>CAWBGI010000008.1:0-300951 GCA_963788225.1 uncultured Acidobacteriaceae bacterium | reverse complement strand
GGAGAGGATCGCGCCGCCGCGCGGACCGCGCAGCGTCTTGTGCGTCGTGGTCGTCACGACGTGGGCGTGCGGGAATGGGCTCGGGTGCACCCCGCCGGCCACAAGGCCGGCAAAATGCGCCATATCGACCATGAGATAGGCGCCGACCTCGTCGGCGATCTCGCGAAACCGGCGGAAATCGATAATGCGCGGATAGGCCGAACCGCCGGTGATGATCACCTTGGGCCGGTGCTCCTTCGCCAGCCTTTCCACCTCGTCCATGTCGATGAGGTGATCCTCGCGCCGCACCCCGTAGGGGACAGGCTTGAACCAGCGGCCCGACAGATTGACCGGCGAGCCGTGGCTGAGATGGCCGCCGGCGGCGAGGTTGAGCCCCATAAAAGTATCGCCGGGCTGCATCAGCGCCATGAACACTTCGGCATTGGCCGAGGCGCCGGAATGCGGCTGGACGTTGGCGAAGCCGCAGCCGAACAGCCGTGTCGCCCGCTCGATCGCCAGCCGTTCGGCGATGTCGACGAACTGGCAGCCGCCGTAATAGCGCTTCCCCGGCAAGCCCTCGGCGTATTTGTTGGTGAGGACAGACCCCTGCGCCTCGAGAACGGCGCGGCTGACGATGTTCTCCGAGGCGATCAGCTCGATCTCGTCACGCTGGCGCCCCAGTTCGCGGAAAATGGCGTCGGCGATCTCGGGATCGCTTTCCGCCAGCGAGGCGCTGAAAAAACCCTCGGCCGTGATCGCTGCACCTTGAGGGACCGACATTCCTTGCTCCTGGCCAGAAGAACCCTCTCCGCCGGGCGGCTGAAGGCCCGCCGATAGCATACCGGCCGTGGAGCGCAAGGGCTTGGACCGGGCCGGGGTTATCCCCGCTAGATTTGGGGACGGAGGACCCCCGGCGCCAGTTTAGCCCATTCGTCAGGCGGCGACGCTGGGCAGGCCGGCGAGCGCCATGGCGAGCTCGCCTTCGTCATAGTCCTGATCGACCAGCTTGCCCTCGAAATAGGCGATATAGGCCGCCATGTCGAAGTGGCCGTGGCCCGACATGTTGAACAAGATGGTCTCGGCCTTGCCCTCCCGCTTGCAACGCAAGGCCTCGTCGATGGCGCAGCGCACCGCGTGCGTCGCCTCCGGCGCCGGCACGATGCCCTCGCAGCGCGCGAATTGCACGCCGGCATCGAAGCAGGTCTTTTGATGATAGGCGCGCGCCTCGATCAAGCCGAGCGCGTGGATGTGCGACACCATCGGCGCCATGCCGTGATAACGCAGGCCGCCGGCGTGGAAACCCGGCGGAATGAACGTCGAGCCGAGCGTGTGCATCTTGACCAGCGGCGTCAGGTGCGCGGTGTCGCCGAAGTCGTAGGCGTATTGTCCGCGCGTCAGCGACGGGCATGCGGCCGGCTCGACCGCGATGAAGCGGCGCTTGCGGCCGCCGCGCAGTTGCAGCCCGAGGAACGGGAAGGCAAGCCCCGCGAAGTTCGAGCCGCCGCCGGTGCAGCCGATCACGATGTCGGGGTCGTCGCCCGCCATCTCGAACTGCTTGATCGCTTCCTGGCCGTTGACGGTCTGGTGCAGCAGCACGTGGTTGAGCACCGAGCCGAGCGAATATTTCACCGCCGGATCCTTGGCCGCCATCTCCACCGCCTCGGAGATGGCGATGCCGAGCGAGCCCGGGTTTTTCGGGTCCTTGGCGAGAATAGCCCTACCGGAGTCGGTCTCGTTGGACGGCGAGGCGATGCAGCGCGCGCCATAGGTTTCTATGAGGGCGCGACGATAGGGCTTTTGATCGTAGGAGACCCGGACCTGGAACACAGTCACGTCGATGCCGAACAGCCCGCCGGCAAAAGCGAGCGCCGAGCCCCACTGGCCGGCGCCGGTCTCGGTGGAAAGCCGCTTGACGCCTTGTTCCTTATTGTACCAGGCCTGCGGCACCGCCGTATTGGGCTTGTGCGAGCCCGCCGGCGAGACGCCTTCGTACTTGAAATAGATCTTGGCCGGCGTTTGCAGCGCCTGCTCGAGCCGGCGCGCGCGGATGAGCGGCGTCGGCCGCCACATGCGGTAGACGTCGCGGATCGGCTCCGGGATGTCGATGGTGCGCTCCGCCGACACCTCCTGCAGGATCAGCGCCATCGGGAACAACGGCTCGAGATCGCCGGGGCCGACCGGCTGCTTGGTGCCGGGATGCAGAACCGGCGGCAGCGGCTTCGGCAGATCGGCCGCGAGGTTGTACCAAGTTTTCGGAATTTGTGTTTCGTCGAGAACGAATTTGACCTGACTGCTCACGCCACCCCTCCACGCTGAAGCTACGCCTGGCACCATACACCAGAGAACGTGGGGTGGAAACTCGCTGCGGCCGGCGCCGCCGACCGCGGACCGTTACAGCTTCGTCGTCGTCTGGGCGCCGGGCAGGCCGTCCTTGCCGTAGATGTCTTCGCGGAATTGCACGACGTCGTCGGGCGTTGCCCAGCCGGTGATATAGACCCAATGCAGCGACACCGGCTTTGTGAGCTGGGCATTTTTCTGCTCGCCGGATTTGATGACGCGATCGATGTCCTCAAGCGACCAGCCGCGCATGTCTTGCAGCAGCCAGGCCACCAACTGGCGCACATTCTGCACGCGCATGCAGCCTGACGAATGGAAGCGGAAGTCCTCGCCGAAGAAATTCTTCAACGGCGTGTCGTGCATATACACGCCGTACGGGCTTGGAAAATTGATGCGGATCGAACCCAGCGAGTTGTAACTGCCCGGATCCTGCTTGAACGAATAATGCGTCGCATCTTCCGAGTACCAATTGATCTGTGACGGCTCGAGCTCCTTGTGGCGCGCATCGAAAATGCGGATGTGATTGCTGGTGAGATAATCAGGCTGATCCTGCATTTTCGGGATCAGGTCCTTCTGCACAATGGAAGGGGGGACCGTCCAATAAGGGTTGAAGTTGATCTGGACAATTTTGCTGGTGAGTTCGGGGGACGGCCGATCCGGCTTGCCAGCGACGGCGGCGTGCCGCGACACCGCGAGGCCGTTCTCGATCGCTTCGACGCGGGCAGCAGGAATATTGGCGACCACATAGCGCGGACTCAAATTGGCGCTAAGCGCGCGCAGCCGTGTCACGTTGACCTTCAATTGCGCCAGCCGCACCGGCGCCGGCACGTTCAGCGCGGCGAGCGTCTCCGCGCGAATGATACCGTCGACGGTCAGGCCGTGGCGCGCCTGAAAGCGCCGCACCGCGGCTTCGACGTAGGAATCGTAAATGTCGTTGCCGACCGCGTTCGGGTCGATGTCGCCGGACGCGACCAGGCGGGCGCGCAGCGCCGGGACGCTCGGATGACGATCGCCAAGGCGCAGCACGCCGGCGGAAGGAACTTGCGGCCAGCCGCCGCGGCCGACAATGTCGGCATAACGGTCGATCGCCTTCTCGGTCGTTTGCGCGGTCGCCGTCGAGACGGTCGGCTCCGAGGCCTTCGGCATGTGGATGGTGCGGGACGCATCGTCGAAACCCTGCCCGAACTCGCCGCGCTGGGTGTCGCCGATCAGCGCGTCGAGGGCCGCATCCCCGGCAAAGGCCGCCCGCGCCGCCAATCCGGTGGCCGCGAGCGCCGCGACACCGGCGGCGCGCCTGAGGAAGGCGCGCCGGTCGGTTCGCGCGCCGTCGCGGTCATGCGGTTTGTTCATGGCGTGGTTATCAACACAGCATGAAGGCCGAAATTGGCCAAAACTTCTAACCAACTGAACTACGTCCCCAAGTAAATGCATTATCAATAGCTTACATAAACAAAAAAAACTGTCCGATGCGAGTTTCCTGTCTTCCTGGTCTATATCGTCTCTGCAGTCAATATTTTCAAACGAGCCAAGCCACAAACAGGTTACGGTATCGACAGGAACCGGACAGGAACACCATCATCCAATTCCCGAACGGAAGCACTTCCACCTTTTGGATTGTACCAGATCCCGACAACGTGATCGCTCAGTCAGTTCAGGAAGCCCCCTGTCACGGAGAGAAGAACCTGAGGCCTCTGCCTTGTCGCGACCGTTGTCAAAGCAACCGTGCTCACGCTTGGTCTATGCATCCAATCGTTTTACTGATCGGCCTTAACTAGGAAGGGTTTGGGAGGGGTTCGATTGTCCAAAATGACTGCGGGATTCCCATGGAGCAGGTCGATACCAGTTCGAAAATGGAGCATCAGGCTTGAAAACTTTGCAGCAGCGTATCGTGTAGTTCCCGCGCGATTCGTGTCCGTTCGTTGACGCGTGCCTCCAGCCCGGTCGCGAACTGGTGCTGCAATTGCTGAACACGGAGTCGATAGATCCTCCAGAGCAACGCCAGGAAACCGGCCGCGCACAGAGCGAGAAACCAGTTCGTCTGGTAATACGCCGGAGTGACGGAGAAGTCCAGAAATGTGCTGGCCTCGTTCCACACGCCGCTGTTGTTGCAAGCTGCGACACGGAACCGGTACTGGCGGGGAGGGAGATTGGTGTAAAAGGCTTGGCCGGTAGCGCTTCGCCTCTAGTACGTCGGGCAGTTGCCAGACCATGCGCGAGCCTATCCTCCGCTGTACACCGCGGTGAAAATGTTCGCACAGCTCGCGAAGAGGCAGAGCCAGCATGGCGCTCAACTATGGCTGATTGGCATGACTCCCAGAGTTTTGGCCATCGTACAACGATCACCGCTGGGGCAGTTGCTGGGACGTGAAGGAATGCATTTCAATCTGGAGATTGCCCTTGCGCGCTACCCTTGCGCGCTACCTGGGTGATGCAACCGTACGCGACCAATCCTGAGACATGGCGCGTCGAGTTAAAGAACGGCTGTTTCGCCATTGCGCGATTCCGTGCTGTCGACGATCTGTTTATGAGCGTTTCGTGGGAAGAAAACCATGCAACATGTCCGAATCGTAGGCGGCGTTGGACTGATTGGTTTGGTCGCCGCGTTCCTGCTGCTCTGCACGGCCCAGTCTTTTGAGCCTGCGCCGAAACTGTATCGCGCCAAGCCGGAGGACCTGCCGCCCTGGGCCGAGCAGGGGAATTTCCTTTTCATCCGACTCGACGGCGGACAAATCGAGAGCTGGAAGGCGGGGCGGACCTGGTGGGGCAACAAGTTCAGCGCCGAAGAGAAGGACGTCCTGACCCACATCTATGACCGCGATTTCGAGCAAATGCTCGGCTTGCTCAAGCAGGCGGAGTTCAACTGGATCTGGGTCACCTGGAGCAGTGGCTGGTCGCTCAAGGACGAAAACGAGAACCGGGAGAACTTGAAAAAGGTAATCGCGCGCTGCCATGAGAACGGCATCCACGTCTCAGCCTACCTGTCGGCTTCCAACATGTTCCGCACGAGCGCCTACCGCGACGACCCCGAAACGAAGAAATACGGCTTGTGGATGCACCGCGTCCCCATGTTTTACGCCGGCCCGACCAAGACGGATTTGAAAGTCTCCTGGGACCGTCGTCTGGCCGACGCGCGCAAGTCCGGCTGGCGGGCCTATCTCTTGAAGAAGGCGGCGTTGGCGGTGGACGCGGGAGTGGACGCGATCGTCTGGGACAACATGATCGGTTACAACGACGGTCTGGCCCAGTTGCTCGATGATACGCAGCGGATGGCGGAGCGGAAGGCACAAGAGACCGGCCGGCCCAAGGTCATGGTTTATGCCAACATCCATATTTCGCCAGACCGGTTTGCGATGAATGACATTAACGAAGTGATCTGGGAGGAGGATGGCAAGGACACCCCAGGGGTGTGGGACGGTCGTTGGCAGGTTGACAACGCGCGAAACATCAAATTCCTGAGCGGAGAGAAGCAGCTTTGGCAGCCCCTGATGTATGAAAACGACCTTTATCATTGCGGCCCGCGCGAGCGCTGCATCCCCAGCCCGGCCGAGCAGAAGCTTTCCATCGCCGAGGCCTATGCCTTCGGCGCGGCCACCTCGCGCAACATCGAGGGCCGATTCCTCTATGGGCTGATCAAGGGCGAGCCGGAGGCCCGGGAGGCTTGGACGGCCGTCGCTCAATACAACCACTTCCTGGTCGAGCATCGGGAGCTTTATCACCAGACAGAGCCGGCGGCGCGGATCGCCTTGATCTCCGCAGAGCCGCACAACCCGCTGGCCGACGAATTCCTCAAGCAAAGCGTCTTCTTCGAGACCAAAGTGCTCGCGCATCTGGACAAGGGAATTCCCCTGGAGCGGTTCAAGGTACTGGTGATGCCGGCTGACCTGCCCAAGCTTGCCGAAGAAAAAAACCGGTTCGATGCGTTCGCTGCCGCTGGAGGGGTGATCCTCAGGGCCGGAAAGGGAGAGCCGGGAATTGCAACGCGCGCCGAAGCCGCGGCGGGAGGACCTCGCCTCAGCCTGGAACCGCGCGGTTACGTGCTGGGCCAGTTAACTCGGAAACCTGATGGTCGGACTTTCATTCTCCACTTACTCAACTACGATCACCAGGTGCCGGCAGAGAAAGTGAAAGTCCGGCTGGACCTGAGCGGGCTGGTCGATCTGCGAGAAACCCGGGACCTGAGCCGCTGGGAGGTAAAGGTCCTTTCGCCGGACGCGGCCCAGCCTCAGTTCACTGGCCTCTCTCTTCACGGGAGCGTCGCCGAGTTCACCCTAAGCCGGATCGAGCACTATACCGTGGTGACTCTCTCGGCCAGAGCGGGGCCGTAGTCTCGTAACAATTGAAGAAAATTGTGTTCTCTAGGGCTGCGATGCTTTTGCGGCGACTTCGAACTGCGCTGACTTTGAGTCGTTCCGCTTGAACTTGGAGAGACCAGTGGCGGGCGACGCCAAGACAAACGAATTGGAAAATGTAACCACGTTACCCGTGGGCTGCTGAGTTCGAGTGTCGATCTCTCTTAGCTGGAATTGGAGCCACCCGATATCTGTGACGTCGCCGGTCACGCCCGAAATCTGCACGCGGTCCCCAATTCTTATTCCGCGCTTCCCACCAGCACGAAGTAACCGACGGCGGAAAGAATCACGCTTTGGAGCGCAACCGCAACACCTGCCGCCAATAGCCCAAAGAAAGTAGCCAAAGAGGTCAAATCCGACGCAAAGGCAAACGCGACGACCGCTAGAATAGAGGACCAAAGGACAACCCTCTGGATCACCAGAAGGATGTGCCGGCGATCAGTGTCGTGCATATGACGCCGTGTCACTCTGCGCACAACCGCGCCTATGATTACGAGCGCACCAATCCCCACGGCAGCACCGAGCAGCCGTGAGATCAGGTTTCCCCACGTTTTCTTGTCCTCGGCGATGACGGCGGCACGCCAATCTTTCAAGCGCGATGTGTATGCGACGAGCAATACTCTTTGCTTGTCCAACGCCACGATCGCTGGAGATAGTGTCTTGACCAAGGCTGCAAGCTCATCAAGTCTGGTTTTCTGCCGCTGCAGTTCGGCGGGATCGCTCCCCTCAAGAGCGTTCTCAGCAAGTGCTGGAAGACGTTTATTAATGGCAGCCAGAAGCGGATTGTGCAGTTTTTCAGAAAATTGCCTCAGGGCATCGGTGCGGCGGACCTCGTCGTCCAAAATTCTAAGTTTTCTTCCCAGCGCCGACACTTTTGAGCTGAGGGCGAGGATTCCGGAGTCGCCCGACTTGGCAGACAAAGAGGGGACCGAAGCTTGCGTTTGTGACGCCACGGCCGTTGGGCTGGTCACATCGGGAACAGTTCGGGCGAGGTCGTCGATAGTCGATGCCAAATCTCCGGTCTCGCGACTCGTAAACGCTTGCATAAATTCAACTAACTGCCGGAGAGTAACCAATCCTGCCTGCAAGACATCCAGCCGGCTCTGCGTCGTATCCAGCGCGGCCTGCAACTCACGACGGTGAGCACCATGCGCCTTCTTGATGCTTTTGTTGATTGACTCGATTTCCTCGCTTGCCTGACGGCTCTGTAACTCGGTATTGTTTTCTAACTGCACAAAGCGCGCGAGGTCCGGTGAGCCGGTCGCAATCGCGCTCCCTTTCTGGCTATCCCCCGCAGGCGCCGCAGCCTGCGCGTCCGCTCTGGCAAAGTCAAACGATAATTGGAGAATCTGCGCTGCACTCGGCCGATTGTCTTCCAGGAACACAAGGTCGACTGGCTCAGTTGCAATCTGGCGCTCGATGACGCAATGGTGATACCAATCCATCGACTCGGTCAAGAACGCGATTACCTGTTGGTTCGATGGGAGATCGGATGCTGCAGGCGAAACTTGGACGGAGAGCCCGACCGTCATCACCACAAGCACGAGCGACAACAATATTTGCACCGCTTGAAACCGCTGGAGAGCTGCTTAGATGCACGGCAGGTCGTCATCCACATGGCATATTCCGCGAACGGCTGAAGAGCTTGCGCCGTAGATCGAGGGAGTGGCTGAGGTATGAAATCGAAGCCTACCCAGCGAGCCCGGATTACGAAGTGATCGCAAGCCAGGTCACCGGATCGAGCGAGCGCGAAGGCCCGAGACACGGAAATTAGAACTCCTCGTCGCCTGATTCGCCCATTCCCATTCAGCGAGCCAGTTCCTGCGGCATCTCCCTTCACATTGGAATTCCGACATTCTTCCGCCGCATTGTGGACAGACTAAGTTAATGATCGACGAGATGATGCTGGTGTTCGATTCGCCCGGTAGTGTGTCACATGTTTTCATAATCACTCTCCTGCCAGAAATGCGCGAGGGGCAGACAAGGGCCACAAACAACGGAAATGTGCCACGCGGGTCTTCTATGCTCTCGGGCGCTCCGAGCTGGTTGGCTGCGGAGTCCGTCTCGGCCACCGAATGCCTGCCGCCTCGCTGCAAGATGAGAGTGCACGCGCAATGCCAATGCCGAACAACGAATAAGAGCCGAGAACGAAGCTGTTCCTGGGTTGCGCTGCATGTCGAATGTCACAACTATTGCCCTGCGTTAGGCATGTGTGCCCGGATGCGGTCGGCAACTTGAGCGTTGAGTGCTGACCCGCGCAACACGGCGCACGGCAAAGACATGAAACGAAAGCGTTGTTGAAAACTCTACAAGCGCTTCAACTACTGGCCGGTCGATTGCATTCCTATGCGGATGTCAAGAACAAGCTCCTGGCTTGGCTAACAGTCATTGCTGGTCCGGATTGCTGGACTAGCAGGAGCGCGAGGAGTAAAGGATGCGGAGGCTAATCGTTGTAGTCGCTTTCTGTTCACTGACGTTGGCAGCTCTTGGCCAGTCTACATCGAAGTATCAAGTGGCTATCGTTACTGAGGTCAAGGCTCGTCAGGTTGCAGGAGACGGTGCGTCTGATCCCGCCAGCTATGACGTTTCCGTCAAAGTGGGCGACACAATCTACGTGGTTCTGTACACGCCGCCATTGGGCGAACTGCCGTCGAAGTACGCAAGAGGGCACGAGCTGTTGGTACTAGTCGGAAAGAACACAATTACTTACAACGACATGTTGGGCCGGTCCCTTCAGGTGCCGATAGAAAGCCAACGGCCCGCTGCCGGACCTAAGCAATCGAAATAGGTCGTGCTGCCTGGGGAGAGTTGTGCTCGAGGATTGTTTGCAGGAGTTACATGTCGACCCAGCGATTCGAGTCGAATTGGAGGATGAATGTATCGTTTGTTTGTTTTTAGGAACGACAAGAGCGGCTGCTTCGGCAGACACGCACTTATCAGTCTATGGGCATTGGTGTTGTGCTCCGGCATTGGCGCACTGGCCCAGAGCACCGCTCCCCCATTGAAGGCGAACGCGCCGTTCAGCATTCGCGCTATTCATATTCTGGGTTTGCCAAACACAAAGAGCAATTGTAAGGGAACGCTGTCTACCCAAGACAATGTGTTGCGATTTCAGCAAAGCGGCAAGCCCGTCGCAGAAGTAGACATCGCTTCTGTGCGGCATGTTTTTCTGGGTGAGGAAGGAATGCAGGTCGGCGGATTGCCAATGAAGATAGGCAAGACAGCCGCTCCGTACGGAGGTGGCCGAGTGGTTAGTCTCTTTGCTCATAAGAAATACGACACGGTGACCCTGGAATATGTTGACGGTAATGGCGGAGTCCATGGTGCGATCTTCCAATTGGAAAAAGGACAAGGTGAACTCGTGAGGAATGAACTCGTGGCTCGGGGCGTATCTTCCAGCTCTGGCGAAGACCAGCTAACGAAGCAAAGCACTTCGGAGGTCACGCATGAAGACAAGTAAACGGAATTCATGGACCTTCTGTATGGTGGCCGGCGTCACAATTGTCGCTGCATTTTCGGGTCTGCTAGCCGGCCAAACTGCGGCGGCGAACTCCTCCGGCGCAAGCAGCGGCTCTGCACCGCAATGGAGCGTGCAGGTGGAGCGGGTTGACCTCGACCACCTCGACCTCGCATATTCCTTTCAAGTCGCGATCTACGAGAACCTCTTGGAAGAGTTGAATAAGACGAAGCGGTTCAAGTACGTCCTCCGCGAGGGCGACAGTAAGGCTAGCGAGACTCCGGACTTACTGATCCTAAAAACAATGGTTGTGAAATATACGCCTGGGAGCGAAACGAAGCGTGCGGTGACCACTGTGAGCGGCGCGACAAAGTTAACCGTGCGGAGTCAACTCCTTACACGCGAGGGCAGAATTGTGCTGGAGAGCACGGTGCAAGGGAACGTTCGCCTCTTCGGCAACAATTTGCGCGCTACTCACAATTTGGCCCGCAATATCGCCAAAATGATCAAGCAATCGGCATGGCCAGCATCCGATCAGCCGGCGCGATACTCACCCGTCAACTCTGACAGGGGACGGCCCACATCTCCTGGTTTTTGATGGAAGCACAATGTGACACGTGGAGAAGATTTACAGAACATCGCTTGATCACCCAATCAGCAGCCGGATCGATTACGATGTGCAGCTCGCACGAGGAGGACCGATGAAGTTTCGACAAATTCTTATTGCTATCGTGATTCTCGGTACGGTGTGGCACACGGCCGCAGCCCAGCCGAAGAAAAAGAAGATCCAGATAGATGCGCCTCCGCTGGAGAGCATTCTTGCGAGTACAAGCATGCCGTCCAATCCTGTACTCTCCGATTTGATTGCGCTCAAACCTAAAATGCCCTTGGGCCCACAGGACGTTCTCAAATCCTACGAAATCGCCATGAGCCTGGTAGCAGACAAGACATCGGCCGATTTCTTGGTAATTGTGCAGGCGCAACAAGCAAATCAAATCACTCGCGAACAGGCAGAATATCTTCTGCAGCAGAGCTACCAAATGGCGATGATGCAGTATCAGGTGCTTAGCGCGCTCCATGATGTTCTGAAACATGACATCGACGAAGCCAGCCAAAAAGAGATGGAGTCGCCGAAAGCTCAAGCTCCAGTACGGTTCTCGTGGTTCCATTTCCGGGATCCGTCTCTGCATCCAGATGAAATCGAAATTCCAGCTCGCTGGGGTCGCATGGAACTTGACGTGCTTCGGTGGCGACAGAGGAGTCGCGAACATAACATGACATCCCTGGAGAAATTAAGTGAGAGCGGTGAGGGTGTCGCCTTGGAATCGGGGACGCCTTCACCTGCACAGATGGTGTCTGTTCTGTCGCATTGCTTACCGTCTCTTTATCGATACGCCTATAGACTTTTGGGAAACAAAACGGATGCCGAGGATGCGGTGCAGGACGCGCTATTGGCAGCTTACAAGCATCTGAACCAATTCAGAGGCGACGCGCAACTTTCGACGTGGCTGACCACTATTGTTATCAATTGCGCAAGAATGCATTTGCGCAAGCGGTCACGCTATATCCACGTATCCCTCGATTCACGAATCGGAGAAGACCAGGAGTATCCGCTCTCCGATATTTTGGTGGACCATCGACCCAATCCCGAAGATGAGTGCCACAGATCTAGGCTGAATGCGCGGTTGATGAAATCAGCAGCACGACTATCCCCGACTCTGCGGAAAACGTTTCACCTGCGGTATGTGGATCAGTCTTTCAGTCTGCGAAACAGCTCGCGTTCTGGGCATTCCCGTCGGAACGGTGAAAGCGCAGACTAGCTCGGGCACGGGCTAAAGTGCAGAAGTCGATACGAGGAGTACTCCACACGGGATCTCGTTCCCGTAGACGCCGCCGCTAGCACACGCATTCCATACCCGCGCTGAAGTTGTCTGACACAATCTTCTTCGCATGAGCCAAACCGCAGGTCCAATCGCTCGCGCAGACCGCATTGCCTAAGCTGAGCCCAGAGTGTAAAAGCTCAGTTGAAGACCGAACATAATTTCCTGAGACACAATGTTGAACTCCCCTGTGCTCCCTGGTTGTGGACGTGAAAAGCAACCAACCGAGCCGCTCAATGACCCAATAGGGTCACGATCCAAACACCGCTGACCTCACTGCCCGTATTTGGGCGCGACTGCCCTGATAGTGTCTACATGGTTCGTATCAGTATCCCCTCTCCTGCGCAAGTATTTGAGTTTCCTACGATTATCACTGGCCGGTAATGGCCATGCTCTTGCCAATAACATTTTCGGATTGATCTTGGCGATTGTCCGTCAATGGAAATTCAGGACATTGTGCCGAGGAGGAGCCGATTCCGTTGCTCGATGACAACAGCAAACGTGTCGATAATCCGGACGTCAACATTGTTGCCACCGAGAATGGCGCTCTGGCGTCGTTGAAGGGCCGCATTGATATCGATTCCTCTCCAGCAGTGCGCGACCAGCTCATCGCCCTTTTGCACGCGCCACATCCGAGGACGGTGAGCATTGACTTGTCGGGCGTCACCCATCTCGACAGTTCCGGCGTTGCCACGCTGATTGAAGCGTTAAAGATCGCGCGAAACTGTAAAACCGAGCTTAGGCTGCAGGGATTGCATGATCGCTTACATCGCCTGTTTGAGGCGACGGGCATTCTATCCCTGTTCAATGAGGGCATTGACATATGAACCACGTCTGGTGCGAGGCGGTCTGATGGCCAATCTTCTCGAAATTGCCGGCAGAGAGACTCTCAGTCAACTCGACTACTGTTGGGAGCCTGAACATTCAATTGTGGGCCACCTTGCGTGGGATGCGTGCGGCTCTGCCCCTGGTAGGAAATCGACATCGATGGCATGCAGCCGTTCACCAGATGCTTGAGATCGGAGTGGACGCGTTGCCGATGGTTGCACTGCTGGCGATGTGCAGCGGATTCATCCTGGCCATGCAGGGAGCATCGGAGCTGCGGCGGTTCGGAGCATTGCACTTCGTCATCGATCTGGTCGCAGCCGGCTTCACACGCGAACTTGGTCCGCTGCTGACGGCTATCGCCGTCAGCGGACGATCGGGATCTTCATTTGCAGCCGAGATCGGCACCATGAAGGTGACGGAAGAGATCGATGCCCTCAAGGTCATGGCCTTCGAACCGGTGGAGTTCGTGTTGGCGCCAAAGTATCTGGCGGCACTGGTGGCAGTTCCGTGTCTCAGTATCGTCTCCGCCCTCTTCGGCATTCTCGCCGGGGGGCTATTTATGTTCTTCAGCACGCACCTTGGTCTGCTGCTCTACTTCCGATACGTGCTGAACTCAATTGAGTTGCGGGATGTGGTCGCCGGGATGATCAAGAGTCTGGCATTCGCCACCATCATTGCTCACGTGGGATGCCTGGAAGGACTTCGTGTGCGCGGCGGGCCCGACGCAGTGGGTCGCTCTACAACTTCGGCGGTCGTGCGATCAACTTTTCTCGTCATCATTGCCGATGCGGTATTCACTACCATCTTTTACTTCACGGGAAAAATGTAAATGTCCATAATTTCGGTGCGCGATCTGGTGGTGGAATACGATGGGCGGCGTGTGCTCGACGGTTTGAACCTTGACATCGAGGCAGGCGAGATCACGGTTCTGCTGGGGGGCAGCGGTTCAGGAAAGAGCACATTGTTGCGGCAAATTCTTGGTCTCGAGCGTCCGAAAGCGGGCAGCATCTCGATCAAAGGCACAGACATCACTACCTGCTCACAGGCGGATTTGAACACAATCCGACGGTCGGTTGGGGTTGCCTTTCAGAGCGCTGCATTGTTCAATTCGCTATCGCTGGAAGACAATGTCGCGCTCACCTTGCGGGAGCACACCGCGCTCGCTCCTTCAGTGATTGACCTGATCGTTTGGATGAAGTTGGCGGTGGTGGGCCTGGCGGACTTCGGCAAACTGCACCCGCAGGAACTCTCGGGAGGCATGAAGAAGCGTGCGGCGGTTGCGCGGGCTCTTGCAATGGATCCGGAGATCTTAGTGCTGGACGAACCCTCCGCCGGCCTTGACCCAATTGTGGCGGCGGAACTGGACGAACTCATCTTGTTTCTGAAGCAAGCTTTTCAGATAACAGCTCTTGTTGTCACCCATGAGATGCACAGCGCCTTCCGAATCGCCGACCGGATCGCGATGTTGTTCGATGGAAAGCTCCTTGCAGTCGGCACGAAAGACGAATTACGCGCAAACCAGCATCCACGCGTGAGGCAATTCCTCAACCGTGTGCCGGCCAACCCGGTGCATACGCCGGCATTGGCCTCTTATCTGGAGCGCTATGTGCAAAGTCAGGAGGAAAAACCATGACCACCGAAGCAAAGGTTGGCGCCTTTGTCCTCGGCTGTTTCGCTGTACTCGCGTTCACCGTTACCTACCTGTTGAATGCGCAGTATAGTGGCGGCACCGTGCACTATCGCACTTACTTGCGATATGCCGGAGGGCTGGAGTCCGGAGCTTCCGTGCTGTACGGAGGCATCAACGTGGGCAAAGTTACAGCTGTGCGGCCCTGGGCCGCGGATCCAACCCGAATCGAAATTCTCCTGGACGTCAAGAAGGACACTCCGCTGAATGAGAAATCAGTGGCCAAGCTGGGCTTCGTCAGCGTGATGAACAGCGCGGCTTTGTCGATCACGACGGGAACGATTGATGCCAAGCGTCTTCCTCCAGACTCAACCGTCGCCTCGCAAGAAGCGGCCAGCCTGGATGAGATTGCCGGGAAACTGGCAACCGTAGCGGACAGCGCAAATACGCTGATCACGCAGGCTCAGGGAGAACTCAACGACATTACCGGCAACATGAACCATCTGCTTACAAACCTGGACACGATGACCGGACCAGGAAATCAGAAAAAGGTCCACGCCATTCTGGACAACGTCGATCGATTGGTGGCCGACGAGCGCCCAAAGATTGATCGTCTCACAGATCAATTGGCCAGAGTTAGCGAGCATGCCGATGACACCATCCAGAATGTGAATGGGACAGTGACGGATTTGCGCGCTCCCGTGCGAAAAGACCTGGCTGAATTACAGACCACCTTGGAACAAGCCAATGGCTTGCTGCAGTCGATTCAAGTCATAGTACGAGCCAATGACTCCAAGATCGCCGATACGGTGGAAAATCTGCGCGACGCGACTGACAACCTGAATCAATTCACGAATTCATTAAAGCAGCGCCCCTGGAGCCTGATCCGCACCAAGCAGCCCGGGGACCGGCAGGTTCCGAAATAAACGGACGGAGGAGAATCGGCAATGAAAAAACTTACGATGGCGATTGTATTGATGGCGACGCTGTTACCCGCTCTGTCGGGATGCGGCAGTGTAAGATATCCCGCATATTACACACTCAATTTGCCGGCTCCGCCGGATCCGCCCGCCGCGGAAAACGTCCGAACCTCAATCGCAGTACGGGAATTCCAATCTCCGAATTATCTAAGGCAAGGACCTATTGTGTATCGAAGAACGCCGGAGGAAATCGGATTCTACGAATACCACCGCTGGGCGGCAGATCCGCGCATGCTTTTGACCACCGCAGTCATTGATCATCTGCGCGCCGGCGGTCAGTACTCCATGGTCTCTATGTATGACGGCCGTCCGAATAACGACTACGTTTTCAGCGGCAGGTTGGAAAAGCTGGAAGAGGTGGATTACGAGGCCGGGGTCAAGGTGGAAGTTGCAATGTCAGCACAAATCACCAAGGTCGCGACCGGCGCAACGGTCTGGAGCAACGCGGTCTCCGAGACTCAACCGGTGTCCCAACGAAATGTAGCCGGGGTTGTTTCCGAAATGAATCGGACTATGGACTTAGCCATCAACAAACTGCTGTCTACGGTTCCAGCGTCGCTGGGGAGTGAACGATAGGAATTTCAAGCGGAACCCAGGCAGCCGAGGTTGCTCGCACTTGCAAATCGAGAGTTGCGGAAAGCTCACGTGCCATGACTATCACCGAAGATCGATATCGAATGCTGCTAGGCGCTTCCAGCGCTCTGGCCGATCAGCCCACAGTAAAGGCCGTCCTGCAAAGCCTGCGAGGTGTCCTGTCGAGCACGTCCAGATTGCACGGGGCCGAACTCTATGTACTGACCGATAACGGCGACAGCTTGTTCGCCTTCGAATTTGATCGAGACGGGGACGCTCCCGAAATTAAACGTGGAGCTAAATTGTCATGCATTGGTCCGGTGGCGCAAGTGCTGGACGAACAGAAACCGGTGTTTGTCCCGGACCTGTCGCTGGTGATGTTGGAACATCCTGATATGGCTCCCTTTGCGGCCGAAGTTGCCGGGCGAAGCACCTATTTGTTCCCAGTATCCACCGCGCAAAAACGCTATGGTCTTCTGGCGACTCCAAAATTGGAGGGCCAGGGATTTGCCCCCGAAGACGTCGAGATGCTCAGTGCGCTGGCTTCGCACGTTGCAGTCGCGCTCGAGTGCGCACTGGCAAGAGATAACGCGGAGCTTTACCACCGAGAGGTCGTGAAGCAGCGAGATCGGCTCAGCTTGTTGCTGGAAATCAACAACCACATAGTCAGCAAGCTTGAAGCGGAAGAATTGTTTCAGGCTGTGGCGGGATCGATGCGTAAGCACCTGGGCAACGATCTCACGTCATTGTGGCTCTTTAACAAGCAAACAGATCGTTTGGAACGTAAGTTCCTCGATTTCCCAGTTGGAAAGGGCTTTTTAGAGAAGGTCGTTGTCGTCGAGCCCACGAAGCTATGGAGCGAATGGTCGCGCCTCCGCATACCGCGGTTTTACTCGCCGTTCGAAGCAGACATACCTCCGGCCCTGCGCGAAGCATCTCGATCGGAATCGCTCCTGTCGGCCGTCCTCGTGCCTCTGCTGGGCCCCGATGGCCCCTTAGGATTGTTGACGATGTGCAGTCGTAAGGCGAATGCCTTCAATGAGGCAGACTGCGACCTGCTGTTTCAAGTCGGCACCCAGATCTCTTTGGTACTGGAGAATGCTCTGGCCTATGGACGGCTCCGCGCGTCGCGCGACGATCTCGAAGAGCAGAGGCTTTACCTTGAATCGGAAATCGAATCCGAGTACAACTTTGAAGACATAGTCGGCAAGAGCGCTGCGATCCGCAAGGTGCTGGACCAGGTCGCGATCGTGGCGCCAACCAGTTCCACGGTACTGCTACACGGTGAGACCGGTACCGGGAAGGAACTGGTTGCCCGGGCCCTTCATAATCTCAGCCCGCGGCGGCAGCGCACATTTGTTCGTCTGAACTGTGCCGCGATTCCATCGGGCTTGGTGGAAAGCGAACTCTTCGGCCACGAAAAAGGCGCTTTCACGGGCGCTCTCATGCAGAAGCGAGGCCGCTTTGAGCTGGCGGATCACGGCAGTCTTTTTCTTGACGAGATCGGCGACATCACCATGGATTTGCAGCCAAAGCTGCTGCGTGCCCTGCAGGAACAGGAGTTTGAACGCCTGGGAAGCGCAAGGACTATCAAGGTTGATGTTCGTTTGATTGCGGCCACGCATCGGGATTTGGAAGGGATGATCCGGAATAATCAGTTCCGCGAGGACCTTTTTTATAGGCTGAGAGTCTTTCCGATTGAGATCCCGCCACTGCGCGAACGACGCGAAGACATTCAACTCCTGGTCCACTTTTTTGTGTCGCGCCTCTCCCGGCGTATGCAGAAGCGTATCCGGTCTGTTCCGAGACCCGCGATGGAGGCTCTGGTGAATGCCGATTGGCGAGGAAATATCCGCGAGCTGGAAAACTTCATTGAGCGCTGCGTGATACTCACGCAAGGCGACGAATTGAATGTGCCGCGAGCAGAGCTGAACAGATCTGCAGGACGCACTGTGGTTGCAGCAGCGGCGACCTTCGAGCAAGCAGAGCGGCAGGCAATCCTCGATGCTTTGAGAAGCGCGGCCGGAAGAATAGCCGGCAATGGCGGAGCGGCAGAACGCCTGGGGCTTAAGAGAACCACCCTGCAGAACAAAATGCGGAGACTAAATATCGCTCGCGCCGATTATGTAGCCTGACAACATGCGGTCGTCCGCCAGCATACGGGCAAGTCAAACGGCCTCGTTCAGCAATTCGGACTTGTGTCCAAACCACTGTTCCACAATAACTTGCAACGGCCAAGGAACATCGGCACACAACCTGCTCTCTTCTCCTCGCGGGCCACGCGCTAAGTGGTCCACAAAGGGGACTCAAGAATGAAGAAGTTGACCGAACTGGCAATTATTCTCGTTTTTTTGGGAATCTCGTCTTTCTCGTGGGCTCAGGAAGTTAGAAATGAAGTGACGCTTCAAGGTTCCGGGTTTTTCCAAAAACAGACGACTAACGGTGGGATTACCAATGACCCAGCCAACTCTGGCGGCGTGATGGCCGGATATCGATTCAACCTCAAGAAGTGGCTGGCGGTCGAAGGCGATTATGACTATTTCAGGAATCATGAGACCTTCCTATCGAGCAGCGGCACGACCTTCATACCGATGAACGTCCACGCCGCGACTGGCATTGCAATTGTGAAGCTTCCTTCCTTCAAGATGCCCGCCGTCAAGCTCGTTTCTCCGTTCGTGCTCACGGGAGGCGGAGCCATGTTCTTCGATCCGCGCGGGGGATCCGTAGGTAAGGAGCAGACCCGAGGCGCCTTCGTTTATGGTGGTGGATTCGATGTGCCGGTGGTAAAGCATATCGCCTTGCGCGCAGAGTACCGCGGGTTCGTCTATAAGACTCCCGATTTCGAGCTGACCAGCCTCAAGGTCGACAAGTACACTCATTCCGCAGTGCCTTCCGTCGGCCTGGTATTTGCGTTCTAGAAAGTCCGGCTTCCTCCCTTCTTTCAACTCTGCAAGGCGGCTGCTTCAGCCGCCTTGATTCTTAGCCGATACCAAAAGCTGCCCTCATGCTGTCACTGCCCGTTATTAACGGCAGCGTACGCGCGAAAGAGCCTTTAGTCACAATAGGTTGCGTTCAAAGTCCGTGGCAAAAAAGCTGCAAGGATAACTATAGCCACCGATTTGGGGCTAACGAATGAGAGACCATCATGCTACGAGTACAAACGCAAGAATCAGACGGTGTTTTGATTTGCCGGCTCGAAGGCCGATTCACCGGCGAGGGAGCTGTGGAAGTCCGGACGCTCGTCACGCGATGTGATAGCAAACTGGAATTAGTCGTCGATCTTACGGACGTGATGTTTGTCGATGCCATCGGCGAAGAGGTACTTTTGCTCGCCAGGAGGCTCGGAGCCCAGTTCGTTGCCGAGACTTCGTATTCCCGGGACGTTTGCGAACGGCTTCAACTCCCGTTGCTAGGCACGCACAAACGTAACGCACCTCTATCGAGTGATTCAGGCGGAAACGGGCATCGTCCGGTCTGATTCTCGTTGCCCATCACTGCCCACATGGGGGCAGCGCTCATCGACCAGATATGGGCATTCTTCAGCATTCGTGGCCGCTCGCTCTTCTGATTCAAGAACTTGCAAGGAACTCTAGGTTGGCATGACACCTGCAATCTTAGTGCACACGAGCGACAACACGATTCGCTCAAATTCAAAGTGCCGTCAGGCCTCAGCCAAAGTTCCAGGTGGAAGAATGATGAAATCGAACCATCTCGCACTGTTTCTTACAATTCTTGTCTTTGCGTCACCGATCGGGTCGCTGGCTCAACAGTCTACACAGGACGTCCCACTTCTTACGCTCGACGATGCAGTCTCCATTGCACTCGCGAACAATCGCCTCGTGAAGAACTCAGCGCTGGAGGCACAAAAGTATGACTTCCAGGTGAGCACGATGCGCAGCAGGCGGCTCCCAGACTTTCACTTTTCGGTCCTTGGCGGCGAATTGCTGCAGCCGTTTGATTTCACCTTCGCGAAGGGCGCCTTCGGCACATATCCATCCACTGGGCCGATTCCGTCAACCGACGCCAAGGTTCACACGCCGGCAAGATTGACCGCCTTTTTGAACGGCAGCATCGATGTGCCGCTATTGCAGCAATACAAAATCGGACTAGGAATTCGGGCGACAGAACTTGGGCGCAACATCGCGAAAGAAGACGTTCGCGCAGAAAGGGAGAAGATCGCGGCCGAAGTGCGAAGCGCCTATTTCGAGCTTGTTGCAACGCAGTCTGCGGTGGATGCAGCACGGGAAGGTGTACGGACGCTGGAAGAGGCACAGCGAGTCACGCTGCGTTACATCGGAGAGAAGACCGTGCTCAAGGGAGACGCCCTGGAGGTCGATGCGCGTTTGGCCAAGGCGCAATACGACTTGTCGGTTGCGGAGAACGGACTTGCCACACAGCACGAGCACCTGAATCAACTTTTGGCAAGGGATCTTGAAACTCCCTTTCGGGTAGATTTTATTCCTGAGGAGGACACGGCCACTCTGAGTCTGGAGGAGGCGCGCCAGCAGGCGTCACAGAATCGCCCTGAGATCCACCAGGCTCATCTGAAGGAAAAACAAGCAGAGTACGATCGCCGCATTGCGAAGGCCGAATACATACCGGACCTTGGTCTCGCGGTTAGCTACATGGGGGTTCAGAACGTGCAGGTCCTTCCGACGAATGTCGGCGTGGCCGGCTTTGCGTTGACTTGGGAACCATTCGATTGGGGACGCCGCCACAATAAAGTTCGCGAGAAATCGAACACACTGGCGCAAGCGCACAACGGTGCACAAGAGGCAGAATCGCAGATCGGGGTTGAAGTCGCTGCGAAGTACCGCAAGTGGAAAGAGTCTGCGTTGTTGCTGAAGGCCACCCGCACCGGTCATGAGGCCGCCACCGAACAATTCCGCGTCACCGGCAACAAATACAAAGAACAAGCAACACTCGTAAGAGATCTCTTACAGGCTCAGGCTCGAAGTTCGGAAACCGCTTTTCAGTATCAGCAGGCGCTCTCTTCTTATTGGAGTTCCTTTGCAGATTTGCGCCGCGCGATGGGAGAGGAATAAAAGTGAGAACCACAATCGTAATCTTTTCATTGATGCTCGTCATGGCCGGCTGTGGCTCGAATAAGCCGCTCAATCAACCCCCACAGGGAGTCCAGGCTCAAGGCATTGAGAAGCAAGCGGGCTTCAGCGCCGACGGCTTGCGTTTCTCGGCGGTAGTGACGCCCGATTCGGAAGTGCCCCTGGCATTCAGAATTCCCGGATACGTCATTTCGCTCAAACAGGTGCGCGGCCAGGACGGCAGGATGCGGGACATTGCGGAAGGGGATCGAGTGAGCCGGGGCGCCGCGCTCGTGCGCATCCGATCTTCTGAATACGAGGACAAGGTGCACCAGGCGTCCTCGCAGGCAGCCGCCGCGGATGCTGTTTTTCAGAAAGCCAAGCTCGACTTTGATCGCGCTACGCATCTGTATGACAGTCAGAGCCTAACGAAGCCCGACTTCGATTCCGCGCGCGCGCAATACGATGCCAGCGAGGAGCAACTGAAGTCCGCTCGGGCCCTGACGAGCGAGGCGGAAATCGCTTTGCGCGACACCTCTCTGATTGCACCCTTCGACGGCGAGATCGTGAAGAAAGCTGTAGAGCTGGGCGCGTTCGTCGGACCTGGCGTTCCCGCATTCGCGCTGGCCAAGACCGACACGGTAAAGATTGTGGTGGGAGTGCCCGATACGGTTGTCCGGTCCGTAAAGGTAGGTCAGCCCGTGGATGTTGCCATCGACGCGTTCCCCACGCGCACATTTCATGCGCGTATCAGCCGTATGTCCTCAGCAGCCGACGCTGTTACTCGTAATTTCGAGGTAGAAGTTGCGATACCGAACCACGATCACCTGCTGAGGGTGGGGATGATCGGCTCCTTGCAATTCGCGAATGCCGACGGCGCGACTCGAACGCCGGCGTTGCTGGTGCCGCTTTCCGCAGTCGTGCAAGCGAACGACGGGAAATATGGCGTGTTCGTCGTCTCAAACTCGAGTACCGGAGAAGTCGCTCGCCTCCACAGCGTAGACATCGGCGCGGTCAATGGCAGTGAAATCACCGTCGTCAGCGGTCTGCAAACGGGAGACCGCATCATCACCACCGGCGCCAATCTGCTTAAAGATGGGCAACCTGTAGAGGTCCTTCAATGAAATCCGAGAACCCCAACAACAGTCGTAACGTTGCACAATTCTTTGTCAAGAACCGGCAGATTGCCTGGGTCGCATTGTTCGCAACTCTGGCCTGGGGCGTGTTCGGGTACATCAACATGCCCAAGCGCAAGGACCCCGACATTCCTGTGCGCATCGCGCTGGCAATCACCCCTTGGCCAGGGATTTCCGCAGATAAGGTCGAGCAACTGGTCACGCGAAAGGTCGAGCAAGCGGTCACCGGGAACAGCAAGGTGGACCGTGTGGAGTCCACCATCCAGGACAACATTTCTGTTGTGCAAGTCAGGCTCCTGGACAACATCAAGAACACCCAGCAGGAGTTTCAGGATATTGGACAACGACTGAACCAGGTCACAGACCTTCCTGACGGTGCGGGACCTATCACCTGGATCAGCGATTTCGGAGACACGGCAGCGTTGATGCTGACCGTCGCCAGTCCGACCATCCCGGACTTTGAAATCGCCTTGCGCGCCCGCGGGGTGCGGGATGCGATTGAGAAAGTGCGCCAAGGAGTTACGAGCAAACGTGTCACCGTTCTCTACTGTTACCCGGCATCCGTGTCCCCTGCTGTGATCGAGCGGCCATTTGTCATGCTGGCTGCGCAGGCAGAACGGGACGGGTTCGCGCGTGATGTTCGTTCCGTGTCCGTCGGAAGCTGTTCTGGGATCGACTTTGCGACGGCGAAGTCGGACGGCGAAATCCGCGCGTATGGGCAGCAGTTCATTGAGAAGAAGCTCCAGGAGTACGACTTTCACCCCGACGCATGGGGTCCCATTATCATTCGCGATCCTCAATCCACGAAAGAGCGAATTGCAGAAGCAGCCAATAACCGGTATTCGTATCGGCAGCTGGATGACTTCACCGATCTGATCCAGCGCACGCTGCAACGTGTGCCAGAGGTAGCGAAGGTCCAGCGCGTGGGCGTTTTGCCCGAAGAAATCTATCTGGAGTACTCGGACGCGCGTCTGGCAGCATTGAAATTGCAGCCCACGAAGATCAAAGACATCCTGAACGCGCGGAATGTGACGGCTCCAGGCGGAATCGTCCAGACCCAATCGCGAAACGTGCTGGTTGACGCGACCGCGGAGTTCAAAAGCACGAAAGATATTGGCAACGTGCTCCTCGCGTCCTCGCCGAGTGGGGCGCCGCTTTACTTGCGCGATCTTGTCGACATTTCGCGTGCGTATCAGACGCCCACCCGGTACCTGAACTACATGGTCTCTCGCGAGCCGAACGGAAGCTGGCATCGTAACCGTGCGATCACACTGGCGGTGCAGATGCGATCCGGAGAACAGATCTTCAAATTCGGCGCAGCGGTCGACAAAGCGCTCGCCAATGTGCGCCCGCAACTGCCTGCCGACCTTAGTGTGGCTCGCACCTCAGACCAGCCCCGGCAAGTGAAGGAGCTTGTCAGTTTATTGATGGGCAGTCTCTATGAGGCCATTGTCCTGGTCGTGATCGTCGCCCTGGTCGGATTCTGGGACTGGCGTGCGGCCATGCTGATGGCAGCTTCCATCCCCCTGACGCTGGCGATGACGTTCGGTATCGTTCACGTTCTTGGAATTGACATTCAACAAGTTTCGATCGCGACTTTGATCATCGCACTCGGACTGTTGGTCGATATGCCGGTTGTGGCAGGGGACGCGATCAAGCGCGAGTTGGGCTCGGGTTCTCCGCGACATCTCGCATCCTGGATGGGGCCGACGAAGCTGGCGAAAGCGATCGTGTTTGCCACCATCACGAACATCGTCGCGTATCTCCCGTTCCTAATGCTGAGCGGCGATACAGGATTTTTCCTCTACAGTCTGCCGGTTGTGATGACGTGTACGCTGATCGCCTCCGTCATCGTTTCCTTCACCTTTATGCCGTTAATTGCGTATTACCTGATCAAGCCCCCGAAGCGTCTGGAAGCGCCTATGTCGGAGCGGCGGCAGCACGGGTTCCCGGCGCTGTTTTACCGGGTAGGTAATTTCGCGCTCAGACATCGTTGGGGAACATTCGCCGGCTCGCTCATCGTTCTGGTTTTGGGCGGAGTGTTTTTCCGAATGCTGAAGCCGCAGTTCTTCCCCAAGGACCTATCCTATCTTTCGTATGTGGATGTGTGGCTTCCGCCCGATGCCCCGCTGGGCGCGACGGACGCGGTCGCACAACGAGCAGAAACTGTCATTCGGCAGGAGTCCGAACGCTTTGGAAACGAACATCATCAGAAAGATGTTCTGAAATCATTGACCACCTTTGTTGGCGGCGGAGGCCCCAGATTCTGGTTCTCCGTCGACCCCGAGCGGCAACAACTGAATTATGCCCAGATCCTGGTCGAGGTTGCCGACAAGCACTTGACCAACCAACTGGTTGGGCCGCTGCAGACGGCGCTGAGCCGCGAAGTCCCGGGGGCCCGGGTCGATGTGCGGCAACTCGAGACTGGTAAGCCGGTCGGCATCCCCGTTTCCATTCGAATTTCAGGGCCGGACATGGACGTTTTGCACCGTCTCTCTGGCGAACTCCAAGCAGTCTTTCGGGTCCAGCCAAATGCGACTCGGGTACGTGACGACTGGGGAGAGCCTGCCATGAATGTCCGGCTGAAGGTTGACCCCGACCGCGCTAATCTTTCCGGCATCACGAATCTGGACATAGCGCTCTCATCGGCGGCGGCGCAGAGCGGATTACCTGTGTCAACCTACCGGGAAGCTGACAAACAAATCCCCATCGCCGTCCGCTTGCGGATGGAGGATCGTGCCGGGCTATCGGACGTGCAAAATGCGTACGTCTACTCTTTGTCCAGCAATCAGCGCGTACCTTTGCGGCAGGTTTCAAATGTCACGACGGAAATCGCGGTATCGAAAATCAAGCGCCGCAATCAATTCCGGACGGTGACGGTATCCGCTTTCCCGATTCCGGGTGTCTTACCGTCGCAAGTGCTGACGCCGCTGCTGCCGAAAATCAAGGAGTTCCAGAAGAACCTGCCTCCCGGCTATTTCCTCGAGATCGGAGGCGAATACGACGAACAGCAGAAAGGTTTCAAGGAGCTCAGCGTGGTCATGGCGATCTCCGTGTTGCTGATCTACATTGCGTTGGTCGTGCAGTTCCGAAGTGCCGTCAAGCCGCTTCTGGTCTTCGCTGCGATTCCATACGGAATGACAGGAGCTCTCGCGGGTCTTGTGGTTATGGGTCAGCCCTTCGGATTCATGGGATTCCTGGGAGTCGCAAGCCTTGTCGGCGTGATCGTCAGTCACGTCATCGTTCTCTTCGACTTCATCGAAGAAGCGCACGAGAGAGGCGAGCCTTTGCGAGAAGCTCTGCTCGATGCCGGCATCGTGCGATTGCGCCCGGTGATGATCACGGTCGGTGCGACAGTGCTCGGGCTCATACCGTTGGCCATTCACGGCGGACCCCTCTGGGAACCTCTCTGCTACGCCCAGATCGGTGGTCTTACGATCGCGACGTTTGTAACGCTGCTGCTTGTCCCGGTGATTTATTCCATCTTTGTGTTGGATCTGAAGCTGATTAAGTGGGAGACGGGCGCTCCGGTAGAGTCTGAAGCACCTGTGCACGCAGTGTACGCCGACTAAGTGCCGGTACTGAAGAGGCGCGAGTCTTCAACCGGGAGGAGCGACCGATTTCGAAAATGACTCTGCTTCAACAAGCCGGTGCCGCCGTTCTTCTCGTGTTGGTTACGCTATTGCTGCAGTGTGGCGGCGCCGCTGCGCTCATCATTTGGATCAGAAGCATTCCAAGAGAGAGTCAACGAGTGCGGGTGCTCCGCTGCGCTGCGCTCGTCATGCAAACCACCGTAGCCGTCATCATTCTGCACGGAATCGTTATTCTGCTGTGGGCGAGCTGTTATCGCTGGCTTTGCCTTCCATCCTGGGAATCTGCGTTTTATTTCTCGGCGAGCAGCTATGCGACGGTTGGATATGGGGATGTGGTCCTTCCGGCGAAATGGCGCCTGTTGGGCCCGCTCGAAAGTATGGTCGGCATGCTGATGTCCGGGGTGTCCATTGGACTTCTGTTCGCGGCAGTCACTCACCTGGTTAACGGCGAGTCACGATCTCGCCAACCAGTTCGCCCCGAACCCGTGACTGCGGATCGCATCGGCTTCTGACCAGGGCGAAGCTGTTATTTCGGGCGCTCGCGGTCGAAGGTCATACCCTGGGGAAACGGTAAACCGTGAGTACGGGACTACTAGCCTGGCAAACCACACAATGAACGTACTGGTTCTAAACTCGGGAAGTTCCACCCTGAAATTTCAAGTGATTGCCACAGACCTTGAACGGATCGCTCAAGATAAAGACGACCGCATTTGCCGGGGCGATGTTGAGGGCATAGGAGGAGAGGCAATCATTCGCATCAAGTACCGCAATCAGCCAAGGCAGACTCTCACAGAGCCGTTGCGAGATGTGGCCGCTGCACTCGAATACCTCATTCGCTACATCGCTTCGAATCCAGGAGTATCTGAAATCAAGAGTGCGGCTGACGTAAATGCGGTAGGACACCGAGTGGTGCATGGCGGTGAGATGTTCAAAGATTCTGCCTTGATTGACGACTCGGTTTTGAAGGGACTTGAGGACTGCATCGATCTGGCCCCACTTCACAATCCAAACAACATCAAAGGTATCCGGGCAGCCCGCGAATTATTCGGCAAGGAGATTCCCCAGGTGGCGGTGTTCGACACTTCCTTTCATCATTCGCTTCCCGAGCAGGCCTACCTGTATGCCATTCCGTATCATCTTTACCGGAGGCACCGAATCCGGCGGTACGGATTCCATGGTACCTCTCATCGCTACGTCGCTTTCCGCTATCGTGCAATGCGAGGACTGACGCGCGAACAAACCAACATCATCACGCTTCATTTAGGCAACGGCTGCTCGGCAGCCGCAATAAAAGCTGGATGTTCCATCGACACGTCGATGGGGCTAACCCCGCTTGAAGGTCTAGTCATGGGCACGCGCTCAGGAGACATTGATCCCGCTGTGGCCAGCGCCATCGCCAGAAAAGAGGGGCTATCAGCCTTCGAAGTGGACAGGCTGCTCAACACGCAATCCGGCTTGCTCGGCATTTCTGGGCTCACGAATGACATGCGCGAATTGCAGGCTGAGCTGAAAGAGCATGAAGACCGCCGGGTCCGTCTGGGTATCGAAATCTTCTGTTATCGGGCGAGGAAATACATCGGCGCATATCTGGCTGCGATGGGCGGAGCTGACGCAGTTGTTTTCACAGGCGGCATCGGAGAAAATTCGCCGGACGTTCGTGCAAGAATTTGTGCGGAGATGGAGTGGGCAGGACTTTGCCTCGACCCGGCGAAGAATCAGGAGACGGTTGGTCGCGAAGGCAAGATATCAACGAAAGACTCCAAGTTGCTCGCATATGCTATCCCGACCGATGAGGAGCTCCTCATAGCCCGGGACACCGTGCGAGTTATCTTAGGCGTGCCCCACCCGTCGTAAACGCCGCGACTGTAAGACATTGACGATCGTTTCTGTGTTGGCGTGATCTTCCGTAGTGTTCTTCCATCAGTGCCCACATTGAGGCACTGCCCTGGGCAGGGCATGCCGAATGCAGGTGGGCTCCTCGGAGATAGGTCGTAATTAACCCTTTAAGCGGACATCCCGATTGGCAATCCATCTGCTGTTCCTCACTGTCACAGGTACGAAAAACGACTGAAAAATGGGGAGAGCGATGTGGGAGGCGGTAACTCAGTTATTGAATGTGCGCTGATCGGAATCCAGCAGACGCACGAACCGAAGAACGAGAGGAGATGGAGAAGGACCCTCAAGCAGGCGCGCAAGGGCGGTACCGCGCCCACTCTCCGATTTTTCGCAGCTCTGCTGGGCCTTGGTCTACTGGGCTACCTGGTCTTTCGAAGCGGCCCGGGCGCGGTTTGGAAGCAACTTCAGACGGTCGGCTGGGGGCTGGGTCTGATCATCATCCTGGGAGGATTCTCTCAGCTCGTTAAGACCTGCGCCTGGAGGCAGGCGTTCACGTGTGACATCAGTGGAGTCTCCTGGCCCCGCAGCTTCGTTGCGCAGTTGATCTCGGACGGCATGGGGCAATTTGGTGTCGCTGGAAAGGTGCTTGGCGAGGGGACGCGCATATCACTGTTGGGTCGCGCAGTGCCCGTATCCAATGCATTATCGGCCGGTGCGATTGACGGAGCTCTCCATAGCTTCACCGCCGTACTAATCACCGTTTCAGGAATCTCAGCCACCTTACTGCTTGCCCCCCTTTCTGGCGCGTGGCGAGTCTACGCCGCAGTGCTTGTTGCTGTGCTCATATCCGCGGTGATCTTGGCAGCTGTGTCGGTTAGACACCGGTGGCAGTTGGTGGGCCATGCAACCCGGGCGATTGGCCGATTGCCCCGGCTTCATGAGTGGGTCAGCGGCAAACAGCCGATCATTGACTCGGCAGAAGATAACCTACTGAGTTTTCGTGACGAAGCCCCGTCCGCGTTCTGGGCAACTCTACTCCTCAACCTCCTTTGGCATGTGCTGGCCGTGGTGGAGGTATATGTCACGCTGCGGTTCATGGGAACAAAAATCGCCTTAGGCGGCGCTTTCATCGTGGAAGCGCTGACCAAGGTGATCAACCTCGTGGGCGCCTTCAACCCGGGCAACTTCGGGACCTATGAAATTGGAAATATGCTGATTGCCAAAATCTTTGGCGTGACGGGCACCGCTGGATTGACACTGGCATTGTGCCGGCGTGTGCGCACCGTTTTCTGGGCAGGGATTGGAGCCATGTGCATGATCGTCATGAAGAAGGCCGAGGCGCCGAGGTCAACAGCGGCGAGGCTAGATCCGGCAGTAGAGCCGTCCCATGGCGAATAGGGCTGCGCGAATACTCGTATGCACAGAAACAAGCGGTGTTCGAATCGACCCAGGCGTGACCAGATGAGGTCCGCGTGCCCGTTACCGGGCAGCGTATGCTCGTCTGGCTCTATCTCTAATTCCAGAACCACAACATAAGAAATGATTTGGTTCTGAGATGAGTTCGGCAAGGTGCGTGCCTAATCATCTCGTGCAATGCTTTTCGTATTTTCGAGGAGCCGTTCACAAAGAAGGTGTCCAGCGCACTGCCGCTACGCCAGCAATGACACGAAGAAGCGGCTTAGGAGTTCAGTCAATGATGAAGAATTTTGCATTACTCGTACTTACGTTCGCGATGCTCGCATTTTGCCCACTCGGCCGTGCTCAAGATCAGGAGCCCACTATCGACTCCACCATCGCAGTAGTGAGGGCCAATATGCAGGCAGACAGGACTACCCTCATCACAGCAGGAATGAATTTCAACGACAAAGATGGCGCGGCATTCTGGCCGATCTATAAGCAATACGAGTACGAACGATCCCGGCTGGACGATGATCGCGTTGCCGTCATCAAGGAGTACACCCAGAAGTACCCCACGCTCACCGATGCCGAGGCCAAAGCGATGGCAGGACAAATGTTGGAGTGCGACTCTCGTCTGGCTGCGTTGAAGAAGAAGTACTTCAAGAAGTTCAACAAAGCGCTTCCAGCTCTGACGGTGGCGAAGTTCTTTCAATTGGAGCGTCGCGTTGACTTGATGATGGATATGCAGGTCGAGTCCTCACTTCCTCCCCTCACGCAGGCAAAGTACGCCGAGCAGAGAGGTAGCGTGGCAGAACCGCCTGAGCAATGAGTCACACTCCAGTTCGGGCGCAACTTTTATCCGGGGATTAGTCGATGTTCCACATCATGAAGCATAAGCCGTTGATGTTCGGGACGGTGCTGTTGATCGTGGCCATGACAACGGCGCAATCGCAGCGCGAGAGAGAAGCGTTGTCCGTTCAAGGCTACCAAGGACAGGCAAGCGTCATTCGATACCAGGGGCGCGTGTTCGTGGATGCGCAAGCGCTTGCGCAAATCACAAACGGGTCGCTGAGCTTTGACAAGAACAGAATTGTTCTGACGCTGCCTGGTCCGGACGATTCATCATCGAGCGACGAACCTCACACATCAGGCTTCTCGCGCCCCTTCATGAAAGCGGCGGTCGAGGCAATGGCATCCATCAGAGAGTGGGGCCGAACTCTGCAGGTTGTCGTTCAGAACGGGTATCCAGTAGGAAACACCACTTCAGGAACCACTATTTTGGCATTCCAGGGTCGAGCTGCCGACAGCGTCGCATTAGCTTCAGCGGCGGCATCGACGGACTCTGACTACGGCGGGCTCGAGTTGCTGAGGAACGAGTTGAATAACGTGCAGGCCTGGAGTGACGCATTTGTAAAGGATCGGAGTTCAATGAGCGCGGCCAACCTGACGATGTCGGAAAACGCGCTCAAGGACGATCAGGACGCCCAGAAGATCATCCATTGCGGCCAATTTCTGGCGCAGATGTTCGCCAGCGGTAGCTTCCAGGATGATGCGGTGTGTCATTAGGGCTTAACGCATGAGCAACGCGCTTCTCCAATCCATTGCGGCCAGCAACTGCGCATCTGAGGCACAGTTCCGGCCAGGAGTTGAATCCAACCCACGCCTCAGTTGGGCAGAGACAGAGGGTCTCGCACTGCCTCTTGGAGCTAGTTGGATCGAAGAGGAACAGGCGTTTAACTTTGCTCTCTATGCTGAACATGCTGACAGTGTGAATCTGTTCTTCTATTCCCCTAGCGATGTTGCGAACCCCGTGGTGATATATCGGTTTCATTCTCTTCGTAATAAGTCAGGGCGGATTTGGCACTGCAGGATCCCGTTAGATCTAATGCGCAATGCCCGCTATTACGCTTACTCGGTTTCAGGACAGGCTGTTGCCGGGCTCAACGGCTTCGATCACGAAAAGGTTCTTCTTGATCCCTATGCGAAAAGCGTCTTCTTCCCGCCGGGATTTGATCGCAAGCTGGCCATGAAGCCAGGGGGCAATCATGGAAGGGCCCCACTCGGAGTATTGCCTGAACCTTGTAACGACTTTGATTGGGCAGGAGATGTTCCGCCCCGACCTGAATGGGACGCGATCATCTACGAACTTCACGTCAAGGGGTTCACCAAAAATCTTAACTCCGGTGTGCATGCCTCGCGAGCCGGCACCTATGCCGGATTGATCGAAAAGATCCCGCATCTGAAGGAGCTAGGAATCACGGTCGTCGAACTGATGCCCATCTTTCAGCGCGACCCGCAGGAAGGCGACTGTTGGGGATACATGCCTCTGAACTTCTTCGCACCTCATGCCCAGTATGGCTCCTGGGGTGACGATGAGCAACACCTCGAGTTCAAAAGTATGATTAAGGCTCTTCACAAAGCCGGAATCGCCGTGGTGCTCGACGTTGTTTACAACCACACATGCGAGGGAGATCACGTCGGCCCTACCTACAGCTTCAAGGGTTTCGACGCCGCAGGCTATTACATGCGGTCCTCCGACCCGCCGAACCCATACGCCAACTATTCGGGCACCGGCAACACGTTGAATTTCAACCAGCCTCACGTGCGCAAAATGGTTATGGACAGCCTGCGCTATTGGAAGAACGAGATGCACATCGATGGTTTCCGCTTCGATCTGGCATCGGTGTTCAGCCGCAATGCAGACGGATCACTGAATTGGGGCGATGCTCCGATCTTCAGCGAAATTGCCGCCGACCCCGAGTTGGGCCGACTGGCATTGATCGCGGAGCCTTGGGACGTCGGCGGCTATCAGCTTGGGCGTGGATTTCCGGGCACGACCTGGCTGCAATGGAACGCGCGTTATCGCGACGATGTCCGCCGTTTTGTGAGGGGCGACGCGGGGATGGTCCCTGATCTGATGCGTCGCATTTATGGCAGCGACGATCTATTTCCGGATAGTCGCGAACATTCCTATCATGCCTTCCAGACCGTCAACTATATCGATTGCCACGACGGCTTCACGCTCTACGACCTGGTTTCTTACAATCAGAAACGCAACTCGAAAAACGGTCACGCCAATCAAGATGGCATGGACGCCAATTACAGTTGGAACTGCGGACATGAAGGGGACGAGGGTGCGCCCGCGGAGGTTCTGGCACTGCGCCAGAAACAGACTAAGAACTTTGTCTGCCTCCTCATGCTCTCGAACGGTATCCCGATGTTCCGCGCCGGCGACGAGTTCCTGAACACACAGTTCGGCAACAACAACCCGTATAACCAGGACAACGAAACCAGCTGGCTGGATTGGAGCCAGCTCCAGGCAAATCAAGACGTATTCCGGTTCTTCAAAGGTATGATTGCGTTCCGGAAGTCCCATCCTTCTTTGTGTCGCAGCAGGTTCTGGCGCGAAGATATCTCCTGGTACGGCACTGGCCCCGCGGCCGATCTATCGCCAGAGTCACGCAGCCTGGCTTTTTGCCTGCATGGCGCGTCACAGGACGATAACGATATCTACGTGATGATCAATGCCTATTGGCAGCCGCTGCAGTTCCAACTCCAGGAGGGTGCGCCCCAGGATTGGTTAAGAATCGTGGACACCGACCTGCCAAGTCCAAACGATTTCACAAAGCAAGGCTTGCCGTTGCAGCAGCCGATCTATCAAGTAGCCCCGCGATCCATTGTCGTCTTGGTTCGACGTAAACAAAATGAGGGTTCCCTTGAGAACTCGTTGCCGGACAAGAATCGCTGGGATGCGGCGACGATGCATAAATAAGGAGTCATCCATGGCAAAGAAGCGCATAGGCATACTCACGGGAGGCGGCGATGTCCCCGGACTTAACACCGTGATCAAATCGGTGGTCTACCGCGGCGCGGAACTCGGATACGAAGTGGTTGGTATCCGCCGGGGGTGGGAAGGATTGACCCACATCGATCTGAATGACCCGGCCAGCATGGAGCATTACATCCTGCCCCTGAATCGCGAAAACACGCGCACCATTGATCGCACCGGCGGAACCTTCCTGCACAGCTCGCGCACAAGTCCAACAAAGATGAAGAACCTGCCTCCCGTTCTAAAAGGCCAAAAGTTCGAGGCCAAAGAATCGACCACGAACGGTGTCACCAGCACGGTTTTCGATGTGACGCCCGCGGTTCTGAAGAACATCGACATGCTCGGTTTTGATTACCTGATCGCGATTGGCGGGGACGATACCCTGAGCTATGCCTCGGAACTCGATCGCAAGGGGATAAAGGTGATCGCGGTTCCTAAGACCATGGACAACGACGTCCGCAACACCGAATACTGCATTGGATTCTCGACCGCGATTACTCGCGCTATGGACGCCATCGACCGCGAGCGCGCACGACCGTGGGCTCACACGAGCGCATTGGCATCTTCCGCGTGTTTGGCCGCGATGCAGGTTACACCGCTCTGTACACAGCGTACGTGACCGGAGTGCGCTGCTGCATTCCCGAATACAAAGTCAACCTCAAGCGCCTGATAGACTTGCTGCTGAACGATAAACATAGCAACCGGAGCAATTACTCACTCATAATTCTTTCCGAAGGCGCCCAGTGGCAGGGCTACACAGTGAAAGAGTACGGCGAAGCTGACGCGTTTGGTCATCGCAAAAAGATGAGTGTTGCGGAAGACTTGAGCGATGAGATCAAGCGGGCGACCGGCGAAGACACCGTCGTAAGCGATTTGTCTTATGATCTGCGCTCGGGCAGTCCCGACTTCATCGATCGCCTCGTGGCATTTACGTTTGCGGGTATGGCCATGGATGCGCTGGAAGACGCCCAATCCGGCTTGATGACCGCAATCAACGAAGGGCGGTACGTGATGGCGCCGATTCCCGATCCGAAGCTGGGGCCACGCAAGGTGGATATTGGATCGATGTACGATACCGAGTGCTATCGCCCGCAATACGACTACAAGACCGGGCTGCCGATCTTCCTGACACGGCCGTAGTGCAGATCGATTCAGTTGACCTGTTTTGTTTGACCTGCTGTGCTAGTGTTAGAGCCGTTCGGGAAGATGGCAAAAATGAACTCTCGCCAACCGCTTGTCATTAACGGTCGCGGCGCGGCGCGAACCGCCCTGTTATGCGGTTTTCTCTTCTATCTGTTGTTCAGCGTAGCCCCGGTTCACGCCCTCGATCCAAATAAGCATGTCACCCAGTACATCCATACTGCTTGGCGAACACAAGATGGGTCTCTGCCGTCGGGAATGTTTTCGATTACGCAAACCACCGACGGTTTTCTGTGGTTCTTATCTCTACCCGGCGACGTGTACAGGTTCGATGGCGTTCGTTTTCTGCCCTGGAGACTTCCTGCTGAGGTTTCAAAGACAGCGGTCGGGCAAGTCTTTGCCGATCACGAGGGCGGGCTATGGCTAGACGCACGTCAGCTCGTTCACCTCAAGGATGGCATTGTTGCATCTCATTTCGAGTTGAAGGGCCTTCATGGATTTCATGCCATTGGCAAAGATTCTGACGGTTCGTTGTGGGTAGGGCTTCGGGACTCAGAAACGCCGCTTTGCCATGTCACCGACCGCGCGGCTAAGTGTTTCGGAAAAGATGATGGAATACCCATTTCCACTATCAATACTGCACTGGCTGACGGAAGCGGTGGTTTTTGGCTCGGGGGAGAGAAGGCTCTCGTCCACTGGCATGCCGGTGTCTCGGAGACGTACAACGTCGGAAATAGTGAGGTCTTTAGCCTGGCGCGGGGTCCCGGCGGAATTGTCTGGGTGGGCACGCGCGGGGAGGGTACGGGACCAGGGCTTGCACAAATGAAAGATGGCGCGGTAAAGCCCTTCGTCACTTCCATCTTCGATGGAAGCAAGCTTTCCGTTTCCAGCATCATGTTTGATCGAGATGGCAATCTTTGGGTTGGCACCGATGCAAAAGGTGTCTTTCGTATCCGGGGTAATGCTGTGGAGCATTACGGACATACTGACGGCCTTTCAGGGGATTCCGTGTGGGAGTTTTTTGAAGACCGGGAAGGTATCGTCTGGGCCGGAACCACGAGCGGAATTGACAGCTTTCGCGATCCGGCGGTAACGACATTTTCTGCCTTGCAAGGCTTGGGCAAAGATTTGGCGGCCGGCATTCTGGCCAGCAGAGACGGCACAGTCTGGGTCGCAAACGATGGATCTCTGGATCGGTTCAAGAATGGGACAGCCTCATCCATTCGCCGGGCCAACGGTCTACCGGGGGAGCAAGTCGCCGCCATGCTCGAAGACCACGCCGGTAACATGTGGGTGGGCGTGGATGATCGATTGTACCTCTTCAAGGGTGGGCGATTCCGTCGTGTGCCAGAACCGGATCACCAGCCGCTTGGAATGGTCATCGCAATGACCGAGGACATCGATGGCAATGTTTGGGCAGCATGTGCAAGCCAACCGGGCAAACTGGTGCGCATACGCGACTTCAAGGTCCGCGAAGTTTTCCCGCCGTCACAAGTTCCACCTGGAAAGCTCGCTCCGGCTCCACACGGAGGAATTTGGATCCTCAGAGGAAAAGGAGACTTGCTGCTGTTCCGCAACGGCATTCTGGAAAAAAAGGCTACGCTCGACGCGAGAAGCTCTTCGTTAAATCGGCAAATCGTCGCCGAAGCAGATGGCTCCGTCCTGGTAGGCACCGAGAACGGACTGGTGGGATGGCGGAATGGCAGAGTGCAGCGGATGACAACAAAAAACGGTTTGCCCTGCGACTTCGTGATCGCTTTCACTCAGGACAAAGAGCAGCGGTGGTGGCTTTACACCCGTTGCGGCGTGGTGGAATTTTCAAATGCTGAACTCCAGCACTGGTGGGCCGACCCGGGCGCCATTGTGCAGAACCGTCTCTATGACGCATTCGACGGAGCTCAGCCAAACATCGGTTCTTTCAACGCGTCCGCGACCACTCCCGATGGACGCGTATGGTTTTCCAGCGGAGTTGTCGTGCAGATGGTGGACCCTTCCAGGCTTTCGCAAAAAGCGCTCCCGGCACAGACATACATCGAATCGCTGGTCGCTGACCGACAGGAGTTCAAAGCAACGCCCAACCTAAAGGTTCCGCCGAATCCGAGGGACTTGCAAATTGATTACACTTCGCCGACCTTTGCCATTCCAGAAAAGGTGAAATTTCGCTACCGGCTCGAGGGCTATGACCGCGATTGGCACGATGCCGGGACGCGCCGGCAGGCTTTCTACACGGATCTGCCGCCGGGGAAGTATTTCTTCCGCGTGGTCGCATCGAATAGCGACGGCGTCTGGAACGATAGTGCCGCCAAGCTGGATTTCTCCGTCGCTCCCGCGTATTACCAGACAAACTGGTTTCGCGCCCTCTGCGCGGCGGTGTTTTTATCAATGCTGTGGGCGGCCTACCAGTTGCGTGTCCGGCAGCTTCGTTGGGAATTCAACACGGCTATTGAAGCACGGGTGAGTGAACGAACGCGTATCGCTCGCGAACTCCATGATACGTTGCTCCAAAGTCTGCAGGCCCTGCTGTTTCAGTATCAGGCGGCACGTAACCTTTTTGCGGCCGGCTCGGAACGCGCGATGCATGTCCTTGATACCAGCCTTGACAGGACCGAGCAGGCAATCGCCGAGAGCCGTGACGCGATTCGGGATATACGTTCCGACAATGTTGCCCAGAATGCTTTGCCGGAGTTGTTGACAAGAGCGGGAAATGAGTTGGCCCAATCGCTAGCGGATCAAGATGTGCCTACATTCGGTCTGACGGTTGAGGGGGAGCGGCGAACGCTAACCCCAATCATTCGGGAAGAGACCTATCGAATTGCACTCGAACTATTGCGAAATGCCTTCCGGCACGCGCAGGCTCATCGCATTGAAACCGAGATTCGATACGATGGCGACATGCTTCGTCTGCGTATTCGCGATGATGGAAAGGGCATGGATCTAAAGATATTGCAGGGAGACGGCAGCGGCCATTGGGGACTGCGCGGTATCCGGGAGCGCGCGGAGCGCATCGGAGCACACTTGGATCTTTGGAGCGAAGCCGGAGCAGGCACGGAATTCCAGTTAACCGTTCCTGCCGGAATTGCTTATGTTGGGTCTGGTGATAGCCTGCCATTCCGACTACTTCGCAAGGTAAAAGCCTATGCCTACCGCAATTAAAACGATCCGAATTCTCATTTGCGATGATCATGCGCTCCTGCGCGAAGGCGTGGCGACCCTGCTCAGCGCCGAACCTGACATGAAGCTGATCGGGGAGGCGTCGAATGGTGAGGAAGCTGTCGAAAAATTCCGAATGCATCGCCCGGATGTGACCCTGATGGATTTGCAGATGCCAGGGTTGAGTGGCATCGATGCGATCGCTCGCATTCGCAGCGAATTTCCTGACGCTCGCATCATCGTGCTTACCACATACTCCGGAGACTCCCAAGCGATCGGCGCTCTAAGGGCGGGTGCTCGGGCCTACCTGTTAAAAGCACACGTGCATCGGGAGCTTCCAGAAATTATTCGTGGCGTTTATGCCGGGCAAAAGCGAATCCCGCCAGAGATCGCGGCGGAAGTGGCGGAACATCTGGCGGATGAGAGATTGACGTCACGTGAGATCGATGTGCTGCGTCTGATTGCGGCCGGCAATGCCAACAAACAGATTGCCGATCAACTCTGCATCGGCGAGGCGAGCGTCAAGAGCCACGTCGCGAACATACTCTCCAAGCTTGGCGCGAACGACCGGGCCCACGCGGTTACCCTCGGGTTAAGGCGCGGAATCATCGACTTACAAATCCCCTGAATGGGGGAGAGCCACTTCCCCCTTTTACCCGTAGCGCCTCGGTCGCAAATACCTTAGCTTAGATTGTGCAACGTTTATTCTCGACCTTCGCGGACGGATGGCCCGGTATCGGCCTGCTTATCCAGCGGCTCCTCATTGGCGCCATTCTCTTAGATGGGGCATTCCTGCAGCCTGGCGCTAGCCCTCATTTGACGACGGTCGTACTGACCTTGATCGCGTCGGTCCTTCTTGTAATAGGATTGGGCACTCCATACATCGGCCTTCTCGTCGCAGCTACGCAGCTATGGCTCGCTTTCTCGGGCTCGGTTGATCCATGGACTGCGATCATCGTTTGCGGCTTAGGTATCAGCTTGGCAATGATAGGACCGGGTGCCTGGTCGATGGATGCTCGCTTCTTCGGGCGAAAGCACATTGAGGTGATCAAGAAATAGAATCTTTTTAGAAGGAATAAACGGCGCTCAACTGAATCGTATGTCCCTGCCAGAGATTGTCGCGGGCCCATTCGGATGGCGAAACAAAGACAGGGTTCTGAGTGGGAACCAGCGACCCGAGTGGCGTGTTGCCGCAACTGGGAACACTGGCGCAGGGAAACCAGGCCCCATGGTGCCAAGCGGAACCGGCATTGAACATCTCAAATCGCGCCTGTATGTGCTGGCGTTCGGAAATGGGGAAGACTTTCGCGAAGCTGAGGTCGAGATCCTCGTAGAACGGACCGCGCAGTTCGCCTTTTCCCTCGTTGCCGTATGTCCCTTGTGGGGCGAGAGAAAAAACGTTGGGATTGAACCACTCCGTGTAGCTCCGAGTGAAGCCGCTGTTCGGATCGCTGGTTTGGTTCGCTCGGTATCGGCTAGCGAAAGCAACGCCCATCTCGTCAAAGCCACAGACGATACACCCATACACAGTGAAAGTCCGGCCCGAAGTGATGGTGTAAATTCCGCTCGCCTTCCAGCCGCCGAGAACCCAATTGGCCGGTCCAAGTGACCAGCGTTTGTTTTTGCCAACCGGCAGCTCCCAGCTTCCATAGGCGGTAACGCGCTGGGGCTGATTGAAGCTGGAGGGGCCGTAGTCGGCGGCGATATTATGGGCATCCTGGACGAAACCACCAGTTCCAGAGACGTTGTTGCCGGAGAAGTCATCCAGAGACTTGGACCACGTGTAGGCTAGGTTGTAGGTCAGGCCGTGGCTATAGCGCTGCCGCAGCTGAACTTGAAGGGAGTTGTAATTCGAGCTCAAAATATTCGCGTTGGCATACATCATCGAGGGCAGGCCGGGGAACGGCACGCGCGTGTCGATGGGCTGGAAATTGGGATCCGTCGCGCAACTGGCATTGCTTCCCGTTGCCTGGGAGGCGTCGAACAAGTAGTTGCAGTTGTCCGCCGCAACCTTCGGAAGGTACGCGGTGTTAAACAGCCAGTATGTCGAAAGGCGCGAAGCATGAGAGCCTACATAGCCGACATCCAGCAGCATTGTGGGAGTTACGGCAAATTGAGTATCTAGAGTCCACTGCTGGCTGTATGGGTTGTGGTTCGTGGGCCAGTTCACCTGATTCAGGATGTAGTCGATACCCGTGAAGTCGATACTGTCCCACGATGGAAGCGCGAACACACCGCTTCCCACCGTACCTCCCAAGCCATGAATAGGCGGCGACCACAACTGGTTGAGGCGCGGCCCTAGCGACTGCGGCTCATTGCCAACCTCGCCTCCGGTGGGATAGCTGGCCGGCAGCGTCGTCTGGAGGCTGTTGTCGTCATAGTTCTGTACCTGGTCGTAATAGCGCATGTAGGTCTCGTAAAAGATTCCATACCCAGTCCGCACCACGAAACGGTCGCTCTTGAACGGCCGCCATGAGAGGCCGATGCGCGGGGCGAAATCCTTCTTATCCCGCGGGACAAGAGAGTTTTGGATGCAGCAGTTGAGGAAAGCCGGATTCAAGGTGACCGGCGGGTTCTGGGCTGCCGCGGTTGCGTAAATCCCTTGCACGAAGCTCTTGCTCACCCAATCGAGGCTGCCTCCATGGGCTGGATCGAAGCCCCATCCGCTGTCGTTGATGCTGTGAAATGCTGGCGGCAATTCGTAACGCAGACCCAGGTTCATGGTGAGACGCGGTGTGACGCGAAGGTCATCCTGCGCGAAGAAGTTCCAGTTCGTGGCGAAGGTATGCAGGTAATCGACGCCAAGCGGATAGGGGCCGGAAAGGTTGCTGGGATCGCTCAATAGCATATCGGCGATGGAGTTGCCAAGCCCAGGACCGAGAGCGGAACCGGATCCGACGTTACAGCCCGAGGCTCCTCGATTGCAGTTCGCGGTGTATTGGCCGTTGAAGCTGATGGTGCCATTGCCCAGGTAGTTGTCCTCCTCGAATTCGCGCAGTCGGCGGATATCCGCGCCGAAGGTAAGGGCATGTTTGCCGCGAATCAGTTTCAGATTCTCGACGAATTGGTAAGTCCCGCTCTTGGTGTTGGTGCCGTTGTTGCCATTTCCCAGGTGGGGATAGTTCTGGACGACGCCGATACTCGGAAGACCATAAAGCGCGGGGATATCAGGAGCATTGGCAAAGCCGAGGTTCGCCTGAATGTTTGGCCCAAAAGCTGTGATGCCATTGGTCGCGAAAAACAGATGGTTGTAGCCGATGCGCACCGTGTTGATGGTGGTGGAGTTGAAGGTGCGTTCCCAGTTCACTCCAAAGACCTGCGCTCGGGTAAAGTTCTCGGACCCGTTGTAGTACAGAATTCGAGGGTGCGGTTCGATGTCTCTTCTTATATTCCCGGTGAAATAAAGCCGGTCTTTGTCGCCTAGATTCTCGTCCACGCGGAAGGTCTCATTGTCAGTGGTGATAGTGTCGAGAACCGGCGCTAGATAGTTATCGCATGGCATCGTGCAGTTGATGTTGGGTAAGGGATAGAGATTTGCGAGTTTCTGCCCCATAGCGTTGATTTCGCCGGAAGTAATATGGTTGCCCGTGTAAGCGGTGCGGGTTGAGGCATCGCACTCTGGATTGCAGACAGTCGTGGTCGGGTCATAGAGCGGCATCACAAATCCGGTGGACGCATCGATCCAATCAGAAAAATCGCCAGACCGTTCCTTGGACGTCGGAACCTGTATCGGGTTTTGCGTGGGGGATGTGTGTTGTCGCCCGCCATCATATGCGAAGAACCAAAAAGTCTTGTTTCGTCCGTTGTAGAAGCCAGGAATCCGAAGTGGTCCGCCGAGTGTACCGCCAAACTGGTTCTGCTTAAATGGTGTCACCTTCGGCACAGGAGCGTTCAGGTAGTCATGCTGATATTCCTGCAGCGGACTTTTGGGGTTGAATGCGTCATTCTGAATGTAGTCGTACGCCTGCCCGTGCCACTGGTTCGTGCCGGACTTGATCGCCAAGTTAACCTGGCCGGCACCTTGCCCGTATTCGGCGGAGTAAAGGCCCGTTTGCACCTTGAATTCCTGAATGGCAAATTCCGAAGGAATGCCCGACGAGGTGGCGAAGAAGTTGTCGGTGTCGGCGACCCCATCCACCATAAAACTGATAGACTCCGGCCGCTCGCCGTTCAGGCTGACTTCAGTGAAGGTATTGTTCAGACCATGGTTTGCCCAGTAGAGTTGAGAACCCCCCGTGACGTTGCCTGCGCCTGCGACCAGGCCCAGAAGGTTGTTGAAATCGCGCCCGCTCGAAGGCAGTTCCTCAATTGCCTTCTGGTCCAGAACGTTCCCGGTTGTTGTGTTGTCCGTCTGCACCATCTGGGCGTCGGCGACAACCATAATCGTTTCCTTCACGTTGCCGACCTGCAGCGTGAAATCCTGGCGGAGAGTCTGATCCACTTCGAGAATCAGATTGCCGCTGACCTCCGTCTTGAAACCGCGACGCTCAACCTTCACCTGATACGTGCCCGGAATCATGTTTACGAACAAGTAATCGCCTGTGCTCTTGGTAATGAAGTGCTTCGTCAAGTTGGTGTTGACATTCGTGGCGGTTATGCTGGTGCCAGCGACGGCGGCGCCGGAAGGATCCTGCACATGCCCGAGAATGGTTCCCTGGGAGTTCTGGCTATACGCAGTGATCGAGGCAAAACTAACGAGGCAGAAAACACGCAGCAGGGGGAAAATCAGCTTCAGCCCGGAGGTGGTTTTTCTTTTCATACCTCCTCCCTCTTCCCGGACGATGAATTAAGTAGATTTTCGATGAACTTGCAACAAGTCACGCTACTCAGGCTGTCAACGACTGTCAAGAACGAAAGATCTTACGGCCGTTGGCGGCGCAGCTCGCGGGCTTTTTAAATCGTTTGTGCCGCGATTCTCGCACTCGTTTACTCTCCAAATCATTTATCAAACAAATTGATCGGTTCTAGAACACCTGACAAACAGCGACGGGAATGCTAAATTCGCTGGTAATAGAAGTAGTGCGCTCCTGAATGGGACGGTAGTGTCTGATGCCTTTCGTCAGCGGATTAGAAAAAATGGCTTCTCGCCAACCGCTTCTGCTTCGTTTTAATCGGCTACGCACCATAGCGCGATCCCAGCTGCGACCTTGTGTCACCTGCGTGTTATCGCTGGCGAGCACGGTTCCTTTGCTTGCCAATCTGTTAATCCCTCCTGTGCACGCACAATCAACAGCCCCGCAGTACGTCACAAGGGTTTGGCACACGGAAGAGGGTCTGCCGCAAAACTCGGTGAATGCGATGCTGCAGGACCACCACGGTTATATCTGGATAGGAACGTTCGGGGGGCTCGCGCGCTTCGATGGCCAGCGCTTCACCGTTTTCGACTCGGCGAATACGCCAGGTTTTGGCAGCGATGAGATTGTCTCACTGTATGAGAGTCGCTCCGGGGCATTGTGGATCGGCACGGTGGATGGCGGTCTCATCCGGCTGCAGGATGGCGTTGCCACCACCTACACCGAAGGCGACGGCTTGCCAAATAGGTGGGTCACTTCCATCCGCAGCGACGTCGAAGGGCAGGTCTGGATCAACACTGCAGCCGGCGGTGTAGCGCATTTTGCCGGCACAAAGCTGGAAGCCTATCCCACTCACCGCGGAAAAGCGGTCCGAGAATTCTTCCTTCAGGCGCAGGACGGAAGCATGTGGTTCCGTTGCGGACAAGATGTTGTGCGGTTCGCAGCCGATGGCTCCATTGCCACCCTGCATTCCACTATGCCGACCGTTTTTTTCGTGCACGAAGCTCGCGACGGAAGCGTATGGATTGCTTTTCGCGACCAGTATCGGCTGGTGCGCTACTACCAGGGCGTGTTCTCGGATGTTCCGCTGCCGGCGGTTAAGCGCAGCAAGTTGACGTTTGACCTTCTTCTGTACTCCTTTGCTATGACGGAGGACGCGAATGGAGAATTGTTGTTGCGCACGCCGGCCGGACTCGTTCGGATTGTGGACGGCAAGGTCGGTCCTCCCGAAGCCCTGCCGCTACCGGCGAATGCCGGCGAATTGCTCAAGGTACGCAGCCTGCTCGTGGATCGCGAAGGCAATCTTTGGTTTGGAACCATTGGAACAGGGCTGATTCGTCTCCGGCGAGCCCCCTTGACAGCCTACGGAAAAGGCGAAGGTCTCTCGGACTCAAACTTCAGTAGCGTGTTTCAGGATCGGGAAGGCCGCATCTGGCTGGGTGGAGATTCACTCTACCAGTTCGATGGGCATCGGTTTCACCTGGTCCCTGGCGTGGCGAACGTTCTCGCCATTGCCCAAACGCGCGATGGCGATCTGTGGTTCGGTGGCTACGGCGGCCTTTATCGCATTCGATCGGGGGTGCTGACGCGTTTCAATGTTAACGCACCTGCCGTGAAAATCATTTTTCAGGACCGGGAGGGCACCCTCTGGATTGGTGCGCTCACCGAGGATCGTCCCGGCGGCCTGTACCGCTTTCGCGAGGGAAAATTGGAACAAGTCCCCGGCATCTCCGACGTGCGCGCAATCGTCGAGGATCGGCACGGTGGCCTATGGCTGGGCGGTCTCGCAGGGCTCAGGTACATGCGCGGCAGCAAAATTGTGACCTACGACCGGAAGCAAGGGTTGTCGAGCAACTCCGTGTATGACATCCACCAGGATTCGACCGGAACTCTGTGGGTTGCGACGTACGGCGGGGGATTGAACCGTTTCCGAGACGGACGTTTTAAGGCGATCACCACCCAGGACGATCTGCCCGATAACTTGCTGCTAGGCCTGTTGGAGGACGGCGAGGGCAATCTCTGGTTCAGCTCCAATCAGAGTATATTTCGCCTCGGTCTGAAGGAGCTGAATGACTTTGCCGATGGGAAAATCTCTTTCCTTTCACCCGTATCGTACGGGGCCGCGGAAGGCATGAGAAGCACCGAATCCAATGGTGGCAGCCCGGGAGGCTGGATAACTAGCGATGGGCGGATTTGGTTTCCCACCCTGCGCGGCGTGGTGGCGATCGACCCGACTGCGGGGAATCGCCTTCCTCCGCCCGTGGTGCTGGAGGAGGCATGGGCCAACAAGTTGCCGCTGGCGGGCAGGGGCCGGACTTCCGTCCCGCCCGGCAACAGCACATTCGATTTTCGCTTTACGGCCCTGAGCTTTTCCGCTCCGGAAAAACTGCATTTCAAGTACCGGCTCGAACCTTTTGATAAGGACTGGGTGGACGCCCGCACGCACCATACTGCGCACTACACGAACATGGATCCCGGAGAGTACTCGTTCCACGTGCTTGCGGCAAACAACTTCGGCATTTGGAGCGACCAGGAGGCCAGCGTGCGTTTCGCGCTGCTGCCGCACTTTTACCAGACGAATTGGTTTCGCGCGGCATGCATCGCCGTCTTCCTGGCGATGATCTGGGGAATACACGAACTGCGGGTGCGGCAACTGGCGGCGCAGTTCAACATGCGCATGGAAGAGCGCGTAAGCGAACGCACCCGGATTGCGCGGGATCTGCACGACACCCTATTGCAGAGTTTTCAAGGTTTGGTCTTCCGCTTTCAGGCCGCTCGGTATCATCTCCCGGGTCGTCCTGAGGAAGCAACCGGCGTCCTAGACAGCGCACTAGTTTCCGCAGATCAGGCACTCGCGGAGGGTCGTAGTGCGATTCAGGAATTACGTTCGCCGTCATCCGAGGAAGGCAACCTCGAACAGATGCTGCTGGCAACAGGCCGTGAACTAGCATCCTCACAGAAGGATGGTGACAGTGCTCCCTCTTTGCGGGTGATTGTGGAGGGCGAGCGGCGGCCGAAGCGGGCGATGATTACGGAAGAGGTCTGTCGAATCGCGCGCGAACTGCTGCGCAATGCTTATCGTCACGCACACGCCCGGAGCATTGAAGCCGAGCTACGCTATGAGGATCATGCCTTTCTTTTGGTCGTTAGAGATGACGGAAAAGGAATCGATCCAAAGATACTGAAAGATCACGGCCGTGTCGGGCATTGGGGCTTACCCGGAATATATGAGCGGGCGGAGGGAATTGGGGCCCGATTGGATATCTGGAGCGAAGCGGGGGCCGGCACAGAAGTTCGGTTGATAGTTCCAGCCGCTATCGTCTATGAAAAAACCGGCGATAGGGGTAGATTTAAGCTGTTCCGGAAGACGAGGATTTATGAGCACCGGTCGTAGTTCGATTGGAGGTTCGATTCGGATCATGGCTGTTGATGATCATCCTCTCTTGCGTCAGGGGATCGCGGCCCTCATCAACACTCAGTCGGATATGCAACTGGTCGCAGAGGCCTGTGACGGGGAGGAGGCCGTCGCGCAATTTCGATTGCACCGCCCGGACGTGACCCTGATGGATATTCAAATGCCGAATGTCAACGGCACCGAAGCCATCAGCCGGATTAGAAGCGAATTCGCGGATGCCAAGATCCTGGTGTTGTCCACCTATGCCGGTGACGTTCAAGTCCTACACGCGATCAAGGCGGGTGCCCGCGGTTACCTGCTGAAGGGAAACGTCCGCACAGAACTGCTGGAGGCGATCCGCACCGTCCATGCTGGGCGCAAGCGAATACCGCCCGAAATTGCGGCAGAACTGGCCGACCACGCTGCCGACGATCAGCTGAGTTCGCGCGAAATTGATGTGCTTCGTTTGATCGGCGAAGGCAATGCCAATAAGCAAATCGCCGACAAGCTTTCAATCGCAGAAACAACCGTCAAGAACCACGTCTCGAATATTCTTTCCAAGCTAGGCGCAAACGACCGGGCGCACGCCGTCACCATTGCGCTCCAGCGCGGGATTATCGAGCTGGATGTCCGCCAACGGTAGGATTCGTAAATCCTACTTTTGACCCTTTCGATCTGTTCCCAGGATCACTAGCATGAAACCAGCATCGGAGGACGTGTCTGCAACGTCTGTTTTCCACATTCGCCGAAGGCTGGCCCGGCGCTGGTCTTTTGCTTCAGCGCGTGTTGACGAGCACGATCCTGGTCTATTACGGGGCCTCGCATCTCCTTGAAAACGCCAGATTGGAGACGGGCCTCCCTTATCTGATTGCGGCTATCGCGGGCGTACTTCTGCTTGTCGGCCTTTGGACGCCACTCGCCGGAATCACGATTGCCATCGTTGGGGTCTGGGTATTCTTTACAGGTTCGCGCATTCGCTGACGGCAATCATAGTGGCCGTCCTTGGAGCCACCGCGGCGATGATTGGACCCGGCATGTGGTCCATCGATGCCCGGCTCTACGGCAGAAGGCACCTCGAAGACCCGCGACGCTAGACAACGTTCAATCCCCCCAAAAGTACTAACGCTCTCCTCTCCTGGAAGTACAACCTGGAACCTCCACCATATACCCAGACCACAATCACCCGATTAACCGTTGTGAACCAAAGGCAGGTCGTTGCAGACTCATCCCGTAAGCAAGGCCTGACTTGAGTTTCGATTTCCTCTTTGGTGGCGCTTATGTGGAAGATCACTACTCGCGGTTTCACGCTACAGGAAGTTCTAATCATGGCCGCAACGAATGTTGCATCCGCCCTGATAGAGACCGACAAAAGCGAGCGACCGACTGGCACAGCCCCGCGCACCGAGATTCAACAGGCTCCAGGAGATTGTCATGGCAAAGGTGATTGAGTTTTACATACCGAAGAACTTTCGGAAACCGTTGAGGACAGCGGCTCAGGCGCAACTCGGCAAAATTATCGAGTTTTGCCCACAGACGAAGAGATCAGCTTAGCTGCTATCCACCTTTTGCGGATTGAGAGGACATATGACGTTCATTCCCACACAAAGCGGCTTTATGCGTCTGGAAGATTCCGAAAAACTATTGCGAGCCATCTTCCCAAACTATCCCAGCCTGGAGCCGTGCCATTCCGCGCCACGTCTGGAACCGATGTCCCAGGGCAGCAAGGGATACTTGAATGAAGAGAGGATGTCTCTCTGCTAGTCACTTTTGTTCGTATAAGTGCTCGCAAAGCACTGCAAGTGTAAAGATTCAGGAGGAAACTATGAGCGCCGCCGTTGCTTTCGCAGACCTTGGAAATCTCGCAGGAGCAGGTTTTCCCAACATGAGCGAGATCGAAGATCAGCAACTTCATCTGGAAACAGAAATCAGTTCTGAGCACTGTTTCGAAGACATCGTCGGCAACAGCCCAGCCATTCAGATGGTGCTGGAACAAGTTGCGATCGTAGCACCCACCGATTCGACAGTTCTGCTTCATGGCGAGACAGGAACGGGGAAGGAGCTGATTGCGCGGGCGATACACAAACTCAGCTCTCGACGCGAACGCCCCTATGTGCGTATGAACTGCGCCGCTATTCCCTCAGGACTGCTGGAAAGCGAGCTGTTCGGGCACGAGAGGGGTGCCTTTACAGGAGCGTTAATGCAGAGAAAGGGCAGATTCGAGTTGGCCGATAGAGGGTCGCTATTTCTGGATGAGATCGGCGACATCAGCCTGGAAGTCCAGCCGAAACTGTTGCGGGCAATCCAGGAGCAGGAGTTCGAGCGGCTGGGAAGCTCGAAGACCATCCAGGTCAACGTGCGGCTCATTGCCGCGACCCACCGCGATCTCCGAGCCATGATTCGGGACGAGAAGTTTCGTGAGGATCTGTTCTATCGATTCAACGTCTTCCCGATCGAGATCCCGCCGTTGCGCGAAAGGCGCGAGGATATTCCACTTCTGGTGAACCACTTTGTGTCAAAGGTAGCGGGGCGGATGCGGAGACAGATAAAGTCAATCCCCAAACCCGCCATGGAGATGCTGACGAACTGTCCATGGAAGGGGAATATTAGGGAATTGGCCAACTTCATCGAACGAGCTGTCATACTCACACGTGGTGAGGAGTTAGAGGTGCCGCTTGCCGAGCTTGCCGCCTCATCCGAGACCAATCTTGCTGTCGGAACGGCCTCTACGTTTCGACAAGCAGAGTCCTCTGTAATCGTCGGCGCATTGAGAGCCGCATCGGGACGGATCGCAGGCAAGGGGGGAGCCGCCGAACGTCTCGGATTGAAGCGTACGACGCTGCAAAACAAGATTCGCCGACTGGGGATTTCGAAGGCGACTTATTGCCAGTAGGTTTGTTCCATGTGTCCGGAGTGCACTCGCCCCTAGTATTTACGTGGGTTCCGAGGGTGGCTTCAGGGACGCCCCGAAGAGCAATCAACCAGTGGGGGTCAAGGCAATGACCGTCGGCATCACGTGTTGTCCCGAACAATCGAACATTGAGGAGCGCCATGTCGTCGAATGAAACTACTGCTCCAAGAACTAAACCGGCGCACAAGCCCGTTGCTCTTAGACCTTCTGCTGTCCTGTGGAATCAATGTCGATTCGCGACATGGCATTCCGTCTTTCTTTCTTCGTAGGATCCGTCACACCCCAACTTCAATGTAGCTATTGTTCACCGCCTTCAAGTCTCGGGATGGACGCGCGAATCTGGCCGCCAGCTTGCATAATCTGTCGGCTACCTCGGACGTATTCGCATAGCTGAAGTGTTCCTGCGCTTTTTCGAGAACGACCGCATACAGCAGCCGAGCTTCGTCATTATCGAGTTCGATCGTCATAAGATCCTCCTATCTCCTCCGAATGGCAAGCAAATAAAGACACGGCGTTTCGGAATGTCCAATTGGCTCCGACATGTCAGTCAGGTCGGTCCGTTTGTTGCAGACTGACTCAACGGGAAGATAGTTGTCAGCTGACGGACTCTCTAGGCGTCTCAGTGTTTACCAGCGCCGAATGGGTCCGCGGCCACGATGCTGAGCGCATTAACCACCATCAGCAGAAATACAGAGCCGATGAATGCACAAGTCGCGAAACAGTCCTCACCGGCGCTATTGGCGCGACGCAAAAGGTGGATCGGGTAAATCAGCGCTAGCACATTCACCATCGGCAGCAACGTCCAAAACCGTGTCGTTGACTTGTTTGTTTTCATTTCCAGAACCTCGAATAGGTAACGCGTGCATTTAGCTCGCTTTCCGTTATTTGTTTTCTGGTCTTGTCGTCGACTACCAGCTCATTCACCAGGAACATACTCATCCCGCAATTGCTGTTGCTGCATACCATATGGAATAGTTCGCCAGGAACGCATAGCTCCAGGTTCACGCAGTGTGCAGTTCCGCATGCCCAGCAATGAAGTACGATTACCTCTCCGCCGACTCGAACTGCTCTCGAATTTGGCTCTGAATCCATTACTGATCGTCCTCAGATGCGTCTAATCAACCTCTGTACGTTCCTTGTTCAAACTCTTCTACATTTCACGCAATTCGGAACCTGGTATGTACTGGCGTGAGTGGCAGGCGGCGCTCAATCGACATGGTTTCCAGCGAGTACGCATACTTCGCTCCGCAGTCGCAACACACTCGGTACGTCTCACCTTGCAGCGTGAAGACACGACTGAGGTGAGCGTGGTGACATCCAAAGAGGAAATCGAGGATGGCTATGAGGGTCGCCATAAGTGCTCCTTTGTGGTGCTGGCTTCGCCCGCATGAACCGTCGCAAGAATTTAACGGGTCGCTTCCCGCTCCATGTGTGAGATCAGCGAACAAGCTCGGCTCCTTTTCGCATGGGCCTCAACTCGACCGTGATACTGCAGGTCACCAGCCACTTCGAGCGCGTGCCTAAGCTCTTGGTTCTTCTTGTGATCCCGCATTCTGCCCGCGGACTGTCATGACCTTTCGAGGGCACTGCCGCAATGAGGGCACTGATCTCCGGTTCGCTGCTCGTCCATGCCCCCGAAATTCAGTGATTTACCGCGCTATGCCTTTGGCGAGCTAAGTGCGATGACACGGCTGGCTGTACGAACTGTTATGCAAGCCGCTGCCGTGCTGAAGCACAAGAGCAGCAAAGGAGTCGAGATGTACTCCGCAAAATCACTGAACGGCGTTCCTACAATCCAGCGAGACGGGCGCAATGTCCTTGGCGTCTGGGATCAGAATTGGGAGTTTGCGAATGAGATCTGCGATTTGCTCAATTCCCTGGAAGACGATCCGCACATCTTTCTAACTGAGCACGACCGGAAATGGCTGAAAGCGATGGATCGCGCCTTCAGGAAGGTGCAGCATGCCTGATGTCAAGACTTCCCCGAGCGTTTCTGTTGTCGTGCCCTTTCACAACGAAGAACTGAACGTCATCGAACTGTATGGCCGCCTGCAAGGCGTCATGGAGGAGCTTGGTCGCAGTTACCAGCTCGTCTTTGTCGATGATGGCAGCACGGATCTTACGTACAAGTTGCTGAAGGAAGTCGCGCTGATTGACCCGCACGTGACCGTTGTCAAGCTGCGGCGGAATTTTGGCCAAACCGGAGGGCTGGCTGCTGGATTTGCGCACAGCACCGGCGACTACGTGATTGCCATGGACGGGGACCTTCAGCATGATCCGGCGGAGATCCCTGCCTTCCTCGAAAAAATCGAAGAGGGCTACGACGTCGTAAGCGGGTGGCGCAGCCACCGCATCGACAATTTGCTGCTGCGGAAGATCCCTTCCCGCTGTGCCAATTGGCTGATGGCCAAGCTCAGCGGCGTCAACATTCACGACTTTGGGACCACGTTCAAGGCGTACCGGGGCGACCTTCTACGCCAATTGCCGCTCTATGGCGAAATGCACCGGTTCATCCCGGCTCTGGCTTCATTCTACGGAGCCTCGATCTGTGAAATACCCATTCAAAACAACCATCGGAAGCACGGCGAATCGCACTACGACATTTCTCGCACGTTCCGGGTATTTTTCGATCTCATGACGATCCGATTTCTTCTGCGCTATATGTCGCGCCCGCTTCACTGCTTCGGCCGGCTGGGCGCGATCAACATGGGTTTGGGCTCCGCCATCGCACTCTGGCTGCTGATCTGGAAAGTCGTTACGGGAATCGATGTTCTGCAGCAACACGGGTTATTGCTGGTGTTTGCCGCCGTTCTGATATTGGCAGGGCTCCAGTTAATAGCGGTCGGACTCCTGGGTGAATTGCAGGTATGGCAGTACTTCAATCGATCTGAGCGTACGCCTTACGCTGTCGCTGAGGTGCTCGATCGTAAGCGGGAGCACGTGTGTTGAGCGAAATTTCAGGTCGGCGCTTTGGGCATTACCGGGAGGCCGGCATCGTGCTCCTGCTGACGGTCCTGGCATTCGCAGTTCGCCTCTACCGGGTCGACTTTAACAGCCTGTCCGAGGATGAGGTGGCCAAATGGGCGGCCGTTCAAGAGTATCGACACGGACATTTCGTGGGCGTCAATAGCGAGCACCCGATGCTGCCGAAGATGCTGGCTTGGGCAAGTCTGACAGCAGGCGAAAGCTGGAGCCGAGTGGCCACGACGCATCACTGGCCTTCATTGAGGCCTGAGGGCTGGCTTCGTTTACCGAACCTGCTGTTCGGTGCCGCCACCACGGCAGTCCTTTTTGGGTTGTGCCGTCGAATGATGGGTGTTGCCGGCTCTTTTGCGGCGAGTTTTTTCTGGGCATTTGCGCCATTGCCAGTTGCGTTAAATCGGCTCACGAAGGAGGAAACACCGCTCACCTTTTTCACCCTGTTGGCTTGTTATTTCTACTGTCGCGCGCAACAGGCAGACGCGGACCAGAGTGTACGGCGATGGTACGACCTGAGTGCCATCGGCTTTGGTCTGGCTTTGGCCTCGCAGTACATTCTTCACCTTCTTGGCTTGAATGCACTTGCCTGGTTTCTTGCTGGAAGAGTGGGGCTGAGTCGCAAGCCGTCTCAATTCAGCTACAGACGGTTTTTCCTCGTGATGTTTCTTGCCTTTGTTGTGGTGAACCCGGTCATTCTATCTCCGGCCAACTTCAATGCCATCGTGCATTGGCTCCATCATAGCGGAGTCAGGCACACTGGGTACGATTTCGACGGCAGGCTCTATATGAATTTCCCCTCGCGGCTGCTTGCTGGAGTGCCGTGGTTTTACTATTTCTGGCTGATGCTGATAAAGACACCGATTCCGATCCTCTTGGCCGTCATTGTTGGCTCCGCGCTGCTTTTGCGAGATCGCCGCACCCTCGCGTCGTGCTTTTTTCTATCCCTGGGGTTGGTCCAATTAGCCGGGCTCTCTGTCAGTGGAGCCAAGTGGATCCGATATTCACTTCCGCTTTTGCCCTTCCTCTACCTGGCAGGCGGATATGCGGTTCAACAAACAGTGAAGGTCGCGAAAGGAAAAGTCCTGTCCCAGGCCCTTGTGGGTCTTGCCGCCGTCATTTTGCTTGGATGGCCTCTCCTAGAATTGCAGTCTTGGGCGCCCTACTACTCGTTCTACCTGAACTCAATTGGGGGACAGAAACAGAACATCGCACGCTACTTTGCAATGGATGAAGTGTCCGAGTTTGACACGCGCGAAGTAGCGCAAAAGGTGTGTCCGTTCGCACCCGCCGCGGCGACGATAGCAACCGCAAGACCGATGAGCATGGCCTATTACCTGCAGGCCTGTGGGCGCGCGGACCTTCGGATTGTGCCGCTTTACGACACACATTATGCACCGCGGGACGGAGATCTGATCGTGCTTGAGCCTTCGCGCCGTTTCTTTGAGACGCAGAGATTTTTCGATGCTTTAGGGAACTCTGGGATGCCCCACAGTGAAGTCCGCGTAGGACCGATTCTAGCGAGTACGATTTATCTCTTCGATCCCTCAGTCCCAGAACCCAAAAGCGGTAAGGAAGAGTTGACGCTGACTCAATTGCAGGGCGCACCACCTGGGTTCAAGAACGATGCTCAAGAAGCCGCATCGACAAACACGAGCAGGTTTGGATTCTCAGATCTTACTAGGAGACTCTTACAATGACTTCGCTTTACCACGCGAGGAAATCTGATGGGCGCTGGTTTGTGCGCGCATTCGCTTTGTTGATTTTCGTCGTCCCAGCAGTTGCACAGCAGGCGATTGTATCTGCACCTTTGAGCGCTGATGAGGTGATGGGACGTGTTGTAGCGATGAACGAAGTGCGTGCCAAAACGCTCGAAAGCTACTCGAGTGTTCGGAGCTATCACCTGGAGTGCCACTGTCTGTCACATAAGAAGGCCGACATGGTCGTACGCACTGACTACCAGGCACCCAATAAAAAAGAGTTCACGATCGTGTCAGAGAGCGGCTCTGGCACGGTGCGAGACCGTGTGTTCAAGAAACTCCTGGAGGCGGAACAAGAGTCGATGCGGGATGAGAATCAGCAGCGGTCGGCGATCACACCCGAGAACTATACATTTCAATTGTCTGATTACGAGAAGACCGATACGGACGAATTCTACGTGCTCGATGCCCAGCCGCGAAGCAAGAACAAGTTTCTGTTTCGGGGCCGAATTTGGGTGGATGCAAAAGACTTCGCGATCGCTCGAGTCGAGGGCGAGCCAGCTGTCAACCCTTCCTGGTGGACCGTCAAAACTGACTTCAAGCGCAGCTACCAGAAGATCGGTGACTTCTGGTTGCCCGTATCGAACGAGAGCGAAACCAAGGTGCGCGTTTTCGGCACAGCGGTTCTAAGCATTGAATATCGCGACTACCACATCACGCAAGCTGGCGGTGGAACAGTGGCTTCGCCGCCTAGCGAAGCACTAGCAGCTACAGTAGCCGAAGAGTTTTGAAAAGAACATCGATGTGCGCTACATCGTGGCTCGGCGCCCCTTCTGATCACTCCGGCAGTCCCGCTCGCATAAAGTACTCCTTCACAGTTGAGAGCATACACACGACACCAAGAAGTTGGGTATCAGTCCGTGCCCAAACCTGCCTCTGGTTATGACCTTTTGCAGGCAGCTGCCCTCAGATGGGCACACGAAATGCGCTTTCAATCGTCCATCTCCCTTCCCTGCAAAGAGTTCCACTTGGCCCACAAAATGCCTTTATCAAAAGCGCTATGGCAACTTGTGACCATCCTTCGGACTTAGTTCAGCGCATCGCATACCCGGCCGTTCGGAGCCCAGGGCTGCGAATTGATTGGCGGGTTGCAACATTGCCGGCGGAAGAAGAAAAACAGCTTCCAGTTCGGTCCCCCTTACAACGAGACGAAGTCGATAACATTTTTTACGTAATCGAACCGCGACCGCGAAATCCCTGGGCGGCAACTGGATCGTTGGCCTTCGTTCCGGTCGTCGTGCTAGCGCTAATTCTCATTCCGCTGCTGCACACGGATCCACTCCCCAAGAGGCAAACGCTGACGATGTTGTACCTACAGCCGCCGTCGGCCTCTAGCGCCAATCCCAGGAAGCTGGAAGCGCCCACGCCCGCGTCTTCATACACGCCAAGCAGCACGGCCATTCTCACCCCAGTGCGGAAGGCAGAACAGTCGCCGCCAGCGGTGGGCACCGTGGGCGGCGTGGTCGGGGAAGTTCCAGGTGGAATCGTCGGGGGAGTTCCCGGTGGAGTGTTGACCGAAATGCCGACTAGCGCACGAAGCGTGCCCATTCTTGCGAAATCACCCGAGCCGGCGCCGGTTAAGAGAATGCGTATCGCCTCCCGGGTAGCAGAGGCGAACCTCATCCACGACGTCCCGCCGCAGTATCCACCGGAGGCTGGCCGAGCGCGGATTGTAGGAACCGTGGTGCTGATGGCCGTGATTGGCAAGGACGGCACCGTGAAGGATGTGCGAGTCGAGAGCGGTTTGCCAATACTCGCGCAATCCGCTATCGATGCCGTGAAGCAATGGCGTTACAAGCCGTACATGATCGACGGAGACCCGGTGGAAGTGGACTCCCGAATCACAATTAATTTCACCCTTTCCGCGAGTTAGGAATATCGATGATGCAGAACAATACACACTCTTGCCTCAATAGGCTTTCCGAAGTGCTCCTGAGACGAGCACACGTGCTGGTGCTGATCATCCTCGGTGGAGTGATCCTTGTAGCACCCATGTCGGCGCAGTCTTTTGAAGCGGCTAAAGCCGACACAGGATGCATCCGGGGTACGGTGGTCGATACCAGCGACGATCCGATTCCCGCTGCCACAATCGTTCTTCAAGGGCCGGCTGGCGATCGTCTCACAGCGGTCACAAAGGACGATGGAGCCTTTGTATTCGACCCGGCCCCGGCGGGAATCTCCTATCAGGTCACAGTCACCGCGGAAGGATTTGCAGGCTGGAGTTCGTCCGTTACAGTCGAACCCGGGCAAGACAAAACGCTAACCGACGTCAAACTCCGCATTCTGGCTGTGCAGCGGGCAGTTACCGTGAGTTATTCGGAGAAGCAGGTTGCTGCCCAACAGCTCAAAGCCGAAGAACAGCAGCGCGTTTTAGGTTTTATTCCGAACGTTTATGTGGTGTACGAACCGCACCCGGAGCCTCTTACCACGAAGATGAAGTTTCAGCTAGCCTACAAAGATCTCACCCATCCAGTCTTCTTCGCCCGCACGGCTGCATGGGCGGGATTCGAGCAGGCCGCCGGTCTCCGTAATTACCCCAAAAATGCAAGAGGATACGGAGACCGGTTAGGGACCGGCCTTGCCGACGGCGTTACCGAAGGCTTGATCGGCAATGCTGTTCTGCCGTCACTCCTGCATCAAGACCCTCGCTATTTTTATCAAGGCAGCGGTACGAAGAAGTCCCGGGCGCTCCACGCCATCTTAGCTGCATTTATCTGTAAGGGAGACAACGGGACAACGCAGCCGAATTACTCGACGTGGGGTGGCAGTCTGATTTCCTCTTCCATTTCTCTCGCGTACTACCCAAGTTCGGACCGCAATGCTCAGCATGTATTCCGAAACGTCGGAATCGGAATGGGCTTGCATATTGGTGGCGGTTTGGCTCAGGAGTTTATCTTGAGCAAGTTCACAAGCAGGGGTAAGCACTAATCCGAACGATCGCAAGTTATTCCGAGACAGGAGGAACGACCATGTGCTCTCCAATGCTAACCATGCAGGCAGCGCCGACCAGCGCCTCGATCGTGCAGGACACTTGCTGTGACATCCGCCCTTCAGTTCACGAGAAGTATGAGGTCGAACTTAACCTTCTACATATGAACTGGGTCCTGGTCACCGACAAAAAAGGAAATCCCCGGGTCCAATTGCGATGGGTGGTTGAGGAATAGGCATGCCGGCCTCGAATACTTATGCACGATCTGCACCGGATGCTCGTCCATCCGCCGACGGCTGTCGCGCTGCAAGCGTTGTTGCTCTCGGCTGTGTACTCGTCGTGATCAGCGCATGTTGTTTTTGTCCCAGCGTATTTGCGCAGACATCGGATTCCCAAACAGTGGAGGAGCCGACCAAGTCGTGGAGAGCCACAAAGGATTTGAAGAGCGACGATCTAATTCCTGAACGGATTCCCGTGCGCATCATCGAAAGTCATAGCCAGAATGGCAACCGGATGTTGGACAAGCGATCGGTCGAGATCCGCGGGACCGAGGGACATTTCGAACCTTATCAGGACGTCGAAAGGGAAACCTTGACCATCGATGCTTCCACCGTAAGAACCACGATGCGCACCTTCGCTCGGGATGTAAATGGCAGGAAAGCCCTCGTGCAGGTAACGGAGGAGGAGAAACACATCCAGTCCGGCAATGACTCGAATATCGTGCGCGTGACCTACAACCCCAATGTCAATGGACGGCTTCAACCAGTACAACGCGAAATCGTGGAGACGAAAACGATCAGTAAGGGTGTGGAGGAAACGAACACGACGGTGATGCTCACAAACATCAACGGCGGTTTGGCTCCAGCTTTCAAAACGCACGAACTCCGCAAGCGAGCCGCGAACGATACCGTGGAAACTGAAAAAACCACTTGGCTTCCGGACGGGAACGGAAAGTGGCAAGTGAGCGAAGTACGCCAGGCCACTGCGAGGCAGGAAGGGACGAACCGCACCACCGAGGAGCGCGTTTCCCGGCTCGACTCCGAAGGCAAGCTAGGCGAAGTCTCTCACGTCGTGAGCCAGGACTCCGAGAGCACTTCCGGAGACAAACGCAGCGTCGTGGAAACCTATTCCATCGATGTCCCGGGTACCACGCGGGACGGTAGCCTCCACCTCATTGAGCGTAAAACCAGCACCGGGAGTTCGAGTTCCACTGGTGAGCAAGCAACCGAACAAAAGGTGGAACAGATCAATCCGGGCGATCCTGGCTCGGGTCTCCGCGTGTCCGTATTGGTCGACGGCAAAATCGTTCCCGGACCTGCGGGAGAACAGTCCACGGTAACGATTCGCGGACGCGACTCGAACGGAAATCTTGGAGTCGTTTCGGTTGATACCACGAAGGCGGATCGGATCCCAACCATTCAGTTTCAGCAAACGCCTGCCGAAAAGTCGCAATAAAGCGATTCGCAGATTCTTTATGGCCACTTCAAGTACAGGCCGGCGGCTGGGACTAACTTCGGCGTGCTGCCCAAACTCGGTCAGTGCCCTTGGCAGGTCATCCGATGTGTGTTTCGGCAGCTTGGGATCCAGCTGGCAGACGGGTATTTTCATCCACTTACAACTGGCCCCGTCTGGCAGCCGGATTGCGAATACGAAGTGCGATCTTCCAAATCGCTCCAAGGAGGTGGCCATGCTCGGAGAACTGATGAACATCCCAACTGACACGCTCATTGACATGCTGTACATCATCCTCGCCGGGGAAGTTGCCATCACTGCAAGGGATGCTACGGAAATCGAACAGATTCAACGCGAGTTGCAACGTAGAGGCGACGAGCAATGCTGGAGCCTTCAAACTGTTAACTGAGAGAAGGCGTGCAATCAGTTCTTAGATGAGTGTTGAACCACGACAACGGCCGGCGTTCGATGAAGCACAAATCTTGGAGTTGCACAATCCGAAGTGAGGAAATTGAAAAATGGCATCGCTAACAGGAATTGAAGAATTAGCCCGACCACTGAGCGCCGAAGGAACAGCACGGTCAACCGTTGCGCGTGCGCCGCTAGGCGCCGATGAGCTGAATAAAGTCGATGCTTATTGGCGCGCGTGCAAATACCTGGCTTTAGGAATGATCTATCTTCAGGCAAATCCGCTCTTGCGGGAACCCCTGAAACCAGAACATATCAAGAGCCAGCTGCTTGGCCATTGGGGCTCAAGCCCGGGGCTCGCCTTCATCTACACCCATCTGAGTCGTCTTATAAAGAGAGACGACCTCGAGATGATTTTTCTTGCAGGCCCAGGACACGGGGCGCCGGGAGTTTTAGCGCCTATCTATCTGGAAGGCACGTACAGTGAAATCTACCCGGAGAAAAGCCAAGACGAGAAAGGCCTGCGAGAGTTCTTCAAGCAGTTCTCATTCCCCGGCGGTATTGGCAGCCACTGTACTCCAGAAACGCCGGGTTCCATTCACGAAGGAGGGGAATTGGGATATGTCCTCTCGCACGCTTGCGGAGCCGCTTTCGACAATCCCGAGCTGGTCGTGGCGGCGATCGTGGGTGACGGCGAAGCCGAGACCGGCCCGCTGGCGACCTCGTGGCATATCAGTAAGTTTCTGAACCCAATTCGCGATGGGGCTGTCTTACCGATACTTCACCTCAACGGATACAAGATCAACAATCCGACTTTGCTCGCACGGATCACTCACGAAGAACTGGAGGATCTGTTACGCGGGTATGGCTGGAATCCGTATTTCGTCGAGGGATCTGAACACGACAGCATGCATCAGGCGATGGCCGCGACGCTGGAGCGTTGCATTGCCGAAATTCACGAGCATCAGAAAGAGTGCCGCAAAAGCGGCGTTGCAACCCGGCCACGCTGGCCGATGGTGGTATTACGCTCGCCAAAGGGGTGGGGCGCACCGGCCCTGATAGACGGGCATCACATTGAAGCATTCTGGCGTTCGCATCAAGTTCCCCTGACCGACGTGAAGAATAACCCAGAACATCTGAGCCTACTCGAGACCTGGCTGCGATCGTTCAAGCCGGAAGAGTTCTTCGATGAATGCGGGAGAGTGCGACCGGAGATCGCCGCATTTCCGCCGAAAGGGCAGCGCCGCATGAGCGCCAGTCCGCACGCGAATGCAGAACTCAGGAGAAAACTGCGGTTGCCGGAGTTCCGCGATTATGCCGTCGCGATCGACCGCCCAGGAAATACGGAAGTAGAGAACGTCCCGCCACTGGGGCGTTTCTTGCGCGATGTCATGAAATGGAATATGGAGAGCTTTCGAGTGTTCGCGCCCGACGAGAACACGTCCAACAAGCTCGACGCGATTTATGAGGTCTCGAAGAAATTCTGGATCGCTGAAAGTTTCCCCGAGGACTGTGATGGAACAGAGCTGTCTTCGGACGGCCGCGTTGTCGAAATGTTGAGCGAGCACACCATGGAGGGCATGCTCGAGGGCTACCTGCTTACCGGTCGCAACGGCTTTCTCTCATCTTACGAAGCCTTCGTTCATGTCATCGATTCCATGTTCAATCAGCATGCCAAGTGGTTGTCCATCTGCGACCATCTATCTTGGCGCCGCAAGATCGCGTCACTGAACCTTCTCATTACCTCAACCGTGTGGCGTCAGGATCACAACGGCTTCACGCACCAGGATCCCGGATTCCTGGATGTAGTTCTCAACAAAAGCGCCGCCGTTACACGCATCTATCTGCCACCGGATGCCAATTGTTTGTTGTCGGTAGCAGATCACTGCTTGCGATCAGAAAACTACATCAACGTCATTGTCTCGGACAAACAGAAGCATCTGCAGTACTTGGATATCGATGCCGCGATGACCCACTGCACAAAAGGCATTGGTATCTGGAATTGGGCCAGTAATGATGAAGGCCAGGAACCCGATGTTGTCTTTGCCGCAGCCGGCGACATCCCGACTCAGGAAGCTCTGGCTGCGACCGCATTGCTCAGGGACCGCTTCCCGGACCTCAGAATCAGATTCGTCAGCGTCGTTGACCTGTTCAAGTTGCAACCAAGCACGGAACATCCGCATGGCTTAACGGACGCGGATTTCGATTCTCTTTTTACCGTCGACAAGCCGATCGTCTTCAACTTCCATGGTTATCCCTGGCTGATTCACCGTCTCGCCTACCGCCGCACGAACCATCGGAACCTTCACGTACGGGGTTACAAGGAGAAGGGCAACATCAACACACCGATGGAGCTGGCAATCAATAACCAGACGGACCGATTCAGTCTCGCCATGGACGCGATTGACCGCATCCCGAAACTGCAACGAATCGGCGCGCACGCCAAAGAGGAATTCCGGGATTGCCAGATTGCATGCCGCCGTCACGCTTACGAGCACGGAATCGACAGCGCTGAGATTAGCGGCTGGAAATGGCCTTACGGCAAGAAATGAAGCGAGGCATCGTACCGTAACTGCTCGCATAGACGCAGGAGTTTGGACTCATGCGGATCGCGCCGGTTGATGAATTGGGAAGTTGATCCAGGGAATCGTTGGAGGAGTGGGAGCATGAATATTAACGCCGCAGCAAAGCGGCAAGCGTTGCCAGAAACTGAGAGACTCACCAGTCAGTACGGATGTGGTCCAGTGCAGTTCTCCGGAACGGACGAAGCACTTTATGAGCGGCACTTGCTGTTTGATAACGGCGTCAATCTGGCGCAGGCAACGGCACGCGATCGCTTCGAGGCCCTTGCCCGGTCAGTGCGCGACGTTCTCTCTCAGAGGTGGCTCTTAACAGAGAAGACTTACCAGGAACGAAATCCTAAGCGGCTTTACTACCTCTCGATGGAGTTCCTTATCGGCCGTTCGCTGGCAAATAATGTCACGAATCTTCTGCTCGCTCCACTCACAGACCAGTTCGTCGAGGACAAGAAACTCAACCTGCTCGAGATCTTGGAGCAGGAACCCGATGCCGGCCTGGGCAACGGCGGTCTCGGACGTTTAGCGGCATGTTTTATTGAATCCGCCGCGACGCTGCAGCTACCGGCCATGGGGTACGGGCTGCGATATGAATACGGCATATTCAAACAATCCATCCAGAGTGGATGGCAGCGGGAAATGCCGGACAATTGGCTCCGTTCTCCCGACCCCTGGGAGATCGCCCGCCCGAACGAGAAGGTGGAAGTCAACCTGAGTTGCTCGTTCGAGCTCAGCGGTGGGAGCTTGCGCCCCGTGCCCGGCCGTCCGTCGACTCTGATTGGTATCCCATTTGACCGCCCCGTAATCGGATATGGCGGTTCCACGATCAACACGCTGCGCCTCTGGGCCGCAGCTGCGCCCGACTACTTCAACTTTGAAGAGTTCTCGCACGGCGATTTCGTAGAAGCGTTCACTCAGACCCTTTCGGCCGAAACCCTGACCCGGGTTCTTTATCCCGACGATTCCAGAGTGATGGGACAGGCGCTGCGCCTGATGCAGGAGTATTTCCTCGTTGCCTGCTCACTGGCAGATACGGTGCGCCGCTTCCAACGCTCCAACTCGGATTGGAGCCTGTTTGCTGACAAAGTTGCAATTCAGATGAATGACACGCATCCGGCTCTGTCGGTGCCGGAACTCATGCGAATCCTGGTGGACCAGGTGCACCTCGAGTGGGACGAGGCTTGGCGCATTACGCAGAAAACGCTGGCGTACACCAATCACACGTTGTTGCCCGAAGCCCTCGAAAAGTGGCCCGTCAGGTGGTTTGAGGAGATGTTGCCCAGGCACCTCGAGATCATCAACGAGATCAATCGCCGCTTTCTGGGCGATGTTCGCGGGCGGTTCCCAGGCGATACGAGTCGGATTGAGCGCGTGAGCATTCTCGAGGATGGCCCCGACAAGAAGGTTCGCATGGCCAATCTGGCGGTCGTTGGCTCCCACAGTACCAACGGAGTGGCAGAGATTCACTCGAACCTGTTGCGCCAGACAACACTGAAAGACCTCGCAGAGATCTTCCCTGAACGTTTCAACAACAAGACCAACGGAGTGACACCCCGGCGTTGGTTGCAACTATGCAATCCTGGGCTTTCTGGACTCATCGCTGATGCCATTGGAGATGGCTGGATCGGTGATTTAAGCGAACTAAGCAAGCTTAGAGCATTCACCGAGGACGGTGGCTTCCGCGATGACTTCCGCAAGGCCAAGCGAGATGCCAAGCGACAATTCTGCGATTGGCTTCGCTGGTCGACAGGGCAGATCCTTGATCCGGAGTCTATCTTCGACTGCCAGGTCAAACGCATCCACGAGTACAAGCGTCAGTTCCTGAATGCGCTCAGGATCGTGGTGCTCTACAACCGCCTCCGGCAAAACCCCGCACTCGACATGCAGCCACGGACGTTCCTTTTCGCAGGCAAGGCTGCGCCTGCGTATTGGCTCGCGAAAGTGATTATCAAATTCATTAACAACCTGGCTGCAACCATCGACAGCGACCCAGCAGTGCGCGGACGGCTGAAAGTGATATTCCTGCCCGAGTACTGCGTTTCGCTGGCGGAGCATCTGATTCCCGCCAGTGACGTTTCGAACCAGATCTCGACGGCAGGCTACGAAGCCAGCGGCACCAGCAACATGAAATTCATGATGAACGGCGCATTGACAATCGGCACGCGCGACGGCGCGACTATCGAGATGGCCGCGGAGGCCGGGGAAGAGAACTTCTTTCTTTTCGGTCTGGCCGCGGATCAGGTGATCGGCAGTCGAGGATGGTACAACCCGCACTGGCATTACGAACACGAGCCCGAAACGCGGCAAGCCCTAGACTTGATCTTCTCGGATTATTTCAGCCGTTATGAGCCTGGCGTGTTCACCCCGTTGCGCGAGATGTTGCTCACGCATGGCGACCACTACATGCACTTGGCGGACCTGAAGTCGTACCTCGAGGCAGACGGGCGCCTGAGTGCGTTGTATGCCGATCCCAACGAGTGGGCGCGCAAGGCCATTTTGAATGTAGCGGCCTCGGGGAAGTTTTCGAGCGATCGCACGATCGCTCAATACGCAAGTGAAATCTGGAACGTAAAGCCGTGTCCAATACCAGAGAAAGCGTAAAAAAAGAAGACCCAGCCCAAAGAACACAAGAATGGAGACTGCAGTGAAATTTATAAAGGCAATCGCGTTTCCGCGACGTGCAAAGTTTGGTCCTGCATTGGTCATGGCGCTCGCCGCGTGCTCCGTGACATACGCGCAGGACGTGAGAACCAACTACATGCCAGGAACTGATTTTTCAAAATTCCATACCTATGCGTGGGTCAACGATGTACAAGGCGTGCCCGCGGTAGGTGGCCATCCCGACCAGATCCTGGACGCCCAGGTCAAGGAGGCGATCGATTCACAAATGGTGGCCAAGGGCTTCATCAAGGTAGAGGACGGCAGTAAAGCCGATTTACTCCTTGGCTACCAGCTCGCGATCGATCAGGAGAAGCAGATAAGCGGCTTCGGGGACAACTTGGGAGGCTGGGGCCCGTGGGGGGGCGGCTTCGGTACATTTTCGGCCACTACTTCAAGCAATTACATCGGGACTTTCGTCGTTGGTATGTATGACCCCGCTGTGAAGAAGCTCGTTTGGATAGGTGCTGCCCAACATGCGATTGAACCCAGCAAAAAACAGGAGAAAAACCAGCAAAGGCTCAATAAGGGAGCGCAAAAACTGCTGAAGGACTTTCCGCCGGGACGCGGCAGATAGTGCAGCACGCAAAACAACCGGAGCAGTCTGTCCCTGCTCCGTGAATAAATTGTAACAGACGGCTCTCGGAATTGGGCGTGCACTTTCGCATTCCTCGCGCTTGCCAACAAAACGCGACAACCATAGCATTCTAGGAAATGACGTCAACCAGGAGATCTGCTTTTCGATACGTTTCGCATTTGGTTTCATGGATGCTCTGTCTCGCCGCGGTTTGTCTCCTCGCGAAGGGTGACACACGGTATTACAGGCACACTCTTTTCGACAACAGTCTCGTGCCGGATGCGTACTACTACAGTTCCGGCAAAGCAACGTCTCCATCCACTCTCGAACTCATGGGCGGAAAGCTTCCGGTCAGCCGCGAGCTTTTCTACACCCCTCCTAATGCTTTGCGGCTGAAGTGGCGTTCGGCCCGAGACGGCGGGTGGGAGGTTGGCATAAGCGCGGTCAATTTTAGAAACCGCGAAATCAATTTCCAGGGCGACACACTTTATTTCTGGTGCCTGTCAACGGAAGGCATTTCGGCCAGCGCCTTACCGCTCATTCAAGTCTCGGACACTGGGGACAATTTTTCGATTCTGCTTCCGCTGGCAAAGTACGTTCGGGATCTGACGCCGGGGAAATGGGTTCAAGTGCAAATTCCCCTGGAGGAATTCAAGACGGGTTCCGTTCACGAGTTGCAACTGCATCGAGTGAACAAGGTTCTCTTTGCCCAAGGTGAAAGCGATTCTGCCGAGCACACGCTCATTGTGGACGAACTCGTGATCGATGATCGGGCTGCCGCATCCAGTGGGCAGTCCGGGATGGCGTCGAGCCTCCCTGCGCCACAGAATGTTCATGCCCGCGGTTATGAGCGTCACGTCGATATCAGTTGGAACCCAACAAACGACGCCGCCCTGGAGCGCTATGTCGTGTATCGCTCGCTGGAGGGCGGCGATTTCCAGCCGGTTGGGATTCAAGTTCTTGGAGTCAATCGCTACACGGACTTCCTCGGCAAGACCGGGGTCAGCGCGCGCTATAAAGTTGCCGCTTCGGATCATCAATACAATCTGTCGCCGTTCTCGAACATCGCTTCTGCGGAAACCAGAGCGTTGAATGACGATGAACTTCTCACCATGCTGCAGGAGGCGTGTTTCCGCTACTACTGGGAAGGTGCGCATCCCGTAGCCGGAATGACTATCGAAAACATCCCCGGTGACGATCGGATTGTGGCGACCGGCGCCAGCGGCTTTGGCATCATGGCGCTAATCGTCGGCGTGGATCGGGGATTCATTTCGCGCGAGCAGGGAGTGGAACGGCTCACCAAGATTGTGACGTTTCTCGAGAAAGCGCCGCGCTACCACGGGGTCTGGTCTCACTTCATGGACGGCAACTCGGGCGAGACTCTGCCGGTTTTCGATCGGTTCGATAACGGCGGCGATCTCGTGGAAACGGCTTTCCTGATGGAAGGTTTGCTTTCTGCCCGGCAATATTTCAATGGTCCCACTGCGCATGAAAAAGAACTCTTCCACCGGATTTCACAGCTTTGGGAAACGGTGGAGTGGGACTGGTACCGGCAATCTCCGCAAAGTGACGCGCTCTATTGGCATTGGTCGCCGCAGTGGTCGTGGTATATCAACCATCGGCTCACGGGATTTAACGAGGCCATGATCGTGTATCTGCTTGCGATTGCCTCTCCCACGCACGCGGTGCCTGCGAGTTTTTACTATTCGGGATGGGCCAATCAGGGCGAGGCGGGCGCGAAATACCGCCAAGGATGGTCGAACACGCACGAAGGCGAGCGTTACGTAAACGGTCACACCTATTACGGCATCAAGCTTGATGTCGGCGTGGGTACAGGCGGGCCGCTGTTCTTCGCTCATTATTCGTACATGGGATTCGATCCCCGCGGCATTCGCGACCGCTTTACGGATTATTTCAACAACAACCAGGCGATGGCGAAAATCAATCTCGCCTACTGCATTCAGAATCCCGGCCACTATCAAGGTTACGGCGCCAACTTCTGGGGATTGACCGCGAGCGATGGGCCTGACGGCTATCTGCCTCACGAACCAAGGCCGCCGCTGGATGACGGAACCATGACCTTCACCGGCGCATTGTCGTCTTTCCCCTACACGCCAAAGGCCTCGATGGAGGCGTTCAAGCACATCTATCGCGATCTCGGCGACCGGGCCTGGGGCGAGTATGGCCCGCGCGATGCCATCAACTTAAGCCAGGATTGGGTCTCGCCGATTTTTATGGGACTCAACCAGGCTCCCATCACGGTGATGATCGAGAACTATCGCACGGGACTGATCTGGAAGTTGTTTATGTCGAACCCGGAAATCAAGCCCATGCTTGACCGAATCGGATTCAAGCCGGACAAAATCGCTGGCAAGTCTCAGTAGCCCAGATCGTAAAAAGGAAAGGGCGCGTCTCTTGCGAGACGCGCCCCAGCGAGCGACGGGGGTTGCATGTTAGAAGCTGAAGCGAGCTGTCAGCGCGAGGACACGGGCAGCAAGAGCTGACTGTGCCACGCCGAAGTTCGAGAGGTTGATATTGGATACAATGCTGGTCGGGTTAAAGTTCAAATTGTTGAACACATTGAAGACATCCATTCGCAACTCAAGTTTTGCGTTTTCCCCGAGCACCGGAGCGTTAGGCAGGCCAAAACTCTTGGCCAGCGTCATATCCACGTTCCTGTATCCGGGACCGGTGAGGAAGTTGCGACGCGCGACCTGAGGATTCGCGTTTCCGAAGTTGGAGCCAGTATAAGGAGTGTAGGCTGGTGCCGTGAAATACGCCAAGGCATTGCCCTGAGTGGCGACCAACGGAAAGTTCGAACCGGTCTTGAATTGATCGTTGCTGGTGCTGGTACCCGCGCCGCCCAGGTAGAGGGCAGGCAGGTTGCTGTACGGGCAACTGCCGCAATAGAGATTTCCGCCCACCACACTCGCGTAAGGATCCCAGGGGAATCCAGAGTGCCAATTGAAGATCCCGCTGAGGTTCCAACCCCCGGCGACTTTTTCCATCCAACCCCTGCTACCGTGGAACAGGACAGGCTGCCACAGGCCAAACAGCTTGAACGCCTTGCCGACGTTGTAATCAGAGGGTCCGTAATTCAGGCTTGGGTTATACGGGTACATTGGCAAGGCGTACGGAGGGAGCGTGTTGGAGTACGGCGCGGAGGCCGTGTCCAAGCTGTGGGCCCAGGTGAATTGAGCATCGGACATAAACCCGTGCGAGAACTGGTGCTTCACTTCACCATTCAAAGCGTTGTAGTTGCCGTAACCATTCACGCCCCAGGTATCCCCGCCGGCAATCTGCGGGTTCAGAGCGAAGCCATCGGCTGCCGGGGTAGCGTTCGGGTTCGAGTGGAAGAAGAGGTTACGCGATTTGCTTCCCAAGTATCCCAACGACATGATCCAGTTATGTCCCAGATCGTCCTGGACATCCAGCGAGTAGTGATGGACGTACATCGTCGGAAGGGTGTTGGGGAAGATCGTGACACCGACCGAGCCAGTAGTAGGTAATCCGTTCGGCCCAAAGGTCGAAATCGTGTTGGGGTTCGGCGCATAGCCGTACAGCGAGTGCACGTTCGTCGAAATGCCGTAGATTATGTCAGGATTTATCGATGTCGGCGAAGCGCTGCCCAGGAAGGGAGCGACGACCAAGCCGGGATTGTTGACGATGTTGGCCGAAATAGCGATTTCTTCCTGATTGTAGTTGAGGCCGTAACCGCCGCGGACCACAATCCTGTCGTTGAATTGACTCGGACTCCAGGCAAAACCTATCTCGGGACCGAAGTTACCCTTCTGCGCGTTCCAGGAATTTCCCTTATGAACCGTGAGGCCGGTCAAATAATTCGATCCCGCGCCGGGAGTGGCCACAAACAAATTGCCCTCTTTGGAGGAGAGCGGACTAAAGTAAGAGTAGCGCACGCCAAGATTGACAGTCAGGTTCCTGCGGATTTTGTAATCATCCTGGACAAAAAAGCCCCATAGATTTTCGCGATCGTCCTGGCGAAGCGCCGTGGGGGCCCCGTTGGTGGGGTTGACCTGCTCAAATTCCGTGGCCGCCGCATCGTTGAGGAAGTCCCACAGGTTGAAGAAGTTGTAATGTGGAATGGCGCAGCCGGCACAATCTTGAAGGTAAGAGAGGCGTGTGAGGTCACCACCGAACTTAATGGTGTGGCGGCCGATAATCTTAGTGGCCACATCTTTGTAGGTATAGGTCCACTGATCGTAGATGCTGCCGACATTCGGGCCAAAAGACTGTAGGGTAATGCTGCCAATCGTGTCAACGTTATCCGAGGGAAGCCCAACCGGCGCCTGCGGGTTGGATGCGATCTGATTCCAGCGCCATCCACCAGCATTCGCGCGCGCTTCATTGAGGAAGCTCGAGGAAATGGTGTGGTTCCAGACTAGGGAGAACGCGTCATTGATTTGCGTGTAATGGAAGAGGTTATATGCACGGGCGGGGCCATTCAGTTGACTGAACGACTGGGGCACCCAGTAGATGGCAAAGGCGAGGCTATCTTTGTTCGTGAGATTTGCGTCAAGGCGGCCGTTGTACTGAGCTTTCGTCGTGCTGGAGGTGGAGATGGTCTGAAAGTTCGCAATATCGGCCACAGTGCCCAGGGCGCTACCATCCGCCGGGCAGCCCGTGCCCGCACCCCCGCAACCGGGGTTCGAGGCACTGGTCCAGCCGAGATCCTGCGTACCCGCCCCCGTCGTTAAGGGTGTTCCGATATTCAACCCCTGGCCCGGAATCGTCAGGCAGTTTTGCCCCTCCACGAGGCCGGCATCCGTGCAGGTAGAAGGATTGATGCCTGAGCTGATAACACCAGCACCGGGAAAAGTTAGATACGTGTTGGCGATGGGTCCGCCGGCAGACGCCAAGGCGTCAAAGGCAGCGGTGTCATACCATCCATTGTTTTTCTGGGGTACGTTGGGGGGGGTGCGAACCGTCTCATAGTTAAAGAAAGCAAAGACCTTATTTTTCCAGATCGGGCCGCCGACGCTGCCGCCGAACTGATCAAAAAAGTTGGGGTCTCTAAGGTCCGCCTGGTGCGGTCCGTTGTATGGTTGGGTAGCGTTCAGGTTGGGACGGTGAATGGTGAAGAAAAGACTGCCGTGGACCTGGTTGGTGCCGCTCTTGGAAGTCACCTGAATCTGCGCGCCACTAAAGCGGCCAAGCTCGGCATCATAGTTGTTGGAGACGATTTTTACGTTTTGAACGGAGTCTTCGGACGGGGTAATGACGGTGGTTCCGCCCCACACGGCGCTGTTGGTGGCAATACCGTCAATCGAAATGCCGTTGTTCTCATACTGACCGCCATGGGCCAGAGCCTGCGGACCGTTTTCTGTTTGAAAAATGCCCGCATTGCCACCGGTCCCGCCCGGGCCCTGGGTTCCGGGAAGATTTTCGCCGCCTCCGCCACCTCCCTGCGCGCCATCGCCAAACATACCCGGCGCTAACTGGATTAGCTGGAAGACATCGCGTCCAAACGACGGCATGTTCTGGATTTGGTTGCTGGTGATCGTGCCGCTCGTTGTGGCGGTCTCAGTGTCCAGCGCCTGGGTCGTGCCCGAGACCGTTACGGTCGTCTGGACTTGTCCCACCTCCAATTGCAGGTTCAGCGTGTTGGGCTGTTCCGGGATGATTACCACGTGCTCCAGCACTTTCTTCTTGAACCCGTCGTGCTCGGCGGTAAGCCGATAGGGGTTAGGTGCGAGCGCGTTGAATTCGTAAATGCCATTGCCGTCGGAGGTGGACACTAGGGTCTTGTTGGTTTCCGTATCCGTGAGCGTTACCGTTGCGCCAGGAATGGCTGCACCCTGGGTATCCGTGACCGTTCCGCGGAGGGCGCCGCGGAACTGCGCTTGGGCGGAACCGAGTAGGAACATCGAGGAAAAGACAACAGTCAGCAGCAACCGGGCCAGCAAACTTCCCCTCTTCATGGAGTGCTCCTTCGCCAGCAGATTTTTAGTGCGGTGCAGTTTTCGCGAGACCATAGATACCTTACTAAAACAAGAATAAATCGATTTACCTGTACTTTGTTCCAACGGCTGCTTTTACCACCTTCATTAGAACACTGTCAAGAAAATTAGCCTGAAATCCCTTGTAAGCAGACACTGCAATGTGCGAGACTGCGCAACGTGCCCGGAAGAACATCGCGCGCACATTCCGGAAAAAAGTCTTCCCGAGTGCGAAATCCAACCAGCTTGAAGCACTTGGCAGATCATCTGGGATTTTCCCCGGCCACGGTCTCGCTTGTACTCAATCGTTCCGCTCACGCAGACTCCATTCCGCATGAAACCAAGGAACGGATTCTGGCGGCGGCCCGGAAGCTCAATTACCGCCCGAATTTCTTTGCCCGCTCCCTCCGTACCCGCCGCAGTTTCACCGTTGGTGTCGTCGTCCCGGAAATCAGCGAAGGCTATACCGCGACCGTGCTGGGCGGAATTGAGGATTACCTGCTTGAGCAGGGCTACTTCTACTTCGTGACCAGCCACCGCCATCGGCCGGATCTGATCGACGAATATCCAAAGATGTTCCTGGACCGCAACGTGGATGGCGTGATTGCGATTGATACGCCCTGGCATCATGCGCTTCCCGTGCCGGTAGCCACAATTTCCGGACATAACCAGGCGCCGGGCGTGACCAACATCGTGCTCGATCACGACCGCGCGTCGGAGCTGGCGCTGCAGCATCTGTTGTACCTCGGGCATCGCAAGGTTGCTTTCATTAAGGGCCAGGAGTTCAGCTCTGACACTGAGGTACGATGGAAGGCCAACATGGAAGCGGCCGCGCGACTTGGGCTTGAAGTGCGACGTAAGTTAACCGTGCAACTGGAGGGAGATTCTCCATCGCCGCAAGTTGGCTACAAGGCAACTAAGAAGTTGATCCACTCCAAAGAGCCTTTTACCGCAATCTTCGCTTTCAACGACGTGTCCGCGCTGGGGGCGATGCGCGCCTTGCGGCACTCGAATGTGCATATTCCAGAGGATGTTTCCGTGGTGGGGTTCGACGATATAGAGAGCGCCGCACACTCCAGCCCGGAGCTGACCACGGTCAAACAACCGCTGCGCAAGATGGGCAGGATCGCCGCCGAAGTGGTTTTGCGCGGCGTGGGAGCGCCTCCGGCAAAGCGGCGCGCCCACGAAATCGTAGTTGAACCGGAGTTAATCGTAAGGCAGAGCACCGCAAGAGCGAATCGCCACTGCCCGGTTGTGAAGGCGCTGCCTTGAATGCTATTGAACTTTTATTCCCCTGAATTTCAGGAGGCCTGCCCGTGCATCGATCTTGGCTTACTAAGGCGGTTGTTTCAAGTCTGCTGATCCTGATTCTCGGCGTGCCGGCTCATTCACAATCCTCAGCGCAGCCAATTGTGATCGACGCGAGCAAGCCCATGACGCCGTTCCCGCACTTTTGGGAGCAGATGTTCGGCTCTGGACGGGCAGTGCTCAGCCTTCGCGACAACTATCGAAAAGACCTTCGCGAAGTGAGAAGAGCCACCGACTTTCGCTACGTTCGCTTTCACGCCATCTTTCACGATGAAGTTGGCCTTTATAGTGAGGATGAGCACGGGCAGCCGGTCTACAACTTTTCTTATGTCGACCAGATTTATGACGGCCTGCTGGCCGAGGGCGCGCGGCCCTTCGTGGAACTCAGCTTCATGCCCAACGCCCTGGCGGCTCGCAACATGCCTCATGCCTTTTGGTACAAACCCAACATCTCACCTCCGAAGGACTGGGAGAAGTGGGACGCCCTTATCACGCAGTTCGCCCAGCATCTGATTGAGCGCTACGGAATCGACGAAGTCCGCCGATGGTATTTCGAGGTCTGGAATGAACCGAACCTCGACTTCTGGGGCGGCGATCCCAGACAGTCTACTTACTGGGAGCTTTACGATCACACGGCGCGGGCTTTAAAAGCTGTGGACGCTCGAGTGCGCGTAGGGGGCCCGGCCAGCGCGCAGGCCGCATGGGCCGATGCCTTTATCGCACACTGCGCCGAGAACCATGTCCCCGTCGATTTCGTTTCCTCGCATGTCTATGGCAACGACAAATCCGAAGACGTGTTTGGCACGCATGAGCCGATCCCGCGCAATCAAATGGTGTGCCGCGCGGTGCGCAAGGTTCACGACCAGATTAAAGCATCGGCGATGCCGCAATTGCCTTTGATCTGGACCGAGTTCAACGCCAGCTACATGAACGAGCCGGACGTCACCGACTCAACCTACATGGGACCGTGGATGGCGGACACGATTCGCCAATGTGATGGGATCGTGGACATGATGTCTTATTGGACATTCTCCGACGTATTCGAAGAACAGGGAGTGGTGAAAACGCCATTCTATGGTGGGTTCGGATTGATCGCGGAAGACGATATCCCGAAGCCGGCCTTCGCAGCTTTTCGGTTGCTGCATCAGCTTGGCGATCAACGAATCGCTGTCGATTCCGATTCCGCCCTGCTCACCCGGAGAAAAGACGGCACGCTGGTTCTCGCTGTCTGGAACTATGCACCACCGAGCGTGAAAGAAGGTCCAGAAGGAAGCAGCAAAACGGTGACTCTGGAATTCAAAGGCACGAAAGTCATGCAAGCCGTAATCTCCCGCGTCGACCGCGATCACGGGGACGTTCACCCTCTCTACGAAAAGATGGGATCGCCGCGCTATCCCACGTCGGAACAGATTCTGGCATTACGCCGAGCGGCCGAACTTCCTGCTCCCGAGAAGCGCAGCTTGAAGAGGGGCACGTTGACCCTCACCCTGCCGGCGCAAGCACTGGCAGTCATCGAACTGAAGTAACCAGCGGGAATAACAGAACCCGTTAAAGTACAACTGGGGAAGGTTGCGCGCTACGTGACTGGCCGTCGGTTTACCCGAAGAGAAATACTGCGAATCTGCGGCCAGGGATTGAGTGCTGGCGCTTTCGCGGCTTTTCCACTCCGCGCATTCGGTCGCCGCCCTCATTCGGAAGTCCCGTATGCAGGCAGCGATGAACAACTGCTGGATGAAATTCAACGGGGCTCGTTTCAGTTCTTCTGGAAAGAGGCAAGCCCGGCGACCGGACAGATCAAGGACCGCGCCTCAACCGGCGGCCAGGACCGGCGCACCCTGTCGAGCATCGCTGCGACCGGATTTGGCCTAGCCGCGCTCTGCATCGCCGATCAGCGAGAATATGAGAAACGCGGCAATATTGCAGAGCGGACGCGCCGCACTCTGCGCTTTATTCTTCACCGCCTGCCCCATGAGCACGGTTTTTTTTATCACTTTGTCAACATGGAAACCGGGCAGCGGCGGCGCAAGTGCGAGGTTTCATCGATCGACACTTCCATTCTGCTTTGCGGCGTGCTGACCGCGCGCCAGCACTTCGCCGATCAGGAAATCCAGGACCTGGCGACCAATATCTATGAGCGCGTGGACTGGCCCTGGATGCTGAATGGCGGCAAAACCTTCTCCATGGGCTGGCTGCCCGAGTCTGGCTTCCTGCACGCCCGTTGGGAGCGTTACTGCGAACTGATGATGCTCTACCAGCTCGCGATTGGCTCGCCCAGCCGTCCCGTTTCGCCAGAGACTTGGCATGCTTGGACACGGCCGAAGATCAACTACATGGGCATCGAATACATCTCGGGGAACGATCCGCTCTTTACCCATCAGTATTCGCAGGCGTGGTTCGATTTCCGCAACAAGCGCGACGATTACGCGGACTTTTTTGAGAACTCAGTCAAAGCTACCAAGGCTCACAAACGGTTTTGTCAAAGCCTGAAGGGAGGCCTTCCAGATTACAGCGAGGATTTATGGGGTATTACGGCCTCCGATTCCGCCGTTGGTTACACCGCCTGGGGCGGGCCTCCGGCGCACGGATTGATCGACGGCTCCATCGTTCCTTGCGCTGCGGGCGGTTCATTGCCTTTTGTTTTTGACGACTGTATCCGGGTGTTGCGCACGATCCGCAGCCGCCACCCAAAGGCCTGGACGGCCTACAGTTTTGTGGATGCTTTTAATCCCCTTGACGGCTGGTACGATCCGGACGTACTGGGCATCGACTTAGGCATCACCATGCTGATGGCCGAGAATCAGCGTACCGGATTTGTGTGGCAGACCTTCATGAAAAACCCAGAAGCAATATCTGCCATGCAGAAGGCAGGCTTCAGGCCGGAGTGATTCCCTCGCATCCGTACGGCCGCACTAAACTGACCCCATTCGACGCGAGCCTCGGCTTGTCGTGGACCGCATCGGCGGTTTAGAGTTCGACTTACGCGGATTGGAATTGAGGACAAAAGAAGATGAGAAAGCACCCTGATTCTCCACGATGGGAAAACGAGCAGCCATGAACAGGAGAGCCATCATCATTGCGCTTTGGGCCGGTGTTATCACGCTGCAATTAGCTCAGGCCACGTCCAAGCCCGTGGTGGACTGGGAGGCGGTGATTCCAGATCAGGTCTTCCCTTCCGTGATCCTCTCAACCGGTACCGTCCTACCAAAGCCAGGAGCGAGCGGCATCCTCTGCGACCCGCACGGCACATTCCGCGTTCGCGTGAAGTCTTCGTCTCCGGGTACACGCATGCATATCGAGGTCATGGTAGATGGCTTTTTCAAAGCCGTTAGCTCGTGTGATGCCGTCCTGAAGACTGCGGACAGACAGTACTGGATCGCGCCCACACCGCGATGGGATACGCATAAGCTCACCTTCAACGACGAGGCGTTCCCTACCACGGTGGTGATCAAGGTTAAAGCTAATGGTGTAAACCTGGGCGAGAAGACGCTGCACCTTCAGATTCGGGCGGTCAATGACGTACCCACCAGGTCGATCGACTCCAAAGGTAATTTCCACGACTATACCCACTTGTTTGCCGCCTTCGTCAACGAGAATAGTCCTATTGTGGATGAACTGTTGCACGAGGCATTGCAATGGCGCGGGGTTTCAGAATTTTACGGATACAACTACGGCCACGCCTCGAAAGAATCGGTTCGAATGCAGGTCTTCGCAATATGGAACGCTCTCCAGCACCGGGATATCCGGTTTTCCAGCACCACGCGTCCTTCAGCCTTTTCTGAAAGCATCCAGAGCCAAAGTGTCCGCTTCGCCTATCAGAGCGCTGGGAAGGGCGAGGCTAACTGCGTAGATGGTTCCGTTTTGTTTGCCTCGGTCCTCTACAAAATTGGCCTTTCACCCGTCCTGGTGCTGAAACCGGGACACATGTTTGTTGGGTATTACCTCGACCGTGACACGAAAGCTATTAGCCATTCGCAGCGGGACAAGTTGGCATTCCTAGAGACAACCATGATCGATAGTGGTCCGCGGCCTGACAATCAGCCATTCGAGGATAAGAAGTCGGCAATCTCCAGCCAGTCCTATGAGGAATTCGAGGCCGCAACCAACAGGGGTTATGAAGAATTCTGGACCGAGGTCGAACCAAACTGGCGCAACGGAAAGTCCTGGTACAGGGTCTTAAGCATCGAAAAAATTCGTAAGAACGGTCTCACCCCGATCCCACGCTGAACAGATTGCTGGAGAAGCTGCAGTTGTGGTTTTTCGCCGCGCGGGTCGTTACTTTAGACTTGGCTTTAGACTTGGTGGGCAGTGCAGGACTCGAACCTGCGACCTCCTGCTTGTAAGGCAGGCGCTCTAACCAGCTGAGCTAACCGCCCCACCTATAACTTCAAGCAGCATAACATCTTGGCAGGATGAGTGCCACCCGCGGGAGAGCCGCAGTACGCACTCATTCTGACGACAAGATATTCGACACAGAATTCCTCCTCTATGTCGCATGAACGGTTCCTCAAAGCCGAGGGTATGATTATGTGAGGGGCAAGTCCTAATCCCGGCGGAGGCAGCGTGCCAACACCAAAAGATAAACTGAAGAGCCTGCTGCAGCGCGACCGTGAGATTAAGATCAGCGTCATTGGCCGGAAGTCGGGGAAAGTCATGTCCCGTCCTGTCTGGTTCGTGTCCGAGGCAGACAAGTTGTACTTGCTGCCGGTGCAGGGTTCGGACACGCAGTGGTACCAGAACCTGAGCCGTAATCCCTGGATTCAGATCTCGACCAGAAGCGCGGCAGCGGAATTCCAAGCTACGCTGGTCAGCGACCCCGAAGCAGTTTCTTCGGTGGTCGAGAAATTTCGCCAGAAGTACGGCGCGCGCGACGTCAAAAAATACTACTCGAAGTTTGACGTGGCAGTCGTGCTCGATTTGGTTAACGGTAAAAACGCTTCCGCGGAGAAATAAGTCGAGGCTCGTCTCTACTTCTCTTCTTTATCCAGGGCAAGCCGCGATCCATCCTCTGCCTGTTAGACTGACGCGGTGCGCCGTCTCATCGTCAATGCCGACGACTTTGGCTTCACCGCGGGCGTCAATCGCGCCATTGTCGAAGCTCACGCTCGCGGTATCGTAACCTCCTCCACGCTGATGGCCAACGGACGCGCGTTCGAAGATGCCGTTGGCCTGGCAAAGTCTGTTCCTCGTCTCAGCGTAGGCTGCCACGTCGTGCTGATCGACGGCGAGCCGGTTCTTGATGCAAGACAATTGCCTTCAATTACGTCTGCACACTCCAACGGCGCGCGCTTCCGCGACGGACTGAAATCCTTCGCGGCCCGTGCTCTGGCGGGCCGCCTCAATCCCGACGAGATCGAAGCCGAAACCAGCGCGCAGATTCGCAAGCTGCAATCGGCGGGCATCGCGGTCTCTCACCTGGACACACACAAACACACGCACCTGTTTCCGCCTGTTCTGCGTCCCCTGCTGCGCGCCACGCGGGCGTGCGGCGTTCGCGCGATTCGCAATCCGTTCGGCCCGAGCAAACCGCTCAAGTCCAGTGAACTGCTGAAGCGCCCCAACCTGTGGACCCGCTATGCCGAAGTACGTATCCTTCGCGCTCTTGCGGCCAAGTTCCGTGATGCGGCGAAGCGCGAGGGCATGGTCACTCCCGATGGCACGCTGGGCATAGACGTGACCGGCGCTCTCGACGAAAAACTTTTTCGCGCCATCGCCGCAATCATCCCTGAGGGCACATGGGAATTTGTTTGTCACCCCGGCTATAACGATAACGATCTGAAGTCGGCCAACACTCGACTGCGTGAATCGCGCGAAACCGAGTTGCGTGTCCTGACCATGCCCGCGGCACGTGAGTTACTGTCAGGGCAAGGAATCGAGCTGATTTCGTATCGCGACCTGATTCCCCCCGAAATCGGCGGATAGTGCTCAAGGTTCAAAGCTAACCGAGCGGCAAGGCGCACTTTGGTAATCTTAAGCAAACTCCGCCCGAGGATTATGATTCCATAAGATACGGCTCAAAGTACTAAGGCTTAGGATTCTCACTATGCCCGCTTCTGGTGCAGCTCCGCGTGCGACGTTGGACCTGCGCATCCGTGTGTGGGGCATGGGAGCCAACGATCACCCTTTCAGTCAGAACGCCACTGCCCAGAATGTCAGCCTCACGGGAGCCTGCATTAACGGCCTCGATCAGGAGTTAAAAGTAGGCGACGTCATCGGCGTCCAATACAACACCAAGAAGGCTCGCTGCAAGGTGATCTGGCTGCTGGAAGCCGGAGGTATAAAGAAGATTCAGGTTGGCGTGCAGTTAGTCGTCGATCAGGAGTGCCCGTGGCTTTCTGAACTGCCTGCGGAAATACGCTCCAACCTGCCGAGTCCTTCTCATGACAATCGCCGGCGGTTTCAACGTCACAAGATTTCTTTCCCTTTGGAATTCCGCGATGAACGCGTAAACACTCCCATGCGGGTCAACGCCACCGATATCAGCGGAAACGGCTGTTACGTTGAAACCGCAATGCCGCTGGCTATTTCCACCGTGTTAAAGGTAGATTTCTGGATCGACCAGGAGCACATCAATGCCACTGCTACTGTTCGCACGCGCGATCCCGGCGTCGGCATGGGGATCGAATTCACAGGTCTGCCCGATCCCACCAAAGAACGCTTCCAAGCCCATCTGCAGAAGCTGGACCCTGGCTTTTCCAAGGCCGCGGCAACCGAACCTGAGTAATCCCGCGCTCTCGACCGCTTTTTCCGCATACCCGATGCTCGCCCTGTAGAATCTGCATCGTCTATTAATTCCAGCCATCGAATTACAGAACCTCAGTGGCACAACTGGAAAGGGCGGACCTCAAGAGAATGAAGATTGGGATCACATGCTATCCCACTTACGGCGGCAGCGGCGTGGTGGCGACTGAGCTTGGTCTGGAGCTGGCGCAGCGCGGCCACGAGATTCATTTCATCTCCTATGCCCAGCCCATCCGGCTGCGGGGCCAGGAACCCAACATTCACTACCATGAGGTTGAGGTTTCGCGCTACCCGCTGTTCGATTATCCGCCGTACGATCTTGCGCTGGCCACGCGCATGGCTGAGGTCGCGCAGTTGTACGACCTCGACCTGCAACACGTGCATTATGCGATTCCGCACTCCGTGAGCGCGCTGCTGGCGCGCCAGATGCTGGCCGATGGTCCGCGCGGCCGCCGCTTGCCTTTCGTTACCACGCTGCACGGCACTGACATCACTCTGGTGGGCCTGGACCGCTCCTACCTGCCTATCACGCGCTATTCCATCAATCAGAGCGATGGCGTTACCGCCGTCTCCAATTACCTGCGCGACCGCACCATGCGGGTCTTCGATGTGAGGAAGGAAATCGAAGTCATCTATAACTCAGTCAATTGCGACGTGTATTGCAGGCCCAAGAACTCCGAAGAACTTCGCCTGGAGTATGCGCCCAAGGAAGAGCGGCTGCTGGTACACCTTTCTAATTTCCGGCCGGTGAAGCGAGTCTCGGATGTAATCGAGATTTTCGACCGCGTGCGCAAGCAAGTTCCGTCGAAACTACTGCTGATAGGCGACGGTCCTGACCGTTCTGTGGCCGAATGGTTGGCGGTGCAAAAAGGAATCCACGAAGACGTTCTTTTCCTGGGCAAGCAGGATCAAGTGCTGGACAAAATGGGCATCGCCGACATCCTGCTGATGCCGAGTGAACTGGAATCCTTCGGCCTGGCGGCGCTGGAAGGCATGGCGTGTGAAGTGGTGCCGATCGCGACCCGCACTGGAGGCGTGCCCGAAGTGATCGAGCACGGCGTCAGCGGCTATCTTGCAGACGTGGGCGATGTGGATACCATGGCGCGCTACGCGGTCGATCTGCTGAATGACGAAAGCAAGCTGCGAGCGATGGGCAAGGCGGCCCGTGCCGTTGCGCAAGCCCGATTCTGCTCCAGCAGAATCGTTCCCCAATACGAGGACTTTTACCGGCGCGTGGTCGAGCGCTCTTCGTAAAAGCCCTCCGGAATCGCTCCCATCGACTGCAGGAGCGGCAGCCGGATGCGCACCAGCGTTCCCTTCCCTTCCTGGCTGTCAATGGTCATGCGCGCCGTGTCTCCATACAGCACCTGCAACCGCTCCGAGACATTGGCCATGCCGATGCCCGAGCCTTGCGTGCTCCTTGATTCCACGAGTTGCGTTGCCGTCATACCCACGCCATCGTCTTCCACTTCGATCACCAGGCCCGAGCCGGACAAGCGGCTGCGCAGGTAAATGCTGCCGCCCTCCACCATAGGGGCGAGTCCATGTTTGATCGAGTTCTCCACCAGCGGCTGCAAAAGCATGCTCGGAACCATCACGTCGAGCGATGCCGGTTCGAGCTCCTTCACTACCCGGAGTTTGTCGTGTCCGAAACGCACCACTTCAATGTCGAGATAGTTGTCGATGAATTCCACTTCGTCCCGCAGCGGCACAAAGGAGTCCGCGCTGTTCAGCAATCGCCGCAGAATTGTGGCCAGTTTGGAAATCACCTCGCGGGCCTTTTCCGGGTCGAAGCGGACGAGAGAAGAAATCGAATTTAGGGTGTTGAAGAGAAAATGAGGATTGATCTGGTTCTGCAGTGCTTCCATGCGCGCGTGCAACAACAACCGTTCCTGCTCCTCCAGTTTGATCTGGATGCGCACGCTGTTGAAGATCTTGAGTTCGATGCCGATCGCCATCGCCGAAGCCGCATAAATGGCCGCCTCAATCCACCAATTGCTGCTGTCCATGCTGAAAATGGAATGGGGGAAATATCGCGCGAACTGGCTTTGCACAAAGCGCAACCCGATGATGGTGGTGAAAAACATGATCTGCCAGTCGAACAGGCGCGGCGTCGGCAGGTTGCGGCGGATCAGGCGGTAAATGCTGAGATCGATGAATGGGGAAAACGACCAGATGTCGTCCTTATCCAAAGCCATGGTGCGCAGCTGGCCGGCGATGAATCCGCAAAGCACGCCAAAAGGCAAAGTCGCCCACTCGCCGTGCAGCAGCGCGGGCAGGGCCATCAATATGCCTCCCAACACGCCCGCCCAGCGTCCGCCGATCGCGCCCAGCAAAAGCACGGTCTCAAAACTTAAATCGCCAGCGAAAAAGCTCTTGGCCGAAAATCGAATCCAAACTCCGACCGTAATCGGCAAGCCAAGCCATAGAACCAGATATATCTTCTGGCGCAGGGCACGCTCTTCGCGAAACAGAAGCGACTTGAACTCCAGCGAACGCACCAGGCTGCTGGACACGGCCGCGGCCACGCCCAGCTTCACCAGCAAATTGATCCAAATCAGCCGTGGTTCCATGGATTCGGCGAACTCGATTGCCCGCGAGAAAACTGTAGCACGAAGCGTGGATTCCTTCTCCTGAGAGCTAGCCGACGCTCCGGTTCAGTATCCTTTTTGCTTGTCGACCACGAACAGCAGCGGCTCGCGGGCCAGATAGCGCCGAAGATTCTCCGAGAACAAAGTATAGTGGCGCTGCCAGAGCTTTTCCGTGAGTCCGGCCGTGTGCGGAGTGATGAGCAGGTTTTCGAGGTCCCACAGCGGCGACTCGGACGGCAGCGGTTCCTGCTCGAAGACGTCGAGTACCGCGCCCGCAATGCTGCGCTCACGAAGCGCATCGGCAAGCGCAGCTTCATCCACCTGCGGGCCGCGGCCCACGTTGATCAGATACGCATCCTGCTTCATCGCACTTAGATGATCCGCGTTGATGAGTCCACGCGTTCGACTCGGTGAGAGGCGCGGCCACGACGACGTAATCCGATTGCGCGAGGAGGTCGTTGAGCTGCGTTAGCGCATAGACCGCGGCTATTCCTTCTGGCTTTTCTTTCTCCGGATGTTCCCGCACAGCGATGACGCGCATTCCCAGAGCCGAGGCCATGCGCGCCACTCTGCGCCCGATGCTGCCGAGGCCGATCAGGCCGAGCGTTGCGCCCGCGACCTCGCGGGGTCGCGGACCATCTTTCCAGATCGCATCTTGTCCCCAGATGTGTTTTTCCTGCAGCCGCGCCGCTTGCGGAATCTTCTTAGCCAGCGCAAAGATGAGCGCCATCACATGCTCGGCGACGACGGGACCGTGAACTTCGTGGGCATTCGTCAGAACCACATCGCTTCTTACTAACTCGGGGAAGAGCAATTGATGAACAGCTGCGGTCGGCGCATGAATCCAGCGTAGTTTCTGTGCGAAGCGAAATTGCTCAGGACGTAGCGAAAACGCGAAGAGAATTTCGGCGTCAGGAAGATACTGTTCGACGCCTTCATAGCGATGCAAATGAACAACCTCCATTGCGGGAAATTCGCTTCGCAGCCGTTCGGCAAACCAGGCTGGCGCATTCCAAAGATCAAACCGGTGGTGCACAACCATCAGAAGCTTCATAGCTGCGACGATTTAATCACAGGAAAGAACAGCCGAGCCATGTTTCACACCGAGAAATTCCCGCAAGAGCATTCCCGCATCTAAAGGCTAGCAGGAACTTCGGCGAGGCCTGTGGAGTCTTAGACGGTAAACTAGCTGTGGGCGGCGTAAACCACGAGTTACGGAGGACAGCGTGCGAAACATTTGCTTCGCTTCACTAGTCGCAATTGCAATCAATTCTTCCTTGCTAGCTCAGACGCTGCCTCCGCCGCAGCCGCCTCAAACCGCGCGCCAGGCTTTGGTCGAAATGTTTTTAGGCAAGAGTCCTGACGCCTTCACGAAACACTTGCCGGAGATGGCGAGCCACGCTCTCATTCGCAAGGGCGAGAATCCGGCAAGCTTCGCGGTGCAAAAGATCTCCATGATCGGCCAGCAGCTGACCGCGCAAGGGCGTGTTGAAACGTTTGACGCGGGCGCGACGCTGTTGGTCTCGGAGCAGGATGAAGGCAAAGAAAAGGTCAAGACCGAAGTGATCGTAGAGCGCGATAATTTGATCGGCGAAAACGACGAAATTGAACTGTCGATTCACGTCTATCGCGACGGGCAACCAGAGTTTCTCCCCGTGATTCCCGACCTGATTTTCTCCATGACTCAAGAAAAAGAAGTCTGGCGGCTGACCGAGGCGACGTTGGCCCTGCACGTCCCCCTGACCGATCCCGCTTACTTGAAGGGAGTGCGCAAGAAAGAGGATGAACTCAGCGAAACTATGGCGTCGGCCCGCGTCAACATGATCGCTTCGACTGAGGCGAGCTATTTGTCAAGACACCCAGATCGCGGCTATTCCTGCAGCTTAACCGATCTGTTTGGCAAAGCGGATACTGCAGGAACTCAGCCCGCTCCGGACTACGCTCCAACTTTCGCCGGCGATGAATCCAGCGGATACCACTTCTCCCTTTCTGGATGCGATGGGAGTCCCGCATCGAAGTTTCAAGTCACTGCCGTGCCGATAGAATCCGATTCGGGGATGAAGGCCTTCTGTGCCGACGAATCGGGGACAGTGCGATTCGACGCCAAAGGAAAAGGCGATGCCTGCTTGAGCCGCGGACAGGTCCTCAACTCGACAGTGGTCAGCTTGCCCGGCCAAGAGGAGTGAGGCTGCGGCTGAGGACGCTCGAAGTTTCCCTCTGTTTTCATTTGTTCTTTAGAAAGGCGCGAAGATCGTGTCCCGTCATCTCTTTCGGTTCGTCCACGCCGAGCATCGCGAGCATGGTCGGCGAAATGTCCCGCAGTGAGCCATTGGGCTTCAACGTGAACTGCTTGGAATTTTCCGCAACCACGATGAAGGGCACGGGATTCGTCGTGTGCGCCGTGTGCGGACCTCCGGTTGCGGGATCGATCATCATTTCCGCGTTACCGTGATCGGCGGTGATCAGCATGGCGCCGCCCTTGGCGCGAACCGCGGCTTCGATGCGCGCCAGGCAAGCGTCCACGGTTTCGACCGCTTTTATCGTGGGCTCAATCTTGCCCGAGTGGCCGACCATATCCGCGTTGGCAAAGTTGACGATGATTACGTCGAACGTTCCCTCTTCCGTAGCCTTTACGACGGCATCAGCAATCTCCGCTGCGCTCATCTCTGGTTTCAAATCGTAGGTCGCAACCCTCTGTGATGGCACGAGTACGCGCTCTTCGCCGGGAAAAGGCTGCTCTACGCCACCATTGAAAAAATACGTCACGTGGGCGTACTTCTCGGTCTCGGCGACGCGCAGGTTGCGCATGTGGAGATTGCCCATCACATTGGCCAGAATATTCACCATCGATTCCGGCGGAATCACGACGGGCAGGCTGAAATTCTTGTCGTACTGCGTCATGCAGACGTAGTGCAGATTTTTCGGCACGCGGTCGCGTGGAATTGTTGCGTCGAGATCGTCCGCGCCCGGAAGATCGCTGCCGCCCTTCGCATTCAGGCCGCTGTTGCGCGCCAGGGCGCGCGTGATCTGGCGGACGCGATCGGCGCGGAAATTGAAGCAGATGCAGGCATCGTCATCGCGAACGATCGCGAGCGGCTGACCGCTCTTGTCCTTATCCGTGCGATCGGTGCAGACAAACGGAATCACGAACTCGTCGGTGACCCCCTTGTTGTAGGAATCCTTCATCCCCTGAACCGGGTCCGCATACTTGCCGCCTTCGGCGTCGCCGAAGACCATCGCGTAATAGGCCTTGGCGATGCGCTCCCAGCGGCGGTCGCGATCCATCGCGTAGTATCGGCCATTGACTGTCGCAATCTTGCCGCATTGATACTCGCGCATCTTCTGCTGCAGTTGTTCGAGATAGCCAGCGCCGTTCGTGGGCAGGGTGTCGCGGCCGTCCATGAAGGCGTGCACGAAGACGCGGTCAACACCTTGCTGCTTCGCCATCTTCAGCAGCGCGTAGAGATGCGCCTGCTGCGAGTGCACACCGCCGTCGGAGACCAGGCCGAACAGATGCAGTCGGCGCTCACCCACGCGCGCATGCTGCATCGCCGCAAGCAGCACGGGATGCGAGAAGAACTCGCCGTTCTGGATCATCAGGTCGATGCGAGTGATGTCCATGTGCACGATGCGGCCCGCGCCAATGTTGAGATGCCCGACCTCGCTGTTGCCCATCTGGCCTTCAGGCAGGCCGACGAACGGTCCGCTGGTTTGTATCAGCGTGTTGGGATACTCGCGCAGCAGGCGATCATAGTTGGGCTTGCGTGCCAGCGCGATGGCGTTGGCTTTGGTTTCGGCGCGGTATCCCCAGCCGTCGAGGATGATTAGGATGAGAGGTTTGGGACGAGGCATAAAGATTCTGGGCTCTCCAGCTAATTCGCAACAAACAAACTACCAGATCACATCGACAAGATAGCGCTCGAAGATTGGGTTGGCGGTTATGAGCGGAAGTGTTTCTTTCCAGGCACTGTGAAATCAAGATCCGGTCGAAAAGACCGCGGTGATGCGCTCGCAAGCTTTCGATTCTCAGCACATGATCGAGCATGACCGGCAAACCTTGATTCTATTCTCACTGAGCCTCTTGACCAAGTAAGGTCCGGCAGGCTGGGGTAGAACAAGTTTGCCGATCTTCACCTTGATGAAGATCTCCCAAATACCAGCCACACTCAACCAGAGGTCGTTCGGGCCCGCAAACACTTTTTGCGTCGTGCGGGAAAACCTCCGATCATCGGCAATTGCCCATAAGAAAGCGTGGGTATCCAGAAGAGCCTTCATTGCCAGAAGAGGCCCTCGATCTCCTTGGGCAGGGGATCGTTGAAATCATCAGGCGCGACGAAGTCGCCTTTGGCCGAGCCCAGAAATCTCCTCTTGGGCGGTTCTTCGATTCGGCACCAGCTTCGCAACCTGCTTTCCCGCCTTCGCGATGATCACTTCCTCGCTCCAGCAAACGCGACAAGTGGGTCTTGGCCTCGTGGATGTTGACTTCCATAAAGTCAATATAGCCAAGTCACTAAGTCAAGGAGCATAACCTCCTCCCGTAATGGTGACCAACGTTCCTACTGGGCCGCTGGGAGGCGTAAAGCTGGCAATGATCGGCAGTACTTTGAAGGTTTCCGTGCTGGTCAGCATGGTCGTGCCGGTGCTCAGGTCACGTTTCCGTATTCCGGGAAACTCTCAAAGTGGGACTCTTCATCAAGTCCCTGTGGATACCGCCGATGAATTTAACAGCAGTTCTACGTCGCTGGTAAGGCTCGTATCAGGGTGACCATCTCAAGCAGAGTCCCTTCTAACTTGTGCTTCAGGAGATGAGAGCTTGCAAGCTTACTTCTAAGGGAAGAGTGGATGAGGCCAGGTCCAGAAGGGCGGAGGACGATTGGTTGTTTGCGGCACAGGCACGCCGGTTATATTACGCTGCTGCTCTGGACGTTCGTTGCAGCTCCTGCAGTGGCGAGCGCGCAGAGCAAAGACATCATGGACCTGAGCCCGGAGGCCCTCAAGAGCGTCCAGGTTTATAGCGCATCCATGTACGTGCAAAGCGACCGCGAGGCACCGTCCTCGGTCACGGTTATTACCGCCGAACAGATTCGCGAGTTCGGTTACCGCACTCTGGCCGACGCCTTGCGCAGCGTGCGCGGCTTCGATATTACTTATGATCGCAACTACAGCTATATTGGCGTGCGCGGGTTTTCCCGCCCCGGCGGATATAACGATCAGATTCTGCTGCTCGTCAACGGCCATCGCCTCAACGACGACGTCTATGAAGGGGCGGATCTCGGCACCGAGTTTCCCCTCGACGTCGACTTGATCGAGCGAATTGAAATCGTGCGCGGGCCCAGTTCCTCGCTTTATGGCACGTGCGCCTTTCTTGCCGTCATCAATGTGATTACAAAGACAACGCAAAGCGCCGCTGGATTTGAACTCTCCAGCGACGCCGGCAGTTTTGACTCCTACCGGGGACGCTCCACCTTCGGCGGAACTTATCACGGAGTGGATGCACTCTTTTCTGCGACGATCTACGACAGCATCGGCGCGACTCGTCTGTTTTTCCCCGCCTTTGACAGCCCCGCAACCAACTATGGCATCGCCCAGGACGCGGATCGCGACTCCTCTAGAAGCTTCTACGGCAGCCTTCATTTCCAGCACTTTACTCTGGAGGCCCTGGGAGCGACGCGCGAGAAGGGCATACCGACCGCGTCCTTTGGACAAGTCTTCAACGACAACCGCAGCCAGACGATCGACACCAGCAGTCATTTCAAGCTACGCTACAGCCGCCCGATTCTGCACGACGCAGAATTCACCGCCAACGTCTTTTTTGATCGCGCCATTTATCACGGAGTCTACGCCTATCCGCCCGCCGGGCAGGTGACCGATGTGCTCAACGAGGACGCCTCGCGCGGCGACGTTCTTGGATTCAATGCCAGAGTCACCAAAACACTGTGGCAAAAACACAAGGCAACCGCGGGAATGGAGTTCCGCGACAACTTGCGCCAGGATCAATCCAACTACAACATAAATCCATTTCAGCCCGTGCTCGACGATCTGCGACATTCGCAGGAATGGGCGGCTTTCGTACAGGATGAATTCACTATTAAGAAAGGTCTGATTCTCAATGCGGGATTGCGCCACGACCAAAATCAGCCCTTCGGCGGAACCACCAACCCGCGGCTTGCGCTGATCGACAGCCCGCTGAAGCGAACCACGTTCAAACTGATCTACGGTCAGGCCTTTCGGGCGCCCAACAACTACGAGCTTTACTACGGCGATCACGTCAGCATCGAACCCAACTCCTTATTGCAGCCGGAAAAAATTCATACCGAGGAGTTCGTCTGGGAGCAGGATCTGGGCGCCGATTTCCGCCTCTCAGCCTCGGCATTCGCCAATCAATTCTCCGATCTCATCAACCAGCAAATCGATCCCAAGACTAATTTCATCGTCTACGAGAATTCCGAAAGCGCGCACAGCCGGGGCTTCGAGGTCGAACTCGGAGGCAAGTTCGCGTCGGGCATAGAAGGCCGCCTGAGTTATACGTTGCAGAAAACCGTGGATCCCTCTACTGGCCAGTGGCTCTCGGATTCGCCCGCCCAACTGGCCAAGGCTAACGTCATTATTCCCATGGCTCATCGCAGCCTAACGCTGGGATTCGAACTGCAATACACCGATTCCAGATGGACTTTGGTTGGGACGCAGGTCGGGAGCTACGTCGTCTCCAACTTGACCATGACCAGCCGTGAGTTCGCCGGGGGTTTTCGGTTCTCCGGCAGCGTTTATAACGTTTTTAACAGCCCCTACAGCGATCCGATGGGGGCAGAAATCGTGGGCTCCGCCTTGCGGCAAAACGGCCGCGGCTTCCGGACCCAACTCACGCACACATTTCACCTTCATGAGCCTTGAAAGATGTTGACTCACCGCCATATCGAGTGCGATTCAAACGGCAGGCACGGCCACAAAAGCGCGAGACCAGTCTCGCGTAGTCACCGGAAAACCGGCATCAAGCGGCTGTTCGCCATGGCTGTTCTGCTCGTATTCATTTGCTTCGAGTTCGCGGCGCAGGCATCAACCCAATCGGTAGAAGAGAGCCGGGTCAAAGCTGCATACCTGTACAACTTCGCCAAGTTTGTGGAATGGCCCCCGGGAGTATTCCACAATCCTGATGACCCGGCAGTGATCTGCGTAGTCGGCGATGAGCGCACCAGCGATGTTCTGGAACCGGCAATCGCGGGGAAAAAGGCGAACGGCAGGCCGGTGGAAGCGCGCCGGCCGCATTCCTCTGTCGAACTCAAATCCTGCCAGGTCTTGTTTATCGGTTTCTCCGATAAAGAGCGCATCGCGCAGTTGCTCAAGGAAGTGCAACAGTTGAGTGTTCTCACCGTCGGGCAAAGCGACCACTTCATTCCCCTGGGCGGCATGATCAATCTGGCATTCAAAGACACCACCATCGCACTGGAGATCGATCCAGAGCCTTCCACGGCAGTGGGCCTGAAAATCAGTTCGCGGCTTCTGGTCGTGGCTCAGTTGGTCAAGGGCCGGCGCCAAACCGGAGGTGAACGATGAACTTCGTTCCCCGGCTCACGCTTGCGGGCAAACTGGTTCTCACCATGATGGCGGCCAGCAGCGCTTCTCTTCTCGTCGCTTGCGTGCTTTTTCTAAGCTACGATGTCATTACTATTCGCCGCAGCATGGCCGAGCATCTCGATGGTCTGGCGGAGATTACCGGCGCCAACGTTGCGGCCGCGCTCACCTACAACGATCCCAAGAGTGCTGACCTTGTTCTCCACGCGCTGCAGGCGGAGCCGCACATCATCGCCGCCCGCATCTACGATAGCCGCGGCCAAGCTTTTGCGTCTTACCATCGTGTTCCCTCCGGCCCCGCAGCCCAGCTTCCCGAACTTGTGCCCGCGATCGGCAGGCGCTCGGAGGGCGACCGCGCCACCGAATGCAACCCCATCCTTTTTGACGGCGAATCGATCGGCTCCGCATACCTGGTATCGGATTTACAGGAGATCGAGGGACGCATGCGCCGCTTTCTCGCATTCGTGCTGATTTTGCTGGCCGCCTCGTCCGCCGCAGCGTTTCTGGTGGCCGTGCTGCTGAAGCGCTTCATTTCCCGGCCCATCCTTGACTTGGTAGAAACCACAAGAAAGATTTCCCGGGAGAAAAATTTCGGCGTCCGCGCCCGCAAATATGCCGCAGATGAAGTCGGCCTTTTGTCCGATGGTTTCAATGAAATGCTGGCGGAAATCGAAGTCGCAGAAAGCGCCCTTCGAAGCGCACACTCTGAGTCCGAGCTTTTCATCAACTCGGTTCCTTCCATCCTGATCGGGACCGACAGCCTCGGTCAAATCAAGCGTTGGAACTCGGCCGCCGCAACCGTGTCCGGCCTTCCCGCCGACGCCGTGATGGGCAAACCGCTTCAGGACAGTGGAATTCACTGGCTGCAACCCACACCGGACGAAGTCGAATCGTGGTTCGGTTTGCTGCGGCCGGAGATTCACCAGAACGTAATGTTTGAGAGAGACGGTCACCATCGCTTCCTGGGTTTGACTATCATCAACGTCAACCTCATCCCCGGAGGCAAAGGCACGGGATTTCTCATCACCGGCGCCGACATCACCGAGCGCAAAATCCTGGAAGGCCAATTGCACCAGGCCCAAAAGCTCGAAGCCATCGGGCAACTGGCTGCCGGCATCGCGCATGAAATAAACACGCCAGCCCAATACGTCGGCGACAACACCAGGTTCTTGCAGGAGACGTGGCCCACGGTCAACACCATCCTGACCTTGTGCATGCGCATGCGTGAAGAGTCTCTGGCAGGCCCCGTCTCTCCCGATACGGTTGCCGAACTGCTGAAATGCACAGAGGCGTCCGATCCCGCTTACCTTCTCGAGGAAGTTCCGCAAGCCATCGCTCAGACTCTGGAGGGCGTGCAGCGGGTTTCGAAAATTGTGCGCGCCATGAAGGAGTTTTCCCACCCCGGTTCGGAAAGCAAGTCCGCCATCGACATCAACCACGCCATTGAAACCACCATTGCCGTCGCCCGCAACGAATGGAAGTACGTGGCCGAGGTTCAGACCTGTTTTGCCGACAACTTGCCTCCAGTACCCTGTCTGGCAGGCGATTTTAATCAGGTCATCCTGAATTTGCTGATCAACGCGGCTCATGCCATCGCGTCTGCGCTGGGAGCCGGCTCGGCAGCCAAGGGAACGATTACGATCACCACGAGATGCGAGGGTGATTGGGCAGAGGTCCAGATCCACGATACTGGGGCGGGAGTGCCGGAGAACATTCGCGCCAGAATTTTCGAACCCTTCTTCACCACCAAAGAGGTCGGCAAGGGTACAGGACAGGGCTTGGCTTTGGCCCATGTGGTCATCGTGAAAAAGCACGACGGGCAGATCTGGTTCGAGAGTGAAATTGGAAAGGGCACCACATTTTTTCTGCGCCTTCCACTAGGACGATCTACAACTGTGCCACATCCCGCGCCAGCAATCGTTAACCATGCCTGACCGCCACTCCAGTAATTGCGGCTATCTAAAGGAGTTGCGGGTCACTGCCGATAAGACTTGTGTGTGGTACGGGATTGGCCAGCCGTCGTGAAAGCCGGTTCAGAAGCGCGAGGAATCCGGTTGGACACCGAGGCAGAAGGTTGGGACGAAACAGACATGCGGAGGAAGGTGGCAGGGTGAAGCGGGACACCAATCTGGAGATCAACCGTTGCCACCGGGCGGAAATCCTCTTGGTAGATGACGAACCATCCGTGCTCGAGGGGCTTCGGCGCTCCGTCCATACGGAGTTCGTCGCCCACCTGGCTGTGGGTTCTGAAGCAGGCTTAGCGCAGCTGAGGAAGCACGGGCCGTATCCGGTTGTGGTCTCAGATATGCGCATGCCTGGAATGGACGGGGCGGAGTTTCTGGCGACGGTTCGCGCCATTTCCCCCGATTCCATCCGCGTGATGCTGACCGGCTGCAGCGATGTGGAGACAGCCGTGAGAGCGGTAAATGAGGGACAGATTTTCCGCTTTCTCACTAAACCGGTTACGGCGGAAACACTTCTGGCGACGCTTCGCGCATGTATCGTGCAGCACGATGCCGCCCTCTTCGAGAAGGAACATCTCAAGATCACAATCGAAGCATTAGAACAGCTGGATTTAGGCACGCTGACTGCTCTGGCCCGCGCAATCGACGCAAAATCGGCGTGGACGGCGGGCCACTCCGAGCGGGTGACAAATCTGGCTCTTAAGATAGCGCGGGTCATGCAACTGCCTGCCAAGAGTCTGGACATTATGCACCGCGGCGGGTTGTTGCACGACATCGGGAAGATCGGTACGCCGCCCAGCATTCTGGATAAGGCCGGCAAACTCGAAGCTGAGGAAATGCAGATCATGCGGGAGCACGTGAAGATTGGAGTGCGGATTCTCGAACCCATCCCATGTTTCCGCGATGCTTTGCCCATGGTTGCCGAACATCACGAATGGTTCGATGGTTCCGGTTACCCCGCTGGTCTGGCGGGCGAGACTATCAGTCTGCATGCGCGCATCCTTGCGGTGGCAGATTGTTATGACGCGATGGTTTCCGATCGACCCTACAGAAAAGGCCTTTCCAGCCAGCAAGCGGTTGCAATTCTGAAACAACGGTCGGGAACTCAATTTGACCCAATGGTCATCGAGGTTTTTGTGGGATTGGCTGCCGCCGGTCAGCTTCCATAAGCCGGGCAGTGCGCCAGGGATAGGAACTACGTTCTACATTCGATTGCCGCTGGCGAAATCGCCGGCAACGTAACTATGGCTAAGCGAATTTTATTTGTCGATGACGAACCCATGGTGCTGACCGGGCTGAAGCGCAGTCTGCGGCTCATGAGCTCGGAATGGGAAATGGTCTTCGCCGCGGGCGGCGCGGAAGCCCTTGCCGCCATCGACCGCCAGATCTTCGAAATCATCGTTACAGACATGCGGATGCCGGGAATGGATGGAGCGCAGTTGCTGGAAGAAGTGCAGAAACGGTCGCCTAAAACCCTGCGCATGGTGCTCTCGGGGCAATCGGATCGGGAGACCATTCTGCGCTCGGTCAACCCGGCTCATCAGTTTATTTCCAAACCTTGCGAAGGAGAAGAGCTGAAGTCCCGGCTGATCCGCGCTTTTGCTCTCAAGGATCTGCTGCAGAATCCGGAGCTGCGCGAACTGGTGAGCCAGCTCGATCACTTGCCCAGCCTGCCGCACGTCTACCTGCAACTGAACGAGGAGCTGCGCCGTCCGGAACCCTCGATGCAAAGGATCGACGAACTGATTGGAGCCGATATGGCCATGACTGCAAAAGTCCTGAAGCTGGTCAATTCGGCTTTCTTTTCCCTACCTTGCGAAATCTCCCGGGCCTCACACGCGGTCAAACTGCTGGGCCTGGACACGCTGCGGACCCTGGTATTAACGGCGCATGTATTCTCGCAATTTCAAAGCCCGCTGCTGGCCGTGGACGAGGTGCAGCAGATTTCAGACCATGCCCTCGCAGTCAGCAACAGCGCGAGGAAGATTGCGCTTTTCGAAAACGCCGATCAGCGCACTCAGGATGAGTCTTTCACCGCGGGCCTGTTGCACGATGCCGGCAAGCTTATCCTCGCCGCCACGTTAGGAGAGCGGTACCGAAAGGTACTGGAACACAGCGAGACGGCGGACGTTGGTCTGTATGCGGCGGAGCGCGAAATGCTGGGCTGCAGCCACGCCCAAGTGGCGGCCTATATGTTTGGCTTATGGGGACTGCCCGGCGCGATCATCGAGGCCGTCGCCTGGCACCACGACCCTGCCGGCAGCTTGAGCGTCAAGTTTTCGCCGCTGGCCGCGGTGCACGTGGCCAGCACATATCACCATGAAAAAAGCGGCTCTCGGCTGCGAGACCGAACCCCGATCGATGCGGCGTTTCTGGCCGCGATCGGTTGCGCGGAACGAGAGAAGGCGTGGCGCGGCAGGCTCGATGCCGATGAGTAGTAACGAATTAAAGAGGGAAACCATGGAAAAGATTCTTCTAGTGGACGACGATAACAATATCCTTGACGGGTTCCGGCGCAGTTTAAGCCGTGAGTTCGTGATGGAAACCGCTCTAGGCGGGCAGCAAGCCCTGCAACTTGTCACTGAGAACGGGCCTTATGCGGTGGTCGTTTGCGACATGCGAATGCCAGGAATGGATGGCATCGAGCTTTTGAGCAAAATCAAGGCCCACTCGCCAGAGACCATCCGCATCATGCTCACCGGCAACACCGACATTGATACAGCCATGAATGCCATCAATGAAGGCAGCATCTTCCGCTTCCTCGCCAAGCCCTGCGGCAAGGAAGTTATGGCAAGAACTCTCACCGCGGCGCTGGTGCAGCACCGATTAGTTACGGCCGAAAGACAACTCCTGGAAGAAACCTTCAGCCGCAGTATTCAGGTCCTCACGGAAGTGCTCAGCCTGGTTAATCCCGCAGCGTTCAGCCGCGCCGAGCGCGCCCGCCGCTACATCCATCACATCGTAACCTCGATGAAGCTGCCCAACGTCTGGCAGTATGAGGTCGCAGCCATGATGTCCCAACTGGGCTGCGTGACCCTGCCTTCCGAAACTATCGAAGCCGTATACAAGGGCGAGAAGCTGTCTGCGAACGAGCAGGCCCAATATGACGCACATCCCAGCGTCGCCTATGATCTGCTCTCCAAAATTCCGCGCCTGGAGCCCATCGCGAGAATGATCGAGCACCAGAATCGGTCCCTCCCCGAGGCAACCGACAACGATCCCGAAATGGCGGACATCCGGCTGGGAACGGAAATACTCCGCCTGACGCTGGCTTACGAAAAACTCATTCATAAGGGCACTTCGCGAACCGAGGCGGTACATACTTTGTCCCACCAATACAAGCACTTCAAACCGGAATTCTTCCAAGCCTTAGTGGAATTGGATCCGAATTCCGAGGAAGGCGAGATACGACGGTGCCGGGTCGGAGCACTCGCCACCGGCATGACCATCCAACAGGAGGTCCGCACCCTCGAAGGAGAGCTGCTGGTTTCCAAGGGGCAAGAGGTCACGGCGCCGCTGCTATCCAAACTTAGGAACTTCCATGCACGGCGTCTGTTCACCGGGGATGTGACCGTCTCTATGCCCACGACCACACTTGCATTTGTGAAAGGCGCTTCGTAGAGACTAATTGAGGAACGAGCCCGCTTGCCTGAGGGGCGATGTACAGTGTTTTAAGGACATACCATGGTTGCGGTAACGGACAGGACGTAGCTGGGCAGCGGGAACAGTTCGTGGTTAGAGCCACTAGCCGAAGCCAACCTTTCAAAGAACTCTGTAGATCCTTCGGAATCTCGCGCACAACGGGTATCTATGGGTCAGTCGCTACCAACGACTTGGGAGTCTACGGGATCTCGGGGAACGAAGTCAGCGTCCACACCAAAATCGACAGCTGGCGTAATATCGCCGTCGCACTCATCGACCGGGTTTCAGGCGCAAATTGTTCGGCGGCACGACTCAAAGCTGTGCCCTTCCCCAAAAGATGTTTCCGTCCGCGTTAATGTATGGTGCGGTCTCCCTTGCGAACTGCCGGTGAGCTAGTCGAGCCTTCAAACTTCGGCTCTCCGAGTTTCGTGATCCACAGGCCGGTGTGGATGTCGTTGAAGTACATCAGGCTGTTGAGGAGCGGGCTGTCACAGGTTACCGAGCAGGGTTGTCCGCCCCATACGAACGGCAGATTGGGGCGGAAGCCTTTGGCGTCGCCGGTCCAGAAGCGGGCGATTTCGCGGCCCTGGCGGTAGAGATCGCCGCGCAGTTCGCCGGAAATGTCTAACACGCGCGCGCCCCCGCTGTAATAGCCCTCATAGAGCATATCGTTCGCGGCCCAGAAATTGTGTGAGCCACCTTCGGGCACTTCATATTGCGCGACTTCCTTCGGATGCTTGAGGTCGGAAATATCCATGACATGGCAGATGGCCCGGACCGGGATGCGGTCGCGGTCATCGAGTTCGAAAATCGCGGGGAAGACCTCATCGCCCACGAATAAATAATTCTTGTAGCGGAACACGCTATGTGTGCCCGCCAGCCAGCCGTCGCCATAAAGTTCGTAGTGGTTGAAGTGGTATTGGCTGACCAGCTTGGGATTCTCCGGGCTGCCGCCGGCCATGCCGTTGCCAACATCGAGGATGATCAATCCATCGCGCCAGTAGGCAAGATAGGCGAGACCATCTTTCACCTGCAGGTCATGCAGATAACGGCCGCTGGTCACGGTTCCGTGCTTGGTTTCCATGCTGACGGCGGTGGGATTCTGCGCCTCCCAACGCGCTACTTCCTTGGGATGCTTCACATCCTGAAAATCAATCACGCGCATCGAGCCCGTGGCGTCGTCGGTGAGATATACATAGTGGCCATCGATGTAGGCGCTGTGCACGCCGCCGGTGACCGTCGCGGTGTATTCGGAAAGAACTTTCAAGTGCGCAGCGTCGGTGGTGTCGAGGAAGACGATTCCGTTCTTGCGGTTGGAAGCACCTTCGCGCGTGAACACTCCGATTTTTTCGTCGGGCGTGGTGCTGATGTCGTTAATCAGGCGGGCATCTACTTTGAGGGTATCGAGAAGCTTGGGATTGTTGGGGTCGGCGATGTCGTAGACGAAAACTTTGTCCGCTACGGTGCCGAGGTAGGCGTGGTGGCCGATGATCCACTCTTCCGACATTTGCAGGTCGGGCATGGGCGTGTGGGAAACCACTTCCATCTCGCGCGCCACGTTACGCGGACGCACCACTACCGAGGCCGCGGCGCTGTGCTGGCCGCTGCTGGCCACAACCACATAGGTTCCGGCTTTTTCGGCAACGAAGGCTCCGTCGGGATAAACCGTTGCGCCGCCGGCGCTGCTGCTCAAAGACCAGCGGACTGGCGGCTCCTTCGTGTGGGCTCCGGCGCCATCGACCGCGGTCGCGCTGAAGTGGACGACGTCGCCGGTACGCGCTTCCGCGGTAGCGGGCTGGACGGTTAACTTGTGCGCGGCGTCGCGCACAACATGCAATGTCGCGGTGCCGCTTACTCCTTCCGCCGTGGCTTTGATGGTGACGCTTCCGGGAGCGATGCCGGTGACCAGTCCGGCTGCATCCACGCTTGCGGTGGATGACTTTTCTGAAGTCCACTTCACGGCAACATCGGTGCGCGGGTTGCCGTTGGCGGAGCGCACGATGGCGGTGAGTTTTTCTACGCCCCCGGCCACGATGCTGGGGTACGCCGGCGGCTCAATTTCAACGGCCGTAGCTTTCGAATCGCTTACGTTAACCGTGGCATAACCAGCCTTGCCCGCGATCACCGCACCTACCATCACCATGCCCGGGGCGTGAAAAGTTACTTCTCCATCTTCATTGGCGCCAGCCAAGTCGAAGGGAGCGGCGAACCAGACTTGCGGCTTTTCGTCGATGAGATTTCCGGCGGCGTCGTTGGCAGTGGCGCTGAATTTGATTTTTTCCCCGACGTGAGCGTCGATGGTCTTGGGGCTGATCTCCACGCTCGCGGGCGCGACCGAGGTACTGGGCGATTCTTGCTTGGCCGCGTCGGAAGTCGCGTCCTGCTTGGCGGCATCTGGTTTCGCGGCATTGGCGTCTGGCTTGGCAGCCGCGTCCTGCGACCACACGGCTGCCGCTGAAAGAATCATGACTGCAACTGCCAATGCGAGTGCACTGTGCTTGAACATTCGCCCTCCCAGGGTTGAATTGAATCATCGTTGGTGTTAGTCGTCGGTCGTCGGTCCTCGGTCTTCGGCGAAACCACGCGACGACCGACGACCTTCTACGGCTTACTTGACTCCATTTTCCAGAAATCAATGCCTGCCGCTTGCGGCGGAACATCGACCGTCGCCACGGTTTTAAAACTCTGCAGGTCAATCACCTCTACTGTGCCGGGTTCGGAACCCACTCCCTCGACCGAGATGAAAGCGTAGCGGTCGTCCGGCGAAACTACCGCGCCGTGCACGACCTTTCTCTGGGTTGGGATTTTCGCCAGCTCGCGTCCCGTGACCGGATCGAAAATGGAGACTGACTGCCCGCGCTTGTTGGTTGCGATCAGGCGGCCATCTTTCGTCATCGCCAGATTGTAAACGCCGGTCCCGGCGGGGAAACGGCGCGCCACTGTCCAGGTATCGGTTTTGATGGCGACGATCTCGTTCGACTGATTGCAGGCCACATAGATAATCGACCCGTCATTCGAGGGCTGCGCCCATGTCGGAGTGCATGTGGCGCTTTTGTGATCGGGCATGGCATGGGGATCCGGCGGGCCCATCATGCCCATTTCCTTTCCCTTCGACAACATGAAGTAGCGGTCCACGGCAAACTTTCGGGTGTCGATCTCCACCAGCATGTCGTCCATCATGCAAACGGAATAGTGCTTCGTACCTGCGTGATTGAGGCGCGAGCCGTGGGGCATGGTGCAGGTAGGAATGCGTTTGACCTCGATCATCTGGTCGGTGGCGACGACTGAGATCGACGACGGAACCATGTCGCCATGAAAATTAGCGTTGGCGACATAGATGAAGTTGCCGTCAGGAGTGATGTCGGTAGTGGCCGGGAACAGGCCGAGGCTGGTGTATTTGATCACTTGATCAGTGCCAGCGCGATACTTCCATGCCGAGCCATCCGGCCGGCCGTGGCCTAGCGACACGTAGAGATACTGTTTGTCGGGAGAAACTGCGATGCCGTGCGGGCCGTTGACGTCCATCGGCAGGAGACCGATACGCATCTGGCTTTCGATTTTCGCGCCGCTGGGGCCGAAGCGAATCAGTACGACCTTGTCCGCGGATTCGCAGACTACGTAGACGAGGTAGTCTTGCGTGGGAGACGATGCGGCAGGCGCGGGAGAGGTCTGCGCGCCGGCGATGGAGCCGAGGGCCAAGAAAAGCAGCAGGCACGGGGCGAACGCGCAGAAAAAATGCCGAACACCTCCGCGATGGTTTTTTCGATGAGAAACGCTGGTGGCCTTCTTCATTGGTCTCAGATGGTCGAAGAAGTATATCAACAAACCGAGGACTGCCAGACGCACAATTCCGCAAATGCGCCCTACCAGATCAGACGAACATCGTAACGGGCAAACAGTGGATCCGAGGTAACGATGGGAAGGTTCTCCTCCTGGCTCTGCGCAATCAGCATGCGATCGAACGGATCGCGGTGATGCATGGGGAGACGCTCGATAGCGAGCAAATGGTCGATGCTGATGGGGAGCATCTCGATCCCGTTCTCCGCCAATTTTCTGAGCACGTACGGACCGGCAGGCCGGGGAAGATTCAGCTTGCCCGACTGTACCTTGATAAGGATCTCCCAGACACTTGCGATGCTTAGCGAAAGACCGGTGGGTCCGGCAAAAGTGTCGTGGGCGAGACGCGACATCCTCGCATCCCCGGACAGCGCCCACAAGAACGCATGCGTGTCGAGGAGGGCCTTCATTTCGGTGTAAGGGGTCCGTTATAGAACAGGTCTTCAATTTCAGGATCGGGATCATTGAAATCGTCCGGAACCGTGAATTCGCCTTTGGCGCTGCCGAAGACCCTTCTCTTGGGCGTCTTTTTCAGGGGCACTAGCTTGGCGACCGGAGTGCCAGCCTTGGCGATGATGATCTCCTCTCCCAAGGCTACTCGCTCGAGCAGGCGGGAGAAGTGGGTCTTGGCTTCGTGAATGTTGACTTCCATCTTTGAATAGTAGACTAAGTCGTAGACTAAGTCAATGCCATCCGCCCACCATCGGACTAAAGGCGGATCCCGCTCAGACTCGCTGGGCGATGTCATTTAGCAATCGGCTTCACTGTTTAAGGTGCATCCTTCTTTTTTTGGTCTTCTTCCGCCATGTGCCCTATTTTCTCCTTCACCTTGGTAATGGCGGCTTCCATCCTCGGTTGGAGATGTGAATTCCAGATTTGCATGGCTTCCGACGTTATTGCGGGCAATTCACGGAGTATCTTCTGGCCGACCGGCGAGGAATAGAAGGCGATCACTTGGTCTGAATCAGACTTCGTGAGATGCCTTTGGTAAACCGGGACCATCTCTGCCAGGACTGCATCAAAGGGATAGTCCTTCTCGATGTCATCAATCATCTCATCCATCAACTGCTGTACTTGAGCCAATTCATCTTGGCTCGCTTCCGGCAGTTCTTTACGCAGGATTTGCATAGCCATGGTCTTGGTCTGCTTCCTGGAATCCTCCATGCTGAGTCGCAGGCGCTCACGAGTGTGGAGGGCAACCATCAATTTCTCGATGTCTTGCTTTGAGGCTGGAGGATCAGCCCCTGGCGTTTGCTGTGCACACACCGCAGCAGCAGTGAGAAGTAAGACGAAAATGGTTGCGAGTGAACGCTCCATACTATCCCGCATACAGTCCTTTCAGCCTCTGTAGTTCAGCGCCTTCAATCCCAGAAACCTCGCTGAATCCCCCAACTCTTCCTGAATCCTGAGCAGTTGGTTGTACTTGCAGATGCGGTCGGTACGCGAGGCTGAGCCGGTTTTGATCTGGCCCGCGCCGGTAGCAACGGCAAGGTCTGCGATGAACGTGTCTTCCGTCTCACCGGAGCGGTGCGAGATCACCGACGTATACCCGTTGCGGCGCGCCAGGTCGACCGCGTCGAGCGTCTCGCTGACCGTGCCGATCTGGTTCACTTTGATCAGAATGGAATTGGCAACGCCTTTGTCGATTCCTTCCTGTAGAAATTGAATGTTGGTGACGAATATGTCGTCGCCCACCAGTTGAATCTTGCCGCCCAGTTCTTTAGTCAGATTCTGCCAGCCATCCCAATCGTCTTCCGCCAGCCCGTCTTCGAGCGAGACGATCGGATAATCGTTCACCCACTTCGCCCAAAACCTGACCATGTCGTCGGATGTCTTCATGGAGTTGTCGGACTTCTTGAAGACGTACCTGTGGTCCTGATAGAACTCGCTGGCCGCGGGATCGAGAGCGATGGCGATGTCTTCTCCCGGCTTGTAGCCGGCCTGCTGGATCGCTTCCAGCACAACTTCGATGGCTTCGACATTCGATTTCACGGACGGCGCGAATCCGCCTTCATCACCCACCGCCGTGTTGTAGCCGCGCTTCTTCAGCACTCCCTTGAGCGTATGAAAAACTTCCACGCCCCAGCGCAGCGCCTCGGAAAACGAAGGCGCGCCCACCGGCATCACCATGAATTCCTGGAAGTCGACATTGTTGTCGGCGTGCGCGCCCCCGTTGAGGATGTTCATCATGGGCGTGGGCAACGTGTTCGCGCCGGCGCCGCCGAGGTAGCGATAGACCGAAAGGCCGTAGTCCGCTGCAGCCGCGCGCGCCGCCGCCATCGACACCGCTAATATCGCATTCGCCCCCAGCCGGGCCTTGTTCTCCGTGCCATCGAGTTCAATCATCTTCTGGTCGAGTCCGCGCTGGTCGGCGGCGTCCCAGTTCGCCAGTGCTTCTGCGATCTCCCCGTTGACGTTCTCCACCGCTTTCAGAACTCCTTTGCCTTGAAAACGGGTATTGTCGCCATCGCGCAGCTCGACGGCTTCATGCTCGCCGGTCGAGGCGCCGCTGGGCACGATCGCCTGTCCCATCACGCCACTCGCCAACTGCACATCGGCTTCCACCGTAGGATTGCCGCGCGAATCCAGCACCTCGCGCCCGTAAATTGCCGAAATATTCGTCATGCTGCTTACCGTCCTTGTAATTTAAGAGCGAAACGAATTATAGCGGATGCAAGACTCCGGCGATGTAACGATGCTCACAGCAAACAAAGGGAGTGAGCAAAGACCTATCAGGTTTGCGAACTGATTACCGTCGTAACGACAATCATTGAACGAGGCTTGTTCAATCCGAGGCGCGGGCTGCAATCTATTGCCAGGAGTATTCTCCGGAGAAACTATGTCGCTGCCAGGGCCGCCTTCGTTCAAAGTCAAAATCGTGGGCAAGCGGGTAATCGTGAAAGTTACTCTTTTCAGCCGGGCGTTTCCCGGTACGGTTGCTTCCGCAGATGAAACTGGGTTCTGTTTTCAAAGCGACGACATGGTCGGGGCCTTGCGGGAAACTACGGGCACCGCAATGGCCAACATGGACGCGCCCAGCGTTTATCTGCCATTTTCAATCCTCGAATGGCTCGTATTCACGGAGCCAAAAGCATCGGCGGCCTCCGCGTAAGCCGGGAATCAGCCCGATCTAGCTTTCCATTTTGATTGAGATGTCGCTCACGGCTTTTCGATAACATGGGGACTGTACGGAAATGCTCCCATGATTGAGCGATTCGATTTCACCGACCTGCGCGAGCTGTTTGCCAAAGCCAATGAAGAAAAGTCTGGCGACCAACTGGCTGGGATCGGCGCACGCTCGGAGCGAGAGCGTGTCGCCGCGAAACGCAAACTTGCCGACTTGACGCTCGCGGAGATTATTCGGCGTCCGCTGATCGATCCTTCCGACGACGATGTCACGCGCCTCATTCTTGAATCCTACGACCACGAAGCGTTTCGTCCTCTTGCAACTATGACCGTCGGAGAGTTTCGCGAATTCCTTCTCGACGACGGAACCACAGACATTCAGATACGGCAGATCCAGAACGCCATCATTCCGGAAATCGCTGCCGCTGTGGCCAAGCTCATGAGCAACAAGGATCTGGTGCTCGTGGCCGCTAGGATTCGCAACGTCACCCGCTGCCGCAACACCATGGGAGAGCGCGGAGTACTCGGCATCCGGGTGCAACCGAATCACCCGGCTGACGACATTGGCGGCATTCTCCTCTCAGCATTTGAAGGATTGCTGTATGGCTGTGGCGACGCTGTCATCGGCGTGAATCCGGCGACGGACTCGGTAGCCATGGTCAGTTCGATTCTTGTGGCTTTGAATCGGCTGGTCGAGGCATACCAAATCCCCACGCAAACCTGCTGCCTGGCGCACATCACTACACAACTGGCGGCGCTGAATCGGGGCGCGCCGGTCGATCTTCTTTTTCAATCCGTCGCGGGCACGGAAGCCGCGAGTCGCAGCTTTGGAATTACGCTGAGCGTGCTGCGCGAGGGTCGCGAGCAAGTTCTTGAGCATCATCGGCAGCGGGATGTTCGCTGGGCCGGAGACCACGTGATGTACTTCGAAACCGGCCAGGGCAGCGCTCTCTCGGCCGAGGCGCATCACGGAGTCGATCAACTCACGCTCGAAGCGCGGGCCTACGGAGTGGCGCGCGCCTTCCAGCCTTTTCTCGTCAACAGCGTCGTCGGATTTATCGGGCCGGAATATCTGGCGGACGAACGGCAGATAATACGCGCCGGCCTGGAAGATCACTTCATGGGCAAGTTGCTGGGCCTGCCGATGGGTTGCGACGTCTGCTACACGAATCACGCGGCCGCCGACCAAAACTCCACAGACAATCTGCTGCTGCTCTTGACGGCTGCGGGCTGCAACTATTTTATGGGGGTTCCGTGTTCCGACGACGTGATGCTGAATTATCAATCCACCAGCTATCACGACGCGTTGGCCGCACGGCGGCTGTTTCAGTTGCGTCCAGCGCCGGAGTTTCTGGCCTGGCTGCAGAATATGGGAATCTATCGCGGCGCCGAACCGGCGTCTCTCGATTCATCGGCGCGGCGGCAACTGATGCGGGGTCTGGAGTCGTCGCTGGAGAAAGCGGTCTGAATGCCTCACCGAGAAGAGAGCGGTCTCGCCCAGCCACACGATCTGCCCGAGTTGTTGAAGAAGTTGCGCGCGCAGACTCCGGCGCGGCTGCTGGCAGGCCGAAGCGGAGCAGCGTATCGCACCAGCACTCAAATGGAGTTGCGCGAAGCCCATGCCGCTGCCCGCGACGCGGTGCGCGCCGAGTTAAATCTCCTTACGGATCTCGGCGAAGACTTCGTTCGCAAGTGGCATCTGCTCGAAGTCTCCTCCCGGGCGACAAGCAAAGATGAATTTCTGTTACGTCCCGACCTGGGCCGTCATTTCAGTGACGAGTCGCGCGCCGAGGTGAGCGGGCACTGCGCCACGGGACACGATTTGCAAATTGCGGTCGGCGACGGATTGTCGGTAACCGCCGTCGCCACGCAAGTTTCCCGTCTCTTGCCGCTTCTCGATGATGGCGCACGGGCGCGAGGCTGGGGCGTCGGCTCGACACTTGTGATTCGCCATTGCCGGGTCGGCATCCTGAACGAGATTGGCGAGTTGCTCAGGCCCACTGTTGCCGTGCTCCTGATCGGAGAGCGCCCCGGCCTGGCAACGGCTGAAAGTCTCTCCGCTTACATGGCTTACCGGCCGAAAGCCGCAGACACGGACGCCAACCGGAACCTGATCTCGAACATTCACGCTCGTGGTGTAAGCGTAGAGCGCGCCGCCCAGCGCATTCTGGATCTGGCAGCTTTGATGATGAAAACTCACGAGAGCGGGTTCCAACTCCGCGAAGATCTGCCGAACCAAGTCTCGCCTGCGCGCCTTCCTTAGATTCGACTTAAGCCCGGCCCGTAACCGAAGCCCTTATCTTCGTTGGTTCCCCATCCCCGCCGCATATTGTCGCCATCGTCTGCCTGGTCTAGAGTCAAAGCAACAATTGATAGACTTAGGGGTTGTAAGACCTGAGGAGGAGTCATGAAGAAGCGGATAGTTCTACCCTGCATCGCTCTGCTGGCGTGTTCTTGCATCGGTACGTTGGCCGTGGCGCAAACCACTTCGCCCATACCGGCGGGCACGGCCCTGATGGTCAAGCTTGAGACAACGCTCGCAACCTTCAGCAACAAAGCGGGTGACCTTTTCCAGGCACGGCTGACGCAGCCTGTGGTCATCAACGGTAAGACCGTAATCCCTGCCGGAGCGATGGTGGAAGGCCGCGTCACCCGGGTAACCGAACCGCGCCGCATCTCAGGCAAGCCGACCATCGGGATTCTGCCTGAAACGCTCGTGCTGCCAACCGGCGAACGATTCTTCCTCGATGCGACTCTGGTCGACACCGATGCGGGACGCGGCACCGACGTGAACCGCGAAGGCGAGTTCAAGGGATACGGCCACGACCGCCACGATCAACTTGAAACCGGCGGCGGCACGGCAGGCGGCATGCTGATCGGCGGCCTCATCGGCGGCCCTCCAGGAGTGCTCATCGGCGGAGTGGTTGGCGCAGGCTCGACCGGAGTTCACTGGCTCAGCAAGCACCGCTCGGCCGTGCTGCGCTCAGGTACCGGACTTACGCTTGAGCTGAACCGGCCATTGGCGATGATGCCGGCCGTGGCCAGTGCGGGACAGTAAATAAGTCTAAGCTATCGACCGAAGCCGGAGGCTCGTCCTCCGGCTTTTAGTTTTTCCTGGGAACGGTGCACTTTCTTTCCTACATCCCCGCCGCCAACTCCGCCTCGCTCAACAACTGCAATTCGATCCAACCCTCCACCGGCAACGCGTCCACAGGCAGGCGATTGTGCCAGAGGCTGAAGCGGAGCCGCAACCGGCTGGTTGCAGCGATGGCCACAACGCCTTTGGGATCGGCCGGCTGAGGGCTCGCGGCCGAGGCCGGCACCGCCAGCAACCAAATCAGAGGCATGCGGAACTCGAAGTTGCGCACCAGTGCCACCTTGCCGCTCTCCTCACTCTTGGAAGTAGATGTTGGCGCTGGTTCCACGCCTTCGACTTTCCACTCGATCAGCTTCCGGTCTTCTACCTTGGCATCGAGCCTCAGACTTCGCCGCGGGCGCGCTTCTCCGTTCGCCCACGATTCCAGGTTCACCACAAGATCGAACTCCATCTCCGGAACAGTGCCGGCAAAATCCAATCGCCCGTAAACGAACGTGCTGTCGATGCCGGCATAGACCGAATCCAGCAGAAACTGTTTTCCGTGCATCGCACCGGCGCGCTGGTCGGCCGTGAAAATAGCCGCGCCCATCCATTCAAAGTAGCGAATCTTGTCTCCTGTCACGCGGGGATGAATGTAGGCCGTCTGCGGCGTGAAGGCCGGACGTACCTCGCCTGCCGTGATCGGCTGGGCGAGATAATCTGGCGGCGTCGCGCCCAGGGCCTGATAAACGTTTGAAAGATGCTTGCGGTAAAGCTCGTCAAAGTCGCGATCATTGGCCGAGTGATGCTCGGGTCCATACCACCAGTTCCAGTCGCTGCCTTCTGCAATCAGAATTTCTTCGAAGGCGAGCTTGCGTTGCGCCACGCTGGCGCGGGCCGCATTCTGCGCATAGAATTCGCGCGCGTGGTGTAGATAGTCCCATGCGCGATTGTCCTCGGGGGCGCCGATCCACACATTGAAATTCGCGTTGATCCACGAGCCCGGCACCAGCGACTTTAACGGCGAAAAGTTGCGATGGCGGGCAATCGCCTCGGAAATGGTGACTGCTTCCAATCCTGCCTCATGCTGCAACGCGTCGTAGAATCGCCGCAGAAATTCCCGCCCCGACTTCGGATAATATTCCCAGGCATTCTCCCCATCGAGGATCACCGAAACCACGGCGTCGCGGCCTTGCGCGAGCACGGGCTGCGCCCCGTCTTTGATGTTGCGCAGCAGATGCCCAGCCGCTTCGCTCGGATCCATCCCCGAATAGACAAAACCAATCAAGTCTGAAATGGTGTGGTCGCGAAACACCATGTGCATGGTGGTCTGGCCGTTTTCGTAGCGGTGAATGTTGTAGAGCCGCTCGGCCAGATAACCGGGCAATCGGCCGTTGCCGTCGCGCTGAAAAAAAACTCCCGTGCTGCGCCCGAGAACGCCTTCATCCGTGGCCATCCACTGGATGCCGAGATTGTGCGCGATGGCCAAGACCTCTTCTGAGACACTGCCTTCGGAAGGCCATACGCCTTGCGGCCGTACGCCGAACACCTGCTGATGAAGATCGAGAGCGCGCACCAGTTGCTCCCGCGCGTCCTCGGGATGCCGAAACCGGTTCTGGGGCAAAGGCAGGCCCGGCGACGAAACCGCTCCTACATTGGTATCGCAGACCAGCGGAAGAATCGGATGATAAAAAGGCGTCGCCGAAATCTCGATCGAGCCTTTCTTCGCCGCGCCAGCATAAGCCGGCAGAACCTTGCCTAACAATTCCCTCTCGCGCGCAATCACGAACTTCTGATCTTCGAGCGAGTAGTTGCGCTCTTTCTTGATCAGCGCCGCAATGTCTTTATCTTCCAGAAAGAACTCGTCGAACCATGCAATCTGGGAGAGTACCTGCAAGTCCGTGAAGTGCTGCGGCTCAAAATATTTTTCCGCCTTCTCGGCTGAATAGCCGTGTTCGCGAAGCCGATCGAACAACTCCCGGTAGCGCGGATATCGCCCAACCACGTTCGCGTGATTCGCCTGAAAAAGATATTGCAAGGCGAATTGCCGCTCTTTCTGTGTTAACTCTCTGGCGGGCTTGGCCGCTACGTTCAGGAACGGATCCTGCGCCGTCCCGGCAACATAATCCTCTATCTGCGTGATCAGCGACGGCACCAGATTGAAGTTCTGGTGGACATTGGGAAACTCGTCCAGCAGTTTCACCATGCCGTAATAATCCTTTAGACCGTGCAGGCGCACCCAGGGCAGGCGATACTCGCCGGTCACCAGGTCTTTGTAAAAAGGCTGGTGCTGATGCCAGAGAAGGATTAGACGCAAGGCGGGCATGGCTGGAAAACAAAGTCTAGCATGGGGATTCCGAGTGCCCTGTAGCACGAAAGGCCACACGGCGGAACCGGTTGACGTGCCCACACGATGCCCCCTGCTAGCGGTCGGCGCGCGGCCAATCATCCGGTACCCCTGCACGCATCTTCCGGTACACTAGAAACGCGCAAAGTGCCTGACACCCCCACTCCCGCTTCCGACCGTGTGACCCTCCTCTCCGAGCAGGATCTCTACCTGTTCAACGAGGGCAGCAACTACCGCATGCACGAGACCATGGGCGCGCATCTGGTCTCTCGCGATGGCAAAGAGGGAGCAGTCTTCAGCGTGTGGGCGCCGAACGCGCGCCTGGTTTCGGTAATCGGCAGCTTCAATGCCTGGAACCCGCGCGCCCACCAACTCGTTCCTCGCGGCTCCTCCGGGATTTGGGAAGGCTTCATCCCCGCCGTGACCAAAGGTGCGCTGTACAAATTTCATATCGAATCGCGAAGTCACAGCTACCGCGTCGACAAGGCCGACCCCCTCGGCTTCTTGCACGAGAAGCCTCCGCGCACGGCCTCCGTCGTGTGGGACCTCGACTACCAGTGGAACGATCGCGAGTGGATGGAGAAGCGTGCGGCCCGCAATTCTCTGCGTGCGCCACAGGCCATTTATGAAGTTCACCTCGGTTCGTGGATGCGCGTGCCCGAGGAACATAACCGTCCGCTAACCTATCGCGAGACCGCGCCGCGTCTCGCCGAATACGTCGGACGCATGGGCTACACCCACGTGGAATTCCTGCCGGTGATGGAGCATCCCTATTACGGTTCCTGGGGATACCAGACCACTGGCTACTTTGCTCCTACCTCGCGCTACGGCACGCCGCAGGATTTCATGTACCTGGTGGACTACCTTCACCAGCACGGCATCGCCGTAATCCTCGATTGGGTGCCATCGCACTTCCCTTCCGATGCCCACGGCCTCGCCTACTTCGACGGCACGCACTTATATGAGCACTCCGATTCTCGGCAGGGCTTCCATCCCGACTGGAAGACCCACATCTTCAACTACGGACGCACCGAAGTTCGCAGTTTTCTGATGTCGAGCGCCATGTTCTGGCTCGACAAGTATCACGTCGACGGCCTGCGCGTGGATGCTGTCGCTTCCATGCTCTATCTCGATTATTCCCGCAAACAGGGTGAGTGGATTCCCAACAAATACGGCGGGCGGGAAAACATCGAGGCTATCGACTTCATCCGCCGCTTTAATCAGGAAGTTTACAAAGAGCACCCTGATGTCCAGACCACTGCCGAAGAATCCACGTCCTGGCCCATGGTTTCGCGGCCGGTCTACCTGGGCGGCCTGGGCTTCGGCATGAAGTGGGACATGGGATGGATGCACGACACGCTCGAATATTTCAAGCAGGATCCCATTCACCGCAAGTTCCACCACAGCAAGCTCACCTTCCGCATGTTGTATTCCTTCCATGAGAATTTCGTACTGCCGCTTTCCCACGATGAGGTCGTCCACGGCAAGGGATCGCTGATCGGCAAGATGCCCGGCAGTGAGCGCGACCGCTTCGCCAACCTGCGGCTTTTGTTCGGATACATGTACGCGCAGCCAGGCAAGAAGTTGATGTTCATGGGCGACGAGTTCGGCCAGGTTCGCGAATGGGCGCACGACACCAGCCTGGAGTGGCATGTGCTGCAGTATCCAGTCCACAGCGGCCTGCAGAACTGGGTGGGGCAGTTGAACCGCGTGTACCGCAGCGAGCCGGCGCTGCACGTGCTCGACAACAATCCTGCGGGCTTCGAGTGGGTCGATTGCAACGACAACATGACCAGCACGATTTCGTTACTGCGCAAGAGCGAATCTCCAAGGGATACTGTTCTCATTGTTTGTAACTTCACGCCGATCCCGCGCGTTGGCTATCGTGTGGGCGTGCCGGCGGGCGGCTACTGGCGCGAACTGCTCAACAGCGACGCTTTGGAATATGGCGGCACCGGCGTGGGCAACCTCGGCGGAGTTCATGCCGAAGAGGAACCAGTCCACGCCCGCCCCTATTCGCTGAAGCTAACGCTGCCGCCGCTGGCGGCGCTGTTTCTGAAAGCCGGATAGATCGATGGACACCCACAGGTGAGATAGCAGAACGCTGGACCAGGCGCCCGTGAAGATCAAGACAATTATCGTGGCAGTTGCAATAGTCCTCATCGGTTTCGCTGGACTCCGACTGTACGGTGCTTACCGCACCGAAAGAACTCGCGCTATCACCCGCGCACGCCAGGCGCTACTTGAAGCATCAGAGAAGGAGAAGGAAGCGGACAGAGTCCAGGAAAACTTTGAAGCGCTCAGCCGCTCCACACGAATCGTGGAGACTCCTTCCGGCCCAGTTTTTTCTCCCTCCGCCAAGGAGATGATCGCGCTCTCGGAGAAACAGATGGCGCTGGGCTTCGCGGCAATCGACCTGAAATTCTATGCGGAAATGGAGAGCCGCTATTCCACGAACCGCAAGCTCCAGACCATGGCCATCGCTAACAAGGCATGGCTTGCGTTGATTGGAGCAACTCAAGGCAACGAGGAGTGGGTAAATTTTCTGACAGAACACGAGACCGAGCCGGATACAAGTTGCGCGGCGCATGTCGGATGCAAGGACGGTCATGGCAGGCCCGCGCGGAAGATAATCCCATAGCCCGGCGGGCGCCCCGTCTGGAGCTTCAGTCTTCAAACTGGCACTCAAACAGGACATCCTCCAACTGGCCTAATGGAGATTCCTCCCGACACCGGGTCGTTTGATCCAGCCGTGACCACTCGAAAGGCGGAAAGGCTTCGACGTGCCGGAGGCTTGAGCCTCTATCGCCGAAGAAACCAACAATGCGGTAACTCTTGTTCCATTCCAAAGCGAAGCACCACAAGCCGATCCCTGAAGGTTCCCGCCTGATCACAATGCGGAAGTAGCCCTTCGCCGCATTACCGCCAACGCGCCCCTTCCAAGTCCTAGTAAGGGAGGCAAAGGCGAGGAGCTGTGCGTTGCCCCAGTCGGACTCTTGAGCGAAGGTAAACCATGTAACTCCCCCAGGAAGAAGCGACCCCCGTCTTTGCGCGTCGTCGTAGGTGATGAGATAGAAAAACGCTCCGATCTGGGCGCCGGCGAGAGCCGCAACGCGAGCGTCGAGCAATCGCGGCGGCGCAGTGAACCCGAATGTCATCGAGACGGCCGGTGAGTATCGGTGCGTGAAGCTGACCTTTTCTGCGCTCTCCTGCACCGTCTTTCCTGTGGCAGCGCTAAGAGTCTTGGCCGCCTTCCTTTGCACGAGTGAGTTGAGCCTCTCGTCCGGGCGAGCCGTACCGAGGCCTGGCTGCAAGGTTATGGCTGAGATTTCGCCTTCGAGCTTTGACTTTTCGTGGTTACACCGCCAACAGGCCCAAACGATCAGGTTCCAGTCATTCGATTCGAAGCTTCCCCTGGGAACAAAATTTAGCCCAACAACGTGCTCCCTCGTAGGTCGTTTCGTAGGTCCAAAATCAGCGCCGCAATAAACGCAGCTGCGGTTATCGAGACGGACGGGCTTACCTGTGTTCTTCATCGTGAACTCTAGGTTGAGCGCCTTGGTGCGCCAGACCCTGACGAGAGAGTATAAACCGTGGTCGCGTTGGATACGAAAGGCCACGAATCCGCGTCCTATCGCACCTCAGACATTTTGCGACGATATGCATCCGGAGCTTCAATCAGAAACATTGTTTGCCCAGCCAGCGCCAGCAGGTCTCGATCGCCGCTAATCAGAACATCGGCTCTACCGCTCTGAGCCAGGTCAAGAAACATCTGATCGTTGGCGTCTCGGCACACCGAAGCGCACCTTTCTGCCAACTCGATCACTTCGCAGCAAGGAAGATAGTCGGCCAACAGCTCTCCCGCATCGTCCGAAGAGAGTCCAAATTCTGGGTAACGGAGAACCCGAGCAAGTTCCGCGGCGGTAGCGCGAGAGATCAACGGCGCGCAACCGCCCTCGCGCCAATGCTCACGCAGCCAAGCCAGCCGGCCATTCGCAAACAAAAGGGCTGACACAACGGTGCTGGTATCGAAGACGACGCGTCGGCTCACGCCTTTTCGCGCGCCCACGGAACAGCCGCGGTCACATCCTGTTCCTCAATGCCGAGTTGGGCAAGCCGGGCTCGTACTTCGTCGGCCCGGCTTCTTTGCAGCGGGCGCAGGACAATGCACTCCCCATCTGTGCTCACGTCGAAGTATTCCACGCCACTGAAGCGAGTGATTACTGCCTTGGGGAGTGTGATTTGGTTCTTGACGGTCTTCTTAGCCAGCATAATTCCTTTATAAAAGGAAACAAGGAAATCCTACCACAGACCAACCCCTTCGCCAAGCCCCAAAACCGGATCCGAGCCCTGTACCTTTAAAAGTACGCCGCGCGCCTGTCAAGTCTACTTTAGTAGGCATTGGACCCCCTCGAAAGTAGACATTCCTTCCACAGCCTAACCCATTGAATTCATTGACCCGCGTAAGAGCCAGCACGAGGAATCAACGACTTACGCCCACAAATTTTCTGCAAAGTGAAATGTTCCAGTCGGAACATTAGAGCGGTTCTTATCCCCACCTAAGACAGACCGCCAGCGGCAAGAACTGGCAACTGGCAACTGGCAACCGGCAACTGCCTTTAGTGCTATGCTGCCCTCAGAGCGCACTCATGCGGATTCTCACCCGCTACATCCTTCGTGAAGTCACCTCGCACGCCCTCATCGGCGCGGCGATCTTCACCTTCGTTCTGTTCACCCGCGATCTGGGACGCATTCTGGAACTCGTGGTCCGCGCCAGCGCGCCCCTGCCGAGCGTCGCGCAGATTTTCTTCTATACTGTCCCCTTCGCACTCACCTACACCATCCCGATGAGTGTGCTGGTGGGGATTCTGATCGGGCTGAGCCGGCTCGCCGCTGACAGCGAGATCACTGCCATGCGCGCCAGCGGCATGGGAGTTTGGAGCTTCGGCCGCGTGCTCGCAATCTTTGTCGCCGCCGCGTGGGGCCTCGCTTTAGTCAACAGCCTTTATCTGGCTCCATGGTCGCTCGCTTCGCTCGGACGCCTCGAGGATCAACTCAAAGGTTCACAAGTCTCCTACGAGGTGCAGCCGCGAGTGTTCTACGAAGGGTTTCCCAAGCTCGTGCTGTACGTGCAGGATGTGCACAGTGCGCAAGGCGGTTCGGTTTGGAAGGACGTTTTTTTAGCTGACATTTCCGACGCCGCCAATCCGCGCGTTACGCTGGCTCGCGAAGGCATCCTCGTTCCCGAGGGCCAGGACCGCCTGCACCTGCATCTCACCGACGGTTCCACGCACGAAACTGACCCCGCGCAAGCCGACCATTACCAGATCTCAACGTTCCAACAGACCGATATCCCGATCGAACTGGCTTCGTCAGAAAACAAAGCGGACGACCAAGTCTCGTACCGAGCCATGAGCACCTCGACGCTTCGTAAGCGATCTGCCAGCGTCGATCCCGCTACGGCGCGCCTATACCGCATTGAGTTTCACAACCGTTTTGCCTTGCCGACCGCCTGCCTCGTGCTAGCCATGGTCGGAATCCCCTTAGGACTATCGTCGAAGAAGAGCGGTAAGTCTGGCGGCTTCGTAATCACCATTGCGCTGGTCTTCGTCTATTACTTCCTCTCGCTAGCCGGGGTTTCTCTGGCCAAGCAGGGCCGGGTCAGCCCCGTGTTTGGGGCCTGGCTGGCCAACTCCGTGTTCTTTGCCGCTGCGTTATTTCTGCTGTGGCAAGCCGAGCGGCGCCCCTTGTCGCTGTCGGCGATCCGCCTGGCGTGGAAGCGCCATGAAGATGAAGCATCGGCCAACGTCCCGATAACCGAGCGCAGACGCAGGCGCCGCGATCCGGCCAACGCTTTCGAGCGCGCCTCCACCCGGCGCAGGGTCTTCAGCGCCAGCTTCCCCACCCTGCTCGATGACTATGTGCTGCGCGACTTCTTCCTCTACCTTGGAATGATCGTCGCAGCCTTCCTGGTTCTGATGCAGGTGTTCACTCTGTTCGAGTTGCTGAGCGACATCCTGCACAACCAGACGCCCGCCATTGTGGTCGTCGAGTATTTGCTCAATGCTTCTCCTTATCTGCTCTACAGCGTCGCGCCGCTGATCATGCTGCTGGCAGTGCTCATCACCTTCGGCCTGATGAACCGCTCGAACGAGATCACGGCCATCAAAGCCACTGGAACCAGCGTTTATCGCATCGTCACGCCTGTGATGGTCGCAGCCGCGGCGCTGGCGGCGGGGCTGTTCTTCGCCGACCAGTTCTATCTGCCCCACACCAACAAGCGCCAAGAGGCGCTGCACAACCAGATCAAGGGCAAGCCGCCGCAAACTTATCTGCGTCCCGACCGCCGCTGGATTTTCGGCCAGCACAACGATATTTACTATTACCAGTTCTTCGACGCGGACCGCGACCAGTTCGCCAACCTGACTGTTTTCCAACTCGATCCCGCCAGCTTCGCCATCACCGAGCGTATTCACGCCGACCGCGCCAACTGGAACAAAAGCATGGACCGCTGGATTTACGAACAAGGTTGGCAGCGAACTTTGCGCGGCCCTGCCATCGCCGCCTACCGCACCTTCGACGTCTCCACCTTCCCCCAGCTCGGCGAAGCGCCGTCGTATTTCAAGAAAGAAGTGAAACAGTATTCCGAGATGAATTATGAGGAACTGCGCCGTTACATCCGCGATCTGCAGCAAAGCGGCTTTGACGTGGTGAAGCTTCGCGTGCAGTTAAACAAGAAGCTCTCTTTTCCGCTGATCACGCTGATCATGGCGGTGCTCGCCGTCCCATTTTCCATGTCAGCGGCCAAGAAAGGAGCTGTCACCGGAGTAGCGGTCGCGGTGGGCATAGCCGTGGTCTATACGGTAGTATCGCGGCTGTTCGAGGCTATGGGAGACATCAGCCAGTTGCCGCCGGCGCTGGCCGCATGGTCGCCGGACTTGATCTTTGCTCTGGTGGGCGCTTATCTGATTCTGAAAATTCCGACCTAATCTTCTGGGGACGCCTTTCGCCGACGTGCTTCAGCTGTGATATAAACACTCTCTCACGGCGGGCTGGACCAAATATTTCGGGCGGTCAAATGCTCAGACAATATTCAATTCCAATCGGAATAATGATTTCGTTGTCACTACTATTGGTAGCGACACTCTACTATCCGGGCGGATCACAATATGACAGCAACTCCATTGGATATGACTGGAAACATAACTATCTGAGTAACTTGTTCGCTGACAAAGCAGTGAATGGCTCGTACAATGCATCCAGACCTTGGGCTGTTTCCGGAATGCTGTTCCTTTGTGTCAGTTTTGCTTTGTTCTTTATTGATTTTCCAAAGAAAATACCCTCACAAAGCGCAGCCAAGGTAATTAGATATTGTGGGGTAGGTGCTATGGTATTTGCATTTCTGGCCGTCACGCCTTATCACGATACGATGATTACGATCGCAAGCACGCTGGCCCTTATAAGTATGTTCTACATTACCGTATTCGTATTCACGTCGAAATTGCATTTACTTACAATCCTGTCCGTTGTCTGCCTTCTTGTTTCATACACTTGTAATTATTTGTACTACACCAGAAGCTATGTGGAGTTGTTACCGATCTTACAGAAGCTTTCCCTGGTCATTTCAATCACTTGGGTTTTATCTCTACAGTACTTTACTACGATCGCTGATTTCGCTCGAAAACACCGCGGCGACGATAGTAAGTGAGACCGGGTCAAAGCGTTTTCTCAGATTTGCTTTCGCTATAATTCTGGCTGACGTTCGTTCTTGCAAAAGTCTCCCTCCCAGCGCGGCGCGGGCGAACGTTACTTCTTTGCCGGCGCGCTCATCATAAACGCCTTCACCACAATTCCGTTCGGCTGCACGCCCACGGGAATCATGGTCAGAAGCGAATATTCCGTGGGCTCGAGCTTTCGCGGCGTGCGTTTCTGAATCACGGTGACGTCGCCCGCTTGCGTATCCAGCACCAGAAGATATTTCTGATCCTGCGACAACGCCAGACCATCGGGACGACTGCCCACGGCCACGGTAGCGATTCTTCGGCCCATGTCGATGTCATAGACGGCGACGCTGTTAGAGCCGAAGTTGCTGGCGTAGAGCCGCGAGTTGTCGAGCGTGACCACCGCGTGCGTGGGATTCTGCCCGATCAGCGCGCTGCTGCCAACCTCGTCGTTCCCCGTCTCGATGATCGAAATGCTGTCGGAGTCGAAGTCGCACGCGATCAACTCACCGCCGTCCGGCTTCAGGGCAAGACTCACCGGTGTCCGCCCCACATCCAACAAGGCCAATAGCCGGTCGCCCATCTGCGCGCTGCCGCTCTGGCTGTTCGCTAACGCGATGGATGCGACCTGCGACGACCCTGAGCAGGCCACAAACGCTTTGCTCGAATCCGGCAGGATGGCGATGTCTTCCGGCTGCTGGCATACCGGCAAAGTTGCCCGCACTCGCATGAGCTTCGCATCCATCACAGAAACCGTGTTGTCGCCGCGATTCGATACGATCACCGTAGCGCCATCCGGCGAAACCCGCGCCAGTCCCGGCCCAGAGCCTACGCGCACGTTGGCGAGAACCACGCGCTTTTCCAGATCGATCACGGAAACATTGGCCGACGCCGAGTTCGCAACATAAGCGCGCTTGCCATCCTGGGAAACGTCAACGAAGTATGGCTTGCCGTGAACTCCAATCGTGGCTACCACTGCATTCTTCTCGGCATCAATCACGCTGACGTTGTTCGACCCCGTATTGACCACATAGATTTCATTTTTCTTGCTGTTGGCTGCAACTCCGGTGGGCTCCACGCCAACGGCGATGGTCTTTGCCGGCTCGAACGTGCGCAGGTCGATCACGCTCACCGTATTGCTTTTGCCGTTGGTGACGTAGGCATATTCGCGATATGCCGGCCCGTAATCGGGCAAAGCCTGCAGGCGGAAATACCACCAACCCGCTCCGACCAGCAGGGGGATCAACACCATGACGATGAGCAGGAGTTTGCGCAAGATGAAGTCGCTTCTTTGGAAGAAATAAGACTACCAGAGAGAAGTCCTTCCTCGCGGCAATCGACGCTCCGGTCAGCGCGGCGCGGTTGCCCGCACGGTTTCCGGCGTGGACGATCGCCCCTTCAGTTCGCGGGTCTTCAGTTCGTTGGTCTTCAATTCATCGATCAAGGCTGCCGCCTGCTCATTGGAAACGCGGAACTCTCCATCCAGCACCACCAGCAGCTTCCCCGAACCCGTACCCTGAAATTGCGCGCCATGGAGTGTGGCGCTGCCCCGCGCCGCCGCAGGAAGCGTAGTGTTGAAGTCCCCGCCCTGGCGGATCGCGGAAAGAAGCGTCTCCATGATTTCGTCGCGCAAGGTTTCTCCGGGGGAACCCGAGCGCAGTAACTCGCCGATCAATCCTTCGGCATCAACTCGCGCAATCTCCGGCGTCAGGCGCAACTTCCCGTCTGCTCCAACTGAAGGGGTCAGCTTCACTACGAACGTTCCGTTGCCTTCCGCCATTTCGTTTGGTGGCCCGCCACCCAGACACGACCAGCGCTCAAAATGCAATTGCACATCTACCAGGCTGGCAGGTTCCGACGGGGTAAGAGATGCTTTGCGAATCGTCACCCTCTCTCCACAGCGCTCATCTTTGTCGAGTTGGGTGTGCAGGACCTCAGTAATGCTCTGCTGCAGGTCCGACAGGTCGGCGGTCAACTCAAGTTTGAAAGTGTTCTGGCCGCCTTCCGCCGCGCGTTTGAAAATCATTCCCGATGTCGGGATAACGATAGGCTGGCTTCCGAAGCTCACCGAATTCTTCACCGGCGGAAGGGTGAAGGCGGACTCCTCACCGTTCTTGTCGGCGCCGATGCTCATTTCCTCTCCCAGGCCAAGCTGTTGGCTCTTGAAACTCGCAAGCTCCCGCTCCAGACTCTGCGTTGAAGCGGCAATCTGTTGGGCTGCTGATTTCTTGTTGTTGACCTCCAGATTCAGCGCCTTGGCCTGTTGCGCCAAGTCAGCATCGGCCTTGGTCAGCCTCTTGATGATTTCTTTCAGACCGGATTTCTGCAGCTCGGAGAGTCCGTCGAGAAATTGCTTGTTTTCAGTTCGCGCTTTTTCGATCGCCTGCTCAACGGCCGCACTGCGACCGGCGAGTTCTGGGACGCCGCTTTCTATGGCGAGTTGTTCCAGAAAAGTTCTCAGTTCTGCATTCGCGGCTTCGGTGCTCTTGATCATCACCGCGTATTCAACGATCTGCTGGCCGGTGGCTTGCACCGCCAGCACTTCATGAAAATCCTTCAAGTCGTCCTTCGCATCCACGCCGGTCGCCCTGCCGGTGCTGCTCAATCCCTCCCCGCCCGCGCTACCGCCCCCGGTGTGCCCGCCGCCGGCGCCGCGCTGGGCGAGCATTGCGCAGGGATAGGCCAGGAGGGCGGCTATCATCGTCGCTGTGCGTAGAACGGAAATGGGACTCGGTTTGTGAAACATCAGGCGGATCTCACACAGAATGTCGAACGCGGTGAGCACCCTAGCTTGGCTCAGGTCCTCCCCAAGAAACAACAAGCTTTACAGTTCTTTGCACAACCTGGAAGGGCGAGCTTCCAAGGATCAGAACGTGCACCTCATAACGCCGGTGCGATAACCTTCAGTCCGCGTATTCTGGAAAAATGACGCTGGTTGAAAGTCGCCACCGCGCTTCCGTGCTCCAAAGCCGTGGCTGCCACGATCAGGTCGTAAAAACCGATCATTGTGCCTGAGGACTCCAAGGACGCCCAGATGCGGGCATGTTCAAGCGCAGTCGCCTCAGTGTAAGAAACAATCGGCAACGCCTCCAGAACCATCTTGAGATAATTCTCACGCCTGGGCTTATGGATGGCGGTGGCGCGTTCTACACCATGCCACAGCTCTGCGACCGTAATAGCGGCGATCTGAGGTCCCTGATCAGCCTGGATCTCAAGCCATGCGGGCAGATCAAAGAGCCCCCGCTCGCCGCGGATGATCACATCGGCATCGATGATGAGCGCCATATCTTGTGATTGGCTTCAGCGCCACTTGTCAACCGGGGGCTTCAGAATTCGGCGGGCCGCACGCAGGTCGCGGTTCCAAGCCTTTGCCTCCTGTGGGGAGAGTGCGAACTCACGCAGGGCTGCGGCCAGCTTCCGCACTGAACCAGCCTTCTTCCTCTCCGGAACGAGCCGCGCCACCGGCGTGCCGTTCTTGAGGAGCACGAAGGTCACATTCTGATAACGCACGCGGTTCACGCAGTCGGCGAAGTTGCGGGCGGCTTCGGTGACCGAAATGGATGTTTTCTTCATAGAATCAGATTATCAGATTATACACATTATACACATACATGGAAATTAAGCTGAGAGTTAGGTAATGTCTGTGCAGGCAACTGATTGCTGGGAATCAAGACGGAGGTTAAGACCTAATGGGGCGCTTTACCTGTTAAGGACGCTTACTTCCCAACCTCCACCGTCTCCCTAACCCCAATCCCCGGCACGGTCCTGCCCACCACGGCTGCGATCTGCCGCACCTGCACCATCAATTCGTCGAACTGATCGGGAAACAGCGACTGCGGACCATCCGACAGAGCCTCATCCGGTCTGGTGTGCACTTCCACCATCAATCCATCGGCGCCCACGGCTACCGCCGCACGCGACAGCGGAGTGACTTTATTGCGCTTGCCCGTGCCGTGGCTGGGATCGACAAAAATTGGCAGATGGCTCAGGCGCTGCACCGCCGGCACCAGGCTTAGATCGAGCGTGTTGCGCGTGTGGTCGGCGAACGTGCGCACGCCGCGCTCGCACAGCGCAACATTGTAGTTGCCTTCACTTAGAATATATTCCGCGGCCATCAGGAATTCTTCCAGCGTGGCCGACATGCCGCGCTTCAGCAGCACCGGCTTCTTCGCCCGCCCGGCGCGCTTCAGCAGAGAAAAGTTTTGCATGTTGCGCGCCCCAATCTGGATCACGTCCGCATACTCTTCCACCAGGTCGAGCGATTCGTTATCGATCGCTTCGGTAATAATCTTCATGCCAAACTGCTGCCGGATCTCCGACATGATGCGCAGCCCTTCTTCGCCCAGGCCCTGAAACGAGTAGGGAGACGTCCGCGGCTTGTAAGCTCCGCCGCGAAAAAACTGGGCGCCGGCGCGATGCACGCGCTCCGCCACGGCAAACGCCTGCTCCCGGCTCTCGATGGCGCAGGGCCCGGCAACAATCGCAAGTCCCGCGCCGCCGATAGTCGCCGCCGTGCCCGCAAATCGAATTACTGTGTTGTCCTCTTTGACGTCGCGGCTCACCAATTTGTAGGGCTTCGAAACCTTGATGACTTCCTGCACGCCCGGCATTTCTTCCAGCGTGCCCTGCTCCACTTCGCCCTTGTTTCCCGTAATGCCGATCGCAGTGCGCTGCGCGCCTGGCATGGCGTGCGCGCGGTAACCCAGCTTTTCGATTTTTTCGCAGACATCACGCACCTGTTCCTGGGTAGCGTGCGCCTTCATGACCACTAACATAGATTCCCCTTAATTCAGCAGCGGAAGTCCAGCAGCGAAAGTTCCGTAGCGAACCTCAAGTCTACCTTTGGCCGCACTTGCACCGCAAACGCGGCAGCACGGGCATGTGGCTGCTAAGGCTCGATCCTCTGAAAAACATAAAAACTTGCGCGCTCTCCCCACATGTGTTCCGGATCGCCTGCAATCGCCACTTCGTCCACCAACTTGTAATCGCGTTGAGCGTAGGCCCATGCCATCTCGACGAAGCCACGGTTTTCTTCCAGTTGGGCTTTCGATCCCCAGGAGCGCCTATCGTTAACATAGACCAGAAACCTGGGCTGTTTGTCACGAACCTGTTGCATCATCTCGTCTTGCATTTGCGGTGCGAACTTCTGCTTCTCCATCAGAGGATAGAGGTAGATATAGCTGCTCGCACAATGCCGCGCGGCATAGAAACAAATCTCCGGTTCGGAGCCGAACATTCCAATCGTATCGCCCTCCGACGAGTGCGCTTTAAGGTAGGTGCCGATCACGACTGCCTCCGGGAACGGTTGCTCCGGCTGAACTTTTCTCACGAGAGCGACGGGATCAAGGCGGAAGTACGTCCTGTACTCGGCGCGGGCGGAAATCACAAACGCAACCGCGAAGTAGACAACGGGAAACCAAACCAAGAGCGTGCCCAGCCGCCGCCCCCGGAGTATTTCCTGTGCCGCGCTGATACCAATTCCCGCGCACAGCGCCGCCGCCGGCAGCACAAGAATGTAGTAGTGAGGACGAAAGTAAAATCCCGGGCACACTGCCAGACAGGAAAACAGAAAGAAACTGGTGACGAAACCCCCGTGCGCGTGTGCAAACCGGCTCCAGATGGGGGCGGAGAGGCCGACGGCAACGATCTCCCAGATCACGAACGGGCGTATGACCCACGGCAAGAAGGCGCGTAACGCGCTCTTCGCATCCGGTAGTGTTGTTATAATTCCATACTCGCGCGCATAGGACCAGGTCCAAAACCAGAAGCTCGGAAACACTCCGGCATGAAGAAGTAATAGGCACGTCAGTCCGAACGGCAATACCACGCCGGCAAACAGAGCTCCGCCGTGGATCGCAACATTGCGCCAAGGGAGCCTGTCTCTCCATTCCTTCCACAGCCAGTACGATCCGGCACAAATTGCAAATGAAATCCCCGGCTGCTTCATCAGGAACGCCAACCCAAAGCAAAATCCGCTGGCAAAATAGAGGCCGGTCCGCTTGGTGTCGAGCGCATACACCAGCAACAGAATCCCAGCCAGAGCTGCCAGAACTACAAAATGGGTTGCGTGAGCGTAGAAGCCAAGCACCGCCGGCCGGCAGGAAAGGAAACTGTAGGTCATTCCCGCAACTGTGCCTCCCAGCCAGCCATATAGATATTTCGCCAGAAGAAAAACCAGGATCGTTGCGGCAACATTGATCAGTATCAATCCGATACGAATGCCAGAGGGCGTCTGTCCGAAAACCGACATCAGCACCGCATACGCCGCGTAAGTCCCCGGCAACTTCATATTGCTGGCGAGCTTGTAGGGCGGGATCCCTTGCAGCATGAGCTGGCCAACGTAGGCAAACTCGCCTTCGTCGCGTTCCAAAGGCATGTTGCGCAGCCGCACTCGGACGAAGACGGAGAATGCGACTGCCAGGAGCAATGCGCCCACGTAGGCACATCGAATCCACTTGCCTTCGCCCGACGGAGGCTTCGCGGATATAACTTGACGATCGGTAGATCTGTCAATTTCAAAAGGCGTCATGCAAAATCCAATCGCAGATCGACCGCAGGAGAAATCCATTGTACTGGGATGCGGGTTCAAAAATGAGTGAGGGATGATCGTCCCAAAATAAAGGAGCGCGCGCGTTTATACTTTTTTCATGCCCCGCTCCATCGCCCGCGAGCAAGACATTCTTGCCCGGCCCGCGCCCAAACGCCCGCCCCGCCTGACTTCGCGCCGCATCGGCATTCAGACTTCCACCGCAGGAGGCGTTCACAACGCGGCCGAGCGCGCCTACCGCCTCGGTTGCAACACGCTGCAGATTTTTTCTTCCAGCCCGCGCCAGTGGGCTCCTTACGAACTCAGCTATCCGTTGTGCGAACAAATGTCGCGGCTGCGCGCGGAATACGATTTAAAACCTCTGGTCATTCACACGAACTATCTGGTGAACCTCGCCAGCACGAATCAGTTGTTCCTAAGGAAATCCATCGAAGCGTTTCGCGGCGAAGTCGAGCGCGCCCTCGCAGTCTGCGCTGACTACCTCGTACTGCACCCCGGCTCGTTCCGCGGAGCCGATCGCGAAGCTGGACTGCTGCAAACTGCCGCCGCCATCGCGGCCGCGATCCAAGACCTCGACCTCGCGAAAGCCGGTCTCACTATCTTGATCGAAAATACCGCCGGGGCTGAGTTTTCTCTCGGCGGCAGCTTCGAGCAAGTCGCCGAAGTCATCGACCGGCTGCGCGGCATCGTCCCCATCGCCGCCTGCATAGACACTTGCCACGCTCACGTCGCCGGCTACGACATCGTCACGCCGGAAGGCATTTACCAGACGCTACTCCATCTCGACGCGACGGTTGGCCTGACCAACGTAAAAGTCGTTCATTGCAACGACGCCAAAGCCCCCTGCGGATCGAAGCTCGACCGCCATCAGCACATCGGAAAAGGAACCATCGGGATTGAGCCGTTTCGCATCCTGCTCAACGACCTGCGCCTCGCCCATGCCGCCTTCATCGCCGAAACTCCCATCGACAAGCCGGGCGACGACCGCAGAAACGTGGAAGCTTTGAAGAAGCTGGTTCACCCTTGAGGAGCGGCTTTGCCTGTGTTAAACTTGTTTAACATGCTGGGAATTCGCTTAGAACCTGAACTCGAAAAGAAGCTGGACTCTCTCGCCAAAGAAACCGGCCGCAGCAAGAGCTATTATGCCCGCGAAGCGATTCGCCAGTACCTGGAGGACCGCGAGGACTATCTGAAGGGCATCGCAGCCCTGGGGCGCCGCGAACCCACCATTACGCTGCACGAACTGGAGCGCCGTCTTGGTTTTGCCGAGTAGGCGCTTGCCGCCCAATCGCTGGCGCATTCAGATTACTCGCACCGCGGAGAAGCAGATCACCAAGCTGGCACGTCCGGCCCAGAAGGCGATCCAGCGCTTTCTGCGGGAACGCTTGACAACCTGCGAGGATGCCCGGCAATGGGGAAAAGCGTTGCTAGGCGAAAAGCGCGGACTATGGCGATATCGCGTCGGCGACTATCGCCTCATTTGTGCTATCCAAGATGAGAAGATCACCATCCTGGTGCTTGAGTTGGGACACCGCAAGGACGTCTATCGCTGATCTCCGCGCACAGTCCGCAGCCTCATTGTAAAATCTAAGGTTTAACCGTACTTGCCGATCTCTTATGCCGCCGCAAGAAAAGACGCAAGATGAAACCGCGCCCGTTGGCAACCGCCCCGATCACCCCGCCGACGAGCGCTACGATCCCCAGCGTGTAGAAACCAAATGGCTCGAGCGCTGGCAAAGCACGCCCCGGCTCTACGCCGCCGAGCCCGACTCAGCCAAGAAGAAATACTACGTGCTCGAAATGCTGCCCTATCCCTCCGGCGCGCTGCATATGGGACACGTGCGCAACTACGCGATCGGCGACGCTCTTGCCCGCTACATGTGGATGAATGGCTACAACGTGCTTCATCCCATGGGCTGGGATTCGTTCGGCTTGCCCGCGGAAAACGCGGCCATTCAAAACCACACCCCGCCGCGCCAGTGGACGCTCGGCAACATCGCGAAAATGAGGGCGCAGATGAACCGCCTCGGCTTCGCCTACGACTGGTCCCGCGAAGTCACCACCTGCCTGCCTGATTACTATCGCTGGAACCAGTGGTTTTTTCTCAAGCTCCACGAGAAGGGACTTGCTTATCGCAAGAAGAGCAAAGTGAATTGGTGCCCGGAATGCGCCACCGTGCTCGCCAACGAGCAGGTTGTGGAGGGATGCTGCTGGCGCCACGAAAATACCCCCGTCGAGCAGCGCGAACTTGAGCAATGGTTCTTGCGCATCACAAAATACTCCGACGAATTACTGCGTGATCTCGACAAGCTCGAAGGCTGGCCAGAAAAAGTTCGCACCATGCAGCGCAACTGGATCGGCCGCAGCGAAGGCACCCTAGTCGATTTCAAACTCGACTACACTCAGCCCCACCACGGCTTTGGACCGGCGGGCGCCACCATCAGCGTCTTCACCACGCGCGTCGACACCATCTACGGTGCGACCTCTGTGCAGCTCGCGCCCGAGCATCCCATCGTGAACGATCTCGCGGCCAATAACCCTGACTTGCGCGCCAAGGTCGATCAACTCATCGCCGAGCAGCGCAAAGCCAAAGAGATGGGCGACATCGGCGAAATTGAGAAACACGGCGTCGCCACGGGCCGCTACGCCATCAATCCTTTCAACGGTGAGAAGGTTCCCGTCTGGGTGGCGAACTACATTCTCATGGATTACGGCACCGGCGCCATCATGAGCGTTCCGGCACACGATGAGCGCGATTACGATTTCGCCAAGAAATACAAGCTCGAAATCCGCCTGGTGATTCTTCCCGCCACTGGCGACCAGGAGGAGACCGTCACCGAGCCGCCGCTTCCGTTTGTCGCACACGACGGTATGTTGATCAACTCCGGCCCATACAGCGGTCTCGAGTGCGCCGACGCGATCAAGACAATGTCGGCCTTTGCCGAGCAGAACGGATTCGGCAAGGCTACCGTCACTTATCGGTTGAAAGACTGGGGCATATCCCGCCAGCGCTATTGGGGTACGCCCATTCCAATGCTCTATTGCGAGAAGGACGGAATCGTCCCCGTGCCGGAAAAAGATTTGCCGGTACTCTTGCCGGAAAGCGTCGAGATCACACTCGCCGGCGGTTCGCCTCTCGGCAAATTGCCCGAGTTCGTCAACACGACTTGTCCCAGGTGCGGCGGCCCGGCGCGCCGCGAGACCGATACCATGGACACTTTCGTCGATTCGTCCTGGTATTTCTACCGTTACACCGACGCGCACAACGACCGCGCTCCTTTCGACTCCAGGATCGCGCAATATTGGTTCCCCATCGACCAATACATTGGCGGCGTCGAGCACGCCATCTTGCATCTGATTTACTCGCGCTTCTGGACCAAGTTCATGCGCGACATGGGCCTTGTGACTAACAGTGAACCGGTCGAGCGCCTCTTCACGCAAGGCATGATCATCAAAGACGGCGCGAAAATGTCAAAGAGCCTGGGCAACATCGTCAGCCCGGACGAGATGGTCGCGCGCTACGGCGCCGACGCCGCGCGTCTGTATAGCCTGTTCGCCGCTCCGCCCGATCGCGATCTCGACTGGCAGGATTCCGGCATCGAAGGCATCCGGAAGTTCTTGGGCCGGATATATCGCGCTGTGACGGAACAGCCCCAGCCTGGTGGCGCTAGTGAATTGCCGCTCGAAAACCGCCGCGGGCCCGCGGCACGGAGTCTTCAGCGAAAACTCCATCAGACGATTAAACGTATTTCCGACGATTTCGATGGCCGCTGGCACTTCAACACGTCAATCTCAGCCCTGATGGAACTCAACAATTTGCTCTCAGGCATGGGGCCTGATATTTCCGCCGGGAACATTCCGCCTGAGGATTTGGCGGAGACGAAGCGAGTAATGGTGCTCTTGCTCGCGCCCTTCGCGCCCTATCTCGCCCATGAACTCTGGGAGATGATCGGCGAAAAGGGCAACCTGCTCAAAGCTCCCTGGCCCAAGTACGACGCCGCGCTCGCGAAAGAAGAAGAACTCGAAATCCCAGTGCAGGTCAACGGCAAGTTGCGCGGCCGCGTCGTTGTGCCCGCCGACGCGACCGAAGATTTCGTGGTCGAACGCGCTCTCGCCGACGAGAAAGTGAAGTCTGCGATCGCGGGCAAGCAGATCGTGAAAAAGATCTTCGTTCCCGGCAAGCTGCTCAACATCGTCGTCAAGTAGCGCTCATGTCCCGCGTGTCGCCCACCGTCGAAGGCTTCCGCGCCGCGTTTCGCCGGCCCTCGCTGACGTTCGCCGAGATCACCTGGCGCTGGACGGTCGGCGCAGTTGCCTGGGCGCTGTTCCTGTTTTCGCTCGTCGAATATCTCGACTCGCTTGAGGTCAGCAACGCCGACGCGGCTCTCCTGTGGACAAGGCAACCCTTGCTGATGGGGCGAGCCATCGCACACATCCTTCGCGGCAGCTTGAATCGAGCCGTGCTAGCGACGTTACTCGCTCTGATCGCGTTGTCGGCACTCTGGATTGTTGCGGCTTCCATCGGCCGCATCGCCACAGTCCGCGCTGTGCTCGACTACTTCCGTCGAGACGTTGCTTGCAATGTCCCTACAGAAACCCATCCCTTAGCGGAACCACAACCATTTCGCTCTCTTATCGGGATCAACTTTTTCCGCGTTGCGCTTGCCCTGGCCGGCCTGCTCGCCTTAACCGGCGCGGCCATAGTCGTCAGCCTCGCATCTCCCGCTGCACAACCGCACCCCGGCTTGGCCTTCATTCTCTTTCTTCCGCTGGCCGGATTGATCTGCCTGACCTGCTGGGCGCTGAACTGGCTGCTCTCGCTGGCTTGCCTCTTCGCTGTCCGCGATGGCAATGATGCACTGAGCGCGCTCTCCGCCGCCGTCACCTTTTCCCGCGAGCGTTGCGGGCCAGTCTTCGCCGTGAGCACATGGACAGGGCTGGCGCACCTCGCCGCCTTCAGCATAGCGACGACAGCCGTTTCGTTGCCGCTGGCTTTCGTCCGTGTCGGGCCGGCGCGGCCCATAATCGCCATCGTGATTCTCATGACGCTTGCCTATTTCGCCGTCGTGGATTGGTTATACATGGCGCGCCTGGCGGGATACATTTGCATCGCCGAAATGCCGGAGACGACGGCTGACTCCGCAGCCTCGCCCACTCCGCCGCCGCGCACCTCCATCGACCGCAATGAACTGATCCTGAGCGACATCCCGAACCTGATCGTAGAGACGTAGCTTGCGACGTCTTGCGTGCAGCGGCACAGAAGATGCCAGGGGGCCAGCCGCTGCCGGCAAGACGTTGCCAGCAACGTCTCTACGACAGGTCCTTTACACAGGTCGCCCGATCTGAGAAACTCATCCGTGGAAAACCGATCCAGGCCCGCCTACCCCCTCAACGAATCCATCGTTATCCTCGACTTCGGCGCGCAGTACACGCAGCTCATCGCGCGCCGCATCCGCGAACAAAATGTCTTTTCGGTCGTGCTGCCCTGCACGGCGTCACTCAACGAGATCAAGAATTGCTCGCCGGTTGGCATTGTGCTTTCTGGTGCGCCATGGTCGGTATACGACAAAGACGCGCCGCCCGCAGACCCACGCATCTTCGAACTGGGCCTTCCCGTGCTTGGCATCTGCTACGGGCTGCAATTCATGGTGCACACACTCGGCGGCAAAGTGCGTCCAGCGGATAAGCGCGAGTACGGCCACGCGGAAATCGATATCGTCGCCGAGTCCTTGCTATTTCGCGGACTGGCGAAACGGCAGCCCGTGTGGATGTCGCACGGCGACGAAGCGCTGGAATTGCCTCCCGGCTTTGAGTTGACGGCGAAAACAGCACACGCGGTCGCGGGAATTCAGAACGTCGCGAAGAAGTGGTTCGCGGTGCAGTTCCATCCAGAGGTTCACCACACGCGCAACGGCACAGAGATCCTGCGAAACTTTGTGTTCCAGATTTGCGGCGCGAAGCCAACATGGACGCCGCAGCACTTTATCGATTCGACCGTCGAGCAGGTCAAGCAACAGGTGGGCAAGGGACGCGCCATCTGCGCTCTTTCCGGCGGAGTGGATTCGTCAGTTGCGGCTGTACTGGTCGATCGCGCGCTGCGCGATGCTGGCGGCAAGCATGCCCTGAGCGGAGCTGAAGGGTCGCGGCTGACCTGCATTTTCGTGAACAACGGAGTGCTGCGCAAGAACGAGTTCGAGAAAGTACAGAAGACGCTGCGCGACAAGCTTGGGCTTCACCTCGATGCGGTCGATGCAACGGATCGGTTTCTCAAGAAACTCGAAGGTGTCAACGATCCTGAGAAGAAGCGCAAGATCATCGGCAACGAATTCATCAAAGTGTTCGAACGGGAAGCGCGACGCATCGAGAAGAACGAAGGCGAGGTCAAATGGCTGGTGCAAGGAACGCTCTATCCCGATGTGATCGAATCGCGTTCCGTGCGAGGGCCGTCGCAGGTCATCAAGTCGCATCACAACGTGGGCGGGCTACCCGAGAAAATGAAGCTCAAGCTGATCGAGCCACTGAGAGATTTGTTCAAAGATGAAGTCCGCAAGATCGGCCGCGACCTCGGCATGCCAGAGGAAATCCTGCAGCGGCAGCCGTTCCCCGGCCCCGGCCTTGCGGTGCGCGTGCTTGGAGAAGTCACGCCAGAACGCCTGGCGCTGCTGCGCGAGTGCGACGACATTGTGGTCAGCGAGATCAAGAACGCCGGCCTCTACACCAAGGTCTGGCAATCGTTTGCCGTTCTGTTACCGGTGATGTCGGTAGGTGTGATGGGCGACATGCGCACGTATGCTTATACCTGCGCGATTCGGGCAGTGAGTTCGGAGGACGGCATGACCGCCGATTGGGTCGCGCTGCCGCACGAAGTGCTCAAGAGGATCTCCACGCGCATTGTCAATGAGGTGAAGGGCGTGAACCGCGTGGTCTATGACGTCACTTCCAAGCCCCCGGGGACGATTGAGTGGGAGTGAGGCAGGTCTTAAGCTCTTAGCTCTCAGCCCAGACAAAATCGACTCGCTTGCCCTAGCCTTCGTCGCGATGCACCGTATCCATGGAGAACGCCGGAAGGCACACAGCAATGTACTCTGCGCCGCCTTCGTGCGGAGTCGAGTAGCGAATCCACTCGCCGGCATGAGCGATCACGGCTTGCCCGGCGGCAACGTCGATGCATCCACTCATGTGTTCCACGCGCAATGTGCCTTTGAGGACGACGGTGAATTGGTCGAACGCCGGAGTCTGGCCCGGCTCGAGCCATCCCGCGGGACTGCGCATGTGGGCCACGCTGGCGGATGATGTCTGCGAGTTGACACGTCCGATGTATTCATCGATAACCTTGGGCTTGTTGCCGGCGGATTGAATGCGTGTGGGTTGTGCGATCAGGGTTGGCATGGTGGGGATTTTCCCCGTGTTGACGAAATGAGTGTAACTCGGCGGAGAGATCTAAGAAAACTCTCCGCCGATTTCAGACAATTAATGCCGAGACGATTCCCACCCTATTGCTGCGGCGGCAGCTTTGGCTGAGTGTCGCGGACGGCTTCAGCAACTTCGCCCTCTTTCAGAGAGAGCGGATGCTGCAGGATCATCTCGACGGGTGCGCCTATGTCGAGGAAGAAATTGCGAGTCTTGAAGATCACAGCGAGCGAGGCTACGGCTCCGATGCCGCCTCCAACCATGGCGCCGATGACGGTGCTCTTGGCTGCACTGCCGGGGGTGGTCAGGCTCGAGGTAAGGCATCCCGGTGGCGGTCCCGTACAGCCGGAGGGAAGAGTATTGGTAATGGTGTTCGGTTGTGGATTGGCGGCGAAATGTCCGATGAGAGCACCAACGCCAGCGCCGCCAGCCGGGAGAGCAATCGCCGTAAGGCCGCGGCTGTTGCTGGGGTCTATGAGGGCGTAGCCGTCAGGACTATCGAGGGTCATGGGGCCGGGAATGGGAGCGACGTAGCCGTCAGGAAAAGTTATCGCCATGGATTGCAGATGAACGATTCCTCGTTGGCCATGGCGCTCGACTTTGTCGAGCTTGCCTTGAACAAAAGTGCCGGCGGGAATGACGACTTCGTTGCCCACAGTGACGGGAGAGACGATCTGGGCATAGATGTCGTCGCCGCGATGGAGATAGCGGGTCTGGATGGGTTGAGTGAGGACGAGAGCGATTCTAGCTCCGGCGGGGACGGTCACTGAGCCGCCTTCGGGCGCGCGTTTTGCGGGCAAGAGCGCCTGCGAGGTGGTTTTCGAATCCGGTTGCGGAGTTGGCGGTGGAACCTCCTGCGCAAGACTCGATATAGCTAGGAGCAGAGTAGCCGTTACGGCGATGCTTTGCCCGATTTTTGTTTTGGCCAGAGACAGGAATGCTGGAATCGAGACCTTGGGAACGCTGCAATCGTTTGCAGACATCTGGTGCCTCCTGTTGAAGGTTGAAGCCTTCCGTTCAAGTGGCGATTCGAGAGTCTTAATTCCGCTCTCTGCCCATTAGACCTGAGGAAGTCGAGTAGGTTAGATAGAGATTAGTGAAGAATTGCAAAGGCTTTGTAAAAGCGGGTCCGTAATGTGATTGCAGTCACCTTCGCTCAGTCGCATTTGTATATTTCGCATCGACCAGGCTCGAACCAGCCCGCACCCACGCTCCTTCGTTTACAATCGTCGCTTATGTTCTATCGCTCCGATAATCGCGCTCCAGACCAATTGCGGCCGGTTTCCATCATTCCTGACTTCATAAGCACGGCGGAAGGATCGGTGCTGGTTGAAGTGGGAAACACGCGCGTGATTTGCACCGCGTCGATCGAGGAAACGGTTCCTCCATTTCTGCGGAATTCAGGCAAGGGTTGGATCTCGAGCGAGTACGCGATGATTCCGCGCGCCACGCTGACCCGCACGCCGCGGGAAGTGGCGAAGGGCCGGCCAAGCGGGCGCACCCACGAAATTCAGCGGCTGATCGGCCGCTCGCTGCGCGCCGTGACCGATCTGGCGAGGCTGGGCGAGCGCACCATCTGGATCGACTGTGACGTGATTCAAGCCGATGGCGGCACGCGCACGGCATCGATTACAGGAGCGTTCGTCGCTCTGGGGCTGGCGCTGGAAAAGTTGGTCGAGGCTGGAACTTTAACCTCGGTTCCGTTGAAAGACTTTGTAGCGGCGGTCAGCGTGGGAATTGTGGATGGAGAAGTTCTGCTCGATCTCTGTTATGAGGAAGACTCGCGCGCCGAGGTGGACATGAATTTTGTGATGACCGCCGGGCACAAGATGGTGGAAGTCCAGGCTACTGCCGAGCGGCAGGCCTTCGACGAAATGCAGTTCGCCAGGATGCTGGCGTTTGCGCGGCAAGGCGTGCAGGCCTTGATCGCCAAGCAGCAGGGAGTTTTGAGCGGCCTGACTCTGCGGCAGTAGCGGTTCGCGCTACGAACCGCTCTTCTGCAGCGCCTCTTTGGCCGAACGTGCATCTTCCCCGCTGAGTCCGGCTTGCAGAGCGGTCTGCAAGCTGGTATGAGCCTGCGCTGGCTGTCCGGCTGCAAGATACGCCATTCCCAGGTGAAACTGAAATTTGGCAACCTGCGGATTTCTGGCCACCGCAGCTTCGAGCACTGGCACCGCCGAGCGGTATAGCCCCTGCTTATAGTAGACCCAGCCCAGAGTGTCGTTGACGCCCGAGTCGTCCGGTTGTGCCGCTTTGGCTTTCAGCGCCAGTTCGAGCGCATCGCTGAGCGAGCCGCCACGGTCGGCATACAGCCGCGCAAGATTACTCATCGCCTGATACGAATTGGCATCGACCTTCAGCGCGTCCTGATAGGTTTGCCGCGCCTGATCCAGGTTGCCCACATATTCATAAACCTGGGCAAGCAGGATGTAGGTGGGAAGGTATTCGGGAAACTTGCTGCGTGCAGCCTCGTACGCCTGGATCATCGCCTGCGGACGGTTGCTGGCGGCGTAGATGTGAGCCAGCGCGAGATAGCCATTCACGTAATATGGATTCAGAGCCAGCGTTTGCTGATAGCTATGCTCGGCGCACGCCCAGTCCTTCTGGGCGATGCAAAACTCCGCCTTGGCAACATATAGCTGCGAGGACTTGGGTTGGGCAGCGATCTGGCGGTCAATGCGCGCGCTCGCCTGCTTCGCCTTCCCCTCTTTGGAAAGAACTTCGGCCAGCCCATCCAACGCCGGCTCATAATCCGGAGCGATCGCCAACGAGGCCTCATACGCTTTTTCGGCATCCGCATACTTTCCCTTCTTACCCAGTACAGCGCCGAGCCGCTCCTGAGGCGCAGGGTTGCGCGGATTCAGTCCCGCCGCCAGTTCGAACGCTCGCTGCGCCTGGTCCAGGTCTCCGCGCAAAAGAAAAGAGCTGCCGGCAAGAACATGGGCATCGGCCAGCCAAAAGCTGGTGGCGATCACCCGGCTGGCATAGCCGAGCGCGGCGGTCGCATCGCTTTGCTGCAAGCTAATATTTCCCAGACCCAGCAGGGCGGGCAAGTATCCCGGCTGCGCGCGCAGGGCGTCAGTCAGCGCCTGTTGCGCCGCCGCGGCCTGCTCCTGCGCCGAATAAACTTGCGACAGATAAAAATATACGGCGGGCACATCGGGAGAGTCCTTGATCAGGCCCTGCAACTCAGCCGCGGCTTCGCGAAGCCGGAAGGCGCCCAGATCACTGCGCGCCCGCAGTAGACGAAAATCAGCGTCTTTTTGATCTTTGTCGCGCTGGTCGATCCACTGCTCGGCATCCTGCCAGCGGTGCAGTTGCAGGTAGCACTCGGCAACTTTTTTCGCCGCCGCCTGATCGTTATCGTTCCCGCGGACGAGCGCGCGAAAGCGGTCAAGGGCGGAATCCGCATCGCCATTGTCTAAATAAAATGCCGCCACCGCGCGGCGGCCGTCACTATAATCATTCTCGTCCGTTTCCGTCTGGTCCAGCAGATGTTTTGCATCCACCAGACGGTTGCGCTCGAAATACAGTCCGGCCAGCGCAACCGGCAACTCAACCGCCTTCGGATTCCTTCCGATTCCCTGCCGCAAAACCTGCTCGGCGCGATCCACAGAGTTCTGGCCTTTATAAAAATCCGCCAGGTTGATGTAGGTCTGGGGATCGTCCGGTTTTATTTCGACTGCGGTTTGAAAACTCTTTTCCGCCGCCCCGTACTCGGCATCGAGCAACTGCGTGAGCCCCAGAACCTCGTAGGTCTGCGCGTCGTGCGGATCGATGGCGATGGCTTCCTTGAGTTCGGTTTCTGCGGCGGTGTATTGCATCTGATGAAGCGCAACCTGCCCCAGCAGGCGGTGCGCCCCAGCATTGTTCCCGTCCCGCTGCAGCACGGCCTCGGCCTGCTGCCGGGCTTCGCTGTATTGCGTCGAAGAGATATCGAGGTCACCGAGGCGCAGGCGCGCGTCCAAATTCTTAGAATCGAGTTCTACAGCCCTCGCCAGCGACTTGCTGGCGGCTGCAGGATATTCCTCCTGAATCTGCAAAAGCCCCAGCCGGTAATAGGCATCGGCGAAATCAGGATTTATCTTAATGGCCTGCCCGTACTCGCTCTGTGCCTGCGAGAACTGTTTCTGCGCGAAGTATTGGTTTCCTTTGTCGACGTGCTCTTTCGCCCGCGCCGAACTGCGGCAAGCGGGCAGAAGCGTGAGCATCGCCGCCGTCAGAACGAGCAGAAGGCCCATGCGAAGGCCGAAACAGAAACTTCTCCAGCGGGACGAAAACATCTTTATCTCAGGATCAGGTCTCAAGATCAGGCCGGGAATTGAAAAGGTCGGCGTCCCGATTCTAAACCAGAAGCGGAAAGGAGCGTGTCAGACCCAGCCTTTAGCCGTCTCGACATGCAAAAACGGCACCGGGCTAAGGGAAGCTCCGGTGCCTTACGAAACTGCGAACAAAATGCAGACCAGCTAGTGTTTGTCCTGCTTGTCCTTCTCGATCAGCTGCGCCACTTTTGAGTTCGTGCCGACGGGCTCGATCAGAATGATGTGATGCGCATTCAGGAACATGCGGTCCGGGCCGTGCACTTCATTGCCGCGCCGCACCAGCACGCTCTTCACTTCCTTGGTTTCCTGGTTGACCTGGCTCTGGATGTAATACACATCGGTCAGCTCGGGAAAATTCGAGCCGGCATTCGCCAGCTTGCCGTAATAGACCTGGTTATTATCGAGCAGCACGGCCGCGTAGGGCGTCGTAATCTCCGGCCCTTTATGCCGGTGGCCCCGTTCGCAGCCCGTCAGTCCTGCCAGCAACCCAACCGCGACAAACCACACGATCTGCTTCTTCAACAGTATTTTCCCTCGCTCGGTTCAGTTTCCTGCCGTCTCGATCCTACCACCACCGCGCCTCCGGTTACCGCGTAATCGTTACCGCGTAATCCGGGGCAACTGGGGAACGCCGGCGGCTCCGGCAGGCAAAGGACAGTAATCCACAAGTTAGCAGTACTATGAATGCTGCACGATCCCGGACGGGCGTAGAGAAGGGCTATGGAATAATAGCCGCGGCGCGAAAATTGTCAAGCTGAAATTTCTTGCAATCCCGCGCCGCGCCAGTGGTTCCCCTTGATTACGATCCGTCAACCCCAGTCTGTGCTCCCACGAACGGTTTGTTCGGTAACCCGCCACAACTTTTGCTGTCCGCCATGGCGTGCGGCGCGCAGACTTCGGCTTCGCCCTGCAGTCATAGACGAGGAATGCCAGTGGAGGCAAGAGACAACACAGGACAACTCGGGACATTTCAGGACATTATGGTGAAATGCCCTTCATTGCCCAAGACTTAGTAGCGCCGGCGTCCCGGTAGCGCCGGCGTCCCGCCAGCTGTCGTGGCGGCGTCTTCGCCGCCACACTTGCGCTGGAAAAACTCGAGCGAGCAACCTACACAGCGCAACGAATTGCAGTCGCCAGTGTTATTACAATTAATGCAAATTTAATCAGCGCCCCCAAGATGCCATCGTCTGAGGAGAATCATTCAACATGACGAAATCCCGTTTTCTTAGTTCCTGCTTTCTAGCGGCTGCACTGGCATGTTCCGTCACGGGCATGGCTTGCGAGCATCATTATTACCGGGTCTACGATCCCTACTATAGCGACTATCACGTCTGGAACGACGATGAGATCGGCTACTACCACCAGTGGGCCCATGAATACCATCGCGACGAACATCGCGACTTTCGCAAGCTGCGTCCCGAAGAGCAAAAAGAATATTGGAACTGGCGCCACAGTCACGGCGACCGCGATCACCACTAGAGACAACAGGGCTCGGGTCTTAGGTCTTAGGCATCAGGTTTTGCCTAAGACCTGGCACCTAACACCTAAGACCTGATAATGTAGCGTTTCACCGGCTCGCTTCCAGCCGCATCGGAACCCATTGCGCCTAACACTCAACACGCGCGAAGTCGGACGCGTCACCATCGTGCACTGCACCGGCCGCATTGTCGCCGGAGCCGAAAGCGAGGCTCTGCGCGCGCACGCCACCTGGTTATTGCGCGATCACCGCAGCCTCGTTCTGCATTTAGGTGACGTCGAATTCGTTAACAGCAGCGGACTCGGCACTCTCGTCCGCATTCTGACCGGCACCCGCCAGGCCCACGGAGAACTCAAGCTCTGTAACGTGCCCGAGCACATCCGCAAGGTTCTTGAGTTGTCTCACCTCACGAAGTTGTTCGACGTCCAGGAATCTGAAGAGGCCGTGGTCACAGCTTTTTACCGCCCCGGCCCGAAAACTGAGGCGCCGGTCTCCACCGGCCGAACCGTTCTCTGCCTCGACAGCAATGCCGACGTGCTCGCCTACCTGCGCGAACTGCTGCGCCGCGCCGGCTACGACGTGCACACCAGCAGCCACCGCGGCGACGCCCTAATGCTGATGCGCGTCACCCGTTTCGATCTGCTCCTGGCGGGGCCTGATATGACGTCTTCTTCCGCAGGCGCGCTGCAAGCCTTTCAGGCAGCCTGCGCCAAGTTACCAGTGATCGAACTAGGCCCCGAGTTTTCCACCCTCGAAGCCGGCGAAGCCAGCGCCGGCTTGCTGCAAAAAATCGAAGCCCACCTCAAACCAAAAACCGCATAAGCACAGGGTGCAGCAGCGCCTTAGGCGCTGCGATTAAAGCGGCTGCGTATCAGGGTACGGCTTCAGCCGTGCCGTCCAGCGCCACAGAAGACGCGGGCTTCAGCCCCCGAGGTCCCTTCGGTGAGGAATTCTCTAGCCAGTGTCCACCCCGGGGAAGGCCCCATCCAAGCTCCGCTCGGGCGGCGCCTTGACCTTCACTTTTCCACAGCCCCTTTGTGACATCTGACCTTGCGCCCAAAATTGAATCGCGCAATCATGGTCGAGGCAGTGACGGTCCGCCCAGCGCGAAACGCCAGTGCTAAGTGATTTGTTAGCAAGATTTTCACTCCAAGTTCTTTGAAAACAAGATTTTGCGAAGTCCACTTTTGCGAAACCTGCGCGGGACAAGGGTTTCGGGCCGCATCCGCAAAAAAAATTTCACACGAGATCCGGCTGATCCGCCAAGCTGGCCAGGCCTCGCCGCTTTCGACCAAGATTTATTTTGCTGAAGAATTCCACAGCGGGACTGACCCGTGCCGGTTACCGCAAGAACACATGCGCCGCATCCTCAACCCGAATATTCGATTTGCGCCGCGCCCCGGTCGACACGTTGTAGGCAACCAAAAGATTACCTTCTATACTTAATATTTCCTTTGAGCTAATCCATCCAACCACCGTCGCGTGCAGCAAGAATGCAATGCGCCGCGAAGCATCCCCCACGGTCTTCACCTCAACCGCCGGCAACTCCACCAGCGCCTTGCGAATGCGCTGCGACTCTTCCGGGTTCGGCTGACCCTGCTCAGCCAGTTGAATCGGAGTGTTCGGCTGAGCAGTCGCGACAATCGTCAATGCCACCAACGCGAGATCAGGCGAGAGCTTGCCGTTCTCCGTGTAGAAGCTCACATCGTAGTCGGGATTCTTGTACACAGCTTGCTCGTCGAACAGAGTCAGTGTCTTCCCTTGCAGATGCAGCAGCGTCCGATCGTCGCTCTCATTCTCCCAGCCGCAACAGGCCGTGTCCGGAATCGCTTCGAGGATCGTGCCGGCATTCGCAGCATCCAGCACGCGCCGCAACGGCGGATTGACAGGCGTCGCCGCCCATTTGCCGGCGCTCTCTTCGTATAAAGAGGTCGCCTTGTAAAGCAGCTGCGTCTGCCCGGAAACGAACAGCGTCACGAGAAAGAACTTGCCCACTCCATCGTCACGCACCCACACCTCGCCGTAAGGACAACCTTCCTCGCAGCTGCCGGTCGGGCAAGAGCAATCGGGAAGCACAATCGAGGCAACATCCTCACGCCCGGCACCGGCGAGATCGGTCCGCCAGCTTAGCCAGGTCGTCTTGGTGGAGAGATCGACGGCGTCGCGCTGCAACCGCCGCGCCTGGTTCGAGAACCAGTACAGGTGAACCCCATCCGCCGAGAGATAAGGCACAGGCGCTGATTCAGTGATGGCCAGATTTGATCCTGCCGTGGAAGTAGTGCGAGCAACCTCGCGCGAGACTGTAGTCGCCGCGTGGCCATCCCAGAACCACACCTTGCGCTCCGCCGTGAGTTCGCCTTCTGCAATCGGCAAAGCGACGGAAACGGCGAACAGCATCTGCCCAAGATGGTTGACCGAGAAGTTCTGCGGAGAAGTCACGGCTTCCGCCGGAACCTTCACGGTCTGCTTCTCGGCAAAGGTCGTGGCGTCGTACTCAACCACTTCTCCCGGCACGCGCAGCACCCACAAGCGCTTGCTCTGCGCCGCCAGCGAAGCAGCCAGCAGAAAGACGGCGCAACATGTTAAGACGAGTTTTCGCATAATTGTCCGATGTGCGGAATACCAGCATGATTGTAAATCGTGGACTCGCTGCCCTCGCGGCTCTTGCGTACAATAGATTTGGAAATCATGAGCACACACCCTGAGAGACCAATGACCACGACCGCGAATCCTCCCGTTCGCCCGCAAACCACTTCCGCCGAAACGCCCTCCGTGCCGCTGACCACCGAAGGCTACAGCGTGCTGCACCAAATGATGCGCTTCCGCTGGACGGCGTGGCGAGCCCTGCCTGATGCCACGCGATCGGCAATCGCGCAGGAAGCAGCGACTGTGCTCACCGAAATGGAGAGGAACACCAGCGGGCAATCCGCGCTGTTCTCGCTCATCGGCCATAAAGGCGACCTGATGCTGGTGCATTTCCGCAACTCGTTCGCCGACCTCAATCAGGGGGAACTCAAGCTCGCCGGCCTGCGCCTCAGCGATTACCTCGAGCCTACATCTTCTTATTTATCTATCATTGAACTCGGACTCTACGACTCCACGCTCAAGATTTATAAAGAGCTGACCGACCAGGGCATTCAGCCGCACTCGGACCAGTGGAAGGCCGAGATCGAGTGCAAGGTCAATCGCCACAAAGAGGCGATGCATCCGCGCCTGTTTCCGGAGATTCCGCCGAACCGTTACATCTGCTTTTACCCCATGAACCGGCTGCGCGGCGAGGATAAGAACTGGTACACGTTGCCGATCGAAGAGCGCGCCCGCCAGATGAATGACCACGGGCTCGTGGGCCGCCGCTACGCCGGCGAAGTCAAGCAGATCATCACTGGCTCGATTGGCTTCGACGATTGGGAGTGGGGCGTCGATCTGTTCGCCGACGATCCGCTGGTCTTCAAGAAGCTGATCTACGAGATGCGCTTCGATCACGTTAGTGCGGTGTACGCGTTGTTCGGCCAGTTCTTCGTAGGCGTGCGCTGCCCCGCGTCTTCATTGGAGAAACTGCTGAGCGGAGAACTGCCGAAGTAAGATCATTCACCACAGAGTCACAGAGGCACAGAGAAAACCTCCTTCAGGTTTTGCTTTTCTCTGTGCCTCTGTGACTCTGGGGTGAAACGCCTTTCAAGGAGAACTTCATGGCAACCCTTGGATTCATCGAATACAAAGACGCCAGCCCGGAAGTGCGCGCCGTCTACGACGACATCATGGCCACGCGCAAGACCGACTGGATCAACAATTTCTGGAAAGCGATTGCGCACGATCCCGCCACGCTGAAGCGCACCTGGGAAGACATTAAGCAGATCATGGCTCCGGGAGCGCTCGATCCGCTGACCAAAGAGATGATCTACGTCGCGGTGAGCGTCACCAACCAGTGCGGCTACTGCATCGCGTCGCACACGGTCTCGGCACAGAAGAAGGGAATGACCGACGCCATGTTTGAGGAGTTGATGGCAGTGGTCGGCATGGCCAACGAAACCAACAAAATGGTCACCGGCTATCAGGTGGAAATCGACGAGCAGTTCAAGAACCGCCGTTAGTCGTTAGCCGACGTATGTGGAGACAGCCGCCTCGGCTATCCCGGCCAGCGCAAAGCGCGGCCGCTGTTCTGGCCGCGCAGTCTTCTCGCCGCACATCATTCACTGATCTTCATTTACAGATCTTCATTTAACGACCTTCATTTAACGATCAGTCCCTGCACCAGCGTTCCCGACGCCGAGTACCCGGGCCAAGAGATCGCGAATGAGCCCGTGCCGGCTGCACCCGCGGTGCCGGTCGCGCTGAAGATTACGCTCGAGCCGTCTTGCAACACCCCCGTGCCCGTAACGGTAACCGTGTTGGTCCCCAGCTTCACGGTGTTGAATCCGTTCGTGTCCGAGAGGTAGATGTGCGCGGAAGTGTCCAGATAACTCAGCGTCCCCTCGCGAATGCCCGAAGACGACTTCGTTCCAACGAGGAAGCCGAGGCTGCCGGTGCCGCTGCCAATGTTGAAGTAACCTGCGCCGCTGCCCACATTCGGAATCAGGCCCGGCCCCGCGGTTTGCTTGGAATACCAACTAAAGGCTGTGCCGCTGGTTAAGTCGTCTTCAGAGAACGCCATGTGGATCAATCCGAGCGGATCGTGTGTCAACTCGGAGTACTCCGCCAGTTCACGATTGCCGGCAGGCATGCTCGTGTTGCAATTCAGACCCTGCGTGCAAATGGAGCCGTAGTGAACCACGCCCGCCATCTGGTCCGTCGTACCTGAGGCCTGGCCGCTGGCCACCACATACTGCACTGCAGGCTTGCCGGCTGTGTTCACGAAGGCATAGAAGATTTTCCACTTAGCGTTAGCAAATATGGATTGATCGTTGGGATTGCCCACCACGTTGGTGCCGTACCAGAAGACTCCAATACTGTTTGCGTCGCCCGCAGTCAGCCATGGCAGCATTGCAGTGGCCGTTGCAGTATCGGTGGGGTTATTGATTTGCAGTGCCTTCGACCACGTCTTGCCGCCATTGGTGGACCAGATCACGTACACGTTCTGGCCGGTTTGATTGCCGTTGGTGTCGAGCTGCTGCATGCTGAAGGCGACGTAGAGATTGCCGTCGTTGTCGACTGCAATGGGAGTAAAGACGTTACCCACGTTCGCTCCCGGCGGCGCGGTGAATGCGAGGACGGAGGTGAAATTCAGTTTCGACGGCGGCGCGCCGGAAGGCAATACCGGCAGGTTGCACGGCGCGGCGCACGATGCCACGTATAGATCCACTCCATCCGGCGAAGTGAAGGTCGTGTACACCGAGCTATTCGGAGTCGGTCCACCCAGAGGGCCGGGATAGGCCACGATGTTCGAGTGGAAGCCAGTTTCCGGTGTGCTCGCCAATATTGCCTGATTGATGATCGCTCCATTGGGGTAGGTGATGCCGCCGTCGTCCGACTCAGTAACAATCAAGCTGTCAGTTCCACTTACATCCGCGCCCAACTGAAGCGTGATCAGGTAATCGCGCTCGGTGCCAGCACTCGCCAGCCACATACGGTCGACCACCTTGGCCGGAGAGTCTCCCGGAACAAATGTATTGCCCTCGTTGGTGGAAGTCTGCAGGTTAATGTCAGCCAGGTTCAAACTCGAATAGAACAGCCGTCCCGAGCTATCGCCGTTCACTGGATCGGCGGCGAAGGGGATGCCCACCGCCAAGTCCTCATCTCCTCCACCGGCTGACTGGTCGGGCTGGCCGAGATAAGTGAAGCTGTTTCCAAAGTCCGTGGAGCGCCACAGGTCCGAGCCCGCCGGCACGCCTTCAATGGCGGAGATGTAAATGTTGCCAAAGGGACCAAGCACAATGCCGGGCTCAACGTCCTGTCCGGCGGAGCCAGAGGACGGAGTCGCCACCAATTGCAGGTCTGAGGTGAATTCGAACATCTGCGGACCGAACTTGCCGTCTGGATCCGCCGTGTAAGCGGCGGCAATGGTTTGGATGGCTGGAGGATTGGCCTGCAGCGTCACCGTACCGGTATAGCTCGTCCCCGGTACGCCGCCCGACATGCTGGCGTAAATTGTGTAAACGCCGTTCGCAGGATGTTCCAAGCGCGTGAGTTCGCTCGTGACAAAGCTGTTCGCACAACTATCGATCATGGCGCCGTTGAAGTAATCATACTGGTCGAACTCATTGGTGTTGCCCGTCCATCCGAACTGAATATTCACGCGAAACTTTGGGTGCGCTGTGCGGAATGAATTCGACACATTGATGGTCAGAGTAAAGATGTCGCAATAGCCGGCGGTCTGGCAGGTGGAAGGGTCGAAGGTGGCCGGATTCTCAGTGGTGGTGGTGCCGGTGTAGGTGAGTGTGCCGGCGCCGGATAGCGTGCCTGACGGGGGCGTGGCGGCGAACATGGCTTGGGGAAAGACTGCGACAGAAACCGCCAGCAATGCTGCGGCGGCACAGCTAACGGCAAACCTATCCTTCCTCATGTGGATATCCTCTGGCCCTGGCTAGGGGGACGGTCGTTGGATCGACCAGATTTGACTTCAACTCTCGGATTCAGAGTAAGTACGGCACCAGCGGGGATAGTACGGTCAGGCTTTTGCGGCGTCCATCGGGATTTCCCTGAGATCAATCAGAAATTTGCCCGAGATCACTAGGTGGTAGGATGACCGCCCAGTGCAAAGAATCGGGTGTGCGGGCCGGGGTCGGTGAACGAAAATCAACAATTAAGACAAAGAGATTTCCTATCTTAGGGCGCTTCGTCTGCGAGCATTAGCTGGGCGGCAAGCGTCGCGTGCTGAACTTGAACTCGTGCGCCTTCATGTCCACCTTCCGCCCGCGGAAGCGCACGCCTTCTGCCTCCAGCCGCAGCCGCTGTTCGATGGCCGAATCGCCGCGCAGCTTGATCTCTCCGCCCGCGCCCAAAACGCGCTGCCAGGGCAAGCCGAATCCGCGATGCAGCACGCGGGCCACCAACCGCGCGCCGCCGGGAAGTCCCGCGGCCCGCGCCACCGCTCCGTAAGTGGAAACCTTGCCTGCGGGAATGCGCCGAATGGCGGCCTCAATTCGCATCCGCAGCTTCGACGACTGATCCGCGGATGATTTATCTGGGCGCTTCTTGCCTGCGCGCTTCACCGACTTCTTACTTCCCTGCTTCACAGTCGAATCCATCCCAAACGAATCAGCCACAGTGATCCCGTCAGAACCAACAGCCACAAAATGATTCCCTGCAACAGGGGACGATGTCCCACGCGCTTGATCGTCGCCACCGAGATGCCGCTGCCGATCAGGAAAAGAGTTGCGGTCAATCCAATTTTCGCGACTTTCACCGTGAGGCCGTAGGCGTGCGCTCCAGCCGGCAGATACGTGTTGCAAACCGCCGCCAGGCAGAACAGGCCGATAAACCACGGCCACTGAATTTTGGCCTTAGCGCCGCGCACCATCGCCGTTCCCAGAGAAACTGGAACAATCCACAGAGCGCGCGCCAGCTTCACGGTGGTCGCAACGGCCAGCGCCTCGGCGCCATACTTGGCGGCGGCGCCGACGACTGAACTGGTGTCGTGAATGGCCAGAGCGGCCCAAAGTCCAAACTGCGATTGCGTCAGCTTGATGGCGGTGCCGATGGCGGGAAAGACGAGCAGCGCCACGGAGTTCAGCACGAAGACTGTGCCCAGAGCGATCGCCATCTCTTCGTCGCTGGCCTGCGTGATGGGCCCGACGGCGGCAATCGCGCTACCGCCGCAAATCGCTGTGCCCGTCGAAATCAGAAACGCCGGGACTCGTTGCACCCCGAGCAGCGTGCCCAATCCCATGCCGGCGAGCAGGGCAAAGCTAATGCCGAGCATGGTATAGACAAAACCGCTGCGCCCCGCGTGCACAACCTGGTGCAGGTTCATTCCGAAACCGAGTCCTACGACCGAGGCCTGCAACAGAAATTTGGAGAACTTTTTCGCTTCGCGGCCATAGGGATGCGGAAGCGCGAGCCCAAACACGAGCCCCATCGCCAGCGCCACCGGCGGAGACACGAAACCGCTGGCACTCACCAGCAGGCACAAAATGAAGATGATGCGAGGCAGCATTGGAAGGAAGGCCGGAAGGGCTGTGGCGGTTCATGCGCCTCAGCCCGTGCGCCCGCGCTAAGCCGCCTTGCGGAAGGATTCGATGGCTTCCGCTTCTGAGTTGTAAACCTCGAAAACCGTGAGCAGCTTGGTGACTTGCAGCAGATCGCCCACACGCTTGGTCAGATTCGTCAGCTTGATCGTGCCGCCCGCGTTTTGCGCGGTGGTGCGCAGCGCCACCAGCGTACCCAAGCCTCCGGAATCGATGTAACTCACCTCGCCCAGGTTGAGCACGATCTTGTTGTTCTCCTGCACAAGCTTCTTGACGGTCTCGCGCAGCAGAGACGATTCTTCGCCAAAGACAATTCTTCCGACGCAATCCACGATCACAATCCCATCTTTCGTTTTCGTTGCCAGCTTCAGCTGCATCATAAGAACGCTCCTTTAGCGGCGGCCCATGCCAACTCCGCAAGGTCTCACCGCTCCCGCACTCCCGGTCGATCAACCAGCCTATCGCTTGCGCGGCGGTTTTAGCAAGCTCACATCATGAGTAGTGAATGTCACCCGCTCAGCGCAGCACGCGTGGAATGCGCCGCGAGATGCCGGGCAGCCAAGCCGCGAGCGAATACCCGCCAGGTCCTGTCAGCATCAGCGCAGCTAAGATCAGCAGTTGCGTGAGGGCGTACTCGAAGCCGCCCTGCGAAACGTCGAATCCATGCGGGAGATGTACCAGAAAAATCGCCCCCAGCATGACAATGAAGAGACACGCCGCGCCCAGTCGAAACAGAATGCCACTCAATATCGCCAGGCCTCCGGCAACCTGAGCCAGGCCGATCAGGTACCCAACTGCCAGCGGCCAATGGTGCGATGCTGCAAATTGCTCCGGCCCGGGTCCTGAAAAGGCGCCGAACAATATAGCGCTTCCGTGATAGAAGAAGGCCGCAGCACAAGCGATGCGCAGCAGCAGAAGCGCAAGGTCGATGTTCATTGGCTCCGGCGTATGCGTGGTCTCTGAAAAGGTCATCGTCTTGGCCTGAACCTATTGTTAATTTCTAAACGGTACTATTTCAACCCGCCGCCGGTGGCAGGACTCCGGGCCCGGCCACAGCTGACTCGCATCACGTATAATCGTGTTTTCCCGCTCATGAGCTATACCGTTCTGGCGCGCAAATACCGTCCGCAGAAATTCTCCGAGGTGATCGGACAAGAGCACGTCACCCGCACCCTGCAGAACGCGCTCGAACAAGGACGCACCGCGCACGGCTACATCTTCAGCGGCCATCGTGGCATTGGCAAGACGACAGTGGCGCGCATTCTGGCGGCGGCTTTGAATTGCCGGTCTTCTTTAAAGACAGGCGACAAGCCGGTCGCGGAGCCCTGTGGCGTGTGCGAATCGTGCACTGAGATTCGCGCCGGCAATGCCGTTGATGTGATCGAGATCGATGCCGCCACCAATCGCGGCATTGACGAGATTCGCGAACTGCGCGAAGCGGCGCGCTACAAGCCGGCGCGCGACCGCTTCAAGATTTATATCCTCGACGAAGCTCACCAGATTACCGACGCGGCTTTCAACGCGCTGCTCAAGACTTTAGAAGAGCCTCCGGACCACATTGTTTTCATGCTGGCGACCACGCAACCGGAGGATATTCCACAGACCATCCGCTCGCGCTGCCAGCACTTCAGTTTCCGCGCCGTGAAGTTTGACGACATTGTCGGACAGTTGCGCGATCTCGCCAGCCGCGAGAAGATCGAGGCCGATGACGATGCGCTTGCCCTGCTGGCCGAGGCCGGCGACGGCTCGATGCGCGACGCGCTGTCGATTCTCGATCAGGCGATTGCGTCTTCGAGCGGAAAGCTCACGGCTGATTCGGTGCGCAACCTGGTTGGCGCGGCGCCCGCGCACGTTCTCGAAGAGGTAATGCAGGCAGTCGCTCGCGGCGCTAGTGAAGAAGTGCTGCGGCAGGTTGACCATCTCATCGGTGAGGGACATAGCCCGACCCACTTCGCGCGGCAGATGGTGCGCTTCTTGCGCAATGCAACCGTCGCCAAGATTGCCGGCAGAGATTCTTCCCTGCTGCAGATCTCGAGTGAAGAGCGCGAGCGCGTGGAGCGGGTCGCGGCACTATTCGGCGAAGAAGATCTCACACGCCATTTGCAGATCATGCTGCGCACCCATGGCGAGTTGGGATACAAGCAGGAGCAGCGCTTTCATCTCGAACTTGGACTGCTGAAGATGGCGCACGCGCAACGCTTGCTGCCGATCGAGCAACTGCTTAGCGACGTGGCTGTGTCTTCGAACGCTTCCTCTAACACAGCGGGCGGAACAGGCACAGGCAGAACTCCGGCGCGGCCTTCGATCGTTCCCTCAACCTCGGGAGGGACGATCGAAACTCGGCGCACGGATGCGACTCATGTTTCGCCGTTCGCGGCCGATTCCGCGCGCAAAGGCGGTCCCCGGCAGGAGTCTGCGGCCGACCAGATTGCTGCCAGCGGTCCACGCAGTATTGCAGGTGGCGGTGCACCCGCGCGAGTCGTGATGGGTTCTGCCGCGCCTGCAAACGTCAGCGAGAGCGTTGCCGAGGTTCGCATCAGCACAACTCCCGAACCTCAACATCAGACAGGCGTGAGTTTGCAGCTCGATCCTCCAATGCAAGCTGCGCCGCAAGTTTCGCAACCCTCGTTCGCAGCGCCAGAAGCGCCCATCGATCGGTTGAAAGCAGCCGTGCTGCAGGCGCTTACAGATGGCAATCAACGCATCCTGGTCTCGATGCTTGAAGCGGGCGAATGGTCCGTCGAAGGAAACGAAGTGGTGGTCAAGGTGTCGGAATCGCAGACCGTGGTTGATATGTCGGTGGGTGCGGATGCCCGGCGGCTCGCGATTGCTTCGGCAAGCGGCGTGCTGGGCCGAGCCGTCAAGCTGAGGATCGTCGCGGGCGCAAGCGTAGCGCCGACAGAGAAACGGAATGGTGCATCCGCCAAGTCCAGTGGAGGAAATGCAGCCGTTGGCGGGCGTGGCCGCGCCGAGCAGGATGCTGTTGTCCGAAGGCTGCAAGAGAAGTTCGGCGCTGAGATTCGGACGGTGATTGATTATAAGGACAAGCGATGAGTAAATGGTCGCCTGGCTTCCGGCATCCGGAGTTCATTCCGAAGGCCGAGCGCCGGGAGCCGGGAGCCGAGGTTCTATGGGCGGATTCAATCTGCAAGAACTGATGTCGAAAGCAAAGGCGCAGTATGACACCCTGCAGAAGAAAATGCAGGAGACGGTGGTCGAGGCTTCCGCAGGCGGAGGTACGGTGACTGTGAAAATGGATGGCCGCAAGCAACTGCTCAGCCTGCGTATCGATCCGGAGGCCGTGAAGACAGGCGACGTTGAGATGCTGCAAGACCTGGTGCTGGCCGCAGTGAACGAAGCGGCTCGCAAGGTCGATGGGGCGATGCAGTTGACGGTCGGCGGAATGCTGGGCGGGCTGGGAATGTAAGGAATTGAGTAGTTTGGTAATTTGGTAATTTTGTAATTGGTAATTTGCAGCGCTCCCAGACCACCGGGTTTCAATCATATGGTTTTCAAATTACAAAATTACCCGATTACCAAATTACTAAATCTTTTTTATGTCTAAATTCGCTGAACCCATGTCGCGGCTGATTGACGAGTTGAAGAAGCTCCCGGGCGTGGGCTCGAAGAGCGCGCAGCGGCTGGCATTCTACATTCTGCGGGCCAGCGATGAAGATGCCGAAGCGCTGGCCGCCGCGGTGCGCGACGTCAAGGCCAGCCTGCGGCTGTGCTCGGTTTGCAACAACATCACCGACGTCGATCCCTGCGTCTATTGCACCAGCGCGACGCGCAACCAGCGGCTGGTGTGCGTGGTCGAGGAGCCCACGAACATTGCCGCCATCGAGAAGACCAAGCACTTCAACGGCGTCTACCACGTGCTGCATGGCTCGATTTCTCCGCTCCACGGCGTAGGGCCCGAGCAGTTGCGGATTGCCAATCTCCTCTCCCGCGTTGACGCGGGCAATGTGGATGAAGTAATCGTCGCCACCAATCCCACGGTGGAAGGCGAAGCCACGGCGACTTATCTTTCCGGGCAACTGAAGCGTGTGGGGGTTAAGGTGACGCGGATTGCCATGGGGATTCCGGTCGGCAGCGATATCGAGTATACCGATGAGATCACTATGCTGAAAGCTATGGAAGGGCGAAGGGAGCTGTAGGCTTCGGGCATCCGGGAACTATGCTCCCGTCCCGCGTTTCCGGCCGAGGCCGTGGGACAGCCGCCGGGACGGCGGCGCTACGCGGTTAGGTCTGGTTCCAGATAGACGTTTGGTTCCTCTTCGGTGGACGCAAGTCCCTCAGGCAGTGTTCCACGGTTGTATTCGACCATGCGGTTCTTCCACTTCAGAAAATCAGTAATGCTTTGCGGTTCTACGCGGACCTCTACGCGGCGCAGGCTGGCGAGCAGGAGATTCATTTCATAGCGAAAGCCGGTGGCGGTGCGGAGATTTTTGGCCGAGGGATGCCTCGTTTCGACTCTGCCGCGATTGTGTTCCAGCAGTCCCCAGCCTTGGGGCAGTTCTTCCATGCGCACCAGACCAGCCGGGGCGAAATAGAAGCGCTCGCAGCCGACTCCCTGCTCCGGCTTCAGACGAAAGGGCTTGGCGCGGTCGGCGAGGAAGTCAGAGCGCGTGACTTTGCACTCGACCAGCACGGAGTGGCAGGCGCGCTTCCAGCCGATGGCGTCGGGCATTTCGCCGCTGACGCAGGCTTGCTCGGAGAGAACTACTCCACAGCGGTAGCGGCGCAGCCAGTGGACAGCTTTTTCGACTAGTTGAGCGTGGGTCATGGCTTCGGCTTTCGGCTTCCGGCTTTCGGCTTCCGGCTCTCGGCTTCCGGCTCTCGGCTTCCGGCTCTCGGCTTCCGGAAGCAATAACATTTTTATCCGGAGAAGGTGCGCCAGCGGAAGTGACTGCAAGGCTACCTCTCGCGGGCTGCTTATCGAGGGCTTCATTCTCATAGATCTAATGTGACCAATATAGTCATATCTGCTACAATCGACTTATGCGTACCGTAAACATAAGCGATCTGAAGGCCCGGCTGAGCGCTCATATCCAGTATGTCCGCGACGGGGAAGAGTTGCTGGTCTGCGACCGCAACAGGCCCGTGGCACGAATTGTTCCTTGCCTGGTGGACGACGAGGCCGAGCGGGAGCGGCGACTGATCGCTCGCGGCATTCTCACCCCGCCAAAGAGGAAACGGCGGTCGCCGTTACCGGCTCCTGCGGGCAACGTGTCCGATGAGGTCATGGAGCGGATATGGCGCGAAGAGCGGGAGCGCTGACTTTTGCCTTCTGGGATGCAAGCGCGCTGGTTCCACTCTGTGTCCTTCAAGGCATTACGCCCAGCGTTGTCAGCTTATACAAGAACTATCCAGCAGTGGTTTGGTGGGCGACCCCGGTTGAGATTGCCAGCGCTCTCGCGCGTTTAGTACGCACCAGGGAGATCGACTCCGGCGAGTGGGCGCAGGCGCGTCAGGTGGCGGTGGCGTTGGCTGACGAGTGGTCTGTTATCCAGCCCTCGAACGCGCTGCGGGCCCATGCAGCGCAACTCGTCGACCGTCACGACCTGAAGGCAGCGGACGCGCTTCAACTGGCCGCAGCTCTGGAGTGGTGCGGAGACGCTCCGCATGGCGAAGTCTTCCTGACCGCCGACCACAAACTGCGGGAGGCGGCCGCGCTCAGCGGATTTGATGGGAAGGCGATCTAGGCTGGCGAAATCCTGCATGCTTCATCGATCTGACTATCACCGGTCGATGCAGCACCGTCTCCAGCAGATGCCGCTCAGCGGCGATGGTTTGCGCGGCTGGTCCAACGGGCGAGTAGCCTTCGGCAGCGATCAGCAAAGCTTCGCGTCCGTTTCTGCTGACCTTTACATTCTTGCTTTCAATCCGAATGCGGCGGATGTGTCCGTCGTGGGCGGCGTCCATGGCATTGGCCAGGCGCAGGATGGCCGCCAGCTGAATCGTCCCTCTCTGCTCGTCGGGAAGCAGGTCGCGTAAGGACTTGTGCCTTCGTGTCGGCAACGCACCTCGATGGAAGCGGGCGACAATCGCGGCGCGCTGCAATTCGACGGGCTTCCAGCGAAGCGGGTTGCCGTGAGCGCGAATCATGTCGTAGGAAGTCTTGTGATGTCCCTTTTGGCCCTGTGACTTGCCGACATCGTGCAGGAGAGCGGCGGCTAACAGGCTGGAGCGCGCGGAGATGCCGTCGACGGAGGGCGGCCATCCCGTGGCCAGAAGTCCGTCGTAGAGTTGCAGAGCCAGGCTGGCGACGTGCTCGGAATGGCGAAAGTCAGGGTCGAGGCTGTTCGCCCAGAGCTTCATCCGGCGGGTGGCGAGGGCTTGAATCTGCTTGCCTTGCGGCAGCGCGGCGCGCCAAACCTGCCACAGAGAATTCTCGCCGACCATTCGGGTGCGGTAGCGGTCGATGCGCTTGGTGCGCTCTGAAACGATTCGCTCGCGCCAGCGTTTGCGCGAATCCTGATCAGGAAAAACGTGGCACGAGACAGCTGTATTCCAGAGCACGTCGAGGTCGTGAACTTCGCCGAGCAGGTCCTGCATTTCTTTCAGGTCGTTGCTCCACTGCTTATGTTCGGCGGGCAGAAAATTCTCAACGATGTAACGAAAGCGTTTGATGCCTATCCGAAGCGAATGGAATGCGACCTGGGAACGGTTGCGGAGGGCATGCATATGAAGTTCGCGGGCTGCCGTCCAACGCTCAAGGGCTAGATGCTTGAACAGTGGGCTGCCCGGGCGGAAGCGGGCGGCCCGTGCGGGGAGTGACTTGCTCCAGTGCCGCCACTGTTTGCGGTCGAACTCTTCGAGCGCGGCATGGGCTTCCAGTTTTTGTTCATGCTCGCGAGCGTGCAGGATTTTTAGCAGGGCGTCGGCTGCGGGATCGCCGGCCGCATGAGAGTCCGAGATGGCCTCGCCGTTCGATGCAGGCGGAACCAGGGCGGGCGAGTCACCCGCGTCCACATGACCTTCGGAGGGGCCTAGTTTCTCAATCCATTCCATCATGATCTGGATGTCGCGCAGATCACCTAGCCGCTGGAACAGGCGCTTGCCGGCTTTCTTCATGGCTTTCCAGTTGGGATCAGGATCTAGAGCCATCAGCCCATCCGCAAGCGAGCGGCAGCGCCGTATGGAGACGCGCAGGTCATGGACTGGATCGGCGCCGAAGTCGGCGGAAACGTGCTCGCATTCCTCCAGCACGCGCAACATCCAGTAGCGCAGGCCGGTGGTTTTCTTGGCACGGGTTGTATGAGTCGTTGACAAAGGCACTTGGGTTCCGGGGGTAGCAAAATAACAAACGTCAGAGCCTTCTATTCTCGCTGGAGAGGGGCGGGAATGCCAGTGCCCTGAGAATGTCAGGGTCGCTGTGCAGTGGGAGTTGAGGCAGCCTCCTTGGCGCAGCAAGGGCTTTAACGCAGAGTTCGCGGAGAACGGCCCGCGAAGGACGCAGAGAACGCCCAAGAGTACGCGAGTGGCTTTCCAGCACGACCGCCTTTAAGGACAGGGGTGCACCGTTACCTCCGTAACATGCGGCACCGACTAGTTGGATTTAACCTTTTAATGCCTATCGCCAGAGCTGCGGTTGAGGAGTGGGTTATCACTGACGCGACGACATTTCACGCAAACCGGGCGGCCTCGGCCCGCGCCTTCGTACACAGCCTCAATATCCTGATCAAGTATGCAAGAATGTACGGCCCTGACCACAAACGTACGGAAGCGCAGTTCGAGACTACATGGAAGGAACTGCAGCAGGGACTTCCTTCGGCGGGTGAAGGCGGATTCTTGCTGGGCGTTTCCGACAACAAGCTGCTGCTCGATGGAGTTCCACTCGAAACCGGACAGGTGGAAAGAAGCTTTGGGCAGCTTCTCACCACGGCCGGGTTGGCCAGCCTGCACTTCTCCAAAGATGTGACCATCGAAGATTTCACGCGTCTGGTGCGGGCTTTTACGGTGGCTGGGTCCAAAGCCCAGGATGTATCCAAGCAGATTAAAGAAGCGCTCAGCGGTGCGGGCAAAAATAGCACGATCAAGATCAATGAAGTGAAGTTCGTAGCGGCTGACCCGCTGACCGGAGACATCAGCGTGGCGGCGCAGATCGCGGCGCAAACCCTGGGGCCGGAGTTCAAGCAATGGTTGAACGATCCGCAGAAGCTGCTGCAACTGATTGCGGCCGCGGAGGGCGCGAACGCGACCGGTGGCGGAGGGCAAGGTGGCGTCGCAGGAGTTCCATTTGGGAGCGTTCCGACCGGGCAGGGCCATTGGGTCGCGGGGCCGGTGTCCGAAGGAGGTGCCGCGACTGGCACAGCGCCAGCCTGGGAATGTGGAGTGGTCCCGCTGCAAGAGGCCGAAGTGATCCAGGCCATCCGGTTGCTGACTCGGTTCGGGCAAGTGCAGGGCGATCCAAATATTCGTCCGGAAGATCTGCAGAAAGAGGTCGGCGAAACCGATCCGAACACGCGCCTGAACCTGCAACAGTTGTTGGGAAGCCTGGCAGCCAAGGCGACGACGGAGCAAGAAGATACGCCACTGCTGATGAAAGCGGCCGAGCACATGGCGATCCGCTTCGCGCTGGAGCGCTACCAGAAAGGCGAAGTGAAAGTGAATGCCGTCCACCAGATGATGGAGCACATGAGCCGCCAGATGGACTCGTTACGCCAGATTCTGAAGTTGCAAGAAGAGAAGATGAACAAGGCCGGAATCCTGGTCGAGTCGCATGCCGATATCCTGGATCGGATGTTCTGGGCGGAAGTGCCGGAGTCGGGAAAGAAAACGGTATTGATGTCGAACGAAGCTCCGTGCGTGCCGCCGCGCAATCTGCGGCAGTTCGTGGAAGTACTTCTCGACCGCGACGACAAGCAGACGTCGTCCGAAATTTTGGACAACTACTCGGGATGCCTGGGCACGAAAGATGTGGAAGCGCGCCGTAAGACCGCGATCGGATTGAGCCAACTGGCGGACCTTTATTCGCGGCTGGGCGGCGAAGCGATGGGCAAGGCCATCCACATCGTCAGTGAGCAGATGTGCGTGGAGAAAGATCCTGAGCTGCAAAGCCTGCTGAGCGCAGCATTTGTGCGCCTGAGCCAGGAAGCGAGTGAGGCGAAGAATTATCAGGCAGTGAATGCCGTGTGCGGCGGGATGGAATTGCTACTGCAACAGCGTCCGGTGCTGGTGAACGACTTGCGCCCGCGCGTGGGCGTGGAAAACCGGATTCCAGAGTTCATTGAAGAAGCGTTGCGCAGCGATCCCGTGCCTGCGGACCTGCTGGTGGTGTTGCGGCGCACGTCCCAATCGGGGGCCGAACACTTGGCCGACCGCTTCTTCCGCTGCATGCGGCGCGACGAGTGCGACCACATGGTGGAACTGGTCAAGGAGATGGGAAGTCCGGCTTTGACGCAACTGCGCGAGATCGTCCGCACCGGGCAGCCGCGGCAGGCCTCTAGCGTAGTTGGGCTGTTGAGCCGGCTGGATGTGGATACGTTGCTGGAGCTGTTGCCGGCGCGTCTGCCGGAATGGAACCGTTTCTACCACGACATCGTGGTTCGCCAGATCGCGTACGGAGCGGCGCCGAATCGTGGGCGAACGCTGCTTGAACTTGCTGAAGTCTTGGATTCGGCGGTGCTGCCGGAATCCATCGACGAAATTGGGATGAGCGGCGATCTGTCGGCCGCGCCGCCGTTGCTGGCCATGGCCCGTCCGGGCGAAGCGGCCTCGCGTTCGCCGTTTGTGCAACTGAAGGCCATCGAATCATTGGGCAGGCTGCGCGATCCGGAGTCGGTAACCCTTCTTCGCGAAATTGTAGAGACGAAGAAAACATTTGGCTGGACCCACCATCGCGAGTTGCGGATTGCAGCGGCGCAGTCGCTCTCGAAGACCGACCCGCGTTACAGCGGGCAGATTCTTGCCGACAGCGGCATCGAAGCGGCCGAGTTGGCGATCGCGCCTTTGGATACCGCTCCGGCATGCCCGTGGGTGCGGCAGCGGCGTTATGAGCGCATGGTGCTCTCGCGCACAATCAGCGCGTGGATTGGGAGTTCGTGGGGAAAGTCAAAGATTCTAATCCGCGAATTGAGCCTGGGCGGGGGCATGGGAACCAAGGAAGACAATCTGCGCATCGGCAGCGAAGCCGAGCTGGAGATTTCGCTGGGTATGCGTTCGAAGATCAAAGCCCACGTGCTGCTGCGCCGGGCACGGATCAACGAAGTGGGATTCGAGATTGTCAACACGGACCTGGAAAGCCGTTACCGCTTGCGCCGCATTCTAGTGGAGGCTTTGAACCACACTCCGCAGAATAAAGAGCAGCAGTGGAGCGGGGAGCGGAAGATCTAGGCGAAAGTTTCAAGGTTTCGGGGTTTCAAAGTCTCAAAGTAGCTTATAGGGCGAAACAAAAGCCTCTGCATGTGCAGAGGCTTTGTCTTTGAAACCTTGAAACCCTGAAACTCTGAAACCTTGAACTTTGAAACCTGTATTACTTCACCTTGGCGAAGATAATGACCAGGGTGTACAGCGCGAGCGACTCGATCAGGGCCAAGCCCAGAATCAGAGCCAGCTGAATGCCGGGACGAGCGGCGGGATTGCGGGCCAGACTCTCGGCGGCGGAAGCGGTTGCCTTGCCCTGCGCCAGAGCGCAGATGCCGGAAGCGAACGCCATAGAGAATCCAGCGGCGATCGCGACCCAGTTGACTCCACTCGAAGCTGCTTCGCCCTGCGCAAAGGCCGGGACGGCGAACGCGAGTACGGAAAGTACCATAAACAACTTGCTCAATCTACTCATTGTGTTTCTCCTCGTATGAAATACCGCCAGTGGGTGGTTGACGTCATTCCGTGCAGACGCCCTCACGCTGAACGGCTGAAAATCAGTGGCCAGTGGTCAGTGATCAGTGGCCAGCAAAAGCTTAAATTCCAACGCCTTTCTACCTGACTCGTTCAAGCCGGCCCTTATTGGCCACTGACCACTGATCACTGGCCACCGGCCACCGCCTCTCAGTGCTCTTCCGAAACCGCACCCTGCAGATAAACCGTAGTCAGCAGGACGAAAATGTATGTCTGCAACAGCGAGACTCCGATGTGCAATCCCAAAAACACGATGGGAACACCAATGGGAACGAGAGAAAAGAAGACCAACGTGACCATATCGCCGGCAAACATGTTGGCGAACAGACGGATGGTGAGCGAGAGCACGCGCGCCAGATGGCTGATGAGTTCAATGGGAATCATCAGCGGGGCCAGGGCCGGCATCGGTCCTGCGAAGTGCTTCAGATATGCGATTCCGGCGTGCTTGAATCCCTGAGCCTGGTAGTACACGAAGGCACACAGAGCGCAGCCCAAGGGAACGATGGGCACCGCGGTCGGCGACTCGAAGCCGGGAATCACGCCGATCAGATTGCAGAACAGAATGAACAAGCAAAGCGTGGCCAGAAACGCTGTGTAGCCTTCGCTGTGGTGGCCGATAATCTCGTTGCTCTGGCCTTGAATAAATCCCTCGACGCCCTCGAAGACGTGTTGCAGGGAACCGGGCCGGTCCACCGAAAGCCGCGAGCGGACCAGGAGAAACAGAATCAGCAGGGACGAGAAAACGAGAAGCTCCATCGCAAACGAGTTCGGAATGGGGGCTGTCGGGTGCTTAACTTTAATGTGCAACGCCAGGAGCAGCGACGTGACAGGGTCGGCGAACAGGCGATTCAGAATTGCGGTGAACCAAAGTTGTTCGGGCATAAAGAGCTTCCAGCTGCCAGCTCCTGGCTTGTTGTGTTCGCTACACACCCCGGGCCAGCGCTGCGTACAGTTCGTAAACCGCTTCGCAGCCGATGGCGGCTACGGGCAAAAATAAGCCCGCAAGAAGCCCATTCAGGCTCGCGGGTGAAACAGTCAATATAACATATGCGCCGACCGCCATCAAAACATATCGCAGCAAGAACCGAAAGACGATTCCCGTTCCGGATTGAGATTCCGCGGCGCCAGTGGCGCGATCCACAAAGCCGGCGATCACGCGCTTCAGCCAGTGGAAATTGACGTAGGCGATGGCGCAACCGAACGCGAAGCCAACAGCAGCGCGCAGGCCGAACTTCCACCAGGCGGCTGCAACCAGCAACGGCGCCAGTACCGTCATGAACCGTCCGATGCGTTGCAGAGCGCCGGAGTAAAAATGCTCCGCTATGGCGGCCGCCGCTTGGCTGGGTTCGGTTTGTGACTGTTCTGGCATCGACGCTATTTGGTGTCGCGCAGCGCGGTGCGGATCAGTTCAACGAAACCCGCGGCGATGCCCAAGAGAATGCCGGCCAGATAGAGCCATGTGGTGTGCAGCCAGCGATCCAAAGCTGCGCCCGCCAGCCATCCCAAGACGAGGGCGCCGGGGAAGACGAACGCCAACTGGCTGTAGCGGGCGGCCTGCACCCAGAAGTTTTCTTTCTTGCCGGGGTTCTTCCGTTTGAGGTCTGGATCGGCAGGCATTTTACTTCAGGCTTGCAGAGTGGATTCTACGCTCATCGGCAGCATTGCAGATTCCGGCTGCGCTTCGCGCTGGCCGGGACGGGCGAATGCGCCCGTCGCCACATGGGCATTTCTCGCCTCCAGCCTGAGCGCTCCTAGCGAACCAGCTTCGCCATCGCCGCATTCTGCGCTATGCCCAGCGACCAGTTCACGATCTGGATGAAGCGGTCGGGCATGATTCCAATGAACAGCGTGGCGAATCCGGTCACGGCGAGCGCGGCGCGCATGGTCCAACTCACGGGCAGAGCCTCCCGCTCTTCGGGCTGGCCCATGAACATGGCGTTGGCCATCTTCAGGTAGTAATACAGGCCGAAAACGGAATACAGCACGCCCAGCGATGCCAGCGCGTAGTGCTTGGTCTCGATCAGGCTGAGGAAAATGAAGTATTTGCCATAGAAGCCCGCCAGGGGTGGAATCCCGGCGAGCGAGAGCAGGAAGATCAGCATGAGCACGGCTTCCACGGGGGCGCGCGCGTAAAGTCCGTTGAGATCGTCAAGTTCGTCGCCGATTACGTTGCGGTGGCGCAGCGACGTGATCACGCCGAACGCGCCGAGATTCATGAACGTGTAGACCAACAGATAGATCAGGATGCCTTTGAACCCATCGGAGGCGCCGGGACTTGGGTATTCCGCTGTAGCCAGCACGATCAGACCCAACAACATATAGCCGACGTGGGCGATCGAAGAGTAAGCGAGCAAGCGCTTGGTATTGGTCTGGGTGAGAGCGGCGAAGTTCGCGCCCGTCATGGTAGCGATGGAAACGAAGACCAGGAGCGGACCCCAGATCAGGCGCATGGGGAAAAGTCCCCAGAGCAGAATGCGCAGCATCATCGCCCATCCCGCGGCTTTCACGGCCACGGACATGAATCCCGTAATGCAAGTGGGCGCGCCCTCGTAGGCGTCAGGCGCCCACTGATGAAAAGGAACGGCGGCAACTTTGAACAGTAGGCCGGTGATCGTGGTGAGCAAAGCAACGATGGCAACCGGGTTATGCGCATCTTTGGCAAGGATCTCACTCAGCTTGCTGGCGATGACGCCCAGGTTCGTGCTTCCGGTAAGGCCGTACAGCAGCGACAAGCCGTAAGCAAAAATGCCGGAGGAAAACGCGCCCAGCAACAGATACTTCAGCGCCGCTTCGTTGGAACGGCGGTCGCGCCGCAGGAAGCCTACAAGAACGTAAGTCGAGATCGCCATCAGCTCAAGCCCGATGAAGATGAGCACGATGTCGAAGCCGGCAGCCATGCACATCATGCCCGCGACCGAGAGCAGCATCAGGGTGTAGTACTCACCGTGATTTTCATGCTCGGTCTTCATGTAGCGCACCGACATCAGGATGGAGATGGCAGTGCTCGCGAGGAACAAGTAGAAGAAGTAGATGGCAAAGCGGTCCACCAGCATGGTGCGCATCATGCCCAGCGAACCCGAGGATAAGGCCGGCGTGGCCTGCATCGACAGTTGAATTTTCAGTACGCCGCCAGCAGAGAACAACACACCGATGAATGCAGTAACGGCGTTCACCCACTTGCTTTCGGGCGGGAGCATGAGATCGATGAGCAGGACGCCCAGCGCAAACAGCGTGAGCAGAGTGATGGGCAGGGCCAGCACGTAATCGTTCCACGTGAATGCGAGAGCCGCGCCGCCCACTAGTACCTCCTCTCAGTTGCTGGCGCCGTCGCGGGCGGAGCGCCTGCTGCAGGTTCCGCTGGCTGCTCCGCCGGCTGAACCGCAGCGTTCACCGCGCCCGCGGGCCTCGGGTTGTTGACGCTTTGTACGATCTGATTCACGGGCTGCTCAAGAATCTGGAAAAACGGTTTGGGATAGAGGCCGATCCAGAAAGCCATGATGAGGAGCGGGACGAACGTCAGCACTTCGCGCGGCGTCAGGTCGTTCAGCTTTTCATTCTTCGGATTGGTGACCGTGCCAAAGAAGACGCGCTGGTAAAGCCACAGCAGATACGCCGCAGCAAGAACGACGCCGGGCACGGCCCACGCCGCCCATCTCCAGCTCACCATGAACGTCCCCAGCATAATGTAGTACTCGCCAACGAAACCGTTGAGCAGCGGCAGTCCCATCGAAGAAAGGAACATGATCAGGGTGATAGTGGCGTAGACGGGCATCACGTTCGAAATGCCGCCATATTCGGCGATCTCGCGGGTGTGGCGGCGCTCGTAGAGAATCCCGACGATCAAGAACAGCGCGCCGGTCGAAATGCCGTGATTGATCTGCTGCAAGACCGATCCGCTTAAGGCAAGCGGCGTGAGCGCGAAGATGCCCAGCGTGCAGAAGCCGAGATGGCTGACGGAAGAATACGCGACCAGCTTCTTCATGTCCTTCTGCATCAGCGAGACGAGCGCGCCGTAGATAATCCCGATGATGGAGAGCGCGATCATCCAGCCGCGGACTTTGCCGTGAGTGAGCACATCGGGAAAGAACGGCAGCGAAAAGCGGATGAAGCCGTATGTCCCCATCTTCAGCAGAACGCCCGCCAGGATGACGGAGCCCGCAGTCGGCGCTTCCACGTGGGCATCGGGCAGCCAGGTGTGGAAGGGGAACATCGGCACTTTGATAGCGAACGCGAAGAAGAAAGCGAAGAACAAAAGCGTGGCGATGGTCGGTCCGTAGGTTGGGTCGGAGTAGATTTGCGGCGCAGTCTTGTAAAGCTCAGGAATGCTGAACGTGAAGACTTGCGTCACGCTGTGGTGGTGGAAATAGAGGAACAGGATGCCGAGCAGCATCAGCACCGAACCGGCCAGCGTGTAGAGGAAAAACTTGATCGCGGCGTAGAGCTTGCGCGGGCCACCCCAGATGCCGATCAGCAGGTACATCGGCACCAGCATGGCTTCCCAGAAAACGAAGAATAGGAAGAAGTCGAGCGCCATGAAGACTCCGAGCATGCCGGTCTGCAAAATCAGGAACCAGATGTAATATTCCTTGACGCGCGTCTCAATCGCAGTCCATGAGGAGAGAATCGAGATCCAGCCCAGCAGCGTGGTGAGCATGATGAGCAGGAACGAGATGCCGTCGATGCCGATCACGTAGCCCGCGCCGATGGAGGGGATCCAGTTGTTGGCCGTGCCCTCGATGAACTTGAAATGCTGGGTGGCGTCGAAGCGCTGCGCCCAGAACATCGGCACCAGCGGAATTGATATCAGGAAGCCGCCGAGCGCGAAAAAATTCGCGATCCATCGAATGGCGTCCTTGTTCTCCTTGGGAACAAACAGGAGCACAAGCGCGCCGATCAGCGGCGTGAACAGGATGATCGAGAGTATGTGGTTTTGCATGAAAAGCTCTTAGCCTTTAGCTCTTAGCCTTTAGCTCACAACTCTTCGCTTTTGGGTTTAGCTAAGAGCCAAGAGCTAACAGCTAAGAGCTTTCTTCAGTGGTACACGTAATAAAACACGAACCCTACCAGCCCCGCGGTCATTACCAGCGCATACCACTGCACCAGGCCCCATTCAAACAAGCGCGCGGGATACGACAGCATGCGCGCCAGAATTGCCGGGCCGTTGACTCCGATGCCGTCGATGATCCACTTGTCCCACCAACTGGAAATCGTGGCGGTGAGACGCGTGATCCATCCGGCGGCGTTGACCGCGCCGTCAATGACGTGTACGTCAAACCATGAGGACGCTTCACCGAGCCCGAGCACGCCGAGACGGACGTTTCCCAGCTTGCGGCGTCCGGTGAAGACGTAGTCGTAGCCTTCGTCCACGTAATACTTGTTGAGCAGCACGTCGTAGACAGGGGGAGCGGCGGCGGCAATCGGCTCGGTATAGCCCTTATCAGCATTCGAGTACGCGCGCCCCGCCATGTAATAGCCAACTCCCGCCGCGGCCACCGATAGCAACATCAGCAAGTATTCCGTCCCGCTGGTCTTCTCTTCTTCTTTCGTGCCAGCCGCCAGTTGTCCGGGTTCTTCCGCCTTGAAAACCCGCGCCTCTTTGGCGAAGACCGGATCAAGAAAGGCTTCGAAGCGGTTGGTCTGCCCGTGGATACCGACCAACCGGGCAAGGCTCTGCGGGAATCCGAGGAAGCCGGCAAATAGCGACATCACCGCCAGAACCACGAGTGGCATCGTCATCGAAGCGGGAGATTCATGGATGTGATGCTCCACTTCGTGGCTCATCCGCGGCTTGCTATAAAACGTGAGGTAGATCAGGCGGAACATGTAGAACGCCGTCATCAGCGCGGTGGCGAAGCCGATTCCCCACAAGATGCGATAAGCGCCACCCTCCGAAGTCCAGGCCTGCCAGAGAATTTCATCCTTCGAGAAAAATCCGGCGAAGGGAGGAATGCCGGCGATAGCGAGGGTAGCGATAAACATGGTCCAGTACGTAGTCGGAATACGATCGCGAAGTGCACCCATGTTGCGCATATCCTGCTCGCCGCTCATCGCATGGATCACCGAGCCTGCGCCGAGGAAGAGCAGGGCTTTGAAAAACGCGTGCGTGAAGACGTGGAAGACGCCGGCCGAGAACGCTCCGACGCCGAGCGCGAGAAACATGTAGCCGAGTTGCGAGACCGTGGAGTAGGCCAGCACGCGCTTGATGTCGTTTTGCACGAGGCCGATGGAGGCGGCGAAGATGGCCGTTATCGCGCCAACAATGGCAACCGTTTTCATCGATGTGGGCGCAAGTACGAACAGCGCGTTCGAGCGCGCGACCATGTAGACGCCAGCTGTCACCATGGTCGCCGCATGGATGAGAGCCGAAACCGGCGTGGGGCCTTCCATGGCGTCGGGCAGCCAGACGTACAGCGGAAGCTGCGCCGATTTACCGCAGGCTCCAACGAACAGAAGCAGCGTGGCCGCAGTGATAATCGGATCACCGATGGCAAAGTGGCCGCTGCGGGCCAGGTGCGTGACCTCCGTAAATCGCAGCGATCCCAGATACCAGGCGATGAAAAACATCCCCAGCAGAAATCCAGCGTCGCCGATGCGATTGACGATGAACGCCTTGTTGCCCGCGTCGGTGGCCGACTTGCGGTGGAAATAGAAACCGATCAGAAGATACGAACACAGGCCCACGCCTTCCCAGCCGACAAACATGAGCACATAGTTGTTGGCGAGGATAAGCGTCAGCATGGAGAACATGAAGAGGTTGAGGTAGCCGAAGAAGCGGTAGTAGCCGCCTTCATGCGCCATGTATCCCGTGGAATAAATGTGGATCAGCATGCCGACGCCGGTGACGAACAGCAGCCAGATGCTGGAAAGCGGATCGAGCAGGAAGCCGGCGTCGGCACTAAACGCGGCAGACGTGCCGTCCTGCATGACGTAGTTCGTGTGGCCGGTGCCGGTGCCAAGCCAGGTGTAGAGGACGGTCTCGTACGGCTTATGAAGATTTTCTGGGGTGGATGACCACGCTGAATACTGCCAGACCGCGCCGCAAGCCATGAGGAATGCCAGCACGATCGTACCCACGCAAACGGCGCTGACCGATGCCTTCTGCAGCTTGCGGCCAAAAAAGAACATGACCGCCGCGCCGAAGGCGGGCAGCAGCGGAATCAGCCAGATGTGGGAAAGAAACATTCAGTTCTCGGTTCTCAAGCTCTTAGCTCTTAGCCTTTAGCTCTTAGCTCAAACCCCTCGGGCGTTTGGCTAAGGGCTAAGAGCTAATGGCTAAGAGCTGCCTTCTACCACTTCAGCAAATTCACTTCATCTACGTTCACCGTCTCCTTGTTGCGGAAGAAGGCGATCAGAATGCCGAGGCCGACCGCGGCTTCGGCGGCGGCGTCGGTGATTACAAAGATGGCAAAGACTTGCCCGTGCACTCCTCCCCACATGCGAGAGAAGGCGACCAGGTTCAGGTTCACGGCGTTCAGAATCAATTCAATCGACATCAGTACGATGACCACGTTGCGCCGGGTCAGCACCCCGATGACGCCGAGCAGAAACAAAGCTGCGCCCAGCACCAGGTAATGCAGCGTCGTGATGTGCAGTAACGATTCCATAGTAGCCAATAGTCCCGAGCTGCGAGCCGCGAGTTTCGCTGTCCCAAACCTTCCGCTGTGTTACTCGGGACTCGCGACTCGCGACTAGATCCTCTTCTTCGCCATCACCACCGCCCCGATGATCGCCACCAGCAGCAGCAGCGAGGCGATCTCGAAGGCGAACATATACTGGCCATACAACAATGTTGCGACGCTCTGCGTGTTCGGAGGTTCTGCCGCCATCATGCGCATCGGGTGATAGGGGAACAGGTTCTTCCCTTTCACATACACGGAGACAAACAATCCGCCCAACGCGATGGCCGCAATTGTTCCCACGATCCATTGACTGCTAAACTGCCGCTCCTTCATGGATCGCTCAATACTCACCAGCATGATGACGAACAGAAACAACACCATAATCCCGCCCGCATAAAGGATGATTTGCACGGCAGCGACAAATGGGGCATAGAGCATCAGGTAAATCGACGCCTGCGCCAGCAGCGTGACAATCAGCGCCAGCGCCGAGTGCACCGGGTTCTTACACGTAATCACCCTGATGCCGCCGATCAGCATCATCGCGGCGAACAGATAAAAGAAAAACGGAGTGGCTACGGGTGTCATATCATCTGCTGTATCAACGGCCACAATCCGAAAATAGCCGTCAGAATCAGAACGCCTAAACCCATGGGCAGCAGGACCTTCCATCCCATCTGCATGAGCTGGTCAAAGCGATAACGCGGGAACGTGCCGCGAAACCAGATATAGAGGTACATAAATCCCGCAACTTTCGCCGCGAACCAGAAAATATCCTGGATGCGGCTGCTTACGTCGGGAATAAAAAGTATCAGTCCAACCAACCCGAGAACCACGCCGAACCCGGCCAGGCCAATTTTTTGCACGCGGAAAAGAGGATGCTTCGGCATGCGAACCGTGTTATAAAAACACATTGCAGCAAGAAAAAGAAACGCAACCCCAGGGACGAAGGAGAAAGCCTCATCCCATGTGGCGCCGCTCAGCACATTCGGAAACGGCCGCAGCCATCCCCCCAGCCACAGCGTCACCGCAATCGAAGAGACCGCGATCATGGCCGAGTACTCCGCCAGAAAAAACAACGACCAGCGGAAACCGCTGTACTCGGTGTGGAAGCCCGCCGTCAACTCGGATTCGGCCTCGGCCAGATCGAAGGGCGCGCGATTCGTCTCGGCCACCATGGCCACGGCAAAAATAAAGAAGGCGATCAACCCGAGGGGGAAAAATTTGAAGATGAACCACACGCCCTGCTCCTGTTGCGCCTGCACAATGCCAATCATGCTGAGCGTGCCCGTGTCGCCCGTGCCTACGCCGCCAACCCCGTAGGGGCCGTGTCCGTGCAGGCTCGTCAGCAGAACGACCGACACCACCGCCAGCCCCATGGCAACTTCATACGACACCATCTGCGCACTCGACCGCAGCGCGCCCATCAGCGGATAATGCGAGTTCGAGGCCCACCCCGCCATCACGATCCCCAGCACGCTCAACGACGACACGCCGAGCATAAAGAGGATTCCGATATTCATGTCTGTGATGGCGTGCGCCGGACCAAAGGGAACGACGACGAAAACGGTGAAAGCTGCGAACAAAACAATCAGCGGCGCTATCCAGAAAACGAAACCATCCGCTTCGGCTGGCATGATGTCTTCTTTGAGCAGCAGCTTGATGGCGTCAGCGAAGGGCTGCATCAAGCCATGCGGGCCGACGCGCATGGGCCCCAGCCGCACTTGCATGTGAGCCAGAATTTTGCGCTCCAGCCAGTTCATGCAAATCACCGCGGCCGAAAGCCCCGCGAAAACCAGCAGGATATAAATCAGCACCCAGAACATGTTTCCCGCGGCGCCGGGCGTCAGGTCTTTGGTATGGAGGTAGGACTGAATGTATTGGATGATCTGATCCATCAGCGGTCCACCTCGCCGAGAACGATATCAAGCGTGCCAATCACGGCGATAACATCGGCGACAAGTTCGCCGCGGCACATCAGGTCGAGCGCCTGCAGATTCACAAACGATGGCGGCCGCACCCGCATGCGGTAAGGCTGCGTCGAGCCGTCGCTGACGATAAAGTATCCCAGCTCGCCCTTGGGCGCTTCAATCGAGTGATAAACCTCGCCCGCCGGCGGCTTCATCACCTTGGGCACTTTCGCCATGATGGGGCCTTCGGGCAAGGCGTCCACAGCCTGCTCGATGATGCGCACCGATTGCCGCATCTCGGCCATGCGCACCAGATATCGATCATACGTGTCGCCGTTCTGTCCGGTGGGAATTTCGAAGTCGAAATTCTTGTAGCAGGCGTAGGGTTGCGCTTTGCGCAGATCCCATTTCACGCCGCTGGCACGCAGCACGGGGCCAGTCACGCCCAGCGCAATGCAATCTTCAGCAGAAATCGGTCCAACATTTTTTGTGCGCTCCACCCAGATACGGTTGGTGGTGAGCAGTTCCTCGTACTCGTCAATCTTGGGCCGAAAGAAGTCGAGGAAATTCTTCACTTCCCTTTCGAAGCCGGTATAGGTCTCGTACTGCAGCCCGCCGATGCGGAAAGCGTGCGTGGTAAGCCGCGCCCCGCAATACTTTTCAAAGATTTTGAGAATTTCTTCCCGGTCGCGGAAGGTGTAAAACAGCGGCGTGATGGCGCCGATATCAAGCGCATGCGTCCCCAGCCAGAGCTGGTGGCTCGCGATTCGATTCAGTTCGGTCAGGATCACGCGCACGTGTTGCGCGCGCGGCGGCGCTTCCACATGCAGCAGCTTCTCGACGGTCTCGCAGTAGCCCAGCCCGTTCGAGACCGCGGCCACGTAATCCATGCGGTCCACGTAGGGATTGAACATCGTATAGGTGCGGTGCTCGCCGATCTTCTCGACGCCCCGATGCAGGTATCCGATCACGCACTCCAGGCCAAGAACTTTCTCTCCATCGAGCCGCAGAATCACGCGCAGCACGCCGTGCGTGGCCGGATGCTGCGGGCCCATGTTGATGACCAACTCATTGGCATCGAGATACGGCTTCTCGTGGGTCGCGAGATCAATATGCGGGTGCGTAGTGTGGGGATAGTCGGTCATTTCAATTTCAATTGCCGCTCGTCGCCCGGGCGTTTCATTGTCCGCTTTCGATGTCCAGGTTGATCTGCACCCACTCGTTGTCCTGTTGCAGAATGCCGTAATCCTTGCGCAGGGGGTATCCCTTCCAGCCATCGGGCATTAGAATCCGCTTCAGGTCAGGATGCCCGTCAAACTTGATGCCAAACATATCGAAGACTTCGCGCTCCAGCCAGTTCGCTCCCTCCCAGATGGGCACGGAACTGGGCACGCTCTCGCCATCGACGATCTGCGTCTTCACGCGAATGCGCTCGTTGCGCGCGAAAGAATACAGCACCCACACCACGTCAAATTGCTTTTCGCGCTGCGGGTAATGCACCGCGGTGATGTCAACGCAATAGTCGAATTGTTCTTCGTTACGGAGTACCTGAAGAATCTCCGGGATCAGCGAGCGCTCAACCACCATGTAGTTCTGCCCCGCATAAGTCAGCGGCTCGACACCGGAACCGTAGTTGCCCTTGAGCTTCGCGACCATGGACGAATCCCACGGAGTGGGCGTGGGAACAGCCGGCTTCGCAGGCGCAGCGGGCTTAGCGGCAGGGGGCGTAGCAGGCGCTGCGGCGGCTGGTTTCGCATGAGCCGCCGGCACCGAAGCGGGGCTTTCAGCGGGACTCTTGATGTCCGCCTGCACCGAACCGGACGCGGTCAACTTCACTCCCCCGGGAACTGCAGGTTTGTCGGCCGACGGCTTCGGTTCGCCTTCCGGCAGCGGTGAAGCGGGCGATTTGGTTTCGTCCGGCATAGCGGCGAGCGCACAAACCTCCGGATCGGAGGATAACGGAGAGAACGTTAAGTTTTATCAGCCTGAGGATTGTGGTGTCAACGAGGACAACGAGAATTAGTCTCTCAACTTTCGCTCTGTGAACGTGTTCTCCGCGAACTCCGCGGCCGTTCTCCGCGCCTCCGCGATTAAAGGTGTGTGGAGCTCACCGCGAATAAGGAAAAGTGTGACTGCGAAGAGCGCGCGCGTCGCGCCTTATCCGTGGCCCTGCGCCTGATACGTCTCAATCAGCTCGCGGATGCGTTGCGCGTCCTCTTTGCGGTGGCCGTGGCTGGTGATGGGGTCGGTGCCGCCGGTCGATTCGATGCGAATCTCCGACCAGATCACTCCGGTCGAAATATGCACCGAGGCAATCTTCGAGATGGCGATGCTCTCCTCGTTGCTGCCAAACCATCGCCCCTTCAAGCGGCTTACACGCTGCGGGCTCACGATCAGCGTGGTGGGAAACAGAAAATTGCCCGTGGTCCAGCGGCTGGCGGTAAACGCTTCGGGCTGCGACTCGGCGGAGGGCAGGCGCGGCGCTACACCCATTCCAGTGCGCCCTTTTTCCAAACCCAAATGTAGCCGGCGATCAGGATGACTAGAAAAATCAGCATCTCGACCAACCCAAAGATGCCGAGCGCCTTGAACTTCACGGCCCAGGGAAACAGAAAAATAGTTTCCACGTCGAACACCACAAAAAGAATCGCGACAATGTAATAGCGCACGGTGTAGCGCCCGCGCGCGCTGTCGATAGGGTCGATGCCGCACTCGTAAGGCATCAATTTGGTTTTGCTGGGATTGTCCGGTCTCACCAGCTTAGCCGCCAGCAGCGTGAGCGGAATAGCCACGCCGATGACCGCAACGAAAATGAAGATAGGAACATAGTTCTGCGGCATAGTTCGATCGCCAGCCCGAAAACTTGTCAGGCAGCCAAATAGTAACGCCGATGGCGAGCGACTTCAAGGGAGAGATGTGCTCGTGTGGGAACAGGCTCGTGTGGGAACAGGCTCGCGTGGGAACGGGCCTGTGTGGGAACGGGCGCCTTCGCCCGTTCAGCCGAGCGCAGCGAGGCGCGGCAGTGTCCCGACTGCCGGCGAGCCAGCCACCACCCGTTTGCAGCTGAAAACACTCGTCGGGAAGCACGAACACTTCCCAAGTTATAATCACCCAGCTTCTTCGCCCGCCAGATCCTCGTTCCAGAATCGCAATGCCTCCGTCACCACATCATCGAGCGCTCCATCGCTTTGCAGCAGTCGCTTCGTCATGGCCGAACGGGAAAATAATTCGACGAGTTTTTCCTGTTCGCAAACGAAATAACTGTGGATCTCCTCGTTCGTTCGTCCGAGTTTCCTCGCGTACTCCCGAATGAATTGCTGGTCCGCCCTGGGCCTGATTCCGCGCTCCCAGATCGTGGCGGGCGTTCCTTGCAGAAAGAGCAGCTTGCATCCCAGGGCCGCCAGCCGCCGGTCGAAGGGCTCGACATCGTTCCACTTCACCACGCCAGGACGAACGCAATGCGTAAGGTGCAACGTATCGACCAGCACAAAACACCAGGGGCGCGTGTGCCCTTGCACACTGATATGCAGCCATTCGATCGTCGCAACAATGCGCTCCAGATGGCGCAGATTCTCATCCACCGTCAGAGTGCCTTTGTCCTCCGGCGTGGCCAAAGGGCCATAGGTGTGAGATTGCGCCAGGTGAACCAGCGTGCGGATTTTTCTGGCTTCCGACGATTCGACGTGGCGGCGGATCAGACCATCGATCAGCGTTGACTTGCCAACGCCAGACGTGCCTTCCACCAGCAGCGCTTGGAATGGGACCATGCCAGCTATTTGTTTGACCTTTGGCTTTCAAGGTACGTACTGATCTGTTTTTGCCAGTCGCGCATTTTCGCGGCATATGCCTCCTCGGAGAATGCCTCCATAAGGCTCGCCGCCTCCTCTCCGAATGCGGTGATCGTATAACTCACGGTCACGCGGCTCCGCCCGGGATCGAGAGCCTCGATTTTCACCACGATGCGCGCGGTGTGCGATTGCGGAGCGAGCCGGACATATTCCGCTCGGTGAAGCTGCCAATCCGCGGCGAGGATGGTCCAAACCGCTTCCTCGCCAGCGCTTCCCTCACGAAAAACGGTGTCACGGGCGAATTCGATTCTTTCCGGAAATACAGGAGTCGGTGCCCAACCCTTCACCCAATCCCGCTCACCCTCAGGGCTAAAAAGTGGGAAGGCCACGTCGGCACTGCACGGCAGTTCGAAACTTCCGGCACGGCTGATCTGCCGCGCAGTACTCTGCGAGAAAAGGGTACTTGTCAGAGCGATGACGCAGCTCGCGAGAACCACTTGGAAAACAATCACGAGAATTCCTCCTTGGATCGTCAAAGAAGACCGCCGACAGAAGATCGCCGATCGACACACCGCCGACTAACTTGCTTTGCTTGCCGCAACCGCCCAGGCCGCTGCGGTGTAGATGGCCAGATTGCCGACGTTGTATTCACCGTGCAGCACGTGAACAACAATCGCCAGAACAAAAATCCCCACCAGAAGCCAGCCGCCGCGCACCGCAGTTCGCGGAATCAGCAAGAGAATAGACCCGATAATCTCGCCCCACCCCAGCACCAGCCGCACCAGATCCGGCATGTGCGTCCTGGCGAAGTCGTGCCTGGCCGACGGCATCACAAACAACGCAGCTTCCATCAAGATCACAAGGCCTAACGTCCATTGCAATCCCGTAAGAGCGGTTTTCATTCGTTGCTCGGTCACAGCAGTCCCTCGCGCAGTGAGATTCGTATCAGGCGCGCCTTCAGGCGTGCCGTTTGAGATTCGTATCAGGGCACGCCTTCAGGCGCGCCGTTTGAGATTCGTATCAGGGCACGGCTTCAGCCGTGCCGTCCGGCGCGAATAAAGAACGCGGGCTTCAGCCCCTGCGGGATTACTTCTCCGCACTCCGCCTTCGCCCCGGCCGCGCCTTGATCTCCTTCAGCCGATGGCTGGCGCTCGAATCCAGATCAAACTCGTAAAACCGCTTCAACTCCTGAATACGTTCCAGCGATGCGGGACTGAAAGGCGTCTTGCCATCGAACGCATGAAGCACAATGCCCTCCAGCAGATCGCCAAGCGTCATGTCGTGATATTCGGCAAAACCCTTGAGCACTTTGAGCAGCCGCTTCTCCATGCGCACGCCGGTCTGCACCCGTTCCACCAGCAGCTTCGAATCGTCGACCATGTGTACCAATGTACCATGCTATGTAAGTACATGCAAAGTCACTAGCGCCGGCGTCTCGCCGGCTGTCCAGCGGGCGTCCCGCCCGCCGACGCCGGGGGCCATCTCGCAGCCGGCTTACACTCCCTGCTGCGGCAGGGGACGCGGGTTGTTTATAATCGCGTTTCACGCGTCATCATCTTTGATCCGCGCCCCAAGGCGCGATTCCCTGTTAAAGGACTCTCTTGGCACTCGACGAAAACATTTACGAACTGCGGCGCCAGAAGCTGAAACAGATCGAGGCGCTCGGCCAGTCTGCCTACCGCAGCAAGTACGACTTCACCCACACCATCCCGCAGATTCTCGCGGACTACTCGGACAAGACTGCGGAGCAGTTGGAAAATCCGCGCGTCAACGTGCGCCTGGCCGGACGCATCATGGCGATTCGCCTGATGGGCAAGGCAGGCTTCTGCCACCTGCAGCAGGATGGAAAGCGGCTGCAGATTTATGTGAAGAAAGATGCAGTCGGCGACAAGGGCTTTGAGTTGTACAAGCTGCTCGATCTCGGCGACCACATCGGCGTCAGCGGATATTTATTTCGCACGCGCACTGGCGAGCTGACCATCCACGTGGAGGAAATTACTTTTCTCAGCAAAGACTTGCTGCCTCTGCCTGAGAAATTTCATGGCCTCACTGATGTCGAACTGCGCTACCGGCAGCGCTACGTCGATCTGGTGATGAATCCTGAGGTGCGGGAAGTTTTTCTGAAGCGCAGCAAGCTGGTGCAGTCGCTGCGGCGCACGATGGAAGCGCACGGATTCGTCGAGGTCGAAACGCCGATGATGCAGCCCATCGCGGGCGGCGCGGTGGCGCGTCCGTTCGTGACGCATCACAACACGCTCGACATGGATTTGTATTTGCGCATCGCGCCCGAACTTTATTTGAAGCGCCTGGTGGTGGGCGGATTCGATCGCGTGTATGAGATCAACCGTAACTTTCGCAACGAAGGCCTGGGCTGGCGCTGGAACCCTGAGTTCACCATGCTGGAGTTCTATCAGGCCTACACCGACTACCAGGGCGTGATGGACCTCACGCAGGAGTTGATCACACAGGCCGCGATCGATGTGACCGGTGGAACGAAAACCAAGTGGGGCGATATCGAGATCGACTGGGCGAACTGGAAGCGCTTCACCATGCGCGAGGCCATCATTCACTACTGGCCTGAGACAGGGGGCGCGAAACCTGTGATGAGCGATTTCGCTTCTCACGATGGAGTCAAGTCTCTCGTCGAGCGTTTCAATCAGGCGCACGCGCACATGGCGTACGATCCGAATGAGCCCGTGGGTAAGACCATTGCTAGTTTGTTTGAGGCCGTCGCAGAAGAGCACCTCGATCAGCCTACGATCATCTATGAGTTCCCTACCGCGGTGTCGCCGCTGTCGAAGCAGAAACCGGATGAGCCGGAGTGGACGGAGCGCTGGGAAATTTTTGCGGGGCAGATGGAGATCTCGAATGGCTTCAGCGAACTCAACGACCCAGAGGATCAGCGGCGGCGCTTTGAGGCGCAGTTGCAGGAGCGCGAGCGCGGCGATGTCGAGGCCCACCAGATGGATGAGGATTACATTCGCGCGCTGTCGTATGGGATGCCGCCTGCTGGCGGGGTGGGCGTGGGCGTGGACCGGCTGTGCATGCTGCTGACTGATTCACATACCATTCGCGACGTGATTTTGTTTCCATTACTGCGGGCGGAAAAAAACTTTACCACAGAGGCCACGGGGGGCACGGGGTAAACCTTTCACAGCGAATGTTCCGGTTGGAACATTGTGCTGAATGTTCCAACCGGAACATTTCACTTTGCAGAAAATTTTTGGCGTAAGTTGTTGATTCTTCGTGCGGCGTTTTGGCCGGATCCATGGATTCAATGGGTTAGGCTGTGCAAAAAATGTCTACTTTCGAGGGGGTCCAATAGCTACTAAAGTAGACTTGACAGCCGCAAAGTGTACTTTATAAGGTACGCGTGCTGGTACGCCGGAACTGCGCAGACGGGACAACCGCAAACATCTGAATGGTTCGTGGGGTGCTCGGAAAGTTGCCTCGCAAGCGTTGTTTTGGTATATTATTTATACCTTTACTATACCGTGGTTTCGGCGGCGAGAGCCCCATGACGTTCGAGTATGACCCCGATAAGAGCGAGGAAAATAAGCGAAAGCACGGCATTGATTTCGAGGAAGCGCAGGGACTTTGGGCAGATCCGGCGCTGGTGGAGATTCCAGCGCGGACCAGCGATGAACCAAGGTGGCTCCTAATTGGGAAGATCGGCGAGAAACATTGGTCCGCGGTAGTTACTCGGCGGAACGAAAACATCCGATTGATCTCGGTGAGGCGAGCGCGGGAGGAAGAGGTGAGGTTTTATGAAAGCAAAGACATTTGATCGCAAGTTTGATGCCGGTGAGGAAGTAGCAGATCAACTCAATCTGAGCCAGGCACGGCGTGTGGGTACCGAGCCGAAGCGAGTGAACGTTGACTTCCCGGCCTGGATGGTGGATTCCCTGGACCGCGAAGCGCGCCGGCTGGGTGTGACACGACAGTCGCTTATCAAGCTGTGGCTCGCCGACAGATTGGCCCAACCTGTTTCCGCCGCGAAACACTAGGGGACCGCTGACTGGGCGAGAGGGCGCCACCCTTTTGGCAGGGATCCTTTTGAAGCGCAGCCAACTGTGGCACTTTCATTGACTCGCCGGTTTCGTCCACGTAAGATTTTCGCCGATGATCGGCGAGACCATCTCCCACTACCGGATCGTCGAGAAACTTGGCGGCGGGGGGATGGGTGTCGTCTACAAGGCTGAGGATGTGAAGCTGCATCGCTTTGTTGCCCTGAAGTTCCTGCCCGATGAAGTCGCCAAGGACGCACAGGCTCTTGCCCGCTTCGAGCGTGAGGCACAAGCGGCTTCTGCCCTGAACCATCCGAACATCTGCACGATTCACGAGATTGACGAGCAGCACGGACAAGCCTTCATCGTCATGGAGTATCTGGACGGCATGACGCTGAAGCACCGCATCGGCGGGCCGCCCGCTGGAAACCGAATTGATTCTCTCGCTCGCTATCGAGATTGCCGACGCACTCGATGCCGCTCATGCGAAGGGGATCGTGCACCGCGACATCAAGCCTGCGAATATTTTCGTCACCGAGCGCGGACACGCCAAGATTCTCGACTTCGGGCTGGCCAAGGTTGCGACTCAGAATGCCTTATCGAGTGGGAACACGGAAACGGAGGTCACGTCCGATCAGTTGACCAGCCCCGGCGCGATGCTGGGCACGGTTGCGTATATGTCGCCGGAACAGGTGAAGGCAAAGCCACTCGACGCCCGCACCGACCTGTTTTCCTTTGGTGCGGTGCTGTACGAGATGGCGACGGGCAAGGCTGCCGTTCGAAGGCGCAAGTTCGGGCGAAATCTGCGGAGCTATTCTGCACCAGGAGCCGGCCGCGATTTCATCGTTGAATCCCGACTTCCCGGCTGGGCTGGAACTGATTGTCCGCAAGGCGCTGGAGAAAGATCGCGAACTGCGCTACCAGCATGCGTCCGACATGCGGACCGATCTGCAACGGCTGAAGCGGGATATCGAGACCGGGCGAGCCAACGTTGCTAGTTCGGGCGCGGTGGCTGTGGCGGCAGATGAGCAGAGGGTCGAGCTTCGCTCGACCAGGCGGACGAGGGCGTCCGCCCCTCCACGTGCTTTCTCGCGAGCCGACGGCTATATTGTGGCGGCTCTGCTGGTGGCTGCTTTGGTCGCTGGCGGCCTCTACTACCGCTCCCGCCAACACGCTGCGCATGTTCTCACCGAAAAAGACACCATCGTGCTCTCCGACTTCACGAACACCACGGGCGATGCAGTTTTCGACGACACGCTCAAGACGGCACTCAGCGTTGCTCTCAACCAGTCGCCGTTTCTGAATGTGCTCCCGGAGAACAAAGTCGCGGCTACCTTGAAATTGATGTCCCGCCCGGCGGGCACGAAGCTCACGCCCGAAGTCACTCGCGAACTTTGCCAGCGGGCGGGCAGCAAGGCTTACCTTGCCGGGTCGATTGCCAGCCTGGGCAGCCAATATGTGCTGGGATTGAAGGCGGTGAATTGCCAGAGCGGAGACCCGGTGGCCGAGCAGCAGGTGACGGCGGCGTCGAAGGAGAAGGTGCTGGACGCGCTGGGCGAGGCGGCGGCGAAGCTGCGAACTGAGTTGGGCGAATCGCTGGCGACAGTGCAGAAGTTAGATGTCCCGCTCGAACAGGCCACCACGTCTTCGCTCGAAGCGCTGAAAGCCTACAGTCTCGGCAGAAGGGCTGATCGCGAGGGAAGTGCCGCTTCGGCTCTGCCTTACTATCAACGTGCCATCGAGCTTGATCCGAATTTTGCCATGGGCTACTGGGCAGTGGGCAGCGACTACTTTGGGCTATCCGAACTGGCTCGGGCGAGCGAGTATTTCACCAAGGCATTTCAGTTGCGTGACCATGCCAGCGAGCGCGAAAAGCTGACGATCACCGCGTCCTACTATTTCATCGAAACGGGGGAACTGGACAAAGCGGTTCAGGCCTATAGGGAGGAGATTGGGAGCTATCCACGGGAGTCCGACGCGTTCAACCGGCTGGGCATCGTGTACGGTCAACAGGGGCAATATGAGAAGGCTATGGAGATTGAAAGGCAAGCCCTGCGCCTGGATCCGGATAGTGTAGGCCGGTACGAGAATCTCGCCATGGTTACCATCGCGTTACAGCGTTACGCCGAAACGCGGCAGATCATCCGCGAGGCGCAGGCGCGAAAAATGGAGGATGCCCTATTCCATATTGAGCTGTACGCACTTTCCTTTTTCGAGGCGGCTACCGCAGCGATGGCAGAACAGCAACAGTGGTTTGCAAGCAAGCCCGAGTTTGAGAACTTTGGACTGGCACTCGAATCAGATACCGAAGCGTATGCGGGTCATCTGAGCAAGGCGCGGGAACTGACCAAACGGGCTGCGGACTCGGCGGTCCGGGCTGACAGCAAAGAAAATGGGGCGGTATGGCAGGCGAATGCGGCTGTGCAACTGGCCGCCTACGGCGAGGCAGCGCAAGCCCGGCAGTCCGCGGCAGAGGCTTTGAAGCTGTCCCCCGAGAGTCGGGGCGTCGAGTCTGAAGCCGCGCTTGCCCTTGCCATGGCGGGCGACACGGCACGCGCCGAATCCTTGGCGCAAGACTTGCGGAAACGCTTCCCACTGGACACGCAGATCCAGGCGCTTTGGCTGCCGACGATTCAGGCGCAGTTGGCGCTGGACAGGAGGAATCCGACTGTCTCCCTGAGTGCTCTGCAATCCGCTTCACCAATCGAGTTCGGCCTGATCCAGTTCGCTAACAATTTGTCTTGCCTCTATCCGACGTACGTACGCGGTGAGGCGTACCTGGCCGCCGGGCAGGGCAAAGAAGCCGCTGCCGAGTTTCAGAAGATCATCGACCACAGCGGCATCGTCTGGAACTGCTGGACGGGGGCGTTGGCGCATCTGGGCGTGGCTCGGGCGAATGCGTTGCAGGCTCGGAGTTGGCAGGGGGCGGATGCTGATCTTGCGCGCAGCCGGGCGCTTGGTGCTTACAAGGATTTTCTCGCGCTCTGGAAAGATGCCGATTCGGATATTCCTGTCTACAAACAAGCCAAGACAGAGTATGCGAAGCTGCAGTAAATAGCGCCCTCAGCGGCTAAAGCCGGAATCCATTTGATGCTGGTGACGGCACGGCTGAAGCCGGTGCCCTTCCCTTTCGTGCTTTCCCATTGAGCAAACTGTGCTCCGACTTCCTGGTGCCCTACAATGCACTAGAAGTAGTGCAGGGACGTTTCTATACTTGGCTTAGTTTTTGGGCTCGGAAGTGGCAGCGCTGCCGTAGTGTCCGGTCGGACATTGGGTCGGTGGCGCTTTGCCTTTTTTGGGGAAGCGGGCTGCTGAATTTCGCGACAAATCAACTTCGATAGCAACATTTTTGTGCGTTTGGCATCCAAGGCTCAGGTTTAGGGATTGGCGGCGCTACCGTAGTGTTCGCAGTGCGACACTGGGTCGGTAGCGCTTTGCTTTTTGTTTCGTGATAAACGCAGCGGCGAAATCCAGCGCCTGCAGATGTACTCACAAATACAGGCTATACGGTATGCCTGAAGGCATACCGTGATACGAATCGTGCACTGCCGCGGACTGCTGAGGACGTCTACTTCGTCTTGTTCGATCCGCCTTTGTCTGAAGTTCTCTGCGGGTTGTAAGGGGGCTTGTCGGGGCTGAAGTTGGTGGACAGGTAGTCGATCAGGGCGTCGCGGTCGGCTGGGTCGACTAGCGCTCCCCATTTTGTCATCTTGTCTACTTCTTTTGTCCACGCGGATTTGGTTAGACGTTGCTGGAGGATGATGCGGGCTTCGTGGCATTCGAGGCAGGCAGTGGTGGCTTTGGCCTGCATGGGGCCTGCGGGGAGATCGGCGGTTACGCTGGCGGTTGAGGGCTTCTGGGCTTGAGTGGGGAACGGCGCGGTTAGGGCTAGGAGGAGGATGGTTGCCAGCGTTCTGGGATAGCGAGTTCGACCACGGGGGCTAAAGCCCGCATCAGTTGGCACGCTTGACGCGGCGCTTAAGCGCCGCTCTTCCACGGTACCGCACGCGTTCAATTCATTTCTACGAGACATGGATGTTCACCTGATCTACGGCGTTGTAGAGGTAGCCGCTGGGGTTCCAGAGGGCGGTTGCGGGCTGGGTACGGCCCTGGGTGTCGGTGGCGCGGGACTGGATGGTGTAGTCGCGGGTCTTGGAGGGTTTCCAGTCGTAGCTCCACAGGCGCCAGGCGTAGTGGGCCTGGTCGTGGCCCACTTTGGCGGGATTCCAGGTTGCGCCGTTGTCGGTGGAGATGTGGACCTTTGCGATATCGGCTTCTCCGGCCCAGGCTGCGCCGTGGACCTCTACTTTGCCGGCTTTCGAGGTTGCGCCGTCATTTGGAGCGGAGATCACTGACTTCACAGTCAGCGCGGTTAGCGGGTGCGTATCTTCTGGCTTAATTGGTTCGCCTGGTTTCCCTGGCTGGTTGGGAAAGCGATAGCCGGGGTTCATGAAATTGCCGACGAATTCCGCGTCGAGCAATTTTATTTCGGTGAGCCATTTGCAGGAGGCCGCGCCGACCCAGCCCGGAGTTAGGGCGCGGGCGGGAAAGCCGTGATGCTTGGGGAGCGGAGATCCGTTCATGTGGGTGGCGATTAGCGTGTCGGCATCGAGGGCTTTCTCGATGGGGATGCTGCGAATGAAGGGAGGGACTTTGCCGGGAACTTCGTCGAGGCCGCGGAACATTACATGCTTGCCGGCGGGCTTGACTCCGGCGCGCTGTAGAACGTCGCGCAGGCGTGGCCCGGAGAAGCGGGCGGTGCTGACCGCGCCTTTGCCCCACTGGATGCCGGGGACTTGGGGGCGATGAAGGCTGCGTCCGTTGCCGGCGCACTCGAGGGTGTTGACGACGGAATGCGTTTCTAGTTTGGAGAGATCAGACAGGGACAGGGTGATGGGCTTCTCCACCTCTCCACTGATGGAGAGACGCCAGGTGTGAGCGTCGAGTTGGACCGGTTCGTACATGTGATTGCGCACGAAGAAATGCTGCGCGGGGGTTAGCCAGGTATTGAAGTATCCGACTGGGGTTTCGAGATCGATGAAGCGGTAGGAGCGGAGAATCAGGTTGTCTTCGCCGGGGAAGTCAACGGATTGTGACTGCGGGAAGGCCCAGGTCAGGAGCGGTGGGGCGGCGCTGGCGGCTAGCGTGGCGGCCGAGATTTGTTTGAGGAAGTTGCGTCGGGATTGCATAGGTCGTCCCTCAGGGGCTAAAGCCCTTATTATCTACCCCGGTAATCGCAGCGCTGCGCCACCCAAAATCGAGGCGCTACAGTGAACGTGGTGCCTACGGCGGGTGGGGGCGAGTCGCCCCCACGACAGCCGCCGGGACGGCGGCGCTACGCAAACCCTATGCGGCGCTACCATCCTGACGTACAGTAAGGTAACACCACCGGCCGGGAAAAAGGAGAGCATTGGCACCATCCTGGTTTTACGGCAAGTAGTAGCGGAGCGAGGTGAAGACCGTTCCGTCGAGTCCTTCGGGCTGTCCTGAATTTCCCGGCGACGACGTGCCGGACCAAGTCTGACGAGTGATGTAGGAATACTGCGTGCCGAACTGGAACCTGCCTCGGGGACCGTTATAGAAGCGGTACCAGAAGCCGGCGGTGCCTTCGATGACGGCACGTGTGTCGGCGGTGCAATTGGAGAGTGCAGTCGGAGTGAAACCGGTGTTCACAGCGGGAGCCTGTTCGGTGTAACAACCGGCGTTGCTGAAGGTGCGTGCGCCATAACCGACTTGTGCGCCCGCTCCCTTGGCCAGGTTTGGATCGAAGCTCACCGTGCGGGCGGCGTATTCGGCACCGGTGTAGAGGTAGACATCGAGTTTCTTGCCGCGCCACTCGAGCGTGCCCAAACCCTGAACATCCTTGATGAGATGCGGAGTTCCATTGCCATTGATGGCAAGATCGGAAAGCTGTGCGGCGCCGTAGCGGCCCACACCGCTGCCTCCGAAGCCGTGCAGTCCGAAGACGATATGTCTGTTGTAAAAAGTCCAGCGAGCGTTTGCGCCGAAGCCTCCGCCGTTTTTCGAGGAGTTGAAAGCTCCGGAGGAACTGATGGCGGCGCAGGTTGGAGTTATCTCACCGCAGGGAAATATGCGGTCGCGGAAGCGGTCGAAGAGGCCGAAGACCTCATAGTGACCGAAGCCCGGATCGAAGGCGGCTTTGGCGATGATATCGGGGGAAGGATTGAACGTGTAGTTGGAGTTTATGTTGTAGGTGTTGCTGGCACCGGCTTCACCGAGGAGGAAATTATCTGCGTTTCCGTGTGTGGTGAGCGTGCCCTGAGCGTTCTCCACGGCCACGGCAAGCGCCACCTTGTGGTTGAAATCTTTCGTCGCTCGAACGCCATATTGGCGCGCGAATGTAAATCCAACGTTATATCCCGGATCGATGGTGGCAGGCCGGGCATCATTGGTTTTGCCAAGATCGTCGCTGGGAGCGATACCTGCCTTATTTTCGGTGAGCAGACTCCACATCTGGCCGCCGAGGATGCTCCATCCGTTATCGAATTTGGCCTGGCCCCAGGCCTGGCGCAGACGAAAGGTGTAGCTATTGGTCTGAGTGGCGGTTGAGGTGACGCCGGCGGAGAGAAAGTCGCCGGACATATAGCTGGCAAACTCTATATTCTTCAGACGGCCATCGACGTAAATGGTGGGACGAGATTGACGGGCGGAGCCGAAGAACTCCGACAGCGAACTCTGCGAAGCTCCCGGCGTGGTGAGCGAGTTGAACGGGGTGGTCAGGTCAGCTCCGAGAGCTCTGGACCGCCGCACGAATTCGGCGGCGGCGAAGCCGCTCGGGGTAATGGTGATGCCGCGGAAGTGAATGGACACGACGGGGCTCTCCAGTGGGTTCACAGGGGGCTGCTGCGGCGTGTCTTGCAGATTGAGTCCAGTGCTGGGCGGGACACTCTGCTGCATTGGCCCACCGTTGCTAACGGCCGCCAACTGGAGTGCGTCCGTTTTGCCCGCAGCTTCCTTGGCGGATTGCTGCGCTTGCCACTCCTGCTGGCGCTGCAGTTGTTGGGTGAGGCGCTCGATCTGTTGCTGCTGGGCGGCCAGAGCGTCTTTCAGGGCCTGGACGTCGGCAGCGGTCACTGGCGGCGCGGGTGCTGCCGCCGCGGGTCTGACGGCCGGTGTACCTGCTGCATCTTCTGCCCAAGCGCCGGCGCAAAGTGCGGCCAGCGTCAGGGCTGCGAGAAATAGATGCTTGATTGATTTCATGGAATTTAAATGCTCTCCTTTTTGAGTTTGGTTCGATCTGCACGTCATGGAGGAGTAAAGAAACTGTTTGCAGCTGGGCCGATAGTTGCGAGTACACTTTCCCAGCTATATTATTATTACCATCGACTTACTATACATTCGTCGCCTATTCTGCCCCAACTTTGTTTATCGCAAAACGCATGATGTAAACCTGGGATTGGGTGACTGGGGGCGAGTCGCCCGGGTGCAGCCTATTCGCGCTTCTGACCTCCAACCATCATGGGCAGAATGCTTCCCTTCCCTTCCTCTTTTTTCCTGGCGGCGCGCTTGCCCCTGGTGGAGCGGGGCGACGTACCGGAAATCAAATCTGCCAGTGTGGTGTTTTCCAGAATCTTTGCCGCCGCGTCACGCACGTCGAGAAACACCTGATACAGGGCACGGTGCGGCAGGTCGCGGTCGATGAGCACGCGCAGTTGTTCGGCATCGGCGAAGGGCGCGAGCGGGCCATCGATCAACCGCATGATCTCGCTCAGAGGGATTTCAGAGGGCTCACGGCGCAACTGGTAGCCGCCTTTGGCTCCGCGCACGCTCTCGACCATGCGGGCATTCTTCAGTTCAAGGAGAATGAGTTCCAGAAATTTTTCCGGGAGATCCTCTTCGTAGGCGATTTCGCGAATCTTGATGGCGCCCTGGTGGTGATGGCGGGCGAGCATCATCATGGCTTGAAGAGCGTAGAGTCCTTTTTGCGAAATTTTCATGACCGGGGACTATACCATAAAGTCCATTGTATTAGTAGACTTTATTGACATAAGGGACATAGCAATTGCTGTTCCCTTGTACGGATAGAGAAAATATTCCTTTAACAGTAAGGTGCTCAATCATTTACAGACGCCTGCGTGGAGGTCCCGCCGGGCGGCGGTGTGCATCCGATTGCAGTCGAAAGGAAATTCAGTGGAAACAGAACCGGCTCCGCAGGCAACTGCCTGTCGGAGAATCCACCCAGGGCTTGCGCCCCTTCGATAAGCTCAGGGCAGGCTCTGGGCTGCATTCTTGCGCCGCTTCGCGGCTGCATTGTGGTGGAACTCCTTCGCGAATTGTTAACAGTTAGTCCTCACACAGACTCCCCTACTGCGGCAGGTAGTAGCGGAACGAGGTGAAAATCATTCCGTCTAGCCCTTCCGGGGAGACTCCGGGAAATGATGATCCTGAGGGACCAACGCCAGACCAAGTCTGACGAGTGACGTAGGAATACTGCGTGCCGAATTGGAAGCGGCCCCTGGGCCCATTGTAGAAGCGGTACCAGAAGCCCACCGTGCCCTCGACCAAGGCTTTCGTGTCGAAGGTGCAACTGGACGGAGTCGTGGGGAAGAATCCGCTGCCAACGACCGGCGGGAGTTCGGTGTAGCAACCAGAGTTGGAGAAGAAGGGCGAACCGTAGCCGACGTAGGGCTTGGCATTGTTTGGATCATAGTCCCATGCCCGGCCGGCATACTCTGCGCCGGCGTTCAAGTAGACGTCCAATTTCGGCCCATGCCATTCCAGAGTACCAAGAGCCTGGTAGCTCTTGATCAAGTCGAAGGTTCCGTTGGCATGGATTGACGAGTCGGGAAGACCACCCGAACCGTAGCGGCCGATTCCGCTGCCACCCAGAAAGTGCAGACCGAAGTCGAGGTGCTTATGGTCGAAGGACCAGCGGGCGTTGGCGCCGATGCCGCCGCCGTTCTTCGAGGAGTTATAGGCCTCCAGCGCCGAAGTGACGCCGTCAGCCATACCGGCGCAGGAGACGGTGCCGGGGACTTCGCCGCAAGGAAAGATGCGGTCGCGGAAGCGGGCGAAAATGCCATAGATTTCGTAGTGTCCGAAGCCCGGTTCAAGGACTGCTTTGGCAATAATGTCGGGCGAGGTGTTGAAAGAGTAGTTGGCAAGGTTGGAAGCGGCACCGATCGCGCTGGCGCCCGCGCCACCATTGTAGAGTCCGCCACCGTTCCCGGCGGAGCCGAGGACAAAATTGTCACCGTTGTTGTGAGTGGTGATGGTGGCCTGCGCGTTTTCCATGGAAACACCGACCCAGAGTTTATCGTTGAAGTTCTTCGTCAGACGAAGCCCATACTGCCGCGCCCAACTGAAGCCGACGTGGTATTGAGCGTCGATGGTCATAGGCAATGCTTCGGTGCGGTTATCCATGCCATGCTTGGTCTCAGTGGCCAGGCTCCACTGCTGGCCGCCGGTAAACGTCCAGCCATCATGGAGAGCCGCCTGACCCCAGGCCTGCCGTTGACGCAGGGTGTAGCTATTGGTTTGGTTGTTATTGGAAGTCGTCCCGGAAGAGAGGAAATCCGATTCGACATAGGCGGAGAGCTTGGCGTTCTTCAACTGGCCTTCCGCGAGAGCCGAGACGCGGGACTGACGGCCGGAGCCAAAGAACTCCGACAAGGTGCTCTGGGTCGCCGACGGCGGGGTCAGCGAGTTGAAAGGCGTGTTGACGTCTGCGGCGAGGGCCCGCGACCGCCGGACAAATTCGGCGGCGGCGAATCCGCCAGGCGTAATCGTGATCCCTTTGAAATGCAGGGCCATCGGGCTCTCCAACGCTTCATGGATGTTCTTTTGCGTCTCCTGAACGCTGAGCACCGTGTTGCTCACGTTCGTTTTCAGATCCGACACATCGGACTTCAGGTCAACCACAGCCTGCTGTTGCTGGGTGGCCTGGGCTTGGGCTGCGGCCGCCTTGGTGGCAGCATCGGTGGCGACCGACTGTACCTGCTGCACGGCCTGATCCTTCCTGTGCAACTCATCCGTCAAGGCCTGAATCTGCTGCTGCTGGGCAGCCAAGGCAGCTTGCTGTGCAGCGATGGCATCCTTCAACTCCTGCACGTCCGCTGCCGTGATTGTGGCCTTGGCTTTTTTGGGTTTGGGCGCCTTGCTGGTTTGCGCCGCCAGCGATGCCGCGAGAAACATGATCGCACATAAAATGCCCGCAGATTTCATTGCACTCTCCTCTTAATTGAAACTTGATTCGCTCAAGTTTTCTGAATCGAGACGACTACCGGCCTTCCTTGCGGTTGTTCTGCTCACAAAATTCTTGGTGGCCCTATCCTCCCTGCGCTGCCTAAGGCAGCGGAGAAATGGGAGCGTCACAGAGTGGATTTCTTCATCCGGATCAATCTTCTGGTTCTATCGGCGGCGTGTTACAGAGCGGTTACAACCGAATGAATTTCTGATGAATGGCGGCGAGAAGTAAGGATGGAAGGACGCCATTGACGGAGCATTCAGGCCAACCGCGTTTCCAGATCGTTTGTGCTAGCGGGAACTCGCGCGATCAGAAGAGAACGACGCTATCCGGTGCAATCATCGAAGAGACGAGAGAAACAATCGATACGAATGGATCGCGCGCGCGGCCGGTTCGGTCAGATTTTTCCCGACGCTTCTAGCTGCTAGGCTGGGGACCGATGCGCAGCACCTGCAAAGTAATGTTGTCAGGGCCGCCGCGTTGCCGAGCCAACTGCACCAGGGCGGCACAGGACTCCGCTGGAGTTTTGCCGCTCATGGCGGTCTCGAGTTCTTCCTCAGTCACCACGCTCCAAAGGCCATCGGTGCAGAGTAGGAGATCGTCTCCCTCCAGCAAGTCCACAGCCTGTTCGGCGCTGTCAACTGCCAGTTCCCTTCCCGCCCCTAAAGCTGCGGTCAGAATGTGGCGTTGCGGATGCTTCTCGGCGTCTTCGGCGCGGACGATGCCGCTTTCCACCAGGCGGCCGACATAAGAATGATCGCGGGTAAGGCGCAGGATGCGGGCATCGCGCACCAGGTAAAGGCGGCTGTCTCCAACATGCGCGAAATAGAGCTGCCGGCCGCGGAGCACAAGGGCGGTGCAGGTGGTGCCCATGCCCTGGAATGCGGGATGCACCTCGGCGTAGTCCTGAATACGAGTGTGGGCTGCGGCGAAAGACTCGATCAGAGCCGCCTGCGGATCGTCGCGGAAGGCATGATCGTAAACTTCACGAACCGTCTCCACCGCCATGCGGCTGGCTTCCTGGCCGCCTTCGTGGCCACCCATGCCGTCAGCAATTACCGCGAGCCGTCCCTTGCGCTGGAATTCCTCATCGCCGGCTGGCTCCCAATAGAGATAGGAGTCTTCATTGTTTTCGCGCTGGCAGCCCACGTCGCTCAGGCCGGCCACTTCAATTCCGGGTTTGACATTCATGCAATCGACAGACACTTCTTCACAACCTCAACCGGCGCGCGGAGACAATCAGAAGATGACAAGCGGGAAGGCCGGCTTGCTGCCGGCGAAACCGAAGCCGCGATATGCCCCGGCCATTATAGACAAGAGCTGGCGCAAAAGGGCAACCATCAGCGGCAAAATCCGGAAAACGTAACGGGCAGACGAAAGCCTTCCGCCGAACCTGCTCGATCGTATCCACTGCGAAATTAGCAAGAGAAAGAAAAAAGCCGCAACGATTTGCGGCTTTCGTCCTGAACTTGGGAGTGGGATGACAGACCTACTTTGAATGTTTGTCTTTGTAGATCTCCTTGCTGGTACGGTTCTGCTCCTTATTGAGCCGTCTTTGTTCGCCCTTGGTCAGGTGACCATTGTGGGCCGCCATATCCGCCTTCTCCTGGTTGTCGATGTGCTGTTCTTGGCGTTCCACGTGCGCAGCCTGTCCCGGCGTCATAGTACCGTTCTTGACGCCGTTGCCGATGCGGTCCTGCTGATTCTGCTGGCGGTGGTTGACTTCGTTGACGCGAGGATGACCCGGGTCAACTACTCCTGGGCCTGCGCCGGATGTGTTGCTGCCTTGGGTTTGAGCAGCGGAGGCGCCAACCAATATGAGACCACCCACTGCCAGGACTAAGAGCGACTGCGTGATTTTGTTTTTCATGTGAGCTTAAACCCTCGCAGCGAAGTTTAGTTGTGGGTTGGTGACGCGGCGAATTACGAAGGGGAATACTTGGCTAGAGTAAACGTCGTGATGCGAACTGAAGGTAACCAACCGCTGGTTACCAGAGTCACCGAGTCACCGGCTTATTCTCAAGAGATGAACTTGGACCACAATCTGCGATATGAATCGCACAGTGGCTTGGGCGAGGCTGTGGGTGTACGATGCTTTTGTCCTTCTAGAGAGTCTAGCGAGCATCCGGCCTTATCGTAACGAGACTTTGAATTGACGCGCCGGGAATGTGCGACAGCATTCGACTGGGGCGCATGGAGCGCCCATCCTAAAGATGGGCTCCCGGTAAGCCGTGAGGAGGACTCATGCTACTCGGACTGAGGGTCACTATTTCATGCCGTCGAGCGACCAGAGCACTTTCCGCACTGTTTCTGCTCTTGAGCGCCACACCGGGGTTTTCGCAAAAAAACCAAGAAAGCAATCCCCTTCCCAAGTACGACACGCACACGGAAATGAAGAGTAAGGGAGTTGTGGACGAGATCAATGTGCTTCCCTTGGGAACCAATAAGGATCTCGTCGAACTAGTCACCAAGAGCGGGGACGACAAGATCCACATCTACGTTTGTCCGAAGACCTTTCAGGAAGAATTGGGCATCAGCTTCAGCAAGGGTGATGCCATCGCTGTCACAGGTTCGAAAGTGAAGGTGGAAGCAGGGGGCGTGATCCTGGCGAAAGAACTCACTAAGGGCACCGATACCCTGATGTTTCGTGACGACAAAGGCGACCCAGTGTGGAATTTGCGTACCGGTAAATGATAGGGTACTCAAGAGATTCTCATGAAACTTACTGACACAATTGGGTTGGTGCTAAAGAGCAAGGAAAACAGCAGGGTTCTTTCCGCGACACCCGACGAGTCCGTCTATGAGGCGATTGAGAAGATGGCGGCGGAGAGCGTGGGCGCACTGCTGGTTATCTCAGGCGGCAAACTGGTGGGCATACTATCGGAGCGCGACTATGCCCGTAAGGTAATCCTGAAAGGCCACTCTTCAAAGGAAACTGCAGTCCGCGACATCATGACCTCGCCCGTCATCTTCGTGACGCCGCAGCACACCGTGGATGATTGCATGAACATCATGACCAAGGGCCATTTCCGCCATCTGCCGGTGATCGGGGAGAATGACAAGGTGCTGGGTGTGCTTTCGCTGGGCGATCTGGTGAAGTGGATTGTGTCAGACCAGGCGCAGACTATTCATCAGTTGGAAGGCTACATCACGGGAAGATATCCCGGATAGATCTGCGTGCGAATCAAGAGCGGCGGCGGAAATAAAGACTTACTCATCCACGCTTAATGCCCCACACATCAGGCGCTCTTCCGGCGTGAGTTCCAGCGTGTAGCGGGAGCGGGCAGCGTCGTCGTGGAACATGCGCACGGTCTCGAGCGAGAACTCGTGTAAGTCCTTGCCGACCAGGTCGATCTTCTTTAGAACGTCGGAAGTGACCGTAATAATGTGGCAGCCAATGTCGTCGGCTTGGAAGATGTTCAGGAGTTCCCGGGGACTCGCCCAGACTAGTTGGGTGTTGGGCGCGTGCGACATGAGTTCGAGTGCCGATTTCATGAGAGGTACGGGATCGCGGCCGGTATCGGCAACGCGTCCCGCAAAAACCGAGATATAGGCAGGCGCACCGCCTTTGAGCGCTTTCGCCACGTGACGAACCTGATCGAGCGCGAGCAGCGCGGTTGCGTTGACATGAATGCCATCCGCACTCAATCGGCGAATCAAGTTGTACATCGCTTCGCCGCGGGTATTCGTGACCGGAATTTTCACGTAGACGTTCGACGCCCAGCGGGCAATCTTGTGGGCCTGCCGCTCCATTTCAATTTCATCGTCGGCAAACACTTCGAAGGAGATGGGGCGGTCGGGAATGTGCTGGAGCATATCGAGGGCGAAAGTCTCGTAGTCGGTGACGCCCGCCTTCCGCATCAGCGTGGGATTTGTGGTGAAACCCTTGATGTAGGGTTGCCGATAGAGTTCGAGCATGCTGGCCTTGTCGGCCCCATCGGCGAACACCTGAACCCGCAATTCAGAGACGGACTTCATCCTGATTTTGAGACCCCTTCCAAACTACGAGACTCCTTCAAGTTGGAGCCAATGATCCAGTCGGCCGCTTCGCGCAGAGATCGCACGACGGCTTCTGGAGGCTGCGCCGGCTTTCTCTCCCGGTAGCCATAGTCGATCAGAACTGTCTTGCAACCTGCCGCGTGGCCGGCATCGATATCGCGCCAGCGATCACCCACAAAGAAACTGCGCGCGAGATCGATATTGTGCTTGCGCTGAGCCTCCAACAAAAGCCCGGGCCGAGGCTTGCGGCAAGCGCAGTCATCCGCATCATCATGATAGCAGACGAAGATATCGTCAATTGGCAGAGAAGAGGCCAGCGCTTGATGAATGGCTTCTACGGATTCGCGCGTGTGTGTGCCACGCGCCACGTCGGGCTGGTTGGTGATGACGAAGAGCGCGAAGCCCTGCGCCTTCAAGTCGAGCAATGAAGACGCCACCTGGGGGAGAAGCTCGAGTTCCTCCACTCCGGACGGTGGAAACGGTTTGCCGTCGCGCACGATGGCGCGGATGAGGACGCCATCGCGGTCGAGGAAAACTGCGGGGCGGGGTTGCGGTTTGCCGGGCGCCGTCAACTCCCACTTCGTTTGCTGCTGCTTCACCGCGGGATGGGAGACAAGAAGATGCCACACCACTGCCTGGAAAGCTTCGGTGTGCGGGGTGATGTGGGCTGGGTTGACGGTAGGAATAATGATGCACACGTCGGCAACTTTGGCGGTGTGGCCGCCGTCGCGGCCGACGATGCCAAGAATTTTCGCGCCTACATTTTTTGCATATTGCAGCGCAGCCACTAGATTGGGGCTGACATTTTTTTCGAGATCACCGCCACCGACTGAAAATACGAGTACAAGATCGTTGGCCAGCAAGCGGCTCACCCGCAACCAAGCCTCGAACACTGTGTCCCAACCTTCGTCATTGACCCGCGCCGTCAATTCCGAAACGTTGTCGGTGGGCGCGTACGCTTCGATGCCGGCGATTTTGCGGAAATCGTTCACGGCGTGCGAAGCGTTGGCGGCGCTGCCGCCCACGCCGAGGATGAATAAGCGTCCGCCGGCGGAGCGTGTCTTAGCGAGCAATGACGCAGCGTTCTCGATGCTGGCGGTATCGAGGCGGTCGATTACGTCTTTGGCTTCCGCTAGAAACTGTTGTGAAAATGTATTCTCTGCCGTCATGGTCAATCGTGGATCATTCTTTACCGCACTCAACCACGAAGGACACGAAGTCGCACGAAGGAAACAATGGAAGCGAAACCTTCGTGGTACTTCGTGTCCTTCGTGGTCATAGGATTTCTTATCATGCGCAGGACCGACCCATTACATCTTAATCACGATTCTTGCTTTGCTTCCCGTACGGCCAGAAACTGAGCGGTCTCCCTCAATCCCGCCGGCGAGCCGATCTCATAGAAGCGTTCGTGAACTTCAAATGCCGCCAGTTGTTTGCGTTTCAGCAGATCCCGGTACACCTCGGTAAGGTCGCAGGGCTTTCCGGGCGGCAAATCCTGGAACGCTTCGGCGCGAAAGACTCCGAGCCCGTAATCAATATGACGCATCGTCGGAGTCCAGTCTTTCTTGCTGTACGCGAAAATCCTTCCCGCTTCGAACTCCACGTTGCTGGCGTCCCACTTCCCTTCGTTGCGGAAGACTGTCATCATTCCCAACACACCGGCGGACTCGAAGCTCCGGGCGATTGCCGCGTAGTCGCAAGGAAGATAGGAATCGCCGTACATGACAAAGAAAGGATCGCCCAATTGTGGCAAAGCCTTTCTAATCGCGCCTGCGGTGCCCAACAAAGCTGGACCGTCGAACGAGTAGTCTACCTGAAGGCCTAGGGTTGAGCCGTCGCCGATGGCGACCCGGATCAACTCACCCAGATGCCCTACACAGAGTACAACGCGCCGGATGCCCTTTGACTGCAACAAGCGCAGTTGATGAGCGATAAAAGGCTCGCCATTCACTTCAAGCAGCGACTTCGGTATTTTCTCCGTGGTGGGACGCAGGCGTGTTGCGAGCCCACCCGCGAGAATCGCAACCGTCAACAATAGATTCTCCTACGAATGCGCCACGACTGTCGTCCCGGCAAAGTCGAACTGCATGCGAACCTCGCGAAGTCCCGCCCGTCTCATGATGGCTCTGAGGCGAGTCTTTTCTTCTGTGTAAAACATCAGAAATCCGCCTCCACCGGCGCCTACGAGTTTTCCACCGAGAGCGCCGTTGGCTTTCGCCAGTTCATATAACTGATCGATCTCACCATTGCTCATTCCCGGAGAGCGCTTCTTTTTATGTTCCCAATGCACATTCATCAAGTCCGCGAACTTTTTCAAATCACTGGCCAACAGAGCGGCGCGGCTCTCCATCCCCAACTGCTTGGTGAAGTGCAGATTCTCGATCATCTCAGAGTTGTTCTGTTTCGTTCTCGAATCCTGGTCGCGGAGAATATCGGAGGCGTTGCGCGAACTTCCAGTAAAGAACAATAAAAGCCCGTCTTCCAGATTAGCCAACGTTTCGGCTGGAATTTTCAGCGGTTCGACGATCACGCGATCATCCGGCAGAAACTGGAAGGACGTGATGCCGCCAAACGCGGAGATGTACTGATCCTGCTTGCCGATCGGCTCGTTGAGCAATTTCAGCTCAATGTGGCATGCCTGCTCCGCCAGGTCGTTCGGCAGCACGAAGTCTCGCTTGAGCGTGTGTAAAGCGCACAACAGCGCGGTCGTGAAACTGCCCGAGGATCCCATTCCTGTTCCGGCTGGGATATCGGATAGGCTGACAATCTCAAGGTAGGGCCCGGTTATCCCGGTCAACTTCAAAGCCTCGCGGATGATGGGATGCTGAATATCATCCACAGTCTCCACATCTTCGAACTTGGAGTACTTGACGATAATCCGGGGCCGAAATGCTTCGTTAATGGTGATGTAGACGTAACGGTTGATCGCTGCGGAGGTGACAAAACCAGTATGCTGCCGGTAATAGGAAGGCAGGTCAGTGCCGCCACCGCCGAGACAAATCCTCAGCGGACTCCGGGTGATGATCATCGAGCGGACCCGCGCCCGGGGCAGTTCGCATTCGCAGGAATCATCTCTAAATCATATGCGAAGCAGCTGTTGAAGGTCGAGTGCGGCGGCACAGTGGGGCGACCGTCACTCCACCTCAAAATCAGCCACACGGATTACGCTGTTGTGGCCCAGGGCGTCGCCAGCTCGCAACTCCACACGATAAGATCCAGGGTCAAGCTTATCCAGCGGCAGCTTCAGGCCCAGGGCAATCACCGGGTCTCCAGCTTTTCCCTGCGGAGCTTTTTCTTGGATTTTGAATTTTTCCTGTCCAGTTTTGCGCTCTACAACTCTCATTTCAAACGCAACGCCGGGAGGGTTCGGGCCTTTCAAGAGAGGTTCGTAAACCTCTGCGTAGAGGCCTGCAGCGTCCTTCTTCTTGAAGTGGTTGGAGGCGGAGGGTGCAACTCGAAAACCCTGCGCCATCAAGGGAGTCCTGTCTTCCAGCATTTGGCTGTCAAGATCCGTGGCCATGGCGGCAGCGGGACGAATGTTGTTGCTGAGCGCGACGGCACTAATGCTGAATTCCTCACCGCGATACGGATCGATCGAGAGTGGCAGCTCGAGTTTGCCGAAACTTGCGTTGCCGGAACTGAATGCAACTCTCAATTTGTATTTGCCGGAAGCGATGCCAAACTGATTTTCGTAGTGAAATGGCTGCCTCTGGAACTCTTCCACTTCTTTCTTGCCATCAAAGTCGATGTTTGTGGTATCGCTGAAGCGCGCTGCAATCGAACCGTCCGGCTTGTATGCGATACCCAGAATATTTAAAGCCGCATGCTGCTTCCCTTTTACTTTTTCAAACACGAGCCCCGCGCCGGGAATTTCGACAGCGAGGTGCACCTGGGCCGTGTTCGGCGACGTGTAGAAGAAAGGTGCTTGCATTAAAGCGGTAACATTCCCCTTCATCTCTCCGCTGGCGCGAGTCTCGAGGTCTTTTTCGACTGGATTGCCGGCCAGAAGATCCACCGGCCTGGCATTGCAATAGCCACTGCGCGAGCGCACCGCGGTTCCTCCGCGGTCCACTTTGACCTTCAAGATGTGGCAACTGCCTTCGGTCGAGGCTACTGGCTTGTAACCGAGAAGGTAGTACTGATTTTGATCCTTGGCGATTTTTTCCAGACCGCCCAGCAAATCGTTGGTATTGACGATAACAAACCCACCCGTGCCATCAGCAAGTTGATAGAGCACTTGCTGGTTGTCAGAAGCACTGGTAGGAAATGGTGGAACAATCTGCCGGGGTTGATTGTAAGGACTGGTCAAGCCCGTCGTTGTAGTTCCGCCGCCGGTTCGACCGCCGCCGGTACCACCGCCACCTTTGCCGCCGCCACCCGTTCCTCCGCCGCCGGTGCCACCTCCACCGTGACCGCCACCACCACCACCACCTCCGCCGCCCCCTCCGTGGCCACCTCCGCCTCCGCCGCCTCCTCCGTGTTGCGGTGGAAAGGCTTCAGCCGGTTCCGCAAAAGCAGCCAACTTCAGGATTGAGGGATTACGCCCGCTACTGGAATAGTGAAACGCAGCTTCGACGAACCTTCCTGACGCAGAATGCATCGAAGGCCGGACCAGGTTGCCGTGAGGTCCGGTTAAGTCTTGAACTACCAAACCACGAACGTCGATGGGATAAACAGCAACATTCGCTTTGTTGCATGTATCGATAACCGCAGTGAGTTCCGACTGGTATTCCGGCGTCATCCCAAAACCGGCGGTCAGCATAACCAGTGTTTTTCGGCCTGGAACCGTGGAGAGGCCTTTGGCCAGGCTCCGCAGAGCGAGCAGCACGCTGCGGATGCCGAAGTCGGTCTCGGCGTCACTAAGAGACGGCCCTATGGACGGAGCGCCCATGGAGGCCACCATGACGGATGGGACGGCGTTTGGCGAAACGGACGATCCCTGTAAATTCATTACCACTTGCTTCAAGCGAGTCGCATCGGCAGTAAAGTTTTGTGAGATGTGCACGCTGCCGCCGAAATCCGCGATGGCGATCAAGCGGTTTGGGCCCGCGTTGGCATCAATAAACTTTGCCGCCGCCATTCTGGCTTGGCCTTGATCACTCGCATTCATAGTCGAGTTGTCAAAGAACAGCACGATGTAGCGCGGCTGGTCCCTGGAACCAGCGTCCTCTTCAAAAGAGAAACTCGTGACGGTTTGTTCCTTGCCATCTTCCCAAACCTTGAAGTCTTTCTGAGCGAGATCGCGGATGTAATTGCCTTTCTTGTCGGTCACAACCGCGTCCACCAGGACCTCACGGGTCTCCACGTGGATAACTCCCTGATCGGAGGGTTGCGCGGTAGTTGACTGCTGGGCATGCGCTACAGGCCGGTCCGAGCTTAGGCTGAGGAATATCCAGCACATTACTGCAGAGATCATGCCAATCAGGAGAAACAGCGGACGATGGCGCATACCCTACCTCCAAGATCGATACGTTTCACACCAACGGCTTACCGAATTTCGACCGTCCCATTTTCCGCGGACATCAATTGCCCTTCCGAATCTCTTACCACCAGCCGGACGAGATAGCTGCCCGGCTTTACGTCGAAGCTTGTCTTGAGCGTTATACCTGAATTAAGCCTGTGTTGCAGAGTCTCATCTTTCCAATGCATGGTGACGGTCTTCTCCGTCCCTTGCAGAAACTTTCCATTGCGATTAAATATGCCGGAGACGCAGGTCAAAATGTTGTCGTTTCGTCCTTCGACTTTTCGAAAGTGCAGGCGCTTTACGTCCACATGGGCGAGAACGACCAACTTGGCGTCCGCGTCACTGGCTTTGAAAAACTGGGTATGCAAGTTTACCGGGAGATTATGCAATTCCTCCTGCGAGAACATTGCATCTTCGATTTCCTGCCTGGCCTGCTCGTCCGGACTGGTGAAGGTCTTGGGCGCATAGTAGCCCCGGCGGGCTTGCAGAGTGAATTTTTGCGGGTTCTTGAGCTTGACCTTCAGGGTGTGAAAGCTGCCATCGGCCTTGAGATCTTGGGGAACGAATGCCAGAACGTAGGAATAGTCTGGGGTCTCGGCAACCCGCCGGAAGCCTTCGTCGAAATCGTTGCTGTTGTGAAAAAAAATGCCGCCGGTGCTATCCGCTAAGACGGCGAGCAGGTCGGCCTGAGCGGAATCTGCCGCCGACTCGACCAGCATTTTGCCGCCAGAGAACGGGCGCGAACGGCTGGCATCTGCGAACGTTGAGGGGACATACAAACCACGAGCATCCAGCGTGCTGATCACAACCTGCGAACGCACCGCGCGGTCTATGATCGCGGTGTAGTCGAACTCCATCTGCGGAGTGATGAATCCGGGAGATACCAGAACGATGTTGCGCTGCCCCGGCATGCGGGAAAGGCTATGGACCGCATCCTTGAGCACGCTCAGGGAGACGCGGCTTTCGTGATCACCCGCGCTCAACACTTGCTGGCTCATCGAGTTTATGACCATTGCGGAGTTGGAGACCACATTGCCCTGAACGGTAGCCGTAGCGATTGCCCCACACGCAACCGCGTCCTGGATGGCCACCAGCATCGCCTGAGGATCGTTTTTATTGACGATCTGATCCGCCTGGTAGTAGCTGATGTCGGGGCAATCCTGGATAACACCGCGCGCGAGGGGTCGCGGTTGCAGACGCAGCAAGGCTTCATTCAGCTTGGCACGATCGTCGGTGAAATCGAGAGGCGTAACGCCCGATGTAGTAAAGATGGCCGCGCGATCGGTGGGCTTCAATGTGGCAAAGTGGCGTTCTGCGGCCTTCCGGACCAGGACAAGATCGCTGAACTGGAGATGCACATCATCGAACAGGTAAGCGACAAAACGCTCGGGCAGGGGCACATTCGCGGCAGCGGGAGACTTTTCACCTGAGGCCCCGCCGGTGGTATTGTCGGCTGAGGTCTGCTGCGCCTTCGCAGTCAGAGCACCAGGCTGTTCGATTTCGAACTGGGTGATCACTTGCGGCTTGCCTTTGTCGAAAACCTGAAAATCATCCTTCTGAAGATTACCGACGGCGTGCCCCTCGGAGTCGCGGACCACGGCGCGAACCACCACCAGCTTTACGTTCACCTTGAATGTAGTCGGCTCGTCGCGAGAAGCCAGCTCCGCCGAGTTCTGCTTGATTTCGGATTGCGGGGATGGGCTTGGAGCGGGAGTCTGCTGCGAATCCTGGGTAAATGCAGGGGTTGAACAGAAGAACCAGATAACCGACAGCAGAAAACAGGAGAACAACTTAGGGACAATGAAGGACCTTCTTGCCGCGCCGCTGGATGTGACCAGCCGCCTGGCTTGCGGAGAACTCCTCATAAAAACTCCAGCGATCGCCGGGGGAGAGGCAGGGCGTCCCGCAGTCGAATTATCCCAGTCGGGATTCCCTTTGGACATCAACGCTGGCGAACAGTGTACACCCGTCAAGGCTCCGCGCGATATCGCGAGCGGAGTACGCAGTGCTTGCATCTTCTTGAGTCTCAAAGCTTAGCCCGGGGTGGTGCTCGACCTCAGATGATTCCATGCTAGCTTGGAGGTGGATCGTCAAGCTGGGCCGCAGAATATGGAATTCGACTGGACTGAAGGTGCTTTGGCGGAAGGCCTGCGCTTGTACCATGCTGGCGAGTTCTTTACTGCACATGAAGCCTGGGAAAGCGTATGGCTGGCGTCGCCCGAGCCAGAGAAGACGTTTTTGCAAGGGCTGATCCAGGTAACTGCCGCGTTCCATCACTTGCGACGCAACAATCCACTGGGAGCTATGCTGTTATTACAGGCAGCGCTGCGCCGGCTGGACCGGTATCCGCCATGCTTCGGGGGGATTTCCCTTACGTTGCTGCGCCATGACATCCGGGAGCGCTTGCGCACGCTCGAAGTGGGAGAACCGCCTTTGCAGCTGCCTTCGCCTCGAATACAGAGAGCAGTCCGCAAGACTCCGACTGAGTAAACATAAGAATGGTAAAGCCCTCACACTGATGTGTGACCGAAGTCACCGACTCACCATGTCAATCCTGCGATAGTAATTCGTTACACGCCGGGCTGGGATATGCCCGGAAGTAACATCGGACAAGCTGGTGTCAGGTGGAGAGGTCGAGAAACTGGGCATCGTACATTCATTCGTTATTATCTTAAGGCTTATCGGATAGCATTAGCGCAACCCCGGTTTCATTCCCAGTTACTCCCCTCTCCTGCGACTCCACGCCCACATCACAAATCAGGACCGCGAAGGTATTTTCCGCCCAGGAAGATGCGGGAGAGTACCGTACGCAGGAAGGCGCCCAAATGTGCAAGCACCCGACCATTGCTGAGCATCTCGAGGCTAGTGGGGTTTCCCGTAGAAGTTTCATGCAGTTGTGCAGCGTGCTGATGATTACCGCGCCAGCGGGATTGGCGCTCACCAGCAAGAAGTCGGTATTCGAATTGGCGGCGGCAATCGGCAAGACGAAGCGGCCGTCAGTGATCTGGCTGCATTTCCAGGACTGCACGGGATGCACCGAAACCCTGCTGCGCACCTCAGCCCCTGACGTTGCACACCTGATCCTGGACGTGATCTCCCTCGATTACCACGAGACCTTGATGGCTGCGTCGGGCGTGCAGGCTGAAGCGGCACTGCGCTCGGCTATGGCCGCCAACGCAGGTAAGTTCGTGCTGGTGGTGGAAGGCGCAATTCCCATGAAGGACGAAGGCGTCTACATGGAGTTGAACGGCAAACCAGCTGTTCAAGTTCTGAAGGAGGTTGCAGCCCAAGCGGCCGCGGTGATCGCCATCGGCTCTTGCGCCTCGTGGGGCGGCGTGCCCTCGGCCGATCCGAATCCTACGGGTGCGGTAGGGGTCGATTCCATCATCACCAACAAACCGGTCATTAACCTCCCTGGTTGCCCTCCGAATCCTTACAACTTGATTGGGGTGGTTCTGGAATACGTGACTATGGGCAAGCTGCCTGCGTTGGATGAGATTGGGCGCCCAAAGTTCGCGTACGAGCGCGTAATTCACGAAAATTGCCCGCGGAGGGCACACTTTGACGCCGGCCGCTTTGCAACATCGTTCGGCGACGAAGGGCACCGCAAGGGTTGGTGCCTCTACAAACTCGGCTGCAAGGGCCCACTCACTCACGCCGCGTGTTCCACGCGTCATTTCAATGAGGTTCCCAATTGCTGGCCGATCGGGGCCGGAATTCCCTGCATGGGCTGCACGGAAAAAAACGTGCTCTGGAAAATGGCCACCTTCGAAACCGTCCCCATTCACCAGGCGACACCGCCCGATACTTACCCGCCGATTTTCAGTTCTATCGGTGGAGTTACGGTTGGCGCAGCGGCCTTGGTAGGGGCAGTGGCAGGAGCGGTGGGCGGCGCGACTTACGTCTACTCCCAGCGCTTCGAGAGCAGTCAAGAGGCTGGCGCGGAACGAATTGCAGCCTCTAACGCCGGGAAAAATCTCGACAAGAAAGAGGGCTGATGTGGCTATCACTCGGCGAGAACTGATCACGAACATCGCCAAGGCCGGAGTTCCGGTGGCCATGGCCATGACAGTCGGCACCGGAACCCTGCAAGCAGAGGAAGTTCCAACTCCTAACGCCCCCGTGGGACTGCTCTATGACGCCAGCCTCTGCATCGGTTGCAAGGCTTGCGAGGCAGCCTGTAACCAGGCGAACGACACGCCGCCCGATACTCGAGGCGACTCACTGCACCAGGCACCTGCGGATCTGAACGTTTTCACTCGCAACATCATTAAGCTTTACAAACCTGAAGATGGCTCTCCTTCATCGTTTGTGAAGCGCCAGTGCATGCAGTGTTTCGATCCCGGTTGCGCAGCCGGCTGTCCTTTTGAAGCGCTCTACAAAGATCCGGACACGGGCGTGATTCGATGGGATGGAGTCAAGTGCATTGGGTGCCGTTATTGCACGATCACCTGTCCCTATTCGGTGCCACGTTTTCAGTGGGTGGGAATTAACCCGGTCATCACGAAGTGCGAGTTATGCAGTCACCGCCTGGCGAAAGGCCTTAAGCCGGGGTGCACCAATGTGTGTCCCGTGGGCGCCGTAATATTTGGACCGCGCACAGCTTTGCTGCTGGAGGCCAAGCGGCGAATCAAGAACAATCCTGGGCGCTACTACCAGGATCGCGTGTACGGGGAAAGCGACAACGGCGGCACGCAATGTCTATACCTGTCGCGTGTGCCCTTCGAAAAACTTGGACTGCCTGAGCTGGGACCGGAATCGGTGCCCTCCAAGACTCTGCGCTGGCAGAAACGCATTTATTCCTACTTCGCGCTGCCGGCGCTGTTGTACGCCGGCCTGGTAACGGTAATTCGGAAGAACCTGAATGGCCACGAGCACGAAGCAGAGGAAGTGGAAAAAGAAACCGGTCTGAGGGCGCAACTCTGAGGTCGCAAATATGAGCAGCACAACCGTAAACAACGTACCGGTCACGAGAACCGCAAACCGCGTCCCGATCACGAAAACCCGCTGGGAGCGGGCGGTTCCAGTGTACGGTTTCAAGGTGGTGAATCCGTTCTTTCTCCTTCTGGTTGGCCTCGCCCTGCTGGCGGTTTTGCTAACGGTTTACCGCGAAGTGGTCGGGCTGGGCCCGGCCACCGGCATGAACGACAAGTTTGGCTGGGGAATCTGGAAGACGTTCAACGTGGTTGCGCTGACGGCCTGGGGTTCCGGCGCATTTGCGGTGGGAATTGCGGCCTGGGTATTTGGACGCAAGCGCATGCATTCGCTGATGCGCATGGCCCTGCTGACCAGCTTCCTGGCTTATGCCTGTGGTCTTTGCCTGCTGGGCGTCGATGTCGGCCGTCCCTGGAACTTCTATTGGGTCCTTTTCCCGTGGAATTGGAACGTGCACTCGCCGATGGCGGAAGTTGCCATCTGCATGTCGGTGTATGCGTCCATCCCCCTGTTCATCGAAAACATCCCACCGGTGCTCGAGCGGCTGTGGTATTTCGATGCCCGCCTGAGGCCGGGCGTGGAGCGAGTGGAACGCGGCCTGTACATATTTTTTCCCTTCATCATCGCGCTGGCGTACCTGCTTCCGGGAATGCACCAGTCGTCCCTGGGCGCCTTGATGCTGCTTGCAGGAGACCGGGTCCATCCCTTGTGGCAGACGCCGTTCCTGCCTTTGCTGTACCTTGGGGCGGCCTGCTTCATGTCCTTCGGCTGCGTGGCGGGAACCACCATGTTGTGTTGCCTGGTATGGAAACGGGCCATGGACATGGAAGTTCTTGACGAAGCAGCCCGCATCACGACCTACCTGATTTGCGGCTGGCTCGCAATACGGTTGCTGGCGGTCGTGCTCCGAGGAGCGCTAGGTGCGGCCTTCCGCATCGACCGTTTCGCGGGGATTTTCTGGGCGGAAACGTTGCTGATTGGGTACGGCGGCTGGTTGCTCTGGCAATCGCTCAAGACTCACAAACGGCGGACCATGTTCCTGGGATACACTATCAGTTCGCTCGGCGGCATGCTCTATCGCTTCAGCCCCACAACGTTGGCCTATATGCCCGGCCCGAAGGCGGAGTATTTTCCGTCCACCATCGAACTGCTGGTGGCGATCGGTTTCGTAACCATAGGCGTTGCAGCGTTCCTTGTCGCGGTGAAGCTGTTTGCCATTCTTCCGGCTCCGGCTCAGGAATGGCGCGACATGGCGAGCTACTTCAAGGCCCGCAAACCATACGTCCGCTGGACGAAGTATTTCAATTTTGGATTTTTTGGCGACCAACTACCAACAGACTCTGATAACCGCAGGTAATATGGCAAAACGAATCACCATCGACCCCATCACCCGAATTGAAGGCCACCTTCGCATCGACGTCGAAGTCGACAACAATGCGGTCAGCAATGCATGGGCATCTTGCACCATGTGGCGCGGTATCGAGAACATTCTCCACGGCCGCGATCCTCGCGATGCCTGGCTATTCACCCAGCGCTTCTGCGGCGTGTGCACCACGGTGCATGCCATGGCCAGCGTGCGCTCGGTGGAAGACGCGTTGAATGTCGAGGTGCCGCGCAACGCGCAGTACATCCGCAATCTCATTCTGATTGCGCACGCGTTGCACGACCACATCGTCCACTTTTATCAACTGTCCGCGCTCGACTGGGTCGACATTCTGCAGATTCCCAAGGCCGATCCGGTGGCTACGGCCAAGTTGGCGGAGAGCCTCTCGCCCTGGACGCGCAACTCGAAGACTGAGTTCAAGGCGGCGCAGGACCGCGTGAAAGCGGTCGCGGCCAGCGGTCAGCTGGGAATTTTCATGAATGGCTATTGGGGCCATCCGGCGATGAAGCTCTCTCCGGAAGTGAACCTGCTGGCCTTCACGCACTACATGCAGGCACTGGAGTATCAGCGTAAAGCTCTGCAGGTGGTCGGTATCCTGGGTGGAAAAACTCCGCACATCCAGAACCTGACCGTCGGCGGCGTAGCCAACGCCATCGACTTGGATAGCGTCAGCGCGCTCGACATGGACAAACTGGAAACCATCCGCGTGCTGCTGGATGAGGTCGTGCAGTTTGTCAATCAAGTCTACTTTGTTGACGTTTGCGCCGTGGCCGCTATGTACCCGGAATGGTTCAAGATCGGCAAGGGCGTGAACAACTATCTTGCAGTTCCCGATCTCCCGCTGGACGCGGGCAGTTACGAACTTCCCGGCGGTTACATTTTGAATGGGAATATCACCGGGGTGCGTGAGTTCAAGACGGCATCGGACAAGGATTTTCGTGATGGCGTCAGCGAGGATGTGGCGCACGCCTACTATCACGGTGACAAGGCTCTGCATCCGTGGAAGGGTGTGACCGATCCCAACTTCACCGGGTGGAACGCCGACCAAAAGTATTCCTGGGTGAAAGCACCGCGTTTCAATGGCCAACCCATGCAGGTTGGACCACTGGCGCAGGTGCTCATCGGCTACGCACAAGGCCATCCGCTGACTCGCAAGTATGCGGGTAAGGCGATTGAAACCATCGGAGCGGTCGGCAAGATTCAAGTGACTCCGGCTATGTTGGAGTCGACCTTGGGCCGGCATGGTGCGCGCGCCATTCGGTGCGCCATGTTAGGGGAACTTGCACAAAAGCATTTGCAATTGCTGATCGACAACGTCGCCAAAGGCGACTATGAAGTCTTCAACCAGCCGGTGTTTCCTTCGCACGAAGTTGAAGGCGTTGGAACCCACGAGGCCCCGCGCGGCACGTTGTCGCACTGGGTCGTGATCAAGGATGGAAAGATCAAAAACTACCAGGCGGTTGTGCCCTCCACCTGGAATGCCAGCCCGCGCGACGCCTCCGGCGCTCACGGCCCCTACGAAGCGTCGCTGCTGCATACGCCGCTGGCCCGGCCTGAGGAACCGCTGGAGGTGTTGCGCACCATACACTCTTTCGATCCTTGCATGGCGTGCGCCTGCCACACCTTCGATCCGACAGGACGGCAGATTGCTAAAGTGAAGGTTCTGTAAACGAGTTAGCGACTGTGAAGATGCTATGAAGAAAGTGTTGATCGGCGGGATCGGCAATGTGTTGCTGGGCGACGACGGCGTCGGGCCGTATCTCGCTCGCCTGCTTGACGCCCGCTATGAATTCGAAGATGGCGTCGACATAATCGATCTGGGTACTCCGGCCCTTGACCTAATCGATCAGCTCACCTCGCATGACGCCGTCATTTTTGTCGACTCCATCGACATCGAAGCGAATCCGGGAGCGGTCGTGCTCTACCGCAAAGCCGACATCATGCGTCATTCTCCCGCGGTACGCATGGATCCTCATTCGCCGGCGCTGGTCGACGCGATGCTCAGCGCCGAGTTGTTCGGAGTCGCGCCCGCCGATGTGCTCCTGGTAGGAATTAGAGCTGAGACCTTCGACGTGGGCTGCAGTTTGAGCAAGCCCGTGGAAGCGGCACTGGATCAGGCGATCGCGGAAGTGATGACCGAGTTGGACCGCTTGGGTGTTGAACACAGACGCCGGGAGCAACCTGCCGATCTCGGCATTTGGTGGGCAAGTGACGAGAAATTGGACGCTGTGATAACCATCTAGATTTTGGTTTTACGCCTTCAGCCATAGCACCGAAAAAGCGTGGCCGAGCTTGCGGAAATCAGAATCGCTGGTCACCAGCGTAGCCTTGTGTTCCATCGCCAGTGCGGCCGCAAAGCTATCCACGTAGTAGAGCTTGTATTTAGCCTTTAAGTCTGCGGCTCGGAGTGCCCTCTGCGGCGTTACATCCTGCATCTCGATCGGTAGTGGACTCACGGTCAGCACGGCCGCGAGTGCTGTCTCCGGCCCGAAGTCGCGAAGGATCCTGCCGTACACTTCTCCATAATTCACGGCCGACATCAGCACCTTCGCATGTCCCCGTCTGGCTTCTTTCAGAATCTCATTGACTTTGGGAGCACCTGGCTTGCTTCGCGCGTATGCGAAAAGCGCGCTGGCGTCGAAGACATACGTCTTCATTTATCGTGCTCGCCTTCTTCGCGATGTTCCTTTTCCCAGTTGGCCAGCAGGTCCGGCCCGGGCGCCAGAAAGCCCATGACACGATCGATATACTCGTCTGTGACTGGCAGCAGGATAATCCGCCCGAATTGGTCCTCAACGATCTTGACCTTGGTTCCCGCTTGAATTTTATGTTTGCGGCGAAGCTCCGCCGGAATTACAAGTTGGCCTTTGGACGTAAATGTAGCACACATGTCTGACATGCCTTACATTATAGCATGAGTAAGACAGCTTACTTCAACGTTGGAATGCTCGCAGTTCCCCGCGCCCGCGACATATGCGCAAAGCGCCGGTGCGCCAGCCATGTCATCCACTCGTGCAAACCGTTACCGGTCAGGCAGGAGATCTTCACGATCTCCATTCCGGGATGCACCTTGCGGGCGTTCTCCACGGCCTCGCCGATCTCGAAGGGAACGTAGGGAAGCAGATCGATTTTGCTCAGCACCAGCAAGTCGGACTTGAAGAATATGGAAGGATATTTCAGCGGCTTGTCTTCGCCTTCTGTAACGCTCAACACCACGACCTTGGCCTCTTCCCCGAGATCGTAACTGGATGGGCAAACCAGGTTGCCGACATTTTCGATCAGTAGAAGGTCCAGGTCTTCGAGGTTCCAATCCGCCAAATGGCGTTCGATCATGCGGGCGTCGAGGTGGCAGGTGCCGCCGGTCGTGATTTGCTTCACGGGGAAACCGAATCGCTTCAGCCGGTTGGCATCGTTTTCAGTTTGGATATCGCCCGTCAACACCGCAACCCGATCGTGCCGAGGCAAGGTTTCAAGAGTGCGCTCCAGCAGACTGGTTTTGCCCGACCCGGGTGAACTGATGATGTTCAGGCACAAGATCCCGTGCTCCTGAAAACGCGCGCGCAACTCAGCCGCGATGCGGTCGTTCTCGCTAAGTACTTTTCGCTCCAACGGCACTCGGTCCATATTCTTCTACCTCCAGGAAAGCTAGTTCCAACTCATCTCCACTAATACACATGGTCGCCAGGCTCGTGCATTGCGGACAGCGGGAATCGTAGTCATGCACGACGAACTCATGCCCGCAAGCCTGACAACAATGGCGGCGTGGACACAGTTCGATCTCCAACGCAAGCGCTTCCAGTTCGGTCTCGTGAACCATCGCTTCAAAACAGAAACGCAACGCATCCTGATCGATGGCCGCCATTTCACCAATGCGCACCCCGACTTTGCAGGGATAGTTTCCCGGATAGCGCACCATCTCGGCTTTCACCGCTTCCAGCACCGAATTGGCGATTCCCATCTCGTGCATATTCTCTAGCAGATGCGCGGCAACTGATCGCCCGCCAGCATGTCTACGATGCGGCTCGTGCCCAGCGGCGTTCGCATGATCACCAGCCCAGGGTTCGTTTCCTTCACAGTACCGATAATCTGAGCCTCCACTCCCAGTGGATGACTCCTCATCACCTGCAATACCGAGTCGGCGGCCTGCGGCGCCACGATTGCGATCAGCTTGCCTTCGTTCGCAACGTATAAGGGATCGAGCCCCAATAACTCGCACGCACCGCGGACCTGCTCGTGAACTGGAAGTGAACTTTCGTCCAATTCAATTCCAACCCGCGATTGCTGCGCGATTTCGTTCAGCGTGCTGGAGACCCCGCCTCGCGTGGGATCGCGCATGCAGCGAATATCGTGAGTAACGCCCAGCATTTCGGCAACTAGCGTATGCAAGGCGGCACTGTCGCTTTGGATTTCAGTCTCGAATTCCAGCCCTTCGCGCTGCGCGAGAATCGCAATGCCGTGATCTCCGATTGAACCGCTGAGCAGCACTTTGTCGCCGGGACGGGCGCGATCGGCGGAAAGCTCGACTCCCTCCGGCACAATTCCAATTCCTGTTGTATTGATGAAGAGCCCGTCGCCCTTGCCCTTCTCAACGACCTTGGTATCGCCGGTAACAATCTGCACCCCGGCTTCGGTTGCCGCCCGCTGCAGCGAATTCACCACGCGCCTCAGTTCCTCCATCGAGAACCCTTCCTCGATGATGAAGGCGGCGCTCAAGAACAGGGGCGTGGCTCCGCCCATCGCCAAATCATTCACCGTACCGTGAACCGCGAGAGAGCCGATGTCACCGCCCGGAAAGAACAGTGGTTTTACGACGAACGAATCGGTGGTGATAGCCAGACGTTGGCCGTTCACCTTCACGATCGCCTGGTCATCCAAGCGGTTCAGCACTGGATTCTGGAAAACGGGCAAGAAAATATCACGTATCAACGCAGCGCTCAACTTCCCGCCGGAACCATGCCCTAGGAGGATCGTGTCTTTAAGCGCGAGCGGCGCCGGGCAAGTGAAATCGAACTTCATTTCAACGCGGGATTTCGTTGACAAGCTATCTCCTAACTCGTGACCGCATGCCGCCGATAGTGATAGTAGGCCGCGCACGCGCCTTCATTCGAAACCATGGGCGCTCCCAGCGGATTTTCCGGCGTGCAGCGCATGCCAAACGCGGGACAATCCGTCGGCTTCTTCAATCCCTGCAAAACCTGGGCGCTGATGCACTCGGCGGGTTCGTCGACGGTAAGTTCGCCGAGATCAAACACGCGATCGGCGTCATAAGCGGCGTATTCCTCGCGCAGACGCAGGCCACTTTGCGGGATCGGGCCGATGCCACGCCACTTCTGGTCTGCGACTTCAAACACCTCGGCCATGATCTGCTGCGCCGGCACGTTGCCCTGGTAGCTCACCGATCGCACGTACTGGTTTTCCAGCTTCGCTTCCCCCGCCTCGAGTTGCCGAATCAGCATCAGCACGGCTTCCAAAATGTCCACCGGTTCAAACCCGCCGACCACAATCGGCACACGAAAATCGCGAACCAGGTCCTCATAGTCTTTGCATCCCACAACCGTGCAGACATGTCCCGGCGCAATGAAACCCTGCACACGGTTGGTCTGGGAAACCATCAAAGCGCGGATCGCCGGCGGGACCAGGACATGCGACACCAGCATGGAGAAGTTGGTAAGACCTTCGCGCTTGGCCTGCCACGCAGCCATCGCATTCGCCGGAGCCGTCGTCTCAAACCCAATCGCCAGGAATACGACTTTGCGACCGGGATTCGCGCGAGCAATCTTCACTGCTTCCGTCGGAGAATAAGCGATGCGAACGTCCGCACCCTGCGCCTTGGCCCGAAGCAGATCCGAATGGGAGCCGGGCACACGCAGCATGTCTCCATAGGAAACCAGCGTAACGTCGGGCTGGTGCGCAATCTCGATGGCTTTATCCACGGTTTCCAGCGGAGTGACGCAGACTGGACACCCTGGGCCGTGCACCAGTTCAATCCCGCGCGGCAGCAGTTCGTCAATGCCGTAGCGCATGATGGTGTGGGTTTGGCCGCCACAGATTTCCATCAGCACCCAGGGCCGGGTCGTACATTGAACGATCTCAGCCGCCAAGGCCCGGGCGATGCGCTGGTCGCGGTATTCGTCAATATATTTCATACGCCGAAAGCCAACGCGGCCCCCAGAATCCGGCGTGTTCTGCTGTGATTCAAGCGAAAAACTACTATGCCACCGGCGGCAATTCCGCTTCCAGCGCCCCCATCTCTTGCAGTAACTGGTAGGTGCGCTCGGCTTCGGCCGAGTCCACCTGGCTGATGGCGAAGCCCACATGAACCATCACATAGTCGCCTTGGCGAGCCTCTGGGACAAAGACCAGGGATACCTGGCGCACAATGCCGCCGAACTGCACTCGGCCGGCCCGCATCTGACCTATCTCTTGAATCTCAAGAATCTTTCCCGGTATGGCAAGGCACACGGCATCTTCTCCCAAGTTCAGTACAGCATCGGCCCGAACCGGGGGCTGTGACGAACGACACACTGCTGAGTGACAAAACGCACACCTTAAGGAGCGGTTGCATCAGGACGCGCGAACTTGATCGCCGAGGTGATACATACTAGTCTTGCAGTAGGCCCCAAGCGGTGACCTGCGGAGGGAAATAGTAATCTCGCAAGACAATCGTTAATGGGAAGTACCCTCATCGTCGGTTATGGCAACCGTCTTCGGTGCGACGACGGCCTGGGTATTCGCGCGGCAGAAGACCTGCTTCGCGCAGGTCCTGCTGCCGGCACGGAGATTCTGGTTCGCCCTCAGTTGACGCCCGAGCTTGCCGAAACCATAAGCCATGTGCAATTGGTGCTGTTCCTCGATGCCAGCAGGGTCGGTCGGCCGGGGGAGATCAGCTGTACGCAGGTCAACCCTCACCCTCCCGAATTTCTCTCCGCTCACCAACTGACGCCCGAAACTCTTCTGTCGTTGTGCTCGGAACTCTACGGACAATGCCCACAGGCATTTCAGATCTCGCTGTGCGGCGAGTGCTTTGACCTGAATGACAAGCTGTCCGCCAGCGCAGAAGCAGCGCTACCCCATCTCGTCGAATTCGCCAGGAGCTTTTGCCTTCGCCCCGCTGAAGCGCTCCACACAGGTTCGTGATTATAGGCAAGGGAAACTGAGGCTAGCGATGGTGGAGCGCTATCCTGCGAGAATCGTATGCTAAGCAAATCCAGGCAGCCTTGGTTCGACAACTGAATCGCAAGCCATTCATGTTGCCGTCTGGACGCGGGGCGCTTGCACAAAAAAAGCGCCGGAGATTCAAGGGCAGTTCCTTGCCCCTGAAGCTCCGGCGCTTTATGTGACCGCAGTGAATAAAATGCAGCCGACAAACTGCCGGCAAACAACCTAGCGGTTGCCGCGCTTGTCGGTTTCGATCAGTTGTGACACCTTGGGTTTGTTGCCCAAACGATTCGATCAACGCTCAAACTGAGTGATCGGCGTTGTGTACTTCACCGCGATCCCGAATCCAGCGCCGAGTCTGCTCGTTTCAACCCGCACTATCTCACCCTCGCCGATAAGCTCAATCGGACGAATCATCGGGAAGCCGCGCAGAAGCAAGACGAAGCTTACCGAGCTGTGTTGCGGAATCGGCAAAGGGACGTCTAGGAACAAACCTCCAACACTCACATTTCTGCTGACGGCGTTGACCTCAGCGTCCAGGTCACCGCAAAGAGATTTCAGATGGACCGAGCAGGTCAGATTGAAACGGCGGTACTTGCGCTCCTGACGAGCAGCAGACCAGGTTGTAGTGTTTTCTTGGCTCATTGCGCCCCGTTCGGGGTGGACAATACATCACTAAAAAAGGGAGTTACACGACCGCACAGGATAGTGCCGCTTGTAGCCCGCCGCAGGTGTCGATACCCTCACGGCGAAGGGATCATGACATGGATAATGTTCGAAGGAACGCTTTCTGGCCGCCTCGCATCGGCCACCGCCGTAACGAAATAGCAATAAGCATGCAAGGGTTGGACCTGAGTGTCGGTGTAACTGGTGCCTGTAACCGATGTGACTACCGATGTGCTCACCGCGCAGGGGGTACCCGGACTGCAACGATGCACGTTGTACTTCACCACGCCGGGAGAAGTGCTAGCCTTCCACGACAAATCAACATGGTGTGGTTTTACTACCGTGCCGGGCGTTGTTGATAACTTTACGTTGGCAGAATTGACGGCATCAGCAACGCACGGCACGTAACTATCCCTCTGTGGCGGCTTGTTGCTCGTTGAAGACTGCGTTTGGATGGTGGGTGACTCCAAAATACGCCCCTTCTGGCACGTCAGCTGAATCGGGATTGTGAGAATCGCTAAGACTATTCCAGCTCTAGTTGGAACCGCCTTCATTGATCTCAAATACGGGTACATTCTTGGCGCCCTCAACGGCTCGGTTGAACGTGCAGCAATGACAACGTCATACTTTAGCCGCTACGTCAACGCATACGGTCCGAGTCTGCGATAAATTCTCTCTCGGCCGCAAGATCCAGAGCAAAACGAAAATGCCAATCAGCGCAACCAGGAAGAATACAATTCCACCTTCGCGATGAAATCTTCCGGTTAGGTATCCGGGATTGACCCGAGTTCCAAGCATGACAATGGTGAAAATGCGCAGGCCATTCTTGGCCACCGACAGGAGAACTGACGCCCCAATCACCAGTACCCTCCTCCACGGTGACCGCAAGAAAAGCTGAGCCAGTACGATGGTCGTGACCAGTAACAGAGAACTGGATCGGATGCTACTGCACTCTTTAGCTACTTCAACCGTCAAACCCGGGACAGTGAGCATGACACCATCGTGTGCGACGGGAACGCCCGCTGCGGCGAAAAGCGCATACGCGGCGAAAGCAGACCCTTGCTGCAACAGGCGCACGATCTCGTTCAGGACGAATTGCGGAAGTGGCACCAAACCAAACAAGAAACACAGTGGAAAGAGAGCCGATCGCGAAGCTCGCGAGCCAAAGCTAAGAATGAAAACTCCTATCCATGACAGCACCAGCGCGAAGATTCTGATCGAGAGCCGTACATCGGAAGGCAGCGAAGTTGGCCGCCCTGTCGTAGAAGCCGCGGCTAAAAAGGCCATCGCAAGCAAAACACAGCCAGCTCGAACATTCGGAGTGACAAGCGGCTTCAGAGATCCCCACTCAAGCAGGATCAGACCTACACTGATGGGAAGAATCAGGAGTATGTACGTGTAGGCATCATCCCGTAGCGCCAGCTCAAAGGTGTCGGCCAAGGGACGCCATCCGACCAGCAAGGAAACTGCCAATAGGAGGAAAAAACATACTTGCTGGCGCGGTACTTTCTTCATGAACATCCAGAAGTTGCTGTCTGGCGATGATCTATGCGGTTTGGGCGTTCAGTCGTAAACTGCTACGCCCTGCGGGCGATCGAGGCATATCCGCAGTTTTTCCGCCAGCATTCGCGCGTTCGGTTCACTCAGCATGTCTAGGTGGTCACCCGTCACATCCTGGACCTCGATCCCTCCGCCTGCAAGTCTTTTCCAGCCCAACAATTCGTCAGCTGTTTCGAGCAGGTTCCGGTTGGCTGACCGAAAGATCGTCAGACGCCCCGGATAGACTGTCGGGCGATATGTGGAAGCAACGAGCCGATTAGCAATATTCGAGTCCCGAACTCCCGAAGCCTCGGAGAATCGGAGTCTGTGCATCAATTCGCGCATTTCCCTGATCAGGAAGGAAACCTTTCGTTTCGCGGCGGGCTTCCGTCCATCTCCAGAAAAGAAACCGGTGGTGTCCAGCAACCCAAGCAACGATACGGTTTCTTCGGCCGCATGCAGTTGCTGTGCCATTTCGAATGCTACGAAACCACCAAACGAGTGTCCCGCCAAACAGTACGGCCCATGTGGCTGCTCGTCGCGAACTCTTCGGAGATAATAAGCCGCCATATCCTCCACTCCCGTAAAGGCAGGTTCCCGGGTGTCCACCCTCTGGGGCTCAAGAACAACCACTGGCTGATCCTCGCCCAAATAATGGCGAACTTCGTCGAAGGCGGTTATGTCTCCGCCAGGAGCGAAGACTACGAAGAGCGGCAAGCGCGGTTCTTGAGGATGGCCGGCATGCGTTGCGGATGGCGGCACTCTCCCCGGAATGCCGGAGGTTTCCGTTTTCCGGATCAGGTCAGCTAATCGGCGGACCGTACGCGTCTCAAACAATGCAGAAAGACCCAGGTCCAGGTGAAATGTCTTATTGATTTTGCTGAACAGATGTACCGCCATTAGGGAGCGTCCTCCCAGGTCGAAGAAGTCATCGTCCAGACCAACCTGCTCTACACCCAGAAGCTCGCGACACCATTCGCTGAGAACACCTTCGATTCCACCGTGAGCGAGCGAACGCGAGATTTGATGTCGAGCGGGAGAGGAGATCGCCGCAGATGCCTTAGTTTCCTCGTTGCTCTGGATTTCTGTTTTTCGGATCAATGCCGCGAGCTGACGGATCGTACGCATCTCAAACAGCGTAGAAAGACCCAGGTCGAGCCGAAAGTTCTTCTTGATCTTGCTGAACAGACGTACCGCAATTAGGGAGTGGCCCCCGAGGTCGAAGAAGTCATCGTCCAGACCAATCTGCTCCACACCCAGAAGTTCGCTCCACCACTCGGAGAGAACGCTTTCCACCTCGCTCTTTATTTTTACAGTACTTTTTGGTGGAATCGCTGCGGACGGTAACTTGTTCGGCTTCGCGAAGTCACCCCGATTGACGATGATGCCCGTAGTAGCTTCGCAAGATAGGATCTGGTCGAGTGCCTTCATTCCATCAACAGTTGAAATCCCCTGAGCCCCAGTCGATTCCGTCGGTTCGCTGTACGCTTTAGCGGGTTGCGAGCTCAGTGTTGCGCCCGCGCTGCCGGTGTTGCCTGCCATTCGTCGCAGGGCAAATTCTTCGATGTCGGCGAGCACTCTTCCATGTCCGTCTAGAAGGGTGACATCGAAAGTCACAACTTCCTCGTTTGTCGTATTCCGCTGATGACAGCGGATGTGACTCCAGAATTCCAAGGGCAGCGGGCGGTAGAGCGTGATTCTCTTGTAGGAGAACGGCAGATACAGGGCGTTGGATTCCCGATAACCGTCAACCAGATAAAGTGCGGATCCGGTAGCTAAGTCGAGAAGCGCGGGATGCACCATCCATGCCTCGAGGTCAGCCGAACAACCTTCTCCCAGGCGCAATTCGGCTACTGCCTCGCGTTCCCCGATGCGCAGAGTATGAAGATTCCGCCAGCGGGGACCGAAGTCGAAGAACTGCTCCTGCTGCGTACGGTGTCCGTCGTCGAAAGCGATGCGCGCTAAAGAACAGCGACTGCGAATCGCAGCCAAATCCTGATCTGCTGGTGGAAGCTTTGTATTCCGTGCAATCTGTCCCGATGCGTGTTCAATCCATTCCTTGTGTTTTGTGAGTATGGAGAAACGAAAACTGCCGTCGTCGCGGCGCAGACGCACGCGGATTTCCTTGGTCTCATCCCGAGCCACGGACAGAGGCGCCATAAAGAACACATCGTCGAATTGGACGCCCAATTCGAATCGGTCACTCGTCAATGCTGAAGTTGCCAGTTGCAGATACGCGGTTCCCGGAACAAGGGCGGCGCCGTTCTTGAGTTGGTGTTCCCGGAGGAACCAGTCTTTCTGGCAACTGAACTGGCCTGAATAGACAATCTCGTTCGGGGTCTGGACAAGGCGGCGGCCCAGGATCGGATGATGGCCCTCGGCCCGAATAGCCATGCCCACCTCTGCCCACAACCCCCAATTAATTGCGGTCACGGGTAGGTCGGTCTGGCTTAGGGCAAAGGCGTCAAGGAAGGAGTTCGCTGCCGCATAGTTGACTTGTCCGGCAGGAGGCAGCAGTGAACTGATGGAGGAAAACAGCAGCAGGAAGTCAAGCTTGTCTTTGTTCCTGGCCAGCGCCTGCTGCAAAGCCAAGGTTCCTTGTATCTTCGCAGCCAGCACGCGAGCGGCGCTTTCGCGACTCTTGATCTGCAGAGGTGCGTCTTCGATCGAGCCCGCGGCATGAATCACGCCATGAATTTCGCCGAACCGTTCGCGCGCAATTCGTAATGCTGCCTCCATCTGTTTACCGTCGGTCACATCCGCGGAGATGTTTAGAACCTCGGCGCCTAAGGATTCTATTTCGCGCAGTTTCGCGATTTTCTGCTGCGTTCCGTTCGAGCCCTGCGGTTCGGCAGTGACAGTCTGCCATTCCGATCTCGGTGGAAGTTGCGTGCGTCCCACCAGGACCAGCCGAGCATGAAGCGTGCGTGCCAGGTGTTCGGCGACGGCGAGACCAATGCCTCCCAACCCGCCGACAATCAGGTAGACTCCCTTTTCTTTCAAGCGCGCGCCTGCGGGTCGCTGGCTGAGACTGATTGACTCGAAGTTTTCCACCCAGCGCTCAGACTGCCGGTAAGCAACGCAGGCATCCGCACTGCGCAGAGAGCATTCCGCGATGATGTCGCTAGCCGCCGTTCCCCAATCCTGAATATTCCTGTCAAGATCGATACTGCGGCAAAACGTGCCTGGCAACTCCTTCGGGATGACTCTGATTGGCCCAAGCAGTGTCGCCCGTGCCGGTTCGACTACGTGTTCCCCTGAGACTGATTGCAGTCCGTTCGAGACGCAAACGATCTCCACTGCTCCTAAATCCTGATCTGCCCAAGCTTGCGCGAGGAAGAGCAGGCTGTAGAAGCTCAAGTCCAACGTCTGATCGAGAGATCGGCCAGAGCTTGAGGTCGTGACCGGCCATAAGTGGAGAATTCTTGTCGGCGGAGTTTCGTATTTGACAATATCTGTGAGTAGTTCGTCGTAGTCCTCTCGCACGCCCGGTCGAATTTCGTACGAACCGTTGCTGATACGTTTGTACTTCTCGCCGGCGACAACTACCACGACCTCGTGGCCGGCAGTCTGGAGCTGATTTGCAATCTCCTGGCCGAGACCCGTCTCATCGAGAAACAGCAGCCAACACGCATGACCTGCAGGAACTTTTTGAGCGGCTGGAGACTTTTTCCAAACCCTCCGGTGAAACCACTGCTCGCTTTGGGGCGCTTCAGTTATGGGAGCAGCCTCGTCGTCCTTGCGCGCAAGACTTTTGCCGCCAGGTTCGATCCAGTAGCGCTGGCGTTCGAACGGGTAGGTGGGCAGCGAAATTCGGCGTGGCTCTTCTCCCGTGTGCAGCGCGTTCCAGTCAACCGGCAGACCGGCAACCCAGAGTTGTCCGGTGGCATTCAGCAAGAACGCCGCATCGGAGATCTGTTCCTGCGGGTGCCGCATGGAAGACTGGACTTTGGAGCTTTTCGGCTTACCGGGATGCTGGAGGGTCAAGGAAGTGAGAGCTTGGCCGGGGCCGACTTCGAGAAATGCCCGCGCCAGGTCGCGGAACAACTCTGCAAGCCCATCCGTGAAGCGCACAGTGTTTCGCAGGTGTTTTGTCCAATAGGTTGGATCTGTGGCTTCGGCAACTGTGATCCACGTGCCGGTAACGTTTGAGAGATAAGGAATCGTGGGCGGGCTCAAAGAGACGTTAGCCAGATGAGATCGGAAGGTCTCGAGCATTGGATCCATCATCGCGGAATGGAAGGCATGCGACGTGTGCAGCAGGCGGCAAGAAACGGCTCTTTTCTCCAACTCCCGCGCGAAATTCTGAATGGCGTCTGTGGGCCCGGAGAGCACGCATTGTTCGGGCCCGTTGATCGCGGCGAGTGCAAGTCCTTCTGGAATGGAGAGCATGTCGGCACGCGATGCAACCGACAGCATCGAACCCGCCGGCATCTCACCCATCAATCGGCCGCGAATGGCACTTAGGTGAAGCCCGTCTTCAAGCGAGAATACTTCCGCCACGCACGCCGCCGCGTACTCTCCGATGCTGTGTCCGATCATGGCGGAAGGCTTGATTCCGTGCGCGATCCACCATTGCGCCAGCGCGTATTCTATGCTGAACAAGGCGGGCTGCGTAAAGCTGGTGTGGGATAACTTCTCTGCCGCTGCTGCCAAGCCCTCTTCCGGCGGATATAACAGAGTTCGCAAATCGAGACCAAGATCGGGAACCAGACGCTCTGCGCAATGGTCCAAGTGAGCACGGAATACAGGCTCCGTCTCATACAGTTCGCGTCCCATGTTCACGTACTGCGATCCCTGCCCGGAAAACATGAAGACCACTCCGGGAACTGTCGCTGCCGCTTGCCCGGTGCAAACCAGGCGGGCGACAGGCTTATTCAGCAGCGTACGCGCTTCTTCGGTGGTGGAAGCCACCACCGCGCGACGGTGTGCAAATGGTTCCCGGCCCAACTGGCAGGTGTAGGCAACATCTTGTAGGAGTAACTCTTCGCGCTCCTGCAAGTAGGTGCTGAGATTCTGGCTGGCGTGTTCCAATGCCGAGGGAGTCTTCGCGGAGAGCACGAGCAACTGAAAAGGCTTCTTCGGGACTGGGCGTCGCTGAATCGGCGGCGCTTCTTCGAGGACCAAGTGTGCGTTCGTGCCTCCGATGCCCAGCGAAGTCACGCCCGCACGTCTTGGGCTCTGCTCTGCTTTCCACTCCGCCAAACTAGTGTTGACATAAAACGGGCTGTGCTCGAAATCAATCAGTGGATTCGGTTTATGGAAGTGCAGACTCGGAGGAATTTGCCGATGCCCCAGCGCCAACACCGTCTTAATCAGGCCGGCGACACCGGCGGCCGTGTCCAGATGGCCGATGTTGGTCTTGAGCGACCCGATCGCGCAATAGCCCTTCCTCTGGGTGCTTGCGCGAAATGCCTGGGTCAGCGCCTTGACTTCGATCGGATCTCCGACCCTGGTTCCAGTGCCGTGCGTCTCCACGTAAGAAATATCGCTGGCCTCCACTCCCGCGACTCCCAGAGCTTCGTGGATAACTTCGCACTGTCCATCGACGCTGGGCGCGAGATACCCGATTTTCCGCGCTCCGTCGTTGTTGATCGCCGATCCTAGAATGACAGCGTGAATCGTGTCGCGATCAGCCAGCGCGTCTTCGAGCCGCCGCAGCACCACAATGCCCGAGCCGCTCGAAAACACTGTGCCACTGGAATCGGCGTCGAAGGCGCGGCAATGTCCGTCGCGCGACAGAATTTCGCCTTCGCGATATAAGTAGCCGCGCCCGTGCGGGAACTCAATCGTGACTCCGCCCGCCAGAGCCATGTCGCATTCCTGATTCAGCAGGCTCTGGCACGCCAGATGCACCGCGACCAAAGATGTCGAGCAGGCCGTCTGCACGCTGATGCTCGGCCCATGAAGATCCAGTTCGTAGGACACCCGCGTCGCCAGCACGTCCTTATCGTTTCCGGTTTGCCGAATCAGAAACAGCCCGGCGCTGGCGACCAGCCGCGAATTCGTCAACAGGTTGTGAATCATGTAGGAGTTCATGCCCGAGCCGGCATAAACACCGATCGAGCCCGCAAAATTGCTCGAGGGATGACCCGCATCCTCCAGCGCTTCCCATGCGCACTCAAGGAAAATGCGGTGCTGCGGATCCATGATCGACGCGTCCTTCGGGCTGAATCCAAAAAACGATGCGTCAAACATGTCCAGATCTTCCAGCACCACGCCCGACTTCACGTACTCCGGCTGGGAGAGTTCGTCGGCAGAGACTCCGGCCGCCAGCAGTTCCTCGTCACTCAAGGGGCGTACTGCTTCCCAACCATTTTTCAGGTTCTGCCAGAACGCAGATATATTGCGGGCGCCGGGAAAGCGTCCCGCCATTCCAACAATGGCTATTGCTGTGTGCTTCATGCTTATCGTGCCCGCGACCGTCGCGCGGTCAGGCGGCGCTCCGCTCGGCCGGTGACTGGCGATGCGGCTTGCTCCCCATTGAGATGGTTCGCCAGCGCGGTGACGGTGGGATACTGAAACAGGTCAACCAACGAAAGTTCGCGGCCGAGGAGTAGCTGCAACTGAATGTGGACCTCGGCCACCATCAGGGAATGTGCGCCGAAATCGAAGAAGTTTTCGTTCAGTCCGACCTGGTCTACTCCCAGCGCTTCCTGCCATGCCTGGGCGATCACACTCTCCAGTTCAGTCCTCGGCGCCTCCGGCTCCCGGTCACGCGCTTTTTCCTGTGCGGAGAGACGTTGCAGAGCATTGCGGTCGATCTTGCCATTCGCCGTCAGGGGCAGAGACGCAACCAATACAAAACTAGCCGGCATCATGTACTCGGGAAGAGTTGCCGCCAGTGCCGCGCGCAAATCCGCGGACTCCACTTCTGCACCTGGCTTCGGAACCACATAGGCGACCAGACGCTTATCATCAGGTTTGAATTCGCTGGCAACCACCGCCGCCTCAGCAACGCCCGTTTGCTTTTCGAGCGCGGCTTCAATCTCTCCGATTTCGATCCGGAAGCCGCGTAGTTTCAACTGGAAATCTGAACGTCCGAGAAACTCCAGATTTCCGTCCGGAAGGAAACGCGCAATATCTCCTGTGCGGTACATGCGGTTTCCTGGCTGGAACGGATCATTCAGAAATTTTTCAGCTGTCAAGTCCGGCTTTTGCCAATAACCACGGACGACGCCTTCGCCCCCGATAAAGAGATCACCAGGCTCGCCCGCGGGAACTGGCTGAAGTTCGGAATCAAGCACGTAGACCTGAGTGTTAAAAATGGGCTTTCCAATCGGGACGCTGTCCGCCTCTGCAGTGATCTGAAACGTTGTGGACCAGATAGTGGTTTCTGTTGGCCCGTACATGTTGTACATCTCGCCATGGCACTCCTGGCGCAGTTGACGAGCCAGCGACGGGGGAAGTTGTTCCCCTCCGAGAAGGAGCTTTTTCAATCGTCCGAGGGAGGACAATCCATCCCGATCGACTGCAATCATCCGCGCCAGGGAAGGAGTCGACTGCATATGGGTGACGTCGTGGTTTCGAATTTCGTCCGGAATCGTCTGCGTGCCCTCATCGCCGTGGATGATCACTTGAAAACCGCGCGTCAGCGTCCAGAAAAGCTCCAGCACAGAGATGTCAAAGGAAATGCTGGTCACCGCAAGCCAAACGCCCGGGTCAGATCCGATCACCCGGTCCATACCAGTAAAGAAGTTGACCACATTGCGGTTTTCGATCATCACTCCCTTGGGCTTTCCCGTCGAGCCCGAGGTGTAGATCACATACGCAAGGTTCTGGGCTGTGCCCGTGGCGGCGATCGAGTGGGTTGCACTCCCAGCAATCGCTTCGGCATCACCATCGATTGAAACGATGTGCCTGTCCGTTTTCCCCAAGCGCGACCGCGTGCACTCTGTCGCGAGGAGAACCGGAACGCCGGAGTCTTCGATCATCAGAGCGATGCGCTGCAGGGGGTAGCTGGGATCCAAAGGAACGTAAGCCGCCCCTGCCTTCAGGATCGCTAGAAGCCCGACCATCATTTCGACGGATCGTTCAATGGCGATGCCAACCAAAATCTCTGGTCGAACGCCGAACTGCTGGAGATGACGCGCCAGTTGATTGGAGCGCTGGTCGAGTTCGCGATAAGTCAGGCTTCGCCCTGACGAAACAACCGCGATCGCGTCCGGAGTACGCGCAACCTGCCGCTCAAACAGCTGCGAGATTGTGCTTCCGCGCGGAAAGTCCGCGTCGGTGATTTTGCGATCAGCTACTTCTGCGGGCAACAATCCGGTTCTCCAGAAAAAGGAATTCAATGCCGGTTCCGAGGAAAGTCTCGATGGCTTCCTCAGGCGTATTCACGATGGGCTGCCCCTTCACATTGAAACTGGTGTTGAGCACCATTTCTCGTCCCGTAGTGCGTCCGACAGCCCCGAGTAAATGGTGGAAGTCTGGATTGTCCTCTGCCGAAACGGTTTGGAGCCGGGCCGAGCCGTTAACGTGAGTGATTGCCGGCAACGATGCCCGGTGCTCGGGCCGCACGTCCACGACCGTGATCATGTAAGGCATTTGCGTTCCGGGCGCCACGTTGAACCAGCGATGCGCCTGCTCCTCGGAACAGGCGGGAGCGAAGGGACGGAATGCTTCCCGCATTTTGACCATTGCGTTGATGCGGTCGCGCATGGCAGGATGCCCAGGATCGGCAAGAATGCTGCGATTTCCGAGCGCACGCGGGCCGTATTCCATACGGCCGCGATACCAGGCGATCACTCGCCCTTCCGCGATCAGCTTTGCCGCTTCGTGGCAGGTTTGATCCAAAGAATCGAACCGCGTCACGGTAATCCGGCTGGCGCATTGTGCAATCGCCTTCTCAATACAAGGCGCCGCATATTCGGGCCCCAGCAGAGGAGCAGGCATGCGCTGGTTGTGAATTTCTCCGGACAGTGAGGCGCGGTACAGGGCGGCACCGAGTGCGGTGCCGTCGTCGCCAGCCGCGGGCTGTATGTAAATCTCATCGAAGATGCCGGAGTCGATAAGCTTGCCATTGGCGGTGCAATTAAGAGCGACTCCCCCGGCCAGAGCTATGCGCCGCATGCCGGTCTGCTTTCCGAAGTGTCCGCAAACATGCAGAACAACTCGATCCAGACACTCCTGCAGGGCCGCCGCAACATCTTTATGCTCCTGAGTAATCTCCGCTTGGGGCACCCGCCGGGCGATGAGATTCTTGTCCAGGTAAGCCCGGGTCGCCAGGTAATTCTCGCGCTCCTCTCGCGAGCGGTTGAGCCGGAGGATCGGAATTCGAATCGAACCATCAGGAAGCAGATTGACGGCTCCTTCGAAGAAGGGCCGAAAGCGATCCGGATCCCCGTAGGGTGCCAGTCCCATGATCTTGTATTCATCGGAGTTGAAATCGAAGCCCAGGTGCAGCGTGACGAGCGAATAGAGAATTCCGATGGAGTCGTTGGCAGGAATTTCGCGAAGCTTCTTGAATGCGCCGTCGCGAAACTGGGATACCGTCAGGCTTTGCACCTCTCCCATCGCGTCGTTCACCACTACCAGGCACTCGTTCCAACCTGATGTAAAGGCTGCACTGGCGGCGTGGGAGGTGTGGTGATTGACTGGGTGGATCCGTTCTGCGGGGAAGTCTGAGAAGTATCTGTGCACTTGTCGAATAAGCGCACTTTTCGAAAACACTTCTTCATAAAGTGTCGAGGAGTCTGGATCAAGCGAATAGAGTGCGGAAAAAGGAGAATAGTCGAAACCGTGGCCGATCTCGCTAATGTCTTCGATAGTTAAACCAGCGTAGCGAAGGCAAAACTGGATGGCATCGACGGGAAAATCGCCAGTATGCTTCTTGCGACTGAAGCGCTCCTGCGCGGCAGCTGCGATTACTGTTCCATCGACGACTAGAGCCGCGGCGGAATCATGGCCTTGTGAGATACGGTATTCACGCCCATCTAAACCTGGCCAGTGCGCCTGCTTGAATGGAACAGCTCTCTCCAATCCACTCACGCCTAGGATGTTCAAATGGTGATCTCACCCGGGGAAGATTCGTAATCTCGATTGCTCATTAGATTGCCTCGTCCGGCTGCGCGACTGGTTTTGCGGGGTTTCCCTGGACGAGCGTCATCGGCGGCACCGACTCAGTGACGACGCTCCCAGCAGCCACTACAGATCCCCCTCCAATTACGACATTGGGAAGAACAATGACGCGGGGACCAAGAAAGGCGTTTTTCTCAATGATCACTCTCCGTTCCCATCCGCCGAAATGCGCAAGAATCAGAGCTTGAATGCTCACAATGGCGCCTTCTTTGATTGTGATTAATTCCGGGTGGGCAGTTTCGATGATTGCATCGTAGCCGATCCAGACATTCTTCTCTATCTCCACGCCGCGCCAGCGATGGAGAAGAGGGCGTAAAGTCATCGCCCCAGGCACTTTGCGAGCGATCTCCTGGAGAAGCCGGTTCTTGATGCCAACGAACCAGTTCTCCTTAATGTAGCTGACGTAACTCGCCGGACTCTCCGAGATCATAGTATGAACACCTAAGCTTTCTCGCCAAACGAAACATCCGAAATGGGCTGCTCAGTGTTGCGTCTTACCGAAGCCCAATGAGGTTCTAATGGCCACCGTTGGCTCTGGACATGGGATCGAAACTGTATCCAAATGTCGGCAACGTCAGGCTCGTCAGCGTCGTTACAAGTAATTTGTGCCTCGGCTTCATGGCGGTGCGCCATTTGTCGTCGAGCGTTAGCTGCACTGGTCCGGTGTCGAACCGCACCGTGTTGCCTGACACTCCGTGAGTGGGCGCTAAACACACAGTATGGTGAGACAAAAAGGGAAGACCCATTGCAGGTTGTCCGACCAGCTGAATGATCTGGCGCACGCTATCCTCAGGTTGAGCAATGAAGTCCTCGTAACGTAAGACTAGATATCGCCCTTCCGAAGCCCCCCAGAGTTTCTTGATTGCACCGTTGGTGTAAACCCAGTTCAACGAGGTTTTTGCCGGGTTCCAATTGGGAAACTCACCGACCGCAGGGTTGGGATGCCGTTTGCTCTTCAGCCAGGAGTATGCACAGCCACGGGGATCGCGGACAAGATGCACAACGAACAACTCAGCAGCACCGGTAAGCTTCAATAGGTAGGCGTGGGAAGGCAGCTTCGAGGAATCGACCACGACCTTCGCGCCTGCAACCGTGCTGACAGCCCGATAGAGTTTTCGCGTCAAATCGACATAGGCGTCGAGTGCAGGCTTGACCCATCTTCTGGTGAGCGAATTAGTGAGGAGAAGTAAGTGACGGGAACGAGCGCAGCGATTCCTCAAAGTTGTAACCGCTGCAAAATCAAAGCGGTCAGGAGTGTCGTGAAAAGCTTCGATAAAGACCTGCCGCCAGAAGTCGCAATCTTTCAGGACCCGGCCGCAGCCGCAGAGCTGCAGGGGGCCTCGGTCCCAAAAATCGGCAAGCTCGCCCACGGTAAACCAGCCCGGAATCTGGCCCAATACCTGATCTAAGACGGTGCTGCCGCTCCGGTCGCAGCCAGCGATGTAAAGAATCTGTGGCTTCTTACAATCCATAGTTACGGGCTCCCCGAACAAGCGTGGATAAGCAAACTTTCAGCACTCTGATCAGCTTCGATCCGGAGCCGAAAAATCCGAAGCGAGGGTTAAGCGGTAGCTCAGCAGGAGGTCGTCATGCTCTTGCTTGCAACATTCAAGAATGATGATTCCGGGCTTAAGGGGGAAGATGTTGGCAGTATCTTCTCAATCTCTGCCTTCAACCGTTGCGCCACAACCTCAACAAACGGATCGTTCAACGTTCCTCTGGGGTAGAGTGGCAATTCCACAACGTGAACTCCCCGCCGGGCGATGGATCCCCAGCCGAAATCCCAATCACCAAAGCCGTAGTAGTGCCCCTTCGTCCGGAACAGCGTGATTTTCCCGTCATAGGGGAGAGGTGTGTAGGACGCCTGCGCCTTATCGTTCAGTATCCGGGTTTGCAGATGTTGATACTGCAATCCGCTTTCGTAATTGAATTTCTCAAGCATTGCCGACCACAGGATATTCAAGGTCACCTTTACTCGGCCCAACTCAACCTTCATTTTTTCGAAGAAAAAGTCAAAGCCTCCCTGCGATCCGCTCAACAATAAATTCGTCAGATGGAAGTACAAATTCTGCACCTTGTGAATCATTCGCAATGAAAAGGACAACCGTGGCGTCGGTGCAAGATTGTAGGTCTCCAACATGGCCACAAGGGCGACCGATTCTCCCTCTCTTCGGAGCTGTTGAGCGATTTCCAGGGCGATTGTTCCGCCCATGCAATATCCGCCCAGAAGATAAGGTCCCTTCGGCTGCAGTTCTTGAATTTCTTTCCGGTAGTGTGCCGCCATTTCTTCTATCGTGGTTTCCGCGCCTTCGTGGCCATCTACGCCAAGGGATTGGAGGCCATAGATCGGCTGATTGTCTCCCAGGTTGCGGGCCAAATGCTTATACAGGAGCACATTGCCTTCCGCCCCATGAACCAGGAAGATCGGCGGCCTGTGTCCCCCGGTCTGGATCGGAACCAGCGACCTCCAACTGCTTTTCTGTGGTTTCTGTTGGATGCTGGCTGCCAATTGTCGAACGGTTGGTGCCTGAAATAGAAGAGCCAGTGGCAATTTCACCCCGAGCTGCCGATTCATCTGGGCGAACACCTGGGCAGCCAGCAAGGAATGCCCACCGAGATCGAAAAAATTGTCATTGGCGCCGATGACTGGCTTTCTGAGAGCCCTCTTCCAGATGTCTGCCAACTGCTGTTCGAGTTCGCCGTCGGGTTCCACGAACGGCGAACCGGCTTCTAACGAGATGCTTTCAGGGTTTGGAAGCGCCTTGCGGTCAATCTTGCCATTCGGGGTGAGTGGAAATGCCTCCATCTCGACGAAGTACGAGGGAAGCATGTAATCGGGCAGCTTCCTCTGAAGAAACTGTCCGAGTTCGCTCGACTTCAATCGTCCACGTGTAATGGGAATGCAATAGGCCACAAGGCATTTGTTGCCGTCGGGATTTTCCCGGGCCACGACTACGGCCTCTTTGAGCAATTCGTGCTGTGACAGGACGTTCTCGATTTCTCCCAACTCAATCCGGTATCCCCTTACCTTCACCTGATGATCGAGCCGTCCCAGCAACTCAAGGCGGCCATCGGGACGAAACCGTGCCAAATCTCCGGTCCTGTAGGCTCGGTTCCCTGGCTCCAGGAATGAGGTCTCAACAAACCGTTCCGCGGTCAAGTCGGGGCGGTTCCGGTACCCCCGGGCTACTCCGTCCCCGCCGATCAGCAACTCGCCGACCACGCCAAGCGGCACTGGTTCCAGGTGCTCGTCCACGACATAAAGCTGTGTGTTGGCAATTGGCCGGCCGATCAAGATGGGATCCGAACCCGGTTGAATCTTTTCCGTGGACGACCAAATAGTGGTTTCCGTGGGACCGTACATGTTCCAGAGTTCAGCGCCGCGCTGGAGCATACGGTTGGCGAGTTCCCGCGGCAACGACTCTCCCCCGCACAGCATCTTCAGTTCCGGGGTTGTTTCCCAGCCGGCCTCCAACATCAGCTTCCAGGTAGCCGGGGTGGCCTGCAGGACCGTGGCGCCGCTCTTGGAAATCTTTTCCAAAAGGGCTGAACCGTCAACCACTTCATTCCGATCGGCAACCACCAGTTTCCCTCCCGAAATCAAAGGGAGGAAAACTTCCAGCGCGGCAATGTCAAACGAAATGGTAGTCACGGCGACCAGCACATCGTTCTCATCGAAGCCGGGCTCCCGCTGCATAGAGAACAGGAAATTAACCACAGATCGATGCTCTATCATCACTCCCTTCGGCTTTCCCGTGGAGCCGGAGGTGTAGATGATGTAAGCCAGACTCGACGGGGAGATGGCGACACCGGGATTGTCGCTGACAGCGTGTTCGATCGCTCCCCAATCAGCATCCAGACAAACCGTCTTCATCTCCGGTCGAGACAACTCGTTCACGAGAGGGGTCTGGGTGACCAGAAGTGAAATATCGGCGTCCTCCATCATCCAAGCCAAACGTTCGGGGGGAAATGATGGATCCATCGGGACGTAGGCGGCCCCGGCCTTCAGAACGCCGAGCAAAGCGACAATCAAGTCCAGAGAGCGCTCCAGGAAAATTCCGACGCAGCTCTCCGGCTGGACTCCGGACTTGCGCAAGTGATTGGCCAGCCGATTCGCCTTCGCATTCAATTCACCGTAGGTCAGCGACTGGCCGCCGCATTCAACCGCAACGCGATCCGGGGCACCCATCGCAGTTCTTTCGAACAGGTGATGCACGCAACGCTCCTTTGGATAATCCCCAGGTGTATTGTTCCAGGCCCTGAGGGCCTGATGCCTTTCAGCTTCCGACAGGATGGGGATCTCCGATATCTTCTGCCGCGGATTGGCGGCGACGGCGTGCAACAACCGGGCAAAGCTTGCAGAGAGTCTCTCGACCGTTTCTGCCAGAAACACGTCGGTGCAGTACTCGAACCGCACCAATTGCCCTCCGGATTCTTCACAAAAATGGAGAGCCAAGTCGAACTGAGCAAATTTCATATCGAAATGAAAGTTGGTGATTTCAAGGTCGCCGATGGTTGGTGTGCTCGGCTGCAAGGCCTCTAACATCACCTGAAAGACGGGATTTCGCCCTGGGTTCCTCTCAATCTTAAGGTGCTTCATCAAAGCCTCGTACGGCAGATCGGCGTTTGAGAAAGCATTCAGAGCCGTGTCCCGGCTTCTTCGGAGCAGTTCGATGAAATCGGGATTGCCAGAAAGATCGCATCGCAACGCCGCCATGTTGAGGCAATTTCCGATCAAGCGGCCTACTTGCCCCGGGTCTCTCAGCGCAACGGGCGTGCCGATGACAATGTCTTCCGCACCAGAATACCGATGAAGCAATACCTGAAAGGCCGCCAGCACGGTCATGAAGAACGTGCATCCTTCGCGCGCTCCCAGAGAGGTCAGGTCCCGAACCAACGTCTGGGGAAGGTTCAGAAATACGTTGGATCCCTTGAAAGACTGGAGCAGCGGCCTTGGGAAGTCAGAGGGCAACTCCAGCACAGGCAACTCGCCTGACAGCTGCTTTTGCCAGAAGCTGAGCTGGTCGGAATATGCCGCGTCATCCACGGCTTGCCGTTGCCAAACCGCAAAATCGGCATACTGCAGGCTCAGATCCGGTGGACGAGGATCGCGCCCGCCAGTAAGGGCGCGATAAAAAATATCGACTTCATCCAAGATCAACCCAACGGAGATTCCATCCGCCACTATATGGTGGAGATTGATAATCAGCACGTGTTCGGCTTCGCCGAGCTTGAATAGGGAAACGCGAATCAGGGGAAGACGAGACAGGTCAAACGATGTGAGGGCCTCCTCCGCGGCTAGGAATTGCAGTCTGGATTCTGCCGTTGCCGGATCCAGTTCTGCAAAATTGATTCGAATCTTGCACTCCGGCTGAATGCACTGCAAAGGTGTGTCATTTTCAACGATGAAGGTGGTTCTCAATATTTCGTGCCTTCGAACCACTTCATTAAAGCTGTCTTCCAGAGCTGCCGCGTTCAGATATCCACGAAGACGGTAGCCGACCGGCTGGTTGTAGGCCGGGTTGCCCTCCGTCATCCGATCGATTAACCACATCTGGAGTTGAGCGAACGAAAGCGGCGCGAAGTCCTGATTGGGACGTCGAGGTATTACAAGCTCCCGGGGGGGCATCTTCTTCTCTGTAGCCGCCAGACGCCGTTCCAGCAAGAGCTGCTTTTCCGGCGAAAGACGAGAAGGTACTTTGTCGTTCTTGGTTAATCGGTTGATGACGTACTCCTAAACTGAGACTTTCGTGAATTTGGAAACGCGAAAAATCTTGCCCTGGTGGAAGTTGTTCTTCACGCAGTTTTCACCGGACAATTCCCGTCGTGTCTAGTCGTTTGAAACCAGTCGCTGTGCCTGTTCATCGGTGAGACCTTCGACCTCCGCCAGGATTCTTGCCTCTATCACCGAACCCAATTGAGCGATGGTGGGAGCCTCGAAGAAATCCCTGAGCGTGAAAGGAATCTGGTACAAGGAATGGATTCTGGAGACGATCTGCATAGCTAGAAGTGAGTGTCCACCCAAGTCGGAGAAATGTTCATGAATGCCAATTCCATCAATGCCAAACACCGCGCTCCACATATCAGCCAGGGCTGCTTCCACTGTATTAGTTGGCTGTCCTGCTTTGTCCTGCTGAGTCCTAACCTCGTGGGAAACCCTCTTTGCGCCGGCCACTTCTATCAGCTGGTTCAGATCCTCCGGGCTCACAACGACCTGAGTGAGATTAGAGTTGAGAGCTCTCTCGAATACCGCTAATCCTTCGTTGGTCGTGATCGCCCTTTTGAAACCAGCGTCATCCCAACTTCCTACCCCCTGCAGATTCTCCAACTCGGCTAACATCCCCACTTCTTTCCACAACGACCAATTGATACTGAGGGCATGAAAATATCCTTTTGCATTGGCGAAAAACGCAAAAGCATCAAGAAATGAGTTGGCGGCAGCGTAGTCAGATAGCGCGTACGGTGCAATAGCCGAGCTGACAGAGGAGAACAAAACCATGAAATCCAGTTTGATTCGCTTCAAGAGATCAAACAGAATCATGGCGCCGTAAACCTTGGGAGCTAACACCGCACTCGCGCTCTCTTTTGTTTTGGTCTGAATCATTCCCGCCTGGACAATCCCTGCGGCGTGGATAACCCCGTTGATTGTTCCGTATTTCGCGAGGACTCCGTCAACAACCGTACGCATTTGTTCAATGTCGGAGACGTCGGCAACCACGACTTCGATCTCCGCGCCCATCTTTTCAATCTCCATGAGGGCCGTGATCGTCTTGAGAGTGGCGGCCGGAGTATCCGCCGCTGTCGCCAATTTTGCCCAAGTGGACTTCTTGGGAAATGGGGACTTCTTGGTCAGCACCAGTCTGGGCCGGCACGCCTTGGCAAGATATTTCGCGATGACCAAGCCAAGTCCACCGGTTCCACCCGTGATCAGGTACACTCCACCGGGCCTTAAACGCTTGATCACGGGCGCGTCGCTCGGCGTTGCGGAAGGGAGAGGCTCATTCAGCTTGATTCGTTCGAAGTGTCGCTCCCAACGATACTTCCCGCGATAGGCGATGACACTGCTCTCGTGTTCTTCAGCGAATTCAGAAATGATCCTGGCGAACCACTCGTCGGAAAGACTGTCAACCGGCTCGTTGCCCGGCAAGTCAATATTGAAGCATTGGACGTTCGGATATTCCTTGGGAATGACGCCGCAAGCCCCCAGCACGGTTGCCATTGCAGGCGCGAGATCTTCCTCACCCGTTACCGGATGCAACCGGTTGGAAATAACGCCAATCTTGATCGGGATCGAAGTCCGGAGTTCACCAACGGCCTGCGCGATATGCAGCAGGCTGAAGAAACCGAAATCCTGGTTTGCGGAACGGAAGCGGGCGTCCTCGTCATTTTCTCTGGTCAGGCTTCCCAAATGGACGATGTTAATGGCAGCACCGGCTGCTCTTCGTTCCAGGTCCTGGAACAGTTCGTGATAACCCTCCACACTCTCAGGATTCAGTTCAAATGAGCCATCGGCGTGACGGACAAACTCTTTGCCAAAACGAACGAAAACCGCCGGCATCCGGACAGAATCGAGTTTGGATTTTATACGGCCGCCACCGCCGAATCGATCCCCAACGATCAGCCAGAAGGCGGCCTGACGGTGCGAGCCGTCAACAATGTCACGCGGAAACTGCGTCCTCTTCCAGGTCGGAGCATAGAACCAATCGTCCAAGCTGGATGTTGAAGGTGCTGATTCCTGCTTTTGTGGAATGTTTGTACCGCTCGGTATGTCCTCTATCCAGTAATTGCGCCTCTCGAAAGGATAGGTCGGCAGCGATATTCTGCGCCGCTGCTCTGCGGGATACATGCTTTCCCAGCGAATCTCAACTCCGGAAAGCCAGAGCCTGCCAATGCTCTTCAACAAGAAGTCAGCATCAGACTGGTTTTCATAATGAGGGCGAATCGACGAAATGGTTACCGGGTCCGCGGCATTTTGCCGGTCGGGGTGCTGCATGGCCAGCACGCCAAGAGTTCCGCCCGGCCCGGCCTCCAGCAAAATGGGATTCTTCAATCGCCAAAGCTCTTGCAGGGCATCGCCGAACCTGGCTGTGTGATCGGCGTGCATCGCCCAATAGGATGGACTGGTGGCGTCCCGCCGGGTAATCCATCTTCCCGTGACGTTTGAGATGAATGGAATTCCAGGCTCGTGCAGTTGGACTTTTCTTACTTCCTGCTCAAACGCTCCCACCACCGGACTCAGCATTCTCGAATGAAAGGCATGGGCATTTTGAACGCGCCGGGAAATGATCTGCTTTTCATTTAATAGCCGCTCAAACTCAGCCACGCCAGCGGCCGGGCCCGCGACCACGCACAATGCCGGGCCATTGATCAGAGAAATCGACAAATCTTCGGTGAGCAGGGGAAGCAGTTTCTTCTCCGGAAGTGTGACGGCGAGCATGGCTCCCTGAGGTAAGTCATTGACCAGCTTGGCTCGCGTGGCGATCAAACGCAACGCGTCTTCCAGCGACAACACGCCGGCAAGGCAAGCCGCAACATATTCCCCCATGCTGTGGCCGACGATGGCGGCGGGAGTGATCCCCAGCGACTGCCAAAGCCGGGCCGTGGCGTATTCGATGGTGAATAGCGCCGGTTGGGCAAATAGCGTTTTGTTCAGATCCGCGGTGTGTTGGTCTTCTGGCGCGTCCACGCCTCGCCCCAGCATCTTCTTCAAATCGATTCCCTTGCTTTTTCCCTCTTTCTTCCATGCCTGGCCATCGGGATAAATTATTTTCCGAATATCAATCCCCATGTGGGGATGGAGAATCTGCGCACATCGATCCACTTCCTGCCGGAACACGTCCCATGTTTCATACAGACCATGGCCCATGCCGACGTAGTGATCTCCGATACCGGGGAACATGAAAACTACGGGCCGTCCGGCGGATTCATCCATCACGCTGGAGAGGACGCGCCTTGAGTTCTCCTCAGCCAAAGCGGCGATGGCATCCTCCCGGCTGGCAGAGACGAGACACCGTCTGTGCGAGAACGTCTTACGTCCGACCCGCAAGGTGTGGGCAACGTCGTTCATGTTTACGGAATCGTTGCGCTCCAGGAACTCGCGCAAGCGGCCTGTAGCATGGCCGAGAGCCGCTGGGGTCTTTGCCGAAAGGATGAGCAGCTGAGAAGAACCGGAATGTGCCGCCTGTGGCTCGGGCGCTTCCTCGAATGGCGCTTCCTCGAAAACAATGTGCGCGTTCGTGCCTCCCATGCCGGTGGACATGACTCCCGCTCTTCTGGGGCCATCGCTTGTCCATTTCCGCAATTGCGTGTTGACGTAGAAGGGAGTGCTCTTGAAATCGATTTCGGGGTTAGGGTGGCTGAAGTGGAGACTGGGTGGAAGGGTGCGATGCTTGAGGGCCAGAATGGTTTTTATCATGCCGGCGACCGCGGCCGCGGCATCGAGATGCCCCACATTGGTTTTCACCGAGCCGATGGCGCAGTAACCCGAACGCTGAGTGAAAGTGCGAAATGCTTTGGTCAACGCCCTGATCTCGACCGGGTCTCCGACTGGCGTGCCCGAACCGTGGGCCTCGACATAGCTGATGCTGTCCGCCTCGACGCCAGCATTGGCCAGAGCCTCCACCACTACGTCGGTCTGACCATTGACGCTGGGCGTGGTGTAACCGGCTTTTTCCGAGCCGTCATTGTTAACGGCGGAGCCTTTGATGACGGCATGGATGTTGTCGCCATCGGCGAGTGCGTCCGCCAGGCGCTTCAGCACCAAAATTCCTCCGCCGCTTCCAAATACGGTTCCATTGGCCTTGGCGTCGAAGGCCCTCACATGGGCGTCCGGTGAAACCACCCCGCCACCATCACAGAAATAACCCGCCCGATGAGGCACCCGCACGGATATCGCGCCCGCCAGCGCCATATCCGACTCCTCACTCAAGAGACTCTGGCGTGCCAAATGGACTGCAACCATCGAAGTGGAGCAGGCCGTCTGAATCGTGAGACTGGGTCCCTTCAAATTAAGCTTGTAGGAAATCCGGGTGCTGAGAAAATCCTTGTCGGAACTGATCAGCGTGGGAATGTACTCCTGGGCAAACTGGTTGCTCAGCCCGCGATCCATGAAATAAGTGTTGAGAGCGGAACCGGTGAAAACGCCGATGCGTCCGGGATAGCGATTCGGATCGTAGCCCGCGTCCTCAATCGCCTCATGCGCCAACTCCAGGAGCAGGCGATGCTGCGGGTCCAAAGTCCTGGCTTCCGTGGGCAGGAAGCCAAAGAAATCGGCGTCAAACTGGCCCGGGTCTTCCAGGATCGGCGCGGCTTTCACGTAGTTCGAATTGCTCACGCAGGCCGCAGGCACTCCCGATTGCAGCAACTCCTCGTCGGAAAACCGGGTGATCGACTCAACCCCCTCGGCGAGGTTGTGCCAAAATTCGTCGAGATTCCGCGCGCCGGGAAAGCGGCCGGCCATGCCTACAACTGCGATATCAAGTTCGTTATTCATCTCAAGAATGGGCTAATGATTTCGCACACGCGTAAGAAGAGCGCGCTGCCAGCGCTCGCTATACCGACCTCATTTGAATGACGGGATCTGGCAATGCCTTGCGATCGGCTTTCCCACTCGAGGTCAACGGCATCTTATCGAGTATCTCAACGTGGTTGGGGATGGAATAATCAGGAAGGTGCTTCTTCAGATACTGCTTCAGACCGTCAATCTCCACTGTCGATCTGCAGACCAGATATGCAATGATCAGTATTACATTCTCCGAGTATTGCCGGGTCACGCATACGCAGTCAGCAACTCCGGGATAATCCCTGACGGTGTTCTCAATCTCGCCCAATTCAATCCGCAAGCCCCGGATCTTTACCTGGTGATCCTCGCGGCCCAGGTATTCGATGTTGCCGTCAGGCAGCCAGCGAGCTACATCTCCGGTTCGGTAGATTCTTTCGCCGGGGTTGCCAGGATTATCGACGAACTTCTCGTCGGTCAACCCCTGATTATTCAGGTACCCTCTCGCAAGCCCGACCCCGGCAATGCATAACTCGCCCGTTTCGCCAATCGCTGCCTGCCGGCCATCCTGCAGGACGTAGAGCTTGATGTTATGGATTGGCCTGCCGATGGGAACCTTTTCAAAATCGTTGTGGGGCGGGCAATCGTAGTAACTCACATCGACTGTCGCCTCGGTGGGTCCGTATAGATTCGTCAGCCGTGCCCTGAACTTCTTTCCCAGAATGTTGTTGAACTGTTTTACGTGACTGGGCGCCAAGGCCTCGCCGCTGACAAAAACCCGTCGAACGGATGCCAGGCTTTCCAGAAAGCGATCGTCCTTTCCATCCAGATATCCGAGGAAGATGTTCAGCATCGACGGTACGAAGTGCAGGACAGTGACGTGGTGCTTCCTGATAGTTTCAACGATGGCCAGTGGATTCGCTTCACCTCGCGGCATCAGGAAGCAGAGTTTTGCGCCCTGCAGAGCCCACCAGAAAAGCTCCCACACCGAAACGTCGAAGTAATAAGGAGTCTTCTGCAGAATGACATCGTCTCCACCAATCGGATAGCCGCGTTGCATCCAATGCAGGCGATTCACGACGGAGCGATGCTCGATCATCACTCCCTTGGGTTTGCCGGTCGAGCCGGAGGTATAAATCACATAGGCGAGATCGCTCGCCTGATTGACAATGACTGGATTCTCCTCCGGTCCGCGATAAATGCCGGGATCGTCCAGATTGATTATCGATCCATCGAACGTTGTTCTGCCGGCCGTCTTGGTGTGCATCAACAGCACTCTGACCCCTGCGTCCTTCAGCATGTAGTCGGTGCGGGCCGGCGGGTTATCGGGCGATAAAGGCAGATACGCGGCTCCGGCCTTAATGACCCCCAAGATGCCAATCATCATGGCGAAAGATCGTTCCACCATTAAGGCAACGATGTCTCCTGGTCCGATGCCGCCGGCTCGCAACGAGTGTGCCAGTTGATTGGCTTTTTTGTTGAGATCTGCACAAGTGAGCGAGGGCACGCCGAAGACCTTGTCGTGATCGCAGATCACCGCCGTCGCGGAGGCACACTTGGCAAACTGTGCTTCGATTAATTCCTGAAGAGTGGCGTGATCCGGGAAAGCAGCCTCGGTCTGGTTGAATTCGGCGATCTTTTCCAGATCGGATTTGCTGGCCGTACTTTGGATAAGAGATTCCATAACAGATTTGACCGACGAGTTCACTGTAAAGACGGGCGACCCTGCCGGACGAACATCCCTCCGAGAAGGTGCTCATGAATCTGAGTAGTGCCTTCAATGATTTCCATAATTTTGGCATCGCGATAGAAGCGCGAGACCGGCGACGATCCGTGACATCCAGCGGCTCCCTGGATCTGCACCGCATTCGAGGCGGCTCTTACCGCGGCTTTGGAAGTGAAGTACTTAGCCATCACAGCCTTTTCAAACGCCTCGGGAAGATTTTCATCTGCCGCGCGGCAGGCGCTGTGGCAGAGAAAGCTGGCGGCCTCCAGATCGGTACCCATTTCGGCGATCAATGAGCGCATCATTCCCAGATCGCCCAAGGGTTGATTGCCTATTTTTCGCGTGGCCGCCCAGGTGACACTCTCTTCAAAGCATCCCCTGAGAAGCCCCAGAGCGGAACACGCGGTGCTGATCCTGCCGTAGTGCAGCCCGACCGTAGCGACGTGCGATAGGGCAAAGCCGGGCTTGCCGACCGCGTTCGCGGCTGGAACTTCGACATTGTTGAAAGTAAGCCTCGCTAGACCAGCCGCGCGGAAGCCCATCAGATCATGAATGGGTTCCACTACGAGGCCGGGAGCGTCCCGGGGCACCAGACACGCCAACGGGCATTCTCCCAGCTTCCCAAATACGAGAAATAACGACGCGAACTGAGCGGCGGTGATCCATTTCTTGGCGCCGTTCAGAACCAGAGAGCCGCTGTCCGATTGAGTGAATTCAGTGACCAGGCCATGGATATCGCTTCCGGCTCCGGGCTCGGTTAAAGCAAAAGCCCCGATAATCTCGCCTTTAGCAAGGAGAGGGATCCATTTCTGTATTTGCTCGGCGCTTCCCCACTTCAGCAACGCCTTCGCAACCATGGTCTGGACGGTCAGCGCGCCGGTCAATGACGAGGAACCTCTTCCCAAAGCTTCATTCAGCAATCCGAACGTGACCGCGTCCCATCCCTGTCCTCCATACTGAGGCGGAAGACTGCAGCCGAAATAACCCGCTTTTGCCAGCATCGATATTGCGGATTCAGGAATCTTCTGCTCGCGATCCCATGTCTCGGCAAAGGGCTCGACGTTTTCTTTCACAAACGCCTTGAACTTCTTATGTCTTGCCTTTTGCTCTTCAGTCAATAAATGTTGCATTAAGCGCCTGCCTGTCAACGTGGCTACCCTTGACGGATCAGCTTGCAAAATTGGAAATCATTATTGCTGGGTTGGGAGACGCAGGAATTCGCGGCCGTGACCTCACGATGCAGCCCCAACTGTCTCCCAACCCTTCTTCCTCATGACAAATGCCGTAGTCGCGTTTACGGATTTGAAATTCTCCATGTCCAGATCGTCAATCCCGATTTCGATGACAAACTTCTTTTCGAGGAATGTCATCAACTGGACGGCAAACAGGGAATTCACGAGGCCGGATTCAAAGAGATGGTCGTCGTACTTCAGATTCGCAATTCGTATCGAGCTCAGCAGGAAGTTAGAAACGGTTTCTCTAATCGTATACTCTTCTTCTGCATAGACGGTATTGATCACTGGTTTGTCTCCAAAAATGAACGGTATGGAAATGCGTGAGGGAGAGGAATCGGTGTTTCGGTCCATCAGCCGGCAAAGTAGCTATAAAAGCCTTTTCCGGTTTTGCGCCCTAAATGCCCGGCGTGAACTAACTTTCTAAGCAACGGACAGCATCGGTACTTCGGATCCTGGAAGCTTTCATAAAGAACGTCGAGAGAATGCACGACCGTATCCAATCCAATCAGGTCGGCGGTCTCCAGAGGACCCATCGTGTGTCCGAAGCACTTTTTGAAAATCATGTCGATGTTTTCCGCAGTGGAAACATTGTCCTGCAGAACAAACGCGGCCTCGTTCATGAACAGGTGCGAGATCCGGTTGGAAACAAAACCCGGCATATCTTCGACAATGATCGCTTCCTTTTTCAGTTGGGAAAGCAATTGCAGCAACGTGCTGACTGCCAGCTCAGAAGTGTGGAATCCGCGGATCACCTCGACGGCTGGCTTCAGATGGACCGGATTCATAAAGTGAACCCCGACCACATTCGCGGGACGCCCGGAAGCGCTGCCTATTTGTGTGATGGAAATGCATGAGGTATTGGCTCCAAAGCAGACCTCGGGCCGCGCCAGCCTCCCTAATTTCTCATAGAGCGGCTTTTTGATTTCCCAATCCTCGGTAACGTTCTCGATGATGAAGTCGCAGGACGCCAACTCGTTCAGATCGGTGGTCAGGGTCATGCGCTGCAAAGCCTCATCCTGGCTGGCCAGCGGCAGGGATTTTGACAGCAGAGGAGCGAACCGTATGTTGTTCAACACCTCGGCTTGAGCGCGTTCGAGTGTCTCTGTTGTAAGGTCAACCACGACCGTTGGGATGCCATGAAGCACCAGGTCGGTGACGACGCCAACTCCGATATTGCCGGCGCCCAGAACCCCTACTCTTTCCAGGTTCATTGCGTCCGCCTCATGGCCCTAAGTCGTCTTTGCTGCCCGCGCAGCGCAGCTCCAGCTGCAACGGGCTCGTCGGATAGACTTTCGGAGGTTACGCCTAACCTGGCGGCGAGAAGTTTTACAGTCGGACACTCGAAAAGACTAATGACGGAGAGATTTTGCTTCACTTCCTTCCGGATCATGGCGATTACCTGGACTGCCTTCAGGGAAGTTCCCCCCGCCTCAAAGAAATTAACGTTCAGTCCGATTCCCGGCCGGCCCAGAACCTTCCTCCATATACTGAGAATCACGGTTTCCAGCGAGCCAGAAGGCTCCGTCTCCACCACGTCATCGACACCTCGTTCGCGGAGCCGGAATTCACTGATCGCTTTCGCAACCCGGCTGATGTCGTACAACTCTTCCCCAATCCGCTGGAAGTGCTCCGATCGCGCAGGTATGCAAAATCCAGATGTTGGTCGAAGCGGCGGTTTGTCCGCATGGGCCGTGGCCTGCTTGCCGCTCTCTTGTCGAGTCTTTTCGTCCGGATTGTATTGAAGGCTCGCCAGGTATTCGGCGGGAAAGAGCCACGACCCGCCTTCTTTACTTTGATACTGATCGCCCAAGCTGTTGACGAACTCTCTGGCAGGCAAGTTTCTATCCGTCGGCAGGCAGATGAGTTCCACAAACTTCTTTCCTGAACTGAGCGCCCGCTGGCCAATTCTGGAGAGAACAGTGTGCTCCACGCCTTTTCCCAACACCCGGCAACTCAGCAGAACAGTGTCGAGCTTGAACCGGTCGCCTTCCATCTCATACAGGACGACTCCGGCGAGCCCATAGTCCCCGAATCGATCGGCCACCCGAACCACCAGGCATCCGGCGTTTCCCCGCCTCAAAAAGTCTCTGATTTCGCTCTCCGAACGCCGGATGGTGGTGAAGTTGAATTGATTGGTCCGAAAGGTCAATTGCGAGACACGGCTGATCTGCTCCTCGGTTGCTTCAGCCATATCGACGCGAACCTGAAGGCCCGCGATAAAGTCATTCAGCGAGGGGGTCTGCGCACGGAAGCTCTCTCGTCGAGCGTTTTCCTGATACATCTGGGTGCGGTTTCGATCCTCTTCGGTCGTTCCCAGGTGATCAAAAGCCCAAACGTGCTGGAAAAACGAGGCAAACGACGCAGGCTCCCGCGGCACCTGCAGAGTCAACACACCCGAGCAGTTGATCTCAACATCAGCGCATTCCACAGGGTTGTCATCGATGAAGATAAAACTATCCAGCGCAAGATTCAGTTCGCTCGCGAGAGATTTAATGTTCTCAGACTTGCTGCTCCAGTCGATCCGCCATGAAGCCAGGTGCTCGCGTCTTAGCGGCATGTCAGAGCGCTGATCGAATACGTCCAGCACATCCTTTTCGCTGTTCTTACTGCAGAGGCACAGCAGCATACCGGAGTTCATTTGATCAACCATAAACTGCTGCAGGACGCGGTAAGGCTCTGTGACCGCGATTCCCTGCGCCCCATCCTCGCCACACACGCCTTTCCAAAGCGTGTTATCGCAGTCCAGCACAATTACTTTGTATGGCTTTCGCTTCAGGTTGAAGATGGTTCGGAACAGGGCGGTGCCGATGGCGGCGTAGCATTCTTCTGTGTAGGGAATGTCTCCTAACTGATGGCCATGAACGTCGTAATACTCGGCGACCGGATAGAGCCGCGACAAAGACTCCGAGCCGATCGTTGAAACGCCGGCCATCGTGCCAGTTCGTGAGAGCAATTCCCGCTCGGCTTCACCCAGCGCTATTTTCAGTTCCGCATTCGCTTCAACGGCCGGGCTCGCTGGACAGAAACAGAGGACAAGCGGCGTGGGCGTCTGGCTCGTGAACGACTGCAGCGCGGTGCAGAAATCCTGCACATTGCGCTGCAGGCTGCCGGACAGCCGCGGCAGTTCTAGCTCAGCAGCGCCGGTTTGCAAGCGCTCTGAGTCAGAGTTCGTCCTGTTGCCCGGCTCATCACGGATTGCGAACAGGTTGAATAGTCCGGAATGCTCGAGCAGTTTTTCCTGTTCGATCGCACATCGGTATCCCTTCCCGATCAGCAGATCGTTGATCCAACGAACCGCCTCGCGCGTGGGATCATGAATTTCGATAACGATCTGATCGATCTTAGGCCAGTCGCCATCCGCGATGCCCCTGATTATGTCCAGCTCGCTTTTTTCGGCATCAATCTTGAGAAGATCGATCCTGTCGATCTGATTTTCCCGGATGATGTCTGACACCGATGTCAGGCGGCACTCGTGGATAGTCCGGCGAAGCCTGTCAACGGTCAGGGCATCGACATTTTCCTCGAGAAATTCGTCGGTAATCGGTCCGGCGCTGAGCATGTTGCGAACCACCGCCTGGATCGCCTTGCGATCCTCCTCTTCACTGGAATGAAAGCTGGAGAAAACAGAGGAGTTCTCATAGAAGGTAAAGTTCGCGGTACCCGGCTTATCCGAGACACCAAAATTAAACACCTGGGCGTTGGAGCCGTACGCGTCGCAGTTCGCCTTCAGCAGGTCATGCGCAACCGGGGCGGGTTCGAAGGCGTAAATCCTCGGGTTCCTGCAGCGGCTCATTACGAAAAGCGAAAAAAGACCGATGTTGGCCCCAATGTCGACCACGGTAGCGCCGTCGGGCAGGCGCACGCCGTGCTTTAAATAACATTCGTCCTCAAAAATCTCCTTGTAGACGTAGTCCGTCTCGTACTGGTTCAAATGAACGATTTCCAGGCCATTCGGCAGAATGCATCTCTTGCGGTTTCCGAAGCACTGCTCGGATCTTTGTTTGTCGAAGGTCGGGACGCAATCTCGTCCGGCAGCGGCCCACTTTTCCAATTGCAGCAGGAGAATGTTGACCCCGTCACGGTTGCTGCGAAACGGGCTCTCCGTCTGCAGCAACTGCTGAAAAATCTGATCGTAGGGCGCAAATTCAATTTTGGCCCGAACGCCGAAATGCGCCGACCAGAACTTCAGCGAATCCTCGAGCGGCTCTGCCGTAAAGTTGGAGGCGACCACCAGGCTCGGCGCCGTGTTTTCGTCGAGGGCATCCGCGCGGTCCAGAAGATTGAAGGCGACTCCGGATAGCCGCAAGTGTAGCTTGCCCGACGGGCCGAAGACCCGAACATTGCCGGCCACGCCCTTGTTCTCACCTTCAGTCTCCGGCAGCAGCGTGGCGTGGCACCACAGGGTGTCGGGAAACTCGAGGCTCGCTATTTCCATGCGCTCAATCGACCGCAATATGAAAGTCCTGCCCCCGGCCATCATGAAGGGCGCCAGCATCTGAGTCATCGCATCCAGCAGCGTGGGGTGCAGGCAATGGAACTCGCTTTCCCTACGCCGCCAGGAAAGTTTACTGAGAGCCTCGTTGCCGGCCCGCCAAATCGAGGAGACACCTTGAAACCGGGGCCCGTACTGGTTGCCGTTGGCACGAAGCTCTTTGTAAAAACGCTCCGAGTCGATTACGTCAACCGCCTGCGCCTGAAACTCTTCGATGGAAAATGATTCGTCAACTGTCTCTTGCAGGTCCGATGGGCTGCGATCGACCTCAAGCCGGGCAGCAGATTGGCGGCGGGAAGGAATGCCATGATCGACACCGGCTTCGTAGAAAGTATATTCAGCCGTGTCGCGACCAATGTTCCGGACCTCAATCCTTATGATCGTATCGTCCAGCGAAAGGACGATTGGATTCTCGAAGGTCACGTTGCGCACGACTTCCGCGGCGCGCTCAAACCGCTGCTCATGAACAGCCAGCGCCATTTCAATGTAGAACGACCCGGGCAGCACGGCCATGTCCTGAAACGCGTGGTCGGCAAGATACGGCAGAGAACGGAGGCTGATCGTGCACTCCGCGCAGGCCTCTACTGACGGATCGTGCACGAAAGTGAAAGCCGGCTTCATGATAGGCACGATTTCAGTGGTGGATACTGGGTCGACAACGGCCCGGCTAGGATCAGATAATTTCATTGGAAGGTAACTCGTTTAGTCGAGCGAGCAGAAAAACACGCGCGCCATTTCAGTCCTTCTTCAGAGTCGATACCGCTTGGGAGCCGTCAAGTTCAATGGCCAGGCCACCGACCTGATCGGCAATGGGGTCATCACTCAGCTGTCGGCCTCTGTTGGTGTGAAACGTCGAGACAGGTATTAGGGTTCCTGGGATACGATCAAAGCGCTCTGTCGAGAGTGAATCGATCAACTGAAAGTACTCATTTCTTTTCTGACCCCAATTATTCTGCTCGACATATTCATAGCCACGCCGAATCAGGGACTTTCGCAAGTCTGGGTTGTCGATAACCTCAAGCATGGCCTGGGCCATAGCTTTGGGGTCGCCGGAGGGAAAGAAATGGACGACCCCTTCCTGAAAATAAAAAGTGTCGACCTTGGTTCGAGAGACGACGACTGGCACGCCTTGGGACAGGAACTCCATGATCTTGGTGCTGTAAGCTTCGTTCCCGAATGAATCAGCTCGTTTGGGAACAACTCCCAGGTCAGCATTGACGATCACCTCCGGCATTTTATCGAACGGCACACCCCCGAAGAGTCTGACGCTTCCCTCCAGACCAAGTCGCTGTATCAACCGAATCAGGTCAGCCTTCATAGCGCCGCCTGCTCCCGTATAGATGTGGAACTCGGCATTCGGAATCCGACTTTTAAAGTGAACAAAGGCTTCGATTGCAATGTCCAACCCCTGGTGCCACTGAACACTGCCCGGAAACAAAACGATAACTTTGTCGTCAGTCCTGGTTTTTGCTCCGCGGCCAAACACTTCAGGGTCTACATGATTAAGGACAACAGAGCACTTCTCGTTTGCAACCGACCGCGCAACTATAGTGCGATGCCAAAGGTGGTTCGAGACAAGCACATGGTCAACAAATCCTGCCGCTGCCCTTTCGATCGCTTTCATCAATGCGACGTATATTGAGTTAGGTTTTGTGTGAAATTTACTGACAAAAAACTCCGGAACGATATCATGAATGTCGAGAATCAGCTTCGCCCCAGTAAACTTCGGATACCACGCCGCAAACACCAGAAAGTCCGGCATATTATGAATATGAATCACATCATAGCGATACTGCTTATGTAGTCGTGTTAGCTGCCTGGATGAGCTCCATAGAAAGCGCAGCAATCGCCATGCATACGTCCATTTGGTACGCTCGTTCAACTCACGGTGTTGCACTGGATAAACCGCAACCCCCTTGATTTTTTTCTCCGTCGTCTTGAAGTGCTTCCAGCTGATGGCAATGACATCGACATGGTCACCCCGTTTCGCTAGTGTTTCCGCATAGCGCCGGACACGATTGTCAGACTCGTACGGGGTGTAGGCCACCATGCATATTTTCTTGCGTGTATTCCGTAAAGGAAGCGGAATGCGCTTGCAATAATACCGAGCCACTTCTCGCGGCAACGCGTTCCAGTAGGAACCCTCATATTTTTCCCTTACATAGGAGAGGAGCTCTTCGTAGAACGACACCGGATACTCATCCCGATTTTCTCTGGCGGCAAAACACATGTAATCGGGGTGCGTATTTACCAACACCATGCCGCCGTGCTCGACGATCCAATCCACTTTTCGCTTCCAGATACTGGTATCCCGGGCGCAAAGAACCTTAAAGAGATTGAAGTCTTGAATCAGTGTGTATGGAAGCTCTACATATCCATTGCCGTCCGGACCCGGTACCCAGAATGGAAAGATAGTGCCGGCGGCGTCAGGCTGGGGTTCAAACGGATCTGTATCAAACGTTGATGCGTCGTACTCCACACCCAACGCGTGCAGCCACCCGAGCTCGTGCTGCATCAGAGGAGAGCGAAATCCAGACGCGTTCCAGCGCTGCAGATATTCCCTGATCCGCGCAGCCTTTGCCTTGAATGTGCTCTTGGAACTGTAGAGTCTTCCGTCGTGGTCCAATCCATGCACACCCACCTCGAACTCAGCTTCCTCCAGCATCCTTCGCAAGTCGTCAGAAACGTTATATTCTCCCTCCGGCACAAAGTAGAAGGACGAATGAAATCCATGGGTTAACTCCATGTTCATTAGCTGCTGGACGCGCGACAAACCCTTCGCACCTTCGACATCATGAGTAAGGACTAGTGCGAACCGTTTGCCGTCTGGCCACCCTGGCCAGTTGGGGGGAGCCGCACCCGCCTGCTCATCGATCGGCCACACCTTTGCAGAGTTGGCACGTTTGTAGCCAGCGCGCAGCCGGCGCAAGGCGATGCGGACACGCCAAGGCAGAAAAGGCTTCAAGCGGAAGTAAACGTTGTTTAGCAAGTTGTATATGTGCTCATTTCTGGGAATTTGTTGACATAGTTACTCAACCAATGTGTCTGGTACCGCAGGGTGCCAGCGGCTTGCAGAACTAGTTCCGGTGCAACCGAGGCCACTCGCGCGGCCGCGCTTCTCTGCACGCCAGCATTAGCTTTACCTTAACCATGAAATAAGTCGATTCGATAGCTTCGCTATCAGAAACGGCCTATAAAATGCCATCCCGGCTAACGTTCCAAGGGTATTGGTGATCACATCGGTCATGCTGGAATCTCTCGTCGGGAGAAAATGCTGCGAGATCTCGATCAGCAGACTTGTGGAGAGACCCACAAGGGCCACCAAGACGCTAGGCCAGCGAACCGGCCGCACCCGCGAGAAGTACGCCAGGAAAAAGAACCCCATCGGGACAAACCCAACGACATTTACGGCAACGTCGGACCAATAGCTCCAACTCATCCAGCCGTCCCACCTGCTGCGAAATTGGTCCCAGACCGAATGTAGAAATGCTGGATGCAACACGAAGTACCGGGCCGGGATCACTAAGTCATTCGCGGAGCCCGCATGGTCATGAACAGCATTGCCCTTACCTTCATCGAACAGATACAACGCAGACGGGCCTTTCTCTCCCTTAACCCCGAACATCTGCTGCTGGTGTGTCCAGCGCTCAAAATGCGCAGCAACTTGTGAAGGCATCAGTTCAAAATCGTAAACTGCCAACCCGAAAATCTGGCCTGACCAGTTGTCTCTGATCGTTGAGTTCCCCAGTACAAGCTGACCGGTCAAGTCGCCGTTCACAAGCCCAAATCGCGACGAGACCTTGACTCGCTTACCGTTGACATAGATCGCCGTTTGTTCTTGACTGCTTGTAATTGTCAGGGCTACGCGCTTCCCCTCCACAAACACCCGGTCCGCCTTCAGCCATGGCCGAGTCATTGTTCCCTGTGTGTCCACCCTGGCGCGTTGGATGGCCAAGGCATCGCCAAACTGCCGCAGCGCAAATGCGAACTTGGGGTCTGCGGAGCTGTCAAAGGCAAGGATCGTACCCGAGCGGTTCGTCCGTGCCGGTTCCAGCCAAATCTCCAAACTGCACGCACCGTTCCCGGAAGCTGCGCGAAAGGCATTGGCACTCGCCACAATGCCGTGCCGCCCAAATCGAAGTCCGCTCTCCCCGCTGAGCCACTCCACATCGTTCTTTGGAGCACGAAACGGCCACAATCCGGCGGTCAAGATCGCGCACAGGATTAAAATGCACACCGTGCCGAGGGACTTTGCGTACATCCTTGTGCACAGATCATTTCCCATTGCACGTAGAACGGTCAACTGCGCAGTCCGTGGGTCAACTCTTTCGCGTGGCCATCAAGCCCGTTCTCACTCCAGCCTGCCGTCAACGGTTGCTTTGTGCGTTCCGGGGATTTTGCGGTTTGCGAATCTGGGTCATTTCACTTGGCGGTGAGACCAGTCGGGGCCTGTGAAACCTGCCCCTGCTTCCTGAGCCGTACAAGTGTTCGCATTGAACGTCAGCGGGCTAACCTGAGCCGTAGCCCAGCGCAAAGGGGATGCTAGAGCGTGCCACCATGAGGAACTATTCACATGACATTATTGAACGACGGCGTTAAGCCCTGTCGGAGGGGCCGGAGGCGGAGGAGGAGGATCAATGCCGTAGCAATTTGCCGGGTTGAACAGTTTGATCCCGGTCGCATCCCGCGCCGTGTTGTTGTAACAAGCCTCCGCCGGAATCTGATACACATGGCCCGCGAGAGTCGAATTATCCACGTTCCCTCCCGTCACATCGGGTCCAATCGCAGGCCACGGCGCTTGATCGGACCAGGACGCTGGAACGGTCCAAAATGCCGGTTGCGAAGAATGAAAAAGCGATGCCGGCAGAGTATGCGTGACCCCACTGGCCCAGATGGTCGAGTTGCTGGCAATGTCGAAGTTTCCGTGCTGGAAGATGGTTCCGGACGCCTTTCCCACCCAGTACCCGACGACGTTCGATGGCCCGCCTGCGTAAGTCTTGATGCTGGCGCCGCTGGTATCGCTGCCGGTGTCATATCCCACGCTGACCGCGTAGAACCAGTTGTTGTAATTTCGCGTAGCCGACGGAATCACGGTGGAGTTATACGGTGCGGAACCGCCAGTGTAAAGGCCTTGTGTAGCTGCCGTGACTGCGTCAGCAGAGCCGAGAACATTCCCGATCGCGTTGCTGTTGGTGTGTACCCAGGAGTTGGTGATGCCGAACATCTGTTCGTTTGCCAGTTGCGCGCTCGACCAGTTCACAGTATTGCGCCCGGCGGTTAAAGGCGAAGCCAGAGTGTCGGTCCCGCGAAACTGATTGCGGAACATGGTCTCGTTTGATCCCGACCCCCAGAAACTATCGAGAGTGATGTTGTTGCCGACATTGCCCTCGTAAAGATTGAATTGCGGCGACGCCCCATGCTCCAGAAACGAAGCCATGATTACCAAATCGCCATTGGCATCGAAGTTGCCGTAGCTATAGTTGTAGCCGACCACGTTGCCGGCGCTGCCCCAGTTGACGATCACGCCTACATGCAGGCGCTCCAGAATATTATTCTCAATCAGTGTGCCCGAGGTTTGATCGAGCAGGGAAACATCCGAATCTGAGGCCCCCGGACTATGCAGCATGGCATTGGAAAAATAGCTATCCCGGAATTCATCGCGGTAGCCGTAATAATCGTCAATATGGTCGCCGTCGCTGTAGTTGTTGAATACTTCCTTGACCCAGCAATACATGCATGCCCACAGGGCAAATGTCTGAGCATAGCCGGTGTTGTTGGCGTAGGTTTGCAAGAGTTCGACGCCGGAATATTTCTGCACGCCCGGAACAGGGGTCGCCAGGGCCGGAGATGTGCTGCTCGCCGTTCCATAATTCGTGTATAGACCAGGAGAAATTGTCACCGTATTGCCCGAGATATTTTCGATTTCTACGATCTGGCCGCGCGCCCGCGCTCCGCTAAAAGGATAGTCGCACCAGGTGCAGGGATCGCCGGCGTTGGCAATGCTGTTGATCGTCACATATACCGGATCATTCAATTCGGTAATCATCAGGTAGCCGCCTACCGACATTCCAGATGTGCTGGAGAGGGTGAGGCTGGTCGATCCGGCGGTGTTTCCAGAATTGATGGTGGCCGAGTTGGGGCCACCGGAGGAAATCCCACCGCCCGTGCCCATGGTGATGACTGCTCCGCTGGTGCCCGTGGTATTCAGGATCGTTGACAGTGTTCCCGCTCCCCGCAAGACGGTATAGCCAGGAATCGTGAGATTGCCCTTGATAAGAAACGTTCCGGAACTGAGCAACACATAATGGGGATTGCTGGATGTCGATCCGCAGCTGCTTAACGCAGCATTGATGGCCGATGTCGCATCGGAGGAGCCGCTTCCGTAAGTCGATGCCTGAATTGTGGAGCCGCATTGCGTCCACGATGCCGACGGTATGCCACCCGGTACTCCAGTTTGCGTCCAGTCGATGGCGCATTTCTGGGGAGCGCTTACCGACGCGGCTGAGCAGGCTCCATTACCGGATGTCGGGTTTAGCAGCCCGGACCAAAGCTGAGCATGAGAATACAGCGTACAAAAGACGATTGCGGGGAACAAAAGAACGTAACGGCGTTTCATTTATCCTCGGGGGACCGAGCTGGCATTCGCTAAACAAGAGCACTGAAAATCAGTCCTCTTCGGTTTTATCAGGTGGTGCAGTCCCAACGAAGGTGTCGATAGTACATGATCGATGAGCCCTCCCGCCCCGGGAAAATGGACACTATTTTTATGCGCCACTGGGCTGGAGGTTCTAATGCCAACGATTTTAAATTCAATCCTTCCATTCCCGATCTGCAGTTCCATGAAGCTTAGTATTTCCTAATTTGGGACTCACGACTGAAGCTATGTGTCAGAGTCAAGCTCGTGAAAATCATGGCCCCTATTTCCCTACTCCAGACTCGGCTAACACAACACTCTCGCCGACAGCACAGGCCATTGCCGGCATTGGAGAAGACTTCGGAAATTTTCCGGCCGCGGCCATTCCTCGCACCAGGCGCGCAAGTTGATAAAGCGGAGTGCACCCTCGGTGCAGAACGATGACCAACCCAACGTACAGAATGCTGAAGCCGGCGGAAGTGATCGCAATGCGAGCGGCGGTCTGGGCCAAGCCGTTTCCCAAAAATACGGCCGCGACGCGCAGCATGATCAATTCCGATGCGCAGCCGGCGAGTGCGGCTGCAACGACGAACTTCCAGGTCGCCGCCAGCATGAGAGTGACTCCGAACTGTATGGGGCGGCCCGCATACCAGATCGCCGGAATCGTTAGAATCCAGAACGATGTGGTCCACGCTACAGCAATTCCAACCGGGCCCCAGCGCAAGCACACCAGAAACAGCAGAACGGTGACAGCCAACTCTGCGATTCCCCAGCGAAACCAGCGATCCGCTCTTCCGATGGACAGATGGATCCACCCGTGGGTGAAGTAGAGCATCATGATTCCGACGCCTGGGCCGAAGAACAGGAAAATCCGGCCCGACTCCTCCCACTTGGTTCCCAACAGCAGGCGAATTACATCTCTGCCCACCAGGGTGAGATTTGCGCCCAGACCCATCCCCACAAATGCGAGAACGGTAAAGGCGTTTACCATATACCGCCGAAACTCAGCAGAGCGTGGATTGAAGCGGCTGAGGGCGGCGATGGCCACGTTCGCCAGGGGCGAAACCAGCAAGCCTGCCGAGAGGGCAAACAGGTCGTAGGCTTTCTTGTAAAAGCCGAGAGCCTGGGCGTTGAAGCGCCAGCCCACCAACAAATTGTCGGTGTTGCGCGAAAAATAGTTGACGGTAAAGCGCCCGTAAACGTGCATGGCGAACCGCACCATCGCAGGAGTGTTCGCCGCCCGCCGCGGAAAAGCCGGCAGCCACCTGCACAAGGTCCAGGCGCCAATCGATGTGCTGAGCGGTACGGCGATTACTTGAGCGACGAGCGCCCAGTATCCCCAGCCTCGCCACGCCAGAAAGATCGAAATCACCACGGAAACGGCACGGGCCACAATGTCGTTGGCGGAGACGGTCGAAAAGCGCATCGCACGTTTGAGCAGGGCCAGGTGCTCCACCGACGTGCTGGTGAGAAATATCGAGAGCGATGTGCCGACGGCTACGTGGGCGACAAGCGGATCTTTGTAGAACCACGCCAACAACGAACCCGATGCGGCAAAAGCAAGCGTCAGCAGAGTTCCCACGCCCAGGTTAATCCAGAACAGGTTGCTGGCCAGCACCTCGTTCAGATCTTCGAACTGAAGAATCGCCTCGGTGAATCCATTCAGGCCGAAGTTGCTCAGCAGAAGGCTGAAGGTGGTGACCATCGCCACCACACCGAAGTCTTTGGGGGTCAGCAAGCGAGCCAGAGTGATTGCGGCAATGACGTGCAAGACCGTTCCCACCCCGCCCGAGAACAAAATTGCACCCGCGCCGCGGACTGCGAGATCTCGTATCGGGCCCTCGCTGGGCCGAAATGCGCCGGTTTCTTCGAACGGTCTCAAATGTGCTCCCGCTGCGGCCAAAACTCTGGAGAGCTGCCGGCGTGTGCACCTTGCTGCGCCCACTTCTCATTGCTTAGGCTTTTACTCTCCGAGAAATCTCCATAGTTGACCAACTCCGAGTTCGAAGCAATTTCCGCAGCCAGGACTGGATCGGCTTTCACCGAAAACTCACTCAACTCTGATGAGGATTTAACCTGGGGCCGCGGTTGAGTCTTGGAAGAGGCCATTCGGGGAACCGCAAATGTGGCGACCAGAAAAAATATCCAAACCGGGGTGGTCTCTCGGAAGCCGGCTTCGGTAAAGTTGTATATGATCGCCATCACGAGAAACGCGAGTTTCAGGTTTGCCGTGGCCGGGCCCCGGGTAAATGCGGCAATCACGTTCCGATACCCGGTCACGATCAAACCGCCGAGCAAGATCACGCCAATCCATCCCAGGTTTAAATAAAGTTCAAGATAGCCGTTGTGAGCTTCTTGAAGGCCGGGCATAGTCAGTTCCCACACTCTATGCAGGCGCTTTCCCAGCCAGAAACTTTCGAACCCTGTCCCGACCAGCGCGTTCCCGCGTACCGAAAGGACGACGTCCCAGATCACGGTGCGACCGGTAAGCGTAGGGTCTCGGCCGAGAGATTCAACCATGCCACTGCTAAGAAACAGCGCATAAAAGGCAACGCAGATCACCCCGGCGACAAGCATGTGCACAATTGCGCGGCGCCGGGCAATCACCCCGAAACTCGTGGTAACCATGACTGCCGCTGCCAGAATAAAGCAGGCAAGTGAGGTCATGGAGTTTGCGATCCAGAAAAGCCAGAACACCATGGCCAGCAGGACGCAATGAGACAGCATTCGGCGGGCGCGATGGGTTTCGGTCCGGTTCTGGATGAGGTCGAGTAGACGCCATACCGATCCCAGGCCAAAGATCAGGCAGAGAATTCCCAATTCGTTCTTGTTGTCAGTTACACCGGTGTACGCGGGAAGCCAGGTCCATTGGTTATACATGCGCCCGAGGCTCCCATAGTACTTAATGAACAAAACCGAGAGCGGCACCAGCACGAAACCTGCACGCAAGAGAAGCCGCCGCAAAGCGACTGTCGGCTGAAGTTCGGTGAAAACGATAAGCACAAATACCAGGTCGCCGAGGGACTTGATCCAGCGCTTGAAAGCGACGAAAGTGTAGTCGGACCAGAGGACGCTGAAGGCGCAGTAGAAAAAAAACAGCAGGAGCAGCTTGTTTTTTCCCAGCAGTTTTGCAACCTGCTGTCGCCGGCCGATAAGGATCACGATCCCGATGGTCAGAAGGCAAAGCAGCACATTTCGGTCGGTGGGACTTCCGTCGAGGTAATAGTCGAGGGCATCGGTGGGTGTCGCCGCCGCGCCGTTAAACCCAAACACCGCAAGCCACTCTGACGCCGGGCGCGAACTGCTCAAGAACAGCCAGACAAAGGGAATCCAGAGAGCTTTGGACACACCGGCGTTCGATTCGCGATCGAGCGCGAACAGTGCAGCAATTCCGGCAATACAAATGATAGTGGCGACCGACGGGGACATTTTAGGAATTCAGCATTGGGAAAACTGAACTTACGACGAGCTCTGAGAATCGAAGAACTGACGGTGCATTAATTCGAGGGTCAACAACTGGTGAATTTCGGTGGTGTAGTTCTTCTGCCCGGTGACATGACCGTGCACCACAGCTTCCACCGCCGCGGGATTGAGATATGGCCGTTTGAGAGTTCGCGAGTCCAGCAGCATTTGCTTCACGTAGTCCGAAAGCGGCCCTCCATACCAGACGCGGAAATGCGCGAATTTGTGCCTTCCCAGAAAAATACGTTCTAGATGGAGCGGGGACAAAATATGGTCGATCTGGGCTACCCACTGCGGCATTCCGTAGTCGTAGGCGTATTCTGCCTTGACCGAGAACTCAATGAAGCTGCGGGCCGCGGCCGAGTAAAGCGGCCAATTACTCCCACCGTAACCGCGATCGGTCGGAATCTGCAGGAGACTGGCGTTGCCATCGGCGATGAGGCGGAGGGAAACGTCATTTCCTTCGAGCCCGGCTTTCGGAGCCTGAAAAACCGTTCTCACAAAAGCGTTGTCCAAATATGGAGATCGCAGCGCCACCTGAGTTTGCTCCAGGGCGAGAAGCCCGTAATGGTGCCAGGGAGCTTGCCGGAAGACAGCGAAGGATATCGGATTCGTGTTGCGAAGGTGCGAGTACGTAGCCGTGGCGGTTTCGATTTCCGAGACAAATTCCGGACGGAATAGCCCCGAACTGGGTATACCCGCTTTGAACGCTACAATTCGCCGGAGCACCTCGCCGCCGTAGTTCCCGGTCATCCTCACCGGAGCAATCGTGCGGGCGCACTCGTTGACGTATAGGTCGGCCGCGCGATTTACGGAAGCGCATGCATCCGTCAGATAGACTGTGCGCTCCGCATAATGAGAAAAGCGTGACAGGAATTCTTTTCCCACTGGAATCACATGGTGGGGCTGCTCGCAGACCCCCGCCACTTTTCGCGCAATGGCAACATCGCGGCAATCGCGATACGTTCCGCCAAAGGAATAACACGGTAACGATCCCGGCGTGGACTTGTGCCAGGCCATGATCATCCGGCTATCGAGGCCGCCGGTGAGCGAAACCCCCACCGGTTCGCCGCCATTGAAATAACGCGGAAGGTTCCGCGAAAAAACTTCGCGCAGATTCCGGTAATAAGTTTCCAGATCGACTTGGGGTTGGTTCTCCCATTCGGAAGGAAGAAAGTAATGATTCTTTTCTACGAGCGAGCCGGCGCGAAATGTCCACGCGGCCGCAACCGGCAGCACGTGGATATTTTTAAACAAAGTGCGGTTCTCGAGCACGCATCCACAGGCAACGAATTCCCCTAATCCCCGCGGATCAGGCTGGCGCAACTCCGGGCGCACCGCCAGTATGGCTTTGGCTTCGGCTGCGAAGTAGAAGGCTTCCTTCGATTCGTGATAGTACAGCCGGTGCATTCCGTAGCGGTCGTTGAACAGCTTCGCCGTGCCGTGTCTGCGGTCGGCGACCAGGCCGTGGAACCTGCCGTTCAACCCCGCGGGGAACGTCGAATCTTCCTCATAGGCGTGCACCAGGTACGAAGGTCCTTTCAGATCGGGGGTGTGACCGCGTTCTCTCAAACGCCTCGGTGTACCCGGCTCGGGAAATTCTTCTCCGGAAAAAAGAAGAACTACATCGCCTTGTTCATTGGCGATGGGCATGGCGTCGGCAAAAGAGCCTTTTCGTTCCACCCAACCTGCGTACACTCCCAGGGTCTCATCGATCCAGGTGCCGCTCTTATAGAAAGACTCGTGGCGAAGCGCTGCAACCATCCGCTCGAGCTCCCGCTCTGCAAGTGCGCGGGGCATTTTCGTGATAAGGCCAACCAGTCCTGGCATGAATTTTAGAGAGCCTCGTTTACGGAGCCGAGCTTGCGGTTGTACCAGGCAGTGCGGATGCCCCGCAGCTTAGCCACCAGCGCTTCGGGGATGTGATCCTTTATATTCTGGTGGAGACCAAGCCGCAGGGCGAGTTTGCCCAGGTCGCTGAGAGGGACGTAGTAGCGTGGGACATCGATGCGCTGGAACCCATTCCGTTCCTTGAACTCCGTAATGGTGTCCCGCTGCTTTTTCCCGTACGCGAAATTCGAGTACACAAGGTATGGAATTTTGCGCTCGGTGGTGGAGCGAACCGCCTGCGCTACCAATGCATTGGTGACGGATTTGTCGCGGTGCCGAATCATGGCAACTATATTCATGAGGCCTGCCTGGCTTCGGCTCTCGTCGTGAACCAATTTACAGAAACCGACGAGGCGATCTTCAAGATAGGCGCCGATGAAGACGCTGGTATCGAGGAATGTGGCTTCTTCCCGGTGCACCGTTTCGAGATCTTTGCCGTAGTGCGAAAAGCGCCGTCCCTGGCGGACGGGACACTCGTTGTAAACTTCCCAGATTCCCCGCACCAGCGCGTCATCGAAAGCTACTTCCCGTACGAGTACGCCCTTTTTCTCGGCCTGCTTGGCCTTATTGCGCGCCTTGAATCCAAGTTGTTTCATCCACCAATGTTCGAAGGTCGTGAGCGGCAGGGCGGCGAAGTTATCCCACTCCATCGGGTACGGATACTTTCGCGTGGTTTCGCGTAACCCCTGCATGAAGGTGAACAGATCTACCCTCGTCCCTGCCCGCCGAATTTCGTCCAACACGGGTTCAGGATTCTCGAGAAAGTGATATCCATCCCCGGCAGGCGCGGCGATCCGCAGCCAGCGTCCACGTACTTCAATGTCTTTACCGCAAACTCGCATCTATACTTTGCCTCGTATTCCACCTGACATTAACGGAGGAGTCATTTCTGCCTCGCGAACAGCCATCCGCCGAACTTCTGATAGCTCCGGCGAGGTGGCTGATCCGGATGGTTCCTGCTCTGGCTGCCTCGCCTTCAGCGGCGGCTGGGCGCCGCGAACATGCTTCATGCGTTCTTTTACGGATCGATAAGTCGTTCGCAAGGTATCGCCGAATCCGATGCAGCAACGGGTGACCACGCCGGCGGTCGAATCAAAGCGGCCGACGTAGCGCACGTCTTTGCCATTCTTTCCGGCGAGTTCGCTCTTGAATTTGAAACCTCCTGGATTCGTGGCCGGGTTGATGCCATTCAGGTTGTAGACGGCAACGCCGTTCTGTTTGAGTTTTTCGACCAGTTTCCAGCGCAGAAGATACGATCCTTTATTCTTCATGCCGGCATCGCTGGTGGCGGCGAACAGTTCGATGCCCATCTTTCCCATCTGGCTCCAGATCAGGCCGGCGCTTATCTGGCCGTGAGACCGGCACAGCATGATCTTCATTTTGAACTGCTCGGGCAAGCGCGCCTGAATCGATTTGAACTGGTGAATATTGTTGGGTTCAACGAAGTTCTTGCGTGTCACCATCTGTTTGTAGATCGGGATAAAGCGTTCGAAGAGTTCGTCTCCCGTACCCTCAATCGTTTCCAGCTCATTCTGCTCTGCCTGCTTCAAATTGCGCTTCCAATTGCGCGCCATTCCTTCGCGCAGAGCGGTAAGCGGAGGCTGCAAATCCATCAGTATCGTCCGCCCGCGCAGGCTTTCGCCTAAGGACGAGAATCCCTCTTCTGACAGAATCTGCGAAAAGCACGAGGCACCGTCGTCAAACAGAACTGGAAACAGCCTCAGAGCTAAACCTCGTTTGCACACATACTCGTTGCGTAACGCGCGCACCGCCTGCCGAAACGTTTCTATGTTCGCCGGCGCTGCACTTCTGCGCCAGATTGGTCCCCATTGAATGTAAGCAATGCCGACATTGATGAATGGAACCTTCGCGATTCTCGCCTGCGCAATCGCCGCGACCTCGCCCTCGTACTTGAGTATCAGATGACTCAACTTGTTTTGCCCGGAGACCACCTCTCCGTACGGCCAGGTTTGATAGGTGTTCGCATCGTCGAATAACCCGAGCAGCCCATGCCACACCTCCTCGCTGACCTGATCGACTTGCGAAGAGTGCCCGGCGTCTAGGGGACGCATCTTTCGTGACGATTCGATACTCTTCATTGGATGTTTCGCAATTGCAATTCCGTTAGGACGCAGAGGGTTAGATCTTCTCGCTGGAAGCCGAGCTTACTCGGTGACGTATTGATCTTTCACAATGTGAACGCCGGCAAGCGCCAGCAGCTTTCCCAGATGGTCAAAAAGGCGAACCGACAAGTCCATGAAACGATGCTGCCCCGCCACGAAGGCAAACGGCAGCGCACAGATATAAAGAGGGATGGCTACGACGGACCTGACGACGTGACGCGCCCCAAAGTTTACGGTTTGCGGCTCCATCGCTCCCCGCAGCAAAGCTCGCTTCAGCATAAAAACTCGCCCCCAACGCACCGGCGGGACGACCTCGTATGCGACCGCTTCATTGCACCAGATAAAAACGTGCCCGTGCTCGATCATGCGTTGGAAAAAATCCTGATCTTCTCCCTGGCGAAACTGCGGGTCGAACGGCCGGTCGGAGCCGGTAAAAAGCTGTTTCTTCAACAGCACATTTCCCGTGCGTCCTTTTCGCCAATCGATAATCAAGCCGGTAGGATATGTGGGGCGTTCATAGAAGTTACCCTTGATGATCCACTGGGGCGGTTGTTCATCGAAGTAACGCTTCACCGGACCGAGCACGCCATCGACCTTATATTGCTGGCATGCCATCCACAACGTCAGCAGCCAGGTCTTCTCCGGGAACTCGTCGTCGTCGATGAAGGCGATGTAGTCTCCCTCGGAGCTGCCGACTGCTTTGTTGCGGGCCATGGCGATGTTCTGCCGGGGTTCGACACAGTACTTGATGGGAATCGCCGCTCTTGCGTTGAACTCCGCAATCACATCTTTGGCCGACTGCTGACCGTCATTGTCCACAATGACAATCGAATATGTGAAAATGCCCCCGGTCTCCTGATCGGCCAGTTTATCCAGCAAGCGTCTGAGCAGATGCGGCCTTTTGTAGGTGCAAATGCAAACACTGATGTGACTGAGTGGAACCGCTGTGGCATTTTCAGGCGCTGAAACATCGGCCGCGCCCGGGAGTATTGTAGTAAGACTATTGGTCATCGATATCTTCTGCGTGGTTAGGGTTTCCGCTCTTGCTGATTGCTAAGCCACTTGCCAAGGTTTTGCATACCGGCAATTTTCAGACGCCTCGGCAAATATCGCGCCGAAGGGTACAATCCGGCCGGCGTCGATCCACCGGAAAATCTCGCCTCCGGCCAGGAACCGATACTCTGCCGGGTTCACGGGATGCGTTTCCACTTCGACGATGCAGCTTTGAGCGGCAGTGAGGATCTTCCGTAGGTGTTCCGGCTCAAGCGGTGGCAGCGAGAAAAACAAATCCGTCATGCGATGCCGGGTCGCCAGTATGCGGTCTGTAATCCTGCGATAGAGCCGGTTGGCGAAGCTCTTTTCGCCGCGCCGGAAGGAAAAGTTTCTTCGAGCGATGGTTCCCGGGGGCAACAATTTTCCCAAAAGAACGTTGCTGCAAAGATGCGCGTGGTGGTGGCCATCAATGCGATTGGGCGGGGCGCCGTAAAGCCGCCGAAACTCCTCAAGTTGGGCCGCCACTACGTACTCAAACGAACTCACGAGGCCGGGATGAAAGACGACATGCGCCACGCGATGCCGGCGCAGGTAGTGCGCCAGCCGTTGCTGATGTTCGACCAGTTTGCCGGAAACGCTCGATGCCGAGAATTGCGTCGTAAGGTTCAGATGAAGGCCGGTATCGATACCATGCTCTTGCGCCGTGCCGCTGGCTCGCGCCGAGTCTTCCATGAACATCATGGCGCTTACCGCGGAAACCGCACCCAGACGGACACATTCAACCGTGCGTTCCGTGGTTTCGCGATCTCGTCCCCAATCGTCCGCGTTGATGATCAGACCGCCGCACTCCTGAGCACTTCGGCCCTGTTCTCCGCGGGCACCAGCAGCGGTCACTGATTCTGTTCCTATCGGCATCGAGGGCCCTGACGTCATGATCAGCCGCACTTCGTGGTTCGTGGGTTTACTACAGAAAACTCCAACTAAAGCCCTTATCGAGCTTCCGTTCTCGTAGAAGCGTTAGAAGGGCTCGGGGAGAGAACACCGCTGCCTGTGAGAAATATCTTCAATCGGTGCATCTGCTCTCGTCGGTAAAAATCCACTAGCTCTGGGGAGACCGGTCTTTCTGCGCGGCGCATGAATTCCCAGAGATATCCAGAACCAAGAACTAGGCCTCCGACGACGACCGGCCGTTTGGTCATTTGATAGGCGCATCGGCAGAGCTCCCAGATAGGATGGTTGCCGATAGCGTAATCCTTGGCGCCACCCTTAAATCTGGTCATCACGCCGCCCTGTATAGCTGTTCCGATAGGCCGATGGTGCTGGCATATTTTCTCGGTGAAGGTCCGCGTTTTCCACCCCTTCATTCTGGCAGTTACGACCGCAATATGATCGATGCAACCACCCTTTACCGGAACGTACCCACCGACTTGCTCGAAACATTCACGCCGAAACACTTGGCAGGCGCCGGACACATGCTCAATGCTGACGAAACGGTAGTCGTACATACGATCGGAGCCTTCGCGAAATGGCGTTCCGACCAGTCCCAGTGCGGGGTCTTCCGCCAACTTCCGAAGTAAGAACGCGAAATAATCCCGGTCAAAGGAAATATCTGCGTCCAGATTTGCAATCACTTCATACGGCAGACCTTGGACCTTTGCATACCCGGCGTTGAAAGCGTGCACCTTTCCGGCAAAATTCCGCTCGCGGCGCTCCGGCATCCGGATAAGTTCAATCCATGGGTACTCAGCCGCATACTTCCCAACTATCTCATCCGTGCCATCGGTCGAACCGTCGCTGACGATCACCCACCTTTCCGGTCGTGCGGTTTGCGACACCACCGATTGGAGAGTCAGGTCAATGAATTGCGCCTCGTTACGGGCGGGAGTAATGAGAACATACGAGGGAAGGTCCAACATCAAGCCACCTCGCTCGGAACCATGGTCCGCATTGAATTAGGCTGGCTTCCACCTTGTAATTCCTCCAAAAGCATGGTCATCGCCAGGAGCATCCACGCCTGAGTCCATCTGATATACGAGGTCCGAATTTTGCATGAGCGCAGTATGCGGTAATGGAAAAACCCGCGTTCGTCCCACATGTGATCCATCGACCACCGAAATACGGAAAAGGCAAGATCAACGTTGTCTGGGGAAAGGTCTCGTAGCGCCAGGGGCGTAATGATGCTCTGTGCTACACAATGCGTGTCGAGGGGGTACATTCGGTCATGAAAATATCCAACAGCGCCGTCCTCTCGAAAAAAATGCCGCCGATAGAAATCAAATCCGCGGTGAACGGCTGCTTCGAATTCTGTAGTACCCGCGTCCTGTCCGATGGAGCGCAGGCTGAGCAGGTTGTAACCGGTATGGAAATTGTCTATCCACCGTTGAGATGGTGCTTCTCCGTAGTACCAGGAGCCATCCGGGTGCTGATAATCCGCCGCGTAGCGGGCAACGCTAAGAGCCGGGGTGAGGAACTTCTTTTCCCCGGTGATCTTGTACACGCGACACAACAACGCCGCGGCAAGGAAATTCGCGTTGTGGACCTGCCCATGACTTGACGGCAGAGGATAGCCGAAGCCCGTTGACTTATCGTCAGACCAATACAATTCATTCAGAATGTAGTCCGCTGAACTTAACGCCATGTTCAGGGTCTGGGAATCGGGTTGTTGCTCATAGCGATCCAAAAGCGCACTGGCAACGTAGAATGTGCACACCAGATTGGGCGCCCATATTGGGACCAATACCCGGCGAGTCTGCCACGGAAAATTGTATCCCCAGCACCAATAAGAGCTGCTTTCCGACCGAAGGGCGACCAGCCTCTCCATCAGTAGTTCTATATCCGCTTCAGCCTCCACCACACCAAGTTTGGAAAGCTTCAGTAATGTCGAGAGAAAGAGTCCAATGGCTTTGGGATTCTGCGTCTTCGGAATACCGAGTAGCTGACGCACGTTGATCGGGCTTCGCTTCAAGATCTGTGTAAGTGCGAGCCGTGGCAGTTTGAAATTGAGGAACGGTGTGTTTGCCAGCACTCTACTGTTGAGAGCATCGTAGGGCTCGTAACCCGCCCAATCTTCATTGCGGCAGTGAGAGAGCAGCTGCAGAGTCGCTGCTTCCAAATTGTCATTCATCAAATGCTCCTCCCTAATGGAAATTGCTCAGGTGAAAGTTGTGAATACCCGGCGAGGAAACGCTCTTCTGGGGAACCTATGCAGTGCGGTCGCTGGGAGCGACGTTGGCGGGCCCAAGCACCACGTCTTTGGGAACCGAAATCGAAACAAAGTTAAAAATCTCCTCAACCACTCGGGCCTGCTGCCCGGCGGTTAACTGCGGGAACATTGGCAAGGACACGATTGTCGCCGCCGCTTTCTCGGCAACCGGGAAGTCCCCCAACTTGTAATTCAGCCGAACGTAGGCCTTTTGCAGATGCAACGGAATCGGATAGTGAATTCCCGTACCGATCTCCCACCGCTTGAGGTGGTTCATCATTCCTTCGCGGTCTTCGGTACGAATCACGTAGAGGTGATGCACGGCACGCGACCATGAAGGCTCGTAGGGTGGGTTCGCGGAGCAATCGCAGGCCGCGAACAACCGATTGTATTCAGCCGCGCGTTCTCGGCGTTGAGTGTTCCACTTCGCCAGATGAGCCAGCTTCACATGCAAGAGACCGGCCTGAATCGCGTCCAGTCGTCCGTTGTAGCCTTCAGCGTCGTGGTAGTACTTCTTGGCCTGGCCGTGGTCTCGTAGCATCTTGATCTTGCCGGCGAGAGTGGCGTCATTCACAGTCACGGCCCCGGCTTCCCCGCAGGCCCCTAGGTTTTTCCCCGGATAAAAGCTGAACGCGGCAGCTCGGCCCATGGAGCCGGCCTTCATCCAGCGACCGTGCTTGTGGGAAAAATATTCGGCGCCGTGCGCCTGGCAGGCATCCTCGATCACGATCAGTCCATAACGCTCCGCAAGGTCCAGAATCGGATCCATGTCCGCCGTTTGGCCGTACAGATGAACCGGGATCACCGCGCTAACCGGACGGCCGCTCCTTCGGCTGGTTAACCGGCCGGATGAATTCATCTCGCACTGATCTTCGAGGTAGTGCCGCAGCTTGGCCGGATCCATGTTGTAGGTGCGCTCATCGATGTCGACAAACTCAGGCAAGGCGCCAGCTTGCGAGATCGCCTCAGTGGTGGCGATAAACGTGTTCGGTACGGTCACAACGACATCCCCAGCCTGAACTCCACAGGCCATCAGGGCAAACCGCAAGGCATCCGTGCCACTGCTGACTCCGATCGCATATTCGGAGCCGCAAAAATTGGCGAACGCCTTCTCAAATTCCTCCACCATCGTGCCGCCGATGAAGCCAGCGGTCCGCAGCGCCTTCTGAAACACGGCGGTCAGTTCCTGCTCAAGTTCCGCGTGTGGGGCAACCAGATCAAGAAACGGAATACCGGCATGTTGGCTCATTTCGAGGTCTCCAAATTCTGTTCGATGTAGCGCAAAACTTTGGCTGGGTTTCCAGCCACAATGCAGTTGGGCGCTACGTCTTTGGTGACAACGCTACCGGCCCCTACGATTGCGTTTTCACCGATGCTGATGTTGGAGAGAATCGTGGCCCCAGAACCAATCGACGCTCCCTTCTTCACTTCGGTCCGCTCCACTTTCCAGTCGGCTTCGGTTTGCAGATTTCCGCCGGCGGCCGTGGCTCGCGGATAGCTATCGTTGATGAACATCACGCCGTGGCCGATGAACACGTTGTCCTCGATGGTGACGCCTTCGCAGATAAACGTGTGGCTGGAGATCTTGCAGCGTTTGCCGATGATGGCTTTCTTCTGAACTTCGACGAAGGCTCCGATCTTGGTTTCGTCTCCGATTTCACATCCGTAAAGATTTATGAACTTGGAGAGCTTTACGTCTCGCCCCAGCTTTACATCTGGCGAAATGCACACAAATTCATTCATATGACGTCGGGGTTGCGCTCCTTACTTGGTGCATCGAGTGGAAGAATGGGGGGAGGGCTGGCGAAATCTGGGGCGGCTACAGACTTATTAGTGCTCCGCGCTGGCGGAGGGACTCGGAGGCGGCTTCCAGCATCCTCACTACCCTCAGACCTGCCTTGCCGTCGTTCATCGGGGTCTGGTCGTTGGCAATGCAATCGACGAAGTACGCCAATTCCTTCGAGAGCGCTTCCACCTGTTCGAGATGGGGCGCCCACATGTCGCCGGAGCGATAGTTCACCAGCAGGTTATACAGACCTTCGGGGCCGGAAATGTTTACGCCCTTGTCGTAAACCTTGACCTTCTCGTCGGCCTCCAGGTCATTCCACACCAGCATCTTCTTCTCCCCGCCAATCAGCGTGGTACGAACCTTTACCGGGGACAGCCAGTTGACATTGATGTGGGCAATGACGCTGTTGGGAAAATACAGAGTGATGAAAGCGACATCTTCATGTCCATTCAGGTGTCTCTGACCCGTGGCCGAAATGGCTTCGGGGCTCTCCTGGATCAGATGATCCATGATCGACAGGTCGTGCGGCGCGAGGTCCCACAGTACGTTCACGTCGTGCTGAAACAGGCCCAGGTTTACGCGGGTCGAGTCGTAGTAATACAGCTTGCCCAGTGCTCCGTCTTGCAACAATTGCTTGATCTTCTGGACCGCAGCCGTAAACAAGAAGGTGTGATCCACCATGATTTTGAGGTTTGCTTGCGCGGCGAGGGCGATGAGTTCTTCCGCCTGTGCGGTATTGCTGGTGAACGGCTTTTCGACGAAGACGTGCTTGCCATTCTCCAACGCAGCCTTGGCTAGTTCGTAGTGCGTCCACACTGGAGTAACCACGGCGATGGCGTCGATGTCCGGGGACGACACCAGTTCACTCACGTCGTCCGTGACCAAAACATCGGGGTATGCTTTCCCCGCTTTCTGCCGTGCGGGCGCGCTCTTGTCGCATACCGCAACCACCTCAGCTTCCTCCAGGTGGTCGAGGTTTCTTACGACGTTTGGTCCCCAATAACCGTAGCCAACTACTCCAAACTTGACGATTTTGTTTCTTTGCTTCTGCGCTGCTGTCGAATCTTGAGGTCTAGCGACACAAGTGGCCATTTTGAAAACTCCTTCACAAGGACATAGGCGGGGGAGGGGAAAAGTTGCTTAGTAGGCGCCTTCGCCGAGGACTACCGCGCCGGGGGTGCGCAGCAATATCTTGATGTCCATCCAGGGCGACCAGTTACGCGAGTATTGCAAGTCGAGGCGAACCATGTCGTCGAACTTCACCCGGCTCCGGCCGTTGACTTGCCACAGTCCCGTAATTCCCGGCTTGACTTCCAAAAGCCGCCGCCGATGCCAGGTCTGATAAGCTGCCACTTCATACGGAATGGCAGGGCGAGGGCCAACCAGCGACATGTCCCCTTTGAGGACATTCAGGAACTGGGGCAGTTCATCCAGGCTGGTTCTCCGCAAGATCGCCCCTAATGGTGTGATCCTCTCATCGCTCGTAAGCTTGTAAACACCCTCACCATTCCCATTCGATGGCTTGCGCTCTGCCTGACCGGCGATTAATTTGGTCACGTACTCTTTATGAACGTTGGGATCACTGTTGATGCGCATCGAACGGAATTTCAGGAATGTGAAGCTTTTACCGTACTGTCCAATTCGTTGCTGATGGAAAAATACAGGGCCCCTGGAGGTGGCTTTGATGGCCAGCGCGATGATGGCGAACAGAGGAGAGCACAGGGCCAGCGCGACTGCGCTGCCGAGAATATCCATCATCCGCTTTACCCCGGACACGAATCGCCTGGCATTATTGCGGCTGGCCAGGTCAGGGTATAAGGTCGGGTTGCTGGGACGCCCGGAAGTCTCGTGATCCCAATCGTCGGGAAAGAAGTGGAACGAGATGCTGATTTGATTGAATTGCTCAAATGTCAAATTATTTCGCAGCGTGTTGCTCACCCTGGTCAGCATTGTGCTCAGCAGCGAGTTCTTGTCAGTGACTACGAGTTCGGTGAACATCACGCCAACGGAAACCCGGTTCTTGTACCAGCCGGTTACGTCAGTTTCCCGGGTGGATGCCAGCAAGGCGGACACGATACGGTCGAGAGCTTTTCCATTTTTTCCAGAAACCTGGCCGTTACCCATGTCCAGCAGCATAAGCAAGAATGGGGTTCGAGAGCGCTCTGTTCTCTTGCGCTCGATGGAGATCATCCGCTTGAAGTTTTCCTCGGTCAGAACCTCACGTTCTCCAGCCGAGGTCGACTCCAACAGGGGACCTAAATGGGAACCATTACTCGAGCGTCGCACGTTCACAACTCCCTCCGCTTGGTTGTGTTCCCTGAGACAAAAGCAGAACACGGATTTTGATGGTCAGCGTAAGGGGAGGTTCGCATGTTAATCGGCTTGGACATGAACGGATGAATGGTGGCTGATGGATAGAAGCTAATTATTTCGAATCGCCATTTGGCTTGGCGGCGGTAGAAGGACGGTAGTGGTAGTAATAATTACTATGCGCCGTGTTTCGAGAACTGTTCAACACGGCGCCAATCAGCTTTTTGGGTTCCAACGCTTCGAGCCCTCTCTGTAATTGCCGCTTCTCGGTGGTTCCCTGGCGCGTAACCAGCAGAATTCCGTCCGCCAACCTGGTCCAGACGCTCGTGTCGGCCAGAGGCAGAACCGGAGGGGAATCGATGATGATCCAATCAAACCAGGCGGTCAACTGATCCATTAGAGCAGGCAAGGTTCCAGATTGCATGACTTCCAGGGGATTTCCCAACATGCTGCCTGCGGGGAGAAACCAGAAGCCTGGCTCTTCGAGATAGTAGATGTTGGTCATCGGACCGGGTTTGCCTTCAAGCCATTCACAAAGACCTGGAAGCCTGGGCAACCCGAACACCTGCGATAAAGACGGCCGCCGCAGGTCCCCGTCTAACAGCAGGGTTCTCATCTGCTTTCTGCGAGCCAGCGCGCAGGCTAGATTGGCCGCGACCATACTCTTGCCCTCGGAAGGGATTGTGCTCGTAATGAGCACTTTCTTGAGTTGCCGGCTTCGCCGCAGCTGTCGCAAGCGGACGCCAAGAAAGCGGAACTTTTCCGCCGCCAGACTTTCGTCATCGGTAAGGCAGACCAGGCGGTTTTGCGAAGGAACCGAAACGTGCAGGGACTGAAAGTGGCTGAACTGCTCCGAGTAATTGCCGTTCAAGGACTCGGGCGCGGCGCTGGGTTCAACTGCTGTCCCGAGCGATGGCAGCGTTTGCGGTGCGACAACAGGCTCGTGCGGCGTGGGTTTGGCCAGGTCGGAGGGTTCTGCATACACGGTCACCTGCGCCGCAGCTGCTCTACGCTCTGCAATCTGCAGCAAGTCAGTCGCGGCTGAAAGGGCGCGGAGGTCCACTCCGGCCCGTTCGCCTTCCGATTTCTGTAAGGCATCGAATATATGGCTCATGGGAATCGCTTGCCTGCGACTGCTTCCAGCTCTTCGTCGCGAGTCTTGGACTTCAGCGAGGCGTAAAGTTCCAGCAAGACTTGTGCGGCGCGTCGGACCTCGTCGCCTTCGCTTTCCTGGACTCGCTCGATCCTGGGCAGACTCACTACGTCGAGGCGCAAGTCCGCAACGATACCTTCGACGATCTGCGGCGTTACGCAGCGCATTTGCCTGGTGTAGGCGATCAGGAGAGCATTGTCGCAAATCGTGTTGATCAGCCGGGGAGTGCCGCGTGAATAGCGGTATAGAGCGGCAATCGTTTCGGCCGGAAATATTGTGGTGGCGGAAGAGTTTGCTCCTGCCACATGCAGCCGCCGCTCCACATATTCCTTGGTTTCGTTCTGATTCAACGGCTCAAGGTATGAACGAAAGGCAATTCGCTGCTTGAGCTGTCGAAGTCCGACGGAATCCAGCTTCTGATCGAGTTCGGGTTGTCCGACCAAAAGAATCTGCAACAGCTTATCGTTGGCCGTTTCCAAGTTCGTCAAGAGCCGAACCTCTTCCAGAATGTCTGCCGAAAGATGGTGGGCCTCATCCACAATCAGCACGGTCGTCAATTTTTTGAGTCCGCGCGACACCACGTAATTGGACAGTTCCAGCAAAAGCTCGCCTTTGTTCTTGCCGGCAGCAGGGAGTCCGAAGTCGCTGATGACATACTGCAGGAATTCCGTACTCGAGAGCCGGCTGTTGAATAGATAGGCATAGGCAACGTCCTTGCTCTCTTTGAATAATTGAAGCAAGCATCGAAGCAGCAGAGTTTTGCCGGTGCCGACCTCTCCCGTGAGCACGACAAATCCCTTGTGCCGGCGCACGCCGCAATAAAGAGCCGCCAAGGCCTCATTGTGCCGTTGGGTCGGAAAGAGAAAATCGGGATCGGGCGTCAGCTCAAACGGGTTACGCGCGAGATTAAAAAAAGTCTTGTACATGGGAGGGAAATTAGCCGTGCAGATAGCTGAAGGCAGACCCCGCCAGGATGGTGGCGAATACCAGCGCGGCCATGGCCCACCCCAGCCAAACCTTCCTCTTCGTGGCCCGTTGATCCGATAGATTCAGAATTTCAGGGATCTCCGAGATGATCGTCACCGGCATTAATTCCTTGATCTTTTTTTCGCTGTGCAGGCGGTCGTCCATTATTTCGAAGCCACCTACCACCACCACGCCCAACAATAGACCGACGCCCAGTCCGATTCCACAAAACTTGAGGCGGTTCGGAAAATCCGGTTTTAACGGCAAACTGGGAGGATCAAGGATGCGGAAACGCTCACCTTGCTGCAGTCGCTCCATGCTCGTAGCCATCTGCGATTGATTTTTTTTCTTAAGCAGGTCATCGTAATTGGCCTTGGATTGATCGTATCCACGGGTCAAATCTGCCAACTCCTGCTCGCGCACCGGTTCTTGGTTCAACCGGGCCTGGTACTGGTTGATGTTTGCTTTTAGCGCTGCGATGGCCCGCTCGCGGTTCGCAATCTCACTTTGATTGGCCTGTAATTGGCCTTGTAGCTGCGCCATGGGCGAGCCCGGGGCAAGATCGGCTGCGTCAGGGACGGCCGCGCTGCCACCCGTTGCCGTGCTCTTGTCTTTATTCCTCAGATCGGCAATGATCTGGTCTCTTGTCTTTTCGGTTTTCGCAATTTGCTCTTTTAACTTACGAAGATCCGGATGGCGATCGGTATAGCGGGAGCTTAGGTCGGCAAGTTGTGACTTCAGTCTGTCGAGTTCCTTGTCAATCGCCGGCAAACCCGTCGGAGCGCCATCTGTGCTCCGGGAAGGTCCCTGGAGAGTCCGGTATTGATCGATCAATGTCTGGAGGTAAACGTGTTGTTGTTTCGCGGTGTTAAGCGCATCCTCTTCGTTCTGCAGTTGCGATTGCAGGCCACTCAGAATCTGAAGGTTACTGGCCTGCTGGGCAGGCATTTCGCCGACGTGCTGTCCTTTGAACTCTCGCACTCGTGCTTCCTGCTCGGCGAGGCTCTTACGCGCGGTTTCCAACTGGCTCTCAAGAAACTGGGTAGTGTCTTCGGACTGTTGCTGCCGCACTTCCACATTTTCATTAATGAACAGGTTGGTCAGTTCGCTGGTCACCTTCTGGGCTATGCGGGGATCGCGCGCTGAATAGTAGACATTAAACGCGGTGATCTGGTTGTTGTGAGTGTCGCGCACCAGCTCGATGTCGATATCTTTGCGCATGCGCTCGACCTTGTCGTCTGGCGTCATCTTGCTATGGCCCCCAGCGTAGAGGTTCAGTTCATCAATGATCTGGAGCACGCGCGTGCGGCTGAGAATTTGTTGGGTGATGCTCTGCAGCCGGTCCTGCAGGTCATCGCTCACATTAGGAGTTACGTAATCTTTAGGCATGGTGGGCTGTTCCACCAGGATCAGCGTGCTCGAACGATAGCTTGGCGGGAAAATCCAGCTGGCCCCCCACACCGCGAGCCATCCCAAGAGCAGTGGTATCAAGAACTGAAGGTGGCGACGCCGAGCCACATCCTGGTAATGCTGAAGGTCCAAGCCTTCTGAGTCTTTCTCTTCGAGATCGTCAACCATTGGATTCATCTTCCCATCGGCCTTGAAAACTGGTAGGACACTGAAATGAATTCCCGGTTCGTATCCGGGGTCAGCGATAGAACGGGCACATTGCTGTAATCCTGGTGAAGCCGGGTGTAGCCCAGTTGCAGATTGATATGCTGGGCGAACTGCCGCTGCAAGGAAGCAGTCCCATAGACGGTGTGTCCGTTGTTGCCTTCGAGGAGTGGTCCGTTGTTGCTTCCGAGGAAGGCGGTGCCCAGAACATCGTTCTGCGCGTATCCGCCCGCCAGCGACCCACTTAAATTCCGCGTAATTTGCTGGCGGAACGATGCGTTCGCGCTGTCCATCTGGACAGCTCCGAAAAGCCCTCCGCCACCTGAGATCACATGGGCGTAACTCACGGCCAGGCTGTTGAGGCGCCCCTGCCAGCTGAGGCTGGCTCCGGCAGCCGGCGTCCACGCTCGTAACGGGGATGGTTGAGGCTGCGATGGCGTTAAGGAGGGCTGCATGGTGTCCGAGTATTGCGGCCCTCCGAACAAGGAAATGGAGAACCTCGACGTGGGGTAGAGCGTGTAAAAGAAAAGCACCGCGTGAGTCTGAGTCTCGTTCAGGCCTTGAAGCGGGTTTGACACCAGTCTCTGAAACTGGTAGCTGACGCCAAGGTAATGCATCCTGGAAGCGCGGAAAGTGTAGAATATCGATCCCGCTTGTGAGCTTGAATCAGAGAGACCTGGTACCTCCGCGGAATTCGAATAGTACAGATTTGCAAAAGTTCCGCTGGCTCCAACCATTCCGTTTGCGGCGAATTGGTAGTTGATGCCTACGTTCCCGGAGTTGCTCAGACGATTGGCGGTCGGCGCGAACACTGAAAAATTAGGTCCCTGCGCTCCGCCGGAAACAGCTTCGAGTGATGCCAAATCCGTCTGATTGAACACGCTGGAGCTTTTCAGCAATCCATCCCGAGCGGTGAAAGTCGCGTGCGGTCCAATACGGTACTGAAGATTAATCGAAGCGTTCTGGTCCGCCTCATTTAGAAAACTCTCTCGCTGATAAAAGGTGAAGCCGGGCGCATAAGTCAAAAGACAATGCAGGCGCGAGGTCGTTTCGTCCAGCGCCACAAAGGGCGCCACGGAGTAACTGACATCGCTCACCGGATGGCCTGCGACTGACCCTACGGCGTTGTCAGTGTATGCGCTGGTGAATGCCAATCCCCCGCGGAGATAGTTGGAGCGCTCTTCGGAAGTGGGCGTCGTCGGGTAAGACTGCCCGCTTACCAACGGCGGAGTCAGCATCGGATCGGTGATGTATGCCGGACCTGCAAGTGCAGGCACCGGCGCTGCCGGCGTATTTTCCACCTGCGACCAAAGAGGGGCCGCGGGCAGCAACAGCAACATCACACTAATTTTCCTCAACAGTTTCATGTTCAGGGTACGACGATTGTGTCACTCGGCTGAAGCTTCACGTTCTGGGACGGGTTCTGCCCCTTGACGACTTCCTTGTAATTGAAGTGGATTCGGGTCTGGGTGCCGTCAGCATTCTGGCGCAAAACATAAATGGATTTCTGTTTGGCGAAGTCACGGAATCCCCCGGCGACGGCGATGGCGTCGAGCACAGTCGCCGAGTTGCTGATGACGTAGGCGCCAGGCCGGTTCACTTGTCCCAGGATGTTGAACTTCTGACTATTGATTTGCTGAACGATGACCGTAACTTCCGGTTCGGCAATATAATTCTTCAGCGAAGCGGCAATGTCTTGTTCCAATCGGAGCGGAGTCCGGCCGGCTGCCTGAATTTCTCCCGCCAGCGGAAGAGAGATCTTTCCATCAGGGCGGACCGGAACTGAGCGCGAGACATCAGGTTCCTTCCACACGCTGATAGCTAGTACATCGTCGTTGCCAATCACAAAAGCATTGTCATGCGGCTTGGTGGACGCTTCTACAGCAGGAGCGGCGGAAGCCGCCGGTGTCACAAGTTTCGATTCGCCCGTTGGTTTGCGCGGCGCAGTCTGTGCCGCGAGCCAGCCTGTCAGCAACCAACAGGCAATGAATGCTGTTACGCGCTGCAAACAAGAACCGATCTTAGTGATTCTCATAACCGCTCCTGACATCCAGAAGATCTGCTCAACCTACTGTTCCATTGCCTTTGAAGGGATTGCCGTTTCCGGAAAAGGCTTGCTTTTGGGGAAATTGTGGCGCAGTGGAGGGTTTTAGCTGGTACTGGTCAAGTTTGTACAGCAAGGTCCGGTAACTTACCTTCAGCATGCGAGCCGCTGCTTTGCGGTTCCACCCGGTCTTTTGCAGAGCCTCGGCGATCGCGATCTTCTCGGCCTCGAGCTTCACGCTCTGCACCAGCGACTTGAGGGAGTCGGTCGCAGGGGACTGTTCCCGAGAGTCGCTCGCTACCGTCATCGCGGGAGCCGCTGACTGGGAGAAAGAGTATCGGGCATCGGCCATGCCCTCGGGGCCAGGTTCCTGGCCGGATGCGAACTCATTCTCAGGCATCACCAGATGTCGCTTCACGAAGCTCTCGAGTTCGTTTAGATTCCCTGGCCAGGAGTACTGCTGGCAAGCTTCGACAACGGCTGGCGAAAAGGTGCGGGGAGGCAGGCTGTAGTGTTTCGCCAACTTCTGCATGAAGTGGTGTAGAAGAAGTGGAATCTCCTCTTTCCGTTGGCGCAACGCCGGAACATGCAGCGTGAAAGTGCTCAGGCGATAGTACAGGTCTTCGCGAAGTTTCTTTTCCGCGATGGCAAGCTCAATGTTCGCGCTGGTCGCAGCCAGTATTCTGACATCGAGATCTATGGGCTTATTCCCGCCCAGCCGCGAGAACTGCTTGCTCTGCAGAACCTGCAGCAGCTTGTGCTGCACATCCGGAGGCATCTCGGTAATCTGCTCCAAAAACAGCGCGCCTTTTTCGCACAATTCGAGCTTGCCGGCGCGGGTGCGTGCGAAACCAGTTTGCGATTCCCTTTCGGACCCGAACAGCTCTTCTTCCAGAAGATGGCCGGGCAACGCCGCACAGTTCACCTTCAGCAGCTTGAGTCCGGAGCGTACTGACAACCCGTGAATCAATTGTGCCGCCGTACTCTTTCCGCTTCCGCTCTCTCCGAGGATCAGCACCGGAACTTGGGCTTGCGCCAAGAGCTCGGCTTGGACCCGCAGCTTGCGCATAGCCGGGCTGGCGGCGACAAAGAATGCACCGTCTCCAATCGGTTCGACATCGTTGCTGCATATGTCGCTCTCCGCGCCAGGGAACGCGGCGCCAACGTTGCGCCGGATTACGAATTCGAGCTGTTGCTCTTCCAAAGGCCGAACCAGTATGGCTCGAGCGCCCAGCCGGATCGCTTCCTGGTTGCGTTCCGCATCGCCGGTGTGGGAGATCAAAATGATCGGAAGCTCCGGACGCATTCTGCGCAACCACCGCAGGACGTGCAACCCATCGCCGTCACTACCGGATAACTCGAGCAGGAGCAGGTCGGGGACAGCTCCGCTTTGCAGGCGCTCCATTGCATCCCATCCGCTCCCGGCGGTCTCCAGATGCCAGCAATTGGATTCGCCGATCGACCAGAGAGGGCGCAGAACAGCAGGCTCCTGGCTCACCACCAGAAGACGCACGGTTTCAATGGCGTTCGTTATCACTTTATTGGTTGACTGTTTAATAGACAGGTAAAGGGTCTGCGCCCGAAAGGCGCCAGCTATGCGGCCTCGATCTCGTATCCTTCAATGCGGACCGAAAGAGACCGCTGAATGGCATCCACCGACACAACGACGGAGCGCTCTCCATTCCGCGAAACGAGAATGCCTTCAACACCGTCCAAGGCACCGCTGCGGATGCGCACTCGCTGGCCGATCTTGAGGAAGGGATAAGATTGCCAGTCTAGCCGCTCTTCAATAATGGTCCGAATGGCGGCAATCTGTTCGTCGGGTATCGATGTGCCCTGTCGCGGAACCCCCACGAAGTCGAAAACGCTGTCGGTGCAAAGCACCTTCATGCGGTCTTCGTTCGTGTTCATAATTTTGACAAACACATAACAGCTGAAGAGGGGAAGTTCAAGCGATTTCCAGCGATCGCTCCAGCGGCGCACCTCGGTGACCAACGGCAAGAACGTAGTCAGACCCTTCTCGCGGAGCCTCTGAACGACAACCCTCTCGTTCCGGGCGCGAGTCTGCACCGCGTACCAGCTTTCGCCGTAGCCGGTAACGGCGGGAACAACGCTCGGGTGTTCCCATGTATGACTGGTTGCGGCCATAGCTTCGCCCTCTGAGCCACAGTACCTGGTGACTCTAAAATTAAGTGGGGAGTTGGAGACTTCAAACCACGCGATCCGGGGGATGGACCACGCCTGCTCAAGAGCCGAGTTACTGCTTCTCTTGTCGGTGACCTGTCGAGATTCGTTTTGAGGAACTCGACCTAAAGTCTCCGAAGCTTGAAAAACGAATGTATGCATTTATGCACGCTGTTGCAAGAGGTATGCGCCCTCAGAGAAGTTGTTCCGTCGAAGTGGAGGGGCGATCTACCCGGCCTGGAGGAATACCGTCTCAGAGACGGTCTTCTCATATCCATCCAACTCCCCGTCACCTTTTAGTCCTATTTTTGTAGACCGGGGAGAGGGAACAGCGCCTTCTGATGCTTTAACTCTCCGATCCTAAGTAGTAGCAACGACATCTAGTTGCGAGGCGTCCTACTTTCCGAAATGCACTCCTCCACTGTTCAAGTAATCGGAGCGTGTGCAATAAGCGGCATCCCGGTGAACGGATATGCATGACGTATATGCAATGTGCAACCGTGTGGCGGGCATTGCATTTCAGGTGAGCACCATCACAGATGACAGTGATTAAGATCACAGCACCTCGGCCCTGGAGAACCGAGAATTGCAGATTGAGCCGTCTGTGCGGCTCAAAGTGAGAAAGCAATGGAACGCTGCCACGATTTTGGGAGATGACGTTTTGATCGCTAGCGCAAGGCCATCATTCGCTTTTCTTCCAGCTATTGCTTTCTGAGTGAAATTCTGATAATGTTCGATTGCGTACAGTTAGAGTTTCAGGCGTCCTTCGTCAAAGCCGCCCTGATCCCCCACGCAGCGTCATTGCAAAGGCCAACCCTCTCCCCGGCCTTTCTGAGGAATAGACCCTGGGTATAAGACTCTATCGAAGTTTGTAGGAGTTACCTATGGAGCAGGATCAGAGCGGCTCTGCTTGTGCAATCCGCGTACTCGTTGCCGACAATTCGCGATTTCATACCCAGTTACTGGCCGAGGCCCTTAAGCGCGACGCCGACTTGCAGATTGTGAGTTCGGAGTTGGATGCCGCGAGTCTAGTGGCGGCTTCGATCAATCAGAAAATCGATGTGTTTGTGCTCAGCGCCATCGCAGAAGAGGACGCTCATCGCGGATTCCGAATCCTGAAAGAACTGCGTGAAACTTACCCTCACACGCGTGCGGTAATGCTTCTGGACTCGTCTAAGCCCGACTCCATTCTGGAGGCCTTTCGAGCCGGTGCGAAGGGAATTATTGATCATAACCAATCTTTAGATATGCTCTGCCGGTGCATTCACCGCATTCATGAGGGACAGGTATGGGCCAGCCACGAGCACATTGCGCTGGTGGTAGAAGCCTTGGCCTCAACCCCCAGACTTCGCGTCCTCGATGGAAACGGCATGAGTTTGCTTTGCAAGCGCGAAGTGGAAGTCGTGCGCTATTTGGCGGAGGGCCTGACCAATCGCGAGATCGCTCAGCGTATGGGCCTGAGCCAGCACACCATTAAGAATTATTTGTTTCACATCTTCGACAAGCTTGGGGTTTCCAGCCGGATCGAACTCCTGTTCATGACGCTGAGCCAAAGCACAGCCGCGCCTACAGTTCTCCAGAGTCTGCTGACTGATCCGGCTGAAGGCTGCGATGAGGCAACCCTCGCCTTATGCCATAAGGCCGCAGAACACGGTGTAGTGGCCGCCCAGTTGGCTTTGGCGCGCATGTTTTGGACCGGTCGGCCAAACGACAGCGACGTCATCGGTGCGTACGTGTGGTACTGCGTGGCGCTTGATAAACTCGCCAGTACGAAGAACACCGTGAGGGCGGCCATGAGCCCCGCACAACTAACCGAGGCCGAACGCCAGGTTCGCGAGCAACTGGATAAATCGCGGAGAATTGAGCCGCATCATTCCGCCGAGACGCCTGTGCTGTATGAACGCAGCGTGGGCGCTGGATTCAACTCTTAAGGCGGAACGAAAAACTGATCAGCGAGACCCGTGCCGCCGCTAGGCTGCGCGGGTGAACTCAGGACTGAGTAATACTCAAAGGTAACGTGCTGTGCTAGTTGTTTGCGTGTTCGCCGGCTTGCCGCCGGAACCGCACGAGCATGCCTCCCAGACAGCAAAGGCCAGCAAGCAACAGGTACTGGGATGTTGACCCACCTTCAGGTACCTGCTGGCATCCCCCGCCGCCCCCGTTACCGCCTCCGCCCCATCCTTGACCTCCCCATCCACCGTCGCCGTTCCCACCGCACCCGTTCCCGCCACCGCCGCCGTTCCATCCACCTCCGCCCTTACCGCCGCCACCGCCAGGGCCGAAAGTGAGGACAAAGAAGCTGGACGGAGCATAGCCTAGAACGTGACTTCCCGCACCCGCCGCATTGGGGAGAGTGCCTTGACCGAGAGCCCAAGGCGCGAAACACAAAACCGCTGCGAACGTCACCCACGCCGAAATCCTAGAGGTCAGCTTCACGTTAAATTCTCCTAATTCTGATGAAACTTGGGGTAGGGCAACGCACAACTAGGTGCAGACATCGCTACATCCGCCACTCTAACCCTAAATCCAGAACTGTCAAGAGTGATAATTTCTGCGACCGGTTGTAATCCGTTGCAACCGGGTCGGCTAAACAGGCCGCCAATGCTGGTGTTCCGGGTGGTTCGCGTGGCGCGCACCGTGTTCTTGCCGGAAGGGTTAGGCACGGTGCTAACCGAGAATTGAACTGACGGTAACACGTTCTCACCGAAAAGCCTGCCCTGGAGTCTTCGCGCCCTGAGCCGGGCGTGATCGCCCCTAATGCTAAACCCCGTGGCTCAGCCACCTCTTATGGGGGGGGAATCACGGCTTGGGTAATGTTGGAATATGCGCTTTCGCCGCTGGGATCTACCGCCGTGGTCGCGTAGCAGTAAGTCGTGCCGTCAGCCACCACACTGTCTGTATACGTGGTGATGGAACTCGCCGTGGAGGCAATATTCGAGTAAGAGCCGCAAGAAGATGCTCCATAAACGGCGCGATAGACGTTGTAGCTGGTAATGCCCGAGGAATTGCTTGCGGTCCACGATAAGCTGACGGAATGGACCGGCGCCGCCGTGCCCGTGCCGGTCAGCGCTGCGGAGCTTGGCGAACTGGAGCCATTGCTGGCGAAAGAAGCTGTCGCTGACGCGGCCCCGGTAGCGCCAGGGGTAAACGTCACGGTGAAAGATACAGGCTGGCTTGTGGTCACGGTCACAGGAAACGAGAGACCGCTGATGGAAAATTCGGAAGGATTCGTGCCGCTGAAGCCAACCGACGAAACCGATACGCTCGCACCCGTCGCACTCAGAGTTCCGGTTTGCGTGCCGCTGGTCCCGACCGTGACGCTTCCGACATTCACAGGACTAACACTCAATGTGCCTTGACTTTGTGAAACCGCGGTACCGCTTATCGTGATGCTTAGGACCGGATTGGAAGCGTTCGAAGTGACCGTGACACTTCCGCTGAAACTGCCCGCAGACTGCGGTGCAAACGTCACGCTGAAAGACGCACTCTGTCCGGGTGTCAAAGTCACCGGAGTACTCAATCCTGAAATACTAAAACCGGTACCGGCAACCGAAGCTTGAGAAATCTGCGCACTTGAGCCACCCGTGTTCGTGACCGTTTCCGTCTGCGTCGAACTTTGGCCCGATTGTATGTTCGTGAAGGTGAGGCTCGTAGGGGTGGCCGTCAAAGTGGCCGGCGTGACGCCTGTGCCCGACAGTGCGATGTCGACCGTCGTCGTCGATCCGCTGACGGTCAGCGATAGAGTGCCGTTGCGGGTTGCCGCAGTCGTAGGCGCGAAGCTGACGCTAAAGGTTGAGGCCTGATTTGCCGCCAGAGTAATCGGCAGACTCAACCCGGCATAGCTGAAACCCGAGCCGGTAACGGTCGCAGCAGTGACCGTCAGACTCGTGCCGCCGGTGTTTTTCAACGTTTCCGTTTGCGTCGATGTCGAATTCACCAGAACGTTGCCAAAGCCGAAACTGGTTGGGCTTGTGGTCAAGTCTCCCGCGGCAACTCCCGTCCCCGAGAGTGTGATGACCGCAGTACCGCTGTCACTAACCACAGATAGACTGCCAGTTGCGCTCCCTGAATCGGCTGGCGCAAACTTCACGTTTACGGTGGCGCTCTGCCCAGCCGCCAAGGTCAAGGGTAGGGTCAATCCGGAAATGCTGTAACCGCTGCCACTGACGGTTGCTTGTGTGACCGTGAGGTTCGATCCACCCGTATTGGTAATGGTGTCGGTCTGGGTCTGACTGGTGCCAAGCTGCACGTTGCCGAAGCTGACGCTGGTCGGCGCGGTAGTAAGCTGGCCTGGCGTTGAAGTTTGCGGAGACCTGCCCGTGCTCACACCCTGGCAACCCAGCATCACAGCCAAGGCAAGCACGATAAGCGTGTTCCAGCGAGCAGGGAGGTGGCCCATACGCAATCGAATAAGCTGTGTTCTTTTCGCCCCGGGGCGATAGGCCAGTGTGCCTATTACCCTCCACCTTCGTAAGATACCGAAAGGACATATTAATAGAGCCCAGTAGGACTCCGCCGACTGGCCGCCGCGGGATGGCCCTTCTGCGCAAAAACACAACCTCCAGGTCAAAACTGGCAGCTCCGCCCGTGAGAACCGCCTGTTGTCTCCTGATGCTCAGGGACACTTGGAATCCTCCTTCTTAGGGGCCTAGGGGACAATGGCCTCCACCGGTGGCGTCGATAGAGCACTTTCCTGCCCGCTGGAATTCACCGAGGTGGCCGCATAGTAATAGGTGTTGCCAGATACAACGGTGCTGTCAGTGTACGCAGTGTTCCCGTCGAGGGTGGAATTGATCTTGGAATATTTCCCACTTTCGCTGGTGGACCGGTAAACGTTGTAGCCGTTTGCGTCTGAGGAGGAATTCCAGGAAAGGCTGACACTGTACTGAGCCGCGGTGCCGGTACCTGTGAGAGGGATGGCCGCCACCTCGGGACCCGAAACAGACAAACTACCTCCGTCTGTGCCGGCCGCTAGTGGGGCGAAGGTGACGTCCACAGTGGTGCTTTGGCCTACATCCAGAGTAAAGGGGAGCTTGGGCCCGGTGACGGAGAATCCGCTGCCCGTGGTCTGGAGTGCCGTCACCGTCACTTTCCAGGAACGGTCATTCTTAAGTACGACAGGAACTGTGGATTTTGCTCCAATCGCCACTTGGCCAAACGACACACTCGAAGGGCTGGCGGTCAAGCCCTCACTCTTCACGCCCGTACCCCCAACTCCAAGATCAAGAGTCGGGTTGGACGCGGTGCTGGTGAACACCACACTTCCTCCTTTCCAGCCAGTTGCGGCGGGGGTGAACATCACGCTCACTTCAAAGCTTTGCCCTGGAGGCAGGACCAGTGGCAAGCCCAAGTTGGACGTGGCAAAATCGGAGCTTGCTGTGACCGATGAAACCGTCACGCTAGTTTCTCCGTTATTCGTTACTGTGACCAGCAGAGTTTCCGTCTGACCGACGACAACGTCGCCAAAATGTAGAGTCGCGGGGGCACATGTCAGTTGTTGGGTGGCTGCGGCAGCACTCACGGGAATCCCGCAGAGTAGCGCGAGAGCCATGCCAATGGTTAGAAAGTGGACGGTGCGGACGGAGAAATACCGGAGGGTGTGCTGGGGGAGTTTCATGCCATTAGTCTGAAGACCTTGGGGTAAGGGGGCTAGATTCCAGTGGTACTAAAGCCTATGGCGGAAAGAAAATATTCCCAAATTGATCAGGCAATCCGAGAAAGGGCAGAATCGGGAATCTGGCGTGCTCAAGGACGTGATCTCAATTTCGAGCGCAAGGTCGGGGGATCAGCACGATCAGAGAGTTATGAGAAAGGCTCAACCGCGCTCTGGTCCAACTCTATCAGGCTCTGGGTGGCGGTTGGCAATAATGCCTTGTTCGAACAGGCGAGTTGCCTATTGGCGAGATTATGAAAAGGTAAAGCCGGTCCCAAGTCGTCCGCAACTTGGAACCTATCCATATAGGGGCTAGGAGGCTGGCGATCTCCTCGGAGCCGACTTGTCGTTCCTAATCCTGCCGGTATACGCTCTGGTACTCACCTGCGACTCGACTCGGGTAGGATTCGACTGGGTGGCACATGACAAAAATGACCGCCAACGCTGACTTCGAACGGTTCCGGACCGGCGCAGCGATGTACGCCGCCTACCTCGAGACGCCTGAGGGCCGGCTGCGCCTTGATCTCTCATTTGCCAACTTGCGTGAGTTTCTGCCGCAAGCTACAACCTCTTTGCAGGCTCTAGATATTGGGTGCGGTACCGCCGCCATCGCGGTGCGCTTGGCGCGACTTGGCCTTCATGTCACTTTGCTGGATGCGTCTGCACCAATGCTGGATTTCGCGGAGCGTACCGCCCGGGAAACAGGAGTTACGGAGAGGATTGCACTGAAAGAAGGCGACGCCGAGCAACTGGCAACCTTGTTCAAAGCGGGATCGTTCGACCTAATTCTTTGCCACAACCTCCTGGAATATGTCGACGACCCGGGCGCTGTGTTGCGGGGTGCAGTTCGCACGCTGCGAAATCCTTCCGGCATGCTATCGGTTCTGGTGCGCAACCAAGCGGGCGAGGTATTAAAGGCCGCTATACAAGGTGGCGATCTGGTTGCGACCGAGCGTAATCTCACCGCTGAGTGGGGACATGAGTCCCTGTACGGAGGACAGGTGCGGCTATTTACTCCACAGAGCCTGCGAGCCATGCTGGTAGGAGCGTCACTCGCGGTAGCTGCGGAGCGTGGCGTACGGGTCCTGTCGGATTACTTGCCGCCGACGGTTTCCCGAAATGATGAGTACGAGCGGATCTTTGAACTGGAGCGCAAACTGGGCCGGCGACCGGAGTTTGCCGCAGTCGCCCGCTATACACATTTCCTAGCACATGGCGCAGGTCCGGTGCGGGAGGACATTTAAATGAGCAATGTCACGGCACAGTCCTCATTGTCCGGATCTCGCATGACGATGGGAATGACACCGGATGACGGTATTGGGCTCGGGCTCGGCCTTACCAACGAGTGTAATCTCACCTGCGCCTTCTGCTACCGCGATCCGAGTCGCGCAGATCGCCTCTCCTTGGATCAAGTGAAAGCAGTCATGGAGCGCCTGCCCGTGTGCTCGGTGAATCTCGGCACCGGCGAGAACGGCATGCATCCCGACTTCAAGGCAATACTGGCCTACTTGCGGACGAAACCAGTCAAGCTCACCATCACTTCCAATGGTCATAGTGTTGCTGTTCTCGAGGACACTGAAATCTGTGCCTTCCATGACATCGAGTTCTCTCTCGACTACGCCACTTCAACGGAACAGGATGCACAGCGCGGGCAGGGCAATTGGGAACTCATTCACAAGCAAGCAGAACGGTGTCTGCGGCTGGGTATTCCTGTAACCATCATCGCTGTCATGATGAAGTCGAACTACTTGCGCTTAGCGGATGTGGCGCAGGTAGCCAAAAAGTTTGACGCTCCTTTGCGAGTGAACGTGTACCAGGCAGTGCGATCGGACGTTTATGCCCTCAGCTACGAAGAGTATTGGGAAGGGTTCCGGCGTCTCTTTGAGGAGACCGATGTAATCGCTATTGGCGAGCCGCTGGTGCGTGCGATGGCGGGGCTACCACCACTCCGAGGCGGCTGTGGCGTGAGCACGGTGCGAGTGACACCAAGAGGCACCACACAACCCTGCGTCTATTGGCCAGGATCAGGGGAGCCGCTGTCAAACTTGATCTCCGCAGGCCTCAACATTCTGAGTTCCGCACCCTTCGAGCAGGCACGGACACTTCCTCAAACCTGCAATCCGTGCGAGTTCCGCGAGTCGTGCCACGGAGGCTGCGCCGGACGCAGACGTCTGCAGGGCGCACTGCTGGAGCCTGACTGCTACTGCCCGATCGTTCGTGGGGAACGCCGAAGCCTGCCGGTCCACATGGCCGCCACCCGCGATCTGCCCAAGCTGGGCAGCTCCTGCACTACCGTCGTGATCGCCCGGGAGACTATCAAGGCGCATAACGGGTGAAGACAAAGTCACGAGCTTTGACAGGCTCGTGGCACGGGAAGCAGGTTTTGAGCGCCGCCGCGGCGTCAGGTTTGCCGTCTTTGAATTGTGCAAACCCCAATCGCCTGTCGCGGCGTATTTTCTTGAGTCCTTAACCATAAACTGAACGTTGGTTGCCGCCCCGGCCACGAAAGATTGGGAACGGCCGAAGACTTTATTGTTTTCCTCAGAGGGAACGTAACTCCAGGCTAGCCGGGCAATGATTGTGCCGTCCGGGAACGGAAGCTTGCCTTCCCTGTAGGCTGCGATCGCTACGTCGTTGCCCAGAATGGCGCGAAGATCGTTGAGGTTGCCTTCTTCATGGGCCACCGAGATCAACTTCCAGTCGCGGTATCCGGGGGGTATCTTGATTCCAAAAATCGGGGCGGTATCTTCATCGGCATTTCCAGATGCGGGCGCCGAGGAGGCGACAACGCCGGCCACCGCTGCAAGCGCAAGCAGACAAAAAGCGATCCACTTCATAGCACTCCTCCCTCTAAATCACATAAATGACAAGCCACCTTCTATGTGCGCGGTCGTCTTATTTCGCATCCACCCAGGTGTCTGACCCTGTCACCTTAACTGCCAGGCCAGAAATGAAGATGTGCAAGGGCTTGCCGTCAGCATTCCCTTGGTGCTCGGTTGAGATCATCAGAGGTCCCGCCTTTTTGTAGCCGGCCCAGGTTGCTTTGACGAGGCTTGGCTTTTGCTCCCCGCCGTGATGGAACACAAGGTACTCGACGCGGTTATCTTTGCCGACGTAAAGGTCCCAAGTATCGCCGGGCGTGTAGCCGCCGACCTCCGGAGCATACTTCACCGAGACCAGCGTCGCCGAACCGGCTCCCGACGGAAGTTTTTTCATACCTTCATCGGTCACAGTGGCGCTCGTGTCCCAGTAAGCATGCAGCGGGAACAGGAGCCAATAATTATCGTTGGTGAAATAGATATCAGTTTGCTTCTTGGTGTCGTCGTTGATCTCAGAGCGCATGTAAGTAACTTTGACCGGCTTACCGTCTTTATCCGTCCCCTCGTAGGACACTTTGCCGGTCTTGGGCTCCCACTCCCACTTTTGGGAAAGGTTGAAGAGTCCGGTAATTTCCCCATTCCAGGTGTAACGGATCGCTTCAATCTGCCCAAACGAATCTAGGCCATAGGCCTTGGCCACCTGTTCGAGAATCGGCGGGCGCGTGTGCGCCCAGGAAGTTGCAGAAAGGACGAATACTCCGAAAACCAGAATACGGATCATCGTTGCACGGCTCGGATTTGTCATGGAGTCGCTCCTGAGTGAATTGAACCGATTTCCCTTGGATGTCAGGCACAACATTTCGGATACAGGAGAATATCTGCCCGTTCAGTCCCGGGTTTCCGCCGGTCGTTTGGTCCGGCGAAACGCGACAAGTGCAGCGGCGATCGCCACCAATCCGTACTCCAGCACCATGATCCAGCCGGGCAGCACCCACGGACGCCCTAGCGTGCGCAAATGCCAAACGTAGTAAGTAGGAATAATGCTCACCGTCCAGATAATGATCGGCACGGTCCAAGCCGACCGCAGGAACGGCAGCAGCCAAAGCAGATACCACGGATACACGACTGGCGCACACAGAAGCGATGCTGCCATGGGCCAGGCAAATGCCTCCGCAGACAAAGCTGAGGTCTTGCTTCTCATCCAGGCGGCGGTTAGAAAGCCAACGAGCACTGCCAGCCCAGCCAGCAACTGTGGAGGCGCCACTTGATCGAGTGCCGCAAACAGAGGACCGTTAAAGCGGAAACTGTGCACATACGCGCCGAGCGAGCCGATCGGAATGCGGCCATGGTTAAAAAATGAACGATTAAGAAATGGCACGTACAGGAACCCGACGGCCGCTGCCGCCAGTGCTGCGTCGCGAATACGAACCCGCTTCCAGTAGAGGGGCAAGAGTACGATCGGTAGAAATTTTACTGCTATCGCCAGCCCAAGTGCGACGGCCGCAGTCGCCCGCCATCGGCGCACCAGCGCAGCGGCGGACACCACCAACAATAAAGCGCCAACAATGTCAATGTGACCGCTTCCCGCCACCTCAATAGCCAACAATGGGTTCCAGGCGAACGCCAGAACCAACTGCGCTGATTGTCCGGTACAACGCAAGATATCGAGCAATACGAAAACAATCGCGAACTCGCAAATCACAAATGCTACTTTCAGCGCAAAGGTGGACTCCTGAATCGCGGTGACGGCGCGGAAGAAAAGCTCGGCGCCCGGTGGATATGGGCTTGGTAGTTCCGGATGGTTCAAGTTGCTGGTTTCCGGAGTGTGCAGTCCTTTAACGGTAGGATCGCTGGGAACTACAAGATAGGGGTTGTAGCCTAGTTTCTGCAGGCGGCCATCCCAAACATAGCGATGGATATCATCATCGGCGCCCGCAGGCACCCGGAGAAACTCAACATGCCACACAGCAGCCAGGACGAGCCCGATGACGACACTGCGGCGGGAAAATCTTCGTTCAAATTTCGGCGTAGCGAAGAACTCACCGATCGTTAATTCACGGATCGCGAGGAGGTACGCGATTCCGGCAAGCGCCAAAGACCCCATGAAGTACGGCCCGCCTCTGTCGCCGAAGTTGCAGGAGCAGATCGTCAGCGCCACGCACAACATCGTACCGAGTATGTACACTCTCCAATCGGGGGTGACCTTCACAGTTCTCCCGTGCCGGTCCGGTAGCCTATCGGAGAGCCTGTCCGGGAGTGTTGCGCCGCAAGCTCCCACTCTTTAATCCACGCCGCCGTGCGGGGCGCCCTTGCCGGAGCCAGACGCAACTCCTCTGCCAAGCGAGTCAGGTCCTCAGCTACATCGATATCGTAAAAAGGAGGCGCGAAACCTACCGATAGCTCAAGCGCTCGTGTGCGCGATAAGAGGCTCTCCAGCGCACCGCTGGTGCCCATTCCGTCGCGCGCGAAAAGCGTAGGATGAGAAGCATTTGCCCCGACGAGATAGTAGCCTCCGTCGTGTGTTGGCCCCACAACCACGTCACGTTCGGCCAGCGTTTCGAACGCGTTTTCGAGAACAGAACGCGGGAGGTGTGGGCTGTCGCTATTGAAGGCAATGGTGTGCCGTCGATGGTTTTCCGCGAAGTGCGCAAATACCGACGTGAGGCCCGCGGCAAGACCTTCACCTTTCTGCGCAACTACGCCCGCGTCACTCCCTGCCAACTGCGCCAGCTCGTTTATGTCCGAGTCCGGGCACATGATGGCAACTTCCACATCGCCCAATGACCGTGCCAGCACCAGCGTGTCGGCCAGAAGACAGCAATAGAAATCAGTGACAGCCGCAGGAGAAAGGCTGGGCGCCAGACGGGTCTTGACAGCGCCTGGTCTGGGGGCTTTCGCCATGATTACCAGCACACGGTCCTTATTTGGCAAGTGCTGAGCGGTTTCGCTTGCGGATTTCATAGAATAATTTTGACTCAGACCTATGCTGATGCTGCTGTCCCTGGCCTTCGCCGTCGGAAATAATAGCGCACGATCAAGCTAAGAATGAACCAGCCGGCACCGATCGTGCCTTTCAGCGTACCGCTGATCTTCGATTTTCCGATACGCGGGTAGTAGCTCACCGGAACTTCCACCACGCGGAATCCAGCCAGGGCGCCTTTGAGGATCATCTCGACCGCCCAGCCATAGGTGGTCTCTTCGAGTGCGAGCGCGCGTAGTACCTCTGCGCGGCCCGCGCGAAACGGGCCGAGATCAGTGATATCCAGTCCATACAGAAGCCTGATCAAGCTCGCTGCAAGACGATTCCCAAACGCCTGATGCCAAGGCAACGCCCCAGCAATACGCTGCTCCCGGAGGCGGGACCCGAGCGTGATGTCGGCGCGCCCCTCAATAATTGGCGCTAGAAGAATCGGCAGTTCGGAGGGCCGATCGCTGTAGTCGCCATCCAGGAACACAACTACATCAGGGGAGTTTGCCTTGGCCAGCCCGGTGAGGCACGCTCGCCCATAGCCGCGGCGGGGTTCCTGAACTACGCGTGCTCCCATCTTTGCGGCGATCCCGGGCGTCCCGTCACTCGAGTTGCTGTCGACAACGATGACCTCGGTGGTGAGATCGGAGGGCAAATCGGCTAAAACGCGCTCAATCGCCTGCGCTTCATTATGCGTAGGGATGACGACGGACACTCGCACGTGATCGGGATTCAAATGTTCAGTCCGGTTACCACAACGGAGAAGAAGGCCACCGTTGGGCCAGCCACGCATCAACGCCCCATTTCCGTCCTGCGCATCCGATAGCAAGCCCGAGCGATGCCAACACCGGGACCAACAGTTCCCAGATCCACGCGGTGCCCCACTCCGAAACCCAAAGGCTGCCGAGATACAGAAAAGCCACAAATGCCACAGGTCGGGTAAGCAGACCGATGATGAGCAAGATACCAAGAGAGATCTCGGTCATGGCCTGCATAGGAGCCGCCATCGCAGCGTGGCTTGCCGCCAGTGCCATGACCGACTTCCAAATGGCCGGCGAATGACTGTTCTTGATGTAGTAATTGATCAGACCCGCGTAACCGGCCGGTGTGTAGAGACCTTTCCCCAGGTTCTCGAAGAAGACCCATACAAACATCGCACCGATTGTTAGACGAACTATGGCAAGCCCATTTGGCGCGGGCACTTGGTTGGTATCATTTCGCGTTGGATTTGCGTTCGTCATCACCGTGAACCTCGTACCCAAGGATGCCGTGCTATTTTGCGACGGGTGGAGGGACTAGCCATCTTAAGCGGTTCTTTCTGTTTCTTACCAGTGCTTGCGCCAGAGTCACGTATTTTACAGCAGAACGCAAGCTGTGCTGCTAGGACATGAACCTGGAACCCTCACACCTGCATGCGCGATTCCCCCAGTTGCAACACCGTATTCGCAGAACGATCAGCGTCGCGATCACGGGGCTTACTCAAGTTTTGGCAGAGCACGGCCTTTTCAGAACGTGTCTTTCAAATAATTTCGACAACTTACCAGCTTCCCCAGCCCTTTAGAACGGCGTACTACCTCAATTCCTCACGGTTAAGACGGAGCAACTTGCGCCGCACACCACATCATACGCAGTGGCCCACGGCATGTGGGACTTTGTATCGATATGGGTGGAACGATGCAGACCCAGGATGATCGCGTCGGCCTTGAGAGTGTCAGCTGCTTGCAAGATTTTTTCACTCGGCGAGCCGAACTCCACTAAAAATTCTGGTTTGGCTACCAGTTTGAGGTTGTGCGACTTCAATTCTTCGAGCTGCCGCAGGCTATGCCTTCGAGCAGTTTCTCGCGCTTGCATGACATCGTCGGCAGCAGGCCTGTTCAAACCCTCCGGCATTGGAACCGCGGGGAGAACGTGGAGCAAAGCGAGTTTTGTTCCGAAGTGATTTTCTGCAACTCTTCCCATACGTTACCTTGACGAACGATGATCTCATGGTGCAGACCTGCTAGCGCCCCGCTTTGAACAAGCTGATCTTCCAACTGGCGGGCATCCCTCCAAATTATCTCGGTGACAGCATTCACTGCGTCTGGACCCGCGAGAGTGAATCCCAGCGAGGAGACCACGTGTACCAAGTAGAGCTTCGCGCCATAGTGGCGAGCAATAGCGAGAGCATGGCGGAGGGCTTTCTCGGATGCTTCCGAGAAATCGGTTGCGATCAGGACTGACTTCAGGCGAATGTCTCCAGTCGCTGCGACAGGTGACATACACACCTCCTTTTGGTGGCGCGCCGGCGTGAAATAGCAACGTTGCCTGAGACTTCCTTGCTTTTGAATATTCGTTTGATCGCAGCTTGTTGAGTGCCGTCGTAGAATCGCACATCCCGTAGATGTTCGGCTTGCACTGCCGCGTGAGGGCACTCGCGCTCGGGACAACATCCTACGGCCGGGCTGTTTGTTTCGCCGGTTGCCATTTCTGGCGTAGTTCCCTTTTCAATATCTTCCCCGTGCCGGTCTTTGGCAAGCTGTCAAGAAACTCGATGGAATGGGGGCACTTGTAGTGCGCCAAGACGGAACGACAAAATTCAAGCAACTCGACTTCAGTCGCCTTTGAGTCCGGTTTCCATACCACCAACGCCCTGGGAACCTCTCCCCACTTGTCATGGGGCATGGGGATGACGGCCACCTCGTATACGCTCGGGTGCGCGCCGAGCGTTTTCTCCAACTCCAGCGACGAAATGTTTTCACCCCCGCTAACGATTATGTCCTTCTCGCGATCAACAATGAGTAGGTATCGGTTTTCGTCAATCGTGGCTATGTCGCCGGTATGAAACCAACCACCCTGGAGCGCACGGTTCGTCTCCTCAGGTTGCCGCCAGTAGCCTTCCATGATGCCGTCACCTCGGGCTAGAATTTGCCCGGAAGCTTTTCCGTCCGAAGGCACATCAGTTCCCTCCAAGTTCGCCACCCGAAGCTCCACACCGGGAATTCCAAACCCAGTCATTGCCTGACGCACGTGGCGTTCACCATCAGCGCACTGAATCCCTGTCTTGATGGGAGAAACGGCCAATACCGGCGAGGTTTCCGTCAAACCGTAGCCAGAAAAGCAGGTGCATCCGAGCTTCTCTTCAACTTCTCGGATGAGGGTGGGAGAAGACGCAGCGCCGCCAATCATCACTCTTTGCAAGCTGCTCAAATCGTATTTCTTTCGGTCGGAAGAATTGATGAGCGCGTTAGCCATGGTCGGCACCAGGCAACATGCCTGCACGCGCTCCCGTTCGATCAGCCGAAACACTTCCTCAGGAGAAAAGTGGTGGATCATAACGTGAGTGCCACCAACAAGAGTTAGCGTGTGCGCTTTTCCCCATCCATTGGCGTGAAACAGCGGGATGGCGTGCAGTTCCACGGTTTCACCGGAGGCTGGAACAGCGATGGCAAAATTGAGCGCGTGAAGATAAACGTTGCGATGGCTCAGCATAACGCCTTTTGGGTTGGCGGATGTTCCGCTGGTGTAAAAGAGTTCCGCCAGAGAATTCTCGTCAAATTCCATCACGTCACGCCGATACACGGCCGCGCTCGTTAGCAGATCTTCATAGTTCAGTCGCGCCAACCAGCTTGCCTGGGGCTTGCCATCGAGCAAAACAAAGGACTTTACCGAGGAACTCGCCTGACGAAAAGCTTCCACCGTCGGAAGGAATTGGCTTTCGACCAAAAGAAATCTTGCCTCTGCATCGTTGAGAACGTAAGCAAGTTCTTGCGGAGCGAGGCGAATGTTCAAGGGAAGCAAGACACCTCCGGCTTCCAATACACCGTAGTAGGCTTCCAGAAGACGGTGGCAGTTCGAACTCAGGAACGCTATGCGGTCGCCTGCCTCGACACCAATCGACCGCAGAGCTCCTGCCAGCCGACCTGCTCGCTCAGCAAATTGCGCGTACGTGAACCGCCGATCTCCACACACAATAGCGGTCTTGTGCGGAAACTGCTCCTGAGCGTAGCGAAGACACCGAATCGGGGTAAGAGGGACTATCATGAGCGCTTCCAATCACCAATAAGGGAGTTAAATTTGAATATGCCCAGCAGCGGTGGAGCTTCAACCCTCCCAGAGTGCCTCGAAACAACACATCGACGCGCCCTTCCACTGGCAGTCAACCTCGCGAACCGTCCCTTGAACCGAAAAGAGGGCCAACAAACCTTTGATCACCCCGGCGAAATACTCACACGGAAGCGGAGACCCTTTGCGATAGATCAACATCCGCGTTGGATCAACACACGGCCCAGGCGATACGCCGCCGTAGGTTGTATCCAAACGATAAGCACGCTCAAGAAGGTCAAATCCGTCACGCACGGTCTTCTCCTCGAATAGTTCCGGGCTAACACGTTTGTATGTTGGCATTACGAACATGCCGATTCTTTCTGCCGGAACGCCTGCCCGGACCGCGCGGTCAAACATCACGATCAGATCTCGAGCCGGGTACCATTCGTCGGGTAGATAAGTCGGCTTCCCCAGGGTGTCTTCGATGTCATGGCGGATCTGTGTACTGCCAACAGATTCAATGGACACAAGAAGTGAAGAGTGGTATCGACCTTTCAGCTTGCCTTGGAAGGCACGCAGAAATCGCTGGTGCTCGGGGTTCTTCGCATACGCGATCTCTGCCGGAAGCGCTCTCACCGCCGTCTTTGCTCCCAAGTATCATTCTCAAAAGGTGAGACGCACCCCAAGTTGAATCTGGCGCTTGGGAAAATCGGAGGTGAAGCTCAAGGGTTGGCTGGGGTTCCCTGGCGTTCCATGTACGTTGAATGTCGTCGAACCGGACCCGCCCTCTGTGGTGGGAATGGCAAACAGCGGACCCACTTGGTTATTCACGCTGGCATAGTTTGTCCGGTTTGCAAGGTTAAATCCTTCTGCAGTGATTTGCACGGCGGTTCTCTCGCCCAGATTGTGGCGCCAGCTCAAGCGCGCGTCGAAATCGATGTAGTTCGGACCAAGACCCGAGTCGCGCGGCGCTCCGATAGGGCGTCCGTCGGTGGGATGATTGTCGCCGTTGGTGGCTTCGCCACTTAGCAGATTGAATGGATGTCCGCTGTTGTAGCTGAAAATTGGCGAAAATTGGAAGCCGGAAAGCAGGCCCTTCCAAGGGCTGTCGAAGACACCTGCGATTACCACTTTGTGCCGCTCATCGAAATTTGACACAGCGCGTTCCGCCCCCAGGTTCAGGTTGTCCTGCGGGCCGTAGTCGCTGTTGAAATCCGTGGTGGTGTCGATGGCTTTGCTGTAGGTGTAATTCCCAAACAGCGCGACGCCTTTGCTGAACTGCTTCTTGATTTCCAGGATGCCGCCTTGGTAAAGAGCCGACGCTGCCGCGGTGTATTGGTTGTTCTGGACGACTGCCGGATTATAAAAGCAGTTGGCGGGACTGCCTCCTTTTGTAGGGTCGCATTTGGCTGTGGTCTGGCCCAGCGGATCAAACTCGGCGAAGGAATTCCAGTCCCGGTAGGAAACCGTCTTCCCGTTGGCCAAGGTTGCCGAGACGAAGCCGGGATCCTGCACGTTTGTGTCAATCGCAACTGGCAGGTGCGCCGTGTGGGAATAGATGTAGCTGGCAGACAACGAGAACCCAGGAGCGATCTGCCGCTCGATGCCAAACTCAGCCTGTTGTGAGTAAGGACTGCGGTAATTGGGTTGGTTGACAAACAATACGCTGAGCAGCGGAACTGGGCCGCTATTCGTCGGGGTGAAGAAGCCGCCGGTGGCAGTGCTTAAGTCAGTGGGAGTGATGCACGCATAAGCGCCGGCGGGCGGCGTTGTGCAACCGAGCACTCCTCCGAGATTGGATTGTCCCGGGTTGTTGTTGTTCAGCAGATAGTTGAAAACGCCCGCCGAATTAACGGCGCCTAGTTGTGGAACGCCGGTGAGGGTCGCCAAGTTGATGGGATCGACATAAATTCCGATTTGCCGGTTGCAAGGGCTGGTCGCGCCGCCAGCGGGAGGGGCTCCTATCCCGCAATTCGCTTCCAGGTTCGCGATCTGTGCGCCGGGGCCAGGCTTATTTGGCCCTTCGTTCTCGACCGACGAGTCATTCTTGTTCAGAACTCCCAGCGCTTGATCCACACCTGGAATCGAGTCGTAAATCTGTGAATAGAAGATCCCGTATCCTCCACGGATCACGGTCTTGTGGTCTTTGAAGGGATCCCAGGCGAATGAAACGCGAGGTGCAAAGTTGTGTTTGGGCGTGTTCAACGGCGCGTACTGCGTGTCCAGCTCATATCGGATGCCGTAGTTGAATGTGAAGTTTGGCGCGATCGCCCACGAGTCCTGCGCATAGAGTGACGTGAACGGCCTGGTGTGGGAATAACTGCCTTGGCCGAATCCATCCTGTAGAAAAATGGGGAGGCCCAGCGCCGCATTCTGCAGCGAATTGAGATTGGCTCCGGGCGTAGAAACTCCGCAGGGATTTACCGCCGTAGGCAGCAAGCACGGGCTCACTAAGGCTCCGTTCAGCGGCCCGAATTCAAAGCGGCCGGGCAGAAAAATGGCGGTCTCCGAGTGATTGCCCCGGAGAAGCTCTTCACCTCCGAATCGTAAGGTATGGTGGCCGCGAATTATGCTGAGGTTGTCCGCGAAGTCGTAGCGGCGAAGGATCTCGTAGTTGGGCAGAAAGATATTCGTTCCCAAACTGGCGAAGCCGGGAAGGTCCAGTCCTACTTCTGCAGCCTCGTTGGGAATGACGTTCGCGTGGTTGTAACTCCATTGCACCCGCGCTTCATTCTGAGTGTTCGCGCTGACCAAGTGGAACCATGAGCCGAGCAGCGTATGGTTGTAGGCCTGTACTGAACTCCCCCTCGAATATCCCGTGAGAGATTGCACGTCGGGAGACTCCTCCAGGTCATGACCGTAGTTGTAGCGCAAAAAGAGCTGGTCCTTTACACCGACATGGTGATCGAGGCGAATCGATCCGAGGTATTGCCGCGTGTCGTAGGGAAAGACCCCACCGTTATTTTCAAACTGGCTTACAAGGAATTGGTCCAACACCGGGTTTACGAGTCCCGGAATCGCTGACGCATTCGGGTTCACCGTGAAAGCGCTCTGCAACAAGAAGGCACAAACCGGAGCAGGTTCAAAGATCGGTCCACTGGGGCCGTTGAGGCACGGCACAGAGTTACTGCTGGGCTGTGCCGCCAGCGCCTGGATAGCTCCCTGCTGGGCAAGCCGTGGGTCGCTCGCTGGAAGATTGGCGGGCAGGGTATTTCCAGCGATGGAGGGCCCGGCGAAAATCGAACTGTTCGTCAGGAGCGGAACGGAATTCTGGGAGTTCTGGCGCAGCCCTTCGAATGAAGCGAACAAGAAGGTCTTGTCTTTCGTGATAGGGAAGCCGATTGCGCCGCCATACTGCTGACGGCTGAGCGAATTCTTGATCGGATCGCCGCTAGAAGTGGTATTGAAATTAGAGTAGGTTGGGTCCGGCGCCAAGGCTGAACTGAAAGCGAATGGATCGCGGGCATCCATGGCATCGTTGCGGAAAAAGCCGAAGACACTGCCATGCACGTTGTCGGTACCGGATTTCGACACAATGTTGATGGTGGCGCCGCTGGCTCCGCCCAGCTCCGCGGAGTAGTTGCTGCGATTAATTTGGAATTCCTGCACGGCGTCCTGGCTTAAGGTCAGGCGCACACCGCCTTCATCGTCGTTGGCTTCGCCTCCGTCCACGGTCACGCTGTTGCCCCGGCCGTTGCTGCCGTAGAAGGAAAGTCCGCTGGTGCTGAATTGCTTGACGCGATAGGTCGTGTCGTCGGTCAACCTAGTGGAATTGGAAACTCCCGGCATCAAAAGAGTGAAGGTCAAATAGTCCCGGCGATCAATCGGAAGATCCTGGATGTAGGTTTGGGTCAGAGTGTCCGCCTGACTCCCTCTCTCCGTATCCACTACGGGCGGCTCGGCTGACACTTCGACTTGTTCCTTTGCCGTTGCCACTTTCAGATGGAAATCCAGAACCGCCGTCTGCCCCACGGTGACAACCAGGCCCTTTTGTATCTCGGTTTGAAACCCGGAGAGCTCGGCCGTTACGTTGTAGGCGGCCGGCGGCAGACCGACTAGCAAATATTCGCCACTACTGTCAGTTACCGCGCTACGACGGATCCCTTTGTCGGCATTCTCGGCCACCACGGTTGCCTTTGGCACAACACCGCCCGAGGCATCCGTCACAGTGCCTTTTATGCCGGAAGCCGTACCCACGCCTTGAGCGTGTGCTGTACTCAACGTTCCCAGCAGCACCAACAAATGCACAAGCACAGATCGTTCTGAACGGATCCACCTCTTCGCGCTCTTCATTGACATTAACGGGTCCTCTGTTCTTGACGAAGAATTTTTGTGATGCTGCATCTCGACTCTGATCCGGTCTCGCCATCGTGGATCGAATCCCTGGCTTTCGAAGCACTGGCATCCAACATGCCAACCGGACGCAGCACGCTTACTCCTTTCAATTTAAAAGAGTTACTACGTAATCGGGCAAGCCGCCGCAGCCACAAAGAATTGTGGTTCACAAAATATTGTGATAGACTGCATCAATTTTTTGGGCATACCTTTTCGAAGGAGCTGGGCCCATGAACTTTGAAGCGTTCCAGTCCATCACCACCGCAGTAGCGCAGGAGCGATCGGTCGATACCGTCCTGAAGATGATCGTGGATGGACTAGCCGCACAGCCCGACATCGCAGTTGTCCGCATGTTGATGGTAGATCGTGGCGACATTTGCGAGGAGTGTGTGGTGCGTAACCTGTGCCGGGATCAAAGGCAGTGTCTTCACCTGGTCGCCACCGGCGGACACCCAAGTAGAGGCACGCCTAACGATTGGAAAAGAGTGTCCCACTCCTTTCCGCGCGTTCCTTTTGGCGCCATCAATTCAGGGGTGGTGGCGGCCGACAGGAAACCTCTGCTGATCAACGATGCTGAGCGTATGCGGGAGTGGGTTCCAGCATTGGTCAAGGATTGGGCCGTACGCGAAAACTTTCAAAGTTTTGCAGGGCTGCCGTTGATCTTCCGTGAAGAACTCCTGGGAGTGTTCACGATTTACTGCTGCGCGCCGATCTCAGAAATCGAATACCGCTGGCTCCGCGCTCTTGCAGACCATGCCGCGATTGCCATCGCCAACGCCCGTGCCTTCGAGCAAATCAGCGCCCTGCGCGAACAGTTAGAGCTGCACAACGCCTATCTGCGCGAAGAAGTGAAATCGCATGCCGGCTACGATGAGATGGTCGGCCAAAGCGATGCCTTCAAACACATCCTGCGGCAAATCGAGTTAGTAGCGCCGACGGATGCCAGCGTGGTGCTCCTGGGCGAAACGGGAACGGGCAAGGAGTTGATCGCGCGCGCAATTCACGAACGAAGCCGCCGTCGGCAGCGTCCTCTAATTAAGGTCAACTGTGCCTCGGTGCCGCGCGAATTATTTGAAAGTGAGTTCTTCGGCCACACCAAGGGAGCCTTTACCGGCGCCATTCGCGACCGCATCGGGCGCTTTCAGTTGGCCGACGGCGGAACCATTTTCCTTGATGAAGTAGGAGAGATTCCACCTGAGTTGCAGAGCAAGCTGCTGACTGTTTTGCAAGAAGGAGAGTTCGAACGTGTTGGGGAAGACTGCACTCGCCGCGTCAACGTGCGCGTGATTGCAGCTACCAATCGTGATCTCAAGGAGGAGATTGGTACCGGCCGCTTCCGGGAGGACCTTTACTATCGTTTGAATACTTTCCCAATTGAAGTCCCGCCGCTACGCGCGCGCCGCGCCGACATTCCGTTGCTTGTAGAACACTTTCTCGGTCGGGCGCGCCGTCTCTACCCCCGATGCGCCGATTTGACCGCGCAGCAGACAAAACTACTTCAGAGTTACGACTGGCCAGGCAACATCCGCGAATTGCGAAACGTAGTAGAACGAGCCGTCATCATCTCACAGGGAGGCGCGCTTCGCCTGGACCTTGCTCTGGGAAATGCCGTAGTCACTAAACCAATTCCGGTAACCCCCGATCCACAAACATCCTCTGGATTCCCCTGCCTGACGCAGGAGGAGATGAAAAGGCGTGAACGCGAAAATATGCTTGTTGCACTCGAACGGGCAGGATGGAAACTCTACGGACCAGGGGGTGCAGCCGCATTGCTCGGTCTGAAGCCGAACACCTTGGCAGCGCGCCTCAGAGTAATGGGAATTGAGAGGCCGAACGGAGGCTCCAGTATCACGCGTGCCCCAAAGGATGACTACAGTCTACCGGTTGGACGTAGAAATCAATGCTGATACAGGGGTGCACTTCGTGAGGGATTCCCGTGGTCCCCGGCGCAGAAAAAGAGATCAACGCGGTTCACGTTGACTCCCGTGGCTGTTGCCAATTCCGGCGAGAACAGAGATAGCACTAATCGGTCTCGCAGTTTCCAGGTCGCGGCAATGATGAATACCACAGCGAGGGCACCCAGGAGAAAACCGAAAAGCGAGGTAGCGTGATTCTTGCCGAACCGAGCCTCGACCAACTCGTCACTCGGTGTTATGGCAGCCCCGATGCCAAGCGCCGCAGCGAACACAACGCCGATAACGTTCTCAGTCGCCAGTCCAGTTTTCTTCTGCAGTTGCCATATCAACAGCGTTCCCAGAAATAGGGTCGTCGCGGCTCCAAGCAGCGGGTTGATCTTCAGCAAGAATGCCAGTCCGAATCCGGGGAGGGCCAAATGAGAAATGACGTCTCCGGCGAGAAGCATGCGCTTCATTAGGCCAAAACTTCCGACCAGGCCGGCTGCGACCGCGAAGAGAAGCGCGAGCATTATCGAATAACTTGGGCTGGTATGAGTTAGCCATGACATATGGGTGTCCGACTCAAAGTCCGTGGTGTTCACGGAGATGCTGATAGTAGCGTGATCTCTTTGTTCTGCAAGCATCGTTAACGGGGGAATCGCTCCCTGCCGAAAAGCAGGCGACCGCGGAAGCCGCCTCGACTAAAGCGGATGCTCGCAACATGGTCTTCCTCGGCACGTCTGTGGTTAGCGGAACCGCAACGGCCGAGGTCATTACGACGGGTGCTCAGACCGCTTTCGGCGATATTGCGGCTCGTCTCGGCGCACGTCCCGAAGCGACCGCCTTCGACCTAGGCTTGCGAAAGTTTAGTCAACTCCTGACCCGAACTTTTCTTTTTCTCGTTCTCTTCCTGATCGTCCGCAAGCTCTGCAAACGAAATCTCCAGCAACGCCCGTTGGGATTCCCTCCGAACTCCTTGAGCGACGCCCAGACATTGCCGCTGCCGAGCGAGGTATGGCCCGGGCCAATGCGCAGATTGGTGTGGCGAAGGCCGCGTATTTTCCCCGTATCTTATTGAGTGCTTCGGGCGGCTTCGGAAATACTTCGATCTCGAGTTGGTTCACCTGGCCGAGCCGCTTTTGGTCGGTCGGACCGAGCCTCGCGGAGACAATCTTCGATGCGGGATTGCGCCGGGCAACGGTCCAACAATATCAAGCCAATTACGACCAGACCGTAGCAAATTACCGCAGACTGTACTGACCTCCTTCCAACAAGTGGAGGACAATCTGGCGTCTTTGAGAATTCTGTCGCAAGCCATCGACCAGCAGGATGCAGCTGTCGAAGCCGCCACGAGAAGCTTGTACGAAGCCACAGTCCGGTACAAAGCCGGAATCGATCCCTACCTGAATGTAATCGTCGCCCAAACAACTTTATTGAACGATCAGCAAACAGCCGTAAACTTTCGCATGCAAGAAATGGTGGCCAGCGTTGAGCTAATCAAGGCGCTGGGCGGCGGTTGGACTGCTACGCAGAATGGCACGGAAAGCCACGACGCAACGCCCCTTCTAAGGCAGCGTACTGGCGACGCGGAAACCCATGATCGCGTTGCGATAGTCGGCAGGATTGCGCTCTCGGGTGGCCGGGCGCAGCAGCCACGCCGGAAACATCCACGAGCTGCCGCGATCAACTCGGAGGCAATTGCCTTGGCCGTCCTTCGCCTTGGGGTCGCTGGAAGGGGCTTCGTTCGCGCGCCCGTCGGGGGGAATGCTGACGTAGCTGTTGTCGTAACAGTCCTCGGTCCACTGCCAAACGTTTCCTGCCATGTCATACAGGCCGAATGCGTTCGGCGGCTTCGCGCCCACCGAATGTGTCTGGCCATGGTCGCAAGAAAGACCTTTCACTTTTTCGCAGCCGGAGTTGGCATTGAACCAGGCGTGGACAGGAGCGGCAGCGTCGTCATCGCCCCAGTAGAACTTGGTTGTCGTTCCGGCGCGTGCGGCATACTCCCACTCCGCTTCGCTGGGCAGCCGATAAGGGCCGTCGCCCGAAGCCGAGGACTTCTGCTGGACTTTGCCATTCAACCAAGCGACATAACCTTTCGCATCCTGCCAACTGACGCACACTACTGGATCGCGATCGGTCTGCTTAAAGCCGGGATTTCCCCAAGTCAACTTTGGATCCTTTTCATATTTGAAGATGGCGCGGCCGCGGCCGCAACCATCACCGGCCGAGTATCCCGTCTCCCGGGCAAATGCCGCGTATTCGCTACGGGTGACGTCATACTTGCCCAGCGCGAACGACCGCAATGCGACCTGATGTTGTGGAGCTTCATCAGCAACCGCGTACATGCTGCCACCGTGACTCGCGGCCCAGGATTTTTCCTCGGTTGATGAGCCCATGGTGAAGCTGCCAGACGGGAGAACGACCATCTCCGGGCAGGCGCGGCAATCGCGAAAGACCGTGCCGGGCGCTCGACCGGCAGTTTTCGCTTGCGCCGCAGCGTGCTGGAAAGCTGCGAAGCTACACGCGAGCGCCAGGATGATGCGCAAGTTTTTCATTTCAGTGCGAAGCGAAATCATTTCTGACCACCTCTCCATTCTTCATGACAAACCGGACACGCTCGAGCTCGTTATGTCCGCGATTGGATCGCCAGAAACGGCAACGAGGTCCGCTAATTTTCCCGGCTCGATGGCGCCGCGCGTCAGTCCGACTTTCGGCGGCTGGCCGGGGGCTGGGCTGATCTTCCTGACTGGTCATACACTTCGCGGATGGCGTTGATCACCGTCTCCGGCTCGTCGAACTGGATATATTCCGAGCTATGGTGAGCGAAGATTTGTTTCGAGTTCGAAGACAGTTTAAGCCAGCGCGCCTGGGCCGCCGTGATCTCCCGTTCATACTTGAGGTGCTTCGGAGTATCCGGGGGCTTCGTCTCCAGGTGGCCGACAGCGTGGTTTCCAGAGGTGAGAACGCGGATGGGACGCGAGCCGAATGATCGGCGGTGCTGTTGCAGATAGGTTTCGTCCGCCGCCGTCTGTTCCATTTCTGAAGCATAAGAGTCATACATGGCAACTTTGGTTTGCGCGATCTCCAACACTTTCGCGTTCAATTCCGGAGACCACTCTGCTTCCGGCAAACCCCGAAAGAAAAATTGCTGAGCACAGGTCTGTGGCGGCCGGCCATGACGGGACTTTACCGGCAACGGTTTGTGCTCGGCAATCAAGTCTCGACACTCGCGCATGTCCTTGGGAATCCCAGCAAGTCCTCGATGTTCCTCTTCTTGCATCGCCTTCTCTTCGACGTCGGTGGTATCGGCGTCATCCAATACCAGCCCCGCAACCTCGTCCATGTACAGGTCCGCAAAGGTGCGCACGTTGTCGCCGCCGAAGGCGCTTCCCACCAATATGTAGGGCTCGCCAATGCCGGCATGGTGAAGCGCCGTGCGTAGCTCCTCGGCGATGTGCACGCTGCTACGCGGCATGGGACCGGGATCACTAAATCCCGCGCCGGCACGGTCATAGCTGCAGGCGCGCGTCCATTTGGCAATCTCCGGCTGCACCTTTGACCACGCGGGAGCCCAGTCTCCCCATCCGGAATCAAAGACCACCGTGGGCGTGCCGCTCCCCATGCAATAGAGATTCAGCCGAAATCCACCGGCATCAACGAGCTGGCCGGGTTGCGCGTAAACGATGTCGGCGGGGGCGTTGCCGCGACTCGCCGCTTGCTGGCCGAAAACGGCAACTGTGGAGATGAACACTGCTAACAGCAAGAACATTTGGATTTGTTTCATTCGAGTAACTCTCCTCAATCTGTTTGAAACATCTATAGATATGGGTTTTCAAACATCCCTATCAGCGAGGGAGCCTTCTTACCCGGGTAATGTACGAACTGCGTGCCCGGGTTGGAGCTGATGCCGTAGATCCATTGCATCACTTCTTCAGGCTTGGCTGCGCCAAAATAGCTGGCCTTCAGGATAATGCCGTCGGATGCCTTCAGATCAACCACCCGCGCCGCCGGCGGCGGCTGCGTGGATTGTGCCTGGTGCCGTCGCGTGTCCGGCGGCACCAGATTGTTCGCCCGGTAGTAGACCACCAGTTGCCCGTAGTGTTCACCGCCGTGCTCGATCGCGAACGTCCAGATGTAGGAGTTGTGAGCCAGACGGTTCCCAAAGAATTTCGATGTCTTGTCCAGCCCCGCGTCACCCTGCTGTTGAATTACTTGCGCTCCGTCCGCGACGGCCTCCTGCACGAACTTCACGACATCAGCCTTGGTCTTAAAGGCGTCACGCGAAGGATTGTCGCCCTCGCCGAAATCGGGCCCGATTTTCGATCCGGAAATCCTGCGTATCAGGACAAAATCCAGCGCGGCGGCGTGGAGAAGATTCTCGGCAAAGGTGCGCTCGTCTTTCTGCAGTTTGTAATCGTATTTGTCTTCGGGAAAATCCTGGGCCATAGCGACAAGCTTGTTCCCAATATCGTTCCACCTCTCCAACATCTCATCGGAGCGGGAGCGCGCAGGACTCGGAGGTTGATTCTGCGTTTGGGCCTGACTGTGGTGACTCGTTCCGCCGACAGCGAAGGTGAGCACAAACAGCACGAACCAGGGCCGCATCGAGTACCGCTTTGAAGATCGCTTCATCGTGAATTTCTCCTGTGCATCGAGTGTCCCGTTGTCCCAAGCGCAGCGTGCGCTTCAAGGCGATGCAAGTTCATTTCTGACCACTTGGCCATTCTTCATCACGAATCGAATGCGTTCTAGTTCCGTGATATCCGCAATTGGATCTCCCGCGACCGCGACCAAGTCGGCAAATTTTCCCGGCTCGATCGCGCCAATCTTGTCTTGCCAGCCGAGCATCTCGCCGGCGTTGACCGTAATCGCGCGGACCACGTCAAGCGCCGGCACTCCTGCGGCGCGCAGATTGAGCAGCACGGCGACACTCGCTTCGCCGCGCGTCTTGCCCGGATAGAACCAGCACATGTCGGATCCGGCGGCAAACTTCACCCCCGACTTCAACACTCGCTGGACCAACTGGTCGTAACGCTGTTTGCTGCGTGCCGCGGAACTCAATCGTTCAGCACGGGCGCCAGGCGAGAAGACAATGACTGGCTCGGCGAACTTCATGTAGCCGCCGTCATAAAATGTCGGAGTCAGATCGAGATAGATGCCCTTATCACGCATCTGCGTGAGTTGTTGATCGGTCGCCTCGTTGCCGTGTTCGATGGAATCGGCGCCGGAATCGATCGCTGTCTGTATGGCGGTCTTGTCGATGGCGTGGACAGCAACTTTCAAATGGTTGCGATGCGCTTCTTCGATCACCGCCGCAAGCTCAGGGACGGCAAGGTTCTCGCTGGCCGAAACCTTGATTACATCCACGTTCTGGAAAACATTCTGCCGGACTGCCTGGCGAGCAGAGTCAGTCCCATCAATCAGCAAGAACTCCTGCCGCAGGATCGACTCGGCGAGGGTAGGATTGAGGTTCTGAACGTATTCGCCGCGCGTGATGAGCTTGCGCGCCGAGGCCAGGATGCGCGAACCAGGGACGCGACCGGCATCGATGGCGTCACGCAGTTCGGTATCGCCGTTGACTCCGGCATGGCCAAGATTGCGAACGGTGGTGATGCCGCTCTCCAAGTCTTCGCGCGCCATTTGGGCGCCGAGCAAGGTGCGTTTGCTCGGCGACTCGACGATGGCCAGCAACAGTTCCGGAGCAAACAGACCATTGGAATGGCGGTCCTGCTCTACTTCGGGCAGGACAACGATGTCCATAAACAAGTGCGTATGGCCATCAATCAAGCCGGGCAGCAACGTGGCGCCGCCCACGTCGATGATTTTCACTCCGGCCGGCGCGGCCGCCTGCACCTGCGAAGGCGGACCGACTTCCTTGATCTTGCCGCCCTCGATCAGCACGGCCGCCGGCGCCAGGATATTTCCGGTCCTCGGATCCAGCAGGCGGCCCGCTTTGATCAGAGTCATAGGAACCGCAGATTGGGCGGGCGTCTGCGCAGTCGAAACCACCGCCACCAGCCCTAAAACGAACGACAAGCCCAGCTTTCGCATCCGATCGGACCTCCCGAGAGATGAACTCAAACGGCTGCGTCGTAGAAACCGCCTCGCCGCTCCCCTACTACATAGTCAAGCTATGCTACTACAGTCTACGTATTAGTCAAATGGACGCGCTTAGCCGCAGGAAGTGAGCACTTCACCGTGGTTATCGCTTTACGAAACAGCAGGCCGTATGTGCGACGGTTTGAAAGACTCCGCCGGCGATGACAGCTGCAAACAGGATTGTCACCAGCAGGCTGGCTGCGCGGTAGGAGGTTTGTGCTGGCTCGGCCAGGCGTGCCAAGCGATAGGTCAGATGCGATGAGGCGGTTGCTTGCAGAATTCCCCCTGGCTCCGAAACCGCGAGCTTGGCGAGCGCTGAAACCAGCGCCGGCCCATGAGAGCGTCTGACCACCGATTCATCGCAGGAAAGTTCGCGATAGAGTGCAATCCGCGCTCCAGCGAGCCAGACGAGCGGATGGAACCACAGGACGCACAACGAACCCTCATAAAGTAAACGGATTAAATTATCACGCCGTCTTGCATGAGCCAGTTCGTGAATCAGAACAGCGCGGAATTCATGTTGGCTAAGTAGCCGATCGATGCCGGCCGGAAGCAGGATGCGAGGCGAAAGGACTCCCCGCACTGCGGGACTCGGATGGCCGTCGCCAAAGCTCACAGGAATGCCGTCGGTTATGAAATTGGACGTGTCGCCCCGCTCCTTCCCACCGTCCTGCACTTTCGCCTCGCGACGCTCTTTGCGTATGCGCGAGATCAATCGCATGAGCATACAGAAGGCCCCGGTTATCCATATAACTCCGAGGATCCCAGCCGTCCGCCCCTGTGTCAGGTCCCATATGGGACCGCCAATAGCGCCGAGCGGCCTGGCCCACGCCAAATGCGGCGCCCAAAGCTTGTCGATGAGTGCTCCTGAAGGAACAATGAAATTGAATGCGCTGGCCACCCAGATCCAATATTTGGTGGTGGCGCTCGCGCGCAGGAACGATGTCAGTACCCACGCCGCCAAGCCGACAATCGAGGCAAATAGCAGGTGGATGCTGAAGTGGTAGATCACTTGTGCGATATGCTCATGCACGTTTGCCTCCACGGGTGCGGCTATTCTTATCACTGCGCGCCGCACTCTGCAACGCCTTCAGGTCCCTTAAGGTAAGGGCGCCGTTTTCGAGCAGATTAGAGACCAGCAGTCGCGGCGAGCCGCCAAACAGATCGAGCAAATCGCGCACTAATCTGCTGCGATGTTGGGTTTCGTTGATGGCCGGCTGAAAGAGCTGGGCATTGCCGATCTTCCTTACCTTCCGCAGCGCGCCCTTCTCTTCAAGCCGATAGACGAGCGTCTGCACCGTTGTGTAAGCGACGCGTTCGTCCTCAGGGAGGCTTTCCAGGACCTCGCGCACGGACGAAGTCCCTAGTTTCCAGTACTGTTCCAGGATGCGAGTTTCGGCTTTTGAAAGACGCGGCTCTTTCATGGTCTCCTACTCACCCCAGCAATGCTACTACAACAGACGGCGTAGTGGCTATCCTGCGTCGTTGTAATCAGAGATGAGCTCGTGGTTCGGCGTCGATGAATACCCTTGTGACGATCAACTCCTGAATGGTCGGCAAACCGGAAACTACCACTGGTGTGCAAACGAAACTTGCCTAAAGACAGATCTCACTCCATCAGCGCTATTTCATCAGACAAATCTAACGTTGCCCCCTCTTGATCCGCAGTCGTGGATTCTTCTCATCCCTATCGTGTCTCACGTTTCAGAATGTTCGACAATCCGTAAAGCATTCGCTTTATCAAGGAGAGACGACAATGGCGCAGAGACATCAACGCGGGTGGTTAAGGCCACGGGTTCGAAAGGGCTCGAAATGCTAAGTTTGTGGCGGCAGGTTGCATCGCTGGTTCTGTTTCGTTCGTGGTGTCGTCCTCAATACATCGCTCCCTCTAGCTGCTTGACAATGCGAGGCTCCATCAAGGAGCTTCACAGTCCTTGCAGGCGTTTCCTGGGGTGCAGAGTCGGCTCTTGTAGGAGCACGCGGACCAACGGGGCGGCTCCCACACTAATTCTGTCAACGGATTAACGGTCGTACTTTAGCGCTGCTCTAGTATTTCAGTAGGCGGCCGCCGAGAGGCTCCGGCGCCACAATTCGGGCACGCGTGAAACTCTTCGATGTGTCCGCGCACAATTGCATCAGACGGAACCGCTTCTTGAGGGTCGTTAAAATAAACCATCTTGTCCGAGTGGTGGTTCATTTCCGCACCGCACCGCGGACAGATCATTTTTTCCGTCTTGTCCAGAGCTGGCATCGTGGGCCTCCGATCAGTGCAAAGCTATTTGCTCCCGACCGTGACGAAGTGTCCTCGCCATCCAGATGAGTTTCTTCAAGAACTTATCGATGCGGCGGATATAGGAATCATCGAGAAGAGCGCCTTCCGTGGAAAACACCTTTTGCACACTCGAGAAATTCACATCCCAGAAGATTGTAACGAGGCCCAGTTCGCGCATGACGGGTAGCTGATTCTGAATTACCCGGGGCGCGGGGCTTCCTCCGGAGTTCCATGAATTCGACAGTACCAGGGCCATCTATCCCAGCGACGGCGGCACATGGCTTGCCACCAACGAATATGGGACCACGTTTGCATTACTGAATTGGAATGACATCGCACTACACCGCAGAGCTTTCGCAAAAACGCGGAGCAGAGGGCGAATGATCCCCGCTCTGATTGATTCGCGATCGCTATCGGAGTTGCATGAAGTATTTGGCGCTTCGAACTTCACAGGAATGATGCCGTTTCGGCTCGTGGGAGTATTCCCCTCCGAACAGGAAATCTGGGAGTGGCGTTGGGATTCGGCTCAGCTTGAGGGCCAGGTCCACGAGTGGGAATCACGGCACTGGTTCTCCTCAAGCCTGTCGGACGAGCGAGCCGAAAACCTGCGCGGGGCAGCATGCCGCACGGCACGCCATGAATCGGCCGCTGGGTCGGTGCGCTGGCTGCGAAGACTTCAAGCTTCGCATGCAGGTGGACCTGGGCCGTTCAGTCTGTGCGTCCACCGGGAAGATGTGCGGACTCTGAGCTATACCGAAGTTGTGGTCGAGTCCGGGAGTGTGCGGATGTGCCATTTCCTTGGCAGTCCTTGCACGATAAATCCGGCAGATCCAATAGAAATAGAAATTGAAAGAAGAAGACCTATCCGGCTGAATCTCATCGCGAGGAATGACGGTAGTTCGTCATTCGAGTCATGCCTGTCGCAATAGAACTCAACGCAGCTCAGCCCAGCCCGCCGTTCACTAGGGCCTGGATTCAATGGCGACTCAAACTCGTCGGGCGTGTGAGGCGTTGGTCTCGCTGGGAGTTTTGGCCTCCTTATTTGTTCTATCCGCCCGTGATTGCCTACATCGCTTATCTCGGAATCAAGTTCCGAAGTTGGACGTTGTTTACCGCGGCCAACCCAGCGATTCCATCCGGCGGATTCGTGGGCGAGTCCAAGCATCAGATCCTCGACAATTTGAAAGATGCCGCAGTGTGGCTGCCGTGTTCCGCTCTCCTGACATGCCAAGACCCTACCCAACGCATTGCTGAGGCCGAGGAGTTCATGCAGCGGCATGAACTGCAATTCCCGGTCGTGTTGAAACCGGATGCCGGGCAGCGTGGGTCAGGAGTATCGATTGTTCGATCGCGGGGGAAGCTGCGTCAGTATCTGACGCTTGCGGCTTACCCTGTCATCCTGCAGGAATATGTCCCTGGCGAAGAGTATGGAGTTTTCTATTATCGCTACCCCGGTGATGCGCGGGGCCGGATTCTCTCGGTGACGGAGAAACGGATGCCCATCCTTTTTGGTGATGGCAAGAGCACGGTGGAAGAATTGATCCTCAGCGATGACCGCGCCGTATGTATGTCAGAGTTTTATCTGCGCAAGAATGCAGAGCGAATTCAAAACGTCCCCGCGGCTGGGGAAAGCGTTCAACTGGTCGAGATTGGCACTCACTGCCGAGGGTCCATCTTTCTCGACGGAGGCGATACCATTACGCCGGCCCTGGAAGACGTCATCGACCGTATTGCCCGAACCTTCGACGGCTTCTTCTTCGGGCGTTTTGACATTCGTGTTCCTTCGCGGCAAGATTTCATGGCGGGACGCAACATGAAGATTGTAGAGCTCAACGGTGTGACTTCCGAGGCAACGCATATTTACGACCCCAAGCTCAGTCTCTTCGACGCCTACCGTGTGCTGTTCCAACAATGGCGGATCGCGTTTGAGATTGGAGATCGCAACTGCGTGCGAGGTATAAAGCCCGCGTCTGTGGGCGACCTGCTTGATGCAAGTCGCGAGTATGGCCGTCTCGCGCAAGGCCACGCGGAATGACCTGCCCGCGGGGCTCGTCAGGTAGGGTTGGCCGGTTCGCGTCTCGACATGGCCGTCCTTGCAAGGGGGCGAAGGATTAAGCGTCGTATAATCTTGTGCGCGCAACTAGGGAGCAGAACAAATGAACGTACAAGAACAAATCGAGGAGTATATTACCAGCCAAGCGGAGTCAAAACGCAGTGACATGCGCGAGTTGCATCGGCTCACACTTAAAGTGTCACCAGAATGCAAATTGTGGTTCTTCGATGGTAAAGACAGCAAAAATCAGACTGTTTCCAACCCTACGATTGGATATGGATTTCACACAATAAAATATGCCGATGGAAAAAGTAGAGAGTTTTTTCAAATTGGTGTGAGCGGAAACAAAACTGGAATCTCTGTCTATATTCTTGGTCTCAAAGATAAGAAGTACCTAGCCAAAACGTATGGAAAAAAACTAGGCAAGGCGAGCGTGACCGGATATTGCATTCGGTTTAAAGCCCTAAAGGATATAAATATCGATACGCTTGAAGCGGCAATAAGAGATGGGCTTGCAGCTTAGAACGAAAAAGGCGAGCTGATGAAATAATTCCACTGTTAAAGGCAAGCAGTTATCGATGTAAAGGCGCTCCGTTATACGACCCCTACAGCCCTGACCCGCGCCACAAAGCCATCTCTATAAAACGGGTCTCCCGCAATAGTCGTGCGGCTCTGTCATCGCCCTTGCCTTTCTCTGTTTGCCGTTGACCACTGCGGAAGCATCACGGGCAAACCTGAAGTTAAGTCCAGACCAAATTTACAACCACGCGGTCAAAAAGTCGGCTTCGAGGAAGTTCTCTTCCTAGAAGCCCGTTTCTGGCCAACCGGGTAAACAGTGATCGTTCGCTGGACACAAGCGCGTTTCTCGATAGCTATGCTCTCAGTCGCCAAATCGAGTCCGATGAGTGCATTGGCCTGGAAGCAACAGTTGAGCCAAGGTTCACTTGGCCGGAAATGCGGCTATCCGGCCAAGTGACGAGAAGCGTGTGAACAAGCCTCCGCCGCCCACCCTTAGGTTTCCGGAACGGACCGGCGTTGCTTTACGTTCAGATCGCGCATGACAATCATCAAATGCTCCAACCTCTTATTTCGCCTGCGCTAGCTCCGTAACAACTGCGGCAACTTTATCCAGTATCTGGTTCCAGCCTTCCAATTGGCCGCTATCTCTTGCGCTCTCCATGGGTTCATTTCCAATGTGGGTAAGTTTCGTCTGGCCGTTCCCGAGATCCTCAAAGATGGTCACGTCGTACGCACCGTCGATCGCCTCATGTTCGATTCCTAGTTGCGCAGGATCAATCTTGTTCCCCTTCGAGTCCGAAAAGTACATGGAGGAAACGATCTTCTCGTGCGGAACAATCTCGTGGTATTCAACCGCATTCCAGCACTCCTGCCCATCCGGCGTTCTCATGCAGAGGAGAGATTTCCCCCCCACGCGAAAATCCATCTGGCAAACGGGCGCAGTAAAACCTTTCGGCCCCCACCACTGCATCACATACTTCGGGTCTGTCCACGCCTTCCAAACCAACTCGCGTGGGGCATCAAAAACTCTTGTAACGACCATCCGCTCAATTTCGCTAACCGTGTTTTTTGTCATCTCTGACCTCCTCTTTCTTCATTCGATTTACAACTACTTCCAGTTTGTCGAAACTCTCTTCCCAGAATCGGCGATAGCTAGTCGCCCAGTCGCTGACTGTCTTGATCGCCCCCGGCCTGAGCGTGCACACACTCTCTCGTCCACGCTTCGTCTTGAGCACAATCCGCGCCCGCACCAGGTAGGCAATGTGTTTTGAAATCATCTGCTGCGAAAGTGCAAACGGTCCCGTCAATCCATGCACAGAGGCAGGCCCATGTGAGAGTCGTTCGATCATTGCCCGCCGGGTTGGATCAGACAAAGCCGCAAACGTTGTGCCCAATTTATCCACAACCATATGGTAGTGGATTATCTGTCAATGTCAAGTGTGAATTTTGCAATCCCTGATTTCTGTTCACTGATCCGAGTTGGCTCGCTACGACAATCGCGACGAGTGCGAAATCGCCGAGTCACTCATCGACCCTGATTGGCAATGGGAAGTCGGCTTATGTTCAGCTATCTGCTGGTTCATGGGACGAACCTTAGTGACGGGCGGCCAGAAGTCGGATTCTGGGAAGTTGGGCATTCTAGCAACGGTCTGCCGCTTCCGCCCTATGGTGGATTGACGGCCCGATAACGAGTTCGGCCTTAAGTTAGAGCTTGTGGGACTGTGTCCCTAGCTTCCACTCGGTCTTTGGCTTGTAGACGAGCTTGCGGCTCCGGTCTCTCGACGGGTGGCGCCGGGCGAATGCCTTTCACATCCTCGATGTAAGCTCGCAGAATCTCCGCCACGCTCCAGGCTTGGGCGATGCAACCGCGAGGCAACTGAGGAGTATCGCCATCGAAGATCTCCGAGATGTGTCCGAGCCCGCCGTCAGTGAGATGCCCTCTCAACGGCTCCAACCATTCGCTCGCCTGGCGACGGGCGGCTTCACTTCCACCGTTCACCTTGACGTATGCGGTGACGAACGGTCCCAGCAGCCAAGGCCACACCGTTCCCGGATGATAAGCACCGTCGCGCTCTACGGGACTGCCGGTATATCGCCCGCGGTATTGCGGATCATTCGTTGCTAAACTGCGCAGACCATAAGGAGTGAGCAAATGCTCTTGAACCTTCTCTACTACCCTCCTGGCGCGTTCGGATGACAACATGCTGTGGGTCAGGCTGACGGCAAAGATTTGGTTCGGGCGGATCGACGGGTCCGGCGGTGCGCCGTTCGTGACATCGTACAAGCAGCCAATATTCTCGTTCCAAAAGAGTCGGTTGAAAGTCCAACTCGCAACCGTGGCCATGTTGCGGTAACGCTTCTGACCGGGTTCGTCCGCAAATTTGCGCGCCAGGTTTTCCATGATGCAAAGAGCGTTGTACCAGAGCGCCTGGATTTCAACCGGCCTGCCGTGGCGCGGCGTCACGACCCAGTCGCCGACCTTCGCATCCATCCACGTAAGCTGAACGCCGGATTCGCCCGAGGAAAGCAACCCGCTGGAATCGACTTTGATTCCGTAACGAGTGCCGCGCACATGCCAGGCGATGATGTCGGCGAATACGGGATAGAGTTCGTTGCGCACGAACTCTAAATCGCCGGTGTAGGCAAGATAAGCACGAGCCGCTTCGAAGAACCACAGCGTCGCGTCTACGGTGTTGTATTCCGGCGTTTCGCCCGCGTCGGGAAACCGATTGGGCAACATACCTTGATCCACGTGCTGCGCGAACGTGCGCAAAATGCTGCGAGCAACCTCAGGCTTGCCAGTCGGCAGAGTGATCCCGGGCAAAGCCACCATGGTGTCGCGGCCCCAGTCGCTGAACCAGTGATAGCCAGCGATGACCGTTTTTCGACGGCCTACGCCGGAGACGAGGATTTTGTCTTCGCTTCCGACCGGCTCAAGGGCAAGCAGCCGCGCGTGCCGAACATGCTGGTCGAGGATCATCTCCGGCCCGCTGCCAAACAGGTGATCGAGATTCCACCTGGCCACAGGTTTGGCTTCCACAATCTAAGGCGTGCGTTAACCTCGTTCCTGGTGGAGATCGGAACCGACTCCAAGACTATTCAGGACATGCTGCGTTGGGCGGACCCTTCAATCCTGCTCAAGGTCTACGCGCACTCGCGCATGGACAAGCGCATGGAGGCTCAGGCAAAGATGATCGACGCCATGGGTCTGAACGAGGAAACTGCTCAACGGTTCATCCAGTAGGCGTGGGTGATCGAGCGTGGGTGATTTTGCTAGTCTTTTGTCGCCAGACTTCCGCTAAGTTCTTTGGAATGATGGTGGCCAGGGACGGAGTTGAACCGCCGACGCCAGCCTTTTCAGTGCTACGTTATGCAGTAGTCTCAACAACTTAAGTGACTCCAGGTGGCCGCCGAAGTCCTTGAGAAGACGTGAGAGACATGCGAATCGTGGGTTGAAATCGTGGGTTCAAAAGCTGACTCAGAAAAGACCCCTTGGGCACATTTCGCGGTGAGCCATATGCTGCCGTCATAACGCTGTTCCGCCGTGTCGTTTGAATCCAAACTAATACTTGTGCGCTCGCACGACGAACCGCTTCGGCGACGGCCCAACAAAATAAAATGGGTAGCAAGTCACCAGCGTGAGCGTATTTTCTGTTGTCGAAGGCTCCAGAACTGTGGTGTCATCGGGCTCGACCACCTTCGCCCACTCTACGTCGTAGCGAAATAGCCCAGTTGCCGTTTGAAGCTGAATCTCATCATCCTTGCGGATGTCTTTCAGCTGACGGAAGAAAGTGTCGCGGTGCCCGGCGATCCCACTGTTCCCTGTCTCCCCTGGAAGCGGAGTGCCCTCGATATGTCCCGCACCCAGCCGCAATATTCGCGAATTGGTCCCTTGTAGAACTGCGACGGAAATTCCCAACCTCGGGATATCCATACGGCCTAGAACGTCACCCTTCTTGACCGCTGGTTTGGGCTGGGTTTGTGTGTGCTCTTTTTCCACCTGGATCTGATTTTCCAAGGACCGTTTCGCAGATACCTGGTAGAGTCTGGCGTCAACCAGAGTGAAGCCGACGTAACCCAGCGCGAAGATGCCAGTCATGAAAAGGAGACGTTGACTCCAGCGCGACAACCTTTGGACTCGCGTGGGGAACATTTCCTTCTTAGTTGTGAACTTCATGGTTGATCGACCTTCGCTGCCGGCGATGGCTGAGATTGTGCCGGTGCGAAGTAACCGGTTCGGGTGCGGACTAGTAAACGTCCGCGGCCCGACGCGTTAGCCTTCACCTGCATAACCCGATAGCTTCGGTCCCGATTTCTATCGTAGGGACGTAGGAAATGGTGTATTGGCTCCGAATATCGTGAGCGATCCGTTCGCAGACGGGCGCAACATCCTTTAATGATGCAGGCAAGAAAGCCTCGCCGCCCGTGTCCTTGGCAAGCCGCTTGAGCACGCCTGGGTTTCGATCGGCGTCCTGCTCATCAAAGATACCGATGGTGTAGATGATGACGTCAGGCTTTCCTGCAAGGGCCATGATTTCGGCCAACTTATGCCGGCTGGCGTTGTCGCCTCCGTCGCTGATTACGATCAGCACTTTCTTGTCGCGGCTACCCTTCTCGAGGTCCTCGAGCGCGACAGCAACTGCATCGTACAGTGCGGTCTCCCCATTAGCTTTGACGGTTGAAAGGGCAACTTCCAGCGAAGCCACTTGGTCTGTGAACGGCGTGTTATCCGGAAGGCCAAACGAAACTCTTTCGTTGAAATTGACCACGAACATCTGGTCCTGCGGGTTGCTGGAACGGGCAAATACCAATGCAGCGGAAACCACGTCATGGAGCTTCGGCTTCATGCTTCCACTGTTATCGATGACCAGACCGACCGTGACTGGGATATCCTCCTGGCTAAAATACTTGATCGTTTGAAGTACTCCATCCTCGTAAACCTGGAAATCGTCTTTGAAGAGTCCAGAAACCAGAGTGTTCTTGCGGTCCTGGACAGTTGCGCGCAAGACCACCATGTCCACATTTACTTTCATGGTGAAGGGCTTGGCCGGGAGACTCTGCGACGGAGAGGTTTCTTGCGCC
>CAWBGI010000007.1:0-449518 GCA_963788225.1 uncultured Acidobacteriaceae bacterium | reverse complement strand
CGCATCGGGCGATGCGGTAGAATAGAGCACATGAGCATGTTTATGCTCATGTGCATACAGAAGGGCGGCGGTAATGAGAACAGCCAGATTGCAGGTTCTGACGACACCCGCCTTCCGGGATTGGCTGCGCAAAGAGGCGAGCAAGGCCGGAATCAGCGTGGGGGAACTAGTCCGCACACGCTGTGAGCAACGGGTGGGCGACGAAGAGGCCGCGTTGGCGGAGCTGACCGCGCTTCTCCGTAAAGAAGTGACTGCGACGCGAGCCGCGGTGCGGCGCAACCTGGACGAAACACGGGCGATCCTTAGCGACCTGAGAGCACGCCGCAAAACAGATTCGCCGGAGGGTCGGGCATGAGCGTGTTCAGCGAGGCGGTTGCCGCCGTGCAGTCGGCCTTGAAACTCTCAGACGAATTGCGTCGAACCTCGCAGGAACTTAGGGATGTGGCCGTGGAGTTACGCGAGCACGACCGCCGCATCACCCGCCTTGAAGCGCAGTGGGAAACTGCCGCGCTGCTGTCGCGTCGGCGTTTGGAATAAGAAGGAACTAAATTCCCGGCGGCTGCGTATCTTCCACTGCTAACGGATTTGGTCTAGGTCCGTCCAATCTGCCAGATGGAGATAAGGCCATGAAGACTACACAGGGTTGGGCCTGGCTGACGGCTGGGGTGTTGGCGCTGGGGTTGAACGGCTTCTATCACGATGGTGGAGCGGCCTGGGCTCACCGCATTGTGGACCGGGTAGTGCAACAGTCGGAGGCCTTTGGGTACCTGGCTTCGGCGCACGGCGACCGGATCATAGAGAAAACCGACCTCGTGGTGGCGCGGAATGAAACTGCTTCCTGCAGAGTCGCCACCGCGATTGCGCGTGTCCAGACCAAGATCGCGCGGACACAGAACGGGATGGCCCGCTTTGAAGCCATGTCGGCCCGGCAAGAAGCGGCATTGGCCCGAGTCGAAGCCAATCGGGCGCGGATTGAGGCGCGGGTTGCCCGCGTGCGTCTGGCTCCGGTTGTGTTTGATTCTGTGACGGCTCCGGTTGTGGCTTGTCCGCGGGTGCGCGTGAATGTTCCCCGCGTGCGCGTCGATGTTCCGGAGTTGCCTGAGATCAAGATTTCGGCGCCGGTGGTGCATGTCGACCTGGGACCTGGGCCAGTTTAAGAATTCTATCCTCCTGGAAAAGCGGGCGCGGCGAAACTGCCGCGTCCGCTTTTTTGTGGTTAGTCTTGTGCTCGGAGCGGCAGGGCTTCGCCCAGGCCGGACGGGCGAAGGCGCCCGTCGCCACACGGTTCGTGGTCCACCTCTGAGAGCTGATTCCCAATCCGATTCCCGCCTGTGAAAAAGAACCAACATTTTGTCTATCTCTCTCCGCGAAAAAAAGTTATAGTTTGAAGGCTCAGCGATTCCTCACGACAACTGACCTGAACTGATGGCGCGGAAATCGGGCCCCACCATCTTGCAGGAAGAGTTGTACCCACCCAGCGCCGAACGTGCGCGTGAGGAGGTCCATGACTCTGACATGGACGCGCGACTGGTTGACCTGGATGTGGATGAGGAATCTCCGTTTCTGCGCGGGCAGAAGCGCGTCTCCGCCCGTCGAAGTACGCTTCCCAGAAAAACTGCCAACGGATTGCTGTGGGCTGCCGTGGCGGCGGGCGTGGTGTGCCTGATGGGCCTGGCTCTAGCCGGGCTTTATCACTACGGCGAGCACTCGTGGCGATTCCGCGTGGAGTCGAGCGACAACATCGAGGTCGCTGGCATGCACAGCGTGACCAAGGCGCAAATCATGGAGGTGATGGGCGCCGACATTGGCCGCAACATATTTTTTATTCCACTGGCGCAGCAGAAGGCGCAACTGGAGCAGATTCCGTGGGTGGAATCGGCCAGCGTAATGCGGTTTGTTCCCAACCGCCTGAAAGTTGAGATTCACGAGCGCACTCCGGTGGCGTTCGCGCGCGTGGGGCCGCGCATGTCATTGATCGACGCGGGCGGAACGCTGATGGAGTTGACGCCTAAGCACAAGTATTCCTTCCCCGTGATCCTGGGAATGAATCCGGGCGAGCCGCTATCGACGCGAACGCCGCGAATGAAAGTTTATGCCGAAATGGTGCGCGACCTGGATTCTGGCGGGGCGCGATATTCGCAAGACCTGAGCGAAGTGGATCTTTCCGACCTGGAGGATGTGAAGGTGCGGGTGAACGACCCGGCGGGCGATGTGCTGGTGCATCTGGGCTCGTCGGATTATCTGCGGCGCTACAAGATTTTTGTGACTCATGCCCGGGGCTGGCGGCAGCAGTTCCAAAAGCTGGAGTCGGTGGATCTGCGCTACGACAATCAGATCATCGTGAATCCGGATATGCAGCGCGCCGCGAAGACGGCACCGCTGACCCCGGCGGCGGCGAAAACGGCGGTAGCAGCGGGAGTGAAGCCGGCCGCGCTGATCACACACTTGCCACCGCATGATCGTGCCGTGCCTAAGCCGGCGTTTGAATTGACGGAGAAGAAACTGAACCCGAAGGCCGCGGCCGGCGGCAAGAAATCGGCTGCAAAATCCAGGGCCAAGATGAGAAAGACGACGGTGAAGTCCAAAGCAACTGCAGGCGCGAAGAAGACGCCGTTGACAGTCAAGCCGATGACGTCTACAGCAGTGAAAAAGCCTGCCGTCCGCAGCGGCGGGCAGAAGCCGAGTCCGGCAGTGGCGAAGAGTCAGGCGAATCAGGGGCCGGCGCAGTGAGAGTTCGAATTCATAACAGTGCAGGAAATTCGTTGGGGAACTTATAAGAGATGGCGAAACAGCAGGGAAATTTCTTGACGGCAATTGACGTGGGCAGTGCGAAAACTTGCGCGCTCATAGTGGAGGTCACCGACAATGGCCTGCGCTATCGCGGACACGGTGTCGCCGAGTCGCGGGGCTCTCGCAAAGGGGTGATCGTGGAGTTAGACAAGGCAGTCGCAGCCATTCAGAAAGCGGTGGAAACCGCTGAGGATGTGGCCGGCGCGGCGGTCGAGCACGCCATCGTGGGCATTGGCGGAGCGCATGTGCGCGGCGTGAATAGCCATGGCGGCATCAGCCTGGGCACGCGTCCGCGGGAGATTGGACGCGACGAGATCAAGCAGGCGGTAGAACGGGCTCGAGCGATTCCTCTGCCCGCCGATCGCGAAGTTCTGCACCTGCTGCCGCAGGAATTCATTCTCGACGAACAGGCGGGAGTGCACGATCCGCTGGGCATGATGGCGGCACGGCTGGAAGTGCGAGTGCATCTGGTCACGGTGGCGGCAAGCGCAGCGCAGAACGTGATTACGGCGGTGAATCGCGCCGGGGTCCACGTAGATGACACCGTGTTTGAGCCGCTAGCGGCGGCCGATTCCGTGCTGCGGGCGGATGAACGGGAGTTGGGCGTGTGCCTCGCGGACATTGGGGCGGGATCGACGGGCTGATCGTTTTCCTGCAGGGAGCGGTGGCCTACTCAGGAGTGATTCCTGTCGGCGGAGACCACTTCACCAGCGATCTGTCGGTGGGCATGTGTACGGCGCTGGCGGAGGCGGAAAAAATCAAAAAGGCGCACGGGAATGCAATTGTTACGTTGATTCCCGAAGGCAACGAAGTGGAAGTGCCGTCGGTGGGCGACCGGCCTTCGCGCCTGCTGCCGCAGCGACTCGTCGCAGAAATTCTCGAGCCCCGTGCGCGTGAGCTTTTCGAGATGATGCGCGAAACTCTGCGGCAGAGCGGCATGTTCGACGCATGTCTGGCGGGGATTGTGCTCAGCGGCGGAGGGTCGCGGCTGCCCGGGATCTTCGATGTGGCCGAGTCTGTGTTGCGGCGTCCCGTGCGGCTGTCGTGGCCAACGCCTCTGGCGAAAATGCCCGCAACTCTGGCCGAGCCGGAATACGCGACCGTGCTCGGCATGGTGGCATACGGTCAGAGGGCGCGCGTAGCCCGCGGGTTTCAAGGGGACCGGTGGGGATCGAGATTGAAGGCGATGTTAGTGGGGTGAAGGAGCAGGATGGGTTGCTGGAGCTTCTTCTTTGCGCTCTTTGCGGATTTTCTTCGCGTGCTTTGCGGTTAAAGGCTTTTCCTGACCATGAAAAAAGCTCTTAACCGCAAAGTTCGCAAAGAGAGGCCGCAAAGCACGCGAAGAAAAGCGTAATTCAAATTAGGTGGAGACAATGAAAAAAGATTCGAGCATTCGCATCAGCTTCAATGAAGAACCGCTCAACGACGCCAAGATCAAGGTCATCGGCGTGGGCGGCGGCGGTGGCAACGCGGTGAACCGCATGATCGATGCCGGCGTGGAGGGCATCGAGTTCATCGTCGCCAACACAGACTTGCAGGCGCTGCGCTTGTCGCGCGCGCCCGTGAAGCTGCAACTCGGCGTGAAGCTTACAAACGGTCTGGGTGCGGGCGCGAATCCAGAAGTGGGGCGCAAGGCCGCGCTCGAGGACTCCGACAAAATCATAGAAGCGCTCGAGGGTGCTGACATGGTGTTCGTCACCACCGGCCTCGGTGGCGGCACGGGCACAGGCGCGGCTCCGATCATCGCGTCACTCGCCAGCGAAATGGGTGCGCTCACCGTCGCCGTGGTCACCAAGCCGTTTTCCTTCGAAGGCAAGCGGCGCATGACGCAGGCCGAGAAAGGCATCGCTGAACTGATGGAATCGGTGGACACAACCATCGTGATACCCAACGAGAAGTTGCTGGCCGTCGCCGAGAATGCGGGATTCTTCGAATCATTCCGGATTGCCGACGACATTCTGCGGCAGGGCGTGCAGGGAATTTCCGACATCATCACGATTCCCGGCATCATCAACCGCGACTTCGCCGACGTGAAGACCATCATGGCGCGCATGGGCTACGCGGTGATGGGCACGGCGACGGCGAGCGGCGCCAATCGCACCACCGAAGCGGCGCAACGAGCCATTGCGTCTCCGCTGCTCGAAGCGGGTGCGATCGATGGAGCGCGCGGCATCCTGATCAACATCACCGGGTCGGCTTCGCTAAAACTGGCCGAAGTGCAGCAGGCCTGCATGATCATCCAGAGCGCGGCGCATGAGGATGCCAATATTATCTTCGGAGCGGTGATGGACGAGAAGATGAAGGACTCGGTGAAGATCACGGTGATCGCCACCGGCTTCCGTGAAGTGAGCCGCACGCGTCAGCGCTCACTCGAAGCGCATCATTCATTCGCGGCATCGCACGACGACGCCATGGATTTTCCCGATCCTGTAGGCCCGTCTCCCACTCCTTCGTTCGCCGAGCCATATCCCGAGGCGACGCCCGAGCGGATGATGGAAGAACCGACGATGGCGGAATCTGCTCCGGTTGCCATGGCTCACGCGGGCGCGGAAGTGATTTCGCTCGACTCGATGCGCAGCGCGATGGTGGCGAACTTCGAGCAGGACGATTTGGACGTTCCGGCGTTTCTGCGAAAGCGCGGCGAAGTCATGTGAGGGCAGTGATTAGTGGTCAGTGATCAGCGGCCGGTAAGACCTGTCCGCATCCCTGGTCCTGTTTTACTGACCACTGGCCACTGCCTTAAGAGGAAAACATCTGCGACAATGGGCAGTATCTTTTCAGTAACGAGGTAACGCATTACCGAGGCTGCGGTACCGAGGTAATTTCCCGTTTAAGTACTTGTTCCATAACGGGTTAAAGCGGAATTAACGATTTCGTCGAGCGAAACTTTGTTGTTGCTTCAAGTGTTCTAACTCTCGTATTATCGCGCAGATGGCTCAAGTTACCGGCCGTGGCGACGGCTGGCAAGCTTCGTGCACCATAGTGGGAATCAGAAAGTCCGGGAACCGGGGAACGAGCTAAAAGATGTGCAAGTTGGGAAAGCGCAGTCTTCGTCTGACAGTGATCGTTGCAGGGCTTCTGGTTGCTCCCGGAATGTGGGCGGCGCACGTCAACCCGCACACCCTGAATCCTCCGAAATCGAAATCCACGAAACTGAGTGAGAGCCAGCGCACCCGGCGCCGCATGCACCATCTGGCGAGCAGCCGCGGCACTGCCGCGCGAAGCACCACGGCGCGAAGCGCAGGTGTTCACCACACTGTAAGTCACACCACCGCCGGGCGAAGCGCGACCGCGCACAAAACGACTCTGACTCGAGCCTCGGTCAGCAGGTCGCACAGATATCACGAGCGCTTCTTCATGAGTTCGTTCGCCGAAGGTCTTACGAGCGCCGACGTCACCGAGGGCGAAGACCTAGTTGTTCGCCAGGCAGCCATCGACGCTTTGGGAAATATGAACGGGACCGTCGTGGCGATTGAGCCCACCAGCGGACGTGTGCTGGCCATGGTGAATCAGAAGCTGGCGCTCTCGAGCGGCGCGCAGCCCTGCTCGACCATCAAACTTTCCGTCGCACTGGCAGCGTTGAATGAGGGCGTGGTGTCGAAGGACACCGAGGTTCCACTCGGCGGCCGCAGCCGCATGAATCTGACCGAAGCTCTGGCGCGCTCGAACAATGCATACTTCGAGGCGCTGGGACGCAAGCTGGGATTTGAAAAGGTGGCTTACTACGCGCATCAGTATGGCTTGGGCGAGTTGGCCGGCTACGATATTCCCGGCGAGCAGTTGGGGACTTATCCCGAAGAGGTGATTCCGCAGAAGCTGGGCGGCGTGGGCAAGATGTGCTCCTTCGGCGAGGGCATTAGCATGACGCCGTTGCAGTTGGGCGCAATGGTTTCGGCGATTGCTAACGGAGGCACACTCTACTACCTGCAGCATCCGGCAACGCCCGAAGAGATCGCAAATTTTCAGCCGCGCGTGAAGCGGCAATTGGATATCGCTCCGCTGATTCCGGAACTCTCTGACGGCATGGCTGGCGCGGTGCAATACGGCACGGCGCGACGGCTCGGGCTCAACTTTAACGAGGAAGAGATTCTGGGCAAGACCGGGACCTGCTCCCACGCCGGCACCCGCTTTGGCTGGTTCGCCTCCTACGCGAACACCAGCAGCGGCCGCATTGTGGTGGTAGTTTTCCTGCAAGGAGGGAGGCCGACGTTTGGTCCGAAGGCGGCGGAGATTGCCGGGCTGATGTACCGCAATCTCTACGATCACAACTTCTTCATCGCGGGCGCGCATGCGCCGGTTGACACCACTGCATCGGGGCACACGAGCACAACGCCGTAATAGAATAGAAGCGATCATATTTTTGATTCTTACGAAAGCCTCTCTTCCGAGAGGCTTTTTGATTTTGCACCCCAGCCGTTGCCCCCTAAATTAACCCTTCCTAACATGGAGAGGGCGATTGCCGCCGATATGCCTGTAGGAACCCCAGCAGAAGTGTTGCTGGCCTGATATGAATGTCATGAATCTATTGACCGGCAGCTACGATTACAGGTTGGTGGCACTGTCCATCGTCCTGGCCGTGTTTGCCTCGTATGCCGCCCTGCATTTGGCGAGGCGGTTCTTAGACCGGTTCAAAGCCACACAGAAAAGCGATCTCAATATCGCCCGGAAAGATGAGTTGCATTTCCAAACGATTACTAACACTATCCCGGGAATGGTATGGACGGCTCGTCCGGATGGCCATGTCGATTTCGCCAGTCACCAGCTGTTGGAATACGGCGGAGTCGAGGCGCCGGCCCTCGAGCATTGGGAAAGGTTGCTTCATCCGGACGATGTGGAGATCACTATCAGCAAGTGGGAGGACTCTGTCCGGACCGGAGCAGCCCTTCAAATTGAATATCGCTTGCGGCGGGCGGACGGGGCCTACCGCTGGTTTCTGGTAAGAGCCAACCCGATGCGCAACCACAAGGGAGAAATCATCAAGTGGTTCGGAACCTGTACCGACATCGAAGATCAGAAACAGAACCAGCAGGTTCTGGAGCGGCAGATTTTGGAGCGGACCACGCAATTAGCCGACACCAACAACCGGCTGCAGGAGGAAATGGCTGAGAGAAACGCCGCTCGCAGAGAACTCGACCGGCAGTATGAACGAATGATGGAAGATCTGAGAGAACGCTCGGAGCGGGCGACCCTGCTGGCGAAGATGGGCGAACTGCTGCAGAGCTGCATCAATTTGGACGAAGTATACGCGGCTGCCCTGGGTTTTGCGCCCAGGATATTTCCTGCCGTCCGGGGAGCGATGGCGCTGCTGAACGTGTCGCGCAGCCTGGCCGAAGTGATCGGCTCGTGGAGCGCCTGCCAGCTTCCGGCCAAGGATTTTGAGCCCGTCGAATGCTGGGCCTTGCGCACTGGGCATCCGCATCTGGTAGTGGCGGGCGATTCGACGGCAACCTGCGCACATGCGGCGGGCGTGAAGAATACTTACCTGTGCATCCCCATCCTGGCGCAGGGTGAAACGCTGGGCATCCTCCACCTCCAGGCTACGGATGAGGCGCCGCAATTGGACGCGTCGGAGCTTTCATTCAAGACAACGTTTGCCGCGCAAGTCGGATTGTCCATTGCCAACATAAGACTGCGCGAAGCGTTGCGAACCCAGTCGGTGCGAGATGCCTTGACCGGTCTGTATAACCGGCGCTATCTGGAGGAGGTTTTGGAGCGCGAAGTCCGCCGCGCCGCGAGAGCGACGCAGTCTCTGGGAGTTCTCATGATCGATCTCGATCACTTCAAGAACTTCAACGACACTTTTGGCCATGACGCCGGCGATGCGGTACTGCGCGAAACCGGAGTCGCCCTGACTAGGGGCATTCGCGCGGAAGACTTCGTGTGCCGGTTCGGAGGCGAGGAATTTGTTGTGATTCTGCCGACGGCGAACCGGGAGGCCGCATGTGCGCGGGCCGAGCGCTTGCGGTTAAAAATCAAGGATCTGACCATCCTCTATCAGGGCAGGTCGATGGGGATGCTCACCGTTTCGATCGGCGTGGCAGCGTTTCCCGATCACGGCTTGTCGCCCAGGGAATTGATGGCGGCGGCCGACGCGGCATTGTATGAGGCCAAGCGCGCCGGGCGCGACCAGGTGAGCCTGGCCGTGCTCAAGAGCGTGGAAGATGTGGTGCTGCCGGGAGTAGGGAAAGCGGTCGCCAGGGGCTAGCGATGTCGTAGCGACGTAGCTTGCCCGGTCTTGCCGGCTCCGCCTTGATGGTCCGTGTTCGACAAGCTGGCACCAAAGACGTTGCACGCAACGTGTCTACTAAAGTTTGCCTGTGTGAAGAATAGTTTGCCCTTTGTGAAGAAAGTCTATTTCTTCCGCTCGTCGCGCTCCACGACTCCGTCCTTGATATTTACGATGCGGTGAGCGTACTCGGCGATGTCGTGCTCGTGGGTGACCAGCACGATGGTGTTCCCCTCACCGTGCAGGCGGTCAAACAAGGCCATGATTTCGCCTCCGGTTTGCGAATCGAGGTTACCGGTGGGTTCATCGGCCAGAATGATGGAGGGCCGATTCACCAGCGCGCGGGCGACGGCGACACGCTGACGCTGGCCGCCGGAAAGCTCGTTGGGTTTGTGCGTCATGCGCGATTCCATGCCAACAGATTTCAATGCGCCCTGGGCGCGTTCGATGCGCTCAGCAGTCGGAACTCCAGCGTAAATCAGCGGCAGTTCCACGTTGTGCAGGGCGGTAGCGCGTGCGAGCAGGTTGAAGGTCTGGAACACGAAGCCGATTTCCTTGTTGCGAATGCGCGCAAGTTCATCATCGTCGAGTTCGCTCACCAACTGGCTGTTGAGCCAGTATTCGCCTTTGGTTGGCGTGTCGAGGCAACCGATAAGATTCATCAGCGTGGACTTGCCCGAGCCCGAGGGTCCCATGATGGCGACATATTCTCCGCGCTCAATGCGGAGGTTCACGCCGCGCAGGGCATGCACCTGCTGCTCCGAGCCCATGTCGTAGGTCTTCCACAGATCCTCAGCCGCGATCATGCAGGACTGCGGCGGCGCTGCTACGGCGTTGGAGGGCATGCTGATCAATTCTGCGGTTGCCATTTTCTTCTCCTGCTCCGGTGCCACTGGGTTCTCCGAGATTGAATTCGACTCCGAGAGCTCCGTTTGCTAACCGAGATACCCGCTCGAGACCAAAGTTCAAACCCGAACTGGCTCTCCGTTGGACGGCCGAAGCCAGCGAACGTTTAAGTCTCGTCTTCCTTTTTAGGGACAGAGTTATCTACTTTGACGCCACTCCCAGAACGCAGAGTGCGCAAAATCTTGTAACTGCCGGTGATGACCACGTCCCCTTCTTTTAACCCGCTGAGTACTTCCATATCGCTGTTACCTGCGATGCCCGTAGTCACCGGCACGAACTCCGCTTTCTTGTTGCGAATCACGAAAACGCCCTGGATGTCCGCCTTCTCATCCTTGTCTTTAGATGCATTCAACACAGGAGCGGCGGCATGTACCGAGCGTGGGCCAGCTTTTTCCTGTTCCAGTTGCGCTTTGGTCCGGACGGAAAGCGCCTGAATCGGAATGGTCAATACGCCGCTCCGGGCAGCGGTCGTAATCTTGGCCGTGGTCGAGAGTCCCGGACGCAGATCCGGTGGAGGATCGTTGAGCGTCACGACCACTTTGAAGTCCTTCGCTTCTTCGCTGGTCGTAGCCTGTTGGGAAGTGGCCACGCCAGTGGAGCGCACGATGGCGTTGTCTCCGATTTCGGAAACCGTGCCGTGGAAGACCTTTTTGGGAATTGCGTCGATCGTTACTTCTGCAGGCTGCCCCACACGCACGTTCACGATATCAGTCTCATCCACTTTCACTTCGGCGGTGATCACCGACATGTCAGCCAGCGTAAGCAACGTACTGCCGAGCGCATTCTGAATGCCGATGACCACGGACTCGCCTTCCCGAACTGGCAAGTTGGTGACCACGCCGTCGTAGGGAGCGGCGTAGGTAGTTTTCTGCAGGACATCGGTCACACGCGTGAGATTGGCCCTCGCCTGCGCGACATGCCGGTCGGCCGACTCTTTCTGTGCCTTAGCCTGAGCGACCCGCGCCTTGGCCTGTACGAGTCCGGAGTCGGCGGTGGCCCACGCATTCTGGCGGCTGTCAAAATCGGATTTCGCGATCAGCCCATCTTTGAAAAGACTTTGCGCGCGGTCCCAATCCAGCTTGTTCCGCGCATAGTCGGCTTGGGCGCGCTGCAGGTCGGCCTCAGAGGTCTTCAGTGCGGCATCGGCAGCGATCGAATCCGTTTCTGCCGCCTGCACCGAGGCCAGATTGGCGCTCACGTCCGCCGTAGACTGCACGTTTTCCAGTTGCGCCAGCAATTGACCCTTCTTTACGTGATCGCCCTCCTTCACGTACAGGTGGGTGATCTTTCCGTAGGCATTCGCGCCGATGTTGACGTAGGTCTTCGGCTTGATTTCGCCCGAGCCGCTTACCACCGAGGATAGGTCCTCACGCTGCACCTTTCCGGTCTGCACCGTAACCACGTTTTTACCGCTCTGGTAGACCGTGGTTCCGATAATGGCGGCCAGCAGGATCACCACACCGCCGCCAATCGCAATTTTTTTCCAGGGTTTCATGGATCTCATCACCATCCAACGCGGTTGCTCGAGGCCATCATCGGTTTCAGTCTCAGGCAGTTACTCCCGAGATTACCTTCCGACAAAGACTGGCCGACCCGCAGAGTGACGAGCCCACATTCTGGGATACGATCCTGTTGGCAGGAAAGTTCCAATCTGAATGAAGTGCACTAGGATCCAGGGAATCCGAAGAGTACCGCCGCCCCGCGAATGCAAAATTATAGCAACCTCAAATTATAGCTTGGTCCCGGGCCGGGCTCATAAATATTCGGCTCTAAAATATTCACCGCCAGCCTGGGCAACTCGGCGCGAGCCTCGCCGCGTCCAAGGGAACGGATGGGTCTCGGGTCTACAATCCATTCTTTTGATGTGACTTAGCCTTGCTTTCGCCCAACTGAGGGCCTAAAATAGAGCGACGTAGTTGTGCTGGCAGGAGTCCCTCTCATGGTTCGGGTTGGTTCACACTCTTTTTCGTCTCTTGTGATCTTGGCTATGGCCCTGGGCTTGGCCCGGCCAGCCACGGCGCAAAGTGACAAGCAGGCTCCCTCCAGTCAGCCAGCATCCAGCGCACCGGCGTCAAGCACCACAGGGGACAATGCGGCTGCGACTGGTTCCCAGGCGCAACCCAAGAATGCAGATAAGGTTGATCCCCTCAAGCGCGCTCCCAGCGAGAAGCAGAAAAAGCAGCAGGGAAAAGCCCTGAAGGTCGAACTCAGCCGGGTCTACAAGAAATGGCTGAACGAGGACGTGGTCTGGATTATCACCGACGAGGAAAGAGCCGCCTTCAAGCAGCTCTCGAACGACGAAGAACGCGATAATTTTATTGAGGCATTCTGGCAGCGCCGCGATCCCACGCCCGATACCGAAGAGAACGAGTACAAGGAAGAACACTACCGCCGCATCGCGTATGCCAATGAGCATTTTGCGGCCGGAATTCCCGGCTGGAAGACCGACCGAGGCCGCATTTACATCATGTACGGTCCGGCCGATGAAGTCGACTCGCATCCCTCCGGCGGTACCTATGAGCGGCCCATGGAAGAAGGCGGCGGCGAGACTTCGACGTTCCCCTTCGAGGACTGGCGCTACCGCTATTTGGAAGGCATCGGGCAGGAAGTTATCATCGAATTCGTCGATACCTGCATGTGCGGCGATTACCACATGACCATCGACCGGTCGGAAAAAGACGCGCTCAAGATGACGCCTAACGCCGGTCTGACTCTTTGGGAGCAAATGGGCATGGCCAGCAAGACGAGCCGTTTCGTCGGAGGTGGTCTGGAACAACTGGGAGCCGGCCCAGACAGCGCCCGCAACGCCTCCAAGCAATTCGACAGGTTGGAACAGTTTGCAAAATTGCAGGCGCCGCCGCCGGTCAAATACAAGGACCTGGAAGAGATCGTCAATACGAAGATCGTCACGAACCTGATGCCCTTCGACGTGCGTACAGATTTTGTGAAGGTCACCGGCGACACGGTTCTGGTGCCGATCACAATTCAGTTGAAGTACCGCGATATTACATTCGCCAACAAAGATGGTGTGCAACGCGGCACAGTCAATATTTTCATGCGCGTGAGCACGTTAACCGGACGCATTGTGCAGACCCAGGAAGAGCCGGTCCAGGTGATGGTCCCGGCGGAACTGTTGCCCCGCACCGCGGAGAATTCAGCAGTCTATTGGAAGGCGCTGCCACTGCGTCCAGGACGGTACAAGGTCGAAATCGCCGTGAAGGACGTGAACGGCGACCGCAAGGGCCTGTGGAGCCGCGGGATTGTAGTGCCCGAGTACTCGGACGACAAACTGGCAGCCTCTTCGCTGATTGTGGCCGATGTAATGGAGCCGGTACCCACCAAGGATGTGAGCACAGGTCAATTTGTCATTGGCCTGAATAAAGTTCGCCCGCGCGTCGCTCCCGCCGACGGCAAGCCCGCCCTGTTCAAACGCGCTAAAGACCCAAAGGTGAACTTCTGGCTGCAAGTTTACAATCTGGGCGTAGACGAGAAAACGCACAAGCCCTCCGCGACATTTGAGTACGATATCGTGAATGTCGCAACCAACAAACAAGTGGTGCAGCAAAAAGAATCCACCGAAACCATGGGCAACATAGGCGAGCAGGTCACGCTGCAGAAATCTGTGGCCGCGGCGAAACTGCAGCCGGGTGTATACCGGATCGATATTAAAGTGAACGACAATATCTCCAAGCAGACCATTGCTCCTTCAGCTACGTTTGCTGTAGAGTAGCGGACTGCTTGATTTACCGGGGGTTGGAGTGAAGCTTCGCCATATCGGATCTTGGGTAGTGATGGTCGCGCTTGCTCTCCCGGCGTGGGCCGGAGAACGGCCAAGTGTCATTTCGGGATATGTTCGCGATGTCTCGGGCACACCACAGATAGGTGCGGTGGTAGAGGTTTTCAGCGCGGCAACAAAAATTGTAACGGTGTTCACCGACAGCGAGGGGCTTTACACTGCATCGGGCCTGCTGCCGGGATCCTATTCCATCAAAGTCTACGTTCCTTCCTTCCTTCCCGCCCTGCGCGAAGAAGTCGGACTGCGGGCTGGCACTCATATTTTTGTCGACGTCACCCTGCATAACCTGCTCGAAGGTCTTCGAGTGGGTACGCTGCGCGGAAAGGGCGACGACGATGACTGGAAATGGACGTTGCGCTCGGTCGCAAACCGCCCGGTTTTGAGGTTTGACGATCTTCCCACTGCGACCGTCGAACAGAATCACGACCTGAAGGCGACCCTTTCGCTTCTGGCCGGCTCAGCGGCACAGGGATATGGCAGCGGGTCGGACATGAGTACAGGTTTCGCGCTGGAGCGGTCCATTTTCTCCACGGATCGCGTCGGCCTGAGTGGAAACGTCGGCTACGGGGACAGCCTGCCTTCCGCCGTTTTGCGCGCTATTTACTCGCACGCCCTGCCCGATGGCTCCGGCCCCTCGATGGCAGTTACCATGCGCCGGTTCGCGCCCTCCGATCCCAACCTGCACTACGCTGCTCTGCAGTCGCTGGCGCTCAATGCGGGAGACGATCTCGCACTCGACGACGTGCTGGAGTTGAGGTTCGGCAGTGAGTTGCAGACCATCCAATTTCTTGGGCACGTGACCGCGTTCCGCCCCTACGGCTCCATTGACCTGCACGCCTCTCCCAACACCGTCGTCGAGTACGACTATGCCACCTCCCTGCCGGGAACCCGATCCGAGAAAGGCTTCGACTCCGCCCCCGCGGACTTGAGTGAAGCCGATCCCCGCGTCAGCATGGTCAACTTTGCCACCCGGTTGGAACGGGCTCACCATCAGGAGCTGAGCGTTTCCCGGCGCATCGGCAAGAACAACATTCAGGTTGCGGTGTTTAGCGATCGCGTTGCCAACACGGCATTGATTGGCATCGGTGAAGTCTCCGCTGCCGGCGGGTTCCTTCTCCCCGACGTCTACTCGGGCACGTTCACGTATGGTGGAGACACTCTGCGTGCACATGGAGTGCGGGTGGTTCTCCAGCGCAAGCTCTCTGCTGATCTCAGCGCCACTTTGGATTATGCCTGCGGCGACGTGCTCGACCTGGCCAAGCCTGATGTCGAGCTGCAGAATGCCGGGCAGTGGATCAGCACGCAGCGCCGTCAAGCCCTGGCCGCGAAGCTCAGCGGCACCCTGCCTCGCAGTCATACCCGCTGGATCGCTTCCTATCGGTGGGTCAATGGCCCAGCATTGACTCCGGTGGATATGTTCAACGCCTCTCCGGGACAGAGCGACCCCTTCCTGAATCTTTTCCTGCGCCAGCCGATTCCGAGCCTGGGCTTGCTGTCTGGGCACCTGGAGGCGCTCATCGACGTCCGCAACCTGCTGGCGCAAGGCTACGTGCCGGTAATGGGCCAGGACGGCCAAACCGTCTATCTTGTCCAGTCCGCGCGCTCCGTCCGCGGCGGCGTGACCATCAACTTCTAGCGAAGGTCTCAGGTGTTAGGTCTCAGGTCTTAGGCCCAAGCTTCGGAAAGCCTAAGACCCAAGACCTGGCACCCAAGACCCCGACACCTAAGACCCGACACGAAGACGCGCCAGCCACCCGGGCTTCTGTCAGCCACGTTACCTGCGAGTTACCCTATTCGTAAAATCTATTGCTTCCATCAGAAACCAATGGTTGACTCTTGGGATAGGGTTTGATTAGTGTTTACTGTGCGTCGGGCACTGCAACTTCTTAGTATGCAAGGAATTGCAAGGCCTCTCAAACTGAGGGCCTGAAAAGTCTGGCCTGCCGCATCAGGAATTACTCCCTCAAACTCATAAGATTCAAGGAGACTCTATGAAAGCGCGCATAGTCCTCGTGTTTGTGCTTCTGGCTGCCATCGGCCTTTCGGCACAGACCTTCCGCGGCACGATTCTAGGAACGGTAACCGACCCCTCCGGCGCGGTCCTCCCAAACGCTCAGGTGACCGTGAAGAACGTGGCTACAGGATTGGAGCGCACCACCAGCACCGGCGCAAGCGGCAGCTACACGCTGCCCGAACTGCCGATTGGCACCTACACGGTGACCATCACGCTGACTGGCTTTCAGACCTTCGTGACCACCGGCGTGACGGTGGACGTGGCCGGGGAGCGTCGCGTCGATGCCTCCATGAGGCCCGGACAGGTATCGACCAGGGTGGAAGTTTCGGCGGATAGTTTGCCACTTGTAGAGACGACCACCAATACACTGGGTGGCGTCCTCACAGCCCAGACTGTCGAAAATATGCCGGTCAACGGTCGCGACTATACCAAGCTCATTTACATGAACCCCGGCGTGGCCGGGTCTCCGGACGAGATTTCCGACTCTCCCGGGTCCTTCGGCGAGTTTTCGATGAACGGGGCCCGCGGACGGTCCAACAACTACCTGCTCGACGGCACCGACATGAACGATGGCTACCGCAACGACCCGGCCATCAACGAGGCCGGCGTCTTCGGTACGCCCTCGACGATCCTGCCCATTGACGCCGTCGCTGAAGTGAATGTGCTCTCGAACTTCGCCCCAGAATATGGTCGTAGCGCGGGCGCGATCGTCAACATTGTTACCAAAAGCGGGACTAACAAGATTCACGGCAGCGCAGCCGACTACTTCCGCAATGACGCGCTCGATGCGCGCAACTACTTCAATCCTTCCAGCCAGCCGAAGGCGCCGTTCCACAATAATCAATATGGCGCTTCGCTGGGCGGACCCATCGTGAAGGACAAGACTTTCTTTTATGTGGACTATGAAGGCCAGCAGGAGCCGGTGGGCGTGGTAACTCTGGCGAACGTACCCACAGGTACTGCGGCGGACGGATCCTTACAGCCGAGCGATTCAACAGACCCGTCTGGGGTCATTCCGGCACTGATTGCCCGGCATCCCTGGCCTGCGCCGAATTTGACTCAGGGCATCCCGGACATGACTGCGGGAACTGCTTCAGTTGTTTCCCCGTCGTTCAACCGGCTGACCAGCTTTATCTCCAAGATTGACCACAGCTTCAACCCTAACAACAACCTCACCGGCCGTTATTTCTTTGGCGATAGTGTCCAGTCCTTTCCGCTGGCCCTCACGGCGTCCGGCGGCCAATTGCCGGGTTTCAATACTTACACGCCAACGCGAGTGCAGTTGGTGTCGATTTCCTACGTGCGGACGATCGGATCTGCCAAGGTGAATGAATTGCGCTATGGTTGGAATCGGTTCGCCGAAGGCTTCTTCCCTGCGGACCAGAGCTTCAGCCCGAGCACAATCGGCCTTTGCGGAGCGACCAGCACCACGCAGTGTAATGGCGCCCCTCCCTTTGACTCCGGCCTCCCGATCATTCTGGTGAGCGGAGTCGCTCAGCTTGGATCTACGAGCAGCCTGCCGCGTCACCGCGTGGACAGTAACAACCAGGTGCTGGACAACTTCTCCTGGAAGATTAACAAGCACGACGTAAAGTTCGGCGTCGATTATCACCGTACTTCGATACAACAGTATTTCGATAAGTACTTCCGCGGCAGATTGAGTTTCGATGGATCGACGACTGGCAATGCCATCCAGGACTTCCTCCAGGGCCAGGTCGATGGCGGCTTCCAGTATTTCGGCGACTCCACCCGGCACACTTACGAAAACAACTTTGGTTTCTACGTGCAAGACAGCTTCCGGGCGACCCCGCGGGTGACCCTCAACTACGGCTTGCGCTGGGACTACTTTGGTGTGGTGCAGGAGAAGAACAACCAGCTTAGCAACATCACGAATCTGGATGCCGTCAACAACACCTTTACGCTCACGCAAGTCGGCCAGCCAGGTTTGAGCAGCCTTTACAACCCTGACAAGAAGGATTTTGCGCCGCGCGTAAGCGCTGCCTGGGACGTAACGGGAAAAGGTAAGACGGTGGTGCGTGTCGGCTACGGAATATTCTTCGATGCCTTCTCGCAGGATATGGCGCTCGGTCACTTGCCCTATTCTCCGTACTTCGATCCCGGCCCGGCCTACAACAACATTGGCCCCAATCCGATTCTTTCGACCGGCGCGGTCACCGGACCGATCGGCTTCGGAGTTCCGCTCTTTGCCCCGACCACCACGTGCAACTATGAGTGCGACGCTTTCGGCTTTGATCGCAATATCAAGACGCCGTACATGGAAAATTACAACCTGAACATCCAGCAGCAGATTTCCAGCAAATCGATGCTGCAGATCGGCTACGTAGGGTCACAAGGACATCGCCTGTGGAGGTTCTTTGACCTCAGTCAGCCCGGCCAGGCGCAGATTACTGCTTCGGACTGCCCGAGCGGGATCGCGACCTGCGCAACGACGGGTGCCATCACAGGCGCGTACGGCGTGCCACGGTTCTATGGGAGCAATCCCTACGGTGCTTTTTACATTCTGCAAGAGAATTCCACTGGAAAGTCGAACTACAACGCGCTACAGGCCAGCTACCGGATTACGGGATGGCACGGCGTAACCTCCATCGCGAACTTTGTCTGGTCGAGATCTCTTGATAATTCAAGCGACGGCGAAGACTTTGAGCCGAATGCTGCCCAGCCTAACGACAGCACCAATCCGCAGCTCGAATACGGCCCCTCCAATTTCAACATTCCCCGCCGTTTTACCTGGAACTTCGCCTACGAGTTCCCGAAGATGGGCGGAAACATGCAGCGCCTGAAGAATGGCTGGGGCGTGAATAGCGTGCTGACCTTGCAAGACGGCCAGCCCTTCCAGTTCAATTACAATTTCGAGGACGACTACAGCGGCAGCGGCAATGGATTTGATCGGCCAGATACGGTTGGGCCGGTCAGGTACCATCCGCACGATCCGTTGAACTACGTGGACCTGAGTTCTTTCGCTATCCCGTGCCAGATTGGCGGTGCGGCCGCTACCGGCGTAGCCGCAGACTGCATTCCCGGCACCCGCCACTTCGGTAATGAAGGACGCGATTCACTTCACGGCCCTTCGTTCAAAGAATGGAATTTCGCAGTCTATAAAACCACTGCGATCACCGAGCGGATGACGGTGCAGCTGCGTGCGGATTTCTTCAACATTCTCAATCATCCCAACTTCGCCAATCCGTTCCTGCCGGCCTTCATTGCGGACCCGGCGGTGCACGGCTTCCAAAACGTGAACGGACGTGAAGTGGGTAACCCCACCGGTGCAACTGGCATCATCACGGCCACCGGCGATGTCGGTATCGGCAATCCCTTCATCGGGGGCGGCGGCCCGCGCGGCATTCAGTTAGCGGCAGTTGTTAGATTCTAGGCTGGCGTTTTCAAATTAGGACCCCCTGCCGCTGTGTGGCAGGGGCTTTTCTTTTCCGCACACACCCTTCCCGCCTGTCGCACGACTTCCGTCACTAGGTGCCTGATTCCCGCGATGTTACGCTCAAGTCATAATCCTTCCCCCAAAGCGTCTGTTATGGAGAGGACGCGCAGCAGAACTGCTCGTGCGATGCAGACTGGAAGCCGCTCCTCGGCGGCGACCGGAAGCATTTGGGGGTACGTGGGCTAAAAGGTCAGCAAGTAGATTGAAGCTCACAGGGAGATAACAATGAAACGCCATTTCGCAGTATCACTGTTTGTTCTACTGTTGGTGATCCCGGCTCTTGCTCAAAACAAAGCCGCCCAGATCGCCGACCTCCAGAATCAGATCAGTAACATTGAACAGTCCTACCCAGCAATGGAGAAGCGTTTCAAGGACCTGGACACCCAAAAAGACAACATCAAGTTTGCGGTGGACGCGTACACGAAATACAACGACAAGTACAAGCAGGACCTCGGCAACTTCAATCAGCGGCAGAACGAAGTTAACCGCCAACAGCAATTGCTGCAGCCCTCGGTGGACAACTACAAACAACGTGTGGCGGCCCACAACGCCCACCAATGCACAGAAGTCCGAGGAAGCGGCACCTGCAACTGGTACAACAACGAGGCTAACCAACTGGACGCAAACAAAGCTCAGATACGGCAGGCACAGGCGCAGATCGACCAGCAACAGAACGCACTGGAACCGCAGCGCCAGAGCCTCAGCACGACCTTGAACCAGTTGAAGCAGATTTGGGACAACAACCAGACCAACATCGCCAAGTGGAAAGAGGATGTGGGTCAACTCAAGTCCCAGTACGAAGCGGCTGCGGCTAAGGAGGCTGAACTGAAGCGCCAGCTTGCGATCCTGCAAGGCGACAACGCCGCCTGCCTCAAGACGATTCCGGCAGCATGCGAGAAGCCGGCTATCGGACCGGATGGCAAGCCCATCCTCGACCAGAACTGCGAGCGCATGAAGGCGGCTTGCAGCCGGATGTTCGACGGGAACCGATAATGGGCGAGAATCACTGCACCCTGCTGATGCGTCGCTCCATCGATGCCGTTCTTATCGTCATCGTCTGTGGCGTGTGCTTTTCCGCGCCACTTTATGCCCACCACGTCAAGCAGTCTGACGCGGTTTCGCTGCCCGTCACCACTTCATCGCCAGAGGCTCGTGCTCTCTACCAGAAGGGCATGGCCGACTACGAGAATCTTTATATCGAGCGCTGCAATGACGAGTGGCGCGCCGCCGTTAAGGCCGATCCCAATCTCGCCCTGGCCTGGGCCTGGATTGCCTTCAACAGCAGCGATCCCAAAGAAGTGAGCGCGGCCCGCGAAAAGGCCAAAGCCCTCGCGCCCAAGCTCACGCCGGGAGAGCAGTTGATGATCGCCTGGATTGCCAAAGTGCAGGAAGGCGACTTCCTCGGCGGCATCTCCGCCATGAACGACATGCTCGAGATGTATCCCAAGGACAAGCGCGTGCTCTATCTCGCCGCCAACTGGCTGATGAACGAGAACGGCGACGATCAGGCGCGGAGGCTGCTTGAGAAAGCGCTTTCCATCGACAAGAATTATCCTGCCGCCCTGAACGACCTGGCGTACGAGTACGCCCGCAGCCGGGAATTTGCCAAAGCTTTTGCCGCCATGGATCGCTACGTCGCGTTGCTGCCCACGGAACCGAATCCGCAGGATTCTTACGGCGAACTGCTGCGCATGGCGGGGAACTTTGAGGGATCGTTGCAGCACTACCATGCCGCGTTGAAGATCGATCCTGACTTCGTCACCTCGCAAGTTGGCTTGGGAGATACTTACGCCCTGATGGAAAACCAGGAGCAGGCGCGCATTGAATACGACAAGGCCATCCGTGATGCGCATAACGAAGCGGACCGGCTGAATTACGGCATGCAGAAGGCGATGACCTGGGTGCGCGACGGCAAGTTTGCCGAAGCCGACGCCGCGTTCCAGGAAATTGCGCAGACCGCTCACGCCAAGGAGCAGAACCTGCAGGAGGCGCAGGCGCTGCGGCACCTGGCCGAGTACCAAACCGACGACAAAGCGGCGTTGAAATTTCTGCAAGATGCCGAGGAGTCGCTCGTACACGGCAGCGCGATTACGAAATCGGACAAAGACGAAGAACTGTCGCGCATTCTGCGCAACCGTGCTGTGCGCGCCGAGCACGCCCACAACTCTGCCCTGGCCGATCAGTCTCTGAAGCAACTTGAGGTTATGGCGACCGGCAGCCGCAACCGCGTTATCCAGAGTTCTTACAACGGCGCCGCCGGAACGCTGCTCATGGATCAGGCGAGCGCAGACAACAACGCAGATCAGAAGAATATTGATCAGAAGAAAGTCGAAGAAGCCATCATTTATCTCGAAGAAGACCAGGACAATCCCTTCACCATGGAACTGCTGGTGCAGGCCTACTACCAGACGAACCAATCCGAAAAACTGGCTCATGCCGAGGCCAGGCTGCGAGGAACTAACGTTCCTACGATGGAACAGGCCCTGGTGGTCCCCGCCGCACGCCTGCGCCGCCCCGAAATGTAAAATTGCACAACCCATATTTCTGAGTTGGTCTATACTGTCGAACGCCGGCCAAGAGCAGCATTCAGCATTCAGCACTTAGCATTGAGTCGGTAAGGGCCTCAGTCTGGCCATGGCTGAGCGCTGAATGCTGAGCGCTGAATGCTGAGTGCTGAGATCTCCATCTCTGCTGGCGCAGATGCGAGTCCGATTTAAGATTTGCCTTAGGATGGGGTCCGATTCGATTAATGACGCCTAACATCGATCGCCGTTCCCGCAAAAGAGTCGTTGCCAAGCTGCCGGTGCGCGTCCGCGGCGCCGCGGCCAATGCGGAATTGAGTGCCCAAACTCGCGACGTCAGCACGAATGGCGTATTCCTCTATACCAACTCCCGCATGGCGGAGGGCTCCGATGTGGAGTTGGTCCTGATCCTTCCTCCCGAGCTGACCTCCGGGGAGAAGTGCTGGGTCTGCTGCCATGCCCGCGTATTGCGGGTGGAACAAGGCCAGGGCACGAACTTTGGCGTCGCCGCCGAGATCCAGCGCATGGACATTCTGCCGGAGATTCCCGCCTAGATCGCAGCACTCAGCAATTAGCATTTAGCAATCAGCCATAAGTGCCTTGGGTTGGTCATCGCTGAATGCCAGCGGCTAATAGCCAATTGTCGAGCGCTGATTGGAGCGCTCCCACGACCTCAGGCCTCCGAAACCCGAACAAATCTGCCCAGCCCAAGGCAAGACTTGCCCGCCTTTTGAAGGAATTTTCGGAAATCTGTGAAAAATCGCTTCCCCTGGCATCGACCTTGGTGCAATAATAGCGGCCCTGGAATTGCTCTGGCCAGATTCAGTACTCAGGTGGGCCTAGTATGTGGATTGAGAAATTATCGGACGGCGTGGTGCAAGTGCAAACTCCCATCGGACCACGCTACTTGATGCCATCGTTTCTTCAGCGTGTTTATTTTCTGTGGATGTTCCGTAACTTCCCCATTCTCCCGCACGCCGTGCTCAGCAGCGGCCAGCAGCGGCTGATCGATCGCTTGTGTTCCGAGCAGCGCTTCGTCTCCATGGCCTACGCCGATGGAATGGATGACGCTCCCGTAATCGGCACGGTCGAGCGGCGCCCCAGCATGAAGCCGGATGCTCTGCCCCCGCGCCGTCCCGCAGCCAGCGAAGCCTCCGCCGGACTAGCCGCAGAAGCACGCCAGCGCTCATAGGGCAAGCTTCCTGCTCGCCATGAGCGGAGTAGCGAGCACTCAACTTGCATCGCAGTCGCAAGTCTGGCGATCCACTCTGCCCGCTCGTGAATCCGTTTGCCCAGTCTTTCCAAAAACAAAAACTCTGATGGCAACGCGAACGGTGTCGCCCGAAGACACCGCCGTGCGCCCGGATCTTGTCTGGACTTCTCAGCCACGACCCGTACGCACGCAATGACCGGCGTGCGCGGAAATGTTACAATCACAAATTGTCCCGCCAGTAATTCCCCCTCGTGGGCGCGTAGCTCAATTGGCAGAGCAACTGACTCTTAATCAGTAGGTTGTAGGTTCGATTCCTACCGCGCTCACCATCGTCCGCAAAGTCCGAAGGCTGCGAGAACTCACGGCCCACGTGCTACTTCATGAAGACCACCACGATTCCCAGCAGCGCAAAAACCAGCGGATCGGGAAACCATCGTTCACTCCAGCGGGCGAGGCCCAAGCCAAAGCGGACAAGGTGTTGCTCCTGCGCGGCTGTTGTGCTTCTGGGGGCGTGTGCATGTGCGATCCTTTCCCAACGGCAGCGACATTTTAACCCCGCTGCGCCGAAATAGCTTGACATTCGACTAGCAGGGCCAGTATGTAGTTGCCTCGTCCCAGCTTTGTGATCGGGGGCAAATATGTCGATCACTGATCCCGGGTTTCCCTCTTGACCTGCGGCGGCTATCGCTGTCGTCAGTTTGAAGAACCGGTTCGAAGCACGGCTCTCAACGTCGGGCTGACCGGTCGATCACACTGGACTGTGATGCCGGTCACCGTAAAACCGACGTCGAACGCAGAACCTTATCTGCTGTCTCCAACGCTCCCAAAACTCTTTCCTATGGAGGCTGTTTCCAATGAAAAAAGCCGTCTCGCTTCTGATTTTGTTGATTTCTGCCGCTGTGCTGGCTTTACCGGCCATAGCCCAGCAGCAGGATAATCACGCAACCAACAACAATCCTCTCGCGCAATTGCTGCAGTCCAAGGGAATTCTGTCTCCCAGCGAAGTCGCGATGATCAACCAGGCGTCCTCTCCGGAAGACGCCAACGTACGCCTCGCCAAATTACTTGTAGAGAAAGGCCTGATCAGCTCGCAGGAGTACACAGCCACCGTTCCCACAGCGACTGTGACGCCGGTCGCCATGGATGCTCCCAAGGCGCACGTGTCAGACGCCGTGCTGCACACCGCCAGTGTGGCTCCGGCTTCTTCAGCCACGCAACCAACGCCACCTCCCTCTGAGCCACCAATCATTCCGGCCATTGCGCCTCTGCGCGTATTGCCCATCGACATACCCAAGCAAGGAGGAATGATTCCCGACCTCCACCTGGGCAGCGGCGCGAATATGAAGCTGTACGGCTTCTACAAAGCCAGCGCCGTCTCCGACACGGCCTCCAGTGGCGGCCCCACGTTCGGCAGCCAGGACTGGCCACTACCATTGTTGCTCGGCGATACCGGCCCCACGTCCGATCCTCAAGTCCATTTGAAGGCCCGCAGCTTCCGCATTGGCTTGCAGACCGAATGGGTGCCGAAGAACTCAGGCTTCACCATCACCGGACGGGTGGAAGGCGACTTTGAAGGCGACTACACCGACGTCAGCAACCGCAACATCAGCTCGGTGAGATCCAACGAGTTCACTCTCCGTCTCGCCTGGATGCGCCTGGACCACAAACTTGGCGAACTCCCATGGTTCGTGGAGTTTGGCCAGGATTGGTCCTTGCTCGGTTCGTCCAGTCTGCCCGCGTTGTTCGAGACTACGGGACTGGGCGTCGGCATGGGCTCGCTCTATGAGCGTATTCCGCAATTCAAGACCGGTGTGCAGTTCCATGCCGGCGAGCTGAAGATTCAGCCGGAGGTCGCATTGGTGCTGGCGACTGCCGGTTCGTCAGCGCTCACTACGGATCAGCACTTGCGCTTCGGCGACCGGGCTGGGGCGGAATCCGATGAGCCTGGGGTTGAAGCCCGCGTGGTCTTCCAATTCCCGCTCTCGCACAACTGGAGGGGTGTAGCACCCGCACAGCTGATTTTCAGCGGCCATCACTCCCGCGTGAACGAAATTATTCCCCACGCGGCACAACTGCCAACCAGCGTAACTTGCACTGTATTGCCCTGCACCGTCGGCCCGATATTCACCAGCGCGACTACGCCGAATATTGGATTTTCGACGACTGACACCGTACTCAATGCCACCAACACCACCGCCTGCTCCACCGGCTCCTGCACTCTGGAGCAGTTGTTCCCGACAGGAACGCAAGCCGGCAATCCGCAGAACATTTATAGCGCTGAGCTTCAACTGCCCACCCCCTGGGTGACTTTCGTCGCCAGCTTCTATCGCGGAAACGACATGCGATTCTTCTTTGCCGACCAACTCAACGATGTGTTCTCGAACACAGGCGTCGTGTTCCCCGAGAGCGGGGTTGTGGGGACTGGCGTTTCCGAAAGCGGACGTTCCATTACGTTCGGTTGCGCAGGTGGAATTTCTGGCGGCACCGACATCATCAATTGCCAGGGAACGCCGGTTCGTGCGGCCAAACTCCAGCCCATCGGCGGATCCGGCGGGTTCGCAGAGGCCAGTTTCCCCCTCTCGCGCATCTTCCGCGCTAACCCGGAGGGTCTCAACTCCGGTTGGGTGCTTCACATGCAATGGGGCACTGACCGGTCTAACTATGCCGATGCCCAGCATGGCAATCATCTGGGGCGCACTGACCTTGACACCGTTTCACTCACTTATCGCTTGAACAAGTGGGTGACGTTTGTACACGAGGCCAGCTACATCGTCACTTTCACGGCCAATAACCACGAGGCCGGTGGCGTGATCACAAAAGAGTATCTCCCATTTGAGGGCGGTGTTACCCGGCAAGCCCACAACTGGCGCAACGAGTTCGGACCAATCTTTACCTTCTGATTGGATTCGGCAAACCAAGCTCCTGCGGGATTGTTCTCTGAACGATCCCGCAGGAGCTGTTAGTTTGTGCCCGTTAAGCTGGTTTCCGCCAAAGAAGACGTTGTGTCGAATTCGACGATGGGTGTAGGATGCGTTCGATTGGGCTGGCGGGACGCCACTCCCTGCCGGACTTGGAGCGAATAATGAATACCTTCCCGGTGCTGTTGGGTGCTCTGTGTGCATACGCTATTGCCTACCGTTATTACAGTGCGTTTATTGCCGCCAAGGCGCTGGCGCTCGACGATCGCCGCACCACTCCGGCGCACGTTTACCCGGGACCCCGCCGATCAATATCTACAAAAAGCCGGGGGCAAAGCCAAACTGCGCCGCCAGTGTGGGCCCCACCCGCGGTCCCGCCCCCGCGATGGCCGCGAAGCGATGCCCGAAGAGAACCAACTTTGGCGACGCAACGTAATTGTGTCCGTCCCCGTTTGACTCGCGGGCCTGCGCGGTAGCATTATCGGTTCGGCTAGGCTCGCTCGATTTTGGGGCGAACTTTCCCGCCACATCTTTTTTCCCGGAGGGTAACAGAGATGGCGAAGCGAAAACAGGAAGGGCTGTCACGTCGAGATTTCATCAAATGGACGGGTAGCGGCGCTCTCGCAGTTGGTGTAGCTTCCGGCCCATTTTTTCTTTTTCCTGAAAAAGCTGCAGCGCAGCAGAAGACGCTGAAGATACTTCAATGGAGTCATTTCGTTCCCGCCTACGACACCTGGTTCGACGGCACCTTCTGCAAGCAGTGGGGACAGAAGCACGACACGAACGTGATCGTCGATCACATCAACACGGTCGATGTGCCCGCGAAAGCCGCTTCGGAGGCCTCAGCACGGAAGGGGCACGACATTTTCATGTTCAACTCGCCGCCCGCGGCCTACGAGAAGCAGACCCTGGACATGTCCCATGTGTACCAGGAGGTGGAAAAGAAGCACGGCAAGAAAATCGAACTGGCGCATAAGTTGACCTACAATCCCAAGACCAAGCGCTATTTCGCATTTTCCGATTCGTACGTCCCCGATCCCGGCAACTGGCATAAGGACTGGTGGACGGAAGCTGGTTACGCGAATGGTCCCGATAGCTGGGAGGACGTGCGCGCGGGCGCCAAGAAGATCAGAGACAAAACGGGCCATCCTTGCGGCTTGGGCCTTTCTCAGGAACTCGACACCAGTATGGCCATGCGAGCCCTGCTGTGGTCGTTTGGCGGCGCCGAGCAGGATGAAAACGGCAACGTCACCATCAATTCCAAGGAGACGATCGAGGCCCTGAAGTTCATGAAGGCGATTTATCAGGAATCTGAAACTCCTGAAGTCTTTACCTGGACGCCGCCTTCCAACAATCAGGCCATGCTTGCGGGCCGTGTCTCCTATGTCGCGAATGCCATCTCAATCAGTCGCCAAGCGGAGAGGGAACACCTTCCCATCGATTCGAAGATCATGATTTGCGCGGCGCCGAAAGGGCCAGTGCGCCGCATCGCCGCCGAGCACGTCATGAACTCCTACGTGGTCTGGGATTTCGCCGAGAACAAGGAGGGCGCGCAACAATTCCTGGTCGATTTCATTGACGCTTTCCATGACTCGTTTGCGGCCGGGCAGTTTTACAACTTCCCGTGCTTCCCCAGCACGGTTCCGGATCTGAAGAAGGAAATCTCCTATGATTCGCGGGCCAATCCCGCGGACAAATATAAAGTGCTCGGCAACGTACTCGATTGGGCGACCAACGTCGGATATCCTGGTTATGCCACGGCGGGCATCGATGAGGCGTTTAAGACCTGGGTCATTCCCACCATGTTCGCCAAAGTGGCGCGCGGCGATGAAACCCCGGAGAATGCCGCCAAGGCGGCCGAAGAGGAATACAAGCGTATCTTTGCCAGATGGAAATAGCCGGATGGGGGGCCGATGGCAGTCGTTCAGACGCGTGATCTGACAAAGGTATTCAAAGAAGGACAACTCGGAGCTGTGAACAACGTGAACCTGGAAACTCGCGAGGGCGAGTTTCTGGTTTTCCTTGGCCCCTCAGGCTCTGGAAAAACCACGCTCTTGCGGATGATCGCTGGGCTCGAAACTCCGACGTCCGGCGAAATCCTTATCGGCGGACGCGTGGTCAATGACCTCAGCCCGCGCGACCGCCGCATCGCCATGGTCTTCCAGAGTTATGCGCTCTATCCGCACCTCTCGGTCTACAAGAACATTGCCTTCCCCTTGCGGGCCCAGAAGGTAAAGAAAGAACTGCACAAAGAGAAAGTAGAATGGGCGGCCTCTCTGCTGGGTATTGGCGCGCTGCTCGATCGCAAGCCGCGCGAACTCTCCGGCGGTGAGCGTCAGCGGGTCGCCCTGGCGCGCGCCATCGTGCGTGAACCCGCCGTTTTTCTTCTCGACGAGCCTCTCTCGAACCTCGACGCGAAGCTCCGAGCCTCGGCCCGCGAAGAGTTGGAGCGCTTTCACCGCCGCGTGGGTACGACCTCGATCTACGTTACGCACGACCAAGTGGAAGCCATGGCCATGGGCGACCGCGTCATGGTGCTGAATAAAGGTGTCGTGCACCAGCTTGGCACACCCACTGAAGTCTATGACAATCCTGCGGACACTTTCGTCGCCACCTTTCTGGGTTCGCCGCCCATGAATCTGGTTGAACTCGGCGAAGTAATCGTTGGCTTTCGTCCCGAACATTTCCGTCCCGCTTCCCCCAGCCAAGGCGATTCCGTTCCGTTCCGCTTCAAAGTCGAGAACACCGAATACCTGGGTTCGGAGTGGATTGTCTCCGGCATACTCGTCGGCGGAAAACTCGAAGGCAAGAAGACGTTCTCGCGTCTCACGTCGGCTCAGGGCCTGCACGCCGATGATGTCTGTGACTTTATTGTCCCGCAGCGCGAGCTGAAGTTTTTTGATCGCACCACCGAGAAACGAATCGAATCGAGGCCCGTCTCGTGGCAGTAGCGCGCAGGAGGATAAAGTCCATCGGCGCAGCCCAGAGCCCGTTGCTGGGTGCGGCCATGTTTTCCCCATCGGTTCTCTACATCTTGCTGCTCGTCGCTGGACCTTTCTTTCTTGCCATCTACTATGCCTTCAGCGACGCCCGCATCGGCAGTACCGAAATGCACTTCGTTGGCCTGGAGAACTTCCGCAGTATCCTGCAAAGTCCCAGCTTTCACGTTGCTATCCGCAACTCTCTCATTTTTACCATCGGCTCCCAAATAATCGTGCTGGTGGGTGGACACATTCTCGCGATTGCCCTGGAAGAGAAGTTCCGGGGCCGCGGCCTGATCCGCTTTTTGATTCTCCTGCCCTGGGTTGCGCCTATTGCGCTGGGCGCCATTGGATGGAAATGGATCCTTGATTCGATTTACAGCGTGATCACCTGGGTACTGGTTGCCGCGCACATTTACAAGCCGTTCAGTGCACCCATGTGGCTGGGCGAACCGAAGCTGGCCATCACCTCCGTTCTTTTAGTCCATAGCTGGCGACTTTTGCCGTTTGCGACGGTCATCCTGCTCGCGGGCCGAACTGCCATTCCCAAGGACATTCCAGAAGCCGCCGCGGTTGATGGCGCCGGGGCCTGGCGCACAGAGTTTCAGATCATCATTCCGATGATGCGGCCCATCATGAGCGTCGCCGTACTCTTCGGTCTTATTTTTACCTTCACCGATATGACCGTGGTCTATATTCTTACTGCCGGCGGCCCGTTCGACTCCACGCAAGTTCTGCCTTCTCTGGCCTTCGCGGTCGGCATTCAAGGCAGCGATCTCGCCGCGGGCGCTGCCATTTCGCTCTTCCTTGTGCCGGTGCTGGTGATCATTGCGTACTTTATGTTGCGCGTGGCTCATCGCGCAGAGGTGAACTGATGGCCAGGGCAATTTCCCCGCGCATTTGGGAAAAAGTTGCGCAGATCCTCGTGCTGACGACGTTTACCATCCTGCTGGCTTTTCCTTTTTATTGGATGTTGATTACCAGCTTCAAGCAAAACGTCGATCTCTACACGATGGAGAACAATCCCTTCATCTTTAATGCCAAGCCCACTCTCGACCATCTGAAGTTTCTTTTCAACGAAACCAGATTCGTGCGCTGGCTGGGCAATACCGCATTCGTCGGCGTTGTGGTCGTTGCCATCACGTTGTTGCTGGCCGTGCCCGCCGCGTATTCACTCGCCCGGCTCTCCGGGCGCTGGGGAGAGCGTCTTGGCATCGGCATCTTTCTCACCTATCTCATCCCGCCAACTTTGCTTTTCATTCCACTTTCCAGAGTGGTGGCGTTTCTTGGCCTGCAGGATTCTTTGTGGGCGCTGATTCTCGTCTACCCGACATTCACCGTTCCATTTTCCATCTGGCTTTTGATGGGTTTCTTCAAGTCCATCCCCAAGGAGTTGGAAGATGCGGCCATGGTGGACGGACTCACGCGCTTCGGAGCTTTCGTCAAGTTGGTGATTCCCATCTCCGTCTCGGGAATTCTCACTGTCGTGATCTTCTCGTTTACGCTGGTGACGCAGGAATTCGTCTATGCCTTGACCTTTATCTCTTCCGAATCGAATCAGATGATCGGGACTGGCATCCCCATCTTTCTGGTTCGCGGAGATGTCTACTACTGGGGAGCGCTAATGGCCGCATGCCTGATCGCCAGTCTTCCGATCGCGTTCATGTACAACCTGTTTCTTGACCGCTTCATCGCCGGTTTCACCGTCGGCGCCGTGAAATAGCTGGATGAACGCGAGACCGGGTGCACGGGTGGCGAATGCAGAAAACTCCGTTGCGGCTTCGGCCGAGGCGATCGCGAGCTTCCGGCTGCGACGCCACCATCTGCTGGATGAACCTCCCGAAGATGCAGTCACCATCTGCCGCGACGTGTGCGGTGTGCAGGCGCAGGTCATGTCGGCGGCCTATCTTCAGCTTTGGACGCGCAATCATGCCATCACGCGCGCCGAAGTTGAGAGTGAGCTGTGGAAGAGTCGCAGGCTGGTCAAGACCTCCCTCATGCGCCAGACGCTGCATCTTATTCCTGCCGATGAATTCCCACTCTACATTGCCGCGCTCAGACCAAGCCGTCTCGCTCAGGCGCTGCGCGTCATGGACAGATGTGGCATTTACGTGCGATGAAAGCGAAGCTCTTATCCAGTTGATCATGCAAACTCTCTCTGCGGGTCCGCTTCGCAGACCTGCTATCGCTGCCGCCATTCGTCCGAAAGCGAACAAGCGAGTGCGTTTCTGGATGGAGAACTCCTGGAGTCTGGTTCGTTTGCCAGTTGCAGATGGACTAATCTGTTACGGACGTGGTGAGGGCAACGAAGTCGTTTTCATCCGCACGGACCATTGGCTGCCAAATTTGAATCTTCAGTTGATGTCGGCGACGGAGGCGCAGTGCGGGCTCTTGCGAAAATATTTGCGCACCTACGGCCCTGCGACCTTGCACGATTTTTCGCACTGGGCGGGCATCCCAATGCGGGAAGTGAAAACGCTCTTTGCGCTGATCGAGGCCGAACTGGCGGAGATTCCCAGTGACGGGAGCAGGTGTTTCCTGCTGCTCGAGGATGTCCCGGCTCTAAACAGTCGTGCGGCAAAGGAACCTTGCGTCCGCCTGCTGCCGTACTTCGATTCCTATCTGCTCGCTCATCGCGAAAAAGATCATCTACTCAGCGCGAAGCACTACAAGCGCGTTTACCGCAATCAGGGCTGGATATCGCCCGTGGTGCTCATCGACGGCGCGGTTGAAGGTGTGTGGTCTTACAAACTTCAAGGCAAGAAACTGCTGGTAAACGTCGAGCCGTTCGGCAAGCTCTCCAAGTCAGAGCGAGCCGGGATTGTGCAGGAGGCTGAGCGGCTGGCCCATTTCTTCCAGAGCGACCTGGGATTCAATGTCATCTAAGTTGAAGATTTTGTTATTCCGCGACCTCCGCGGCCATTCTCAGCGATCTCCGCGTTAAGATTTTGTCAGGTGTCGCGCCTCACGAGGCTCTCATCGCGGAGGTCACGGAGAACGGCCGCGGAGGGAAACCGGAGTTTGCTGATTTGCTTTTGTCGCCACGCCATATGAGGATACTAATGAATGATCGTGAACTTCGCGGAGCGGGCGCACAATCACAACTGGGAACTTGACCCGGTCACGCGGTCTCTGCTCGACACTGACTTCTACAAACTGCTGATGCTGCAGTTTATCTGGAAGCATTACCCCAAGACGCATGTGCAGTTCACGTTGTACAACCGTTCGGCCAACGGTCCCGTCAACACTTTTGCGCACGAGGAGTTGATTGAGCAGCTCGATCACGCGCGCAACGTCCGTTTTCGCCGGTCCGAGTTAGTGTGGCTGGCCGGCAACACATTCTATGGCCGGCGCGGAATCTTCGAGCCCGCATTTCTGGAATGGCTGGAACGCGATTTTCGATTATCGGACTACGAACTCTCGGTAAAGGACGGCCACTTTCATTTATCCTTCGACGGCCTCTGGACCGATACCACGATGTGGGAGCTTTACTCGCTCTCCATCATCAACGAACTGCGCACGCGGGCCAATCTGAAAAAGCTGAGCGAGTTTGGCCTCGACATTCTCTACGCCAAGGCGAAGACCAAACTATGGAACAAGATCGAGCGCCTGCGCGGCGTGCCAAATCTCAGTGTCGCCGACTTCGGAACCCGGCGGCGCCACAGCTTTCTCTGGCAGGAGTACGTGGTCGAGGCGATGGCGGCAAACTTGGGGAGCGGCTTTACCGGAACCTCGAATGCCTTTCTCGCCCACAAGCATGACCTGGAAGCGATTGGAACCAACGCGCACGAGATTCCCATGGTCCTCGCGGCGCTGGCGCCGGATGACGACGCTCTAAAAGCTTCTCAGTACCGTACCCTCGAGATGTGGCAGCAAACTTACGACGGCGCGCTGCGTATTATGTTGCCCGATACTTTTGGCACTACGCAATTTCTCGAAGGCGCGCCCGACTGGGCTGCCGATTGGACCGGCCAGCGTATCGACAGCAAAGATCCGTATATAGCCGGAGATGAATATATCGAATGGTTGCAAGCCCGCGGCCGCGACCCACGCGACAAATTGATCATCGCTTCCGATGCACTCGACGTCGATGACATCCTGGGCTTGCACGCATACTTTGGCGGAACTTTTGCCGGCGGGACTACTGTGAAGGATATTTCAAGTGGGGACGATTTCCGCGACCGGCGCAAGTGGATTCCCGGCCGCCGCATTCGCTTCAGCGCAGGCTGGGGCACGCTGCTGACTAACGATTTTCGCGGCTGCGACCCTAGCGGCGATGGCGGCTTCGATCCCATCAGCCTGATCAGCAAAGTCTCCAGCGTCGAAGGCCGCCCAGCGGTGAAGCTCTCCGACAATTATGCGAAAGCGCTTGGGCCGTCCTCGGAAATCGAGCGCTACCGGCGGATTTTCGGCACCGCCGGGGTTACCAACATTCCAGTGATCACGTAATGCTTTGGTGCGAGGGGTTATAGTACGCAGAAAGACACCACCCGTTCGTGCCAGGTAATAGCACGCTCGGGCCATATACGAGTTTGCCCCTCTGCGATACTCTCCTACTTGAGCAGCACTTGGGGGAGGGCTGATCAACATACGCTCCGTGACTCAAACTGAGTCTTGGGGCGTTTTGTTTTGCGCGTAACATCCTCACCGCTCGCGATCCGTTGGCGGACCGCGCTGTATAATCGATTTCTCCCCTATGCGATCCCCGCTTTCCCTCTGGACTCTTTCTCTGTGGACGGGCTTGCTGCTGACCGCGATAATGTCGGCACAGTCGGCTCCTGCCAAGGCTCCCGCGACTTCACCTACCGACAAAGTACAATCCCTGCCGCAGTTCGAAGACGTCGCACAGAAAGCCGGCCTAACCGTCCCGCACATTTCTTCTCCCGATAAAAAGTACATCGTCGAATCCATGAGCGGAGGCGTGGGCCTGATCGACTGCGACAACGACGGCAGACTCGACATCATCACCGTCAACGGCTCCACAGTGCAGCGCTTTCGCGCGGGCGGCGATTTGATGATTACGCTCTATCATCAGGATACCGGTCCCAAGAATACTGATCTCAAGAATACTGATCCCAAGAATACTGATCCCAAGAATAACGAGATCCATTTCACCGACATCACCACCTCCGCCGGCCTCACGCACAAAGGCTGGGGCATGGGCGTGGCCGTGGCCGATTACGATAACGACGGATTACAAGACATCTACGTCACCGGCTACGGCGGCAACGCGCTCTATCACAATCTGGGCCACTGCAAGTTTGAGGACGTAACCGAAAAGGCCGGCGTAGGCGCGGGCGGATTCAGTACCGGAGCGGCCTGGGCCGATTACGATCGCGACGGCCGCGTCGATCTTTTTGTCTCGCGCTACGTGCACGTCGATATCGACAACCTGCCGCAGTTCGGCAACGATCCGCGTTTCTGCCGCTTCAAGGGAGTGCTGGTGCAATGCGGCCCGTGGGGCATGCCCGGCGAATCGGATTTGCTGTTTCACAACAAAGGCGACGGCACCTTCGAAGAAGTTTCGAAGAAATCGGGCGTGGACGATCCGCATCACTATTACGGATTAGGTGCGACCTGGGGCGATTACGACAACGACGGCTGGCCCGATCTTTATGTGGCGAACGATGCTGGACCGAATTTTCTGTATCGCAACAAGCATGACGGAACGTTTGAAGACGTGGGCCTGCTCGACGGCGTTGCGCTAAGCGGCGACGGCTTGGAGCAAGGCTCGATGGGCGTCGACTGGGGTGATTATCTTCACGAAGGCCGCCTGTCGATGATTGTCACAAATTTTGTCGAGCAAGGCTCAACCCTCTATCACAACCTGGGCAAAGATAACTTCGCCGACGTTAGCTTGCGCGCGAAGCTGATGAAGCCGACTTATCCTTACGTGAGTTGGGGCACGGCATTCTTCGACATGGACAACGACGGCTGGCTCGATCTTTTCATCGCCAACGGCCACGTCTATCCCCAGGTGGATACGATCCCCGGCGGCACGCCTTACCGCCAACCTATGCTGCTCTTCCGCAACCATCGAGACGGAACCTTCGAAGATATTTCTTCGGTGTTTGCGAATATGCCTCCGCAATCGAGGCGCGGCGCGGCTTTTGGAGACATCAACAGCGACGGCAATGTCGATATTGTGGTGCTGAACGTGGGCGAGCCGCCATCGCTATTGCTGAATCGCACCGTCAACCCGAATCACCGCGTGCTCTTCAAGCTGGTTGGAACGAAAAGCAACAAAGCCGCGATCGGCGCGCGAGTCACAGTGAAAGCAGGTACGCTGGTGCAGTTCAGCGAAGTGCGCGGCGGCGCCAGCTACCTCTCGCAGAATGATTTGCGCTTGCACTTTGGTCTGGCGGCCAACGACAAGATGAGCGAAGTAAGCATTCGCTGGCCGAATGGCGAAACCGAAGTCCTGCACAATGTGGCGGCGGATTTCATCTACACAATCGTCGAGGGCGCGGGAATTCAGCGGAAGGTGGCGCTGCCACCGTTGCCGCAACGCTGAGATCTAAGAACAGATTGTGGCGACGTAGAAAACACCGTTTCTGGCCGGGGGCATTAGTACTCGCGGTTGAGCAAGAACCCGTGGCCGAAGTTGCTTGTATCGGCGTAAGTGCCCGTGATCTTCGCGCTATCGTTTATGCTGCGGGGGAGCGTCCCTTCGTATGGCAGTGTGCTGGCACTCGTATCGATGAAGGCGGTGACGACGCCGCTGCTTTCGCGAATGAAGCCGCGGTATACGCTCTTACTCGAAAGATACCATCCGCTGATCTGCCCCTGGCTATTGATGGATAGGGGCATTGTACCTTGGTCTTTCCTTGTGCCAACTTGGGGCGCGTCGAAAGTGGTGAAGTTGCCGGAGGAATCGCGTACGAATCCGTGGAACACATTGTTGCTGTCGTAGTAGAAGCCTGTAATGGAGCCGCCGTCATTAATCGCGGTAGTAACAGTGCCTTGACCATAACTCTGGCCTTCCCCCGGGACATCGAAACTCGTGAAATTGCCAAGCTGGTCTCGGAGGAATCCGTGGTTGATGACACCATCCCAATAGGAGCCTGCGATAACGCCGTTAACGTTGATGCCAGCGGCAGATGTCGAGACGGCTCCGGGCGGCTCGAACGTTGTAATCGCGCCCAACGGATCCCGCAAGAAGCCTCCTGCAAGCTGACACCCCGAGCAGAGAGTGTAACTACCGGCGACCTGTCCATCGTCGTTCACTGCAGAAGCAAACGTCGAGGTCGCTCCGGGAACATCGAAGTATACAAGCTCTCCGCCAAGGCTTCGGCTGAATCCATGAAAGTTGTACTGCGCGTCTCCATAGGAACCGATAATCCGACCAGAAGAATTAATTGCTGCAGGTTGGGTTGAAGTAGCTGCGGGAACGTCGAAAGTGGTCAGGTTTCCGTTCACCAGGCGCAAAAATCCGTGGACGTAGGGAGCCGTGGAAGTCTGGTATAAGCCGGCGATTTGCCCCGTCGCGTTAATGCTGGTCGGCTCCGTGTCTTGAGCGCCCGGCACGTCGAAGTTTGTGACCGTGCTAGCGGGCGCGGATCTGCCGGAACTAGAGATCGTTTGCGCCGCGCCAACGCCCGTGAGAGCCGGTAACAACAAAGAGATAGCGACCGTCGAAAAGAGATGGTTAGATTGCATTGGCTTCCACGGGAGAGTGTGCACTCGGCTCGTGAGCTCGTCAAGATGAAGGAATTTGCATACTGCCGCGCCACGAGAATTTGGAGCGGGATTCCGCTCGATGACGATTAGGAAAAATCCAGGAAGCAAGAGCCTCCAACCACGGCTCCGTGGCCAAATCTCATGGGCAGCGATCAACGCTGCCACTATCTTTTCGTCTCTACTGCAATTTGCAGAGATTGATCAGGTCGTTCGCAATTTGCTGTGCCCCGGCAAGCGTATTCGCCATCGCATGTTCGCCACCTGCCACGCAGGCCTGTGCTTTCGTGGTGGTGATGTTGTTGAACCAATCCTGGCCGATGGCGATGGCAGAGCTGTCGTCTGCGCTGCCAAATACCAGGTTCACGTAGGTGGTGGGGAAGTTGTACGCGGCCCCCGGCGCTTCGACGCTATCTCCCAGGAAAAAGTTCAGTCCTCCGGGCGGCAGAGTACCGTCCACGGCATTGGTACACACTCCAGGAGTTTCGCTGGGATTGTAGGCCGGATCCCAGAAGGGCGCATCCGCCTTTCCAAAACAGGTGCCCAGCGTAGAGCTCGTTCCGCACTGCACGGGCAGCTTGCCCTGTGTGCATCCGCAGCCCCAATCGAGCCGGCCGGTCGGGGGACCGCTTGTGACTTCCGCCATCGAGAGAATGTTGCTGGAACCATATTGTGATAGGGCATAACCCAGCGCTCCCGCGCCGCCGCTGTTTCCGGTAGCGCAGTAGGGAAGGCTCGTGTTGTTCTGAATGTTGTCGTAAATCCACTGCGTAACGGTCGCGTACCGGCAGGCCGCTGCGAGCACGCCGCCCGAGCCTATCACCCAGCCGTCAGGCTGATCGGTAATGAATGGCGTTCCCCACGAAATCTGCACGGTGGTGAATCCGGCAGCCAGGACGTTGCCCACCGCCGTGCTGCCATAAGTGAACTGAGTGTCATACAAGCCGATGCCGTCGCCGCCAGTGGTATAGGTCACTGTTCCCAGGGAAGTTCCCGTAGGCGTATTGGTCTTCACGAAGGCCAGCACATCAGGAACGTTGGGGCACGAAACCGTCATTTGCTGGCAGACGCCATCTCTGATCGATCCCTTGCACGTAATGCTGGAGACGTTGCTGATAGTGCCTAATTGACGGGTGGACCCCGTCGCGCAGGTGGCAGAGATCGTGATGTTAGAGGTGATAGTTCCGCTGGAGTAAGTGGGGATACAAGACTGTGCTGACGGCTGGCTGACAACACTTACTGTGTACGGTGCGCCGCTGGCGTATGTATTCGCAAACGATTGGGTGTTACTGCTGGTGAAGGTTAAGGTGGCGCCTTGATCGTCCTGCATGATCACCGTTCCGGAAAGCCCGGTCACTGCGACGCTGACCGTGTAAGTCGTGGCCGAGCAGGTGGCGGTCACGGTAATGTTCGAAGCGATGGTTCCGCTGGCATTGCTGCTTAGCGTGCAGGTCTGGCCGGCAGGCTGAGTTTGCACTGTGACCGAGTACGTCGAACCGCTCGCATAAGACGTGGAGAATGTCTGAGTCGTGTTCGTGGTAAAGGTCAATGTGGCGCCTAAATTGTCCTGCACCACCAGCGTTCCTGTAAGTCCGGTGACCGCGACGCTGATCGTGTAATTCACCACGTTCGTAGTACAGGTAGCCGTTACCGTAATGTTCGAGGTGATGTTTCCGCTGGCGTTGCTGCTCAGCGTGCAGGTCTGGCCGGCGGGCTGAGTCACGACCGTCACGGTGTAGGCCGAGCCACTGGGGTAGGCTTTGGCGAAGGTTTGAGTGTTGTTCGTGGTAAAGGTTAATGTGTCGCCCTTGCTGTCTTGTACGACAAGCGTTCCTACAAGGCCGGTGACCGCGACGCTAATTTTATAATTCACAGTTTTTGCGCACGTGGCCGTGACCGTGATGTTCGAGGTGATCGTGCCTTTAGCGTTGCTGCTTAGCGTGCAAGTCTGCCCGGTAGGAGGAGTCCTGACATTCACGGTATAGTTCGAACCGCTCGCGTACGACGTGGCGAAGGTTTGCGTATCGTTTGTGGTGAAGGTCAATAGGTCGCCCTTGTTGTCGTGCATCACCAGCGTTCCTGTGAGGCCGGTGACCGCCACGCTGATCGTGTAATCCGTGGAGGCAGCGCAAGTAGCTGTCAACCCCACGAAGAACAGAGCGCCTAACACCGCGAACAGCAGAACGCGCGACTTCATGCGACCCTCCAACCGAATCCTCGAGATTCTTTTTTACGTATATATTCCGAAATATCTCTGAGGGAGAAGTTTGAGCAGCACCTTGTGACTGGGAGTCACCGAGGGAGGGGTAACAAAGTGTAGTACGGGGGTTTTACCAGGTCAAGGTTCCAATCGCACAATGTAGATGCTCGTCGGCAACTTCTTCAAGGGTGGAACTGTGCAAGAACTTGCAACCTCGTTGCGCACGGTAGCAAATGCGTATAGCTTCAATTATTTGGCGATTGAGGTGGGCCGCCGTTTTCGGCTCAGACCGTCAATGCGTACCCAGGCGAAACTGGACACTGCTCTTATCCCGCCGTCAGTGTCGCTCAGAACTAGGTACCAGGTGCTCGGTACTGCGGTTCAGTCCTTAGTCAGCCGATACCCCTTCTCCCGCCAGCCACGAATGCCGCCATCCATCGAAATGACATTCGTATATCCCATCTTCTGCAGGTTGTCAGCGGCGAGCGCCGAGCGGAAACCTCCGCCGCAGTAAAGCACAATCTCCGCATTCAGGTCGGGCACGCGGGCCTCGATGTCGCGCTCGATGACGCCTTTGCCCAGGTGTACGGCGCCCGGCAGGTGGTCCTTGGCGAATTCGCTCTCTTCGCGCACATCCACCAGAGTGAACTTCTCGCCGCGATCCATCTTCTTCTTCACTTCCTCGACGTTGGTTTCGCGCACGCGGGTCTTGGCGTCGTCTACGATTTTCAAAAAGCGCGGCGGATGTTGGTGGGCCATGAGAACTCCTTTCCGAGTGAGCCGACGAACATCATCGTACCAAGTGTCGCCGGATCGTGCATCGACGACCGGGCTTCGGGCTTCGGCTGTCGGGCTCCGGCTTTCGGTGGACGGGACAACGTTTGCCAAATGTTGGTGTTCTGAGCGGAAGGCGAAGCCCGAAAGCCGAAGCCCGCGTTCTCGGTTAGCATGATCGGGTGAGCGAGATTGAAACAGCCCGCAAGATCGGCTTGGCGCGCGCCTTGTCGAAGCGTGGCTACTGTTCGCGGTCCCATGCCACCGAGATGATTCGCAGCGGCCGCGTGAGCCTGAACGGAAGGATCCGGCGCGACCCCGAAACGCCGGTTTTGGGGACACGTGATCAGATCGCCGTTGACGGAAAAGTGATTGAAGAACAACGCAGGATCTACGTCATGATGAACAAGCCTCGCGGTGTGATAACGACGGCATCGGACGAAAAAGGGCGGGAGACGATATACGGATTGCTGAACAAAAGTTCGTCTGATGGAGATTCACTGCCAGACGAACTCCCGTGGGTTGCCCCGGTGGGCCGCCTCGACAAGGCCAGCGAAGGGTTGCTCTTGCTGACCAACGATTCCGAATGGGGCGCGCGAATTACGGCCCCTGAAACGCACTTGAATAAGATCTACCACGTGCAAGTGGCAACCGTCACGGATGAGGCGTTTCTCCAAACGCTGGTTCTGGGAGTCAGAGCGAAAGACGGGGAAGTGCTGCGCGCGAAGCAGGCCCGCCTCTTGCGCGCAGGGCAGAAGAATTGCTGGCTCGAACTTGTTCTGGATGAAGGCAGGAACCGCCATATCCGCCGCATGATGGAAGGCATGGGCGTCGAAGTATTGCGACTGGTGCGCGTAGCCCTTGGACCGCTGCAACTAGGCAACCTTGCGAAGGGAGCCCACCGCGCGCTCACTGGCAACGAAAAGCGCATACTCGATCGCTCCATGCAATGAATAGTATTTTTGGACTATTTCCCCATCCCGTCAATCTGAGTAAGTTGGTTCCCACCTGATTTCAGTCACTGTGGAACTGAAGTCTGATACCGTACGCCTCACTATTTCCGATGCGAGAAGCCTCCTCATCCGAGGGTTTCGTCAGTCGAGCCTTGTCCTGGCTCCTCCTATTTCTGTTTGTTTCAGCCGCCTACCTCTACACCTTCCCGCAGCCAAACATTATCTACGCCGGAGTGGTGCTGTTGCATGCGCTGGGCGGTGTAGTTGCTGCAATACTGCTCGCTCTGCTGCTGATTCGTCTGCTAAGGGAGGGAAGCATTCTTGCCGGCGCGGGATGGCTGCTGGTGGCGGCTGGCGCTATTCTGGGCCTCATCTTGATCAAGACTGGCACGCCGCGAATGGAGTGGAAGTGGCTTTACTTTCACATCGTGATCTCGCTCGCCGGAGTTGCCCTTCTAATCGCCGACAAACTGGGACGGCGTAGTTCTTCGCAAGCCGCCACATCTCTCTTGCGCGCCGCCCTTTGTCTAGCAACGGTTGCGGTCATGGGCTACGGTGCGCGTTATGTCCGCGAAAGCTGGCAAACGCGCGTCCGCATCCAGAATCCAAACATGCCTCCCGACAACATGAACGGCGAAGGCGACGGGCCTGAGGGTGCGTTCTTCCCAAGTTCCGCGCAGGTTTACGGCAAGCAGAAAATTCCCAGCAAGTTTTTCATGGAGTCCGACTCCTGCAAACGGTGCCACGAAGATATCTACAATCAATGGTTCAGTTCGGCGCACCATTTTTCTTCGTTCAACAATCAGTGGTACCGCAAGTCGGTCGAGTACATGCAGGATACGATCGGCTCCAAGCCTTCGAAATGGTGCGGCGGATGCCACGATCCGGCCCTGCTCTACAGCGGCTTGATGGATACGCCGATCAAGCAGATTGTGCACCGGCCCGAATCGCAGGCCGGGCTGGGCTGCATGATGTGCCACTCCATTGCCCACGTGAAGAGCACGATGGGCCAGGCCGATTTTTATCTCGAGTATCCCAAGCTGCACGAGTTGGCAGCCGCGCAGAATCCGATCGCGCGCGCGTTGCACGATTTCCTGATACGTCTGAATCCCGAGCCGCACCGCCGCGTGTTTCTAAAACCATTCATGCGCACGCAGACGGCCGAGTTCTGTTCGACTTGCCACAAGGTGCACCTCGATGTGCCGGTGAATCATTACCGCTGGTTCCGCGGCTTCAACGAGTACGACAACTGGCAAGCCAGTGGAGTCTCCGGGCAAGGCGCGCGCTCATTCTACTATCCGCCGAAGCCACAGCAGTGCGCGGATTGCCACATGCCCATGGAGTCTTCCGAGGACGCAGGCAATATCAACGGGTTCGTGCACTCGCATCGATTCCCCGGCGCAAACACCGCCGTGCCCACAGCAAATGGAGATGATGCACAGTTGAAACTCACGGAAGGATTCCTGAAAAGCGGCGCGCTCACGGTGGATATCTTTGCGCTATCCCCTGCGGAGCCACCCCCGAAGTCAGGTGCGGGGAGTCAATCGGATCTCGCGACAACTTTCGCGGTCGGCGAAGAAGCGGAAACCAAAATCACTCCTGGTACTGGCGGCGAAGTTGCTCCGGTCACGGCGCCGTTGAACCGCGTGCAGCCCGTGCTGCGCCGCGGCGACACGCTGCGCGTCGATGTGGTTGTGCGTACGAAAAAGGTTGGACACTTTTTCCCCGGCGGCACGGTTGACGCTTATGATACATGGCTTGAACTCAAAGCCACTGACGACAGGGGCCAGACCATCTTCTGGAGCGGCATGGTCGAAGATGATGGCAAAGGTCCGGTGGAAAAAGGTGCGCACTTCTACCGCTCGCTGCAGATAGACGCGCACGGCAACCCCATCAACAAGCGTAACGCTTGGGCGACGCGGGCAGTGGTGTATGTGCGGCTCATTCCCCCTGGCGCGGCTGACACCGTGCATTACCGAATTTCGATTCCTGAGAACACAGGCAACAAGATCACTCTACACGCGCGCCTCTGCTACAGGAAATTTTCGTGGTATGGCACGCATGAAGCCTTCGCCGGGCAACCCGACACGGGAGCACCGAACTCGGTCGCACCTGACTACGACGATCGCCCGACAGTGTTCACGGCATCGCTGAGCGGAGTTTCGGCGAAGCAGGAAAGAATACCCGACCTGCCCATCGTTGCGGTTGCGGAAGACGAAGTGACGCTGTCTGTCGTGGGACACAACGCTCCCACTCCCGAGCCGAAGACCATCGTACGGAAAGACGAATGGCAGCGCTGGAACGACTATGGAATCGGCCTGTTCCTGCAAGGCGATTTGAAAGCTGCAGCCGCGGCGTTCCAGAAAGTGACTGAAGCCGACCCAAGCAATCCCGATGGCTGGGTGAACATCGGACGCGCGGCTGTGCAGGAAGGCGACATGGAGCGCGCTCGCATGGTGCTCGAGAAGGCGCTGGTCTTGTCTCCAAATCTGGCTCGCGCCAACTTCTTTTATGCCCGAGTGCTGCGCGCTGACGGCAACTATGAAGGCGCGGCCAGGGGATTGCGCAGCGTTCTGGCTCAATATCCGCGCGACCGCGTCGCGCTCAACGATCTGGGACGCATTCTTTTCCTGCAGCGAAAATATTCCGAGGCGGTGAATGTCTTGCAATCCGTGTTCGCGATTGATCCCGAAGATCTGCAGGCGCACTATAACCTAATGCTATGTTACAGCGGTTTGGGCAACGAAAAGCTTGCGAAAGAACATCAGGAGCGGTACCTGCGATTCAAAGCCGACGAATCGTCCCAGGCAATTACGGGACCCTATCGCCGATTGCATCCCGAAGATAACAACGAAAGGCAGGCCATTCACGAGCACGTATCCGTTCCGCTGCCGGCGCTGAATTTGAAGCCGGTGAGAACAGTCGTGTCTGGGGACGCTGGTGGCTCGCGATGAGGGGCGCCATCCAAGTGATGTTCACCACAGAGTCACAGAGTCACAGACAAAGCCGCAAGTTTGCTTCTGCATTTCTCCGTGTCTCTGTGTCTCTGTGGTGGATTTTGCTTTTTGCTGGCGCGCTTTCGGCCCAGCAAGTCCACTTCCGCGACATCACCGCTCAAGCCGGCATTCACTTCACTCACAACAACGGCGCTTTCGGAAAAAAGTGGCTGCCCGAAACTATGGGCCCGGGTTGCGCCTTCATTGATTACGACAACGACGGCTACCCCGACATTTTGCTGGTCAATGGCGAGGACTGGCCCGGTCACCCGCATGGCGGGCCGACAACTCCAAAGCTATATCACAACAACCGCGACGGAACCTTTACCGATGTGACCCGCAAGGCGGGATTGGCCGTGCCCATGTTCGGGTTAGGAGTCGCGGTCGGCGACTACGACAACGACGGCTTCGACGACATCTTCATCACTGCGCTAGGCCAGAGCCATCTATTTCACAACAACGGCAACGGCACCTTCACCGACGTCACCAAAACAGCCGGTATGTGGGGACCCAACGAGTTCTCGACCAGTGCCGCCTGGGTCGATTACGACCGCGACGGCAAACTCGATCTAGTGGTCGCGAACTACGTGCAATGGACGGAGCAGACCGATCTCTACTGCACACTTGACGGCGCGCACAAATCGTATTGCACGCCGGAATCGTACAAGGGAACGTCGGTGCGGTTGTGGCACAACCTCGGCGGCGGCAAGTTTGAAGATGCTACTCGGAAAGCAGGGCTCGGCGATCCGACCTCGAAGAGCCTCGGCATCGCCATCTTCGATTACAACGCCGACGGCTGGCTTGATATTCTGATCGCCAATGATACTCAACCCAACAAGCTTTACCTGAACAAGAAAGATGGAACTTTTGAAGAGCGTGGCATGACCTCTGGTATAGCGTTCAGCGAAGACGGCGTGGCGCGCGCCGGCATGGGCGTCGATGCCGCCGACTACGACCGCAGCGGTCATTCCAGCGTGATCATCAGCAACTTCTCCAATCAGATGGTCTCGCTCTACCATAACGAGGGCAACGGCTTGTTTGTAGATGAGGCTCCGCAATCTGAGGTCGGACGCGCCACGCTGGTCACGCTAGGATTCGGCTGTTTCTTTTTCGACTACGACAACGACGGCTGGCCCGACATTTTCGTCGCTGACGGCCATATCGAAGACCAGATCGAGCGGGTGCAAAAGCGCGTGAGCTATGCCGAGCCTGCGCATCTGTTTCGCAATCTGGGCGGAGGCAAGTTCCAGGAAGTGACGGCGCAAATGGGGCAAGCCTTTGCCGCGCCGAGAGTAGCGCGCGGCGCGGCTTATGCCGATATCGATAACGACGGTTTTCTGGATGTTCTCATCACCACCAACGCGGGTCCGGCTTATTTATTTCACAATGAGGGCGACACGAATCATAGCCTGCGTCTCAAGTTGGTGGGGACAAAGTCAAACCGTGACGGCATCGGCGCGGTTGTGCATATCTCTTCGGGGGGAGACAAGCAATGGAAAATGCTGCGCTCCGGATCAAGCTATCTTTCGCAGAGCGAACTCGTGCTTACGTTCGGTTTGGGCGCGCAAACGAAGGCCGAGAGCATTGAGATTCAATGGCCCAGCGGAGAAGTTGACAAGCTCTCGAATGTCAATGCTGGACAAACCGTCACGGTCGAAGAAGGCAAGGGCGTCGTAGGCACACGCGTTTATGGACCGCAATCAAAATCGTCGAAGGGCTGATTTACCCTGTGTTCCCCCGTGCCTCTGTGTTTAAATCTCTTGATCAAATGACTCCCAGAATTTCAGCAGCTTTGGCCGGCATACTCCTGGCCGCATGTGGCGTGTTCGCGACTGCGCCGCAAACTCAGCCCAAACCAAATCCGGCCGAAGCCGGGCGCTTGAATAATCTGGGTGCTGCGTACATGAACCAGGAGCTTTTCGAGAAAGCGCTTAAGTCCTTCCAGCAGGCAGCCGAACTCGATCCCAAGCTGGCGATCGCGCGCCTGAATGAAGGCATCGCCCTTCTCAGCCTGCAGAAGATCGACCAAGCCAGGGCCGCGCTGGAAGACGCGCTCAAGCGGGATCCTAAGAATCCGAATGCATGGTACAACCTCGGCCTGCTGGCTAAAAATACTGGAGACGCTCAGGCCGCGATTGACGCCTTTCACCACGTAGTCGAAATCGATGCGAACGACGCCGACACCTGGTATTTCCTGGGCGCATCCTATGTGCAGGCCAAACAATTTCCGCAGGCCATTGGGGCCTTCCAGCACGCGCTGCAACTCAACCCACTGCACGCCTCCGCCGAGTTTGGATTGTCACGCGCCTACCAGCAGTCGGCCGATCTCGACCACGCCCGCGAGCACCTGAAGAAATTCCAGTACATCACGCAAAACAAAATCGGCGCGCCCATGAGCCTGGCCTACGGCGAGCAGGGACAGTACTCGCGTGCTGTCGAATCGCCCTCGGCGGTGTTGAAAGCGCCCGCGCAGATCAAGGTGCAGTTTGTGGATGTGACTGCGCAGTCGGGTATCGTGACGAAAGGTAGCGCTGTCCAAGAAGACAACCCTGCGGATGCGTTGGGAGGGGGGGCATGCTTCCTCGATTACGACGGTGACGGCCATCTTGATTTGTTCGTAACCCAGGGAGGGCCGCAGGGCGGCCTCGGCCTATATCACAACTTGGGCAACGGTAAGTTCGAAGATGCCACAAAGGCCGCTGCTCTTGATCCCGAGTTGCGAGGTTCCGGCTGTACTGCCGGAGATTTCGACAACGATGGCGCGACCGATCTGGCAGTCAGTTTTTGGGGCAGGCCGTTGGCTCTTTTTCATAACGAAAAGAACGGCAAATTTAACGATGTCAGCACGATTGCTGTGAGAGGTACTAAGCCGTTCTACAGCGCTGGTCTGACCTTTATCGATTACGACCATGACGGGGATCTTGACCTGTATGTGAGTCGTACTGAAGCGAGTGTTGGCGGCTCCCCGCGGGGTCTTACAGGGCCAGGCGCTCGTCCTAGTATGTTTCGCAACAACGGCGATGGAAGCTTTACGGACGTGATGTCGGATCTGGGGCTGTGGGGAACCCCGCCGGGCTTCACAATCGGAGCAGTCGGAACCGACTATAACAACGACCGCGCTGTGGACATTGTGCTCACCGACGACGGCCCGACCATTTTTGAGAACCCTCGTGAAGGCAAGTTTGTGCGTCGCAAGCCTTGGTCCGCTCCGATGCCCGGCCCCACTGTGGGGATTGCAGTTCTCGATTACGATCACGATGGCTGGATGGACTTGGCTTTCACACATAAAGGTCCCCCGGGTCTCACGCTCTGGCGCAATAACCACGGCAAGAGCTTCGATCGAGTCAATCTGCCCGAGACCAATTGGGTCCGTGCCTTCGGTGTCGCTGCCATCGACTACGACAACGACGGCTGGGTCGATCTGGTCGCCGTCGGAGAAACCAAAGAAGGCAAGGGCGAAGTGCGGCTGTTCCGCAATCTTGGGGCTGATGGCTTCAAAGACGTCACCGCCGACGTTGGTCTCGACAAGATTCAGCTCAAAGAGCCGCGCGCCATCATTACCGGCGACTACGATGGCGACGGCGCGACCGACCTGCTGATCACGCAGAATCATGGGCCTGCTATGCTGCTGCGCAATGAAGGAGGCAACCAGAACCACTGGCTGCGCCTTTCGCTCAAGGGACTGGCCGACAACAAAAGCGCCATCGGTACCAAAGTCGAAGTCTTCGCCGGCGGCAACCGGCAGAAGTTTGAGATTGCGGGGTCGAACGGATACCTGGGGCAGAACTCCCCCTATCTCACGGTCGGCCTTGGCGATGCGAAAGAGGCTGACATCGTGCGCATGTTGTGGCCGACGGGTGTACTTCAAGATGAAATCAACGTCGCTGGCGACCGGCAGCAGAACATCACTGAGATCGACCGCCGTGGCAGTTCCTGCCCTACTTTGTTCGTCTGGAATGGCGAGCGATATGAATTCGTGGCCGACATGCTGGGAGCGGGCGTGGTTGGACATTGGATCGGGCCGGGTCAACGCGACATTCCGCGCCCGGTCGAATACATCAAGATTGATCGGGATATGATTCGCGAAAAGGAATCCCATCCTTCGGCAGGCTCAGGGCAGGCTTTCTCCCAAAACCAGGGAGAAGTGGGGCACCCCCAGATTTCGCCGACGACCGACGACCGACGACCGACGACGACTCTAAGCTTCCGCTTCATGGAGCCGCTGGAAGAAGCCGTCTACCTTGATCAGGTGCGCCTGCTGGCGGTCGATCATCCAGCCGATATCGAGGTTTATCCCAACGAATATTTCGCGTCGAACCGGCCGTATCCGGAATTCAAAGTGGTGGTGAGCGAGAGCAAAGATGCACGTCCGTCGGCGGGCGCTTGGGATGAACATGGCCACAACGTTTTACCCGATCTGCGGAAGCATCGCTATTTCGGCGACTTTGCGCTGACGCAGTTCCAGGGCTTCGCTCAGCCGCACAGCTTGACGCTCGATTTGGGAGAATCTTATCGAGGTGGTCCGCTCTGGCTGCTGCTGCATGGCGAAGTCGAATACTTTTCGGCTAACAGCATGTACGCGGCGTCGCAAGCGGGCATCCAGGCGATTTCCCCGTATCTGGAAGCCTTGATCGGGAGCGAGAAAGATGGCAAGGGCAAGTGGGTGCGCGTGATTGAAGATATGGGTTTCCCCGCCGGTGGGCCGCGCACTATGACCGCCGATCTCACCGGCAAGCTGCCGCCGGGCACGCAGAAGATTCGCATTACCACTAATCTGCAGATTTATTGGGACAGCATCTTGGTGAGCCGGACGTCTCAGGATTTCAAGAACCAGACCAGAAGCCCGCGCTTGACACCGGTTCCGCTCGTCCGCGCCAATCTCTCCTTCCACGGATTCCCCCTGAAGATCGAGGGCACCCCGCCGGGGAACGTAAATTACATCTACGAAAAAGTGAGCGCGACCGGACCCTACACGCGCCCGGCTGGAACTTACACGCGCTACGGCGACGTACTGCCGCTGCTAACGGCGCTCGACGATCAGCTGGTTGTCTTCGGCTCGGGTGACGAAGTTCGTCTCGACTTTGATCCCTCGCAACTGCCTGCTCTGCCTCAAGGCTGGGTGCGCGATTATTTCTTCGCCGCATTCGGCTATGAAAAAGATATGGACTTCTACGCCGCCGAGGGCAACTTCGTGGCGCCGCTTCCATTCCTCAGGATGGGCGACTATCCTTATGCGCCGCGCAAGTCGTACCCGCTCGACGACGCGCACGTGAACTATCTTCTCGAATACAATACGCGGCACATGTCGGGGAACGAGCAGCGCGGGTATTGGTTCGACTATAGTTCACCGAGGTAGTTCCCTAAATCGCTAAAGGGTCTCTGGCCATTTTCTGGACCCATGCAACATCGCCAGTATCTCGACCTTCGTGCGACGGACTCGATACGCAACGAGGAAGGGAGTGGGAGCGATCACAAATTCTCGAGTGCCGGGAATGCGACCTGGCCGTCCTGCCCCGGGAGAGTGCTTCAGCAGTTCAACGGCTGAGAAGACACGCTGAAACATCGTTTCGGCAGCCGCAGGCGAGCTTTCGCGAGCCCAGTAGTCATGTGCAGAGCGCAGGTGCCGCGAGGCTTTACGGGTCCAAACGACCCTCATTTCTTGCGCCGCCATCGCGCCGCCATGGCTTTCACTTTGTGATGGTCAATCACTTTTCCGGCGTCAGCCTCCGCGATGCCGGCGCGGATCTGTTCGAGTTGCCACTGCTGCGTCTCGAGATACGCCTGCACGGCTTCGGCAAGCAGGTAGGTGCGGTCGCGGTCGAGAGAGCCGGCCAGCGCGTCGAGAGCAGATACCTTGTCAGATTCGATGCGGAAGCTGATGGTTTGTTTCTCCATAATTGCGCGATCATACACTGTATTGCGCCATAATACAACGTATTTTACGGCATTGGAGGAATCCTAAACCAGTGCAGGAGTCTATGGAAAGGTTTCAATATTGACATTTTGACCCTCCGCATAATCCAATAGCCGGACTCATGGAAACGACTCCGGCTGTCTCCGTGTCATCTGCGCCGCGCTTGCGGCGCACGCTCACGCTCTGGGATCTCATCCTCTACGGTATCATCGTCATTCAACCGACGGCCCCGATGCCGGCCTACGGAGTTTTCAGCAATGCCGGGCAGGGGCACGTGGTCACCTCCATCTTGATCGCGATGGTTGCCATGGTTTTCACCGCGATGAGTTATGGACGCATGGCGCGAGTGTATGCGAGCGCGGGTTCGGCTTATACCTACGTGGGACGCGAGCTGCATCCCTCGCTCGGCTACGTCACCGGATGGAGCATGACCATGGATTACATTCTGAATCCGTTGATCTGCACCATCTGGTGCGCCAAGGCGATGTCCGATCTGCTGACCGGAACGCCGTATCAGATTCCTTACCCCGGCCTGCTCTGGCCCATATTGTTTGCCGGATTGTTCACCGCGCTCAACCTGCGCGGGGTGCAGACTTCGGCCCGCATCAATAAAACTCTGTGCGCGATTATGGGCGCAGTGATCCTCGCCTTTTTCTGGTACACCATCCGCTACATTTTTCATTTGCCGCAGTATCCCGAGGCGTATTTTCTGCGGCCGTTTTACAACCCGCAGACTTTCACGATCAATCGCGTGTTCCACGGCACATCGGTCGCGGTGCTCACCTATATCGGATTCGATGGCATCTCGACCCTGTCGGAGGAAGTGGAGAATCCCAAGCGCAACATTTTTCTGGCAACGGTGCTGGTCTGCGTGATCACGGGATTTCTGGCCGCCGCCGAAGTTTACGGCGCGCAGCTATTGAGCCTCGCGCATTTCGGCAAAGACTTCGGCGTCTTCTCGCAATTCGGAGATGAGAACGTCTTCAGCCATGTTGCCGGTATTGCGGGCGGCGTTCTCATGACCAAGGCGATCAGCATTACGCTGTTGATCGCGACCGTCGGTTCCGGCATGGGATCGCAACTGGGCGCGGCTCGCTTGCTCTACGGCATGGGGCGGAGCGATGCCATTCCGAAAAAATTCTTTGGCGCGATCCATCCCAAGACGCATATTCCCGCCAATAACGTGATGCTGGTGGGGGTGATTGCGCTGATTGGCGCCTTTCTGATCAGCTACGACAATGGCGCAGAGTTGCTCAACTTCGGCGCGCTGATCGCATTCATGGGCGTGAATCTGGCATCGCTCACGCACTATTACATTCGAGGCATGGATCGTACGTTGGGGCAATTGATTCCGCCGGTCTTGGGCTTTTTCATTTGTCTGTTCATCTGGATTCACCTCTCTAAGCTGGCTTTAATCGCGGGTTCGATCTGGATGGTTGCCGGCATCGCCTATGGAGCGTGGAAGACCCGCGGGTTCCAGAGTCACTTGGTGAACTTCGATCTGCCACCGGAAGAGTAGTCAGGCACGCAGCGCCCTTCAGACCGCGGGGGTACCTGTCCCACATAGCCTTTGCGGCAGTTCGCCGGCGAGAGCGCCTCCCGCCACTTCATCTACAGTTGATTTATAATAAATACCTCTGCCGCATACTTCTGGAGTGACAAGAAAATGATTCGATTTTTGCAAACTGAAGGACCGATTAAGAAAATTGTGCTCAGCGGGCTGTTGCTGCTGATTTGCGGAGCCATGGTGATCGCCTTTATCCCGGGCAATCTAACGGACCTGGTGGGCGGCACGCCCGGCAAGGGCATCATCGCCAAAGTGAGTGGCCAGGATATTTCCGTGGAGCAGGTTCGCTCGACGGCGCGGGATATGGCGGAACAACAGGCGCAGCAATACGGCAAGAATGCGCAGATGCTGATGCCGTTTCTGACCCAGCAGGATATTCCGCGGGCGGCCGATCAACTGATTGGCCGGGAGGCGTTGCTCATCCAGGCGCAAAACATGGGGCTGAGGGCCACGCCGCAGGAAGTGAAAGACGAGTTGCAGCACGGCCACTATGCCTCGGTGTTCTTTCCCGGGGGGACTTTCATCGGTGAGGCCGAGTACCAGGGAATACTGCAGCAGCACAACCTTACGCCGGCGATGTTCGAAGAGAACGTGCGCAAGGAGATTTTGATCGATAAGCTGCGCGCGATGATCACCAACACGGCTTCGGTGAGCGATGCCGCGATCAAGCAAGAGTTCACCAAAGAAAATATGAAGGTGAAGTTTGATTATGCCGTCTTGAAACAAGACGACATTAAGAAGGGCCTTCATCCCACGAACGAGGAACTGAAGGCTTATTACGACAGCCATCAGAAAACTTACGCGAACTCCATTCCAGAAAAGCGCAAGGTCAAGTATGTCTTGGTGGACACTGCGAAGATTCAAAGTGGAGTGCAGGTTACGCACGACGATTTGCAGGCTTATTACAACGCGCACCGCGATCAGTATCGCGTGGCCGAGCAGGTGAAGGTCAGCCACATTCTGATCAAGACGCCGCTTCCCGGAGCGGACGGTAAAGTGGACGAGAAGGGCGTGGCCGCGGCCCAGCAGCGCGCCGAGGATTTGCTGAAGCAACTGAAGGCGGGAGCGAAATTTGAGGACCTCGCCAAGAAGAATTCCGAGGATCCGGGCAGCGCCAAGGAAGGCGGGTCGCTGGGATGGATCGGCAAGGGGCGCACGGTTCCGGAGTTTGAGAAGGCAGCGTTTTCACTGCCCAAGGGGCAGATCAGCGATTTGGTGAAGAGCAGTTACGGCTTCCACATTATTCGCGTCGATGACAAGCAAGACGCGCACATGAAGTCGCTCGAAGAAGTGAAAGGCGAGATCGAGCCCATCGTGAAGCAGCAGAAGGCGCAAGAGGCCGCACAGAAGCAGGCCGAGGATTTACTGCAGCAGGCGAAGAAGCAGGGACTGGATACGTTGGCCACGGCGAAGGGCGTTTCCGTAATTACGTCAGACTTTTTCGCGCGCAAAGATGTTGTGCCGGGATTGGGTCCGGCGCCGCAGTTCATGGACGCAGTGTTCACGGCGTCGGAAAAGTCGGCGCCGGAGATGGCTTCGACTTCGCAGGGCTTCGTGGTTTTTCAACTGCTGGCGGTGAAGCCGCCTTCCACTCCCACGTTCGAGGAAATTCGCACCCGAGTGGAAACGGAATTCAAGAACGAGCGCTCGAGCATTCTTCTGACGCAAAAAACCCAGGAACTCTCTGACCGCGCGAAGTCAGAACATGATCTGAAGAAGGCGGCAAAGGAGCTGGGCGCGACAGTCAAGACAAGCGACTTCGTGTTGCCCGATGGCCAGGTTCCAGATATCGGCTCCATGAGCGGAGGGGCTTCGGTGGCGTTCAACATGAAGCCGGGAGACATCAGCGGGCCGATCAACAGCGGAGCCGACGGGGCGGTGATTTCATTGCTCGAAGTGCAAGCTCCAACCGCCGACGACTTCGCAGCCAAGCGCGATGAGATTCGCGAGCAGTTGCTGCTGAGCCAGAAGCAGGAACTTTTCGGGCTGTTCGTGAACAATGTGCGCGTGCAGATGGAGAAGTCGGGCAAGATCAAGGTGAACCAGGAAGAATTAAAGGCGCTGACCCATCCGCAAAGCGAAACATAAGATTTGAAGCGTTCTTCCACGCTGAACAACATTTGACTGGGTTTTCCCAGGGACGTTTAAGTTTGCATGCCGTTTCCGCGCGCCGCAGGCATTTTGTTGCATCCCACGTCGTTGCCTTCGGGCGGCGGCATCGGTGATTTTGGTCCAGCCGCTTATCAGTTTGTAGATTCTCTCGCCGCCGCGCGCCAGGGGCTTTGGCAGGTTCTGCCGCTGGGGCCGCTGGGTTACGGCAACTCTCCTTATTCTTCCATCTCGGCGTTTGCCGGCAATCCGCTGCTGATTAGCCTGGAGCGCTTGGCCAGCCACGGATGGATCGACGCCGCCAAGATTTCCGCCGCTTCTGCAGCTTCTTCCGGTTCCGATGCCGTGGAATACGATCGTGTCTTTGCCGCGAAGATGCCGCTGCTGTTCGAGGCCGGACGCAGCTTCGTTCATTCCGCGTCCAACGGCGCGCGTCAGCGCTTTGAAAAGTTCTGCACGGAAAATGCGTGGTGGCTCGAGGACTTCGTTTTGTTCGATGCGCTCCGCGCGAAACACAAGCTAGCAAGTTGGAATGAGTGGCCGGCGGAATTGGCGCATCGTGACCCGCAAGCGCTGGAGCGGGCTCGGAAGGATCTGGCGGTCGATCTGAAAATCCGCAGCGCTTTGCAATTTGCCTTCTATGAGCAGTGGCAGGCGCTGCGGCGGTCTTGCTCGGAGCGCGCGATTCGCATTGTGGGTGACGTTGCCATCTTTGTGAACTACGACAGCGCCGACGTGTGGATGCACCGCGAACTGTTCCGGCTGAATGAGGGCCTCGAACCGGAAGTTGTCTCCGGCGTGCCCCCTGATTTTTTCAGCAAGACCGGACAGCGCTGGGGCAACCCGCTTTACCGTTGGGATGTGATGAAGGCGCGCGGCTACACCTGGTGGGTGAAGCGGCTGCGCTGGGCCACGCAGAATTGCGACTACATTCGCCTCGATCATTTCCGTGGCTTTGACCAGTTCTGGGAGATTCCGGCAGCCGATCCCACGGCGATCAACGGTCGTTGGGTGGATGGTCCGCGTGACGATCTGTTTCACAAACTGCGCGAGGCTCTCGGCGGATTGCCATTCTTCGCGGAAGATTTAGGCTACATCACTCCGGAGGTCAACGCCTTGCGAGAGCGATTGCAGATTCCGGGTATGGCTGTCCTGCAGTTTGGTTTTGGCGACGAGGGCGCGCACATGTATCTGCCGCATCGCGCCGCCGGCAAGGTTATCTACACGGGAACTCACGACAATGACACCACGGTGGGGTGGTTTCACTCCGGATGCACAGAGAATGAGCGCCGAAATGTGGAGGCTTATCTTGGTTGCTCCGACGATGGGATTCACTGGGCATTCATTCGCGCGGCGCAGACCTCGCCTGCCGAGATGGCCCTGATTCCGCTGCAGGATGTTTTGGGCCTGGGCAGTGAAGCGCGTATGAATACGCCGAGCCTGCACGGCGGAAACTGGAAGTGGCGGTTTGCTCCGGGGCAGTTTACGGCGGAGCTGGCTGCCAAGCTCGCGCATCTCGCAGAAGTGACTGACCGATTGCCTCAGCCGTTTCCAGTTTTGGCGGATGAAGACTTCGCGGCTTGATAGGCGCTCCCTGCTAATTGTGAATAGACTGTAAAACAGGCCCAGAGGCTTTGCGCCTTGCCCTGAATCGTGTATAGAGGTTAGGGAGAGTTTTCTTGGCGACCGAACCGATTATCGAAGCGCGGGCGATTGAGAAGTCTTATCCCCAGCCGGATGGAACTCGCATTCAGGTCGTCGGGCTTACAGACTTCAACATCGAGCCGGGGAAAATCGTTGCTCTGCTGGGCGCTTCCGGCTGCGGCAAATCCACTCTGCTGCGCATTCTGAGTGGTCTTTCGCAACCGACATCAGGTGCGCTGTTCTGGCACGGCAAGCCGCTGAACGGCCAGGCGCCGAATGTGGCGATCGTCTTCCAGAGTTTCGCGCTGTTTCCCTGGCTCACTGTGCTGGAGAACGTGGAGGCTCCGCTCGAAGCGCGAGGCGTGGCTGCCGTTGAGCGCCGCAAACGCGCTCTGCGCATGCTCGACACAGTGGGTCTCGACGGTTTCGAGACGGCTTATCCCAAGGAGCTTTCTGGCGGCATGAAGCAGCGCGTGGGCTTTGCGCGCGCTCTGGTGGTGGAACCGGAAGTGCTCTTCATGGACGAACCTTTCTCCGCGCTCGACGTGCTCACGGCGGAGAACCTGCGCGGCGAACTGCTGGAGCTGTGGCTCAACAAGAAAATGCCGACCAGCGCCATCTTCATTGTCACGCACAACATCGAAGAGGCGGTGATTCTGGCGGACCGCATCGTGGTGCTGGGCAGAAACCCGGCGCGCATTCGTTCGGATTTCAACGTGCGCCTGTCGCAGCCTCGCGACCGCAAGTCTGAGCGTTTTGTGGAGTTGGTCGATTACATCTACAAAGTGATGACCGAGCCCGACGTCGAACATGCGCTGCCCGATCCCGAGAGCACGGGGGAAATCGTGGTGCCGCCGGGAGGCTTTAAGAGAGGGCAAGCCCCGGTGAAGACGAGCAAATACCAGATACTGCCGCACGCCCGCGTGGGCGGAATGGCTGGCCTGCTCGAACTGTTGCACGACCGCGGCGGACGCGAAGACCTGTTTCGTCTGGCCGAGGATCTGGTGATGGACGTCGAGGACCTGTTGCCCATTCTGGAAGCCTGCCAGTTGCTCGGCTTCGCATGGCTGAAAGAGGGCGATGTGCAACTCTCGAACGAAGGGACGGAGTTCGCCGATGCTGATATTCAGACGCGAAAAGTTTTGTTCCGGAAGGCGGCGCTGGAGCACGTTACCATCCTGAAGCAGATCGACAGTATTTTGAAGAGGAAGTCGGACCACTCGATCAACGACGAGTTTTTCCGCGACATTCTCGACGAGCACTTCGCCGACGATGAAGTGCAGCGGCAGTTCGACACTGCCATGAACTGGGGACGCTATGCGGAGATTTTCGATTACGACCGCGAGCACGGCCGGTTGATTCAAACGGAAGCGGCGCAAAACGAGCCAGCAGCGGTCGAGGCGGCGCACGTGGCGTTGATGCCCGCGCCGCATCCAGTTGAGAAACCGAATTCAAATCCCACGCCGAAGGCCTGATCAAACGCTCCTGTCGAGGGGAACGACCATCGCATGAAGAAGAGCATCACCCTGCGGGGATTCTCAGCGTACCGGCTGTGGTCGCAACTGCCAAGCATCGAAAGTTCGCACCTGCCTGATGTGATCATGTTCGCGGCGGGAATTGCGATCTTTTACGGCGTGGCGAGCGTGGGCCGGTCGTGGTTTGGCCCCTTCACTCCGACGGTTGAGATTTCGCGCAGCGTGCGCGCGCTGCCGGCCTATGCAGGGTATTCGCTGCTGCGCATCGCCATCGCTTACCTGCTGAGTCTATTATTCGCGCTGATCTACGGCTACATTGCGGCATACAACGCGCGCGCCGAACGCTTCATGATTCCGCTGCTGGACGTGTTGCAGTCGATCCCCGTGCTCAGCTTTCTTCCTCCCGTGATGCTGGCCATGGTGGCGCTGTTTCCCGGCAGGCAACTCGGCTTGGAGATGGGCACGATTCTCCTGATCTTCACTGGCCAGGTATGGAACATGACGTTTAGCTTTTACGCCTCGCTGAAGGGCATTCCGAACGAGATGCGCGAGGCCGCAACCATCTACCGTTTCAGTTGGTGGCAGCGCTTCACGCAGTTGGAGTTGCCAGCTTCGGCGATTGGCTTGGTGTGGAACTCGATGATGTCGGTGGCCGGCGGATGGTTCGCGCTGATGGTGTGTGAAATGTTTGTGCTGGGGCAGCGCGATTTTCGTCTGCCCGGCCTGGGCTCGTATCTGCAAACCGCGGCCAGCGCGGGCGACACGACTTCAATCTGTTGGGGCGTAGCCACAATGGTTCTTCTGATTGTGCTGCTGGATCAGTTTGTGTGGCGGCCGGTAATCGCGTGGGCGGAAAAGTTCAAAGTGGAGCAGGTGGAAAGCACCGACGCGCCGCGATCGTGGGTGCTTAACCTGGTGGAGCATTCCACCGGCCTCGCGAAGATTCGGCAGAAGACGCTGCAGCCGTTGGGAGAACGTTTGCTTTTATATTTTGCGCGGAAGCACAAGGACGAAGCTCCCCAGGAGCCTGCGCCGGCATGGCGGGAATGGGTGGTGCGCGCTTTGGCGGTGGTGGCGCTCGCTGCCATTAGTTACGGGGTGGTTCGTGTCGCCATCATTCTCACCGGCCTTGGAAAAGCTGAATTGCATTCGACAGCCGTCGGCTTGGGCGCGACTTTCTTGCGTGTCAACCTTGCGTTGCTGCTGGCTGCTCTGTGGACAGTTCCGGCGGGAGTAGCGATCGGTTTCAATCCCCGGCTGGCGCGCATCGCGCAGCCGCTGGCGCAGATTGCGGCGTCAGTTCCCGCGACCGCGCTGCTGCCCGTAATTTTGCTGGTGCTTATCCGTCTGGGCGGAGGCATGGGAATAGCCTCGATGGTGGTGCTGCTGCTGGGCACGCAGTGGTACGTGTTATTCAACGTGATTGCCGGTGCGATGGCGATCCCGACCGATCTGAAAGAATGCTGCTCGGTCTTCCGCGTTCAGGGCTTCGAGCGCTGGAAGAAGCTGATTCTGCCGGGAATTTTTCCCTATTTTGTGACGGGGATGGTGACGGCCTCAGGCGGGGCGTGGAACGCCAGCATTGTGGCCGAGTACTTTAACTTCAAAGGCCAGACCTACACGACAATGGGGCTGGGTGCGACCATCCAGCGAGCAACCGATAGCGGCGATTTCCACCTGCTGTTGGCCGCAACCATCATGATGGCGGCCACTGTAGTGACGGTGAACCGGCTCGTCTGGCGCAAACTCTTTGCGCTGGCGGAAACCCGCTTCCGCCTGGAAACGTAGAACCAGTGGCCAGTGATCAGTGGCAGTCTAGCCAACGCGACAACGTTGTTCGTCTCCCCACTGATACTGACCCCTGAGCCCTGGCCACTGACCACTGTTCTTGGTTACTTTCGAGTTTCTCCTCCATCCACATTCATCAGCTTTTAACCTCCTTTTCATCCTGCCGCAAAGTGCCTGCGTTATTCCTTTAATATGCCATCCAACCATTCGCACGAAGAAAAAACGCGGGCGGAAGTGTTGTCGCAGGTTGAGGGATTTCCTGGCATCCCTGCCTTGGCAGAGAAATTTCTTCCGGTTGACAGAGTGCGGGCGCTGTACCGGCGAGTGCAGAAATCCCCCGACGGTTTCGGATTGGAGAACCTGCTGTCGGAGATGCGCGTAGACCTGCGTGTGGATGCTGCGGACATGGCTCGAATTCCTGCGACCGGCCCGGTCGTGGTGGTCGCCAATCATCCATTTGGAATGCTTGATGGCGCTGTACTGGCTGTGCTGCTGACACGCGTGCGGCCCGACGTAAAGGTGATGACCAATTATCTGCTGCGCGATGTGCCGGAACTGGCGCAGCATTGCATCTTCGTGAATCCGTTTCAGACTGATCAGGCGCTTCGCGATCACAGTATTGATGTGAATCGGCGCGCGGTCCGGGACGCGCTCGCCTGGTTGCGCCAGGGCGGAATGCTGGCTATCTTTCCCGCGGGCGAAGTTTCGCACTGGCAGTTTCCTCATGCGGAAATCGCCGATCCCGCGTGGAACGACACCGCAGCCCGTTTGATTCGGCGCACTGGCGCCGCGGCGCTGCCCGTTTATTTTTGTGGCCGGAACAGCGTTGGTTTTCATCTTTTCGGAATGATTCATCCCCGCCTGCGCACTGCTTTCTTGTTGCAGGAATTCCTGCACCAAGAAGGGCGAACCGTGGAAGTGCGCGTGGGCAGCGAGATTCCGGGGGATTCCATCGCGGGCATCGAGAATGATCGTGAAGCCATCGAGTATCTGCGCTGGCGCACTTACCTGCTGTCGCGGCGAAGCCGGCCGGAAAAATCGTGGCCGGTGGCTGTACGCTCCAAACTCTCAGAGAAAGTGCAAGTACCCATTGCTCCCGCCGAGCCGTCGGAAGTGTTAGCGGCAGAATTGAGCCGCCTTGCCGGCGACCGTTGTCTGGCGGAGAGCGGCGATCTTGCGGTCTATCTGACGAAGGCCAACGAGACGCCGCGAACGTTGCAGGAACTCGGACGGCTGCGGGAAGTGACGTTTCGCCTGGCGGGTGAAGGTACTGGAAAGCGGCGCGACCTCGACCGCTTCGACCGGTACTACTGGCATTTGTTGTTGTGGCACAAGAGTAAGCAAGAACTGGTGGGCGCATACCGCGCCGGCAATACGGCTGAGATTCTCGCTGTGCATGGAGTGCGCGGGCTTTATACCAGCACGTGCTTCCGCTACGACCCGCGCTTGTTCGAGAAGCTCGGTCCGGCGCTGGAACTAGGGCGTTCTTTTGTGAGGCCGGAATACCAGCGGCAGTACGCTCCCCTGCTTTTGCTGTGGAAGGGAATTGCGCGTTTGTTGGCGGCGCATGCGGAGACTCCGGTGCTGTTTGGAGCGGTCAGCATCAGCAACGATTACAGTAAAGCCTCGCGCGAAATGATCTACCGCTTCTTCGAAGCGCGCATACAGGAAGACGAGTTGGCTGGCATGATCGAACCGCGGCGGCCGTTTCGTCCGGCAAGGTTGCGTCCGTGGGATTGCCGCGCCATGTGCCACGCTCTGCGCGATCTGGAAGAACTATCGCAGCCGATCACCGACGTAGAAACCGATGGCAAAGGCCTGCCCATCCTGCTGCGGCAGTATGCGAAGATCGGCGGCAAACTGCTGGGCTTCAACGTGGACCGCAAGTTTTCCAACGTGCTCGATGGACTCGTCGTCGTCGATCTGAGAAAAACCGCGCCCGCTGTGCTGGAACGCTACATGGGACGCGAAGCCGCGATGCAATTCAGAACGCGCCACGGGTTGTGAGCGCTAAGAGAGCAAGTCATTTTCTTGGCCGCATCGTTGCCTCGTTGCTTAAGGTGCAGGTCTGCGCGGCGTCTTTGAGAGCGTCTTCCAAACGAATCCCTAGAGCTGCGAGATCTTGCTCACTCAGCAATTGCTGCAGGCGCTCGAAGAGCTGGCGTTCTTCTTTGCGGATGTGAGCGGAGAGTTTTCGAGCGAATGAAGGCAAGCTTTCGGCCGACAGGGCGCGCACTTCTGCCTGCGAAAAAGATTCTCGCAGCGAGCTGTGATCGGCGATTAGGTCTTGCACTAGCGGGGCTAGTTCGGGGAACTGGCGGGCAGCGGGGAACAATACTTGTTCCTCCGCAGAGAAATGAATCTTGATTTCCTGTTCGAAGTGCTGCTCGATCTCAGCCTGCCAGGATTCAAGATCTTCGATAGGGATGGGCTGCGCGCGATCGATGCGTACGCATAGAGCTAGAGCGCGCTGATGTTGGTGCGAAAGCGGGATCAGATTTTTATCGCGCAGCATGCAGCGCCCGAAGGCGCGCCTCATTTCTCAACCTGCGGCACGCCCGCAAGGCGTGCTCTGATAAGAATCGAGATCCGCAGCGTCAAGCCCCAGTCACAAATTCTACCGGCTCCGGAATGGCCGGGCGCACCGTCAACCAGTCGGTGCGAACCCGCTCCCACTCCTGAATCAGCATGCCGTTGGCCTCGAAAAAGCTGCGAATGCGCGCTCGTTCCCATCCAGCAATTTCTTCGAGAATCGGCGCCAGCACTGCCACAGCACTGGTGCTGAGCACCGTGCGTTTCGCGATTTGCGAAACGTTCGGTGACTCCGAAACCGCGATGGTAAGGCCGTCGCGCGCGTTGAGCTGCAACATCAGGTGAATATCGGAACTGCCGTCGCCCGAGTAGATGACGTGATCGGGCCCGGTCACGTGCTCGGCGAGCAACTGGTTGAGCACCGCAACCTTGCCGTAGCCCGCTGTGGCGCGCACGATAGTGTCAATCGCGCCGCTGGGCTCGTAGCGGAATTCGGTGCCGTAAATGTGATCTTCGGGAACGATGCCCTCGAGGGCCGAATGAATCACCTCGACGGGCGCCGCGGATAGAACATAAAAATCGAAGGCGTATCCGTCTATCCCCTTTTCGAGGATCTGATAAAGCAGTTTAATATCCCCCTTCAGCCGGATGCGCTTTCCTACTTCGTAAAGATGCTGCTTGCGGACTTTGGCCTTGAACTCCGGATCATGCAGCAAGAGGTACGCGAGTTCCGCTCCCTGCTGCACCAGGTTGATCTTCGCCATGCCTTTGGCTTTGCGTTCGAACTCCGCCGTAGGAATGCCGACCAATTCCGCGAGCACGTAGCCAGAATCGTTGAAGGTTAACGTCTGATCGAAGTCGCTTGCGAAAATATAGCGTTTCAAGGGTTTATCTGCCATGTGATCCTTAGATTCGCCACCACTGTGCGAGGATCATTAAAAGAATCAATAGCGATTATATGCAGTTTGCATTAAGTCATTGTTAATAAAAGCCACTCGATGCCCTATAGGAACCTAAGTGCGCTCCTATCGCAGAAGCGGAGTGGTGAAGTGGGTCGCGCAACTAGCGGCCACGCCTCAGCAGTAAGCATCCTCCGATAAAGGAGAGGATTGCCACGATCACTAAGATCGCCCAGCCTGCCACGAAAGCTAGATCGTAAGCACCGTGAGCGCCAAGAAAATGGTGGTGCAGCAAATGTGCGAAGGCCAGCGTCGTGAACAGGACAGCAAGCCCGCACAGAATGTTCAGCACTCGCATAGTGGCCTCGCGCGTTCCGCGTACGCACGACAGTCTCACATAAATGTCAGCAAGGCTGCAACGGCCGGCGCTCCTTTACTAAATTCGCAGACACGTCCAGAATAGAAGTTCGGTTCGCGAAGTGAAAGAGCGCGGGCCGGCGGCCGAGTCAGCCGTAATAAGCTCGTCTAATACAGGAGCCCTCATGCCAGCGTCTGGTGAACTGATCCGCTCGATGAATTACGTGGAAGATATTACGAATACCTTGCGTCGCATTTCCATTTCCATTCCGGCCATGAACCCTGAGGAGCGCAAACGTCTGGCCGATTCCCTGCGCACGGCTGACGGCGCCATCAATGCCGCCATTGCCGATCTCGAAAAGGCGGCCCAATAGTGTCGCAGGTGAAGACCGTCGCAGTGATTGGCGCGGGCATCATGGGCCGCGGCATTGCTCATGCGGCGGCGTTGGGCGGCTACCGCACTATGCTCGAAGACCTGCTGCCCGCGGCGCTGCGGCGGGCCGAAAGCGAAATTCGGGCAAATCTCGACAAAGCGGTTGAGCTGGGGAAGGTGTCGTCGCCTGACGCCGACGCAGCCTTCCAGCGGCTGGAATATGCAGGCTCGGTCGATGAAGCCGCGCGCGAAGCCGATCTGGTGATCGAGGCCGTTCCGGAAGAGATGGAGTCGAAAATCGAGATCTTCACGTTGCTCGACAAGATCTGCCGTCCGGCGACGATTCTCGCGTCGAATACCTCTTCTCTCAGCATCACGGAAATTTCAAGTGTGACCTACCGCGCGAAGAAATGCGTGGGCATGCATTTTTTCAATCCCGTACATAAGATGAAGCTGCTCGAAGTGGTGCGGGCTTTGGAAACGGACGACGATACGCTTGCCACCGCCGTCGAAGTCGGGAAGCGCATGGGCAAGGAAGTGGTGGTGATCAAGGAAGCGCCGGGCTTCATTACCAGCCGCATCAATGCCATGATCGGCAATGAAGCGTTCTACATGCTGCAGGAAGGGATCGCCTCAGCAGCGGATATCGATAAGGCGCTGAAGCTTGGACTGAACCATCCCATGGGTCCGTTCGAACTCGTGGATCTGGTTGGACTCGACACGCGGCTGAACATTCTGGAGTATCTGCACAAATCGCTGGGAGAAAAATATCGTCCCGCGCCGCTGCTGGTGCAGTATGTGAAGGCGGGGCGCTTGGGGCGGAAGTCGGGACGCGGCGTGTACGAATACCCGGAGGCGGAGACCGAGAAAAGTTCGACTGCCGGTAAGTCGCTCTAGAGTTGGCCGCGGCTTTTTAGCCCTGCCGCCGGGCTTCGCCCAGGTGGAACTTGACACGAGGTGGCTGTCGCTACATATGTCGTGCTAGCGCCGACCGAAGTTCAAACCTGATAATGAATCAACTCTTTTCTGCTCGACTCCCTTGCTCGCAATGAGCACATGAAAGCTCTCGCCCATGCCTGCGGGCGTGACCAGATGCTTGAGTTGCAGCGCGACCTTCGCGCGCTCTTGCGGCAAGCGGCATTCTTCGAAGGCATCGGCAAACTGATTTGCTTCACCGATGCCCATCAGGAATTGTGACTGCGTGACCAGTTTGTGCGCCTTCATACCTTGTTTTTCGGCGGCGGCAGCGAGTGCCGCGAAGTTCACGTCAGCAGTGATGTCCTGTTCGCCGGGGGCCTCGTAGGGATTTGCGCTGATGGAATGTTGCCGAATCGCCTTCACGGTTCCACGATGGCGGCCGGCGAGCTGCTCTTCGCGAGTGTAGCCGTAGTCGATCGCGATGAGGAAACCGCGTTGGATGGCCGCGGCGATGCGATGCATAAATAGTTGCGCTGCCAGAGTCGCTTCGATGCGTTCGTGCGATTCAGGATGGATCGAGTAGCGGTCGAGAAATTCCAATTCTTCCCGTGAAGGCCCAACCCAGGCTTCAACGAAGTGACCGTCGCGTACCTCGATGCGCAGGGAACCCTTGGCGCTTATGATCTCGACAGGGAAGGCATCGAAGAATTCGTTGGCGAAGATTATGGTGGGGGCGTCGCGGTCAGCAAGCGTTTTCTTTAGCTCGTCCGGGGATTGCTCATGTCCCTCGGCTGACCCGCAGCTTGCGCCCTGGGCTGCATTCTGTCGCCGTTTTGCGGCTAGGGTTTCGCTGATTTCAGGTGAATCCATCGCAGCAAGATTCGCTTTTCCCGATTCAAGGTGATGTGCCAGAGTCTGGCTAATCCTCTCGCGCAGGGCTGCTGAGCTTTCGACAAGAACATAGCGCACTGCCAGAAAGAAATCCGGGAATTTTTTTTCTGACCAGTCGAGCACGTCTTGCGCGAACAGGCCTCGGCCGGGCCCCAATTCGACCAGGTCGATGTGCTCCGGCGAACCCAGTGCGCGCCACATTTCGTTGAACTGGCGGGCGAGAAGACGGCCGAAGACAGCGTACACGTCGCTCGAGGTGTAGAAATCTCCTGCCTTGCCGAATTGTTCCGCGTTCCGCGAGTAGTAGCCGAGTTCGGGATCATAAAGGCAAAGTTCCATATAGCGCGAGAAGGCAATGGGACCGCGCTCGCGAATTTCCTGCTCGATCTTTTGCCGAAGCGGATTCACAAACCCTTCCGTTGTCGGTCATCGCGGTCCTGCGGCGTGCGGACGAACATTTCGACGAAGTAGTCGTGCAGCGCGTCGTAGAGCTGGCGCTGGAAGCTCCATTCGAACTGCGGGTGGTCGAGGTCGCGGGGATGGAGTTCGAGATAATACGTGTGCATGGGAATCGAGGCGTCTTTGAACTGGATGATCAGTTCAACACCTTCGTCTTTCGTACGGGCGGAGAAGCTCAGCAGAGGATGCTCGTAGAGGCGGAGTTGAGCGAGGACGCGGTCGAGGCGGGTGGCGGCGGTTTCGGGCACAGTGGGATTGTAAAGCAAGCAACGCGGAACACTCGGTAGGCGTAGAGGCTCAGCTCCCAACAGTGTTGCAGGAGTACAGGAAAGCTGTACAATAAGGCCATGACAGAAACCAGCTATACCGAACTTCGCCAGAGTTTGGCTGCCATGCTGGACCGGGTGACAAACGACCGGGAGATTGTGATCATTCGGCGCAGGGGCGAGAAAAAAGTCGCCATGATCCCGGCGGACGAACTGGCAGGGCTGATGGAAACGGCACACTTGTTGCGGTCGCCAAAGAACGCGCGCCGGCTCCTGACCGCACTGCGCCGCGCAGTTGGCGGGAAGAGTAAACCTGAGTCAGTCGAAAAGTTTCGCCGGGAGATTGGGCTTGCCCCGGAGCGGTGACCGGGAAGCGGTGTTTCACCCGGAGTTCCGGCGCGACATGAAATATTGGGTCGAGACGGACCGGAGGACAGCTCTCCGCGCCTTGGAACTAGTCGAGGCCGTGCTACGCGACCCGTTCGCAGGCGTCGGGAAACCAGAACCGTTAAAGCACCTGCTGGCGGGATGCTGGTCCCGCAGGATCACCCAGGAACACCGGCTTGTGTATCGCGTGAGCGAATACAGGATCGACTTCCTCCAGGCGCGCTATCACTATTGACACTACTCGTAGCGCGGTGCCTCGATCGGATTCAGCCTTGCGGCCGAAGTACGCGCATGTAAGTACACCCCCACGCCTCCGGGGAGGTGCGTGGGGGTCCCGGCGACGGCTAGGCGAGGGGTCTCAAATCCCGCCCATCCGTTCGGTTCAACCATCTGATCAGTGATACGCAGCCGGGTCCTGCGAAGTTCCCCGCTGGGATTGCTTCATTAGACCGCAGTAAGGCGCAAAAGGTTAGCTGGAAGGCGAGCTAGAGTTCGTCTATCGCTGATGCGAGGCTATCCCCCGGGGCGAAAGGGTCCGGGCCCCTGACCGAACGACACTCTTTCCCATAGAAAAAACTGCGAAGTGAAGCGAATTTATCGAATGCCGATAGTCTCGTAGGGGACACATCGAATTCCCCCCTTCAGGACGTTAGGCCGAGCATGCTTCAAGAAGACACGCCGCGCTCCACCGCGGAGCCTCGCCGCGATACTGAAAAAGCGTATGCCGCCCTTCGCTATACGCTCGACGCTGAGAAGCAGTTGGTGGTGGTGAAGTTTCGAAAGAAGGTAACCGTCAAGGATATCGAGAGGTATGCAGCTGCACTGCGAGCGCATCCGCAATTCAAGCCGGGTTTCTCCGAGATCGCCGACCTGAGCGAAGTCGAAGAGCTGGATCTGCAGGCGGATGAATTCATTCGCCTGGCGGATGAGATCGATCCCTTTTCACCGCAAGCCCGGCGCGCATTCGTTGCCCGCACCGCAGTCCAGAACCATGCCGCCCGCATGCACAAAATTTTGGGCGCGCAACGGGCCTTTTCAATTTTTCGCTCGGTCGAGGAAGCGGAACAATGGATCGTGTCGTAGGCCGCTGACCCGCTTTTGGAGTGGCGATTTCGCGTCCGCAAGTTCGATGGTCAGAACTCAAAGTAGCCGGCGGCTTGCGCTGAACGAGGGGCGCCATCGGTACCAGTCGCGGGCAATAAACCCAAAACTCCGCTCAGGCCTTCCCACGCCGCCTGGTTCAGGGCCGGGTCGGAACCAACTAGATCGCGAATCATATCCCACGCAGCCATGTTGAGTGCGCCCTCGGGTGGTGGTCCCATGGCCAGCGAGACCGCACACTGCGGGCAGAACGAAATGCGATGTGCCGCCGACTTCTGCCGTGGCTTGATCCCCACCGTCTGGGCGAACATGTAGAGCGCGACAGACTTGTGTCCGGGCTCGAGTTCACGACTGCAGCGAAGGCAATGCATGTTCTCCAAGAAATTCTCCTGGCAGCCGATCGCAGGTGCAACTGCAGCTGCAGCTAAAAGATAAATACTGTCTTCCCGACCCGCGCGATGCAAGTATGCAGAAAGATTCTGGCGATAATCGGCCCGCAGTCTCTGCGCACTCCGCGGATTTTCCCGGCGTTCTCCGCGTTGAGGTTTCGATGAGACTTCAGTAAAACAAAGCTTAAAACGCGGAGGTCGCCGGGAACGGCCGCGGAGCTAACCAAAACTCGAGGAACCAAGCTGTGCTCTAGGCAGCCGCGGGTCGCATCATGCACTCTGGTGCGATGAGCGCCGATGTAACAAAGACCCGAACTTCGCGGCTGATTGTCCAGTTGACGGCTTGGACGCGTCAAACATCGGCTCCGTTCGTTCGCCTTTCGCACCTTCGTAAGTTGTGCGAGTGCGAAAAAGTGGCGGCAGTTTGCTATCGGATCCACAAAGGTACGATCGAGTTTCTGCTGGTCCATACGCGGGGCGGCGGGCGCTGGACCTTTCCCAAGGGCAGCGCAGAGGCGGGTCTGACCCACGCTCAGGCGGCGGCGCTCGAGGCCTTCGAAGAAGCTGGAGTTCACGGCCGCATCGAAGAGGCTTCGTTTGCGCGCTATCGCGGCAAGCGCGACGGCGACAATCGTTCTTCGAGGTGTGACGAAAGACGAGTTGCTGTTAGTGCGTATCTTTGCGAAGTATTACGCCTGAGTCCTGCGCAGGAGCCCAAGCGAGACCGCACCTGGTTTTCTGTCGAAGATGCGCGGCGGCGATTGGGGGATGGACGAGACCGTAAAGGCGGCGCTGAGTTCGTTCGCGTGGTGGACCGGGCCGTAGCGCGCATTCAGCAATTGCGCCGCAGGATTGGCACAGTGGACGATCGGCAAGACGAGCTTCAGAATGATCGGGCGCTTCAAAAAGACGCGTTACAGAAAGTGCAGTTCGAGGCATTTGCACAAGGTTACGGAGCAGGTTACACGCGTTCATTCGCGCCCTACGTTCAGCGCCAACTCAGCCAAACACGGCAATCCTTCGTGCCTGATTTGGAAGCTCATGCCCGCGAGATCCTGCCCTGCGAGGTGCTGCAGTTCGGCCCACTGCGAGAGGAAAACGCCAAAGCCCTGGTCTCAGGCAGAAAGAATAGTTGAAAGCAAGTTATGGTGAGTCGAGCCTCACCCGCTCACTGCTCCTTGTTCTTGGGCCGCTCGAACGGCTTCTGCAGATACTTCCGCGCCTCCTCCAGCGCGCCGAGGCTATCGTCGTTGGTTTGGATGGCTTGCCGGTATTCGTTGATGGCGCGTTCGCGCTGGCCGGTGACGTCGAAAATCTTGCCCAGTTGAACATGGCTCCAGACTTCGGTCCAACGCGGCTCGCCATTGCCGTTGATCGCGGCGCGGTAGGAGTTTGCCGACGCCTGGTAGTTTCTCTGCAGGAAGAAAATTTCCGCGACGCGGTAGTGGGCCAGGGAACTGTTCTTGTTCAGGTCGAGCGCTTTGTTGAACTCCGCCAGCGCGCCCGACAGGTCGCCCTGCGCCTGCAGCACCTGGCCGCGGCGAATCGAAGCGCGCAGCTTCACATCGGAAGAGTTGGTGAGGATGTGGTGGTCGGGATCGACAGCAATGCGCCGCGGGCGTCCAAAGGTTTCGATGACGAAAGGTGAGTTGGTGCCGACCACTTCGATCTTCTTGTCTTCGGTTTTTCCGTCAGTGTCAATGCGCAGATCGACAGGCATGCGGAACAGGTCGAGATCCTGGGCAATCTCCCCGGTGACGCGGAAGCCTTTGTTGTTGCCCAGCCGGTACGTGGTGTATTTCACCTTGAACTCGGGAGCGCCGGTGGAATCCAGCCACTGGGAAAAGAACCAGGTAAGCTGCTCGCCGTGATATTTCTCCGCGATGGCCCGGAAGTCGTCCATGCTGGCCGATTTTCCGGCGTAAGTCTCGGCAAACTCGCGCATGGTCTTGAGATATTTGTCCTCGCCCAGCACCCAGCGCAGCATGTGCAGAATCATCGCACCCTTGTCGGTCACGAGCGACTGAAATTCGGTGGAGAAAGGATCGAGCTTGCCGGTGCTGGAAAGTGGAATCGTATCGTAGGCCAGCGCTCCCACCGACATGTCCTTCACCGCCTCTTCAAGACCCGCTGCGCCGGCCGCGCTCTCCACGTACATCGCTTCTGAATAACGTGAGAAGCCATCGACCAGCCACCAATCGTCCTTAGTGGCAGGACTCACTGAAACGCCCCACCATTGATGAGCGATGGCATTGGCGAGCAGGCGGTAGTTCGTCTTTTCCGTGATCTGTGGGCTGGCCAGCGCGGCGATCTCCGGAGCCCACGCGTAAGGCACCGTGTCCCCCGGCAACTCTACGACGCTGAGCTTCTGCGACGGCGGTGTTCCGTAAAGCGTGATGAAGTACGTGAATTCCTGGACGGCCGTGGTGGTATATTGCGGAGCCGCCGCCTGGTGGGTGGGTTTGAAGTAGACGTGCAGGTCCAGGCCGGCTTCGTCGCTCTTATATTCCTGGAAGCTGCCGGCGATGATGGTGCCGGGAAAGCTCGGCTTTGCATAGACAAACGTGAATGTCTTTGTAGGTAGGCCGTTGGTATTGGGCTTCTTCGATGGCGGATTATCGCTGACCGTAGCCTTCCCGCTGCCGATAGCGACCATATGAGCCGGAACCGTGACGCTGATCGTCGAAGTGAAACGATTGAGCCCATATCCGCTGACTGGAAACCACCGTCCGGCGTAGAGCAGATAGCTGGTGTCATCGCCCACGTAGGCGAGCTTGAGGCCCGGAACGGGGCTGTCGTCGGCGGTCTCGAGCTGGCCCTCATACTCGAAGGTGAGTGTGGTGGAAGCATCTTTGGCCAAGCCGGCGGGCAACGGCACGCGAACCGTAGAATCCTGCGTGACGCGCTCGGCCGATAGCGGCTGGTCATGCTCGTCAAGAACCCGGGTTACGCGCAAGTCGTTATGCAGTTCGAAGACGGCAACGCTGAGGTCCTGAAGCGCAGTAAACCTGACCTTCGCCCGCGCGGAAATCTGGTGCAGATGGGGTGTAAGTTCGATCTCGATCTGGTAATCATCGACGCGGAGGTGCGTCTTCTCGGCGGCCCGCGACGGGATCGCGACGAAAGCCAATAGCAGTAGGGCAAGGGAACTCGACAGGACGCTCTGGGCGCGCCGAAGGCGATTCTGCATTAAGGAGAGTCTCCAGGAAACAGGCTAGCCATTCCCTATGATGAAGATTCTCCCCTAAAAGATGCTGGGAGCACAAGGTTTAGAGGTTTCTGGCCCTCATCCCTCCAGAATTTCCGGTTAACGCTTCCGAATCTCAAGGTTTAGACGAGTCCGGAGCGGGCGCGTGGCGCGTGAGCTTGCGCAGGAAGAATTCCTGAAAGATATTGCCGATTGCACCGGCGCCAATGACGATGGCCGTATTCTCGAAGGTTAGCGCGGCCCCGTTGCGGTTCTGGGCAGGATAATACAGGTTGGAAATGCCGCCCGCAGCGAGGTCTCCGATAATGAACGAGTAATTCGGCTGCCAGTGCCCGTTATCGCCTTTACAGATGACTGCATTGGCCATGGCATACAGAACCCTCGACTTCGTGCTACCCGTCCCCTTTATGAAATAACGCGGATCCTGCTTTAACAACGAGGGCAGGATCGCGCTTCCAATAAAGGTTCCTGAGACCTGGTCAGCGTACGCGGCGCCGTAACGTTTCGCATAGCCCTGCGCTCCCTGTCCGTATCCGCTGAAGGCATTGTCGGCCTGCTCAATTCCCGCAACGATGCCGGTGACTGCAAACGAAACCGGATCCGTGGTTGCCTTCCAGGCAAGCTCGAACTTCTGCTTGGCCGTGAGAGGAACTGCCTTGGGGTCGTAGCTGACGTAAAAATTCGGGAAAACTCCCAGCAGCCGCTGCTTCTCCTCAACCTTGATCTGATCTTCCGCCACTTGCTCCTGCGTCACCCTCACCTCCACGTCGACAGTGTTTTCGGCAACCGCGAGAGCGATCAGGGGAAAAATGTAGTCCTCTCCGGCGTGAAGAACTCCAGACTTCTCCAGAGTCGCAAAACCGGAGGCTGCAAAAGAGAGTTGAAATGGTCCAGGCGCTACGTCTGCAAAAACGAAGTGTCCCTGGCCATCGGAACGCGCTTCTCTTTGCGAGGTCTCACCTGTCGAGGTCAAGCCGGGCTGTGCCAAGGTTATTTTCACATTGGCGACCACCGCTCCATCTTGATCAACCACCGTGCCGCTAACGCTTGCCGGTTGCGGGGGATTAGCTGCCGCCTGCGGGGCTACAGCCGGCGTTTCCTGGGGACCGGCGATTGGAGCGGGCTGCAATTGAGGCTGCTGCGATTGAGGGTGCTGTGATTGAGCGAGAAGAAAAGTCTTATTCGATATGCCCGCGACAGCTATCCACGATACAAAGACCCACGTCGCTGCGCGAGCCGGATACCGTAATTCTGGGTTAGAGCCGTTGATGCACCGGCTTATTCCTGTCAATGCTGATCCTTGTCCATCAAGTTACATCGTTTCTTTTATCTTAAAGTATGTCTGATGCAAGAACCCGCGATAAAGCAAGCTGTGCGTTCTAGATTTCTCCGATGAACGACGCGCCAGTCAAGTTTATCGAATCGACAGAATAATTGCGGCGGCCCGGTCTGCCGGATGTGGAGCCGGGCCTCCGCCAGCGCTTGCAGGTGCGCGCAGTAAGGCCTTCACCTGATCCAACCCTTCCAGCATCCGGCTACGCGCGGCGCCGTCGGCAAGAATTTCCTGCAACCGGGCAACAACATTTTGCGCAGTAAAGTCGCCCTGCACCAGCTCGGGGACAACTCCCTCTCCGGCGATCAGGTTGACCATGGCGAAGCGCGGAACTTTCACGCGCGGCTTGCCTAGCAAATAAGTGAGCAGTGAGACACGGTAGACCATCACGAACGGAGTGCGCATCATCGCAGCCTCAACTGTCGCTGTGCCGCTGGCTACGATTCCGCCGCGCGAATGCCAGAGCGCAGGCAGAGACTCGGGGACGAGCGTGATCTTTTGCTGTCCAATAAGATTCTGCACGAAAGCGCGATCAAGCGTGGGCGCAACCGGCAAGAGAAATTCGTAGCCATCGCCGAACTGCGCGGCAGCATCGAGAATAGTCGGCAGATTCATGCGTACTTCTTTGACCCTGCTGCCGGGCATGAGCGTGATCCACTGCTTCGCCGGGTCAAGATGAAACTGCGCAGCATAGGCGCCGCGCTCGATCGCCGGCGGCTGCAACTCGGCCAGGGGATGGCCAACGAAGGTAGCATCCACGCCATGAGCGCAGTAGAACTTCTCTTCAAAAGGAAAAATGACGAGAGCCTCGTCAACGTAATCGCGGATGAGGCGCACGCGCCCCTGCCGCCACGCCCAGAACTGCGGCGCCACGTAATAGATCACCGGAATCCCGCGCCGCTTCATCTGCCGCGCCACGCGCCAGTTAAACGCCGGCGAGTCGATAACGATGGCAAGATCAGGCTTGCGCCGGTCGGCTTCCGCGATCAGATGGCGATACAGCCGGTAGATTTTCGGCAGATGGCTCAGGATTTCCGTGATGCCGACGACGGAGAGATCTTTCGCGTCGACGACAGTATCGCAGCCGGCAGCCCGCATCCGCTGCCCGCCCACGCCGAAAAACTCAAGTTGCGATGCTTGTGCGGGCAGAGATGCTCCTATGGGGACAGCCGCCTCGGCTGTCCTGCGAGCGGAGCGAGCAGTAGTTACATCGAAAGCTCGCCGCAGAGCTTCAATCAGCTCCGCCCCATACATTTCCCCGGAAGCTTCGCCGGCTGAGATCAGGATTCGCAAGAGAGCATTGTAAGGCCAGAACACGTAGCGAATGGTCAACCTGAATGCCTTCGCGTGAAATCGATCCGAATGAGCGTGATAAAATGAAGAAAGTTCAAGGGAAATTCGATGCGACGTCCCGTAAAACTCGATTTTAAGCCGCTCTCTCTGCGGGAGACCGCTAAGCACCTCGGAGTTCCGCCGGCGAGAGCGCGGAAAATCCTTGCGCTCGTGGGCGTTGATTTTGACGGACGAATTGTCAACACGGCGCCCTCCAAGAGGCAGCCCCGCACGGGAAAGGTATCCTCCCGCAGAGCGAGGACGTCGACCAGGTAGCAGGTTACGATTCAGGGCCCTGGTGACCATTCTGTCGCCATGCCGAAAACCAAAGCAGCCGTTTTTCTCAACATCCCGTACGACCCTCAGTTCACCCGGCTGTACCTCGCCTACATCACGGCGCTGAGCGCGATAGGCTTCCTGCCCCGAGCGACGCTCGGAATCACAGGCAACCGGCGGCTCGATCGGATCTCAAGCCTCATCGAGAGTTGCGCTTATTCGATTCACGACCTTTCGCGAGTGCAACTCGACCGCCATGCTCCACGCACACCTCGTTTCAACATGCCCTTTGAACTCGGACTGGCCGTGGCTTGGGCTCAAGCGAATCCGCGGCATAGATGGTTTGTTTTCGAATCGGTGAACCGGCGGGTGAATAAGTCTCTGAGTGACTTGGACGGAACCGATCCCTACATTCACGGAGGAACTGTGCATGGTGTAATGAGGGAAGTATGCAACGGCCTTTGTTGCTCCTGGCAGACAATTCACGGTACCGGTAATGATGAAGATGTATCGCGAACTGCGTCGTGACTGTCCGAAAATCCTGAGGAACGCGGGAGCGCAGTCGATATTCACGGCGCGTGTGTTTTCGGACCTCTGTGTCGCGGTGGCGGGCCTGCGCAGCAAGTACCTGGAGTCGGATTAAAGCGCCTATGTGGGGACAGCCGCCCTCGGCTGTCCAGCGGAGCGAAGCTCCGCTCTCCTGCCATGAGCAGCCCGCTTCAGAACTTCAATGAGCTCCGCCCCATACATTTCCCCGGAAGCTTCGCCGGCTGAGATCAAGATTCGCGAGAGAGCATTGTAAGGCCGCGAGCGTCTTGGCAAGAATAGCAGCCGATCACGCCGACAATCTGTGACCCCGAAAGTTAGCCAGCTTAGAGCCTTTCGTTGCGGTAAGCTCATCTAGATGCTCAATGGCATGCGAGCACGGTCGCATCTACTTGTCGGCCGACTCCTCGCGCGGCTCAGGAGGCACGCATCGGCTTTGCGCCAATTCCAGGCGGCCACTGCAATCTGCCCGCGTCACCTGGAAGGGCACTGTCTCGTCGGATGGTTGTATCAGGAACTTCAAGAACACGAGAAAGCCATTGCCGCGTTCGACCAGGCGCTACAAGTCGCACCTGATTGCGCGTACGCACACGCTCATAAGGGACGTTCATGGGCGCATCTGGGACGATGCCAAGAAGCTGTAGACGCTTTCAATCGCGCCTTCCGCATCCAACCGAAATATAGAAACGATCCCTTTTATCTTGACACCTTGGCTTTCTGCTACTGCCGTCTCGACCAAATCGAAAACGCCCTTGAGACTTACCTCGCTGCTGAGCGAGTAAGCACCAATAACTCGGAATTCGCGTTTCGCGTTGGGTGGGCACTGGTAAAGTTGGAGCGGTTTCAAGAAGCCGAAGCACCTCTCAGGCGAGCAATCTTGCTCAACCCAGGCAACGCGGACGCTCGCTACAACCTGGGCATCGCCCTTTACCAATTGAAGAGATTTGACGAGAGTCTAGAGGTCTTCAAGGATGTGCACGAATTGCGCCCTGGCAAAGCCGATCCGCTTATAGCCACAGCGATCGTACACAAAGACCAAGGGAGATTTGGAGACGCCATAGCCACTCTAATGGAGGCCATCCAGGCAGAACCAAAAAACGCCGACGCATACCTGCAGCTATCAGTGCTGTACGGCGAGGGTGGCCAGTGGGAAGAGTCACTGGCTGCAAGCAAGAGGCTTGTGGAACTGCGGCCCAAAGACGAGATCGGGTTCCTCGCCATGGCTGGAGCCTGTCAAGAGTTGAAGCGTTTTCCGGAACAAATTGCCGCATGCGATGGGGCGCTAAAAATCAATCCTAACTCGCTGCCTGCCCTCGAAGGTTTGGCCTCAGCAAATGCCGAGATGGCAAAATACAGTGAGTCGGTTATCGCACTGACGCGTGCAATCAAAATCAGTCCGAATATCCCGTATCTGCATGCCTGGCTCGCCCAAGCCTACGCCGAATTGGGCAACCCGGAGGGAGCGTCTGACGAGCAAATGCTCCTATCGATGCTTGACCCGAAGCTTGGAGCTGACGTGAAAAAGATTATTGAGGAAAAAGCCGCGGGAAGTTAGCGATACTTGAGATCCGCTGCCCAAGATGAGCCGGCGGGGGTTGGGACAACGGTGCTAGTCATCCGCGCTGGCCGTGACTTCCGGCTGTTGCAGACCTCCCGACCCATTCGAGGGTGCCACGTTCAGCTCCTGATCCTTGTACTGCAACTGATAAAGTTTGAAGTAAATCCCGCGCTGCGCCAGCAACTGCTGGTGTGTGCCCATCTCGCGCACCTGGCCTTTGTGCATGACGATGATTTTGTCGGCACGCTGCACCGTCGACAGCCGGTGGGCGATGATCAGCGAGGTGCGTCCTTCGACCATGCGGTTGAGCGCATCGCGCACGCGGAATTCGGTTTCTGTATCCACGCTGGATGTTGCCTCATCGAGAATCAGGATTTTCGGTTCGTGCGCCAAGGCGCGCGCAAAGGAGATGAGTTGCTTCTGTCCGGTCGAAAGAGTTGACCCGCGCTCGCGCACTTCTTCGTCAAAGCCCTTGGGCAGGGCGCGGATGAAGTCGGCCAGGTTCACATCTTCGGCTGCCTGCTCGACATCTTCATCCTGAATGCGTTTTGTCCCCAGCCGGATATTTCCGCCAATCGTGCCGCTGAACAGAAACGGATCTTGCAAGACCACGCCGAAGCGGCTGCGCAAGTCGGCGAGATCCATGTCTTTGACGTCGACGCCGTCGATTCTGACCGCGCCTTTCTGCACATCGTAGAAGCGCAGCAGCAGCGAGATCAGCGTAGTCTTGCCCGCGCCGGTGTGACCGACGATGGCTACAGTTTCGCCGGGTTCGATGGTGAAGGTTACGTCGCGGAGCACCCAGTCAGGAGAGAGAGCCGCCGACCCTTCGGGTCGGGAACGGGCAGGAGTGCCCGTTCCCACACGAGTATTGCCGATGCCTTCCTCCGCTTCGCGATAGGCGAACCACACATGATCGAATTCGATGCGGCCCGGGCCTTCAGGACTTTTGGTCACTGCGGGCGAGACCACCTGCACCGGCGTATCCAGCAGCTTAAAGATGCGCTCGCTGGCGGCCATCGCCGATTGCAGGATGTTGTACTTCTCGCTGAAGTCCATGATCGGACGGAAGAAGCGCAGCGCATACTGGATGAAAGCGACCAGCACGCCCAGCGTTGCCACCGCGGGCGTCAGGCGGAACGCGATCAGCGTCTTCCAGTTGAAACTCACAGCAACGCTGGTCACGGGAGTGCCGCGCATCACGTCCCCGCCGCCGAACCAGATGACGCAGGCAATCGCGATGGCGGAGAGAATTTCGACCACGGGATAGTAAACCGCGTAGGCCATGATCGCGTCTTTGAACGCATCCATGTGGCTGCGGTTGATTTCCGAAAAGCGGTTGTAGGCCTTGCGCTCTCGATTGAAGAGCTGCAGTACCACCATGCCGCTGATGTGTTCCTGCAAATACGAGTTGATGCGCGCAATCGCGACGCGAATGCGACGATAGGAATCGCGCACCCGGTCGCGGAAAATCTTCGTCGCAACCACGATGAAGGGCAGCACCGCAAAGGTAATCAGCGCCAGCTTCCAGTTCATGCACAGCATCACCCCGAGAATGCCCGCGAGCACGAACAGGTCTTCGAAAATGGAGACCACGCCCGAAGTGAACATCTCATTCAACGCGTCCACGTCGGTGGTGACTCGCGTGACCAGCCGTCCAACCGGGTTCTTGTCGAAGAATGCGACGTGCAGGCGTTGCAGATGGCGAAAGATCTGGCGGCGGAGATCAAACATTACCTTCTGGCCGGTCCACTGCATGAAATAGGTTTGCAGGAACTCGAGCAGGAAGCTGAAGACGAGCAATCCAACGTAGATGGCCGCAATCTGCGCGATGCCGGTGATGGGGCGCGGGCTAAGCCAACTCCAGATGCCGGAAGACACAGCGGTTGGCGCTTCTTTCGGCGCCAGGTAGCGATCAATCGCCACCTTGGTGAGATAAGGGCCGAGCACGTCAGCGAAAGATTTCAGGACAATCGAGGCCAGCGCAATCGCCACCTGCCAGCGGTAGGGACGCAAATACTTGAGCAGCCGCGCCATCAGGCGACTGTCATAAGCTTTGCCTAATACTTCTTCTTCCTGAGCCATCGGATATCGAAGCGGCGGGCGGCGAAACCGCGCCGGCGGCGCTGTTAACAGGGTACCTCAATATGGATGGCCGAGGCAGTCAGGAGGATGGAAAAGGTTAGCTCCGCGGGTAATCGGACGCAGATGGGATAATAGCTCTGATGCCGCTCGGTATTTACATTTCCGTCCCCTTCTGCCGCACCAAGTGCAGCTACTGCAACTTTGCCTCTGATGTTTTCCCCCGAGCAGTTTTCGAACGCTATGTGGATCGCGTTTGCGCCGACATTGCGAACGCGCCGCAGATCGCAGCTGAGATGGGTGGGCAAATAGAACGCGCAGTGGATTCCATCTACCTGGGCGGGGGCACGCCGACCGTGCTTGAGGGCGGGCAACTGGAGTGGATTTTTAGCACGGTGCGGCGGCAATTCGATGTGAGTCCCGAGGCGGAGATCACGGTAGAGTGTGCTCCCGGCACACTAACGGAGTCCATGTTGGAGAGCCTGCTGCGCTGCGGCGTGAACCGCGTGAGCCTCGGAGTGCAGTCGTTCGGCGACGAAGAAGCGGCGGCCGTGGGACGCTTGCATCACCGCGCGACTGTGCTCGAGGACATTGCCCGCTTGCGGGCAGCTGGAATTACGAACATCAACATCGATCTCATCGCCGGCTTGCCGCACCAGATGGCGGAAAGCTGGGAGTTATCTTTGGCGCAAACCATCGCAACCGGCGCGCCGCACGTCAGCGTCTACATGCTCGAGGTGGATGAAGATTCGCGGCTCGGACGCGAACTGTTGGCAGGCGGTACTCGTTATCACGCACACTTTGTGCCAAATGAAGAAGCCATGACGGATTCCTATCTTGCGGCGTGTGAGCGGCTCCAATCAGCGGGGATTGCGCAATATGAGATTTCCAACTTCGCACGCGAGGGCTTGGAGTCGCGGCATAATTTGAAGTATTGGACGCGGCAACCCTACTTGGGCTTTGGCGTGGACGCGCATTCGATGCTCCCGTCTGCCACTCCGGGCAGCGATGCCGTACGGTTTGCACCCTCGGATGCCCTCGAGCAGTACATGAACGGAACCGGCTTGCGGCGGACGCCGGTTTCGCGCCATGCAGCCTTGGAGGAGAGTCTTTTTCTTGGACTACGGCTGACGCGTGGGGTCAGCGTTGGCCAACTCGCTGCGAAATTCGGCGACGGGGCGGTCGGCGCTGCTCGCGCCGCCATCGTCGGTTTTATCGAGGACGGACTCATGGAGCCAGCCGGAGACTTCGTCCGCTTGACGGAGCGCGGGCGGTTGCTTTCGAACGAAGTGTTCGAGAGATTCCTGGCAGATGAAATCGTTCGCTGATTCTTGTTTTGCGCTGGAAATCCGCCGGAACGAATTATGGCTGACCATCCGGTCGGTTGGGCTGTCGCTCTTTATGCGCATTATCTCCAACGATGATGCGGCTCCCCGCACTTTTCCTTTCCACCGCCCGAGGTAACTTTGCCCTCCCACGCAGCTATGTTCTAATCAAAAGTCCGTTCCATGCCATGGAGGAGTCTTGGATTTCCAATTAAGCGACGAGCAGCAACAACTGAAGAAAAGCGTCCGCGAGTTTGCCGAGCGCGAAATCGCGCCCAACGTCATGAAGTGGGACGAGGCGTGCGAGTTCCCCCTGGCTACCGTCAAAGACCTAGGCAAATTGGGTTTGTTGGGAACAGTTTTTCCTACTGAGTATGCGGGCGCCGGCATGGGCTATGTGGAGTATGTCCTTGCCATCGAGGAATTGTCGCGCGTGGATGGCTCGGTGGGCATCATCGTCGCGGCGCATACGTCGCTATGCTCGAATCACATTTTTCTTGCCGGCGACGAGGCGCAGAAAAAGAAGTATGTCAGCAAACTGGCCACGGGCGAATTCATCGGCGCATGGGGACTGACCGAGCCCTCTTCGGGATCGGACGCGGGCAGCGCCCGCATGACCGCCAAACGCCGCGGCAACAACTGGGTTCTGAACGGCACAAAGACTTTTTGCACCAACGGCCACTATGCCGATGTGATGGTGGTAATTGCGGTGACCGACCGCGCTGCCAAGACGCATGGGCTTTCCGCGTTCGTCGTCGAGAAAGATACCAAGGGATTCCGTCCCGGCAAGAAAGAAAACAAGCTCGGCTTGCGAGCCAGCGACACCGCCGAGATGATTTTTGAAGATTGCGCTATTCCGGCGGAGAACCTGCTGGGCAAGGAAGGCGACGGCTTTATCGATGCGATGCGCGTGCTCGATGGCGGCCGCATCTCGATTGCGGCGCTGTCGCTGGGCATGGCGCAAGGCGCATACGAAGCTGCGCTGAATTATTCGAAAGAGCGCAAGCAGTTCGGCAAAGCAATCGGAGAGTTCCAGGCGATCCAGTGGAAACTGGCCGACATGGCCACCGAGATTGACGCGGCCCGCCTGCTCACCATGCGCGCGGCGTCGATGAAAGACGCCGGCATGAAGACGACGCTGGAGTCGTCGATGGCGAAGCTTTACGCCAGCGAAGTTGCCGTGCGGTGCGCCAACGAAGGCGTGCAGATTCACGGCGGATACGGGTTCATCAAAGATTATCCCGCCGAAAAGTATTACCGCGACGTGAAGTTGTGTACGATCGGCGAGGGCACCAGCGAGATTCAGCGACTGGTGATCGCGCGGCAGTTGTTGAAGGAGTAGCCTCGCGTTAATGCTTCAGCGGTTGACGACGGCCGTGACGGATATGCAGCACGAAAACCGTCTTCTCCTCAATCGTGAACAGAATCCGATACACATTTGGCCTTCGGCCATAGAGCAGATGACGAACTTCAAAAGGGAAGGCATCGTTTTCTGGCGCTAGCGGGCAACGCTGCGGGAATTCGGCAAGTGATGCGATTGCATCCTGCAGAGCTGCAAACCAACGCACGCCAGTCTCCCCCGCGTGTTCGGATATCAACCAGCCTAGAATTGCATCCGCATCTTCTCGGCAGTTGCGGTAGTTTCAACGCGGAAGGTCATGCTTGCGTTGCAGGTCGGCGAGAAACTCGGTGGCAGGTCGGGTGCGCCCGGCTCTCACATCCTCGTAGCCGTGACGGACTCCTTCCACTGCTTCTGCGAAGTCCTGGCGCTCCCATTCAAGATATGCGGCCAGAGCGTCGTCGAGGGCCGCAGCAGGGTCCTGGCCGCGCCGTTTGGCGTACTCTTCCAGTTGTGCCTTACGCTCCGGCTTCAGGGGAATCATATCCATGTTGGCCATGGTTTCCTCTGACTTATCGTAAGGGGTTCGGCGGCTGAGGTCAAAGCTATTTGGCAGAGAAGTATTATCGCGACGTGAAGCTGTGCACGATCGGGGAGGGGACGGGCGAGATTCAGCGACTGGTGATTGCGCGGCAGTTGCTGAAGGAATAGCGTCCCACTCGGGGATCGGGATGCTTGTAGTCGCCTGATTTACAACAGTAATGGCGGGCTCAACCTTTCCTTACTACAATGAAACGCTATGTTGGCTGCGAAAATCCACTACCAAATCCGCTGAGCGCTTGACCCCAAGCCCACTCCTTTGGTATGAATATGAGTATGCCTAATCGTCATACCCATCGTAAGGCGAACGATGGTACACGTGCCGCTCGCAGAGGCAAGCGCACATTCTCCTTGTCGGTTGAAGCGCTGGCATATCTGGAAGGTATTGCTAAAGATTACAAGTTGACCTCCGAGGCCTTGGATCAACTGATTCGTGAAAAAAAGCGGGAAGCGGAGAAGGCGCGCGTGTCGGCTGGCATCCGTGCCTATTACGACTCGATCAGCGACCAGGAGCGCGCCGAGAACCTCGCCTGGGGGGAACTGGCTGGATCATACTTTCTGAAAGGTTAACGCCATCGCCAACCACGCAAAGTCCCCGCGACGAGGAGAGATATGGTTCGCGAACCTTCCCACCGATCCGGCGGGAAAAGGCGCCAGACCAGTAGTTATAGTGTCGTCTGACGACCGGAATCTTCATCCCCGTGCCGACACCGTTCTGGCCGTCCCACTTACTACGTGGATCACCAAGAACGTGCCGACTCACGTCTATTTGTCCCCGGGCGAGACTGGACTCGAACAGAATGCCCTGATGGCTGGAGACATCACCGTCCTTCCGAAGAGTTGGCTTCGAGAACCGAGATCGAGGCTGCGCGTGGTGACCGACCATCGCATCTGCGAGCTGGTCGAAAAGATCAGGCATGCCATGAACTGCTGATACTTACGGATAACACATGGATTGAAGATAGACGAGTCGAATCCGGTATAGCAGGTCGAAATGACGTTCCTCCTCCAGACTCTATCGCAAGACAGAAAAAACCCACTTCTCGCGCACAGGACGCGCGAGAAATGGGGCACCCGGCGTGAGTCTCACGTAGGGGCGGACGCATTCGTCCGCCCGCGAGCGCAGCGAGCCTCTTTGGTTTCGCACGCTGCTGCTTTACACTGATCATTTGAGCCAACACATCCAGACATGGATTGACCAGCTTCGCTCCGGCGACGTGCGCGCACTGGCTCGCGCCATCTCCACCGTGGAGAACCGTGCCCCGGGCTGGTCTGATCTGCTAAAAGCTTTGTTCCCGCACAGCGGCAAAGCCCGCGTGCTTGGGCTGACCGGGCCGCCGGGGGCGGGGAAGAGCACGCTGGTCGATCAGCTTGCCCGCTTCTATCGCAAACACAATCGCACCGTAGGGATTATCGCCGTCGATCCCACCAGTCCTTACACCGGCGGGGCGATTCTGGGTGACCGCATCCGCATGCCGGAACATTTTTCCGATGCGGGGATTTATATTCGCAGCATGGCCACGCGCGGGTCGCTCGGCGGGCTAGCGCGCACCACGGCCGATGTCTCCACGGTGCTGGACGCTTCCGGGCGCGACCTCATCATGATCGAGACCGTAGGCGTGGGCCAGGATGAAGTGGACATCGTACGGCTGGCCGACATCACGATTTTGATTTTGGTCCCGGGCATGGGCGACGATGTGCAGACGATCAAGGCCGGCATCATGGAGATTGCCGACATTTTCGTGATCAACAAAAGCGATCGCGACGGCGCCGAGCACGTGGAGCGCGAGATCCGCAACCTGCAGTCGCTGGCCATGCGCCACGATGCCTGGACTCCGCCGATCGTCAAGACTGTTGCCAGCCAAGGAGTGGGAATCGAAGAACTCGCGGGCGCGATTGCAGATTATGAGTCGCATTTGCAGAATAAGAATCTCGCGCTGAACCGGAGCGTCGAAAACTGGCGGCAGCGTCTGGTCGAGATGCTGCGCGACACGCTGCTGGAGAAAGCGCGAACGCAGCTCGAAGACGGCAACCTGGCGCGACTGGCGGCCGAAGTGGCGGAGCACAAGCGCGATCCCTATACGCTGATTGAAGAGATCGCCACCAAGGCGGGGAAAGACTGAACGAGTAAATCGAACACGGGTAGAGTCCACATGGTGCAAATCGATCATCTCGGGATTGCAGTGAAGTCGCTCGGAGCGGCGAAGGCGATCTACGAAAAACTTGGCTTGATTATTTCCCCCGAAGAAACGGTGGAGCAGGAACAAGTTCGCCTGGTGATGGTCCCGGTAGGCGAGAGCCGGTTGGAATTGTTAGAAGCGACCTCGGAAACTTCGGCCATCGCGAAGTTCATCGCCAAGCGTGGTGAAGGCCTGCATCACGTTTGCCTGAAGGTTCCAGACTTGCCGGCCGCGGTCGGCCGGCTGAAAAAAGACGGAGTGCGCCTGGTTTCGGAGGAGATCAAGATTGGCGCGGGCGGGCATCGCTACATTTTTGTGCATCCCTCGAGCACGGGCGGCGTGTTGCTGGAACTGGTGCAGGAATAATCAAAAGCGGCCACGGATTTCCACGGATCTTCACGGATAGGGCAGATTCTTAGCTTCAATTCTTCATGCTTCTTCTCGCCATCGACACTTCCGGCAGGCAGGGCAGCATCGCGCTGGCGCGCGCGGGGGAGCCAACTGCCGAAGGCGACTTCGAGGTTATCGAGATTGCGCCGCTGGCCGGGGGTACTTTTTCTGCACAACTGATTCCGCAAGTTTCCGATTTGCTTTCCAGAAACGGATTCACCAAGAACGCCATCGGCGCGTTCGCCGTGGCCTCAGGGCCGGGATCGTTTACCGGGCTGCGCATCGGCCTGGCTGCGGTCAAGGCTCTGGCTGAGGTGTTGGCGAAGCCGATCGCGCCAGTGTCACTGCTGGAAGTGTACGTCTTCAGCAGTGGCGCGCAAGGCAAAGTGATGGCCGCGCTGGATGCAGGGCGCGGTGAGGTTTACGTGGGTGAGTATGAAATCCCCCGCGATTCCGCCAAGGTTCCTCGCGAACTTATCCTGACGCGAAACGAATTCCTTGTTCACGCGAAGGGATGGACGGTCGTCACTCCGGATTCCATTCTTGCTGACGCTGCGAGCGCGGCCGGACTGTCAGTCTCAGCCCTGCAGCCGATTTCTGCCGATGCCATTGCGCGGTTGGGATGGCGCAAGATTCAGTCCGGCGAAACCGTAACGCCCGAGCAATTGGAGGCCAACTACATCCGCCGCACTGACGCCGAGATGCTCGAGAAAATTGGTTCCTAGCGTGCGAGTCCGACGGGCAACTCGCAACGATATCCCCGCCATGTTGGAACTCCATCGTGAGGCTTCGACTTCCGCATGGACGCGCGGACACTACGAAAGTCTTTTTAGAACTGACGCTCCCGAACTGTCCAGTTATTTCGTCCTCGTGGTTGAAGCTCCATCTGAATCAAGCATCGTAACGGGATCCACTCCGACTTCCCAAATTGTTGGGCACTTGGTCGCGCACTGTGTCGAGCGCGAATGGCACTTACAATATGTTGTTGTCCGGAAAGGGTTTCAGGGCCGTCGTCTAGCTACGCGACTGCTGAACGAGTTGATTGCGGAGGCGCGAGCCAAAAACGGCAGCTGCGTATTTCTGGAATTCCGCGAGTCAAATCAAAGTGCGCGTGCTCTGTATCGGAGGATGGGTTTCGAAGAAACGAGTGTACGGAAGGGTTACTACCCCGAGACTGGGGAGGATGCAATCCTATGTCGCCTAAGGCTTTCTTAGGCTTTTCTCATAACGAGATTGCACCAGAATTCGGCATTGAACCGATTTTGGTGCTGTGGTAGTTTTAAACAGAAATCCCGGTTGGAGGTCTGCTGGATGCTGACTCCGAATGACAATCTCCTGACCAGCCATGATGAGTTCCGCAAGCTGGCTCAGGAGCACATGCAGTATTCCACTCGTCTTGATTCTCTCACCCAAAAACGTTATCTCAGCGAAGACGAAAAGCTTGAGGAAGTCCGTCTCAAGAAGCTGAAGCTGCGGCTCAAGGACCAAATGCAATCGATTGAGCGGCAGTATCGGCAGCAGTTCGGAACTCACGTAGCGTAATTTACGGCCATTTGAAGGCGGCCGTCGCCGCTGCAGGCACTCTTGTATCTATCCTACGGGCGCTCTTCGGCGCCTTTCTTTATTTACACTTGCGGTTTGGGCTTACACACTTTCTAACTGAACCTGAGCCAGCGCCGCACACCTCTGCTCTATAATGGGACTCTGTTCCCATGGTTCGTGACGGATACTTCTACGCGCTGGGTATGATCGGCGCTGCGGTTCTCTTGGGTTGGTTCGCGCAGCCTGCCTGGGCCGCGCTGCCGCTGCTGCTGGCGCTGTTTTTTCTCTGGTTCTTTCGCGACCCGGAGCGGGGCATCCCAGATGCCGAAGGCGCCCTCGTCTCGCCCGGAGATGGGAAAGTGACCGATGTTTCTTTCATGACCGTGGATGGCGAGAAGCAGGCCCGTATCAGCATCTTCCTGAGCGTCTTCGATGTCCACGTGAACCGTTCGCCGATCGCGGGAGTCGTGCGCGAGGTGCGCTATCAGCGCGGAAAATTTCTGAATGCCATGAATCAAGATTCCGCAGAGCAGAATGAACAGAACATCGTCCGCGTGGAAGGCGATGGCCAGACAGTCGTATTCAAACAGATCGCGGGATTGCTGGCGCGAAGGATCGTCTTCACTCCGAAAGTCGGAGACCGGCTGGAACGCGGCCAGCGCGTGGGTCTGATCAAGTTCGGCTCCCGCGTAGACGTTTTGTTCGACGCTGCCGCCGTTTTGCAAGTGAAAGTTGGCGACCGGGTTCGTGGCGGAGCGAGCATTTTGGCGTACTTGCAGCCGAAGGGCGAACTGGCAGGTGCGGGGCGTCATTCCTCAAGCGAAGGAGCGCGCTGATGGATCTTCCCACTCCAAAATCCGGGCAAGGCGAGCGGCCGACACGCCGCATGCGCAAGGGCATGTATATTCTCCCTTCGCTGTTTACCACTGGCAATATGGCGGCCGGCTTCTACGCCATTCTCGAGATTGTTCACGCCAGCGCCACCTCCTACTGGCATTTGGATAACGCCGCCAAGGCCATTGGATTTGCGGTTTTGTTTGACGGTCTCGACGGGCGAGTGGCGCGCATGACCGGGACGAGCAGCGAGTTTGGCAAAGAACTCGATTCCCTGGCGGATGTAATCACGTTCGGCGTGGCTCCCGCGATGCTGGCCTGGACTTGGGGATTTCATTTGATGCCGCCGGTCGCGCTCACCGAGTGGAATTGGAACATCAAGCTGACGCAAGTAGGCGCGATCGCCGCCTTTCTGTTTCTTATGGCCGGAGCCAGCCGCCTGGCGCGCTTCAACATCACGACGAACCCGCAGCCATCGAATCCCGGCCGGCCGGGCAAGAAATACTTCGTCGGCATGCCTATTCCAGCCGGTGCGGGAGTGATTGCGGCCGTGGTTCATTTTCAGTCCGGGGCCCCGCTCGACTCCTGGTACAAGGCGATCACCTGGCTGGCGATGGTTGCCGCCGTGGGATATCTGATGGTGAGCACCTGGCGCTTTTACAGTTTCAAAGACATCGATTTCCGCTCGCGCCATCCCTTCCGTTTGATCATTCTGTTCGGGGCGCTGTTCGCCGGCATCTGGTTCTGGTCCGGGCCGGTGCTGTTCGGGGTAGCTCTTCTTTATATGTTCTCCGGAGTGTTCTGGCGTTTGCAATGGATATTCCGCCGCCGCAACCATCCGCCGCCGCCCGCTTACAAGGAGGCTTCGCAGACTTCATGAGTACGACGCCGAAAATTACGGCACCATCGCTTTCCGTCTCGACGCGCGGGCAGCTCTTTCGCGCGGCCATCGTGGGCGCGGCCACGCTCAAGGGGAAAGAAGTCGCTGAAATGCTGAATGAGCGAAACTTTCCCGCGGTGGATGTGCGCCTGCTCGACGATGACGAGTCGATTGGCCAGCTGGAAGCGGCGGGCGACGAAATCAACTTCATCCAAAGCGTGCGAGCGGAGCAGTTCACGCACGTGGACTTCACCTTCTTTGCTTCCGATGCGGAGTGTACGCGCGACAACTGGAAACGGGCCCGCGATGCGGGCAGCGCGATCATCGATCTTTCCGGCGCTTTGGAAGGGGAAGCCGGCGCCAACGTGCGCTCTCTCTGGGTGGAGCGCGAGCGCGGAGAGATGTGGCAGCCGGAGTTGCAGCCGGCGCCGTGCGTGGTGGCCCATCCTGCGGCCGTGACTCTGGCTCTGCTGCTGTTGCGGGCGCGCAAGGCGGGCGCCATCCGCAGCGTGGTGGCGACAGTCTTCGAGCCGGCGTCCGAACAGGGACAGAAGGGCATGGATGAATTACATCAGCAGACCGTGAATCTGCTGTCGTTTCAGCCGCTGCCGAAAGATGTGTTCGATGAGCAGGTGGCGTTCAACATGCTCGCGCGCTACGGGCAGAACTCCAGGCTGTCGCTGGATTCGCTGGAAGCGCGCGTGCGCCGCCACTACGAAAAGATTGCGGGAGCAGACGCGCCGCAGCCTGCGCTGATGGCGCTTCAGCCTCCGGTTTTTCATGGGCATGCGCTGGCCGTCTTTTTGGAAATGGAGCAAGCGGTTGATCGGGAGCGATTGTCGCAGGCGCTTGCTGGCGATCACGTGACGCTGGCGGGCGCGGAAGACGATTCGCAGCCCACGAACGTGAATACGGCGGGTCAGGCCAACATTCTGGTTGCGCTCAAGAGCGAAGCGAGCCGGCCCAATGGAATCTGGCTGTGGGCGGCCGCCGACAACCTGCGCATCGCCGCGGTGACGGCAGTGGAGTGCGCCGAGAGCATGATCGCCACCCGTCCGCTGGGAAAAATCCAATGAAGGTTCGGCGGGCTGCATGGCTGGCTTTGCTCTGCCTGACATGCAGCGTGGCCGGCATGAGTTGCGGGTACCACACGGCCGGCCACAATGTGCAGCTTCCGGAAAACGTCAAGACCATCGCCGTGCCTGCCTTCGTGAACGAGACCAGCACTTACCGCATTGAACAGATGCTGACATCCTCGGTGGTGCGCGAGTTCACGACGCGCACGCATTATCACGTTCTCAATAGTCCAGGCGAGGCCGCCGATGCTACGCTGCTCGGCACCGTGGTCTCTGCCTCTTCGACGCCGCTCACCTACAACTCCGCAACCGGACAAGCCGCCAGCGTTTTGGTGGTCGTCAGCATGAGGGTGTCGCTTACTGACCGGCAGGGCAAGGTGCTCTACCAGAATCCTGCGTACTTGTTCCGCGAGCAGTACGAAGTTTCGCAGGACCTGACCAGCTTTTTCGAGGAAGACTCCCCCGCGTTTCGAAGGCTCTCACAGGATTTTGCCCGCACCCTGGTCTCCAATATCCTGGAGGGCTTCTAGAATCGGCTTGGTCCTGTTGAGATCCCCAGTGGGTCTCTCCCAGGGAAGGTTCGTATCAGGGCACGCCTTCAAGGAGTGCCGGACGTGGGGCTGCCTTTTTCAGCGCGCCTTCAGGCGCTGCGGGGCTAAAGCCCGGTGGCTTCTTCGCTGCCCTTCGGCATGGCTGTAGCCATGCCCTGATACGAATCGTTTTCTGAAAACAACTTGTTAGGGGGATCTCCTGCCGGAATATCAACAGAAGCAATCGGTTTGTAGAATCAACGGCTTACCTGTAAGCTATTGATAACACTACGGCGATTTTCTGTTCGGTCATCTCTTTAGAATCAGTTAGTTAGCCGTAAGTTATTGATTCTGCAGAGCTCGCAATCGGCGCCGACCGCAACATTTCCGCTCCGACCAGCGCGTAGCATGCCCATTGCTGCGCATAGGAAGGCCGTACAGCGACTTTCAGCCGCGGAGGCACCCGGGAAGGTCAATCCCGAAAATTAGGAGGGCTTAAATCGCGTTTAAATCGATATTGCCTTAAAGCTAATATCTGGCCCGGGTTAGGGGTAACACACTGGCGCTCAATGGGATAGCCTTCTCCCATCGGTTCCCTGGCTGATAAGCCGCCATTGAAAACATGGCACTTAGGCGTCTGCGGCCAAAAATGGGCCTGACGATGCCACTTCCAACCCAGGTTCCCGGATGCTAGAGTTGAGGCAAGGTTCTTCTCGACGGGAGAGTTTCTCATGCGGGCGTTTGCCCAGGCGGAGCGGTTTGTCAGCGAGTTGACGTCGCGCAAGCTGCGTCCGGCCTACGTGTTCGTGGGCGACGAAGCTTTTTTCCGCAAACGCTTTCGTGATGCCATCCTCGAGCACCTGGTCCCGGTTGATCTGCGCGACTTCAGCCTGTTTGAATTCGATCTCGCGGAGAACGACCTCGCCGAAGTTCTCGACCGTGCGCGCACGCCTTCGCTAATGGCGCCATTCCAGGTATTTTTCGTGCGCGGCGTGAAGACTCTTTTTGGCCGCGGCTCGAATGAAGAGAAACTTGCCGCCATCGAGGGCTACTGCAAGAATCCGAATCCCGATGCGCTGTTAGTGTTTGTCGCCGACCACATCAGCATCCCCGCGGACGTGCGCCGCATGGAGATGCAGGATAAAGAGCGTTATCAGCGCATCCGCGAAACCATGGGCCAATACTGCGGCATCGTCGAACTGGCGCGCGTGGAGGAAGGCGAAGCGGTGCGCTGGATTTCTGATTACTGCACCAGTCGTGCAGTGAAAATCGATCCCGACGGCGCACGCGAATTGGTCGACGCCCTAGGCGGCGACATGATGATGATCTCCAACGAAATCGACAAGCTCATGCTCTACGTCGGCGCGCGGAACCGCATCACGCTGGGCGACGTGGAAACTATGGTTTTGGCAGCGAAACAGCGCTCGCTATATGAGTTGACCGACGCCATCTCCTCGAAAGACCGCGTGCGCGCGCTCGAGGTGCTGGACGCGATCTTATCTTCAGGCGACGGCGAAGAAGCCTCGATTGGGCACATCTACATGCTGGCGAAAACCTTTCGGCAGATGCTGGTGATTCTCGAGCGCAATGTGCGCGATCAGCGCATGCTCTGGGCCGCGCTGTGGCAGGGCTTCCGCGTGCCTCCATTTGCCGCCGACGACATCATCAAGCAGGCCCGCCGCTACAAATCCCGTCGCGACCTGACGCGCGCGATCCGTTTGGTGGCGAAAGCCGATTTAGCTCTGCGCTCGAATCCCGTGAGCAAGCGCATGGTGCTGGAAAGGCTGGTGATGGATCTGACCAGCGAGCCTAAGCTGGAAGCTCCGGGATGGATGCAGGAACAGTTGCCGGTGTGACAACGAATCTGGATTTTTGCCTGCCAGTAAATCGCTCGTCGGAGTAAACTACGAGGCGATGAAGATACGATCAATTGACAAGGATATAAAGGACATCCTAGAGAGCGGCTTCTACCGCATCCCGAGATTTCAGCGGCCTTACTCTTGGGACCTGGAGAACATCGAGGATTTTTGGAACGACGTAGTGGTGAATTCCGACGCCGACTATTTCATCGGACCGATGGTCGTGTTTAAGCCTCCGCAATCCGACACTGCGGGGGTGGTTGACGGGCAACAACGGCTGACCACGATCACGATGATTTTGGCCGCATTGCGCAATGCTCTCAAGAAAAACGGGGTCGAGGACCTCGCTGGAGGTATTCACCGACTTATCGAGCGGCGTGATATTAACAACAAGGCGCAGTACGTTCTGCAGACCGAGACTTCTTATCCCTATCTTCAGGATCACATACAAAACGAAGGAGATGCCGAAACGACCCCTGATATTCGCGATGAAGAAGCGGCGCTCAAAAGTTCTTTTGAGTTCATTTCGGAAAATATCGCCGAGACGGTAGATGGCATCCGGAAGGACAAAACTCTCAAGAAAAAGGAAATCGAGGCGAAGGTTCGGGAGGTCCTTACCCGCATATGAGACAAGATTCTTACCCTCAAGGTCATTTACATAGACTTAGATAGCGAGGATGACGCCTACGTCATTTTCGAAACGTTAAACACCAGAGGCAAGGATCTGACCCCGTCCGACCTCGTGAAGGGGCATCTAACAAAGCTTCTTAAGCCCGCAAATCAGAACGCGGACTATACGAAAGACACCTGGAACAGCATGGTTGAGCTGATCGAGGGGTCCCAGGCTGATCTCTCCGTGACCAACTACCTTCACCATTATTGGCTGTCCTCCCATGAATACGTCACTGTCAAGAAGCTCTACAAGGATCTGAAGCGCAAGGTTACAAAGCAGAACGCGAAAGAAACGCTCGCTTCGCTGGTTCGTGACGCCCGGACGTATCGTGAGATACAGGAAACGGCCTATAGGAAGTGGCAGAAGAACGAGTACGGCATCAGGGACTCGCTGGATACCCTCGGACTATTCCGCCTTAGACAGCCGCTTCCAATGATGCTCGCGATTATGCACGCCTACGACGCAGGAGATATCAAGCAGAAGCACGTCGAGGACATTCTTGGCGCTATTGAGAACTTCCACTTCAGCTTCACGGCCATAACGTCGCAACGCTCGTCCGGGGGTATCTCATTCATGTATGCGCTTCACGCGCGGACACTACTCGCTGCTGGGGACCTCGACGCAAAGCTCGCGGTACTGACAGAGCTCAAGGACAAGCTAAAGACAAAGGCTCCGTCGTACGCCGAATTCGAGCCTTCCTTCCTGAACCTGCGATTCTCCCGCTCCTTCACCAAGCAGAAGAAGCTGGTCCAATACATACTCGCGAAAATCGACCGCACAATGAGCGCCAACGGTGTCGCGCTGGACTATTCTCAAATGACCATTGAGCACATCGCGCCGCAGGGTGGCCCTAGCCCTCTGCCGGACGAGGACGTCGGATGCATCGGCAACCTCTTGCTCGTCGAGAAAGGATTCAACAGCAAAAAACTGGCAGCCAAAGGATTTGCCACGAAAAAGGCGGCGCTTATGAGGTCGAAGGTGTTCCTTGATCCAGTGATCGAGAAGGCCACGGATTGGACGAAGGAGGAGATTGCGGAGCGAGCGAAATGGCTCGCTCAAAGCGCGTTTAAGAAAGTGTGGAAGGTCTAACGGCCATTGAGAATTGCTGAGACCTGCCGCCGTGCCTCCGCCCACGGGATGGGTTTCACCTTACCGGAATCAAGTTGCCGGATACGCCGCGCGATCTCTTCGTTCCATTCTGCTTCGGCGGATGCGTCGACGGTCTCGTCAAGGCTTTCGAGGAGGGATCCCGCCAGAGCGGCGCGTGCTTCCGGCGGAAGGGAGAGCGCTTTTTTCAGCAGTTCAGTTACTTCCTGAGTCATTGCGATATTTTACCCCCTTTTAGCAAGCGCCAAAGGGGGATATCTAACACTTACTTCATCGCATTGACGCGAGCGCCCAGCCGAGATTTATAGCGCGCCGCAGTATTGCCGTGCAGCGTGCCCTTCTGGATGGCCTTGTCGAGCGCGGATACCGTCTCGCGGTAGGTCTTTTCCGCAGCCGGCTTGTCGCCCTTCTCGATGGTCTCGCGCAGCGTGCGCAGCGCGGTGCGCAGGCGGGAGGTGTTGGCGCGATTGGTGGCCGTGCGCTTCGTGGTTTGACGGGCGCGTTTGAGCGCCGAAAAATGATTAGCCATATTGCTTGGTTGCCCTTTGTGTGTACAGCGAGATATTCCGGTGAGTACCGAATACAACATTCTACGGGACTAAGTCTCGACTGGTCAAACGTTTGGCTCTCAAGATTGAACGCCATTGACTCTCACCCCGGCGCGGGGTACGCTTTACGTAATGGTAGTGACTTGCCCTCTGGGCATGCGCATCCCGTCTGGTTCCGTCTCGAAGCATAATCCTGTTTTGTCCGCGAAGTGGGTTAAGTGTGCGTTTTCTGGAGAGGGCTGTGGTTGGGTGGCCTCGCTTTGCTCGGCGGACTGGCGAATGCGCCCGTCCCCACACGCTCCGTGGATATGGTTCACCAAAGAGATTGAATGAAGAAAAGCATCGGGATTAGTCCCAACATCGAGACTTTGTTTGGCACGCGCGACGAGAATGTCCGGGTGCTCGAAGATGGCCTGAACGTCACTATTGATTTGCGATCGAACGCCATCGAACTGGAAGGTGCGGCCCGCGACGTGGCTCGCGCCGAGCAGGTGTTTGCCGATTACGAAAGCCTGCAGCGCTCCGGTTACAGCTTTAACAATGGCGACCTCAACAGCATGCTGCGCGTGCTGACGGCGGATTCGAGCGCGACTCTGCGCGGGCTGGCCGATGCCGGCCGCCAGCGCTCGCTGGGGCGGCGCATGGTGCAGCCGAAGAGCGTGAATCAGCGGCGCTATGTCGAGGCCATCGAGAAGCACGACATGGTGTTCGGCATTGGTCCGGCGGGCACCGGAAAGACGTATCTCGCCGTGGCCATGGCGATTTCGTCGCTGCTGGCGAAGCGGGTGAACCGCATCATCCTGGCGCGCCCCGCGGTGGAAGCCGGCGAGCGCTTAGGATTCTTGCCGGGCACGTTGCAGGACAAGATCGATCCTTACCTGCGTCCGCTGTATGACGCGCTGTATGACATGCTCGATCCGGAAAAAGTCGACCGCTATCTGGAGAAGAATGTCATCGAGATCGCGCCCATCGCTTTCATGCGGGGGCGCACGTTGAACGATTCGTTCGTTATCCTCGACGAAGCACAGAACACGACTTCGGAGCAGATGAAGATGTTCGTCACGCGGCTCGGATTCAACTCCAAGGCGGTGATTACAGGGGACATCACGCAGATCGACTTGCCGAATGCGCGGCGCAGCGGGTTGCTGGAAGCGATCGACATTCTTAAACGGGTGGAAGGCTTGACGTTCGTTCATTTCGATGAATCCGATGTGGTGCGCCATCATCTTGTGCAGCGCATTATTCGTGCCTATGATGAGCATAAGACGCTCGTCGCCGAGCAACAGATGCTGCTGCTGGCAGGCGGAAAGAGCGCCGAATCGGGAGTGAAGAGCGCCGAGGTAAAAAATCCGGTGGTCGATGCGGAGAACCGGTCCACCGCTTCGGGAGAATAAATCTTAGGCGGCGCGGGAGGGCTGAAATCGGGCCCTCCTGTTTATTTTGCCGAGCAAGTATGCTGAGAGCAAGTTGGTTATCTTCAGAAAAAGAATCGTGGGGTTGAGCCGGGCGACGCTGGAACGCTTTGTGTTGCGGGCGAGGCGAATGGTCCGTTTGCGTGAAACGGTGAATGTGCTGGTGACGAACAGTTCCGAATTGCGCGCTCTTAACCGCCGATTCCGAGGAGCGGACAAAGCCACGGACGTTCTGTCATTTCCATCGCCTCAGGCGGAACGCACCAAGGCAAGGCCGGTTGCCGGAGATGTGGCAATTTCCGCGGACATTGCTCGAGAGAACGCTGCGCTCCTGGGCCACTCAGTGGCGGATGAGGTGAAGATTCTCGCGCTGCATGGCATTTTGCACCTGGCAGGGTACGATCACGAGCGCGACCGCGGAGAGATGGCGCGCACAGAGAGTAGATTGCGGCGGCAACTGAAATTGGAGGCCGGGCTGATCGAACGGGCGCAGCCGCGAGCCGGCAACGTCTCGACCCGCAAGAAACGCAGTGCTGGCGCGACCGCAAAGCGGAGAACGGCATGAACTGGGGCGTGGCAATCGCGCTAATCCCGCTGCTGGGCCTGCTGGCGCTGGCCTCCTATGTGGACCGCGTCTATCAGGAGATCGGCAAATTTCTCTCGCGCGAATTTCAGGACAACATCGACGTCTTCGAACAGAAGGTTGAACCCAACCTGCACGTTAGCCGGGCGCGGGCATCGCTTTCCATGTCGGTGCTCAAGCAGTTGACCACTGCGACCATAGCCTTGCTCGTGGGCTTCGCGGTTTTCGGCGACCAGCGCTGGAACGTCTCCGAGATTCTGCAGGCCGCCGTCAGCTTAATTCTGATCGTGATCATTTTCAATCAATTCCTGCCATTTGTATTTTTCTCGCGCACCAGCGGTGTGTGGCTTATTCGCTGGACGTGGCTGGTGCGGCTGCTGATTTATCTGGTGCTGCCAGTGACCATCGTCCTTGGTTTTCTGCAGTCGGTGGCTTCGCTCACGCGTCAAAATACAAACGAGCAACCGGAGAGCGCGGCCGAAGCGGTGGATGCGTTGATCGAAGCGGGTCAGGAAGAAGGCATCATCCAGGAAGGCGACCGCGAGCTGATTCAGTCCGCGGTGGAATTCAGCGGGAAGACGGTGCGCGAGGCCATGAAGCCGCGTCCGGAGATGTTTGCCGTGCCCATGGAAACTACGGTCGAGCAATTTGTCGAGATGCTGCGTACCAAGCACTACTCGCGGGTTCCCGTGTATGCGCAAAACATCCACAACATCAAAGGCATCGTTTACGCACAGGACGTGCTGCAAGTGCCCGACAGCGAGGCTTCCAAGCGCACTCTGGAAACGCTGATGCGGCGCGATGTTTATTTTGTGCCCGAGAGCAAGCTGGGCAGCGACCTGCTGCGCGAGATGCAGAAAAACAATATTCGAATGGCAATCGTCGTCGATGAATATGGCGGCGTCGCCGGCCTGGTGACGATTGAAGATCTGGTGGAGGAGATCGTGGGAGAAATCCGCGACGAGCATGAGAAACCGGAGATCTTGCGGGAGAGCGATCACTCTTACGTCGTTTCGGGGCGCATGGACGTGGATCGCCTTGCGGAACTGTTTGGGACAAAACCGGAAGGCAGGGAATCAGCCACGGTGGCGGGCCTGGTCAGCGAACTGGCGGGTCACATTCCGCAGCGCGGCGAAACTGTAGACGAAGACGGCCTGCGCTTCGAAGTTCTCGAGTCTACAGACCGCAGGGTGGAGCGTGTAAGGATTACAGCAGTGCAGCCGCGACAGTTGAAGCTAATATGAAGCGGGCTTCGGGCTTCGGCTCTCGGGCTTCGGCAAAAGCGCATCGCTCCGGATTCATTTTACGCCCCAGCCTGATATAGTCGAAATAGAGCTTTAGTTTTTGGTTCGGCAAGGTTTCGTCACTTCCAGCGGAGTAGCCGAAGCCCGAAAGCCGAAGCCCGAAGCCCGCCCTTATGCCTTTCCGCTCTGGTTTTGTCTGCATCCTCGGCCGTCCTAACGCCGGCAAGTCCACGCTGCTCAATGCTCTCGTGGGCGAAAAACTCGCCATTATTTCTCCCAAACCGCAAACCACACGCAACCGCATTCAAGGCATCGTCAACCTGCCCAAGGCGAAGGGCCGCGACGCGGCGCAGATTGTCCTGATCGATACTCCGGGGGTTCACAAGCCAGACAGTTCGCTGGGTCGCAAGATGATGGTCGAGGTGCGGGAGGCTTTGGAAGGCTGCGATCTGGTTCTGCTCATCATGGATGCGACGCGCAAGCTCGATCAGCGCGACGAGTTCGCCATCCAGATGCTGAAGCATTCGCCGACGAAGGTTTGCCTGGTCCTCAACAAAGTGGACCTGCTGCGCGGGGGCAAGGACAAGCTGCTGCCGTTGATTGAGGAGTACAAGAAATTGCATCCGTTCCACGCCATCATCCCGATCTCAGCGTTGAAGCGGGATGGACTCGATAGATTGCTGAAGGAAGTGACGGCGGCGCTGCCTGCCGGTCCGCCTTATTTTCCTGAGGAGCAGGTGACCGATCAACCGGCGCGCTTCATGGCCGCCGAAATTATTCGTGAGCGGGTGCTCATGGAGACCGAAGAAGAGTTGCCTTATGCGACCACGGTTATCGTCGACAGCTTCGAAGAAGGAGCCAGACTGACGCGAATTTCCGCCACAATCTATTGCGAGCGCGAAGGCCAGAAGGGCATCCTGATCGGAAAAAAGGGAGAGATGCTGAAACGCATCGGCACCTCGGCGCGATTGCAGATCGAACGCATGTTAGGGACGAAAGTATTTCTCGAACTTTACGTCAAGGTGCAGCCCAACTGGCGGGAGTCGCACGGCTTCGTGGAAGAACTCGACTGGAGGCGGCAATTGGAGCATCTGACTGGTGGAGCGCCTGAGATCGCGAAGAAGCTGCCAGAATGGAAGAGGGCAACCCGCGAGGTTACAAAGGGCGCTAAGTGAGACTCGGCGAATTTGTCGCGCTGAGTTTTACCAGTTAGAATCAGTCAACGCGGCCCTGCATAGCGCCACGAGCCAAACATGCCATCAGTGGATTCTTCCGAGGAACCTCTTCCCGAAAAAGATTTCGATCCAGACAGGTTGCATTTACTTTTGCGGGTAACGCTGGCCGCCGAGCGCAAAACCGTGGATCCGGTGGTGCAGGAGATTATGGCACTGGTCCGGCGCATGAAAGGCGTGGACGGTAAAGAAGACGCGATCGAACTGTCGTTGCAGGAGGCGCTGGCCAATGCTGTGATTCACGGCGCCAAAGAAGATCCGAAAAAGACCATTGAATGCCTCGTAAGCGGCAGCGAAGAACAGGGGGTTTTGATCGTGGTACGCGATCCCGGCACCGGCTTTGACCCCGCAGCCATTCCGAGTTGCACCATTGGAGAAAATGTTTATTCCAATCATGGGCGCGGGATTTTTCTTATCAGCCAGCTCATGGATCAGGTGGAGTTCAGAAAAAATGGCACGGAAATCCGCATGGTGAAGCGCTAGCGCTGCGGAACCGCAGCGCCTGAAGGCGCGGATGATCGTGCAACAGTTTTCGGTATGCCTGAATGCATACCTGATACGAACCTCGAGTTTCCCCGCAGCATCCTACTCTTTCGCGGCTATCCCCAGGGTTTTCATTTTGCGGTAGAGGTGGCTGCGCTCCAGGCCCAGTACTTCGGCGGTGCGGGTGATGTTGCCGTGGTTCTCGTCGAGCTTTTTCAAAATAAAATCGCGCTCATAGGCGTCGCGAGCCTGATGTAACGTGGAAAACTCGCTGCGGGCTGCGCGCCGGTGCCCATCGCGATAGACCAATGGCGGCAGATGCTTGCGGTCGAAGCGCGTGGTCATGGGATTCATGATCACGATGCGCTCGATCACGTTGCGCAATTCACGCACGTTGCCCGGCCACGAATAGCGCATCAGGGCTTCGACGGCGTCGTCGGTGATCTCGCGCGGGCGGCGTCCGTAGGTTGCGGCCAAATCCTTCAGGAAGTGACGCGCGAACAGCGGAATGTCTTCTTTGCGGTCGCGCAGCGGAGGCACGAAGAAAGGAATCACGTTCAGCCGGTAAAACAGGTCTTCACGGAAATTTCCTTTGGAGATTTCCTCTTCCAGATCCTTGTTGGTGGAGGCAATGATGCGGGCATCCACCGTAATAGTTTCGTCGCCGCCGAGGGGCGCGACGCGCTGCTCTTCGAGCGTGCGCAACACTTTCGATTGCGTCTTCAGGCTCATGTCGCCCACTTCGTCGAGAAACAGGGTGCCCCCGCTGGCCTTTTGAAACTTGCCTTCCTTGTCGGCGGTGGCTCCGGCGAACGATCCTTTGTAATGGCCGAAGAGTTCGCTCTCGATCAGGTCTTCGGGAATCGCGGCGCAGTTGACTTCGACAAAAGTTTCGTCCTTGCGCAGGCTTTGCGCATGAATCGCGTGCGCGACCAGTTCCTTTCCAGTTCCTGATTCGCCGTAGATCAGAACCCGGCCGTTGGTGGGCGCCATCAGGCCAATTTGCTGGCGCAGCGCCTTCATGGGGATACTGTCGCCAACGATCACGCTCTTGGCGAGAAGCTGCTTTTTCAGGTCGACATTCTCATGCCGCAGTTTCTTGGATTCGATCGCGTTCTTGACCAGGATCAGCGTCTTGTCGATGGAGAGTGGCTTCTCCAGGAAGTCATAAGCGCCGAGTTTGGTGGCGCGTACAGCGGTCTCAATGGTGCCGTGGCCTGAGATCATGATCACTTCGGGAGGGTGGTCCATCTCGTGGATTTGCTCCAGCGTTTCCAGGCCGTCGATGCCGGGCAGCCAGATATCGAGCAGCACCACGTCGTAGGTGTGCTCGCGGCGCAGCAGCTTGAGGCATTCCTCTCCGCTCTCGACCGAGGCGGTTTCGTAGCCTTCGTCGGCCAGCACGCCTTCCAACGATTCGCGGATGCCGGTTTCGTCGTCAACGATGAGAATTTTATGCATGCTGTGCCGTGACGGTGGCCAGGGCGGGCTCGGGGACGACCGGCAGTTCCACGATGAAGCGCGCTCCTACCGGCTCGTTTTCCTCCACCCGAATCGAGCCGTGATGCTCTTCGACGACGCGGCTTACGATCGCCAGGCCAAGGCCGGTGCCGCGCTTTCTGGTGGAGAAATAAGGCAGAAAGAGTTTTTCTTTCAGCTCGCGAGTCACCCCGTGACCGGTGTCTGCGACGGTGATTTCGACGGCGTCGCGGCTGGCTACCAGCGCGGTTGAAATCTGAATCTCGCGCACCAGGGAATCGTGCATAGCCTCGGCAGCATTATCCACGAGGTTGGCCACTGCACGCTTCATTGCTTCCGCGTCCGCCATAACCTTGGGCAGGTCCGAGGCTAAAGACTTGTGCAGACGAATGCCATCCAGTCTGCCATTGAACATGGAGAGCGCGCTCTCGATGACTTCGTTGATGTCAGCGGGGTGAGGATTCGACGCCGGGAAGCGCGCCAGCGTAGAGAATTCATCCACCAGGCGGCGAACGGTTTCGACGGCGCCTGCAATGGTTTGGGCACAGGTGCGTATGACGTCAGGCGACGCGGGGTCGGAGGGCGTGGCGCGCTCCAAATGACGCTGAATGCGTTCCGCGGAGAGCGCGATGGGCGTGAGCGGATTCTTGATCTCATGCGCCACGCGGCGCGCCACCTCGCGCCAGGCCGCCTGCTTCTGGGCCCTCAAAAGATCGGAGAGATCTTCGAAGACCAGCACGTATCCCGAGCGCTCGCCTTGATGGAGCAGGGTTGCGACTGTGACCGCGACGTTGAGGGACGTGCGTTGCAGCGGCATTTCCATTTGGCTGGTGGTCATGCCCATGCGATCGGCGCGGCGCAGCAACGGTTCCAGATCTTGCAACACTTCCGGCGGAAATACGTCCGCCAGGTACGCTCCGCGCAGCATGCGCTCTCGCTCCGCAAAGCTGTCGGGGTGGAAGATGCGCAGCAGGGCCTGGTTGGCGTGCGTGACTCGTCGCGATGCGTCGAGCGATAGAACTCCGGTCGGGATGCTTTCGAGAATGGTCTCCATCTGGCGGCGGCGCTGGTCCAGTTCGGCATTGGCGGTGCTGGCATCGCGGCTGGATGCCTCGATCTGCCGCCGGCCGGTTTCGAGTTCCTCCGCCATGCGGTTGAAAGAACGCACGACGTCGCCAATTTCATCGGCGGAACTCACGTCGATCCGGTAATCGAGGCGTCCGCGAGAAATTTCTTGCGTGGCCTCCGCCAGCGCGGACAAAGGCCGGGTCACCAGCTTGGAAAGGAACAGCGCGAGCCATGTGCTGACAAAGAGCACCATCATCGTCAGCAGCAAAAGCAAGCCCATGTACGTCTGACGCACATGGCGCCGCTCGCGGCTTAATTGAAGATAACGTTGCTGGCTGGCCTGGATCTGGTTCACCGTTTTGGAGAACTCCGGCGGCAACGGCATCGCCACAAGAATCAGGCCATTCTGCCCAACCGGAGCACTGCCCACGGTGTATTCCGTTTGCTCCCATGTGAAATGCGCAGACTGGCCGGCGGCGGCCTGCGCCAGCGGCAATTTCTCTTTCAACACCGGCCAGGGAGCGGGGACACCGAAGCTCGCCTCCGGAACTCCATTTTCCAAAGCGACGGCAAATCCACCCTGCAAAGTGGGTTCGTGCCTGCGGAATACTTCGACTGCGGAGGAAAATCCATGACCCTCGAAAGCGCGCTTGGTCTCAGGCGAGGCAGCGATGGTGACGGCCTGCGAGCGCGCGTTCTGTGCCGCGTAATTGGCCAGCAAGGAAGCCATGGCATCGGTATCGGCGCGGACTTCTTCTACTGGCGTAGAGAACCATTTATCAATCGAGCGGTTCATCAGCCCGTAGGCGAACCAATACATCACCATGACGGGAACGAATGACAGCAGCAGGGCTCCGACGACCATGCGCGTGCGGAACTTCGAGCCCAGCACACCCAGACGCCGCTCGGCCAGCAGCTTGAGCAGATTGCGCGCCAGCACAAAAGTGAGAGCAATGAATAGAAGAGAGATCAGCAGCGAGAGGGCATAGAAAACCACGGTCTGCTGGTTGGTGCCGGGGCTCAGTATGGTTTCGTTGAACGCGGTCTGAGAAACCAGAATCGCGAGCAGAAGGAAAACCGCAACCGTGAGCAGAATGATGACCTGCTTGCGGTTGGAAGTTTTAACAGGTCGAGTTGGAGCGGTCTGCACCACGCGATTTGGCGGTCCAGCCACGGCTGGTCAGTCGCAGCCTGCAGGCAGTGAGCGGACCGAATTCATTATAGATGCAGATGCAGCGGCGGGAGTGTCCCAAGTAGGTTCAATGCGCGGGTGTGCGCCCTGCCGAAAGCTCCTCCAGGACCGCTCGGTACGCAGGCTTGGGCTGGTACGCCCGATCAAACAGCAGCGCCTGCCCGCGAGCGCCGTGGGAGTGAGATCCGATCCAGGAGTATTTGTCGGTGAACCCCCAGGTCTGAATCGCCGTACAGCCAGCATTGTTCAAGCACGCTCGGACGATGCCGCGGTAAACGTCCGCCTGGTGGGTCAAGTCTTCGGGGCGAGGCTGCTTGTCAGAATTAACCGGCAGGGAGACATCGAGCTCGGTGATGTGAACTTGCAAACCGAGCGCTGTGATCCGCGCGATGTTCGCGGTGATCCCCGCGATGTCTGCATCGAGCGCGGGCACGTGCATCTGCAAACCCACGCCATCGATAGGAACGCCGCGGAGCTTGAAATCCTTCAGCATGGCGTAGATCGCATCCGACTTGCGGTTCAATCCCTCGCCTTCGGCTTCGTTGTAGAACAGCAACGCATTCGGGTCCGCCTCGTGTGCCCAGCGAAACACTTGCTCGATGTAGGCTGTTCCTTTTTGCGAACCGATGCCGGGTTGGTTGTACCAGAGAGAGTCGCGCACGTTGCCGTTCTCATCCAGAGCTTCGTTAACTACATCCCAGGCGAAGACCTGGCCGGAGTAGTGCCTCATTACGCGGGTAATGTGTTCGTGCAAAAGCTGCGCCAGTTGCTGGGTAGTGAAGTGGCCTTGCGTCAGCCAATCCGGGTTGTAGCGGCCCCAGACCAGGCAATGGCCGCGAACTTTCATCTGATGGGCCTGCGCGAAGCGAACTACCTCGTCGCCCTCGCGAAAGTCGTATGTGGCTGCGTCGGGACGCAACACCCACCACTTCATTGCATCTTCTGCTTCCACCATGTTGAATTCGCGAGCCAGAGCGGACACGTAGGCGGTCTCCGAAAGTTGTGAGGGGCGAACGGCTGTGCCGACGAGCACTCCATCGCGATCGGCTGCCTGACGCAGGGACTGGGCGCAGCAGGCGGAAGTAATCGCGAACGTGAAAATCGCCGAGCGCCAGGGATGTCTAAACAACGAATCGCCCTCGGAATGCCTAAGACCTGATACCCAAGACCTTGTTCTACTTAGCCCCAGGCAGGAACTTCTGTAAAGGGCATTCGTCACATCGAGCCTGTGACTTCTTGCAGTAATTCTTTCCCACTCCGACAATAAGGCCGTGCATCTCGTTGTAAACCTGCGTCAGAGCCGTGCGCTTCGCCGTGCTCATCGAAGACGGAGGATGCGCGGCGCCTCGCAATTCCGCCGCCAAATGTTGGTCCCCGGTTTTGCCCTCGGCTACGGACTCTGCCACAGGGGTTAGCGCTCGCTCGAAAAGTTCCCGAATCTCATCGTAATCGGTTTTTTCCGGAAGAATCTCATGGCGAGCGAGAATGCGCCGTGTGTAGGCATCCACTACGAAGACTGGATGGTTGCCGGCGTAGAGCAATATTGAGTCGGCGGTTTCGGGACCGATCCCATTCAGATTGAGGAGTTCTTCCCGGAGCTTTGCGGTGGGCTGCGCCAAAAATTTGCTTAAAGAGCCCTGGTATTTTTGATCCAGAAATGCGACAAAGAGTTTCAGCCGTTTGGCTTTCTGACGAAAATATCCGGCGGGACGAATCAGGCGCTCAAGTTCCGCCGAAGACGCCCGGCGGATGCCGCTCAGAGTAAGCAAGCGAGCTGCGCGAAGATTCGCCAAAGCTTTTTCCACGTTGGTCCACGCGGTGTTCTGCGTGAGATAAGCGCCGACGATCACCTCAAAGCGCGACTGCGCCGGCCACCAATGCTGCCGTCCCCAGGCGGAAAACAAAGTGTGGTAGTAGGTTCGAACTTGGTGCTTTCTGGCGTCGGCTCGCAAAGTTAGGTAATCCTCACAATCGAGTTTACCGCGGCCGCAAGCAGGCCCACAGCGGCTGGAACGAAGCTCATCGGCGCTTACCTAAGTGCATGTACCACAGCGAGAATTTCGATTCTTGCTTCGGAAAAAGTCCGTTTGGCGCGGGTTCTAAGGCTCAGCCCCTAACCCGTTTGTTGCCACTCTCAGTCCAAGTACTACGGTAACTGGTGCGGTAATCGACTTGCGGTGACAATTTATGTCATCGCAAAGACACTGCTCTTCTCCCACAACAAAAGCAGCGCTTTGTGCAAGCACCGGTGAGTTTGCCGGCATCGTTCCACTACGTGGATAGGAGATCGACGTATGTCTCAACGGCTGGGTGACCTTCTCGTTAAGGAGAAGATCATAACCCCAGAGCAGTTGGAACAAGCGACCAAGGCCCAGAAGGAGCAGAACGTCCGCCTGGGGTCCGCCTTGGTGAAGCTCGGCTTCCTCACGGACGAGGACGTCACAAATTTTCTCTCCCGGCAGTATGGCGTTCCGGCCATCAATCTTTCTTATTTTGAAATTGATCCGGCCGTGGTCAAGCTGATTCCGTTTGAAACCGCGAAGCGCTACCAGATTCTTCCGCTGAGCCGCGTGGGCGCATCGCTCACCATCGCGATGGTCGATCCGACCAACGTCTTCGCGATGGACGATATCAAGTTCATGACCGGCTTCAACATTGAGCCAGTCGTGGCTTCGGAAAGTTCCATCCTGGCGGGCATTGACAAAGCTTACGGCGGCAAGACGGAAGAAGATCTCGAAACCGTGATGCAGTCGATGTCGGAGATGAGCGAGAGCGACATCGAAGTGCAGGCGGAAGAGCAGGAGATGGAGCTGTCGCAGCTGGAGAAGGCGGCGGACGAAGCTCCGGTCGTAAAGCTGGTGAACCTGGTGCTTACCGACGCAGTCAAGCGGGGCGCCAGCGATATTCACATCGAGCCCTACGAAAAAGAATTTCGCGTGCGTTTCCGTATTGACGGCGTGCTGCAGGCGATCATGTCGCCGCCGATGAAGCTCAAGGACGCGATCACCTCGCGTTTGAAGATCATGGCGAAGCTCGATATCAGCGAAAAGCGGCTGCCGCAGGACGGCCGCATCATGCTGAAAATGAATATCGGCGGCCGCAAGAAGCAGCTCGACTTCCGCGTCAGCACCCTGCCCACTCTGTGGGGCGAGAAGATCGTGCTGCGCTTGCTGGATAAAGAAAATCTGCGGCTGGACATGACCAAGCTCGGGTTCGAGCCGGAGTCTCTGGTCAAGTTCGAGAAGGCCATTCTGAAACCTTACGGGATGGTCCTGGTCACCGGTCCTACTGGATCAGGAAAAACCAACACTCTGTATTCCTCCATCTCGCGTCTGAATCAGCCCGACACCAACATTATGACCGCGGAAGATCCGGTCGAGTTTCAGTTGGGCGGCGTGAACCAGGTGCAGATGAAGGAGCAGATTGGGCTGAACTTTGCCGCGGCCCTGCGTTCTTTCTTGCGTCAGGACCCGAACATCATTCTGGTCGGCGAAATCCGCGACTTCGAAACCGCAGAAATCGCCATCAAGGCCGCTCTCACGGGCCACCTTGTGCTCTCTACTCTGCACACCAACGGCGCGCCCGAGACCATCACGCGCTTGATGAACATGGGCATTGAGCCCTTTCTGGTCGCGACCTCAGTTCACCTGATCTGCGCCCAGCGCCTGATTCGGCGGATTTGCAAGGAATGCACGGAGACGGTCGAGGTCCCCGTTCAGACATTGATCGAAGAAGGATTTACTCCCGAAGAAGCCAAGACGATTCAGATTCAGAAAGGCAAGGGATGCGGCGTTTGCAACAGCACGGGATACAAAGGCCGCTGTGGTCTGTACGAAGTGATGGAAGTGGACGATGAAATCAGGGAACTGGTGCTGGTGGGCGCATCGGCGGTCGAATTGAAGAAGAAAGCCATCGAGCGCGGCATGATCACGCTCCGGCGCAGCGGTTTGATCAAAGTGGCGGCGGGCATCACTACGCTGGAAGAAGTTGCCCGCGAGACGATTCATTAAGGGCATTTAGTAATTGAGTAATTTTGTAATTTGAAATCCGCTTTTCAAATTGCCAAATTGCCCGATTGCGAAATTACAAATTTCAAGAGAGACCACGAAGGGACTGGACTTTATGGGGCTTAGTTTAAGCGATTTGCTGAAACGGATGCTGGAGATGAATGGCAGCGATCTTCACATCACCACCAATTCGCCGCCGCAAATTCGCGTCCACGGGCATTTAGTCCCGCTGGATCTTCCGCAAATGACGCCCGCCGAGACCAAGCAACTGGCCTACAGCGTGATGACGGACTCGCAGAAGCACCGCTTCGAGGAAAGCCTGGAACTCGACTTTTCATTCGGACTGAAAGGGCTGGCCCGCTTCCGCGCCAACGTATTCAACCAGCGTGGCGCCACGGCGGCCGTGTTCCGTCTGATTCCTTTCGAGATCAAGTCTTTCAATCAACTCGGATTGCCGGCAGTAGTAAGCAAGCTCTGCGACAAGCCGCGCGGGTTGGTGCTGGTGACGGGACCAACCGGCTCCGGCAAATCCACAACGCTGGCGGCCATGATCGACAAGATCAACAGCGAGCGGCACGATCACATCCTCACCATCGAGGATCCAATCGAGTTCGTGCACATGAATAAGAACTGCGTGGTCAACCAACGAGAACTCCACGCCGACACCAAGAGCTTCTCCGACGCGCTGCGCGCCGCGCTTCGTGAAGATCCAGACGTGGTGCTGATCGGCGAAATGCGTGACCTCGAAACCATCGAGTCGGCACTGCGTATCGCTGAAACCGGCCACTTGACCTTCGGCACCTTGCACACCAACTCGGCAACGTCGACCATCAACCGCATCATCGACGTGTTTCCCGCGCACCAGCAGCCGCAGATTCGCGCCCAGCTTTCGCTGGTGCTCGAAGGCATCATGTGCCAAAGCCTGGTGGCAACGCCCAGCGGCAAAGGCCGTTGCATGATTATGGAAATCCTTATCCCCAACCCCGCGGTTCGCAACCTGATCCGCGAAGACAAGATTCACCAGGTTTATTCGGCCATGCAGTCCGGACAAGACAAGTTCGGCATGCAAACCTTCAACCAGGCTTTGGCGACGGCGTACTTCCAGAAGCAGGTCACGCTGGAAGTGGCGCTGCAGCGATCGAGCAATCCAGACGAACTGCAGGAAATGATCAATCGCGGAGCCGGCTTGACGAACAAAAACACGGCGGGATCGACGCTGGCACGCGGAGCGACGCCGTCGAAACACTAAAGTAGTTAACCGCTCATCGCGCGGCGGCCGGCGCGATGAGCAACGCAGAACAAGTTTTCGCCGCAACAAATTCAGGAATCAGCGATCACACTGAGGAGCAAAAACCATGCCAGTTTTCACATTTTCCGGCAAGGATGCATCGGGACAGAAAATTTCCGGCGAGCGCGTGGCGCCAAATAAACAGGCGCTGGGGCAGCAGTTGCGCCGCGAGCGCATTACGCCGGGCGCAATCCGCGAAAAGGGCAAAGAGTTTTCCATGCCCACGTTCGGAACGAGCAAGGTCAAGGTCAAGGACATCGCAATCTTCTTCCGCCAATTCTCGGTCATGATCGATGCCGGTCTGCCGCTGGTGCAGTGTCTGGAAATCCTGGCGGCCAACCAGGAAAACCAGTCTTTCCAGAAGACGCTGACTGGCGTCCGCACCACGGTGGAAGGCGGCGCGACCCTGGCGAACGCCATGCGTCAGTATCCCAACGTCTTCGACGACCTCACCACCAACATGATTGAGGCGGGTGAAACCGGCGGTATTCTCGACCTCATTCTGCAGCGGCTGGCGGTTTATGTCGAAAAAGCGGTTCGCCTGAAGGCAGCCGTGAAGTCGGCGTTGATCTACCCGGTCGCAGTGGTCAGCATTGCGGGGTTGATTGTCGGCGCGCTGCTCAAGTGGGTGGTGCCGATTTTCTCCAACCTTTTCGCTGGACTGGGTGTGGCGCTGCCTCTTCCCACCCGTATCGTGATGGGGTTGAGCGCCTTCGTGGGAAGCTTCTGGTGGGTGTTCATTGTGGTCGGAGTGGGTACAGTCTTCGGCCTTAAGTCGATCCGCAAGCACCCGCGAGGCCGCTATTACTTCGACAAAGTCCTGCTCCATTTGCCGATCCTCGGTTCGCTGTTGCGCAAGATCGCCGTCGGCCGCTTCACGCGCACGCTGGGTACCTTGATCACCTCGGGCGTGCCCATCCTGGAAGGCTTGGCCATCACTGCCAGAACTTCCGGCAACGCGGTGCTGGAAGAAGCGCTGATGAAAGTGCGAAAGGCCATCGAAGAAGGCCGCACCATCGTCGATCCGCTCAAAGAATGCGGAGTCTTCCCGAACATGGTGACGCAGATGATCGGCGTTGGCGAAGCCACGGGCGCGATGGACAACATGTTGCAGAAGATCGCCGACTTCTACGAAGAAGAAGTGGACGCAGCCACCAAAGACATGCTGGCCCTGCTGGAGCCCGCCATCATCGGCCTGCTCGGCTTTTCCATCGGCGGCATCGTGATTTCGCTCTACATGCCGTTGTTCGCCATGATCGCCAAGTTGGCTGGATAGAAAAACCGGGTCTTGGGTCTTAGGTGTCAGGTCTTCGGCCTAAGGCCCAAACGCCTCACATCGAATGCGAACACTTTACGACCTAGGACCTAAGACCTGAGACCCGAGATAGGAATGCAATCGACATTTGACGAGCGGAATTGGCTGGCCTGGCTGGTCAAAGTACGGATCCTGATCCTCACCTTCCTGCTCGGAATCCAGCTGGCGGTTTCGGAGTTGACGTCCTCGCGTCTGCCGCTGCGTCTTTTCCTCAGCACAATCCTGCTTTGGTATACCGTCTCGCTGTTCTATATCGTCCTGCTCTCTTTCTGGCACGAGCACCGGTTGCAGGCATCGTTGCAAGTGCTGACCGATCTGATCATGGTCAGCTTGGTGGTGCATGAGACGGGAGGGTGGGACAGTTCATTGAACTTTCTCTACCCTCTGGTCATCATCGTGGCCGGCATACTGTTGCCGCGTGTGTGGGCGCACCTGGTGGCGGCGCTGGCCTTCATTCTCTATGGCACCGTCCTCGAACTCAATTACTACGGAGTAGTGCCGTCTTACGGCACAACCCATCCTGAACTGCAGTCGCTGCGGGGAATCATTTTCATCAACCTGTTTGCGTTCTTCGCAGTGGCCTACCTTGCCGGCCAACTGGTTGCCAAGTTACGCCAGGCGCGGGTGCAGCTGAAAAACGCGAGCGGAGCGCTGGAGGATCTTCAGATCCTGCATGAAAACATTATTCAGTCCATCAGCAGTGGATTGATCACCACCGGTCTCGATGGACGCATTACTCTCGTCAACAATGCGGCGCAGAGGCTTCTGGAGCGCACGCCGGACCAATTGCTGGGACAACCGGTCGGCGGCTTATTTCTTGACGCGCTGCCGAATGCCGAATCGCTCAACCATGGGGAAGTTCGTTTCGACACCGCGGCAACATTCCGCAAGACGGCTCGGGTAAGAGTAGCTGCCTTGAACGGCCCGGAGCGGGGCACGCTGGGCTATGTCTACGCTCTGGATGACCTTACTGAGATCCGGCGACTGGAGCGCGAAGTGCGCATGCAGGATCGCCTGGCGGCCGTGGGCCGGCTGGCGGCAGCGATCGCCCACGAAATTCGCAATCCTCTTACCTCGATTGCCGGTTCGGTCAGCATGCTATCCGGCATACCCGAAATGAACGAGGAACACCGCCAACTGCTGGAGATCGTGACCCGCGAATCGCAGCGCCTGAACAACATTATCACCGACTTTCTGACGTACTCCCGGGGCAAACAGTATCACTTTGAAAAGGTCGATCTGGTGCGATTGGCGGAGGACACGCTCACGCTCATGCGTCATCGCATGACCACCGAAAATACCGGCATCACAATTGAGAGCCGGTTTGCCGTGCCGGAGGCGTGGGTGCTCGCCGACGGAGACAAGATCAAACAGGTCTTCTGGAACTTTGCCCAAAATGCGGTGCGAGCCATGCGAGGTGGCGGCACTCTGAAAGTATCCATCGAACGCCAGGGCGACGATTGGCAGGTCAGTTTTGCGGATACCGGAACAGGAATGACCCCGCAGCAGACAGAGAAACTTTTCGAACCCTTTCAGTCGAGCTTTGAAGAGGGCACGGGACTCGGGCTCGCAGTCGTGTACCAGATCGTGCAGGCGCACGAAGGCAAAGTGTTCGCGCGGTCCAAGCCAGGGCAGGGAACTACGCTCATCCTGAAGCTGCACCGGCTCGACGCAGAAAAGCAGGCTGCATGTGCTTTGCCGGCTGAAAGTTTCGCCGCACCTGCGCTATCCGCGCCTCTCTCCGCGTCACTCGCGGCGGGCGCGGCAGAAGGGAGGCTGCGTGGCTAACATTCTGGTTTGCGACGATGAGCGCTCCATCTGCGAAATGCTTGACATCGCCCTGCGCCGCGATGGACATCGCGTGGAAACTGTGCAATCCGGCCAGGCGGCCAAGAACAAGATCGACGGCAATCTTTACGATCTCATCATCACCGACATCAAGATGCCGAACATCGACGGCATCGAAGTGCTGCGCCATGCTCACCGCGTTTCGCCCGATTCCCCGGTCATCCTCATTACCGCCGTCGATGACTACGAAGCTGCGGTGGAAGCGGTGAAAGCCGGGGGAGCTTCGGATTACATTCGCAAGAGTCCCGGCCTGGTCGATGAAATAAAACTCGCCATCAACCGCGTGCTGGAAAAATCGCATTTGAGCAAACAGAACTTCGCCCTGCGCCGCGATGCCGCCTCGCACAACTCGCTCGACAACATCATCGGCTCCAGTCCTGCGATGGAGAAGCTGAAGCAGACCGTGCGCACGGTCGCGTTGACCGCCAGCACGGTTCTGATTCACGGCGAGAGCGGTACGGGCAAAGAGCTCGTGGCCCGCGCCGTTCACATTTGCTCGCCGCGCGCGACGGAGCCCTTTGTCTCAGTGAACTGCGGAGCTTTTCCAGAAACCCTGCTGGAGAGCGAACTCTTCGGCTATTTGAAGGGAGCGTTTACCGGGGCCAACCAAAACAAACGTGGACTCTTTGAAGTCGCCGGCGGGGGAACCATCTTTCTCGACGAAATCAGCGAGATGACGCTGGCCATGCAGGTGAAATTGCTGCGCGTACTGCAGGAGCGCACAGTCCGGCCCGTCGGCGGCACCAGCGAGATTCCGATTGATGTACGCGTCATCGCCGCCACCAACCGCGACCTCGACAAGGCCGTGGCCGACAATTTATTCCGCGAAGATCTCTACTATCGGCTGAACGTCATTCCCATCCGCGTGCCGGACTTGCGAGAACGCCGGGAAGACATCCCGTTGCTGGCCAATCATTTTCTGAAGAAATATGCGGCCGCCGCCAACCGAAGCATCTTGCGCTTGAACAAAGACTCGCTCGATGCCCTGTGCGGATACGAATGGCCGGGCAACGTCCGCCAGTTGGAGAACACCGTCGAGCGCGCCGTTGCTCTTGAAATGACGGACGAGTTGCACGTCGAACTGCCGGTGGAACGGCCGAAAGCCCGCGCGGCCGCGGCAGGCGCGGGTGCTGCAGGAATGTCCGAAGTAGCGGCAGGCGGCGTGCTCCCTGAAGGAGTGGGCATGGAAAACTACGTCGCCAATATCGAGCGCTCCCTGCTACAGGGCGCGCTGGACAAATCCAACGGCGTGCAGACCAAAGCCGCCGACCTGCTCGGAATTTCTTATCGATCGTTCCGGCATTTGATGAAGAAGTACGAGTTGTAGACAGAGCTCTTAGCTATTGGCTCTTAGCCCTTAGCTCGATTGCACCGAACCTGACAATGAAGAGTCCTCTCAAATTCTGGCTGGCAGGCTTTGTCGTTGGGGGCGTGCTTTGCTGCTTCTGGTATCTACATAACATCGGTCAAATTCTCCTCAGCCCGGGCTCACTCCTGTTTTTTGAGGATTTCACTTACCTCCTTTGGCCCTCATCGCTGATGCTCATGTCATTGTCGGGGCACCATCCGCTAAGCACGCTGGCGATAACGGGCATCTCGCTCTCGCTAAACGGCATTATCTATATGGGAATTGGATACTGTTTCGGTAACGTCTTCCGGACTAAGGCACCATCTGAACCGGGGAGCTAAGGGCTAAGAGCCAAGAGCTAAGGGCCGCCCTTCTTCAACTGCTGCTTCCACCCCAACACTCGTGCCTTTGCTCCTTCTGCCTCAGCTTCCGGAATCATTCCCTTCTTCTGATACAGCACCGACAGGCTGGTGTGTGCGAGCACGTCGTCCGGATCCAGTTCCGCAATCCTCAGCGCCACGCTGATTGCCTCGTCGTAGCGCTGCAGATCCTGCAGGGCGCGCGCGAGCCCGTGCATGACTTCAGTAAAAGTTGGATCGACGGCTAGCGCCTCGCGGTAGGCTGCGACCGCCTCTTCGAGCTTTCCATCCGCGATCAAATCCAGCGCGGCGTAGTAGTGGTCTTCGGCCTTCTGGCGCGCTTCTGCGTCGGACATGGAAGGAAGTTCCTGGCGGAGACAGGATTCTAACATGGGTTAAGATGGCTGCATGCGCCATTCGCTCCGCTTTCTCTGGAACGCGACCAAAGGCCATCGCCTCGCTCCGTGGCGAAGCCCCTACTTGCTATGGCGCATCGAGACCTACTGCGGCGTCAAGATGACGCAGATCGGTTTTCTAGAGTTCTGGGAGTTTCTGTGGCGGGAACGCGTCCCTCTCTGGCGATTTCTAATGTGGACGGGCGAGATGGAGCGCTACGCTCGCCCCAAACCGAAGAGTTTGTAGGAACAAGGGCGTGGGGGTCAGGGGCCAGGGTTCAGTTGCACAAGTCGATTCGTGGACGCCGGACTGTCCGATGTACGCGCAACTCGGGACTCGGCACTAGGTACCAGGTACTGTTACGCACCAGCAGCCGCGCCCTCACCAAACACAATGCTCACATCCGTCCCTTTGCCGGCGCCGGTTAATTGGGCTGCGGCTCCGCGATTGGCGGCGATTTCCAGAAAGCCCATGCTGCCGAGAACGCCAAACACCTCTCCCGGAGCGCCCTCGGCATAGGCATTGCGGATTTCAGTGATCTCGCGGCTGCCCACGACGATCTTGAATCCCTTGCCGGCGGCTCCAAAAAGCATCGGCGCGTCTTGCGGAGTGATGTTGGTGATGAGGTTCCCAAACCGGTTGACCTTCAGCACCACGCCACGCAGGCGGTTTTCTTCGACGGCTTTCGGCTTGGGCGCCGAGAAGCGCACGAAGTCCTCAACCTCGTCCCCAAACTTTAACGAGTCAACCTCTTTGGCGAGATATGCGGCCACGGGAGAAAAAATGTCGCGGGCGTGAAACGTGTTGCTCACCGGCTGCAGAAAATAATGTTCGGCAGTAATGTGTCGCACATGTAAACGCTGTTCGCGCGCATAGACCAGCGAAAGCACGCCATTGTCGGGCGCAACGAAATGATACTTGTCACTCGAGGCCACGATCGGCCGCCGCGCCGTCCCTACGCCGGGATCGACAACCACCACATGCACCGTGCGGTTGGGAAAGTAGGAATACGCCTGCGAAATAGTGAGCGCTCCGTCGAGCACGTCGAAGGCCTGCACCGCGTGGCTGATATCTACGATCTGCGCCTCCGGCACGATATCGAGGATGACGCCCTTCATGATGCCCACGAAGTGGTCGTTGCTACCGAAGTCGGTGGTCAGTGTGATGATCGGATGTTGCGCCAATGTTCCCCCACAGATGGAAGACGCAGTGCTCCCAGAGACTCGAAAGTAATTGTTGGGAATCGAGTAGTCAAGGAACGGAGGTAATTACTGAGCGAAGGGGTCAGGGATCAGGGGCTAGGGGTCAGTAAAAACTCATCTCGTTCATGATTTAGGGTTACTGACCCCTGACCCCTGACCCCTGACCGCTATTCATATCGCAACGCTTCAATCGGGCTCATGCGCGAGGCTTTCAATGCCGGATAAAATCCCGAGCAGATTCCCACCAGCGAAAGAATGATGAACGAGATCATCATCACGCTCATCGATGCGTGCAGAAAGATCGCGCCCTCGTGATTCGCGGTTTTGTAGAACTCGTCGTACAACGGCATGGGCGGGATGGTCCACGTTAATATCTCGGCTACCGCCATTCCAATCATGCCGCCCACGAAAGTGAGCACCAGAGCTTCCAGCAGGAATTGCACCAGAATGTGCCGTGGGCGCGCGCCAATCGCTTTGCGCAGGCCGATCTCGCGGGTGCGCTCCGTAACCGAGACCAGCATGATGTTCATCACGCCGATTCCACCCACGGCCAGCGTGATGACGCCGATCAGCCCCAGCACCGCTTGCAGCCCCAGCGAAAAAGCGTTGATCATGGCCCGGTCGTCGATGGTATCCCATGCCGGAGTCGCCTTGTCGTCCCTGGGATCGAAATGATGCCGCCGCCCAATCACTTCCCGCACCGCCGCCAGCGCCTTCTTGTTCAGTTCCGCGGCCGTCGGTTCGAAGACAATCTCGTCGGGATCCTTCAGGTTCTTCAGATCGCGCATCAGTCCGAACGGGATGAAGCCATCGTTGTTGTCCGGCCCGTTGTACATCGAGTCCTGGATTTTATTGCGCAGCGTCCCAATCACTTCAAAATCGAGTCCTCCAAGGCTGACGGTTTGACCCACGCCCGGCGCCCCCTGAAAAACTTTCTTGGCTGCTTCGTAGCCCAAGATCACCACGCGGCGGCGATTGGCGAAATCTCCGTCTTCGAAATAACGGCCTTCCGCGAGAGTCAGCTTGCGCATCTGCCCGTAAGGCATTTCGACGCCGCGTACGGGAACGGTTACGACGCGCGTTCCAAGTTTGACTCCGAAGTCGCGATCAATTTCAGCGCTCACCGCACGGACGATCGGCACCTCGTCGCGAATCGCTTCCACATCCTCATATTCGTAGATAACTTTTTTGCCCGCACGCTGCCCGCCAGCCTGCATGCTCGTCTGCCCCGGCCAAAGCACGATGACGTCATTGCCCATGTTCAGGAAAGCGTGCAGCACACAACCGCCCAGGCCCTGGCCGTAGGCCAGCAGCAACACGACCGAAGCCAGTCCCCACACGATGCCCAGCATGGTGAGCAACGACCGCATGCGGTCGCGCAACAGCGCCTGCCAGCCTTGCGAGATGAGTTCCTTCAGAAACATGTTGAAAGCAGCGGCCAGCTGGTAGCTGCCAGTTGCCAGTAAAAGCGGGCCAGTGCCCAGCTGCCAGTTGCCAGCAAGAACTGCACCGCCATTAGCCGCCGCTCTTACTGGCAACTGACCACTGGCAGCTGGCAGCTGTTACTCGATGTGAATATCGCCCGACCCCGTCCGCAGCGAGAGCAACGGGCCGCCGCCGCGCACTTTGCCGTCGATGTGCTTGCGCGTTTCCTGCACCCGCCCCTGTACCGTCATGGTGATTGGCGCATTCACGTCCAACGTTCCCGAACTGGTGGAAATATCTGCGTCGAATGCGGCATTCGCGGGCAGCCGAACGTGCACATTGCCCGATCCGGTTCGGATCTGCCACGCGCTGGTCTGCGTGCCCTCGGCGGTGATGTCGCCGCTGCCCGCTTCGGCGCGAAGTCCGCCTTGAACTCCCCGAACTGAAATATTGCCCGAGCCGGTGTGCATATCGATATCGCCCGATCCGATTTCACGGACTTCGACGTCGCCGCTTCCGGTATTGCCACGCACGGGGCCTGCAATCTCAAGCGCGCGCACGTCGCCCGACCCCGTCTGCACATGAATCTCCCCCGTAATCCGCGAGAGCTTCACGTCTCCCGATCCCGTCTGCACATCGGCGTTGCCGTGTGTACCCTCAATGATCTGATCTCCCGACCCGCTATGGGAGTGAACCGTCGAGTTGACGGGCACGGTGATTTCGTAGTTAATGGAAATGTCGCGGGCGTTCACATTCTCAATGTGAATGCTGTTCCCGTCCTGGCGTATAGGAGGGTGCTGTTCAATGTCGGATACGTCGGTGTGCCGGTTGCCGAACAACCAGTGGTCGCCAACGTAGATTTTAGCGCTGATGGAAACCGAACCCGACGCACCGGCTCGCACGATGATGTCGCCGGAGCGGGTTTGCACATCCAGATTGACGGGTCCGGTGACCTGGAAAGTTCTTTCAAAGTGTCCTTGCGGAGAGGAAGCGGCCGCAAAGGTGGAGGCAAACAGCACGCCCAGCCCGATCAACACGATTGATGACCGAACCGGAAGAGAAACTCGAATGCGGGAAACGCGTTGGTTATTCATGTCGTAGCGACTCCACAGGCGTCATTGCCGCGGCGCGCTGGGCGGGATACATGCCCGCGGTCACGGTGATTAAAGAAAGTGTCAAGATCGAAGCCACAATCGAAATCGTGGAGACAATGGGATGCGGAACGAAATCCGGCAGCGGCAGCGATTTCATCGCCCAGCACGTTCCCACGCCGAAGCTCAGGCCGAGGATTCCGCTCGCCAGCGTCAGCATGGCGGACTCGGCAAAAAACTGCCGCAAGATGTCGCGTTTGGTCGCGCCCAGGGCCTTGCGCGTGCCAATCTCACGCGTGCGCTCCGTCACCGAAACCAGCATGATGTTCATCACGCCAATCCCCCCCAGGCACAGGGTCACGACGGCCACACAGCCGAAGAAGATTGTAACCACGCCAAAGATCTTATCCAGCAGCTTGGCGCCTTCCATGGTGTCCCAGATGAACACCGCATCTTTGTTGACGGGGTCGAAATGGTGAACGCGTGCCAGTGCCTTCCGCACTTGCAGCACCGCGTCCTCGTGCTCCTCGGGGTTGGCCACTTCGAAAACAATGTCATCGAGCCAGCCACGGGTGATGCCGGCGCCTTTCTTCTCGGGCGGTGGAAAATCCCGCGCCACCGCCGAATAAGGCGCGAATAGATAGTCGTTGTCGGGACCGTCATAATTGGAATTTTGCTTCTTTTCCGCCAGCACGCCGATCACGGTGTAAGGCACGCTCTTGATCAGCAGTGCGGCGCCGATCGAAGGTTGCCCCGGATACAGTTGCCGGTTCGCCGCGAATCCCAGCACCACCACCCGCCGCGCATCGCGCTCGTCTTCTTCCGTGACCAACCGGCCTTCGCTAAGTATCAGCGAGCGAAAATCCTGATACGAAGGCCACACTCCCACTACGCCCCGGCTGGCGGAATTGAACTGGCTCACCTCGGGAATATTGCGCCGCAGTTCGGGACTTACATTCTTTACGGAGTAGCACTCGTCGTGAATGAGCTTGGCGTCATCCACATTGAGTTGGATTTCGCGTCCCGCCGCGCGTCCGCCCACCTGGGTGCTGGTGCGGCCGCCCCATGCGATGACCAGGTCCTTGCCCAGCGTCTCCATGTGCTTTTTCTGGTCGACGCTGAACCCGCGTCCCAGCCCCACCAGCAGAATCACCGACGCGATGCCCCACACAATGCCAAACATGGTGAGGAAGGTCCGCATTTTGTGGGCCCGGAACGTGGCCAAAGCCTGGCTCAGGATTTCACGAAGATTCATAGGAACCGGCTTTCGGGCCTCGGGCTTCGGCTTTCGGGCTTCGGCAAATCGGGCATTAGCCAGAAGTCGAAAAGCCGAAGCCCGTCAGCCGAAGCCCGACGCCCGAAGCCCGCCCCTACTGCAGCACCACCTGATCGCCTTCCTTCAACCCGCTGAGCAATTCCGTCTTCGCGCCATTTGAGATTCCGATGTTAACCGCGATCTTTTCCTTGCCGTCTTTCCCTTTGGGATTGGGAATTTCCACCGAGGCTTTCTTATCCTTGTCGTAAAGGATCGCGCCTTCCGGAATCTGCAGAACGTTCTTATGTTCTTCGAGGATGATCTCGGCGTTGGCGGTCATCTCGGCCTTGAGTTCGCCGCCCGGATTCTGAATCGAAACCCGCACTTCAAAGGTGGTGACGTTGTCCTTCTCCACGCCCATCGGCGAAATCTTTGTGACCTTGCCCGTGAACGTCTTATCCTTGAACGATTCCACCTTGATGCGCGCGGGCTGGCCCAGATAGACCTTGCCGATGTCGCTCTCGTCGACTTTGCCCTTCACGTAAACTTCACTGGTATCGCCGAGCGTCATCACCAGCGTGGCTGAAGAACCCAATACGAGAATGGAGCTGACCGCGTCGCCCATCTGCACATCGCGCGAGAGCACGATGCCATCGATCGGCGAAACGATGTCGGTATAACTCAACTGCTCCTCAAGCTGCTTGAGATTGGCCTGGTCCTGCGCCACTTGCGCCTGCGCCTGCGCAATCTTTGCTTTCAAAACGGTAACCTGCGCCTTCGACACGTTCTGCTTGTTCAGCGCCATCTCGTAATTCTTCTCTGCGTCGTCCAGCGCCGAGGCGGAAACCACTCCATCCTTCGCCATGCCCTCGGCGCGGTCATAGGCGCGCTTCAGCAGCGGCACATCCGGACCTTCCGCATCCACCTTGGCCCGCTCAAAGTCGGCCTGCGTGCTCTTCAAGTTGGCGTCCGCCGCTTCCAGAGCCGCACGCGACTGGTCGACCTGCGCTTCAATCTCGATCTTGTCGAGCTGCGCCAGCAATTGGCCCTGCTTGACGTGATCGCCGTAGTCCACGAGCAGCTTCTTCACGATGCCGCTGGCCTTGGACTTCACCTCGACCTTGACGATGGGCGTAACTTTCCCGGTGGCCACCACGCTCTTGGCCAGGTCGCCCCTTTCCACCTTCGCCAGCTTCGACGGATCAATCTTGGTGCCGCCGCGCGAGGCTGCGAACGCCACGACCACAATCACCAGGACCAGCCCTACTCCAATGCCGCCCCAGATAAACAGTTTGCGCCGCTTCTTCTTATTATTTCCGTTACCGTTCACAACCGCCTCCTGAATTGACTATGGAATCGTTGAACCTGGTTGAATAAAGAGCTAGTTGAAATAAAGAACTGGTTGAATAAAGGGCCGTGCCGCGCTCCTATTAACTTGTACGAAGCCGGAGTTGCCTTTGTTCCAGAGATTTCAAAACCAAGCAAAGATTGCCAGCAGCAGCTAAACCACTAGCCACCTGCCAGTTAGACCGTTCTGATAGAAAAAAGGTTAGCCTCGGGACAAAGAGTTTTACCCTGTGTTCCTCTGTGTCCCCTGTGGTGAGGATTCTAAGAACGGCATCAATACCTGGGGCCGTAGCCCTGCCAACTCGTGTGGAATGCTAGAATTACCCCTCAGAATCCCCCGCAATGATCGCCTTCGTGCTGCTCCGCGTGCTCCTGATCCTCCTCCTGGTGGCGGCCAATGCGTTCTTTGCCGCCGCGGAGTTCTCCCTGATCAGCGTCCGCGACACCCGCATTCAACAGCTTATCGAATCGGGCCGCATCGGCGCCCGCACCGTCCAGCGTCTACACCAGCATTTAGATGAAGTCGTCAACGGAGTGCAACTGGGCATCACCATGGTGAGCCTAACCTTAGGCTGGATCGGCGAACCCATGGTCGCCCGCCTCGTCGAATCTCTGCGTTTCGTGCAGAAAGTGCCGCATGCGGCGATTTACGCTCACGGCATCGCCATCGCAATTGCCTTTAGCCTGATCACTTATCTGCACGTCCTGCTCGGCGAACTTGTGCCGAAGACTCTGGCCCTGCAGCGCGCCGAGCAGATCGCGCTGGCCGTGGCCGGTCCGATGGAAGCGTTCCTCACGATCACTCGGCCGCTGCTTTTCTTCATGCGCCGCTCCGGCGGCCTAGTCTTGCGCGCGTTCGGTGCGCGCGACGCCCGCCGCGGCAGCGCCGTCCACTCTCCCGACGAACTCAAGCTCATCGTCACCGCCAGCCGCCAGGTCGGCCAGATCCCCGAGTCGCAGGAAGAAATGATCCACAACGCCATCGAACTCGACAGCATCACCGTGCGCGAGATCATGGTCGCCCGCCCGGATATTTTTTCCCTGCCCTCCGATCTCACGCTCGACGACGCCCTGAACCGCGTGGTCGAAAGCCAGCACTCGCGCATCCCGGTCTACGATCCGCAGCGCGGCCCCGAACACATCGTCGGAGTTCTTTATTACAAGGAGCTCGTGCGCTGGGTGCGCCTCCGCCTCGCGAATCTTGGCCAGCCGCTGGCTTCGCGCATCGCGCGCACGCAAATCGGCCAGATCATGCACGATGTTCTGGTCGTCCCCGAAACCAAAGTCCTGGCGGAGTTGCTGTCCGAATTCAAAGAGCGCCGCCGTCACCTCGCAGTAGTCGTTGACGAATTCGGCTCGACAGCGGGCGTAATCACGGTCGAGGATATTCTCGAACAGCTTGTCGGCGACATTGAAGACGAATTCGACGTCGCCGCGCCCCAGCCCGAGTTGCAAGATGAATCGGTCCTGGTGCTCGAAGGCTCCGAAAATATCCGCGATCTCGAAACCCAGCATGGACTAATCCTGCCCCGCGACGCCGGCTTCGAAACATTAGCTGGATTCGTTCTAGCCCGCCTGCAGCGTATCCCGTACTTGGGCGAGTCGTTCGAATTCGAAGGCCACCGCTACACAGTAGAAGAAATGGAAGGCCACCGCATCGCGAGAGTGAAGATCGAAAAAATAGAGAGTGTCGAAAAAGCAGAGCCAGCAAAGCAGGCGGGAGATTGAAGATGCACAGCCCTGTCATCCTGAGCGAAGCAGATGGATTGCGAAGCGAGCCATCTGCGAAGTCGAAGAGCCTGCCCCGAGCGAGCCGAGGGGACCCCATACCGGCTTGCGTCACCACGAACTCCGCAAGGAGTTTCTACCACCATCCCGCGCGGCTTCAAACTGGCAACTGGCAACTGGGTACTGGCAACTGAAACTCCTCCTCCAACGCGTCCTCTACACCCTCCCAGTAATCTGGCTGGTAGTAAGCCTCGTCTTCTTACTAATCCACCTGGTCCCCGGAGACCCCATCCAACAAATGCTGGGCGAAGGCGCGCAAGCGACGGATATCCAAGCCATGCGCCACGCCTACGGACTCGACGCCCCGCTAGGCGAGCAATATCTCCACTACTGGAAGGGAGTTCTCCACGGCGACCTAGGCCCATCGTTCCGCTACAACCAGAGCGTGACGCGGCTGCTAACCCAGCGCTATTCCTACACGCTGCAACTAACGCTGGCATCTTTATTTGTTGCCATCATCCTTTCGATCCCCGCCGGCGTGCGCTCCGCCCAGCACCGCAACCGCTGGGACGACCGCCTGCTCAGCGTAGTCAGCCTCTTCGGCCTGTCGTTCCCCAACTTCGCCCTAGGCCCAATCCTGATTCTTCTCTTCGCCATCAAGCTGGGATGGCTCCCCGTCTCCGGCGCCGGCTCGTTTGCCAACCTAATCCTCCCCGCCATCACCATGGGCGGGGCCCTAGCCGCCATCCTCACCCGCATGGTCCGCACCTCCATGCTCGAAGAGCTAAGCCAGGACTACATCCGCACCGCCCGCGCCAAAGGCCTGCCCGAACGCACCGTCGTCTACCGCCACGCCTTGCGCAACGCCATGATCCCCATCATCACCGTGCTGGGCTTGCAGTTCGGCGCGCTGCTGGCAGGCGCAATCGTGACCGAGACGATCTTTAGCTGGCCCGGCATAGGCCGCCTGACGATTCAAGCCATCGGCAACCGCGATTACTATCTGGTGCAAGGCTGCATCCTGGCGATTGGGTTGACGTACGTTGCCGTGAACTTTCTGACTGATTTGCTGTATTCGGTGGCGAACCCAAGGATTCGGCAGTGAGGCAGGGCGGTGCGGGTGCGCTACTCATTTTCCCGTCACGAACGGTCCTCGAACCTCCGGCAAATCGTCGATAGTTGCTGCATCATAAAGCAGAGTTTGTAGTTCCGATTCCTGTGGTTCGTCCCGCCATGGTTGAATCAAATCTCGATTCAAACCGGATGGCCCGCGGAAGCTCAATGCCCGCTCCAACCTCTCCACGAGATAGTCGTAGGTGTGCACCTCGATGTGCTGACTTTCACTTATGGGTCGTCGGACGTCGCTAGAATTATCATGTAAACGTGAGCGACGGCCAACAAGGACAAGTCCCTTGCTACGAGGCGAGATGTCAATGAGACCAAGCCCACCTTCTCGACGTGAGCGTCGCGCCAACTCCAAATTGTTTTGTATCCAGATTCGCCATTCTTCCACCTGGCTCGTGCCCTTACGCGCATATTTGTCGAGAAGGAGGTCGCCACGCAGCGTAACCGGGGATGCTGGCGTTTCCAGTTCGATGAGCACCCAATTTATTCCCTTTGAATCAACGTCGGCAATTAGGAAATCAGGAATGCGCTTGCCCCCAAAATTTGGCCGCGGTACCACGAATGGGGACCTGCCGAGGAGTGCCGCCAAGATTTGTGGGTGACCTTCCAGAAAAACCTGTATAGGCTTTTCGTCTTTTGCTTTGTCGATTACACTGCGGAGCTGCTCGACGTCGGAGGGCGTCGGACGAGACGTTATCCTAAAATCCTTTAGTTCCAACTGCTTGGCGAGAGAAAAACCTCTTAAAGTGGAACGGGCGGACGCCTGATTTGCAGCAGCCTTTTTCAAAGCTCTAGCGCGCTTGGAAGCGTCGCCGGCGCGGCTCTTCACAGTGACCTGATCTGGCCATTCCTGCGCTCCGTGCCCGCCTCGAAAGTAAATGCGCCCGTCGTCGGTGATCGAAGCCACTTCCTCCAGCCTTATGCCTTCAGAGTTCTCTATCTGAACGACATCCCCGGCTTCCAGGCGCAACCGTTTGAGAGCATCCCCACGACGCTTCAACAAGTAGAACTCAATCCATGCCCCGGCCTCGGCATGGTCGGCTTGTACCTGCACACCGCGTGCTCGATTGGCGTTGAGGGTGGCAAGATAATCCAGTTGCGACCATGTGGCCGGATGAACAGGCTTAGTACAAAGCTCCGCACTATAGGCCCGCCTGAGACGCACCGCAGCCACGAGCCTCGGAAGCGCCTTTGGCACTTTCAACCGAACTGCCGCAGCTAGTCTTAGCTGTTTTGGTGTGACATTGCCTGTCACTTTGCGAAGGTTTGCGACAACCACGCGCCAACTTGGATGCGTCGGCATTGGGCACGCTTTCTTGCTACAAAAAGTTCCAGCCCATAAATTATATCGGGGCGCGGGTCGTTTGCGGAGGCCGCCCGCGCCCCCGACGTTCCTTAGTTCGTGGGCATTTGATCGCACCAAACTGGTGTACAATGGTGCCATGCCCACCACGAAACACGTCCGCCGCAGCGTATCGCTCCCCACTCCCATCGCCAAACAGGTAGAGCGCATGGCAAAGAGCCAGCGCTTGAGCGACAACCGGGTTCTGGTGGAACTCATTGAACTCGGCATCGAAGCGCGGAAACAGAAAGAGAAGGCGTTCTTTGAGCTTGCCGAACGCTTTCGCGCCGCCAGCGATCCGCAGCAAGCTAAGCGACTGGGCGACGAGTTGGGCCGATTGGTATTCGGTGAATAGTGCGCGAATCATGACCTTCGTAATTAGCTCGTCTCCGGCTTTGTATTGAACAATGCGCTGAGGAGCGAATTATGCACAGAATGATGTTTCTACTGATCACGGCAGCCATGCTTGCCAGCATGGCTCATGCCCAAGACGTCATCTTTAACTGCGAGTTCGTTTCGGGGTCGAACGTGCGCGATAGCGATAAGGACGACCGGCGGATCATAGTCAACGAACAACAGCGCACCGCGTCCTTTTTCCCCGAAGATGATCGTCCGGGCTGCAACGGCTGCTATACCGATTCGAGACCCGTGTTCGCATCCCGCAAGGTGACGTGGAGCCGCCGTTTCGAAAACACCCAGGGCAATTACAGCGACACCACCTACGACCTCAGCCGCGAGACCGCGAAGCTGGTCTGGGATCAGACCTGGCGTAACGGCAGCCCGCAACATCGGGTCTACCAGTGCACCGTGTCGAAGGGGACCATTTTTTAGGTTTGGCTTCAGAGACGGGCGGAGTGGCCGTGCGCCCTATATAAAATAAACCGAGATTATGCAGTTGACACAAGGACGCTTCTGTGGTATTGTTTGAGACATGGTTAGCGTTTCTTTACCGATTTCTTCTCCGATCTGGATTGGCCCTTCACATGCTTACGGACGGCCTTCGCTATCTCAGGATGGAAGAGATGCTTTAGCGCCTCTTCATCCGTCATTTCCATCGGGTGCTTTTTCGACTTCCGTTTCGTCATGGGTGATCCTATGAAAGAAGCCATTGACCTCTGCGAATTAGTTGAGCGGTTTGGTGATGACCAGCAGTGCCGCAATTACCTAGAGCGGCTGCGCTGGCCCGAAGGCATCCGCTGCCCGAAGTGCGGCGGCGAACGCATCTCTTCGATCTTAAAGCGCGACCAGCACAATTGCGACAATGAATCATGCAGCTACCAGTTCTCTGTGACTGCTGGCACGGTCTTTCACGATACGCACTTGGCCCTGACAAAATGGTTCCTTGCCGTGTTCCTGATTTGCCAGTCGCGCAAGGGCATGAGCGCTAACCAACTCAAGCGAATGCTGCGAATCAACTACCGCACTGCATGGTATCTCTGTCACCGCATCCGGCACGCGATGGCCGAAGAAATTCCGCTTGAGAAATTGCACGGCACTGTCGAAGTAGATGAAACCTATGTAGGCGGAAAGAAGATCGGATGGGGCGTGTATGCTGGCAAGAAAGCCAAAGAAGTTGTAATCGGCATCCGGCAGCGCGGCGGCGATCTGCGCTTCTTCCACGCTGAGGATGCGAAGTCCGGCACGCTCGGTAAGTACATTCAAGAGAACGTGAGCGGGGACGTTGACGTGCTCGTCACGGATGAGTTTGCCGCATATCCGTGGGCCATGAAAAAGGCTGGCATAGCCCCAGAGAAGCACAAAACTATCGAGCACCAAAACCGCGTATACGTTCGCGGTGACATTCACACAAACACGGTGGAGTCCGCGTTCTCGCTGCTCAAGCGCGGCATCATGGGGACGTGGCATCGAATCTCCGCAAAGCATCTTCCGGCTTACCTCGACGAAATGACGTGGCGGTTTAATAACCGTAAGAACCCGTTTTTGTTCCGCGATACGATGCTGAAACTCATTCACTCTGACAACCTCGAATACAAGAAACTCACTGCGAGGGCGGCTTAACAGACTGCTTCACTGCAACTTTGGCAATCCAGTACGCTGGCCCCCTCAGCACGACCGCCGCTCCGTGAATTCGGAACTGCTTTATCACTGCGGCCCGATCCTCGACGCTCAACAAATCTTCGTGGTAGATGTAGACGCGGCCATTAAAGGCCAATTCCTCCGGGCTTATTACCTCGCCGCCGACGGAGCCGATTGCCACTATTGTCTGTTCCAACTCCAGCGCGATCTGGTAATGGCCTGCAAGATACATGCAGACATCCCTAGTTGCATGACTTTCCGGCCCGGATGACGGTATGAAAAAACCAAGGAACTTTTCCTTGTGGGCCTGATCCAGGTACACGCGCTTCGTGATGACGATTGTTCCTCCGGTGCGCTTGTCTGTATAGGGTTGATCTTTCCAGCTTCCGTTGAGATCGGAAAAGTCATCCTCAAACAAGCTGCGGAGCGTGACCGTTTTGCGATGCGCTTCCGCCTTAATCGAGTCTTGTGTGTGCAGCACCTCCGGGGCAAGATTGTCGATTACGTCTTTCTGCCTTTGCGGGACTGGCATGTGTTCCGTTTTGTACTCTCGATAGACCTGTGATCCCACGAACCAGAAGTAGAAGACAGCCGCAATTAAAACTGTGAACACCCGCAGAAGGACGTGCCAGCGCGAGGCACGTTCCCATATCCAGAACGCATAAACGCAAAGGGCGAACGCGACGAAAAGAATCACCGCGCCCAGCGGAAGATTTACCGTGAGGCCGATCAAGCCAAGCCCCCACGGGAGTAATCCGAGAACGAGGCCGACAACCAAGGCAATCTCAGCCGACCTAGCCGATGGCTCCTTCTTCGGCGCTGACTGTTTCGGTTCAGGCATGATGGGCCGTGGCAGGTTTTTGTTGTTCCACCACAGCTTCGACGGTTCGTCAGGCAGGGCTGGAGGAACGCGGCTGGCGCACGATGATCGGATCGGGCTTTTTCTTCTTGCCGAACATGCCGAGGATTGTACTTCGACTTGCGTCAAATGCACAATCCCGAAATAAACAAAGGCGGGGCATGGCCGCCCCGCCTCTCGTTCCAATCCAACTACGCGGCCTGCATCACTTTCTTCATCCGCTCTTTGATCTGCTCGGGCGAAACGTCTTCCACGTGCGTGGCAACGCCCCACAGATGTCCGAATGGATCTTGAATGAAGCCGGTACGGTCTCCGTAGAACTGGTCCTCTACTGGCTTCAGGATTTTGGCGCCCTCGGCGGCCGCCTGCTTGACCACGCTATCGACGTCGGGAAGGTATACATACAGGCTCACCGGGCTTCCGCCGACACTGGTGGGGCTGGTGTGTCCCTGGCCCATGGCGGGATTCTCGTCGGCCAGCATGATGTGCGAGTTGCCGATCTTCAATTCAGCGTGCCCGACTTTGCCGTCCGGGCCATTCATGCGAACGGTTTCAGTCGCTCCGAAAACGTTTTTGTAATACTCAATAGCCTTCGCAGCTCCCTTGATGATCAGGTAAGGCGTGACCGAGTTGTAATCCTTGGGAATATACGAAACTTTGCTCATGATTTTTCTCCTCAGAATCCAGGTTAAAGGTGGAGGTTTGCGGCGCGCATACAGACCAGCTGGCGGTACCGGTATTCCATTATGAGAACATAATCGGCGGGCGGTCTTCAAGGCCAGAGGGAATGTTTTTCGCGGTTGGACGCGCTGATGCAACTACCCGCGCAGCTCCGCCAGCTTCTTGCGAGCCTCGCCCGCATCGCTGAAGTTGGGACTGATCTTCAACGCCCGTTCCAGTTGCTGGCGGGCCTGTGCGGGCTGATTCGCTTTCTCGTAGGCGAGACCCAGGTGGTAGTGAACCGTCGGGTCGTCGGCGGCGCCTTTTTTCTCGCCCAGCCGCAGCGACTCCTGGAACATATCGATCGCGGACTGATACACGCCCTTCTGAAAGTATGCATAGCCCAGCGTGTCCGCCGCCGCAGGGGAATCAGGCATGCCCCGGCGCGCGGTTTGCGCCATGGCGAGAGCCACATCCACGTTGCCGCCCTGCTGCAGCATCAGGTAGGCAAGATTGTTCGAAGCCAGGGGATCATCCGGCTTAATGTTCAGCGCCTGCTGGTACAGCGTCTTGGCCTGATCGAAATTGTTTTGGGATTCGTACATCATCCCAGCGAGCAGGTAGAACGAAATCTCGCGCGGATGATCCTTGATCGACTGCTGGTACGTGGCCAGCGCCTGGCTCACCGAGCCCTCCGCAGCCTGCACCTGGGCGAGCTTCAAGAGGGCGTCCGAATTATTCTTGTCCAGATCAACCGACTTGTGAAACGCGGCGTCGGCGCCACTGAAATCTTTTTTCTGGAACAGGGCCGTGCCTAACAGGTCGTAGAGTCCGCTGGTGTTGGGCGACTTGGCGATCTGCGCCTTCGCCGCCGCGATCGCCTGGTCGAGTTGCTTCAGGGCGATATAGGTATTCATCAGTCCCTGTAGGCCGTCCGTTGACGCCGGATCCTTGTCGAGAGCCTGCTGATAGAACTTGATGGCCTCGGCGTATTGCTTCTGCAACTGGTGAAGATTGCCCATCTGCACGTAGGGCGCGGGACTGGCCGGAGCGACTTCGGCTGCTTTGCGCATGTCCTGTTCGGCGTCGGAGAATTTCTGGCGGTTCATTTCGGCCAGAGCGCGCAGCAGGTAGCCATCGGGCGCATTGGGCGCGCCGTAGATGATCTGTTGTGCGGTTTGTGCGAGAGCGTCGAAGTCTCCGCGATGCAGTTCCAGGCTAGACAGTGCGCGCTGCGCGTCGGTGAGATCGGGTCGCAAGCCAACGGCCTCGCGCAACTCGGACTCTGCCTGGTTTTCATTGTGCTGCAGGTCAAACGCGAGGCCGAGATGGTAGTGGGCCACGGCGTTGTTGGAATCGTTCTTGATGGCCCGCTGCAATGCGTCAACGGCGCCGGCGGCGTCGCCTCGCCGGAGCTGTATCTGGCCGCGATAATCCAGCGCATCGGAGTCTTTCGGAACGGCTTTGAGGACTTCATCGTTCAGCTTGGTGGCTTCGTCGAGCCGGTTCTTCAGGATCAGAAGCTGGATGTAGTTTTTCCTGACCTGAGGATCCTTGGGATGGTCGCTGTAGAGAGAGGAGTATTCGGCAGTGGCCTGGTCGAGTTCGCCGTTGGCGAAATAGAAATCGCCCAGCATGCGATAGCCTTCGGAATTGTTGGTCAGGTCGCCCTTGGTTTTCTTCAGAAAGGCTTCGGCTTCCGGCCTCTTGTTTTCGGCCATGAGCAGGCGAACATAGGCGGCGCGCGGAGCGGGATCCTTGGGGTCAACGTCGATGGCGTGCTTGAATTGCTGCTCAGCTTCCGGCATGCGGTTGCGCGCTTGGTAGAACCCTCCCAGCGCAAGCTGAGCGTTCATAACCTTGGGGCCCAGGTCAGCCGCTTTTTTGAAATTGATTTCGGCCTGATCGGGCAGCTTGGCGCGGAGTTGCAGCAGAGCCAGATTTAAGTACGACTCGGAACGGTTGGGGTCGGCGGCAATCGCTTTCTGCATCTCCTGCAAAGCCGATGGCATGTTGTCCTGACCGGCATAAAAGTTGGCCCAAGCGAGGTGGGTGTCAGGGCTGTCGGGCTGCTTTTCGCGCAGCAGGTCGAGGTGAGGCTGCGCGTCTTTCAGTTGACGGTTCGCAATCAGCAGGTTCGCCAGTTCGACATGCGCCTGATAATTGTCTGGGGTCAGCTCGACGGTGCGGGAGAGTTCGGCGTAGGCGCGCTGAACGTCCTTGAGCTTGAGATAGGTTTCGCCCAACTGAAAGTGGGCTTCAGCGAAGCGGGGATCGACTTGGACCGCATTGGCATACTGGATGGCCGCTTCGCGGAGCTTGCCCTGATCGCGGTAGCGGTTGCCGCTCTCCAGAAACTTTTGTTTGCGCACATTGGGATCGCGATTGCAGGCGATGAACAGGGCAGGGACGAGGAATCCAACGAGCAACAAGCGGACAGCAACAGAGCGGCTCATGATTTCTCCAAAGCAGTTTTCTCCAAAGCAGGCACGACCGCGCGAGCGACCACACACCCGTGGCCGCTCCACCAAAGGTACTGCAAGATGGGGTGGTAAGAAAAGTGACTGCGGTCACCCTGGGTATGGGGACGGTTCTTCGAGGGGATTCAAACTACGTTTTTTTAGATATTTCCAGAAGAACTGAATTTCCCTCAGCGGCTGAGGCCGCACTCTCTAATATACAACCCCCCGATGCGGCACGCTCGTGCCCTTCCCGATCGTTCTTGTGCGGCGGGATGGAACTCGCGCCTTCGAGATGCAATCTATTTGGGTTTCCCACCGCCGGGGGCGCGGATGTGATCGAAGGCGATGGGACCTGCGCCGAAGAAGATGAGGGCGAAGGCGATGGCGGCCAGAGCGAGGGGAAATTCGTATCCGTTGTTGCCCATCAGTCCGTTGTGGAAGTGAACTTTGGCGATGGCGACGGAGAGATCGATGCAGATGGCAAAGGCAGCGAAGCGCGTGAACAGGCCCAGCAAGATGAGGATGCCGCCAAAGAATTCGGTAAATGAAGAGAGGTAGCCGGTCCAGGCCGGGAGGCCGAGGCTGTGGACGAACTGAGCGTGGTGCTGAAGTCCGCCGAAAACTTTGTGATAGCCGTGGCCGAGGATGACTGCGCCGAGGGCGAGGCGCAGGACGAGGAGCGCGAGGGGCTGCAGGCGGTCGAGATAGCGCAAGGAGTTCCTCCGGGCGAAAGAAAGATAGATTACAGCAGCGGGGCGGAGGAGGGAAGCAGGTGTGACTCTGCCGGGCGCCCGGGTTTCGAAACCGGCCATTGAAGTCTTAGGGTCTCTTTAGAATTCTTTAGAAGGTCCCACAGAAGAATCATTGCGCGAGAAGCCAACTTCTGTTAACGTTTTTTCGCCCCAGGGGTGTAGGCTTCCGGCGGCGTCTAATCCAACTGGACTATGAGTGTTGCTGACTTTGCTCCGTGGTTGAACGTTCACTCAGCCGCGCGTGGAGTCAGCGAGTTTCGTCCGTTGAAGGGGAGATGTCGATGAGAGATAGACATAAAGACCCGAGCCCGCAACTTCTGATGAAGGGCGGTGTTTCCGGGAATAGCGAGGCGGTCAGAAGGATGGAAGGTCCAGGAGGCGTTATGAATCAGGTTTCAAGAAAGATGCTGCAGCAGAAGTGGGTTGTGCTCATGCTATGTCTGGTGCTTCCAGCGGTGGCGTGGGGTCAGAAGAATAAGGGTGGTGGTGGCGGGCATGCGGCGCCGGCGGCGCGGCCAGCGGCACGTCCGAGCGGTGGTGGTGGGCACGCTGCGGCATCGCGTCCGGCGCAGTCGCATGCGGCGTCACGTCCGGCGCAGTCTCATGCGGCATCGCGTCCGGCGCAGTCGCATGCGGCATCGCGTCCGGCGCAGTCGCATGCGGCATCACGTCCGGCGCAGTCGCATGCACAGACGTCCCACGCGGGCACGGCGGCGCATGGTGGCACAGCAGCGAAGGGTGGCACGGCGGCGCACGGTGGCACAGCGGCGCACGGTGGCACAGCAGCGAAGGGTGGCACGGCGGCGCACGGTGGCACAGCAGCGAAGGGTGGCACGGCGGCGCACGGTGGCACAGCGGCGAAGGGTGGCACGGCAGCGCACGGTGGCACAGCGGCGAAGGGTGGCACGGCAGCGCACGGTGGGGCAGCCGGTAAAGGAGGCACGACGGCCCACGGTGGCGCAGCGGGCAAAGGTGGCGCGGCGGGCAAAGGTGGCGCGGCGGGCAAAGGTGGCGCGACGGCCCACGGAGGCAGCGCGCATGCGCCACGTGGAACCCGCAACGTCAGCATGAAGGGTGGAGGGCACGCGAGCGTGCGTAAGAATGGGTCGGTCCGCTCCGCGGATCGGAACGGCCACCACGTGGAGCGCGGGCTGCACGGCGGACGCACGTCGATGCATGATCGCGGCCATGGAGAGCGTGTCTACGCCGGCCGGCATGGCGGCTATGTACAGCACGGCTACGGGAGGTTCGGCGGGCATTCGTACTACTCGCGTACCTATTGGCACGGCGGTTACGCGCATGTCGGCCTCTATCGAGGTTATTACTGGGGCGGACATGCATATTACGGCTGGTACCCAGGGTTCTTCTACGCGCCGGCATACTATGGCTGGGCGTGGCAACCGTGGGGAGCGCCCGTGGTCTGGGGCGTCTCGGCCTGGGGTTGGGGAGGTCCGTGGTGGGGTTTCTACGGCGGATGGTGGAATCCTTATCCGGTGTACGCAGCGCCGTACTTCTGGCTCACTGACTACCTGATCGCAGCGAATCTGCAGGCGGCATACGTGGCTGCGCACCCGGTAGCGGAGGTAGCGGCGACGGACACGGCGGCGTCGGCGGATACGGCGTCCACGGATACCGCCAGCACCGATAGCACCGACACCGCGGCGACAGCGACGACGAACGTCACGCTGACGCCGGAAGTCAAGCAGGCGATCGCTGAGGAAGTGAAGGCGCAGTTGGCCGCGCAGCAGGCACAGGCGGCCAAGGGCGGCGACACGGCGGGGGCAGCGAAGGACAAGGACACGACGACGGACGCGAAAGACGATACTCCGCCGGCGGCTCTGGATCCGGCCAAGCGCACCTTCGTGGTAGACACGGATGTGACGGCGGTGAATAACGGAGTGGAGTGCAGCTTAACGTCGGGTGACGTGGTTACGCGCCTCACGGATACTGCCGATGCCGACAACAACGTGAATGCCAGCGTCTCGGCGACCAAGAAGGGCGATTGCGCCGCTGGAGCGACGGTGGCCGTCAAAGTGGACGACTTGCAGGAAATGTACAACCACTTTGAGGAACAACTCCAAGACGGCATGAAGGACATGGCCAAGAAGCAGGGCACGAACGGAATGCCGAAGGCGCCAGACACGTTGACCAAGGCTGGGGATGTGCCCGAGCCCAAGGCCGATCCGAATGCAGCGAAGGCGATCAAGGACGAGAACGCCGATGCCGACAAGGTTGAAGCGGACGTCAAAGCCGAGGCTGCAGCTGGCGGTGGGTTGTAAAACTGGCGGTTGCCGGATGGCCGTTTAACCATCAACAGGGAGCGTCGGATAACGACGCTCCCTTTCTCCCGTTATTGAGGTAGAAGTGCTCCGAGTGGGTGCCGACCGTTAGGGCACAAGCAGGAGTTGTTTCAGGAAGTCAATTTGGCAAAAAACTTGGGGAGGTTGTTGCGATGTTGCGGAAATCTTATCGTTTGATTCAAGGGATTATCCTGGTGGCGTTCATGATCTTTCCGCTGGTGCTGGCCAGCGGGCAGGCAGACACGCTGCAGGATACGTTGCAGAAGAAGTTCAAGTTCGTGACCATGGGATCGGACACGGACGGAGTTTCCGTGGTGGAGGAAGGTACGGTGCTGATGATCCAGAGGGGCGGCATCCTGGCCGTTCCTTATTCGGACTCCAGCGACTTCAAGACGAAGTATCAAAACGGAACGATAAAGGCACCCAGCGGACTGATGGTGACCGGACGGAAAGCTCTCATGGGACAGTTTGGGAAGGACCAATCTACCCATCTCTTTAAAAAGGGAGATAAGGTCTATCCCACGAAGATCAGCGTGAATATGAAGAAGGACACCGTGACCATGGGTATTGTCGCGTGCGATAAGTGCAACAAAACCGATCCACCGACATACAACAAAGCGGAAGTGGTGTTTGTGTTTCCCAAGGGATCGATAGCGAATGCCACGGCACCCTCGGTGGAAAAGGTTATCGCGCAGGTGTTCGTACCTGCGCCACCTGGCAAGAAGAAAGCTAAGGCGAAGGAAGCTCAGGAAGCACAGCAATAGAGGACAGGCAGGATTTGTTTTTTTGAGTTGCTTTTGGAAAGATCTGAAGGGGAGGTCTTACGATGTCGCGCAAATCTCAGCATCTGATTCCGGGAATTGTTCTGGTGGCGGCGGTGGTCATTCCGATGTGTCTGGCCGGCGGGCAAGCGGCCACAGTGCAGGACGAACTGCTGAAGACCTACAAGCTGGTAAAGATCGGATCGGACACGGACGGCTACTCGGTGGTGGAGGAAGGCACAGTATTGGCGATCCAGAAGGGCGGAATTCTGGCCGTGCCTTATTCCGATTCCACAGACTTCAAGACGAAGTATCAGGACGGACAAATAAAGAGTCCTGGCGGGCTGTCCGTGGTGGGACGGAAGTCCATTATGGGACATTTTGGGAAAGAGCAGCAGACGCACCTGTTTGCGAAGGGCGACAAAGTATATCCCACAAAGATCGATGTGAATGTGGCCAAGGATAACGTAACCATGGGGATCGTCGCCTGCGACACGTGTAACAAAACCGATCCACCGACGTACAACAAGGCGGAAGTAGTGTTTGAGTTCCCCAAAGGGTCTTTAGCGAATGCAACCGCGCCCTCGGTGCAAAAGGTTATCGCGCAGGTATTCACGGTCAGCAAGGACGACTCGAAGGACGCGGACAAGGCCGATAAGGGCGGAGATAAGGGCGGAGATAAAGGCGGAGATAAAGCTGCGCAGGATCAGGGAGCCCAAGACCAGGGCCAGCAGGGCGGCGATCAGCAGCAGGCTGCCGAACCGGTGAGCATCGAGAAGGGAATGACGCTGGATGACGTGGTCAACGCCATGGGCCAACCGGAAAAGAAAGTGACTCTGGGCGCCAAGCAGATTTACTACTACAAAGATATGAAAGTGATTTTCCTGAACGGCAAAGTTTCCGACGTGCAGTAGAGAATTACGCGGCCGGCCGACCCAGGAGCGAAGGCGTAGTATCCAACAAAACAGTCAAGCCATCCATCGCGAAAAGGGGATGGTTGAAGCTGATGCCACGCCATGCCAGCCTCATCACCAGGGCTGCTAACAGCCTTTCATTCAGCAAGTTGAGCGTGCGACGTAGTACCTCCGTACCGTCTCTAGTACTTCAGTTACCACTCCCCGAGTGACTCAGGATGCCCGCTGCGAATAACACCTCTAATTGTATCCATTCGCATACGTACCACAACATATAGAGACAACCCCTCACTGCCGTTCCGGCGGATTCCAGAAAATGGGCATAAAACACGGAGATTTGCTTCGACCCAAGGTCTTTCCGGGCTGATATATGCTCGGGGCATCGGAAGCCTTCCCGGATTGGCATGGGGAGGCGAACGTAGTTCCCAAGGTCCGCGGGCCAGAGACACCGGCGCGGAGATGGTTCTGCTGGCGGAGCAAGGAAACAGGGTCAGGAAACATGGCCGACTCGCGAGAAGTGATGAACATTCGTCAGGCTTCGGACTATCTCGGAGTGAGTCCGGACACGCTCTACAAGTACGTCGGGGAAGAGAAGATTCCCGCCTTCAAGCTGGGCAACCGCTGGCGCTTCAAGAAATCGAGACTGGACCAGTGGATGGAAGAGAAGTCGAGCCAGTTGGAGACGGGTGGACCTAAACCGAAGGCAGCGATGAAAGCTGCCGGGCAAAGCTAAACCAAAATCGTCGCGGGCAAGAGTGCCCGCGGCCACACGAGCAAAGGCGGGCACACATGTTTGGAATGGGATCGAAGACGATAGTAGGTCTGGATGTGGGCTCTTCCAGCATCAAGGCGGTGGAGTTGAAGAAGAAGGGTGGGCAGATCGAAGTAGCTCACCTGGGACTGGAACCGCTGTCCTCTGACATTGTGGTCGATTCGATGATCGTGGACTCGGGGACAGTATCGAGCGCGATTTCGAAGCTGTTCGCGGACTGCCTGATCAAAACGAAATCGGTAGCCACGGCGGTGAGCGGGCACTCGGTGATCGTGAAGAAAATATCGCTGCCCTCGATGAGCGATCAGGAACTGGCCGAGACCATCGAGAAGGAAGCGGCGCAGCACATTCCGTTCGATCTCGCCGATGTGAGTCTCGACTATCAGATTCTGTCCGAAGAAGCGGGCAGCCCGCAGATGGACGTACTGCTGGTGGCCGTGAAGAAGGACAAGATTCTGAACTACACCAACGTACTCTCGATGGCGGGGCGCACTCCGTCTATCGTGGACATTGATGCCCTGGCGCTGCAGAACTGCTACGAGTACAACTACCAGCCGGCGCCCGGCCAGGTGGTGGCGCTTTTGAACCTGGGCGCCAGCGTGATGAACATCAACATCGTGAAAGGCACGACGCCATTGTTCCCGCGCGACGTCAGCGTGGGCGGGCACCAGTATACGGACTCGTTGCAGAAGGAACTCGACCTGAACTTCGAAGATGCCGAGAAACTGAAGCTGGGCGAGAAGGTCGGCACGGTGAGCGAGGACGCGAAAGCGCCGATCCTGCAGCAGGTCACCGAGATCATCGTGCTGGAAATTCAGAAGACATTCGACTTTTTCCGGGCGAGCGCGGCGGGCGAGCACATCGAGAAGATTTACCTGGCGGGCGGTTCGGCGAAGGTGCCGGGATTGATGGAAGCGTTGCGGCAGGAATTCTCCATGCCGGTGGAATTGTTGAATCCGTTTCAGCGGGTGGTGCCGCCGGCAGCCGGCCCGGGAGCGGAGCTGGTGGAGCAGAATCCGGGGCAACTGGCGGTAGCGGTCGGCCTGGCTTTGAGGAGCTTTGAATCCCTATGATCAGAATCAATCTGCTCGAAAATTCCAAAGGGAAAAGCAAGCGCGCCGGTGGCGGTGGACCCGCGATGCCCACGATGGAACTGGGCGACATGGGTTCTCCCAAGCTGAAAGTGCTGGTGGTGCTGATCGTAGCCGGTTTGTTGAATTTCGGTTACTGGTACCGGCTGGACAAGCAGTCGAAATCGATCGCGGCACAGATGGTGGCGGCCCAGCAGAAAAACCGCGAACTCAGCGATGTGAAGGCGCGCTTCCTGGAGCGGCAAAAACAAGCTGACAACTACAAGCGGCGCGTGGATGTCATCGATTCGCTGCGCGCGGGCCAGGCCGGCCCGGTCAACCTTCTGGCCATGCTGGGCCAGACGGTGAACACAACCGAAGCGGTCTGGCTGAACAAGATGGAAGACCAGGGTGCGAGCGTAAGCCTGGATGGCACGGCGCTGAGCACGGATGCCGTGGCCAGCCTGATTGCGAACCTGCAGAAGACGGGCTTCTTCAAGAACGTCGAGATCAAGGAGACCTATCAGGACGATGCGGTCAAGGACATGCAGGCGTTCCAGTTCACCCTGACCTGCGAGAAGGGAAAGTCGTAAAGGCGGACCTATGTTCGACAAACTTTAGCGAACTGTCGGGGCTGAAACAGTGGGGAGCGGTGATCGCCGGAGGCGCGCTGATCACGGCGGCATTGTACTTCACGATGTTCAAGAGCCAGAGCGAGAAGAATGCGGCGGCTCAGAAGGCGGTGGAGATCAAAGTTCGAGAGAACAACGAACTGGAATCCTACCGTCCCAAGCTGAAGGATATGGAGCTGCAACTGGCCAACTTGAAACAGCAACTGGAGATTGAACGGCGCATCGTTCCGGATGAGAAGCAGGTGGACAGCTTCATCACCACGATGGATGCCGAAGCGGTGAAGGCGGGAGTGGAGTTGCGCCGTTATTCGGCCAAACCGGTGGCCGCGAAGGAGTATTACAGCGAGGTTCCATTCGACATGGAGTTGGATGGTCCGTACTACTCCATGCTGAACTTCTTTGACCGGGTGGGCAAGCTGGAGCGCATCGTGAACGTCAGCGGTCTGCTGGTGGCCACGACGAAGAATCCCACGATCGCGAAAGTGAAGCACCAGTACCAGTACGCGCCGAACGAGAGTGTGGTGGCATCGTTTGTTGCGACCACGTTCTACAGTCACGACCTGGATCCGCCGGCGGCACCGACGGGGCCAGGAGCAAAGCCGGCAACACCGCCTGCGGGCGCGAAGCAATAGGAATCGCTTATGAAGCTGATGACAGGCATTCTGGCAGTGACAATCGCAATGACGGCGGGGGCGGCCTTTGGGCAAAACCCGGACGCCATCGACAATGCGCGCAGCACGGCGAAATCGCTGCAGCAGATCAAGACCAACCAGACCAACGAAGCGCTCGCGGCGACAGGCATGCCGGCGCAAACGGCCAAGCCGGCGCCAGGCGCTCCGACGCCTAGAGTGAAAACAGCTACGATTCCGGGCACGAAACCTGCCCCGGCCCCGGCGTCGAGCCGGAACAACACGCTGGAGCGGGTAAACGTCGTCCACAATGCAGATGACATTCAGATCGAGATCAGTCCCCGCGAGGCGGTGACGCCGAAGGTCAGCAAATTGAGTTCGCCCGCACGCGTGGTCGTGGAGCTACCGGCGACGATTATGGCGATGGCGCACAGCAAGATTCCCGTCGGAAGCGCTGGAGTCAAGGGCGTGCGCGTGGGCATGGATGGCAAAACACCTCCGACGACGAGTATTGTCGTGGACCTCGAGCAGCCCTGCAGCTATGACATGGCTCCGGGCCCTGGCAACACGTTGGTCTTGACGCTGCATACCAAGGCATTGGCAAAGAGCACTCCGCCGCCGGCTCCGGCGAAGACTTCTGCAGCAGCGCCTAAGCTGCAGACAGTGGCGGCCAAGCCAGTGGTGCCGCCTGCCGCGGCTCCAGAGGCGAAGAGCGCTTCCGCACCGGCGACCAAGACTGGGAAGCCGCACGATGCGTTCGTCCCTAAAACAAAGGCAGTAGCGGCGGCGAAGGTGGCGGCTCACAAGCCGGCAGCAAAGACCCCGGTTGACACCAGCAAGATTGCCGCAACGGAAAAAGCGGCGGTCCCGGCCAAGACTGCGGAGCCGGGCAAGGCCCCCAAGCCGGAAGAAAAGAAGTGGGCGATGAACGGCAAGCGCGACCCCTTCTTCAGCCCGGTGCTGCAGCAGACCGATACTTCCGGATGCTCGACGGGAAAAAAGTGCCTGGAGATCGGGCAGATCAATGTGCGGGGCGTGGTGAAATCGGAGAATGGCTTCATCGCGGTGGTGACGAACAGCTTGAACAAGGCCTATTTCCTGCATGAAAACGATCCCGTATTCAACGGCTACGTGATGAAAATCACGGGAGACTCGGTTGTGTTTCAGGAGTCGTTCCAGGACAAGCTGGGCAAGCCGCTTACGCGGGAAGTGGTGAAGAAGATAGTCACGCCGGCGGTTTAAAAGTCCGGTGGCAACGAACCGGGAAAACCGGAGCGCGGGAAAAATCGAATTTACGAAGGACACGCGAGCCAGGCTCGCGAGTTGGGGAGAGGCAAAATGCGAAAGCAAATGCTGAGTGTGTTCCTACCATGGCTGCTTCTGGGGCTGGTAGCATCGGCCGCCGAGGCGCCGGCGTCACAACCGGCGGACCAGCGCAACGAACTGCAACGAGTGAAGGTGGTTCGGGGCGCGGATGAGATCCGGATCGAGATCAGCGCGCGTGGCGCAGTTACGCCCAAGCTGACCACAGCGGATTCGCCCGCGCGGCTGGTGGTGGACCTGCCCGGAACCGTGATGGCGACAGGGCAGAGCCACATCACGGTGGGGAACGCCGGAGTGAAAGGAGTGCGCATCGGCATGGATGGCCAGACGCCTCCGACTACGCGTGTAGTGGTCGATCTGGAGCATGCCTGCCGCTACGAACTGAACCCAACGGCAGACGGGAAGTTTGTGCTGACGCTGCATACGCAGCAGTCCACGGCTAGCGCGAACGTGCCTAAGACTGTCACGGCGCCGGCCAAGGTTGTGTCTCCGTTCGGGCCACGAGTCATGGAAGCGAAGGCGGAAGTGCCGGCAAAGACGCAGCCAGTTGCGGCCAGCGTTCCGGTGGCTCCGAAGGCTGCGGTGGAAAAGTCGGCTCAGGCGACGACGCCCAAGCCCGAGGCGGCTGCTTCCACGTCGAGTGACTTTGTGTTTGTTGAGCCAACTTACGCGGCTAAGAACGACGCGGCGGCAACCGATCCCGCCGGGCGCGCGCAGGAAGCGGCTGCGAAATTCTCCGACAAGACGGCGGCGGAACTGCTGCCGGCCCGCGTGAATGCGGCGCAGTCCTCGTCGACGAGCACGGGTTCCAGCACGGGGGGCTCCGGCATTATGCCCGCAGTCAATCTTGCTGCCGAGCAGAAGGAGCAAGCGGGACAGCAACCGGCTACAGCCGGACCGCGGTACACGGGCGAGCCGATTTCAGTGAACCTGAAGGATGTGGATCTGAAAGACTTTTTCCGTCTGATCCATGAGATCAGCGGCTTGAATGTGGTGCTCGATCCCAATGTGCACGGAACTTTGACCATCGTGCTTGACGATGTGCCGTGGGACCAGGCTCTGGACATCGTACTCAAGAACAACGACCTGGCCCGGGAACTGGAAGGAAACGTTCTGCGCGTAGCCACGGTGGACACGCTGAAGAAGGAAGCGGATGGACGGCGCGCCCAGATTGAATCGGAAGCGCTGGCCGTGGAGAGAGTTTCAGTCACGCGTTTTCTGAGCTACGCCCACGCCAAAGACGTGATGCTGACGGTGAAGAAGTTCCTCTCGGCGCGCGGTGATGTGGTGGCGGATGAACGCACCAACGCCGTAATCGTCAACGATATTCCGAAAGTGATTCCCGTCATCGACCGCATCCTGACGCAACTGGACCGCAAGACTCAGGAAGTGGAGATCGAGGCGCGGGTGGTGGCGGCGACGCGGCAGTTTGCGCGCGACATCGGCACACAGCTCGGATTCGGCTGGGGCGATGGCCACAGCGCCATCGGCGGAAACTCCGCCGTGGGCGCTTCGCCGACGACGGTCAGCAACCTGACTCCGGGCTATATCACCGTACCTGGAACCGGCACGACCACAGGAAACTCGGTCCCTCTGTTCACGAATCTGGGATCGACGGCACCCACCAGCGGCTTAACTTTCTTGAATGCCAGCAACACGGTGCGCATCGATGCCGTTCTTTCGATGGCCGAATCGCGCGGCTTGCTCAAGGTTTTGTCTCGGCCGCGCGTGGTCACGCAGAACAATATTCAGGCCATCGTGAAGCAGGGCGTGCGCGTGCCCATCGTGACGCAGGCGCAGTTGGGTGGTCCTCCGACTGTGACCTACGTTGACGCCTTCCTGCGGCTGACGGTGGTTCCGCAAATCACCTCCGAGAACACGATCTTCCTGAACGTGGACGTGGAGAACACAACTCCGAACTTCGCGCAGGAAGTGCAAGGCAACCCGGAATTGATCACGCAGCAGGCGACGACGCAGGTGCTGGTGACCGACGGCGGCACGGTGGTGATCGGCGGCGTCATCCAGACGCAGAACTCGATCAACATCGACCAGGTGCCGTTGCTGGGCAGCATCCCGATCCTGGGCAACCTGTTCAAGCACGTGCAGGTTTCGACCTCGAACCAGGAATTGATCTTCTTCATCACGCCGCGAATCATTCAGACGTAGAGCGTCCGATACAGCAGCGCAGTTGAAGATTTAGAACCGCCGGCCTGAAGAACCTGTCAGGGCCGGCGGTTTTGTTTGAGTTTCGAGCCACGAGCTTCGAGCTTGGAGCTCTCAAAATCGCTGAATTGCTTGCCCCGCGGGCGTCGCTGCTGATCGGATTTTGTGCGCTTTCAAGGCCTGCTCGCGGCTCGCCGCTCGATGCTCGTAGCCTCTCCTGCTAAACTCAGCAGGAATGGACTTCCCTACGCGCCAGAAGAAACTGCGGGAGCAGCTTGCCTCCACTGGGTTGGATGCTTTGCTGGTCAGCCATCTTCCGAACATCCGATATCTTTGCGGCTTTACCGGGAGCGCCGGTTTGCTGCTGGTGACGGAAGCCGGCAGCGTGTTCTTCACCGACGTTCGCTATGACACGCAGGCCAGAGATGAGGTGAAGGGCGCAAAGGTGATCATTGCGCGCAAGGCTGTTCTGACCGCGCTCGGGGAATGGTTGAAGGCGCGCGGGATGCGATCAAAGCGTTGGACGATCGGGATCGAGGCTGAACACCTGACCGTCGCCGAAAGAAAGCGCCTGGCGGATCTAGTGCCCTCCGGCTTGAGGTTAAAGAATGCGCCCGCGTTGGTGGAGAACGCGCGCATGGTGAAGGACGCGGCGGAGCTCGCGTTGATCCGGAGGTCGGTGCGGTTGGGAGCGACGCTATTCGATCGGGCGCTCGAAGTTTTGCGGCCGGGAGTTAAAGAGGCCGAAGTGGCTGCAGAGATGGAATACGCTGCGCGCCGCGCCGGGGCCTCAGAGATGTCGTTTCCCACCATCATCGCTTCGGGAGCGCGCTCGGCGCTGCCTCACGGCCGAGCCACGGAGCAAGCCATTGCTCCGGGCGGATTCGTGGTCTGCGATTTCGGTGTTATACTCGCAGGTTATTGTTCGGACCAGACTCGTACCGTCTGGGTGGGCTCCGCTTCTGGGGCTGTGGGCGAAGAAGCGCGTCACGCGTACGAGTCGGTGAAAGAGGCACAGGCGGCGGCGATTGCTGCAGTGCGGCCGGGGGTCAGCGCCGGAGAAGTCGATTCTGCAGCCCGCAAGGTATTGCGCAAGGCTGGGCTGGGACGGTATTTTACCCATTCGACCGGGCACGGCGTAGGCCTGGAGATTCACGAAGCGCCCAGAGTTGCGGCCGGGCAGAAGGAAGTGCTGCAACCGGGCATGGTCATCACGATTGAGCCGGGAATATATTTCCCCGGCAAATGGGGTGTGAGGATCGAGGACATGGTGGCCGTCCGCGAAGGCGGCGGTGAAGTGCTGACTCCGACTGGCAAGGATTTCCTGGCACTGGAGTGAAAGGTCTTAGGTATCAGGTCTCAGGTGTCAGGCCGTCGACAAAGCGCACCGGGCAGGCAATCGTATATCACCTAAGCCTAAGACCTAACACCTGACACCTAAGACCTGAAGAGCAGTCCCACCGTACACGAATGAATCAAAAAGAGCTGAAGGAACTCATCGAGTTCATAGTCGAAAAAGACATTGCCGAGTTCGAACTGGAGCGCGGCGATGTCAAGGTGAAAATCAAGCGGGGAGGCCAGCCTACCGTCGTGCAGGCACGCGCGGAGGTCCCGTATGTGGCCGTGACGGTGCCCCAGGCCGTTGCGCCTGCGGTTATGGCCGCAACTGGCTCAACTGCCCCGCTGCCGGCAGCGCCGGCCGAGGCGGTTCCGCAAGAAAATCTGCACATCGTAAAGTCTCCAATCGTCGGGACGCTCTACGAGGCGCCCTCGCCGGGTGCGCCTCCTTTCGTCAAGGTCGGGGACATGGTGGAAGTCGGACAGGTACTGTGCATTGTGGAGGCGATGAAGTTGCTCAATGAGATTGAGTCGGATGTGGCCGGCGAGATCGTAAAAAAGATGGGGACCAATGGCCAGCCGATCGAATACGGGCAGGAGTTGTTTGCGATAAGGCCGAAGAAGTGAAGGGAGATTGGGTAATTTTGTAATTTGGTAATTTTGTAATTGAAAAACCTTCGGGATCTTGGATTGCCAAATTACCCAATCACCAAATTGCAAAATTCCCACCCGGCTATCCCTACATAAATCTAAATGTTTAAGAAAATCCTAGTTGCGAACCGCGGAGAGATTGCCCTGCGCGTCATTTGCGCGTGCAAAGAACTGGGCATCCGCACGGTTGCCATTTACAGCGAGGCCGACCGCCATTCTCTGCCGGTGCGCTTTGCCGACGAAGCCATCTGCATTGGGCCGCCACAACTGTCGCTGAGCTATCTGAACATTCCGGCAGTGATCAGTGCGGCCGAAATCGCTAATGTGGATGCGATCCATCCCGGGTACGGATTGCTATCGGAGAACGCCAATTTTGCCGAGGTCTGCGAGACCAGCGGGATCAAGTTCATCGGGCCGCGGCCGGAAGTGATGCGGCTGATGGGAGAAAAGGAAAAAGCGCGCGCGGCCATGAAACAAGCGGGCGTGCCCATTCTGCCGGGGTCGGATGGAATCATTGCGTCCGAGATCGAGGCGGTGGAGTGGGCAATGCAGGTGGGCTTTCCGGTGATTCTGAAGGCGTCGGCGGGCGGCGGCGGTCGGGGCATGCGCATTGTGCGCAACGAAGAAGAACTGCCAGCGCTCTTCAAGGCGGCGCAGGCCGAGGCGGCGGGAGCGTTCGGCAACGGCGACCTGTACATGGAGAAGTATGTCGAACATCCGCGGCACATTGAGTTTCAGGTGCTGGCGGATGAGCACGGCAACGTGGTGAGCCTCGGAGAGCGGGAATGTTCGATCCAGCGGCGGCATCAGAAATTGCTGGAGGAATCGCCTTCGACCCAGGTTACGCCGGAATTGCGCGATCAGATTGGCGCGGTTTTGAGCCAGTCGCTGGCGAAGATCGGCTACACGAATGCTGGCACGATCGAGTTCTTGATGGATCACGACCGCCGGCTGCACTTCATCGAGATGAACACGCGCATACAGGTGGAGCATCCCGTGACGGAGATGGTCACGGACGTGGATCTGGTGAAGAGCCAGATCATGATTGCCGCGGGCGCGCACATGCGGGACGTACTGCAGGGGCCGATCGTGCACCGCGGGCACGCCATTGAGTGCCGCATTAATGCCGAGCATCCCGAGAAGTTCACGCCGTCGGCGGGCAAGATCACGGCGTTTCATCCACCCGGTGGGACCGGCGTGCGCGTGGATACGGCGGCGTACGCCGAGGGCGTAATCCCGCCTTATTACGATTCGCTGATCGCCAAGTTGATCGTCCGCGGCAAAGACCGCAGCGAGGCGCTCTCGCGGATGACGCGGGCGCTGGACATGTTTATCGTCGAGGGCGTGTTCACGACGATTCCGCTGCACCGGAAGATTCTTGCCGATCCGGACTTTCGGGCCGGGAACTTTGATACGGGGTTTATCGAACGATTCCTGGCGAAGAACGGGAAGAAGGACACGGCGGCGTGATCTCGGTTCCTCGCCTTTATGCCATCGTGGACGCGGCATTCTTTCCATCAACCGAAGTACTGGCGGTTTTCGCAGAAGAACTTGTCGCGGGTGGGTGCACGCTACTGCAATATCGCAACAAGGGCGGAAACGCGAGAGTGATACTAGAGCATGCGCGGCAATTGCGCAGGCATCGTCGGACAAACGTGCCCGACCCACACGTGCCGAAGCTCATCATGAACGACCGCGCCGACCTGTGCCTGGTCGCGGAGTTCGATGGCGTGCATGTTGGCCAGGATGATCTTTCGCCGGAGTCGGTTCGCGGGATCATTGGCCCAGAGCGCTGGCTCGGGGTTTCGACGCATAATCCAGAGCAGTTGCAGGAGGCGGATCGGACTGCGGCGGACTATATTGCCATCGGTCCCGTGTTTTCCACGTCCAGCAAAGAGCGTCCTGATCCGGTTGTGGGCCTCGAAGGAGTGCGCCGGGTGCGGCTTTTGACGCGAAAACCGCTGGTGGCCATCGGCGGGATCACTCGGGCCAACGCTGCTTCCGTGATTGAGGCCGGGGCCGATTCCGTGGCAGTGATATCCGACTTGCTACGGGAGCCGCGCAAATCAGCAGAGGAATTTTTCCGTATCTTGAGGTAAAGTCATGGGGCATAACGCCGTCGTCGGTCGTCGGTCGTTCGTCGTTGGCCAAAGATTGCAGGCTGTTTGGGTCGTGAGCCAACGACCAACGACGAACGACCAACGACGCCTTACCTTTGCGGAGGCATCCTGAGCACACCGACAACGCGGCCAGCCGCGGGCAGCGACTGGGAGATTCATAGCCATCAGGATAAGGAACTGGTCAAGGAACTGGGCCTGACCAGCGCCACCATGCTGGTCATGGGGTCGATGATCGGCTCCGGCATCTTTATTGTTTCTGCGGAGATTGCCCGCGAAGTTGACTCACCCGCGCTGCTGATTGCCGCGTGGGCGGTGGCCGGGTTCATGACGATTGTCGCCGCGCTCAGCTATGGCGAACTGGCGGCAATGATGCCGCGGGCCGGCGGGCAGTACGTTTACCTGCGCGAAGCGCTCGGGCCGCTGTGGGGATTTCTCTACGGTTGGACGCTCTTTCTGGTGATTCAAACAGGAACGATTGCCGCCGTGGGCGTGGCCTTTGGCAAGTTCCTGGGAGTTTTCTTTCCTGCGGTTTCTTCCTCCAGCTGGATTCTGCATCTCTGGAAGGTTCCACCGATTCACGTGGGCCCGATGGTTTTGGGCAACATAGACGTGGGAATCAATACGCAGAACCTGGTTGCTATCCTGCTCGTGGTCTTCCTGTCGGTGGTGAATATCTTCGGGCTGAAAACTGGGGCGCTCATCCAGAATGTGTTTACCGTGGCCAAGGTTTCGGCACTGCTTGGACTAGCCTTGTTCGGCATCGCGCTGGGGCGAAATGCGCAGGCGCTGGCCACCAACTTCAGCGGACATTTCTGGCGCAATGCCGGATTGGGCGCGCAGCACGCGGTGCAGGTGGGAGTGGGCGGGCCGGTGGTACTGGTGAGTACGCTGACGATTCTGGCGGTGGCGCAGGTAGGCTCGCTGTTTTCCGCTGACGCCTGGAACAATGTGACCTTTACGGCGGGAGAAGTCAAGAATCCCAGCCGCAATTTGCCGCTGTCGTTGGCGCTGGGTACGGGCGTGGTGATCGCGCTCTACATTGCCTGCAACTTCATCTATCTGATGGCACTGCCGCTCGACGGAGCGCCGGGCGCGGCGACGATTCTTGAACGTGGAATAAAATATGCCGCTGAAGACCGCGTTGGCACCGCGGTCATGACGCAGATGTTCGGCTCCGCGGGCGGCCTGCTGATGGCGGGGGCCATCCTGATTTCCGCCTTTGGCTGCGCCAACGGGCTGATTCTTTCCGGCGCGCGCGTCTACTATGCCATGGCGAAAGACAGCCTGTTCTTCCGCAATGTCGCCAGGCTGCATCCTACGTATAAGACGCCGGCGGTTTCGTTGATGGTGCAGATGGTATGGGCATGCCTGCTCTGTGTCTCGGGCAGCTACAACCAACTGCTGGAATACGTGATTTTTGCGGTTTTGGTTTTCTATATTTTGACCATTGTGGGACTGTTCGTGCTAAGGCGGACGCATCCGAATGCGGAGCGGCCGTACCGCGCCGTGGGTTATCCCGTCCTGCCCGCGGTTTATATTGTGATGGCGTTGTTCGTTGATGTCGTACTATTACGCTACAAGCCGCAGTACTCGTGGCCGGGACTGATTGTGGTGCTGCTGGGCATCCCGGTATATTACGCGTGGTCAAGAAGCGCGGAGGCTAAATGAGCACAAGTGTGTCCCCCCGGGGGAGAACGAAGGCAAATCTGCTGGCAACCAAGCCGCTGAACCTGTTGATGGAGGAAGCCGGCGAGACGGGAGAACACAGCCTGAAACGCACGCTGGGAGTCTTCCAGCTCACCGCGTTGGGCGTCGGCGCCATCATTGGGGCAGGCATATTTGTAATGGTGGGACTGGGCGCACAGTACGCCGGTCCGGGGCTCACGTTGTCGTTCGTACTCTCGGGATTGGGTTGCGCGTTTGCCGGACTGTGCTATGCCGAGTTTGCTGCCATGATTCCGCTGGCCGGCAGCGCCTACACTTACGCCTATGCGACGCTGGGCGAGTTGATCGCCTGGATCATCGGCTGGGACCTCACGCTGGAATACGCCATGGGCGCCAGCACAGTATCTTCGGGATGGTCGAACCACTTCGTTGAACTGCTGAATATCGTCCACATCAAGATGCCGCTGTGGCTCTCCTACGATCACTGGACAGCGCTGAAGACGGCTGAAAACACCATTGCCCGGCAGATGGCGGTGGCCGCCGATCCGTCTCTCGTGCCGGGCACGCAAAGCTTCCTCGACAAAGTGACTGCGATTGTGGGCGCGCAGTCTCCGGAGTTGTTACAGCGGGCGCATGACCTGCTGGGAGCGCCGCACATGTTCGGCATGGAGATCGGCTTAAATCTCCCAGCCTTCATTATTGCTTTGGTGATCACCGCCGTTCTGGTGATTGGGATCCAAGAGAGCGCCAGTTTCAACACTGCGATCGTGGTGGTAAAGGTTTCGGTGGTGCTGTTTGTGATCGCCCTGGGCGCTCACTACATCAACCGAGCCAACTGGGGCTTCGACTGGGCTTCTTATGCGCCGCACGGCTTCGCCGGAATTGGAGCCGGAGCGGCTTACATATTTTTCGCCTACATTGGTTTCGATGCAGTTTCCACGACGGCGCAGGAGGCAAAGAATCCGCAACGCGACTTGCCCATTGGCATGATGGCCTCGCTGGCCATCTGTACCGTGTTGTATATTGCCGTGGCCGGCGTGCTCACTGGAATGGTGCGCTGGCAGCAGATCAACATCGAGGCGCCGGTCGCGGTTGCGTTTCTGGACCGGGGTTTGACCACAGCGGCAAACATCATCACCCTGGGCGCTCTGGCTGGGCTGACCAGCGTGATGCTCGTGATGTTACTCGGGCAGACGCGTGTGCTCTATTCCATGGCCAACGACGGCCTGCTGCCCAAGAAGTTCTTCGCGGCTGTCCACCCCAAGTTCCGCACTCCGTGGAAGAATACGATTCTGGTGGGCCTGCTGGCGGCGATTGTCGGCAGCGTGACGCCAATCGAAGACATCGGAAGGATGGTGAACATCGGTACGCTGCTGGCGTTCGTCATTGTGTCACTTTCCGTAATGGTACTGCGCTATACGAATCCCAGCCTGCATCGGCCTTTCCGCACGCCGTGGGTGCCGCTGGTTCCAATCCTGGGTGTGGTGTCGAATGGATACATGATGTACAAGCTGGGCTGGGTGAACTGGGCGCGGCTGATTATCTGGCTCATCATCGGATTGGTGGTCTACTTCACCTATAGCGTGAAGCACAGCCGGGTGCAGGCGCTGAAAAACAGTGGCCAGTGATCAGTGGCCAGTGGCCAGTAAAGTCAAAGGCTCTCCGCGCGGCGCGGAGGGCCTTTTTGTTTTAAGATCGGTCGTTGGCCGTTGGCCGTTCGCCCTTTGCGATCTCCTGATGTGCCGCACGAAGGGCGTTTGGCTAACGACCAAGGACCAACGACCAACGACGGTTCTTATGAAAATCGTTTCCGCAGCGGAGATGCGTGCCATTGATCGCGCCACCAGCGAGCGCTTCGGTGTGCCTTCGCTCACGCTGATGGAGAACGCGGGCGCGGCTGTGGCGGACTACGTTTTGTCGCACTATGCCAGCACGGCCCGAATCGTAGTTTTCTGCGGCAAGGGAAACAATGGCGGCGATGGTTTTGTGGCGGCGCGGCGGCTGCATGAAAAGGGTAAGAATGTTCAGGTGATTCTGCTGGCTGATCCGGCAGAGCTTCGCGGTGATGCAGCCGTAATGTTTGGCAAGCTGCCGGTAGCTGCCACGCCTGTGCGCTCCAGTGAGCAGCTGAAGGGAATCGCATCCTCGCTGCGAGCGGATGTCTGTCTGGATGCGGTGCTGGGCACGGGCTTCAAGCCTCCGGTGAGCGGGCTCTACGCCGACGCCATCGTTCTCATGAATGCCAGTCTCATGAATGCGAGCCGGATTCCCGTGATTGCGGTGGACATTCCCTCCGGCGCGGATGCAGATGCCATGGCGCCTCAGCAAGGGCCGATTGCGCGGGCTGATGCGGTGGTTACATTCACCGCTCCGCGGCCCGCGCATCTGTTCAGCTCATGGACTGCCGGGCCAACGGTCGTGGCGCAGATCGGCTCGCCGCCGGAGGCAATCAGTTCGGTCCTGCAACTAAATGTAATCACCGCTCCCGATCTTGCGGCGTTGATTGCCCCGCGCCCGGCGGATTCCAACAAAGGCAATTACGGGCATGTGCTGGTGGTGGGCGGTTCGCTGGGAAAGGCCGGAGCGGCGGCGATGGCGGGAATGGCTGTGCTGCGCGCCGGAGGGGGACTTGCTACCGTAGCCACCGCGAAGTCGGCGTTGGGGGCGATTGCCAGCTTTCATCCCGAATTGATGACCGAGCCGTTGCCGGAGACAGATGCGGGGACGATCTCCCGCAGCGCGGAGGCGCGAATCGAGGACCTGGCGAAAGGGAAGAGCGTGATCGCCATCGGGCCCGGCATCTCACGCGATCCTGAAACTGCGGAGTTGGTGCGGACTCTAGTAGCACGGCTTGAATCCCCGATGGTAGTGGATGCAGACGGGCTGAATGCATTTGAAGGCCGGGCAGCCGAGTTGAATGGAAAAGATCAAATGCTGGTGATCACCCCACATCCCGGCGAGATGGCCCGCCTTGCCGGATGCAGCGTTGCCGACGTGCAGAAGGGTCGTTTGGAAACGGCGCGCAACTTTGCTCGGGAGCACAACCTTACCGTGGTGCTTAAAGGGTACCGCACGCTGGTGGTGCAGCCCGATGGCGAAGCCTGGGTGAATACAACGGGCAATCCCGGCATGGCTACGGGCGGAACCGGGGACGTTCTGACGGGAATCGTCGCAGGAATGATGGCGCAGCATCGCAAGGACGCTTTCAAGGCCGTACTCGCAGCGGTGCATTTGCATGGTCTGGCCGGGGATGTAATGAAAGCCATCGTGGGCGAGCATTCGATGGTGGCGACGGATTTGCTGCAAGGCTTGCCGATAGCCTATCGTGTCATGCGGCAGGCAGCGCAAGACAAGGTTGTGCGGTGGTGAATAGTGAATGACGCGATACGGACTTGCGCGAAAACCTGCGGATGTTGCGGAGGACTTGAAATGCGCGCTTTCGGCAAGACCGGGAAGGGCACGAGTTCCACTCGTGCCGATAATCGGCCCCAAAAAGAACCCGGCTTCCAGCCGCTGAGGTTTTGCTCCTGCCCAGGATATTGTTTAGCGCTTCTGCCAGCCGCGTTGGACTGCCGGACATTAATGACTTGGTAAACCCTCTCTATGTGCTTGACACCACGTTCGTTGTCGCGGCAAACCCCGCGTCCAGCGCGGGAATCCGGCCACTCGGCTTCCGTAACCTGTTACCTGTTCGCCCGGCATGCCATATTGCACATAACTTATGACCCACTTCCCCCAACCGCACCCTTCGCGGCGCGCGGCCCGGGTCCAGCTTGGCGAGTCCGTCCTGGCTGCGATTCGTTTAGAAGATGGCCGGCGCACAAAAGCTAAACTCCAAACCATTTCGACGACCGGAGGACTGTTGCAGATGCCGCGTTCGCTGAGAAACGGCGATTTCGTCGAGCTGGCCTTTCAAACGCAATCGGGCCCGGTCCACGGTATGGCGGAGATTCTCGGTCCGGCGCGGAAGATGACGGAGGGCGTGCTGCAACCGTTCCGCTTCGTCGCGCTGGAAGATGACGACCACCGCCGCCTGCGGACGTCCTTGGACCACGTGACGGAGAAAGATTTGTTGGGTCTTAAATCCGTGACTTTCACCACGCCCAGGACGATCTAGACTCCTCTCGCTATACTGGTCGTGGTTTGTGTCCCACGCGGCTGCGGCCAGTCGAAATGACACGAGAGATCACCACACATTCACCGGAGGAGACGATCGCCTTTGGCCGGACGCTGGCGGAGTTGCTGGCGCCGCCAAAGCTGGTGCTGCTGCGCGGCGATCTGGGCGCGGGAAAGACCACGCTGGTCAAGGGAATCGCCGCAGGCTTCGAGGCGGCTGAGGAAGAAGACGTTACCAGTCCAACCTTTACGCTGGTGCACGAGTATCGCGGGCCTCAAGCCAATCTTTATCACATTGATCTTTACCGCGTAGATACGCCGCGGGAATTGGAGACGCTGGGGCTGGACGATCTACGGTCAGAGAACAGTATTTTGCTGATTGAGTGGGGACAGAAGTTTCCACGCCTGCTGCGCGAGCGGGATTTGGAGATTTCTTTGGAGCGCGAGGGAGAGACCAGCCGGAAGATTTGTATAACTGCCCAGGGCCTTTTGGCGTAAGAATGGTATTGCAAGGCTTGTTCTTTGGAGGGCCACCATGAGAATCCGCACCGGCTCGGCCTTCGTTTCAAGCGTGCTCTTCACCATCGCGCTGGTTTGCCTCGTTCCGATGATCTGGGCCAATGTCATAACCGATCATGACAGGATTTGGCTCACTAGGCTTGATAGCGGGGACCGATTGGCCGCCCAGCGGATGAGCGATCTGAGCGTCGTCTGCCTGGCAATTGTTCTGATCGGGCTAATCGTTCTATGGACCGGATACGTCAAGCGTACTCGCGCGTCGTGGGCTGTGATGTTTGTCGTGGTATGGGTTTGGGCCTTCCCGCTTTTGGTATTGCCACTCTTCACCAAGGGTGGTCTTTCGATCCGTGAATGGCTCTACACTGCGATCTATTACCCGGGATCCGCTCGGAGTTGGGCGCAGTCAGCTTTCTTGTTGATGGTGATCGCACTACTCTTGCCCGCGAGGTCTTTTTTTCTTGACGCAAAAGTCCCACGCCCAATTCATACACGATCGCCCAAGCTCATTGGTGGTTTCGCGGCGGTCACCCTTCTTATCGTGGTTGCGCTGCTAGCTTGGATACGCCTTAGTCCCTATGAGATTTCACCTACGCAGTTGTTTTCGTACCAGCAGCTTCCGCCACCACCTCCGCCGCCAAACCCATGCTGGTCGCAATGCGGGGCAAAATGAAGTTAGCGAGAGTCAGTGGCTTTGATGAGAATGGAACGTGCGCAGGAAACTGGCGCGCTCCATTCGTGGATCATCGAGAAAAGAATGGCAGCGGCGAAGATCGCTAGCGCGAAACGATTACTTCTCATTGATCCATTATCCCACATCCTCTGCCGAGGTAAGGACGTGCCTCAGGGGCTGAAGCCCGCTCTAAGGTTAATCGCTAACGGCACGGCTGAAGCCGTGCCCTTCCCGAACCGTGCTGCTAAAAACCCATGATGTTGTAGCCGCAATCGACATAAATCACCTCGCCCGTGATACCGGAACTTGCATCGGAGGCGAGGAAGACTCCGGTCGAACCGACTTCTGCAATATCGACATTGCGGCCGAGCGGGGCGTGCTCGGCGTGGGCTTTTAGCATATCGCCGAAGCCTGAAATGCCGCGTGCCGCCAGGGTTTTCACCGGTCCGGCGGAAATGGCATTCACGCGGATTTTCTTCCTCCCAAGATCGTAGGCAAGATAGCGCACCGAACATTCCAGGCCCGCTTTCGCCACGGCCATGACGTTGTAGCGAGGCACGACTTTCTCGGAAGCGTAATAAGTCATGGTGATGATCGAGCCGCCGTCTTCCATGAGCGGCGCGGCGGCGCGCGCAACCGCAACCAGAGAATACACGCTTACATCGAGAGCGATGCGAAAGCCCTCACGCGTCGTGTTAAGGAATTCTCCCTTGAGTTCGTCAGCCGGAGCGTAGGCGACCGAATGCACCAGCGTGTGCAGCTTGCCGTAACGCTCTTTGAGTATGGCGAAGAGGAGGTCGATCTCTTCATCTTTGCTGACGTCGCACATGTAGCCTTCAGCGCCCGGCAGGGATAGGATGAGGTCTTTCGCTTCCTGCTCCAGGCGCTCGTTTTGATAAGTGATGGCGAGTTTCATGCCCGCGGTGTGCAGTCCCTGGGCGATGGACCATGCGATCGAACGCTTGTTGGCGACTCCGAAGACGACGGCGTTACGGCCCTGCAAGTCAGAGGACATGAGCGCTCCTTGGAAGGGGAAAGGATAACAGCGTATCGCTCGGATTTGCCACAAAGGCAGAAGCAAAATCTCTAACACAGAGGACACAGAGGAACACGGGGTAAACAAGTCATTTCACAGCGGTAACTTCTTCTACTCCCGCTTGCGTCTCGACCGGCCAGCTTGCGGCCACGAACGATAATCCGTAAACGCACGCCAGGATAGCGAACGCGGCGACCAGGCTGACCTTGTGTGCCACCGCGCCGACACTCAGCGCGAGCACGAGTTGCAGAAGGGTTCCGGCGAAATAGAAGGCGTTCTGCACGCGTCCCATCAGGTGCGGCGGGACCATTTCCATGAGGCTGGTGTTCATGGCGATGCCGCCTACACCGCGGGCGGACCCCATCACCGCATACAGCAGAATTGCGGCAACCAGCCAGTGCGAAACCGGAGCGCAAACCACGCTGGCGGCGATGAGCGCCATTGAGAATGCCACCGAGCGCCGGCCGCCCAGGCTGGCGATCAGAGCCGGAGCGTACAGCGCGCTGAGAAAGGCGCCGGTGCCCCATCCGGCGTTGAGCCATCCGTAGCCGACGGCGCCGGCGTGAAAAATGCGCTCGCTCAGCGATGGAGTGACGACGACTCCTGTGATCATGGCGCCGAGAAAGAGCGCCCAGCTGATGCCGAGCAGCACGACCGGGCGATGGTCGCGCAGAAAAAGCAGGCCCTCGCGCATCTCACGCCAGAAGCGCTGGAACTGGGTTTCGGCGGCGAGGATATCGGCACGCAATTCGTCGGGGCGCAGCACGACGTGGCGTCCCTTCCGTACTGCGAAGTAGCAAAGAAACGAGACGACGTAAGTGGAAACATCGATCAGAAGTACGCCGCCGAGCCCGATGTGGTTGTACATGAAGCCGACGAGAGAGCCGGCAATGAGCCATCCTCCCTGCACGCCCGCAAGAAGAAAAGTATTCGACTGCACGAATTGGCCTTCGGGCGTGAGTTCCTGAATGAGTGCTGTAATGGTTGGCCAGAACATCCAGAAGCCGGCAGAAACGAGGGTATTCATCAGATAGAGTTGCCACACCTGCACGCGGTGTCGAAAGGCGAGGATGGCCACGGTCACGATGATCACGGCGCGTACAGCGTCGAGCCACATCACCAGGCGGCGGCGATCTTCGCGATCGATGATGACGCCGGTGAAGGGAAGCATCAGCATAGCGGGGACGGTTTGCAGAACCGCGAAGGTGCCGAGCGCCATCTCCGAGTGCGTCGCTTGCAGAATGTACCAGGCGACGGCGGCCGAGTTCATCCCGCTGCCCAACATGGAGATCACGTTGGCGGCAAAGACGAAGCGCAGCGGGCGCTGGCCGAAGATGGCTCGCATTCCTCTAATTTAAATGAAGTCCGCGAGAGCTGGAATTCAGTGTTCAGTGTTCAGTGGTCAGTGTTCAGTAAGAACATCTAACCGACAGTAACGTTTACTGGCCACCGACCACTGACCACTGACCACTGGTTCTCCTTGCTTCCAGCCGCGTTCGGCGCTAGGATTCGCCTGCCGATGGAAGTGGAGATCCCATTTTCATCTACGCTGGAGGTGACCGATGAAACGCTATGCGGGGTCGCTGGTGCTGGTTGCCGTTGCCTTCTGTTTTCTTATCCTGTCAGGGCCAGCCAGCGCACAGATGGATAAAATCGTGATTCCCGCGGGCACACCCGAAGACCATGATCTGCAGGCCATCTCAAACGAGCAGGACGCGGCGAAGAAACTCATCATGTATGAGGCCTTCGTGCAGAAATACTCGTCAAATCCGGCGGCCGTGGCGTATGGAAACTGGCAGATTTCGCAGGCCTACCAGACCTCCGGCGACTTGAACAAGGCGCTCGATTACGGTGACAAGGCGCTGACCGGGGCCCCGAGGAACCTCGATATTATCGTCTCGCAGGCCGGCATCGCACAGCAGGCCAAGGACAATACGAGGTTGATCGATTATGCCGTGAAGGGCGGCGAAGTCTGCAACTCGATCGGCAAACAAGCCAAACCGGAAGGCATGAGCGACGCTGATTTCGCCCAGCAGGTGGCGGCAGAGAAAGGCGCAGCCAAGAACAACTGCGATTTTCTCGAGACCACCGGATTCAACGCGATTGCCAGCGAGAATGATGCCAAGAGCCGTATGGCGGATATTGAGAAATACACGGCAGCGTTCCCAGACTCGAAGTTTCAAGATCAGGTGTCGAACTATGCCATGTATTCGCTGGAGCCCGGGCAGTTGAACGATCCGGCACGGCTGGTTTCGTACGGCGAGAAAACTCTGGCGGCGAATCCCAACTCGCTGCCCGCTTTACTGCTGCTGGCCGGATTCTATGTGGACGATGCCAAGCCGGGCAGTTTGGGCAAAGCGGTTACATACTCACAGATGGCGATTGTGGTGGCCAATGGGGATGCGCCGGATGCTGACAAGTCTCGCAAACTGTCGGCGGGAGTGGCGCATTCCATTGTGGGATACGCCTACATCAAACAGGACAAGACTGCGAGCGCAATTCCCGAGTTGAAGTCGGCGGCGGGATTGCTCAAGGGCCAGGATGACCAGCAGTATGCCATCGCGCTCTATCGTTTGGGCTTCGCCTACGCCAAGATGAGCAAAGTGAGTGAAGCGCGCGAAGTGTTGACCGAAGCGGTCAAGATTCCGGGCCCCGTGCAGGCCATGTCGCGGGATCTGCTGACCAAGGTGAATGGGGCGCGAGCGAAAGGGAAGTGACGCGGAATTCCAAGCGTCTGTAACTCGCTAATAAGCCGCTTGCTCCTGATTCAAAATCTATTCATAAGCCGCACTGCGGGCACGTGTTCCGGAGGGCCGCTTCGAGGAGTGATAGAAAAGCTCGAACTGCTGTGCAGCCTGCCGGTCGAATTTAGGCCGCAAAGCCTCGTATTTTAACGCGCCTTCGCTCCGGATCACCTCCTGCAAAGTGAGAGCGTGAGCATACAACTGCTGGGACAAATGAAGCAGTTTCTCCAGATCCAGATGACGCGTGCGCTTGGAAGCAACCTTTCCACCGCTGCGTTCCCCGGGAAAGCGGCCGCTTCTCCCAAGAATGTGCCGCGGGAAAACTTGAGCTGGATGCTTGGGCGAACGTCGCGCGGACTTCATTAATAACTCCTCATGCTGATCTCGCCGAGAATTGCGATGCCTCGGCGATGATTTCAAATTAGCGGTTTTCGCCGGGATCAGTCCAACGCATAATTTGGTTTGCTTGCATCAGAACTACCGGCGAAGGCCAAAGATTCCAGGGTTAAGTCCTATTCCGCCAAGTGAGAATTCTCAAGTGTTGATTCACGGTTTGACCAATTCGACGGACAGCAGGTGAGCTTTCTGGGCGAGATTGTGGGCGCGGTCGAGGTCTCCAGCAGCAGCGGCGGTCTTTGACTGCTCCCGGAACTGCCTGATCTGACTTACCATGTCTTGCTGGTTGGTGCTGAGCCGGCGTCCATCAATTTGCTTGAGGTTTTGATCGGTTGCGGCATTGAGTTGATCGGTGGCGCGTTGTTGCTGGACCTGTTCGGCCGTCGTGCCCTCAATCAGTTGGATCGCGGGTTCATTCGACCCTCCGTTGCGGACAACTTTTTTGGGTGGCGGACAGGGTGTCGAAGGGGGGGAATTCCCGGCGGAACTTGGCGCAGGTGTAGCCGTCGAGCAATTGGATGCGACCGCTTTCTTGCGATGGTGAGGCTTCGGAGCAGGCTTAGGTTGATCCGCGGACTCTTGCTTGGGTTGCCCGGGAGTGGCCTGAGATTGCGCGGCTGGTGCCTGCGTGGAGCCGCTAGCTTGAGATTGGAGTGTTGACGAGTCCGAGGCCGGCACGGCGGGCGTGCTCCGATTACCCGTGCCTGCATAACCCAGGCTCAAAAGGCAAACGGCGAGGATTGCGGCCAGAGGCATCTTTGCGCACCGAACCTGTTCAGATTTTACGCCTCAGATGTTACGCCTCAAAGAATTAAAGAGTGGCAGCAGAAATCAAGTTGTGGGCTTTGACATTGCCGGCTCGACGCGGGAATCGGCAACGTGCTCCGGGGTCAGGCTGGTGGCAGCCAGGGGCAGGCGAAAGCGGAACGTCGTGCCCGCTCCTTCTTTCGATTCAAACTCCACCGAGCCGTAGTGCCATTGCAGAATTTGATAAGTCTGCGCGAGACCGATGCCGTTGCCGTCTTTCCGTGTAGTGAAGTAAAGCTCGAAGATCTTGTCCTGCACATCCTGAGGAATTCCAACGCCTCGATCGCAGACTTCGGCGAGCACCGCGTCATCGTCGCGGCGGGCCGAAATTGTGAGCGGGCCCCCATGCGGCATGGCCTGGATTCCGTTGACCACTACATTCAGGAGCGCCTGTTTCATGAAGTCGAGGTCGGCCTTAATGGGCAGAGGTTCGTCGGGCAAGTCGCGATTAATAGCGACGCCATGCTGCTCCGCGTCGGGAGCCGCAAGCATGGCCACTTCCTCAAGCACACTCCGGAGGTCTACTTCCTCCAGGCGCAGTTCGCGGGCGCGCATGAAGTCGACCAGAGTTTGCACCACCCGGTCGAGCCGGTGAATTTCGCTGCCGATAATGTCCATGTGACGGCGGGTATCGGGATCGAGCAGCGTCAGTTTGTTTTGCAAGAGCTGCAAGTGAAGCACGATCGCGTTGATGGGATTTTTCACTTCATGGGCCACGCCGCCAGTTACGCGTCCGCTGGCGGAGAGGCGGCGGGACATTTCGATTTCGTCGCCAATGCGCCGCACAGACTCGGTGTCGCGCATGATCAGAAGCGCGCCGATCTGAGTGCCCTTCTCGTGAACGAAATCCAACGAAACCTGAATCCGTCGGCCAGCGGCGGCAATAAACTCGCTGGAAAGAGGACGCCGTCGTTCGAAAGCGTCGAGTACTGAGGTTCCGAGGGCGGTGTTGCCCGCGAAAACTTCTCTTGCCGTTCTGCCCAGCAGTTCTCCCCGAGGCCGGTCCAGGAAGCGTTCGACGGGAGCGCTGACCAGCACCACCCGTAAGTCTCGCGTGAACAGCATCAAGCCATCCTGCAGCTTCGACATGAGTTGGTCCACATTGTCTTTGAGGGCGGAGAAAATTTCCCTGCTGTCGCGCATCTGGCGGCCCAGGTTGGCAATCTTCAGCGTGACTAATCCGAGTTCGTCGTATTCCGATTCGTCGCCGGAAAGCGATTCCGCAGCTCCGGAACTAACGCTATCCAGGTTGCGGCTGATTTCCTTGAGCGGACCGAGAGCGAGATTCGACACGCCCGCGGCCAGCAGGATGGACGCGAAGATGGAAGCAATGGAAAAATAGACGGCGCGCAACAGCCGCGGCTCGATCTCGCTCCTCAGGAAAAGCGTAGAAACCCCGATACGAATGGTGCCGAAGGGCAGACCATTCAGCAAGAGGGGAGAGCTTACGTCGTAGACGGTCGCTGGGCTGTAAACGATGCGGAGTTGCCGCCGTGAACGGGCCGCTTTGACCACGCCGAAATCCGGCCGATGCTGCGCCTGCTTGCCCACGAGTTCAGGATTGGTGTGAAGCAGCACCTTGCCGGTTGCATCCACGATCGAAGCGTCGTAAATGTAAGGCCAGTAGTCGCGATCCGACTGCAGGCCGTTCAGAAGGATCGTATCCATGGGCAGATATTCGGCGAGCGCACGGCGCACGGCCTCGGGATCATTGGTATCCACCGGTGTGCTGCTCAGATCCGGGAGGTCGTTACCCGCGGAATAGGCAAGTTGTTTGGTCAGCCGGTCGGCGCCTTCGTAAGCCTCGTTGATCTGGTCCCCGAGAATTTCGGAGATGTACAGATAGGAGAACGCAGCCGCCATCACGGTCACCAGCAACGTGATGGAAAACACGATAATGGTTTTGCGTCGCATGAGGAGAAGCAGTTGCCAGCCGCCAGTTGCCAGTGGAAGCAGTACAGCGGGAAGCGGGCTATGCATTCGCTTGATCGAAAGCCGATTGCTGGTTGCTGGCAACTGGCAACCGGCAACTGGCAACTGGGTTCAAGCTTCCTCCTTGTCAGCCGTCGCGTCTTGGGTGCTGCTTCCGTACTCCTTAAGCTTATTATGCAAGGTTTTCAAGCTGATGCCGAGGATTTCCGCGGCCTTGGTCTTGTTATTGCTGGTGGATTCCAGCGTCTTGAGGATCAGCATTTTTTCCGCCTCACCCACGGTCGTTCCCACGCCCAGACGGACGGCGTCCGGGTCATTGGCGGAAGTGCGCACGGGCGCGTGACCGAATCCGGGAGGAAGATGCTTAGTCTCGATCATGCCGCTGTCGCAGACAATCACCGCACGTTCAATGGTATTGCGCAGTTCGCGCACGTTTCCCGGCCAGGAATAATTGTTGAACAGATTCAACACCGCCTCGCTGACCGCAGCAACTTTGCGGGAGTGTTTCGTGCTCATTTCCGACAGAAGTAGTTGGACCAGGTCAGGAATATCCTCCTTGTGCTCCCGCATCGGAGGCATGTGGATGTTGAAGACGTTGAGCCGGTAATAGAGATCGTTGCGCAATTGACCGCTGGCGACCGCTTCATCCGGAACTTTATTGGTGGCGGCCAGCACGCGCACATCGACCGCGGTTTCCACCTTGCTGCCCAGGCGGCGCAACTTGTGGTCTTCGAGAACGCGCAACAGCTTGGCTTGGGTGGCGACGGGCATTTCGCCAATTTCATCGAGCAGGATCGTTCCCCCTTCGGCCAGCTCGAAGCAGCCGGTGCGCCGTTCCAGCGCTCCGGTGAAGGCGCCCTTTTCGTGCCCAAAGATCTCGCTCTCGATCAACGTTTCAGGAATAGCTGCGCAGTTGATGGCGACGAAGGGCCGCTCCCGGCGAGGGCTGAGTTGGTGAATCGTGCGAGCCACCAATTCCTTGCCCGTACCGCTGGCTCCCGTAATCAGCACCGACGCCGTGCTGGGAGCGACCAGTTCGATGAGCCGGAAAATCTCCTGCATCTTGCGCGACGCTCCGCGGAGTTGGCCCAGGGAGCCGGAATCCCGCAGCTTGCGCCGGGCGCTCTCCAGTTCCGCACGGGTTCCCAGCAGCGCCGCTGCATTCTGCAGCATGGTGCGCAACCGGTTGGTATCGATGGGTTTGGTGATGTAGTCATAGGCACCCATGCGCATGGCTTGCACGGCGCTATCAATCGTGCCCTGCGCCGTTACCAGAATCACTGCCATGGCCTGGGACAGCTCTCCCAATCGTTCGAGCAGTTCGATGCCTCCCATGCGCGGCATCTTGAGATCGGTGACGACGATGGACGGAGTCCATTGCGTCGCCTTCTCCAGGCCGTCCACTCCGTCGCGCGCAGTTTCGGCGCGATACCCCCAGGAGGAAACTAACTCGGCGAGACCCGTGCGCTCGTTCTCTTCATCCTCTACGATTAGTACTTTTTCTTGGCTCATGCCTGGTGCGTGCCTGTTTATTAGTTTGTGCCGTCCCGTCTATTCACGAGACTACAACCATACGCGGCCCGCTTCCCGCAGGGCAAGGTCTGAAGGCCATGCGGCTATTTGGCCTAAGAGCCAGTCGAAATGGTCACATCGCATTGATTTGATGTCAATTTGAGACGAGGAGAACCTTGAAAATCTGTTGTCAGATTGCGCAATTCTTCAAAATCGGCCTTTCGCTTTAAGATTGCCGTAGGTTAAAATTGCCAGTTCCCAAAATGGAATCCAGTTCAAGCTTCTAAATTCTGCGTTATCTTTCAGCGTTGCCGTGCGCGCCAAGCGCAGGCACACGCGCAAATCATTGGAGGACGGAATGTCACTCTGTTCCAAACTGCGGAAAAGCCGGGTAGCAGTCGGCCTGCTGATAGCTCTGGCAGTCACACTTATATCGAGTCCCGCGCTCGCGCAAAGCGACTCGAATCCAAAATATGACATCTTTGTGGGATATCAGTGGCTGCATCCGGGTGGTACGGTCCCCACGCCTGGCGGCGATCCCAACAATCCCACGCCTTTCGCGATTCCCGATATGGCCAAGGGAGCGGGCAGCGCCTTCACCTACAACTTCGATCGGCATTGGGGTGTGGAAGGCGACCTCGGTCTAAACTGGGGCAGCAGCAATGGAGCGCCCTACGAGAGCACGATATCGGTTGGACCGCGATTCATATGGCGAACGGATAATGGGAATTACTTTTTGCACTCTCTGGTAAGTTGGAATCGCCTGAACGTCAACAGCCTCGGCGTGAACAACGGAATCGGCGCGATCCTGGGTGGCGGGATGGATCTCCCCATTACCAAGAAGATCGCGTGGCGTCTGTTTGAAGCCGATTACGTGTGGGCGCGGCACAACTACGCCGACGAAGCAGCGGCGGCGTTCCCCAATCTGCGGCGTCCCGATTTCGAGGGTGTTCGCCTGCGTACTGGTCTTGTATTTAGCTGGGGTGGCGCGGAGCCGGTCGCACCGGCCGCCAGCTGTTCCGTGCAGCCGACCGAGGTAATGGTGGGTGAGCCGGTCACCGCGACCGTCGCGGTCAGCAACTTCAACCCCAAGCACACGGTCACGTATGCCTGGAGTAGCAACGGGAGTCATCAGATTACCGCGAAAGATACCACCGCGCAGATCGATACCAACGGTGTGGCCCCCGGCAGTTATACGGTCACCGCCCATGTGACCGACGCAAAAGAAAAGAAGAATAACGAAGCCAGCTGCTCGGCCAGCTTCACGGTCAAGCCGCTGCCGCCGAAGAATACACCAACGATGACCTGCTCAGCCAGTCCGTCGAGCGTGCAGGCAGGGGCGAGTGTAACGGTAACGTGCAGTTGCAGCAGCCCGGATGGCGTCCCCGTTTCGGTCGCAGCCTGGACTGCCAGCAGTGGAACAATTTCCGGCAGTGGCAGTTCGGCTATGCTGAACACCGCTGGCGCATCTCCGGGACCGATCAGTGTCGGCGCTACCTGTACCGACTCGCGCGGTCTCAATACGCATGCTACGGCACAGGTGATGGTGGAGAATCCGCCGCCACCGCCCCCGAAGGCAGCCAAGCTCAGCCAATGCGACTTCCCCAACAAGGTGAAGCCGTGGCGCGTCGACAATACCTGCAAGGCCATTCTGGATGACGTAGCCAAGAACCTGCAGCAGAACCCCGACAGCAAGCTGGTAATCGTCGGGAATGCAGAGCCGAAGGAGAGGCGCAAGAATCTGGCGGCAGAACGTGCCGTCAATTCCAAGGCGTACCTTGTCGGCGGCGAGGCTAAGCAGGGCATCGACCCGAGCCGCATCGAAGTGCGCACCGGCAGCGGTGGAACCATGACGGCCGAGTACTGGATCGTACCTTCGGGCGCGACCTTTGACTCGACCGGCACCGAACCGGTAAATGAAGCCAAAGTGCCGGCGGTTCCGGATCACCCGAAGCCGATGGCTAAAAAGAAAGCGCCTGCCAAAAAGGGAGACTAACTTCGGCAGCGGAATCCAAAAGGGCCGGTCGGCGATGTCAACCGGCTCGTTTTTTGGAATGTCCTTCAGTAACCTTGCTGGGGCTGGTTCACCCTGTCAGGCTGGGTGAGCATCCAACTCACTCGGTTTGGGGACGAGACCATTATGAAATCTGTTTGGCTTAAGTTGTTTACGATGTTGATGTTAGTTTCGGTATATGCGGCCGCGGGAACTCGCCAATGGGCCGTTTTGGGACCGGATGGAGGCGATGTACGCAGCCTGGCCTACGACCCACAGAACCCGAACCGCGTTTTCCTGGGCACCAGCACGGGCGTGATTTTCGTCTCCGAGGATGGCGGTCATAACTGGTCGCGTTTTGCCAAACTAGGAACAGGTGACGACTACGTGCTCGATCACATCGCCATCGATCCGCACAACTCCAAGACGATGTTTGTTTCCGCCTGGAGCGTGCAGGATCAGAGTGCCGGCGACATTTTCCGCACCCACAACGGCGGCAAAGAGTGGGAGCCGCTGCCGGCGATGCACGGCAAGTCCGTGCGGGCCATGTCTCTTTCGGCTTCCGATCCTAAAATCATAGTGGCGGGCGCACTGGACGGCGTCTACCGCAGTCGCGACGGCGGCAAGGATTGGGAACACATTTCTGACGCGGGCGTTAAGAACATCGAGTCTATTGCCGTCGATCCCAAAGATCCCAACGTGATCTATGCCGGCACCTGGCACCTGGCGTGGAAGACTAGCGACGGCGGCGCCAACTGGCAGCACATCAACAAGGGCATGATCGACGATTCCGACGTCTTCTCGATCATTGTCAGCTCCGCGAATCCTTCGGAAATCTTCGCCAGTGCCTGCTCTGGAATTTATAAGAGCAATAGTGGCGGCGATCTATTCGAGAAGATCAAGGGCATTCCCTTCACGGCGCGGCGTACTCGCGTGCTGAAGCAGGATCCGAGCAATCCGGCGGTCGTTTACGCCGGCACCACTGAGGGTTTGTGGAAGAGCGTTGACGAAGGCAAGAACTGGAAGCGGATGAGCGGCCCGGAAGTGGTGGTGAATGATGTGCTGATCGATCCGCGCAACTCGCAGCGCGTGTTGCTCGCGACCGATCGCAGCGGAGTGCTGGCCAGCGACGACTCCGCCGCCACATTCTCTACCTCCAACCATGGTTACGCGCACCGGTACGTGAGCGCCATTCTGCCCGACAGCAAAGATTCCAACACGCTTTACATCGGCGTGGTGAACGACCGCGAGTTCGGCGGCGTCTTCTCCTCGCACGATGGCGGACAAACCTGGCAGCAGAAAAGCGAAGGCCTGAGCGGCCGTGATGTCTTCACGCTGAAACAAACCAGCAACGGAACGCTGGTGGCTGGAACCAACAAGGGTGTGTTTGAAATGGTTCCGGGAAATTTGTACTGGCATCCCATCAACAATGTAGTCGTGGAGAAAACTGTCTCGCGTACGGTGAAATTGAAGAGTGGCAAGACCAAGAGGGTGACCTCAACTGCCAGCACCAAATCTATTCTCGAAGCCCGGGTCAGCGATACCGACGTGACTTCGAACCATTGGTTTGCGGCGACCTCCTCCGGGCTTCTCACCAGCAAGGATCATGGCAAGGTCTGGATGGGCGGCCCTATAGCCGGCCAGCAGGATTTCGTTTCGGTGCAGGCTCACGAAAGTGTGGTCGTGGCCGCGACGCGCTCCAGCGTGCTGGTTTCCCAGAATGGAGGAACAGCGTGGCAGCCCGCCGCACTGGCTTCCTATCCAATTAACGTTCGCAATGTGACGGTTACCCCCGATGGCCAGATATTCGTGGCTACCCGCGAAGGCGCCTTTCACAGCGCGGACTCCGGCCAGAGTTGGGACCACGTTGTGGCGGGATTGCCGGACAAGGACATCACGTCTGTGACCTATGACGGCAGCCACCAACGCCTGCTCGCAACCAGCGGCCAGACCGGCGTCGTGTTTGAGAGTAGCGATGGCGGCAGCACGTGGCAGCGTGGACCGGATTCCGGGTTTCCGTTGCGCCGCATCAGCGTGGTGCACGGCCACTACGTTGCCGCGACGCCATTCGATGGTGTGATTGCGCAGCCGGAAAACGAAGCGCAGAGCGCCAGCGCCGGTGGCTCGAACTAACTCGCGGTTTTCAACCAAACCTTCGCGGAGAGCGGTCACGCTCTCCGCGATTTATTTTGGCCTGCAAAGTTCGTAGAGCAGTATGGTGCGGCCGCTAGTGGGAATTTCTTCGCGGCTTACGTATTCAAACCCAAGCTTCTGCAGAATGTGCCTCGAGGCTGCATTGCCCTCATCCACGTCCGCCAGAAGCCGCATCAATCGCAATCTGGTAAAAGCGACATCAATAAGAGCTTTAGCAGCCTCGGTGGCAAAACCACGCCGCCAGTAGGGTTGTGCGATGTAGTATCCGAGGTGCGCCACTTTCCTGTCCCGCCGAAGGCCACAACAGCCGATGTATCTTCCTTCTTCCTTAAGAATGGTCGCCCACAGGCCGTAGGTTTCCGTGGGCTTGCCGAGATATTCATTACGAAAACGGTGCTGCGCCTTCTCCAGGGACCAAGCTTGTCCTCCCACATAGCGCCGGACCTCAGCGTCAGTGTGCATGCCCACAAAATCGGCCTCATCCCTGACTTCGTGCGTCCTGAAGAGCAGCCGTTCGGTCTCGAGAAAAATCATGGCAGCCTCGCAATGTACACTACTTCAAGCTCTCCGACGACCACCTCGTCCGTGAATGTCTAGACCACGATCGCGCAACTTCTACACGAAATTGCCTGGCTTGCACCCTGCATCTGCTTGATTTTCTTGGCGCTTGATCTGGTACTTCGTTTGCCACTATGAGGTGAGAGGAACCCGCGCGACTATGTATGCGATGAGGCGATCACGCCATTTCGGGCCGATCTCTGGGATCGGTTGCCTTGTGCTCTGCCTGAGCCTAAGTCAAAGCTGTGCCCGCTCCGAGCCAGGGCAGCCGAGCGGTTCGCTGGCCACTCAACAAAAGCTTCCGTTTCATCCGGAAGCCGATCAAACCCCAGCCAGCGAAGAAACGCATCCCATAGTTTCGCCCGATCCGAAAGTGGCTGGCACCTTGCCGTTTGGGCCGCACTCGCGGACTCTGCCCTCCGGAACCCTTCTTACTGTTCAGCTGCGAGACACGCTTTCTGCCGCCAAATTCCACGCCGGCGACATGTTTATAGCATCTGTGGCTGCTCCCCTTGCAATTGACGGAGACCGGCTCATTGAGCGTGGCGCTGCCGCAACCGGACAAATCGAGTCCGTGCGCGCGCGAGCAAGTTCAGGCTATTTCCAACTGAGGTTGAACGCGATTACCGTCGAGGGCAGACCCATCCTGCTACAAACCGCAAGCCTGTTTGCCAGGGCAACCTTGCAAGCCAAGGAGGGCATTCGAGTGCAGAAGGGGCGCCGTTTGACTTTCCGCTTAATCTCTCCCGCCACACTCTATGAAGCGAAATCAGCGGCCAATCGCCAATCCCCCGGCCCGAGTACCGAATAACAGGTCCCTAATTGCTTCCGATTCGTCCCTTTTCAGCACTTTTCAACTGTTTGTCATTTCCCCTATACCTCAGAAAATAAACCACATCCAAAGTTTTCCACAGGACCTTCCCGATTTTAAGTGACATCTGACCTTCGCAGCGTTGTATCGATCCTCCTATAGTGGGCCGAAATCGGAAGGAGGAACGCAATGCTGGCTGATTGCTCCCATTACGGGAACACCAAAGTATCGGATAGCCCATCGTGGGCTTCCTTCCGCGAATCGTCCCGCGCCACAGTAGCACTATGAATACCGCAACCCCATTTCCGTGGTCCGATCCCACCCCGGGAGAGAGCCCGAACACGGCCTTCCGTGCCGCTTTCGAACATGCTCCCATAGCCGTTGCCCGCTGCAACTCGCAAGGATTGATTGTCGAGATGAATGTGGCTTTCAGGCAGTCTCTCGAGCGCGGGGAGGCCACACGGCGCAAGTTGCGACTCGGTGAACTGGTTCACCCGCAGGACCGCGCCAAGGCAGAGTCGCTGCTGCACGATCTTCTGCGTTCCCCGAGCGACGGTTCCCAGCGGGACAGCCTCAGCATCGACACCCAAAGAGCCGGCAATAGTCAGATGATTGCCAAGTGGACCGCATGGCGCCAGCCTGGCTGTGCGGGGGAGCCTGACCATGCGTTACTGATGCTAGAGCAGAGCAGCGAATTGATTCCCGCGGAGGGAAGCCACCCACAAGCGCAGAGATGGGAAGCCATCGGCCGCCTGACCGGTGGTGTGGTCCACGACTTTAACAATCTGCTGACCGGCGTCATGCTGTACTGCGATCTGCTGCTTTCCAGCCTGGATACGCGCGACCGCCGGCGCCGCTACGCGGATGAGATTCGCTCCGCCATCGTGCAAGCCACAGGTCTGGTGCAGCAGTTACTCATTTTTGCGCGGCCGCAAGCCGAGCCTGGCCGTCTCCTCTGCCTCAACGAAGTTGCCAGTGGCATGAACAGTTTACTGACTCGACTGATTGGCGAAAACATCGCACTCGATCTGAAGTTGGATCCAGAGTTGGGCCTGGTCAAGATTCACCAAGCACAGGCGCAGCAGATCATACTCAATCTGGTTCTCAATGCTCGCGACGCCCAGCCCAACGGTGGCCGAATCACCATCGAGACCAGCAACTGCAGATTTCAACCTGTAGCCGGGACTGTGCCCAATGGCCTCCCCGCTTTTCCATGTGTTCTGCTGGCGGTTGGCGACAACGGTCGCGGCATGGATGCCGAAACTCGGGATCACCTCTTCGAACCCTTCTTTACCACCAAGAACGCGGGCCAAGGCACCGGCTTGGGATTAACCACCGTCCGCAGCATCGTCACCAGCAATCGCGGACTCATCCATTTCGAAAGCCAACCCGGCCACGGCACGCGCGTGATGATCCTGCTCCCCCGGGCATCCCAGCCTGCCCAAAGCGATCTTCTGGACCCGGCCAATCCAGATGCAGGGCCCACATCAGCAACACCATCTCAAGAAACCAAGAAGGAATCACTGTTATGACATCCGCCGCCGTATCCCACTCCATCGCTACTCCTCAGATCATGGCCGCCAATTTTCTCAATCTGCTCATCGTTGACGACGAACGCTCCATCCGAGACGCTTGCCGCGAAGTTGCCCTATCGCTGGGCTTCATGGCCCACGTAGCCGACTCCGCCGAACATGCCTACCGCCTGTTGCAAACCCAGAACATCGACGCCGTCCTGCTCGATTTGCGCTTGCCCGGCGCGGGCGGCCTAGAGGCTCTTCGTTACATTAAGTCGCAGCGCCCTGAAGCTCTCGTGATTGTGGTCACGGGTTATGGCACGGTGCAGTCGGCCGTGCAGGCCATGAAGAATGGCGCCTACGAATACGTGACCAAACCTTTCAGCATCGACGAACTCAAGCTTTTGCTGGAGCGCGTCTCCAATCACCTTAAGCTCAAAAGCGAGAACCGCATGCTGCGCGAGAAACTCAAGTCGAAGCAGGGTTACGGGGGCATCGTCGGCCGCGCTCCGGAGATGGAGAAGCTGTATCGCATCATCGCCAAAGCCGCCAACAGCTCCCACCCCGTGCTGATTCTTGGCGAGAGCGGCACCGGCAAGGAGATGGTGGCGCGCTCCATTCATTACTCGGGGCCGTTCCATGACAAGCCATTTATCCCGGTCGACTGCGGCTCGCTCGTGCCCACGTTGATCGAGAGCGAACTCTTCGGCTACGTCAAAGGAGCGTTCACCGGCGCCAATCAGGCAAAGGACGGACTGCTGGCCATCGCCGAAGGTGGAACTTTGTTTCTGGATGAAGTCGGCGAACTGCCTGTTGACCTCCAGGCCAAACTTCTGCGCGCCATTCAGGAAAAAGAGATTCGCCCGGTCGGGAGCACCCGCCGCATTCCCATTAACGTCCGCATCCTCGCCGCGACCAACCGCGTGCTCGAGCAGGCTGTCACCGAGGGGTCCTTCCGACGCGATTTGTATTTCCGGCTGAACGTTCTCAGCCTGCGCATCCCGCCGCTGCGCGAACGCCGCGAGGATATCCCCCTCCTCATCGCGCATTTCATGGAGCGTTCCACGCGCGCTTCAGGGCTGGAAAAAATTCTCACCGACGAAGCTATGAAGGTCATGCTGGCCTATGATTGGCCGGGCAATGTGCGCGAACTGGAAAACTGCCTGGAGCGCACCTGCGCCTTTACCAGCGGGCCCGTGATTCATGTGCCCGATTTGCCGCCCGCCATTGCTGGCACGCAAGTCCCGGTGCCCTCCAACGGCAACGGACACAGCCTAAACAAAATCGTTCCCATGGCGGAACTGGAGCGGCAGACCATCCTCAACGCCATCGCGGAGCTCAACGGCGACAAGTTGCAAGCCGCGCGCCTGCTCGGCATCGGCAAGACAACTCTGTACCGCAAGCTAAAGGACTACGCGGCCCAGATGTAGGCCCGCAGTGTTCAGGGAGAGATTCGTATCAGGGCACGCCTTTAGGCGTGCCGCACGCGCTGAATTCGGAACCGCAGATGTCCCGTAACGGGAACAACTCAGCCAGTGTCGCAACCTAAGCCCTGCGCTTTCAACGCCGACGTTTATGGTGTCCAGCGTGCAATAGAAACCGCATGATCCTACTCATAACCCCATCGGCACGTGGCCAGGAGTGCGCCGCCACTCTAAGAGACGCCACCAACGAAGAGACTCACTGGGCGGAAAACTTGCAGCAAGCCGTAGCCCGCCTGCGCGAACAATCTTACTCGGCAGTCGTCCTCGACCAATTCCTATTGGAGAACGAGCCCGCCGAAAGCGACCAGGTGCTCGAGCATCTCGGCACCGCTTTTCCTGTCTACCTGAACTTCGCCGTCAGCGGCATGGAGCGCCTACTGCGCGAGGTCCGCTCCGCCCTGCACCGCCGCAAGCGCGAGGAGACCCAGGCCCGCCGCTCCGTCGAGCAACAGATTCGCAGCGAAATGTGCGAGTCGTTAACCGTCATGCTGCTCTCCTGCGAACTAGCCATGGCCGTGCCCGGGATTCCCACTCCCGCCGCCGAAAAAATCCGCATGATCGACAACCTAGCCCGCGATATGAGACTAAGGCTGAGCGCGAACTGAAAAAAACGCTTGTCATCACCCAAAAAACGCTCGTACAAAGAATCAACAGCTTACGCCGAAAATTTTCTGCAAAGTGAAATGTTCCAGTTGGAACATTCAGCACAATGTTCCAACCGGAACATTCAGCCACTTCCGTCACCCGCTCATCAAAAAACCTTCGCCACCTCACCCAATTGGCACTAGAATAGGCCAGCGCAACAGGCCGGGCCCCGCATCGACTGCGGCGTCCCGCAGACTCCCGGAGGCACTGTGCACGTTCTGGTCACAGCCGATACCATGTCCGGCTCCTGGACCTACACCCGCGAGCTGGTCACGGGACTGGTCACGCGCGGCGTCCGGGTCACGCTGGTCAGCTTCGGCGAGATCCCTCTGCCCGACCAGACCACGTGGATGGACCTTCTCCACGGCCTCGAGTATCGCCCCACCGCCTTCCGCCTGGAGTGGATGGACGAAGCTCCCTATGATCTGCCCGAATCCTCCGAGTACCTCGCAAACCTGGTGCGCGAAGTGCACCCTGACCTGCTTCATCTCCACCAGTTCTGCCACGGCAATCTACCCGTCAACATCCCACGTGTCGTGATGGCGCACGGCGACCTCATCAGTTGGACGGAAGCCGTGCACGGTCGCAGCCCGCGCCCTACGCGCTGGCTAAAGTGGTATCGCGACACCATCATTCGCGGCATCGCCGCGGCCGATGCCGTGGTCGCGCCCTCGGCCTGCATGCTCAACACCCTGATCTCTACGTACAGCCGCCCGCGCCGCGCTGCCATAATCTATCCCGGACGCAATCCCATCTTCTTCAATCCCTACGTCAGCAAAGACGATTCTGTGCTCGCGGTCGGCCGCCTGCTCGATGCCGGCAAGCAGGTCTTCCTGCTAACGCAACACGCCCTGCCATTCTCGATCTGTATTGTGGGCGCCGAGCAAACCATTCCCCTGCCGCGCATTCCCATCCGCGCCGATGTAAAAGTTGCGACTGACCAAAGTTGCGTCGCCATCCGCGGCCCCCAGACCGAAGCCCAACTGCGCGCTCTCTACAGCCGCGCCGCAGTCTACGCCGCCACTTCCCGCTACGAGCCCCTAGGCATGGCCCCGCTGGACGCCGCCTTCTCGCGTTGCGCCATCGTCGCCAACGATATCCCTAGCTTCCGCGAAGTCTGGGGCGACGCAGCCCTCTACTTCCGCACCAACGATGCCGGCAGCCTGGCTGAATCCCTCCGCCAGCTCGACGCCGACCGCGCCCTGCGCCACGCCTACGCCGATCGTGCCTACACCCGCGCCCGCGAACGCTTCACCACCAAACGCATGATCGACGACTACATCGATCTCTACCGCGCGCTAGTCTCGGCCGGCGCCCTCGCGGCCTGATCTCTTAGAAGAAAAAAGTGGGTGGAGCAGGCCTTTTGAGGCCTGCGTCAAGATGCCAAGTCTAATCTCGGAAGGCCCAATCATTCGCAACGGCGCGGCAGCCTATGGCATCTAGTTCTCAAGGAGAACAACATGCCTAAGAACAAGAGGCGCAAGCAAGACGAACTAGGGCCCGATTCCGCCGGGCAGTCTGGCGACATTCAACAGATACCGGATAGACCGGTGGCCGACTCCGAAAGTGTGGAGGAATTACTGGAAGAGGGAAACGTGTTCGAGGCCGGTATCGTAGACGGAGTGGAGAACGCCAAGGAGCCGGACGTGTCTGAGGTGAAGACCCACGAGGTGCCGGAGGACGATGTCCCTGAAGAATACCGGGACGACGACGAGCACGTCGCATAGTCCGCCGACCGCGCGGACACAACCGCATCCGACGGATAGGAGAACGCCATGCCAGCAAGCCCGCACAATCGCGCAGCAGAACTCCATAACCTCGCGGCCCACGCCCACGCCGCTGCGGCCGTCGCCCACGACAAGGGAGATCATCTGACCGCCCACGAACTCAGCAAACAGGCGCACGAGCGGTCCGTGAACGCCCTCAAGCTCGCCGAAGAACTTGCCAGGGAAGCCAAAAAGTCCGGCAAAGCCTAAGAAACCACGTGGAAGAGCAGATCTTCAGCGCCCCGTAAAGCCGTGTCGCGAGGCAGCGAAGAAATTTCTTGACATTTTATACTGTGTGACATACAGTGTGTATCGTACACTATATGTCGCCCAGCATAGACACGAATAACGACGAGCGTTTCGAAAACCTCCGGCAGGACTCCGCCGTGGCAGCCTGCCCCTAGCGGTGCTTGCGGCGCTGCGCACCGAGCACTACGGCTACACGCTGCGCAAAACCCTGGCCGATCATGGCATGGCCATTGACGAAGGCACGCTCTACCCGCTGCTTCGCCGCCTGGAGACCCAGGGCCTGCTGGTCAGCCAGTGGCGCGAAGAAGACAAGCGTAACAAGCGTTTCTACCGTCTCTCTCCCGACGGCAAGTCGATTCTCAAACAGTTGTTGATCGAGTGGAAGAGCATTCACACATCGCTGGAAGACATTTTCTAGCTGTACGAATTTTTGCCGGATCAATTTTGGCTGGATCAAGGAGCACAGTCATGGAACTGGTCGATCGTTACCTGCACGCCGTTAAATTCTGGCTGCCGCGCAATCAGAAGGACGACATCATTGCGGAGCTTTCCGAAGATCTTTGCTCTCAGATCGAAGACAAGGAAGCCGAACTCGGCCGTAAACTCACCGGAGCAGAAGTCGAGCCCATCCTCAAGCGCTGCGGTTCTCCCATTTCCGTGGCTGGGCGCTATCTGCCACAACAGTCGTTGATAGGCCCAGCACTCTTTCCCATCTACCGTGTCATCATCCGGTCGCTAGTCCTCTATTTTCTGCTCCCTTGGATGCTGGTCTGGATGGGCATCGCCATCTTTTCCCCTGATTTCCGGGCAGATCATCCCGGCGCTGCGCTGTTCTTGTCGCTCGGCCCCTGGTGGCGCGCCTGCACGTACTCGTTATTCTTTAATACCCTGATCTTCGCGATTCTCGACCGGTCTCAGGCGCGTCTGCATCTGGTGAACGACTGGAATCCGCGCGCGCTTCCGGCCGTGCGTGACCACAACCGAATCTCTCGCGGCGGCACGATTTTCGAGTTGACGGTCGTAGTCGCAACTCTGGCCACCTGGATTCAGCTCGACGCTTTCCGCCGCGTCTTCCACGTCTTCGGAACTACCATCACACTGTCATCGCGCTGGCCGTATTTTTTCTGGGCGCTGGTTGTGGTCACCGTGGGCGGCATCGTCGTCTCCTGTTTGAATCTTTCTAATCCCCGTTGGACGCCCCTCACCGCCAGCCTCCGCCTCGGAATCGACGTCTATTCCTTCGCCCTGTTCTACTGGCTGTGCCGGGCTAATATGCTGCATTCCATCAGCGCGAGCGGCTTATCCTCCTCCGATGCCGCCGAATTCGTCGTATCCTTCAACCACTGGATGGTTAGCTCAGCTATCTGGGTGATGGCGATCGGCGCGGTAGTTGTCTTCTTCGACGTCCGCCGTATTCTTCGCACCGGCCCAGATAAGTGAACGGGAAGGGAGCAACGTCAGACATGAACCCCTTTGTGCCCTCAGGGGTTAAAGGCGCTTAGCCGCCGTAGCGGGCGCAACGGTTGGTATTATCTTCTTAGCCCTACTAGAAACTCGTAAAGTTGGAGGAATCAAACTATGGCCCAGGTAAAAATCACAGTCCGCCCCAACGGCCCCTACCGCGTCGAAGCGCCCGAGGGTTCGATTGAACTCGTTGACATCAATGGAACTCAGTACGATCTCACCGGCAAGCCCGCCTTTTCGCTCTGCCGCTGCGGCGGTTCCGTGAACAAGCCTTTTTGCGATGGAACGCACAGCCGCATCGGATTCCAGGGCGCAGAGCTGGCGGTCAAGAAAGCCGACGGCTAAAGAGGTTGCGGAAGGAATCGAGTTCGGGAAGGGCACGAATTCATTCGTGCCGTTAAGTCGCTGAGGTGGTCCGCGCTTCAGCGCCTGAGGTACTCTTCTTGGGATCCATGAGCAGACTGCTGCGGGCGAACGGGGTTCGTCCGAGGCGCAACGGGAATCCCCGATAATGCGCCGCCCCCATGGCCATGACGGCCAAGACTACCGTGACGACGAGGAAGACAGCGACGCGGCGCTGGGGTTGGTCCTGCTGCGGAGCAATTAGGGCGATGAGCCCGCCGAGAATTAATCCCGTGATCAGGCCACCGATGTGCGCCGTGTTGTCGATGCCGGGAAGGGCGAATCCGAAGATGAGGTTGTAGACAACAAACGCGCCTAGGCTGCGCAACGTGCCCGAGAGTGCGGAACGAGGAACGGAGAATTCGCCTAACTTGAAAGCGGCGATGAGTGCACCGGCCAGTCCAAAGATGGCTCCGGAGGCTCCAACGCTCGCCCGGTAGGGATTCCACGCCGCGCTGGTCAGACTGGCGCCCACGCCGCAGATGAGATAGATAGCGACGTAGGTCCAGCGTCCATAGAGCGATTCGCAGAGTTGGCCGAGATTCCACAGGCACCACATGTTGAATGCAATGTGGAGCAGGCCGCCATGAACGAAGATATTGGTCAGCAGCCGCCACCATTCTCCTGAGAGCGTGTAGACGCCCGCATTGGCGCCCCACTGCACCGACTCTCGAATGGGAAACTCCTGCAGCGGGTTGCCAAAAGCCAGTGGATTGCCGGAGGCAAGCACCATGCCCAGGAATACAGCGACGTTGATGCCGAAGATAATCTGCGTAACGCCGACGCTGGCTTCGTGGCGCACCCAGGGAGTGCGCATGACCGGCTGGGGCGCGTCGTCGGCCAGTTCCCCGCGCTGGTATTTTTCATGCTGCACGCACCACTGGCAGACCTTCTTGCCGAAGGTTAAACCGGGAAGCTGACGGCCGCATCGAATGCAGTTTGCCATGGGTTCTTAAAAGAGTATCAGCAGCGGCGAGAAAAATCCCTACCACAGAGGGCACAGAGGAACGCGGGGTAATACTTCAGATGCTCGCTCAGTGAATCGTCTTGGTCTTCCGCGACATGTAATCCATCAGCAGATATTGCCCCAGCGTGTAAGGAGTGGTGAAGTAGGCCTTCCCGCGGCACATCTCGGTGACCTTCTGCACAAATTGGACCAACCCATAATCCGACGCCAGCATGAAGGTGTTGATCAGCACGCCAGCGCGCTTGCACTTCGAAACTTCCTCCAGCGTCTGGCTGACGACCAGCGGGTCAAGGCCGAAAGCATTCTTGTAGATGCGCCCGTCTTCGAGCGTAAGAGCAGACGGTTTGCCGTCGGTAATCATGACAATCTGCTTCATGTCTTTTCGCTGGCGCTGCAGAATTCTCTGCGCCAGCCGCAGCCCTTCGCGCGTATTCGTGTAATAAGGGCCAACCTTCACGCGGGCAAGCTGCAACAGAGGGATCTCTTCTGCGGAATCGTGAAACAGCACCAGTGAAAGCGAGTCGCCAGGATACTGCGTCCGAATCAGGTGCGACAGCGCCATGGCAACTTTTTTCGCGGGAGTGAAGCGGTCTTCGCCGTACAGAATCATCGAGTGCGAGCAGTCGAGCATTAAGACCGTCGCGCAAGAAGATTGATATTCGCACTGGTGCACCTGCAAGTCAGAGTATTCGATATTAAGCGGCAGCGCGAGGCCTTCTCGCTGAATGGCACTGGAGAGCGTGGCGGTGCTGTCGAGGTTCAGCGTGTCGCCGAACTCATAGGTGCGCGATGCGCCGCTGGCTTCGATCCCGGTGGCGAGGTCGCGCGTGTCGTGGCGTCCAAAGCTGGATTTGCCCAACGAGCCCAGCAGGTTGCGCAGAGATTTAAAGCCAAGAAAGTCGAGACTCTTGTCCGTGATTTCAAACTTGGCTTGCGGAACATTCTCGCCAACTTGGCCGCCCACGCCGGATGGTCGCGCAGGATCAGGCGGCTGATCGATCGATATGTAATCCTCCTGCTGCATGCGCTCGATCAGCTTTTCGATGAGTTCGTCGAGTTCTCCGTCAGCCGCCATCTGCTGCAGGCGTTCGCGCATCTCATCGTCGAACTGATCGCCTTCCATCAGGGCCTGCTCAATGGCGCGGCGAAGATCGTCAAGGGTCTGCTCCCCCTCCGGCATCTCGTACCACATGTCGCTCTGAAAGCCGCTCCGCAGCAGATAGTCGGAGAGTGCGCTGAGCAGGTCTTCCATGCTCATCTCGCGCGCGGGGTCGGGGACGTATTTGCTGTAGCGGATACGCTTCATAAAAACAGCTTCGAGCCCCGAGCTGTGAGCTACGAGCAAGCAGGTTTGGCTCGCAGCTCGTAGCTCGCTGCCTAATTAAATTGCCGTCTCTGCCGATACGGCGGCTCTTCCTTCTCGAAACTTTTCTCGCGCACAGGTTCGGGTTTCTTCTCTCCGGCCTTGAACACACGCTCTTCGTTCCGCCCGATACGCTTGTGCGCGTGCAGTCCTTCGAGAATGAACTCCGCCGCCGAGACCTGCTGCTCGGGACTTTCTTTCTGCGAAACGCCGAGCGGTCCAAGTTTATCGATTAGTCCCTGAATCTCTTTCAGATTTTCCAGAGCTTCGACCGCGGAGACCGAATCCGACAGCTGAATCTCTCCGCCAAGATCAAACCACTGCACGATCTGCTGCACGTTCGCGCCGGTAAAATATTCGTCGTAAGTCTTGGCGATAGCGGCGCGAATCAACTCGCGGCCCACGTAATCCGCGCCTTTCATCTCGCCTTCATATTCCAGTTCCAGCTTGCCGGTGATCGCAGTGAGAGCGGCATAAACGTCGCTGATGCGCGGCACAACCAGCTTCTCGTCGTTGCGCAGCGCCCGGCGTTCGGCGTTCGAAATCACATTCTCCATCGCAGAAATAGGCAGCCGCTGGCTCACACCGCTGCGTTTATCGATCTTTTTGTCTTCCCGGGCTGCGAAGGCGATGCGCTCAATCACTTCCTGAATGTAGGTGGGAAGATGCATCGCCTGCCCGTTGCGGCCAGTCCAGGCTTCCTGTGCGGTGATGGCGATGCCTTCATCTACGGTTGCGGGATAGTGGGTGCGAATCTCAGAGCCGATGCGGTCTTTCAGCGGCGTGATGATTTTCCCGCGGGCCGTATAATCTTCCGGGTTCGCGCTGAACACAATTGCTACGTCAAGCGGCAGGCGGATCGGGTATCCCTTAATCTGCACGTCGCCTTCCTGCATGATGTTGAACAGGCCGACCTGAATTTTTCCCGCCAGATCAGGCAGTTCGTTGATGGCGAAGATGCCGCGATTGGCGCGGGGCAGCAGCCCGTAGTGAACGGTAAATTCGCTCGACAGTTCGTGGCCGCCGCGCGCGGCCTTGATGGGATCGATGTCGCCGATCAGGTCGGCAATGGTGACGTCGGGCGTTGCCAGTTTTTCCACGTACCGGTCGTCGGGAGTGAGATAAGAAATCGGAGTGCCGTCGCCGAGCCGTGCCATTTCCTCGCGGCAGCGGCGGCAAATCGGCGCGTAGGGATCGTCGCGAATCTCGCATCCCGCAAGATATGGCATGTGAGGATCCAGCAGAGTCGTCAAGGCCCGCAGGATGCGGCTTTTAGCCTGCCCACGCAGGCCGAGCAGAATGAAATTGTGCCGCGAAAGAATGGCATTCACGATCTGGGGCACAACCGTATCGTCGTAGCCAACGATCCCAGGAAAGAGGCTGGCGTCATCGTGGTGGCGCAGGCGCGCGATGAGGTTGTCGCGCAGTTCATCCTTCACGTGGCGAGTGCGCAAACGTTCTTCAGAGAAAGCGCTGCGGCGCAGTTCGCCTAGCGTGCGCGGAAGAGACATGACAGAACCCCCAAATACTTTCCTGAATTATACGCGGAAGCGGGCTTCGGGCTTCGGCTGTCGGGCTTCGGCAAGTCGGAACGTGGACTACCTTGTGAACCTCTGTGGCCCCTGTGGTCAAAGGGTGTGACTGGGCTCCCGGGCCGAAGCCCGAAAGCCGAAGCCCGAAGCCCGCACTTTAGTGCACGTGCCCGTTGCCCCCAGCCTTTGCCCGGGCGCTGGCAGCGCGGCGAAGATTAGGAATGATGGTCTCGAAATAATTGATGAGCAGGGACAGGCGTTCTGGTTCCGAGCGCAGCCCCAGCAGCCTCTGTTTGAAATCCAAGTCGAGCGGCAGCGAGCCAGCCAGATAAAAAGAAAGCAGGGAAGGGTCGGCAGCCGAAAGATCCTGTGTGGCGCCAGCGATAGCCAGCAGTTCGGAGTGCAACTGAACCGCGCGCGCCGTGTCTTCCTGTGGCACGGTTCCGGGCTCGTCGCCGATCATGAGAACTTCGGCCTGCAGGAACGATCGTTCCTGGTTGACGCGCACGACTTCGAAGCGCTTGCGGCCCTCGGTGACCAGATCGAGGCGGCCGTCAGGATACTCCTTCACCACCGTAAGAATTTCAGCAGTACATCCCACATCCGCGAGACCCTGCTCAACGGCGCGCACCACGCCGAAATGGCGATGCTCGGCGAGGCATTCGCCAATCATTTCTTTGTAGCGAGGCTCGAAAATGTGCAATGGCAGAGGCGTGCCGGGGAACAAGACGACATCGAGCGGGAACAGGGGTAGAAGGGTGTCCAAGCGTTCTCCGGTGATGAGCGCGAGGGTGAGCGCGAAAACTTGCGCCGTCCTGATTGTACCGCAGGGCTTGACTTCACAACTTCCGAGGAATAAAAGCGCGCTATGGAACTTGCAGGAAAAATTGTGGTGGTCACAGGCGCTTCCATGGGCATCGGGGAAGCGATTTCGAAGGTCTTTGCCGATCATGGGGCAAATATGGTGATGCTGTCACGCGACGCGGGCCGCGTGGAAGCGGCGCGCGTGCGGGTCGCGCACGACGAGCGCACTGTGGCGATGGCCTGCGACGTCAGGCATCGTGAGGACGTTGACCGCGTGATCGGCCTTACCCTTCATCACTTCAAGAGAATCGATGTCTGGATAAACAACGCAGGGCACGGTTTGCTGGATTCGGTGGCGCAAATGGACAATGCGGCGTGCCGGGAAATGTTCGACACGAATTTGTTCGGAGCCATCGGCGCAATGCAGGCGGTGATCCCCGTGATGCGGCAGCAGGGTGCCGGAACAATCATCAACATTTCAAGCGTGGCCGGGCACATTCCGGTGCCGTTTCATGCGGCCTACAGCGCAACCAAGTTCGCCCTGAATGCGATCGGCAAAGCGGCGAGTGTGGAGTTGAAGAAGGACGGAATTCATGTGCTGACGGTCTGTCCGGGCCGCGTGCACACGCCCTTCAGCGAGAATGCGGTGCATGGCAACGATGTGAAGCGTCTGGGATCAGCGCGCGGCATCAGCGCGGATCGTGTCGCGGAGGCAACCCTGCGCGGATTTCTAAAGCAAAAGAGGGAAGTGATTGTGCCCTGGACGATGCACATTCCGGTGAAGGTCTACCAGCTTTTTCCGGGACTGGTAGAGTTGGCCATGGGCAGGATGGCGGGATGAGTGAATTGTCAATTGCCGATAGCCAACCGCCAATTCGTCATCATTTCCACAATCGACAATCGAAAATCGGCAATGTTCATCCCAGCTCTGCCAGCATGGCTTCCATCTCACTTTGCGCGTGCAGGTTCCCAGTGCGCCGTGCTGACGCAATGCCATCGGTGAGCATGGTCTTGGCTTCGGCGATTCGCTCGGCGCGGGCCAGCGTTTGCGCCGCCATGAAATAGCCAGGAGTGTAATCGGGGCTGCTCTTCAGCAGGATCGAGAATTCCGCGATCGATCGATCGAAGTCGCCCTGCTTGGAATATTCCATCGCCAACCCGTAGCGCGCAAACGTGTCGTTAGGATCCTGGGTGAGGATGTCATTGAGCGCAGCAATTCGGTCCATAGGCAATGGCGGGTTCAAGACGAGATTACTACAACTCCGCAAGCCATGCCTGTACGCTCGTGTGGGGACGGGCCCCTTCGCCTGTCCCGCCGAGCGAAGCGAGGCGGCTCTTAACAGAGGCCGCCAAGCTAAAACACTACCTATTTACTATGAAACTGGCGGAGGCTTATCCGACTGACTACAATGGCGAGTCTCAGGTTTCGAGAATTGAACTCAAGAAAGTTGGAGGCTCAGCGGTGGCGTGTCCATTTTTTCTGCCGATAGAAAAGTTAACTGGCGGCACGTGGCTGCACGCCGCGCGCCTTCCGCTGGGCTGCGGCTGGAGCGGACACTGCAGTGCGCCGGGACATGAGGGCGAGACTCCATCGCGGGAGGAATTAGAGAACTTTTGCAACCTCGGATACGCTGAGGGTTGCAGGCGGTTGCCGCACGAGCGCCCGTGGGATTCGGTGCGGTTCGCAGCCAGAACCATGAGCAATGGAAACGGTGACCGCTTCAGAATTCAAGTTCGCTATATATGCGAGCGCGGCCATCTTCCCGCAGAGCACGGAACGCTGGAGTTCGATTCGGCGGCGCGCTGCAAGCAAACGCATTACGACCACCGCCTGCAACGCATGGCCGAGTGCTTTATCGAGTCTTATCTTGAGAAAATGAAGCAGAGAGATTTGGAGCGAGCCGCAGCTAGTTGAATTGATGATTGTTGATTGCTGATTTTTGATTGAAAACCACCATCCAATCATTGGTCATCGACCGACAATCAACAATCAAGTCCTGTAGCGATTGGAATGGAGTTTGAAATCATGAGCGAAGAAGTGCTGATGCCGCGGCCCGTGCGAGACTCACAATCGGAAATGGCGGAGTTGGTTCTGCCCAATGATGCCAACCCGCTGGGCGCGCTGCTCGGCGGCCGCCTGATGCATTGGATCGACCTGGCGGGCGCGATGGCAGTTCACCGCCATGCGCGCAGTTACGCCGTCACCGCATCGGTAGATCACATCGATTTCCTGGTTCCAGTCAGGGTGGGCGATCTGGTGATTCTACGATCATCCGTGAACCGTGTATTTCACACTTCGGTGGAAGTGGGTGTAAAGGTCTTCGTAGAAAACTACATTGCGGACACAGCACAGCACGTGGCGTCAGCGTATCTGACGTTCGTGGCCATCGACGGCAAGGGAAATCACTTAAAGGTTGCTCCCGTGATCCCAGAAACCGAGGAACAACAGCGCCGCTACGACGACGCCGGCCGTCGCCGCGACGTTCGCCGATCGGAACTGGAGCGCCGCCGCAAGGCGAAGCGGTAACCTTCAAACTCTGTGACGCGCGTCACATCAGGCGCCAGGCGGAATCGATAACCTATACCGTGCGTCTTGGGAGTTCTTCATGGATAGTGCGCTTCTGGTTCATCGTATTCATTTCGCATTCACCGTTACCTTCCACTATCTGTTCCCGCAACTCACTATGGGACTGGCGCCGCTGATCGTTATACTCAAGACGCTTGCCCTGCGCCATAACGACGAGACTTATCACGAAGCGGCGCGATTTTGGGCCCGCATTTTCGGCATTAACTTTGTGCTCGGCGTCGTGACCGGAATCCCCATGGAATTTCAGTTCGGCACGAACTGGTCGCACTTCTCGCGCTTCGCCGGCGGCGTAATCGGGCAGACGCTGGCCATGGAAGGCATGTTCGCCTTCTTTCTGGAGTCGGCGTTCCTCGGCCTGTTTCTCTACGGAGAGAAGCGCCTCAGCCCGCGCGCGCACTGGTGGTCGGCGGTCGCGGTATTTCTGGGATCGTGGCTCTCGGGATTCTTCATCATCGCTACGGATGCGTGGATGCAGCATCCCGTCGGCTACGCCAGCGCTGCTGACGGTTCTATGCAACTGACCAGCTTCTGGAAACTGGTCCTCAATCCCTGGGCATGGTGGCAGTACGCGCACAACATGAGCGGAGCCGTGATTACGGGCGCGATTGTGATGGCGTCGGTAGGCGCGTTCTATTTGCTCTGGGGCAAGTTCGAGGATCATGCGCGGATCTTCGTGAGAGTCGGCGTCGTAGCCGGGCTGATCTTCAGTGTTCTACAACTGTTTCCGACCGGCGATGGCCAGGGCCGCATGATTGCCGAGAATCAACCCGTCACCCTCGCAGCCATGGAAGCGCTGTTCGCGACCCAACCTGGAGCGCCACTCGTCATCATCGGCCAGCCGAATGTAGATGAGCGCAAGATCGACAACGCGCTCGAGGTCCCGGAGGCGCTCAGCTTCTTGACCTACCGCGCGTGGAAGGCGAACGTGCAGGGCCTCGATGCCTTCCCGCAGAATCTCTGGCCGGAGAACGTTGCCCTGCTCTATTACAGCTATCACATTATGGTCGGGCTCGGGACGATCTTCATCGCCATCATGTTGATCGCGGCGTTTTTATTGTGGCGTGGCAAATTATTCTCCGCCCGCTGGATGCTCTGGATCCTGCTGCTGGCCCTGCCGTTCCCGTACATCGCCAATACCGCAGGATGGATTACGGCGGAGTTGGGCCGGCAGCCGTGGCTGGTCTACGGCCTGATGCGCACCGCAGATGGATATTCGAAGCTGGTTTCGGCAGGCAACGGGATGTTCACGCTGCTTGGATTTCTGGGCATGTACACGGTGCTCGGGATCCTGTTCCTGTTTCTGGTCCGCCGCGAAATCGAGCAAGGCCCGATTGCAGGAATAAGTTCGCATTAGTGGCGCGGCCGTTTGTGAGGAATCGACGATGGAAACGCTCTGGTTCATGATCATTGCCGTGATGGTGGCGGCTTATGTGGTGCTGGACGGTTTCGATATCGGCGCCGGCGCGATTTATCTCAGTGCCGGCAAAACGAGCGACGAGCGCCGAAAGATCCTGCGCGCGATCGGGCCCGTCTGGGACGGCAACGAAGTTTGGCTGCTGGCTGCCGGCGGGACGCTCTACTTCGCCTTCCCGCTGCTTTATGCCTCCAGCTTCAGCGGTTTCTACCTGCCGCTGATGATGGTGCTGTGGCTGCTCATGCTGCGCGGTATCGGCATCGAGCTGCGCGCGCACATGGAGAATCCGGTCTGGGTCGGCTTCTTCGATCTCATCTTCTGCGTAGCCAGCGTGCTGTTGGCAATTTTCTTCGGCGCGGCGCTGGGCAACGTGGTGCGCGGCGTGCCTCTCGGAGCCGACGGCTATTTCTTCGAACCTCTCTGGACCAATTTCCGTGTGGGTGCGAATAGCGGAATCCTTGACTGGTACACGGTTCTCACCGGCGTGATCGCTCTGGTAACGCTCACCGCGCACGGCTCGTTGTATGTCGCGGTCAAGACGGATGGCGAGCTAAATCAACGCGCTCGCAGCATCGCATTGTGGGCGTGGCCGCTGCAACTCATCCTGACCATCCTCGGACTCATTGCAACCTGCTACGTGCAACCGACAGTGCTCGACAACTATAAGGAGCACGCGATCGGATATCTGATTCCCGCGCTCGTGTTTGGCAGTCTCGGCGTGATGATCTACGCCATCCGCAAAGGGCAAGACAAAGAAAAACTGGCCTTCGTGGGCTCGGCGCTTTACATCGTAGGCATGCTTGTGGGCGCAGCGTTTGCGCTCTATCCCGTCGTATTGCCGGCCAGCACAAATCCCGCCTACAGCCTGACCATTTACAACACCGCCGCAGGCCGGCACGGCCTGACGGTCGGCTTCACGTGGTGGGCTCTGGGCCTGATTCTGGCCCTCGCATACTTCACCTTGCTGTTCCGCATGTTCCGAGGCAAGGTGCGGCTCGAAGGGGAAGGGTACTAAGTTCCTCTGCGCCTCCGCGGCCGTTCTCCGCGTTTAGAGCTGGGCCGTCGTCAAACCGCGGATGAGCCGACGACAGCTGTTTACTGGCATCGCCTGCGCCGGAACCCCATTGCGCATCTTCCCCTGTACTGCGATCAGTGGGTATCCTCAACTCGCATGCAGCGAAATTATTTCGGATGAAATCCAAACCTCACATCGCGGTGGTGGGAGCCGGCGCCTTCGGCGGCTGGACTGCGCTTCATTTGCTGGAACGCGGAGCCCGCGTTACTTTGCTTGACGCTTGGGGTCCGGGCAATTCGCGGGCGTCTTCGGGCGGCGAGACTCGCATCATGCGCGGCACTTACGGTCCTGACCAGCCTTACACCGAGCTTGCCGCCCACGCGCTCAAGTTGTGGGTGAAATACGAACGGCGCTGGAAGCGGCGGTTTCTGCATCGCACCGGCGTGCTCTGGATGGTCAGCAGCCGCGATGATTCGTTCGAGCGCGGCTCGCTCCCGCCGCTGCGGGATGCCGGCATCGAGTTTCAGGAACTCTCCACGTCGCAGATGAAGAAGCGCTGGCCCCAGGTCGACTTCGCCGGTGTTCATTGGGGAATCTACGAGCCGGAGTGTGGATACCTCGATGCGCGCGCGAGTTGCCAGGCTGTGGTGGATGCATTCGTTTCGCAAGGCGGTGTCTACCGGCAGGTCGCAGTTTTGCCCAACCGACTGGAGCGCGCGCCGCTTCGCAGCTTGACTCTCTCCGATGGCTCGCGGCTCAAGGCTGACTACTACGTTTTCGCCTGCGGACCATGGCTCAGCAAGCTGTTTCCCGAGACTCTGGGCAACGTGATCCGCTCCACCAAGCAGGACATCTTTTTCTTCGGAGCGCCGGCTGGCGACTGCCGCTTCAGTGATGCGCAGCTTCCGGTGTGGGGCGATCACGACGAGCGTTTCTTCTATGGCATTCCGGGAGGCGATCGTCGAGGCTTCAAGGTGGCAGATGACACGCGTGGGAGCGAGTTCGATCCCACTTCGGGGGAAAGAGTTGTCAGTCAGGCAACGCTGAAGCGCGTCCGCGAATATCTGGCCTTCCGCTTTCCTGCGATGAAGGATGCTCCGCTGGTCGAGACCCGCGTTTGCCAATACGAACAGACTTCCGACAGCCACTTCGTTGTCGATCGTCATCCTCGAATGGATAACGTCTTGCTGCTGGGCGGCGGTTCTGGGCACGGCTTTAAACATGGGCCCGCGCTGGGAGAGATCATGGCGAAGCTGATCTTGACGGATGGTGAATCCAACTCTGACTGGCGGCTTCGCGATTGTTCGCGCGATAACAAACCTTTACCACGGAGGACACGGGGGATCACGGGGTAGTGCTTCGGCAGGTCGTCAGTTTGATGCTCGAATCAGTTTGCGCCTGTACAAGGCAAACGCACTTATACCGATGGCCATCAGCCCAAGCGTGCCAGGCTCAGGAACAGTCGTAAAGTATCCTGAATTGGGATTAAACATGCCCCCGTAGTAGGTGAATGACAGCACCAGTCTTCCTGGTTTGGAGGTCAAGTTATAGGTGGTGCACACACCAGCATTGTTGCACCCTTCCACCACCACTAATCCTAGAGTGGCCGGCTCAGAGATGATGAAGTTCTGGCCATCCTGGGGATTGGAAGGAAATGTAAAGGTCGGGGAGTAGAAGTTAGCCGATTCAATTGAGATGTTACCGTAGTTATGCCCGCCCAGGCTACCAGACACGTAGTCAAAATAAATAGTAGTATCTCCGCCTCCAACGGATCCGGGTAAGTACTCGTACGGTATGCCGCCATCGAACCAACCGGTCGCCGTCCCTCCGCCCACGGTGAGGTTCACGTTCGTGCCAAAGATTGTCCCTCCCGTGTTGTCTCCGAATCCGTAGTTTGGTTGGATACCGAGGGTCACGTTCAAATTCGTGTAGTTCACCGATTTGGCAAGTGCATTCAGCGAAGTCAACAGGACTACTACCAAGAGAACCCGAGGAAGGTATTTCATTGGTGCCTCCTACCGGCCATGCCATGTCGAGGGGGGATCTGGAGAATGGCAAAGGCCCCGGCTGGTGGGCTACAACGGTACTCCCGATGTCAGGATTGTCAAGCAAAAACCGAGATTTGTGGGGTGGGCTGGCCTGTACTCCTGGAGCCGGATTTCCGCCTCAATCCAGCCGAGGAGGCCGATTTCGCGCTCCTGACTAGCGCTTTGAGAGGCTCTTACTGAATCTGGATCACGCTGGCCGATTCGCCTGCCTTGATCTCTCCTACTCGCGCCGCGACCTTGCGGGCGAATTCGAAGATCGACTTGGCGTGCGGTGAATTTTCGCCCTCCAGCACGACAGGCTTGCCGCCGTCGCCGGATTTGCGGACTTCGGGGTCGAGTTCGATGCTTCCCAGGAACGGCACGCTGAAATGCTTTGCCATGTTCTCCGCGCCGCCGCGGGAGAAGATGTCGATCTCGTGATTGCAGTGCGGGCACGTAAAAAAGCTCATGTTCTCGACCACGCCTACGAGGTCCACCTTCATCTGGCGGAACATTTCGATGGCCTTGCGGGCGTCTTGCAGGGAAACGTCCGATGGAGTCGAAACCACCACCGCGCCCGTCAGCGGGACTGACTGCACCAGCGACAACGCGATGTCGCCTGTGCCCGGCGGCAGGTCGACCACCATGTAGTCGAGATGCCCCCACTCGACCAAGCCCAGGAACTGCTTCACGATCTGGTGCAGCATGGGGCCGCGCCAGATGATGGGTTTGTCTCCGGGATTGAGGAAGCCGACGGAGATTACTTTCAGACCAAACGCCTGCAGCGGCTCGATGCGGTTCTCGCCGACCATCTTGGGCTGGCCGCTCAGGCCGAGCATCAGCGGGACATTCGGTCCGTACACATCGGCGTCGAGCAGGCCGACCTTGTGTCCCATCTTGGCTAGAGCTACCGCCAGGTTTACCGCTAGCGTGGTCTTGCCTACGCCGCCTTTGCCCGAACCAACGGCAATGATGGCATCGACTCCGGGCAGCGGTTGCGGCCCCGGCTCGGCTTGTCCGGGACGAGACGGCATGTGTGCACTCAAGGGATCACGCTCCAAGGGGTGAATTGCGTTGATGAGGCAGAATCCAAGCTTCGATTATACAGGGCCAGCCTCGAGCTGCGAGCTACGAGCTGCGAGCTTCGATTCGCTGTTTTTGCTGTGATCGCTCGCGGCTCGCAGCTCGTAGCTCGCCGCTCTGTTTGCGTCCTTGACAGGACGCAGTGGCGTTCCTAGAATCCAAGCAGGACGCGCGCTTTGCGTCCTAAGCTAAGTTTCTGCATCTAAAATACTTAAGTGGAGATTCGGAGTTCGCTGCAAGCCTGAGGTGATCCCATAATACGAAATGCCATCTGATCCCAATATCGGCAAACGGGAGCGCGAAGTCCTGACAGCGATTGTGGAGACTTTTATTTCCACAGGTGAGCCGGTCGGTTCGCGCACGCTGGCTCGGTCCAGCCGGGAAGGTTTGAGTCCGGCGACGATTCGCAACGTGATGGCGGACTTGTCAGAGGCCGGGTTCCTCGAGCAGACGCATTCCTCTTCGGGGCGTATACCGACCACCGACGCCTACCGTTATTACGTAGAGCAGATCACGGGAACGGCGAAGCTGGCGCCGCAGGAAGAGAGCATGATTTCCGATTCGCTGGCGGGCGTCAGCGACGTGCAGGAGTTCATGGAGCGGACGTCGCACGTGCTTTCGTTGATTTCGCGCAATGTCGGCGTAACCGTAGCCACCAGCGGGGCGAAGAACGCGCTGGAGCATGTTTACTTCTCGCGGCTGGGTGATCAGAAAGTGTTGGCCGTGCTGGTGACACGTTCCGGGCTGGTGCGCGACCGCGTATTGCGGCTTGATTTGCCGCAAGCGGAACTCGATCTCGCCGCGCGCTACATCAACGAGAATTTTCGCGGCTGGACGATGGAATCGATGCGCGCCGAACTGTCGCGCAGAATCGAGCAGGAACGCAGCGAATACGACCGGCTGATGGATTCGATCGAGCAACTCTACAAGCAGGGTGCCCTTGCCGCGGAGGCCGGCACGCAGGTGGTTTTCGTGGAGGGCGCCGCGAATCTGGTGACGGGGCAGGAAGACCGCAAGCGCCTGCAGGAGATGCTGAAGACGCTGGAGGAGAAGGAAAAAGTCGCCCAGCTTCTCGGAGCTTATCTGGATGTGAAGCAGGAGGCGGTGCGGGTGGTGATTGGGCTGGATGATGCGTTGCCGTCGATGCAGAACTTCGTGCTGATTGGAGCGCCGGCGCGCTCGGGGACCGATATGTTCGGGTCGTTGGCGGTAATTGGGCCGACGCGCATGGATTATCAGCACACCATGACTGCGGTTTCCTACATTGCGCGCCTCTTCGACAAGATTTTGAATGAATCGGAGTAATCACAGCAAAGGTACGGGACGAGTTTTATGGGAAAAGTGAACGGCAAGTCAGAAGCACAAAATGCGGCGCTGGATTTGGATCACGAGCTGCCGGCGGGATCCGGCGATGGGGATGAGCCGACCGCAGCAGCCGTGAGCGGGGAATCGTCCGGTTCGGAATCGGAATTGCAGAAGGTGAAGGCGGAGCGCGACTCGCTGCTTGACCGGTTGGCGCGGACGCAGGCGGAATTCGATAACGCGCGCAAGCGGGCCAGCAAGGAACAGCAGGAGTTTCGCGAATACGCCGTCGCCGACGCGATCAAGTCATTGCTGCCGGTGATGGATAGCCTTGAGCGCGCGCTGCAGGTGAAGTCGGACGCGGCTGAACTGCGCAACGGAGTCGACCTGATCTACAAGCAGCTGCAATCGGCGCTAGGCAAGCTTTCGGTGCATCCCATTGTGGCGAAGGGTGAGCCGTTCGATCCGCGGTACCACGAAGCCATCGAGATGGTGGAAACCAGAGACGCTCCCGACCATCAGGTGATCGAGGAGTTGCAGCGCGGCTACAAGTTCAAAGACCGGCTGCTGCGGCCTGCGATGGTGAAGGTGGCGAAGAATCCCGGAAAATAAATTTGGCGCCGTCGGCCTTTAGCGGTCGTCGGCCATCAATCCGACCGACGACCGGCCTGGCTGACGACGACCGACGACAGGACCTTAAGAAAGGCGCTTATTCTGGCCACAAACGCAAAACGCGATTATTACGAGGTATTGGCGGTAAGCCGCACGGCGAGCGAGCAGGAGCTGAAGAGCGCGTATCGCAAGCTCGCCATGCAATACCATCCCGATCGGAACCCGAACAATCCGGATGCGGAAGAACGCTTTAAGGAAGTCACCGAGGCTTACGCGATTCTAGCGGACTCGGAGAAGCGGTCTCTCTATGATCGCTTTGGTCACGCGGGGGTTGGCGGTGCGGCAGGTCCGGGCGGAGGCTTCGATGCCTCGACGTTCCAGGATTTCGGCGAAATCTTCGGCGAGTTCTTCGGCTTCGGCGATGCGTTTGGCGGCGGGCGCCGCCGCAGCAGAGTTCAACGCGGCGCGGATTTGCGCGAGGACCTGACCATCGAGTTCGAAGAAGCCGCGTTTGGCACCGAGAAGCGCGTGATGGTGCGGCGTCACGAAGCCTGCGAAGATTGTCATGGCTCGGGGACGGCGCCAGGCAAAGGTCCAACCACCTGCCGTTCGTGCAATGGCCGCGGGCAGGTGCGCTATCAGCAGGGATTTTTTAGCATTGCGCGAACTTGTCCTTCCTGTCAGGGAACGGGCAGCGTGATTACGGATCCGTGCCCGAAGTGCAAGGGCGAAGGGCGCATTCTGCGGCAGCGCTCGGTGGAGGCGAAGATTCCGGCGGGCGTGGAAGACGGCACGCGCATCCGATTTACCGGAGGAGGCGAGGCCGGGCCTTTCGGCGGGCCGGCGGGCGATCTCTACATAGTGTTGCATGTGAAGGAGCATCCGTTTTTTGTGCGGGAAGGGAACGATCTGCACTGTGCCGTTCCGCTGTCGGTGACGCAGGCCGCGATGGGCGCGGAGATTCGCGTGCCCACGCTCGATGGCGAGCACACGCTGAAGATTCCCGACGGAACACAGCCCGGAACAACGTTTCGCGTTCGCAACAAAGGAGTGCCTGTGCTGAATGGGCATGGCAAAGGCGATCTCTACGTGGAAGTGCACGTGCAGATTCCAACCAAGCTGAGCAAACGCCAGAAGGAACTTCTTCAGGAACTGGAGACGACGGCGAAGGTGGATAATCAGCCGATGATGCGGTCGCTGTTGGGCAAAGTGAAGGATATGTTCGGGTGAGGCAGTTGCCAGCCGCCGGTTGCCAGTTCCAAGCTCCCCCGCTTTTATCATCCTTCTTATCGAAAGCACCTAGGTCTTTAACATGGGTTCTACTGGCAACTGGCAACTGGGAGCTGGCAACTGAAATTGAATGACGCGCCGCCGCTTTATCGCCGATGAAGTCTCGGGGGATCGCGCCGCTATCATCGGCGAGCATGCAGATCATCTCGTTCGCGTCCTGCGTGCCCGCGTTGGACAGGATTTCGACGTCGCCGCCGGAGGAACCGTACGGCGCGGGCGCATCACATCCGTAACAGACCACCGCGTCGAATTTGAGTTAGGCGAAGAAGTGTCAGGTGCGGCGCTGGCCGAGATTACCCTGGTTCTCGCTATTTTCAAGTTCGACCGCATGGAGTGGGCGATCGAGAAGTGCGCCGAGTTGGGCGTCTCGCGGATTGTGCCCGTAATCGCGCGCCGTACCGATGCACATCTGGCTGCTGCCTCGGTGAAGCGGGTCGAACGCTGGCAAAGGATTGCCCGGCAAGCTTCGGAGCAATCGCGGCGCACCGCTCCGCCGGCCATTGCTGCGCCGATCAAGGTCGCGGAAGCTCTGAACCTTCAGGCGGCATCGCGAATTGTGTTAGCGAAAGCGGAAGAGCGAATGCTGCTGCGCGACGCTTTGAAACCGCAGACTGCGAGCGACGGACTCATTCTAGCGGTTGGTCCCGAGGGCGGCTGGACTGAGGACGAATTGCAGCTGTTTCAGAAAGCCGGGTGGATTTCGGCATCGTTGGGCAACACCATCCTCCGCGCCGAGACCGCCGCAATCGCTGCGACCGCGATTGTAGCGTCCGCGCTGCACTCGCTCTGATTCTTTCCGTTTCTGCACTCTGCTTACCGTGGTGGTATTCTGGGCCGCGATGGCTGCATCCAAACCGCAATCGGTTCCATTTGTTGCCGACGACCGCCAGCGCGATGCGATTGAGCATGCTCGCGGGCCCATGCTGGTCGTCGCGGGCGCGGGAACGGGGAAAACCTCAGTCCTGATTCATCGTATCGCCCGCCTGGTCGAGCAAGGACACGCCAAGCCGGAGGAAATCCTCGCCCTCACCTACACCGTTGCCGCCGCAAGAGAGATGCGCGACCGCGTTCGCGCGCTGCTGGGCAAGCCGATTCATTCCGCGACATTTCATGACTATTGCCTCGATCTGCTGAAGCGTGCTGGGAAAGACTTTGGCGTGCTCGATGACTGCGATCTCTGGATCTATTTGCGCAAGCGTGTGCATGAGCTTCACCTGGAACACTACATCCGCGCCGCGAATGTAGGCCAATTTCTCCGCGACTTGCTGGATTTTCTCAGGCGCTGTCACGATGAACTGGTCACGCCGCAAAAGTATGCGGAGTACGTCGCTCGGCTGGAGCGCGGCGAATCATCCGTACCCCGCGTTGCCAAATCCAAAGATCAACTGAGCGATGCCGAGGCGATCGCGCGCTGCCAGGAAATCGCCCGCGTGTTCGCCACTACAGAGAAGTGGCTGCGCGAGGAAAATCTGGGAACATTCGGCCACATGATCACGCGGGCTCATGAACTACTTACCACCAACAACAATCTGCTGGCCGCCGAGCGGGTTCGCTCCCGCTTCATCCTCGTTGACGAATTTCAGGATGCCAACTTCGCGCAGATCGAGATTTTAGCGGCACTGGCGGGAAGCCAAGCGAACCTCTTCGCCGTTGGAGATCCCGATCAGGCCATCTACCGTTTTCGCGGCGCATCCAGCGCGGCCTTTCAGCTTTTTCGCCGGCATTTTCCGCAGACCGGGGTGGTCGTGCTGGGCAAGAACCGCCGCTCGACCACTCCGATTCTGCAATGCGCCTTCGCTGTCGTCGACAAGAATCCTCCCGTGTTCGCGGCCAGTGAGCGGGGCACACTCGCTTACCGCCGCACTCCGTTGCAGTCCGCACGAGAAGAGGACGCAAGGAAGGAAGGGAAGTCGCTGCCCACTTTTCCCGTCGAAGCGATTTCGTTTGCCGGCCGGGATGCAGAAGCGCCCGATGTGGTCAGCATCATCGAAGAGACGCGGCGCCGTACCCGTTGCAGGTGGAAAGACTTCGGCGTCCTGTACCGTTTGCACACACATCGCGATGAAGTAGTGCAGCGTCTGGCGGAACGGGAGATTCCATTCTCCATAGAAAACATGGACGTGAGCGATACACCCGAAGTGCGCGATCTGTTTGCCTGTGTTGCAGTCGTCGTGGACCTGGCGTCCGATGCCAGCCTCTTTCGCGTGGCCGCGTTGCCGCAATTCGAGGTCGATCCGTTGCAGCTTCGGGCGGCACTGCGCGCGATTGCCAAGGAATCGAAAGAGGGCGTGGTCGTTCCGCTCGCGTCGGTGCTCGACACGGTTGCCGGCGGCGAGGCGGTGTTGCATGCAGTGCGGCAGGCACGCGATGAAGTCAACCGGAAGCAGGCGAAAACACGTGCGGCTCTGCAGTTGATCGCCAGACGGTTCCGGCTCGACGTCAATTCCCCCATCCTGCAGGCGGCGCTGAAGTTCGCCGCCGATTGGGAGGAGAAGAAAACTACCAAGACCAAAGAACTTGGCGAGTGGATCGAATACCTGAATTACTTTCGCGAGGCCGGAGGCGTGATTCCGCTCGTGTCGGACGAAGACAAAGATGCCGTGCGCCTGATGACGGCGCACGGGGTCAAAGGGCTCGAGTTCGGGCACGTTTTTGTTCTGCGGGTGACCAGCCCTTCGTTTCCCGCCAGCTACAAAGAGAGGCTGGTGGAGCTTCCCGCGGAATTGCGTGACCCCGACTCCGCCACCGGCGGCGATGACAAAACCCTCCACGATCAGGAAGAGCGCCGCCTTTTCTACGTGGCCCTGACGCGCGCCAGAGATTCGCTGCACATCTATGGCAAGCAGGGAATAGGACACGACAAAACGCCTCCTGGATACATGCGGGAGTTGATCGGCAACCAGCGATTGCAGCCTTGGTTAAGAGCGCGGGCAGCATTGCCATCGCAGCCCGAGTTGATTGAAATTGCCGCGGGAGCTGACCAAAATGTTCCCGAGGGCTCGCGCTTGCCAGCGTGGCTGGAGCTTCCCGCCATCGACGGACTGGGCGCATCTTTGAGCGCCTCGGCGGTGGAAACCTATGAGACTTGTCCCTTGCAGTTCAAGTTTGAGCGTGAATGGAGACTCTCGCGGCAGGTGCACGCGGCCATGCAGTACGGCGCGGCCATGCACCGCGTGCTGCGCACCTACTATGAATCGGTGCGCCTCGGCAGAACCAAGACCGACGCGGAACTGATCCAACTGTTTCGTGACGATGAAGGCATGTCGAAGATTCAGGATGACTATCAGCGGGAGTTGTATCTAAAGCAGGGCCTGGAGCAGTTGGGTGATTTTTTGGCCGGGACGCGCTCGGCTGCCGCGCCCGACGTCTTGCACACCGAAGAATGGTTCGACGTGCAGATTGCCGGAACCAAAGTTGCTGGACGCATCGATCGCATGGACCGCTCCGCCGATGGGAGGGTGAACATCGTCGACTACAAGACCGGCAAGGCCCGATCGCAAGAAGATGCCGACGAGAGCCTGCAGCTCTCGATTTACGCCATGGCTGCGCACGAGAAGTGGGGATACGAAGTGGGTGACGTGGTCTTTCATAATCTCGAGGGGAACGTGGCGATTTCGTCCCGGCGTTCAACCTTTGAACTGGAAAGAGCGCGGGACCGGGTGCTGGCGGTGGCGCGCGGCATTGCCGCAGGAGACTTCGAACCTCAGAGTGGTTTTCACTGCAGTTTTTGCGCCTTCCGTGGATTATGTCCGGCACAGGAGAAGCGCCTTCCGAACCTGGCGAAGAGCTGACTGTCACGCGATCGATGGGCTGCGTGCAAGAACTTCCGCGCAAAAACTTAGGGGACGCTTTGCGCGTCCCCTTTTGACTTCGTACTAACTTCTTAATGCTTCTTTTTCTTCTTTGCCTTTTTCTTGGTTGCCATTGGTTCTATTCTCCCTTCCATTGTTCATGGAAAAATCTGCAACGATCGAATGTTGCAACTAATTGATTGTATAGAGTTAATGAAAAATGAAGTCAAGAAAAAAATGCACGCGTCGAACGAGCGGTGTTGTACCAAAGTCACTGAGAGACGAGAGTGAAGGAGAGAATCTCCAGGTTGCGCCACGAAAACTCATCGCGAACGTGAAGCCGCGATGGATGAGACGGCGACGGAAATCCTCCACGTGCTTGTCAGAGATTCGCGTGCGCCTGATCGAACCTTGCGACGCCCGGTTCGCAGAAGTTCATCATTCCCGCGCTCTGTTGCATCTATAATGAAGTTGCGAAACCTTCGCGGGAGCGTGATCTATGGCGGCTTTCGATGATGTTGTCATCATTTCTGGTTGTCGTACGGCAGTAGGAAAATTTCAAGGCAGTCTCACGGATTTGAGCGCTACGCAGTTGGGTGCGGTCGTGGTGCGCGAGGCGGTGAAGCGCGCGGGCGTGCCCGCCGATGAAGTCGACGAATGCATTATGGGCAACGTTCTGCCCGCGGGGTTGGGACAAAATCCGGCGCGGCAGGCGGCAATCTTCGGCGGATTGTCACCGGCGACAGGTGCCATGACAATCAACAAAGTTTGCGGCTCAGGATTGAAAGCAGTCGCTCTGGCGGCGCAAGCGGTGCAGACGGGAAACAGTTCCATAGTAGTGGCGGGTGGCATGGAATCGATGACCAACGCTCCGTATCTGCTGCCGCAGGCGCGCAAGGGATATCGCCTCGGCAACGGGAAGGTGATCGACTCCATGGTGCACGACGGGCTTTGGGATATTTACAACGACTACCACATGGGCATCACCGGCGAGAATGTTGCGGAGAAGTACGGCATCACGCGCGAAGAGCAGGATGAGTTCGCGGTGAACTCTCACCGCAAAGCAATCGCCGCATGGAAAGAGTGCCGCTTCAAATCGCAGATCGTGCCCGTCGAGCTTCCCGCCAGGAAAAAGGGCGAAGCCCCCGTGCTGTTCGAGAAAGACGAATCCCCGCGCGAGGATACGACCATCGAATCGCTGCGCGCGTTGAAGCCGGCGTTCAAGAAAGATGGAACCGTGACCGCGGGCAACGCTCCGGGAGTGAATGACGGAGCAGCGGCCGTGGTGGTGACCAGCGCGTCGCGGGCAAAGGAACTGGGCGCGCAGCCCATGGTTCGAATCGTGGCGCAGGCGACCAGCGGCGTCGAACCCAAATGGGTGATGATGGCTCCGGTCGACGCGGTAAGGAAAATCTGGGAGAAAACGGGCTGGAAGGCGGACGAAGTTGATCTCTACGAACTCAACGAAGCTTTCTCGGTGCAGGCGCTAGGCGTGATGCGCGAGCTTGGGCTCGATCCAAACCGGGTGAACGTGAATGGAGGCGCCGTCGCCATCGGCCATCCCATCGGAGCCAGCGGCGCACGCGTCCTCGTGACCCTGGTCTATGAGATGACCCGCCGCAACGCGAAGCGTGGGATCGCCGCGCTCTGCCTCGGCGGCGGCAACGCCGTGGCTATGGCGGTAGAAAGAGATTAGCTAGGCATTCGCGCTCGAAGAAGCAGCCGCGCGCAGCGTCACCGTAAACACCGCTCCGCCGCCCGGTGCATTCGCGGCTTCGATGGTGCCGTTGTGTTCCTTCATCACTGACTTGCAGATGCTAAGTCCGAGCCCGGTTCCGCGCCCCGGCCGCTTGGTCGTGTAGAACGGATCGAAGATGCTGGGCAACGTGTCGCTGGGAATTCCGGGGCCGTCGTCTTGAAAGCTGGCCCAAACCGAGTCCCCGTTATTTCCCAGACGAATGCGCAACGTTCCCCGGTCGCGAGCCTCGCGGATGGCCTGTTCCGCATTCAAAATCAAATTCAGAAAAACTTGCATCAACTGATGCGGGTCGCCTTCCACATAGGGCAGGCCCGGTTCGCGCAGAAAGTCCACGGTGATGTTGTTCTTGCGCAGCGAATAGGCGTGCAGGTTGAGCGTGCGTTCGACGACCTCTCCCAGATTGACCGGAGTCTTCCCGGGCGACGGCGGCCTGGAGAAATAAGTCAGGTTGTGAACAATCTCGGCAGCGCGGCGGGCCTGCTGCTGTAGTATCGCGATCTGCTTGCGCGCGACGTCGGTGGTCTGGCTGTCCTGCAGCAGTTCGCTGACTCCCAGAATGCTGGTCAGGGGATTGTTCAGTTCGTGGGCTACGCCGCCGATCATCGCGCCCATGGCAGCCAGGCGCTCGCTCTGAACGATCTGCTGCTCGAGCTTCTTTTCCATGGTGATGTCGCGCACGGAAACGATCACGCCGCCGAGTTTGGCATCGGCGTCAAACAACTGGCTGGCGGAGGCGCGCATGGTGCGCCAGCTGCCGTCGCGGTGACGGGCGCCGTATTCGGCAGAGCCAAAAATCCTGATGCCGGAAACCACATCGTGGTACACCGCCGCCAGTTCCGGCGAGTGATCCTCTGTCTCCGAAATCTTTTTGCCCAACAGATCCTCGGGTTGATATCCGAGCAGGTCGCGCACACGTGAGCTCACGAAGGTGTAGCGCTCGTCGAGATCGACCACCAGAATCAGGTCAGGGAAGCTCTCCAGCAAATGCCGCCGGAATTCCTCCTGCTGCAGCACCTGCCGCTCGAGCTTTCGTCTTTCTGTGACGTCGATCAGCGTGCCCTGGTAACGAATGAGTTTTCCGGCAGCATCCCACACGGCGCGAGACGATTCCAGGAAAACCGCGGGAGTCCCATCCTTCTTCCGGAGAGTGATCTCGCGTGCCCGCACGCCGCCGCGATCGTCCGGAGCGCGGCCCAGCACAGGCGGCTGCGTGGGGTCAACGTTCAGCCCGCCGGGGTCAAGCGCAAGCAACTCTTCTTTCGTGGAATAACTCAGAACGCTCACCAGCGCGGGATTGGCGTCGAGCAGCCTGCCCTCCGGCGTGCTGAAATATGCGCCTTCCTGCAGAGTCTCGAATAGTTCGGTGAAGCGAAGCTCTTTTTCGTGCTGTCCGGTCACATCCCGCCCCAGCACGCTGGCCCCCCCCACCTCGCCATTCTTGACGATGGCATTCATTACGCAATCGAAGTAGAGAGGCCGGGCATCTTTCTTCAAACGCAAGCGTACGGTGCCCGCCCAGTGCCTTTTCTCCAGGAACTGGGCAAGTCCGGCTTCAATGCTGGCGCGGCTTGGTTCTTCCACGAAGTCGAAGAACTTTTTCCCCACGATGTCGGCGTAGGGCAGTCGCAGAAGATCGCTCACGCTTTTGTTGACCGTGCGCAGAGTGCCGTCCAGCGACACGGCGCAAGCCGCATCTTCGAAGGAGTCGATCAGTTCTTTGAAGCTGCGGTTGGAGCGCGCAATCACATCGGAGAGTTGATCGAGTTGCGCCTCTGAAGGAGCGGCGCCCACGTGTTCCTGCAAGTCCTGCAGCAGCAGTTTGAGTTCGCTGACTTCCTTCCGCCGTCCGTAGGCGTAGACCGCCAGAAGGATGGACAAAACCAGCACGCCCACCGCCATCGGGCCTAAATGATAAGGCAGCGTTTCCAGCCGCTCCCAGGCGAGCGCCGCGAAGCCCACGGCCAGCAGAACCATGAACAACAGAATCCATCGCCAAAGCTGAGATTCTTCGCGCTCAAGTTTATGGGGCGGACGGGACGGCTGAGGACTGCCGGAAAGGACCTGGGTCATGGGGGAAGTCACCTGGTTTCGCGTTCGTAGAAGGAAGAACGGCAAAACCAAACACTACCAGCATCGTAATTGTACCGAAGGGACGGAACAACCGTTTTTGTTGGAGAAGTTGGTACGTTTGGGCTGATTCAGGAAACTCCGTTATTTGCACAGGATTCTCAGCGACTTCCCCAATGCGTTCTGAAAGTAACTGAATTTTTCCGCACGCCTTGATCTGGTCATGGTGACCGCAATCACAGAAGCGAGTGACAGCAGCCATAGCTGAAAACAGCCCCAAGTGCGACCCTGAAATTGGTGCGGAGGTGTCGCATGACGGTCATGGAACGCAGGCATGACGCACCCGAAGCCACCAAGATCTGGCGCGATCTTTCTAAAAAATATTCTGTATGCCACGGACTTCTCGCCTACGTCCGAGTCGGCCCTTCCCTACGCGATAGCGATCTGCCGCCGCTTCGGCAGCACCTTGCACGTAGCGCATGTCCTCTCCGACGCGAATCTGATGCTCATGACCGGCGGTGTCGACTACCTGTGTTTGGCAACGCTCTACGAAGATGCCCGCAACGAAGCCAATAAGAAGATCCAGCAGATCACGCACCGCCTCGGGAAAATTCCCTTCCGTTCCTACGTGCGCCACGGTCAGCTCTGGCCGAACCTGAGCGGCATCGTCACGGAAAACTGCATTGACCTGATCGTCGCCGGCACTCAAGGCCGCTCCGGATTGGGAACGCTGTTGATGGGGTCTGCGGCGGAGGAAATTCTGCGCCATGCGCCCTGTCCGGTCTTGACTATCGGACCCAGGGTCCGCGGCCGTTTCCGGGTGCCGAAATGTCACACCAACAGTGGAGAACTGGCCCCGGTCGAACTGGAGGTGCGGCACATCCTCTACGCCACAAACTTTACTCCCGCCTCGGTGACCGTAGCGCCGGTTGCGATCCAGTTGGCCAGGGAGTTTGATGCCAGGCTGACCCTGATGCACGTGCTCACGGGGGGTAGCGAGTACGCCCACCGCGAAGACCGGCCGGGACCGATCGAAACTGGTGTTCAGCAATTGCAGGCGTTGGTGCCCAAGGATGCTGGGCTGGCATATGCGCCAGACACTGTGATTGAGTTCGGCGCTGTGCCTGAGAGCATTGTGAACACTGCGGCAGAGCGCGACTCGGATCTGATCATCCTCGGAGCCCGTCCGGTGAATCACGCCAGACATTTGCCCTGGTCAACGGTGCACCAGGTGGCTGCGGAGGCAACCTGCCCGGTCCTGACCATGCGCGCCTAAGGAGGGCACGTGAGGAATCGTCTCGGTACCTGCTTTTGGGCGGCGCAGCGGTTCACGGCTGCGACCACCCGTCTTTTTTCAATTTTGGCATTAGCCACTGAGGTTCGCTGCGGTGAGCACGAAGTTTTGTAGCAACGGACCCAAGGGGAGGTGAATATGTCAGTAACGATTCTGATTGCTCTTGTTATTATTGCGCTCGCAGGGGCTCTCTTCGTGATTCGCGCCATTCCCGGCGTGCGGGCTTATTTCGGATATCGCGGCAAGCACCTCATCACCTGCCCGGAAACGCACAAGGCCGCCGCCGTCGATGTGGCGGCCGCCGAGGCTGCGCTCGGGGCCTTTCTCTCCGAGCCCACGCTGCACTTGAAGCAGTGCTCGCGCTGGCCCGAGCGTCAGGATTGCGGCCAGGAGTGCCTGCAGCAGCTCGAAGTCAATCCTGAAAACTGCCTGGTCTGGAATATCGTCTCGAAGTGGTATGAAGGCAAGAAGTGCGTCTTCTGTCGCAAGACCTTCCACGAACTCCATCACCTCGACCATGCACCCGCACTGCTCAGCCCAGACCACATAACGGTCGAGTGGAAAGATCTGCGCCCCGAACAGCTTCCTGAAGTATTTTCCACCCACCGTCCAGTGTGCTGGAATTGCCACATCGCGCAGACGTTCCGCCGCCTGCACCCCGACATGGTGACGGACCGCGAACTTGAACCCAGGCGCATGATGTAACCGTAGCGCCGCCGTCCCTTCGACAAGCTCAGGGCAGGCTTCGGCGGCTGCGCGGAAATAGTTGCGAGTACCAAGTACGAGCGGAACCATGGACCTACCCGAGCCTGGCTGCCATTTCCTCACTCGGTACTCGGGACTCGCAACTCGGTACTCCCCGCGGAGAGCCGGCCGGATGCCGGCGCCACGCTACTTCGTGATGGCGATGCTATCGATCCACCCCACTTCAGAATTGTTCAACTCGATGAGTGAATTCGGCACCAAGGTCAGGCTTCCTGTATTGGCATCAACCTGGTAGGCACTGACGCCGACTTCGCAGTGGAAGCAATTCTGCTGCGGGGTGATGGCCCACAGAAAATCCCCGGGCGGGTCGATGACCGGCCAGTCTCCGGCAGCGAAGTCCGAGACTTGAGTCACTGCGCCGGTATTCGCATCGAGGGAATAGATGCCGCAGTTGTCGTAAAGAAACTTACCCGCGCTGGCGATGGTCATGTTGTCCGGGCCGGGGACTCCCTGCAGCATGGAAGTCCCACCGCAAGTTCCTACATTGAAGGGAGAGCCTGAGATCGCAGTCAGCGCGCCCGACGATTGGTTGACGCTGTAGCCGTACATAACTCCGGTGTTTGTAGCCTGAAGTTGATAGAGAAACTTATTGTTGGGCGTCACCACAATCGACCAGGAACCGCTGACACTGGAACCAAACGGCGACCCTGCGATGGGGGTCAGCATGCCTGTGCTGGAATCGATCATGTAGGCGGAAATGCCGCCGCTGGTCGAAACGTAGAGGAAGTGATTCGTCTGGTCCACCGACATCAACTTGGCCGGCGTGTTGAACCCGGGAGAAGAAGGACCACCTGCGTCGGCAAAGGGCGACCCAGGAAGCGCAGTTAACGCCCCGGTTCCGGATTGAATGCTGAACCCGTACACCCCAGACGTTCCCTGCACATAGAGGAACTTCCCGGTATTGTCGACGACATCCATAAAGACAGTTTCTGGGATCGCATAAGCGGAGTTTGGGGGACTGCTCAGCGACCCAGTGGAACGGTCGATGGCGAAAACGAAGACTCCGCCCTGCGGAGTCAATTGATATTGCAGAGCCGTCTCAAACACGAAGGAACCGGAGGGGTCGATGGCCATCGTCATCGGAATATTGTTGTAAGCCGAGCCCCCTGTTTCTAACGTCATAGTCCCATTGGATTGGATCGCCAGAGCGTCAGGACCGCCTAACCCAAGCGGGTTCACATACATGAATTTTGCCGGTGCAGTCTGCGCTGAAGCGCCAATGCCTATGCCATAGTCGGGGACGGAATTGCTCCCGCTTCCGCCGCCGGATCCGGAACTGGGCGAGGCCGAACTAGAACCGCCACAACCGATTGTAAGAGTGATAAGAGTGAGAAGAGCGAGAAGCATTGCCAGAGCAATGGGCCTGTCCGAGCGCAGCATGGGTCCCTCCCAGGTGGGGTTCCGAATTCATATTGCGAAGCGCTGGTTAGACGAACACCGATTCCGCGCAGTTGGTCGAAAAGCGCATCTGGCAGGGCTTCTCAGGTATTTCTTTTTCTACTTGCAGGGAATTCCCTAGCGGGATGCCGGGCGACGAGCTGTTTCAAATGCGTGTGGGAAAGGCTCTGGCTTCCAGCCGTGCCGCCGAAGCAGCCCAGGGTACAAATCGCGGTGTGGAAGACGCTAGTCAGTTGCCTATAACTGAGCCCGAAACCAGGTGGGGATGAGTCCTCACGCTGCGACGCTAAAGTACCGCCGTGTTCTCTAGACCGGCCGGAACTGCCGATAGATTGAGAGTTGGCAAACTGATTTCCCATGTCGATTAAACTGCTCCCGGCGTCGGTGAATCCGCTCGACCCGGCGCAGGCGCCCGATGTGTCGACCAGCCTCGTGCCTCTCACTCAGAGAGCGATCACCACGCGGGCCAGCCAGATTAGTCTTGTTCCCTCCGCTGACGCTTTCGCCAGGTCGTCTTCGACGCGCCGGGGCGAGGCGAATCTCATCCACGGAACGCTTGTGGAGGATTCCCGGAGCGATGAGACGGGACGCTCGGGCGGGGAGTATGTCTCCGGATGGGCCGGGAGCCGTTCTGTCGAACGCACCGCGGTCGACCATTACCTTTCCTATGCGGCCGGTCCCGCCGCCTGGCGCGGGCGGCTCCTTGATCTGTACGCTTAGTAGCGGGGAGACTTCTACCCTGGCGATTCGCCGGTCAGTAGAAGAATGTCGCTCAGAGTTGCGCTGCAATCCAAACGGCGAGGTCGGTTTTCTGTTTGGGTGTACCCGCGCCATCCAGAAAATATCGGACTTTGCCTTTGCGGACATGCAGTCCATGGTCCTTATCTAAGTAAGCTTCGTCACCCACTCCGCTTACGTCAGTTGACCCGTCTTTGAAGTAGCTCTTCAGCTTCGCGAAGAGGTCAGCCGATGCCGATGGCGACGGATCGACGTAGACGCGGAGCAGCACGAGGTTCAACCCAGATCCATACTTGCAATCGGTTCCTTCATTCGTGTTGCGGAACGGCCTTGGAGCAACGCTCTTTTGCGGAGAATCGTAAGCGCGTTTTAAGGTTTTGCCTACCGTCGCTGCGGGCAAGAGCGAGCACAAATCGGACGGGGGTTCGGCTGCCCTTGCAGCTTCGCTGAAGCAGGCGAAAAGCAGGATAGCGGCTACCCACAAGAGCTGCTTAACGTACGCCATCGAAGGCTTCCTTTCGTACTTTGGCGCAGAATTATACAGTAAGTGCTCTGCCCCGTATCACTGAGTTTTCAGGACTCCTGCCTTGGGGAATCCACCCCCCGATCTGGAAGTGTCGCAAATTCAGGAGTAAGCTGCTGGTGCATGAGAACAGCAGTTCTTACGCGCACCGCTCGGCGGCATATCTTGTTGTGCGCCGTTTCCTGCCTGCTCGTGATCACGCCCTTCGGGTACGCGCAAAACATCACCGAACTCAAGAGCAAAGCGGACGCCGGTGATGTGCTGGCACAATTGGCCCTCGCCAAGGCCTATCACCTAGGTGACGGGGTCGTGAAGGACGAGGCACAAGCCGTGCAGTGGTGGGAGAAGGCTGCCGAACACGGCGACGCGACGGGGCAAACCAACCTTGGAATCGCTTATCAGCTTGGAGCAGGGGCTCCAAAGAACTACGCTGCGGCCGTGCGCTGGTGGAAGAAGGCCGCCGAGCAAGGCGATGTAACGGCTGAAGGCAATCTCGGAACGGCGTATGGCTTGGGAATGGGCGTTCCGAAAGATGAAGTGGAAAGCGTGCGCTGGCACACCAAGGCCGCCGAAAACGGCAACGCAGCTTCCCAGTTCAGCCTCGGAATGTTCTACCTTCAAGGCGCAGGAGTTCCGAAGGACGAGGCAGAGGGAGTCAAGTGGCTGCGCAAGTCGGCTGATCAGGGCAATGCTGCCGGTGAGTTCTGGCTCGGAAACGCGTACTACTATGGCGGAGGCGTCGCGAAGGATATCGCCGAAGCTTTGCGCTGGTATCGCAAGGCAGGCGACCACGGCTACGCAGCGGCTCAATACAACCTCGGACAGGCTTACAACCTAGGGAACGGCGTCGAAAAGGATCCCACCGAGGCAGTTCGCTGGTGGCAGAAGGCTGCGGAACAGGGCCTTGCAAAGGCTCAATATAACCTCGGGATGGCTTATCGCGCTGGTGCGGGCGTAGAAAAGGACAATGTACAAGCTTATTTCTGGATCGCGATTGCTGCGTCGTCCCTCGAACAAGGATTTGTGAAGGACTATCGCGACAAAGTCGAAGCAGTGCTCACACCAGCTCAGCTTGCTGATGTACAGGAACGCATTCGCAAATGGGAGGGGGCACATCCAGCCACGCAGACAGCTTCATTAAATTCCTTACCAAGTGTCCCGCAGGCTCAACCACAGGACCACCCGCACGACCAGCAACAGGCCCGCACACAAGACCAGGTGAAGCCGGTGTTTTTAATAACGAACTGCACATTGAAATCAGGGTCAGTAATTCTATCGGCGTTCAAGGAGGCACTCCAGAGCTCGAAGAAATACGAACTGGTGCCCGACTTGAGCGACAAGGGAAAGATGGATGTCGTGATTACGGTGAAAATGATTTGCGTTGAAGATAAGGGGAATGTTGCGGTCGCCAGCGTTTATGGGTTGGCCAAGTGCTTTGGGCCTAAGAATTGTCACGTCTCGGTCAATGACTCAACTCTGACCGCCCTCCTGTCCGAGCCTGCGATGGAAACCCAAAGTGGCATAAATCTCTTTAAGGGCTTCGATGAGGCGCAAGCGCGAAGCAAGGACCAGATGATCCTGAACCACTAATCTGGTCGCGTGACCACGCAATTCGACATCGGCACGTGCGCTATTCACGAAGCGATTCTACGACTTGGTTGGGAGTCAATTGGCGTAACATCGCCATTGCACTCATTGGCCCCGTCGGTGCCTCGGAATTGATGCCCCCACTTTTCCACAGGCCAACCCTGTGACATCCGTCACAGCCAGGACGAACTCCACCCGCGTACCGTAGCTAGATTCCGGAATCAGGCCTTGGTGTGCCGACGGCGGCACAAAGAACAGAGACTGTCTCGCCCGGAGCACACATGCTCTACAAGACCCTCAGCGCCGCGGTTTACGGCATCGACGCCAACATTATTCAGGTGGAAGTCGATTGCTCCGGCATCAAGACCGATCAGGACCACTTCCACACCGTCGGCCTGCCTGACGCTGCCGTGCGCGAAAGCCGCGACCGCGTGCGCGCCGCCCTGAAAAATTGCGGCTACGACATCCCGCCCACCCACATCACCATCAACCTCGCGCCCGCTGATATCAAGAAAGAAGGCTCCGGATTCGATCTCCCCATGGCGTTAGGAATAGTCGGCGCTTATGGCGGCCTCACGCAGAAGACAATCGAAGACTGCCTTTTCATCGGCGAGCTCTCGCTCGACGGCGGAGTGCGCGGCATTCGCGGCACGCTACCGATCGCCCTCGAAGCTCGCAGCCGCAAGATTTCAAAGTTGGTCGTTCCCGAAGCCAACGCGCGCGAAGCCGCTATGGTCGGCGGAGTCGATGTCTACCCCGTGCGCTCTCTGCTCGATGTAATCCACTTCGTGAACTCTGGCAACGGAATCCTCCCGCTCAAAGCCGATGGCGACGCACTCTTGCGCGAGGCGCAGGAATTTCTGGTCGATTTCAAAGATGTCCGCGGCCAGCAGACCGCCAAACGGGCCATCGAAATCTCCTGCGCCGGAGGCCACAACATCCTCATGATCGGCCCGCCGGGCTCAGGCAAGACCATGCTGGCCAAGCGCATGCCCACTATCCTGCCGCCGCTCACTTTCGAAGAAGCCCTCGAGACCACCAAGATTCACAGCGTCGCCGGAGTCCTCGACCCCGGCAGCGGGCTCGTGGGCAAGCGCCCCTACCGCGCTCCGCACCACACCATCTCCGACGCCGGCCTCATCGGCGGAGGCGTAATCCCGCGCCCCGGCGAAGTCTCGCTCTCGCACAACGGCTTGCTCTTTCTCGACGAACTCCCCGAGTTCCCCCGCAACGTTCTCGAAGTCCTGCGCCAGCCGCTGGAAGATGGCTCGGTCACGATCGCCCGTGCCGCCATGGCCCTCACGTTTCCCGCGCGCTTCATGCTCGCCGCAGCGATGAATCCCTGCCCCTGCGGCTTCCGCAACGACCGCACCCGCGAGTGCCAGTGCACCACGCCCATGATCCAGCGCTACATCTCGAAAATCTCCGGCCCGCTGATGGACCGCATCGACATCCACATCGATGTCCCCGCCGTGAACTACAAAGAAATGCGCTCCACCAACGAGCCTGAGAGTTCCGCGAAGATTCGCGAGCGAGTCATGCGCACGCGGAAAAAACAGCTCGATCGTTTCGCTTCCTCCCGCGAAAAGATTTATTGCAACGCGCAAATGTCATCCCGCCACATCCGCACTTTCTGCGAACTCTCCGCCGACTGCGAACGCCTGCTCGAACGCGCCATGACCCAGCAAGGCTTAAGCGCCCGCGCCCACGACCGCATCCTGAAAGTTGCCCGCACGATAGCCGACATCGAAGACACGCCCAACATCGAACCCAAGCATATAGCCGAAGCCATCCAATACCGCTCGCTGGATCGAACGTATTGGACGTAGCTCTTCTTTGCGCCCTTAGCGGCCTTTCTTCGCGACCTTCGCGGTTAAACGCTCTTTGTTTCCAGCCAATCATACAAAAGAAAAAGCCGGGAATTCGTTCCCCGGCTTCCCATGTTATTCCAGCGAAATTACAGCTCATCCGCTAGAGTGGCTTCTGCCGATACCCGGTCAACCCAAACGACGCCAAATGGCATTGCCCCTGCACCGCTACCAGGGAACACCAGGGTTCATAGGTGTACCCGAAGTAAGTCGAGTTCAGGAACAGCGAATTCCCTGGCTGCGCCTTCCCTTTAACATTATTTGTCCCAGACGTTGTGTTCGAGAAAAACATTCTTCCCACATAGCAACTGCCGTCCTGGGCTCCGTTCGTGCAGTTTGGAGTGACGTTGAACCAGTACTCGCCCGCCGTCAGACTTACCGGTGTCGTCAACGTGACCAGCACCGTGAACTCGGTGAGCCCGATAAAGACTCGGCCCGTGGTCGCCACGCTAATGGTCCCCGAGCCGGAAGCGACTTCGGTTCCGCCGTTGCCCGACGACACTCCGGAACGAATGTCATACGTGGCAGTGTTCGGATCGAAATTCGCGTCCGCCTGGATGTTGAAGAGAATTCCCGTGACTTTGGAAAGCCCGGTAAGGTTGACCGCAGCGTAGGTGGAACTCCCGTTCACCAGCAGAGTGTTCTCATCCGAGAAGCCCTCTGCTGTGCCGGCTGTCGTATCGAGATCGCCGCCGTAGAACAAACATGGGTTGCACAAAGCCGGCGGAATTCCCGGAGGTGCCAGTTGCTTGGGCACGGTACCGTAACCGTTCGGGTTCGCCGCAGGAGCCGGTTTTTCCGCCGCTGCCGCTGTCAGTGTGAGCGCTACCAGGGTCACTGCGAAAAGTATTTTTTTCATTGAAGTTCTCCTATCACACCGAACGACAGCCAATCGCACTGACTGGTGTTAAGGCCAAAGGTCGAATCGCACCAGTTAGCGTAGGTTGCGCCGAAATACCCTGAGTTCAAGAACATCATGTCGTCAGGCTGCCAACCACCGTTCACGGCGTTGGTTTCCTGCGTGGTGTTCGAAGCAAATTGCCGGAATACCGTGCAGCTGCCGTCCAGCGTATTCAGGCACTGCGGTTCCAGCGCGAACCAATATTCCCCCGGCACCAGCGTAACGGTGGAGAACGTTAACGACACTGTATATTCGTACAAGCCGAACGCGTTTCGGCCAGTCGCAGACACTGCGACCGTCCCGCTGCCGCTGGCTACATCCGTCCCGCCATTCCCTTCCGAGACTCCCTGGCGAATGTCCCAGGTCGCCGTGAAAGGATCGAAGGCCGCTGTCGCCAGCACATTAACCAGAATTCCCGTTACGTTAGCGTTAGGTCCGGCAGGAATATTGATAGCACCATAGGTGCTGCTTCCGCCGGTGATGAGCAGCGTATTCTCGTCCGTGAATCCGTCTGCGTTAGGGTCAGTAGGGTTGAGGTCGCCACCGTAGAACAGGCATGGGCTGCACGACGCTGGGGGTTGCGGCTTGACGTTGCTTTTATGCACCTGGGCTTTCACCGACGGATCGCCGGTCCGGCTCAGCACCGGTGCTGGCTTATCCGCCGCCGCGGAGAGGCTGATCAGCGTTATCACTAACGCTGCTGCGAGAAGCATTCTTTTCACTATGTTCCTCCTCTGGTCTTTGTGCCAACAAGAACCGATTTCGCTCTTCGGCAAAATCGCCCGCCGAGTGTATGCCTCATCGTCATCGAATGCAATGGAGAAAAAAGTCCCCACCCCTGTGGAACGCGCTCTGCGCAAGCCTTTCAACGCGGAAGCATTCTCGTGGCCGGAAAGCCCAGGCAGGAGGCAGGCCGAGAAGCTCATGCGCGGGGAGGCAGTGAAGGTCACGGTGCGACAGCCGCCCTCGGCTGTCCACCAAGCACAGCTGAGCCCCTTCCCAACCTTGTCATTCCGACGGCGGAGCCGAGGAACCTGCTGTTTGCCTGCGCCACCAACCGCCCCCGCGTGGAAAAACAGTCCCCTACCCCTTTCGGAACTATTGACAACCAAGGCACGTAAAGATCCGTAAAAACTATTGACCTCCCTGCCTTTTCCGGGTACATTAACTTGTTCCACGGACCTCCGGAGTCTCTAGGTCTTATTCTGAGATACCTCGACCTGGGAGCCCAAATCAGGAAAACGAGCATCTTCGGAGCCCGGTCAAGCATCTATTCTGGGTAGGAATTGCGCTAACTCCTTTACAACCTTCATGGAATCAGTGGCTTGGGACGACTTGTGGGGGTCCGGCCGGTTTCCTGGGACAGGGGCGAAAGCGAAATGCCCATACTTAATAAAGAAAGGAGTCATACAGACATGCGCTCTGATCGTGTGTTTGATGCTTTACAGACGTTACGGAATCGTTATATGCTGTGCCAGCTCGCCTCCAAGGCCACGCGGAAGTTCCACCGGCCCAGCACCAGAATCCAGGAAACCATGAATGGTGTTTTGGACCGGATTGCGGGCAAGGAGCGGCAGGAAGTCCTGTCGGAGCCGGAGAATTTTGCTGAGGCACAAAGGCGGGCTGCTTAACGCAGCCCCGTCCGCCTGCCTCGTAATACTGTATTTTTGGATCTAGTATTTTTGGATTTTTTGTCTTCCCTGAATACCCTCCTTTGAAAATCTCCCGCAGCCACTAACGAATAACTCTTAGTGCACGGGTTTAGGTGATTATGACCATTGCTGAACTGAAAGAAAAAAACATTACCGAGCTGACCAAGATCGCAAGGACCTTGGAGCTGCCCGGCGCCAGCGGCCTGCGCAAGCAGGACCTCATCTTCAAAATCCTCCAGGCACAGAGCGAAAAAGAAGGCCACATCTTCGCCGAGGGCGTCCTCGAAATCCTGCCCGATGGCTACGGCTTCCTGCGCTCGCCGGATTACAACTACCTCCCGGGCCCGGACGATATCTATGTCTCCCCGTCGCAAATCCGCAAGTTCGACCTGAAGACCGGCGACACCATCAGCGGACAAGTCCGCCCGCCGCACGAAGGCGAGAAATACTTCGCTCTGGTAAAGATCGAAGCCGTCAACTTCGAATCTCCCGACGAAGCCCGCAACAAGATCCTCTTCGACAACCTGACGCCGCTCTATCCGCAGGAGCGCATCAAACTCGAAACCACGCGCGAAAATTCCAGCGCCCGCGTCATGGATCTCCTCACCCCGCTAGGCAAAGGCCAGCGCGGATTAATCGTCTCTCCGCCGCGCGCCGGCAAAACCATGCTGCTGCAGAACGTGGCGAACTCCATCACCACGAATCATCCCGAAGTGGTGCTGATGGTTCTTCTGATCGACGAGCGCCCCGAAGAAGTCACCGACATGCAGCGCTCGGTAAAGGGCGAAGTAATTTCCTCAACCTTCGACGAGCCCGCCGCCCGCCACGTGCAAGTCGCAGAAATGGTGATCGAAAAAGCCAAAAGATTAGTCGAGCACAAACGCGACGTTGTGATCCTGCTGGATTCCATCACGCGCCTGGCCCGCGCCTACAACACCATCGTTCCGCCCAGCGGCAAAGTCCTTTCCGGCGGCGTCGATTCCAACGCGTTGCAGCGTCCGAAACGTTTCTTCGGCTCAGCCCGCAACATCGAAGAAGGCGGCTCGCTCACCATCATCGCCACCGCGCTGATCGACACCGGTTCCCGCATGGACGACGTCATCTTCGAAGAATTCAAAGGCACCGGCAACTCCGAAATCATCCTCGAGCGCAAGCTGGTCGATAAGCGCGTATTCCCAGCCATCGACATTCAGCGCTCCGGCACCAGAAAAGAAGAGCTGCTGATCCCGCGCGAAGACCTAAGCCGAATCTGGGTCCTCCGCAAAGTCCTGAACCCGCTGTCGCCAGTAGAAGCCATGGAATTGCTGATCGACAAACTAAGCAAAACCAAGGGAAACGCCGAGTTTTTGTCGAACATGAGTTCGCTGTGAGCGGTCAGTCCCGAGTCCCGAGTCCCGAGCAAAACAACGCTGTTAGCAGAGAGTCCCGAGTATCGAGCAAAACAACGACAAGTTCTGATAGATAGTTCCAAGGTTTCACTCGGGACTCGCAACTCGGGACTCATCGACTGGTAGAGCAACTATTCCCGCCGCAAAAGTGTCATACTTTCTAGAACGGGCACGCCCGTTTTCGAGGACACCGTGCAACCCCTAAGAATCTCCTGGGTACTTCCCATCTGCCTGCTCTTCGCAATTTCCAGCCACGCACAAAGTCAACGGCCATCCGTTCCGCCACCCCCTCCGATGCCGAGTGAAGGCGGACCCACCTCGACAGACGAAACCCAGCGTCGCCTGGCTAGCGAGATGGCCAAGAAAGCCAACCTGCAGCGCCAGGCCGCGCTCAAAGCCGATACCGACAAGCTCCTCAAGCTGGCCGTCGAACTGAAAGACTCCGTGGACAAGTCCACCGAAAACGTCCTCTCCCTGGACGTCATGAAGAAAGCTGAAGAAATCGAGAAGCTAGCCCACAGCGTAAAAGACAAAATGAAAGGCCCCAGCTAGAGAGTCGAGCAATTTGGCATTCGCACAACCTTGTAACTAAAAAAACTTCAGTCCGCGTGCAAGCCTGTTGCAATAAGCCCGTTCCAAACTACGGCAGTGGCCCGGCTATACTAGCCACATCTGTTTCCCGCAAGAAAGATTGGATGATTCTCCGCCTCGTCGCCTTCGTGTTGTTCTGCTCGATAACTTTGCATGCAGCCGAAATTAAGGGAACGGTGAAGAACGCGGCCGGCGGCGAGCCTTTGCAGCGCGTTCAAGTCTCGGTGCTGGAAGCCGGACGCGACGCTGTCACCGCCGCCGACGGCACATTCGTCCTCCAAAACCTGCCGCCCGGCAACTACACGCTTCGCCTCAGCGCGGTCGGCTATCGCTTATCGGCTTTTTCCTTTTCGCTATCCGCCGTGGAGTCGAAAGAGTTCGATGTTGCTCTGGTGCCCGATAACTTCCGCCACACCGAAACCGTACGTGTAACCGGCGACATTTTCCAGCGCGAGGATTCGCCCGCCATCAGCGAAAGCAACCTGACCGCCTCCGAAATCCGCCAAGCCTCCACCGTTTTTGCCGACGACCCCTTCCGCGCCATTCAAGCCTTGCCCGGAGTTTCCGCACCCGCCAACAACGAGTTTTACGCGCAATTCTCGGTGATGGGTACACCCTTTCAATACGTCTCCATCTACCTGGATGATGTGCTGGCCACGCCCTTCCACAGCATTCCCGATATTACCAACGGCGCGTCGCTGAGCTTGCTGACCAGCGAGACCGTGGAAGAAATGAAGCTCATGCCCGTGGCGTATCCGGTGAAGTTCGCCGACGGAATCGGGGCCGCGCTCGATATTCGCACCCGCGAAGGCAGCCGCTCCGCGCCGCTGTTTCGCGTCTCGGCAGGCATCGCCGATAGCGACATTCTTGGCGAAGGGGATCTTGGCGCCGCGAAACGAGGATCATGGATCGCCTCGGCCCGCAAGAGCTATATCGGATATCTCATCCGCAACCGCGAGAATGACGTCCAGAACGTTTCCTTCTACGACGGAGATCTCAAACTCACTTACGATCTCACCGCAAAACAGAGCGTAAGTCTTCACGCCCTCGGCGGCCAAACCTACACCCAATTGAACTCCAGCAGCAACCCCGACGTTTTCGCTACTGGCAGCAGCGCCTTCACCCTCGCCCGTGCGGGATGGCGCTGGAGCGCCACTCCCCGGCTCCTGCTCGACAGTCACGCGGCTTATCTCAGCGAGCCCTACGATTCGCACAATTCCTTCGGGCAGCACATCGACACCTACGCATACGGCGAGTGGCTGGGTGGAACGAACCTTACGTGGGCGTGGAAGAATAATGACGTACTCGAGGGCGGTGCCACTCTACGCCGGCTGCGCGACGATGGCTACACCGAATACTATTCGAGTGGCACCTCGCCATCGACTTACCAGGCCGCCAATGGCACCGGCCTCAGAGGCACGATCTACCTGCAGCAGTCGTCGACGCTGTGGAAAGACAGGTTGCACCTGATGGCTGGCGTTCGCTGGGATAACCTCCAGAGGATCGACGTCCATCCCTTCTCAGAGCAAGTCTCGGCCGCCATCCGTGTCCTTTCTTCGACGGAACTCCAGTTCGGCGCGGGCCGCTATGCGCAGTTCCCGGATTTTCAGCAGGTGGCAACGCCGATCTGCGTTCCGGAAGAACTGCTGGAGCGGTCCGATCATTTCACGGCTGCAATCGAACAGAGGCTCGGTGAGTACACTCGCTTTCGTGTGCAGGTATTCGATCGCCAAAACGCAGAACTGCTCGGCCTGCCCACCGATTTTTCCTTTCAGCCCCTGGGTGGGCCTCCCTGCGGTGGCGTGGCGCCACCACGTGGAGAGCCCGCCACCTACGAGCGTGACTATTCCCGCGGCGTGCAATTGGTGTTGCAGCGCAGGAGCGCCAACCGATTATCCGGCTGGTTGGGATACACCCTCGCCCAAGCCCGCGCGAGATACACTGAACAAATCAGCTCGGGCTTGCCACCTTTAGGGACATCATTCCCTACTTTGCAAGACCAACGCCACTCGCTCAATGGCTTCGGCAGCTACCGCCTCACCCCGACGATCAACCTGAGTGGCAAGCTGCTTTACGGCTCAGGATATCCCGTCCCCAGTACAACTTTCGCGCAAGTTGGAAGCACCTACTATCCCACTGGCCTCAACACCGTCCGGCTCCCAGCCTACCTGCGCCTCGATCTCCGCTGCGACAAAAGCTGGGCCTTCAAACACTGGAAGCTCACGCTCTATGGAGAAGTGCTCAACCTCACCAATCACGACAACCGCTTCTACACCTATCTCACAGGCGTGAATCCCACCACTTTGCAAACCACAATCCAAACCGAGCAGGAGCTGCCCATTACGCCGACGGCTGGCGTGGTGTTCGAGTTCTAGCAGGTTGCGGAAAAACTCAATTTCGAGCGTTTCGGGAAGGGCACGAGTTCCACTCGTGCCATTAATGTGGTTGAAAACGAGCCCGGGCTTTAGCCCCTGAGGGCACGAAACGAAAACGCCATCCGGCTTGACCGGATGGCGTTCGTTGCTCTGATGTGAACAGTGGTTTTATGTGGGGACAATCGCCCTCGGCTGTCCGCTGGGCGCAGCCCGGCGCTTTTCCCATCACTACTCCGCGCCTCCGCTCCGAATCCGCATCCCATAAAACGACCGGTACACAAAGAAGAACGAAACCGCAAAGAAAGCCAAAGCCAGCACGTTCGTGATCATCGGCCCCTGATCGTGAGTAAGCGTAACCGCCAGTTCCACCGCCAGCAATCCAAACAAGGTGGTGAACTTGATGACGGGATTCAAAGCCACCGACGAAGTATCCTTAAACGGATCGCCAACCGTATCGCCGATCACGGTAGCATCGTGCAGCGGAGTTCCTTTCTGCTTCATCTCCACTTCCACAATCTTCTTCGCATTATCCCAGGCCGCCCCGGCATTCGCCATAAAGATCGCCTGGTAGAGTCCGAATATGGCGATTGAAATAAGGTAGCCAACAAAAAAGAACGGCTCCACAAAAGCGAACGCCAAAGTTCCGAAGAACACCGCAATAAAGATGTTCAACATCCCCTTCTGCGCATACTTCGTGCAGATCTCCACCACCTTCTTGCTGTCCTCGACCGAGGCCTTTTCCACGCCCTCCAGCTTGATGTTGGCCTTGATGAACTCAACCGCGCGGTAAGCGCCGGTAGTCACGGCTTGAGTAGATGCGCCCGTGAACCAGTAAATCATCGCGCCCCCCGTAATCAATCCCAGGAAGAACGGAGCATGCAGCAACGAAAGCTTATCCACATTGGCGGTAAGACCGGCAGTCAACGCCATGATGATGGAAAAAATCATCGTAGTAGCTCCCACCACCGCCGTCCCAATCAGCACCGGCTTGGCCGTAGCCTTAAACGTGTTCCCCGCGCCGTCATTCGCTTCCAGCAAATGCTTGGCGCGCTCGAAGTTCACGCTCATGTTGAAGTCTTTCTTGATTTCAGACTCAACATTCGGCACCTGCTCGATCAACGAGAGTTCATACACCGATTGTGCATTGTCCGTAACCGGCCCATAAGAATCCACCGCGATCGTCACCGGCCCCATGCCCAGGAATCCGAAAGCCACCAGTCCAAAAGCAAACACCGCCGGAGCCAGCATCGTGGCCGCCGCCGCCAGCCCCATCGTGCTGAAGTAGTAAGCGATCGACATCAACAGAACCATCGAAAGCCCAAGGTAGTAACCAGAAAAATTCCCGGCGACAAAGCCGGAGAGAATTCCCAGCGATGCCCCGCCTTCCTCCGCCGAAGTAACCACTTCTTTCACATGCCGCGATTCCGTGGAAGTGAACGACTTCACCAACTCCGGAATCAGCGCTCCCGCAAGCGTTCCGCACGAGATGATCACCGCCAGCTTCCACCACTGCGAACCGTCTCCCCCCAGCTCCGGAATAATGAAGTAAGACACCAAAAACGTCAGCGCGATCGACACCACAGAAGTCAGCCAAACCAGCGTGGTCAGCGGCGTTTCGAAATTCATTTCATCCGCGCTCCCAAACCGTCCCTTGGCAATCACCGCGTTCAGAAAGTACGAAACCGAACTCGCCACCAGCATCATCACGCGCATCACAAAAATCCAAACCAACAACTGCACCTGCACCGCAGGACTCTTCACCCCCAGCAGAATAAAAGTAATCAGCGCCACGCCCGTAACGCCATAAGTCTCAAACCCATCCGCCGAAGGCCCCACCGAATCGCCCGCGTTGTCGCCCGTGCAATCCGCGATCACTCCAGGATTCCGCGCATCGTCTTCCTTGATCTTGAACACGATCTTCATCAAGTCCGACCCAATGTCGGCAATCTTGGTAAAAATGCCGCCCGCAATCCTCAAAGCCGCCGCGCCCAACGATTCCCCTATCGCAAATCCAATAAAGCAAGGCCCCGCATAATCGCCCGGAATAAACAGCAGAATGATCAGCATGATCAGCAGCTCCACGCTGATCAGCATCATTCCAATGCTCATCCCAGCTTCCAGCGGAATCTGATAAACCGGAAACGGTTTCCCCGGCAACGCCGCAAACGCGGTCCGCGAATTCGCGAACGTGTTCACTCGAATCCCAAACCATGCCACTCCATAACTTCCAGCTATCCCCACCAGGCTGAACGCCAAAATGATCGCAACCCGCATCGCCTCCATATGCTCGAGCAAGCCAAAATAAAGCAAAATGATGACCGCAATAAACACCCACAGCAGCAAAATGAATTTCCCCTGCGTCACCAGATAAGTCTTGCAAGTCTCATAAATCAGCTCCGAGATCTCCTTCATCGACCGATGCACCGGCAGATTCTTGAGCCGCATATAAATGACCATGCCAAACCCCAGCCCGAAGATGCAGAACAAAATCCCGATCATCAGCAGCCGATGCCCATCAATCGCTCCATTCAAAAACGGCACCGAAGAAAGGTCGGGCAATTTCAGCGCAGCCTCGCCGCCAGCCTCCGCAGGTTGAGCCGCAGCCCGGACGGCGCCCACTCCCACCAGCGCCGCCAATCCCAAAGTTTTTTTCCACAATCCGGACGCCGCGCGGCATCCGTCAAACGCAGCACGAGTAAGCCAGTTGCGCATAGTAACTCCTCCAAAATGTAGGAATACAAACGTGTTGAGGCACCGCCTCCCGGCGAATCCCGCGCCCGAGCACGCCCGTGCACATTGCAGGATCATCTCGCCGGAATTCCGAACACGCTTCCACCGCAAAACAAGAACGGAGTGTTGGAGCTTGGCCGCGTCGGAGTAACCGCCCGGACCAGAAAAATTTAAAACCCTGTCCCGGACCTTCTACTATAAAACCCGCATTTATAACACGTTGCAACAAAAGGGTCAATCGCAGAAGCAGCGGCCAGAAACAGTGGTCAGTGGCCAGTGTCCAGTGGCCAGTAAAATCTCGGTAGTATTTGTGATCCCAGTTTCCAGGTCTTCACTGACCACTGCCCACTGGCCACTGCTCACTGCCCCCTGCTCCTACAGCTTTTTCCCGACCCCAAAATACACAATGTATCGTATCGAACGCTTTTCCAAACTCTGTCACTTTCACATGCGTGAGGAGGTCCCACCAGCCGTGAAACTCATCGCCTCGATTTGGCCCTACATCCTGGTAGCCGTAGCCGTAACCGGATTCCTCTACCAGTTCATCCTGGCCCGCCCCTGAAATCTAAACAGCACAACTCCATACCGCCAAGTTCTCCCCAACCGCCAAAAGCCCCACAATCGCGCTAGTTGCGAGAAGTGGGGCTTCTTGTTCTGTCACGGCCGGGATTTTGACCGAGCGTGCGCCACCACGAAAGCGCGTGTCCCATCTTCTGCGTCTCTTGCGAAAGAGCCTGCCCTGAGCTTGTCGAAGGGTGGGAACCACGAACGCCCGCAGCGCCGCGTTGCCTTTGACCTTGCCTTTGACCTCGCCTTTGACTCGCCTCTGACCTTGCTTCCAATCCTGCTCTTTGGATCACCCAGTTTTTCACTGACCACTGGCCACTGATCACTGGCCACTGCCTTCCAGCCACTCCCAAGCCTCCCGATACCCCTCCCACCGCGGATTCCTACTCTTCAAATCCGGAAAAAACCGCAAACTCTTAACCCCGGCAAAAGCCCCGACAGGCAGCAAATACCAAACCTCTTTCCCCTCCGCAATCACATGCGCCGCCAGCACATCAATATCCGCAGCCGTGTAAGTCTTCTTCCCTCCACTCCGAGACGAATAAACCGGCTGCACCTCATATCCCCCGCGATACAACCGCCCCGTCCCTTTAACCTGCACCCGCAAAAGCCGCCCGCCCGGCCGAGCCCATACAATAAAGTCACACTTCTCGCTGTCTCCCCAGGGCACCGCCAACCCAAATCCCAAAGCCTGCGCCCGCACCAAAAACGCCGCCTGCGACCACTCCCCCATCCGCTTAGGATTCCCCCCTGCCCGCTCCCACCAAGACCCCTCCGGCTCCGCCACCGCAAATATCCAAGGCAAATACCCCGGCACCGCCCCCGAATCCCCATCATCCCACTCCGCCATAACACGCTCCTCCATTCCCAAACCTCAAAGAAAAATTTGTCATTCCGAGTTCGTCCGCCGCCGCGAAGCGGCAAGGACGAGCGAGGAACCCGCTGTCCCACGCACCCTACCACTAACCACAGCCTAACCCCCTCCCATTTCGGAACGCTGTGACAACTGAACATCCCACCCCTGTGGAAAAACTGTGTGTAGAGCGGGCGCCCCCGCCCGCTTGCCTTTGATCTTGATCTTGCTTTTGCCGTTGCCCGTGGTGGAACGGACCCTCGTGTCCCTTGCCTTTGACTTTGGTGTTGATTTTGCCGGGGTGGAGCGGGCACTCCTGCCCGCTGCTCTTGAGTTGACGATTCGTATCAGGGTATGCCTTCAGGCATACCGCAAAGCCGACACCACCGTGGAACAGCGGCGCTTAAGCGCCGCGTAAAGCAGGAGGGTGGAGCAGGCCCTTCAGGCCTGTGTTAAAGTCCATCATTTTGAATCGGGCCCAGGATTCGTATCAGGGTATGCCTTCAGGCATACCGCAAAGCCGACACCACCGTGGAACAGCGGCGCTTAAGCGCCGCGTGAAGCAGGAGGGTGGAGCAGGCCTTCAGGCCTGCGTCAAAGGCCATCATTATGAACCGGGCTTCAGCCCCCGTGGAACAGGCGCGGACCCATGGGGAAAGCGCGCAGACCGACCCACCAATCCCCAGCCGCAAAGCGGCGACAGAACGCAGCCCACGGCGCAAGCCGTGGGTAAGCAGCGGGAGGGGAACCAAGTCCTGCAGGGACGACAGATATAGCCCAGGACCCCCATCCTCGATCTTCACACGCCGCCACGGACCCAGTTCTTTTGCGCGCTTCGCGATTAGCTAAGCAGAGGTGATTGACAGCTAGTGTCTATGGGGGTATGATGTGAAAACAATTCTTAACCCACTAACCGGTATGGAAAATCGCGAAGGAACTCCGGAACTTAACAGGCGACTGGGAGTGGTGATAGCGCCCCTCCTCAGATCGCTGCCGGCCGGAGGCGACGGGCTTTCGCTCCGCGATCAGATCCGCCTGCTGTCGGAACTCGGGGTGAGGCCTAAAGACATCGCCGAGATCCTGGGCAGCAGCCAGACGTACGTGGGCAAAGAGCTAGCGGGAATCAGAAAGGGCAAGAAGGGACAAAAGAAATGAGCGCCGAAAAACTCATGGAGCAGATATCAAGCAAGCTGAGCGCTCTCATCGCGCTGTCCCTACTGCCGGAGGCACAAAAGAAGAACACAGCCGAGAAAGTCGGACTATTGACGAGGCTTGGCATTTCCAACCAGGAAGTGGCCGACATACTGGGCACAACGAAGGGGACCGTCGAGGTCTTAAAGAGCCGTGCAGGTAAAAAGAAGAAGAGGTGACGCCCGTGGAGAAAGCCGACGACGTAAACAGCGAAATTAGAAGCCTCTTGAAGAAGCTACTCATTTTGAGGCTGTTCGAGCTTGGCGTGCCGCAAGGAGTCATAGCCAAGAAAATGAAGATGGACATAAAGGCCGTGAATGAATTTCTGAAAGGAATTAAGAGGGCAAATGGCAAAAGAAAGGAAAACGACGAATAACGCACCCGACGGGCGCGTGACGGACTTGCTGGAGCGCCTTGGAGCGATTGGCCTTTACCTCCTCACTGACCTAAACCACCACGATATCGCGCTCCGACTGGGGATGGGAACCCAACGCGTCACCGCGATACTAAAAGGGCTGAAGAAGCCGAATGGATGACACGTATGGACGAGAGAATCGCTGACCTGCTCGAAGACATAAAACGACTTCTGATCCTAGACCTCGTCGCCAAAGGCGTCCAAGCAAAAAACATCGCTGAAGTTTTGGGCGTCGCAAACAGCACGATCGCGGGAATCGTATCCACGCGAAGAATCAAGAAGGGATGATGGGAGCACTACCGATACCGGTATCGGATCTGCTGTCCAACTGGAACGACCAAACGGCGACGGCCGCACGAATACTTGGTCGCTCCAAGCACCGCCAAGCGGTCTTCGAGACCGTGTACCGCGGCAAGCAGCAGACCAAGACCATTCAGGAGATCATGAAAAAGACGGGCCTTTCTCAAACGCACGTCCTGAAAGAGGGCGGCAAAATGGCCGGTCTGCTGATCGAAAAAGTTCCAGGAGGGTACAAGAAGAAAAAGGAATTTGCGACACGCTACGCGTCGATTCTGGGACTAGCGAGAGACCGGAAGAAGCTAGCACAGCTTCCCACGAAGACCGCCCCCAAGGGCAACACAAATGCAAGAATCACAGTTTCCTTCCCAAAGGCGGGCGGAAACGCCAAGTTCATCTCAGTTGACGATGTAGACTCCTTCTCGTCGGTCAGGAAGCAGGTGCAGCCGTCGAAAGGTCTGAAACCGCTACCCGAGAAGAAGCTCAAGTCAGCCTTCGCCAAGATTATTGGCGAAAAGGGCTCGTTTAAGGACTGGGGAGGCGAAAAGAGCGACCTCTACTCAACAAAGCTGAGGCTACACGGGAGAAGAATGGCGGCAGCAATCGCTTTCAAGGGTAAGGCCACGAAAGGGAAGCTAGTGCCGGGCAAGATGGGGAAGAATGGCGACCAGATCAACCGGCTCTTCGACGAGCCAGCGCAGGTGTTCCTCGTGGTCTACGCAGGTCAGATTGATTCGTCCGTCATTTCCCAAATGCAGGCGTTTGCTATTGGAAACGCCCTCAAAGGCCAAAAGATCTACTACGGGGTGATAGACGGCAGCGACATCGGCAGATTAGCTGCTGCATACGCCAACTGCTTTTGACGCCATCTAAAGCAATCAATTTCACTTAACCCCCAACCACCACCACAAAAACGAATACAAATCAGTCTCTTCCTCAATCCTCTTCCCCACAGGCGTCCCCACCCCATGCCCAGCCTTCGATTCCACCCGCAACAAAACCGGCCGCTTCGCACCCACACTCTGCATCAAAGCCACCATCTTAAAAGCATGCATAGGGTCAACCCGAGAATCCGAATCCCCAGTCATAAATAAAACCGCCGGATACTCCACCCCAGCCCGAACATGATGATAAGGAGAATAAGCATAGAGCCACTTAAACTGCTCCGCATTCTCCGCCGTCCCATACTCCGAAACCCAAAGCCGCGCCATCTGAAAATTCTGATAATGCAACATGTCCAGCAAAGGCACCCGGCAAACCACCGCCCGAAACAACTCCGGACGCTCGGTCATCACCGCCCCCACCACCAACCCGCCGTTCCCCCGTCCCTCAACAGCCAGATGACTAGCATCGGTATATTTCGAAGAAATCAAAAACTCCGCCGCCGCAATCATGTCATCAAAAACATTCTGCTTCTTGTCCAGCATCCCAGCCCGATGCCAATCCTCCCCAAACTCCCCTCCACCGCGCAAATTAGCCACGGCATAAACCCCGCCATGCTCCAGCCATAAATAAATGTCGCTAGAGAACGAAGGCGTAAGGCTAATATCAAACCCGCCATACCCCGTCAACAAAGTAGGATTCGACCCATCCCTCTTCAATCCTCTCTTGTAGACCAGAAACATAGGCACCCGAGTCCCATCCTTCGACCGATACCACTCCTGCGAAACCTCATAAGCCGCAGCATCAATCGAGGGCGCATCCACCTTGGCCCAAAGCGAAGAAGTCCCCCGCTCCACGTCGTAACGATAAATCGCAGGCGCAACGGTGAACGATTCGAATCCGTAAAAAATTTCGTCATGATCCCACTTGCCGCCGGAACCCAAAATAGTTCCAATCCCAGGCAAAGCAAGATTGCGAACGTTCGCGCCCTCCAGATCGAAAACTTTCAGCTGCGAGCTGGCATTCTCTTCGTACGTAGCAAAAATCTTCCCACCCCACAATGAGGCGTCCTTCAACACCCCGCCCGTCTGCGGAATAATTTCCTTCCAATCGTCGCGCTCATAATCCCCAGCCTCAGCCACAAACACGCGAAACCGCGGAGCGTCCTCATTCGTAACGATGTAAAGCCGCCCGTTGTAAACCGTAGCGCTGTACAGAAAATCTTTCCCGATAGTAATGCGCGTAGGCGGAGTGCCCTTCTTCAGATCCATCAAGAACAATTCGGTCTTGGTCCAGCCCTGCGAAACCGAGATCAGCAGCAAGCGTCCATCGTTGTCCAGACGAACGTCCGGCCAATCCTCCGCATCGCGCCCCTCGCCAAAGATCGGATCATCCTTCTCCGGATCAGTTCCCAACAAGTGATAAAACACATGCCGGTTATATCGCTCCTGTCCCGCAGGCACATCGCCCTTCTTGGGATACCGCGTGTAATAAAATCCGGAGTTGTCGAGCGACCACGCAATGCTGCACGCACGCGTGCGCGAAATCGTATCCGGCAGCAACTTGCCGGTCTTGGTCTCGACAATGTGCAGAGTGCTCATCTCCGACCCGCCGGAAGATGCCCCATAAGCAACATACTTCCCATGCTCCGCAGGCCAAAACCAGTCGAGCGCCACAGTCCCATCCGCCGCCAACAGATTCACATCGACCAGCACGCGGTCTTTTCCATTCACCCCCTCGCGCACATAAAGCACCGGCTGGTTCTGCAACCCATCCCGCCGCGTGTAGAAATAATATTTCCCTCCAATCCGCGGCACCCCAATCTCCCCAACGCGAAGCAGTTCGGTAAGCCGCGCATGAACAGCCTCGCGTCCCGGCAGCGGATCAAGCACCGAACGCGTATAAGCCATCTCCTCCGCCACCCACTTCCGAGTCTCGGGACTGGCAGAATCCTCCAGCCATTTGTACTTATCCACAATCTTGTTCCCATAAAAAGTTTCCGGCAGCGGCCGCACCTCAGCCACAGGAGGACCAGCCACGACAGGCCCAGCACCAGCAGCCTGCTGCCCACCATCCCCAGTGCAAACCCCGGCCATAAGCAACACCCACGCAAGCGTCCAACAAAACCAACCCGTTCCACCCATAACCCCCCACACCACCTCAGCAGCATCCCACCACGCTGTCAGAAAACAAAAATCCAGACGGCGCCAAAAGGAAAACCCTCAGCACAAAGTCCAGGTACTGTCCCAATCGAAATTACGACAGCACCAGGCCCACCCCATATTTTCCCCCAGTACCGCCGGATGCTATGATAAACAAGTAAAGAAGGTTGAAGCGCAGAAGGAAGCGCACAACGAAGCGCAAGTATGAAGCGCAAGTATGAAGCGCAAGCATGAAGCGCAAGCATGAAGCGCGAGTATGAAGCGGCGCCTGAAGCGTGCGCTTCGCGCACGCTTCACCACACTCCTCAGTAGCTCAATGGCAGAGCATCCGGCTGTTAACCGGAGGGTTGTAGGTTCGAATCCTACCTGAGGAGCCATTTTTGCCTGCACAAAAACTCGGTAGCGATTTTTTTGCCTGCACAGAATCTTGGTGGCTGTTTCTTTTGCCTGCATAAGCCCCGGTAGCGATTCTTTGCCTCCGCAAAACCTTGGCGGCCATTTCTTTTGCCTGGATAAACCTTGGTGGTCAGACTGCACCACTACCCGAAACCTGGGTAGTGTCCTAAATTAGGACACCAGGAAAACCTGCGTAACATTTTTTGAAAGTGAAATCGCGCTACGGGTTGTCTGAGAGTTGGCAGTTGTTGCCATACGTGAACGAGTGCAACGTCATTCCTGAGCCTTCCGGTTGCAACGCGACCAGATGCGCGCTAAAGGCCGGACTGCGCACCAAGTAGTACATTCGCCCCTCGGTGACCTCGACGTAGGCGGCGTTGGCGTCGAACTTTACATCGGTCCCGGCGTGTTCTTTCGGGAGAGGAGCGCCATCCATGAAGAGATTGACTCGCATCTGTTTCGCGCCGACGAGGCTGAGAACGGCGTAGAGGGATCTGGCGTGGTAACGGACTTCGGCAGAGGCGTCGTGAGCCTGCGAGGTGACTCCGTCGCGCTCGACGCGCCAGCGGCCCGCCAACATCACTCCACCATCGGGAGGAGAATGAGGAGGTAGAAAATCCGCGACGTCCCCGGTGTGGTGGCCGGCCAAATCCTCGACCGCGCTATTGTTGTAGAGTTGGCCGGCGAAGGTCTCCTGGGTGGGGATGCCGCACTCGGGTTTGAATTCATTCTCATCGGGATCGAGATCAATCTTCATTACTTCCTTCGTCGATTCGGGATGCGCGGCTGCGAGGAGTTCGCGGAGTTTCGTCTCCATCACCCGGTTATTGCCTTCGCCGAAGACTTTCATCACGATGTTGCCTTGCGCATCCACGAGATAGCGCGTGGGCCAGCCCTGGGATGCGTATGCTTTCCAGGTTGTTCCGTTCTGGTCAGCAACTACTGCCCAGGGCAGCCGGTACTGTTGTGCGGCCGCGCGTACGTTGTTTACGTCGAAGCCGATGTTGAACTCGCCATAGTGCACTCCGATGACATCGAAGCCGTAGGCATGATATTTGCGGTACCAGCGCTTGATCACGGCAAAATCGCGGATGCAGTTGATGCAAGTGTATTCCCAGAAATCGATGAGCACGACGCGGCCGCGATAATCGGAGATGTGATGCGGCACAGGCGCGCTTTGGTCCAGCCACACACTTCCGGTTCCGAAATCGGGCGCGGGATGCACTTCTGTATCGACTTGACCGGGGGCGGGAAGGGCAATCCAGAAAAACGATAAGACCGCAGCTATGAATATTATTGCCGGGAATTCTTTTGGTCTGCTGGGATGCATTTGTATTCCAATTTCCAGTTGCTTCAGAGTGTGCGTGAGAACTCAGTCGTCCCTCCGGAGCCTGTGTCGCAGCATCTCTTTCGCCCCTCCGGGGCTTGTTCTTATTCCAGTCTCGTCCCAGGGCTTGCGCCCTGGGCTGCATTCTTGCGCCGCTTCGCGGCTTGACAGCCACTAAAGGCGCTCGGCTAGTATCGCGATGCCCCTCCAGGGCGGGGTTGTGGCGACTCCGTTCTACCGTGGTTACCCATGGCAGTTTTGATGCATATTTTTAACTCCCGGTGTTGCCTGAGCGCCCCTAAGGGGCACACAGGCAACAGGGGGAGGGTTCTTACCAAGTGCCAAGCTGGAGCTTGGCAGTGTTTTAGTGGCGGCATCCGCTAAGAAGCCGCCTCGCTTCGCTTGGCGGGACGGGCGAAGGCGCGCGTCCCCACACGAGCAATGGGGGACAGCCGAGGTGGCTGTCCCCACAAGAGCATCGCTGACTAAGACACTAGCTACAGCTTCTTCGTCCTGCGACACCGGCAAGACTAGAAGTTGAACTTCGCCGTTAGCTGGATCAACCGCGTCGAGGCGTCGCCGCCCAGGAACGAACCGAGAATGCTGGTCGGCGGGTTGACGGTGCTGCGCACCTGGCCGAAAAGCGGACTGCTCTGATCGTTCACGGGGGCTGCGAAGTTCGGGTGGTTGAACAGGTTGAAGAACTGCACGCCAATTCCGAGCTTGGCTGTCTCCCAGTGCGGAATCTGCGTGTACTTCATCACGGTCATGTCCGTGTCGAAGTAATGCGGCCCGAAGAACTGGTTGCGGGTTTGACCAAACTCGCCTCCGGCATATCCGGGACCTGTACCGGTTACGCCCGAGTTCAGATACCCGAGTTGGGCCTGGCCGACGCCGTAAGGCGAGCCAGTTGGATTCTGGGCGCTTACAGTAGCCGGGTTGATGGCTTGGCCCGCTACGATGTCGGGGAAACCGGAAGTCGGGATGCAGGGGTTAATTCCCTGATCAAGGCTGCCGCTCGGCCCTCTGCAAACAGGATGGCCACTGCCGGTATAGTTGGCGAATACCGGCCCGCTGAAACCGGTTCCAGAGAGAATGCCCTGGGCTCCGTTATCAAACGGCGTGTAGGGGAAGCCGGTGCGCCAGAACACCGTGCCTGAAAGCTGCCAGCCTTTCAGAGCAGGAGTTGGCCCCTTAGGAATCTCATATACGTAGTTCGCGTTGAAGGAATGCCGCGTGTCATAGTCGGCATTGCCGTAGTTGAGTGACCGCAGATTGTTGTCATTGGCCGGGTTCAGAATGCTGTTTCCAAAACCGTCAAGGATGAAGGGGTTGAGACCGCCGTTGGAAACTTCATCCAAGGCGTGTCCATAGAGATAGTTGGCTTGCATCTGCAGGCCGTGGGCGAAGCGATGTTGTACGGTTAAGCTGAGGCCGTCGTAGCGGGAGATTCCCACGGTCCGGATATCGGTTACGGTGGCGAAGCGGCCATCCCAACCGCCCTGGGGAGCCCCAGTCAATGGCGAAATGGTTCCCCCAGGCTGCTGTGCAGTGGGAAGACCCAAGAAGCCATTGGGGCAGGTGGAGAGCGGACAATATCCATTGAGACCATTGAAAGCCATGGTTTCGTGAATGCCGTGACTCCCCACGTAGTTCACAATCAACGAGGTGTTGTTCCCGAAGGAATGCTGGACTTCGAAGTTCCACTCCGTCGTGGTGGGGGCAACGATGTTGCCGACCGTGGTGAAACTTGGGGGAGAGAAGACGCCGTTGCTGTTGTTATAGATGGTTTGGAGATTCTGGCCAGCGGCGAAACCAGTGACCAGCGCCGAGTTCGATCCCATAGCGGTCGAGAAAACGTTCCCCTGGGCAGCTTCGCCCTTGGCCAAGTTACCCACCAAGGCAAAGGTGTTGTCCAGCGGAGTGTTCTCGATGAGGCTGTCAGCAATCGAGCCTTGGAATGTATCCATGAAGATGCCGACGCCGCCGCGGAAAACGGTGTTCCTGGCCCAAGATGGCGACCAGGCAAAACCGAAGCGAGGCTGCCATGCAATGGTCGTAAAGGACGGAACTGACTGGTTCAAGTTACTGTCAATGGCCTGATTGTAAGCAACACCGGCTCCCTGCGTGCTGATGCTGGAAAAGGGTCCGGCCAGGCGCGCGAAACAGTTGGTGCCGCAGTTCGGGGTCGCATTGTGGTCGGCGCGCAGGGCGATGGTCAACTTGAGGTCGCTCCTCGGCCTCCACTCATCCTGCAGGTAAAATCCGAGCTGGTACAGCTTGACTGGCTGGTCAAGCGACGAGGGGAAGCTCTGCTCGAAGAAGGAAGGGCCGCCACCCCAGAACGAGGCCAAGCCTAAGGCCTCATCAAAACCACTGCTCAAAACGCCCATGTCATGGTCGCTGATCAGGTTGCGGTGGAAATACAGGCCCAGCCTCAGAGTGTGCTTGCTGTTCAAGCTGTAGGAGAAATCATCCACCAATTGGTAGCCGGTGACGTTGCGTCCCTGTGGGAAGTTGGCATCGGCAGGGGCCACGTTCGCGAGCGAGCCGTCAGAATAGAAAAGCGAGGTGGGGAAGGTAGCGAGAGCTCCCGGCAGATTCGAAGGGCCGAAAATGGCGCGGTAGTACTGATCGGAGAACAGCAGGTTGTTGGCGGCCCTGATGCCGATCGCCCGGTTCCAACTCACCTGCGCCTGATATTCAGGCTGATAGCTGGTGGCATTGAAGATGGGATTCAATGCGTCAGTCGCGGTTGCCTGGGTGCCGATGTCTTCCTGTAAACGAAGGAACATCTTGTCGTTGTTGGTGAGGTTAAAGTCGAAGCGGCCAGACATTAGATACTCATGCGTGAAGTTGCCGACGGTGTTGGAGAAGCTTTGAGTGCACGGCAGCAGCCCGGCTCCGAACACGTTGGCGGTGTTAGCCGGGTCAGTGAAGGTGTTGCCCTGGCAACCCGAGGGATCGGGAGCGCCCGGACTGCCGGGCGTGGCCGTGGAGTATCCCTTGGCGCCGTTATAGACGTTGAACGCTTGCGAGTAGAAGGGAACCGAATCCCCGAAACCCGTGGCGTTGAGGTTGTCGGTAACCGCGGTCTCGAATGCGGAAGTGGGCGCCAGAAGCCCGTTGTTGGTGACCGGGATGAGCACGCGCAGGCCTTCATAGTTCCAGAAAAAGAAGGCCTTGTTCTTGATGATCGGTCCGCCAAAAGAGGCCGCCCACTGGTTGGCGTTCACGAAGCCACGCGGCAGATTGTTGGCCGGGTCGGCGTTGTCGGTGTGGAAGTAGTCGTTGGCGTTCATCACGCGGCCGTTCCACCAGTAATTGGCGTTGCCGTGCCAGTTGTTGGAGCCGGACTTGGTGATGTAGTTGACGTTCGCGCCCACGAATCCGCCGTACTGGCCGGAGTAACCGTTGGTGACGACGGTGGCTTCCTGCACTTCGTTGTTGCCGAGCAGCAGGTTGGTGGCACCGGAGTTACTCACGTTCAAGAATGGATCGTTGTCATACATTCCGTTGAGCGTAAACAGATTCGAACTTGCGGAAAGGCCGAAGTTGGAAAAGTTTCCATAGCCCATGCCGGTGTTCATGACCGAACCGGGAGCGGTTTGTGCGACGAAGGTCAAGTCGTTGCCCGGGTTCGGCACTTCCGAAATCTCACGGGCGTTGAAGGTGGTTGAAATTTCTGTTGTCTCCGTCTGCAATAGCGGAACTTCGCCCGAGACCTCTACCGTTGTTCCGGCCGCGCCTATATCCAGCTTGGCGTTGGCGACTGCGTTTTGTTCCACGCTGACGGTCGTGGTCATGGTCAACGTTTTGAAGCTAGGTGCAGCAATCGTGATGGAGTATGTTCCCGGCGGCACAAGCGGGAACTGGTAGAAGCCTTGCGCATTCGTCTTAGCTTCCTGGGTGAAGCCTTTCTCCGTGCTCTTCAGGGTGACGGTGATATTGGGCAGAACCGCGCCGGTTGGGTCGGTTACGGTTCCGCTGACAGCGCCGTTGGTTGTGCTCTGCGCGCGCAGCAGGCCGGGCAGTAAGAGCGCCAGCACCGCAATGAGAGCGAGCAATCTGGTGGATGGGTTCAGTCGCATTGATTCGATCCTCCTGTGATGGGACCTGTGGTGCATGCGCACGGCCATCGATGCGGACTTTGGAGGGCTGTGTTGCGGAAAGACAAAGACGCGATGCGGTTATACAAATCCGAAACACAAGCGGACGCGATTGGGATTTGTGTTCGGGGCATCTACGCGGGCTTGTTTGAGAAGCATCTACGGGAAAAGGAATTTCAAAGTGGTGATCTACGAGAAAATGGACGGGCCCGCAGCCGCATTGCAGTGGGCACACGTAGTCAGTGGTTCTTGACGCTCTGTTTTTGCTGTGCCAACGGTTATCAGTCGGGGAAAAAAGTGCCGGCGCCGATCCAGAATTCGGCGAGGGATTTGAGATTCTTTTTGTAAGTGCGGGTGACGGTGAATTCTTTTCCACCTTTCACCCGGAGACCATATTCGCCGGTTGAGAACGGCCTGATCTCCTCGACAAATGCGGTGTTTACCAAGATGGAGCGATGGATGCGAATGAAGCCTTGGGGCTCAAGTTTTTTGGCGACGACGGAAATGGACTCGCGCAAGAGATAGGAACTGCCGTTGCGCTGCAGCGAAACATAGTTGCCTTCGGCTTGAACGGCCACCACGTCGTCGAGATTGAGGAAGAGGATTTTCCCCTTTACCTTGATGGCAACGCGGGGAGAGGGCTGCTTTTGCGGCTGCATGCTGGGAGGAGCTTGCATCCACGTGGCCGTTTGCTCTTCTGGAGCATGCGGGAAGCCTGGATGTGGAATGAGATCCATTTTCAGCTCGAAGATTGCTGCTTCCCCAATAGTGGCTTGGAAAGTGGTCGGTGGCAATACCCACTTGACGGGATTTGGACATAGCCACTATGATCCCGCTACTTGTGTAATTAGGATTCCGCCGCCGTGAAGAGAGTTGCCTCGGGAATTTCGCCCGTGATTAGCGTCGACCGTACGCTGCCGCACCCCCTGCACAAGCAGATCTATGAGGCGTTTCGGGGAGCGATCGTGGGTGGGGGCTTGCATGCGGGGGAGCGGATACCGTCGTCGCGGGTGCTGGCGGCGGAACTGCGCGTATCGCGATTTCCCGTCTTGAATGCGTACGCTCAGCTGTTGGCCGAGGGATATTTCAAAAGCCGGGTGGGCGCGGGGACGGTGGTTTCCAGTGCGCTGCTGGAGCAATTCATGCCGAGTCCGCCGCCTGGGAAGCGGCTGGCAGCAAGCCGATCCGGGCATCGGCCGGTGGCGCGGCGTTGTTCGGCGCTGCCCCATTTCGAAACGTTTGCATGGCTGCGGGGTTGGGGAGCATTCGGTGTGGGGCAGGTGGCGTTCGATCAATTTCCGGTACACATCTGGTCGAGCCTGGTGGCGCGCCGCTGCCGCAAAATGGAGGCGAAATCATTTCACTACGGCGACCAGAGAGGATCGAAGATTCTGCGGGAGACGATCGCAGGTTATCTGAGGACGGCACGTTCGCTGGATTGCGAGGCGGAGCAGATCATGATCGTGAGCGGATCGCAGCAGGCGCTGGAAATTTCGGCCCGCGTACTTCTCGACCCGGGGAGCCGGGTGTGGATCGAGGAGCCGGGATACCGGCTGGCAAGGTCGGTGTTCGCGCTGGCTGGGTGCCGTCTGGTGGGCGTTCCGGTTGATGAGGAAGGTATGGATGTTGCCGCCGGCATTAAGCGGTACCGGAAGGCGCGGGCCGCGCTGGTTACGCCTTCCCATCAATTTCCGCTGGGCGTAACCATGAGCGCGTCGCGGCGTTTTCAATTGCTGGAGTGGGCGCAGGACACGGGTTCATGGATCATCGAAGACGATTATGACAGCGAGTACCGGTATGAAAGTTCGCCGATTGCGTCATTACAGGGGCTGGATGTCAATGCGCGCGTGATCTACGTGGGTACATTCAGCAAAGTTTTGTTTCCTTCGTTGCGTCTCGGCTATGTCGTGATTCCAAGCGACCTGGTTGACCGTTTTCTAACGGTTCGGCGCGCGATGGATCTTGGGCCGCCGACTTTTTTTCAGGAGGTGCTCGCGGATTTTATTAGTGAAGGTCATTTTGGGCGCCACATCCGGAGGATGCGTGTGCTCTACCGCGAACGGAGGAGCGTGCTGGTAGAAAACATCCGCAAGGAATTCGGATCGATGGTCGAGGTGCTGGGCAACGAAGCGGGTATGCATCTGACGGTTACATTGCCCCATGGCAGCCGAGATGTGGAAATCGCCGAGCGGGCAGCGCGGCAGGATCTGTGGATCTGGCCGCTCTCTCCTTCTTACCTGGGCAAGGCGGGGCGGCCGGGATTCATTTTGGGTTTTGGCAGCACGCCGGTCGCGGAGATTCCGCGCGCGGTGCGCAAGCTACGGAGCCTTACGAAGTAAGAGACCAGAAGTCATCTTATAAATCTTCGACTTTTGGATGTGAGCGTGCCTCAGGTGGGCCCGCCTCCCATGCGCGGAGATATCAGAAAGGATGGGCGGTGACGAAATTGTGCGCTTTTCTGTCTTTGGATTCGCCCCGGCTTTCCCATTATCGGTCCCAAACAAACTGGGGAACGTCCCGGTGGAGTGCACCCCTGAGGTGAGACAAAAGAACTAGGGACAGTTGCGTTGCGAAAAACATTGTAAACCGGGGAGTGGGGTCTGGGGCGAGGGGGCGGTTAGCTCCCTCGCCCCAGTCAGCTCTGTAGAAGCTTCGAGGCTGCGGGCCCACAACTGCTGCTCGAAAGCGGCGGGCGTTTGATATCCGAGCGCCGAATGCAGCCGCTGGTGGTTGTAAGTGGTCTCTAAGAACGTCGCCAGGTCACCGCGCAAGGCGTCCAGATCGCGCCAGTGGTTGCCGCGTACTTGCTCCTGCTTCAGGGTCTTCATGAAAGATTCAGCCTTGGCATTGTCGTAAGGATTGCCCACCCGACTCATGCTCGGTTGCGCGCCATGGTCGGCGAGCAGGGTGAGATAGTCGGAACATGCGTACTGGATGCCGCGGTCGGAATGATGAATCAAGCCCGGCGCGGGTTGTCGTTCCGCCAGTGCCAGGCGCAACGCCTCCAGTGCCAAACTCGCGCCCAGATGTCGCGCCAGCGCCCACCCGATCACCCGCCGGGAATGTGCATCCAGCACCACGGCGAGATAGACAAACTCCTCCTGCAATCGCACATAGGTGATATCGGCCACCCAGAGTTCATTGAGGTTTTGCGTCACCAGGCCGCGCGCCAGGTTCGGCCATACCCGCCAGCCATGCTGCGAATCCGTCGTCGCCGGCACAAATCGCCGCCTGCGCAAACCGAGCAGATTGTCCTCGCGCATGAGCCGCAACACGCGCTTGGCGTTGACCGGGAGCCCGCGCTGCCGCAACTCTCGCTGCACTCGCCGATAGCCATAGAACCGCTTCGCCACGATCACTTGCTGGATGGCATCGCGCACTGCCGTATCTACCTGTCGCGGTGCGGAGGCTTCCCAGTGCCGATAAAATCCCGCGCGGCTCCACGCCGCTCAACTCGCACATTCGCTCCACCCTGAGGCCGCCTTGCTCGGCCCGCTCCGCGATCAACGTGCAGATCGCTTCCCGTCCACTCCGATGCGCCGCAAGGCTTCGCCGAAAAAATCCAGTTCCAACTCCTGCTGCCCTACTTTGCGTTCTAACTCTGCGATCCGCTTCCGCGCCGCCAGCAACTCCCCACGTCCGGCCATGGCTTCCGACCCACTGGCCGCTGCCAGCGTTTGCTTTCGCGGTCTTCCTCTCCGCCGATGCACGAGCCCAGCTTCCCCTAACTCTGCGTACCGATCCTTCCACACGTACAGCCGCTTCCGTCGAATGCCCAGCTTCTGCGCCACCCCGCTCACGCTTTCTCCCGATAACACCCGCCGTACCGCGGCCAGCTTCAACTCCTTCGCGTATTCAATCTGCTTCGGTTCGCCTTGTGACATGCGTTCTCCTCTCGAGAACTGTCACCATTTTCCTTGTCTCAGTTTTGGGGTGCACTCCACGGGACGTTCCCCGGGTTTTCTGAGCCTAGGCAGTTAAAGCGAAGCCATCCTGGCGGGAATCCGTTGCGGGCTTTTTGGGCCTGCCTCCCTTTTGGGGGGCGAGCAGGCGCAAGGTCGTCCGTTCGAGTTGGGCAACGAACTCGGCTGTCCCCAGTGGCCGACCGGTGTGAGTGCACTGGCGCAGCGCGGCGACATCGGTCGGCGATTCTCTGGCGGCGAGATACTGGTTCCACTCTGCCACCGTCCATCGTTTTTGCCATCGTTCCATCTCCAGCATTCCGTGTAGAGTGTCCGCCACACAGTGAGTGGCGGCGCTCGACCAGGGCCACTGCTCCGCTGTAGGCACCATACCTGCACGCACCGGGTTCAACTCCACGTAACGCAGCGCTGCCCACAGATGCGAATCGTCCAGTGGACATGAATAAAATCGCCCCTGCCACACGTGGCCGCTCGACGCCTCCCGGGCGTTCCAATAGGATGCGTACCGTCCGTGGGTCTGTTTGAGAGTTCGCCACAAGGCCTCGGCGGTTCTGGGAATCACGATCAGGTGCACGTGATTCGACATCAAGCAGTAACCCAGGAGGGAAAGACGGTGCAGTTCGGAATATTTCCGCAGCAACTGAAGATAGGCGGTGCGCTTCGCGTCATCGTCCAGAATCAGTTGCCGGGCATTGCCGCGCTGCGTAACATGATGGGCGACGTCCGTAATTACCACGCGAGGCAATCGAGCCATGCGCAGAAAATATCAGAAAGGAATGGGTTGTGGCGAAATCTTGTGCTTTTCTGTCTAGTGATTCGCCCCGGCTTTCCCATATCGGTCCCAATAAACCGGGGAACGTCCCGTCTGTCCCCGCATTTATGCGGTGGTTGATTTTCTTTCTGCTGGTTGTCAGTGGCCTGGGGTATGCGCAGCCGCGGCGCAAAATTATTATCAATCAGGATTGTTCGGGGCCTGGGGGAAGTAACCTGCAGACGCTGTTGACCCTGATTCAATCTCCGCAGGTGGAAGTGCTGGGGATCACGGTAGTGAGCGGGAATCAGTGGCGCGATGAGGAGGTGGCGCATACGCTGCGGCTGCTGGAGCTGATTGGACGCACCGATATTCCGGTGGTGCCCGGAGCTGTGTTTCCACTGGTGCATCGGAGGAATGAAGCCATTTTGTGGCAGGCCCGGTATGGGAGAGTTGCGTTCGCCGGGGCGTGGGATGACCGCTGGTGGCACGAGCCTTACGTGATTCCGAAGCTGCCGGAAGGCGAGCCCACTACCAAGCCGGCGGATGAGGATGCGGCTCATTTTCTGATACGCATGGTGCACAAATATCCGCATGAAGTGACGATCTACGAAGGCGGGCCGATGACGAATCTGGCGCTGGCGAACGCGATCGATCCCCATTTCGCCGAACTCGCGGAAGGCCTGGTTTTTATGGGCGGGAGCTTGAGCCCGCAGACGGACGATCCGGAGTTCATCAGTAGTCCGCGGCATGAATTTAATTTCTGGTTCGATCCGGAGGCGGCTAAGAGTGTGTTAGAGGCACCGTGGAAGAAGGTTGTGTGCACGCCGGTCGATATTTCGGTGAAGACGAGAATCACTCAGGAAATGATTGCGGAAATCAAGAAGAGCAAGAGTGGGGCCGCGCAATATGTGGTGAAGTTCTTTTTGATGGACCAGGGCGGGTCGTATATGTGGGATGAGTTGGCGGCGGCGGCGTGGATTGATCCGACTTTAATCACTAAGAAAGTTACACGCTATATGAGTGTGGACATTGATCACGGCGCTGGGTATGGAAACACTTTGACGTGGACGGATGCGGACAATCCGAAGCTGGGAGCACGGCTGGTGGAAATCCAGATGGATTTGGATGTGGCGAGATTTAATAAGATGTTTGTGGAGTTGATGATGGCGGCAACGCCACAGGGGCGTTGAGTGGGATTTCTTGCCGGATTTGATCCCAGACATCAATCCGAACACTTTGCTGCATACAGCATCGCGTCCCGCCTTACGAAAATCGCGGAAGGTTGTGCAGTCTCGGTCGTGATGGTGCCGGCAACGAAATCCAAAACCCCTTAGCTGCAGGGCAGTCTGACTCGCACGCGGCAGCCCCTTTTGCCGTTCAGATTAGACAACTCAATTGAGCCGCCGTGAGCCTCTACGATCTGGCGAGAGAGGGCCAGGCCTATGCCGCTTCCTGCGGGCTTGGTGGTGTAAAACGGCACGAAGGCGTTGCTGGGATTCAGGAGTCCGAGGCCGTTATCGTCAATGGTGATTTCTACGCTTTGATCTTGTAGCGCCCAGCTCAAGGTCACTTGCGGCTTGCGGTGCTCTACTCCATTCGCGGCAGTCCCCTGAACTGCTGGCTGGTCTTGGTCAGGATTTGACTCTGCATTCCCAGGTTGGGAGGGAAAAACCGGGGAACGTCCCGTCTGTCCCTGGGTTTCCTCGAGGGCTGCTTCGACGGCGTTGCGCAGCAGATTGATCAGCATTTGCTCGATCTGGTCGGAATCCACCATCAGGGTTACGTCGGGTCCGCGCGAGATTGTTACAGCCATTCTGGTTTCGAGGAAGACTACGCGCTCGATCATTGGCGGCAGTGCGACTCTTGTTATCAGCGGGGGCGGCATCTGCGCCAGCTGCCGGTAGGCCTGCAGAAAGCGATTGAGGGATGCGGTGCGATCTTCGATGATGGCGAGGCCGCGTTCGAAGTCGCGGCGCTGGTCGGCAGTGAGTTGAGTTTCGGCGAGGCGACTGCCCAGGCTGCCGGCGATTGATTTGATGGGGGCGAGCGAGTTGTTGAGTTCGTGACCGAGTACGCGGATGAGGCGTTGCCAAGCGCTGCGTTCTTCTTCGCGGAGGGCGCGGCTTACGTCCGACAAGACGACCAGAGTGTGGGGCACGCCTTTTTCGCGGAACTTGCTTTGCCGCACCAGCCAGCGGGCGCTGGAAGTGTTGGGGGGCAATGCCACGAGGGCTTCGCTCGTGACGTTGAGGCAATCGGCCAGGCCGAGTTCGTCGGCGGTGCGTCCGAGCAGGCGAACTGCGGCTTGCTGGAGTAGCCTTTCGCCGGCTGGATTTACGAGTTGAAGCACGCGGTCGGGATCGAAGGCGAATAAGGGAGCATCGATTTCTTCTACGACGCGGCGCAGCAGTGCTGTTGCCTCGATGGCGCGGATGCGCTGATCCGCGAGCAGGTCGGCCAGAGCGTTGACCTCGAGGGAAAGCTCGCCTAACGCGTCCTCTTGGATGGCTCCACGGGCGCGAAAGGAATAGTCTTCTTCGCGCAGGGCCGCGACTACGTTGGCCAAGGTCTGCAGCGGGCGGATGGTTTGTTCGTGTAATGCCAGCGACAGCAACCACCAGACAAATATTTCTGCGATCAAGAGCGCTAACTTCGCATCGGCAGACCAAGGCTGGCACCAGATCAGAATGCCGCTCACAACAATTCCGGGCAGGGCTACCAGCAGGGAATAGAGGTTGATGCGATGCTCGTAGAGGAGGCGGGTGCGCTTGCGAGGGATCTTTCGTGTTCCGGCCTTGCCGCTGGGTTGCGGACTAGAGGCCATACTTCTCCATGCGCCGGTAGAGCGCGCCGCGGCTTAGTCCCAGGGCCTCGGCGGCCTGGCTGATGTTTCCCTGAAATCGTTGCAGAGCTTTTCGGACCAGCAGGGCTTCTACGCCTTCAAGGCTCAGCTCCTCGAGATTTTGGGCTTGCGGCCGCTGGAGGTTGAGGCCGAGATCGGCGGGTTGAATCTCGTGTCCGCGGCACATCAGGACGGCGCGCTCGAGCGTGTGTTCGAGTTCGCGAACGTTGCCGGGCCAGGCATATTGCGCCATGACTTGCAGCGCGGGGTTGTCGAAGCCCACGATTTCGCGGCGATAGCGGGAGGCGTAGCGGCGGAGAAAATGGATGGCGAGTGTGGGGATATCTTCGCGGCGCTCGCGGAGGGGCGGCACGTGAATCTCGACAGTGTTGAGTCGAAAAAGCAGGTCTTCGCGGAACTGGCCGGAGGAACATGCGGCCTTGAGATCGATGTTGGTGGCCGAGATCACGCGCACGTCGATCTTTCTGGAACGCGAGGATCCGAGGCGCTCGATCTCGCCGGATTCGAGCACGCGCAGTAGTTTTGCCTGTTGGCGGACGGGGACATTTCCGATTTCGTCGAGGAAGATGGTGCCGCCGTCGGCGAGTTCGAAGCGTCCGATGCGATCGGTTCGGGCGTCGGTGAATGCGCCCTTCACGTGGCCGAAGAGTTCGCTTTCGAAAAGTCCTTCAGCGAGCGCGCCTGTGTTTACTGCAACCATCGAACGCGACGCGCGCAGCGAAAGTGCGTGCAGGGTTTGTGCAACCACTTCTTTGCCGCTGCCATGTTCGCCGGTGATGAGGACATTGGCGTCGGAAGGGCCGACGCGAGCGATGGCATCCAACACTGGCTGCATGGATGCTGCCGAGGCGATGAACTCCGGGCGGCCTTGCACCTGGAGAAGGCGGTTCTCGGCGGCGAGCCGCTCGGCGCGCTGGAGGGCGTGATGCAATTCGACTTGCGTCCGCAGAATGGAGAGCAGGCGATCATTCTCCCAGGGCTTTTGAATAAAGTCTCGCGCACCGCGGCGCATGGCTTCTACGGCAAGCTCGACGTTGCCCCAGGCGGTCATGACGATGACCGGCAGAGTGCTGTCGAGCGCGATAATTTCAGAGAGAAGATCCAGGCCTTCCTGACCTGACGTGGTGTCGCGCGTGTAGTTGAGGTCGATCAGCAGGGCATCGTATGAATCCACGGCCAATGCCTGCCTGACCTCGGCGGGAGAGTTGGCGCTCTCGACTCTGTAACCGTTGGGATGAAGCAGTAGGCGGAGAGCTTCGAGGATGTGCGGCTGATCGTCAGCTGCGAGAATGCGGGGCGTACGTTTCTCATGGGGAGCGGAAGGCGCCACGCTGTGGAGATCCTGCGGCTTGGCGGAAGTGGGCATGGGCTAGGGAGATGAGGCGACCGTGCCGGTGACGGCATCCTCGATCAGCACTCCATTATGTTCCAAAGTTGCCCCGGTGGCGCGATCAAGTTCTACTTTTGCCTTCTGGTAGGTGGTCATGGCTGTAACCAGGTCGAGTTCGGCGACAGAGAGATCGCGCTGCGCCGTCATGGTCTGGTAGCTGGAGCCCGAACCTAAGTCCTGCTCTTTTTTTGTGATCTCGAAGGTGCGTTCGGCCAAGTCTCTGGCCTTGCGGGCGGATTCAACCCTGGCGCGGGATTGTTCGAGCGCATATTGTGCGTTGCGGACTTCGATGCGAATTTGTTTTTTCAGCTGCTCCTTGCGCAAGCTGGCTTGCCGATATTCCAGTTCGGAACGATACTGGTCGGCCTTGGCGACGCGATTGCGGAATGGGATGTTGAGGTTGAGGCCGACAAAATAGTCTGGCGAGGAATCCTTAAAAGCGTTTTGCCAGGCGCCCGGCAGGTCCGTCGGAGTACCGGGGGAAACGCTGGAGTTGCCAGGGGGATTTGACAATCCTGCGAGACCACTGCCGCCATAGAAGCCTACGAGGGAAAGTGTGGGCAGAAGCGCGTTCCGCTCCGCCTTGCGACTGATTTGCCGGTTGGCCAGGTCGATGTCGGTTTCCAACAACTCCGGACGATTTTGCAGTCCTTGCGCAATCAGATCGAGAATTGGAACGCTTGCGTCCGCTTCGGTGCTGGTGGCCTGCATGCGATCGGTGGGCACGACCGGCATTTCGCCGAGCGTGGGATCGTCGAGGCTTTTGGTCAGCGCGTTTTTCATCAACGACTCCTGTAACTGCAGCGTGGTGCGCGCCACGGTCAAGTCCTGATCACGCTTGGAGACCTCGGCCTCGGCCTTCATCACATCCATCTGCGGAATGCTTTCCAATTGCAATTGCTTCCGGGCATTCTCCAGAGTCTGGTTGGCAAAGGCCAGCGATTGTTCATCCACGCGCGCCTGTTCGTAGGCGTTGACCAGATCCCAATACATATTTTCGACCTGGGTGACGGTGGCGATTACTTGATTCTTGAAGGCAATGTCGGAAATCTTCCTGTTGTTCTTTGCGATCCGCAAGTAGCGCAGGTTCGGGCCGAAACCAAATCCCGCGAGGAGCTGCTGCTGAAACGTGAAGCGGTAGTACGTATTCAGAGCCGGTGATAGGAAGATGTCGGGGCTGTTGGTAGTTTGGCGGTTGTTGTTGAACGCAAAGGAAATCGACGTGCCGGTGGCGAAGGCCTGCGAGTAGCTGGCGTTCACTTGTGCCGTATTCAGCTGCAACGACGGCACATCGTAGATTTGTTTACTCGACAGCGGCGAAGTCAGGTGCTCGATGCCCGTCGTCACAGTGAGAGCCGGATCGTACGACGATACGGGCGTTCCTCCGCCCAAGGTGGATTGAACCAAGCCAGACGCGCCTGCGCCGGCACCGCCGGCGCCGCTGGTGGTGCCGCCCGCGCCCGCTCCGGGCGCGCCTGCGCCGTAGCCGCCGATTCCTCCGCCGGGAGTTCCTTGTACCACGCCGGTGTTGACGCCGAGAAAGGTGCCGCCAGCCTTGGTGCGGAGCAGGTCCGCATTGGCAATCGGCAAGTTGTAGCGGGCGATGGCTAAATCCAGATTATTTTCGAGCGCTAGATCAATCGCGTCTTTCAGGGAGAGATGCAGCTTGCCATCGTGGACCAGGCGATCTAGACGCGGCGAGTTCGTCAGAACCGGCTCGGGCACAGTATCGGGGGTGTAGGGGCTGAGCGGATTGTGGGAGTGGGGCATTTCCAATGAGGCGGAGGCGCGCGTCTGGGCTTGCATCGCGGCTGCAGTGAGCAGGAGCAGGGTCGCGGTGAGCAGAATGTCGAGACGCCGTTCGCGGAGGCAGATGCTCATCGATTCACCGCCGCATCATTCGGCTCCAGCGTTGGGTTTGCCGTGTCGCTTACCAACCAGCCGTCCCGCAGTTGGATGGTGCGGGTTCCGTAGGCTGCGTTGGTTTCTGAGTGGGTGACCTGCACGATGGTTGTGCCCTGCCGGTTCAAATCGCGAAACAGTTCCATGATCTCTTTCGCTTGCGAAGAATGGAGGTTACCGGTCGGCTCATCGGCGAGGAGCAACGCCGGTCGATGAATTACCGCGCGCGCGATTCCGACCAATTGCTGTTGTCCGCCGGAGAGCTGGCTGGGGTACAGATCTTTTTTGGCGACTATTTGAAAGCGGTCGAGCGTGTCGGCTACGAGGCTTTGCCGCTGGTGGCGCGGAATATCTTTGTAGGAGAGCGGCAGGTCGATGTTTTCGAGCACCGTGAGATCGTCGAGCAGGTGATAACTCTGAAAAACCATGCCGACGTTTTTCTTGGCCAGTTCCGCGCGTTCCTTCCGCTTCATCGCATGCGCCGCCTGCTCGCGAAACCAGTACTCTCCCTGCCACTGATCGTCGAGAAGAGCGAGCACGTTCAAAAGGGATGATTTTCCCGCGCCGGACGGGCCCATTACGGTGATGAACTCGCCCGGTTGGATTTCAAGGTTGACTCGCCGCAGCACCCAGGTCTGGCCGGCGCCGGTTTTGTAACTGCGTTCGATGTTGTGTAGTCGGATCATTTTTGGCTCGTATCGCAGGGCAAACTATTCGTACCGCAACGCCACCATAGGATCGACTGACGCCGCTCTTCGTGCGGGGATGTAGCTGGCGAGCAGCGCCGAAATGGCAAGAACGAATGAGACTGCGCCCAGCGTAGCCGCATCCCAGGGACGAACTCCGAAGAGCAACCCGCGAATCAGCGTCGCAGCGGCGATCGAGCAGAGAAGGCCGACCGCGATTCCGGTTCCCGCCAGCCAACCCGCTTCTTTCATGATGAGCTGGTAGACCGAACTGCGCTGGGCCCCGAGGGCCATGCGAACCCCAATCTCACGGGTTCTCCGGCTCACGGAGTACGCAACCACGCCATAGAGGCCAATCACACCCAGAAGCAGCGCCAATGCGGCGAAGCCTCCCACCAGCCAGGCCGAGGAACGGCGGAAGTAGGCGGTCGGCGAATTGTTGATCCTGTCGGTCATCGTCGCTTCGTTCAACGTTCCGATGCCGGAATCGATCTCGTGGACGGCGGCCACTAGCGTGGGAAGCAACGTCCCTTCCGCCGGTGACGTACGCGCAACCAGAGAAAAGAAGGAGTCGGTATCCTGGTTAATCGGGTAATAAACGGCGGGCCAAATCTCAGAGTCGAGCGCGCCATCATGAACGTCTTCCACTACGCCGATGATTTCTTTAATCGACTTCGGCTTCAGCTCGGTATCGCCAATTTTCTTGCCGATGGGATCTTCGCCGGGAAAATATTTCTTTGCCAGCGTCTGATTGATGATGACGACGAGAGGCTTTGTTGCATCATCAGCTTCGGTAAAGTAACGGCCGCGCAACAAGCGGGCACGAAGCGTGGAGAAGAACTCCGGACTCACATCTCGTTGGTTGACTTCAATGTGTTTTCCGTCATAAGGGCGACCCACAAACCGGATCCACTCCGTGTTGCCGTTGAAGCTCACTGGCAACACGCTGGAGATGCCCACCGATTGAACGCCAGGCAAGCTTGCGACCCGTTTTAAGATCTGCCGTTGAACCGCGGCGATTTGTTCGTCTTTCGGGTAGCTGGCATCGGACAACGCAACCCGCAGCGTCGCGAGATGATCGGTCTGGAATCCAACGTCCACGTGAAGCAAGCGGTAGAAACTCTTGCCCAGCAATCCGGCCCCAACCAGAAGAACGACAGCAATCGCCAGTTCAACGACCACCAGGTTGGCTCCAAAGCGTCGCCACAAAGTTCCAGCGTAGCCGCGCCCGCCTTCGGTCAGGCCCTCTCGCAGCTTCGTCAGGGGCAGGCGCACCAGCGGTGGAAGAGAGAAGAGAATTGCCGCGAACACGGAAATGGCCGCTGCAAAAATCAATACATCAGAGTTCAGGCCGAGCCCAGCCAAATAGGGCATCGTCGCCATCATGTCCTTCGAGATAAGGCGGGTCAGCGCTTGCATCACTCCAGCCGCCGCTGCCACGCCGAGCAGGCTGCCTGCCGCCATCAACACGAGGCCCTCGGTCATGAACTGGCGGATCAGCCGTCCGCGCGAGGCGCCAAGCGCGCCCCGCACCGCGATTTCGCGCTTGCGGCTCTCCGAGCGCACCAGCAAGAGGCTTGACACATTCACGCAGGCGATGACAAGCAGCAAGCCAGCGCCAGCGAGCAGCACGAGCAGCATAGGACGGATGTTCGTGACGATCGCTTCGGACAACGGAAGTACGCTGGCCGTCTGGTCGCGGTTATCGACAGGATATTGCAGTTCCAGTTGCCGCGCGATTGCTTTCATGTTGGAGAGGGCCATCGCGACCGCGACGCCATCTTTGAGCCGTCCGATTCCCGTGAGGCCGTGGCAGCTTCGCCGGAGGGAACAGGAGTCGGAGGCATGAAGGGTTGTCCAGAATTCAGCATCCCCTCTGGGAGCGAATTGAAAGTCCTGAGGCAGAACTCCGACGATGGTGTAGGGAATGCCGCTCAACGTAACGGTCTCGCCAGTTACATCCTTTCGTCCGCCGAACCGTTTCTGCCACGCCGTGTAGCTCAGGATCACGGTGTGGGGCGCAGCAGGCAGATCCTCGCCTGCATAAAAATCCCGGCCGAGAATGGGGCTAACGCCCAGCGTGTGAAAGAAACCGTCACTCACGCGCGTTCCGGTGCCTGGTTCTGTGCCTGTGGCAGCGCGCAACAGATATCCGGTGCCGTTATATACATCCATCGAACTAAAAACCTGGTTGAGTCTCTTCCAGTCGAGGTAGTCGGGATAGGAAAGATTGGCACGCGGAATCATTGTGACGCTTTCCGTCACTTCCACAAGTCGATTGGGATCCACATAAGGCAGCGGCTTGATCAGCGCCGCGTCCACAAAACCAAAGATGGCTACACTGGCCGAGATGCCGAGGTCAGTATCAGAATCGCCGTGCAGGCGAAGCCCGGACTCTTGCGCAACTGGCGCATCGCGTAGCGCAAATCCTGGAGTAATCCGTTCATGCGTCCTCCTCACTCATAGCGCAACGCCACCATAGGATCGATCCTGGCTGCGCGGCGGGCGGGAACCCAAGCTCCCAGCATCGCCACAATCAAAAGCAACGCCGCGGCTGCGGCTAGCGTCGCCGGGTCGTTCGCACGCGTGTTGAACAGCAGAGAACCGATCCAGCGGGCCACAGCAAGCGAACCAAGAATCCCAGCCCCGGCGCCGAGAACAATCCATCTCGACGCTTGCCACAACATCAGTCGCGTGACATCTCCCGGCGTCGCTCCCAGCGCCACGCGGATACCAATCTCCTGCGTGCGCTGACTTACCAGCAGTGCTACGACTCCGTAAATCCCCAAAGCCGTCAAGAGCAGGCCGACGACGGCAAAAAGCGAAAGCAGGGCCGCGCTGAACCGTGGACGCTCCGCGAGTTTGGCGACGCTCTGGCCCAGAGTATCCGCGTCCACGGGCAACGTTGGGTCGAGTATCGTGACAGCATCCCGCAATTCCTGAGTCACGGTTTGCGGCGCAACGGCGCTTCGAACAACCATGCTGATGCGCTGAGAATCGGGATAACTGAAAATCACGTCGTTCTCGGTATGCCGACGCACCATGTAGTATTCGGGACCAGGGTTCCCGCCTAGTCCCTGGTTCTGTGTATTGCCGGTCACGCCAATCACCGTGAACGGGGCGGCCAGAACGTTTCGGTCTGCATGGAACTGAACGGTCTTGCCCAAAGCGTCTTCGTTGGGAAATAGCCGCTGTGCCAGGGCTTGATTGAGGATGATCGAATGAGCCCCGGCAGCGCGGTCCTGCTCCTGGAATGTGCGGCCGCGAAGCAGCGGAATTCCGAGCACAGAGAAATAGTCTGGCGTGATGTCCCGCCATCCCACTACGCCACCGATGCCCTGCTCAGCAGGCAACGGCGGCTGACCCTCCGCCTGCAAAACTACAAATGGCATGGTGCGGGCTGGCGGACTCGGTGGTAGCGAATCGCTCAAAGCGACGGAGCTAATTCCAGGAAGCGTTTCCAGCTTCCGTTCCAGTTCCTCATAGAAGGCAAGCTGTTGTTTAGCTCCGGAATACTTTTGCTGCCCTAATGTGATCTGCGCGGTGACGATGTTCTCGGTGTTCATGCCCAACGGTTCGGCTTCCAGCTTCAACAGGCTGCGTACGAACAACAAAGCGCTTGACAGCAGGACGACAGCCACCCACACTTGACCCACCAGCAGCAATTGCCGCAGCCGCGCGCGTTGCACACCCGCCGTGGCCGTGACCACGAGCATCTGCCGCATCGGTTTCTCCAGCGCGGGTGCGGTTCCGAAGAGTATTCCTGAAGCCAGTGACGCGATCAACGCGAACAGCAGCACTCTTCCGTCTACTGTCGCATCTGACAAGCGCGGAATCCCGGCGGGAGCGAGCGCGACAAAGATCCGAACAATGACATAAGCGAGTCCTGCACCGGCAGCACCTGCCATCAGCCCTAGCAAAACGCTTTCCGTGAACCTCTGCCGGAACAGACGGACCCGGCCTGCGCCGAGGGCTGAGCGAATAGCCAACTCGTGCCGCCTTCCAGCGCTGCGAGCCAATACCAGATTCGCCGCGTTGGCACACGCGATCACAAGAACTGCCAAAGCCGAAAAAAACAGCAGCCAAGCAGCTCGGCGAGAGTCATGGACCTGGAGGTCGCGGATGGAACGCACTTGCAGACGCAGCACTTTGCGAAATGGCGGCGGCGCGGACTCGACGAAGTCTTTAAAGAGCGGCTCCAATTCCGCCTTGGTTTGCTCGATCGTGGCGCCTGGTTTCATCCGCCCGAATACACGGACCACCGGGCCCAACTGATTGCGTTGCACAATGGACTCGTCGAGGGCCTGCGGCACCACTATGCTGACGCGCGCGAGCGTGGGAAATTCGAAATCACGCGGCAGCACTCCCAAGACCCGCGCCGGTTCGCCGTTCAACGAGATCGTGCGCTCTAACACATTTCGATCTCCGCCGTATCGGCCTTGCCAGAGTCCATAAGTCAGCAGCACCACCGTCGGTTGGTTTGGCTTGTCTTCATCCCGGGTAAAATTCCGGCCCAACACGGGCCGAATGCCAAAGGTTGGCAGGAATGATGACGCGACCAAGGCACACTGCACGCGCACTGCATGGCCGTCGGTAAGGTCGCAATCACTAACCCCGGCGGATGAAGTGAAGCCAGCGAGCGCGGTCTGATGATCTCGCCAGCCGAAATAGTTGCCCGCAAACAAGAATTCGCCGTCGATGATCGGCGCTATGACTCCGACTGAAACCAACTCGTTATCATGCGAATAAGGCAAGCTGCGGAAGAGAATGCGATCGACCAGACTGAACATCGCGGTGGTGGCACCGATGCCCAAAGCGAGAGTCAACACGGCCACGGCGGTGAAACCTGGATTCATGCGCAACTGCCGCAGCGCGTAGCGAAAATCTTGAAAGAGGCCGCTCATCAGTTAAGACTCCTCACTCATACCGCAACGCCACCATGGGATCGATTTTGGCGGCGCGGCGCGCTGGGAGATAGCACGCGAACAGCGCGATGCCGCAGAGGAGCACGGCCACGGCAGCAAATGTGACCGGATCGGTCGGGCGTACGCCGAACAGCATGCTGGCCATCAATCGTGTCAGGGCCAGCGCCGCTACCAGGCCGATGAACGCTCCCACTAAAGTCATGCGCGCGCCGTCTTCCAGGACCATGCGCAGTACATGAAGCCGCTGCGCTCCAAGAGCCATGCGCACACCGATTTCCCGTGTACGCTGCCCGACCAGGTACGACAGCACGCCATAGATTCCAATGCCGGCCAGCAACAGAGCCAGCCCAGCGAATGCGCCCAGCAGGATGAGAGAGAAACGCTGGCTGGCGATGGAACTCGCCACCACTTCCTCCTCGGATTCGTTGTCGTAAACGATCATGTCTCGGTTGCTCGCCAGGAGTCTCTGGCGAATCGACTCGAAAAAAGCTTCAGGGGCGAGCGGCGTATGGGAGCGAACAAACACGTTGAATCCCTGAGCGAGACCCTTCATGTAGACGGCCCCGTTTTGCATGAGGGACCGGTACATCTGGGCTTGCAGGGGACGGCTGGCGTCTTCGGCGAGTCCCCACTGATTCACGTGCCCGACGACACCGACAATCACCAGCGGTACGAGGGCGCGTTGGTTGGAATCGCTGCCGAATTCAAAAATGCGGATGTGCTTGCCGATCGGGTCTTGGCCGGCGAAATATTCTTGCGCGAAGCTCGCGTCAATCACCACCACGCGCGCAGCGTTCTCATTGTCCTCGTCGCTTAGGAAGCGGCCCCGAAGGAGGGGGATGCGCATGGTTTTCAGATACTCCGGTTCTACTGTGTATTCCAAAGTCTGCTGAATATTCTTAGCTCCCTGCGTGGGCGGTTCTTGCCCTTCGAGCAAAAACCCCCTCTCATTGTCCCATTCCATCGGACGTGCACCGTCATGCAAGGACACGGCCTCAACTCCCGGCACGCTGTGGAGGGTCGCGTCGATTTGCCGAAGCGCGGCGCGGATCGCATCCGGCGATTGATTGACTAAAGAGGGCGGTGGCGTCACTGCGAAAACCGACACGGTGCGCGGATCGAACCCAGGATCAAGTTTCCACAATTGCACCAAAGTGCGGCACATCAGTCCGGCGCCCACCAACAGCACGAGCGCCATGGCCATTTCGCCCATCACCAGCACAGACTGCATGCGCGAACGGGAGCTGGAGATGCCTCGCCCGCTGTCCTTGAGTCTTCCACTGATGTCGGCCCGCGACATTTTTATTGCAGGCAGCAAGCCAAACATGATTCCGGTAAGGAGCGAAACAAAGACGGTGAACAGCAGCACAGGGAGATGGAGCCCGATTTCCTCGGCGCGCGGAACGGTTTCCGGGACCGCCGCAAGGGCCGCTGTTGTTCCCCACTTCGCCAGAATCACCCCAAACCCGCCGCCCAGCGCCGAGAGCAGAACGCTTTCGGTAAGCAACTGGCGCAGAATCCGTATCTGCCCGGCGCCCAGCGCGGCGCGAACCGAGAACTCGCGCTGGCGCGCCGTTGACCGGGCCAGCAGCAGATTGGCGACATTCACGCAGGCAATCAGTAAAACGAATCCCACTGCTCCCAGCAGCACCAGCAGCGCCGGCCGCATGTCACCGACAATATTGTCTTTCAAAGGGATGATGTTGGCTTTGATATTGCCGTTGACGTCGGGATAGGCAGCAGCGAGGCCGGCATTCACCCGCTTCATATCGTCACGCGCCTGCGCCAGCGTGACCCCAGGCTTCAACAAGCCAATAGCATCCATGCCCCGATACGAATCCCGGAGGTAAAAGGTCGGATCGGTCTCTTCACCAATGGCTTCGTACACATCGGCGGTTCTGAAGTTGAAGACATGCAATCGAAACGAAGCTGGAATGACGCCGATGATCGTGCGCGGCTGCCCCGCCACAATGAGCCGTTGGCCAATCACATTCCGGTCCGAAGCGAACTTTCGCTTCCACAACCCTTCCGAGATCAGGGCCGTCGGGCTGGCGCCGCGCCGGTCTTCTTCCCTGGTGAAATTGCGTCCCAGGATCGGGTTGACCCCGAGAATAGGAAAGAAGGTGGCGGACACGCGTTGTGCGTGTACATTCTCAGGCTGCCCTACGCCCGTGATGCTGCCGTCTGTCGAGCGGTATGCGGCCATTGCCTCAAAGGAACCGTTGTCGCGCTGCCAATCGAGAAAGTTGGGATAAGAAATCGAGCCTTTGAAAAAGTTCGGCGTCGCCTCGAACATGGAGACGATGCGGCTGGCATCGTGGAACGGCAAAGGATTCAGCAATACTCCGTTCACGACCGAAAAGATCGCAGTATTGGCGCCGATGCCCAGGGCCAGCGTAATTACCGTGACGGTGGCGAAACCCGGGCTCTTGCGCAGTTGGCGCAGAGCGTAGCGGAGATCTTGCAGCCAGCCGTTCATATCAAGGCCTCCTCACTCATAGCGCAACGCCACCATGGGATCGATCCTGGCTGCGCGGCGTGCGGGCACATAGCTTGCACTTCCGGCAAACGCAATCAGCAACAACGCCGCGGCCAAAAACGTGGTCGGATCGGCGGGAGAAATTCCGAAAACCAGCTGCGCCATAACTTGACGAAGAATCCAAGCGCCAAACAACCCCGCGATGGCACCGGCCGCAGCCATGCCCAATCCCTGCTTTATGACCATCCACAGCACGTCCGGACGCTGTGCTCCCAAGGCCATCCGCAAGCCGATTTCACTCGTGCGCTGCGCCACCACATAGGAGACGACTCCATAAACGCCGATCGCCGCGAGCAGGATTCCGAAAACCGCAAACAATGCGAGCAGCCCGGTGGTGTAGCGCCGGTCCGCGGTCTGCTCCCGCATCAACTGATCCATGGTTGAAACTTCCGCGAATGGAAGATCGGGATCCAAAGAGTGAAGCTGCCTTTGAATTGCCGGAGCAAGCAGCATTGGATCAAGACTGGCGCGCACGATTAAATTCTTGAAGCCGGCATTCAGGTCCGGAGTTTGCCGGAAAAGCGTGGTGATGTGGGGCAACGGTGGAAGAGCCAGTCCACGGTTCATGGAATTTCCGATCACGCCAATAATGGTGTACGGAACGGTGGACGCGTTTGAGGCGAGTATGGGATTGAAACCCATGCGAATCTGCTTCCCCACCGCGTCTTCAGTTGGGAAGTAAAGATCTGCGAACGCCTGGTTTACCAACGCCACGGGCAGGCTGGACTCAGTGTCTGAATCGGAGAAGTTGCGGCCGCGAAGCAGAGGCGTCTCAAGCGTGTGAAGATAATGCGAATCCGTCACATTGAATGCTGCCAAGGGCGTGTCTTCAAGCCGCGATACCGGCCGCCCTACGATGGTGAAATTTTCCGTCCACTTATCGTCGAACGGGTAGGCGGCGCTGATCACCGCGTCTTGCACTCCGGGTAACTGGCGCACGCGTGCTGCGTATTCGTCGCAAAAGCGCGTAATGCTGCCTCGGTCGGGATAGCGAACGGATGGCAGCGAAAAATGTGTTCTCAGCAGATGATCTACGCGAAACCCGAGCTGCTGGTTCTGCAGACGGAAGAGACTCTGAATCAGAAGTCCGGTGCCAACCAGGAGCATCACCGCCAATGCCATCTCGCCGGCAACCAAGGAATGCCTTAACCATTGCTTGCGGCGTCCGGCAACGTTTCCTCGTCCGCTTTCTTTGAATGCCTCCGACGGATTTACTCTCAGGCTGGTCCGCGCTGGAAGAGTTCCGAAAAGCAAGCTGGTCAACACTGAAATTCCAAATCCGAACGCGAGAACCCTGAGATCGCCTCTGACCGCGGCAAGTTGCGGCAATTGCGCAGGATGGACCCGAGCCACCAATGCGCAACTGCCCCACCCTAACGCTGCGCCGACAATTCCCCCGAGCATGGCCAAGGTCAGGTTTTCGGTCATGAATTGACGAATCAGAGCAAATCGTTCGGCTCCCATCGCTACTCTGACTGCGATCTCGCGAGTGCGGCCGGAGTTTCTCGCCAACAGCAAATTAGCAACGTTCGAGCAGGCAATCAGCAGAATCAAAATCACCGCGCCCATCAGCAGGAGGAGGATGGGACGTAGACTCGCAACGTGCTCTTCCTGCAGAGGACGGAGAATGACACCTACGCCACGGTCCAGGGGATATTGGGCAGCGAGGTTCTGCGCAATTCGCTGCAGGTCGGCGCCCGCCTGCTCGATGCTGACCCCTGGTTTCAATCGTGCGATTGTGCCCCAGCCGCGCGAGCCACGCTCGCTTTCACTCCATACCGTGGCGGCGGCAGAGGTCTGGTAGGGAACAAATGGAGTCCAGAGCCCGACTTTGCCTTGTGTAGTGTTACCGAACAATTCGGGAACCTCGCCCGGCATCACTCCGATAATCGTGTAAGGTTCGTCGTTGATCCGAATGGTTTTGCCGAGGATTGAGGGATCGCCACGGAACCGCGTGTGCCAGAAGCTGTAACCCAGAATTGCTTCAAATTGATTTCCCCAGCGGTTTTCTTCATCCCTGAACAAACGCCCCATCAAAGGCTTGATGTCCAGCACTTCGAAGTATTCGGCTGAAACTAGCCCTACCCGCATCTGCTCGGGCTCGATGGATCCGCTGCTGGTGCTGACATTCTTCGGCCAGATGTCGTACACCGCGAACTTCTCGAAAGTATGGTTCCGGGACGCATAGTCGCGAACGTCGAGAGGGGACGGGCCGGGGATTATCCTGTCACTCTCAGTCGATAGGATTCTCACCAGACGGTCGGGATTGGTAAATGGCAAAGGCCGCAGCAGGACAGTATTCAGCACGCCGAACATCGCGGTGCTCACCCCGATGCCGAGGGCCAGGGTCAGCACGGCCACTACCGTGAAACCAGGACTTTTGCGCAACTGCCGAAGCGCATAGCGAAAATCCCGCGACAGCCCACTCATGCACTCGTCTCCTGCAGAAGCTTCTTCAGTTCTTCCTCGGCCACGACTTTGCCGTCGAACAGATGCACCTCGCGCTGCGCGTGCTTGGCGAAGCGCGGGTCGTGCGTCACCATGCAGATGGTCGCGCCTTCGCGATGCAGGTTCTGCAATAACTCCATCACAGCCTCGCCGTTGCGCGAATCGAGATTTCCCGTAGGCTCGTCAGCGAGCAGGATTGACGGCTTGCCGCCCAATGCTCTTGCCACGGCGACGCGTTGCTGCTGGCCGCCCGACAGTTGCGAGGGATAATGCCGGATGCGATGCGCCATGCCGACTCGCTCGAGCGCTTCCATCACGCGCGCCTTGCGGTCCGCGGCCGGCATTCTTTGCCGATAGGTGAGCGGCAGTTCGACGTTTTCGTAAACCGTCAGGTCGCCGATCAGATTGAAACTTTGAAAGATGAAACCGATTTCCTGATTTCTAATGCGCGACCGCTCCGCGAAATCGAGATTCTCGACCGTCTTCCCGTTCAGCGAGTAGCGGCCGGCGGTCGGTGTGTCCAGCAGTCCGATGATCGCCAGCAGCGTTGACTTGCCGCATCCCGACGGCCCCGACATGGCGACGTACTCGCCTTTGTTTACCGACAGGTGGATGCCGGAGAGAGCGTGGGTTTCGATCTCATCGGTATAGAAGACTTTGGTGAGGTCCTGAATCTGGATGAGTGGTTGTCCTGCTTCGGTCATTGCTGGCTCCTCGATTTTTTGGTAGTGAGCGGCTGAGCTTTGTTTGCGACCTTCGCGGCATTTCTTTGCGCACTTTGCGGTTAAAAGCTTTTGACCGCAAAGGTCGCAAAGGAAATCGCAATTGGAAACTGCACCACTACCCTCTTTCTTAGTTCGTTAGCCTGCCCCCTTACTATTCGAGCCGGATGCGATCGGTGTTATCCCAACGTGACATGTCGGACAGAATCACGGTGTCTCCCTCGTGCAGTCCTTCAATTACCTGAATCGAATTCACCGAGGCTCGTCCCACCTTCACGGGCACACGTGATGCTGTCTGTCCATCCGGGCTCAGTTTGAATAAACTGATAGTGCTGTTTTCCTGACCGAATGCAGGACGGCCGACGTAGAGAACATTGTCCAACCGCTCAAGGTCGATGGTTCCGTCCACGCTCAAGTCAGGCCGCGCGCCTTTCGGCAGTTCCCCAGTGAGTTTGACGTTGACCGTCACGGTTCCATTTTGTACCGCGGGGTCAACGCGCATTACTATGCCTGCGATCACGCCGTTGTGAGTATCGACCGATGCCGGTTCTCCGATTTGCACGTCCCGCGCCTGCGTCTCGGCGACTTTCAGCGTGGCCATCAGGTGATCGGGTTCTACAACTTTGGCGAGCATGGTGCCGGGCAGAACGTGCTGGCCGATCTGCAGCGGGAGATCCACCAGCACGCCGTCGATCCCCGCGCGAACTTTCAGCGCGTCCAATTGTTTTTGTTTGAGCTGGGCGAGGGTCCGCATCTGATCGACTTTGGCCTGCTGCACTGCCATCTGCGACGCAATCGCGCGCTCATTGGCGGTGAGACGTTGCGTCTCAAGATCATTTCTGGTGGTGAACTCGGCGGCCTTGTCTTTCGAAGTCTTGTAAGCCAGGCCTGAGATGACTCCAAGGTCGTATAGCGCTTTGTCGGTGTTGGTCTGCCGCTGCGCTTGTGCGTTTTCGGCCTGCACGGTAGCGGCGCCGGCCTTCTGGTTCATCAGGTCACTTTCCAGCTTCACGCGAAGACTCTGGTATTCGGCTTCGGCTGCCTTCAATTGGAGCTCCGCGTCAACTGCGGCTTGCTCGGTCTGCGGATTGCTCATCTCCAGCAGGATGGTGCCGGCCGTCACCCGAGAACCGGGCAGCATGTGAATGCGAACGACGGTGGCTTCGGTCTCCGCCGGAATCTGCCGCACTGCTTCCTGGCTGGGCACCAGCGATCCCAATCCGCGCACCTGCCTCAGCATTGGACCGCGCTTCACGGTGTCAGTCCACACGGTCCCGCGCTCCACCGTCGGCGCCGCGGGTTTTAGCCGCATCACTGCCACTGAAACCGCGGCCACACTTAGAACCACGGCGGCCACCATGACTGCCTGGCGACGGCGCTTCTGGGTCTTGAATTCGGGTCGAGCGATATCCATCTCAGTTGTTCGGCGGCAACTGAGAGGCCGTCTTCCATCGACCGCCAAGTGTCTACAAACATTGTGGATACTCCCGATGATGGGAACGGGAAGAGAGATGTCTTTATCCGAAACCGGACGCACGTGTCCGCGAATGGACAGAGGCCGAGGGCTGGTTTTTATGGGTTCTTTGGTTCCTTACCGCCGACCACTTGCGCATGACCCAGCGCGGCCACGAGGGAAATGCCGCCGATGATGTTGCCCAGCAGCGTTGGGATGAAGAACTGCACGAAATACGTCTTCCACGAAATGAATGTCGTGACGATCAGGAAGAACATGGTAGTTGAGCCTGCGATGATGTGGTTGAATCCGCTGATTCCGACCAGGTAGGTGATGATGATGATAATGCTCACACGCGCTGATTCTGCACCTGGCAGCAGCCACACCATCAGAGCGATCAGCCAGCCTGCGAAAATGGCACGCACTAGCACGGTCCCGAATCCCGCGCCCAGATGGGCTGCGCCGATCTCAGTCAGACATTGTTGGATATGGGGGGCAAAAATGCCGGCCTTCGCGATGCACAAAGCGAACAGGAATGTCCCCAACAGGTTCGCGGCAAGAACTATTGTCCACAGACGCAGCATGCGCACCAGCGTGGACAAGTCCTTGCGCTGTAAAAACGGCAAAACTACGGTGAGTGTATTTTCGGTAAAGAGTTGCTGGCGGCCCAGGATGACGATTAGAAATCCTATGCTGTATCCCGCCCGCGATATCAGGGGTCGCCAGGGTTGATCGGGCAAGCGGGAGGCCAGCAGGGCCTCCGCAATGAAAGAAAATCCCATCGAGAGTCCTGCCGCGAACGCCGACCAGGCTAATGCATCGACGGTCCGGCGCAGTTCCTCTTCCCCTTCGCGCCGAATGGTTTCGTAAACGACGTTGGCGCCAATCGCCAGGCGCTCCTCAACCTGCTTTTTTTCAGCCGGAGTCGAGACGGTTAAGCCGTGATCCCGAGGTGGATCTGTTTTGGCCGGCTTTTTGTTCAGCGAGCCTCGCATGTTTCCCGACCATCTTCAAACGCGATATCGTTCTTCTGAAAGCAGATTGCGCTGGATACGGTGGAACGACGGATAGGTTCATCCTGTGGGTGGCGACATCGGTCGGGTGGGCTCTGCCTGACGGCCATTGCCTGCTGTGGCCTGCGTTTTACATTCCTTTTGCAATTGTTCAGCAGCCTGAGTGAGCGTCAGATTGTCGGGTACTCGCTGAAAGTTGCTTCGAGTTTCGTTCTGTTGCACCGAGATGGTTTTGAAGAACAGAGCTTTGCCGCGCATATTCACCTGCAGGAGGGTGATTTCCCAATAACCCGGCGCGACTTCCGACTGTTTGACATGAAATTTGCCACCCTGATCCAGATGGCCGAGGATGCCGCCGTAAAACTTAACTGGCCGGAGGAGATGACCCTCGATCTCCACCAACCTGTTCTGTTTCTCGTCAATCCAGATGCGGCCTTCCATGGCATGAAAGACTGCAGCTTCATGGGATGAGGGGTGGAAATTCGGATTTGGCTGGAAAAGGATTTCGATTAGCCCATCCTTGCGCTCTCCAAACTCTGCGGTCACTGCATCCGGCAACATTTTGAACAAACGCTCGGATTGTTCGGCGTCTTGCTTCTGGGCGCGCTGGCGCTTTCTTTGCTCGCCGGATTTGTGCAGCAGACGTCCGATGCGCTGGTCTTCTTGTTTTTGTTGATCTTTTGTGGCCGGCCGGCCATTCACCGATAACAACCGGTCAAGGTCTCCGTCGCGCGTCTCAACAATCCACTTCACTTGCTCCTTGCCCCGATCCTTCGTAGTGTCCTGATACATCCAGTGGCTGTGATCATCAGATTGGGCCTTCAGTTCACTATTCACTGCCTGGCGCAGAAGTTCTCCGGCCGATGGTTCCTTCTCCCCAGGCTTGTTTTGTGGGAAGGCCGAACTGCTGGGAATGAGAACTATGCAAAGCAGAACACTAACCACGACTTTATTTCCGGTATTGCGCGGTCCGACTAATCGACGTAACAGATCGATATGGTGTTTCAGCGGAATCACACAGTCCTCCATCTAAGAACCTAACGGAGAACTGAAGCCGGAACATCGAACGCATCATGTAGTTTGGTTGAATGTTTGCAGTAGGCCGCAGTATCTTTGCGCGACTAATGCGTCTTAAGCATGTAGGAGTGGAGCTATGGCCAGTGGAAAAACCAGGTGGATAGCGACGGTGAAGACGGACTCGACTCATCCTCCTGCGGGTTTGTTTACAAAAAGTGCACGCACGATTGCCAATGCGTTGGCGTCCAAGAAAGTCTCCCCAAAAGGACCCGGCTCCGGAATGCGGATGCTCAATTACTTCATAAACCGAGCCGGACATGGTTTGAGTGCCACGCGACGGGCAGAGCTGCAAAAGGCAAAGAATCTACTCGCCAGGAAGATTGAGCAGAAAAAGAAAGCCAGCAAGCGAAGGACCCGGGGCTGACGCTATTGCAGCCTGCGGTTGACCCGCAGGAAGCTGCGTCGGATTTCAGATGCCTACGCGAAATGCGGAAGGCCTTTAGGGTAAACGTGGGATTGGACGCGCGTTCCTGGCGGGCTAGGATGGGTGGGTGACTTGTTAGGAGGATCTTATGCCCGAGCAGGAAACGATTCAGCGTGCCCGAGAAGACGCTCGTGAAGGCAAATCTCCGTCTACCCAGGCGGGAGAGTTCGTACGCGAAGAGATTCATCATATTCGCGAGGGCAAACACGGGGCGCGGTCTCCGCAGCAGGCGATTGCCATTGGACTTTCGAAAGCGCGGCGCGCTGGCGTGAAACTGAGCGCGCCCAAGGGTTCCGCGGCGCTGCGTAAGAAAGCGGCGCAGGATGAGAAAGTGGGGAGGAACCCGCGCCGCAAAACATCCAGCAAGCGGTCCCGGGCAACGGAAGGTGCATTGGAACGCGAACCGCGCAGCTCTGCGAGCAGATCGGCACTCTCGCGACAAACCAAACGCGCCGCGGCGACACGAGGAAAACGCGCACGCAGCGCGGCAGCTGCGAAGGCCGTACGAACTCGCAAGGCTGCTTGAGTTGCGGTGAGTTCGATGATGCGGGCAGTGTCGGGACTCGCATCCGTTCTACACTTACTCGCCCAGCCAGGCGCCGAACCCACGAAGCGAATCGACATAATCGCAGACAATCTTGGTGGCGCCCACTAAAGGCACGGCGAGAATCAGGCCCATTGCTCCCCAGATCCAAGCCCAGAAAAACAAAGATAGGGCCACGACCAATGGATTCAAGCGCAACCTCCTGCCTACGATTTTCGGGTACAGAACGTTCATGGTGACAACATGCAAGCCAATGACCGTCAGCAGAATTATCGCAACCCCGGTTTTATCCACAACTCCAATAGCAGCGGCCAAGGGTGGAAGAAGAGCGAGAAAAACTCCGAGATAAGGGATCAGGCTCACAAATCCGCTAATTACTCCCAGAAAGTAAAAGTAAGGAATGCCCAAGTACCAGAACACAACTGTGCTGACCGTGGCACCCACCACGCCGATCAGCAAGTTGCCGACAATGAAGCTGCGGATCATGGCCGAAATCCTGCCTGCCGTGCGGTGCGCGACCAACCGGTGCTCCTTGGGAAATAGCCGCACTGTGGCGGCTAGCATGTGATCCTTCCACGTAAGCATGAAATAGACCAGGAAAGGCACGAATGAAACCGCAAGCACAACTTCTCCCAAAGTCCCCGCACCCGCTGAAATCACCCTGGTTAGGCCGGGAGCCTCCTGAACTTCAACCGGCAGAGGCTGTTTACCGGGTTTAGGAGAGGCAAGTACGGAACGCGTGCTCTCTTCGATCCTGGTGGTCTGTGCCCGAAAATTTGCCAGAGTATCGCTTATCTTTCCCGAATATTGCGGCAATTGGATAGCGAAGTCGACCGCGCGGTTGTAGAAAAAGTAGGTGAGATTTCCACCCAGGCATACCATGAGCGCGACGGCGATTAACGCACCTGCGGCCCGAGGAACGCGTATTCGCGCGAACCAACCCACCAGCGGTTCGAAGATGAATGCCAGCAACATGGCCACGAGAGTGGTAACCATTACAACTTTCAACAAGTACAACAGGCCGATTACGGCGATGGCTGCCACTACAATCTGGGCGACTGAACCGGCGCGAATGGAAGCATGCAAAATCTCGGCCTCTTCGATTACCGCGGCGGTGGTGGGCAGATCCTGAACGGGTTTGTTAATTTCTGAATTGGGAGGCGTGGACTCTGCCGGGTGCGATTCGTGCGCCCTCAACGCTTTCGCGGGTTTGGTTTGGGGTGGCATAGGTACACGGGATGATTCTCGAAATTGGTCGGCGATAAACTGACACTATTGCGCAGTATCACGACAACAAATCGGGTTTTCCATGTACGGGCAGACTTCATTTTTCCTACAAGTGAGAAATGACTCGGATAACGGCCGGTCGGCTGCTCGAGACTAATGCCAACCGCCGCTCCGTACTTTCACGGTGAGGTTGCGAGGCGCCTTAGCTTGCTGTGGAAGGCGATCCGCCGAGCATGCAAAGCGCCACCGGAAATTGATGGAGGAGTTCCGAGACGGCAATCTTTGGGTCGTCCTTTGTAAAGTCCAACACCTCTCCTGTAAACGCATTCCGACATTCGTTGGGAGAGATGCAATGCGGGAGCAGGATGTGAGTGTCCTCCCAGGTTTGCGGTCCTATCGGGGGGAGATTGCTGTCAGCGAGCAAATTGGCGACGAGACGTGGGGCCACCACCAGCACACTCGCGTGATCATCTTTCCGAATAAATGCCACGGCGTGATCGGCTTTTGCCCCCTGAACAGTTAGCGGCAGATACTCGCCGCGACGAAAAACATCTGGCCATTGTTTACGGAGGCACAGCGTTTTCCAGATCAAGTACAACTTCAGTTGACCATCCTCGGGCGTTTCCAGCAGGCGGCTGACCGATGTTGAATCAGGGTTGCCGCTCCATCTCCGGATACTCTCGAATACCTGCTGGCGGCGGCTGTAGTCGACGGGACGCCGGTTGTCGGGATCAACCAGACTGAAATCCCACGAATCGTTCCCTTGATAGATGTCGGGAACGCCAGGGCTCGTCAACTTCAGCAGCGTCTGCGACGAGCTGTTCCAAAGGCCGATGCGAGCGACCAGGCGCTGGAACGAAACAAAATCGTTTAAGAAACGGTTTTTAGCACTCGGGTTCAACAGCGCTTTTACGAACGACAAAACCGCGTCTTCGTAAGCCGTATTCCGGTTGATCCAACTGGTGTGCTGCTTGCTTTCGCGGATGGCTTTCAGCATATAGTTTTCGATCCGCTCAGAGAATGCTTTTCGGTCGTTCGCGTCGTTCAACGTTTCGGAGGGCCACGTGCCTACCAGCGTTTGGTAGAGCAAATATTCGTCGTTTGCCGAAGGAGCGGGCTGGCCTTCGATAAGGGATCGATGGCTGCGATTGAAGCGCTTCCAGTCTCGCACCCGAAGCCGCCACAGGGCCGGCATTTCCGAAAGCACATTGATGCGGGCGCGCACGTCTTCGGAGCGTTTTGAATCGTGTGTGCTGGTCGCCAGCATGGTGTGAGGCCAATCGCGAAGGCGCTCCTGGTTGGCGAGGTGAAACTCGGCGGTTGTGACTCCGAAGCGGCGAAGATCGCCGCCAACATCATTCAATGAGATCAGACGGTGATACCGGTAGAACGCCGTGTCTTCCACGCCTTTCGCCATCACCGGGCTGGTAAACTGCTGGAATTTCATGGCGAAAGCGGTGACTGTATTTCGGTAAGCGGCATCGTGTCCCTCGGCGATGCGGGTGAGAAGTACTTCGCGAATGAAATCGAAGACACTGGTGTCGGCGGCCGGGCTTCGCCATTTTGCCGACTCAATGGCGGTCTGGATGTAGTCCGCATCGTTCTCCGAGACACTGGAGGGACTGACATAGGTACGGTACACCGGAAAGTTGGCGACCACCTCAGTGAGTGCATCGCGCAAGCTGTTGAGAGTGAAATCGCAGGTGTGCCGTTTGGACAGTGCGATGCGAGTGAGTTGGTGAGCCAGTACGTTCAGTTCACTGGCCAAGGCGACCCGCATAATCAGTTTTCGACTGCGATAAGCGAGATCGCCAAAGTTTATTTTGTCGCCGATAAAGTTCCTGTAAATGCGCTCGAAGCGGGTTTCCGTTGTGGGATCAATAAAAAGACCGTTCACCAGCATTGCAAAGTCATAGCCGGTTGTGCCGCAGACGGGCCACTGGGCGGGTAGCCGTTCTGCGCCGGTAAGGATTTTCTCGATGACCACGTAACGCGATTCGTGCTCGGAATTGCTTAGTGCGCCTGCGATACTGAGGCGCAAGCGTTCGAAGTATTGGGCTGGATCGTACAGGCCATCCGGGTGATCAATGCGCAAGCCATCCACTTTGCCGTCGGCCACAAACTTCAGAATCAGGCGGTGGGTAACTTCAAACACGGTCTCGTTTTCTGTGCAGAGGCCGGCGAGATCGTTGGTATCGAAAAAGCGCCGATAGTTAATGTCGTCGGAGGCGACCCTCCAGTTGGCAAGGCGGAAAGCTTGCGCTTTGATGAGTTCGTGGAGTTGATCAAAACTTGCGGGATCGGTGGGCGTTCCGTTGATCTGTTCGACAACCTCCTTGATGGCAACCGCGATTTCCGGGGCGCGGGCACACACTTGCGCAAGCCGGCGCTTATTGATCTCCTTGTCGCGATTGCGCTCGACCATGCGATCCCTGCTTACCTCCTGCCGCACCGGCAAATGGCCGAAAGCCGTGATCACGCTCTGAAATTCAAGTAAATCCAAATTTTGCTCACCCAGTTTCGCGGGGAGCGTGTCCGTCGCTGGTTGCAGGATGCGGGGATAGACCTTGGGATTCACGGGAAAACGGTGATCGCGGTAGGAAAAATCGAACTCGCCCCGTTCCGGATGGAAAACCAGTTTCAACTCGCCGCTCTCAAGCACGGCGCCGTAATGATCGTGCAGCACCGGCACCAGCACTTTTGATTCGAGTTCGTCTTTGAGAGGATGCCAGTCGATATCGAAGAAAGAGGCATAGGGGGAAGCCTCGCCGTTTTCCAGGACATCGAGCCACCATGCGTTGTCGCTGCCCATGACTCCCATGTGATTGGGAACGATGTCGAGAACCAATCCCATATCGTGTTCATGGAGGGCACTGACAAAGCTGTCGAAATCCTCGGGGCTGCCGATCTCTGGATTTAAGAAGTTGTGATCGACGATGTCGTAGCCATGCATGCTGCCGGGGCGCGCCTTTAAGCACGGCGAAATATAGCAGTGACTGATGCCGAGCGCGGAAAGGTAGGGCACGATCGACTTCGCCTGGGCGAAAGTGAAGTTGCGATTGAGTTGCAGGCGATAGGTTGCGCGCGGAATTGTGGATTCGGGCTTCATGATTTTAGAAACCATGCCACCGACCAAGCCGAAAGTACTCCTTGGCTCAGAGCGTGCTCATTCACATCGTCGCTCGCGTAGATTAGATGAGAAGTGGGGGTGGTGAGTCCAGCGAGGGAAGCCGGGCCAAGATTCGCGAGGAGATCGAGTTTCGAGCCGCCTTGAAGATCCCAGTGCGCGCTGAGGCCGCGATCTTCATGGACTTCATAATGTGCTGTGATGGCACACGTGGCGCCCGAAACGCGGGGCACGATATGTTGACATCTGAGCCTCAGCAGTTGGCGATAGAAGCAAAGCCAATCGCGATGACGCGGTTGCGCAAGATCGTCCCAGTCAAGGCGCGAAGCCTCAAACGTTGCGCCGGCGTTGGGATCTGGGATGCCGGCGCGCGAGGCGGGGTCGCTGAATCTGGTAAAACGGGCGAATTCATTTCGCCGGCCCGCTGCAACGGCTTCAGCCAGACCTTTTTCGAAATCGCAGAAGAAAAGAAATGGGGTTTCGCTCCCGAACTCTTCGCCCATGAAGAGTAAAGGAGGGGATGGAGCGAGCAGAACAATCGTCATCGCTGCGCGCGCGGCGCGTGGATCTGCAAGGGTTGTGATCCTCTCTCCGAAAGCGCGATTTCCGATCTGGTCGTGATCCTGGAGGAAAGAGACAAATGCGCTTGGCGGCAAACCAGCGGTTCGCTCACCGCGCGTTTCTCCATTTCGAAAGAGTGAACGCTCGCCCTGGTACGCAAATCCCTCAACCAGGCAGCGGCCTAAATGCTCGAGAGGATGCTCTGAATAATCTGAATAGTAGCCATCGCGCTCGCCAGTGATTAAGACGTGCAGGGCATGGTGGATGTCGTCATTCCATTGCGCATTGTAAGCCTGAACTTGGCAGTGGTTCGTTCGTTGCAGATAATGAGCTTGGTTGTGATCATTCTCTAGAATGAGGTGGACATGCCGGTCCGGTTCGACGGAACTTCGCACAGCATCGGCCAATTCCGTGAGGATGTGAGCGGTGGAGTCGTCAATGATCGCGTGAACCGCGTCCAGCCGGAGTCCATCGAACCGGTACTCGGTCAGCCAGTACAGGGCGTTGTGAATGAAGAAGTCGCGTACCACTCGGCTCTCAGGCCCATCGAAATTGATGGCGTTGCCCCAGGGAGTCTTGTGCCGGTCAGTAAAAAACTGCGGCGCGTAGGAGTTGAGATAATTTCCTTCCGGGCCGAAGTGGTTGTAGACGACATCCAGCAAGACCATCAGCCCACGGTCGTGCGCGTTCTGAACCAACGCTTTGAGGCTTTCGGGGCGGCCATATGCGCTATCGGGCGCGAATGGAAAGACGCCGTCATAACCCCAATTTCGCTGGCCGGGGAAGTCGGAGATTGGCATCAGCTCGATAGCAGTAATTCCAAGGTCCGCCAGATAGTCGAGACGCTCACCGATAGAGGAAAACGTTCCTGACGGCGTGAAAGTTCCGGCATGTAGTTCGTAGATTACCGCTTCTTCCCATCGCCGGCCGCGCCAACGGTTGTCCTTCCAAGCGAAAGTTGTAGCGTCGATCACTTCGCTTGGTCCGTGCACGTCCTCTGGCTGGAAACGGGAGGCGGGATCGGGGACTTGCTGGCCACCATCGATACTGTAGCGGTATTGCGTCCCTGGCCTGGCTGCATCGGTCGTGAGTTCAAACCAACCTTTATCACGCTGTTCCATAGAAAGACAGATCGCGTTATTGGAGCCCGCAAGGCAGAGTTCAACCTGGCGCGCCGCTGGAGCCCACAAGCGAAAGCGCACGCTCCCGTCGTCACGGCACTCGGCACCGAACGGCATGTTATGACGGTGCTTCATTCGGCTCTTCCTTTTTGCCGTTTGCTCCGCCGTTGCCGCGCCGCTCCATCAACACCACCAGAGAGCGCGCTTGCAAGGGATAGGGAGCGCCGGAATCATACGTGCCGGCAGGATGCAAGCCATCTTCTCGAGAGGTGTCCATCCAGGCATTCCAGCGGGTTGCCGGATGGAGTGCCGGCAATGTGAATGCCGCATCCTCATGATGAGCGTTCAGCAGCACCAGAAAGTTTTCGTCGCCGAGTTTTCGGCCGCGCTCATCGGTTTCGTCCAATCCCTGGCCGGAGAGGAACATCCCCAGGCAACGAACCGAAGGATCGCGCCACTCGTCTTCGCTAATTTCATTGCCCTTGGGATTAAGCCAGAGCACATCTTTTACGTTTGCGCCTTTGATGGGGCGGCCCTGGAAAAAATGCTTCCGCCTAAATACCGGGTGCCGCTTGCGCAAATTGATCATGCGCTGCACGAAAGCCAGCAGGTTACGGTCGTCCGGCTGCAGAATCCAGCTTAACCAGCTAATTTGATTGTCCTGGCAATAGGCATTGTTGTTTCCCATCTGGGTATGGCCGATCGCATCTCCGGCATACAGCATGGGCACGCCCTGGGAGAGGAGCAGCGTGGCCAGCAGATTCCGCTTTTGCTTGGCGCGCAAGGCCTGGATGTTGGGATCGTCGGTGGGACCTTCCGCGCCGCAATTCCAGCTGCGGTTATCGTTGTTGCCGTCGCGATTGTTTTCGCCGTTGGCTTCGTTATGTTTTTCGTTGTAGCTGACCAGATCCTGCAAGGTGAAGCCATCATGCGCGGTAACAAAATTGACGCTGGCATAGGGACGCCGGCCGCTGTGTGCGTAAAGGTCACTGGAACCCGTGAGGCGGTAAGCCAGATCTCCGACCACTCCGCCGTCGCCTTTCCAATAAGCCCGCACCGTATCGCGATAGCGATCGTTCCATTCCGCCCAGCCGACGGGAAAATTCCCGACCTGATAGCCGCCTTCGCCGAGATCCCAAGGCTCGGCAATCAGTTTTACCTGCGAGAGCACCGGGTCCTGATGGATGATGTCGAGAAACGCGCCGAGACGATCGACTTCATGGAGTTCCCGGGCGAGAGTCGCCGCTAAATCGAAACGAAAACCATCGACGTGCATCTCAAGAACCCAGTAGCGCAGACTATCCATAATCAGCTGCAGCACGCGTGGATGCCGCATGTTCAGCGTGTTTCCGGTTCCGGTGTAGTCCTTGTAGTAGCGGGGATTGTCAGATAACAAACGGTAGTACGTGGTGTTGTCGATCCCTTTCAGTGACAACGTGGGGCCCAGATGATTGCCCTCCGCGGTGTGGTTGTAGACGACGTCAAGAATCACTTCCAGTCCTGCCGAGTGCAGAACCTTGACCATGGTTTTGAGTTCCATGATTGAACCGGTCGCCAGGTAGCGAGGCTCGGGCGCAAAAAAACCAATCGAGTTGTAACCCCAATAATTGCGCAGACCACGCTCCACCAGCTGCCGGTCATCCACGAAAGCATGCACCGGCATGAGTTCGATCGAAGTCACACCCAGGCGCGTCAGGTATTCGATGACAGGAGCAGTCGCCAGTCCGGCGTAAGTTCCGCGCAAGTTCGCCGGAACGTCGGGATGGCACATGGTGAATCCTTTTACGTGCAACTCATAAATCACGGTCTCGTGCCACGGAATACAGGGCGGCCTGTCCGTTCCCCAAGTGAAAGCGGAGTCAACGACTCGATTCTTCGGCATGCCCGCAGCGTCGTCGCGCCGGTCGAAGGACAAGTCTTCCTGTTTGTGCCCGACCCTGTATCCGAAATGCGCGTCACTCCAACGGATTGTCCCCTGAACTTGCTTGCCATACGGATCCAGCAGAAGTTTGTGGTGATTAAAACGATTGCCTTGCTCGGGAGCATAAGGGCCATAGACCCGGTATCCATACAATTGACCGGGCCGCACTTCTGGCAGATAGCCGTGCCAAACCATGTCAGTTTGCTCGGGAAGCTGAACCCGAAGATTCTCACGTCTGCCGGAGTTGTCAAACAGGCAAAGCTCCACTTTCTCGGCGTGCTCTGAGTACAGCGCGAAGTTGACGCCTTCACCGTCCCAGGTTGATCCCAAAGGGTAGGGTCGACCGGGCCACACAACGGGCTGCGATGGAATGGACATCTACCCAGGACTCCTGCATTCAAAAGAATCGGCAGTGACTATCGTCGCATGTGGAATCTGGCACATGCACGATACAACATTGCGGCAAGGCCCGATGACTGGATTGCCGTCACACTAGAGAGAGATGATTTGTGCCGGGAAAGGAAGCATTCTATGCTGTCGCCATCTAGTCTCCTGTGTCGTTGTTCAATTTATTTGCAAGTTTCCTTATCTCTTTTTCCCGCGCGATATTCACGATTCCTTTCGCATCGTCGTAGAGGCTGTCGCGCAAAAGAGTAAGAAGCCGGGCCTTGAGTTTTGCCCGTTCGATGAAAGGTCTGGGAACGACGATGGTAGGTGGTTGGGAACACGTCAGAGTGCTCCCACCGAACGGAGTCTGGAGATTGGATTCTGATTTTGCCGGTGCGGGGCCCAGGACTTGCGCGCTAACGAGGGCAGAAGCCAGAACGAAAGGCAGCAAAACAAAACTCTTCTTCGCCACATCTCTACCTCTTTTCTATTTCGAGGCCGAGGGAAAAGCCAAACCATTCCATCGGGCGAGGAGAAGATGATGCGGAAGTGACCGTGGTTGGCCGCTAGGGTAATTCAGTGTCGGCCGTACCATTTTCCCGGTATTTTGGCGGTCGGCGGGCTAACTGAGCCCGGTTTGGGCGCTCGCCGGAAAGATAATCCACGGGACTCTAGAAGTACTGCCCCGGATGGCTGATAGCTGCGACCAGTTCGCGCAGAAACTCGGCCGCCCGCGCGCCATCGACGACGCGATGATCGCTTGAAAGCGTTAGGGTAATCATGGGGCGGATACCGGGGCGGCCGTCGACCGGGACGACGCGGTCAGTGATGGCTCCTACGGCGAGAATTGCGGCTTGGGGTGGAATGATGATGGCGGTGAATGCGTCCACTCCAAACATGCCGAGATTGCTGATGGTGAAGGTTCCGCCCGCGAGATCGGCCGGGCGCAACTTATTGACGCGCGCGCGGTCTGTGAGGTCGCGGCGCTGTTTCGAAATCTCGGCTAGCACAGTTTTATCGGCATTCTGAATTACCGGTGCGATCACGCCATCCTCTACTGCCATTGCTAGTCCAATGTTGATCTGAGCATTGCCGCGAACGCCTTGAGCGGTCCAGGTGGCATGCAGGCGTGGGTGCTTTTGTAGGACGCGCGCGACCAGTGCTATCAGCAGGTCGCTGTGCGTGAGTTTCACTCCGTGCGTCTGTTCGATGTCGGGCGCGAGTTGTTGCCGGGCTGCGTTTAACGCAGTTGCATCCGCTTCGCGGGTTACGAAGAAGTGGGGGATGGTTGTCCAGCTCTGCATGGTGCGTTCTGCCATCAGGCGGGAGATTGGATTTGGCTTGTCGATTGTGGCGGGCGGGGCGCTGGCTTTGGGGTCGGCCGCGGCTAGGATGTCTGAAGCGAGGATTTCTCCGCCGGGTCCTGAGCCGCGGACGTTAGCGACATTGACGCCGCGTTCATCGGCGAGGCGGCGCGCCTTGGGGGAGAGTTTGATGGTCCGGGTCGCAGGATGCGCACCGGACGCGCCCGGAGGTTGATTTGCCGGCGCTGCAGTTGGGGAAGAAATGGCCGCAGTAGTTCCTCTTCCTGATTTCTGAGCGATTTCATCTGCAGGAGGAATTTCTCCAGGACGCACGATCCAAGCGACGGTTTGGCCCACCGGCACCTCGTTCCCGGGCTGGACCTTGATGCCGGCAAGGACGCCGTCGGCGGGCGACTCAATCTCCATCACAGCTTTGTCGGTTTCGATTTCGAGCAGCGGCTCGCCTTTGTGAACCAGCTCGCCTTCCTTTTTCAGCCAGGAGATGAGCTTCCCGGTTTCCTGTGCCATTTCGAGCGCGGGCATCACTACACTGATCGCCATAGTTGGATAACCTGCATTGACGCTCTCTTAGTCCCCCACGCCGACTCGCTCCTTCCGGGAACTGGCTTCAATCATCTCGCGGACGTGGCTGCTGGGTTGCGTTTCGGTTTCGCGGATCGCCGGGAGCGGACCATGCACCGTGAAGTAGTGCCTGCCGGCTACCAGAAGCTCTTCGGCGGGGAAGCGCGTGATTATCTCGTGGCCGGTTTCGGTGACCACGATTTCTTCTTCGATGCGGGCCGCGCTCCAGCCATCAGTCGAAGGCCAGAAAGTTTCGAGCGCGAATACCATGCCGGGCTTGATCTCGCAGGGGTGATCGAACGAAACGAGACGGCTGATCACGGGCTTTTCCCAAATCGCCAAGCCGATGCCGTGACCGTATTGCAGCGCGAAGCAGGACTCTTCGTTGGGGAAGCCGAACTCCTCGGCCTTCGGCCACACGGCCGCAATCTCAGCAGTGGTGCGGCCGGGGCGGACGAGTTCAATCGCGGCGTCGAGATACTCGCGACAGCGTTTATACGCGTCGTTCATGGCGTGCGAGGCATAGCCGATGGTAAAGCAGCGGTAATAGCAAGTGCGGTATCCCATGTAAGAGTGAAGTATGTCGTAGTAGACGGGATCACCGGGGCGCAGCACGCGGTCGGAAAAAACGTGCGGGTGCGGATTGCAGCGCTCGCCCGAGATTGCATTGACCGCTTCCACGTACTCGGAGCCGAGATCGTAGAGCACTTTGCTCACGAGGCCCACAGCCTGGTTTTCGCTCATCCCCGGCTTCATGGCGCGATAGAGTTCATCGTAGGCGGCGTCGACCATCATGGCGGAGGTGTTGAGCAGCGTGATTTCATCTTGCGTCTTGATGAGGCGCGCTTCCGACATCAGGGCTTGGCCATCGACGACTTTGATGCCTTCTTTTTGCAGAGCGAACAGGACTGGCAATTCGATGATGTCGATGCCGACCGGTTCTTTGTGCAGTCCGCGCATTTCCAGTTCGATGCGAATCTTCTTTGCCACATCTTCGGCCCGCCCCATCTCGGGCGTCATGGCGCCGCGCAGCATGGAGATTCCGGCGCGCGAACGCTCGCCGAGCCAGGGGCAGTGCAATTGGTGGTGCCTTGCCGCGGAGCCGAAATCCCACAAGATGGGTTCATCGTTTTGCGGAAGCAGGGTAAAGCGATTCGCCTTGTCCTGGGCCCACGTGCCGATGTGGGTTGCGGTGAGATAGCGGACATTGTTCATGTCGAAGCACAACAGCGCGCCCATTTCAGACTTGGCGAGAAGGTCCTTCGCTTTGGCGAGGCGCTCGCGGCGGAGGCGATCGAAGTTGACACGGTTTTCCCAATCGACGGCCATCGTTCCGTATGTTTTTAGTGCCATAACAAATCTCCATTTCGGTAGCGCCGCCGTCTCGGCGGCTGTCCGTAGAGCGTCTCGACCGACGGTGCGAGGGCGAGACGCCCTCGCGACAGCCGGCAAGGATGCCGGCGCTACGTTTTATTGCACATCGCTCGGGCCGCTTCGAACACCGTTTGTTCCGTCGGCACGGTCACATCTTCCAAAGGCGGAGAGAAGGGAATTGGAACGTGCATAGCGCCCATCCGTTTCACCGGAGCGTCCAGATCGTAGAATGCGCCCGTGGCGATGACTGACGCAAGTTCCGCGGTGACGCCGTAGCGTTCGTAACCTTCGTCGAGAACGATTGCGCGCGAAGTCTTCTTCACCGACTCGACCAGAGTTTTCTCGTCGAGCGGCCACATGGTGCGGGGATCGACCACCTCTGCGCTGATACCTTCTTTCTCGAGCAGACTCGCCGCGGCCAGCGCGACCTGCACCATGCTGCTGGTGGCGACCAGAGTGATGTCATCGCCCGCGCGTTTAATATCCGCTACGCCCAGCGGGACCGTGTAATCGTCCGGCGGCACCTCGCCTTTGAGTTTGTACATCATTTTGTCTTCGAAGAAGACGACTGGATTCTCGTCGCGAATGGCGGACTTTAGCAATCCCTTAGCATCGTAGGGCGTGGAAGGAAGGACCACCTTCAACCCCGGAATGTGACAGAACCACGCATGCAGAGACTGCGAGTGTTGCGCGGCTGAGCGGCGGGTTGCTCCCAGCGTAGTGCGCATCACCATGGGAACGTTCCAGTGGCCGCCTGACATGTAGTGGACTTTTGCCGCCTGGTTCACCATCTGATCCATAGTAAGAGTGACGAAGTCGCCGAACATAATATCGACCACGGGACGCAGTCCCGTCATCGCGGCGCCTACGGCCACGCCGGTGAATCCAGCTTCGGAGATGGGAGTGTCGACAACGCGGCCGGCGCCAAACTCTTCAACTAGTCCGGAGAGAACTTTGAAGGGCGTGCCGGCCTCGGCGACATCTTCGCCAAAGATGCACACGTGCGAGTCGCGGCGCATTTCCTCGGCCAGCGCCTCGCGCACTGCCTGGGCAAAGGTGAGTTCGCGTTCAGGCATAGACGTGCTGGTCAACCTCGTCAACGTTTGGATACGGCGCTGCGACTGCAAACTTCACAGCCGCTTCCATGGTGGCGCGAACTTCAGCGGTAATTTGATTAAGCGATGCGGCGTCAGCGTAGCCCTGACCGATCAGCCACGTCGACAAAATGGCAATGGGGTCGCGCTCCGCCTTCCAGTGCTGTTCTTCTTGTTTGGAGCGGTAATATTCACGATTGATATCGCCAACATGATGACCGCCGTAACGGTAGGTGTCACATTGCAGGAATGCCGGTCCGCCTCCGGTGCGCGCACGCTTTACGAGCCGTGTGGCGACTTCATGCACGGCGCGCACATCCTGACCATCGACACTAGTGGCTTCCATGCCGAACGCGGTGGCGCGGCCCAGAATAGTGCCGGCCGTGGTTTCACTATAGTGCGTGTATTCGTTGTAGAGATTGTTTTCGCAGGCGTAGATCACGGGCAGCTTCCACAACTGCGCGAGATTCATCACTTCGTAGAGCGAACCCTGGCCGAGCGCGCCCTCTCCGAAGAAGCAGACTGCAACACGATCTGTGCCCAAAGTTTTGGCCGTAAAGGCAGCCCCGGTGGCTATGCCCACGCTGCCGCCGACAATGGCATTGGCGCCGAGGTTGCCGGTGGCGGGGTCGGCGATGTGCATCGATCCACCCTTGCCGCGGCAATAGCCGGCTTCCTTTCCCAGCAGTTCGGCAAACATGCGGTCTGGAGACGCGCCTTTCGCAAGGCAGTGTCCATGGCCGCGGTGAGTGCTGGTGATGTAGTCGTCGATGCGCAGGGCCTCGCAGATTCCCACGGCGACGGCTTCTTCGCCGCTATATAGATGAGCCAGGCCAGGCATTAGGGCGCGAGTGTAGATCTCGTTCACCTGCTCTTCGAACAGACGGATTCTCACCATCTGGTGGTAGGCGTGAAGCCACTTGTCTCTTTCCGTGGCCGGGGACGTGTGGCTCGAAGTTTGGAAATTGGAGGAAGCGGTGGTCATGTCTTCTTGCCTCCTGCGGTGACCGGCGTCGTGACTCCTGACATAGCGGCCAGCACGTCGAACATGCAAGCGAAATCGTATTTCGTCCAGCCCATGCCCCGGGCCGCGGTTAGGATTTCATTGCTCACGGCAGTGCTCGGCAGGGGCACGTCAAGCTGACGTCCGAGGTCCATGGCGAGAACCATATCCTTCTGCATCATATTGACGTCAAACCAGGCTTCTTCCGGCTGTTGCAACACGAACGGTCCGCGATATTGAATCATGGGCGAAGCGACTGCGCTGTGTGTAAGCACATCGACCGCGGTTTCGCGCGCAATGCCGCTCTTCTCGGCCAGCAACACGCCTTCGGAAAATGCCAGCATCTGCACTGCGAGGCTGAGGTTGACGGCAATCTTCATGGCGAGCGCAAGGCCGTTGTCGCCCACGTAAGTGACTTTGGGGCCAATGTCGAGGAGCAGCGGCTTCACTTTTTCAAAGGTCTCGCGGCGTCCCCCGACCATGACTGACAGCTTGCCTTCCTGCAACGTGATGACGCTGCCGGAGACAGGCGAGTCGACCATGTCCGCGCCCTTTTCACGCACTTTCGCCGCTAGCGCGCGGCTCACGCTGGGGCTCACCGTGCTCATGTCAATGAAAATTTTGCCCGGGCTGAGGCCCGCCAGCATTCCATCCGGGCCATCGGTGATGGCGGCGATGGCCGCCGCGTTAGTAACCATCGCAAAAACGAAGTCGGACGCGCCAGCGACCGCGCGCGGCGAGTCGGCCCACTGCATGCCCTTTTCAACCAGCCATTGTGCCTTGGCGCGCGTGCGGTTGTAGCCGGTCACAGTGTGACCCTTGCTGAGCAACCGGTTGACCATTTGGCTGCCCATGACTCCCAGACCGATGAACCCGAGTTTCGCCATCCGCCGAAGAACCTCCAGAACTCTCACTTATCACGAAGTACTTTTGGGACCTGCCGCGGGCGCGTGCTTTCGCGGGGGTTTGCCGGTGGAAGAAGCCTGCGAATCCTGGCGCACCTGCTCGAGGTGGGCAGCCATTGCGCTGCGGGCCGCCTCCGGATCGTGCCGTTCCATGGCCTCGAGAATTCGCTTGTGATGAAACTGCCCGCGCTGCGGACCGCCTTCTACGTTGAAGATTCTTATGCGTTGCTCGCGCAGTAGTCCGACAATGGAATCGATCAAAGAAAGAATAAGCGGGTTCGCCGCTGCCTCTGCCAAGGCAAGGTGGAAGTCGAGGTCCGCCTCGATGTAAGCCTCGGGATCTTTCTGCGAGCGATCCATGACCGCGACCGCTTCCCGCATCGCCGCGACATCGTCATCTTTGACGCGCAAGGTGGCCAGCGCAGCAATTCCGGGTTCCAGGATTAAGCGCAACTCCGCCAGATGCGGCGAGCCTTCCTGCTGGCCGATCTTCACCATCAGGTCGAACGACTGGCGAGCTGCGTGAGTGGTGCCGTCAGTGATGAAGGTGCCGCGCCCGGAGTAGGCTTCGACCAGGCCTTTTTCACGCAAAGTCTTAACAGCTTCGCGCACGGCAGTGCGGCTGACCCCGAGCCGTTGGGCTAAATCACGTTCCGCGGGGAGTTGGTCGCCCGGCTTAAGAGAGCCATTCAGGACGGACTCCTCGATTTGCTGGACGATTTGCTCGAACAGACGTGAAGTGCGGACGACTTTGTACACAGGATTCTCTCCCGCACGAGCCAGTTTTGGGGAACTGGCGAAGGTCTGACTACTATACCGCAGGTCCACAACCTTTGGCGGCGTTTCCTGAGAGTTCGAGTGATGACCAAGCATTAGCGGTCTTTCGGTATGGTGGTATGATCGCTAGGACGATATCACTCCGCATGGCTGCCGCGCAAGGCCTATGGCCGAATGCCGGTTTTATCGCTCTTTTGCGGAAAATCCTTGGACAGCACGTTTAACCAACTGTGCTCCCCGCGGTACGAAGAAGGCTGAAAGCAGAGAATTTGCTTGACTTCATTCGTCGAGCGGTGGTATGGCTGTCGGACCAGGCAGTCGGAGGAATTTGCGATGACATTCCGAAGTACCGCCACGTCCGCGGTTCACGAAACGACTATCGCCACCCGGATTGTTCTTCTTGTTCTTGCCTTCAGCCTCATGACTCTGCCCGCCCCGGCCCAGTCCACAGCTGGCCGCGTGTTGGGCAGCGTCACCGACCAGAGCGGTGCTGCGGTTGCAGGCGCAATCGTCGTCGTCACCGACACCCAGCGTGGCACCTCGCGAAATCTTACTACCGACGCGTCCGGGAATTATGCCGCTCCCAACTTGATTCCGGGAACCTACAAGATTCATGTGGAGGCGAAAGGCTTCAAGTCGGTAGAGCGAACCGGCATCACCCTCGAAGTGGCAACCGACGCTCGCGTGGATTTCAGTTTGCAACCGGGAAATGTTTCCGAAGTCGTCACCGTGAGTGCAGAAATTCCTCTCGTCAACTCCACCTCCGCCACGCTGGGAGGAACGTTGAGCAATGAACAAATCAACGACCTGCCGTTGAACGGCCGAAACTATCAAAATCTGCTTCAGTTGCGTCCCGGGATGATGCGCTATCCAGGCGGTGGATTCTCGACGACAAGCGCCAACGGTCTGCGCGCCGAAGACAATGCTTATCTCATCGACGGCCTCTACAACACAGAACCCTTCTCCGGTCAAGGCATTATCAACGGCTCTGGCATTGTGGGAGACTCAGCTACGATCCTGCCCATCGATGCCATTCAGGAATTTAACCTTCAGCAAAATCCTCCTGCCGAGTACGGCTGGAAGCCCGGGGCCATCGTCAACGTGGGGTTGAAATCTGGCACTAATACCCTGCACGGCACGGCCTTCGCGTTCGGCCGCGACGGCGCCATGGACGCGCGCAATTATTTCAACTGTGCCAGCGCTCCTTGCGCCTTCGGCGCATCTCCCGCCGCCAAAGTCGACCGCAGCCTGGAACAGTTTGGCGGCAGTTTGGGCGGCGCCATCATCAAAGACAAGGCCTTCTTTTTCGGATCCTACGAGGGCCAGCGCTACGACATCGGAAACACCTACAGCGTCACGACACCTTACATGGTCGCTTCGCCGACGAACGTAGGAAATTGCACCTACGTTATAGGGGACTGCGGCAACAGTATTCCGGACGCGATCCGTGACCTGCAGGCCGCGATCGCCGGCGGCGTCATCGACGCTCACGGCTTGCCCGTAATGATTAGCCCAGAAAGTCAAAAGCTCTCCGGTTGCAACCTGTCCGGGTCCACGGTCACATGCAACGGCAGTGGATTTCCCGTCAACCCCAATCCGACTCCGAATTTCGTTCAGGGCTTCCCCAATCAAGCGGGTACTGACGACGTAGTCGCCAAAGTCGATTACAACTTCAATAGCCGCCAGTCGATTAACGGAACCTATTTCTTCGGCAACAACTCGGGCACAGCGGAGGATTTTCCTGAGCTGCAAAACCAATGGCGGTCAAAAATCCATACTCGCGCCCAGGTGGTCGGCGGGAACTGGATTTGGACGCCCAATACCAGGTGGGTAAACGAAGCTCGGGTTGGCTACAGCCGCCTCTACCAGCCAACTTTCCCCGTCGACATCAACATGCCGGCTTCCGCGTACGGTCTTGACACTGGAGTAAGCGGTCCCTTCACCGGAGGGCTGCCCCGCATTGGATTCGCCGGCGCTTTCGTCCCCGGCCTCGGCGGCTTCAAGTGGCCGAAGTTTCAAGGACCAGACACCATCACTCAGATTATCGACCATGTTTCCTATACTGTCGGCAAGCATTCGTGGAAATTCGGCGGCGAATTGCATCGCGATGGCGTCAGCGGCGGCGCTTTCGGCAACGCTCGCGGAAGCATCACTATCCTGGGCGGCGTCGCTATCACCGCGGGAGCAGGCTCGACCGCATTGGAGGATTTCTTCGCTGGAGATCCTTTCAAAGCCTCCGTGCAAGTAGGCGATCCCACTCGCCAGCTTCACGACTGGGCCTACAGCCTGTTTTTCCAGGATGACTGGCGGGTCAGTCGAAATCTAACTATCAATTATGGCCTCCGCTATGAGTTCAGCTCGGTCATCAAAGAAGCCCAGAATCGTCTGGGCAATTTTGATCCCAATGCGGCCACCGGAGTGATTCAGGTCGGCGTCAACGGCGTCAGCGGCCCGTACAATTCCGATCCCAAAGATCTTGCTCCCCGCTTCGGCTTTGCCTGGGATGTCACTGGGAGGGGCAACACCGTAGTCCGCGGCGGAGCCAGCATGATGTACGAAGTTGTGAACTGGGAATCGTTCCTCGCGTTTAACAACAGCTACGGCTTGACCAACATCCCCACCGGCGCCGTCATCGCTAACACAGGTCTTCCCAATCAGCAAACCGCAGGCGGCACAATCACCGCAGGAAACCTGGCCATACCCCCGATTCTTCCTCAGTGGGATAGCAGTTCGCCACTTTATGGGAACTTGAGCGCTAGCGCCATCAACTGCGATCCCATGGTCGGGGGCCCTTGCCCTATTATGAGCGTCGTTCGCAATCTGACGACTCCATACGTCTGGACTTGGACCTTCAACGTGCAACACGCGTTTACTCCAAATCTATCGCTCGAAGTTGGCTATGTTGGAAATCACGGAACCAATCTGACGGGCATTCGCGATATCAATCAGGAAACCCCGGGGACCAATTCGCAAATTACTCGGCCGTACAACGCGCAGTTCGGCTGGCTGAGCAACATCTTCCAGATGGGAAATTTCTACAAATCCAACTACAACGGCCTGCAGGCCACTTTGACCTCGCGTAACTACCACGGCCTGAGCATGGTTGCAGGCTATACCTATTCGCATTCGTTGGATGACGTGGGCGCGAACTGGGACTTCGGCGCCGGTTACGGTCTTCCGCAGGATTCTACGCATCCGCAGCGCGAGTACGCGAACAGCGACTTTGATATCCGGCAGCGCCTCACGGTTTCGTTGACTTATGCCATTCCCGGAAAGACCGGCTTTGGGCAGATGCTGGAAGGCTGGGAGATCAATACCATTGCCACGATCGCAAGTCCGCAGCCATGGGGAGTGATCGATCTGACCAGTGGCCTCGCTGGAATTGGTGGTCTCCCCGTTAGCCCGCCACAAGCGACGCCTCAGCGATGGGATTTCTTCGGCAACCCATCGGATTTCAAGTCGGGTTCGACGCCCATCCCATTCTTCCCCGGCGGTTCCTCCAACATGCCCGGAGCCTGCACCACCGACGCTGCGAATGTGGGTGCAACGGCCTCGCTTGCCACTTATGGCTGTTTTGCCAAAGGTAACTCGGTGCTGATCCCGCCTCCTGCGGGAACTTTCGGAACCATGGGGCGCAACCTCTTCCCCGATTCCGGTTTCCGCAATTTGGATTTCTCTCTGGCCAAGAATTGGCACTTTGGCGAGCGGCTGCGCGCCCAGTTCCGCGCCGAATTCTTTAACATTCTCAACCACCCCAATTTCGCCAATCCTTACGGCGGACAGAACGGTTATGGCAACAACGATCCGGCTGCCGCGCCTTCTGCATTTGGGTGCGGTTGCGTTACCCCTGATGTTGCGGCCGCCAATCCCGCCATTGGCTCCGGAGGTCCGCGATCCATTCAACTGGGACTGAAGTTCATTTTCTAGTTCCGGAGAGTGGAACCCTGTTCGGGCCGGACCTCAACGCGTCCGGCCCTTTTCACGAAAGCCGCTCTTCAGCGGCTGGATCGGAAAATGAGACGAGTCATGCAGAGAGATAATCTATTGAGTTTTGTAGCCCTGTTCCTCACCACAGCAGCCGTCACCGTGATAGCCTTCGCGCAAGAGCGCCGTGAGCGCAACATCGACGAAATCAAAGCCGAGGCCATTCATCGCGCCGAGGTGGGACAGTACCCGTTGATCGGGCTCGATCCTGGCGACATTAAGGAAGCCTTTAATTCAATCCATACCCGCGATAAAGACGAGTGGGCCGCGGCTTTCATGCATGTGGCTGACCGCTATTTCAACGAAGCGAAGTCGCTGGAGAAGACCGATCCCACCAAGGCGAACGCCGATTACATCCGGGCCTGGCGGTTGTATTCCTTCGGACGCTGGCCGATTCCGGCATCTCCGGGCAAGCAGCGCTCTTATGAAAAAGCGATCGAGGCTTTTCTGGCGCATGCGCGGTTCTTCGATCCGCCGTTGGAAGTCGTACACATTCCCTTCGAAGGAAAAGAAATCATCGGCTACCTGCGGCTGCCGAAAAATCCAAAAGGCCCGGTGCCGCTGGTAATCGCGGTGAATGGTCTGGATAGCCGCAAGGAAGATCTCGCCGAGAGTTTCGGCGCAATCCTTCCATTTGGAGTCGGTTATCTCGCAATCGATGGCCCCGGGACCGGGCAATCGCCCATCAAAGTTAGCGAAACTTCCGACCGCATGTTGTCGAAGGTCATCGACTACGCACAGTCGCGCCCCGAGATCGACAAGAACCGCATCGCCATGCACGGCGTTAGCTGGGGAGCATACTGGGCGACGAAGATGGCAATCGTGGAGCGCGCGCGGCTGCGCGGGGCAAGCGCGCAGTCTCCGCCGGTGGATAAGTTCTTTCAGAAAGATTTTCTGATGAACTCGCTGCTGGGCAATCGCGAATACTTGTTTGACCAGGTGCCGGCGCTCATGAACATTCTGGAAGGCGTGCACACACTGGAGGAACTGGGCGAGTACCTTCCAAAGTTGTCGCTGGTGCATCAGGGACTGCTGGGAAAGCCGATGGCGCCCATGTTGATACTCGCGGGAGTCAAGGACACGCAAGTGCCGATCGAGGACGAATATCTGCTCCTGAGCAGGGGCGACGTGCCAAAAGATGCGTGGATTAATCCTTCAGGCGGACATCTTGGGCGGCAGGTTGGCGTTTGGCCCGATCCCCGCATTTTCAAGCAGGTGATTATTCCGTGGCTGGTCAGGGCGCTGGAGACGCCGGCAAACTAAGAGTCTCGATCCCGCCCAGCCCCGATCCCGTTATGACCGCATCGACTAGTCGCCGGTCACGCTGGGGTTTAGCTGTTTGGCTTTGGCGATGTCGGCGTCGCCGCCTGCGGTGTCATGGTTCTGCTGCCTGGCGAGTCCACGCTGGTAGAACGCGTTCGCATCATTTGGATTCAACCGGATCGCCTCGTTCAAGTCTTTGATTGCGCCCTCGTAATCGCCTTTTTCGCGATCCGCTTTGCCCCGGTTGAAGAAGGCAAACTGATAATCTGGCTTTAGGCGCACCGCTTCGGTGAAATCCGCAATCGCCAGATCGTGTTTGCCCTGCCGATCATACACCCAGCCGCGATTATTGAGTGCCGAGGCATACTTAGGATCAATCCGTATCGCATCAGAGTAATCCTTGATCGCCAGATCGTACTCGCCTTTGTGGCGGTAGGTCAGACCTCGATTGTAAAACGCGTAAGCGTCATTTGGATCTATGCGAAGAGCCTCGGAGTAGTCCTGAATGGCCTTGTCACGCTCGCCTTTGTCGTCGTAGGAGTTGCCGCGCTCCACGAGCGCGGCGGTTGAATTCGAGTCGAGTTGGTGGGACTGGGTCAAGTCTGCAATCGCCTGCTCAAGATTCTTCTTGCTGTAATAGCAGCGCCCGCGTTCCAGGAACGCCTTGGCATAGTTTGGGTTGAGGCGAATCGCATCGTCGAAATCCTTAATCGCACGGTCGCAATCGTCCTTCCTCTTGTATGCCAAGCCGCGGCCGTAATATGGGCGGTAACTGTTGGCGTCCAATTGCATCGCCTTGGAAAAGTCGGCAATAGCGTTGTCATGGTCGCCGTGATTGTCATACGCAATGCCGCGTTCAATATACGGTGAGATGTAAGCCGGGTTGACACGGATGGCCTCGCTGTAATCGCGGAACGCGGCGTCACGGTCACCCTTGTCATCGTACGCGTTGGCGCGGGCAACCAGCGCTTGCACGTGGTTCGGTTTCAGGCGAATGGCCTGCGTAAAATCCTGAATGGCGCTGTCATAATCCTTCTTGTGATAGAAGGCGAGCCCGCGATCGTACGGCCCGGCAGGATCATTCGGATTCAACTGAATGGCCTTGGTATAATCCGCGATCGCCGGGTCGTATTCACCCTTGGTGTAATATTCGTTGCCGGTCCTTATGTAATCAGCTGACGTGCTCTGCGCCCATGCCGGCATGGCAAGGATCCACAATATCAGTGTAAAAACCAGACGATTCATTGCGCGACTTCTCCCCGGGTCGAAGCTTGATCTACAGAACTTGATCTTACAGAACTATTTTGCTGCTGGATGGCAGGGGAAGTAAGGGCACCAACGTAACGTCAGACCGGAAGCCTGCGGAGACGCCGATGCGAACTTGGTTGGCGTGGCGCTTGAAATCGAAGCGCATCTTGATTACAGTGCATGACGCGGCAAAGGTGTAGAGACAGGTGTAGAGACAATGGACGAAAGCGGCCAGAATCGCTCCGCCCCAGGTGAGCCCGAGTCTGGACAACGGCCAGAACACAGAACAGCCCCGCGCGTTAAGGCGGCCATTCCTGTGGAACTGTGCGTTTCCGGCAACGATGTTCCTCTTCGTGGCGCAACCTCCGACATCAGCGAAAGCGGCTGCTACGTCGAATCGATCTACCCGTTTCCCATTGGAACCATTTTAGAAATGACTCTTCAGATTAATGGGACGATACTCGCCGTGGCCACAGTTGTCACCTGTGATCCGCAGGTGGGAAATGGGATCAAGTTCACCAAAATGCTGCCCGAAGATCAGGAAGAACTGCGTGCCTACGTGGCCTCGCAGCAAGCCGGATAACGGGTTGCGCTTGAAATCAACGCTGGCGAAAGATGCTTCGGCAGTCCCGACTATAGACGCGTGAAAGCCTTATTCATGGCCGGCGCGACCCAGCGGAATCCGATTGCGTCTCTGTGATCCTCAAGCGATCGGGACGGATCGCAGCTCGCTCAGACGTGCCGCCAGAAATTGCAGAAAGCTCTCCATGCCCTCGCCGGTTTTGGCTGAGACCTTGAAAACCTGCATGCCCGGGCGTACCGCCTGAATGTTGTTGAACGCTGTCTCCCAATTGAATTCGACAGCTGCCGCCAAGTCGATCTTGGTGACGACCGCGACATCGGCGCTGTTGAAGATCGTCGGATACTTCAGCGGTTTGTCCTCACCCTCGGTCACCGAAATCAGAACCAAGCGGAGATCTTCTCCCAAGTCATAAGAAGAAGGGCAGACCAGATTGCCGACGTTTTCGATGAAGAGAAAGTCCAATTGGTTGAGATCCCATTGCGCCTCTTCCAGCGCTTTGCCGACCATGGCAGCCTCCAGGTGACAAAGGGTGCCGGTGGTGATTTGTCTGACCGGAGCCTGGCTGCGGGCCAGCCGCACGGCGTCATTCTCAGTGGCGAGATCGCCCACCAGAGCGGCTACCCGGTGGTTTGGGCGAAGTAGAGTGAGAATCTTTTCGAGGAATGCAGTCTTACCCGAGCCGGGGCTCGATACCAGACTCACAACGAACACCCCGGCGGCGTGAAAGCGGTCGCGCAGAGCTCGAGCAACGACATCGTTCTGTTTGAGAACATTCTTGCGAACTTCGATCAAGCGGGGTTCGGGGCGCATTCCTTTATCTCCAATGCAACCACTTCGAGTTCCTTGCCGTGTACGATCTCAGAGCACGGAGTATCGCATTCGGGGCAACAAAACAATTGTATCGAGGTAAGCGGCTGCTCGGCTCGACAGGTAGGACAGAAGATCACCACGGGAACATCTTCAACCACAAGCCGTGAACCTTGCAGCGGAGTGCCCTCGCAAACCATTTCGTAGCAGGAGAGCAGGGCGTCTCTTACCACGCCGGAGAGAGCGCCCAGCTTCAGGTGGACGGCCTCCACTTGAACGCCGCGGCGGCTGGCCTCTTCCTCGGCCACTTCGATGATGCTCATCGCGATGGAAAGTTCATGCATGAGGACCCTTGGACGGTTTTGTCGCTATCGGTTTGTTGGACGACATCGAAGCGGCCGAACGCCGCCAGCGCGGCTTGTCCCAGGCTGATTCCACCATCGTTGGGGGGAACGGCATGGTTCGTCCAAATCTGCAGCGATCCGTTGTTCAACAAAGACTTCAGATCTTGCAACAGCAATTCATTCTGAAACACTCCTCCGGAGAGAACCACCGTATCGATTCCGTGCGCCTGAGCAGCCATGATCAGGGCATCCCGCAAGCCATCAGCGACTCCGCGCTGGAACGCTCGCGCAATTTCACGTACGTCACGCCCGCGCGCACGGTCTTGCGCGACCGCCAGCAGCAATGGACGAAAATCGAGTTCGCCACCGGCGAAAGGCAGGGGATACGGCTCAGTCAAAGCGGCGCCGCAGGCAAGTTGCTCCAGCCAGATGGCGGCTTGCCCTTCGAAAGTGACCTCGCGTGTGAAACCGAGAAGTGCCGCAGCGGTATCAAATAGACGGCCCACAGAGGTCGTTGTAAACGTGCGGACGTTCTTACGCACTAACTCCATAGCTCCGCGGAAGCGGTCGGGGAACGCGAAGGGAGCGGCAAGCATGTCAGGCAGGCCCTCCACCTGCGCAAGAAAGCCTGCCGCTGCCTGCACGGGAAGATGCGCGGCAGCATCGCCACCAGCCAAAGCCGCACGCCGCAAGTGAGCCACGCGCGTAAATCCATCTTGCACGCTGCCCACGAAAACCTCGCCTCCCCAGATAGTTCCATCGTTGCCGTATCCGGTGCCGTCGAAGCTCACACCGATTACTCGCTTCGCCCATTCTCCGCGTTCGGCGAGGACAGATGCTACGTGGGCGCGATGATGCTGCACCGCGAAGGTGCGCGGAACCCCTAACCTGCTCCGTGGATGGTCGAGAAATATTCTGGATGAAGGTCGTGTACCAGAAGCAGTTCGTCCCGGCGAACTTCGTACATTGAAAGCTAGATCTTCGATGGTTTCCTGAAATGCGCGCAGCGATTGGTAATGATCCAGGTCGCCGATGTACTGGCTGACGAAAGCCTGGCCATCGACGACCAGCGTGATGGAATTTTTCAGGTCGGCACCCAGGGCAAGAATGGGGCGCTCGGCAGGGAGCGATGCAACCGCTCCCGGGGCGTAACCGCGGCTTCGGCGCAGGATCACCGGGCCGAAAGCGCCAACCCGCGCCACGGAATCGTCCACCCGGCGCGCGATGGGGCGCTGGCCGATCAGGAAAGAATCCGCGATTCCGGCGAGACGCTCCAGTGCGTCTTCATCCTCATAAGCAATAGGCTCACTCGATCGATTAGCACTTGTCATGACGAGCACGTCCGGAGCGCCGGCGGCGAATAGCAGGCGGTGCAAAGGCGTGTAGGGCAGCATCACGCCGAGTTCATTGTTCTCTGGCGCGACTTCGGGAAGTTCGATTCTTGCCGGCGCGAGCACGATGGGACGCGCAACAGAAGTGAGCAGCACTTCCGCTTCGGAAGAAAGTTCGACCAGTGTGCGGGCCCTGTCGATATCCTTCGCCATCAACGCGAAGGGTTTTTCTTTGCGGTACTTGCGCTCGCGCATTGCCGCTACAGCCGCGGCATTCCGAGCATCGCATGCCAGATGATAGCCGCCGAGTCCTTTCACTGCGAGAATCGCCCCGGCGCGAAGAAGTTCGGCCGCGCGGCGGATGCTATTTTCTTCACTGCTTCTACCTGCATCTTGCGCATTTGCCTCAACCGGCGAGCGAAGATAGTACTGGGCCCGCACGCCGGACAAGCCACGGGCTGCGCGTGAAAGCGACGGTTGCCCGGATCCGAATATTCTGCGGCGCAGTAATCGTCGAGCGGCCACTGCCTCATCGTGGTGTTCGGCCGATCGTAAGGCAGAGCCTGCACGACCGTGTAACGCGGACCGCAGTTGGTGCAATTGATGTAGGGATACAGGTAACGAGGGTTGGCTGGATCGAAAAGTTCTTGCAAACAGTCGTTGCATACAGGCAGGTCCGGAGAAATACGAACCGTAGGGCGCTGACGGCGCTGGCTTTCCCGGATGGTGAACTCGTGAAAGCCTTCCGGCACTGCCGGCTGCACATCGATTTGCGCGATGCTGGCTGCGGGCGGCGGTTGCGCTTTCAGTTCTCGAACAAAAGCTTCCAGCCCGCTCTGAGAGCCTTCAAGATGAATTTCGACCCCTTCTTCCGCGTTCAACACCCATCCGTTCAGCGTATTGGCACAGGCCAGGCGATAGACAAACGGGCGGAATCCCACGCCCTGCACTACGCCGCGGACTCGGATCGAACAAGCGCTGGCCATTCTACCTATGTTATCTAGTGTGTTACCTATATAAACTTATTCGTCAACTAAGCAGCCGTGGCCCTGCCATCCCACTTGAACCACCTTGCCATCTTCCACCAGAATTGGTACGGTGCGCTGGCCGCCCGAGATCTCGCGCATGCGTCTGCGGGCTGCGGGGTCGGCTTCGACGTCGTATTCGACAAACTCGCTGCGCTTCCACTCCAGCCACTCGCGCATCTCGCCGGTATGAGGACAACGAGCTGTCCCATACAGCTCAAGCCTGGCCACTGATCAATACCTCCTGGTTCTAGGCGGCATGGTTCAGTACCTGTAAGGATTCGCGGATCACATGGTAGATAGACGCCTGCACTTCCTGAATGCGCGGGATGTAGTCGCAGTTCACCACCACCGGAAAATCAGCCAGCCGCTTGCGTTTGATCTCGCCGCCGTCGTAGCCGAGCAGCGCCACGGTCAGCATATTCCGCTTACGCGCCTCTTCCAATGCCGTGATGATGTTGCGCGATCCACCGCTGGTGGAAATTCCGATGGCAACGTCTTCGGGGCGGGCTTGTGCGATCAACTGGCGCAGGAAAATTGCATCCGTGCCGATGTCGTTGGCGACGGCTGTGATGTTGGCAGGTTCGAGGGAAAGTGAAACCGCGGGAATCGATTGATAACCCGGCGGCGGCAGCACGCAATCGATGGCGAAATCGTTGGCGTCTGTAGCCGAGCCCCCATTGCCGAAGATAATAAGTTTGCCGCCACGGCGCAGACGTTCGTGAATGGCATGCACGGTGCTGCTGATCTGCTCGGCCTCGTCTTGCGCCAGTTGCTCCCGCAGGTTTGCGTCGTCGTGGGCTTTCATCAAGATGGAGGATGCGACTTCCGCAACCAGGCCGGTGGTTCCTTGCTTTTCCGTTCCCAGGAATGGATAGAGAAATCCCGACGCTCCAACTTCATGGCCGAGTTCGCGGTGCTCGAAAAACACATGCACCGTTTCCCACAGCGTGTGATAGAGGACTTCGATCATTTCCTGGTGCATGAACGGATCTTGCGTCGCGGCTTCGACTGCGTAGGATCCTTCCATTCCGGGCAGCGCGAACGTCATCGCGTCCTTGAGACGGGCTTCCTGCAGCGTGGCCCAGACTTCTGGATCGCCTTCAGGCGGGCCGAACCCCATGACGATATCTTCCGAGTGAAGAATAGCTTCCAGCCATGGTCGAAAAAGAACTGAAAGATCGAGCGCAGGCAGGGCGCGCTTGCCCACGATTACGGGATGAACGAACTCAACTGAAACGTGCTGCGCATCGGTGGCGTAAGGTCCGCGTCCGAAAGCAAGCAAGCGTCCTCCACGCAAAAAGCGTTCGGACATTTCGTGGCAAGCTTCGGCCAGACGAGGAGCCTCGCGCGAAAAAAAACTTTCGAAAAGCTGGTTGCGTTCGAGCAAACGCTCTTCCACCAGGCTCGCGAGTTTTAATGCAGTTGCCATGCGCTGGTCCAAGGCAAGTAACTTCATCATCGTAACAAAATCCGGCTTAGCAAATCCGCGGCAAGGGATCGCCTACCAGCATATCTACGATTCGACTGCCCCCGTAACGGGTTGTCACGAGCACCGTTCCGGCCGGTTGTTCACGAACGTCGCCGATCACTTGAGCTTCGCGGCCACCCGGCGCCAGGCTCAGCGCATTGATCGCGGCGTCGGCGTATTCCGGAGAGACGACCGCGAGGAACTGACCTTCATTCGCAATGTGCAACGGATCGAGTCCGAGCAACTCACAGGCGCCGCGCACGGTGTCACGAACCGGAATCTGATCTTCGAAAAGCACCATGCCCAGACCACAATCGCGGGCCAACTCATTTAACGATGTCGCAGCGCCGCCGCGGGTGGGATCGCGCATCCAGCGCACACCCGGTCCGGCGGCCCGAATGAGCACTTCGACCAGCGGGAGCACGGAACGGGTGTCGGAATGAAGATCAGCTTCGAGATCCAGTTCGCCGCGAGCCAGCAGGATCGTGACACCATGATCGCCGATGGGCCCTGAGAGAAGAATCCTGTCACCCACGCGCACGGAGCGAGGGTCGATGGTTACTCCGTGAAGCAGGCGGCCGATGCCGGTTGTCGTGACGTACATCTGATCGGCTTTGCCGTGCTCGACGACCTTGGTATCGCCGCCAGCTATACGAACACCGGCATCGCGCGCGGCTTTCGCCATGGCGCGCACTTCGGCTTCAAGAACGGGCGTGGGCAGCCCAGCTTCCAAAACATAAGTAACGACCAGAGCTTCCGCTTTGGCGCCAGAGACCGCGAGATCGTTTACTGTTCCGTTTACTGCAAGCTCACCGATGGAGCCCCCGGGAAACGCCAGCGGCTTAACGACGAAGCTGTCAGTGGTGATGGCAACTGTGGTGCCGTTGATATCGACCTGCGCAGCATCGCCAAGCGGGCCCGGTTGGGCGCCGAAGAGCAAAGGTGCGAAAAGACCCTCGACCAGCTTGCGGCTGGCTTTGCCTCCAGCTCCGTGCGCCATCTCGATTTGTGGATCGCGGAACCGCGTGAGCGTGGCTTCGGCAGGCATGGCGGTCGGATCGCTTAGGCGATCGAGCCCAGACTTACCATTGCTGCCTTGCGGTGTTCGTAGTTGTAGTACGCGGCGCATGATCCTTCCGTTGAGACCATGAGTGCGCCGATAGGATGCTCCGGCGTGCACTCGCGTCCAAAAAGTTTACACTGATGCGGCTTCAGCACGCCTTTCAAAACTTCGCCACACTGCGCGGCTTTGGGATCGGTGACGCGAATGCCGGGGACCTCAAAGCGCTGTTCGGCGTCGAATTCGGCATACTTGTCGTTGATGCGCAACGCTGACTGCGAGATGAACCCCAGGCCACGCCACTCGAAATAAGGGCGCAACCGGAAAACCTCAGCCATGGCCTTGAGTGCAGCGCGATTGCCCTCCCACGGAACCACGCGCTTGTATTGATTCTCAACCTTGGCCTCGCCTGCCTTGAGTTGACGCAGCAGCATCACAATGGATTGCAGCATGTCCAGAGGCTCGAAGCCAGAGACGACGATGGGTTTGCGTTCGTTCTGGGCGATCCATTCGTAGGGACGGCAGCCGATGACCGTGGAAACGTGGCCAGGGCCGATGAAGGCGTCTAGCCGCATGTCGGGAGAATCGAGAATCGCTCGGATGGCCGGGATGATGGTGACGTGGTTGCAGAATACAGAAAAATTGCGGATGCCTTCTTTCCTGGCGCGCATCATCGTAAGCGCAGTGGAGGGCGCAGTAGTCTCAAAGCCGATGGCGAAAAACATCACGTGTTTATCTGGATTGAGCCGGGCCAGTTTGAGCGCATCGGAAGGCGAATACACGATGCGAACGTCCATGCCACGGGCCTTGTGTTCGAGCGGGCTGCCTTGGGTGCCGGGGACGCGCATCATGTCGCCGAAGGCGGCGAAGATAACATCTGGTTCCTGCGCGATGGCGAGACCATCGTCGATTCGTCCCATGGGAAGCACGCAAACCGGGCAGCCGGGTCCGTGAATCAATTCAATGTTTTCCGGCAGGATATCTTTCAGGCCGAAGCGGTAGATGGCATGAGTATGTCCGCCGCAGACTTCCATCATGCGGTAATGGCGCTCCGTGCCGGCGAGGCGGCGTATTTCGTCGGCGGTCTTCGAAATCAGTTCGGGTTCGCGGAACTCATCGACAAATCTCATGAGGATCCCTTTCTCGCTGGCTGAACGCGGGCGGGCGTCAGTTCACGTCCTCCAATCCGTAACCTTTCACTTCCTGCATGGCGCCGTCGATCTCGCCCAACATGCGGAGCGTGTTCATCTGGTCGGTGGCATCCTGCTCGCTGATCTTGCTCATGGCGAAGCCCACATGGACGAGCACCCAGTCGCCGGGCGCCGGCCTGTCCTCCTGCAACAGTCCGAGATCGATTTTTCGCCGCACCCCAACTACGTCCACCAGCGCCGAATCCTGGTTGTCAGAAGAAATCTCGACGATCTTTCCTGGTATGGCTAGGCACATTCGCTACACCTTCCGTCGTTCGTTGTTGGTCGTTCGTCGCTGTTCACGATCGTTCGCTCCTCGCGCCAACGAGCAGTCTCAATTCTGTTTGCGCGCAGTGATATCAAACGACAACTTCAACTCATCTTTCAGTTTGATCGTTCCCCCGGCCGCTGAAACAGGCCGAATTTCATAATCGCGTTGGCGGAGAGAAAAATCTCCGGCGGCCCGGAGTTTATCACCATTCAGCCAGACCCGCGCCGAGACCGGCTGCGTACAACTAACTCCGTGCAGCGTCAGTTCTCCGTTCAATGCCACCCAATATTGGCCGTCGCCGGTTTTGCTGGCGCTCAGTCGTGAACACTCGTACACAATCTCAGGGTAGGACTCGGACTCGAGAACTTCCTTGTGCATGGTTCGATTAATTTCGTTGCGATCTTTCTCGCTGATATCATCGGCGTCGGCCAAAGAAGCCGCATGAATCACCAGCCGCATCGAACTCTGCTCAAGCGCCGCAGGATTTAGAAGAATCTCGCCCTCGAAATCCGGAATCACAATCGTCGGGTTGTGACCAAATGCCGAAAGTAGTCCGGTGGCAAACGCCCGAACGGTAAAAGTACCTCCCTGAGCTTCAATGATGTAACGAACCGTGGCAGCCTCCGGTCTTACTGTGGGCTTTAATGCATAATGCACTGGAAAAACCTCCTGGCAACCGGAACCCTCCTGCTCATAGATTCACTGCTCTCCATCCGGCTTCCGAGCCACTACATAAAAAGAGAACTTTAGTTCATCCTGCAGTTTCAGTGTGCCCCCGGCCACCGATGCAATGCGAACGTCGTAGTCGGTCTGGGTTGACAGCGCTCGTGCCTACGGCGCTTTTAGTTGGCTGGCTCGCGTGTCAATCACGTAACGAATAGCGGCAGCACTCGTCGTCATCGAAGTCTTCCCCCAGGACCAAGCCTCTCATCTGGCATTCACGGTCCGCTCTTACCACTTCGAATGATGCGGACTGATTTCAACCCGCCCTGCTACATGGCCCGCAATTTCAAATACCGGTCCAGATCCGGCAGCGCGCCCTGGGCCAGATCCCCGAGCCCGAACTGGCCGAGGTAGCGCCTTGCGATCGGACTGGAAAGAATCAGGCCGGCCCCGAAAACTACCAGGGCCACCCCGCTCAGCATGTATAGCGTGTCCTTGTCACTGGTTCCGTTACCATTTTCCATTGCCACGGCAGTCTCCTTTTATCGCAAGATAGTTACTGGGTTGAAACCGGACTACCTTTGTCCTGAACTTTGTCGATCAGCGACTTCACCAGCTTGACCGCGTCTTCCACTGCGGCCTCTACCGGCGCGCTCAATCCCATCTGACCTTCTTCGCCTCCGAGAGTTTCCGGCTCACAGCCGAGGAGCAAAATGCTCTTCAGTTCGATGTTCATGGCTCGCGCCATGCGTAGCACACTTACCGGATTCATCGCATGAGCCTCCACTGCAGGCTGCGGACCATCCGATTCGTCTAACGCCTTCAAATCGGGTTCGATGACATACAGAGTCCCCGGAGCTTCGCCATGAGGAGTTGCGTCCACCAGAATTGTCGTTTCGTATCCGTCTTGCAGCGCGTAGGCGAGGTCGAAGCCGCGAATGCCAAAATCGGCGACGCGCACGCTCAACGGCAGTGGCAGGCTGGCGAGGCGGCGAACTACTTCCACACCAAATCCGTCATCACCGAGGAAGATGTTGCCGATGCCAGCAACGAGAATGGTTGGTTTTTGTACGCCGGAGATTGGCGGGAACTCATCGGGTGACAGCGGCTCGACTTCGTCCGCGTCAAAAAAGAACCGATGGCCAGGCTGGCGCAGCAATCCCATATCCTTGCCGGGGTCGTCGTCCAAAACTACGCAGACGTGATGCTTGCCCTCGTAATCCTGTTCGATGCATTCGATCGTCGCGATCTGCCCCGCGAGTGCAATGTCCATAACGTCGCCGCCCTTGCGGGGGCGCAGACGCACGCGGCTTCCCGGCTTCACTTCGACTCCGGAAATCTCCACATGATCGAGCGGAGTTTTCTCTTCGAGGAGCTGCCATTCCCACTCGTTCATTGGGTTTCCTCCTGGGGTGAGCGAGGATCGACCGGGTGAGGATCGACCGGGCGCAGGTTGCGAAGCACGCCGTGCAACTTCATCAACTGCTCCACCGGCATGGTTTCCGTGCGCTCCAGCATCTGGCGGGCGCGCTCGTCTGACTGGCTCATTTCGCGCTTCTCCTCGTCGGTCAGTGTCATGATTCGGAGGGAGAGAATCTCATCGATTTCGGTTCCGTCAAACAGATCTCCGGCACTCTCGGGAGCGATCTGCGGATAGTCGTAAAGAATGATCGGCGATGAAAGCAGCGTGTCACATTGCCCTTCCTCACCGACAAGGACAGGCCAGGTTCCTTCGTTCTTGCAACTCGCGTTCAGGTGGCTCAATTCCTCTGGAGGAGCGATCAGGGAGATAAACTTGCCCGTTTTCACGCCCAAAAGCGTGTGCGCCGAGGCCAGAGAACTCAGCAGGGCGTCCTCGCGGCTGGCTTGATGCGCGGCGGCAAAAGGCGTCCGGTTGCGAATGCGCACGCTGACTTTGAACAGGCCATCGCCAACTTGCTCGCTTCTGGCCTCGATCATTCCTAGCAGCAAGCTTTGCTCGCGGATGATTACACCGGTGATCGGTCCGCCCTCGTTACGCAGATACTCAAATTGCTTGTCGGGGGGGAATGTGAACGACTGCGATAGCGGCGAGTCGACGAGCCCCTCCACTTTACACACCGGCAAGATTACTTCGCGTTCGACCGCTTCCTGCCAGGGCTGATAGACGCGGCCCCCCACCTCAAGTCTTCCCACTAGATGAAACTCTGGTATTTCGGCGGCGGGCAACTCGCTCGCTGGCTTCGCGAGTTCGCCAACCGACCGCGCTACCAACTGAAGAAAGCGAATCCGTATTTCGAGCGTGGTTAGCGAATTCGCCTCAACCAGGCATTCCGTCTGCATGGTCCACGCCTCGCAGCCTTTCTGCGCTTCGCTGTAAGACTGCGGGCACAGCACGCCGAAATTCCAGCGCTGCTGATTCTTCACGGACGACGGGCGGTAGGGATAGAGCATGTATCCCTCGTAGAGCACCGCTTTCGCAATCTTGTCGACCGTCGCGAGGTTCCTTGGACCATCCTTCCTTGGACTATCCTTCATTGGACCACCGTCTCTTCCGCCGGAATAAGACTCTCGATCGCTTCTTCCCAGCTCGGAATGCCATGCCGGACCTTGTATTGATGCAGGCGATCAAAAGCGTCCTTGTGCAGGCACAGCCAGGCGCTGTTGGGATAGTAGGACTCCATCATGTCCCGCCAGACTTTTACCGGCAGCCGGAATCGGGTCTCCTTGTCCCAGGAAATGGGGGCGACCTGCAAGCCGCCTCCCGCGTTCGCATAGAAAACCGTGCCGCTGAACTGAAAACAGATGGGAACTTCGCCATCGGTAAGGCCATCGAAATATTTTGTGGCGGCAATGTTGAAATCGAATGTGCAGGGCACAGAGAGATCGGCCACGGTCGTGTCCTGAAATGACGGAACGACTATGCTGGCGTGAGTCCACAGCAGATTTTTCAGAGTCTGGCTCCAGCGGCTGGGTTCGTCAAAGAGGTCGCGAAGACGCGCCTGATCCTCCGGAGTGTACTTGCGGCGGGTGACTTCAATCTGAATCTGGCAACGCAACGCCACCGTGTGGATGGTCTCTTCCGGAGTGGAATTCGTCAGCCGAAGTTTAAAGGCAAGCAGCGGCGAAGCCGCATTCGAAACCACCTCGGCGCGCTCTACCTGAAAATTCAAGTCAGGCATGAAACTCCTCTTCCACCGGGGTTGTGGGTTTAACCTCGACTGATCGTGCTTTCAATCCTGTAAAGAATTCACCTAGTTCTTTCCACACTTCTGAGCCGCCGGAAAGACCCTTCCAATGCATGCGGATCAGCCCCACCAGCTTGTAGCATTCGTCGATGGGGAGCAGATAATATTCCGCAGCCGAGTATCCCCGGGAATAGCCGAGACGGTTGACCAGCAAACCTTCCACATCAGATTCCATTTCTCGCAGAATCGAATTACGCGCCACGATGTCGTTCCAGGATTCGAGCGCCAGCAGCGATTCGGTGGCGCCGGCGGGGCTGGGATAAAGCGCGACGACACGCTCCTCAAGACTGCTTCGGAAAAAGAAGGCCATGTTGATTGGGACCATCAAGCCGTTCCATTCGGCGTCGCTGAGATTGAAGCCCGGAAGCGACCGCACGCGCCGAGGCACGCGCTTGAACTTCACTCCCTGGCCGCTGAACAGAATCGCGCAGGCTTCACACGTGCAGAGTAGCTTGCGTTGCGCCAGTTCGATCAGGTGCGGATGATCCGGCCGCAAGCCCACGCTGCAAAGTTCGCAACGCTCCACCGGTCGCTCGCGGCGTGCCAGTTGGCGCAAAGTTCCAAAGCCGGCGGCGGGTTCTGTGAATTGCCCTGCGCTCATGATTGCCACGGTCCCGTTAATCGCCACTCTGCGGCGTTTGAACGAGCGGCGCAACGGCGCCGCTCATCAACTTATCCAGGGCTACAAATCCGGAAGCCGGCTTAGCCTCAAATCCTTCAATGACCAGAGAGATCAAATCCGGTGCAGCGTCGTACATGGCTCCTTCGAGCATGGCCTGCAGAGTTTTAGCGGTTGAGCCGCAAGTGTGTGACCCGGTTTCTACTCGCAGACTGATCCCGCCATCTGCCACACTGAGCAGTTCAACTTCACAGCCCTGTTTGCGCAATTGCGGCCGCACCTTATCGACTGCCTTTACCACGCGCGTCTCGAAATCCTCGGGATGCAGGCCGTAAAGAATCAAAACGCTGCTCACCAGCGAATCGCGGCCGAGTCGGTCAATGATGTTCATTCCCGGTTCGCCGGCGTCGGCGACGATGTCGAGCGCCTTTTCAAAGGCAGCGCCGTGCAGATCCATCAGCGACTGCACCAGGTTTTTTGTCGCAGCGCGCACCGCCGGGTCGGCGATCGATTCGATCTCTTGAACCAGCCCTCCGATGCGCTCTATGTCTTCGCGAAAATCTCTGTTCTCGGCCACCAATGCTCCTTGTCAAACAGTGCTAAAAAATAGGAGTGAGAACGGAGTTCGGAATGCCAAACAGGCCGTTCCTCGGGTATGTCTGGCAAGCCGAAATCGCCGCCCTCACTCCCAGGTCGCACAAACTACGGCAACAGGCTTAGGGCTGGAGTCCAAACATCGGCGAATGATGCGTCTCCAACACTTTTCCGTTGCCCAAGTACATGTGGACACCGCACGGCAAACATGGATCAAAGCTGCGCACTGCACGCATGATATCGATTCCCTTGAACTTGTCGGGACCGTTCTCTTCGAAGATCGGCGTGTTCTGCACAGCATCCTCATACGGACCCGGAGTGCCGTAAATATCGCGCGGATTGGCATTCCAGGGAGTCGGAGGATACGGATGATAGTTGGCAATCTTGCCTTCTTTGATCACGACATGATGCGAAAGCACGCCGCGAACTGCCTCGTGGAAGCCGCATCCAATGGCTTCTTCAGGCACCTTAAATTCCGTCCAGGTCTTGGTGTGGCCCGCGTGCAACTCTGCCAATGCCTTCTCCATGAAATGGAGGGCGGCGCAAGCAGCGTACACCTGGAAGTAAGTTCGTGCCCGGTCGCGTTCGATAGCATTACTCCACTTGGGAACTTTCCATTCGAATTCGACCTCTGGCAGCGATGTCGTCTTGGGCAGATACATCTTCACGCTGCTGCCCGTGGCTTTGATGTATCCAATGTCAACCAGGCCAGCCAGCGCGGTTGCCCAGAGGCGAGCGATGGGGCCGCCTCCGGTGTCCATCGCCAAATGATCACCTGTCCGCTTGTCGAACCAGCGCGGCGACATGACCCAGGTGTACTTGCCGCCGAAATCACGCTTCTGCGGACGCGGAATCGTGGTCTGATTCCAGGGATGGTTTTTGTTCGACCGGATTCCCCAGAGGATCAGTCTTGACGAATGTCTGCGAATTCTTCCACTCGTCGTAATACGAACTGCCGAGCAGAATACGGATGTTCAGGTTGATGTCCACCAGATCGGTGGTCACCAGCTTGCCGTCGACGACAATGCCCGGAGTGACGAACATGCTGCGGCCCCAGTTCGTCATATTCTTATAGGTGTAATCGCAGTGATCGGGATCGTTGAACGACCCCCAGCACGCCAGCAGCACGCGTCGCCTGCCGACTTCCTCATAGCCGGGAAGTGCCTGATAGAAGAAATCGAACAGATCATCGTGCAGCGGTACGACCTTCTTCATGAATTCGACATACTTCATCAGGCGAACAAGGTAGTCGGTGAAGAGCTGGATAGTCGGCACCGTCCCCACGCCGCCGGGATACAAAGTGGACGGATGAACGTGGCGGCCTTCCATGAGGCAGAACATCTCACGCGTCATGCGGCTCATCACCAGAGCTTCGCGGTAGAACGCCCCGGTAAACGGATTGAGCGCGGTCATGATGTCGGAAATGTTCTTGTATCCGTGAAGGTGGGAGTGCGGCGCCGGGGTCGACTGTGCCTTGGCCCAGACCTTGGGATTGGTTTCCTTGACCATCTGCTCGCAGAAATCAACGCCGACCAGATTGTCCTGGAAAATATTGTGATCGAACATGTACTCGGCGGCTTCGCCGAGGTTGACGATCCACTCGGCGATAGGAGGCGGTTTCACGCCGAATGCCATGTTTTGCGCGTAGGTGGCGCAGGTGGCGTGGTTGTCGCCGCAAATTCCGCAGATGCGGCTGGTGATGAAGTGAGCGTCGCGCGGGTCTTTGCCCTTCATGAAGATGCTGTACCCGCGAAAGATGGAAGAGGTGCTGTGACACTCGACCACATGCCGGTTCTCAAAGTCGATTTTGGTAAAGATCCCCAGGCTGCCGACAATCCTGGTAATTGGGTCCCAATTCATCTCCACCAAATTCCTCTTCTTGCTGGAAACATCCTGGGTAGGTGCGGTAATAGTGCTCATTCGATCGCTCCTTTGGATTCTTGATCTCTCCGTGCTTCCCTCAGTACGATCTGGCGTGGTATCCGGTGGTCAGTTCCGCGCGCGGATGACGCCACTTCGGTTCCTTGTTGACAGTGGCCTGGGTGACGGAGCGCAAAGCACGAATGGCGCGGCCATAGACGCCGACAGCTCCGCTGGAAACCCTCGCGCCGGGCGGTTCGTCCATGAAAGGCATGAACTTGTCCGGGAAGCCAGGCATGGTACAGCCAATGCAGATGCCCCCTACGTTGGGGCAGCCGCCGATGCCGGCCATCCAGCCGCGTTTCGGTACGTTGCAGTTCACTACTGGGCCCCAGCATCCCAGCTTCACAATGCACTTTGGCGAGCCGTACACCTCGGCGAAATCGCCCTGCTCGTAGTAACCGGCCCGATCGCAACCTTCGTGGACCGTCTTGCCGAATAGCCACGTAGGACGCAGTTGGTCGTCGAGCGGAATCATGGGCGCGAGTCCCGCCACCTGATAGAGCAGGTAGAGCACGGTTTCCATAAAGTTGTCGGGCTGAACCGGGCACCCCGGAACATTGACGATCGGAAGACCTGCCTTGGATCGCCAGTCCCAGCCGAGGTAATCCGCGAGCCCCATCGCGCCTGTGGGATTGCCTTCCATGGCATGAATCCCGCCATAAGTGGCGCAGGTTCCGCAGGCGACAACTGCCAGCGCCTTGGGGGCGAGACGATCGATCCACTCATTAGTGGTGATGGGCTGATTGGTCTTAGGATCAGTTCCGAGGCCGGCCCAGTATCCTTCTTTCTTGATCTTCTCGTTGGGGATGGAGCCTTCCACCACCAAAACAAACGGCTCCAGCTGGCCCTTCTCGGCCATATACCAGTACTTCATGAAATCATCGCCGACTTCATAAGCCAGCACGGGGTTGTGGAGGTGCACTTTCGGAAGTCCGGGGATTGCTCCTAACAGAACATCTTCGATGCTGGGTTGAGTAGCTGCAGTGACTGAAACCGAGTCTCCATCACAGCCCAGACCGGCGGTGATCCAGAGTATGTGTACCTCGGCGACAGGGGATGGTTTTTGCGTGACTCGACCGTACGGAACTGTTTCCGCTGCCATAGTTCTCCTTTCCCACATCAACCGTTAAGGACGGAGGCCGAAAAATCATTAGGTTGGGAATCGCACACGGCAGAGATAGAAACCAGGGCGGTTCTCATGGTTGTATTACTAGGTTTCCCAAAACCAAACACTAAGTGCGCGAAGGTAGAATGGACAATACAGGGGATTCCCTACAAGCGGGAGCGCCACGTTTTCCCGTTGGGGGAAGAACTACGAATGGCATCGGGGATTCCCTTATACCTTGTATCCCTTCCCGATTATTTTCGTGATCAGCAATGTGAAAGGAAATGGAGCAGGGGCCAGGAAACGGATCTCACCGATCACCTCGCTTTTTCGTTCATACTCCACTGAATGGCGTGCTGCATGAGTTCGCGGGCGCTGCGCAATGACAGCTTTTCCTTGATGTGGGCCTGGTAGGATTCCACGGTTTTCACGCTGAGGTGCAGTTCTTCTGCAATCTGCCGGGTTCCGTGACCTTCTCCGATCAGGCGGAACACTTCCAGTTCGCGGTCGCTGAGATCGGCGATAGAGGAGCTTCGCAGAGTGCCGGCGCCGGTGATGTAATGCTTCAGCATCTTGTTGGCGATGCGGTCGCTTACATAAACCTCTCCGCTCAGAATGCGGCGCACGGCAACCAGCACCTTTTCCGTGGCCTCTTGTTTCATGATGTAGCCATTGCCGCCGGCGCGGAGGGCGCGTTCGGCATAGATCGACTCATCGTGCATAGAGAGAATCAACACCGGCAAAGAGGGATGAGTGGTGCGGATCGTCTTTAGCAGGTCGAGACCATCGGGGCCAGTCAGTGAGATGTCCACGATAAGCACGTCGGGCCGGGCCGAGGCCAGCACATGCAGCGCGCCCATGGCCTCTTCGGCTTCGCCGCAAACCACCATATCGGGCTCGCGGTTTATGAGCAGCGCCAGGCCCTGGCGCACGATGGGATGGTCATCGACCACCAGGATTCTTTTCTTGACGCTCTGATTCTGTGAAGTATGGTTTTGCGATTTGGAAGTCACGCTCATGATCAGCACAATCCTCTTCACTTCCTCGCGTCATCCCCAACCGGAAACAAACAGCTGACCATGGTTCCGCCGTTCGGGATGCGTTGCACTTCGAGAGCCCCGCCCACCATCCTGGCCCTGTAGTTCATCAGGTGAAGGCCCATTCCTTTGCTGCCGGGAGTGATGCTGCCAATTCCAGAACCGTCGTCCTGGATGGTAAGCGCTCCCTGACGCTGCAGGACGGCGAGACGGATAACGATCTGGCGCGCGTGCCCGTGCTTAATCGCGTTGTTCGCCGCCTCGCGGGCAATATAGTAAAGATGCGTAGCTACTGTGTCATCGTGGATCAGCACGGGAGTAAAGCACTGGAACCGGCAGCTGACCGCGAATAGATCTTCTACTTCGCCCGCCAGTTGCTGCAAGGCCGACATCAACCCCTGGGCGTCAGATACAACCGGAAGTAACCCCCGCGCCAGTTCACGGGTCTTGTGGATCGCCTCATTTACCAGGTTCACGATCTTGGCAGCGTCGGCGGCTTCGGGCAGGTTCTTTTCCATCAGCTTCTTTTCCTGCACCTTGCTCATGAACGCGATGCCGGTGAGGTGCTGGCCCAAGCCATCGTGCAGATCCTGCCCGATGCGGCGCTGTTCGCGGGCGCTGATTTCTAGGATGGTTTTCTCCAGATGTTTGCGCTCGGTGATGTCACGAATCGCGCTTGAAACCAGCACGCCCTCTTCGGTTTCGAGTGGACTCAAGCTGATTTCCACCGGGAATTCCCGGCCGTCTTTATGCAGCCCGTAAAGCTCGTTGCCGGTTCCCATGGGCCGCACCCGCGGTTCTCCGAAAAAGTGCCTGCGGTGTCCAGGATGTTTTTGGCGCAGACGCGCGGGCACCAGTAGTTCGAGTTCTTGTCCCAGCAACTCTTCGCGCCGGTAGCCAAACAACTTCTCCACCTGCGCGTTGACCAGGACAATTTTGCCTTCTCGATTGACCACCACAACCGCGTCCGGCGCGGCTTCCAGTAATCCGCGAAATTTTATCTCGGCACGTTTTCGCTCGGTGATGTCGCTTCCTGACGCGATGATGTAGGAAGCACCCTCGCTCGCTCCCGGGAGGACCGCGGTCGACCATGCAATGATTCTCTGTATGCCGTTCCGGCTCATCCATAACGTTTCGTACTCATGCGGACGCTGGTCGGTGCGCGTCTGCAGGAACGACATTCTGAATCGCTCCGCTTCTTCCGGCACCAGAAACAAATCCCAAATAGCCTTTCCCTCAACTTCCGCGAAGGAGTATCCCATCATCTGTTCACAGGCGCGGTTGAAGCGGATGATGCGGCCTTCCGGGTCAAGCACCAACACCAAAGCGCCCACAGTATCGAGAATGGCGGAGACCACATTGCGCTCTTCCTGCAATGCCTCTTCGGTCCGCTTCAGATCCGTGATGTCAAAACCCACGCCATGAATGAACCAGGGTTCCCCATTTTCTTTACGGATCATTTTGGCTTCACAATGAAACCAAATGACGCGCCCATCGCGCGAGACTACGCGATATGCGGAGCGCAGCGGGTTGCCGGTGAGAAACATCTCGGCCGCTTCGATGCTCCAGCGCTGCTTATCGTCGGGATGGATGTGCCGGTACCAGCGCACGGGATCTTCCAGCCACTCTTCCTGGGAAAAACCGAGAGCGGCTTCAATCTGTGGACTCACATAGGCTTCGCCGATGCCACGATCCAGATAGGCCATGAACACCACGGCCGGAATCTGCTCTACGAGAGCGCGATACCGGGCCTCAAGATTCGGGAGCTGTGCATCGGCGGACCATCCGTGATCTGTTTTTCCCGGCCGATAGACGACGCGTTTTGCCTTGGTTGGAGCATGGTTTTGGCTGAACACTCCCGCCAAACCCCACAGAATTTCCGCGGCCTGCGCGGGAGTCAAGTCAGGCTCGGCAACGGCAGATGCTTGATTGCCCGAAGGGTGGTCGCCGGAGGGACGACCGTCAGTCGTGCCGTTCGTTTGGTTCGGCCACGAAAACGAAAACATGGTTACCTCAAGCCGGCGGACAACAGAGTCCGCGCTACACTGCTTCTGTCCGCTTGCGTCACCCCGGCTCTTTGTTCAGCGACGCTTGCGTGAAGCGGCGCAGGGCATGAATTGCGCGCCCATAAGTCTGCACCGCAGCCGAAGATAAAAGAGAGCCCGGCGGCTGATTCATAAAAGGCATGAACTTGTCAGGAAACCCAGGCATGGTGCAGCCGATGCAGATGCCGCCCACATTAGGACATCCGCCGATGCCGCCCATCCAGCCGCGTTTACCAACGTTGCATTGCACCACGGGACCCCAACATCCCAGCTTCACAATACAAAGCGGAGATCCATATTCCTGGGCAAATTGGGCTTGCTCGTAGTATCCGCCGCGGTCACAGCCTTCGTGCACGGTGCTGCCGAAAAGCCAGGTAGGCCGCAGCGCTTCGTCGAGCGGAATCATGGGCGCGCGTCCTGCCGCCATATAGAGCAAATACAAAAGTGTCTCCATGAAATTATCGGGCTGCACTGGACAGCCGGGCACGCACACGATGGGAATCTCTGCTTTCGATTTCCAGGTCCAGCCCAGGTAGTCGGCGAGACCCATGCATCCGGTAGGATTGCCTTCCATGGCGTGAATGCCACCGTAAGTGGCGCAGGTTCCCGCCGCCACCACCGCCCAGGCTTGCGGAGCGAGACGATCGATCCATTCACATGTGGTGATCGGCTGACCGGTCTTGGGGTCCGTGCCCATAGAAGCCCAGTAGCCTTCTTCTTTATTGTGTTCGTTCGGAATAGAACCTTCGATCACGAGAATAAAATTTTCTATCTTGCCTTCGGCGGCCTGATAGAAGGGCTTCAGGAAATCGTCGCCATTTGCCAAGGCAAGGAAGGGATTGTGCAGATTCACTTTAGGAGTCCAGGGCAGTGCGCCAAGAACAACGTCTTCGATGCTGGGCTGGGTAGCCGCGGTCATGGCAATGGTGTCGCCATCGCATCCCAGCCCGGCGGTAATCCAGAGTACATCGATTTCCTTAATCGCTTCTTTGCTCGCGCCGCCTGGCTGCTCATTAGGCATTGTCACGGCGGCTATTCTATCAATTAATCCGCTTTAATCCACTTCTCCACAATTATTTGAACTCCCCGATGGGAGATGCTTAAGAGCTCTTTCATGTAACGAAAACGGTGATGTGATTGCGGTCACATGCTGCGGTGACATGGGCTACGGTGCGGAATTCAGAAGCGCAATAGGATGCTCTTAGAGAATAACTTTCGAGAGTTCCGTAAGGTATGGCGACTCCGTATGGGCAAAAGTCTCCGCGAAGGTTAACAATGGCTGACGACACTTCAACCGCATGGTTTCACTGCAACCGTTACAGCGAGCAGGCCGCTTGCGAGCATTGCGCCGGAATTATTCGTCACGAGACTTGGTGTATCACGTCGAATCCCGTCGTCTACTACGCCTACGAAGTTGTCGCGGAACCCAGCAAGTTGACGCTTGGCGACAAACTCATTCTTCACTCCCTGGGTGTGATGTGGGGAGGGAAGACTTGTCAGGGGAACTGCGCCACAACGTAGTTACACCGGGAGTTTGTTCGAATACAATGCCATGCCGACAACGGCATCCATCCCCAGCGCTTCGAGGCGATCAATTTCTTCTTGTGTCGTGATGCCCCCGGCGACTACCAGCCGCCTGGATGTAGCTTGCTGTATCGCGCAGACAGTCTCCATCGGGATTCCGCCCATCAACCCCTCTGTGTCGATGTGCGTGTAGAGGAACGTTTCGCAGAATGGTTCGAGCGCCCGAATCATGTCGAACGCGGTGACAGCAGTTTCTTTGCGCCAGCCGTCGATCGCGACTTTGCCGCCCCGGGAATCGAGAGCGAACACCAATCGCGCGGCTCCGAGTGCTTGTGCCAGAGCAGCGCCAAAATCAGTATCGATCTTGCCATCTTTCAGTAGCGAAGAACCTAGAATCACCTTGCGCGCCCCTGCCTGCAGAATCTCCCGAGCGTCATCGACAGTGCGAATCCCGCCCCCCACCTGGCAGTGGAGGCGTTTCACAATCCGATTTACGATTGTTCGATTGTTGCCGTTTCCCCGCGCTGCATCGAGGTCGATCACCTGAACCATCGGATATCTGGAAAAGCGCTCAATCCAATAGTCGAAGTTGTCGAACTCCAACGCTTTCTTCTCTCCTTGCACCAACTGCACAATCCTGCCGCCCATCAGGTCGATTGACGGAATCAGCATGGCCACCTCACGGGGACGCCGGCATCGCGCAGTTCGCGCTTCAGTTCTGCGATGTTCTCGAGACCGAAGTGAAAGATGGAAGCTGCCAGAGCCGCGTCGGCGCGGCCGTCGCGAAACACTTCGATGAAGTCACGCGCCGATCCCGCGCCTCCCGAGGCAATTACGGGAATCGAAACGGCTTCGGCCACGGCCCGCACCAGTCCGCAGTCGAATCCGGATTGGGTTCCGTCGCGGTCCATCGAAGTCAGCAGAATTTCTCCCGCTCCGCAGGCAGCCGCCTCCCGCGCCCACTCGATCGCGTCCCGGCCCGTGGGCACGCGTCCTCCCGCTACGTACACTTCAAAACCCGCGCCGACTTTTCTGGCATCAATGGCCACCACTACCGCCTGCGAACCAAAGCGCCCGGCGATCTTGTCGATCAACGCGGGCTCGCGCACCGCGGCGGAGTTGATGGCGATCTTGTCTGCGCCCGCGTCGAACACCGCCGCTGCGTCGTCGAGTTGGCGAATTCCTCCGCCCACGGTAAATGGAACGAACAGCGAGCGCGCAGTGCCGCGAACCGCGTCTAGCAGGGTGTTCCGGTTTCCGCTGGTCGCCGTTATATCGAGCAGTACGATTTCGTCCGCGCCGCTGCGGGCGTGGGCCGCCGCACACTCCGCCGGATCGCCGGCGTCGCGCAGATTCTTGAACTTCACGCCTTTCACGACGCGGCCAGCATCCATATCGAGGCAGGCGATGATGCGCTTGGTTAACACCTCAGACCTCGCAGTCTTGGCCAGTTTTGAAAAACTTAACCCCCACGAAGGGCACGAAGTAACACGAAGCAAAACCACAACTCCAAAAACTTCGTGATACTTCGTGTTCTTTGTGGTTCACAGGTTTCGTTCCTTTCCATGCGCGAACTACCCACTAAACCTCGCAAAAATTCTTCAAGATTGAAAGCCCCACATCTCCTGATTTCTCGGGATGAAACTGCACTCCGAAAATAGTGCCGCGCTCAACCGCGCCGGCGAACTGCAATCCATATTCCGTAGCCGCCGTCGTCTCAACCACCAGCGGTGCATAGAAAGAATGCGTATAGTAAACGAACGAGTCCCGTGCGACGCCTCGCAGTAACCGCGCTCCCCGCTGAACTGCAATAGAATTCCAACCCACATGTGGCGACTTCACTGACGACGGAAACAGCCTGCATCTGCCGCGAAAGATTCCCGCTCCCGCAATCTCGTCGCACTCCTCGCTTCCCTCGAACAGCCACTGCATTCCCAGGCAAATTCCGAGAAGCGGCTTGCCGGCGGACGCGGCTTCCAGCAAAGAGTTTCGCAGGCCAGTACTTTCAAGGGCGCGCAGCGAAGAAAAATGTCCTACTCCGGGGAACACGATCTTGTCCGCCGCTGCCAGCGTTTCAGGCCTGTTCGTAACCACGATTTCAGCGCCGAGATGATCAAACGCTTTTTTCACCGAATTCAGATTGCCCGCGCCGTAATTGACGATGGCAATCATAGAAGGCCCTTGGTGCTGGGAAGCATGCGGCCTAATCGACGATCGCGGGAGCAGGCCACGCGCAGCGCTCGCGCGAAAGCTTTGAAGAGCGCTTCGATTTTGTGGTGGCTGGAGCGTCCATAAAGTACGCGGGCATGAACGTTGGCACGAGCGCCGCGCGCAAAGCCCTCGAAGAAATCGGGCACCAACTCGACCTGCAGATCTCCCACCCGCGCTGCGCGAACCTTGGTTTCGACGACCGCCGCCGCACGTCCACCGAAATCAACTGCGGCTAACCCGAGCGTTTCATCCATGGGCATGACAAAGTAGCCAGCGCGCAGAATGCCGCGGCGATCTCCTAAAGCCCGGTCGAAGACCTCACCCAGAGCAATCCCGACATCTTCTACCGTGTGATGCTGATCCACGTCCAGGTCGCCCACGGCAGAAAGTTTCAGATCGAATGCGCCGTGCCGCGCAAAAAGCTCCAGCATGTGATCAAGAAAACGGATTCCCGTCGAGACTTCGTATTTCCCGCGGCCTTCAATGGTGAGCGCAATCTGGATCTCGGTCTCCGCGGTCTTGCGCTGCAGCTTCGCTCTCCTCACGCCTTCACCTCACGCTGCAGGCTGAGTTCGCCGACGACCTCGCGCAGCGCAGCAATCAAAGTCATCGTGTGTTGCTGCGATCCCACGGTCAGGCGCACGCAGCCTTCGCATCCGGGATCCGTATTCCGGTCGCGCACCAGAATTCCTCGTGTGCGCAACGCATGAATGAATTCCGCGTGGGCACGACCGACGCGTACCAGCACAAAGTTGGCGCAGCTTGGCCAGTAGTGGAGGCCGAGAGTTTTGAGTTCCTGCTCCAACGCTTCGCGGCCACGCCGCACCTGGGCGACATAGTGTGCAACATACTCCTGATCTCGAAGCGCCTCCGGCAACACAGCCAGCGCAACCGCATTCACGTTGTAGGGCGACGCGACGCGGCGCACCATCGCGATTTGCTCTGGAGTTCCGGCGAGGATGCCGATGCGCAAGCCAGCCAGTCCATAGGCCTTCGAGAATGTTCGGGCCACGAAAAGATTCGCCGGCCACGGAGCATGGCCGAGGATGGTCTCTCCATGAAACTCGAAGTAGGCCTCGTCAACAAGAAGCGCAGCGTGAGGCGCAGCTTGAGCAATCTGAACCAGGACATTACACGCCACTGCCGTGCCCGTCGGATTATTCGGATTCGCGATGGCGATGAGCCGCGTTCTCGCGCCGATCTGCGAGAGAACATTTTCTAAAGGAAACGCGAAGTTCTCGCCCGCCAGAACCTGCACCAGACGCGCGCCTTCCGCCTGAGCAAAGATGGCGTACATGGCGAACGTGGGCACGACGATGATCGCCTCATCTCCGGGATCGAGATAGGTCGAGCACAGCAGATGAATGGCCTCATCCACGCCGTTTGTGAGCAGAACGTGGGCCGCATCGAGTCCAAGAAAATCCGCCGCCTCGCGCTCCACCGGCTCGCGCTCGGGATAGCGTGCCAGAGTTTCGGCATCGAGCAAACGCAGCCGTGCCAGCACACGCGGCGAACAACCGATTGTGCTCTCGTTGAAATCAAGACGCAGTCCCTGCCGTCCCGCCAGAGGCGGGCGATAAGCATGCAAGCTCTTAACGGCGGCTCGGGCTTCAAGCATCAAGGGCACCTCACGCGCAGCGATTCCGCGTGTCCATGCAGGCCCTCGGCCTCAGCCAGAGCAATAGCCGGTGCAATTCGACTCATCCCTTCGCGGGAAACTTCCTGGCAGGCAATGATGCGAACGAAATCCAGCACACTCAGCCCGCCACGCGTGCGGGCCATCGCTCCCGTGGGCAACACGTGATTCGGACCCGAAATGTAATCGCCAGCCGCTTGAGGAGTGAACTCGTTCAGAAAAACCGAGCCGGCATTCTGCACGGCCGGCGCCAGCGCTGCCGGCAGCGTGAGATGCTCAGGCGCGATGCGGTCGGCGGTCTCAACCGCTTGATCGAGAGAAGCAACCAACAGAATGGCGCCGCGCCGGGAGAGCGATTGCGCGGCAATTCGATTGGCCCGCGTGCGTTGCTGCACTTCCGTCTGCACAGCTTTCGCTAGTTCGGGGTAGTTCGTGATAAAGATGCACAAAGCATCAGGATCGTGCTCCGCCTGCGACACCAGGTCAGATGCGATGAAAGTGGGATCGCCGTTCTCGCTGATAAACACGCCCTCGGTGGGGCCAGCCAGAAACTCAATGCCACAATCGAAAGCAACCAGCTTCTTCGCGGCAGTGACGTACCGGTTCCCCGGGCCAACGATCTTGCTCACGCGCGGAATGCTCTCCGTTCCATAGGCAAGGGCGGCGACGGCTTGCGCTCCGCCCACGCGATAGAATTCGCGCACGCCGAGAAAGGCGGCGGCCGCCAACGTAGCCTGCGCTGGCCGCGGCGACACCACCCGAATCTGCGACACGCCGGCGACCTGCGCCGGAATCACCGTCATCAGCACCGTGGAAGGCAGCGGATAACGGCCGCCGGGAACATAACAGCCAACCGATTCCAGCGGACGCACCAACTGCCCCACGCAAACTCCAGGATGAATTTCTCGTCGCCACTCCTCCGGCCTCTGCCACTCGCAGTAGCAGCGAATATTCTCCGCGGCTTGCTTGATCGCGCCTTGGAGTTCGCGCGGAGTTTTCTTCCAGGCCTCGTGCAGATCAGCCTCAGGCACGCGTAGAGGCTCATGTTTACCGAGTCCGTCCCACTTCGCAGAATAGCGGCGCAAAGCTCGATCGCCGATGCGCCGCACATTGCTCACGATGCGCCGCACCGCCGGCTCAACCTCGGCAAGGTCGGTCTTGCCGCGCTGCTCCAGCACACGCACGTACCGGTCGCGCTTAAGGCCGTCAAGAATGCGCATGCGCATCACATCACCACCTTATTGAGTGGATATTCGACGATCCCTTGCGCGTTCGCTTCTTTCAGCTTCGGAATCAATGTCCACGCCGTCTGCTCTTCGATGATGGTATTGACCGCGACCCATTCGCCATCAGCCAAGGGCGCGACCGTGGGATTTTTCAATGCAGGCAACAGGCCGAGAACCGCAGCTAAATCTGGCTTGCGCACATTGAGCATCAGCCCGACGCGACCCTGTGCAGCCATGGCCCCGCAGAGCATCACCGCCAGGTTTTCGATCTTCCGCCGCCGCGCGGGATCGGCCCACGCGGCCTTGTTCGCGACCAGTTGTGGGTTCGACTCCAACACGGTTTCGATGATTCGCAAATGATTGGCGCGCAGCGAACTGCCGGTTTCCGTGACTTCCACAATGGCATCGGCCAGCAACGGTGGCTTCACTTCGGTCGCGCCCCAGGAGAACTCCACTCGTACCTGCACATTGCGGCCGGCAAAATAGTTCCGGGTGAAACTCACCAGTTCGGTAGCAACGATGCGGCCTTCAAGGTCTTCAGCTTTGTGGAAGCTGGAATCCTCCGGCACAGCCAGCACCCACTTTACTTTGCCCATGCTCTGTTTCGAATAGATCAGGTCGGTAACGCTCACTACCTCGAGGCCGCTCTCAAGCACCCAGTCGAGACCGGTAAGGCCTGCATCCAGCGCTCCATGTTCGACGTAGCGCGCCATTTCTTGCGCACGAATAAGCATGCACTCAATTTCAGGATCGTCGGTTGCGGCGAAATAAGAACGCGCATTGGTATACACGCGCAGTCCCGCACGAGTGAACAGACTAAGCGTCGCTTCCTGCAAACTTCCCTTGGGAATGCCCAGACGAAGTTTCATGGCCGTGTCTCCTGTTCCGCCGCGCCGACCGGCAGTTTCTCGGTGAAGCACGATCGCGTCCCTCTGTGGCAAACCTTCCCCGAGCCCAACACCCGCACGCGCAACAGCACCGTGTCCCGGTCGCAGTCCGTCCATGCCGCGACAACTTCCAGGCGATTACCGGAGGTTTCCCCTTTGGTCCACAGCTTCTGCCGGGTGCGGCTGTAAAATGTGACGAAGCCCGTCAGCAAAGTCGCCTGCAGGGCTTCGCGGTTCATAAAGCCCAGCATGAGCAACTCGGCATTGTCCGCATCTTGAATCACCGCGGGCACCAGGCCTTGCATTTTATCGAAATCGATCTCCATCGAAGCCTCTCTTTCTTGCGTCCGTTTTCGCCTACCCCTTCAGCGCCGCAACACAAACAAAAATCCCGCTGCTGCGGGATTCGCGTCAGCGGGCTTGGATTTTGGATTATTGCTGTGAGTCTCTTATCCGCCTTCCGCCGACACGCTCATCGCATGAGGATGATGATGGTGACGATGGCTGGGCGAACTCATAATGGACTTATGGTAGACGCTTACCCGGTCGCCGTCAATCGCGTTCCACAGGAGCAGGACAGGCTACTCCAGGCTTAGATCCATCATGCCTTGTTTCGTGAAGTGGATATGCAGCATCTTCTCTTTCCCGCTGACAAACTCGCCCGTCACCGTCGCGGACTGCTCGCCATTGGACGCTCCCGAGGTAATTTCTACCCGAAGAAGATGTTTCCCAGGCGAGAGTTGTACGGCATGGAATTCATGGCCCTGCACCTGGTGAAACACGACCAGATGTTTCTTGTCGGTTCCTTCCAGTGTATGCGTATAAGTCAGGCTCTCATCTACCCAGATTGACAGATGGGCCTGAGCGAATTTGTGTTCCACCTCAATCTCCAACATCGCTGGAGAGGCTGGTGAGCTTGACGATGACTTGGGTGGTGAATTAGGCATTAAGCCGGACGAGGCTACTTTTGCAGAGGACGGATTGATTCGTGCCGCCGCCTTCTGAGGTTTCTTCACCCTTGGTGCCGCCACCGCTTTGACCAGGGGGTCTTGTGAGACGGACGGCTGGAGAGCGGTGGCTGGGACCGGATTCGTGGGGGGTGCCGCATGGGGCCAAAGGAGATGGCTGAGCCGCAGCCCGAAGACAAGAAGTCCCAGCAGAAACAAAGTTCCGGCAAGAGATTTTCTACGCAAATTCTGCAGCAGGATATCCGATGGACGGTGCTCCCGGTGTGGAGCGCGCCTGCTGATGCGGGGTTGCGACGCTGTCCCCAGCGATGACGACAATCCGCTGCTTTCATTCGCATTCGCCATTTGGACTGCGCCGGCCGCTGCGCATGGCGCAGTCTGCTTCATCCTGCTCGGTGCTTCTCGCCCTTCCCGCAGGGCCTGAATATCCAGCGCCATTTCCATTCCGCTCTGATAGCGCTGTGCAGGATCTTTCGCCATGGCTCGCGCAATGATGTAATCGAGTCCCAGCGGCAGATCGGTATCGAGCACCGTCGCCGGTATGGGCTGGCGGTTGACCACTTTGAAAGAAACCGTGAGGGCGCTATTGCCTTGAAACGGCCGGTAGCCGGTCACGATCGTGTACAGAATCACGCCCAGAGAAAATAAATCAGAGCGGCCGTCCACCGCGTCGCCATTCAATTGCTCGGGAGACATGAATGCCGGTGTCCCCAACACACGCCCGGCCAGCGTGTAGTTGGCCAGGTTCAGTTTGGCCACTCCAAAGTCTGCAATCTTGGGATGGCCATCTTCTGTGATCAGAATATTTGCGGGCTTCAAATCGCGGTGAACCACGCCCTGAGTGTGCGCGTAATCCAAAGCTTCCGCCAGTTCGAGCATGAGCGGCAACGCTCTCTCCAGTGGCAACTTGCGCTCGTCACGCGCCACCAATTTGTCGAGCGATTGCCCTCCAACAAACTCCATTACGATATAGGGAGTGTGTGTCTTGGGTTCCTCGCCCATGTCGAAGATGGTGACGATTCCAGGATGCGACAGGCGTCCCGCAGCCTCTGCTTCGCGGAAGAAACGCTCGCGATACTCAAGTTCCTCTTCCGGTGGTTGGCCGGCCATGGAAATGGTTTTCACCGCCACCACGCGGTTGATTTTAGGATCGCGCGCCTGGTAGACGACACCCATGGCTCCCCGGCCCAACTCGCTGAGGATTTGGTAACGCCCAAAGCGTTCACTCTTGGGATCGTCCATAGTTCCATCTGCGATGTTTAGAGTTTTCCCGCAACCTCACCCGCTGCCGCTGCTTCTGACTTGTCGTCCGAGGCCGCAGTGACCAGCAGTCCGATTACGTTCTCATTCAGCGCATCCACCAGTTTCTTCGCCTGTGCCGGGGTGATTCCATTGAGCAGTTCGAAGCTGATCTGAACGCCTCGAAGTGCGGAAATGGTGTCATGGTTAATACGAACTTCGACTGTGATCGGTCCGCCCTGCTTGCCGATGCCAAAACAAACCCCTGCTTTTTCAACCTTGCTTGGCTGCATGAATTCGACCTGACGTGAGGATGCGCCCGCACCGCCCCGAGCGAAGGGGGAACGGTATCTGCCTACCAACATTCTGTACCCGCAGTCAGAATCGTCCAAGGTTACCAACGTGTTCGGCATGTGTTCGATAGCGAACGGTGGCAAGATAGCAGCCCGCGCTCAAGTTTCAGCATCGCAGTTGCGAATGGCGCGGTAGACTGCTGCCATGCCTGACGCTCTTCATCGCACCTTGCAAGTGCCTGTCCTCGAAACTGAGCGGCTCAGACTCCGCGGCCACCGGGGACTGTTGGCTTTTTCATCGATCACGCAGCTGTAAAGTACGCACCAGATCGTGCATCTTTGGTTTTTGCCGGCACCTGAGCGCTAAGAGATATATTCCCGGATGTACTCGTCTTTGGTGACTGCCAGTTCCCGCATGTCGCCGTCGAAAATCACCTTGCCGTCGCGCAGGATCAGAAAACTCATGGGAACCTCGCACCGCTGGCCGGTCGGAAGATGCGTCATCCGGTTGGTTTGTTTGTCGAATTGGTGCGTGGCCATGGTGAAAGCATCCTGCAGGCGGTGCGTGACCAGCAGGGCGCTCGTTTTGTAGACATCGCGCTGCTTTACGATCAACTCGATGATGGTGTTCGAAGTTACCGGATCGAGACCTCCGGTGGGCGAATCGTAAAGCAGGAGTTCGGGTTGCGTAATCAGCGCCCGCGCGATGGCCACACGGCGCCGCATGCCTCCGGAAAGCTCGGAGGGATCGAGGTCGAGCGTGTGCTCGAGTTCCACGAAGCGCAATACCTCGCGGACCTTCTTGTCGATTTCCTCGTCGTAGACGCCGCGCTCTTCCATCAGGCGGTAGGCAACATTTTCGCGCACGCTGAGAGAATCGAACAGCGCGCTCTCCTGGAAAACCATCCCAATCTTGCCGCGCAATTCAAACCAATCTTCTTCCCGCATCTGCGTCACGTCCTGCCCGAGGACAACAATGCGTCCCGAGTCCGGCTTGATCAGTCCAAGCGATAGTTTGAGAATCAAGCTCTTGCCTGAGCCGGCCACGCCGAACAGCGCCTTGGTCTCGCCGCGGTTCAAGCGGAAAGAAACTCCGCGCAGCACTTCATTTTCTCCAAAGGCCATCACCACGTCTTCAAACACGATGGCGGGCGCGGAATCTTCCTCGGTCGTTGGAGTAGCGGAATCGAGCGGCAAGGTTGGCGCTGACATGGAGTTAATGGAACGAGAGCACGGCCATCAGGAACCGGGTAAGGAGCAAATCGAACGCCAGAATCAGAACCGAAGCTGCAACCACAGCTTGCGTGGTGGCGCGGCCTACGCCTTGTGTTCCCCCGCGCGCGTTCATGCCGTAGAAGCAGCCGATGGTCGCGATAATAAAGCCGAAGAGAACCGGCTTGGCCAGTCCCATGAACACATCCTGAAACACCAGCGTTTGCCAGGCGTTCGACCAGTATTGCCGGGCGTCGAGGCGCAGCAGAACCTTGGCGATGAACAAACCTCCAGTGAGGCCGACGAGATCGGAGATGATAGTCAGAAAAAACAGCATGAATACCGTAGCGGTCACACGCGGCGTGACCAGCTTTTTCATGGGATCGGTGCCCAGAGCGCGCATGGCGTCGATCTGCTCGGTCACCACCATCGAGCCCAGTTCGCTGGCCATGCCCGAGGAATTTCGCCCTGCCACCATCAGGCTGGTCAGCACCGGTCCCAGCTCGCGCACCATAGAAGTCGAGACGAGCTGCCCGACCAGAGTGATGGAGCCGAAGCGCTCCAGCGTGTTTGAGGCCTGGAGCGCCAGCACTGCGCCCGTGAAGAAGCCGGTGAGCACCACAATGGGCAGCGATCCCACTCCGATCGTGTCGGACTGCAGCGCCATGTCGGCGAGGTACAGCGGTTTTCGAAAGAGATTCGCGACCGCTTGAACGCAGAACAGAACGTAATCCTGAACCGTCTGAACTTTTTCTTTTGCGAGATACGTGGGCGAGGTGAGTTCCATGCGGTTCGAAAGAGCGCCGCACCCGAGTTGCTGCGCTTTCACGAAACTATAGCAGAAGCGCCGTAGTCAGGGGCCAGTGGTCAGAAAGAGCGGAATGTCTGGGTGCGCAAACTGGTGGGGGTGTGACTGACCACTAGCCACTAGCCACTGGTCACTGACCACTGATTTCTATCCGCGCGTCTTCTTCTTAATCTCAATATTCAGCCGCCGAATTTTTTGGTTCAGGGTGGAGAGCGGGACTTTAAAGTGTTCGGCGGCTTCTGTCTGGTTCCAGTTGCACCTCTCCAGCATGTCGGTGATGACGCGGCGCTCCACGTCTTCCACGATTTCAAACAGCGAGGCATCGGCCGGCGGATCGTGCAGCGTGAAGGCCGAACCCCGGCCCAGCAGATGGTCGGGCAGCAGGTCAATGCCAATTTCAGTTCCGGACGACAGCACCACGGCGCGCTCGATCACATTTTCCAGTTCGCGCACATTGCCCGGCCACGAATAGGCGATCAGGGGCCGTAGGGCTTCCGGCGTGATGCGCCGCGCGGTGCGGTCGTTTTCCTCCGCGTACCTCTTCAGGAAAAAATCGACCAGCAGCGGAATATCCTCTTTACGCTGCCGCAAGGGAGGGAGTTCGATGGTGATTACGTTGAGGCGATAGAATAAATCTTCGCGGAAGCGGCCCTCCCGCACAGCCGTGCGCAGATCTACGTTGGTGGCGGCGATGATGCGCACATCCACCTGCATCTCCTGCACTCCGCCGAGGTGCATGAAGCGCCGGTCCTGCAGCACCCGCAGAATCTTGGCTTGCGTGTCGAGACCCATGGTGGCAATTTCATCGAGAAACAGCGTGCCCCGGTCCGCCATCTCAAATAGACCCTTCTTGGAGGCGATGGCGCTGGTGAATGCTCCCTTCACATGGCCGAAGAGGGTCGATTCCAGCAAATCCGTCGGCATAGAACCAGTGTTGACCGGGACAAAAGGCCGGTCGTGGCGCGGCGAGTTCAGATGCAGCGCCTTCGCGATGACTTCTTTGCCGGTTCCGCTTTCTCCCTGCAAAAGCACAGTGGAGCGGCTGTTGGCCACCTGCGCCACCAGGTCGAAGATCTTCAGCATTGCCTCGCTCTTGCCGACGATGTTTTCGAAGTTGTAGCGCTGCTTGAGGGCGCGCTTGAGTTGGATGTTCTCTTCTTCGGCCCGCCGCCACCCCACCGCGGCGCGGACGTCGGCAAGAAGTTTTTCGTTGTCCCACGGTTTAGTGATGAAATTGGCAGCACCTGATTGCATGGCGCGCACCGCGTTCTCCACCGTGCCGTAGGCGGTGATCATGATGACCGGCAGGCGGGTTTCGTGGGCTCGTATTTCAGCCAGAATCTCCATGCCATCGCGGCCGGGCAGCGCGAGATCGAGCAGGATCAGGTCGAAAGGATGTTCGCCGATGCGCTGCAAGCCTGCTTCGCCGGTGGACGCGGTTTCAACGGCGAAGCCTTCCATCTCAAGCAGAGTCTGCAAAGATTCGCGAATCCCGGCCTCATCGTCAATGATGAGCACCGCGCCCGCCAATCCCGGCGTTCCGTTCATCGAAGTACGCGGGATGACGGCGGTGTCAGACATATTCTGCCTTAGAAGGCACAGCCTTCTTGCTCAGTGGGAAATCGAGAATAAACGTCGTGCCTGAACCGGGATTGCTCTCCACGCGAATCTTGCCCGCATGTTCCTGAATAATGCCGTAGGTCACGGAAAGGCCGAGACCGGTGCCGCGCGCCTGGCCTTCGCGCGGTGCGGTTTTGGTCGTGAAGAACGGATCGTAAATGCGCTGAATGTGTTCGGGCGCGATGCCCGTTCCAGTGTCGGACACGCAGACGCTGACGCTCTCGCCGTTCAGCGTAGCAACCCGCAGCGTGCCGCCGCCGGGCATGGCATCTTTGGCGTTCAGAAACAGATTCAAGAACACTTGCTGCAATCTTCCCGCATTCCCCTGAATGGCGGGCAACTTGGGTTCAAGTGCGTTCTGTACTTGCACTTTGGCGACCTTGAACTGATGTTCGAGCAGCGCCAGCGTATCGCCAATTACTTTGTTCACATCCACGTCGCCGATCTCGCTGCCGCTGGTGCGCGAGAAATTGAGCAGATTGTTCACGATCTCCGACGCGCGAAAAGTTTGCCGCGTAATCTTCTCCAGCAAGCTCGACTTCTGCGGATCGCCCTGCAGTTGTTTGCTGAGCATCTGGGTGTAAGAGGAGATCACGGCCAGCGGCGTATTGACCTCGTGGGCCACGCCCGCCGCCAGCAAGCCGATGGAGGAAAGCTTGTCGGCCTGCGAAAGCTGGATTTCTAGATCGACGCGCTCGGTGATGTCGTCCATAATAATGAGCCGTCCGATAACCTGGAACTTGCGCGTCACCAAAGGCGCGATGGCCACATTCACCGTGCGCACTTCACCCGCCGGAGTCTTCAAGCGGAATTTGTAGAGGTTGCGAATGCCCGCGTTCTGCCGCATGCGATTGAATTCTTCGACAAACTCCGCCGGGAAAATGGCTTTCAGCGGCTGGGTCAGGGTCTGCCAGCGCGGCACTGCGTACATCACTTCCATCTGCGCGTTCCAGCTCTCGATGCGGTCTTCCATGTCGAGCGCCATCACGCCCACGTTGATCGATTCCACGATGTTCTCGTTGAAGTCCTTCAGGCGCTCATACTCCGCCGCCTTCTGCTGCAACGAGGCATAGAGCTGCGAATTCTGAATCGCGATGCCCAGATAGCCGCCCAGAGTTTCCAGCAATTCCATGTCTTCGCTGGAGAGGAAGTCGCCCTGCGTCGTCTTGCCCAGCCCGAGCACAGCAATCGTCTTCTGCTGCGCCTGGCAGGGAATGTAGTAATTCAAATCCAGCGTTGCGATCGCCTGCTGTGCCTCGGGCGTCTCGCGCGGCACCTGGTGCGTGTTCTCAAAGAAAAGATGCCCCGCCGGCTCCGGCCGGGCCACGCTGAGGAATGAGAGGTCGATGTTGCCAGGCACGGTCAGCCCGAAGGACTTGGCAGGGACAAATTGCCCCGCTGCGTCGCCTGCTAAAAAAATCGCCATGCGATCGACTGCGAGCGTACGGGACAAGCGGTCGATCAGCGAAGCCAGCAGCGTATTCAGGTTGGTCTCGGAACCCAATTCGCGGCCGAACTCGAGCAGAGTGCGCCGATAGTCATAGCTGGTGCGGTAGAAGAAATGATCGATGCGGTCCTGAATCCACTTGCGGACGGGATCGAACAACAGCGCCGTGACCACCACCGCCAGCACCAGGCCCATGGAACCGGACCTGGGCTGCCAATTGTGCACCAGCAAAGCCACGCCTGCCACCAGCGCAAAGTACAATCCCACGACGATCGCCGCCGCGAGTGTGTAGACGACACCGCGCTTGAAGATCAGGTCCACATCCATCAGGCGGTAGCGGAAGATGGCATAGCCGAAAGTGAGCGGCAGCAGCGCCAGCGACAGCGCCGACACCTTCATGGCCGCGCCGGGCAGCGAACCCATCAGGTACGGAATGACGTAGAAGATGGTGTAAGGAACGATGGCCAGAATCGTGCCGCGGGTGACCCACTTCAACTGCTGCCGCAGAATCGTAGTGCTGGCGTGCCTGTAGCTGTACCACAGCAAGCCGGCGGCAGACAGGAAGAACAGCGCGCTGTACGACATTTCCATCCGGTCGAGGTTCCAGCGCAGCCGCTCGGTGGCCTGCAGCCACTGCACGGCGGCGACGTGCGCCGCCAGCAGCAGCGCCGCCGGGGCGTAGATCAGCGCCAGTAGCCACCGATGTTTGCGTACAAACTCACGCTTTTCGGGGAAAACAAGAACGAAGTGGAGAAAAAGCGCCGGCTGTAATACCCCGGCGGCGATGTTGCCCCAGTAGATCGTCCAGTCGAAATCGTTCAGCTTGCCGGTGTATTTGAACGAATATGCAATGAACGAGACCAGACAAAAAATGTAGAAGTGCATCGACCCGGGAGCCGTCCATCGGCGCAGCAGAACGTAGAGGCCGATGCTCAGGTAGATGAGGGCAATCAGCCGCAGCCAGTTATAGAGCGAACGCTCGGCCGGGACCAGGATGACGCTGGAATCGAGAGGAACCGCCTGCCGGAGCAGAGAATACGAGGCCTTCGACCAGACGCCGTTGCGATAGAGCTGGCGCTCCAGCCCAGACATGTTCTGGACGTCCTGGCCGTTGATGGAAACCAGTTGGTCGCCGGGCTTGATGCCTCCCTTGGCGCCCGGCCCGGCCGGGTCAACCCGGTCAGCCATCAAGCGTCCGCCGTTTTCCACCCACCAGACGCCGTCGTCCGGAACCAGGAACTTCCACTCGGCGTTGAAATTGAACCCAGCAAAGACCACCGCTGCCACGGTCAGAACAAACAGCAGCACCGCAACCGAGCGAACTTGGCTTTCCCGGTTCATGGGTTTCAGGGTCACCCCAGCGGACTGGTTGGCGAGCCTCAGAGCCCCGTCCGGCAGTTCAGGGTTCGCCTCACGGTAGGTGAGCAACTTCGCTGCCATGTTGTTTCCCATATTGGGGCTGCTAAGTGCCTTATCCAAAGCAACTTCCAAGATTATAGATGGCTTCCCGTAAACTATGTACGATTTTGTGGAGGCGTGTGTGGAATCTTGTATCTAACTGGGAGGGAACAGGTTACCGTGGGACGGGACGAGAAGCTTCTCCGATGACAAATTCGAGTTGCAGACGTCCAAACACCCCGGGCTTGTTTCCGAGCTCCCGTATGATCAAGCGTATCCTTCCCTTTCTCGTAACATTAGCGTTTGCTTTGCCGATCCCAGGAAACGGTCAACAGCCCTTAACGGTTGAAGGGATCGTGGCCCGGCATATCGAGGCGCTCGGCGGGCAACAGAAGATCGACGCCATCCGCTCCATCGTTTTTCGCCTCACCTATCGCGAGGGCGATTTCGTCATGCCCAACGGCTATATGGCCAAGATGCGGCCCTACTACAGAACCCTCGGCGATCCTAAAAACCTGAAGGTGGATGTGAACGAAGGCTTTGATGGGAGCGCGTGGGAGTACTATTCGGAGCCGGGTGTTGTTCTGCGGACGGTGGGAGCCGCGGCCGCCGCCACCCGGCATGGCACGGAATTGATCGACTCTTTGGCCGATGCCGCGATGCTAGGCGCGCGCATAGAACTTGCGGGAGAGGAACTCTTCGCCGGCAAACCGGTTTACAAGTTACATGTGACTCTCGCGGATGGTTTCGAGAAGGACCTGTTTTTGGATCGCCAATCATTTCTCATTCTGGGCGAACGCCGCGTCGCCCCTGTGCATGCCTTCGGAGCGGCAGTGCAATCCGAGAACCGGTTCGGGGACTACCGCCCCGTGAACGGCGTACTGTTCCCCTTCACTGTGCGGGAGGTGGAGATCGCTACCGGGAAAGAGCTGAACTCAGTGACGCTGCAATCCATCACGCCAAATGAGAACTTCGATGTTGGCTATTTCAGTCCACCGCAATTCGAGCGCACACCATTGCAACAGATGCTGGAACAGCTTTACTACGAGCGCAGCGATGTGGTTTCCGTAGTGTGGACCTATCGGACATTTCGCACGGCCAACCCGGGAACAGACACACGTGATGGAGTGGAGTTCATCGGCTATCAGATGGTGAAGATGAGTGACTTTCCCGGCGCAATCGAACTGTTGAAGGCGAATGCCGTTGACTACCCGAAATCCGCCACCGCGCAGTACGGACTCGGACGTGCCTACAAAGCCGCCGGCGACACGGCCAACGCACGGGCATCTTTTCAAAGGGCGCTCGACATCGATCCGAGCTTCAAGAAGGCAAGCGACGGACTCAATGCCCTGCGATAGGCCATCGGTGCGCCCTTCGAAGGAGCCGGGAAAAGGATAAATGTGCGGCGCCCTTACGACGGCCAGGGCGCCTGCTGCGCAGTCCCCGGTCCCAGGCTCACCCGAATCACGTTCAGCAGTTCGTCGTTGTCAGCAGGCTTCTGAAAGAATGCTGCCGCCCCTGCCTTCAGGGCGCGTTCTTCGTTCATCTGCGGATCACGTGCGCTCAGCACGATCACAGGAACTCCCGACAGGCTGTCGCTGTTCTGCAGCCGGTCGAGAACCACAAAGCCATCGCCGACAGGCAGGCCGAGATCGAGAATGATCAAGGCAGGGCGCTCCTTCTGGGCTGAGGCAATGGCGGTGTAGCCATCGGAAGCGGTGGCGACATCATAGTTGTTGGCCCGCAAGCGCAGCCTCAGGGCTCGCACCAGGTCGGGATCGTCGTCGACTACCAGAATCTTTGGTCTTGGCATTTGAAATTCTCCTTGTATTTTTTATTTGTGAGCTCACGAGTTTCAGACTTGGGCGCTCTTGGCAGCGCTCACCTGTCTTCTTTCTCTGCTCGATAAAATCATCTGCGTCACGCAGTTCGCCACGCCGTGAACCTGCTGCTCCAAACTCTGCCCCGGCAGCGTTCCGCCAAGGTTTTCGGCCGGAAGTTCCACTGGGAGAGTGGTGATGGTCACCCTACATTTGGTTTTGAGGTCGCCCAGCCGCTCCAGTTGCTCGCGGATGCGTGTGGTCATGATCGCGGAACGTTCCAAGTCTGTCGAAGCCACGACAAAGAACGTCTCGGTAGTTCCCGCCGTTCCCATCGGCGGCAGAACCAGGTCTTTGTCGAGGTAGACGCAGCGCCGCAGAATGTCCAGACATTGCATCCAGGTTTCCTTCCAATTGCCCCGCGGAAGATTGGAACGCGGCGTGAGTTCGACCCGCACCAGCACAAAAGACGGCCGCAGACGACCTTGATACGTGATGACCGGAGCCAGCAGTTCGGCCAGCGAGTAATTCGGCAGAGTGAAGGTGAATGTACTGCCCTGGCCGGGTTCGCTCGAAACCCAGATGCGTCCCCCATGCAGCCGGATGATTTCCCGGCAGATAAATAGTCCCAGCCCCAATCCAGAGCGGTTGTTGTCGACCGAATCGGGATCCTGATAGAGGCGTTCAAAGATCAGCGCTTTGGCCTCCGGACCAATGCCGCGCCCGCTGTCGCTGACCGAGATGTAGGCATAGCCCGGGTCAGCATCCACCATGCTGGCCTGGACCATCACCGAGCCTTCGGCGGGCGTGAACTTGATGGCATTGTCCACCAGGTTGATGAGCACCTCGAGCACGCGGTCGGGGTCGGCGTGTACCAGCGGCAGCCGTTGGTCCAATCCAATTTCCAGCCCGATCTTTTTTTCGTCGGCCATCGGGCGCATCATTGCAGTGGTCTGCTGAATCAGCTCATTCAGTGCGATGCAGCGTGGCTCGACCCTCATCTTGCCGCCCTCGGCTCGGGTGGCTTCGAGCAGGTCGCGAAGCATGGCGTGCAACTGATTGACGCTCTTCAAGACGGTCTTGAGATGGTCATTTTGTTCCGGAGTCATGGCGCCCGCCAGCCCGTCCAGAAGCAGAGTCACGTACTGATGAATGCAGGTCAGCGGTGTTCGCAATTCATGCGAGACGTGCGACAGGAACTGGTTCTTGAACTCCAGTTGCTGCTTTTGAGTGATTTCGAGGGAGCGCAGAAGGGCTTGGCGTTCCACGGCATAACGGATGGCGCGCTCCAGATGCTTGCTCGATAAATCGCCTTTGACCAGATAGTCCTGTACTCCCTGATGTACGGCCTTCATCGCCAGCGCCTCATCATCCTGGCCGGAAAGCACGACCACCGGCACATGGGGCGCGTGGTCTATGACCCGGCGAAAGGTTTCCGCGCCGCGGCTGTCGGGCAGGTTCAGATCCAGCAACACTACCGATGGAGTTTCGACCGTAAGGGAGGCAAGCCCGTCGGCCAGCCGGTTGACGCAGTTCACGCTGACCGGAGAGGCGCCTTCCACCAGCCGCAGGCGCACCAGGTCGGCGTCGCCGGGGTTGTCTTCGATAAGCAATACTTGCGTGGTTTTGGAATCCATCATTCTCCTCGTGGCGGCAGGTTTACAAACCCGAACCAGAATTCTTCAATCGACTGGATGGCGGAAAAAAAGTCATTCAGATTTCCCGGCTTGGCGACGTAGCAATTCGCTCCCATTTCGTAGCTGCGTACAATATCCTTGCGCAACAAGGAAGTGCTGAAGATGACGACCGGAATCCGCCGCAGGTCCGGGCCTGCCTTCATCGCGGCCAACACCGCCAGCCCATCTTTTTTCGGCAGATTCAGATCGAGGATCACCAGATCCGGCTGGATCGCGTTCACGTACTTGTCCCTGCGATTCAAAAAGGCCATCGCCTCCACGCCGTCGCCAACGCTGTTGATCTTGCTGCGATGCTTGCTTCCCGCCAGTGCCTCGCAAACCAGGGCCACATCGGCGGGATTGTCATCCACGACTAGGACATCGGGCGCCGGCTTCATCCCCGCGCCTCTTCCTTCCGGTCAGGCTTTCCATCGGGACCAGGGCAGGGCAGGGTAAACATGAAGGTGGATCCGTACCCGGCCTGCGACTCCACCCAGATTTTGCCGCCGTTGCGCTCGACGATCTTCTTGCAGATGGCCAGGCCGATGCCGTTGCCCGCGTATTCATTGCGCGCGTGCAGGCGTTGGAAGGCGACAAAGATCGTTTCCGCGTACTCAGGTGCAATTCCGATCCCGTTGTCCGCGATTCTGAACCGCCAGCGCTCGCCGTCCTTTTCGGCCTGCACCAAAACCTGCGGCGGCTCTGTCCCGCGAAACTTGATGGCGTTGCCGATCAGGTTCTGGAAAATCTGCGCCACCTGCGTGCGATCCGCCCACACGACCGGAAGGTCATCATGGGTGATGCCGGCTCCGCTTTCCTGAATGGCCGGCGCCAGAGTTTGCAGCACGTCTTTCATCACGGCATTGCAATCGACGCTCGCGCTGATGGTCCCGCTTCGGCCAACTCGCGAAAATGCCAGCAGATCCTGAATGAGCACCTGCATGCGCTGCGCCCCTTCGCTGGCGTAGCCGATAAACTTGTCGGCATTCTCGTCAAGCTTGCCGCGATAGCGTTCGGCCAGAAGCTGCGTGTAGGCCGTCACCATGCGCAATGGTTCCTGCAGATCATGCGAAGCCACATAGGCGAACTGCTCCAGGTCGGCATTGGAGCGCGCCAGTTCGTCCGCTTTCCGGGCCAAGTCTTCTTCCACCTGATGGCGCAAAGTGCGCTCGCGTTTTTCGCGCAGAGCGCGGCGAATGACTTGCGGCAAGCGCGCCAACCCATCTTTGAGGACGTAATCCGTGGCCCCCTGCCGGATGCATTCGACGGCGGTCACGTCGCCCAGCGCGCCCGAGACCAGAATCATCGGGACGTCCAGACTTTCGCTGTGCAGCACCCTCAGCGTTTCCATCCCTTTCCAACTGGGCAGGTTGTAATCGGCCAGCACCACCTCTGGCGGACGCGTGCGCACAGCCCGGGTAAAGGCAGCTTCGTCTTGCACGACATCGGCCGTGACATCAAAACCGTCTTTGCAGAGCGCCCGCACCACCAGCGCGGCGTCAAGGGCGTTGTCTTCTACCAGCAAGGCGTGCAACTTCACCTCAGGCCCTGCGGAGTCCTGCTTCCCGAGTTGGGTTCCGGCACTGCTCATTTCGCCTGCCCCACGGCGTGGAGCTTGCCATCGGTTATGGGAGGCTGATTCACGACCAGCCAGTACAATCCCAGCAACTTCACCACTTTCCGGAACGCGTCGAAGTCCACCGGCTTCTGGATATAACTGTTGGCGCCCAGGTTGTAGCCGACAACCAAATCCTTTTCTTCCTTCGAAGAAGTCATGAGGACGACGGGTATGACTTTGGTGCGCGCATCGCTTTTGATCTGCTTGAGCACTTGCATCCCATCTACCTTCGGAAGCTTCAGATCCAGCAGAACTAGCTTCGGGGGACGATCAAAAGACCGTCCGGCATGGGGTCCGGAGCAGAATAAGAAATCCAACGCTTCTTCCCCATCGCGGGCCACGAAGATGCCGTTGGCCAGATTCTCTGCGTGCAAAGCATGGAGGGTAAGGTCCACGTCCTCGGCACTATCGTTGACCAAAAGAATATCGACTTCAGTTGAGTTCATACTTCAGCTCCTGCCCCTGTGCTGTGCGCAATTTTCGAAGGGCTTGACCCCATCCGGCTTAGCTCCGTTTGATTCAGCGGCTTTGAGAGTGAAATAGAATGTCGCGCCTTTATCGAGTTCTGCTTCCGCCCACACCCGGCCTCCGTGCTTGTGAATGATGCGTTGCACCGTGGCCAGGCCAACTCCCGTGCCTTCGAAATCTTCGGCCCGGTGCAGACGCTGGAAGACGCCGAACAGTTTGTCTTGATACTTCATGTTGAAGCCGACCCCATTGTCGCGAACGAAGAAGACGGTCTGTCCGTGGTCGTTCTGGTAACCGACCTCAATGACTGCACGCTCGAGGGGACGCGTGAACTTGAGGGCATTGGCCACCAGGTTTTGAAAAACCTGCTTGATCAGGATGGGATCGAACTGCGCCGGCGGCAGGTCGGCAATCGTCCAACTGACGGCCCTGCCGTTGATCTCAGGCTGCAGCACGGAGATGACCTCGTCGATGATCGAATTCAGCCGGTTGGCCTGGAGGTTGAGAGCGTGGCGGCCCACCCGCGCCAGATTCAGCAGTTCATCGACCAGCATCCCCATGCGGTGAACTCCGTCTTCGATGCGCTGCAGATGTTGCCGCGCTTCCGGCTCCATGGAGGCGGCAAAATCTTCGATCAAGATTCTGGAAAAACCGCCAATGTGCCGCAGCGGCGCCCGCAGATCATGGGACACGGAATAGGTAAAAGCCTCCAATTCCTGGTTGGCGGCCTCCAGTTGCGCGGTACGCCGCGCCACCCTCTCTTCGAGTTCCTCGTTGAGCTTGTGAATTTTCTGCTCGTCCGCTCGCCTTTGAGTGATGTCGCGGAAAGCCACGACGCCGCCGCACAGCTTGCCCTGATTGTCCCTCATGGGCCGCCCCGTGTATTCGAGAAGCGCCTTGCTTTCGGTTCCCGGAGTCTGAATCATCAACTCCATTTGCAACGATTCCCCGCGCAGGGCCTGTATCAGCGGAAGACGATCCGTCGGGCAAGGCGTCACCCCGTCGGGCAGATAGCAACCGTAATAAGGGGTCCACTGATCGGTAGGCAAGCCGGCTGGGCCACGGCCGATCAGCTTGGTGGCGGAATCGTTCCAGATGAGAAAGCGGCCTTCCAGGTCGGCGGCTACCAATCCCTCGCCCATGCTGTCGAGGACCAGTTTGAGCATTCGGGCCTGGTCTTCCAATGCCTCCCGCGAGCGCAGCAATTCGTCGGCTTGCCGGGAGAGTTCCTCCGCCTGATCGGCCAGCCGCTCATCGGCCTGCTTCCTGGCGGTGATGTCGCGCGCGATCTTTGAGGCGCCAACAATTGTGCCGCTGCTGTCCTTGATCGGCGAAATCGTCGCAGAGATATCAATCTTGCTGCCGTCCTTACGGACCCGGACCGTTTCGAAATGTTCAACGCGCTCTCCGCGCCCAATTCGCGCCAGAATGTCAGACTCCTCGTCCACGCGATCCTGAGGGATGAGCATCCGCATCGGCTTGCCTACGGCCTCCGCTGCCGTGTAGCTGAATAACTTCTCGGCGGCGGAATTCCAGGCGGTGATCGTTCCGTTCAGAGTCTTGCTGATGATGGCGTCATCGGAGGAATTCACCACCGCTGCCAGCAGTCCGCGCACTTCGTCGGCTCGCTTGTTCTCCGTGATATCGGTGCGGATTGCCATGTACTGCCGCGGCTTGCCCGCGGCGTCGAGAAAAGGGACGATCGTGGCCGCGACCCAGTAGATGGAACCATCCTTGGCGCGGTTGCGAATCTCGCCATGCCACACTTTGCCATTCGCGATGGTGCCATACATCTGCTGGAAAAACTCCCTGGAGTGGTAGCCAGAATTCAAGATGCGATGGTTCTGACCCAGCAGCTCGTCGCGCGTGTACTTGCTGATAGCGCAGAATTTGTCGTTCGCGTAAGTGATGGTTCCATGCACGTCGGTGGTGGCGACGATCGCGTGCTGGTCGAGTGCGTATTTCTGGTCCCGCAACTCCTGCCTCGAGGTCCAGATGCTCCGTGTGCTCGAACGCGGCCGAGGCCGACGGTGGAATGGCGATCGCTGCCTTGCCGCGAGATACCATAGCGCGCTTCACCGGCCCAGTGACTCTTGACATTGCTTTCCTGAAAGAAGGGGATGAACGAGAGTCTGCACTCGCGCAGCGGCGCAGCCTCATCCATTAGGCTATCGGCGGAGACCGGGCTATCTTTAGGCTGAGTTGATCACGCAGCACATCCCGAAAGACCGGAAGTGTATGCCTGACCATGCCCCTTCGGTCGCGGCCACAGCGCAGCTTTCACCGCGACGGGCAGGGAACTGCTCGGCAGGATAAGAGTTTCTTGAGATTAGTGTTTCCGAAGGGTTTTGCGCGAGTCTGCGGAAGTCGGCGGCTCAACCCGCTTTCCGCTCATCCTCCGCAGCTTCGGATGCGCCGTCTTCATCCCAGTCAAATGAGAGCGTCCGTGTAGTGGTTTCGATCGGCTCAAGTTCCGGAATGTCATCGGCCACGGATGCACCCAACTCGGCAAACTTGCGCGCCGAAACCAGTACTCGGCTCTCCAGCGATCCCACGGCCTTGTTGTAAGCCTCGACGGCGCGGTCGAGTCCCGTTCCAACGGCCGTGATGTGATCCGCGAGAAGCCGCAGCCGGTCGTGCAGTTCCTTGCCGAGTTCACTGATCCGTTGCGCGTTGCGCGCCAGCTTTTCCTGATTCCATCCATAGTTAACAGCTTTCAACAATGCAATCAGCGTGGTGGGCGACGCCGGAATCACGCGGTTCAAAACTCCATGCTCGATCAGGCTGGAGTCTTGCTCCAAAGCGGCGCTGAAAAATGTCTCGCCGGGAAGAAACATCACCACAAACTCAGGCGTGGATTCGAATTGCTCCCAATATTTTTTGCCACTCAGCGTATTCATGTGATCGCGAACTTGCCGCGCATGATTGGCCAGGCACGCACGCCGTGCTTCCTCGTCGCTGGTTTCGAAGGCCTCGAGAAAGGCTTGCAGCGGCGTCTTCGCATCCACAACAATCCTTTTCCCGCCGGGTAACTTCACCACCAGATCAGGACGAAGCCTTCCCGTTTCCGTGGTCACCGACTCCTGCTCGGCGAAGTCGCAATAGGAGAGCATGCCGGCAATCTCAACCACCCGCCGCAACTGAATCTCTCCCCAGCGCCCGCGCACATTCGGAGTGCGCAGTGCCCGCACCAGATTGCCGGTCTCCGATTGAAGTTCCTTCTGCGTGGTGATCAGCGATTGCACCTGCGCGCGCAGTTCGCCATAAGCGTCGCCCCGTGCCACTTCCATCTGCTGAATCTGCGCATCCACTTTATTCAGCGAATCGCGCACCGGGGCGACCATCTCGGCCACGGCTTTCTGCCGGGCCTCGAGATCGCCCTTCGCCTGGCTTTGAAATCGCTTCAGAGTTTCCTCAGCAATTACCAAAAACGACGAGTTATTGCTCTTCAATGCCTCCGAAGCCATGGCTTTGAAAGCATTGCGCAAATCTTCGCTGGCGCGGGTCACTAAAGCGATCTTTTCGTCGTTGGTCTTCCGTTCCGCTTCCAGCGCCGATTCCAGCCTTGCCTTGCCCGCCACCAGTTCGGTGTGAGCCTGCTGAAGCCGCGCCAGATCGGCCTTTCCGGCTGCTAATTCCTTTTCCATCAAAGACAAACGCGCCGTGAGCGTAGCCGTGCGCGAGCGCAGCACGAGCCATGCAAGCAGACTGCCAAACAATAGGCCAATGACCCCGATGATGCCAGGTTCCATAGCGAAAGTAACTTCTCCGGCTGGTTTCCAGCTTCTAGCGTAGCACCAGCGGCAAGTTTGAGCCTGAGCAGATTTGAATCGCAGCCGATTCAAATCGGAAAAAGATCCCCCCAGGGTCATGTTGAGTAGGCACAAGCTGATGCCAAGAGCTCTTAGATTCGTGATCGTGGTCGCGCTGATGATGGGCGCCGACTCGGTCCGGCCGGCGACTCGATTGCTGGCTTCCTCCCACGAGAACGATGGCGCCGTCGGACAATCCGCGCAGGGCGCCACTCTAAAGCCAGCCGCGGCAAGCTCTCCCGATATTCCTTTCAACGATTACGACAGCGAGGCCGAACAACAGCTCTTAGATTTGGCGAATCAGGCCAGAACTCAAGCCGGCGCGCCGCGTTTGTCGCTCGATGCCGGGATCAGTCATGCCGCCCGCGCCCACGCCCAAGCGATGTTTGCAGCGCGGCAACTTTCGCATCAGTTTGAAGGCGAGCCCTCCCTGCCCCAGCGGCTGGGGGCTGCGACTCATGCGCAGCTCGATCAGGAAGGCGAGAACATCGCGCTCGATTCCGACGCCGTCCAGGCCGAACAACATCTCATGCTGTCCCCTCCGCATCGCGCCAACCTGCTCAACCCGGCGTACAACGTGGTCGGGTTGGGCGTGGTCCGCAGCGGAGACCGCCTCTACATCGTGCAGGATTTCGGCCACGCCCTCCCCAACTATTCCATCGCAGAAGTGAAAGACCGCATTGCAGCGACGGTAGCGCAAGCGCGGCAGCAGGCCAACCAGCCTGCCCTCGCCCGCAGCGATGTGCCCACTGCGGACGCCGCCGCCTGCTCCATGGCGCAAGCCGACAAGCTCGGCACCTCCCCCATTCATCAACTAGCCCAGCGCTATACGGTGCTGACCTACACCAGCCTGCACCCTGAAACGTTGCCCGCAACCGCCGGCCACGCGCTCGCCAGCCATAACCTGCAGAGTTTTTCAGTAGGTACATGCTATGCCCGCACTCAGACATATCCCACGGGCGTGTACTGGGTGGTGCTGTCGCTGGACTGAGCGCGTAGAATACTGGCATGGAGATTCGACTTCGACCCGAACTTGAGGTATGGCTGGTTGAGCACCGCCCAGAGATCGAGTCGAAAATCAACGCGGGCTACGCCGCTGCGCAATGCGGGAAACTGCTGGAACCGGAAGAGGTGCGTTCGAGAATCACGGAGTTGAAGCGAGCACGAACCGGCGAACCGAATCATTCTTAGTTAATTTAACCACCGACCCTTGCCCACTCTTTCCCCCCGAATATATCTCCACATAAACATTCCCAGCCTTGTCAACCACCGCTCCATTCCCGCCGTCCGCTTCGATCGTAAGGTCCTCCAAAACGCTCTCCACGCCCGAGGGCGCCACCTTGAACACAACACCCGCGTCGTGCATGCCGCCAACTATCGTCGTGCCATACAGGTTGCCAAACGTATCCAGCACGAGCGCCCCAGCAGGACGAGCCCCATCCATACAGTTGGTCAACCGGCAAAAGCCGTACAACACCGACTCCACTCCCGTTGGCGTGACTCTGAATACAGTTCCATAAGCGCTCGATGGCGTCGACCCTCCCGCATAAGTAACCCCATACATATTTCCCTCGACATCCTGCGTCAACTTACCCACCGGGTTGCCGCCGTCGCTGCCTCCGGTAAAACTGTAGAGCACGCTCTCGGCATACTCCGGCGTCAACTCGAACACCGTGCCCTGATTGAACTGCCCGCCGCGATTCGTCGCCCCGTAGAAATTTCCTGCTTTGCTTATGATCAATCGGCCCACCGGCGCCGAGCCATCCGCGCAGTTACTGAGCGAGCAAAAGGTGTAGATCAAAGAAAAAGTTCCATCTGGCGCAACTTTGAAAACACTTCCATTCGCATTCGTCGCATACTCGAACCCATATAGATTCCCCGCCGCATCCAGCGTTAAAGCGCTGGGATAGGCATATCCTCCGGTAAAGCTGTGCAGTACCGTCAACTGGCCGTCAGGCGCGAGCTTAAACACGGTTCCGCAAGAACAATCAGCGCTGGCTCCGCCCTGGCTCGTAGTGCCATAAAGATTGCCCGCCCCGTCGCGAATGGGATTGACGTTCGGATAAGAACCATCAGTCCCGTTAAAACTATGCAGCACGCTGACCACGCCCTGCGGCGTTACCTCGAAGATCGCCCCGAGATTGTTAACGCCGCCCTGCGCCGACCCGTAAAGATGGCCGGCCGCGTCAATGATCAAACCGCCGGTCGGCAGCACCGGCCCATTTGTAATCGAGGGAAAGCTAACCAAGGTAGATTCCCTGTAAGTTTGGGCTCCCGCCAGCACCGGCAAAGAGACCGGCAGAAGCAGCAAAGCCAGCAACAATTTCGTTTGCATTTGGGACCTCATTCCTGGGTTGCCCGGCAACGATCGCGAGCGTTCAGGGTAGTTTCAGTCTAGGCAGTGCATTGGGCAGATGGAATGGCGCATCAGTGGTGGTCCGACACACGAAAGGACGCACGACACACCAAAGGACGCACTGCCGCGAATGCGTACTCCACTGTGCTAACCTTGCCCCAACCCTCCGTCTGCGGTTCCGCCCATGGAATCCTCAGCCCCAGCCCGCTTACCCCAAACGCACAGCAACGAAATCCGCATCGGCACCGCCGGCTGGTCTTACAAAGACTGGGACGGCATCTTCTATCCCCCGGGCATGTCCCACCGCAAGCAGCATCCGCTCGAGTACCTAGCCCGTTTCTTCGACACCACCGAAATCAACACCAGTTTCTACGGACCTCTAAAGCCCGAGTGGGCCAAGCTCTGGTGCCGCAAAGTGGCCACGGTGAACAAGAACTTCCTCTTCACCGCGAAACTCTACCGCGCCTTCACGCACTCGCCCATCGCGGTAATGGAGCCCACCTCGGCCGCGACCATCCGCCCCACCGACGAAGACGAAGCCCGCACCCGCGAAGGCCTAGACGCCATTGCCACCGAAGGCCGCCTCGGCGCGCTGCTAATCCAGTTCCCCGTGAGTTTCAAAAACACGTCTCTCAACCGCGATTATCTAGAGCGCCTGCTGCGCCAGTTCATCGAATATCCGCGCGTGGTCGAGGTGCGCCACTCCAGTTGGAACGACGCCGCCACGCTAGCCGCCTTCGCGCAAAAAGACGTAGGCTTCTGCAACATCGACCAGCCGCTGCTCGGCCGCTCGCTCGCCCCCACCGAACACGTAACCTCCGCCATCGGCTACGTCCGCCTGCACGGACGCAACTATGAGCACTGGTTTGCCGATCAAGCTTCTGCCGATCAGGGGTCTGCCGGTCAAGGCTCGTACAATCAAGCCTCCGACTCCGACCGCCGCAACGACCGCTACAACTATCTCTACAACCACCGCGAACTGGCGGGATGGAAAGAAAGAATCGAAAGCGTAGCCGAGCGCGCCCACACCACCTACGTGATCACCAACAACCACTTCGAAAGCAAAGCCGGAGTGAACGCGCTGGAGCTGAAAGCCATGATCACCGGAAAAAGAGTGCAAGCCCCGCCCACGCTGATCCAAAAGTATCCCGAACTAAGAAACATCGCGGAGCCGGACGAAGACTCAACCAGCCTGTCATCATTTAACCTGTCATCCTGAGCGGAGCGAGCCGTCGGCGAAGCCGATGGCTCGCGGAGTCGAAGGACCCCTTGTCTGGAAGCACGACCAACGGCCCAGCAAGGGATTCCCGCCACGATTATGCTCCGCTAGTGTGTCATGAACAAAAGTTGTCGCGCTGACCGAAGGGGGGCGCAGTCGATGCCCTGCCAGCGTCGATGCTGGAGGGTAGGGGTTTCGCCCGCGGAGCGCAACGGAACGCCCCAGAATACATATGAAATCAATATGAAACTCGCGTCCCGCGTGTCGGTAAACTGGCCGATAGGTGCTATGATGGCTGCCGTTTTTTCTTGCACCAGAATGGAGAATCCGAATGAATAGCAGAACGCAGCCTCATAGCCAGACCTGTGGAATTCTCGGACGAGCGGCAGGTTTCGCGGCGCTGCCGCTTTTACTGGTAGTCCTCGCGACCACACCGGCACAAGGCCAGACGTTTACGACCTTTAGTGCCCCGGGCGCAGGCACGGGAATGAATCAGGGAACGGTGGCTTCCGCCATCAATACCGCCGGAACCATCGCCGGCTACTACATTGACAGCAGCGACGTCTATCACGGCTTCGTGCGCTCCACCACCGGCACGATAACCGGCTTCGAAGCTGCCGGGGCAGGCACGGGTTCAAAGCAGGGGACCAGGGCCTACTGCATTAATACCGCGGGAACGATCTGCGGGGCCTACCACGACTCCAGCGGTATATGGCACGGCTTCGTGCGCACCGCCGCCGGCACCATAACCGAATTCAGCGCCTCCGGCGCAGGCACCACAGCCGGCCAGGGCACATACGCCTTCGCTATCAATACGGCCGGAGTCATCGCGGGGTTATACCTTGACAAGAACTGGGTGGTTCACGGCTTCAAGCGCGCTGCCAACGGCACCATCACCGAATTCAACGTGTCGGGCGCGGGCAAGGGCACATTGCAGGGAACTGGCGCCATGTGCATCAATACGGGCGGTGAAATCGCCGGCTATTACGTCGACTCCAAAAACGTCGGCCACGGCTACAACCGGTCCTCCACCGGTACGATCACCACCTTCAACGCCACCGGAGCGGGCACCGGCTCAGGCCAGGGAACCGGCGGCAACTTCCCCAACTCCCTCGATTTCTTCATCGGCGTCAACACCGCGGGAACCATCGCGGGATACTACGTTGACTCCAGCAATGTGTATCACGGCTTCGAGCGCACCTCCGGCGGTACGCTGACCGAATTCAGCGCGTCGGGCGCAGGCACCGGCGCGGGTCAGGGAACCTTCGCCACCGGCATCAACACGGCGGGGACCATCACAGGCTACTACGCCGACGGCAGCGGCATAGGCCACGGTTTCTCGCGATCTTCCGCCGGAACAATAACCAACTTCGAAGCCCCGGGCGCAGGTACGCTGGCCGGCCAGGGAACCGCAGGCTACGCCATCAACACCGCGGGAACCATTACCGGACCCTACGTCGATAGCGCCTATGTTTTTCACGGCTACGTGCGGACGCCATAGGCCTATTCAGCCGTCGAAGCGGCGAAAGAATGCAGCCCACGGCGCAAGTCGTGGGTGATCAGGATGGTAATAGAACCAGCCCCGCGAGGGGCGAAAGAAAGTTGTCCGGTATGGACATTCATCACCAAGGCTGGCCAAAACAATTAGGGCACGTCCCCTCGCGGAAGATTCTTCAAACCACGAAACGGAGCGCCTATGTCTGGCAATCGCGATAGGTCTCACCGTGGCGGCAATGGGTGCAACCTATCGTGCCTATGATGGTCCTGCCCGTCCTCGACAGGAGATCGCTATCCTCAAAATGAAAGGGCTAGTGGTGACCTCTATGGATGGCAAAGCGGCAGTGGACACCCACTGTAATAAGGATCTGTTTCACACAAAAGGCAACCCAAAGCATTGTCGTCCTAGAACCGACTTTAACCCAATAGAGCTGCTTCCCGGTGACCACACCATCGTATTCCGTCCAAGTTTCTTTCCCAGTTGGACAGCGGGGGACGCCTCTGGAACGCCTATCACCAAGGACATCCACGTCAACGCCGGCAAGATATATCAAGCGAAGTTTCGGTGGGAAGGAAGATACCATAACGACCCGCACCAAGGTCCCACAGCTCACTGGTGGGTTGATATTGCCAAACACTAGCTGGTTGTCCCATCCTGAGGTTCTCGGAAAATAGTCCGATCCCAACCTCAGGCGTGATTTCCCTCTCCTGCTGGGCGAAGTGGGATTGTCCAAAGGACAATCCACTCACGACCTGTAGCGCAAAAATCCGAAGATTGTTTTCGCGCGAAGAATGTTGGCCATGATTGCGCAAGTTATGGGCTGTGGACAAAGGTTAGATGTCACATAGTGGAGCCCCAAACTTTATTTTCGGGCAAAGTGAGCAGGCTTTATCAGCGGTGAGTGGATGAGTTGAGTAGAAGGATGTCCGTGAAAGGTTGTAACCGGCGACGAAGAGGCCAACGACCGTTCTTAGCCTGCCCTGAGCTGAGCGAAGGGACGAACGACCAACGACGATTTATCGACCAGCGGGCTTTACCAGCGAACCAGGCCCTCAGGGTCCTCCACCAGTACGATGTCATATTTTTCGATCATGGGCATCAGGAGGTTTTCCAGTTCGCGCTTCCACAGTTCTCCCTCGTAGAACTTGGCCTTCATCGGCTCGCGCGAGGCCAGGTCAGGGAAGCCGCGCATAAAGAAGAAGGTGTCAGGATCTTCGATGGAAAGAAACGGACCCAAGATCTTCATCCCGATTTCCGCATGCGCCGGAATCGACTTCGAGAAGAATATCTCGAGAAACTCCGAGCGCTTGCCCGGCTTAAGTTTGTAAGTGCGCATTTCGATGATCTTCATTTCGATGATCGGTGTTTTGATGATCCGTGTTTCGACGGTCTGCTTTTCGACGGCCATGGAAACCTCCGCCACGAGGATCACTCTTCATTGCCCTCGATATGATGAGCGATATGAATGGAGCGAAGCAAGAAAGTTGTCGGAAGCATGCACCTGCGACGGCTGTTGCTCTGCGAAAGGAGCGGTCGGTTCAGCAACAGGGCCCAGAGGTTCCAGGATACGAAGAGCGAACATCGCGCCCAAGAGTTAAAGAAGGTAATTAGCGATCAGGAAGGCCGAAGACGAATGCTCGGAGCTCAAAGCTCGCAGCTCGCAGCTAGAAGTTATCGAGCAGCCGCGTGATCCGCCATTCGCCGCGTGTTATACCGCAGCGCGACGTTCATAAACACATTACCCATAGAAGTTTCAAACGAGATCATCAGCGCTTCGACATCTTCGCTGGTCTTGTCGCCTTCCTCGGCAGTAAGCAGCACCGGAGGATGCACGCGGAAATGGAAGCCCTGATCGTTCAGCGCGGAAACGGCATTGCCAACGACCTGGTTCGCCAGCTCGAAGATGGTCTCTTTGATCAGACCATCGGATTCAGGCAGCTCCGCGCCCGCGTAGTGGCTGGCCACGCGCACGGCGGTCTGCGGCTCGAGGTCGAGGACAATGCGGCCCTCGATGTCGCCCGTAAGCGCGACCATTCCGGCCACACCTTTCCGGCGGTAAGCGACCTCCTCCATCGCGAGGCTGTCCACTTTGGTCGAGCTTTGCAGGCCCTGCGACAACACGGCGTCCGCCGCATTGATGAAAGGCTGAATCAGCTCCATCTTCATGCGATTAGGCTCCCGCGCCGGCCCCACTCGCCACGGCGCCGTCTTCTCCGAGAACGTACTTGATGACTTCGTACAGCACTTCCGGCTTCACCGGCTTCTGCACGAAATGCCGCGCCCCGCGCTGCAATGCGGCCACAATGTTTTCCTGATAGCCAACGGAAGACACCATGACGACACGAGCCTCAGGATGCGCCTGCACGATCTTCTCCGCGGCTTCGATGCCCTCCATCTGCGGCATGGTGATATCCATGAGCACGATGTCAGGATTCGTGCGGTCGTACTCGCTGATGGCGGTCAACCCGTCACCAGCCTCGGCCGCAACCTGTCCGCCAAAGCTTTCGATCATGCGGGCCAGATTCTTGCGCGCGAACACGGAATCGTCCACGATCAAGTAGCGGATCGGCTGGCCGTCCTTGCTGCGTTTCACTGCTACGAACTGCTCCATAACTTCCTCCTCCAACAAAATTCTGCAAACTGTTTTAACGTCCGGCGCGAAGCGCCTTGCCCGCGCTGCCATTTTCCCCGCGGCCACAAAGAGCCTGCAACGTGGCGGAGAGCGTATCCAAACTCACCACCCGCGTTGCATAGCCGCGCTCGATGGCAGCCTTTGGCATACCAAAAACCACACAAGACTCTTCGCTCTGCGCGATAGTCATTCCGCTGGCTTGCTTGACTGCGCCCAAACCTTGCGCGCCGTCGTCGCCCATCCCAGTCATCAGCACAGCAACTGCGAGCGAGCCAAACTCTTCAGCTACGCTACGGAACAAAACGTCAACGCTCGGTCTGTGGCCATTCACCCGTTCGTCGTCATTCAGCACGACCAGGTCGCCCATGGCCAACCGCTTCACTTTCATGTGCCGGCTTCCGGGGCAGATGAGCACACGGCCCGCCTGCAAGACGTCACCCGACTGAGCTTCTTTGACGCGCAGCGAACATAGCTCGTCGAGACGGCGCGCGAACATGTCGGTGAAGCCCTCGGGCATGTGTTGCACCACCACGATCGCTCCCGGAAAGTCCGCAGGCAGTTGGGCCAACAGATACTCGAGCGCTTGCGGGCCTCCGGTGGAAATTCCAATCGCCACCAGTTTTGTTGGCGCAGGCGCAGTCTTCCCCAGGGAAACTTTTTCGTGCGCCGGCGATCGCTGCAAGGTGCCGGGACGAACAACTCTGCAAACGGCTGCGGCGTGAATTTTTGCAATCAACTCGGTCGCCGTTTCTGACATATGCGCCGAGACATCCTGCGGCTTGGTGACGAAGTCGAAAGCTCCCAGCGCCAACGCTTTCAAGGTGATGGAAGCTCCTTCTGTGCTGTGGGAGCTTACCAGGATGACCGGCACTGGGTGCGTCCGCATGATCTCTTTCAAAGTGTCGATGCCATTCATGCCCGGCATTTCGAGATCGAGCGTGACCACGTGGGGCCGCAACTCTTCGATCTTCTTCAGGCAAAAATTTCCGTCCATCGCCGTGCCCACTACTTCGATCGAGGGGTCGGCCTCCAGAATCTGCGGGATGAGCTTACGCATCAGGGCAGAATCATCCACCACGAGGACGCGTACCTTCTGCATGTTCACGGCCGGAATCATGCGTGGCCTCCCGGAGCGCCCATGGCCATTCGGGCGCGATCGGCCTGGTTGAGCAAGAGTCCGCAACTGGCCAGGCCAGCCGCATCGGGTCGCGTCTGCGCGGCATGTTCCACCACCGCGAGCAGGTTCAGGATCAGCACAACTTTCCCATCGCCAAGAATCGAAGCGCCGTTCACCAGATCGGTGGAGAAAGTCTGATCATCCAAAGCCTTGATGACCAACTCTTCTTCGCCTTCCAAAGCGTCGACGGCAAGGCCGTATCTCTTTTCTCCGACGGTAATGACCAGGATGAAAAGCTTGCTCGAATTCCGGTCGGCGTCGGCCTCGGGCGGACGCCCGAGACGCAACAGCGGCAACACCTGATTGCGCAACTGCAGCACTTCGTAGTTGTTGACCTGATGGACTTCGGATTCGAACGTCCGGGCAATCTGGCTCACCGCGTTCAGCGGGATCGCATACAGGTGTTGCTCAACCCAGAACATCAGGGCCTTGATGATGGCCAGCGTAAGCGGCAGCTTCAGGCGGAATGTCGTGCCCTGACCCACGCGAGTTTCCACGTGAATCGTGGCCTTCAGCCGCTGGAGCACGCTCTGCACCACGTCCATGCCGACTCCGCGTCCAGAAACCTCGGTGACGTGTTCGGCGGTGCTGAATCCTGGACGGAAAATGTAATCCAGGGTTTCGGCCTCGCTCAAACGCGGCGCTTCTTCCGCTTTGAGCATTCCCAGTTCGATCGCTTTGTTGCGAATCTTTTGCGCATCGATGCCGCGCCCATCGTCACTGATCTCGACCACCACCTGATTGCCCTGGTGATAGGCATTCAACCGGATCTTTCCGCGCGGGGGCTTGCCCTGGCTCTGGCGCTGCTCAGCCGGTTCAATGCCGTGGCTGACCGCGTTGCGCACCAGATGCGTAAGTGGTTCGGCGATCGCGTCGAGGATTCCTTTATCGAGGTCGGTCTCCTGCCCGCTCAGTTCCAGATCCACTTCGCGGCCGCACTGCCGCGCTACATCGCGCACGATGCGCGGAAAGCGGCGAAAAAGCTGGTCTACTGGCACCATGCGAATCTTCATCACCGAGCGTTGCAGATCGTTCAGCACCCGCGCCTGAAAGGCCATGGCATCGGAAAACTTGCCGCGCAACGGCTCCTTGGGATAGCGCTGGCCAAGCTCGTTGAGCGCCTGCAGCAGCATGGACTTGCCAATGATGAGTTCGCCCACCAGGTTGAGCACGTTGTCGATGCGGCCAGCTTCGACGCGCAGAATGTTTTCCGTCAAAGTTTGCGGGCTCGGCTCGGCCCCAGGAACTTGCGCCTCGACCGAAGGCGGCTGAGCCGGAGTTGCCGATGCTGGAATTGCCGATTGAGTAGGGGATGCGGCAGTCGACGCAGCCGGAGCTGTGACCGCCGGCTCCGAGGTCAGCTCGGCAGCTGTTGTGGAGGCCTTGTCCGGCGATGCGGCCTGGATCAGAGTCACGCTGATGTCGCCCGCAATCGTCGGAATGTGGCACTTGGCCACGATCTGTTCTTTGGTTTGCAGGCTGGCAAAGATGAACTCTACTTGTTTGGAGGCAGCTGCCGATTTCGCATCGGGGCGTACCACCAGCACCTGGCCGATCTGTTTGATCGAATTCTGAATCAATTGCCGCGCGGCGATCGGCATGGTGCAGAGGGGATCGATTTTCACCACGATCTCCCACAGCCCCAAGCCGGCAGCTTGCGCCTGGGCGAGCGCCTGCCTCTCGGCACCCGTCCAGTCTTTGTCCGATCGTGGAGCGGGCGCTGCGGATTTTTTCTTGCGCGCCTTCCTGGCCGCCGGAGCCGCGGTGAGTTCGTTGATTTTTTGCCGCAGGCTTTCCGTGGCGGGAAGAGCGCCGCCGCAGTGATAGGCCGCGAGCATCTCGGCGAAGACGTCTGCCGCGGCCAGTGCGATTTCCGCCAGCGCCGCGTGGACAGCAGCGCTCTCAAGTGAGAGCGCATCCTCGAACTGGTGCGCCAGTTCGCTCAACTCGCGCAGCCCGCAAGCCGCCGAGTCGCCTTTGAGTGTGTGGACGGTCCGCCGGATCGAACGCACAATCTCTTCGTCGCCGGGATGCTTCTCCAGCTTCAGAGACTCTTCGTTCAGCGCCTGCAGCAGTTCCTGCGAGGTCTCAAAAAAGAGTTCCCGCAGTTCCGCTCCGCGCTCATCGGGAGGATTGGTCACTCGCGCACCTCAATCCGCTGGTAAGCCGTGCCGCTGTCTTTGTGCACCATATGGAACTTCTCGGTCAGGCCCAGCAGGCTCTCTGCGTGGCCCACAAACAGGTAGCCGCCGGGGTTCAGGCAGCGGTAAAACTTTTCGACCAGCCGTTTCTGCTCCGCCTGGTCGAAGTACATCATCACGTTCCGGCAGAAGATCACATCATTGCGCTGCGGCAGATATTCGGTCTTAAGATTGTGAAAATCGAAGTGAACCATTTCCTTCAGCGCTTTCTTGACCGCATAGCGGTCGCCGGCCTTGTCGAAGTAACGCAGGCGGAAGCTGTAATCGACGGTGGACATCTGATGCTCGTTGTAAAAACCTTCCTGCCCGATGCGCAAAACCGAATAACTAATGTCGCTGGCCAAGATTTCCACGCGCCACGGCGGAGGAATCAGCGGTTTGGGCAGCGCAATCTCCACCGGCAGCGGATTGCGCAGGTAGTAGTAGGCCAGTGTGTCTGCGGCCATCATGCCCAGCGTGTAAGCCTCCTGCCCGGTGGAGCAGCCCGCGCTCCACACCCGCACCGAATATTCGCGATGCGCCTGCTTGCGTTTCAGCAACTCCTCCAGCACATGTTTTTGGAACAAATCCAACTGGGCTTTGTGACGAAAAAAACTGGTTTCGTTGACGGTCAGGTTCTCCACCAGCTTCGCCAGTTCCGCCTTGCCTTCCTGGCTGATCAGCAGCCGGTAATAGGCGTAGAAGGAGTTGACCCGGCATTCCCGCAGCCGCCGCAGCAGGCGGTCTTGCAGAAAGTGCGTGCGGCGCTCGTCGAAGTGCATGCCGCACTCCTGATACACCAGAGTCTGCAACAGCCGCAGTTCTGCATCCGTCAAGATAGGAGCTGGTGCCGCTCCAAGTGTGCTCATGCCTTCTCTCGTTCTCGAATCAAAGGTTTCAAACTTTCAGGGTTTCAAAGTTTCAAAGACCGAAAGATTCCATTGACCTCGGATTTCGCCGCAGCGCCCCAACTTCATGCTTCCTTTTGAAAATCTGCGCCTTGCAACTTTTGAAACCTTGAAACATTGCCCTTAACGCGCCGCAACTCCCCGCGCTTCCGGCTTGCCGGTCTTGCTTTCCGCGCTTCCGTTGGCCTGTAGCAGGCTGGCCGGAGCCAGCAGCTTGGTCATGTCGAGCAGTACGATCAAGCGGCCCCGAACCTTGCCCAAGCCTGTTACGCAGTTCAGCCCGCCTTCCTGAAAGACGGCAGGCGGCGCCACAACGTCTTCTCCGGCAATTTTCAAAACTTCGGTCGCCGAGTCCACGATCAATCCCGCCAGCTTGCCGGAGTGCTCCACCACCAAAATCCGGTTCTGCTTTTTCAGCGTGGCCTGCTTGTCGCCGAAGCGCTTGCGCAAATCCATGACCGAAACGATCTTGCCGCGCAGGTTGATCACGCCCTCCAGATAATCGGGCGCGTCGGGGACGACGGTGATCTCGGGCACGCGCACAATTTCGTGCAGGGAAGTGATGGGCACACCATAAGTCTCGCGCCCTACCTGAAAGCCCACGATATGGAGTTCACGGTTCATAGTTAGCTACGAGTCCCGAGTCCCGAGTAAAAGCGGCTTCACTCGGTACTCGGTACTCGGTACTATCTTGCCGCAGCCGCGCGCCGCGCTTTCTCTTCAGTTGCCTGCCGCGTGGCTTCATCCAGCGTGAAGCGGTCCATGAATTCGAGCAGGCCCCGCGACATCTTCGACATCTGCTCGGCCGACGCCGCCAACTCGGTTGAGCCGGAGGTTGACTGCTGCACCAGTTCGCGCATCCGTTCCATGGCTTTCACCACGGCGTGTGCCCCCGAAGCTTGTTCTTCCACCGCCGAGTTGATTTCGTGGGTGATTTCGTTCAGCCGCGTGGTGGCGCGCGCGATTTGCGATGAGCCGTGCGACTGTTCGTTCGTGGCCGCGCCGATTTCCTGGGCGAACTTGTAGACTTCGGTGACCACGTTCGAAATCTTGCGCAGCGCCCCGTTCAGTTCGCCCCCCAGATCCAGACCTTCGTTCACGATGCCGGTGGAGCGATCCATGTTTTCGACGGCCTTGCGCGCTTCCTTCTGAATGCTCTGGATCAGCTCCGAAATCTCTTTGGTTGATTGCGCCGACTTCTCAGCCAACTTGCGGACTTCATCGGCCACCACGGCAAAGCCGAGGCCGTGCTCGCCGGCTCGCGCGGCTTCGATGGCCGCGTTCAGCGCCAGCAGGTTGGTTTGTTCCGCCAGATCGTCGATGACTTCGATGATCTTGCCGATATCATCGGCGCGCTGGCCCAGCGCTCCAATGATTTCTCCCGAGGAAGTGATGGTTGCGTTGATGCGGTTCAGGCCGTCTGTGGCCTTCTCCATGGTGGTGATGCCGCTGTGCACTTCTTCGCGCGAGCGGTTGGAAATATCCAGCAGGACCTTGGCCGTGTCGGCCACGCGCTGGATGGAAGCGACCATCTGGTCGATGGAGGCTGAAGTTTCGCTCACGCTGGAAGCCTGAACCTGCGTGCTCTTCACCATGTTCTGCACGTTCACGCTCATTTCGTGCATGGTGCTGGTGACTTCGTCGATGGCCGAGGAGGCCTGCAACCCGACTTTGGCCGAATCGTCGGAGGCGTTCGCCACCTGCCCGCTGGCGCTCGCGACTTGCGACGAAGCGTCGCGCACGCTGCGCACCAGCCGGCCCAGGCCTTCCACCATCTTGGCGAAGGCGTTGCCCAACGTATCCTGCGGAGAGCGGGGCTTGACCTGCACGGTAAGGTCTCCACCCGCAATCGACTCGGAGACTGAGGCCATCTCTTTGAGATAAGTGACCATCTTGGAGAAGCTGCGGGCCAGTTCTCCAATTTCATCGGTGCGCTTCACATCGATGCTGTGATCGAGATCGCCGGTATCGCCGATCTGGCGTGAGACCTGCATCAGTTTGGTGAGCGGTTCCGTGATCGACTTGGCGGTGGTGATGGCGACCCAGATGCCCACAATTAACGCCACCAGGGTGCTCACTATGGAGAAGATGACGGTGATCGCACTCGCGGCCGCATCCGACCGGCGGCGCGCTTCCACCAGCTTGCGGTTTTCGCCATCGGCTACATCGAGGGCGTCCGTAGAATTCTTTACCCAGGAGGAAGCGTCTTTCTGAAGGTAATAAATCTGCAGCTCGGCAACAGTCGCGTTGCCTGAATCTACATCCTTGCGCTTGTCGATCAGCGGCTGTGCGAATTCTTTGCCCCAGGCTTGTTCCAGTTGCCCGACTTTGTCGAGCGCCGTTTTTTCCTGCTCGGAGTTGGAGAGCGACTTGCCGATTTGCAGCTTCTCGTGGAGCGTGCGCAGGCCATCGTTCATCATTTCGACTTCGCGCGTGTCGCCGCTCAGCAGATAGTTGCTCAGGTAGAGGCGGTCCTGCATCATCTGGAAGCGCACCTGATTGGTGGCGTCGGCCAACTCGAGCGAGGCTCTGGCCGCATCCTTGGCGGCGTGCTCTCTTTGCACCGCCACCAGGTTGACGATGAACAGGACCACCGCCATGCTGAGGATGATTCCGAAATTCTTGTACAGCTTCTTGCCAATCGTCATGCCGTTTCCTCCCGGCCGCCTCGTTTGCCGCTTGCCCTATTGATGAGGTTCAAACTTGAAATCCACAATGCCCGAGCTTTCCCCTGCCGCGGTCTCAAAGCGCCACTTCCTCACCGCCTCCAGCGCGGCATTGGCCAGCACCGGATGCCCGCCCACTACCTTCGCCTCTTTCACCGTGCCGTTCGGCGCGACCACAACCGCCACTTTCACTGTGCCCGTCAGGTTCATCTTCCGTGCCAGTTCGGGATACACCGCCTGCACTTTGCTCTTCACTCGGCGGGTGATTTCATCTTGCGTATCCTGTGCTTGAAGTCCCGCCCCTAAAGCCCCAGCTGCTATTGCCATTACAGCCAGCAGCTTTCCGGTCCTCCGTAAAGACACAGTTCCTCCTTGGCAATGGGCCTCGTGATGCCATTGGAGCAACGCCGGGGCCAAGACCGAGCTTTAGGAAAAACCAAGGTAACCGTATAGATATAATTGAAAAACAAAGACTTAATGGAGCCGTGACAGCTTCGCGCGAACCCCGTTTCGGGATTAACTGCGTCTCATCGCCGGGTTCGACCCTCTCACTTCTCATACTGAGATGGCTCGTCCCATTTTTTCTCGGGATTTGACATCTAAGGCACCTGCTCCCCATTTCCCTTGACTCAAATTGAGATGGCGGGATAGTTTTCCATTAGATTCAATCACTTGTGAGAATCGTGAAAGCGCTTGCCGGAAACTGGTGATGCTCTGAGAATGGCCGGAGTCAATTCGACGCCGTTGCCGGAAGGCCGCGCCTTGCCCAATTCCGACGAGGCCTTTCAGAAACTTCTGCTGCGGATCGCCGCCAAAGCAGGCCAACGCGCCGGTACCGCATCGTTGATCCAGTTCTTTTGTCAGGCGACCCGCGAGTTCTTCCAAGCCAGCGGGGTGTATTTCTGGCGGCGCTATGGCGGCGATGAACTCGTTGGAGAACAAGCCGACGGCAAACTGGCCGAGCGTTTCATCGGTGTCCGGCTGCAATTCCAGGACAGCGCCAACACCGCCGAGGCGGTGCGGATGCGCCGTACGATCGTCGTGAATCAGGTGCAATTGAGCCAGACCATCCCAGCCCTGCGCCAGTTTGAGGCTCGCTCGCTCATGGTCGCTCCCCTGTTGGTCTTCGATGAAGTCATCGGCGCGGTGACGTTTACGCATGACTCCGAGGAGGGATTCTTTAATGAGGATCTGGCGGCCAAGGCTACCATCCTGGCTGGACAGCTCGGCAGCTTGCTGGAGGCAACCCGGCTCGGCGAAGCCTCGCGCGAAGAGCATCGCCGCACCGAAATTCTCGCCGAGGTCGCTAACGCGCTGCACGGAACTCCAGATGTATCTGCCGTCATCGAGGCACTGGCGGATCGTCTCCGCGTGCTACTGGGTACACGCCTGGTTTCAGTACTTCTACGCCGCGAAGGACCCTTCGAACTGCGGGCCGTCGCCGCCGAAACTCCGCAACTGGCTACTTCTTTTCGGGCTGGGCACGACCGACAGACGATTCGCTTCGCCGCCGATCTGGCACAACATGCGGTTTCGGCCGGGGAGGCCATCACCATCTCCATCGGCGGCGAGTTGCACTCGATCGGCAGCCTGGTTTCGCCGGGAATTCTGATCGCCGCTCCCTTCCGAACCGCCCGCACCCAGGGTGCAATCCTTGTCTATCCGCGCCTCGATGAACCTTTTACCGCAGAAGAAAAATCTCTGGTCTCGGCCATCGCCGGCTTCGGGGCGGTCGCCGTGGCTCACGCAGAACTGTGCGCCACCGCGCAAGGCCAGGCCCACGAACTGCACCAGTTGCTTGAGATCTCTTCCGAACTCAGTTCGAGCGGAGACCTCGAACATTTTCTGCAGGCTTTCGTGGTGCGTGCCGCCGATTTTCTCGGCTACGGCCGCTGCTTCATCGCGTTGCAGGAAGAAGGTCAGTTCCGGGTTCGCTGCGCCGTCACTCACGGCGAAGCCCGCAGCGCCGATACCCCTTTTCCGGAGGGCATCGCCACCCGCGCCCTGCGAGAAAAAGAAGTTTTCTGGTCTGACGATCTGACGCAACTCCCCGGCGCGAATCTTAAGGCTCTGACGCAATACCAGGCTAAGCAGTTGCTGGCAGTCCCCCTGCTGGGCGCCGACGGAAAAGTGCTGGGCATGTTCGGCGTGCTCGATCGTCTCGACAACACCGGAATTTCGCAGCAGGACATCCGTCGCGCTCGCGCCCTCGCGGCCCAAGTTTCAGTGGTCCTTGAACTCACCCACAACCTGCACCAGTCGGAACGGCATCGCAAGCGCTCCGAGGCCCTTACGCAACTGGCACGCGAAATTGATGGCGTACTGCGCCTGCCCGACTTCGCCGGCAAGTTTCTGGAGCGCGCCATCGCGTTTGCCGGAGCCACGGCAGGCGCCGTCGCTGTGTTTCAGGATGGACGATTCCAGACCGTTGCGCTGCATCCTGCGACAGCGGCCCACGAAGATCACGCGCTGCAGCAACGATTCACCCAGGCCCTTTCCGAGTTGGCTGCGAAGCGCAAGGAATCGATCATCTCCGGCTCTGCTGGCGAACTTCTGGGCTCTGACCTGGCCACGAGCCTGGCTTGGAACGACTTGGCAGTGGTTCGACTTCCCGCTCCCAACGGAAGCCTCGCCGGTCTTCTTTGTCTCTCGGGACGCACTCGTCCTCTCACCCCCGAAGACCGCGACCTGCTCGAGGCCATTGCCGGGCATGCCGCAATGGCTCTGGAAAATGCGCGCCTGTTCACTCGCATCGAACGATCGAACCGCCACTGGCTGGAAATCTTTGACGCCATCACCGACTTCATCGTGGTCCACGATGAGCACGACAAAGTTCTGCGCGTGAACCGATCGCTGGCCGCCATGATCGGAGTTCCCCCCGGCGATCTGATCGGCGTCAACATGCGCGCCCTCCTCGCCTTGACCAGCGAATCCGCGCTCTATTCCTGCCCTTTTTGCCGCGCCCTGGGCGAGGACAGCGACGAATTCGTTCATCCCGCCCTTGACCGCACCTATCTGGTTTCGACCTCGCGCGTGCATGGCGCTTCCGGCGAAAGCCAAAGCCTGCAGACCATCCACGTGCTCAAGGACATTACCGACCGCCGCGAGGCCGAGCGCCGCTATCGCGAATTGTTCGACAACATTCAGGAAGGACTGTTCTTCAGTACGCCTGAAGGCCGCTTCGTCGAAGTAAACGACGCACTGGTGGCGATGCTTGGTTATTCCAGCCGCGAAGAACTTCTTCAAGTCGATATTCCCACCGCGATCTATTTCTCTCCCGAGGAGCGTGACCGCCACGCCCAGGCAATGGAAAAAGATGGCCACATGCGCAACTTTGAGGCCACGCTGCGCCGCAAGAACGGCTCTCCGATCTACGTGCTCATCAACGCTTTCGGCATGTACGACAATCTCGGCCGCCTGTTGCAAATTCGCGGCCTGATGCTCGACGTCACCGGCCTGCACACTTATCAATCGGAACTGCACCGCGAGCGCGACTTCTCCGGCAAGATTCTCAGCAACACCCAGAGCTTCATCCTGGTTGCTGATACCGCTGGTTTGGTCAGTTATGCCAACCGCCGCTGGTTCGAAGCCGGCTTCGAGCAACGCGAACTCCTGGGCCGTCCTGTGCTGGAACTGGCTGCTCCCGGCTATGTTCGCCCTCTTGCCGATGCGCTTCAGGCCACCATGCGCGGCGGACAAGTCGACAATCTCGAACTGCAGATCATGCGCGGCAACGGCAATGCCGGCCAGTTCTCCGTCAACCTGAGCCCCATGCGCGACGAGCAGGGCAACATCAACAGTATCGTCGTAGTAATGACCGACATTACTGACTCCGCCGAACTGCGCGACAAACTGGTTCACGCCGAGAAGATGGCCGCGGTCGGACAACTCGTTTCCGGCGTTGCTCACGAAGTAAACAATCCCTTGACGGCGATTCTCGGCTTTGCCGACCTGCTGATGGACAATCCCGAGCTTCCAGAGTCCGCTCGCAAAGATCTGCGAGTAATCCTGCTGGAAGCGCAGCGAACCAAGCAGATCGTGCAGAACCTGCTCAGCTTTGCCCGCCAGATGCCGCCGCAGCGCAACGCCGTGCAGCTCAACCTGATCCTGCGCCGCACCATTCAGTTGCGCTCTTACGATTTCAACAGTCATGGCGTCGAAGTCATCGAGCACCTCGACGAAGGACTGCCCGACGTCATCGGCGACGCCCACCAACTGCAACAGGTTTTTCTCAACATCTTGAACAATGCTTACGATGCCGTACACGAAGTCGGCCGCCCCGCCCGCATCGAGATCATGACCACCAAGGCCGGCGACAGCGTCGAAGTCTCCTTCCGCGACAACGGCTACGGCATTTCGCATCCCGACCGTATTTTCGATCCCTTCTTCACCACGAAAGAGGTTGGCAAGGGAACCGGCCTCGGCCTGAGCATCTGCTACGGCATCGTGAAGGAGCACGGAGGCGAGATTCTCTGCCACAACAACACGGATGGCGAGGGAGCCACCTTCATCGTCCGCTTTCCCGCAGCGCCCCACACTGCTTCGTTCGGTGTGGCCGCAGGAGTGATACAAAAATGACAACCCCTGCTATTCAAAGAGCCCTCCACCCCGTTTTGCTCATCGAAGACGAGCCTTCCATCATGGCACTGGTCAGCGCCACGCTCGAGCGCAACGGCTACGAAGTCGTTTGCGTCGAGAGCGGCGCCGAAGCCCTGCGCCTGCTCGAAAAAGGCCAGTTCCTCGGCGTCGTCTCCGATATGCGCACGCCTGGCGGCGTCGACGGCGCCCAGGTGCACACCTGGATTTCCGCCCATCGCCCTGATCTCGAAAACAAAGTCGTCATCATTACCGGGGACTACGCCAACGAAGAAACAGTCAGCACCCTGCGCAAGATCGGAGCGCTTTATCTGGAGAAGCCGTTCCGCGTGCAAGACCTCATCTCCGCGGTAGAAAAAACTATGGGGAAAGCCCGGTGAGCGCCGACTTGAACAAGCCGATTGGCAACAGGGAAGACCTTCGCGTCCGTCTCTTGATCGTCGACGACGAGCAGAGCATCCGCAAGCTCTGCATTACGGTGGGTGAAGCGTTAGGCTTCATCTGCCTGGAAGCCGATGGTGGTGAATCCGCCCTGACACTGCTGGAAGAGCAGCCGGTGCACATGATCCTCAGCGACATGGTCATGCCGCACATGTCTGGCCTCGAATTTCTGGAGCGAGCGAAAAAACTTCTGCCCCGCACCGAGGTAGCGCTGATGACCGGACACGGCTCGATCGAAACCGCAGTGCAAGCCATGAAGTTGGGCGCTTACGACTACATCACCAAGCCTTTTTCGCCTCTGGAAGAGCTGCGCCTGTTCTTGCGCCGCATGGCGGAAAAAGTCCGTCTGGTCGAGGAGAACGAATTCCTGCGCCAGCGCATGGATTCCGAAACCGCGGTGCACGGCATCGTCGGTTCCTCGGCCAAGATTCAAGAAGTATTGCGCATGGCCTCGCGCCTCAAGGACACACGCACCGCCGTGTTAATCTCGGGCGAAAGCGGCACCGGCAAAGAACTCATCGCCCGCGCCATTCACTTCCGCGGGGCCTTCGCCAACCGTCCGTTCGTGGCGGTCGATTGCGGTTCGCTCGTGCCAACGCTGATCGAGAGCGAACTCTTCGGCTACGAAAAAGGAGCTTTCACTGGCGCTCTGAAATCCAAGCAAGGACTCTTTCAAGCGGCTGACACCGGTTCGGTTTTCCTCGATGAAATCGGCGAACTGCCGCTGGAGTTGCAGGCCAAGCTGCTGCGCGTTCTGCAAGAAAAAGAAGTGCGTCCAGTCGGCAGCAACCAGCGCGTCAAAGTGGACGTGCGCATCATCGCTGCCACCAATCGCGATCTTGAAGCCGCCTACAAAACTGGAACCTTCCGCAAAGATCTTTATTTTCGACTCAACGTGGTTACGGTGCACGTTCCGGCGCTGCGCGAGCGCCGCAGCGATATCCCCATGCTGGTGAGCTGGTTTTGTGAACGCTACGCTCCCGGTGGAGACCTGCGGGTCTCGAACGCAGCCATGAAAGCCCTGATGAGCTACGACTGGCCCGGCAATGTGCGCGAGCTGGAAAACTGCGTGGAGCGCGCCGTAGCCTTGGGCAATGGAAACCTGATCGACCTCGGGGATTTGCCTCCGACCGTCGCCGCGATGAGCACGCCCGCACTCCGATCAGCCACAGACTCCGCCCCAGAGTTGGTCTCTGATCTGGCGGCCGCAGCCGGAATGAATTCCGTCGAACACCGCAGGCGCAGCGCCGCTCTCTACCACCGATCTCGAAGACATCGAACGCGCCACCATTCAGCGCGTCTTCGAACAAGTCAAAGGCGATAAAGCCCTGGCCGGGCGCATGTTAGGGATAAGCCGCGCCACTCTCTACCGCAAACTAAAACGCTACAACATCAGCGGCGCGCCATCTTCCGGCCCGTCAAGCCACACGCTGCAGTGAGCTGGTGTGCGGAACTTTCTCCAGAAAAAAGCACCCTGAGAAAATTCAGGGTGCTCAAACCATCCCATCAAACTTTGACGGCCTCATAAACCCGGAGGTTTCTTCTCTTCCTTTTTCTCCGGAGGCGCCTTCGCTGGCGGTGCCTTCTTTGGAGGAGGCGCCGGTTTCGCAGCCGGAGGAGGAGGTGTGCGCTCCGGCGGGCGCGCGGCTGGCGGAGGCGTTGCCGGACGCGGCGCGGGCTTCGGCTCGGGATGAGCGGCTTCGGGCCGCGCAGGTTCCGGCCGATTTGGCTGCGCCGCAGGTGGACGCTCGGTGCGCGCCGGCGGCTCAGCAGGTTTGGGTGCAGGTCGGCTCGGCTCCGGTTTCGCTGGCGCTGGAGCAGGCCGGGCTGGCTCCGCACGACTCGGCGCTGGTTGTGCTGCCGGGCGACTTGGCTGAGCGGGAGTTGCAGGCCGCTCATTCGCGGCGGGCTGAGCCGGACGATTCGCCGGTTGACTCGCCGGCACGGCAGGCTGAGCGGGTCGCACCGCAGCTGGCTGGTTCGCCGGATGTCCCGTAGTCGGCGTCGCCGGTTTCGCCGGAGGCGCAACTTTCACCATCGGCCGCGCCGCCGCAGCTGGACGCAGCGTCTGCACTTCACTTCTCGCCAAGGGCTGTCCCGGATGCGCCGCCAAAGCCTGCTGCTGTTTCGCAAAAGGCACCGGCGGAGGCGGGGGCGTTTTCTTTGCCACAACCTGCCGCTGCGCTACCGCCGCCGGAGGCGCGGCCACGTGTCCTGCGGTCGCAGCCTTTGCACCCAAGACGCTTTCACGCGTTGGAGCCACGGCCACGCGGCCGCTCACCGGCGCAGACGCGATCTGCTGGGGGCTTACAGCAACCGCCACTTTCGCCACCGGTTGCGCGCTCACAAATGCGTGTTGGGGAACCACCATCACCGCGCCCTGCACGTTCCGGTTTGCATACGTGACGTTCGTGATGTTCGTGCTGTTGTTGACGATGGTCGTGCGATAGATGGTGGTCACCTGCGTGACGTTCACCGTCGTGCTGCTCACGTTGACCCGCGTCACATATGCCTCACTCACGTGATACGACGGCACATAAACTTCCCGCGGACCAAGCGCAAACCATCCCACATTCCCGCCGAAGCCTCCCGGCCCTCCGCCAATAAACACAACGAGCGCCGGCGCATACACCGGCTGCACTGTCACCGGACCTGCGACCCAACCCCAATGTCCGCCAACGCTCACCCAGCGTCCGTAGTGGAAAGGCGCGTAGCCCCACGGAGAGTCATCCACCCAGGTCCATCCCCAGGGAGAGATCCAGTCCCAATGGCCTTCGTGATAAGGCGCCCAACCTACGGCAACCTGGGGAAACCAGACGTGCCCGTATTCTCCATCGTCGCGCCAGTCGCCGTGGTCATCGAGATCGTCGTAGCCGACTACGTCGCGCGACAGATACTGCGCGGAACGCGAAAAATCGTAACGGTGATCGCGATCCTCGGTCCAGGTGTCGAATGCATCGAACTCCGGGATCGGCTCGACATCCGCGTAAAGCTGGTCCGTTCCGCTGAGTGTGGCTCGCTGGCCGGCGCGCAAATCGTAGCTTGCGCCGCCACCCGTGGCCTGACCTTCGCCCACGCGCACGCTGATCACCGTGGTGTTGCCGTCCGCGTCCACCGCTACGCGATAGCGGCCGGGCTGGAAAACCGTAAACGCCTGGTTCGGCGTATCGACCTCGAAGACATCATTGTCATGAAGCCGGCGCACTGAAATGTTGATCATCCCAGAAGTAAGCTGGATCTGGATTGTGTCATCGTCTAGGTTCAGGAAGGAGAAGCCAGCGTTGGGTCCAAGCCGGACCGCCGCCGATCCCAGTTGCACTTCGGCGCGCGAATCCTGATCGGTCCACAATTGGTCGCCGGTCGTTATGGGGCGGTTGGGAACGGCGCCCACCCACTCGGTTTCGCCGGCGGGCAGGAATGAGACCGAGCCTTGCAGGTAGCCGAGCCGGGCGACGCGAGCGGGCGGATCGTCCTGATCTTGAGCACCCAATCTCGCCGGCAAAACGACGGTGGCGAGCGCGAGCCCGAGCACTGCGGCACACCAGCCTAGCTTCTTCAGCGTTATTTTCGTGGTTAGCTTTGCTTTCATAGAAGGTATTTTCTCCCAAGCTTTGTACGTGGGGCAGAGCCCCGGCGGAATTCGCGTAGGCCTTAGATGCCGGAAGCGGCGGTTTCGGCGAGAGCGCGCAGGTGTGTTTTTGCTTGATGACGCGTGCACCAAGCAATCTGTTGCGCTCGGATGACAGGCTCAGTGAAATAAGCATAACAGGGTTGGCGCCGGCGGGCACACCTGCCCCATAACAAGAGGACTATCGAAGCTGCATGGCCTGAACTTGTTCTAGAGCCACTCCGAGATGTTCGCCGTACAGCCCTAGTTTCCTTCCTTCTCTGCCCAAATTCAGTACCTTCGTAACGACATTTGCGCCAATCCGGCATCGAGAACCTTGACTCGCAACCAAAGAGGATCATGATAGCGCTATGAGGCGAATTGGTCCCTGCTGCTCCGCAATACGAACAGTAATACGTGAGGGAATACGAACGAAAGTTTCCCTGTTCGTGTTGGTCGTGCTGATCTCTACTTTTGCCCTCGGCGCCGACTATGTCTCAACGGTGTTTGGTTTTAAGGCGACTTTTCCCGGCGAAGTCCAGCAGTCGAGGATAGAACCCAATGACGATAACTTTGTCGGCTACGCTCCCAGCAAGGCTTGGGCCGGACAAGTGCAGGTTCTGAGCATTCCGGGAATGGATAAAACTGAAATCACCAGTGATTACATGGATGCTCGCCTGAAAGAAATCATCGAAGGTGCGCAGATGACCCTGGTGAGCAGCCGTCACACTACATTTCAGGGCAATCCGGCGATAACCGTGGCGGGTACCTTGAACGCGGGGGCCATCGACGTCAATATGGTGATCGTTTTCACCCAGAGCAGGAACCGCATCTACTCGGCGGACGTTGTTTTGCTCCACAGTGCCGATCATTCTGTCGTTCAGCCATTTCTGGATTCGTTTGAGCTTCGCTAAGCAATCTGCCTTGGACAAAAGGAGACCCTGGTGATCGCAAGCCGCCCCATGCCGATTCGGCGTTCCTGGGTGAGAACCCTGATGTGGACGCTGGTCACGCTCGTGCTGCTCGGGATGGCAGCATTCATGGGCTATTCGCGCGAGTACCTGGTTGCGGGAGTATTGCTTCTGTTTGGCGTGCTGGCAATTGTGGTTGCGGGCTCTGGTTCGTATATCTCGGAGTGTCCAGTGTGCGGGATGGAGTTGCGCGGGCTGATAGGCCTCACGCGTTGTCCGCAATGCTTTTCCTACGGGAAAGTATCAGACGGCCAATACTACGAACTGCCACCGGACTTTGTAAACAAAGTTCCGCTTCTGGCGGTGCCGCTGTCCGCGGGCAGACAGATGCCGCCGCTGTGCTGCGCCTGCGGCGCGCCAGCAGATCATAGCGAGAAGCTGCGCATCATTCGCGTTGAGTTTGCCTTCGACCTCAACGTGCCGCATTGCGGCTTGCACAGAGGCGGCGCGGACCTGGATTCCCAAGCAGTCGCAGGGAAAGGCAAGGCGCAGGCGCCTGTGCTGAAGGTGAAGTCCTACGCGTTCTACCGGGCTTGCGTGAAAGCGAATTATCCAGAAAAAACAACGAAGTGGACCAGTCAGCCGCCTTCGTCTTTCGCGGCCGCCGGAAAATTTTGAGGGAGACTTAATCATGCCGAGCAGCGTCAACGGTTTTGGAACGAAATATTATGGTCAGCGCGACTTCCGCCCTGACGGATCCTACGTCACCACAAATTTCTTCTGCCTCGCGTTTTTTCCCGTCTTTCCCATACATTCCGTCCGAGTGATTCCGGATCCGAAAAATAGCTGGATGCCGTTTTCCAAAAACTACTACGCGATCCTGGAAAAGCGCTGGCCCAACCCGCTGCAAGTGCTCTCCATTTATGCGTGGGCGGCGGCGGCGGCCGGCATGGGCATTCTGTACTTTTGGAAAATCGAACCCTTTCTCAAGGAAAGCGCTCCGGGGCTGATGCAGAGCTGGGTGGTGCCATTACTCTTCGCCGCCTGCCTTCTGATCCCGGTTGCCGCTGGTGTGCTGCTGCGTAATGCATTGCGGCAGCGGCAGGTGCAGGCTGTCGATTTCTCCGCGAAATAAGTTATTCGGTCCTCAGGGCTTGCATGGGATCGATCGAGGCCGCACGCCTTGCAGGCAGCAGGGCAGCGACGAACGCGGCCAGCAACAGCAGCGCGGTGCTGGCAACTATGACGGCGGGATCGCCGGCTTTGGTTTCGTAGAGTAAGCTCGCGATCCAGCGCGTGGCTAAGGAGGCCAGGGCCAGGCCGGCCAGAATACCACCCACGACCGGAATTGCCGCTTGGCCCATGACCAGTTTCAGCAACGCAGTTCTGTCCGAACCCAGCGCCACGCGGATGCCGAATTCCTGCTGCCGCAGCGACACCGAGTATGCCAGTACCCCGTACACACCGAGCACGGCCAGCAGCAGAGCAGCGATGCCAAAGCTTGACAGCAGCAGGGCTTGGAATCGCTCCGTCGCTACCGAGTCGGTTACCTGATCATCCAGGGATTTCAGTGTCGGAATCGCAACTTGCGGATCGATGTCCCAAATGGTCCGGCGAATCGAATCCGCCAGCGCGGCAGTCGGCTGCGGGCTGCGGATCAAGAAGAACGCTCTCCACCACGGATTCTGCCAGTACGGCACATACACCATGCTGGCGGTCCGCTTCAGGTCATTGATGCGTGCGTCGGCCACGACGCCGACGACCGTGTAATTCCTCTCTCCGCCAAGTTCCCCGAATGTTCTCCCTACAGGATCTTGTCCGGGGAACGCGGCACGCGCCGTCTGCTCGGAGATGAGCACATTGGTGGGATGATTCTGGTCGGAAGGCTGAAGATCGCGGCCCGCGATAAGCGGAATCTTCAGTGTGCTGATATAGGACGGACTCACCCAGCGTATATTGGCGAGCGGTTCTTGTCCGGAAGGTACCGGATGGTCCGAGCGGACGATGCCGCTGACCCAGGTTTCGCCGGCGATGGGCATCTCGCTGGTCATGGCCACCGATTCGACTCCGGGAAGCCGGGCCAGGTCCGCCAGCGCACGATCGATAAAATTCGCGCGTACTGCGCCCGCCTCTTCTGGCGAGTTACCGTAATGGGGGGTAAAGAGGTTTACGCCAGTCAGCGTGATATGCCTGGCGTCAAAGTCGCGTTGCTGCGTTAGCAACTGCGAGAAGCTGCGCACCAGCAATCCGGTGACGATCAGCAGAACCACAGTGCAGGCGACTTCTCCGCTCACCAGCAGATGTCGTGTGCGCTGCGATTCGCGCGTGTTGGCAACACGGGTGGGATTGGCTTGCATCGCCCGCTGCGGATCGACGTGAATCGACTTGAGTGCTGGAATCAGGCCAAACAGCAGCGCTGTCATCATCGACAGGCCCGCGGCAGCCAGTAGCGCCAGCCAGCTTACGTGCACTTCATTCAGACGCGGCAAGTTCGCAGGAGCGGCGGCCACGAAAAGGCGCACCCCGGTAAACGACAGCAGGATGCCGAGCGCGCCTCCAGCCCCGGCCAGCAGCAAGCTCTCCATTAAAGTGGACCATAGCAGGCGCGCTGGCCCTGCGCCCAGCGCTGCCCGCACCGCGATTTCGCGCTCGCGAGTCACGGCGCGCGCCAATTGCAAGTTGGCGAGGTTCACACAGCCGATCAGCAGCACCGCTGCTACCGCGGCAAGCAGAAGCCACAGAGCCGTGCTCACCCGGCCTGCCACTTCCTGCGCCAGCGGCTCGACAAGAACGCGGGTATCGGCAGTCCCGTGAGCGACGGTTTGCGCATACGCTTGCTGCAGACCGTTCAGTTCACTTTGTGCCTGCGCCAGCGTAACTCCAGCCTGCAGGCGGCCAACCACCAGGTAGTTGTAATCGCCGCTTTCCGACATATCGGGTGGGAGCGGTTTGAAGATCTCATAGGGGCGGACCGCGCGCTGCACGACCGCAGTGGACATTTCACTCATGTGTGGGAAGCTGAAGCCCTGAGGCGCCACTCCGACGACCGTCTGCGGAATACCTCCGAGGCGCAGCGTGCGCCCGATCGCATTAGAGTCGCCGTGAAAATATTTTTGCCACGCGCTCCAGGAGAGAATGACCTCCTGATCGTGGCCTTGAATCGCCTCCGCGGGCAGAAAACTCCGCCCCAGCACAGGCTGCACGCCGAGGACCGAAAAGAAATCAGGGGAAATCTCCAGGCCATCGACGATGTTAGGGTGATCGGTGTCTGCGGACACGCTGTAACCCCGGTTCCCAAAGATCGCTGCGTCAGTCAGGGCCTTCGAATTGGTTTTCCAATTGAGGTAGTGTTGATAATTATCGGGGCCGGGCGGCTCGTTCCCCTCGCGTGCCCCTTCCCGCATTACGACCAGACGTCCCGGCTCGTGAAAGTCGAACGGCTTCAGGAGAACCGAATTCACGACACTGAATACCGCTGTGACCGACCCGATGCCCAAGCCGAGTGTAAGGAGGGCGGTGAGCGCAAATCCCGGAGACTTGCGCAAGGTGCGAATGCTGAACCGTAAGTCCTGCAAGAGAGAGTTCATGGAAGCCTTTAGAGACACCGTGACACAGCTGCTACGGAGGCATTTACCATGCCAACGGCTTCCACGTGCAAGTTGCTTGTCCGCCAGCAGATACGCGTTTGGCTTGATGTTTCTGGGATGGAGCGGTGTTCGAAATGGATCACCGCTGTTCGTTAGTGAACAACTCGATCTCTAAAGAACTCGACTTCTAACTATCTTACGGAGGAGAGATCTCGTAAACGCTGCCAACTCCATAAGCCCCGCCCTGGGCGGTGCCGTAGAGGTTGCCGTCGCTGTAGAGGAACAATCCGCCAGAGGGAAAGGCAGAGCCGCCGTTGGTATCGCTGAAGCTGTACAGGACGCTCTCCGTCCAGCCGCCACCGGCGGCGGGAGTGAGTTGAAAAACTGTGCCATCGAAGTTCGCTCCGCCCGCGCTAGTCGTTCCGTAGAGGTTGCCTCCGACAGGGGTCAGATTTTCCCTGGGGGTTGCGCCGTCGATGCCGTCCTGATTAAAGGAATGAATGACGCTCTCGGTCCAGCCCGTACTTTGTTTCACCAGTTGGAACACGGTGCCGTAACCGTAGGCTCCGCCGCTATAGGTGGTTCCGTACAGATTGCCGGAGAACAGGATCACGCCGCCGTCCGGGTTGGCGCCGTCGTGGGACGGGCGGGGGAAGAAAGAATGGAGGACCTTTTCTTGCCAATTGCCACTGGTTCCGCGCGCCAGCTCGAATACCGTCCCTGCGGAGTTGACGCCGCCGTTGTAGGTAGTGCCATACAAATTTCCGGATGCGTCCATTACCAGCGCTTTGGTTGGATTACTCCCATCGGTTCCGTTGAAGCTGTGCAGGATTTTTTCGCTCCAGGTCCCGCCGCTACTCTTTCGGAGCTGGAATACGGTGCCGTAGCCGTAGGCGCCTCCGGTATTGGTGACACCATAGAGTTTGCCGGAAGTATCGAAGATCAGGCCGCCCACAGGATAGCTGCCCTCGACGTATTTGAAATTGTGAAGGACGGTATAGGTCCAGGCGCCACCGGACGAGGGCGTCATCTCGAATACCACGCCGTAACTGTAGAGTCCACCATAGGTCGCGATGCCGTAAAGGTTGCCGGAACTGTCGATGGTAAGGCTCGTCTGCCCCTCAGTGCCAGTCGTACTGTCGAAGTTGTGGATGACTTGTTCGGTCCAGGTGCCGCCGCTGGCAGGTGACAACTCGAACACTGTCCCCAACACCCCGCCGCCGTTGGCTCCGCCTTCCTCCGTGGTGCCGTACAAGTTTCCCGCGGAATCGGCGACGAGGTTGGGTGTATATGGGGTTTCTCCATCACTGGGATAGGCGCCGAAGCTGTTGATGACAATTGCCTGCGCGCCGGCGACGGTCAACGCGATCATGGTGGCAGCGGCGAGGGTCAGAGACAGAATGAGCTTATGCTGGAACTGACGGTGGTTTGGCACGGGAAGTCCTCCTGTCGGTTGCTATGCGAAGGGGCGGTCTTACACTGAGGAAGTTGCCAAACTATAGTGCAGGGTTTGTCTGAGAGTCAAGCTGAAGTGAGCATTCGGTGATGTCAAGCTGCCTGTGTAAATAGGTTGAGGGTGCGGGTTTTCCATTCCAAGTTGAATCTCTGGAAGATGGAGTAGAGGATGCGGTCGACACTAGCTACATTCACAAAACAAACCATGGGCCGGGTGCGGCGGCGCACTTCGACGAAGCAGCGCTCGATCACGTTAGTGGTGCGCAGCTTCTTACGCAGGTGCGCGGGGAAAGCGAACACCGAAAGCAGCTCCGGCAGATCGCGCTCCAGTTGGCGCACCATGGGACCGTAGTTTCCCCGCCAGCGGGCGCGGAAGGCGCGAAAAGCGGCCTCGGCATGGGCGCGGCTTTCGGCTTGGTAGATGGCTTGTGCGTCCTGCTTCACCGCGTCGAAATCGGCCTTCTTCACTTTCTCCAAAATGTTGCGCATCTTGTGCGCCCAGCAACGCTGATGCCGCACGCGCGGATACACCGTGCGAATCGCCGCCGCCAGGCCGGCGCAGCCGTCGGTGACGATCAGACCCAGCGCCTTGCCCTCCAGTCCGCGCCGATACATATCCTGCAGCAGCCCTTCCCAGTCCGCCTGGCTTTCGCCCTGACTCCGCAAGAACGCCAGCAGATGGCGCGTGCCGTCGCGCCGCACTCCGTAGGCCACCAGCATCTGCACCCGCTTGCGCCCCGCCGGACGCCGCACCCGCAAGCTCACTCCGTCCAAAAACAGATACGCGTAGTTGTCTTCTAACCGCGCCTGATGGAACTGGCGCACCACCTCGTCCAGATCCCGCGTCAGCTTCGACACCGTCTGCGGGCTCACCACTTCTTCGCTCACCGTGGCCACCACCCGCCCCACTTGCCGCGTCGAGAGGCCGCGCAGAAACGCCTCCCGAATCAGCATCGACACATCTTCGGCGCGCCGCTGAAAAGGTTCTAGCCCACGCGGCAGAAAACTCTTCCCGCGGGTGCGCGCCACCCGCAGCCGGATCGTCCCCAACCGAGTCACGAAATCCCGTTCGTAGTAGCCATTGCGATAGGGCTGCCGCCGGCTGCTCCGCCGCTGATACACTTCGCGCACCGCATACCGGTCCCGCTCCCGCCGCGAATCCGCCTCCAAACGCTCTTTCCACAGCCGTTTCGTCTCGCCGTACACATCGCCCCAGAAACTCTCTTTCATCTCCGCCAGAAAATGTTGGTAATGCTCCGTGATTGGGATTATCTTCGCCATGGGTGTAGGTCTCCTTTCGGAAAGGCTTTAGCTTGCTAGGCCAAAGCCAACTTACACCCTCTCGCTTTTTACACAATCAAAGTTACGTCACCTGAGCATTCTCGGGTGAGAACTGGTTAACCCGGGTCCATCAAGCAATTCGCGGGGAGCCATTTATGCAAGTGAGACCGCCGTCTCAGCTTGAGACTTCGGTCCTGGCGAACCCTTCGCAACGCGTGCTTTCTGCGTCTAACTTACTGAAAAATCTAGCGCCTGAGTGCTAATCCTTCCGTTCCGCGCTGTGGTCTTGGTCGTGCTCCTCCCTCTGCCATAACCGCGTGTTCTGGCTCCCCAACGCTCTTCCTAACCGGGAAGAGGGGGAGCCTGACCGCACTTTCAAAGTCCTTGTTGGTTGGTCTCGGGAAAGGGTCATCATCGCTTGGCGCATCAGGCCACAGCTCCATCGCGGACGGCGCAAACCAGCATGGTCGCCGAACTGGCACGTTTTTTCCCCGAAGCCACCCCGGTGCGCATTCCGGTTCAGTTCACCCGCAGCAACGGTTCGAGTGGTGACAACCCGGGGGGCGCGATGGTGCAGGAAAGTACTGTCATCGAATTTGGCACCCCGCGCGAGGTTCTTTTTGCCTGTGCCACGCCGCTGGAGTTTGCCGACATTCTGCGGTTGCGCAATTCCGACGGCTCGCTCGATACCGACGCTTCAGTGGTCGCGGTGCAATACCATCCCGGAAAAACTATTGTGGCTGCCCGCTTTGTCAACTCAGTTCCCAACTGGATCGTGAAACCATGACGCCATCACAACCTTCGTCATCGCAACCTTTGGGGCCCGCTCAAGATCCCGCGGCTCAGTGGGCAAGTGCGCGCCGCCTGCATCCCATCTACGCCGAACTGGCGCGCGAGTTCGTAATCGACGCGCCCGCCTGTGCCGATCTTGTGGCCGGCGTGGATACTCCGGCGCCCGAGTCTGTCGATCAGGCGCAGCAATGGCTGGATGCCATGGATGACAAAATCCAGGTTTACCAGTTGCGCCAGTTCCTACAGACCAGCTCGTTGGTCGATGCCGATGGTCTGGTGGCTCTGCTGCAGCACTTTCTCGCGAAGACTCCCAGAACCGATTCTTCTCGCGACAAGATTGATTTCCTGCTGGTGCAGTATTTCAGCCAGTGTGCGCCCACGGAACTGGACGACGACAGCGCCGATCTCGTTTACGTGGCCCAGGGATTGGGGCCGATTCTCGGCACAGTGGACCTCAAGGCTCCGGTGTGGTTGAACGCGTTGGATCGCGTGCTGGACTCCGCGCGCCGCTGCCGCTCCCTGGATGAACTATTGCACGGGGGTGTGCTCGACCAGGGCCGCAAGGCCAAAATGCAGGCCGGCGATCTGTTCTACCTGCCGACCGCGCTGGTCGCGTTTACACGCTTCGGATATCTCATGCGGCGCGTCTTCTTCCGCCTGATGCTCGCCGATCTCAACAACATTCTCGACGGGCTTACCGAGTTGGAAGCGAAAGGGGTCGAGACGATTGATTGCCGGCGCGCGCAATTCTCCGCCGATGAGCCGATTATTCGGCTGCGCATGATCTGCCAGTCCTGGAAGGTCATGTTCCAGGCCGAATATTCCTCCGGCCAGCCGCTGCGCATGCTGGTGGATCTGAGAGCCTCGGTAGATGCCGCTCTCGCGCTCCATTCGGCTGCCGCGGGAGCCGTGAAGCCGCGAGCAGCAACTGCTGCTGCCGGTGCTGGTGGGAGTATCACGACTTCGAAGCCAGCCGAGGCGAGCCATTCGTCACCGGAACTAGTCGCGAAGCCTCAATCCAAGTTCGCCGCCAGCGAAGGAGCTCCTGAATTTGAGATCTCGCCGCAGGAATGGAATCCGGATGCGGACTCGCAACCGGGCAAAGAGAAATAAGACAGCAGCCATTCATAAGCCGGTGCAGAGCGCCGATAAGAACAGAGAGGGAAATTTGCAAGTGGATCAACCGACCGTACTCGTTATCTCCGACGACGTGGAGTTTTCCCGGAGCATCACCGCCCGCTGGCAAATGGAGCGGCACGTGCCCACCTTCACCATGCTCAGCGGAGATCTCTGGCCACGTTGCGTCGATAACTTCGCAGTGGCTATCGTTGGTCCGCTGCACCGCGAACGGCTTTCGGTGGTTCTGGAACCATTGCATTCAACTCAACAGCCTTTGTTTTGTGTGTGCAACGATTCCGCCACCGCGCAGTTGGTACGCGAGCGTTGGCCGCGCACCTCGGTCTTGCGCTCCGACGAAAACTGGCTCAACGTTTTGGTTCCGGCGGCCGGCGAAGCCGTGCTCCGCGCCCGCGCTGAAACCCGCGCCCGCGCCGCCGAAGAAATGTGCGCCACTCTGGAACGCCAGGCCATGTTGGGCCGCTACATGCTGGAGATGCGTCACGGCTTGAATAATGCTCTGACTTCGGTGTTGGGCAATTCCGATCTGTTACTGATCGAACCCGGCAGCCTTTCGGCCCAGGCCCGCGCCCAGATTGAAACCATTCGCAATATGACTCTACGGATTCACGAAGTGATGCAGCGCTTTTCGTCGCTGGAAAAGGAAATGAACGTGGTAGCTCAGCAAGTCGAGCGCGATTCGGGCAAGTATCGGGTCGCGGCGGCAGCGGGCGACTGAGACGAGAAGCAACGAGTCCCGAGTCCCGAGTACCGAGTACCAAGTACCAAGTACCTGGAAATCAGGCCGCGCACGAATGAGCATGATCGAGAACCGGAAACTAGAAACTAGAAACTGAGAACTGAGAACTGAGAACTGAGAACTGAGAACTGAGAACTGAGAACTGAGAACTGAGAACTGAGAACTGAGAACTGAGAACTGAGAACTGAGAACTGAGAACTGAGAACTGAGAACTGAGAACTGAGAACTGAGAACTGAGAACTGAGAACTGAGAACTGAGAACTGAGAACTGAGAACTGAGAACTGAGAACTGAGAACTGAGAACTGAGAACTGACTTCCCGGCCGTTGGCGGAAACACACTATGCACAAAGTAATCGCGACCAGCACCATCCTCGAACACGAACTCTCGGAACTGCGCCTGCTGGTCGAGCGCCAAACCGGAGTCGTTCTTGATTGTCCCAACAGCGCCCTGGCTGCGCACGTCGCAGACTACGTTGAGGCGCAAGGCCTGGGATCGTCCACCACGCTGCTCGAACGTCTGCGCTCCTCCGAGCAGGATCCTTCCAGCCTTCCGTCGTTGCTCGAGGGACTGCTGAACGTCAACACCGGGTTCTTCCGCCATCCCGGAGCGCTCAATGCCCTGACGCGGCAAGTGGTGCCGCAAATTTGCGCGCGCAAGTCGGCCGACGGCCCCAGCCCGCTCCGCATCTGGAGCGCCGGTTGCGGCAGCGGAGAAGAAACGTACTCGATCGCGGTGGCGGTTTGCGACGCTTTGAGCCATAACAACTCCGGCCCTGCGAATGCCAACGGTTTGAGCACTAGCGGCGGAAGCGGAAAGTCTTCCTCCCGCAATGGTGGGATCGCCGACGGCGGACCGGGAATTTCAAGCCCAGCGGCTTCTGGCGCGGGTGTGTCGATCCATATTGTCGGCAGCGACTTGCTGCCGCGCAACATCGAAGCCGCCGATCGCGGCGTCTACCGGCAGTCTGCCCTGGATGGTTTGCCGCCAGCTACGATCCGCAACTATTTTTCGAAGATCAGTTCGCCGGTGGTTCAGGCAGGCGGCACTGGGAACGAAGTTGACGTCGAAAGCCCCAGCCAGTTTGGCGCCCAAAGAAAGAATGGCGAAAGAAAGAATGGCGAAAGAGAGAATGGTGCGCCAGAGGAATTGCAGAACGCTCCGGCAAGCGTTGGGCACTTACTGGTGAAGCCGCGCCTGCGTAGCCTGGTGACTTTCAATTGCATGAACCTGGCCCGTCCCGGCTATATTGGACGCTTCGACTGCATCTTCTGCATGGACGTGCTGCCGCACTTCTCCCGCGCCCAGCGCATCGCGCTGCTCGAGCGCCTGCATCTCTACCTCGAACCCGGCGGATATCTCTTCCTGAGCCAGACCGAGAAGCTGTGCGCCCCGAACCTGAACTTCCGCTCCGAAACTTTCGACGGCTATACCTTCCACCGCAAGCCGCTGGCGGCCAGTGCCGCGTACGGACGGTAGTTGATCGAATTGTCCATTTTGTCTATAATAGACAAATGAAGACGGTCTCTGCTACCGATGCCAAACAGCGTCTCGCCGCCCTTCTCGATGCCGCCCAGCGCGAACCGGTGCTCATTCGCCGCCAGAATCGCGATGTCGCGGTGATCATGTCCGCACAAGAATATGAGCGCATTCGTCAGGCCAACATTGCCCAACTCAAGCGTACGATGGACCGCATCGGCGCCGAGGCGGCGGAGCGAGGAATGACCGAGGAGATTCTCGCTGACATCTTGAAGGATTGATGCGCTCGGTTGTCGACACAAACGTTCTTGTCAGCGCCATCATATTTCCCCACTCTGTTCCGCGACAAGCCGTGGACAAAACCTTAGACCACGGCGTCCTGCTGTTTTCCGAGCCCACGCTGAATGAATTGAAGGAAGTTCTCTCCCGTCCGAAGCTTGACCGGTATGTCAGCTGGGAAGAGCGGAGCCTCTTCCTTGCCCAACTTGGAGCCGCAGCGGAATTCGTCCCTGTCATTCAACTCGTGCGCGAATGCCGCGACCCGAAGGATGACAAGTTTCTGGAAGTGGCGCTGAATGGGAGTGCGGATGTGATCATTACCGGCGATGCGGATTTGCTGGCGATGCATCCCTGGCGGGGGATTGCGATTTTATCGCCCGCTCACTTCTTAGGAAAGGTTAAATCATAGCGCTTCACGTCCATCGCGTGTAGCAGGTTAAGCAAGGCAGTTGCGAGCGACAAGGATCGCATTCCATCCTCTTCTTGAAAGTCGATCTTGCCGTAGTGGGCGATATCGTTTCGCTTGTCGAAGAAGTGCTTCTGCAGGAAATCCTTAATCGAGCTGGCAGGATTACGGTCGGCCATTGCGGATTTCAAGAGAGCGTCACTCTGGTGAGCGAACTCATCGAAAGGTTTACTCGTTAAGAGTCGAGATAACTCATCGAGTCGCTTACCAATCGACCGCATGTTCGCCCACTCGTCTTCCCAGGGCTTCCTGACTTCAGGTGTTTGGTCAGCAGGCAGCTTTTTTTCATCGATCGCTCTCCACTTGAAGAAAAGGTAAGCCATTTCCGCCTCAACGGCGACCGCGCTCAAGAGAGTGCAGATGGTAATGTCATGGTGTGTGAGCTCTTGTTTTGCGCGCACCATGAGAAGCATGGTCACAATGTTGCCCAAGGGCTCAATCAAATAAATCGCGGCGCTGCAGTCTGGGCACTTGGCGTACTCAGGAAGTTGACTCCCGTTAATCGCTAGGGGTATTTGCGTGCCGCAAGCGCACGGGATTGTTATCAATGATTTCATTTCTCACGCGAACAAAAACTCCTTAGTCCTCAACTCCTTAATCGTATCCCTCAGCTTCGCCGCCTTCTCAAACTCAAACCGCTTGGCCGCCTCGCGCATATCGCTTTCGAGCTTGACGACATACGCGTCTAATTCCGGCTGCGACTTGAACTCCGGTATGCCTTCGGCTTCGCCGCCGGTCAGGTCGGTGTAGTCGGCGGCGACAATTCCGGCCAGCGTCATATCCAGTGGGCGCACGATCGATTCCGGCGTGATTCCATTCTCTTCGTTGTACGCGGTCTGGATGGTGCGGCGGCGCGAAGTTTCATCCATGGCGCGCTTCATCGAATCGGTCATGCGGTCGGCATACAGAATAGCGCGCCCGTGTAGATGCCGCGCGCAGCGGCCGATCGTCTGGATCAACGATCCCTGCGAGCGCAGGAAGCCTTCTTTGTCCGCGTCGAGAATCGCCACCAACGAAACTTCCGGCAAGTCCAGGCCTTCACGCAGTAGATTGATGCCGATCAATACGTCGAACTCGCCCTTGCGCAAGTCGCGCAGAATCTTTACCCGCTCCAGCGTCTCGATCTCCGAATGCATGTAGCGGCACTTCACGCCCACTTCGGCGTAATATTCGGCCAGGTCTTCGGACATGCGCTTGGTCAGCGTAGTCACGAGCACGCGTTCACCCTTCTCCACTCGCGCGCGAATCTCATGCAGCAGGTCGTCAATCTGACCTTTAACCGGACGCACCTCGACTTCAGGGTCGATCAACCCCGTCGGCCGGATGATCTGCTCCACCACCACGCCCGCCGACTTCGTCAACTCATACGGCCCCGGCGTCGCCGAAACATAAACCAGCTGATTGGTGCGATGTTCAAATTCTTCGAACGTCAGCGGACGGTTGTCCAGCGCCGACGGCAAGCGGAAGCCATATTCGACCAGTGTTTCCTTGCGCGAGCGGTCGCCGGCATACATGCCGCGCAACTGCGGCACGGTCTGGTGCGACTCATCGATGAACATCAAGAAGTCGCGGGGAAAATAATCCAGCAGCGTTGGCGGAGGCTCGCCCGGCATCCGTCCCGTAAAATGTCGCGAATAATTTTCGATGCCGTGGCAGTAGCCCATCACTTTGATCATTTCCAGATCGAACTTCACGCGCTGGTGAATGCGCTGCGATTCGACCACGCGGCCTTGCTTCTCCAGTTCCACTTCCCACCACGCCAGTTCCTTCTTGATCGACTCCACCGCCGACGCGCGGGTTTCATCTTTCATCACATAATGCGTCTTAGGATAAATCGGCAGCCGCATGTACTTCTGCTTCACCGTGCCGAACAGCGGATCGATCTGCGCCAGCGATTCCACCTGGTCCCCCCACAACTCGATGCGGTAAGCCATGTCGTCGTAAGTAGGGAAGACCTCGATCACGTCGCCGCGCACGCGAAACGTTCCGCGCTTGAACTCGCCGTTGGTGCGCTCGTAGAGAATGTCGACCAGTTTGTGCGTGATGTCCTCGCGCGCGATCTTCTGGCCTTTCTCCAGAAACAGCATCATGCCGTAGTAAGCCTCAGGCGACCCGAGGCCGTAGATGCAGCTCACCGAAGCCACAATCAGCGCGTCGCGGCGCTCGAACAGAGACTTGGTAGCCGAAAGCCGCAGCTTATCGAGTTCGTCGTTGATGGTCGCTTCTTTTTCGATGTAGAGGTCGGCGGCGGGAACATAAGCCTCGGGCTGGTAATAGTCGTAATAAGAGACGAAATATTCGACGGCATTGTGCGGGAAGAAATTCTTGAACTCGTGATAAAGCTGCGCCGCCAGCGTCTTATTGTGCGCCATCACCAGCGCCGGACGGTTCACCGCCTCAATCACCTTCGCCATCGTGTAGGTCTTGCCCGACCCGGTGACGCCCAACAGAACCTGATGCTCTTCGCGGTCATAAACGCCGCGCAGAAGCGACTCGATGGCGCGGCCCTGGTCACCTTGCGGTTTGTAGTCGGAAACGAGTTTGAAGTCCATGAAGAAGCTCTTAGCCGTTAGCTCTTAGCCTTTAGCCAAACCAGCGATTGCCATTCCGAACGACGATCGGAAACTGTTGTCCGTCTCGGGAAACCGCACAGAAGACAATCTTGCCGACTGAGAATCTTTTTATTATAACGCGGCAAAAAGTCGGTTGGCAGACTACGGTTTCACGTCGCCGACGCTCACAATCTTGGCAGTGGCGCGGAACTTTTTGTAATCACGGTAGGTCTGCTCGAACTCTACATCGAAGTTCTTGAGCAGCGCGAGACGCACATCGAGTTTTGCCGTGAGATGCAATGGCAGCCAGACTTCGTCGTTCACCCGCGTTTGCTCCAGCATTACACGCGTGCCCTTGTGAAAGCGCGCGAGAAATAATCCCCAGGAAAAAGTGTCGAGGCATTCCACGTCCATCTTGGCCAGTTGCAGATCGTCCTTGTCGATCCAGACCCTCCCGCGGAACTTAGAGAGAAACTTCGATTCCTTCATATGCGGCACAAATCCCGGACGCGGCTCGCCATCAATCACCCAGGCCTCGCGTTCTCCAACCAGTTCGGTTCCAACCAACTTGAAGTCGTAGGCATCGGCCACTTCGCGCACGAACTTGCGGCCTTCCTCGCGATCTTTCTGTTCTTTCTGCTCGCGCTTTTTGCGATCGCCTTCCGACTCGTTCTTGCGCTTGTCCATGATTTTCTGAATCTTTTCTTCTTCTTTTGCAGCATCCTTCTCCGAAAGCGGCTTGTCATCCTTTTGGATCAGCCGCTGCACCTGCTCGCCATAGAGTTCCATCACGTCGTAAGTCTTCACTTCGGTGGACTTCACTTGCCCCTTGCCATCCAACCTGTGCTCGACGTCGCGTTCGGTGTAGGTGTAATCGCGCAGCCGCTTGTCGTTCTCGATGTCCTTGTCCGCGACCACACGGAACAATTGCTGCATCTGCTCCGGCGAGAGTTTGCCTTCGGCATCAGGTTTCAGGTCGAGCAGGGGAGTAGCGGGCGGAGGCGCCGCCGGCACCGATTGATCCTGCCCAAAACTGGAGCAGGCAAGCAGAACCACAAGCAGCGCAAGCGGAGCGAGACCGAGCCTTTTCATGATGAACACTAGGTGATTAGAAGACGTGAAGTTCCCCGAGGATGCACGGCCAACGGCCGACGACCGACGACTAACCACCGTCCTTGTACGCCTTTCCCAGGCATTCCGCCTGAAACAGGCGCTCGTCCAACCGGTGCAGGCCCTTGGCCATGGCCGCTGTGATCAGGGGGTAATGCTTCACATCAAACAGGTGATACACAATAAACCAGATAGGCTTGTCGGTGGTCATCCAGTTCTGGCGGTCGAAGCGTTTCAGGTTGACGGGAACGGAATAGCGCCGCAAGGTGCGCTCGCGCCGCAGGTTGAAGTATCCGTTGAAATAAGTGATGGCCAGCTCGCGCAGCGTGCGATGAACCGGTTCGCGCCACCGGCATCCCGCGTAGTTCGATTTCGCCACGGCGCCCCAGCATCCGTTCTGGCGGAAAATGGCGATCACGTGGTCAGTGTCGTGCTCGGCCTCAAAATCAAGCAGCAGCGGAGGATATCCGTTAGCGCGCAAAGCCGCCGCCGCAAAGATAGCGCCTTCGAGGCAGTGCGCCGTCTGCTCGGCTAGCACGCGCCGCGGCGACCAAGCCGTATCCGCAAGATGATACGGAGCATCGTCGAGAAATTTCTGAATGCCGTGCGGATCTTTCATGCTGCGCAGCTTGCGCAACTCCGAAGCCGTGAAACTGTGGATGGGATCGCTCATCGTCGCATGAGTTTACATGACAGCGGGCCGATTTTGGATAGCGCAGCGCTCCTGTGGTCGGATGGCAAAGAGGGTGGAGCAGGCCTTTTTAGGCCTGCGTCAAAGTGCGGCTTGAACCTCCGGGCTTTAGCCCCTGCGTACCTAGGCGGCTCCTAGGCGAATACCTCCGCTAATTCATGTGGCGCGTCCACGAGCACGTCCGGCGGATTCTCCTCAAGCGTATGCGGCGCAAATCCGTAACTCACGCCCACGGTCCACAGACCGGCATTCTGTCCGGTTTCAACGTCAACGTGGGAGTCGCCGACGATCACGGTTTCGTCCGGGCGCACGCCGTTTTCTTCGAGCAACCTGCGCGCACCTTCGGGATCGGGCTTCTTGGTCGCAAAACTGTTGCCACCATAGATCTGGGTGAAGAACGATCCCAGCCCCAGCGCCTCGACGATGGCACGCGAGGGATTCACCGGTTTATTGGTGAGCACAGCCAGCTTGCGCGGAACACCGTTGCGCGTACTTTGGACGGTCACGAGCGCTTCCTTCACGCCAGCGTAGACCGTGGTGTGATCGAGTTTGTGTTCCCGATAGTAAGAAAGAAAAAACTGCAGTCCCTGGCGTACGACGGCATCGTCAACCGTTTCGCCGCCGAGCGCGCGCTGAATCAAAATGGGAGCGCCGTCGCCCACGTAGCTGGCGATCACGTCATCCGGCAACGCCGCCCGTCCGATGTGGCGCAGAGCCGCATTTACGGAGTGCACCAGGTCGAGGCGCGAATCAATCAGGGTACCGTCGAGGTCGAAGATCACCAGCTTAATAGTGCGAGGATCAAAAGCGCGGCGGGTCCGGATCATGCTCTCTCAGGATAAACGATGCGAGCATTCAGCCGGGACGGCCGGCAATTCACAGTGGGCAACTTGGAATCGCCGGGTCTTGACATTAATCCATATTTCTAGTAATGTCGAAATATGCCGATGCCGTTGCTCAACAAGTCCAGCGAACGGGTTGCCGCCTACGCCGATATGTTTTCGGCCATGGGCACCGAGCCGCGCCTGCGCATCATGCAACTACTACTTTCGGCGCATCCCGAAGGTCTCGTAGTCGGAGACATTCAGTCCGAACTCGAGATCCCGAACTCCACCCTCTCGCATCACCTGGACAAGCTGAAGACCGAAGGCTTGGTAAGAATCCAGCGGCAGGGAACATTCCTGCGCTACACCGCCGATACCGAAGCCCTGCAGGAGTTGCTGCAATTTCTCTACGCCGAGTGCTGCACCCGCAACAAAGCACTCAAACCGGAACAGATCGTTCGAATCTGCAAATAGGAGAAAGTTTATGAGCACAACCGATACGAGCGAAGTCGATGTCGCCAACATCAAGAAAGTCGTCAAAGAAAAATACGGCCAGGCCGCTCTGCGCGTGAAGTCCGGAGGCAGTTCGTGCTGCGGCGCGACCGCCAGCACCGGCTGCTGCGATCCGATCACCACCAACCTCTACGACGCCGCACAAGCCGGGCAGATTCCGGAGGAAGCTTTGCTGGCCTCGCTCGGCTGCGGCAATCCCACCGCGCTGGCCAAGCTGAATCCCGGCGAGACTGTGCTCGACCTTGGTTCCGGCGGCGGCATCGATGTGCTGCTCTCGGCGAAACGGGTCGGCGCAACCGGCAAAGCCTATGGCCTCGACATGACCGATGAAATGCTCGCCCTCGCTAATGAAAATAAACGAAAGGCAGGTGTGACGAACGTCGAGTTTCTCAAAGGCGAGATCGAGAACATACCTCTGCCCGATAATTCGGTTGACGTGATCATCTCCAACTGCGTCATCAACCTCTCGGCGGATAAAGGTCGCGTGCTGCGCGAGGCGTTCCGCGTGCTCAAGCCGGGCGGCCGCTTTGCGGTTTCAGATGTAATAACGCGCGGTGAGATGCTGCCCGAGATTCGCCAGAGCGTCATGGCGTGGGTGGGTTGCGTTGCGGGCGCGCTCGAAGAAAATGATTATCGCAACAAGCTCTCCGCAGCAGGATTCGAGCAGATCGAGGTTGAGCCCACACGCGTCTACCGCACGGAAGACGCGCGCGAATTTCTGGCGGGTCAGGGAATCGATGTCGACGCGATTGCCCCGCAGGTGGATGGAAAGATCATGAGCGCGTTCATTCGCGCCGTGAAGCCGAAGGCAACGGAAGCTTGCTGTGGTCCCACATGCTGCAACGGGTAGCGCCGCCGTCCCGGCGGCTTCGAGGTGAGCGTGAAAGAACCCTACAACGTTTTGTTCCTGTGCACCGGCAACTCGGCGCGCTCGATTATGGCCGAGGCCATCATGAACTTCAAGGGCCGACCCAACTTTGTTGCTTACAGCGCGGGCAGCCATCCCTCAGGAGCGGTTCGGCCAGAGGCGTTGCGGCAACTGGAAGCGGCACACCTTCCGAGTTCGGGTTTTCGCAGCAAGAGTTGGGACGAATTCGCCAAGCCCGGTGCTCCGAAGCTGGGTTTCGTTTTTACTGTCTGCGACAACGCGGCCAACGAAGTCTGCCCGGTATGGCCGGGCCAGCCCATGACTGCGCACTGGGGCGTGCCCGATCCCGCGGTGGTGAAAGGCACAGCGGAGCAGGTGGAAAAGGCTTTCCGCGACGCCTTCTTTCTGCTCGACCGGAGGATCAGTCTTTTCCTGAGCCTGCCACTCGCCACGCTGGACGGCCTCTCACTGAAGAAGGAAATCGACAAGATTGGACGGCAATGACAGGCCATGAATCCGCTCTTCGAGTCTGGGAGGCGGGACATGAATTGCCAGTTGGGTATGCCGTGGGGTTCTGCAGATGAAAACGACGAGTCGTCTCAGCTTTTTGGATCGATATTTGACTCTCTGGATTTTCACCGCCATGCTCGCCGGGGTGGGGGCGGGCTGGGCGCTACCAGGCATCGTGCCTTTCCTGAACCGCTTCAGCGTGGGCACAACCTCCATTCCGATCGCAGTTGGACTCATTCTGATGATGTACCCGCCGCTGGCGAAGGTTCGGTACGAGGAGTTGGGGGAGGTTTTTCGCAACAAGAAAATCCTCGGTCTCTCGCTCCTGCAAAACTGGGTGATTGGGCCCGTCCTGATGTTTGTTCTTGCGATCGTGTTTCTGCGGAACTATCCCGAGTACATGGCCGGCCTTATCATGATCGGGCTGGCGCGCTGCATCGCGATGGTGATCGTTTGGAACGAACTTGCGAAAGGAGACACGGAATATGCAGCCGGGCTGGTCGCCTTCAATTCTGTGTTCCAGGTATTGTTCTACTCGGTGTATGCGTGGATATTCGTCACCAAGCTGCCGCTGTGGTTTGGACTGCACGGCTCGGTGGTCAACGTTTCCATTCGCGACATTGCCAAAAGTGTCTTCATTTACCTCGGCATCCCCTTCCTCGCTGGGATGCTGACGCGATTTGTATTGCTGCGGGCGCGGGGCAAACAGTGGTACGAGAAAGTCTTCATTCCCCGAATCAGCCCCATCACGCTCGTGGCCCTCTTGTTCACGATCGTGGTGATGTTCTCACTTAAGGGCAGCTATATCGTCCGGCTGCCTCTGGATGTAATCCGGATCGCGATTCCGCTCCTGATTTACTTCGTAGTAATGTTCCTGGTCTCGTTCTACATGGGCCGCAAGCTAGGCGCGGACTACTCAAAGACCGCAACCTTGTCCTTCACGGCCGCCAGCAATAATTTTGAGTTGGCGATTGCGGTTGCGGTCGCGGTATTCGGCATTAACTCGGGCGCGGCGTTTGCTGCGGTGATTGGGCCTCTGGTGGAGGTTCCGGCCCTGATCGGGTTGGTGAACGTTGCCTTGTACTTCCAGCGGCGCTATTTTGGGGAGACTGCCACGGATGTTCCAGCCATACCAATTTGCGGGCCAGTGGGGAAGGCATGACTAGGCAAGAACTTGCATGTTTTCCAATCCCCGATTCCGATTTACAATGCAACCTGCTCGGTAACACTCGGCACCGAATCCTAGAGCCGGGATATTCATCATATCTTTCATCAGGCAACCGGATGGCAACGACAAAAACCGACCCCAAGTTGTCGGTCGTAACCAAGAGCGGCAAGCAGTCCCAAACTTATGAGGGACTGACGCGCGAGCAACTCATCGAAGCCTACCGCACCATGTATACCTCCCGGCGCATCGACGACCGGGAGATCCTGCTCAAGCGCCAACAGAAGATTTTCTTCCAGATGTCGGGAGCGGGGCATGAGGCCATCGGCGCGGCCGCTGGCATGACCCTGAAGCCGGGCTACGACTGGTTCTATCCTTATTATCGCGACCGCGCGCTGTGCCTGGCGTTGGGCGCCAAGCCGGTTGAGATGTTCCTGCAGGCGGTGGGAGCGGCCGACGACCCCAGTTCTGGCGGACGCCAGATGCCTTCGCATTGGGGATACAAGCGCCTGAATATTGTGACCCAATCGTCGCCGACGGGGTCGCAGATTCTGCAGGCAGTAGGATGCGCCGAAGCCGGGCGATATTTTGCGCGCCATCCAAAAGCCGCACAAGTCCCACTTCTCGCAGAAGACGCGAAAAATGGGGCACCCAGTGCAGTGGACTACCACCAGTTCAAAGATGTGAGCTTCCAGGGCGACGAAGTCGTCTACGTCTCTCTCGGCGATGGCACCAGCAGCGAGGGCGAGTTCTGGGAGGCCATGAACGCGGCCGCCCTCAACAAGCTGCCCGTAATTTTCTGCGTCCAGGATAACGGCTACGCCATCTCGGTTCCGGTGGAGGTACAAACCGCAGGAGGCAGCATTTCGCGCCTGGTCTCGGGCTTCCCGAATTTCCATTTTGAAGAAATAGATGGCACCGATCCCATGGCGAGCGCAGCTGCATTTCAGCGTGCCGCACAATATTGCCGCGAGGGCCATGGGCCCGCGTTTGTGCACGCGCACGTGATTCGTCCGTATTCGCATTCGCTGTCGGACGACGAGCGCCTGTACCGCCCAGACTCCGAGCGCGAACGCGATGCCGCCCGCGATCCGGTTTCGCGCACCCAGATGTTTCTGCTGCGCGAAGGAATCCTCGACGAGAAGGGCATCAACGAACTGGAGAAGAAGGTCGAAGAGGACCTGCAAGCTGCAGTGGATCAAGCCTTGGAAGCCCTGCCTGCCCCGCCCGAGAGCGTCCTGAAGTACGTGTATTCGCCAGATATCGATCCCACGTCCGCGGCCTTCGACACGCAACCGGTCGTCGGGCCTGATTCCGCCGACGGCAAAAAGCCGGCACCGAAGACTATGGCCGACTTGATCAACGTGACTCTGCGCGACGAAATGAAGCGCGACGAGCGCATCGTAATCTTCGGCGAAGACGTGGCCGATTGCAGCCGCGAAGAATACCTCAAGCGCAAGCTGGTCAAAGGCAAAGGTGGAGTTTTCAAGCTCACCTTCGGCCTTCAGAATGAATTCGGCACGGATCGCGTTTTCAATTCGCCGCTGGCCGAGGCCGCAATCGTGGGCCGCGCCATCGGCATGGCCACGCGCGGCCTGAAGCCGGTAGTCGAGATTCAGTTCTTCGACTACATCTGGCCGGCGATGATGCAGATTCGCGACGAACTCTCGGTGATCCGCTGGCGCTCCAACAATGCCTTCTCCTGCCCGGCCGTAATCCGAGTCGCGATTGGCGGATATCTCACCGGCGGCGCGATTTATCACTCGCAGTGCGGCGAGAGCATCTTCACGCACATTCCGGGACTGCGCGTGGTCTTCCCGTCAAACGCGCTCGATGCGGCAGGGCTGCTGCGCACTTCGATTCGCTGCGACGATCCCGTGTTGTTTCTCGAACACAAACGTTTATACCGCGAGACTTTTGGCCGTGCGCCCTATCCCGGGCCGGATTACATGATTCCATTCGGCAAGGCAAAGGTCGTTTATCCCGGAACGGACCTGACCGTAATCACCTACGGAGCGGTAGTGCCCCGCGCCCTGCAGGCCGCGCAGAAACTCGAACGCGAGCACGGCGTGAAAGTGGAATTGATCGATCTTCGCTGCCTGAATCCGTTTGATTGGGAAACGATCGCGGCATCGGTCGGCAAAACGAATCGCGCTCTCGTGGCCTATGAAGACAGCTTGAGCTGGGGCTACGGCGCGGAAATCGCCGCCCGCATCGCCGACCAACTCTTCGACCAACTCGATGCGCCCGTGCGCCGCATCGCCGCCGCCGACACATTCGTCGCTTACCAGCCGATTCTCGAAGACGCCATTCTGCCGCAGGCTAACGACCTGTTCCGCGGCATGAAGGAACTGGCCGAGTACTAGATTTCAGTGGGTAATTATCCATAAATGAAGTAGGGTTCGCAGCGCCAGATACAAGTATGGCCACCGCATCTAACTCGTCCGTTCCAGGAAACTCCAGGATGTTGTACAGAAAGGTCTTGGCAGGCATTTCTGTGGGGATAGCATCTTTAATTCCATACATCCTCTTCGTGTTGTATTGGATCTCGACTGCAGCCTCGCGAAACCGCGCGATCAAACCTGGATTGCCGGCGCGCGCAACTACCATTTTCTTTTGGGTTTTCCTTGGAGCCTACGCTATGGGCTTCGCCCTTTGTTTCCCCAAGAGCGCCGGTACACCCAGAGCACCTAAAGCCCCAAGGCCGCCATTCATGGCCACCTTTTCGGTATTACTGGCTTCGCTTTTGCTCATTTCCTCTCTTGGATGGCTGGCTCTTAGCTCTGGCGGATTGTGGTCGATCGAGGCGGGTGTAGGCGGGGCTGCCTGGTGCATTTTGATGGGGCTCTTTTTTGGTTTCTGGGTCTACTTCGCGCTCCATGTTTATTTCCCATCCCTGGTCAGGTTCAAATGAACCGGCCCAGAGGTGCTGCTCGTCCACATCCCGGCCAGCCTGCGAAGGGGCGTCCTCCGAACGCTCGCCGACCTGGTGGTTCTGCATGGAGCCTTCCGTCTCCGGAGTTCGGTGATGTCAAGCTGCCTGTGTAAATAGGTTGAGGGTGCGGGTTTTCCATTCCAGGTTGAATCTCTGGAAGATGGAGTAGAGGATGCGGTTGACACTAGCTACATTCACAAAACAAACCATGGGCCGGGTGCGGCGGCGCACTTCCACGAAGCAGCGTTCAATCACGTTAGTGGTGCGCAGCTTCTTACGCAGGTGCGCGGGGAAAGCGAACACCGAAAGCAGCTCCGGCAGATCGCGCTCCAGTTGGCGCACCATGGGACCGTAGTTTCCCCGCCAGCGGGCGCGGAAGGCGCGAAAAGCGGCCTCGGCATGGGCGCGGCTTTCGGCTTGGTAGATGGCTTGTGCGTCCTGCTTCACCGCGTCGAAATCGGCCTTCTTCACTTTCTCCAAAATGTTGCGCATCTTGTGCGCCCAGCAACGCTGATGCCGCACGCGCGGATACACCGTGCGAATCGCCGCCGCCAGGCCGGCGCAGCCGTCGGTGACGATCAGACCCAGCGCCTTGCCCTCCAGTCCGCGCCGATACATATCCTGCAGCAGCCCTTCCCAGTCCGCCTGGCTTTCGCCCTGACTCCGCAAGAACGCCAGCAGATGGCGCGTGCCGTCGCGCCGCACTCCGTAGGCCACCAGCATCTGCACCCGCTTGCGTCCCGCCGGACGCCGCACCCGCAAGCTCACTCCGTCCAAAAACAGATACGCGTAGTTGTCTTCTAACCGCGCCTGGTGAAACTGGCGCACCACCTCGTCCAGATCCCGCGTCAGCTTCGACACCGTCTGCGGGCTCACCACTTCTTCGCTCACCGTGGCCACCACCCGCCCCACTTGCCGCGTCGAGAGGCCGCGCAGAAACGCCTCCCGAATCAGCATCGACACATCTTCGGCGCGCCGCTGAAAAGGTTCTAGCCCACGCGGCAGAAAACTCTTCCCGCGGGTGCGCGCCACCCGCAGCCGGATCGTCCCCAACCGAGTCACGAAATCCCGTTCGTAGTAGCCATTGCGATAGGGCTGCCGCCGGCTGCTCCGCCGCTGATACACTTCGCGCACCGCATACCGGTCCCGCTCCCGCCGCGAATCCGCCTCCAAACGCTCTTTCCACAGCCGTTTCGTCTCGCCGTACACATCGCCCCAGAAACTCTCTTTCATCTCCGCCAGAAAATGTTGGTAATGCTCCGTGATTGGGATTATCTTCGCCATGGGTGTAGGTCTCCTTTCGGAAAGGCTTTAGCTTGCTAGGCCAAAGCCAACTTACACCCTCTCGCTTTTTACACAATCAAAGTTACGTCACCCGGAGTTCCTTCCGGTTGACCGCCGTCTCGGCATCCCCTAAAATCAGTCGCCGCTTTCTGTGGGGGATCCATGACGCCGCTTCGTCGCAATGCTCACACTTGTGGGCTGGCTACCACTGCCAGCCTTGTCTTCACGCTCTTTCTCGCCAATGCACTCGCCGCTTCCGCGCAAACATCCGTAACCACTTATCACAACGACCACTACCGCACAGGGTGGAACAACGCCGAAACCATCCTTACGCCCTCAAACGTGAACGCCTCCCAGTTCGGTCTACTGTACACGGTGCCCGTTGACGATCAAGTGGATGCCGAGCCCCTCCTGGTGCCGAACGTAAACATCACGGCGGGAAATAATCAGGGACTGCACAACGTCGTATACGTCGTGACCGGCAATGACACGGTTTACGCGATCGACGCCAATGCAGGCACGATCCTGCTGAGCAACCATCTGGGGACGCCTGTGACCTGGCCGCTCGGATGCAACAATAACGGGCCGCACGTCGGCATCACATCCACGCCGGTGATCGATACCAGCACCAGCATGATGTACTTGATTGCCTACACTAAGGGCAGCGGCGGCGGCAGCCCGGCTTACACGCTTCATGCGCTGGATCTGGGCAGCCTCACCGACAAGTTGACGCCCGAAACAGTAAGCGCGTCGCATACGCTGACCAACGGAAGCAGTTTCGTTTTCGATGCGACCTACCAGCGGCAGCGGCCGGCCCTGCTGATGGCGAACGGCAATATCTACGCCGGTTTTGGCAGCTTCTGCGATTATTCTGCCAACCTCTCGCGCGGCTGGCTTCTGGGTTGGAATGCTGGAACTCTGGCGCCGCTCCCGGCCAACCAGCTTTTCGATGCCCAGGCCACTTCTCCGGACAGCTTCTTCCTGTCGTCGATCTGGATGTCCGGATATGGACTGGCGGCCGACGACTCCGGCAACATTGTGTTCGTCACGGGAAATTCTGACTATTCCGGAACCACTTACGATGGCGTCACCAATATTCAGGAGAGCACGATTGAGGTCTCGCCAGACCTGACGACCGTAGTAGACCTGTTCACGCCTTCCGACCAGGGTTATCTGGACCAAACAGACTCAGACTTCGGCTCCGGCGGTGTGCTGGTCCTGCCAGATCAGCCGGGTTCGACGCCTCATCTCGCGGTGGCCACCGGCAAAGATGGCAACATGTATTTCATGAATGAAGACGACCTGGGAGGATATTCCACCACGTCGAATAATGTCCTCGGCACTTACCAGATTGGCGGTTGCTGGTGCGGGGAGTCGTATTTCGTCGATCCAAGTGACGGCCTGGCGCGCGTGGTGAGCAGTGGCGGCAACGTAGTGGACGTGTGGAAGCTTGAGACCTCTCCCACACCGAGCCTGACCAATGTCACACACTCACCCGGACTCACGACCGGGCAGAACGGCGGTTTCTTCACCAGCGTGTCGTCGAACGGCACCGCCAACCCTATCATCTGGGCGCTGGCGCGGCCAACTTCCCAGAAGCCCCCCAGCATGCTGCTCTACGCCTTCAACCCCGAGTCGGGCAAGAAAATTATGACCCAACTCTTCAAGACGGTAGGCGGCAGTTGGCCCAACCAGGGAGGCGACTCCAATCAGGTTCCCATGATCGCCAACGGCATGGTCTATGTCGCTAGCTTCAGGGAGTTGAAGATTTTCGGATTGAAGCCGGCGAATAAAGAAGCGAAGTAGCAAGCAAAAACCGCGTCGGACGCAGAGCCGGTTAGCGTCTCAATTTAGGGAGATGCTCAGGTGGGGACAGCCGCCCTCGGCTGTCCGTCGAGCGCCGCTCGACGCTTTTGTTTGTGCTACACTCCGGCTCTTGCACGGAGGCTCTTACATGCACTCGCTGAACTGCTCGAGAAAAATTCTTTCCCCACGCGGGTGGCTTCGCGCGCTGGCCTGCGCTGGTCTAGCGGTTTCGGTACTGTCACAAGCGATAGCCCAATCTCCCTCCGCGCTCTCCGACGAAACTCGCGGCCAGATTGACCAGATCGCCCGTCAGGTGCTCGAAAACACGGGTGTGCCCAGCGCCTCGGTCGCGGTGGTCAAAGACGGCACGGTCGTTTACACCCATGCCTACGGCAATGCGCGCCTCGAACCACCCACTCCGGCCACAGCTGAAATGCGCTACAAGATCGGCTCCATCAGCAAGCAGTTCACTGCCACCGCAATTCTGATGCTGGCGGAACAAGGCAAGCTGTCACTGGACGATCCTGTCTCTCGCTTTGTGCCCGATCTCACGCGCGCCAAAGAGGTCACCATCCGGCAACTGCTTTCGCACACCTCCGGCTACCAGGATTACTGGCCGCAGGACTACGTGCCTCCCTTCATGCTGACGCCAATCACGGCCGACAAGATCCTGACCCTCTGGGCCCGCAAGCCGCTGGATTTCGATCCCGGCACCAAATGGCAGTACAGCAATACCAACTACGTGATCGCCGGCGTGATCGTGGAAAAAGCCAGCAAGATGCCGTTGCTGCGCTTCCTGAGTTCCCACATTTTCGAACCGCTCGGGATGCAGAGCGTCGTGAACATCGACCAGGATCACCTTGCCGATACCGATCCCACCGGCTACATGCGCTATGCGTTAGGTCCGCTGCGCCCCGCCCCCCGCGAGGGTAAGGGCTGGCTATTCGCTGCCGGTGAACTAGCCATGCCGACAACAGATCTTGCCAAGTGGGATATCGCAATGATCAACCAGCGTCTTCTGAAGCCCTCTTCCTATCAGGAGATGCAGAAGGACGTCCTGCTCAAGAACGGCACCGCAACCGGCTACGGCCTGGGCATCACGGTGCACAACCAGGCCGGTCACCGCATGCTCGAACATGGTGGAGAAGTCTCCGGCTTCACGGCAGAGAACGTGGTGTATCCCGATGATCACGCCGCAATCATCGTATTGACCAACCAGGATGCGGTGCATGCCGGCAGTCAAATTGCAGGGACGATCTCTCCCCTCCTCTTCGCCGGAAATACGGCAATAGTCGCACAAAAAGTCGAGCGCGCCCGCAAGGTCCTGGAACAACTTCAGCAGAGAAAAATTGACCGTTCCCTGTTCACCGACAATTGCAACAGTTACTTTGACCAGCAAGCTCTGCAGGATTTTGCCTCCAGCCTCGCCCCGTTAGGGGAATCGCAAGACGTCCAGCAGACTGCGGAACAATTGCGCGGAGGGATGACCTACCGCGGCTATCGCGCCAGGTACGCAGAGAAAGTCCTGTCAATTTCAACCTTCGAAATGCCCGACGGCAAAATCGAACAATTCCTGGTCAGCGTGGGCAACTGACTGCGAATTACTCCAGACTTCGTCGGAGCGTCGAAACCCGGCTTAGGCAATAAGCGCTGTTCTTCTTTGCGTCCTTTGCGGCCTTACTTCGCGAACTTCGCGGTTAAATGCTCTTGTCTTGATTCGCCTTCCACTGGTTACGAAGGCGTTTTCTGCAAGCCAGTCCTGATTGATCGTTCTTTCAGCCGATGCTAGGCTCGAAATAGTGTCTTCCGCTTACGCAGATTCCGTGAAGAACCCCTCTGGCGGTCGCATGGCCCAATGGCTGCAATCGGCTTCGGCCGAAGTGTGGGTAAAGTTTTTGCTCGCGCTTGTTGGATTGGGGCTGGCATTCGGCGCGGCCTTGATTTCGACCGCCTACGGCGAAGCAGGCAATGTGTGGGCGTCGGTGATCCTGGCGTCGCTGGCGCTGTTAATGGCCGCGTTCGTGGGGCTGGTCACGGTTCCGTACCTGGCGCGCCGCGTCGCGATCGAGCGTTTGCGCCAGACTTTCCACTACGAGGTCACAAAGGCGGGCGTCATCTACGTGCTGGTCACGCTGGTGATTGGCATCGCAGCGCTGAACACCGGAAACAACCTGCTGTACATAGTAGTCGCGGCGATGCTGGCCGCAATTCTGGTTTCGGGAGTAGTTTCAGCGTTGGTGCTGCGCGGCCTCGAACTGGATGTTCGTCTTCCCGAGCACATGTTTGCCGGGCGCCCGGTAGTAGGGCGGATCATGCTCCGCAATCCACGCCGCTTCCTGCCCTCGTTTTCGATTCGCGTAGTGCCCGCCCGCCCGAAGAAAAGCACAAAAATCCGCAAGCAATGGAAGTGGGAACCAGCGACATTTGCATTTCCGCTGAACCGCGCGCCGGAGCATCAATGGCTGCGCCTGCGCGACTGGCGAGTCAAGCGTGTAGAGGTAGCTTCACCGCCGCCAGGAATCTTCGAAGGCATGATTTATTTCCCGTATGTCCCGCCCGAAGCCGATCTCACCTCCGACGTCGAACTGTCTTTTGAACGGCGGGGACGCTATTGCGAATCAAGCTTCGGAGTAGCCACACGCTTCCCCTTCGCCTTTCTCACCAAAACGCGGGATGTGGCGCTCGCACGCGAAATTCTGGTGTATCCCGCGATTGAGCCGCCCGACGAACTATTCCAAATCCTGCCGCTGGTGCGCGGCGAGTGGGAAAGTTTTGTGCGCGGCCGTGGCTCCGATCTCTACCGCATTCGCGAATACATGCCGGAGGACTCGGCCCGCCACGTCGACTGGAAAGCCACAGCCAAATCCGGCTCGCTGAAGGTGCGTGAGTTCAACCGCGAGGATGAACGCAAGCTGTGCATCGTCTTCGACAATCCCATGGCCGGGCTGATTTCGACCCAAAAGTACGAGCGTGCCGTGAATCTGGCGGCGTCGCTAGCTTGGCACTTCTCGACGCAGGACGCGGAGGTCTCGTTCGTAATCTCAGGCCATGCTCGCGGCACCGATGTGCACGAATTTCTGGCGCGGCTGGCAGTGATTGAGGCTCAAGCGGATGCTCAGTCGCGAAAAGACCCGCAAGACGGCACGCTCCGACCAATCCCGAGAGAAGATGGACTGCGAGAAATAAGCTCGGCCAGCTCCGGAGAATACAACATCGTGCTCACGGCGCGTCCCCGAGGCAGTTTGCCCACCGCATTGTGGAATTCGAGTTACTTCATCTTCATCGGCCAGTAGGCGCAGTGGCACAGTTGGCCTTCTTTGCGTCCTTGGAGGAATTCCTTCGCGCACTTTGCGGTCAAGAGCTCGTGACCGCAAAAAAACGCAAAGAAAATCCGCAAAGGTCACCAGAGAAATGGCTGCCGCAAAGGATACCGCAGCACTCCGCCTAAGCCCCGGCCTCACCGCCGCGCTTACCTGAAGTGCCCGTCTCAGAAGAGACCTATATGGCACAAAGGTAACGTTACTTTCGGTTACCTGAGTACATTGAACACTCGGTCCAAAGAGTTTAACGTTTTCTTATCACTACAGCATTCTCATTTGGCGCAGCGCCGCGCAAGTCGGCTCTGAGCGCTGGTTTTGTATCGAGCCCGACGTACTAAGAATTGGTCATGAGCGAGAAGATCAAAATTTTGTACTACGCTCTCTGGATCGCGCATCCCGTGCTCCAGACGGTGATCGTCATCGCCATGCTTCGCCGCGGCCAGCATCGCGCCTTCAAATATTTCTTTGCCTACATCATCACCCAGATCATGACGTTCGCGGTCGTCTTTCCCATTTACCGCTACTACTATTCCGCCGTGTTTTACGTTTCCTGGATCAGCACAGCCATCAGTGTGGCTTTGGGTTTCATGGTGATTCACGAAGCTTTCCTCGATGTGTTCCGCCCCTTTCACACCTTGCGCGATCTCGGTACCGTGCTGTTCAAGTGGGCAGGCTTGGTTATGCTTCTGGTGGCTGGAGTGGTATCGGTTTCCACCAGTTCGTCGGATCTTGCTGCGTGGGTGCAGGCCATCATGACCGCCCAGCGTTGCGTCCGCATTATTCAAGTTGGAATGGTGCTCTTCCTGTTGTTCTTCGCCCGCTATCTGGGGGTGCACCGGCGCCAGCACAGCTTCGGCATCGCTTTAGGCTTCGGCATGTTTGCCATGGTAGAACTGGTTTTGATCGCTTCCTGGGTGGGCGATCACCTGGGCAACACCGCAATGAACATGCTCAACATGGGCGCCTATAACGCTTCGCTGCTCATCTGGCTGGGCTACACCGTGGCCAAGAGCCCCGCCCGGGACGCGGCGTCTACGCTGTTGCGGCCCCAGCGCTGGGAGCAGAGCTTGTCCGACATCCAGCATCCTCTGCCTGCGGATTCCTTAATCCCAATGTTCGAAGGCATGGTGGACCGAGCTCTGTCGCGGACTCAGGTACCGCCTGTCCTCGCTGACGAAAACGGAGGTGCGGCCAAAGCTGCCGCGGCCGGCGTCAATGTCATGCCCATGAGCGGCCTGAGCATTTCGGGGCTGGTTGACGGTGTCGAATCGAAGCGGTAATACGCAGATCTGCCTCTCCCAAGCGGTATGTGGCCCTCTGCAACCTTGATCCAATCCACCGCCGTGATTCCGGATTTCGTAAATTTCGGTCTCTGAATTCCCGTTTTGACCCCTCGGCGCGTTCGCCGCTAGAGCCATAAGGGAAACCCTAAAGGCTACCTACGGATTTCGCTGTATTTACAGGGCTGTTCGAGTTGAGCTAAGCGCGGAATTTGGCTTGGGAAGGCGGTATCTGGCTGGCGCTGTAAGGAATTCTTGCAGAAAGACTTGACTCGTGCCGTATAATTCCTCTCCACGCCACTAATGCCCTATTTTTGGGGCAAATCTGGCGTGGAAGGAGTGAACCCATGAAAGACGCAGTCAGGATTTCGATCCTGATGCTAGGACTAGTGGGCACGTATATGGCAGCCGCCGTTCCGCAGGTTCCCGCCCCGGACGGAGGGCCGATCATTACATGCCCACCACAACAACAACTTCAACAAAAATGCACCGGTAATCAAGGACCGCCGATGTTGAGAATGTAGTTAATCGGATGTTACCCGTGCCCGCAAGGTCACCAAAGTAACCTCCGGTAACTTGGGCCGAACCTAGGGCTCGCAATCTTCGGGCTGACGGACTTCATACATAAACCGTCAGCTCCGTTTTTTTGCTGCCTCTAGGATCGCTTCGCTGGAAGGCCACTGAGAAACTCGGATCGAGCGGGCCCGGGAAGGGCACGAGTCTCGTTCCGTTAAGCCATTGAGGATGAGCCCGCGCTTCAGCGCCTGAGGTACGCGTTTCCCCAAAGCCCCGCGGTTCGCTAGGACTGCTTCATCCGCGCGGATTCCAACTCCCGCCGCAACCCCGCCGGATCCCCCACCGGAGGCTGACAAGCAAATCCGGAACACACAACCGCAAACGACGCGTCCGACTTCAACTGAGGCAGATTCGGAATAGTCGCTGCCAGCGCCGGAGGCAGATTCCCAGCGACAGCCTGGTTAGCCCTCAACCGAACCACGCTCTTGTTAAACGCGAAAGCCGCGTTAGCCACGGCCGCGAGCGCGGCGCCCTCCGATCCAGAACCGTCGACGATCACCACCTGCACAGGCTTCTCCAACAAATGCAGCACCGCGATCCCATAAGTCGCGGCAAAAATTCCAAACTGTTCCGCCACCCCGGCAAAAGTTTCCAGCGTCTGCTCCGCCTTATCCCGATATCCGTCATCGCCCGTGTAGTGATGCAAGCGCAGTAGCGCAATCGCTGCCATAGGATTCCCCGCCGGCGTAGGCGAATCCTGCAAAGGCTTGCGCCGAGTCGAGAGCACTCCCAGACTCTTGCCCTGGCCAGCCGGTTCGGCATCAAAGAACCCTCCCGAAGTCGCATCGAAGAACCGCGCAATCATCGCATCGGCAATTGCCTGCGCGAACTTGAAATAGCTGAGATCGGCAGTAGCCTCGTAAGCGTCGAGGCACGCAATCGTAGTAGCAGCGTAGTCGTCAAGCAGACCCGAAACCTCCCGGTGCGAAGCCGCAGGATCGGAATAAGCCACCACGTGCAGCAATGTGGAGCGGGCGCTCTCGCCCGCTTCTGCATGCAGCTTCCAAGCCTCCGCCAGCACCCGGTCCAGCGAGCGCAACGCAAAGTGCCGGGCATCATTCAATCCCAGAACTTTCGCTGCCTCTAGATAAGCCGACACACACATCGAATTCCATCCCACATAAACCGTCTTGTCGACATAAGGAGTAGGCCGCTGCAACCGCGCCGCATACATTTTCTTCTTGGCAGAATCGAGCAGGCTGCGCACGCGCTCCGCGCTAAGGCTCATCCGTCGTGCAATCTCCTCGATCGGCGCCCGCACGTAGAGCACGTTCTTAGCCGGATTGTGATGCATCTCGCCGATCTCGTTGATGTCGTAATGCAGAGCCGCAACCTGCGCCTCTTCCTCCGTGAGCACAGCCCGAGCCTCATCCAGCGTCCAGGTGAAGTAGTCGCCGTCATCATCCATGGAAATGTCGGCGTCCTGCGATGCATAAAATCCGCCGTGCTCGCGGTCGCTGAGCCACTCATCCATCCAGCGAATAATGTCGCGCGCTACATCCGCAAAGAATTCCGACCCAGTAGCCTGATAGCCGTGCACATAATTCTTCAGCAGTTCCGAATTGTCATAACACATCTTCTCGAAATGCGGCACCACCCACCGCTCATCCACCGAATAACGATGAAACCCTCCAGCCAACTGGTCGTAAACCCCACCATGAGCCATGTGCTCGAGAGTGGTGACGATTAAGTTACGAAGACCGTCGTCGCCACTATCCAACTCCCGCGGGTGCCCCATTTCTCGCGCGCTTTCTGCGCGAGAAAGCCTGCCCTGAGCTTGTCGAAGGGTGGGGATTTTGACTTTTCTCGCATACCTCTCAATCAACAAATCCAGCGCTGAAGGATGCGGAAACTTCGGCGCCTGCCCAAACCCTCCATGCTGCGGATCAAACATGCTAAAAGCAGACTTCTGAATCGCCGCAATGACGTTTTCTGAAACCTTCCCATCACGCCCGGCAAACGACTCCGCCTGCGCGATCGCGCTCTCGACCATTTTCGCCTGCTCCACCACATCGCCATGCTTCTCTTTGTAAGCGTTGGCAATGCTGGTCAGCACCCGCTTGAAACTAGGACGCCCGTATCCATCATTCGCCGGAAAATAAGTCCCGCCATAAAACGGCTTGCCCTCCGGAGTAAGAAAAGCCGTAAGCGGCCATCCGCCCTGCCCGCTAACCGCGCTAACCGCAGCCTGGTACCGGCTGTCAATATCAGGACGCTCATCCCGATCCACCTTCACCGCGACGAAATGCTCATTCACAATCGCTGCAACGTCCGGATCGTCATAAGACTCGCGGTCCATCACATGGCACCAGTGGCACCAAACCGCGCCAATATCCAGCAACATGGGTTTGTTCTCGCGCCGCGCCGCAGCAAACGCCTCCTCACCCCACTCATGCCACTGAATCGGCTGATGCATGGCAGAGCGCAGGTAAGCGGATGAAGCGCGGGCGAGGGAGTTGAGGGTCGTGGTCATCGCTATTTCAGTTTATATGACCAAAAGCCCAAAGGTTTACCCCGTGTAACCCCGTGCCCTCCGTGGTTAAAGTTGTTTAAGTTTCTCGGAAGCAGTCCGTTGCAGTTTGTTGAATATGGCGCTTCCATCTTGTGGGCGTCAAAATACACCGCAACCCTTTTCCACAGCCATCCCATGTTCATGCGTCACATTTTTTATTCCCGGCCTTAAGCTAAGCTTTTACAAAGTACTCCTGTGAAGCGCGAATCGCGCCGGGGCACAAGCTCTTTGAAAACGGAAAAAATGGACCTCTGGGCAGCGATTTGTATCGCTAAGTCCTTCGCTTTGAAGATTTTGCCGCTAACTCCTTTGAATGGAATATTTTAGCCGGACCTCACAGACCTTAAATCCCACAACCCCTGTGATTTCAGTATTTTAGCGCACTCGGTCCGCAAAATTTTTCGCAGATCCCAATCTCCACGTCACGGCTTTCTGAGTGATCAACAAGTTGACCGGTAAATCGCATACTGATGCGTCCCACCAATTTTTTTTAGCCCGACACTTTCGCCCAACACATCCTCCAGCAGCGGGTTGTGATAGAGCACATACACCGCTCGCGGATGCTCCCGCAGACTCTGCTCCAGGTTAGCGATCATCCGCCTCAACCCAGCTTCGGGAAACGGATTGAAGATATACAATACAGTTGGCTCATCCGGAAAACAAAACTCGGTCGCATCCGCGCACACAGATTCCACCGCAAAGCACTTCTGCGCCTCGCTCCGGTACTTGCTCAGATTCTCCCGCGCAGCCCGATGCAACGCAGGCAAAAGTTCCACGCCCACGATGCGGCGAAACGGATAATCCGAAGCCATCAGCAGCGTCCTCCCTTTGCCCGATCCCAGATCGACGAACACGAAGTCGTGAAAGTCGAAATGACTTTGTTCAAGCAATCCCTCGAGCATTTCGTGGAATAGAGCCGCTTCAGTCGGCTGGTAAGGCGAGTGAAAAACTCCGAGCAAGCGGTCGCGCCAACCCACAGCCGCGCTAGTCGTGTTGACGCGATGTTCCCAGTCATAATCGGCATCGCCGTAACGCTGCCGGCGCCGCTCTGGTGTCGAGTCGCGAACGAACTCCCAAAGCGCCGCCAGCATTTTGCGCGAAGCCGCAAGCCGCCCTTCGCGCCCGGCAACATCGTTCCACCACCGCCGCGCCGAGCGCGAGAAACTGACTTGCGAAGAAGCGGACGGATCGAGGCTGTTCATTCTCCGCAATCATAAGCGAAGGCAATGCTGCGATTGCGCGAGAGGGTCAATGGAATCACTGCAACACGTGGAATTTCGGCGACGGCTTATATCCCGGAGGCAGTCCCCGGGTAGCGAAAGGAAAGTCATCCGGCATGCGAATTTCGACACGGCCCTCGGGAGTCAACTTGTAGAGATGCCCATCAGGATCAACCGGAATTCCCGTCAACCCCTCCGCCGAAGCGAGTTCAGTCATGCTCGCGGGCAAACGTCCCGTGCGTTCTCCGAAGCGGGTCACAGCTTCCTGCAGATGCTTGATATCCTCATCCACGCGCAACGCGCGCAGATGTTCGACTGCATTCTCTCTGATCTGTTTGTCCTGCGTGGTCTGGTAAGTCGCCGACCACAGCATGCGAGCCGTTTCGTACTCACCCGCGTGCTCCGCCATCTGCGCCGCCATCACCTTCAGAAACGGATGAGCATTCGGCACACGCGATCCGCGCTCAAACGCTGCCGCCGCCCTCTTGTAGTCCTGAAGCTCCATGTAATAGACGAAGCCCAGGTCGTAGTAAAGCCGCCAGTTGTCGGGATTGTTCTGAATGCCGTATTCCATCAGTTCAATCGCGCTCTCCGGTTGCCCGGCTCCGTGCGGCGGTTTGGGCGCAAGAAAGCTGGTGCCGAACTCATAAGCGACCATCAGATGCGGATCCAGATGAGTCGTGATCTCGAGCAGCGGCGCCAGCAGATTGTAGCTGGTGGCGAAGTAATGATGCCGGTAGCCGAAGTACTGCACGGTGCGAGTCCAGTAAATGCAGGCCATCAGCCCGTCGTAACCGAGGCTGGCGCGCTTGATCACCGTCGGCGAACTCAAGAAGAGCACTTCATCCAGCGTACCTTGCGGACGAAGCTGGTCTATCCGGTGCAACACAAACGAACTGGCCGCCAGCGACAGGACCAGGCATGCGCTCGCGACCATCGTAGTTTTCTGCCGAGGCTTCATTTCAAGTCCCGATGCTCGAAAATCAGCACCGCGCCGCTCAGCGCCATCGCAGCGTAGAACAAGGCGTAGAGAGTGTTCTGCAAAATGAGCTGTCCCGCGACCGGCTGTTGATGCGCGATGGAAGTGATCACGTTGAACGCCGAAAAGTTGGGCACAAGATAGGCCGCCCCCGTGGCCAGCCAGCGCGAGAACCCGTGGGCCATGCCCGCGAAATTGCGCAAGTCCTCGGCAAAGCTGCCAATGACGAACAGCGCGAAGGCAAACACCGCGGAAAGCATGGGCGATGAGAACGACGAGAACAACAACGCCAGCGAGCAGATGATCAGGAACTCGAGCACGATGAAATACAAGGCGACCAGGATCAGAGCGTCGGCGCGCACGAATTTGTGGGATACGTAGAACAGCGCGGCGAACACGCCGATTGCCATGAAGAATGTATTCACCACCAGCGTTCCGGCCAGTCCAAAAAACTTGCCGACAATGAACTCCCAGCGGCGCACGGGATGCGAAAGCACGGTGTAAAGCGTTCGCTTCTCGATTTCTTTGGAAACCAGGCCGATACCGATGAAGATTGCGATAACGACGCCGAACAGAGAGACCGCAGTCAGGCCAAGATTGATGACGACCAACTTTTCGATCTCAATCGAAATCTGGCCCACCAGAATGGCCGCCCCGGAGAGCAGCAGCACGAAAGCGATCAGATTGTAGAGCACGCGGTCGCGGACCGCTTCGCGGAAGGTGTTCGCGGCAATGTAGGCGATGCGGGTATTCATACGGTCCTCGTCATACTGTGGAACCAGCCGTCGTCTCAGCGCGGCGCAGCTTTTCGACGAAGTAGGCTTCGAGCGAAGTGCGCACCGGAGTGATCGCAATCAAGCGCAGCCGCTCGCGGCGCAGGGCATCGATCACCGCGTCCTGCTGGTTCTCGTTAACGATGGCGCGCACGCGGTCGCCGGTAACGTGGCAATCCGTGCTAAATGCCTTGATCGACGCCGGAACCTGCGTGCCGTGCCACATTACCTCCACCTTGCCCTGCACGCTGGAGGTCAAGTCTTCGACTGCGCCCACGCCGCGAAGCTCTCCCTTGTGAATGATGGCCACGCGGTCGCACAGCGTTTCCGCGTCGGAAAGAATGTGCGTGGAGAAGAACACGGTCTTGCCTTCGCGCTTGAGTTGCTCCATCAGGTCGCGCACTTCGCGCCGGCCGATGGGGTCGAGCCCGGACATGGGCTCGTCGAAGAACACGAGCTTGGGATCGTGCAGGATGGCCTGGCCGATTCCCACGCGCTGCAGCATGCCCTTGGAAAACTTGCGCAATTGCACGCCCTGCACATCGCGCAATCCCACCCGCTGCAGCACTTGTTCGACGCGCTGCTTGCGCTGTTTGGCTGGAACACCGGAAAGCTGTGCGTAGTATCCCAGCAGTTCGTGCGCCGTCAGATAGTCGTAGAAGTACGGCTGTTCGGGAAGGAAACCGATCTGCGCTTTGACTTCGGGGTCCGTCCATTCGCGGCCCAGGATGCGGGCCGATCCGGCGGTTGGGAACACCAATCCCATGAGCAGTTTCAGAGTTGTGGTTTTGCCCGCGCCGTTAGGGCCGAGGAAGCCGAAGATCTCTCCGTCTTCGACCGTAAGGTGCAGCGGGCTCAATCCGCGCTTCTGACGCTTGCGCCAGAAGCCCACACTGTAGGTTTTTTCCAATCCCAAAATTTCTATGGCAGACATGGCAGGAACATGGTCGCTAAAGAAACCATTTTTGTTTTACACAAAAATTATATGCAAAAGCATTTGTGAGTAAAGTAGCAGTGCAAGCGCGGGACGTTACGAAAGTAAAAGAGCGACTCTGCCACTCTCGCAACTTCGATGCCTGGCCGGTCGTTGGCGAACAGGCCTAGTTTCCCATTGGTGACAAGGCCCAGCACGCCGCATAGCTCGCAACCAGTGTGGTATTGCCCGACGGTTGCGTGCGAACTACCAGATCGTCAGCGGAGCAGTAGGCACGAGTGCCCGTCATGTCACTGATGGGTGTTGCCGTGGCATAGAACTGGTTGTTGATGACACTCCCGGGGCTGGTGGACCCGGTGGCCGCAAAGTTATATCCGCTCTTCGGGCCGCCACTGGCCAGGGACTGGTCGATCAGACATGCGGTGGCGATGGCTGGAGAGCAAGGGGTCGCCCCGCCTAAAGGAGTCAGGGTTGCTGGGAAGCCGACGGTTTGGTAAGCACCGAAATATGCGGCTTCGGCAACGTTAATGTCGTGCATGGAACCCGCAGCGGAAGAGTCGTTGGCCGCCATGCGCGCCCGCAATAAGTTCGGGATGGCGATAGCAGCGATGACGAGGATGATCGCCACTACGATCAGAAGCTCGATCAGTGAGAAGCCGCGCTGTTTCGGCATGGGGTTCATCCAGTCCTCGCCCTTAGCCCTCGAGCCAACCTCGTTGCCCGGGACACACAAAATCTGTTGCACTTAGTAGACCATGCTGGCGGGTTCTGGTCGCGTTACGGCAGTAACCGGTTTCTCCTTGTAGTGGCTTTTACGCCGACATCCCATAGAACAAAAGGGCGGCGAATTCGCATCTGCCGCACTGGTTAGTCCCTTTGTCGTAGAGACGTTGCTCGCAACGTCTTGCCAGCGGCGCCGATGCCGCCGGCAAAGACGTAGCAAGCTACGTTTCTACGACACAATCGGGTTGGGCAAAAACTAAAAGGGCAGCGGATTTTCATCCGCTGCCCTTTGGCTTGGTACCCGTTCCGGATACTTTGCCAACTCAGACCGTGTTAGTTGTTCATCGGGGTCAGAGCCAGGCAAGCCGCGTAAGTAGCAGCGGCAGTCGTGACGCCAGGGGCGCCGTTGCGCACTACGCCGTCATCAGCAGCGCAGAACGACTTGGTGCCCGATGTGTTCGAGATCGGCACTGCGGTGGTGAAGAAGGTCGAAGGCGCCGCAGCTGCCGGAGCCGTAACCGTTACCGCAAACGTGTAGCCGCTCTTACCGTTGCCGGCGCCGTTGGTCGCCAGGTTGTTGTCGATCAAGCAGCCGTTGGCCGTTCCCGGAACGCAAGGTGTAGCGTTGCCGCCCAACTGGGCCAGCGTGGCATAACCCTGAGTAGGATACGCGCCGTAATAGCCGACTTCGCCGACAATGATGGTGTGCTCGGAAGCAGCCGCGGACGAATCGTTGGCAGCCATACGGGCGCGCATCAGGTTTGGAATCGCGATAGCTGCGATGATCAGGATGATGGCAACCACGATCAGCAGCTCAATCAGTGAGAAACCCTTCTGTTGTTTCCGCATCTCTACACTCTCCCAGTAACGGACTTTTTGTTGAATTGCTTAAGCAGCCCCACATAAAGTCTGCACTTCGCGGGCCAGGGTCGCCAGTTACGTTGGTTCTGGCCTCAGTTCCGGCAATTCATTTGTTTTCAGCGAAGGCCAAACTATGGTTTCAATGCCACGGGTTTCACAGGTTTGCCCTGTGCCAAAATGCGTCGCGGACACTGACAATTCGCGTCAGTCCGGGACGCTATTGTTCCTTTGCTCCGGAATCGGCGGCGCGGGCGGGACCTTGAGAGATTTTCCTCCCAAGTGAGCGGCAACATGCGGTGGAACTTGAAGGGAGAGCATTAAAACGCTGGGGAAAACTAAAAGGGCAGCGGATTTTCATCCGCTGCCCTCTAGCTTGGTACCCGTTCCGATACTTTGCCAACTCAGACCGTGTTAGTTGTTCATCGGGGTCAGAGCCAGGCAAGCCGCGTAAGTAGCTGCGGCAGTGGTGACGCCAGGGGCGCCGTTGCGCACTACGCCGTCATCAGCAGCGCAGAACGACTTGGTGCCCGACGTGTTCGAGATCGGCACTGCGGTGGTGAAGAAGGTCGAGGGCGCCGCAGCTGCCGGAGCCGTAACCGTAACCGCAAAGGTGTAACCGCTCTTACCATTGCCGGCGCCGTTGGTGGCCAGGTTGTTGTCGATCAAGCAGCCGTTGGCCGTTCCCGGAACGCAAGGTGTAGCGTTGCCGCCCAACTGGGCCAGCGTGGCATAACCCTGAGTGGGATACGCACCGTAATAGCCGACTTCGCCGACAATGATGGTGTGCTCGGAAGCAGCCGCGGACGAATCGTTGGCAGCCATACGGGCGCGCATCAGGTTAGGAATCGCGATAGCTGCGATGATCAGGATGATGGCAACCACGATCAGCAGCTCAATCAGTGAGAAACCCTTCTGTTGTTTCCGCATCTCTATTTTCCCCTCGTTTTCGTTGATTTCATGCTGGTCATGGTAATGACGCAGTCGGACTAGATGATGGCACTTGCCGGGCCAAACTCGCTAGTTACGTTGGTTCCGGGGGCGTTTCGGCAATTCCATTGTTTTCAGCAGGAAGCCAAACTTTGGATTGATTTCTTGACTTACCGGGCATTGCCTGCTGCCAAAACGCGTCGCGCAATCTGACAATTCGTGTCAGTTTGGGACGGTGGCAGATTGGTAATGTTGGCTACGGAACACAAACCTGCGGGGAGGAAAATGAAACAGAAAAGGATTTGGCATCCGCGTCTCTCTCTAACTGTGCCCAGTCTAGTATCTTGCCTGTGCTGGCAGTTAGTTGTTCATTGGGCTCAGAGCATTGCAAGCCGCGTAAGTGGCGGCCGCAGTCGTGACGCCTGGAGCGCCGTTGCGGATCACACCGTCATCGGTGGCGCAGAACGACTTGGTGCCAGAGGTGTTCGAGATGGGCACTGCGGTGGTGAAGAAGGTGGAAGGCGCCGCGGCCGCAGGGGCCGTCACAGTAACCGCAAAGGTGTAACCGCTCTTACCGTTGCCGCCGCCATTGGTGGCCAGGTTGTTGTCGATCAAACAGCCGTTGGCGGTTCCCGGAACGCAAGGCGTCGCAGCACCGCCTAACTGGGCCAGCGTGGCATAACCCACGGTCGGATAGGCGCCGTAATAGCCGACTTCACCGACGATGATGGTGTGCACGGAGGCGGCGGCAGACGAATCGTTCGCCGCCATGCGGGCGCGCATCAGGTTAGGAATCGCGATCGCCGCGATGATGAGGATGATCGCCACCACGATGAGCAATTCAATTAGTGAGAAACCCCTCTGTTGTTTCCGCATTTCAGATTCTCCCTATCGCCTTGTTGATTTCTTGCTGGTCACGGTAATGATGGAATTGGACCTGATGAAAGCCCTTGCCAAGCCTGGGTTCCGGCCGCACTGAAGGCCAAGCCTCTGTCTCATTATAAGGTCAAACATCAGACTCAGGCCTGGTTTTATGCCAAAAACTGTCATGGAACTGACCGTTCGCGGCAGTCAGGACGGACAATCTCAGAACGAGTCAGAATTCAGGTCTTGCATCGGAGGTGCGATTTCCGGTCACAAAAGTAACCTTGCGGGCTCGACCCGGCTGTCCGTCCTAAAGTGCTCGTGCATATAATCGATTCCAGAAACAGAGGATTGAGTCATTGTCTTCCAGCGCAACGGCGACGGCAGTGCAGCCCGCAGTGGTTTCGCGGCCACCGGCGCCTTTATTCCTTTCTCGTGAGAAGCGCAGCACGATTTTGTGTCTCGTATTGGTGCTGCTCACACTCGCTTTTTACAACCCCGTCGTCCACAACCGTTTCACCAACATGGATGACGATGTCTACATTACCGACAACGTTCATGTGCGGGCGGGACTCAGTTGGGCGACCGTGAAGTGGGCATTCACGAGTTTTGACCAAGCCAACTGGCACCCTGTCACCTGGCTCTCCCACGCCCTCGATTGCCAACTGTTCCAACTGAACCCGGTGGGCCATCACTACGTGAATGTTCTGATCCACGGGGTGAACGCGATTTTGCTGTTTCTGCTGCTCGAAGGCGCTACCGGCTTGACCTGGCCGAGTTGGATGGTAGCGGCGCTGTTCGCGCTGCATCCCGTAAATGTCGAATCGGTGGCGTGGGCTGCGGAGCGGAAGAACGTGCTGAGCATGCTGTTCTTCCTGCTGATTATGCATGCCTATGGATGGTATGTGCGTGATGGCGGAGTTAAGAGATACGCGGTAGTGGCCGGTCTTTTCGCGGTGGGATTAATGGCGAAGTCGGAGATCATCGCGCTGCCGTTTGTGTTGTTGCTGTGGGATTTTTGGCCACTGAAGCGGACTTCAGTTCTCAGTTCTCAGTTCTCAGTTCTCAGGGAAAAACCTTCCGAGGCGGCACCGGGTACGGCTGCGCTGGTTCCACGGACGTTTTCTTTTCTTTTTCTCGAGAAGGTTCCGCTGTTCTTACTTTCGGCGGGCAGCGCGGTCGTGACTCTGTTGGCGCAAAGTGCAGGCGGAGCGGTGCATACGGCCACGACCCAGGGCCGCTTCGGGAACGCGATCGTGGCTTATGTCTTGTACCTGGGGAAGGCATTTTGGCCGATGCGGCTGGCAAACTACTATCCGTACCCCGGTCCGCGTCCGACTTGGGAAATTGTCGCGTCGGCAGCGGCATTGCTGGGGTTGACTGGGCTTGTCTGGCATTGGCGGAGCCGCCGTTATCTGGTCGTGGGCTGGCTGTGGTTTCTGGGCACGCTCGTCCCGGTAATCGGGGTGGTGCAGGTGGGCGCGGCAGCGATGGCCGACCGCTATGCCTATCTGCCTTTCATTGGGTTGTTCGTTGCCGTGGTTTGGGGAATCGCGGAAATTGCGCGCGAGCGAAGACTGCCAGCGGCGTGGCTGAGAGTGCCCGCGGTTGTGGTTTTGCTGACGTTGGGAACGTTGAGCTATCGCCAGATCGGCTATTGGCACGACAGCGTGACTTTGTGGAAGCACGCGCTCGCGTTGACGGAACGGAATTACATTGCGCACTGGGCTCTCGGTTTCGCCTTGGCCGAGAAGGGCCAAAGCGAGGATGCGATCGCCGAACTCGATGCGGCGGAGAGTTTGCATAGCTACGCCGCCCTCGACCAAGTCGCCGTCGCTGCTTACAAACGAGATCATGGCCACGTGCAGGCGGCCATCGAGGAATACGGTCGAGCCTTGGCGGTTTCGCCGGACTCGAAGACACGAGCCATTGTCCTGAGCCGGCTGTCTTCGGCCTATATGCAGACCGGGGATTTTGATCGCGCGCGCGCGAGTTGCGCCAGTGCGCTCAAAGAGAATCCCAACAACGCCAGCGCCCTGGTCGACAGCGGATTGCTCGCCGAGCGGGATGGTGATTTCGGGCTTGCGGTCGGGCAGTTCTCTCACGCCATGAAGCTTGCGCCCACTGACGTTGGCTATCTTCTATTGGGATATGCCCTGCGCCGGGCCGGTCATTTGCCGGAAGCGCAGGCGGTTTATGCGGAGGCGCAGCGGATTTCCCGAGATATTGTTCAAGCGCAGCAGTTCGCGGCGCAGCTAATGGCGACCGCCGGAGTTAAAGCCGAATAAGTTCATCTTGGAATAGAGCGGGGTTGAAATCTTTGTCTTCCAGCGCGACAGCGCCCGTGGCCGGGCCCGCAGCGGCTACCCCTCCAACTCTACGCGCGCGCACTTTTCCCGATACGCGAAGCACGGTTTTGTGCCTGGCGTTGGCGCTGGTGACTCTGGCTTTTTACAATCCGATCCTGCATCACGACTTCACGAACTTCGATGACGACGTTTATATTCTGGATAACGCTCATGTGCGCGCGGGCCTGACATGGGACACGGTGAAGTGGGCGCTCACCAGCTATGACGCCGCAAACTGGCATCCGCTGACGTGGTTGTCGCATGCGCTCGACTACCAACTCTTCAAGCTGAACCCGGCCGGTCCTCACTATGTGAATGTGCTGCTGCACGCGGGGAGTGTGGTCTTGCTGTTTCTGCTGCTGGAGAGCGCCACGGGTTTGACGTGGGCAAGCTTCATGGTGGCGGGGCTGTTTGCGCTGCATCCGGTGAATGTGGAGTCCGTGGCGTGGGCTGCGGAGAGGAAGAACGTGCTCAGCATGTTTTTCTTCCTGCTGACGTTACATGCGTATCAATGGCATGTGCGCCGCGGCGGCGGGGTGAAACGCTATGCCGTGGTAGCCGTTCTGTTTGCTCTGGGATTGATGGCGAAGCCCGAAATCATCACGCTGCCGTTTGTGTTGTTGCTGTGGGATTTTTGGCCGCTGGGACGCACGCCAGTTCTCAGTTCTCAGTTCTCAGTTCTCAGTGAAAAGCCCCCCGAGGAGGCTCTAGGTACGAGTGCGCCCGTTCCGCGGTCGCTCTCTTTTTTGTTTTTGGAGAAGGTGCCGCTGCTGCTCCTTTCTCTTGCCAGTGGCGTGCTTACTTTGCTGGCGCAACGGGCGGGTCATGCGGTGCGAAGCGTGCCGGCTTCGGAGCGGTGGGGGAATGCGGTTGTTGCTTATGCGCGCTATCTGGGAAAGGCGTTTTGGCCGACGCGGCTGGCAGTATTGTATCCGCATCCCGGCAGCTCGCTTCCTGTCTGGGAAATTGTTGCCGCAGCCGTGGTGTTGCTCTCGATTACCGCGCTTGTGTTTCGTTTGAAGCAGCACCGCTATCTGGTGGTGGGCTGGCTCTGGTTTCTGGGGACGCTGGCGCCGGTGATCGGCATTCTCGCGTTCGGCGAGCAGGCGATGGCCGATCGCTATGCCTACTTGCCTTACATCGGTTTGTTTGTGGCCGTGGTGTGGAGCGTGGCGGAGATTGCGCAGGCCCGGAAGACTTCGGCGGTGTGGCTGGCGGCGCCGGCTATTGTGCTTCTCACAACCCTCGGAGTGCTCAGCCGCCGTCAGCTTGCGTATTGGCACGACAGCGAAAGTTTGTGGCGGCATACTCTCAACGTCACCGAGCGGAACTATTCGGCACACGCTGGCTTGGCGCGCGTTTTGGCGATGCAAGGTCGAACCGAAGAAGCCATTGCTGAGTTCAACGCAGCCAAGCGTTTACATGCGTATTCTTTCCCGGACATGATCGCCCTTGGCGTCTTCGAGCAAACCCATGGAAAGGCGCAGGAGGCGGTTGCGCAATACGGGCGGGCGCTTAACCTTGCAACGGATCCGAATTCGCGAGCTGTTGCCTTGAGTGATCTTGCCGCGGCTTACTTGCAGACTGGTGACGCGACTCACGCCAAGTTGAACTATGGTTACGCACTCGAACAGAATCCGGACAACGTTGCTGCTCTCGAGGGCACCGGCTTGCTGGCGGAGCGGGACGGCGATTTCGCGCTCGCGATCACGCGGCTTTCTGATGCCGTGGAGGTCGAGCCCAGCGACGTGGGTTATCTGCTGCTGGAGCAGGCATTCCGTCGAGCCGGTCGGTCAGCTGACGCGGACGATGCTCGCGCGCACGCGCAGCGGATTTCCAAAGATTTCAGTCAAGCCCAACGCTCGGCGGCGCAGATAATGGCTGCGGTTGGCATTGCTTCCGATTAGACTGAGCTTCAGTGGCCACTGATCACTTGAATCGCGACGCGATGCATCGTCCCTTACTCCGCTTTTATCAGCAGGCAGGTTACGTCGTCGTGCTGCGGAGTCTGGCCGACGAAGAGATCCAGCTCCGCCATCAGCCGTTTGAGCATCTCGCTGGGAGTTAATGTTGCGGCTGAATTGATCACGCTCAGCAACTGCGTTTCGCCATACTCGTCCTGACGCGCATTTTCCGCTTCCACCAAACCGTCGGTGAAGATGATCAGCCAATCGCCGGGGGCGATCGTTGCGCTGGCCGATTCATACTTCGCATCGGGCTGAATGCCGAGAGGCAAGCCACCCACGTCGAGACGCTCGATCGCTCCGTTGGCGCGGCGCAGGATCGGATTGTTGTGACCGGCGTTGATGTAGAGGAACGTGCGCCGGGCTGCATCGTACTCCGCAAGAAAAGCGGTTGTGAAGCGCAGTCCTCCCTGGCTGTTGGAGCAGGCATATTTGTTCATGTTCGACACCAACTCGGGCAAGGCAACCTGCGCCGTGGAAAGCGTCTTGAGGCTCGCCTGAAGCGTTGCCATGAGCATGGCCGCGGGAATACTCTTGCCGGCCACGTCGGCCACGGCAAACATTACGCGACTCTCTTCCGGAGTTGCGCCGGGGCGCGGAAACACATCGTAGTAGTCGCCGGCCACAGTGTTCGCCGGGCGTGTGGTATAGGCAACGGCGATTCCGGGAATCTGCGGCGGAGCGCCGGGCAGCAGCCAGGTCTGAATCTCGCGCGCAATGTGCAGGTCGCGTTTCATCACGACGCGGTCGGCAATCTCCAGCATGAGCAGCAGAAACAGCAGCAGGCCGCCAAAGAAATGGAGGTCGAGTTCGACGACGTGGATGTCGTGGGCGCGGTCCTGATAGCTGAAGCCGCTGCTGGGAAATAGAAGCATGACCAATGCCGCCAGCAGCAGGACGCGGCGCGCGGGTGAGAGCTTCTCGAGGACAGCCCAGAAGAATTCCTTGACGACATACAGGTTGTGTCCCCGCCGGGTGAGGCCTTCCGGGGTTTTGGCGGCCACGTCGCGCGAGTAGAGGCGGTAGCTGGTGCGCGCGTCGGTTTCGAACTGCGACCAGAGTTGAGCGACCTCCATGCCTTCGGTGACCCGCTGCCAGAATTGCTGCATCCGCGCTTTGAAAGGGGGGCGCTGACCAGTAGCAGACGGAGCGGGTGGGGGAGCAGTGGCCATGGGGGTCTGATAATTATAGAGGAACAGCGGAGACGGGATTTCCGATTGCCGACTGCCGATTTGCAACCCTCCAAGAAAACAATCGGCACTCGGAAAATCGAAACGAGGGCCTACTCGGGAATCAGATACGAGCCGGGGATGTTCTCATCCATAGTGGCGAGGACCGCGCCATTCGCGCTTGCCAGTTCGCTTAAGTGGCCATCGGTAACTTGCTTGGGCGCCCGTACCCAACTGGGCAGTTGAGAAACGTCGTGCCCGTCGGGAATGAAAGTGAGACGAGAGTTGCGCCCTTGCTTGAGACGCAGTAACAAGGTACGAGCTTGAGCAACGGTAAATCCGTAGGCTGGGACTTGGGCCAGCACCCGCACAAACCCGAGCTCAGTGATAGAGCAACTCGCAAGTTGTCGCTCAGGCTGGTTCGGCGAATCGTGAGACTTGATCCAGGATGCCGTGCGACCGTGGAATTCGTGATTTATGAATCCGAGGGCAACCAAGGCGTTTACGTCAAGGAGGTAAATCATAGCGGTTTCAATCAAGGAAAGTTCGACAGGATTTCTTCCACTTCCTTGCTGGTCAGCGTCGGGGCTTTCGGGCCCGCACTCAAAGCGGGCAAACCAGTCACGGGGTCGGTTACAAATCTCACTCGATGTGGCCGGTTGTTGCGAGGAGTTAAGACAATCCGCCCATTTTCAACATGGGCGTCAAGAGGATCGCCTGCGCGAATATCGAGTCTCCGGCGAATTGGACCGGGGAGCACGACCTGCCCTTTGGTGGAAACCTTGGTCTGCATGGTAAGACAATCTTACCACACTTATTTATTTCAAAACAGCGCCAACTGCTCGTCGAAAGCCTGCACCGGCCACTTGTTGGCCATCCTTCCACGAGGGTCGGTGACGATTCCGTATTTCTGGCGGAAGCGCGCGATGAGTTGGGCCACGCGCTTGCCATAGGATGACGGCAAGAACGAACGGTCTTGATAACGCTCGGGATAATTCTCCACCAAATGCGGAAAGTGTTGCTCGAGGAACGGGAGAAAGACTGCGGCTGAGCAGGGCTTCAGGAACAATGGTCCGGCGAAGATGTGGCGGGCTCCGGCCGCGGCGGCGGCGCACACCACGGCTTCCAGATTCGCGGGTGAATCGGTGATGCCGGGAAGAACGGGCGAACAACTCACGCCCACGGTCAGCCCGGCCGCGCTGAGCTGGCGAACCGCGTCGATGCGCAAGTCAGGGCGAGGGGCGCGCGGTTCGAGAATCCGCGCCAGTTCGATGTCCAGCGTGGTCACCGTGAGGTGGACCGACAGCGCATTATTCTGCGAAACCTCGCGCAGAAGATCGAGATCACGAACAATCAAGTTGGATTTGGTGACGATCCCCAGCTCGAAGCCGCGATGGCGGGCGAACTCTTCCAGAATGCCGCGCGTGACTTCATAGCGGCGTTCGGCGGGTTGGTAGGGATCGGTCGCCGTGCCTAGCGCAATGACTTCTCCTGGCTTGACCCGCCGCAGTTCGCGCCGTAGAAGATCCGCCGTGTGCTGCTTGACGTAGATTTTCTGCTCGAACTCGGCGCCGTCGCGCATTTCCATGAATTCGTGGGTGTAGCGGGCGTAGCAGTAGCGGCAGGCGAACTCGCAGCCACGGTAGGGGTTGATGGTCCAGGTGAAAGGCAAGTTGCGGTTGCTCACGCAGCGGTTGAGCAGGGATTTCGCCGGGAGCGTAAAGTATTCGACTTCATGCCCCTCGCGCAGGGATTCGCCCTCAGAGGCCAGGCGGGCGATGCCGACCAGCGGGGATTTCTCGGGCAGCGGGAACAGGGATAAGGAAAGCATGCGTATTCGCTTTATGTTCGCCTACAGTAAAACATTGCCCATGCATTGTCAAGAGGTAGGGAAGGCGGGCGAGACGCCGGCCTGACAGCCGCCGGGACGGCGGCACTACGAAAAACGGCGCTACGAACCGGCGCTACTGCTGCGCGGCCGGCTTTGCCGCCGGCTTCTCGAACAGCTTGGGATCGACCGGCGGATTGATCTCCAGCGCTGAGTATTCTGCTGTACTTGAATCCTGGCCGTTCTGCTTGTTGTGGCGCACGAGAGGCAGGTTCAGGCCACCAATCGGTTTCCAGTCGTCCATGTCGGTTTCGCCTTGCACGGGCCCGCTCTGGCCGAGCGTTTGATACGTCTCTTTCAAGATGTGACCGCTTTGCGGATCGACAAACCAGCGGATGGCGCCGCCGGCAGCATTCACGTCCACAATGCGAGCGTCGATGTCTCCGACCTTTTCGGTTCCGGCGGCGACGAAAAACACATTGGGATCCTTCCAGTGCGAAGCGATGAAGATGGGATCGCGCTTGATCTGCTCGAGCGATTCAGAATGCTGCGAGGCAGGGAAGTCCCACAGGCCCTGGCCGGGAATGGCCATGAAGGCGGCATCGGGCGTAACCACGATGTTCATGGTTCCTCCCGGAATCTGTATCTCGGCGTGGAAACGATCGGGGAAGACAATCACGGTTTCCATCTGCCGGCGGACGTCGCCCTGTGGGGTTTTCTGCGAGATGGTCAGTTTTGCCTTGATGGCCTTGATCGTCGTCAGTTTGGCTTCGCCACCCAGCGCCGCTACAACTCTTGCCGCCAGCGCCTTGCCTTCGTCGTTTGATGCAGTGGGTTTGGCGCTCTCGCCTTCTTTGGCTCCCGGCGGAGGTGGAATCGTGATATCGATTTCCTTGACCGGGCCGAGCGACGAGAGTGGCTTGTCGAACTCTTTCGTATTTCCGACCACCAACACCGCGAGTTGATCGCGGTGGAGATATTTCGCCGCCACGCGATTCACGTCGGCAGCCGTGACCTTCTCGATTTCCGCGGGATACTTGTCGAGCCAGTCGGCTGGGTATCCGTAAAATTGATAAATCACGCGCTCGGCCAGAACTTTATCGGGCGAGTCGAGGCGAAAGATGAACGCGTTCAGGATGGCGTCTTTGGCGGCTTTGATTTCTGCGTCGGTGATGGGATGTTTCGCCAGATCGTCGATGTCTTCATCAAGCGCCTTGATGGACTCGATCGTGGTTGCGCTCTTGGTGCCGACGATGAATTGCTGAATGCCTAGATGCCCGAAGTAGGCGCCAATGCCCCCGCCCACCTCATAGGCCAAGGCGCGCTGGGTGCGAATGTCGTTGAACAGCCGCGAAGAGAAGCCCCCGCCGAACGCCTGATTGAAAACGCTGATGGCGTAGTAGTCGGGATTATTGCGCGTGATGCCCAGCCCCACCATTTGAATGGTGCTTTGATTTACGTCGTCCTTGGGAATGAGATAGTATCCCGGCGGGGCGGGATGATACTGAATTTCCTGCTTCGTCAGTTCGCCGCCTTTGGGCCAAGCGTCAAATGCGGCGCGCAGCTTGGCTTCCATGGCGGCGGAATCAAAGTCGCCGCTTATGCCAAGGATGATGTGATTGGGCTGGATGTAGGTCTTGTGCCAGTCGAGCAAGTCCTGGCGCGTGATGGCGGCGATGGTTGCGTACTCGGGCTCACGGGCATAGGGATTGTCCGGCCCATAAGCGAGCTTGGTGGATTCCCGGGCGGCGATTCCTCCGACTTCGTCATTGCGCCTGGAGATGGCGTCATACATCTGCTTCTGCGCGATGTCGAGTTTGTCGGCACGGAATTCGGGATTCTGCAGCAGATCGACGAAGGCTTTGAAGACGTCGTCGAAATCGCCTTTCAGGCAACTCAAGCTGATGCTGGTGGAATCGGGGCCGCCGCTGGTCTCGACCTTGGCGGCGCGCACTTCGAGAAAATCATCGAGTTGATCGCCGGTTTGCGTCTTGGTGCCTCCGGTGCGCCAGACCTCGCCGAGCATGCTGACGAGCCCAACTTTGCCGGCCGGTTCGTCGCGCGATCCGCCGCGGATGCGCGCGCTCCCTTCAATCAACGGCAGTTCGTGATCTTCTTGCAGGAAGATCACCATCCCGTTAGCGAGTTCAATGCGCTTCGGTTGCGGCGGATGGAAAGCTGGCAGGGGCGCGATTGGAATCTGCTGCCACTTCTTCGCTTGGGACGAGGCTCTTGGAAGTGGCACGAATGTGAGGGCAGCGGCGAAAATTATCGAAAGAAATATCCGGCGCGTTTTCATTGCGCACCTCCCTGATCCGACGCAGCAGGTTCTGATGGAGCTTGATCCGACTGCTCGTCGCCTTGGCCTGTGCCTGAGGTGGTTTCAATCACGCCGACGGTGCGGTTCGTATCCTTGAAGGTTTCGTTGGCTACGCGCCGGATGTCGGCCTTCGATACCTTTTCGATGCGGTCTACGGAGCGGAACAGCTCGCGCCAGTCGCCATAACGCGTCTGGTAAACCGCCAGTTGTGTCGCCAATCCCTCGTTGTCTCCCAGGCCGCGAATCAGGTTCGCTTTGGCGCGCGTCTTGATCATCTTCAGTTCTTCGTCGCTGATGTCCTCCTTCTTCAGGCGCTCGATTTCAGCATGAATTGCGTCCGCCATTTCCTGGGTCGAGTGTCCGGGCAGAGGAACCGCGTAGAACGCGAACAGGTGCGGATATTTGGTGCCGGGCCGGCCGCTGAATCCGGCAGAGTAGGCCGCGATTTTCTTGTCGCGCACCAGTGCGCGATAAAGCCGCGAAGTGCGGCCCTCCGACATGAGATCGGTGATGGCGTCGTATACCGCGTCGTCTTTCGACATGAAATCGGGCCGGTGATAGCCCTCAAGATAAAGCGGCTGAGCCTTTTCTTTCAGCACAACTTTGCGCTCGGAATTCTGCGGCGGTTCGATGGTGGTGGTTTCATCGGGCTTGGAACTCGCGGGCAGGCGTCCAAAGTATTTCTCGAGAAGCGGCATCGCCTGCGCGGCCTTCATGTCTCCCGCAATCGCGACCACCATGTTCGCGGGCACGTAGTATTCGTCGAAAAACTTCTTCGCGTCGGTGGCCGAAAAATAATTGAGGTCGGAGAGCCATCCAATCGTTGGGCGGTGATAGGGATGGGCTTCAAACGCCGCCGCGTCAAACTGCTCCTCCAATCTCCCGGTGGGGTTGCTGTCGGTGCGCAGGCGCCGCTCTTCGATCACGACATTGCGTTCTTTATAAAACTCGCGCATCACCGGATGGAGAAAGCGCTCGGATTCCAGATAGGCCCACAGCTCAAGCCGGTTCGCGGGCAACGAGTAGTGGTAAGCCGTCTCATCGTAATCGGTGAAGGCGTTGAGGTCCTGCCCGCCGTTCTGTTCCACGATCTTGCCAAACTGGTTGGGCACGACGTACTTGTCCGCCTCAGCGATGGCATCTTTCCACGCCTTTTCCAGTTTCTTCAATTTCTCTTCGTCGCGTCCGACGTTTTTGTCGCGCTCGACGATGTAGGCGGCATAGGCGATCTCAACCTTTTCCAGCGCGGGCTTCTCCGCGGCATAGTTGGTTGTGCCGATTGTGTCTGTGCCCTTGAACGCCATGTGTTCGAACATGTGGGCCAGGCCGGTTCTGCGCTGGGGATCTTGCGCCGAGCCGGCGTCGACCATGGTGAAGAAGGAAAAGACCGGCGCCTCGGGCCGCTCGCAGATCAGGATGGTCAGGCCGTTAGGCAGCTTCTTAACCGTGATCCGTTTTTCAAAAGATGCGAGATCCTGTGCCGCGGCAAAAGCTGTAAGAAGCAGTATGGCCGCGATGGGCCGGAATATGCGGAGTTTCATTGGACCTCCAGAAGATATTGACGAATATGTTGGGACGACATTTTGGACAGCCACGTTTAGACGGACATGAAGGGCAGAAGTTTGAAATTACGTGGCGGGCAGGGAAATTGTCAAACGGACGGCAGTTGATTCTGGCGCCCAGCGTCAGGAAAGGCGGGTATTTTGTGTTCAACGCCATTTCAGGCACAATGCCTGCGGGAGACCACGCGTGATGGATTCGACGATTGAGGTTCAGGGAAGGCAACTCAAGCTGTCGAATCTGGAAAAGGTTCTGTATCCGGCCACCGGATTCACCAAGCAGCAGATCATCGATTACTACGTGCGCATTGCGCCGGCGATGGTGCCGCATCTGGCAGAGCGTCCGCTTACGCGCAAGCGCTATCCCAACGGCGTGGACGCAGAATTCTTCTACGAGAAGAATGCGCCGCAGCACCGTCCCGACTGGGTAAAGACCGCGCCCATCTGGAGCGGGAGAAACCGCCGCACCATTCACTACATTCTTGCTGACGATCTGGCTACCCTGGTTTGGCTGGCGAATTTGGCCGCGATCGAACTGCACCCGTCGCTCTCGCTGGCCGAAGACATTACGTGCCCTACGATGATGGTCTTCGACCTCGACCCCGGCCCGCCGGCCAATATTGTGCAATGCTGCCAGGTCGGGATGTGGCTGCGCGAAATCTTCGAGCACTTCGGATTGCAAAGTTTTCCGAAGACTTCGGGATCGAAGGGACTGCAGATTTATGTGCCGCTGAATACTCCAACCGACTACGAGGCAACCAAGACGTTTTCCCACGCCCTGGCGCAATTGCTTGAACATGAGCATCCCGAGATGGTTGTATCGGAAATGAAGAAGCAGGTTCGTACGGGAAAAGTGTTCGTCGACTGGAGCCAGAACGACGAACACAAGACCACCATCGCCGTGTATTCGCTGCGGGCGCGCGAGCATCCCACCGCCTCGACCCCGGTGACGTGGGAGGAAGTCGAGCGCGCGCTCAAGAAAAAAGATGCGAACCTGCTCGTGTTCGAAGCGAAGCAGGTGGTCGCGCGCGTGGAGAAGATGGGGGATTTGTTCGCGCCGGTGCTCGAATTAAAGCAGCGGCTGCCCGATCTCAAGGGGGTTGCGTCGGAAGCGGAGCCGACAATCTCCATTGCCGCGCAGGCGGAAGAAGAATCTGAAGATGCTCACCGGCGCTCCGCCAAGAAGAAGGGGAAAGAGGCGCCAGCGCGCAAGCCGCGACGCAAGGTATAATCCCGTCCGCCGCGATTTCTTCGAGAGCTTGCCATGCCGCAACTTTTTGTCGGAACTTCGGGATGGGCGTATCCGAGTTGGAAGCCTGATTTCTATCCCGCGAAGCTCGCGCAGAAAAAGTTCCTCAGTCACTACGCGACGCAGTTGAACACCGTCGAAGTAAACTTCACGTTCAGGCAACTGGTGAAGGAAACCACGATCCAGAACTGGATTCAGGAAACCCCAGCGCACTTTCGTCTCGGCATCAAAGCGCACCAGGTGATCACGCACATCAAGCGCTTGAAGGGGACGGAAGATTTTGTTCCGCGCTTTCTGGCGACGATCGAGCCGTTGGCCGCGGCGGGCAAGCTGGGGCCGGTGCTCTTTCAGTTGCCGCCAAATCTGAAAGCGGACGCCGCGCTGCTCAAGGATTTTCTTGCGCTCCTGCCGCGCACGTTGCCGGCGGCATTCGAATTCCGTCACGAGTCCTGGTTCGCCGACTCGACTTGGGAAGTTTTGAAGTCGCGAGGGGCCGCGCTGTGCGTGGCCGAGACCGAAGAACGCACAACGCCGGATGTGGTCACTGGACCTTTTGTCTACTACCGATTCCGCAAGCCGAATTACACGGCGGAAGAGCGCCGCTGCATGGTCGCGCGCATCGGGGAACATTTAGGCGCAGGACGCGACGTGTTTGCTTATTTCAAGCATGAGGAAACGCCGGAGGGTGCGTTGTTCGCGGTTGACGTGTTACGTGGCGCCGGCCAGACATAGCAAGCTACGTCTCTACGACGCGGCCGATATGGTTTCCCGCATCTTGCTGATCACTTTCTTCAGCGTCCGATAACGCGCATACTCATTCATTCCACGATCATGGCTGCGGACGCCAACTCGCGCGTGCTCTCCAGCTTTCTCGACTATTTGAGAATCGAGAAAGGATTGGCGCCGCTCACCATCAGCGCCTATACCACAGACATCGGTCAGTTTTCTGAATTCCTGGAAAAGCACAAGCGGCCGCTGCTTACGGCTCGGCGCATTGATGTGCGTGATTTCCTGCAGCAGCTTTTCTCCCATCAAGTGGATGGCCGCAGCGTGGGACGGAAACTTTCTGCACTGCGCCATCTTTATCGCTATCTGCTGCTGGATAAAAAAATCGAGCACGACCCCACGCTGAACATCGAGTCGCCGCGGCAATGGAAAGTTTTGCCTAAGGCGCTCGCACGCGACGAAATGGAAGCCACGCTGGCCGCCCCGCTCACGCGAGCCAGCAGCTCAGCGGATAACACAAAATATTCGGCCGCACTGGCTAGCCGCGATCACGCCATGCTGGAAGTTTTCTACGCGGGCGCGCTGCGCGTCTCTGAAATAATCAGCGCCAAATTGGAAGACCTGAAGCTCGATGCCGGATACATGCTCGTGCGCGGCAAGGGCGATAAGGAACGTGTGGTGCCGCTGGGAAAATCAGCGCAAGATGCGCTCATAGAGTACTTAGCGCAGGCCCGTCCGGCATTGGTGGCCGGGAAACGAAGCGGAGCACCGGCAGGCGCGGCCGTCCGGAATTCACCTCTGCTATTTATCGCGCGAGGCGGACGCAAGCTTACGCGCCAGCGCATCTGGCAGATGGTGCGGGCAGCTTCGGCGGCCTCCGGACGCGCTGCGTCGCCGCACATGCTGCGCCACTCCTGCGCCACGCACATGGTAGAAAACGGCGCCGACCTGCGCACGGTGCAAACGATCCTGGGCCATGCCGATATTTCGACAACACAGGTTTATACGCACCTGGCGCTCGACCGGCTTAGGACGGTGTATCAGAAGCATCATCCGAGAGCGAAGGCGAGATGAGCGCGACGAAAGCAAATCCACCACGGAGACGCGGAGAAATTCATTAAAGGTTTTCTCCGTGGCTCCGTGCCTCCGTGGTAGATTTTGCGTTTGATGACTACTACCGCTATCGTCGCCAAGGCCGTCGCCAACTTCTTGCGCCATCTGAGCGAGCGCAACGCCTCGCCGCACACCATCAAGGCTTACAGCCGCGATCTTACTCTTTTCGCTGCCTACGCCGGGTCGCGCGGATTGAAACAGATCGACCACATCGTCGTGCGCGGATTTCTCTCGCAGCTCTACGAAAAGGGATTGAGCAAAACGTCAGTAGCGCGCGCCTTAGCCGCAGTGCGCTCGCTTTATCGCTGGCTGGCGCGCGAGGGCGTAGTCGAGCAGAATCCGGCCAAGCTGGTGGCCACGCCGAAGCTGCCTAAAAAACTTCCGCGCGTGCCCACGATTGAAGAGATGAATTCTGTGATCGACGGCGAAATGCCCGAAGCCGCAGCTTTTCCTGAGCGCGACCGGCTCATGCTGGAGCTACTTTACGGATGCGGCATCCGCAACTCGGAACTTACAGGCATCAACCTCGACGACATCCGGCTGAGTGCCGAGGCAATTCTCATTCGCGGCAAAGGGAAAAAAGAGCGCTACGTTCCTTTTGGAGATTCGGTGAAATCGGCGCTGGCGGCGTATCTTCCTGAGCGGCAGAAAGTTCTCGGCACCAGCGGCAAGCATCCGGCGGCGTTGCTCATCAACCTGCGTGGCGGCGGGCTCACCACCCGCAGCGTGGGCCGCATCATCAAGAAAATTGCGGTTGCCAAGGGTCTTTCGCCGGATGTGCATCCGCACACGTTGCGCCATGCCTTCGGTACACACATGCTGGAAGAGGGCGCGGACTTGCGCGCTATTCAGGAATTACTCGGCCATGAGCGCCTCGCGACTACGCAGCGCTACACCCAGCTGTCGATGAAACATGTGCTGCAGGTGTACGACCAGACGCATCCGCGGGCGAAGTAGAAGTAAGCGTAACGCCACCGTCTCGGCTCTTGACCCCAGATACGCTCTCGAGAGCCGGAAGGACCCTTCGGCTTCGCTCAAGGCAGGCTGCCGGCGCTACTTTCGAAGTTCCTCCCACATCCCGACCACGCGCGCCTTCAACTCCGCCGTCAGCTTCTCGTACGCCGCTTCCGAAGCCTCACTCTCCGGCGGTGGAATGATGGGGTCGCCAAACACCATCTTCAGCGGAGCAAATTTCTGGAACCGTTTATTCCTCGGCCACGCGTCGTAGAATCCTTCGATCGCCACCGGCACAATCGGCGCCTGCATGTGAATCGACAATATCGCCGCACCTTTCTTGAAGATTTTCGGTGTGCCGTCGATCGAGCGCTCGCCCTCGGGATAAAGAATGAGCGGGCGGCCCTGCCGCAGCCCGAACGCTCCGGCGCGCATGGCAGGAATCAGATTCGCGTCCGGATCAACGACCACAACTCGCAGCGAACGCGCCAGCCGTAGCATGAACCCCTCGCCGAAGATCTCGCTCGTTCCCACCGCGAAAACATTTTCAAACACTTCCGGCGGAAGCACGCTGGCCAGGATGAGCGGATCAATATAACTCTGGTGATTGGACGAAATGATGAAAGGGCCACGTCTGGGCATCTTCTCGATTCCGCGTACCTGCAAATCAAAGCGGTCAAGGGCGATCACCTGCATCAACCGCGAAATCAGGTACCAGAATGCCGCACTGATCGGTTGTGGCCGCACCAGAGGGAGAACCTCGTTCCTATCCGGTTCCTCCGCAAGAATTGCTTTCCACCCGGCGAAAGTTGTCCGTGTCCCCGGCCCTCCCGCTCCACTGGCCGCGCTTTGCAGAACGGCGTCAACCAGATCGCGCACGGTATAGATGGCAGCGAGTTGCGACTCTTCGACGTCGCCTCCCAGTTGTTCTTCGATCTGGCTGAGCAGTTCGACCCGCTGCATGGAGTCGAGCCCCAGATCGAGTTCGAGATTATGAGTGGGCCGCAGGGTTGACGGCACCGTGCGTGCCGCCTCGCGCACAATCTTCAGCGCGCCTGCACGCCGGGTTGATCGAGCCATGCCATCTCGTCCGTGTTCAAAGGAGGTTCGGCGGGCAATTCGGAATCATCCGCAACCCTAAGCTCCTGCTTCGCGCTTACCCGCTTCTCCACTTCGAAGCGTTTGATCTTGCGCGTGGTGGTGCGCGGCAAATCTTCCTGCCAAATCTCATAGCTGCCAATTCGCTTCGTGGAAGCGATCTGCTGCGACAGGCTTTCGATGTCGTACCGGATCACTTCCCTGGCGTTCACAATCTTTTTCTGGCGCAGCACGTCGAAGTTGGGCACGATTACGGCGTGCAATCGGTCGCCGCCTTCGCCGGGTTTGCCTTCCAGTCCCATCACGGCCAGTTCTTTGATGAATGGCGACTTCAGGTAGTGCGCCTCGACCTCTTCGGGATAAATATTTTTTCCGTTACTGAGGACAATCAGTTCTTTCTGGCGGCCGGTAAGAAATAAGTTCTCGTGGTCGTCGAAGTAGCCGAGATCGCCCGTGTAGAACCATCCGTCGCGCAGCACCTCCGCGGTTGCGTCCGGACGGTTCCAGTAACCTTTCATCACCAGCGGCCCGCGCAGCGCGATTTCGCCGGTGGCGGGGCCGCCGTCTTCCTGCGGGTGTGCGTCAACGATCTTGGCCTCAACGCCCTTCATGGCTTTGCCGACCGATCCGATCACGTTGTTGCCTGGCGGATTCACAAACACAGCCGCGGTGGTTTCGGTCAGACCGTAGGCCTGCAGTACGTCGATGCCGAGGTCGTAAAAGTCCTGCGCAATCGCCGGATCGAAACGCGACCCTCCCGTCACCAGATAGCGCATCTTGCTGCCCAGAGTTTCGTGGACCTTGCCAAACAGCATCCGGCCGGCGTTGATCCCCACTTTGCGCAGCGCGCGATTGAAGCCCATCAGGCTTTTGAACATTTTCTGCGTGAGCGCGCCTCGCTTCGCGACCTCCTCGAAGATGCGCTCGTGTATCAGATAAAAGAATTGCGGCACCACGGCAAAGGCGGTGATGTTGCGCTCGCGCAAAGCCCGCAAAAGCTCAGTCGTGTTCAAAGTTTCCAGATAGACCACGCGCGAGCCTTTGACTAGCGGAAGAAGCAGATTGGCCATTTGCGCAAGCACGTGAAACATGGGCAGCACACCCAGCAAGGCGTCAGTAGGTCCCAGGTCGACCCAATTGAAGACGGCTTCAACCTCGCCCTGGAAATTGGCGTGGGTAAGCATCACGCCCTTGGGATCGGCGGTGGTTCCCGAGGTGTAGATCAGGGAAGCGAGGTCGTCGGCGGCGGAGGGCGCAGGCCGGAATTCTCCCGGCCCGGCAGCGAAAATGGCAGGCAAATTTCCTAGCCAGATTTCATGGGTCAACTGCTGGGGCATGCGGTCCGGGTCCATCAGCACGAGACCGATGTTTAAGTCCGCAATCGCCTCCCGCGACCCCTGCGCGTGCTTCGCATCGCAGAATACTGCGGAAGTTCCGCTGTCCTTGAACAGCTTCGTGAGCTGGTCAGCGTGCAGCGCGGTGTCGAGCGGGACCACCGCACATCCCGCCGCAATGATCCCGAGGTACGTAGCCACCCATCGCGGATGGTTATCGGCCACAATGGCGAGCCGCGATCCCCGCGCGAATCCTTGTTCGGTGACCCATCGTCCAACGGATTCGGCCATCCGCCGCAGTTCGGCATAGGTGCAGCTTTCGAGGTGATCGTGGCGCTGCAGTTCCAGTGCCACGTGGTCCGGCCAGCGCTCAGCGCATTCGACGAAGCGGTCGTAGAAAGTGGGCATGAGTCGTGTGGAATATACACGAAAACCTCAGGCAGGTCCTATTGTCCGGTCACGGGGTCTTTGCTGGCGCAGGACCTCTGAGACATTCCAGGGGTAGAGTGAGCCACGGACGTTTAACGGATCTGCGCTGACATAAAATTGAGGGAGGTATCCGTGGGAACCCGCGCACATCCGTGGCCGAGGCTGGTGTTTTACTTCGCAGTCGCCTTCTCGAAGGCCTTCTCCAGATTCGTGAGTAGAGGGGTCTCGCCCGCCTGCAGGCCGGCGCGGCCCATCATGCGCCACAGGTATTGATTGTTCGGCCAGCCGTGCGCGTCATACACGGCGAGGATATCTTCCGAGGGGCGACTCATCACGAGTAGGACGATATCGGCCTTGCTCGGTTCGTATACCAACGTGAACTTGCCCCACTTCTGCAGTTGGTCCTCAACCGCGGCAATCGCCTGGCGATCGTCAGGCAGCAAGTTCGTGTTGAACTGGTCGCCGTCGTAGCTGGCGACGTAAACGAAACGGGCATTGACCAGCGTACCGGGAAATGGCGGCACATTTTGCGGAGGCGCTGGCTTGGGCGCCTTGGGTGCGGCGAGGGCAAGGGTCGTTGCCAGCAATCCTGTAATGAGTATGGCAGTCAAACCGATTCTAGTTTTCATAGCAGGCCTCTTGATGAAATTCACCGCGATCCAGACTTTGCAATGAGTTGGATGGTCGCAATCGCGGCCGAGATGCCCGCCCGCCGAGCAATTTTGCGTAAGTCGTTGAATCCATTGTAACTGGAAGATATTGGCAGGGAAGAGCCCGGAGGACTAGCCCCTGCGGTTTCGATCCTCGCCAGGAAAGCCATTTCTTGAGCCGGAAACGGCCCTGGCAACGCGAGAAACCTCCTGAGTGGGCCCAGAGGTCATCCGGGAAAGAAACGCGATCCTGGGGCGTTCTTGTCCGTGGGGTTTTTCACGCTATAGCTAATAGATAATGATTCAACGACTTACAAGAAGTTGCAATGACTTACACGAAGCGTCAACAACTTACGGGGAATTCGCACTTACGTGCCAAATCTCTCCGCGGCGCGAGCTTTCGCTTTTGCGGCCTCTTCCTCTCGATTCTTCGGCGGCGCGGTGGTTTCAAGCGAATGGAGAAACCGGGCCGAGGCCGCCGCAATTTCATCAACCGCCGCCGCAAACGAGGCTTCGTTGGCCTTCGATGGTTTGTTAAACCCGCTGATCTTCCTCACAAACTGCAGCGAAGCAGCGCGAATCTCTTCGGCATTCACTGGCGGGTCGAAGTTGAAGAGAGTTTTGATATTTCTGCACATGCAGGACCTCAACTGTTTAGCGTTCAAGTAAGCGCGAAAGCATCAGTTTGACACAATTGCCGACCGCAGAAAACACCTTCAAAACAATCGCCCGATGGAGAAGTTAACCCGGCTCACGCCCGTGGGGCTTACGCTGCCCGCCAGCGCGATGGGTCCGACGATGGTCTCGGCGATCACGCCAATGTTGAACGTGCCGCGGACCGCTACGCTGCCAGGATCGTTGAAGGCGCTGCCGGCTTCGTACCATCCGCCCCAGTAGATTTTTCCTCCCACGTATTGCGGCAGGTGGTAAAGCTCGCGGCGAAATCCCAGCGAGGAGTAGGCGTAATGGTTGCCGGCGAATTCCTGCGGAAGATAGGCGCCGAGATGAAACGCGCCACCCAGATAAAAGAGTTGGAAAGGACCGGGCTCGCCATGGAAAGTGGTTCCACCCGAGGCCAGCAGAAACAGCGAAGTCTTCGACCCGGTAGGGATGAATGTGGAAGTTTGAATGTCGAGCTGGCTGATGGGATGGGCAAGGCCCGGGCTCTGTAGCACGCGTGAAAGGCTGGCGACGATGCGCGTGCCGCGACTGGGTACTGATGGATTATCCTGGCCGTCCCATACGTAGCGGATGCGGAATTCTCCGGTGCTGCCGCTGACTGCGGGCAAGCCGGCGCTGCCGATGAGCGGCGCGAGTTTACCGCTGAAGATTTCATAGCCCAAGCGAAATTCGCTGCGCTGGCCGGTATTGAAACCGAAATCGAAACCTCCGCCGGCTCTTTCGTCGCCGAAGACGGCGACCCGGGTCTGGCCGGTGAATTCGTTGCGCGGAAGCTTGGATGCGAAGGCGTAGGGCGCTACGAAGAGATGCGAGTTGCCCAGCGGCTGGTAAAACTCCGAGGCCGCCAGGTTGCTGGAGCCGAGCAGCAAGTCGTTGCGCCACTCGCCGCCATGATGTTCCACGTCCATGAATGTGATGCGGGCGCCGGCGGAAAAATCGAAGGCCGCTACGCCCGAGCCGTCAACGTTGACGGCCAGATCTACGAATGGCGGCCCGTAGGTTTTTTCATGGGCGGTCACGCGCAGCGCGGGCACGCCGTTCTGCCTAAAGCCTTCGTAGCCCAGGCGGTCGAACTCGCCTTCTCCGGCGATGCGCGTGAGTTGGGTTTCCAGTTTCGGCAGGTCCAGCGGACCCTGAGTATCTGACTTCAGACTTTGTCCGAGCCTGCGGTTCGTATGCGGGTCTGCGCCTTCGACTTTCACCGATTGCACTTGCCTCGGCGGAGTGAGCTTGCGAGCGTTCCGCGCGGCGAGGTATTGCTGCCACTCTGCATCATCTTTGATGGCAAATGGAAGCAATGCAGCGGCCTGACTGGCTGCGCTCTGGTAACCGAGGCGGATGAGGTCGTTAACGCGATCGTAATCGTCGATCGAGAAGCTTCCTGTGTCCACCGTTACCGTAGCGTTGGCCAGAGCGAGGGAGCGGCGCTCATTCTGCAGCAGCATCACATCGAGCGCGCGCGAGAGCACGCCGGTCAGGCTTTCCAGTTGGGAACGTTCGCCGAACGGGACACGGAGATAGACTGCGATCACGGTATCGGCGTCCATTTCGCGCACGACATCGACGGGAATATTTTCGACCATGCCGCCATCCGCGAGCACGCGGCCGTTGATTTCCACTGGAGTGAACACGCCTGGAATCGCCATGCTGGCGCGCACCGCCCTGGGCAGTGAGCCATCGTGCAGCACCACGCGGTCGCCGGTCTGCATATCCGTCGCGACGCAGCGGAACGGAATGGGCAAGTCATCGAAGCTGGCGATGCCGGATTCAGGGAACGCGACGCGATCGAGCAGCAGACCGACGCCGTGGCCGGGATTGAATCCGTTGGGGCCGTTCAGGCCCTGCTTCAGGCCGAGCGCGGTTTCGATCTGGTAGTCGCGGCGATCTTGCTTGCGGCGATAACTGAGCTGGCGGTAGGTGGGCTCGGGGCGCATCACTTCGTCCCAGTCAATGCCTTCGGCAAACTTTTGAATTTCTGCGGGCGACATACCAGTGGCGTACATGGCCGCGATGATGCTGCCCATGCTGGTGCCGGCGATGCGATCGACTGGAATGTGATTTTGCTCCAGCCACTCGATAACGCCGATTTCAGCCAGGCCGAGCGCGCCGCCGCCACTGAGGGCGAGTCCGATGCGCGGACGGCGGGCCGGAGAAGCAGGTGGCTGCTGGTCTGGCTGGGGAACGTGTTTTGGATCTGGCGTCTGATTTTGCGCCGGCATGGATGCCGTTGAGAGAGCGAGCAGCAGGAAGAAAATGAGCCGCGCCACAGTATTCCGGCGTTCGTAGAGCGAAGGCATGTTCATCCTCGGGAGAAAAACTCACATTAGCAGGTTCGAGCGGCAATTGTTGATTGATGATTACTGATTGGTGATTGAAGGCTTGGCCGAGAATTGATGTCTTGGGCTTTCAATCAACAATCAGCAATCATCAATTAACAATCGCTCTCTACATCACGGGCGGAACGGTAATGCCCATCACGGCGAGTGTGCGCATCAATTCGCGGCGGACGACCGCTACCGTGGCGAGCAGGAATTGTTTTCGTTTCTCATCGGGCTCGCTCAGAATGGGATGACGGTGATAAAACGCGTTGAAAAGTTGCGCGAGTTGGAAAGCGTGTTTGGCGAGATAGGCCGGTTCGGTGGTCGCGATGCATTGGTCGACGATGTAGGAAGTTTTCGCCGAGGCTAGCCAGAGTTCCCAGAATTCGTCGGCGTTATCATCCGACAAAGCTTTTGCGAAGCTTTCGGCAGAGACGTTGCGAGCAACGTCTCTACAGAAACTGTCGGGATCGATTTCTGCTTTCTTGAAGATGCTGGCCGCGCGGACTACGGCATATTGCGCGTAGGGGCCGGTTTCGCCTTCGAAGCTTAGGGCCTCCTTGAAGTCGAAGGCGATCAAGGATTGTTTGGTGAATTTCAGCATGAAATAGCGCAGCGCGCCGGTGGCAATTTGCGTTGCGATTGTCAGGCGCTCGGCATCGCTGAGTTGGGGATGGCGCGAATCGACTTCGTCCTTGGCGGAGGCGATGAGTTGGTCGAGCAGGTCGTCGGCCTTGACGCCAAATCCCTTGCGCCCGCTAACCCCAATGAAGGATCGCGTCTGGTCTTCTTCGCTCAGGTTGTAACCGAGTTCGGCTGCGCAGCGTGGAGTCAACACGACCATTCCGTAGGAAAAGTGCGTGAAATGGTCCGCAGCCCCTCCGTGACCCAGATCGCGCAGGGCTTCCTTAACTGTGTTTTGCGCTTCTGACTGCCGTACGTCGATGACGTTGTAGTTTTCGGTTACGTCACCGAAGTGGGGATGGTCTTTCTCGCCCTCCGTTGCGGAAATCCAGCAGTCGTGCCGGTTTGGATAGCGGTGGAACTTGCGGTATCCAAAGTCGCGTCCCAGCAGTCCGAACTTCCACATGTGGTAAGCGATGTCTTTGCCAACGTAGCCAACGGTCCCATTGGAGCGAACGATCACCTTCTGATCTTCTTCCGTGATCTTGTTGTCTTCGGTGTCTGTGTCCTCGGTTTCTTTGTCCTCCGCGTCATCGGTGGTGACAGTTTCTTCGGTTCCGGCGCGGCGCATGACCCAGCAGCCTTTGTTCTTGCCCTCGGTTTCGTAAGTGAGCACTCCCGCTTCTTTGAGCTTGATGAAGGCCGCATCCCAGAAATGCAGGTGCAGGATTTCGCTCTCGCGGGGAAGGAAATCGTATTCGATGTCGAGACGGTCCATGGTTTCGAGATGGCGGCGCAGGACGGAGGTGGAGATCAGTTCGGCGATCGCGGCAGTTTCGCTGGCCTCATCTTCAATGGCATGCAGCGTTTCGCGTCGCGCCTGCAGATTGGCTTTGTCCTGCTCATACCATTGCGAGACGCGCGCGTAGAGATCCCAGCAGTAATAGTCGAAGCGGGGCTGGCTGGCCAGGGCTTCGATTTCCGTACGCGACTTCTTCTCGATGTGCGTGAAGCCCACGACTACGTCGGCAACCTGCACGCCGGTGTTGTCGATGTAATTCTGAACGTTGACCTCGCGTCCCGCGTAACGCAGCAGGCGGACGAAGGTATCGCCGAGAATGGCGTTGCGCAAGTGGCCGATGTGGGCGGCTTTGTTGGGATTGATGCTGGTGTGCTCGACCAGAATCTTTCCTGAAGGAATTTCAGCGGAAGGATTCTGATCGGCAGCGAGCGCCGCCGCGAGCCAGGCACGATCGATTTTGACATTCAGATAGCCGGGCGGCGCGACCTGCATTCCGGCGATGCCCTCGATGGATCCGACATTAGCGCGGATGGCTTCTGCAAGCTTAAGTGGAGCGGTGCGCAGCGGCTTGGCAAAGGGAAATAGAGGGATGGCAAAGTCGCCGAGTTCGACCTTTGGCGGCTGTTCGATAACCACGCTGGGAAGAGTTGCCTCGGGATAACGGTGGCGAAGAAACTCTGCAACGCGCTGCGCTAAACGATGTTCGAGGTGACGATACAAGACTTCCCTCTAGTTTTAAGGAACAGTGATTTTAGCAGAGTGCGCAGCGGATGCTGGTTTGACGCAAGAGGAAGCGTTCCCTATGATGAAAAATCGATTCGAAATCAGTCGTTGGTCGTTCGTCGTTGGTCGTTCGCCAATCTCTCAGACCCAAAGAGCTTGGTCTTGGCCAACGACCAACGGCCAACGACCAACGACGGTTTATGCGCATAGCCTACCTTGAGTGTTTTTCCGGCATGAGCGGCGACATGTTTCTGGGCGCGCTGGTGGATGCCGGCGTTCCGGCGCGTTTGCTGGAAGAGACGGCGGCGGCGCTTGGAGTGGGGGCACGGCTGGAGATTTCACGCGTCGTCCGCGGCGGGGTTTCGGCCACCAAGGTGGACGTTTGGGTGGATGGTGAGAAAGACTCGCCGCGCGAGCAGTACTGGGAGCGGCAAGGGCAGCATTCTCCAGAAGCTGGCAGCGCCGGCGTCCCGCCGGCTGGCCGCCGAGACGGCGGCGCTACGCCGCACTCTCACGAGCATGATGGTCATACACATTCGCGTGCTGGTGAGATTGAGCGGGCGAGTCGCCCGCTCCCACACGGGCAGGCTCGTGGTGTGACTGAGATTCGAGAGATCATTTCTGCCGCTTCGATCTCTGAGAGTGCCAAGAAGACTGCCATCGCCATCTTCGAAGCTCTCGGTGCGGCCGAGGCCAAGATTCACAATACTTCCATCGAGAGCGTGCATTTCCACGAAGTTGGCGCGGTGGATGCGATGGTGGATATCGTCTGCGCGGCGGTCGGAACCGAGGCGCTGGGAGTAGACGAGATTATTTGCTCGCCATTGAACATGGGTGGTGGGACGGTCACATGCGCGCACGGCACGTTTCCGATTCCGGCTCCGGCCACGGTGGAGTTGCTGAAATGTGCGCCCGTGTATTCTTCCGGCCTGCAGGCGGAGTTGGTTACGCCGACGGGCGCGGCGATAGTAAAGACTTTGGCCTCGCGCTTTGCGGCTTTTCCTGAGATGAAGATTGAGAAGTCGGGTTATGGTGCGGGCTCGCGGGATTTTCCGGGGCACCCCAATGTGGTGAGGCTCACGGTCGGTGAAGCGGCATCGACCGCACTGGCCGCGAAGACTGCATCGGACACGGTTACCGTGCTGGAAGCGAATCTCGATGATTTGAATCCGCAAGTGTTTGGGTATGTGATGGACCGCCTGTTTGAAGAACGCGCGCTGGATGCTTTTGCCATGCCGGTACAGATGAAGAAGAATCGTCCGGGAACGCTGCTGACCGTTTTGTGCAAGCCTGAGGATGCAAGCCGGCTGACGCAGCTCGTCTTCTCGGAAACGACTACGCTCGGAGTGCGGCGGCGCGACGAGATGCGGCAGACTCTGGCGCGGCGCTGGGAGAATGTGCGCACGCCCTGGGGCGAGGTGCGAATCAAGATCGCCAGCATGAATGGGACGGTCACGAATTATTCTCCCGAGTATGAAGATTGCCGGCGCATCGCGGCGGAGCATCGCGTGCCTTTGAAAACCGTGATGCAGGAAGCTGCACGCGCTTATCTCGGGACTGATAGAAAATCTTAACCACAGAGGACACGGGGTTACACAGGGTAGTGCATTAATACTTATATGAGCAGGAAGTTTTACATTACGACGCCGATTTATTACGTGAATGCGCGGCCGCACATCGGGCACGCTTACACGACGATTGCGTGCGACACGATTGCGCGGCGGCAACGGTTGCTGGGCGCGGATACTTTCTTTCTAACCGGCACAGACGAACATGGGCAGAAGATTGAGCGCGCGGCGCAGGCTGCGGGCAAGACTCCGCAACAGTATGCCGATGAGATTTCGGCGGAGTTCCGGCAGTTGTGGAAGCGGATGGGGATCTCGAACGATGATTTCATCCGCACCACGGAAGACCGGCATAAGAGACGGGTGCAGGAGCTTTTCCGGTGCATTCGCGACAACGGATACATCTACAAGGGCACTTACACCGGGCAGTATTGTGTGTCTGATGAGCTTTACGTCGATGGCGCCCAGCCGGGCGATCCTTGCCCAACTTGCGGGCGCATTACTGAAACCGTCAAAGAAGAAAACTATTTTTTCAAACTTTCAGAGTTTCAGGACAAGCTGCTGGCGTTGTATGCGAATCCGGAATTCATTCGTCCGGAGACGCGGCGCAATGAGGTGATTTCGTTTGTGCGTTCGGGGCTGCGCGATCTTTCGATCAGCCGATCGACGTTTACCTGGGGCATTCCGGTGCCCGACGATCCCAGGCATGTAATTTACGTCTGGCTGGACGCGCTGGCGAACTACATTACCGCGATTGGCTACGGCTCTTCGCACGCCGGGGCGCAGGAGGCGTTCAAGAAATACTGGCCGGCGGATGTGCAGATGATCGGGAAGGAGATTGTCCGCTTTCATTGTGTGTACTGGCCGGCGTTTTTGATGGCCGCCGGTCTGCCGATGCCGAAGGCGATTGTGGCGCATGGCTGGCTCCTGTTTGAAGAGAGCAAGATGTCGAAGTCGCGGGGCAACATCGTGCGCACGGAAACGATTCTCGACGTGCTGGGCGCGGACGCGTTGCGTTATTTTCTGCTGCGCGAAGTTGTGTTCGGGCAGGACGGATCGTTTTCGTTCGACGCGCTGGTGCAGCGCTACAACTCCGACCTGGCGAATGGGCTGGGAAATCTGGCCAGCCGCACGCTGACCATGATCAATCGTTATTTCAAGGGCGAGGTGCCTTACCCGTCGCATGGCGCGTCGAAAACCGCCGCGGACACTGCTGTTGCCGAGGCGGCGCGGAAGACGATCCGCGAATTTGGAACACTGTTTGATCAGTTTCAATTTTCGCGCGCTTTGGAAACGGCGTGGGCCCTTGTGGCTGCGGTCGACAAGTACATCGTCGAGAATGAGCCTTGGGCGCTGGGCGAGAAACAGGATGAGGACAGCCGCTCGCGCTTGGCGACCGTGCTTTATACCGCGTCGGAAGCGCTGCGCATTGCGACCGCGCTGGCGCATCCTGTGATGCCGGAGGCTACGGCAAAGATCTGGTTGCAGATGGGGTTGGGGGATATCCAGAAACTAGCCTTGAGCGAACTGGCTTGGGGACAGTTGCCGTTGGGCACGAAGCTGGGTGAGGTGCAGCCGGTGTTTCCGCGCGCCGACAAGAGCGCGATTGAGAGGATGCAGAAGATGGAAGAGCAAGAGAGAGTTCCGGTGGCGGAGGCTTCGCCGGCGGCTGCGGCTGTTCCGGCGCAGACGAGTGCTGCGCAAGTGGCACCGGCAGCTGCTCGAGAGTCAGTTCCGGCGGCGAACGAAAAGATTTCGATTGACGACTTCGCCAAGATCGAACTGCGCGTGGGTCTGGTGAAAGTTGCCGAGAGAGTGCCCAAGGCGGACAAACTTTTGCGCCTGGAGATTGATATCGGGACAGAAGTGCGGCAGGTGCTGGCCGGAATCGCAGAAGCGTATGCGCCGGAGAATTTGGTTGGGCGGAAAGTGGTGATCGTCGCCAATCTTGCGCCGCGCAAATTGCGTGGGATGGAGTCGAATGGGATGATTGTGGCCGCTTCTCTGGAGGGTGGAAAGCCTGTGCTGGCGGGGTTTTTGGAGGATGTGCCGGTGGGGGCTCGGCTGAAGTAGAGGGTCGGGGCAGAGGTAAGGACGAGGAAGTCAAAACCAGCCGAGCTTTCGCTCGGCGGACGGGCGAATGCGCCCGTCCCCACACGTTTATGTTTGTTGATTCTCATGCTCATCTTGACGGCGCGCAGTTTGATTCTGACCGCGAGTTGGTGATTGCCCGGGCGCGCGAGGCTGGAGTGCAGGCCATTGTCGCTATCGGCAACGGAGACGGGCCTGCGCAGGTGGATTGCGGAATTCGTTTGGCCGAGAAGCACGATTTCATTTATGCGACCCTCGGCACTCATCCGCATGAAGCCCGGCTTGCGGATGAGGCCGCTTACGAGAACATGGAGCGGCTGGCGCGGCATCCCAAGGTGATCGCCTGGGGTGAGATTGGCTTGGATTATTTTTACGATCACTCGCCGCGCGACGTGCAGAAAAATGTCTTCACGCGGCAAATGGGGTTGGCGGCGGCCGCGAAGCTGCCGATTGTGATTCACTGCCGTCCGTCGGAAGCGAGCGAAAATGCCTGGGAAGACTGTCTCGGAATGCTGCGATCTCATTGGGCGGCGAACGGGCTGGGAGGGATTCTGCACTGCTTCACGGGAAACCGGCCGCAGGCGAAGAGCGCGCTTGAAATGGGGTTCATGATCTCGTTCGCCGGCAACGTGACCTTTCCCAAGGCGCAACAAATTCGCGATGCGGCGCTGGAAGTTCCTTTGGACCGCATGCTGATTGAGACGGACTCACCCTACCTGGCGCCGGTGCCGCATCGCGGCAAGCGCAACGAACCGGCCTTCGTAAGAGAAACGGCCCGGAAGCTGGGCGAGTTGCGCGGCCTGACCGCCGAAGAAATCGGGCAGCAGACGACGCGCAATTTCTACAATTTTTTCAAATTGGCTGAAACCGCTGAAAGCAAAGTTTCGGCAGGTTAATGCTGCTCCCGAGCGGTTCTTCTGGTACCCTCTAGTGTCAGATTCCATCATTTCAGAAAGAAATGAAATCCGATGCCCGAAAACACTTTTGACATCGTCAGCAAGATCGATCTGCAGGAGGTTTCGAACGCCATCCAGCAGGCGCTGAAGGAAGTCCACACGCGCTTCGACCTGAAAGATACCAAGTCGAATATCGAACTGGAGAAGGACGCGATCGTGCTGCACTCCGCCGACGAATACAAGTTGAAGGCGGTGAACGATATCCTGCAGCAGAAACTGGTGAAGCGCGGGGTCTCGTTGAAGGGATTGACCTATGGGCCAGTAGAGCCGGCGGCTGGCGGCACGGCGAAACGCAAAGTGACCATGCAGCAGGGCATCGCCATCGAGAAGGCGCGGGAAATCGTGAAGCTGGTTAAGGATTCGAAGAAAAAAGCGCAGGCTTCGATCCAGGGCGACCTGGTGCGGATCAGCGGTAAAGACCGCGACACGCTGCAGGAAGTCATCGCCATGCTGCGTGGGCACGACTTCGGGATCGATTTGCAGTTTACGAATTACCGGACTAATTAAGAAAGAGAATCCACCACGGAGGCACGGAGTCACGGAGAAAAACAAGGCCTTAGGTTTGATTTTCTCCGTGACTCCGTGACTCCGTGTCTCCGTGGTGAACAGTCGGAATCTCCATTGAGCGCACCGCCTCTTATTAACGGGAAGGAAATCTTCGACCTGCTGCACGATGACCTTGCGGCGCTGGAGGGCGAGTTCGGGCAGGATACTGTCTCGGGCGTGCAGGCGATCACCGAAATCGGCGAGCACCTGCGAAACGGCGGCGGCAAGCGCATCCGTCCCGCGCTGCTTTTTCTTTCATCCAAACTGTTCGACTATCGGGGACGTGGGGCGGTGAAGCTGGGCGCGGTCGTTGAGATCATTCATACCGCGACGCTGGTGCACGACGACATTATCGATGAGGCTAAGACCCGCCGCGGCCGGCCCGCCGCCAATACCCAGTGGGGCAATTCGAAGTGCGTGCTGGCGGGCGACTGGCTCTATATGCAGGCTTTCAAAGTCGCGGTGCAGGAGCGCAACTTCCGCATTCTCGACACGCTGATCGAACTGACGCAGCAGATGGTTGAGGGCGAACTGTTGCAGATGGAAAAACTCGGTCAGCTGATTACTCTGGACGAGCACTTCGATCTGATCTACCGCAAGACGGCTTGCCTGTTTTCGGTTTGCATGCGGCTGGGAGCCATTCTGGGAGGAGCGACGGCCGCGCAGGAAGCAGCTTTGGGCCAGTACGGGCACGACCTCGGCATGGCCTTTCAGATCGTGGACGATGTGCTCGACCTGACCGCATCCGAAGATGTCCTGGGCAAGCCGGTGGCCAGCGACTTGCGTGAGGGCAAGGTCACCATGGCCGTGATCCACGCGCTGGAGCGCTGCACGGCGGCAGAGCGAGCCAAGATCGAAACCATTCTGCGCGACCGAGCTTTCAACGGCGTGACGCACGCGCAGATCATGGAAATCCTGCAGCGCTATGGGTCGCTGGAGGCGGCGACGGCTCGCGCCGCACAGTATGCCGAGTCCGCGCGGAAGGCAATCTGCACCTTTCCGGATTCGGAAATCAAACGGGCGTTGCTGTGGGCCCCGGAGTTTGTGGTGGCTCGGGAGAAGTAGCCTTTCAGCCATCAGCCATCGTCGATCTCCGCGGCCGTTCTCCGCTAGCTCCGCGATAAAAGCTTTGCGGCTCCATGATTTTGGTCACGCGGATGTGTGACCAAGGGCACCGACTTTTTCGCTTCCGTCGATGAATAATAAACACGGTTGGTAGTGTCGGCCAGGCGGAAGGCCAACGAGACGCATGCAACTGCGATGGATTGCCAGCGAGCGATCCATCTGATCTCCCCCCGGCACTTGTGAAACCCGCAAGTCGCTGAGGTACCTGATCCGCAGACCTACTGCCAACGCAAAGGGCAGCGGCTTCAGTCGAAGCTTTAGGAAAAAGGCGCCGTGGTTCACTGACGCGCCGACCCATCGTGGGCCCAGAAACTCCGAGTGAGGGTCGCTGTCCCTCTGCCAGCCCTGCACGGGGAGAGTCCTCCTGAGCAAAGCCGCTCCCCGTAACAAAGCCGGGCGTTGTCCATCGGACAGGCACCCGGCTTTGTTTATACTGAACCCTTTCCCGAATTTCCTTATCCAAAACAACTTATGGATTTGTTTTTGCTGATGGCGCGCCATGGCTACGCCCTGACCTTCGGGCTTCTGCTGGTGGAGTCGGTGGGACTGCCTTTCCCGGCCGCGATCGCGCTGGCGGCGGCGGGAGCGGCCGTGGCGGCGCACGCGCTGTGGGGTCCGTATGTTCTGCTGGCGGCAGTCCTGGCCCTGCTGCTGGGCGATACCATCGAGTTCTGGCTGGGGCGCTACATGGGTTGGGCTCTGTTGGGATTTTTATGCCGAGTGTCAATCAATCCCGAGACTTGTATTCTGCGATCGGCAGAATCATTTTACAAGCGCGGCAAAATCACGCTGGTGATCGCGAAATTTGTCCCTGGAGTCAACACCATGGCGGCGCCGCTCGCCGGCAGCATGAAGATGCGCTTCTGGCAGTTTCTGCAGCTCGACTTCCTGGGCTCTCTGGTGTATGCCGTCACTTATCTTTCCGTGGGATATCTTTCGCGCGATTTTCTGCACGCCATCTTGAGCGGGTTTCACGCAGCGGGGCGGGTGATGGAGGCGGTGGTCCTCATCGCGCTGGTGGTATATGCAATCTATCGTATCGTGCAGTTTCGCAAGCACCAAAAGTATAGCGTGGTGCCGCGGGTTCAGGTCGAGGAACTGGCCGCGCGCCTGGCCTCGCAGGATGCCGGCCGCGTTCTCATCGTCGACGTCCGCAGCCACGGCTACTACGACTCCGGCACGGCTCGGATCAAGGGCTCGATCCGCATCGAGCCCAACAATCTGGAGGAAGAGATCAAAACTCTTCCCAAGGACAAAGACCTTTATCTTTACTGCACTTGAGCGCGCGAAGCGACTAGCGCCCGGGTGGCGCATCTGCTGCGGGAAAAAGGATTCCACACATTTGTGATCGTGGGCGGATTGACTGCCTGGCGCAAAGCCGGGGAGCCGGTGGAAGCCGTGCCCGAGAACGATCTGGTGAAGCTGCCGACGTTTAGCTAGTCGTTGGCCGTTGGTCGCTCGTCGCGGAATGATTCGGAGACCCAGCCGGCATTTACTTCGCTGCAGTCACCGACTTGACCTCAATCGTATCTCCGTTGACTGTACCTGTGACCTTGGCCTGCTCCCACGCCAACTTGTTCAACTCGTCTTTCGACGCCTGATTTGGCGTGTCCAGGGTATAGACCTTGTCGCCCACTACCAACGCATACTTCGCGCCTTTTTTAACGCAAGCGCGAACGCAGGTCGCCGGGTCGATCCCTTCACTATGCTTCGCGCCGCACATGGCGTCGCTTACCTTACCGGTAAGAGTCTGCATGTCCTTGGCCAGAGCGGGGAAAACGCTTAGCGCTCCGCCCAAGGTGATTGCCGCCATCCAAATTTGTACTGTCCCCAAACGTGACATAAATTCTCCTTTCGAGGAATTCCCACTTCCCTCACTTGGATGCTTTTCCCAGGGAAACCTATACTGATTTTTATGAGTTCCAATCAAGAAACCGAGATCAAGTTTCGGGTTGCAGATATGCGGGCGCTCACGCGCAAGCTGCGTGGCGCGGGATTCCGCATGCTCACGCCCAGGACGCATGAGATGAACACGTTGTACGACTTGCCGGGCGAAGTGCTGCGCGCGCGCAAGGAGTTGCTGCGGCTGCGTAAGTACGGCTCGGAGTGGACGCTGACGCATAAAGCTGGGAAGAAAACTGGACGGCACAGCAGTCGGGAAGAGTTAGAGACGGGAGTGACGGACGGCAAAAAGATGGATTTGATTCTTCGCGCTTTGGGATATGCGCCATCGTTTCGCTATGAGAAATTTCGCGCTGAGTGGACCGATGGGAAAGGGCATGTCGTGGTGGACGAGACGCCCGTGGGAAATTTCTGCGAGATCGAAGGCGCGCCGCGCTGGATTGATGCTACTGCGAAGAAGCTGGACGTGACGGCGGCGGATTACATCACGAAGAACTATGCGGGATTGTTTCTGGATTGGAAGGCTCGGACGAAAAGTGGGGCTGAGGAGATGACGTTCAAAGCGGTCAAGCAAAAACAGTGATCAGACCGCTCAAAGTGCAGAAATACTCGTGAGGCTTCGAAGCGCTCGCTGCTGCTCGTCTGTGAGGTACCGCTTAGCGAAGATGAACAAGGTGCCGCGTGAATAGAACATGAATAGTTGCTTGTCCTCGCCTTTTGATGAAATGTCGGGCCATTCCCTGCTCCACGTCGTGTCGTCTCCAGCTATGTTCAATCCCTCCTCGTCGACATTAGCGTCGTACTTTTTCCCCTCGATCCCTAGCTCCCGATAGTGTTTGCGGTAGTTTCGCCGGGAGGACAGACGTGGGAAAAAGCTCACAACTCCGAACCATACTATTAATGCTCCTAAAGCAACCAGGAGGAGTGGAGATAGTCCCCGTTCCCTCTCGACCAGCCCGACTGCGAGAAGGAAACCACCGAAGAGGAAATATGTGCCAGTGCTGGCGCCGGGTCGCGTGCGGCTTAGTCGGTAATACAAAATCAAAGCATCGGCATAATCGTCGGCTGAGACCTCGTATTCAAATTGCATGGCTAGGCCAGGATTGCCCTAAGCCCCGTGGCACTTTTTGTATTTCTTTCCCGAGCCGCAGGGGCAGGGATCGTTGCGGCCTACTTTTTCCTGGCCGCGAACGACTTGCTGCACTGGCTGCACTTCTCCGCCTCCGGCCATGCGCGCCTGTTCCAGTTCGCGACGCTTGCGGCGCATGAAGGCTTCTTCCAGATCGTCGGCGGAAGTTGCGACCAGGCGCGGACGATGTCCATTGCCACCGCCGCCTTGTTGCGCGGGCACACCGGGCTCGGGACCGTGACCTGCAGGCTCGCCTCCCGGCGGACCACCCGCGCCTGCATCCGGCGGGCGCTCGATAATCTGCATGAGGTAGAGATAGCGCGCCGTGTCTTCCTGGAAGCGCTGCAACATCGCTTCGAACATCTCAAACGATTCTTTTTTGTATTCGACCAGCGGATCATGCTGGCCATAGCCGCGCAGGCCGATGCCCTCCTTCAGGTGATCCATGCTGAGGAGGTGATCTTTCCACTGCGAGTCGAGCACGCTAAGCATGATCATGCGCTCGTGATGGCGCATGGCCTCGGGGCCGATCAGTTTTTCTTTCGCTTCGTAGCGTTCTTTCAGCTTTTCGAAAATCGCATCGCCGAGTTCTTGCCGGTTCAGCGTTTCGGGCTTCACGCCTTCCGCGATGAAATCGACGCCGAAGCGGGTGAAGACAGCGTCTTTCAGGCCCTTGATATTCCAGTCGTCGGCGTGGCCTTTCGGCGGGCAATATTCTTCCATCAGGTCGCCGAGAATGGCCGAGACGTAATCTTCGAGGATCAGATCTTTCTGATCCATGCCCTCGAGCAAGCGGCGGCGCAGGCCGTAGACAGCCTCGCGCTGCTTGTTCATCACGTCGTCGTATTCGAGCAGATGTTTGCGTGACTCAAAATGCTGGCCTTCGACCGCCTTTTGCGCCGTCTCGATGCGGCGGCTGATGAGCTTCGACTCGATGGGGACGCCCTCTTCCATGCCCAGGCGCTCCAGCAATTTCGAAACCCACTCCTTGGCGAAGATGCGCATCAGGTCATCTTCAAGCGCAAGGTAGAAACGCGAGGAGCCGGGATCTCCCTGGCGGCCGGCGCGTCCGCGAAGCTGGTTGTCGATGCGCCGCGACTCGTGGCGTTCGGTGCCCAGAATATGCAGGCCACCGACCGCGATCACTTCGTCATGTTCTTTGTCCGTCTGCGCCTTGTAGCGGTTGAAAGCCTCATTCCACTTGTCAGTCGGCACGGAGTATTCATTGCCGTTGTAGTAAAAAATGGAAGTCGAGCCATCTTCCTGCGGCCCTTCGATCTTTCCCTGCGCCACGCGCAACTGTTGCGCGATCCCCTTCTTCACCATTTCCTGCTTGGCCATGAACTCAGGATTGCCGCCGAGCAGAATGTCGGTGCCGCGGCCGGCCATATTGGTGGCGATCGTGACCATGCCTTTGCGTCCCGCCTGCGCGACATATTCGGCTTCGCGTTCGTGGAACTTGGCGTTCAGGACTACGTGTTGCTTCAGGCCTTTCTTTTTCAGCAAGTCAGAGAGACGCTCCGATTTTTCAACCGAAGTGGTGCCTACCAGCACGGGCTGGCCGGTCTCAGCCAGCTTCTGTATTTCGTCGGCGACGGCGAAGTATTTTTCTTTCTCGGTGCGGAAAACTACGTCGGGATTCTCCAGCCGCAACAGCTGTTTGTTGGTGGGAATGACGACCACGTCCAGCTTGTAGATGTTTTCAAACTCGGTAGCTTCCGTTTCCGCCGTGCCGGTCATGCCCGAAAGCTTCTTGAACATGCGGAAATAATTCTGGAAGGTAATGGTGGCGAGCGTCTGATTTTCGCGCTCGATTTTCACGCCTTCTTTGGCCTCAATGGCCTGATGCAAACCGTCAGACCAGCGCCGGCCCGGCATCATGCGGCCGGTGAATTCGTCGACGATGATGACTTCGCCGTCTTTGATCACATATTCAACGTCGCGGCGATAGAGAGCGTGCGCTTTGATGCCCGTCTCGACGTGATGCTTGAGCGGCCAGTTTTCCGGATCGGCGATGTTGCCGATGCCGAGCAGTTGCTCCACTTTCTCCCAGCCTTCATCGGTGACCGTGATGTTGCGGTGCTTTTCGTCAATCGCATAATCGCCGGTGAGAATAGTCCTGCTGGGGTCGTCGCCGACTTCGTTCAATTCGCGGATCAACACATCACGCCTCTCCGGCGAAACTTTGTCTCCCTCCAGCAGTTGACGCACCTCTTGCGGCGACAGCTCCTCGCCCTTTTCGAGCTTCGGGATAATGCGGTTGACCTTGTAATACTTGTCCGTGGATTCCTCGCTCGCGCCCGAAATGATAAGCGGCGTTCGCGCTTCGTCGATCAGGATGGAATCCACTTCATCGACGATGGCAAAGTTGTGGCCGCGCTGCACGCACTCTTTCAGATCGAACTTCATGTTGTCGCGCAGGTAGTCGAAGCCGAATTCGTTATTCGTGCCGTAGGTGACGTCGGCGGCGTAGGCGGCGCGGCGCTCCTCGTCATCGAGGTCGTGAACAATCACACCCACGGTGAGGCCGAGGAAACGGTAGAGCTTACCCATCCATTCGGAGTCGCGCTTGGCCAGATAGTCGTTGACGGTGACCACGTGCACACCGCGTCCGCTGAGGGCGTTGAGATAAACCGGGAGGGTGGCAACGAGAGTTTTGCCTTCGCCGGTCTTCATTTCCGAAATCATGCCCTTGTGCTGCACCATGCCGCCGATCAACTGCACATCGAAATGGCGCATGTTCAGCACGCGGCGTCCGGCCTCGCGCACTATGGCAAAGGCTTCTACCAGGATTTCGTCGAGAACTTCCTGCAGCGCTTCATATCGCTCTTTCTCGAGTTGCTTGGCGCGATCGGGATCGTCTTCGTCTTCCGTTTCGGGCGCAGAGCCGGGCCCCGCAGCGCCGGCAACATGACTCAGCCGCTCCTGGATGCGCTGCCGGAACTCGTCCGTTTTGGCGCGCAGTTGGGCGTCGGTGAGTTTCTGCGTCTGCGGTTCGAGGGCGTTGATCGCCGCGACCTTGGGCATCAAGCTCTTGATGACCCGCTCGTTCTTGGTCCCAAAGACCTTGCCAATCAGAGTGTTAATCAAACTGTGAAATCCTTCAGAGGGCGGGAACTGCCCAGCATTTAGCCTAGCATATTGGATGCGGGAGGAAGCAAGATGGGTCGCACGTGGGCACGCGGTCCCAGCAACAAGAATGAACACCTCTCCCGCTCAAATCGTCGGGATGACCTCCCGAGCCTTTCCAGCCTCTTCGGGGTTTTGATCGAAATCGATCCCAAGGACCGTAACTCGATGCGGGTGAACCCTCATCTCGGCCAGGTGGGCGGATTAGAAAACATGGCTAGCTTTTCTTACCGGCAATCATCAACCCCGCCCCCGCGACAATCAAAACGACGCTGACCGCCGGGGACACCTTCTCGTCGTCATGGGTCGTGACGCCCACGTGCGCGTCGCCGACATTTATGCCGTGATGTTCGGAATGGGGAAACGGAACGAAGAACGAAGCGATTCCCAGCACCAGCACAAGAACTCCCACCAGCATCAGAGCCTTCATAGGATCCTCCGCCACTAGGATGACGCCGGGAGCAAAAGCGCTGTCACAAGAATGATGGAGTGGCCCTCCGCAGACTCTGCAATTTTCTTATTCCGCAAAGCCCTTCACGAACTGAACCAAACTGCGCAGCGCGATCCCTGACGGGCCCTTGGCGATCCACGGTTTCTGGTCTTCCATCCAGGCCGTGCCGGCGATGTCGAGGTGAATCCATGGCGTGTCTTCGGCGAACTCTTTCAGGAACATGGCCGCGTTGATGGCGCCGCCCCAGCGTCCGCCGGAGTTAACGATGTCGGCGATGGTCGACTTGATGTTCTCTTTATATTCGTCGTCGAGCGGCAGCCGCCACATTTTTTCGCCCGCTTCTTCATTCGCTCGGTGGAAGCGCTCAAACATGGCGTCATCGTTGGCGAAAACGCCAGCATTGGCGTAGCCGAGCGCGACCACGACGGCGCCGGTCAGCGTTGCCGCGTCCACCAGATGCGTAGCGCCAAGTTGCTTGGCATAGTGCAGCCCGTCGGCCAGCACCAGCCGGCCTTCGGCATCGGTGTTGATAATCTCGATGCTTTTGCCTGACATGGCGATCTGCACATCGCCCGGTTTCTGCGCCTTGCCGGAGGGCATGTTCTCGGTGGCGCACACGATGCCGATCGCTTTTACTTTGGGCTTGAGCAGTGCGATGGCGCGCATGGCGCCGATCATGGTGGCGCCGCCAGCCATGTCGTATTTCATCTTCTCCATGCCGTCGGCGGGCTTGATCGAAATGCCTCCCGTGTCAAACGTAATTCCTTTGCCGACAAGGCCTAACACAGGTTTCTGGGGCGCGCCGGCGGGCTCGTATTTCATTACGATCAGCGCGGGCGGCTCGTCGGAACCTTGCGCCACGCTCCAGAAGGCGCCCATCTTCAATTCTTTGATCTTGTCGGCGCCGTACACCTCACATTTCAAACCGACTTCGTCGCACATCTTCTTCGCGCGGTCGGCCAGAATGGTCGGAGTCATACGATTGGACGGCTCGTTCACCAGATCGCGCGTGAAATTTTGCGATTCGCCGATTACTTGCGCTTCATTCGCAATTTTTTCGAGCACAGCCTTATCGCCGCTGGCCACGATGGTAAGCGCATCAATCTTCTGATCTTTGCGGTCGCTGCGGTAGTAGTCAGGGTCGAAGTTGCCAACCAGCGCGCCCTCCACGATTGCGCGCACGGCTTCTTCGGCAGGAATGCTGGGCGGCGCGAGGAAGGCGAAGCTGCGGATCCCGCGGGACTTCAGTGTGCGCACGGCGGCGCCAGCGGTGCGGCGCAGATCGTAGCTGGAAAACTTCTTTGCAGAACCGCCGCCGATGAGCAGCAGGCGCTTCGCCTTGACTCCGGCGGGTTTGTGCAGCAAATTGATTTCAAAAGGCTTGCCGGTCAGTTCGCCGCTGGCCAGCAGATCGCCGGCGGCTGACTGCACGGCGGCATCATCGGTGGCCAGTTTCAATTGCGGCTTCGCGTCTTTATCTTTGTCTGCCGTCGCATCGGAGTGGTTGAGCACGACCGCGACGAGAGATTCGGTTTCGAGTTGGGCGGGCGTAGAGAGAGAGATTGTCGTTTTCATAGTTGGTATTAGGGATTATCAATCCAGTATCGTCGCCGGGATGGGAATTGCGCAAGCGGGGAAGCTTTTTCCCCCGACATGAATTTGACGCAGCTTTGTTGCTCTATCTATCGCCGGAAACTCGACGGGCGCAAGAGCATCCTTCGCGTCCTTTGCGGCTTCTCTTTGCGCTCTTTGCGGTCAAAAGCTTTTCTCTAGGCGAATAAAAAAAGCCTTTGACCGCTAAGGGCGCAAAGAAGATCCGCAAAGGTCGCGAAGAAAAGCCAAGGTCGCCCTGCTCAATTGGCACAACGCACGCGACGGGGTAATATTCTTTCCAGTCATGCCAATCGATCGCCGGGAGTTTCTGAGACTTACCGGGCTTGCGGCCAGTGGGCTGTGCCTCCGCTCTGAACTAAGCTGGGCGTTGCCAAACAACGTCGCGCCGCGGCCCGGAAGCGCCCAGCGGGTTACGATCCTCGGCGCAGGACTGGCCGGGCTGGCCGCGGGATGGGAACTGAAGAACGCGGGGCACGAGGTCACCATTCTCGAAGCGCAGCTTCACCCCGGCGGCCGCGTGCACACCATCCGCGAAGGCCTCTCCGAGGATATGTATGCCGAAGCCGGCGCCGGGCGCATTCCTAACACTCACAATGTCACTCTGGAGTGGGTGCATCACTTCGGCCTCGAACTGGAGCCATTTTTCCCCAAAGAGTTGTCGCAGGTCGAGTTGTTAAAAGGGAAGCGCGTCAAGACACCCATGGGCAAGCCAGTGGACATGTCGCAGGTCCCGCTCGACCTCACGCCGGAGGAGCGAAGAATTGGTGTCTCGATCCTCGATGAACACTACTACGGCGAGGTGGTGAGGAAGATCGGCGGCGGAATCCGCGACGAATGGCCTCCGGATCTGGCAAGGCTGGCCGACATCAGCATGCGTGATTTTTTGCGACAGCAGGGAGCTTCGCCGGACGCAATTCACTACATGACCTTCGGTTTTGAGGGCGACGCCGCGCTCGACTTTATGCGCGATTCCTTCAACCATCACACCGAGTCGCTGTCGAAGATCAAGGGTGGCAATGACCAGCTCCCGCGAGCGTTCGCGGCGAAGCTGAGCGATGCGATCCGCTATGGCTGCGCCGTGGAGCACATTGAACGCAGCGAGGGCAACGTGAAAGTCGCTTACCGGCGTGCGGGTATGTTAGAGCACGTGGAAGCCGAGGCGGTTATCTGCGCCATCCCTTACAGCGTTCTGCGGAGCATCGCGGTCACCCCGGAGTGGACGCCCGAGAAACGCAAGGTGATCGACGGACTTTACTATGGGCCGGTCGTGCGCTCGACCTACCAGGTCAGCCGCCGTTATTGGGAAGACGAGGGGCTGAACGGGTTCGGAAGCTCAGACAGGAACTTCGAGGTATGGCATCCGACGTACGGCAAGCCCGGCCGCCGGGGATTGTTGCAGGCCTATGTTTATGAAGATTATGCCCACCAGTTGGATCAACTGAGCGAGGGCGACAGGGGCGAGCGCGTGATCCGCGACATGGACGAAGTGCATCCAGGCTTGCGGCAGTATCTGGAAACGGTGGCCATAAAGTCGTGGGCCAACGATCCATGGCAGAAGGGTGCTTATACCGTTTATCTACCCGGCCAGCAAGAGTGGTATCCGGAGATATGCAAACCTGAGGGCAGGGTGTGGCTCGCGGGCGAACATGCCTCCCCGTTTCCGGGATGGATGCAAGGCGCGATTATGTCAGGAATTAAAGCAGCTCGCGAAATCAACGCAGAGCCGCGCCACACTGTGTGAAGACGGCACCCGCTCAGCTTGCAGCCAGAGAATCGGATCCCGCCGGCTACTTCTTGGCATGCGACACGCTGAGGACGGACGTGGCGACCAGATATTTCCCTTCGTCAGAGTTCACCAGGTCGAGGTCGAAAAAGTAGTCGTCGCCTCCAGCAAACAGACGCTCTCCGAAGTAATAGATTTTTCCCGCTTCCGCCGTGAAGTTGGTCATGGCAAAGGCTCGCGAGCGTACTTCAAGCCGCGACTGCCAGTTGGCGCAGAGGTGATGTTCGCCGGGAGTAACCGAGAAGAAAACATAGGAACTGCCCTGGTTCGCTGCGATCCAGGCGCCATCCATGCCCACCTTGGTGAGGGCCTGGTCTACGTTGGTGAACCGCCCCTCTGCAGCGCCGGTGCAGTCTGGGCACCTTCCCAAATCTTGGATCACATAGACCAATGCTTTGCTGGGCTCAGGTTTGGGCGGATCGGCGGTGCCCGTTCCCACTTCGAATTTGACATTCTTGGGGCCGCACGCGGCTTCGGCAACCGCCACGGGGGATTGGTACTGGGGCGTGACTTGGGCGAACGCGGAAGTTACAAAAAGGATCAGAACGAGAGCGGCTTTCATAACCTTCCTCCACCGATCGTCATTTCCTGGGGTGGGATGCGCTAGAGGCAGATGAAGCGACAAGGTACTTGCCTTCGTCCCCATTGACCGGTTCGAGGTCAAGAGAGAAGGTTGACGCGCCGGTCGAGCCGCCATGCTCTGTGATTACTGCCCGGAAGTAGTAGACCTTTCCGGGGTCGGCGGTTAAACTCGCGAAGGCAGCTTCATTGGAAAATCGCTTCCAGCGCGATTGCCAGTTCGTGCACAGGTGGTGCTCGCCGGGATCGACCAGGAAAGAGATGTAGGAGTTGCCTTTGTCGGCGCCTACCCACTTGCCGTCGAGCCCCACCCGCAGCGTCGGACGGCTCAGTTCACCCACCACCTTCTCAAAAACCTCAACCACATACACCAGGCTCTTGCCTGATTCGACTTGAGGAAGGGATTGACCCTTCGCCGTCTGGGTCTCGAATTGGACATTTTTGGGGCCGCATGCGGCTTGGGCGGCAGTGATGGCGGACCGATCTTGGGCAAATGCGGAAGTTGCGAAAAGGACAACCATAGCGACGAGAGCGGATTTCATGGCTTGCCTCCTGCTGGGACTGCGTGGCGGAGTGAGCCGTTCGCCATTTCTCGGTGTGGCCTGACTAAGTCGCCAGTCCGGGCGCAGGGCCAGCTAAGCGCAGTATATTCCACGGAAACTGGTGTGGATGCAGAGATTTGTCGAGTTTTCGCAAAAGTATGTCAATGCCGCAAAGTCTGCAGAATGATTTGCGGGAACTTCCGCCGCGACCGCCCCGTACCACAGTTCGTCGGCTTCTGTAGGATGACGGCGTTCGACTGTCTGGCGTATGATTTCATGCCACAGTAGGAATAGAGGTTTGTTTCTATGAAGATCCGGTGGATGATTCTGTTTTTTCCGTTGGTTTCGATAGTTGTGCTCTCCCTGGCCGTGATGCAACATGCGGCGAAAGCGGCTGCGCCGCAGGCGCCGGCCACGGTGGTCAGCGCGGCTACCGCCCCCGCTAACAACGCCGGAGCCATGGCGATCCCCGATACTACGATCGCCATCAATTCTGACAAGCCGATGTCGGAACGCATCGTCCACTACGAGATCAATGCGAAATATGACGCGGTCAAGCATATTGTTGACGCCACCGAGGTGCTGACTTATCACAACGTCACCGGGCAAGCGCTCGACCATTTTCCCTTCCATCTTTATCAGAATGCTTTCCAGCAAAAGGCTACGTGGGTGAACGAGGCCAAGCTCATGGGCAGCCGCGACACCAGCTACGCGAAGTGGGAAGACAAGGATTACGGCTCGGAAGAAATCAAAAGCATTGAGGTTGTTGGCCAGGGTGACTTGACTGCAAAGCTGCACTACATCGCGCCTGACGATGGCAATAAAGACGACAAAACCGTGATCGACCTGCCAGTCTCGAAGCCCATTGCCCCCGGCGAATACGTTCAGTTCAAGATGACGTTCCAGACGAAGTTTCCTGAGACGCAGGCGCGGTCAGGATACAAACGCGACTTCGTGCTCGGCGGACAATGGTTCCCGAAGGTTGGCGTGTGGTGGCACGGGGCATGGAATTGCCATCAGTATCACAACACCACAGAGTTTTTTGCCGACTTCGGAGTGTATGACGTCAAGTTGACAGTGCCGCAGTTTGAGATCGTGGGCGCCAGCGGAGTGAAGGTCGGCGAGGCCAACAACGCCGACAACACGAAGACCCTAACCTACCACGGCGATGACATCCACGACTTCGCCTGGACGGCCAGCCCGCGCTACAAGGTGAAAGACGACGGCGTGTTCAAGGGGCAGATGGGTCCGGTGAAGATGCAGATCCTGATGCAGCCGGCGCACTGGGACCAGGTGGGGCGGCACGAAAAAATTCTGAGTGAGACGCTCGATCACTTTGAGCGCTGGTATGGGCCTTATCCCTATAAGACGATTACGCTGGTCGATCCCGAGCCGGATTCGGCGGCGCAAGGCATGGAGTATCCGACGTTTATTACCGGCGGCACGAGCTGGTTCATGCCAGCGGGCTTGTACGGTCCCGAGCTTGTGATCGAACACGAGTTCGGACACCAATATTGGTACGGCATGGTGGCGACCAACGAATTCGAAGATGCCTGGATGGATGAGGGCATCAACAGCTACAGCGAAGTGAAAGTTCTCGATTCGATTCTCGGGAAGAACACTTCGATTTTGAATATGGGGGGCGCCACCGCGGGCGAAAGGGAACTGCAACGGATCAGCTACATCAGCGCTCCCGATCTCGACCCCATCGCCAAGAACGCCTACGAGTATTACAACTCCAATTCCTACGGAGGAATTACGTACGGCAAAACGGCGAGCGTGCTGCTTACGCTGGAAAGCATCATCGGCGAAGACACTATGGCGAAGGCGATGCGCGTTTATTTCATGAAGTATCGCTTCACCCATCCCACCAAAGAAGACTTCCTGAAGACGATCGAAGAAGTTTCGGGCCAGAACTTGCGCTGGTACTTCAACCAGGCCATCTACGGCACTCCGGTGATGGACTACAAGGTGCTGAGAATCGAATCTCTTCCAGCGAACTGGTATGAAGAGAAGAAGAAGAAAGGCGCCGGCAAGGATGACAAGGATACCGTCTATCGCTCCTACGTCTGGTTGCAGCGCAAGGAAGATTTTGTGATGCCGGTGGATGTGGAGATCAAGTTCGAGAACGGCGACAAGATGCGCGAGCACTGGGACGGAGCAGGCCGCTGGACGAGGTTCGGTCCGTACGACAAGAAAACGAAGATCGCATCGGCGGAGATTGATCCCGATCACAAGATCCAGATTGATCGCAACGATTTCAATAACAGCTACACGGCCGAAGCCAATGGCAAAGCCGCACACAAAGTGACGAACTACTGGCGATTCGTGACCCAATGGTTGGGCCAGGCGATCGCTTGGTGGGCAGTTTAGAGACAACAAACTCTTGGTGGAGCGGAGTTCGGGAAGGGCACGACTTCAGTCGTGCCGTAACTGCGGCCCAATCGACGCGGCTTCAGCCGCTGAGGTTGGCTGCAAGCAAGCACTTTAGGATGAGCACAGGAATTGAGGTAACGCATGGCAGAGAATCAAGGCTTAATGAGCAGCGGATGGAGCATGGTGGGGCGCAACAAGCGCTATATCTTCTGGTTCTATCTGTTGAACCTGGTGCTGGCGGAGTACGGCACCTCCGCGTTCCGGAATCAGGCGCACGGAATCCTGGATCACAGCTTGCTCTCGGACCGGTTAGTGCACGGCTTCGACGTGGCAGTGTTTGGCGAGATGTTGGCGCGGCCGGAGTTTGGGCCGGCCATGGCCTCGTGGATGCCGGCGATTTATTTTGCCGTGCTCTTCTTCGTTGCGACGGCGTTGTTCCTGCCGGGAGTGCTGCAAGGCTACGCCTCGACCTACAGGTTGCCGCGGGAGGATTTCTTTCGCGCCTGCGGGCGAAACCTGTGGCGCTTCATCCGGCTGATGATTGTCGCTGGCATCATCATGGGGATCGTGGCTGGAGTGCTGTTTGGCATTCGCGGCGCGCTGGTAAAGGCTGCGGGCGAGAGCACCAACGAATTGCTGCCATTCTATGTTTCGATGGCGACCTTGTTCGTAATTCTCCTGGTGATGAGCGTGCTGCGCATCTGGTTCGATCTGGCGCAGGCCGACGTCGTGCTGAGCGATCAGCGGGCGGTGCGCAAGTCGATTGCCGCGGGCTTCCGGCATACGTGGCGCGGCTTGGGGCGTCTGCTGACAAGTTATGTGGTGACCACGATTGTGGCGGCGATTGTGCTGGTTGCCGGCATTTGGGTGTGGATGAAGTTTGTCCCGCCTGCCAGCGTGTTCGGAGCTTTCGTCGTCAGCCAGTTGACGCTGCTCTTTCTGCTGATTCCGCGTTTCTGGCAGCGCGGCGTCGCCGTGAGCTACTACTTGCAGAATATGGTGCAACCGATTGCGGTGGTTGAGTCCTTCACTACCGTTGCCGTGGTTGCGCCGGTCGCACCCGAGCCGGCTCCCACGCCGGTGGTGCCGAGCGTTCCTCCGGAGACGCAGGCTTCATAGAATCGCCGGCTAGAGTAAGACAATCGTGATTCCACGATTGCGCCGGCCCAGGTCAGAATCGCTTTTGAGTTCGGGATGCGATTGCAGAAGCTTCCAGGCCGCGTCATCTGACTTCGCCCAATTCTCACCGAAGATGCAGCCGCGAATGTGGCCGTTCTGCGCCATCTCAACTAAACGCTTTTGCACGGCGATGCGAATGTCGCCGCCCGCGCCGGTCGAGCCGTAGCCATGGATCAGCTTCAGCAGCATTGCTTTCTCTTGACATGCGAGGGCGAGTTCGCGGTCGAGGCGCTGGAGAGCTTCGCGGACTTGCGGCATGTCGGATTTGAGGTTTACGGTTTTGATGGCGCATCCCTCGGGTGCCTCGCTTATGATAGTCGCAAGCGGTAGCGCCGGCGTCCCGCCGGCTGTCCTGAGGGCGTCTTCGCCCTCAACCTGTCACTTCGGTTCGGCATCGGACGCTTTCAGGTCGCTGAGCAGGTGCTGGAAGGCTTCCTGATAGGAGTCGCGGTGCTTCCAGTTGCTGAAGTCGGGGATGAAATATTCGCGAATCTCGCGGGCGGAGTCTTTTCCGGTGTCGGCATCGAAGCATTCCCAGTCGCGCAGGGTTGTGAAGGACGCCAGCCGGATGGGGAACAGTACACGCCGCTGATCGCGCACCTCGCGCTTGCGGGCCTTGGCGATTTCCGTCTTCACCCACTCGCTCTCCATGCTGTGCGGCGACAGGATCAGCAGCAGCTTGTCGTGCAGGCGGATGGCTTCGTCGATCTGCTCGTGGAGCTTCCTGCCGCCTTGCACGTCGTGCGGGGCAAACCAGCAGCGCACGCCTTTGTTCTGCAAGTCGGCGTAGAGACGGTCGGCGAAGGCCTGGTCTTTGGTGGAGTAGCTGATGAACCAGGTCCAGCCGCCAAGCACTGCACTAAAGCACGGCAAATTCTGTAGGTCCTACTGGCGAACTTGATCAAGCTTTATTACTTTATCTGGGTTTTCTTCGATGATCCGATATATTTCGATGGAGTTTGGCCGATTTGCGAATCGGACAGTCATTTCGATCGTTGAATCCGGATTTATCGGGTTCGGCCGGTCGATCCAAAAGGTCATCGCATTCCGGTTCGGGACAGGACCTCCCGGACAATACCCAACCAGGGCAGACCCCTCCACCTTCGTGTTTGCTGCGTTGGTTACGGCGTTGAGGGTAATGCCTCCTCCGGTTTTGCAGGTCGTCGGTTCCGCTGTGAATTCAGAGGACAAAAATGTGACTGGTTGTTCCTGATCGAGTTGCGGGGAACCGCTCGCAGCCACTACCACTCCTGGAAAATCAATGATTGGTTGGTCGCATGCGATGATGAGCTTAGGTTGATTCACCGGGTGGTCCGTGCGCACTGTCACGTACGCGACGAATCGTTGGACCCCGCCGCTTTTAGGTATTTCATCTATTTCATCGACCCTGTAGGTTAGAGCGGCAGGCTTGCTTGTGAGCGTATGCTGAGGTTTGTTTTGCTGGATGCTCACGTATGACCAGTAGCCGCCCAGGATGCTTGCCACCAAGCCGAAAAGCAACCCCCCGATTCCCATAAAGAAGACTATGGTTTGGTTGCGCGTGAGGGAATACCATATTTCCGCCAAGCCCTGAGCGTGCTGCCAGCAGAACAACTCGCCCTCGGCTACGGCCCTTCTGCAGGGTAAACCATTCCTTGTGTTGGCTCGGCACGTCATCGTCGTCCAGGATGGGGATGTCCTTTGTCTAGATCTTCAAGATCATTAGGTTCCCTAATGCTCCTCGTTGAGTTTGATCACACCAGCAGGAGGTGGTCCCACAATTTCATACACCACGATGGACGAAGGGCGAGATGCGGTAGAAAGCTCCACATCCACAGTGGAATCTGCGGTTATCGGATCTGGGCCTGTGACCCAAAATGTGAATGAGCGATCGTCATTGCTTGGTCCCCCGCGCGAGCTACCGCCGATTGAAGAACCTACAACAGGCCATCCTCCAGGGTCGGCCTCTGGGAAGCCGGCCTTGGAGACAATAAACCCAATGGACTCTATTCGCCGATCGCATGAAACGGCTAGGGTTGGCCGGCTCAGTGCAGCGGTTGTCCGAATTCTGACGAGGGTATGAAACCTACTGTTTGGCTCTTCCTTTGGCCATTCTTTCATTCCGAGTACGCGGTAGGTGAGAACTGCCGGAATCTGGGTCTCGGGACGTGCACTTCTGTACGACAAATAGAGGCTGGGAATGCCGAGTCCAAAGGACAAAAGCAGAGTTACGGCGGCGAGCAGGAATCCCGTCGCCTGTCTGTGCGTAAGGGACCGTAATCTTGCTCGCCAACCGCACGCGTGCTGCCAGCAGTGTGGCTCACCTCTAGCCGCTCTCCTTTTACAGTGTGAGCCATCAGCCTTAGCAAATTGACAAGAGTATGTGGCCTTTTTGCGCATCTGCTCCGCCGAGATTGGCCGGGTAAGCATGTCAACGTTTGCCTCACGTGCTTGGGCAGATTTGCCAGAGCCGGAGCCCTTCCGGGCTGGAGAGCTGGTCACTCTTTCCTTTTTGCCAGGTTTCTTACCAGCAGTTCGAACGCTTTCGGACACGCCCTCTTGAAAAATTCCGCTTGTAATTCAGGCGTCAGCTTCTTGTCTAGGAGCCCCGCCAGCCTATTACATAAAGCGTGAGCGAAGCCATACACTTCACCAGTAGAGTGGTTGTGATGCAGGTGCGGATTAGTGAGTCGTGCACCTTTCGCCCATTTTAGTTCCTCTCCCGTCAGGCAAATACAACACGTCAGACTGGGCGTATTTTTCAGTTCAACTATCTGCGCGGCCGAAATATTTGGAGGCGTGTACTTGCCGTACCGGGCCGCAGCCTTCTGGGACACAAGCAATCGTTTTGCCCATGTGAGGCCGAAGAGTGCAGAAGTATCTTTCTTTCGCCTGCGGTCCTGCACTAACTGGCACGGCCTACATACGTGGTTCCCGCCGCTGCTTGATGACCTACTATTCCACCAAAGAATGGCCTTGTTTGACTCCCCTCGCGGCGGCAATATGCCGCTATGACCGCATTTAAAGGTCCACAATTGGCCGGGCTGCTTCCTCGGTCCCAATATTTTCCTCCTATCCTTGGGGTATTAACAGAGCCGCGCGGTTTGGGGTCTGACGTTTTCGATCGTCGCCCCGGCCAACCTGCTGGCCGACCATCATACGCCGCTTTGCTGGTTTGGGATCAACGGCAAATTCTTGGGCGGGTGATTTGGCGCTGCGGGCTGACAGCAGATTCCTCGGCGATACTGCCGCCGTCGGAATGACAAAGCTTAGGATTTACCGTCGAATGGGGCGGACCCGTACATTCTCTTGACCTGTATATACGAATCGGCTATCGTGTATATATAAGCAAGCGAGGGCGCTATGGCTGTAACCATGACTTCAATCCGCCTGGACACGGACTTGGCCGACGAGGCTGTGAAGGTGCTCAAGGCGAAAAACCGCACCGATGCAGTTCACATCGCTCTGCGCGAAATCGTTGGGCTGAAGCGCTTCAAGAAGTTGATGAAGAAGTATGAAGGCAAGGCCACGTTCCAAGGCCACGTTGATTGATCTTCTTTTTTGATGATCTGTGTTTTCGACACGTCCGTCATCATCGACGATCTCCGAACGCTGCGTCATCGAGAGCGGATCCAGTCCCTGATTGGCGTTATCCGGACATCTTCTGTAGTTTTGGCGGAGTTATGGCGGGGCGCGGCGAACCCTTCAGATCGCGAGTTTCTCAGGGCTTTAGCGAGAAGTCATCCAATCCTGACGCCGACGAAAAACAATTGGCTGGAGTCTGGCGAGATACTGGCTAAGATCCGTGCCGATCACGGCTTCGAGCCGGCCAAACTCCGGGACCTGCATTTCGACGTTCTCATCGCGCTTACTGCCCGCTCTCACGGCGCCCGTCTCATCACTACCAATCGGGCAGACTTTGAGCTAATTAGTCGATACCGGCAGATCAAGCTTGACGTGTGGTGAGGGGGCGGGGGATTCGGCGCTGCGGGCAAACAGCAGATTCCTCGGCGATAAAGCCGCCTTCGGAATGACAAACCTAACTTACGGGCGAATGAAAAATCCGCCGCTTACTTCTTCCGGCCTCGGATGGCTTCTCGCGCTTCTTTGTCGGCGGTGCGGCGGCGTTCGGTTTCGCGTTTATCCCAGAGCTGCTTGCCCTTGGCCAGAGCTAGTTCGACCTTTACTTTGCCGTTCTTGAAGTACATGCGCACCGGGATCAGGGTCAGTCCCTTTTGCTGGGTTTTGCCGATCAGCTTGAGGATTTCTTCTTTGTGCATCAGCAGCTTGCGGGTGCGGAGGGGGGCGTGGTTGTGAATGTTGCCGTGCTCGTAGGGGCCGATGTGGGCGTTGAGCAGCCAGAGTTCGCCGTCCTTGACCAGGCCGTAGGAATCTTTGAGGTTGGCGAGGCCGCCGCGGACGGATTTGGCCTCGGTTCCGGTTAGGACAACGCCACACTCAAATTTTTCCAGCAAGAAGTAGTTGTGGGAAGCGATCCTATTAACGGCGGCGTCTCGTTGGCCGCTGGCGGTGGGTTCGCGGCGCGGGGATTTCTCCGGGCTGGGCTTGGTTTCGTGGGTGGAATGGCGGGGCATGGAATTGAGTCATTGAGCCATTGCGCGATTGAGTCAATGGGTTCGGGTTCAATCTTAGCAGCAGAGGGCTGGGCTTCGGCTATCGGGCTTCGGGGCTTGAACCAGATGCTTCAGGCACGGAAGTTTCGTCGTAGAAATTCCCTGCTGGGGCAGCGGTAGCATAAGCGAGCAAAGGGGTCCTTCGACTGCGTTGGCCTTCGCTTCGCGAATGCCAACTTCGCTCAGGATGACAAGTTGACTAAATGCGAGGTCTGGGAAACCGATTCGCCGAAGCCCGACAGCCGAAGCCCGAAGCCCACTAGGACTACGACTAAAGAGTGTAACTCCCGTGCGTGCAATCACATGGGTGGGCGCAAAACGCGATGCTATAATCGCAGCAAAACCGTTCTTTTTGTTTCGGATGTAGCCTTCACGTGAATCCCAGGTTCGCTGGCCTAAGGGCAGGGACCGCGTGTCCGGCGAGACTTTATAGACGAGGACTTTCCGAATGAGACGTCTGATGCCCGCAGCTGTCGTGCTGCTGGTCGTGGTTGCCATCCTGCCTGCCATTGCCGATAAGGCCAAATCCAGCTTTGAAAAGGGCCAAGACGCCGAGGCGCGCGAGCAGTACGAAAAGGCTTACGAGTTCTACAAGCAGGCCTTCGACCTGAAGCCAAAGGATTTACGCTACAAAGCCTCGTTCCAGCGGATGCGTTTTAAAGCGGCAGCCACGGTTGTGCATCACGGAATCTTGCTGCGCGACCAAGGCAAACTGCAGGAGGCGCTGGCCGAATTTCAAAAGGCGGCATTCATCGATCCTTCACTTTTCGCTGCGCAACAGGAGTTGAAGCGCACGCAGAAGATGATTGACGACGCCAACAATCCTCCAACACCGGCGGTAGGACCGCCGAACAGCCTGGAGCGGAAGATCAAGGAAGCGGCAGGTCCAGTTGAACTCGCGCCCATCTCTAACGTCCCCATCACCATCAAGATGACGGAAGATTCCAAGGTGGTCTATCAGACCATCGGGCAGATCGCCGGGGTCAACGTTCTGTTCGATTACGACTACACTTCGCGACGCATTAAAGTCGAACTGAATGGGGTGACGCTGGAAGAGGCGCTGCAGATTGCGGCACTGGAGTCGAAGACTTTCTGGCGGCCGGTGACCAGCAACACCATCTTTGTGGCGCAGGATAATCCGGCCAAGCGCAAGGAACTGGAACAGAGCGTCCTCAAGACTTTTTATCTTTCGAATCTGTCGGCGCCCACCGAGTTGCAGGACGTGGTGAATGCGATCCGCGCCGTGCTCGACGTGCAACGCGTGCAGCAGTTGCTCTCGCAGAATGCGCTGGTAGTGCGGGGTACGCCGGACCAAATCGCGCTGGCGGAAAAGCTGGTGGACGATCTGGATAAGGCGCGTCCGGAAGTGGTGGTTGATATTGCGGTGTTGCAGGTGAGCAAGGACAGATCGCGCACCCTGGGATTGCTGCCGCCGAGCAGTGCCACGGTCACTCTACAGAGCAACATCAACAACAACACGACTACCACCGGAACCACCACTGGCACAACCGGCACCGGTTCGAGCAACACCGGGCTGGAGTTGAACACTCTGGATAATCTGAACGCAACGGATTTTCAGGTGTCGATAGGTTCTGCCAACTTGTCAGCAGTGATGGGCGATAGCGATACCAAGATGTTGCAAAATCCGCAGGTTCGCGCGCTCGATAACCAGAAGGCGACCCTTAAGATTGGCGAACGCGTGCCTGTGGCTACGGGATCGTTTCAGCCCGGAATCGGCGGCGTGGGCATCAACCCGCTGGTGAATACTCAGTTTCAATACCTCGATGTGGGCGTGAACATCGATGTAACACCCCACGTGCATGGCGACCGGGAAGTGACCCTGAAGATCACCATGGAAATATCTTCGGTGGTGGGTCAGTCGAGCATCGGCGGCATCAGCCAGCCCATCATCGGGCAGAAAAAAATCGAGCATGAAATCCGCCTCGCGGATGGAGAGTCGAGCCTGATTGGCGGAATCTTTGACGATTCGCAGACCAGGTCGTTGAGCGGAATCCCAGGGTTGGCGCAGATTCCGATTTTGAGATACCTTTTTGGGCAAACGACGCAGGACAAAACGCAAGACGAGACGGTGTTTGTCATTACTCCGCACATTATCCGCGGCGCCAGCGTCAGCGAGCTGAACCAGCGGCCGATCGACATTGGTACCGCGACCGCGATCGAACTACGGCATGTCAGCCACTCGGCAGCAGCAGCTCCAGCGCCCGCAACTCCGGCCCCTGCCACACCGCCACCGGCGGCGCAAACCCCGAACCAGGCAGCGGCTCCGGCAGCGAACTTCATGTTTGATCCGGCGCAGATCACGGCGGTAAAAGGCAACACGTTTGTGGTGAACCTGTTGATTTCGGGGGCGCAGAATGTATTTTCCGTGCCGGTGCAGATGAATTACGATCCGGCCAAGCTGCAGTTGGTGAACGTTTCCAACGGCGGATTCCTCTCCCAGGATGGGCAGGCCGTCGCCCTGGTGCACCGCGAAGAGGAAGCTACCGGGACTTTGCTGATCACGGCCACACGGCCGCCGGGGTCGGGTGGAGTCTCCGGGCAGGGCTCGGTGGTCACGCTGACATTTCAGGCGAAGGCCAGCGGACAGACTCCGCTGACCATCACCCGCGGTGGTGTGCGCGATCCTAATCAGCAGGCCATCACGGTCAACGGAGCGCAGGCGTCGATCACCGTGCAATAGGGCTGTGATCTATTCGACCGCAATTTTCCAGGATCGGGTTTCCGAGAGCAGGATTCCGAGTTCAGGATTTAGATCAGGACTTTTGAGATGAAGCTGCAACGATTCAGACGTGGGTTGAGTGCGAAACCCGCGCAGGGCTTTACGCTCCTCGAGTTGATCATCGCGACCTCCATCCTAGTTATTCTTTCGACCATGGCGGTGCCGCTGGCGCGGCTGACGATACAGCGGGAGAAAGAGCGCATGCTGCGAAACGACTTGTGGGAGATGCGCGACGCCATCGACCGCTACAAAGACGCAGCCGACCGGAACATGTTCCAGACCAAGGTCGACAGCCAGAACTATCCACCCGATCTGGAAACTTTGGTGAAGGGCGTGGATGTGCAGGGCAAGAAAGTTCGCTTCCTGCGCAAGATTCCTGTCGATCCCATGACGGGCACCACGGAATGGGGCCTGCGCTCGATGCAGGACGATCCCGATTCCGACTCCTGGGGCGGGCAGAGCGTGTTCGATGTCTTCACCAAGTCGCAAGGCGTGGGCCTGGATGGCACCAAGTATAAGGACTGGTAGATGGTAAGACGGCTAGGGCAAAAGAAGGGATTGGGCTTCACCCTGCAGCGAGGTTTCACGCTGCTCGAAATGATGATCGTAATGATCGTCATGGGGATACTGTTGGCGATCGCGGCCCCCATCTATACGCAGTCGGTGGTGAGAGCGCGCGAGGCCGTCCTGCGCAACGACTTGTTCGAACTTCGCAAGCTGATCTCGCAGTACACGCTGGACAAACAAAAAGCGCCGCAGTCGCTGGACGATCTGGTGTCGGCGGGCTACCTGAAAGCAATCCCTAAAGATCCGATGACGAAAGAAGCGAACTGGGAAGTGAAGCAGGAAGAAGTGCTGCTCACGGTGGACCAGCAGGATCCCGGCATCGACGATGTGCACTCGGCTTCGAATATGATCTCGAGCGATGGCACTGCATACAGCACGTGGTGAGTCCGCTCCCGCCCAGCTTCCAGCATTGAACACTTCCACGCTCTGCAAGTACCATCTATTCATGCCAGTCGAAACTGAAATTCAGGCTTACACCGCTATACGCGCGCCGCGCGGCAACTCCATCACCTGCAAAGGCTGGCAGCAGGAAGCTGCCATGCGCATGCTCATGAACAACCTCGACGAAGAAGTCGCCGAGCGTCCGCAAGACCTTGTTGTCTATGGCGGAACGGGCCGTGCAGCGCGAAGTTGGGAGGCTTACCACGCCATCGTCGCGACTCTGAAGAAGCTCGAGAACGACGAGACTCTGCTGGTGCAGTCGGGCAAGCCCGTCGGCGTTTTCAAGACGCACGATTATGCGCCGCGTGTGCTTATCGCTAATTCGAACTTGGTCGGCCATTGGTCGAACTGGGAGAAGTTCAACGAACTGGAGCGCGCCGGGTTGATGATGTATGGGCAGATGACGGCGGGCTCGTGGATTTACATCGGCTCGCAGGGAATTGTGCAGGGAACGTTTGAGACTTTCTCGGCGGCGGGCGAGAAACATTTTGGCGGAGACCTCGCGGGGAAGTTGATCGTGAGCGGTGGCATGGGCGGTATGGGCGGAGCGCAGCCTCTGGCCGCGACCATGGCGGGTGCGGCGTTTCTGGGCATTGACGTCGATCCGGAGCGCATCAAGAAGCGGCTGAAGACCGGCTATTGCGACTTCATGGTCACCACGCTCGATGAGGCGTTACGCATTCTGAAGAATGCGGTGCGCAAGAAAGAGAACGTGTCGGTGGGGCTGGTGGGGAACTGCGCCGACATTATTCCGCAACTGGCCGAGCGCGGCGTGGTGCCTGACATTTTGACCGATCAGACCGCGGCGCACGATCCGCTAAATGGATATGTGCCGAATGGGATGACGCTCGCCGAAGCTGTCGAGTTGCGGAAAAACGATCCAAGGGCGTATCAGGAGAAATCGCTCGACGCCATCGCGGCGCATGTCGAAGGCATGTTGCGGCTGCAGAAGATGGGATCGGTGACCTTCGATTACGGCAACAACATCCGCACATTCGCGTTTCAGCATGGCGTGAAGAATGCTTACGATTTTCCCGGGTTTGTGCCGGCATATATTCGTCCGCTGTTTTGCGAGGGACGCGGGCCGTTCCGCTGGGTGGCACTGTCGGGCGAAGCTTCGGACATTCACGTCACGGATGATCTCGTTCTAGAACTCTTTCCCGAGAACCGCATTCTGCGCCGCTGGATTGACTTGGCGCGCAAGCGTATCAAGTTCCAGGGACTGCCGGCGCGCATCTGCTGGCTGGGCTATGGCGAGCGCGCGCAGTTCGGCCTCGCAATGAACGATCTGGTGAAGAAGGGAAAGATCAAAGCGCCGATCGTCATCGGCCGCGATCATCTTGACTGCGGCTCGGTGGCGTCTCCGTTCCGCGAGACCGAGAGCATGAAAGATGGGTCCGATGCTGTCGCTGACTGGCCTCTGCTGAATGCGTTGCTAAACACGGCAGCGGGCGCATCGTGGGTGTCGATTCACAACGGCGGCGGCGTGGGCATTGGTTACTCCCTGCACGCCGGGCAGGTCACGGTTGCTGACGGCACGGATGCGATGGCCAAGCGCATCGAGCGCGTGCTGACGACTGATCCGGGGATGGGTGTGATCCGGAATGTGGACGCGGGTTATGACGAGGCTAAGCTGTTTGCCGGGAAGAACGGCGTCAGGGTGCCGATGGCCGAAAAATGAACACCCACCACGGAGACACGGAGGCACGGAGTTCTTCTGGACTGTTGTCGGAGTCTTTGACCGAGGCCATCATTGGTGCTGCGATCGAGGTTCACCGACAGCTCGGGCCGGGACTTCTAGAGTCAGTTTACGAAGAGTGTATGTGCGAAGAACTACGCCTTCGTGGCGTCCCTTTCACGTGCCAAATCGAGTTGCCTGTCGTTTACAAAGGGCGGGAGACGGGTGGGAAGTACCGCATTGATCTCGTCGTGGCGGATGAAGTCGTTGTAGAGCTAAAAGCCGTCGAACGGCTGCTGAGCGTGCATGAGGCGCAGTTACTCACGTATCTTAGGCTCACGGGCAAGCGCGTAGGCCTTCTCATCAACTTTAACGTGTCGGTTCTCCACCGGGGAATCATGCGCCGGGTCCTATGACGCCAATCAACCTCCGTGTCTCCGTGCCTCCGTGGTGGGTGTTTTGCGTGCGGTGGCTGAGTGCGTAATCCGGCACGTGGACGCGGTTTATGACAAGGCGAAGGAGTTTGCCCGGAAGGACGGGCGTCAGGGTGCCGATGGGCCGAAAAATGAACACCCACCACGGAGACACGGAGGCACGGAGTTCTTCCGGACTGTTGTCGGAGTCTTTGACCGAGGCCATCATTGGTGCTCCGATCGAGGTTAAACGTCAGCTCCGTCCTATGATGCCAAACAACCTCCGTGTCTCCGTGCCTCTGTGGTGGGTGTTCTGCGTGCGGAGGCTGAGTGCATAAAGTGTCGGCACTATTTCTGGCCAATATTGGACAACTGCTTACGCTCGACTCTCCATCCACGAAGCCCGGTCCGCGACGCGGTCGCGACCTCAAACAACTCGGCATTATCGAAAACGCCGCCGTGCTCTGTCTCGGCGACAGGATCGTTTCCGTCGGCACCACAAAAGACGCCTTGCGCGATCCGTGGCTGAAGAAGAATCGCAAAAAAGTCACCGAGATCGACTGCGCGGGCGAAGTCGTCGTGCCTGGATTCGTTGATTCCCACACACATCCTGTGTTTGTCAGCCCGCGGCTGGTGGATTTTGAGAAGCGCATCGAGGGCGCTTCTTATGAAGAGATTGCCGCGGCCGGGGGCGGCATCCGGTCGAGCTTGGAGAGCGTCCGCGCAGCAGGGAAGCGCGTTCTGGCTGAGAAAGTTCTGGCTGTGCTGCGTGACATGGCTGCTCACGGCACGACTACCGTCGAGGCCAAGTCGGGCTACGGGCTGACGGTTGAGTCGGAATTGAAGTCGCTGGAAGCGATCCGCGAAGCGGCCTCCCGCTGGCCTGGAACCGTTATCTCCACTCTGCTCGGTGCGCACGTGGTCCCCAAAGAATTTCAGGGCCGCTCACCAAAATACGTTGAGCTCGTCTGTAAAGAGATGATTCCGCTCGCGGCCAAGCGGAAGCTCGCCCAGTTCGTCGATGTGTTCTGCGATCAGGGGGCGTTTACGGCAGCGGAGACCGAACAGATTTTTGAAGCTGCCGAGCAGCATGGGCTCAGCGTGCGGGCGCACATGGGCCAGCTTTCGGAGACGGGGCTGCGGCCATTTTTGCGGTTCAGTCCAGCATCGTTTGATCACATGGATCACGTCAGCGACAGCGACATCGCGGAGTTGGCCAGGCACGACACGGTCGCGACGCTGGTGCCCGGGGCGAATTATTTTCTGGGGCTGAAGGAGTATCCGCAGGCGCGCAAGTTGATTGACGCGGGCGTGCCAGTTGCGCTGGCGACCGACTACAACCCCGGCACATCGCCGACGCTGAGCATGCCGATGGCGATGTCGCTGGCCTGTACGCATATGAAGATGTCGCCCGCGGAGGCGATTGCTGCGGCCACCGTTAACGGCGCATGGGCGCTGCGAGTGGCGGACCGCAAGGGCACGATTGAGCCGGGGAAAGATGCTGATTTGTCAGTGTTTGCGGTAGACGACTACCGCGAGATCCCTTACTGGTTCGGGGCGAACCGGTGCGCGCTCACGGTCATAAACGGCGCGGTTGCGCATTCGCAGTGAACTTTCGCGGCGCAGTTTCCGTATAGGACTAGAGATTGACGAGTGCGTCTTGCTGGGCGGTGCAGGCTGAGCTGCCTTTCTTATTAGGAAATCGCCGGAAAGCGCCGGAAAACGCCCTGAAACTGATTCTGTTACCAAATGACTTTCAAGCGAATCTCCCGAGGAAACTTATGAAGCGAATTCTTGCGGTACTCACGTTTGCGTTGGCGGCATTTTCCCTGGCAGCGGCCCAACGGCTGCCCGAAGTGGCCGTTCCTGAAAATTACAAACTCTCCTTCACGCCCGATCTCGACAAGGCTGCGTTCGAGGGCAATGAAACCATTTCCATCCGCGTGTTGAAGCCGACTTCGGAAATCACGCTGAATGCGGTCGATATCGACTTCCACGAGGTCACGATCACGAGCAGTGGAAATACGCAGAAAGCCAAAGTCACGTCGGAGAAAGACAAAGAGATGGTCGTGCTGGCGGTCGAAAAGGCGCTGCCCGCGGGGCCGGCGACCGTGCACATCACCTACACCGGCATTCTCAACAGCGAGATGCGTGGCCTCTATTTGGGCAAGGACGATCAGGGCCGCAAGTATGCCGCCACGCAGTTCGAATCCACAGATGCGCGCCGCGCCTTTCCGTCATTTGACGAACCCGTGTACAAGGCCACCTTCGACATCACCGCCGTTGCCGACAAGGGGCTGGTGGCGATCTCCAACCAGAAAGTCGCTTCCGATACGCCCGGCCCCGGCGATAAGCACACTGTGAAGTTTGCCACCACTGCAAAGCTGTCGTCCTATCTCGCGGCGCTCGTGATCGGCAACTTTGAATACATCGAGGGCGAGGCCGACGGCATTCCGATCCGCGTGTACAACACCACCGGAAAAAAGGAAATGGGGCAATTTGCCCTGGAGACAGCCGAGCACGTCCTCAGTTATTACGACAAGTATTTCAACATCAAGTACCCCTACGGGAAGCTCGATCTGGTTGGCCTCCCGGATTTTTCCGCAGGCGCAATGGAGAACGCCGGCTGCATCACCTTCCGTGAAATCCTTCTGCAGATCGATGAAAAGCAAGGCTCCGTCGACTTGAAGAAGACCATCGCTTCCGTGATCGCTCACGAAATGGCTCACCAATGGTTCGGCGATCTGGTGACCATGAAATGGTGGGATGACATTTGGCTCAACGAAGGTTTCGCCACCTGGATGTCGAGCAAGCCGATCGAGGCCTGGAAGCCGGAATGGAATTTCAATCTGGACGATGTGAGCAACAGTGGCGGAACAATGAATACAGACTCGCTGGCGAATACGCGTCCGATCCACCAGGCCGCCGAAACTCCCGCGCAGATTATGGAACTGTTCGATGGAATCGCCTATGGCAAGGCCGCGTCTGTCCTGCGCATGCTCGAGGCCTATCTGGGCGAAGACACTTTCCGTGCTGGCGTGAACGCGTATCTCCAAAAACATCAATATGCCAACGCGACCGCCCAGGATTTCTGGGAGGCGCAGGCCAGGACCTCCAAGAAGCCGGTGGACCAGATCATGCCCACGTTTGTGACACAGGCCGGGGTTCCCATCATCAATGTGAAGTCACAGTGCTCTGGCAATTCGACCAGTGTGACTCTGGATCAGAAGCGTTATTACTATGACCGGGAAAAATTCCAGGCGCCGAACGATGAGCTGTGGCAGGTTCCTCTATGCCTGAAGTCTTCGACCGGGGCTCAGAAGTGCGAACTGCTCACCAAGAAGGAAGAGACATTCACGCTTAAGGGATGTTCGACATGGGTCCTTGCCAATGCCGGCGCCGCCGGTTACTACCGCGCCGGCTACCAGGCCGATGCCGTGCGAGGAATGGCGAACGATGCCGAAACCAAACTGACGCCCGCAGAGCGCATCGCTTTGCAGACCGATATTTGGGCTTCGGTACGCGTTGGGCGCGAGCCGGTCGGTGACTATCTGGCGTTCGCTCAAGGCTTGGCGAGCGACCGCAATCGGGCCGTAATGGATGACGTTCTGGGGCGGCTCGACTTTATTGAGCGATATCTTGTGAACGATGCAGATCGCGACTCCTATAGGGCATGGCTGCGAGGATACCTTTCGCCCATGCTGAAAGATGTGGGTTGGGAACCGAAGCCGGGCGAGAGCGACGAGCGGAGAACGCTGCGGGGTCGTCTGTTCAACGCGCTGGGTTACGATGCCCGCGATCCTCAAGTGCTGGCCGAGGCCCGCAGGTTGGCCGAAAAGGTTCTGGACGATCCTTCCTCGGTCGACCGGCAATTGGCGGGCGGAGCCATGGCGCTGGCAGCTCTGAACGGCGGAGAAGATTTTTACGCGCGTTTGATGACCGCGCTGAAAAATCCCAAGTCGCCGGAAGAGTATTACATGTATCTGTTCACTTTGCCGCAGTTCAGCGATCCGAAGCTTTTGCAGCGGACTCTGGACTACTCCATCTCTCCGGACGTTCGCTCACAGGACGCGCTGGGTGTGCTCACGAGTGTAATGGCGAATCCCGACGGCCAGAAGCTGGCATGGGATTTTGTTCTGTCGCACTGGGATGCGGTGCAGAAAGTTGGCGGACCCTTTGCCAGCGCCCAGGTCGTGGGTACGACCAGTTCCTTCTGCGATGCCCACATGCGCGATCAGGTGGTGGAGTTTTATGCCGCGCATAAGATCGAAGCGGCGGAACGAACCTACCGCCAGGCGATCGAGCGCATCAACAACTGTGTGGATCTGAAGTCACAACAGGAACCCCAACTGGCGTCGTGGCTGGGACAGCACGGGTCTTCGGTTGGCGGACAATAGTTGGCGGAGAATCACCCGCAAGAGTCTTCACCCCTATGCGCAGCCGGTAGCGGGCCAGTTTTAGCTGGCCCGTTACAGGGATGCGCAGTTGTTCTTTATCCGCGATAAACCCATCTCAGCCGGCAGACCGGGTGACGTAACTTTGATTGTGTAAAAAGCGAGAGGGTGTAAGTTGGCTTTGGCCTAGCAAGCTAAAGCCTTTCCGAAAGGAGACCTACACCCATGGCGAAGATAATCCCAATCACGGAGCATTACCAACATTTTCTGGCGGAGATGAAAGAGAGTTTCTGGGGCGATGTGTACGGCGAGACGAAACGGCTGTGGAAAGAGCGTTTGGAGGCGGATTCGCGGCGGGAGCGGGACCGGTATGCGGTGCGCGAAGTGTATCAGCGGCGGAGCAGCCGGCGGCAGCCCTATCGCAATGGCTACTACGAACGGGATTTCGTGACTCGGTTGGGGACGATCCGGCTGCGGGTGGCGCGCACCCGCGGGAAGAGTTTTCTGCCGCGTGGGCTAGAACCTTTTCAGCGGCGCGCCGAAGATGTGTCGATGCTGATTCGGGAGGCATTTCTGCGCGGCCTCTCGACGCGGCAGGTGGGGCGGGTGGTGGCCACGGTGAGCGAAGAAGTGGTGAGCCCGCAGACGGTGTCGAAGCTGACGCGGGATCTGGACGAGGTGGTGCGCCAGTTCCATCAGGCGCGGTTGGAAGACAACTACGCGTATCTGTTTTTGGACGGAGTGAGCTTGCGGGTGCGGCGTCCGGCGGGACGCAAGCGGGTGCAGATGCTGGTGGCCTACGGAGTGCGGCGCGACGGTACCCGCCATCTGCTGGCGTTTTTGCGCAGCCAAGGCGAAAGCCAGGCGGACTGGGAAGGGCTGCTGCAGGATATGTATCGGCGCGGACTGGAGGGCAAGGCGCTGGGCCTGATCGTCACCGATGGCTGTGCTGGCCTGGCGGCGGCGATTCGCACCGTGTATCCGCGCGTGCGGCATCAGCGTTGCTGGGCGCACAAGATGCGCAACATTTTAGAGAAGGTGAAGAAGGCCGATTTCGACGCGGTGAAACAGGACGCGCAAGCCATCTACCAAGCCGAAAGCCGTGCCCATGCCGAGGCCGCTTTTCGCGCCTTCCGCGCCCATTGGCGGGGGAAGTACGGTCCCATGGTGCGCCAACTGGAGTGCGATCTGCCGGAGCTGCTTTCGGTGTTCGCTTTCCCCGCGCACCTGCGTAAGAAGCTGCGCACCACTAACGTGATTGAACGCTGCTTCGTGGAAGTGCGCCGCCGCACCCGGCCCATGGTTTGTTTTGTGAATGTAGCTAGTGTCAACCGCATCCTCTACTCCATCTTCCAGAGATTCAACTTGGAATGGAAAACCCGCACCCTCAACCTATTTACACAGGCAGCTTGACATCACCGGCAGACCGGGTGACGTTGAGGGAAGTTCTCCCCGTTGCTATAATCAATGGGTTCCGCACGCGTCCGGCAATGAGTTGTTCATTCGGTTGGAACCCCGCAACAATCGGCGTGAAGCGAACGACCCTCGCCCGCGGCAGACGAGCGGGTTTCGAAACGTGGCCAGGTAGCTCAGGTGGTAGAGCGCAGCCCTGAAAAGGCTGGCGTCGGCGGTTCAACTCCGTCCCTGGCCACCATCATTCTGAAGAACTTAGTGGCGAGGAGCGGAAATTTCCAACCCACGATCCAACCCATGATTCTCACTGAACTCGCTCTGTGAGCAGGTGGATTCTGTCTCCCATCAGCTGTTCGAGGAACTTGCCTTGCGCATCCCGCATGGACTCCATGTCGGACTGCGCATAGAGTCCCATGGTCGTGCCGAAGTCCTCGTGACGCAGCACTCCTTGTACGGTTTTCGGGTCCACCTTCAGCTTCACTAGTGCCGTCGCAAGCGAATGACGAAAGTTGTGAAAGCCGAAGCGTCCCTTCCAATCCGCGCAAATCACGCCCGCGGTGATGGCTGCAGGGCGCAAGTATTTCTGCACCAAGATGGACGCGGACAGCGGCTTCTTGCCTCTCAGCTTTACGCTGGGAAACACATAGTCGCTTTCCTTGGCATACTTCGTTCTCTCGCGCCATGCGAGGAGGAAGCCAGCCAAAAGCGGATGCATGGGAACGGGAGCCTTTGACGCTTTCGACTTCGGTTCTTTGAATCTTCCCCACACATAAGCTCGTCTCACGTAAATCACCAACCCCTCGAAATCGAGATCCATCCACATCAAGCCCAACAGTTCTGATACGCGCAGAGCAGTGGCCGCGTCGCTTAGAGTCAACGTGCGCCTTGGCTCTGGAGTATTGAGAAGAACCTCGAACGCCTGCTTCGGCGTCATGACTATCGCCCGGTAGTCGCTCGTGGTTCGTTGGCTCACCCAGTTCATGGGATTGCCTTCCTGCTGGCGAGGGAGGAAATTGCATCGCTGCCCGTGCTTGAAGACCAGGCTCATGATGCGGCGGATTTTGTCGATCGTAGGATCGGCTAACGGTTTCACCTTCTTCTGAGCGTTCCCCTTGCGTAGTTCCCGAAACCACTCCTCGACATCCCTCGATTCCACGGCTAAGGGTGCTAATCTCCCCCATCGTGGAATGATGCGTTTGATAAGGTGTCGCTCGTAGGTTTCGACTGTGGGAAATGCTTTGGGACGCGCTGATTCCGATTGGTCGATCCTCAGCTCGTTTTCGATATAGTCCTGACAAAGCTGACCAAACGTCCTCGGCGTTCCCTGGAAGGGCTGCAATTGGTTGATGGTTTCGCGCAGCTTCTGACGATCGACTTCTCTCGAGGCATCCGCCGGGCTGGAACCGATATCTTTGACAAGACCTATGGCGGTCGAGCGTTCGACTCGTTTCCCGTCCGAGCGAGTGGCGTAATAGCGAAGCACCCACGTCAGACCCTCTGCGCGCATTATCTTGCGTAGACTGCCTATTTGATACCTGGGCATCAAACCCTCCTTGGTGGTTTGCGTGCTCCAGGTGGCCGCGTTTCGCAGCTTACCATGTAGGCGTGGAGTTCCGATAACAGAAACCTCCAGTCCTTCTTTTCTGCCGATGGATCGAGCGCGTGACCGGGAATTTTGCCATCTCGGACTTTTTGTAAAAGAGTGCGGCGTGTGATGCCCAAGAACGTGGCTGCGGTGTCTCCATCCACGAAGTATTCAAGGGTTGAGGCCGGAGCGGATGGACCTAGGGCATGGCTGGCTGTCATTTGATGGACCTCTGGAAGTACAGACATTGCCCTTGACGTTAGCGCAGGTGTACACATATAGTCAAGCTGTATCGTTACACATAGGAGGTGAGATTGACCGAAAGAGAGCTCACGACGGAGAAGGCAGCGATAGCACAGCAGCCAGTGATCTCCATTCGTATTTCCGAGGCTCTGCGTTTAAAGCTTGAGGGCTTAAAGGTGCTCATGTCCATGAAGAGCGGCGAACCCGTTTCCACATCGGAGGCGGCAAAGCAGCTTCTTGAGTCCTCAAAAGAAGAACGACTTGAGCTGGTAAGTCTGCTTACCGAGCCGACCGATTCTCTGCTAATGATTCGCCGAAAGGCAGACTCAAAGCTCCCGCTTTCGCAAGCAGAATGGACCGCCGTTGCCTATTTCTGTCTGCACGGAGTGGAGAGATTTGCCGACACCGCACAGACGGAGATTTCATATGAATCTCTTGCCGGAATCCTGGAGGCATTCCAGGCGGTTTACGGTTTGCTTCGCAAACCAAACAAGACCCATTTGGACTCTTTCTTCGTCGCACATCTCCCGCCCGATCGGCAAGCCGAAGCGAAGAAACCGGAAGAGATCGGAAGCGACGATGTTCGGCGCGCCGTCACCCGTACCATTCGGATGCTAAAAAACCCGACAGAAGAGCGGCAGAGACCCATCTTTGTCGCCCGGAACCTCTACTTTCTCCTCGACGAGCTAGACTTCCCCAATATCGAGAGGCTAAACGAGGCGCTTCGGCCGTTCTGGCCGACCCTGTGGCGCGTGTGCGCCCGCGGCCACTATTTTCACTATGGTAAGCCCTTGCAAGATCCGAACTCTTCGGCAGGGGGAATGGACGCTCCGTTGAATCCGCCATTACCGAAATTTGAAGAAGGCGACTACCGTCTCGAATTCGTGCGCTCGCCGAGCGAAGTTTTTTCCGTTTGGTTGTCCTTTCCAGGAAGACTTTCGCCACTTTATCCCGTGGAGGGATACCCAAAGATTTCGGAATTCAGGACCATCCTAGAACGGCTCGATGTAAGGCGGGTGTTGATCGCCTGGAATGGGCGCTATTTTCTCGCGTATACGGGGGCAGACGAGAAGGACGAAATCGGCGTGAATTTTCGCGCTCGTGACAACGGAATTACGTTCAACTTTCGTGGCGAAGACTGGCAGTCTATCAAGAAGCTGTTTCGACGCGCGTGGCAGGCTCCGCAAGTACGCCGCCTTTGGGACACGCTGGCTCTTGAGTATGGCGAGTTGTAAGAACGCGGTGCTTCGCACCGGAAGAAGTGGGGACACGTCACCCCCAAATTGGGAACTGCGAAGCGCCAGACGACGTTTCGATGTTTACGCAAGTTAACCTTCGTTGCATCAACAAAGTCGGTTGTTCGCTGAATGAGCGCGGTAGCACCGATAACGCTTGTTTGCGACAAAAATGTTCGTGAGCGTCGATCGCGTAAACGTGTTGAAGAGCAAGAACTTCTTGTGAACGAGCGCTTGCGCTGCCGAACTGCATCGGGGCCGGGCGCAACATGAACAACGAGGCGGTTCCTCCAATGAGCATTCCCCGCATTCAGGCCACTCCACAGTCCAGTTTGCCATTCGGCGACGAGGCGAAGCCCGGCTTCCGCACCAAGACCGCGGCCACGCGACTGACTCCCGAGGAACTGGGAGAAATAGAAGCTGCCGCCGAAAGCGCGGGACAGGCTCTCTCCGAGTGGCTGCGCGGGACCGCTCTGTGCGCTGCGCGACAGCGGCCCGCTGATCCCGCCGAACTGGTATTGGCCGAAGTCTGGGCGGTGCGTTACGCGCTCTTGAATCTCTTCCATGCAGCCTCTCAAGCGGCATCGGAAGGCAGACAATTGTCGCCTGATTCCGTCCTCAAAATTCGCGACCAGGCAGACGCACGAAAGCTTCAGCAGGCGCGCAAACTGCTTGATGACTTCTTCGCCCGCGAGGCGCAAGGAAAGAGCTCGTATGCCATGAGTGCCATGTCTTTTCCCGGAAGCTTTTCGCTCTTAACGCCGTTGCTTTGGCTAGCCGCGATGTTCCTTTTGCTACTGGCTGTGCGCAGTATGTTGCAGAACCGGTCCTCACGTAAATGGAGGGATCGGGAGACGATCGAATGGGGCCGACCTCGGCCAAGTTTGATCCAGAGATGGAGGATAAAGATGGACAGAATCCGATTCAGACTGCCGAGATTTTCGCAGCGGCAGATGCCAGAGAGCGCGCCGAAACCTGCGCCATCAGTGCCCGCGAATTCTCCCGCCGATCCGCTGAAGAAGCCTACCCAGCCGATACTCGGGCTCTTTGGTTCGACCGTCAATGGTTCGACCATCGGTGCGCCCGAGACCAAATCCAAAGAGTCATTCGCCTGGGAGAAAACGAAGGGAATCGAATGAGAGACGAATTGCCAAGAACATCACTTCAGCTTGAGGAACGCTCGGTATGCTCACGATCTCGAAACCGCTGTCAGCCAGCCAGGCGCAGACCTACCATGTGCGGGAGTTTGCCTCGCAGGAACAGAATTACTGGAGCCGCGATCAGCAGGGTCACAGTGAGTGGCAGGGCAAACTCGCCGAGCAGTGGGGGTTGCAAGGTGGCGTTGGTTCCGAACACTTTGCACGCCTGAGTGAAGGCCAACATCCGCACACCGAAGAGCAACTCGTGCGGCATCAAGTTGCGAGAACCTATGAAGGCAAATTTGGCAGAGAGGTGACGAGCACCGAGCATCGCGCAGGGTGGGACGCCACATTCTCGGCGCCGAAGTCGGTATCGCTTACGACGCTCGTAGGCGGCGATGATCGGGTGCGGGAAGCCCATCGGGAGAGCGTACGCGCGGCACTTCAGGAGCTTGAACGATACACGCAGGCGCGGATCGGCAATGTCCATGCCCCGGAGACGACCGGAAAGTTTATCGCCGCCACCTTCGAGCATGACACCGCGCGGCCCGTCGATGGCTATGCTGCGCCCCAGCTTCATACCCATGCAGTGATCTTCAACATGACAGAGCGCGAGAACGGTCTCGAAAATGGGAAACAGATGCGTGCTTTGCAGCCGCACGAGATGTTCGTGTCACAACGCTACGCCACGGCGGTCTATCGATCCGAGTTGGCCTTGCGTCTAGAAAAGCTGGGCTACGAACTGGAGCGCGGCAAGCATGGACAGCCGGAAGTAAAAGGCTACACGAAGGAATATCTGGAGGCTTCCAGTCCAAGGCGTGAACAGATCAAAGACCACCTCCGGGAACAAGGAATCGACGGAGCCGCGGCGGCACAGATCGCGGCCCACCAT
>CAWBGI010000006.1:0-285811 GCA_963788225.1 uncultured Acidobacteriaceae bacterium | reverse complement strand
AAACTCGTCAGCATATTTTGCGCCAAGCGCATCTCCGCCAGACGAAAGCAAGAAGGCCAGGGTTGATTCCGCTCCCTGGTTCAGGTTGACTCGATCCACGTGCAACCCATCGTGGCAGCCGCCTGTTCTTGGAGAGTAGAGTTCCAACCCGAGATCGTTCCAGCCGATGAACCAGTCGAAGGCGCGTTGCGCCTGCTCGTACCACCAGAGGTCCGATGTGGCGCGATAGGCTTCAAGACAGGCTGAGACCATTGCTTGCGCCTCGATGGGCTGCTGGTCAAAGTTGGCGCGCATGCCGCCGCGGCGATAAAATCCGTTGGTGCCAATGGATCGAAAGTGACCCTTCTCGGAGACTTGCAATTCCGTCAGCCAGCGCAGGGCCTGCAGGCCTCGTTCAAACACCGCTTGTTGTCCGGTTGCACGTCCGCTCAGAATCAAGGCGTGTGCGAGCTTCGCGTTATCGTAAGTCACATCCTCTTCAAACCAGCGCCAGTCCGGCTGGGCGGTCCTTTCGAAAAGTTCCATGAGCCGGGAAGTGAGTGTCTCACGGGTTTGGTTGACCTGGCTGTCACCGCTCAACCGGCGCAGGTATTCATGAATGCCGATAAGACCGAACGCCCACGCCCGCGGCGAAGTGAACTCCGTCAGAGCTGGCAACGCCAGCGCGAAGAGTTGTCCAGCCATGATCTGGAAGCTCCGATAGGGCGAACGCCCCACGCCCACACCCAGCGCCCAGAGCGCTCGCCCTTGACAATCCTCTGACCCTTGTTCATCGAGCCAGCGGCGGTCGAAACTCAGGTGGTTGTGGAAGCGTTTCGTTTTGAGATCGAACGCATGATGGAGGAAAGCAGCGTAAGTTGTGGCCAGGGTCCGCACGCGGTCCGGCTCCTCTCCCAACTCACTGAGCAGTACCGCGAGGATGAATGCGCGAGCGTTGTCATCCGTACAGTAGCCTTCCGAAAAATTCGGAATGCTAAAAATGGCATGTTGGAAGATTCCGGTCGAATCGGTCATTCGCGAGAGATGACTCAACGTCAACTCCGGCAGTTCCCGCGGCTTTTGGTCGAGCGTCTTCGTGGCAAGAGATTTTCGAGATCGTGCCGTCCCCTCGATTTGTGACAACTCGAACGAGCGCATATAGAGCCGCGCCACGTTGCTCCAGACCATCTCACGGCCCAGCTTGTAAGCATTCTTGCGAATGGCATGCCGGCGGGTGTCGTCGCGCAGCAAACCAATCACCTCGCGGGCTATGGCCGGGGCGTCGCCGAACGGCACCAGCACGCCGTGGTCTTCCGCCAACAATTCTGCAGCGTGCCAGTACGGTGTCGAAATTACCACTTTGCCCGCACCAAACGTATAGGCTAGCGTGCCCGACGTGATCTGCGCTTCGTTGAGATAAGGCGTGATGTAAAAGTCTGCGGCGCCGATGAACTCCTTCAGATTTTCAAGTTCTACGAACCGGTTGTAGAAGATGACGTTCTTCTCGAGTTTGTTCTTTTTGGCAAGGATTTCGAGGCTGAGCCGGTAGGCTTCGCCATGCTCGCGTAGTTCGTTGGGATGGGTGGCGCCCAGCACAATATAAACAACGTCGGGAAACTCCGCTAGAATGTGCGGCAGGGCGTTGAGCACATATTCGATCCCCTTGTTCGGCGAAAGCAGCCCGAACGTGAGCAGCACCACCTTGCCTTCCACACCGAACTGGTCCTTGAAATCGGTCGGATCGACAAAACCTACGTCGGGAATGCCATGCGGGATGAGATCGATCTTGGCCGGCGGTGCCTGGTAAATCTCCTGCAACATCTGTCGCCCCCGGTCAGCCATGACCACGAGCCGGGTCGAGAGCGCGACTAACTCGTGGATTACGCGCCGTTGGTCGGCTTTCGGCTCACGCAAAATGGTATGAAGCGTAGTGACAACGGGCATTCTCAATTCGCGCAGGAGTGCCAGGATATGGCCGCCGGCCGTCCCGCCGAAAATGCCGAATTCGTGCTGCAAGCAGACGATGTCCACGTCGCTGATGTTGAGGAAGTCCGCAGCACGTAGATAAGACGATAAATCCTGCTCCTCAATCTCGAAGCGAACTACTTGCGGGTACTCGTAGCCACCTGGAATGTCATTCACCGACACTGAGAAACATTGGCTTTGGGGATGCGCAGCTGCCACGGCGGCAAGCAGGTCAGACGTGAACGTCGCAATGCCGCACTTGCGCGGTAAGTGGTCGCCGACAAACGCGATCTTGCGAATTTTAGAACCTTCTTCCATGAGGCAGTCTTTACATTCCTCGCGCCCAGCGCTGCTATGCACAAGAGTCTGCGCGCCAACTGCAAATGTGCCGCCTCAGCGTGAACCAGGGAAGGACTCCGGTAGTGCAGATTCTGTCCTTCGGGCGGTGGTTTTCAAGGCATGCGGCTCTACCGATCCGATGCGGGTTGGCAGGAGCGCGAGAAGGATATTCGCGCAGATGCAGTGATCGTCTCGATGAGCCCAACCAAGCTATCCCTCGGCATGGTTGCATCCCTGCAGAGCCCGCTGCCGTTTCAACCCAGCAAAATCATTGTACCTCGCATCGTGATTGGAGGAGTGATTCTTGATCAGCCTGCTGGCGGCGAAATTGGCGCTGTCGGCGTGGGGTCCCTTGCGGGTACCCTAGGCTTTTCCAAGCGCAGCATCATGAACGGCCCCGATGGCAAGCCCATCCATGCGGAGCTGGCGTTGCGTGGCACGACTTTGATGCCGGGACCGGAAAACCCCGCGCTGGGTAAGCGCAGCGCTAAGACCGTTGGCGCTTCACCGCGGGCCTGTTTCTCTACGTGGAAAACGTCGACAAAATAGTCGCCAAGGCTGTGAGTCTTGGAGCAACAGCCCAAGGCCAGGTAATGGACATGTTTTGGGGCGATTCGTTGCGGAGCAGTAGTGGACCCAGAGGGATACGCGTGGATGGTGGGCACGCACAAGGCTGAACCTACGTTGCAGGGAAATGAAAAAGAAAATGACGGAGCAAATGGGGCAGCGGCCGGTGCGGCAACCGCGGCTTTGAGCAGGCAACTCACTTGATGATCCGTTGTTAGCAAGGTTTGGCGTGAAGTGTTTGCGGTCACGCTACAGCGGGGGTCTTTGTTCGAAATATTCCAGACTAGTCGCGAATCGGAGAAGGTCCTTAGCTTTTGAGTCCCAGTGCCGGTTGACAATCGCAGTGCAGCAAGGCTACGGTGGTAATTGAGCGAGTAGTCTTCCCGCTCTTTCAGGTCTCCTGAACTAAGTCAGCCCATCTGGAGTTCTCCCTCTTAGATCACCTAGCCAATCGATGGAGGTTGATCATGTTTGTTCGCAATGTCTCTCTACGCCTGAAACCAAACACTCTGAGCGAGTTCACGCGGATTTTCGATAACGAAGTCATTCCCATGCTGCGGAAGCAGAGTGGGTTCCGGGATGAAATCACATTTGCTGTCCCGGGAGAGCTGGATGTGGTCGCAATCAGTCTCTGGGATACCAAGGACTACGCGGAAGCCTATAACACTGCAGGCTACCCTGACGTGCTCAAGATCCTGGATAAAGTATTAGACGGCAATCCCAAGGTGCAAGTCTCGGATGTGATTAGCTCGACTATTCACAAACCCGCCGCCGTGGCCGCCTGAGACGGTGCCTCGTCAATCGCCCGGGGTGGCTACCTGTGCCACCCCTTTTTTGGTCGCAAGATACGTTCACTCGGGAGAGCCGATGACGCCAAAAGTTCAAGTCGGCACTATTCTGGTCGAGGAGCGGCCCCTGATCGCCCAGGTTCTTGGGTTGGAGAGCGAGCCTTACTCAGGAGACTGGAGCCGCAGCACGCGATGACAGCAGCGGCAAAAGCCAGATTATGCGTGGCCATCAAGAGATATTTTGTGAAACTCCTGAATCGTGGGCGTGTCGCTGGCCGCGAACAGGCTGGCGCCGGAATCGCTCCGACGTGAGAGTCGGTGTAGACAGAAGGTGTCACGACTTTGGACATTTTCCTGCACAGTCCGGACAATGGAAGGACAGGTTCTGCAGCTGGCTTGCAAGTTGTTGTAGCCATGTTGCAGAGAAACGGCAGTCGGGTACGGAGTATCATGAACCGGAGTCCTTAGGAACTTGGGTTCGTTGGTGTCTTGATCGCATAATGATGTATGGGCCTAAAGGGTTCTCCAGGGTATGGGGCTTGTCACTAACCCGACAGCTTACCGGAGAACTTGGCGGGGAGAGGGCTCATGTTTGAACGGTACACGGAGATAGCACGGCGCGTCATCTTCTTTGCGCGCTACGAGGCCAGTCAGTTCGGTTCTCCTTACATAGAGACGGAGCACCTGCTGTTGGGACTTCTGCGCGAAGACAAAGCTCTCACCTTCCGGTTCCTGCGTTCTCATGCCTCGGTCGAGTCCATCCGCAAGCAGATTGAGGGACACACCACGATCCGGGAGAAGATCTCGACCTCGGTCGATCTCCCGTTGAGCAACGAGTGCAAGCGGGTTCTGGCTTACGCTGCCGAGGAGGCTGAGCGCCTTTCGCACAAGCACGTTGGAACCGAGCATCTTTTGTTGGGACTGCTGCGTGAAGAGAAGTGCTTCGCCGCCGAGATCCTGCACGAACGCGGCTTACACCTTTCGACCATCCGCGAGGAACTGGCCCGTACCAGCCAGGAAAAAGCTCAGCCCCAGCGTCAGCGCGAATCTTCCCTGCTGAGTGAGTTTTCCCGCGACCTGACCCAGGCCGCGATGGATACCCAGCTCGATCCGCTGGTGGGACGTGAAAGCGAGCTGGAGCGCGTGATTCATATTCTCTGCCGCCGCACCAAGAACAACCCAGTACTGATCGGCGAGGCGGGCGTAGGTAAGACTGCCATCGTCGAAGGACTGGCGCAGCGCATCGCCGATGGCGAAGTTCCGTCGTTCCTGGCAGATAAGCGCATCCTGGCCCTTGACCTGTCATTAATCGTGGCGGGCACCAAATATCGTGGCCAGTTTGAAGAGCGCCTGAAGACCATCATGAAGGAGCTGATGGAGTCGCAGAACGCCATCATCTTCATCGATGAGCTGCACACGCTGGTAGGCGCGGGTTCTGCCGAAGGTTCGTTAGACGCGGCCAACATCCTGAAACCGGCTTTGTCGCGCGGTGAAATTCAGTGTATCGGCGCGACTACGCCGGGCGAGTATCGCAAGTCGATCGAAAAAGACCGTTCGCTCGAGCGTCGTTTCCAGGCCGTCAAGGTTCCGCCGCCGGATGAAGGCGACGCCACCAAGATTCTGTTCGGCATTAAGGACCGCTACGAGAAGTTCCACGCGGTCACTTACACCGACGACGCCATCAACTTCGCTGTAGCGCATTCCACTCGCTATATTCCGGACCGCTTCCTGCCCGATAAGGCAATCGATCTCATCGATGAGGCAGGAGCGCGCGTGAAGCTGCGCCAGACCTCATTGCCTGAGGAGATCACGGAGGTCCAGAAGCGGATCAAGTTCATCGTACACCGCATGGAAAACGCCATCGCGAACCACGAGTTCGAGAAGGCGCGCATCTACTCGGACGAGGAACGCAAAGAGCGCGAGAACCTGCGCGCCCTTCGCGAAAAATACCACCTCGATGAATCCTCCACCGGCGTTGTCGGTCGGGAGGACATCGAGGATGTGGTATCGCGCTGGACTGGCGTCCCCATCACCTCGATCAAGGAAGAAGAATCGCAGAAGCTGCTGCGCATCGAAGAAGAGTTGCACAAGCGCGTGATCTCGCAGGACAAGGCGATCACTGCCTTGGCCCGCGCCATCCGCCGCTCGCGTGCCGGCCTGAAGAACCCGAACCGGCCCATCGGTTCATTCCTCTTCCTCGGTCCCACGGGCGTCGGCAAGACAGAAGTGGTCCGCACGCTGGCGCAGTTCATGTTCGGCAGCGAGAAGTCGCTGGTGCGCTTCGATATGTCCGAGTTCATGGAAAAGCACTCGGTCTCAAAGCTGATCGGTTCGCCTCCGGGATATGTGGGCTACGAGGAGGGCGGCCAGTTGACAGAACGCGTGAAGCGCGCGCCCTACTCGGTGGTTCTGCTTGACGAAATCGAGAAGGCGCACCCGGATGTTTTCAACATCCTGTTGCAAGTGTTTGAAGACGGCCAGCTCACCGACGGTTTGGGCAACACGGTGGACTTCAAGAACGCCATCATCATCATGACTTCGAACATCGGCGCGCGCCACTTGCAGAAGCGCGAAGGCCTGGGCTTCCAGTCAACCAAGGAAGACATGATCTCCGACAAGGTCGAGGATCTGGTGAGGAACGAGGTCAAGCGCACCTTCAACCCCGAGTTCCTGAACCGGTTGGACGAAATCATCCTGTTCAGCGCGCTGACTGAGAACGACCTCATTCAGATCCTGGAGCTTATGGTCAGCCAGCTGAACCAGAATCTGGCGCAGAAATCAATCACCATGACCGTAACCGACGAGGCCAAGAAGTGGGTCCTCAGTCAGACACTCAGCGATCGCAGCTACGGCGCGCGTCCGCTGCGGCGTGCCTTGCAGAAGTACGTCGAAGATCCGTTGTCGGAGGCGCTGATCCAAGGCACCATCACCACGCGGCCGGCGTTCATCGAGGTCTTCCTCGAGGACAACAAGCTGTACTACCGTCCGGTGGACTCGCACGAAACCGAGGGCGTGCTGCTATACGAGAACTAGAGTTTGTGTCCTCCGGTTCCACCATCGCCAGCCCGACCGCGTACGCTCACACATCTTGCTCTGCCTGCTGGCCTACTACGCTGAGTGGCACATGGGCCAAAATCCTGGCTCCCCTTCTGTTCGACGATAACGACAAAGCGGCGGCGGCGCAACGGCGCACTCCGTGGTGGCGCCCGCCCAGCGTTCGCCCGCCGCTGAAGCTAGGGCCCACAAACAGAAGAGCCAAGCAGTTGCGAAGAAGCTGAAATTGAGAATAATTTTCAAAAAAGTGCAGGAAGGTGCAAAATTCGCCGCACATACGGCATTTTCGGGTATGATCGGCGAGATAAGTTGTTTTATTTTCGTTGGCGTTAGAGTTTTTCACCCGCTTTCGAGGCGGCCTTTTCCTGGCGGGCGGTCCCACCGAATCCGACAGGCTATCCCGAGTGCGATCATGTCAGAGAGTGCCCATTACATTCCCGTCCAAAGCCAGTCTGTAGGGAACAATGCCCCAGAACCTCCGTCTGGAGCGGCTTTCGACCCGACCGATTTCTAGTTTTATTTTGTCCTTCGCGAAACCTTTTGGAACTGGCCGGGTTCCAAGCCCATAACCACTCGTCGCTTCGCATGCAAATGGCAGGACGAAACTCCTGGTGTCACCGAACTCTTAAACGGGGCTTGGAGCAGTGTTCCCCAACGTTGAAATACGTCACCTGCACGCAGTCATTGCCTTGGCCGAAGAGCTGAACTTCACGCGGGCCGCGGACAGATTGCACATAACCCAGCCTGCCCTCAGCAAACAGATCACCGACCTCGAAGCAGAGCATCGATTTCACCTGTTCACTCGCCACAAGCGACGGGTTGTGGAACTCACGGATGCCGGGCGTGTCTTCGTCGAAGAGGCCCGCTCTGCGCTCTCGCATACGGAGCGGGCCGTGCATTTCGCTCGTGCTGCACACGATGGGTCCGATAGCATCTTGACGATTGGGCACTCACCCTATGCCAATCACGACTGGGTTTCCGCGATGCTTGCGATCCGGCTTCCCTTATATCCGAGGCTCGGAATTCGACTAAAGACTCAATTTGCAATGGAGTCGGTCCATAGTGTCCTTGCAGGCGAAGTGAACCTCGCCCTGGTGACGGCGCCACCGCAGGATGCCCAGATAACGGCTGTGCCATTTGCTCCGGCTCCGCTCTACGCCGCACTTCCAGAGAACCACCCCGCTGCTCACAAAGAGCGCTTGGTTCTCCAGGATCTGGCAAAGGACGAGTGGATTCTGTTTGCGAAACGGGTTCATCCACTCTTGCATGAGGCGATTATGGATACAGCCCGACGTGAGTCCATCGCCCCCAAACATGCTCACGATGTCTTTGCGCCACAGCAGGCAGTGGACCTAGTATCTGACCACGTGGGCATCGCCATCCTTACGCAACCTATGGCGCGAGGGATTCATACTGACGGTGTGGTCGTAAAGCCGCTTTCGGATGCATCGTTGTGCTTCAAAACATGCGTGATCATGAGAGCCGATAACACCTCCCGGCTCGTAAACGAATACGTTCGCATGTTCCTCCGCAAATATGCGCCCCAGCGACTACCACCAAAGCCAACTGCATTGTCGTTGTCCGCCCGAGTTGTCAGCATCAAAAAGGCAATCGGTCCGCAGCGCAGTTGACAGCACAGCGTCGCCGGCGCGGCGCCTGCCGCGAATTCTGGACTCCGTTTGCTCGGAAGCGATCAAGGCCTTGCTGCAAACAAGTGCTGTGGAGCGGAACCATCGACGCGGAGTTGTGGACGATAGTCAGACCTCGTAAGGACTTGAATGAAACTGGATGGAGATTGTACAGCCTCATCCAACTGGCCGCGCTTTAAGAGGCTCAGGAACAGGGCGATCGAGCGCGCCTGGCAGTTAATCGAACGAAAAGGGTTGAACTCAATATCGCTGAACCCGCCATAGGCGTAGAGCTTCGTTGCCCATTTTCGATGCGGATAAACGGACCGCGCATAGAGCCAGTCATAAAACGCGGTCTTAGGTTCCAGCGGCCAACGAACGCCCTCAAATTCGAAAGCAACCAGCGACCCGGACTGCTTTAATCTTGCGTCTTTCTTCGCATCCGTCGCCTCCGCCTTATAAAGGTCAACAAAGGGGCCGCCTCGCTCAAAAACCTTGCTGCCCTGGAAAGCACACTCTAAGGGAATTTCATCCAATCGTGCGGTTCTAACTCTCATGTGGAACGCACTCAAATGCCTCCCGCGCTTGTTAGCCGACTTCGTCGAAACTTCGAGTATGTTTCGGAATCCGGCAGAGGCCGCCGCCTCATGAAGCGCCTTGATGTTTTTTTCTTTTTGCACGGCCGCAAATCCGGGATGCCAAGTTAGTTGCAGAAAGACTTCCTCGACCAATTCGCCGCTCGACGGCTTCGGGATGAAAATCGGACGCTCAGCCATTGGGAAGATTCCTGATGAATGCCGACGGTACGTAGTCCGGTACAAGAATTTCACACAACTCTGCAGCCCGTCTTTTTCTCTGGGCCTCTGGATCGTTCCAGTCGGTCCACGTATAAAGAGCCTGATAATCGATCAGATTCCGTTCGACAGCCTCGGCAAGCGTAACCGTCTCCGCATCGTTTGCATAGCCGACGCCAGTGGCGAACATCACGCCCGGTTGATATAAGATCGCGCGGTCAATTCCCAAATAAGTCAGGTTCGCATCAGGCTTGCGCTCTTTCAAGCGAAACGCCATGGGGTGGCGATCTGTGAAACACAGGTGGACGAATTTATCCATGCCGGACTGCCTGTCGAGCGATAAACTATCCTGATCTCCACCTGCACAAAATGCTTCGCCCATGCCGCCCAGTTTCGACGTCGAGAACAGCCCACCCAATCGTCTAATCGCGGGTAAGTTACTTACGTCAGTGAAGTGATAAAGCAGCGGAATGCGGACGAGCGAATCTGGGACTCCGGCCATGGCGCTATTTTATCTTGGACGCTGCGCTCGCCCAGCCCGCTGGAGCACATTAAAGCGAATGTGACAATGAGATTCAACCAGAACCAGTGCGAGGAACTGCACCGGATTTTGCACCGACTGCCTGCATCCGGCGCTTACGGTGGGTTACTGGCCGCTCCGAAGGGGATCCACGGAAGTGATTGAGGCGAAAGGTAGAAGGTTTATTATCAGGAGCTTATAGAGAATTGCTAAAGCGATACGGGCAGATGGTGTGTCTGCCAGTTCCACCACTTCCGCACGGGCGTGAAACGACACCATAGGGGCGACTTCGATTATAGCAGAAGGAATTGGATGGGCCGTAAGACTGAGGCGCGGAAAGCGGTTCCTCACCGGGCCTTTCGGCCCGGCGAGAAATGACAAACCCGTGGGACGCAGTTCAGTCGCCCGAAGGCAATAGCATCTCTTCAGTGCCGTGTTCAATCTGCACGGGCACGTGTGGGCAGTCGCCCAGAATCGGCTGGCAAGCCGCATCGGGACCGTGTGCAGGATGGAGCAACGGTTTGATTCCGCTGAACTGCTCGGCTTCCGTGGATCCCGCCAGCGCCATGGTTGACGCCAAGCCGCCGGTGATTACCTGCTGCACCTGATCGAAGTAGCCAGTGCCCACGAAGCGCTGATGTTTTACCGCCTCGTAGCCATATTGAGTTTCGCGGCTCAATTCTTTTTCCTGCAAGCGGGAGTAAGCAGTCATGCCCGCGAGCTTGTATCCGCGCGCCAGCTCAAACATGCTGAGGTTGAGCGCGTGGAAGCCGGCCAGCGTCACGAACTGGTACTTGTAACCCATGCGGGCCAGTTCCTGCTGGAATTTGGCGATCGTGGCCTCGTCCAGATTCTTGCGCCAGTTGAAGCTGGGCGAGCAGTTGTACGCCAGAATTTTTCCAGGGAACTTCTCGTGAATCGCGCCGGCGAATTGCCGCGCTTCCTCCAGATTAGGATGCGAAGTCTCACACCAGAGCATGTCGGCAAAAGGTGCATAGGCCAGGCCGCGCGCGATGGCCGACTTGATGCCGCCGCGAATGCGGAAGAAGCCTTCCGACGTGCGCTCGCCCGTGCAGAAGGCGCGGTCGCGCGCATCGATGTCGCTGGTCAGCAGATGGGCGCTGTCAGCGTCGGTGCGGGCCATGATCAGCGTAGGCACGCCCATCACATCGGCCGCCAGCCGCGCTGCCACAAGTTTCTGCACCGCTTCCGTAGTTGAAACTAATACCTTGCCGCCGAGATGTCCGCACTTCTTTGCGGAGGAAAGCTGATCCTCGAAGTGCACGCAGGCCGCACCCGCCTCGATCATGCCTTTCATCAATTCGAAAGCATTCAGCGTGCCGCCGAAGCCGGCTTCCGCGTCGGCCACCAGCGGCGCGAACCAGGTTTCGGTGGGAGCCACTTTTCCCTCGGCATGATGCACCTGATCGGCCCGCTGCAATGCACTGTTGATGCGGCGGCAAAGGTTGGGAACGCTGTCTGCTGGATATAGGCTCTGGTCGGGATACATCTGTCCCGAATTGTTGGCGTCGGCCGCCACCTGCCATCCACTTACGTAAATCGACTTCAACCCCGCCTGCACTTGCTGCACGGCCTGGTTGCCGGTCATTGCGCCCAGCGAGTTGACGTAAGGTTCCGTCTGCAACAGATTCCACAGCCGTTCTGCTCCGAGGCGGGCGAGCGTGTGCTCAATCTGAATGGAGCCGCGCAGCCGCAGCACGTCTTCGGCGGTGTAGGGACGCTCAATGCCCTTCCAGCGCGGGTTGGTCTCCCACTCGTAATTCATGCATTCCATGGCCAGCTCATACTGCGCCCTCTTTTCTTCCTGGCTCATCTTTCCTGCGTTAATCATGGGGGAGTGGGTCGTGTTCCGGTTTCCGTTTTCCTTGGCGGGCATTCGCGTTTTCTCCAAACTAAAATTGTGTGTTCAATATAGTGAACATACGTTCACCATACTGACGAAGCCTATGTCACCTCCCGCGCACGGTCAAGGGCGATGTTCAATATAGTGAACATACATTCGTTTTATTGTCCAACTACGGATTTGATACCATAACGCTCTGGGTATGGCGAAACCGTCGAACGATTCTCCATCCGTTGCCGTCGAGCGCGCTCTGGCCATGCTGGAATCCGTCGCCCAAGCCTCCGACGGCCTGAGCAACGCCGAAATCAGCCGTAAACTCAACATTCCAAAGAGTTCAGCCAGCTACATCCTGCGGACCTTGGAGACTCAGGGCTATGTCACTCGCGATGCCGAATCGGGAAAATACCGCGTAGGTCTAAAGGTTCTCAATCTGAGCCGGGGAGCGCTCGGGGGACGCGATGTTCGCGGCATCGCACTGCCCATCATGCGTCACCTGACGCACCAGACCGGCCTTACGTGTCATTTAGCCGTTCTGGATGGACCGGACGCCGTCTACATCGAAAAGGTCGAACCCGAGGGCTTCATTCGCATGGACACCTGGGTCGGTCGCCGCATGCGCGTCCACGCCACCAGCGTCGGCAAGGCGATTGTCGCGCACATTCCGCAAGAGCAACTGGAAGAAATTCTGCGCAAGAGCGGGATGGAAAAGCGCACAGCCAAGACAATTACCACGCTGCCGCGTCTGCTCAAGGAATTGGAAAAGGTGCGCACGCAGGGCTATGCCGTTGACGATGAAGAAAACAACCTGGGTGCGCGCTGCGTCGGCGCCGCGATTTTCGATGAGAGTGGCGCGATCGAAGCTGCTTTGGGCTTGAGTGGCACGACGCAGCAAGTCAGCCCGCACACCATGCCACGCATCCTCGAAGCGCTCAAGGATGCCGCCCGTCACATCTCGATGGGGATGGGATACCGTCCTCCGCATCGCCGCGCCAGCGGCGCTTAGTTCCATTTCGGAACTTGGCGGTTGACTTTACGCCGAACCTCTGTACTCGGTCGCTGTGACCCCAGCCGGAGCCACAGCCCGCCGCAACGGCAACAACGCGATCCCGTGGTTCCGGTCGTGCACCAGCGTCCAAACTGCTGCGCACTCATCACACATCCAGTACCGCTCCACGCGACGGGGCCGTAGGTGCAGATGCGCTGAAGCAGGCGATTTTGGGGTTTCAGTGTCAGTCGAGTCTTCCGCCTCCACCAGGAACAACTTGCCCTGGCGCAGACGAAGAAACGGTCGCGAGCATTGCGGATTTGCACAGTGGCTGAGCAAAATGCCCTCCACTGGATAGCTCTCTTCTGTCTCCGAAATCAAAAGTGAAACCTAATCTTGAGACTCGTTAAGAGCGGCCAGATGCCAATGTGTTTGCAGGTGAGATTCCAGAAGCTGTGGAAACTTCTGAACTCGATTCCCCCGAATTCGATGCCGGCGGTTTTACAGACGTAGTTTCCAGTGCCGAACTCGTCGGCACCGTGCCGAACCGCCGTCTTTTTCCTGCTCAGTGCACCATTCCTCCCATCACTGCCACCACTACACCCACCACGGTCAGCACTATCCCCATGTGCCAGAAGATGCGCTTTCCAGAAAGCAGGGTGATTGAGGTCACTACCAGTGCGACCTCCAGGAACACCTCTGCCAGGTCATAACGGTTGGCACGGTGCGTTTCCATGGCAACTTCGAGGCCCAATTTGTCCGCATCGTCTTTAATCTCTCCTTTCTCGTGTTTATAGCGCTCGGCTTCCTGGCTATACTTTTCCCGGAACTTCGCCATACCCTCGGCATCTTTGCTGGCCACTGTCGCAGTCAGGTCAGCAAACAACTCGTCCTCATGCTGCCGGATATTCTTAGCCTGGTAAAACGCCCATTGATCGGACGCCTTCGCTTGCAGCAAGACTTCCTCGGTGTGCGCCCGGTGCCCCAGCAGTGATACCACGGCCACGAATACCGCCACCACCGCCATGGTCAACGAAACAGCCGCCAGCGAGCGGTCCTCTCTGGCTTTCTCCGCCCGTTCCCGCAACTCTGCAGCCTCATCAGCACTCATTGATCCTCCTGTCAAAGCAGTGGCCAGTGTCCAGTGGTCAGTGGCCAGTTCTAGGTGTGGGCAGTTAGTTGTCGCCAAAGATCGAGCTGCCGCTGCGCTGCATCACCGAGCCGCAGTGGTAGCACTCGATAGTACGGATTCGGGCCGGAAGGAGCAAGCAGCAACCAAACTTTCAATAAGAAATGACCGTCGGCAGCAAGAACTGGCCCCTGGCCACTGACCACTGCTTCACTCCCCCATGGCTTTCACAATTACGCGTTTGTCACGCTGCCCGTCGAATTCGGCGTAGAAGATTCGCTGCCATGTGCCCAGGTCAAGTTTTCCAGCCGTAATCGGCACGATCACCTCATGATGAATCAGCAATGCCTTCAGGTGGGAATCGCCGTTGTCTTCGCCGGTTTCATGATGTTTATAGTTCTTGCGAAACGGGGCCAGATGTTCCAGCCACTGATCGATGTCTTCGATCAGCCCGCTCTCGTTGTCGTTCACAAACACACCCGCCGTGATGTGCATGGCCGAAACCAGCACCATCCCCTCTTTGATTCCGCTCTTGCGCACGATCTCTTCCACCTGCGGCGTAATGTGCACGTAGGCCCGATGGGTTTTCGTATGGAACTTTAGATATTCCGTAAGGGTTTTCATCGCCCAGTTCCTGGATAGGCAAGATTCTACCCGACTCAGCTCTGACCTTCCGGCCTCGTCCTTTCGTTATGGGGAATCCTGCGTGGGATCACAGAAGACGTCTTGCCCATCGCTCCATACTCGAGTTTTTGAGGAGGTTTCTGTGTTCTTCCGTCTTGATCACCTATCCTGCGTGCTTACGATTGTTTCGACCATCCTGGTGGGGCGGCGTTGCTGGGAAGGCTGGATTCTAGCCGCCGTCAACAGCGTCGTCATTTGCCTCATCGGTTTCCGGACCGCGCAATTCGGCTTCATCCCCGCCAACGTGTTCTGCATTGTCCTCTACGTGGTAAATCTTCGCTCCTGGCGTAAACCCGAGGCACGCACCCACTCAAAATAGCGCTCGCCCAGCCTTAGCGAGCGCAACGAAGAATCGCGCTGAGCCGATAGCGAACGTGCGCCTGTCCTGACCCGAAAGTAACCCAGCAACCCCACTAGAGAAGAACCTGGCTGCTGCCGAAGAAGAGTGCAGGCGTGTGCGCAGGCCTGAAGACCGGGGTCTGCGCCGAGGCCGGCATCGGGAGGCTCTATGAGTGTTGCTGGGGCTTTGGTTAGGCCTTCATGTGGTTCCGCGCTGTCTCCCGCAAGCCGGCTCGTCCGCGACGGCTCACGGTTGTTGATATTTGCTTTGTTAGTGATCACCGCGACCGCCCAGGAGCAAAAGAAGGACCTCGGCGACACCAGTCTGGAAGAGCTCGGAAATATCCAGGTTTATAGCGCCTCGAAGCACATGCAGAAGGCCAGCGACGCTCCCTCCTCCGTCACGGTCATCACCAGAGACGAGATCCAGAAATATGGCTACCGCACCCTCGCCGACATTCTGCGCAGCGTGCGCGGCTTCTACATCGCCTATGACCGCGAGTATACTTACGCCGGAGTAGGCGGCGTCAACCGGCCTGAAACCTTGAACAGCAGCGTGCTCGTGCTGATCGACGGACACCGCACCAACGACGACATTTACGAACAAGCCTTCCTTGGGCCAGAGTTTCCCCTGGAGATTGATTTAATTGAGCGCGTTGAAATCGTTCGCGGTCCAAGCTCTTCGCTCTATGGGACGAGCGCCTTCTTCGCGGTGATTAATGTCATCACTCGCAAGCCGGATCAGCTTAAAGGGTGGGAACTTGAGTTCGCACCGGCAAGTTTCGGGACCTACGAGGGTCGGGCCTCTTACGGAGTCAACTACCGCGGAATCGACGCGCTAGTTTCCGGCAGCTTCTACAATAGCCTGGGCCAGACATTGTTCTATCCCGAGTTCGATACTCCCGCAACTGACAACGGTATTGCCCGCAATTGCGACTACGAGTCCTACCAGCACTTTCTGGCGACGGTCAGCTTCCGCGGATTCACTTTGCAGGGAGTCTACGGAGCGCGTGCCAAGGGCATTCCTAACGGTGCCGTCGAAACATTGTTCGACGATCCTCAGACGCATACCTTCGACAGCCTGCGCTACTTCGACCTCAGTTACCACCGGCCGGTCACTGAGACTTGGGATCTGGAAGCACGCACTGCGGTCTCAAGGCACGTTTACGACGCCATCTTCGCGTACAGCCCCGCGGCGCCGGGGGACCCTTATCTGCTGAACTATGATTTCGGACGGGGAACCTGGTGGAATGGCGAAGTAAAGCTGCAGCAAACCCTGAAACGAAATAATCTGACCCTCGGCACAGAGTTCGAGGACGACCTGCAACGGGATCAGGTCAACTACAATATCAATCCATTTCTCGAGTACATTTCCAGCGAGCCGGCAAGTTCAGTAATCTGGGCGCTCTACGGCCAGGATGAATTTGCGTTTACTAGCAAACTCTCAATCACCGCAGGTGTCCGCTACGATCACTATTACACTTTTGGCGGCACCGCAAACCCGCGGCTTGGCCTGATTTATCATCCCTTTTCGCAAACCGCTCTCAAACTTCTATATGGCAGCGCGTTTCGCGCTCCCAGCGCCTATGAGGAGTATTACTACGCGCTGGGCCAGTTTCAGGCTAACCTTAATCTGCAACCGGAGACCATCAAAACCTATGAGGTCGCCCTGGAACAGGGATTGGGCGAGCGCCTTCATTTAACCGCCAACGTGTTCCGCAACCAACTGAGCCAACTCATTGTCGAGGAACCGAATTCCAGCGGTCTCCTAGTTTTCCAGAATACCACCGGCGCCGGCATTGACGGTTTTTCGACTGAACTCGACGCTCGCTTCCCGGACGGCCTGCAGGGGAAGGCGAGCTACAGTTACACCGACAACCAACGTACCCCGTTCACACAAGTTCTGACTCGTTCCCCTGAGCATCTTGCGAAATTGAACCTGATCGTGCCCATGCTTCAGCAGAGATTGTTTGCCAGCCTGGACTCGCAATTCAATGGTCCGGCCACAACCTTACTTGGAGCGAGCACCAGCAGCTTCCAGGTCTTCAACCTGACTCTGCTAGGGCACGCGATCGGGAAGCATCTTGACATCTCAGCGAGCGTGTACAACCTGCTCGACAAGAAATACTTCGACCCCGCATCCCCGGGCCTACCCGAAGATCGAATCCAGCAAGACGGAAGAAATTTCCAGATCAAACTCACGGGCAGGTTTTGAAACTCAGAATCTACTCTCCGGGAAATGACGAATCGTCGCCCCGGCGGCACTCGCCCCGGGCTCTGCGGATTGTCCTTGCCCTGTTGTCACTCCAACTCGTGGCCCTGGGCCAGCGGCAGAATGCCACGGAAGACCAGGTCAAGGCCGCATATCTCTTTAATTTCGCGAAACTCGCGCAGTGGCCCAGCCACGCCCTGCCAGATGGTCCCTCACCCCTGGTGATCGGCGTTAGCGGGGGAGATGCGGAGTTTCTCAATGTCTTGAAGGCCGTGGCCGCAGGCAAGATCATCGCCGGCCATCTCGTGGTGGTCGAGCCGGTGAGTTCTGAGAAGGAGATGAAATCGTGCCATATCGTTTTCTTTCGCGCCACCGAGAGAAAACGAAACGAGGCAGCCATCGAAGGTCTGGCGCCGGCGGGCGTACTTTCAGTGGGTGAGGACGACTCCTTTCTGCGGCAAGGCGGCATGATCAATCTGGTCAAGGATCATGGCAACATCCGTTTTGAAGTCAATGCCGATGCACTCGACCGTTCGCAGATCCATTTCAGTTCGAAAATTCTGGCGCTGGCCAAGGGCAGCTATTCGTCTTCTACCGCGAGCCCATCCAATCCTCCGCAGGAACCTGTGCGGCGGGTTGAGCGCACGGTTCCCCCCGAGTATCCCGCCATCGCCGAGCGCATGAAATTGACCGGGACGGCGCAGGTTCAGGCGCTGGTGAAGCCGGATGGAACTGTCAGCGAAGTGAGAATCATCGGCGGCCACCCCTTGCTCGCTGCCGCCCTGGCCAGCGCAGTCAAGCAGTGGAAGTACCAGCCCGCAGCCAAGGAAACCGTGGAAGGAGTCAAGTTCAGCTTTGGCCCGCAGTGACTGGAAGCAATCGGCCGCCTGCCCAGAGCTTGCCGAAGGGTCTCGCCGCATTTGCGAGGCCTGGGATTACGAGGCCTGGGATTACGAAGTCTGGGATAGTAGCGGACGACTCTCAGGTTCCTGTAGCGGTTTCGTCCTGCCCGCATTGATGCCGCGTGAATTGCAGTTTGAGGTTCTCTGCCGCTCCGCCCGAGCGTTTCAACACTTCGAGCGGAACCCTGAATTCGCGATTGCACTCAGTGCACACTGCGATGGCGGGAGTAGTTCCCAACCACTTCAGCACGCGAAGATTGCGTTTCGGCATGGCGCACTCTATCGGCCTAGCGCATGGTCTCTTCGATTTCCGAAATCCAATCAGGCCGCTTCAACACTTCGCGCGGTTTGGGACCATCGGCCGCGCCCACAATTCCGTCGTGCTCCATGAGATCGATGAGGTGCGCCGCGCGTCCGTAGCCAATGCGCAGCCGCCGCTGCAGCAGGGAAGTGGAGGCTTTGCCAAACTCCACCACCAGCTTCACCGCATCCTGATACAGAGGATCGTCCTCGCCACTATTCTCCGATCCCTCCACGCCGCCGCTACCGCCAGCTTCGCGTTCGTCTTGCGGAGCCTCCAGGAATTGCTGCTGGTACTCCGCCGAGCCCTGCGCCTTCCAGAATTCCACCACCGCCGCGATCTCTTTTTCCGTGACCAGTGGCGCATGCAGGCGATGCACCCGCGCCGATCCCGAAGGCAGATAGAGCATGTCGCCCTTACCCAGCAGCGCCTCAGCGCCGTTCGCGTCGAGAATGGTTCGCGAATCCACCTTGGTCGCCACTCGAAAAGAAATCCGCGCCGGAAAATTCGCCTTGATCAATCCCGTAATCACGTCCACTGACGGACGCTGCGTCGCCAGCACCAGATGAATGCCCACCGCACGCGCCATCTGCGCCAGCCGCGTAATCGACTCTTCCACGTTCGATGAATCGAGCATCATCAGGTCGGCCAATTCGTCGATGATGATCACGATGTAAGGAATCGGCTTGTCGTCGGAATCCTCTTCAAACAAACTCGGCGTTCCGCCGTTGTCGAACAGCCGGTTGTATTGGTCGATGTTGCGCACGCCCTTGGCGGCCAACAGTTTCAACCGCCGCTCCATCTCGCGCACCGCGTTGCGCAGCGCATTCGCCGCCAGCTTCGGCTCGGTGATGATGGGCGTATACAGATGCGGAACGCCTTCGTAGTTACCCAACTCCAGCCGCTTCGGGTCCACCAGAATCAGCCGCACCTGCTCCGGCGTAGCCTTGTACAGAATCGACATGATGAACGCATTGATGGCCACGCTCTTGCCCGACCCGGTCGATCCGGCAATCAGCAGGTGGGGCATGCCGTTGAGGTCGGCGGTGACGATGCGCCCATTGATGTCCTTGCCCATGGCCAGCGTAAGCTTCGATTTCGAGCCCATGAACTCCTGCGACTCAATGTTCTCCCGCAGCCAGATGATCTCGCGCTCGCGGTTCGGCACCTGAATTCCCACCGTAGATTTCCCGGCCATGCGCTCGATCAGAATGCTCTCGGCTTTCAACGCTAAGCAAAGATCGTCCGTGAGATTGGTGATGCGGCTGTACTTGATCCCGGCATCCGGCTTGAACTCAAACGTGGTGACCACGGGGCCAGGATTGATCTGCGTGATCTGCCCGTGAACGTCAAACTCGGCATACTTTTCCGTGAGCACCTGCGCCAGCAATTTCAGTTCGTCGGCATCCACCACGCCCTGCTCGTCAGGGCGCTGCAACAAACTGCTCGACGGCAGCTTGTAGCCGCCCGCGATCCGCAGCATGGTGGTCTTCGGCTTATGATCGCTGTCTGCCCGCTCGGTAACCTCCGGATCCTCTGTCACACCGACCGAAGGCTCCCCGGTCATGCTGAGCGCAGACTGAGCACGCGAACCGGGCTCATTCGCAGTCGAAGCACCCCTACCCGCACCCCCGAGCCCAGCCAGCGATTCCGCAAGGATTCCCCCGTTTGAAGCTGGTCCGGGAGAGTCTTCTTCCATCATGCGCTCAATCCCGGTACGCCGCGGCTCGGCAGAAGCCCGCGCGTCGATGGGAGCCCCCTGCCGCGACGGAATCAACTGCGTCTTCACCACCGGCTTCGAAATCCGCCGCTTCTCCAGTTCTTTCTGCTGCCCCCGCTTGACGCGCTCCTCCTGCCAATCCTGATACCGGTTCCACAAGGCAGTCACAAACGCAAAGCGCGTAGGCGCCCACAATTGAATCGCTGAAAACGAAAACGCCGTCGAAAGATACAACGCAACCGCCAGCACGCTGGCGCAAACAATGTAAGCGCCCGCCACGTTCAAGTAGTGGATCAGGAAATCGCCCACAACCCGTCCCAGCAAACCCTCAATCGGCATCGCGTTCAGCCAACGCGTATGCCCCGGCAGCAACGCCAGCATCGCCGGAATGAAAACCACCAGCCAGACCCCTCCCAGGCTCTTCGCCAACGGAGATTGAATCTTCCGCGAAGCGAACCAGCGGATTCCCACCAAAGCAGGGAAAATTGGCAGCAGAAACGCCCCGATCCCAAAGAACTGCAAGGTCAAATCCGAAACCAGCGCCCCAACCACGCCAATCCAATTGCGGGCCACGCGCGTGCCGGTGAGCACCGAAGCGCTATTCAGCGAAGGATCAAGCGGCGAATACGAAGCCAGCGCGAGGAAGAGGAGGAGCGCAGAGACGCACAACAGGAATCCGATCAACTCATTCAGCCGCCGGTTGCCCGTGGGCGTAAAGATGCTTGCCAGAAAACGCATGAGGGCCGTTTCCCACGGCGCAAACCGTCCGTGGCGCAAATCGGCCAGAGCGCAATCATTATTACAAGAATGGCGCGCCGGGGCAATCAGGGAATTGGGGAGGGGTGTTGAATTGGCTTCCTAGCCGATCGTGCGCCAGACGGATCGGGAAGGGCACGTTAGATCGGGAAGGGCACGGCTTCAGCCGTGCCGCCCGCAGCCAGCAAAGACGCGGGCCTTAGCCCCTGAGGGGGCTGCTTGCCGAGGTGGGCGTGCCTTGCGGCTCATGCCCGCATCTCCTCCAGCGCATTAAGCGGAACGATCCGCGCGATGCGCTCCATCACCTTCTTGTTCTGTGCCGACTTTTTCAGGTCGTAGGCCGCCTGCAAGCGCATCCATAGCTCGGGAGAACCCCCAAACAGGCGTGCAATCCTCAGGCACATAACGGCGGAGAGCGGCTTCCGCCCCGACAAAATGCCGTGTAGCATCTGCCGCGACACTCCCAAAGCTTTGGCAGCCGCGGTTACCGACAAGCCCACCGACGGCAGAATGTCTTCCCGAATGATTTCGCCCGGATGAATGGGCGGCAACCCGTTCCTTCTCTTCATCGACCCATCCCTCATGCTAGCCCTAATGGTAGTCCTCATAATCTATGTCCAGGGCGCTCTCGCCCATCGAGCCGATTCAATACGAGGCCTACTGCGTCAGAGATACCTCGGCCCGGCGACGTCTCAGGCCATCGATGAGTGCGTTGATACACAGATCAATGTTCGAGGGGACGTCGTTTTTGGCTATGATCGACTGCAGTTCGGCGCGTAGCTTTTGCGGGTGTTTCGAGCTGCCTTTATCGAAGAATGCCCGACACTCCCTGCCGCCCTTCTTGCGGCAGTACTGCGCCATCGCGTATAAACCCAAATTCGTCCCGACCTGAATTCCGACGGACTTTCCACTAACTGCCAAGTCCCACGACATCGTGTTAGCCTCCGAAGGGTTTCCTTCAAGAACGCCTCGGCCGTAGCCTGTCGTATCCCTCCCTGACTTTCTCTGCGACTATCTTTTTCACGAACGCTTTGGCCAACTCCTCGGATTGAAACCTCGTGACAAGTGGCTCGTGACCGCGGCCAGCGAATCTCGGACGGCTCCGCCTCATCACCCCGCGGCCCCACTTACGCTTCACAATCTTTCCGCGCCGAGTGATTCTCCAGATTTTGTTGCTTGTCCCCGCCTTATTTCTCCTGTTCGGCCTAAAGTTGAAAAGAGTGGTCATCCTGCATTCCCTCCGCCAAGTCTTACCATCGCTACTTGACCTTGAACACCGTGGCTCTACCCATCTTTTGCTTCAGTTTCTTCGCGCGACCGAGGGCGACCATCGTATACAGCGCGTTGAGCGACGAGAAAGCATCACTGAAAAGATCGGGCCTGCGTCCTTTCTGGATTAACATCCGACCGGTGACGCGCTGCGCGCCGAACCGACGGAGGATCACGTCAGGGGCTTCCCTGTCAACTACGTTTAAATTGAATCCGCCGCGACTATTCGCGGAAACCACCAGGTAGGCGCCATTTCCTTCGAATATGTAGTACGTGAGCCTGTCACCTTCTGCTAGGCCAACGAACGGAAGTTTCTGCAACAAAGCCTGTATTTTCACTTCTTCACCTTCCATTTCTTCCACCTTACTCTTCGGGGACGGGGAGCACCTGCGCCACCTTTTTTCCATAATTCGTGACGAGAACGCACTGCTTCCCATATTGAACACGGTTTAGTATTTCGCTCAACCTCGAACGCAATTTGCTCAACGTAATCTCCGTGTAAGCGCCAGGAGGGCTCACGATCACGCCTTCCTCCAGCTGCCTACGCGGGATTCGCATTACTTTAGACCCCTTCGCCATAAGCCGAATTCCTCAGTTCTGAAGTGTACATAATATTAATATTTAACACAATCTATACAATCGCCACAATTACCAACTGGGGTGTTGGCCCATGTTTGTTAGAGCCACACAACTGAGGGTGCCCCAGCCTTCGTGATTGTCGAAGGCTGGGCGGCGTTGCCGCCTGCGGCAAAGATATTTTCCTGTGAATGCTTGTTCGCAGGGCGGGGGCTGGCCGACCTTTGATTTTTTTGAAGCCGATGCCACCACAATTGAGGCTGCCGCACCTTTCGCGGTTTTCGAAAGAACTGCTCTGAGCGGAGTCGAAGGGTGCGGATTCGTCCGCTGGCGCCAGAGGATTATTTTCCACAGATTTGCACAGGCAACCTATGTGACATCTGACCTTGTGCACAGCCCATAATCCGCTCCATAATTGTCCAAGCAAAGGCAGTAAACTCCGCGAAAGCAAAAAGTGGCGCTCCGGTCCAAAATCCGGCGCGCAACTCCTTTGCTTTCTGGATTTTGACCTCTAAGTCCTTTGTTTAACGGATTTTGCGGACGAAAACATGCCTAAGTCGATGATTCCAGAGATCGAGGGGGGTGGGGGAGGGGGGGTACCCTGTACTAAGAAGGTTAACAGTTATCAAACTATAAACTTATCCACGACTCGGGCAACGAGCCGCTAGCACAGTTCTTTTACAATTAAATGGCTGAATCACCGCGGTGCGGAGCTTATCCACCCAGCTTCGCCGCAAACACCAGCACCAGCGTCCCGACGATGAGCCGGTAAACCGCGAACGGCACGAACCCATGCTTCCGTACATAAGCCATGAACCACGCTACTGATGCATAGGCAACGATGTAGGACACCACGAAGCCGATGGCCAGCACGATCCATCCATGGGCATCGATCTGCGAAACCCCAATCGGATTCTCGCCCTTGCCCATGACCGACTTGAGCAGTGTGTATCCCGTAGCCGCAATCATGGTTGGAATTGACACGAAGAACGAGAATTCGAGCGCCGACGCTCGCGACATTCCCGCAATCTGACCGGCTGCGATGGTCAACATGGAGCGCGAGGTTCCAGGAAACACGGCTGAAAAGATTTGGCACAAGCCGATCCACACGGACTGTCCCAGGCTCATGTCCTCCATCTTCCAGGTGTGGATGCGGCCTCCGGTTCCCGACGGTCCCGCGGTCTCTGACTTGGCGTGCATGGCATCGACGATCCACATGATGACTCCGCCAATCAGCAAAGACCAGCCAATGATGTATATGTTCTCCAGGTGCTTGCCGATGACCTTGGTCAGCAGGAACGAAGGAATGGCTGTGACCACGAATGCGACCATAACCAATCCCAAAGGATGCGTGAGCGGCGTCCGGTCACCGCGCTCGCCGCGCGGAAACGTCGAGAGAAAAGTCGAGATGCGGTGCCGGAAATATACCGGCAGGCAAAGAATCGCACCCAATTGGATGACAATGGAATACATCTTCCAGTAGCCGTCGTCGAGAGTGAGATGTGGGGCTAAACCAGAAATGTGCAGCAGCGCTTCGGAAAGCCTGAGGTGCGCGGTCGAGCTGACCGGCAAAAATTCCGTCAACCCTTCGACAATGCCCAGGATCACAGACAGCAAGTAGTCGTTCAATCGTCCTCCAAAAGTAAGGGAACAGTATCTCAGAAAAACGTTGCGAGGAAGTTACTGAACGAACTTCTAACTAACGAAGGACGAAGAAAAAAATGGATCACCTTCGTGATACTTAGTGTCCTTCGTGGTTAATGATTTTCATAATTTGCTCAATCGCCGCTGCTTCCATAAGTTGGAATGCCTTGCTGAATATAAAAGGCGAGCCGTTGCGCGCGCAGTGCCCAATCGCTCTGCCCGTATTGGCTGGCGACCTTCTGCGCCAGCGCCAGGGCGCGATCCTTGGATTCCGCGGCCTTCTTTGGATTGGGTTCAGTCCGGTAAATCTCGATCAGCGCCGAACGCCGCCAAGCCGCGTTATACAAGGCTTCCGGCGCGGCGGGAGATTGTGGATGTTCTTTAGCATAGTTCTCGTACAGGTCAGCCTCTTTGTCCGGACACTTCGACAAGCCTTCCCATTCGCCGCACAGTTTGTTCTCGATCAGGCGAAAAGCAGCCAGGTCAGCCCACTTGGTTGCAGGATATTTCTTGATCACCAGCTTCATCCACTCTTCCCGCATTTGTCCGCGCATGTAAGCCTCGCGTTGACGCGCGGAAGGCCGCGTCATCACGTCAGTCCGCTCGATTTGCCAGCGGATGTCGGCCGCGCGATACAGCGCTTCCGCGGCCAGCGGCGAGGCAGGCATCAGATCATATACGCGATAGTAAAGCCGCATCGCATCCTGCGCCGCATCGCGACGGCCTCGCCGCCGGCTCGCCTGATCCTCCGAGTCCGCAGCCTCGCCGAAGATAATGCGATCGCCATCTTGCGTTGTGGTAGTGATTACCGCTTTGGCGAGAACCCAGCCAGTGACAGTCTTGCCTTCCTCTTCTTCTTCAGTCGCGCCTTCTTCATGACTCGGCTCGCGCAGAATCGCTTGCACGTTGACCCATTCGCGGCTGGTGTCAAGGATAATCAACTCGCGCCCGCGGCCAGCCTCGCCCAGCTTCGCGGCCTCCGCGCTCGGGGAGACGCGAATCGTTTCTTCGTGCACCAGCGTTCCACGCTTCGCGTCGGCGAAGGCCAGGGAGATTACGAAGAGGAGTGCCGCGGCAACGGTTGCAATTCGCAGGTTCATTCCCTAAAGATGATGGTTCGGAGACTGCAAGTCAAGGATCGATGGCGAATTTCTGAACGACGTTTGGCGAGACTTTATAAAGACGAGATCCACAGCCAGACTGAGTGTCGGCGATGGGGAAAGCGAAACTACTGATAGGATTGCTGGCAATCGTGCGGCAGATGTTCTATGACACCCTTAACCATCTTCGGTCTGTTTGCAGTAACAGCGATGCTGGTCTGCTATGCGCTCGAAGCGCGCAGCCGCTGGTTCATCCTGGCCTTTGCCGGAGCTTGCGCGCTCGGCTCCGTCTACGGGTTTCTGCAGGGAGCGTGGCCGTTCGGGTTGGTCGAGGCTGTGTGGTCTCTGGTCGCAGTGCGGCGTTGGGCTTTGGCCGGACGCAGGAAGTGAGCTACGTTTCTAACCGTCTACTTGCAAGCTGTTCCAGCATCTGGGGATCAATATTGCCGCCGCTGATTACGGCAACGTTGAACTTCGTCTTGGGAATCTGCTCGCGGCGGAATAAGAATCCGGCGACTGCGACGGCGCCGCTGGGCTCGGCTACTGTCGCAGGATTCGCCGCCAGCAATCGGACCGCTTCCCGAATCTCATCTTCGGTCACGGTTACGATGTCGTCAACGTAGCGCCGGATGTGCTCGAAGTTGATCGTGCCGATGCTCTGCGTGCGCAGGCCGTCGGCAATCGTGCGTGAAACTTCGTCGGCAGGGAACTGCACGATCTTTCCCGCACGCAAGCTGGCCTGCGCATCGCCTGCAAGTTCCGGTTCGATGCCGATTATCTTGACTGAAGGTTTACTTAGCTTAAGCGCGGTAGCCACGCCGCTGATCATGCCTCCACCGCCGACTGGCGCAAGAACCGTTTCGACTTCCGGCAAGTCTTCGAGAATCTCGAGTCCGATCGTGCCTTGTCCGGCGATGATCTGCTCGTCGTTGTAGGGAGGCACGATCACGTATCCATATTGCTCGGCTAGCTCTTCGGCCTTCGACTGGCGCTCGGCGCTGCCCGAGCCGACGAACACAATCTCCGCGCCCAGCGCGGCTGTGGCCTCGCGCTTGATCGCAGGAGCGTTTCCAGGCATCACGATGACGGCCTTCACGCCCAGTGCTCGCGCCGCGTAGGCAACGCCCTGCGCATGGTTGCCGCTGGAGTAGGTGATCACTCCGCGCTTGCGGTCTTTTTCTGAGAGCGAGGCAATTTTGTTGTACGCTCCGCGCAGTTTGAAGGCGCCAATGGGCTGCTGGTTTTCGGGCTTGAGGAAGAGTCGGCGATTGTCAGACTCTAGATGCTTGAATTCGACGAGCGTCGTGTGAACCGCTACGCCGTGAATACGGGCTCGCGCTGCACGAATGTCATTGAGAGTCACCATCTGCGGCGAGTGATCAGATCTCCAATATCACCGGCATGATCAGCGGCCGCTTCTGCGTTTGTTTCGAGATATAGCGCTTCAAGTCGGCGCGGATCTTTTCCTTGATCACGCCGTAATCGGCTTTTTCTTCTTCGCTGGAATGCGCCAGTGTGTCTTCGACGATGCGGCGCGCACCATCCAGCAAGCCGTCTTCTCCGGGATTGAAGCCGCGGGTGACGATCTCCGGCGTCGTTTCCACCTCGCCCGACAATTTATTGATGGCGATGATGGGCAACACGATGCCGTCTTCGCTCAAGTGACGCCGGTCTTTGATAATTAAATCTTCAACCACATCGGTGCGCGAGCCGGAGTCGATGCACACCCGGCCCACGTTGACGCGTCCGGTCTTGCGGGCGGCGTGTTCGTCAAATTCGAGAATGTCGCCGCTTTCGAGCAGAATTACTTTGCCCACAGAACCGTGCATGGCTCCGGCCATCTCGGCGTGCAGCTTCAACTGCCGATATTCGCCGTGCACAGGAATAAAATACTTCGGCCGCACCAGGTTGATGATCAGCTTGAGTTCTTCCTGGCTGGCGTGTCCGCTGACGTGAACCGGAGGCGTGGTGCCGTCCTCGTAAATCACGTAAGCTTCGCGCCGGAAGAGGTGATCGATCATGCGGTAGATGGTCTTCTCGTTGCCCGGGATGATGCGCGACGAGAGCACAACCGTGTCGCCCTTCTCGATCTTGGCATGTTTGTGATTGTCCACTGCAGCACGCGACAACGCGGACATGGGTTCGCCCTGGGTGCCGCTGATCATCACGCAGACTTTTTCCGGCGGAAAATTCTTCATCTCGCCGGGGTTGATCACTAGCCCCTCGGGAATTTCCAGATACCCGAGATCTTCGGCGATTTCGGCGGAATTGTTCATGGAGCGGCCGATGAAGGCCACCTTGCGCCCGTGTTGATGAGCCAATTCGACTGCCAGCCGGATACGGTGAATCGACGAGGAGAAACACGAGATGAACAGCCGCCGCTGGGTGTGCGCGAACACTTCGTCAAACTTCCGCCGCACGGCGCGCTCGCTGGGCGTGTAGCCCTTGCGCTCAACGTTGGTGGAATCCTGAAACAGCGCGAGCACGCCCTGTTTGCCGTACTCGGCGAAGGCGTGCAGATCGAAGAGATGGTTGTCGGTCGGCGTGGGATCGACCTTGAAATCGCCAGTATGAATGACCACGCCCAGCGGAGTATGAATCGCCAGCGCGACGCAATCCACCAGGCTGTGCGTCACGCGGATGGGATGAATCGTAAACGCGCCCACCTTAAAGCGCTCGCCGGCGCGAATCTCGCGCAGGTCGGCGTCGTCGAGCAGTCCGTGCTCGTCGAGCTTATCTTCTACATAGGCCAGCGTGAATTCGGTGCCCCATACCGGCACGTTGAGTTCGGAGAGGATCCAGGGCAGGGCGCCGATGTGATCTTCGTGTCCGTGAGTGAGGACGATGCCGCGAACCCGCTGCCGGTTCTCGGTGAGGTAAGAAATATCCGGGACAACAATGTCCACGCCGAGCAATTCCGCCTCGGGAAACATGAGGCCCGCGTCGATCACAATAATGTCGTCGCCCCAGCGCACCGCCATACAGTTCATACCGAACTCGCCGAGGCCCCCGAGGGGGATAATCTGCAATTTTCCAGTTGGCATTAGATAATTGATGCTAGCACAGACTGTGTGTCGTACCGCACGGAGCGACGGCTCTACTGCCCGCGCCCGATAGCTTTCTGCCTGGCACTGAGTTAAGGTGAAATCTGATGGAAGCAGATTCCAAGTCCTGGCTTCGCGGCCGCGTCGAGAAGACGCTAATCAAAGGGCTGACGCGCGCCTACTCGACGGTGCAGGTCGATCCGGGAAAGTTTCTGCTGCAACTGCGTACCGCATACCGGCTGCCCATCAGCGGCTATCACGGAGTGTATTCGCTGGAGATGGGCGAGCTTGATGCGGTGGCCGACGAACTCATTCGCAGTGGGATGAAGCTGGCCGCGCTTGAAGGAGCCGGTTTTGGCCTGGGCGGGCTGATGACGATTTTCCCCGATCTCGGGATTCTGTCGGCCATCACCATGCGCACCATCCAGAAGCTGAGTTTGGTCTACGGATTTCAGTTCAACACCGACGGTGAAATCGCCGAGCTCTGGATTGCTGCCGCCAGCGCCGCTGGAGTGGACATCAGCCGCGAGCTGCTGGAGAAAGAAGTGGTGAACCGGTTCGTGCCGCGCGTGATTCGGAGCATCGCCGCGCGGGCCAGCGCCGAGGTGGTTGAGAAGTGGGCGGGACGCATGATTCCATTGGTCAGTTCCGCGATTGGCGCCGGCCTGAACTATTGGTTTGTGCGTGCCTGGGGCGAGCGTGCCAAGGCGCATTTCCGCGAGCGGCATTGGCAACTCCGGCAACTGGCCCAGCAAGCCGGTCTGCCTGCATCGCCGCCGCAGGTTCTTCCGGCGTCGGTCCGCTAACCCTCCCTGTGTTACAAGAAAGAAAGAATGACCAGCTTCCACTGTTCCGCCGTTCTTTTCGACCTCGATGGCGTTCTGGTCGACTCCACGCGCTCGGTGGAGCGGCAATGGCGCGCGTGGGCCCGTGAGCAGGGAATCGACGGCGATAAAGTGATGGCGGTCGCGCACGGAGTTCGCACCATCGAAGTGATCCGCGCGGTCGCTCCTCATCTCGATGCGGAGGCGGAAGTGCGGAAGCTGGAAAGCCGCGAAGCGGAAGATCGCGACGGCGTTGTCGTGATGCCCGGCGCAGTCGAACTCGTGCGCGCGATTCCCGAGGGCCGCTGGTGCGTGGTCACGTCCGGAACTCGTCATCTGGCGAGCACGCGGTTGCAGTTGGCTGGAATACCAGTTCCCTATGGGTTGGTTACGGCGGAGGACGTTGCACACGGAAAGCCGCATCCAGAGCCGTATTTAAAGGGTGCGGACATGTTGGGTGTGAATCCGGCGGAGTGTTTGGTGATTGAAGACGCACCCGCGGGAATCCAATCCGCGCACGCGGGTGGGATGAAGGTGATTGGGCTGACCAGCACGTATCCGGCGCCGGCACTAAGGGAAGCCGATGCGGTGATACAGAGGCTCACGCAGATTCGAGTTGCTCTCGATGGTGCACAGAAGCTTAAAATCAGCATCGTTTAAATAAGAAGCCCTTGTCATTCCGAACGCTGGCGGAGCCGCGCCAAAGCGCGGCGAGACAAGAGAGGAATCTGTTGTTGGCGCCGCGGCGTTGAAGGTCACCGCAGCCAATCTTCCAGTTCGATCCCGCGATCGGTTTTTTCGTCGCGGTACTTCACGATCACCGGTGTGTACAGCGAGATTCCCATCTCCGCCGCCGCACCCTTTTTTACTGCGCGCGATCCCGGAACAACCACAGCGCCTTCAGGAACTTCGAGTGGTGATTCAGGAGTCGCGCGATAAACCTCGTTGCGCACCAAATCGTAGAGCGGCGTCGATCGCGTCAAAATGGTTCCTGCGCCGAGCACTGCGCGCGCGCGCACCAGAGTGCCCTCATAAATTCCGCAATTGCCGCCGACCAGCACGTCGTCTTCAATAATTACGGGAGCAGCGTTGACTGGCTCGAGCACCCCTCCGACCTGCGCTGCGGCGCTGAGATGTACGCGCTTGCCGACTTGCGCACATGACCCCACCAGTGCGTGGGAATCAACCATGGTGCCCTCGTCAACATAGGCGCCCACGTTGATAAACATTGGCGGCATGCAGATGACCGACGGCGCAACGTAACTTCCCAAGCGCACCGAGGAACCGCCCGGTACAACGCGCACGCGGTCACCAACAGAAAACTTGCGGGCCGGAAATGTGTCTTTGTCCACGAATGTCAGCGCAGCGCAGCCTGTTTCAGTCAACTCACCGAGGCGGAAGCCCAGCAGAATGCCGTGTTTCACCCAGGTGTTCACCACCCAGCGGCCGTCGATTTTCTCGGCAGCGCGAATCTTGCCTTGTGTAAGGGCGTCGCGGAATTCGAGAAACGCCGGGCGCGCTTCGGGATTGTGCTCGACCTCGCCCAGCGCAGCCAGGCGTTCAATGGAAGCTTTTAGGGATTGCATGGAATTGTTGATTGCTGATTGTTGATTGCTGATTGTTGATTGATGATTAGAACCCGGGACGGACCTCGGGGGTTCAATCAACAATCAGCAGTCAACAATCAGCAATTGTTCTACACGCACTTGCACTCGCTGCGAATCAGCACGCCGGTCATGCCGTGGGCAGCGTCGCGGCCCAGGGCCAGCGTCGCGTACGGTCCATGCCAGCGCGCGTGGTTGGCGTCATGTCCCGCCGGACGGCCTTTGCCTTGATTGCATTGCCCACACGATCCGCGGTGCAGGACGATTTTGTGCGGACCCGCCGCCCAGTTTTCATAGATGTAGAATTCCGCGGCTTCCTGCGCGGACGCCGCCGGCTTGGCGATCAGTCCAACGTCCGTCACAATTTTGTGCAGCTTCGAGCGCGTGTCGCGGCGCATGGGCAACAGCGGCAAGCGGTAGTTCTCTTCGATCTTGCCCATCATCGCCAGCACCGCCTTCACCGGCAGCGGATTTGATTCCATGAAGTTCGCTTGCATCAACGGCAGGTATTTGCGATGGATGGTGCGCGCCGTGGCCCAGTCATTGTTGAGCGCAGCTCTGGTCATGCTTGCCATTTCGTGCGGAATTTCATTCGAGGCCACCGAAACAATCCCTACGCCGCCCAGAGAGAGCACGGGCAATGTGACAGCATCGTCACCTGAGAAAACCAGAAATGTCGCGGGCACCGTGTTGATGGCCTCCGCGATCTGCGTCATGTTGCCGCTGGCTTCCTTCACGCCCACAATGTTCGGAATCTCCGCCAGGCGCGCCAGCGTTGCCGGTTCAATGTTCGCTCCGGTGCGGCCTGGCACGTTGTAAAGAATGATTGGCTTGTCGCCCACAGCTTCGGCGATCGCCTTGAAGTGCCGGTACTGGCCCTCCTGCGTCGGCTTGTTGTAATACGGAGAAGCTGTGAGAATGGCGTCGACCCCGGCACGCGCGGCGACTTCTTTCGCCTTTTCTACAGCGTCGTGCGTGGAGTTTGAAGTCGCGCCCGCCATGATGGGCACGCGCCCCGCGACCACCTCGATAGTGGTATCGATCACGTGCAGCCATTCGTCGTGCGTGAGCGTGGGCGTTTCGCCAGTCGTGCCGCAGGGGACGAGAAAGTCTATGCCCGACTCCACTTGCCACGCCACCAGGTTGCGCAGGGCAGCGTCGTCGATAGAGCCATCCTGATGGAACGGGGTTACGAGTGCAGTGCCACAGCCACGAGGTTGCATAGTAATAAGATAGCGCGAATGGGGCGGAGGGAAAAGCGGCTGAACGAACACGGCTCCTCTGGCGCCTACTGCTCGCCGGGCATCGTAAGAAGGACGACCTTTGCATGTGCGTTTCGGCCGGTGTCAATTGCGTCCACGACATGCTGCCAATCAACCTCGGGATCAGCCTTAATGTACACAACCCAATCAGGTCGCAACTTGAGCGAATCCTTCAGCACGGTGCCTAACCCCTCCCGTGTGACAGGCTGGGAATTCAGTTGCAGGTTTGGCTGCAAGCCAAGGCCGGCAAACTCTATTCGAACAACCAAAGGATCGGCCAAGGGCGAGTTTGGAACGACTCGGGCCAGATGAACTTCGATTCCCCTCGAAGGAGGAAACTGCAAGATAAGGAGTAACCCCATAGAGATCACGACGAATACAAGGGTTGACGCACAAAACAGGCCGAACGATGGCAATGACGAAAAACGCGACTTAAGGTGCTTCACGCTTGGTATCAAGCAGCTTCGAGAGCGGAAGTAGTGCATTACCCAACTCAGACAATTGGACGGGAAGAAAGGTTCCACAAGCCCCCACTGAATTACAACTCCCGCCACACATCTTTGAATTCGTAAAAGCCTTTCTTGCCGACTAACCACTCCGCCGCGCGCACCGCACCATCGGCGAAGCCCTGGCGGGATTTGGCGTCGTGGCACAGATAAATCCTGTCGGCGGGGGATTCGAGCACGACCTCGTGCAAGCCCACGACTTCGCCTTCGCGAAAGGAAGTGATTTCGAGGCCTTCATCTTTGCCACACGCTTCGCGGATTACGCGCTGAAGTGCGAGAGCGGTTCCCGACGGCGCATCTTTTTTGTGAACGTGGTGCCGCTCGAAGATTTGTCCGGAATAGTCGTGCTTTAGGGCTGCGGCGGCCGCGCGCGCAACCTCGAGAAACAAATTCACGCCCACGGAGAAATTTGCCGCGTAAACGAATCCTGTGCTGTGGCTCTCGACCAATCTACGGATACGACCCACGTCTCCATGCCAGCCGGTTGTGCCGACGACCATGTTCTTGCCTGCCGTGACACAGGCCTCGATATGGCCGAGCACGCAAGAAGGAGAAGTAAAATCAATCACGACCGCAATGTCGCGCAGCTTTTCCGCCGTGAGGGCGGCTCCGGCGGCATTCTCCGCTGCGCCCACGACCTGAACGTCGTGGCCGCGCCGGCGCGCAACCTCCGCTACCAGCGATCCAGTTTTTCCGCGGCCTAGAATAAGGAGGTTCATGAAGTCAGAACATTTTAACCGCAAAGGTCGCTAAGAAGGGCCGCGAAGGACGCGAAGAAAGTTCTTAGCGAACTTCGCGTCGCCCTTGCGGTCTTTGCGGTTAAAGGCTTTTGACTTTCTATGCGTACACTTCTGGATCCAGCTCCGCAAAAAACGTGCCGTGCAGCCGCTGGATCACTTCGGGCACTTCGTCTTCTTCGATCACAAACGTCAGATTGATCTCCGACGCGCCCTGCGAAATCATGCGAATCTTCCTGTCTGCCAGTTCGCGAAACACCAGCGCGGCCACGCCGGGCTTATCCCGCAAGCTCTCGCCCACCAGGCAGACAATGGCCTTGCGGCCTTCATATTTTACGTCGGCCAGCTTGGCCAGATCGGCTGCCAGAGCCGGAATCGCATAGTTCGAATCGACGGTCAACGAAACGCTGACTTCAGACGTTGAAACCACGTCGACCGCGACCTTGTGCCGGTCGAAGGCCTCGAAAATAGCCCGCAGGAAGCCGTGAGCCAGCAGCATGCGCGGCGCAGCCACATCGACAATCGTGATGCGCTTTTTTACCGCAATGGCTTTAAAAATATTCTTCCCTTGCGGCGCTCGGGTCGTAATCTTCGTCCCTTCGCACGAGGGATTGCGCGAATTCAGCACGTACACCGGAATATTTTTCTGGATCGCCGGCAGCACCGTCGCCGGATGCAACACCTTGGCCCCGAAATAAGCCAGCTCCGCAGCTTCATCGAAGCTGATTACCTTGATGCGGTGCGCGTCCGGACAAATGCGGGGATCGGTGGTCAGAATGCCATCCACGTCGGTCCAGATTTCAATACGCTCGGCCCCGAGGGCCGCACCGAAGATCGCTGCCGAAAAATCGGAGCCGCCTCGTCCAATCGTCGTGGTCACGCCCGCGCGGTTCGCGCCAATGAATCCGCCCATCACCGGAACCTGGCCGGCATCGAGTGCCGGCTTCACTTTGCTCTGCAGGCGCTGGTTGGTTTCTTCGTGCAGCGGCGCGGCCGACATGTAGTTGCTGTCGGTGACCAGAACTTCGCGCGAGTCCACGTGCGCGCTTTGCAGCCCGTGCGCCAGAAATGCGGCTGCGACGATCTTGCTGGAAAGCATTTCACCGAATGCGGCAACGTGATCGGTTGTTCGCGGCGTGATTTCGCCAACCGCCGAGATGCCGCGCAGCAGTTCATCGAGCGCTTCGAAGTCGCTTCCCAACTCTGAGTGGAAGTCGGTGAACATCGCCGTGCCCAGCAATTCGCTGGCTGTGTTGTAGTGCCGTTCCTGCAGAGAGCGGCAGAGCTTGAGCGCAGTTTTACGCTCGCCGGCGCCGGCGGCTCGCGCCATCGTAAGCAGCGTGTCGGTAACTTTGGCCATGGCGCTGACCACCACCACCGGCTTCTGTGGCAGGCGGTCTTTCACGATTGCGGCCACGCGCTCGATGGCTCGCGCGTCTTCCACCGAGGTGCCGCCGAATTTCATCACAATCATCGGCGTGAGTTCCTTGGTAGGATGGTGGCAGAGGTGGATGCATCGAGTGCGCGGGCGAGACGCCCGCGCGACAGCCGCCGGGACGGCGGCGCTACATTGGCACCGCTCGTCATCCGAAGTAGCCCTTGGCCTTGAGCAGTTCCGCATTCAAAACGGCCGCGCCGGCGGCTCCGCGGATGGTATTGTGCGAAAGCACGGTGAACTTCCAATCCAGCACGCCGCAGGGGCGCAGCCGCCCCACGGCCGTCGTCATACCGGCTCCCATGTCAACATCAAAGCGCGGTTGCGGACGGTCACTCGCCTCGAGATAAACCACCGGACGCTCCGGCGCACTCGGCAGCTTCAACTCCTGCGGCTCGTCACGGTAGTCGTTCCAAGCAGCTATTACCTCCTCCGGCTTGGCCTTGGTTTTCAACTGGATTGAAACTGATTCCGTGTGTCCGTCTTCGACCGCGACTCGATTGCACTGCGCACTCATGGCAAATCCTGCAGGCAGAACTTTCGTCCCATTCAGTTGTCCGAGCAGCTTGAGGGTTTCCTCCTCCATCTTTTCTTCTTCATTGCGGATGTAGGGAATCACATTGCCCAGAATGTCGAGCGAAGCCACGCCCGGATAACCCGCGCCGCTGACCGCCTGCATGGTCACGGCCATCACGGTTTCCAGGCCGAAGCGCCGGTGCAACGGCGCCAGCGCCAGCACCAGCCCGATGGCCGAGCAGTTGGGATTGGTCACGACATAGCCGCCGGATTTCTTCCGCCACTCCTGCCCATCGATCAGCTTAATGTGTCCGGCGTTGACCTCGGGAATCACCAGCGGCACATCGGACTTCATGCGCAGCGCGCTGGAATTCGAAACCACGGCGCAGCCGGCCTCGGCAAAGCGCGGCTCCATTTCGGCGGCGATCGAGGCATCGAGCGCGGCGAAGATGATCTTCGGCGCGCCCTCGGGCGAGGCCGGGGAGACTTTCATCGCGGCCACGTTTGCCGGAATCGGTGTCTTCAGCCGCCAGCGCACGGCGTCGGAATAGATCTTGCCTTCAGAACGGTCAGAAGCGGCCAGCCACACCACTTCAAACCACGGATGACGCTCCAGCATCTGGATAAATCTCTGCCCAACCACGCCGGTGGCGCCCAGGATTCCAATAGGAAGTTTATTGCTCATAAAGAGGGTGCTTCGATTCTACAACAGGGTCGATTAACGCGAGGTTACCGGCTCAGCGCCCGCATCTGGGTAAGAATCCGCAGACGGGCGCTATCACGCCGCCTGCCCGAAAGCCGCAAGTCTTCCGTCACTGCACCGCCCCGCTCTTCCTGCCGATAGACCAACCTGGAGGCTTTCCATGCCGGAGTTGCGCCAGAATTTCTTTACCAAAGAATGGGTCATTATCGCCACCGAGCGCGCCAAACGTCCTGAGGAGTTAGCCACACATCGCCTCAAGCAGGCCGTGCCATCTTTCGTTGAGACCTGCCCATTCTGCCCCGGTAACGAGAATAAGACTCCGCCCGAAGTCATGCGTTTCCCTAAGTGCACCAGCGACCCCTGGGCTGTGCGCGTCATCCCCAATAAATTCGCCGCGCTCGACAGTACCGCCCAGCCCACTCGCAATCTGCAGCACCTGCGGCGCCGTGTGAATGGCTTCGGTTTTCACGAAGTTATCATTGACAGCCCGGACCACTCTGCCTGCATGGCGCTGCTTCCGGATGCCCACGTCGCCAACATCCTCGGCGTCTACAAGGAACGTTATAACGCGCTCAGCATCGACCACCGCATCAACCACGTCACCATCTTCAAGAACCACGGCGCCGACGCCGGAGCCAGTTTGCAGCATGCACACTCACAGATCATCGCGACGCCGGTGATCCCCAGCCAGGTCCGCCATCGCCTGCTGGAGGCCCTGCGCCACTACGACGACGTTGGCGAATGCATGTTTTGCCACATGGTGGAGCGCGAAGTCGAGGACCAGACGCGCATCGTCCTCAAGAGCGAGTTTTTCGTTGCCATGGAGGTCTTCGCCGCGGCCACGCCCTTCGCTACTCATATCTTTCCTTTGCGCCACATGGCCAGCTTCGGCGAGATCACGGCCGCCGAAACCTCAGACCTGGCCCGGGTTTTGCGGACCCTGCTGGCCAAGATTTATGTGGGACTCGAGAATCCCGACCTGAATTTCACCGTCCGCAGCGGCCCGTCAGATTATGTCGGCGCCCGGCACTTTCACTGGTATGTCAGCGTGATTCCGCGCCTAACGCGCGTCGCGGGATTCGAGCTGGGCTCAGGCATGTTCATCAACACGGTTCTGCCCGAGGCCGCCGCCGAATTTCTCCGCAATATAAAGGCGGAGAAAGCCGCCGGGGCAGGCGCAGCGACGGTTTGAACGAATGGAAATAGGAATTCAGGAATCCGGAAGGAAGGCTCGAAAACTGAAAGCTAGAAACTGAGAACTGAGAACTGAGAACTAGAAACTGAGAACTGCCCTACTTCTCTAAGACCTGGCTATCCCGTACATACTCATTAAGCGGGCCGAATTTTCTTTTCTGCGCATACAGCCGCCAGCGGCGGAAGACAATCCGCAAGCCCGCCATTACGGGAATAGAAAGAAAGATGCCCAGAATGCCGGCCACTTCGCCGCCCGCCATCACGCCAAAAATAGCAGCCAGGGGATGCAGTTCCATGCTGCGGCCCATGATGCGCGGTTGTGACACGTAATCCTGAATCAGCCGCCAGACGCCGAGAAAAATGATCAGAATGAGCCAGTGCTTGTATCCCATCAGCAAGGCGACGCCGACGATAATGACCGCTGCTGCGAGCGGACCCAACACTGGAATAAACTCCAGCAGCCCGCCCACCGTTCCCAGCACCAGCGCATTCTGCACTTGCATCATGGCGAGAACCGCCGAATACATGACGAACGTTAACGCCGCCAACGTAAGTTGCGCCCGGATGAAGTGAACCAGCATCTGGTTCAGGTCGCTGAGCACGCCCTGCAGGAGTTCGCGCTGCAACCGCGACTGCACCAGGTCCAGCGCGATTTCGCTGAAGGCGCGGCCATCCTTCAGGAAGAAAATTGACAGCAGCGGGACCACCACCAGCAACCACGCTTGCTTCGCCACATCCGCCACATGCAGTCCCACATTCTGCGCCAGTTTGACGATCTCGTCGCTGTGACTGGCGAGGTAATCCCGAAGCAACTCCACGACTCTGGTGTTCCAGCCATGCTCCTCACCCAGTTGCTCAGCAATCTGCCCGGAGCTTAGCTGATCCATGGCTGGCAGCGATTTCACCAACCGCGCGCCTTCGCGCCCGACCCGCGGTCCCATGGAAACGAAAAAGAGTACCAGGAGTCCCAGCAGCAACAGATAAATCACAGCAATGGCGCGGCCCCGCCCGTGTAAAAGTTTTTCCAGATAAGACACCGCAGGGCTTACGAGGTAGGCAAAGAAAATGGCGAACAGGAAAGCGATGAGGGTCTCCCGCGCCACGTAAAGAAACCCCAACCCCAGCGCGAACAGCAGCACCGTGATCAGAACCCGCGCCGTACGTCCATCAGTTACCGGCATGGCGCCCCAAAGTCAGTTTCGAGTTTCCGGTCTCCAGATTCCAGGCCGTAGAGCATACAGCAACGTTCGAAAGCCGTGAGTCGAAACCCGAAACTCGGAACTAGAAACCAGAAACAGGAAACTAGCTCTTCATCCAGTGTCGCACCATTGCCGCGTCCCCGCTAGTCCCGCACGACTTCAGTGCTCGCGTCGGCGATCAGCACTCGCACCAGCTTGAACTGGTCCTTGTCATCCACCCAAAGAGCCCAGGAGAACTGTTCGCCCTTCAAGTTCAACCGCAAAAGTTCTCGCTCGGTCCCGCGGATGGTGACTTTTTCTCTTCCCACCAGTTCCATGCGCACCCGCATCGAAGTTCGATCTTGTGGTACGAGCACGCCGAACTCCACCGGGCCCTGCTGGCACTTCAGGCCACCAGCCTCGGTGTGACAATCGGCCGCCAGGTAACGCCAGGCCAGCACCTCGCGGTGGATAAAAAAATTATTGTCCAGGATCGCCGACGTGCTGGGCATCAGGAACGGCTGCTCGGCAGGCTTCGAGGATGCCGCGGTCGTGATCTTTTCCAGCAGGAAATCATTGTTCGGCATCACCACCAGCGAGCCGCTGCCGTCGCTCCATTCGTACCGCACCAGCTCTCCGCTGCTGGTCATCCGCAGATCCGAAGTTTGACCCGCGGTCCCGCCGCTGGTTTCCTTTAATTGCGATTTCACCACGCTGATGCCGCTGTCCTGTTCCACGTTGAACGTTTCAGTAGCCACGCGCTGGCCCCTGACGAAGACGCCGTACGTTCCGGAATCCACCTGGTGCGCGCCCTTCGGCTTGTCCTTCTTGTCCTTGTCTTTGTTTTTGTCACCGGCGTACAACAAACAAGCCCACCCCAGCACCAGCAGCATTCCCCATCGCACGCGCACCGTCAGATTCACTGCTTCTCTCCTCGTCTTCCGCGGCTTCGAGCCTCAACTCTGGAGGCTCCACTGCTTCGGGCTTTAGTCCTTAAACCCAGGCCCAGGGCTTGAACCACCTCTGCCGAAATCTCCGCCACAGTCTTCCCGCCGGTATCCTGCCACAATGACGCTTTCAGGTAATGCGGCCGCCGCACCTGATAAAGCTCGCGAAAACTCTCCACATTCCGCAGTAGCGGGCGCTCAATTCCTTGCCGCATGGCCTGTTCCTGGCAACGATGCCATAGTTCTTCCACGCTGGCGTCCAGAAACACCGTAGGAACGCCTGCGCGCTCGATCAGCCTGACATTTTCATTCTGCGCAAAAGCGCCGCCGCCCAGGGCAACCACTCTCTCTTCTCCCGCGTTCAACTCGCCGAGCAATTCCCGCAAAGCCGCATGTTCGGCCTGGCGAAACGCCGGTTCTCCCGAGTCGCGAAAGATTTCCGGCACCTTCTGCCGCTCCCGCCGTTCAATCCGCTCGTCGAGATCCTCGAACCTCCAGCCCAGGTGTTCGCTTAGAGCCCGGCCCACACTGGTCTTGCCGGCGCCCATGAAGCCGATCAGGACTACGGCACGCACTCTAGCCCCGGTCGTTTTGGCCGGGCTTTGAGCAGACCGCTTGCGCTGATCCATTTTGCGCCGAATCAGTTTTCGCTTCGTTTTCTTTATTGTTGTTTGTCGGAGCGTTTTCTGAGGTGAATTCTACCACTGAAGGTCCGCAGCACTACCGTAGAGGAGACTGCTACTCTGCCCATGGTACCTGCGAAGGCACGTCCCTTGTCCATCGGAAACCACACGTGATATTTAGGTTGCAACGGAATGTCATCATGCACTTCCCCGCGTTGCGAGCGGGCGCTTACGTCGGCCGAGGTCCACTCCGGAATAGTCGCCTCAATGTCACCGCTGTGGCTGCTGAGGCGGTATTCGCCGCTATTGCCGAAGTCCCCGGTGTAGTTGATTCTCCCGCTCGTCGAAACCACCTGTATGAGCGGGCCATTCACTTCTCTCATCGTAACCTCGCCGCTCACCGAGTCGACCTCAACATGACCGTTCCTGATGTTGTCCAGATTCACCGTGCCATTCATGGTCTTTACATGGACGTACGCATCTTGAACGTCGCGCACGTTAACGGTTGCTCCCGCGCCTTCCAGGTTGACGTCGCCGCGCAGTTTTTCGGCTCGCAAGGACCCGCTGCTCGAGTGCAACGTGACGCTCGCGTCTGCGGGAACCAGCACTTCATAATCCACCCGTCCGGTGTCGGCGTCGGCCCCGGCCAGCAGGTGCGATTGAATGTCCACGCGGTTACCGTTCTGATTGTTATCCACTTCAACCTTGTCGGAGTGCAAAACCGCGTTCACCACCACGGTGTTGTTCTGCGACGGTTTCACCGAAATCGAGCCATAAGGATTCATCACCGATATGCCCGCTTTCTTTCCCACGTTGAAGTGGTATTCCTTCTTGCTCTCGGCCACCAGCGTGCCCGCCACGATCGCGCCTATCGCTACGAGTTTTGCTGTGCGTCTGCTCACCATATACAACTCCCCCAAGCTGCCTGCCAATCCGCCGTCACCGTAAAACACTACAGGAAAATTTCCACCATTATGGCAGAGACCGGTCCATGGCCATCTGAAAAAGCATGGATTTCTGGTGGTACGCGTCCATCAGCGACCGCCGGGCCTCCACGTCATTCGGGCTCTCATCCACCAGGCCCTGCGCGTCGCGGATGGATTGATTGACCTGCCGCAGGTTCTCCTGATATTGCGTCATCATGCCGGGTTCGCTTTCCGCAACTTCTTGCAGCAAGTCCTCGTCGTTCAAACCAGATGCGTTCGCAACCGGCATCGTCACCGCCGCCTCTTTGACGATCTGATCTGGGTGTGATTCCCGCCGCACGTAAATTCCCAAGGCCAGTAACAACATGGCCGCCGACGGCACCAACCATCGCGCAATTCCCCAGCGGGCGCTGAAGGAAGACACCGGCGCTCGCTGGGGACGTATCAGTCCCTCTTCCCGCAAAGCAATTTCAATGGAATTCCAAACTCGCGGACTCGGTTCGTCCGCCTCCTGCAGTTGACCGGCCGTCATCACAATCAGATTCAATTCTCTCACCAGCGCCGAGCACGCCGGGCAAGCCCTCAGGTGGGCTCGCTGTTCCATACTGCTCGCGTCTTCCACTTCCGCCAAGCTCTGCTGCAGCTCAACGCAATTCATAACCTCTCCCCAAGTCTCTGCGGCTCGAACTCACAAGCGCAGTTCTTGCGCCCCTGCCAAGTCAATACCGTTCCGCTGTGTAACGTTTGCCTAACCTGCTTTCGATTTCCCGGCCTTTTCGGCTCTCTCCATCTTGAGCAGGTCGCGCAATTTCATGCGCGCTTTGTGCAACTGCGACTTGCTGTTGCCGATCGAGCACCCCGCGATTTTCGCGATTTCATTATGCTCGTATCCTTCCACGTCGTGAAGCACAAAAATCATGCGATAGCCGGGAGGGAGACTTTCCACCGCCCGTTGCAACTGCATCCGGTCAATGGAACCGGCCAGCGCCACATCTTCCGCCCCGAAATCTTTCTTCGGGGAATCTTCCTCAGTCCCCTGCGTGGTCTCTTCCAGAGAAACCACAGGAAGACTTTTCTTTCTTAGATGCATCAGCACAACGTTTACGGAAAGCCGGTGCAGCCAGGTCGAAAACGCCGACTCCCCGCGAAAGGTAGCGATCTTGCGGTAGAGCTGCAAGAAAGCTTCCTGGGCCAGATCCTCGGCCTCCGCCGTGTTCGCAGTCATCCGCAGACACAGCGAATACACCCGCCGCTTGTGCTTTTCGTAGAGCCCCTGGAACGCCTCCGCGTCCCCAAGCTTGGCCCGTTCGATCAACTCGGCTTCGCTAACTTCGGTGCCCTGATGTTGTCGTGGCTCGGTCAACTCGCCTATTCCCGGCCGCACTCGTTGGGATGCGGCATAAGTAGTTTGTGTTGTATCGTTTGCGCGGTGTTGCCGTATCGTTGGTAACCCCCGCAGTTCCAGAATATCAAAGCCTTTCTACGGTTCTGCGGAGGGCTGCGGGCAGCCCCAGTTTCAAGTTCGGGGGACCATCCGGAAAGCCTTTGCATCCCAAGGCTTGGATGCCCACCGACACCCCAAGACTTCAAACCCAAAGCAACCTGAAGAGTAGCAACCTCCGAAAATTGGTAGTTTTTGACTTACCCTGTGTCACCCCGTGCCCTCTGTGGTAAAGATTTTTCCAGCACGTCAAATAGTCTCTATGCCGCACTCTTGGTCGAAGTAGTAATAGTCTCCAGCCCATGGCCGTGCGGCCCCAACTCCCGCTGCCGTAGCAGGAACGCAAACAGCACTCCAAGCAAGCCCAGAACAGAGAAAATCCACATTCCCAAGTGGTACCCCGCCGGATTCGTAGCATCGGCGTGGCCATACTCGTTGGCCCATCCCACCAGCAGGTTAAGCCCGAACAGCCCAATATTCTGGATCATCGTCATCAACCCATATGCCGTCCCCAGCTTCGACTGGTCGACAATATAGGCTACCGAAGGCCACATCACGGCGGGTATCAGCGAAAACGCGACACCCATCATCGCCATGGGCACATAAAGATTGATCTGCGTGTAAGCCATCATCAAATACACAGGGATCAGCAACAACGACCCGAACATCATCAGCAACGCCCGTTTGCCCACGCGATCCACCCAAAGGCCAAACAGGGGCGTAGCAATCATGGCGAACAAGGTCAGCATGCTCGACAGAAACCCGCCAAACTCGCGGGAGGTGCCATGCGCCTCCATGAAAAATTTCACCGCAAAAGTCTGAAAAGGGAAGATGGCTGAGTAGAAGACAATGCACAGCGCGACGATCAACCAATAGCTGACGCCGAATTTCCACAGATCGGCGAAGACCACCTTGTCCGTGGAAACATCCCCCAGATGGTAGTTCTTCTCCGCCCAAGCCTCCATGAACCAGTAGACAATCGCACCCACCAGACTAAGCGCCGCAAAGACCAATGCAATCAAAAATGGAGTTCGCCAGTTCGAATACGCCCAGCGCGCCCAGGTCGGAGAATTAAGTGCCGCAAACGTACCCAGCCGCGATGCCGTCAGGTTCAATCCAAAAGCAAAGCTAAGCTCCTTTCCCTTGAACCAGCGCGCCAGCGCCGTGACCACGGCCACGTTCAGCGACTCCGCGCCCATGCCGAAGATGAGCCGCCCAGTCGCCATGACCGAGAGGTGACCGGACATCGCGGTAATCGCCGGACCCACAAAGCAAAGTACGCCAAAAATCATCAGCGACTTCCGCAGCCCGATTCGGTCAATAATGAAACCGCCGATGACCACCGTGAAAATGTTAGGAAAGCTGTAGATCGCCTGCAGGAACCCGATATCCAAATCGGTGAAATGAAGTTGCTGCTTGAGCACATCGGCCAGCGGACTGAGCGCGTCGTACACGTAGTAACTGCCAAACATCGCCAGACTGACAAAGATCAAAACCAGCCAGCGGTAAAGCCGGCTCGGCTCCGGACGCACAGTTTCCGTCATCCACGCTCTCTATCTTGGATCGGATTGAACTCAAGGATTGCGAAGCAGGAAGATTAGCAGATTCTCTGTCATCCGAGCGGAGTTTGTGCTTCGCGAACACGAAGCACAAACGCAGTCGAAGGACCCCCTAGCCGACGCTTTACAACTTTGTCATTCCGACCGGAGCCGGAGCGCCAGCGACGGCGGAGTGGAGGAACCCGCTGTTCCTTCTCACGATCCCACCCGCCGTCGGCGCCCACTCACCCTACTTCGTCACCTCAAACACCGCACCCGGCCCGGTGCCTTCGCCACCGCTGCCACCCCCGCCAAACCTCGTGGTCCCGTAAAGTTTGCCGGAGCCGTCCATGAGCAATCCCGCGAGCGGATATTCGCCGTCATCTCCACTGCCGAGATTGTGCAAGATCCGCTCCGTCCAAGTCCCATCAGAACCGGGCGTAAGCTTGAACACCGTGCCACCGGTGGAGGAACAAAGACATCCGTATTTGCCACCTTGGCTGGTCGTGCCATATAGGCTGCCGGTGCTATCGATGATCAGGTTCCCATACGGCCCAGCTCCGTCGGAACTGTCGCGGCCAAAGCTGTGCAGAATCGTTTCCGTCCAGGCTCCTTCCGCGGTCGGTGACAACTGGAACACAGTTCCGTTGCTGAAGTACTGGCCGCCGGATGAGGTCGTTCCGTAGAGATTGCCGGCACTGTCGAAGATCAGACTATCGAACGGGCCGGCCGCATCGTACCTGCTCTGGGGGAAGCTCCAAAGAATCTTTTCACTCCATTCGCTGCCCACTCGCGTCAACTCGAACACCGTTCCGGCATAACCCTCTACGTGGCCTTGGTTGGCGCCCCCGGAGACCGTCGTGCCGTAGACGTTTCCGGAAGCGTCAAGAATCACTCCCGCTGATGGGGACTCTCCGTCCGCGCCCGTGCCGCTGAAGTTGTGCAAGATCTTCTCAGTCCAAAGTCCGCCCGCTTGCGGCATCAACTCGTAAACTGTTCCGCGACCATAAAGACCGCCCTCGTAGGTTACGCCGTAGAGGTTTCCGGCAGAATCGAACGCCAGGTTGCCGATAGCAGCCTTGCCGTCCGTGCCCTGACCGAACTGATGCAGCCACTTCTCCGTCCAACCGCCGCCCGCTTGTGGCGTAAGCTCATACACCACGCCTCCCTGATAAGCGCCCCCACCCACCGTCACGCCATAAAGATTTCCTGCACTGTCGAAGATCACGCCGCCGTTGGGAGAGCCCGAGCTTATGCCGAAATCCGCCAACACCTTCGGCGTCCAAACTCCGCCGCTCGATGGTGTCAACTCAAACACTGTGCCGAAGGCGGTAGGATTGGCTCCGCCCCCAACCGTTGTGCTGTAGAGATTTCCCGCCGCATCGAAGGTCAGGTTGGAGACGGGATAGTACCCGTATGTATAGTCTGTACTGCTGCCGAAGCCATACAGCACCGTTTCAGTCTGAGCACCCGCACGTGCGCCCGTCATAAGCAGGCACACCGCAACAGCCGCCAATACCGCCGCCATTCCGATTGAAACTTTCTTGTCTCGCATAACCAATCCTCCTAAAGTCTGCCCGTCGATTGTGAACGGGGGAAAGAAGTAGCAACCATCAGATCCTTTCCAAGTGCCTCCGCAGCTAAGGAACCTCTGAAGGACTCTGCGATCCACAGGGGAAGCGGGTAGGGTGTAAGTCGAGGTGAAAAGGCGGATGCGACAGCAAACTTTGGCGGCGCAGACGGGTTTCGAGAAGTACGGACGGAAGACGAGGCGGGAGCGGTTTCTGGAGGAGATGGAACAGATCGTGCCGTGGGCGGAATTACAGGCGCTGGTGGAACCGCACTATCCGAAGGGAGAGAACGGGCGGCCTCCGGTAGGACTGAGCATCATGTTGCGGGTGTACTTTCTGCAGCAGTGGTTCAACCTGAGCGATCCGGGGGCGGAGGATGCGCTGTATGAATCGCCGGTGCTGCGGCGCTTTGTGGGAATTGATCTGGGGCGGGCGCCGGTGCCGGACGAGAGCACCATCCTTCAGTTCCGTCACCTGCTGGAGAAACACGAACTGGGCGGGGCGATGCTGAACGCGGTGAACCAGTATCTGGAAAGCCGGGGCATCCGCATCACCACGGGAACGATTGTGGACGCCACCATTATTCATGCGCCTTCGTTGACCAAGAACCGGAGTGGAGAGCGCGACCCGGAGATGCACCAGACGCGCAAGGGAAAGCAGTGGTACTTCGGGCTGAAGGCGCACATCGGAGTGGACTCCAAGCAAGGCCATGTGCATTCGCTGTGCACATCGGCGGCTTCGGTAGCGGACAAACACATGCTGCCGGATCTGTTGCACGGCGAGGAGCGCAAGGTGTGGGGCGATGGTGGATACCAGGGACAGGGAGAAGCCATCCGGCAGGCGGCTCCGCGAGCGCAAGATATGACCAGCCGGAGAGTGCAGTACAAGAACTTCGTGGACGAGTTACAGAAGGCTAAGAACCGGGTGAAGGCCAGAGTGCGAGCGAAGGTGGAACATCCGTTCCGGATTCTGAAGCGCATCTTCGGTTTCGAGAAGGTGAGATACCGCGGGATTCAGAAGAACCATCATCGGCTGTGCGCCAGCTTCGCGCTGGTGAACCTGTACCTGCACCGCAGACGGCTGGCAGTGGCGAGGGCGTAGTGTCTCTGAACCTCGCGTAAATAGCGAGTTCCGGTACGGCCGTAAGCAACACAGGGGGAGTTCGTGGCCTGTGAAGGCCTGAAATTCCTGGAGCCTTCAAAAGCGATGGTTGCTCAGAGGTTCCCTAAGGTGTGATCTCGAACACCGCGCCCCAGTCGTACTCGCCGCCGCCCCCCGCCCCGCCGTAGAGATTTCCGGCGGCGTCGAAAATAAGATTCCCATAGGCGGGCACGGAGCCGTCCTTGCGATCGAAGTTAAACAGCGTAGTCTTCGACCAATTTCCGCCCACCTCCGGCGTCAACTTGAACACCGTGCCAAAGCCGTTCGCGCCACCGTAAATACCGCCCGACGCGGTAGCGCCGTAAAGATTGCCGAATTTGTCGAAGGTCAAGCCGGAGAAAACGTTGAAGCCATCCACGCTGCCCGAAAAGGTGTGCAGAGTCTTTTCCGTCCAGGTTCCACCCCCAGCCGGTGACAACTCGAATACCGACCCGATCGTAGTGCTGTAGAGATTGCCGGCGCTGTCGAAGATCAAGCTGGCAGAGGGTTCTGAGGCGGCGGCGAAACTATACAGGACAGTCTCGACCCACCTGCCGCCGGACTTAGGCAACAGCTCGAATACCGTACCCCCGTCGTTCGCTCCGCCCGCCAGAGTAGTACCGTAAAGGTTGCCGGCGGAATCGAAGATAAGGCTTGAACCGGGTGCTTGCCCGTCGGTGCCGGTACCAAAGCTGTACAGCACCTTTTCGGTCCAAGCCCCGTCCGGCTGCGGCGCCAGTTCGAACACCGCTCCGGTTCCGTTGGCGCCACCCAATTCCGTTGTGCCGTAGAGATTGCCGGCGGGATCAGACACCAACCCTGCCAAGGGAACCTCGCCGTCGGTTGCAGGTTTGCCGAAATAATGCAGCACTTTCTCGGTCCATGAGCCGTCACTGTTAGGACTCAATTCGAAAGCCGTGCCCCAGAATTCGAAGCCGCCAGAAAAGGTCGTCCCATAAATGTTACCCAGGGCATCTCGGACCAATCCGCAGTTGGGCGTTGATCCTTCAGTTCCATTCTTGAAGTCGAATAGGAACTTTGTCGTCCAGCCACCGCCCGCGGCGGGCATTAGCTCGAATATCTCCCCTCCTGGGACGCCGTACCCGGCGCCGCCGTTTCGCGCGGTGCCATAAAGGTTGCCGGATGCGTCGAACGTCAAACTGAGGCAGGGGCCGTATGGGCCCCCGCTCTTGGCATTGAAGTTATACAGAACCGTCTCGGTCTGTCCGGCGGCGAGCGCGCCCGTCATGAAGAGGCATACCGCAAAAGCCGCCAATACCGCTGTCAGTCCGCTGGAAACCTTCTTGGTTCGCATGAGTTCTCCCTCGCTCTTCGCGGTGCGACGATTGGCCCCAACTCCCCACCTACGGCTTCACCACGAACACCGTGCCCTCTCCATAAGCGCCGCCGCTGCCCGTTGTGCCGTACAGATTGCCGCCAGTCCCCAAGACCACGCCAGCATAGGGGTTGTACCCGTCCTTGCCATTGTCGGCAAAGCTGTGCAGAATCCTCTCGGTCCAGCCGCCGCCCGCCTTGGGTCCCAGCTCGAACACGGCTCCGTAGCCAGAGGTGCCGCCGTCGTACGTTGTGCCAAACAAATCGCCGGCCGCATTGAAGATCACACCGCCCATGGGACTGTACCCGTCCCCGCTCTTGCTCCCAAAGCTATGCAGTACCGTTTCCGTCCAGGTTCCATCCGTTCCCGGCATCAACTCGAACACCGCCCCGTGGTTGGAGGCGCCGCCGTTGTAACCAGTTCCATACAGATTGCCGGAGGCATCCGAGATCACACCGGCGTAGGGAGCATTCGCATCTGCGCTGCCGTTGTTGCCATTGTTGAAGCTATACAAAACCGTCTCGGTCCAGGTCCCACCCGCTCCCGGTTTCACCTCGAACACCGTGCCGGTGCCGTAGGTTCCGCCCACATAGGTTGTGCCGTAGAGGTTGCCGGAGGCATCAAGCAGCAGCCCGGACAAAGGAAAGCCGCCATCCGTAGTGCCGCCGACGAAGCTGTACAGCGTCGTTTCCGTCCAGGTCCCGCCCGTTCCAGCAGTTAACTCGAACACAGCCCCCTGCCCGTTGAGACCCCCCGCAGGTGTTGTGCCGTAGAGATTTCCAGATTTGTCGATGATCAGGCCAGCCACGGGAAACCACCCATCATCGGAGGTGTCGCTGCCGAAGCCGTGCAGCACCTTCTCAGTCCAACTGCCGCCCGCCGCCGGACTCAACTCGAACGCTATCCCGTAGAGATAAGCGCCGCCGTTCTCTGTAGTGCCGTAGAGATTGCCGGAGCTGTCGAAGATCAGGCTGGCCTCGGGATTGTACCCGTCTGTGCCGTTGTCGTTGAAGCTATGCAGCAATCTTTCCGTCCACCCTCCGCCCACCTTCGGCGATAACTCAAAAACTGTTCCGTAGCCGTAAGCGCCGCCCTGATAGGTGGTGCCGTAGAGATTGCCGGAGGCATCGGAAATCAGCGCGGCGCGCGGCACTCCGCCATCTGTGACGTTGCCCTTGAAGCTATGCAGCACCGCTTCCGCCTGCGCCGCGGCGCGCGTGCCGGCCATAAGCGTGGCCAGAGCAAACATGGCCAACACTAAAATCAATGTGCGGGAAAGTTTCTTGCTTCGCATGGGAAATCCTCCTTCGTTACGACGCGACGGGGCGTTTGTTTAAATCCGAGACCTGGGTTCTTAAGACACGCGAAACGCGGCACTCAAATATTCGGGGGATGTGAGAACCGATCTCACTTGGGGAGGAGCGAGAACTATAGTGCGGCGGTTTTCCGCTGTCAAGGCCGACAATGTTAATTTGTGTTCAGCTTGCGAAAGACTTTGAGAGGCCAAATTACTGGTATTGGCGCACCCGCAGGCTCTAGTACTTCACAATCGCCGCAAACGATTTCGGATCGAGCGAAGCCCCGCCCACCAGCGCGCCGTCGATTTCCTCCTGGGCCATCAGAGACGAGGCATTCTCCGGCTTCACCGATCCTCCGTAGAGAATGCGCAGCTTCGCCGCGAACTCTTCACCAAACACTTCCGCAGCCTCCCGCCGGATCACGGCATGGGCCTCGGCCGCCATTTCCGGAGTAGCCGTCTTGCCCGTACCAATCGCCCAGACCGGCTCGTAAGCCATGACCATCTTCGCCGCTTTCTTGGCCGAGATGGCATGGAAAGCCCGCACACACTGCCGCCGCAGCACGTCGTCGGTGAGCCCGGCCTCGCGTTCTTCGAGCACCTCGCCCACGCAGCAGATCGCTGTGAGACCGGCTTCCAGGGCGGTCTTCAGACGCAGGTTCACGGTGTCATCGGTTTCGCCGAAGTATTGCCGCCGCTCCGAGTGCCCGACGATCACATGCGTCACACCCAGGCACAGCAGCATCGGAGCCGAAATCTCCCCGGTATAGGCGCCATCTGCCTTCCAGTGCACGTTCTGCACCCCGATCGCCACATTGGAAGCTTGCGCAGCTTCAATCGCAGCCGCCGCGCTGGTGTAGGGCGGGCAAACCACAATCTCGTCGCGGCTGTGACCGGCGACCAAAGGCAGAAACTCGCGGAAGAAGTCGCGAGTTTCGTCCGGGGTTTTGTGCATCTTCCAATTGCCGGCAATCAGCTTTTGTCTCATGAGGGTCCCTTCTCGATTCTGTAAGACGAAGCGGAGTCTGAGTTCCCCAGCTTCTCGGCGGCGCGCGTGTACGCTCTCAAAGTGGTGGCGTCAAAAAGAACAAATCGCACTTTACTGACGTGATGAGCCGAGGCCAAAGCTTCAACCGTGGAGGCAATCGCGACCGCCGCCGCTTCTGAAACGGGATAGCCGTATGCCCCGGTCGAAATCGCAGGAAAGGATACGGATTTGAGAGCGTGCTCATCCGCGAGGCGAATGGATTCGCGATGACAGCTCGCCAGCTTCTCCGCTTCTCCGTGTTCTCCGCCGCGATAGATTGGGCCCACAGTGTGGATCACGTGTTTCGCGGGGAGGTTTCCCCCGGTGGTGATGACTGCCTCTCCCGCGGGCAGGCTTCCAATCTTGCTCACAATCTGCCGGCATTCGGCGAGTATGACGGGCCCGCCGGCGCGATGAATGGCGCCATCCACTCCGCCTCCGCCCAGAAGAGATGAGTTGGCTGCATTCACGATTGCATCGGTGGTTTCGCCGGTAATGCTGCCCGGACCGTGGAACTCGATCGTCTTTCTTCCTCCAACCCCGCCGTGGTCCAGCAGGATGCGAAGTGCGAAGTCGGGCACGCTTGTCTCCACCGGCTCACTTTTTGTCCGTCAGCGCTTCCACTCCGGGCAGCTTCTTTCCTTCCAGAAATTCCAGCGACGCGCCGCCGCCGGTGGAAATGTGCGTGATCTTGTCGGCAACCTCAGCGCCGTGCACTGCAGAAACCGTGTCGCCGCCGCCCACAATCGAAATCGCGCCTACATTTTCCGCAACGGCATGGGCGATCTTGAAAGTTCCACGCGAGAATCCGGGAACCTCAAACACTCCCATCGGCCCGTTCCACACGATGGTGCGGGCACGCGAGATCTCCTCGGAGAACAGTTCGATCGTCTTCGGCCCAATGTCGAGCGCCATCCGATCCGGCGGGATGGGCTGGCCTTCGCCGACGCGCTGCACCACCGCATTCGCCTCTGGCTTCATCGCCACCACGTGATCGATGGGCAGCAGGAACTTTACGTCCCGCTGCTTCGCTTCTTCCAACAGTTGCCGAGCCAGGTCAATCTTGTCGGCTTCGAGCAGCGACTTGCCGATCTCCTGTCCCTGCGCCTTCAGGAAGGTGTAAGCCATGCCGCCGCCGATGATTAGCGAATCGACCTTGGTCAGAAGATTCCGAATTACACCGATCTTATCGCTCACCTTGGCGCCACCGAGGATCGCGACAAATGGCGGTTCAGGATGCTCCAGCGCCTTGCCCAGATACTTCAACTCTTTTTCCATGAGCAGGCCGGCTGCCGATTTCGCGACAAACTTGGTAATGCCAACCGTGGAGGCGTGCGCCCGATGCGCCGTGCCGAACGCATCGTTCACGTAGTACTCCGCCAGGGTTCCCAGTTGCTTGGCGAACTTCTCGTCGTTCGCTTCTTCCTCAGGGTGAAAGCGCAGATTCTCCAGAAGCAGGGTCTGGCCTTTTTCCAGTTGCGTGGCAACTTCTTCGGCCTCGGGACCCACGCAGTCGGGGCAGAAGCCCACGTTCTCGCCGCGCGCCAACTCTTTGTCGAGCACCATGCGCAGCCGCTCGGCCACGGGCTTCAGACTCATCTTGGGGTTCGGTTTGCCTTTTGGTCTCCCCAGGTGTGAGGCCAGAATTAGTCGCGCTCCGTGCCGCAGGGCGTATTCGATGGACGGCAGGGTTTCGCGGATGCGCGTGTCGTCGATCACGCGGCCGTCTTCCAGTGGAACGTTGAAGTCGACGCGCATGAAGATACGGTTGCCGTTGAGAGGCAAATCACGGATCGATAACTTGGACATTGGCTGGTTCGTCCTTAAAGTAGTAGAGGCGATTCACAGTAGCGCCGCCGTCCCCGGCGGCTGTCGCGCGGGCGTCCGGCCCGCGCTGCCGAAAGCCGGCGAGACGCCGGCGCTACTGAAACTACAAACCCTTACCGGCGATATAGTGAATCAGATCCCGCACTCGGCAGGAGTATCCCCACTCATTGTCATACCAGGAAATCACCTTGACGCAATTGCCGCCCACGACCAGCGTCATCGGAGCGTCGACGATGGAAGAGCGCGCATCGCCCTTGAAATCTGACGACACCAACTCATTCTCTTCGAAGCCCAGATAGCCCTTGAGCGGCCCGCTTTCTGATGCTTTTTTCAGGGCAGCGTTTACTTCTTCTTTTGTAGTCTTCTTTTCCACCCACGCTACCAGGTCGACGACGGAGACATTCGGCGTAGGCACGCGCATGGCGAACCCGTCCAGTTTTCCCGCGAGATCAGGGATCACCAGCTTGAGAGCTTTCGCCGCGCCGGTGGATGTAGGAATCATGTTGATCGCTGCGGCCCGCGCCCGGCGCAGGTCTTTGTGCGGAAAGTCGAGGATCACCTGATCGTTGGTATAAGAATGAATCGTGGTCATGGTACCGCTGACGATCTTGAAAGCGTCATTGATCACCTTGGCGATCGGCGCCAGACAGTTCGTGGTGCAGGACGCGTTGGAAATGATGTGATGCTTGGCGCCATCATACTTGTCCTGGTTCACGCCGAGCACGAGCGTGATGTCTTCATTCTTCGCGGGAGCGGAAATGATCACCTTCTTCACCGAGCCGCGCATGTGCTTCTTGGCGTCATTCGCGTCGGTAAAGTGCCCGGTCGATTCAATCACCACCTGTGCGCCTACCGAATCCCACGGCAGCGCCCCCGGATCTCTTTCCTTGAATACCTTAATGGTCTTGTTATCGATTTGAATGCCGTCGGCGGTCGCGCTGATCTTGTTTGGCAGGTTGCCGAGAATGGAATCGTATTTCAGAAGGTGCGCCAGTGTCTTGGGATCGGTGAGGTCGTTGACCGCCACGAATTCCAGGTTGGGATCGTTAAGCGAGGTCCGCAGCACGTTGCGGCCGATGCGTCCAAAACCGTTGATGCCAACTTTGATTGCCATAATTTCTCCGTCCTTATGAATGCGACATCAGAAAACGTCCTGAGCCGATATACAGACAGATGATGTTAGCAGGACAGGGAAGCGGCGTAAATGATGCCAGGTCGATTACGGAAGGCTCGCCCTTCCCATCGCGGGACTCTCTTTGTCCTGTCCTTAACCCTGTGCTAAGGAAAGGTCAGCTCGATGTATGTGTCCGTCCTCCACCAGACAAGCGGCAGCCGCGCCATCCAATACTTCCGGTGAAGGGTCTGCCGCGCGTGGGCCTGTTCTTCAGGAGGCAGAATGCGCGCCAACCCCGGAAATTCGGCCCCGGTCACTCTGCCACGGACTGTGCAGGGTGCAACCGTCACCTTCGGGTTATTGCGAATGCGCTTCGTCTTGCCCATATCGCTGCGCGTCATCACATAGAGCTTGTCGCCGTCTTCGCCAAACCATACCGGCGTCGCCACCTTCTTCCCGGTCTTGCGGAACGTGGTGAGCGAGATGTATTTCTGGCCGCGAATGGCTGGAGGGATTGGTTGAGACATGTGCTCACATTGTAGCCGCTGTAGTCGACCCTCGGTCTTTGATTACGCGAGAGTATTTACGGCTATCGCGTGTGGTACGTCAGAGAGCCTGGCGGATTGATCCGGCCCTCGCTTTGTGTTAAAAGCCGTACATGCGTAAATGGATGCGCGAGCGCCTGCAGCGCCGCAAAAAGAAGCCCGCAGAACCCTCCGACCAGCCTGCTCCTCCACCCTTGCAGCCGGCGTATTTTGAGGCGGAACAGCCGCCCAGTTCAGAGTCAGACACAGGCCAGATTGAAGCCGAAGCCCCGGCTCCGCGTGTGCAAGAGCCACGGGCGGTTCGCGAGACGCCTTCCGAACTGCCAGAAGAGCCGCCGGAACATCAGTCTTCCGAAGATCAACCGTCGGGGGAAACACCCGCTCGCCAGGCGGCCACTGTACACACGTCCAACACCGGCCGCGGCCGGCGTCGTCGCGGCGGGCGCGGGCGCGGTGGACGGGGGCGCGAGCAGGCCGTCGCTCAGGCCTTTGCACCTGCCGCAGTGAAGGGATCGATACCTGCAATACCCGTTGAAGAGGGCGAAGAGGAACTTCCTGATGCGAGTGGGTTAGAAGCGGCGCCAAGTCCTCCAGTTGTAGCTCCAACGCCGAAGATTCCAGCAGCGCCCACGCCTGCGCAACGTGCACCGAAGGGCGTGGTGGTACTCGCGATCGGACTGCCGGGCTCGGGCAAGAGTTCGTGGTTCAAGCGTCACAACGTGGTCCCGCTGTCGAGCGACATGGTGCGGTCGCTGCTCTTCGACGATGTCCGCGAGCAGCGCTTCCAGGATCTCGTCTTCTCGAATCTCCGTTCCATGCTCAAAGCGCGGCTCATCGCCAAGCGTCCCATGAATTATGTGGACGCCACCAACCTCACGCCGCAGGAACGCCAACACTGGATCAAACTGGCCAAGGATTACGGCTACGAAGTGCACGCCGTTTTCTTCGACGTGCCGCTCGAGGTCTGCCTTGAGCGCCACCAGCGCCGAGACCGCGTCGTTCCAGAAGATGTGATGCGTCGCATGGCGGCCAAACTGAAGCCGCCTGCGTTCGAAGAGGGCATTGCGAAGATTACCGTGGTGCGGGTGAAGAAAAAACAAGAAGAACCGGCCAAGTCGTGAGAGCAGCTTCCAGGGTTTCGGGGCTCGGTGTTTCAAAGTACCATGTTGTTCTTGGAGCCTTGGCTCTAGATGTGTCAGGGAACGCGAACTTATGGCGTCCGTCAAGCCTTTAGTGAAACCCGGTGATACGAATGTAGTAACGAATAATATGCCAGTCACCGTCCCTGTGTACGAGATATTGGATCGCCGAAGAAGGGATCATCCGATATTTACTCAAACGACGATCACCACCAGGTACAGAAACGCAACGGCGACGATCGTCCCCGAACCATCCTCTCCGGGGATCCATTTTTGGGACACACATTTTATTTGCCCGGCTTGTAATGGATCTGTACCAATATTGATTAGACAGGTTACGGTCTTGCCAGTTAAGCGCGCCCAGTTAGGATTTGGCAAAGACATGCATAATCCGTTCAGGTTGTTATTAGCGATCATTCTTAGTCAGGCAACTGCCAAATTTGTCACGATTTCGATGATATCGTTTTGTGCAGCTCCGATCGTTTATCTGTATACCGATATTGGCAGAACGCCAGGCGCATTACCCTTCCTCGAAGCTTGGGGAATTTCCACCCTCATCTCATGGGGCGCTTATGTTCTCTACGCAGCTTTACGGGTCGCAATCTCTGGACAGATACTGGTGCCCGTACTAAATCGCGTGAGCTATGGATACGGGAGCGCGGACTGCTTCAATGTGATAATTTACGCCAGAATAAAAAATAAGGGTCGGTCCGTATACCACTCTTCCGACGTCGCTAATGCGAACGACACATATGGGAGCGGAATATTGTATCCGCGCTTTAAGCTTGACAAGAATGCTTGGGTTGCGATACGCCACTAATTCTCGCTCGCCGCAGGCTGCCAGCTGGCTTTCGCCGGCGGTGGAAATTCTGGCTCCGTCAATGAGAAATCCGGCGCTCGGTGCGGGTATGCGTCTTGAAGGCCCGAAGGCGCGAAACGTCCTAACAGCGCCGCCAGCGCCGTCTGGCTACTACTAGGGTGCACAGTGAACCATTTCTGGTGCAACGAGCCGTAAGGAACTGGTTCCTCAGGCTGTTGCGGGGACAACAGGCTGTTGAAATGTGTCAGCGTAAGTACCTTGTAATCATTAACTTGCATCCGGCAGTTAAATCGATTTAGCAAGGCCCCAGTGACCCACGAAATGTTCGAGGTAAATGGGGTCAGCCCCCGGCTCCATCGCGAAGCCAGCGCCCTCTAAAGCGCAGCAAGGCACTATTCCTGGAAGCTTGCCCAACGGAAATCGCGCATGCCATACCGAATTGAATTCGCCTCCCCGGCTTAGCCTAGACTATGTCTACGAATCCCTTCTCGAGACCTGTAGCCTAGCCCTTCAGATGCGGCAGCATCTGCTTGAACGCCGGCGAGGAAGACGATCGCATCAATTCGTAGATCATCATCTCGGTGGAAGAAATCACCGCGCCGGCGGCACGCATTCTTTCCAGGCCGATCTTCCAATTCCATTCCGTGCGCGAGCTTACTGCGTCGGAAGCGACGTGCACGATATAGCCTTCGCGCAGCGCCGCCAGCGCCGTCTGGGCCACGCAGATGTGGCTTTCCATCCCGCACAGCAGCAGGGTGTTCATCTTGCCGGGCACGCGCTTGAGCAGCGTGCAAAAGGCGTCGCTGCCGAAACAGGAGAAGCGATCTTTGTCGATGGCCTCGATGTCGGGCAGCAGGGAAGCGATTTCGGGCACGGTGGGGCCGAGTCCCTTTGAATATTGCGTGGTCATGACCGCGGGAATATTCAGCACAGCTGCGGCGCGGATCAGCAGTTGCGAATTGCGCACAAGCTGTTCTTTCTGAAAAATCGGCGGCAGCAGTTTTTCCTGAATATCGACTACAACCAGGGCGCACTGCTCAGGTTCCAGGGCGCGACGCGCAATTTCGGCGTAGTTCTCGACAGCATTCTCATAGACTATCGGCATAGCAACTCCAGTTGGTATAACGCTCATAACGACAGTTTAACGCGAACGCGAAGCCGGAGTGCGAATGGAGGCGTCGCCCAAAATTTGACCGCCTTTCGCGCTCGTTGGATAATGAAGGCACTGCCCCCTCGTTCAACGGCAGGACAGCTGACTCTGGATCAGCATATCGGGGTTCGAATCCCTGGGGGGCAGCCAACTTAAATCCATCAGTTCCACGTTCTCCTCTTGCGGCTCGCTTTCCGGTTGCTGCGTCTTAGGCACGGTTTGGCGCGCTCATCCACAACGTGCGGGCCTTCGTTTGAACTTTCCCAGGGAGACAAAGTTCAGGCTGGCGGTGAGAGCGGGTGAGAACCGCGCGTCCATTCTTTCTTTTTTGCTCTTGACTTGGGCCAGCATTTACGGTAAGTCTTTCGGGTCTCAGGGGTGACGAACCTCAACCTGCAAGTTTGCTGATCTGAGGGCAGAAGGGGAACACTCGCGACGCCCGCCGCGCGTGGAAATTTCTCGCATGCCTGGTCCTTGGGTTGGATTCGATGGTAACGAGGGCGCACACCGTCCGTTTCCAGAAAGGAAAGTCCTGCAATGAGCTCGGCGACAAGCATCCCGAATCTGAAAATCAGGGGGAAGACGTTTGAAAAGCAGCTCGCCGACGCAATACTTGTCTCGGTGAAGGTGACCCAGGAACTTAACCAGCATTCCTGGTGCCAGGTCGTGTGTCGCCGCAGCGATCAGAATCCCGGTGATCGCATCTACCCCGAGGAGGGGTTGGGCAACTCACTTAAGATTTCCGGCTATGACCAGGACGGCAGTGAAGTTGTGGTCTTTCAAGGCATCATCATTGATGTAGAGCTTACCTATGAGATCTCGGGCAGTTATCAGGCGCAGTTGACTGCCGTCACGACCAGCTACTTCATGGATTTGACTCCGCGTTGCAAGTATTACGAACAGAAAGATGTCGCAGATATTGCCAAGGAACTTTCGGAAAAAGCGATTCTCGTTTCCTCCAAAGATTCGAAGTTCCAGGTAAGCGGGGCCAAGAAATGGGACTACACGCAGTGGGGCGAAACCGACTGGCATTTCCTGAACCGGATTGCGGATGACAATGAAGCCTGGATGCGGCCTCATGGCGACGGAATTGAAATCTATGATGCCTTCCAATCGGGCAGCAAACTGGAATGGCGCAAAGAGTACGGCCTGATCCTCTTCAAGACCAAGGGCACTCTTCCCACTCCCGATTTCGACGGGGCGCACTATTTTTACCCGGAGATGAAGAGCGAAACCTATAAGGACGTGGCTGACGATCCCCAGTATTTTGACGGCGCCGAAGCGCTGATGATCATGCTGGGCTGCGCGAAAGACGGCTCGGGAATCATGCCCAACGGTTATGTGTTCCAGCGGAGTCGTGTCGGGCCGCTGGACGATTACGAGAAATTGCTTAAGAAGGAAAGTCGCCGGTCGAAAGGCGGAAGCGTCACGGCCCATGGCGAGAGCATGAATCCAAAATTGAAACCTGGAGATACGGTCGAGATCGACGGGTTGCCGGATTCGACCGGGACTTATGGTCTCACCAAGGTAACTCATCGCTGGACGCCGACCGGATATCTGAATGAATTCTCCTGCACTCCCTGGAAGAAGTACACGAATCCCAAACCGCCGAAGGCCCACACTTGGCTTGGCCTGGTGAATGGCCGGGTGGAGGACAACAACGATCCGCAAGGAGTGGGACGAATCAAGGTTCGGTACCTCTGGCAGGAGGAAAACGTCGTGAACTGGGCACGGATGATGACGCCCCATGCCGGCGCCGACCGCGGGTTCATGTTCCTGCCGGAAATTGGCGACGAAGTGGTGATTGGGTTTGGAGACGGCGACGTCGAGAAACCGGTGATCCTCGGCTGCATTTGGAATGGCGTAGACAAACCCCCGAGAGAAGACTTTTGGGGCCAGGATGTCGGCCCCAACGACGTGAAGCGCATCGTGACCAAGAGCGGGCACCGGATTCAGATTGTGGACAAGAAGGAGAAGGAATCTATCGTGCTGGCCACGCCCAAGGAACTTAAGGTTTCCATGATTGAAAAAACGGACGAGACGGGCCGCTCGATGATCACGCTGCACTCGGAGAACGGCGATATCTTTCTGAGCGCGCCGAACGGCAGAGTTCATATCCACGGGAAGTTCGTGTCCGACGAAGCAGGGTAGAGCGCGTTGGCAAGGAGCTGCTAGGTTAAGCTGCAAAGCGCCCAGACAAGTCAAACAGGCGAAGGAGAGGACAAATGGCGGTCGTATTCGATGGTAAAACCAAAATTGGACGCGCTGTAGCAGACCCCGGAACCGATGACACGCTTCCTGACCCTGGATCACTGACACTGGCTGCGATCACAACCCCGGTCGCGCTATCGGGCACTGTCGGTGCGGAGTGCAAGCTGGTGCACGGCGACCGCTGGGAACAGATTGATGGAAACCACACTGAAAATGTGAGCGGCAACGTTCTTATTATGATTCAGGGCAACGTCTCGCAAAGTGTCGTCGGGAACCAGACTCTCTCGACGGTGGGGGATGTCACGAGCAGCATCGTCGGCATGCTGAGCGAGAGCTTCGTTGCCGGTCAATCGACGTCGTGTGTGGGGCCGTATAATCGCACGGATGTGGCCCCTGTCACCTGGCTGTGCCCGACCAGCTCACAGATGAACAGCGGCGACCTTTATGAGTGCAAGGTATTCAAGGGTGGCATGTATGCGATTCGAAACAACAACGTCGGGATCGATACATCGGTTCGCATCTTGAACGAGCAAATTCACGTCCACCAAATGAGTGTGGCGCAGTTCGAAACCAAGGTGGATACGGTCCAGGGTTTTGCATGCCTCACGACCAACAAAGTCGGTGCCGTAGGAAATCTCCTCGATGGGCTGCGCAACAACATGACCGGAATGACTTCGAAACTCCGAGCGATGGAAGCTGGGGTTGGCCCCGAGGTCACTCCGCCTCTGGCACTTGGTACGCCGCCGTTTGACTAGGCTTGCCTCGCACTGCAAGCAGAATAGCGTGATCAATGTCGGGTAAGCACGATTACTATCTCCCCTGGCGCAGGGCGGAAGCACTGGTGGGCAGTGCACTGTATTGGATTCCCGTTTCTGCCTTCCCTTGCCGCACAGGGGAAAAGCAGTGGTTGCAGCAGTTCCTACTCGCATTCGACAAAGGGATGAAAGAAGCGCTCCAATGCCGTGTAGAGGTGTTCGTTCAACGCGATGCTATCTACCCCGATATGATGGACCCGCTGCTGCTCAATCTTCAGGAGCTTAATCCTTTACCTGGCGTCATGCGCGTCCATGGCGAACCCCTTCGTAAAGCGCCCCCTGCTCGTGAGATCCAGAGGATAGTGGCAGAGGGCAAGACGGAAAAGCTGATGTCTATGGGCAGCGACGTCGGCTGGTGGTTCGTCAGGAAAAATGCCGAAAAACAGCGGGAGCTGTTTTTCGGGCTCGGCGGAATGGTCAATGTCTGGCTTCCTCCAGACCCCAAGACCGCCCCGCCGCCTTTCCCCATGCCTGAGAAAGCGCTTAAGAACCCAGCCTTTGCAGGGATGGATATCGCGGGCACCATCGCAGTAACGTACTCGCTCGCGGATTCGTTCCTGCCCAACAGCCTGAAAGCGTTCGCGCCTGAACTCAAGGCCGATCCGCAGTATCAAGGGTTTCCTTTCGCGTTGTCTCTGTTCAAAACCGAAGACATCTTTGGCGCGAGCGGTGAGCAGCGCGAAGAGTGGCTGCGCCTTGCCCCATGCTATTTGATGGAGAGCCGCTCTGATCGCGGCATTCTTCTGTGGGGCACGCTGGAGATCGACGCCGTGTTGCGGAAGGTTCTCGAAGCCCTGCGCCAGGAGAAACTGGAGTACCCGAACCAATGACGGACAGCCAGGCTTCCTTTCTTGCGCTGGAGCCCTGCCCCACTGAATCCGGCTGGTCCATCTTCCGCATCCCGATCGCGGAATTCCCAGCCAACTCAGAAGCCCGTCAGGCTCTGCGGCGGTTCTATCTCGCGTTGGACAGCCAATTCGAGGGCCGCTACCCGCACCTGTCCGCTTTCATGCAATACAACCAGCTGAACCTTGGCGGCGCAGGTGTCTTGCTAGCGGAACGCGGCAAAGACTGGATGCCAAGCTGGGGGCTCGGGTACGAGCCCCATAAACCGCCGCCCACTCTGTGGACCCGGGACGATTTCCTTAACCTGGACATTGGCGAAGCACCGAGGCCGATGATGCATCAACTCTTCCAAATCACGACGGGAGACGTTCAGGTCGTGCGCGCCGTGAATGAATTGGGTGGCATTGGTCCACTGCTGCTGATTCGGGGTGCAAGTCCCTCCGCCGATGTCCTTAAACAAGGAAAAGCGCGTTTCCAGCCTCTCATCCAGGATATGTCGCTGAAGCACTTCTCATGGTATCTGCCGCTGCTCAATTTGGCTTCTTTTCAAGCGGCTAACGTCGAAACAATGATCGACTGGGCCTGCGGTTTAACTTTTTACCTGCGCGAGAATCCCGAAGATCGAGGCGTGATCATCGCATCTTTGGATCCGCTCGGCCCAATTTTCTCCGCTGTTGGAGCAACTCAGGATAGCCATGGCGGCTGGACCTGGGATCCCCTGTCGCGACCTGACGTTAAGAAGCATCCGTAAGCTGCCGGTGCGCTCCCGATTGAAGTGGCAGAACTTACAGTCCGGGCACCATCGCATAACTAGCTGGACGCTTTTTTCTTCTCCAACCCCAGCCGCAGCGCGCAAGTCCCACCTAGTTCTATCCTGGCGCCGCTTTTGACCCCAACTGGTTTCCCCGGTTCGGCGTATTTGCCGTCTACTTTGGTGCCGTTGGCGCTGTCGCAGTCCAGCAGGAAGAACTTGCCGTGGCGTTGGTGGATTTCACAGTGGAAGCGGGAGATGCGGCGCTCCAGGTCGCGGACCACGATTTCGTTTTTATTGCCGCCGTCTTCGGCGACCGCCCCGATGTGGATTACTTCTTTGTCGAGGTTGTACTTCTTGCCCTTGTCGAGACCATCGATTACTTCGAGGTAGGCTTCTTTCTTGCCGCGGGTTTTCCACCACGCCGTGATCAGCCCGAACAGCGCGACGACGCCGATCCCGCCCCAAAGCATACGCATGCGGGTGCGGGCCTGGAGGGCGGACTCGATTCTGCCGGCTAGTTCATGCACGCCGGAGTCGCCGGAGAGCGACTTCTGGGCAATGCCGATCTGGGTATGGGCGGTGTCGAGGTCGCCGGCGAGAAATGCAGTCTCGGCTTTTTGCTTGGCGGTTTCGCCCGCCGATTGTTTCTCGGTTTCGGTCTGGGACTGTTGTTGCTGTTGAGCTTCCTGCTGGGCGCGCTTGGCGTTGGCTTCATCCACCTTCTGCTGCGCGTCTTTCAGTCCCATGAAGGCGACTTGATTGTTGGGGTCCTGTTCGAGAATTTGCTTGTAGAGATTGGCTTGTTGCTGGGGATCGCTGGTTGCCAGCGCCTGGTCCATGAGGGCATGGACTTTGGCCTGTATTCGCGCCTGATTGGGATCGACCGCGGGCGCGGCTGGCATGGCAGGTGCTCCTGGCTGAGCGGGCGGGGCAACGGGGACTGCGATTGGAGGCGGCTGGACAGCGGTGGCTTCCGCCGGGCCCTTGCCCAGCATTTTCGGCATTTGCGCGAGACGAATATTGCGGAAGTCGAGATTGGCTTTCTCGTCGGGCGATTGCAGAGAGATGGTGCCGGCGGTGGTGCGAGCTTCGCGCTGGGTCGAAGTTCCTTCGGCGCGCGTGTCGAGATAGTCGTTGACGGGATAGCCATCGATCCATATTTGGATGTGACGGCCGTACACCGCGATGGTCTCGGCGAGGTACTGGTTGTCGTCGCCGAGAACCTTGCGGGGGGTCTGGAGTCCTTTGAGTGCGCCCGTGCTTCCGGGGAGCGCCTGGCTGCGGTTGCCGCTGCGGTACTCATTCAGGACGGGAACTTCGTAGCCGGTCGAGAGCTGGCCGGCGTCGCCGCGAAAGAACACGGCGGTGTGGGCATGATCGCCCTTGTGGGCGTTGACGCGCAGGGCGATTTGCAACACGAAGTCATCGTAGAGCGCAGTGGTCTCGAGCTGGCCGACACCGCCTTGGCCGTGGACTGCGCCGGCGGCGACCGACCATTGCGCCTCTTTTACCTTGCCACCGCCGCCCATCAGCTTCTTGATCTTGCCTTCTTTTTTCGGAGGCGGTGGGCCGACGGCTTTCCAGCCCGAGAGGTCAGTTCCGTTGAAGAGAGCTTTCGAAATCAGGGGTTTGAGCTTCAGGTTGCGAAACTGTGCGGCCGCCGCTTTGGTGCATCCGAAGACGATAACGCCGGCTTTGGCGCGCGAGTTCTTTCCATCGGCAACGTTGCGGCCATCGAGTTTCACGGAGAGGTGATCGCCGGAGAATGTGGCTTCGAAGTTGTGCCACTGACCGCTCGCGGGATGAACGGCCTCGGCCTTGAAGAAGTTGACAATGCTCCCGGTAGGCCACGCAGGTTTTGTGTCTCCGAGCTTAATCTGGTAGCCGGTGTCGGTGGGGTCGCCATCAATGGCGGCGCGGGCGGAGACGCTGCAGTCCGAGTTGTTGGTACCGCGAAAATCGAACTTCAGAATGAAATCGGCAAAGGCGCTGTTGGTGCGCAGATAACCGCGCTCAGCGGGGGGTATCAGCGAGCCATCTACCACGTGCCAGGGTGCGCCACCTTGCACAGTCCAGCCGAAAAGGGAATCCCCATCAAACAACAGAATCCAGCCGTCGTCAGCCTCGGGCTTGGAGACCGAGTTGTCGGCGGCGGCCAGCGTTGTGGCCACCAACAGAAGGGAAAGCAGTCGCTTCATGGACTAGTCGGCTGCGGCTACGCCTTCCTGCACAGAAAAGCTCAAGCCGTCAGGCTCGGAGTACTGGATCTGCAACACCTGCTTCGGCGACACGTCTCCGGAAAGAATCGCTGTCGCCAGGGGTGATAGTACTAGCTGCTGCATGGTCCGCGCTACGGGCCGCGCGCCATATGCGGGATCATAAGATTGCTGGGCGAGGTAAGCCAGGGTTTCCGGAGTGACCTCGAGGCCAATCTCGCGTTCCTCCGCGAGCTTCTTGCGCAAGGCGTCGATCTGGAGGTTGACGATGCGCTGCAGTTCCTTGTCGGTAAGCGAGTTGAAAGTGATCACCTGCGAGATGCGGTTGTAGAGTTCCGGCCGCAAAGTGGCCTTGACGACCTCGTGAATGATTTCCTTGCGCTTCTCGGGATCGTCGGTCGCATCGTTCGCTTCGCGGACGCCGAGGTTCGAGGTGAAGAGAATGATGGTGTTGGAGAAATCGCAGTAACGTCCTTTGGCGTCGGAGAGACGGCCTTCATCGAGCACGCCGAGCAGAAGATCGAGGATCTCGGGGTGGCCTTTCTCCACTTCGTCGAATAAGACGATCGAGTAAGGAGACCGCCGGACTTGTTCGGTGAGAAACCCACCCTCATCGGAGCCGACCAGTCCGGGGCGAGAGCCAATCAAGCCCGAGACGGACGACTTGTCTTTATATTCGCCCATATCGATGCGGATGAGAGCTGCCTCATCGTCGAAGAGAGATTCGGCCAGGGCTTTCGCGAGTTCGGTCTTGCCGACTCCGGTGGGACCGGCGAAGAGAAAGGAGTTGGGCTTGCGTCCGGGCTGAAGATCGGCTCGCATGCGGCGGGCAGCTTCGGAGACAGCGCGAACGGCATCATCCTGTCCGAAGACGCGGGCACCGATGCGTTCTTCCATCTTCAGCAGGCGATCGCGTTCGCTTTCCAACATTCGGCTGATGGGGATGCCTACGCGGTCGCCAATGACCTCGGCGATATGCTCGGGCAGGACTTGATCGGGCACGAGGGGTTTGCCCCCGGAAACTTGCTGAAGCTCACGCTCAAGATCGGCGCGCTGCTGCTCGAGATACTTCAAGGAACCGTAGCGAAGTTCGGCGGCTTTGGCTATGTCGCCCTTGGACTCAGCCTGAGTGAGAGCCGCGGTTTGCTCCTCGATTGCCTGCTTGGTCTTTTGCAGGTTGTCCCCGAGGTCTCTCTGCTTTTGCCATTCGCCGACTAGGGCTTCGACCTTGCCCTTGAATTCTTCGACTTCCGCCTTCAGGGCGGTGATGGCTTTCTTCTGCGCCGCAGACGGCGCCGTCCCCTGCAGCGCTTCTAACTCCGCTTGTTTGCGTAGAAGCGAGCGCTGCTGCTGGTCGATGTGCGTAGGCTTCGATTCCTTTTGCATGCGAATGCGCGCGGTGGCTTCGTCGACCACGTCGATGGCTTTGTCGGGCAGGAAGCGGTCACGGATGTAGCGGCGGGAGAGCTTCACGCAGGCCTGGAGCGCCTCGTCGGACAGGCCGACTCCATGAAACGCCTCGTAGCGGGTGCGAATGCCGCGCAGGATGGTCATCATGGCTTCGTCTGATGGTTCTTTGACCGTGACCACATCGAAGCGGCGGGCGAGAGCGCCATCTTTCTCGATCTTTTCGCGGTACTCGTCGAAAGTGGTTGCGCCGATGCAACGAAGCTCGCCGCGGGCCAAAGCGGGCTTCAGAATGTTGGCCGCATCCATGCCGCCTTCGGTGCCGCCGGCGCCGACGAGGGTGTGGAGTTCGTCGAGAAACAGGATGATCTCACCTTTGCGGGCGCGCACTTCATCCACCACGCCTTTAATGCGCTCTTCGAATTCGCCGCGATATTTCGCGCCAGCGACCATGGAAGTGAGATCGAGAGCAAAAAGCTTGCACTTTTTCAAAGACTCGGGCACATCGCCGGCGGCGATGCGCAACGCGAGACCTTCTGCGACAGCGGTTTTGCCGGTACCGGGATCTCCGACCAGCACGGGATTGTTCTTGCTTTTGCGAAGCAGTGTTTGGATGACGCGGCGAATTTCTTCATCGCGGCCGACCACGGGCATAAGCTCGCCGGCCACAGCGGCAGCAGTCAGGTCACGGCTGAAACGCTCCAGCAATTTGCCGGAGCGCTGAGCACTTCCCGATTGAGGGCTCGATCCACCCAGAGCTTCTCCGGCGGCGGCGCGGCTGGCGGCAGCTTTGTCGACTGCAGCCGTGGTGACACCGGCCTGGCGAAGCTCGTCTTTCAACGCCGTTTCGCCGGACTCTGCTGCGGCCATCAAGAAGTTGACGGGCTCGGCGCGCTCCGCGCCTCGGGCGGTCATCTTGTCGAAGGATTTCTCGATGAGTTCCCGCAGAGATCGAGAGGCACTCGGGCGCTTGCCAGGCTCGAGCTTGCTGGATCCCTCACCCTTGTTGAGCCGCGTGGAGAGCGCATCCAGCAGCGGTCCGCAGGCGACACCAGATTTCTCCAGCATCGCGGCGAGAGGACTCTCTTTATCGAGCATCACGTAAAGCATGTGAGCAGGAGTGATGAGAGAGTGCTGGCGCTGTTCGGCCAAAACTCGGGCCTGCTCCAACGCCTCTTCCAAGGCACCAGAAATTTTGTCGAGGTCAATCGCCATGCTGATCCCTCCGAATCCCAAAGAACGAAGACGAGTTCACTCCAAACGCCGACGCCTTGGGGGCGGCGCGGGTGGCGCCTCCCACGGGGCACGTTCCGGCTCACGAGAGTCTGCCGGCTGCGCCCGCGGATCTACCCTGGGATCGAGGCGCGACGCACGCGCCGGCGGAGGCTCGGGCTGCTGCTGCGCGCGCGGCGGCGGAACGTCCCGCGCGGCGGGTGTTCTGCCCACCGGCTGCTCCGGCGGCGGGGGCACGGGTTCGACCGCGCGTGGCGTCTCCTGGGCGCGTCCCGCATAAAACCGGTGGCGGATGAAGAGCAACGCCGTGCGGATGGGCAGGTGGGCTTGCAGGCTCACCTTCAGATCAGTGATGGTTGGAACGTCGGGAGCATCGAAATCGAACTCAAAATTGCATTGGTTCGAGTTCTTTACTTCGCAGGAGAGAATCACGGGCTGGCGCCGGAAGCCGCTGCCTTCGTTGATGCGAATCTCGACGGCGATCTTGGTCCCCTTCGCGAATGTCGCATTGGGTTCGCCCACGAGGATCAGGCGATACTTGTCGCGCCCTTCCAGACGGAGCTGGGAGAAATAGATGGTAAGCTCGTCCCCGACGCCCTGGACCCGCGCAGGTTTCGCCGCAAGGCGGTACAAAACCTTGCCGCCGCGGTCGAAGATGAAATTCATGGCTTCGAGCGACGGACTTATACGGAAGTCAATGTACTTGCCTTCCAGCGCGCGCTCCAACCGGTGGAGCGCATTCAGCGCCTGCAGGGAAGAGCGAACCTCGATGCCAAGATCGGTCTGCACGTCCCAACGGGGCAGCACGTTCATCATTTGTTTCTGTTGTTCGAGGGGAGCGATGAACTCGGTCTCGCCGGTCTCCTTGAGCGCGTCGAAGTATTGCTGCACGGCCGGGGTTAGCTCGAGATAAACAGCAGCAGTGTGAAAGAAGCGGCGCAGGGCCACGAAGAATTTTTGCGGGGGCTGCACCGGATCGAGGATTGCGTAGCGGCAATCTTGCAGCGCCGCGACCATGCGGTCTACAAAGCGCATGGTCTCCACGTCGACTTCGGTTTCGATGCCGCGCTCAGTAAACAGCACCAGAAATTCGCGCATGGCCTGGTGCAGCGCCGTGTAACGTTCCGCCAGCAAATTTACGTAATCGACGATCTTGCGCCAGGCAGCGATCAGTTCGCTGTAACTGCACAGAGAAGTACAGGCGGGGATGAATTCAGCGTCCTTCTCGTAGCCTGCCCCGTAGCGCTGGCGGCGCACGCGCGCTACAACCATGCTGTAGGGGGCGCTGTCAGCTGTGACGTTCAACGTCAGCCGGTAGGCAGGACGTCGCTCGGTCTTCACTTGAGGATTGAACGGGTCCTCCTCGCCATCGACAACTTGTTTGTCGTGGGGAGCGCAGACGATATAGATCGGGCTTTCGGCCACGCCTTCCAGTTCGCCCTTCGGAATCCGGACATGCAGCGGATGTTGCGGGTCGATTTCCACGATGCCGCCAGAGGGTGTGAGGCCGCGACACTGGGTGACCGAAAGACTTAGGGAATCGGCATCTTCATCCAGAACAACGATAGGGTCATGACGAACCGCTCCGCGCTCCTCCTCGGCCAGACGCGGCCCCCCGCCCACCAAGCCATAAGCGTCAGTGGCGTAGCGCAGCATCCAGAGCAATGACGAGTCCAAGTAACGCTCCTGGCGCAGGAAGTGGTCGGGCGTCAGCAGCATCCCATGTTCCCAATTTACGGAGCCGAGCTTGATGTCATCCGATTTCATAGACTCCTTAGACCGGCGCCAACTCGGGCCGTCCCAGATGCGAATTGATTCCCAACCGCGCGTTCTCCGCTTCGAAACCCAGCCGCGGCGCTCTGGCCTGATCCTCGACCAACCAGGTGACCCGGCACTTCCGCTGGCAACTCATGCACAGATTCAGAACCGAAGTGACCAGCCGCTTCCTTTCCCGCTGTTGGTATTGGTAATAGGCCTCAAGCGAAATCGGCCCAATCACCAGCCACATGCCTGCAAGATCCTCGACTGCGTCTCCAAGAATATAGTCCACCCCCATCCGGCAAGAGGTTTCGCCTAAGAGGCTGAGTTCATTCTCGGGCAGGCTGCGATGTGCCGGGAAGTAACGAATCTCATTCACCGGCAACTGCAGCAAGAGTTGAAACACCAGGCGGATGCCGTATTCGGTGGCGGCGATCCGCTGCATACTGGGCAGAAGAAGAGACAGGTTATACCAGGTTTCCTGGGGCCAGTCGTCGGGATTGAGGCCGAACAAGGCGATCCAGCGCGAGCAGTTTTCGAAATTCTCCGGCTGAAGGTCAAAGAGACGCGCCCCTTCTCGAACCCAGTGTCCGGCCTTCTGTAGCGGGTCGTCCAGGACTTCCAGAATGCCCTGGGTTCCGGGACCGCTTTCGGTCTCCCGGTCCCACATGCCCACAGGCAAAGCGTGAAAGTAGCCAAGTCCCGCGACCGAAAGCTTGACCGAAACTCCGGAGTGGAGTTCGCTCCCCGGAGCCGGATCCTGAGCTACAATCCAGCGCGATGGGTAACCGCGCCCCGCCATGCGGACGCTGATCCGCGCAGGCGAGACCCCCATGCCGGCCAGCACCTGCAGCGCCGAGTCGATGGTGTGGTGGAAACCGAAGAAGCCGAATTCGAAGCACGGCATCTTGGAAAAATTTTCAGTCATGACGCGGTTACTTCCACGGCCACTTCCGTACCGATGGGGAAGCGGCCCGACAGGTGCTTGAGCAAAGCGGTCTTCAGGATCGGCAACTCGACGCGGGGATCGGTAAAATCGTCCTGGTTAATGCGCACCCGGACGCGCTCCACTCTCTGCAGGCCGTGTTCGGTTCGCCGGACTGCAGGTTCCACTTGCGCGCCGAGAATGCGGCCGTCGAAGGCGCGCACGGCGTTGGTCAAGTCGGCATGAGTAACGATCCGGTCTCGCGAGAGCAGAGCGTCGGCAAAGCGGGATTGGGCTTTGGCGACCTCTTCCTGGTCCGCGCCACCTGCGGCAGAAGTGGGGTTCGCCAAACGCAGCCCAGAAATCTGGTTCTTTTTCAGGAAGCCAGTGACCTGACCGGGACCGACTTTATTCCCGAGAGCACCGCTGGTAATCCACAAGCGTAAATTGGCGTATTTCGTTACGCTGCCATCGGGGCGTAAGGCGGGTTTCAGTTCGATGCGGCCGTTCCGCACGGCATACCGGCCCAGACCTGTCTGGGTAGAAGGTTCAGTCTCGGGCAGATAAGGCGCGTTGTCTTCTCCGAAGATGGAGAGGGGAGCGACCAGATGACTGGCCGCGCCTCCTTCTTCGCGCACGATGGGAATGGAAGTACCGTGCTTCTCGAAGACTATCGTCTGATTGAAGCACTCGACATTGGACGCGGTAATAGCGTGAAGGGTAATGCTGCCGACGGAAGTGTGCAAAGGAGGAACATCCCGCGGCATCGAGATTCGCAGCCAGACCCGATCTTCCGTCAGTGCCTTCGAAGAATCTTTGCCGAACACCCTGGCCAAGGCGGCATCCATTCCTCGCGGCACTTTGCAGCGGAAACGGCGTGCGGCCGGGACTGCGGGAAAAAGAAAAGTTCTGGGGCCGTAGAAGCCATTGGGCAGGAGCGGCACTTCCTCGTCGGTTTCCGGTGGCGCTACATCGACATCTTCGGGCACCAACCACTGCAGCACCTGTACGCCCCCGTTGCCTGTTTGAGGCCGCAAGATACCCGCGGCGCGCAGTTCGCCGGCCGCATCCATAACGCACCATGTCTCGTTTTGCAGGGCTTGCTGGGTGCGGTAAGCATCGGGCCCAAGTTCGAAGAAGAAAGCGTGCCGGCTGAGGTGATCTGGCGGGACGTTCTCTACGGCCAGGTACAGAGCCGGGTTCGGACCCAAACTCACTCGCACGGGTTCCAAGGAAGGTCGAAGCGCCTGTAAAGCCTCCGGCATCTCGAATCCCGACACTGGCCGCAGGGCGCCGTCTTGATACGCATAGGCGAAGGCAATGCGTGCGGAAGAGACGCTGAGCGTAGCGTCGGTGATGAAGGTCAGCCGTTCGCCGCTCTCGGCCTCGCCCACCAGTTCACTGCCAGCCGCGATGATCTGCTGGCCCTGGTCAAGAAGGAATCGGACCACAGTTTGGGCGGGCCGTGCCATGCGCGGGTCCATGCTCAGGTTGGCGATCAATTCATCAAGCAGAGCCAGCCGGATGCGATCGGTTTCGGCATATAGCGATTCCAGTTGTTGGGCGAAAGTGCGGAACAGCACGGCCAGCACCGGATCGGTAACTTCGGCGGAAATGCCGAAGTCCTTCACTCGCCGGCGAAAATCGTCGCGGAGCTTTCGGTCAATTTCGACGGCGCTGGGATTGGCATAGCGCATGCGAGTTCTATCTGGCGGCCCAACCTAATTACGTCTGTCCGCTCGACTGGAACGAGTACGTCTTCGTGGGATCTGTCGTGGAGATCAGCTTCACGGTCCACTGCCCGACTTCGTCGGCCGCCAGCGAATCGCGCGTAATACTCTCGACCCGAAAACTTGCAATTCCCAAGTCGTCGAGGGCGCGATTCATCTCGTCCAACGCTACTTGGACTTTCTCCGGACGTGTTGTGCTTTGTTCGAGCAACTCCCGAAGGCCGAAGGAAGAACAACCAGCCCAAGAGCCGTAGGGAGTATTTGCCATCACACGCACCAAAGCCAGCACAGCCTCGGGGCCGTCACAGCGCCGTAGAAAGCCTTCGCCAAAGCGAAGAGGGAACGCAATGAATGAGATCGGTTGCTCCTCAGTGATTCTTGCTCAGTTACCCATCGAAACATCCTTGAAATTTTGCTGATTCAAGGCTGGCTCCAAATCCAGGACAAGCAGATGGTTGATCTGGTCATCTTTCTTGCCTGCGAACGCCCCCTCGCCGGGATTGCAGGTATGAAAGCTGCTGATCCAGCCTTTGAACTTGTAACTGCAGAGAGCATCCTGATGAGAATCGTCCTTCCAGAACTCGATCTTGATGTCCTTAACCTTGTCACGGGTCACGACATTGGCCATGTCAAATAGCTTCTTCAATCCTCCGTGTGGAAGGTTGGTGTCATCGTGGAAATCGACCCACACCCGGATGTCCGTGTGCAAACTGCCCATCTGAGGCATGCCCGCCCGGTCTTTGTCGGTTTGAAAGGCGACGACGGTGGAGACGGCGTCAAACTTGGTGCCATCGACGGTAATGGTGCTGCGATAGGGAGCTGCTGCCATATATCCTCCTGGTTTCGCTAATTGCTCATGGTGACTTCTTTGAAGTTTGCCTGATTCAGGGCTGGCTCCAGGTCCATGACAAGCATGTGGTTGAGGTCGGTGGGCGCCGCGGGATGTTCGTCATTGCCGTCGGGATTGGCGAGGGTGTGGGGATTGGACGTTTCAAAGCGGCTCACCCAACCGTTGAAGCTGTAGCTGCAAAGAGCGTCCTGATGCGAATCATCCTTCCAGAATTCGATCTTTATAGGTTTGATCTTGTCGCGGGTGACAACATTGGCGAGATTGAAGAATTTCGACAATGAGGAATGCGGCAGGTTGGTGTCGTCGTGAAAATCGGCCCAGACGCGGATGGCGGTCCGAAGACTACCCATCTGCGCGACCCCGGCCCGATCCTTTTCAGTGGTGAAATGTACGCTGGTGGCAACGGCATTGAACTTCGTGCCGTCGATCGTGACTGTACAACGATAGGGAGTTGCAGCCATGCTTGACCTCCTTATGTCTCGGAATCGAACTGTCTTTGAATCGAACCCCACAGCGCGCCCCGAGTTTTGGCGGCGTGCTGTGCAAAATAAATGGCGTGCGAGAGTGTAACACAGGCAGAAAAATCGTCAACAAACCGGAAGATGCGCCTGTCTTGTGTCAGCGTGGGAAACGCACTCACGGCCGGGCGAACACGAGCTCAGCGCGAGGACCCTATTGGCCTTCGGGCTTGGAACCCGTTGCTTTGAACTCTGGCACGTCAATCTTCAGCACAAAAGTTTCGGCAGGGCCGGTCGGCATTACGCTCAGGGTAATGTCGCAAATGCCCTGCATACGCTTATTCGAATCCTTGTCCACGGACAGGTCATAACCCAGGATGGTGCCCTGCTGCACCTGTTCGTCGAGCAAACGGCGGAGCGGTTTCTCGATCTGGTCGTCCATGAAGTCGCGGGTAAGGACCTGGCCGGCGACTTGCAACAAATAATGCCGGCAACAGCGCTCCAAATAGCGCAGTATCCGGTACGAGGTGAAGAACTTCAGCACGCCGTAAGGATCATCGGCTTGGGTGCGGCATCCGAAGAAGCACAGATGGTTGTCGGCATCGCGAATGATGGGTATCAACTGGCGCTCCATACTGAGATGTTCCATTTCGCCAATGAGAGGCTCGACCCGGCACTTCTCAGAACCGGCGACCTGGCCGAAGCGCGAACCCACGGGACCCTGGGCGATACCCTGCGCGTCGTCGGCCCGCGCAATAGCCCCGGCGAAAACGAGCGATGGCGGGGCGTAAAGATCGTCGCCTCCGTCAACTTGCTTTTCGAACCAATAGGCTGGGCGCAGCTGGAGATATCCCATGGTGACCACGTCGGCGGCAGCTCGATCTTCGGGCCGCTTCATGAACTCGTACTTCCCACCTGGCAGGAAGTTGCGCTCCACATTCTTGAACGACTTCTCGTCGTCGAGGTCATTGATCAGCAACATGCCCCAAGTGTTGGCGATGTCCTCGAATTTCTCCCGAACTCCCTGCGGAATGAAGCCTGGAATCACCAAATTGCAAATGTCGTCGCGAAAATTAAAATTGTCGTTACGCTTCCGGACGAAGTTCTCCACCGCCGCCACGCTCATGCTGAATACATCTTTCATGGCCTTGGGGTCGGAATTGAGAATGTAGATCTCCACCGGCTTGCGCACTTTGCCATCGGGAACTTTGGAGTTTTCGAAGAACAGCATGAGTTGCCGGTAACTTCGTTCGATGGGGCGGATCTTCTCGAATATCTGCGCCAACAACTGATCGCGGACCCCTTCGGCCTGGTCGATCTGGGTCTGCATTTTCTTGACGGTCGAATCGTAGGAATCGGCATCGCTGAGCAGCTTCTCGAAGTTCGTCAATTGTCCGAGAAACTCGCCCGCCGATTGAGGAGTGAAAATGCTGGTAATGTCGCGGCTCTCGTCGATGAAGCCCGGATGCAGGTCGGCAAAGATATCCTGCAGGAGTTCGCGTGCTGGACTTTCGCCCAGGATTTCAGCAGTTGTGCTCGACTTCGTGGTCGCGTCCGCCATTACTGCGCACCTCCCTTACCCGCAACTTTCTCCAATTCTCCACGCAGCCGTCCCAGCGCCTGCAGGATATCTTTTCTTTGCTGTTCGTTGCTCCATGCACGGCGCACGGTGGGAAGCTTCCAGCGATCCTTCAGACGATAGAGGAGATCGATGTGGTTCTTCAGGTCCGCGATGTCGTTGCGCAGAAACTCGGTTTCACCGTTCTCATTCTTTATCTCCTGCCGCTTTTGCAGGTTCTCAGGGTCGAAATCCTTGACGCTGCGGAACCGGAATTCCGCCTTGAACTCAGTCTCTTCCGCTCCGGCATTGCCTTTGAAGTTCAAGCTGGGCTGGAATTTTTTGAAGGCATCCTGGACGTCTTCAACCTTCGTCGGTTCCTCATTTTCCGAAGCCGCTTCCTTGCCCACACGTTCCAACGACATCGGCATGACCGAAGTACAGGTGGATGTGGGAACCTTGCGGACCGAGGGAGTGACTCCCTTGCGGATGACCTTGATGAGCGGCATCTGACTTTCTCCTGACCCTGTGTGCGGCTGCAGTCCGCCCCTGAGATAACTGCGGAAGAGGCCGCGACCGGGCGGGCCCAAAAAACTGAGATCCCTTCCACAAGTCGAGCCCCACTCACCGGAGGGAGCCCCACGTAACTGGCGCGAAAGTAATATTAAATTGCAACTTTGTCAATAGCTTTCCATGACCGGCCATCTTAGGACAGACGCCGCCTGACACCGTCCGGACGCCTGGCGTAGGTGTTGGCGAGAGCGAAGCCTTCGGGTTTGCGCACCGGTTGCCGGGTCAAGGGGAGTGAAACTTGCCGGTTAAGGTCTTTCAGCCAGGCGAGGGCATCGGGCTGCATGAGGTGATCGGTTTGCTCATTCACCAACTGCCAAGTCAGAATCCGCTGGAGCTGGCAGACCGCCTCGACGATCGTGTCTGCCGCGGAAAAGCGGCTCCAGAGACAGACGAAACCGTTTTCCGGATGAATGTTGGGGTGAAATAAAGGGTCGGCCAAGCTCATTTCCAAGGGAACCGAAGGAAAAAACCTTGGGAAATGAGCCGAAACCTGATGTGAATCCCGGACAGTCAATCCCCGTGCGGCTCCTCTCAGGGCTTGAGTTTTGTGAAGGGTGAAATCGAAAACTTCATCACCCTGATGGTTTCTTCTTCCCCGGATTTCGACCAAGCCGGGGTTGGCATCGACCAGGGACTGCAGCAGACGCCACTCTTGCTCGACCCGTCGCTCGTAAAGTGCGGACATTACCCGTTGGTGGCAATAGTAGAGATGCGCAGCACGTCGTTCGGGTGAACACCTTGCTGCGGAAGAGGTTGGCCGAAGTCCAGCGACTGTCCGTTCCATACGACTTGGGGCTCGCCGTCTCCTTGCAGAATTTCGCCGCGCTCACGGAGGTCGTAGAGGATCTCATCGAGCACCTGGTCCAAAGCCTCCTCGTCGTCGATGTCGACGTTGTATTTGCTTTCTCCTGTGATCGTATCGAAATACATCTGGTACTTCGGCATAGTCTCTCCTTACCGGCCCCGTGCGGAGACGTGTGGTTCGCCGGCATGGGTCAGAATGTACGGGCGCAGCGATTCGGGCAAATCTTCGATAGTCCAGCCACAACGGCTGCACTGGCCGTTGGCCGCGTCCCAGCACTCGCGGCACTGCGGACGCCCGCACTTGCGGCAGGGACGCAGATCGGCTGTCTGTGGCGGACTCTGACAGAGCTGGCAGCGCCCATGCTCGGTTCGGGGACCGAGTTGCCGGTCCCACCACCTGGTATCGGGCGAGAAAATGGGGACCCGGTTTTGTTCACATAGGCGGCACCGGCTGGCCTCGAATACCCAGCAGGAATGATCGCACACGATCAAACCGCAGCGCGGGCAGGCAAAAGCCACCCGGCCACGCAGTCGCCGGTTGCACAAGCCACAGCGCTTCGAGCCGATATGGCGCACGGCGGCGCCCGCCAGCGCCACTGCCAGAGCCAGCACGCACGCGAGCCAGATGTAAGGCGGCTGCCCGCTTGTGGCGAAGAAAAGGATCGCAACCGCTAAGAGACTCGCGGCCACGGGCAAAAGAATGTTGGCCCACTCCTGCTGGATTTCCACTTGAAAAAATCGCAGCAAGAGCAGGGAAAGAATAGCCAGGACAGCCCCGCAGATTACACCCACCAGCGGACCAATTAGAAACGCGACGAGTTGCAGCACGACCAGCAGGAAGCTGCAGGCCAGAAGCGACGACATGGTGCGAGTTTTCACGAAATATCCGCCCGCCGCGTCACGCTGTATAGATGATCCGCAGGCAATTGTAACGCGGAAGGAGTCGCGCGGAGCCAGGAAGAGTCCCGGCCGATGGCTCGAATCGTTTGCACTTCCAAAGTCTTGCGGGTTCCGCAGACCGGGCAACACCCTCGCCTCCGGAGCACGGCTAATCGCTGCATGGGCGACCATAGCTTCCCGCAAGCCATGCACTTCGCTTCGACGCAGATCGGCCAATCCAGCAGGACCGTGTCCGCTCTGGCGGCGTCGAGAAGTTCCGCGAAGGTCGCATCCGGATGGGGAAGGGTTTTCAAACACATTTCCTGCTGATGGAAAGGGCAGTCTGAGCTGACCGGAATTGCGAAGTCCTCCATGCGGCGAGCGGGATGAATCTGTATATCGAGGCTGCGGGAAGATTCGGAGTGGCCCTGCTTTGCCTGAAAGAGATTTCGCAGGCCGACTTCCACCTGTATCCCGCCAACAACTCCTGCCATGGTAGGAGTGCTGATTAATTCATTCTCCAAGTCGTCGTCCGGAAGGCTGCAAGGGTGCAGGGTCGCCTGCCATAACTCGAGCAATTCCCGGCGCCTTCTTGGACTCAGCATGCAACCGTAACAAGCCTGGTTCGGCGCACCGGGAAAATATGTCACCCTTCCATGTGAGTAATTCTGCCGCCCCAGACCTCCGTCTGCGGTCGGCATCTGCAATTTCTGGGAAATGTAGGCAATCTCGAGGCGCGCCAGATCACTGTCTACACAACTGAAGAGCAACGCTGCGTCCTGCAGCCGCTGAAATCCCACATCGGCAATTTCGCACGGCACCGCTGCCCAGCAAGTTTCGGGAAAAATGCCGGCCGCGGCGTCAGCCAGGCAGGAAGCTTTGCTTCGACCAATGGCCTTCTCGCCCCAGAAAAAAATGGAGCGTGGCAGGTTTGTTGCCTCCACCACGTCCGGGTCAACTACCGTTACTTTGGAGGTTCCCAGAAGACCCAGGATGCGGGCTACCTCGTTGCCCAATGCACCGGCTCCTACGATCACACAACTCAAATGCCGCAATCGCTCACGCGAAAATGGGGTTTTTCCCAAACGTGAGTAGTCCGCTTCCGCGGCAAAGATTTCTCGATACACGCGCAGAATTATAGGCTATACTCTGCCCGCAAGGGGACACTGTGTTCGGCGCAATTGCATCGCCTCCCAGCGCCGGTAAGAGTCTGGTCGAATGAGCCTCTATCAAACCCTGTATTTCATGTCACTGGTCGGCGGAATGGCCGGGTTGTTTTCCTGGGTTCTTACCGCATTGGTGTCCACGGTGCTGGTGAATCAAGCGGTGTGGGTGTCCGATCTGGCATCGGCCACAATTTTGGGGGCTTTCATCGGCGGGCTGACGGTGGGATTTTCGGACCATTGGTCGGGCAACCGGGTTCTGCCGCGTTGGGTAATATCAGGCGTCCTGATTGGGATGGTGGCAGGACTCAGCGCCAGCCTGATACAGATCCCGATCGTCAACAATTTAGGCGAACGAGCCCCAGTTCTTACCCGCCTGATCGCCTGGATGCTGGCTGGGTCGTTCATCGGCTTTGGGTTGGGTCTGCGCTGGGTCGGCGTCAACCGCGCGCGCGTAGCGCATGCCTTCGCAGGTGGATTAATAGGTGGAGCGCTGGGTGGCCTTATTTTTGCCGGCTTGGCCGCCTACGTGCCGGAGTTGTCACAGGCTCTGGGATTCGTTGTCGTGGGCGTCGGCATCTGCTTCGGCGTGACCCTGGCTCCGATTCTCTTGCGAGATGGGGTGTTGCAGTTTGTGAGCAGCGGTGATCCTCGAGCGCAGAGCAAATTTGGACGCGCGCATAAGGAGTGGGAAATCCAGCAAGGCGATTCTTACGTCATAGGCAGTCAGAGCCAGGACTTGGCTCGCAGCCGCTACCGCCCTGAAATTGACATCTTTATCCCCGACGCCGGAATCTCTCCCCGTCATGCGATCCTGCTGGGTAAGGCCGGACGTTTCTATCTTGCCCGGCACCCCAGTGCGTCGGACCAGGCCTCCATGGCCCGTTTTCAGCTACGCGTACGGGGTAAAACAGTGGCCACTTCGCAAGAACTGCGCGATGCCGACGACATTCTGGTGGGCCGGACGGCGTTGAAGTTTGTGACCCGGAGGGAAAAGTGAAGTTTAGTTTCCCCACGGCGTCAGGGTTGCGTTTTCTGTTGTCCTTGGCATTGCTGCTTGAGGCGCTAACCGGGACTATAGGATGGGCGCAGTCGGGCCGATTGGAATTTGCGGACCGAGTCAGGATGGTGAGTTGCGATCCCTCGACCGGCAAGCCTTGTTTCCGAGTTGCTTTCAATGTCGTCGACGCCCAAGGCTTGCCGCTGAATCTGGATTTGCCTCCCGCGAAGGACCTTCGCGGAATGTTGAAGATCAAATTGGAGAACCAGGAGATCGATCCTTTTTTTGCGGTTGCCCTGACGGGGCAGACTAAGACCGTTCGCGGGCGCGTGGCTCTCATCGTAGTGGATATCAGCGGCAGCATGAACATTAAGCTGCCCTCGGGTAGAACGCGATTTCAAACGGCGCAAGAGGCCATGCAACAGTTCCTCGATGGCTTCGACGAATCTGTCGATCACGTTGCCATCGTGCCCTTTGAAAGCCACAACGTAGCTGGACCGATTAATAACGCGCAATTCGCCACGACCAAGACCGACGTCTCTTCACAAATCGAGGCGCTTCCGGTTCCGCAGCCGAGAAATAATACCGCGCTTTACTCGGCGATTGTCCTGGGTTTGCAGGTGCTGTCCAAGCAGTCTGCCGCTATCCCGGGTTCTCCCGAGACGCAATTGATCGTGATGACCGATGGGAAGAATGAGGTCTACAAAGGCGATGATCCCGGCCTTCTCGATGGCCCTGCAGGGCTCGAGGAGGCTGTGAAAGCGGTACGCTCGTCGGGCACACAAGTGATCGGCATCGGCTTCGGCTCGCCAGGTTCGGCTGATGTTGATGAGGCCGCATTGCGGCAATTGAGCACCAAGTTCTACATGGCGCAAGACTTGAGCACTCTCAAACAAGCCTTCACGGTTGCGCGCACATTACAGACGAACCGCATGGTGGCAACCTTCACTACGCAGGCGGAGGATCGCAGTTCGCTCGAGGGAAAGACACTCCACGTTTCGGCGGCACTGAACTTGCCTGGCGGGCGTCAATTCCAGAGTGGCGAGCAGATCTGGGCGCCGCCGGAAATGAGCGTCCCGACCTTCGACGGCAAGTGCGACACTGACGAACTGAAGGCTGCTCTGCAACTGGTTCCAACTTCCGGGAATTGGCTGCCTTTACTGCGGCCCGTTCTGGTTTTTTTTGGTCTGGCGACCTTGTTGCTTGTACTGTGGTTTTGGGTGCCACGGCTGGTTTGGGCTGAGCAATACATTGGAACGTTTGCAATACAGGGCGGCAGCAGACGTTGGGCGGACAAGTCGCAGGTCCGGTCCAAAAGCCCAGCTCGGCCGTCGCGGTCAGCTCCCCCAGGGTTTGAGACGCGGAAAGGTGGCGCTCAGCCGCCCCGCGCTCCCGCCGACCGGACGGTGGTGCAGCCGGACTTCTCCATGAGCCGCTTACAGAAACGTCCTCCGCAGGATTGAAAGCGGTTAGCTTTGCGGAGGGGCACCTCGGATTCGGCCGCGGTCCGAACTCGGTCGCGTGGTGATACCATGGCGGTCATTCCGATGATTGTTGACTTACTATGACGCCGCTGCAGAAGATCAAAGGCCGCTACGAGATTAAAGGTGTTCTCGGCGAAGGTGGCATGGGCGTAGTGTATCGTGCCTATGATCCGCCCCCGATGGCCCGCGATGTTGCCTTAAAGACATTGCTCGAATTTCCCGACCGCATGTCTCTTCAGCTCTTCTACAAAGAATGCGAAGTGCTGAAGTCGATGAGCCATCCCAACATTGTAGAAATCTTCGACATCGGCGAGTTCGACGATGGGGGAACGAAAAAGCCGTTCTTTGTGATGCCCCTTCTCCGCGGGCAACCGCTCGATGCCTTGATTCGTGACGCCAGCCATCGCCTGACCGTCGAGCGCGTGGTGGACATCATCTCCCAAACTTGCCGCGGACTGCAGGCCGCCCATGAGCACGGCCTGATCCATCGTGACCTGAAGCCCAGCAATCTGTTCGTGATGCAGGACGATTCGGTAAAGATCATCGATTTCGGCGTCGCCCACACCATCGATGCGCACACCCGATCCAGCGGTTTTCAAAAAGGGACATTGCTCTACATGGCGCCGGAGCAGATCCAGTTCAAGCCGGTGTCGCCGCAGTCGGATCTTTTTTCGTTGGGCGTCGTGTGCTACGAGGCGCTCACGCGCCGCCAGCCTTTCCGTGGTACCAATGAGGAAGAGATCGTTAACGCGATCCTGAAGAGCATTCCTCCTCCCGCTTCGGAAATCAATCCCGCCGTGAACCAGACGGTAAGCCGCGTCATTCACAAAGCCATGGCCAAGCAGGCCTGGAACAGATTCGACAGTGCGCGGGAGTTTGGCGAGTCGCTGCAAAAGGCCTTGCGGAATGAGCCGCTCGAGATTTTTGATCCGGCCCGCATCAAGCCGCGCATTCAGCGAGCGACCAAGGCCTTGGAGAATGGCGACTATCAGTTTGCCAGCGAGATTGTGGGCGAGCTTGAGGCGGAAGGAAACATCGACCTGGATCTCACGCTGCTGCGGGGTCAGATTGACCAGGTCATGCGGCAGCGCACGATCGCGCAGCTCCTTGAGAGCGCCCGGGCCCGCTTTGAAGAGGAGGAAGACCCGCTCGCGCTTCAGAAAATACAGGAGATCCTGCAGATCGATCCCAACAATGTCGCCGCCTTGGGCCTGAAGAGCCGCATCGACAACCGGCGCAGCGAGCGGCAGATCGAAAAATGGCTGCGCCTCGCGCGCCAGCACATGGACAATCACGCCTACGGCCACGCCCGCGATGCGCTCCAGAACGTGATGCAGCTCCGGCCCAATGAGACCAGGGGGCTTCGGCTCTTGAGCGACGTGGAGAGCGATGAAAAGGAGTATCTGAGGGTTCGTCAGCAGAAGGTGCAACTCTACCAATCGGCGCTCAATTCGTGGAAGAACGGTGAAGTAAGTGAGGCACTCTCCCAAATGGGATTGGTGCTGGAACTCGACCAGAAGGCGCCGGACGGTTCCTCGGCTGATACCGGCGCCACCTATCAGAACTTCTACAACAAAATCCGGTCGGAACATGATGCGATCAACAACACCTACGCCGAGGCTCGGCGGACTCTGGCTGAGCGCAACTATGCCAAAGCACTCACCATTTGCCAGGAAGCTCTGGCGAAGTACCCCAACCAGGCTCTGTTTCAGGCGCTGAAGTTCGACATCGAAGAGCAGCGGCGCCAGGAGCTTTCCGCATTCATTGCCGAGGTCGACCGCAAGCTGGAATCTGAACCCGACCTCGATACCAAGGTTAATCTCCTGCGCGAGGCGCTCGCCTCTTACCCTGGCGAGGCCCACTTCGAACGCTCCTTGCGCTTGATCAGTGAAAAGCGCGACTTGGTCAATTCCATCGTGGCGCGCTCGCGCGCTCATGAAGAGCGAGGACAGATCCCCGAAGCCATCAGCGATCTCGAAATCCTGCGCTCCATCTACAGTCCCTACCCCGGCCTGCAGTTCGAAATCGAGCGCCTGCAAAAACGCCGCGACCAACAGGTGAGAGATGCAGCGAAGGCGCGCTGGGTGGAACAGATCGACCGGCAAAGGGAAATCGGAAACTACTCGCGCGCGCTGGAACTTCTCCAGACCGCCCAGGCCGAATTTCCGAACGACCCTGAACTGGTCAACCTGGGTAAGCTGGCTCATGAGGGAAATGAACGCGCCACCCATGCTGAACAACTTTTAACCCAAGGGCAGGAACTGTGCCGGCAGGGGAAAATCGAGGAAGGTCTTGAGACCATCCGCAAGGCTCAGAAACTGGATTCGCGCAATCCCGTCGTCCTGGCAGCCCTACGTGACATGCTCGTGGAGCGCGCCCAGATCTCGTTAGATACCGATTGGCGCGCTGCCGAGGCCTTTGCCGCCCAAGCTCTCGAACTGGATCCCAGCCACACCCTGGCTCGCAGCATTCGGTCGCAAGTGCAGGATCGCAAGCGGGAGGAGGAAATCGTCCGGTGTGCTTCCCATGCGCGGCGTTTGCAGGCCGCAGGCGATTTGGAATCTGCCGTCGTGGAAGTCGAGCAAGGTTTGACGGCGTTTCCCTCCGAAGCCCGGCTTTCTGTAATTCGCGAAACGCTGAACAAAGAAATTTCCCAGGTGCGGCAGCGGCAGAGCCGGGTTCGCGATCTGGAACAGGCGCGCGGGTTGAAGCAAGAAGCTGCCGCCGCTGCAGACACAGATCAACTCGCCTCGGTTTACGAACGCTCACGAGGATTTGCCAGGAAATATCCCGAGGAACCTGAACTTGAGACCATTGCTCGCGAAATCGAACGCGTCGTCAGGGACCGCGGCGAGCGTGGTGCGGAACCAAAACCCGGGACGCAACCGAAGTCCAAAACGCCGGTTCGCGCGGTGTCGAGCACAGCGGTCGCAAAACTGCGCCCTGCGCTCAAGCCTGGGTTGATCGTGGCTGGTATCGCAATCTGCCTGCCGGTCATCGCATTGTTGGGCCGGCGTTTCTTGCAAAGTCATCCCAAAGTCGTCGCCGTCGCGCCCGTGCAAGTCCAGGTTCACACCATTCCGCCCGGAGCCATGTTGCGAATCGGCGGCGAGGAGCACGGTAAATCCGACCGGCAAATCGATCTGCCACCTGGAGACTACCAACTGGAGGCATCGCTCCCTGGATATCAACTCGCGCAGAGCCCATTCTCGGTGCACCCTGGAGCGCCGATGAGTGTTGAGGTCAGGTTGCAACCATTGCCGGAAGCCGTGCGGATTGCTGCGCCAGACCTGGGAAACGGGCAAGTGTGGCTGGACGATCAGCAGGTCGGCGACCTGGAAAGCGGCGCGCTCAGATTGCCCGACATTGCCGCCGGTCATCACGTGCTGCGCATTGCGGGAGGGCAGCGCGGGGAAGACGTCACCGTCGAATTCCAGACGGCGCCCAACGAACTGCCGGTAGTCTCTCCATCGTTGCCCATCCATCAGCTTACGATCGTGCTAGTGGGCACCTCCGGAGGAAACGCCAGCATCAGGAGCAGTGTGGTAGGTGTCCCGGTGACGGTTGACGCAAAACCCAGCGGTCGCACTAGCGCAGACGGGCTTCTCATCAACGGCCTCAGCATGGGAGTGCATGAAATTGTGCTTAATAACGGAACAGCGGCGCGCAAAATGTCTTTCGAGGTGGGCGCTGCTCCGGCTCTCGACGCGATCGTCTATGCGGACCGTGAGGTCGGCAGCATGCTTGTCCTCACCAACGAAGACAACGCCGAAGTGTTTCTCGATGGCAAGCTGTACCGGGGCAAGACGTTGCAAGGCCAGTTGCACATCCCCAATTTGAAGGCGGCTCAGTACTCGGTCCACCTTCACAAGGAAGGCTTCAAGGACACGCCTGGGCAGACCGTCTCCATCGTCAAAGGGCAGGAAGCCCGATTGCGCTTTGTCTTTGAAACGCTGCCAAAAGTGGCCACTCTGCTCCTGGAACATCTTCCTAAAGGCGCGCAAATCACGCTGGACAATTCGCCCCTCGGATCTGTGGGTGCTGACGGAATCTTTACTCGCAGCGACATTGCTCCCGGTCAACACACTCTCAATTTCGCCGTTCCGGGCTACCTGCCTAAGCGCGTCGAACGGCAGTTTACTGCGGGACAACAAACTCGGATATCGGGCAACGATCTTGACTTGCAAATGGCCATGGGCACTCTGGAAGTGGTGGCAACTGCCTACACTCAAGTGACTATCGAGCAGTCCGGCCGTACCGTGCGGCAATTTAATGGTTCCTCGAAGGTCTCTTTGCAGGAAGGGACATACACGGTGATTGCTAAGGCGCCGGACAGCCAGTCCACCTCCACCACCGTGATTCTCGGGGCAAATGAAACGAAATCAGTGAATCTTCACCCTTCGAATCCAAATGGAGGCGTGGGAATGGATCGATGGGAACATCCGTGGACGCTGCAAGACGGTTGGTATGTGCGGCGCGGCGGAGGTTTCGATCTTTACAACTCAGAAGGCCACGGCGGGAACTATATTTTCACCCTCAGGACGCATCATAGTCACAATCCCTTCTCTTCAGGCGCGAGGATCCGCTGGGTCGTCGCTTACCTGGACAACGAGAACTATATCGAGATGCAACTGGATGGGAAGTTTTTCTATCGCACAGAGGTGGTAAGCGGGAAGAAGCACGAGTTTCCAAAGGTTCAATTCAAGATTCCCGAGAACAGCGAGTCCGTCACCATCAGCCTGGATGTTGCGCCCAAAACCCTCTTGCAGCGCTACAGCCTGCAAAAGGGCAGCTGGCAAACGTTGGACTCCTGGGACCGCGGGAATGCGCCCACCTTGTACGGGGGTAAGCCGCGTAGTTTCATCGAAGGTAAGTTTGGCTTTCTCATCCCTCAGGACCGGGATCTTGCGATTTCCAACTTCGCCTTTTCCCCCAAGCGGTAGGTTTTGGCGGCAGGACTTTGCCGAACTCAGTCCTCGCCGGCTAGGCCACCTCCACTTCAATCTTCTTCGCAGCCGGATCGAGTTTCGCGATTTTGAACTTGCGAATCTGTCCAGCGCTGACCAGATCTGGTTCCGCGCCGCCGGCAGGCTTTCCGCCCTTCCAGCGCGCTTGCAGCATAGATCCAAGTGACGACAAATCAGGCTTTGCGTTATTGGCTGCAGGCGACTTCAGTTCAGCCTGCGTGTTTTTTGCGGATACGGGACTCGCTGCCTTGATATGGCAACTTGCCTGGATGCCTTCGCCCAGCTCAACCCGCGCGTGGCTTCCTGAAACCTCGATGATGCGTCCCGTAATCACATCGCCTTCCGTGTGTTCAGCGATGTATTCGTCGAGGCCGCTCGGCGCCAGTTGCTTCATGCTCAAACGCAGTTGCCGTTTTTCGACGTCAATGGCGAGAACCTGAGCTTTAACCAGTTGCCCTAGCCTCACTACTTCCTGGGGATGATTGATGCGCTTGTCAGCGCTCATCTCGCTGATGTGAATCATGCCCTCGACGCCTTCAGCCAGCTGCACAAATGCTCCGAACTTCGTGATGCTGGTGACCGGCCCGTCAATCGTTGTGCCCACGGAAAACTTCTGCGCCACGTCGGCCCACGGATCGCCCAGCGCCTGCTTCAGGCCAAGAGACATGCGGCGCTCGGCGGCGTTCACGCCCAGAATCACCGCGTCGACGATCTCGCCCGGCTTCACCAGCGTGCTCGCGCTGCGCATTTTCTTTCCCCACGACATCTCCGAAACGTGGATCAGCCCCTCAATTCCAGGTTCCAGCTCCACGAATGCTCCGAACTCAGCCACGCGGGTCACGGTTCCGCGCACGCGCTCCCCCACGTTGTATTTTCCGGCGACTGCGTCCCAGGGATGCGGCTGCAACTGCTTCATGCCGACGGAAATGCGCCGCTTGTCCGAGTCCGTGGAAATCTTGAGCACTTTCGCTTCAATCTGCTGCCCCACAGAAAGCGCGTCCGCGGGCTTATTGACTCGGCTCCATGCGATGTCGCTCACGTGCAGCAGGGCGTCTACGCCGCCCAGATCGATAAACGCGCCATAATCGGTGAGGCTGCGCACGGTGCCGCTTACGGTATCGCCTTCTTTCATCTCCGTGAAGCGGCGCTCTTTCACGGAGCGTTCTTCCTCTTCGACTACGGCGCGGCGATCGACCACCACATCTTCTTCCGTAACGTCGAGCTTGATAATGCGGCAAAGGATTTCCTGCTCCACCAGCTTTTCCATCTCGGCGGCGTCGTGCGCTCCGCTGCGCGAGGCCGGCATGAACGCCCGCACTCCCACATCCACGCTGAGCCCGCCTTTGATCACGCCCGTCACCGTGCCTACGATGGTTGCCTTGTCGGCGAAGGCCTTCTCCAGAGCAGCCCAATCTTTTGGGCGCGAAACCTTGGCGCGAGTGAGCTGGTAATAGCCTTCCGGGTCGCGCCCCGTGACGGAGACCGGCAGCCTGTCGCCGGGCTTCACAGTTTCGCCGGCGCCCAGCACAGCCAGCGGCAGAATGCCCTCGCTCTTAAAGCCGATATCGAGAAAGATCGAGTCGCCGGAAACAACAATTACCGTGCCCACGAGTTGCTTGCCGCCGTCTTCACTCTTGCGTGAATGGCTTTTTTCGTACTGGGAAAGCAGATCGCCGAATGACTCGTCGGTTGCAGCGGCGGATTCAGAAGTAATTTTGGATTCTGGAGTGCTCGGGTTGGACATGATGAAAGTCGGGAGGAAGCTAAGAAAGGATACACCGAACGACATGGGTTTGGCACGAAGTGATGCTGAAATCGGGGTGCCGAATGGTCTCGAAAGAAGATGCGGCTGAGCCAGCCGGACCAAAACGCATGGCGCAGGTTCACTGCGATTTATTCGAAGCCCTCTTCGCAGTAACGGACTCTTCCTAACTTTCACCCGAGCAACGAGAAGATAACCGTGATCGTCGTCTCCACTTCAACCGGTTGCCCATTCAGAAGGTACGGCCGGTAACGCCATTGTCTCACCGCATCAATGGCTGCCGGTACCAGCATCGGGTGCCCACTCACTAATTGCAGATCCTGAATTTCACCCTCTTTGCTGATGATGGCTTTCAGGACAACCTCTCCTTGAATGCGAGCGGCTTTGGCGAGCGGCGGATACGTCGGCTGGTATTTGGTGAATCAGCATACCCTTCGTCACGCCTTGCGAAATGCGCACCCGCTGCGGCACCACCGGCTGCAACTTGGGCACAATACGCCAGATTGGACGTGGAATTCACGATTCCTCCAATCACTCCGTCGAGCTGACCACCGGGAATTCCACCGGGTACGCCCCCCACCACGCCACCCGTGCCAGGCATCGGCGGCGGCGCTTCTTCTTCTTTGATCATTTGGACTTTTGTGGGGATCCGTGTCGGCGCCCGGAGCTGTCCGCCAGATAGCAGATCGGTTTGGATCTGTTTCATTACCTTAGCCATTTGCTGCTCGGCGGGTGGGGGCGGAGGCGGGGGTGGCGGCGCGACTAGAAACGTCAGCAATTGCGACTTCGGCAGTTCCTGGGTGAAATACAGCGGCAATAGCAGCAATATTCCCAAGAACATGCACTGCACAAAAAAGGATGCCAGCGTAGCCCACGTCTGCCGGCCTTTCTGGCCCTCATCCCGGAGCAAGCTGTCTGAGAACATCGGCCGGACCTGGATCGGCGCAGCCATCAACCGCTCCAGGGAAGCTACCGACACTACCCCTCTTTCCACCTGCGGGGTTTCTTCGACTTTGTCCTCCCGAATCTCGATTGTGCCCTTCATGGCCGTTCCCCCTTATGTACCCTAAGCGGTGCCATCTCTTCTAGTTACATCCTCATCTTCCCGCGAAAGTTGGCCAATGCCCATCGTCACAGCCGTTTGTGTCCTCAATCACGTTCTTAGAAGGGCGCTAACCCTCGTCACTCGGCTATGACCTAACCATCTCACTCATCGTTTCTGCTTTGGCTCTCGCTCCCGCCTGCTCATAGCCCACGGCGGAGGAGTGCATGGCCCGGTCAAAGAAGTGGTCGAGAAGCTGCAACAATTCCTGCTTCCCCAAGATCTCGACCGGGCGATCCGGATACGCCTCGTCGAGCACGAATTCCCAGAGATTTTGTTTCGTCAAAACAATTGCCCAGATGACCTGACTCAACGGCACACCCTGTTGGGCGCGGCGCCGGCCAATTTCCATGTAGCGCTGCTCGATATCGCCTTCATTTTTTTGAAGCAGCCATTCCCCCAGGTGGCGGTAAATGTCGTAGACCCGTTCCTTCAGTTCCTGTGGCGGAACCTTAGCAAAGCCCGCGCAATAGGTGGATCGCTGGACTTTTTCCAGGAGACCACTAGCCAAGGCGTCGGAGTGGTCCTCAATGAGGCGGACGAACCTTGCAGTGATGATCATGACGGTCCCCTTTCGTACTTCCTCATAATGATTCTCGACCTTAGCGTCTCCACGAGCGATGATCCGCGGCACGGCTGCGCGTGATGTGAGTCACTGCGGCAAGAAGACGGTGTGACTTGGGTTCCGGCTGTTCGGGTTTCGTAACAGGCACTAACAACACCTTGGTTTTGCGGCAGTGTGTGCTAGCTTTTTCAGCAACAGGCCAGCACCGATCCGCCGAATTGCAGAGCCTGAGCTCCTTTCCTGGGTAAAGTCCCCGAAAAGAACTTCGGCAACAACGCTGCTCTGCCGTTCGCGCCCGCCTCGGCCTGAGCGAAAGGAGATATATGTCTACTCCGAAGAAAAGTTTTCAACTTGCCGGTAGTGAGCGCGCTCCGCTCAAGGGAGCGCGAGAGATAGGCCCAGCCAACCCCAGTGAAATAGTAGACGTAACCATTCGTTTGCGGCCCAGCGCCGTGAGAAAGCCGATTGTCGACGCGAACGAGATCAAGAAACCGGTTCGCGAGCGCACCATTTTGAGCCGTAAAGAATTTGAACAGCTTCATGGCGCGGATGCCGACAGCATTGCCCGTGTAGAATCATTTGCCCGCTTACACCAACTCACAGTAAAGGAAGAAAGCCCAGCACGGCGAACCGTGATTCTCTCCGGCACTGTCGCTGCGATGAATCAGGCGTTTGGCGTCGAGTTGAAGCAGTACGAGCATCCCAGTGGCAAGTATCGCGGACGCACCGGCCCGGTCCAGCTTCCGGTGGAACTGCAGGATGTGGTCGAGGGTGTTTTTGGCCTGGATAATCGCCCTCAAGCCAAACCGCATTTTCGTAGGCGGCGTGGGGTCGGTGGCGCCCGTGCCGCTGCGGCCCAGGGGGTGTCTTACACGCCTCCGCAAATCGCCACGCTCTACAACTTTCCCACGGGGGTAGATGGTTCTGGAGAATGTATCGCGTTGATCGAGTTGGGCGGCGGATACAATCCCACGGACCTGACCAGCTACTGGAATCAACTCAACCTGACCGAGACGCCAACCGTATCCGCGGTTGCCGTCGGCAACGGCAGCAACAATCCCACGGGAGACCCGAACGGGCCGGATGGCGAAGTGATGTTGGATATTGAGGTAGCTGGATCAATCGCCCCCGCGGCCAAGATCGCAGTCTATTTTGCCGAGAACACGGACGCTGGTTTTCTGAACGCGATCACAACCGCCGTACACGACAGCACGAATAATCCGTCTGTAGTTTCGATCAGCTGGGGCGGTCCTGAATCTTCGTGGACGCAGCAGGCGATGACCTCGATGGATCAGGCCTTCCAGGCGGCCGCCGCGATGGGAGTAACCGTTTGCGTTGCCTCGGGAGACGATGGTTCAACCGACGGCGTAACTGACGGGCTGAACCACGTTGATTTCCCGGCCTCGAGTCCGAATGTGCTGGCTTGTGGAGGCACGGAGTTGATGGCTTCGGGCAACACCATCACCAGCGAAATCGTTTGGAACGAGCTGGCAAACAACGAAGGCGCATCCGGAGGCGGCATCAGCGACGTCTTCCCACTTCCCAGTTGGCAGACTGCGGCAAATGTGCCGCCTTCCGCCAATCCGAATCACAATGTTGGACGCGGCGTTCCTGATGTGGCGGGCGATGCCGATCCTACCACCGGCTACGTTACTCTGGTCGACGGGCAACCGGATGTGATCGGAGGGACCAGCGCTGTGGCGCCTCTCTGGGCCGGGTTGATCGCGCTCATCAACCAGAGCCTTGGGAAACCCGCGGGCTTTATCAACGCATTGCTGTATCAAAACCCCAATGGGGATTTCAATAGCATTACTTCCGGTAACAACGGAGCCTACTCCGCCGGGCCGGGATGGAATGCATGCACTGGGCTGGGATCGCCAGTCGGGACTCAAATTGCGGCAGCGTTAGGTGTGCCCGCGCAGCAAGCGATGAGAACGGGTACGTAGCGTGGAACATCGAAGCGGCGCGGCCTTTGGGTCGCGCCGCTATTTGTGCGCCGAAGAGAATTATTGATTGATGATTGCTGATTGATGATTGAAAAACCAATATCCGACTAGGTTTGGCTCGTCAATCAACAATCAGCAATCAACAATTCTGGAAGCCGGCCGCTATTCAGCTCCCAACAAACCGCGCGTATAAGCTGCGCGCGAGCCCGGTATCCGTAGTTCCCTTGATGATGGCCCGGCCATCGGGGAACAGCGTCATCTCATAAGGTTCGCGCCAGAACTTCAACACGAATTCGTTGTGCCGTACGATGCCGTGAGCTTCCAGCCGCTGCTGCATCTCGGCAAAATCGATGGGCCTGGCGCGTTCGTGAATCTGCACTGAGTTTCTTCCGCACATCGTAATGTGTGGGCGCCCCTCGCCCGCCAGATGCACAAAATCCCGCTCCCCACAGGCGCGGCACCCCGGCCGCGGATTCGCCGCAGCTATCTCTGCGTGCTCGTTCCTCCACACATCAAACGACCACAGCGTCTTGCGCAGATGCTCTGCTGCCTCGCCGCCAACCAGCAACTTCACAGCCTCCGTGGCCGCGATCGAGGCCACCACGTTCACCGCCGTGTTCAATATTCCCGAAGTCTCGCATGTCTCGACCATTCCTCGAGGCGTATCCGGAAAGATACACGAGAGGCATGCGGTTTTCCCCGGCAGCACATTCAGCGTGACGCCGTAACTGCCCACAGCTGCCGCGTAGATCCACGGCACAGAATTCTTCACGGCATAATCATTCAGGAGATACCGAGTCTCGAAATTATCCGTTCCATCGAGGATTACATCCATCCCTTCAAGTAACGCATGAATATTGCCGGGAACCACATCGTCAACCCGTGCCTCTACCACAATTTCCGAATTGAAGGCTGCGATCTTGCGCGCCGCGGCAATCGCCTTGGGCACTGAATCTGCAGCGTCCTGTTCTTCGAACAGAGATTGCCGCTGCAGATTGCTGGCCTCAACATAATCGCGATCGATAATGCGCAGCGCGCCAACGCCCGCGCGCGCCAGCAATGATGCCAGTGCCGATCCGGTTGCTCCGCAGCCTACAATCGCAATATGGCCTGCGGCGATGCGCCGCTGGCCCTCCGCTCCGATTCCGCGAAACAGAATTTGCCGCGAATAGCGTTCCTCGAACTTTTGTTTCTCCACGCGTGCCTCTTCTCCATCCACCTCTTTGCCCGCCTCAAGGAGGTCACCAGTTCTGACCTACAAAACCTTTATTATAAGTGGCTGGACTGCTTCCGCCGCCTGGAGGCAGACAACACAGGCCTTCCGCCGCTTCATCGAACATAGGCAAGGGGCCCAAGGACTTGTTTTGTTGAGACGGTACGCGGCATTTTCCATCTTGATCATGCTTTCGCTCGGCCCGGCCGCCGCCGGATCGTCCGCATCCGCGTTTTCGCAGCCATCACAAGAACCGCAGCACTCCTCAACTCCCGATGCTATGTCCCATTACTTCGGGCGTACTGTCCGGTCCATCGAACTACCCGGCGTGCCTGACCGCGACCACCTGCTGCAAATGATCCCGCAGAAACCAGGCCAGCCGCTCGACCGCGACCAGATCCGCGAAAGCATCCGCATCCTCTTCGCCACCGGACGCTTTGCCGATATCCAGGCCGAAGTCATTCCGTCGGGTTCGGACGTGGTGCTCACCTTCGCCACCTCGCTCAACTTTTTTGTTGGCGCCGTCGATGTGGAGGGCGCGCCCGGCCACCCCAACACCAATCAAATCCTCAATGCGGCCAAATTCCAGCTCGGGGAACTCTATTCACTCGATAAACTCGACCGCGCCCTGCAGAACGTCCGGCAGCTCATGCAGGAGAACGGCTATTACCGCGCCCGCGTCACCGCCGAAAGCGCTTCCAATGCTGCCACCCAGCAGGTCAACATTCTCTTTCACATCACGCCGGGAGAGCCCGCCAAAATTGGCGAGGTGAACGCCACCGGACACTCAGCCTTCTCCCAGGCCCAATTGCAGGACATCGCCAGAATGCACCCCGGCGAAGGCGTGACGGCCGCCCGTGTCACGAATTCGCTGCAGTACTTGCGCAAGAAATTTCAGAAGCAACAGCGCGTGCTCGCTCAAGTGTCGATCGCCCAACAGAAATACCATCCCGATTCCAATGCCGTCGACTATACCTATCTGATTGAACCCGGGCCGGTCGTCCTCATCTCCGCGGAAGGCTTTCGCATCGGCCGCGGTCTTTTGAAAAAACAAGTACCCGTCTACGAAGAGAACGCTCTTGACGATGATCTCCTCAACGAAGGCAAGCGCAACCTTCTCAACTATCTGCAAAGCCGCGGCCACTTCGACGCCAAGGTCGAGATTCAGAAGGAGAGCAGCCCGGAGACGATTCGCGTTACGTATCGCATCGATCCCGGTCTCTTGCACAAGATCGATTTAATCGAGATCACTGGGAATAAATATTTCTCGAGGCAAATGCTGAAGGTTCGTCTACAGATTCAAACTTCCGGAACACTTCTCTCCCACGGACGCTACAGCGGAGCCTTGCTAAAAAGCGACGTAGCCAACCTGCAAGCTCTCTACGTTTCCAACGGATTTCGTGATGTGAAGATTCAGACCAAGGTTGACGACAACTATCACGGCGCCCAGAACCACATCGCCGTGCACATTCAGATCGACGAAGGTCCGCAGACTCTGGTCGGTGCGTTCCGTATTGTCGGCAACCAGAAGATAGACGCCAGGGCTTTTCCCGAACTCAACACCACCGTGGGCCAGCCCTACTCCGAACAGAACCTTGGAAAAGATCGCGACTCCATCCTCAACTACTACTTCAATCACGGTTTTTCTAACGCTACCCTCGAGATCACCGCCAAGCCCTCATCCGGTCAGCCTACCCGCGAAGACGTCACCTACACCATTCAGGAGGGTGAAGAGTTCTTTGTCAATCAGGTAATGGTCGCCGGGCTCGATCACACCCGCGACTTCATCGTGCAGCGCGAGATTCAAGTCGCCGCCGGCCAGCCTCTGAGCCAGCAGGACCTGCTTCTTACGCAGAGCAAGCTGTACGATCTCGGCATCTTCAACCAGGTCGATACAGCGGTCCAGAACCCTGAGGGAACCGATCCCCAGAAAAATGTTCTGGTCCAGATACAGGAAGCCAAGCGCTACACCTTTACCTACGGCCTTGGACTGGAATTCGAAACTGGCCTGCCCTCAGGCACCACAGCCCCCACGGGATCGACTGGCGTAAGCCCCCGAGTCGGATTCGATGTTACACGCCTCAACGTGGGCGGCCGCGACCAGACCCTTACCTTCCAGTCCCACGTCGGACGCCTGCAGCAGCGCGGCCTCATCAGTTACGAAATCCCCAAGCTCTTCAACCAGGAACGCTTCAAGATTTTCTACACCATTTTTTACGACAACAGCCTGGACGTTGCCACCTTCACCTCACAGCGCGAAGAAGGCAAAATCGATCTCCGCCAGCAAATCGGCAAGCTGCAACTCGGTCACTCCACTTCTATTACTTACCGCTTCGATTATCGCTACGTGAAAGCCAGCCACCTGGCTGAGAACTTTTCACCGGCCGAATTTAATTTGTTTTCTCTGCCCGCACGTGTGGGCGGTCCCGGGTTTACGTTTATCCGCGATAAACGGGATAATCCTCTCGAAAGCACGAAAGGGCAATACTTCACGCTGGACGCTTTCGCCGCATCCAGTTACTTTGGTTCTCAGGCTAATTTCGCTCGTGCTCTCGCGCAGGATTCCACCTACTACGCCTTTGGCCGGCCCAATCACAAACTTGTCTTTGCGCGCTCCACCACTTTGGGATTAGAGCAGGTTTATCACGGCACGCTGGTTTTCCCGCCGGGAGCCTGTCAACTCAGCGGCTTAAGCCTTAACTCGTGTCCGGCTGGTATTTCGGTAATCCCGCTGCCCGAAGTTTTTTTCGCCGGCGGCGGCAACTCCCATCGCGGGTTCGGGTTGAATCAGGCAGGACCCCGCGATCCCGATTCCGGTTTTCCTGTCGGCGGCACAGCTCTCTTCGTCAACAGCGAGGAGTTGCGCCTTCCCCAGGTCACTTTGCCTTTTCTCGGGGAAGGTTTCGGCTTCGCTATCTTTCACGACATGGGCAACGTCTTCACCGCCGGTCACGACATGCTCAAAGGCCTGTTGCGCTGGCACCAGCCCAGCCCTTCGCAGTGCCTGCAATTCGTTCCCCCTGGCGGCCTGCAATACATCTCCCAAACGGGGTTGAACCAGTACAACGGTTGCGTCAGCCAATTCGACAATTCGGGCTACGACTACACTTCCCACGCGGTCGGCATCGGATTGCGTTACAAGACACCCATCGGGCCATTACGCTTCGACTTCGGGTACAATTTGAATCCGACGGCTTATCCGACTGGCTATACGTCGATTACGCAGGTGCCGCCGCCTCCTCCGGCACCAGTGGTGCCGCCTTTTATCCCGGAGCGTATGCGGCATTTCAACCTTTTTTTCAGCATAGGCCAGCCATTTTGATGAGATTTCGAACCAAAACGATTTCCATTGTCGTGCTTGCACTGGCGGTGTCAGCACTGTTTTTTGCCCCTGTTAGTAGCTCAGCCGAGGTGATCGACCGCATCGTGGCTACAGTGAACGGTCGTGTGATCCTGCAGTCCGACTGGGACGAAGCTCTCTACTACGAAGCGCTTCTCGCCAATCGCACCGTGGCCCAGTTCACCGACGACGACCGCCGTGCGGTTCTCGACCGCCTCATTGACCAGGAACTTCTGCGCGAGCAGATGAAATCCGCCAACTTCCTGCACGCCACAGAGGCCGAGGCCTCCACACGCGTTGCCGATGCCCGCAAGCTATATCCTCAGGCGGCATCGAATGAGGCTTGGCAGGCCCTGCTGGCTCAGTACCACCTTACAGAAAAGGATCTTCTTGCCCGCGTCCGGCAGCAGATCGACGTGATGCGCCTCGTCGAGGCCCGCCTTCGTCCCACCGTTCAGATCGATTCCAAATCCATCGAGGCTTACTACCGCGACCAGTTCGTTCCCAAGTTGAAGCAGTCCGGGGCATCCGAAGTTCCGCTCGCCGAAGTCTCGGCGACGATTCGCGAGCTGCTGACCGAGCAGAAGATGAGCGAGTTGCTCGTCTCCTGGCTGCAAACCTTGCGCTCCGAAGGGCAGGTTCGTATCCCCGGCGTCACATCGTCTGCCAACGACCCGGGAGTCCGATCGCAGTGAACGACAGCTCCACCAAACCCACCCGCCGCTGGTGGAAATATCTGTTGATCGTGGCCGCAGCCGGCATTGTTGGCGCGGTCAGTCTGTTCGTTTACGTGAACACAGAATCTTTCCAAGTTCTGGTGCGCCGCCGCCTGGTCGCCGAACTGGAGCGCATCACCGGAGGCCGCGTCGAAATCGGCAGCATCCATACCACTCCCTTTCGTTTGCAGGTGGACGTGCGCGGCATTACCGTCCACGGCCGCGAGTCCGCCACCGAGGTTCCCCTCGCCCACGTGGACCGCATCGTGGCTCGTCTGAAGATCTACTCGCTTCTTCGGTCCGAGTTCGGCTTCCACGAAGTGATCATCGAGCAACCCATCGTCCACGTAGCGTTCTATCCCGGCGGCAGCACTAATTTTCCTCGGCGACAGAGCGGGACAGTGAGCGGCGAAACCACTGTCGAGCGGCTCTTTGCTCTTTCCATCAATCGTTTCGAACTCCGCCACGGCCAGATCCTCTGGGACGACCAGACCATCCCCGTTGACTTTGCAGCTCGCGATGCTTCGCTCCAGATGGACTATTCTTTCCTTCGTGGCCGCTACGATGGACGCCTTCAGTTCGGTCTGGTCGATACCAAGCTGATGGACTGCCGTCCCTTTGCGTGGATGACCACGGCGGAATTCAGCCTGGCATCCGACTCTGCGGCCATTCCTTCACTCAAGTGGAACACCGGCCACTCTCATCTTTCTGCCGGCGGCCAAATCACAGACTTCCGCCATCCGCATCTGCAGGGTTCTTACGAGGCCCAGGTCAACCTCGCAGAAGCCGCATCCATTGCCCGTCAGCGGAGGGTGCGCGCTGGTGTGCTCGAACTCAAGGGACACGGTGATTGGTCTTTGGAGCAGTTCGCCAGCAATGGTGCGCTCGCTCTTCGCGATCTCGGCTGGCAGAACGATCAGATTTCGTTCTCCAAAGCCTCGATCAACGCCGACTACTCAGTCACTGACCAGCAACTGAAACTCTCCAAACTGCAAGGGAGGATTTTCGGCGGAGGCGTCACTGGCGATGCCGAAATCAATCAGTGGCTGGCGCCCTTTCAGCACTTATCTGCTGCGGCTAGAAAAAAACTCGAAACCGCCATCGTTTCTGCCGCGCCGTTACCGACTAAGCCCGGCGTAAAAACGCCCAAGCCGAAGCCGCCGGCAATCCAAAACGCCATCGTTCAGCTGCAACTGCACGATCTCTCCGCGGAAGATCTTGCCGAAGCGCTGAATGCTCCCGCGCACCCATTTCCACACTTCCATCCTGTCGCGTTGGCGTCCGGTACGCTCGAAACGCGCTGGAAGGGAACGCCGCGCGACGCGGAAGTCCAATTCGCGCTCGACGTCACTCCTCCCGAGCGGCACATCCCCGGGCACTTGCGAATCAGCGCCCACGCCAATGGTCTCTACTACGCTGCCAACGACACGTTGAATCTGCCGCAGTTCACTCTGACCACGCCCACCAGCCACGTGCAAGCGTCTGGCACACTTTCTTCCGCGTCCGCCGTTCGCCTCTCTGTTTCCACGTCGAGTCTCGCGGACTGGCTGCCCTTTGTCGAGGTCGTTCGTGGTCCCGCGATGTTCCCAGTCGTGCTGAATGGCAGCGCCACTTTCACCGGCAACATGAGCGGTTCACTCTCTTCCCCTCAGCTTGCCGGCAATCTGACAGTTGACGATTTCGACATCACGCTGCCCGCCACAGCCAACACACGTCCACTCAGAACGCAGTGGGACTCTCTTTCCGCCTCTATCCAGCTTTCCTTCCAGGCTCTCGCCCTGCACAAGGCCACGCTGCAGCGCGACGACACTTCCGCCGAGTTCGACGCTTCCGCCACTCTCCAGCACGGCCATCTCACCGGCGACAGCGTCATCACCTTGCGCGCTAATCTTCACAACACTGATATCGCTCAAATCCAGGCCGTCACCGGGTACAACTATCCCATCTTTGGCAAGACGGATCTTTTTGTGCAGGCGGCCGGCACCTTGTCCGATCTGCACGGCGACGGACAAATCCATCTCACCAACGCCATCGCCTACGGTGAAACCGTTCAGCAATTTGATTCCAACTTTCATGTCGCTCACGGTGAATTCGCTTTCGATGACATCCATCTTTTTCACGACGATTCGATCGTGACTGGAAGTGCCGCGTATCGGTATTCTTCCCGCGCTTATCGCCTCGATCTGGTGGGTAACAATTTCGACCTCGCCGGCATCCGGCAGATTCATGTAGATCGTTTGCCTGTCGAAGGGCGAGCCGACTTCGTTCTCAAAGGCTCGGGCACTCCGGAAGCTCCCGTCCTTAGTGCAGGGGTTCACCTCCGAAACCTCGCATTTGCCGGTGAAGTCGCCGGTGAACTCGATGTGCAGGTTTTTACGGAAGGCGGCGAGCTTCACGTCACCGGCAATTCCCACTTCGAGCACGGTTCGTTGCTGGTCAAAGGCACTGTGCGGTTGCGCACCGACTATCCCGCCAACTTGTCGTTTCAAACGGACCAACTGGATATTGACGCCCTCTGGCGCCCCTATTTCCGCGGCCAACTTACCGGACATCCTGCCGTCACCGGCTCTCTTGAGCTGCGGGGGCCGCTGCTCAAGCCCGGGCAATGGAGCCTGACCGGCAACCTGAGCGCACTTTCGCTCGAGGTCGAGAATGTAAAGATCAGCAATCAGGATCCCATTCGCTTCGTCCTTGCCGACAGGTCGATTAACATCCAGCAACTTCACCTCGTGGGGGAAGGTACGGACCTCACCGCGCACGGTACTGTTCAACTGTCGGGCTCGCGTACAATCGACCTTACCGCCGATGGCCGCCTCGATCTCAAACTGCTGTCCAGTTTCGACCCCGATTTCACTGCGTCTGGCCTCGTCACCATGAACCTGGCGGTCGGCGGCACCATTGCCGAGCCTATGCCGCAGGGCAGCTTTCAAATGACCAACGGTGCCGTCTCCTACGCCGGAGTGCCTAGTGGCCTCACTGAACTCAATGGCTCCCTTTTGTTCACGCGCGATCGCATCCACATTGAGACACTCACGGCTCACACCGGGGGCGGCACGGTTGATCTCAAAGGCGATGCGAATTACCTGAACCGGCAATTCAACTTCAATCTCACCGCCGCCGGTAAGGATGTTCGCTTGCGTTATCCGCCCGGCGTCAGTTCCACGGCTAACACGGAATTGCATTGGATCGGCAGCCGTTCCGCGTCCACGGTTACCGGGGACATCAGCATTACCAAGATTGCCGTGACTACTGGGTTTGATTTCGGCGCCTATCTCGAGCGCAGCCGCCAGTTCTCAACGGTTACCGTTGCCAACTCGCCTCTCAACAACGTCAAGCTCGACATTCACGTTCAGACCGCGCCTGAACTCCAGATGCGCACCGCCATCGCACGTCTGTCCGGCGACGCCGATCTGCGCCTTCGCGGCTCGGTCGCCCGGCCAGCCGTCCTCGGCCGCGTCGATATTCTCGAAGGGAAGGCCACTTTTCATGGCATCCGCTTTACCCTCGAACGCGGCGATATCACTTTCGCCAATCCAGTTGCCATCGTGCCCCAACTCAATCTGCAAGCCTCCAGCCACGTCCGCAACTACGATCTCAACGTCACGGTGACTGGAACACCCGACCGCCTCAACATTAACTACCGGTCCGAGCCTCCCTTGCCTAAATCCGACATCATCGCTCTGCTCGCCTTGGGCCGCACCAGCCAGGAATCTGCGCAACTCCAGGAACAATCCGGCCAAAGCGTCTTTTCCGAACAGGCCAGCGACATCATCTTGAATCAGGCGATCAATGACACCGCCAGCAGCCGCTTCCAGCGCCTGTTTGGCGCCAGCAATATCAGGATCGATCCTCAGGGACTTACTACCATAACCAATCCCGTCAGCAACGGTCCCCAGATCACTATCGAGCAACAGTTCGCCAACAACCTATCGCTCACTTACTCCACCAACGTGTCGCAGAGTTCGCAGCAGATTATCCAGGGGGAGTACTATGTCAATCGCAGCGTTTCGCTCGTCGGCAACCGCGACCAGAACGGTGTCATCAGCTTCGACGTGCAGATCCGCCGACGGAAGAAATAAAAGAAGGGGCCAGCCAGGGTCAGGGGTCAGGGGTCAGTAAAGAAGACGATTCATTGCTGTCGTTTGATCCCCGTTCCCTGGCCCCTGGTCCCTGGCCACTGGCTACTGCTCATGTCCAACCCGACCACCGCTCGTCAACAAATGGTCGACTCCCAACTGCGGGACCGCGGCATCTCCGACCCGCGCGTGCTGGACGCCATGCTTCGCGTTCCCCGGCACGAATTTGTCCCCGAACCTTACCGCGCGCAGGCCTATGAAGATCATCCTCTTCCCATCGGAGACGGCCAAACAATCTCTCAGCCTTATATCGTTGCCCTGATGTTGGAATCCCTTCAGCTAACGCCCCACGACATGGTTCTTGAGGTTGGCACCGGCTCCGGCTACGTCACGGCTCTGCTGGCGGAAATTGCCGCACAGGTCTTCAGCATCGAACGTCACGCGGCGCTCGCCAAGAGCGCCCGAGATCTTCTTGCCGCGCTCGGCTATACCAACGTGCGCGTCTTCACCGGAGATGGGGCGCTCGGACTACCCGCTCGCGCTCCCTTCGATGCGATCCTCGTCTCCGCCGCCGCTCTACGTGTGCCTCCTGCGCTGCTCTCTCAACTCCGCGAAGGAGGCAGAATGATCATTCCCATCGGTTCTCAGGATTCTCAACAGCTGCACTTTATCCGCATGCTCAACGGGACGGCCGTAAGTTCGCTACGCGAACCCGTTCGCTTTGTTCCCCTGGTTCCCAACTAGGTTTCAAGGAATTTCTGGAGCCGTCCGAACAGTTACAGAGGAAGTAACTCCAGCCGAAACCTGCGGGACGAATTGCTGAGCGGAATCTTGCGCAAACTGCAACACCCGGCCGGGGAATAGTCCAAGATAGAGCGTCGCAACCAGGCAAGTGGTCAGCGCTACGCCAAGCGCGAAGGGAACTGGAGTTACCGGAACCTGTTTTCGCGGCTCGCGCATATACATCATCACAATGATCCGCAGATAGTAGTACGCACCCACACCGCTGTTGAGAACGCCGATGATCGTGAGCCAGATCAGGTTCGCTTTCACGGCGGCGCTGAATACGTAGAACTTGGCAAAAAAACCGCCCGTCATCGGGATGCCAATCAGCGAGAGCAGAAAAATAGTGAGCATCGCAGCCAGCAGCGGGGAACTGCGTCCCAGGCCTTCATAGTCTTCCAGCGTCACATAGCGTTCGCCTGCGTTCGCGAAGTGGCTGACCACGGCAAACGCGCCCAGGTTCATCGCAGCATAAGCTGCGGTGTAAAACATGGCGGCAGACGTTCCGAGCTGCGGCGCGGCCGCAAATGCCACCAGCAAATATCCCGCGTGCGCGATCGACGAGTAAGCCAACAGCCGCTTTATGTTGCCTTGCACCATAGCGCCCACATTCCCCAAAGTCATAGAGAGCGCCGCCGCAATCCAAATAACCCAAAACAAGGCATGGACATTGATCACGAACACAAGACGCAACAACACCGCAAAGGCCGCCGCCTTAGGCGCGGTCAACATGAATCCCACAATCGGCGCCGGCGCTCCCTCGTAGACATCCGGCGTCCAAATGTGAAAAGGCGCAGCCGCTACCTTGAAGCCCAGGCCCACAAACATCAACGCGACGGCCACAAACGCCAGCAAGGGGATCGGACCAGCCTGCAGTGTCTTGCTGATCTGGTCGATGTCGGTTGAGCCCGTGGCGCCGAACATCAACGCCACTCCATAGAGGAAAAACGCTGTGGCGAACGAGCCCAGCAGAAAATACTTCAGCGAGGATTCTGCGCTGGCAGCCTCGTGACGCCTGAAGCCGGCCAATACATAAGAAGAGATTGAAGAAATCTCCAGCGCGATGAAAATCAAAACCAGTTCGGTGGCCGACGACATCAGCGCCATGCCAACCGCGCCGAAAAGAATTAGCGCATAGTATTCGCCGGCGCGGATCCTCTGCACCGCCATGTATTCATAAGAGCTGAGGATGACGACGGCGGCGATCGCAATCACCAGAACATGAAAGAAAACGCTGAAGCCATCCACCTGCACCATGTTCCAGAAGGCCAGTCCCGGCGCCTGAGCCATAAACCAGGTTGCCCCAATCCCGGCCAGCGTGCCCATCAACGCAATCAGGCGCAGAATCTTCTGCCCAGTCTTTTCATCGAGCAGAGGCTCAAGCATCATCACGATCATGCCAAAGACCGATAGAACAATTTCAGGCAGGATTCGAACGTAGTCGGCACTTTGCGGAAGAGTCGGCGAAAAGGCCGGGACGAAAGTCACAGTCATTGTCCCGCCGATCATTGTCCCGCCGATCATTGTCCCACCACACTGCTCGCTACTTGTGCAAAGGGAGTGAGCGCCGCCCGAACCGCCGGATCGATAGCTCCGAGCCACAAGATGGGTGCTACACCCATCACCAGCGCCGCCGCCGCACATGGCAGAATCGCCGCCTTCTCGAATCCCGTCAGATCGCTGAGAGAATTATTTACCTCGTGCGTGACCTTGCCAAAAAAGACGCGCTGATACATCCAGAGAAGATAGACGGCGCTCCAGATGATGCCGGTGGCGCCGAGTATTCCGTAAACCGCTTTGTCCTGGAACGCGCCACTCAACACTAGAAACTCACCAATGAAGCCATTCAGCAAAGGCAGGCCCGCCGACGCCAGCACGATGAACAGATAGGCTGCAGCATACCTCGGCATGGGCGAGGCCAGCCCGCCGAAATCGCTGATCTTGTATGTATGACGGCGTTCATGCAGAATGCCCGCCAGCATGAACAACGCGCCGGTAGAAATTCCATGAGCCAGCATCACGAACATCGCTCCGTTCAGGCCAGCTTGCGTGAAGCTGAAGATTCCCAGCACGACAAATCCAAGGTGGCTGACCGAGGAGTACGCGATCAATTTCTTCATGTTGGGCTGCACCATGGCCACCAGCGCGCCGTAAATGATTCCAATCAACGCGAGCACTATGATCCACGGAGCGTTGCGCCTCGCCTGCTCGGGGAACAGGCCGAGGTTGAAGCGAAGCATTCCGTAAGTGCCCATCTTAAGCAGAACCCCGGCCAGCAGGACGGAGCCTGCGGTGGGCGCCTCCACATGCGCGTCAGGCAACCATGTATGGAAGGGAAATAGCGGAACCTTCACCGCAAATGCCAGGAAGAATCCGAGGAAAAGCCACTGCGCCGCCGCCGGAAATTTCGGCACTGCACCGCGGGCGATCTGCTCGCGAATTACGACAAAGTCAAAGCTGCCGGTATGCGCGTAAAGCCACAGAATTGCGGCCAGCATGAACACCGAGCCAATCATGGTGTACATGAAAAACTTCACCGCGGCATAGACTTTGCGTTCGTGGCCGAAGATGCCGATCAGCAACGCCATCGGAATCAGCGTCGCTTCCCAGAAGAAATAGAACAGGAAGAGGTCAAGGGAAGTGAAGACGCCGATCAGCGCGGTCTCGAGGATCAACAGCAGGATGAAGAATTCTTTCACCCGCTCATGAACCGACTTCCAGGAAATCAGCACACAAAGCGGCGTGAGAAATGTGGTGAGCACCACCAGCCACAGCGAAAAACCGTCAACGCCCATGTGGTAGTGAATGTTCGGACTAGAGATCCAGGGCACGTCGATTTCGTAGTGAAATCCTGTGCCAAGGTAAAGAGGACGCCGGAAATAGACAGGAAGATGGAGCGAGAGAACGAATGTCAGCAGCGAAACCACCAGCGAAAAGATGCGGATGTCGCGATCGCGACGGGGAAACAGCACTAGCAGCAATCCCCCAGCGAGAGGCGCGAAAGTGACCAGGGTCAGGATGTGATGGTCGATCGTGTTCATCGCACTCCCATCCAGATCATGAAGGCAATCACCACCGCCGAACCCGCAGCAATCCAGCCCGCGTACGAGCGAATGTTGCCGGATTGCATGTGGCGAACCTCATCGGAAACCTGCCGCGCCCCATCGCCAGCGTCATTGACTGCGGCATCGATAACTTTGCGATCTACACCCTGCCACAAAATGCGAGTCGAGCCGTCCACCAGCGGCTTGACGAAAAGTGTCGCGTACAGTTCGTCGATGTAGTATTTGTGCGCAACCATTTCATAGAGGCCATCGAGCGCGTCCGCGATCTTCTGCGGAAGCTCAGGTCGTGCGCAGTAGAGCAGGTAGGCCAGCCACCACCCCATAAAGGCAACAAGCACGGACACGCCCATCAGCGAATATTCCAGGGTACGGCTCGCACCTTCGACGGCCGCCTCTCCCGCGCCGAAAACAGGCGCAAGGAAATGTTCGAAATGGTTGCCCCAGCCTACGAATCCTCCGACGAGCGAAAGTACAGCCAGGATCATCAGAGGAACCAGCATCACCATCGGACTCTCATGCGGCGCTCCATGTCCATGAGCGTCATGACTGTGTGAACCATGCCCGTGCGCGTCCACCTGCATGCCGCGGTAATCGCCGAAGAACGTCATATACAACAACCGGAACATATAGAAGGACGTAATAAATGCCGTTATCACGCCGAGTCCCCAGTACACCGGGCTAACCTGGTATGCCTTCCAAAGAATTTCGTCTTTACTCCAGAACCCCGCCAGCGGCGGGATTCCGGCAATCGCCAGCGTCGCGATGCCCATGGTGAGGAATGTCCACGGTATATACGATTTAAGGCCGCCCATCTTGCGCATGTCCTGCTCGCCGCCGACGGCGTGAATCACCGATCCCGCACCCAGGAACAACAGGCCTTTAAAGAAGGCATGGGTCATCAGGTGAAAGATGCCGGCAGAAAACGCGCCCACTCCGCAAGCCAAGAACATGTAGCCGAGCTGCGAAATGGTCGAATACGCGAGAACTTTCTTGATGTCGGTCTGCGCGATGCCGATAGTCGCAGCAAAAAACGCCGTCAGCGTACCGATAATCGCCACCACCATCAACGCGGTCGGCGCGCGTTCAAAAATCACATGCGAGCGCGCAACCATGTACACGCCGGCCGTCACCATCGTAGCGGCGTGGATTAACGCAGAAACCGGCGTAGGACCTTCCATTGCGTCGGGAAGCCAGACATAAAGAGGAATCTGCGCCGATTTCCCGCAAGCGCCCACCATCAGCAGAATTCCGATCGCCGTGAGCAGCCCCGCCCCCGCAGTTTCAGCAGGCAAGGGAATCACGGCGCCGAATACCGGCTCAAAATTCAGCGAGCCAAAATGTTTGATCAGCAGAAACAACGCAATCAAAAAGCCGAAGTCGCCAATGCGGTTGACGATAAACGCTTTCTTGCCCGCCGATGCCGCCGAATCTTTCGTAAACCAGAACCCGATCAGCAGATACGACGCCAGCCCCACGCCCTCCCAGCCAATAAACATCTGTAGATAATTGCCGGCCAGCACCAGCGTCAGCATGAAGAACATGAACAGGTTCAGATAGCTGAAGAAGCGGTAGTAGCCGGGATCGTCCCCCATGTAGCCGACGGAATAGATATGGATCAAGAACCCGACTCCCGTGACCACGAGCAACATCACCAGCGATAGTTGATCAAGATAGAAGGCGAAGTCCGCGCTGAAGCCGGTGATGCGAATCCAGTGCGCGAGAAACTCCTGGTAGGGAAGCGCCAACGATGAGAATCGCGCCGCGACCACCAAAGCCCACGCAAAAGCTCCTCCACTGAAGAGAAGCGCGACCGCGGTCACGCCCAGCCGCGAAGCCTTCTTCCCCAGAAAGCCATTGATCGCAGCCCCCGCCAGCGGCAGCACCGGGATCACCCAGAGGTTGAGGTTCGGGTTCATAGTTTGAGCAGGTTCACCTGATCCACATTCAAGGTCTCGCGCGTGCGGAACACAGCGATGATAATCGCCAGTCCCACCGCCGCTTCCGCCGCCGCCACCACCATCACAAAGAAAACGAAAACCTGGCCGGCCAATGCGTGCCAGTGCGCGGCGAACGCAACGAACGAAAGATTCACGCCGTTCAACATCAACTCAATCGACATGAAGATGGTAATGATGTTGCGCTTGATCAGAAATCCGACCACGCCACAGGCGAACAGAAACCCACTGAGCAGCAGGTAATAGGATAGCGGTATGTACGAGGGTACCATCAGTCCGCCCTCCCCGCCGCGGGTTCCGGCGTACTGGCCAGAACCACGGCGCCCATGATCGCGATCAGGATCAATACGGATGTGACTTCGAAAGGCAAAAGAAAATCGTGGAAAAGAAGTTGAGCGATATCCGTAGGATGCCCCGGCAACGCGCCGATCGGCACCGGTTCGGTTCCGGAGTGATGCAGCACGACCCACGCCAAAAGTACGCTGCCCGTCAACATTCCGGGAACGCCGAGCAAAAGAGCGACCCGGCTACCCTGGGTGTGTTCTTCTTCGCCCGCGTTCAGCAGCATGATGACGAAGACAAACAGCACCATCACGGCGCCGGCATACACGATCACCTGCACGGCTGCGACAAACTCCGCGCCCAGCAGCATGTACTCCCCGGCCAGCGCAGCCATCACCGCGATCAGCGACAGCGCGCTGTTAATGGGATGCCGCTGCGCCAGCAGATTAATTGCCCCGCCCACGCAAACCGCCGCGAAAGCCAGAAATAAGATGAGATGAAAATTCATGGAAACAGTTCTCGGTTCTCAGTTCTCAGTTCTCAGTTCTCAGTTCTCAGAAAAAGCCTCCGAAGGCTACCTCTCAGCAGGCACTCTTGGGCCGTTACTGAGAACTGAGAACCGAGAACTGAGAACTCGTTTTTGTCACCAGGCCACGGCAATCGCGGTTGCGAGCAGATTCACGATCGCCAGCGGCAGCAGAAACTTCCAGCCAAACGACATCAGTTGGTCGTAGCGGAAGCGCGGCAACGTCCCGCGCACCCATATATAAAGAAAGAGAAAACAAAAAACCTTCGCGCCAAACCAGAACAGCGGCAACACCGCCTGCAACAGCGGAGGCCCAAACAGCGGCCCGTGCCATCCCCCGAAAAACAGCAGCGTGGCCAGGCACGCCACCGTAATCATGTTGGCGTATTCCGCCATGAAGTAGCAGGCAAACTTCATGGCGCTGTATTCGGTGTGATATCCCGCGACCAGTTCGGTCTCGGCCTCGGGCAGATCAAACGGAATGCGATTAGTCTCTGCATAGGCTGCCATCAGATAAACAAAGAAGCCGAAGATCTGCCCAGTGAAGATGTTCCACCGCGGAATGAAGCCCCAAAAATGTCCGCCCTGCGCATCGACGATAGTGCGCAGGCTGAAACTTCCAGACTGGATCAGGATCCCAATCAGCGAAAGTCCCAGCGCAATTTCGTAACTTACCATCTGCGCACTGGCTCGCAGCCCGCCCAGCAGGGAATATTTGTTGTTCGACGACCACCCTGCCAGCGCGACGCCGTATACGCCCAGTGAGGTAATGCCCAAAACCATCAGCAGCCCGATGTTTACGTCGGTGACTTGCAGCGGAATGCTGTACCCCGCAATCGTGATCGAATTGCCAAAAGGAATGACCGCGATCGAAGTCAGGGCGAAGGTCAATGCCATCATCGGGGCCGCCAGAAACAGCGGTTTGTAGACGTGAGGTGGCGTCAGGTCTTCTTTGAACATCAACTTCAGCCCGTCGGCTATGGGCTGCAGCAGTCCAAACGGCCCGACCCGCGTGGGACCCCAGCGATTCTGTATATGGCCCACCACTTTGCGTTCCAGCCAGACCGTGTATGCGACCGCTGTAAGCAGCACGATGAGGACGATCATCGACTTGATCGCGGACACGAGTATGAAAGCGCCGACTGACAACGTTGCTTCCTCTCCAAAAGCTGATTTGAAAAAAGATCAGTCTGCCGCAATCTCAGCCGGCTTGACCTCGTGACTCTCAACCACTGATTGCAATGTGCGTGAATAACGTCCCAGAGTCCCGGAACTAAAAAGATCATCATTCGCCGATGCAATGGACTCCGGCCTGTGCGCAACTCCAGGCCCAGCTTTGGCGAGCGACGTATGCTGGCTGTTGCCTGCCAGCAAATTCATGCGCGAGACGTCATAGCCGGGAACCAGCCGCTGAATTTCGTCCAGAATCGCCGTGGGATCGAACGGGCTCAGCTTCGGCTCCAACCCACGCGCCTCAAGCCACACCGCCTGGCGGTCAGCCTCGCCCGATTGCGCTCCGCGGGACTGCCCCATGTCGGCACGCGTTCCGCCGACGAAGGGCACGAGCTTGCGAACGTCAAAACCCATCGCGTCTGCAATGCGCACGATCATCTCGAAGTCGGCCTTCGTGCCCGTGACCTCGCCTGCCTTTTTTACCAACTGCACATCCCCGCAGGTATTCGTGAACGTTCCCGCCTTCTCGTACGCGTTTGCGGCAGGCAACACTACGTCGGCCACCACCGCCGTCTCAGTCAAGAACATGTCTTGTACTACGACGAACGCTTTTGAAAACGTGAACGGATCAATCTTCAACCGTCCAATGGGATTCGAGCCGACCACGTATAGCGCTTTCAATTTGTTATCTCGTCCGGCTTCAACCATACCGGATAAATCGAGACCGGCAGTCTGCGGAATGTCTCCCCACTCCTCGTGGAACGCGCTGTTTCCGGCTATGGGGTGATATCCCGGCAGTAGATCGGGATACAAACCCATGTCTGCGGCTCCGCGCGAATTGGCATAATCCGCCAGGCAGACCAACTTAGCGCCGGAGATTGTAGAACCGAACGCGACGAGGCTGGCAAGGTCCTTGCCGCGGAGTTCAGAGCCGAAAACGATAACCAGATTCTGTTCGCCGAGCAGTTTGCCGCGAAGCGCAATCCACGGCTCATGTGAAGACGGCTCATGTGAAGACTGCGCGTGTGGGGTTTGCTCGTGTGGGGACGGGCGCTCTCGCCCGTCCAGCGCGAGCCCGCGAGCGGTGAATGTATCCAGGGCAGAATCGTCCCCGGCCAAAAATGCCGCCACCTGACCCTCGGTCCCACCCGGGATCTCCATGAAACTCGCTGCCTGCCGCCGCAGCTTGATCGGCTTAGAGTTGATGACATAAAGCCGAGCGCGGTGCAGGCGAACGTTATTGCGAATCTGCCACGCCAGTAGCGGATGCTGCTCGGAAGGATCGTTTCCAATCAACAGAATCGCGGGAGCAGTGAAGACATCCGCCATGCTGGCCGTAGCGTCCGCCTTGCCGCGAAGCGCCGCCGCGAGAGCAGGGAAGTCCGCCGTGCGGTGATGGTCCACATTGTTCGTCTTCAATACCACGCGGGCAAACTTCGAAAGCAGATACGCTTCTTCGTTAGTCGTTCGAGTAGAACCGATGACGCCAATCGCCGCCCCGCTATCGCGTTCGCGAACCTCCGCAAACTTCTTCCCGATCAGCGCAAACGCTTCTTCCCACGTAGCCGGAGTCAGCTTGCCCTGTTTGCGAATCAGCGGCCGCGTGAGCCGATCTTCGTGATTCGCAAAGTCGAACGCATAGCGGCCTTTGATGCACAGAAAATCTCCGTTCGTCCCGCTCTTGTCGCGATTGTCGCCGCGGACAATCTCCATCCCAGTGTCGGCGCGGCGCACGCCCAGCGTGGTCTTGCAGCCGTCCCCACAGTGCGTGCAGATCGTGCCCACGTGCTTCATCTCCCACGGTCGCGTCTTGTAGCGATACGCGCCTGAGGTGAGCGCACCCACCGGGCAGATGTCGATGCACATGCCGCACTCTTCGCACTCCAGATGATCTTCTTTATTAGGCGCGATAATCGACTGAACGCCACGGTTCTGCACGCCCAGAGCCCAAACGTCCATGCCCTCGCCGCACACCCGCACGCAGCGGTAGCAAAGAATGCAGCGCGGCCGGTCGAAAAAGACGACCGGCGACCACTGCTGTTCATCTTTATGATTCTTCGCCTCCATGAACTTCGACTCGGCGGCGCCGTAAGTGAACGTCATGTCCTGCAGTTCGCATTCCCCGCCCGCGTCGCACACCGGACAATCCAGCGGATGGTTCCCCAGCAGCAACTCGAGCATCGATTTGCGCGCCTGCTTGATCTCGTCGCTATCCGAAGTGACGATCATGCCTTCGCCGATCACGGTGGTGCACGCGGTCTGCAACTTGGGCATCTTCTCGATCTTCACCAGGCACATGCGGCAAGCGCCCTGCAGAGAGAGGTTGGGGTAATAGCAGAACGAAGGCACTTCGATGCCCACGGTCTTGCAGGCCTCGATCAGCAGCGTCCCAGCGGGCGCCGTGACTTTCTTGCCGTTGACAGTAAGTGTCACATCAGCCATAAGTAGCGCCGGCGTCCCGCCGGCTGTCGCGAGGGCGTCTCGCCCTCGCTGCCAAAAGCAAGTCAAATGCCGCGGGCATTCGCCCGCATCGAGCCAGCGAGACGACGGCGCTACGCCATTGCCGGCTCCATCGACGCTGCCTTTTCATAAGGGCAGGCCTTACCGTCGAGGTGGTCTTCAAACTCTTTCCGGAACTTTTTCACGAACGCAATCGTCGGCATCGCCGCCGCATCGCCCAACGGACAAAACGTCCGTCCCAGCATGTTCTCCGAGAGATACTGCATGTTGTCGATATCTTTCTTCACGCCGCCGCCGGAATGAAACCGGATCAAAGTTTTCTTCAGCCAGTCTGTCCCTTCGCGGCAGGGAATGCACCATCCACAACTCTCGTGCTGATAAAACTTCATGGTCCGCAGAGCGAACTTCACAATGCACTGCTGGTCATCCAGCACGACCACGCCACCAGAACCCAGCATCGAGCCAGCCTTCGCCACCGAATCGAAATCCATGTTGATGTCGATCTCGTCAGCAGTCAGGCAAGGCGTCGAAGACCCGCCCGGCACAACAGCCTTCAACGCGCGCCCATTCGGAATGCCGCCGCCCACGTCGTAAATCATCTTCTTCAGGCTGTAGCCCATGGGCAGTTCGTATACGCCTGGTTTCGCCACATTTCCGCTAAGGCAGAACAGCCGTGTGCCGCCATTTTTCGGCGGACCAATCTTCGCATACCACTCCGCGCCGCCCAGCATGATGTGCGGCACGCTGGCCAATGTCTCCGCATTGTTAATGACCGTAGGACCACCCCAAAGCCCCACCACTGCCGGAAACGGAGGCCGAATGCGCGGAATCCCGCGCTTACCCTCAAGCGACTCCATCAGCGCCGACTCTTCGCCCACTTCGTAAGCCCCCGCGCCGCCGTGCCAGTAAATATCAAAATCACGTCCACTACCAAAAATATTCTTGCCCAGAAAGCCCTTGGCGTAAGCATCGCGAATCGCCTTCTGCATAATGATCGACAGGTATCGATATTCGCCGCGGATATAGATGTATCCGCTGCGCGCGCCCACTGCCAGCCCGCCGATCATCACTCCTTCAATCACCGAGTGCGGATCATGCTCGAAGATCAGCCGGTCCTTGCAGGTGCCAGGTTCACTTTCATCGCCGTTGCACAAAACGTATTTCGGTTTGGCCGATTGTTTGGGCACAAACGACCACTTCATCCCAGTCGAGAACCCCGCCCCACCGCGCCCGCGCAATCCCGAATTCTTCACTTCATTAATAATGGCATCCGGCTCCATCGCGAGCGCCTTCTGCACGGCCTTGTAGCCGTCCAGTTCGAGATAACGGTCGATATTCGTCGCACCCTGGCCAAAGCGCCGGGTGACGACCTTTACCTCGTCGGGATGTGAAACCAGAGAAGCCATTTTGTAATTTTGTAATTTGGTAATTGGGTAATTTAAGAACTGGTCGCGCCGGGCCTTGGGTTTTCAAATTACCCAATTACGAAATTACCCATTTACCAAATTCCCGCACTCACCAACTTCATCGCTTCCGATAGTCTTCCAGAACCCTATCCATCTTTTCCGTGGTGAGGTTCTCGTGAAAGTCATAGTTAACCTGCGCCGCCGGAGCCCAACTGCACGCCCCAATACATTCCACTTCTTCCAAGGTAAACAAGCCGTCAGGCGTCGTTCCCTTGTGGCCGATGCCCAGCTTCTTCGCGCAGTGTTGCAGAATCTCTTCGCCACCGCGGACCAGGCAACTGATATTGGTGCAAACCTGCACATTGAACTTGCCGCGCGGCTTGGTAGTCAGCATCGAGTAATAGCTGATCACGTTCCGCACTTCGAGTTCGGTGAGATCGAGGCGCGCTGCGAGTTCCGCGATGACTTCATCCGAAAGAAATCCAACCTCATCCTGCGCATAAAGAAGTGTCGGCACCAGCGCCGACCGCTTCGTCGGATAGTGCGGCACCATCTCCGCAAACCGCGCTTCGAATTCTTCTGAGAACTTCATAAAATTGAGCGATTGAGCGATCGGGTCATTGCGCAATTGAATTTCATGCCGCATTCCTCGCTGTTCGCTGAGATGCCGCAAAGATCGCAGTCAGCTCGTGAGCCTCCTTCAACAGCAATTCCGTTTTCTTCAACGACACAACTCCAGACTCGGTCATCAACTCCAGCCAAAGAATCGCCTCGTCCGCCTCTTCAACAACCACACCCATCTTAGCGATAAACTCCGCCTTCGATCTTGCCCGGCACACGGCACGATAATTAGCCGCCACCGACGTTCCGCAACGCAACAGACTGCTTTCCAAGAACCTGAGTGTCCGTCTTATAAGGCAGCGAGCGGTAAAGCCGAATCACACGCAAAGCAAACGCCTTAGTTCGATCACGCATCTGTTCGGGTTGACTACTCACAACCACCGCCTTCAATTGCCCAATCACCCGATCGCCCAATCGCTCAATTCCTCACCGGTCTATCTCTCCTAAGACAATGTCAATCGACCCGATGGCCGCGACTACGTCCGCAATCAACTTCCCCTCGCACATCTTGGGCAAAGTCTGCAGATTGGCCAGGCAGGCCGCCCGCATATGCACGCGATACGGTTTAGCCGTGCCGTCACTAACAATGTAGTAGCCCATCTCGCCGCGCGGCGACTCCACCGCCTGATACACCTCACCCGCCGGCACAGCAAATCCCTCGGTGATGATCTTGAAGTGGTAGATGAGCGCTTCCATCTGCGTCTTCATCTTTTCCCGGTCGGGCAGCACAATGCCGGGCGCATCCGCCTTGATCGGTCCCTCCGGCATACCGTCTAATGCCTGCTTTACGATCTCATTCGATTCGCGCAACTCCTGCACGCGGCATACGTAACGCGCGAACACATCGCAATCTTGCGAGATCGGCACCTTGAACTTAAAGTTCTCGTAGCCCGAGTAGGGCATATCGCGCCGCAAATCGATGTCCACGCCGCTCCCCCGCAACGTTGGCCCGCTCGCGCCCAATGCAATCGCGTCTTCGGCGGTCAGCCTGGCCACGCCTTTCGTGCGCATCATCCAGATGGGATTTCCCGTGAGCAGGTTCTCGTATTCGTCTACCTTTTCTGAAAAACGCCCCGCAAATCCGCGCACTCGCTCGAAAAATCCCAGCGGCGGTTCCAGCGCAATGCCTCCCACCCGAAAATACGAAGTCATCATGCGCTGTCCGCTCACCATCTCGAACATCTTCAAAACTTCTTCACGCTCGCGGAAGCAATACAGGAACACCGTCATCGCCCCAATGTCGAGCGCATGCGTGCCCAGCCACACCAGATGCGAATTGATGCGTGTCAACTCATTCAGCAGCACCCGCAACCACTGCGCCTTCGGAGGAATCTCCAGCCCCAGCAGCTTTTCCACGGCCAGCACATAGCACAGATTGTTGGTCATGGGGCACAGATAATCGATGCGGTCGGTCAGCGGCACCACCTGCTGATAAAACTTGGCCTCGCACGTCTTCTCGATTCCGGTGTGCAGAAAGCCGATATCCGGCATGATCCGCACCACAGTCTCGCCATCGATCTCCAGCAACACGCGCAGCACACCGTGCGTGGAAGGATGCTGCGGCCCCATGTTCAGGATCATCGTCCGATCCTGCCCAGGTTCAAGCACGGGAGTGGGCGCAAGGTGAGCCATGGCTAGCGGTACCCCTCCACCGGATAGTCCTTCCGCAGCGGATGCCCTTCCCAGTCCTCCGGCATCAGAAGCCGCCGCAGATAGGGATGTCCCGAGAACCGGATTCCAAACAGATCAAAGACTTCGCGCTCAAAATAATTCGCTCCCGGCCACAACGAGGTCACCGATTCCACCGCCGGGCTGGCGCTATCGAGCCGAACCTTTAGACGTACCCGTTCCTTCTTGGAAATGGAAAGCAAATGATAGACCACTTCAAACCGCGGCTCCGCTGGATACCAATCCACGCAAGTGATATCGGAGAGAAAGTTGAAAGCGCAGTCCGCATCGTCGCGGAGCAGAGCGCACGCCTCGCGAAGGTTCTCCGGCTCCACGTAAATCGTCATCTCGTCGCGATCGAACTTCACCCCCGCAACCGCCGCGGGATTCCAAGCCACCAGCCGCGCCACTGCCGGATGACCCTTCAGTTGCTCAATATCGATGATGGCAGGGACCAAAGCCACTAGGGTTTTCCTCGCTGAACCTTGGATCGCACAGCCGATGGCCCCCACTCCAGAACGCCCTTGTTCCAAACGTAAAAGAAGCCCACCAGAACAATCCCGATGTAGACGAACATCTCCCACAGGCCAAAGTGTTTGAGATCGCGCAGAATCACCGCCCAAGGATAGAGGAACACCGCCTCAACGTCGAACAGAATAAACAGCATCGCCACCAGGTAGAACTGCACCGAAAAGCGACCGCGCGCGTCGCCCACAGGCGTCATGCCCGATTCGTAAGGAGCCAGCTTGGCCCGGGTCGGTTTCCTCTCCCCAATCAGCCAGGAAAGCAAGATAATGACTGTCGCAAGCCCGATTACCAGCAGGCCATGAACCAAAAACGGCAGGTAGCGACTGAAGTAATTGTCGGGCATAGGACTAGCTATATATAATTCGCGCCAAGCATGAGAACGTTTTAGATTAGGTGCTGGCGCGCAGCAGTGTCAAGGGAAGCAGAACAATTTAGCAATCTTGTAATTTGGTAATTTTGTAATTTGAGAACCGGCGGTTACGATGTCCGCGGCACCCGAAGAATTGCGCGACCGGACGAAGGCGTTTGCGATCCGTATAGTCAAGCTCTACCGGTTGCTGCCGCGTACAGCTGATTCACAGGTCGTGGGCAAGCAGTTGTTGCGGTGTGGGACATCGGTCGCAGCAAACTACCGAGCAGCGTGCCGGGGCAGATCGCGCGCCGAATGGATTGCGAAAATCGGACTAGTCGTGGAGGAGGCGGACGAAACCGTCTTCTGGCTGGAAATGCTGTCCGACTGCGGCATCGTCCCGAGCCAACGATGCGAAGACATATTAAAAGAAGCCCGTGAACTAAGTGCAATCTTCACCGCGGCTCAGCACACGGCGAAGCGAACGAGTTAAATTACCAAATTACAAAATTACCAAATTACAAATTCTTTATGATTTTCGGCTTCAACACTGACGTCAAACACATCGACACTATCTACCACGTGCAGAGCGAGGCGCGGGAGAGCGAGAAATTGCTCCAGACCCAGGTGTTCGTGCGCGGACAATGCATAGGCAAGCGGGCTATCTCCTATGCCAACTCCGCCGCCCAAGCCGGTTTCGGCGATCCCCAGAAAGAGCAACTGCTCCGCGACCAGCACCGCCTGGTCCTCGAAGCGATTCGCGAAGGCCAGCTGGAAAATGTCCTCGACCACGCCGAAACCGAAACCCTGGCTGCCGTCAAACAGCTCGATGTGCAATGGGAAAACGCCAACTCGGTTCACGCCAACCGCAATCTGACCATGCACATGCGCGTCACCGAAGCCGGAGCCGCTGTCCCCTCCGCTCGCCTAACCTTCCGCTTCGCCCGTCCCGACGCCGCCCCTTTTTACACCCAGGCCATCACCGACGCCACCGGCGCCGCCCAGATATCGATCGAGATCGAAGAATCCGACTTGCCGGATTCCTCTGTACTGGTTCAAGCCATTCATGAAGGCCGCACCGTAACCCGCAAATTTCTGCTCCGCAAGGCCGACTAGATTCCCGCAGCAGCCGTCCCTGCAGAAAAGCGCCGAGGCAGGAAAGCGCCGCCGCAAAAAAGTAGCGCCGCCGTCCCGGCGGCTGTCGCGGGGCGTCCCGCCCCCGCACGGTATAACAAAGTGTCTGCTCGCAAGGCTCTAAGTATTGAAAGCCCGTTCTTCTTCGCGTTCTTAGCGGCCTTTCTTAGCGCCCTTCGCGGTTAAAGGCTTTCTTGCGCAGTCCCTCCCCTTCAGCCATAAACTCAGCTAAAATCGCTAAGACTCACTCCCAATGAATCTGCACATCAACGGAGAAGCCCACACCTTCGCGGACCTCACACCCACCCTAGCGGCCCTAATCGAATCGCTGAACATGAAACCCGACCGCATAGCGGTCGAACTAAATCTCGAAATCGTCCCCCGCGACCGCTGGCCAGAAACGCCACTGAAAGACGGCGACCGCCTCGAAATAGTCCACTTCGTAGGCGGAGGCGCGGGACTGCAAAAGAGACTCTGATCTCCCGAAGATTGGCGGACCCCTGACGTTTCAAAAAGGATTTGCCCCAGGTACTCATTTTGCAGAGGTTAAGGGTCGCAGTCGTTCTTTGTTAATCTTGAGCACAATACCGGCATTGCGATCAGCCACTTCTGACACCTTGTATTCGGCCGAGGTTCCCAACACCTGCCCTACTTCGGATGGAGTGAGCTTGTATACATCGGTGAGCCAATCGGCCATGTTCGCCGTGGCGATTCGAAAGGCATCATCGAGCGATCCGCCCAGCCCCATCGCGATGATGTGAGTCGCCGATTCGATACGGGGGCTGGGAACACGCTTCGTGGAAATCACGTCCACGGTGAACTCCACGTCCATAGAAGTTTCCAATGCGTTTCCTGTGAGTTCACCATCGCCCTGAGCGGCGTGGCCGTCGCCAACATACAGAAGCGCGCCAGGTACGTTCACAGGAAGGTAAATGGTTGCATCTTCCACGATTTCATTGAAGTCCATGTTCCCACCGAAGCGGCCAGAGTCTCCGGCGCCAGGAGCGGCTTCTGCGAAGCCAAGTGCGGTAGCAATGCAGCCCAGCATCGGGCGCAGCGGTATCGAGTAGTGTGCCAGATGTTCAGTTGGTTTCTCCGGAGTGGCGACGCCATCCTTCCGGTTAAGATGCCAGCGGACATTTCTGCCCACGTCCTTCATCTTTACGGCAAGGTCGCTCGTCAGTGCCCGGTTCAACTAAGCCATCATCACTGAAGGCCCAGTCGCGATTAAGGCGTACCCGAGTCAGGTGCACGACCAAGGTGTCTCCCGGTACCGCAGTTTCGATGTAGAAGGGGCCAGTCTCTGGATTTCCTCCGAGAACACGCGTGATGCCATGTTCGTCCGTGCCGCCTGCATCTAGCGTGGTCGTGTGGATCGTGTCACCCGGCCAGACGTTGAGCACCGGCTTATTGAGTGCCGAAAATTGGCGATAGAAGGCTGTGGGCGTGAACTCATGCCGCTGCGGAGATCGCGGGCGTCTCACAGGTACCAGCTTGGCACTGAACTGATGGGTGGCGGAAGGCGTCGCGTCGTCACTAAAAATTATTGTCCCCGTAATAATACCGCCCTGAACTATTCCATTGCACTCTTCAGAACCACCCTGATCGTCCTTTGCGATAAAATGGAGGGAATCGCCCGTGAACGTGCCCTCCAACGTGTCTCCCCCAAAGTTACCTGTGACCTGCTCGCCTCGCTGGGTAAGATCAAGCGTGAAGAAAAGTGGAGTGCCGTAGAAGTCGGCAGTAGCCGTCCAGCGACCAGACACAGAACTTTGTGCCAACATGACCCCTGGACTTAGAAGCAATAGAAATAAGATTTTTGGCATGAGGACCCCGGTGACCTGCCAGATTTTGCAGCGGACCAGCAGGAGTCTAAATAATTCCTTTGACTTGGGCGAGCTTGGCGTCGAGATCCTGTTTATTGATCCACCGGCCGCGTAGTACGATACCGTCCAAAGTTCTCAAGTTTGCAACATCGTCCAATGGGTTCCTCTCCAACAATAGGAGATCGGCCCGCTTTCCCGCAAGGATCGTGCCTCCATCGTCTCTCAGAAATTCTGAGGAGAGACGCGTTGCGCCGCTGATCGCTTCGTACGGCGTCAGGCCAGCGTCAACCAGCGCGGAAATTTCGTCGTGAATGCTAAATCCCGGCACAACAAAAGGATTCGTGTTGTCGGTTCCTACGAGGATTGGAACTCCTCCGTCTTCCATTGCCCGAATCAGCTTGCGTCCGAAATAATCGAAAAGTCGATAAGTCTTGTCCACCGTCGGCGTGGCCTGTTTCCACCACGCCAGAGTCTCCGGAGATATGTAAACCATCTCAGGGCGGGCGAGCAGAGACTGCTGATCGGAAACCTGTTTCGCAAACGTTCTGTAGATTGCAAACGTAGGACAAAAGTACGCGTGAGCTTCGTGCATTTTCTTTACAGCATTCGGAATCCGTGACACGTCCAAATCTGGCCAAAAGAAGCCCCAGATCACCCCCCCAACGTGATGAATGGCTTCTTGGCGAGACCGTAAAACGCCTTCAAGTCCGACGTCGTCCGGAACGTGTCCAATCATTCTGCCGCCGTGCTCGTGTGCGGTCTTAGCAATCTCGCTGTAGTTCTCCTTTGATAGACCCTCATAAATTTTCAAGAAATCATACCCCGCTTGTATCTGTTCCTTCACCGCGCGGCGTGCATCTTCCGGAGTCTTAATAACCACCTTATTTCTCCACATCACCCCTTCGCCGGCTAGAAGTGGTCCGGTGGTGTAAAGATTGGGGCCCATTACTAAACCTTTCCGGATCTTGTCACGCAAAGCGAGAACCGATGGGCTTCCGTTCATGTTCACGACTGTGGTGATGCCGTTATCCAGGTAGATCGGCAACAAGGCTTCGTCGGTCGCGTGGACATGCATATCCGCCAGGCCTGGAAGCAGGTACTTCCCGGTTCCGTCAACTACAGTCGCTGTTTTAGAAACTTGGACTTTATCGGCAGGTCCGACTTCGGCGATGTGGTCTCCCACAATCAGCACCGTTTGATCAGCTAGCACTCTTTCCCTGTCCATCGGGACCACATGGACATGAGTGATAGCGAGAGATGATTGGGTTTCTTGGGATAACAACAGTCGTGGTATTGCAAGAATCGTAAGTATGCAGACACAACAAATCCCTCTTTGTAACATTTGTCTATCCTCTCGATGCTCCGATAAATAGACTCCAATGGGCCATAAACGTAAGCAGACAGAAACTCCAGCTTGCCCAGTGCAATACCCGCATGCGGCACAACTAGCCCCACAAGGCGTTTCTATTCCCGCCCCGCAACCTCGTGCTTCATCTCACGAGTATCTATTTCGAACTCCCCCGCACTCTTTTAGTTAACCCTCCTCATGAGAATCCTTGTTGACACCCGTCAACCCATGCCTAAAATGTTTGAAACATCTGACTGGTATATTGTTTCAAACATAACCAGGGACCAATGCCAGACCACTTCTCATCCCGCGACGTGATCGCCCTCACCGGCGTCACCGCCCGCCAGCTCCAGTGGTGGGACGAGCGCGGCATAGTCAAGCCCGAACGCGCAGGCCACAGCCGCGTCTATTCCATGCAGAACCTCACCGAGATGGCGGTCATCTGCGAGCTGCGCCGCAAAGGCTTCTCGCTGCAAGGCGTCCGCAAGGTCATGCGTTTCCTGCAGCGCGAGTTCGGCAAAGGCCTGGCCGAAATCGTCAGTCGCAACTCCGACGTTCACCTGCTAACCGACGGCAAGCATCTTTATCTGGAAACTTCGGCGCGCCAGATCGTAGACATCCTGAAAAATTCAAGTCAGCCCATTTTAGGAATCTGCCTCAGCGATGCGGTGCGCCAAGTGCGCGCAGAAGTCATCGCAAGGAAGGCGAGTACCTCCGTAACATCGTCGGCGGAACGCCGGCGTGCTGGAAAGGTTTCTTAGGCAACGGCAGTTCACAGGAGGAATGCATGGTCGGCGAACTGGATCTTCTAAGCGAATGGATTCCCGAACAGATGCAGCCCGGAACCGTCTTCGTTCTCGAAAACGCCGGCGAAGTCGGCGAGAAGGAAGATCCCTACTGGGCCGTGCTGGCCTGCCCATCCTGCGGCATGCTCGGCCTGATCACGCGCCGCCAGATCAACGGACTCATCCCTGTCATCTGCGGCTCAGAACACTGCTCCGCGCAATTCTTCATCCGCGAAGCCGAAGTAGTAGTGCGCAAACCGTTCTAAGCTTTACCCTGTGTTACCCCGTGCCCTTTGTGGTTAAAGGGTCTTGCCTTTTTCCGCCACAGCCTGACTTAACTCCACCGGAACCTGATCGACAATCTCAATTCCAAATCCCTCAAGCGCAGCTACACGCTTGGGTTTGTTAGTCAGCAGACGAATGCGCCGCAGCTTCAAGTCAGAAAGAATCTGCGCCCCGATTCCAATCTCGCGCTGCGTCTGCTTTCCCGTATCAAGCAGCGCGGGCAGCTTGCGTCCGCGATGAAACGTAAGCCCGGTTCGCTCGCCGACTTTCTCTATCGAGAATCCTTGCGAAGTCTGATGCAGATAAATCAAGGCCCCGCGTCCTTCTTGCGCGATGCGGCGCAGGGAACCTTGCAGCGTGGCATGACACTCGCATCCAGTCGCGCCAAACACGTCGCCCAGCAGACAATGGGCGTGCATGCGCACCAGCACAGGCGCGTCGCTGTTCTCGATGTCTCCGCGGATGAGCGCCACGTGCGACTCTCCGCCATCCACTTCGCTCTCGTAAGCGATCAGGCGAAACTCGCCGAAGCGCGTGTCGACCAGCGCCTCGCCCACGCGATGCACGTAACGTTCATGCGCCATGCGATAGCGAATCAGCTCCGCCACGGTCAGCATCTTCATGTCGTGCTGCCGGCAGAACTCGATCAGGTCAGGCACGCGGGCCATGGTGCCATCGTCCTTCATGATCTCGCAGATGATGCCGGCGGGAATCAGCCCCGCAAGCCGCGCCAGATCGACGGAGGCTTCGGTCTGTCCGGCGCGCACCAGCACTCCGCCTTTGCGGGCGCGAAGCGGGAAGACGTGTCCCGGACGCGCCAGGTCCGCGGCTTGCGTCGCGGGATCGATCGCCACCTGAATGGTGCGCGCGCGATCGTAGGCAGAGATGCCGGTGGTTACGCCGACGCGCGCGTCAATCGCTTCGCAGAATGCGGTGCCGTATTGCGAAGTGTTCTCCGCGCTCATGGGACCGAGCCGCAGGTGGTCAAGCCGCTCCTCAGTCATGGTGAGGCAGACCAGGCCGCGTCCGTGCTTGGCCATGAAGTTGATGGCCTCAGGCGTGACCTTCTCGGCGGCGAGCGTGATGTCGCCTTCGTTCTCGCGGTCCTCGTCGTCGACGACGACGATCATGCGGCCGGCGCGGATCTCCTCGATGGCAGTGGGAACGTCGGCAAAGGCTTGCGTGCTCATGATGAATATTGTAACAACGGCGGCCTTCCGCGCCTCTTGCGATGGCGCGGACTTTGACTTACGCCTTCCTGGCCTGTTGCGGACTGTGAGCCCGCGCCAGATACTGCTGATCGAGCGCCTGGCGAATGAGAGTCTTGATCACCGCCTGACGGCTAATGTTCATTTCCTTGGCAGCCTTGTCCAGTTCTTCCAACATACCTGGGGCGAGATCCACATTCACCCTTTGGATCGGGCTCATCATCTGACCCTTGTTGGTGAAGAACCGGGAGACGTCCCGTCCCCGGTCAGCAAGCCGGGCAATGGCTTCTGCCGATGCCGCTTTCCGCGTCTTATGTGTGCTCTTCATAAAGTTGCCGCTCCTGCTTTGTGGCTTTCCAGAGAGTCACAAGGTGGTAGTACTCTCCTTGCTCGTCTTCGCGCACCTCGAAGATGACCGAGTACAGACTGTCTCCAGCCCAGCCGATGGCGCGATACTGTTCGGGGCAGTCCGAGCGTTGGTCGAGATAGTAAGGATGGGCAAACAGTTCTTGCGCCTCCTCGAATCCGATTCCTCGTTTTGGATTGGCTCTTAAACGCTCACTCTTGCGTTCATCAAAGTGAAATCGCATGAGTATAACTGTTATACCACATCGGAGGGTTAGTTCGTGAGCGGCGAGTCCTGACCCCGAGTACCGGGTGGTACGTCCTTAAGGCTGGGAGGCGGTCACTTGGTGGTCAGGCCGCCTGCAAAAAAAAATAGAGTCGAGTCCGCTTAAATCTCTGGAATCAATTACTTACGGGGATTCGATATGCGGCGAATCCGTCTAAAATCTTGATTCTAGAGAACTTGCCCGCAAAATATTGCGGGCAAAGGAGTTAGGGGCATTGGCATCTCCTAAGTTCTTTGGAATCAGTGAGGCTATTTCTGTCGGGACTGAAAACAGCCGGACTTGGCGGCAAAATCTTGTGGGGGAAGGGCTTAGCCACGCGATATTCAGTTTTCAATGAGCTGTTTCTTACTGCCTGTGCTGGGGCAATGATGAACGAATTTGAAATGGGGTGCAAGGTTAGATGTCACAGGGGTAGGCTGTGGAAAATTGTAGGAGTCGAAATCCACAAAGCAGTGGAAAGCTCACTTTTCAGAGTGCGAAAGACAGGCCGCACACTTTACCGCGACAAAATCACCGATTTCAGAATTGTTATCGCCTTCTGCAGGCCTTGGTCGTCGCCGGTTGTCGGTATGTAGACCTCGCTTGATCGTCCTTCAAATACCCATTGGTCCGTTCTTTGGGTTTGGGTGCCGTTCTGGCGAGTTACTGTCGTGGTGATTTCACGCTTGAGTGCTTCTAACGAGTCGATTTGCACTAATTTCCAATGTGCGTTGCAGTGAGAGTCGTCCACAACCCAAGTCTCAAAGCAATTGTCCCGAGTCCCATCTGCTTTCTTCTTACAACCAATGACAATGCTGTCAAACCCGTCCTTGTCCTTCTCCTTTCGGATAGAATCGGAATCGATATCACCGAGTCTTGCGCCGACATGGCCGTTCTTAGTTCCTCGTTTGGGTTGGCCAGAAAAGGACCCGCAGCCCGTCATCGCTATACGATTCCACCACAGCTTCCCTGTCGATCTCTCAAAAGTGAATCCGATTGCCTTGTATGCCTCATTGACCAAACCAATTTCTCTGACAACGGAGTTCAGATCGTGGACAAGCGCAATTGTCGGGGAATCGGCAGGAGTGTGCGCATTACTGTTAGGATTGGGCTTGTTGGCGGTGGTGTCTTGAGTCGTAGGTCCCGCCTGCACGGTCATGGTGCTCGCAGAAGGATAGACACTCATTGGGCGATTCTCACCCGCTCCACCGTTGCAGCCAAGCCTGCCTAGGGCCGCAGCACTCTTTGGGGCTAAGGCGGAAGCCAGAGTCAGCGAGAGAATTGAGAGTGTGGCTGCGATCTTCATATGTTGCTCCTTGGTAAAGTTTCGATGCCCAGTCTTTCTGTCGAGGAAGAAGTCAGTGGTCGCCAAATGACTGGAGGCTCCTAGAATGCAAAAGGTATTTGGAGTACCCCTTCGCCGCAGGTCGATGCGTACAAGTAGCCTCCGGACCAGATTGCCTCGGTAACCGAGAGGGGAACCGTATTCCCGCGGATGCTGGTCCAGTTCAGTCCGAAGTCGCTCGAAATGTAGACGCCGCCCGGCGTAGCCGCCGCCACCACCCCCGACGCTGCGGGATCGAGATGCAGGTGCGGAATCGGAGCGGCTTGACATTGCGCCTGTCTCGAGGACAACCCTGCGTTCGCGGGCGAGAAATTAGCTCCCCCATCAGTACTGCGCAGGATTCCTCCGCCGCACGATGCAAAGCCAGTCATCGCTACCAGGATGTTCTGAGGGTTGGCGGGGCTTACCGCTAGCGCGACAGGGGATCCGCAGGTGTTACCAAGATTGCTGGTTGCCCAACTGCTCCCGCCGTCGAGCGTAAACCACAGAGAACCGTCGCTGTCGCCGACGAAGATCGTCTGGCCGTTTCCATTCGCAGGGCTCACGGCGGCCATGACAGGCCCGGAAACGGGCCACGACGACTGGCGCGTCCATGAGGCGCCCCAATCTGTGCTCTTGTAGACGCCGGAGACCGCCGCCACGTAAACCGTGGAAGGACTGCTGGGGTCAACCGCGATCAGGTCACCGTTACCGCTGCTGGGGTTGAACTCGCCCCCCACTCCAGTGAGTATACGAACAGAGGTGAACGTTTGTCCGCCGTTGGAGGAATAGTAGAAGCCAGCTGTCGTAAAGAAGTACGCGTACTGAGGGTTGCCGGGATTGAAAAGCACTGTACCGCTTTCTCCAACGGCGGCCCCAGTCTCAAGGTTGCTCCAGGTCTTTCCACCGTCGAAGCTGCTGATCGGGCTAAAATCCTGCACTGCAGTCAGAATCGTCAACCCCTGCACTCCAACTCCGTACAGGATCGAGGAGGTAATATTGCCGTTGAGGCCCTGCCAAGTGCTACCAGAGTTTTTGCTCAAGTAGACGCCCTGGTCACTGCCCACCGCTATGTTGCCCACTACACCGGCAAACTCGGTAGTTATCAGTCGAACATCCCAGTTTGCCCCTGGGACTTGAGTCCAAGTGTTACCGTTATCAAGCGACTGAGACGTCTCGTAGTCGCATCCCACATAGAGTATGGACGTATTTGGGTCGTAGGCAATGAACTGCGCCGGCGGAGAGGGACTTGGACAGCTCGACGTGCTGGTTACCGTTGTCCAAAGTCCTCCTTCATTCTCAGTCCCATAGAGACTGGGATTCTGATAGCCAAAACCCCAGTCCACTACCAAGTCGTTCTGGGAATTCGTGGGGTTAAGCGCGATGGACCAAACTGTTCCACTGGTCGTCGGAGTTGTGGTTGTCCAAGGCCCCGACGAGGTGGACTGGATCATCACCTGGCCGTTGTCGAGGCCGGCAAAGGTAACCCCTCCTTCTGCAGCAAGGGCGCGAACCGGAGCCGATGTCAACAGAAGCACGCTCCACGTCGCCCCGTTATCGGTGGAGGTTACAATTCCTTGGGCTGTGGCGGCGTATAGAGTTCCGCTGACTTGAAGAAACGCCGACGTTGACCCGAACGCGCCTGTCAAGCTCCAGTTCGCCCCACCGTTCGTGCTCTGGAAGATGCCGGTGGAGTTGGTTCCCGCCACAACAATGTTCGTGTTGCTCTGGTCGAGCCATAGAACATTGACTGTGGGATCCGTCAAGCCGGTGTTCTCCTGGTTCCAAGTGTTGCCCCCGTTTGTGGTCATGTAGATTCCCGCCTCCGAGTAAGGTCCCGAGTTGCCGGGGCCGATGCCTCCTCCCGCATACATCAGCGACGGGTTGGCATTGCTTACGGCGAGGGCCTGGAGCTTTCCGGCCGCCGGGAGACCCAAGGGATTTCCGATGGCGGTTGGGCCGATTGCGTTCCAGTTCGCTACAAGCTGCGAATAGGACACGGTTGCGGCCGCGCCAGTATTCACGCTCACCGTCGCAGGACTGCCCGCAACGGTCGGCACATAGACAGTGTTTGACGCAGAAACGGAGGGCACGATGGTTGCCGTAACGGTGTACGTTCCTGGAGTCAGGTTCGTCAGCGTGGTCGTTTGCGCCAGAGTGCTGGTATAACCGCCAGGACCCGTCACGGCGACCTGACCGCTTGTGCCCGAAGGCAAGCCGCCAATGGTGACGCTGAAGGTTGCGCCTTGGGGGGGAGGTGTTTGCATGGAGGAGCTAGTTCCGCTTCCTCCGCCGCAGTTGGCAAGCAGGAGACTCAACGCGAAAAGCAAGCAAATGAATAGACTCCGTCGAGACAAGGGCATAATGCACCTCATTCGGATTCCGCACTCAAATTCTCCCAAGGGTTCGGAAGGAAGCTGGGGGATCGGGACGCGTGAAGTTGGCTCGATTCCGCTTGTTAACTGCGGCCAGATGTTGCACCCGCAGCTACCGGCACTGGCGGCAGCACATTATCAAACTTCTTGTTTGCGTGCAATAGTCTTTCCGAGCCGGGTTCCATCGACGGGACTTTTTTCGCGGCGCTGAAGCGCCGCTCTTCCACGGTGCTGCTGGCGGTGGTTGTGCCCCTTCAAATCAGGGCGAGGGAGGTTCGAGGTCAAAAGGCAAAAGCAAAGTCAAAGGCAGCGGACAGGAGTGTCCGCTCCACACGAGCAACGTCAACAGCAGGTTCCTCACCGGGCTTGGCGCCCGGTTCGGAATGACACGGGTTTTGGAATTGGGCTAGCGTGTTGGTGACGTAACTTTGATTGTGTAAAAAGCGAGAGGGTGTAAGTTGGCTTTGGCCTAGCAAGCTAAAGCCTTTCCGAAAGGAGACCTACACCCATGGCGAAGATAATCCCAATCACGGAGCATTACCAACATTTTCTGGCGGAGATGAAAGAGAGTTTCTGGGGCGATGTGTACGGCGAGACGAAACGGCTGTGGAAAGAGCGTTTGGAGGCGGATTCGCGGCGGGAGCGGGACCGGTATGCGGTGCGCGAAGTGTATCAGCGGCGGAGCAGCCGGCGGCAGCCCTATCGCAATGGCTACTACGAACGGGATTTCGTGACTCGGTTGGGGACGATCCGGCTGCGGGTGGCGCGCACCCGCGGGAAGAGTTTTCTGCCGCGTGGGCTAGAACCTTTTCAGCGGCGCGCCGAAGATGTGTCGATGCTGATTCGGGAGGCGTTTCTGCGCGGCCTCTCGACGCGGCAAGTGGGGCGGGTGGTGGCCACGGTGAGCGAAGAAGTGGTGAGCCCGCAGACGGTGTCGAAGCTGACGCGGGATCTGGACGAGGTGGTGCGCCAGTTTCACCAGGCGCGGTTAGAAGACAACTACGCGTATCTGTTTTTGGACGGAGTGAGCTTGCGGGTGCGGCGTCCGGCGGGGCGCAAGCGGGTGCAGATGCTGGTGGCCTACGGAGTGCGGCGCGACGGCACGCGCCATCTGCTGGCGTTCTTGCGGAGTCAGGGCGAAAGCCAGGCGGACTGGGAAGGGCTGCTGCAGGATATGTATCGGCGCGGACTGGAGGGCAAGGCGCTGGGTCTGATCGTCACCGACGGCTGCGCCGGCCTGGCGGCGGCGATTCGCACGGTGTATCCGCGCGTGCGGCATCAGCGTTGCTGGGCGCACAAGATGCGCAACATTTTGGAGAAAGTGAAGAAGGCCGATTTCGACGCGGTGAAGCAGGACGCACAAGCCATCTACCAAGCCGAAAGCCGCGCCCATGCCGAGGCCGCTTTTCGCGCCTTCCGCGCCCGCTGGCGGGGAAACTACGGTCCCATGGTGCGCCAACTGGAGCGCGATCTGCCGGAGCTGCTTTCGGTGTTCGCTTTCCCCGCGCACCTGCGTAAGAAGCTGCGCACCACTAACGTGATTGAACGCTGCTTCGTGGAAGTGCGCCGCCGCACCCGGCCCATGGTTTGTTTTGTGAATGTAGCTAGTGTCAACCGCATCCTCTACTCCATCTTCCAGAGATTCAACCTGGAATGGAAAACCCGCACCCTCAACCTATTTACACAGGCAGCTTGACATCACCTAGCGTGTTTGGGTGGTTGACATGCCGGGCTTATAAGACTAGGGTCGGAGATGAGGTGGTTACCACCTTCACCTCATTTCAGGTTCCCTGAACTAAGTCAGCCCATCTGAAGCTGTCTCTCTTAGCAACCCCAACCCCAAGGAGGTTGCCTATGTTTGCACGTAATGTCACTTTCCAGCTGAAACCGAATACCCTGTCCGATTACACGCGGGCCTTTGAAAAAGACGTCCTGCCTTTGCTGCGCAAGCAGAATGGCTTCAAGGACGAGATCACTTTCTGCGCCCAGGGCGGAGTTGATGTGATGGCGATCAGTCTGTGGGAAAACAAGAAAGATGCCGACAACTACAACGCCATTGCCTATCAGCAGGTGTTGAAGACGTTGGCAAGATTTATCGAGGGAACGCCGCAGGTTCATACCTATGACGTGGTCACCTCGACCCTCCAGCAGCACGAACTCGCAGCAGCGTAAGGACACGCTGGGGGTAGCCCATGCTTGCGCGCTCTTTGCGCAAGCGTGGGATTCCCCGAACTCGAACACCCCTGGATTTTGCGCTTCGCAGATTTCCGCAATGCACCCTTCTGACATCTGACCCTGCGTGCCGTTTTCAATTCACTCGCGGGTTGCCATCCTTTTGCAAAAGGGAGTGAAAAATCCCTCGGGGTTAGCGGTGTGGAATCCCACTTCTCGCAAAGGACGCGAGAAATGGAGCACCCGACGACCGTGGAACTGGCAGAGAAAGCAGGTTCCTCCTGTCTCGCTTCGCTCGCGCGTCGGAATGACAGGAATCTATTCTCGCTTCGCTCGCGCGCCGGAATGACAAACAATTTATCCTCGCTTTGCTCGCGCGTCGGAATGACAGGAATCTAGGGATGGGGAGTTTCGGGGTTGATGGCGCTGTCTTGCCAGGCAGTGTACCAGAGGTTCAGGAGCATTTGGGAGCCGGCGGCCAGTCTTTGCTCGGTGAAGGCTTTGGCTTCGGGGGTGCCTTTGCCGGTGAAGCCTCCGGCTTTTTCTAGCTTGTATACCTCTTCTACTTTTGTGTTCGACTCTCGCAGGTAGGCTATGTAATCGCGAAAGGGATCGGCTAGGTGCTCGGGGGCGTGGACCTGGCTGGCGAAATCTTTGGCGGTGATGTTCTCGTCCACGTAGGCGGTTTCAAATTGCGCGTGAATTTTGTGTTGCGTGGTGTAGTGGTTGGGATTTGGTCCGACCCAGCCGTTGTATTGAATGCTGGTGTGCAGCGGCATGGAGCCGTCGGCTACGTAGTGGCCCAGCCATCCGGCATAGAAGACGATGGCGTGCTCGACTGGAGCTGTGGGTTTGTGCTGATCGCGGAGATGGCGGTACTCGCGGAAGGCGGCTTTCAGGCGGCCGAAGACTTCTAGCGTGATGTAGGGTTGAAGGCCAACGTGCTCGGGAAGGTAGTCATCGGGATGGTCGGTTGTGGCGGCGCGCTTTTCATATAGCTTGCGGAGAAACTCGTAGCGCGTTGCGGGAAGAGGATCTAGCCACGCTACTCGTTCGAGATCGATGAAGTGGTCGGGCTCCTGCGCGTTCTTGAGCTGCGGCTCGGTTGGGCTGCGCCAGCGGTCGGGCTCAGGGCCGAGGTAAGTGATCTCCGCTACGGCGCGGCGCAGGAAGCGCGGCATGTCGGCGGGAATCTTCTGGGCCGCTACCTGGTTGATGTACTGGTGGCCGTTGTTGCCCCAGGCGAAAACGGCTGGCGCTTCCGCAAAGGAGAGTGCCAGCAGAATGATCGCGATCAGCTTCTTGCCGAACAGTTTGTTGCCGAACCTGGTTTTCTTCATCTTTGCTCGACGCTTTGCTGAGCGGTGAGCATCTGCTCCTCTAGAACGTCATGTGCATCGACAGCTGCAGGAAGCGGCTGCTTCCGATCGTAGTGTTGATGACTCCAAAGTTCTGCGGGTTGAGTGACGAGGTTGACAATGGGTTCGTGGTGTAGCAGGGGCTCGGGTTGTAACAGGGATTCAGGACAAAATCGTTGTTCGGAGTGTCGAAGCTGGGCTGGTTGAACAGGTTGAATGCGTCCGCCTGGAATTTCAGGTTTAGGCGCTCGGTGACCTTGAAGTTCTTGAAGACGGAGAGATCGAAACGGGTCTGGAAGGGAGCGCGGAAAAGGTTGCGTCCGTTGTTGCCGTAGGTGGTTTCGACGTTGTCGCAGATGTTTACGGGTCCACCCAAGGTCGGTCCGCAAGGTGGTACGCCGTCCTGACCCGGGCTCAGAAGCGGAACGGCGAAATCATTCGGGTTCACGTAAGGAGCCCGCGTGCCGGCAAATGGGCCGCTGGTAAAGGCTTTGTCGGTTCCACCCTCAGTGGCCTGTTTGGGCGTGATTCCAGGAGCGAGCGGAACAATGGGATTGGTGATGTAGTCATCCGCGCTGAAGTAAATGCCGCCCGCGGTGCCGGAAAAATCGACGACGCTGAAGGGCTCGCCACTCTGCGCAACTGTGACTCCCTGGATTCCCCAGCCGTTCAAAGCCTGGCGGGCGAAGCTGTTGGTGTAGGTACGGGTCGGAAGCTGATACACGTAGCTAATCAGCAGCACGTGCGTGCGATCGAAATCGGACGAGGCGTAGGATGTTCTGGGATCGAGGGGATTGTTTCCGTTGAAGAAGAGACCCGCGCCCAGTCCGCTGCCTTCGTCGAGGGAATGCGACCAGGTGTAGGAAAGATTCACCATCAAGCCGTGGGACATGCGCTTGGTGGCCTGGAACTGCAAGGCGTTGTAATTGGAGATGCCCTCAGCCTTCCAGAAATCTGTGTTGGGATTGAAACCAGTGTAGGGCGTGCGCAGCGCTGTGTTCCCATCAGAGAAGGCGTAGTCTCCGATTCGGGTTTGAACCTGCTCCGTAAGGAGCGGGCACGCATAATTAGGATAGGCACAGGCAGGCGATGTACTGTCCACAGCCTGGAAGCCGTAGGTGTAGGTCTGCCCGTTAATCGGGTTGGTGGGAGTGGCGATTCCGGGCTGGTTGAAGGGAATCGGTATGGGCTGATGCACACCGTGATTTCCAATATAAGCCAGGGTCAGAACGAGATCGTTCTTGGGTTGCCACTGCAGGTCGAGGCTCCAGTTCTCCGAGTACGGCAGCTTATTGGTGGGGTCGTAGCCGCCAAACAAGAAGTCGAAAGGAGTGTTATTCACCGGCGTACAGGTAGGGGTGACAGGTTCAAGGCAACCGCTCAACGTAGATTGGTTGTACACCAAGGCTGCTACCCCAGAGAGATTGTTGGGAGGAGGCGCAAATGGGGTTGTGCCAAAGGGTCCCGCGTGGAGACACATTGCTCCCGTGCAACTGGCGGGCTCGGGGACGGTGAAGGGCTCCTGGGTGGTGACGCCGAAGGGTCCGCTAATGCCCAGGCCGGCGCTGGAGGAAAGCTCGCTGAAGTACTCGCCGCGGTCGGCATAAATTCCGAAGCCAGCGCGGACTACAAGGTTCTTGACGGACGATGGACTCCAGGCAATACCGAATCGCGGGGCAAACATCCATTGGCGACCGGTAAGCGTGGAGTCGCTAACCCCGTGGAAACCATATGCTTTATTATTGCCCGCCACTACCAGGCCAATTCCCGGCTCACCATTGGGAAGGTTGGCGAAGGTATCGCAGTTGGCGCCGGCTCCGGGGGAAGCGCAAGTGCCGGTCCACAGATAGTCGGACGGATAGAAGTTCGTCAGCAGGCCGTTCTTTTCATAGAGCGGACCATCCCAATCCCAGCGCACGCCGAGGTTCACGGTGAGGTTCGGGCGAAGCTTCCAGCTATCCTGAGCGAAGAGGCCGGCTGACCGCGAACGGAAATGGCGATTGGTCTCGCCATTGAGGTACTGGCCATCGGTGTGATAAGTGTTCATGTTGCCCTGAAGGAAATCGGAAAAATTGTAGAAGTTGAAGGTGGCAACTTGATTCTCGCGGTTGGCCACGTTCAACTGCATGTAGTCGAAGATAGCGCCAAAAGACAGGGTGTGATGACCGTGGACCCAGCGGAAGACCGACGAGGGTTCAAACTCGTTCTGGAAAATTCCTGCGTTGGCGAAGTTGGTGGAAGGTCCGATCTTCTCTTCGTTTCCGACGTCGTACCCAATGGTCCCGCCGCCGGCTATGCTTGCTCCCGCATCGGCGTTGGAGATGGTGAAGCCGGGAAAGAACGGGCTGCCCAGCAAATTCAGACCCACGCCTGAGGGAGTTATCGATTGTGCAGTGGTGGCGTTGGCAATTTCGCGAACGAAGCCGAGCTTATTCTCCCAAGTTGCGTTCGAAGTGAGAACGGTAGTGTTATCGAGAGAGAAGAGCTGACTGCCGGCATGCAAGGTTTGGGGAAAGCCGGGCACATAGCTGACCGCGAAGGGAATCTGGGTAGGATCGTCCTGAAAATAATACTTGCCGGCCAGACGGTCTTTGGGTCCGAAGATGTAATCGATATTTGCGTTGACCTGATTGGCGTTGAAGGTGCTCGGTGGGCCTTTCACGAAAGAATTGAAAGGCTGAGTGCCACTTTCTCCGTTGGTCGCGTTCGAGGAAGGAATAATGTATTGGCCGCTCGAGGTCTTGGCCTGAAAGATTGCCAGGGCCACGGGATCCACTTGGGTGGCGGTAATGCAAGCTGGAGCATACCCCACACCGCAGCTGTAATTAGCGTTGACCAGGTTGGCCAGGTCGGCGGCGTCGCGATTGGAATCGGTCAGACCCTGAAGCGTGGGGACGCCGTTGAAGGCGCCGCTGAGAGCATCGCTGATTCGCTGCCCCTGGTAGGAGGCAAAGAAAAACATCTTGTCTTTCTTGATGGGTCCTCCGAGCGTGCCGCCGAAGACGTTGCGATGGAGCGGAGGAGCGCCCTTGAAGAACGGATTGGGCGCCAGAAACGTGGGAGCCGCGTCGAAAGCATTATTCTGGAAATACTCGTAAACCTGGCCGTGGAGTTTGTTAGTCCCGGACTTGGTTGTGGTCTCGATGTGAGCGCCGCTGGCCTGGCCCATGGAAGCGTCGTACATGGAGGTGCTGACGTGAACCTCTTCAATGGTCTCGACTGGAGGCGTGGGCAGCGCTTGGCCGATCGCGTCGAATACAGAGCTGTTGGTTTGAACCTGGCCGCCGACTCCGAAAATTTCTCCGGTGTTCAGGGTGAAGCGGCTGTCGGAAATGTTGCTGGTGGAATTTCCGTTGAATAAGTTGTTCGCGTTCACTCCATTGAACGTGAACAGATTGCTGGTATCGCGCTGGCCGTTGGCAACGATTCCTTGATTACCCAGACCTTCGTTGGAGCCCGCACCAGATAGAAAGTCGGCGCTGACGCCGGGTGCCTGGATGGCGAGCTGAGTGAAGCTTCCCGTGCCCAGCGGAACGGATTCGATCTGTGGCGCACCCATGGTATAGCCGTTGGTGGTGTCGGTTTCATTCAGCAGCGGAGTGGTTGTTACCGTCACTGTCGACGACACCGCGCCCGGCTTGAGTCTGGCGTTGACCGTGGCGGTGCGATTGCCCTGAACGAGAATTTGGGGATAGACCGCCCTCTGGAAGCCATCTTTGGTGAAGGTGATTTCATAGGTGCCGATGGGCAGGTCGGCGATGCTGAAAGAGCCGTCGGACTTGCTGGTGGCGGTGACTTCGAGATTTGTGGCGAGGTTGCGCGCTTTCACGGCCGCACCTTGCACGACGGCGCCGCTGGCGTCGGTAACGGTTCCATTTAGCGCGCCCAATGTTTGCTGGGCGAGAGAAAGTGGAGAACACGCGAGAAGAAGTGCAATTGATGCCAGAGCAAAAACTCTAACGCGGCTAGAGTGGGACGGAGAGATTGCAGGGATAGAAATGGAGATCACGTTCGCCTCCTATGGAGCCGACGATTCTAGCCGGGTCGCATTTCGATATTCAAGGAGATTTTGTGAATGTTCGATTAAAAAATTTCTACGACTGAGGACCTGCCAATTCCTGCTCGGCACCGCGAAAGAGCGCGCGCAGGGCGCGAATCACAACGCGAGCGAGCAGAACTATGAGCGCTACCAGGCAGAGTGCGATAGATGCTGCTGCGTAGGGGTGGCGCGTGGCTAGCCAGGTCAGGGCTATCGCCAGGGCGTCCTCGGCGAGGCTTAGGGTGATGTTGGAGAAGGGCTCCGGGGATGGGGTTACGGCGGCGCGGAGGGCAGTTTTGCCGCCGTGGGCGGCGAGGGCTATGGCTGCTCCCAGTGCGGCTGCGAGCAGCTGCTGGGCTGGGGTTAGTTGGCGGGTGGCTCCATAAGCTAGGAGTGCCGCGGCGGGGACGCGGACGAAGGTGTGGAGCGCGCTCCAGACCAGGTCGAAGGCGGGGATTTTGTCGGCGAAGAATTCGATGGTGAACAGGATTGCGCTGGCTGCAATTATCGGCCAGGTTTCCAGCAGTTGCAGAGCTGGTGGGAGGGGGACGTGTCCAAAGCGGGCGAGCAGACCTAGTGCGGCTACTGTGGCATAGACGTTCAGTCCGGCGGCGAAGGCTATGGCGGCCAGCACGGCGAAAAGTTCGGGGAGCGGCATTTGGAGGAAGTTCAGCACAAGCCTGCCTTATAAACGGTTTTCTGGGGAAAGGGAAGGCACGTTTATAGGCAAAGGGAGCGGCTCTCAGTTTGAAAGGCGGCCGTCTGCCAGGGGAGATCCCTCGTCCCGCTCGAGAAAACGCGGGCCTTCGGGATGACGCCTTCAAGACAGAATGTCGAAAAATTAAACCCAAAAATTAAACCAATAGAGTGTCCGGAGATTACGGGGTGCTTGGCACCGGGAGGTTCATTCGGGCTAATAGATCGCGATAGGCGGGTTCGTCGTGAAGCGGGTTGAATTCCGGGTAGATTTGGACAAAGAGGAGCGAACTGTCGCGTTGCTGGTATGCGTCGTTTAAATAGTGCAAGGCTTCGGGCTTGTTATCCAGGCGAGCCGCAGTCAGGGCTAGATCAATGGGCGAGACCGAGTGCTGCGCGTAGAATTTTTTCTGGGCTTGCAGCATGGCTTCGAACATGCCGTGTGGGCCGGAAGTGGAGAAGCCCTTCTCCGCCGCGGTGACAATGGCGGTTGCCGAATCGTCGTGGACAAGAAGAGCGTCCTTGCGCAATTCGGAAATGTAGTTGGGATAATCCTGGGCCGCCAGGTAAACGTCTATCAGATAAACGTGAGGAGAGCGAAAAGCCGGCTCCCGGCTCTCCATCTGTTTCAGCAGTCTGAGGGCTTCGTCTCGCCGGCCGGCGTGAAACAGGATGTTGCCTTTGTCGGCTAGGATCGCAGTGGAAGCGGGATCGAGAGATTGAGCGCGATCAACCTGTGCCAGCGCTTCAGGAAAGCGGCGGAGCGCCATCAGAGCATTGGCATACCAGTGATGCGGGGCGGGATTGTTGGGATTTAGATCGATGGCGCGGCGGAATTCGCGCTCTCCAGTGGCGAGATCCCACATACCAAAGAATGACACGAAGGCCAGCGAAGCGTGAGCTTCGGAGGATTGAGCGTCAAGCTCGACCGCTTTTTTCGCAGCGGCGAACGCTCGCTGATAGGCTTCGCTCGAAGACATCAGCGTGTATTCCCGCATCAGGTTGTAGCAGTCGGCCATCCCAACATAGGCCTGCGAATAATTTGGATCGTGCACAACCGCCTGCATGAAATAGTCGAGGGCTGTGTTCAAATCCTCGGGGGTTCGCTTGTTCCAGTAATACCTGCCTTTGAGATAAAGCTGTTCGGCCTCGGGATCGTGAGACTGAGTCGAGGCCAGCACGGTGGGAGAGGATTGCTGAGGCAGGGAAGCGGGCGGGCCCGCAGTTTTGGGAGCGCGGTTTGCGATGAAATGAACAAGGACAAGGCCTAGGGCTCCCGTGAAGAGGATTGCAACAGTTAAGAGCCTGATCGTGTTTGGGTGGCCTGCGCCGGCAGAGGTTTCGACTTCCTTGTGCAGCTGACGTTCGGGCGACTCCAGGTTGGCGCGGCCTTCGGTAATCGGGGTCACCTCCGAGGAAGCTGGTTCCACGCTAGCTGTTTCCGGTTCGGCGGTTGCTTGAGCGACTCCGGAATCCTGTTCGCGGAGTTGGGCACTGGCATTCTTGGGAGCGGCCAGCCAGGCGGATAGTTCGTCGGTAAAGGCGTAGACCCGGCCTTTGGTTCCCGGAAGACGGTGAATGGGCAGGCCTAGATCCTTTTCCCAACGATTGACGGTGCGCTCGTCCCGGCCGAAGAAAAGTGCAATTTCCTTCCATGAATCCAGGCGCTTGCGGTCGATTTGCGGGCTCGAAGCAGACATGTCGTGAAATGCCGGATTGTGTCGGGTTACGCCTGTTGCCGCAGGGAACGGCAGGCTCCAGTATATGTGGGCCGGAAGAGATTCGCTACCCCACTTCCGGGCGGCTCCCCCCGCCGTCTGCCGTGTGGTGCTGAAAACCACACAAGGCCTTTACATCTATTGACTTCCCAGGAGGATTTTGATGAGTAGCAGCTTTGTAACGCTGTCGCGCAGGCTGACTTTTCTGATGGTTGCGGTTCTTGTTCTTCTCTTAATGGGGGCGACGCCAAACGCGCAGGCCCAAACCTATACCGGTCTGGCTGAGATTCAGGGCCCGCCCAGCGCGCAGAATCCGCTGGGGGTAATCGTGCAGGGACGAGACGGCAACATGTATGCGGTGTCGGCCAACGGCGGGACATTTTACGGCACGGTGTTCAAGTTCAACACTTCGGGCACGGTCAGCGTGGTTTATGACATTGGCTATCTACCCTGGGGCGGCCTGACGCTGGGCACCGATGGGGAGCTTTACGGCGAGGATGGCGATGGCGGCGTTGTCGGAAACTGCGGACTCTCGGGCAGCGGCCAAGTGTACAAGCTGACCACTTCCGGCGCGCTAACTATTCTTCACAATTTCACCGGCACGGGCGATGGCTGCAATCCGCAGGGACAACCTATCGAGGGCGCGAACGGGATCTTCTACGGAACCACGTTGGGTCCAAATAACGGGACCGCTTACTCAGTCACGTCCGGCGGGACGTTTACTAACCTGCACACGTTCACCGGCACGGATGGATCGCAGGTTTACGCGCCGCTGGTGCAGGGAACCGATGGCAATTTCTATGGGGACACGGCTTATGGGGGAACAGACGGAGACGGTGTGATTTTCAAGATGACGCCGACCGGCACGGTGACCGTGCTGCACAATTTCAACGGAGTAGCCGACGGAGCTCACGCTTACTATGGGCTCATCCAGGCCACGGACGGAAACTTCTACGGCGTGGCGCAGGGTGACGGAACGATGTACGGTACGGTTTTCAAAATCACGCCGGGAGGAGTGTACACCGTACTCCATACGTTCACTGGCGAACCGTCGGATGGAGCCAGTCCAGGTTCCGCGTTGATGCAGGCCTCAGATGGGAAGCTCTACGGCGTGACGGCCGCAGGCGGAACCTCTAACGGCGGAACGATCTTTAGTCTGACCACCAGCGGCGGGAGCAGCTATTCGGTGCTCTACAACTTCGAACTTACGAACAGCACCACTGGCTATAACCCTGCGTCTCCTCTCATCGAGAACACAGATGGCACATTCTACGGCACGACCTATTACGGAGGCCTGTACAGCACCTGCAACTGCGGTGTGATCTACAGCTTTGCCAATGGGTTGAAGGCGTATGCCGGCCTGGTGTCAACTTCGGGCGCGGAAGGCGCGAAGATCGGAATCCTGGGGCAGGGTTTTGGGAGCACTACAACGGTGAAATTTGGTGGCACGCAAGCTGTGACCGTGACGCGCTCGGGAAGCACCTATTTGACGGCGACTGTGCCGGCTGGGGCGCTGACCGGATCAGTCACGGTGACGACAGGGTCAACGGTGCTGACCAGCTCGCAAAGCTTCAGAGTCACGCCAACGATGAAGACGTTTTCGCCGGAGAGCGGTGCTGTGGGAACGCTGGTGACGATCACCGGCACAGGACTGAAGCAGGCGACGAAAGTGACCTTCAATGGAAAGTCGGCGAGCTACACCGTGGTTTCCGACACGGAGGTTACGGCGACGGTGCCGACTGGAGCGAAGACCGGGAAGATCATCGTGACTACGAAAGGCGGAAGCGTCACGAGTGCGAGCAACTTCACGGTCAACTAAGGGGCGTGAAAATCATTTTGGAGGGCGTCCCAGGGGCGCCCTCCAAGATGAAACTTCGGAATGGGTATGGAGAGTCGAGCTTCGCTCGACGGACAGCCGCGGGCGGCTGCCCCTCATTTTGCCGACGAGACTCTTCGACTGTGCTCAGGGCAGGCAGCCGGTATTACTCTTTTTGTCCTGTAATGCCCTGAGATGTCCTGTCTTGTCTCTTGCCGAGGGCGGGTTTAAACCGTACACTGCGTGGCAATTGTCGTGAGTATTCCCTTGTGCGGAGGATCTTATGCGATTTGCTCAGGCTTTTTGCGCAGTGGTGATGTTGGTTGTGCTAAGTGCCGGGCTGGCCGCGGCAACGACTCCCAGTGTGACGCTCACACCCAACATCGATCCGCCCTCACCCAGTATTGGCCCTCCGGTGGTCTTTCAGGTTTCGGGCTCGGGATTTCCCGACAGCGTGGCGGTCAACATCTATTTCGATACGACCAATGTGGCGCTGACGGTCAGCAGTTCGACAGGGACGTTTTCCGGGGTGAACGTAAGTGTACCTAATTCGGCTACGCCGGGAACCCATTGGGTTACGGCCATCGCCGAGGGCACGACGGGGACGGCGGCGCAGGCCTCGTTCACAGTGCAGACCAACTACACGCAGTTCCATTACTCGCCGCTGCATCGGGGCCGGAATCCGTATGAAAACGTGTTGAACAGCACCAACGTCGGATTTATCGATCAGGACTGGGTGTACACGACCGGGGGTGCGATTACTTCGTCACCGGCGGTGTCGGGTGGGTACGTCTACTTTGGGTCGGCGGACGATTACCTCTATGCCATCAACGCAGCCACGGGCGCGTTGTTGTGGAAGTACAAGACGGGGGCCGGCATCATCGATTCTTCTCCGGCAGTGGTGAATGGCACGGTGTATGTCGGGTCAACGGACGACTATCTGTATGCGATCAACGCGACTACGGGAGTGCTGGTGTGGAAGTTCAAGACCGGGGCGGCGGTGTATTCTTCGCCGGCGGTGGTGAACGGCCAGGCGTATATCGGTTCGACGGATGACAGCGTGTATGCCGTCAACACCAGCACGGGGGCGCAGACTTGGAAGTATACGACTACCGGCCAGGTGCAGAGTTCGCCGGCAGTGTCGAATGGCCTGGTATATGTGGGGTCGAACGACGACTACCTTTACGCCATCAATGCCACCACCGGCGCCTTGTCATGGAAATACAAGACGGGGAACGCTGTCTTCTCTTCGCCGACCGTGTCGGACGGAATTGTCTATGTCGGTTCCAATGACGACAACGTCTACGGGTTGCAGGCGGCCACTGGCGCGTTCTTGTGGCAATTCGCCGGAAGTTCGGGAGCGCAGTTCCAATCTTCGCCTGCGGTGTTCAATGGCGTGGTCTACATTGGATCGAGCGTGGGCTATTTTTACGCGCTCACGGCGCGCAACGGCACACAGATCTGGGATCTCGCCTCGAGCGTGTCGGTGACGACCAGTTCGCCTACGATTGCCAACGGGATCGAGTATGTTGCGATCGGCTCGAAGGTTTACGCCACGGAGCAGATCGTCACGGCCGTCATCCTGTGGACCGGCACTTTCGGCAACAGTGTGACGGCTGCACCGACCGTGGCGAACGGGCAGGTCTTCATGGCTTCTCAGGATTTCAGCTTGTACGCTTACGATCTGAATGGGACCTCACAGGCCGTTAAGGCGCCGGAACGGCCCGATCCTGAGACGTTGCGGCCGGACCCGACGCTGCTGCCGACCTGGTAGCGGTAGCCGGTTGCTGCAACGAAAGAGTTCTCGAGAATGGTGGTAGGTCAGTTTCCGGTTTCTGCCCGTCAGCGTTGTCGGGTCGATTCATCCCTAGCAATGCCGGATGCAGTCTCGTTCGGATAGTTGAAGAAGAGCTGATTGCCGTCGGGATCATCGACCACCAGGAGCCGGTAGCCCCCACGAACCCTCTCTGACCGGAACGCCCTTGGCCTTAAGTTCCGCGCGCAGGGCGTCCACCGCGGCGACCGCGGCCTCGCGCGTCGCAGGGTCAACGTTCAGAGAAATGAACATCAGCCCCTTGCCAATCTTCTCCGGCCATTTGTCGGCCAGGATAAGCGCGCAGCCCTGGCGATCAACCTGTGCGACAAACGCTTTGCCGCCCTCGTCGTAGCGCCAGGGGCTCGTGAAGCCAAGCCGGTCAACGTAAAAGCGGAGCGAGGCCTCCACGTCGGTCACGTGCAGGACGGGGCGCGCGAACCAGTCTGTCATGAGCTATGTATCCTCGAATGAGGACTTCTTCTTCCAGGGTCACGTTCAAAGTCGAGGTGTCACCGTTCTGACTTGGCCAGCGTTTTGAACAGCGGTCAGGCAGTCTCCATCAGCGACGCTAATTCGGCTCCGATGACGAGGCAAGTCCTGGGAATGAACGTACATGTCTTCAAGACTATCGCACAAAGGCTGATGAGATAATCCCGTCGGGTCCTTTCCTCCGAGCTTTGGTCGCTTGATCGCTTCCAGGTCTGCTCACTCGTTAGGAGCCGACACGGTTATCTCATCAGCCCAAGCGAACCCATCCGACATTTACCTTATCTTCCTTTAGCGGTTGTTTGAATACACTTGCCGCCGTTTGCCGTCGGTAATAGCATCGAGAAAGAACGCCTAGATATGATTCTACCCCAGCCGCGGCGCGTCCGGGCGAAAGGAAGTCCAATATGCCGAAATCGGGCTTAGTTGAGGTCGCGGCCGCCGTGCTAGTTTTTTGCATAGTGTCGGCGATGGTTTGCCCGGCGCAAACCCTTACCACCTTGGTGGGTTTTGACAAAACCAACGGCGATGCTCCGAACGGCCCACTTCTCATAGGTGCGGACGGGAACTTCTACGGAATAACAATCGATGGCGGAAGCGGGGCCAATTGTATCGAGAACAACGGCTGCGGAACCATTTTCAAGGCCACCCCTAGCGGGACGTTGACGACGCTTTATTCTTTTTGCTCGCAACCAAATTGCGCCGACGGCCGAATTGCGAACGGTGGGCTCGTTCAAACTAGTGACGGTAACATTTATGGAACAACGTCCAATGGTGGACGCGCGAACCAGACTTTCTGTTCATCCGGCTGCGGCACAGTATTTCAACTCACTTCGCAGGGAGCATTCACTACGCTGTACACCTTTTGCGTTGACTCAAATTGCTCTGACGGCTTTGCACCCTCGGCACTGGCCCTAGGCAGCGACGGTAATTTCTACGGTATAACCGAAGGGGGAGGCACCGTCGAGAACTCGTGTAATCAGACTGCAGGCTGCGGGAGTGTCTTTAAAATCACACCTAGCGGCGCACTAACCACCATCTACAGCTTTTGCTCGTTGGCGCAGTGTGCCGACGGGCGGGAGCCGACAGCGCCCCTCGTCTTGGGTAGTGACGGGGACTTCTACGGGACAACTGCATTTGGAGGAATATCCAATCCTTCGTGTCCTGACAATTGCGGAACGCTCTTCAAAATCACCCCCGCTGGTTCGTTAACTCCGCTCTACGAATTTTGCTCGCAAGCCAATTGCGCCGATGGTTCCGAGCCGCAGGTAGCCCTGGTGCAGGCGTCTGATGGGAATTTTTATGGCTCAACGCAATCTGGCGGCACGAGTACCGCCTGTGGGCTTGGCTGCGGTACCATCTTCCGCATCACCCCGAGTGGCGCGCTGACGACGCTCTACGACGTTTGCTCGCAGTCGAACTGTGCTGACGGGTTGCTTGCGAGTCCGCTCGTACAAGGCAGCGATGGAAACCTCTACGGGACGACGGCACTTCGTGGCACATGTACCCAGGTTAGTGGTTGTGGTACTTTCTTTCGGATCACAACAAGCGGTGCACTGACCACTCTCTACTACTTTTGCAGCCAGGGTGGTGTGTGCACATACGGAAAGGTGCCCGTAGGAGGGGTGGTGCAGGCTAGCAACGGGGACTTCTATGGCACTACGAGTTTGGCAGGGATCCAGGGTGTCAACAGTTTCGGCACTGTATTCGCTTGGTCCTTCACTGTCGTTGCGCCAACATTCACGCCCTCTTCTCTGAATTTCGGAAATCAAATCCTCAACACCACCAGCGCGGCCAAAACGATCACGATGAAGAATCCCAATGTCAACCCGCTCGGCATCACAGGGATCACTGCGAGCATGGGTTTCGCGGTTTCCTCGAACACGTGCGGAGGGTCTCTGGCCGCGGGTAAGTCCTGTTCCATCGGGGTCACGTTCACGCCGACGCAAACGGGGAAGCTGACCGGAACGCTAAGCGTTGCTGACAGCGCACCCAATAGCCCGCAAAATCTGCCTCTGACTGGTACCGGAGTTGAACCCGCGATGCTGACTCCGGCTAGCTTTACCTTCAACCCCGAGAAGGTGGGCAAGACCGGAGGGCCAAAAGTATTTACCTTGACCAATTACGAGTCCATGTCGCTCACGAGCATCGCAATGTCCACGACCGGAGACTTCGCTATATCCGCAACAACCTGCGGAACAAGTCTCGCCGCGAACACGAGTTGCACGATCAGTGTGACCTTCACGCCGACCGCCAAAGGGACACGCACAGGCCAACTGAAAGTAAGCGATAGTGCCGGCAACAGTCCACAGACGGCTAGCCTGACCGGCACCGGAGAGTAGGCGAAAACCTTCGCACTCTTCTGTACTGCGTCTCGCCTGTTTCGACATGCGCCGGAGAACGCCCTTGTCGGCCTACTGTTGCAAAAATCGCCAGATCACTCACCAGCCCGAATCGACTCCTCCCAAGACCGTTGGTGGATTCTGAAACTGACCCACTAGCCGAAAGGTTATCGATCAAAAGCACAAGGTGCCGCCGGGACGGCGGCGCTACAAAAGCAAAGGGCCGCCGGATGGCGACCCTTCAAAGTTCTCCTTACGGCTTCGTGTTACAGCGTGGATTCGATCTCGAATCCCCAGGCCTCGAGCAGAGGCTCCGGGATGTACTTCGAGTTCTTGTTGCGGCGTGCCCACTCCCGCAGACGGGTCGAGCGGAGATACTGGTCGGGGGAGAGCTTGTATTCGCGCACGACTTGCTCGAACTCGGTGATAGTAGGGACGATGGGCCCGATCGGCTCGGGCTTGCCCCAGTTTGGATTTCCGCGTCGCTTGGCCATGAAACTATGCCTTTCCTACAAAAGGGGAATAAACTCAGTACAAATAAACTGCCCTATCTATATGATTCTCCGAACACTTTTCAGGATTCAGGGAACATAAAATACGTCGCCGGACAACCGAATCTTGCCCGTATCCCACAGATCGAAAAAGCTAATCGGAGACTCAGTATCTTAGGGCAACATTTGTTGGAAGTCAACGATAATCTGCGGTGCGTCACTTGAGTAAACGAATCGTAAGTATCTGTATTCATTGTTCTTGCTTGGATTTTGGGGGTTTCCCGATGCGGGCAGATTCCTGTTTTGATCCCCCGGGAAGACACGACCCTTGTGCCCGCGGTGGCAGCGCTTCAAGGGGCGATTTGTGGAAAAGCCGAATTCAACGGTACGCCTGAAGGTGTACCCCGATACGAACCCCATACCACCGAAGCACAGAGGTCACCTCATGCCACCGAAGCACAGAAGTCTGGGGCTTGGGCGGCGAACCACAGGCAACACCTAACGTTACACCCGTAACCCCCAGACGCAAGTGTTTCATTGATAGGGATTTGAGTCGAGCTTAGAGTGAGACAAGGCTGCGTTTCGCTCCCAACGGTTCTGAAAGAATTTGAGGCGGTATTTTTTGAGGGCGGTATCATGGATCTGAAGTCACTGCTGCTCTGCTCCGACGAGAAGATTGTCCGGACATTGCGCCGGACGCTGGGGGATCTTGACATCAGCGTGCAACACTGCGCGGGTTCTGAGATCGCGCTCCAGCATCTAACGCGCGGGCGGTTCGAAGCGATCATAGTAGATTGCGCCGGGCCCGGCGCTGCCGAGGTGCTCGGGATTGTGCGCACATCCCCTTGCAATCAGCGGGCGGTAGTGGTGGCGATCCTGGATCCTGACGCTGGCCTGCGTTCGGCATTCGACCGCGGGGCGAATTTCATCCTCTATAAGCCGGTCACGGCCGAGCGGGCCAAGTCGAGCTTTCGGGCGGCGAGAGCCCTGATGAAGAAAGAACGGCGGCGCAACATCCGGGTCCCAGTGCAAATTTCCGTGGCGATGTCGAGCCGCGAATCGGGCGCCCGATTCAGGGTCACTACCACCGACTTAGGGGAAGGCGGGCTGGCAGTCAGTCTGCCCCGGCGCAGTAAACCTCAGGGCAGGTGGGATTTGTCGTTCACCCTGCCTGGCTCGACTGCGGCTTTGGAGGTGGACGCGGAGTTTGCCTGGGAAGGCAGCGGGACGCAGGTTGGGCTGCGTTTTCAGGATCCGACTCCGGCCGTGGTGCAGCAGTTGCGCGAATGGCTGGGGCGGAATTCCCCAGAGATTGAGAAGGACGACCCGCCGGTCCGCTGCCAGCTTCTGGATTTGAGCGTGGGCGGCTGCTACCTCGAGATCACCTCACCCTTCCCGGTTTCCACGCGCGTAACCCTTTCCATGAAAGCCGCCGACATGGAGCTGAAGGCGGAAGGCGTGGTCCGGGTGATGCACCCGGATAAAGGGATGGGAGTGGAGTTCACGCAGAGCACGGCCGAGCACCGGGCTCTGCTGGAAAAGTTCCTGAGCGTGCTCACGGAGAACCGAAATCTGCTGCCCGAGTTGCTGGTAGAACCCGAGGGCCTGGAAACCGAGCCATCGCATCATTCGCGAATCCCTGCACCGCCGGGGCAAGCCGAGGATACGCTGCTGGCACTCTTACGAACGCGGGACCCACTTCCGGCCGATTCCTTCCTGGCGGAATTGCGCAAGCAGCGGGGCGTTAGCGCGGCAGCGTCCGTTTGATCAGTCAACCGGTTCTTAGTTGGAGTGATCGTTGTTGGCGTGATCGTTCACGAGACGAGTTCCTTCCGCCGGACCGCCCGTCACCATCTCAGTTTTGATGATCGTCTTCTGATTTGCCACCAGCTCGACATCGGTTTCGAAGGTGTGATATCCGGGCAAAGTGATTTTGATCTTGCGCTTTCCGGGCGCGACCAGCAGGGCCTTGCCGAGGCCTTCAAATTCGGCGACGTGCCCGATGAAGACTCCGTCTACAAAGACCGCTGCGCGATTCGGCTTCACCTCTAACTTGATCTCCGCTGTGACCGTGGGAAAGTTTACGCGCGGATCTTTTTCCATCTTCACGTTGATGGTCTGTTTTTCTCCGGCCCGCACGGTGATTTCCTGGCCAAAGTCTTCATACCCGCCCTGGCGCACGGTAATGTTGTGGTCGCCGGGCAGGAGCAGAATTTTCTTCGACCCGTTCAATTCGTGGAGATAGCCGACATATTGACCGTCAACCCAGACGCCGGAGGTGTCCTCAACTTTTGAGGCGCCGACTAATTCGACTTCGCCGAGAACTTTATTCTGGGCAGTTAGAGATGAAGTGAACATAACCGAGGGAAAGAGGACTAGCAGACAAGCAAGAGCAAAGCCTTTGCGGTAGTTCATGGCAAATCCTCCTGCTTTTCAGATGACAAGCAGGCGGCAAAGGTAGTCACAGGTTTGCGGGATCAGCCCAGGGTGGCTAGCGGCTGTCGTCATGCCCGCAGCTTTTCTTGCGCTGGATCACACTGCTCTGTGATCTTGGTCACGGCGCAACTTCGCGCTCGCCCCCAGACTGCAGCGATGGCGGACAGGACACTGACCGGCCTGCTTTACAGCCGCGAGGGAATTCCCACACAAGGCCGGTGCAGCAGTTGTGGGCAAACCTTCAGCACAACCCCTGACGCGCTGGCCGATCCCGAAAAAGCAACACGGGATTTCTACACCGCCTACGCGGCCCACATGTGCCTCGCCACAAGTATTCCGCCCAGCCAGCGCAGCCTCATCATCTTGAAATACAAAGACAAGGTTCCCATCCTGGCCGCGTGTACGGTGTGCCGTCACAAGTTCTTTACCGCGGCACACTTGTTGCACGACTCTCGCGGGGCCGAGCAATATCTACTGAAAAAGTTTGACGTACACCAGTGTCTCTGCGATGTGGCGTCTTCGTCAGCGGCGCATAACTGAGGTTTGATGGAAGACCGCGCACACCTGAGCTTAGGGCGCACCCGCGACCTTGGCGCGCGGGATCGAACTCCGCTGGCGCAGGAGGTCTTCTGCGGCTTTCGCATCGACCGGGTGCGAGAATAAAAATCCTTGGCCGAGATCGCACCCCAGGCCGTGGAGGTGATCGAGTTGCCTGGTGGTTTCAATGCCTTCGGCAATCACTTTCAATTTCAACTTTTGCGCCAGCAGGATGATCAATTCCACAGTGTCACAGGTGGCGCGGTCGGTGAGCATCCCGCTGATCAGGGAGCGGTCGATCTTCAATGCGTCGAGCGGGAATTGCCGCAGCGCGCTGAGCGACGAATTCCCGGTGCCGAAATCGTCCAGAATCACGCCCACCCGCAGGTGCTTCAGGTGCGAGAGCACAGTTGCCGTCAACTTTGGGTCGGCGGCCGCCACATTCTCCGTTATCTCCAGGTGCAGTCGTGACGGGTTCACTCCAGTCTGCCGCAGGGCCGCTTCCACCTGGGTGACAAACCGGGCATCAGCCAACTGCCGGGCGGAGGCGTTCACATTCATATTTACCGGCTCCATCGTTGGAATATCGATGCTCCATCTGCTCAACTGCTTGCAGACTTCCAGAATCAACCACTGGCCGGCGGAGATCAGCAGACCGGCGTCTTCCGCTGCCGCCAAGAACTTGTATGGCGAGATTAAACCATGCTCGGGATGCTGCCAGCGCAGCAGCGCTTCCATCCCTGTAATCTGCCTGCTTTGCAAATCAATGATCGGCTGGTAGTACACGCGGAACTGGCGATGCGCGATCGCTTCTCGCAATTCAGATTCCAGCTTGAGCCGGTTGACGGCGCGGGTATGCATCGCTTCGTCAAATAATTCACAACGCCCGCCTCCCATGGCTTTGGCGCGGCGCATGGCTACGTCGGCATCCTGTAGCACAGTCTCAGCGCGTTCGTGGGTAGGCGTGCTTAATGCAATTCCGACGCTCGCCGAAGTGTGTACTTCGTGACCCTCCACCAGGAAAGGCTCGGCGACAGCGGCGAGAATTCGTTTGGCGGCCCGCATGGCATGGCTGGGGTCGGTGACCTCTTCCAGCAGGATGGTGAACTCGTCGCCACCCATTCTGGACAGAACCGTTTCCGTCGTCATTATAGGGAGTTCGTCTTGCGGCCGCGAAACGGTGTCGTCGTTTCTCAAGCAAGTGCCCAATCGGCGGCCAATCTCGACCAGCACCTGATCGCCGACTGCAGCGCCCATGGTGTCGTTGAACACTTTGAAGAGATCGAGGTCTACGAAGAGCACGGCGTACTGGCGCTCCGGGCTGCGCTGCGCACGATCAAACAAGTGCTGCAAGCGATCGAGGAACAGGCGACGGTTCGGCAGCCCGGTCAGCGCATCGTGAAAAGAGTTGTGCTCCAGTTGTTCTTCGGCGCGTTTGCGCTCGGTGACGTCACGATTCACGATGACCAGCTTGGCGACCTCGCCCTTCTGGTCGCGGATGGTGCTGGCGATCGACTCCAAAACCCTCCAACTGCCGTCTTTGTGGCGGATGCGGTATTCCAATTTCTTGCCAACTCCGCTGGCGCGCGCCTCGCGGGCCGCTTCCAGTACCTTGAAACGATCGTCGGGATGGATCTGCTCGAAGGCGGAGGTTTCCCCCAGTTCGGCCGCGGAGTAACCCAGAATTCGCTTGTATGCCGGACTGTTGTAAAGCCGATGTCCTTTCACATCGACCAATGCAATCATGTCGGCGGCGTTTTCGGTGACGATTCGGAACAGCTCTTCGCGTTGCTTCGAGTCGCGATGAATGCGATACCCGCGAACCTGCTGGTAGACCACGAGCAGGGCCAGTACGCCGAGAGCGATCCAATTCCATTGCTGCATGATTTGGTGGGAAGGCTTGTCCTCAGAGGAGATATCGGCAATTCTGGATGGGAAACTTAGTTTCCCACAGAACTACTCGTGAACCTTTGGTGCTGGGCGCTTCCTGTTCATCCGAATCAATGAGTGCTATGGCCTGTTAACGACAGTTAGCTTAGGTTGCCTGTCGTCCGAACTGCACCTTCAACCCGCGCGGCACACCGCTGTGGGCCTCTCTTGTTGGGCAAAACCGAAGTAATGCGGTGTGTTCACAATCACGGAGACATTCCTCCTTGCAGGTGAGACTGTTGGAGGATGTCGCACCATGCATTACGACTCAGCATGTTTCTTGGATGGCCCGATGGCTGCATGTCGCCCACCGAAACACAATTCGACGTTGGACTATAGACCCAATGGAACTGCGACTATTAGAAAGGTTGTGTCCCCTGATGGAACTGAGCGGCATGACTTAGTTTCCGCTGGACAATAACTCAAACGAACGAATAACTTGCCGACGATTGCGGGGGCGGCAACCGGAAGGAGAACACTATGAAACGCATTGCTATTTTGATGTTGGCTTTACTGATGCCGCTGGCGGCGCTCGCGGGCACGAAGAAACTCACCTGCGGGAACACTGGGTCTATCCAAATCGTTCTCGACGAGGACGCTAGTACGGTGCTGGTCACACACCCGAACGACGCTCCATGCAGGGGATGCACGGAGCCCCTTGCAAAGGCTACGTTCACTTCCGATACGGTTACGTGGACTTACCACGATGACGGCGATGATGGATACCACCATGACAATGGCGTGACGTACAACTACAGACTCAATCGTATGACCGGGAATCTGTCTATTCAATCCGTCAGTGATGCAAAGATCGATCACGACAATTACGGAAACACTCGGCGTCGGGTTAACAACAGCACAATGAGTTGCGAAATGTCACAACCGAAGTTCTAGAAGAAACTTTTCAAGTCAGGGTTGCGACCTCCCCAAGTCCCAGGCTCCCTAAGAGATGGTTGGCGAAATATCGCGAAATTCCTCATTGACTCGGGTTTGCGGCTTGTTGTCAATGGGTTGCCTGACGACAAACCACCAACGACGGGGCCATAATATCCGCATGCACTCCGATAAAACCGTCCGACGCCTGAAGACCTACGCTGGCGCACAGGGTTACGTTTACCAGTACTACTTCGTTGGCCAGCGTCCCGCGCTCGCCGAAGATCCTGAGGCCCCCGCGGCGGAATTCGTGTTCGACGTCACCTCCGATCGGAAGCTAACGTACGCTGTGAGCGTCTTCTTGCCGGAAGAATCAGCGGCGGCGTGGACCACAAAGCACGGCCGCCCGCTCACCGAGGCGGAACAATACGCCGCCGCGAAACTGCGGCTTTTCCGAGCTTTCGACGAACTCGAAGACATGAAGACCCAAGGCCGACGCCTGGTGATTGACGCCGAGTTGCTGGAGGAAGCCCTTTCCAGCTTGGGAGTCGATTAGGGCGTTGTGATCCGCATCACAAAGACATGTGACCATTGTGGTTTCCGCTGCTGCGTCCCGTGTGCAGAATATAATGCGTGGAAAGGGGAGGGTTCCCTGGGGTTCGCGGCCGTTACTTGCATTAAACTCAGCGGACTCTGATACTTACCTAGCTTATGTCACTGCTTTGGCTGCGCTTCGCGCTGGGTTGTTATTTCATCGGGCTGATCTATGCCTTCTTTGCGCTCACCCGCACCAGCGATCTTTTCAGCCGCATCGCACTGCACGCCGCCAGCCTGGGCATGGTCTTCCACTTCGTCTCGCTGGTCGAGTTGTTTGTCTCCGGCCAGGTGGTGTGGGCCTCGGTGCATAACGGCGAGTCGCTGCTGGCCTTCTTTTCGATGTCGTTTTTCATGATCATCTACGCCATTTATCAGACCACTTCACCCGGCGTGGTAGTGTTCCCCATTGTTTTCTTTCTGACCTTTGTTGCGGCCATAGACCAGCAGCCTGTTCTGCTGACGGCTTTCGTGCAGCACAAGGGATGGTTAATCGCGCACATCATTCTGATTTTTACCGGCTACGCCGCGCTGGTACTCAGCTTCGGCGCCAGTTTGCTCTACCTGTTGCAGGAGCGCCGCCTGAAGGCCAAGAAGCCCAGCAGTCTGATTTCCTTCCTGCCGGCGCTCGAAGTGATTGACCAGATCGGCTACCGGTCATTGCTGTTCGGCTTCCCGTTCATGACGCTGGGGCTGATTACCGGCTCGGTGGTGGCCATGTCGGCCTACGGGCGCGTGGACTTCACCGATCCCAAGATTCTATTGTCGATCCTGATGTGGGTGGTGTACATGATCATGGTCTTCACCCGCTGGAATTCGGGATGGCGTGGCCGCCGCGCCGCGGTGCTGGCGACGTTCGCGTTTGTGGCTGCCGTGGTGGCTTGGGCTGCCAACTATTTCTCGGCTATTCACAGGTTTACTGCTTCATGAGATATCAGCTCATTGGCGTGAATCATAAGAGTGCGCCGCTCGAAGTGCGGGAGCGCCTGGCGATATCTGAAAAGAATCTGCCCGATTGCTGCCGCGATCTCACGGCCCATCCCGGAATCGAAGAAGGCATGATTATCTCCACCTGCAACCGGGTGGAAGTGGTCACGCACACGGCAAACGGATCGGCCGACCTGCGCGGATTCCTGCACGATCACTTTCATCTGACTGCCGCAGAGCTCGACGCGCATTTGTACGAGTTCCGCGAAAAAGACGCGGTGCGCCACATCTTCCGCGTGGCTTCGAGTCTGGACTCGATGGTGGTGGGCGAAGCCCAGATTCTCGGACAAGTGAAAGAGGCTTATGCAACCGCCCGTGCCGTGGGGTCGGTGCGCGGACAACTCGATCAGCTTTTCACGCGCGCTTTCGCCGTAGCGAAGCGCGTGCGTACGGAGACGGCTGTGGGCTCATCTTCGGTTTCCATCGCTTCGGTTGCGGTGGAGTTGGCCAAGAAGATTTTCGGCACGCTGCAGGGGAAGAATGTTTTCATCGTCGGCGCCGGCAAGATGAGCGAACTCGCAGCGCGCCATCTGATGGCTCACGGCTGCGCCTCGATCTTCGTGGCCAACCGCACCTACGAACGCGCCATTGGGCTGGCGCAGAAATTCAACGGCCAGGCCATCAAGTTCGAAGATCTCTACAACTCCTGCGATAAGGCCGATATCGTCATTACTTCCACTGGCGCGCCGCACGCTATTTTCCGCCGCGAACACGGCGAGCAATTCCTCGCCCGCCGCAAGAACCGGCCGATGTTTTTCATCGACATCGCCGTGCCCCGCGACGTTTCGCCGGAAATGGCCAAGCTCGACGGCATCTTCGCCTACGACATCGACGACCTGCAGCAGGCTGTGAGCAGTCACGTGGCCGACCGCCGCAAGGAAGCCGAACTCGCGGAAGCCATCATCACCAGCGAAGTGGAACGTTTCGAAGCCCGGCTGAGCACGCTGGACGTGGTGCCAACGATTGTTTCGTTGCAGGATCATTTGGAAACGATCCGGCAAGCGGAAATCGATCGCGTTCGCGGACGGATGGGTGCGCTGACTCCGGAGCAGGAAATGGCGGTCGAAGCTCTGACTCGTGGCATCATCAACAAAGTGATGCACACACCGATCACGACGCTGAAAACCGCAGCACGCGAGGCCGAGGCGACCACAGTGATTGATGTTGTGCGGCGGTTGTTCAATCTGCGGGAGAAAGATAAAGAATCAGCGACAGAAGCAAACCAAAACGAAGCGAGCAAGAACAAAGAAGTGGGGACGCGCCAGTAATGGCTAAGCTCCGCATCGGCTCCCGGGGCTCGCAGCTTGCCCTTTGGCAGGCCAACCACATTTCCGCGCTGCTGCGCGCGCGCGGGCACGAAGTGGAGATCGAAATCATCCACACCACCGGCGACAAGATCACCGATGTCCCCCTGGCAATGGTTGGCACCAAGGGCGGACTTGGCAAAGGAATTTTCACGAAAGAAATTGAAGAAGCACTCGCCGCCGGACACGTCAACCTCGCTGTGCATTCGTTGAAAGACCTGCCCACCGAACTTCCTCCGGGATTCGAAATCGCCGCGATTACGGAGCGCCAAGACCCGCGCGATGCTTTCTGCTCGCGGATTTATGCGGACGTGGAAGACTTACCACAAGGCGCTCGCGTAGGCACATCCAGCCTGCGCCGTCAGGCGCAATTGAAAGCCATCCGCCCTGATCTCGACATTCATCCCCTGCGCGGCAACGTCGATACGCGACTGCGCAAACTCGAACAAGGCGAATACGACGCCATCATCCTGGCCTCGGCTGGACTGAAACGCCTGGGCAAGACGGAACTAATTAAGCAAATCATCCCTGCGGAAATGATGTGCCCCGCCGCCGGGCAGGGAGCGCTCGGGATTGAAATCCGCTTGGGCGACTCAGTCACGCGCGAGCATCTGGCAATCCTGAACGACGCTGCCGCGCGCGCAGCCACCACTTGCGAGCGCGCCCTTCTCAACCGTCTCGGCGGAGGCTGCCAGGTTCCCATTGGCGCCTTCGCGGAAATTCGCCACGGCAAGCTCCATCTCGACGCTATTGTCGCCGATCCGGACGGTTCCAAACTGCTGCGCGAATCGCGCGAAGGCAATCTCAACAACCCCGAGGCGCTCGGCAACGCCGTTGGCGACACGTTGCTCCGCCGCGGCGGCGATGAGATCCTCGAAACCGTCTACGGCCGCGGCCTAGCCGTCCCGCCGCAGCCGTAACCGGGCGCGAAACTTGTTAAGATGGATTACCTTCCCCGATGAAGTTCTTCTGGACCAAGAGGATCTAGCCCAAGATGAAGAAATCGAAGAAGCCAACGCTGCCCCTGGCCGAGGCCGCTCTGAAGCGCCACTTCCACAAGCACCGCCTGCAGGACTTGGTGACGGCCAGTCGGACTTTCCCGGTTACGGCCCGGGTTGATGTGCAATTCGCGTTGGAAAAGCTTTTCGCGGAAAATCCGAAAGCAAAACTGCTGGGAGTTCACACGCAGTTCCAGCACGAAACGATGACTATCGGCCACTTGGTCGCTACCCACCACTACCCGGTGGTGGTGGGTCCGTTGCAGCACGAAGAACTCGACATCGGTGATGTGCTTCCCGCACGCTGCCTTCGGCAGGGCCTTTGGTTGGCTGAAGATGGCGCTGTGCCATATGCTCTGCTGTTGAGTCCTGGAATACGTTTTGGGCAGTCGGAAGGCACACACGTTGAGATTGCGGTACCGCCGGGTGAAAAGGGAGCAGCGCTTACCCGCCAACTTCTCGACAAGCTCGAGGCTCTAGTCAAAGGCACCGCATCTTATCGCGGGAAAGTGATTTCTCTCGAAGCCAGCGACAGATATTCTGGACGCTCGGGCTTGCTCCGCGTTCACAAGCTGCGTAATGTTCGCCGCGAGGATGTGATTCTTCCCGCCAAGACATTGCAACTGCTCGATCGCAACATTGGCGATTTTATCCGTCAACGTGAGAGGCTGAGAAAGCTCGGAATGCCCATCAAGAAGGGCTTGCTGTTCTACGGGCCGCCCGGAACCGGCAAGACCCATACCATCCACTACCTGGCAAGCCAATTGCCCGATCACACGACGCTGCTCATCACCGCTGAACAAGCGGCCCTCCTCGACCATTACTTTCAACTAGCTCGCTTTCTCCAACCGGCGATGATCGTGATCGAAGACGTGGATCTGATCGCCCGAGCCCGCGAAGAGATGCATGGACCCTGCGAAGAAAGCATGCTTAACAAGCTACTGAACGAAATGGATGGTTTGCGCGAAGATGCGGCCGTTCTGTTCGTGCTGACGACCAACAGGCCTGAGCATCTGGAGTCCGCTCTTGCTTCGCGTCCGGGGCGCATTGACCAAGCCATCGAATTTCCTTTACCGGATGATGGGGGACGCGCCCAATTGGTCAGCCTCTACGCGTGCGGTCTGCCGCTCGATCGTGACGTGATCGAGGCGATCGTCCGCAAGACCAAGGGCGCCAGCGCGGCATTCATCAAAGAACTGATGCGGCGTGCTGCTCAGTTTTACATACAGGATGGAAATAGCGGGCCTTTGCGTCTCGAGGAACTAGACTCAGCGCTGGAAGAGATTCTGTTCAGTGGCGGTTCGCTGAACGCAAAGCTCCTCGGCGGCTTAGCACTGACCCGCGAGACTGTCCACTGAGGCCGAGTGCACCATGAAGAGCGGCAGTGTCCTCCTGCAACTTCTCGGCGGCGGCAGCAAGACGCATGCGCTTCGGCGCTGGATCAATTTCTGGCCTCCATTTCTGGGCATGGGTATTCGCATCCAGCACATCGCGCCCGACATGAAGGCCGTCAACGTCGAGATGAAGCTGCGCTTCTGGAACGCCAACTATGTGGGCACACACTTCGGCGGATCGCTCTTTGCCATGACCGATCCGTTCTATATGCTGATGTTGATGTCGAACCTCGGCCGCGACTACATTGTTTGGGACAAAGCGGCAACTATCCGATATAGAAAACCGGGAAAGGGAACCGTGCGTGCAGAGTTTCGTTTGTCGAATAGCCAGATCGACGACATTCGCGAGAAACTCAAGACGCGGCCGAAGTATGAACCTGTGTTCACGGTCGAAGTGAAAGACGAAGCGGGAGTGGTGATCGCTGAAGTGGAAAAAGTAATACACGTGCGAAAGAAGCGGCAGGATGTCAGTTAAGCCAAAACAATTCCCGCTTTCTGGGGTGCGCGTTCTCGTGGGCCGTGCACGTCATCAGGCTGGTGCGCTTTCGAGCGAACTACGCGAGCTCGGGGCGACGGTGCTTGAAACCCCGTTCATCGAAATCCGCAAGCCGCATAGCTTCACGCCGTTGGATTCTGCTCTCAAAAATCTAGCAGAGTACGACTGGCTCATCCTCACCAGCGCTAATGGAGTTGAAGCCATGTGGGAGCGGCTCGCCAAATTGCGCCTGACAAAGAGTCTCGAACACTTGAAAATCGCAGCCATCGGTCCGGCAACCAAAAAGGCGATCGAGCAGCACGGCCTCGACGTGGATATTGTTCCCAAAGAGTATGTCGCAGAGTCGGTCGTGCGCAGCCTTCGACGGCGCGTGAAAGGGAAGCGCGTGCTGCTGGTGCGCGCCAAGATTGCCCGCGATGTGATTCCGCGCGAGTTACGCCGGGCGGGAGCGCTTGTGCACGTGGTGGAAGCTTATGAAACCGTGGTGCCGCAATCTTCGCGCGCCCGGCTGCAGAGTGCGCTGAAGAATCTGCGGCAGCGTCCGCATGTGGTTACGTTTACCAGTTCTTCGACCGTGCGCAACTTTGTGGCGCTCTTGGGCTCGCGCGGGCGAGCCGCCCGCACCCACACGGATCTTGATGGGATACGGCTCGCCTCCATCGGGCCCGTCACTTCTTCGACATTGCGCGAACTGGGCTTGGGGGTGGATATCGAGGCCAAAGAGTTTACGATTCCGGGCCTGGTCAAAGCCATCGTTCAAGCCGGCGCCTCACTCGGCGTTATTCGGTGAGCGAACAACTGCAATCGGCGGGAGGAACGTGCGCCTGCAGGAAATCTGCGACACGTTTGTAGGCGTCAATCTGATTTTCGACCCGCGCAAAGCCGTGGCCTTCATTTTCGTAAATCTTGTAGTCGACTTTGCCGCCGCGCTTCTTGAGGGCATCCACCACCTGCTGCGTCTCCGACTTTGGACAGCGCGGATCGTGTCCTCCGGCGAGCAGCAGCAGCGGCGCCTTGATCTGATCGATAAAGTTAATTGGGGAGCGGTCTTCGTACAGCGCCTTGTTCTTCACCACATCGCCCATAGTCGCCAGATCGGACTGCTGCAGTTCCGGATCTTCATTTTCGATCTCGGTGAACCAGTTCACAAAGGGCACGATGGGCACGCCCGCGGCCCAGACGTCAGGAGCTTTCGTCACTGCCATCATGCTGAGATAGCCGCCGTAGCTCGCGCCCATGACGGCAATCTTTTTGGCATCGAGATGTCCGGTCTGCTTGATCCAGTCGACTCCGGCCAGCACGTCCTGCAAATCGCCGCCGCCCATGTCGAACAGATTCGCCTGCTGAAATTCCTTTCCGTATCCGGTCGAGCCGCGGTAATTGGGCGCAAGCACCATGTATCCCTGATTCACGGCGTACTGCACGAAGCGATTGAAGGAATTCATGGTTTGCGACGTGGGTCCGCCGTGGATATACATGATGGCGGCATTCTGCCCATTGCGCGCCATGTTGAAAGGCACGTATAGAAACGCGGAGATGGTCCACTTGCCGTCGCGGCTGGGATAGTGCACGAGATAAGGCTCGACCATGTCTTCCGATCGAACTCCGGCGACAAGCGAATGCGTGACCTGATGCGACTTTCCCGTTGCCAGCGTATACACCCAAAGATCGCCCGGAGCGGTGGGGCCGTTGTGGTAGTAGAGCAGGTGCGTGCCGTCTTTGGTGAAGGCGGAATGCCCCCCAGCGGGTTCGTTAACGCCTTTCGGAATATGCAACGCTGTCAACTTGCCAGTCGCAAGATCGAGCAGATAGATATCTTCGTTGCCGTCGACATTGGCTGTGAAAGTGACGTGCTTGCCGTCTGGCGAGAATTCGTCGCCGCGGATTTCCCATTTGTCACGCGTCAGCCACATGATCTTCTTGCTCGCGATCTCGATCAGGCCAAGATTGTCATAGCCATTCGCGGAGTTCGCGGTAAACAGAACACGCTTGCCGTCGGGCGAAATGTCGTTGGCCGCGTAGCGCTGCTCGCCTTCATGCGGCGTCAGCAGCGTGCTCTTCCCTGTGGCCGCGTCCGCGATGAAGATGTTTGAATCTGTGCCTTTGGCTTGCTCCTGCGTGTAGATGATGTACTTGCCGTCTTTCGACCAGATGGGATTCGAATTGCCCATGTCCTGCGGCGTGCCGGTGGTGAGATGCTTTACCTCGCGCATCACCATGTCATAGATGTCGATTTCATACGCGGCAGAAGTTTTTGGTTTAACCAGATAAGCCAGATAACGGCCGTCGGGCGACCACCTTGGATTCGTCTCGGAGATATCACGCGTGCTGGTGAGGTTGACGACCTTGCCGGTCTTCGGCGAAACCAAAAAAATATCCCACTGCTCGTCGCCGTCGTAGTCAGACTGATACGCGATCCATTTGCCGTCGGGCGACCACGCAGGTGCGGCTTGGCGCTGGTCGCTGACAGTAAGCTGCACCGGCCATCCACCTTCGGCGGGAACGAGCCACAGGTTGTTGCGTCCGCTCATGTTGGAGACGAATGCGACGCTCTTGCCATCCGGCGACCACGTGGGCCGGCCTATCTGGCGCGTCATGTAGAGCTTCTCGATAGTGAGGCTGCGCGGTTCGACCTGTGCGTTGGGTTTCGAGGCGATCTGTTTGGGATCGGTAACTGCCTGCGGCGCGGGCAGAGTTTGCGCGGCGAGGTTTTCAGCGACGACTGTGCTCATAAAGATGACGATAGCAAACGGGATGAAAGTGCGCATGACGGTCGAGTGCTCTGGAGTAAGCCGAACCAAAGTCTAGCAGACGGGAACTGCCCGAGGAACAAGCTATTGGCGGGAACTGCGCTCGACCTCGAGCCGGGTTACGCGCTCGCGCAGGTTTGAAATGTCGCGCGTGGCTTCCAGTTCGGATCGCAAGTAGGCGTTTTCGAGGAGGGTTCGCATTTGCGCGAAACCGGAATCAACTTTGTCCTCGAGGCGCTTAAAGTCGGAATCCATCCTGTCTTTTATGGTCTTTGTTTCAAAGTCGATCTTAGCGTCGACCTGCTTTACATCGCTTTTCAACTCGCGCAGCTCGGGGGCTATGAAATCCTGCAAGAGCTGGCGGACGGATTGAACCACGTCGGACATCAAACTATTGTTGCCGTGAAGGCGGAGGAAAGCAAGCAGAGAATGAGCGCAAGGCTGACCTTCGCTCCAGAAATGGGAACAGCCGACTGAGTGTGCCCAAGCTCCAGAGCGGCGGCCGTCAAGCCTTCGCGTTCTTGTGCATCTCCACGGTGCTCCATGTCTTGTCGGCGGCGTGGCAGAGATTTTCCAGCGCGCAGTCAACGCACTTGGGTTTGCGCGCGAAGCAGAGGCGACGCCCGTGCCAGATGATCTGGTGGGAGAAGAGAATCCATTTCTCGCGCGGGATGATGCGCATCAGGTCCTGCTCGATTTTCTGCGGGTCGTCGTTCGTGGTGAGTTCGAGGCGCCGCGAGATGCGATGAACGTGAGTGTCAACGACCACGCCCTCGGCCTTCTTGAACCAGGTTCCCAGCACAACGTTCGCGGTCTTGCGGGCGACGCCGGGAAGCGTGAGCAACTTTTCCATGTCGTCAGGGACCTGCCCACCAAAGTCGGCGACAATCTTTTTTGCGGCGCCGACGACAGATTTGGATTTGTTGCGGAAGAAACCGGTCGAACGCACATCGGGCTCGAGTTGTTCGGGCGTTAGCGCAGCAAAGGCCTGTACCGTCGGGTATTTTCGGAAAAGTTCGGGCGTGACGCGGTTGACGTTGACGTCGGTCGATTGGGCCGAGAGGATGGTCGCGACCAGAAGTTCCCATGCGCTTGAATGCGTGAGTGCGCAGGTGACGTCGGGATAAAGCTGCTCGAGGCGCGTCAGGATTTCGGCAATGCGTTCGGGGGCGAGAGGATTGTAGGCCGGTGCAGTTTTCTTTCGGCCCTTGGGCACTGCCGCCGGGGCTTCGCTCCGGGGATGGGCGGGAGCGCCCGTCCCCACACGGGCATCTTGGCTTCCGCGCGACTTCTTAGGCGCTGGCTTCGCGGGCGGGAGCGCACGTGCCACACGGGCACCTTCCTGGCGGCCGGTGCGGGCGGGTTGGCGGGGCGTGTGTCCGCGGGGCATGAGGGCAACATCTTAGCAGAGACCTCGGTAACCACGCGGGGAATTGACTCGTACCATGCCGCCCGTTAGTCTGGAAGAAAGCTCACAAATTCAGGAACGCTATCGTGGCCGTAAACTCCATCCAGCTCGGGCAAGTCTGGCGCAGCGACGCCGATGGTCAGGACTATCTGGTGACCAAGGTGTATAGCGAAGTGTTCACGCAATATGCCATGCTGCGGCCGGCGGGCATTACCGCCCCGGACGCCCCGACGGTTCGGATCAAGGTGGCGAAAACCCCGCAAGGCGCGTCACTGCCCGGCTATACCTTTACCCAGGAAGGCTCGTTCTAGAAGCGAAAACGGTTCAGTGTGAAGGGCTCGTGACCGTCGCCGGGTTCTAAAAATAGCCATGTGCATTTCTACCAGCCGGAGTGGATCAACTCAGCGCGGCACCCTTGGATCGTCTTTCTGCACAGCTAAATAAACAGAGGTCCGCGACGAAGACTTTCAGGAAGGTTGGAACTTTCTCGCGCGAGCGCGCGTAACTGATTGTGACTGGGTGCTGAGCCTTAGAAATGAAACAGCGCCGAATCAGGAGGCACTATGGACGGCAACATTGTAGGACTGGCGGCGGTGGTCATGGCTTTTGGGATTCCGATGGCCGCGATGTATACCTTTTTCCGGGTCCGCAAGCTGCGTAGCGAAGAGCGTTTGGCGGCGATTGCGCGCGGAGTAGACGTTCCGATGCAACCCGAGCTATCTGAGGCAGCGCGTTCCAGGCGGTCGGGAATTCTGCTGGTGGCTGGGGCCATCGGCTATATCGTGACCTTCGTTTTGATCGGGCGTCACGAACCCGACGCGATGACCGCGGCGATGTTTGGGGTGATTCCTCTGGCGATCGGGATTGGCTTCTTTGTGGATCACGCGCTGATTCGGCGGGATGCGAAGGCGCACTGAAGTTCGCGGGTTGAGCGTTTCAGGAGCCGGTGACGAATTTATATTGAGCGTCGGTTAAGGGCACGACGCTCAACCGTCCTTGCCGCACCAGCGGAGAATCAGCGAAGAGCTTATTCGCTTTGATCTCGGCTAGGGTTACGGACTTGGCCATGGGCTTGCCGACTTTGATCTTTACCAGCGGAGTCTTTGCATCCGAAGTATCGACTGATACTACGGTTGCAGTGCCCACTGCGCTTTTCTCGTCTCCAGTGTGGTAAATGACCAAATGTTCGCCCGGCTTCATTTCGCGCAGGTGCTTGACCGCGGCGGGATTGGTGACGCCGTCCCAAATGGTGGTTTGGTCGCGCTGAAGATTAGCGAAGGAATAAACTGAGGGTTCGGTTTTCAGCAGATAGTTCATAAGGCAGGCTCGCACGACTTACTTCCGCGCCGCCAATTCTACCTCATCATACAACTCCGGCAGGCGCTTCGCGTCGTCGGCAGAATTTCCGAAGCGTGCCGATTCGTAGGCGTCGGTGAAGCGGCCAACTTGAGCGCGCAACCGCTCATCTGGGATCACCCGCACAAATTCCTGCGCCGTCTGGGTTTCGGACTTGCGCACTCCTCGCTGCGCCAGGTAGCGAGCCATGCGCTCATACCACATCGCAGCGGCCTTATCCGGCGCTCGCTCCGGGTGCGCCTGCAGCCGTCTGGTGCGGATCATTCGAGCGATGCGCGGGGTGTTAGCCAATCCCAGCAACAGGAGCACGACTCCCGCGCTGCCGCCGAGCCAGCTCCTCGGTGCGCGCTCCGCACTCTGCTGACTTTTTCGTGCCCAGTGCAGCATCCGCGCATACTTCAGTCGAGCCCACATGCGGGTTCGCTCCAATGAACTTCGCGTGCCGGTCAGCACGGTCTGTCCCAGAATATTCTGGTGCGAAGAGTCATAACTGATGACCCACTCCCTCCAGAACGAGGACGCTGCATCCAGATAAAGCATCACCCGGCCCCAGCCTTGCGGTGATCCAGTTGCGCCTCCCGGTGTAGGGTCGAAGGTGATCCATCCGTAGCCGGGGAAGTAAGCCTCCACCCAGGAGTGCGCATTTCTGGCGCGGACCACGTAGTTGCCCGTAACATCGTTGAATTCATCGCTGATGAAGCCGTTCACCACGCGGGACGGAATGCGCAGCGTTCGCAACATTACGGCCATTGACGAGGCGAAGTACTCGCAGTGCCCTTGCTTGCGCTCGAAGAGAAAGTTCGCCAACGGATCGGTGACCCGCGAAGCCGGTAACTGCAGTGTGTAGCCGTAATGGGTCCTCAAGTAGCTTTCCAGCGCGACGGCTTTGTCGTAGCCATTGGAGGCCGATCCGGAGATCTGCTCTGCCAGCAGCGGAATGCGCGGATCGAGCCCCGGCAGTTGCAGGTAGGCGAAAGAAAAGGGCGGAAGTTCATTGCCGACGCCGCGAAGTTGTTCCGGGGAAGGCGTTGATATATCGGAGTCCGCCTCGTAGAGGCTAACGGCGCGCTCGCCATCGAAATCGTGCACGGCCCCGCCGCTGTCGATCTGCATCGCGCGATAGGCTCCACTCACGCGGCGCGCCCATGGAGCAAGAAAGAAAACGTTGGTGCCGATCGGTTCCATCAGCACGCGGTAGTGAATCAGTTGATTCGATCGTCCCGGCATCGACTGAATGCGGGCCAGCGCAGCCTGCGCTGCTCCCTGGCTAAAGAGCGGCACTGAGAATCCTCCGTAACTGTCTCGCGTCAGGGAGGCGTACGGCTCACGCGGGTTCCGCCAGTCTCTGCCGTCAAAATTAGCCAGCGCCACCCCGCGCCAGTGCAGCGCAAAGCGGCCATGCGGATCGCCGTCGATCTGGATGTGCATCACAACCGCGTTCGATTGCTGAATCTGCCCGATCCGGCCCAGTTGCACGTGGTCGCTGAAACCCGCGGAGAAATCGGTTCCGAATGAGTAGCCGCCCAGGTAGCCCGCCGATGTGCGGGGCAAAAGAAAAAATATTGCCGCTGCGCCCACTAATATCATCAGCATCAAAGCCGGCGTGACTCGCGCCAGCGAGAAGGCCAGATGCCGGTGTTCCTGCGCGTCGCCGGAATGTCGCGCCTGAAAGTTCGCGGTTCGCCCAGATCGCCGCATCTCCATCAGGATGAAGGTCAACACGGCCATCAGCATGAATCCGGCAAAGAAGAGCAGAAAGACGCTGTCCACGGTTAAGACGGCCGAGGCCAGCACCATCAGGAAGGCGAGGATTGCCAGCATGGTATAGTCGCGGTCGCGGCGCAGCGAGAATGACCGCACCACTACTGCAAACAGCACCAGGTGTACCGTCGCCGTGAGAAAACTGCGGGAGAGCAGGAAGTAATCGACGCCGTAGAAGGCGAAATAACCGATGGTGAGGGGTGTGGTCCAGCGCTCGGAGATCACAACCCGCCGCCGCTCGGCGAGCAAATAACCGCGTAGCGCTAGTGCCGCCCCTGTCAGCAGCATCGTTGGCAGGCCCAGTCCGCCGGTGCTGGCCAATGCGCCAAATCCCATCAGAACAAGCAAATAAAGGGATAGTTCAAAGTACTTATTGATCGCCTGTGGGACGGAGATCGGATCGGTTTGCGAAGTGGGTTGCGGCATTTCGGTGTTGATGGAACGAAAATTGTCCCGCTGATTTGGAACTCAGTCTCTATTGGACGACAAGTTCCCGTGAGAAGGGAAGGCCTCAGGGCGCTTTTCTTGCACCAAAAGTCACGTAGGCTTCGGGGAAGAGGTCGCGTTACAAGCGCGCGGCCTTCCGTTTGTTAGAATGATTCAGGTCAGGCATCGGTCTCACGCGACGTACTCTCGCCAACCCCGCCAGGTCCGGAAGGAAGCAACGGTAACGGGCTCTTGCGTGTGCAGTGGGTCCCCGGTGCCTGGCTTATTTCCATCCGCGCTATGCCCGACGATTTCAAGAATCGCGTGCGCGTCCGGCTCTATGAATTGTTCCTGGAGTTGGGCCGGTGTCCCAGCATGGCGGAAGTTGCAGGTGCGCTGGGCTGCCGGGTCTCCGAAGTGGCCGCGGCATCCCAGGAACTTGCTGCCGCGCACATGCTGGTGCTCCAGGCGGGCAGCGGTGAAGTCCTCATGGCCAATCCGCTTTCGGCGGTGCCGACACCCTTCCTGGTCGAAACTGGAGAAGGTACCGGAACCCGAAGCTGGTACGGAAACTGTATTTGGGATGCGCTCGGTGTGATTTCCATGCTGGGGTGTGACGGTCGAGTACTTACCTCCTGCGGATGTTGCGGGGAAAGCATGAATGTGAGCGTTCGCAATGGCGCGGCCGAAGCGTCGCCGTCCGGCATAGTCCACTTTGCGATCCCCGCCAAGCACTGGTGGGATGACATCGTCTTCAACTGAAAAACCATGCTGATCTTCCGGTCGGAAGACCACATGAAAGACCACATCGATAAATGGTGCAAGTCCTGGCGGCTTCCACGCGGCGCGACGTTGAGCGTGGAACAAGCCTGGAAGCTGGCCGACGCCTGGTATCGCGACCGCATGTCGCCGGACTGGCGGCGCCGCACCGTCGACGAAGCCCACGAATTATTCCGCTCACTGGAACTTACCTCCGATTTCTGGCGGCTTGCCTGATAAGCCCGGTTAGACATTCTTAGTCCAATCCTGCAAAATACGAAGTCTCATACTTAGCAACCAACTCAGGAGCTCTCATTGCCCAATCCGATCCGCGTCAAAATCAGCGCCCTCGGCACCTACGTGCCGCCTAAACTTCTCACCAACGCCGACCTCGAAAAAATGGTCGACACCACCAATGACTGGATTCTCACCCGCGTCGGCATCCGCGAGCGCCACATCGTGGACAAAGGCGTGGCCACCAGCGATCTGGCGGTCGAGGCCGCCAAGAAGGCGCTTGCCCAGCGCGGTCTGGCTCCCAGCGACGTTGATGCCATCATCGTCGGCACGGTCACGCCCGACATGTTCTTTCCATCGACCGCCTGCCTGGTTCAGCACAAGCTTGGCGCCCACGGCGTGTGGGGATTCGATCTCTCCGGCGCCTGTTCCGCTTTCGTCTACGCCGTGCAGACGGGGGCGCAGTTCGTCGCCTCTGGCACTCACAAGCGCGTCCTGGTGATCGGCGCGGACGTGATGTCCTCGATCATCGACTACACCGACCGCGCCACTTGCGTGATTTTTGGCGACGGCGCAGGCGCGGTGATTCTCGAGCCCGCCGAAGACGATTCGATTGGACTGATCGACTTCATCCACGAAATCGACGGCTCTGGCGGATGTTTTCTATACATGCCCGGCGGCGGCAGCCTGAATCCGTCGTCTCACGAAACCGTCGAACAAGAAGATGCACGTCGTTCACCAGGATGGGCAGCAGGTCTTCAAGTTCGCCGTGCGCAAACAAACCGAAGCCTGCCTGAAGTTGCTCGAGCGCAACGGCCTAAAAGGTTCCGATATCGACGCCTTCATCCCACATCAAGCCAACCTACGCATCATCAACGCCACAGCCGACCGCCTCGGCCTGCGCCCGGAAAGCGTGATCGTCAACATCGACCGCTATGGCAACACCACAGCGGGAACTATCCCTTTGGCGATGCACACGGCGATTGAAGACGGCAAACTGAAGAAGGGAAGTTTGGTGCTGATGGCGTCAGTAGGTGCGGGCTTCACGGTAGGAGCAACGCTGCTGCGCTGGGCCTTCTAGAAAAGTCTCGGAGGCTAGACAGTAGCGCTGACGTCCCGCCGGCTTAGTCTTAGCAGGTCCGATTTTGGGTGGCGCAGCGCTTCAGTGCCGCGATTAGACTCGCCACACACTAGCCTGACTAAGAGCCGCTACCATCCAACGATTTCCTTTCCTCTGGCAGGCCCCCAATTGGTCTCTCCGTGACGGTTCTCCGGCGTGATTTGAGCCACCAACTCCTCCAAAGTAGGAATCCCCGTAACGGGGCGAAGTTTGATGCGCCCTTCCGCTACCTCGATCAGGACGGAATCACCCTCGTGCAAATGAACCTGCTTGGCAACGGTCTTGGGGATACGGACCGCCAAGCTGTTGCCCCATTTCACGACTCGTACTCTCGGCATTTTGATGCGATCCCTTCTTCTCTCCGTGCCCCAGTGCCTCCGTGGTAGATTTCCCCTGCGGCTACGGTCTGGTCATCCTCTCCGGCCTCACCAGCTGATCAAACTCCTCACCCGTAAGATAGCCCAACTTCAACGCCGCCTCGCGCAGGCTGCTGTGCTCCACGTGCGCCGTGTGAGCGATCTGGGCGGCCTTGTCGTATCCGACTTTCGGAGCCAGCGCGGTCACCAGCATCAGCGAGTTCTTCACGTACCAGTCCACCTTGGCGCGATCGACCTCGATGCCTTTGATCATATATTCGACATATCCGTGGCAAGCGTCGGTAATTAGCGTGACCGAGTGCAAAAAGTTATAAATGATCACCGGCTTGTACACATTAAGCTCGAAGTTACCCTGTGAACCAGCAAAGCCCACGGCAGCGGTCGCGCCGTGAACCTGCACGCAGACCATGGTCATCGCTTCACACTGCGTCGGATTCACCTTGCCCGGCATGATCGAAGACCCAGGTTCGTTCTCTGGAATCGAAAGCTCACCCAGCCCGCAGCGCGGGCCAGAAGCCAGCCAGCGAATGTCGTTCGAAATTTTCATGAACGATGCGGCCAGCGTTTCCATCGCACCTTGGGCGAAGACAATCTCATCATGCGCCGAAAGCGCTGCGAACTTGTTGCCATGCGAGCGAAAGGGAAGTCCAGTAAGTTCGGCAATCTTCTTCGCGGCGCGCTCCGCGAATTCAGGATGCGTGTTCAGCCCCGTCCCCACGGCAGTTCCGCCGATGGCGAGATCGTAAAGTCCCTCCAGCGCTTGTTCCAGGCGTCTAATGTCGCGCTCCAACAGACTAGCCCAGCCGCCGAATTCTTGTCCAAAAGTCAGCGGCACGGCATCTTGCAAGTGCGTGCGGCCAATCTTCACGACGTCGTTGAATTCCTTCGCCTTGGCCGCGATTGCATCGTGCACGTTCTTGATCGCCGGAATCAGAGCGTTCTTCACCCGGTCCGCGGCCGCAATATGCATCGCCGCCGGAAACGTGTCGTTCGACGACTGCGACATGTTCACGTGGTCATTGGGATGGATCGGCTTCTTCGACCCCATCATTTCTCGTCCATGCGGGCCGCCGGCAATTTCAATGGCGCGGTTCGCGATGACCTCATTGACGTTCATATTCGTCTGCGTGCCGCTCCCCGTTTGCCAGATGCGCAGCGGGAACTGGTCGTTCAGCTTGCCCGCAATCACCTCGTCGGCAGCCTGCGCAATCAGCTTGGCCTTGTCCGCTGGCAGCTTGCCTAGATCCTGGTTCACCAGCGCGCACGCCTTCTTGAGGACGCCAAAGGCGCGGATCAACTCCGGCGGCATGGTGTCGCGCCCAATGTTGAAGTGCAGCAGCGAGCGCTGCGTCTGCGCTCCCCAGTAGACGTTCGACGGGACTTCGATCTTTCCCATGCTGTCGGATTCAATGCGGGTGTGCGTGGCGGGTTCTGCGGCGATTGGCATAGTGTGTCCTTAAAAGCGCGATGGATGAGGCAACCGGAAAATTATAGCGCGGGCCTGAGGTTCCACTGTGACCCTGAGCACATAGACTTGTGACGGGTTCGATGCACCCGCTGCCCGCGTGCTAGAATCATCGGTCTCTGAACTGTGCTCGCGCCGCCGTGCCGGGCACAATAGTCACAGAATCCTCATGCCCGACTTTCTCACCGCCGAAGACGTTGCCACTTTGCCGAAGGCGAAGGTTGTTCCGCATCCCGAGGTGCACACCGACGTCTTGGTGATCGGAGCCGGGCCAACCGGCCTTGCCTGCGCCATCGAAGCGCAGAAAATTGGGCTGCGCGTCGTCGTGCTTGACAAGGGCTGTCTGGTGAATTCACTCTTCCACTATCCGGCGGGCATGTTGTTTTTTACCACCCCTGAACTGCTCGAGATTGGCGACATCCCGTTCACCACCGCCAACCAAAAGCCCACCCGCGAAGAGGCGCTCGAGTACTACCGCAAGGTCGCCGAGCACTACCGTCTCGACATTCGCCAGTACGAGTGGGTTAAGACGGTGATGGGAGAAGATGGAAAGTTCAGCATCACCGCGACCGATCGCGCCGGCCGTCCCCGCGACTATCACACCCGCAAGGTGATCGTCTCGACGGGATACTACGATCTCGCCAATCAACTGAACCTGCCCGGCGAAGAGCTGCCCAAGGTCTCGCACTATTACGCTGAGGCTCATCCTTACTACGACACAGATGTACTGGTGATCGGCGGCAAGAATTCCGCGGCCATTGCCGCTCTCGATCTGTGGCGGCACGGCGCGCGCGTAACGCTGGTGCATCGCGAGTCCCGCATCCACCACCACGTCAAGTACTGGATCAAGCCTGATCTGGAGAATCGCATCAAGAATGGAGAGATTGAAGCCCACTTCGACAGCTATGTGACGGAAATCGGAATCGACCACGTGGTCATTGTCACGCCACGCGGTCCCATTCGCCTGAAGAACGACTTTGTGCTGGCGCTGATTGGCTACCACCCCGACTACGACTTCTTGCGCAGCATGGGCATCGAGCTTTCTGAAGATCAATGCCGTCCAGTCTGCGATCCGGTTTCGCTGGAGAGCAATGTGCCCGGTATTTATGTAGCGGGTGTGATCGTCGCCGGATCGCGGACCAACGAAATCTTCATCGAGAACGGCCGCTTCCACGGCAAGCAGATCGCCGACGATCTGAAGCTGAAACTGCGGCCGGGGTCATAGCACACTACGGGAGTTCAATTTCGAGCGGGTTCGGGAAGGGCACGAGTTCCACTCGTGCCGTTATGTCGTTGAAAAACACCCGCGCTTTAGCGCCTGAGGTTTGCTCGCTGCCTATTAGGAAACTGGGTCGTAGAGATGAAGCTCGCACGTCTCTACGGAAACGCATTATCAAGAACTCACAAGCCGGTCGATCTTCGCGGCCATAATGAAGTCGCTCTCGGTGAGGCCATCGATCTTATGGGTCCAGAGCGTGACTTGGACCTTGCCCCATCCCAGCAAAATATTTGGATGATGGCCTTGTTCTTCGGCCAGCGCGCCCACGCGATTCACGAAGTCGAGCGCCTGCTTGAAGTCGGCAAAGGTGAAAGCGCGCGTGATGTGATGTTGATCGACCACGCTCCACTGGGGGACGATCTTGTGCAGCGCGTCGAGTTCCTTGCCCTTGAGCGGAGGCACTCCGCCGCGGCAGGGGACGCATTTCTTGTCGGCTAGTTCAGTCATGGTGATATCCGCTCGACTTTAGAACGGAATATCTTCATCCGTGATCGGCCCGGACGCTGCTGCCGCGTGCTCAGGCTCAGGCGTGCGCTGGTCGAAGTTGTTGCCGCCGCCGCTGCTAGCTGACGCGCTGGCGCCGCGCGAGCTGCCGCTGTACTCTCCTCCGCCACCGCCTTCGCCGCGGCCTCCGAGCAGGATCAGGTCGCTGGCCACCACTTCGGTCATGTATTTTTTCTGGCCGCTGGTCTTGTCGTCCCAGGAGCGGGTTTGCAGGCGGCCTTCGATGTAGACCTTGCCTCCCTTCTTCAGATACTCGCCCGCAATCTCGGCGAGGCGCTGCCAGAGCACGACGTTGTGCCACTCGGTGCGGTCCTGCCATTCGCCGGCCTTGTCTTTGAAGCGCTCGTTGGTGGCGATGGTGAGCTTGGCCACGGGCGTGCCCTGCGGCGTGTATTTCACCTCTGGATCTTTCCCAAGATTACCGATCAGTTGAACCCGGTTCAGACTCTTTCCTGCCATGGGATGCTCCTTTGCAGGGGTTCACTATAGCAGAAGTGGACGGGTGGAAATGGTGCTAACTGTCACAAGCTGCTCTGGAAATCCGTTCTGGGAAAACGGGGGCTAAAGCCCGGTGAGTTCGAGTGCCCTGACGCGGCGCTTAAGCGCCGCTCTTCCACGTTACCGGCAGCCGCGAATTTTGGCTTACTCGAAATCCACGTTATAATCTCGCCATGCCTCCTGCACCCGGCGCCACCAAAGCCGTCGGCATGGTTCCCGACGAGATGAAGTCTGAACCCAGGTCCAAGGGCCTGACCACGCCTCGCAAGAAGAAGCCGAAGGAACTGGCGGTCATCACCGAGTGCTGCACGGGATGCGCCGGTTCGCCGGCATGCGTGGAATATTGTCCCGTGGAAGACTGCATGTTCTGGGTTCCCGACGAAGACAGCACGCCATTCGGGCGCATCGCGGTCGATCCGATTCTGTGCATCGGCTGCAAAAAATGCCTCAGCAAAGGTCCGGACGGCTGCTTCCTCGACGGCTGTCCCTGGGACGCCATCGTCATGGTGGATACGACTGAAGTGGAAAAAGAAGTCGGGGCGATGGCGATTTGAAGAAAGCAGGGGCCAGGGTTCAGGGACCAGGGGTCAGTAAGAGTCAATGCGTAGGCAAGCAGGTTTTTCTGACCCCTGACCCCTAGCCCCTGACCCCTGTTTTTTCACCCCTTCTCGCCAGAATGCTCCGGGTTCCCGCCCGGCTCCGGGAAGTCTGAATCTGCGCCCTTGATGCGCGGGTCCTGGTCGCGGTGGCCGAGTTGCTCGGAAAGACCCAGATTGCCGTCGTGGTGGTGCTCTTCTGTTTCCGTGGCGCCTTTGGCGCGGTCGGGATCGTTCTCTGAAATCTTATTCGACATAAAATTCCCCTAAGCCCGCGAAATTATTGGCCATGCCGCACGGTGGTGGAGACGCCCAGTTTCTTGAGGCGCTCGCGCGCTTGCAGGGCTTCGTTCGATTTGGGGTAGCGCTGGATCACGCGCCGCAGTTCCACCACTCCATCTTCCTGCTTGCCGAGTTCGATCAAGGAAAAGCCTTTCTTCAACTGGGCGGAAGCGGCTTTGCCTCCAGTGGGAAAGTTCTGCAAGACCTGGTCGTAGCTCTGGGAGGCCTGCTGGTAGTTGCCCTGGCGGAATTGAATCTCGCCGAGATAGAAGTAGCAGTTTCCAGCGAGATCAGTGTTGGGATAGAACTTGATATAGTCGGAGAACTCCTGAGTGGCGAGATCGTTCTTGTTGCCGTTGTAATCGCGCAGCGCGTTGTTGTACAGGACATCGGGCGGAGGCGCCGCGGCCGCCGCGGCCGCCTGTTGCGCCTGCGCAGCCTGCGACGCGGCCAGGCTTTGCTGCGACGACTGCATGTCCTCGAGCTGCTTGCTGACTTTGGCAAGCCTCGCCTTCAGTTCGTCGAGTGTGTCGTTCAGGGCTTGAATCTGGCCGGCGAGTTGATCGACGTGCGCAGCGGAATCTCCCTGCTGTTTCTGCAGCGTGGCTTGCAGGGCTGTGATCGCGGTGGTTACTTTGTTGATCGCGTCGGTATCCTGCTCGACCAGGTTTTTCATGACGCCCATGCGCTCGTCGAAGCTGCGCTGCATGGCGGTCATCTGCTCCTGGAGCTGCTGGACCTGGGTTTGCAGTTGGATCATTTCTTTGTTGGCTCCCCAAGCCGGGGCGGCCGCCAGACCAAGAGTGGAGATCAGGGCGAGGACAGTGGAAAGCAATCGTCGGAATGTCATAGGCGTAGGTTTCCTGAACCCTATTCTAGACGGATTAAGGGCGTTGTGGGTTGGCAAGATTTCTGGTCGAGAACATGGAAAGGCAGGGGCGAAGATTCCTCCGCCCCTGTCGGGAACGTTTAGCTACTTCTGGTAGACGAAGTGGCCGCGGCGGTTCTCCTGCCAACAGGCTTCGTTCGATTCCATGCAGAACGGTTTTTCCTTGCCGTAACTGATGGTCTTAATGCGGCTGGCGCTGACGCCGGCCGACACCAGGGCGTTCTTCACGGACGAGGCACGCTGGTCGCCCAGGGCCAGGTTATATTCCGTGGAACCGCGCTCATCGCAGTGCCCCTCAATCGTGAAGCTGATACCGGAGTGCTGATTGAGGAACTGCGCGTCGGTCTGCACCGCGCCCTGCTGATCTGGACGGATGTTGGACTTGTCGTAGTCGAAGAAAACATCCTTCACGCTGTGGCCGAAGAGGTCTTCTTCCGTGGGCGAAGGCGGTGGAGCTTCAGCCCGCGGCGGGGGCGTGACCGTGAGGCGCGTGGTGGCCTCTTGAGTTCCGCCGGCGCCTTTGGCCACGAGGTGATAGGTGGTGGAAGTTCCGGGGCTGACCTGCTGCGTCCCGCTAGGCTGAACCGCGCCGATGCCGTCGATGGAAACGTCGGTGGCATTCGAAGTCTGCCAGGTCAGGGTGGCGGATTGCCCTTGCGCAATGGTATCTGGGCTGACGGAAATGGAGGCAGTGGGCGCTGCCGCGGGCGGCGGCGGTGGTGGCGGCGGGGGAGCTGTTTTCTTATGGCATGCGCCGAGCATGACAACAGCAGCCAGAGCGATAACGGTTGCGAGTACCTTCAAACTTTGATGTTTCATATTCTTCCTCTTCACGTTTGATCCTCCTGCGAACCGCGAAATGTTCTTCGAGTTCAGACGAAGTGTTCTTATTTCCAACTCCAGTTTGGTTGCGTATTACGTCCGGTAAAAGTCAACTGATGAAGCTTAGTGCCGTCGGCCAGCATCATCCAGAGTTCCTCTTTACCCGAGCGTTTGGACTCAAAGACAAGGTGCCGGCCGTCGGGCGACCACGAGGGATAATCGTTGCGTCCGCCATCATGCGTGAGCTGCACCCACTGCTTGCTGGCGATATCCATCAGGTAGATGTCAGACGACCCGGGCTCGCCGGGACCGTACTTGCGGATCCACGCCAATGTGAGGAACTGGCCATTGGGCGACCAGTTGGGCGACACGGCATAGCCCTGATCGGTCATGCGCTGCTCGTTAGTACCGTCTGCTTCCATGGTATACACCTGGGGCAATCCGGTGGTGCCGCTGACGAAAGCGATCTGCGCGCCGGTCTTGCGATTCCAGACGGGAGCAACGTCGGGGCCTTTGTTAGACGTGATGCGGTGAAGGTTGCCTCCAGAAGAATCGCAGATATAAATCTGGGGATTGCCCCCCCGAGAGGAAGAGAGCGCGAGATGTGCGCCATCGGGCGACCACGCGGGCGAAAGATTGGTGCCGCCGAAATGAGGGAAACTCACCACACGGTTCAGATCGATGGAGAACATCAGGATATCCCAGCCGCTCTTAGTTAGGGAACTGAACGCGAGGCGGGAACCATCTGGCGAGATGCGGGGCGAAAGCGATGTCGAGCCCAGGTGAGTGAGCTGGCGCTGATTCGAGCCGTCGTAATCCATCACCCAGATTTCTTTGTGGCCGGAGCGGTCGCTGACAAAATAAATTTTGCTCTCCGCGATGCCGGGAATGCCGCCCCCGAGGCGGAAGATAATCTCGTCGGCAAACTTGTGCGCGATGACGCGGGCTGCTTCGATGCTGGGAACGTCAGTGTATTGCTTGCCGAGAACCTCCGGCGAGGCCGTGTTCTTTACGTCATAGAGCCAGCCCTGCACGGTGAGCTTTCCGCCGGCCACACCCAGGTTGCCGAAGGCCAGCATGGCGGCGTTCGGCGGAGGCGAGTTCCAGACCCCGAAAGTGACCTCCGGCGGCTGGCTGGGCACCTGCAGCGGATAGAAGCTTTTGGAGACGAGTTCGACGACGCCGGAATTATCCAGGTCGTTCCAGAAAGTGTCGTTGAAAGTCTTCAGCAGCTCGCTATTCTGGGGATCGGTGTTGGCAGGTTTGAAGTCGGGCACGGCCAGGCGGACTTTTTCGACGCCGAGGCCGGAACCGGTGCGAACCCAATCCTGCGCCGCAGACGCAGAAGGGAACATTGCACAGAACAACATCAGCAGGGTCCATGCGCTGAGAAGCCGGGCGTTAAATCGGCCGAAAAGAACTGTTCGATGTGCGTCGTCCATCCGTTTGGAGCTGCTACCAGAACTCGGGCAAATGGATACTGTATACGACAATATCGTACCCCGATATTTTTCCGCTGGCAAGTTACAGTCGGCCATTGTGATCCATCATAGTTACGAGGCGTCACCCACAGAAATAGTGAGGTGGATGCCGCAGCGCTTTTTATTTTGTAATTCGAGACCTCGGGATATCAATTTATGGATGCCGTGACAGGGGCATAAAGACACAAGTTTATTTCCTCGAATAATCAAACCAATACTCCACGGAGATTTTGCTGCCGCTGTAATCCGAGGGCAGCGGTCCGAAAGTATCGATACGCTGCAGGGCGCGCGTGGCCGATATATCGAGCGAGGGCACTCCGCTGGACTGTTCGACCTGCACGTTATAAGGATGGCCGTCGCGGGCAACGTCGAAGGTGATGTAGACGCGCTGCGCGCTGGTAATCCGCGGATCGACCTCATACTTCAGCCAGTTCTCGGAAACTTTCTGCTGGATGACCTTGACGTACCAGCCGTACCTCGTGCCGAAATCGCCGCCGCCGCCCGTAATGCCGAAACCGCCTTTCGCGCCGCCCGCATCGAATGTGCCATAGGGACCGCTCACCGGCCCGCCTTCGCCGAACGCGACCTGATTGGTTTCTTCCTCGGGCGGCGGCTCGTGTTTTGCTTTGGTCGGGGCCGGAGGCTTCTTCGGCTTGACTTTCGAGTTCTTTGCCTGGATCTCGATGGCGTCGGGTTCTTTTTCTTCAACCTTCGGTTCAGACTTGGTAAGGCCTTTGGATTCGTTGGCCAGAACGTTCTGAGTGGGCGCCGCTTTGGCGGGCAAAGGAACTGCGCTGACTAACGTGACGCCGATCGCTGAACCTCCGCCGCCGGATCCCCAGCCCTCGCCTCTGCTGCCGGTGAAAAAAACGGAGTAGAGCACAATGAGGACTGTGATCGCAGCGTGAAAAGCCGCGGACCATCCCAGGGCTCCTCCCCAACTATCGTGCTCGAAAAATATCTCAGCGTTTTGCGCCATTTTGTTCCAAAGGCTGAGTGACGATGCTGATATTGGTGATGCCCGATTGCTTTACTGCGTCCATGACGGTGGCAAAGGCGCCGAAGGGCACGTTCTCATCGGCGCGTACAAAAATGAACTGGTTGTGGGGGTCGCGAATCTTTTGCCGGAGCTTGGCCGCAATCTGATTAATGTTGACGGCGTCGTTGCCAAGGAAAACGCGCTGATCTTTATTGATGGTGATCACGACCCGCTCTTCCGTGATTTCCTTCACGGTGCGGGTTTTAGGAACGTTGACTTCAATCCCCGACTGCAGCACTGGCGCCGTGACCATAAAGATGATGAGCAGGACGAGGACGACGTCAACCAGCGGAGTAATGTTGATATCGGCAAGGGCGGTTTGAGTGCGGCCGTTGGGCGTAGTGAAAGCCATCAGCGCCTCACTTCGGCCACGGGTTGCGGCTGCATGCTCTCGACTGCGTTGAGAACTTCGAGGGCGAAATCGTCGCTGCGGGCTGCAAACTCTCGAATGGAGTTGCCGATCAGGTTGTAAGCGATGACGGCCGGAATGGCGGCAGCGAGTCCGGCCGCGGTAGTGATGAGTGCTTCCGAAATACCGGGGGCGACGGCACGCAGGGTTGCTGCGCCTGCGGTGCCCAGTCCATGAAATGCATCGATGATTCCCCAGACTGTTCCGAACAGTCCGATGAACGGCGTAACCGCGGCGGTGATGGCGAGCCACGGCACGTTGCGCTCGAGGCGCGTGATTTCTTCCGAAGCTCCGATCTGCATGCCGCGCTGCACTGCGGTGAGGCTGCGAAGAGAGCTGCCGGGGGTGGAAAGTTGGCGCTTGTATTCCTGGAATCCGCCTTCGAACACTCCCACCAACGGGCTGGGACGGAACTGCTCAGCCACAGCGGCGATATCCTGCATGCGTTGGGCTTTGCGAAAGGCGCGCAGAAAACGTCCACTCTGCACGCGGGCTCGGCGCAGCAAGCCCCATTTGGTAAGGATGATTGCCCAGGAAATCAGGCTGAACACCAGCAACGTGAGAAGAACGAACTTGGCGACGGCGCCAGTATTGGAAAGAAGTTCGAGAATGTCGCCGCCGACAAAGAGTGCAGAGCATAAAAGAAGATGCATTGTGATTTGGAAAATCCTTTGCCGCGATTATAGATGATCGAAGCGCGGGCTTCGGTGGAGGTATCGCAAGAATAACCGGCTTGTTTATCTGTGATGTATAAGTTACAATTCATTCTGTGATGGATGTTCGTTATTACGTCACGAAGACCGGCACAGACGTGGTCGATGAGTGGATCGCCGGGTTAGCGGATGACCCTGCCGAGGCGAGAATCTTCGCCCGGATTGAAAGACTGTCGAGAGGAAAGTTTGGCGACCGCAAATCCTTGGGTGGAGGGCTGTTTGAGTTGCGCATCGACACGGGGCCGGGCTACCGAATCTATTGCGCGATGATCGGCCGCACCTGCGTGTTACTGCTTTGCGGCGGAGACAAGCGTAAGCAATCATCCGACATTCAGCGTGCCCGAGGATATTTCAAGGATTATCTGGAGAGGACCCGAACCCAATGAAAGACAAGACCAGTGAATCGCATGATGAAGTCATGCGCCGCCGATTGCGCGCGAACCCCAAGTTTGCCGCCGAATATCTGAAAGCCGCGTTGGAAGACACCGAAGAACCCGCCGTGCTGCTGATCGCGCTGCGCCGCATCGCAGAAGCCAGAGGCGGCATTGCCAAAGTGGCGAAGGCTGCCGGCATTGAGCGCGAGAGCCTGTATCGTGCCTTGTCGGCGCGGGGAAACCCTCGGCTCTCCACGCTGGTTGCTGTGACTAAGGCGGTGGGGCTGAGGCTTACGGTTGAGACCCTGCCCTAACCTAAGCGGTTTGAAGGAATTGGCCAGAATTCTTTGGCCCTAAAGCGAGGGGGCCACCAAGTGCTTTCGCAAAGGCGGCCCGCTCTACCCTGATTCTCGCCCCGGGTCAGGGAATAGCGAATCCTCTTGGGATCGCGAACTTCAATATTTATGATGCTTGATCTCTGGCGATGATTCAAGAGGAAAATCGGCAGTAATATATAGAGGAGCTTGGTAGCGTTTACCCGCAATCTCACTCGTTACTATAGTTATGCACAGGTCTGTGATTCTAATCACATTCCTGTCCCAAAGGTGTGCGAAACTCGAATATGCAAGGCCGAGGGGGAGAAGGCGGTGGCAGTATGGTGGACAAGCTGAACTTGGAAAAGTATCAGCCTAGTTGCTTCTTGGCTCACGAACTCGTTAACAAACTGGCAGTGATCGTCGGACACTGTGACCTTCTAGAGGGATACGTGCCGGAAGATGCGCAGGAGTGCAAGAATCGAATCCAGGCGATCACTGAACTTGCCAAGGGAATGGCCGAAGAGTTGAGCAGGCACCAGTGCAGTATTGATGCCGCAACAAAAGCGGCAGCGAAAAAATCGTCTGCCGTGCGAGCCTGAGAAGCGCCGAACCTACTTCTTCGGTCGCCTTTTCGCTTCCCGTTCTTTCTTGTCCTGCTCCCGCTGTTCCCGTTTCAGCGGGAAAAACGCCGTTTTCGCCATTCCGCCGAAATCTTGTCAAGCCCCCGCGGTGGCGATTTTTTGACTATGTTGTTGATTCGCTGGGAGAAATAAACGGGATTGTGCATTTGACGCAAGTCGAAGTACAATCCTCGGCATGTTCGGCAAGAAGAAAAAGCCCGATCCGATCATCGTGCGCCAGCCGCGTTCCTCCAGCCCTGCCTGACGAACCGTCGAAGCTGTGGTGGAACAACAAAAACCTGCCACGGCCCATCATGCCTGAACCGAAACAGTCAGCGCCGAAGAAGGAGCCATCGGCTAGGTCGGCTGAGATTGCCTTGGTTGTCGGCCTCGTTCTCGGATTACTCCCGTGGGGGCTTGGCTTGATCGGCCTCACGGTAAATCTTCCGCTGGGCGCGGTGATTCTTTTCGTCGCGTTCGCCCTTTGCGTTTATGCGTTCTGGATATGGGAACGTGCCTCGCGCTGGCACGTCCTTCTGCGGGTGTTCACAGTTTTAATTGCGGCTGTCTTCTACTTCTGGTTCGTGGGATCACAGGTCTATCGAGAGTACAAAACGGAACACATGCCAGTCCCGCAAAGGCAGAAAGACGTAATCGACAATCTTGCCCCGGAGGTGCTGCACACACAAGACTCGATTAAGGCGGAAGCGCATCGCAAAACGGTCACGCTCCGCAGCTTGTTTGAGGATGACTTTTCCGATCTCAACGGAAGCTGGAAAGATCAACCCTATACAGACAAGCGCACCGGAGGAACAATCGTCATCACGAAGCGCGTGTACCTGGATCAGGCCCACAAGGAAAAGTTCCTTGGTTTTTTCATACCGTCATCCGGGCCGGAAAGTCATGCAACTAGGGATGTCTGCATGTATCTTGCAGGCCATTACCAGATCGCGCTGGAGTTGGAACAGACAATAGTGGCAATCGGCTCCGTCGGCGGCGAGGTAATAAGCCCGGAGGAATTGGCCTTTAATGGCCGCGTCTACATCTACCACGAAGATTTGTTGAGCGTCGAGGATCGGGCCGCAGTGATAAAGCAGTTCCGAATTCACGGAGCGGCGGTCGTGCTGAGGGGGCCAGCGTACTGGATTGCCAAAGTTGCAGTGAAGCAGTCTGTTAAGCCGCCCTCGCAGTGAGTTCCTTGTATTCGAGGTTGTCAGAGTGAATGAGTTTCAGCATCGTATCGCGGAACAAAAACGGGTTCTTACGGTTATTAAACCGCCACGTCATTTCGTCGAGGTAAGCCGGAAGATGCTTTGCGGAGATTCGATGCCACGTCCCCATGATGCCGCGCTTGAGCAGCGAGAACGCGGACTCCACCGTGTTTGTGTGAATGTCACCGCGAACGTATACGCGGTTTTGGTGCTCGATAGTTTTGTGCTTCTCTGGGGCTATGCCAGCCTTTTTCATGGCCCACGGATATGCGGCAAACTCATCCGTGACGAGCACGTCAACGTCCCCGCTCACGTTCTCTTGAATGTACTTACCGAGCGTGCCGGACTTCGCATCCTCAGCGTGGAAGAAGCGCAGATCGCCGCCGCGCTGCCGGATGCCGATTACAACTTCTTTGGCTTTCTTGCCAGCATACACGCCCCATCCGATCTTCTTTCCGCCTACATAGGTTTCATCTACTTCGACAGTGCCGTGCAATTTCTCAAGCGGAATTTCTTCGGCCATCGCGTGCCGGATGCGGTGACAGAGATACCATGCAGTGCGGTAGTTGATTCGCAGCATTCGCTTGAGTTGGTTAGCGCTCATGCCCTTGCGCGACTGGCAAATCAGGAACACGGCAAGGAACCATTTTGTCAGGGCCAAGTGCGTATCGTGAAAGACCGTGCCAGCAGTCACAGAGAACTGGTAGCTGCATGATTCATTGTCGCAATTGTGCTGGTCGCGCTTTAAGATCGAAGAGATGCGTTCGCCGCCGCACTTCGGGCAGCGGATGCCTTCGGGCCAGCGCAGCCGCTCTAGGTAATTGCGGCACTGCTGGTCATCACCAAACCGCTCAACTAATTCGCAGAGGTCAATGGCTTCTTTCATAGGATCACCCATGACGAAACGGAAGTCGAAAAAGCACCCGATGGAAATGACGGATGAAGAGGCGCTAAAGCATCTCTTCCATCCTGAGATAGCGAAGGCCGTCCGTAAGCATGTGAAGGGCCAATCCAGATCGGAGAAGAAATCGGTAAAGAAACGCTAACCATGTCTCAAACAATACCACAGAAGCGTCCTTGTGTCAACTGCATAATCTCGGAAATAAATTTGCTAATTTGGCGCATTCACCCTATGCGGTATGATATAATAAGATTGATAGTTGAAACAGCGGCGCAGGCCTTCGGGTTTGCGCCGTTTGTGTTTGCGGGCGAAGTGGACTTGGGCGACAGAAGATCAAAGGCAACGTGAGAAGCGGCGAGATTCTTGCCGCTGTTGGGGCGGCGGGCGAGGTCGCCCTCCGGACAGCCGCCGGGACGGCGGCGCTACTTTAACAAAGGAGTGCTTTTCGGGCGCGGCTTACGGGCTGCGCCTTTTCTGTTTATGAATGAGAGAAATGACAATTCGGGTAGGGAACCGATCGACATTGATGGTCGGGAGAATAAAGTCAAAAGCAACGTCAAAGGCGTCGGACAAGAGTGTCTGACCCACACAAGCCAGTCCCACACCAACCAATTTCACACCAACCAATCCCACACGGGCCAGATGGAGGTGATCAACTTACAGGCGGTCGCTGACGAAAACAGCAAGCGGATAGGGGAAATGATCGAGGCTGCGTTTCTGGCCAAGGTTTGCAAACTCAAAATCCCGGTATGCAAACCTTGGGGAGACAGCGAACGCTACGATTTTGTGGTGGATTGGGGCAAAGGGTTTTGGAGCGTGCAGGTGAAGGGCGCGTCGACCCAGGAGGGGCTGATCTATACCGTTAGTGCGGGGCGCGCTGGCAAGGTATTCACGAAGGACGACATGGATTTCGTGGTTGCGCATATTGTCCCCCTAGATGTTTGGTACGTGGTGCCGGTCGAGATTGCGGAGGGGTCGAGTTCGTTGTGGTTCAATCCGAAGTCAACGCGGTCGCGGTTTGAAAAATATCGGGAAGCCTGGTGTTTGCTGGATTGTGGGCAAAACGAGCGGGGGCGGGGGGACATTCCGCGGCGGTGCCGGAGCGAGGAGGTGAAGGTGAGGTGTGTGGTTTGTCCGCTGCAGCAGAAGCTGGCTTGTCACGTAAAAGTACGACCGCGCTGATTGGTGGCCTGGGAGGAGGGGAAGTCGTCCTCGATAGCGGAGGACTCCCGACAAAGGGTGAGTTGGTTTTTTTGATGATATACGCCCGCGTCGAGATTGACATCCAAGAAGGCGCAGTCGCTTGCTTCAAACTTTCACGGGAGGAAGAATTCATGTCACAGTATGGAATGTTGCGAGATTACCGGTTCAGAGATGCATCGGAGGACATCCGGGGAGCTAAGTTATACGGCATAAATGACGAAAAACTGGGCAAGATTGACGACGTCATCTTCGATCACTTTACCGGATTAATCAGTTACGTGGTGGTGGATACGGGCGGATGGTTGTCGACCAAGGAGTTCATCGTTCCGGCGAACCGGCTTCGCGCCTCCACGGAGCACAAGGATGACTTCGCGGTCGATTTAACCAAAGCACAGGTCGAAAGCTTCCCGCCTTATAACGAGGCAGACCTCGAGTCGGAGCAGCAGTGGGCGGACTATGAAGGCCGCTACCGCTCGAAGTGGGAGGCTGATCCAGTAATGCACCGGGCGGAAACGGACCGCAATATCACTCCAACGACGCAGCAGATGCCGGGGAATTCGCCCTCGGCGAGCGCAGCCGACGCGGTAGCAATGAAAGATACCGGCGCGTTCACCGAAGGAGGGTTCGCCGCCAGCACCGACAGCGTCGTGATCAGCCAAGGGGCGATGGGCATCGGACGGCGCTGGGACACGTTCCAGAACCGGTTGCGCGAACGGCGCAAAGAAGTGATTACCACCGGGTCGGCCGAAGAGGGCGCGGACAAGTTCCGCAAAGCGGGCTAGGTAGCGCGGTTTTTCCAGCCACGGCTCCGGCCGTGGCTTTTTTTGGCCTGCCACGAGCATTGCACTGATTTCTGAACGAATAGACTGCCGCCGGCCTTCCCGGTGCAAAACTGGCCACTGACAACTGGCAACCGGCAACTGGCTTTCATGCTATGCTGCGCAAAACTTCAACATCGTCAGCCGAGGACCTGTGCTGGTTGAATTGCGCTTGGAAAACTATGCGGTCATCGATAACGCGGCGGTGGAGTTCGCATCCGGGCTGAACCTGCTGACCGGAGAAACCGGCGCGGGGAAATCCATTCTGATCGATGCGTTGGCGTTGCTGCTGGGAGAAAAGGCGTCGAGCGACGTGATTCGCACGGGAGCGGAGCGAGCCGTGGTATCGGCGGTTTTCGAGTGCGAAGGCAGCGCCGGGCATGCGATCGAGAAGGTGCTGGAGCAAAACGGGCTGGACGAATCCGAAGACGGTTCGCTGATTGTTCGTCGCGAGATAGCTGCCGGAGGCAAAGGCCGGGTGTTCGTGAACAATCAGGCGGCAACGGTTGCGGTGCTGCGGCAGTTGGCGCCGCATTTGGCCACCATCCACGCACAGAACGAATCCATTTTATCGTTCGATGGGCCGGCAAGGCTGGCGCTCCTGGACGGATTTGCAGCGAGCCAGATTGAGCCGGTAGCCTCGGCCTATGAAGCGTGGAAGGGTATTCGCAGCCGCATTGAAGAGTTGGAGCAAGGCGAACAGGACCGGTTGCGACTGGTGGATCTCTGGGTATTTCAAAAGCGGGAGATTGAAGAGGCAAAGCTACAGGCGGGTGAAGATGAGCGATTGGAAACCGAGAAGCGCGTGCTCGCCAACGCGGAGAAGATTTACAACGCGGCGATGCAGGCGTTCGATCTGTTGTATGAGGGCGACCGCTCCACATCGTCTTCGATGCGAGCTGCGCAGAAGCAGATTGAAGAGCTGGCGCGATATGAGCCCAAGTTTCAGGAGGCTCTGGCCGCGCTCGAAACGGCGCGCATCAGCGTAGAAGATGTGGGCGCAACAGTGCGCGATTATGCCGGCGGAATTCATGCCTCGCCCGAACATCTGGCCGAAGTGGAAGACAGGCTGGCCTTGCTCGACCGGCTGAAACGGAAGTACGGTCCTACGCTGGACGATGTAATCGCTTTTGGAGCGGACGTCGCCCGCAAGCTCTCGGAAGTTGAAAACAAAGACGAAATCCTGCGTGAGTTGCGGGCTGAGTTGGCCAAGGCTGGCACGGAATATTTGCGGGCAGCACACGCGCTGTCGAAAAAACGCGAAGACGCGGCGAGAAAACTCGAGAAGCTGGTCGAGGCGGAAATCAACGATCTGGCGATGAAGTTGACGTTCCGCATCGAGATGACAACGGGAGAGCAAGAAGGGAACTGGACGGCGGCGGGCATCGACCAGGTGCTTTACACGATCGCGACGAATCCCGGCGAGCCGATACGCCAGTTGGAACACATCGCGTCCGGCGGAGAATTGTCGCGCGTAATGCTGGCTCTGAAAGTAAGTGTAGAAGCAGGCGCAGACCGAGTAGCCGGCACAGGCCATGTGGCAGGCACAGGCCATGTGGCGCGGGCGCCTTCACCCGCGAAAGCCAGCTCCACGAACCCAGCTCAACGTGCCTCCCAGCGCACCCTGGTCTTCGACGAAATCGATACGGGCATCGGAGGCCGAGCCGCTGAAGCCGTAGGAAGAAAGCTGAAAGAGCTGGCACGGGCCAATCAGGTGCTGTGCGTTACGCACCTGCCGCAAATTGCCACCTTCGCCGATCATCACTACGTCATCGAGAAAAAGGCATGGGGCGGGCGCACGCGAACCAGCATTCGCGCGATTGCAGGCGAAGAGCGCACCGAGGAGGTAGCCCGCATGCTGAGCGGCGCCAAGCTGACGGATACTTCGCGCAAACATGCCGAGCAAATGATCAAGGCAAACGGGTAACATATGAATATGGAAACGGTCACCATCCAAAAAGCGAAGACGCGGCTCTCCCGGCTGATCAAGAAGGCCTGCCAAGGCGAGGAGATCGTCATTGCGCGCGGCTCGAAGCCCATAGCGCGTCTAGCGGCGGTACACAATCAGACCGGGGACCGTAAGCCCGGAGCTTGGAAGGGGAAGATTAAGATTGGGCCTGAGTTTTTCGAGCCCTTGCCTCCGGAAGAGTTGGAAGGATGGGAGTAGCTTCTTCCTCGATACCATCCGCCCTGCATTTCTTCCCATCCATTGCTAATCCCCGCCGTTTCTTTGGCTTACGTTGACCAGAAGGGTACTTTCCGGTAGCTTATTCTTACAGCCTCTAATCGAATTCGTGTACCCTGAAATGTGGGGGTTCGAGGCCTGTTTTTGCATCTAGAATGGTCTGCAGAAGATCATAAGAGAAGATCATAAGAATGGGAGTTTAAGCTTGCCAAACCGCCAGGGAAAGACCGTGCTTTTGCTCAAGCCGCGTGGGTTTTGTGCCGGGGTAGTGCGGGCTATTGATGTCGTCCGCATCGCGCTTGAGGCGTTCGGGCCCCCGATCTATGTGCGCAAAGAAATCGTCCACAACAGCTTTGTGGTGGACGAGTTGCGCGGCAAGGGCGCGATCTTCGTCGATAGCGAGGACGAAGTCCCCAACGGCGAGCGTGTAATCTATAGCGCCCACGGAGTCTCTCCCGAGGTCCGCGAGCACAGCGCCCGGCGCGGCTTGCGAGTTATCGACGCCACGTGCCCGCTGGTCACCAAGGTGCATGTGGAAGCCGTGAAGTTTGCCAAGGAAGGCTACTCGTTGATCCTGATCGGCCACCACGATCACGACGAAGTGGTAGGAACGCTGGGAGAAGCTCCGCTGGTAACACAGGTGGTGGGGAATCCGGAGCAGGTCAAATCACTCACCGTGCCAGACCCGAACCGGGTGGCTTATCTCACCCAGACCACGCTCAGCCTGGACGAAACCAAAGACATCATCGCGGCCTTGAAGAAGAAGTTTCCGAACATCAAGGGCCCAGCAGCACAGGATATTTGCTATGCCACAGAGAACCGGCAGGTGGCGGTGAAGCAGGTGGCTTCGGAAGCCGATCTGCTACTCGTGGTGGGGTCGGAAAACAGTTCCAATTCCAATCGTCTGGTCGAGGTGGCGCGGAAGCTGGGTACGAACGCGCATCTCATCGATAGCTACAACGACATTGAATCCGGGTGGTTGGTGAATGTGAAGACCATCGCGCTGACGGCCGGCGCTTCCGCGCCGGAGTGCCTGGTCGAGGAGACCATGAAGTTTCTCGCCAGCAAAGGTTTCGACAACGTGCAGGAACTCGAAGTGATGCCGGAAAACGTTCGCTTCGGGCTGCCGCCGGAGATTGTGGAGGCTATCGCCGCCGCTCCGGCCACCGCGACCGCCGATTAACGGAGCCACGATTGACGGAGCGATGACTAACGGAGCCGCATATTGATGGATACAGATACAAACTCCCCTGACGCGAACTTAGCCTCCGCACCACAACTTCGCTTTGGCAAGATCGACGGCCTGACGAGCCGCGTGGCCGCGGCAATGGCCGCCGCCCGCAAGCTTCTTTTCTCCGCGCAGCACGAGGATGGCTATTGGTGTGGAGAATTGGAAGCCGACACGACGCTGGAGTCGGATTACATTCTGCTCCACACGCTGCTCGGCACCGGCGATCAGGAACGATTCCAGAAGGCTGCCAACTGGATCATGCAACATCAGAATGAAGACGGCGGTTGGAGTATTTATGCCGCCGGCCCCTCGAACATAAGCGCCTCAGTGAAGGCGTATTTTGGTTTGAAGCTGGCGGGATACAAAGCGGATCATCCCGCGCTCCAGCGCGCCCGCAAGAAAATCCTCGAACTCGGCGGAGTGACCGAGGTCAACACATTTACCAAGATCTATCTGTGTTTCTTCGGGCAGTACGACTACGATGCCGTCCCGGCCATTCCTCCCGAGATCGTGCTGTTTCCCAACTGGTTCTGGTTCAACATCTACGAGATTTCCTCGTGGTCGCGGGCCATCCTGGTGCCGCTTTCCATCTGCTACGCCAAGAAGCCGTTCAAAAAAATTCCGCGCGAAATGGGTGTGGAAGAACTGTTTGTGGGCGGAATGCTGAAGTCGCGGATGCACTTGCGCTGGTCGAAAAAGCTGGTGTCGTGGCGCAATTTCTTTCTTTGTCTTGACCGCTTGACGCATTGGTTTGAGCGTGTCCACATCCGGCCGCTGCGCTCGATTGCGCTTAGGAGCGCGGAGAGGTGGGTGCTCGAGCGCCTCGAGATGAGCGACGGACTCGCCGCCATTTATCCCTCGATGATGAATGCCATCATTGCCCTGCGCTGCCAGGGTTACTCTCTCGACGATCCGCAGGTGATCCGCGCTCTCGATGAGTTTGAAAAGCTCGGTATCGAAGAGCGGGTGAACGGAGAAGACACGTTCCGCATGCAGCCTTGCATGTCTCCGGTCTGGGATACGGCCTATGCCATGTTCGCGCTGGGCGAGGCGGGAGTTCCGGCGGACGATCCGCGCATGGTGAAGTGCGCCGACTGGATTCTGCAGAAACAAGTACGCAATCCGGGCGACTGGCAGGTCAAGAACAAGAAAGGGAAACCGGGCGGGTGGTACTTCGAGTTCAACAACGAGTTTTATCCGGATGTGGATGACAGCGCGATGGTATGCCTGGCGCTGAGCCGCGTCGAACATCCAAACGGACGCTACCAGCGCGAATCCGTGCAGCGCGCCATCGACTGGATTCTCTCCATGCAGTGCAAGAACGGTGGCTGGGCGTCGTTCGACAAGGATAACGACCGCATGGTCTTTCAGTACGTGCCGTTCGCCGATCACAACGCCATGCTCGATCCCCCCACGGTGGATATTACCGGGCGGATTCTCGAGATGATGGCAACCTGCGGTTACGACCAGAAACATCCGGCCGTACAGCGCGCGATTGAGTTCATCCGCAAAGAGCAGGAGCCGGATGGAAGCTGGTTCGGGCGCTGGGGCGTGAACTACATCTACGGCACGGCGTTGGTGCTGCGCGGCCTCGAAGCTATTGGCATGGATAACCACGAGCCTTGCATCCAGCAGGCAGCGGAGTGGCTGCGCATGGTGCAGAACCCGGACGGCGGCTGGGGCGAGAGCGTAGGCTCGTACGACGACCCGACGCTGCGCGGCGTTGGCGACAGCACTCCTTCACAAACTGCGTGGGCGATTCTGGGATTGCTTGCCGTCGGCGACACGCGCAGCGACTCAGTAGCACGCGGCATCGCTTACTTGCTGCGCACGCAGAAGGAAGATGGGTCGTGGGATGAGCAGTATTTCACCGGCACCGGATTTCCGCGCGTGTTCTATTTGAAGTATCACCTCTATCGCCAGTACTTCCCGCTGCTCGCGCTGACGACGTACGCCAAGGTGATGGAGAAAAGCAGCAATTAGCATTCAGCACTCAGCATTCAGCCAACTGTCGTCATGCCGGTTTTCCTACTGCTTCGCGCTTAACCGAGTGCTGAATGCTGAGTGCTGAATGCTAGCTTTTGTCACTGGCGCCACGGGATTCCTCGGCAGTCACGTAGCCCACGTTTTGGCCGAGCAGGGAGCCGACCTGCGGTTGCTGGTGCGCCCGACCAGCAATCTGAAGAATCTGGAAGGTCTGAGGGCCGAAACGGCAACGGGCGATCTGCGTGATCCCGCATCGCTCGAAAAGGCGATGGCGGGCTGCGGGCTTGTCTTTCACGTGGCCGCCGACTATCGGCTGTGGGTGCGCGATCCGGCGGAGATGTACCGCTCGAATGTGGAAGGTACGCGGGCGATTCTGGAAGCCGCGCGCAAAAATGGTGTGCGCTGCGTAGTCTACACATCGAGTGTTGCCACCATGGGCTTCACCGGGAACGGCCGCCCGGCAGACGAAGATTCGCCCGTTTCGCTGGCTGACATGATCGGGCACTACAAGCGCTCGAAGTTCATGGCCGAACAGGTGGCGCTGGAAGCGGGCCGCAGCGGAATGCGGGTGGTGACCGTGAATCCGACAACGCCTGTTGGCGAGCAAGATGTCAAGCCAACTCCCACGGGCCGAATCGTCGTAGACTTTCTAAAGCGCAAGTTCCCGGCGTACGTGGAGACGGGATTAAATCTTGTCGATGTTCGAGAATGCGCGCGCGGACACATCGCCGCCCTGGAAAAAGGCAAAAGCGGCGAGCGCTACATTTTGGGCGGTGAAAACCTGACGCTGAAGCAGATTCTGGATAAGCTGGGAGCGATCGCGGGGCTGCCCTCGCCGAAAGTGAAGCTGCCATACTTCGTCGCTTACGCGGCGGGCGCAGTCGATGAGACCGTGTCCGGCCGCCTGCTCGGCCGCGAACCGCGCGCGACCATCGAGACGGTGCGCATGGGCAAGAAAAAAATGTGGGCCAGTTCGAGTAAAGCAGAGCGGGAGCTGGGATGGAAGACGGGGCCCGCCGACGACGCCTTGCGCCGTGCAGTCGAGTGGTTCCGGGCCAACGGGTATGTCTAAAGTCGCCATCGTGGCAGCGCTCGAGCGCGAACTCAGCCGATTGATTACAAACTGGAACCGCATCGAACGGGAGTACGAAGGGCGCAAGTTTATTTTCTTTGAGTGCGGCGAGATGGTGGTCGTCTGCGGCGGAATCGGCCTGGAGGCGGCGCGTCGAGCCGCCGAAGCCGTGATCGCGTTGTATCGCCCTACAGAGGTGCATTCCGTAGGCTTCGCCGGAGCCCTGGACACAAGCGTGCATGTCGGTGATGTTTTCGCGCCAGCCGTAGTGATTGACGCGCGCGACGGCAGCCGCGTCGAGATCGATGGCGGAAACAAGCAGCGTATGCTGGTGACCTTTATGGAAGTGGCAGGAATAAATCAGAAAACGAACCTGGCGCAGGCCTATAACGCGCAGGCTGTCGACATGGAAGCCTCTGCGGTGGCCGCAGCGGCCCGCGCCCACGGGATCCGGTTCGCTGCGGTCAAGGTGATCTCTGACGAGTTCAATTTTGAGATGCCGGCGATGGCGCGCTTTATCGATTCACAGGGCCGCTTCAGGACGTCCAGCTTTGCGCTACATGCGGCGCTGCGTCCATGGTTGTGGAGGCGTGTTGCCCTGTTGGCCGGCAACAGCCGCAAAGCAGCGAAAATGCTCGGCGAGCATTTGGAGCGATTCCAGCAGGCATCAGGAGCGATCACGTTGCCCAAGGCAGAAGCGCGTCCAGAAGGGCCAGTCACAAGCGGGTCGCGTGCAGGAGGTCACGAATAAGAGTGCGAATGAAATTAGCGATGAGAATGCTTCTGGTGGCGATCACTTTGTGCGCTGCAATGCGCCTGTCCGCGCAGTCGCCGGCCACCACCGTGTACGCAGAAAGCTTTCGGCAGGGCGCGACCCAGATCGTGGAAGAAAGTTTCGAAGCCAAGCTCACGCCGCAGGACGCGGTCTACCGCGAGCGCATCAAAGATTCGCGCGGCACCGACCGGTACACATTCTCAATCGTTCCGCACATACCGCTGGGCGACACCAAGATCACCTCCTGGCAAGTGAAGCTGGCCGACTTGCGCCACCCTATCTACGATAACGTTCTGCTCACGTCGCCAGCGGCTGGCGATGATCCGGGTAGTGAAGCGAAAGATTCATTGTGGCGGCTGGATGCCACCCGCCTGGCGCGCGTCCCGGCGGGTGCCCGGCGAATCATCAAGGTGGACGGGTTTTACGTTGTCCTGCAAGTGAAGGCGTACCATTTCACGCCACTCGATTCGCCGTATCTGGATTCGATGACGGTCACGGTGGAGTTCCGCAACACCGATCCGAGGCAGGCAGAGCCTCCCGCAAAGTAGCTGATAATGCTGCTGAGTGAAGCGCACACGGAGTTGAGTTCATCTAAAAGCCGATGGGGATAGCCGGACAAATCGCAATCGAACACCGCAGCGAATCGATTCCCTCGACCATGCTGGCCGCAGTCTACCGCGGAGCGAACGACGTCCGCCTGGAGACTGTTCCGGTACCTGAGATTGGTCGTGGAGAACTGCTCGTCCGCGTGCACACCTGCGGCGTCTGTGGGACTGACCTCAAAAAGATTGCCACCGGATCGCATTCCGCGCCCCGCATCTTCGGCCATGAAACCTCCGGCGTAGTGGCCGCCGTGGGCGCGGGCGTAAGCAAATTCCAGCCGGGAGACCGCGTCGTGGTCTTTCACCACATCCCCTGCCGGACTTGTTACTACTGTCGCCACAAAACCTTCGCCCAGTGCCCGATCTACAAGAAGGTCGGATGTAGCGCCGGCTTCGAGCCTTCCGGCGGAGGCTTCGCCGAATACGTTCGGGTCATGGATTGGATCGTCGATCAAGGCACGTTAAAGATCCCGCAAGGCATTTCCTTTGAGCAAGCCTGCTTCGTGGAGCCCGTAAATACCTGCATGAAAGGGATCGAGGCCCTTCGCCTGCAACCGGGCGAGACCGTGCTGGCCATGGGGCAGGGTCCCATCGGCATCATACTGAGTGTCCTGGCACGAAGGGCAGGGTCCACCGTTATTACTTCCGATTTGTATCCCCAGAGGCTTAGAATAACTAAAAGCCTTGGATTCGAGCACCTGATTGACGCGTCGCAGCAGGACGCAGTCCGCTCTGTGCGGGAGCAGACCGAAGGGCGTGGCGCCGACGCTGTAATCTTGGCGGTGGGCAGCAACGCCTTGATTCGTCCCGCCATGGATGCTGCTCGTCCCGGCGGCAGGGTGTTGCTGTTTGCGCAGACGCAGCGCAGCGAGGTGGTTGTAGATCCAGCCGCGATCTGCGTAGACGAGAAGACGCTGGTTGGCTCCTACAGCGCGTCTGTGGATTTGCAGGAAGAGTCAGTGCGTTTTGTGATGGGCCAAAAAGAGACGCGGGAAATGGACCTGGAACGGCTGATAAGCCACCGCTTCCCGCTGCAGGAGGCTTCGCGAGCGTTGGAACTCGCGGCCCACCCGCAGCCCGCGTCGATGAAAGTTGTGATTCAGCCCGGCATGGCCTGGGCTACGAGGTAGAGGACAGGGTACGCAAGGAAACCAGCAGTGAATGGAAAAATGACAGCCGCCGTCTTGTACGGCAAAGAAGATCTCAAGATTGAACGAGTGCCCATTCCTCGCGTCGAAAAGGGAGAAGTGTTGGTCAAGGTGCAGGTGGCGCTCACCTGCGGCACCGATCTCAAAGTTTACCAGCGCGGTTACCACGCCCGCATGATCGTCCCCCCGGCGCTCTTCGGCCACGAACTCGCCGGAGTCATCGAGGAAGTCGGCGAGGGCGTACACACTTTCAAGAAGGGCATGCGCGTAGTCGCGCTCAACTCCGCCCCGTGCCAGATGTGCTTCTACTGCTCCAAGCACCAGGAAAATCTCTGCGAAGACCTGCTCTTCAACAACGGAGCCTACGCGGAATACATCCGCGTTCCACGCCGCATCGTGGAAGCGAACATGCTCGTCATCCCGCCCGGCGTAAGTTTTGAAGACGCCGCTATGACCGAGCCTCTGGCCTGTGTGCTGCGCGGCCTGCATGAAACCGGAGTCGAGATCGGCGACACAGTCGCGATTATCGGCGGCGGTCCCATCGGATTGATGTTCGTCCAGGTGGCGCGTGCCATCGGTTGCAACGTGGTTTCTGTGGTCAAGCGCGACGAACAGGTAGTCGCCGCCAAGCACATGGGCGCGCACGAAATCGTGCAGACCAACAAGGTTTCGGATGTGGTGGAAGCGGTGCGCGCGCTCACGCCGCAGAAACGCGGCTGCGACGTGGTCATCGAAGCAGTAGGCCGTCCCGAAGCTTGGGAGTGGACCGTCGAGATGGTCCGCAAAGGTGGCACGGTAAATTTCTTCGGCGGCTGTTCCAGCGGGTCGAAGGTGCAACTCGATACCAACCGCCTGCACTATGGGGAGATCACGCTAAAAGCCACCTTCCATCACACGCCGGAAACCGTGCGCCGTGCTTTCGGTCTGATTGCGGCCAAAAAGATTCGCCCCACCGATTACATCACCGGTGAAGCACCGCTTTCGAGCCTGCAAAAGGTCCTTCGCCACATGCTGAACCGCGGGGGCGACATCAAGACCGCCATCATCCCCGGCCATTGAGTGACGCTTCGAGATTGACGCTGAAAGCTGCCGCAGAAAAGTGGCCTGTCATCGTGAAAGAAACCTGTCATCCTGAGCGAAGCGAGGGGCCCCCTGCCAGCCCGCTGCGCCTCCGGCGATGCAAGGAGTTCTCACGATGCTCAAGGTTTTGCTCGAGCCCAAGGATGTCCTGAAGATGAGCCCTATCGCCAGCGAATCTCGGCCCGCTCCCGCAACCTCCGCGGGCTGGGACCGCTTGCCTCCGGAATACGCCATTCCGAAATCGGCCCCGTCACTCGAACAATCCCGCGAATACTGCCGTCGCCTCGCTCGCACCCACTACGAAAATTTTTCAGTCGCAACCTGGTTTCTACCCAAAAAACTCCGCCAGGATTTCTTCAACGTCTACGCCTATTGCCGCATCTCCGACGATCTCGGCGATGAAGTCGGCGACGCAACCGCATCTCTTACCCTGCTGGATGAATGGCAACAGCAGCTCGACGCATGCTATCAAGGCAATCCGCGCCACCCGGTTTTTGTGGCTCTAGCGGAGACGGTAAGAAAGTTCGAAATCCCCAAACACGAATTTTCTGATCTCCTAATCGCCTTTCGCCAGGATCAGACCGTAACCCGCTTCGAGACATTCAACGACGTGCTAGCCTACTGCCGCTATTCAGCAAATCCCGTCGGACATCTCGTGCTCTACCTGTGTGGCTATCACGATGCCGAACGCCAGCAGCTTTCCGACTGCACCTGCACCGCGCTTCAGTTAGCGAATTTCTGGCAGGACGTGAGCGTCGACTACGCCAAGGGACGAATCTATTTGCCGCTGGAAGATTTGCGGCGCTATTCGGTAAGCGAGGAAGACATCGAGCACAACCGCAACACCCCCGCATTCTGCCAGATGATGAAGTTCGAAGTCGAACGGGCCCGCGAATGGTTCGAGCGCGGCCTGCCGCTGGTAAGCAAAGTAAATAGAGAACTGGCAGTAGATCTCGAACTCTTCAGCTGCGGCGGCCAGGAAATTCTCAACGCCATCGAGCGCCAGGGCCTCGCCGTTCTAGGCCGCCGTCCCGTAATCTCCAAGCCGCGCAAATTGGCGCTCATGGCGCGCGCCGCGCTGGGGAAGCTGTTAGCGCCGGCTTCCGAAGGCCGGAAGCCGGAAGCCGGAAGCCAACCCCGATGAGCGCCGGGGCCCAGCCTGTGCCGATCCCGTGGAGCCCGGCTCCGGCGCAGCTTACCATGGCTTATTCCGTGTGCCGCGGCATCACGCGCAGCAACGCCAAGAATTTCTACTACGCATTCCTGGTGCTGCCCAAACACAAGTGCCAGGCGCTCTGCGCCGTCTATGCCTTCATGCGGCGCTGCGACGATATTGCCGACGACCCCAGCCTTACCCTGGAAGAGCGCAGCATCAAACTGGGCACGTGGCTCGCTGCGCTGCACCGCGTGCAGCAGGGCGAGCCCAGTGACGATCCCATTCTGCTTGCCCTCAACGACGCTCAACGCCGCTACACCATCCCCGCGGGACTGCTCGACGAACTAGCCATGGGCACCGCCATGGACGTGGTTGAACGCCGCTCCGCCTTCCGCGAATCCAGAGGTTCCCGGCCTGGCAGTCAGCTACCGCACCTTCGAAGATCTCAAGCTCTATTGCTACCGCGTGGCGTCAGTAGTGGGGCTGGTCTGCATCCACATCTTCGGATATCGCGATCCGGCCGCCGAGTCTCTAGCCGAGCAATGCGGCCTGGCCTTCCAACTCACCAACATCATTCGCGATGTGAAAGAAGACGCCGCCATGGGCCGCGTCTATTTGCCGGAAGAAGACCTGGCGAAGTTCGGACTCTCGACCGCCGACCTGCTCTCAACGCCCGAGACAGCCCGCCTCCGCCCACTGCTCGCGCTTGAAGCCGACCGCGCCCGCGAGTTCTACGAGGCCGGAGATCGACTGATCCCTTACATTTCCGAAGACAGCCAACCCGCTCTGTGGGTGCTGGTAAACATCTACCGCAAGCTGCTCGAAAAAATCGCCGCCCGGCAGTACGACGTATTCGGCGGCAAAATAACTCTGACGGTCCCCGAGAAACTCCGCGTCCTGGCCAAAGGTTTCTGGCAGCGCATCACCTGATACCATCGGAGGAATTGCTGATTGTTGATTGCTGATTGCTGATTGAAAAACCTCACCCGCACTGTTTTCAATCATCAATCAGCAATCATCAATCAGCAATTTACCTCTCGCATGAGCCAGACCCCGCCCCAACCAACCGTGGCCGTAGCCGGAGGCGGTCTAGCCGGCCTGGCCGCAGCCTGCGCCTTATCAGACTCCGGCTTCAAGGTCACCCTATTCGAACGCCGCCCCTACTTGGGCGGCCGCGCTTCCTCCTACGAACATCCCGGCACCGGCGAGGTAGTCGACAACTGCCAGCACGTGCTTTTCCGCGTCTGCACCAACCTCGTCGAGTTCTACCGCCGCATCGGCGTCGAAGACAAAATCCGCTGGTACGACGAAATGACATTCATCGAACCCGGAGGCCGCACCAGCGTAATGCGAGCCTCGCCGCTACCCGCACCGCTGCACACCGCGCCAAGTTTTCTGCGCTTTCCATTTCTAAATGCGAAAGACAAGCTGGTAATCTCACGAGCGATCGCAGCTCTAACGTTGATCAGGCAACCAGACACTGGTCAATCCTTCCAAGACTGGTGCCACCAACACGGCCAAACCGAAAACGCCCTTCAGCGTTTCTGGAAGCCGATCCTGGTAAGCGCCCTCAGCGAAGATCTGGACCTGATTTCGATTTCCTACGCAGCCCAGGTAGTGCGCGAATCGATGAAGTCGCCCGAAGCCCGCCACATGGGTGTTCCCAGCGTTCCCCTGACCGATCTCTACAACCGCGCCGGAGACTACATTCGCGCCCGAGGCGGCGAGATTCGCTTTCGCACTTCCCTCGCGTATCTCACGCCCAGCGAATCGAGAGTTACCGTTCGCACTCGCACTCGAGCGGACTACCGCGAGAGCCAGGTTGCTGATGTATTCGATTACTTCATCTCGGCGCTCCCTTTCGACGCTCTCGACTCCATCCTTATCGACACACCAGAAAGCACCGATCTCCGAGAAAAGATCTCCCACTTCGAATCCTCTCCCATCACCGGCATTCATCTCTGGTTCGACCGCCCAATCAGCGACCTGGACCACGCCGTCCTTCTAGACCGCACAATTCAATGGATGTTCCACAAATCCCGCCTGCTTCAATCTCCGAAAGCCGGGGGCGAAAAAGACCGGGAAGGGCACGACTTAAGGCGTGCCGCAAAAGCCACCCCTGCTGAGAGCCGGGCTTTAGCCCCAGAGGTGACTGGAAGCTACATCGAACTGGTCGTCAGCTCCTCGAAAAGCCTCATCGAAAAATCCCGCACCGAAATCGTCGACCTGGCTCTCAAAGAAGTCCGCGAATTCTTCCCCGCAGCCCGCGCCGCGAACTTAATAAAGTCCACCGTAATCAAAGAAGTTCAAGCCGTCTACTCGCCGCGACCCGGCATCGACGCCCACCGTCCGCCGCAAACCACGGCGTGGCCCCGAGTCTTCCTAGCCGGCGATTGGACCGCCACTGGCTGGCCCGCCACCATGGAAGGCGCAGTCCGCAGCGGATACCTAGCCGCCGAAGCCCTAACCTGCGCCGCAGGGACCAAAGACTCCCACTTCCTGTCGCCCGACCTGCCAGCAACAGGCCTGATGCGCCTCTTCCGATAGCTTTTGCATTGCTTCACCAGACCATGCCGTCTAAAATAGGCCACCAGCGCGGCATTTGAGAGGATCAGAGGATCAATGAAACGAATCACATTCTTACGAATCATCTGCACAATAATCCTAATCACTCTACCCGCATTCTCCCAATGCACCCTCCCCGCATCACCCTCCCCAGCCACCGAAGACACAACCTTCGATACCTTCTTCCAGCAAAACGGCCCGGGATGGACCGGCGGCGACGGCTCCTACTCTCTCCTTCTCCCCGATGGCACCAACCTCTGGATATGGTCCGACTCCTACATCGGCACAGTGAACCCCACAACCCGGCTTCGTTCCAGCGATCTCTTCACCGCGCACAATTCGCTAACCATTCAAAATCAGACGGCCGACACGCTAACCACTGTAGGCTATCCACCAAAAACCACCTCCTACTTCGTGCCCACCACCAAGAACGACTTTTTCTGGCCGGAAGCCAATCTCCTGGTCGAGCCCTCGCCCGGAACCTACCAGATCGAGATCATGCTCACGCAGTGGAGTTCCACACTAAAGTTCGTAGGCGAATCAGTAGCCATCGTGGACTGGCCAAGCTACACCATCCAGTCGATTACGCCCGTAGCCTCTACCGGTGCGAAAATTCAGTGGGGCAGCGAGCTCATGCAAGCCGATGATGGCTACTACTACATCTACGGCATACAGAATCCCCCCAACGACAACAAGACCCCCTACGTAGCCCGCACCACGTCCCTCAACTACCTCACCGAACCTTCGCAGTGGACCTTCTGGAACGCGACCACCAGCCAATGGGTAACCTCGCAAACCAACGCCACTCCACTTAGCGGAGTGAAAGCCATCACTCCCGGATTTTCCGTGGACCAGATGACCGCAACCACCGGCACCTTCTACCTGATGACCGGAATGAATCCCCTGAAGCCCGCCTATCCCTTGTGGAACCAGGTCACCACGTATTATTCCTGCAACCCGCAGGGCCCGTGGACGAATGAGACGGTCGTCTACACCACTCCCGAGGCTGGCGCGCCCGGATGCAAGGTCGGGAATCTCGTCACCTACAATCCCAGAGCGCACCCGGAATTCACCGACTCCAGCGGAATTCTCCTCACCTACAACGTGAATGCCTTGGACTCGGCCGACTTGGTCTGCGCCAACGACTACATCCCGCGCTTTCTCCGCATCACAATCCCCGGCGTCACCGATACCGGCCCAAACATCTACTGATCCGGCTGAGCCGCATTTCACATCACCGCAACGTGTCCCCAATCACAGACAAAGCCATACCCGCGATGGAAACATACAGACTGGGCCATTACGGCACTCCTGCCGCGACTCCCATGGAGGCATCCCGATGCGCCCAAGCCTGATTCTTGCCGCAATGTTATCGGTCTCGTTAGTTTGCACAGCCCAAAGCCAAAAGCCCGCAGCCGCTCCCGAAGCGCAAACGCGCATCCCCATCGATGGTGCAAAGATATTCCAGCATCAATGCGCCACCTGTCATGGAGCTGACGGACGCGGCCACGGCCCAGCAGCCGCAACCCTAAACCGCAAGCCCGCGAACCTGACCCTCATCTCCCAAAGAAATGGCGGAAAGTTTCCCTACCAGCGAATCAAGGAAACCATCGAAGGAAAGGAACCTAGCTGGCTGGCTCTAGGCAGTCGAGAGATGCCCATCTACGGACCAATCTTCCACGAGGTCGAATCCGATCAAGACTGGGGAGAAGTGAGGCTGGACGCCATCACCAAACACGTGGAATCAATTCAGCAGAAGTAAGACCACGAGCAGCCGCAACCGTGCAAACCATTTACTTGGCGCTGCGTTCCCCAATCTTGGAGAAAAATGAGGGGACGTGATTTTTCGCCAAGTGCTCAATCCCAGGCCCAAACTCGTTCCACAAATTCATCCCCGCGTCGCTGCCCACCGTCGAACCAAAATCGCCCGCGGCGTCAGAAAAATGCCGTCTCCAGTAAGGAGTCGAAGCGCTATCCTTGGCCACGGCGCCCAGCGTTCGCAGCAAATAAGCGCTATTCAACCGATTTTTCCCCGACTCATTCCGGATGACCACGGTGCGCACAAGCGCGTGCATGGCTCGTCCCATCAGGCTTCCGCCCTTCGCAGAAACCGGTTGTTGTTTGACAGGGGATGAGGACAGATACTTGCGGAAGAAGGCGTCAGAGTCTTGGCGACGAGCCGAAGTCTCGTCAAAAACCAGGGATTCATTCTGCCGCATCGTCCCGGCGGCAACATCCATCTCGCCCGAATTCACCGGCGAACCAGCTTCTTCGCCCGGCGCGTTCAACCTCTGGGCGGCCACCACCGCCGATGGAGCATCGGGAAGCGATTCGCGCCCGTCTTCGGCCACCGCCGCATAAGCGGCCAGCAGCACCAAACCAACGACCCCGGCGGATGCAATTCCTTTCACCATACCCCAGTCCCCACGACCCGATGGCGAATCTACTGGAACTTAGCACTCCACTTGCCATCATGTTCAGCAAGAACACAGGCCCACAAAGTTAGTTGCAAACTAAAATGCGCCGGTTGCGAAATAAGCACCTGCCCACCCCAGGCAAGCTCACCAGACGGTATGCGGAGTTCTATCTAGGACTTACCCAGCCGGCCAAAAGGTAACCACACCCGAAACGCAGCAATTCATCGCTGCGGCCTGCAGGAACTGCCTGCCGGTAGCCGGTACGCACGCAAACTAGGTCCGCGCGCGGTGTGCAATTTTTGCAACAGTGTGGGCAAACGGTTTCATTCTGGAACCGAGCCCCTATCAAGAGTCGCGAGCGACAGCATTCATTAGCCCCGCACGTAAGAGTCTCTTGTGAGAACTAGCTGTTAAGAATTCGCAATGGAGTTCCGGCACAAATGCAGCCGCGAAGCGGAGGCGGCATAATCGCACGCACTCCTAACCCGCGCCCATCACGCCTTCTCCAGCAACCCCCAAGCCTCGCGATATTTCTCAAACCGCTCCTCACCATCCTTTCGGCACCCGAACGGATAAAGATTAATCGTCAACCGCCCGCCCAAAGCCCGCACCGGAATCAAATACCAGATCCTCCGACCGCACATCCGCTTCCCCTGAATCACCACCGCCAGAAAATCAATCTGCTTCGACGTGTAAGGCATATGCTTTCGCGTAGTCCGCCAGCACGCCCGCACCGCGAACCCGTTGTGATGCGCCGCCCCGCTAGCCTTAACCTGCACCCTCCACAACCGCCGCGGAGCGTCCACAATCACGTCATAGCGCTCATTATTCCCAAACGGTCGAGACACCCCAAACCCGCGCCGCGCCGCATCCAGCATGAACTGCATCTCAGCCATCTCTCCCACATGCTTCGAGTTATTCCGCTTCCGCAGTCCGCCCACACACCGCACCCGCTTAACCCGCCGCCGAGTTTCCTTCCGCCCCCGAGCCCGTCGACCCGTCTGCCGCCTCCGTCGCCCACCCTCACCATCCCTCGACCGTTTACTCATATTCACAACCCTCTCCTGCTCCTGAGTCATCCCGAAGTCCCGGCGCACTTCAGCCGGGCGAGGGATCTCCCGCGCACCAACCGCACAGCGCCAGCAGAATCAAGCAAATGGGTGCACAACCGTGAAAGAGCGGCGCTTAAGCGCCGCGTCGAGCGCTCCAAAATGGAACCAGGCTTTAGCCCCAGCGCCCTGAAAACACAAATGGCGCAAGCCCAAAAGGACCTGCGCCACGGTTTTCCCCACCCTCTATTATTAGAATATCAAACCGAAGGGGGCAAACCCGCCACCAAAAGCAACTTTATATTCCTAAATGAATGAATAACTTGCAAAGAAATCATCAACTTCAGGGTCTTGACAAGAAAAAACAAAAAAGGCGCAAGCCGGAGCGCCTGCGCCTCTTCATAATGTGGGGACAGACGGTGGAGTGCACCCCAAAACTGAGACAAGGAAAATGGTGACAGTTCTCGAGAGGAGAACGCATGTCACAAGGCGAACCGAAGCAGATTGAATACGCGAAGGAGTTGAAGCTGGCCGCGGTACGGCGGGTGTTATCGGGAGAAAGCGTGAGCGGGGTGGCGCAAGAGCTGGGCATTCGACGGAAGCGGCTGTACGTGTGGAAGGATCGGTACGCAGAGTTAGGGGAAGCTGGGCTCGTGCATCGGCGGAGAGGAAGACCGCGAAAGCAAACGCTGGCAGCGGCCAGTGGGTCGGAAGCCATGGCCGGACGTGGGGAGTTGCTGGCGGCGCGGAAGCGGATCGCAGAGTTAGAACGCAAAGTAGGGCAGCAGGAGTTGGAACTGGATTTTTTCGGCGAAGCCTTGCGGCGCATCGGAGTGGACGGGAAGCGATCTGCACGTTGATCGCGGAGCGGGCCGAGCAAGGCGGCCTCAGGGTGGAGCGAATGTGCGAGTTGAGCGGCGTGAGCCGCGCGGGATTTTATCGGCACTGGGAAGCCTCCGCACCGCGACAGGTAGATACGGCAGTGCGCGATGCCATCCAGCAAGTGATCGTGGCGAAGCGGTTCTATGGCTATCGGCGAGTGCAGCGAGAGTTGCGGCAGCGCGGGCTCCCGGTCAACGCCAAGCGCGTGTTGCGGCTCATGCGCGAGGACAATCTGCTCGGTTTGCGCAGGCGGCGATTTGTGCCGGCGACGACGGATTCGCAGCATGGCTGGCGGGTATGGCCGAACCTGGCGCGCGGCCTGGTGACGCAAAACCTCAATGAACTCTGGGTGGCCGATATCACCTATGTGCGATTGCAGGAGGAGTTTGTCTATCTCGCCGTGGTGCTGGATGCACATTCCCGGCGGGTGATCGGGTGGGCGCTGGCGCGACATCTGGGCGCGAGTTTGGCACTGGAGGCGTTGCGCCTGGCACTGGCGGAACGACAACCCGCGCCGGGCTTGATTCATCATTCCGACCGCGGCATCCAGTACGCATGTTCCGACTATCTCACCCTGCTCGCCGACCATGGCGCGCAACCGAGCATGAGTCGGGTGGGCAATCCTTACGACAATGCCAAGGCTGAATCTTTCATGAAGACCCTGAAGCAGGAGCAAGTACGCGGCAACCACTGGCGCGATCTGGACGCCTTGCGCGGTGACCTGGCGACGTTCTTAGAGACCACTTACAACCACCAGCGGCTGCATTCGGCGCTCGGATATCAAACGCCCGCCGCTTTCGAGCAGCAGTTGTGGGCCCGCAGCCTCGAAGCTTCTACAGAGCTGACTGGGGCGAGGGAGCTAACCGCCCCCTCGCCCCAGACCCCACTCCCCGGTTTACAATGTTTTTCGCAACGCAACTGTCCCTAGTTCTTTTGTCTCACCTCAGGGGTGCACTCCACCGTCTGTCCCCGGTTTATTCCCCCGGTTTATTCCCCGCACCAGTCGCATGGGCTCACGTTGCGGCCCGCAAGGTTGTCTCGAACTGCACCCGGTAGTGGCGATAACTCTACTCAACGACCCGGCACAGGAATGAGACAGCTGAGGCCCCGAATCGAGAATTTATCCGCTCCGCGAGGGACAGCAGGTTCCTCACCGGGCCTTTGGCCCGATTCGGAATGACAACGCGTGAGGGAGACCAATAGCGAGCTTCACCCCGCCAGCAGCGCCACTCCCGCCGCGACCAGCGAAGCGGCAATCCACCGCCGCCGGTCCACGCGTTCATGCAAAAAGATCTTCGCGGCGACGGCGTTGCCGATAAACGTGAGAGAAGCAGCGGCGGGGGCCACCAGGCTTACGTCTCCCCAGGAGAGCGCGAACAGCAGGCTGAAGAAAGCCACGGCCATGGCCGTGACCCCGAGCAGAAAGTTGGGATTGCCCAGCGTGCGTGCGATTACCACACCGAGACCGGCGCGCCGCCGCAAAGCGCCAACATCTCCGACCTGCTTCATGGCGCGAGCCAGAAGCACATCGCCCACCACGGAAGCAAAGACGATGGCAAAAATCGCACTCCAGGTATAAAGAACAGAAACGTGAAGAAATGAGCCGGGCGCAGGGCTGTGCTGAGACACACTCGACGTAGCACCGTAGCCGCGATGCGGCGAAAGAATGCAGCCCACGGCGCAAGCCGTGGGTAACGCCCGCCCCGCCATCAAGCGCTGTAAGCGCGAAAGAAAGCACTTCATTCTTTCACTCCGCTCGAAACCGCACTCACGCTCTCGGTTGCGGGTATCGCAGCCGGTTCATGTTTTCCGTGAATGGTTAGCTCCGGTCCCCCAGCCACAAATCCCACCCCACAGGTAATCAATACAATCCCCAGCCAGCGCAGCGGGCTCACATGCTCGTGCAGCACAAACCGCGCCACCAGCGCCAGCAGCACATATCCCAGCGAAGTGGCCGGCAGAACATAAGTGAGATCGGCCCAAGAAAGCGCAGTCATGTAAGTGGCAAAGAAAGCCAGCAGCAGAAGAATTCCAATCGCGACCCAGGGATTCAGGACCGCGAAGATAACGCCCTGCAGATGATGGATGGAGATGCTGCCGACCTGCTTCATCCCATGGGAAAGCATGGAATCGCCAGCCGCGGCAAACACGGTGACTCCGGCCAGCACAAGATACTTGCGAAAGTTCACGGGAAGTTTGGACGGTGCACTTATCTAAAACTTTTCATCACAGAGACACAGAGGCACAGAGAAAAGCAAAAGAAAAAGACATTTAAAGATTTTCTCTGTGTCTCTGTGCCTCTGTGGTGAAAAAGCTTTGTGTCAAGCTTTGGCGAGTTCGGCTGCCGCCTCGTCGCCATGTTTCTTCACCAGCTTATTGCGCTGTGAGCGGAGCTTCAGGAAAGTCTTCGCCTCCCGGTAAAGCCGCCTGCGATCGTTGCCGTCAAACGCCGCTTTCTTCAGGATGCGGAACACCGCCTTCGGCCGGAAATAATACTCGTCGTAAAAACGGTGCACTGCGGAGAGAATCTCATCGGCAGGCAGTCCGGGATATTCAATGTGCGCCAACTGATGTCCGCCTTCATCCACCATCTTGTTGTCGCCGACGATGAACCCGTTCTTCACGGCATAGTCATAAAGCTCGGTGCCGGGATAGGCGTGCGCGACGGAAACCTGAATCGTCTCGACATCCAGCTCTTTCGCGAACTTGATGGTGTTGTTGATGGTCTCGCGAGTCTCGCCCGGCAAGCCCATGATGAAGTCGCCGTGGATGACCAGGCCGAGCTTGTGACAGTCTTTTGTGAACTGCCGTGCCCGCTCGACGGTCGCGCCCTTCTTGATGTTCTTGAGAATCTGCTGATCGCCAGATTCGTAGCCGACGATGAGCAGGCGGCAACCGGCTTCCTTCATGGCCTTCAGCGTTTCGTAATCAGTGGTGACGCGCGAAGTGCAGGACCAGGTCAGGCCCAGGGGCTTCAGCTTGGCGCATAGCTCGATGGTCCGTGCCTTCTGGATGTTGAAGGTGTCGTCGTCGAAGAAAAACTCTTTTACTTCGGGCCAGTACTGCTTCACCTTCGACATCTCGGCTGCAACATCGTCGGTAGAACGCTTGCGCCAGGGATGTCCGCTCAAAGTCTGCGGCCACAAACAGAACGTGCACTGAGCCGGACAGCCGCGCGTAGTGTAGAGAGAAACGTAGGGGTTTAGTAAGAACGGCACGTTGTAGCGGGTCACGTCGAGATCGCGCTTGTAGACGTCGGTGACGTGGGGCAGCGCATCCAGATCCTGAATCTGCGGCGCATCGGGATTGTGTACAACCTTGCCGTCTTTCAAGAACGAGATCCCGGGAATCTCTTCCAGCGGCTTGCCCTTGGCGTAATCGACCACAGCGTAGTCAAACTCTTTACGCGCAACAAAATCGATCACGGGACAGTCGCGCAAAGATTTCTCCGGCAGCACGCTGACATGCGGCCCCACAAAAGCAATCTTAATCTTGGGATTAGCGGCCTTGATAGCCGTAGACAGGCCGATGTCGCCAGGAAACCCGGGCGTAGAAGTGAACAAAACCAAAAACTCATAATCCTTCGCAATCTCAATCGTCTGCGCCGCCGAAACATAATGCGGAGGCGCATCCAGCAGCCGCGCCCCCTCCAGCATCCCCGCCGGATAAGCCAGCCACACCGGGAACCAATATGATTCGATCTCGCGGGTGGCGGGCCAGCGGGAGCCGGCGCCGCCGTCGAAGTTTTCGAAAGACGGAGGGTTCAGGAACAACGTTTTTAAAGGCATAGTGGGTAAGTACTATTTTAGCATCTGAGGTGGGATTGTGGTGAGAAAGCAGTGTTTATGCAGGTTCGTCTGGATGTCCGGCTCACCCCTTATTCTGTGACCCAATCGTTTTGTAACTTATTTTGTACCGAGGGCCCAGCTTTCTAGATCTCCGGTGGCGCGCATTAGGGCTACCTGGGTGCGTTCCAGATCGAAGGTTACGTCCTGCAATGCGATCAGGCGTTCGCTGGCCTGGGTTTGCGCGTTGTCCAGGTCGTGCAGGTTGGCGGTGGAATTTTCCATGCGCGTGCGGACGGCCTCGATGTTTTTCTGGGCGATCTCGTATTCGAGTTCGGCAACATCGCGGGCGGCTTGCAACTGGGTGACGGAGCGCTGGAGGCGCAGGGTTTCTTCCGAGGCCTGATTGTGTGCGGCTTCCGCCTGCTTCTTGGCCTTGAGGGCTTCCGACTCGGCCTCCTGAACTTTAGCGTGCTGGGCATAATTCAAGAAAGGGAAGTGGATGGAGACTCCGACTGTGGCGTTGTTGGGCTGGAAGTGTTTGTAGTAAGCGTCGTAATTGTTGTAGGTGGCGAGGTTGGCATACTGAGCTGCGAAGTCTACACTCGGCCACAGCGACTTGCGTTCTCCTTTTACCCGCAAGTACTGGGCGCGGGCGTGTTCCAGGGCAGCCTGCACGGCGGGGTTGGCGTCGGCGGCTTTGGTCACGAACTGCTCGTCAGCTTTTTCCTCTGATTTGACTGCGGGCAGCGCGGGCAACGACCTGGGATCGATTTCGACGGAGGCGGTGGGAAGTCCCGTCAGCTTGGAAAGATGTTCGCGAAGGACATCGGCTGCGCCCGCGGCTTCGGCCAGGCGCAAACGTACACGAGCTACGGACAGGCGGGCCCGGGTGCTATCCACTTCGCTGTCGATGCCTTCTTTGACGCGCTGGGCTACGGCTGCTGCCATTTGTTCGGCGGCAGTTTGGGTTTCGCGGAGGCGGCTCAGACGCAGTTCCCATTTCGCGAGTTCGGCATAGCTTACAACCGTGTCCTGAATGATCTGATTGCGCTGGTCCTTGGTGCGAAGGTTGCTGACGGCGATGTCGGACTGGGCAGCGTGGATGAAGTCGCGCAAGGCGGGATTGATGAGCGCCGATTGCGCGTTTACGTTGAAGAGCGAAGGAGCGGCGCCTTCGAGGCTGAGAGGAAAACCATCAGACCAGCCGATGCCGGCGCCCGCGATCAACTGCGGAATGTAGCTGTTGCGCAGCTCGCGGTAGCTGGCGGAGGCGTGCTGCTGGTCGGCGGTAGCGATGCTGATGCCGGTGGCGTGGTTCAGCGCGAGTTCCACGGCGTGGCGAAGCGTGATGGGTTCGGCCAGCAGGGAAGTAGGGAGGAAGAGGAACGGTAGTAGGAATTTATGAATGCTTGTTTTCATGCTTTTCACCTTTGATACGTCTGCGAAGATTCTACGGAGAATCGTGGTGGGAGAGAAATGATAAGGATGGGTCCGGTCCAAGCGTGGAACAGTTTGCCCAAGAACAAGCGGGAATGACAGTCCCTCATATTAAAGAGGTGTCCTCAACGGCTGAAGCCGGGTTCCATTTTTTGCGGAGCTTTGCGGCACCCTTCGGCGCGCTTCGCTTGCTCAGGGCGGACTAAGAACTGAACGTCGGGCCCTTCCCGGTTAAGGTCAACATCAAAGTCAAAGGCAGCGGGCAGAGTGCCCGCTCCACACCATCACCATCCCGCGTTCGAGCGATTTTTCTGTTTTCTCTTTACTGGAAGCGATAAGATGTCGGGCCGAGGAATGGGGAGCACTATGAGAGCCATCCACTTCAAGACTGCTGCAGTGATGGCGGTGTGTTTTGTGCTGGCGAACACCTTGCTTGGTTCCGGCCAGACGCCGCAGGCCTCCGATGCTGAATCGCTGACGAGTTTGCGGGAACGCGCGGATCACGGAAATGCGCAGGCACAGCGCGCTCTGGGCCAAATTTACTACGACGGGGAAAAGGCGCCGCAAGATTTTAAGGAGGCGGCGCGCTGGTACCGCAAGGCGGCCGATCAGGGGAACGTCCGGGCACAGTTCTGGCTTGGGCACATGTACTTGTTTGGCATGGGAATGGCCAAGGACGGCGGCGAAGCGCAGCGTTGGTACCGCAAAGCCGCCGATCAGGGTGACGCACAGGCGGCGTACGGCCTTGGCGGCATGTACTACCTTGGCAACGGAGTAGTCAAGGATCTCAGCGAAGCGGCGCGCTGGTTCCGCAGGGCTGCCGACGGAGGCAACCCGACTGCGCAGTTCAATCTCGGCCTCATGTACCACGACGGCCAAGGGGTGAGCAAGGACTTCAGCGAGGCGGGGCGTTGGTATCGCAAGGCTGCCGATCAGGGGTTCGCACCGGCGCAGTCGAATCTCGGCGACCTGTACCACGACGGCGAGGGAGTGCCCAAGGATTACGGCGAAGCAGCGCGTTGGTACCGCAAAGCCGCCGATCAGGGCAATGCAGGGGCACAACTCAGTCTTGGCAAACTGTACCTCTTTGGGAATGGGGTAGCCAAGGACTCCAGCGAAGCGGTGCGTTGGTACCGCAAGGCGGCCGATCAGGGGAACGCGACTGCGCAGGGGTTTCTCGGCCTCATGTACCAACACGGAGATGGAGTGCCCAAGGACTTCAGCGAAGCGGCGCATTGGTTCCGCAAATCCGCCGATCAGGGCGATGCCACTTCGCAATATTGGATGGGGCACATGTCCTACTTTGGCAAGGGAGTTCCCAAGAACATTGGAGAAGCGGCCGGCTGGTGGCGCAAAGCTGCCGATCAGGGGGACGCACGGGCACAACAGGAACTCGGCCTCATGTACCAAGATGGCGAGGGCGTGCCCAAAGACTTCAATGAAGCAGCGCGTTTGTACCGCAAGAGCGCCGATCAGGGGGACGCAAATGCGCAGATCGGTCTCGGAACTCTCTACCTGGGCGGTAACGGGGTGCCCCAGGACTGGGAGGAGGCAGCGCGCTGGTTCCGCAAGGCTGCCGACCAGGGGAATCCGACTGCACAGTTCAATCTCGGTTCGCTTTCCGAGGCCGGCGGGGCAGGGTTGCCCCAAGGAGATGCAGCGGGTTGGTACCGCAAGGCGGCCAATCAGGGCTATGCGTCCGCCCAGGCGGCGCTCGGTGGCTTGTACTCGGTGGGGCACGGAGTTCCTCAGAACAAGGTATTGGCGTACATGTGGATGACCCTGGCCTCCGGCGGAATGGGGGCGGGATCTTCTCGCGACGAACTGGCGGCGAAGATGACCGCGCTGGCCGCGAAGATGACTCCACAAGAAATTGCGGAGGGGCAACGGTTGGCGAAGGAATGGAAACCTTCGGGAAAATGATTGAGGGGCACAATGAGAATCTCTGACTGCAAAACAAGCGCACTGATTGTTCTGTGTTTACTGGGGAGCGCGTTGGTTAGTTTCGGCCAGACGGTGCAAAAGTCCGACGCGGAATCACTGACTAGTTTGCGGGAACGCGCCCAGCAGGGAAATGCAAAAGCGCAGGTGTCGCTCGGCCTCACGTACGAGGGCGCCAAGGACTTCGGCGAAGCAGCGCGTTGGTACAGCAAGGCTGCGGATCAAGGCTATGCGGAAGGAGAGGCAGATCTGGGGTCGCTTTACTACTCTGGGCAGGGAGTGTCCAAGGACTTCAGCGCAGCGGCCAGTTGGTGGCGCAAAGCCGCCGATCAGGGCAATGCGCGCGCACAGGAGGAACTCGGCCTGATGTATCAAGACGGCGAAGGGATGGCTGTGGACTTTGGTGAGGCGGCGCGTTTATTCCGCAGGGCCGCCGATCAGGGGAATTCAAATGCGCAGGTAAATCTGGGCAAACTGTATTCCGAGGGTAAGGGCGTAGCTCAGGATTACGGCGAAGCGGTGCGCTGGTACCGCAAGGCGGCGGAACAGGGCAATGCGCCTGGACAGTTCGACCTCGCCGCCATGTACTACAACGGCACCGGAGTGACCAAGGACCTCAGCCAGGCGGCGAGTTGGGATCGCAAGGCTGCGGATCAGGGCTTGGCGCGGGCGCAGTACTATCTTGGGCTCAGATATGAGAGCGGTGAGGGGGTACCTAAAGACCTCAGCGAAGCGGCGCGATGGTATCGGAAAGCTGCCGATCAGGGGTTCGCATGGGCGCAGGGGAGGCTAGGCCTGCTGTACCGACTCGGCGAGGGAGTGCCGAAGGATTACGGTGCATCGGCGGATTGGTACCGCAAGGCTGCCGATCAGGGAGATGCGGGTGCGCAGGCGCAGCTAGGCCACATCTACCACGAGGGCATGGGAGTACCCAAGGACTTCAGCGAAGCGGCCCGTTGGTGGCGCAAAGCTGCGGATCAGGGGGATGCACTGGGACAGTTCAGTATCGGCCTCATGTACCACAACGGCGAAGGAGTGCCCAAGGACCTCAGCGAAGCGGCGAGTTGGGTCCGCAAGGCTGCCGATCAGGGGGACGCAGATTCGCAGGTCAAACTTGGTTTCTTCTACGACGATGGCGAGGGCGTGCCCCGGGACTCCAGGGAAGCGGCCCGTTGGTTTCGCAAAGCCGCCGATCAGGGCGATGCCGGCGGGCAGGCGATGCTCGGGTACCTGTACCACCGAGGGCAGGGAGTTCCTCAGAACGACGTGTTCGCGTATATGTGGATGAGCCTTGCGTCTGGCCGAGTGAGCAAAGGGGCCCAGGACGTGGTCGCGCGGAGGGTAGCAGACCTGGCCGCGAAGATGACTCCACAAGAACTTGCGGAGGCGCAGCGTCTGGCGAAGGAATGGAAGCCCGCGGCTAAATGATAGGAATGAGGATCACTATGAGAGTCTCCACCTTCAAAACAGGCACGTTGATTGTGGTGTGTTTACTCACGAACGCGTTGGTTAGTTTCGCTCAGACGACGCAAAAGTCCGACGCGGAATCGCTGACTAGTCTGCGGGAACGCGCGGATCATGGCGCGGCGGATGCGCAGCTTGCTCTGGGCAAGATATATCGCGACGGGAAACAAGCGCCGCAGGATTTTAGAGAAGCTATGGTTTGGTTCCGGAAGGCGGCCGAGCAGGGCAATGCCGAGGGGGAGGTGGGTCTTGGCGTCCTTTACGAGCAAGGCAAGGGGGTGCCTAAGGATCTGAGCGAAGCGGCGGGTTGGTACCGCAAGGCCGCCGACCAAGGGTATTCGCACGCGCAGTACGATCTTGGCCTGCTGTACACATACGGCGAGGGAGTGACCGAGGACTACGGCGAAGCAGTGCGTTGGTACCGTAAAGCCGCCGATCAGGGATATGCGCCAGCAGAACGGATGCTCGGCTTCCTGTACAACGACGGCGGCAACGGCGTGACCGCGGATTCGGCCGAAGGGGTCCGCTGGCTGGTCAAGGCCGGTAACGACGGCGATGCGACGGCCCAGTCCGTGTTAGGACGCATGTCCTACTACGGCACACATGTGCCCAAGAGCTTGACCGACGCGGCAAGCTGGTGGCGTAAGGCTGCCGATCAGGGCGACGCAGGCGCACAAGCAGAACTTGGTCTGATGTACCAGGATGGCGAAGGGATGCCGGTGGATTTGGTGGAAGCGGCGCGCTTATTCCGCAAAGCTGCCGAGCAGGGAAACCGAAGCGGGGAAGTGAGCCTCGGTAAAGCATACTCCCGCGGAGACGGCGTGCCGCAAGACTTGAAAGAGGCGGCGAGTTGGTGGCGCAAGGCGGCCGATCAGGGCGAAGCGGTCGCGCAGTTCGATCTCGGTGGCATGTACGCGGCGGGTGTGCCGGCAGCCGGAGTGCCTCTGGATTCGAGCGAGGCGGCGCGCTGGTTCCGCAAGGCGGCCGATCAAGGCTTCGTGCAGGCGCAGTTCAAGCTGGGCGGTATGTACTACCGTGGCGAGGGTGTGACCAAGGATCTGCACGAAGCATCCGTTTGGCTGCGCAAAGCCGCCGACAAAGGGCTGGCTGATGCGCAGGAGGCGTTGGCTACGCTTTACACCGTGGGGGCCGGGGTGCCTCAGGATCCTGCGGAAGCGGCGGCCTGGACCCGGAAGGCTGCGGATCAGGGCTATGCAGAGGCGGAGTATAACCTCGCGCTTTTCTACGAAGACGGCAAAGGCGTGCCCAAGGATTCGAGCGAAGCGGCGCGTTGGTATCGCAAGGCGGCCGATCAAGGGTACGCGGCAGCGCAGGGGAATCTGGCCCTGCTTTACTACCACGGCGATGGGGTGCCGAAGGACCTTGGCGAAGCAACTCGCTGGTACCGCAAAGCCGCCGATCAGGGCAATATGGCTGCACAGCTGGGGTTGGCTGGCATGTACGACAGGGGCGAGGGAGTGTCCCAGGACTACGGCGAGGCAGCGCGTTTATATCGCAAAGCCGCCGATCAGGGGAACGCAGTAGCGCAGGCAAATCTCGCCTACCTGTATGCGAGTGGCAACGGAGTGCCCAAAGATTATAAGGAAGCGGAGGCTTGGTACCGGAAGTCCGCCGATCAGGGTAAGGCGGTTGCGCAACTCAATCTCGGCAAGATTTACATGTACGGCTACGACAGACCGAAGGATTTTGCCGAAGCGGCGCGCTGGTACCGCAAAGCCGCCGATCAGAACTTCGCAGAGGCGCAGTACTGGCTGGCGAACATGTACTACTACGGGGACGGAGTGCCCAAGGATTTCACCGAAGCGGCCAACTGGTATCGGAAGGCGGCTGAGCGGGGCTATCCGGAAGGGCAGTTCTGGCTGGGGAATATGTACTTCGAAGGTAAGGGGATATCGAAGGACCTGAAGTTAGCGGCGGAATGGCGGCGCAAAGCCGCGGATCAGGGATATGCGCCGGCACAAGACGCAATCGGTTCGATGTACCAAGGCGGCAAGGGAGTGCAGCAGGATTTCGCGGAAGCAGTGAGTTGGTTCCGTAAATCTGCGGATAAGGGCTACGCGCCCGGGCAGAGGAAACTCGGCCTGATGTACAAATCGGGTCAGGGAGTGCCGCAGGATTTCGGCGAAGCCGCGCGTTGGTTCCGCAAGGCTGCAGATCAGGGCGACGCGGATGCGCAACTGGATCTCGCCTATCTGTACGACGCGGGTCAGGGAGTGCCAAAGGACCTCAGCCAAGCGATGACCTGGTACCGCAAGGCCGCCGAGCAGGGCGATGCGGTTGGCCAACTCAATCTCGCTCTCAAATACCAAAAGGGACAGGGCGTGGCCAAGGACCTCAGCGAAGCGGCGCGCTGGTACCGCAAGGCCGCCGATCAAGGCTTTGCGATTGCACAGTTCAATCTTGGCCTGAGCTATGACAAAGGAGAGGGAGTGCCCAAGGATTTCAGCGAAGCATTGGCTTTGTTTCGCAAAGCTGCAGATCAGGGACTGTCGCAGGCCGAGGCGAAGCTGGGCCTCATGTACCACGACGGCGAAGGGGTGGCCAAGGATTTCAGCGAAGCGGCGCGCTGGTACCGCAAGGCTGCAGATCACGGCAATGAGAACGCAGCGATGTTGCTAGGCGTCATGTATGAAAGGGGTGAGGTGACGCCGAAGGATTTGAGCGCAGCGGCGGGTTGGTATCGCAAGGCCGCGGATGGGGGCAGTGCAGCTGCGCAGTTGCGGCTTGGCCTGATGTACGAAAACGGTGACGGAGTGCCGAAAGACTCCAGCGAAGCGGCAAAGTTGTATCGCAAGGCGGCTGATCAGGGCGATGCCGTGGCGGAGGTCAGTCTGGCCAAGATGTACGCGGTTGGGATTGGAGTGCCGAAGGATGTCGGCGAAAGTGTCAGTCTGGTGCGCAAGGCCGCCGAACAGGGCTATGTAGATGCGGAGGTGCGCCTCGGCTTGCTCAATCGCAATGGTGAAGGAGTGCCCCAGGATTTCGGCGAAGCGGTCCGTTGGTACCAGAAGGCAGCAGATCAGGGCGACGCCAGTGGACAGTTCTTCCTGGGAACGTCCTACGCTCTGGGTCAAGGAATAGCGAAGGATCCAAGTCAGGTGGCGGCCTGGTACCGCAAGGCCGCCGAACAAGGCCACGTGAAGGCGCAGTTCTTCCTGGGCTTGGCGTACAACTATGGTCAAGGCGTGGCCAAAGACCTGAGTGAGGCGAAACGTTGGTACGACAAGGCTGCCGCGCAGGGCTACGCGGATGCCGAGTTGAGCCTCGGCTACCTATACGAAAACGGCGAAGTGGTGCCCAAGGACTTCAGCCAGGCAGCGAGTTGGTACCGGAAGGCTGCTGATCAGGGAGAGGCGAAAGCCCAGTACCGTCTCGGCTTGCTGTACTACGACGGGAATGGAGTGGCTAAGGATTTCAGCCAAGCGGTGAGTTGGTATCGCAAGGCGGCCGAGCAGGGCAATGCAGATGCGCAACTCAGGCTCGGCCTTGCATACGACGCGGGCGAAGGCGTGCCGAAGGACCTCAGCGAAGCGGCGAAGTGGTACCAGAAGGCGGCCGAGCAGGGGATAACGATGGCACAGGAGAATCTCGCCATCATGTACTATGCCGGCGATGGCGTAACCAAGGATCTCAACCAAGCGGCAATTTGGATGCGCAAGGCCGCCGATCAGGGGAAAGCGAGCGCGCAGTTCGGTCTCGGCTTCCAATATGAACACGGTCAAGGTGTGCCCAAGGACATCGACGAAGCAGCGCGCTGGTACCGCAAGGCTGCCGATCAGGGGTATGCGCGAGCACAGGCGAACCTTGGTGCCTTTTACTCGCTGGGGCAGGGGGTCCCTCAGAGCAATGTCACCGGGTACATGTGGATGACGCTCGCCTCGCAAACAATAGAGCAAAGATTTCGCGAGGACCTAACGGCGAGGATGACTGCGCTGGCCGCGAAGATGACTCCTCAGGAGATAGCGGAGGGGCAGCGTCTGGCGAAGGAATGGAAGCCTTCGGGCAAATGAGTGAGAGCGGTTGGCGGAGCGGGGGTCTCCTCGCCGGGCTTTCCGCACGATGCGGAGCTACAAAATTTTAAAGCAGGCAAGGTGGCGATCCGCTGGGAATACCCACTTCTCGCAAAGGCGGCGAGAAATGGGTGCCCAGCGCGGGAAACGACGGAGCGGGACGGAACTACTTTGACATGCCTCCGCCTTCGCAGTTCTTGGAGATGTGTTTGAACGAAGTCACTTCCAGGGTTTGCCGGGTGGTGTTAGCACCATTGACATCCTGGCCGTTGGGAGCCGTGGTGGAGGTTGAGGAAATGGTGCCTGTGATCTTCATCTCGTGGCCGACATGCTCACTCAGCTTGGAAGTATCGCCCATGAGCCGATAGGTTTTGCCGTTGCTGGCTTCAAGAATGTAATTTCCGTCCGAGCCGCTGAGGCAGCCCTTAACCGTCTGCGCGTTGCCGGCGTCTGTGGGCGTTGCCTGAGCCGAGGCGTCCTGAGTTGAGCTTGCGGCGCTGGGACTGGTGTCCTGGGCCGCGGCCCAGCATGTGCCGAGAAGCAGCACGGAAAATAACAGTAAATGTCGCATTGTGACCCTCCAAATAGTTTTCGACTGGAATGGCGCGAGACCCCACTGTGCTGAAGGCGCTCCTGACACGTACCAGAACAACCACCCTCTAGTGAATCTCTCCAGTCGATTGTCATCTTTCGGCGAGCCGGCTGAAATACAGACTTTGCTGCATGGGGAAGTGCAGTTTCGCCCTAGGACAGATTTTCATAGGCGAGCCCGTGCCCACCCGATGCCGAGCGCGCAAAGCTCTGTGAGAAAATGTGGGCTCCGCTCATCTTGATTTGCCGGAGGGAAATTCCTGTCCATACCGATTGAAGATTACGCCATGATTGGCGACTGCCACACGGCCGCGTTGGTTTCTAAGCAGGGTTCGATTGATTGGCTTTGCCTTCCGCACTTTGATTCTCCCGCTTGCTTCGCTGCTTTGCTGGGCACCTATGAACATGGGCATTGGTCCATCGCGCCGGCTGAGCCGGTGTGGTCCATTCGACGGTGCTACCGGGACGGGAGCCTCATTCTTGAGACTACGTTCGAGACCGAGAGCGGGTCGGTGACGCTGATTGACTGCATGATTCCTCGCACTGGAATGCCGGAACTTTTGCGCGTGGTTGCGGGCGTGCGAGGGCAGGTGCAGATGAAGATGGAGCTGGTGATTCGATTCGACTACGGGGCGGTGGTGCCGTGGGTGCGGCACAAGGAAAATGGGATTTCGGCGATTGCCGGTCCCGACATGATCCGGCTGCGCGCCGATGTGCCGGTGCATAGCGAGAACCTGAAGACTCAGGCCGAGTTCACCGTTTCTCAAGGACAAAAGATCTCGTTTGATCTGACCTGGTATCCCTCGAACGAGCAGGAACCTGCGCCGGTGAATGTTGGAGCGGCGGTTGAGAAGACGGAGAAATGGTGGCGGGAGTGGTCCGACCGCTGCACTTATCAGGGAAAATGGCGGGAGGCGGTGCTGCGGTCGCTGATTACCCTGAAAGGGCTAACGTTTCTACCTACGGGCGGGATTGTGGCCGCGCCTACAACGTCACTGCCGGAACTTTTGGGCGGGGTGCGGAACTGGGATTACCGCTTTTGCTGGGTGCGGGATGCTACGTTGACTTTGCAATCTCTGCTGCATGCGGGGTATCTGGATGAGGCGCGGGAGTGGCGGGAATGGCTGCTGCGGGCGGTGGCGGGCAGTCCCTCGGAACTGAACATACTTTATGGGCTGCACGGTGAGCGCAGGCTTACGGAGCTGGAGTTGCCGTGGTTGCCGGGATACGAGAACTCGGCTCCGGTGCGCACGGGCAATGCCGCTTATAAACAATATCAGTTGGATATTTTTGGGGAAGTGGCGAACACGCTCTTTCAGGCTCGCGAAGCGGGACTGGCCCCCTCTCAACATGCGCGCCACGAAGTAGCGCTGGCGATGCTGGAATTTCTGGAGACAGGATGGGAGAAGCCGGACGAAGGCATTTGGGAGGTGCGCGGTCCACGGCGGCATTTTGTGCATTCGAAAATGATGGCGTGGGTGGCGGTTGACCGGCTGATACGGTCGGCGGAAAAAGGTCGGTTTAATACAGATATCCCGCGGTGGAAAAAACTTCGCGAGGCCATTCACGAGCAGGTTTGCCGGCTGGGCTTCGACGCAGAGTTGAATTCTTTTGTGCAGTATTACGGAAGCAAACATCTGGATGCCAGCATTTTGCAGATGCCTCTGGTGGGATTTCTTCCGGCGGATGATGTGCGCGTCGCCGGCACGGTGAAAGCGATTGAGACTCATCTCATCAAGAATGGTTTTGTGGGGCGGTACACGCCAGACCCAGCCGTCGATGGTCTGCCCCATGGAGAAGGAACGTTTCTGCCGTGCTCGTTCTGGCTAGCGGACAATTATGAGTTGCAGGGGCGGCATGAGGAGGCGGTCCGGATGTTTGAACGGCTGCTGGAGATCCGGAATGATGTGGGGCTGTTGTCGGAGGAATACGATCCAGTAGCGAAACGGCAGTTGGGGAATTTTCCGCAAGCGTTCTCTCACGTTGGCCTGGTGAATACTGCTTTTCATCTCAAGCATGGATCCAAGCAATGAATTGCGACGGAGTGCAGGTCTTCGCCGTGGCGCGTCAGGCCCGGCCGCGGAATTGGATGATGTGCCGGCGGTCGCGTTTGGATGGCCTGCCTGCTGGTAGCTCTTCGAATTGCCGCATGGCTTTGCGCTCGGCGGCCACTTTTTGGCGGAGTTCGCGGCTGGCTTCGGTCTCGCGGTAGAGAGTTTGCGCGATGGAGGCTGGGCCCCGCACATCGCTGAGCAGCAGGACTTCGACTTCGAAGTCGCCACCGTCGTTGGTGATTCTCAACATGTTGCCGATGTGGACTTCGCGCGCCGGCTTGGCGGGCTGGCCGTTGGATTGGATTCTGCCCAGTTCGCAGGCTCTTGCTGCGAGTGCACGGGTCTTGAAGAATCTGGCGGCCCACAGCCATTTATCCATTCGCACCGAGGTCATGGATATTTTCCTACCCAGGCAAGCCGAGGCGGCGCCACGCGACTAGTGTGGGCCGAGGCCCTATTTTAGCCACTCAACATCCTCGTCTAAGTACGGCTCATACCGCCACACATAGTAAATCTCTATCAAGTTTCCGTTCAAATGGCTCTGTGGAATTACGTAAAGATGGGTGTTCTCGCTATGGTTCCAGATTATCCAAGACGTGATTCTGTGCTTAAACTTCCCAATCCTCTTGAATCCGCCTTGCAACAGGACTTGCTCGTGCTCGCGCGTGCGGACGCCCAAGAAGTCGGTGGAGCATTTGGCATCAATGCAAACATCGTGCAGAAGGCCGCTTTCAGGCTCAAATGCAAAAAGGAAGAAGCCCCGCGATGCGTCTGCTGGCTCCTTAGTGAAGCACTTCACATTTGGTTCCACCCAAAACTCTGTAGTGCCATTCTTCAACTTCGTTGAGAGCGATTTTTCCACACTTTCGACCGTGTGCATTCTGAACCGCTGTGGCGTCAAATCGCAACCGTCGAAAACAAACCGTGCTGACGGGCTACACGGCGCGGAAGCCACCGACGAAGGTGCTGGCGTTTCGACGGGAACATGGCCGATCGCACGCTGATATAAGAACGCCGAAAACTTGTTTCCGAAATCCAGCGATTGTTGTGTGTCAGTAACATAAACTATCTTGACGTACGTCTCGTTGGCGTCCAGGGTAGTCGTAATGTCTATTTTGTCCTCCAGGATGCGCCCGGGATTGTCTTGAAGGAAGGCTTTGACGGCCTCCACAGCAATTTGGCCGCCTTTATGCCCGCCGATTGGAATGCTGGTCATGTGTGCGGCGGTGAATGGCTCTGCCTTTGGTGAAGCTTTGTTCTCACCACCGAAAAGTCGTTCAAGTAATTTCATCGGGAATCTCCTTATCCTGAACTCGAAGACGACCCCAGTGCGGGCGATGGGCGCGGTGACGCTAAAGCTTCCGCTTTGCGCTGGCCGATAGATTGTTGGCGCAGTCGCGCAAATCCGCAGGCATTCTCGCATTACCTAAAGACCCGTGTCCCTCCTCTACTGGCGTGGGGTTTGGCCTTTTGAGATTGTCCTTCACTCTAACCAGAAACACTTCTTGGGGAGATTTGTCAGTGCGCTAGGTCACTTAGAATCGTGATGGGAGGATCCCCGATTTTGGTCTCGCCTGTCCTAACAGCTCGAGGCTCGTTGGAGCCGAATGGTGCCACGCGCTAATTTCTACTCGGGCAGTCCGAGGCGGCGCATCAGGTCTTTATAGCGGGGATCGGAACGCAGCGAGTCGAGCGCTGGATAACGAATGACAAGCAGGAGTTCGTTGTCGCCGTCGGAATAGGCCTTCTCGAAATACTGGAACGCCCGGTCGCGGTCTCCAGCGAGGGCAGCAGCCACGCCCGCGGCGGCGGATCGATCCGAGCCTTCCAACGTCGACATGAGTTCGAGATAGCCCTTTGCATCCTCACTCACGGGAATTGGTTTCGAAAATGCCTTCCGGAGTTCAATCACAGCTTCGGGGAAGCGTCCGGTCATCGCATAGAGATGCGACAACTTGTAGTGGGCGGGGGGAAAGTTGGGATCGCGGGCGAGAACCTTCTGGAACTGGGCGAGCGACTCGGGATAGCGCCGGGCCTGCGTCAGCATGCTGCCGTAGTTTGAATTTACGATCAAGGAAAGAGGGTCGAGCGATAGAGCGATGCGGAATTGTTCGAGGGCCTGGTCGATCTGGTTTTCAGGGCCGAGATAGCCCATCGCGTAGAAATAGTGGGCGGTAGCATTGTTGGGGTTCAATTCAAGGGCGCGGCGAAATTCCGGCTCCGACTCGCTCCACCTGTTCAAGTTGGCCAGCGCGAAGGCGCGGGCGGCGTGGGCCTCGGACAGGGAGTCATCGAGTTCGACCGCTTTGTGCGCGGCTTCGTCAGCCAGAAGTTCGGCCTGCCTCGACCCGATTGGAATGTAGCTGGGGGCAATGTTGTAAACGTCGGCAAGGCCGGAGTATGCGAGGGCATAGTTGGGGTCGGCGGCGATCGCCTGCTGGAACAATGCAATGCTTTTCTGCAAACCCTCCGGAGTGCGGCCATACCAAAGCTGGCGGCCTTCGAGGTAGAGACGGTAGGCTTCGGGATTGGTGGCGGCGGCGCGGGTCAGGCGCTGCTGCTCGGCGCCGCTCAGGTGGATGCGCAGGCCGCTGGAGATGTCGCGCGTGATGTCGCTCTGTATTTGCGCTACATCCGCCGCCTTGCGTGCGTAGTGCGAGCCCCAGATCTCGCTGCCGTCGGCGGTGTTGACCAGGTCGGCGTCGATGCCCAGTTCGTCTCCATGTTGCGTGATGCGTCCCATCAGCACCGCGCCCACCTGCAAGCTCTGGCCAATCTGGCGCGGGTCATCTTCTTTGCCTTTGAATTTGAAGACCGTGCTTCGCGCCAAAACCTTAAGGTCGGGCAATTGCGACAGCGTGCCGATCAGGCTTTCGGTCAGGCCATCGCTTAAGTATTCGTTGCCGGGATCGGCAGTGGCGTTCACGAAGGGCAGAACGGCGAGCGAGGTGATTTTCTTCGTATCGGATTTTGGGCGGGTGAAGTAGAAGCCAGCAGCCGCGGCAATCGCCAGAATTGCGGCCACGCCGATGGCGACATATTTCAGCGAGCGCTTTTTCGGAGTGGCAACCGCGACCGAGGAAGAACTGGCGGACGACGTGTCGAGTCCGCGCTTGAGGCGGGCCAGATCGGCGCGCAAATCGCTTGCGCTTTGATAGCGCAGGTTGCGATCTTTCTCCAGGGCTTTGTCGATGATGCGTCCCAACTCTGCGGGCAAGTCGGGATTGAGCCGCAGGGCGGGCGCGGGCGTGGCATCCAGGATGGCTTTGAATATCTCCGCCGAGCTGTTGCCACGAAAGGGAAGCGTGCCCGTCGCCATTTCATAGAGCACCACGCCGAAAGAGAAGAGGTCAGTACGTGCGTCCAGTTCTTTGGCACGCGCCTGCTCGGGCGACATATAGGCGATGGTGCCGAGCGTGGAGCCGGGACTGGTCAAGTGCTGCTCATCGACCGTCATCGTGTCGGCCCCTGCAATCTGCCTGGAAGAGCTGGCGGCGGATGACACTTTGGCCAGACCGAAATCCAAAATCTTGGCGTGGCCGCGTTTGGTGACGAAGATGTTGGCGGGCTTGATATCGCGGTGAACAATGCCTTGGGCATGCGCCGCGTCTAACCCGTCGGCGATCTCAAGAGCTAGCGAGAGAGTGGTTTCGTTATCCAGCGGCTTGCCCGCGATGAGATGCTTCAAGGTGACGCCATCCAGAAACTCCATGGCGATGAACGATTGCTCGCCATGTTTGCCGATTTCGTGGATGGTGCAAATGTTCGGGTGATTGAGAGCGGAAACGGCACGCGCTTCGCGGCGAAAGCGCTCGAGGGCTTGCGGATCGCGCGACATTTCGTCGGGCAGGAATTTGAGCGCGACGAAGCGCCCGAGTTCGGTGTCCTCAGCTTTGTAGACCACACCCATGCCTCCGCCGCCAAGTTTCTCGACGATGCGGTAGTGGGAGATGATGGTGTCGATCATGTTAGGACGCGCGGCTCGGGACGCTTCATCTTACGAACGCGGCGAGGGTGAGTCAATGAAGACGGGAATTCAGGTGACGTAACTTTGATTGTGTAAAAAGCGAGAGGGTGTAAGTTGGCTTTGGCCTAGCAAGCTAAAGCCTTTCCGTCCGGCGGGGCGCAAGCGGGTGCAGATGCTGGTGGCCTACGGAGTGCGGCGCGACGGCACGCGCCATCTGCTGGCGTTCTTGCGGAGTCAGGGCGAAAGCCAGGCGGACTGGGAAGGGCTGCTGCAGGATATGTATCGGCGCGGACTGGAGGGCAAGGCGCTGGGTCTGATCGTCACCGACGGCTGCGCCGGCCTGGCGGCGGCGATTCGCACGGTGTATCCGCGCGTGCGGCATCAGCGTTGCTGGGCGCACAAGATGCGCAACATTTTGGAGAAAGTGAAGAAGGCCGATTTCGACGCGGTGAAGCAGGACGCACAAGCCATCTACCAAGCCGAAAGCCGCGCCCATGCCGAGGCCGCTTTTCGCGCCTTCCGCGCCCGCTGGCGGGGAAACTACGGTCCCATGGTGCGCCAACTGGAGCGCGATCTGCCGGAGCTGCTTTCGGTGTTCGCTTTCCCCGCGCACCTGCGTAAGAAGCTGCGCACCACTAACGTGATTGAACGCTGCTTCGTGGAAGTGCGCCGCCGCACCCGGCCCATGGTTTGTTTTGTGAATGTAGCTAGTGTCGACCGCATCCTCTACTCCATCTTCCAGAGATTCAACCTGGAATGGAAAACCCGCACCCTCAACCTATTTACACAGGCAGCTTGACATCACCGGAATTCTTTAGTGGGTCACGCGGTTTAATCCTTCCTGAGCTGGCCGGTACGCGTGGGCGAGGGCGAGCGCCGCGCGATATTCTTCGGCCGCCGCGACGCGGTCGCCTTGTTTCTCGAACAATTCGCCCAGCAGATTGTGAGCCTTGAAGACTGGAGCTTCCTCGACAGTGTTGGAAGACGCCATGTAGCGGCGCAAGAGGCGAATCGCCATAGGATAGTTCCGCTCAGTGCGTAACAACAGGCTGGCGCCATCGACCAAGGCCGCGGGGCGATCGAGCGGACCGGACTCCATGGAGCGCAAGGCTTGCTCCATATCGTCGAGGCGGTTGGTGCGGCGATAGAAGCCGGCGAGATTTACCCAGGCACGCGCGCCTCCGTTGCTGGCATCGATGGCGGCGCGGTATTCCTGTTCGGCCTTGGCTTTGTCTTTGTTCTTCTGAGCGATGCGGGCAAGCACCCAGTGTGACATCGCCGGATTCAGCGGTGCAAGCAGAGCAGCCTGGGCGCGGGCTTTATCTTTGCCTCCGCCGACGATTCCAGGGGCTTCGAGATAGAACTCGGCTAGATCGGTGCGGGCTTCCCAATTATTGGGAGACAACTCGACGGCGCGTTCGAATTCGGTGCGAACTTTTCCGGCCAGGCCTGCGGCGCTGAGGAAATTTGAGCGATCGGCCTTCTCGCCGTAAATGCGTCCCAGCCAAAGGTGATAGAGACCGTTGTCGGGCGTGAGTGCGACGGCTTTTTCGCAGGCGGGGATGCCGGAGTCCCAATCGCCAAGTTCGATGTGTGCCCGGCAGAGCTGGTTGTAGGTTTCCGCGGTCGGCGCCGTGTGGATTTGCTGCTCGAGCGTTTGGATTGCTTGATCTGCGTGGCCGGTGGAAAGAAGTTCCTGTGGTGTTTGGGCTGCGGAGGCGGAGTACGACACCACAGATAGAAGAAAAGTCAGAGCCCCACTTCTCGCAAAAGACGGGAGAAATGGGGCACCCCATGTCAATCGCGCTGGCTGAAAAGCAGGTTCCTTACCGGGTTTGGCGCCCGGTTCGGAATAACAAAAGTCGCGTAGCGGGCGCATGTCGTTTTTAACCCCGCGCATCTGCTACGGCACCACTTTTACGCGGGCGCCGTCGGTCAGCGGCTTGGAATCGACCGAGGAGAGGGCTACAACTGCATGTTCGGGAAGCCCGCCCGTGATCTCGACCTGCGTAAGATTCTGCAGAGAGACTTCGACTCCGCGGCGCTCGAGTTTGCCATCAACCACTTCATAAACGTAAGGCCGGGTGTCGTCGATGCGCAGAGCTTCGCGCTGCAAGGTGAGCACGCCGTAGTGTTCGGCAGTGATGATGGTAACGCCCACGTTGACGTTCGGCAACAAGCGCAGATCGTGGTTGTCGAGCGTGCACGTGACTTCGCCTACGCTGCGGGTGACGCGAAGCTTGACGGTGGAGGGAACCGTGCTGACCTCGCCTTTCCAGATGCGCCCGGGCAAGGCGTCCCAGGTGACTTCGATTTTCTGGCCGGTGGCGAGGCGGCCGATGTCGGGTTCGTCGACGAAAGTGCGCACCAGCATGCGGGAAAGGTCGCCTTCCTGCAGCAATAGATCGCCCGTCTGCACATAAGCGCCCTGCTTTACGGGAAGCGAATAGACGATGCCGTCGAATGGCGCACGCACGCTGGATTTTGCGAGCGCATCTTCGGCGGCTTGGTAGGCGGCCTGGGCCTCGGCTCCTTGCGCCTGAACTTTGGCCACTTCCGGCTGGGAGTAGCGGTCTTTCTTTTTTTGCTCCAGCAGGGTTAAGTCGGCCTGGGCGCGCTGCAAAGCGTCTTCCGCCTGCTTCACCTCGCCGGCAGAAGCTGCGCCCTGCTGTTGGAGCCGATGGTAAGAATCCAGGTTGCGCTGGGCGGCGTCGCGCGTGTTGCGGGCTTTGATGAGTTGCGCGTCGAGCGTGAGCAGCTCTTCGCGCGTGCCGCCAGTGCTTAGATCCGACTGATTGGCCTGCGCCGCTTTAATCTGAGCTTGCGCGCGAGCGGCCTGGCTGCGCAGATCGGCATCATCGAGCTGCAAGAGAAGTTGGCCCTGGTGAACGTGGTCTCCTTCTTTTACAAAAAGATGCTTCACCGTAGTGGCGGCAGGCGCGTGGGCTTCAAAATTTTGGATGGGCTCGGCCTTGCCGTTGGTGGAAATCAGGCTGCGAATGGGGCCGCGCTCCACCGTGGTGGTACGAATTTTCAACGACCCTGGCTTGATGAAGACCGGGATCACGGCGAGCATCGCGAGTACCCCGACAGTCCACCAGATGCGGCTTTTGTGCGTGCCGGGACGTCCATTCGAATTGTTGTTGGTTGCTGCCAACCGGTTATCTTTCAGGGTGCCGCGCAGACAACTGCAAGCTTTAATTTACCACTCAAACGGCCCCGAGAGAACGCCGCCTGCGCCAGCCGTTGCATGGTTAGATGCGGGCTGAAGACGGCGGATGCTGGATAGAGGGCTCGGGAGGTACTCCGCTAAGGAGGCGGCTCGAATTTTGGAGGTGCGTGCAGGAAAGTCTTCCTGTAGATTCGGATACGTTTCGAATCTGGGCCCTTCGTCAAATGGAATCGACGATTATTAACGGGAGTGACTACATGCTCAAACCGCGGCATAAAAACAACGATCTGAGTACGCTGTTTTGTCTGATCTCCTGCGCCTTGTTTTTCACCGCCGTCCCACGGCCCGCGTCAGCCCAGTTCACGGCTTGGGTCATGGCCAAACTCCCCGATACGCCGGAAGGTCTCGCAGTCGATTCGCAGGGCAATCTCTACGCCACCTTGATGCATATTGGCGAAGTCGTCATGCTCAAGGATGACGGCAGCTACGATCACATCGCGTGGGTGCCCTCGAAAGAAGAAAGCGGAAAGGGAGATCTGATCGGGCTCGATCTCGACCAGGCCGGCAACATCTACGTCGCCTACACGGGGCATTCGAAACGTGACTTCAGAAAAGACTTGGGAGATCCGTTCCATCCCGCTTGCCGCGACGCGACGGTAACCAGCTCCGGCGTTTATAAGATCGACGCCAAGACTCGGAAAGTGACGGCGCTGGCGACCAAAGCCGAGGGCTGGCCGTTCTGCTATCCGGACGATGTTGCCATCGACTCGAGCGGCAATGTCTACATGACCGATCTCACGTACTCAGGAATCTGGAAAATATCACCTGATGGGAAGAAGGTGGACCTGTGGTCGGCGCATCCTTTGCTCAACTGGTCGCCTAAACCTTATTCGGGATTTCCGCTGGGCGTCAACGATCTCGTGCTCGATAAGCAGCAAAAGAACATCTATGCCGTTACCGATGGCGACCCCTTGGTGCTTCGGATTCCGATTAAAGACGATGGGACGGCCGGTGAACCTGTAGCGCTGCCATATGGTTTTTCGGCATTCGACGGGATCGAACTGGACAGCAAAGGCAACATCTACGTGTCTGAACTTTTGCTGAACCAGATCTGGGTGCTTTCGCCCGACGGCTCTCAACGAATCCTGATCGCGACCAAGCAGAACGCGCCACTGGATAACAACACCAGCCTGGTTTTGAAAGGGGATGTGCTTTGCACGGCGAACCTCGGCTTCCTCCACGCAAAGCCCGAGGATGCGGACCGTACGGTGGTGTGCATGAAAGGTTTTCCGCTGCCGAAATAGTCGGTTGTCAAGAATGGCTCTTGGCCCGCAATTCCGGACTCTCGATTCCATCCTGATGGTGGAAGATAGATATGGACGCGTGTGCGGAACGCAAGTGTCCGGTACGTCGGGACCAATTGGCATCGATCCCTCCGATGTCGACGTGGGCCTGAGCAGCGTCTGTCAATGATTTGCGCAGGTAAAAGAGGTCTGGTTGCGCACTCGCCCGCGCGGTGAGAATATGACCCTCACCATTTTTAAAATCGGAGTTCATGCATGATCAACGGCGCACACATGGTTATCTACAGCAAGAATGCGGAGGCAGACCGGGCATTCTTTCGGGATGTACTAAAGTTCTCCTCGGTGGACGCGGGCCATGGCTGGCTGATCTTCGCCATGCCTCAAAGCGAAGCCGCATTTCATGACGCCGAAAAGAATGACCAGCATGAGCTTTACTTCATGTGCGACGACATTGCGGCGACTTTGAAGGAACTTAAATCGAAGAAGGTGAAGGTCTCCGAGGTGAACGAGCAGCGCTGGGGCAAGGTGGCCAAGTTCGAACTTCCTGGTGGCGGCAAGATAGGCGTGTACGAACCCAGCCATCCGAGCCCGTTGAAGCTCGGTCGGTGAGCGGCGGCGCGATCGACACGAGTCTGCCTGTCGATGCGTGTGGGACAATACTTGCATGCCCAAACATCCGCGCTATACGCCTGAGCACGCCGCCGCCGGCTTGGACGCTAAATTTGCCGAGATCGAAACCTGGCCGAATCAATTTCCCGGATACGAGATCGTCATCGACGATCCGGAGTTCACTTCGGTGTGCCCGAAGACAGGCTTACCGGATTTTGGCGTGATCACGCTGCGTTACCAGCCCGATAACTTGTGCCTGGAACTGAAATCGTACAAAGAATATCTGCAGAGTTACCGCAACCTGGGAATCTTCCAGGAGAACGTCGTGAACCGAGTTCTCGAAGACGTGGTGCGGTGGGCAAAGCCGGTGTGGGCTGAGGTGAAAGGTGAATTCCGTCCGCGGGGCGGGATCTCGACCACGGTGGCGGCGCGATGGCCGCGAAGGGAGGGCAAGCCATAAGCAACTGTATTGCACATATTCGAGACGAGACGAAGTCGGGGGTACAATCCTTGCCATGGTGGATATCAAGGACAGGGATTTATCTATGAGAAAATGCGCTTTGTGGGCGGCTTTCCTCGCGCTCCTTTTGATTGCGATTCGCGTACACGCTCAGTCGAGTCTTGACGAGGCTCGAAGCCATATCGCTGCGCAACGCTACGACATGGCGATTGCCACGCTGGAAAAGTATATTTTGCAAAACCCGAGTTCTGCTGAGGCAGAGATCCTCCTCGCGCAGGCCTACCACTGGAAGAAAGACATTACGACAGCCAAACTGCATTACCGGAAGGCTGCCGCGATTGATGCACGCTATCAACTGGAAATCATCCCACTCCTTGATGAAGAGCGCGCCTGGGGAGACATCATCCAACTCGCCGCCCCTGCAGTGAGCAATGGCGAGCGTTCCCCTTCGATTCTCGGCGCCCTTGCGAGTGCATACCAGAATTCGGGTAAGCCGCTTGATGCCGAGCGCATCCGGAGCCTCCTGGAGAACACGCCCTACAAAGGCCAGTCAAACGAAGACTACAAGAACTACGTGCTGGCGTATTGCGCTCTCTGGAAGAACGACACGCGCCAAGCCAAAGATCACCTGATGAAGATCCACGACACTGCATTTCTCAAATACGCCAGGACGGATTACAAGTTCAAGACGTTGCAGACAGATCAAGACTTCTTGGAACTTACAAAGTAACGACAGGTGTGTTCCCCTTCTACCGACCGGATCGACAAGCCTGCGTCTGTGAAGGATTGATCCCGCCTTCTTCACCGGGACACGCACTCATTTCTTGCGCACACGGCCGTTAACCTCTCCATGCTATATTCGCTCGACCTGTGACTTCCGCAAAACTGCAACCGCGCACCGCGCTGATCGTGCTCACGGCGCTGAACTTGCTGAATTACGCCGACCGCAATGTGCTGTTCGCCGTGCAACCTCTGGTGCAGGACGAGTTTCACCTGAGCAAAACGCAGATCGGCTATCTCACCAGCGCCTTCCTGGGCTTCTACATGGTGGCTGCGCCCTTCGTGGGCCCGCTCGCTGACCGCTATTCGCGCAAGCTGATCATCGTGCTGGGAGCGCTTTTCTGGAGCGGGCTCACTCTGCTGACCGCCTTTACCCATAACTACACCGAGTTGCTGATTCGCCACACGCTGGTCGGCATCGGCGAGGCGACCTTCGTCACCATCGCGCCCACGTTTGTTGCCGATCTTTTCGCCGAGGAGAAACGCGGCCGGATTCTGGGCGTGTTCTATCTGGCGATTCCGGTCGGGTCAGCGGCGGGATATTTGCTCGGCGGCTATCTGGCTCCGCACCACGGCTGGCGCTTCCCCTTCTACATCGCGGCCGCTCCGGGATTCGTGCTGGCGATTTCCGCCCTGTTTCTGAATGAGCCGGAGCGTGGACAATTCGATTCGCTGAAAGGCACTCCGGAGCGTACGACCGTCCTTGGCCTGTTTCGCAATCCTGCGTTCCTCACTTCGACGCTGGGCATGGCCGCGATGACGTTTTCTCTTGGCGGCATCCAGGTATGGATGCCGCAGTTCCTCTACAGCGAACGCCACTACACGCTCGAGACCGCCAACCTGATGTTTGGCCTGATCATTGTCGGCGACGGCATCGTCGCGTCTTTGGTGGGCGGATGGCTCGGCGATTTTCTGCTGCGCCGCATGAAGAGTTCTTACTACTTGGTTTCAGCAGCCAGCATGGCGCTCGGGGTTCCGGTGATGATTGTGGCGCTTTTCGTCACGGGTCGTGCCATGATTCCGGCGATTGCGGTCGCGGCGTTCCTTCTTTTATTTAATACCGCGCCGCTGAACGCCGCCGTCATCAACTCAGTCGATGCGCACATCCGCGCCACGGCGCTGGCGGTGAACATTTTCATCATTCACATTTTGGGCGATGTCCCTTCGCCGACGATGATGGGCTGGGTCGCGGACAAGCGTTCTCTGCAAGCCGCGTTCACTCTCCCAGTAATCGCTATGGTTATATCTTCTGCCATACTGTTTTACGGAATGAAATTCGCGCCGCCGGTTCGCATCGGAGACGCCGAGTAGAACAAAATCCACCACGGAGGCACGGAGACACTGAGAAAAGCGAAGATCTTGCAAAAACAAGCGCTACGATCTCTATGATTCTTGCAAAAAGCGTTTGTCTTCTCCGTGACCCCGTGCCTCCGTGGTAGGTTTTGGGTTTTGCAGAAATTCTTAATGCATTACTTTTACTGGATTGCAGGAACGATTCTCGCGCTCGCGTGGTTCTCTCGCATTGTCGATGCGGCGATTGGCATGCCGAGCGTCGCCGACATCTCCAAGCCTGAATGGAATCGCAATCCGCCCGGCAATCCCCGCGTTTCGATTATTGTGCCCGCGCGCAATGAAGAACAGGATATCGAGTCCTCGTTGCGGACTCTGCTGGCGCTCGACTACGGCAACTATGAGGTGATCGCCGTGAACGATCGCTCGACCGATCGCACCGGCGAAATCATGGAAAGAGTTGCACAAGACGACGCTGCCTGTGGTCGGCTGCACGTCATCCATCACCGCGAACTTCCCGCGGGATGGCTCGGCAAAACCCATGCCATGTGGACGGCGGCAAAGGCGGCGACTGGCGATTGGCTGCTGTTCACCGACGCCGACGTGCTCTTTAAGCCGGAGTCGGTGCGGCGGGCGCTCGCTTATGCCGAGGCGGAACGCGCCGATCATGTGGTGCTGTTTCCGCAGATGATCATGAAGCGTCCGGGCGAATTCATGATGATCGCGTTTTTTCAGGCCATGTTCGTCTTCGGGCATCGGCCGTGGAAGGTCGCCGACCCGAAGACGAAAGATCACATGGGCGTGGGCGCATTCAACCTGGTCCGGCGCAGCGTGTATGAAGCGGTCGGAACCTACGAAGCCTTGCGCATGGAAGTGCTCGACGATATGAAGCTGGGCAAGGTGGTGAAGAACGCGGGCTTCGCGCAGCGCAATGTGTTTGGCGCGGACCTGATTTCAATTCGCTGGGCGCGCGGCGCGATGGGCGTAGTCAACAATCTAACCAAGAATTTTTTCGCGATCTTGTCGTTTCAGTGGTGGCGCACCCTCATCTCGGCGGGCGGACTGGCCTTTCTGAATCTCATGCCCTTTGTTGGCGTGTGGCTGGCGCATGGCTGGCAGCGCGTGCCCTACGCCATCGCGCTGGTATCCATGTTTCTTATCTATCTCGGGATGTCGTGGCGGTCGCGGGTTCCGGCTTATTATTTCGCGCTGCATCCGGTGAGCACGGCGCTGTTCGTCTATATCTTGTTGCGTTCGATGTTTCACACGCTGTGGAACGACGGCATCGTTTGGCGGGGCACGAAATATCCGCTGGAGGAGTTGCGGAAGGGAATGGTGTGAGGTCAGATGCTTGCGACCCGCCAGGAAAAAGCGCGGAATTCGGCCAGCCTGCGGAAGTCCCGCACATTGGCAGTGACAACGGTGACCCCCGCTCGCGCTGCGCTCATCGCCATCAGCGCGTCATTGGTGAGCCGGCTTCGCCCAATTGTTTCATAGTCGTACTTGGCTGCCAGTCGTGACAGTACCTTGCCGGCCTGAATCCAGTCGTCGAGCTCCGGCAGCAGGATTCGATTCTCCTTGTCAAAGTGACGTTCGATCTGTTCCACGACCTGCCGGTCGCGTTCCCGGGCACCGGCATAAAGTTCCTCCAGTACGACTGCGCTCAGCCACATATCGTTCTCGCCGGCGAATCTGGCAACCGCTGGGCCGGCGTCTCCACGCCGCAGGGTAGAAACATAAATGGATGTGTCGAACAGGGCAGACTGCATCTATTCATCCAGCACGCCATAAACGTCCTTAATTTCGATGCCGCTCCTAAAGAACTGCTCGTTGGCTTCGCGCAGAACGCGGTTTCTTCGTTCTTCCGCGATTACCCTGTCCAGCGCCCGCTCGATGGTTTCCGTTTCCGTCTTGGCGCCCAGAGCTTTTTGGGCGCGCTTGATCTTTGCAGAATCCAATTGAAAGTGTTTGTGGGTTCGCGTTCGTGCGACAGCCATTTAAGTTGGCCCCTTCCACTCAGTTTAACACCAATGTACATATAGTCAATGTTTATGTACATGCGAAAGGTGGGGCTATCTCACTGCGGAGGCTCCTCGCTGTCGGCCTCGTTGCCGTAGGTGGCGCTGGTGTTGGGCGTGCCACGGGTTTTCTTGGGCTTCTTGCCGGGGCGCATTCGGCCGGCGCTGTAGTGGCCTCGTTTTTCCACGTCGTAATTCTTGGGCAGGGGCGGGATCAGGGTTGATCCGGCAGTCAACTGACTGACACGGTTCAGGATGATTTCGGCGCGTCCGTCGTAGAGCTTGACCGGCCCGTGAATCTCGATGACTTGCCCGGCAAGGCGGCGCACGTCGCCCACATCTTTCAGGTCGTGCGGGAAGACCACGACCGTGAACGGGCAAGCCACGTGATCTGCGCAGAAGTCAACGAAATGCACGCCTCTGGCGCCGACTTTCACGCGCACGACTTTCCCGGTCACGCACTTGGTTTCTCCAACGTGCTTGCCGGCCTCGCTGATGGGCAGGCAATCGGAGGCTGATGCCGCTGCGCATAGCACGATCGCTGACAGCAAGTACCGCGTACCGAGTCCCGCGTACCGAGATACGGCGCCCTTGAGATTTGGAGATGGCACAGTCATTGTCCTTTACTTAGGGCTTTGAATTATCCACAATAAGGGTGCTACTATGGCCAGCGCTCGGTATGCCTTCGCGGTCGCAATCCTGGTTGTTCTTGGAATTGTTCTTGGAAACTCTCCCGTGAAACGTTCGTGGGTCGAAACCATAAAGGAGATGAAGAGGTCGGTCGTCCCGGTCGTATGTGGCTATACCAACAACAAAGGGAAATGGATTATCGCTGACATCGAAGGCACTGGATTCTTTGTCAACCGTAGGGGAGGAAGATTCGTCACCGCTAGTCATGTATTGGACGGCCTGGACACCTTCGCAAGACAGACGCCCGAACATCCCTGCGAGTCCGCCATTTACATACCAGATGAGGGATGGGAAAAGGGCGGGAAAGTTCTCAATATCCAGTATTTCACCTTCAACAAGTGCATTAGGTCCGCCAGCGCCGATGTCGCAGTTTGCACGTTGATCGAGAACCCTTTCACCAGTCCGCGTCTGGCAAAAAACCTGATTCAGGAAGTCAGCTTCGAGACAACTGAGAACGTGCCCGATGGAACCGCGGCAGCCTTTACCGGATTTCCCCTTGAAAGAACTACTCCAATAACATCCATCGGCAGCGTAGCTGGCCGGCACACTTTGGATGACGACGATCCCTGGTTTTTCTACCTGCTCGACAAAACGGCTTGGCTTGGAGCAAGCGGCAGTCCGGTATATACCGAAAGCGGCAAAGTCATCGGAATGATCGTTCGCTCCGGGACGGATGAGTCCGCGGGAATCGGTTTTGCGCGATGCTCCACCGCCATTCTCGATTTGCTGACCCGCAAGCCGGGGGCAGAACAAAAGCCAAAGGAAAACAAACCCTAGCCCTTGAAATGGCTGCGCAAAAAGTCTACGGCTTGCACAAAAAGTCACGGTTTCCCCCTGATTGTTGTGCATGCTTTTGCTTTCGCCGAATTACTGCTTTGCCTGGGCGATTATTGAACGAGTTGTCGGCTGTGAACAAGGTCAGATGTCACAGGGTTGGGCTGTGGAAAACTCTATCTAGGATGCGCGTGATCTTGAAAATCCCCGCCCAAGCTGAACTTGGGCGGGGCGCTCTCGAAAGTAGAAATTAACGGGTTGAGGGGCGGACCAGCACCCAACGAAATCCAAACGGTGGTCCACCCCACGACTCAGGCCAAAAAGGGTATGCACTTCTACTTGTCTTTTTTCCCTTTCACTACGCCCACGCCCGTGCACAAGTCGTATCCCGCTTTTGCGCTGTGCGTCGCGCAACTGCCAGACGTGATGTCGGTGTAGTCGGCCGAGTCCGTCCGATTGTTGTAAATTTCCGTGAGTTCGTTGATGCCGGTATTGAAAGAACCCGCGGTGTTGACTATGCCAGCGAGGGTCGGCGAGGCTACGCTGGTTCCATACACTTCCAGCCACGAGTTATAACAGCTGGAGTCATAGACCCATACCAGGGAATTGGAGCTGGAGTCCGACGCGAGGTCAGGCGTACCGCGCCAGTTGCCCACCACGCCCGATACGCCGTTCTGGTAGGTCGGACGAGCTTCATACTTGCTTTTGCCGCCGCCACATCCAGATCCGCAGGTTGTGGTTGCGACTTGCTTGGTGTAGTTGCCTGAGCTGTCGCGATCGATCTGGGTCCCGCCGGCAGAGACTACTTCCGGTGAAGCGCTGGGATAGCTCACACCGGAACTATCGCCAGACGATGCGAAATAAGCGGTAAAAGGATTGGTAAAATATACGTCATTGAGCCCTTCCAGCGAGTACTCACTGCTTCCCCAACTCATGGAAACCTCACCCTTGCCGTTATTATGTGTGGTGATGTACGCATTCGCAGCAAGTACTGCCGCGAATAAATCGTTGGTGGAGCTGGACGCCGCCTCCATCAGCACGATATGCGCTTTCGGCGCCATGGCGTGCGCCCACTGGACATCCAGCGCCTCTTCACCTTCCCACCCGGAGGCGCAGGCATTGGCTGGTTTTGTGCCGCTGGCATATTGCTTTGTGAAATTGGCTGCCGGCAGTCCCCACTGCGCGGAGAACGTCGCCAGATCGGCGGCTGCGCTGGGATCGTCATAAGCGTCCACAAGGACAATCGTGCCGCTGCCGCCGCTCGCTAGTTTAGTGGCGGTAGCAACCGGGCATCCCGCGACCGGGGAGGAAACCAGATCATAGATGCAGGCAATCGACCCGGGCGTTTCTACAGTGACTCCGCCCGGCGGAGAGTCCGGAGTAATTTGCGGGTCAGGAACCCGCATGAAGTAGTGGGTGTGCATCCTTACGCCGATATCGCCCGGTTTCTCGACGCTTGAATCCGGGATGAGAATGTTGCTTTGATCTTGAGCAACCGCGAGACTCGCGGCCGCAGTTATGGCAATCAACAGAATCGCTTTCCGCATAGAATCCTCCAGTCAATTTTCATCAGATTTGAAGCTGGTCACGAATGTTCGCTGCCCGGGCTGGTAGAGTGGGAATTTAGTACTTCAGGGTCGTCTTGTTCCCCGGCGTTACGATGAAGCCGCAAGCCGGACCTCCATAGGCGTAAGTTTTGCCAACCCACTTCGGAGACAGCTTGTGGTACGCCGGGAAACCATGGTCAACCACGGTGTCCGAGAACACAGCTTTGCTAGCCGGGAATTGGCTGCAGGAAACCACGACGTTCACCTGCAGTCCCCCGGAGATGGCAAGGTTCCAGTGAACCCCTGTGCTGCTCGCATCCTGATAGGCAAAGGTGCCGGTCGTCAGGTCCTCCACTTCCACCAGCCAGCCATAGGTCCCGCTAACCACCGTGTAAATCTCGCTGAACAGGTCGAGCGAGTCGCCGGCGTAGACTTTTTCCGCAGCACCGTAATAGGTGTTACTCCCAGCGACGAAATAGGCGACGATGACCCAATAGTTGCCTCCCACAACCCCGTTGTTCCCATATTGCAGGGTAGGTGCGAGAAGATAGCTTCCGTTTGCACTCTCGATACCGTTAAACAGGTAAATCACCGCGCCGCCCTCGGTCGGCTTGCTGGGAACGGTCAAGGCGTTGCCCACGAAATCCATGTTGTCGCTCGATCCCAGCGAGGTGTCGTCCCAATACGAGGCTTCGACCCAACCATTGCCGTAGTTGCTGATAACCGAACCCTCGCTTGTTTCTTGAGCAAACCGGATCGTGGCATCTTCCGGGCAGGGATCGTAGTGAGCGATGATATTTCCATGGAGAACCACGTCGCCGGTGTCCCGGCCATTCTCGATCCGGGGACCAGCGCCCTTTGGGATTTGGTGTACGCAATCGGGACGGACGAGCGCACCAGGAACCTGAATCCAGCCGGGATGTTGCAGGGCGATCTGGCTGGCGTCGCTTTGTGCTTGCGCGACTGAACACGTAAATAGAATGGAAACCACGAGTCCGCACAAGAAGGCGGCAGTGGCAAGGGATGCTGGTTTCATCGTTGAAATGCCGGTCAGTTTGGCAGACCGGGCCTGATTGAGAATCGCTTTCCGCATAAAAGAATCCTCCAGTCAAATTTCGTCTGATTTGAAGTCGGTCCCAGAATTGGCACGATTCTCCCCGCTTTCCTCTTGCAGCAGGGTCTCGGCCTCTCCCGGAGCCAACATGTTCAACTCGCGGCCATCCTCCGGGGAGCATCGCGTGGAACGCGATCTACGAACAATCCAGATTCGGTCGGTTTCCACCGTGATCTCGGTTCTTCGAGGAGCGGCCGATTCTCCGGCCAACCCGTTTGCCCAACCCCGAAACGCGTGGTAAACTTTGCGCCACATCTGGCTCATGGCCGTCCCCGGCCGCTCGCGAACGAGTGCGATCCTGCCAGCGGCGGCGTTCAAAAGTCTTTAACCGGGCCATTAATAAGTTCTCAAAAGTTCTCAAGAGCGGTTATGGTCAACAAAGAAAGGCACTTCTACGAGTTCGGCCCTTTCCGAATTGATCCCGATCACCGCCTGCTCCTGCGCGATGGCCGGCCTGTTCCGCTCCAGTCCAAGGCCTTCGATGTCCTGCTGGTGCTGGTCCAAAACGGCGAACAGGTCGTTCTAAAGGACGACCTGATGAAGGCGGTGTGGCCGCAAACCTTCGTCGAAGAGTCGAACATGGCGCAGCACATTTTTGTCCTGCGGAAGGCGTTGGGAGACTCTGTGGGCGAAAACCGTTACATCGTCACCGTGCCCGGACGCGGGTACCGTTTCGCCGAAAAGGTGCAGGTCGTTGGCGAAGACGAGACTGTTCCCGACGAGGACAGCCTGGTGGTCGAGAGCCACACGCGCTCCCGGTTGGTGGTGGAAGAACGGGACCTGCCGCTCTACGCCTTGCCCGGCAAGCGCCGGAATCTGCGCAAGTTTGTTGTTTCCGGTGCAGTACTCGCAGTGATAGTGATAGCTGTGGCGGCAGTGGCGTATTGGCTGTGGACTTCACGTGCGAATGCGGCGCATTCATCAACTCGAGTCATGTTAGCCGTGTTGCCATTCGAAAATATTACGGGCAACGAAACCCAAGAGTATCTTAGCGATGGCTTGACGGAGGAGATTATTACCGAGCTGGCGCGGCTGGATCCGGCGCGCATGGGTGTGATTGCCCGCACTTCGGTGATGAAGTTCAAACGCGGGAGCGACCTCACAAAGATCAGGCAAGAACTGGGCGTGGATTACATTTTGCAAGGCGCGCTGCGCTCGGGTTCCCAGCGATTGGGAATTACCGTCCAGCTGATTCGGATGAGCGATCAAACTCATCTCTGGGCGCAGGAGTACGAGATCGATCCCGGCGATCCGCTTGCATGGGAGCGCAGTGTCGCGGAACGGACCGCCGATGCCCTGCGCTTGGAGTTGTTGCCTTCCGCGCAAAGGCGGCACGCATCGGCGCAGGCCATCAAGCCGGAAGCGCGCGAAGCTTACCTGCGCGGTCGATTTCTACTAGCAAACAGAGATTCCTCGACATTTGCTCAGGCTCTGCAGTATTTCCAGAAGGCGGCAGAATCTGAACCCGAGTACGCGGAAGCACAGGCAGGCATTGCCGACGCTTACTTCTTGCTCGGCAACTACCAGATTCTCCCCAAAGCTGAGGTCATGCCGAAGGCGAAAGCAGCCGACCTGAAAGCACTCGCGCTGGACGATACCTTGACGGCGGCGCGCCGGACACTAGCGGACATCCGATATGAGTATGAGCTGGATTTCGCGGGAGCCGGCAAAGACTTCCGCAGCGCCATTGAAACCAACGCCAATGACACAGGCGCCCACCAATACTACGCAAGTTATCTCGCGGCGATGGGGGAGTTCAACGAAGCGATCCGGGAGGCGAAGAAAGCGGTAGAGCTCGATCCGCTCTCTCTCCATGCGGGTGTGGACCTCGGTCGCGCTTACTACTTTGCGCGGCAATACGATCTTGCCATCGCGCAGTTTCGAAAAACGCTCGAGCTGGATCCCAATTTTGCACGAGCCCACAGCCAATTGGGAATGGCGCTATTGGAGAAAGGCCAATACGACGAGGCCCTGGCGGAGATCAGAACGGGTATTGGCACGTCTGGCGGAGTCAGCGGTTGGTTGGGCTACGCCTACGCGCGGGCTGGCAAGCGGGCACAGGCCGAGGAACAACTCGCAGCGCAGCTGGACCACTGGACGAGGTCGCACACGGGTGCCGCCGGCGTCGCATCAACTTATATGGGCCTGGGCGACAAGGATCAGGCCTTCGCTTGGCTGGAGAAGGATCTGGAGGACCGTGGCACTGTGGCCATGATCAAAGCCTGGCCCTATTGGGATCCTTTGCGCTCGGATCCGCGCTATCAAGATCTTCTGCGCCGCATCGGCCTGTCTTCGTGAGAGCTGGAAAGCAAAGCGGAGTATGACGATGAATTCACGTCAGCCGGAAAGCCCCACTTCTCACGGCTGACGCGAGAAGTGGGGCACACGGATGTGTGGAGTCCGGGCGTGTTGAGTCACGCGGAGCGGCGCTAGTTCTACTTGAAGCCCTTAACCGCCGCGGTCTCGTCCTCTTTCACATCGAAGACCGTATACAGCTTGGTGATCTGCAGCAGGTCGTGCACCTTTTTCGTCAGGTGCAGCAGCTTGAGTTCGCCACCCTGGTTCTTCGTCGTGGTAAACGCGCTGACCAGTTCGCCGATGCCGGAGCTGTCGATGTAGTTGACCTCGCCCAGGTTCAGGACGATCTTCTTGTTGCCTTTGGCGAGCAGGTCGCGCACGGTGTCGCGCATCATCACGCTGCCTTCGCCGAGGGTGATGCGGCCGCTGCAATCTACGATGGTGACTCCGTCCACCTGCCGGGTGCTGAGTTTCATGCTCACTGAGACGCCTCCTTGCCGCCCGCGGATGGGCCGCGGACGTGCTTGATCAATTTAATTTCGGTGCCTGTGTGGGACGGGCGGATTTCCACCACGTCCATAAAAGATCGCATAAGAAAGATGCCGCGTCCTGACGTCTTGAGCAGGTTTTCCGGCGCCAGGGGATTCGGAATCCCGCCCAGGTCGATGCCTTTGCCTTGGTCACGAATGGTGATGACCAGATCCTCCGGCGTGCGCTCGAACGCGAGCGTCACTTTCTTGTCCGGGGCATAGGCGTTGCCGTGTAGAACTGCGTTCACCGCGCCTTCGCGCACCGCCATGGAAATCTGCATCACCTCGTCTTCTGAAAAACCCAATTCCGTGGCGATGCGGGTCGCATTTTCTTCCGCATGGTCCACGGTTTCCAAAGTGGAATCGAGCGTGTAGGAGACCGATTGCTCCATGGCCGATGAATGCTTGTAGAACCCGCTCCTATCCTCTGGATTGCCCGTAGGCCCTCGCCGCAGCCTGTATTTTGCGGACGAGTCAGTTTGCATGCAGAAGCGGGGGATTGTCAACGCGGACTCTAGCCCGGCAACGCTGCAGTTATAATTCACGCCGTGAGTCCAGCGCTGCGAGCGAGAATCAAGCATTTCGTGAAGCGGCTGATCGCGATCGTGCTCTCCTCAGTGCTGGGCGCGGCTGGGCTTGCCTACGCTGTTGACTATGGTGTGTTCCGGTATCGCGTAGCCACGAATCGCCAGCCTTTCGGGCAAGTCACGGTCACGCGCTACGACGCAGTCCTGCACAAGAACGGCAAGACCGAATTCATTTTCAATCCGCCAGAAGCGCAAACCTGCGTCCACACGCTGTTTCCCCATGACGGATACCCGCCGTGCTGGTATTTGCAGCGCCACACTGAACAACGCACCGACATCTGAATCCCCACGCGCCTAAGATGCGTGTCTGCAAGCGGATGCAGAGGCATCGCGCTTCGCCCCAAAGCCATCTAATAGGTAGAGAAGCAAAGGAGCGGTTCAGGAGGGTTATGAGGCTGTTACAGGTGCAAGTGCTGGCAAGCTTGATCCTGGCAGCGGTTTTATCTGTGCCCGCATGGGGTAGTAGCAGCGCGAGCCCAAATTCAGCTGTGCCGGGAACGGTGAATTATGTGGAGGGGCAAGCTTACATTGCGGATCAGCCCCTCGACCACAACTCGATTGGAAAGACGACTCTCGAAGTCGGCCAATCGGTTGCCACGCAAACGGGAAAGGTTGAGATTCTGCTGACGCCGGGCGTGTTTCTGCGCATTGGCAACAATAGTTCAGTCAGGATGATGGAAAATGGTCTGGCCGACACTGAAATGAACCTGACCAAGGGCCACGCCATGGTGGAGGTGGATCAAATCTATCCGCAGAACAATCTGCGGATCGTGGAGGGGAATGTTTCGGCAAGAATGCTGAAGCCCGGACTCTACGACTTTGATCTGCACGCCAATCAAATACGCGTGTTCGACGGCGAAGCCGTGGTGCAGGATGCCGACAGGCAAGTTAAGCTGAAAGGCGGCCACGAACTTACTCTGGCGGCGAATGCCCCCGACAAAGCCAAGGGATTTGAAAAGAAAGCCTACGCCGAGGATGACCTCTATCGCTGGAGCAGTCTGCGATCTGACTATGTGGCCGAAGCCAACGTGGATGCTGCCCATGTCGTGATCGACAACGGCTGGGGTGGCGGATGGTGGGGCGATCCCTTCTGGGGCCCGGGCTGGGGTTGGGATGGCTGGTTTTGGGATCCTTGGTTCTCCGCGTACACCTTCATGCCCTGGGGTGGAATCTACTACAGTCCTTTCGGCTGGGGATTCTATTCGCCGGGTCTGGTCTACCGGGCTCCGTTCTACGGTGGACATTTCAATCACACGTTTAACGCCTCCAACGTTCACGCCTGGGGCGCGGGCGAGCACTACGCTGCCAGCCGCAGTTATTCTCACGGCGTCTATAACGGAGCCGGAGCCGCGCGTGGCGCCTTCCACTCCGGGCCAATGATGGCCCGCGGAGGTATGCATGGTGGCTTCGGCAGCGGTGGATTCCACGGTGGTGGTGGATTCCACGGCGGCGGTGGAGGGGGCTTTCACGGCGGCGGTGGAGGGGGCTTTCACGGCGGCGGTGGAGGGGGCTTTCACGGCGGAGGTGGCGGAGGTGGCGGCCACGGTCGCTGAGAAGTGATAATACTAACGCAACGCGGGACGCGAAAATGCGTCCCGCCTTCTCTTCAAATTTCGCAGGAGCGTCCATGAATAAATCTGGTTGTCTACTCAACACCATACTCGGTCTGGCTGTGTGGGCCTCGGCCGCCAGCGTCTGGGCGCAAGATGCGGCGACGCAGGGAACACCCGCGCACGTGCTGGTCACGGTGGAAGCTCGCCACGGCTCGGCCATACCAGAAGTAACCCAACGCGATGTGATGGTCTACGAGGGCCATGATCGCGATCGTGTCACCGATTGGGTTCCAGCACAGGGTGATCACGCGGCTCTCGAACTTTTCATCATGCTCGACGATGGCTCTAACGCCAATCTCGGATCACAACTCGATGATCTCCGCAAGTTCATCGCCGCCCAGCCCGCATCCACCAAGATCGGCGTGGGCTATATGCAGAACGGCACCGCGAAGGTCGAGCAGGCCCCGACCAGCGATCACGCCCAAGCCGCGAAGGCGTTGCGCCTTCCTATGGGAATTGGCGGCATCAATGCCAGTCCATACTTTTCGCTCAGCGACCTCATCAAACACTGGCCGCAAAGTTCTGCGCGCCGCGAGGTGCTCATGATCACCGACGGCGTCGATCGCTACTACGGCAGCGCCGATGTGGATGATCCCTACCTGAACACCGCGATTGACGATGCCAACCGGGCCGGCATCATGGTCTTCGCCATCTACAATCCGGGAGCCGGGCACGCCGGCCACAGCTACTGGCTGAATTATTGGGGGCAGATTTACCTCTCGCGCCTTGCCGAGGAAACCGGCGGCGAAGCCTATTACATCGGTTTCACCGGCTCGGCCCCAACCTTTAACCCTTACCTCGAGGATATGGCGCGCCATCTTGACCATCAATATTGGTTGACGTTCCTCCCCAAACCGCAGAAGAAAAGCGGGTGGCAGAAAATCAAAGTCACAACGGAAGTGTCGAATGCGGAACTGGTCGCCGCACACCGAGTGTACGTAACGGCCGCGCAGTAATAATCTTGGGGAGTCATCCCGAAGCCCCGCGTTTTCTCCAGCGGGGCGAGGGCTCTCCCTCAAGCGCAGAGTCGTGTTGAGTGAAATTGCTTCCGTTATGACGATGAGGGTTCGAGCTTCGGCTACAATAGCGTTCGCTCACACAAAAGCGCGGTCGTGGACCACTCACACGACCAACAACCCCCATGACCATCGGAGTCCTGGCCCTGCAAGGCGATTTCGACGCCCACCGCCGCCGGCTCGAAGAGCTGGGCGCTGAGGTCGTGCTGGTAAAAAAGCCTGGGCAGCTCGACGAAATCGATGGCCTGGTAATCCCCGGCGGAGAGAGTGGAACTTTCCTGAAGCTGCTCGGAGAAGAAGGCTTCGAAAAGCTGAAGCAGTTCGTCCGCCTGAAGCCAACTTTCGGCACCTGCGCCGGAGCAATCCTGCTCGCCACCGAAGTCGAGAACCCCCACCAGGCCGGGCTCGGCGCCATCGACATCCGCATCCGCCGCAACGCCTATGGACGCCAGCGAGACAGCTCCATCCGCCAAGGCCAACTCCTGCAAAGCTCCGTCAACGACAACCCAGGCTCGCCCCTCGAAATGGTTTTCATCCGCGCCCCCAAGATCGAGCGCGTAGGCGCGGGCGTAGAAGTAATCGCGACGGAGGGCTCAGACGCGGTAGCCGTCCGGCAGGGAAGCGCCCTGGCCGCAACCTTCCACCCCGAACTCTCCGATGACAAGCGGTTGCATCAGGCCTTCCTCGACCTGATTCACAAGCGTAGATAGGACGCCGCAAGTGTCGGCAGGACACGACGCGTGTGGGTATTACACGACTCGTGTGGGCAGGACACGACTCGTGTGGGTCGGACACTCCTGTCCGATGCCTTTGACTTTGCTTTTGATCTTGCCCTTGAGGTTTCCCTCCAGGCAAACGCCGCCTGTGGAAAACTTTGTCAAGCCCCTGAGGGCCAGCATTTTTGACTAAGTAATTGATTCGCTGGGAGAAATAAATTTGCTAATTTGGCGCATTTACCCTATGCGGTATGATATAATGGTATTATAGAGTCGAAACAGCGGCGCAGGCCTTCCAGTCTGCGCCGTTTGTGTTTCTAGGCAATGCACATGTGGATCGGACACTCCGGTCCGATGCCTTTGACTTTGCTATTGCTTTTGACTTTGATCTTGAGCTTTTGACCTGAGTTCCACAAAATCTAAAAGGAGTATCTCAAGGCGCAGCCCCGGCTGCGCCTTTTTTGTTATGCGAAGCAAACCCAACAATTCGAAGCCGCAACCTCCAGAAACCATCACCCTCCACGCCGCAGGCACCCCCACCCGCAAGCGCCGCGGAGAAGCCGCCCAAGCCGCCTTCTTAGCCCGAGCCACTTCCCTCAACAGCGGCGTCTTAATTCCCTGGGGAGACAGCGAGCGCTACGACAGCGTAGTCGACTTCGGCCGCGGCCTCTTCCGCGTCCAGGTCAAATCCGCCACCGCCTACGCCGAAAACCGCTACCGCGTCAAAACCACTGGAGCCAGCGGCAAAGTCTATACCAGCAAAGAAATCGACTTCTTCGTAGCCTACATCGTCCCCGAAAACATCTGGTACATCATCCCCATTCAGGCCATCGGCCAGCGCAAAGGCATCCGCTTTTATCCCACCAGCCGCCGCCAGTCAAAAGCCATGTTCGAAAAATACCGCGAAGCCTGGTGCCTCCTCGATTCCTGCCTGAATGTCCGCCTAAGAAAAGGCCACCCCCGCCGCTGCCGCAGCAAGAAAATGGAAGTCCGCTGCGCCATCTGCCCCCTAAGAGGCTAAGCCGGGGATTCGACGCTTCGCTGAAAAGATGGATCGGGAAGGGCGCGGCTTCAGCCGTGCCGTGAAGGCACGGAGGGTGGAGCAGCGCTTCAGCGCTGCGTCCCAAGAGCCAGAGAAGGGAACAGGGCTTCAGCCCCAGAGGGACGCCGGCAGCGTAATCTCAAAACTGCCGGCACCACCGTGGAAGAGCGGCGCTTCAGCGCCGCGTAAAGGTCAAGATGATGAACAGGGGCTTCAGCCCCCGTGGACCGAACCGGGCATCCAAAACACAAAGGGCGGCTTCGCAGCCGCCCCAAGCAAAGCGCCTTAGGTTCGCACCCTACAAACCAAGTCTCCCGCGCCACGCTCCCAGCGTCAAGTAACGTTGGGAGCAGGGCAGCCTCGCCACTCCATACCCCTGTCATCCTGAGGCAGCGGAGTTCCTCGCCCTTAGGCGAGGAACTCCCAACGAAGGACCTATGCAATCTGCCGGCAGCGCCGATGCTGCAGACGAATCCAGAGGTCCTTCGGCCCGCAAAGGACGCGGGCCTCAGGATGATAGCGCTGTGGAGATGCATGCGGCGATCTCGGATCAAACCGGGTTATACTGTGACAATGTCTGGGGTTCCACACAAGACCTTCTACCTTGAAACCTTCGGCTGCCAGATGAACGTGCATGACTCCGAAAAGGTCATTGGCACGCTGGTGCACGAAGGCTACCGGCAGGTGGAGACGGTCGAGCAGGCCGACTTGATTCTGTACAACACCTGCTCCATCCGCGATAAGGCGGAACAGAAAGTCTTCCATCGCCTCGCCGACTACAAAAAGCTGCAAGCGCAAGGCAAGAAATTTGGCGTGCTAGGCTGCGTGGCGCAGCAGGAAGGCGAAAAGATTTTCGAGCGCGCGCCACACGTCTCACTGGTCTGCGGATCAGCCAGCTACCGCGACCTGCCGCAGATGCTGGTGCAGCTTGAGCAGAACAGTCCCGAGTCCCAAGTCCCGAGTCCTGAGTTGACACATTTCGCTGGAAATACTCGGGACTCGCGGCTAGGGACTCGGGACTTAATTCGCATAACCGGCCTCGACGACCGCGAAACCGACAAGTGCTTCGAGACCGAATTCACCGCACGCACCAATCCCCATCGCGGCTACATCACCATCATCGAGGGCTGCGACAAGTTCTGCGCCTATTGCGTGGTCCCATTCACGCGCGGCAAAGAACGCAGCCGCACGTCGGAGTCGGTACTCGCCGAAGCGCGCCAGATGGCCGATCTCGGCTACACGGAAATTCAACTGCTCGGCCAGAACGTGAATTCGTATAAAGATCCGGCAGGGAAGCCGGGTGGAGGGAAAACGTTCGCGGAATTGCTGGCCGCGGTGGGCGAAGTGCCGGGGATTCGCAGAGTGCGCTTCACCACATCGCATCCGCGCGACTTCGGACGCGACATCGTCGAAGCCATCGACGCTGTTCCCACACTCTGCGACCACGTACACTTGCCTGTGCAGAGCGGATCGGATCGCGTACTGAACGCGATGCAGCGCCTCTACACCCGCGAACAGTATCTCGAGCGCATCGCATGGATGAAGTCGGCGAAACGCGAGATCAGCATCACCAGCGATGTAATCGTAGGCTTCCCAGGAGAAACGGAAGAAGATTTCGAGCAGACACTAGGCCTGCTGGACGAAGTCGGCTATGACAGCATCTTCACCTTTAAGTATTCTCCAAGGCCAAACACTCCATCGCTCGCGCTCGAGGATGCGATCCCGGATCAGGAGAAATCCCGCCGCCTTGAAGTGCTGATGGCAAAGCAAAAAGAAATCCAGATCGCACGCTACAAGAGATATATAGGAACGATATTAGAAGTAATGGTTGAAGGCAGAAACGAAGCGCGGGCCCAGTGGATCGGCCGCACCTCGCAGAACAAAACCCTGAACTTCACGGCGCCAGAAGCAGCCGCGCCCAAGGTGGGAACCTACGTTCCTGTGAGAGCAACTGCCAGCTTTCCCAACAGCCTTCTAGGCGAAATGGTGGTATAAAAAACGAAGAACGTCCAGCGCACCGCCGCTAAGAGTCGGCGCAGTTTGAAGGAGGCCCCATGGAGGTAGAGATGACAATCCGCGGTCTTTTGATGGATCCGGTGTCGAATATGCCGATTGTGATACTTAAGGATGTGGCGGGAGACAGTGTGCTGCCGATCTGGGTGGGGGTGCCGGAGGCGACGGCGATTCAGTTGGAGATGGAGAAGGTGAGCACGCCGCGTCCGATGACGCATGATTTGATTAAGAATGTGCTGACCGGGCTGGAGACGCACGTGCATAAGGTTGTGGTGACGGAGCTGCGCGAAGATACTTTTTTTGCGGTGATCTGGCTGGAGCGCGGGGGCGAGGTGGTGAGCATCGACTCGCGGCCTTCGGATGCGCTGGCGCTGGCGCTGCGGGTGGACTGTCCGATATTTGTGGATGACGTGGTGCTGAAGAATTCGAAGCAGGCGGCGAATGGCGCGGACCGCGTGACCGCGGAAGAACTGCGCAAGTATCTGGAAGGGCTGAACGACGAGGATCTGGGGAAGTACAAGATGTAGCAGTTGCCGGCCGCCGGTTGCCAGTTGCCAGTAAAGCCAACACCAACCTCCACTTGAGATCATGCATCATCAGTCAGCCATTGGTGATGCGCTTCGTTCCGCATTGACATCATAATGTTTTGCATGGCATCATAGTGCTATCATGCGCACCACGCTGAATCTCGATGATGACGCGCTGACAATTCTGCGCGAATACTCGCAAACCCGCTCGCTTGCCCTGGGCAAGGCTGCGTCAGAATTAGTCCGACTGGGAGCGAACGCACCGTTGCGGATGCGAATGGTCAACGGTTTCTGGACTGTGGATCTGCCCAAGGGCGGCAAGAAGATCACGACCGAACGTGTCAAGCAGTTGCTGGAGGATGAGATTTAGTGCCTGGCTACCTGCTCGACACGAGCGTGCTGATCGCGTTGGCATGGCCTGAGCACACGGCACACGAGCGCGCCAGTAAGTGGTTCGCGCAACACGCGCGCGCGGGATGGGCAACCTGTCCTATAACACAGGCCGCTCTGGTTAGGGTTTTGTCGAATCCGGCATTTTCGGAGCGAGCGCTCACACCTGCCAAGGCGCTACAGGTTCTCAGCCGCAATGTGGAACTTCCTGGTCACCATTTCTGGAATGACTCGATTGATCTGCGCGAGGCCATGGGGCGGATGGCGACCGTTGTTAACGGCCATCAGCAGATCACAGACGCCTACCTGGTCGCTCTGGCTATCCACAATCGTGGGAAGTTGGCCACGCTGGACCGAAAGATTCTGAAGTTCGCGCCGACGGGAGCAGTGGAAGTAATTGGGTAGGTTGCGTGGGAGTTACCGTCTTTCGTCAAGCGGAACGATGGCTCTGCCCGTTCTCCAAGCGTTCGACGCGCTTGTTTAGGTCGAGGGAGGTTTTCAGGTTATCCATGCGATCGTTGGTTACGTCGATGCGCAGGTTGGTGGCATCGATACGGGTCTCCAGGGAGCTTTTCAGGTTGTCGATGCGGGCCAGTATCTCCGGGAACCGCGCTTCGGTGACTTTGGCATGGGCCAGCAGTTTCTCGTCCATGGCGTCGAGCCTAGCGTGGACCCAGCGCAGTTCGGGTGCAAGGAAATCTTGCAGGACTTCACGCATGTCTTCGACTACGCTCATCTTGAACTCATTATAACGTGGCCACACAGTGCGGGGGCGGTCACTGGTAGAGTCAAACGCGCGTAAAACACAGGAGGCACGGGGTTCACGGGGTAAATCGGGCTGTCCGACAAGCCGAGTTTAGTTTACATAATACCTGTTATCGGACATTGCATTGGTCTCGCCAGCGCGGGGGAGCCAACACTCCTTTACCTTCCTACTGCTGCACCACCTGGGTTACCGAGGCTGAACTCTCGGAGATGTTGGAGTTCCAAGGGTAGGTCACTGTGACTGTCGTTGATCCGACGGCTAGAGTCGACGTGGTCAACGTGGCTTTGCCCTTGGTTAGTTCTACCGTGCCGAGGGTGGTTTTCCCTGCCGTAAAAGTTACCGGGCCGGTGGGCGTGGTTGTGGGCGAGGTGATGGTCGCGGTAAACGTGACGGACTCACCTTGGGTTGACGGATTCGGCGATGAGGTTAGCGTGGCTGTGCTGGTGGCTTGCGTGATTACCTGGTTCAAGATGGCGGATGCACTTCCCAGGTTGTTCGCGTCTCCCACGTACACGGCGGTTAGCGGGTAGGGGTCGGCATTCAGATTGGACCTGGTGAGCGTGGCTATTCCGCTGGAGTTGAGGTTAGCCGAACCGATGGAGAACACACTCCAGTTGAAATTTACTTTGCCTGTGGGCGGGACGGAGCCCGAGGTGGTTACGGTCACGGTCCAGGTTACTTTTTGCCCGTAGATAGATGGGTTGAGGCTGGACACAAGAACCGTCGAAGTGGCGGACTTGGTGGTGGAATTGACGACTTGCCGTAGTCCGGGCGAGGTGCTGGGGGCGAAGGTGGCGTCACCAGCGTAGGTCGCGGTGATGGTGAAGGTACCGGCTGGCAGCGAAGAAGTTGTAAGAGAGGCGATGCCGGCGCTTAGCGGTGCTGTGCCAAGTACAGCCGAGCCGTTATAGAAGGTAACGATCTCACCGTTGGGCGGAGATCCGGCGCTCGAGGTCACTGTGGCGGTGAAGGTCACTGCCTGACCAACGAGGGAAGGGTTGAGCGAGGAGACCAGCGTCGTGGTGGTCGCCGCGTTGATCACCTGACTCAGGGTTGGGGACGTGCTGGATGCATTGTTGGCGTCACCGTTGTATTTGGCGGTGATGGAGTAAGTTCCTGCTGTGGTGAAAGAGGTGCTCAGGGTTGCGCGATTGCTGCTCAGCGTGGCCGTCCCGAGCGTTTGCGATCCTGAGTAGAAGGTCGCTGTGCCTGTGGCTGCGCCGCCGAACTGGCTGGTGACGGTCGCGGTGAAGGTGACAGTCTGGTTGGTGCCTGCCGGATTCAGCGAGGATGTCAGCGAAGTTGCCGTGGTCGCGGCGTTTACAGTCTGGCTGAGCGGAATTGATGTGCTGGGAGCGAAGTTGCCTGAACCTTGATAGGCGGCGGTGATCGCGTGCGTGCCTGTTGTGAGCGAGGAGATGGAGATGGATGCGGTCCCGCTGACTAGTGATGCGCTGCCTAGCGTGGTTGAGGTTGAAGTGTCGGTGAAAACGACGGTGCCGGTTGGCGTGCCCGATGACGAGGTCACCGCAGCAGTGAAGGTGACGCTTTGTCCGGAGACTGACGGGTTCGGCGAAGAGGCGAGGGTTGTAGCCGTGGCGACTCCGTTTACAACCTGCGTGAGCGCGGCTGATGTGCTGGGCGCGAAAGTGCTCGATCCCTGATAGGCGGCAGTTATCGAGTGTGAGCCTGCGGCCAGCGAGGAGACCGAAATTGCCGCGCTTCCGCTTGACAGAGTAGCGCTACCAATCGAGGTTAGGCCGTCGTAAAAGTTAACCGTCCCGGTTGGCGTTCCCGATGATGAGGTCACGGAGGCCGTGAACGTAACCGTCTGTCCGTAGCTCGATGGATTCAGCGAGGACTTCAGCGTGGTGGTTGTGGGGCTGGATGCGGAGCCATTACACGGTGCCGGAGGCGTAAGGGATGGAGTCCAGATGGTGCTGTCGTAGAAGCAGAGCGTCTCTATCTCGGTGACCGTTCCGCCTGTGAAACCTGCTGTCGGACTCATGAGGAGGAAGGACGAGACATTCGTACCGGTGTCGGAGTCTTCGTCATTGTCGACCCACAGTTGCGCCACTATGGGGTTTCCTTGCGGGTCGGTGGAGGGGGTCCGTGCGATTACCACGCCCTGGAGTGTAGTGGGGTTGTGGATCGCGAACCAACCCTGCGTCGAATCCCAAAGTGGACTCAACAGCGTGGCATCCGGGATCACGATCGGGCCAGTGCAGCCGTATCCGCAGTCGTAGACGTTGAGGGTCGCCAGGGCACCGCTGGTGTCGGGGTACAGCACCTCCGTAAAGCCTGCATAGAGACTCAGGCGGGCCATGTAGGGCCGAAAGTCATGGGCGAATGTTGTTGTCGTGAAGTCGAAGGCCCGCTGAACTCCGAACGAATTGGTACTAGAATTCTCCGGGTTGAGGAAACTGTACGTGGTTTGTACGTTGATCCCCGCGGAAGAGGGTGGGCAACCCGTAGAGCTAGAGTTGATGGTGACCTGGACGGTTCCGGACGAGAGGATCTGGCCCGTCCACGCCGTTGTGCCTGCTGGGGTCGTGGTACCGCCGCCCACTAACACCAGTCCTCCCGCCCAGGGGTCCGGCGGGGCATAGCTATTGCCGAAGTACTCGACGGATCCGGGAGCCTCGGGCCAGCATGTGCCGATGCCTTGGTTGTTGGTCAAGTTTTGTCCACCCATCCAGTTTATGTTGGTGATCGCTTCCGTGTCGTTGCTGGTACTCCAGGTGACGGAGAAGTTGGTCGTGGTCACGGTCCTGGTGGTGGGGTTGATCGTCTGCGCTAGGACTGCCCCGGCGAATACTGTCAGGAGGGTTAGAACTGCGAGGAACAGAAGTGGGGTGCTGAGAATGCCGAACTCTATTTTTAGGGTACGCTGGCGGGTCATGGTAGACCTCCTTAGACGGTAGGAAACTTTAAAGGGCCCTGAATGCGTATTGGTCGTTCTTTGCCGGATCTTTCTGACCAAGATCTCGGGTGAAAATGTCCGGGCACCCGATCTGCGGGCGGCGGGGATGGCCGCCGGATGGCCGGTGCGGACGTTAGCACTGGGAGAACGCTAAGTCAATAAGCGAATTGTGGCGCATCGTATGTGCGGGTTCCGGCACTCTCAGGAAGACGAAGCGGCGAAGCTTTGCTTCCTGTTGCCGGAAGCCGCCTGGAGCACCACAACCCTGAGGTTGGGATTTAGTTGCGGGGACCGGAATTTATTTTAGGGACGAGTTGGAGTTGGAGTCAGGATGGCAAATCAACATCAAAATCAACAGCTAGATCAAAAGCAACATCAAGATCAAAGTCAAAGGCGTCGGACAAGAGTGTCCGACCCACACGTTGCTTGGCTGGGCGGCTGTCTCGAGATGGGCAAAACCTATTCGGTTGGGAAGACGATTTTGGGGTGGAACAAACTACCCGCTACGCGGGTGGCTATGGCGATCAGGTCGCGCTGGCCTTGGAAGACTTTGACTTGGCGGGCGCGGGAGAGTTCGGGAAGGTTGACGGGGCGTCCGCTGCGGATGCGGGCGGCGGTGGGATCGTCGGCGGTGACGGACGGGAATTGGGGCAGGAGTTGGCGGGGATGGATGAAGAGGGCTTCCAATTCTTGCTGGCAAGCAACAGCAGGTTCCTCACCGGGCCTTCGGCCCGGTTCGGAATGACAATCCTTTATTTCCACCTTCATTTGTCCGTCAACCATTTGTCGCTTTATTCGTCGTTCAATTTCTTCGAGGGTGTGGGCTTGGGTGATATCGAATTCGGCTACGGCGGTGCGGCGTAGGGATTCGAGGTGAGCTCCGCTGCCTTGTTGCTGGCCCATCTCGTGGGCTACGGAGCGCATGTAGGTTCCGGAGGCTACGCGGGCGCGGAAGGTGGCGCGGCCGCCTTCGACTGAGGTTATGACGAACTCCTTAATTTCTACTTGCACTGGCTTGAGGACTACTTCTTTTTGTTTTCTGGCGAGTTTGTAGGCGGGGACGCCGTGGATTTTCTTGGCCGAGAACGGTGGCGGGACTTGCTCGATCAGGCCTTGGAATTTGGCGGCGAGATGCTGGAGTTGCTCCAGGTTAAGATCGGGCCCTTCGACAAGCTCAGGGCAGGCTCTGCGGCCCTCTGGACGGGCGGGGGCGGCTGTCCCCACATTTGATTCTACCGGTTCGCCGTCGGCGTCGTAGGTGTCGGTGGCGAAGCCGAAGCGGATGACTCCTTCGTAGGTTTTCTCGGACGCGGTGTAGAACTGCGCCAGACGCGTAAGACTGCCGGTGACTAACGGAAGGACACCGGTGGCCAGGGGATCGAGCGTGCCGAGATGGCCGACGGAGCGCTGGCCTAGAATGCGGCGCATGCGGTTGACCACGTCGTGCGAGGTCCAACCGGCGGGCTTGTCGACGATGATTACGCCATTCATTGGGAGGATTTGGTAACGTGGTAAGCGCAATTGAGCGATTGGGCGATCGGGTCATTGGGCGATTGAAAACCCGCTGTGGGATACGCAGGGTTTTCAATCACTCAATCGCGCGATCACTCAATCACTAAATTACCAGATTCCTATGCTTCCTATTCGCGACGATCAGCCTCGGTATAGTACCCCCTGGGTGAATTATTTTTTGATCGGGCTGAACCTGGTGATTTTCTTCTTTGAGTGGTCGCTGGATCCGCGGAGCCTGCAACTGTTGGTGCGGCAGTTCGGAGTGGTGCCGTCGCATGTGGGCGCGTTTCTATCGGGATCGCCCAAGTATCCTTTGCCGGCGATCGTGCTTCCCTTTTTTACGTCTTTGTTTTTGCACGCTTCGTGGATGCATGTGATCGGCAACATGTGGTTCCTCTTCATTTTTGGGGACAATGTTGAGGACTACCTGGGGCATTTCAAATATCTGGTGTTTTATCTGCTTACCGGCGTGCTGGCGATGAGCACGCACCTGGTCATGAACATGGGTTCGACGGCGCCGGCGCTGGGAGCGAGCGGAGCTATCGCCGGGGTGCTGGGAGCTTACTTTGTTTTGTATCCGCGGGCGCGGGTGCTGACGTGGTTTTTTGTGTTTGTGGTGTGGGTGCCGGCGTGGATTATTTTGGGATACTGGTTTGTGCTGAATTTCTTGAGCGGGACGGCTAGCGCGCTCTCGGTGCAGAGGCAGAACATGGGTGGGGTGGCATTCTGGGCGCATGTGGGGGGATTTATTTCGGGGGCGCTGCTGGTGAAAGTGTTTGGCGAGCGGCGGATGAGATATCCGTATGCGGTGCAGTGAGGGGTGCGAACGTCGAAGTCAAAATCAAAGGGATCGCTGCGGACCTCCGTGGTTCCCACCCTTGCGCAAAAAGCGCGCAAGGATGGGGCACCCTCTGTGTTTTTTCGAACGTGAAGTCAAAGTCAAAGTCAAAGGCGTGGGACAAGAGTATCCGTCCCACACGGACACTCTTGTTCACCAGCTATTTCTTCGGGCGAGACTCTGGGGGGACTAATCCGGCTACGCGATAGTAGACGGCTAGCTGGCCGTAGTGTTCGCCGGAGTGCTCGATGAAGCCATAGGCCATGTCGGAGATGCGGACCTGCTGGTGCTCGAAGGGATCGACTACGATGTCCGACATTCCTTTGTCGCCCTTGGTCTTGATGGCCTCGGCGCCGTCAGCAAAGGCTTTCTTCACATAGGCAGCGATTTCGGCCTTGCTCTTGAACGCCTCGCGCTTGGGATTTTCTTCTTTGGGAGGTTCTTTGCCGAGAGCCAGATTGGTGAAGAAATAATTCACGCCGGCGGCGTGGATCAGTTGCTCGGCGAAGCTGCGCTGCGCGGGCGTGGGCTTGAAGTCGTATTTGTCCTCGGGGAAGTCTTCGGCCATGGCTGTCAGCTTGCGGCCGATTTCGTTCCAGGAATCGAGGACTACCTTGGAGGGAGGATCGAGCGGCTTGACGGCTGCCATCTTCTTTTCTTGCGCGTGGGCGGGGATCGCGAGGAGGGTTGCGGCTAACAGGGCTGCAGTTAGAAAGGGTGTCTTGCTCATGGATTCCTCCTGGGGTGGATTAGCGTGCGCCATCTTAGCGAGAAATTGCTTCAGTGTAAACCTCGTGGCGCTTTGAAGAAAACCCTTCACCACGGAGGTCACAGGGTTTCACGGGGTAAATCTACAGCACGCCTATGGTGGGAAGAATTTCCAGAGTTTCTACTGTGGTGTTGGGCGGTACGAGGATGGCGTTGACTACAGCGGCGGCTATGGTGGCCGGGGACATCATTTTTTTTCTTGGCGCTTGCGGCCAGAAGGAGTTCCAGATGCCGGTGTTGGTGGCTCCGGGCATGAGGGCGATTACGCGGATGCCTTTGGGGCGCAGTTCTTCGCGCAACGTGTTGGTCAGCCCGAGTGCACCGTGTTTGGAGGCGTTGTAGGCGGCTGATCCGGCGAAGACGCGGTTGGCTGCGATCGAGAGATTATTCACGATCGTTCCGCCGCGCTTCATGATGGCTAGCGCAGCCTGGGTTATCAGGAATGTGCCGGTCAAGTTGGTTTCGATTACGTCCTGCCAGAGAGGGAGCGGAAGTTTATCGACTGTGAGATTGGCGTGGGCGATGCCGGCGTTGTTGATGAGAATATCGAGGCGCTTGCATTGGCGGCGGATGGCGCGGAACAGGTCGTCGACCTGTTGCGGATCGCGAATGTCGCAGGGGTGGGCGAGGATTTGAAATTTTGCTGACTTCAGTTCCCTGCTGATGCGGCTTAAGGCTTTTTCGTCGCGGCCGGTTACGACCAGATTGCAGCCTTCGGCTGCCAGTGCGCCGGCGATGGCCAGGCCTATACCGCGGGTGGCGCCGGTGACCAAGGCTACTTGGTTGCGGAGTCGTTGCGTGGGGGTTGCTTGCGGCACGAATTGATATTACAGAATCGAAAGCAAAGGCAACATTAAGATCGGGAACAAGATCAAGAACCGCGGTGTCCGCTTCACACTATCCCACTTCTCGCAAAAGGCGCGAGAAGTGGGGCACCCCAAATTCATATTGGAGTCCGACTAAACGCCGTTGGCGCGCTGGCGGATTAGGGACAGGAACTCCGAGCGGGTTTCTTCTTCGCTGCGGAAGGAACCGAGCATTGAGGATGTTACGGCGGCGGAGTGCTGCTTCTCGACTCCGCGCATCATCATGCACAGGTGGCGGGCCTCGATGACTACGCCTACGCCTTGCGGTTCGATTACTTGCTGGATGGTTTCTGCGATCTGCGTGGTTAGGCGCTCCTGAATCTGAAGGCGGCGCGAGAAGAGTTCGACGAGGCGCGGAACCTTGCTTAGGCCGATGACCTTGCCGTTGGGGATGTAGGCTACGTGGACCTTGCCGAAGAAGGGCAGCAGGTGGTGCTCGCAGAGGCTGAACATTTCTATGTCTTTGACGATCACCATTTCGTCGTAGGAAACGGTGAAAAGAGCGCCCTTGAGCAGGGCCTCGGCGTCTTCGGTATAGCCGCGGGTCAGGAATTGCAGCGACTTGCGAACTCGCTGCGGAGTTTGCTGTAGACCTTCGCGGTTTGGGTCTTCGCCCAGGCGGACGATCATTTCCTGGACCAGGTCTTCGAAGCTGGCGCTGGTGAGAGTGGAGGAGTGTTCCGTTGAGACTTTCATGGTTGGGTCGATTTAGTAATTTTGGAATTTGGTAATTCCGTAATTGAAAACCAATTAACCCGCGTACTCAAATGAGTTCATCATGGTTTCTTCTAACCGTACTCTTTCCAGATGCGCTTGGTGGAAGCCACGGTGCAGTATTTCGTAAATCTGGATGCAGAGATTTTCGGTGGTGGGCACTTCCTGGGCGAATTCTGGCAGCGTATTCAGATTCTCATGGTCGAACCGGGCCAGCACTTCCCTTTCGATAAAGCCATCCAGATCGGTCAGGTTGCAGACCATTCCGGTTTTCTGGTCGACCTGGCCGCTGACCGTTACCTCGAGGATGTAGTTGTGGCCATGTCCGTAGGGGTTGTTGCATTTGCCGTAGGTCTGCCGGTTTTCTGTATCGGACATCTCTTCGCTGTGCAGGCGGTGCGAAGCTGAGAACAGGTAGCGGCGTGAGAGGTGGGCTTTCATGATTCAGCTTCTAGCTCTTAGCTCCTAGCTCTTAGCTTAACCTCATTCCTCTCCGTAGAAATCTACGAACAGGTCTGGGGTCTCATAGACTCGCACGCGATGTAGCTTTGCGCGTTCGAGTTTTGTGGCCAGGCGCTGCCAGATCGCTATCGCTATGTTTTCCGTGGTTGGGATCTGGTGGAGAAATTCCGGGACCTCCTTGTTGAGGAAGCGGTGGTCCATGGCGTCCAGCACTTCGCGATGCATGACTTTCTTGAGTTGTTTGAGATCGACGACGAAACCGGAGCGCGGATCGACTTCGCCCTTTACCGTGACTTCGAGCATGTAATTGTGGCCGTGACCGTTTGGGTTATTGCATTTGCCGAAGATGCGGCGGTTCTCCTCCGGAGTAAAGTCCGGGTTGTGGTAGACGTGCGATGCGGAGAATTCGGCTTTGCGTGTTAGGTACACCATAGGACAGTTGCCAGCGGCCAGTTGCCAGTTGCCAGTAAACCTCTCCTTCAGAATACTTGCGATTCCTGATTGCGTAAATCTGGGTGCATAAATCTGGATGCGCAAATCTTAGATCACGTTCAAGTGGTGCGAGCTGCTGTTTGCATGCCGACTCCATGCTCTACTTCACGGAGGAACGCTTCTGTAACGATTGGGGCGTCGAACCGATTGACGAACCGGCTCCCGTCCTCGGCGAATGAAGCGCGCAACGCGGGATTCTCGTATAAGCGCTGGATTCCTTCCGCGAGTGATTCTTCGTTGTCTGGTTCCACGAGAATGCCGTGCTGCACTACTTCTGGTGACGCACCCGCGCGGGCGGCCACGATCGGCTTGCCGCAGGCCATGGCTTCCAGGAAGACGATACCGAATCCCTCTTGCACGCTGGGCAGACAAAAAGTGTCGCAGCGATTGTATTCCCGCGCGAGTTCGGCCTGGGAGACGTTGCCGAGCCAGGTCACGATTCCCTGCAAGTTCCTCGTGCGCCACAGAGACTTGAGACTAGGAGCTTCCGGACCGTCGCCTACGATGCGAATCTCGAGTCCAGGTATTTTTGAGCGAAGGCGATCGGCAGCGCCCAGCAGGATGTGCAGCCGTTTCCGCGGATAGAAACGGCAGACCGAGAGCACCACAAACTTGTTCTCTTCGGGCTGAGCAGGATTAAGTTGGAGCAATTCACGCCAGGAAGACAAATCTATGAGTTCGGGAACAATGCGCGGTTGCGTTGAGATTGCGTAGAACTCTTGAATTCGTTGGGCGGAGTAGTGACTGGTTGCGAGCACCAGGTCGGCGCGCTGCACGTGGCGCTTCTCACAGGCGGCCTGCAGGCGCATTGTGGCCTTCGTCAGGCCGGCTTCAAAGCGCATTTCGTCGGCGATCACGCCTTTGATGGCCGCCACGTGCAGTCCCCGGCTTTTTCCGGAAAGAGCGTAGCCGTCCATGTCGAAACCTACGGTAATTGGGTGGTGTTTTAATAGGGCGTACTCGCTTTCGGCGGGGCGGGCGTGACGCCCGCCCGACAGCCGCCGGGACGGCGGCGCTACGGTGGCCGCGCCAAACTTCTGACGGCTAAAGCGAAGTATTTCGTTGAAGAGCAGGCGCTCCACGGTGTAGACGGGAAAGTGTAAGGTTGGCGTTACCAGGTTGACCGTTTCGCCGGACATTTTCAGGAACTTTGCTAGTGTGCTGATGCCGGCGAACGTCCCGCTGCCGCCAGCAACGTTTAGCGGAGTGGACGTGAGAAAACGGAAGTGCATGGGAGGGCGGTTGTTTGCTTCGTCACTTCGCTTCGTCAGGGTCGAATCCATTATTATAGCTGGGTGCGACGCATGCTTGGTTTTGCTGGCGCGACTGCGCCGGTCCTCTTTTTTGTTCTGCTTCTCTCCGGCTGCTACGGCGGGACGCGGCCGCCGCGGGTCGGCAAGGCCGCGCCAGACTTTACGATCCGCGACTCCGATCGCAGCGTCACCCTGAGCCAGTTTAAGGGGCAGGTAGTGGTGCTGAATTTTTGGGCGACCTGGTGTCCGCCCTGCATTGAAGAGATGCCGTCTTTGGTGCGCATGCAGGCGCGCATGAAGGCGAGGGGCGTGACCGTGCTGGCCGTCAGCGTTGACGTCGACGAGAGCAACTACCGGCGGTTCCTGAAAGATCACAATGTAGATCTGCTTACGGTGCGCGATCCGGATCAGAAAACTGCCGGCCTTTACGGGACATTCAAATTTCCTGAAACCTACATCATTGACCGCAACGGCGTGATGCGGCGCAAGATGATTGGAGCGGTGGACTGGACGGAGCCGGAAATTGTTGATTTTCTGAGCAAGCTGTAAAAAGAAATTGTTGATTGATGATTGCTGATTGTTGATTGAAACCCTTGCGCTCTTCAATTAGCAATCAGCAATCAACAATCACAATTCCTTCAACAAGCCAAGCCCTATAGTTTTACTTTCCGCAGGCGCAGGGCGTTGGTGATTACCGAGACCGAGCTGAAGCTCATAGCTGCGGCGGCGAAGATGGGGCTGAGCAGCAGGCCGAAGAATGGGTAGAGTGCTCCGGCTGCGATGGGCACGCCGATGGCGTTGTAGACGAAAGCGAAGAATAGATTCTGCCGGATGTTGCGCATGGTGGCCTGGCTTAGCCTGCGGGCGCGCAGGATGCCGGTGAGGTCACCCTTCAGCAGCGTGATGCCGCCGCTTTCTATGGCCACATCCGTGCCTGTGCCCATGGCTATGCCGACGTCGGCCTGCGCCAGAGCTGGGGCGTCGTTGATGCCGTCGCCCGCCATCGCGACCACTCTTCCCTGCCCTTGCAGCTTCCGGATGATTTCCAACTTTTGTTCCGGCAAGACTTCGGCTTCGAACTCTTCGATGCCGAGTGTCTTGGCAAGCGATGCCGCGACGATGCGATTGTCGCCAGTGAGCATCACGATTTTGATGCCTTGAGCTTTGAGATCGCGGAGAGCATCAGGGGTGGAAGGCTTTAGTCGATCGGCAACGGAAAGGTTTCCGACATACTTGCCGTCGATAGCCACAAAAATGGGCGTACTCCCCGGCACCCCACCGTATATGACGCCTGCGCCCGGTTTAAGGGCGCCGATCTCAGCCATGAGAGCGTGATTGCCGACTGCGACTTTTCTTCCGTTGACGACGCCCTCAACGCCTTTGCCAGTGACTGAGTGAAATTCTCCCGGCTGCGAAAGATGCAGTCCCCGCTTCATGGCCGCATCGACTACCACAGAACCCAGGGGATGCTCGCTGGCATGTTCCAGACTGGCGGCGAGGCGCAGCAGTTCGGGGTCGTCTTCAAACTCCTGAGAATAGCCTGCGAGTTGCGGCTTCCCTTCGGTCAGGGTTCCAGTCTTGTCGACGACCACGGTGTCCACTTTTTCCAGAATTTCGAGCGCTTCGGCATTCTTGATGAGCACGCCGGCGCGGGCGCCGCGGCCTACGCCGACCATGATCGCCATGGGTGTTGCGAGTCCCAGCGCGCACGGGCACGCGATGATGAGCACAGCGACCGCGTTTACCAGCGCATGCGCGAGGCGGGGCTGCGGCCCCAGGAACAACCAGGCGACAAACGTGAGCGCCGCGACGGCAACGACTGCGGGGACGAACCAGTTGGCCACGCGGTCGGCGAGCCGCTGGATGGGAGCGCGGCTGCGCTGGGCCTGGCCGACGAGTTGCACGATTCGCGCCAGCAAGGTCTCGCTGCCTACGCGCTCGGCGCGCATCACGAACGAACCGGTGCCGTTGATGGTGGCTCCGATGACGTTGCCGTCGGGAGATTTCTCTACCGGCGTGGATTCCCCGGTAATCATGGACTCGTCAATCGTGCTGTGGCCTTCGAGCACGATGCCGTCGACCGGGATCTTCTCGCCGGGGCGAACGCGCAGACGGTCGCCTGGAGTCACCTGCTCGAGCGGGATATCCTTCTCGCTCCCGTCGGAGTTAAGTAAATGCGCGGCTCTGGGGCTCAGATCGAGCAGCGCGCGAATGGCAGCGCTGGTGCGGCTACGGGCGCGCAATTCCATGACCTGGCCTAGCAAGACTAGAGTCGTGATCGCGGCCGCCGATTCGAAGTAAACGTCGGGATAGCCTCCCATGCTGCGCATCGATTCAGGAAATATCTGCGGCGCAATTGTGGCTACCACGCTGAAGGCATAGGCGACTCCGGTGCCCATGCCGATCAGCGTGAACATGTTTGGGCTGCGGTTGACGAGCGAAGTCCAGAAGCGCTGGAAAAACGGCCAGCCGCCCCAGAGGACTACAGGCGTGGCGAGCGCGAACTCCAGCCAGGGGAGAATCGAGCTCCATCCCATGAAAGCGTGCGGCCAGAACATGCTGCCCATGGCGATTGCGAGCAGTGGAGCGGTGAGGGCGAGGCTGATCCAGAAGCGGCGGGTCATATCACGCAGATCGGGATTTTCTTCTGACGTAGCGGAGACTCTGCGGGGCTCGAGCGCCATGCCGCAGATGGGGCATGAGCCCGGCCCCGGCCGCACAATTTCGGGATGCATGGGACAGGTGTACTCGGTGCGGGTTGTGGTCACAGGCACGTCGGGCTCGAGGGCCATGCCGCACGAGGGGCACGCCCCCGGCTTACTCTCGCGAACCTCGGGGCACATCGGGCAGACGTAAGCGACTGGTTTCGTTGCTGCGTGCGGTGAGTCGTGAGTGTGCGGCTGGCTTTGTGGTGGATGACTCGAGGCGATGGGCGGCTTTGCCCCGCCCAACGTCACTAAGGCTGCGGGGCGCACGGGGGGCGGCGGGCTCAGATATTTTGCCGGGCCTGCTTTGAACTTTTCCATGCATCCCGGGCAGCAGAAGTAGTAGGCCTTTCCGCCGTGTTCGTAGAGATGTTTAGCGGTCGTGGGATTTAAGTTCATTCCGCAGACCGGATCGCGCTCTAGCGCGGGTGGTGGGTTTGAAGGTTTCGTTGACATTAGCTTCGAGTTCAGCCCGGTGAGGCTAGATCCGCTGCATGCTTCGATGGACTATGCTTTATATTGGATTCAGTCCACAGACAGCCTGGACGTTTGCACTCTCAGGACAGAGGATTATCCCATGACTTACCTAGAAGTCGTTTTTCGGTACGGCGCCGCGCCTGGCGAGAACGAATTGCGAGCCATCGACAGCATGCGCGAAGTCTACGGAATCCGGCGGGTTCAGTTTAGCGAGAGCGAGCGGACGGTGCGCGTGGAGTTCGATGCTTCCCGCCTCAAGGCTGACGCTGTGGCTCGGCTCTTGCGTCAGGCTGGAGTGGATGTGCGGGAGAGGTTGGCGCTGGCGTAAGGAGTCGTGGCACTGCCAGAAAACAGCAGGTTCCTCATCGGATATTTGGTTCGGAATGATCGCGAGGGAATGACAGCGAGAGTAAAAGAAATAAAGGACCGTTGGCGCTTTGTGCGCTCGCACAAAATGCAAGGGGCGCCCAAGAAAACCTCTGGCCGAAGTTCTTCTTGGAACGCCCCGTTGCGCGCCACTTCGTCTGGCCTTTACATAAGCATCTGGCGTGCCGTCTGTAACCTGCTCAAAGTACAGGCTTGGCTTCCCGCGGCGTTTGTAGGATTTGCTCTGAGCGAGAAAGATTTACTTCGGGGGTGGGAAACAAGCAACGACAGGGCCGAATGGTTGTGGAAAGGAATATAAGGTCCTGAATTTTTCGTGTGGGTTCATGCGTGATAAGGCGAAGACCTTATAGAATGGCGCGATGTGAGCGATGTGAGCGGTGTTCGACTCTTGCGGCGGCAATCATGTCCTCGGCGAGCATGACGTCAGCGTTCCCAGCCAGAGGCAACTTCCGCTATAATTCTTGAGGAAGTTCTCGCCAAGAAAACCTGCGCCCTTAGCTCAGCTGGATAGAGCGTCTGGCTACGAACCAGAAGGTCGGGAGTTCGAATCTCTCAGGGCGCACCATCCTGCTGCTTGCAGTTGTCTTTCCTGGAAGAGCCGTGACATATCGATCGGCGTCTGCCCCGTTTCGCCCGCGGTTGCGTTCACTGCATTTTCTGCTAGGCTTGGGTTGCCCTGTTGTTTTCGTCATTGACCGGAGTGTCTTCCGGAAATCGGGTCGAGCCATGGCAAAGGTCATCGAAGGGGAAGTGTCTGTACTGTCGACGTCCAAGTACGGGTTGGTATATCTCACAGCTAATGACTGGGCCCTGATCAAAGACAAGGCAAGCCGTGTCCGTTTCAAGAAGGGCGAACTCCTGGTTCAAAAGGGCGAGAAGACGAACGGCGTTTATCTCTTGCTTAAAGGGATGGCCCGGGTGCAAATCCCCCCGCGACCCGTGGTTCCGACGATCAAACCCGGCGAGATCTGCGGCGAAATGTCATTCCTGGAAGAGGCGCCCGCCAGCACCACGGTGGTTGCCGAGGAAGAAGTTGAAGCCTATCACCTGGACCGCCCGACCCTGGATACGCTGTTTGAGTTGTTCCCGCATCTCGCCTCACGATTTTACCGGTCTTTGGCGAGGAATCTGTCCCATCGTCTGAGGGAGTTGATTGCGTTGACTTCGGTGCGCTGACCAACCCAAAGCAAAGTTCATCCGGACAACGTTGCGAAGTTGCGCGGCGCGCGATGAAGGTAGAAGGCGGACCCTGAAGGGCAGAATACCCACAAAAAAAGAAGCGCCCGGGAACTCTTTCGAGTCTCAGGACGCCCCGAACAGCCCTCCCCCAGAACTGCTCGAGGACTAGCCTACTGGCAACCCCGTTTGTTGTGAATTCCACTTCGGTGCCATGCGATGGCACGACTTGGCTAAGGGATCTCCGGGGGAGCAACATAGGTTGAAAGTGACGCGACCGCAAGTCAACGCAAAAGGGCCGCACTAGTGTGCATCGCTTTGCGGTTTCAGGTTAATGCTCTCGTTCAAGATGCTACAGAACCCCCATGCAATTCAATGGGTTACAAGTTTTCATTGTTTGGCCCGCAGGGTGCTCTTACTGCAAGCGTGAGCGCGGAAAGTGGCGCCACCGGCACAGGGAGCCTGCAAGTCTCCCAAGAGTTCAAAAACTGGATTTTCAAGCAGTTCTGGGAGGAAGTAAAAACATGAAGCGTATCGTTTTGATGGCTGCACTGGCTCTGGCTTTGCCCTTGGCGGCTTTCGCGGGCAATGTGGATTTCGGCAATAACTCCGGCACTCTCACAGGATCGTCTGAGGGCCTTACCCTGACCGGGTCTGAACTCACGTCAGTGAGCGGCCTTGGCGGCGGCGGCCTGATCATGGGCGGATTAGGGAGCGTAAGCTTTACGACTGGCGCGTTGACTTCAGGGAGCCTCACCACGGGTGGAACATTCGCCGCGGGAGGCAGTTTTGTGATCACGGGCAATGGCACTGGCGGCATTCCCACCGGCGTGATCTTCAGCGGATCATTCAGCGGTCCGGTTACCTGGACAGAGATAAGTTCGGGGCCGAACGGCGCGATCTACTACACGTTGAGCGGCGCCATCTCCGGGACCTGGTACAACGGTACCATGGTGAATGGGGCGACCACGCAGATTACCTTTAACGCTGGCAAGAACGGATTCACAGGGTCGATCGGACTAGGCAGCGGCAACACGGTCATCAGTACCGTTCCGGAGCCGGGCACGCTTGGACTCCTCGGAACCGGGCTGGTAGGTTTGGGTGGAGCCATTCGCCGGAAACTTCGAGCCTAATTCACACCGTATTCATCTTTGCCGAAGCCCCGCTGCGCGCGGGGTTTCGGTTCTTAAGGCCGCCACCGGGACTGCGACGCAAGCATCCTGTTAATAATGTGCAGAGATTTGCAGCTTCAGCCTGTTCCTCTTCTTCAATATATCGAGTAAGTGGTAGTAGAATCATGCGCTTACTATTTTTCCTGATTTGGCATTCCAGGTGCAGTTTCGTTTGCACTCGGTTTGTGTGGGTTGAGTTGGGGTCCAAGCCTCAATCGAATTCACCCACCAATACTGTTACTGCTTTAGGAGGGATAACGATGAAGCGGATAGTTTTGATGGCATTGCTGGCTTTGGCTTTACCGCTGGCGGCATTTGCGGGGGATGTGGACTTTGGCAATAACTCTGGGACGCTTGCCGGCTCTTCGGAGGGCCTAACCCTGACTGGCTCAGAACTCACATCAGTCACCGGCCTCGGCGGGGGAGGCCTTATCCAAGGCGACTTGGGTACCTTGACATTCACGACCGGCGCGCTGACATCGGGAAGCCTGACAACCGGCGGGACATTCGCCGCGGGTGGCAGTTTCGTGATCACAGGCAACGGCACGGGCGGCATTCCGACCGGCGTGATCTTCAGTGGTTCGTTCAGCGGTCCCGTAACTTGGACCGAAGTTACATCCGGCCCGAACGGTGCGATCTACTACACGCTGACGGGTGCTATCTCCGGCACCTGGTACAACGGCGCCTCGGTGAGCGGCGCGACCACGCAGATTACCTTTAACGCTGGCAAGAACGGATTCACCGGGTCGATCGGCCTGGGCAGCGGCGACACGATCATCACGACAGTTCCCGAGCCCGGCACTCTTGGACTGCTAGGAACGGGATTGGTTGGTCTGGCCGGAATCGTCCGCAAAAAAATGAAAGCCTAGCTTCCACACTCCGTCCGCTTCTCAAAGGCCCCGCCGCACGCGGGGCCTTTTTTTGTCGTGTCTTTTCCGCCGTGGTCAGATTGATCTCTTCATCTCACGATTACCCAGGTAACTGTCACTCCGGGATTACCATTGACCACCACTACTGCTCCTCCTTACATTCACGACAGGGGGTCGTATGAAGGATATCCATGAAGTGTTGCGGCAGAAGCAGACCAGGTACGCCCAGCTGGGCAAGCAAATCGAGATGCTCCAGCAGGCGGCAGAGAAGCTGCGTGAAGTGGCTCCCTTGCTCGCCGAAAACGATGACGAAGACAATGCTGTGTTGACGGAAGTCGATGAGGCCCCTGACGGTATGGCGGCCAAGGCAGGTGCGGCGGCTTCGGGCGCAACAGCACCCAAGGGAGTCAGGCCAACGGCGCCGCGCTGGCCCTAAGCTGGCCGGGGTTCGGCGAGAAGTCTAGTTATGACCTTTCTGGCATTGGTGGTTTCCGCTGACGATTGCGCTGCCGAGGTCCTGGGCCGGGTTCTGCCGGCCTGTGGGATCGCGGTGGAGCGTTTCGATGTATTCGCCACAGCCGTCGAGCGCCTTCAGCAACAGCGATTCGACGCGCTCATTGTCGATTTCGAAGAGCCGGAGTTCGCGGCCGAACTGCTGGAAGAAGCCCGCACACTGAATTCGTCAAACCCACCCGTCACGGTCGCTTTGGTTGCCGAACCAGCCAAGGTGCGCGAGATTCTCAGCGGCGGCGCGCATTTCGTGCTGTACAAGCCGCTTTCCGACGACAAAGCCACGGCGGGCTTACGCGCTGTGGCGGCACTGTTAAATCGCGAGCGACGCCGCGCTTACCGTGTGCCGGTGCAGGCTCCCGTGGATCTTACGTTCCCTGACACTCGTCAAGCCGAGGGAATTCTCCTTGACCTCAGCGAAACTGGCATGGACGTTCTAACGGCCGAACCTCAGGTGGCGGGAGCACTGCTGAATTTCCGCTTTCAGTTGCCCGATGGGAGCCTTGAAGTCCACGCCCATGGAGAGGTGGCGTGGGCAAACTCAAACGGTCAAACGGGAGTTCGCTTTCTCGATTTGGATCCGGCCATCAAGGCTCAACTCCAAACCTGGCTGCAGGCTGCGGCAGGGACCACTGCTGGACCCGAAGAAACCGTTCCCCACTGCAAACTCACCGATCTGAGCCTGGGCGGCTGCTACGTGGAAACGGAGTCGCCGTTTCCTGAGCACGCATTGGTCGATCTCTGCCTGAAAGCTGAACCGATGGCCGTCCATACCGACGGCATGGTGCGGGTGGCGCATCCGGGTCACGGCATGGGAGTCGAATTCCCTTCCCGCACGCCGGAGCAGCGCGCCGATGTTGGCAATCTGATCAGCCTGCTGCGCAGTTGCCCTGAATCCATGCTCGAGTTAAGCGTTTCTCCCCGCGCCTTGACTGCGGATATGAGCCAATTTGAGCCCGGAGATATCGAAATGCCGACTGCAGAAGACGGAACTCCGGAAGAAATGGAAGATCCGTTGCTCGAACTGCTGCGGCAAGGCCCGACGCTGCAGGAAGAGGATTTCTTCGCGGAACTTCGCCGCCAGCGTTCGGGCGAACGCGTCGCGACCTAATCGCGCTGGCTTCATTCTCGCGTTTTTTCATCACCCTCGCAGCTTCACTCACACACAAAAGCCTCTCGCGGCAGTTGGCTGGCGGATTTTTTGGACTAGCGCGTGGGCAGGAAACAGGCAGCGAGAGTAGCGGAGTGTGCGAGAGGCCGGCGGCGGACTGTGTCCGGAGGGCGAAGAACCCGTGCCCCGTCTCTGGCCTGAGTTCTTCAGCTCTCCGTGGTCTGTTCCACCCCAATGAGAGTACGGTAGCTCATCCCTGTTGCATGAGCGTTTCAGCAATGTTAAATCTCGATGAAATAGAAGTGAGCTACGCAGTGCACCGTCTTCTTCCTTGTGCGAACATGGGAACCACTAATAAAGCGTCTTCAAGGAGAGCTGGTGGGGGCAAAGCTGGCAGAAATCGCAAAATCCGGTCAGCCTGAGGGTGCACCTGCGCCAGGAGGCCCGCGCAGCAGCCTGGTCTGGACACCGTTGATCTCGATCGCCACAGCGGCGTTCGCGGTTGAAATTCCTTTCTTTTTCCGCGGCACGCCTTCTGGTCACGACGTCGAATTTCATCTGTACTCGTGGCTGGAGGTTCTCTCGCAATGGAAACTGGGTGTCGTTTATCCGCGCTGGGCCGCTCTGGCGCACTTCGGCTATGGCGAGCCGCGTTTCATCTTCTATCCTCCGGTCTCCTGGACCTTAGGGGCGGCGCTCAGCGCCATCTTTCCCTGGACTCTCGTCCCCGGCATCTACATTTGGCTCGCGCTGGTGGCCGCAGGCGTGTCTATGTTTCTGCTGGCGCGACAGTCGCTTGACCGGCGCGAGGCAACGTTCGCTGCCGTCTTGTACGCTGTCAATCCTTATCACCTCGTTATCATCTATTGGCGCAGCGCGTTCGCCGAAATGCTGGCCAGTTCCCTGTTGCCGTTGCTTCTGTTGTTGCTGTTGCGGGCAGGAGAAAAGGGCCGGCGTGTGACTATGTTTCTGGCGCTGCTGCTGGGTTGCTCCTGGCTGATCAACGCACCCGCAGCGGTGATGATCCATTACTCGCTGGCGTTGCTAATCATCGTGATCGCCTGGCAGAGGCGCTCGCCGCGAATTCTGCTGGTCGGAACTGCGGCCGTGCTTCTGGGCGCTGCCCTGGCCGCTTTTTATTTGTTACCTGCCATCTACGAGCAGAGGTGGGTCACGATTGCGGAGGCTATTTCTGCCGGCTCGCATCCCCTGGACAATTTTCTTTTCATTCACACGCCCGATGCGGATCACGATGCCTTCAACCGCGTCATCTCCTGGATTGCGGTGGCCGAGATTCTGCTGACCTTCACGGCGGCCTGGGCCGCACGAAGCTGGGGCAGCCGCAATCGCCAGCTGTGGTATCTGCTGGTGGTGTGGGCGGCGGTGTGCGCAGCGCTCATGCTTTCGATCAGCAGTCCACTGTGGAATATTCTTCCCGAGATGCGCTTCATGCAGTATCCGTGGAGATGGCTGCTTTGCCTTGGCATTCCGTTCACCTTGCTGACTGTGCTGGGTGTGCGCCGGTGGACGGTGCGTGTGGCAATCTATCTTGCTATGCTATGCGTGCTTGCCTTCGTTTGGCGGCACTTTCAGCCCCCCTGGTGGGACAAGGCAGCCGACCTGCGTGAGATGCAGGGCAACATGGCAACCGGCAAGGGCTATGAAGGCACTGACGAATACAGGCCCGTAGGGACGGATCCCTCATCAGTCGATAAAGACGCCCGCCGTGTCACGGTCGAGGGACCCGCGCACGCTGCGATCCGCGTCTCTGCTTGGACCGCCGAACGCAAGCTCTTCACCGCCGAGATGTCAGCGCCGGATAATCTTGCTTTGCATCTGTTCAACTACCCGGCGTGGCGCGTGGAAGTGAACGGGCACGTCGTGCAGGCGGGGACGCGGGAAGGCACAGGGCAGATGCTGGTTCCGGTGGAAGCGGGCGCGAATCGCGTGCAGCTCACTTTTGTTCGAACGTGGGACCGCAGATTGGGTGGATGGATTTCGTTGCTCGCCCTGATTTTGATGTTTGTCTCTTCGCAGTATGAAGTTGAGCTGACCTGGATCCCCAGCCGCCCGAAATGAAATGATGCGAAGAATCCTCATCGCGACTTCCAATCCGGGCAAGCTGCGCGACTTCGCCGGTGCGGCTCGGCAGCCTGGAGTCGAAGTCACCGGTGTCCCTGACTTCTCTTCCCTGCCCACCGTGGTCGAGGATGGCCTGACCTTCGACGCCAACGCCCGGAAAAAGGCCGAAGAGTACAGCCAATATGTTCCAGGAGAAATCGTAGTCGCCGACGACTCTGGTTTGGAGATTGACGCTCTAAAAGGCGCCCCCGGCGTGCACTCAGCCCGCTATGCCGCCCCCGATCTGCACAATAAGGAGCCGCATCAAGCTGAGGCGAACACCGACGACGAGGCCAACAACGCGCGTGTGCTGCGCGAACTGCAGGACGTTCCCCCGGACCAGCGTACCGGAAGATTTGTCTGCGTGCTGGCCGCCGCGCGCGACGGCAAGACGCTCGCTACCTTTCGCGGCACAGCCGAGGGAATCATTCTGGAAGCTCCGCGGGGCGCCAACGGCTTCGGCTATGATCCGCTGTTCTATTTTCCGCAGATCCGGAAAACATTCGCGGAGCTGACCGCAGAAGAGAAGTCTGAGTATAGCCACCGAGGCGCGGCATTCCGTCAGCTTCTGGCGTGGTGCGATCAAATGGGAAAGTAATTAAGGGAGGGTTCAACGCGGCGCGCAATAGCCTGCATCACCAGTGCGCGTGATGTGTTACCTTGACTTCGCTTCTCGCGTGCGCCGATAATGTTTTCTTTGTTGTCTCCCAACTCATAAGGAGCGATACGTGGCGTCTGCAGCCAGTTCTACTGCTCCCGTTGTCCACACGTCTGTAACCCATGGAGTCGCGCCCCTTCGCGCTGGCCAGGGCACGTCGTTCGTACTGCGCCGGCTGCATTCGCTCTCGGGCATCGTTCCGGTGGGCGCTTTTCTCTTCGAACATATTCTGATTTCAAACTCCACTGCGATCAGTGGACCTCCAGCCTACGCGCGCCAGGTCAGCTTTCTGGCCAATCTTCCCCTGGTCTTCTTTCTCGAACTCTTCGGGATCTGGCTGCCCATCGCCTTCCATGCGCTCTACGGTTTCTACATCTGGTACCGCGGCGAGGGAAATGTGACGGAGTATCCCTGGACCGGCAACTGGATGTACACCGCGCAGCGCTGGACTGGCGGCATCGCCTTCGTTTACATCGTGTGGCATACCTACACCATGCGGTTTACCGGCGTTGACCTGCACGATCATCCGGAATTTTCTTTTGGCAAGGTTGCGGCGGAGGTCCATAACCCGCTGCTGCTCGCGTTCTACGTGATCGGACTGATTGCCGCCTCGTGGCATTTCGCTTACGGCATTTGGCTGTTTGCGGCGAAGTGGGGAATTGTCACCGGCGACAAAGCGCAGCAACGATTTCTCAAGGTGTGCCTCGCGTTTTTCCTGCTCTTGAGCGTTGTGGGTCTGGTCAGCTTGTACACATTCAGCGAGCGCTTCCCGGATGCTCCAACCCCAGGGGGAACAATCACGGACACGAGCCACGCGACGAAAACAGAAACGGCATCTTACGGAAAGCCGGTGGAGTGAAATGGCAGCTCCCAAAATTATCGTCATCGGCGGCGGACTCGCCGGACTTGCCGCCGTCATCAAGATTGCCGAGATGGGCGGTAACGTCGATCTCTTTTCCATTGTTCCCGTGAAGCGTTCGCACTCGGTGTGCGCGCAGGGCGGCATCAACGCGGCCAAGAACCTGAAGGGCGAAGGCGACTCAACCTGGATCCACTTCGATGACACCGTCTACGGCGGCGATTTCCTCGCGAACCAGCCTCCGGTCAAGGATATGTGCGAGGCCGCGCCCGGCATCATCGATCTGCTCGATCGCATGGGCGTTCCCTTCAACCGCACGCCTGAAGGCCTGCTCGACTTCCGCCGCTTCGGCGGAACTTTATTTAACCGCACCGCCTTCGCCGGAGCTACTACCGGCCAGCAACTTCTCTACGCGCTCGATGAGCAGGTACGCCGCTACGAATCCGAAGGCAAGGTGAAGAAGTACGAGCACTGGGAGTTTCTCTCCGCCGTGCTCGACGGAAACCGCGTCTGCCGCGGCATTTGCGCCATGGATTTGCGAAGTATGGCCGTCCAAACCTTCCCTGCCGACGCCATCATCATCTGCACCGGCGGCATCGGCGCCATCTTCGGCAAGTCGACCAATTCGGTTGTATGTACAGGCTCGGCGCAGTCGGCGCTTTATCAGCAGGGATGCTACTACGCGAACGGCGAATTCATTCAGGTGCATCCCACCTCCATTCCGGGGAATGACAAGTTGCGTCTGATGTCGGAATCGGCTCGTGGCGAGGGTGGACGTGTTTGGGTTCCAAAGAAGCCAGGCGACAACCGCGACCCGAAATCGATCCCAGCGAGTGAGCGCTGGTATTTCCTTGAAGAGTGGTATCCCAAGTACGGAAACCTGGTTCCGCGCGATGTGGCTACTCGCGCGATTTTCAAGGTTGTGTACGAGCACAACCTCGGCATCGACGGCAAGCCGATGGTTTACCTCGACCTCACGCACATCGACCGTAAGATTCTCGACCGCAAGCTGGAAGGCATTCTCGAAATCTACGAGAAGTTTGTAGGCGACGACCCGCGCGACACGCCCATGAAGATTTTCCCCGGCATGCATTACACCATGGGCGGACTGTGGATCGACTTCAAGCAGGCCACGAACATCCCCGGAATCTATGCCGCGGGCGAGTGCGAGTATCAGTATCATGGCGCGAACCGTCTGGGCGCGAACTCCCTCGTCTCCTGCATTTATGGCGGACAAGTCTCCGGGCCGAACGCAGTGAAGTATGCGCGCGGCCTGCAGGCGCTGACCGACGGCAACGGCTGCTTCGATGCCGAGAAGAAGAAGCAGGAAGAGAGCAATGCCTTGCTGATGAACAACCAGGGCACGGAGAATCCGTTCCGGTTGTGGCAAGAGCTGGGCGAGTTGATGACGAAGGATTGCACCGTCATCCGCTACAACAAAAACTTGCAGCAGACCGATGCCAAGCTGGTCGAGTTGCTCGAACGCTTCCGCAAGGTGAACCTGAGCGACCGCACCCAGTGGGCGAACACTAGCGTGGCCTTCACCCGCCAGCTTTACAACATGCTGCAGTTGGCGCGCGTGATTGCGCAGGGCGCGCGCATGAGAGACGAGTCGCGCGGCGCGCACTACAAGCCGGATTTCCCCGACCGCGACGACAAGAATTTCCTGAAGACGACAAAAGCATATTTCGCGCCCGATGCGGACGAGCCGAAGTTCGAGTTCGAGCCGGTGGATACGTCGCTGATTCCGCCTAGGCCGAGGAAGTATGACGCGGCGAAGTAAGTCTAAACTGGCACGAGTGGAACTCGTGCCCTTTCCGGTTATTTTTGTCGCCAGAGTTTTCGTTTTGGGAAAGAGCTAATGGCTGAACATAAATCCGTCATCATAAAGATCAAGCGCCAACCCACTCCCACGTCCAAGTCGTACTGGGAAGAGTTCGAACTCGCCTGGCAGCCGAACATGAACGTGATCTCCTGCCTGATGGAGATCGCCGCCAACCCCGTGACCCGCGAGGGCAAGGCGACCACGCCCATCACCTACGATTCGAATTGCCTCGAAGAAGTCTGCGGCTCCTGCGCCATGCTCATCAACGGACGCGCCCGCATGGCCTGCTCCGCTCTGATCGACAATCTCGAGCAACCGGTGAAGCTTGAGCCATTTTCGAAGTTCCCCATCGTGCGCGATCTCGCCACCGACCGCAGCGTGATCTTCGAAAATCTGAAAATCGTAAAGGCCTGGGTTCCCATCGACGGCACCTACGACCTCGGTTCCGGCCCGCGCGTGTCGCCGGAAGAACAAGAGAAGGCGTATCCCATTTCCCGCTGCATCTCCTGCACCTGCTGCATGGAAGCTTGCCCGCAGTTCAACGAAGACACCGGCTTCGTGGGCGCGGCCACCATCGCGCAGGTGCGTTTGTTCAACGCGCATCCTACGGGGAAGGAACTGCAGCGCGAGCGTCTGGCAGCCTTGATGGGCGACGGCGGGATTCAGGAGTGCGGCTACGCGCAGAACTGCGTGGAGGTCTGCCCGAAAGATATTCCGCTAACCAAGTCGATTTCCGAAGTCGGCGGCGCGGTCATGAAGCAAGCCATCGGTGACCTTTTCCGGCGCTGATTTTTGTCAATCCCACCGCAAAAGACCAGCTTGTTCTGTCTCTAATAAAGCTATCCTGTTGCAGCGCGAGCATATGCGCTGGCGCTGAAACCCGCGCTGCGATGGCGTTCCGCGTGCTCCCATCACCATATTAGTTCGCTTCAGAGCCGGCAAAGTAACCAGTGGTAACCAGAGCCAGGAGGCTCCGAAAAGCACGCTGGTAACCGCCGGCCTGCAATCAGAGGTTGGGCCGCTTGACACGATGGCTTACAATACCCGGACGGTCGCGGGTTAAACCGAAGCGAAGACTACGGAACTCATTGAGACGAAAACTACACCGCCGGATGATTCTGGCTTCCCTGCTGACGTGCCTGTGTAACCCGCTTTTTGCGGCCACTACCACGAAAGCGCATAAGCCGCTTCGCCATCACCGTCTGCATTGGGCGCGCTGGAATCCGATGTTCCGGCCGTCTCACGAATCTCTCTTAATACAAAACGCCGAAATCGACCGCCTCGAGTTGCCCCGCATCCAGGACGATGACGAACTCGAAGCGCTGAAAGCGAGTGGCGCCTTGCAGCCGATCATTGCAGGAGAAACATTGCGTTTTGATCCGCGCCTCGACCCTTCGCGCCGCTACTGCCGCCCGTGGACCCGCGATTTTGTGCAGGATATCGCGCACGCCTACTACCGCCGCTTTCACGAACAGATTCAGGTGAATTCCGCGGTGCGCACGGTGAAGGTCCAGAAGAAACTGCGGCGGCACAATCGCAATGCGGCTCCGGCGGAAGGCGAAACGGCTTCGTCGCATCTCGCCGGCCTTACGGTTGACCTGCAACGCCGCGGCATGACCCAGGAGCAGATTCACTGGATGGAACGCTATCTCTTCTACATGAAGTCTCTCGGGCTGGTTGAGCCCGAAGAAGAGCGGCGCCAGTGGGTCTTCCACATCATGGTCTCGGGACGCTATGCAGATTGGCGCGAAACCCAGGACGTGGTTCGGGTGGAGCGCACCGAGCCCGCCACCGTCACGGCCAACAGCCGCGTCGAATAGTCGCGCTTTCCGATAATCACGCCACGTCTTGATTCGTGCTTTCTTCGAACTGCTCCGGCCTATACAATCGTCAGTCGCAAACGCGCAAACTCTATGACTCGCTTCAGAATCCTCTTGCTTTCAGGCCTCTTTCTTGCGGCTTCTGTAGCCGCTGCGCAATACACGAACCCTCCCGACTTATCGATCAGCCCCAAGGCTCGCGCCATTCACGACTCCGCCCTCATCGTCGACACCCACGCCGACACCCCGCAGCGCTTTCTCGACGACAACTACGACCTCGGCTCAACCGATCCCAACGACGTCGGCCACATCAGTCTCGACAAAGCTAAACGCGGCAATCTCGGCGCGGAGTTTTTTTCCATCTGGGTGGATCCCGAAACCAATCAGGGCCACTTCGCCCGTCACACATTCGATTTGATCGACTCCGTCTATGAGCAGGCCGCGCGCCATCCCGACCGCATGATGATGGCTTTTTCCGTGACCGACATCGAGCGCGCCCACAAAGAACACAAACTCGCCGCGCTCATGGGCATCGAAGGCGGACACTCCATCGAAAACGATATGCGCCTGCTGCGCGACTACTACCGCCTCGGCGTGCGCTACATGACGCTCTCCTGGTCAAACACCAACGAGTGGGCCGACTCCTCCGGCGACATCGACGACCCCAAGGTGCAGCATCACAACGGCCTCACCGATTTCGGCAAGCAGGTCGTGCTGGAGATGAACCGTCTCGGTATGATGGTCGACATCTCTCACGTGGCCGACAAAACTTTCTGGGACGTGATTGCAACCACGAAGGCGCCAGTCATCGCCTCGCATTCGTCGGCGCGCGCGCTCACGAACGCGCCTCGCAATATGACCGACGACATGTTGCTCGCCGTAGCCAAGAATGGCGGCGTGGTTGACGTGAATTTCTACTCCGGGTTCGTTGACGAGAACTATCGCAAAGCGAGCGAAGCCATCGGCAAGCAGGCTGCGGAAGCCCTCCACGCCTATGAAGAGAAGCAGAAGGCGCAAGGCAAGACGCTCACCTTCATCGATGAGGATCGCATCGAGCGCGAGTGGGCCGCCAAGATTCCCCGCCCGCCGTTCAAGGCGCTGATCGACCACATTGACCACATCGCCAAGGTTGCTGGCATAGACCACGTGGGCCTGGGTTCGGATTTCGACGGCGTTGCCGGAGCAACCCCCGTCGGCATCGATTCCGCCGCCGACCTGCCGAAGATCACGCAGGCGCTGCTCGATCGCGGCTATAGCGCCGATGACATCAAGAAAATTCTCGGCGGCAATATTCTGCGCGTGTTCAGGCAGGTCGAAACCGTTAGCCGCGAAATGCAGGCCCAGTCCCATTGATCGCAAGCGCTGTCGTACACTAAAACGTACAATTCAGCGGTACAATAAATTCTCGCGGATAAAACTGACAGGGCACGATGTGCCCTTGTAAGGAGCACTATGCGTAAAGCCTTCTTAGTTTCTATTTTTCTTTCCATGTCTGCGCTCGCGGTCTGGGCGCAAGCGAGCACCCAAGCTGCACCTGCCGGCAAACCAAGCACCGCAGCCAAACCGGCCGTTCACCATGCCGCAACAGGCAATCCTACCGCGGTTATTGAAACCACGGCTGGAAACTTGACCTGCACGCTGTTCCCCGACAAAGCCCCCATCGGCGTCGAGAATTTCATCGGCCTCGCCACTGGAACCAAAGACTGGAAGTCGCCGAACGGGACGGTGAAGCATGGCGTCCCGCTCTACGATGGAACCATTTTTCATCGCGTGATCCCCAACTTCATGATTCAAGGCGGCGACCCCGCAGGCACCGGATCGGGCCCCGACCCCGTTGACAAGTTCAAGAACGAGGTGTCGCCCGACCTCTTGTTCGATAAACCCGGCCGCCTGGCCTACGCCAATGCCGGACCCAACACGAATAGCTCGCAGTTCTTTATCACCGAGGTGGCCACGCCGCACCTCAACGGCAGCTACACGCTCTTCGGCCAGTGTGATGAGGCCAGCGTGGCCCTCGTAAAAGTTATCGCGCGCAAGGCCACCGACCCAAGCAACGACCGCCCCTTTCGTCCGGTGAAGATTGTTCACATCAAGATTGTCCACGGAGCCGTGGCCAGTGCCAAGCCTGCAACCCCGGCGAAGAAACCAGTGAGCACGGCGACTGCGCCATCGACTCCTAACTAAGCTTTACGAGCCCTTCGCTAGCGCGATGCTGTTGCCATCTCAGGGGATAGTTTTCATCATGAGTAAATATGCCCTTGTCTTCACCGTTGTAATGCTCGGGATAACTGGGATTGTTCGTGCGCAAACGACGCAGACCACCCCGCCCCAGCCGCCGGCGAGTTCCATAGAGAAATCGCCGGTTTCAGTTCAGCAGGATGTCCCCTATGCCACGGTCGGCAAACATCCGCTGTTGTTGGACGTCTACCAACCGAGCGATCGGTCTTCCGAGTTGCGCCCTGCGGTCATCGTGATCCATGGTGGGACCTGGATGAGCGGCGATAAAGAAAATTTGCACGCCATGGCAACGTTTCTTGCCCGGTGTAATTTCGTGGCTTTCACCGTCGATTACCGTTTGGCGCATGAACAAGAAAACCACTGGCCTGCCCAATTGGACGATGTGCAGCGCGCCGTCCGCTGGATTCGGGCCAACGCAACGAAGTATGGCATCGATCCCGAACGCGTGGGCGCATTCGGCCACTCTGCGGGCGCACAGTTGGCTGCTCTACTGGGACTCGAAGCTACGCGCGATAACTCCGATCCGGCCCTCGCCAAATACTCCAGCACCGTAGAAGCTGTAGTCGACGTCAGCGGACCAACCGATTTCACCACCCAGCGTGATTCCGATGATGAGGCTTTTCTGACCTGGTTTCTTGACGGCGACTTCGCTCACAACGGGCAAGTCTGGCGTGACGCATCGCCCGCATTTCATGTCTCCAAGAAGGCCGCGCCTTTTCTCGTTGTCCATGGAACACACGACGAGAGCGTTTCGATGGCGCAGGCCCAGGAACTTGTCGACAAACTGAAGCAGGCGGGAGTTCCGGTAAAGTTTGTGCAAGTCGAAGACGCCCATACTTTCCAGACGCCGGAAGCGCGCAAACGCCTTGCTCTTGAGACTCAGGCTTTCTTCACTCAATATCTTCAGCCGGGCAGTGCCAAATAAAATCAGAAAGATAGTCCCAGAAAAAACGCGCGGGCTTGTTAGAATCAGAAGCCGCTTATTCAAGGAGAAGAATATCTATGAGCCGTTCAGCCGGAACCTACGCCATTTTTGATACCTCCGAAGGAACCATTGTCTGCCGCCTCTTCGAAAAAGACGCACCAAAAACCGTAGCCAACTTTGTGGACCTAGCCGAAGGCAAGCGGGAGTGGACGCATCCCTCGACGCGCAAGAAATCCAAAGACCGCCTCTATGATGGAACGATCTTTCATCGCGTGATCCCCGACTTCATGATCCAGGGCGGCGACCCGCAAGGCACCGGCATGGGAGGCCCCGGCTACCAGTTCGAAGACGAAACCAGAGGTTCGCCTCACAAACTCGACAAGGCCGGGAAACTAGCGATGGCCAACGCCGGCCCCAACACCAACGGCTCGCAATTCTTCATCACCGTCGCACCCACAACGTGGCTGACTGGCAAGCACACCATCTTTGGCGAGGTGGTCGAGGGGCAAGACATTGTCGTTAAGATCTCCGAAGTCCCACGCGGACGCAACGATCGGCCGAACAAGGATGTGGTGGTGAAGAAGGTGACGATCGAAAAGGTGTAGTCGCGTATTGAACTGAAGCCGATGGATCGGGAACGGCATCAGGCAGCGGGCAAACACAGGATCGGGATGGGATCGGGAAGGGCACGACGGTAAGACGTTGGAAATGTAACCGCGCTTTAGCGCCCGAGGTGAGATCTTGACGCGCGCGGTGATTTTTTCCGCAACCTCTTCGCGCTCGACTCGTTCTTCGCCGTCGACACCGGTACGATTTCAGCGAGCGGCTTGCCGAAGCGCATCACTCGAATTGGTTGGCGCGTCTTTCGCACCTGCTCGATGATCGCGGAGCATCTAACCCTAAACTCAGAAAAGTTGATTTCTTCCATTCCGGCTATTTTTCTATCATCGGCAAAAAATCTCGGAACGTTACGGAGGAACAGAGTCTATTCCTTCTCGAATAAGCTGGCTAAGCGGTCCTCATAAATTTCTATCGGCCGATGGCCTACGCCGAGGCCCTTTTCAACCATAATTTGAAAAATCTCATGGCCGTCGAACAAAAAGATGGGTACCGCTCCGTCCCTGATTGAAGCCTGTCGCGCCTCATCTGAAAAGGTCGAAGTGGTGAAGAAGTACCCATGTTCGAATCGTCCTTGGATCGCCCCACGAAATTTGTCGATTTCGGGCCGCCCCACCGAGCCTCGCCATTTCTTGCATTGGAAGGCGGCCCGCATCGTTGCAAGGCCGACCTTGAGTTCACCATTCCCGTCGATTCCACCGTCGGGCGCCGTGTGAACGTTTGTGACTTTCATCCTTTGGAATCCATAAGCTGCCAAGAGCCTGCTCGCAAACGCCTCGAACTCACTTGGCTCGCGATCCATTAGCTCTTGGAGCACCTTCCGCTCAAAAGCGGCGGCATAGTCTTCCGCCGACTCTTCCAGATTGATTGGCAACGTAGTCCCTGTCGCTTCGGCAGAGGCTGCCGACATTTTCGAGGCCGGGCCTTCCAGGACTTGCGCCCTGGGAGTTTCCACCGAGGAAGTCGCTTCGCGCTCGAGACGTTCCGTGCCCTTGGATGTTATTGCCCAAATTCCTCGGCCCGCGTTCGTCAACTCGCCCCGATCAACTAGGGCCTGCCGAGCCCACTGGATCCGATTTATCCATCGCGCTCCGCCGCTCGGCAGGGACTCTGCGCGATCTGCATCTGTAAGCTGAGGGAAGAATTTCCCGACCTCGTCGTAGACATCTTGCGCCTTGGCCTTGCCACCTAGGGATGCCACCGCCTTGAGCAGCGGTACGTCAATCTCTTTCTGTTGTGGCATCATAGGCTACCGACTCTCACGCCTAAATCCCCAATCACGCCCGCCAACTCCTTAATCGCGCCGAGCTTCGCAGGCATTCCGACTAGAGCCCTCGATCCCATATTCGCCTTGCAACTAAGCTGCGCAGGGCCGCCGTCTGATCGTCCACAATTATCCGCGCCCTAGCGCTACTTTGCTAGTGGACTGTAGCCTTGGTCCCGGCTCCCGCCTCCGCCGTTTTCTCCATCTCCATCCCAATCTGTTTTCCCAATCCATCCTGGTAAAGATCAAAATGAGTCTTCCCCAGCAGGTAGGTAAACGTAGCCTTGATGCCAAGCTCCTTCAGCGTCTCTTCCAGCAAATGAGCAGGCGCATCCAGATGAAACGTGTCCGCCGTACCAACGGTAAGATGAATTTTATTCTGCAGAAGCGGACGCAGGCTCTGGGCATTCTTGCGAAGAATCTCACTGATGTCGTATTTCTCCCACGCCTTCGCTACTTTCGGATCGACCACTCCTGTCTGCCGATCGAACAAGCGCTGCGGTCTTCCATCCTCTCCCCGCGGACTGAACACCCATTCAAACGAAGCCATCTGCCCGCCATACGCGCCCAATACAGTCTCCTGGCGGGTGTAATCTTCAAGGGACATCACCTCTTGCCCTCCCATTCGCACCAGCGGCCACGGCTTGCCCTGGGCATCGTGGTAAAAGTTCGACGGCGGATCCGAGCGCAGATCAGGGCCGGTAAAAATCCGAAAGTCGGAAGGATCCGGCGAGGTAGGCCAAGTGCCGCCAAAGACTTTGGGATAAGCCACCTGCAACCAAAGCGCGGCCCATCCACCCGACGAGTGCCCCGTCAGCAGGCGCCCGCTGGGCCTCGCCTGCATGCGATATTTCTTCTCCAGATATGGAATCAACTCCGTCGTCAAGGCCTTGCCCCACGGCCCGTTGTTTACCGAATCGGCGAACTCGTGCGTCCCTCCCGGACAGGATTCGTCGAGCAGCACATAGATCATCGCGGGAAGCTCGCCGTTCTCCATCTTCTGGTAATAGCTAGAAGCATAGTGCCGCGCGATGGCGTGAAGGTCGGCTCCGAAGCCATGAGTCCAATAAACGGCGGGATATCGCTTGCCAGACCTTTCGTAGCCCGGAGGCAGCACCACTACGCCGCGCATGTGAATCGATCGTCCCCAAAACGCGGTGAGCGCGGGACTTTCAAAATCGAGCATCTCGCTCGACGCCGGAGCAGTGATCGGCTTTTCCGGCGTCACGATGCTCAAACTGAGGTCAACTCTTCCCCGCGTGCCGGGTCGAATTGCTTCAACCCCACCACTTCGCTGCGCGGATCACCTGCCGAACTTCCGTTGTAGGCGTAGTGATGCGACACATCGAGCAGCGCCATCACCTGGTAATCGCCCGCAGGAGCCTGCGCGAGAGGCGCAGGATAAGAAGGCTCATTGCCATACACCTCAACGGCCGCCCCAGGTTCCATATCCTCGACCTCGCGCGCTGTGATCCAAACGGAACGGGATTCTGGACCCAGGGCGGGACGCAGTTCCTTCTCAGTTTTCTTGGAGGACGAAAGAAAAATTAGCAGCCGACCGGAACGAGGCGCAGTGCCCAGCTCAGAAGATAGCTTCACACGAAAATGAATTGGCTCGCCGCTCTGCGCCTGGAGGAAGCACGACAGAACGAATAGCAAAAAGCATAGTTGGAATGAGCGTCGGGGAAACCGCGCCGGGTTTGTCATGTGCGGGATTGTACCAAAGGACTCCCGGCGCGCCTGTCGTCGTATCTTGCGAGAAATCTGTCGGGTGGTGCCCTACACCCCAATCACTCCGACCAACTCCTTCACGGCCGCGGCGCTCTTATCGAGCCCAGCCTTTTCTTCCGCCGTGAGTTTGATCTCGATAATCTGCTCGATCCCCTTCGCACCCAGCTTCACGGGGACGCCGACGTAGAGACCGTTGATCCCGTACTCCCCTTGCAGGTAAGCAGCGCAAGGCAGGATCTTTTTCTTGTCTTTGATAATGGCCTCGACCATCTCCGTCGCAGCTGCAGATGGCGCGTAGTAAGCCGAGCCAGTTTTAAGATACTTCACAATCTCGGCGCCGCCGTCGCGGGTGCGCTGCACCAATGCATCAAGCCGTGATTTCTCAATCAACTCCGTGATTGGAATGCCCGCAACCGTGGAATAACGCGGCAGCGGAACCATAGTGTCGCCGTGTCCGCCAAGTACGAATGCAGTAACGTTTTCTACACTGACTTTCAGTTCGTCGGCAATAAAGGCGCGGAAGCGCGCCGAATCCAGCACGCCCGCCATTCCAACCACCCGCTCGCGCGGGAATCCGCTCAGCTTGTAAGCCGCCTGCGCCATGGCATCCAGCGGGTTCGAAACGATGATCAAAATGCAGTTCGGCGAGTTCTTCACCACTTCGCCGACAACCGCCTTCATGATGTTGTAATTGGTGTTGAGCAGATCGTCCCGGCTCATGCCCGGCTTGCGCGGAATGCCCGCCGTGATCACCACAATGTCGGAATTCGCCGTGTCCTTGTAGTCGTTCGTGCCCATGATGTAAGAGTCGCGCTTCTCGATGGGCATGGCCTCGAGCAGATCCAGCCCTTTGCCCTGCGGCACGCCTTCAATAATGTCGATCAGCACCACATCGGCCAGTTCTTTCGAAGCAATCCAATGAGCTGCCGTTGCGCCCACGTTGCCCGAACCTACGATCGTTACTTTTTTGCGCATGAATGATTCCTTTCAAAAAGAATTGAGTGATTGCGCGATTTGGTGATTTTGCGATTGAAGATCAAAATCGCGTCAACGCAGCGAGCGCCATGACAATGGCACAATGGCCAGATCGCCCAATCGCTAAATGCTCTACACCAGCACTGCTACGCTCATATTCTCAATAATGCAGTCGGCGAACTGGCTTGTCTTCACTTTGGTGGCGCCTGGCATCAGCCGCTCAAAGTCATACGTAACTTTTTTCTGCAGAATGGTCTTCTCCATCCCGCTCTCGATCAAATCTGCGGCCTCGTTCCATCCCATGAACCGGAACATCATTACGCCCGACAGCATCACCGACCCGGGATTGATCACATCTTTATCCGCATATTTCGGAGCCGTACCATGCGTGGCCTCAAAAATCGCATAGCCATCGCCAACATTCGCCCCCGGAGCAATGCCCAGCCCGCCCACCTGCGCCGCGCAAGCATCGGAGATGTAATCGCCGTTCAGGTTCGGAGTCGCCAGCACGGAGTACTCATCCGCCCGCGTCACCACCTGCTGAAAGATCGAATCGGCGATGCGGTCGTTCACCATAATTTTCTTCTTCCACTGGCCCTTGCCGTGCGTGGCATAGATGCGGTCGAGCACGTCTTTCACTTCCTGCTCCACAGCCTGCCGAAACGCTGGAGGAGCAAATTCCATTCCCGGCTCAACCAGCTCTGCGTTCTGCGCCACCGTCAGATTCGGATTCTTATCCTTATTGTCGATAATCCAGCTCTCACGCTCGGTGATCACCTTGTCGCGAAATTCCTCGGTTGCCAGCTCGTATCCCCACTTGCGGAACGCGCCCTCGGTAAATTTCTGGATGTTCCCCTTGTGTACCAGCGTCACGCTCTTGCGGCCATTCTCCAGCGCATAAAGAATGGCCATCCGCACCAGCCGCTTGGTTCCCGTCACCGAAATCGGCTTGATGCCGACGCCGGAATCCAGCCGGATCTGCTTCTTCCCGCTCTTCAGCATGTCCTTGTTAAGAAATTCAATCAACTTCGCGCACTCGGCAGTTCCCTCTTCCCACTCAATGCCGGCGTACACGTCTTCGGTGTTCTCGCGGTAGATGACCACGTCCATGCGCTCAGGATTCTTCACCGGCGAAGGCACGCCCTTGTAGTACTTCACCGGCCGCACGCAGCAGTAAAGATCCAGAATCTGCCGTAGCGCAACGTTGAGCGAACGAATGCCGCCGCCCACAGGCGTGGTCAACGGGCCCTTGATCGACACGCGAAATTCGCGAATCGCATCCACGGTGTCATCGGGCAGCCAGTTATCGAACTTTGCCTTGGCCTTCTCCCCGGCAAACACCTCATACCAAGCGACGTGGCGCTTGCCTTGATAAGCCTTCTCCACAGCCGCGTCGAACACCCGTATCGATGCCTTCCAAATGTCGCGCCCGGTCCCGTCGCCCTCGATGAATGGAATGATCGGATTATCCGGCACCGCATACTTTCCATTCGCATACCCGATCTTCTTTCCGCCGGACGGTACCGCCACTCCGTTATAAGAACCCGCCATCGTCAGCCTCCTATGAAATTAAGCAGCTCGCAAACCCGTCTTTATAGAGAATACGCCCATAGAGAATACCCTTGGGGACCGCACCCGACCTAAGTCCTGCGTCACTGCCATGTGTGACGGCCATCACCAACGCCTGGTCCCAAAAGACTTCCGCACGCCTACCGTGAAGTAGCGTCCCCAGGGCCCGTTGTTGCCCAGGTCGGCCGTACCCAGGTTCTTATCGCGCGCGCCCAGCCGGTCAAACAGAAAATGCTGGGTCACGCGAAACTCGAATCCTTTCGCGATAAATATCCCCACGCCCCAGGAGTGCTCAATCCCAATCGCATCGGGCGACCACGTATAAAGCGTCTGCGGGATGGTCTTGCCAAACAGGAATGCCGGCGCTCCAAACACCATTAAGCGCCGCAACTCTCCCCGGCCAAACGGACGCACCTCCAGCATTCCAGACAGCATATAGCGCGCAAACAGGCTGCACGGCGCGTTCACGCCGCCATACTGCCCCGCATTGCCTGCGCACAGGTTGGGATCGATTTCGTTGTGCGGAGGCGCTAGATCAAACTGCGCCCACCCCCAGAACATGTCACGCGGAAAAAACATACGCGGTTGAGCTTCCGGCTCGGCTTCCTTCGAAGCGCTCACTGTAGGAGCGCTCTGTGCGCTAACCAGAACTGACATCATTAGACAAAATGCAGAAATCCACGCCAACCTTTTCATCCGGCCTCCAAAATTTTATGTGCTAACTTGTGTGCCCAGCGAGGAACCTAAGGTTTGTAAAGTTGCCCTTGGCTTCGCCTCTGTCATGAGCATTGGGAGCGGAACATTGTAACCTGCTGCACAAGAGAGTCTGTGTGAGAACCACCTTCAGCCCATGCAGTGGAAAGAGAATGAGAGACTTGCGCCCCGCAGGGGCATCCGATAATAGCCCGGCGCTTCCAGCGCCGGGGAAACTGAAAAACCAGAACCGCGTCCTGGAAGGACGCCTGAAGTACTCATACGGACTCCGAGGTGCCGCAGGGAAACTCTCACAAACTCAAGAGTGCCGCGCAGACCTTGCAACGAGCGCCACCACGAGCCCCGGCTACACGGGAAAGTAGTCTATGGCCTTCCAGAATCCATATCCATAATTCCGGTTTAATTCCATTCGCAGGATTCCTTTCGAGCCTTCAGAGCCCAAAGGACTTACGCTGCAAGCATCTACGGTTTGGATGGCCGATTGCTAACCTATTCAAAACTGGAATCCCGGATCCCCCATGCCACAGGAAGTCTCCGTCTCGTATCAGGCCGTGAAGAGCAAAGTCTACCGGTTAATCGATGCCCTGGTGGTAGGGGAAAAAACCGAAGCCGAGGTCCACGAATCCATCCGCCGCTGGTGGGACCTGATTCATCCCGCTGATCGCCCAATTGCCCAAAAATATCTCCTCCTCGTCCTGGAGCGCTCAACCCTCGCCCTGGATGCGGTTGAGCAAGGCCTCATGGAAGCAACCGGGCACAGCGTGCCCGGGCCCTCCGACTCGGCCAAGGCCCTCAAGTTAGTGGGTAGAATCGTAAAGCAAAGCGCCTTCAGCCCCACCATCTGAAATCCAGGTGGGCGCGGAACCTCAGGCTCGAAGTGCGTGGCGCCAGAAACCAGATTGTTGGGCGGACACCGTAGGGAATCACGCAATCCCAGCCGTCACGGCGGCATGTGAAAGCCCGGCACGGTAGTGCCGGGTACGGGGAACAAGGTGGAACAAGTCCCGATAGGGACGGCGCTCGTTCTCACACGCACGACCCTCGAAACCTCCAGCAGCCGGCAAAACTTTTACAATTGCACCTTGCACGCCCTCGACCAGCCCCGTATCCTCAACGTTGATCCGTTGAGACATTCCCTCCGGAGCAACCCATGAGATCCTGTCTTCATTTTCTCTTAACAATCCGCGCATTTCTCTTATCAGGAGCCTCCGGCGAGATCAAGTGGAACTTCACCAAGTTCCTTGTCGACCGCAACGGCAACGTAGTGCAGCGCTTCGAACCAGCAGTCACGCCCGACTCGAAAGAAGTGATCTCGGCGATTGAGAAGCAGTTGAAGCCATAATGGCGGGTCATGTCGGCGAGCCAAGATGCTCATGTGGAGACAGCCGCCTCGGCTGTCGCGCCGAGCGAAGCGAGGCGGCTTCTTCCCGCAGTCCGCAAACTGAGACAGGATCGCACGGCTTGACTGCCGTTCCGCCACTGGCTATCATCTTCCCTAGTTACTATGCGTTTCTCCTTCCGAGCCTGTTGCTCCTGTAGTTGCCGCTAAACGCGACTCCGCGTTAGCGGCTTTCCAGCAAACTCTGGTCCGAAATCACACGAATAAGATGTGTCTTTCCGTATTCAATACGAAAGGGTTTATCAACTTCCAAACCAAGGAGCCGTTATGAGCAACGTTCTTCAAGAAGTACTCGCAGCCAACCAGAAATACGCCGCCGATTTTGGCGATAAAGCCAAGCTCGCGATGCCGCCCGCGCGGCACTTTGCCATTCTCACGTGCATGGATGCGCGCCTTGATCCTGCCAAGTTCGCGGGGCTAGCCGAAGGCGACGCGCACGTCGTTCGCAACGCGGGCGGACGCGCCAGCGACGACGCCATTCGTTCGCTCGTCATTTCCTACAAGCTGCTGGGCACGCGAGAGTGGTTTGTCATTCACCATACCAATTGCGGCATGGAATTCTTCACGAACGACGTGATGCGTGGACTGCTCGCCAATAGCCTGGAAACCGCAGCTCTCACCGATAAAGGTTTTCAGGATGTCGGGAAAGGCCCGGGATCGCGCGCAGGGGAGTTCATCGAGTGGCTCACCATCCGCGATCAGGCACAAAGCGTGCGCGATGATGTGCAACGGATTCGCGAGCATCCGCTGGTTCCAAAGGATATAGCGATCTACGGTTACGTTTACGACGTGAAGTCCGGCAGACTGCACGAAATTCCACAGGCGCAACGGCCAACGCAAGCCGCAGCCTGATTGCCTCGGGTGACCCATCCTTTGCGTTTTCTGCAAAGGATGGGATTTCCGAACTGTCGGGCAAAAGTTGGTTCCCCTCTGCGACGTCCCACCCTTTCGCACAGGACGCGAAAGGATGGCCCACACGCGTCTTTGTCCCCATCGCTGCACTGGCCGTATACTTGCCAAGGCTTGCGGACGATTCTCTCAATCCGGTCCCGGTTCGTACTGGCCACTGGTCACTGACAGCAACTGGCTGCTGGCAACTGCCCCATGGATTTCGACCAACTCCAAACCTTCCTCGAAGTGGCGCGCCATGCCTCGTTCTCCCGGGCAGCGGAGAAGCGTTTCCGCACCCAGCCCGCCATCTCCTCGCAAATCCGCGCCCTCGAAGATGAAGTTGGCGCCAAGCTCTTCGACCGCTCCGGCGGTAAGGTCTCGCTCACCGCAGCCGGCAAGTTGTTTCAAAAATACGCGCAGGATACGCTCGATGCCCGCAAGGCCATGCTCACCTCCATCGCCGAAATGGACCACGTCCCCCGCGGCGCAATCGTCGTCGGAGCCAACGAAGGCACCTGCCTGCACATTCTTCCCGAAGTCTTCGCCGATTTCAAAAAGCAGTATCCCGGCGTATCGGTCAACATCAAGTGTGCCGACTACGCCCGCATTCTCGAATCGGTCACCGACAACTCCGTCGATTTTGGTGTGGTTTCCCTGCCCGTGAAGGACAACCGCCTAACCGTGGTCCTCATCCATCAAGATGAGTTGGTCATCATCGCTCCGCCGCACCATCCGCTGGGTAAGATGAAGTCCGCTCTCGTGGGAGACCTGGCCAAGTATCCGCTGGTTCTTCCCAAAGCCGGCCACACCCGCGGTGCGCTCGACGAGCTTTTTCGCGAACGCCGGCTGAAACCGAACTACAGTATGGAACTGGATTCCAGCGAGCTCTTAAAACGCTTCGTAGCGGCCGGCGTCGGAGTCGGCTTCATCGCCCGCTCCAACGTGCAATCGGACGTTCGTGCCGGCATGCTCGCGGTCATCCCCATGGCCGACGCCCAACTACGCCGCGACCTGGCTCTGGTTTTCCGCAAAGACAAAGCGCTAAGCCGCGCCGCGCTAGCCTTCATCGACATTGCCCGGAAGCTCAAATCCAGCGCGGCAAGCGCGTCCCGATCCAAGTAGATGAAGACCCTCCTTCCAACGGGAAGCTGTCAGCCGCGAAGCGGCGCAAGAGTGCAGCCCAGAGCCTGCCCTGAGCTTGCCGAAGGGGCGCAAGCCCTGGGACGAAAGTGGAATAAGAACAAGCCCCGGAGGGGCGAAAGAGACGCTGTCACCCAGACTCCGTCTGTGATGGCCTCTGTTCGCCTGTTGCCCTTTCTAATCCTCCTGCTCTGCCTCCCCGCCGCAGCGCAGAATGCCCGTCCCATGCCGCCCTCCGCCTACAAACTCATCGAAGTCAAAGTCACCGGCAGCCAGCGCTTCACATCGGAGGAAGTCGCGACCGCCAGCGGCTTGCCCGTTGGCACCATTGCCCACGAAGAAGATTTCAAAAAAGCCGCACGCCAACTCGGCGAAAGCGGAGCCTTCGGCAGCATCGCCTTCACCTTCTCCTACTCATCGGCAGGCACCAAGCTCGAATTCCAGGTCACCGACGCCGACAAATTCGTTCCGGCTCGCTTCACCGACTTCGTCTGGTTCACCGACCAAGACCTGCTGCAGAAAATCCACGAACGCATCCCGCTCTTCAAAGGAGAACTGCCCACGAGCGGCCGCCTACCTGACCAAGTCTCGGATGTCCTCCAAGCCCTGCTTGTCGAGAACGGAGTCCCCGGCCACGTCGAGTACCTGCGCACGACCGGCAAGAACGATCAGACCGAGTCGATCGATTACAACGTAGCCGGCGTGAGCATCCGCATACACAACGCCGAGTTCCCCGGCGCGGGAGCGAGCGAGCTTCCCCTGCTCCGGGCCGCCGCCGAACGACTATACAATCGCGAATACTCCCGCGACTACATGGCGAACTTCATCGCCCATTCCCTGCTGCCCATCTACCACGAGCGCGGATATCTCAAAGCCGCCTGCGCCCCTGCTCAACCCAAAGTCGTCACCGCTGCGACTTCAGACGACAACGGCACTGGTCAGAAACCAACCTTCGTCACTGTCACATTCCCGCTCACCCCCGGCCTCCAGTACAAACTCACCGGATGGAAATGGTCCGGCAATAAAGCCTTCCCCAGCGAGACCCTCGATCCCTACATCCACGCCAAAGCGGGCCAAACGGCAAACACAATTCAACTGGATAACGACCTGCACGCCGTTCAGGAACTCTATGGCTCCCGCGGATACATCCTCGCCATCATCAAGGCAAACGCCGAATTCGACGACGCCGCCCAAACGGTCAGTTACCACCTCGTGATCGACGAGGGAGCAGTCTTCCACATGGGCGAGCTTGAGTTTCGCGGCATCGACAACAATCTCACCGCCAGGCTTCGCGCTGCCTGGAAGATCCGCCCCGGCGAGGTCTACGATGCCACTTACCTGAAAGAGTTCCTGCCTGTGGCTCGAAAGCTGCTGCCGCCAACCCTGGACTGGGATGTCTCCACCCACGTAACCGCCATGACCACCGACAAGACGGTCGACGTCGATCTGCAATACACCGCCAAAGCCCCACAGTGAAAACAAAACGCAAAATTCGTATCTTTTTGCGGCGCCTGATCGTCTATACATAGACCAGTAGCGCCGCCGGGACGGCGGCTGTCGCCGAGTCTGTGTCACAGCTGGATTGCGACGTAAAAAGTAGCCTAGCGAAGTCGTGTCAGCCGCGAAGCGGCGCAAGAATGCAGCCCAGGGCGCAAGCCCTGGGACGGAGGTGGAATAAGAACGAGCCCCGGAGGGGCGAAAGAGATGCTATGACACAGACTTCTTCGGCAAGCTCAGGGCAGGCAAACGGACGCCAATAGTACAAGGAGAACGGAATGAAGCGCATTTCGCAGTGGTACCTAGCGATAGCAATCGTAATTTTCTCGGCAGCAGCATTCTCCAATCTCCACGCGGCCGCCAAAAAACAGACCTTCACTGGCGAAGTCGGCGACGCCATGTGCGGCAAACAGCACATGGAAGGCACCCCGGCCGAGTGCACCCGCGCCTGCGTTTCGAAAGGCTCCAAGTACGCGTTGGTCGTAGGCGACAAAGTCTATATTTTGAATGTCACCGACAAGACGGCCCTGGCCACCCTCGACCAGCAAGCCGGCAAGAATGCCACCGTAACCGGCACCTTGAACGGCGACACCATTGACGTCAGCTCCGTCTCCGCCAAGTAACCAAGTCCCTGGCCGTTCCCGAAAACGAACAGGCGCCATTTTTTTGTGGACCGCGGCCAGCGTTGTGGTACAAATTAAGTCGGCTTTGCCCGGGGCCCTCCCCCAACATGCGCCGGGCACAATGGCGGGAACCCGCGCCAGCGGTTTCCCGCCATTTTTCTTTTCCCCCACGCGAAATTCATCTTCCCTTTACAAAGCATTGTGTTAAATTGTGCATTCTTCTATCTAATTTTTCGCGCCCCGGAGGATACAGCATTGGGCAAAGACATGGTTCCCAAGCGGATGTTCTTCACCAAGGGAGTCGGCAAGCACCGCGAACGTTTAACATCCTTCGAGCTGGCCCTGCGCGACGCCGGCATCGCCGCCCAAAATCTGGTCCGCGTCTCCTCCATCTTCCCTCCCAATTGCAAGATGCTGGCCCGCAAAGAGGGCGTAAAGTATCTCAATCCCGGAGAAGTCGTTTTCGCCGTCGTCGCCGAAAACTCCACCCACGAGGCTCACCGCCTGCTCGCTTCCTCCATCGGCGTAGCCATTCCCGCCGACAAAAATACCTACGGATATCTCAGCGAGCACCACTCCTTCGGCGAAACCGAAGACGCCGCCGGAGAATACGCCGAAGAACTAGCCGCCGAAATGTTAGCCACAACATTGAACGTGGAGTTCGACCCCGACCGCTCCTGGGACGAGAAAAAACAAATCTACCGCCTCTCCAACAAAATCGTCCGCACCGCCAACGTCACCCAATCCGCCGTAGGCGACAAACGCGGCCTCTGGACCACCGTGATTGCCTCGGCAGTCCTGATCTTCGATTAATCTCCAGGAGAAATAGCGTGGCCGACAAGGGTGGACAAATAGGGTGCACGGAATAGGGTGCCCCACTTCTCGCGTCTCTTGCGAGAAGTGGGATTCCACGGAAGCCGAGCCCTAGGTCTCCGATTTCCCCGCCAGCGAAAGGATCGGGAAGTGCACGACTTCTGTCGTGCCGATTAACGCGAGGAAACACGCAGGCTTTAGCCCCTGAGCCGCCGTAGCGCTGCGCTCACCAGCAGTGCGGAACAAGCCGGAAGCGCGTGTGCAGGCAATATTCGGCATAGCCCGGCAGTTCCTGGCGAAGAACCTTTTCCTCGTTGAGCAGGCGCAAAACGATGATGGGGATGAAGAGGGCAAAGACAGGCAAGGCGAAGTACGAACCGAGCGCCAAAGGCGCGAACAAAAACATCACGCTGGCGCCCAAATACATAGGATGACGGACGATGCGGTAAGGCCCGCTCGAAATCACTTTCTGGCCGGACTCGACTCGAATGGTAGCACCAGCGAAACTATTCGCCTTCAACACCCAGAACATCATCAGGCAGCCGCTAAGAACGAATGCCTGCGAAAGAATCGTCAACCACAAAGGCAAGTGTGACCAGCCAAATCGGTGGTCGAGACCGGGGAGCAAATAACCGGTCAACCAAACCACCAAGGCGAATCTCATGATTAGCTTCTGTTCCTGCTCTTTTTCCTTCCTATGCAGCCTGCGCTCGATCAATTCTGGATCGTGCTTACAGAAATAACCAAGAGCGAATATCATTGGGATAAACCAAACCACTAGATATGCCCAGCCCTGCCAAAACTTCAAGCCGGCGGGAATGAACAGCACAGCACCGAACAGGACTAAGCCAAGCAAGCAACGCAGAGCAAGCTTTGATTGGAGACTCATGGGGGGACCCTCCCGCCTTCGAATGCCTCCGGCCCTCAATCATTATCCGGCAGGAGCAATCGCGGGGCAGTGACTGCAGTCACCCAGCGCGAGCAGCAGTCGCCCGTGCACTTTTTCCCCACAACCGCTAATTCCGCAAGCCAGATCGGAAACGATTTCGGCAAACATTAACCCGTGACCCCCGTCACCGCGCCGCCGCGCGCCCCAACTTAAAATCTCCTCAAGCTCCGAACCTGAGAGGAGAACTCGTCATGCCAGGCACCATCCAAGAACCCATCGAAAAACCAACTTCCCAAAACGTCACCACCGCTCGCGAGGAAGACACCGCATTCCTCTTCACCGCCTTGCTGAATGCCGCCTTCCGCGCCGAAGAACTGGGCGTAACCCCAGACCAATTCCTGGAGATCTGCCGCGCCGCCGCCGCCCCCCATCACAAACTGGTCGAAAACAAAGAGGTCACCATCGTGCCCTCTCCCCGCCTAAAAGCCCTCGGCCTAACCCCAGACCGCTTCCTGAAAATGTCCGAGCTGATCGCAGGCGTAATGCGCCAGTTGTTGATGGAAGACCTAGGCTAGCTTCTCCCATTAAACTGCAGGGCGGAGGCGTGTGAGGGAGAGATCGGGAAGGGCCCGACTTCAGTCGTGCCGTTAGGCATAATGAGTTTCGAAAGGGCGCGGCTTCTAGCCGCGCCGCCAGTAGCCACAAGGCAGGCTCTTCGCCGAGAACGCGAAGGAAGGGGCGCCCACTGTGTTGGTGGTGCCAGCGAGATCAAGAGCCTGGCCACCCGCCCGACACGATTATCTCATTCAGCCCGTTTGTTGTAACCTTATCGTCCCCTTCCCGAGTTGGTCGTGCTGCAGCAGGGTTTCCACTGGATTTCCGCAATCAGGGTTTGCGCGATGGGGTCAATGAGATTTTCGCCTAAGTGTTTGCTCTTGATGGAGCAGTTCGTCGACCTTTGTCAGCAAGGTCATTCGAGAGAGCGGCTTCTGTAGTAGAAGCGCCCCTTCGGCAATGAGTTCCTGCACAATGGGGGTTTCTGCATATCCCGACACATATAAGGCTTGCACTTCGGGGTGAGAAAGCCGGAGTTTTGATACCGCTAGTGGGCCACTCATTTTGGGCATGACGACGTCACTGATGACCAAGGGAATCCGACCCTCATATTGGGCCGCAAGGTCAAGAGCCAAATCACCACGGCTAGCCTGTATGACGTTATAACCGCTCGCTGCGAGAAACTCATAGGTCACTTGCCGCAACGAATCATCGTCTTCGAGCAGAAGAATCGTTTCTGTGCCTCTGGGATACTCAGGCCGTACCTCAAGGTTCGGAGCCGCTGTGATTGGTTTCTCATCTACCTTTGGCAGATAAACGCTGAAGGTTGTTCCCGCTCCCGGTGTGCTCGAAACCCAAATGTAGCCGCCACTTTGTTTAACGATGCCGTAAACGGTTGCCAAGCCCAATCCCGTACCGCGCCCCTTCTCTTTCGTAGTGAAGAAAGGCTCGAACACTCGCGAGCGCACTTCTTCCGTCATTCCGGTACCCGTATCACTCACCGCTATATGGACATAGCGACCGGGCTTCACATAGGGATAGTGTGCGACGTCCGCATTG
>CAWBGI010000005.1:0-430967 GCA_963788225.1 uncultured Acidobacteriaceae bacterium | reverse complement strand
ATGCGCGTTCGTCTTTTCACCGGCAAGGATCGTAAAAAGAAAAGAGAGGTCGGCGTAGTTCGTGTTCAGCAGATACAGTTGCCGGAGGTTCAGCGCATAGTTGCCCGGCACAGTGGCGAAATAAGCGTTCAGCTGGTTGTAGGTTTCCGCGAACAGATTGCCGTCGGCGTTGGTGAAGACGCCGGTGAACTCGGCCACGAGCTGATCGAGTTCCGTTCGTGACCGGCCATACAGCACAATCGTGAGCGAGAAGTCGCCGAGCGATTGCCCGTCACCCAGGGCGCGCAGGCAATCGCCGAGATTCTCAATATCGGCCTGCTTGGACTCGTCCACCAGCACATCGCGTGGGTTCGTCTTCGTCGTGTCGTTGCCCATCTGAGAGACAAATCCCGTCTTCGACATATTGAAGTGACGGCGGCGCTTGTTGACTTCTTTGCGGGCCTTGTCCGCGGGGAGCGGCGTCCATTCGGTGACCACATAAAAGTTGGCCGGGATCTTCAGCAGCGCGTCCAGCACCAGAGGTCGCGTCTCTGTGATGGCTTCTTTCATCGTCAGCACGCGGACGATGTGATCGCCGACACGCAGATGATCGCGCTCCGCTTCGATGTCGGAATTAACTACCTGATAGTCGAGAAACTGCGTGGACTGCGGTTTGCCGGCAACACGCGAGTCGTCATAATTCAGCAGGCGCCGGAAAAACGTGAATTGCCCCTGCCGATTCAAGATGTCGATTTGCATGAAATCTGCAAGCTGCCGAGCGAATGCCTGCACGTGCTGGTCGAGCCGTTGAAGATCGCGCTCGATATGCGTCCGCAACAACTTCTTCATGCTGTCGTTAGTGAACTGCGATTTGAGTTCGGCAATCGCGCCCTCTGGATCACGCAACAGCCGAGCCAATGCCGTGCCCACGCCGGTCTTCGACCGGGCGCCTTCGAGCAGGATGCAGTAGAAGATTTCAACTTGGTAGAGGTGGTCCCGCTTCGCTTCAAAGAACTTCCGTCGCTGGTCAATGGCCGCTTCGACAATGGGGTCATCATAGGTTGCGAACGGTATGTCGGGGCGGTTCGATTTGAAGAGGTATTGGTAAACATGGAAGCCTGGGCCAAAGGCTTTCAGCGCGGCCTCCAACCGATTCACCGCATACTCCTGCTCCGAGCGGTCAAGACTTTCGTAGTCGACGCCGGGAACGCTGAGAATCATGCCGACATCACCGCTCTTGGTAAGGAAGGCCGTCTCGTTCCAGAAGCCATAAAGGTTGATGTGGTCATTCAGTGCCGCACTCTCTTTCCAGGGCTTGATGACTTTATCGAGACGCAGCATCACGCTACCTCCACGCGGGGAACTTGCTGCTTTGCGGCGTCATAGCGCAGCTTGTAACGTTCGGACTTTGCGAGGATGCGGAGAAATGCCGGATCGCTGTTCGTTACCCAATGGCCGAAGGCAAAGCCACCAATGAAGACGGCGATACCTGCGAGGATGGAATTGAAGAGGTTGAAGGCCCCCACAGCGCTCACACAGACGAAGTAGAAGAGCGTCCGCTCAACGCCCAAATAGGTGAGCGGCTTGTGCAGGCTTTTGAAGACTCGATTTGTGCGATGCTTCTGCTGTGGTTTGTCGGGCATATCATTCTCGTTTCAGCGTGGCACGCAACCGGATCGCGGGCAGAGCGACAAACAGCCGCTACACTCCCCAGAGCCAACTCAGGACATTCACCGCGAGAACGGCGATGCCCGTTCCGGCGGCAACGCCGGCGAGCGCCTTTTTCGCGCCGGGTTCCCCGTGCGCGAAGCCGTAGCCGCCGATCACGATTGCAACCAGACTTGCAACCTTCGCGATAGTGCCGGTGAAAAGGCTTTGGATTGCGTTAAAGCCGGTGTCGAACGGTGAACCCTGTGCCATCGCAACCATAGGTACGAGGAAAAGCAGCGCCAGAATAACGGCGGTTGGACGGACGCATTTCGACCGAAGAAGCGGCTGGATGTGACGGATGAAATAAATCTGGGACCAACGTGGCATATGCACCTCCGGCAGGGGCTTAAAGCGGCTGCTTTTAGCGCAAACCTAACCGCACTGAATCACGCTGTCCAATAACTTTTCGGATTGAATTCATTCCTGGGAGTTATGAGTGCGAAACGTAGAGTGATTCGACCTGGTACTTGTTGTCGAGGTCGGCATGAGAAAAGCTCCATCCACCGTGCAATAAAGGACATACCCATCGTCGCTTGTACCATCTGCGAGTACCCACATATTTCTGGGTAACCTGCGGCGATTGTCCTGAATAGCAGCGTAAGATGGCGAGTCCTATCACTGCCTCAACGAATCTCAGGCGTTCTTGGCGAATGATTTCCCTTCTGTAAGCCGCGCTTGTTCAATAAGTTCTGCATCCGCGCAGTGGACTTGTCAGCGGCAATTGGATGTGCCGAATCGGGCTAGCGCTGTGTTTAATAACCTGCAGGAATGAATTCAATCCGAAAAGTTATTGGACACGGCGGCAGGAATGAATCAAATTGGTTAACATCGCCCGGCCCCGTAGCGACTTGACCAGCCGAGGACGGCAGTTGTGGGTTCCGAATCGCCGTCTCATAGCCGACGCGGGAGCGCATCGCGGGAGACCCGCGGTTCCCCCGGAAGGAGGCACGTCATGGCATTGCACGAAGCGATGCCCCCAGCCTTTGCATCCGATCCCATCGAACCCTTGCTCGACGTGAGCAGAGCTGCCCATTTGCTAGGCATTTCGGTCAAGACCTTGCGTGACTGGATTCAGGGTCGTAGGATCGACTATGTGAAAGTCGGCACAAGAGTCATGATTCGGCCGGAAACTATCCGTCAGTTCGTGACAAGCAACACCCGACGTGCGGCAGGCTGATGAAAGTATTCAAACGCTCCGGAAGCTCGTACTACGCCTACAAATTCCAGTACCGAGGCAAGGAATACTACCGCTCGACTGGGACCGAAAACCGGCGTGAAGCAGAGGCTATCGCGGGTGCAGCGCGAGCTCGCATTGTTCGCCAGGCTGCGGGCCTCGAAGAACCCGAGCCGCAGCGGAAATCTTCCGCGAGTGATGAAAAGCCCAAGGGCATTCCTACGCTGAGACAGTTCCAAACAACTTTCGACGAGTGGGTTGCCACAGCCAAAGCCGAACAAAACGGCACAGTTAAGTTTTATCAGGAGAGCTATCGGAAGCTGCTCAGTTACGGTCCTTGGGCTGATCTACCCCTCGACCAGATCGACGAAGCTCACATCGAAGCGTTCAAAACTTGGGCTTTGAAGCAAGCGGGGCGACGGCGTGACGGAAAACCTACGCCGGTGGGCAAAACCACGGTTAATCGCTATTTGGCCACTTTCCGCAAGGCCCTGCGTTATGCGCATCTCAAGCTTAAGTTGATTGCCAAAGTGCCAACGGTCGAACAGTACACGAAGGACGAAGGAGCAGAGCGTGAAACGGACTACATCTTCAGCGCGGCGGAGTATGCGCAATGGACTTCGCGTTCCGCCGAACCTTTGCGATCGGCTTCCATTCTGGCGCGGCACTCCGGTATCTGTCGCAACGAGATGCTAAAGCTGATGAAGGATTGCGTTCGCCTCCACTCGGAGCAGCGTGCAGACGGGAAAATCTGCGGAGAGCTAATAATCAAGCGCGGTCTGAAACGGCGAGCGCGAAAGCGCAAGCTGGTGATCGATCACGAGATGAAGGAGGTGCTCGAACGGCTTCTGAAAAACTCCCAGTGCGACTATGTCTTCACGAGCCCGCAAGATCCGACAAAGCCTCTGGGGCCCTGGGTGCTGGAGGAACAGATAGGCCAGATACGGAAAAAGATCAAGACTCATCCCGATGCCGGGCTCCACGCTATGCGTCATACTTTTCTGACCGAGGCCGGAGAGTACACGGACCCCTTTACGTTGCAGTATGTCGCCGGACACGATAACATTAAGACCACGATGCGCTACGTACACCCGCGGGAGGCTGCGGTCCACAAGCTGTTTGCGCGGCTGGCAGACTTGCAGCGGCCGGAGGAGCGCATCGCGTGCAAGAAGTCGGTGCAAAATCCGGTGCAGTTGGAAATGCCCTCACAGGACGAACTTGCTAAGCTATTGATTACAAGTAATTTACAAAGTGCGGAAGTGGTGGAACTGGCAGACACACCATCTTGAGGGGGTGGCGCCGAAAGGCGTGGGGGTTCAAATCCCCCCTTCCGCACCATTGCATTCATTCTGAACAGTTTAAGGAACTTCTGATTCCATGCTCATCACCCTTGTTACTATCGTCCACGTGATGGTTTGCCTGTTCCTGATTATTGTTGTGCTGCTGCAAAGCGGCAAGGCTGGAGACATTTCCGCGGCCTTCGGCGGCCAGGGCAGCCAGGCTGCCTTTGGCCCGCGCGGCGCGGCTACTACGCTCTCCCGAGCGACTACGGTTTCTGCGGTTCTGTTCATGCTGACTTCGGTGACGCTCTCCATCAACGCCATCAAGCAGGGCGGGCCGAAGTCGGTGTTGCAGGGCGAGAAATCGGCTCCGGTTAAGACTCAACCGGCAACGCCTGCACCGGCCCCGGCAACTCCTCCGGCGCAGAAGTAGATTCAGTTTCCATTGAATTCATAAGCGGCAAAATTGCGGTGTCCCGTTCGCCCGCGTAGGGATTTCCCTGTAATTGTATTTCCCCCATACGGGTGCTAACATCCGGTCATCGGCACTTATAGCCAGGAGGTATCTGTCATGTCGGAGAACAACAGCAGCAACAGTTTCGTGTGGTTTTTGGCCGGGATGGGCCTGGGGGCGTTGGTAGGAGTTCTTTATGCGCCGCGGTCAGGCAGCGAGACACGGGATGTGCTGCGCGCCCGCGCCGAGGAAGGCCGGGATTACGTGCGCACACGCGCGCGCGATGTCCGCACCCAAGCTACGGATTGGGTCGATCGCGGCCGCGACGTGGTGAATCAGCAGAAAGATCAGTTCCGCGCCGCTTACGAGGCGGGCAAGCAGGCCTATCAGGAGGCCACAACCGAAACCGGAGGACCTAAGAACCTGTAAATCTCCCGGGATTGGCGCTTTGGCTTCGGGAGGAGCGCTCTATGGAAAACCTGACCATGGTGTTCATCGCCGTCACGGCGGCAGCGGTGCTGCTGCAAGCGGGCATCCTTGTGGCCATGTATCTCTCCGTGCGCAAGAGCAGCAGCCGCATGGAGGCGCTGGCCGTCGAGGTGAAAACCAAGGCGGTTCCTGCGCTCGAAACGGCGCAGGAGATGCTGAACGAACTGCGTCCCAAGCTTAGCGTGATCACCGAGAATCTGATGGAGACTACCATCTCCATGCGCTCGCAGGTGGAGCGCATGGATGCCACGGTAAGCGATGCGGTAGATCGGGCGCGCCTGCAAGTCATCCGCGCCGACGAATTGCTCAGCCGCACGCTCGACCGCGTGGAAGAAACCTCGGACATGGTACACAAGACGGTGGTCTCGCCCGTACGGCAATTCTCCGGCTTGATCCAGGGCGTTACCGCCGGGATTGAGTTTTTGCTGGGCGGGCGTGGGCGCAGAAACGGTGGCAGCCGCGAAACGCGGCGGCCCGTGCCGCAGGATGAGATGTTCATCTAAAGTGGCCGCGGGCTTCCGGCGGCGTCATCCCGAAGTCCTGTGCTTTCACCAGAGGGACGAGGGGTCTCCTCCTCGCACACAGCCGCCGCTCGCGGGCGTCCGGCGTGGCAAGCTTTTCCCTCCTGATGTAAGCTGGATTTCATGCGGCGCAATTCCTTCCGAAACCATCTCCTCCTCTTTCTGACTCTCGCAGGCTTACTCTTCGCATGTGCGTTTGTCTTTCCGCTGAACTCCCATGCCGCCGATAACGAAATCGTCTGGAGCGATCAGGAGAAACCAATCCTCGATCAGTTGCGCGGACTGCGCGCCCTTCCTGACGACGTGCGCGCCCACACCACCAAAGATCTCGCGCTGCAAATTCGCCAGCTTCCCGTGACTCCCAACAAGCTAAGGCTGGCAGGCGCCTTGGCAAACCTATCGACCGAAGGCGACTTTGGGCACGACACTCTGCAAGAGGTCGCGAATACTCTGGCCGTGGCTTTGCGCGAACAGCCGGGCAAGAACAGCGAGACTGATTCCCTCTATGTTGAGCTTGCGTCCCTGGTGCGCTATGAACACGTGCAGCTGAGCATGGATGCTCCGCAGTTTGTGGCTGCCATGGCCAAACTGGAGGCCGACGATGCCAACCGCCAGCAGGCCGACTTCACCCTCACGGATCTGCAAGGCAAAAGTTGGAACCTTAAAGATCTACGGGGCAAAGTCGTGTTGTTGAACTTCTGGGCGACCTGGTGCCCGCCGTGCCGCAAGGAAATGCCCGATTTAGAAGCGCTGTATTCACGGTTTAGGGACAAAGGCTTTGTCGTGCTCGCCATTTCGGATGAAGATGCGGCCAAAGTGAATCCATTCCTGGCGGAGCGAAACATCACGTATCCGGTGCTGCTCGATCCGGGCCGGAAGGTGCACGAGAAATTTGAAGTTGAAGGCATCCCGAAGAGTTTCGTCTTCGACCGCAACGGCAAGCTGGTGGCGCAGTCCATCGACATGCGCACGCGCGGACAGTTCCTCGAGATGCTGGCACAAGCGGGGCTGCAATAAACACGAATGCTCGGGTGGAGCAGGCCTTCCAGACCTGCGTCTAAGGCGCACTGCAAGTCAGCGGGCTTCAGCCCCGGAGGAGCGAGGTTCGTATCAGGGCACGCCTTCAGGCGTGCCGCAAGCGCCGCGCTATTCACGCGCCTTTAGGCGCCGTTTGGGGAGGGTCACAATGCGTTATCTGGTTCGAGCCCGCGTGAAGCCCGGCCGCGAAAGCGACCTGCTGCAAGCCATCGAGAACGCAACGCTAGGCCAGGGCTCGGTTGCCGAAGGCGAATACCTGCGCAACATGAACGAAGCGCGGCTCTGCGACGACAAGACTGTGCGCTGGGTGGAAGTCTGCTACTGTCCAACGCCCCTGCAGGAAGAGCAGCCTTACTGGGAAGAATATTTCGATCTCACCAAAGTGCAGGACGCGCACGACCGCCGCAAGTGCCGCGACCAGAACGGGAGCGAGCCCTGGGCGTGCGGCGGCTGCGATTGCACCGCGCGGCTGGAGCAGAAGTTGAAAGTGTCCGGGGAGTCTTTCCTGGACACAGTTCGCGGAAAGAAACGAACTCATTGTTGAGATAATCGGAAAGGTCCCCAGTTTTCCCTTTGACATGGCAAATCCCTACAAGCGGACGCTTGACACGCTCTCGGACGCCACACGAACTACGATAGCTGCCGTAGTTTCTCTGCTGCTGGCTCGTCTTCTGAAGCTTCCCGAGTTTTACTGGGCGCCGATTTCCGCCATCGTGATTATTCAGTCCACCATCGACCCGAGAACCCTGGCATGGCAGCGCTTTGCCGGGACGGCGTTGGGCGCCGCGCTGGGAGCGTTGATCGCCACATTTTTTTCCGCCAGCGCACTGGTGTACGCATTTGCAATTTTCTTGTGCGGAGTGCTCTGCTATCTTCTCAGATTTCGCGGGGCTTACCGTTTTGCCGCGATTACGCTGAGCATCGTTTTACTGATCGCTCACACGCGTCCGGCTTGGATCGTGGCTGGGCATCGCTTCGTAGAAGTATCGGTGGGCATAGCGGTAGCGCTCGGCTTATCCGAGGTGTGGCCCCGCCGCGCGTGATTGCTTTCCTTCGTGATCTTTGCGGCCTTGGCCGTCAACAGCTTTTAACCGCAAAGAGCGTAAAGAACGGCCGCGAAGGGCGCAAAGAAAAACTGGCGGAGATTTATGCGATCCAAGCGCCGCCCACAACGATGTCGCCCTCGTAGAACACGGCGGCCTGGCCGGGAGTGATGGCGCGCTGCGGCTGATCGAACGTGATGAGAACCTCGTCGGCGCTGACCTTCTCAAGTACGGCGGAAGCGGGTTCGTGGCGATGGCGAATCTTCACGGAGACGCGCATGGGCTCACGCAGATCGTCAACTGAGATCAGATTCACGCGACGGGCGCGCAGCATTCGCGAATAGAGATGCTCGTCGCCGCCGACCACGACTTGCTTATCAGCTCCATTGATTTGAATTACGTAGAGCGGCGATCCGGTCGCCACGCCCAGGCCCTTGCGCTGGCCGACGGTGAAATTGTGAATGCCGCTGTGCTCGCCGATCACCTCGCCGTTCGCGGTTACCAGTTCGCCCGCAGTGTCGGGGAGAGCTTCGCCACTCTCGGCCAGATAAGCGTCGATGAAGCGCTTGTAGTCGCCGCCGGGGACAAAGCAGATCTCCTGCGAATCGGGCTTCTCGGCGAGAGCTAGTCCCCGCTTGCGGGCCAGCTCACGGACCTCGGGCTTCGTCATTCCGCCGAGAGGAAAGAGCGTGCGGCTTAGCTGCCCTTGCGTGAGGCCGAAGAGGAAATAAGTCTGGTCCTTGCTGCGGTCGGCGGGACGCTTGAGCAGCCAGCGTGCGCGGGCGTCATCGTACTCCACGCGGGCGTAGTGGCCGGTGGCGATGCAGTCAGCGCCGATCTGTTGCGCGACGATCAGCAACTGATCGAACTTTAAGTGATTGTTGCAGAGGCTGCACGGGATCGGCGTGCGTCCCGAGAGATACTCGGCGACGAACGGGCGCACGACGTCCCGCTCGAAGCGCTCTTCGTGATTGACCACGTAGTAGGGAATGCCGAGGTGCTCGGCCACACGGCGGGCGTCGTAAACGTCGTCGAGTGAGCAGCAGCGGCCGGTTACCTGCTCGGGCATACCCTCGTGTCCGGCCAGACGGCGCTGGTTCCAGAGCTGCATGGTCAGGCCAATGATGTTGTGACCCTCGGCGCGCAGCATCGCCGCGACGGTGGAGGAATCGACTCCGCCCGACATGGCTACGGCGATGGTCTTGGTATTTGGCATGTCTTCAGCTCTTAGCTCCTAGCCCTTAGCTTTTAGCTCTTACGACCCCATCACGTACATTACAAGGAAAAAATTGCAGACAGCAAGAATGATCGCCGGAATCCATAGCTTTCGTTCGAAATTCAGCACACACGCAACCACCGCCAAGATAATCCCAGCACCCTGTATCTGGAGCCAGCGTACTCCAGAGACGTCTAGCCCGGGAGCCCCCGGAAACCGGCTCAGAACAAGGCCAAGCCAAAGTGACAGAGAGCAGACCAGGCTGGCACATGAGCAAACCATGCTGGCCGTCCGAAGCTATTGGCCGAGACTCTGATTGCCATAACTGACTCGATACGTCTCTGCCATATCCCGAATTCAGAAGGACAGAGCTAAAGGCTAATAGCTTGCTTCTTGTACACGGGCGACAATTCGCGCAGCCGCGCTACCGTCTCCGGCACCAACGCAAGCGCGAAGTCGATATCTTCTTCGCTGTTCTGCTTGCCCAGGCTGAAGCGAATGCTGGCGCGCGCCCGCTCGGCGCCCATCCCCATAGCTACGAGCACGTGGGACGGCTCAACCGCACCCGAGGCACATGCGGGACCGGCGGACACCGCCAGACCCTTGAGGTCGAGCGCGATCACCATCGACTCGCCTTCGATATGATCGAAATAAATGTTTGACGTATTCGGCACTCGGAGCGCACTTCCGCCGTTTACTCCGGCTTCTTCCACCTGAGCGAGAATTCCTTGCTGCAGGCGGTCGCGCAATGCGGACAGCTTTTTATCATCGCCGCGCTCGAAGCTTTGCGTCGCTAACTCTGCGGCCTTACCGAGGGCGACAATCCCCGGGACATTCTCGGTTCCGGCGCGGCGCGAGCGCTCGTGCCGCCCGCCATAAAACAGCGGCTGAAGCTTTGTTCCCTTGCGCACGTAAAGCGCGCCTACACCTTGCGGCGCGTGCATCTTGTGACCAGAAAGGGAAAGAGCGTCACAGCCGATACGGTTCACATCAATCGGGACTTTAGCAGCGGCTTGCACTGCATCAGTATGGAAATAAACGTCGCCCTCGGCGGCGATCTTGCCAAGTTCGTCGACCGGCTGCAGCACTCCAGTTTCATTGTTGGCCATCATGATTGAAATCAGCCTGGTATTGGGACGTAATGCACGGCGCACATCGTCGGGATCGACCAGGCCGCGGCCATCCACGGGCACGTAGGTTACCTTGCAGCCTGTTTCCTCCAGATGCTTACAGGCGAGCAGCACGGCGTGATGCTCGATGCTCGACGTAATGATGTGATCACCCGCGCTAGTCAAACCGGCAGTCGCCAGATTGTCGCCTTCGGTTCCACCACTGGTGAAGACTACTTCCGAGGCCTTGCAGCTTAGCAACGACGCCACTGAATCCCGGGCGCGCTCGATGGCGGCGCGGGCGCCCTGCCCATGATGGTGGATCGAGGACGCGTTGCCAAAGTGCTCGCCAAAGTACGGACGCATGGCTTCGAGCACCTCCGGCAGAACCGGCGTGGTGGCATTATTGTCGAGGTAGATACGGGGCATAGAGCTATTATTTTACCTGCTTTTTGCCGCGGAAACAGGCTTCGGGAGTGGATCGTTCGGCTCGTGGCGGCTGGGTGCGCAGTGGAGATCCCTCGTCCCGCTGGAGAGAACGCCGGACTTCGGGATGACGCCGGAGAGGAACAATCGTCGAGATTTACGGCGCGGCTGGAAGACGCGCCCTTTCAAAACTGAGCCGCCAGACCGGGTCGTCGAGCCGGCCAGCGATCAGCGTTTTTCCATCGGCACGTAGTGGTTGGGATAGTCGGGGCCGAGATATTCGGCTCTGGGGCGGATCAGGCGGTTGTCGTCGAGTTGCTCGATGACGTGTGCTGCCCAGCCGCTGATGCGCGAGACGGCGAAGACGGGCGTGAATAGATCTTCATCGATGCCCAGCACGTGGTAAGTGGAAGCGGAATAGAAGTCGACGTTGGCGTTGAGCTTCTTTTCTGTTTTCACGAGGTTCTCGATTTTTTCAGACATCTCGTACCACTGGGGCTGGCCGCTGGAACGGCCCAGGTCGCACGACATCACGCGCAAGTGCGTGGCCCGCGGATCTTCGGTGTGGTAGACGCGGTGGCCGAAGCCGGGAACTTTTTTCTTCTGCGCCAGCATCTCGCGCACGTGCGCCACAGGATCGGCTTTCTTGGCATCAATCGAAGCCAGGATGCGGTACACCGCTTCATTCGCTCCGCCATGCAGAGGTCCCTTGAGCGCGCCGATAGCGGAAGTGACGGCGGCGTGCATGTCGGCCAAGGTGGCGGCAGTTACGCGAGCGGCAAACGTGGACGCGTTCAGTTCGTGGTCGGCATGCAGGATCAGCGCGATATCGAGTGCGCGCTCGGCGGTGGAGGAAGGTTTGGTTCCGTTCAATTGCAGCAGGAAATTGGCGGCGTGCGAAAGCGAGTGGTCGGCTTCGACGACAGGCTTGCCCTTGCGAATCCGGTCATAGGCAGCGACGATCATTGCGATCTGCGAGGTCAGCCGGATAGCTTTGCGGACGTTGGCATCGTGATCGTTGTTCTTCTCATCGGCATCGTAGAAAGCGAGCGCGGAAACGGCGGTGCGCAGCACATCCATGGGCAGAGCGGACTTCGGCGCATTGCGCAGAAGCTTGATGATGGCGGGGTCGAGGTGACGCTCTTGCGCCAGACGCTCTTGCAGGTCTTTCAGTTCGGCTGGCTTGGGCAAGCGGCCAAACCAAAGCAGGTAGCAGGTCTCTTCGAAGTTGGAGTGGTCGGCCAGTTCGTGAATGTCAATGCCACGATAGGCTAGAACGCCGCGGTCGCCGTCGATGTAGCAGATGCTGGAGGTGGTGGCAACAATGCCTTCCAAGCCTTTCGGGGCGGGAGTGTTGGTCACGCTCGACATAGTTTCTCGCTTAGCCAGATTGATTACGTTGCGGGAGCCGCGCGAGGGGTCGCGGGGAATGCAACTTTCTTTTATACCCCAAAGAGGGCGCCGGGTTCCAGAACCGGGGTGACTTCGGTGCGAGACTGTGGATGACACCGCGGCCTTTGCTACGATCTTCCGCCGCAGCGTATAGTAGAGGGTTCATTCATGGCTCACAGAGGAACCTGTAGTCGCTCCTCAAATCCTACCCGGAGGAATCCTATGAAGCGTTTCTTCTCGCTGTGCCTTGCCTTGTCCTTTCTCTTCTCTACCGTGGCTTCGGCCGACGAAGGCATGTGGCTTTACAACGAAGCTCCCAAAGACAAGATCAAGGCCAAGTATGGTTTTGAACTGACGCAGGCGTGGCTCGATCACGTGAGGTTGTCGTCGGTGCGCTTCAACAATGGAGGCTCCGGGTCGTTTGTTTCCGCCGACGGATTGACCTTCACCAACCACCACGTGGGCGCGCGGTGCGTGCAGCAGCTTTCGACCGAGGGCCACGACTACATCAAGACCGGTTTTTATGCCAAGACTCAGGCGGAAGAGGCCAAGTGCCCGAATCTCGAACTGAACGAACTGGTCGGAATCGAAGACGTAACCGGAAAGGTGAATGCGGGAGTGAAGCCGGAAATGTCGGCCGCCGACGCGGGAACGGCGCAACGCGCTGCCATGTCACAGATCGAGAAGGATTGCTCGACTTCGACGGGGCTGCGCTGCGATGTGGTCACGTTCTACTCGGGGCAAGTTTATAACTTGTACAAATATAAGAAATACACCGATGTGCGGCTGGTCTTCGCGCCGGAGTTTGATGCCGCGTTCTTCGGCGGCGATCCCGACAACTTTACCTATCCTCGCTACGATCTTGACATCACGTTCTTCCGGGTCTACGAAGACGCGCACCCCGCGCACCTTGAGAATTATCTGCGCTGGTCGCGCACGGGCGTGAAGAATAACGAGTTGATCTTTGTCTCTGGGCATCCCGGCAGTACTGCGCGAATGCAGACGCTGGCGCAACTTGAGTTCACCCGTGACCTGGCCTATCCCTCAGTGTTGGTCATGCTGAAACGGCGCATCGCCCTGCTGCAGGACTTCAGCAAGCAGTCGGACGAGAACGCCCGCATCGCGAAAGAAGATATCTTCGGATTGCAAAATGGGCAAAAGGCAATCACCGGTTACGAAGCCGGCCTGATGGATAAATCGATCATGGACGCCAAGGCTGCGGATGAAGGGAAGCTGCGAGCGGCTTACAAAGCGGACGCGAAGAATGCGGGCACGGCTGATCCCTGGGATGCGATTGCGCAAGCCCTGAAGCTGCAACGCGAGATCTATCCTCAACTGCTTTACCTGGAGCGCCTGCGCGGATTTGCATCGGGCCTGCCGCAGGTGGCGCGGGTGTTGGTGCGTGCGGCAGAAGAAAAGCCGAAGCCTAACGGCGATCGTCTGCGCGAGTATCGCGACTCCGGGCTGCCGTCGCTGGAGCAGCAGTTGTTCTCTACAGCGCCGATTTACAAAAGTCTCGACACAGTTCTTCTGGCGGATTCGCTGGCCGAGATGCAGGATGCGATGGGAAAGGACAATCCCGACGTGCAGAAGGTTTTGAACGGCAAAACTCCCGCGGACGCGGCAAAAGACATGATTGCAGGCACTAAGCTGGATGAGGTGGCGGTGCGCAAACAACTGTATGAAGGCGGAGAGGCTGCCATCCAGGCGAGCAACGATCCGCTGATTGTCGCCATGCGCGCGATTGAGCCGGACGCTCGAGCCGCTCGCAAGCAGTTTGACGACAAGATTGACTCCGTGGTGCGCTTCAATGGAACGCTCATTGCGAAAGCGCGTTTTGCGCAGAGCGGCTTCAGCCAGCCACCGGATGCGACTTTCACGCTCCGGCTCAGTTATGGCGCGGTGAAAGGGTATAAAGAAAATGGGAAGGATATTCCTTACTTCACCGTCATGGGCGGCGCTTACGAGCACGCGGCTGAACACAACAACGAGCCTCCATATAAGCTGCCGGAAAGCTGGATGAATGCGAAGTCAAAGCTGGATTTGAAGACTCCGCTGAACTTCGTGTCCACTGCCGACATCATTGGGGGCAACTCCGGTTCGCCTACGGTGAACAAGCATGGCGAAGTGGTCGGCATTATTTTCGACGGCAATATTCAGTCGCTGTCGGCGAATTTCGCTTACAGCGAAGTACAGAGCCGCGCGGTTTCCGTGGATTCACGTGGAATTCAGGAAGCGCTGCGCAAGATTTACGGCGCGGGCGCTTTGGCGGATGAACTCTCCGGGACCAAGGCAGAGGCTGCGAAGGCCGGCAAGTAGAAGATGGGACTCACAAGCCCGCGCTTCGGCGCGGGCTTTTTGTTGGCCCGGCCTGTCGCCTCTTATGATTCGTCCCCTCTTAACATTTTTTCTTGAAGCTTGTGCTATGATCGCGGCCATTTCAAAACAGGAGATCGCCCATGGGACAACCTGTAGTTCACTTCGAAATCGGCTGCCGGGACAGCGCCAAGACCGCCGATTTTTTCTCCGGCCTCTTCGGCTGGAACATGCAAGCGATGGGTCCGGCGACCATGATCAACACTGGCGCGGGCAGCGGCATTCACGGCCACATTACAGCACTGGGCCATGAACCACAACACTACACGATTTTCTACGTGCAGGTGGATGATGTGCAGGGCTATCTGGCAAAGGCTGGATTGCTGGGGGGCAAGACGCTTGTGCCGCCAGTTGAGATTCCGACGGGAACGTTCGCCTGGTTTGCCGACCCGGATGGCAACACGATTGGATTGTGGAAACCGAAATAGGAGTAGATCGAATTAGGTCAAGATCATGCGGGCCAGATGCTCAACGCTGTCTTGCTGAGGATCTGGTTTTGAAGTCTTTTTTCCAGAGGCAGGGCGCAGAAGTCATCCAGATTTTTCTTGATGTCTGGAACGCCTGGACCTGGCCAGTCCGTGCCAAACAGAGTTTTGTGGGCGATCTCCTCAAGGCGCGGGAAGTACTTGAGCAGAGTGGTGGGCGGAATGCCGCTGATGTCGAGGTACACGTTGGGATGGCGGCGGATGAGGAAAAAGGCGGTCTGCATCCAGAGCGGGCGGCCACCATGCGCCAGCAAGATTTTTAGTTTGGGGAAATCGACAGCGACGTCATCCACGTACATGGGATCGCCGTATTTGTTTCGCGCTCCAGGGAAGATGGAGGTTCCGGTGTGAAACATCACGGGCACGCCGTTGGCTTCGGCGGCGCGATAAATAATTTCGAGTTCCTTGACGCCGTTCAGGTAGTCGTTGGGAAACAGAAGCTGGTGCGGCGGATGAATCTTGATCATGCGGATCCCCAGCCGCAGGATGCGCTCCATGTCGGCCAGAACGTTCGTGGTGTGCCGGGGATGCAGGCTGCCACAGGAGAGCAGGCGCTTGGGATTTTCTTTGACGTAGTCGGCGATAAACTGATTTACACCGTTGGTGAACCCGATCACTTCCGGCGCCACGTAGTTGATGAGCACGGCGCGGTCGACGCCGCATGCATCAAGATATTCGAGGAACGCTTTGGGTGAGCGACAGAACTCGGCAATCTGCTCGAAGTTCGGCCGCTTTTTTTTCATCAGTTCCAGCGCGTGGGGCTTGAACATCTCCATCGGCTGGATGTGGATGTGGCAGTCGGTGATCATTAGTTGCTCGCGGCGGCCAGCACCGCGCGTTTGGTGAAGACGCGAATCATTTCGCGCCGGTACTCTGGTGTAAGCGCTGATGTAGTCAGAGGCTTGGCTGTGCGCGCGGCCATGTCGGCAGCGGCTTCCGCCAGGGCTTCGTTGATGGTCTGCCCGATCAGCATCTCTCCGGCTCGCTGCACTAACACCGGCGCAGGATTGACTGCGGTCATCGCGATACGAGCATCCGATACGTGCCCGTTCGATCGCTTTATTACAACCGCGACACCGGCTAAAGGATAGTCGATCGATCCGCGAACTCGCAGTTTTCTGTAGACGCCGCGATAGTCCGCCGATTCCGCGGGCAAAAACACTCTTGTGACCAGTTCGTTCGGCAGCAGCTTGCGGTAGTTCTCTCCGTCTCCGGTGTAGAACTCCTTCAACGGAATGCGCCGAGTACCAACTGGACTTGCGATTTCAATTTCCGCATTCAGACAGAGTAATGCGGGCGGCGTGTCTCCGGAAAATGCTGCCCAGCACTTGGTTCCACCCGGTGCGACGTGGCACAGATTGCCATCTTTCTTAATGCAGAATCCGCAACCCTTGCGCCAGGTCAGCGATTGGTTGTACCAAAGGCAGCGCGTGTCGAGGCAAATGTTGCCGCCGAGCGTGCCCATATTGCGCAGCACCGGTGATGCTACAGTGGCTGCCGCTTCGGTAAGAACGGGAAAATGCTGGCGCAAGCAGAGTGATTTGTCAATTGCGCTAAGCGCAGTGAGCGCGCCGATTTCGACCGCTCCGCCGGCCTGTGGCCGGATTCCGCGCAGCTCGGCGACGCCCCGCAGGTCCAGCACGTACTCCGGCTCAAACAGCTTCTGCCGCATCGACGGAATCAAATCCGTGCCACCGGCGAGCACGCGGATGTTATTGGTGTGCTTCGCGAGGAAGGCCACGGCTTCATCGACCGTGTGTGGCCTCAGCAACCGGAATTGTGGAAGGCTCAATCCGCACCTCCCGCTGCTGCAGGCGCATCGCGGCGCGAGGGGTCGAGCGCATGCCGCTCCGGCCCTTTGCCTTTGAAGCAAAGTGATCCACCATGCTCGCGAAAGCGCACCGGCGCAGTTGGGTCCACGCCCTCGGTCAGATTCAAAGCCTTTTCTTTCCTCTTTGCCCGCAGCGCCGCCAAGACGCGTTCCGGCGTGAAGGGAGACTCATGCAGGCGCACGCCGACGGCATCATAAATTGCATTCGAAATTGCCGGGATCGTTGCCGCCAGCGATCCCTCGCTGCATTCCTTGGCGCCAAACGGACCTTCGGGATCGATGCTCTCGACGATAATGGGCTCAACTTCCGGCGACTCAATCGACGACGGACTGCGGTATTCGAGCATTCCGGCATTCATCAGCATGCCGTCTTTCCAAACCATTTCTTCGGTGAGCGCCTGCCCCATGCCCATCCAAACGGAGCCGATGATCTGGCCCTCTACCGACACCGGATTCAGCGCGCGTCCGCAATCGTGCGCGGCCCATACTTTGTGTACAGTGACTTCGCCGGTGTCTTCATCCACGCTAACCTCAGCCACCTGGGCCGAATAAGAATAAGCCGGGGATGGACCCACGCCTCCGCCTTTGTGCTTGCCACCGCGCGCTTCTGGTGGAGGCGCGTATGAGCCTGTCCCTGTGAGTGCGCCGTGGAAGTCGATCGCTGCGACCACCGCCTCTTCGAAAGTCATCCACTCCTTCGGACCTTCTTCTTTGCGCTTCTGCTGCAGAGAGCCGCGCAGAATCTGACCTTCCACGCGTCCGCTGACGGATGCGCCGGCCTGGGTTACTTCCACTTCTTCAGGTTGATCCCTTTTCGCAGGCGGTGGAGCGCTTCCCTTCTTGAAGACAACATCCTCGCGGAAAACCAGGTCCTCGGCGACGCAGTTCATTTTTTTCGCCGCCGCTGCTGCGATTCTCTTCTTCACATCTTCCCCCGCGCGCAGCGTCGCGTTACCCGCCATGAAAGTCACACGGCTGGAGTACGATCCAATATCGATTGGCGTAAGGTCGGTGTCGGCTGCAATCACTCTGACGCGTGCGAGCGAGCATCCCAACACTTCAGCGGCGATCTGCGCCGTCATGGTGTCCGATCCCTGACCGATTTCGGAAGCGCCGGTGTACACGACTACACCGCCGTCACGGTCGATCTTTATGTTGACGGTGGAATGCGGCATGTCGGAACGGATGATCGAGTTCGCCGCTCCGCTAACATAGTGGCTGCAGGCGATGCCGAGACCGCGCCCCTTGGGCAGTTTGCCCTTGCGCTGCTTCCAACCCGAGCGCTCAACGGTTTTCTCGATGCACTCCGGGAGCCCGTAACTCTGGACGCGCAGGCCGTTTACAGTGATGCACGGCGGCTTGAGCAGATTGCGCTGACGAATTTCCGCCGGGTCCATCCCAATCTTCGAGGCGAGTTCATCCAGTTGCGATTCGAACGCGAAGCGCACGTTGACGGTTCCGTGGCCACGCATTGCGCCACACGCAGGCTTGTTGGTCAGCACGCGATAGCCGTCGTATTGAATGTTCGGGATGTCATAGAGCGCCCCGAGCAGCGCCCCGGAGTAGAGAATCGTGACCACGCCGTAGGAGCAATACGCGCCGCCATCCTGCACCACGCGCGCTTTCACAGAGGTGATGCGGCCGTCGTTCTTAATTCCAGTTTTGAGATCGATGATGGTGCGCGGACGCCCGCGGTGCGCCCAGAACACTTCTTCCCGCGTATAAGTAATCTTCACCGGCGCTTGCGCCTTGCGTGCCGCCACCGCGGCGATGATCTCCAGCGGAATGACTTCACTCTTGCCGCCGAATCCGCCGCCCACCAGCGGCTTGATCACGCGGATCTGCGCCATCGGCATTTCCAGAACGAGTGACAGCTTGTGCTGTAGGTAATAAGGAACCTGAGTGGAGGACCAGACCGTGAGACGTCCCAGCCTGCCGGTATGGGGATCGAGTTCGAACGAAGCCAGCGTGGAATGCGGCTCCATGGCGGCGTGCGTCACTTCGTTCGCGATGAAGCGCGCTTCGGCAACATGATCCGCTTCGGCAAAACCCTTGTCGGGATCGCCGAATGCGTGGTGATAATCCTTTTCCAGATTGTTCGGCTTGTTGTCGTGAATGAGATCAGTCTGCGCCTTCATCGATTCTTCGGGATCGAAGTAGGCCGGCAGCACTTCGTATTCCACATCGACCAGTTCCAGCGCCTTTTCCGCGATGGCTTCGGAAACGGCGACCACGCATGCCACGTTGTCGCCGACGTAACGTACCTTGTCGAGCGCGAGCGCGTGCTCATCGTGGCCGACGGGAAGAATTCCGTAAGGATTGGGCGCGTCTTTGCCGATTGCGACAGCGACAACGCCATCGAGCGCTTCGGCGCGGCTGGCATCGATGCGCTTGATGCGCGCATGCGGATAGGGCGAATGCAGAATCTTTCCGATCAGCATGCCGGGCACGCTGAGGTCGTCAGTGTATTTGCCGGCGCCGGTGGTCTTCTCCGCCGCGTCGACCATGGCGGTGGGCTTGCCGATGATGGAGAAGTCGGTCATTTCAAGTGTGTGATTCTCAAAGAGGGCTTGTCATTCCGAGCGAAGCGAGAGCCTGCGCTGAGCGAAGTCGAAAGAAATCTGCTTTCCGTTGCTAGCATCTCCTCACTTGGCTCCGGCTTGCTCCGCCGCAATCGCCGACTTAATCGCCGCATACATCTGGCTATAGCCAGTGCAGCGGCACAGATTACTGCTCAAAGCCACACGAACCTCGGCTTCCGATGGATCCGGATTCTCGGCCATCAAAGACTTTACCGTCATAATGAATCCCGGCGTGCAAAAGCCGCACTGCGCGCCGCCCCAGTCGCCGTAAGCTTTTTGAATCGCTGCCAGGCTGCCATGCTCGCTCACGCCCTCGACGGTCGTGATCTCCTGCCCTTCGCAACTCAATGCCAGCAGCGTGCACGACATCATGGCAACGCCATCCACCAGCACGGTGCAAGCACCGCAGGATGACTCGTCGCAGCCGCGCTTGGAACCAGTAAGCCCCAGATCCTGACGCAGCACGTCCAGAAGCAGCGCGCTTGGCTCGATGGCCAGCTCGTGCGTGCGACCGTTGATTTTAAGTTCGACGAGTTCTTTTTTCATAAGACACAGCTGCGAGCTTCGAGCCGCGAGCTACGAAAAACACCTTCAATAACAATGGCTGGCTCGCAGCTCATAGCTCGGAGCTCGGAGCCTTCAGTACGTCGGAACATTCCCATCCACGTGCCGCGACCACGCGTCGATGCCGCCGCGCATAGACTGAGCTTTCTCGAATCCCTGCTGCCGCAGCCACGCGGTCACATTCATCGAGCGCACACCGTGATGGCAAACCACCACGATGTGATCTTCCGGATCCAGTTCCTGGTGCGCGCGAGACGGGACATCGCCCATCGGAACCAGTTTTGCGCCGGCCATGTGCGCGGCTTCAAACTCCCAGGGCTCGCGCACGTCGAGCAGCGTGAACGCCTCGCCCTGGTCAAGCTTTGACTTCACTTCTTCGGGTGTAATCTCGTAATCCATGCTTATGTCGCGCGGCTACTTTCCCGACCACTTGGGTGGACGCTTCTCCATGAAAGCGCGAATGCCTTCTTGCGCGTCCGCCGACTTCATCAAATCTTCCAGATAAATCTTCTCGGCGCGGGCCAGGCCTTTGTCGAAGTGCATGGCGTCCCAGGCGTAGAACGCTTTCTTGGTGACTGCCAGCGCCGCGGGACTCAGCTTGACCAGTTCCTGCACGGTTCTGTCGACCGCGCGTGCGAGTTCTTCATCGGGGACGGCGCGATTGGCCAACCCCATCGCCGCTGCCTCGACGCCGCTGATCGTACGCCCGGTGAGAATCAGTTCCGCAGCACGCTTCTGTCCCACCAGCGTGGCCAGCGCAGTACACGCCACGGGCGGATAACATGCGAGCTTAATCTCAGGAAAACCCCACTGCGCCGAAGCGGCCGTGTACGCCATGTCGCAAACCATTGCCAGTTCCGCGCCACCGCCCAGGCAAGGCCCATGGACAGCGGCGACCGTCACCTTCTTGCTCGAGACCAAGGCGCGGATCACGGCGTGAAACTTGAGCAGCATGCCCTCGACCCTGTCCGGAGTGTGTGCTGTTACATCTACGCCCGCCGAAAAAGCCCGGCCTTCACCGCTCAACACGATTACAGAGACATCCGAACGCGCATCGATCTCTGCCAGGGCCTGCGCCAACTCCTCCATCATCGCAATATCGATGATGTTCAGCGGTGGATTCCGTAGGATGACTCGTGCCACAGGGACGCTGACATCAACGGCTAGACGAGCAAGTTTGGATTCGAGAGCGGTTGTCATTGTGTTCTCTCTGCTTACTTACCTCAAGGTATCGCGTTACAAGTTGATCGCCGACTTCCGAACCTCGCCGATGCTGGCCAGCGGATCGCGCGCGCCGACTTTTTCGGCAATCCACTTTTTTTCCGTACCGATGATCTCCAGCAAAAGCTTTTTGTCTTCGGCAGAGGGCATGTAATCTTTCAGGTGCGCTGCGTAGGCGCGATCGTCGAGCGGTTCGCCGGTCTGCGCGTGGAACTTCTGTCCTGCCCATTTGCCGATCTCGCGATTGAACTTGATGTGCGGCGCGTACAGCTTCGGCTGGCCTGACTTCAAAGCACCGTTGAAGCGCTCAATCAGACCGGCAACTTCGTCGCGATAAAGGTTCCGGTTGTAGTCGTTCAGGTCATCGAGGTCGGGAGCACGATCGTTTTTCGGCTCGTCGTAGCGACCCTTCACACCCCACACGTAGGCCCAATGTGCAGAAGAGGAATGATCGGTGCCGAAGAGATCGTACGAACTGGAGATCCACTTGTTGAGATATTTTTGAATCAGCCAGCCTGGAATTACGCCAGCTTCCACAATGCGCCGCAGGCCGTCGTTGCCCGTGCCCATGTGAAACGCTTCCTCGCGCAGCATGTATGACATCGACCGCCCCAGCGGGGCGAACGCGGAATACTTCAACATTTGCAACTGGAATTTGCCGTCGCGATCGACGAAGTCGGTGTAGGTGAAGAAGTCCATCCAGTTATCGACGTCTACGTTGAACGCGCCCAGCAGCCGTTTGTTTTCGAAGGCGCGGCGCTCCAGCATTTTTTGCGCTTCGACTTTTCCCGAGTAGCCGAAATGATCTACCAAAAGGGCGCACATCTGCCAGCCGTGACGCATTTCCTCGATCATGACACGGGTGATGGCACGGCGGTCCCAGTCGGTGGGAGCATTTTCCAGAAGGTTGCGCTGCTGCTCGACGCTGGCGAATTCGGTGTCGCCCTGATAGACGATCATGTTCATCAGAGCATCGCGCATTTGCTGGGTGGGAATCTGGCGAAGGTTCTCCCATTTACGCCGTCCCTTATACGAACCAAATTCGATTTCTTCAGTATCGATTGCCCCGTAGAGTGTGTCGAAATGGAAGGCCTCGATGTCCTTGGTGTTGACGCCAATATCTTTGCGCCAATCGTTGAACATGCCAACCCAATCGCTGAATGTTCCTATTTTTGCTACTTTGCCAGGCATAATGCCGCTCCTAAACCATACTTAGCCAAACTGTTTTCAACTCCGTGTAGTGCTCGATTGCATGTGCTCCCAGTTCGCGGCCGAAGCCGGAACTCTTGTAGCCGCCGAACGGCAGAGACGCGTCCATCAAGCCGTAGGTGTTGATCCATACTGTCCCCGCCTTCAATCTCCGCGAAACACTGTGAGCTTTCTTCACGTCGCGCGTCCAAACCGCCGCGGCGAGGCCGTAGGGATTATTGTTGGCCTGTTCGATGACTTCGTCGACGTCGTCGAAGGCCAGCACCGAGAGCACGGGACCGAAAATCTCCTCCCGCGCAATTGTCATATCGTTCTTCACGTCGCCGAAGATAGTTGGCTCAATGAAGAAACCTTTGCCGCCGTCCACATTCACCCGATTCCCGCCCGCCACCAGCTTTGCGCCATCTTTTTTGCCGGCTTCGATATAGCCCAGCACTGTTTGCATCTGCTCCTGGCTGACGATCGCGCCCAGGCGCGTCTTCGGGTCGAGCGGGTCCGCTGGGCGCATCTTGGCCGCGCGCGCCACTAGTTTCTCGGTGAACTCGTCCTTTACTTTGCTTTCGAGAAAGAGACGCGAACCCGCGTTGCAGACTTCACCCTTGCCGTAGAAGATGCCAGTGATCGCGCCCTTTACGGCGTTGTCGATGTCTGAATCGGCGAAGACGATGTTCGGCGATTTTCCACCGAGTTCGAGCGTGATGCGCTTCACCGTGTCGGCTGCGCTCCGCATGATTTCCTGGCCAACAGCGGTCGAACCGGTGAAAGCGATTTTGTCGATGCCCGGATGCTTCACCATTGCCCTTCCCACCGCTCCCGGGCCGGTGACTATATTGAGAACTCCGGCAGGCACGCCCGCTTCGACCGCCAGTTTTCCGAACCGCAACGTGGTGAGCGAAGTCTGGCTGGCCGGCTTCCACACAATCGTATTACCGCAGGCCAGCGCCGGACCGACCTTCCACGAAGCCAGCAACAGCGGAAAATTCCAGGGAACAATCAACCCGACCACGCCCACCGGTTCGCGCAGCGTGTACGTAAACGCAGTTTCGAGCGTATTAACAGTCTCGCCGTGAATCTTGGTCGCAAGACCAGCGTAATATCGCAGAACGTCGACCACCATCGGCATGTCGACGTAGCGCGACTCGAAAATCGGCTTGCCGTTGTCGAGCGTTTCAAGCTCGGCTAGTTCGTCGATATTCTTCTCGACCACGTCGGCGAGCTTCCAGATCAAACGCCCGCGTTCGCTGGCCGACATCTTTCGCCATGGGCCGTTGCGATCTTCGAAGGCACGGCGGGCAGCGTCGACGGCGCGATCGACATCCGCGCTCGAACCCTCCGCGATTTGAGTCAACACCTCGCCGGTAGCCGGATTGATGGTGTCGAATTTTTTCGCACCATCAACCCACTGTCCGTCGATCAACAACTGACCCAGTTCAATTTTTACCTTGGCTGCAAGCATTTCATTTCGCCTTGAAAGCCGCTGGCCGCTTCTCGACGTAAGCAGCCAGACCTTCCTTCGCGTCCTCGCTCTGGAAGAGTATCTGCTGGTTCTCGCGCTCCACTGCCAGTGCCGACTCCATAGGAATCTCCCATCCCGTTTGCACCGCACGCTTGATCCTGCCCACGGCCTTGGCAGCCTTGTTGGGCGGACAGAATTGTTTTGCGTACTCGATCATGTTTTCCATGAAGCCGTCGCGCTCGTAGATGTCGTTGATGATGCCGAGCTCCTGCGCTTCCTCGAACGAGAACGTGTTGCCCGTGACCATCAACTCGATTGCCTTACTCTTCCCCACCAAGCGCGAGAGCCGTTGCGTGCCGCCGGTGCCGGGGAGTACGCCGAGATTCACTTCCGGCAGGCCGATCTTGCCCGCATCCTTGCGTGCGATGCGGATGTCCGCAGCCATCGCGATCTCCAGCCCGCCGCCGACGCAGTGGCCATTGATCGCCGCGATCACCAGCTTGGGCGTGTGCTCGAGCCGTAGCAACATTTCGTTGGCGTGCAGACAGAAGTAATACTTGAAAGTTGGATCTACACTGGACAGCATCTTGATGTTGGCGCCGGCGGAGAAAAACTTGTCGCCCGCACCCGTCAGCAAAATGACATAGACATCAATCTCCATGCGGGCACGCAAAATTGCTTCGTCGAGCTGGCGGTTCATTTCATAGGTGTAGGTATTGGCCGGCGGATCGCACATCTCGATCACTGCCACACCGCCATCTTTGCGGTAGTTGACAAGCTGCTTGGTGGTTTCGCCGGTCGCCGGCTGCATTGTGGTCGCCATGTTTGTAGCTCCTTAATGTTTTCGTGAATATTAATTTATCTTTCTCATTCCGGGCGAAGCGAGGAATCCGTCTCGCCTGGAACCAAAACAAATCTGTTCAGCGGCCGTCTCTCCGCGGCTTACTGCCGTTCGTCACGCCACGCAGAAATATGTCGCTCATCTCGCGCGCGATATGTTCCGCGTCAGCATCGACTCTTGGCTTATGCCAGGTATAAATCCAATTCATCATGCCGAACAGGCTGAGTACCGCGATGCGGGTGGAGAACTGCAATTCCTTCCTGTTCTTCAATTCATCCAGCAACCCCACGCAGATGCGGTAATACTCACGCTTGAGGGCCGCAAGTTCCGTACCGTAGCCATTTTTCAGAACCTCAGCCTCATGCGACAACACCTTCATGGCTGCCTGGTTGGCCAGGAAATACTCCAAATGATTAAGAATGAAGACGCGAATCTTCTCCTCCGGATCGCTTACACCCTCGATCCGCTCCTTCAGTCGCTGTACCACCGTTGTAAACGTGTGCTTCTGGATCAGGAACAGCAGCCGCTCCTTAGATTCGAAATAGTAATAGAGCCCGGCCAGCGACATGCCGCTGGCGCGCGAAAGATCGCGCATGGAGGCGCCCTCGTATCCTTTTTTGCAAAAAACCTCGGTAGCGTGAGTGAGGATCTCCGCCAGCCGCCGGTCAAAGCGCGTGGCGGGCGCAGGCGCTGCGCGGCGCCGCCGCGGTGCGGAAACTCGTGCTGCTGTTGGTGGACTCCCCATAGTCCTAACGCGCAGACCATTCGAACGTTCGTTCGAATACAGTATAGGGCAAGTTGACTTGAATCACAAGCTCAGGAATTCCCCCCGGGAGATCAAACCTTCTTCCTGGCTTTTTCGGACATCCGTCCTGGCTCCTCCTAGTTCCTTACATCCGCCAGCAGGCGCTCGATTTCGTTCTTCACCTCGCCTGTGAGCGGCAGCAGCGGCAGGCGCGCTGGACCGCCGAAATAGCCGTTGAAGTCCATACCGTACTTCACGCCGGGGATGCCCAACTCGCTTACTACCCGTTGTGCGGCGGCGGCGATGCGCTCCTGCTTCACCCGGGCCAACCCGGCATCGCCTTCTTTCCATGCGGCGTAAATCTCGTAGCAGGAGGTTGGCGCTAGACAGGCGAAGGCGAGAATCGCTCCGACAGCTCCAACGTCAAGCGACGGATGCAGTTTCTGCGCCGCACCCACCAAGACCTGGAATCCGGCCTCCTTCTGCCGAGTTTTCATCTCGCCGACGACCGTGACTGCAGCGGACGAGGGCTTGCCCGAAGACGAACCCGCCAGCGCCGCCACGGGCACCAGTTCTCCTCCGTTGTTGTTTGCGACTGCGGTCGCGGCCGCGAGCATGCGCGGCGTCACCGCCTCAAACGTTTCGGTTACCGTGACGCTGCGCTGGATGTGGCGCGTGCCTTCCACCATCTTGCCGACTTTTTCCACGTCGCCGCTCGATTCCTTGATGCCGATCAGGTTCGGATGCTCCGCCAGCTCGATGACTATTTCGGCGGGAATGTCGTAGCCCGTGGCTTGAGGAAAGTTGTAAATGATTACCGGCAGCGGCGAGCGATCGGTCACCGTACGGTAAAACGCCAGAATGTTGGCCGGTTGCATCTGCTTTTTGTAGTAGTGCGGCGTGCGGACCATGGCTACGTCATAGCCGAGTTCGGCAGCATATTCGGTAAGGCGCAGCGTCTCGATTGCGGACTCGATTCCCGTGCCTGCGATCAGCACTTTGTCCGGGGCAGCCGCTTCGCGCGCGGAAGCCAACACATCGCGCCGCTCCTGATCGGAGAGCAGGATGGCCTCGCCGGTCGAACCGAGCACAACCATTCCCGCGCAAGGCGTGCGCGAATAGCGCTCAACATTGCTCTCGAGCTTTTTGAAATAAACATTGCCGTCGGGATAGAGCGGCGTGGTGATGGGAGGAAAAATGCCGTGAAGTAGCATGACGTACCCGTCTTTCTGCGCACTCTACGTGCACTTGTCAGCCTATCACTTCTTTGGTGGACAAAGCAGCGGGATGGCTTCCCGCTTATTGCGGCGGTAGATGCGAAAGTCCCCCTCATCGATCGTTATGACCGTGTGTCTCGGATGCAACTCGCTCATGCGGATCAAGCACAAGTCCGCCAAATCCGGTTTTCGATCGTCGTAGCGTGCTGCGAGATCCTGAAGATGCTCAAGATTGCTCGCGCAGTCAAATGCCACCCGAATCCCGCCCCGCCGTAGTAACGCGAGCACGTAAACGCTCGATTTCAGATGGAAGGCGGTTTCCGCCAGCACCGGCTCGCAGGTCAGAAGCGGAAGGCTGAACTGGGAGGCAAGAGCAGTGGCCCAAGCGTGGTGCTGGTCCTCTTTCCTCAACAAGGCCACGAGATAACCGGTATCCGCGATGGCGTTCATTACTTGCGGGAGAATCCTTTGCGTGACGAGACGTCACGCGGCCCACCCTTGATCACTCCAGCGTATTGCAGCAGTGGATTCCTCTCCTCTCGTGAAAGGGAGGTTTCCACGGCTTGCCGAATAACTCGGCCCACTGGCAACCCCGTGCGGCGCGATTTTTGACGGAGCCGATCAATCACTTCTTGTGGCAGGCGAACTGTGATTGTGTTACCCATATGGTGTAATTGTAACACGCATACGGCCACGCGCTTGAGCATTCATCTTGTAAACAAAAACCCTCGGAGGATTAGCTCCGAATCGTTCTCTCCGCATGCAACTGCTGCAGCGCCCTTATGTTCACTTCGCCGCGCTGCAGGGCCGCGATTCCTTCCGCAGCCGCGCGTGCGGCCGACAACGTGGTAATGGTGGGAATACGCGCCGTCACGGCGGCGCGGCGGATCGCTCTCTCGTCAAACCACGGCTCGAGCCCGGTGGGCGTGTTCACGATGAGATGAATGCGCTGGCCCTTGATGAAGTCCACCACATTCGGCCGGCCCTCTTTTACTTTGTAGACGCGATCGACCTTCATGCCCGCGGCTTCGATCACGTCACCGGTTCCCGATGTGGCGACTAGCTTAAAACCCATCTCTACAAACTTGCGTGCGACCTCGGCAACGTGGCGCTTGTCGTGGTCGGTCACGCTGATGAACACCGTGCCAGCCGTCGGCAGCTTCTGGCCTGCGGCCAGTTGCGCCTTGGCGAAGGCTTCGCCGAAGCTGTCGCCCACTCCCATCACTTCGCCAGTAGATTTCATCTCCGGGCCCAGCACTGTATCGACACCGGGAAACTTGTTCCACGGAAATACCGGTGACTTCACGTAGTAGCAGCTTCCGGTGTCGAGATCGGCGTGCCGGTCGATATTTTCCGGCAGGAATTCACGCAGCTTGCGGCCGGTCATCAGACGCGCCGCAAACTTTGCCAGCGGAACTCCTGTGGCCTTTGAAACATACGGCACCGTGCGCGATGCCCGTGGGTTCACCTCGAGGACGTAAACCTTTCCACCCTCCGCGCCATTGCCCGATCCGCTCCCGCGCGGGATGGCGAACTGAATATTCATCAACCCAACCACTTTCAGAGCGCGCGCCAGCTTGAAAGTGTAGTCGCGCATGCGATCCATAAGCGGCTGCGGGATATCTACCGCCGGCAGCACGCACGAGGAATCGCCAGAGTGAATGCCAGCCTCCTCGATGTGCTGCATAATGCCGCCGATCACTACGTCTTCGCCATCGGATAGCGCGTCCACGTCCAGTTCAATCGCGTCTTCGAGGAAGTGATCGATCAGTACGGGGCGATCGTGCGAGTATTCGACCGCCTCTTTCATGTATCGAACTACAGATTCTTCGTCATAGGCGATCACCATGGCGCGCCCGCCGAGTACGTAGGAGGGTCGCACAACAACGGGGTAGCCAACGCGCTTGGCGCCCTCGATGGCCTCTTCGAGCGAAGTCGCCATCACGCCGGCCGCCTGCGGAATTTTCAGTTCTTCGAGCAGTTTGTTGAAGTGCTTGCGGTCCTCGGCGAGATCGATCGACTCGGGAGAAGTGCCGATGATGTTCACGCCCGCCTGCTTAAGCGGCAAAGCCAGATTCAGCGGCGTCTGCCCGCCAAACTGCACAATCACGCCCACCGGTGCGCCCCTTGATATTTCGTGCTGGTAAATCGCCAGCACGTCTTCCAGCGTGAGCGGCTCGAAGTACAGGCGGTCGCTGGTGTCGTAGTCGGTCGAGACGGTCTCAGGATTGCAGTTGATCATGACCGTCTCGTATCCATCTTCGTGCAGCGCAAACGAGGCATGGCAGCAACAATAATCGAACTCAATTCCCTGCCCGATGCGGTTGGGCCCGCTGCCCAGAATGATTACTTTCTTCTTGTCGGTGGGCGCGGCTTCGTCTTCGTCCTCATAAGTTGAATAGAGATAGGGCGTGAAACTCTCGAACTCTGCCGCGCAGGTGTCCACGCGCTTGTAGACGGGCAATACGCCGTGCTTCTTGCGCAGGTGCCGGACTTTCTCTTGCCCTTCCAGTCGCCACACGTTCGCCAGGCGTCCGTCTGAAAATCCCATGCGCTTGGCCTCACGCAGCACCTCGCCTGGAATTGACTCCATGGGGTGCTTCTCCAGCTCAAGCTGCATGTCGTTAATTTCCTTGAGTTGATAGAGGAACCAAGGGTCCATCGAGGTCATCTTTGCGATCTGCTTCACAGTGTGTCCTTGCCGCAGTGCGTACCGTATGTAAGCGAGGCGTTCCGGATGTGGCGTCACCAGCCGCTGGGTCAAAATCTTCGGCTCAATCTTGTCGGCACCCACGCGCTTGCCAGTATCAAGCGAGCGAACGCCCTTCATCAGCGCTTCTTTGAAGGTGCGGCCGATGGCCATCACTTCGCCCACCGACTTCATCTGCGGGCCAAGGTTCTCATCAGCGCCGGGAAACTTCTCAAACTGCCATTTCGGAATTTTCACGACCACATAATCGAGCGTCGGCTCGAAACACGCCGGCGTCTTGCGTGTGATGTCGTTGGGAATCTCGTCAAGCGTGTATCCCACTGCGAGTTTCGCGGCAATCTTCGCAATCGGAAAGCCTGTGGCCTTCGATGCCAACGCCGAGGAGCGCGAGACGCGTGGGTTCATCTCAATAACGACCATGCGCCCCGTCTCGGGATTCACGCCGAATTGAATGTTCGATCCGCCGGTATCGACGCCAATTTCGCGGATCACCGCAATCGATGCGTCGCGCATCGCCTGGTACTCGCGATCTGTGAGCGTCTGCGCCGGAGCCACCGTGATCGAATCGCCCGTGTGCACCCCCATGGGATCGAAGTTCTCGATCGAGCAAATGATGATGACGTTGTCTTTGGTGTCACGCATCACCTCGAGTTCGAATTCTTTCCAACCTAGTACTGACTCTTCAATCAATGCCTCGTGCACCGGAGAAAAGTCGAGCCCGCGTCCAAGCACTTCGACCATCTCCTCGCGGTTGTAAGCGATGCCGCCGCCCGAACCACCCAGCGTAAACGATGGCCGCACGATCACCGGAAAGCCAATCTTGCCGGCAAACTCGATACCATCTTTCACGTTGTTTACCAGCGCTGACTTGGGGACGTCGAGGCCGATCTTCTGCATGGCGTCTTTGAAAAAGAGGCGGTCTTCGGCTTTCTTGATGGCTGCGACATTCGCGCCGATCAGATGCACGTCGTATTTTTCGAGAACACCGCCGTCGGAAAGCTCAATCGCAAGATTAAGTGCAGTCTGTCCACCAACGGTGGGCAACACGGCGAAACCCGCGCCCGGAGCCATTTCCCGCTCGATGCGAATGATCTCTTCCAGATATTCAAGAGTGAGTGGCTCGATATAAGTGCGGTCGGCAATCTCCGGGTCGGTCATGATGGTCGCCGGATTGGAGTTAGCCAGCACCACTTGATAGCCCTCAGACTTGAGGGCCTTGCAGGCCTGCGTGCCGGAGTAATCGAACTCCGCCGATTGCCCGATAACGATAGGCCCGGAGCCGAGGATCAGGATTTTCGAGATGTCAGTGCGTTTGGGCATTTATTGAGTCTTCTTGCAGGCAATCGCCTTCGCGATGAGTGACGAAATAAAATTCGTAAAGTTGAGTTCTGGCGCGGGCTCCGAATATTGTCCGCTAAGCCCGTCGGCGCTGTTGGACATCAAGAAGCACGTTGCATCGTACAGCCTCTCGCGAACTAACTTCGTCAGAAGAATTTCGTAACGCCTGGCGTAGGATGCAGACTTAAATTCTTCGAACACCTTGAAGTGCGGCTCCTGCGCCTTGACAGGCCGAGTGGAAGCAGGGGCATCCTCCAGCAGCATCAAATAGCCAAGCCAGGGGCGCGCGGAGGGTTTGAAGGCCCCTTCCCTGTATGCCGCCCACAAATCCGATGCGCTCCCGAGTGCCTCCTCGGTTCTGTTATTGAAATTGTTTCCGAAAGAACCCACCTGCGACTTGAATTCAATGGCGGCAATCAGGCAGCCCTCAACCACCACAAGCAGATCCCATTTCTTCTCGGGCCGAAACCATCCGGGAAGCTCCATATGCCTTTCGCAATAAACTACCGGTCTGTCCACACCCGACTCTTCCAGCAGATCTCGAACTAACGCCACGAAACCGTCCATCTGACTTCCGCCTGCGACAGCCGTTCTAGCCCCAGCATCGCGAATGCCCGTCTTAGTTCCTTGCTTCTGCGCCTGAGTCTCCCGGCTCGACCAGAACTGGGTGACGGCGCTCCTGAGCTTCTGATCTAGTTCAGAATTCACGGTTACTCCTGCTCCATCACTAAGACTGGATTAGCAAACAGCGACGAGAGCTCCCGTTCTAATCGCTTCGCTGCAAAGCCGAAGTAGTTAGAGTCGATTTCGAAATTAATGCTGTTCCTGCCCCACTTTGATGCTGCGAGGGCAGTCGTACCGGTGCCCATGAAGGGATCCAACACAGTATCTCCAACAAAACTGAACATACGGATAAGGCGTTCGGCCAATTCAACAGGGTACGGCGCTGGGTGATCTTTGGTCGACGCACCCGTCACTCCATTCCATATCTGCTGAAACCATTTCTGATGGTCCTTCGCAGATATGACGCTCAGAATCCTCGCGCTGTCTTGAGGGGTCCGATAGCCACCGGGCTTTCGCTGCATCAAAATAAACTCAACGTCATTCTTGATGACGGCATTCGGCTCGTAAGGTTTTCCAAGAAAACCGCCTCCGTTCTCTACCTCGTACGCGGCGTTGGCAATTTTGTGCCAGATAATGGGAGACAAGTTATCGAAGCCGATCTTTCGGCAGTGCTCTTGAATCGTGGCGTGGAGCGGTACAACTGTATGCCGCCCTTCGTTCTGGCGTCGCGAGAGGCAGACGTCTCCAACCACGCATACAAGCCTGCCGCCCACAACGAGCGAGTCGAAGCATCTCTGCCAAACCCGGTCCAACTCTTTGATGAAGTCATCGTAGTCAACGATGTGACCGAGTTGACCAGAACTGTCGCGATACTTTTTCAGCGTCCAGTAGGGCGGAGAAGTCAAGATCAGATGGGCCTTTCCGACCTTTTCTTTCGACATCCTTCTCGCGTCACCGTGAACGAGGACGTGTTTGGTTGGAATTTCCTTTACCGCCCGCTCAATAAGAGCCAAGAAGGCTTCGTTCTTCGCAACCTCAGGTATCGCGCTTTGAAGATCTCCGAGACGGCGTAGTTCCTCCGGCACGAACTTACCCAAATCAACATGGCCGTGCAAATCAATCTTCGGGATGGCTCGGGCGTTCACCCTTTCCACTCCTCCATCATCCGCGTGAACTCCTTGAACAGATAATGCGAATCATGCGGCCCGGGCGCGGCTTCGGGGTGATACTGCACGCTGAACAGCGGCAGGTTGCGGTGCCGCAATCCTTCCAAAGTCGAGTCGTTCAGATCCATGTGTGTCAGTTCGACTTCGCTCTCGGGCAGAGAATCCGGATCAACCGCAAAGTTGTGGTTGTGCGCCGTGATTTCAATCTTCCCCGTGGCCAACTGCTTCACCGGATGATTCCCGCCGTGGTGGCCAAACTTCAGCTTGAAGGTCTTGCCGCCGAGGGCGATGCCGGTGAGTTGATGTCCCAGGCAAATGCCAAAGATCGGCTGGCGTCCCATCAGCCGCCGAATTGAATCCACCGCATACGTACAGGGCTCGGGATCGCCCGGTCCATTCGACAGAAACACGCCGTCTGGTTTCAGCGCCAGCACATCTTCCGCCAACGTCTGCGCAGGCACAACCGTCACTCGGCAGCCCTCACCCCGCAACTTCCTTAGAATGTTTTGCTTAATGCCGAAATCGTAAGCCACCACATGAAAGCGCGCCGGATCGTCCTTCACTCCGACCTGCGCCACCGGTTCATGCGAGCGCTCGCCGACTTCCCACACATACGGACCCTTGGTGCTCACCACTTTCGCCAAATCCGTGCCGTCCATCTTCGCAATCGAGTTCGCCTTCGCTACCAGCTTCGCTTCGTCGCTCTCGATCGTCGAGACCACGCCGCGCATCACGCCGTGGTCGCGCAGATGCCGCACCAGCGCCCGCGTGTCGATATCCGAAAGCACCGGCACCTTAAACTGTTCCAGATATTCGTCGGTCACCTGCTGCGAGCGCCAGTTCGAACTCACCTTCGAGAACTCACGCACGATCAGGCCTTCGATCCACGGACGCGTGGCCTCGTTGTCTTCCTGGTTGGTGCCGTAGTTGCCGATCTGAGGATTGGTCAGGACAACAATCTGCCCTGAATAAGATGGATCAGTGAAAATTTCCTGGTAGCCGGTGATGGAAGTATTAAAAACGATTTCGCCGTAGCACTCGCCTTTGGCGCCATAGCCTTTGCCTCGGAAGACTCGACCGTCTTCGAGCGCAAGCGTAGCCTGCATTCTCGCTCCAGTGTGTGGATTTCATGGATTCTAACAAGGAATAGCGCGCGAACAAAGAGGAGAACTGGGTTTATTGACAAAAATCTGTGGATAAGCTCCGCCGCTGTCCGTTACTGGAAGGGCTGCGCAGACAGGAAGAACTGAAAAGCCTGTCACGCCTCAGTGTATTCCGTTTCTTCCGGCACATCGGTTGGACTTTCGAAATCGACCTTGTAGCCATCCGGGTCGGAAAACGCAACTACCCACATTGCATTGCCGACGAACGGACGCTTGGCCTTGATTCCGCGAGCTGCCGCTGCATGGTAAATCAATAGCGCGTCGGAGCACTGGAAGCAAACAGCTACGCCCTCGCCGAGTTTTCCGGACGGAATCCGGTCCTTTCGATATTCCTGCAGCATCAGTGCCGCGCTTCCGTGTTGCAGCCAGCACCACTTCAGGACTCCCTCGTCAATCCAGTGTTTGGTCATCTGGAAGCCGAGCCCGTCAACGTAATAGCGAATGGAAGCCTCAATGTTCGACACCATGAAGAACGGGACTGCCTGTTGCACGTTCGCGGCAACGTCGGTTTCGACCGTAGCTTGAGTCATGAATCCGCCCCTCCATATCAGCCAACCTACCGTACTCGTCCCAGCTTATCCATGGGCCAATATCCAAATACGGCCTTGCCGTAAATATAGCTCTGGTTCACTGGGCCGAAGTCGCGGCTGTCGTTCGACATCGACCGGTGATCGCCGAGCACAAAGTAGCTATGCGGCGGCACGACCATCTCCGGATACGAGCGCGCGTCGTCATACGCGGGTGGAACGTAGTCTTCATCCAGCGCCTCGTTGTTCACGTAAACTTGCCCGCCGTCAATGCGGATGCGGTCGCCGGCCACTCCGATCACGCGTTTGATGTAGCTCTTCGAGGGATCGCGCGGATAACGGAACACCACGATGTCGCCGCGCGAAATCGGCTCCATGCGGTACACGAACTTGTTGACGAAGATTCGCTCCTGGTCTTCGAGCGAGGGCATCATGCTCGTGCCTTCCACCTTCACCGGCTGGTAGATGAAGACGATGATGAACAGTGAGATCGCCAGCGAGAGAATCAGATCGCGCAGCCACACCCCTAAAGCGGGACGCAACCGTGGCCCAGGGGTCGGCCCTGCTGGTACCGGCTGCGTGAGCGGCGCCTGTTTGTTCTCTAGTTCGGTGCCTGGCATATCGGACATGCGCTTTTCTATTGTATACAGATCGCGCCCACCCGGCAGCAGGTTATACAAACCAACGCCCCAGATACTTTCGACCTTACCACCTCCTCACCAGCAGTGTCGAAATCGGGTTAAAATAGGCAATTCAGGAGAGCACGATGTCGCCGAGGAATCTGCTTCATAATAGATACGTTCGCCGCGCCTTAACCCTCATCTTTCTTTTTACGGTGACGCTGACCATGTCGGCGCAATGGATCGCGCAGGAAGAAGAAGGAGGCCTGCCCGCCTACAACGCCGGTCCGCCGCCCAAGGGAACCAAACTTCCCGCAATCCTCACGAAGGATCAGCTATGGGGCGCGGACGCGCAGCATCCCTATCAGACCCACGCTTATGAGCTGGCGTCGAAGATTCCGGTCGTTCTTCATCAGCAGCCCTGCTATTGCTATTGCGACCGCATGGGTCACAACAGCCTGCACAGTTGCTTTGAAGACACGCATGGCGCGCGCTGCTCCACTTGCCTGAAGGAACTTTATTATTCTTATCAGCAGCACCAGAAGGGCAAAACCGCAGCTCAGATTCGCGCCGGCATTATCAAAGGCGAATGGAAGCAGATCGATCTGCAATCGGCCGCCACCATCAACTAGTTGCTAGTCCCGAGTTGCGAGTCCCGATAAAGCCATCGCGCTACAGCTCGCAGGTAGGGCAGGCGATCTCCTCACTTCGCTCTCGGTACTCGGGACTCGGTACTGCCTCTGCTAATTGCCCTATACCCGCTCTTTGGGTGATACTTGATTAGCGGCCCTTCGAATTCGAGGGCCAAGGAGTCCCCCATTACCACGAGCACAGGAAAAATTCTTCACATGGCTCAGAAAGCTAACCCTAAGAAATCATCGGTCGCGGACGATCCGCGCGTTACCCAGGCCTTGCAGAATTACGAAGCCGGACTGCGTGCTCTGCAGGAGCACAAGTTCGAAAAAGCGAAACCGTTGTTTGAAAAAGTGCTGGCCGGCCCCACCAAGGAACTGACCGACCGGGCCGCGGTCCATCTCAGCACGTGCAACCAGCACCTCGAGCGCACGACTACGCAGCAGTTCAAGAGCTTAGAAGAGCACTACGACTACGCCGTCTCTCTCATGAACGTTGGAGATTACGTCACGGCGCGCGAGCACATCGAAAAGCTGCTCAAGCAGTCGCCAAAGACAGACTTCGTCATCTATGGCCTGGCCGCGCTCGATTGTCTCACCGGTCACGTGGAAGACTCGCTCAAGCATCTGGACGAAGCGCTTCGCCTGAATGCCGGCTTGCGCTTCCAGGCGCGTAACGACTCCGATTTCCACAACCTGGCCGAAGACCCTCGCTTTACCGAACTGTTGTACCCGGACCCGGCTGCCGATCTGGCTTCGCCGGAAGGCTACTTCCGGGAGGATGAATCTTCTTAGATCAATTCTCGATGGAAACCAAGACCGCTGATCTGTTGCCGTTGGAGAGGACCACACGCGAGCGTGGCCTGCGGGTGGTTGCCATCGGCGGCGGTACCGGACTCTCCACTCTACTGAAGGGACTCAAGCGGTTTGCGCTCTCCCCTGCCGAGGTGGCCGCGGCCCGACCCGACGCGCCCGTCGTTCGAGACCTCTGCGCCGTGGTAACGGTGAGCGACGACGGCGGCTCCAGCGGACGCCTGCGCAAGGAACTCAACATGCTTCCTCCGGGCGACATCCGCAACTGTATCGTCGCCCTTAGCGAAGATGAAGCCCTGCTCTCCCAGCTTTTCCGCCATCGCTTCGCCAAAGGTTCGGGCCTGGAAGGTCACAGCTTCGGAAATCTTTTTCTGGCCGCGCTGACTTCCATCACCAAGGACTTTTCTGAAGCAGTACGCCTGTCTTCGGAGATTTTGGTTACGCGCGGACATATTTATCCGGCGACCACTTCGAATATTGAACTGGAAGCCCTGATGGAAGACGGCACTCGCGTCCGCGGAGAAACCAAGATCACCGCCAGCAAAGGGCGCATCCAGGAACTTTTTTTAGTTCCGCCGAACGTTGAACCCCTCCCGCAGACGCTCGATGCGATTGCGCGCGCCGATATCATCAGCATCGGTCCGGGCTCGCTGTTCACCAGCCTCATTCCCAACTTGCTGGTGCACGGAATCGCCGAAGCGATTGTCGAATCGCCAGCCACCAAGGTTTACATCTGCAACCTGATGACCCAGGCGAACGAGAGCCTGGGCCTCACGGCCGCAGATCACATTCGCGCTCTCAATTGCCACGCACACCAGCAGATCTTCGACTATGCGCTGATCAATCGGACGTCTGTCTCCGATGCGCTTAAGGCCAAGTACGCGCTTGAAGGCGCCTGCCAGATCGTCGCCGATCTCGAGGCGATCGAGGCCCTGGGCGTGATCCCAGTTCTGGGAGATTACCTGGACGAAGGCGATGTCGCTCGTCACAATACCGCGAGGGTTGCCAGCGACCTCGTACAACTTGCCCCAGCCCGGGGGGCGGGACGCACGCGCTCATCCGCTGGGAAACCTTAACTCACAGGTTCACTTCTTTCTTTCCCATGCGGGCGCCCACTCGCTAGAATATTCAAAGACAAGATCGGCGGAGACGTCGTCGGAACTAAGACAAGAATGAAGGCGAAATGAAGAAGATGATGTATAGGCCGGAAGTTGCTGGCGCGTTGTTGATTGTATGCCTGCTGGGTGCTGCAGTTGCGCAGCGTGGGCCCGACACTGAGCCGACTGCGGTCATGAATTTCCTCATCGTGAAGGAAGATAACGGCAAACCCATTCGCAATGCCGCGGTGATCATGCATCCCGTAAACGCAAACGGCAAGCAGAGCCGGGGCGGCCTTGAACTAAAAACCGATCTCGACGGCAAGACCAGCTTTGACGGCATTCCCTACGGCAAACTGCGGGTGCAGGTGCTGGCTTCTGGATTCCAGACTTACGGGGAAGATTACGACATAGATCGGGCCAAGATCGATCTCACCATCAAACTGAAACGTCCTCAAGGCCAGTACTCGATTTACCATGACCACCCCGAAGAGAAAAAGGACGACAAAAAGGACGACAAGAAGGACAGCAAGGCACCGCCGCCTGATCCCAACCCCAAGCCACAATAGTTACGGGGATAGGTGGGATTGTTATTTGTCGGCGTGCTCGATCTCAAACTGGACCAACCTCTTAAGATTCTCGTAGGGAATGTCGGCAATCCCAAGAACCCGCCGGCCGTTCACAAAGACGGTGGGGGTCTGGGTCACATCCATCAACTGCCCCAGATCGACTGATTTCTTTACGATGGCATCAGTCTCAGGAAGGCCCGCGCAGGCAGAAATCTTTTGCACGTCCAGGCCAACCGTGGTAGCAAGCTCCTTGAGTTTGTCATCGGCCGTGGCGGCGGCGATGCTGAGTTGGTTTTCGAAGACCGCATCGATGTACTTAAAGAACATCGCCGGATAGAGCCTTCCCACGCAGTCTGAATACTCCGCGCCTTTCTGCGCCCATGGGTGCAGAGTTGGCGGGAGAGGAAATTGTTGGAAGACAAAACGAACCTGGGGAAAATCGTTGGCCAGCTTTTCGAAGACGGGCTCAGCGGCTTTGCAATGCGGACACTCCAGGTCGCTAAACTCCACCACGGAAATAACTGGAATTCCCGTGACAAGGGCGGGACCATCTGCCGCCTGGAGTTTGGCCCGGATCGGGGCAAATGGATTCGGGCCGAAGGGAATCATCTCGCCAGCGATGGCACTCTGGGTCTTGATCGAATAAAAGATATGTTGCGGGGCGTGCGAATTGATAGAGAGCAAAACGTCAGCAACGCCCGGTATGGTGGATGCGCGAATGTCTTGAATAACCCACTTGACGGAAGGATCGTAAGCAAAGGTGCGCGTCATCGCCACTTCGATATCGTCCTTGGTAGGCAGCGCGGAAGCCTCAGTTGTGGCGGGCGCATCAGGCTTTCGCGAAGGAGCAGCGGGCTTGCTGGGAGGTCGAGTCTGGGCGAAGGCAATTCCCGCAGACAAAAACACACATGCAACCATCAAGAACTTCTTCAGCATATTTCACGAATCAAATCGAAACTCGTTGAAGGGTAACTTTCAGCCCGTGCATCGGCAGTTATTTGAAGTGCCACACCACGCCGCCGCCCACGAAGTAATTGTTCTGACGGCTCTTGCCGGTGTTGGCCAGGGGGAAATCCGGCGTCCCGGACCAGAAGTCGCGGACCTGGCCGCGAATACTGAACCGGCGCCAGACTTTAACGTCCAGTCCCAAACCGCCCTCAAGCACACCCGAGGTCGTGGAGCCGCCGGGGTTGGCGTTGTAATAGACGAGGTTCTTGTTCTCGCTGAAGTGGCCGAAGCCGCCGCCCAAGCTGACCCAGGGCGTAACCGCAGTCTCCGGGAAAAAATTCAAGCGCACCGCGGGAGTCACGAAGATCTGCTTGTAGCTGCTGGGAACAACGTCATACCCGGAGCCGAGCTTTTCATCGAGGTTGAATACTGCCGGCACTTCTCCCGAGATGCCGAAGATGGGAGTGGCAAAAAGGTGGCGGGTATAGTTGACTTCGAAAGTGAGACCTTTGCCGGAGTGCACGAGATTGTCGGGCGGGGGCTCGTTCAGAATGCCCTGGTCGCTGATGAAGATGCGGCCAATCATGCCGGTAACTTCGTTCTTCTCGTCCTGGGCCGAGGCGAAAGAGCCCAGAATAGACATGGTGACTGCCAGGACTGCGATGACGGTCTTTTTCCCAGACATTTCCCCTCCAGGATGCGGGACTCACATTTTCTTCGGTAAGGCTTAGGGTAGCATGCAAGGACGGAGTTTTCTTCCACAGGTACTATCTTTTGTGGTGCAAGGGTCAACCGGCAGTTCAGGTGCGCCGGGTGAGGCCGGCGGCTGTCTGTGCGAGCCTCCGCGGAATGTTAGAATAACCAGATTACATGCCGTCGAAGACCCTCACCATCCCCCGTTCCAGCGAGAAAGCCACCAACGTTGAGTCGGACAACCCTGCTCGGGATGGACGCCCGCAGAAAGTGAGCTTCGTCAGCCTGGGATGCCCCAAGAACCTGGTCGACAGCGAGGTGATGATGGGGCTTCTGGCGCGGGCCGGAGCTGAACTCTCGCCTCGGGCCGAGGACGCCGACGTAATCGTGGTCAATACGTGTTCGTTCATCGAGAGCGCGCAACAGGAGTCGGTGAACACGATTCTGGAAATGGCGCAGCACAAGACTTCTGGACGGGCGAAGAAGCTGGTCGTGGCGGGGTGCCTGGTGGAGCGCTTTCGCAATGAAATCCGTCAGCGCATTCCTGAAGTCGATGCTGTTGTGGGGACGGGAGAATTGCAGAACATCCTGGCCGCAACAGGCGTTGGCGAGACTCGGGCGCAAAGCGGGTCCCCGTTCGTGGTTCTGCCCTCGCGGGCCGAGGGCGATGCGCGCGCGGCGCAGGGGCGATTCTCTCGCGGTGAATGGGACGGCGCAATTGCCGATCTGCCCAACTATTTGTACGACGACGAGACACCGCGCATTTTGGCTACGCCGAAATCCACGGCCTACATCAAGATCGCGGAAGGCTGCGACCATCCCTGCACGTTCTGCATCATCCCGCAGTTGCGCGGGCAGTTTCGCTCGCGGCGCTTCGAGTCAGTAATCGCCGAAGCCGAACGTTTGGCGCGGAACGGCGTGCGCGAGATCACTTTAATAGGGCAGGACACGACTTGCTACGGGGAAGATTTCGGGCTGAAGGATGGTCTGGCGCTCCTGATCGAGAAGTTGGCGAAGATTGAAGACCTGCGCTGGATCCGCTTTCTCTATGCCTATCCCAACAAGATTACGAGCATGTTGCTGGAGACGATCGCGTCCTCCGAAAAAATCTGCTCTTACATGGACGTGCCGCTGCAACACGCCTCGGCGCCAGTGCTGAAGCGCATGAAGCGGGGCGGGGGCGCGGAAGTATTTCTGCGTTCGATTGCCAAGATGCGGCGCGTGATCCCTGATCTCACTTTGCGTACGTCGTTCATCGTTGGCTTCCCGGGAGAAACCGAGAGAGAATTTGAAGAGCTTTGTGAGTTTGTGCGCGAAGCTCAGTTTGACTGGCTGGGAACTTTCTCATACTCCGATCAGGAGGGCGCGGATGCATATGGATTAGACAAAAAGCTGTCGGTCGGTGAGATCGAGCGGCGGCGCAAGCACCTGATGGGAATCCAGCGGCACATCAGCAAGAAGAAAAAAAAGGCTCTCGTGGGACAGGAGTTCGACCTATTGCTGGAAGGAACCTCGGAAGAAACCGAACTGCTCATGGAAGGCCGCACTGCGATGCACGCGCCCGAGATTGACGGCAAAGTCTTCATAAACGATTTTCCGGAAGACGCAGAGCCGCGGCCGGGCGAGTTTTATCGTTGCCAGATCACAGAAGCGCACGATTACGACCTGGTGGCGAGACTCCTGTAGCAACTTCTTTGCGCGAGGATTTGGGCTGGACCGGAAGACGTTTGGAACATTCCCCGACATGTCCCGCAAACGTACTTTGAAACTCCGCTGCCCCATCTGCAAGAAAGCCGTGAAGAGCGGCGACCCGGAGTTCCCTTTCTGCAGCGACCGCTGCCGCACGATTGATCTGGGCAAGTGGGCCAGCGGTGCGTATGTGATTCCAACGCCCGTAACGGACGCAGAAGAACCCATGCGGGAGAGCACTCCGGAAGATCCGGAAGAGGAATCGTGAAGAACAAACCGGAATCCGACAGTAGTGCCGGCGTCCCGCCGGCAATGGTTTGGGTGCGCGGGCGGGACGCCCGCGCGACAGCCGCCGGGGACGGCGGCGCTACGGAGGCATATGGCGCCTGACCGTAGCGCCGGCGTCCCGCCGGCAAACGTTGCAGCGTCCCGAACTCCGCCGTGGGCCACTTTGGTCGCTACGTTTTTTGGGATCGGGCGTCTGCGGCCTGGGCCGGGAAGCTGGGGATCGGCAGTCACCGTATTGTTGTGGGCGGGGCTTGCGCACGCGCTTGCGCCGGCCCTGCGGACACCGATTGCAATCGCCCTCGCCATCGCTGTCACGCTGATCGGCATTGCGGCGTCTACACAGGTCGCGCGCGGTTCCGGAATAAAAGATCCGCAGTTCGTGGTGATCGATGAGGTCGCGGGCCAACTGGTGGCTCTGATCGCTGTTCCGCTGGCATGGAAATCTTTCCTTGCGGGCTTTATACTTTTTCGTGTCTTCGATATCGTCAAACCGCCTCCGGTGCGACAATTGGAGGCGCTTCCGGAAGGCGCCGGGATTGTGCTGGACGACATTGCCGCCGGTTTCTACGCGCTGGGATTTGTGCATCTCTTGTTACACTTTGGTCTTCTAAAGTAGTGCGAGTATTTTCCTCATGGGATTTTCCGACCGCATCCTGGGCAAGAAAAGTTCGAATGGCGGACCGCACATCGAGTCCGTGTCGCCGGTGCTGGCGCTGGCGGGGGGAGAGGTTCGCATCGCGGGTTCGGGATTGCGGCCGCAGCAGTACCAGCGCCCGCGCGTGCAGTTTGGCGACGTAGAGGGCGGGGTCGTGATCAGCTCCGATTCGTTTCTCGTCGCCCGCGTTCCTGAAGGGGCGACCTCGGGTCCGGTCGTGGTCGCCGCCGATGGGCATGTCAGCAATGCGCATACGGTTCGCGTCGCGGTTCCCATCGCTGAGAATCTACATCCGGTGACCAATCCAGCGCTCGACGCGCAAGGCAATATCTACGCCACTTTTTCGGGTGCGCGCGGCCAAAAGGTCCCAGTCGCGATCTTCAAGATCGATACCAACTACGCCATAAAGCCGTTCGTTGTCGAGATGATGAACGCAACCGCCATTGCCTTCGACCGCCAGGGACAGATGTACGTGTCGTCGCGCCACGATGGCGCCGTCTATCGCGTTGCACCAAACGGAAGCATGACCACCTACGCCGAGGGCATGGGCGTCGCTACCGGCATTGCTTTCGATCGAAGCCAGAACCTGTATGTGGGCGACCGCAGCGGCACGATTTTCAAGATTGGCCGCGATCAGCAAGTGTTCGTGTTTGCCACTCTGGAGCCAAGCGTTTCGGCCTATCACCTTGCGTTCGGTCCGCAAGGGGATCTATTCGTGACTGGACCCACCACGTCGAGCTTCGATTCCGTGCACAGAATTGATCCGCAAGGAACGGTGCACACGTTCTACCGGGGCTTGGGACGCCCGCAGGGCCTGGCTTTTGACTCCACGGGTAACATCTATGTGGCCGCATCGCTCTCCGGCAAGCGCGGCATTGTGAAGATAACGCCGGAAAGCAAAGCCAGTCTGGAAGTTGCCGGCCACGGACTTGTCGGGCTGGCCTTTGCACCGGGACGAAGCGTGATTCTCGCCACAACCGACGCGGTCCATCATCTCTCATGGAACATTCCAGGGCTACCGCTGCTGCCGGAGTAGCTCGGAACGTTCTCAGTTCCCAGTTCTCAGAAAAACCGTTACTCGTCTTACTGAGAACTGAGTACGGAGAACTGAGAACTGGGTTTTCATTTACACTTCTCCCGTGAACGCTGAGATCATCGCGGTTGGCTCGGAACTGCTGACGCCCTTCCGTATGGATACGAATTCCCTCTACCTAACCGAGCAGGTCAATCAACTAGGGGTTGAAGTAGTTTTCAAAAGCGTAGTGGGCGATGATCTCAAGCGACTGGTTGCAGCCGCCCAACATGCGCTGTTTCGCTCCGAGATCGTGATTTTCAGCGGTGGTCTCGGACCCACCGAAGATGACCTGACCCGCGAAGCGGTGGCCGAAGCTCTCGGCGTCGCGTTGCGTCGCAACGAAGATGTTCTGGCGGCAATCGAGCGCCGTTTTGCCGCACGCGGCTGGAAAATGTCGCCCAACAATGCCAAGCAGGCCGACGTTCTTGAGGGAGCGGTCGTGCTGCTTAATCCGAATGGCACTGCTCCAGGACAATGGCTGAGCGGTAAATTCGATGGACGCGAGCGCATAGTCATCCTGCTGCCCGGTCCCCCGCACGAACTGAAGGCTTTATTTGAAGCAGAGTGCCGTGAGCGGCTGCGGGCCAAGCTGCCTGTGGCATTTCTGGCAACCCGCGTATTGAAGGTCGCCATGCTTGGCGAATCTCACGTGGATGCGCGCGTGGCGCCCATCTACAAGCGATACGGTGACGTGCAAACGACTATTCTGGCAGGAGCGGGAGAAATCCAACTGCACTTCACGTCCCGCGCCGCGACGAAGGAATCGGCGCAAGCGCGCGTCGATGAAGCAGCCGACGCAGTCGAGGAAGAACTCGATGATGCGGTGTTCTCGCGCGACGGCGAGTCACTCGAGCAAATCGTGGGCTACTGGCTGCAGATGCGCAATGCCACGCTGGCAGCGGCGGAATCGTGCACCGGTGGCCTGCTCAGTGAGCGAATTACGTCGGTTAGCGGCAGTTCGCGCTACTTCGCCGGTGGTGCGATCGTCTATTCCAACGCGCTGAAAAACGAACTCGCAGGAGTGCCCGCCGACATGATCGAGCGTCACGGAGCGGTAAGCCGCGAAGTGGCGGCCGCTCTGGCCGAGGGCATCCGCTATCGTTGCGAAACAACGCTCGGCATCGGTATCACGGGCGTGGCCGGCCCCACTGGAGGAACGCCAGAAAAGCCTGTGGGATTGGTTTTCCACGCCTTGGCCAGCGATAGCGGGACAGAAGTGATCGAGCGCAATTTCCCCGGCGACCGCAAGCGTATACGGTGGTTCGCGTCCACGCTAGCGCTGGATATGGTGCGCAGGAAGTTGATGGGATAGGGGCTACGGGCCACGAGCTGCGAGCTTCGAGTTAGGCCGGATCGGCTCGCGGCTCGTAGCTCGCAACTCGAAGCTCACTTATGCGCCTCTTCATTGCTCTCGACATCGACGACAACATCCGCGGCCGAATCGCCCGCTTCCTCGACGGCGTGTGCGGATTTGCGCCGGACGCGCGCTGGGCGCGGCCCGAATCGTTGCACGTGACGCTGAAATTCATCGGCGAAAGGCCTGAGCAGGATGTCGATAAAATCAAGCACGCGATGGAAACGATTGCTGCTGATGCATTCGAAATGAATTTTCATGGCTATGGATTCTTTCCAAGCGCGCGTGCTCCACGAGTATTCTGGGCCGGAATTGAGGCAGGTCCGAAGTTAGCTTTTCTGGCCGCAATAGTCGATGAAAAGCTGGCGTCGCTGGACATCCCGAAAGAGGAGCATGCTTTCAATCCGCACCTCACGCTGGCCCGCGGTGGAGGAGGTTCCGGCTCGCCACGAAAGCAGAAGGGAGACCGTCCGAACCGCAACTTTCACCGTTTGCAGGAAAAACTGACGGCCCTGCCTGCGCCGGAGTTTGGTACCATGACGGCCCGCGAGTTTTTTCTTTACCAGAGCCGCCTTTCGCCGAGTGGCTCAAAATATACGAAGCTGGCGGGATTCGCTCTAGCGCACGTAAGTTAACGCTCAATGTCCACGACGCTTCTCATCGCGCTTATCGCCGCCGCGAGCTACCTGCTGGGGTCAGTCCCCTTTGGATATCTTCTGGTCCGCATTTTCCGTGGCGAAGACGTGCGCCAAAGCGGCAGCGGAAACATCGGCGCTACGAATGTTTCTCGCAAGTCGCCCGTGCTCGGAGTCTTAACGCTGCTTCTGGACGCGCTGAAAGGATCTGCTGCGGTGGCATTGTCCTACAACGTAGCGGATCGTGCCGTCGCGATTCCCACCTTTGAACAAATGGCGCTGGCCGCGTTGTTCGCCGTCATTGGTCACACGTTTCCGGTCTGGTTGAAGTTTCGCGGCGGCAAGGGAGTCGCCACTGCGCTAGGATCGTTCGTCGTGATCGCACCCAAGGCGGTTCTGGTCGCCGCTGTCATTTTCGTGGCGGTTGTCGCAGTCTCCCGCTACGTTTCCCTGGGATCGATCGTTGCTGTCGCAGCCTTCCCTTTCGTGGCATGGATCTTTGGCCGGTCTTATGTTTCTCCCGTAGGGCTGGCCCTGATGTCATCTGCCTCGTTGCTCATCATCGCCCGGCACCACCAAAACATTCGCCGCTTGCTGGCTGGCACGGAAAACCGAGTGGGAGCGAAACGCCAATGAGCGAGATCGCCATCATCGGTGCAGGAGCCTGGGGTACGGCTCTGTCGATCGTTCTGGGGCGTAAAGAGACGCACCGGATTCGACTGTGGGTCTACGAAAAAGAGGTTTGCGAATCCATTGCACAACGACGCGTGAACGAGAAGTTTCTTCCCGGCCAGCTCATCCCAGCTTGCGTGACTCCATGCGCTGATCTTGCGGAAACGATTGCGGGCGCTGCCATCGTGCTGAGCGTGATGCCCTCGCAACATTGCCGAGGTCTGTTTCAGCAGATGCGGCCGCACCTGCGGGCGGAAACCATGATCGTCAGCGCAACCAAGGGACTCGAAGAAAACTCCCTGCTCCGGATGACGGAGGTGATCGCGCAGGTTTGCCGCGGAGACAGTATGCCAGCTCTGCGAATAGGGGCGCTCAGCGGCCCCTCGTTTGCCCTCGAAGCCGCCCGGGGAGATCCAACGGCAATCGCCATCGCGTCGCAAAATGAAGAACTGGCGCGGACCGTCCAACAAGCGTTCAGTTATGCCACCTTTCGCGTGTATACCAACGACGATCCGGTCGGGGTGGAGCTCGGCGGCGCGCTGAAAAACACCATCGCTATCGCCGCAGGCGTCAGCGCAGGTCTCGGTCTGGGACACAATTCCGTTGCAGCGCTGATCACGCGCGGCCTGGCGGAGATGACGCGCCTGGTAGTGGCGTGCGGAGGCAAAGCCGAAACCATGGCAGGTCTCGCGGGCCTGGGCGATCTGGTGCTGACTTGCACCGGCGGCCTCTCGCGCAACCGTAGCGTCGGTGTCGAACTCGGCCGAGGAAGAAAGCTGCCGGAAATTCTCGCCGGTATGCACGGCATGGTCGCTGAAGGAATCTTCACAACGACTGCAGCGGTCGGTTTGGCGCGGGCTCGCGGTGTCGAAATGCCGATCACTGAGCAAATGCATGCCATCCTGCACGAAGGCAAAGATCCACGCACCGCAATTTATGAACTGATGACGCGCAGCAGTAAAAGCGAAACGCTGAGGATGTAACGCGGCTGAGCGACAGCCGGGCGGGTATGCGTTTCGTTGCCAAACCCGCACCAGACGCCCGTTTTCGCTGGTACTTTGGTAACGGTAAAGCTCACGGTTTTCCCCTCCGGGCGCTCTTTACCCCATTAGAATTCTGTAGATACCTGTGAACTCCGCCGCTACTTCGATCGACGGCGCCCCCGAAACGAGCCGGGGGGGCGACTTGTCTTCTACAGCACCCAATCCGGCGCGCGTGCCCATTTTGTATGTAATTCTCGGCGTGCTCCTGATCATCAGCATCGTTCCCATGTACTTTTATTCCGCGCAAGTGGAGGCGATTAACCGCGACCGCCTGAAGACCAACGAAATGCTGCTGCAAAATACGGTGACGCGGTCGCTGGCAGACGATCTCTCGCAGCATGAGCGCTCCCTGCGCATGATGCTGTCCAATCTTTCGTCGGCAATTCAGGTGGCGAGCGGCGGCAACATTGGCGACAAAAATATACAGGCGCCGGAATTACGCGCGCTGCTGGAAAACTTTGTTTCTTCCTCCGATGAACTCGCTTATGCCACGCTGCTCAACTCAGAAGCGAAGGGCGTTTCCGCCGGACGCATCGCGCCTGACGCCTTCTTGCAGCGTGAGTTGCAACATGCCTTTGACGCGGCCCGCGACGGCCGCGCCTACAACGGCCAGGCTCTGCAAGTGGGAGACGGCAAGTCGGCGCGCACGGTTCTGCTGGTAAGCAGTCCCGTCAGTTACGGCGGACGCTTTCTCGGCATGGTGGGCGCGGTCGTAGATCTGCAATTCCTGATCAGCCGCCTGCAGGAAGTCAGCCGCGGCGGTTTGATTCCTTACGTTGTGGACGCTCAAGGCCGGCTGGTCGCTGCCGGCATCCCGCAATATGTGACCGGCCAGGACATGAAGAGTCTGGAGATCGTCCGCAATTTCGTGGATGAGGGCAGCAAGGCGCAGTTGGCCGCCACCAAGGAATTTGCGGTGCATGAAGGCAAGAACAATGTCGAACTGCTCGGCACCTATAGCCCGGTCACGCCCCTCGATTGGGCGGTCGTGGTGCAGAAGCCACAGCTCGAGGCCTACCGCGGAATCATCGAAATGCAGCGCACAGCACGGCTGCTGGCGCTCCTGGCCGTGCTGCTGAGCATTGGCGTGAGCATTTTCGCGGCCCGCAGGATCACTTATCCGCTGCAGGTGCTAACGCAATCCAGCCGCGCTCTGGCGCGCGGCGACTTTTCGCAGAGAGTTCACCTGGCCAGCCGCACCGAAATCGGCGAACTCGCCGAAACCTTCAATACCATGTCTCGAGACCTGGAACAGTTCGTCGAAGATTTGAAGCGCGCCGCCGAAGAGAATCGCGCGCTGTTTCTGGGGTCCATCCAAATGCTGGCGGGCGCAGTCGACGAAAAAGATCCCTACACTCGGGGCCATTCCGACCGGGTGACACGTTACTCGCTCATGATCGGCAAAGAACTTAACTTGCCGGCCGCCTTCATGGAGACGCTACAGATCTCCGCGCAACTCCACGACGTGGGCAAGATCGGCATCGAAGACCGCATCCTCAAAAAGCCGGGCGCGTTGAATGCAGAAGAATTTGAGGCCATGAAGACCCATACCACAAAGGGGGCCAATCTTCTGCGACCCGTTACCCAGCTTGCGGAAATGCTCCCAGGCATCGAACTTCATCACGAAGCTCTCGACGGCCGCGGCTATCCTTATGGCCTTAAGGGAGATCAGATTCCTCTGCTGGCGCGGGTTATCGCCGTGGCCGACACTTTCGATGCGCTGACCACCAATCGTCCCTATCAACATGCTTACCCCCCCGAAGAAGCGTTGAAGATCATCAACGATCTCGCCGGTAAGCGGCTTGATCCCGAGGCCGTGAAAGCGCTGATGGCGGTCTATGGTCGCGGCGAAATCCGCATCCAGCGCAGCATCGCAATTAAACGGCCGGTAGCCGCCGATCCTGCTGCCAATGTCCCCACCGCCGGTCCCGCGCTGCCCGCAGTGGAGGTTCCGAACCTCGAAAGAACGCGCGTTTAACCATTTTTCGCGCTAATCTTCGCTCCAGTACCCAGTATCGAGTACCTAGCAACTCCGGCCTGCGCACTATCTCGCCAAATCTATTTAGTGAGTTTTCTCAGTACTCGGTACTAGGTACTCGGTACTGATCCGCGACCGCTATAATTAAAGCTTAGGATTTCTTCATGATTCAAACCCTATTCGGCAGCACCGAAGAAAAGAAAACTGGACTCTTCGAGCGCATGAAGCAGGCGGTCACCCGCACGCGGGAAAACCTCGCCGAGCGCATCGAAGAGGTCGTCAGTTTCGGCAAAGAAATTGACCGCAACACGCTCGATGACCTGGAGGCAACCCTGATCGGCGCCGATCTCGGCACCACGACCACTCAGGAGGTTTTGGGTAAACTGCGCGACAAGGCCGACCGCAAACAGATCAAGGATGTTCAAGAACTGAAGCGGCTGCTCAAAGAAGAGTTGCTGGCCATTCTGAATGCGGCGAATACGCGGCCCGTGCAGAGGATAGACAGCACGCCAGAAGTGATTTTAGTGGTTGGCGTAAACGGAACTGGCAAGACCACGACGATCGGCAAGTTGTCGCAGGTATTTCGCGGGCAAGGAAAGAGCGTGCTGCTGTGCGCGGCCGATACCTTTCGCGCGGCGGCCATCGAGCAACTTGAGATCTGGGGACAGCGCACCGGGACCGAAGTGATTAAAACCAAGCCCGGCGGCGATCCCGCGGCCGTGTTGTTCGACGCGCTGCAAGCCGCAAGTGCGCGGAAGACAGACTACGTGATCGTGGACACCGCGGGCCGCCTGCATACCAAAACCAGCCTCATGGCGGAACTGGACAAAATGCGCCGCACCGCCCAGCGAATTATCCCTGGAGCGCCGCACGAGACACTCTTGGTGATGGATGCAACCACCGGCCAAAATGGCTTGCAGCAGGCGCGCCAGTTCACGCAGTCAGCGGGCGTCACGGGAATTGTGCTCACCAAGCTCGACGGCACCGCGAAGGGCGGCGTTGTGGTTGCGATCTCACGCGAGTTGGGACTGCCGGTGCGGTTTGTTGGAGTGGGCGAGAAGGTGGGCGATCTGCTGCCGTTCGACCCGAAAGAGTTTGTCGATTCCCTGTTCGAATAGGAGAGCGTATGCCGGATGGTGAAAAAAGCCGTTCGCGATTCAGAATCGTGTTCGATTTTCTTCGCCGAATGCTGGGCAAGAAACCGCCACAAACTCCCGGTGATCCCTACGCTTATAGAATGGCGCCGTTGCGGCACGGCCCGAAGGGCCGAAGTGGCGCCGCTGTCGCTGAGCCCGAAGACGACTCCTATCGTACCTTTCCACCTCGGCGTCAGTGATGCCCGGCCACTCGACTGACGAGAAGTTTCTGCACCAGGCGCTGGATCTTGCACGCCAGGGTATCGGTTTAGCCTCGCCCAACCCCTATGTCGGTGCGGTGATCGTTGATGCGCATGGCAACGTCGCAGGTACGGGTGTTTACACCTACGATGGTGTGAAGCACGCCGAAGTGAAGGCCCTTGAAGAGGCTGGAGGCAAGGCTCGCGGCGGCACTCTCTACATCAATCTCGAACCGCATGCCCATCATGGCCGCACGCCGCCGTGCACCGACGCTTTGATCGCGGCCGGAATTCATCGCGTGGTTGCTTCCATGCCCGATCCCAATCCCAAAGTGAGTGGACTAGGCTTTGAGAAGCTGCGCGCGGCCAGCGTCCATGTAGAGGTTGGGCGGCTGGAAGCGGAGGCCCGCCGTCTCAACGAGGCTTTCGCCCGCTACATCCGCCACGGCGTTCCCTTAGTGACACTGAAAGCTGCGATGACGCTGGACGGCAAGATCGCTCCGCCGCCAACGGCAGAATCAAAGCGCGGAGCGGGAACTCCTGCTGGCGGTTGGATCACTGGCGAAGCTGCGCGCACGCAAGTTCAGCAACAACGCCACGAGAGTGATGCGATTGTGGTCGGCATCGGAACGATTTTGTCGGATGATCCTTTGTTAACAGATCGAAGTGGCAATCCGCGTCGGCGCCCGTTGCTGCGCGTGATTCTCGATTCGCATCTGCGGCTGCCCTTGGACTCGCGTCTCGTGCAGAGCGTCGCGGATAAAGGCGCCTTCAAGAACGATGTGCTGGTTTTTTGCTCCTCCGGAGATGAAAAGAAAAAGTGTGAACTGGAAGCCCGCGGCATCCGGGTTGAGCAACTCTCTCCGGCAGATGGCCGTCCGGATCTTCATGCAGTTCTGCGCCGCCTGGGGCAACTCGAGATCACAAGTGCGATGATCGAAGGCGGATCGACAGTAAATGCAACCGCGCTCGCTTCCGGATTGGTCGACAAGGTCTATCTGTACTACGCGCCCAAGATCATGGCGGGCATCGGGTCAGTTCCATTCGCTGCGGGCTGCTTCCACCAAACGAATGATCCTCCCCGGATCAAGCATCTGCAGCTGCATCGTTTCGGAGAGGATTTCGCCGTGGAGGGCTATCTGCGCGATCCCTACGAAGAGTAACTTCACCACGGAGCCATTGAGGCACGGAGAAGACCAATTCAAGAACGGTCGTCCTCCGTGTCTCCGTGCCTCCGTGGTAGGTTTATGATGTTCTATATGTTTACTGGCATTGTTGAAGAAGTTGGACACGTCACCCGCATCGAACAACGCGGCGAGAATCGCCGCATCACCATCGCGGCCGACCATGCGCCTAAGGAACTGAAATCCGGCCACAGCGTCGCGGTGAGCGGAGTCTGCCTCACCGCGCTCGACATCAAACCCGGCTCGTTCTGCGCCGACTTGGCTCCAGAAACCTGGGTGCGAACGTCGTTCTCGCGGATGCACGAGGGTGCGCTGGTTAATCTGGAGCTGCCCATGAAAGCCGATGGCCGCTTCGGCGGACACATTGTGCAGGGCCACGTGGATGGCGTCGGCAAGCTCATCGCTCTGGAGCGCATTGCCGACTCGGAAAACTGGTGGCTGCGCATCGAGTTGCCCCGTGATATAGAGAAATACACTGTCTACAAAGGCTCGGTCTGCATCGAAGGCATCAGCCTCACCGTGGCAACGCTTGAGGAGGGCCTCTGCACCATCGCCATCATTCCACACACGGTCGAGATGACGAACCTCAACTCGCTCAAACCAGGCGACCCCGTCAATCTGGAAGCCGACCTGATTGCCAAGTACGTCGAGAAGATGATGGCCCGCGAACCGGCCGAGAGCACGCTCACCGTGGAAGAACTGGTGCGGCAAGGGTTTTGAAAGCAGTGGTCAGTGGCCAGTGGTCAGCGACTCAACGTTAAGTCCCCGGCGCCAATTCCTATGAGCGACAGACAGTCCCAGCCTCTGCCGATCTCTCCAAGCAGTCTTGGTTTATGTGCCCATTGCGTCCACGCCCGGCTAATCACATCCGACCGCGCATCAACATTTCTCCAGTGCCAACTTTCATTTACCGATCACCGCTTTGACAAATATCCGCGACTCCCGGTTCTCACGTGCACTGGCTACAAGAAGCAAACGGATGCAGATTTACTGACCACTAGCCACTGATCACTGGCCACTGCCCTTAGCAGGTTTCGATCTTCAGTTCGTCCAGTTCGAGGAACTCCTGCACGATCGGCTCCGTGGATTTTGCCATCTCTGCCGATGTTCCGAAAAAAATGGCTTTGCCTTCGTACAGGAAGACGACCCGGTCGGCCAGTTTCTTAGCCAAACGCATATCGTGGGTGACGACGATACTGGTCAGGTTCAGTTGACGCTTGAGCCGCTCGATGAGATCGCCGAGCAGTTGCGCCATCAGCGGATCGACCATGGTGGTAGGCTCGTCGTAGAGAATGCACTCCGGCCGCGCCGCCAGCGCCCGCGCAATCGCCACCGAGCGTTTCATGCCGGTCGATAAATCCGAGGGCAGCAGGTCGCGCATTTCCTGCACTCCCAGCATCTTCAACAATCCATCAACGATCTCATAGATTTGCTCTTCCGAGAGTTCTCCGCTCTCGCGCAAGGGGAACGCCACATTCTCGCCGACCGTCAGGGAATCAAACAGCGCTCCGTTTTGAAAGACCATGGTGACTTTCTTCCGGATCGCTTCCATCTGCACTTCCGTAAAATCCGTCACGTCTTCGCCGGCAACGATCACGCGCCCGGAATCCGCCTTAAGAAAACCCATGAGCAAACCCAGCGAAACCGATTTGCCGACACCGCTGCGCCCCAGAATGCACACGGTCTCGCCGGGCATCACGTTGAAACTTACGCGATCAAGCACAGCCTTATCGCCGAAGGCTTTCGAGACCTCGCGGAATTCGATATAAGGCTGCTGAACGGGATCGGGCATCGGTTGGCTCTTAAAAGTCTGGTGCAACGGGTCAAGCTCTGCGCTGCTCGGCCTCCAATTCCTCAGGCGTGTTCAGGTTGCGGAAGATGCTGCGCGAAAATCCAGCGGCTTCCAATTCTTGCGGCTCGATCACCCTCGTTGGAACTGTAGCGAACAATATGTCGATCCTATTTCGTCCGGCGCGCAAAGCGGCCTCAGCTGCGTCTGCGAACTGCCGGCGATAGATGGCGCACAGCGGCTGCGAGCCTGACTCGTCACGGGGAACCACTGCCGCCGCCCCGGGCGCGCTCCGCGCCTGGCTGATCAGATACTGCAAGAACGCCCACGAGACAAAAGGCGTGTCCACGGCCAGCATCACGTTCAGTTCGGTCAACGAAGTTCGCAACGCAGCATGAATTCCACCCAGCGGCCCGCACTCGCGGAATATATCTTCCACCACGGGGGCAAACGGCGCAAACTTTTCTGGACTTCCCACGATGCGCACATCGGGAGTCATCGAGCGTGCCAAATCGAGCGCGCGGGCCAGCAGCGTGCGGCCATCGTATTCGACGAACGCCTTATCCGTGCCCATGCGGGTGCTCTTGCCGCCCGCCAGGATAAAGGCGGCAACGTCAGTGGGGCCAGCATTTCCCATGTCGCGATCATACAACGTGGCCTGCCAGCAGTGTCCGCCGGCAAGGAGCAGGGCTTCAATCAGGCGTTTCCAAGAAAGCTTCCGGCTCGCAACTCATTCCTGGGGCTGCATTTGATCTTGGCACTCGCGCAACGTTGCACGAAAGTAACCTACCCAAAAGCCGTTCCTCGCGCGATGATGGCTTTGCGTCCGAGGTTTGATTGACCCGGAAGTAACAATCATGCCGCAAAAACTGATGGAAGTTCTTATGCTTGGGCGCTGTTCTCACGAGTTCTCCTGGCCACGGCGCGGCGCTGACGGAGACTACTATCAGGTTTGCCTGTTGTGCGCCGCCGAGTACAAGTATGATTGGACCACCATGCGCCGCACCAAGCGCGTGGAGCACGCCAAGCCGGAGACCGTCCGGCGCAGTCACACGCGGGAGAAGCGGCCGTCCTGGACCCCGCGCGCCCGCCGCCTGAAGCTCGATCTCGCGGTCCGCTACCGAGTCAACAGCACCAGCACCTGGTATGAGGGTGCTATCGAAAACCTCAGCCAGACCGGTGTCCTGTTTCATGGCCCGCAACAGTTGCCGGTTAACGCTTTGATCGAGATGGTGTTTGAAATGCCGGAGGAGATTTCCGGCCAGAAGAACCGCAACGTCCTCTGCCAGGGGCGCGTGATTCGCTCCGCCGACTTTCAGGGCAAAAAAGCGAAGGATCGAGACGATACGGCAGATGGCACCAGCCTTCTGGCCGCTTCCATCGTTGACTACAAGTTCATCCGCTAAGAGTCGGGTCGCGACTTTCGCTTCTTTCTGCACACTGAAGGGCACCTTGGCCGCTTTCCATGCCTTCATCCACACAGCGCTCCAAACGCTCGGGTTAGCCGCCACGAGTCCTTGTGATCGCGATCACAGTCAAACACCAATCCTCATCCTAAACTGTTCTGTTTGCTGCAATAGGACTATCAGTATCTAGGAGGATTTATGCGCGTAATGAAATTTGGCTGTGTCGCTGCGATTCTGCTGGCGGTTGTGTCTTTCGCCGTCGCCCAGGATCAGAAGGCGCCAGCCTCTGATCAGAAACCAGTCGTGAAGCATGTGCCGATCACCAAAACACCCGCCACTTCCGGCAAGGAGATGTTCGAAAATTATTGTGCCGTTTGCCATGGGAAGGACGGCAAAGGCAACGGGCCAGCGGCAACCGCTCTCAAAGTGCCCCCCACCGATCTGACCACTCTGGCACAGAAGAATGGAGGGAAGTTCGACTCCGCTCACGTGGCAACCATCATACGCGGACAGGGCCAGACCCCGGCTCACGGCAGCCAGGAAATGCCGGTTTGGGGTCCATTGTTCTCCAGTATCAGCGGGGGACACGCCGGCGAAGTGCAGCAACGGGTCGCCAACCTGGTCAAGTACATCGAGGGCTTGCAGGTTAAGTAAGGCGGGGGAACAGCCTGCGGTCACAACGATACCGGTGGTTCGGGGCGCGATCTTTGCGCCCCCGCTCGCATTTCCAGATGCACACGCCGAAAAGGTGCTCGATAGCCCGCCTACCATTGTCCTACGGGACAGTGACTTCAGTACCTTAGTGCTGCCTGCCTTCATCGCCTTATAATCCACTCAAGAACCATCAATATTTGCGTTCTCAGAGAAGATGCGCGCGTCAAATCGCAATCGTGCTTCCTGAAGAATGCCCAGAGAATTAGTGGATCCGTTTTATGCATCGGCGATTTTTCTCCTCGGGCTGGCCTTCGGCAGCTTTCTGAATGTGTGTATCTACCGCCTGCCTTTGGATTTATCGGTGGTGACGCCACGCTCAGCGTGTCCCCGCTGTAAATGTCTCATCGCCTTCTATGACAACTTGCCGGTCGTCAGTTGGCTGCTTCTTCGCGGCCGCTGCCGCCATTGCCAAGCCAGAATTTCATCGCGCTACCTCTTCGTCGAGCTGCTCACTGGCGTGCTCTTTCTAGGCTGTTACGCGTACGGCGGACTCACCCTGGCTACTTTGAAATACTGCGTCTTCGGATTCCTGCTGCTCGGTCTCATCTTCACCGACGCCGAAACCAAGCTTCTGCCTGACAAGTTGACGCTTCCCGGTCTAGCCTTGGGCGTGCTCTTCAGCCTGCTGGTTCCAGTGCATGACATGGCTTCGCAATTTCTGCCTGGAATGGTAAGCCTCCCCTTCAGCGCGGACATCGCTGCCCGCCTGCTTTCCCTGCTAGATTCCCTGCTGGGAGCAGCCTTGGGCGCGTCGTTCATTTATGGTGCGGGAGCGGTCTACTTGCGCTGGCGCGGGGCCGAAGGCATGGGCTTCGGCGATGTAAAACTCATGGCGATGGTCGGCGCCTTTCTCGGCATGAAGCTCACCATCTTTACGATCTTTGCCGCGTCGCTGGCAGGATCGCTGTTTGGCCTGACCACCGTTCTCATCGTGTGGATCAAGCGCACTCATCGCTTCCAGCGCCGGTTGGCCAACCTGCAGGCCGCGCGCCGCCGCGGATGGCAATCCGCGCAAATGGTTTATCGCCACTATCAAATGCCCTTCGGAGTTTTCCTGGGCAGCATGGCGCTGCTCGCGCTGTTCGTGGGCAACCAGTTCCTGCGCTGGTACGGGAGGTTCTGGTGGTAAAGCTGCTTGCCAATCCAATGGTCTTGCGCGCTGTCCTGGTCCTGTTCGCGGCAGGAAGCGGCTTTATTTTTGCCATTTGGCTCATGCGCAGCTTGCGGAAGAAGATCGCCGCCGAAGCCGATCTCGACTCGGGGGACGCGCCCAAGCTCGAGGCTTTGCCCCTGCATCTTTACAACACCGTCATCCAGCAACTCAAGCAGCAGAAGCACGAACTCCAAGTGCAGACTCTGGCCGAGCAACGCCGCGCCCGCACCACCGAAAATTTCAGTCAGGCCGTGCTCTCCAATCTTTCGTCCGGCGTTCTGGTCTTTGGCCTCAATGGCTTGGTGAAGCAGGCCAATCCCGCCGCCAAGGAGATCCTCGGTTTCAGTTCGCCTTCGGGTATGAGCGCCGACGACATTTTTCGCAGCGCCGCGGTTTGCTCGCCTGATGCTTCCCCTGAAGTCTATGCCGATGAGCTGGGCGATATGCCCGGACGGCTCGCCGAAGAAGTCGACGCCGTGCTGCGCGAGGGCAGCAAGTGCCGTCAACTTGAGGCCGATCACATCACTCCCGCGGGCCAGAAACGTCGCATCGCAGTCACCATTTCGCCCGTTCCAGCGGTGGATGGCAGCCTGCTCGGCGCCGCCTGCCTGATCAGCGACCGCAGCGAATTTGAGCGCATCCGCCAGCAGCAGCAGTTGCATGGCGAGATTTCCGCCGAGATGGCGCTGGAGCTTCCGCACCTCTCTGGCCACCATTTCCGGATATGCCCAGCAGTTGGCGCGGAGTCGTGATCCGGAACTGGCTCCCGAGTTGGCCGCTGATATCGCGAATGAGGCAGCTCGCCTCGACCGCCACATTGGAGGATTTCTGGCAACGAAGAGCACCGCTGCGGACACGAAAACTCGTGCCGGCGCCGCCGGCACCAAGATTTGAACGTCGAAAAGAACTCGGTAACGAACTGAGGTTGAAGACGGAGCAGCAAGGCAAATGCAATTCAAGGGTGAAACTATGAAGCACATCAAATATATCGGGTTGGGATTTGTACTCGCGCTGTCCACACTTTTGCTGAGTTCTTTGGCCACCGCACAGAGCACAACATCGTCGCCGGAGCAATCCTCCCTCGGCGATTACGCGCGCAAGGTCCGCAAGGATCCGGCCACCAAAGCCAAGCCCAAAGTCTTTGACAATGACAACCTCCCGGTGGACGACAAGATTTCCATCGTAGGCCAGACTCCGGCGACTGCCGCCCCTGCGGCTGACGCCAGCCAGAAGTCTGCGGACAGCAAAGACAAAGATTCTTCGGCCAAGCCCGCCGATGACGAGCAGGCCAAGAAGAAAGCTGCGTGGAAAGGCTGGCAGGACAAGCTGACCGCACAGAAAGACGCGATTGACCTCGCAGGCCGCGAACTCGACGTGCTTACGCGTGAGTACCAACTCCGCGCCGCCGCCATGTATGCCGACGTGGGCAACCGCATGCGCAACGAGACTCAGTGGGACAAGCAGGAAGCGGAATATAAGCAAAAAATCGCCGACAAGGCGAAAGCGGTCGAAGACGCTAAACAGAAGCTCGATGATATGAAGGAAGATGCCCGCAAGGCTGGCGTCCCCGCCGCCATGATCGACTAGGACAAGCGGGTGGCGCAGCCCGAGCGGGCCTTCCGGCCTGCACTAAGGGGGGATTTGAATTGGGCTTCAGCCCCTGAGGTTACGTTCCCGCAACCGCAGAAGCTGCTTCAGGTGATGCCGCCCATGCACCACGTGAAGCTTTCTCCACTGCGGTGCGCTCAACGGACCCAGAATCGGATGGTCGAGCACATTCGCGCGGCCTCCGAAGCGCGCTTCACACTGCGCAATAACGGCATCCATCACCACCATCTTGGTTCCAATCTCGCTTCGCACCTTCTCCACCGGCACACCTCGCGGCCGCGCCACATCAGGCGCTTTGCGTCCCGGGGGCATGTAACCCAATCCCACCACTACGAAAGTCTGCACGCGATGCTTCATGGTAGGCCGCGTGGCTAGCGGCTTGCCGGCTTGCACCACTTTCTCGAATCCGTTGATCGTTCCGGTGTAGCTCAAATACAGATGTTCCAGCAGTTCTGCCGCACACCACTTCCCCGGCGGATGCCAGCTCAACTGCTCGCTCGACATGCCTTCCACCACCGACTCCAGAGCCTCCTTCAACTTCTCCAGACGCGAATCCATGGCACGACTCTCGCATTTCCACGCGCTTCAGGTAGAATGTTGCGCGTCTATTAATTCATCCCAGTTATAGCAGGAAGGTCGCCATGAAAGTGTGGGACTTTGTGCCACGGACGATGGTCGCCGCCAACCTCGTGCTGCTCGCGCTGCTTGTGGGCTGCGAGTCTAACGCCCCCAAGCCCATCCAGGCCAAGCCGGAGCCCAAGCCCCCCGAGCTGCTTACCGGACGCGCCGCCTTCCAGAAGGTCTTTATCGCCGCCCGCAATTATGCGGCGGACGTGAAGCCCTTCCGCATCGAGTCGATCCCCTCCGTTGACGGCAATGGCCGGGATGGCAAATCGGCGATTTGGCGCGCCAGCTTCGCCTCTGCGATACAGCGCGGCGTGAAGCCTTATTTCTGGTCCGGCAGCAACGCCCCTGACGCTCCCTCGCGCGGCGTTTCTCCGGGCAATGAAGACGCCTACAATCCAAACAACGCGTCCACTCAGGTTTTTGACCCGGCCTTTCTCAAGGTGGACTCCGACCAGGCTTTTGAAGAGGCGCAGAAACACGGCGGCGACAAGCTGCTGGAAAAAGATCCAACCACTCTTGTCTTTTACGTCTGCGACTGGAACCACAACACGAACGAACTGATCTGGCACGTCATCTATGGCACTTCCCGGGAAACTGCCAGGTTGACCGTTGTGATCAATGCCTCGACCGGTGCATTTATCCGGGTGGAGAAATAGGATTGGTCTCGCTCGTTGCCGGGATTGTTACGCCAGGAAAGAAAAGAACGATGGGATTTTATTCGCGCTGCTGTGCCTGCCTCATTTGCTGTTCGAGAGAGGCAAAGAAGCGGCACAGTGCGCTGGCAGAGGCGATGGCGCCTTTCAGCGTCTGCGGTTCTCCAAAAGAAACAATATCTGCAACCGAGTACTGCAGACGGAGACGGTCGGCGGCACACTGCGCGCTCAACAGTTCTACTTTCGCGGCGCGAAGGTCGGAAATGAGGCGGGCGACTCCCGCCTGCCGAAAGCATTCATCGTTTAACATCTACAATCCCTCAATTCGAATGGATCGTCGGCGGGCGCCTGCCGGAGCCGCTTGGATGGGGAAGGCTGTAAACCGATGACCTTCAGGCTCCGGCAGGCCACTGCCTGCGGATTAACGCTGTTGCTAGTGTGAATAAATTATACGATGTTAGTTTTACATAGTCAAAATTATTCAAGCGCAGTAGTAACCGAGCGGCTACGGAGGCGGGCCATTGCCCAGACAACCAGACCCTGAACTCGAACAGCGGATTCTTGACGCCGCCTGCCGGCTGTGGTCCCGGGGCGGCGAAGAAGCCCTCACCATGCGCGGCGTGGCCCGCGCGGCCGGCACTACCACTCCCACTCTCTACGAGCGCTATCACGACCGCAAAGATATTCTCCGCGCGGTCCGCATACAGACTCGCATCGAACTCTTTGCCGCCCTCAGCCCCACCCGAACCATCACGCAAGCCTGCGAACGCTATCTCGAATTTGCCCTCGAGCATCCCCACGCCTACGAGATGCTCTTCGATGGATTCGCTCAGCCTCCATCACTGCACGAACCCTGGCCCTCGTTCAATCTCATGCGGCAGCGGCTGACCGAGCGACTCGGCGGAACACCTCGCCAGCGCACCCGCCTCATGCTCTCCGTCTGGTCTTTAATGCATGGCACCGCATTGCTGATGATTCGTGGAGGCGTTGCCGGCCCACTGCGCACACAAATGATTCACTCCTGTCTGGATGCGGTTGAAGCCGTCATTGCCGCAGCCGCTCGCTCCAAGGGCAAAACCTATTCCGGTCCGAAGTGGCCTGCCGGCCTGATTCTGGGAGAAGCGGCCGGAAGCAAGGTAAGCAACGGCGACCGCGGCATCGCCCCGAAGCGTGGGGCAAAGGAGGGGCAAAAGAAAGGTCTCGGGTCTTAAGACGTTGGGTCTTAGGATTTTGCCTAAGACCTGAGACCTGACAACTGAGACCTTCTATCGCGGCTGATTCGCTCCTGTCGCCGCTTTCAAGCGGTTAATCGCTTTCTGCGCTTCCGTCGCCTGCGGCCCGTGCGGCAGAATCTTCAAATAGCTCTCGTATTCCAAGAGAGCATCGTCCAGAATTCCCAGCTTTTCCAGGCACACCGCCAGCCGGATCGTCGCGACGGCATCGTTGTCTTTGTAGCGCAATGCTTCGCGATAACGGTCCTCGGCGGCGCGATAATTTTTGCGCTTGAAATAGAAGTCACCCACCTCCACACTCTTCGCTGCCTTGTGCGGATCCCAGCTCTGCAATTCGGTGATTCCGCCGGGGCTCAAAGCTGCCGCCTCCGCCGCAGCTACGGCTGCCGAACTCTTCGGGTGAACCTTGGCATCGTTCGCCGGAGGGCTCAAATCCAGCTGGGTATCTTTGCTGGAACTTTCCCCCACGCCGGGATCCAGATCATTGACGCGCACGCGATCCGAACGCGGCGGCTCCAGGCTCGAAGTGCGATTCTTCGCTGCATCGTTCTTACCGGCATCATTCGCTGAGGGCGATTTCGGCGCAGGATCGTCTTCAGGAAAAGTAGTGTCGCGACTCAAACCAGAAGGATCCTTGTCAGAGGAAGGCGAAGGCGGCGCAGGTGGCGCAGCAGGCGCCGACGGAGAAGCGGGCGCCGGCTTCTGCTGTGCCCACACTCCAGCGCTCAGCCCCAGCAACAATCCCAACCACAACCAGCGTCGCATACGCCTATTTTACAGTTTTCTCGGTAGCGCCAGCACCCTGCCGGCTGTCCCGAGGGCGTCCCGCCCTCGGCGCTGCGGGCTGAGTTGCACCATCGGCCTCGCCTTGGGGCCGCCGAGACGGCGGCGCTACCAAAAAAATACAGGCCGCTCAGGGGGAGGCATTGAGCGGCCTGCTTGGCGAAGTCCTCCGGGGAGGAGGCAAAAAAAAACTCTTCTTCGACTACATCGACGATGGATTATTCTGCCCGGTCGTCGTGGGCGATCCCGCGGGCTGGTTCATGTCGCCCACGCTGTTGGTCATCAGGCGAACATCCACGCGGCGGTTGTCAGCGCGTCCCTGGCTCGTCTTGTTCGACTCCACCGGCTTGTCTTTGCCCAGGCCGATCACGTAAATCTTGTGCGCGGGCACGTTGTATTTCGAAGCCAGATACTGGATCACCGAGTCAGCGCGCCGCTGGCTCAGATCGTAGTTGTATTCGGACGAACCCACCGAATCCGTGCCGCCTTCAAGCGCAATGATATAACCCTTCGTGCCGGCAATCGCGCCTGCCAACTGGTCAAGCGCCTCTTTGGCTTGGGACGTCAGATTGTCTTTGTTAAAGCCGAACTTCACCGACGTCTCGGCCACCGGACGATAGTTGTCCAGGTTGGCGACGGTATTGGTAAGAATGCCTACGCGATTGTTGGCCGCGTCCGCCATCTGCTGCGCCGACGTTGCGGACTGGTTTGCCGCTTGCGCCTTCTGTTCCACCTCTGAAGTCTTGGCATTGACCGCCTGGATGCCGGCTTGGGCGCGGGCATCCACGTCCTTGATGTCCTTGCTGTTCTTCGCCGTCATGTCGTCCAGTTCGTTGGTCTTATTGATCAGGGGGGTGGTCTGTTGCTTGACGTAGTTCTTGCTGGTGCAGCCCACGGTGGCTGCCATGCCGAACGCTAGGAAAATAGTTAACGAAGTGCGGGTCATAGGAGAGGCTCCTTAAACTGTCTTGTCTCAGCGCGCCCGGTTGCCCGCGCGCGTAATTCCTTAATGTTGCAGTCCCTGGGAGATGCTGACTGCTTACAAGTCCCGTTGGCTACTTTTGCACGGCGAGTGCCAGTTTGCCATACAGGAAACCACCGAGATAAGTATATCCGTTTTCAAGCACTTGCGACCCGGGTCTGGGGCTAGACCCGTAACTAAGTGGTGTCCCGGTAACGCAAACGCCACATAGGGAATGGAAATTTTATACGGTGGGAGACCAGCAGCGCTTATGTGACACACTAGGCGCGAGTTTGATTACCAACTCCGGCTCTTTCATGTTCGCTGTTCTCGCCATCGACTTCCGTCCGCACAGCCGGCTTACGATTATTTCAGCCCCAAGCCGCCGTTGAAGTGCTGGATCACCCCATAGCACTCGCAAGCGGTTTCTTCGAGGCTCTTGCGGTTCAATATCTTCACCGTGCCGCGCAGATTCTCAATCAGCCCGGCGCCTTCGAGGATTCCCGCGGCCAAGGTAACGCTGGGGCGTCCGGTGCCAAGCATCTGCGCCAAAAAGTCGTGCGTCAGGGGGAGCAGCGAAGAATCCATGCGGTCCTGGCACATCAGCAGCCAGCGGGAGAGGCGCTGCTCAATCTCATGCAGCCGGTTGCAGGCAGCCAGCTGGGCGACCTGCATTCCGTGCATCAGGGCAAAGCGGCCGAGTTCGGCGCGGAGGGTGGGAGCGCACATCAGGACATCCTGAAAAACATCTGACTTTACGCGGATCCCGCTTCCGGCCATTTGCATAATTGCCCGGAAGGTGCCGCGTCGCAGGCCTGCGATTACGGACATTCCTACCATCCCTTCCTTGCCGACTATACCGACTTCGACGCTTCTTCCATCGCGGCTCAGAGCGACCAGCGAGACCATGCCGTCGTTTGGAAAATAAGTGAAATCAATCTTCTCTCCCGGCTCCTCAAGAATTTCGTACTGGGGAAGATCGACAGGTTCCAAATACGGTCGCAGCACGTTGTACTCTTTGTCCGGCAAGGACAAGAGAATTACGTTGTTCACCGCCTTGCCCGCCGCATCGGAGCGGGCGCCGGGGTGCAGGGGAGGTAGTTTGGCGGGCCTCGCCGATCTTTTAGCGATTATGTTTGCCTTCGCCACCGTGCTCGTGTCCATATCGATTGGATGCGAAGTAACTCGCTCATTGGATTCAGGCAGACTGCAGTTTCGCCGGTAATTTCAGGGACTTTGCCGTAATCGCCAGGGGAGAATCTAAAGCGAACATCTTCGACCTCTGCCCGTGCGCGAACGGCGCGGCAGTCCAGTTTGACCTCCTTTAATGCCAACATGCAGCGTGAGTCAAAGGTCAGACAGAGGATCCATCCGTCTCTTTCTCTTTGTCTCCGGGCTTCATGTTCTGAAGACGCCGGTCCTGGGCAGACAAGATGCGATTTAGTTCTTCGACAAGTCTGAGGAACTTCTGGCGGTCCTGCTCCACCGCGATAAGCGCACACAGTTCGTGGATGCGGTCACTATCGTTCTGGTTCATACGAATGGGGCAGTATTACAGCAACGAGTGGAATTGGTATGTTCGACGTCGAACCCTAAGACGAAAATTATGAATGTCGGCGCTCGGGAGGAAGCGGACGACTGGCAGCTAGCTTTCGCAGGCGTTCGATGTGGTCATGCAGGGCAGCTGTAAGCTGTTCGAGGATCTGGGACAGTTCGGAAAGATCAGTGGTGGCGACCGCCTGAGTGCACAATCTGCGAATGCGGTCTTCCAGGCGACGCGATCTGGAAAAGGTAGAAATCAGGCTGCCCAGCAAGGTCCGTGCCGGTGGCTTTTGGAGGTCCATGGGGTTGAATTCCGGCACGAGAATAGTGCGAGTTTGGCTGGCGAAGATGAAGAAGGCAATCGGGTTTAATCCGTAGAGAGGGGTTGCTGCGCAAAAATGAATTACAGTTAAGGGTCCACATTCGGAGGGCACCAAGGGATGGGGTGGTTCTTCTGGTTTTTCTTTGTCTCTGGATTCTGCAGCGTACTTTGCGAACTCATATGGTTGCGGCTGGCGATGGCGCAATTCGGCGTGACCACGGCGCTGACCTCGATTGTTCTATCCGTGTTCATGGCGGGGCTAGGGTTGGGATCCTGGCTGGCGGGCACACTGGTCCGCCGCTACGGTGACCGCATTCGCTTCTCTCCTCTGCGGCTGTACGGTTTGCTGGAGCTGATGATCGGGCTCTCGGCTCTAGTTGTTCCGGCGGAACTGGTCTGGGGACATCGTTTGCTGGAGAGTCTGGCGGACCGCGCGGCGGTGTCGTCGGCTGCGTATTACGTGATCGCGGGACTGTGGCTGACGGGCACGATGGTTCCGTTCTGCGCTTGCATGGGCGCGACGATTCCGGTGGCGATGTTCGCGATCCGCCGACGGCAGCAGCACGGCAGCCAGCGGTCGTTCAGTTTTCTTTATCTGGCGAATGTGCTGGGTGCTGTGCTGGGTTCGTTTCTGCCGTTGTTGCTGATTGAGCCTTACGGTTTTCATAAGACGCTGCTGATTGGGGCGGCTCTGAATGCGACCATCGCAGTTTCGACCTTTATCGTGTCGTTACGGTCGCATGCGGCGGAGCCCGCTTCGGACGCATCTCCGGGAATTGTGGACGCCGTTGAGAATAATCGCGGCGTGCTGGTTCTGTTGTTCACCACTGGGCTGGCCACCATGGGAATGGAGTTGATCTGGATTCGGCTCTTTACGCCTTATGTCGGTCCGGTGGTTTATTCCTTTGGCATGATTCTGGTGGCATATTTGCTGGCCACGTATGCGGGATCGCAGATTTACCGGTATTGGAGCCGCAAGCGAAAGCAAGAGAGCCGGCTCACCTGGGTATCGCTGGCGCTGCTGGGAGTGCTGCCGCTGCTGACTGCGGACGTTCGCATCCCGATCCACTTGGTGGCGCGGGTGTTTGTGGGCGTAATGCCGTTTGCCGGCATGATCGGGTTCCTTACGCCCATGCTGGTGGACCGCTGGTCCGGAGGTGATCCGGACCGCGCGGGGCGGGCCTATGCGGTCAACGTGGTGGGCTGCATTGTGGGTCCGCTGGTTTGCGGATTTCTGTTGCTGCCTCTGGTGGGCGAACGCTGGTCCGCGCTGTTGCTGGCTCTGCCGTGGGTTGCGATGGCATTCACTGGCTGGAGTGCAACCAGCATGTGGAGATTCAGCCGTGCGGCCGCTTACGGCATTCTTGTGGCGATGCTGGGCGTACTGCTGGCGAGTAAGGATTTCGAAAAGCAGTTTCCGGTGCGAAGAGTTCTCCGCGATTCGACTGCAACCGTGATTGCCGCAGGAGAAGGAATGCAGCGGCGGCTTCTGGTGAATGGGATGGGAATGACCAAGCTGAATCCGATCACCAAGATGATGGCGCACCTGACCCTGGCCTCGCTCGACCACACACCCCACAGTGCGCTGATTATTTGTTTTGGCATGGGAACCACGTTTCGCTCGGCGCTCACGTGGAATGTTTCCACCACGGCGGTCGAACTGGTGCCGAGCGTGCCGAAGCTCTTCAGCTACTACCACGCGGATGCGGACGAAGTGAGGAAATCGCCGCTGGCGCATGTGGTGATCGACGATGGCCGCCGCTTTCTGGAGCGGACGCCCACCAGGTACGACGCGATTCTCGTGGATCCTCCACCGCCGGTGCAGACCGCGGGGTCGAGCCTGCTTTATTCGCAGGATTTTTATGCGGTCGCCAAGCAGCGGCTGGCGCCGGGCGGAATCCTGCAGCAATGGCTGCCCGAGGCGGATGCGCCCACACAAGCGGCGACAGCGCGCGCCATCAAGAATTCCTTCGCATACGTGCGCGTGTTCCAAGGGATTCAAGGATGGGGCTGGCACTTCCTGGCAAGTGACCGTCCCATCCCGAAGCGAACAGCGGCGGAACTGGTGGCGCGGATGCCAGCGCGCGCCGTTTCCGACATGATGGAATGGGGCCCAGCAACGACGGCGGAAGAACAAATGAAATTGCTGCTTTCCCACGAATCGTCCACGGATGCCGTCATCGCGCTCTCGCCGGGAACGCCTACGCTCACGGATGACCGTCCGATCAACGAATTCTTTTTGCTGCGAACGCCCTTTGATCAGTTGATGGCTATGCAGTGAGCGGGTCAGAGGTCAGGGGCCAGTAAAATTGGTGGCGCGTCGTTCTTGCTGAGCACTGATCCCTGATCCCCTGGCCACTGCCTTTGAAATCAGGCGTAGCCCTTCTTCTTCCACACTTCCCAATCGGAGCGGACGGCCTCGAGCATGGTTTCGGAAGCGTGGTGCAGCCACTTGCTTTTCTGTTTATCGAGATGGCGGAGGATGTTTTTGCGCGCGGATGAAGTGCCGAGATGGACGTTGGCGGTCTCCCATCCCATGGCGTGCAGCAGGCGGAGTTCGGTGTCGGGGCCGCGCAAGGATGCCAGTTCGATGCGGGAGCAGTGAGGGCCTAGGCGGCGGACGATCCAGCGCCCGCGCAACTGGACAAAAGGATCGGGACAGCGGACAGCGCGGTTGATTATGGTCTGGTAAAGAATCTCGGCAGGGCCTTCGGTCTTGTAGGCGTTTTTCTCAGCATCGCTCTTCTGAGCATCGACGGTCTGAGCCCAGTGAGACGAGGACGGGACCAGCGCTTTGGCTTCGCGGGCGATGCGGCCACCGTGCCAGTCGGCGATGGCTACGTAACGCGCGTGACCCAGGCTGCCGAGTCCGGCGGTGCGGTGGGCGAGACGAAACGAGATGCCGGGCGCGGGCATGAGGTGCTCGAGGGCATCGATGGCGCTGACAGGCGCTTCAGTTTTAAGGGTAGGGAGGGCGTCCATCTTTTGCCAGAAGCGAACGGGATCGCGAAGTTCGCCCTCGGCGACGCGGCGGAGCCACTGATGTTTTTCTCCGAGGACAAAGGCGCAGCCTTTCTCATCCAGGCCTTCGCGATAGCCTTTGAGCAGGGTGTCGCAGATGTCCTCACGCTTGAGCGGAAGACTTCCGGCCTCAACGGCGAGATGGGCGCTGACGGCGAGACGCACTAAATCGATGGTGTAGGCCATGGGCCAGGCTTCGTCGAAATCATTGACACCCCAAATGAGGCGGCCTTCGATGTCGCGCCAGGTTCCGAAGTTCTCGACATGGAGATCGCCGACGGCGAGGACTTGCGGGGCCCGGGCAAGTTCGGGACAGACTTGAGACCATAGTTGCGCCCAGCGGTAATAAGTGGCGCGGAGGAACATGAAGACATCCGCTTTCATATTGGAGTGTTTGAGTCGGAGGTCTTTCTGATCGATGCTTGTGCGTTGGGCTAGCCAGGCTTCAAACTGGCGCGTGGCTTTGACTACGTTCATGCGGGGAACAATAGCTGCGGAGGGACGGAGAAGTCAAATACCAAGAGCCACAAAATCTACCACGGAGTCGCCGAGACGCGGAGAAAACAGAAGAGAATTAGGAATCAAGAATAAAAAATAAAGACTCTCTCCGTGCCGAAGCCCGCCCTGAGCGGAGCCTCTGTGCCTCCGCGGTGAAATGATAACCGGCGCAGGGTGCCGAACTCGTCAGTCCACGCCTTGCGCCGGTTAACCCGCCCAAAGGAGGAGCGAGGTCAGTTTTTGAAGTAGGCGGCGTTGGTCTCGATGAACTTCTTCTTGTCTTCGGGGACGTCATCGACAGCAAGAATCGAATCCGAGGTGCAGGCCGGTACGCACGCGCCGCAATCGATGCACTCGACCGGGTCGACGAAGAGCTGAGTCGCCGCCTCGAACCCAGGCTCATCTTGTTTGGGATGGATGCAGTCGGTTGGGCAAACGTTGACGCAGAGGGAATCCTTGATGCAGGAATCGGTGATTACATAAGCCATGATGGAGATCTCCCAGATAAAGTTCAGCGTGTTGTGCGCTCGATTGCCAGTGTAGGGGCTCAAGGCGGACGAAGCGGTGATGGGGATCACAGTCCGATGTGAGCTTGTGCGGGCGGCGAGGTATGCGCTTGCCCGTAGGATGATGAGGATCACGCAGAACCGTGACGGCGGTCACGGAAATGAGAAAGTCCTCATGGCAGAATGTTGACATTGAACTAGTCCTTTACTAGTTAAAGATCGCCCGGCTCCAACCCACAGAACCCCACAGAGCCGTTACCCCAGACGGCAGGGGCCGGGCGCCTTAAAATCCTGAGATAGATGGCCCTCCCCAACCTCCCCTTGCCTGCAAATTGCGGCTCGGCGTGTCTTTTTGCCCCTCGCGTTCCCGCTTAAGAACAGTTCCGATACTTGGCCGCTTCGTGTCGCCGCAGACACAGTGTGCTCCGCCTGCCACTTCTCCCAACCTACAAATAGCCGCTAAGTCATTTGCATTGAACATGATGGGGTTTGGTGCCCGTCCTGCCCTATCAGTTGCGTGCGGGGGCGTCAAATGAAACCAGCCAACGAGACAACGACAAGCAGACAGACGAGATGGGTGGTTGCGGTTCTTCTTCTGGCGATGGCAGCTCCCTCACTGGGTCAAGCTTCCTCGTCCCAGAATCCTTCGACGCTCTCCGCAAAGCTGCGCGTGCGACGCGTGGTGCTGGTCAGCATTGCGGATCGCCGGCTGGCAGTGATCGAAGACGCGAATGTTCTGGCGTACTTCTCCGTGGCTGTGGGTGCAGCCGAGAGCCCTAGCCCGACTGGCGAGTTTGAAATTGTAAACCGGGTGGCGAATCCTGCTTACTACCACGATGGCGTAGTGACGGTGCCGAGCGAACGCAGTCCCGTGGGCACGCGCTGGATCGGGCTCAACCTGAAAGGCTTCGGAATTCATGGCACGAACGCGCCCAAGTCGATTGGACGGGCTGCGTCGCATGGATGCATCCGGCTGAGGAATCGTGATGTGGAGCGCTTGTACGCGATGTTGCGGCTGGGCGATCTGGTGTCGATCCGCGGCGAGCGGGATGAGGAAATTGCCGAGGTGTTTGGCGGAATGGAAGTAGCTGCTGCGCAAGGTGTAGCTGAAACCAGCGGGCAGTAGCCAGCAGACTTCAAGAACATTCACGCGGAGAACGCTAAGAGCTGCCGCGGATCGCGGAGAAATTTTGCACTTGGATCTTGAAATCACACTCTCTTAAGGAGGGCATTATGCAGATGGTGATCACATTTATGGCGGTGGTGGCGGGCCTGATTTTCTCGGTGGCGGTGGCATTGCTGGCGGAGGAATTGATTTTCGGGCAGGTGTTCCGGCTGTTCTCTTCACAGCAACCAGTCCGGATATTTGCCCGGCAGGCGGTACCGGTGAAAACAGAGCAAAGGCGCTGAGGCGCAAAGGAGAACTTCGATGCTGGCGTTGAAGTATTTGCTGATTACTTGCGGCGTGGGAATGATGATCTCTGGCGTGTGCATTCTCGCCTACGATCTGTATCGCGAAATGTTGTACCGGCGGGCGCTGGAAACGCCGGGAGGAGCGGTGGGCGCGGCTCCCGTTGTGGTTCGGTGGCGGACTTCGCTGGCGCTGGCGATGCTGGCCTGGGGACCTCTGTTGGTGGCTTTCAGCATCGTGGTCGTGCCGAGCGGGATGGCCGGCGTGCGCGTAAGTCAAATGAGCGGGACTGTGCCGGGAACGTTGTATCCGGGAGCACACCTGGTGATGCCGCTGGTGGAGGACGTGGTGTTGTTCGACACGCGGGATCAGATCTTTACTACTGGGGTTTCGGAAGATGGAAAACCTTCTGCCACAGGCCTTCCCCCGAAGCCTCAACTTCTCGATGTGCAGGCTAAGGAAGGACTCACGCTAGGACTGGCGATCACGGTACGCTACCGGCTCGATGGAAAAAAACTGGATTATATCCAGGGGAATTTGCCGCACCCGGTGGAGAAGGAAATTGTTCCGCCCACAGTGGCTAGTGTTTGGCGAGAAATCGTTCCGAACTATACCGTGCGGGATGTTTTTTCCGCGAAACGGGAGGAAGTGCGGCAGCGGGCCTCGGCGATGATCACGAAGAAGCTGGCGGGCGATGGAATCGTGGTGAAAGAGGTAATGCTGCGGGACATTCAGCTGCCGCCAGAGTACGCGAAAGGATTAGAGAAGCTGCTGCTGAAGGAGCAGGAAAACGACCGCATGGGCATCGAGACGGAGTTGAAGAGCAAGCAAGTGCGGATTGCCGAACTGGAAGCCGAAGCTGCGAAGGTGCAGCAGGTCAAGCAGGCGGAAGGCGAAGCGCAGGTGCGCGTCCTGCAAGCCAAAGGCGAGGCGGACGCGATGCAATACACGCTGCCGCTGAAGCAGAAGCAGATCGAGCAGAGCAGGCTCGAGGCGCAGGCTCGTAAGGAAGCCACCATTCAAAATGCGGAAGCAGAGGCACAGGCCAAAGAGATAGACGGCAAAGCTGAGGGGGAAAGGAGGAAATTGCTGGCAGACGCGGAAGCGCAGGCCAAAGTGATGGACAGCAAGGCTGAGGGAGAACGCAGAAAGTTGCTGGCAGAGGCGGAGGCGGAGCGGATCCGGCTAACGGCGGTGGCGGATGCGGAGCGCTTGCACAGCGAGGCGGCGATTTTGAAGGATAATCCTCTGCTGATTAATAAAATCGTGGCCGAGCGGCTCTCCGACAAGCTCCAGATCATGATGGTGCCGGCCGATGGGAAATTCTTTTTCGCCAACGATGTGCTGAAGGGCATGAATCTGGCAAGCGGGCAGGCAGAATCACGAACCAGATAGTTTGCGCCAGCAATGCTAGGGTTGGTCTGCTCCGGGCTGTATTCCGGCAGTGGACCATCCCGGCAGCGGCCGAATTCACTCTTATCCCTCAATCCTCGATCCACAATCTCATGAACTCGCACCCGAATGGTGATTGCCACAAATAGGCTTTCACCGCGGCGAAACTCGGTGGTGAGATATGATGCAAACGATTCAGTGGCTGCCTGCCGAACCCGGCCAGGATCGAAGAAACAAGAAAATGATGTTTCGCCGCAAACTGCTGTTGGTGTTCGCCCTGACGGTGTTTCTGTCGGTGGCAGCGGTGGCATTACTGGTGCTGGCCGTGACGCGGCGGGCCTTTGATCACAGCGAAGATGAAAGAACCGCGGCACTGGTCACGCAGTTCCGGCGCGAGTTCAACCGGCAGGGTGAGGACGTAGGACGGCGAGTGGCGGCAATTGCGGCGTCCGAGGAAGCGGGCCGCATGACGCAGAAGTTGAACCGGCCGCAGGGGGATTCGGGGCCATATTTCGAACTGGCGAAAACCACCGCGCAGAATAGTCAGCTCGACTTTTTGGAGTTTGTAGAAAGCGATGGAACCATTATCTCTTCGGCGCAGTGGCCGGCCAAGTTTGGCTATCCAGAAGGCGAAGTTGGCAGCTTTCCTGCAGAGGCCAACCGGGGAGCCTTTTTGAAACCGGAGGAACTGCAGGATGAGACAACGCTGGGTATGTTCGTGGTGCGGGCGACGCAAGTCGCAGAACATCCGGTCTACGTGATTGGCGGCCGGCGTGTGGATAAGAACTTTCTCGCTGGTCTGGATATGCCGGCGGGCATGCGGGCTCTGCTTTACGAGAATCGCGGCGATCACTTTGCAGCGAATTTGTTGATCGATCCTTCCCCACCCTCCTCTGACAAGGCGCCTGCCGCGGAAAAGCTGCGGCCGCTGATCGATGCGGTGCGGCAGTATGGGCAGGAAATGTCCGCCGTGGTGCGCTGGTCTGGGGATCAGGCCGAGGACGAAGTGTTTCATGCGATCCCGCTGCTGGGAGCGGCAGGCGCGGGAAAAAATCGTCCACTGCTGGCCATCTTGCTGATCGGCAACTCGCGGCGCTCGTATGTCGAATTGAAGCGGCACATACGCTCGGCGGCGTTGCTGGTGGGTGGTGGGGGAATTCTGCTGGCGATACTGCTCAGCAGTTGGGCGGCGGCGCGCGTGACGCGTCCGGTCGAACAACTGGCGCACGCTGCGCAGGAAGTCGCCGCGGGAAATTGGAATGTACGGGTGGATGTGTTGGGCGACGACGAGTTGGGGCAATTGGCCGATTCCTTCAATCGAATGACCACAGAGTTGCTGGGTCAACGAGAACGGCTGTTGCAGGCGGAGCGCGTGGCGGCCTGGCGGGAACTGGCGCGGCGGCTGGCGCATGAATTGAAGAATCCGCTGTTTCCCTTGCAGCTTACGGTGGAGAATCTGGTGCGGGCGCGGCAGCAGAATCCCGAGCAGTTCGAGGAAGTGTTCCGGGAAAGTTCGCGAACCCTATTGGCGGAGATCGCCAATCTGAAGGGAATCATCGGGCGATTCAGCGAATTCTCGAGAATGCCTCAGCCCCATTTGCAGCAGGTGCAAGTGAATGATGTGATTCGCGGAGTGATGCAACTTTTCCAGGCGCAGATGGAAGCGCCAGGGCGTGCGAAGATCAGTTGTGACCTGCAACTGGATCCCCATTTGGAACCAGTGGCGGCGGATTCCGAGCTGTTGCACCGGGCCATTTCAAATCTTGTTCTGAATGCGATGGACGCGATGCCGCAGGGCGGGACGCTGGCACTGGGCACGCGGAATGAAGACGGCAAACTGCTCATCGAGCTTGCGGATACGGGACCGGGGTTGACGCCGGAAGAGTGTACGCGAATTTTTACTCCCTATTACACAAGCAAGCAGCACGGCACAGGACTGGGGCTGGCTATTGTACAGTCTGTCGTGAGCGATCATGGAGGAAGAGTCCGGGTGCACAGCGAGCCGGGCCGAGGCACAACGTTTGTGATCGAACTACCGAGGGGCTTGGATTCGCGGAACACTCGGTGAGGTAAGCAAGAAATTCGGAGGATGATTGCCAACGAAAGCACATCTGCTGATTGTTGACGATGAAGCGAACACGCTGGCGTCGTTGTCGCGGGCGTTCCGGCTGGCCGGGCACGAGGCGACGGTGTGCGACAACGCGGGCAAGGCGCTGGAATTGGCCAAGGTGCAGAACTTCGACCTAATCCTTTCCGATGTGGTGATGCCCTGCAAAGGCGGGCTGGCGCTGCTGGAAGAGTTGAAGGCGCAGGGAGTGATCGCGCCAGTGGTGATGATGTCAGGACAGGCAGACATCGAAATGGCAGTACGGGCAACGAGGCTGGGTGCGCTCGATTTCCTGGAAAAACCTATCTCCACAGAAAAGCTTCTGCTGACCGTCGAGAATGCGCTGAAGCTGCAGCGGCTGGAAAGCGAGAACCGGCAGCTTAAGCAGCGGCTGGGCAAGCACGAGATTGTGTGGCAGGGTGCGGCCATGCAGCGCGTGATGGCCCAACTCGATCGCGTGGCGGCGAGTGAGACGCGGGTTTGCATCCTGGGAGAAACGGGCACCGGAAAAGAATTGGTGGCACGCACGATTCACGAACGCAGCGCGCGCGCAACCGGAGCCTTCGTAACATTGAATTGCGCGGCGGTGCCGGCGGAACTGATTGAGTCGGAACTTTTCGGCCACGAGAAAGGATCGTTCACCGGTGCGGCTGGGCGGCATCTTGGAAAGTTCGAGCAGGCGGATCACGGCACAATCTTTCTGGATGAGATTGGCGATATGCCGCTCGCCATGCAAGCCAAGCTGCTTCGCGTGCTCGAAGAAGGAGAAGTGGAGCGCATTGGCGGCGACAAGCCCGTAAGCGTGGACGTGCGCGTGGTGGTAGCGACGCATCGCGATCTGGAAGCGCGCGTGCGCGAGGAAAAGTTCCGTCAGGACTTGTTTCATCGCATTTATGTCTTCCCGCTGGTGCTGCCGCCATTACGCGAGCGGCGCGAGGACATCCCGGCTCTCGTCAACCATTTTTCGGCGCAGGTGAGCGCGCAGAATGGATGGAAGGCGATTCCCTTCACTGCGGAGGCGATGGCTGCGTTGCAGTCGCACACCTGGCCAGGAAACGTTCGCGAGTTGCGCAACATGGTCGAACGCCTGATGCTGCTGGCGACCAATGGCCAGGTAGATGCTGCGACTGTTCTGCTAGCTATGCCGAGAGGCGCGAGCGCGGGCGCAGTTCCGTCTTCCGCATTCTCCTCGGGGGCACTGGCTGAGCGCGTCGACGCTTTTGAACGCGAAGTCATCCTGGCGGAGTTGAAGCGCAGCCATTCCAACGTAAGTCTCGCGGCGAAGTCGCTGGGGCTCGAGCGCAGCCATCTCTACAAAAAGGCCGAGCAGCTAGGCATCGATCTGCGCGCAATGCGGCGGGAGCACGAATCAACGAAAGAGTAAGCAATACATCCTAATCGCCGGCCACCGATGATTGAGCCAAGCCGCGCTTAAGATCGGCTGCAAGCAGACGGTGGAATAACTGTTCACCGGCCTCGCGGCGCACCGAGAGCCGTCCGGCGCGATAAGCCCGCGACTTCAGTCCACGTTGCACGTCTTCGCAGATGCCGAGATCTTCTTCCTGCACGCGATTGCCAATGCTCACCGACTGCTCGTTGTATTCGCGGGCTGCGTCACTAACTTCCGCGAAGTAGAAATCAAAAATCACCATACAGTGATCGACGTCGACGGGGATCACCAGATTCGTATCCATATATCCCGCGTAACAGTTGATCATCAGGTTGGGATGCTGCCAGAAATACCAGGCCCGGTCTCCCTTGCGCGCGGCCCCGGTAGCGGCATCTTCGTCGGAGGCAACCATCGGGCTGGATTGCAGGCAGTAACGGTCCTCATTCTCGATGGTGTATTGCTTGTAATCGAGAACAGAATTTAAGCCCTTGTGCAGATGCGGAACGTGGTAGCCGCCGTCAAGGTAATTATCGACGAATACTTTCCAATTGCAATTGATGTTGTAAGTGCGGCGGTCGAAGTAGTGCAGCTTGCTGATGTCAAGCGGCTCAACCCGCTTGACCAGCCCGCCCAGAAATTCGGCGAGCGAGGCTGCCTGATCGTCGAGGTTAACGAAGACGAAGCATTCCCAGGTCTCGACTCGAATCGGGACAAGGCCATTCTGGGCGCGGTCGAAATTCTCCACGCCCTCGAACTCGGGCATCCCTTTCAAAGAGCCATCAAGCCCGTAGTTCCAGCCGTGATACGGACAATGCAAAAGAGAAGCGACGCCGCAGGGTTGAGTCACCACCGCGGCGGCGTGGTGGCGGCAAACATTGTAGAAGCCTCGTAGCGTGCCGTCATTCCCGCGGACGACGGCGATAGGCTCTCCAGCGACCGTGGTGCTCACGAATTGACCCGGCGTTTTCACTTGATCGGTGCGCCCGACCAGTTGCCACGTCTTGCTGAACACGCTCAGGCGTTCGAGTTCGGCGATGCGGGCATCGACGTACCATGCCGCTGGGATGGTACAGGCCTGCGACAACGGCGCGCGGTCGTTGTAGCTCGAGAGAATCTGCTCGATGGAAGTTTTCATGGTCTGGTTTTCTTACTGTGGAGTTCAATTTTAGCAGTCCGCTTTGCTGGGCGGCGGCAAGGAAGTGACGAGCAGGCTCTGTGGCCAGAGCCTGCTCGAATGGCGGGGCGGATTTAGCTGGCGCTGCGCAGCCGCGGCTGTTCCGCGTGCACAAGGGGCTCATCCACGAGGTGTTCGCTGAGGAACCAGACTTGCAGTTCATTGGTCCGCAGCACGTCGCTGACCACAAGATCGTTCGTCCCAGCGTCACCCAATGTGTCCGCACGCTCTGCCAGTTCGCGGCAGTGGCGGACGATGATCTGGTGGGCATCCAGCAGACGCGATATCTGCACGGGCACTTCTTCCCTGCCCCGCGGCGGGCGCTCGATGCGCGTGGTTTCGGCTACATCGGCGGCCATGGCAATCGAAATACCGCCGAGAAGTTGTATGCGTTCGGCAATCGTATCGACAATCTCCGATTGTTCTCCGAAATGTTTGTCGAACAGAAGGTGGAGTTGATAAAAAGTTGGTCCTGCGACCTGCCAATGCGATTTCTTATAAAGATCGCGCAGGGTCATGGTATCGGCTAGCAGAAGGTTGAGTTGTTCGGTCATTTCCAGGCGAACCGGCTCTTCAAGTTCGAGTGGCAACATGTGCGAGACGGTGCCATACGCTTGAATCTCAGGAGCACTCTGGTGGAGACGAGGCTGGGCGCTCAGGTTCCCTCGCTCGGCGGTGGGTGCTTTGGCATTGCGGTCTTTCTTGGCCATAAACAATGTTCTCCTCACTTAATTTATCTTAATTCCAGCTAACAAAACTCGGCGCTTGTTCGATGCCCACAACCTGCGGTTGGATGCGGTCGGCCTTCGGAGGCCAGTTTCAAACCGGAATCAGGGCAGAAACCGGCAATTTAATAAAGCGGCACTTTGGCGAATCTGGGGTATCATGAAGACATGCCTTATATCCTGGAACACCTCACCAGCCTTCGTCAGGAAATCACGGACCTAAAGAACCTGAACGCCCGCGCCGCAGCCAAGACCGCGGACAGCCAGATCGACCAATCGGCGGTAGAAATGCGCGCCAACCGCCTGGTGGAGATCAAAAAGGAGCTGTCGCAGATGCTGAACCGTCCCGAGGACCCCGCAGTGTGGTGGGAAAAGGGCGGCCGGCGCAGCCGGATCGCATAAAGCTCGTTTCCCCGGAAACCATTTTGCTGGTGCCTTCATTGGACTTTGGTCCGATGGGGGCTTTTGTTTTTGCCGTCGATGAGGCTTTTTTGTAACCCAGTCAAGTATATTATTACCGGTTGAAGCGTGTGGAGGCCCACCCGCATCGCTACTTGGATGAGGCGATGTTTCGGTACAATAGTCGGGTAGCCAGGAAGCGCCAAAGGCCGATTCGGACTGGTTTGATCTTGCTGTGCGCCAGATCGTAGGTAAACGGATAAAACCCCGCCGAACTGACGAGTAAGGTCGGAGAAGCATTCTAGGACAAGGCGGCAAAATCGCGGCAAGCGAAAAACTCAATGATTCGACACAAGCGGGTTCGGGATGGTTCTGCCCACATGTTTGAGCCTCCGCAGACTCTTGCATCGAAGAACTGCACCGAGTTGTCCTATCGCATTACGATGCCATCCGGAAAGTTCAAAGTTGACAATTTCGCGGAAGCAATTGGCGGCGTCAGCGTGTCAGAAGGTTGGAATAGTGTGCTTCTTGTTTCGCGCAATATAAAGCAGGACGATTACCACATTCACGTGTTTTGGGAACCCGACGATGACGATCCGTCGAAAACAAAGTTGCAGGTGGACTATCACGCTTGGCCACCAGAGACTGATGAGAGCGAGAAACATCATGTCTCCGCCGATAACTTTTTTGACTGGATCGCTCAATTCGTTGAGGGAGACAGCGTGAATGCACACATACACGCCGAGTTCGAGTATCCAGCGGAAGAATGGCAGAGTCGGATGATGGCCTTGCCCATCAAAGTGCCGTTCGACGGTAAGACTGCTGCTATTGAGGGACTGTCGATTAGTCTGCCATCAGCCCCTGAAGGGGTAAGCCAATCGTGGGTTGTCTGGGACAAGAAGAAACTGAAATTGCAGATTTTCGCTGATCGGGCAATCTATTTCAAGAGATTTACGCCTCACGACGATGTTGATGCCCTAAACTCCGTCGTCATGAAGTTGATAGGAGAGAGAAATCTATGAAGTCGCGTACAAGAGCCGCCGCTCGGTGCAAGGATGCGCCAGTGTTCGGTTCACCAGGTTCGCGCTACGAGCGGGGTCACTGGCCAAAGTGCAGAGATAGATTCATATCTACCCTGAAGGACTTTGAGGTGCCGTTCTGTTCGGTGCTTCGAGAGGCGGCATCACAGTACCCCAGTATCGCAATAGACGATGAGATTCTCGGCGGCACGCCCAGAATAGCTGGTACCCGCATTCCCGTGTACATGGTGATTGATGCAGTCGAATATTACGGGGAATTGGAGGGTGCCCGTAAATCATATCCCCAACTGTCCCTGGAGCAGGTCAAAGAGGCATTGGGTTTTGCGGGAGCAGTATTGGAGCACCCTGTTGACAACGAATCTGAGACTTCTATTGGATGAGTGCGTCACCGACCCGCTAGCCAAAGCGCTAGGGGATTCTTCTTCCGCGCTGAATATCGAATACATTCGCGACAATGGAATGGGGAGTACGGAGGATGCAGATGTAATTCGATACGCAACAAGAGAAAACAGAATCGTCGTAACGACTGAAACGGGAATCAATCACAAGAAATTCAAAATCTGCACACACCCCGGAATCATCGTTCTCAGCGGCAAGCACCGCCACGAATCCATCCAAGCCGAGGTTTTCCAAAAATTCCTACTATCAGGACACCGCAAAGAAGCGCATCACGCTGTCACCTTTTTGAGCCAGCATGAGGCCCGAATCAAGACCGGAGAAACCATTCCTGACACTATCATCAAGTTGTGAGAGCGAGACGAAATGAAGCCTCACCGCCCGATGCTCCCGGCAAGACAGAATTTCGGCGGTTCGACAAACAATTGACGTCGGTTGGATAGGCACGAACCGCCCGACGCCTGACTGGCACAGGCAATCCGACGAACCCGGTTCCGTTTTTGCCAAACCGGATAGCAAGTCCTTCGACACGCAAACCAGTGGAATCAGTCAGTGGAGAAAACGAGGAGTAGGTGCAACTTCCGGACGAGTTCCCGAAAATCATCTATCCTGCCAACTATATTATTGCCATAATTCCCTTGACCTCCTGACACAAGAATGAGACAATATCCTTACTGTCGCGAAATGCGTCGGTAGAAGCCTCCACGGGAAGAAATCCCGGCGGGGGCTTTTGGTTTCTTGGGGCAAATCTGTGGTCTGAGAGGAAATAGCAGTATGAGCGAATACGTTGGCGGGTTGGTGGGGATGGCGGAGACACAGGCATGGCGCGCTCGGGACGCGGCATGGTGGCTTGGGCTAACAAAGAAACGCCGCGGCGAAATGGCGGAGGCAGCATTCTTGCACAAAGCCTCGATGCTGGGCTTTGGTGTGTCAAAACCGTGGGGAGACAGCGAGCCGTACGACCTGATTCTAGACTCGGGCAGTGGCCTGTGGAGGGTGCAGGTCAAGTCGGCCTATCGATGCAATAAGTGCGGCGGATACATGATCTGTGCCCACGGCAGTCGACGCAAGAAGAGCTACAGCCCCAAGGAGATCGATGTGCTGGTGGCCTACATCGTGCCCGAGGACCTGTGGTACGTGTTCCCGGTTACGCTTTTCCGCAAAATCAAAAGCGTGAGATTGTTTCCCAAGCCTGACTCACCCTCCAAGTACAACGTATATCGCGAGGCGTGGCGGTTGCTGGGAAAGAAACCTTAGCGGTTGAGCGACTGAGCGGCGGCGGTGAGGGCCGCACTTAAGCCTTCGGCGGTAGGAGCGCCTCCCTGGGCCAGGTCTTTGCTGCCGCCGCCGCGTCCTCCAAGCTTTGCCAGCGTTTCTTTCAGGAGCTTGCCCATGTCGTAGGGCTGGCCGGCGGATTGGGCGAAGACGAGTGCGGGCTGTGGAGATTCTGTGGCGAGCAGCGCGACCACGGCGGGAGATTGCCGGGTCAGCTTCTGTGCCAGCAGCTTGAGCAGGTTGAGGTCGCGTCCGGAAAAAGTGCGCACTACCAGCTTGCGGCCGTTGCTCTCGGGAGTTTCTGCCAATAAAGTGGCGGCTTGAGCTTCGGCCAATTCGTCCTGTGCATGCTCTGCCTGCTTCCGCTGCGACTTGATCTCATCCAGAGACTTGCGGGCTTGCTGCGGCACGTCGTAGAGATGGGTGGAAAACAGCGCGGCGGTTTCGGTCAGCGTATTGAAATCGCGGCGAGCGGTGGCGACGGCGCGCTGGCCGGCCACGAATTCGACGCGGTATCCCTGGCGAACTTTCTCGGTTTTGCGCAGGAAGAGGCCGCCGATCTGCCCGGTGCGGTTCACATGCGTGCCACCGCAGGCCGTGAGATCGAAGTCGCGGATGTCGATGAGGCGCAGTTGGTCGCGCTCGGCGGGAGGAAGTTTGCGCAGGCCGATTTTCTCCGCTTCGTCGCGGGTTACGAATCGGATATCGACCGCGCGATCTTCGAGAACGACTTCGTTCGCCATACGCTCAGCCGATTCGACCTGCTCCTTGGTCAGCGAAGGCGTGTCGAGATCAATGGAGCAGTAGTCGTCGGCCATGTGGAAAGAAACCGTGGGCATATTGAAAAGGCGCACGAACGCCGCAGAAAGCACATGTTGCGCAGAGTGCTGTTGCATGTGATCGCGGCGGCGGGCCTCGTCGATCTCGCCGCGAACGCGAGCTCCAGGCTGCACATTCTTGAGTGGAGCTTCCAGGTAGTGGACGACGTGGCCGTCTTCGGCATCGGCCACTTCTGTGACGCGGTGCTTCTCATCTCCGGAAACGAGCCAGCCGGTGTCGTGAACCTGGCCGCCGCTGGTGGGGTAGAAAGCGGTGCGGTCGAGTATGACCGCCGGGCGCGGAGTTTCGACCACCGAGCGGATCTCGGCGTCAAAATCGTAAAGAAAAGAATCGCTATAGTAGAGGCGCTCGGTCATACTCTGCTTAAGGATAGGGAGACAGGGATTGGTTATCAAGTCTTTCAATCGGTAGGCAGGGCTATTTTGAATCCACTTTCGTCTTAGGGTGTGCCTGATCGGAGTCTCTCTCGTCGAGCAAAAACTGCCGCAGCGAACGAGGGATGCCCTGATATGAAATACCGCTGGTTTCGTGGCGATGGCGAAATTTATGGACGAGAGAATAAACGGACAGTCCCAGCAGAAACAGCATTCCGGCCGCGTACCAAACAGTTTTTATCCAGGAGTAGCGCTTGCCCAGCCCGACTGAAACCAGAAATGCGGCCCAGAAGATAACCACTGGAATCCATCCTCGCCATCGTCGATTCATAACAGGACCCTTGTTAACTATCTTACGCCGCTCGTTCCGCCCTCCACTTTTGGAGCCCGTTGTTCGATGTTATCTTTAGTGGTTGCGCGGGAAGACCTATCCTTTATGGACGTTCTACAGAAGCTTTTCGAGCAGCACTTTCACACTCCGGCTGCACTCGTGCAGCCGCTGCAGGGGCAGCTTGGCGGCTCGGGACGGCACATCATCCGGCTTTCGAGCGAGAAAAAAAGTGCGATTGGAATTTTGTACAACGTGCGTGAAGAGAACGTCGCTTTCCTGGAATTCTCCCGCCATTTTCGGCGGCACGGTCTGCCCGTGCCGGAGATCTACGCGGAGGATTTAGACCAAGGGGCTTACCTTGAAGAAGACCTCGGGGACACAACCCTTTTCGAGTTTCTCTCGCAGAATCGCGCGGGCGAAAACATCGCTCCCCAAGCCTTGGAGGCTTATCGCAAGGTCGTGGCCGAGTTGCCGCGCTTTCAAATCGAGGCCGGACGCGATTTGAATTACAAAGTATGCTATCCGCGGGCAAGCTTCGATCGGCAATCCATTGCCTGGGACCTGAATTATTTCAAATATTACTTTCTCCGCCTCGCCGGCATTCCCTTCAACGAACAGGCGCTCGAAGATGACTTCGATTGTCTGACAACTTTCCTGTTGAGCGCACCCTCCGACTACTTCCTCTACCGCGATTTCCAATCCCGTAACGTCTTGCTGAAAAACGGGCGGCCGTTTTTCCTGGACTATCAGGGCGGCCGCAAAGGCGCGCTCCAATACGACATCGCTTCGCTTTTGTACGATGCCAAGGCCGATCTGCCGCCGGAATTGCGCCAGCAGTTGCTCGATCTCTACATCGAGAAGGTTGGCGGCTTTATCAAACTGGATCGTGAGGCGTTTCTGCATCATTACTACGCCTACGTTTACGTTCGCATCTTGCAGGCGTTGGGCGCGTATGGCTTTCGCGGGTTTTATGAGCGCAAGGCTCATTTTTTGCAGAGTGTGCCCTACGCGTTGAAGAATCTGCGGTGGCTGCTGCACAACGTCAGGCTGCCGATTGCCTTACCTACGCTGATCGAGGCATTCAACAGCATGCTGGCGTCGGAAAAACTGCAGGGCCTGGCCTCCGACGCGGAGAATCTGACGGTGCGGATTCTAAGCTTCTCATTTCATCGGGGCATGCCGAAAGATGAGAGTGGACATGGCGGCGGGTTCGTGTTCGATGGGCGCAGCCTGCCGAATCCGGGCCGCGAAGAGCGCTTCAAATCGCTCACGGGCAAAGACGCGGCGGTGATCGATTATCTGAACCAGCAGGAGAGCGTGCATCAGTTCCTGGCCAGCGTGATGTCGCTGGTGGATGCCAGCGTGAGCGAGTATCAGCGGCGCGGCTTCAAGAGCCTGATGGTGTCGTTTGGCTGCACCGGCGGGCAGCATCGATCGGTGTACCTGGCCGAGCAGTTGGCGAAGCGGTTGCGTGGAAGAAGTGGCGTGGACGTGGCGGTGCGACATCGCGAGTTGGAGACTCCAGCGTGAAGGCGATGATTCTGGCCGCCGGCCTGGGGACACGTTTGCGGCCGCTGACGAATGATCGTCCCAAGGCGCTGGTGGAGGTTGGCGGACGGACACTGCTGGAGATCACCCTCGCTCGCTTGCGTACGTTTGGCGTCAGCGAGGTGATCATCAATGTGCATCACTTCGCCGATATGGTTGTCGACTATCTTAAAACCAAAAACAATTTCGGCATGCGCATTGAGATCTCTCCCGAGGAAGTCTTGCTCGATACAGGTGGCGGCTTAAAGAAGGCAGCTTATTTCTTTCTTGAGGATTCCAGCGGTTTGGACCAGCCCTTCATCCTGCACAATGTCGATGTGATCAGCACAATTGATTTGGGGCGCATGGCGCAATTTCATGCCGAACATCGAGCGCTCGCCACACTAGCGGTACAAGACCGCGAAACTTCACGCTGCTTGTTGTTCGACGAGCAATTGCGGCTTTGCGGGCGGCGCATAGGCCATGAGCAAAACGCAGAACTGGTTCGACCTTCGCCACGATTGCAGGCACTGGCGTTCTCCGGCATCCACCTGATTTCGCCTCGGATTTTTTCGATGATGACAGAAGAAGGCGCTTTTTCCATTATCACTGCGTACTTGCGACTTGCAGGTCGGGGAGAGAGCATCCCCGCATTCCCCGCCGATGAATATTATTGGCGCGACCTGGGCCTGCCTGAGAATGTGGCGCAAGCAGACCGCGATTTGAAAGACCGAGTCTTTCTTTGAAGTGTCGCCTGTGACGCTACTTCAAGCCTTCGACCGGGTAGAGATCAGACAGTGTGATTACACTCAAAACCCTTCAATGAGTGTAATGATTCCATAACAATGTCGGTTCCCAGGCCCGAGTAAACTTTGGAGGCGCCCGGTTGTGAACGCAAAAGCGATCCGGGATAGAACCGGAGACATCCAGCTTAGGGAACTCCAGTCAACCTAACGTTCAACGGAGAATAAAGTACTTAGAGCGGGTCATCCCAGGCAAAATACGGCCCGAGCGGTCAGCCACGCGATGCAGGCGGGAAACCCGCAATAGTAAAGGGATGGTCGCGGCCGCCCTAATCAAACTACATCTTCTCAGAGAATCTTCACGGCATTCACGTGAATGGAATTGTTGGTCACAGTTCCGGTTACGGCGACGTGCTGTCCTTCATGACCTGTGAGTGAATCGGGGTTGTCCACCACGAGAACCTTCTGATCTCCGTCGGTCACAACCACCAGCTTCTCTCCTGCCGCGACGCATTTCTGCGCGCATCCTGCATGACTGGCGTTGGCGCCCTTCACGCCACATTTGCTGTCACTCACCCAGCCGTTGAAGGTCGTGCTCTTTCCCATATCGTCGAACGCTAAAGCTGACAGGGCAAACACGAAACATAGCGCAAGACCAAGCACTAGCGCTTTTCTCATGGACGGTTTTCTCCTTCTTGAAATCTCGATGCGCAGTCTCAATGTGCAGGCTGTGGCAGGAATTCTAATCCCACATTCCCCAGTAACTCGACGCCACCGGCGGGGTAAAACGCAATCGATGGGATGAACCCACTGCATCAATTCTTGGGCGCCGCGCTCCCGTTCGTGAACTTCAACAGTCGGTCTTGCTCATTGCGCGCAGCGTCGCCCGCATTCGTGCCAGCCTTGGTCAACTCCACCGCCCAGTTAGCGTACTTCAGCGCCTCGGGATATTTGTACTGCGTATCCAACGCCACTGAGAGCCGAAACACCGCGATCGGGTCCGGCTGCTCTGGGTAGGCGTCAATCGACTTCTTCAGATTTGCTTCCGCATCCGCCCACGCCTTGTACACGAAATCAATCGTCCCTAGAATCGTGTAAGCATCCGAGCGCAGAAATCCCTTGTACGCACTAAGTTGCTCGGGAGAATAACCTGAAGCAGGAACATCCGTGTCCACCGTGACCAGCGCGCTGCGCATCTTTGCGAGCTTCGGCAAGGCGCTGATCCCTGTCGACGTCAATATCCCGCGTGCGCTCAGCCAGTACTTGCGCCACACCCAACAGCGCCTCCGGATCGTCCGCATCGTAGCCCAGGATTTTCCGCGCCATCTCCGTCATCTTTGTTCCATTGTTAGCCTGCTGATATCCATGCATCGCCGATTTATAGATCAAAGCCCGCAAGTCGCTGTCCGGAAATTTCGTAGCGAAATCGTCCGCCGCCTTCTCCTGCCCTTCCGGATCGGTTGACGAAACCGCCACTTTATACGCATCAAATTCAGGCTGCGTTTTAGCCTGCGGCGGGCGCTTGCCCTGCGAAGCTGCCGCCTGCCCGGCCGGCGGGGTTTGTGCCGCGGGTTTTTCGTTAAATGCCGCGAGCAGGAGTACGGCTAGGACGCACACAACGGATCTTGTCTTCAGGTGATCAACGCCGAATGCAAACTTTCTGGCCGGTTTCTCGTCAGGGTCCAATTGCTTTTTAGCGATCTGCACCATCCTCCAACAGTCTCACCTGCAGGGACGAATGTCCCGTGATTGTGAACACACGGCATTACCTCGGTTTTGCCCAACAGAGGGCCCGCCGCGGAGTGCCGTGGGCTGGAGGGTGCAGTTTGGACCACAGGCAACCCAGGATTAACTGTTGTAAACAGGCGTGGGTGTTGAAAAAGTCCATTTTTCTCGAAATAGCGAAAATTTGGGGGACAGAGAATGTCTAGGAAAATCGGAAAAGTCGTTTGTAGGGCTTCCTAATGCAAGGTTGTTTTGGCCATTTAGTGGCAAGGGACTTTTTCAACAGCCACAGGCCATTTCACTTATTGACACTCGTGCGCGCGCTCGCAGCGGCGCTACTCGGCCCTACTTCAAGCCTTCGACCACGTAGAGATCGGAGAGGGTGCGGATATAGCCGTAGATGTAAGCCTTGGCATCGGGCGTGATTGTGATTCCGCGGATCGTGTCGATGCCCGCGGAATCCGCCGGTTCCAGTTCCTTCCACAGCTTTCTTTTTCCGGTGGATAACTCGAGTTCAAACACTTTGGCGGGAATTTCTCCAAAGCGGAAAACGTAAATGGAGCGGCCATCAGCGGACCAGCCGGTGGGCGCCTCGTCTCCCGTGTTGCCGGAAACGGGCACGGGCTGGCCACCCGCGACGGGGTAAAGATAAATTTTGTGATCGGGACCGACGCCAGCGACAAAGTCTCCTTTGGGGGAGATGTCAAAAAACGGACTCACTCCTTCCCCGGTGATGGGGCGAGGCTTAGCTTCCTCGGGATTTTCCACGTAAAGACGAACCCCGTGGCCGGCCTCGTTGCCGGAAAACAGTATTTGCTTTCCGTCGGGGAGCCACCGGGCCCACAGGTGATTCATGGAATCATGGGTGAGGAGCTTGGCTTCGCCGACTCCGGTGGGAAGCTGAAACAGAGGAGGCGAGTTTGTGTTGGTACGCGCCAGGGCCCATTTCCCGTCGGGCGACAATCCCGTCCCAAATCCTTCGCTCAGACGAATCGCCGGTGAACCGTCGGTCTTGCGCATGTAGACGGCGTACTTTGGCCCGCCACCCTCGCCAGTTTCGGAAAAAAGTGCGATGCGGCCGTCGGCGGACAAATCGCCGGGCACGGACCAATCGAGCCAGGATAAGTCACGTTCCTTGGCGTCACCGGGAGTCAGACCAATCATTCCTGCCCGGTCGTTGCCGCGGGTCAGCAGCACATTGCCCACGCGGTCCACATCGAGCAAGGTCAATTCTCCGGGAACACGCGCCAGCAGTCTAACGGTACCCGAAAGAGTGACCGCGTACAGAGACCGGTCGCCGCCGGTTCGCGTGGCGGTGAACCAAATTTCATCGCCACCGGGCGACCAGGCGATGCCCTGAATGCTGTCCCAGCCGGTAGAGAGAGTTGTCTTTTTGCCGGCCATATCAACTACGGCAACCGCTCCGCCATCGTCGCCCAGTTCGGGATGGTCAATAATGGCGATCATGTCCGCCTTCGGAGAAATGCGAAGGTGGCCAATCCATCCATCGGCCTGGTAGAGCACCTTGCCAGGGGGGAACTCGAGGCTGTGGCGGCCTTGTTCCTGGCGCACGATTGCCAGAGTGCTTCCATCCGGCGACCAATCGGCCCATTCGACATTTTCCAGAACCTCACGCGGCGCACCGCCGACCAGCGGAACACGCGCGAGTGTGCCGGAATAGAGGAATTGAGCGATGGGGTGGCTGCGCAGGGAGAGCGCCATTTCGCCCGACGCGGAGACAGCCAGGACGTCGGCCCCTGCCGGTTCCAGTTCATGCGACTCCGGGCTTTCCGGACGCGTTGTGAATAGTTGTAGAGACTTCCCTTCCCACGCCGCGCTGTAAATGATGGTTTTGCCGTCGGGAGCGAAACGAGCGGCGTGAACCATCCCACGGCGGAAAGTGAGCGGATGGTAGACCGGTAGAGCGGATTGCGCGGGCGCGCGTTGCAATAGGTATTTTCCGCCGGCGATTCCAGCGATCAGCGCGATGGCGGCCGCGGCCAATACCGGGACAAGCATGCTCTTTCGCGATGCCGCAGTCTCAACGGCCGGAGTCGTGATCGTTCCAGATGCCGGTGCAGTCCCGCTCCCTGCCCGCACTCGTGACGTGTCGAGCCCGCGCTTGATCCGCTTCAGGTCGCCGCGCAGCTCGGCGGCTGTCTGATAGCGGAACTCGCGCTCTTTTTCGAGCGCCTTGAAAATCACTTCCTCAAGCTTGGGAGGGATCGCTGGATTCGCGCTTGACGGAGGCGGAGGCGTGCGGTTCAGAATGGCCTCTGAGATGATGCCGCTGCTGTTGCCGGGGAAGGCAACCCCTCCCGTCGCCATTTCGTAGAGCACTGAGCCGAAGGCAAACAAATCGGTTCGTGGATCAAGTTCTTCCGCTCGAACCTGCTCGGGCGACATATAAGCCACAGTTCCAATCGTGGAACCGGGGAGGGTCATCATCGCGTGTTCGTCAGCGGTTTTCAGCGCCGATTCCGAAGTGCCGTTACGATTTCCAGGGGCCAGCTTGGCGAGGCCGAAGTCCAGTAATTTGGCTTGGCCACGCTTGGTCACGAAAATGTTTGCCGGCTTGATGTCGCGATGAATGATTCCTTTGGAGTGCGCGGCGTCGAGGGCGTCGGCAATTTCGATGGCCAGATTCAACAGCGTTTCCGTGTCCATCGGACGGCCATCAATGCGGTGCTTCAGCGTCTGGCCTTCCAGCAATTCCATGACGATGAAGGCCTGGCCGTTTTCCTCGTTAATCTCGTGGATGGTACAGATGTTGGGATGGTTTAAGGCTGAGGCGGCGCGGGCTTCCCGCTGAAAGCGATCCAGGGCCTGGCGATCCTTGGCCAGTTCCTCGGGCAGAAACTTGAGCGCCACGAAGCGGCCGAGTTTGATGTCCTCGGCACGGTAGACGACGCCCATACCGCCGCCGCCCAACTTCTCGAGAATGCGGTAATGCGAGATGGTTTTGCCGATCATCTTTTCGATGAATGAAAGAGACTCGCTCCGTGCGCGACTATATTAGGGGGGACGCGGCGGCAAGTCAATGAAGAGATTGGGATAACGCAGGAGAATTCCTGCGCCCATGGCTGAACTCCGAGGGCTAGGCCGGGCCTGAAACCAGCTCCGAGAATTTTCCCAGATCAATGTTTCCACCGCTGACGACGCACACGATCTTACCCCTGCCGGCTTTGCCGCTGAGTCCGGCGGCGACAGCGCACGCGGCAGCGCCTTCGCAAATCAGGTGATTCCGGGCGGCAACGAGTTTCATGGCCTGCCGGGTTTCTTCGAGCGAGGTGACGATTGAGCCAGACAGCAGGCGGCTGGCGAGGGTCCACATGCTGGGCAGCACCGACTTGCCGCCGCAGCCGTCCACAAAACTTGTTTTCCAGCCTGTGAACTTCTGTGGTGAACCTTTGAGGAATGAAAGATGAAGCGGTGCGGCCGTTTCAGGTTCGGCGCCAAACACTTTTACCTCCGGCCTGAGTGCGGCCATTGCCGATGCGATTCCGCAGCTAAGGCCGCCGCCGCCGAAGCCGGCCACGATCGCGGTGACGTCCGGCAAGTCTTCCAGGATTTCCAGACCACACGTAGCATTGCCGGCGATGAAGTTGTCGTCGTCGAAGGGATGAACGAAGACGCCCTGAAACGCGGGATGTGTCCGGTCAGTCACTGCAGACCAGCATTCATCCATCGACGCCTGAATGATGCCCGCGCCCAAGCGCCTGATGGCGTCGAGTTTCGCGGCCGGGGCGGTATCCATGACCAGAACGTCGCAGTGGGTTTTCAGAATGCGGGCTGCGAGGGCTACTCCCTGGGCGGCGTTGCCTGCGCTGACTGTCCACACTCCCTTCGCCCTGTCTTCTGGACTCAGCAGCGAGATCGCGTTATAAGCCCCGCGCAATTTGAACGAGCCGATCGGCTGAAACGATTCGAGCTTGAGATAAATTTCCGCAGGAGCATCGTCGTAATACAGCCGCACCAGCGGGGTACGAACCGCTGCCTGATAAACGCGCTGGCGAGCCGCCAGAATCGAGTCGATGGAGATGGTGCGGTCGGTGCGGTTAGGGTTGGTTGTAGTTGTCATGTTGGAAGGTGGATGGAATTCTACTACGCTTTGCCGAGAGGATCTTTTCGCTGCGAACTTAACGAGTGCTATCGTGATTTTTCACCAAGTATCGGGCTTGTACCGGGTGGCACACTGGCGGCGGGGCTTTGGCAGTCTCCGAGGGGAGGAATTGTGACTGCGGTCATTGACCAGGTGTTACGCGATGTATATGCTGGGATCATTCTGGGATGCAAAATGGAAATCCCAGTTTATACGGGTTGACTGAGTAACGGCCCGTAAACAGGACTTACTTCGTCGGCCGCGAACCAGCCACCCGCAATCAGACTGTTCGTACCTGACCTAGGAGGCAGTATGAAGTCCGCCACTTCTTCCATCAGTTGTTCCGCTCTGCCTTCAATCTTTACGCTGTTCGCCGTAATCCTCGCCGCGGCGTTGACGACCGGCTGTGGGTCCGGCGGAAGCACGTCGAAAACTCCGCCGCCCCCCTTGTCCGGAAATACGCAGGTTGCGGTCATGCTGACCAGCGCTGCGAATGATCGGTTGTCGGAATTGGACTTAGAGTTTCAAGGCGTCACCCTCACGAGTCAGTCGGGAAAAACAGTCAGCCTGTTTTCTGCTCCGCAGCCGTCCGAGTTTATCCATTTGAATGGCGCCATCGATCCGCTGATCACGGCCACGATACCGCAGGATGTTTACACCGCAGCCAGCGTGAACCTTAACCACGGTGAGTTCGTTTGCATCGCCAATGGCATATCGGAAGGGGCAGGCTTGGTATTCGCCTACTACAACAGCAACGTGTCGGCATCCTCGGTGAGTATAGCGTTGCCGTCGCCCATTACGGTGACGGGCACGAGCATGGTGCTTGCGCTCAACATGCTGGTTTCGAGTTCGGCCACTGCGCCCAATTGCCTCGACGCGTTCACGGGCTTCTCCCTAACGCCGACCTTCAGTCTCGCGCCGCTGACGTTGTCATCCTCGCCGACCAACGCGGCGAATGGCAGGTTCCTAGGGCTTGAGGGCGAAGTTACTTCGCTCAACTCAAGCGACAACCAAGTCAGTCTCTCGGTACCCGAGGGACCTTACGGCACGAGGACGGTTTCTGTCGCGGCGGGAAGCACGACGGTTTTCCAGGGAATCAGCGGCTTCTCGGCATTGGCCAGCGGAATGTTCGTGAACATGGATGGCGCCCTTCAGCCCGATGGGTCGATAGCGGCTACGCGCATTGCCGTCGAAGATCCATCCGCCATCAATATGTTCACCGGACCGCTGTTGAACGTCGGCTCCGAGGTGCCGGTGTTAATGCTCTATGGCCGGCAAGAGCAAGGCCCACTTGCGCCAGGACCGAGTGGCTCTGGATATTATTTCGACACTCCATATATTGATTTCAGCAACGCAGTGTTCCAGATATCCGGTCAACTCACAAACGTGCAGAGTCTCCCTTTCGCCGCCAGCTTTACCGCTTCGAACATGGTAGCGGGCCAGAACGTGGACCTCGCGTCGGGGGCGCTTTCAGTAATGGGAGGAGTCTACACTGCCGGCAACACCGTCACGTTGATTCCGCAAACAGTCAACGCCACGGTGACTGGATCTTCCACTAGCGGTAGCTTCACTGATTACACGGTTTCGTTAGCGCTCTACGACTTGTTTCCGACACTTGCGGTGCAACAAGGACAGACAACGCTGCTCACGAATCCGAGCCAGATGGAAGTCTACGTCGACAGCAACACGCAGCAGTTAAACATGCAGGCATTGGCCGTCGGCAGCACCCTCCGCTTTTATGGGCTGGTTTTCAACGACAACGGCACGCTGCGGATGGATTGCGCGCAGGTGAATGACGGTGTATCGTTCGCAACGCCTTCGAACACAAACAGTCAAGCGCGAATCGAGCACGTAGAAACAATTCGTCGGCAGGGTCCCGGCGGGTTGCGGACGATCACAACAACCGCTACGGACACCCGATAACTGGTGCTAGTAATCGGTCCGGTGCTGCCACCCAAATGGCGAAAACCGTCCATAGCGCTCGGAACCCCGGTCTGCCTCGTTCCCCTCGGCTCGGAGTTTCAGTTGTCCTAGTACGGTCCGATGATTCCGGCTATGGGGCGGGAAGCGGGCGTGGGCGCCCGCTCCACAGTTGCGTCCTTCGTATCCAGGATATCCAGATACTTCAGGCCGGAGCCGGTGTTGAAAAGCACGACGGTATCGTCGGCGTTGAAGAATTCGCTGGCTAGCAGTTTCTGATACGCGACCAAGCATGCGGCACCCTCCGGCGCGGCGAAGATGCCTTCCACTTTCGCCCAGTGGCGAGTGGCGTCGAGAATCTCGGCGTCGGTGGCGGCAAGGGCGAGGCCTCCGCTTTTTTTCAGGATATCGAGGATCAAGTAGTCGCCGTAGGGTTTCGGAACACGTAAGCCTGCGGCCAGAGTCGAAGCGTGCGGCCACATTTCCGCAACCGGTTTACCTTCATCCCATGCTTTAACAATCGGCGCGCATCCCGCAGATTGCACGCTGATCATGTTTGGGCGCTCGGAACCGATGAAACCTAGCTGCTCCATCTCGTCGAAGGCCTTCCACATGCCGAGCAGGCCGACGCCTCCGCCAGTGGGATAGATGATGCCCTGCGGCAGTTTCCATCCCAGTTGTTCGGCAACTTCGTAGCCCATAGTCTTCTTGCCTTCGACGCGGTAAGGCTCCTTGGTGGTGGAAACGTCGAACATTATTTCGTTAGAGCGGCCTTCGTTTTTCCGAGACTCAGAAGTCTTCAACTCGGCGATCTTGCGGGCGCAGTCGGAAATGAGGCCATCGACTAGCGTCACGTGGGCGCCGTAGTAGTCGCATTCGATGCGGTTGGCCATGGGCGCATCTTTAGGCATGAAGATGTGCGCTTCGATGTCGGCAGCGGCGGCATAGGCGGCTAAGGCTCCAGCGGCATTTCCGGCAGAAGGAATGGCTAGCTTTTTTAGCCCGAAGTGGCGTGCCATGGTGACTGCGACGGAGAGTCCGCGAGCCTTGAAAGAGCCGGTCGGATTCAGACCTTCGTCTTTGATGAAGACGTTCGAGTACTCGCGGCTGCGCAGCATGGGAGTGAAGCCTTCGCCGAGGGTAACGGGCGTGACTTCGGGAAGTACCGCATCGTAGCGCCACATTGTGGGCGCCAGAGGTAATAGCGACGCCGGCGAGAAACTTTTCTTAATGGCGACTAGATCGTAGCGCGCGTAGAGAATGCCACCATCTTTCGGGCAAACGGTTTGGGGACGGTCGGCGGGAAAATGCTCTCCGCAGCGGGTGCATTCGAGGTGAGTGAGGCGCGGCACGGAGAAAGTTTAGCAGGCGTTTGGCTGCGACAACAAAATCTTAACCACGGAGGGCACGGAGTTACACGGGGTAGATCTGGTGGGCGTGCCGGCATCTGAAAAGAAAGCCGCCGACTCGCATCGGCGGCTATCTGCAGGGATAACTCTACTATTTTACTTCGAGCTGCGCTTGGCGGCACGCTTCGAAGGCGGGACTATGCCCTTTTCAGGACGCTCCTTCTCAATCACGTCGGAGAGATTATGCAGCGGCTTGTCGCCCGCCGAAGACAACTGCGGACCTGCTTCGGGAACGGTTAGTCCCTGCGCCGTATTCGTGGCCTCGTTGAACTTTGTCCCCGACTTCGCAGCGGCTACCTCGAATACTCCATGCGGAACGCCGCTGGTGAAAGCTGTGGCAATGTAATCGCCGACCATCAGGCCGTTCTGGGAGTTGGGAAGCCAGCCCAGCTGCATCGGTCCTGAAAGCGTTGTATGCGTGTTCCAGGTCGAGCCGCCGTTATGCGACGAAATGTAGCCCACATAAAGCTTGCAGGTTGCCTTCGTGCAAGAAGTGTTCGAGTAGTAATAGTAATGAATCGCAACGTGCGCAGTTGTGCCCGAGGTCGTGGGATCGATGCCGAGCCCAGGAATGAAGTGGTCGACGGTGCTGGTAGTGGGGTCGATAGGAACGCGCGTCACCTTCGACCAGGTAGTGCCGTTGCTGGAGGTGCTATAGACCAGATCATTGGTGGTACAGTTCTTGCGGAAGCGGCAATCCTCCCACATCACCCAGACTGTACCGGCACCATCCACGGCCGCCGTGGGCAGGGGGCCGCTGCGAATTCCACCGGCATCGGTGTGGCTCTGAATGTTGGCGATGGTAACCGGGGCCGACCAGCTTGCGCCGCCGTTGGTCGAGGTGAAAGCGGACATCCCAAAGGTCTCGATCGGCACGACCACCGTGCCATTGGGCTGCACCAGCGGTAGCCCGCCGATGCCGGTTGCCTTGTTTGCCGTCGCGGTTGCCGCTCCCCAGGTCAAGCCACCGTCGCTGGAGGTGCTCATGAAAATCTCGTCGCCGTTGAAAGGATTGTCCCACTCTACGTAGCAGTTCCCGTAGAACGGGCTGCTGGACCAGCTATCGCACGCGATCCAGTTCTTGTCGGAACTCACCACGTTCCCTCCAACATTTACCGGATCGTTCCAGGTAAACCCTCCGTCGGTCGAGCGGCTCACCACCACGGCAGGCGTCTCGGAAGAGCCGATGGGTAAAGTTGCGATGATCCACACGCCGTGCTTGGCGTCGTAGGCGACAGCGGGATCGCTGGCGGCACTGTAGGGACCGCCGCCATTTCCCGTGGTCAAGCCGGGGAGAAATCCGTGCGACCATGTGGTGCCGCCGTCGGAGGAAGTAGCCCAGCCGATGGCAGTGCCCCCGCCGCCCACGATGCGTCCTACCTGGAACGCGGAAACCAGTGTGCTGCCGTTGGCCAGCACATGCGGCTCAACTTCCGTGGCATGTTGGCCGGGAGGAACGGTAAATGAATCAGAGCTGATCTGCGTTAAGGAAACCGAGGGGGCGTCCTGGGCATATAGGGCCACTATTGCCATAAATGGGGTCAAAACCATCAAGCAAGCAGACATGGGACGCAGACTGCCACGACCAGAGAGAATGCGATTCATCAGGATTTATCCTTTGCTGGGAAAATGACTTGCACCTTGCCCCCGAATGGCAGGACACTCGGGAGCATCAACGATTGCACGGTAGTAGCTGCCGCGCCGCTGAACATATCGCAGAATTTAGGCCCTGTCAATGTGAACGGTTTTGCAACTTCGGGCGGCGACTCCCGGCCGTTGTATGAGACGCGGCTACTGGCTTGCCGCTGGGCGAGGTACAAATACCACCGCCGTATCGTCGCTGTAGATCGGCTGCCAGCCTTGGGTTTCGGCCATAATATTGGCCAGGGCAGAATCCTTGGGCACAATCACGCAGCGGGCCGGGTGTTTCTGGAGAAATTGGTCCCAGCCCGGCTCTACGTGCACCATCTTCAAGTAAGCCTTTAGAAATTCCTCGCCGTAGAAATCGTGGCGGTCATCAACCACCACGCGCACTCGAGGATAAAGCCGGTAAATGAAATACCCGCCCCAATAGTCGGGACCAACCAGCGGCCCGGAAAACTGGTGCTGCTCTAGATAATCGACCGCGCGAACCGGAAAGCGCTTCGCGTCAAAGTGGGCGTCCATCAACGGAGTGGCGATTAGCTTGCCGGCGTGCGCTGCAATCCAGCCGGCCAACACGAAGGCCGCGATTGGCCAGACATAGCCGGGCAAGCTCAACTCGATCGCTTTCATTCGCTGAAGGAATGAAGTCGAGGCAGAATTGCGTCGAATGGCGCTCCCTCGACCTGAGAGCATTTCTGCAAGTCTGTCCATTCCGTCCGAGAGCCACGGGCCAATCACGAGAATCAGCAGCAGCGACGAAACCGGGATGTTGCGCGATGCATACAGACCCGAATACACCGCGAACAAAACGACCAAGCCTTGACTCAGGCTAATCTGGCGTCTTTTCGCTGCGAATGCGACCAGAGTCAGCAGCAGCAATCCTGCAAAGCATTTCTGCGCCACGTAGTGAAAATTCGGAGACTGAAACTCGTCGATGTGGTCCATCAGAAAGCGATTCGAAAGATAGCGGTAGATATGAATGTGCAATTTGAAGCCGTAAGGATTCACTAACGTCGCGGCCGCGCTCAAAACGCCAGTCAACGACAGCGCCCCGATGCGCTGTCCGGCGCGGATCTTCTGCAGGACATCCTCAAACCGGTCACTCGTTAGCCCGAGCCACTGCCACACCGCGCCGAACCAGTAGATCGCGAGAAGAACAAAGCCCACCAGAAATCCGCCGTGGACGTTTACCCACGCCAGCATCAGCAACGGCAGCAACCATAACCGCCGACCGCGCGGAACTTTTGTTAGAGAGTAATCGCCAGAATCGGGATACGGGTCATGACAACTTTCCTCCGACGACTCCAGAATCCAGAACCAAACCACCGTGAACAGCCAGCTCACCACGTGTGGACGCGCCTGAAAATGAATCATCGCCGCCGAAGCCGCCAGCAGCGTCAGCACCAACGCCACCAGAATGTTCGTGCCCCGCCGCAGCAGGAGCCGGAAGGTCCATGCGAACAATCCCGCGATAATCAGAGCCGTGAGCAGCACCACACCGTTCAGCCCCGCCGCACGATCCAGCCAACCTACGGCCACGTCGTAAAGCCACTCCCAGGCAAACCACGGCTGGCCACTCATGGAGGAAAATGGATCGACGCGCGGAATCTGATGTGTTGCCAGAATCAGTTGTCCCGTACGAATATGCCACCCGATTCCAGCATCAGCCAGCAAGCGCACCGAGAGCGTGGTGCACGTCAGCAGACCCAACAGTGCCACAAAAATCAAATCGCCGGCCGACGGAACGAACCACCCTGCCCACGCAGGATGCGAGTTCGCAGCCGAACTTCTGGAGCCGATTACCATCGCGCTGAATCTTACAGAGTGAGATCATGAACAGCAAGACGGCCCATCGCGTCGTGATCGTGGGAGCGGGCTTCGGCGGCCTGAACGCAGCCCAGAGGCTGGCCCGCGCACCCGTAAGCATCACCGTTATCGACCGTAAGAATCATCACACTTTTCAGCCGCTGCTCTATCAGGTGGCGACAGCCGGCCTTTCGCCCGGAGAGATTGCTGCCCCGATCCGCTCGATTCTGCGCCGTCACAAAAACGTTGAAGTGCTCATGGCTGAAGTGACAGGCTTCGATCTCGAACGCCGCGTGGTGCAAACTGTTATCGAGGACGAAGCCCAGGAGATTCCCTACGATTCTCTCATCATCGCCGCCGGCGCGAGCCACGCCTATTTCGGCCACGACGAATGGGAAACTCTCGCTCCCGGCCTGAAGACCATCGAGGACGCCCTAGAAATTCGACGCCGCGTCCTGCTCGCGTTTGAACTCGCCGAGCGCCGAGCCGCTGCCGGAGAATCTTTCGACCCGTTGAACTTCGTGGTCGTGGGCGCGGGCCCCACGGGGGTCGAACTTGCCGGAACCCTCGCCGAAATCTGCCGTCACGCCCTCGCTCAAGATTTCCGCGCCATCGATCCGCGCCGCGCTCGCATTCATCTCATCGAAGGCGGCCCGCACGTCTTGCCCGCGTATCCTGAGGATCTTTCGCGCAGCGCGCTCGAACAATTGCAGCGGCTGGGCGTGGAGGTATTGACTTCAACGATGGTGACAAAGATTGAGCCCGGCGTAATTTACATGGGCGAGACGAAGATGAATGCCGCCGTCATCCTCTGGGCAGCGGGCGTGGCCGCCTCACCGCTGGGGAAGAAACTTGGCGTGCCCGTCGATCGCGCGGGACGCGTGCTCGTCAATCCCGATCTCAGCCTTCCCAACCACCCCGAAGTCTTCGTAATCGGAGACCTCGCCGCACTCAAAGATAAATCCGGCAAACTGCTTCCCGGCGTCGCTCCGGTCGCGATTCTCGAAGGCCGCTACGTAGCCAAGCTAATCCGTCGAGAAATCGAAGCGGGTGTTCCGTCCTCCTCGCGTTCTGTGCGTCCCCCGTTTCATTACTTCGACAAAGGCAGCCTGGCCACCATCGGCCGTGCAGCCGCAGTCGCGCAGTTCGGCAAGATTCATATCTCCGGTTTCATGGCCTGGCTGGCCTGGCTGTTCGTCCACATTCTTTTCCTGATTGGTTTTCAAAACCGCGTGCTGGTCTTCATTCAATGGGCGTGGTCGTATTTCACCTATGAACGGGGCGCCCGCCTGATCACCGGCAGTACCGATCTTCCCGGCTGGAGCGGCGCACACCTCGGGCTTTCTGGCGCTGAAACTGAAGAAATGTCTGCCATGAGTCACAAATGAGAGTAAGAATATTGATGTAGACGATTGGCGACCGATGAAAAGAAATCCGACCTTGCGAATTGTTATTGGCCTAGTTGCCGCGCTGATTCTCAGTTCGGCTTCCTCCGCCGAAGTCCTCAAGATTGTCCTCAACGACACCATCCAGCCCGTCACCGAGGAGTACATCGCCCGCGCTATCGACGAAGCCCAGCGCCGCAACGATCAAGCTGTATTGATCGAGATCAATACTCCTGGAGGCCTCGTCGAATCCACCCGCCAGATAATCGAGAAGATCACAAATTCTAAGGTTCCCGTGATTCTCTATGTCGCGCCCAGCGGCAGTCGCGCCGGTTCGGCGGGAATCTTCATTCTCGAGGCGGCAGATGTAGCAGCCATGGCGCCTGGAACCAACGCGGGCGCGGCGCATCCCGTGCTGATTGGCCCATTCGCTCCCAAGGTTGACGACGAGATGAAGCGCAAGATTGAGAATGACACCGCTGCGCTGATGCGCTCTGTCGTCTCGCGGCGCGGCCGCAATGTGGAGGTTGCGGAAAGCGCCGTGATGGAGTCCAAGTCGTTCACAGAACAGGAAGCGCTTTCGCAGCATTTAATCGACTATGTGGCCTCCGATGAGCAGGATCTTTTCCGCCAGATGGAGGGCAAGAGTTTCAAGCGCTTCAACGGCCAGGAAGTCACGCTGAAGCTTTCCGGCCAACTCGTGGTGCCATTTGGCATGACTCTCAAAGAACAAATTCTCAGTTATCTGATGGACCCGAACGTCGCCTTCATCCTGCTCGCCATCGGCGCGCTTGCGCTCTATGCCGAATTCAACCATCCCGGCGCGGTCATTCCTGGAACCGTGGGCGTCGTCTTCATCTTGATCGCGGCCTTCGCTCTCAATCTGCTGCCCACGCGCTTTGCGGCGCTGGGCCTCATTCTCGGCGCGTTCGCGCTCTTCGCCGCCGAAGCTAAATTCGCCACCCATGGCGTACTAACCATCGGCGGCATTGCGCTTATCACTCTCGGAGGGCTGCTGCTGGTCGATTCTCCCATCCCGGAAATGCGCGTCCACCTGCTGACCGCGCTCGCAGTCAGCATTCCGCTCGGATTGATCACGGCGTTCCTGATGGGAATTGCTTTGAAAGCGCGCCGCAATAAGATGGTTTCTGGCGCCCAGGGATTGATCGGTGAGACGGGCATCGCCCAGAGTGCACTTTCGCCAAGTGGAAAAATCTTCATCCACGGCGAACTCTGGGATGCCGTTTCCTCGGCGGACGTGCCGACCGGCGAGGCCGTAATTGTGCGCCGCGTAGACGGCCTTCTGCTTCGAGTGGAGCCTGTGACCGCAACCCGGAACTCGCCAGCGCCGGTTGCTTTTTAGTCAGCCGACGCACCAGCCCAAGCAACCACCTGCATCCGAATTCCGCGCCCTCCTCTCACCATTGCGATACAATCCGCCTCAGCGGCGCTTGTCTGTTTCAGTCGCGGAGGTATTGGTATGGACATCGGTTTTTCCTTTACCGCAGTTGTCATCATCATCGTCGTCCTCTACTTGCTCAGCTCCATCAAAATCCTGGCCGAGTACGAACGTGGCGTCATCTTCCGCCTGGGTCGTCTGTTGACGAACGCCAAGGGTCCGGGAGTGGTGCTGGTGTTCGCGCCGATCGACCGCATCGTCCGAGTGTCGCTCCGGCAGGAGGCGCTCGAAGTGCCGCCGCAAGACATCATCACTCGCGACAACGTTACGCTCAAAGTAAACGCCGTCATTTTCCTGCGGGTCATCGATCCCAACAAGGCGGTGAACGAAGTTTCCAACTACGTCTACCAGACTTCGCAGTTTGCCCAGACCACGCTGCGCTCCGTGCTCGGCGAACAGGAACTCGACGAACTGCTCGCGCATCGAGAAAAGATCAACCTGCGTCTGCAAAGCATTCTCGACCAGCACACTTCACCGTGGGGCGTGAAAGTGACGAACGTGGAAGTTAAGCAGGTAGACATGCCGGAATCCATGCTGCGCGCCATGGCGAAGCAGGCCGAGGCCGAGCGCGAAAAGCGTTCCAAGATCATTCACGCCGAGGGTGAGTTCTCAGCCGCACAGCGCCTGGTGGACGCCGCACATTTGCTGGCGACCGAGCCGGTCAGCGTGCAGCTTCGCTACCTGCAGACGCTGACGGAAATCGGCGTTGAGAAAAATACGACTGTAATCTTCCCCGTACCGGTTGACTTTTTCTCAGGCCTGCAGAAGTTGCTGGGCAAGGGCGACGACAAAGCTGCATGAGTAATGGTTTAAGCGGCGCAATATCGACTTAAGCGGCGCAGCCGCAAAGGGTGGAGCAGCGCTTGAGCGCTGCGATAAAGATGCGCGATGACATGTGGGCTTTAGCCCCTGAGGTACATGGTTGCAATGGATTCTTCACAAGACACTGAAATCACTCTAGGCACCACGAAGCTTCTGGGCCTCTTCTTCGGCCTGGTGATCGTCTGCGCAGTGTTCTTCGCGCTCGGCTACACACTGGGCCGCAAGTCAGACGCCGGCCTCGCCGCAACTGGTACGGCTGCTGTGACCACGGCTTCCAACAGCCCCAAGCCCGCCGGTTCTTCGGTTGCCCAACCTGCCACGCCGATGACTTTTTACAAAGCAGTCGAGCAAAAGGACGCCAACCCGCAACTGACCCCGGCTTCGGCTGACTCGGAAGCCACGAGTCCCACGACTGCCGTCCAAACGCCGGCAGCATCCACCGGAGCTTCTTCGACCAGCACACAAGCTCAGCCGGCGGCCACGCCGCCCGATCCCATGGTGACGGTTCCGACCACCGCTTATTTCGTGCAGGTAGCCGCAGTCAGCAAGCAGGACGATGCCGCAGCCCTGGTCGAAGCTCTCAAGAAAAAGCAATACCCGGCTTTCGTCGCCGGCAATTCCACGACCGACAAACTGTTTCGCGTGCAGGTCGGGCCCTTCACCGACATCAAGGACGCCGAAGGCATGCGCACGCGGCTCATCAACGACGGATATAGTCCGATCTTAAAAAAATAACAAGCCAAATTATGAAGCTTGATCCCCTGCTGAACCGCCGTGTCATCTTCAAGCTGCAAGGAATGGATCCGCTCGACGCAACCGTTCTTAAGAAGGATGAAGCCGGCTATTGGATTCGCGGCGGCACGCTGGCCCCTCGCCTCAACCAATCCAACTGCTCTCAACCGGATAGCGACGTCCGGTACATCGAATTTACGCGCATCGAGTGGCTGCGAGCCCCACGCCAGCGCTCCTGATGTCTTTTGAATGATTTTGTCATTCCGAACCGGTAGCCCGGTGAGAGCCTGCCCTGAGCCTGCCGAAGGGAACCTGCTTTTTGCGTGCTCCAGCATATTGACAACCGTCAATTTAACCGCTATTCCTATTCCCGATGACTACGACCACCACTATCGACCTCTCGCTCCATGCCATTGCCGATCCTACCCGGCGTCGCATTCTCCAGGCGCTGAAACAACGCGGCCCGGCTGCCAGCAGTATCCCAGCCGCAGGAAAGAATGGTCTCTGCGCTGGCGACATTGAAGAACGCGTGCATCTCTCCCAGCCGACCATCTCGCATCACATGGCGATCCTCACCAAGGCGGGCCTGGTTGACGCTGTGAAGCAAGGTCAATGGCGCTGGTATCGCCGCAACGAAAAAGCTCTCCGCCGGTTGGCAAAGAGCCTGCGCACGCAACTGTAAATCGAATCCCTCGCTAGTTAGCGCCAGCGGCCGCCGCCTGCGCTTTTTGCAGCAGGCGCCTCGCCCGCGAGATCAGCTCTGCAACTTCAAAGGGTTTCACCAGGTAAGGAATGTTGTTTTCTTGCAGAAACGCTCGCGCATCCCCCTGTTCCACTCCATGCGAGAAAGTAAACAGAACGTGCTTCTCCATCTCCGGGCAGTTCTGTTTGAGCCACAGGTAGGCTTCTTTGGCGTTCCAGTCCGCAGGCATCTTGCCGCTCATAATCAACGCATCAAACGGCTCGGAGAGCAAACGCGTCTTCACGTCTTCGCTCTTGTTTGCGGTCACCACGTTGGCCCCGGCGCCGGCCAGCACGTCACGCTCGAACTCCAGCACTGCTTCTTCTTCCTCCACCAGCAGCACCCGGCCTTGAATCGCGCCTTCGCGCTTCGCAGGAACCGGCGCTGCTTCCACGACTACTCCCGGCGCCGCTGCCATGGGCAGGCGCACCTCGATCACCGCTCCGCCCTCGGCAGCATTGTGCGCAGTGATGTCACCGCCATGCTCTTTCACAATGCCGTAGCAGATGCTGAGACCGAGCCCCGTTCCTTTGCCCACGCTCTTCGTGGTGTAGAACGGATCGAAAATTCTCTTGGGATCTTTGATTCCCGGGCCATCGTCGGCAAACTGCGCACAGACAGCGCCCTTCTCGCAATAGACGCGGATCTTCAGTTTTCCCGACCGCTTCGCCTCCAGCACGGCATCCACCGCGTTGTTGATGATATTTAGAAATACCTGCTCCAGTTGATGCGGATCGGCAACTACCAGCGCCGCCTCTGCTCCCAGATCTTTCTCTACGACGATCTTGTTAATCTTCAGATCGTAGTCGCGCAGGGCCAGCGTTTCTTCCAGCACCTTCCGGATATCAACTTCTGAGCGCTCTGGTTTCCGCTGCCGGGCAAATGAAAGCAGATTCTGCACCACCCGGTGCGTCCGCTGCGCTTGCTTGAACATCTTGCCCACATAGTCCTGCGCGCGCTCGTTCAGTCCTTCACTTTCAAGCAACTGCGCGTAGCCGAGAATCGCGGTCAGCGGATTGTTCAACTCATGGGCCACGCCCGCGATCAACTGTCCCACTGCCGACATCTTCTCGCTCTGTAAAAGTTGTTCCTGCGTGCGCCGCAAGTCTTCATAGGCCTTGCAGGTCTCTTCATAGAGCCGGACTTTCTCTATCGTGGTGGCCAACTGCCGACTGATCGCCACCATCAGGTTCTCTTCGCCGCTGGAGTATTCATACTCGGCCTGGCTGCGCAGCCCCATCATGCCAATCGGACTATCCTTGCCCCAGAACAGGACCCAGATCCACGCGCCGTCGCGGTCGGAGCGGATGAAGTCAGCAACCGTTCCAGTTAAGTGCGGCAGATATTCTGCCGTGATCACTTCCGCGCGCGACCGCATCACCAGATCGCCAAAGCCCTCGGCAAAACTGATTTCCCCCGGCCGCGACCTGTCCCGGCTGCGCGGACCCCACGCCGCTCGCCGCCGGTAAGTGGGAGCGTCCGAATCCGAAAGGTACACTGCGCCACTCTCCGCTCCGAACAGCGAAACTACTTGCCGCAGGGTCAGATTCAGAATTTCATCCAGATCGAAAGACTGCGTCGCCACCACGGCCATGGCGTTCAGCGCATTCAGCTCGCGGTTGCGCCGCCGCATCTCGTCCTCGGCGCGCCGCTTCTCTGTTACGTCGAGAACAAAGCCTTGAAACCGTTCGATCTCCCCCGCTGCATCCCGTGTGGCGAAGCTGCTTTCCGCCGCCACCAGCAGGGTTCCATTCTTGCGCCGCATCGTCACTTCAAAGTTTCGGACGTAATTCTGCTGCTCAATCTCCCTGCGGAAAGCATCCCGCTGCCCCGCATCCACACGAATGTCTTCGTCCAAATTCAGCGGCAGCAATTCTTCCCGGTTGTCGTAACCCAGCATGTGCACAAACGCATCGTTGCAGTCGAGCAAACGCCCGCGAGGTGTGGCCACATAAACGCCTTCCTGCACCTGCTCGAACAGCAAACGGTATTTTTCTTCCGCCGAACGCCGCTCCGTAATATCCCGGACAATGTGGATCGTTCCCTTCTGCTTGCTTCCCTGCTCTGTATATGAAGAAGTGGAAACCATCGAGAATCCGCCGAAACAGGGGTCGGCGCCTTCGCTGATTTCCTCGTCTCCGCGGGCGCAGTAAGGACAACCCGTCCACTCGCCCAGACGGTGCGGTAACACCGATTCGCAGGTGCTGCCGATCACGTCCGCCGACGCCATTTCCACTTGCTCCAGCAGAGTCTGATTAGCCTTGATGATGCGGAAATCCGTATCGTGCGCCAGGATGATGTCATGCACGGAGTCAAATGTATTTCGCCACTGCCGTTGCGAACGCAACGCCTGCTCGAGCAAACGGAAATTCTCAATCGCAATTCCCAACTGCCGCCCGCAAGTTTCCAGAAACTCCAGTTCTTCTACAGTCAATTTTCTCGTCCGGGAGCTTCCCAGAACCAGCAGCCCGATCGGAGATTTTTTTCCCAGCACGGGAACCGTCACGACATATTGCAGTTTTTCCGATTTCAGCAGCCAGGCATCTTCCGCACTCGCCGCGCTCCTGTGCGCCTTCACCGGCTTGCCGCGTTCCAGCGTCTGCGACACGCTCTCCGTCAACTCCGTACAACTAGCTTCCCGCAAAAAGTCCTGCGAAACTCCTATCGCGTGAGTGGCCACCAGGCTTCCGCCTTCAATCAAGCGGAACCACGCAGCCTTGCTCTTGGTCAGCCGCCGTAGTTCGGCCAGCGCGGTCTCCATCATGCCGCCCTGCTGTTGCGCCAGCACAATACTCTCAGTCAAAGCCCGCAGCACGCTCAATCGCCGGGCCCGAGCGCGCGCCTCGCCCAACACAGCCAACAGCATGCTCAGCCCCAACAGAACGTCCGCCGCCACAACAAGTCTCGCCGGAATCTGGTTCGTGAACGGCGCCCAACTCAAGTGCTGCAGAAGCAAACATGCGGCCAGCAGCCACGCGCCCAGCTCCCAACGTCCCCGGCGGGCGCGCAGCAATGCAATAGAGGCTGTCAGCAGAATGATTCGGTAGGAAACTTCCAGAGCGACGCGCAAGGGCAGCGAGTCGGGCCACAGCAGCACGCGGGCGACGGCAAAGCCCGCCATGATCACGGTGATCGCAGCCAGCGGCGCCAGCAGATCGCGGCCACGGATATACACAAGGACCGCGCCCGCCAACAGCCCCATCGCAACCACGAACGCCGCCTGCTCTATGGCGGGGACAAAGTGTTGCGGGATTCCCATCCCAGCCCCGTGCACGCCCGCCAACCGCGAACCCGCCAGCAGCGCCCAGCCCGCTGTCCAAATCAGAAGATACCGCTCGCGCAGCGCCGACAGCACCAGCAACGACGCTCCCAGCACAAACAGCACTGCCCACTCCCCGGCCTTCAGCCCGGCGAGCGCCGGTTGTGCGGTGTTCCAAATGGACCAAAGGGCAGCGTTCATGTTATGTCAGACTTTGTCAAAGCGTCCCAAACGGAAGCGAAAGAAACGCTAGTTACCTCTCGATAGTGATCGTTGGTGCCACGTTGTCTTTCGGTGTGGCATAGACCAGCCCGGTGCTGCGGTCAGTTGTCCACTGTGTGAACCAGTAGCCGTTTCCGCTGTACATTGCGTGGTTGGCGTCTCGCACCCCCGGATAAACTTGCCATTGCCCGGACTCTGTCGGCGTGCCCGAAAGGCAACCAGTCGAAGAATTGAATGTCACTCCTGCGGGCAGGGAATTGGCAAACAGGGCATACTGTGGGGTTGTGACATCTGAGGTTTGCACATTGATAGGGCCAGAGCGCTGCTGGGGGTACCAGCCGATCTGGTAACGGATGCACGCCTCAAAATGGTCGCCTACCCGTCCCTTGTTGTTGGTCAATCCAACGTTGGAAATGAAGTCTTGACCCCATTTCGCAAACGCCAGAGTGCTCATCAAGACCATAACAAACAGCAGTGACTTACGTTTCATAAATGTTCCCCCCAAAAGAAATCGGTCTCTTAGTTTCCGTCGAACATCTCACTGCACTCGGCTTTCATCCGCTCGCAGTTCTGATCGAGGATCGGCTTGCCATCCCGTCCGTTGTATTCCAGACGCAATAGTGCCCTGCTTCTGAATACCACGCTCTGCCCCGTTATTGATGCGCTTTCCGGACCTGGATGGTTACTTTCGGAACCTAACAAGTGGCGTAAAATCGCCGATAGTATCTGAAACACACATGCCCGACCGAATTCTCGTAGTCGATGACGAAGAGGCAATCCGCGAGATTGTCTGCGCCATCCTATCCGCCGCCGGCTATAGCTGGAAGCAAGCCAGTTCCGGGATGGAAGCTCTTGCCCTGCTCAATTCCGGGGAAATATTCGAGCTAATGCTTTCCGATTTGATGATGGCCGATCTCGACGGCATCGGCTTGCTCGAACGCACCAAGGAAAAATTTCCTGACATGCCGGTCGTGATGGTTACTGCCGTCCACGACATTTCCGTCGCGCTCGCCGCTATCCGCAATGGCGCTTATGACTATCTGCTCAAGCCCTTCGAGCGCGAACAATTGCTCAATGCGGTCGGACGCGCCCTCGAGAATCGCCGTCTCAAGGTAGAGAACCGCACCTATCAAACCAATCTGGAATCTCTGGTGGAGGCCCGCACCGATCAGCTTCAGGCTGCCATGGCCGATCTGGAGCGCTCCTACGACATTACCCTGCAAGCTCTGGGAGACGCGCTCGATTTGAAAGACGCGGAAACCGAAGGCCACTCCCGCCGAGTCACGGCGTTCACGATAGCCATCGCCCGCGCCATGGGCGTGCCCCGCGAACAAATCCTGATCATCGCCCGCGGCGCTTTCCTGCACGACATCGGCAAAATGGCGATCCCAGATAACATCCTGCGCAAACCCGGAAAGCTCGACGACAACGAGCGCACCATCATGCGCGAGCATTGTTATCACGGCTACCAGATGCTCAAGAAAATTCCGTTCCTCGCCGAAGCTTGCGACATTGTCTACTCGCACCAGGAACACTTCGATGGCAGCGGCTATCCCCGCGGCCTCAAAGGCGGCGAAATCCCGCTAGGGGCACGCATCTTCTCCGTTGCCGACACTCTCGACGCCATCATCTCCGACCGCCCTTACCGTCCCGCCAGAACTCTCACGGAAGCTCGCAAAGAAATCCAGGCTTGGGCCGGACGCCAATTCGATCCCGAGGTAGTCCAGATTTTCCAGAAAATGCCCGACGACATCTTCGAAGACCTGCGTCGCGAAATCAACGCGCAGAGCTATCCCTTCAGCTACTCCGCCAGCGCCAAAAGCTGATCAGTTCTAATCCGTAATCTAAGAAGGTCAAACACCGTAGATCGGGAAGGGCATGACTTCAGTCGTGCCGTTGAGTCGCGAGGTTGTTTGCGGCTTCACCCGCTGAGGTGAATTCTTGATTCTTGTCCAGTTTTTCGTCGCCCGCGTTTCCCCGCCTCCCACCCCGCAAGATGCGCTGATTTCCGCGTTCTAACTGGTGACGAATCCACACCTCAACTTACAATCAATATAACGAGGCTCACCCCGGAGGCACTCATGAAATCCGCGCTCGCGTTTATCGCACTCTGCATCCTTGCGACCACATCCTTCGCGCAGGAGCATCCCGCCGTCACCGCTCTTCCCAACTCCGTCTACGTCGGCGCCGACGGCAAATTTGAATCCGCTCCCGATACTGCCGTAATCCGCTTCAACATTTCCGTTCAAGACAGCACATCCCAGGCCGCCTATGACCATGCCTCCAAAGACGCCGAGCGCGTCCGCCAGGTTTTGCGCGCCAATGGGATTGAACCCAAAGCCGCCAACATCGGATTCCTCTCCGTTCAGCCGGTCTACGAGTGGAAACCAAAGCAAAAAGTCATCGGCTATCGCGTCACCACCGACGTCACGCTTAAGCTCAAAGATTTCACCAAGATCGGACCCATCACGCAGCAACTAGCCGACGCCAACGTCAGCGAGACTCAAACCCTGAACTACATGCTCGAAAATATCGACGAAGCCAAAAACAAAGCCGTTGAAGACGCCTACCGCCGCGCCCGCAACTCCGCCGACGCCATCGCAAGAGCCAGTGGCCGCACCGTAGGCGAGCTTTCCTACGCCTCCGTTGACACCTTCGAGAATCAGCGTGTGCCCGTCCCGCACAGGGTCCTCGCCATGGCCGCCAGAACTGAGGCCGCGCCCGCTCCCACGGAAGAATTCACCCCGCAGACGGTAACTGTAACCGCCCACGTGAACGCGCTATTCAATTTGAAGTGAAGATGTAGGTGGGTAGCCGCACTGCCCGTCTGGAGCGGGCACTCCTGCCCGCTGCTTTTGACTTTGCTTTTACCTTTGGTTCTCGCCTTTGCGTGTTGTATTGTCCTTCTGCCGGTATCCCTAAGACCCAGTCTTTGCCACCGCAATCCGCGTGGCATCCACCGTAATCGGGCGCTGAATCTCCATCTCAAGCGACGTTCCCACTTCCAGCTTCACATCGGCGCCACGCTTCAGCAGAGCCCATGCGATCCCTGCCGCCGCACCCACTCCTGCACCCACGCGCGCTCCGTTCAGCCCTCCGGTTGCCAGACCACCGGCGGTTGCCCCTCCCATGGTCCCGTAAACACCTCCCTTGGCAGCTTCTTCGATCCTCTTGCCGGTGTCTTTGTCCTGCTGAATCGTTCCTTCCGAATCCTTTACGGACTTGTTCTCTGCCCCCGGCGTGTTCTCCACCGACGCCGGCAGCATCACCGTGTAACCGCTGGGAAAGATGATCGACGTAAAGTGCATCAACAACTCTGCCCGGCCGTGCCCGTGTCCAGCGCGCTCCACGTGCGAAATCGTCCCCTGAACGTACGAGCCGGCGGGAACCACGACGCGATTATCCACGACAAACGGAAATGCCGTGGTGGCATAAACCGCATCGCCCTCGCGAGCGTTCTTGGTCGAGATGGCCTGCGCTAGGGAAAGCGGAATCTTGGTCCCGGTGGGGATCGTGATCACTTTCGGATTCGCAACCGGAGCGGGCGCAGCACTCTCCGCCGCCGCTGGCGTGGTTGCGGCAGGCGATGCCGGAGCCGCTGGCGACTGTGGCGCAGCATCCTGCCCAAATGACATTCCGGAAATCAGAACGAGAGCAAATATCACGCGCATCGCAACCTCCCGAAAACAATCGCCGCGCAGGCCACTCAGCCCGAGAATAGCACGCAACTAGAGCCTAAGATGCGAATTTACCCCAACTAAGGTGCCCCGCGCCGGTCTTCCTCCGCGTTCTCCGCTGCCGTTCTCCGCGAACTCCGCGATAAGTTCTTCTGCTGCCACGACATGAGTACAGTCACTAATAAATCAAATACTTCTTCCGCACCGCGACAAACTTCTCCAACTCCTCCTGCCAATCCTGCGCAATTCGCCGCGGATCGCGCCCCGCCACCAGCCCATCGTAAGCCGCCTGATTCACCAACAACTCCGCCATGCGCTCCATCTTGAAGTCCGCCGGATAAAGTTTCTTCAATGCCGCCGCCAATTCAATCCCCAACTCCGGCGCATCCAGCGCGTTCCGCTCCGTCAGAACAATATTCACGCCCTCGCATTTCAACCCGCTATAAACCGAAGCCGCAGGCGTAAACGTGATCGGCACAAACCGCACCCCGGCAATCCCCCGCGAATTCAAATAAGCCGCCAGTTCCCTGCTCTTGATCCAGGGCGCGCCCACCAACTCAAATGGACTGTCGGTCCCGCGCCCGACTGAAACATTCGTGCCTTCAATCAAAGCCACGCCCGGATACAACGCCGCCTCCGTCACACTCCGCAAATTCGGCGACGGATTCACCCACGCCAGCCCCGTGGAATCAAACCAGTCCCCGCGCTGCCAACCCTCCATCGGCACAACAGTAAGCTTCGCGTTGATCTTCCGCTCTGCGTTGAACATCTTCGCCAGTTCGCCCAAAGTCATGCCATGCCGCACCGGCACAGTCCAATAATTCGTAAAGCTCTCGTGCCCAGCATCCGCTACCGGACCCTGCACAAACGACCCCGTTATCGGATCGGGCCGGTCCAGGACAATCACCTCAACTCCCGCCGCAGCCGCCGCCTCCAAAAAATATCCCAGCGTAGTCTCGTAGGTATAAAATCGCACCCCCGCATCCTGAAGATCGATCACGACGGCGTCCAACGACTTCATCACCTCCGCCCCCGGCCGCCGCGCCAAATCCGTGCCGCCGTACACGCTATAGACAGGAATCCCGGTAGCTGCATCCTTCGAATTATGAATGTCAGTGGTATCCAGCGACCCGGTAACCCCATGCTCCGGACTAAAAATCGCCTCCAGCGAAACTCCCGGAGCGGCGGCCAGCGCATCGATGGTCCGCCGCCCATCCAAGTCCACTCCCGTCTGGTTGGTCAATAACCCGATGTGTCTCTTACGTCCAGCCACTTGCAGCACATCGAACCCATGCTCCTCCAGCACGTCAATCCCATTCTTCACGCTGCCATTGCGCACGCTCATGCGCCGGGCCGCGCTCTGCGCCTCGTTGTAGCCGGTAATGCTCTCTCCGCGCACCGCCTCTTTCTCAGTGGCGGTCAAAGGCAAAGCTGCCGCGACTGCCGTCGCCACCTTCGACCGCAAAGAAACCGCATTTCCCTTCCCTCGCGGATGCACCGCGTTCGTCAGCAAAATGATGTAAGTCTGCGTAGTTGGATCGATCCACATCGATGTTCCCGTAAACCCGGTATGCCCAAACCCTCCTACCGGCAGCAAATCTCCCCGGTTCGACGAGAACGGAGAATCGATGTCCCATCCAAACCCGCGCAGCACGGGAGCCGACGGCGGCTGCTCTGGCCGCGTCATCTTCTCCACCGACAGCGCCGACAAAATCCCATCGCCCCCATTCAGCAAAGCCTGCGCAAACTTTGCCAAATCGTCCCCCGTAGAAAACAACCCCGCATGCCCCGCCACGCCGCCCATGCGCCGCGCCGTCGGATCATGCACCACCCCGCGCAGCATGTGTTCGTTCTCGTCGTACTGCGTCGGCGCGATCTTTTCTATCCAACCCGCCCGCTTGGCCAACGGAGGCAAATACCGCGTCCGCGTCATCTTCAACGGCAAAAAAATATGCCGAGCGGCATACGCATCCAGCGTCTCGCCCGACACACGTTCCACCAGTGCGCCCAGCACGATAAAATTGATGTCACTGTAGGAAAACTTCGACCCCGGCGCATCCTGCGGAGTCTCCGCAAACGCCATCCGGTAAGCCGTCTCCTTCCCTTCCCACGGCGTTTTCAAATCCAGATCCGGCTGCAAACCAGAGTAGTGCGTAAGCAACTGCCGCACCGTGATGTCTTCTTTTCCATTCTGCGCAAACTCCGGCAAATACTTCGCCACCGGATCATTCAGCCGCACCTTTCCCCGCTCCACCAGCTGCATCACTGCTGTAGTCGTAACAATCACCTTGGTAAGCGAAGCCAGATCAAACACGGTATCCAGAGTCATCGCTTCGCGCCGAGGCTCCAAAGCCCGCGCCCCGTAAGCCTTGCGATAGATCACAGCTCCGTCATGACCGACAACGAGAACAGCCCCAGGAATGCTCCCGTCAGAAATTGCACTCTGAATAACCGCATCAACCGCGGGGAGCGCAACAGCATGTGTGGGAACTGGTTTTGTGGGGACACTACCTCCGTGCTTTCCAGCTTGGCCAGCCGTACTCAAAATGCAAGCCAGCAACATTGTCAGCACAAGGCGGAATCTGGGTGCCCCATCTTTCCGCGTTCTTTGCGGAAAGGTGGGGATTTCCGGAGACGAGTTTGACAAGAAAGGAAGGATGCTCTGACTCTACACAACCCCGCCTGCATGACTCAAGAAACTCAAGTAAGGGGGTGCCCGCTATGCCATATCATGGATTCTCAATGACCGCACCAGGCTCACTGCTAAATGCCTTCGAGAAGCAAGACCAAGTCCTCGCCCCAGCTTTCTCCATCCTGCAAGAAGCCATCACACAACAAGCCTTCCCCGCCGCCTCCATAGCCATAACTCACCAAGGCCGCCTAGTCGCGTTGAAAGCCCTTGGACACTTTACCTATAAAGTGGGTGCCCCACTTCTCGCGTCGGTTGCGAGAAGTGGGAACTACTCTGTCAATCCCTCCACACTCTTCGACCTGGCCTCCCTAACAAAGGCAGTAGCCACCACACCCATGGCAATGCTCCTCTACGAACGCGGCCTCCTCGATCTCGACGCCCCAGTCTCCGCGATAGTCCCCGAATTCACTCACGATCCCGGCAAAGATTCCCGCCGCCACGAAGTAACCCTCCGCATGTTGCTAGCCCACTCCTCCGGCCTGCCCGCCTATGAAAAGTTATTCCTGAAAGCTCCCACCCGCGACCAACTTCTCCAGGCCGCCTTCATTACGCCCCTAGCCGCGGATCCCGCAACCCGCGCCAACTACAGCGACATCGGATTCATAATCCTGGGCATCGCCCTCGAGCGCCTGGCCGACGAACCGATCGACCGCTTCTGCCAGCGTGAAATCTTCGCCCCACTATCCATGACCAACACAACCTTCAACCCGCCACCCGAAATCCGCGGGCAGATTCCTGCCACAGCCAACGATCAGACCTTCCGCCAAAGACTAATCCAAGGCGAAGTCCAGGACGAAAACGTCAGCATCATGGGCGGAGTAGCCGCCCACGCCGGACTCTTCTCCACTGCCCAAGACCTGGCCAAATTCGCCCACGCCATGCTCAACGGAGGCCACCCAATCCTCCGCCCGGAAACCGTCTCCCTCTTCACCCGCCGCGAATCCACACCCCCCGGCACCTCCCGAGCCCTCGGCTGGGATACTCCCTCCACTCCATCGCAATCCGGAAAATATTTTTCGCCAGACTCCTACGGCCACCTCGGCTACACTGGGACCTCTCTCTGGATCGACCCCAGGCGCCAACTCTCAATCGCGCTCCTCACCAACCGCACCTGGCCCGACTGCTCCAACCAAGCCATCAAACAAGTCCGCCCAAGATTCCACGACGCAGTAATCGAAGCGCTAGACCGTAGAGTCCCAGCCTAGCGGGGCTGCGGAAAAATCAAGTTCGAGCACAGTTCGGGAAGGGCACGACTTCAGTCGTGCCGTTAAGTTTCTTAAAATCAGCCGCGCTTTAGCGCCTGAGGTTTGCTCTCTTCCGGCAAAATGAGTTTTTTCCGCAGCCTGCTAGGGGAGCATATTCCCGATGCGGCGGATTTGTGCGCCCACACCCTTCAGTTTTTCTTCGATTTTTTCGTACCCGCGGTCGATGTGGTAAACGCGGTCGATGATAGTCTCGCCGTCGGCGACCAGCGCGGCGAGGACTAACGATGCGCTGGCGCGCAAGTCAGAGGCAAGAACGGCGGCAGCGCTCAACTGCGTTTTCCCACGAACCACAGCACGGCGCCCTTCAATTTTTATGTTCGCGCCCATACGCACCAATTCCCCCGCATGCATGAAACGGTTCTCAAAAATGTTTTCCGTGACAATGGAAGTCCCTTCCGCTTGCGTGGCCAGCGCCATGAACTGCGCCTGCATGTCGGTGGGAAAGCCGGGATATTCCTCCGTGGTGAGATCGGAAGCAGTAAAGGGATTGTCGCCCATCACGCGGACAGACGTGGCCGTAGATTTTGTTTTGACGCCGGTTTCTTTCAGCTTGCTGAGGATGGCGACAAGGTGCGTAGGATCGCACCCAGCGATGTTAAGGTCGCCGCCGGTGAGCGCTCCAGCGATCAAAAAGGTGCCAGCCTCGATCCGGTCAGGGATGATGCGATGCTTCGCTCCTTTCAGCTTGGCAACGCCTTTGATGCGAATAGTAGGCGTGCCCGCGCCTTGAATCTTTGCTCCCATTTTGTTAAGTAGCGCGGCCAGGTCGGCGACTTCCGGCTCGCGGGCCGCGTTCTGCAGAATAGTCTCGCCTTCCGCAAGAGTGGCCGCCATCAGCAGGTCTTCAGTGCCGGTCACGGTGATTTTGTCGAAGACAATTTCCGCTCCGCGAAGCCGCGCGGCCGTAGCTTCTACGTAGCCGTGGTCTTGCGTGATTTTTGCTCCCAGCAGTTCCAGGCCTTTAATGTGCAGGTCGATCGGACGCTGCCCAATAGCGCATCCACCGGGGAGCGAAACGCGGGCGCGTCCGCAGCGCGCCACCAACGGTCCAAGAACCAGCGTGGAGGCGCGCATGGTTTTCACCAAATCATAAGAGGCTTCCGGGCTGGCCAAGTTTGCGCAGTGAATCGTGGTGCGGTGGTGAGCGCGTCCGTAGCCCAGTTCGACCTCAGCTCCCATCGCGGCCAGCAGGTTGCGCGTGGTTTGAATGTCGCGCACTTGCGGAATATTTTCCAGAATCACCGGTTCGTCGGTCAGAAGCGCCGCGGCCATACACGGAAGCGCCGCATTTTTTGCTCCACTGACGCGCACCGTTCCAAGCAAAGGTTCGCCGCCGCGGATTACGAATTTATCCATGTAGAGTCCTGCAGTTATTTTAGTGGGGATTTGAGCCAGATATGGGTAATCGAGTGGGCACGGGCCTTAGGATCGAGAAAAAAGGGTAATCAGTCGTCCTGTCGTTATGGACCGATGGAAGCCCACGTTCAGAGTTTTCCTGGCAAACATAGACCAACATTTACAAGGGTTTTACATTTGCAATCGCTTGCCGTACATTCCCTTTCGCCTTCTTCAATGCCGCTTGTGCCTGGGCCCGGCCCACCCCCGCCGCCAGCATCACCAGCGCCACCGGCGTCCGATTTCGCGACGCCTTCAGAGCACGGCGCGCAATTTCATGATCCACTCCAGTGGCCTGTTCCAATATCCCAATAGCGCGCTGGAGCAGTTTTTCGTTTCTCGGCACAACATTGACCATCAGGTTGCGATAGACATAGCCCAGCCGCGTCATGGCTGCGGTCGAAATCATATTGAGAACCATTTTGTGCGCGGTGCCGGCCTTCATGCGCGACGATCCTGCCAGCACTTCGGGGCCGACCTGCGTAACCACAGCGAAATCGGCGGCGCGTTCCAGCGGCGAGTTGGGATTGCACGTGAGTGCGATGGTGCGCGCGCCGCGACGGCGCGCCTCGCTAATGGCTGCGACCGTAAACGGTGTACGGCCGCTCGAAGCTATCCCGATCACCACGTCATTCTTCGCAGGCTTGCGCCGCGACATTTCCTTGCGCCCCGCTTTGGAGTCGTCCTCGCTGATCTCAGACGCAGACGCCAAAGCCTTCGCGCCTCCCGCAATAATGAAATGAACGCGATCGGTGTTGAACGTAGGCTGGCACTCCACGGCATCAAGAGCAGCGATGCGGCCACTCGTCCCGGCGCCGACATAGATGACGCGTCCACCGCGGCGAAGGGCCGCTGCGACTTCGTCGATAGCGCGCGCAATCTGGGGCAGCACGCGGGTTACAGCCAGCGCTACCGTTGCATCTTCCCCGTTGATCAGTTGCGCGATTTCGAGCGAAGACTTGCGGTCCAGGTCGCCAGCAGCGTGATTGGCCTGCTCAGTGCCAAGGCCGCGTAGAGAAGATGGCTTGTGTCTCAAATCCGAGCCTTCCAGCCCGCTCAGGGCGGAATTCATTAGCCCCGGACGTAAGTCCGGGGTGTGAGTGGGACAAATAACGAGTCCCGGCAGGGACGGCACTCGATTCTCACGCGCACTCTCGTGGCGTTGGTTTTCACGAAACCAACCCTCCTCAATCCACCGACTTCACATCCTCCGGCAGCTCCAAAACCAACGTGCACTCCCCAGCGCTGCAGGAAAGCGTCCCGCGCCGCAAAACTTTTACCGGAGTCTCATCCGGAACCTTCTGGCTGTACTTCACGCTTCGCAACATCTCCGCAGCTGCCTTCAGCCCCTCGTTTCCGCTAACAAATTTTGCATCTTCTACGGTCACCGCCGACGATCCTGCCCCACCCAGCAGAAGAAAGAAGTCGGCCTTCCCATCCTGCTTGGTTTGGTTCTTCAATTTCAGCGTCCGTTCCCGCTCCAGCTCATCTCGATATTTCGCCACCAGCGCGTCCACCTTGTCGTCGCCACCCGCCACAGCCGCCAATCGGCCGCGAGTTTCCGCCTCCGGCCTGCGCCCGCTCAAAGCCAGGGCATACCAGCGGATCGCTCCTTCTTTATCGCCAGTCTTTTCGCAGATCTGCCCCATGTGGTCGCCTTCGTCTCCACGCTGCCCCAATTCCCACGCCGCCAAAACATACTTCTTCGCCACATCCAGCTGCCCTTCCGCAAACGCCACCCATCCCAATGTATCCCAGTAGTTCGCCAGCGCAGAGGTCAATCCCAGATCGCTTTGCTTGATCTGCTCCAAATTCAGGTTCCGCAGCCGCGTCAACGTAGCCGAGACCGCCGACTCCGCATAGCGCCGCGCCACATCCAGATGCGCACTCTTCAGCGCCAACTGATAAGCAATGTCATTCCAGATCGATGGTGTGGCCGATATCTTCACCGCCTTGTCAAATGCCTCCACCGCCTGCGCATCCTGCCCGACATTCAAATACGCCTCGCCCACCCTCACCTGCGCTTCAGCGCTATCCGGCGTTATCGTCGCCGCTTTTTCCAATTCCGGGATCGCTTCCTCATACTTGTGCGACTCCAGATAAGCGAGGCCCAGATTCTCGTGCGCATATTTATCCAGCGGCTGGATCTCAATCTGCTTGTTAAACCACTTCCCGGCCTCCTCATACTTGCGTTGCCGCAGGTAGATCCGGCCGAGATTGTTGTAAGCGTTCAAATCATAGGGATTCACCTCAATCTGCTTCTGAAATGCGTTGATCGCCAACCCGTCCTGCCGCGCATCCAGATAAGCCAGCCCCAAATCGTTCCACGCCTTCTTGCTCTTGGCATCGGCCTCCACAGCGCGATTCAGCAGGTTGATCGCTAACGTGTAGTTCCCGTTTTTCCGTGCCTCATTTCCGCTCCTGATCAAATCTTCAGTCTTCATGCCAGCCGGGATCGTATGCGGATCCGCCACCGCGCTTTCAATCGTCAACTGTTGCCCAAGGTCCGCCATCACCGCCTGCCGGAAAGCCCGATAGTCGTCCGCCCGCGCCGGCGGCAACTCCCCTTCATTGATCCTCAACTTCCTCTCCGCCGTGAAAACTTTCCCTTCCAGCTTGTAGCTCGATTGATACGTTCCGTAGTCGCGCTCTACTTTCACTCCAATAGGAACCTTAACCGTGTACCTGGGCGCCAATCCCAGTTTGATCTTGTAAGTGCGATCATTCGGCGGACCCAGCTTGAAGGGCTCGGGCTTGGCCGATTCACCCTCTGCACCCGTGCCCTCGCTATCCTCTTCGCCTACATCTTTTCCGATCGCCGCCAGCGAAATCGTGGAGAGCGGTAACCTCAGCTCCAGCTTCCTCTTTGACCAATCCAAGAAGTTGCCCTTGCTCACCTCATAAGCCATCACAAAAGGTTCCCGCGTCTCCGCAGGATCGCCCACTTTCACCCCGCTTACTTCTCCTCCCAAAGATTTATTCATCTTCTCCATCATGGTCTGCCACTTTGTCGTAGGTGCATGCCGGAATCCAACCCGCCATGCCAACTCGCTATCCCCGCGCAGTGTATCCGTTACCCGCGCCTCCAGCCTGCCGCCCTCATCCACCTTCCCGTCAATCTCCTCCACTTCCGTGTCCCGCATCGGCGGATCCGCCGGAGTCTCTTCCAAATGTGCCGTGCCGCCCGGTGGAATCACCAACGCCTGCTTCTTCCGAATCGAATACGAGAGCAGCCGGAACGGCGCAACCTCCGTAGTCGTATCCATCCAGATTTCGTCTTTCCCCAACGACAACATCGTGATTGCATGATTGAACTGCGACGGCGAAGGCACATCCGGATCCAGCTTGCGGTAGGTATGAATCAGCACCGTCGACGAATGCAGCCCTTCGGCTTCCAGCAACGCCGCCAGCAACGTGTTCTTATCCTTGCAATCTCCGTATTGGTTATGCAGCACATCGCCCGCCGCCTGCGGCTGGTAGCGCGCCAGCCCCAGCGACAAACTCACATAGCGGAAGTTCTTCGCCACAAAATCGTAAAGCGCCTCCGTCTTCTCCAGATCCGAACTCAGCCCCTTGGTCAACTCCTCCGCCTTCGCCCGAACCTCCTTGGACGGCTCCCGCCGCTCCTTCTCCAGCCCCGCATACCAGCGCCCAACTTCCTCCCAGCTGCTGAAGGTCGTCATCTGCACATCGGCCACCTGGTCCACAGTCTTCTTCTTTTTTCTCTTCTTCTTGTCCTTGTCGTCCTTATCTTTCCCCTCATCCTCCTGCACTAGGTGATTGCTCGTCCACCGGTAAATCCTCCGGCCGTTTTCCTCCGTAATCTTCGGGTCCATGCCCGCCTTATTCTTCACCTTAACGGTTCGCGCCGCCGGTATGTCCACCTCCAACTGCTCATCCAGCACAATGCTTGTCTGATTGAAATCATGCTGCATCCAGAATTGCCCCGGCGCTAGCGCCGTATGGATCACCGTCACCGACTCGCACTCCAGCACGTCCCCGGGACGCAACCCCGGCACGCTGACATGCTTCTCCCGGTAATCGGTGTACACCGCAGCAACCTGTTGCACCAGGCCATTCACATCCTGCACAGCTTCCGGCCCCGCGGTCACAACCGTCCCGTCCGCCTTGCGCACTCGAACATAAGAAATATCCAGCTTTTCATTCGCCGAGTTATACCCCAGCCGCAACTGTCCCCATCCCTGCACCCCAGCCTCACTCTGTACCCGCACCCGCACAGATATCTCCTGCCGCCCGGTGCCATCGCTCTCGAAACGGAAGCGCGATCGCGATTGCTCGATGACGTACCCCTCTTTGGAATAATCCGGCTTCTTCTCCCCCTCATCAGGAGTCACAGTCTGGGGCATCACGGTCTGGGGCTTCACATTCGCGGGCACCTCTGGGATCGCTGCCGGCTCTTGTCCCCCACCCGCGCCTTGACTGGGAGAAGTTTTCCCAGCGGGAGCCCGACCGGCAGTAGCTTGTCCGGCAGTAGCTTGTCCGGCAGTAGCTTGTCCGGAAGTAGCCTGACCGTCAGGCGCACCAGTCTGAGCCGGTCGCCCCAAGGCGACAACTATCGAAGGCATACAAGCGAGGAAAACAAAAGCCAGAAAGAAGCCCGAACGGCGCACCACACTGCATGACATGCGCTCGGTTGTACCCCAAACCGCGCCCCGAAGCAAGCAGTAGCCCTCCACCAACCCGCGCAGTCGGCAAACCCAGAACAAGATTCGCACCGTCGCCGCCAGAAAATAGGTTTAGAATGTCAATCTTCACCCGAAACCATTCGACCGGCTGCTCGTCTGAGATGGAAACAGATATTTGAAAGGAAGGTATCCCATGCTGTCAGTAAGCGGTTGCCCCCGCCGCACATTCTGCATTTGGTTCGCTTCCCTCTTCCTGCTGTATGTCCTGCTCTGTTCTTCGATGGCTCTTGCCCAGACCACAATTTCCACCGGCAGCATTCAAGGTTCAGTCACCGACCCCTCCGGGGCAGCCGTGGCCGACGCGAAGATATCGATCAGCAACAAAGCCACGGGCCGCCTGGTCACCACCAAGTCCACGTCTGCCGGAGCCTACACCTCAGGCGCACTTACTCCCGGCGACTACCTCCTGCGCGTCGAGGCCCAGGGATTCAAGACGACCGAGATTCCCATCACCGTGCAAGTCGGCGTCACCGCGCCCGGCAACGTCAAACTCCAGTTGGGGAAAGCCACTCAAGTAGTCGAAGTGCAGGCCACTGCCGTAACCGTGAATACGGAGCAGGCAACGGTTCAGGGCGTCCTGACCACCGAGCAGATCGAGAACCTGCCCATCAACGGCCGCAACTTCCTCGACCTCGCCCAGTTGGAACCCGGCGTACAAATCCAGGACGGCGGCAACTTTGATCCCACCAAAAACGGTTTCTCTTCCATCTCCTTCGGCGGACGCTTCGGTCGCACCGCCCGCATCGAAGTTGACGGCCTCGACGTCAGCGACGAAACCGTCGGCACCACCACCCAAAACGTCCCCGCCAGCGACATCCAGGAATTTCAAACTCAGCAGTCTTCCCTCGATCTCTCCACCGAACTCACCTCCTCCGGTTCGGTCAACGTCACTACCAAGTCCGGTACCAATTCCGTTCATGGCGAGGGATACTACGCCTTCCGCGATCAAATCATGGACGCCAACCTGCCCGGCGCCACCGACAATTATTTTCAGCGCAACCAGTTCGGCGGCAACATCGGCGGACCCATCGTGAAGAACAAGCTGTTCGTCTTCACCGACGTCGAACGCACCAAGCAAGACTTGAATAACCCGGTTCTATCCAGCGGCCCATTTTCCGCCATCACCGGCAGCTACGTCTCGCCTTTTCGCGAGTCCGAAGCCGTCGGTCGTCTCGACTGGCAGATCAGCAACAACTACAAGTTCTTCTACCGCTTCTCCTATGATGAGAACCGAAGCGTCCTGGCCATTATTCCCAACTCCTTTCAGCCTTTCGCCAACGTAAACCACACTCCCGACCATGCTTTCGGCTTGGATTTCAATACCGGCAGCTTTACCCACAGCATTCGCTTCGGCTACATGAAATTCCGCAACGCAATTACGGACGCAACCGCTGGAACCCCGATCTTCGATCCTCTTCCCAACATTGAACTAGCCATTGGGGGCGATCCGAATTGCCTCACCTCCGGCGCAGACTTTTTCTGTTCCGGGCCAAGTTTTCTGGCTCCGCAGCAAACCTACCAAACCAATCGCCAGATCAAGTACGACGGCAGCAAAGCTCTCGGCGCCCACATCCTCCGCTACGGCTTCGGTTGGAACCACATTTTCGGTGGAGGCTTCGCCAGCTTCCTGGGGCTGGCCCCGGCCGTCGGCTCACCGGACAACGCCAACACTGAAGCCTTCGCCAATAACTCTTGCGGAACCAACAACCCGTGTTTCCCCGGCGGCGCTGCAAATCCGCTGAACTTTCCGGTCACCAGCGTCTCCCTCGGAAACGGTCAGGGTTTTTCCTCGGAAATTCCAGCCTTTGGCTTTCCCGCAGGCGGCAGCGGCCCGGATAATCGCATTTCCTTCTATTTCGGCGACGCCTGGAAATTCAAACCCAATCTCACCATCACCCTCGGCCTGCGTTATGTGCGCGACACCGGACGCACCGACAGCGATCTCGGACCCATCTCGGCTCTTGCCCAGTTCGATAATCAGTACTATTCCCACCTGGAAAATCGGGTGCATCAACCCAACCTCAACTTCGCCCCCCAATTAGGCATTGCATGGGATCCCAACAGCAAAGGTAAAACGGTGATCCGCGCCGGCATCGGCCTTTTCTACGAAAACTCAATCTGGAATAACATCCTATTCGACCGGCCCGCCCGATTGCAGACAGGATTGTTCCTGGCCGATACTACGGTCTGCTCCAACGGCAACCCGGTTACGCTGAGCTTGCCAAATGGCGGCATGGTCACCCCCACTTTCTGCGGCCAGCCCATGGGCCAGGCCGGTCCCTCCATTGCCGCCCTGCAGGCGCAGTATCAAGCATCCACGGTGGCTGCCGGACCGGCCAGCAACCCCTCCTTTATCGGGAACGCCTTGGCCGACGGCCTGGATTCCTCCGGTACAACCCTGTTAGCCCCGAACTACGTCAGCCCTCGCTCTGTGCAAATGAACCTCGGCATCCAGCACGAGATTCGGCCCGGAATGGTGTTCACCGCGGACTATCTCCGCAACATCGAAACCCACACCCTGATCTCCATTGATACCAACCACGTCGGCGACGCCCGCTTCCTGAATGTGGCAAACGCCCAGGCGGCGATTTCGGCTACAAACCAACAGGCCGGCTGCGGTACCGGCTTTGATCTCGCATCCACTCAATGCGCCATCACCGCTGGCGCGACCATGAGCAGTTACGCCTCAAACGGCCTCGATTCCGGCTATTCTCTCTGCGGAGGCTTCCCTTGCGCAGCGGCGGGAGCGCCTCCAGCCGCCTTCCCAGGCATCAACCAGAACCTCGGCTCCAACCAGATGCTGTTCCCCATCGGTTACGCCAGGAACAACGCATTGCAGTTGTCTCTGAAGCAGCACCTCGCCCATCCCTTCCGTGGCATTTCCAATTTCGACATGCAAATCTCTTATCAGTTGCAAAGCTATCTCGCCGCCGCCACTGACAATGACTTCATCACCATCGCCACCGATTTCAACCATCCCCAGCGCTACCTGGGACCCAACGGTCTCGACCGCAAGCACCAGATTTCTTTCGGCGGCAACATGGATCTTCCCCTGCACTTCCGCCTGGGCGTAATCGGCCACTTCTACAGCCCGCTGCCCGTCACGCTCACCCTGAGCCCCACTGGAAACGCAGGCGGCATCTTCGTCACCGACATCACCGGCGATGGCACCGGCGACGGCAGCTTCGCCTCCAACGGCTCCGCCGGAGATGTCCTCCCCGGCACCAACGTAGGCTCCTTCGGCCACGGCGTTAGCGCAAAAAACATCAACAATGTGATCAATGCCTACAACAATACAGATGCCAACCAACCCACTCCTGCCGGCCAAGCCCTCATCACCAATGGCCTGTTCACTCTGGCGCAACTGCAAACTTCCGGCTTCGTCGGAGTGCAGCAACCCATCCCCACCGCTCCCACTAACGAAGCCGGCATGGGCTGGCTCCGCGCCTTCGACCTCAACCTGAATTGGATTTACAAATTCCGCGAGCGTCTCGAGATACAGCCCGGCGTTTCATTTTGGAATCTCATGAATTTCTCCAACTTCGACGGCCCCGCAAACCCGCTAAGCGGCGCCCTCAGCGCCTCGCCAGGATCGGTCAACGGCACCCCCGGCGAACAGCCCAGCAGCAACCGCCTGGGCCTGGGCTCCGGCGTCTTCGCCCTGGGCTCGCCGCGCGTAGTCGAATTCGCCTTGAAATTCAGTTTCTGAAGACCCGAGCACAAAACAGGGTGCCCCACTTCTCGCGTCCTTTGCGAGAAGTGGCGCCTTTCGTTTCTCGGGCGAACTGTCCAGAGATGAATGAAGCGACAGCGTTTTCCGTGTGGGGCAGACGACTCTGTCCGCCAACGCGCACAGCACAACCGAACTGGCAGCGTCCCGCAATGCCAACATCAGTCATGTGTTTTTGGGCGAACTGTCCTGCAAGGAGCGAAGCGACGCAGCCGGACAGTTCGTGGGCAAGCGGGCGGGGCGCGCCGGAGCCGTGGCGGAGGGAGGAGCGAAGCGACGACCACAGCCACGGCGAAGGCGCTGCGGCCACCTAATTCCCATTGCACCAGAAATAAATCGGGCCGCCCACAGGCGGCCCGTTGGTTCTAGCTGAAGCCCGACAGCCGAAGCCCAACCTAGTCTCCCGCCACCGGCTCGGCAACTTCCGGCTTCGCAGCATGCGCTCCGTTGCCATTGCCGTTCCCGTTCGCCTTCCCTAAAGCGCCCAGCGGAATAAATCCATTCTCAGCGACGGCAGGTTTCTCCTTCAGCACAACCTCACGGTATAGCGAAGCCATCCGCGCGTTGTAAGCCTCATCGTTCTTCTGCGGCCCCCGATGCCCCGGAACAGGAGTCGCCGAGTGATCCACAGCCGAAGCCCGAAGCCCGGAGCCCGAAGCCGCCTTTGCGTCTCGAGCCCGCTTCTTCTCCTCGCGAGCGTTCTTCGCGATGCCCAGCTTGTCCAGATCGTGCTGCAACTCGGTAGTCACAATATTTTCGCGCAGCAGCAGCGTGTGCGTTGCATCGTCCATCTGCACTTTCTTCCCGCCCGCAAAAATTTCGTGCCGCCCATGCTCTTCATACCATTTGGTAAGCGTGGCCGTCATGTGCATCTTCTCGATGATGTTCCGCCACCCCACGCCCGTGTTGTAAGCGCAGAACGAAATCTCGCCTTCCTGCGTCGCATACGGAATAATGCACTGCTCCGTCCGCCGGAAATCGTAGTTAAACAGATCCTGGAACCACATCCCTGCAATAAACAGGAAATTCCACCGGTCGGTCGTACGCCGCTTCATCACATCCTCGACCGTCCGGTCCGGACCGACCTTCCCGTAGTCCTTTCCGGTAATGTGATAATTCTTGTCGAACTTCTTCAACAGGTCCATCAACTTGAAGTGCGTCGGCGACTGATACGGATCATAGTTCTTCATCAGGCACAGCGCCATGCCCAGCCCCGTCAAAAACTTCCCACGAGCCGCATCGTTCACCTTGGCAATGTCCTTGGCCAACTGATCCCCCGCCAGGAAAGCAGTAACCGGCACCGCCTCCTTAGTCTCCTTATCGATCATCACCGCCATCCCCGTCCCACAGTTAGGGTGGCAGCCACATGATAGTTGGCCCCAGTCGTTTTTTACGTCGTTGGCGTGCATTAAGTCTGCCCAGTCGGAGAACGTGCCCATGAAGCTGATCGGGAACCAGTCGCGTGCTGGTTCGCCTAGGCCGGTTTGATTTTTTACGTCGTGGGCCAGGTGAGAGAGCGTGTAGCGCTGGGCTTGGCGGCGGTCGTCGGTTACGGCTTCGTCGCGGCCGGTGAAGCTTACTGGTTGGAATGACAGGAAGCTGATCGTCTTGGGATTATCCAAGGCGAACTTGATGATTCTTCCTACTTGTTCGTTGTTGATGCCGTTTACGATTGTTACTACCGGGACAATTTCTACTCCGGCGTTGTGGAGGTTTTCGATTGCTTTTAGTTTCACGTCGAACAGGTTGCCTACCATGCGGTGGGCGTTGGCGGCGTTGCCTATGCCGTCGAATTGCAGGTAGGCGTAGCGCATGCCGGCTTCTACTGCCTGCTGGCAGAATTCAAAACTTTTTGCGAATTCGATTCCGTTTGTTGCGGCTTGCACGGAGTTGTATCCAACTTTTCTGGCGTAGCGGACTGCGTCGAGGAAGTACGGGCTCAACGTGGGCTCGCCGCCGGAGAACTGCACGCTCATCTGCCGCCGCGGCTTAATCGTGATGGCGTTGTCTAACATCTGCTTGATTTCTTCCCACTGCAGTTCGTGGACGAAGCCCACCTGGTTCGCGTCCATGAAACAGGGATCGCACATCATGTTGCAGCGGTTGGTCAGATCGATCGTGAGCACCGAGCCGCGTCCGTACTTTACTGTCGAGGAGCCGTGGTGGTGCAGCTTTTCGTCGTTGTGCGCGAGGATGTCGCGGCCGGGGAAAACGTCTTCCAGGTGCTTGGAGAATTCGGTGTCGATCGACATCACGTCTTCGAAGTGGCCGTGCTTCGGACAGTCCTTTACCATTAAAATCTTTCCATCTCTTTCGACGATGGTGGCCTTGATCTCTCCCACTTTTTCGTTCATCAGAACTTCGTGCGGCAGCTTGCCGTCGAGAATCTGCTGGCGTATTTCCGGCACACACTTTGGGCACAGCGAATCGGTGGAGCGAGGCCAGCCCAGCGGCGGCTTCGACTTTTCGTAGGACTTGAGCAGAGGCTTGTCGGACCATTTAGGGGTGGGCGAAGGGTTGGGCTTGATACGGTTCAAGCTGTCGAAGACAACCCAAGCGCCTTTGGCGGCGACGGTTACTGCCTTCTCTACGTATTTGATCGGCTTGCGCATTTTAGCTTTTAGCTCCTAGCTTTTAGCTCTTAGCTTCTTTTGTTTTGGGTTTGGGTGTTCGGTCTTGGGAAACAGCTTGGCGGAAACTTGCCTTGGCTTCGGCTGAGATCCCTATCCACAAAACCGGTCCCACACAACCTTGTCTGCAAAACCCAATTGCCTGTGGCTCTCCCTGGGAATTGAACCTGGTTCGTACACTTTTCCCTGGGTGTTTGTCTAATAGTGATGTTATTGGAGGGCAAGCAGTTGCGCATCTTTATCGCAACGAATGGGGGAAAAACGGGGTTTAGCGGTTGATTGGGGGATTGGGTGGGCGTAAGTTGTTGAAAGGAAAAAGGGGATGGTTTACGTAACAATGTCGGGACTTCCGATTTTTGGGAGCAATTCGGAGCTGTGCGCAGATTACGAGAGTCAACTTCCCCGCCTGTCGCTGCAAAAAGCTCAGGGACAAGGAACGGGCACCCGCTTCATGACGGAAAGGCTGGGCCAGCCCCGAACCTGATCGATTCCCGCCGACGAAAAATGGTGAACATCGTCTGTCTCTGTTCCCCGAATTTTCCCACTCCCCCCCCCAATCGACTCGCCTAGTTACCAGAGCCGGAATTGCCTCCCTTATTGCTTCCCCCTCCCTTTGCAGCCGACCCTATTTTGCTGACCAGCGAACTGACGGACAACTCAACGCCGAATACGGGCTTGATTGCACGATCTGTCACCAAGCTGCCAGTTGACTTCGGAAGCCTTTGTTGCATGTTGACCACGCCGCCGAACAAGCTCACCTGCGGGAAGCCAAGCCTCTCCAGTCCCGTCCACGAGCTGATATTTTCGGAAACGCCAAAAATCGGCCGGTGAAACACCTGACTGGTTACCGGCAAGCCTACAACGAAGTGTGGCAGGGGATGGTTCATCGGAACCATCGGGAAGAACGGAAAGAGGTCGAGTAGCGCATAGACGTCCGTGTGCGTGGTTACCGACGAGGAGGAGGAGTTCGTGAAGACGCGCTCCTTTGGACCGGGCACCAGAACAGCCATGCCGAAATCGATAAGCTCGCGGTCATCGCTCCGAATCGACCGGCTGAAGCTGCATGGGTTGCCGACGGAGAACGCGCACTTCACCGCTTGAGGTGTACTGCTCGTATTGTTCTGCGTATTATTCTGCGTATTGTTCCCCTGATTCGCGGGCCCGCCCTGATTTCCCCCTGGTTGTTGACCTTTGCCGCCCTTTTGCGGGGGTCCGCCCTGCCCTGCCGGTTGTTGCGCGCTGGGGCTCGGCGGCCCCTGCTGGCTCCCTTGATTTTGCGGGTTTTGCTGTGTGGGAGATGCGCCCGCGAGTGAAAGCGTCAGCCCGGGTTGAGAAACGACTAGCTTTATCGGGACAGCACCGGTCTCGCCGTCCGCGTCCAGAGTAGCCCAAAAGTCGCCGGAGACCTTCGGGGTTCCCGATATTACTCCCGACGTTGACACGGTCAGGTTATCCAAAGCGGTCCGCGTATCGGTCTTATCCTCGCAAGCTGGACAGGAATACGCATGACCTCCGGGCCTGATTTGAATGAGGTACGGCACACCCGTAACTCCATCGAGCCTTTGGCCTGACGTCGTTGAGCCAAACAGCGCCGTAAAGTCTACTGAGTCCATCTCGAGGGTTTCAGGCGGCGCGGTCGGCGAAGCCGTAGGGTCTACCGCAATAGGCAGTGCTTTTTCAGTTCCATTTGTTTTCGCGACGATGCTCATCACCCCCTTTTTTTGGGGCGTACCCATGAGCATCCCATCGTCGGAAATTGTAAACCCATAGTAATTGCACTCGCGGCAAGAGTATTTGGTATCCGCTGTCGCTCCTTTCGATTGAACGTGCACTGTGTATGCCGTGCCCTTCGGCGACGCACTGAGCTTCGCTGTCACAGGCGCTGGAGTCACAGACAATGGATAGCCGACAGTAATTGTCGTTTGGAACGAGTACGTTAAGGGCGAGGGAGTGGTGGAGTCGGAGACGGTGAAGGACAGTTTCGGGGCTGGGGTTCCCAGGTGGCTCATATCTGCAGTCACCTGCTGTGGAACTCCTGAAATTACCCCGGTAGTTGGACTGAAGTTTAGCCAGTTAAGCTCCGGAGGAAGATTCGACTTGAGGGAGTAATTATAGGGCGGCTTCCCTCCAGTCGCCGTGACCCCGGAGAGATACGGCATCCCCACGCTCCCACTTTCTAACTGTCCGCTGTCGCTCGAGGATGAACCGAGCTTCACAATCACGGAGCTGTGTACCGCAATCTGCGTGGCTATGGATTGTCGATTCGCCTGGCCAGAGTTATCTGTGGCTAGAATGGTGATAGCCTGCGGAGTTGGGCTCGCCGCGCTCGGTGTGCCAGAAATAGTACCCGACAGAGGGTCCAAAGACAGCCCGGCCGGAAGCGTGCCCGAACTCACAACAAAGGTATAGGCACCGTTGCCGCCGCTCGCGGAAACGGTGGCCGAATAGGGCACGCCGACCTGCGCGTCAGGCAGTCCACCCAGCGAGGTCAGGGTCGCGGTAAGCGTCACATTGATGAAAAATGGAAGCCGTGGAGCATCAGTAAGGTGCGCCGTTGCGACCAGCACATCTGGAGGGGGAGGTGGCGGCGGACCACCGCCGGCCTTGGTCGCCGCTGTCGTGCTCGTCGGCAAAGTGGCTCCAAGCAGCGCGTAAAGCAGCGATCCCAAGTCCTGAATGTATTGCGGCGTATCTGGCGTCGTAGAAATGTCATAGCCCAGCGAAATGCTGTTCAAGTCGGGCGATCCCTTAAAGTGATTGATGCCCAGAAATACGACATTGCTAATTCCGTAAAGCAGCGGATCATTCGTAGTGTTCTTTTTGGAGCCAGTCATAACCAGGGTGCAACTACCGCCGGCTCGAACGCGCTTGTATGCGATCCAGTCATCTTCGGTAATCTGGAATGTCCCCAAGAGACGCGGCTGCCACTCCGCCACATGAAACAGGTAGGCGGTATGCCGATTATTGAACGTGGCTTTCATGGGATTTATGGGGTCGGGAAGTTGGCTGAAGATCTTACTTACGCAGCTGATGTGGTCGCCAAGGGTTCGCCGGAACCCCTCGAAGTCGGTGCCGGTTAGCGTCGAAATGCTCGCTGGGTACGTTTTCACAACCGGATCGGTCGTAACATTTGGGTTCCGGCGCTTAACTTGTGCGCCGGAATGGTAGACTCCGGTTACCCCGATGCTTGTCAGGGCCACTAGCCCACAGAACGATCTGCGAAATGACATGCTACCTCCGTCTCAAAGGTTCTCGTGAATTCAATTCGACCTGGGAATGCCCTGCTAATGACTCTTCGCTTCAGCTTGTATTAACTTCTCGAATTCCTGCCGCGGATAAAAGTGCCGGTCTTTCAGAAAATGGTGATTGGAAGCTAAGGGGACAATGAGGTCCTTTCCACTCCGTTTACCTCTCAGCCAGATTGCCAGCACGTAGATGCTTGGAATACGCAGCAACCGGAACGCATAAGACCCGCGCTGCCCCGCCTGCTCAGCGATCGAGTTCAGCAACTCGAAATGATCACCAGCTTGCGCCACGGTGTGTAAGGAGGCGAACCTGTGCCGCCCTTTTTTTTCGATCGTGGTCTCAGCCAGAGCCAGGGACTTATCCTTGGGCGACTCCACGAAGTATCGCCAGACCACCGGCCGCGCGTATCGCAGCCCGGTCCCGGCTTTGACGTGGTTAAGCCGTGCAAAATAAACGATGTGGGGAAGAAGGACTCGCGGCTCTGCCGGACGATCTTGCCTCTTAGATTTCGCAGATTTCGCAGCAAAAAAAACGGCGCGGTGGCGGGTCAGACCTTTTTGAAGTGCCTTGTTCGACTTACCTGGAGGTTTCGCGAAGGTAATCGGCATAATGTCGCCAGGAATCTCCCTTTTCAGCTTGTTAGGTACAGCGCCGTGCAGCCCCCCTGACCGTTGTAATTAGAGAAGAATACATAGAAGTCCACTGACCCAGCTAGCGGCGTTCCGGGGCACGGGGGGATCGAGCAGTAGGGATCGATTACGTACAGACTGCAGTTATCGGGATCGGGAAAGCTGTACCCTGAAACGATGACAAAGTGGTTCGACCCGTCTCGCCACGTGATCTCGGCACCCACCGGACGCCCGGCATCGACTTCTGTCTGAATTGTCTGCTGTGCAACATCAAACGGTCCGTTGTTGTTGTAGCTTTGCTTTACGCCCGAGTAGTGCCCGACTGCGGTCAAAGCGTCGTCGAGATCTGCAGTTTGGTTGCAGTCGGCTCCGGCGCAGCAGTCACCAGCGTTCAGAACCTTGGTCGCAACTGAACATTGCTCGTATCCGCTGTTGCCCTCGGCATACCAATCAGCCACCCCCTTGGAAACCGCCGCCCAGCACCAATAGGTCTGCTTTTGGAACTCCAGCAGCACTGGTAGCGGATTACTCATAAGTGACGCCCCGGAAGTTAGAGTTCCCCCAATGAGCTCTTTGCCGCCAATCGTCTCTAATTACTCAGATGGGGCGCGGGCCCGGCCTCTAACGACCTTTGCATGCACCCACTGTGTTGGGTAATGCCCGCGAGATCAAAAGCCCGACCGCCCAGCGCAACAGATTTCGCCGGGGTCACTTCAGGAGCAGATTTGCTGAATACAGGGAGACCGCACTGTCCGTCTGCATTTCTGTATCCCCAAGTGCGGGGGAGGGTAGCAAAGATCGGGAATCGTCGGAATGATTTAATTTTTTGTTACGAAATGCGAACTTGGGGTGGCGGCTTTGATTGTTTGTTCGATTTATTGGGCGAGGATGATGCGGAGGTAATCATCCGTAATAGGTTGTGGCTAGGGTAATTTACGAAATCGGAACAGGGTCTGGCAGAGGGTTCGTTTCGCGAAGAGCGTACGCGTTGGGGAAACCCCGGAGAGTTGAGCACCTTCGGGGCTGAAGCCCGGTTCTTTTTCTTCGGGTCTGGGCGGCACGAACGGAATTCGTGCCCTTGCCGGTCTTTCGCGGGCGGGGTTCGTGGAGTCGTCACGCAAGCAAAACCTAAGTCGTGCTAGAAATTCCTCGTTAGGCTGCGGGTGCTGCTGGCTGGTATGGGGTCCCCTCGGCTTCGCTCGGGGCAGGCTCTTCGACTGCGCATGACGTCCACTTCGTGGGCGTCATGCTTCGCTCTGGATGACAGAGCTGAGGGCTGACCTCAGGGGCTGAAGCCCGGTTTCTCTTCTTGCGTCCGGATCGGCACGACTGAACGTCGTGCCCTTCCCGATCAACTCTTCTTATCCCAGCGCTGCTCCACCCTACGGCTCTGACTTCCCTTCTGGCCAGTTGGGGTCTATTTCTGGTTCGTAGCCTTCGGGGTAGTTTTCGTCTATGCAGGCGTGGATCGTTATTCCTGGCGGGTTCGGGAGTGGGGGATCTAGTAAGTGCCAGGCTTCGCGGTATTTTTCGAGGCGCATTTTTCTGGCTTTGCGGTGGGGGTAGAAGCGGAGCATGGGGTGCGGGGTGCAGACTTCTACCGGGATTATGTACCAGATGTCGAGGGGGACTACGTGGGCGGCTATGAAGTCGATGTCGCGCTTGGTGTAGACGGCACGGCCTTTGCCTACGGTGTACTCCGCGCGGGTTTCGTAGGCTCCGGCGCGGAGGCACTCGGTGCATTTGACCTGGATGCGGAAGAGTTGCACCTTCGGCCTGGGGCGGTTATCGAGGATGTAGTCGTAGCGCTCGCTGTCGCCGAAGGGCTTGGAGATGGCGAAGCGGCGCTGGTCGCTGCGGTAGAGGAAAGCGATTTCGGAATGCTCTCCGGTGCGTTTGGGATTGTGGAGGACGCTGCTGCGACTGGGCTGGCTACGGGGCTTACGGGACTTGCTGGACTTCTTACGGCGATCACGGCGGCGACCGGACATCGGAACTCCTGAGAGACAAAAACTCGAAAGGCGGAGCTTGGGGCTCCGCCTGAATTTTGTGAGATTTTTTTGGGATTATCCCTAAGCTTTATTTTAACACGTGGGGTCAAGTGCGGGAGGTAGAGCGAGACTAGGTTAAGAAGAAAGTCAAAGGCGACGGACAAGAGTGTCCGTCCCACACGGTCCTTCTGCGCTGTCTAGAGGATGCTGCAGTTGATTCGTCTGAAACTTATTGAGCCCGAAGCGTTGCAGGTGTAGGTGTAGGAGCAGGCCTTGGGGCGCATGACCATGGGATCGGCGGTCCCCGAGGCGGTGACGACTCCGGGGAGTTGCGACAGGTCCACGGCAATGTTGAACGAGGGCCAACCGCCTGGCATCGTATAGTGCACGGTGCAGACCTTGCCCGAGCACTTGACGGTGTCGGGAGTGGAGACGGAGACATTGAAGGCATCCTTGCAGAAGTTCTGCGCGGCGCGGATGCTGAAGCTATCGCGATCGCTCTCCCATCCGGCGCACGAGACCGTGCCGGGGTCCTCCGCTTCGAATTCACTCTCCAGTTCAGAGAGCACATCTTCTATGGCTGCGTTGAGGCTTGTGCGTCTGGACATTGGCAGCTTCCTTTTTTTCGCGCTCTGCTTGAGCGTGGCGGGCCGGAAACGCTCAGGTATCCTTGACAGCTTTAGCGAACCGCGCCGGAAGCGTCAAGTCACTCGATTATGGTCGCTCGGATTGGCGTGGGGCGCCCGCTGTACGCTGGCGCGCATATAATTGGGATGAGTTCGATTGTTTTCGGCGGAGGCAGGCCGTGACGGATCCACAGCAGTTTGCTCGGAGAGTGGGGCCGGATCCGGAGTTGAAGAGGATTCTGGAGCCGTCCCGGAAGATTCCGCTGACCGAAGAGGAACTGGACGAGCAGGAAATCGACTTCGCATTCGGGCTATGCCGTGGGCAGTATGATCTCAGCGAACTGGCTGCGGGGCCTCCGCTATCGGCATGTAATACAGTGCGCGGGGTGGGACCGGGGAACAAACAAGCGGAATGCCACGGCGAGCGGGACCGGGAATGACGTTCTGCGAGATTGAAAGGCCTGGGAGCGTGCAGTTCACAGGTCGGATTCGGAACTTTCGGGTGGAGGTAGGGTTTGTTCCTTAGGTATCGGGATCAGCGATGCTGGCATCTAACGAGCAGGCGGGGAAACACTGCTATGTCGGTCTTCGACGAGAAATATCGTGTGGTGCGGGTGGAGGGAAACCGGCTGCTGTTGCGCGGAGTGCATAGCGGCGAAGTGGTGACGGTGCTGAACTCCGAGCCTGAGATGCCGCTTACGCAGGAAGAATATCCGGTGGGGAAATTGGTTGCCTTGTCGGACCCGTCTGGTGCGCCTTTAAATTAAAAGCTGCTGAATCGTGCTCAACTTCAAAATCAATGAAACGTGGAAGCAGCGCTTGTGCTACCAGCGCCTCGCTGCGCTTGGCTGGATCCTTCGGCTTCGCTCAGGACAGGCTCACGAGGCGCCCGTCCCCACACACGTCTCCATACGAGGAATCGGCATCTTACTCGCGGGAATTGGGGCAGCGGAGTTAAGCTAGAAAGCGGGGAGTTCAGGGTAAGGAGGGAGATTGCGCTGCAGACGTTGCGGCAGTGAGAACGCGGAAGGTAACCGCTTTTGCGGAATGTGCGGGGCGGCGCTGGAGGTGAAGGATCAGGCGGCGCAGTCGTCGCATGTGTCTGGGGCAACGAGCGTTGGTGGTGAACGGGCTCGTGCGGCTACTTCAGCCGATGTGAAGGCTGATGTTGGGCCGAGTCCTGCGCCGGTGATTACTGGTCCTTCGTTTCTGGGCTTGGGGACACCTGTGGGCGGAACGGGCTCGGAGCGCGGCGATCATCATTCTGGCGGGCACGATGCGCTGCGGCCTTCGTCGAATGTGGACTATCTTCTGGAGGATGTCGAGGAACCGCGGCGGAGCCGGGGGAAAGTGATTCTCATTGTGATGGCGCTGGCGTTAGCGGTGGGATTTGGATATCTGCACTGGAAGCGCGGGGGATTTGACTGGCTGAGTGCGGGTGAGAAGAAACCCTCGGCGGCGACTACGCCGGAGGCTGGGCAGGGCGCCGCAGATTCCGCGGCTAAGGAGACGGCGGCTCCGAGCGGCGCGACTCCGCAGAGTGGAACTGGTGCTGCGCCGGCTGCGGGCGCGGCTAGTCCGGCGGAGTCTGGCGCTGCGCCTGTGACTCCTTCACAGAGTTCTTCGGCTGCTCCTTCGCAAAACCCCGCGAACGTTCCGGCACAGACCACGACGCCGCAGAGTGCAGAGCAGCAGAGTGCTTCGCAGGGTAGTGCTGGCGATTCCAGTGCGGCGGCTTCTACGCCGCAAGCGGGCGAGACCGATTCCGAAAAGCAAATGACTGCGGCGGAGGAGACGCCAAAACCTGCTCGCAAGCCTGCCGCTGAAGAGACGCGGAAAGCGCATCGCAAGCCTGCCGCGGCGAGGATTGCCGCTGCGAAGCCCGCCGCGGCAAAGCCCACGGCTGCCAAAGCTGATGTCGTGACCGAGGCGGAGCGTTACATCTATGGACAGGGAGCGGTGCAGGACTGCGAGCGCGGGTTGCGGCTGTTGAAGCCGGCGGCGGAACAGGCCAATGTGAAGGCGATGACTTCTTTGGGCGTGCTGTACTCGACTGGAACTTGTACGCCACGGGATTTGCCTACGGCTTACCGGTGGTTCGCGCTGGCCCTGCACAAAGAGCCGGACAGCCAATCGCTGCAAAATGACCTGCAGAATCTGTGGAGCACGATGACTCCGCCGGAGCGGCAATTGGCGATTAAGTTGAGCCAGTGAGAAGAGTGGCCAGTGGCCAGTGGCCAGTTGTCCGATTGTCAGTACTGACGCGAGAGCAAGCGCCGCAGTCCAACTTCAAAGTTCTCCGAAGCGCGGAGAGACCGGGACGGGGCGCTTGCCTTACCTGTTTAACTTACTTGGCCAGGTACCACGGCGTCGTGGTGTCGTCGGTCTTCAGGAACTGCAGCAACTCCGTGGCTACCTTTAACTGGCCGAAGGTGGACGATGGATGCGTGCCGTCGGCGGAGAAGTCTTCGCAATCCCACTCCAGACCATCTTTGCGGCCCAGCATGCCATTGGCCCAGTAATAGGGACCCCAGGACATCCAGGGCGCTTTGATCGGCGTGCATCCGCCGTAACCGTCGCAGAGGTTGGCGTTGCCGTTGATCTGGTCGGCGATGGCATTTTTCACAGCGTAACCGGCTTCGAAAGCGTACGGCTCGGGATCGTCGGGGTTGACCAGGCCGTTGGAATAGCCACCATACACGCGCGAAGACCAGTACATCAGCTTTACGTTGGGGAAGTTCGTAAGGACATCCTGCGCGAGGGTTTCGTACTCGCCTTGCATGGTGGTCATGTCGCCGGGGAAGCTGCCAGTCTTGATCGAGTCTGTATCTTCGATCCAGACCGCAACTACCTGGTTGGCAGTGACTCCGTTTTGCGGCAGGTAGTTGTTGACGATCGTCGACCAGTAATAGGAGGCGGAGGAGACGAACTCGTTCGGTGTTGCGCCGCCCTGCGCTCCGTTGACGATTACGAGGTTGGGATTCTTTGCGGGGTCGGAGTTGGCGATGGGCAGGAAGCGGTTGAATTCGTTCTGCGCGGTGGATTCGCCGAGAGCCAGCAAGGCGTATTTTCCGCTAGGGTCAGGGTTGCCGTTGGCATCGAGGGGCTGAATGGCTTGCGCCAAGCCAACTCCGTAGGAGTCGATGGCCGCAGGACGCACATTGACGCCGTTGGGATATAACCCGCCTTCGTAACCCAGGTAGGTTCCGGTGCCGAGATCGGTGAGCGCAACGATGGGCGTTGTCGTATCCACAACGTCCCAGGAAAGATTGTTGCAGCTGTCCCCCATGTTGGCGTAAACGCCGAGGCTGAAAGTCTTTTTGACGGTGTTGGGTTTGGAGCCTTTCACCTGGATGGTGAAGGTGTAGGTACCCACGCCTACGGTGGAAGCAAGGGTTCCGCTAATTACGCCCGCACTGGACAGGGTCAAGCCGGAAGGCAAGGTCGAACCTCCGGCCATGCTCCAGGTAAACGGACCAGTTCCTGAACTTGTGGCCAGGGTGGCTTCATACGCAGCGCTCGCCGTGGCTTGGGGCAAGGTTGCGTTCGTTGCAATGGCAAGCGATTTCGCGGCTACCCCATTGCCGGTGATGGTCACGCCATTATCGGGAATTTCATTATAGGTAAGGTCGATATTGCCGGTCTCGGATGTGATTTGGCTCGGACTGTAGTAGACCGAGACTGTCAGGCTCGCACCCTTCGCGATGCTATAAGGCAGCGTAATCGCGTTGGTGGTGACGTCGGCGGGCGAGACGGTTATCGCATTCAGATTGATGCTGGCGTTGCCGGTATTGGTGATGGTGAAGGTCTGAGCTGCGCTGGTCGAGCCAACCGCCTGGTTGGCGAAAGTCAGAGCAGTGGGGCTCACGCTTACCGTTGTCTGGGGCGCCAGACCGGTAGCGGTCAGGGGAACGTTCACCACGGTCGAGTCCGACATGGTGATGATGAAGTTGCAGTCATAAGATGTGGCCGCAAGCGGCTGGAAGAAGATGGAGTAGTGGGTGATGTCGCCGGGTTTGGCTAGAGAAGTGGGAGCGACTCCGGAAGATATACCATAGCCCGGGCAGGAGAAGCCGATGCTATTGATGATCGCAGCTCCCGAACTCTTTATGTTCTTGATAGTGAGCACCTTGGAGCCGGTCGCCTTGCCGACATAAGTGTTGGAGAAAGTCAAAGAACTGGGAGTGGAAGAAACATCCTGGCCGATGGCTGGAAGCACCGCAACCAGACCTAACGCGAAACCCAGAACGGCAGCCGACAGTGTGCGTTGCATAGTAGCTCCTGTAATCTCACTTACTATCTCTAAGCCTGAATTATCCTGCGAGCTGTGCTTGCGGGACATTGAGGCGAAACTCCAATATTTTCGATCGACGAAAACCCGACGCTGATTCCCAATCCTTAGGGAACCATTCTTACGCGACTAATTTCACGGAACCAGGAACCATGGCGTCGTGGTGTCATCGGTCTTCAGGAAGTTCAGTAACTGGCTCGCGACCTTCAGATCTCCCGAAGGAGATGCTGGGTGAGTGCCGTCTTTCTGCAGGTCCTGACACGTCCAAACCATTCCGTCCTCGCTGGCCAGCAATCCGTTCGCCCAGTAGTACGGGCCCCAGGACATCCAGGGCGCTTTTACCGGTGAGCACCCGTTTCCGTCGCAAAGGCCACTCTTGCCGTTGATCTGGTCTGCAATTGCGTTCTTCACGGCAAAGCCAGATTCGTATGCGTAAGGTTCGGGGTTGATTTTCGCCACGCCATTGGAGTAGCCCGCATAGATGCGGCTGGAGAAATAAACCATTTTCAGATTGGGGAACAACGTATAGAAGTTGTTCATCACCGTCTCGTAGTCGGTCTGCAGCGTGGTCATATCAGTGGGGAACGAACCGGTGGCGATGCCGTTGCTGTCTTCCATCCAGATCACTTCCACCTGGTTGGCCGTGACTCCCTGGTCGGGCAGGTAATTGTTAATAATTGTGTTGAAGTAGCCGTTGCCCGTCGTGGTCAGCAACGTGCCAGGTGTTGCGCCGCCTTGTGCGCCATCCACGAAGACGATATTGGGATTGATTGCAGGGTCGTGGTTGGCCAGGGGAAGGAACGCGGTGCCAAATTCATCCAGGGCTGTGGATTCACCAATCGCGAGCAACACGATCTTGCCCGTTGGGCTGGGCGCACCAGTGGAACTGAGGGGCTGAATCTCGCTGGCGAGCGTCTGGCCATACGTATCCTGACTCGTTGGCCGTACGTTGCTTCCATTGGGGTACAAGCCACCTTCTTCGCCCTGATAAGTTCCCGTAGCTAAGTCGGTGAGAGGCACGATAGGTGTAGTAAGTCCCGGCACATCGAAGGAAGTGTTGTTGCAGGCTGCGCCCGTGGCTTTGGACACGGTTAACGAAAACAGTTTGGTCGCCAGATGGCTCTTGGCGTCGGTTACCTGCGCAGTGAACGTGTAAGTTCCAGTGGCGACAGTCGAGGCCACGGTGCCGCTGATCAGTCCCGTGCTGGAGCCGGTAAGACCGCTGGGCAGCGTGGATCCTGACTGCAACGCGAAGGTGTATGGCGGATTGCCCGAAGACGCAGCCAACTGGACTTGATAAGCCGCGCCCTGTGTGGCAGCCGGCATGGTGGCGATGTTGGTCAGCACCAGCGATGTGGCCGCGATGCCGTTGCCCGAAAGATCGACAACCGCCTCGGGAAGCTGGTTATAGACCAGGCCGAGGACACCGGTTTCCGAGGTCACCAGAGCCGGACTGTAACTCACGTTGATGGTGGTATTGGAATTGGCTTTGATGGTAATGGGAAGCGTCACAGGAGTAATCGAGAAGGTGGGCGGCGTGATGGTGATGCCCGTAATCTCAATGCTGGCCGTGCCCGTGTTGGAAACTTTCACGGATTGGCTGGCGCTCGGAGTCCCGACAGACTGATTGGGGAAGCTCAACGAAGTTGTGCTGAGGCTTACGACTGCTTTTGTGCTCAGCCCGGTCCCGGATATCGGAACAACTAAGTTGCTGCCACTCGAGGGCACGATCGTATAGTCGCAACTGTAGAGCTGGGCAGCCTGCGGGGCGAAATAGAACGAGTAGGACGTGGTCTTACCCGCGGCTACAGTTATCGGAGTGGTTCCGGAAGCCAGCTTGAACTCGGGACACGAGGAAGTGATGCTGTCGATGGTGACGCTGCTGGTGCCCGTGTTCTTGACACTGATGCTCTTCGACGCGGTGATCAGGCCGATGTAGGTGTTCGAAAACGAGAGCGAACTGGGAGTTGACGTCAGCTGTGCGAAAGCAGGAAGAACAAGAAGGCTGGCGACTAGAAGGCGGACGAAAAGAGAGGTCAAACTTCGAATTACAGCTGGCATAAGCGGAATCCTCCAATTGCTCGGTCAGAACGGCAGGAGCTGGCCAAAATCAGACATTCATGGGCACGTTTAATAAAAACCCCGGTACTTTCCACGGGTGATTTCGCAGCTCAACCGCGCATTATGTACGACTGTTGAGAGTTAGCAGTTTCGAGGGAAAAACCACCCAATCTGGCAATCACTCCTCGGGGGTGGAGGAGATTGTGCCGTTATTCTAGCTTTGTCCTGTGGGCTGTCAAGGATGAAAGTTCTTGCACAGTGTGTGGGTTTCGGGGCGGTTTCGCCTGTTTTACCGGCTTCGGGCAGGCATGCTCTTTCGGCTACCTGCGAAAGGACTCAGTCGTCCCTCCGGGACTCGTTCTCGCTTTCCACTTTTCCCCAGCGGCAAAGGCGCCGGGCTATTATCGCGAAGCCCCTCCGGGGCGGAGCCGTTGCGGCGGTTGCATTTCCCTTCTTGGGCCAGATCCCGTGAGCAGCGCGGGATATGTCCTTCTGAGACCTAGTCAGATGGGCAGTGCCTGTTTAGAGTCGCGATGAGGACGCCCAGTAGTCGAAACCGTCCTTCCGAAATCCCCATTCGAGGTAATTCAGATGTCCGCCACCCTCCCCTTGGCCGGCAGTCGCCGTCCGTCTGTTCGAATCAACTTCTTTCCATCCGCCCTCCTGATTTCATTGCTATTGCCCTTTTTTCTTCTTAGCGGCGCCTTCGGACAAGCGAATGTCAACGAAAGCCTGGAAACAGCCAATGTTTATGTGAATGGGACTACGGGATCGGATTCAAATCCGGGCACGGAGTCGAAACCGCTGAAGACGATAGGCGCGGCCGCATCGATGGCGGAGAGCAACAATCACGCCAGCATTGGTACGAAAGTAACCATCGAGGCCGGGACATACCGGGAAAGCATCACGATGAGCCACAGCAGCAAAGACACTTCCCTGCCCATAACCATCGAGGCCTCCACTAATGGGACTGTGATTGTCAGCGGAGCTGTGCTCTACACCGGCTGGTCGGAGTACTCCGCGAACAAGAGTATTTACACCACCAGCTGGACCAACGACTGGGGAACCTGCCCGCAGCTCAGCCGAGCTGCCCTTTCCAGCAGGAGATTACGATGCGGCAGGAGTTAGTGGCCGTGAACGGCACCGTCTTGACCCAAGTGCTGTCTTTGACGCAAATGCAGCAAGGCACGTTCTACGTGGATGAAAGCAGCGACCTGCTCTATGTGTGGCCTGCAACCGGGACCAACATGAGCACTGCAACGGTGGAGGCCGGCACTTCGTCTTCTATTCTGCAGATTGACCACAAGTCGTACGTCGTGATCCGCGGACTGACTTTCCAATATGCGAATACCTGCCACGGTAACGCCGCGGTGTCGGTTACCGGCGAGTCTAGCAATATTGAGTTCGATACGGACACATTCCAATGGAATAACGGGCAGGGGTTGAGTATCTCGAATCCGGCGACGTACTTCACAGTGGAGAACAGCGTGGCCGTGCATAACGGGGACAGCGGCTTTCAGGAGGCCACTACGCTGTATGGGCTGTGGCAATCGGATACGACCTCGTATAACAACTGGCGCGGCGCGCAAGGCGCTTACTACACCTGCAATACTTCAGGGCTTCACGCGTGGCAGGTACATGACGACACGATTGACGGCCTGACGGTGAGCTTCAATGAGGCCTACGGAATCCACTGGGACACAGACAACGCGAGCATCAGCACCAGCGGCATTATTTCCACCGGCAATTTGCGAAGCGGGATCTTCGTGGAGAAAGACGAGGGACCAATTACATTTAACGACAGCTACATCTGCAACAACGATGGGCCTCAGGTAGTGGGGGGACTGGTGCTGCGCAACTCGGAAGGCGTTTCCTTTACCAATGGCGTGATCATGAACAACGCGGCCGCTGAAATTATTATGATCGGGGTGAAGGGCGGCATAGAGGTTACCAACTGGCAAACCGGCAAGACAACCAACCTCGTGACGCAGAACTTCACGAATACGGGGAACACGATTCAGGGAAACGGCAGCACCCAGTCGCTGTTTACCGATGGTTATCTGAACGATTCGGACTGGACGAGTTTCCAGACCACGCTGGTGTCGAAGAATAATACCTGGTGGAACACTTCGAGCACGACCACACCCTATATGGTGGCTTCACCGAAGGATTGGACGGGGGATGATTTTGAGGCCTGGCAAGACGTAACTACGCAAGACTCCAGTTCCACTTACAAAGCCCCCTCGGGCAGTCCCGGAGCGGCTTGCGATTTGAATCCGGTGGGGACGGATTATTGGATCAGCGTCGACAACGCGATTTTAACGGTGAAGCCGGGCAAGTCGGCGACCTTTAATCTGGCGCTGACTCCGCTGAATTTTACGGGGACGGTGACGCTGACGCTGGATGGAATCACGGAAGTGAAGGGGCTCTCGGGAACGCTGAGTGCGACTTCGATTAAGACTTCTGGGACATCTGTGTTGACGGTGACTGCAGGGACGAATACGGCGGCCGGGACCTACTCGATCACTGTGATTGCTAACAACGGGAGCATGACGAGAACTGTGACGGTGCAGTTAACGGTCAGTTAAGTAGCGTACCTCAGGCGCTGAAGCGCGGGCTCATTTGAGCACTTAACGGCACGGCTGAACAGGGTGCGGAAAAAGTCCGTGGACGTACCTCAGCGGCTAAAGCCTGGTCTTAAAAAAAGCCTTTGACGCAGCGCTGAAAAGCGCTGCTCCACCCAAAACCAGACACCTCCTCTTAATCGTTGTCGTCGTCATCATCACTGGTCGTTGTGTTGACATCGTGTGACGCAGGCTGAATCTGGCGCTTTGCTGACTTGGCCTCGCCGGTGCCGAACAGGTCGAATTCCTGCGGGCTGGTGCTGGCGCTGTCGGTGATGTTGATGTAGGCGTTGTCCTGTCCGGTCTTGCTGGGAGTAAAGGTGATGGTGAAGGTGCAGGTGGCGCCGGCCGCGAGAGTCGAGCCACAATTGTTGGTCTGCGCGTAATCGGAGCTAGTGACCACGACGCTCGTGATATCGAGCGCCTCATCACCGACATTGCTCATGGTGCGGGTCAGCGGCGGGCTGGTCGTCCCTTCCGTGACGTCGCCGAAACTCACGTTCTTATTGCTCAGCGATACGATCGGTCCTTCCGGACACGTGCGCGTAGTCAGGACCAGCGGATTCAATGGCGTTTGGTTGAAGTTGAACGCATCTGTCATGTCGTTGGCGTCGGCGTCCCGCGCCGTGAGCGAAGCCAGACCGAAGCGCGTTTCCACAAACTTCAGCACCGAAGAAAATTCATATTGAGTATGGGTAATGGAGCCGGGTATGGAGTAGGGAGAAATGATCAGCATGGGAACGCGCGGGCCAAATCCGTAGTAGTCAGGATTGGGCGGCGCGACCGGGTCGTAAAATCCGCCGAAATCATCCCACGTAAGGAAGATGGCGGTGGTATTCCAGTCCGGTCCCTGCATGATGGCGTTGAGCTGTTGAACCGTCCAGTTTTCTCCGGAGCAGGTGCTGGCGGGCGGATGTTCGCTGTCCGCGGTGGGCGGCACCAGCCAGCTTACGGCGGGAAGGTTGCCATTCTTGGCATCGGTGGAGAACTGCGAGTAGGGAAAAACGTTGGATGTCCACACCGAAGTATTCCGGATGTGGTTGATGGCGTCCATCGCGTTCCACTCGTATCCGGCAGTGTTTTCCGTGGGTGCGTAGTACTTCCAGGAAATGCCCGCCGACAGCAGCAGGTCGCCGAGGGTTTGATTGTCGAAGCAGGGGAAAACGCTGGACTGTTTCCCCGAGGTAGTGGAAAGCGTGACCAAACTGCCGGTTGGAGCATCGCATCCCCAGTACCCGTATTGGGGATGCGTGGGATTGCTGGGATTGCTGATGGCCTCGAAGTTGTCGGCGGCGATGGTGTACATGTGATTGGGAAAACTGCCGCCGTGCAGCGACGAGAACGTGTTATCGGATAGGGCGAAGGTTTGCGCGTAGGTCCAATAGTTGGGAAGGTCGGATTGATACAGCTGCGACATCGACATGTAATCGCCATCGATGTTGCCGTACTGGACCAGGTCGAACTGATTCATGAGGCCATTGTTGATGGCGGTGAGTGCGTCGGTCCAACCGTGGCCGAGGTCGCGGACGCGATCGGGAGTGTGGTTCAGCGGGATGGTTTGTCCGTCGGAGACCGGTCCGCTGGTGGCGCCGGTCGCACCGGGAAACGTGCCGAAATAATTGTTGAAGCTGCGATTCTCTTTAATGATGAAGACGATGTGCTGGATTACGTCGATTCCGCCGCCATTCCCAACCGCCGTTCCGGTCAGGCTCGCGGTTTGCGGGCTGTTGAGCGCGCTGTCGGTAACGGTGAGCGTTCCGGTGATCGTTCCCGATTGGGTCGGGGAGAAACTGACGCTGATGGTGCAAGTGCCGTTAGCGGCGATGGTCTTGCCGCAAGTATTGGTCTCGATGTAGCCGGAAGTGACGGCGATGCTGTTGACGGTAATTTTGAAGGGCTTATTGTTCGATACGGTGATGGTTTGGGCCGGACTGGTGGTGCCGACCGTCTGCGATCCGAAGGTCAGGCTCGTGGGCGACAAGGTGATCTTTGCCGCCGCGTGCGAGGATAAAAACAGCACACTCGCGAGCAGCAGAATAACGTAGTTGAACACCTTCACGCGCATCAACGTCGGCAACAATCTCTGAGAGAAGAAACGCAGACTCACGAACCCTCCAAAAGGCGGACGCATACCTGAGAGACCACCTTCCTCAAATCTCAAAAGAACTGCATGGTCAGGCGTCGTCGGCCTAATCGTCGTCGATCATCTGATTGTCTTCACCCTCTTTGTTCGACTCCGTCTGCTTCTGCCGTTGGACGGCCGACTGGGCGGCCTTCTCTGGCGAACTGGTCCCCGTGCCATAGAGGTAATAGATCTGGGGGTCGCTGGTGGCGTTGTCGTAGATGGTGCACTGCGCGTTCTGGGCCTTGTCCTTTGTCGGAGTGAACGTAAAGGTAAAGGTGCAACTGCCGCCCGCCTTCACCGTGGACCCGCAAGTGTTGGTCTGGGTGTAGGGAGCGCCGATTGTGATGTTGGTGATGTCCAGCGCGGAACTGCCGGTATTGGAAAGCGTGCGGGTCAGAGTCGCGCTCTTGCCGACCTGCACGTCGCCGAAGGAAACCTTGGCGTTGCCCAGGCTAACGACAGGCCCGTCCGGGGGACAAGTGCGCGTGCTCAAAACCAGCGGCGGCAACGGCGTCTGGTTGAAGTTGAAAGCGGCGGTCATGTCGGCCGCGTCCAGGTCGCGGGTGGTGAGATTGGTGAGGCCGAAGCGCGTCTCGATGAACTTCAACACCGAGGAAAATTCATACTCGGTGCTGTCGATGTGTGCAGCCAGTGCGTAAGGAGAGATGATGATCATGGGGACGCGCGGCCCGAATCCGTAGTAGTCGGGGTTGGCAGGAGCGGCGTTATCGTAGAAGCCGCCGAAATCATCCCACGTGAGGAAAATTGCAGTCGTGCTCCAGTCCGGCCCCTGCATGATGGCGTTGATCTGCTCAACCACCCAGTTCTCGCCGGCGCAAACGCTGGAAGGCGGATGGTCGCTATCCGCGGTATTCGGAACCAGCCAGCTGACCGCGGGCAGGCTGCCGTTGGTCGCATCGGTTACGAAATTGCTCCAGCCCACGACGTGTTCGCCCCACAATGAAGAGTTGCGGATCTGATTGAAGGAATCGTATGTGTTCCAGGCGTAGCCGGAAGTGTTCTCTTGCGGCGCGTAGGACTTCCAGGAAATTCCGGCACCATCCAGCAGATCTCCCAGGGTCGTATTGGTAAAGCACGGGAAAATTGAGGATTGCACGCCGCTCGTGTTCTGCAAGGTCACCGTGGTTCCGGTCTCCGCATCGCAGCCCCACGAAGAGAACTGCGGGTGCGTGGGCTCGTTCGGGTTGTCGATGGCATCCGCACTGGTGGCGGCGATGGTGTACATGTGGTTGGGGAAACTGCCGCCATGCAGCGAAGAGAACGTGGCATCGGAGAGTGTGAAGGTCTGGGCGTAGGTCCAGTAATTTGGAATATCGCTCTGGTAGAACTGGGTCATCGACATGTAATCGCCGCCGATGTTGCCAAACTGCACCAGGTCGAACTGGTTCATCTTGCCGCTATTGATGGCGGTGAGAGCGTCGTTCCAACTGTGCCCCATGTCGCGCGAGCGATCTGGGGTATGCCCCAGCGTGAGAATCTGTCCCGTGGAAATGGGCCCGCTGGTCGCGCCGTTCGCTCCGGGGAAGGTTCCGAAATAATTATCGAAGCTGCGGTTCTCTTTGATGATGAAGACGATGTGCTGAATTACGTCGATTCCGCTGCCACCACCACTGGTCGCGGTTCCGGTGAGCGTCGCGGTTTGCGGGCTGTTTTGTGCGCTGTCGGTAATCGTGAGCGTTCCGGTAATGGTTCCCGTCGTGGTCGGGGCGAAACTGATGCTGATGGTGCAACTGCCGTTCGCCTGGAATGTCGTGCCGCAAGTATTGGTCTGTGTAAACCCGGCACTGACCGTGATGCTGGTGATGGAAACTTTGAAAGGTTTGTTGTTCGATGCCGTGATGGTTTGGGGCGGACTGGTGGTGCCAACCTGCTGCGACCCGAAAGTTAAGCTCGTGGGCGACAACGTGATCTTTGCAGATGCGAGCGGAGTAAGGGACAGCAGGCCAGTCAGCATCACAACCACATAACAGCAAAGCTTGGAGCCTGTCAGCGTGGAAAGGAATCGTTGGGCAGGGATACGCAAACTCATGACGGTCTCCACAAAACTCAGAGTTAAACCAAGTGGCCGATTCAATTGCCCGAGGACCTGGAATCCAGAAGCACCGCCGTATCTGGGAGAGAAAGAAAAGACGGCCGTCGCACCACCGTGTCACCTTATGACGAGAGTATGGAGCCGTCAAGATGAAGAATTTTTCACACTGGTGTTTTCGTGCGAACCATCGATCACGCGGCGCATACATGCAAGAACTTGCACTCTTGACCCCTCGGAGAACCGAAGCTATATTGCAAAGACTGTTCGCCGCCCCGGGGAGGTTTTCTTGCGTCATCCAGCCACCTTCGCTCGCGCTGTGATTCGTGTGCTCGTTCTATCTCTCCTCGTTGCCGCCGCGGCGGCTCAAGACATCGATACGCAAGACATGGACACGAAGGTTACGGGATGCCCGACGGCATCCGGCAATAACGTCTGCCTTGTCACCTTCCAGGGTGGAATCAGCCGGCGCGGCTTCAATCCGAATGAAGGGACGCTTACGCAGTCTGCCATCACGGCCAAGACTGGCTCGATGTTCAAGCTACAGTACTCGGTCGCGGTGAAGGGAGCGGTTTACGGGCAGCCGCTGGTGCTTCCCAATGTCGTCTATAACGGAACTACTTATGCGGATGTCGTGTACGTAGTCACGGAGCAGGATTATGTTTACGCCATCAACGGCAGCAACGGAAAAATTCTCTGGAGTGACAATCTTGTTCCCAGTGGCTACACCTATCTCAATTCAACCGTCAACCTGAATGGTTGCACCACGATCTTGCCGAACCCTGGGTATGTGGGCATCACGAGCACGCCAGTCATCGACGTCAGCCAGAACACGGGGACCGATAACACCATCACCTCGGGCATTCTCTACACGGTTGCAAGAACGAAAACCACAACCTCGCCGGTCACCCACGTCCAGACGCTTTATGCCATCAGCGTGATTGATGGAACGGTGAAAGCTTCGAAGCAGATAAGTGGCACCTACAGCAGCGGATCGGTCAGCATCGCCTGGAGCAGCGACTATGCCCGAACGCAGAATCAGCGCGGGGCGTTGCTAGCCGTTCCGGTAACTGGACAGAATCCGCAGATCTTCATCACCTGGGGCGCGCATTGCGACGCGGCGAACTTTCCCTACAACGGCTGGCTGATGTCCTATCAGTTGAATTCGGGGCAGAACGCACTTACCCAAACCAGCATTTGGACTTCGGTTCCCTCCGATACTTCTTATGAAGGGGGCATTTGGCAGGGCGCGTCGGGTCCGGCGGCCGACGGCGGCGGGCATATTTATTTTTCCATCGCCAACGGTGATGCCAACGTGAACACGAGTACGCCGCCCAATGACAACCCTGGTTCTTGTGCTACGTCCCCGTGCGACTACGGCAACTCGATCCTGCGAATGGATTTGTCGGGGAGTCCGCCAACACTCGCGGTGCAGGATTTCTTCACTGTGTTTGATTGGAAGTCGCGCAACAATAAAGACTACGACTTGGGCTCGGGCGGCGTGATGCTTCTGCCTTTTCAAGCCGGCGGCAATCCGCAGAACCTGCTGGCGCAGGCAGGGAAAGAAGGGTCTATTTATCTTTTGCGAACCGACAAGGGACACCTGGGCGGATACAACGGTGGCGGCGCCGATCAAGTCACGCAATATATTGCCAGTGTCCTTTGTTATCAGACTACGCCCGTTGTCGAGTGCGGCATCTGGGGCGCTCCTGCGTGGTGGACCACTGGCTCTGGCGGGGGCGGTTCCGCGGGCTACGCTTACTGGGGAGGCAAAAACCTCGGCCTGATGCAGTTCAAGTTCTATCCCAACGGGTCGAGTTGCACGGGTACAACTGGGGCAGGATTCTGCACGACGCCGACGGCAACGACTACGCACACCTTTGGCTGGCCGGGACCAACGCCCACGGTTTCCGCGCCCAGCAACTCTTCCAAGAAAGCCATCGTTTGGTTGATTGACGCCGGCAACGCCTCGAGCGGCGGGAAAGCGAATCTGTGGGCCTTTGATGGAGCGACGTTGGACTGCCTGTACTCGACGGACTCAGCCGCCTCGTCTTGTACTCGAACCTCATCGGCGGACGTGCCGGCAGGCATCGCAGTAAAGTTCACGGTGCCGAGCGTTGCGAATGGGAAGGTGTATGTCGGGAGCGCCGGAGGAAGTTCGACGAGCGGGGGATATCTCAACATTTACGGGCTCAGCGACTAGAATTTTCCACTTCGTCCCAACGCTGAAGCATGACGCATCAGCGGGCCTGAATCTGCGGGTGCTGATGTAATTCCGAAGATTAGATCAGTGCCGAGTCTGCAAATATATTGAAACTCCCGTACACTTCTTTCTTGCGACCAAAAGCGCAACTCGGCGCCGTATCGCTTCTTGCCTGTTGCCTGGCGTTTTGCAGTTCGCCGCCACAAACGCCCCCTCAGGGCGTGCGACCAAGTCTGCCGGTGGGCAGCCTGATTCCGGGCCGGGAGATGACGAGCGCACGCGCGGGGCATACAGCCACCGTTTTGCCCGACTTTAAAGTCTTGATCGTCGGAGGCAGAAACGAGCATGGGGATGCTCTGGCGAGTACGGAAGTCTACGATCCGAACACGGAGAAGTTCTCCAAAGCAGCTAACATGTCAGTTTCGCGTGAAGGACATGTTGCGGCCGTATTAGGCGATGCAAAAATCCTGATCGCCGGCGGTTCGACGCGCGGTGGCGCTGCACTGTCGAGTTGTGAGGACTACGACTTCGAGACGGGAAAGTTCACCACCCGGGGCAGGATGCACGCGCGTCGCATTCATGCCGTAGGGATCGTGTTGCGCAATGGCAAACTTCTGGTCGCGGGTGGAGAAGACGGCAGCCAGCCGCTCGATTCCACCGAGACCTACGATCTTCTAGATGGCAAGTGGACTCTCACCGCCAAGATGACCGCAGCCCGCGCGAATCATACGGCGACTATGCTGTTGGATGGCCGCGTATTGATTGTGGGCGGAACTGGAGGCCATCACTCGGCGCTGGCCAGCGCCGAAATCTACGATCCGCAGACAAATCAATTTACTGCCACCGCAAGCCTGCGTGACGCGCGATCCGGGCATACGGCGGCGCTTCTCAGCAATGGCAAAGTGCTGGTCGCCGGAGGCGCCGATGCGCAGGGCCACGCGCTTTCCTCGGTGGAAATCTACGATCCGCAGACCGGAACATTCATTCCGACTGGAAATATGTCTGAGCCACGCATGAAACTCCCCGCGGCGACGGTCCTGCTGGATGGGCGGATTCTGATTGTTGGCGGCGCGGCTTCGGCTGAGATCTATGAGCCGAGAACGGGCACGTTTCGAACGACGTCTGGAAGCCTGGATACCGCCCGCTACTATCCTGCCGCGATCAAGCTCATGGATGGTAGCACGCGCATCTTCGGGGGAGAAGACGCCCACGGCGCCAGCACCGCGAAGACGTGGATCTACCGCTAGCCTCTTGAACCGCAGCCTTAAATGACTCTTGCACAATGGTAAAAAGAAACAGCATCCTTCGCCATTTTTGGCGCAACTCATTGTAAAGTTCCGTGTTTGTGTTATTGGAGTCGCAGGCGCCGCTTCGTCGAGGAAGGAAGCACGAAGACGATGAGAAAGACATCCCCCGCTCAGTTGGGTGTGAATACGTCCGTGTGGTTGATGGTCGCGCTCGCAAGTTTACTGGGAGTTTCAGGTTGCGGCGGCACCTCTAGTTCTTCACTCGTCGGCGGAGGCGGTGGTGGCGGGAATGCGCTTCCCTGCACGTTTAATCCCCCTGCCTCAGGCGGGAGCACCAGCGGCGCGGGAGTGGGCGTCCAAATCAGCGATCACTTTTTTGGCATGCATCTCAACAGTGAGGTGGCGCCGTGGCCCTTCTATGACGTGAGCGGCTCTATCGTCACTCTTCCTTTTGCCAGCCAGCGCCTATGGGATGCCGGCATAGCCTGGTCGCAAGTCAACACTTCACAGGGAGTGTACGACTGGACTACGGCCCCGCAGAACGCGGATGTATGGATGTCTGACGCGCAAGCGCACCAGCCGTTAGACGAACTCTACACTCTGGCTCGCACGCCGACGTGGGCTTCGTCGGACGCTGGCGATACCAGTTGCATTGACAGCGCCGAAAACGGCGGCGGACAGTGCCATCCACCTGTTGATTTGAATACCGACGGCACGGGTACGAACGCGATCTGGATTGCATGGGTCACGGCGGCCGCGCAGTATAGCAAGGCGAAAAAAGATGCCGGAGAGCCGGGATTCTCTTACTACGAAATATGGAACGAATGGAATTCTTCCGTATCCTGGCTGGGAACGCCGCAACAGTTGGTGCGCATGGAGCAGGATGCGCGTTGCGTTGTGGAAGGTCCGCCCAGCGGCAAGTCGTGCTATCTGACCAGCGTTTTCCCCGGCGGTACGGCAATCGATGCCAGCGCAAAGATCGTCAGCCCATCGCCCGTGGGCGCGCATCCCATGCTCGATGCAGTCTCCGATAGTTTGCAGACTTACTTTTCGACAACCGTAAACAACTACCCCGGCGGTTCTTTTTCTGACGTCATCGGATTCCACGGTTATGTCGGCACAGGAACGAAGTCCACCACTACTGCACTTCCCTGCCCGACTCCGGAAGACGTCAACACGGTGATCGCCGACATGAACACTACACTCGCCTCTTTCTCCTCAATCACCGCCGGCAAACCTCTGTTCAATACCGAGGGTGGGTGGAGCGAGGCCGACGTTGAGGGATTCACCGACCAGGACCGGCAGGCCGCATTTCTACCGCGGTATCTGCTGCTGCAGCAGTCCGCCAACATCGCTCGCGTGTACTGGTACGCGTGGGACAGCAAGAGGCTGTCTAGCCTTTACAACGACACGACCAGTCAGGCCACTCTGGCGGCAACCGCCTATGGCGAGGTCAACCAGTGGACCGTCGGCGCCACTGTGAGCAAGGCGTGCGGCGCCACGGGAACGGTGTGGACCTGCGGCTTCACGCGGCCAGGCGGATATACGGCTCTGGCAGTTTGGGACGCGAGCCAGGACTGCACTTCCAGCAGTTGTCCGACAACGACATTCTCAGTTCCCGCGGGAGGCTACATCGAGTATCGCGATGTGGCCGGGAACGTGACCTCGCTCGGCACTGCCACTTCGGTTCAAATAGGAGCCAAGCCGATCCTTCTGGAAACCTCGGCACTGCCATAAGTTTCCTGGGCGAGTATGCAGTTTTTTGCGTACTCTATTTTGCACAGAAGTACCGTAACTCCGCTGTTGACGCGGTTTTCGGCTCAACCTATAATCACGCAGTTTGCATGCGAGACGGTCCACGCGTTTCGTTTGTCTAGGATCATCATCCCAGCCGGAAACTTCTGGAGAATCCCAACCGGCGCAGTCTCTTGTGGAGCGCGCGTGCGTTGGGGCTCCTAGTCAAAGGACTAATTATGCTGGTTTGCTCTCGCGGTTTCCGTTACAAGACTGGGTTGCGTAGCAATGTTTCTTTATCCTTCTGGTCTCACTTTAGTCGATTGGCGCGTGTCGCGGGAATATGCGTCCTGCTTTTCGTCAGCGCATTGGTGCTTAGGGCGGGCGTCGCTGCCACTCGCCCTCAAGCGCGCAATAGTTACGGCAAGCTGCCCCTCAGCTTCGAGCCCAATCGCGGCCAGACTGACGAACAGGTTAAGTTCATGGCGCGCGGAGCAGGCTACACGCTATTCCTCACGCCCACGGAAGCAGTTTTTTCGCTGCAGCGAAACCGCGGCGCCATTTCTGAGGATTTGGCTGATTCCATTTTGAGCGCGCCGAAACCGGCACAGCAAACGAGTTCCGTCCTTCGCGTGCAATTGCTTAACGCGGATCGCACCGCAGCGGTGACAGGGCTAGATCAGCTTCCCGGACGGACGAATTACTTTCGCGGCAACGATCCCTCGAAGTGGACTACCAATCTTGCGACTTTCGCCAAAGTCCAGTACAGCGAAATCCTGAACGGAATCGACCTGGTTTATTACGGCAATCAGGGCCAATTGGAATACGACTTTGTAGTCTCTCCCGGGGCGGATGCACACCAGATTAACCTGAAATTCAGCGGCGCCCGCAACCTGCATGTAGACAAACCAACCGGCGATCTAGTTTTGCGCGTAGGGGATGAAGAAATCCGGTTTCACAAGCCGGTTGCCTATCAGAACGATGCCGACAGCAAACATCTTGTTGCCGCCGATTACGCCCTCGATGCCAATAATCGCGTCAGCTTCGTTCTGGGCAAGTACGATCGCCGCAACGCTTTGGTGATCGATCCCACGCTGAGCTACTCGACTTATCTTGGAGGCAGCAGCAACGACTACGGAACGGCCATTACGGTCGACAGCAGCGGAAGCGCTTATGTAACTGGTTATACTAACTCGACTAATTTCCCCGTCACGGCCGGAGCTTTTCAAACCACATGCGGCGGCGGTTGCAGCGGAACTACGGTGGATGCCTTCGTGAGCAAACTCGACCCCACGGGATCGTTCCTGGTGTATTCCACTTATCTCGGTGGTTCGGCCAACGACTATGGTAACGGCATCACTCTAGACGCATCCGGAAATGCCTTCATCGTAGGCCAGACTTTTTCGACCGACTTTCCCACTACAGCTGGAGCTTTTCAGACTAAGTGCAGCCCTGACAATTGCGCCAGCGGCGATGTTTTTGTAACGGAACTGGACTCCACAGGGTCACACTTGATGTATTCCACCTACTTGGGTGGAACGGGCAAGAACCAGGGCAATGCAATTGTCCTGGACACGTTGGGCGATGCGTACATAACGGGCTGGACTCAATCCATCACCTTCCCAACTACTTCGGGAGCATTTCAAACCACCTGCAAATGCTCTCAGTCGGTGGCCTTTGTGACCAAGTTGAACAACAGAGGTTCAGCATTGGTCTACTCAACCTACCTGGGCGGAACGAACGGGGATGTGGGATATGGAATCGCTTTGGACTCATCGAACAACGCCTACCTTACCGGATATACGCAATCATTTAATTTCCCGACAACTCCTGGCGCCTTTCAGACATCTTTGGGTGCGAATCGAGCCGCTTGGATCACCAAGCTGAATACCACCGGTACCGGGTTGATCTACTCAACCTATTTGGGAGGAACCACTTCGGTCACGACTCCGTGCGAAGCTTGCGGCACGGCCATCGCCGTCGATAGCAGCGGGAGTGCGTATGTGTGCGGACTGACTGCAGAGTCCAATTTTCCGATCACGCCAGGCGCATATCAAACGACTTTCATGGGTCCCACGAATGGCCACGACGCATTTCTCACGAAACTGAATCCGTCGGGTACCGGTCTGATGTTCTCAACGTATCTCGGCGGAAACGGAGACACTGGATCTACCGGCATAGGAATCGACCAGTCTGGAAATATCTGGCTCAAAGGAAATACCAAGTCTGCTGTTTTTCCGGTTACTCCGGGAGCCTTTCAGACGGTGTTTGGAGGCGCATTCGACGCTTTCGTATCTGAAATAGATCCCACGGGTTCGCAGTTGCTGTATTCCACGTATCTGGGCGGCACCGGCACCGAGTACGGGGGAGCGACTGCGGTGCTCGCACTGGATAATCAGAATCCGCCCAACGTTTACGTCACTGGGTATACCAACTCTACGAATTATCCTGTTATTGCGGGATCGCTGCAGACCAGCAATGCGGGACAAAACGATGCGTTTGTGAGCAAGCTTTCTCCCAGTCCCAACGTCGGCCTCGGCCCAGCGCTTAACTTTGGAAACGTAGCCGACGGCACCACCAGCGCTCCTCAGACCATGACGCTGACCAACACTGGCAATACGAATCTTACGGTTAACGTTGTAAACATCATAGGTCCAAATAGCGCCGACTTTGCCCAGACCAATACCTGCACTACTCTCGCCCCGCAAGCCACGTGCCCGATCACCGTCACATTCACTCCTTCAATCGCCGGAACTGAAACCGCCAACGTATCGGTCACAGACAATGCTCCCGGCAGTCCTCAGTCGGGCAGTTTGACCGGTGTCGGTCTTGGCAACGGACCTGCGGTGTCTTTTTCTCCCAGCAGCCTGAGCTTCGCCACTCAGTTAGTCGGCACCAGCAGCACGCCGCAAAGCATCACACTTACTAACATCGGCAATGCTACGCTTACAATCACAAAGATTTCCGTCAGCGCCAACTTTTCGCAGACTAATAACTGCGGTTCAAGCGTCGCGGCTGGAGCGAGTTGCACAATTACAGTCACGTTCACGCCCACAAAAATACACACGATCACGGGCTCCGTCACGGTCACAGACAATGCTACCGGCAGTCCGCAAACTGCAGCCCTCACTGGGACTGGGACCTATGTCATCCTAACGCCTTCAAGTATGAACTTCGGAACTGTCACGGTGGGCCAAAAAAGCGCACCACAAGTTGCCACCTTCACCAATACCGCTAAATTCACGCTCACGATTCAGAGTCTAAAGATTACGGGAACGGACAGCTCCGACTTCAGCGAAACCAACACCTGTCAGCCGAGCGTCGGGCCCGGAGCCAGCTGCACCATCACCATCACCTTCAAGCCAACGGCGAGTGGGGTGCGTACGGCGAGCGTTTCGGTGTCCGACGGCGGTGGTGGCAGTCCTCAGACGGTGGCGCTCAGCGGCACCGGCCAGTCAGGGCACTAAGTTGCTTCCCGCCAACTTAGGGCGTGGGCTGCCAACACGTAGCAGTTTGAGGGCAGTGGGATCCCGCGCGCCTACTTCCAGCCAGAAGACTAAATCGCCCGCAGGAAGGCCTTTCCCTGCGGGCGCACTCCTTCATTTATGACTAAGTTAGTAGGCTGACGCTGGGTTGTAGAATGTGGTAACCATGGTTGCGGGTATGTCAATCGGATCAGTTGACTTGATAATCGGATTATTTCTTCCCGCCTCGTTCGGATCGAATACTACGAATCCAACCCCTGGCGAGCCGTTTGGCAGCGAGTAATCGTCGGTCGGATAGACGGGATTCTTGAATCCGGGATTCACGTTAGCCACTCCACTGAGGTCCTCACCTAGTCCTTGCCAGCCGGAAAAGGTGTGGAATGTCCAGCCAGAGGATGACGAGGCGCAGATGTTCGGAGAGCTGGCGTTAGGCTGATTATGAAAGGCGTCAGGATCAGTGTTAAAGGCGCCATCCGTCCGCCAGTACAGATTACTCTGCCAGTTGTGCAGGCTGGTAATCGGAGAGCCACAGGCATAGGTGCACCCTTCCTGCACGTAGAACTTGCTGGTAGAAGTGAGGTCAAAGTAGAACAAGTTGCTCGAGCTGTTAAAAATAAGGTTCGGGCCGCCTGAAGGACAACTGTTCGTCGCGTAAGGATTGCCGTTGGCGATCATTCCCTGGCGCGCATAGGCAAAAATGTTATTGACGACCGTATTCGCTTTGCTGGCGAGTTGCGGACCGTGCGTGATGTTGATCCCCATCGCCGACACTCGATAGACGAGGTTGTTTTCCACGGTGACCGAGCCGGTATATCCATCGAGATTGATGCCATAGCCTCCATACCCGTCACTGTCAATGATCGAGGCGTCGCTTGTGTCGTGAATTTTGTTATTCACGATCTGGTTCCCGGCCGCTATAAAGGCGGTCCCTCCCGTGGCGAAGTAGATTGCTCCCCCGTCATCTGTCACCCCTTCATACAGGTCGAACACATGATTGTAGGAGGCCACGTTGTTGAACGAGCCGCTAGAGTTCTTGGAACCAGGGGAGCATGTAGGTGCGAGGCATACCTCGATGCCGCTGTGGTATCCGTCGTAAATGTCGTTGTGAGTGTAGGTGTTATCGTGGCCCGCACCCTGCACAATGGCGGGGCTGCTGGGAATTACGCGGCTAAAGCCTTCGATCAAAGTATTTTCAACCGTCGTAAACTGCGGCACGTTTGCGTCAGTATTCGCTGAGGCCGGCAGCAGGCCGATGCGGATGCCGAGTCCCCCGACGTCGTAAAGGGCGCCATTCTCGAAGGTGTTGTAAGCCGTGGTCGACGAGTTGTCGGTGGTCGTGAACTCGATCCCCGCGCCCGCGGTTTCGGAAATGATGTCGCTGTTAAATGTAACGTGCTGGCAGTTATAGCAACCGACAGCTGCCGTCATCGGCGGTTCCTGCTGCGTCGAAACGTATCCACCGGAAGGCGAAGTGAAGTTGTCGTGCTCGAACTGCAATCCCTGGAACGTAACGTATTGCAAGTAGGTCGCAGTCAATACTTGAGTCGACTGCGGAATGACGATCGTATCGGTCGGCGGATATTCTCCGGTATTCGCGAGATAGGTCACACTCCAGGGCGTTACGGATCGATCGAGGAACCACTGCCCCGGCTGGGTTAGCAGGTCCTTTACGTTCTCAACTATGTAGCGGTGATTGGGAATGAAGCCATGGACTCCTGCCTGCTGATGCGTGGCTCCCGTCAGGTAAACGATGTGGTTCACACTGTCGATGGACTGAATACGCATCTTGGGTGTACTCCACAATTCGAAATCGAGCAGCTCGATATCGCCTGTGGGATATGGCGCATTCAGGTTGGTCCAAGTTGAGCTGACGTCGCCGGCGTGATAGGTAAAGCGATCGAAGCACTCCCAACCGCTTCCGGTCACGTAAACGGCGCAGTTCGCGTTCGGAGGATTCGCCGGCGGAGGCGAGCCGGCCAGGTAGATCGGACCGACGTTCCGAAGATAAGTCCCCAGCGATCCACCGACCCGCGGCCGCAACCGGCGCCCACCGTTGTAAAAGAGATTCTCAAAGTAAACCGCACTAGTTGGCAGGGTCACTTGATAAGTGTTGCCAGTAGTGTTAATCCATCCGGTGACGACCATTCCGCCACTTATAACTGGCGTCTCATTGGGATAGTTCTCCCACAGCACTTCGAGCGTGGACGTGCCTGAATCCGCCGTGCCAAAGCTCAAAGCCTGCTGATAGTAGTTCCCTCCCCTGATCTGGACGGTGATAGGCGTGGTGCGGCCGTTGGCATTCACAAGAAGCGTCTGGACTGCAATCTGCGCCTTTCCGATGGTCGCGAAGGGACCGTCGGTGCTCTTGGAATTCGGAGCAGCCAAAGTGCCTGACCACGAATCGTTGCCGTCGGTGGCTACGAAGTAATCGGCGCCCGCACCGATGTTCATGGGAGCTACCGGGCTCGAGACGCCAGTGTAAGTGGCCGTAATGGAAGCGCTCCCATTAGCTACTGCAGTAACCAACCCGGCAGCTACAGTCGCGGCGCTGGAATTAGAAGTTGTCCAAGTCGCACTCGAAGTGAGAGTTTGAGTGGAACCGTCGCTGTAGTGTCCCGTTGCCGTCAGTTGCAGCGTGTTTCCGGCGGAAAGCAAAGCAGAGCCCGGCGAAATACTAATCGAGGTCAGTGTGGGACCGCCCTCTCCAGTACCTGTAAGGCTGATGGTCTGCGGGCTGTTCGAGGCGCTATCGTTGATCGTGACGGTGCCGGTCTGGGTTCCAGTAGCCGTGGGAGTGTAGGTGACACTAATAGTGCACTTAGTGGCGGAAGCCAACGAGCTGCCACAGGTATTGGTCTGGGCAAACGGGCCGCTCACCGTAATGCTGTTGATCGTGAGCGTTGTGAGATTGTTGTTCGCCAGGGTTGCTGTCATGGGAGCACTGGTGCTCCCAATGTTCGTCGTCGGAAACGTCAACTTGGTGGGTGTGACCGAGACGCCGGTGACGCCGTTTCCGCTCAACGATATAGTTTGCGGACTATTCGTCGCATTGTCTGTGATCGTGACAGTTCCGGTAAACGTTCCGGTTGAAGTAGGGCTGAAGGTTACCGAGATCGTGCACTTCTTGCCCGCCAAAACGGTGCTACCGCAATTGTTGGTTTGAGCGAATGGCCCGGTAATGGCGATGCTCGTGATGTCTAGCGTAGCGGTGCCTGTATTGGTGAGGGTGGCTTTCTTGACGGCACTGGTTGTGCCAACCGCCTGATTGCCGAACTTCATGCTTGTCGTAGAAAGCGTGACCTGCTGCGCCGTTGCGGCAACGGTTGACAGCAGAAATACCAGCCCCACCGAAAGAAGGCTGAGACTGCGCTTTCCAAGTATCTGAAACTCAACTGCATAAGTGCGACTCTGCATATCCGCGCTAGTCTCCCTCACGCACGCTTAAATCACTAATGCCCTCACTGGCCGGTTCCACTCACCGGAATGTTTTGCGTAGTGTTGCTTCCCAGATAATCTGAAATCGTTATATCGGCCGTGCGCAGTCCCGTAGCCGTCGGCGTGAACGTCACATTAATCGAGCAACTGGTTTTCGCAGGCAGGCTCGTGCCGCAATTGTTGGTCTCAGTGAAATCCTTGTTGTCCGTTCCCGTAGGAACGATGCTCTTGATCGTGAGTTTCGAAGGGCCGTTATTGGTGAACGTGATCGTCTGTGGCGCACTCGACGTGCCCACCGTCTGCGGACCAAACGTCAAGCTTGCAGGGGTCCAACTTACGTAGGTCCCGGTCCCAGTAAGCGTCACCGTCTGTGGGCTGGCGGGGGCGTTGTCTGTGATCGAAATCGTACCAGTACGAGTGTTAATCGTAGTTGGGGTGAACGTCACGCTGATGGTGCAACTCGCATTGACAGCCACAGTCGTACCGCAGTTATTCGTCTGCGAGAAATCGCCGGTCGTCGCGATGCTGGTGATCGTGAGTGCGACGAAACCCGTATTCGTAAGGGTTACATTTTGTGGCGCGCTGGAGGTACCCACTACTTGAGTCGCAAAGGTAAGGCTGGTGGGCGAAAGAGTTACCGCCGGTCCCGTTCCCTCGCCAACGCCAGTAAGCGTCGTCGATTCCGGGCTGTCGGGCGCATTGTCCGTGATGCTGATCGTTGCGCTCTCCGTGCCACTGATCGACGGCGTGAACGTCACGTTAATCGCGCAGGTGGCTTGCGGCGCGACACCGCTAGTTGTGCAGGTATTGGTCTGCTTGAAATCTGCGGCGTTAGTTCCAGAAATGTTGACCCCAGAAACCGTCAGGGTCGAATTTCCGCTGTTGGTCACCGTGATCGTCAAGGGTGCGCTTGTAGTCCCGTCGTTCTGGTTGCCGAAGTTAAGGCCGGGCGACAAGCCTACGTTCGGACTGGGAGCGAACTTGGTTACATAACCGTCATAGGCAGCCGCCCGCTTGGTCTGAAACGCTCCGGTGGTCGTGGGAAACGTGGTTGAGTTGGTATAGCCCGTCACATAAATATTAGGCGGGACCTGATTGTCCAACGCGATCATAGTAGTGGCTAAGCCATACTCGCTGCCAGCAACGCCGCCCAGAAAGGTTGAGTAGTCCAACGCAGACCCAGATGGATTCAACAAAAGCACAAACGCTTCGGAATCCAAGCCCGCGGTGAAGGTGGTGGAGAAAGCTCCGGGAGTAGCCGGGAAGTTGCTGGAGAAGGTGTTGCCTTTGACATAGGCTGTGCCGCTGCTGTCCACTTGGATGGAGGTAGCGCCATCATCGTTGCTTCCGCCAATGTAGGTCGAGTAAATCAGCCCCGTTCCCGTGGAGTTAAACTTAGTTACAAACGCGTCGTGAAATCCACCGCCATAAGTGACCTGGTAAGCTCCTGGCGTGGTCGGGAAGTTAGTTTCCCATGTCAAACCCGCGACGTAGGAGTCTCCTTCCGCGTCCACGGCAATTGCAGAGCCGCAGGCCGCACAGGCGCTGGTGCCAGTGCCCGTTCCGTTCAGATAAGTGGAATATACCTTGGCGGATGCTGTCGAATTGATCTTCGTTACAAAGACACCGGTTGCAGCTCCCAATGTGGTCTGGAAGGCGCCAGGCGTAGTCGGAAAGTTCGTGGAATACGTGTACCCCGTTACGTACGCATTATCGAAGGAATCGACCGCGATAGCATAGGCGTCATCGGCGTTGCTGCCGCCCAGGAACGTGGAATAAACCAAGGCCGTGCCGCTCGAATTTATTTTTGTAATAAAGGCGTCAACGTAAGCGCTCTTGCAGGAAGAGCAGGTCGGTTGAAAGACTCCCGCTGTAACTGGGAAGTTGCCAGATTTTGTATATCCCGTTACATAGGCGTTGCCCGAGCTATCCAGCGCGATAGCGTTCCCCTGGTTGGTAGTCTTTCCTCCAAGATAGGTGGAATACACCAGCCCGGAGCCGGTCGGGTTTATTTCCGTGATGAACACATCGCCATTCACACAACTGCCACCACCACAAGCCGGCTGGTAGACGCCAGCCGTCACTGGAAAGTCTAACGAATACGTAGTGCCTACGATGAACGCATCCCCGCTGCCATCCACAGCGATGCCATAGCCGTAGTCCTTGGTGCTGCCGCCGAGGTAAGTGGAATAGACGAGCGCGGTCCCACTAGAATTCAGTTTTGTCACGAATGCGTTAATGTGGGTCGAACTGCAAGAGGTTCCACCGCCGCACGTGGTTTGAAACGACCCTGTCGTCGTCGGAAAATTCGCTGAAGCCGTATATCCCGTGACGTAAGCGCTGCCGGTCGAATCCACGGCAATCGAGGTTGCGTAGTCGTTGCCTGTTCCGCCAAGATAGGTCGAATAGCCCAGCGTAGGATCGATCACCAGCGCTTTGCTGTGGTCATAGGATCCGAGCTGGAAGGTGACGTGGTTTTTTGCATCGAGCGCGAAGCTTGATTCGATGTAGTCGCGCTGCTCGGCTTCCGACTGATATGCCACAGGCTTGTGGAACCTGACGTCCCCGCCTTTTGTACTGAGAACCAAATCGCCGGTTTGATCATCGAGACGCACCTTGCGCGCGCCCGCTAAACTAACGTCGATTGCCCCAGGGTCGCCGCCTGGGGCGACTACAAAATCGTATTCCAGTTGGCGCTGATTGCCGTAATAGACCAGATCAATTCCCGGATACACTTCGCGATAACTGACCTTGCGGTAGTTCACTACATTCGTCCGCCAATTGCGCGGATCTTTTCCAAAGAAATAGTTCGTGGTGCCCGGCAGTTGATCGGCACCCGCAACCTGAGCATTCTTATTTGCGCCGATCAAATGCATGCGCAGCACGGCGCTGGTGTGTGCCGGTTCCTCGCGAGGGCTGGAAAGATCGCGGAAACCGGCCATCGGAAGAGCGGTGGATGAACTTTGTTTTCCCTTACTTCCACCCGCGGATAATGCCAGCACTGCTTCATCGCTAGTAAGAAACACCGTATAGCCCGGACCACGGGAAAGGAATTTCACTCGCGCATCGGTTTGACCCGCGTTCGGTTCGAAGCTGAGGGGAAGCTGGCCGTAGGTTTCAAGAATCCTGCTCTGATCCAGATTTCGATCCGCCGCAGCCGGCTTAGTTGCGGGAGCAGCGCCAGCGGGCGCCGCGAGCAAGGTGGTTCCGGAATCGACCCGAACTGCTGGCACGCCCAATACAGCAAATAATAGTGCGATCGTCGCAATGCGGCCGCTACCAGACACAACTGCGCCCCGCCTGCGAACCATCCCAGGCAACTTAACCCATGAAGATTTCATGAAGCCCCCTGCTTCTACTGCTGACAGAACCCGCTAGCGAATCAGTGAGTACAACGTGCACTATAAGTTCAGTTCGAAACAGATCCATCGACAAGTTGAAATCGCTGACCCGAAAACCGAGCAAAAAACCAGCGCGGTTTTAAGGGCCGCGCTGGCTTATTCCTCGAAAACCGCCCTTAATCCCCTGTACCCGAGAGCGCAACCTTCTGCGGCCCAGTCCAATCGGAATCGCCGATCTGGAAGCTCGCAGTCTGAGTTCCCGTCACGGTCGGGGTAAAGGCCAGTGTGAATGTGCAGGTCGAGTTGGCCGGAACGCTGCCGCCGCTGCCCGCCACGAAGCCGCACGTGTTGCTCTGGATGCTGAATACGTTGGCAGTGCCATTGACGAAGTTGGCGCTGGTGATTTGCATTGCGGTGTTGCCAGCGTTCTGGAAAGTAACCACACCCGTGCAGGTGCTACCAACCTTGCACGTCGGGAAGGTCAACGTCTTGGGAGTAACGGCCACGGCGGTTCCTTCTCCGTTGATCAGCAAGCCCTGCTTCACCAGCGTAAAGTTGCCGTAGTAAACCATCGTCACAGTTTCATTTCCCGCCGGATTCATGGTTGGACTGAAGTAGACGGTTGAGACGCAACTCGCCCCTGGTGTCAAGGGCACGCCGTAGTTCAGGCTTCCGCCTGCACAAGTGCTCGTGAAGCTGAAATCGTTCTGATTGAGACCTTCCAGATCGATCTTGCTGAAGTAGATGTCCACGCCACTTTCGTTGGTGAACGTGTTCGTCTTCCCCGCGCTCTTGGTACCGAGCAGCGTGGTGGGGAACGTCTGGGTGCGCGGGCTCAGCATGATGGGAATGTTACCCGTGCCAATCTCCTGATACGCGATCGCAGTACCGTTGCTCGAGGTCATCAGCACTTGCGCGTTCGCGTTCTCCGACGCCGTTGGAGTGAACACGTTCGAGAAGGTGCAGGATGCACCCGCGGCAACCGTACCGCCGGCGGCGGGACATGTGGTAGCGCTGGAAATCACAAAGTCGGTTGGGTCGGTTCCCACGGTGGTAATCGTTCCCATCGTGTAGGCTGTCGTCCCGTTGTTATGCAGGGTTATCGTCTTGGCTGCGCTGGAGAAGCCAGACGTCTGGGTGCCAAAAGAGTTAAGAGTTGGAGACAGGACGAGCAGAGTGTCCAACTGAACTGAAACCACATTGCCGGTATTGTCGGCGGCTGCGATATCCAGCTTGCCATTCTCGTTGAAATCGGCGATCGCCAATCCGACGGGCGAACCAAGCGTTGGGAAAATAGATTCTCCCTTGAACGTACCGTCGCCGTTACCCACCAGCACTGAAGTCGTATTGTCGGTTTCATTGGCCGTGATTATGGAAAGCTTCCCGGCCGCGCTCGTGTCCGCGACCGCGATGGCCACCGCACCCGCGCCAATCGAGTAATCCTTGTGGTTCTGCAAGGTGCCATTTCCATTTCCCAGCAGCACTGAAACCAGCTTGCCTGACGTGGCTACGGCGACATCCAGCGTGTCGGAGCTGGTGAAATTTCCCACCGCCACGCAGGTGGGTGTGTTTGCGGTCGTATAAGGAACGGCCGTTTGGAAAGTGCCGTCGCCATTGCCCAGCAGGACGGATACAGTATTGTCCGTGCTGTTGGCGACGACCAGGTCAAGCTTGCCATCTCCGTTCAGGTCGCCGATAGCGACGCCCATCGGTCCGTTTCCAGTGGCGTATTCCTTGTGTCCCTTGAAGGTGCCATCGCCGTTGCCCAGCAGGACGGACACATTGTTGGTCTTGTAGTTGACCACGACTAGGTCGAGATGACCGTCTCCGTTCAGGTCAGCAGTCGCCAGCGCCACCGGCGCGCCGCCGCTTGCCCCCGCATATTCCACGTGACCCTGGAAGGTGCCATCGCCGTTGCCCAGCAGCACCGACACCTGGCTCGAATATTGATCCGCGGTGGCCAAATCCTGCTTGCCGTCCCCGTTGAAATCGCCATGGATAATCGCGTACGGGTTGCCCGGCACTGGATACTGCACGTGCGTCGGGAAGCTTCCCGTGCCATTGCCCAATAGGACCGAAATGGTGTTGTTGCCGGTGGCGGTCGCCAGGTCCATATGGCCGGAGCTGGTGAACTCCGCCGTGGTCACATCATTTGGCGTCATATCCGTGGCATAGTCCGCTTTGTTCCAGGCTACGGTGTAGCCGTTCTTTACGATTTGAAAGTATTCGGCGTTGGAGATGACGCCACCGTTCGAAACTGTCACCTGCGCAGTTCCGGCCTTGGCAACATCCGTGTTTGGAACTGAAGCGGTGAGCTTTTCGGCCGTCACAAAAGTTGTCGTAAGCGCCTTGCCGTTCCAGTTCACCACCGCGTTCGTGGCAAAGCCCGTGCCATACACGGTCAGCGTGAATGTGCCCGCACCGGGCGCTTTCTGCCCCGGTGACAACGGCCCATAAACGACCGGCACAGCTTGAGCCAGCACAACCGAAGCACCCAGGGTCACTACCATCATCACAGCGAAGGTTAAGGTTAAGACTTTGGCGAAGCGGCGCGAGAATGTTTCTGCGCCCCGAAAGTTTTCTGCTTGCTGCTGGGAGGTATTCACAGATTCTCTCCTAATTTTGAACTGACGGTAGTTGACCGATGTTGATGTGACCTTGAATTGACGCTGATGCCCCACTGCTAATGTTCTCGATAGCAAACAACACTGCTAGCTATCCTGGAACCTCACAACAATCATTTGGACGTATGCTCGGGAGGCGGGGAGGGAACAAATGCCAACGCGAGAAACCTCAGTTTCGGGCCTCCGTCCCGCGCTGTCAAGATGAAGTATTTTGCACGGAGTCTATCGGATAGAGAAGAACGTCTCCGTCGCTTCCCTGCAGGTTTTCCGGGTCTTTTTTAGGTATGCGTTCGTGTCCTTTATGGTTCGTCCACAATCCGTTTGGGCAACTGGAATCTGAAATCTTGCAACTACGGGCGTATTCCGGGTTAGATTAAGTAAGCGCCCCGTCACCAGAACTCCATGGAGAACAGATTAAGGATGTCAGAAAGTCTCTTTCCCCATTTTCACGACATTCATCTGCTGAAGCGGCTGGCGCTGCTGCTCTCGCTGACTGCGGTGGCCGGACTTGTGGCCTGCGGCGGCGGCTCTTCACATTCGGAGCCCCCGCCCATCAATACCGACAATGTGTGCAGCACCACGCCATTCAGCGGCAACCCTGCCGGCGGCGCGCAGCCAAACACTTTCTTCGGAATGCACATCCACTCCCTCGCCCCCGGCACACCCTGGCCAGATTCTGTTGTGCCCAGCGTACAGTTTGGCGGCCTCCGGTTGTGGGATTCGGGCACCGGCTGGGCGGAGATGAACACCTCAGCCGGCGTCTGCGATTTCAGCCACATGGATTCGTGGCTCACGGAAGCCCAACAGAACAATGTCGACGTTCTCTACAACCTCGGCCGAACGCCCAACTGGGCCTCGTCGAAACCTTCTGACAGCAGTTGCTCCTACGCCTACACCTCCAGCGACGACGGACAATGCGATCCCCCTTACGACCTGAATCCCGACGGTACGGGCACAGACGATATCTGGATCGGCTGGGTGACATCAGTCGTGAGCCGATACAAAGGAAAGGTCAAGTACTACGAGATCTGGAACGAGTGGAACATCAGCAACTTCTGGACGGGCACCCCACAGCAACTGGTGCGCCTGACGCAAGACGCGTACTGCGTAATCAAGGGCGCGCCCGCAAGTGGGTGCAATCCCAACAGCACTTTTAAAGGCGGAACCGGACTCGATCCCAGCGCGCAGATCATAACTCCCTCATCGGTGGGATCCGGCACATCCTCGAGCCAACTGGATGCCGCAGCCAAGAACATGGACATATTTCTAAATCAGTCGCAAGCTGGCGGCATGGGGCCTGGAAGCTTCGTCGACATCATCGGCTTCCACTGCTACGTGAGCACGAAGACGATTGGCGACTACCCCATCCCCGAAAACGCACCCATCGTGGACAACAATGTAGCCGGAGTCCCAGGAGTGCAAGGCAAGCCCTTGTTCTGCACCGAAGGAGGCTGGGGCGACGCGTCTGAAGAAGGCTTCACCGACCCCGACTTGCAAGCTGCCTTCCTGGCACGTTATTACTTGGTGCAAAACTCCACCAGCATCCAACGCGTCTACTGGTACGCGTGGGATACTACGTCGAATGACATCGCGCTCTGGAGTGTCACAGACACAACTCCTGCGGCAATAGCTTATGGCGAAGTCTACAAGTGGATAACCGGCGCCACCCAGAGCGGAGCATGTTCGGTCAATGGAACCATCTACACCTGCGCGTACACGCGCGGAAGCTACCAGGCATTAGCCGTTTGGGACAGCAACACGGGCATCGAGTTGCTACAAAGCCGGTACCCCAACGTGCTCCACGTTCGACATTCCATCCCAATACAAGCTCTATCGCGACTTGTCAGGCCACGAGACCGACGTTCCAGGCGCAACCATCTCACTCTCCGCCAAACCGATCCTGCTGGAAAGCGGCGGGTTGCCTTAACCGCATTACCTTAACACCGCATTACCTTAACACCGCATTACCTTAACGAAGAGAGGTCCGTATCAGGGCACGGCTTCAGCCGTGCCGCACGCGCGTGTGGCCTTTGGAACACGCCTTCAGGCGCTGCCCGGGCTGAAGCCCATTCCGTTTTGGCGCCCCCGGCATGGCTGAAGCCATGCCCTGATACGAACCCTGTCCCGAAAATCCACCAAGCGTTACGACTGCGCGGAGAGGGGGCGCCTCCGCTATGAACCGGCTGAAATAGTATGCAAATTCTGTCATCTTGACGCGCTCCCCCATCCGTCTTACTCTGCAGAAACGCAGTGTTGCGTTCCGCCTGCTTTTTCCCCCGCGGTCTTGCGCACTCCCAAAATTTCAGGAGCATTGCTGTCTCCTAATCCAAGTCTGGAGCGGTCACAGATGAACCGTCCTACTCTCGGTTTGCTCGTTCGCCTCGGCGTAATTTCCTGCCTGTTGATCACCACCATGACCCTGCCGCTGTCGGCGCAAAAATGGAATCGCTACGGTCCCGGAACCCGCAGCCAGGCGTCCGGGGTTTACGATCCCGTGACCAACACTTTGTTCTCGTTCGCCGGCCAGCACGCGCCCACCAACATCGACTTCAACGATGTTTGGGCCGCGCAGAACGTGATCCCTTCATCCTCCGCTACCCAGGAAAACCTGCAGTGGATCAGAGTATCGGTGTCGGGCAAGCAGCCCACCAACCGCTTCGGGCAAAGCGCGGTTTACAACCAGACCACGAATCGCATGATTGCGTTTGGCGGCGGCACAGGCTTTCCCGGACCATGCATCAACGAACTGTGGGTCATCACTCACCTCAATGGCGTAGGCGGAAAACCAACCTGGGCAAAGATGGCTCCCACCGGAACCCTGCCCGGCGTGCGTGAAGGACACGCCGCGGTCTACGATCCGAACACCAACAAGATGATCGTCTTCGGCGGCACCGACTGCAACGGCAACTACCTCAACGATCTGTGGATTCTGAGCAACGCCGATGATTCGACGGCCACGCCCTCATGGGCCCAGGTCACGCCGAACGGGACTGCTCCTCCGGCGCGCTCTCAAGCCACGGCCATCTATGACTCCGTAAACAATGTGATGACCGTGTTCGGCGGCGGCACCACCAGCACCAATGTTTTTGGCGACGTCTGGACCCTCACCAACGCCAACGGTGTGACGGGAACGCCGACGTGGACGCAGATCTCTCCCACCGGCACCGCTCCTGCTGCACGAACCGGCCACAGCGCGATCTACGATTCCAAGAACAACCGCATGACGATCTTCGGCGGCGGCAACAATCACGGAAAAGTTTTGAACGATGGATGGATTCTCACCAACGCCAACAGCATCGGCGGCACGCCTGCATGGATCCAGGCCACGTTTACCGATACCGCTCCCAATCGCGAGAGTCACGAAGCCATCTACGATCCGGTTTCCGGGGACATGGCGATCTTCGGCGGCGACAGTTCCCTGCCGAAGACTTTCACTGACGATCACGTCTTCATCTTGACCAACGCCAACGGATTGGCAAGCGGCGCATGGACCCAGGACGGTCCCGCGCCGCGCTACCACACCAGCGCGGGCTACGATACCGTGACCGACCAGATGATAGTGTTCGGCGGCGACGCTGCGACCGGACCGCTCAACGATGTTTGGTCGAGCCCCGGAATCCTTGCCGCCGGTCAAACCGTCACCACCACGCCCTTCAAGTGGATCCAGGTGTTTCCTACCGGAACCGCTCCGAGTGCGCGTTACGGAAACAGTGGAGCGTATGACGGCACCAGCAACCACTTTATCGTTTTCGGCGGCGGCACCAGCAGCACGGCCTGCTTGAACGATTATTGGCTGCTCGATAATGCCAACTCCGCCAGCGGAACGCCCTCGTGGGTTCAGATGACTGCTTCCGGCACGCTGCCTCCAGCGCGCCTCAATCACACCACGATTTACGATTCCGCCACCAACAACCTGATCATTTTCGGCGGATCGAATTGCGCCGGAGGCTACTTGTCCGATGTGTGGGTCCTGAGCAACGCCAACGGAGGCCCCGGAACGCCCACCTGGACTCAGGTTTCGACAACGGGAGTTGCGCCCACGGCCCGCGAAAACGCCAGCGCCATCTATGACACCACCAACAACGTGCTGACGCTCTACGCCGGAGATGCCGGCTCGACTGGCCTCTCCGATGTGTGGACGCTCTCGCACGCCAACGGAAGCGGCGGAACTCCCACCTGGACCCACGTAGTGCCAACAGGCACCGCCCCCGCGGCGCGCACGGGGCAGAGTTCCGTGTACGACTCCGCGAACAACCGGATGATTATGTACGGCGGAAATAATTCGCTGACCGGAACCGCCTACTACGGAGACACCTGGATCCTCACATTCGCCAACGGAATCGGAGGAACTCCGGCGTGGACGTTGGAAAAGGTAAGTGGCACCGCGCCTCAACGGCACTTCCACGTAGCCTTTTACGACGCCACCGACAATGACCTGGTCATTTTCGGCGGACAAAGCATGATCAGCCAGTCACCGTGGGATGACCGCGCCTTCATCCTCTCGGTGGCCAACGACCTGTAAAGAGTTAGTCGTAGCGCCGCCGTCTCGGCGGCAGCGTGGCGGGCGAATTCGCCCGCCGCGCTGATCACTTCGCGCACTTCGCGGCCGTTCTTCGCGATCTTGGTGGTTAAGCTTTCTATCCTGGGTCTCCCAATAAAATGGTATAAGGACTCAACGCACCAGCGAAAGGCAGGTTCTCGATGGCGACCACTTTGTCGAACAAAAAAGTAGCTGTCCTCGGCGCAGGCAAGCTCGGGGGAATCATCCTGCAGGCGCTACTGCGCGAAGGCCTGCTCTCCAGAGAACACACGCGCGCCACGGTGCGGCATTCCGACCGCGCCCTCCGCCTCGCGGAAAAACTCCGCATCGAGGTCGGCACCGACAATGCCAAAGCCGTGGAGGGCGCGGACATCATTTTCATCTGCGTGAAGCCGCAAACCGTGCAGGAGGTCCTGGAAGAAATCCGTCCCCACATGTCTCCCGGACAGCTCGTGATCTCAGTGGCCGCCTCCGTGCCCACCAGTCAGATTGAGAGTGTCCTCGGTGCAAAGATCGCTGTGGTGCGAGCCATGCCCAACACTCCCTGTGCTCTCGGAGCCGGCATGACCGGCCTGTGCAAAGGCAGCCACGTCTCGCAGGATGAAATCGCGCTGGCCTGCCTGCTGTTCGATGTGGTGGGAAGAACGGTGGTAGTAGACGAGAAACATATGGACGCGGTAACAGGTCTTTCCGCTAGCGGCCCCGCATTCATCTATATTATCTTGGAGTCATTGGCTGAAGCCGGAGTGAAAGTAGGCCTGCCGCGCGACGTGGCCACGCTGCTGGCAGCCCAAACCACCATGGGCGCAGCCAAAGTCGTACTCGAGACCGGCGATCATCCCGCGCTCTTAAAAGACGCGGTAACCACCCCAGCCGGCTGCACCATCGACGGAATCATGGAGCTGGAAGAAGGCAAGCTGCGCGTGACCTTGATCAAAGCGGTAGTGAAGGCAACGCAACGCGCCAAAGAACTAGCCTACAGCAGCTAGCCCGCACAGCGCCGGCCAGCGAAGCACCGGCATCCGCGTAGCGCCGGCGTCCCGCCGGCTGTCCCGAGCGCGTCTCGCGCTCGGCGCCGGAGAGCGCACGCGACGAAGCCAGGGTTTCACAGCTTGCCGACAGACTCACAAATGTAACGTAATACCGCGGAAGAGCGGCGCTTCAGCGCCGCGTAAAGTTCACACAAATTACCGCCGGGCTTCAGCCCGGCGGAGCTGAGTTCCGCTCACCATCCCAAATGCTATGATTCGCCCATAGCGATGCGCTCCGAGCCCGACGCTTGCCCCGATCACTCCCCAATCCAGCGCTACGCCGCCCCATTCCTGGCGGCCATTGCCGTAATCTACGCGCTGCTGGCGGGCCTGCACACCTTGCAAGACTTCGACCTGGGATGGCAGTTGGCCACCGGCCGCTGGATCCTCCAGCATCACAAAATTTTCTCGACGGACGTCTTCTCCTACACCGCACAAGGAGCGCCGTGGATCTATCCGGCCCTCTCCGGAGTAATTTTCTATCTGGCCTATCTCGCCGGCGGATACTCCCTGCTCTCCTGGATGGGAGCCGCAGCCTGCGCCGCAACCACTGCGCTGCTGCTTCGCCGCGACAATATCGCAACCGACGCCCTGGCGCTCATAGCCGTTCCTCTGATTGCCAATCGAACACAGCCTCGCGCAGAAATGTTCACAACGATTTTATTTGCCGCGTTCCTGAGCATTTTGTGGCGGCACTATCTCGCTGGCCACGCGAACCTCACGCGAAGCCGCTGGACTCTGCGGCTGCTGCCAATCTTGATGCTCCTGTGGGTGAATCTTCATCCCGGATTTATTGCTGGGCTCGCGCTGTGCGGCTGTTATGTCTTGGTGGAAATCCTCGAACTGCCTTTTCCTGATAAGCGCGCCGCTGCTCGCGCCCGCTTGCAACGCGCGTGGCCGTGGCTGGCTCTCACTGCTGTTGTGACGTTGTTCAACCCGTGGGGCATTTTCGTTTACCGCGCACTGGCCCGCCAGCAACAGGCCCAACACCTGCATAATTTGTGGATCGTCGAGTGGGAGGGCGTTCATCCTTCGTGGAACAGCTTGCGGCAGGCGATTGCTCTGCGCGATCCGCAAAGCGCCTTCTGGTGGCTTCTGGCCATCGCTTTGTTAAGCGCTGGCATCGCGTTGTGGCGCAAGCGGTGGGGCGCAGCCGCGCTGCTGCTGGCCTCCGTTTATTTCGCCGTGCAGCATGTGAGGCTCGAAGCATTGTTTGCGTGCGTCGCCGTAATCATTGGAGGGTCGATGCTCGAGGGGCCTGGAAAACCACAGCGGCTGCGCTGCCGGAGAAACCACGCAAGAAAAAGAAAGCGGCTCGACCGCAGGCACAAAGCCGCAACTGGGCTCCCGCCGCGCTCTTGCTTCTTACAACCGCGCTGACAGCGCTCGCCGGCGTTCGCTGCTGGGATCTGGTAACGAATCTCTATTACTTGAAGTCAACCCAGTTGTCGACATTCGGCGCCGGGTTGTCCTGGTGGTTTCCCGAGCGCGCGTTCGAGTACATCGAGCGAGAGAAACTACCGGCCAATATTTTCAATGGCTACAGCCTGGGCGGATATGTGACCTGGCGGCTGTTTCCCAACTATCCCGACTACATCGACAGCCGCGCTCTTCCTTTCGGTTCGCAGCTATTTTTTCGCGCTTACGATTTGAGCAGCATAGAAGCGCCGGACTCGCCGGCGTGGCAACAGGAAGCCGATACACGGGACATTAATACGATCGTGGTCTCCCTGTCGCGCTACGACGGAATTGCGCGCTTCCCGCAGCTTCGCGCGTTTTGCCAGAGCCAGTCGTGGCGACCCGTTTACATGGACGAAGTCTCGGCTGTTTTCCTGCGCCGCACCGCGCAGACTGCTTCGCTAGTCGATCACTTGCAGATCGATTGCGACAAAGTTTCCTTCGCCCCTCCCGCAGAACTGCAAGCTGCGGCTTCGTCCTCACGCTTGAGTTCGCGGAGTGCAGCCGAGCTTTTCAATTTCTGGGCGAACTCGGGCGAGATTCTCTACACGCTCGGGCGCTACCCGGAGGCGCTCACCGATCTCGACCGGGCGAAAACGATTTTCGGCGCCAACCCGCACCTTCACCTGATTCGCGGACTGCTGCTCGAGCACACTGGCCACGCGAACGAGGCCGAGGCTGAGTTCCGCGCCAGCCTTAGCCTCGAACCGAGCGATCAGGCCTGGTTTGTGCTGGGACTGTTCTACATGGCGGAAAAACGTTACGTCGAAGCGACTGAAGTTTTCCAGCGGTCGGCGGAATCATCTTCGCGCCCGCACGACTCATGGATGCTGCTCGGTCAGGCTTTCTTGCAGATAAAAAAGCCAGAGCAGGCTCTCGAAGCCTTCGACAAGGCTGAGGCGTCGAGTCCGTTTCGCGATGAAGGAGAAGCGCTGGGCGCACGCTTCAATTCTGTGATCGCGACCGGCCGCGCCAAGGCGTGGTATCAACTGGGAGATGTGGCCCGCGCCGTGAGCTTTCAGGAAGACGCAGTGAAGTTCGCGCCGAATGACTCGAAGCTGTGGCTGGGTCTGGCCGACTTGTATGAGAAGCAAGGCCGCACCGCGCAGGCCGAGCAGGCGAGGCGTCGCGCCGCGGGACGATGAGTTACTGCCGGGACTTTGTATGTACACAATGTTCCAGTTGGAACATTGTGCACTATGTTCCAGTCGGAACATAACTCATGTTTTACCGGAACACTATGGAAATCGCGGGAAACTCGGAAAACCACCTTAAAGCTATAGTTGGCGGGCGGCAAGTGACTGGCACGGACGGTCTTAGGGATAACCCGGGCAAACGTGGTAAGAAAGCCACAGGGCGAAGGAAACGCGTAGAGGTTCGGCCACGATACTAGCACTGAGCGGGGGTGAGTGCTGATTAAATGGACTTGCGGGATATGGGAACATCACGACGCTCTTCAATCTGTGGGGTAGAATCCGCGTGCGCGCGAAGATGGGATTCGGTTCCGCCATACCACTGAAGAGAGACCCCTGACTGCCGGCTAACGGAGTGCGCACCTTTCGAAAAACCGCGAAAGGTGCGGCAGCCTCGCAGCAGCTCAGTTATTCAGGTGTCCGGGCAATAGCCGACTTCGCATGAACGCTTGGATCACAATCTCTGCTTGAAAGTATCCAACTGACAACAAAAAGGCCGCGCCGGTTAAGCCTACATCGTGGCTCAACCGGCGCGGCCCATCGCTTCGACTCCTTAAATACCTACTGCAAATACCTACAGCGAGCGCAGGAAGTTCACCAGATCCTGCTGGTTCTTCGAACTCAGGGCGTTGAAGTTGGTAACGCTCTGGTTCGCTTCTGACGACACGTAAGTACCGTTGCCCACGCTGTAGTGGTCTTCAATCGCGGTCACGATGTTGGCGGTGCGGCCATCATGCATGAACCAGAGGCGCTGCCCAATGCCCCACAGCGGCGCGGTGCGGAATTCATCCGGACCCGCTCCGCCCTGCGCCAGCCCATCGGCCAGCCCAGGTCCCATGTGATGCACCAACAGATCAGAGTAGAGATTGATGGTGATGTTCGACAACGCAGGCCGCGACGTAGCCGGCGTGGTGAACGAAGTGGTGTGGCAGTAGACGCAACCGGCGTTGGTGAACTGTGTCTTGCCGTTCTTGGTGGAAGTAGTGGATTTGCCCGGAGTCGGCGGGTTCAGCCACTGAATAAAGTACTCCGTGCGGGAGTAATCGCCGGGGAACATTTCGGTCAGGATTCCCGGCGTGAAATTGGTGACGGTTTCGGGCACGGGATTGAGAACGCAGCCCGGCGTCTGGTCGATTTCGTTGGGATAAGTTTCGCTGGTGACGCCCATTTCGACGTTCATTTGCAGGGCCGACATCAGTAGCGTGGAGCGAACCTGCGCCTTCCATCCGAAGCGCATGATGCTGCCATCGTTGCCGCTGTAATTTGGATGTCCGGTAATCCCCAACGACGCCTTCTCGGTAAGGTTCGAATTCATGTTGGCGATGATGGCGCTGTTGCGAACCACTTCGATCAGGCCGGCTCCGTAGGTCGGAGACACCTGGCGAAGCACCAGATTGCCATCCGCCTGAGCGGTGGTGAAGTCAGGCTGCGTAATCGAGCAGCTCTGCAGCGTCTTTGCGGCCCGTTATGGTGAACAACTGGTGTACGTTGCCATCCGGAATGGTGGTGCCCGGCTGGTTGATGAAGCGCGCTTCGAGGATGGGACCAGTCGAAGACTCGAACGACGGCATAGTGTTGTTCGCGCCGTTGAACTGGTACACGTTGAAGAGAGGATTCGTCGGCGGGCTCGATCCGCCCACAGCAGGATAAGCGTGGCAACTGGCGCAGGAGCTGGAATTGAAGCGCGGCCCCAGTCCGCCATCAGTGGGGGAAGTCACAATGACGTCATGGACGCGGTCGAATTCCGCAGTGATGCTGGGCTCAATCTGCACCTCGTTGGCGCTCAACGTGCCCAGAAAACCTCCGGCATTGGCCGGCAGCGGCCGCGGACCGGGGTCCGTCGCTAATGCCGATTTCGATCCGCCCTTGGCGCCTTTCGGGAAATAGCTGACGGCTGCAGCACACAGAAGCAGCAGCAGAGCCACCGGCAGAACGCGGCTTATCCACTTGTGTTGGCTGGGTTCAGCCTGCACTTGATTCTTATTCGTCCACAATGACATAGCAGTCCCCTTAGTATTCGTTATGCCGAAGCCTTACAGCGACCGCAGGAAGTTGATCAGATCCTGCGCCTGAGTATTACCATCGGGCCCCACGGTTGAGGGCAGATTGTTGAAGTTGGTGATGACGGCATTCGCTTCCGAGTTGGGATAAATGCCGTTCCCCAAGCTGTAGTGATCTTCAATCGCGGTCACGATGTTGTTGGTGCGGGCGTCGTGCATGAGGAATTGCCTCTGGCCAACACCCCACAGCGGAGCGGTGCGGAATTGATCTCCGCTGGCGTTTCCTTGCGCAACGTTATCCGCATCCCCTGGCCCCATGTCATGAACCAGCAGATCGGAATACATAGTCGCAGTCTGGTTGCTGAGCGCGGCGATGGAAGCGGAAGGCGTGGTGAAGGAAACGGTGTGGCACATATTGCAGCCGATGCTCTGGAACACCGCGAAGCCATTGGCTGTGGAAGTGGTCGGCGCAACGGGCGTCGGCGGCTGCAGGAAGCGCATGAAGAGCGAGAAGCGCTCCAGATCGCCGGGGAAGTTCACCGGCAACTTGGGAGCTTCACCAGTATCGTTGCGGTCATCCGGACACGCCCTTGGTTTTGTTGGTTCCGGGAGCAACCGGGAACGGCGGCAGGCAGCTCGCAATCGATTCGTCGTTCTCGCTGGGGAACGCTTCGTCGCTCACGCCCTCTTCCACCGTGTAGGCCTCGCCGGAGAAGGTAACCATCGACTTGTGCTGGGCCTTCCAGCCGAAGCGTCCGATAGTGCCATCGTCCGCGTAGTTCGGATGTCCAGTGATCCCGAGGGACGCCTTAAGTGTCAGGTTCGAGTTCATGTTGGCGACGATGGCGCTTTCCTGAATCAGCTCCATGAGACCCACGCCATACGTAGGCGTAACCTGGCGGAAGATAATGTCGTTGTCCGCCTGGGCCTGCGTAAAATTCGGCTGAACCATCGTCGTGCAACCCGGAGCATCTGTGCGGTTGGAAATCGTGAACATCTGGTGCACGCCGCCATCCGGGACCGAAAGGTCAGTTAGGGAATAAGGGAAGCGCGCGACCATGGTTGGCCCATTGGTGGTGATGAAATACGGCATCGTATTCGTGGCGCCCATCAGCTGGTAGATGCCGAACAGCGGATTGCTCGGCGAGCTCGAGCCGCCCACTGCGGGATACGCGTGGCAGCTGCTGCACGAATTGGAATTGAAACGTGGGCCCAGACCGACCGTCTTGACTAATGGTCCGCCTGCCACGAAGTTCACCTCGGTGAAAATCTGCGTGAGCCGAGTGGTGATGGCGTTCTGATTGGCGTTCAGAGCCGGGTAGAACGTGCCAGCCGCAGCGGGCAGCGGCCGTGGACCCGGATCGGTGGGACACACCGGCATCGGGCTGCACGACGAACCCTGGCCATGGGCCACCATGGATGGCCGCAACATCAGGAACCCCGCCGACAATACCAGCAGTAGCGAGACAGTGATAAGGATCGGGAGGCGACGACGGGAGGCGGAGCCGGAGTTTGTTTGCATAGGAGAATCGTCAATTCTGCGCATGGATTTCCAACCTGTTCTCACGAAAACGGTTCGGTTGCAGCCACTTTTTCGGCGGCAACAATTACGAGGAATTTTTTGGGGGAAAAACCTTGGCGCGCGTATCTAACACGCCGAATGAACCCTACCGTATTACACGTGCAAAAACGTGTCAATGGGACAATCTTCTCCGTGAAGAATCTTGCACACCAAGGTAACGTGACGCCGCGGACCGCATTCACTGAATGGTTATCGTTAGTTGACTTCGAGTTAATTTTATTGATAACAGCACAAACGGGCCATTTACGAATTAAGAGGCGCCGAATACGCTGTTTCCACGATTTTCTCGGGAGGGAAACTTCCCGATTTGTGGGTTCGCTTTGCACTTGGTTTTTACCCTCTCACACAAACATTTTCATGGCAAGAACGCTGGGAGCTGAATGACTCCCTTGCCGGATTCGAGGGCTTTTCACTATGTCTCAATTGACCAATTTCCCACCGCAAAACAGAATTCGCGTCCTGGCCACTGACAATACTTCCATGAACACGCAACTGTTGGTCGATGCATTGGCGCGAGAGGGACAATTTAATGTCGCCGGTGCGCCGTCGGAGCCGGGCGAGATTCTGGCGTTGTTGAAGAAGGAGCATCCGCAGGTCGCTCTGATCAGCGGGCGGCAGGGCGATAGTGCCGCGGGTGGATTCGCATTGTGCCGGGAGATTCGCGCCGCCGCGCCAACGCGCGTGATTCTTCTGCTCGATTCGTCCGAGCGCGGGCCGGTGGTTGAGGCCTTCCGCTGCGGCGCGCGCGGAGTTTTCTTTCGCACGGAGTCGCTGAAACTGCTCGCCAAGTGCATCCTCTGCGTGCATCAGGGTCAGGTGTGGGCGGGGAGCGGCGAACTCCACTACCTGCTGGAAGCCATTGCGGAGCCGGCTCCGATTAGGCTGCACAACGCGAATGGAGACGCGTTGCTCTCGACGCGCGAACTCGAAGTGGTGGGCTGCCTGGCCGAGGGGCTCACGAACCGGGAAATCGCTCAGCGGTTGAAGCTGACGGAACATACCGTGAAGAACTATCTATTCCGAATCTTCGACAAACTCGGAGTCTCCAGCCGAGTCGAAGTGGTGCTCTACGCATTGGGTGGCGGCGGCCGACGCGCGCCGCAGCAACCGAGCCCCGTCGCTCGCCCGAAAACCAACCTCGCGCCAGTGCTTGCCCGCACTGCTTCGGCGATGAACGCAACCGGAACCTAAAGCGTTTCTCAGAAACGCAATTCAGGTTCATGTACCGTAGCCCACCTGTGTTTACGGCCCTTTGGTATCTGTAATCGTCCGCCAGGCTCAATAGAGTTCCTCTCATGGACTCTCAAAAGATTGAGCGTCCTTTCGAAACCCCCTTCGAGAGGTACTTAAAATGTCGTCCGACGCACTTCCCCCGGCTCGGAACCGCCAATCGTGTTATAGAACCAGGCTTTTTCATGTATTCGCTCTACTAATTTCGTTGCTGTGCTTTGCCATACTCAACGCTTGTTCGGTGAGCAGCGTCGCCTCCACGTCGAGCACTTCCAGCGAGAATGCTGCGGCTCACGCACACCACTACGGCCGAGGTCTGGAACTTTCTGGAACGCTGCCTCCCGCAGAAGTGGGAGTGAATTTCAGCAGCACCTTGAACGTCAGTGGCGGATCCGCTCCGTATACCTTCTCGATTTCATGGGGAGAACTGCCTCCGGGCTTAGCCCTCAACACAAAGACTGGAACTATTTCCGGCCAGCCCACCACAACCGGGACATATAGCTTTGGCGTACATGTTACGGATTCCTCCGAGGACGGTGGAGCACATGCCTTCGCAATTACGGTTACCAACGCCCCCAGCGTGGTGGTGACCGTAACTCCTTCGACCGTCACAGTAGCTTCGGGCGCATCCACCCAATTCACTGCTGTGGTCACCAACACATCAAACGTCGCGGTAACGTGGTTCGCTTCTGCTGGAACAGTTTCAAGCACAGGCCTTTATCAGGCGCCGACAGTGAGCGTTACTACCACGGCGACGGTAACGGCAACCAGTGTCGCCGACCCAACCAAGTCAGCTACGGCCTCAATAACCATAACGCCACCTCCGCCGCCTCCGGTTAGCATCACAACGACATCGCTACCGAGCGCGACTGCCGGAACTTCTTACTCAAACCCGTTAACTGCAACAGGTGGTAAAGCCCCCTACACGTGGACACTCTACTCTGGCTCACTGCCCACCGGAATTGCCGTGCAGTCGGCGGGAACGATTTCCGGGACCACCTCGCAGACCGGCTCATTCAACATCACAATCCAGGTCACCGACTCTTCTTCGCCCAAGCAAACTTCATCCAAGACTTTAACTCTTACAGTCGCGGCCGCGGTAGCGGTCAGCGTCACACCGACCGCCGTTACCGTAGCATCCGGCGCATCTACACAATTCACTGCGTTGGTGACCAACACATCAAACCTGTCCGTAACCTGGGGGGCTTCTGCGGGAACGATCTCCGGCTCAGGCCTTTATCAGGCGCCCACGGTCACAGCTAACACCACTGCCACCGTCACGGCGACAAGCGTCGCCGATCCAACCAAGTCGGCAACCGCGTCGGTAACTGTAACGCCGCCTCCGCCGCCTCCGGTCAGCATCACAACAACGTCTTTATCTAGCGCGACCGCGGGCACCTCGTACTCAAACACTCTAACTGCCATCGGAGGCACAGCCCCGTACATCTGGACTCTGTCTTCTGGTCCACTGCCCACGGGAATCACGTTGCAATCCGCGGGATCGATTTCCGGCACTACCTCGCAGACCGGCTCATTCAATATCACTGTCGAGGTCACGGATTCTTCGTCGTCCAAACAAAGCTCATCCAAGCCGTTGACTCTGACCGTGGCGGTCAGCACCTCAAACGGACCCATCCCACTGCCAAATTACTTCGGATTTTCCGAGTCCGATACGAACGGCGGCGGATGGCCGAGTGTAAGCTATGGAATGCAGCGCTTCTGGGACTCGCCTCCGCTGCAGTGGCCCTCCATCAACCCGGCTTCCGGAGTGTTTGAATTCTCCAGCCTCGATTCCGATCTGGCGCTGGCGTACACGCAGGGCGCCAAGCTAGGTATGTACACGCTTGCGCGTACTCCACCCTGGGCGACTGCCGATCCCACCGATGCCTCCTGCAACTACACGACCGGCATCGGCGGAGGCCTCGGCGAGTGCGATCCGCCCAACGATCTGAACAGCGATGGCAGCGGAACCGATGCCACATGGAAGGCATTTATTACGGCGATCGCAACCCACGTCAACGCTCCTACGTACCTGCAGACTCACGCCCACATCAAGTATTGGGAGATCTGGAACGAGCCGGACACCAAAGCCTTCTGGGCAGGCAGCATTGCACAACTGGCGCGGCTCACGGAGGACGCTAACTGCATCATCACAGGCCGCGGAGTGATCCACGAGAGCGGCAACGGAACCGCAACTCCGTGTACGGCAACACCGATCGATGCCACCGCGCAGATTGTCATGTCCTCGGCGCACGCCAAGGGCGCGGCGCTCAAATACGGGCAGAACGAACTCTATTGCAACGATTCCCCTTCAACCTATCAACTGCCGTGTCCCAATCCCCCAAACGCGATCGCGACTGCGGTGGACATCATCAACTTCCACATGAAGCCGGGAAACGAAAGCGGTAACAATTGTCCGGCGCCAACTCCCTGCACGCCCGAATCGGCGATGCAAATGTACGTCGCCAATGTTCGTGGCATGCTGCAACCGGCAGAGCTTGCAAAACCGTTATGGGATGGAGAGGCGCAATACTCGACCACCGGATTTAGCGGCGACTGTCTCACCAACACAGATTTGGCGGCCTCTTTCATGCCCCGCTTTTATCTGATCAACTGGTCGCTCAACGTCGCCGGAATGGCCTGGTACTCGGCCTCTTCGCAGGCTGAGCCGGCCGAGGCGCAAACCTCTTACCAGCAAACCTACAACTGGCTTTCCGGAGCGTCTCTCAGCACTCCGTGCACCGCGACCGGAACGGTCTGGTCCTGCGGACTCACCATCTCCGGCAAGCCGTATCTGGTCATTTGGGACACATCCCAAACCTGCTCGAATGGCTCCTGCACCACCACGAACCAGGCCGTGTCCTCGCAATGGACGCAGTATCAGGACATGACCACGGCGAGCACGCCGATAACAATCTCGGGTAGCGTAGTCCCAGTAGGAATCAAGCCCGCGTTGCTGCACTAGAAAAATGCTCATGCGGGGATTGTTCGACTCGTGTAGGGACAGCCCGCCTCGGCTGTCCCGCCGAGCAAAGCGAGGCGGCTTCTTCCCATAGGCTGCCACAGTGCCCTACTTTCATCAACCCAGCCCATGTACCACCGCCCATCCCGGTGTACGACCCTTCGGTATCTGTTAACGTCGGCCATGCCTCTATAGAGTCCAATCTAAGGACTCTCAAATGTTGAGCGTCCTCCCGAAACCCCATTCGAGAGGTGGCTGGATGTCGCAAGACGCACTCCCTCCGGCTCAGAAGAGCTGGCGATCGCATCAAGCCAATTTGCCTCGTTTAGCGGCTCTGATTACTTTAGTGTCCTCGCTTCTTTTCCTGGCCGCCTGTTCCGGCTTCTCTACGTCGAGTCCAGCTCAGTCGTCAAACAATCCGCCTGCGATACAGGTAACCGTGTCGCCTGCAACGGCCGCCGTCGTATCAGCCGGAACCAGGCAATTCAGCGCTCTGGTAACGAACACGTCGAACGTCGCCGTGAACTGGTCAGCCTCGCTGGGCACGATTTCCAGCACAGGCCTCTACCAGGCGCCGTCGGTCACCGTCAGCACAAAGGCGACCGTGACCGCAACCAGCTTGGCCGACACAACCAAGTCCGGAACTGCCTCCGTGACGGTAACCGCAGGCTCTTCCAACCCAGGCCCGCTCAGCGTCACCACGAAATCTGTGCCCGCTGCCACTGCCGGAGCCGCCTACTCGAGCCCGCTCAACGCCACTGGAGGCAAAGCCCCCTATAGCTGGACTCTAGCCTCCGGCTCGCTGCCCACCGGAATCACGGTGCACTCATCCGGCTCGCTCTCCGGAACAACCACGCAGAGCGGGCAATTCAATTTCACCGTGCAGGTCACCGATTCCTCTTCGCCTCAGCAAACCGCCACGCAGCCTCTCGTGCTAACCGTGAACGCTTCTACGGGAGGTGGAAACTATCCGCCCGCCACTTATTTCGGATTCTCCGAGTCCGACACCAGCGCCGGCGCCTGGCCAACGGTGAGCTACGGCATGCAGCGCTTCTGGGATTCGCCCCCGTTGCAGTGGCCCTATCTCAACACAGCTTCAGGAGTGTTTGATTTCACCAATCTCGATTCGGATCTTGCCCTAGCCTATTCCCGGGGAACGATGGAAGGCTTGTACACGCTCGCGCGCACTCCGCCCTGGGCGACCTCCAATCCCAACGATACCTCCTGCGCCGACACCACCGGCTCCGGGGGAGGCAATGGTGAGTGCGATGCGCCCATCGACCTGAACAGCGACGGCAGCGGAACTAACGCCATCTGGAAGGCGTGGATCACGGCCATTGCATCCCATGTCAACAGCGCGGGCTACACCGCAAGCCACGCCCACATCAAGTACTGGGAAATCTGGAACGAGCCAGACACTAAGATCTTCTGGGCGGGCACCATCGCGCAGCTAGCCCGCCTCACCGAAGATGCCAACTGCATCATCACCGGCCGCGGCGTGATCCACGAAAACGGCAACGGCACCGCAACTCCCTGCACCGCGACCGCAATCGATCCCACGGCGCAGATCGTGATGTCCTCGGCGCACGCCAAGGGTGGAGCGCTCACGTACGGGCAGAACGAACTCTATTGCAATAATTCGCCGCAGACCTATCAGTTGCCCTGCCCCAATCCGCCGAATGCGATCGCCACAGCGGTCGACATCATCAACTTCCACATGAAGCCCGGCAACGAAACCGGAAACAATTGCCCGGTCCCCACTCCCTGCACGCCGGAATCGGCGATGCAGTGGTATATCGCAAACATTCACAGCATCCTGCAACCCGCAGAGCTGGCGAAACCGCTCTGGGATGGAGAAGCGCAATACTCGATGAACGGCTTCACCAACGCCTATACCGACCCGGATATGGCGGCTTCCTTCATGCCGCGCTTCTACTTGCTCAACTGGTCGCTAGGTGTCAACGGAATGGCCTGGTACTACGCTGATTCCCAAGTCGAGCCCGCCGAGGCCGAAACTTCCTATCAGCAGACTTACAACTGGCTGGTGGATGCGACTCTGGTAACTCCCTGCGCCGCCGCCGGCTCGGTGTGGTCCTGCACCATCTCCAACTCCGGCACCCAGTACCTTATTCTGTGGGACGCTTCCCAAACCTGCGCCAACGGAGCCTGCACCACGTCGAACCAAACAGTGGGCTCGCAATGGACACAATACCGCGACATGACCACGGCCAGCTCCCCGATCACAATCTCAGGAAGCGTAGTCCCGGTAGGGATCAAGCCAGTTCTGCTTAACTAGCAAGCGTTGAGATAAGTCAGACCTAAATCATTCCGGTGCGCGGGCGAAGCGAGCCAGGAAGGAACCGTTTCCCTGCCGCCACTTTGCCAACCCACTCCGCTGCTTAGTGAATATTCACGGTCACCACGAACACCTGTGGCGTACTGAAAAAAAGTGGCTCACCCGTGAGACTGACGTTGGGGGTGTAGGCGCCATCGACCATAAATTTGTAGGTCCCAGGGGTTGTGCCGGGAATCGTGTGGACGCCTCCACCGCTCCCACTACCGCCGCCACAGCTCACCAAGGCCATGCTCCCCACCAGCACAATCAGCAAGCACAGAGCAGTTCCTTTGAGGCGAACGCGCCTTCTTAGCGGCAATCTAACCACGAGAATCCCGGCGAAGAAAATAAAAGATTGCGCCGCGAGCGACCGCGGACTTCTGATTTCTTCAGCACGCGAGACCGTCGTCGGTCCTGTCGAACTGACCGTCATGGCGGAGGTTACCGCCGTTGCGCTCGTCACGTTCACCGATGCCGGAACCAAGCACGTGGGCAGATGCTGCGCTCCTGGCGGATAATATGCGATCGTGCACGCAAAGTAGACTGGCCCGGTAAATCCGTTAGCCGGCGTCACCGTGAGCGCAGAAGTGTTGCCAGCGCTCGCCCCCGCTGCAAACGATACAGAACTCGCCGCCGTCATGGTGAACATATTCAGCATCGTTACGGAAACTACAGTGCCGTTTGCAGCGTACGTCGTATCTCCGCTGTAGCTCACATTCACCGTGACCGTGCCGGGGCTCCAGTAATTGCCACCAAAATCAAAGCTGCAGGAACCATTCACCAAGGTACAGCCAGCACTCGAGGTCCCCCCGGGACCTTCGGCATATAAGCCGACGTATCCGGTCGGAGTAGGTTGTCCCCGCAGTCCTGCGACATTGGCCGTGACAATCAGGTCCTGCGTCGGAAGCATCGAGGACGCGTTCGCACTGGCAGTAAGAATGCCCGCCGACTGCTGCGTCACGGTGACCTGCACAGAATTGGATGTCGTGGCTTGGTAATTAGCATCACCGCTATACTTCGCGGTGATAGAGTCCGTTCCCACCGGCAGATTTGTCACGTTCAAAGTCGCCATGGAAGCGAGATAGGGCCAGTCCAAGTTCGTCTGGGCCACAGTTGCGGTTCCCAGCACGGTATTTCCGGAATAGAACGTGGCCGTTCCGGTGGGCGTAGGAACCACGCTGGCGCCAAGGGTAAGCTGTAACGCGACGCTCTGACCGAGCGCCACGGTAGTGGAAGGTGGCCAAAGTTGTCCGCCGGGGTTGGCTTTCGTGATGGTGAAATTCAGAGGCGTGGAACTCGAGGAAGCGTTAAAGCTGGCGTCTCCTGAATAGCTGGCGCTTAGGCTGTGACTGCCAACGCTAAAAGCAGTCGGCACCCACTCGGCCGTGCTGCCCGATCCAACATTTACTGGACCAGAACTCACCGTGCCCGCGCTCGCAGTGTCGGTAAACGTGACAGTGCCCGTCGCGATGCCGTCAGTGGATCCCGCAGGCGCACTTACTCCCACGGCCTGCGCCTCGACTGCGATCGAAGTACCGAAAGCGTAGCTTCCCCCGTTTGTGAGGGTCCCCGAGGTGTTGTTGCTGTACGAGTAGTAAGTTCCAAACAGCGACAGTTTGCTCGCTTCCGGCGTGACATTCACCGATACCGGGTTGGAAGTGCTGGAAGCGAAAACACTGTCTCCACCATAGCGCGCGCTCACTTTATATTGGCCTCCGGGAAGACTGTTCACGCTGGCGCTTGCCGCCCCGCTCTGCAGGGTTAAAAGCTTCAGTCCCTCATTGTTCTGTGGAGTTGCGGTTGTAGCCAGAGCTACACCCCCGGACGGAGTTCCGCCGCTCCCAGTTACACCGACGTTTACAGTGATCGGAGTGCCGTGCGCGAAGCTGGTTGGGCTGAGGCTGAGTGTTGTAGAGCTCGTTTTGAATGCGAGCGAATTCCAGTTGCTGAACAGCTGATTCGCGTCCACACTGCCCCACCCAGTCGCCAGGTCGTATCCCGCACCTGCATAGTACCCGAGCGTGTAATAGCCCTTTGTATTGTCTGTGGCTGTGCTCAGAGTGCAATTCGGTGTGTCCGGCTGGCAGGGCACGATGTTGCTCCCATTCGTGATGTCGTGAAATGCGGACGGGTGCTGCGCTGCCAAGGGATAGAGGATGTAATTCGCCTGTCCCTGCGGCCCATATTTCTGTTCGATCAGCGCCAGAATTCCTGCCATCGCCGGAGACGAGGCTGATGTACCTCCCACGATTCCAATCGTGAGATCCCCGGCGGAAACAACGCAGTAACCCTCACCCGGGCAGAACGGATAGACGGTGTCGTTCTCCCCCGCCGCGGCAAACAGCGATACATCAGGAAGATCGCGAACTCCGTCGTTGGGAACACCCTTTCCCGTCTGCCACGAGGGCTTGGGATATCCGGCGGTGCACGAACTGTAAGTGCCATCTGAAGCCTGGGTCCCGGTCGCGCAATTGCTCGGTCCGCCACTGCCGGCAACGATATCGGGGAAGCCGGAGTTGTAAATACCGCCATCGGCAAGATTCAGTCCAAACGAATCGTTCCACACTTGCTCAGGCACAGGTTGTAGAAGAGACGTTGTAGGAAAAATAGTTGCAACCGTATCCCAGTAAGTTTCCAGCTGAGTTTGCTGTGCGGCGGAACTCTGGTTGTAGCTGCTGTAATAGAAGTCGGTGCCACCGACAGAAACGTTCCAGGGAGTGGAGCTGAGCCCGTTCATGGCAATCCCGTACTGCGCCGGTTGATAGTTGTTGAAGTCGTCGCAGCCTGCCGGGCCGCCATCCCCGGCCGAAACGAACGAGGTCTGCCCTTGCGCCGTTGCCTGCTCCCACAAGGAATACCAGAACTGGTTTCCCGCCGATCCCAGATACTGTTCACACAAACCGTAACTCGTACTGAGGATCGAGGCTTGATCGTCATCCACGGCTCGCTGCGCGGCCAGATTCAATCCAGATTGCACCGAGGTGTCGGCCGCGGTGTACAGGTTGATGGTTGCTCCCGGCGCGACTGCGCCACTCAGTTCGACATCCAGATACGACTCCCCGACGGCGTCGTTTTCTCCCGGGTCAGTTCCGTCAATAACGACGTTGAGCGGGTTCGCCGGCAACCCAAAGAACGCGCGATAGTTAGCCACAGCTATGGGATCAACGTTGGATGCGCCAATTAGCCCGATGGTAATGCCGCTGCCCGTAATACCCGCTGCATAAAGCGGACCGAGGTCGTATTGCAGAGCGAAGTCGCCAGGCGCCAAGTCCAACAAGTCCTGACCCGAAGGAAAAGTCCAGTCCGGAACAAATTTCTTACTCCTGCTGTCGTAGACCGCCTTGCCGAAATTTCTCAGGTAAGACTTCGGACGAAAGTCGTTGATGGGAGTGATGCCCGCAATCACCGGCGCCAGCGCTACCGGGATCTGCGGGTTGAACATCATTGGCGTGATGCTCCTGGCCGTTCAGCAGGTAAGCGTGGATTTGTGTGTGGAACGCGGTGCGCACTCCACCGGCAGTGCCCGAAAACTCGATCGCTGTTTTGGCTCGATTGATTCGGCCGACCACGAATCCATGCTCTTGCAGCCAGCCAGAAGCCGTGGTGATGTCGGAATCGGTAAGTCCGTACAGTTCGCCAAACTGATCGGGCTTGATCCATTTGTGAAAAGCAGGAGATCCCGGCCGGTGGGCGTCTTGCAGAAATTGCCGCAGGGCTGCTTCGCGCTCCGGCGAACGCTGCAACAGCAGCACCATTCGCGAGGCAGGGAATGAATCGGGGACTGCGCCCAGATCGAAGCGTGCCTGCGCCAGCGGGTGAACGTTGCCGTGAAGAGTAACGACTTTCGCTTCGTCGATAGGTCCGGTAATCCGCGACTTTTCCGGATTTTGGGAAATGGCCGAAGTCGATAGCGCGCTCACCAGGGCTAATAGCCACAATGTCCACTTCATGGGAGACTCCTACTTCTTAGAACAAATGGAGCTTCGCAGTCCCGGTAGCTTTTCAGGTCGTCCGGACGGGACCCGATCTGGTTAATGATACTCGCGGTGAGGAGTCTCGTATGGGCTCCAGGTCACGCGGGTATGTGATGACTGTTACAGGCCAGAATGCGCGCTCCATTCCTCCTGAAGCTCCCGAGCCACATGCTAGACTTGCCACTTGCCGCCCGTACTCGATCAGCTCAAGCGACGCCTGTTCTGGATGGTCTCGCGCACCTGCTTCACGCTTTACCACTGGTTCCCGCTGTTTGGCACACTTCGCGCCGCGATCGGCATCATTCAGCGAGACAATAAGATTCTGTTGATCCATCGCAACGATGGCCGCGGGCTTTCCTTGCCCGGAGGAATTTCGAAGTGGCGGGAAACAGCAGAGGAGACGCTCAAACGCGAGATCCTGGAAGAAACCGGCTTGAGCGTTACGGGAAAGGAATTGAAGTTAACGTATTACAGCGACGCCGACGTGCCCTGCAACATTTTGGTGTTCGCAGTGCAGGCCAGCGGAGAACTGAAGAATTCCTGGGAAGGCTCGCCGCAGTGGATGACGGTAGCCGAAATGGAAGCGCGCCTGGTAAAGAGTCAGCGGCCCGTATTGAAAGTGATCAGGGAGATGTTGAGCAAAGCAAAGTAGAGAAGCTGAGAATTAGCCGCGACAATTTGTTATTGGAAAAAGAAACGGCTCGCCACCGAAGTGGCGAGCCGTTGCCATCTTATTTTCGCGCCTACTTGTTAGTGCCCGGTCCCCGACAAGCTTACGACTTGCGGTGACGATCCTGCTGCGTAGCTGACCGTCAGAGCGCCGTTGATCGTCCCGGTCACGCTGGGATTGAACTGCACTCCCAGCGTACAAGTGCTGTTGGCCAGCACGCTGGTTCCGCATGGAATAGCGCCGCCCGTGGTCGAGATGAAGTCACCGCTCGCGACCACGCTGTTGATGGTAACCGCGGTAGTCAGATTGTTGATTACCGTGACGACTTGTACGGCACTGGTTTGTCCAACCGTCACCGCTCCAAAGTTAATCGATGTGGGACTCAGAGTAATATCCAGCACGCCAGTTCCCGTGGCGTTCTGCACTTGAGTGCTGACGGACGCATTGTCAATCACGGTCACGCCGCCGAGACTCGATCCCGTCGTTAGCGGAGTAAACGTGGCGGTCACCGTGCACGACTTGCCGGCGTTCAGGTTCCCGCCGCAAGGTGTCGCGCCGCTCGGCATCACGACATAATATCCGCTGCCGGTAACGCTGGTGATACTTATCGCCGAAGCGGTCGTGTTCTTGATGGTCACCGTCTTGGAACTGGAAGTGTTCAAGCCGACGTTTCCAAAGCTCAAGCTCGCTGGCGTAAAGGTCAACGGCGACGTAGTGCCGTTTTGACCGGTTCCCGTCAGCCCTCCCGCAAGAATGTTTCCGGAAGGCGTCGGTGTGATGGTCAGCGCTCCCTTGATGATTCCGTTCGTGGTCGGCGAGAAACTCACCGCGAAGGTGCACTTGGCCTTTGCAGCCAGCGTCCCGTTACACGGACTCGAGTTGTTGCCCACCGCCGAGAAGTCGCCGCTGGTTGCCCAAGTGAACGTAGCGGTCTGGCTCTGATTGTTGGTGAGCGTCATGGTCTGAGGGACAGATGTCGTACCCACGTTGGTAGCGGCGAAGGTGAGGTTTCCTGATAGAGAAAGCGCAAGCTGGCCGCTTCCGCTCAGCGTGGCTATATGCGGCGCGCCCGCAGCGGTATCGTAGAACGTGACAACGCCCGGCATAGATCCAACCACGGTAGGAGTGAAGGTCACCGTGACTTTGCAATTCTGTCCCGGAGTGAGCGTACCTCCTGTGCAAGTATTGGTCTGGGTGTAGCCTCCGCTGGCGGCGATCGAGTTTACCGTGAGGTTAATGGGACCGCTGTTCGTCGCGGTAATGGTTTGGCTGGCGCTGGAAGTGTTCAGGACCTGGTTGCCAAAGGCGAGGTTGCCCGGACTGACTGAGATCGATGCCGCAGCGCCGATGCCGGTAAGAGAAGCGGTCTGTGGACTGTTGCTCGCGTTGTCAGCAACCTGAAGCGTGCCGGTAGCGGTTCCAGTTTGAGTCGGAGTGAAGTAAACGCTGATCGTACAGTTGCCGCCCGATGCAACGGGTTGCTGGCAAGTGTTAGTTTGAGTAAACACGCCACCGCCGGTGGAAATGCCAGTGATGTTAAGCGCGACCGCCTGATTATTGGTTACGGTCACGACGATCGGCGGGCTCTGCACTCCCACAGCCACATTGCCGAAATTCAAGTTGGTGTTGGAAAGCGTAACCGGTCCGCCGCAGGTATTCATGGGCGGCAACATCGCCATCTCCGTATACCAGTAGGGCTCTGTGGTGCGGTTCTGCGGCAGGTATTCTCCTGCGACCCAGACCGTACAGCCGTCGCTGGGATCGAGCACAGCCGAGTACCAGTCTCCCCAGCGGTAATTCGCGCTGTCGGTATCTTCGGCGTCGCCATCGGTGAGCGGGCTGGCAATATAGCCGTAGGTGCCCGAAGTGAGAGTGCTGGGGATGAAATTCAGACTATCGAGCCCGGGATGTTCATTGCTTCCCGCGCCTGAAATCCCGAGGATGCCCTGAAGGTTGCCGACTTTGTCGCGCACCACGCTGGGCAGAAAAACATAAGCGTTAGGATCGACGGGATCAATGATGGGATAGTCTCCGGCAATGTAAACCGCGTTGGGGTACGCGGTGTTGCGTTGCAAGAGACGGACGTCGGCTTCGGTCTGAGTAAAGTTCGTGGCGTTCGGAATAATTTGGATGGCATGAGCCGAAGTCCAAATGCTTCCCTGCCCGCCGTTGGAAGTGTAGTGGAAGAACTGCTGCATGCGGTCGGCAACGGAGTCAATGTGGATGCCGGTGGTTGAAGTGGAAGGCTGGGGAATGCACACCGTGCCGTAGTAATTGAGAGGATTGAAGCAGCCCAGTTGATCGCCATTGGCCTGGGTCGAGGGCAGGTCCCAACTATTAACAAAGGTTGGACTAGGAGTAGTTGCCGCCCAATCGATGGTCCACTGTTCAACGCCCTGCGTATGATTGGGGTCCGTCAGATAGCTGGAGAGGTTCTCCACGGGCTCAATCATGTAGGTAAGCATTTCTCCGTCGCCGGAGATCGGAGGAGTGGTGTCGGAATTGTTCGCCGGAACCCAACTGCGGCGCTGGGTGTAGGTAGTGAGGGGATGGGCAACCAGGCACGCCGGCGTATGTGAATTATTGACGTAGGGGCTGGCGGTGCTGGCGCGCAGGCCAGCCAAATCCACGGCGCAGAGCAGGACTCCCATGATGTTGTCGTGATTGTTGATGTCCTGCAAATCGTAGGTGATCCACAAGGCCTGGTCGGTGGCTGCAGTGTAGGGAGGCGTCGTGGTGGTGGAACTTTGCCACAGTCCTGATTGCGGATAATCAGGATAGTAAAAATTGCCGTGAGAGTTGGTTGGAATTACTGTGTCGAGGTCGAACTCAAAGGCAAACCAGCCGAAGGCGGGAGATGTGGAGGAAACATCCTCAACGTTGCTGATGGCCACGCACATAAAATTGTGGCCGTTGACCTTGGAGGTGATGCGTTTCTCCATGATCCAGAGGTTGTACACGTTGTCATGAAGCAATTGAGAATTGGGAGAGAAGGCGGTGGGGCAGTTCGGAGTGTTGCCGCTGTTGTTGCTGTTCTGGCTCCAGGGTCCGGAATCGGACTTGGGGTTGGTGCCGCCGAGAAAATTCACGGGTTGGTTCGCGTTGACCCCGCTCTTATACCAGCACTGGTAAGAACTGTTGACGTGCTCACAGTATTCCAGGGTCCCGACGGCGATGGTCACATCGGGTGCAGCGGTTGCATTCTCCATCTTGACGGTCGTGTTCAGGCCGGGGAACGTGCTCATGGTTCCACTCTGGGCAAATCCCAAAGCGCAAAATAATAGAACCGAGCAAACCAGGGCCGCCATCGACTTGGCTGATCGCGTCAAAGAGTGGAACTCCTTCTTGGAGGTCGCATGAGGAAACAGCGTTACAATAGGTCGCATTTGAGTATCCCGATTGAGAGAAGGCCGAGTGCCAACGAACGTTTGGAATCAATCTGTTAGGGGGATTTCTGAACTAAATGGCTTCACTTCTGCTGGGTTTGACTAAAGCATGCTGATAACGGGATTTCACCTCCCGGTATCTTTGCCAAACCGCAATGGGGACTACAGAGTAAATGATAGGGACGGTTAAGTCAAAACCGCGCAGCAGACCGTGCCGCGCGCAGTCGCGAGTACGCTCGAGCCAGGAAGCAGCCTTGGTTCCATCACTTACCGCCGCATTGACCGGCCAACCGCCGTTATCTTCTTTCCGCCAGAAAACGACGTAGCGCTCGATTTTGCGTTTGAGTTCGGGAGACAATACTTCGGGACGCTCGCGATCAGCCACTATACTGGAACTCTTGACCATGGAATGATGGTCGCCGTTGTAGATGGCGGAACGGTCTGCGCCCTCAAGAGAATTCATCCTGGGATCGTACGGCACGCCGATGAAGTCGCAGATGGCGGTCAACGCGGCCACGGGTTCCCGCACCAGATCGTCATATTGCAACTGGTGAATGGCGGCGCCGCGGCGCACAAGCTGGTCCGCCTCTTGTTTCATGCGGCGACAGCCGAGCAGAGCGCGCAGGTCCATTCCCGGCCGCGCGAACCACGGAGACTTCTTAGCCGCGCGCACGATGCTGCGGCAAACGTCCGCCGGGTCGCGCCATATCACGATGAACTTCGCATCCGGAAACCAATCGGCCAACTGGTTCATGCAGTCGTAGTAATTGGGCGACTTGCATCCCCAAATTGTCGCGCCTTTTTTTCTTGCGTACTGCTGAGCGACTTCGCGAAACGCGTTTGGCAGACCGACCGTGTTCTCTGGGATGCTCGCGGTATCAATCTTGTGCCGGGTCAATGCTCCATTCCAGGAATCGACCTTTGGGACCCATGAAGAACTCTTTCGCGGCAGTACGAAAAGCGGCGACAGCAATGCGAAATCGGACTCGTACATGAGGCCGATTTGCGGATGCTGGTTCAGCAATGCGTACAAGAGAGAAGTTCCCGAGCGCCACATGCCAACCACAAACACCGGCCCCGGACTCATTAGGCCAGTATGCTGCTGGGAGTTCTGCTGAAAACTAAGGCGCGCGCGCGCGCTTTCAGCCTTCATGTCAACGGCGATACTCATGCTGTGGCCTGCACCCGCGAGAACACTTTCATAAGATTGCTGTAGCCTTGTTCCGGGCCATACTTCGTTTCGCTCAAACGGCGTCCGCAAGCGCCCATGCGCACGGCGCCAGCGGGATCATCCACCAGGGATTGAATTTTCTGCGCTAACTCACTCGCCTTGCCAGCCTCAAATAAGAGGCCGGACTGGCCTTCATCCACGATGTAAGGCAAGCCGCCCATGCGCGAGGCGACGACCGGCTTCGCCGCCATGAATGCTTCGAGCACCGTCACTGGAAAATTCTCGTACCACTCCGAAGGAACGACCAGGCAAAGAGAATTTCGCAACAACTGCCATTTCTCGTCGCCGCTCTTGAAGCCCAGGAATTGAACGTTGCTCACTCCCTTCTGGCGAACGTAGTCCTTCAATTCCTGTTCCATCGGCCCAGTTCCTAGTATCTTCAGAGGAACCTGCGGCAGCTGTTCAAAGGCGTTAATTAAAGTCCAGCAGCCCTTTTCCGGGTGTAAGCGGCCCATGTAGAGGACATAGTTGCCGGGGTCGCTTCCAACAGCACTCAAAGGCGGCGCATAAACAAAGTTGGGCCGGACAAACAACTTGGCATCAGGAACGCCCGCCTCCTGCATCTTGATCTTGAAGAATTCCGTGAGGCAGATGAATCCGGCGATCTTGTTTACCATCCCTGCAACGCGGTTGGAGCCCAGAGTGAGCGCATACAGCCCACTGAGCGTATAGCTGTCTTTATAACAGCGCTTGCGAACCGCATTCAGATAATTGCCGCCCTTGCATGCCTCACAAATCTGCCCTTGCGTGTAGTAAAAACCGTTAGGACAGAAGGGCCGGAAGTTATGCAGCACCTGAACCGCCGGCACTCCCAGCGAATGCAGTTTGTGATACACCGACGGCGAGAGCAAGGGCAAAACGTTGTGGACGAAGGCCACATCGGGCCGGAAGCCGTGGACCACGTCTGCAATTTCGCCGCTGCTCTTCCAGGAATAAACAGTCTGGGGGAAGAACGTAGCCTTGTCCACCGTGTTGAACTGCTTGATTTCGTCGTTGTTCCGCGAGTAGAGAAGCACCTCGTCGCCGTGGCGCTCAAGCAACTCCCGTTCGGCTCGGACAACGGAATCTTCTCCTCCGAATTGCTGGTACGCACCGTGTACGATTAGAACTCTCATTGAAATGATGTTGGCCACGGATCTGCACGGATCCACACGGATCAAAACAAAAGCAAAAGAAGTATCCGTGAAAATCCGCGAAAATCCGTGGCTAGGTTTTAGGCTGTCTCCTGCTTCTGAATGCCGAGCAGTTCCAGCGCGATGCGGTAGACGAACTTCGGATTATTGACGAGGTAGCGTCTCCACAGGCGCGCCGGGTCCTGGTAGATCCGATGCAGCCACTGCACGCCCGTGACTTTCATCCAGTACGGTGCGTCTTTGATGCGACCGCTGTGAATGTCGAAGGCCGCGCCCACGCCGAACATCAACTTGGCGTCGAGCTTGGGCAGGTATTGATCCATGAACTTTTCCTGCTTGGGCGTGCTTAATCCCACCCAGAAAAAATCCGGCTTGTGTTCAGCAACCATGCGGGCGAGTTCGGCTTCCTCATCCGCGAAAAGGGGGCGAAAGGGAGGAGTGAACGTGCCAACCACTTTCATGCCGGGAAAACGCTGCGTCAGCGAATCCTTGAGTTGTTCGGCAACGCCTGCGTTTCCTCCGTAAAAAAAGTGGGTGTAACCTTTCTCCGCCGACAACGCACAAAGGCGGAGCATCATATCAGGGCCGGTGACCTGGCGCATCTTGAAGAATCCGCGGAGCCATCCCACCCAGACGGTGGGGCGTCCGTCTGGGATGGTGAGGACCGAGTGATTGATGATGCGCTTCAGGTTGGAATCGGTTTGGGCTTCCATGACGCCCTGCACGCCGGTGACGCAGACGTAGCCTTTTTCGCCTAATGCCAGCGCCGATTCGACGCGCGCGAGGGCGCGGTCCATGCTGGTGGCATGGACCCTGACGCCCAGGATGTTGACGGACTTATCAGTCATGCGATTGGACATGGCAAAGGTTCGAGATGAAGTTAGTCGCCGGCAACTTCAGCGAGTTCGCCGACTTCCTTCTTCTTCACTTCGCTGGCAATCCACTTGTAGGTGATAGCCAGGCCCTTTTCCAGAGGCATGTTCGGCTCCCAGCCCAGCACCTTGCGCAGCAGAGTGTTGTCGCTGTTGCGTCCGCGAACGCCCTGTGGCTTGGTCATGTCATGGCGCTTGGTCAACTTTTTGCCTGCGATGCCGCAGATCATGTCGACCAGGTGATTGATACTCACCATTTCGTCGGTGCCGAGGTTGAGCGCTTCGCGATGGTTCGAAGCCATCAGGCGAATCAGGCCTTCCACGCAATCGTCCACGTACATGTAGGAGCGGGTCTGGTCGCCGTCGCCCCAGATCTCGATCTCGCCGCCGTCCTGAGCCTTAGCGACTTTGCGGGAGATGGCGGCGGGAGATTTCTCCTTGCCGCCGTCGTAGGTGCCGAGCGGGCCGTACACGTTGTGGAAGCGCACAATGCGCGTCTCAAACTTGTAGTCGTGATAGTAATAGCGGCAAAGCTCTTCGGCGAAAAGCTTTTCCCAGCCGTAGCCGGGCTCGGGATCAGCCGGATAGGCGTCTTCTTCTTTGAGCGGCGTGACTTCGGCAGACTTCTGCTTCGATTGCGCGTACACGCAAGCCGAGGAGGAAAACAGATAACGCTTGACGTCGTTCTGCTTGCTGGCTTCGAGCATGTGGGCGTTGATCAGGATGTTGTTCTTCGAGATGTCGGCGAGGAATGCGGTGATGTAACCGATTCCGCCCATGTCGGCAGCCAGGTTGTAAACCTGATCGATATCGCGGGTAGCTTCGAGGCAGTTTTCCCAGATGCGCAGGTCTAAGAGTCGAAAGTCGTCGGCTGCGGACTTTTCATACTCCGGTTGTTTAATATCCACGCCGCGAACCCAGTGACCATCGGCCTTCAGGCGCTTGACCAGATGATGACCAATGAATCCACCGGCCCCAGTTACCAAAATACGAGTCTTGTTCCCCATTTCGTTCACTCCCCCTAAGAGTTTATTGGTTTGTTGCAGCTTGTGAAACCCTGTTTGCTGTACTTCTTTCCCGCGGTGCACCCTTCGGTCAAGAAATCTTCAATCTGAAATCGTGGACATCTCCCAGGCTCTGGGCTCTCTCGTCACAACGACGGGCTCAGCCTTGCGTTGCACCCGGATAAATTCGGCATAACCCAGAATCATGAAATAAAGCAGAGGGCAGTGCCAGCTCAGTTCGTCATTAAAGAAAGAATGCAATGTGAGCATGCAAAGTAGCGCGAGACATTCGAGCGCAAGCTGGCGTTGAGCCGGAGAGAAAGCGTTGCTGCGGATGCATTTGATCAGCAGCCACCAGGCAGCGATAAGAGCGGCGGCGAAAGGAATCAATCCCCAGAAGCTGGTGCCGATAGCCACTTCAATCCAGTCGCTGTGCATCATAGCTGCGGCGCCGACACCAAGTTTGCCGAGCACAGCGAAGCGGCCGGCTGCGTAAGCGCCTAATCCGGTGAACGGGTGATGCGACAACTGCTCAATGCCGTAGGCCCACCAGGCGGTGCGACCGCTCAAAGAACCGATGGCTCCCGAGGATTGATCCCGCTCGGCAAAGCTCAAGATCAGGTCTCCGGCTTTCACCCACATGCGTTGGCTCAGGAGGACCGATACCGCGACGAAAGGAGCCAACACTGCAGTGCTCACCAGCACAATTTTTCGCAACTGCTTCTGGAAGACCACGACGAGCATTACCGCAACCATGAAGGCGGCTTCTGAGTTTCTGGTCTGCGACAAGACCATGGAGACCAAGCCAGAAATAAAAAGGAAGATATACCAGGCTTTGCTCTTGGCGCGGCCAAACAACGGCATGAGCCGGCAAATCGAAACCAGGCACAACACTGCGCCCGACGTTCCCACGCTGTTTGAAGCTTCCACTGGGACGACTCCGGTGAGCCGGCCGCCATCCATCGCTTCGGTTGGCCAGATTGGAAGGTTGATCCAGACGCCGACCAGAGATAGTCCATAGAAAGTCAGCGTCCAATCCAAAAGATTCTGATAGGTCAGTGACGAATCGGCGCTGGCGACAATTGAGGCGAGCAAAGAAACGTCGGCCAAAAACTCCAGCGACTTGTAGGCCGTCCATGAGGCGTTCACTGACCAGGCGGAAGAGGCGACGCAAACCAGGCAATAGACGGCCATAGCCCCCGGAATGCCGGTGAACAAGGCACGCATCCAATTGGGCTTTTTCAAGAGCAGCCGAATTATCAGAGACAGCGACACGAACACTTCCGGCAGAATACGGGTCATTGCCCAGGCGTCCAGGGGATTCGCCTTGGCGGCGCCAACGTCGCGGATGCGGAACACCAGCATGCTGAAGAAGATGAAAAACCACAGCGGGTGCCACCAGGTCCAGTTCTGGCGCAGGATCTGAAGCTTGGCCCAGCCCTGAGGCAGCGCCTGGAAAACCAATATCGTCATTGGAATCGCCAGCATGATCGCCGTGGCTGCGATCAAGACGCCGTAGGGCTTGGAGCCGGCAAGCAGAGACACGAGAACCGAGATCGAGAACCCGACCAGGACAAACAACACGATCAGCCATATTGGATTGCGGCGGCGCAAATCCAGGCTGTGTTCCGGCGTCCGATCTAAGATGACACTGCTCATCGTTGTTCTTTCAACATCCTCTCTTAACGTCCCTCTTTTAACGCCTGCAGCACGCCGTAGTAGGCGGGCTTCTTATTGAAATTGTCGTCGAACAACACGGGCTTGGCGTTCGGCATGTTCTTCCAATCCGAGGTGCGCAGCCAGGTGTAGCGGTCGGCGATACCCCAGGTCATGAAGCCGATGCAATTCGAATCCAGCAAGCAGGTGTGCACGATGTTGTAGAAAATCTCCTTCTGCCGGGCAAAAACTTCGGGAGAGTCTGCCGGACCCTGGTAAACGTCCATTTCGGTGACATGCACTTTGACGCCGACCTTGCGCGCGTTGGCGAGAAAGTCCTTGAATTCTTCGAGGTAGGTGGGCCGCAACTGCGGCATTTCCCAGTGCATCTCGGTTCCCACGACATCGATGGGAGCGCCTGCGTCTTTGAGTCGCTTGACCAGAGCGAAGAATGCGTCGGCGCGATCTTTCTCAATGCCAGCTTGCCCGAATGTGTCGTTGAGCAGGAGCATTGCATTCGGATTGGCTTCGTGTGCATATTGAAACGCCTTCACCATGTACTGCTCTTGGCCCAAAGTGCGCGCCCAGCAACTGTTACGCATCTGCTGAGTTGGCTCATTCGCCACTTCCCAGGCGTAATAAGAATCGCCACCGTGGCGGACTACTCTCTGAATATGATCTTTCAATATCTCGTCCAGATCCTTGGCCGACCAACCACCGCAAGTCACGCCGTTAAAGTGCAGCCATGACGGTGATGTGGGATTGTTGTACACCAGGCAGTGACCCATGAGTTTCATGTTGCGTTCTTTGGCGAAACGCATGGCTTCGTCCATGGCATTGAAATCAAAACGTCCACGCTCCGGCTGCGTGAGGCCGGGAAAAACGATGGAGACCGCGGCGTTAAATTCCCGCCCCAGCACCGGTTTATATTCAGGATCGCGATTCCACATTCTTCCCTGGATCGTCGTGCCCACCCAAAAGCCTGTCTTCTCGGCAGCCTGGCGCAGGGTGCTGGTCTCGTCTTTCGTCTGCGCCGCGGCCTTCTCCGTCACGGCGAGGGGGACGGCCATAAGCATGATCGCCAGAAACGCTCCGAATTTCTTCCTTACTTCAGTCATATTCTGCCGGTTACCTTTGAGCCATCGAGTTTCGCAGCGATTCTCGCCGCCGCAGCTAGCGACTGGGCGTGGCAAGGAAACTACACCCTTGATTTACGGGACAGCCCGCGCCGGAATAGAACCCGACGACCTGTCCCGTGTCAGAGATGCCCAACGCCCAGGTGGTCGTGGCGGCGGGGAAGTCCAAGGTCACGAAAACCCCGTCGGTGTCCACAAACCCGTGGTAGTTTCCCTTCGGGTCGTTGTACAGGCCGGAGATCTGGCCTGAGGCGTTTATCCCCGTTGCAAGCGCGCCTTGTGCTCCGGGAACTGCTACCTGCCGCCACTTCCCATTCGAGTAGGTGAATCCTTGCTCCCTCCCGGGGACGTCGTAATAGCCAACGATCTGGCCCGAATCATTTATGCCGGTTGGGTAGGTATTCGTAGCGCCTGGAAATTTAAGCGATTCGTAGGCACCTGACGCGTAACGGTAACCAGTGTTATCGCTCCCGTTAAAATAGAAGCCGACGACCTCGCCGCTGTCGTTGATGCCATTCGCGTTTGTGCTGTACGATCCTGTAAAGTCGAGGATTTCGAAAACGCCGGTGGTGTCCACAAAGGCGCAGCTCTCCTGGAGATTCGTACAGGACGAGTTGACGAAGTCTCCGACTATCTGACCGGCATTGTTTATGCCGGAGGCGTAGGTAGTGGAACCCGGTGCGTACTGAATCGACTGGAACGCGCCGTTGTCGTACAGGAAACCAGCGGCCATCCCTGGCACCGTGTAGGTTCCCACTATTTCGCCATACTTGTTGATGCCGTAGGCATTGGTCGTCGTGGCGCCGGGATAGGCGATCGCTGAATAGGAATACACGTGAGGAGCGGTGTTTCGGCGGCTCTGGGCCGACGCAACGACTACGCAATTCAGGGCAATCGCAACTGTTAGTATCCTTCCAATCATTCGATCCTCCTCTAGCCGCGGGCGGACTGTAGCTCCGTTACGCCCGAATTTCAGCGGTCACTTCTTCGCCCTGCACCGGCATGGCAAGCCCTGCGGGATATCCGGCCCGCAACAAAGCATCGCCGGCATACCTGGTGACCATATCGATTTGCGAGTCGGTTAATTTTTCGCGCCAGCCGCCGATCGAGCCCGTGCGAACAAAGCGGGCATCTTCACGATTGACGTTATGCTTGCGCAGCAGAGTTCCTTTGCCCAGAGTAGCTCCAGAGTTCTTCGCCTTCTCTTCCTTCTCACGCATGTTGCGCAGAGAATTATTCTCGACGGCGCGGCGGATGCGGTCGCGATCGCTCTTGATTCCGAGGAAATCCAGCATTTCCACCAGTCCATTCTCACTGTCGCGGCGCAAGTCTTCGTAACGCACCACCAGCAGGTTTCCGTTCTTGGCCAGAGGACAATTCAGCCAGGAATCCACGTGCGACTGCCACGATCCGAAGCGAGTAACCTTCCCTTGCAGGAAAGATTCGACGTATCCGTCCATGCCCTTGCCGTGATCGAAGTACGCGGAGAAGCCCATTTCCTTGTCGCGCGCCCAGTTCGAAAGCATGACGTCGCGCAGGTCGCGCATCAAGTAAATGGCGCGCTTGTATTCGGAGCGATACTGCTCGTGAGTCTTGATGAGGCGGCCGCCGTTGGGCAGTACGGGCTTCATCTCACGGTGCGTGCCCATTTCCGGGAGGACCTGATTGACGTTCAGGAATCCGGCGTCGCCCTTGGTAAGAATTTCCATGAGGACGAAACGCAGCCAGGTGTTGCCGGAGCGCTCGAAGGATGCAAACAATACATCCTTGTCGTTCAGACCCCGGTGCTCCCACCACGCTTTTGGCGCACGGAGTTTGGTTCGCGACGCTTTGTAACGGAGTTCTTGGATCGTCATAAATTTAATCTATCCCTCACCTTGAAAAACTGGATTCAATACCGGAATCGATTTCGACTTGCGGCGCAAAATGTAGAGCGAGATCAGGAACGCCGCGAGATTGGCGACGACCAGGCTCCAAACCACGCCCCACAGGCCGAACGCGCGCGTGGCGGGGACTCCGATCAACAGCGAAAGGATGCTGGCCACCAAGCGAGCGTAAAAAATGGAATCGGGCGACTCGACGGCGCGCAACAGAATCGCAGGACCGAATGCCGCTGCCCACATTGTTGTCCCCAACGCCACGTAGGGAATGAAGTGCGCGACTTCCATATATTTTCCACCGTAGAGCAGGTGAAACACTGGGCCCCTGAACGGAATCAGGATCGCCCAATATGCCACCGCGCCGGCCACAAACAGCGATGTAATTTTCGCCACCAGTGGGCCTGCGCTGGAGATTCCTTTTTGCCGGCACACCCGCGCCGCGTAGGGAAGAAAAAGAATTGAAAGCGCCGTGTAGCTCTGTTCCATGGGCAGCGACAAATTCATCAGCGCCCGCAACTGGCCTGCCTGCGCCATTCCGGAGAAGGCGCTGACCAGCGGGTAATACATGTAGTACGGAATCCAGGTCACCACTGAAACTGCCAGCGCCCACTTTCCATATCCCCAGTGCTTGCGCCACGCCTCGCGCCGTGTGGGTGGAACGGCGGTGTCTGGCGGCAGCACTTTATTAATTTGCGAGAGCAGGTACAAGCCGGTGCCCACAGCGCCGATCGCCATCAGCAGATAGGCAGAGAACGGCGAGATCAACGCTTTCCTGAACGCGATGAACAATCCGGCCGTGACTACGACGAAGTACAGGAACGCTCCCACCGCGGCGCGGCCGGGCGCCATGTTCATGTAGAACGAACGGCGCATCAGCCAGAAAAAAAGAATGCAGGGTGAGGCGATCGCGACTCCAGCCAGCGCGCCCGGCAGACCATTTCCCTTGCCCACAACCGCAGCGATCGCGGCAGCGCCTCCCAGTAAAAGCACGCCGAAGCAGGTCAGAATCAGGTGGATGCCGAGCAGCGTTTTCAGATATCCGCGCAGCGATCCGCTGTAGGCCGATCCGCTGAACACCGCCTGCGGCTCGGCGAGAAACGATTGGTAGACATAAGAGAGCAGCAGGAACACTGAAAAGGCCAGTGCGAAAGCGCCGTACTGCTCCGGCATGAGCCAGCGTGCCAGCAGAATGCCGATGAGAAAATTTGAGCCGGAGATCAGTCCCTGATCGACAATGGCCAATCCGCCCTTAGTTACCCAGCGCGCGAACTTGCCGGAGAAGCGGCTGTTCTCAGGTTTGCCGCGCTCGCCAGCGAGCGCGGCAACGTCCGCGCATTCGTTGCACTCTGGATCGAGCAATTCCTCGGTATTGGGCGAACTCATTATTTATCGACCCTATCTCTAATTTATGAAGTATTAATTCTGCGGGATGAGGAAACGTTGACTTAGTAACTCACAGCCGGCACGAGAGAACCTTCGCTTGGGGAGGGATGGTGGAGCGCGTCATTCAATTCTTCGGCGAGCAGCCTGACTTGCGGCTCTTTGAGCAGGCTGAGGTGGTCGCCGCTGATCTCGCGCAGGTCAACCCCACCCGCGGCCACTCGCCACCAGATGGCATAGGGATCGTCGAGGCTGCCTGCAGATTTTTCTCTCACGCGGAACAACGTGACCTGACCGTCATAGGGCTGAACGTCATATCCCGCGGCCGCCGCGGCGCATGCTTGCCGCACGTTGCGCAGTGCACGGGGCAACATCTGCAGTTCGAGACGCTTGCGCAGCGTCATGAGCACGAAGCTGCCCTTCTTGACAACGAAACTTATCGCCTCTTTCAGCGGAAGCTTGCGGAGATTGCGCAACTGCGAACTTCGGGATTCCATCTTGCCGGGATAGGTGTCGAACAGCGCGAGCAGGCTGACTTCCTGCTCCTGCGCACGAAGCTGTTGCGCCATCTCGTAGGCCACCAACCCGCCGAAGGAGTAGCCGCCGATGCGGTACGGCCCTTCCGGCTGCACACGGCGAATTTCTTTCAGGTAGCTCTCGGCCATTTCCGCGACGCTGGTCCTGCAAGGGCGCTTGCCATCGAGGCCTTGCGGTTGCAGGGCGTAGAACGGCTGGTCCGTTCCCATGTGCCGCGCCAAATCGCGGAAACCCACTACGTTGCCGCCGACTCCATGCACGCAGAAGAAAGGCGGACGCGAACCCTCCGGCTGAATCGCCACCAGCGAAGACCACGAGGCTGACCAGCCTTCCTGCCGGAGCAGCGTTGCGAACTGTTCGACCGTAGGCGCCTGCAACAATGCGGCGAGCGGAAGGCGCTGTCCGAGGGTCTGCTCGATGCGATGCATCAGTCGCGCAGCCAGCAAAGAATGTCCGCCGAGGTCGAAGAAATTGTCGCGAATCCCGATCTTTTCTTTGCTCAGAACCGCGCACCAGATCCGGACAAGATTGTTTTCGAGTTCGTCTGTGGGTGCGACGTATTCATTCGGCTCGGTGTAATCGGCGGGCTTTGGGAGCCGGCATAGCTCGACGATCCACCTTGCCGTTCGGAGTCTTCGGCATCGCTTCCAGCAAAACGAACGCGGACGGCACCATGTAATTCGGAAGTTTTTGCTTCAGATAAGACCGCAATTCGCTGCCGGTCGGAGCTTGCTCGCGCGAAGGCACCACGTAAGCTGCGAGATGTTTGTCGCCCGGTCCATTCTCGCGCGCATTCTCGCGCGCCACCACGACCACTTCGCGGATCCCTGGGTACGATCCCAACACCGATTCGATCTCTTTCAACTCCACGCGATATCCGCGGATCTTTACCTGGTCGTCGGTGCGTCCGGCGAATTCGATCTCGCCTGTCGCCAGATAGCGGGCGCGGTCGCCGGTCTTGTACATCCGTGCTCCCGGCTCGGTACTAAAGGGATTGTTGATAAATTTTTCGGCCGTAATATCCGGACGATTCAAATATCCACGCGCTAATCCCGGTCCGGCCACGAACAGATCTCCTGGAATTCCTACAGGCAGCGGTTGCAGATGCTCGTCGAGAATGTGAATCTTGGTGTTGGCGATGGGACGGCCGATGGGCAGGATGGGGGGAATTTCTTCCCAGTTCTCCGGCTCGAAACTCGTCACGATCACGCTGGTTTCGGTCGGGCCGTAGGTATTGACCCAGCGCACTCTCGAACCCGCGAGCTTGTGCCAAGTTGCCAGCGCTGCAGAAGATGCTTTCTCGCCGCCGACTATCACCATCCGGAGACTCTCTGGCAATTGCAGCGTCGATTCCGAAAGCTCTCCGACCAGTTCGTGCCAGTAAGCTGTGGGCAGGTCGAGTGCGGTGACGTTCCGCTCGCTCACCCAACGCAGGAAATCGCCAACTGCCAGCGACGCATCTTCCTCCCGAATCACCAGCGCACCACCCGCGATCCAGGTGGGAAAGATTTCTTCGATTGCAATATCGAAAGAAATGGATGCGAACTGCGCCATCCGGTCCGCCGGCGTGATGCCGAACAGCTTCACTGCTGCGGTATTGTGATTCACCAAGCCGCGATGGCTGAGCAGCACTCCGCGCGGCTTGCCAGTCGAACCCGACGTGTAGATGACGTACGCCAAATTCTCTGGCTTGACCGCGCTGCGAACATTCTCGCGGCTCTCGGCAAAAAACGAATTCCATCCAGGATCGAGCGCGATGACCTCGGCGTTGAAGTCGGTCACTTCCGCCAGCAGGCCGGGTTGCGTAAGCACGAGTGCCGTCTGCGAATCTTCCAGCATGTAGGCGAGGCGTTCCTTGGGATACGCCGGATCGAGAGGCACGCATGCCCCTCCGGCCTTGAGCACTGCGAGCAAAGCCACGGGCAATTCGAGGGAGCGCCGCAGGCAGATACCCACTCTCGACTCCGGCCCAACACCGTGCCGCGTCAGGAAATGCGCTAACTGGTTGGCACGCTGTTCGAGTTCGCGATAAGTCAGCTTCTGATCCCCATGTTCAACCGCGATGGCGCTGGGCGTTCGCGCCGCCTGCGCTTCCACCAGTTCCTGCATGCAAAGCTCGCTGGGATACTCGGCGTCGGTGCAGTTCCAAGCCGTGAACTGTTGCTTCTCAGCCGCAGTCAACATGGGCAGGCGGGAAAGTTTCTGTTCGGGGTCGGCGACGATCGCTTCCAGCATCGTCTGGAAATGCCCCGCCATGCGTTCCATGGTGGCGGCATCGAACAGGTCGGTGCTGTACACAAAGCGGCCGAACAGGCCCTCGGGACGGTCATCGAGTTCCAGATCAAGATCGAACTTGGCGGTGCCGATTTCGACATCAAGCTGGTTCAGGTCCCATCCGGGCTCGAAAGCCGCAGTCGGTGGAACCAGAGAGAACATCACTGGAAACAGCGGATTCCGGCTGGTGTCGCGGCGCACCGAGAGTTCTTCGACGAGCCGCTCAAACGGAGCGTCGTCATGGGAGAGCGCTCCCAGCGTGACTTCCCGCGCATGCGCCAGCAGATCGCGGAAGCTGGGATCTCCATCCAGTTTCAAACGCAATGCTAGAGGATTCTGAAAACAACCCAGCAGCATTTCCAACTCTGAACGCTTGCGTCCCGAGGTGACGGTGCCGATTACGAAATCCTGTTGCGCGCTGTAGCGCCGCAGCAGAGCGGTAAAGCCGGCCAGAATCGTGGTGAAGAAACTCGTATTCTCCCGCTGCGCCAGCTCGTGCAGACGATCGGAGAGATTTCTGGAAAATGCGAAGCGCTGCATCGCTCCGCGGAAGCTTTGTGTCGCCGGGCGGGGACGGTCGGTGGGCAACTCCAAAACCGGGAGTTCGCCATCCAACTGAGCGGACCAGTACGCGCGGGATGCGTTCAGTTGGGCGCTGCCGAGCGATTCCCGCTGCCAGTGGGCAAAATCCGAATACTGCAAACGCAACTCTGGAAGCGGAGAAGGTTTGCCAGCAAGGAACGCGTTGTAGACGGTAACTAGTTCCGGCAAAAAGACGCGGTAGATGGAAAAGCCGTCAAAAATAATGTGGTGCAGGAAGAGATAAAGCCGATACTCTTCCTCGCCGAGACGCACGAGCATGGCGCGCAGCAGCGGCCCCCGCTCCATGTCGTACGGCAATCTGGCCTGCTCACGCGCCAGACGCAGCGCCTCTGGTTCACGTTGATTGGGCGCGAGCTGGCGCAGATCCAAGGCTTCGATGTTCGGCTCAAAAGGCGGCTGCACGATCTGCACTGGTCGTCCGTCGATCGCCTTGAAGGTGGTATGCCAGGCTTCATGGCGGCGGATAATTTCGCCCAGGCTGCGCTGCAGCGTAGGCAAGTCCAGCGGTCCCCGACGGTACACCGTTACCGATTCGTTGTAGAGATCCTTGGCAAACTGGCCGTGCAGCCAAATCTGTTCCTGGGCAAAGGAGAGCGGCGCCGGCCCCGGCTCGCTACGAGGTATTGCGGGCGCATCCGCAACTTTGCTGGACATGCGTGACTGCAAATATTTCCGGATTAAATCCTGCTTGCTTTCTTGACTGCCGTTTTGCTTGGCCTTTTTCTGCAATGATTCATGCGCCTCGAATGGACAGCGGCCGGGCGCAGGCGGCGTAACTGGCGTATTCACCTGCTGCACGGGACGGTCCGCGGATTTAGCCGAATACTCTCCATCGAGCTTTACCCGCAGCGCCTTCAGTCCCCGCAACCCGAGATTCGAGCGCCACTCGATCGGCTCCGGCACAAGCGTGATGTCCGCGAACCGACGCAAGAGGGCCTCGAATACGACTTGCCCTTCCACGCGAGCCAGCGGAGCGCCAAAACAAAAGTGAGCGGCATAACCGAACGCCAGATGACGATTGTCTTTACGGGTGATGTCGAATTTGTCGGGATCGGGAAAGCGCTCGGGATCGCGGTTAGCGGCGGCCATCACCGCGATCACCGCTTGTCGCTTCTGGATCAGCTTGCCACCCATCTCCCGGTCTGACGGACACATGCGGGCCGTGTGCTGGCTGGGACTCTCATAGCGCAGCATCTCTTCGACGGCAGACGGTATCAGCGAGGAATCGTTGCGCAGCTTCTCCATCTCCACGGGATTGCGCAGCAACGTGAGCAAGCCGTTTCCAATTAAGTTTGTAGTGGTCTCCTGCCCGCCGACCATCGTGACGATGCAATTCGCGATTATTTCTTCTTCGGTGAGCCGGTCGCCGTCAATCTCCGCGGTCATGAGCGAGTGAATCAAACCTTCGCGCGGATGCTCGCGCTGTTCGCGGATGGCGTTCTGAAAATATTCGGTCAAATTTGCGACTGCCTTCAACACTCGCGGGTAGCGCTCCGGGTTGTGTTGGAAGTTTCCCAGCATCTCGGCGAAATCCGCAGACCACATTTTTAACTGCGTATGATCGCTGGTCGGAACGCCCAGCATTTCGGCGGTAACGATTGCGGGTAGCGGCTCGGCGAGATCCGCGATTACATCCATCTCGCCCTTCGCCTGGATTCCATCCAGCAAATTGTTGACGATGTCCTGGATGTGCCCGCGCAACTCCTCAACCCGCGCCGGAGTGAACGCCTTGGACGACAAACTGCGCAAACGTGTATGCGCCGGCGCGTCCAGAAACAACATCTGCTTCACCATCACGCGCGCAATGGGACTCAGCGAAGAAAGCCCCATCTCGTCAAGTTGAGCGGGAGTGGGCGTGCGATCGGCCGAGAAATTGAGCAACACTTCCAGCACATCTGGGTAACGCGTCACTACCCAGGCATGAAGAAAGGGATCCCAATGCACGGGATCTTCCGAGCGCAGGCGGCGGAACAGCGGGTAAGGATTGGCCAACACCTCCGGATCGAGAAGGTGATAGAGGCTCAATACAGCGTCCCGGCCTTCCAGCCTGGGTGTGGTTTTTGTGCTAGACGACACTGCGGTGGAGTTCTCCCGCGAGCTTGGACTCGCTGATGCTCTCGACTCGCGCGAGGATGAGGTCTTCAATTTCGAGTGACATCTCGGCGACGGTAGGATGATCGAATAATTTGAGAAGAGTCAAATCGACTCCAAAGGTTTCGCTGATTCTGGCGATCAACTGGGTTCCGAGCAGAGAATGACCGCCCAGCAGAAAGAAATTGTCGTTCACTCCGACTCGTTCGATCTTCAGCAAGGGAGCCAAAATTTTCACCAGCTCTTCTTCCACTGCGGTCCGCGGCCCAACGTAGGCTTCGCTGTGCCGGCTTCCGTTGGAACTCGGCAGAGCGGCCCGATCGATCTTGCCATTCGCGGTCAGCGGCACGCTCTCGATGGCGATGAACTCTGACGGAACCATGTAATCAGGCAAACGTCTCCTGAGGTGGTCGCGGAGCTCTCCGGCATTGAGTTTTGCGCCTGGAGACAAAACCACGTAGGCCACCAACTCTTTCTCGCCCGGCTCATCTTCTCTGGCTAGCACAATACTGGTTCGCACCGCGGCGTGCTGACCGAAGACGGTCGCAATCTCACTCGGTTCGACGCGGTAACCGCGAATCTTGACTTGCTCATCGACTCGCCCCAGGAAAGCAATCTGCCCGTCGGGCAGGCAGCGCGCCAGATCTCCCGTGCGGTAAAGACGAGCACCCGCTTCCCTGCTGAAGGGATTCGCCATAAAGCGCTCCGCAGTTAAGTCAGGACGATTTCTATATCCACGCGCCAGGCCAGCGCCGCCGATGTAGATTTCACCCGCAGTCCCTTCGGTCACACGTTGTTGGCGGCCATCGAGAATATAAATCTCGACCCCGTCGATCGGGCACCCGATAGACGGCGGCTGACTCGCCGAGCTATCAACTGCTACCACACCCGAAGTGCTAACTACGGTGCCTTCGGTCGGTCCGTAGTTATTCACCAGAACGAACGGCAGCCGGGACGAAGGATATTTCTTCAGCGTGTCGGCCCCGGTGAGCAGGAATCGCAGAGCTGCCGTTTTCGGCCACTCCAACTGCATCAGATTTTCCGCCATCGCCGTGGCCGCGAAAGAAATAGTGATGCCCTGTGACACCAACCAGTCGCGCAGCGCCTTCGCATCGCTTCGAACTCGCTCTTCTGGCAAATGCACGCTCGCGCCGCAGGCCAGATACGGCCACATTTCCCAGACGGCTCCATCGAATCCCATCGCCGCCAGCGAGGTCGCACGATCCGCCGACGTCACTTGAAAAGCTCGCAGATGCCAGGCCACCAGGTTCGACAGACCGGAGTGAACCAGTTCCACTCCCTTGGGCTGCCCAGTCGAGCCAGACGTATAAATAATGTAGGCTAGGTCCTCTGGCTTCGCCGTCACACCTGGTTCGGTTTCGGGCTGAGCTGCAATCTTCTCCGCATCGCCATCCAGTGTAACCACTTTCCAGGCACCGGCCGATAATCTCTGTGCCAGCTCCGTTGTGCTCACCACGACGCGCGCAGCCGAATCTTGCAACATGAATGCCAAACGCGCCGGGGGCTGAACCGGATCGAGAGGAATATAGGCGCCTCCCGCCTTGAGAATCGCCAGCGCGGCCACAACCATGGAAGGCGAACCGCTCGAGGTAAAGGCCCACCGCCACGTCTCGGCCAACGCCAACCGAGCGAAGATAGTGGGCCAGACGATTGGCGCGGCGATTAAGCTCGGCGTAGGACAACACTTCGTGACCAGCGCAGATAGCCATCGCGCTCGGATTCGCAGCCGCCTGCTGTGCCACCAATTCAGCAACGCAGGGGGCTCCCGGTGCGTGCACAGTTTTCGTTGTCATTTGAAGATCTAAAGGTTTAATAGTTTGCATTCTACGCTTGGGCGCAATTAGGCTGCCCCGGAACCTTTCAAAACCGCGGGGACGGTCTTAGCAAGAATTTCTAAGTCCAGCCACAACGACCAGGTGCGAATGTATTGCAAATCCAACTCCATCCACTTTTCGAAAGGGATCGAACTCCGGCCCATGATCTGCCAGAGACAGGTGATCCCAGGGCGAACGCTGAACCGGCGACGCTGCCAGTCTTCGCAGAACGTGTCGAACAATTCATAATCCCGCACTTGCAGCGGGCGCGGACCCACCAGGCTCATATCGCCTTTCAGCACGTTAAAAAGTTGCGGAAGCTCGTCGATGCTGGTCTTTCGCAGAAAGCGGCCAAGAGGCGTAATGCGAGGATCGTTCTTGATCTTGAACACGGCTCCGTCAGCCTCATTCTTATCCTCGAGGTCTTTGAGCCGCTTCTCCGCATCCACCACCATCGTGCGGAACTTGTAGATGTCAAACGTCCTCTTGTTCCGTCCCAGACGTTTCTGAATAAAGAAGACAGGGCCGGGAGAGGTCAGCTTCACCAGCACCGCGGTGATAGTCATCACGGGCGCCAGGAAAATGATGGCGGCCGCTGAAGCCACTATGTCGATCCCACGCTTGATGGCCAAGCCCCAAGCGTCGGAGATCGTGCTGTCGTGGCCGATCAACTGTTCGTCGCCACCGAACTCATCGGCCCGATGCTTGGCTTCCTTCAGGTCGAAGATGTTCGGCATGAATCGTACGATAATACCCTGCTGTTCGCATACCCATGCGATCCGCGAAGCCAAGGTGTGAAACGACCGGATCGGCAGCGCCAGCACAATTTCATCCACCACATTGCGGCGGACGTAAGCGGGCAGCGTCTCCAGGTCGGCGACCAGTGGGTATCCTTGTTTCTTGAATTCTTCCAGCCCATCCCAGTCTTCGTCGGCAAATCCCAGAACCCGGTAACCCAGATCCGGCTTGCTCTGGATCCCTTGCACCAAAGTCAGCGCGCGGGCATTCGTGCCGATGACCAACAGATTGCGCGTGTTCCTGCCATGCCTTCGAGCATAGGCAAGCACAGCTCGGATGAGCATCCGGCTCAAGATCACCGAGCCCGTGGTCAGCACCCAAAACAGGACCAGGAAGACTCGATTGACGACCCAGATGCGAAACGTTAGGGCTGCTGCTGCGATGACGATGGTCCCGAGGGTCGTCGCGCCGCAGATTTCCCGGACTTCTTCCCAGCGGCTTGACAAACGCATCGACCGGTACAGGCCGAACACGGTGAACAGGAAATGCCAGACCAGGAGAAAGATGAAAAACAGCAACAAGTTGGCGAGTTTCACGCGCATCCCGAAAAACTCGGCCAAGCTGAACCTGCCCACGCGGTGTACCAAGGGAAGAGTGGAGACTCCAAAAGCACAGACCATCAGCAGCAGGTCAAATATCTTGAACCCGTTGGAGAAAACTTTGCGATTTATTCCCATGAGAGATCCCTGAGGAGTTGCTACCAGAAGTTGGTACGGGAAAGGGGAGGATGCAAAAGAAAGCTGAAGCGAACTCGGGCAATCTCTGTCGCCCGCTAAAATTGCCGTTTAGGACGGCTTATTTTTTCGCTTTGGAAATCACCAGCCGTTCAATGGCATCGATGCTTTCCAGGTTGTCATGAGTGATTTCTTCGTCGCCGATGCGGACGTTGAACGTTTCTTCCAGGAATGCCACCAGCCGGAAAATGCCCATCGAATCGATAATGCCGTTCTTGGTGAGCACTTCCTGGTCTGTGACCTGGTTGATGCCTTTGGTCTTGGCGAATTCTTCGACAACGTATTCGCGGATTTGGTCTTTGACTGCTGCTGACTCGATCATGTTTACTCTCCAAATTGCTGGGAATGTACTGCGTTACAACAAACTTGATGGTGCGAGCGCGATGCCCCGTTTAGCGAACGTTCACCGGCTCCTTCGTCGATTCTTTCGCCAACTTTACTCGATCAATCTTCCCTGTCGAAGTTTTCGGAAGCTCGACGCAAAGCTCGATGAGTTCTGGGATCATGTACTTCGGAACCCGGGTTGCGCAGTGCTGCTGCAGCTCCAGAGGCTTGAGCGAATCGGGAACGTGAATCGACACCACCGCGCGAATGCGGTTCCCCACGACCTCATCCGGAACCGCAAGCACAGCGGCTTCCCGAACTCCCGGGTGACTCAGCAAAGCGCTCTCGATCTCGCCGAGTTCGATGCGGTAGCCACGGCTCTTGATCATGCTGTCGCGGCGGCCAAGGAAATAGAAATTACCGTCCTCCGCCATCGTGACTAAATCTCCGGTGCGGTACATCTTCTCCTCGAAGTTTTGTTCGAAGCGATTCGGCACGCACATTTTCTGCGTCTTTTCAGGGTCAGCCCAATAGCCGTAGGTCACGGCCGGCCCTCGCACGTACAACTCACCGGTTTCACCCTGAGCGGCACGGCGTCCGTCATCGGTTACCGCAAACGCATCCGTATTGGCGCAGGCGATCCCGATCGGCAGCTTTTCCATGCTGGCCAGCCGCTCGCGCTCCACTTTGTAATAGGTGCAGACGTTGGTTTCTGTCGGCCCGTAAAGGTTGTAGAGTTCTGCTCCCGGTGCGAATACTGCCAGTTGTCGCAAATATTTCATGGGAAAGACTTCACCGGCGAACAGGATGGTCCGGATGCTCTTCAGCTTTTCTGGCGTCAAGTGAGCGTGCAGCAGCAGAAGCATCAATGCCGAAGGCACTGAATACCAGATCGTGATCCCCTGCGTCTCGATAAAATTGGCTAGGCTGGTGGGAAACAGCGCGAGTTCCTCAGTGATCAGATAAACCGTGGCGCCAGCTTCGAGCGTGTTGTAAACATCGAACACCGAGAGATCAAAGTGCAAAGGCGCGTGGTTGGAAAGCCGGTCTTCGCTGCGCACGTGAAACTCTTCCGCGCACCACTCCACAAAAGTCAGCGCATTCTGATGCGACAACATTACGCCCTTCGGCCGTCCTGTCGAGCCCGAGGTGTACAGAATGTAGGCGAGATCGGTTTCGATCAGGCCCACGACCGGAGCATGATCTGCGGGAAACTCCGCGAGCATCGACCACGGAATCAACTTGCCGTCGCTTCCGTTTTCAGCCTGATCGGTCGAAATGCAGCACTCCAGAAGTTCCAAAGTCTCCGGAGTGAGCGCCAGCCGCTTCTCGTGATTCGTAATGAGCACGCGAATGCCGCAGTTGCCGATGATGTAGCCGATACGGTCTGCCGGAGCCTGCGGATCGAGTGGCACATAAACGCCGCCTGCCTTGAGCACGCCCAGCATGCTGATAACCGACTCCACGCACTTCGGGAAAAACAGTCCGACGCGGTCGCCCTTCGTGATTCCCTGTCTGCGCAGCAGATGAGCCATCTGATTCGATCGCTCGTCCAGCTCGCGATAGGTGATGCTCCTGCCTCGAGCCCACACCGCAGTCTTTTCCGGGTACGCCTTCGCGCTCTTGCTGAGCAGCTGCTGCAACACGTATGCCATGACTTAGAACCTGATCTCTTTAGATTTGATTTTGATCGACATCACTAAAAAGGTAAGACCCGGGGGAAACGACACTGGAGACAACCACTGAAGAGGACCAATCACAACCCGAGCATGTTGGCGATGATTACCCGATGCACCTGCGAGGTCCCGGAGTAGATGGTGCCCGCAATCGCATCGCGGAGTTCGCGCTCGAGCTGATATTCCGTCGTGTAACCGTACCCGCCGTGGATCTGGATCGCTTCCAGGCAGCTCTGCACGCAGGCCTCGGCCACATACAGCTTCGCAATCGATGCCTCGCGTAACGGATGACGTCCCTGACTCTTCATCCACGCGGCTTTGTACAGCGCCAGTCGGCCGGTCTCAAGCCGCACATCCATGTCGGCAATCATGTTCGAAATCGCCGGAAACTTGCCGATCGCTTCGCCAAACTGCTTGCGCTCTTTCGCATACTTCACGCAAGTTTCCATGATGCGCTGCATGGCTCCGAGATGGCTGGCGAGGATGCAGATCCGCTCCCACTCCATGGAGGAAGTAAAGACCGCTTGCCCGCCAAATTCCTTGCCGAGAAGATTCGAAACCGGAATTTCGCAATCCTGCAGGTAAATTTCCGCCATGGGAGAAGTGCGCAGTCCCATCTTGTGCAGCTTTTTCCCGACTGTAAATCCCGGCGTGCCTTTGTCGACCAGAAATGCCGTGACTCCATTCGGTCCGCGGCTGGGATCGAGATTCGCGAAAACAATCGTTATATCTGCGTTTGGCGCGTTGCTGCTGAACGTCTTCGATCCATTCAGCACATATTTATCGCCCTTACGCTCGGCCCGAGTCTTCAGGCTGTAAGCATCGGAGCCCGATCCCGGCTCGGTCATCGCGTGCAGCCCAAGCCCGCCGCTTACCAGGCCGGGAAGATATTTGCGCTTCTGCTCTTCCGTGCCGAACGACCAAATAGGAATCTCCGAACTCCACATGTGCGCGTTGATGGAGAACAGCAGGCCGTTGTCCTGACAACCGTAACCCAAAGCTTCCAGCGCGCAAACTGTCGTGAGCGTGTCAGCGCCACCGCCGCCGTACTCCGTCGGAATCGGAAGTCCCTGAATGCCGAACTTTGCGCATTTCTTCCACAACTCCTGCGAGAATTCCTCATTGTGGTCGCGCGTGATGACGTCATCGTTCAACTCTTCTTTGGCAAATCGCAACACTTCTCTGCGAAAAGCGGCTTGCTCGTCGTTCCATGCAAAGTCCAAGGCTTACTCTCTCCTTTTTCGTTCTGGCCCAGATGCCCTTGAGCTTTGTGTAGCGCCGACAGCCTGCCCTGAGCGAAGTCGAAGGGTCCGGCCGGCTTTCTCGTGTTATGCGGAGCTTTGGTATGCGGACACAGAGGCGGCAGCGGGTGCGCATGCGGGCTCAGGAACCGCCGCCGGCGCAGCTTTGACTTCTGCCACCGGGGCGGCAACTGCCTCCGGTTTCTTCACGAAGCGTTGCGGACGCCCGCCCGGCAACTTAATGCGCGCGGGAACTCCCATGACCATCATGTTGCTGCGGACGTCGGTGAGCACCAGGCTGTTGGCGGCGATGGTCACGTTGCTGCCGATCTTGGCGTCGCCTACCAGCTTCGCTCCCGGTCCGAAATAAACGTCATCGCCGATGCCGCGGCACGCATGCGAAATCAAACAACCTGTGGCGATCGTAAAATTCTTGCCAATCTTGGTCGCGCCTAGGTTGATCGCATACACCGAGTGAATCACAAACCCCGGCCCAATGTCGGCCCGCACGTCGATGTGCACGCTGGTGAAAACTTCCACCCACTTGCGGAACAAGAGGCCAAAGATCTGCAGGAATTGCTTCACAACCGGAATTCGCACCCTGCGCGCCCACCTGGAAAAGCGGTAAGCAACAACCGGCCAGGTAGAGTGGCGGACCATGACTTCGAATCGCTTCCCCAGGCTCGGCTTCCAGTTCGGGTCGGTGCGGGTTTCCCGCATCGCCCGATTTATGTCTTCTCTCAGGTTCTCAAACATGTTCGGTCTTTAACTTTTGAAGCTTAGAGTTTTCTGTAGATTTTTTCCGGAACGGGGAACGTCCGATGATTAAGCACGGCGCCCAGAACCCGCACGTTGGCGTGCTCGAGATCGTGTACTGCCTTGCGGGCGGTTTCGCGCCGTGAGGCATTCGCCCGCAGAACCAGCACGACTCCCTCGGCATTGCGGCCCAGCATGATGGTGTCGTCCCCGGCCCGCAACGGAGGAGCGTCGATCAAAACGTAATCGAACTCTCTCTGCAATTCAGGCAACAGCGCTCGCATGCGCTCAGACCCAACCAAAGTCTGCGCGCCTTCCTTTTCCGCCCCGCAACTCAAAAGCCAGAGGTTCGGACGCGATAGTTGAGTCACAAACTCGCGCACCGGATCCGAAACTTGCAGCGCGTCGGACAGCCCGTAATGATTCTTCACGCCGAATTCCCGATGCAGCCCCGGAGAGCGAAGATTCGCGTCCACCACGCAAACCGTAGCCGAAACTTGAGAAGCCAGGATTTCCGCCATACGCGCGCAAATCCAGCTGCAGCCATTGCCCGACTCCGTGCCCGACACTACAACCAGTCGCGAGCCGCCATCGCCCGGCGCAAAAAAGACTCGCTGCACCAACTTGAGAAGCTCATCCCGCTGTCCCTCTTCCATCGTCAGCGTAAGCGGCTTCACTTCGGCTGGCTTCACTTCGGCTGGCGGTCTGACCTCGACCGGCCGATGTGCCACCGGCAAAGGCTCAATGGGCAAAGGCGCCGTGGCGGTTTGGAACATGTCATGTTCTTTGCCGAGATTTTGCATCAGTTCAAAATTCTTGCTCATAGACTCCTTATCAGGTCTCCCACTTGCCCGGAAAGTTCTTCCCCGAAGTTCGTCCGCTAAAACTGGTTGCACTCAGTCGGGACGTTCTAACCCGCTGCGCCACGTGCGCAGCAACCGTGATACATCCCGCATATGCTGCACTGCGTCGGCAGGACTCAAATCGTCTTCCGCAGGTTTTTGAGGAGCTAGTACCGGCGCGTGCCCGTTGCCGTTGCCCCCATCCTCATGAGACTCCTGAATTGGCGGGAGCGGATCGGCACTCAAACCCATGCCCGACGTGAGCCTCGTTATGGTGGAGGGTACCTCAACTTCGGTCATGAACCGGGTGATATCCAGGTCGTTGATCACTTCCCGCACGATGGCGCCGTCGACCGTCCGGTTTCGCGTGGCACAAGCCAGAGAGAGCGAATGAAAGCAATAATTATTGATCTGCCGCGGAATGCCTTCGCTCGCTTCTGCGATCATCCCCAGAGCCTCCGCCGAAAACAAACCCTGGCCCTTGTATCCCGCTACCTGCAGGCGATGCCCAATGAAGCGGGCCGTTTCCTGCGGGGTGAGAGGATTCAATCCGCTGAGAGAAGTGATTCTTTGCCGCAACTGCGTGAGAGCAGGACTCGCCAGCTTGTCCGCTAGCGTTGGCTGTCCTACCAAAATTATCTGCATCAACTTGGCCTGTGGCGTTTCGAAATCGGAGAGCAGCCGCACCGTCTCCAGCACCGATGCATCCAGATTCTGCGCTTCGTCGATCACCACAATGAACCGCCTGCCAGCCCGCGCCTCCTGCACCAGGCAGCGGTTGAACTGCTCGTGCATGCGCACAAAATCCTGCACATCGCTCTCAATACCAATTTCCGCCAGCAGGAATCGCAGGAACTCGCGTGAGTTGCATTGGGTTTGAAAGATGAACGCGGTGCGCGCGGTGTGTGAGAATTTCTGCAGCAAGTGGAAAAGCAAGGTCGTCTTGCCCATTCCCGGCCGCGCTACCAGAGACAGGAACCCGCGATTCGCCTCAATCCCGTAATAAAGGGACGCAAGGGCTTCCCGGTGGCCGGCGCCAAGGTAAAGGTACCTTGGGTCCGGCGATACACCGAATGGTTGTTCTCGCAGTCCGAAGAATTCCAGGAACATTTAGTACCTTCTCTCCGGGGTGCTCGGGTTGCGAGGTTTGATGGTCACTTCGAACGGATCGTCGTCCGGCACAACGTGCGAATTGCCATTGCCGTTCCCATGGCCGTTTCCATTTCCCTTACCGTTTCCGTTCTTGTGCGAGCCGTTGCTCCCACTGTGGTGCGACGGAACCGCTGCCAACACAGGAATCCTCAGTTCTGACATCACCTCGGTCGGAGTGCGGAATGATTGGTCGGCATAGTCAATCGCGAAAACTACTCCCAGGCTTACCGCTGAACCCAGCAAGCAGGCCACTAAGCCGAAGATCCAGATGGACCGTGTTGGCAGCGTGGGGATCACCGCTCCTTGGGCTATTGACACATTCAGGATGCGCGTGCGATCGAGGGCGTCGGAAATCCGCGCCTCCTCACGCTTCTTGGTGTAAAGCAGAAAATTCGCTTCGTCTGCTTTCTGGGTGCGCATCAAGTCACCTTGCAGAATTCCCTGCTCTTCCAACTTGCGCGCCTGAGACATGTATACGTTCACGATGGCGTTCAGCGCGGTTTCTCGAGCTTCAAGTCCGGCCAGGTCGGACTTGGCCTTGGCCAATTCCGAATTCACCCAGGCGTAAGTGGGATTCTGGTCCGTAGTCTCTTCCTTCACCGGCGACGTTTCTTCCAGGGTGAGTGCCGCGCGCGTGTCGGTAATCTGCTTGTCGACTTCCACCACCAGCGGGTAACTCGGTTGGTACTTGGTCAGCAACTCAGTCCGCTTCATTTCGAGCGTCAACAGAGTGGCCTTCAAGTTCTGTAGAACCTGCGCGTTGTCCCCCTTCTTTGCCTGGGTGGTTATGCGCGAAGGAGTTGACTTGTACTGCGAGTCCAGATCGGTAATGCGCTTCCTCGCTTCGGCGATGGAAGCCCGGGTGGTATCCAGAGAGCCGTTGAAGTCGGCCAGCTTCTGCAGGACCATGTCGCGCTGCACCGTCGGCGCCACGCCGTTCTGTCCACCGGAGAACTTGGCGAGCTGGCTTTCGACGTTCATCATTTCCTGCTTGTATTTGGCAGCTTCCTGTTCGAAGAACTCCTCTTGTCCGTGCGGATGGTGCACTTCCAGGTGCTTATCGAGATAGGCTTTGTCCAGTGTGGCCAGCACCTTCTGCGCCAGCTCCGGCTTGTGGGATTCGTAGGCGATGCTGATGACGTTGGTTTTCTTGATCACTTCCAGTTGCAGATCGCTCCGCAATTGCAAAATGGCTCGGTCCGTCCGCTGCTGTTGCGTCTCGCCCGGATGCAGCAGGCCTGACAGGAGCTTCTTGCCATCGAGGCCGCAGGTCGTAACTACCTTTCGCAGAACATCCTGGCTTTGAATCAATTCCACTTCGGAGTTGATCTCTTCTTCACCCACCGTGTCCTTGAACATCATGGGAGCAGTCTGCTCAGGAGTGATCACGGGATCCACGCGTTCGCGCTTCACCAGCAGTTTCGTCTCGGCCCGATACTTCGTAGGAATGAACACGGCGGAAAACAGCACACCCAGCACGACGCCCACAAAGCACAGGACCATCACCCGCTTATGCCGAAACCCGATGGCAACCACATCTCTAGCGGTGAATGAATAGGGCCGGTGTCCGTGGCCGTTCGTGGAAATTGAATCAGTCATATCGCCTCCATACTGCCTTTCATCTTCGTTATGCGAACAGAACAACCATCTGCTTTCGTGTCTACGGCATCGTCAATGGCAGGTACGAGCCCATACTCAAGTTCGGAATCATGCGATCGATCTTCGACAGCGTATTCTTCGGGACGTACAACATATCGCCGGAGTGGAGAAAGGGATCTTCCTTCAAGTCCCGGTTCTTTTCCATCTTCTTCACATCGATCAGCTTCGCTTCCGTCCATTGATCGTCGACCCGGCGGAACAGCACAACCTGCGAGTGCTTGGCGCTGGATTGAAAGTCTCCCGCAACTGCGATGGCCTGCGTCACAGTCAAATTGCCGTGCATCTCGTATTTGCCCGGTTTGGCTACCTGTCCGGACGCGATGAAATAGGGCTTCTCAAACTCTTTCAGCGTGATTGAAACAACGGGGTTGTTCAGGATCTTTCCGTAAGCCTGGCGCACAGTCTGCGTCAACTCCGGTACGGTCTCGCCGGCAACCTTGATGTCCCCAACGGCGCGCAGCGAAACAAAACCATCGGGTTGCACCGCAACGGCCAGCTGGTTGAACTCCGGGCTGAGATCAAATGTCAGGTCGAATGTGTCGCCTGGTTCGATTCGGTAGCGCGGATTGCGCGCTTTGAAAGTTGGGCTATCTGCGGAAGGCTTGGTTGCGTCCGCCACAACTGCATTGGGACCTGGACTCGTAGTCTTGTCTGCCTGCGCGGCGCAAACCTGCAGCAAAGCGCAGACCATGGATGCTCCAAGCACGATCAGGAACACCTGCTTCGCCAGTCCTGAATTTATCGTTTTCATCTTCATCATTGCCAAACCTCCATCATTCAAGTGACTCTTCAGCCCTCGTAGTGCGTCTTTGGAACTTGCGGACCTTGGGGGCAGTTCGTCCAACACGACAAGACACAGGGAGAGAAGCGTCCTTCTTCGAGCCAACTCAATGGCCCGCCCGTCCTGCGCCCCGCAGTCGGCTACTCGACTTTGAGCGTCTGCCCAAGAGGCGCCACTTGCCGCACCGCACTCGGGGTAAGGTTGTGCTGGCGGATCTTGTACAGAATTCCGCGGTAGCTGATGGACAGCAACTGGGCTGCCCGCCGGCGGTTCCAGCCTGTGTATTCGAGAGTCCGGCTAATCGCGTAGATTTCCGCCTCAGCCCGCAGGCTGCGCAGAGAAAAATGCGGATCGGTCTGAGGTTGCTCCGCCACAACCGGGTTGTCGGCAAACGCCTCTTCTCTCGTCAGTGGGTTGCCGTTCTTGACTGCCTTTGCTTTGTTCTCTAATTGATCCATAGGACTATGCCTCGCAACAAATTCTTGTGTGTTGGGTTTTTTGCAGTGGAGAAGGACGCAGAAGGGGAAAAATCACTAGACCGGCTCCACGTCGTAACCGGCCACGCGGACATACAACGACCGCTGAATGGGTTCAACCGAGATCACCAGGCTGCGATCGCCGTTCTCTGCCACCAGAATGCCTTGCATGCCGTCCAGCGCTCCGCCGCGAACCCGTACTCGTTGGCCGATGCGCAGAAAGGAACGCTCTTCATAAGGGATTCTGCTCGTGATGAGAGTCTTGATGTCTTCGATCTGATGATCGGGAATAGGGGTTCCAGTGCCTTGGACTCCGACAAAACTAACCACGCCCTGCGTCCGCAGCACGCGGACGCGATCATCCGGGGAATGAATCATGCGCAGGAAGGCGTAGCCGGAGAACAAAGGCATTTCAACCTGCTTGCGGCGGTCGCTCCAATTACGGGTCTGGGTGACGACGGGAAGAAACGACTCAATTCCTTGATTCTCGAGCTGCTTGGCGACCAGCTTCTCGTGGCGCGACCGTGTGCGAACCGCATACCAGCGCGCCTGGCTGAGTAGTCCAGCGGCATCGGCCGCTGTCTGGCATCCATCCATCAATCCTGTGTCTGCGTTCACAGCTCCGCCCTCTCAGTCACATCCCGCAAAATTTTGAAAAACGCGCGCGGATGTGCCTCTGGTTTGCTAAGTAAGATCGACGAACGCACCGCTTGTCGATTTAAACTAGGGGGGATGAAATACCGAACCACCAATTAGGTGGCATACCAATGAACATCAAAAGTGAGGTGAGTCTAACCAGCCCTGCAACTTCCTGCAAGAGGTAAAAAGCACTAGTGAAAAAAGACTTCAGGCAATTAACGCCGTGCCAGAAAATAGAGTGAATACACTGGAGAATAAAGTACCAATTTCTTCCCATCTAACAATATTCGGTGCGTCAGCGAACCGTCGTACCGGTTTTCATGCCTGAATCGTGGGTTTTTTGCGTTCAATCACAGCATGTTGCAGGTTTTTGCACTCTTGACAATCGCCTTTTTTGGTAGCAAAATCCCGCATGCATCGGGCCCCGATCATCTAGTGAGGTTTCTGATCACGACTCTCATAAAGGTTTTGCGAGTCGAGTAACATACGTCGCTTACGGTGAGCCGATAGGGTGTTTTTGGTATTGCGTTTCAGAACGGTGGCTTCAAAAATTAGTTTCCATGCATGTCTGGCCCATGCTGAATCGTCGCTCCTCCCCCCAACGTTCACGTCATGGTCACAAGAATATGCGAGGTTGTTGACTTCTGTAGGAGTCGATCTCGCCTGACGTACCGACTACGTGAAGGAGTCGCCAATGAGTTTACGCACCGTTCGTCTTCTGGCAGTTCTGCTCCTGGTAGCTTTCGGCGTTCTCGCAATTCCATCGCGCTTTCTACACATCGCAGCCGCCACCAACACTGCGCCTCCGCCGCCTCCGCCACCAACGGTGGGTGAGTTTGGCGGTCCGCTCGCTGGACTCACATCGACGCAAACTGGGTTCTTCGATGGTGGCTACGGCCTTTTCGCCATCAAGTGGGATCCCATTCGCGGCCTTGGACCCGTCTCGACTGAGCCCGGTTGCTTTACCTGTCACGGAGCCGGAATCAACGTGCTCACCGGCACCGCTGGAGACACCAGCACCCTAGTCGGAATCCGTTATGGCAAATGGAATCCCGATAACACCTTCAACTATCTCGATGGCAACGGGACCTATCCGGAGAATGAAGGCGGCCCGATCGTTCACGGCCTTTCCAATTCTGCGTTCGGCACTTTACCCGGCTGCAACATCATGAATATCGTCAGCGCCGACGGCGCCACCGAGTCGGGAAGCACCGTGACCATTACCACAGCGGTCAATCACCAATATGCCACTGGGCAATATGCCATGATCAAGGGCGTGGGCGTTTCCGGTTACAACGGCACGTTCCAGATCGTCAGCATCCCCTCGAAAACGACTTTCACTTATACCGCCGCCGTTTCGGGCTTGGCCCCGTCCGGCGGAGGTACTGCGCAAAACTTACCCCATGAAGTAACTCCTGCCGACGCCACCGTGGTGAGCAATGTACGATCGACAAATCTGTTTGGACTTGGGCTGGTTGACAACATTCCTGACTCCGCCATCCTGGCGAATGTCGGGAACCCTGGAAATCCCTACGGCATCAGCGGCATCGCCAATATGGTGCCCGATGAAAACGGAACCATCCGCCCGGGAAAATTCGGGCAGAAGCTCAACGTTGTTTCCTTGTTCCAGTTCACTGCCGCTGCCGAGTTCAACGAACTCGGCATCACCACTGCCGCCGGCCCATTTGGCGTAGCCGCTCAGTTCAACCCCAATGAACACCTGCCCCAGGGCCTGCCCTATCCCAGCGCCTGCCAGGATGACGCTAACAGTCCACAGGACGTGACGCAGACGAACATGATCAAGATGACCCAGTTCGAAGCGTTGCTGGCTCCCATACCGCCGCAACCTCCGACTTCGACGACCGAAGCTGGGCTGACCGTGTTCAACAACATCGGCTGCAACGTTTGCCATATCGAGAGTTTCACCACCAAGTCGAACGTTACGTTGAATCAAACTCTGGGACGACAGACAGGAGTCATCGACGCCCTCAGCAGCGTCACGTTAAATCCTTATTCGGACTTCCTGCTCCACGATATGGGATCGGGCGACTCCGGCGGCATTCCCTTCCAGCCCAACGGTACCGGCCAGGCGACTCTCACGATGTGGAGAACATCGCCCCTTTGGGGTCTATCCAACACGCTGACCAAGGCCAAAGGCCTGATGCACGACAACACTTCGACCACCATCGATGCGGCAATCCGCCGCCATGGCGGAGAAGCGGCTAAGGTCATCTCTAACTACACAGCTCTGGATTCCACCGACTCGTCCAACTTGTTAGCCTTCCTGAATTCGCTGTAAAAAGTTTGCCGGTGCGGAGTTTCACGCGTGACGTGAAACAACCGCACCGGCGCCAACCTTTTGTCGAATCCTAACACTAAGACAAAACTCCCGAGGTTGAAAAATCAGGAAGGCATCCTGAAGTTCAGCGTGACTCTCGTCTGCATCTCGACCGGCTGTCCCTTCTGCGTGCGGGGCTTGAATCGCCACTGCTTCACGGCGGCAATTGCGGCATTCGCCAGCAGCGGCTGGCCGCTGACTAACTTCACATCCTGGATCGCGCCATCGCGGCCGATCCGCACGTCCAGCACCACCGCTCCTTGAATCCGCTGCTGCCTCGCCTCCTCAGGATATTCCGGCTCAACCCGTTGGAGCAAGCTGCCTTCTGCGGTCTCAGGGGGCAGTTCAACAATCTTCTCCGGCTCCACAGCCGAAGCGCGCTGCACATCGCCGGGGGTTGCTTTCCTCGCTGCCGTCTCCTTCGTGTGTGCTGACTTCGCCGACTCGCCCCCAACTGCAGACGGCATGCGAAAAACTTCCTTCCCATTTTCATAAACCAACAGGCTGCCCGCCGGCGGGGGAGGGGAATCTTTCGCACTTGCCGCCGGCGCGCTCACTGGCGCCGATGCATTCTTCTTTTCACTCTTAATACCAGCGGCCCCGGCGTTCTCCCCTGCAGACGAGGCGGACAGGGAAGCAGCATTCGCCCCACGATACGCAGCCTGCGCGGCCGCGCTCTGCGCCGCCATATTCTGCGCAGTCATGTTCGACGCGGTGCTATGTGAAACAGGCATGGTGTGGGAGGCTGACTTTATCGCCTGTTCGTGGACCGCCGAACCCTTTCTCCAGCCCAAACGCACGCCCACCAGCGTCCCCAGCAACAGCGCGCAAGCCACAACCGCAGCGCCCAGGGCGAAAGTCACAACATCAAATCCCTCGCGCGCACCTTGCTTTGCACCCCCGGGTGGAACATCCTCTTCTTCTAATTCTCCGTCAAAACTTACCGGCGGAGCCTGATGCGTCTTATCCTCAGTCGTCGCCGCAGGTGCCGGCACATCCTCCACCACATCCGGCTTTACCGAAACCGATTCCGCTGGCGGACCCACTGGAGCCGCGACCTTGCCTGTTGCAACACTGCTTGATAGGGACAGCGGTTCGCTCGCACGCTCCAGGTTTTTCAGTATGCGGCGGGCCAGCGCTTCCAGCGTGCGTTCATCCCGGGAGCCGAAGGCCCCAGCCCGCGGCGAAAAAACTTCCAGGATGCCAGCAAGTTCATCCTTTCTCACCAGAGGATGAATCATTACCGAACGCACTCCCAAGTTCCGCGAAGCCTCCGCGTCGGCCCGCGGATCGGACTGTGCATCGTCGCAACGCTGCACTTGTTTCGTCTTGATGCACGCAGCCGTCAGCCCCGACTCGCTGCTTAATCGCGCGCCCAGCTCCGGAGCATTACTTCCACTGCTGGCGCGGCAAACCATTTCGACATCCCGTACAAGCGCAATTGCCGCTCCGGTCGCGCCCGTCGCCAGGCAAGCCTGCTCGACAATTTCATTGAGCACAATCTCCAGGGCGAGATCCGTCGAAACCTCGGCTGAAAGGCCGCCGCCGCTGTGCGCCGCAAACAACGCAGCCAGTTCGCCAAGGTCGGATTCGGCGCCCGAACTGCTGCCCGGCAAAGGGGGCAACTGAGGCTCCGGAACGGGATGATCAGGCATTGCCAACCAAGTCTTAGATTGAGAATCTGCTTCTGTAGCGGAGTTTCGCCCCAAAACCCGAGGTTGTCAATATGCATTCGGACTTAACGTTCGGACAAGAAACTAATCTGTTAAAGGGCGGCCGCAATGTCGTCTCTGTTAATTCGCAGAGCGCTATCCCAAAATGGTAGAGGGAACAGCAAAACAACTGCTTCAGATTCGCAACCTTCCTCCCCTACCGCCCGGAAATGCTAAAATCAATTCATCTTGCGGCGAGTTGGAGTGTTTCTCCAAGTTATTTTGCTTGGCTGCTCCTATGTTTTCTCAGTGGAAGGGTCCGAGCCCACCGTTCCTGAACTTTCAGTCTCTGGAGTTTTGAACATGCGGATCGCTGTCGTTGGTTCCGGATACGTAGGATTAGTGGCGGGCGCCTGCTTCGCCGATCTTGGTCACGACGTCATTCTCGTCGACAACGATGAGCGCAAGTTAGCCGATCTCAAAGACGGCCAGGTTCCGATTCACGAGAACTTCCTGCCCGAGTTGCTGAACCGTCACCGGGGACATCGTCTGGAATTCTCCGCCGATCTGCAGGAAGCGGTGCGCGCCAGTGCGGCAATTTTCATCGCCGTAGGCACTCCGCCCACCGATCGCGGCGACGCCGACCTCTCGTACGTCGAGTCGGTCGCACGAGAAATTTCCGGCGCCATCAACGGATACAAGGTCATCATCGAGAAGAGCACGGTTCCGGTCTATACCAGTGAGTGGGTTCGCAAAATTGTTCTGCGCAACGGCGCCGATCCCGCATTCTTCGATGTCGCCTCCAACCCCGAGTTCCTGCGCGAAGGCACGGCGGTCACCGACTTTCTTTTTCCCGACCGCATCCTGGTCGGCTGCGATACTGAGCGCTCCGCCGAAGTTCTGCGCGAAATCTATGCCCCGCTCACTACCGGCGCCTACTATCAGCGCACCGACGCCATTCCGCAACCCGACCGCACTTCCATTCCCGCGCCCATCCTCGTAACTAGCACCAAGAGCGCCGAACTGATCAAGCATGCCTCCAACGCATTTCTGGCCATGAAGATTTCCTTCATCAACGCCGTCGCTTCCATCTGCGAATCCGTGGGCGCCGACGTCAATCAGGTTTGCCACGGCATCGGTACCGATTCCCGCATTGGCCCGCGTTTTCTAAATCCCGGTATCGGCTACGGCGGCTCCTGCTTCCCCAAGGACGTGATGGCCTTCCGCGCCGTAGCCCGCGAGTGCGGCTACGACTTCCGCCTGCTCGATGAAGTCATGCGCATCAACGAAGACCAGCGCGACCGCTTCCTCCGCAAGGTGCGCAGCGCTCTTTGGACCCTCCGCGGCAAACACCTCGGGATTCTCGGTCTCGCTTTCAAGGGTGGCACGGACGACATTCGCGAATCGCCCGCTATCCTCATCATCCAGGCATTGCTGCAGGAAGGCTGCAAGATGACGGCCTACGACCCCGCCGCCATGGAGCGCACCCAGGAACTCATCCCCTCCGGCCTTAAGTTCGCCAACTCAGCCTACGAAGCGGCTCACGGTACCGATGCCCTGCTGATCCTCTCCGAGTGGGAGGAGTTTGCCAATCTCGATCTCCACCGCCTCCAGCAGGAACTCAAGTATCCCATCGTGATTGATGGCCGCAACCTGTATGATCCCGATGTAATGGCGGAGCACGGCTTCACCTACTACAGCGTCGGACGCGCGGCCTCTCATCCCGAGGGCGTGCCCGCCGCAATGAAAAACGGCGTCCGCAAAGCATGAACGCGCAACGCGCCCTGGTCACCGGTGGCGCCGGTTTCCTGGGGTCCCATCTCTGCGATGCCCTGCTCGCCGAGGGCTGGAGCGTAGTGGTCGTCGACAATCTGCTCACCGGCCGCCGCGCCAACCTTGACCACCTCCGCAATGAACCAGCTTTCGAGTTTATAGAACAAGACATTTGCGAACCCTTCGACCCCGGCCGCGTCGATTACGTCTTCCACTTCGCCAGCCCCGCCAGCCCGGTCGATTACACCATCCACGGCATCGCCACCCTGAAAGTGGGATCGCTCGGGACTTTCCACGCACTCGACGTTGCGCTGAAATACGACGCGAAGTATCTCGTCTCGTCCACCTCCGAGTGCTACGGCGATCCACTCGAGCATCCCCAAAAAGAAACGTACTGGGGCAACGTAAATTCCATCGGCCCGCGCTCCGTCTACGACGAATCCAAGCGCTTCACCGAAGCCGTCACCATGGCCTATCACCGCTATCACAAGGTGGACACGCGCATCGCGCGCATCTTCAACACCTACGGCCCGCGCATGCAGCTTAACGACGGCCGCGTGGTCCCCAACTTCATGAAGCAGGCCCTGCGCGGCGAAGACCTGACCGTTTACGGCGACGGCAGCCAGACCCGCAGCTTCTGTTACGTCAGTGACGAAATCGATGGCTTCATGCGCCTGGCAAAATCCTCGGAGCATCTGCCCGTAAACATCGGCAACCCAAACGAATTCACCATCCTCGAGTGCGCCCAACATGTATTAAAGGTGACGGGATCAAAGAGCAAAGTCAGATACGAACCCCTGCCCCAGGATGATCCCAAGCAGCGCCGCCCAGACATCACCAAAGCCCGGCAACTGCTGGGTTGGGAACCAAAGATAGATCTGGAGACTGGCCTGCGAATGTCACTGGATTATTTTAGAAAAGCTGTAGCGGAAGAAAGCGCCACCACCAACACCTGATCGCACTACTAGTCGGGTCTGAAATCTGCGTCGTTGACTTTATTCCGCAGAGTGATCACACCAAATTGAACTGAGAACTGAGAACTGAGAACTGAGAACTGAGAACTGAGAACTGAGAACTGAGAACTGAGAACTGAGAACTGAGAACTGAGAACTGAGAACTGAGAACTGAGAACTGGTCTAAGAGCTTTCAGCCGCAGTTGCCACGAAGTCAATCAACTGCTGCACTCCCTGGCGTTCTTCCCTGGTGTTCAGTTTGAACGAAACTCCCATCCCATAGCCGGGATGCGAAGCTTTTACGGATCCGCTCAACCGCAACTTCATATCCTGCGTGCGCACCGTGATTTCCACCGCCGTGCCCGTCGGAAAAGCTAAAGGCATTTCCAGGTAGCATCCGCCCGGGCTCAGATCGCTCAGGTGACAGTAGTTCCGCACCGAACTGCCCTGCTGGTACACTTCCGCTCCCAGACGGCAGGCATATCTGGTTTGCCCACGCCGGTTCCCCGGCTCCGCGCGCAGCCGGGCCCTGGCTTTCTCGTCGCGGCCTTTAAGTTCCTGTTTCGCCGTGTACTGGTTCGCAGCATGATGGCGGTCCGCCTCCACCGAACTCTCACTCGATCGCAGGGAATGCACCACTTCCACCACCTCCTCAGCCAACTCCCGCTTCGGAGCATCGGCCAGGCTCATCTGCAACCACTCGTGCAGCGCCTTCCGCGAAGCTTTCGGCACATCCGCAAACTGAACGCCCGCCCGCCCGTTCCAATCCTGCCATACCACGTGGCCGGAGAGCCGCACCGGCGTTGTCTGCCCCGGCAATTGAAATTGAAAATAAACCTTGCTGGCCGGCGGCAACTTCTTTCCGAAATTTACTGCCATTCCATTTTCTGACAGATCCACCAGCGTAGCTTTCTGCTGCTCCCCTCCGGCGTAATCGATCGTCGCATGAGTGTGCACCGCAGCCCGGGTCTTGCCTCGCTTGTCCCGGTACAGCACGGCATGCGCCGCCCGCAGGCTGCTTAAAACGCGCTCATAGGATAATGGCCGGTACAGTACGAAGTTCACGCCCAGGGAAAACATCTCCCTGATGTCGTCCTGGTCTGCCGCCACCACCGCAAGAGTCGTCTCATTCGATCGGGAAGAACGGCACTCGTGCAGGATCGAAACCGCGTCCGACTTTTTGCGGCAGTCAACGATGAGCAAATCAAAGTGTTCCTGCGCCAGCCTCACGACCGCGCGCACCGCATCCGGGCACAACTCCACTTGAATATCTAGTTCTTTCAGCACGCGGCGCAAAATCTCCACCGCAGCCTCGTCCACGCACACCAATAACGATGAGAGAGTCATACCTGCCTATCATCGTAGGAGCACTCCAGTTCCCCCAGCAAGTTACCAGGGTCATATCCACTGAATGTGCTTTCGGGTGCTACGTCATTGTCTTTATGCGCGCGTTGGAGGGACACAACCCGCTATGAGCTTGCCGAAGAGGCGGGTTCTTTGACTTGCAGACAACCAGCCCGGCGCTTTCTCTGTTCGCCGTGGGGTAGAATCTTCCCATTCAATATCCACTATGAGCGCATCTTCGCCAATCCAGGAAACTGATCACAAGACATCTCAGTCTAGAACCTCAACCTGGCTCTGGACCTTATTCTTCCTCAGCGCCGTCACTACCATCGCTCTCTTCTTTATTCCTGCCTTCATCATTCGCCCCTTCCGTCACCAATCGCCGCACGCGCTCATGCTTGCGATGACCCTCCGCCAACACGCTCCCCTGGGCACGCTGATCGCGGGTCTTGCCTGTCTCGTCATCGCGTTGCCGCTCTGGAGAACGGCAAACCGCTGGCGCAAGACCGTCGCCGCTTTCACTCTGCTCCCGGTGATTTTCTCTGTAGTCATGGCGCGCCTCAATTATTTCGAGTGGATGTTCCATCCCATCGCCGGCGCGCAATTTCTTTCGCAATCCGAAAGCAAGCTCGACCCCAAAGAAATGATTCTGGCTGTCCGCATCGGCAACGACGCCCGCGCCTATCCCGTCAGCCAGATGGCTTACCATCACATTCTCAACGACGAAGTCGCGGGCGTGCCCATCGCCGTCACCTATTGAACGCTCTGTCACACCGGTCTGGTGTGGACGCGAATGGTAAACGGAAGAGTGCTGCACTTCTATCTCGCTGGAATCAATAACCAGAACTTTCTGATGCGCGACCAGGAAACCGGCACTTGGTGGCAGCAGATCACCGGCAACGCGATCTACGGCCCGCTGCAAGGCACGCAGTTACAACTCGTCCTCAGCGACGAGCTAACCTTCGGCGAGTGGAGAACCGAATCTCCGACTGGCCAAGTGCTGGCGCCGGTGGCCAAATACGCGAAAGACTACGATTCCAACTGGGAGCCGAATGTAGCCAAGCTGCCAGTTGTAATTAGCTTTCCCAACACTGAACTGAAGTCGCGCGACGTGGTCATCGGACTCACCGTCGCCGGCGCCGCCCGCGCCTACCCTTGGGAAACTTTCGCCAAACAGTCTCCCGTCCAAGATCGGGTCAACGGCACTCCGCTGCTTCTGGTCTTGGGCCCCGACGGCAAATCCTTCCGCGTCTTCGTAAGCCGCATCGACGGCCACGACGCCGAATTCTTTCTACAGACGAATTCCACCACCGATACCCAACCCGAAAAGAAAGACTGGAGGCTGCTCGACACGCTCACCCACAGCAGTTGGAACTTCCAAGGCTGCGCCACCTCCGGCCCCGCACAAGGAAAATGCCTCGACCACATCCCCGCGTTGAAAGATTACTGGTTCGACTGGCGCAACTATCATCCCGACACCACGATCTACAAACACTAGGAAAATGCGTAGAATCGGGCATCGCAAGAGGAGGATTCGTCCATGACTGACATTCACGCCATCTTCTGGGACGTCGGAGGAGTTCTCCTCACCAACGCCTGGGACCGCACCGAACGCATGGCTGCGCTCGAACACTTTCGCCTCGACGATGAAGAGTTTCACGACCGCCACGAAATGGTGGTTTCGTCGTTTGAGCGCGGCAAGATCACGCTCGACGAATACTTGGACCGCACCGTGTTCTACCGCAACCGTCCCTTCTCCCGCGAAGAGTTCAAGGACTACATGTTTTCGCTATCCCGGCCGATGCCGGAAGTTCTCGCCTTCGCGCGCGCCCTCGCCGATTCCGGCAAATACTTCATGAGCATGATCAACAACGAGTCCCGGGAGTTGAACCTGCACCGCATCGAGAAGTTCGGCTTGCGCGAAATCTTTCGGCTTTTTGTCAGCTCCTGCTTCGTAGGATTGCGCAAGCCGGAGAGCGGCATTTACCGGCTAGCGATCGAGATTACGCAGATCAACCCAGAAGAGTGCTGTTTCATCGACGACCGCGCCCTGAACCTGGAGTGCGCCGCGAAAATGGGCATGCGAACGATCCAAATGCAAACGCTGGATCAGTTGCGAAGTGAGTTGGCAAAGCTCGGGGTGAAGCAGTGATCAGTGTCCAAGATCAGTGTCCAGTGGTCAGCGGATCTTAATGACCACTGACCACTGACCGCTGACCCTGACCCCTTAACTTCTCCGCGGCATCGGCTTCATTGGCGGAACAACATTCTTGGGAATATCCGACTCCGCGCCCGCAAGCGTCAGGTCGCTCGACCAGCACTCGGAAACCAGCTTCCAGTCTCCGTTCGTCTGCTTGGCGAAGACCCACAGATATTTGCCGCGCTCTTCGCGGCGTTTGCCGGCTGTGCCCGGAACCAGCGCGCTGTAGCGCCCAACTTCGTGAGCCAGATCTCCCATAACATCCACGCGAATGGGATCGACAGCCACTTCTCCCAGACCAGCTTCAAGCGTGGAGTAGAAGAACTCGCGTAGAGCCATCGTGCCCCGGATCGGAGGCAGATTCGACCGCAGCACCACCGCATCCGGAGCGTACAGTTCGATCAGTTCATCCAGTTGCCGCGTGTTGCAAGCCAACACCCATTCCTGCGTCAGCCGCCGCACTGCGGCCTCGCTGCGGCTCATGGGTTCTCCCTTCGCGGCAGCGGCCACTCGCAAGCGATCCGCCTCACGCGCGCTCTCGGGAGCATTGGCCCGCGACGTTACTACAGCAGCTTCGGCGGTTCCGCCCTGGAAATAGTGGTGATGGTAGTGATGGTGATAGTAGTGCGCGCCGGCAGGAGCGCCGGGTGACGGATGAACCTCATCCTCTGCTTCCTGTGCTGGAAGCGGAACTTGGGACAACGGCACGCTGTCGAGACTGGGTGTTGCGGCAGCGTGCAATGGCGAATCAGACGATTGAGGCGGCGCTGTTCCGAGAGGCAGTCCGCAGCCCCCGCAGAACTTGTTGCCTTCGCGATTGCGGTGCCCGCAGACGCGGCAGGCAGTAATAGTATTTGCGGCGGGTTCTTGCGTGGCATCCTCCGCGACGGTTTCGGAATCCGTTTCCATCGTGAGGCGCTGCATGGCTTGCAGAGCCGCGGCGATGGCCTCCTGGTTCGGTTTGGGCCGCCGCATTTCCGGATACAGCCGTTGATAGATCTCGCCCAGCGCGGGGTTATGCGGGCCGATGCTCGGCACACTTTCGGAATCTTGTGCTGGAGTTGACCCGGAAGGCTTGGCGAATTTCTTGTCTCTGTCCACGATTCAGCACACTATCGCTGGAATCATTCTAGCGCAAGCGCACCCTGCCCTGAGCGAACCCAAAGGGTTAGAACCAGTGCGTGGAATCTCAACGGCGGGAAAACTCGATCTTCCCTTCCGCTTCTGTAGGGACGCCATTGCAGGTGGCAGGACGATACCGCCAGGTGCGGACCGTGCGCAGCACGTTGCGGTCGCCTGCGGGTCCTGCGCTCTGCAGAATCAGAGGACTATGCACACGCCCATCAGAGCCGATGATGAAGCTGACCTTAACCTTCATTCCTGTTCCTGCGGAGAACAGAAGAGGATCGGGCGTAGTCAAAGCCTGCGGAGGCTGAGTGTCTTCGCAGCGCGAACGCGCGCTCACGTGCGGGACGTCACTGAACTCGGTTGCTCGCCTGGGAGTTTTCCAGACTTGGTGTTCGCGCTCAGTTAAAACAGGCTGCCGCAGGCGCGGAGACGGAACCCGCACGGATGCATGGCTGATGATAGGCACCGCAAGGATCAGAAGCCATGGCCAGATGCGACGAAGCATTTGCGGAAGATCTCCAACTAGAGCAAGCGTTGCTCTCGTATGCTTTGTCTATCGGCAAACGTGGGGCCAGTTTGGCGAGAAGCTAAGTATATTGTTATCAGTCTGTTAAGGGATGGCCTGTAGAGACCTGAAGTTCGTCATGTGAAGCCGATTGCATATTTCATGCGGGTAGCGTCACTAGACACCGCTAACTTTCTGCTTGGCGTCGGGGTGAGCGACGCAAAGTCAGCAGTGTGATTTCCGGCGGACAATTTAATCGCACAGGCACGCCCACGGTTCCCACGCCAGCTGTGGTGTAAAGCGTGAGTGGACCTACGTTGTAAGTGCCCCAAACATATTTCTTGGCCAACTTGGGCAGGTAGAGCGGAGGCAGGAGCGGAACTCGGACTTGTCCTCCATGAGAATGTCCAGAGAGCTGCAGGTCGATAGGAAATTTGGAAGATTCGTCGGCGAAATCCGGTTCATGCACCAGCAGAACGACCGCCTCGCCCGCGGGGACACGGCGCAACGTCTGCGGCAGGTCGGCCCGGCCACTCAACACATCATTCAGGCCCGCCAACCAAAAGCGTGCGCCCTCGCGCTCGATCGCTTGCGACTGGTTCGCCAGCACCTGAATGCTCTCGGCTTGAAGCGCGTTGGTGACGTGTTCAGGATCGGTGCCGTCATCGTGATTTCCCAGCACAGCCCAAAGGCCGTGAGGTGCGGTCATCTGACGCAGCAAGCGAGCGCATGGCTCGGCTGCAAGTGCGCCTTTCCGAAGGTCACCGATCCAGGGTACGGAAACAAAATCCCCTGCAAGCACGATTAGATCGGGGCGAAGGCGGTTGACTATGGGAATGGCGGCGTGCAGCGGATGAACCGAAAAGAACGGATCGTAATGGAAATCGCTGAGCAGGGCGATGGTGAAACCATCAAGCCGCTCCAGCCAGCGCGTCAGAAAAAAATCCTTGCGCACAATGTGAGGAAGGTTCGGCTCAAGCAGGACTCCATCCCCTGCCAGCGCGATGGTGCCAGCGGCGACGGCCAGGCGAAGAAACTGACGTCTTGTAGTGGGAAAAAGAGGCAAACGAAAACCATTCCGAGGATATCGACAGCACGCGCTTGTACCTCTTCAGCATAACTGAAACGGCGAACTCAGTGCTGGCGGAAATCGGCTTTTGGGTCAGAAGTTGAAGGTGGCAACCAGGTCGATGCGGCGGTTCGCGGCGGAATTTGAAAACGGTCCGCCTGAAGATAACGCGTTCGCCGTGTCGAAGAAGTGCGAACCCAGAATGCCACTCGGGTTTCCATAATTCACTTTGTTGAAAATGTTGCGTCCGTAAGCCCCGAGCGTGAGATTGTAGCGGCGGTCAGTATTACTGCTCGGCAATCCGATCGGACCGCTGCCGAACAAGGGACCGCGACCGTGACCACCGCCGCTCCGACCGCCTGCTGTAGCGCCTCCGGCGCCTCCGATCTTGGGGCCGAAACCGAAAGTCTTAGTGAGCCGCAGATTCATCACGGCTCGGGATGGACCGGTGCCATAGTTGATGGGAACGATTCTCTCGCCGGCAACGGCAGGGCTTGCCGGGTTGGCGTCGAAGGTTCCAAGCGGCGTGCAGTATACGTTGGAATTGGTCTGGCTGACGGTCACAGTAGCACAGGTCGCAGTCGAAACCAGACCTGGGCGGTCGTTGAAGATGGAATCATTGTTAAGGTCATTGGTGGTGGTGATATTGAAGGGAGAACCGGAGCTTACGACGATGAACGGGCTCAGACGGACGTTAAAAGGAAAAGCGAACGAGCCCCCGAGAAAGAACCGATTGCGGAAGTCAAAGGAAGCGCGGCCGTAGTCAGCGCTGATGTTGTGGGAATTCGAAGGAAAGCTGGAAACGCCGGAAGTATCGCTGTTGGCGTAGTTCAGGACGTAGTAGCCAAAGAGCTGAGCCTTCAGGCCGAGCCGAATATTAGTGTTGACGATCAATTGATTCTGCCGGAAAACCGCCTCGGAGACGTATTCGTAAAGATTCGCGGCGGGAGTGGGGCAGGAAGGACTGCACGGGGTTCCGGGAGCCGGGGCGTCGGCATTGATGCTGAGCAGTTGATCGAAGCCGCGAGAATTCAGGTAAGTCAAATTCAAGGTTGCGGACTTGGTGAGCTGCCGCTCCACGCTGATGGCCGCCTGCAAGGTGTAAGGCGCGTGCAGGCGCGGGCCGATCTCGTAAGTCGTGGGGGTAGACTGTGTGACGATGCCCGTGCAACCGGAGAAGTCGGTGACGGAACAGTGATCGCTCGACGGCGCAGTCGTCGAGAGGACTGGATTATTGATGACAAACTGTTCCTGTGTGGCGCCATTCAGCCGTTGCGCCTCGAGTATCTGAGCTGCCTGAAAGCGATCATAGAAAATTCCGAAGCCACCGCGCAGCACAACCTTGGGCGGCGCGGACTTTCCGCCAACTCCCCAGGCAAAACCCAGGCGCGGCGCCCAGTCGTTGTGATCCCGGATTCCGGTCTGAGATTCGAAACGCAGGCCGTAGCTCAGAGTAATGTTAGGCCGCACCTTCCAATCTTCCTGGTAGTAGAGTCCGGCGTCGAAATTGCCCACCACCAGCGATGGCTTCGCTGGGCCACACACCGGGGCGGAAATTGCAGGCGTGCAAGTATAAGTGAGTTGCGTCGCGATGGGCACGGTCGTGCTGTCAGCATTCAGCAGCGCGGACTCGTAGGAAACCGGGCACGGCGGCTGTCCCAGCGTGGGCGTACAGGGTGACGGTGGGGGAGAGATGAGCGACGGGGTGAGCAAGGAAGAAAACGTAAATGTCCCGTTGAACCCGGAAGTGGAGCTATTTGCGTCGCGTATGCCGCGCAGCCGCGCGCCAAATTTCATTGTGTGATTGCCGTGGATGATCGAAGTGTAGTTCTGCAATTCGTAGTGGTCCTGGTGATCTAAGATCTCGCCCTGGCTGTTGCCTCCGCCGCCGAATGCCCCCAGCACGTTGAGAGTGGGTAAACTTTTCTGGGCGACTTGATTGTTTAGCTCGCGCAAGTACTGAAAGCGGGTTTCATTCACGATCTTCGCGCCAATGACTTGCGTATCGCTGATTTGCAGCGTGTGCTCGGTGGACTCGGAATTGTAGCCCTGGGTCTGCAAGTTGAATTGGCCGATGCCCTCGTTATCCTCGGTATCGCGGTAGTACTGGTAGCGGACGGTGAGGGTGTTGTTCTTTCCGAGTTGATAATCGAGTCGGGGCGTGATGTTGGTTCGATGCCGCGGAAATGGCACCGCCTGTATGTACGGCTCAGCAACGTTGGAGTTGAGAATTAAAGCATTCACCTCGTCGAGATCATTGATATTCCTGCGCTGAGCATCTAAGAAAAACGATGCCTTTTTGTTAATCGGTCCGCTGACGTTACCGCTGAATTGAGTGGAGTCGTAACCCGGCTGATTGGCGCCGCCAAACGGATTGGGAGAATTGAATGCCGAATCGTTCCCGCTGACCTGAAACTGGCCGTGGAATTTATCTGTGCCGGGCTTGGTGAAGACTTCAATGCGTCCGTAGCCGAGCTTGTCGTATTCCGCGGAAAATGGATTGGAATTGATGCGGATTTCGCGAATGGATTCCTTGGGCGGAAGCTGTCCGGCGGTGAAACCGTCAATGTAGAGTTGTCCGCCGTTCGGCCCCGCGGAAGGCCCGGCCAGCGCCTGCAAGTCGGTGAGCAGTTCGTCGGGATCGTCGGGCAGCGCATCCAGTTCCTTCCCGGAGATCACGATCGCTCCAGCGTTGCTCGCGGGACTCACATCGACGGTCGGCGCCGTATCGGACACGTTAATCTTTTGCTCTTCAACCTGAATAGTCATGGCGACGTTCAGGCGCAAAGGCTGACTTCCCGTAATCGCCACATTGTCGTTCTCATAGAGCGCGAAGCCTTGAGCGACAACGGTCAAGGAGTACTGGCCGGGCGCCAGTCCTTTAAACTCATACGCGCCTTGCCCATCAGTTTGGACTTTGATAGGAGTCGAGGCCGCAGCCGCCGGCGTCATGACGACGGTGGCATTGGCGATGGCAGCCCCGGAAGGGTCGGTCACTTGCCCGCGAAGACTGCCGGAGGTAGCTTGGGTTGCAGCTGTCTGCGATAAGGCCGCCTTGGCGCTAAGCTGCAGCGTCAAAATAATGAGTGCAAAACAGAGTGAGCGATAAAAATACGTACGGACCTTCATTCCATCATTCCATTCCACGACATGAATCTGCTTTATAAATCTTTGGACGCAGGCATTGGTTTTGCGATAGGAACAAATCTACGGGCCCCCAGCATCGCCTGTGGGACCGCCCAGGCTCCAGGGCGCGAGCATCATCGCCTGTCCGGCGTTGGGCGCGGCTCGCAGAATCGGCTCGACGCCGCTCACCAGTTGGATCGCGGTACCCACGCCTGCGGTACCCTCGGTCGAGACCAGAATCACGGCATCGCCTTTGTGCAGGTCAGTGAGCGATGCCGCGGGCAAGCGGCTGAGCATTTGCTGGAAATCTGGAGCGCCGCCGGGACGTCCGCTCGTGCCGTTTCCTTTCGAGCCCGCTGTACCTTCCGAGGTGCTACCGGAAGAAGCTGCTGCGCTCGCACTTCGGCCTGGGGCAGCTTGCCCGGAGGCCGCACTGATCGGGCCGGGACCGCCGGATGCCCCTCCGGCAGCCGCTCCTTTCAAACGCATAGCAATTCGCTGAGCCACCTCGGGCGGCAAATGCCGAAGTTGCGAATCCGCTGTTACTTTGACGAGCACTGTTTTTCTCGACAATAAATCCTGAACGCTAAGCGTCGATGAACTTGCATCGACAGAGTTAACCGTGCCGGCAACATTGCGGAATGATCCGGAAACAATCTCGTCGGCTGCCAATTCTGTGCCATCAGCGCTGCGCTCGCCGCGCGCCCGCACTTGATCCCCTGGATGAACTTCCTGCAAAGTGCCGGGCTTGGCATCGTCAAACTTCACGGAATCGAGAGAATAGCGGCGAATCACTGTGCTTTTAGATGCATGAATGACAACGTTTTTCTTTCCCGCGAAGCTCGTGATGGAGATAGTCACGGTACCCGCGGCGGGATCCACGGCGCTAACCAAGCCGCCCACGCCACGCTTTTGCCAGTCTTGCAGATCCTGTTGGTGCTTAGCCTCAAGGTCGGATTTTTTCATCACCACAATCTTCAAAACCGGCAGAGGTTGGGCATCGTCTGTGGCCCAGCCTGTGGCCCGGATGTGGTCACCAATCTGTAAATCCTGCAACTGAATGGGCGTGGCATTGCTCATATTCGTTTCGCCCGGAGCAATGCGGACGATTTGCGCTGAAGCTTGAACAGCGACCTTGACGTCTGGGCCGGATTCCGGGGTTAGAGTGATTTCAGTTCCGTTGATAGCTTTGATCACGCCGATGCGCTTGGCCACAGCCCGGGGTGCAGCAGTACCCTGCTGGCCGGATTGCATTGCATGGGAGAGAGGAACTGCAAAGAAGCCGGTACCGAAGAAAAGACAGAGCGCGGCTGGCCATTTCACCCTCGCGCTTCCATTCCTCCTATTCGTCTTCCCATTCATCTGTCTACTAATGTACATGGGCGCATCGGGCAAAACCGCAGCATTTACAAAGTTTTACTCACGCTTCACAAATGTAGTCAGTTTGCGCAGAGGCAGTACGGGGGATACTCGTAACGTTCCCAAAGCCGATCATTCCGCGATGAGCAGATTTTCCGCGAACGGCCATTGTTCGTCGATCCACTGCGTCGCGCAGCGGAATCCGGCAGAGCGGGCCATGGGAAGAATTTCGTCGGGTGAGTATTTATGGCTGCTTTCGGTCCAGATGGTTTCGCCCTCAAGAAACTCGACGAGCAACTCAGCGGCGGGAAGATGCACGGTCTGGCGACACAAGGACCGCAGATGCATCTCCACGCTGCGGGCTTCGTGATTGATTCTGGCTACGTGCTCGAACTGGGCAACTTCGAAGTTGGCGTCGAGTTCGCGATTGATCCGAGCCAGCAGATTCAGATTGAAGGCTGCGGTTACTCCCAACTCGTCGTCATAAGCGGCCAACAGTTGAACACTGGACTTCTCCAAATCCGTCCCGAGCAGAAGCGAGTCTCCGGGCTGAAGAATGCGCCGGACTTCGGCGAGAAACTGAATGCCAGCGGGACGATCGAAGTTCCCGATCGTGCTCCCGAGGAACAAAACAAGTAAGTGCTGGCCGGTCGAGCGGTGAGCAGCCACTTCCAGCAGCCCGTCGAGGTATTCGCGCTCGAAGCCCAGAATGCTGATCGACTCGATGTCGCTGAGTTCGCGCGCGCACATGGCTAGGGCAGAGGGAGAAATCTCGATGGGATAGTACGCGGTGCGCTGGCGACGGCAAAGCGCTTCGAGGATGTGGCGAGTTTTTCTGCCGCTACCGCTGCCGAGTTCAGCCACGCAAACGGGAGTCACCAGCCGCTCGACGATGTCATGACTGTGGCGCCGCAGCAGGCGCTCATCGGCGCGAGTGAGTCCGTATTCCGGCAGATGGCTGATCACTTCGAACAGCGCGGAGCCGACATCGTCATACAAGTACTTCGATAGTATTTCTTTCTGACCGGGCTTGGTGAGTCCGGCGCATACATCGGCTGCGAATTCATACGTCGTGTTCGGAGTGATGGTTTGAACCAGCATATCGGCAGCTCCTGATTGACGGTCGTACTAATTGATGCTGTCAGACGATCAGCGGTTTACGCAGCGGAATCCGGTATAGGCAAATTGGTAGTGCGATTGGAACCAGTTGCGGAACGTGCGCCGCAGCATGCAGGCAGCGGTGCGCGCTGATCCGCCTTTCAGTACGAAGTGTTTTCCATCGAAAAAATCGGCGGAGTATCCACGATAGAACGGGAAGGTCTTGAAGCCGGGAAAAGGAGCGAACTCGGTGGAAGTCCACTCCCAGCCATTGCCTAACATGCCCTGAACACCGAAAGCACTACAGCCTTCACGAAACGCATTCACAGGTGCGGGATTCCAGCGGGCAAAATCAAAGTTACCAAATGACGAGTTGGGAGTTTGTTCTCCCCAAGGATATGATCGCTCCTCGCCGCGTTCGGAACCGTAAGCCGCGCGCTGCCATTCGGCTTCGGTGGGCAATGCCTTCCCTGCCCAGCGCGCATACGCTTTCGCTTCCGCGTGACTTACGTACACCGGCCAATCCAGCGGCAGTGGAATCTCTTCGAACATCGTGCGATAGAGCCATTGGTTACCCGCGCGTTCCCAGCAAGCCGGATGCGAAATTCCCCGCGCCGTTTTCCAGCTCCAATCCTCAGCCTTGTCACCGTCTTCCCACAGCGATCGAGTGTCATAGCCGCCGGCGTTGATGAAATCCAGATACTGCTGGTTCGTAACCATGTATCGATCGATGGCAAACGCCGGGACGTTGACGATGTGAGCTTCATACTCGTTGTCCCAGCCAAACAAATCACTGCCGCGCGAAAGGCCTAGCGTAGCTGCGCCTGCTGGAACCTCGATGCTGCCGCGATCCACGGGCGAACTCGCGCTTGTTAAGAATTCCGATTGCTTCACTTTGCGATCCAGCGGTAACTGATGCAGCATGTAGGCCAGCGTTTCCGCGTGCATGAGGCGGTGCTCAATGGCCACGTTTAGCAGAGTGCTCAGCGGAAACCCGTCGCTGATTATGGGCTGGGAATCGGCAAGTGCGTCCACCAGCTTCTCATCCAAAACTGGTCGGACTTTTCCCACGTAGTCGTGAACATCAGCGAGCGCAGGCCAGTCCGCAGGCTGATCCGTGGGCAAGCCGCCACCGACTGGATCGATGCCGAAGGCAAACAACCGGTCAAACTCAGGATGGAACCTCTTGAGTCCAAAAATGCGTTCGTGGAACAGGTTCCAATCGAAGGCTTCGAGGTGTCCCATATAAAAAATGATGCGGTGACGTTCGGCGATAGGGCGTTCATAGAGAAACTCAGGTTTGACCAAGGCGAACAAACCGTCGGTGCGATGACGCGCGTCCTCAAGTTGCTCGATCAGGTCGTGACGAACCGCAATGTCGCTCTGCGTGGCTGGCATTCAGATCTCCTTCACGGCAACCGGAACGTAGCCGTGCCTGGCGCAAGTGCGGAGGATTCTAATCCTTCCGGGGGCCCGAGTACCATAACCTAATGACTCTACCGGTATTTCACGTCAACGCTTTCACTGCCCGGCCTTTTAGGGGCAATCCAACTGCGGTTTGCCCCCTAAAGGACTGGTTAGATGACGAATTGATGCAAGCGGTCGCAGCCGAAAATAATCTATCGGAGACCGCGTATTTCGTGCCATGCGGCGATCATTTCGAATTGCGCTGGTTCACGCCGCGTTGCGAAGTGAAGCTGTGCGGACATGCCACGCTGGCTTCCGCATTCGTCGTTTTGCAAGTTCTCGAACCCGGGCGCGACTCGGTGCGCTTCGAAACGCGCTTCAGCGGCGCGCTCACCGTTTCACGCGACGGGGAACGGTTGGCCATGGATCTCCCCTTGCTCGCCCCGTGGATCTGCCACGATCCGCCGTCGGCATTAATCGAAGGCCTGAGGAAAGCTCCCGCTGCTGTCATGCAAGTCGAAGACAACTACTTTGCTGTGTACGAGCGGGAGGGGGAAATACGGCGCATCCGTCCCGACTTTCAGTTGCTCGAAGGACTTCATCCCGCTGGAGTTGGAATCACGGCTCCAGGCGACGATTGCGATTTCGTTTCCCGCTACTTCGCGCCCAGCTACGGCATTCCAGAGGATCCCGTGACCGGCTCGACACACTGTTCACTGGCACCTTATTGGGCACAGAGATTGGGCAAGCCGATCCTGCGCGCATGCCAGGTTTCGGAGCGCGGTGGTGAACTTTGGTGTGAAGTCAAGCGGGAACGCGTTGTGCTCAAGGGAAATGCTGTGCTGACTTTGCGAGGCGAATTACTGATCTGACCGGGCGGGCACCGAACTTTATGTACCTCAGGGCTAAAGCCAAAGTCTCTTACAAACCTTACCGCAGCGCTGAAGCGCTGCGCCACCCAAAATCACAGTTTCGGATCAAGCTTAGTGAACCAGTCCTTTGCTCTTTAGAAATTCGTGGGCGACATCCTTCACATCGCGGTGCTGGCCCTCGAGCGCGTAATTCAATTGCTGCATTTCACGATCAGAAATCTTGCCGCCTAACTCTGCAATTGCCCGGGCAACTTCGGGATGCAGCTGCAACGCCTGCCGGCGAATCACCGCAACCGCCTCATACGGAGGAAAGTAGTGGCGGTCATCTTCCAGCACAAATAGATTAAAGGCCGGAATCAGCCCGTCCGTCGCACTGCCCGCGGCGATATCGATCTGATGATCATTCAAGGCCGGCGCGAGCAGGCCCAGATCCATGACTCGGGGCGGTGTGGCAAAGTGCAGACCATATGCAGCGGCCAATCCAGCATATCCATCGGGGCGCTCCATAAATTCGTAGCCAAATCCCGCGCGCCATTTTGGAGCGAATGCAGCCGCCTGCGACAAGGTTTTGATCCCCAGACGGCGCGCATCTTCCCCTCGAATTTCCATCGCAAAAGTGTTATTGAAACCGAAAGGAGGGCCCAAGGTGAGGCCCATGCGTGCTTCATACTCGCTCTTAACTCGTTGGTAGACCTCGGCGCTATCGCCGCCAACTTTCTGCTTGAGGATGGCGGTCAGTGCAGTCCCAGTGTACTCAGGATAGAGATCGATGCGTCCGCCGATGAGCGCCTGTTGGCAAATGTAAGTCCCCGCAAGATAAAAGCGGCGCTCGACTTTCAATTGCGTGTGCGCTTCAATCTGCTGGGCCATCAACTCCCCAAGCATCAGCGACTCGGTAAAGTTCTTGGAGCCGACCACAACACGATCAGTGTGTGAGGACGCGCAGGAAGACAACAGCAACGCCAAACAAATCAGGCCAACCAAACTGCAGCACCCTGTTCCGGAAATGCCGCAATGCCGCCGCCCGTGTCGATCCCATATCATCGTGGCCGCAACCGCTTCTCCAGCCATCCCAAGCCGAAATCCGCCGAAAGCGCCAGAACCGCGGCGGGAATCGCCCCAGCCAGAATGAGTTGATTGTTCACCATGGCGAGGCCGCGAAAAATGAACTCGCCCAAGCCTCCGGCGCCAATGGCGGCGGCGATGGTTGCAAGTCCCACGGAAACAACCACCGCCACGCGTACACCCGAGAGGATCACGCTCACCGCCAGCGGCAACTCGACTTGAAACAAAAGCTGGCGGTCGGTGAGCCCCATGCCTCGCCCGGCTTCCACCACCGCCGGATCGACGCCGCGGATGCCGGTGTAGGTATTGCGAATCACAGGCAGCAGCGCGTAGAGAGTCAGCGCCAAAATTGCCAGACGATCGGCACGATCGCCGAGCCAGGGCACCGGTAACAGAAATCCAAAGAGGGCAAGACTGGGGATCGTCTGAATGATGTTGGCGGTTCCCAGCACCGGTTTATTCCAAACCGGCCAGTGCGCGCTCAATATACCCAAAGGTAATCCGATCAGCACTGCGAACAGTGTGGAAACTCCTACCAGCCAGAGATGCTCCAGCGTGAGTTCGAGAACCTGATCGTGGTTTTGCGCAAGGAAGTGAATGAGGTTCATAACCCGCCTCGATTTGCTAAGGAGCCCAGTCCGTCCGTGAAGGCCCGCACATAGGCAGCGGCCAACCGGTCTTGGGACTGCATGAAATCTGCCGGAGGAAGAACCGTGACCAGCCGTCCGGCGTCCATGAGCGCGATGCGCGAACCGAGCCGCAAAGCTTCGCGCAGATCGTGCGTGACGAAGACCACGGTCTTATTAAGCCTCTGCTGGAGCGATAGAAACTCGCGCTGCACGTCGTCGCGGGTGAGTGCATCCAGCGCGCCGAAAGGTTCATCCATCAGCAGGATGGCCGGATCGGCTGCCAGTGCCCGAGCTACGCCCACTCGCTGCCGCTGTCCGCCCGAGAGTTGGCGAGGGTAACGCGAGGCCAAGTTCGCCTCGAGCCCAACCAACTGCAGCAGTTCCTCAACTCGCCGTTGTATCCGCTCGGCGGGCCAACCTTCGATTTGCGGCACGAGGCCGATGTTTCGTTCCACCGTAAAATGCGGAAACAATCCCCCATCCTGGATTACATACCCAATGCTCCGGCGCAACCGGATGACGTCGCTTTCCGCAATGGGCGCGCCATTCACACGCACTTCCCCGGCGCTCGGGGTCAACAGCCGATTGATCAGCTTCAGCGTCGTGGTTTTTCCCGAGCCACTACGTCCTAGCAGAACCAGTGTCTCGCCGCATTGCACCTGCAGGTTCAACCCACAGAGCAAATGCTGACCGCCAGGTAGCGCGTAGGCCACGTCGCGGAATTCAATCATCGGACCATGCACAGGATTTGGCTCCATATTCTGTCAAGCCATATTGTGGAAAGCGATGTTCTGCCAAAGCTGTTTCATCAAAACCTGCCCGCCCAGCATACCGGAATTCGTGGACCGGACGCAGCCGAGCCTGCCGTTCGCGAAAAAATATTCGCGTACGACCGGCATCCAGAGAGCTAATAGACGACCCACCACCCTCCCGCTACGATCCTCTTAGCCATTTTGTGGAAATTTCTTTCAGGTATGAGTGTGTCTGCATTGCGCAATTCTCTTTGCTGGGTGTTGGTTGTCCTCTGTCCGCCGTGGCTCATGGCCGCGGATACCGACGCGGCTGTCGTGCATTGCAAGGGGGGAGTCTGGGTAAACGGCGCTGAGGTAGCGGACTCTACTGCCATCTTTCCCGGCGATTTGCTCGAGACCAAACCCGGCTCGGTCGCCAATCTGGACGCAGAAGGATCGTCCGTCCTCATTCAGCCGGAATCCGTTGTGAAGTTCCAAGGCAACTCCCTGAGCCTGGAACACGGAAGCGTATCCGTGGGAACTTCCACGTCGATGAGCGTGCGTGTGAACTGCATCAAGATTGAGCCCGCATCAAAAGAGCGAACACAATACGACGTGGCCGACGTTAACGGCACGGTGCAAGTTGCGGCCCGCAAGGACGATGTGAGTATCACGCAAAGCGTTGCGCTCGAAAAAGCAACGCCGGAAAATACCTCTTCTCCATCCACAGTGGTGCACGAGGGACAGCACGCCACACGCGACGAGGCGGTCTGTGGGGCCGCGCCGCCGCCCAGGCCTCTCAACTCCCTGAATACAAAATGGCTCGAGATTGGCGGCGCCGCCGCAGGCGGAGCAATCGTGCTCTGCCTGCTCCTCTGCAAAGGCTCCAAGCCCACCAACGTCAGCCCTTGGCAACCCTGATGTCCTCAGTGCTTGAGTGGGAGTTCTCTTTTCAGGCGCGCAATCCTGGGCAATATCTGCAAATGCAGCGTATACTAAAGATCTTGACCTCGAAGACAACCTAACAGCACGTTGCGCCTTCGCGATTGAGAAATTCTCTGAAAGGCGTAAGGACGTGTTGAACCTGAGAACCTCTGAACGCCAGTTCCCGCAATCCTAAACATCGACTTTCTCGGCTAACCGGCCCTCAAGTCAGGAGAGAAATATGTCCGGAATCAACGGTGACAAAGCCAGATTTAACCGGCGGCGCAGGCAGAAGATCAGCCGCCGCCAGAGCAATCAAAAAATGCTGAAGGAGCTGGCTGAGAAACACTTGGTGGCGCCACCCGCGCAGCCCGCCAACCCGAAGGAGAAAGTAGCATGAAAAATCTTTATGTCGGCAACTTGCCTCACAGCACAACCGAACCAGAGCTTCGCGGCTTGTTTGAAGCGCATGGCGCAGTGGAGCGCGTCAGTATTGTCACGGACCGCGAAACCGGCCGCGCTCGCGGCTTCGGCTTCGTCGAGATGACCAATGCGGCAGAAGCCGATAAGGCGGTCGCGGCATTGAATGGAACGGACCTCGGCGGCCGTGCGTTGAAGATCAATGAAGCGAAACCCAAGACCGACTCTCCGCGCGGCGGAGGCGGTGGAAAACGCTTTGGCGGTGGAGGCGGCGGCAGCCGCGACGATTATCAGGGGCACGCGCGCCAGCCCCGGGAGCCCCGCTGGTAGCGGCACGCGCCCAGTTTTGCAAGAGCGCGGCCTCCAGCCCTTAGCCTGCCCTGAGCATGCGAAGTGCGCCGAAGGGCGCCGTGAACATCGCAAGATCAATAGCGGATCTAGCCGCTGAGCGGATGTTTGCTCATCGATAAACGATTGGAGATTGTTATGCCCGGACGAGGTCGATCAAGTTTTACAAAACGCCAGAAAGAACACACGCGCCAGCAAAAACAGCGCGACAAAGCAGAACGCCGCAGCCAACGCAAAGATGAACCTTCCGGTACGTCAAGCGATTCCACCGAACTGGACTTGGACGAATTGCGCAGGCACGCCGCCGAGCAAGCTGCGCTGTTTCAAATGGGAGACGACGATCGCGATATTTCTAGTATTCCTCGCGAACGCGTTCCGGAAAAGACCGAAGGATAAACCTTCGGTCTAAATCGACACGACAGCTATAAATCCATTCCAAAACAGTAGGGCGCGTCTCCAAGACGTGCCCTGTTTTGTCGCCGATTCTTCGTTCCCTAAGCGAATATTTCCCCGGGCAGCCTGGTCAACGTCCGGCTCGCCAGCGTGTTTTGGACGACATGCTCAGACCGCTCCGCATTCGCCCAGTCTACCTGCTTGCGCTCGATTTTCAACTTCAACGCGCGCTCGATATGGCGAAGTTCAATGACCTCGCCGCCGGACACTAAACTCGTAGCCAGCCCTTGTGACCCCGCGCGCCCAGTCCTTCCCACGCGATGAATAAAATCCTCCGCCATCTTGGGCAGGTCGTAGTTGATCACATGCGCCACGTCATCGATGTGCAAGCCGCGAGCGGCCACATCGGTGGCGACAAGGATTTGAAACTGGCCTTGCTGAAATCCGCCGAGCGCTCCGTTACGCTGCGATTGCGAGCGGTCGCCGTGAATCATCGCCGCAGAAAAACCTTCACGCACCAATTCCTTGGCCAGCCGTTCCGTGCCGCGCTTGGTGCGGGCAAAGATCAGCGTTTGCCCTTTTTCGGAGTAAAGCAACTGACGCAGCACATCGGGCTTCTCAGCCGGGCGCACTTCGTAGGCTTGAAGCCGGACGCTTTCCACCGGCTTGAGCACCGAGCCAACCGCAACGCGCACGGGATCGCGCATGGAATCGTTCACCAGTCCGGCGACGGACTGCTCCAATGTGGCCGAGAAACACAGCGTTTGCCGCCGCTGTGGCAGGATGGCCAGAATGCGCCGGATGGCGGGCAGAAAGCCCATGTCCAACATACGATCGGCTTCGTCGAGCACCAGGATTTTGATTTCGCGCAGGTCGATCAGTTTGCGGTTAATGAAATCCTGCAAACGGCCGGGAGTGGCGACGACCATGCTCGATCCCGCGCGCACAGCCTGAATCTGTGTCTTCTCCGACACACCGCCGATCACCAGCGCGGCCTTCGATAGTCCTTTGCCGCGCAGCTTTTCGTATTCTTCGTTGACCTGAATCGCCAGCTCGCGCGTGGGCAACAACACCAGCACTCGGGCTTTTTGCGAAGGTTCGCGCTGCAGCATTTCGATAATCGGAATCAGAAACGCCAGCGTCTTGCCGGTTCCGGTCTGTGCCGTAGCCAGCACGTCTTTGCCCTCAAGGGCGTAAGGAATAGCCTGCGCCTGAACCGGCGTAGGGGTAATAAATTGATTCGCCGCCAGCCTCTGCTGCAAAGCAGAAGATAGCGCTATTTCCGTAAAGCTTGTCATTCGTAATTGTTCTTTCTGGAGGGGCCTGATGTGTACACGTATAGTGAGTTTCCCATGCCGCTCTTATGTTTTGATTTACGCTGAATAAACGGCAGGCAGGAAAAGCGGAGATGAATCTGATCCAACAGGATCACCGCGTCACGAGCAAACCGTGGCAGTAGCGTTGAAAATGATTATAGCACAACCTTCGGTGCAGCGATTAGAAAACGAGAACGACTAAATCGTTAGTAACTATGCAAGCGACTGAATAATGGGGGCCCCGGGCGGAGTCGAACCGCCGACCAACGGTTTAGGAAACCGCTGCTCTATCCAACTGAGCTACGGGGCCGCGAAGCACATCCATTATCTCATGTGATTTTGGTCGGATCGTGGTCGTAGGGCGAGGGCTCGAGTCCTCGATTGAATAAGTGGCCACACGCTCCAGCCCGTGCGAAACCCGGGTTTGCTCCGCCTGCGGCAAATGATTTACTCTCAGCCGCAGTCAACCATGAATCCAACCAATCCCAGTTCGAACCTCGCGACCGGCGGTTTTTCCCATGCGATGCGCCGTGAAATCTACGAGCAACCCCAGGCGATCGCCAAAACCGTCGAGCAACATCTGCGGAACGACATTCTTTTCCCCGGCGAACTGGATGCCATCGAGAGTGCGTTGCTGACTTTCGAAAAGCTAATCATTGCCGCCAGTGGATCGAGCCGGCACGCCGGACTGGCCGGCGAGATCATGATCGAAGACCTTTCCGGCGTCGCCGTCGACGTGGAATATGCCAGCGAGTACTGTTATCGCTCCACGCATGCGGCAGTCGATCCCATTGTTATGGTGGTCACACAATCGGGAGAAACCGCCGACACCATCGCGGCGCAACGTGAGGCCTTGACCCGTGGCGTCAAGACTATTGCCGTCTCCAATGTGGCTGAGGCCACGATTCCCCGTGAAGCCAGTGCGGCTCTCATCACGGGCGCCGGCCCGGAACTTGCCGTACCTGCCACCAAAAGTTTCACTACCCAGGTCACAATTCTTTATCTGATGGCGCTATTCCTAGCGCGAAAACGCGGACGCATGACCTCCGAGGTCACGCGCTCCTACCTGCAGAGGCTGCTGCGCTTGCCGGAGGCGATCGAGAACAATCTTCGCACTTGGGACGACCTCGCAGAACAATTCGCTGACAAGCATTTTCAGGCGGAAAAGTTTCTCTACCTGGGACGCGGCGTCCATTACGCCATCGCGCGCGAGGGAGCGCTCAAACTCAAGGAAATCTCCTACGCTCATGCGGAGGGTTACCCAGCGGGCGAACTCAAGCACGGACCTAACGCGCTGGTGGATGAGCATCTTCCGGTCGTGGTGCTGGCCACATGCGACCATCACGATCCGGATTCTGTTCTGCGCTACCGGCGCACGCTTGAAGTGATGAAAGAGGTGAAGTCGCGCCGTGGGCGCGTGGTGACGGTTGCCACCGAAGGCGATCACGAAGTTGCCGATGTTGCTGATGATGTATTCTTTGTTCCGGCCGCGCCCGAGTTGTTGCTGCCCATCGTCGAAGTGATCCCCCTGCAACTGTTTGCGTATCACGTGGCTACGAAAAAGGGATACAACGTGGACCGTCCGCGGAATCTGGTGAAAGCTGTGGTCACCGAGTGACGGTCAACCCATCTCAACTCGACCTGCAAACCATCGCAAAGACGGTAGTCCAGCAGCACGGCTTTCAACCGGACTTCTCGCCCGCGGTCCAGCAGCAACTGCAACAGTTGCGGACTCATCCACCCACACTCGCTCCGGCGGCAGATGTGCGCGATCTGCGCAGCCAATTGTGGTCGTCCATCGACAACGACACCTCGCGCGATTTGGATCAGATCGAAGTTGCGGAGCGGCTGTCGAATGGCGATGCAAAGGTTCGGATCGGCATTGCCGACGTTGATGCCTTCACCTCCAGGCATACCGCGATCGACCAGCATGCTGCACGAGAAACGACGACGGTTTATGCGGGAATCCGAATTTTCCCTATGCTGCCCGAAGAGCTTTCTACAAGCAAGACTTCCCTGCTCGAAAATCAAGACTGCCTGAGCGTGGTGACGGAGTTTGTAGTGGACGCGGACGGCCACGTCACTTCCAGCAACGTCTATCGCGCCCTCGTGCGCAACCAGGCACAGCTGCAATACAACTCGCTAGGAGCATGGCTGGAAGGCACGGCAGCCCCGCCGCCGAAGGTGGCGGCTTCCGCTGATCTGCGGGCCCAACTGCGGCTGCAGGACGAAGTGGCGCAGAAGCTGAGGGCCCGGCGCTATGAGAATGGAGCGCTCAACCTCCAGACTGAAGAGATTCTCCCCGTGTTGCTGAGCTCGCAAGTGGTCGACGTCGTCAAGCAACAAAGAAACCATGCCACTGAATTAATTGAAGACTTCATGATTGCCGCGAATGGCGTGGTGGCGCGGATGCTGGAAAAAGTCTCGTCGTTGCGGCGAATTGTAAAACAGCCAGAGCGTTGGGATCGCATCGTCCAACTGGCCGCAAGTCATGGCGAGAAACTCCCGGCGAACCCGGATTCCAAGGCGCTCAATGACTTACTAATCAAGCGCAAAGCTGCCGATCCGGATCATTTTGCCGACCTCTCTCTCGCTGTAATTAAGTTGATCGGTCCGGGAGAATACGTTCTGGAGCGCCCCGGCGATCCCGCGCCCGGCCATTTCGGCCTTGCGGTCCAGGATTACACGCACTCCACTGCTCCCAATCGCCGGTTCGCTGACATAGTCACGCAAAGGATCACGAAAGCCATGCTGGCGGGCCAACCCAATCCTTACTCCGATAACGAACTCTCTTTGATCGCGGCGAACTGCACAGAAAAGGGAGACGCTGCCCGGAAAGTGGAGCGTGAAATGTCCAAACGCCTGGCTGCCGTGGCTATGCAGCATCGCATCGGCGCCATCTTCGACGCCATCGTTACGGGCGTAACTCCCAAGGGGACGTTTGTCCGCGTGGCACAACCGCGCGTGGAGGGATTGCTGGCGCAAGGTCACGAGGGAGTTGACGTGGGAGACAGGCTACGCGTCAAACTGATCCGCGTGGACGTGAAGCACGGCTACATCGATTTCGCGCGCGCCTAGGCATCGATCCAGGGTATCGCATCAGAAGTCTTCCACGCCTTCCAAGCAATTGACTCCGCCTCGCCCAGATCAAACTTCAATAACTTCAGCACATAGCATTGCTCATGCACGCTCTGGCCGTCCTCATCGGCTTTGGCAGTCTCCAAGGGAACAGGTTTGCGACAAATGGCGCATGCGGGAACAGCGATGCTGGTGCTCACAGAGACACCTCCCGACGAGTGGCATCACCCTGACAAATGCTATAACCCGGGCTTTAAGGTTTTGATTCGTGTCACAATCCCCTGATTAGGCCTAAAGTTCTACAGGATTTCCTGTAGCCGATGGCTTGCGACGAAAGCTGGCAACCAGCATCAACGATGAAAGCAGCCGGGTGAAGTCGTTGCCGGTAATCTCATAAGCCAATAGCCGTCAAAAATAGTGGCGACTATCCTTAAAGAAGCAGTTCATGTGGAAGAGGCGGGAGCTTGTTTGGCTGAATGGCGCAAGCTGGGCGGCGGCGTGATGGTTGTTGTTCTGTTGACGTCGCTGATTGGGCAGGACTTCGGGCGGGCGATGCTCCACAGTGATGGAGGCGCTTGGCTGAATGGGAAGCCTGCGCCCACTTCTCTGGCCATTTTTCCCCATGATCTGGTACAGACGCGCAAGGAAAGCACAGCGAAAATCGATGTCGACGGGTCCACGGTCACGATCCAACCTGACACGCTCGTGCAGTTTGAAGAAGATGAACTCTTCCTCGACCACGGCACCCTGCAACTGAACAGCGCGCGGGGAATGAGAGTACGCGTAAACTGCATGACCGTCACCCCTGTAACACAAGCGTGGACGCGTTACGACGTAGTTGATTCTGGCGGAAAAGTGATGGTCGTCGCGCACGAAAACGACGTCATCATTCACTACGCGCATGGGGCGGCCCATCGATCCAAGGACGCCGGATCGGCAGACGTGACGGTGCATCGGGGCGAGCAAGTCATCCGTGAGGAGCGATGCGGTTCGCAGTCCAAGCCAGGGGACGGCATCGACGCCGACCGGCCGATCCTAGATCGAGTTTGGGCCAGGTGGACGGGCATCGGCGCGGTCGGCTTCTTCACCTGCTATGCGCTGTGCAGGGAGTCCAATCCCGTCAGCCCCGACAAACCCTAGACGCATGCACCCGGTATTACCTTAGCCACCAGTGTGCAATCGATCGATGTCAGCATTGGTGTAGACGCGGTTCGCGTGGCGAATATGCGCCTTGGCGTAGACCGCGCCTTCCACCAGAGTGACTCCATAACCCCGCTCGCGCAAATCCTGCACGGTGGTCACCTGCGAGACTCCCGTATCGAGAATGCTGGGAGGAAGCTCGCTGGTTGACGGTTCTGAAGCCAAACTAACTTCGATGACGTTGGCCGAAGGCTCGCCGTAGAAAATAGAAAAGAAATCTATAATGGGCAGAGCAACAGCACTTGGTGGCGAGACGGTCTGATTTTCCGCGCCGGCAATGAGGATGCCGGTGGCATTGCTGGCTCCGACTTCAAGCGGCGGCGCTGCCAACGACATGGTTGGCGTGGAAATAGGGCGCGCAAACGCGGGCGAACCAGATGTCATCAGATACTGCGGACCTGAGGGAAAAGTTGTGTCCTGGCAAAAAGCGATTCCAATGCTGGAAAGCACGAGCAACAGACAAGACAAGGAGATGCGCATAAAACCTCCGCGCTGCAGCATTGCTGAAATTATGAAACAGAGGAAGCGCGTTCGGCCAGAGTCGTTGGACCCTATTTGCCACTCTATTTTTCCGTCTGATCGTGGGCTTGGATTTCGCTCTGGTCCGGGGTTTCGGAGTTTCCCAACTGCAACTCCCGCCGCCGGCGTCGTCCCGCGCGCAGCAGGAAAAACATGTAGAGAACGATCGCGAGATTGGCAATAAACATCGCGGAGCGCAGGGCATTGATACCGCGCCAGAGTTCCCGGATTTCGAGCGGAAGAAACAGAGTCCCAGACACGAAAGCAATCCACTCCGCCCAGGTACGCTGCTTCCACAGACCGTAGGCCTCGGCAAAACGCAAGGCAGAGTAGGCGAAAGCGAGTTCCGCAGCCGCCCATAAGCGAGAGTCGGTAAGATTGTCGGCGAAATCGAGAAAAAGTTGTGCAGAGTGCCGGTCGGTGTTGATGTGCAAGAATGACAGCAGATTTTCGGCGATGACCCAGGCATCCTTGTGGACGAGCAGGATGGCAACGACGCCGATCAAGAGAACCAAAATGCCCTTGGTGAATTCGAAGGAAGCAACCGCCCGCAGCAGATTTCGCTGGGCGTTGTGCAGATCGATTCTCGTTGCGGGCGAGAGCATGCGGCGCGCAAGCCATTCTCAGAGTACCACGGTTGCCGACGCTACTCTGTCTTTCCTGAACGTAACGGAAGCGGTTCTCCGCACTGATTTCAGCTTTTTCGGGAACGCACCGCGGCCCGCAACTCATTCACGATCTCGCGCGAAGCCCGAATGGCCGCGGCGTGCTGGTTCACATTGAACGAGATGGCGCCCACGCGGGCGTGCCCACCGCCTCCGTAGCGCTCACAAATCTTGGCCAGGTTGACCACCGGTTCTTCCGGAGCCCATGGGTTCGATCCTACTGAAACCTTCACGCGGAAGCTGCTCTTGCTGAGTCCCACGCTATAGATGGAACCGGGATGAAGATAATACGGAACGAATTTATTGTAGCCCTCGAGATCGTGATCAGTGACGTCGAAGAAAATAGTTCCGTCGATACACTCAGTGCGCTGCTTAAGAATTTCGATAGAGAGTTCGTGGCGGCGCAACAGCGGGGGCAGGAGCAGGGCCACGAAGGGCTCTTCCAGAATTTCAGCCAGAGACTTTGTGGCAAGAAGCGGAATGAGATTAGGGACAAAGCGGTCGGGCGCGGACTCGATGACCATGGTTAGCTTCATGGCCGGCGCCTGCATCTCGACCGCGGTCTTGGCGTCGGGATAGAGTGCGCCATCGATGACGTCAGTCCAATGAATGAGGTCGCCTAAGGGAGCCGGATCGAAGCCAAAGCGCTGCTGAGCGATCATGGCAATAAAACTGGTGCAGGATTTGAAATCCGGATCGTAGAACTTTCGGTTGCTCTCGTCATGCTCGAAGTGGGCCGCATCGGCGGGCGAGAGAAACGCGCTCTCGTGATGGTCGAACCACCAGGTGATCTTGGGCGAAGGCGAGTACTTGAAATCGACGATGGCGTTCTCATCGCCATCGAAATGGGATTCGTCAAAGAGCGATCCGGCGCGATGCAGCAGGCCGGAGAAGACAAAGTCGGTGTCTTCGTGAATGCGCTCGCGGTAGAAGCGGGAAAAGATTGCCGCGGAGGAAGCGCCGTCGAAACACTTGTCGTGATAGAAAACTCTGACTCTCAAGGATCGCCCCAGTTTCGCAGAATTCCTGCCCGACAAAAAAAGGCACATCCGGCGCCTTTTCGCGAGCAAGGTAAAAGCTAATAGGAATGACAGCTTAGCGGGAGAAAGTCAAGCGGCAGTTATCATAAACGCTTACCTCTACCGGATTTCCTTTCGGAAGTGACCTGCTACCTTCTCCAATCCTTCAGGGGTTATAGCGCGCCAGCCATGCTGCAATTTCACGAAACACATCCTGGCGCTGCTCCCACACCGTAGGGAAGTGAGGCGATCCAGGATACGTCACCATGCGAGTGGTCTTGCCTCGCGCGGCCAGCGCCTCGAAAAGTTCACGCCCCTGGTAGGTCGGGACACGCTCGTCGGCCGCGCCGTGCAGAATGAGCAGGGGTGTAGTTCACGTCCTCGCAATGCATGACGGCCGAGAAGACCAGAAATGCCTCGGGATCTTTATCGGGCCAGCGAGCGTCGTAATCAATCTGCTGCACATCACTGGTCCACATAAAACTGAGCCAGTCGGTGATGCCTGCGCCCTCGATGGCGGCTTTGTAGCGATGAGTTTGAGTGACCGTCCATGAGGTCATAAAGCCGCCGGCGCTCCAGCCGAACATGGTCAGGCGGTTCGGGTCAGCCCAGCCCTGTTCGATGGCGTAGTCGGTAGCACTATCCACGTCGCGATAGGCGCGATCGCCGAAGTGCTGGTAGATGGCGTTCAAGAAGTCTGAGCCATAGCCGGTTGAGCCCCGATATTGCGGCTGCAGGACGACATAGCCGAAGCCGGCAAATATCCGGGGGAACATGCTGAGCCGAAGGTTGTCGTTCGCTTCGGGGCCGCCGTGTGGCAGCACCATGAAAGGATAGCGTTTCCCTGCCTTGTAATCCGCTGGAAAGGTGACGATGCCCTCGAGCGCAATTTTTTCTTTGCTGGACTTTTCGTTGTTGGTCCAATGGACAGCGCGAACCTCGCCCAACGCAATTTTCGCAAGCTGATCATCGCCTTCGGTGGTAATCCGCTGCAGCGTGTTGCCATGCGCGATGGCGACATTGGAGGCGTGTTGTGGATCGGCAACTGTAAAAACCCGCACCTCAGGTGAGGAGGCAAACTGCGGCGAGATTGGGCCGTTATCGATGGTCCCTTCGGGCCACGTGTAAGTGGGAACCAGCGAATTATTCTGAAAAGCATCGACCTCGGACTTGACACCTCGCGCCACAGTTGCCCAGGCGTTTCCGTGGGCGTCCACTGAAAAATGCAGAGCGCTGCCTTCGAGCTGGGGCGTGCGATCCACGGGAGTTCCGCCGCCGGCCGCGACTGTCCAGATATGCTCGGGCGTGAGCACGGACGAGGTTGTGCTCAAAAATGCCAGATCTTTGCCATCATTGATCCAGCCAATTCCCTCGGCTGCGTTGTCTATGGTTGCGACATGATGCGCGTGTGTGGCGCCGCAAACGTCGATGAACGAGCGAACATAGTGAAAACCGATTTTCGGTGTGTGCGATAGAACCGCGAGTGATGTGCCGTCGTGCGACCAAGCAACCTCAGCCACGTCCCCTAACGTCTGGCACCACCAGGCACCGCCTGAGCCATCGGCGGCGATCACGTAAAGGCTTGTAGGCTCCGCCTCGATGACGGTGTGTACCTCCGCCAGCGGATCGGGAAGCCGCGAATCCGCAAGGACCGCATAGTGTAAGCCATCAGGGGAGATCATGGCGGAATGGATGCCCCTTGGCAGTGCGGTCAGGGGGACGGGAGTGGCCGCGGCAGCGGCTGGGGTGTTCGCCAGCGCAAGCGGCAAGGTGGCCAGTTGCGGCATCTTGTTCACCTCGTATGTGCCGAAGAGAGCCCCACCATCCGGAGTGAATCCCGCGGGCCGGAATTTCTCAGGAACATTGAGGTGGCGGGACTCGCCGCCAGTGGTCGCGATTAAGTGCCACTCGGTGTTGTCCGGGCCTTTTGTGCCGCCAAACCGCACTCCGTAGAGAATATTCTTCCCGTCGGGTGAAACCGCGACAGCCGCGGCACTGTGAAGCGTGGCGGCATCGTCTGCTGTGAAGGGATGGCGCGCGCTTTGAGCGGCAGCCGATATCGAGAAGAATAGGAGAACACAACTAAAGACCCGGTTTTGCATAACGTTGTCCTTATCGAACGAAAAGCATATCAGGGAAGGCGAACCGAACCGCAGTCGCATCAACCTTAAGGAAGGTTCTCACTCTCAATACCCGGTTGATTGCCGTTCCGCAAAGTCGCCCACCACGGGAAGCTTGAACATCTCGCCTTGCAGGGCCTTCACCACGAGCACCGCCCAAACTGCGAAAAACGCCAGGGTCACTACGATGGACATCAACCAGACGAGCAAATGGCCGAGCAAGGGAATGAAGAACACGACGAAGCCTGCAATCCTCAGCAACGCTCCCACCACCACGGCCACTAAAAATGCTCCAAGGCATTGAAAGGAGTGAAAGCGGACGAAGCGATTCTTGCTGTAGGGTTCCACGAGCAGAAAGACGACTGCGGGAATGATGGTGACGTAGGCCAACGCTCCAGCGAGATTTTCCGGGAGCGCACCCACAGTGCCGCGGGCGCGCTCAGGCGTCGCCATGGCGCGGCCGCAGCCAGGACAGTAGGCCGCAACATCGGGCATGGAAGCGGCGCACTGGGGGCAGGAGATCGACATGAATTATTTCAGGCGGGCCGCGCAGCCGGGTTCTTCTTGCGGCAGTCTTCACAAACGCCATAAATCTGGAAAGAGTGGCGGGTTGTCGTGTAGTGGTACCGGCGGCCGATTTCCTGCTCCAACTGGCCCACTTCGCGGGAAAAAAATTCGACTGAACTGCCGCATTCGGTGCACACCATGTGGTGATGGCTGCGCCGGTTGTATTGATGCTCGTAACGCGCGATGCCGTCGTGGAAGGCGACTTCGCTGGCCAAGCCGCACTCGGCCAGCAGCTTGAGAGTGCGGTAGACGGTGGTGTAGCCGATGCCGGCGTCTTTCTTCTGGACGAGGCGGTGCAGTTCGTCGGTGGAGAGGTGGTCGCGGGTTTCGAGGAATGAACGCAGAATAGTGTCGCGCTGCGCCGTCTGCTTCAGGCCGACCCGCTTGAGGTGCTGATGGAGGATAGCCTGGGCCTCGCGCACCATCTCGCGCGAGATGGAGGGCTGGTCGTCGATGCGCTTCTGCAGCATGAAGGGTCAGGATAGCACTCGATATCTTGAAAATGAAATTCATTTTCAGTGACGGTCGCCGGCTGGAAATCTTCAACCACCGTGGGCACAGAGGGTCACAGAGTAAATCGGCAACGCGCCCTGGACTTTCAAAGCGGCTGCTAAAATCAGATTGCTCATGAGCACTCTTACTGTGTCTGGCGTTCCTGTTGACCGGCGTTCGACCCAGCGGCGCATCCTCTTTTGGCTGCTGCCGATTCTGGTTCTGCTGATAGCGGGCGGGGCCGCGTACGCATACTTCGTCGCGCGCTCTGCCCTGCCCCAGTTGGACGGAAGGATCCAGGTTAAAGGGCTCTCTGCGACAGTGAAAGTCACACGAGATAGCCACGGGCTGCCGGCGTTCGAGGCCGCATCGCTAGAGGATCTGTTTTTTGCCCAAGGCTACGTGACTGCGCAGGACCGGCTGTGGCAGATGGATGTGATGCGTCGCTTCGGCGCCGGAGAGCTTTCCGAAATCCTCGGTGAAGGAACCCTCAAGATCGACAGGGAAAAGCGCATCCTGGGACTGCGGGCGGCAGCCAGAAAATCCTTGCAAACGGCAAGCCCCCGCGATCGCGCGTACCTTGATGCATATGCGCAGGGGGCGAATGCATTCATTGAGACCCATGGCAACAGACTTCCGATTGAATTTCATCTTTTGAAGTACCGCCCGAAGCCGTGGCAGGCGGAGGATTCCATTGTCATCGCGAACCAGATGGTGAGTGACCTCAACTTCTTCACCTTTGGCGATATGCTGGCACGGGAGAAGATTCTGGCCAGGCTAGGACCGGAGTTGACCGCCGATCTGTATGTAAACCGCTCGTGGCACGATCGTCCGCCCACGGTGATGCGGGAGGACTTGAACGATCAGGAGAATCAGGGCGACTCCAACGACGACGATGAAGACGATGACGACGGGCCGGATAACTCGGTGACGCAGCAGCGAGGCTCGGGAGCCGAACTCTGGGCGGAGCACGCTGCGGAAGCGGTAAACGGATCGAACGACTGGGTGGTCTCAGGCGCGCACACCGTCACGGGAAAACCACTGTTGTCGAACGATATGCACCTCGGCCACCAGATGCCGAACCTCTGGTATGAGGCGCATTTGAAATCGGGCAATCTGGATGTGGCAGGAGTAACGCTGCCCGGAATGCCCTACGTGATTGTTGGACACAATCAACGGATCGCATGGGGATTCACCAACGTGGGACCCACAGTGGCAGACGCCTTCATCGAAAACTTCAACGCACAGGGAGAATACCAGACGCCGCAGGGCTGGCAGCAGCCGGAGCATCGGTCGGAGGTGATCCACATAAAGGGTCAGCCGGACGTGACTTTGGATGTCAAGATCACGCGGCACGGGCCCATTATCACGGACATCCTGCCGGGTGAAACGCGGCAGATAGCGTTGCGCTGGACGCTGTATGACGGCCTGCGCATGCCGTTTTTCGATGTCGATAGCGCACAGAATTGGGAAGAGTTCCGCAAAGCGTTCTCGCAGCTCGATGCTCCGGGGCAGAATGTGGTTTATGCCGACGTTGACGGCAACATCGGTTACCAGGCCACGGGGCACATTCCGATTCGCGCTGCCGGCAATGGTGGCTTGCCGGTAAGTGGCGCCGACAACGCTCACGAATGGACGGGCTACATTCCTTTTGACAAGCTGCCGAGTATCTACAATCCTCCTTCGGGAGTGATCGCGACTGCGAATGGACGCATCGCGCCCGATAACTATCCCTACTCGATCAGCGCGGAGTGGGAAGCACCGTGGCGTGCCGAGCGCATTTATCATGTGCTCGAATCCGGGCGGAAGTTTTCGGCTTCGGACATGCTCGCACTGGAAAACGACGTTCACTCGGAAAATGATTTGTTCGCGGCTGAACGTTTCGTGTATGCGATCGATCATGCGTCGCATCCCTCTGCGCGTGCGAAACAGGCTGCCGACCTCATGCGCAACTGGGATGGGCGAATGCTGGCCACCTCGACCGCTGCCACCATTGCCGTTCGCTCGAGCGAAGAGCTGACACGCTTGCTGCTGGAGCCTCGCCTGGGACCTGCTCCGGAAGATCCAAAGCAGCGGCTGACGACGTTGAGCTGGAGGTCCTACCACTGGGAAATGCAAACAGTGTGGCTGCAGAATATTTTGCTGCATCAGCCTAAGCGCTGGCTGCCGGAAAAATATCCGAACTACGATGAACTGCTGACCGCAGCGGTTGAAGCCGCGGTGACCGGGCCAGAGGTCCCGCAGGATCTCGCTTCCTGGCATTGGGGCAGCTTTAATGCGGTGGATATTGAGCACCCGGTGCTGGGGAAGGTTCCGTTGCTCGCGCGCCGGGCCGCGCCGGGAGTAAAAGATCAATCGGGCAGCAGATACACGGTCAAAGCCGTGACTCGCCATCACGGGCCCTCCGAGCGCTTCACCGCGAATCTGGCGGACCTTGATCAATCCACTTTGAACACGGTTACCGGCCAGGGCGGAAACCTTCTAAGCCCGTATTACATGGACCAATGGAAGGCCTGGTACGAAGGTTCGACCTTCACACTGCCGTTCACGTCGCAAGCCGTGCAAGCAGCGGGGGCGCACTGGCTGGTGCTGGAACCGGCGAGATAGAACGGGGGCCTAAAAGCTCCGGGTCCAGATGCTCTCGATTTCAACCCGTATGCGGATGCGCCAGGTAGTGCTGGCGCAACAAATCCTTCCCGTAATCGTTTCCATTAGGGGTTCGCACCACACAATGAATATGCTGTTGCGTCGGCTTCTTGGGATCCGCGGCAAACCTCGCCAGGTTCGCCGGCCGCTGGTGATCGAATTCAATCAGAATCACCGGACTCTGCACGCGATAATAGAAAGCGCTGTCGGCCTGCGTGCCCCCGATCCAGCTAAACCATGTGTTGTCGAGGTGCCGGTCAACCTCGTTCATCTTCACCCGCGTCTGTCCTTCATCCATGTTGCTGACGTAAAGCGCCACCAGGTCGCGCAACCGCCGCCGCGCCGCGCTTTCCATGCCGTTCGCGCGCAAACCAGAATAGTCGAGAACCACGTTGTCTTTGAAAGCTTCCGTCAAGTTGTTGTTCCCGGTCTTTGAGAAATCGAGCACGGCCTGTTTGCGCTGGGTTTCTGTGAGTCCTGACAACATTGCCAAACCGCCATTCTGCTCTTGCTGAAGAATGACCACTCCGTTGTATTTGCCGGAGGTCGCCCTCACCGGCTCCGATCCCAGGAACAACGGCGTCATCACCACCTGATCGCCCAATACGAAGTAATTAATGGTCGCGTGATGTCCGCTGAACTGCCAGCCCCACGGTTCCGTCGCAGAAGGCTTTCCCATGATCGTGATGTAATACAGCCATTCGCCCAGGAATAAATGCTCGTCCACCATCTCCGCCAGGGTCTCGTTCAAGCGCATGACATTGCGGGTTAGTTCGAATCCTTTCGCGCTCAACGAGGCGTGCATAAGGCCAAACGCTGCGTCCCGCTGGGCTTCGGTCATCTCCGCCAAGCTGATCCCCGGCCGCGCATAAAAGTGCTGGTTCATCCACTTGCGCCATTGCACATCGTCAACCGGGAACATGGTTCGCGCCAGTTGCACATTGGTCAATGTGGCGATGAACTTCTCGGCGGCATTCCGCACCGGCTCGGTAGAAACTCCGGTCGGACTGATTTCAAAAAGTCCCGGCATCACCTGCCCGTTTGTCGTAATTCCTTTGAACGGTGAAGCCAGCCCCTCACCCTCGTAATCTTCTGACATTTGCCGAAAGCGCTCCGCCATATCGGCTGGACTCGGTTTGTGGTCCTGGGCCAGAGCCCATGGCGCTAAAACCGCGGCCGAGATCAACGACGAAAGAAAGTCCCTGCGCGTTGGAGCCAAGGGTGCCTTATCAGTATGCGAATGAGTGTGGTGAGGATGATGAACCTGATGCGTCACGGTTTCCTCCGCCTAAGATGCCAGAACTTAGCACGTCCAGCCTCCGCCTTACAATTCGAAAGAAGGAGACTGGGCACCGACTGTTCGGAAACGAAATTTAAGAGATGTCGGGGACGATCCTCTCTTGCTCCGTGCGTGAATCAGCTGCTCCTAGGGAAGAATCGAGGACCGCCAGAATGCAACTTGATTCGCCAATGACCCCAATTCGCTAACGGATGACCCGATCAGAAAAAGTCGACAGCCTTCACGTCGATGACGTAGCCGGTAATGTAGATGGTTCCGGTTTCGACGATGTTGTTATAGTCCTCAATCAGCAAACTATCGATGAGCGTGTTGTAGACGCGCAGGTTGCCACCCTCGGCAACGTATTCCACTTCACGGCTGGTGAAGCCCTGCAGTCCGGTGACGTCGCCGTTGTCCGGTGGAATGACGACAGCGCCGCTCGTCGTGTTGTAGATGGAAAGGCAACCGCGAACTTCTCCCTGCGGGTCGTTGACGTTGCCGATGGTAGTGCACTCGTAGGACCCGATGAAGAGTTGGCCGTTCGTGCTCAGATCGATGCGGTCGTGGTAGCCATCGGTGATGGCAATTTCGGACGCCGGATTGTTGTAGTACGGATCGCTCAGGGTGGTCAGGTCGACCAGATCGAGCGTGCCGCAATACTGCGCAGCAGTGGGCGCGGCGCTCGTGATGGAATTACACAGAGGTCCCGTCGCCGTTCCTTGTCCGGCCACATACAGTGTTGATCCGGATGGGGAGAGTAAGCCAATGGTTGCGCCGTTCACCAGGATGGGCGCCCCAACGATCGAGGGCGGCGTGGTTCTCATGTTCAGGACCTGCACGCTGGCCTGCGTGCCACCGGGGCACTGCGAGCCACAATTCAAGATGTAAGCAGTGCTGCCATCCGCGCTGAAGACCCCATACACGGGACTATCGAAACCAGAAACCGTAACCGTGACGGGATTGCCCGTATTCACCAGCAGCGGCGACATGACGGTTACCGTGTTTGAATTGTTGAACACCAGAAGCTGGCTTCCGTCCGGACTGGATATGACCATTTGTGCGTTGGGGACGCTGACTAGGGCCACGAGCCCGCCGGTTGCAGTGTTTAGCACCACGACTGCTCCTGGAGGAGGCCCGGATTCAAATGACGCCGACGGCACTGCGGCGTAGCCAAAACCTGTATCCAATGCGACCATGCTGGTTGTTGATCCGCCCAGGAGTATGCCCCCAACCATCGTCTCCCTCTGGGTGTTGATGATTTCTGCGCTGTTGTTCACCGAATCAAAAGCAATCACCCTCGTTCTATCCGGGGATACCGCCATAAGGCCAGGAGAGGAGCCGGCGGTGATTTCACCCCCTCTAACCAAATCATCAATCTCACCGTCAACTATCAGCAGACCAGGGAACGCGGTCGGGCTCGAGGCACTCTGCGAAGCGAGAACCCGGGTCGTCACTTTACTGGGGGGCAAGGCTATGCTCGGCCCACTGCTGCCGCAGGAGACAAGACTGGAACTGGCGACCAGGAGCAGGGCAGACAAAAGCGCGATTCTCATGCGGTCAAACTTCAAACGGCTGGCTCCTAACAACATGAAAGATTGAGATTTAGGTGCGAAATAGCGGATTATAGCAGACCGCGCGTTTCGCATCATTCGTACTTCATCCTTCCCACTTTAGGGATGGCCGTTCATCCGATCTATCGTTAAGCCGAAGTCCAGATGCACGAACGCCAACTGATCCTGTATTCTGACCACATATATGGCGGCTGACCTTCTTGCCAGAATCAAGCAATCCCCAGTTCTATGCGACGGAGCCATGGGGACGCTGCTCTACGCCAAGGGCGTCTTCATCAACCGTTGTTACGACGAACTGAATCTCTCCCAGCCCGATTTGATTCGGGCCATTCACCACGACTACTTGCAGGCTGGGGCTGAGATCATTGAAACCAATACGTTCGGCGGCAATGCCTTCCGGCTGGCGCGGCACAGTATTGCCGACAAAGTGCAAGACATTAACCGGGCGGGCGCGCGGCTGGCTCGCGAAGCCGCCAAGAGCTTCGATGTGTGGGTGGCGGGATCGGTTGGCCCGCTGGGCACGAGAATCGAGCCCTTGGGAAAGACCTCTTTCGAAGAAGCGCGGCAGGCATTCCGCGAGCAAATCGAGGCCTTGGCCGAGGGCGGGGTTGATCTTCTGATTCTGGAAACCTTTGGATATCTCGAAGAACTCCGTCAGGCCATGTTGGCCGCCAAAGACGTAGGTGCGAAATTGCCGCTGGTTGTTCAGGTCACGATCGACGAAGACGGCAACAGCCTGGATGGTTCCGATCCCGAGACATTTGCGCCGCGGCTCGAAGAGTGGGGCGCCGACGTGGTCGGTTGCAACTGCAGTGTGGGTCCGGTCGCGATGCTCGACGCCATCGAACGAGTGCGGGCCGCCACTTCCCTGCCGCTGGCCGCGCAGCCGAATGCAGGCATGCCACGCTCGGTTGAGGGCAGAAACATCTACCTGTGCTCTCCCGAATATATGGCGAGTTATGCGCGCAAGTTCGTCGCTGCCGGCGTGAGGATCGTAGGGGGATGCTGCGGAACCACACCCGACCACATCCGCGTCATGAAATCTGCCCTGCGCGTGGGCGATGCCAGGGGGAAGACGGCCTCTGTTCAAGTTGCTGGCAGCGCCGCGCTGCCCATGGCTACGCCAGTTCCCCCTTTACAACAGCGATCGGGCTTGGGGGCGAAGCTAGCCCGGGGAGAATTCGTCACGATGGTGGAGGTAGTCCCTCCCAAAGGAACCGACATCCGCAAGGAGTTGGAAGGCTCGCGCTTCCTGAAATCGGTGGGCGTGGACGCGGTCAACATTCCCGACAGTCCGCGGGCTTCGGCACGCATGAGCAACCAGGCGCTCTCGCTGCTGGTGCAGCGGGAGGCGGGAATCGATGCCATTCTCCACTACACCTGCCGCGACCGTAACGTGCTATGCATCCAAAGCGACCTTCTGGGAGCGGCGGCTGTTGGTATCAAGAATCTGATCTGCATTACCGGCGATCCTCCGAAGATGGGCAACTATCCGGACGCGACTGCAGTGTTCGATGTGGATGCCATAGGCCTGGTCAACATTGTCCATAACTTGAACCGTGGGCTCGACTTGGGCGGGAACCCGATTGGCGCGGGAACAGGTTTTGTAATCGGCGTGGGCGCCAACCCAGGCCTTACCGACTTGGATGAAGAGATCCGGCGCTTCGAGTTCAAAGTGCAGGCCGGGGCCGAATACGCGGTAACGCAACCTGTCTTCGATATCCGGTTGCTGGAAAACTTCCTGAAGCGGATCGAGCACTGCCGCATCCCCGTAGTGGCGGGGATCTGGCCGCTGGTCAGCGTGCGCAATGCCGAGTTCATGAAAAACGAACTCCGGGTCTCGGTGCCGGATTCGATTCTGGAACGCATGCAGCGGGCCCCGACGCCGCAAGCGGCCCGGGAAGAAGGGGTCGCCATTGCAAGGGAAATGCTGATCGCGGTTCGCCACACGGTACAGGGGGCGCAAATCAGCGCGCCCCAAGGACGCTACAGTTCGGCGGTGGATGTGCTCGAGGCCTTGGGAACGAAAAGTTCCACGATGGCATAGATTTCCCTTTTTCGGAGAGATCTGCCTTTATTCATCAATTATTCACAAGAAAAGACTGGACACCCTACGCAAAAAGTTGCATACAATAGGAAGGAGCTAATTCCCGTTGGCCAAGTTTGAAGAGTGTCTTCAGCGCCTGGAGAAGATCGTCCAGGAACTGGAAAAGGGAGAAGTGCCATTGGAAAAGTCTCTGACACTTTTCGAAGAAGGCATGCATCTATCCTCCACCTGCCGGAAGGAACTGGAACAGGCCGAAGGCAAAGTGGAGATCTTGCTGAAAAAGAACGGGAAGCTCCAGGCCGAACCGTTTGAGCCCTTGGCGGAAAAAGCGCCGGCCCGCAGGTAGCAGATAAAAATCTGCAGGCAGGCGGCGACCGCGCTGAGGCTCGTGGGTGTAATGTCTGTGGAGTAGCGGTTTCGAACCCTTCCCCGCAGCCCTAGTCCGCTGTAGCTGACAGTTGTAAGTCAGGAGGATCTATGGGCTTTAGTGCAGTAGTTCTCGAAAGCGATTCCAGGCTCGCCAAGTCTCTGGCCGGTGGGCTTTCTTCTCACTTCAATCCCATACACTTGACGCGCTCCAGAGACGAACTGCGCGCGCAAGTCGCCGGAAAGCGGCCGGAGGTAGTGATTCTCGATATGGAATACTCACGCCTCACTGATGTGCGGAATTTGCACCACGATTTTCCCTCACTCCCGATTGTGTGCGCCTACCGCATCCCGGATGAGGAGTTGTGGATTGCCGCCATGGAGGCGGGCGCCAGCGATGTGTGCCCGGCCGATGACGTGCAGAATGTTTTGAGCTCTGCCTTGCGGAGCGTGGCTGTAGCCAGGAGCGCCGCCGCCGCGTAAGTCATCCGCAGGCTTGAGCCATCTTTGTTGCACCTCTTCTTTTGAACCCTGGGACGCCGAAAGGCGTCCTAGCTTTTTTAGCCGCAACCTGCCGCCTTGTTATACTCACTGCTCAATGCTGCAAGAAACTCTCAAGCAAGGGCAGGCACTAACGGATGCGGCGCTGGACCGGCTGATTCCGCTCGAGACCCAGCATCCCGAGTCCATTCACAAGGCCATGCGCCACAGCGTGTTCGCCGGCGGCAAACGCCTGCGCCCCGTGCTGTGCATGGAAGCCGGTCGCATGGTCGCAGGATCGTTGCCGAAGAAAATCGAAGAACTGGGCGCGGCGCTGGAGATGCTGCACACCTATTCGCTGATCCACGACGACTTGCCGGCGCTGGATAACGACGATCTGCGGCGCGGACGCCCCACCTGCCACAAAGTGTTCGGCGACGCCCTCGCAATTTTGGCCGGAGACGCGTTGCAGACGCAGGCCTATGAAGTGTTGGCGCGTCTGGACTGCCCGGCCGAGGCGCGCGTAAAGATTATCGAGGAGATCGCGCGCGCCACCGGCACGCTGGACGGCATGATCGGTGGACAAGTTGTAGATCTCGAAGCCGAGCATACTCAGCCCACGGCGGAAATGCTGGAGTATATCCATCGCGCGAAGACTGCGGCGTTAATCACGGCCAGCCTGGTGAGCGGCGGTCTTTACGCCGGGGCGAAGGACAACGAAGTCAGAAAGCTGCGGGCGTTTGGGCAATCGATCGGGCTGGCGTTTCAGATCGTGGATGACGTGCTCGATGTTACGCAAACCTCCGAACAGCTTGGGAAAACCGCAGGCAAAGATACCGCCGCGCAAAAAGTTACTTACCCGGCGCTGTTCGGGATCGATGAATCCGTGCGCAAGGCAGATTCGCTGGTGAGCGCGGCGTTTGCGGAGCTGGAAAGTTTTGGCGACCGGGCGGAAACGCTGAAAGAGTTGGCGCGGTATCTGGTGGAGCGGAAGAAGTAAACCACGAAGGGCACGAAGTTACACGAAGGGGAAGCGATCCTGTGGATTCCTTCGTGAACCTTCGTGTCCTTTGTGGTTAAATGGTTTCACGGCGATGGAGTTCGCCATAACCGCCTGCAGCGGCTGTCCGGCTAAGGCTGATAACTCCTGCAAAATCTAAGGCTGATTTGTAGGAGAGAACTCCTTGCTGAAAGACTTTCTTGCCATCTCTGTCGCCGCCATCGTCGGCGCCAATCTGCGCTACCTGCTGAGCCGGCTCGCCGCCCTTGAACTGGGCTCAGTCTTCCCTTATGGAACGCTCTTCATCAACATCGTCGGCAGCTTCATCGTAGGCTTTTTTGTCATCTGGACCACCGAACGCGCGCTGGTAGACCCTCGCTGGCGGCTGCTGGTAGTGGTCGGCTTCTGTGGGTCGTTCACAACTTTTTCCAGCTACGCTTTCGAAACCATGGCTTACTTCGAGCAGGGTCAATGGGGATTGATGCTGGCCAACGTTCTTACCAACAACATTCTCTGCCTGGGCGGAGCTTTAGCGGGCATGGCGCTGGCGCGGGTGCTCTGAGTATGCGAGTCAACGTAGCTCTCGAAACCGCGCGGCTCAGAATACTCCCATACAACGAAGCGGATATCGCTGAGCTTGTGCCCTTGATCGGTGCGCGCGAGGTCGCGGCTACGACCGGGCGCATCCCGCACCCCTACACGGTGGAAGATGCGAGAGAGTTCCTCGCCAAGATAGAGACCGACCGTGAGGTCAGTTTGGCCGTCACTCTTCGAGACAGCGGCCGCCTTATCGGCGGCATTGGTCTGCGTCTTGTAGAACAGCAGCAGCATGCAGAGCTTGGCTACTGGCTCGGCGTCCCCTACTGGGGGAATGGGTACGCCACGGAAGCTGCACAGGAGATCCTGCGCTACGGATTCGTACAACTGAATCTGCACCGCATTTTCGCGACCCACTTCAAAGCCAACCTGGCTTCCGGCAGAATTCTGATCAAGATCGGCATGCGCCACGAAGGCTGCCAGCGCGGACACTTTCGCAAGTGGGATCAGTTTGTCGATTTGGAGCTATACGGTGTCCTGCGCGAGGAATGGCGGATTTCCAGAGAGGTTCGCGAGTACAATGCCTAATGCTATGGCCGTTCAGGTCACTATCTATCTCAATGAAGCCGACCAGTGGCATCACCGGCCGCTGCATCTGGAGATTCTGAACTACCTGCGCAAAGAGAATGTCTATGGTGCGACTGCTCTGCACGCCGTGGCGGGCTTTCTAGGAAGGCATCGCGTAGAAACAGCTCACCTGGTCGAAGCCGGCGGCAAGCTTCCGGTGATCATCATTTTCGTGGACACCGATGAACACGTGAGCCGTGTGCTGCCCACCCTGAAAGAAATGGCGGCGCACCGGTTGATCGTGCGCGAGAATGTGGTGCTGGAACAGGGCAATCTGGACTAACATGCCCCCGACTCCCCTCGACATTCTCGCTATAGCCGCCCATCGCGACGACGTAGAACAAACCTGCGGCGGCACGCTACTGAAAGCGGCGCAACGCGGCCAGCGCACCGGCATCCTCGATCTGACCCAGGGCGAAATGGGCACGCGCGGCACTGCCGAAGATCGCGCCCGCGAAGCCGCAGACGCGGCAAGAATTCTCGGCGTGGGTTGGCGTCGCGCGCTCGATATCCCCGATGGCCGCGTCGAAAATACCTGGGAGAATCGGCTGAAGGTAGCCAGTGTGATCCGCGAAACTCGGCCCCGGGTAGTGATTCTGCCGTACTGGAAAGGACGACATCCGGATCACTACACAACATCCGTGCTGGGCTATGAAGCTTGCTTTCTGGCGGGCCTGGCGAAACTAGATCCCAAACTTGCTCCGCATCGCCCCTTCAAAATCATCTACGCCACGCTCTACTACGACGTGCGCCCGACTTTTGTCGTCAACATCAGCCAGCAGTTCGAACAAAAGTTCGCATCCATCCTCGCCTACAAGTCGCAATTCAGCGATCAGGAGGCCGGCAAAGACATCTTCCCCGCCCACGCCGAAATTCGCGCCCGCGTGGATTCCATGGCGCGCTATTACGGCATGCTGGGTGGAGTGACCTACGCCGAACCGTTCCTGCAGAGGGAAGTCGGGCTGGTAGAGGATCTGCTGGCGATCCCTGTCAAATCGATCTGATCCTCGCCTCAACCAACCTTCCCTGCGCATCACTTCTTTAACGCAACAGCCAGACCGTCGCGAATGGGCAGGATCGTCGTGTAGAATTCCGCAGAGTTGTAAAGCAGGCGGTTGAACTCGAGGATCGCCTTGGTGCTCGGTTCTTTGGGATTCTTTTCTGCCACCCGGCCACTCCACAAAACATTGTCCGTGATGAACAATCCGCCTTTGCGCAGGCGCGGTGAAACCAGCCGCAGCACGCGCGGATAATCCTCTTTATCGACATCATTGAAAATGATGTCGTACTGTTGCTTCTGCTCAGAAAGAACTTCGAGCGCATCGCCCGTATGCAGCGTGATGCGGTTGGAAACGCGCGCTCGATCAAAGTAACGGCGGGCGCGATCAGCGTTCTTGGGATCGCCATCCGTATAGATGACGCGGCCCTTTTCGCCGACCGCTTGCGCCCACCAGATTGTCGAATATCCAATGGCTGACCCCAACTCAAAAACAGTCTTCGCATTGATCATCAAGGCGAGTTGCTGCAGCACACGCGCCACGGCGGGGCCAACGATGGGAATGTTGTGCTCGCTTGCATAGGCTTCCATCTCCGTAAGCACTTCTTCGCGCTTGGGAAGCATGGAGTACAAATAATCGTCAACGGGGCCGGCGGTGGTGAAGTTATAGTGCCGCCAGTTAGGTTTAGATTCTTTTTTCGCCTTGCTCTGAGCCACTTGTGTCCCTCGGAATTGAGCCTTGTGGAATTAGTCCCTCGTGGGCCGAAGCCCGATTCAATTGCAAGCTCGAAGGCACGCCTGCGAAAACTACTCGACCCCGCTTCCCGGCTTTACGCGCTCACGGTCACGCCGGGCTTCATGGTAACGACCTCGACCCCTGGTACAAGCTTCTGCAGTTCGGCGGGACTCCCGGTCAATACTGGAAACGTGCCGAAATGCATGGGAATAATCGTCTTCGATTTGAGCAAGTTACAAGCATATGCCGCCTCGCGCGGTCCCATGGTGAAGTGGTCGCCAATCGGCAGCATCGCGATTTCAGGCGCATACAACTCGCGGATGATCGCCATGTCTCCGAAAACATTGGTGTCGCCAGCATGGTAAATCTTGACTCCGTTTTCAAATTCCACCACGTAGCCGCAAGCTTCGCCGCCATAAATAAGCTGGTCGCCATCCTGTATGCCGCAGGAGTGATCGGCGTGCACCATGGTGACTTTGATATCGCCGATCTTTTGCGTGCCGCCCTTGTTCATCATCGCAGTTTGTTTGGCGCCCTTTTTCTCCAGCCATCCGCATAATTCAGGGATGCCTACGACTTGAGGATTGTGCTGTTTGATGACCTCGACCGCGTCCCCGATATGGTCGCCGTGGCCGTGGGTGCAGAGAAGAACATCGACATGCTTCACTTTCTTCTCCGAGGCCGGGCACGACGGATTATTCATGATCCACGGATCGATGATAACCGTGCGGCCGCCGGGAGTAACGATGCGAAACGTCGCGTGGCCAAGCCAGGTAAGTTGAATGCCTTTGAGTTTCATAAATGAACAATCTCCGCAGTCTGCTTTGCTTGGGATGCGCAACCCAAACATGGGCTGCGCGTTTAGTTTAATATGAAACCCCATGGCAGAACTCAAGGTGCTGATTCCGCGGGAAAAGATCGAGAAACGAGTCGCCGAACTGGGCGCGGAAATCACGCGTGACTTCTCTGGCCAGCCCGTGATCCTGGTCGGCGTATTGAAAGGCTCAGCAATTTTTCTGGCCGACCTCGCGCGAGAAATAAAACTGGACGCGACCTTCGATTTCATCGGTGTCTCCAGCTACGGAAACCGCCCCAGCCCGTCTCAGGAACTCAAGAGCGGATGGGATTCCACGGGCGAGGTCAAACTGACGAAGGACGTCAACCAGTCCATGAAAGACAAGAATGTGATTGTCGTGGAGGATATTCTGGATACCGGCTTGACGCTAACCGTCCTGAAGAAACTGCTGCTGGCGCATCAACCCCGGTCGCTCAAAATCGCTGCCCTTCTCGACAAACCCTCGCGCCGCAAACTGCCGCTGCAAGGCGACTATGTCGGCTTCACTATTCCCGATGAGTTCGTCGTGGGCTACGGACTCGACTACGCCGAGCGTTACCGCAATCTGGCCGATGTCTGCATCGTGCCGCGTGAGTGAACTGCAGTCCCGAGTCGCTAGTCCCGAGTCCCGAGCAACCGCTACTTGTTCCCTTAAGCAAGCCTAACTCGTCCATCTGCGGATTTTTACTCGGGACTCGGGACTCGGGACTGCAAGCCACGGCTGCTATCATAGAAAAACCAATGGGTTCAGTTCTGAACAAGCACGAAAAACATTTGCAGGTTGAGCCACTCTTGCTGGAGGTCGCCGACGTGATGGCGACGTCGCTCGACCTGGATACGACTCTGCGCCGGGTCGCCGAGGTGGTGCGTAAAGTCATCGATTACGAAATTTTCGCCATCCTCCTTCTAAATCAGAAAACCCAGGAGTTACGTTTCCGCTTTCAGGTGGGATATCCCCCGGAGTTTGCCGAGCGCGCCCGCATCAAGGTAGGAGAAGGCGTAACCGGACAAGCCGCACAATTGCGGCAGACGATTCTCGTCGATGACGTCACGCAGGATCCCAGGTACATCGCGGCTCTGCCGCATGTGCATTCGGAATTGGCCGTGCCCCTCATCTACAAAAACCGCGTGGTTGGAGTGATCGACCTGGAGGCCCGCGATGCGGGTTACTTCAATGAAGAGCACAGCCGGCTGTTGAGCCTGATCGCGTCGCGCATGGCCGCCGGCATTGAGAACGCCCAACTCTATACGCGCACCACAAGGCAGGCGCGAATTCTGCTCCTGTTGAACGAGATTGCGCGCGAGTTGACCTCAATCTTGAACCTCGACGAGCTGTTGGGCCGGATCGCAGAGCTTCTGCGGCGCCTGATCGATTTTCAGATGTTCAGTATCCTGCTGCTCGATTCCGCAGGGCAGAAACTGCAGCACCGCTTTTCGTTGCGCTTCAACGAGAATGTGCACCTGAAGCACGATATTCCACTCGGGCGGGGCTTGGTGGGTTATGCCGCCGAGACCAGACAGGCGGTGCTCGTGCCCGACGTCAGCAAAGACCCTCGCTATATCGAGGGCAATCCGGAGACGCGATCCGAACTGGCGGTGCCGCTGGTCTATAAGGACAAGGTAATCGGGGTTCTCGACCTGGAGCATACCCGGCGCGGCTTTTTTACCGACGACCACCGGCGCACTATGATGACTCTGGCGGCACAGGTGGCGATTGCCATCGAGAATGCGCGCCTCTATGAGGAAATCGCGCGGCAGGAACGCCGTCTGGAGCGGGATTTGGCGCTGGCCCGCGAACTGCAAATGCGGTTGCTTCCGCAGACGTTGCCCAAACCTGCGCACCTGGAGTTGGCAGCGAAGTTTGTTCCGGCGCGAGCCATCGGCGGAGATCTTTACGATTTCATTCCATATTCCCTTTCCCGGTTGGGAATTGCGATCGGAGACGTCAGCGGAAAGGGAGCGCCCGCCGCCATCTACGCGGCTCTGGTGAGCGGAATCTTGCGCTCGCACGCGCCCATCGAGCCCGGTCCAAGCGAGATGCTTTCAGCGGTGAATATGTCGCTGGCAGAGCGCCGTATTGAAGCGCAATTTGTGTCGCTCATCTACGCCGTCTGGGATGACGAGCACGGCACTCTCCTGGTGGCGAACTCGGGCTTGCCGCGCCCGGTTTACGTGCACGACGGCAAGAACCAGGTGATCGAAGCGACCGGCTTGCCGCTGGGGCTTTTCGACGACGCCAGCTATGACGAATTCCGCTTCAAGATGAAACCCGGAGACATGTTCGTTTTCTTCAGTGATGGCATTCTCGACGCGCGCAACCGCAGCGGAGAACTGTTTGGCCGCGGACGGGCGGAGAAAATTATCGCGCAATGCATGGGCCAGTCCGCGGACTGCGTGGTGGATTCTCTCTTCAAAGCCGCGGCCGATCACTCAGCCGGGGTCGAGACCTTCGACGACCAAACCGTAGTTGCGATCAAGGTCAAGGGCGCCCCTACATCCAGCACTTCCAAGCGACAATGACTCGGCCCAGAGAAGTTACGGGACATCCTCCGCTGAACTCAAGGGCTTATTCCGAGCGACCGCCGGGATTTCTTCGCCGTGGCTCAAACTCAGTCTTGCACTGCGACCAGGTTCCGCTGACCAAACTGGCGAAGCGTTACGGAACGCCTCTCTACGTTTATTCGGCGAATGCGATTCAGGAGCGCTTGGCAGCTTTTCAGAAGGCATTCCGCGATGTTCCCCACACCATCTGCTATTCCGTCAAAGCGAATTCTAATCTGAGTATCCTGCGTCTGCTGGCGCGCCAGGGATGCGGCTTCGACGTGGTTTCCGGCGGAGAACTGGAGCGCGTGCTGGCCGCTGACCGGCGCGCGGCCAGGAAGATCGTATTTTCCGGCGTGGGAAAATCTCGCGACGAGATGGCAGCGGCGCTGAAGGCCGGGATTCTGCTCTTCAATGTGGAGAGCGAATCCGAACTCTCAGCTCTAGCAGACTGTGCCGCGCGCTTGCGCAAGGTTGCGCGGGTGGCCCTGCGCGTGAATCCAGACGTGGCGGCCGATACCCATCCCTACATTTCGACGGGTTTGCAAAAACACAAGTTTGGGGTTCCCATCGGCAGCGCGCGCTCTCTCTATGCGAAGGCCTCCAGGGAGCGTTATCTGAAAGTTGCCGGCGTGAGCGTTCATATAGGTTCACAGATCACCGATGTCGCGCCCTTCGCGGAAGCGGTGGCTCGAGTCGCAGATTTTGTTCGCGAGTTGCGCGCCGACGGACACAAAGTGGACTACGTCGATACGGGCGGTGGGCTTGGGATTGCCTATCAGGAACCGGGAACGGAGTTTGATGAGTATGTTGCCGGATATGCACGCTCCGTCACCAATCCTTTGCGCGGTTTGAATGTGCATTTGCTGCTCGAGCCGGGACGGGCGATTGTAGGCCCTGCGGGAGCGTTGATCACCTCCGTTCTTTACAGAAAACAAAACGATGGCAAGCGATTTCTCGTGGTGGATGCGGCGATGAACGATCTGATCCGCCCTGCGCTCTATGGCGCCTATCACGAGATTGTTCCGGTGGTGCAATCCAGGGACTTGTCAGCCAGGAGAGAGACGGTCGATGTGGTAGGGCCGGTGTGTGAGTCCGGCGACTTCTTTGCCCGCGATCGCGAGTTGCCTCGCCTGGAAGAAGGCGCCTTGCTCGCGATTCTCGACGCCGGCGCTTACGGGATGGTGCTGGCTTCGAACTACAACACGCGTCCGCGGCCAGCCGAAGTGCTGGTGAGTGGGAAGTCAGTCAAGGTCATCCGGCGGCGGGAAAAAGTGCGAGAACTCTATTCGGCAGAATTGTAAAATTCCTGATTGCTGATTGAAAAATCTCGAGCCAGGATTCTAATCAGCAATCAGCAATCACAAAATCAGCAATAGCTTATCGTTCGCCCCACTTCAACTTCGTGCGCAGCACGTGGAAGAAATCCGCCTCAGTACGGAACAGACTTACTTTGTGCTCGGAGCGCCGGCAGCGCACCCGGTCTCCATCCTTCAGGTCGAGTCCGGGCTGTCCATCCAAACTGAGATACGCAACCTCTTCGTCACTTCGCAGCCGAATTTCAATCACCGCTGAATCGGGCACAACCAACGGGCGGTGCGTAAGCGAGTGTGGCGCTACTGGAGTGATCACGAAAGCACTTACGCTCGGCATCACCACCGGACCGCCCGCCGAGAGAGAGTAAGCAGTCGAACCCGTGGGCGTGGCCACAATCATTCCGTCGGCCCGGTAGCTGGAGACGAACGCCTTATCGACAAAAAGGTCGTAATTATTCAGGCGAGCCAGCGCAGTCTTGTTCACCACAACGTCGTTGAAAGCATTGTAGCGTCCCAGTATCTCCGTACCGCGCAGCAAATCACACTGCATGAGCGAGCGCTGTTCCACGGCGGCGCGGCCTTGCACGATCTGATCGAGCATGGTAAACAGAGACGAGAGCGGAACATCAGTAAGGAAGCCGAGCGAACCCAGGTTCACTCCGAGCAGTGGAGCTTCCGTAGCCGCCGTGACTCGGACCGCCGAGAGCAAAGTCCCATCGCCACCCAACACCACCACCAGATCCAATGGCCGCGCGGACATTTGTGAGCGCAGCACTTCCTCCTGTCCATTGGAATACTTGGCCGTCTCGGGATCGACAATAACTTTGTACCCATGCGCGTGAAGCCACGCCAACAGTTCGGGAACCGTGCGCGCAACTTCGGACTTCGCCGGGCGCGAGATGATAGCCGCGACTTTCGATGCAGCAGATGAAGGGGAGCTAGGCATGGTGGACGGTGACAGAAAGATTGTACAGAAACCGAAGCCGAAAACCTTAACCACCGCGACACAAGACAAACAGATTCCAAAAACAAAGGATCAGAAGAGCCCACGGAGCAGAAATTCGCGATTCCCTTCCGCGCCAAGAATGGGTGATTCGATTACATCGGTCGCAGAGCAACCAAGGTCCTGCAACATTCTCTTCACTTTTTCAACCGATGCTAACTGCGCAGCCTCGTCGCGAACGATCCCTCCCTTGCTCACAAATTCCCTCCCCGCCTCGAATTGAGGTTTAACCAGAACGATCACCTCCCGGCCTCGACGCTCGTCGAGAGCCCGCGGAAACACCGCATTCACCACGGAAGGCAAAACCAGCGTCGCGGAAATAAACGCCACATCGACCGCGATCAGGTCTACTTTTTCGCCGATGCCTTCGTCGGTTAGGTACCGGGCATTCGTTTTCTCCAGCAGTCGCACCCGCGAATCCTCGCGGAGCTTGAAATCCATCTGCCCATACCCGGTATCAATCGCGATTACGCGCGCAGCCCCATGCTGCAGCAGGCAATCCGTGAACCCGCCGGTGGAAGCGCCGACATCGAGACAGACTTTGCCCGCCACATCGATATGCCAGTGTTCGAGGGCGCGCTCCAGTTTGAGTCCACCTCGGCTGACGTATTTCAGATCTTCGCCGAGCAGCCGGATCACAGCTTCCCCCTCAACTTGCGCGCCGGCTTTTTCGAGCTTCTGCTCGTTGACCAACACCTTCCCCGCGAGAATAAGAGCTTGCGCGCGCTCGCGTGAGCCAGCCAGTCCCCGGTCTACCAGAAGTTTGTCGAGTCGAAGTTTCAAGATCAGTTCAAGACCAAAAAATCGGAACGGCGCGTCGAAGGTTGCAGCACAGAAGTGCCAGCACCCGCTCCGGTGCAAAATGCTGAACCATCTTTCGCAGAATCACTTACAAAGATACTGTCCTGCTTTTCCACAGAATTTTCCACGCTTATGTTGAAAACTCCTGCAACCTTTTCGTCGGCACAAGAAGAAAAGCCGCCCGCAGGGGGCGGCTCCAAGGCAAATCCAGCGACGCAGCTAGCCGGCCACTTCTTCCAGCAACTTCTGGTCAATATCGAAGTTAGAGTGCACGTTCTGCACATCATCGTGCTCTTCGAACGCCTCCATCAGCCGGATCATGGTGTTGGCCGCCTGCCCTTCCAACTTGATGTAGTTCTGGGGAATCATGGCCACACTCGATGACGCCGGTTCGATTCCCGCCTTCTTCACGGCTTCGAGCACGGTTTCGAAAGCGGAGGGTTCGGTCAGTATCTCCCAATTCTCGCCATCGTCGTTCAGATCCTCGCCGCCGGCTTCGAGAACGATGTTCATCAGATCGTCCTCTTTCGCAGCGCTCTTTGGAATGATGATGTCGCCCTTCTTGTGGAACATCCAGGAGACAGCGCCGGCTTCGGCCATGTTGCCGCCATTCTTGCCGAAGGCGTGGCGGATTTCGCTGACCGTGCGGTTGCGATTGTCAGTATTAATGTCGAGCAGCACCGCAACTCCACCAGGCCCGTAACCCTCGAGCGAAAACTCCTCGTACGTCGCTCCGGGCAATTCACCCGTGCCGCGCTGAATGGCCCGTTTGATGTTATCGGCGGGCATATTCTCGGCTTTAGCGGCGAGGATGGCGCCGCGCAGCCGCGGGTTCGAATCAGGATCGCCGCCGCCATTCTTCGCAGCAATGCTGATCTCCTTGATGAGTCGGGTAAAAATCTTGCCGCGCTTGGCGTCCAGCGCGCCCTTCTTGTGCTTGATTGTGGCCCACTTTGAATGGCCAGACATGGTTAGACCTCGGATCCGACGATCGTAGTTGACGCGGGATTCGCCCGTAGAAAGATCACAGGCTGCCTCGAAAGTGTGCAGGCGAAAACAAATTATAGCACGACGCATTCCGCCCGGCGGCGCCATCCCCTGGAAAGCTGGCAGAACGGTCGAGAGCAAGTCCCCTATCAGGCAGGGTCGGTGGCCTTATTGGGTTATTGACTGCAATGGACGCAAACCCTAACATGCCAGCGGGACGTTCTTGCGATGACTGGCCGGGTTATAAGTCATTACCGAATTATCGAAAAAATTGGCTCTGGCGCCATGGGCGAGGTCTTCCAGGCGCGCGACGAAAGGCTGGGGCGCGACGTCGCCCTGAAGCTCATCCGTCCGGCTTCCAGCCAAAATCCCGATCATCTTCGCCGCTTCGAACAGGAAGCCCGTGCCGCCGCGGCCCTGAACCATCCCAACATCGTCGCCATTTATGACGTCGGGGTCCACGAAGGATCTCCCTACATCGTTTGCGAATTGCTGGAAGGCAAAACCCTGCGCAAGCGCCTGGCAGAAGGAGTTTTACCCATCCGCCTGGCCATTGACTACGCGTCGCAAATCGTCAAGGGGTTGATCGCGGCGCACGATCGTCGCATCGTTCACCGCGACCTTAAGCCGGAAAATCTGTTTGTGACCACCGACGGCCGGGTCAAGATTCTCGACTTCGGCGTCGCCAAGCTGCAAGCCGCGCCCGAAGAATCCGGTCGCTCCGTGGAGGACTTGACCACCGTCACCAAGAGCGGCGTTGTAGTCGGTACGGTCGCATATATGTCGCCTGAGCAATTGCGGAGCAAGTCGGTGGACCACCGCAGCGACATCTTCAGCATGGGCGCGATTCTCTACGAAATGTTGAGCGGCCGGCGAGCCTTTCGCGGAGAGACTGAGGTCGATACCATCACCGCGGTGCTCCTGGAATATCCCCCCGACATCAATCTGGAGCAGGCCGGCGTCCCGGCATCCTGTCAGCAGATCGTGCGCCATTGCCTGGAGAAGGACCCGGAGAATCGCTTTCAATCGGCTCGCGATCTAGCGTTTGCCTTGGAGACCCTCGCCAACGCCTCCGGCCCTATCCGGCTTAAGGCTCTCCATCCCAAGGCCAAGATTGTCCCCTGGGCTATCGCCGGAGTGCTGCTGGTCGCGACGCTGTTACTGCTCCTCGGCAGACCATGGCAACCGGACGCGCAATCTCCATCTTATCGACGCTTAACCTATGATCAGGGCACGGTGTACTCGGCGCGCTTCGCGCGCGACTTTCGCTCGATTGTGTATGGTGCAGCCTGGAACGGCAAACCGCTACAGCTTTTCGCAACCGTCGGCGATTCCCTTCTGGCTCAGCCGCTGGACCTCGCGGACGCAAACCTGCTGTCAGTCTCTCGCACCGGCGAACTCGCGGTGATATTGCGCGGGTCACACATGGCGCATTTGGAAACGGACGGAGGCATGCTCGCCCGCACACCCCTCGCTGGAGGTTCTCCCAGGGAGATCCTCGAAAATGTTCCGTGCGCAGACTGGGATCCAAACGGTGAACTGGCTGTGGTCCACCATACCGAGGGCAGGGATCGAATCGAGTACCCGATCGGTCACCCTCTATTCCAAAGCCAGGGCTGGATTAGCCATCTTCGCTTTTCTCAGAAAGGCGACAAGATCGCCTTTATAGACCACCCCGCGTTATGGGACGACCGCGGGTCCGTTGCGCTCATAGACCTTAGCGGCCACCCGAGTGTCCTTACCACCGAATGGGAATCCGCCGACGGCCTGGCCTGGAGCCCCGATGGAAAAGAAGTCTGGTTTACAGGCGTCGAAAAGGGCCTCAACCGCGAACTGATGGCAGTGAATCTTTCCGGCAGGCTTCGTAAAGTCCTCGCCTTGCCGGCAGGCATGACCTTGGAAGATGTTGCGCCAGATGGCCGGGCGTTGGTAAGCATCGATGCCGAACGGGTTGCCATGGCCACAGTCGCGCGCGACGGCAAGGCCGTGGATATTTCCTGGCGTGACTGGACCATTCCCAAGGATATTTCGCCCGATGGCCAGTCGGTCCTCTTCGAAGATGCAAGTGAAGCCGCCGGGACCCATTATGCACTCGGCATCCGCAAACTCGACGGTACTCCGCCAGTGCAACTGGGCGAAGGCAGCGGGGGCGGTCTTTCTCCCGATGGCAAATGGGCAGTTTCCGTTCTCACCGGCAGCCCAGAAAGAGTCACGCTGGTCCCTCTCGGCCCCGGTCAACCTCGTACGATTGCCATTCCCGGACTTGAGCACATCGCTAACGGCAACGTTCGTTTCCTGGGAGACGGGAAACACATTACCCTCAACGCCAACGAACCTGGCCACGGGGACCGCACTTATCTTGTGGATTTCGAAGGCGGAAAACCGATACCGATTACGCCAGAAGGGATTGCGAGCGGGCTAGTTTCCCCCGACGGCCAATATATTGTTCGGGTTGATGGTGCCGGTGGATTCGGGGTTTATCCCACCGCTGGGGGTGCGCCCCATCCAATCCCACATCTTGAAGCAGCCTTTACTCCACTCCAGTGGTCCGAGGACAACTCTTCGGTTTACGGATATTTTCGCGGCCCGATTCCCGCGAAGGTGTACAAGGTCAACTTGGTAACGGGCGAGAAGACCCCGATCCGGGAACTGCAGCCCGACACAACCGCTGGCATGGTTACCATTTCTCCCGTGGTTATGAGCCGTGACGGTTCGCGCTTTGCCTACAGCTACTACCAGGTCTTCTCCGTGCTCTATTTAATCTCCGGCCTGCGCTAAATGAGCAAGGGTGGAGCTGCGCTTCCAGCGCTGCGTTAAGGGCCTTGTCTTGAGAGCTGGCTTTAGCCGCTGAGGTACGTCGATAAACTTTCCCGCAGCCTCTAATCCAACGACCCCGAGAAATCCGCCGCCACGTAATGAAAGAAAATCGACGTCGACGTATAACCCTCCGCCAGCACATGCCGGTAATGAGGCACCTTCGTTCCCCGGTACATTAAACCGTCGCCCAGCGCCTGATAAACCTTCACCGGGCCTTCCGGAGTGTCCACGCGTATAGGCCATGAGGTTGCCAAATCCGGTTCGGGAGAAAAATCCACACATAACGTAACGCTGAACTCGCACTGCTGCCGGTCCGTGTGCTTCTTCAACTCGGCGCCGCTCAGGTACGACCCGAAATAAACATAAGACGGCTTGACCGCTTCTCCCGCAATGGCGCCCACAGCGTTCGCAATCTGGTGGTGGAAGAAGCGTGCCACGCTCTCATTGTGGGCTGCGTATCGCCGGGAACTCTGCTCGTCGCCGAGTCGAATAGCCCCCTGCCGGATCGCGTAGCGGTAATAGCGCCGCAAAGCTGCAAGATTGAAAGGGTGAATCAAACAACCGAGTGGGACGTACCCTGATTCTCGAAACCGCGGAGAACTCTTACCTACGATCTCAGCCCATTGGGCAAGCCTGCGTTCCGTGTGATCCGCAGGCGTCAGAATTCCGGCGCCCGCCAACAAAAAGAGTACATCGTCGGGAATCGACTCGGGGGCAGGTTCTCCCGTGCGAAGCCGCGAAATCACCCCTTCTAGCCTGGGACCAAGCCAGAATGGACTCAGAGAACCACAGGCCGGATCACGAACCCAAGCCACCGTTCCCTGCAAGTAGAAATTCTTCAGCAAATGCCGATGCGCTTCCAACTCTTCCGGCACTCGTCCCGCAGGCAGCACCGAACACTGCGGATTCAGAAACAATTGCCGGGGAGAAAACTTCAACCACCAGCATTGTGACTCGAGCTGCCGCTGCGGAATCAAGTGCAGCGGCAACTCATCCAGCAGACAATGGAATTGCCCGGGGGGCAGCGTCGCGGTATGAGTTTGCCGCGACCCCACCCCCATCAGGCCTGCAATCCACTCAAGCCATGCCGTGTCTTTTAATTGTGTAGCCATCCGTTTAGGGTGAAGCGGCTGTCAGCGAAAGCCTGTGACCGGCACTCCACCGGCGTTATCTCGTGCAACACCGAGCACGGGAAGAACACGATTTGGTTCGCATGCGGCACAATCGACTGGTAACTCCCTGTGCCCACATGTTCGCCCCCCCGCGAATCGTGCAGGCGCAACTCCCCGCCTGCAAACGGTCTTGGCTCGCGATGGAAAAAATAAACGAACGTGATGCGGCGAGACGCGATCATTTCCTGCGAGTCATCGCAGTGCGCGCCGAAAAAGTCGCCGTCATTGCTGGCCGTGATCTGAGCCTCCACGTGCGCGATGGGAAACTCTTCAATCCCAAGCTGATCCAGCACCCGAGGCAGCACGCCACGAATTCGCTCCAGAATAATTTGCTCATGCTTTCCTAAATCCATGAGCACTCGTGAGCGGCGATGGCTGTAATCGAGCGTTCCCAAGTCTCCGCTCGGCGACACCACCGCACTGTTCGCGAACTCCGCCTCGTGCTCGAGCGCGTAGTTCACCAGTTCGTCAAGTTCTTGCGGAGCCAGGAACTCGTCCAGGACAACGCATTGCGCCCGCTCGATCGCAGGCGCATCCAACACGCCCACGCCGCTGTGCGAGTCAACCTGATGCGCCCCTTGCTGCACAGGTAGGTTCAAGGGCTGAACACTACGCGGTGCGCGAACTCCCGGTGGCTGGGGTGCGCCCGGAGGCTGTGGAGCCGGTGGATCCTTCATCGGCCGATGTGCTCCCGGCGGTTGCGGCGCTCCCGGTGGCTGCGGCGCTGGTGGATCCTTCGTGGGCGGACGCTTCACGCCCGGCGGCTGTGGTGCGCCCGGTGGCTGCGGGGCCGGAGCGGGGGCAACATTGAACGGAATCGTGGCGGATTGCACAGCATCTTCTGTCCCGGCAGCGATTCCAGAGCTGGCCAGGATCTGCTCCACAATGCTGCCGCCCAACAACGCGAAGGCTCGTTGCGCCACGGTTTCGCCCACCGCGCGAGCTATGGTTGCAGTTACCGCCGATTGAGTTTCTGGATTGCTGCTGGAGACTGCTCTGGAGTTTTGCAGGATACTCATCAGCAACTCCCGCTCTCGCGGGCTGAGAATCCGGTCATCCTGCATTAACGTTTCAGAGAATGCATCGAGAATCTGCTTCGCCGTCATTTCGGCACACTCCTCCCTGTGCTTGTTTGCGAGTTAAGTTCCTGGGGCGAAGGGAGGAAGCCGCTTCGGCGAGACACTACCACAAGCCGGCAGATTATCAAACAGTATTTGTTGTGGAAAACGTTGACCTTACCACTGCTTTGAGTACCTGGAACCAAGTCGCGAGCCGCGAGTCCCGAGTCGCGAGAATGAATTGGAGACAACAAGCCACGTCCGCGCCAAGGAAGAAATGTGCAGTTGCTCGGACTCGGGACTGGTCTAACGGCTGGCCATAGCGCCAACCATGGAGTGGAAAATCTTCATCCCGTCAACCCCGCCAAGCGCAGGTTCCGAAGACCGTTCGGGATGAGGCATCATCCCAACCACGTTGCCGCCGGCGCTGCAGACGCCGGCGATATTGTCCAGCGAACCGTTCGGATTGGCCGACGCCGAAATCTCACCCGCTGGCGTTGCATAACGAAACACCACGCGGTTGTCGCGCTGCAACTCCTGCAACGTCTCCTGGTCGCAGAAGTAGTTCCCTTCCATGTGTCCGATGGGGATGGTCAATACTTCTCCCAGCGCGCAGGCGTTGGTGAAAGGAGTGGAGGCATTCTCCACCCGCACCTGCACCGGCTTGCAGACGTATTTCAATCCGGTGTTGCGCATAAGCGCTCCCGGCAAAAGCCCCGCCTCGCACAGAATCTGAAACCCATTGCAGATCCCCAGCACCAGCCCTCCGCCATCGGCAAAGCGGCGCACCGACTCCATCACCGGAGAGAACTTGGCAATCGCCCCGGTGCGCAGGTAATCGCCAAAAGCAAACCCTCCGGGGACGATGACGGCATCGCAATTCTCCAGATCATGCGACTCATGCCAGAGAAAAGTAACTGGCTGGCGAGCAACCTGTTGCAGAGTCCAGTGAGCATCGTGATCGCAATTCGAACCGGGGAAAATGATGACTCCAAATTTCATCGCCTGTAGCCTGTCCTTGGTGTGGATTTGAGGTCAGTTTAGCACGCCGGGTTGTGGGCGGCGCCATCGCTGGTTCATCTTCGTAATAGTTCAAATCAGAGAAAAACTAAAACGGGCCGCGAAACACGGATCAAGCGGCCGGCGAAGGTTCCAAGCTATCAGCCCCCGGAACCGAGGTTTAGAATACTTTCAACATGCATCTGGCCATTAGGATCCTACGATGGACACTGGGGCTCCTGCTCATCAGCACACTCCTGCTGAAAGAGGACTCAGAGAAGAATGTCCAGAGCCTCGTTGAGACGTGGTGGGTTAGGTTAGCTTACGGACAGGACGCTGCTCTTTCCACAGTTACTGCTTTTCTTCGAGTGCTGTCCCGGCTGACGGGATCCATCTTTGATCGTCTCTTTGGCAGGAGACTCTTCTCACCCCGGGGCGTTGGGGTCTCTGTTTGCTACTCAATCGCTTCCTTCTTCCTGTGTCTCCAATTGGTCATGGTCCTCAGTCCAAGGCCTCCCGGCCCCGCGTCCCTAGAACTCTGGCTGTACGTTTTTCTTTTTCTTTTTCTCGGATCTGTCCCCGCCTTGCGGGCGCGCTCCGAGGACGAGACCCTTTTGCTTTGGGGACTAAGCGTGGTGGCACTGGTCTTCATCCCAGTCTTTAAATTCATGGACTTCCTGCGACAAAAACCTCAGGCTATCCTTAGCGCGGGCGGCTTTGCGGTGTTCGTGTCGCTAATCCTGATAATTAGCTGCGGTTCCGATTTCCTCTATATAGCTTTGACGCGGTGGATGCTGCGAAAGGCATCCGAATTAGAGCACTGGGCTTCAATTCTTGGAATTGTATTGCTAGACTGCATCCTGGCCCTTGCCATATTCCTAGGACCCCTTCTTCTGGGGGCGCTCGCGATCTGGAAGCTCAATCACAGTCTCTTATCCCAGATTAGCCACCAGGGTCACGAACTCCCAAAGATCAACCCGAACCAACTCGCCCCAGGGAGCGGAGTTGCGGTTATGATCATGCTGGCCGGACCAGCCCTGAACACGATTGACTTTCTGGCGTGCTCACTCTTCTTCGTATTGATGCTGCTGATGCTTGTGCACCGACTCTTCTGGCCACTCCTCGAAGGCCCAATTTACATCTTTCAGAGGTACACCCTGATCAAGCACAAAGGACTGTTAGCGACGGCCGGCGTCAGCTTGCTGTTCGGCAAAAGCATCTGGTCCGCGCTTAGCGAACTGATAGGAAAACTCTAGGGAACTCCAGACGCCTCCTGTCTCGCTCCCCACTTTTTCCACAGCCTTCCACAGCCACCCCCTGTGACATCTGACCTTGCACCCCTATGTAAACTATAAGTAGTATGCTCCTCCGCCAAATCATCTCCGAGAAACTCTTCGCCACCCCCGCCGGCACCCAATTCGACATCCGTAACACCTTATTTTTCAAGATTTTGCAAGCAAACCCTTTGCTTGCAGGATTTTACGCCGACCTCCTCCGCCGCCACGGCGCTAACCCAAGCCTTATCAAAGATTTAGAGACTAGCTCCCAAAAAATTTTCGCACAACAATCCACCAACAACCCAAACCACAAACCACCGAAAGGCTCAAACGACATGGTAGTAAACCCAAGCACTCGCGTCTGCACTCACATCAAGGTCAACGGCATCCGCTGCGGCTCGCCGTCATTACGCGGTGAAGTCTTCTGCTACTTCCATCAGCGCATGATCCGCGGCGTGCGCATCCCGCCCAAATCGCGGATCCATCCCATCGCCAATTTCGAAAGCCCGGAAGCCATCCAGGCCTCGCTCATGGAAGTAGTCAACGCTCTCGTCCGCAACCACATCGATGTCGCCCGCGCTCGCCTCATCCTGCGCGCCCTAAGCATCGCGGTCAGGCATGCGAATAAGGTCAACTTCGATTGCTGGAAAAGCGACATGGTCAAGGAAGTCCCCGAATATCCCGCTGCCCCGCCAGCCGCCGGCCCATTCGCAATCGCCACAGCTCAGGCTGCAGCATTGGCAACCATCAACACGCTGCAGGAACAGGAAGAAGAGTCAGAAGCAGAGCGTCTAAGCACCGCCTTCCAGCCCGCAGCAGCGAATGCGAGCCGCAAGCCACCGGCAAGTGTAAAGAGCGCGCCGCGATCCCGTTCCGCAAGAAGCAACCGCAGCGGATGACTTGAGGTTTGGTCAGATAGAGACAGTCGGACAGAGCCTGCCCTGAGCGAAGCCGAAGGGAGTGTCCGACCCACACAAGCAAACCGGGTACCAGGTACTAGGTACTCGGGACTCGCAACTCGGGACTAGCCGCTCACTGCGGAGACTGACTCGGTGCCGCGGCCTTCGGGCCTGCGTCCGGTTTTTCAGTCGAAGGCTGGTCCGTGCTTCCAGGTTGCATCGTCGTCGCTTCGGGCAAAGCTTGCGGCGGGATCGCCGTCGTATCGCTCGCAGTTTGAGGCGGGATGCCTTTGGCCTTCACGATCGCCCAGTGCCAATCCTGGTCGGGAAAGAGAGCGAAGTTCAGGGACGTGCGAAAGATGGCAGTGGTGGACGGAGCAGCCGATCCCTTGACGTGCAACAGCAGGGTGACATCAGGCTGCTTCGGCGATGAGTCTTGTACTTGCGGCGGAGAGTCGCCCGCGACCGCGGGAACAATGCGCGCCTGGCCAAAGTTGGACGCGTCGCTCCCGGGCTCGGGACGCTTCACGATGGTCAGACCGATGACGACTTCGCGCAGTTCCCATGTCGTTCCGTTGTGCATCGAGACTTGCAGCGAGTCTCCGTCGATGGTTGCGGGGCCGTCGAGCTTGGCGAGTTCGGTGCGCGGCAACTCGTCCAGCATTGCCGGATCGGAGAGCAGCGAGCTGGTTTTCGCGCTGAACGAAAGGCTGCAAGTCACATCGGGCGCGGAGACGCGAAAGCGGTTTGCTCCTGGGTCGAGCGAGAACACCAGCGACGCTCCGGCCACGCGGCGGCTTGCGGCGTCGTCAACGACTTTCGATAGATTGTCATTATCGACGACGACTTCGGATGAGGCCGGCTTCTTGCGAAACTTGCGCGCTACATCTCCTAATGGAGCTTCGCCGTCCTGTGCCGTGACCAACGAGGGCGCGGCCAGCAGGAGCATTGCCGAAACCAGCAGGGCCAACTTCACGCGGTTTGGAGGAAGTGTTGGCACAAGTAATAAGGAGGACGCGAGCCAAACGCCCTTCGGTCGCTTACGCTCGCTCAGGGCAGGCTCCGTGGATCGCGCGGCTCGCCTAGGTCCTTCGTTCGCGCAAAGAACGCGCGCTCTCAGGATGACAATCCAAATGTATGACGAGCGATTGTCCTACGGAGATTGTAGTGAGGGTGAGAAGAGAAGCGCAGGTTACCCTGGCAAACTTTAGTGCTGGAACTTCCGGGTGGAAGATAAGAGCGGGCGCGCGCAGACGAAATGGAGACGCAACGGGGCGCGCGCCCAACCCTAGCCCCAAAACTCTACAGCAGACCCGAGGAACGCAAGCGCGAAACCGGATCAGCTACCGGCTGCCGCCGGAACACCCAGCGGGCCACCGCAAAGCCCAAAGCTGCGTAACACAGATGCATGAACCTCATAGACAACTCCCAAACGTCGAATCGGCCATTCACCTCAGGGGAGGATCAGCATCACTATCGGCAAAATAGCAGTGGAGTTGCGGCGTCGCAAGGCACAACCGTGCCATGGTGGTGGCACGAAAGTAATAGAGCGCTCCAGCTTCGGGAATGACGTGACCGGATTCGCTCAGGCGCTGAAGCGCGGACTCATTTTCAACGGCTTAACGGCACCCTTCGGCTCCGCTCAGGGCAGGCTAGAATTCGTGCCCTTCCCGAGCCTCCTCGTGAACTCTTCGCCTATTTGTTAGTGAGCCTCCGCATTCCCCGCTTCGCCGGTTTGGCCCGGTGGCGGAACCACTACTGTGGAGAGATTGCTTTCGGAGGTGAGTTTGCGGAAGGCGGCCAGATCGCGGCGTTGTAAGTCGTCCCAGCGGCTGAGCAACTCGCCGCTTTGCCGCTTCAGCTTTTCGAACTGAAGCTGCTCGGCTTCAGTGGGAGCTGCGTCGGCGCTGCTCACGTCGATCGCAAGGAAGGCGAGCCTGGCATCGATCTGCGGGGGATAGGCGAGCGAGTCTTCGTTCGCGCTGATGGTGAGGTTGACCAGTTCATCGCGCACTGCGACCAGTTTTTTCTCGAGATCATCGGCCGAAGACGCGATGGGTTTCGTGCTGGCATTCTCTGGCAGACGACGCTTGAGGCCGGCAACTTGCGAGCGCACATCCTGAATCTGATTGACCGCATCGTAAACCAGGTTGAGTTCCTCGTGAATCTGCGTCAGCATGTTGAACTGCTGGGCCAGGTCTGCCTGGCTGACTTTCACGCGTGGATCTAACTTCAGTTCCAGCGGCGCAACCTGGCTCTTGCCCTCCACCGTCAGCCGCACCTGATACTGGCCCGGGGCCGCGACCGGTCCGCGCGCGCCGTCACCGTAGGACCACAGATAGTATCCGGGAATGCGATGCGCTTCTTCATAATGCAGGTCCCACACGAAGCGATTTAAGCCGGCCTCCGGCTTGATCTCTTTTTCGGGCTTCTTGTCATCGGGATCAGCGGGTTCGTCGAGCCGCTTGGTTTCGGCGCTGGAATAGTGCCGGATTACTTTTCCGGAAGCATCGAGGATTTCCAGCTTGGTTTCTGTTCCAGTTTTCGGAGCGTCTTTCAGATAGAAATAGATCGCGGCGCCTGCGGGCGGATTTTGCCCCGAACGTTTGGAGGGATGAGGATCGCCTCCGCTTTGGCCAGCCTGAATGCGATACGCCGGCCCCGGAGTGTAGAGATGGATATCCTGCTTCGCAACGTCGTCAGTGAACTGGCGGAGGGGACTGAGGTCATCGAGAATCCAGAATGCGCGGCCGTGTGTCGCGATTACGAGATCGTTGTCTTTGACCACGAGGTCGTGTACCGGAGTGGTTGGCAGATTCAGTTTGAGCGGCCGCCAATCGGCGCCATCGTTGAAGGAAACGTAGACGCCGTTCTCGGTTCCCGCATAGAGCAGGCCGCGCTTCTTCGGGTCTTCGCGGACGGCGCGCACGAAACTGTTGTCTGCGATTCCGTTCGTTCGTTTCGTCCAGGTCTGGCCGTAGTCGCTGGTCTTCCAGATGTAGGGATGAAGATCGTCGTTCTGATGACGGTCAACGGCAATGTAGGCCGTGCCGGCATCGTGAGGGGAAGCTTCTACCTGGCTGACACGGCTCCATTCCGGCAGATCCTTAGGCGTGACGTTGATCCAGGTCTTGCCTTCGTCGCGCGTAATTTGGATGAGACCATCGTCGGTGCCCACCCAGATCAGACCTTTCGTGATGGGCGACTCTGCGACGGCAAAGATCGTGTCATAGTACTCGGTGCCGGTGTCGTCGAGTGTGATGTCGCCGCCCGAGGCCTGCTGCTTGCTCTTGTCGTTGCGCGTGAGGTCGGGACTGATCGCCTGCCAATGAATGCCGGCGTCGGTTGTCTTGAACAGGCGCTCGCCGCCGTGGTAGAGCGTGTTGGGGTCATGCGGGGAGATCAGCACCGGTGCCGTCCACTGGAAACGATGCTCCAGGTTGGCAGCGCCGCCGCCGTCGGAAATGCTTGGCTGCTCGGTGATGGCTTTCACCTGACCGATGTGTTTGTCGAAGCGCGTGATGTTTCCCTGATAGTCGGCGGCATAAACAATGTTCGGGTCGGGCGGATAGGGCGCGATGTAGCCGGCTTCGCCTCCGCCTACGTCATACCAGTCGGAGCGGTCGATGGCGCCGTCGTCACTGCGGCTGAGGATGGCGACCGTGCCTGCGTCCTGCTGCGATCCGTAGACGCGGTAAGGAGTCGCCGAGTCGGTGGTGACGTGGTAGAACTGCGCCGTCGGTTGATTGTCTTCGCGCGTCCAGTTCTTGCCGCCGTCAAGGGTCACTGTGACTCCGCCGTCGTTGGATGCGATCATGCGGCGTGTGTCTTTGGGATCGATCCAGAGCCCATGGTTGTCGCCGTGCGGAATCTTGACCTTGTTGAACAGGTGACCGCCATCGGTGGATTTGTACGCATCCACATCCAGGATGTAGAGAACGTTCTCGTTCACCGGATCGGCGAAGATGTGCATGTAATACCATGGACGCTGCCACAAGCTGTGGCTGGGATTAACGGAGTCCCAAGTTTCGCCGCCGTCGTCGGAACGGTAGAGGCCGCCCTCGGGATTGCGCGCTTCGATTAGCGCGTAGACGCGATCGGAGTTGGCGCCGACGGCGATGCCGACGCGTCCATAGGGGCCTTTGGGCAGGCCATGTTCTTCGAGCCGCTTCCAAGTCGTACCTCCGTCGTTTGAGCGGTAAAGACCGCTGCCGGGGCCGCCGTCGGAGAGATTCCACGGGCTGCGCCGCGCCTGCCAGAGCGCGGCAAATAAGATGTTGGGATTGCGCGGGTCGAAGGCCACGTCGATGCCTCCGGTGTTCTCATCTTTGTAGAGAACTTTGTCCCAGGTCTTGCCGCCATCGACAGTGCGGAAGATGCCGCGCTCGGCGTTGGGCCCGAAGGGATGGCCGAGGGCCGCCACGAAAACGATGTCAGGATTATTGGGATTGATGATGACCTTGCCGATGGCGCGCGTGTCGCGCAGGCCAATGTTTTTCCAGGTCTTGCCCGCGTCGAGTGATTTGTAGACTCCGTCGCCTTGAGAAATGTTGCCGCGTATGCAGGCTTCGCCGGTGCCGACATAAATGATGTTGTGATCGGAATTGGCTACAGCGAGGCTGCCTATCGATCCACTTCCCTCTTTATCGAAAACCGGAGACCAGGTCATGGCGCCGTCGGTGGACTTCCAGACTCCGCCGCCGGTTGCTCCGAAGTAGTAGGTTGTGGGATCGCCGGAGATTCCGGCTGCGGTTAGAGAACGTCCGCCACGGAAGGGGCCGATTAGGCGGTACTTCATGCCTTTGAATAGCTTGTCTTCGGGCTTGGCGGACTCGTCTTCCGAAGCGGGCTTCTGCTCTGATTGGGCTGCAGTTGAAGGCGCGGCCTTGGCGGCCTTGGCAGCTTTCGGTTGGCGCTCGGGCGTGGTTTGGGCAAAGGCCGCGCTGTGCAACAACATTGCCCCTATGGTGAGAAGAAGAGGCAACCACGCGGTCCTCGGAGCCTTTCCAGATTTGTTCCTGCAAAACGTGTTTCGACCTGCCATGTTCGTGCCCCCAATGTAGAGAAGTAGAAAGTAGAGAAGAAGTGGATCGTTAGTATCTTAATTCGGCGGCAGCGGAATGGAAAGAAGGGTCAGGGGTCAGGGGTCAGGGGTCAGGGGTTGGAGTGCACCCCAAAACTGAGACAAGGAAAATGGTGACAGTTCTCGAGAGGAGAACGCATGTCACAAGGCGAACCGAAGCAGATTGAATACGCGAAGGAGTTGAAGCTGGCCGCGGTACGGCGGGTGTTATCGGGAGAAAGCGTGAGCGGGGTGGCGCAAGAGCTGGGCATTCGACGGAAGCGGCTGTACGTGTGGAAGGATCGGTACGCAGAGTTAGGGGAAGCTGGGCTCGTGCATCGGCGGAGAGGAAGACCGCGAAAGCAAACGCTGGCAGCGGCCAGTGGGTCGGAAGCCATGGCCGGACGTGGGGAGTTGCTGGCGGCGCGGAAGCGGATCGCAGAGTTAGAACGCAAAGTAGGGCAGCAGGAGTTGGAACTGGATTTTTTCGGCGAAGCCTTGCGGCGCATCGGAGTGGACGGGAAGCGATCTGCACGTTGATCGCGGAGCGGGCCGAGCAAGGCGGCCTCAGGGTGGAGCGAATGTGCGAGTTGAGCGGCGTGAGCCGCGCGGGATTTTATCGGCACTGGGAAGCCTCCGCACCGCGACAGGTAGATACGGCAGTGCGCGATGCCATCCAGCAAGTGATCGTGGCGAAGCGGTTCTATGGCTATCGGCGAGTGCAGCGAGAGTTGCGGCAGCGCGGGCTCCCGGTCAACGCCAAGCGCGTGTTGCGGCTCATGCGCGAGGACAATCTGCTCGGTTTGCGCAGGCGGCGATTTGTGCCGGCGACGACGGATTCGCAGCATGGCTGGCGGGTATGGCCGAACCTGGCGCGCGGCCTGGTGACGCAAAACCTCAATGAACTCTGGGTGGCCGATATCACCTATGTGCGATTGCAGGAGGAGTTTGTCTATCTCGCCGTGGTGCTGGATGCACATTCCCGGCGGGTGATCGGGTGGGCGCTGGCGCGACATCTGGGCGCGAGTTTGGCACTGGAGGCGTTGCGCCTGGCACTGGCGGAACGACAACCCGCGCCGGGCTTGATTCATCATTCCGACCGCGGCATCCAGTACGCATGTTCCGACTATCTCACCCTGCTCGCCGACCATGGCGCGCAACCGAGCATGAGTCGGGTGGGCAATCCTTACGACAATGCCAAGGCTGAATCTTTCATGAAGACCCTGAAGCAGGAGCAAGTACGCGGCAACCACTGGCGCGATCTGGACGCCTTGCGCGGTGACCTGGCGACGTTCTTAGAGACCACTTACAACCACCAGCGGCTGCATTCGGCGCTCGGATATCAAACGCCCGCCGCTTTCGAGCAGCAGTTGTGGGCCCGCAGCCTCGAAGCTTCTACAGAGCTGACTGGGGCGAGGGAGCTAACCGCCCCCTCGCCCCAGACCCCACTCCCCGGTTTACAATGTTTTTCGCAACGCAACTGTCCCTAGTTCTTTTGTCTCACCTCAGGGGTGCACTCCAGGTCAGGGGTCAGGGGTCAGGGGTCAGGGGTCAGGGGTCAGGGGTCAGGGGTCAGGGGTCAGGGGTCAGGGGTCAGGGGTCAGGGGTCAGGGGTCAGGGGTCAGGGGTCAGGGGTCAGGGGTCAGGGGTCAGGGGTCAGGGGTCAGGGGTCAGGGGTCAGGGGTCAGTGAAACAAAGAGTTTACTGACCCCTGGGCCCTGACCCCTGGCCCCTAATCTTTCTTCAAAAGCACGCGGCGCGCGGCTTCGAGATCTTTGCGTTTCGCGGCGTCGACCTTCGGATAGGAAAGATCGAGTTCTTCCAGCGTTTTGACGATGGCCGCCGCTACTGCGAGATGCGTGAACCATTTGTTGTCCGCGGGAATCACGTACCACGGGGCGTGCTTCGTCGCCGTGTTGCGAATCATGTCTTCGTAGGCGTTCTGATAGTCGTCCCAATATTTACGTTCGTGAATGTCGGCAGCGGAGAACTTCCAGTTTTTCTCCGGCTCGTCCAGGCGCGCCAGGAAGCGGCGCTTCTGCTCTTTTTTCGAGACATGCAGAAAGAACTTGCGGATCACTGTGCCGTTGCGCGCCAGGTGCCGTTCGAAGCCGCGGATACTCTCGAAGCGTTCTTCCCAGATGTTCTTGGTCACGAGCGTTGGCGGAAGGCTCTCGCCTTCGAGCACCTTGGGATGCACGCGCACGATCAGCACCTCTTCATAGTAGGAGCGGTTGAAAATGCCGATGTGGCCGCGCTCCGGCAAATGCCGCGTGGTGCGCCATAAGAAATCATGCTGGAGTTCGGTGCTCGACGGCGCTTTGAACGAATGCACCTGGCAGCCCTGCGGATTCACGCCGGACATGACGTGCTTGATGGTGCCGTCTTTGCCGGCGGCATCCATGGCCTGAAAGATGAGCAGCACCGACCAGCAATCCTGGGCATAAAGTTTGTCCTGCGACTCTTCCATGCGGGCAATGTCTTTTTGTAACTGTTCTTTGGCTTCGTCTTCCGACTTCCAGTGCCCGGTGTCGGCGGGATCGAAGTCTTTCAGGCGGAAATGCTTGCCGTCGTCGATGCGGTAGGATTTGGCTAGCTTGGCGGTTTTCATCGGAGGTTGACCAAGGCCTCGTTCGTAAGTCTACCGCGCTCCGGCTGTGAATAGCGGTCCCTTTGAAACAAGGTTGTCCTAAGGCTACTTTGGCGTGGGGCGGAAGCCTAGGGCGTGTGGCTTCCTACAGAGCTGGGGCGCGCGTGCACTTGTGTTCGCGTTTCGTAACAGAATCCAGCGCGACGGGACAGAACAACTGGTGACGTAACTTTGATTGTGTAAAAAGCGAGAGGGTGTAAGTTGGCTTTGGCCTAGCAAGCTAAAGCCTTTCCGAAAGGAGACCTACACCCATGGCGAAGATAATCCCAATCACGGAGCATTACCAACATTTTCTGGCGGAGATGAAAGAGAGTTTCTGGGGCGATGTGTACGGCGAGACGAAACGGCTGTGGAAAGAGCGTTTGGAGGCGGATTCGCGGCGGGAGCGGGACCGGTATGCGGTGCGCGAAGTGTATCAGCGGCGGAGCAGCCGGCGGCAGCCCTATCGCAATGGCTACTACGAACGGGATTTCGTGACTCGGTTGGGGACGATCCGGCTGCGGGTGGCGCGCACCCGCGGGAAGAGTTTTCTGCCGCGTGGGCTAGAACCTTTTCAGCGGCGCGCCGAAGATGTGTCGATGCTGATTCGGGAGGCATTTCTGCGCGGCCTCTCGACGCGGCAGGTGGGGCGGGTGGTGGCCACGGTGAGCGAAGAAGTGGTGAGCCCGCAGACGGTGTCGAAGCTGACGCGGGATCTGGACGAGGTGGTGCGCCAGTTCCATCAGGCGCGGTTGGAAGACAACTACGCGTATCTGTTTTTGGACGGAGTGAGCTTGCGGGTGCGGCGTCCGGCGGGACGCAAGCGGGTGCAGATGCTGGTGGCCTACGGAGTGCGGCGCGACGGCACCCGCCATCTGCTGGCGTTTTTGCGCAGCCAAGGCGAAAGCCAGGCGGACTGGGAAGGGCTGCTGCAGGATATGTATCGGCGCGGACTGGAGGGCAAGGCGCTGGGCCTGATCGTCACCGATGGCTGTGCTGGCCTGGCGGCGGCGATCCGCACCGTGTATCCGCGCGTGCGGCATCAGCGTTGCTGGGCGCACAAGATGCGCAACATTTTAGAGAAGGTGAAGAAGGCCGATTTCGACGCGGTGAAACAGGACGCGCAAGCCATCTACCAAGCCGAAAGCCGTGCCCATGCCGAGGCCGCTTTTCGCGCCTTCCGCGCCCATTGGCGGGGGAAGTACGGTCCCATGGTGCGCCAACTGGAGTGCGATCTGCCGGAGCTGCTTTCGGTGTTCGCTTTCCCCGCGCACCTGCGTAAGAAGCTGCGCACCACTAACGTGATTGAACGCTGCTTCGTGGAAGTGCGCCGCCGCACCCGGCCCATGGTTTGTTTTGTGAATGTAGCTAGTGTCGACCGCATCCTCTACTCCATCTTCCAGAGATTCAACTTGGAATGGAAAACCCGCACCCTCAACCTATTTACACAGGCAGCTTGACATCACCGAACAACTTTCGCGCTTGACATTCCTGAGTAGTTCGGACTATCTTGCTCAGCAATCCGGCGAACTGAAGTGAGAGGCAGGTTTATGCTTCTCATCTGAGGGGACTTCTACTCGCCGACTTCCCTAATAACTTAAGAGTTGAGCCCCGCCACCAGGCATGGTCGCGTGTTCTGTTGTGTGCGCGATCGGGAAGTTGTGCCAACGCCAAGGGGGACAGCCTTGGCCACTATCCGTTTGACGGAAGAATTATTTTCGCAACCGCAAAAATCCACACTAGGAGCAAAGCTATGTGCGCAGTCGCGAGTAAAAGAATATCTGACATTCGTATAACTCCAGACAACCTAACCGTCCTAAAGCAGCTGGGCCTTCTTCAGGATCTTGCCGGAACATGGAAGGGGAAGGGGTTCAACTTGATTGCCAGGCCCGACTTTCACGATAAGACAGACCTCTACCTGCAACTCAATCAGACCCGCGAAACTTTGAAGTTTGATCCCATCGGGTCATCCATCCCAAATCGTGGTTTTGGGCAGGATGACATCGAGTTGTTCGGCTTAACCTACCTGCAGCAGATTGCCGATGCCGCCTTCGACGGGGCACTGCACATCGAGCCGGGCATCTGGGTCACGCAACCCGCGACCACGTTTCCGCCAGAGAGCGCAGCCCCGCCGAGCCAACTCGTGGCGCGGATGGGCACGATCCCTCACGGCAACTCGTTGCTGGCTGAAGGTATTGCCGCGCCTTTCACAGGTCCTCCGGTGCTGACGATTCCTGGCAGTCAATACAGTTTTTCGCTTTTCCCGTCGTTCAACAGCACGCCCTTTGGGGTCCCACCGACGGCGCCCGGGATCGTGTTCAATGCCGCCGGATCATCGGAAAAACTCACCGCACCAACGGTGCCGGCTACACCGTTTCCGCAATACGACGTGACGGTCCCAATTGGGCCCATCCCGGCAGGCCCGTTCAATCCGCCGTTCACCCTCAACACGCGAACACCGTTTGACACGACCCCACCGGAGCCGCCGCTGCCGGCGAATATCGACGGGGTGGCCATGCAGGACGTTATCAACGATCCGATTTTGCTGCTGCAAAAGGAGATCGAGCGACTAGTAGCCGAAGGCTATACGTTTGAGGGGACCGCCCTCAACATCGCCACCACCTCACTCATCAGCTTCCTGAAAAACGCCAACTCCGGCGGAGCCGGACCGGCCGTACAAGTCACGGTGCCGCAGTTTGGCGGAGGCATCGAAAACATTCAGTTTCTGGAGGGGGAGAGCCCAGTTGTGGCGGGGAATACGCAACTGCAAGAGAATGCCCAGACGGCGGTCGTCTATGCGACGTTCTGGATCGAGAAGGTGACGCACAAGACGAACGGCCACACGTTCATGCAGTTGCAATACGCGCAAATGGTGGTGCTGGACTTCCCCGTATTCCATCTGCTCAATGGGGCGCCCCCTGTCTACGTAAACTTGGGATGGCCGCACATCTCGGTGGCGACGCTGAAGAAGAGCTTTAGTTAAGCGAGCGCTGTGGCTGACCTGAACTTCAGTTGCTCCAGGGACGGCGAGCATTCGGTTTCAAACCCGGATGCCCGCCGCCGCAGTATTTGAGAGTCGTACCTTTCGATAACACGTGCTTGCACTGAGAACCCGATCGATGATTGAACGAGCGGCGTTTGAACTCAAGCCTCGACTGGCTTCTCCGTAACAACAGGCAGCTTCGCTTGCTGCCAGCCGTCGAAGCCTCCCACTACATTGACCACGTTCTGAAAACCGGCGCGCTGCAGCAGGCTGCAGGCGATCATGCTGCGATAGCCTCCCTTGCAGTGAACGGCGATGGGAAGGTTGCGATCGATTTCGGGCGGCGCGACTTTGAAGTTATCGAGCGGCCACCAGGTTGCGCCCTCAATGTGGCCAGCTTCCCACTCGGGCTCGCGGCGGACGTCGAGCACTTGCACGTCTGACTCGTGCAACCGGCCGCGGAGAGCCTCCACAGTGATTTGTGGAAGCGTTGCCAGCGGGAATCCCGACTGTCGCCAGGCTTCGATGCCTCCCTTGAGATATCCTCGTGCGTCTTCGAGACCGACGCGGGCGAGCCTCATGCGCGCTTCTGAGAGTGCCTCGTCTGTTTCCGCAATCAGCACGGGGCAGGCTGACAGACCCAGCAGCGCTCCAGCCCACGACGCGAACTGTCCTGATAACGCTATGTTCACCGACCCCGGCACGTGCGCGGCAGCGAACTGATCGCTGGGACGAACGTCGAGCGCGAGTGCGCCTTCTGACAGTAGAGTTTTCAGTTCGGCAGGTTCGATTGGAGACAAGGCCGGCAGATCGGATAGTGCCGGCGCTCCAGTGCGATTGATTTCTGCGTCCTGCAGAAAATATGCCGGACGCGCCGGCAGGTTGCTGGTTAACTGCTTGATGAACTCTTCCCTGCTCTTGATCTGCAACGCGTAATTCGTGAGCCGCTCGGTGCCGATGGTAGATACACGCTCGGCCCGCATGTTTTTCCCGCAGAGTGAACCCGCCCCGTGCGCCGGGTAAACCAGCACATCGTCGGCGAGCTTGAGAACTTTGTTGTGCAGGCTGTCATAGAGCATGCCAGCGAGTTGCGTGGGGTTGTAGCGCTTGGAAAGATCGGGGCGGCCCACGTCTCCCAAGAAAAGTGTGTCGCCGGTCAGAACGGCCCAGGGCGCTGCAGATTTCTCCTCGTCTGTTATTACGAAACACATGCTCTCCGGCGTATGGCCCGGAGTTTCGAGAGCAGTGATGCGCATCTTTCCAACTTGCAACTGGAAACCATCTTCGATCGCGGTGTGAGGGAATGTCGCGCCGGCCTGCGCTCCGATATAGATCTGCGCGCCGGTTCTCGCCGCCAGCTCTTGGTGGCCGGAGACGAAGTCGGCATGCAGGTGAGTCTCGAAGATGTGGCGGATGGAAACATGATTCTTCTCGGCAGCCTGAAGGTAAATCTCGACGTCACGCTGCGGATCGACTACCACCGCTTCGCCCTCAGACGCCAGCATGTAGGACGCGTGCGCCAGACAGCCCAGATAAAACTGTTCGAAGTGCATGGGTTCTCCCCCGGCTACAAATGCCGGAAGCCATTCTATCTCGCAGGGACACAATCGCGCATGGTTTCAGGGGCACGGTAGTGTCCTAAGTTCATTACCACTAAGGACACTAAGGTTCACGAAGGTGATCGGGCGCTTGCCTTTGGCCCGTCACCTAAACTAGCGACTTTCGAGTGTGGAGGCGACGGGGCTACAATCGGCGCGCCGCGACTGCTGAATGATCGGGCAAACCGGTGCGCATCCGGCCGACGGAGTTCGTCCGCCGAGGAGAGGCGATGGCAATCTACAGCAAGGAAGATGTTTTTCCAAATATCGATGATCAGATATTTGGAAACAGCTTCCTTCCGCACGCCCTGCCTAAATACAAGTTTCCCAAGCAGGAGACCGATCCCAACGCCGCGTACCAACTGGTTCACGATGAGCTTTTGCTGGACGGAAATTCCCGGCAGAACCTGGCCACATTCTGCCAGACCTGGGTGGAACCGGAAGTCCAGAAGCTCATGGACGAGTGCCTCGGCAAGAATCTGATCGATAAAGACGAATATCCGCAGACCGCGGAACTGGAAGCGCGGTGCGTCCACATGCTGAGCGATCTCTGGAATGCCCCGGATGCAGCCAATTCGCGGGGCTGCTCGACGACGGGCTCGAGCGAGGCGGCGATGCTGGGTGGTCTGGCGATGAAGACCAAATGGCGCAACAAACGCCGGGATGCAGGCAAGCCGGCGAATAGGCCCAACTTGATCTGTGGACTGGTGCACACGTGCTGGCCCATGTTTGCGCGTTACTTCGATGTGGAGTTGCGGCAGATCCCGTGCGAGGGACGGCGCCTGCTGATGTCGCCCGAGGAAGTGATCAAGCGCTGCAATGAAAACACGATTGGCGTGGTACCAACCTTCGGTACGACCTACTCGCTGCAGTACGAACCGGTGCACAAAGTTGCGGTGGCCCTGGATGATCTGGAAGAGGAAAGTGGACTCGATATTCCAATGCACATCGATGCCGCGAGCGGGGGGTTCATCGCGCCGTTTATTCATCCCTCGGTGGTCTGGGATTTTCGCATTCCGCGCGTGAAGTCGATTAATGCCTCGGGCCACAAGTTCGGTCTGGCCCCGCTCGGCTGTGGCTGGATCGTATGGCGTGGAAATCATGACTTGGCTGAGGAGTTGATTTTCAATGTGAAAGTCCTGGGCGGTGGCATGCGAATTTTTGCTTTAAACTTTTCGCGGCCTGCCGGCCAGATCGCGGCGCAGTACTACAACTTCATCCGGCTGGGGCGCGACGGCTACGCCAGGATCACGCAAGGTTGCGCGGATGTGGCGGCGTGGTTCGCGGACCAACTTAAAAAGCTAGAGATGTTCGACGTTATTCACGATGGCCGCGGCGGAATTCCCGGATGCACGTGGACCATCAAGCGCGGCGAGCATCCTGGCTTCACGCTCTACGATTTAGCCAATCAACTGCGACTCAAGGGCTGGCAGGTTCCGGCATACCCTTTGCCTCCGAACCGCGGAGACTTAGTGGTGCAGCGCGTGCTGATGCGGCTGGGAGTGAGCCGCGACCTTGCCGGATTGTTGATGCAGGATCTTCAGCGCGCGATCAAGCAACTGCAGAAGAATCCGCCTGCGAAATCGCTCACGCGTGCCAGCGCCGGCGGATACAGCCACAGCTAAATCTCCGATGAGAAACCAGCAGTCGCATATTTGAGCGAAACCTTTTCCGGCGAACCTATTCCAACGAACCTGAACCTGCTCACCACAAGATGTGACTAGACGCGCTGCCCGGTCCGGTCTAACTTTGCTCGCGTCGTCATCAACCGTGAGGAGGTCAGGACTATGGCGGACATGCAAGAGGGCGAACTGGAACTGGAACTGGAAGACGAGTTCCAAGAGGGCGAGGAGGAAGACGAGCAGGAAGATGAGTTCGGCGCCATCGGCAACATAGTTGGCAGCCTGCTCGGCGAAGGCGAAGAGGAACTCGAGGATGAAGCCTCGGGCGAACTGGAAGACGAAGACGAGGACGAACTCGAAGACGAGGGAGAGGAAGAGTTCGGCGCTCTGCTCGGCGGTCTCGGCAGCCTGCTCGGCGAAGGCGAAGATGAACTCGAGGATGAAGACGAACTCGAGGACGAGGCCGGAGAACAGTTCTCCTTCGGAGGATTTCTGAAAAAAGCCCTCCCCGTGCTGAGGAGCGTGGCCAAAGTTGCGGCACCGATTGTGGGCGGAGCGATTCTCGGCCCGGCCGGAGCCTCTCTCGGTAAAGCCGTCGGTGGGGCGCTCGAAGGAGAACTCGAGGACGAAGACGAGATGGAAGGCGAGGGCGAAGACGAAATGGCGAGCGAAATCGCTTCCCATCCCTTGACCCACAATGAGGCTGTAGCGGAAATGTTGGCCGACTCTGCCTGCCGCGAATCGCAAGAAGGCGAAGCGGAAGCCATGGCTGGCGCATCGGTCGTAACTGTGATCGCTCCCAAGGACCGCAGGGCGCTACGACGCATCCTTCCCCATCTGGTGCGAGGCACGGCGATCCTGACCCGCATTCTCCGCCGCCGCGGCCGCAAAGGACGATTGGGAATCAAGGCGGTGCCCACCATCATGCGCCGCACCGTAAAGTCGCTGAAACGGCAAGCGGCCAAAGGCAAGAAGATCAACCGCCGCCGCGCAGCGCACACCGCAGCCAAACAGGTTCGGCGCGTGCTGGGCAGCCCCAAGGCGTGTGCCGCCGCAATCCGCCGCAATTCCAAAGTGAGCCGCCGGTACCGGCGCCCACATCGCCGCATGCGGAGACGTTTCCAACGCAGGCGCAGAATTCTGGGCTAGCCGACATCGCGTAGTCCTGAGTTAGCCGACCTTAAATTAGCCGAGCAAGGGCCTTGCATTGTCCGACCAATTTCCGCAGGAGGAATCACCATGGCGTACGAGCTGGAAGATGAACTGGCAGCTGAACTCGAAGACGAGCTGGAAGACGAGGGCGAAATGGAAGAAGAGGGCGAAGACGAACTCGAGGATGAGCAGGAGGATGAGTTCGGCGCCATACTTAGCGGCCTTGGCAGCCTGCTCGGCGAAGGCGAGGACGAAGGCGAATTCGAGGATGAACTCGAAGACGAACTCGAGGACGAAATCAGCCCGGTACGCAAGATCTATCCCGATGCCATGATGGAGCACCTGGGAGAGATGGCGGCCGAGGCTGAAACGGAAGACGAAGCCGCGGAACAATTCCTGCCTCTCATTGGAATGGCTGCCAGCAAGCTGCTACCGGTGGTAGCCAGGGCCGTCGCGCCAGCGGCGAAGAAGCTGCTTCCGAAGATCGCCCGTGCGGTGCACAAGGCTGCGCCTCACCTCACAAAGAGCATTGGGAAGGTGGCCCGCACCCTTCATCGCAATCCACACACGCGGCATCTGCTGAAGGTGGTGCCGGCGATCGCACGCAAGACGGTGGGCCACGTTGCGCGCCAGGCTGCGCACGGCCGTCGCGTAACGCCGCATTCTGCACTGCGAACTCTGGCGAGGCATACGCGACGGATTCTGACGCATCCCGGGCATCGAAAGCATGCGCTTCGCCATCATCGCCGCCTGGAGCACAAACTCCACCGGCGTTTTGGACGGGGGATGGTTCATCCGCACGGGCGCTGGGGCCGCGGCCGGCATCACATCGGCCACCTCGGCCAACGCGGTCACCTCGGAGGTGGAATGGTTCCGCGCCACGCCGCTACAAAGGCCATACATCGGGCCGTTGCCAAGGGCCTCGCACGCGGAGTTCGCGGCGTGCACCATGGCGGGATCGTGGGTGGGCACTGCGCGTGTCCGCAGTACTGCCGCTGCTGCGGACAACTGCTGCGGTAGAAACGATGCTGCGAGGCAACGCAAATGAGGCAAGACCATGGCAACGCTGATCGAAACCGGGGTGAAGACTACAACACCGATGAAATCGGCTCCGCGCCGGCGGTCAAAAGCCGCTGGCGCATCATCCCCGGTGATGCTGCCATGGTTGAGGGCGCAGTCGATCAACGTCAGACGCCATGCGGCGGCCCTGCGGCCCTTTTATCCCGACGAGTTTGGCACGGGGGCAGAGGCGCCGACGCCGGGGCACATTCAGTCGGTCAACAAACTCATCACGGGGCTGCGGCGTGGGTTGTTGGAGATGACGGGCAAGGTTCGCAAGTCAGCGGTGGCTACGAGCCAGGAACCTACAACGCCCCGGTTGCAAGAGTTGATGCGCGAGAAGGCTCATGCCCATCGCTGGGTGCGCGGGATTGAGAAGATATGGAACTTCTACTTCGAACTCTTCGGCCTGAGACAAACGCGCTATGCCAAGTGGCTGCTGAGTTGCGATCGGATTGGGCTCGATTGTTATCGCGCCAGCTATACGGGATTGGGAGTGGCGCGATCGATTCCGGCGCCGCCTCCGTTTTCGTACATGGCGACGGGATTCTCGCCCGCAACCTTTCGCCGGGGCATTCCGCTGAAGAAGCTGGGAAAGCAGCTGAATCCTTTCCCGCTGATTCAGCTCCCCGCTCACCGGCTGGTGAATCCATGGACGCTGGGGGCGGTGTTGCACGAGACCAGTCACAATCTGCAGAACGATTTGGGTCTGCAGAAAGATGTTCCGAAAAAAGTTGGACTGCGCTTGTTGCGCGAAGGCGCGAGCCGGCAGGTGGCGCGCACCTGGGTGAGATGGAACCGGGAGATGTTCGCCGACATGAGCGGAATGCTGTTGGGCGGCCCGTGCTTCGCCGGTTCGCTCATGGACATTCTGGCGCGCGATCCGGAGACGGTTTCACATTTCAACCCGAGGGGGCCGCATCCGACTCCTTTTTTTCGGATGCTGATCAATTGCGAATTGCTGCGGCGCATGGGCTTCGAGTCGGAGGCGGCAAAGTATCGGCGGGCCTGGTTGCGGATTTATCCGAAGCCGGCCACGGACAGTATTCCGAAGGCTATGTTGCGGTCGTTCAGCGACGCGTGTCCGCTGGCGGTGGATGCGATGTGTTATCAACCCTACCGCTCGCTGGGCTACCGCAGCCTGGCCCAGGTGTTGAACTTCGGCCACAAAGAGCAGCAGATGATCGAAGAGGCGGCGCGGCGGCTTGCGGCAGGAGTTGATCCGGGAATTATTCCGGAGCGTTTTCTGATCGGTGCGGTTCGACTGGCTCTGGACCGGCGCCACGCGCGGCCCGAGGTGCTGACCAGGAATTTTTATAAGGCGCTGGCAAGCGGGTAAAGCGATGGCACTGGAAGCGACATTTCGAACGCTGTTCGTTCAGATTCGTAAGCTTTGTGACACTCTGAACGCAACCTTGCTGACGGTGGGCGACAGGCCGCCGAACCGGGGAGCGGCGCTGGTGGATGGCATGGAGAATGCGATCCTCGACATGCTGGGCACGCTGCAGGAGGCGCGGACGGAGGCGAGGGCGGCGGAAAGAGCGGTGGCGTCTCCCATGGATCTGGAGCGCGCCCGCCACGCGCTGGCCAAATGCCAGGAGAAATTTCATGAAGCCGAGCAGCAGTATTTGAACGAGCTGGTTTCCTACGAGAAGCTTAAGCAGCTTCTCGTACTGGCGAACGAACGCGGCGGAGAATGGAAACCCTGGGGCGGCAGCATGAAGAGCGCGATTCTTGAGTGCCGCGATCCGCTGAAGGCGGTTGCTGAAGCGCTGGCCGCATGTTGGAATGAGCTGGCCGAGCGCCTGGGAATGACGAATGTTTCGGTAAACGCGACCAACATCGGCCAGCAGATTACCGCCACGCCGACGGAAGAGCGCGATCTGGCAAAAGAGGGCGTGACTTGAAGGGTAGCCAGACTTGGCATTGGAATGGCCTCAGCGGCCCTGCGGGACCTGGCACATCGCCAAAAAATCGGAAGTAGGGAGACAAACATGCCGCCTCTATCTCTAAAAATCGTTGATTGCGTCGCGACGCCAACTACTATCACGATTTTCTTCTCACAGGACGTGATCGCGGCGAACCCGACCCAGATCCGGACGCCAACGGGAAGGAAGGACACTCTTTACCTGCCCAACTACACGGACGTCATGTCGAGACTCGTGCCCGTCAACCTGGTGACGGGTACGACGCTCAACGTCACCCCGAGCTACGATCCCTCACTGCGTGCGGTCACGCTGACGATGACGGGTACGCCGGCAGCATCTTCTGGCCTACCCCTGACGGCGGGGCAACCGCTAAGCGGGACTGTCAAAGCCTACACATTAGGTCCCAGCGGTCCGGTTAGCAATGAGGTGTCCTTCAGCACTACGGTCAGAGGAGACGTCGTCACCAATCCGGCCGCAGCGGCCGCGATAACCGCGGAGGATGCGGTTAGCTACCCTCTTCTTACGGAGGAAGTAGGTTATCCGCCTTCTCCATTGGCCATCCCTTCCTCGAGGCCAGGGGGCGGGGGCGGAGGGGGAATGGGGGGCGCGGGGCTGGGACAAACCGCGATGAAGGCCATTGGGGATGTTCTGGGTTGGAAGATTAAGGCCGATGACGCCAAAGGATTTGTCGGCGCACTGACGCAATCCTTTTCGCTGGATGAGATCGAAGGTCGCACGCAGGCCAAGTGGACGCCCCGAACCTATGCGGTGCAGTCCGATCTCTCTGGCGGAATTACTGGCGCGCAAGCAAGCATTTACCAGAGGGCCAAGGAAGCCCTGGATCAGTCGTTGCCGCTTTTGAATGGGCTTTATGCTCTGAGGCCTGAGGCCATCCCAGAGGATGTCGAGGCCCTGAAGGCGATTGCTCGCAGCCAGATGACGGAGCTCGTCAAGGAAATCGGCGTACCGGGTGCCCCACGGATTTTGCGCATCAACCAGTACTTCCTGCTGCTCCTCGGCCAGGATTTGACCCAATTGCAACAGGCGCCGGGGCAGACCAATTATTTGGTCACGGAGCCCGACAGCATTCCTCCGGCCTCCTCATCCGTTTGGGGCGGGAATCCTCCTGCTTGGTTTACCGCGGCCTCGACGCTTGGAACGCTGCGGGATGAACTTGGCCTTTGGTCCGTGAACGCCGGTGACATCCAGGGCCAGCGAGAACAGATCCTCATTAATACGATCGAAGATGAAACCAACGTCACAAATTTCCGCATGGTCGTTGACTACCTGACGGCACTGGAGCAGAGCTGGATCAACAACCAGCAGTTCTTCCCGTTCTCTACGGCCACCAACCCGACTCCATTCTTTGGAACTCAGCTGGTATTGCTTTCCCGACAGCTCCTGTCGGTATCGGAGGATGTCGATGACATCCGATTTGCAATGGATTCTGTATTCCTCGGGCCTTCTGAGCGACAAACCATGCCGGTCAACTTTGGAGGGAACACAGCCATGTTCTTTGAAGACTTTGCCAGTTGGGTTCAGAACTTTGCCGCCACCGAGGGTCCACAGCTCATCCAGACCGGAGGCAAGTTCGGCGTGCAGCATAGTTTCTTGCCCGTGATCCAGAACTTCCAGATCATGGCCGACGGAGCGGTCGATCCAAATCCTGCCAATACCGGCCTGCCGAGGGGATTTCATACCGCGCGCGTGCAGCGGGCCCTGCAGCAACTGGCGGATGATTTGCAGCAGTTAATTGTGCTGGCCTCGCAGGTCCAGTTCGCATTGCCAGTGGCGGACTAGGGGCGACGAACTGAGGAGGAGTTAAGAGGAGGGTATCCATGGCGTTGCATAAGGATCACCAGAGTTTATATGACCGCATAGCGGCGTTGCGCGAGCAGGTCACGGACCGGCTGGGCGCCGACCTCATCTCCAATCCGCAGCTCGCCGATGCCCTCACCAAGCAGATCGACGACATGCTGAAATCCGTGGTGGATACGGATGCCAAGACTCCGCCACCGCCAGATCGAGGTCTCGGGGCACTCATCGGCATTGGGCCGGAAGCCGCCTCCGAGATCGGTTCTACTCGCGTCCCTCCAGGCATAGAAGCCTATGACGAGACCATCACGTCAGAACGCATCATGGCTGTTGGAGACATGTATTACCTCTGGCAGCACGAGAGAATTGGCGTCTTCCGCGTAGTGCAGAAGCTGCAACAGCTGTTTAAGGCTGGAACGGTGCGGCTCTCCGGCGGACCGGGCGCGTTCGCTCTCTACCAGTTCGACCGCCGCGAAGTTTTGCGCTACACCAAGAATGACCGGCTCTCAGCTTACAAGCGGATCTTCGGCTATGGCAGCGTATCGGCGCCCGCGGGCGCCCGGCCCAACACCGACTTCCAGAAGCTGTTCACGCACTTCGTCCACCAGGTCACTCTGTTCTGGCGCGACAAGCGCATCTCAGACGTGATTCGGGAGCGCGCCTACGATCCCAGCTTCGGATCCATCGCAATCGTCAGGCGGGCCGGCCTCGATTTGCGCAACAACATGAAGTGGTTGTCGTTCGGCCATCTGAATGTGCTGCGGGTGGAAGTGATGCAGTTGCTCGAAGAAGCGTTCAAGATTCTGAACGCGCCGGACGTGAAGCGTCTGTTCGGCGCCGACAATGCGTGGGACGTGGTGGAAGAAGTGTTAATCCGCTACTTCAACGAGCGCCTGGTCACCTCGCCGCGTCAGCGCATGGGCGTTACCGGCCGCGAAGTGCTGCGCTGGCTGGCCCAGCCGCACATCCTGCAGAGCACGCGGGCGCAGTTTGAAACCCTGTTGCTCGAGATCGCCGAGCAATCGGAAGAATGGCTCACCAGCGCGCAGGCCATGGGTCTGGCGAAGCGCACCGGATCGGCTCGCGTGTTGCCGTGGGATCAGACGCAGCCGACGCCGGTCAAAGCCAACGGACGCTCCAGACCGGGGGTTTCGGCGGACCGTGCCCCGGCCCGCGAATTTGAATTAGAAATTTGACCGGTGACCCACCGCCTCAGCACAAACCGAACCGGGTTTGCGCTGGGGCGGCGGCGAAGCGAATCGGGTGGGCTTTCGACGTTCTCCTTCAAATGCGATTCGCCCTTGAGGAGCCTCTTGGGCAGCGCACTCTCCAATGGGTTACGATGACGCCCGAGCCAGATCGGGAGACCGAAAATGCGCACAGCAGAGACGGCGTGGCGAAAGCTAGAGCGGCAACTCGCGGACCCGTGCTTGTTCGAACGTCTCGTGGAACAAGAAGAGGAGGGAGAAGCAGATCTCCGCCTGATGGGCGCGAGCGAGCAACCCTCTCATGGTCCGTCACGCAAGGCTGGTCCCAACCAGTGGGGCCGCGCGGTGGCGGCGAATCGAAACTACGCCCGCTCCCTAGCCTGGCAAGCGATTCGCTCCAGCATAATCGGTCTGCTTGGATTCTCTAAACCTTTTCCCGACGACGCCGCTTTCGCAGCTGCCGTCGCGCGCTGGCAGAAGGCGCAAGGGGGGCTGGTGGTCGATGGTATTATCGGCCCCAAGACGCTCAAGCGCTTGTATGTTGCTCTCCGGTCGGCGGCAGTCACGCCGCCTGCGGCGGAGTCCTCCACCGTTTCTCTCCACAAGGTTTCGGCCGATCCTGGAGAAATTCGCCGTCTCCACCGTGAATTGGAACAGGAGATAGAAAGCGGGGAAGGCTTCTCGACTGATCCAATTCCTGGCATCTCTGACGGTCACACGAGCCTAACCCGTCAGATCGCCACTGAGATTGGCCTCGAGCCCGACGCTGTTAAGGCCCTCGTGGTTGGCTCAGCAAAACCAGACAAGGACTACCCGGTTAACGATCCCCGGTCGCTGGATGAGTGCGAACAGCGCCGACACGCACTGCGGGGCAGGTTGTGCCAGGAGGTGGGTGCCGCGCTACAAGATGTGCGGGGACATCTAACGAAGCTCTATAAGGAGGCGCTGGCCACTTCGGGGACAGCTCAATTCGGGCTTATCGGTGAAGCTCTGCATTTAATCCAAGACTCCTACTCACCGGCCCACACGGAGCGCGAGCAGTTCTTCGGGCTCACGCGTCCTGGCGCCATTGTTTACATCCGGGTATGGCGCCCAACGAGTCCAGGATATCCTACCGAACACGGCTGGCCGGTTGATCTCCGCGACCGATTGCATTTGCAATCCTCGTCTGGAAAGGCAGCTTCGGCCGCGACCCGCGACTTCCTGCAGATGGTGCTGGGGCACATTTCGAAGCCTGGAGCACCTCAGAATGAGACGCAGTTCGTTGCGTTTATGAACCGGCACCTGGTTTTAAGCTCGGCGAACCAGACAGTCGCAGCGCTCACTCGCTGGGCCAAAAGGGTTGACGATAAGGATATCCGGTCGGTCTCATACCTTCGCTGCCTCGCACCAGACCGTCCCAAGGTTTGTCCTTAGCGGCTTGAGGGGCATCGCCGGGGAGATCCCTTAATGAAACCAATTCGAGGGGGAGCTCTCACCTACGCCCGCTTTCACCGGCGAAAGTTTATCGCTGAACTGAAGGAGTTCGTCCGCTTCCCCAGTGTTAGCAACCAGCCGCAGCATGCCCGCGATGTTCGCAGGTGTGCTTCATGGCTGGCCTCTCATTTGCGGCGCATTGGATTGGAACACGTTCGAGTCATCTCCACCAACCGCCATCCCATCGTTTATGCGACGTGGCAACACGCGCGCGGCCGGCCCACGCTTCTCATCTACGGACACTATGACGTCCAACCGGCTGAGCCACTGAGCGAATGGCTCACTCCGCCCTTCGAGCCCGTGGTGCGCGGCAACAATCTCTACGGTAGAGGAGCCTGCGATGACAAAGGCCAACTTTTCACTCACGTGAAGGCGATGGAGTCGTACTTAAAGACAGGGCGGACCCTGCCCGTGAATGTGAAGTGCATTTTCGAAGGCGAGGAAGAACTTGGAGGCAGCCCGACGCTGGAGACTTTTGTGAAAGGCAATCAATCCGCGTTGCGTGCGGATGCCGCGCTCATGTCCGACACGCGAATGCTGGGGCCCGGACGTCCGGCCTTGGGTTATTCGGAAAGAGGAAACATCCGTTTCGAGTTGGAAATTCGCGGGCCGCGGCATGATCTGCATTCCGGCAACTTCGGGGGCGCGGTTCACAACCCGCTGCAGGTGCTCTGCGAGATCATCGCCGGCCTGCACGACGCCGACGGGCGAGTGACCATCCCCGGCTTCTACGATAAGGTGCGCGAGTGGAGCGCCGAAGAGCGGGAGTACATGCAGAATACGGGTCCGAAAGACGCGGAAATCCTGCGCGACGCCGGCGTCGCCAAAGCATGGGGCGAAGCCGGCTACAGCCTCTATGAGCGCACCACTATCCGTCCCGCACTTACCGTGAATGGCATCACTGGCGGCTACCAGGGCGCTGGCATTAAGACTATTATTCCGGCGCGAGCCCTGGCCAAGATCAGCTTCCGGACCGTCCCCGACCAGGACCCGCGCGAGATCGACCGATTGTTTCGCGAACATATTGCCCGGGTTGCGCCTTCTACCGTGAGCGTCGGAGTGAGAATCCTGGCTGCTTCCAATCCAGCTTTGGTTAACCGAAATCATCCTGCGCTGCGGACGGCGGTTTTTGCGTACCAGAAAGGATTCGGAGCGAAGCCGGTATTCCTTCGCTCCGGCGGATCCGTGCCCGCAGCAAGCATCTTCCAGAAAATACTTGGAATCCCCACGGTCTTGATGGGTTTCGCGCTCCCCGACGATCGGGTACACGCGCCCAACGAGAAATTCCATTTGCCGAACTTCTTTCGCGGCATCGAGACGTCGATCTGGTATTTGGCGGCGGCAGCCAAGCTGGGAAGTGCTCGCCAGGAAGCCGCGCCGCAGGAAGCGTGGCCAGCATGATCATCGATTGTCATTGTCATGCCGGGAAAGGCGATCGCATGACCGCCCCCTGGAACACCGATGCACCCATAGAGCCGTATTTGCGGCGCGCGCGCCGGGCGGGAATCGATAAGACGGTGGTCTTTGCTCCCTTCCACACGGACTACGACGAGGCCAACCGCCAGGTCGCGCGCATTGTGGCCCGCTTTCCCCGACGGCTGATTGGGTTTGCCTTCGTTCATGCCACGCGCGACGCCGGCCGCATCTTCAACATGGTGGAACGCGCGCGCAAGTGGGGATTCCGCGGCATTAAGTGCCACGGCTTCGAGGCCATGCCCACGCGCGAGCTTTGCCAAGCCGCCCGCGCCTTCCGGATGCCTCTACTCGCGGACGTAGTGGGCCGGGCGGAAGTCGTGGACCTGCTTGCCTCGCAGTTCCCAGACGTGAATTTCATCATTCCCCACCTCGGCAGCTTCGCCGACGATTGGCGGGCACATCAGCGGGTGATCGACCAACTCGTGCGCTACCCGAACGTCTATATCGACACTTCGGGAGTCCGCCGCTTTGACTACCTCGTGGAAGCGATTAAGCGCGCGGGCGCCCGGAAGGTTCTGTTTGGTTCCGATGGCCCCTGGCTCCATCCGGGTCTGGAGCTTCACAAGGTTCGTTTGTTGGGCTTGCCGGCAGATCAGGAGGCCCTGATCTTGGGCGGCAACGTTATACGTCTGCTGCGCGGAGTGCGCGCGGAAGCAGATCCACGGGAGATCCGGCGGGCAAAGCGCGCTAGTCAATCACCAGCCGGCGTAGCGGCGCGCGTGGTCGAAGCCGGCAGTTCGCTGCCACCGGGAACTCAGCCCGAGTACGAACTGTAGGCGATTTCACAGGGTTTGACGGATACCGCCGGATGTCCGGTGGTCACCGGACAATATTCCCAACTCCAACAACTGAGCTACCATCGCGGCCCGCGAGCCCACCCCCAGCTTGGCAAAGATGCGCCGCAGATGCGTGCACACCGTCCAGGAGCTGATGTTGAGAACATCGGCAATGACCTTGTTGGGATGCCCCTTGGCAACCATGCGCACGATTTCCTGCTCGCGCGGGCTGAGCTGGATGCGGCTGCGGTTGGGCATGCGCAGAAGAAGGTAGCGCGAGCCGTCGACCTCAGCGTCGACCAGCACCTCTTCGGTGGAGGAGCCCCCGCCGGAATCGCTTCTTGCTGCGATGCTGAGCTTCTCGATCAATTGCATCAATGTGCGGGTTACGGCATCTTCAGAGGCGTGGCTGGTTTCGACAGGGGGGGCGTTCGCAATGAGTGCAGGGCCGCTGCGCATGGGTGTTTCTCCGTCGGCAATGGCGGGAATCCATTGTCTAGGGTTGCGTGCAGGCACCACGTCTCAACTGAGGAGCTTCCCCCTGAGCGCCATCCAGTGGCGCTGGTTGCTTCTCATGAAATTGCGTTCCTGCAGTTATTTTCGTTGCAAACTTAATCTGCGAGTTGGGGAAAGATATGACCGGCAGCTTGGCAAAACCAGTCACTTTTTCAAGCGACGCGCGAACTGGGTAACTTGCGCGACGGACTGGAGACCGGCTTTTTCGCTGCTCAATATTCCGGGTAAAATGCCCAGATTGCCAAAGACTCTACAGCGTTCTGAGACTCCCGAGTAGAGGAGCCAAGTCTTGTTACGAAATCCGAACAAACCGGCGAAGGCGGAAGGGATTTGTTAGGCGAACGGCAGCCGCGAATGGGTGGAGGAGTCAGATCCTAGAAAGAAATTGGAGTAAGCCAGGAAGGCCCCGAGGCGGAAATAACGTGCGCCATGCTTCAGCAAATAACAGGAAACTGCTGAAAAAATGGCGGGGACGACGGGACTCGAACCCGCGGCCTCTGCCGTGACAGCGCTGCGTGAATTGGTTTTACAACGACTTACAGACTCGCGGGGACTGCCAAAATACCCGGAAGTCGTGCAAGACATCATCTTTTGTGGGTTGGGTTGTGGGTTGGATTTGCTTATCTCTTGCCGGCTCTCCATTGGTCAGGCTTGCCCGCTTGCGTGTGCTTCACTCTGGATACGTCCGGCTTTCCGTCGGGATTAAACTCCTTTGCCAAATCGATCGCTTCACGTTGCGTATCGACAATGGCGCTTGCCTTCTTGGAACCTTTCGCCCGCACTGCATATCCATCATCGGTGCGTTCTATGAAATAGTGCTTTCCCGTTGACATCTGCCCCTCCTGAGTCCGAGTTTACTCGCGAATTTTGCTCAATGCCAGCCATCTATTTCGGCATCAGCGTTGGGGATTCTTCCTTTTTGGGAGTCAGTCTTATCTGAACTCCCGGAACGTCACACCCTGTGTTGCTTGTAAAATTGCATCTCGCCTTCGCAAATTCAGGGATGAGAGGTCTGATGCGGACGGCGCACTCATCATTTTTTTGCTGCGACAGGCCCGTGCTCAGGAACTCACGTAGGTCCCCAGTGGAAATCTCAATGTTAGTCATCAGGCGACTGCTCGTTGCATACGACCACTTTCCCCGTACAGTGGCCTGACACTCCAAAGACCCTGAAGAAGCCGCGGCAGAAACCACTGTGGATTCCGAGGATGCTTCCACCATCTTCTCAGATTGGAAGTCCATGTCGGCTGGGGATGCGGTCAGGGTTGCCGGAGGCACGGCGCCCACCTTGAAGTATCCCGGCGCCTCAAAGCTGCCGTCATGACTAAAGTGGATTTGACCTGTGAACACTGCCGGGTCCCGCTTTGTCCCGTCACCGGACGCAAGGATTGTCACATTCCACCTGTGCGCCTCAAGATTGGCCTTCTCGATATTGGTTCTTATCTGGTTCCGGCAGGCCCACGCCGCAATCGCGAGCGTTATCAGAACAAGGATGGCGATCAGGGTTCCCAGCTTTCCGTTCCTGGTTTTCTTGACCACGTCGCAGACCAGAGCGACAAGGGTCACACAGAACGTCACCGCGAGCACGGCCATCATCAGGATGAACGTTTGCTCCGGCGACAATTTTGCGAGAATCTTTTCAAGATTGCCGAAACGGAAATACACGCCCAGACAGACAAAAAGGGCCAGCCCCGTGATACCGTGCCGCGCAAAAATCGCGGCCAGCTGATTATGCTCGCCGCGACTCTCGGCTTTGACATGAGGTCTGCTCTGACCTCTCTTGGTTTGCGGCTTGCGGGAACGAGGGTTCTTGGGCGTGCGGGAAGAGTTCTTACCTCGCGAAGGGTTTCCTAGTACAGGCATGGGAGCCTCCAACAGAACCTGACGTGAATCAATGTTCCGATGAAGGCATCAACCCAGTAAACATCACTAACGTAATTTGGCGTATCGGGGGTGCGAACAGAACCGGCCGTGCACAAAAATGCGGGCCGTCAGGCCTTGGGTCAGGCCGTTTTCTTCTCCGCCTTTACCTTCGCCCATCTTGCCCGCTGAGCAGCGGCTATTTTCCTGCCCGCTCTTCTGACTGTGGCTGACATCGGCGTTTTCGCCAATGACGAACAAAAGACGAATATCGCTATAATCCTTCGATGGGCGTCTCGCGCTGCCGCGTTTCCTTCACCGATTCGGAAGGCATATCGCACGCGGTTGACGTGCAGGCGGAATCACTTTACGAAGCTGTGGCGCTCGCCGTATCGGAATTCAGGAATGACAGCGTCACTTCGATGCCCGGCCCGATGACCGAGTTCACGATCTCCATCCAGCGCCCCGCCACCGAGCACCGCATTCGCCTGGGCCAGGTGTCAAAGTGGGCAGCGCAAGGCGGCACGAAGGAAGGACCGGCGGGAACCATCCGGCGTCAGAGGCTCTTAAAGCTGCTTGCGAACACATAGCTGACTGCGAAAGCGGGGGCGCCGGCATCACTGGTTGACCCGATCGTGCGCCTGCGCGTCGATCTGACTGAGCCGATTATCGACTGCCTGCTGATCGACCACCATTTCAGTGGAGCATTCATCGCTGTGTCCGGCGCGACAGATTTTATTCTCTCTCATCGGCGGGTGCAGTAGAACCATATCTCTTTGGTACTGCCGGACCTTTTCAATGTCGTCGGCTCCGATGGCCATGAAAATATCCTGACCATCGGGCGATATAAGCAGCCTGGCGTTCAAACGATTGGCGAGATCCTTATTAACCGGCGTTCCTATTCCCTTCTCGTAAGCCTGCTGCAAAAAATAATCTCCCCATCGGTCGTTTTTTGAATTCGACAGCAGGAAAAAGTTATAGGCCACCTTGGGATCTTTCGCCCTCCCCCACCCCATCATGCACGAGACGCCAAGAAGTACGAGCGCATGCACATTTCCCATGTCCGCGCTGTGATCTATCCAGCAGTACCCGCGCTTGAAGTCCGCCGCCCTATATGCGAACTTTCCGATTTCGAGGGCATCTTCGGCGCTGATTTTGGAGGATCTGTCACAGGGCATTTTTGCTTCATCCGGCGTCAGCGCCGAATCCGGCTGCAGGATGGCGCGGACATCATCAGGAAAATTCGCAAACGCCTCGGAGGCCTCCGGCGGAATCTCTATGTGATGCGGGGTCCCTGCCCCGCCCCCCGCCGTGTTTACAACGACGGCTGGGGATGCTGTATCCATCGTCCCCGGCGTCATGATGGTCGCATACCAGTCCACGGTTCCGGATGGATACAGGCCGCCCGGCCAGACCCAGGTGAATGTCCCTTCGATGCGGTCGCCCTTGCGCACTCCGGTATAAAGGCCCTTGATGCCTTTCCCCGGACCGCTTGTGTCCTCACGGCGAATGGAAATCCCGCCGGCATCGAAACGCTCGACCGTTAGACTCGCAACCGGGCCGGTCTGCCATTTCCCGGTGCCCTGCTTTCCCTGAAACGACCATGTCCCGCAGCTGTCGGGCTCGCATTGCATCATCATGGAGGGCATTTCGGACGAGGACTGAGCGGATATCGGATTTGGGCAGAGCAGCGCTGCAGCCAGCAGCAGCAAAGGCAGGAACGTCAGCGATTTCTTCACCAGGCACCCCCCGGTCGATTTCGCTTCTACAGGTACGTTACGTTTTGTCTGACTACGATACGTCTGTAGACGTGCAAGAATTGTATCCCACACACTGCTCCTGATGCAAAAGGTGCTCGAAGCACTCGCAACCAGAATCAGGGACCTGCGCACGAAGCAGGGATACAGTCAGGAAGCTTTCGCAGATCATTGCGGCCTGCACCGGACGGCGATGAGTCTTCTCGAACGCGGACAGCGCGCCCCTACCCTGCGCACTCTTCTCATACTTTCGTGGGGCCTCAAGATGCCCCTCGCCGAGCTGGTCAAGGGCGTCGATATCGGGATGAAATCCCCGCCCAAATCACGGACGCGGGGAAAACCGAGGGGCAAAATTATCTAGACATCTAGAAAGCTTCACGTCTTCCCATAGGAATCTAGAAAGGTAGATGTCTACAGTTCTCCTCGGCCTGAAACGGTCAACTGCCCGCCTATTGCTCGCCCGCAAGCGGTGCAATACCTACATCATTAGAAATCTAGAAGTCGCGATATCTACCCCAAGACATCTACTTGTCTAGTTTGCACTAGTTCCTAATAACGACTCCCCGAGAAAAACGGAATAACGAGTAGAAATCTAGACGACACGACATCTAGCGGAAGAAGTCTAGAACGGTAGAGATCTACTGGAGTCAGAGGAATGGTCCGCGGAAAAAGTTTAACTTGCCGTCCGTCAGAGGATCGGTTAAGCGTTAGATGTCTAGACCTCGTGACATCTAGCAGAAGAAGTCTAGAACGGTAGAAATCTCCAGCCACGAGTAAAGTTGTGCAGATCATAAGCGTGTTGGCGCAAAAGGGTGGGGCGGGCAAGACAACATTGACGCTACATTGGGCGGTCGAAGTCCAGGCCCAGACCGGTAAAGCGGTCGCCGTCATTGATACCGATCCGCAGAGAACAGCGGTGAAATGGTATCAGCGACGCGCGCAAGAGACACCTGAAGTCCTGCAATCCGAGCCCGAACAGCTTCCCAAAGCACTCGAATTCTGCCGAAATAAGAACATTGACTACGTCTTTGTAGATACGATGCCGCGAGTGGAGCGCTGGCCGAGCGTCGAAGCCGCCCGCATCGCGGATTTGGTTGTCATTCCATGCGGGCCGACAGTTCCCGATATTGAATCCGTCGCAGACTCGGTAGAGATCGTCAAGCGCACAAAAACACCAGCCGTCATGGTCCTTAATAATGGTGTGCCGGGATCGGGCCATAACCAGAAGGTGATTGGCGTTCTCGAACGCGAGTTCGATCTGCCGGTATGTCCTGTCGTTGTAATACGCAGAACGGCACTCTTTCATGCCTTCAACGACGGGCGCGCAATCGGAGAGTTGGCACCGAGCAGCAAAGGCGCGCTGGAGATTCGAAAGTCATGGCGCTGGATCGCGGCCCAGCTCAGTGCGGAAGCCGCGCCAAAAGCGCGCAGCAAAAGGGCAGGGTGATGGCCAACAAGCCAAGCGACATTAGCGCGTTCACCGTACTCAAGCCCGGCCAGAAGCAAAGCATCACGGCAGCGGCGCCGGCTGAGGTTCCAATTAAGAAGGAGCCCTCAAAGCTCAAGAAGGCAGGATTTCTCGTGACCCCGGAAGCGCTGCAGCAGTTCACCATTCTTAAGGCAGAGCAGGGGAGGGACGACCCTAAGAATATTGGGCCCGCCCTGATCGCCGAGGCCTTGAATCTCTTATTCAAGAAGTACGGAAAACCGCCGATCGCGTAGCGTCAAGATGAGTAGACGTCTAGATGTCCAAACTTCTCGACATCGTACTATTTGTGCTCAGGCTGACGTTAGGGGCGGCACTGAAACGGCGCGAACTAACCCACTATACTAACCTCCACTTCTCGGAAAACATTATGTGGAACCGCCATGGCTGAGATCTCTGACGGATTAGAAGCATTAGGCAACGTCATGAGTTTGCGGGAGGTTGCTTCGCTCATCGAGCGTACCGCACGATGGGTAGCCCCCGAGACATTTAAGTTGTTGCCACTCTGGTTTCCTGAGCACGCCCGCGGATCTCCGTTTTATAAGGGAAATTGGTCGGAGCCTCAACTGAACAAGAACAGGACAACAGGCAATTCGATTCATAAATCCGAGGGAAATGTAAACGCTAATGAGGCTTTGACACTTGCTCTGGGGCTGAGAAAAAAACATCGCCCCAACTGGTCATGCTGCCATATCTGGGGGATCGATGACGCCAGGTATCAACTGTCGAATGTCGTCGTGATGGACCGGCGCTTTTTCTCCTGCGTAGGCAATATGGTGTTGCTCCCGACGCCGCTCAAGGCCTTTACGGACACTATGCCCAAGCTCAAAGCAATGCTACGAATATGCGCACGCAATCTCTATGGGTGGCAGTGTGACCACGATAATTTGTTGGCGACGAATACCGCGCTCGATAGCTGGACGGACTGGAACTCTTACCCAGAAAGCTGGCCCAAAACACCGCATGAAAAGGTGCCCCTCGGCGTGGTGGAGCTATCCCCGATCATTCGCGCATCTGCACAGAAGCGCCTAGCCAAAATCCGCCACGACCTCGAACATGCCGGCAGGTACTATCCCCGTGATGAGGTGAGGGACGCGCTCGCTTATTGGAAAATCGCGCTATGATAGGCGCGGTCGGTGATGTCCTGGCTCATCCTGCTCGTGCCCTTTATTCTTTCAGTGCAGGCTCACTCGCCTCAACTGTCTCGACCACTCCCTTTAGCCGCGCCATCCGGCCAAGCTTACTGCGGTTTCGCTCTTCCATTGCCAGGCGGAACTCATCTCCCGACTTCCGCCACCATGCGACCGTCACAGCGTGAACCGGTGCTCGCGAATGCCGCCGCTCAAGTTCGATTTGCACGCTCATGTCTGAGAGCCCGTTCACTTCCAGCACGGCAGGGTCGATGACCTTGCGTTGAAAATTATCGGCGCGTGCATACGTGTCGGGTGGTACGCCCATCAACTCGCGCAACCGATCAATGGGAAAAGTCTCTACGCATCTATCCATGTTGGCTCTGAGCTGGATGAGCTCATACAAGGCAATAGCGTACTTGCTTGTCATGGAGCAGACTATCTCCGCCTTGATCCGGCCCCAGCGTCCCGACGTTTTTAGCATCGGAGCCAGCTTCCGGGGCAGGCCATAGCGCAGTGTCGCTCTTGTCGCCAATTCCTTCGCCGAGACATCAAAGAAGTCAAATAAGCCAGTGATGACGACTCGCTGCTCCGGACCTCCCGCGCCGTCGCTGTTCTCCGCGACGTAAAGCACATTGACCTTTACCGACATCAATCTAGTCAGACTGTCCCGAAGCCGATCCGAACTCTCGTGCTTGGAAAATGCTTGCCTTACAGTTGAAAGCGGGATTTCCCATTCGGCATCCTGTTCTAGCAGCTTCCCGCTATCGTGGGCATTCTGGTACAGAAGGTTCAGGATCGCCCGGTCACTGGCCTCAAGCGCGTGCGTGCCAGTCATCTCAATCAGTTCGCCCGGCTTGGGAAAACCAAGATGATTGGTCTTTTGCTCAGCAGTCCGGCTTACTGTGTTCATGGCAAAGAAATACACTACCCCTACGGCAAGTCAAGTAGGGATAGGAGACAAAGGCCGCCCGTTTGGTAGGAGATCTGCAGCGTTAATGGCGTTCCGCAACCGTTGCCCGCGTCGTGAGCGGCGCATTTCTGCGATTGATTCGTTGCCTTCGCCCGTTTGGTAGTGAACGTCATGTCTTGCTCCCATGCATTGTGCAACACACTCGCCTGCCCGTTTAGTAGGAGACGTATCGCCTGAGCGGTGTTCTGCGTTCAGGTGAAAGGCGGAAGCAGCGCATTTCTGCGATTGATTTATCGGTGTCGCCCGTTTGGTAGTGAACGTCACGTCTTGCTCGCACCAATTTTCCAGCACCTTTTCGTCCGCCCGTTTGGTAGGAGATCCCCCGCCTGAAGGCAATTCAGGGCTTCGCCAAAGAACAGAAACTGGCGGGTTGCGACCCTTGATTCACTTCTGTCGCCCGTTTGGTAGTGAATAGATGTCCGTTCGCCGGGCATGGCGACGAGGGCTCCACGTGCCCCTTTGGTAGGAGAAAACCGCCCCTTTGGTAGGAAACCGCCGCCCGTTTAGTAGGGGAAAATTGCCCGTTTGGTAGGAGATACGTCAGCTAAGTGACTGTTGTGCCAATTTTTTTATGACCATGAATCTGAACAAAAAGAAATTGAATTTTAAGCGGTGGATAAATCCTACTCAACCTCAGAGTCTGGAATCTCAAGCCCATCAAGGGCTTTCGATTCCCAAGGAAGAAAGATTCTTCCTTGACCATCTTATGAAACACGTGCGGGGTGAAGGTCTATAGGTAGTTTTGCATTATGCGCTGTCTGCATGACTCCTTGTGCTTGCAAGTCAAAAAACATATCGCTATCGTCTGCGCACTCCTTCCGTAATCGGTAGTGAGAAGCAAGACCGACCATGCAACGGGAGGGGCGGTGACAGAAGCAGTTAGCGAAGCGCAACGGATGATTGATACGTTCGCGAGTGTCGGGGCGAATAAAATCCACGTCTCCAAGACCGACATCAATGGCGATATCCAATGGGGCAAAGCCTACTCGCCGCAGGATCTTCGCAAGGTACTGCCCGCGATGATTCGCATCGCCGGCAAACAGAGGGACTGTAATCTCCTGGATAAAACCGGGAATGTCATCGGCAAGGCCAGGGCAGGGGGCAATCTCATGGTCCGGCCGATGAGCGACACTGCTGCGTTCATACAGCTCGACGACCTCACCGAAGCCAAACTCGAACGTGTGCGTCCCGTCGCGTTCCTCACGGTTCGCACCAGCCCCGGCAACCATCAGGCATGGATTGCCGTCCCCAGCTTTGCCAATGGCCAGGACCGCAAGGACTTCACCCGCCGCGTCAAGAAACAGTTGACGGCAGACTCATCCGCCACCGGCTCCGTGCGCCTCGCCGGCACTTCCAACTTCAAAGCAAAATACGCAGGGAATTTTCCGAGAGTCGCCATTATCGATGCTGCTCCCGGTCGCATGACGACACCGGAAGCCCTTGAATCCCTCGGCTTGGTCGCTCCTGCAGATCCCGCCCCCACCGTGGTTCGATTTAAGACCTCAAGCAATCACAGCGGCCTGGGATCTCAGCGCAGCTGGCCTGACTATGAGCGCTGCCTTCTTGCTGCGCCGCCTGCCAGTGACGGGGACGGACCAAGTCGCAGCCATGCGGACTTTACCTGGTGCATGATGGCCGCGCAACGCGGCCACAGCATCGAGGACATCGCAAACAAGCTGTTTGAGGTCAGCACGAAAGCGCCGGAACGCGCGCGGCTCCGTGATGAGGGCTATGCGCTCGTCACCGCCAGGAATGCCTCCGACGCTGCGGAGCGTGGCCGCAAGCAGGGCAGGGGGTAGTCCATCTACTAACTTCGCTGGCATTTGTATTTTGATGTACACTTTGTCGCCGTCTTGGAAGATACTCCTCAGGTTAGGCCAGCAAGGCTTTGATCTTATCGAAGGAGAATAAGTTATGAGCCGTTTCGTTGTACTGACGCGCACGGGACTAGCAGCAGGCGGCACAGAACCCCCGGACGGATTTGGTGCCAGACTTGCTAAGTATCTTCCTACTGAACTCGTCAGTATCTACACCATTACAATCGGAGGCTTGGTCTCCGCTAAGCCCGACACGGCAATCGCGCCGTGGATCGCTGTAGGTCTGATGGTGGTTTTCTGCGCTGCAACGCTGGTCTATTTCAAGCGCAAGGCTCCCGAAGGAGACGTAAGAAAAGCCCATCTCATCGCATCGCCGATTGCGTTTGTCGCGTGGGCGTATCCGCTCGCAGCTCCGTTGCTCGGGTCCTGGTTCATCGGCTGGATTGCAATTATCGGGCAAGCCATTGCCGCCCTGGCCGCGTGGCTTCTCGGCCCGCACGACTAAAACAGAGGGGTGACAGCGCCATGCATGTGCTACGCCAGTACGTTGACAGCATCGAGGGGCTGGGCGGCTTCGCCGCCGAGGCCGCTGGAAACACAGTAACCCAAGGCGTCGTGCTCGACATCAATCCGATCTGGCTATTGGGCTATCGCCTGTACCGTGCCGGATTAAACCCATATGCGTTTGATATGCATATGCCCTGGCCCTCTATGCCGTGGTCGATGGCCGCCGACCTACTTCATCTTGAAACCATTGAAGGTGACGCCTTTGACTTTAAGTGGGTGGACAAGTCAGGATGGGTCAAAAATGTAACAAGTCATTTCATGGACAACTCTGACAGAACGAGATCCATTCCGGATTCTGCTTTGCCGTTCATCGTGAAGGTCATTGCCGGGCCGGCGGGCCTCGAATCCTTCGAGACAAGGGAGCAATTGGTTGCGCTTGCCAGACGCCAGAATTTCTTCGCGCTCGTCGAAACGCGGCCACTTGGAGTGCTCGCGGCATCTCCGGGAGATAAGTGCATTGCCGGCAGTGTGCCGGGGAGCATAGGCGGTTTCCTGCGCGACTCGCACAAGGGCCAGGTTTATGCTGCGACCTGCGGACACGTTGCAGCCAAGGGCGCAAAAGTAACAATCTCCGGGAAATATGCAGGTGTCTGTTCGCACTCGCATGCGCCCAGTCAGATGCCATTGGGACAAACCTGCACCACCGCCTGTCCGTGCGCAAACGAACTTGACCTGGCGCTGATCGATTTAGGCACTGCGGTCGTCACTAACGCCGTAACCGGCGTAGCTGCGCAGATCGCATCTCACCAGAGCATCGTCCTGCGCGCCGGCTTAACCAATGCCCCGTTTGAGGTGGGCGGGCACGTAATGACGTACTGCCCCGGCAAGAGCAATGTGTGTTTTAAGAATCTGTTTGAGGTGCGTCCCCCGTCTCCTAGCGGTATCGTCAAACCGCGCGTGACCGCGGCCTTCGCCACCGTGCCTGTGCAAGGCGACTCCGGTGGTTGGCTGGAAACCTCCGCAAATGAATGGTGCGGGGTTCTTGTCGCGGTCGATCATCTGATGGGTTATGCGCTGGAAGCTGACGATACTTTGGTCGCGGCGAATGCGGCTTTTGGCACTCAGCTGCAGATCGCTTGAGACGGCTCATTTTCTGAGCAGAGCCAGGGTCCATGTCGGCACCGAACCCAGGATCAGGCCTCATCGCAGAGGATGTTCAAAATCCTACGCTAGCGAAATTCTGAAGGAAAGTCAGGCCGTCGCAAAAGTTAAGAGTTTTGCATCTCCCCCGCAATGACGGAAATGCAGCCCCCTGACCGTCGCTGAACATAGTCGCAAAATCCAAAACTAACGCGGCAACTTTTGCAACAGCTCTAAGCGTAGGTTTTCTGACAGATTCTGCGACGACCCCAGAACGGGGCCGCAAGCGTGGCAGGGGGTAGAGTCACCGCTGTTACGGGATTCGCAGCGCTTTGTTACTTCTCGATAAAAAGTCTGTTAAATCTTCCGCGCCGTACCGCCATTGCTCTTTACGCTCCCGTATTATGAACCTCGCGCCGCCCTCGTGAACTGCGCCGGTCGGTTTGCCTTCCCATGCCAGAGGCCGTCGCCCCATCCATGCTTAGTTTGATTGCTGCCGCTCAGTACGTCCGCATGTCCACGGAGCACCAGCAGTATTCAACGGAAAACCAGGGCGATGCCATCCTGCGCTACGCAAGCGCGCACGGGATGCAGATCGTCCGAACCTACTCCGACGAGGGCAAGAGCGGCCTCAGTCTTTCAGGCCGGCGAGGCCTGCGTGAGTTGCTGCAGGATGTCGAGAACGGCCGCGCCGATTACAGCGTCATTCTCGTCTACGACATCAGCCGCTGGGGACGCTTCCAGGACGCCGACGAAAGCGCCTATTACGAATATGTGTGCAAGCGTGCCAACGTCCGCGTGCATTACTGCGCCGAGCAGTTCGAAAACGACGGGAGCCTGCCGTCATCGCTGATGAAAACGATGAAGCGGACGATGGCGGGTGAATACAGCCGCGAACTTTCCGTCAAGGTCTTCGCCGGGCAATGCCGGCTGATTGAACTCGGATACCGCCAGGGCGGGCCGGCAGGCTATGGCCTTCGCAGGCAGCTCATCGACCGCGACGGCCGCCCCAAGGAGCTTCTTGCGCGCGGAGAGCATAAGAGCATCCAGACCGACCGCGTCATCCTCGTGCCGGGACCTGAGGCCGAGGTGCAGGTTATCCGGGAGATCTACCGCTTCTTTACGGATGAGCGCAAGACGGAGCGGCAGATCGCAGGTTGGCTCAATGCTTCCGGCCTGAAAACCGATCTCGGCCGTCCGTGGACGCGCGGCAGCGTCCACGAGGTGCTCACCAATCCGAAGTATGCAGGCGGCAACGTCTACAACCGCAGATCGTTCAAGCTCAAGCGCAAGCGGGTGAAGAATCCGCCCGAGATGTGGATACGCCGCGACGGTGCCTTTTCTCCTCTCATCAGTGCGGAAGAGTTTGGCGAGGCGCTCCGGATCATCCAAAGCCGCTGCGCACATCTCAGTAACGAGGAGCTTCTTGAGCGGCTAAAGCATTTGCTCGCCCGCTACGGCACGCTTTCGGGAATCCTCATCGACGAGGCCGACGACATGCCGTCGAGCACGGCGTATCGCTCGCGTTTTGGCAGCCTCGTTCGCGCCTATACGCTGATTGGCTATACTCCGGCCCGCGATTTCAGTTTTGTCGAAGCGAACCGCGCATTGCGCCAGCATCATGCGCGCCAGATGCTGAAAATCGTCCTGGAGCTTCGCGAAGGCGGCGCCACGGTGGACCAGCATCCTGCGACCGAGTTGCTCACCATCAACCAGGAGTTTACAGCTTCGCTAGCGCTCGTACGCTGCCGCGAGAGCCACGCCGGCAACCATCGCTGGCTTGTGCGGCTCGATAACTCGCTTGACCCCGACGTGACGATTGCCGCGCGTCTTCGCCCCGGAAACCAGGAGATCCTCGACTACTACCTGCTGCCCGGTATGGACCGGCTTTCCGAGCGACTGCGCCTTGCCCCCGATAACGGCGTCGTGCTCGACGTGTACCGCTTTGAAAACCTTAACTTCTTTGTGAGCATGGCCCGCCGCGTCGCCATCGGGGACGCCGCATGATCGAAAGGAACATCGAGTCCATCCCAATCGCTGAGATCCGCGTCGTCAATCCGAGGTCCCGCGACAAGATCAAGTTTCAGAATATCGTGACGAGTATTGGAGCCGTGGGCCTGAAGAGGCCCATCACGGTCTCGAAGCGTGCTTTTGAAGCGGACGGGACACAGTACGATCTGGTGTGCGGCCAGGGCCGCATGGAAGCGATGGCGGGCCTGGGCGAGAAAACCGTGCCCGCTCTTGTCGTGGACGCTTCACGGGAAGAGCAGCTCCTGATGGGTCTCGTGGAAAACATCGCGAGACGCCCGCCCTCGAACCGCGACCTGATACGGGAAGTGCGCGAACTCACCCAGCGCAAATACAAACCCGACGATATCGCCCGCAAGCTCGGCCTCGACCGTACCTACATCTACGGCGTTGTGCATCTTCTTGAGCACAGCCAGGATGCACTCATTGAGGCGGCGGAAGCCGGGCGGCTACCCATCAGCGTCGCCGTGAACATCGCGAGCGGCAGCGACCATGAGGTCCAGCAGGCGCTCGCGGAAGCATATGAAAAAGGCGACCTTCGCGGAGATAAGTTGCGAGTCGCCAAACGCATCATCGCCCAGCGTATCGCCAAGCAGCGGCGCGCCGGAAAGGCCAATCAGGCGCAGCGCAAGCTGACCGGCGATGCCTTGGTGCGGGAATACCAGCGCCAGACTCGCGAGCAGAAGAACCTTGTCAAGAAAGCAAGCGTGACGAGGGACCGCCTCTTGCTTTTGGTCACTGCGCTCAAGCAATTGCTCGCCGACGAGCATTTTGTGACGCTGCTTCGGGCCGAGCAACTGACCGACATGCCCGAGCAGCTCGCTGTACGTCTCAAGTAAGGAAGGAACATCTTGTCGTCACCCAAGATAAAGCTGGCATTCAGGCAGAACGAAATAGTCCTACCGATTGCGAGCATCACCTTGCAAAAGACGATACATCCGTCATTTCGCAAGAGCCAGACTTACCGGCAGATTGCGGCCTCGCTGGAGCAGGTGGGGCTGATAGAGCCGGTCGTGGTCTTCCCGAGGGGGCCGGATGATTACCTGCTCCTCGACGGGCATGTGCGCATCGACATCCTGAAGGGCAGGGGCGTCGCCGAAGTGCGCGCCATCTTCGCCACCGATGACGAGTCCTACACCTATAACAAGCGCGTCAACCACGCGCCTCCGGTGGCGCAGCACTTCATGATCCTGAAGGCGCTTAGCAATGGAGTAAGCGAAGAGCGCATCGCGGCGTCGCTGAACGTCAATGTCGCCAACATCCGCAAGCGCCGCGACATGCTGGACGGGATCTGCCCGGAGGTCGTCGAAATCCTGAAGACCAAGCACGTCACCGCGGATGCGTTTGCGGCCTTAAGGAAGATGAAGCCCTTCCGCCAGATCGAAGCGGCGGAGCACATGATGGCGAGCGGAACCTACTCGGTCAAATTCGCCGAGGCCCTGCTGGCCGTTACCCGACCTGAGTTCCTGCTGAAGCCGCTCCCCGTAAAACAGCTCGAAGCCACCTCGAAGGGCGCGCGCGTGATGCTTGAGCAGGAAACGGAATCCCTTGTCCGGGATTTAAAAGCGGTGGAGGATTCCTACGGAACCGACATTCTTTCGCTCACGGTCATTTGCGGCTATATCGAACGACTCCTGGGGAATGTTCGGGTAGAGCGACACCTGGCCAAGCATCAGCCGGATATCCTTAACACCCTGCGCTCGTCGCTGGCGGAGACGAAAGCCGCCAAGGCACAGAGGGCCTAGCGGGTACGGCTTGAGTATTGTGCTACGCTTTTCGCGTGACGTGTGATAGGTCGCCCCGAAAGCCGAGAAACGAACGCTTATGACGGTCTGTATAGGTGCGCTTGCCGCTGACTCAAAAGCCATTGTCTGCGTGGCAGACAAAGCTTTGACCTACGGAGAATACATTCAGTGGGACGCCGACAGTACCAAGATGATTCCGTTAACACCCGGCGGAACGATGTTGATGTTTTCGGGCAATGAAGAGGGATGCTCTCGCGTACTCGGCAATATTCTGGAAACCGAAGAAGAAATTGGCGCCGGGAAAACGCACACCAGGGTGTGGCTTGAGACCAGATACAAAGAAGCACTAGAAGAATTGATCCAGCTAAACTTCTTAAACCCCCGCCTTCTCACGCGTGCGCAGTACACTGCTGCGATTACCGCAGGGGAATTGAATGACTACATGAAGGCCCTTGCGGCAGAACATATAGACAAATACGACACAAATTGCACTCTTCTCGTCTGCGGCTTTGATTTTTTTGCGGACGCCGATTCACAGTCGCCGGAAGCACCTTTCCTTTTCATGGTCAGCCATCCGGGCATTGCGGTGGACATGACGCGTACGGGATTTCATGCAATTGGAAGCGGATGGGATCGCGCAGTATCACGCATGTTGTGGAATGACTTCAAGCGTACTCATCCGCTTGAACGGGTATTGTATGACGCGTTTGACTCAAAAGCGAGCGCTGAGATGTCTATTGGCGTCGGATTTGAATGGGACGCGTCCATCGTTGTGGAGAAGCATGGTCCTCGGGAGGTTCCAAAAGACATCAAGGAATTGATTGAGCGTGCTTGGGCACAAGAAAACCGCTCTCCGTTCGAGGAATACAACAAAGACGAGGATATACCTCCTCCGCCCAAGAAATGGAAAGAGCAACTTAAGGAGTACTGCGATTCGATCATGCGGTGAGAAGGCTCATTGATAGTGACACCCGCACAATACGCCGCTACTTGATCGCGTAGCGCACGCCGCGTCCCTTACCCAACTGCACCAGGTAGTGCTGCTCGGCCAGTTTTTTAAGATGTACCTTGATGGTGTTGCGGTTCGCGCCTGTCGAATGCTCGATTTCCGTGATGGTGATTTCGCCGCGCGTTTTCGCGAGCTCCAATATCTGACGTGACAGTGCCGGCAGCGAAGCACGCAGCGACTGCTCGTCTTTCACCTTGGCAGCCAGGTTATCTTTCTGCTTTGCCATCGTTTTCAGGAAGAACACCAACCACGGCTCCCAGCTTTGCTCTTCCTTGCGGATGGTTTGCTGGGTGCGTCGCAGCGCGAGGTAGTAGCTGTCCTTATTCACCTCAATGATGGTTTCCATCGAACTGTAGGGCACATAGCCGTACCCGGCGCGCAGCAGAAGCAATGTCGTCAGCACGCGCGAGAGCCTGCCGTTTCCGTCCTTGAACGGGTGTATGCCCAGGAAAACCACGATGAAAATCCCGATCAATATCAGGGGATGCTGGCTCTCCTCCTGTACGGATTGATTGAACCATTCGACCAGGTCCTTCATCCATCCGGGCGTCTCAAAAGGCGTGGCGGTCTCAAATACCACGCCCAGGCTCTTGCCGTCCGGCCCGAATGCCTCGACGTGGTTAGGCACTTTCTTATAATGCCCGCGATGCTCTTCATCCTTGGTGCTGTATTTGAGGAGCAGGCCGTGCAGCTGCTTGATGTGATTTTCAGTCAGTGTGATAGCGTCATGGCTATCAAAGATCATGTCCATCGCGTCGGCATAACCCGCTACTTCCTGCTCGTCGCGACTGGCAAATGACTTAGTTTCGATCCCGGAGAGCAGCTTCTCCACTTCCGCATCAGTGAGCCTGGCACCCTCGATACGCGTGGATGAACCGGCGCTTTCAATCGTGGCTATCCGCCGAAGGCTGGACAGCCTTTCGGGCGCAAGGCTTTCAATGACTTTCCAGCGGCCCTTGAACTCGTCGATATCGGCGATGAGCTTCAGGATCTCCGGCGTAATAATGATGTTCCTGATGTCGTGCATAACCCAAATACCCAATTTCACCCAATTTTACCCAATTCGCACCCAAAGGCAAGAAAATACCCATTTACACCCAATTTCACCCGTTCGATAGCCAATTCCGCCAAACAGCGAAAATGAAAAGGTCTCGACTCAAAGTTGAATACTGGGGAGGAGTTTCCAAGGAAGCCTCAGCCGGGAGCGCATGTTCCATGTTCGAACGCACATAAGCGTAAAATCAACGTTCCGAGAGGCAATGACAGTTAGGGCGACCTCTGATAATAGTTTCAAAACCTTCCCCGATAACTGGAATTCCATTTTGCTGAGATGAAATTAGAAAGCCTAAAACCTGGAATCTCGCTTGCTGGCATCGAACCCACTTTGATCGCCACTGTAGTAGCGGTAGTTCCCATTGGCGATGGTGCGATTCAGCTCCTCTACAAGACGCCAGAAGGTGTGATTAAAGACCGACTACTTGGACGCGCGGACGAAGCGAATATAAGTATCGCCACCGTCGAGCGTCCGTGGGCCTTCGACGGTAACGGCGAAGACTTCAAGCTTGCAGTCGAAGCCAAACGTATTGACCTGGCTTTCTTGTTTGACCCGATGATGGCCATCCACACGTCAAACGTGGAGGCCCTCCCGCATCAGATCACTGCCGTTTATGAGTCGATGCTGCCGCGCCAGCCACTACGCTTTGTTCTGGCGGACGATCCCGGCGCGGGTAAAACCATCATGGCCGGGCTATACATTCGCGAACTCATCATGCGGGCCGATGCACGTCGCATTTTGATCGTGGCCCCCGGAAGTCTTGTGGAGCAATGGCGGGACGAGATGTATGAAAAATTCGGTCTGGAGTTTCATATTTTTTCCAGGGAGCTTGAGACCGCATCCCCGAGTGGCAACCCCTTCGAGGACCACGACCAACTCATCGTTCGGCTCGACCAAATGTCGCGCAACGAGGAGTCGCAGGATAAACTTTGCCTCGCTTCATGGGACCTGGTGGTGTTCGACGAAGCCCACAAACTCTCTGCCCACTTTTTCGGCAGGGAAATGAAACGAACTAAGCGCTTCAATTTTGCGGAAAAGATCGGACAGCACACGCGGCACTTGTTGCTGATGACCGCCACTCCTCATAACGGCAAGGAAGAGGATTTTCAGCTCTTCCTGTCGTTACTGGATTCAGATCGTTTCTACGGTAAGTTTCGCGATGGCGTCCACAAGGTCGATTGTTCCGACCTTATGCGGCGCATGGTGAAAGAAGAGATGGTGAAGTTTGACGGGACCAAGCTCTTTCCTGAGCGCAAAGCCTACACCGTGAACTACAAACTATCTGATATCGAAGCTGCCCTTTACGAATCCGTCACGCAGTATGTGCAGACGGAAATGGGCAAGGCCGACCAGCTTGACGGTTCCCGCAGGGGCTCCGTAGGTTTTGCTCTTGCCGCTCTTCAGCGGCGCTTAGCTTCCAGCCCTGAAGCCATTTTCCAATCGCTCAAGCGCCGAAAAGAACGTCTCGAACGACGCATCCGCGAGGAAAAGCTCGGGATACGAGGCCAACAGATTCTTGCGGAAACATTACTGGATGTGCCCGATGACGAGGATGACCTTAATGCTGAGGAGCAGGAGAGTCTCGAAGAGACCCTAGTCGATCAGGCCACGGCTGCGCGAACCATCTCCGAGCTTGAGGCGGAAATAATCATCCTGCAGGGACTAGAAACTCAGGCCAAGGCAGTCGTCATTTCCGGAAAGGACCGCAAATGGGAGGAACTCTCCCGCATCCTGCAAAATAATCCCGCCATGCGCGATGCTGGCGGCCGCCAGCGCAAGCTCATCATTTTTTCCGAGCACCGCGACACCTTGAATTACCTGCACGGGAAGATTGCGGGAGTGGTGGGCAATCCCGACGCGATTGTCACGATCCAAGGCGGAACGCACCGTGACGAGCGCCGCCGCATTCAGGCGATTTTTCGCTCCGACCCTGAGGTGCGCGTTCTTATTGCTACCGACGCTGCCGGCGAAGGTGTCAACCTTCAGAATGCCAATCTGATGGTGAACTACGACCTGCCGTGGAACCCTAACCGCCTCGAACAGCGTTTCGGACGCATTCACCGCATCGGCCAGCAGGAAGTCTGCCATCTGTGGAATCTTGTTTCGAAGGAAACTCGCGAGGGCGACGTATATTTCCGGCTTCTTGAAAAACTCAGTGTCGAGAGCGATGCCCTTAATGGCCGCGTCTTCGACATTCTTGGGGAGGTATTTGAAGGCATCAGCCTGAAGGACCTGCTCCTGGAAGCCATTCGTTATGGCGATAGACCCGAAGTGCGCGCAAGTCTCGGGCAACGGGTTGAGAATGCGTTTGATCACGACAAACTGCGGGACCTCCTTGATCGCAACGCTCTCGCGCAGGAAACCATGAGTGCGGAGCGTCTGTTTGCCGTGAAGGACGAAATGGAAAAGGCTGAGGCCCGCCGCCTGCAGCCCTACTTCGTGCGATCGTTCTTTTTGAAAGCCTTCGAGGCCTTGGGAGGCTCGATTCATCCACGAGAGGCCGCGCGCTTCGAGATTACCCACGTCCCGGCTTCTATCCGAGAACGCGACCGCCTCATCACGGGGCGTAATCGCCGTGATCTTGCCCCAGTGCTGAAACGTTACGAGCGCATCTGCTTTACGCGAGAAGCAGTCCGTCCGCTAGATAAGCCCGGCGTGCCTTTTGCGGCAATGCTTCATCCAGGTCATCCACTCATGCTCGCGGTTAGCGACATACTGCTGGAGCAACATGGCAATCTGATGCGCCAGGGGGCGATCCTCGTGGACCCAGCCGACGATGGTGAAGAGCCGCATCTGCTCTTCCTCCTGACTCACGAGATAAAGTCCGGCGATGACCATGTGCTTTCCAAGCGACTTCAGTTCGTGCGTGTCGCGCCCGACGGCTCAGTGACATTTGCTGGTTGGGCTCCGCACCTCGACCTTGAGCCACTTCCATCAGCTGACCGTGCCTTGCTGAAGGATGTGCTCGCCGCGCCCTGGATACGCGCCGACCAGGAGCATCGCGCGCTGGCTCTGGCAGCGACCACACTGGTTCCGGAACATTTCCTGGAAGTATCCGAACGACGTTTTGCTCATGTGGATAAGACTCTTGCGGCCGTCCACGAGCGCCTCACCAAGGAGATAAATTTCTGGTCTGACCGCTGGTTGAAGCTTAAGGAAGATCAGGAAGCTGGCAAAGACGTGCGGTTAAACCTGGAAAATGCACGTCGGACGGTCGCCGATCTTGGCAGTCGTCTCGATAACCGGAAAAAGGAACTGCAATCGATGCGGCATGTCACTTCGTCCACGCCCGTAGCTCTTGGTGGTGCTCTGGTGATTCCTGCCGGGCTGCTCCGCCGCTTGCGAGGTGAATCGCGCGACGAGGATGGCTCGGCTTTTTCGGCTGATCCCGCAGCCCGTGCCCGTATCGAGAAGCTTGCGATGGACGCGGTCCGGCGGGCCGAGGAATCCCGAGGCTGTCGTGTGGTGGATGTCTCCAGCCAGAAATGCGGTTGGGACCTCACCTCCTATCCGTCAGCCGTGGACGATAAACAGCCCGAGGCTCGCCACATCGAAGTAAAAGGTCGGGTAAAAGGAGCGAGTACCGTTACGATAACGCGCAACGAAATGTTGTATGGACTCAATCAGGCCGACAAATTCTTGCTGGCGATTGTGCTCGTTGATGAAAAGGATGTAATTGACGGTCCGCACTATCTTCGCAATCCGTTTGATTCTGAGCCTGGCTGGGGCATCTCTTCCGTGAACTACGATCTGAAGGCGCTGTTCGAAAGAGGAACAGTCGCTTGAACAACTATCCCATAAAATCTCCACGCAAATTAATTGAGGTGGCTCTTCCGCTCGATGCCATCAACGTCGCGGCTGCGAGGGAGAAGGCCATCAGGCATGGGCATCCATCGACCTTGCACCTATGGTGGGCGCGACGACCGCTCGCGGCAGCGCGTGCTGTCCTCTTTGCCCAGCTCGTCAACGATCCCGGTTATCAACAGGGCAGGGGATTCAGATACGGAAAGAACAAGAAGGATGCTGCCATCGAGAGGAAGCGTCTGTTCAAAATCATCGAAGACCTCGTTCTTTGGGAAAACATCAACAACGAGGAAGTAATTAAATCGGCACGCGATGAAATCAAGCGCTCGTGGCAAGAAGTGTGCGAACTCAATAAAGACCATCCGCAAGCGGCCAGTCTTTTCAATCCGGAGAAAGTCCCCGCTGTGCACGATCCTTTCGCTGGAGGCGGCACGATTCCTCTGGAAGCCCAGCGTCTAGGACTAGAAGCTTATGCTTCAGACCTGAATCCAGTGGCCGTGCTAATCAATAAAGCAATGATTGAGATTCCTCGAAGGTTTGCTGGCCGCGCGCCCGTCGGGCCTCTGCTCCCAGACGAACCTAACCCGCGGCTAGATCTAGAAAAGGAATGGCAAGGCAACACCGGCCTCGCAGAAGATGTACGCCGTTATGGAGCATGGATGCGCGCTCAGGCTGAATCGCGCCTTGGGCACCTTTATCCGCCAGTTGAGGTCACTGCCGAGATGGCGCGTGATCGAACTGACTTAAAGCCACTGATCGGTCAAAAACTTATCGTAAATGCATGGCTGTGGGCGCGCACCGTCAAGAGTCCCAACCCTGCATTCTCTCACGCCGATGTGCCCCTTGCTTCGACCTTCATTTTAGCCACGAAACCGGGTAGGGAAGCTTACCTCGTTCCAGTGGTTGAAGGAGATCGCTATAGTTTTGTTGTTAAGCTTGGACCCCCGCCGCCCGCCGCGAAAACGGGCACGAAGCTTGCGCGTGGCGCAAATTTTTCTTGCCTTGTTTCTGGCGTGGCGATCGAACCGTCACACATTAAAGCTGAAGGCATGGCTAATCGGATGGGAGCAAGGCTCCTCGCAATTGTGGCGGAAGGAACGCATGGCCGAGTCTATTTATCGCCAACTGCCGAGATGGAAGCTCTTGCTACGGAAACTGAGCCGACATGGCGGCCTGAAGGAAACCTTCTTGAGGACGCGCGCGCTTTCACGCCTACGTTGTACGGACTGAAGAAATGGAGCAACCTATTCACTCCACGCCAGCTCTCTGCTCTCACTACGTTGTCGGATCTGGTGCAAGAGGCACGCGAGGTCGTCAGAGCGGACGCCGAAGCAGCAAACGTTCTCCCCGAAGATGACCGCACGTTAGCAGCGGGCGGTACCGGAGCATCGGCTTACGCCGATGCGGTGGAAATATACTTAGGAATCTTTCTATCGCGCCTCATCAACCTTAACAATGCCCTTTGTCAATGGAGAAATGATCCTGCAAAGGAACACGTCGGCCATCTGTTCGCTCGCCAGGCAATACCAATGGTGTGGGACTTCGCCGAGGCAAATCCTCTCGGAAATTCGGGTGGTAGCTTCGACAAAACGTTCGACTTTGTGCCAAAAGTACTTCTATTCTTGCCGAACGGACCAGTAGGTTTCGTCGCGCAGGCGGACGCTGCAACCCAAGCGATTTCGAGAGACAAGGTCGTTTCGACTGATCCGCCCTATTATGACAACATCGGTTACGCTGACTTGTCAGACTTCTTTTATGTCTGGCTTCGCCACACATTGAAGTCAGTTTTACCGGATCTCTTCGCCACTCTTGAAGTGCCCAAGGCAGAAGAGCTAGTGGCAACGGCAGATAGGCACGGCGGAAGACAAAAGGCGGAAGCTTTTTTTCTTAGCGGAATGACGCAAGCTATGAATCGCTTGGCAGAACAGTCTCACCCGGCTTTTCCGATCACTATTTATTACGCATTTAAGCAATCAGAGACTGAGGATGTCTCCGGAACATCTTCGACTGGATGGGTAGCGTTCTTGGAGGCTGTCCACCAAGCGGGACTTCAACTCTCGGGCACATGGCCGATTCGGACTGAACTTGGCAACCGGATGCGAAGCTCTGACTCAAACGCACTCGCTTCTAGTATTGTGCTCGTTTGTCGCACGCGCCCAATGAGTGCCCCAACTATTTCGCGTAGAGAGTTCCTTCGGGAGCTGAATACGGTTCTACCCGAGGCACTTGACGAAATGACCAAAGGCTCCGGCGACGACCGTTCGCCGGTCGCTCCCGTTGATCTGTCACAAGCCATGATCGGCCCAGGTATGGCTGTCTTTTCCAAATATTCCTCTGTATTAGAAGCCGATGGTTCTCCGATGAACGTCCGGACGGCCCTCCAACTCATTAACCGCTTCCTTGCGGAAGATGACTTCGATCCTGATACTCAGTTCTCTTTGCATTGGTTCCAGCTGCACGCCTGGACCGATGGACCTTACGGCGATGCGGACACGCTTTCTCGGGGAAAAGGAACGAGCGTTGACGGGATGAAGCTCGCCGGCATTCTCTCTAGCGGCGCTGGTAAAGTGCGTCTTTTAAAATGGGCGGAGTACGCTGCTGATTGGGATCCAAAAGCCGACTCCCGCTTACCTGTGTGGGAGGCTTTACATCAACTTATTCGAGCCCTTAAACAACAAGGCGAAGCAGCTTCAGGCGAGCTCTTGGCCGCACTTGGCGGCAAAGCCGAAGCCGCCCGACAGCTTGCCTATCGTCTTTATACTCTGTGCGAGCGGCTGGGTTTGGCCGAGGATGCCCGAGTTTATAACGAAATAATTACCTCTTGGACAGGAATCGAAGCCGCCGCCAGCATCGTGCCAACTGAAGAACCACAAGGCAACCTCTTTAATTGATATGCAAACATGTTGGAGCAAAACCTCATGAAACCCTGGCGCGAAATAGCTGTTCCGCATCCGGACGTTTTGGAAGGCACCTTCCTGCAATCTGAGTTTGCTGCGGATATTACTGCCGTCCACACTGGCAAGGCTTCGCCTGAATACCAGGATGCGACTGCTTTTTTCCAGCGCACCTTTATCACGGAGGGTATGGGGCTGTTGCTCACTTCCGTGGCCAAACGACTCAATGGTCAGGGCGGTGACCCAGTCATCCAGCTACAAACGGCATTTGGCGGCGGTAAGACGCACACCATGCTGGCGGTCTATCACTTGGCCACTCGCGATTGTCCGCTCAAGGAGCTGCCAGGCGTCCCCGACCTTCTCGATCATTCCGGCATGATGGATATTCCAAAAGCTCGTGTGGTCGTTCTCGACGGTACCGCGCGGGCACCGGGGCAAGCATGGAAATACGGCAAGCAAACCATCAACACCTTGTGGGGTGATCTCGCTTGGCAACTCGGCGGGGAGGAGGCCTATGCGCTCGTAAAAGAGTCAGACACCACGGGCACGTCACCCGGCAAGAATGTTCTCAAAACGTTGCTCGAAACTTATGCGCCGTGCGTTGTGCTTATAGATGAGCTTGTGGCTTACATTCGCCAGTTCCCAAATGGCCAGACTTTGAGCGGCGGAAGTTACGACAGCAACCTATCGTTTGTGCAGGCCCTGACCGAAGCTATCAAGCTGGTACCGAACGCTATCATGCTGGCTTCCCTGCCCGAATCGGACATCGAAGCGGGAAGTAATCGAGGAGTGACGACGCTAAAAGCGCTGGAAAAGACTTTTGGCCGATTGCAGGCGCTATGGAAACCCGTGGCTACAGAAGAGGCTTTCGAGATCGTTCGCCGCCGCCTCTTCGAGCCGGTGCGGGATGCCCAGGCCCGCGATGCAGTATGCCGCGCATTCGCCGATGCGTATGTGGCAGAAGGCTCCAAGCTGCCATCGGAGACGCAGGAGGCACGGTATTTCAGTCGTCTGGCGCAGGCCTATCCGATTCACCCGGAAGTTTTTGATCGCCTTTATGAAGACTGGACCACTCTTCAAAGTTTTCAGCGTACCCGCGGAGTGCTGAAGCTGATGGCTAAGGTGATCTACCGGCTCTGGAAGGATCAAAATCCAGACATGATGATTCTGCCCGGCAGCCTGCCGCTTTACGATGGCAACACGCGTAACGAGCTGACCTATTACCTTGCGCCGGGTTGGGACGCCGTACTCGAAAAGGATATTGACGGCGATCGAGCCGAGACCACGGAGCTCGAAACGAAAGAGCCGCGGTTCGGTGCCGTTTCTGCTGCCCGGCGGGTGGCTCGGACCATTTTCCTGGGAAGTGCAGCATCGGCCGCTGGGACACAAAAAGGCGTGCGGGGCCTGGATCGCGCCCGCGTGCTTTTGGGTTGTCTTCAGCCAGGACAAACATCTTCAATCTTTTCCGACGCTCTTAACCGCTTGGCGGACCGGCTACATTATCTGAATTCCTCCGGCGATAAGGCTCAGGACGCAACGCGATTTTGGTTTGACACCCGCGCCAACCTGCGTAGGGAGATGGAAGATCGGAAGGGCCGATTCAACGACCAGAACGAGGTCCGAAGCAAGCTAGCAGATGTATTGCGCAAGCTCATCCCTGGAGCGTCTTTCTTTGATGGCAGTCACATTTTCACGCCGCATACTGACGTCCCCGATGACGGCGCATTGCGTTTGGTCTTGCTGTCGCCGGAGAAGTTCTACAGTAAGCAAGAGGCGCGCGTCGCCTCCGATGAGGTACTGGAATTCCTGCGCAGCAACGGCACAAAACCACGCTATCGGTGCAACAGGCTCCTTTTCATCGCCCCAGATCATGCCGCCCTGACCCGCGTCCGCGATTGCGTTCGCACAGCGCTCGCGTGGAACTCCATCGTGGTGGACGTTAAAGAGAAACGGCTTAATATCGACGGCCTTCAGGAAGAACAGGCCCGGAAGGAGCTCCAATCCGCTGAAGATGTACTGCCTCGCGTGGCGCGCGAGTGCTACAAGTGGCTGCTGTGCCCTACGCAGGCCACACCGACGGATCGCCAGCCCACTATTGAAGCATTCCCTCTGAACACCAGTGGCTCAGCTTTTAGTACCGAGATCGAGCGGGTCTGTCATGACAACGAACTTGTGATCAGCGTTTGGTCACCAATACATCTGCGCGATACATTGAAGAAGCTGTACTGGAAAGATGGCAAGGCGTCCGTCGCTGCAATGGCTTTCTGGGAGGACATGCAGCGGTACCTCTACCTGCCACGCCTGAGGGATCGCTATACGCTACAACAGGCTATCGTTAAGGGAGCCGCCACTAAGGATTTCTTCGGCACCGCCTACGGACAATACGCCGACGTATTTGAGGGATTTAGAGCTCGGTGACCCGAACGTGCAGCTCGACGACACGCTGCTCCTGATTGAGGCCGAAGGTGCGAAGCAATACGAAGCGAAATTACTCGCGAGCTTGACGCAAAACGCCGGTAGTGTCAGCGGCGTTAGTTCGCCGCCGAAGGTAACACCCGGCGGGAAGACGCTTTTTGATCCTCCGGCCGCTGGGGCGGACGCGATTCCCACCAGCACCTCAGGGAAAGCCAAGTCTTTCTATGGCTCAGTGGAAGTGAACCCGGCAACGGCGAAGATACGCCTAGTGCAACTGGTAGAAGAAGTGATCAACAACCTCGCGTCTGATCCCCAAGGTGAGCTCAAGATAACTGTGGAGATCAATGCCGATTTTCCGAATGGCGCTTCTGACCAGATCAAGCGCGCAGTATCCGAGAACGTAAAGAGCCTTGGATTCAAAACCTGGACCTGGGAGTGATGTGGGCAGCGTCAGTGAATTGCGTAAACGGTCGTTTGCGCAGCCGGAACTCGTAGCCACGGAACAAGGCCTAGACCCAACAGTCGTGTCACCCGCCGCCATCTGGAAAGCAACCGATTGATTAGATTTGTGATTTCAGTCTGAAAAAGTCATTACAGAATGAGCAGTATGTTGGCAGAAACACAAAGCTCTTGGAGTGATTGAGATTGCTTCCCAACTTCCGTAATGTAACGAGTGTGTTGTCTCCTGCCGTCATCCGAACACCTCGAAATGCGGCTAGTGACACGCGCCGCTGTTGGGTCTACCCCTACAAGGCTAGAATATGGCAAAACGTGTCTACTTTGCATTTCACTACCAGGACGTGATCGACTTCCGCGCGAACGTCGTGCGCAAGCACAACCTCATCGGAGGCGTCGAATCGGCTGGCTACTATGACCATTCGATCTGGGAAGAGGCTAAGAAGACGAGTCCGCTCGCGCTGAAGCGGCTCATTAATGCGGAACTACAGAATACCAGCGTGACCGTCGTGCTTATTGGGACCCATACTTGGGCGCGGCGCTGGGTTCGATACGAAATCATGAAGAGTATCGAGCGTGGTAACAGCGCACTAGGCATACACATCAACGGCATTAAGGGAAAAGATCAAAACATCAAAACCCTTGGGCCAAATCCCTTTGACAATCTGGGGCTGGAAATAAGCGCGGACGGCACCCGTGCCAGGCCTACGGAATGGAAAGACGACAAATGGGTTTACTATTCCGATCTCGATGCATTTTCGCTTCCCGCGCAACCGGAAAGCAATCGAGGCAAGCACTTGTCGCTCTCGCACTGGATACCGGTTAACGACTGGGTTGCTCACGACGGTTATAACAATTTTAATAGATGGATTGCGTAAGGCTTAACCATGGCAAAACGCGTTTATTTCGGATTTCATTACCAGGACGTGATTGACTTCAGGGCCAATGTAGTACGCAATCACTGGCTGACCAAGCCTGACCGAGAAGTGGCTGGATTTTTTGACGCTTCACTCTGGGAGGAGGCCCAGAACAAGGGGGATGTCTCGCTAAAGAGACTGATCAATTCAGGGCTTGAGGGCACTTCGACCACATGTATCCTTATCGGATCTCAAACCTATGCAAGGCCCTGGGTCCGTTACGAAATATTGAAAAGCTTCAAAAGAGGAAACGCGATCCTTGCAGTGCATATCAATTCAATAACCGGAAAGAACAAACTGACCAAATCTCTTGGCTCTGACCCGCTATTGCATGTCGGCGTAACATTCTCGGACAGTGGCCTGACGGCGACTCTTCATGAGAAGGTCAATGGAGAGTGGTACGAATATGACGAAATCGATGGGAGCGCGTCTTACCGAATCGATCCCGTCGCAGACCAGTACAAAGGCAAAGGGTTCCACCTTGGGAACTTCTACCCTACCTACGACTGGGTTGCTGATGACGGATATAACAACTTCTCAACCTGGGTGGACTAGAAAAGCCGACGCCAAGGCGTAGGGCTCCTATGGATTTGCTTTCTTGTAGGCTTTTTCAACCCATTCGCCCAATTTCCCGTATTCCCACGTGTATAGCGGCGCGCCACTCTTTGACAACGCAGCGGGTGCTGCTCCCACCGGATCGGTGCGACCGTCTTTATCCTTGATATTGTTGATATAAATCCCAAGAAGTCCGTTGCCGCAGGCAATGCTTTTTTCGATTTCGTAAGTTACGTATTTTCGACCGGAGGTCTCAGCACCAATTAGGACCACGGTCACGCTAGTTCCATTCAGACCGCTATCGATCAGCCTTTTGACGGCGCCTTCACCTTTTCTCTTGGTTTCCTCCCACAGGGAAGTGTCGTGAAATCCAGCAGCGGAGACCCCATCGATCACGCCACTGTTGCGTACGACGTTCACGCGCCAAAGATCCCGTTGATAGTGAAAGCTGAAGAAGACTTTTCTTGCCATTGCGAAAGTTTACCCCTGCTCAAACGGTATGCAAGATCAAACTGCGGCGGCCTGGATGTACTGTGTTGCCTCATTGTGAATGGTTCCGTCCCGGTGGTCGAGAATCATCTTAAGCTCAGGATTCCATTTCACTGGTTGAAAAGCTGACTGGGCAAGCGCTCTGGATTCAGCGAGGTGATTGAACACAATATTCACACTTGCGCCTACATCGTCGGTCCTGAATAATTCGAGATTTGCTTCGTCTGAGAGGGAGTTGCTCAAGGACGATGGGGTTAGCTCTTTTGCAAGTTCACGGGCGAAACCTCCGAGCCCACCGATTAGAAATCGCGGAATTCCTCTGGTTCCGGCCAACTCCATTTCCTCTCCGACTCCTGCGACGAATCCATCACCCTTGTGCGATATCCCGCCCACTGCAACCATTAAATTCTGGGAGTCGATCAAGACCCGGCGCATCGCCGCCAGGCTGCGATTGCGGGTATCTGGGTCAGATACGTCTAAATCGCCAATCTGTTTTGTAATGACAAGTTCCGCAATGTCTTTGAGTGAATCTAGATCCTCTGCGCTACGGTCTTTTGCCCAGAGTTCTGACATGATAAGCGTGACCGGTTTTCGAGATCGATCTGCCGCCTGTAGTCGCGCTTGCCGCAGGATTATAGGAGTAAATGCAGGATGTGCCCCATGCACGATTCGCCCGCCATATTTAAAGACCATCCCACAAAAAAGAGATACAAACTCCAGTATGCCTCTGTCCATCGCTGGCTCAGACCAAGCCTCAATATCCGGAACGGCACCTGACAACCCAATCTCGTATTCTTCTAGAGAAACATTGAGTTTTGTCAGACTCATGCTACCCCCAACTTTGTGAAATTCGAGCTGATCAGAGTTGAAAGCTCCTGATGATGAAGAATTATCAATTCTTCAGTTTCGTTGCGAACTATGTCTTCGATTTCGACTTGCGACAAAAGATCTCCATCGTAGATGAAGAGTGAATAGTTGGAGCGACCCGTATCTTTGAGATATTTGCGGAATCTTTCGACCGCAGGGAGATGAATCTGATCAAAAATTGAGCAATGGCTTAATACTGTGGTCTTCAGCCGGACACTTGCTCTCTTTAGGGACTCATACATCAGGAGCCTTTTGTCGATTTCCTTCCAATCGAAGCCCTGGGATGTGAATTGCTTCTCGACGATGAAAGGAACACGGCACTTTCTCTGAAAAATCTCGCATTGATACTTCTCCGCTGCCGTTACGATTTCATTGAGCTGATCATCGCTCAGGGGGGATTTTGAAGCGGGATCGGGTTGCTCCATATCTACCCACCGCCGTAAAGCAAGCAGAGACCGAAACCGTGGACCCTTTTTGAGATTATTTGCCTCCCGAAAGCAAATCGGAAGAATCGGCAGCAACTGCGCGTCCGCTGTCTCCACCTCGTGCCTAATCCAGATTGATGATGGCGCAGAAGGTGTGTCTAGGAGGAGCACGAGGCTGGCATCGGCGAGGGCTGCATCAATCTGCTGCTGTACGGCTTCGCCGGGGAGAATTTTTGTGTCTCCGTCAAACTCCTTTGCTTCATCTTGATAAGGGTTGTGCCCCAAACTGAGGAAATGAGCATAGATCTGGTCAGCGATCGCTCTGCCGTCCGTTGCGCGATATGAGATGAAGACTTTGCTGTCGCGACCCTGCATTCGCAAGCCCAGCATACAACCGGCACGATGAACCAATCGACCAGTCTTACCCTTTGCGGAATCGTCGTATTCCAGAGCCTTGATAGAGGCGACCGCAGTCGGCGGCTTCTTGTGAGCCAAATCCAAGGCAATTGGCAGTAGCCGGGCATTCGCCCTGCCCGAGGAGTAATTGGCAATAAAGCCATTGCCAGAATCGGGGAACGCTTTCCCGTCATAAACCACCAACAAAAGATCATCCCACGACGCTGCAGACGGCCACGGCGCGGAGGAATCGGCTGATATCAGCGATACGCTGACATGCCCGTTGAACGCGGCCGTAAGGTCGGCTGCAATTGATTCCGCGACTGCCCGGCAGTCAGGTGGATGCAGGATGACGATCATTTGCGTGGACTAGTTTTCTTTAATACTTGTTCGATAGTTTAGCGGGATTCTATATGCCCGCATTGACCTCGTAAACACTTTACGCCTCGCTTAGCCTGACGTGCCAGCTTGCGTCTTGCCCTCGTCAATCCCCGTCCTAGTGGGTGAAACTCTTGGGTTTACCACATGAAAGTGCTAAGGTGCTTTACCTTCCGTTTCGTGAGGCGATGCAAAAGTGACAAAAACGCCGAAGAAATCTGGTGAAACCATTGAAGTCTTCTTCAGCTACTCTCACAAGGACGAGAGGATGCGGGATAAGCTCGAAAAACACCTCAGCGCACTGCGGCGAGCGAATGTTATTGCGGGCTGGCATGATCGCAAAATCGTGCCGGGGGGTGACTGGAAAGATCAGATTGATGAGCATGTTGAAACTGCGCACATTATTTTACTGTTAGTCAGCGCCGAGTTTCTAAGTTCAGATTACTGCTACGATGTGGAACTGAAACGCGCGATAGCCCGGCATGATGCAGGCGAGGCCCGCGTGGTTCCGATCGTCCTCCGCCCGTGTGATTGGGTGAACACGCCGATTGGAAGACTCCAGGCTCTTCCGAGAGACGGCAAACCGGTTTCCGATTTCCCCACGCAGGATCACGCGTTCAATGAAGTCGCGCGAGGTATCCGCAGGGTGGTCGAGGAGATGAGCAAGGTACTACAGCGGGGTCAGGACGCATCTGCCGTTTTGGGAGAAACGCAGAAACACGATAAAACTCTCAGCGAAGATCCGCATGCAAGTCCACAGTTCAGTAACGTGCAGATCCCCAAAAACGTTGCTGAAAAACTGGAGCGTATGAGGCTCATCAATGCGGCCATCAAGTCGGACGAGGAAGTGTTGGATGACGATCAGGTAATGGCCGAGTATCGCGCCATGCTTGCTGAAATGGTTGCGACGTTTTTGCCGCTGGTGAAACAACTCGTCAAGGCCGGGCTGCTGACGATGAACATTGACATCGAGGACATCAACGATCTTCACAAGTATTCGACGCTAACAGGAGAGCCAACAATCGTTTTCGATAACGGAAATATCTGGATTGATACTGAATATGCGGGAGGTAACCTGCGCAACCGCCGCCGCAAACGGCGCCGAAAACGCCGCCGACAAGCCACGGGGAAGCAGGCCCCGACACGCAAATAAGCCTATGCACGGTCTCTTGTATCACTATACGTCTGAAGCGGGATTGACTGGAATCGTCGAGAACGACAACCTACGTGCGACCCATGTCCGCTTTCTTAATGACTGGACGGAGTTCCGGGAGGCGTTTACTGAGAAATATTTGCGAGTCCTTATCGATTCGTTTAAAGCTGCGCTTCCCTCGAATCTCGATGGAGCCGCGCGCGAGGTGATTGAAAGGGTCCTCTCCAGGAGAACAACCGAAATCCTCGAAATCATCGAATCGTCCGAAGGACGGAATGAGACTTTCGTCTGTTCTTTTACCAGCGGAGTGCCCGAAGATTCCGGAGACCCAGGCGATAGACTTAGCCAGTGGCGAGGCTATTCCCATTCTGCCCAAGGCTTCAGCCTCGGGTTTGACAAAATTCTTCTCAAGAAGATCGAAGTTAACCACAAGCACCTTCAGAGGACTCTGCAAGAGTGCATCTATGACGAAGACAAGAAGGTTTCTGTTTTTGAAGAAATGGGCCGTGTCGCCGCATCCCGGTTTGACGATCTCAGGTGCTCCAACGAGCCAGTACCTGCTTCGTTCGTCACCCTTAGACCCAATCCTCCGGAAGAATACAAAAAGTCCTCCTATTACTTCTTAAGCTCATTCTCCAAGGCGACCGCACAGTATTTCACTGCGGCAGCACGCGTTAAACATCCCGGTTTCCGTGAGGAGCACGAGTGGCGGATAATTCTTCAGGCGAACAAGGAGATAATTCTACCGGCGGGGAAATCCGAAAAGCATTTAGAAGTTAAATTCCGCGACGGGCAGTTCGGGAAGACGCCATTTATTGAGATTCCGCTTGGTCTTGCAGACGGGGAAAAGTCCCCATTGCGCAGAATTGTTGTCGGTCCCGGCCATCACAAAGAGGATGTAAAGCGATCAGTTGAGCTTTTTCTGCTCGATCGTGGCATCCAGGGCGTGGCAGTATCTACTTCAGTCATCCCATATCGTTCATCGTAGCCATAGCAACGGGACGCCAGTTCCATAAATACCGTTGCGGCTAGGCATCACCCGGACAAAATCCTGTTAACGATCCCGGTGGCCTCTTGGCAACACCCTCAGTACGTGATAATCCGGTCTATGGCGGGGTGCGGTAATGGGAGAACGTTATCGCGGCAGAAGAATCTCGCCCACAAAAAGCTAGAAATCTAGAATATCCGCGCTGCCTGGCGGTGCGCTTCCTCTATCAAAATAGTGTTGCAAACTCGCCGCGATTTTCTTCAGGACGTAGGCCGCTCCGTTATTTCCGCCGCCATTTTCAAAGTCGCGCTTTCGCAGCGTCTCTTGCTGCGACAGTAGATATTGGTAGAATTCTTTAACTGCTCGCGCTTTGGCGGACGCTGATACATCACCATGAAGATTTTCCTTCTCCAAAGTATCAGCGATTCGGCGCGCAACGGCTTGGTCTGAAACCGGCACTGTCGCAAGAATGCCGTACGTATATTCCAGGCGCTCCGGAAGAACTCTCAAATGTATGAAGCCCGCTGCCAAGATGTGAACCGAGTCATCGAAAGCCACCAACGCATTGTTCATGTGATCGGCTGAGATCAGTTGTCTGCGCAGCAGGTAGTTTAGACCGCCTAACACGTCGTCTGGGACATAGCCATACCGTTGGAGAGCGTCAGCAATGTGACGGCACGTAAAGTACCCCTCCAGCCCGATTTGCCCGCGCTTCTTCCGGTTAACCGTAAGATAGTACAGAATCTCGACGAGCAAGAAGTTGTCGGGACGCTCCCATTCCTTGTCAAACCCGAAAACGTTGATTATGTAGCCGCTTTGATCACTCGCGAAACGATAGTCTGTACGCATCAGGATCTTCAATACATTGTGCTCTTTGATGGGAATGGTGCCTGCGCCGGCGACGCTAGAAGTGATGGATGTTTCACTTAGATGTCCCGATGTTATGACGCTTACAAACATTTCAAGTGCTCGCCGCACGTCGCGCCCGGCGAGAGCCTCAAGGACGCGCGAGATATTGTGTCGCCGCTCGAAGAGTTCGAGGTACAACTGTCCTAGAAACGTTCCAAGGGCAGACTTTGGGTATGAAATCCTGATACCGGATTCGAGAGTGTATCGTTGAACCTCGGCTGCCTGAGATGTCAAGTACTCCAAGCTCAATTCGAGCCGCCGCTTGACAACGTCTATAAAACGCGGTGGCGAAATATGAAACGTGATCCCCGAGCGGTAGGTGTCCAAGGGCGGCTTATCCTTATAACGCTCGTAGGTCTCATCCCGCATTTGAAGAATCACGAAGCATTTCGTCAGAGTCATGAAGGAGAGCGCGACATTGAATGCGGTAAGCTGGCCCGCGAGATCAAGGCGGTCAACGTTGTCCATCACAACAACGAGAACCTCGCGCCGACTCCCGAGTACATATGTGGCAATGCCCTGCGTAAATTCCTTCGGGTCGTCTTGCCACTTCGCTAAATCAGTCGCGCGCATGATGGCCGCCTGCTCGGGCGATACGCGCTCAAGTTCTTCATATACACTGCGTCGTTTCTGAATGTTGCGAGCAAAAATGCCCCGCTGAACGTTACTCGAAAATAGATCCAGGGAGGGGTTCTCGGCTTGGAACGCATCAATGAACGATTCGTTAACCCATCGCTCCGCACTCGCAACATCTCCCATAGTGCTGGTGTTAAAGTCAATGAAGGCCCATCGCGTATGCTCCGCGGCCTCGGCGGTTTGCAGCACATCCTTGTATCTGCGCGCGAACAAAGACTTGCCTGCCCCCACCGGGCCTTGAATGATTTGCAGCTGGCCATATGCGGGTCGCTGTTGATCGAACGCCGTGATCGCGCGAGTAACATTCGGTTCTTCGTGTTTCTTCGGTTCCAGGGGCTTTACGATTGCCTCCTGCCGGAACACCAGCCGCTCTTTGAGTAGCGACTCTAGGACGCGATCGTACTCGGTGACCTCATTCGAGGAAACGTACGCTTTTTCCGCGATCTCGTGAATGTTTTCCTGCGGCGTTGACGAGAAATACCGCCGAAGAATAGGGGACAAGTCGGCCGCAAACGTATTCAGTGCTCGTTTCGCATTGAGCACTGCCCGTCCACCAAGCAGGTCATAAGGGAAGACGACATTGGGCAGCCGAAGCCGGAGGGAAATCGGAGCCGCGAATTGATCCAGCACTCGGCCGGAACAGCGTGACTGCAGCGACTCCAAGGCGGCAGTTCCAATACGAAGGTCAGCCACCGACAATTTGAGATCGGGTTCGGCATCCCAGGATCCAAATAGCAAGTCCGTCCCATTCGACGCCATGATGCGTGCGCACGGATTTAGGCCCGCCGGAAACTTTTGGTTCAAATGTCGGGCATAAAGGCTCGCCTCGCGATATCCCACCTCCACCGCAACATCGGGCGCCTTGGCCTCTACGATCATCACGGGCAATCCGCGAAGCCAAATGGAATAGTCGGGGTAATACCCCGTCATTTTCCCGGCTGTTTTGTCGAGAGCGGCTGGTGCGAGATACTCTTTAGTGTGGACGTGCTCCCGAGGGATGGCCAGGAGGCGTTCCTCCGTCAGCAACGGCCACAGCAGCTTCTGTTCCACATCGCTCTCGGTTTTAAGGACTAGGTCTTCGTCGGTGAACATCAAATCATGCCTTACGTGCGTGGCCTTCGGGCCGCCAACGTCTATCAAATTACTCCACCTTCACTCTCGCGGCAATGACTCTCTCTCAAATCGGCACCTTATGCGAGGCGGAGTCGCGCGCGGAGCGCCGGCGTTTGTCATAAATCTGTGTCGTGGTGATGTGCTTGTGATCGAGGAGATCCTGTACAGACTCGATGGGCACGCTGGTGTCCAGCAGCAACGTCGCCGTCGTCGCCCGGATCGAGTGCGGCGAATAGATGCACTCCAGGCCTTTTTCCCCGTCCGGCAGCGCCGTCTCGCGCATCGCGCCAGGAAGCCGTTTCAGATAACTCATCAGCAGGCTGTACATGCTGCGCTCCGTCATCCGGCGAGGGGCCAGCGTTTCATGATGCGGCGAGAGGCGAGGGCGGAAGAGGGGGCCACTGTCGATTCCGGCAGCTTTGATGTATTCGGCGATGGACTCCGCCGCGCTGAAGTGAATTCCCTTGGTCTTGTGCCGCCCGCCTTTGATATGAAAGCGCAGCGTCGCTTCGTCGCCGTCCTGATGGAAGTCGGAGACGGCCAGCTTGCAGCCGGTCGCAATGCGCGCGCCGGTATAAAGATAGAACTTCAGAATGGCCCGGTCGCGCAGCTCCAGCAGAGAGTCGCCGGCAGGCATTCCCATCAGCTGCCGCGCCCGTGTTTCAGAGAGTGCGCGGGTTTCATCAACGGGATCAGACGATTCACGAGCGATGAACTGCGCATGCGCGGGATTGGGGACCGTGATCGGCAGCCGCAGCTCGGCAGCAGCACCGGCCAGATACCTATAGAAAGAGGATAACGAGGAAATCCGCCGGTTCATGGTCTTGGGAGCCGCCCGGCGCGCAAGCATATCTTCCCGGAACGCCTGCACATCGAGAATAGAGACGCGCAGCAGCTCCGCGGATTGCTCGGGCCAGGTCCAGCCACGGAACTCGACAAAGGCCATGACATCGCCACGGTAAGCACGCCGGGTGTGATCGGATTTGCGCCGATTGACCCAGGAATCGAAGATGCTTGCTACCGAATGGAAGAAGTTTTCAACACGGCGTTCGATCTCGGGAGTATTCGCGCCGGCAATCACCGGAGGCAGTGCCGGAAGATTTTCCCGACCAGGAACCGTCACACCATCCGACATCCCCGCCCCGTGTTTTGGTTAGTTAATGTTTCTGATAACAGAATTTATCGGAAACATCAATCCGGAAGGGGGGACACGGGAAAATTCCTGCATAGGGCGACCTGTACGGTGTCTCGCTATACTGGTGCTGCGAGGACCTCGATTTGTCCAAACAGTCGAAAAAGAACACGCTGTCAGCACAAAAGCTTCTCTCGTGGGTGGAATCGGAGTTGCAAAAAAGTAAGGAAGAAATACAGCGGCAGAATAGCTCCAACCACACCGATATCGAAACCACCAGGGAGCGCGAGGGCCGGATGTGGGCATATAACCTGATTCGGCAGTTTGTGCAGAGCGGGTGTGCGGATGAGGAAGGAGCCGTCTGCGGGGCATGCGGCGGCACAAAGATATACATAGCCACCGGCCAAATTGTCTGTGATCAGTGCTACTCGTTTCGTTGCTGTGAGTGCTCCATGGTGCCGGCGTCTTCAGAGACAGGAAGAGTCGCGCTTCAGCGCAGGCGAATGCGTCAAAGAGCGGGCGTACCGGAGAACGAGTTATGAACCGCAACCCTAGTCACCGTTGCTAACTCGCTAATGGTTTTTATCGGGTTTAACGTCAACGGACATTTCGCATGGACAACCGTGTCATTCTTTCTCCCAGAGCGAAAGCATCTCAGTCTTGCCTTTCCAGTCATTGCCCTGCTTAACAAACCCGATTCTGTTCAGAGTTCTTCTCATTCGGTCGTTATAAGTAGTCGCGAACAACCGGCCCTTATATTGCGACGCCAGCAACGTTGCGATTCGGGATGACAGCTGACGGCCTTGATGTGCAGGATCGACCGCCACATATCCCAGCTCAAGGGTCTCGGGGGGAAACTTGGCGCCACTCTTAGCGGAAATGGATGCAGCGTATTTGTGGCGCTCTCGCTTGATAGCTCCGACTCCAACGATTTCAGATCCCTTGAATGCCACGGCGACTGAACTTGCAAGTGGCAATTCTCGCTTCGCCGACTGCCAGTCCACGGCTTCGCCTTTCTTGATGATCGCCACACAAGCCGAAAGGATCGACGCCGTCAGGTCCCCAGCAGAAAGCTTTCTAACGAGGTAGTCATCCTGAAACGCATCAAGGGCATCGTCAATCTCTTCCCGCAATTTCTTCTGACCCTCCGGAAATGTTTTCCCGCGTCGCTCCTCCATGCATATGTCCCGGCAGTAGCGAGCATTGTGCAGGGTTTCCGTCTTGAGTTTTTCTAATCCGTTCAGCGTGGCGTACCTGATAAGAACCCAATACAAATGGGCTCCGATTTCGAGAACCTGGATATCGCGCAGGTAGCGACTCGCATCCCACGTCATCTCGAAGGTTAAGTGCTCCATCCGTTTGAGCAATTCCTGATCCTCGGGGGTAATTTCCTGCCTAGCCGGATATTGCAGCCCCCCGCCCTTAAGCGGCATCACTTCGATTAGCAACGCATCCACAGACCGTGCCACTGCAACCGTCATGCCCTGTCTTGTCCTCGCCGTAGCTTCCCGAATGGCGTCCAAGACCCGGTGCTTTACCGTGTGATCGAACTCGCGGGCATAAGGAAGAAGCTTCTGTAGTCCTGCTTCCAGCGAAGGCCAATCCGGATTTTCCTCCATCTCGAAACGAATTCGTTTTGCTTCAAATGCCGGCCCGCTCTCACTCTCCAGCTTTTCGATTCTCGCCCGGAGCGGGGCGGTCGCATCGTCGGTCTTACGGTCTTGAATATCACGCAATCGCGCGTGAATATTTTCACCGCTGAGCGTGGTTTTCCGGTCTGATCTTCTCCCCCAGCTTTGCCCCGGCGACAGCAGCAACTGTCCTTTATCGTTCTGCAATTTATCATTCACCACATAAAGGGTGTTCGCATCCGGTTTTACGATCAGTACTCCAAAACGACCGCGACTGTCGTTGCCAAACTCCTCATACACGGTATCAATGGCAGGAAAGACGCAAGAATCGAGGAGCTGTCCGAACGTCGCTCCGTCGTAGTGTTCATTCTGAATATCGTGATAGCGACCGTCCTTGACGCCAACAACAAGATGGCCGTCTTTGCGCGGATACTCGCCCTCGGAATTAGCCAGCGCAATCACATCCCGGATGAATTCCGCTTTGGCATCCGGCGTGGCGAGGTCAATTCGCCGCTTGAATTCAAGACGGCTGTCTTCCTTCTTGTTCTTTTTGACCCAGAGCCGGATTTGACTCTCAAGTTCTGTGAGGTTGGGTGCTGGCATTTGGACAGCATATTCCAGCTAATTAAGGGAATCCACGGTCACGATGACTGATACCGCTTTATGGTTCAACTATCCGAGGGCAGAACATAGTGCAATAACGATATGCCTACTCCCGTGATCTGCGAAGGTAGTGCGTTTCTTTGCTACTATTGAGCCGCTTTACATGCCAGGTGATATTGGTGTCGAGATTCGCGAATGATCGAGCCAGAACAACAAGCGACGGAAAAAGCTGAGGATTTTCTCTCCCCAGCGAGCTTTATCCGGGCTGCTAAGGCGGCGCACCCCGCTTTTCGATATGCCATCGCTGTAGCAGGCATTCTCGCCATCGTCGTCACCTTTATTAAGTTCGGTGTTGGTCCTGCCACTCTGGTTTTCGGAGCAATCGCTCTCATCGGACTGATGGCTCTTTTCTTGGTGTTCGCCCAGGCGTCGAAACTGACGAAGTCAACGCTCGACCTGCCCGCGCAGGTGCTCGTCTGGGCATTCCTGGTTATCGCGATTTTGATAGTTATTTTCCTGACTGGCTCCGTCTTCTTTAATGTGCCGCTGCCATTTCGCGATTGGCTCATTCAGGGGCTCACCAGAAGCGCAAACAACCCTGTGAGCGTAGCCATTCCAGTGGCCTCGCCGGTAGTCCCACCTGCCGATCCTGACCATAAGGTTACAGTTCAGGAGACAGCTGTCATCGCCGAACTGATGGAGGCCTACAAAGCCGCCGGCTGGCAACTGGCGTTCCTGGATGACTGGGGGCGCCCGCCGACGCGGCAGACTTTGCGCATGAACCAAACCGTACTGACCGGGACGGCGCCCGATGGCCGCACGGTTTCGATATCTCTCGATCCGCACCAATTGCCTGTGCCGCAATACTACAACGCGAACGGCGCGCAGCTCTCCGCCCTGGGAAGCAAGGAAGCTCCGGCTGTCATAAGGTTTTTTTCTGCCTACGAGCAGTACCGGGAAGCTCTGGTCAACTTAACCTCGAACCCGAGCGACTTAAATGTGGCCATCACGAACGCAACTGTTAGCGCACGAGAAGCCATTACCAGAGGGCGGGCAGCACTGTGCGCAATGGGAAGCACTCCGCCACGATTATTTCCGGATGGAGGTTTTCCGGAACCTGTACCGCCTAACTGTTCGGCAAGCCCGTTCGGTTAGTTGCAGACTCCGGATAGTACTTCCACCCGGCGAAGCAAACCCGCGCTTTCAAAAGAGCGCCGCAGGGTTTGCGCAGCCGCTTTCGCTCCCTTAAGAAACCCGAAGAAACCCGCGCTCCATCATCAATGGTGCGAGAGGCACCAGCCCCGCTACTGACCGCCGCCAGCCGGTCCGCTCAAGGATTCTCGTTTCACATCCGCCTCGGCATGGTCCGCTGCCGCCTGTTGCTCCTGCAGATCCTTGGCCGCGGTCGCATCCGGAGGCGGAGGCGGCACATTGCTTGCCGCCGTGCCGGTATCCGGCGCTTTGGGTATCTTGCCGGTTCCCTGCTTTGAAGCCAGCGACTTCAGGCCTGCGTCGAGCTGCTCCCCAAAATGGTTGCGCATTTCCTGCAGATCGTCAACGGAAACCGCCACCAGCTTACCTCCAGCGCAATCACTCCTCTTGCTGCTTGCGACACTCGCGTTCACTTTACCGTCCGCATCCGGAGTGTCTGTGAGCCGCGTGATTACGTCTCCCTGCGTCAGCGAGCATTCCTGACCATCAGCTAACACGGCCAGGTCCGCCGAAACAACAAAGGTGCGCCGCGCCGGATCGAGCGCGGGTGGCACTTCGTCATTGCCGGCTTGCACCTGCGGCGCGGGTACAGCTGCCGCTTTATCTTCGGCGAGCTGTGCTTTCACTTCCTCCGCGATGGCTTCCTTTACTTCGGGCGTAAGTACCACGGGATCGGAGCCCGTTACGGATGCTGGCGGAGGCGCGGCACTCGCCTGCAGCAGCGGCCCCGGTGAGGAAGCGTTCCAGGTTTCCGACCAGACGGAGCCGTTGAAGGACCCGGTGACCCCGCCGCCGGCGGCGCGCGCGCTTAGCATCCTGCCGGAATAGGTCGCGGTATTTCCGGCGGAGGAGCCCGCAGGATCGATGCGCGTAAGCACGATCGCATCCGCATCCCACCTGACCACGGAAATGACCGAAACAGCGCCGTTACTCCACACCGCGTTGTAATGCGCGCCGTCCCAGGTCCATGTCGAGCAGCCGCCCTGCTCGCATACATTCAGCGCGGCAGGCACAGCCGGCCCAAAAGCCGGGGGCGGCATGGCTGCCATGTCGGCATACGCCGCCTGCAGGTTGGCTGCGACCAGGTAGTCCGTCAGCCAGAACGCCGGTCCCGCATAAAGAGGATAGGGTGTAAAGCCGTAATAGCCATACCACGGCGCGCCGGCCCAGCCCCATGCTGCTGCGCCGAACGAAACCTGTCCCGGCCACGGGCCTGACGCCCAGCCATAGAACGCCGGGTGATAGTACGCTGGTGGCTGGTAGCCGTAGTACGTCCTGCCTCTAAACGAGTAGCCGCGATACACGCCGCTTCTTGCCACGCCATGATCATAGGAAGTGCGCGCGTAGTAAGAGCGGCCGCCGCGATTGACATAGGGACGCTGCACGTATCCGCCCTGCCCGCCCGTGGTCACGATGCGCTTCCCGCTGCGCTCGCTCACAGTCGTCCGGCCGCCGTGCAGGTTGCGCTCTATGTGCATGCCATTACGGTCAACCGAACGAATCTGACCGTCAGGACGAACCTGCGCCTTGCCGCCGTCCCTGAGTGAGACCTGTTTCATGCCGGGCTTCTCTGCGGCTCCGGGTTTTCCTTCAGTTCCCGGCTTTGCGGCAACGGTTGCCGCTGTCTTGACGGGAGGCGCGCCGGGCCTGGCATGTCCAGGCAGCTTATTGAGTACGCCTGGCTTCTTGACCGGGAGGCTCAGCGTTTTTTTCTGCTCCTGGCCCGAGGCGAGAGTCTGTGCAGTCGTCAGCAGCAAAACCAGAACGAACTTCCGTGGGATGTTTGCGTAACCCTTGCTGAGGTTCATCGTGCCCTCCCAAATCGTGGTTTTCCGGGCTATCCCAATGCTACGATCAATTGGTTATAATAATCAAGTAGTTATTTATAATAATCAGTTTCTTGGGAGTTAAAGCGCCCCCATGTTAGGGTGCGCTGTTGAAACTCACAAATGGAAGACAGTTAAGGGCAGCCCGCGTCCTGCTCGGATGGAATCAGGCGAAGCTCGCAAAGTCCGCGCGCGTGGCAATCGGCACCATACGCCGGATGGAATCCTTCGACGGCACCATCAACTCACAGACCGGAACGCTATATAAGGTTCAGGTCGCCCTTGAGCGCGGTGGAATCGAATTCCTCGACGATGACCGCCCCGGCGTGAGACTGCGCGCATCAATCAAACGCGAACTCTGATCCTGTTTCCGGCGAAGCAAACCCGCGCATTCAAAAGAGCGCTGCAGGGTTTGCGCAGCCGCATTAGGCGTTGTTCAATATCTTTCCTTTATCCGAGGCGCTCGGATAGACTGGTGCCATCATGACCAGCCATATTCCCGAATCCTCCTCCATCGCTGAAATCTGCACCGGGGTGAAGAACCTTGGCTACGGCATCTCGCAGCGCATCCGCCTGTACGGCGAGGAATACGAGGTCGTCTCCGACCCGTTTCCCCAGGGCGGCGGCATCGCGGTCCATGCCAGAACGGCAAAGCAGCACGAAGTGCGCGTCGTGCGTATTCCTGCGACGGTGGTGCAGAGCGTGAAGGGCAGGACTTCCACCGCGGCCTGACTGCGTCCCTGCAGCCGCGAGAAATCATCCCGCGCTGCGAAACAGCTGGTCTTCATAATGGCGGACCTGCCTGCAGCGTTGCAGCTTGCTCTCAACCAGCAGTATTTGCTCGCTCTTCGGCAGCTTCAATAACGCATCGGCGGAAATCCCCCCGACGACATTCGCAAGATCCTGCGCCATCCGGTAGTTTTGGATTCCGAAGATCTGGATCACGCCGGCATTGTCGAGGAGCGTATTCGCTTGCGACCCGTAAATCTGGAGCTGCGCAGCGTTCTGCCAGAACGACCACACGGTAAGTCCTCCGCCACTCAGCAACGTTGTCGCCATGAGCAGCGCATCGATCCTCCCCAGATTTCCTATTTCATCGCAAAGCATGAGCGTACGCTCCTTCGGCGGATGCCTGCGCTGCGTCAGCAGGAGGAGCAGACCCGAAAGCCACATCCGCAGCAAGGGGCGATAGGCAGTGAGGCGAAAGGGTGGGACGATGATGTAAAGCGTCATCGGCTTGCCTGCAAGGAAACCATCAAGATCCATCGTGGTGGTGTCCGTAAGCCTTCTGGTCAGATCGCTGTCAAGCAACCTTAGATGCGATTGCACTGAACCAAGAACGCTCGGCCGCGTGTTCTGTTCGGGGAGCTGGAGGAAAGAAGCAAACGCCGCTTTCGCCGCGCGGTTAACCACTTCCTTTTGGTCCAGCATCACGGCCAGCCGGTACGTGACATCATCACATGTAAAAAGGTCGAACAGGCTGGAGAGTCGCCGCTCTTGCGCAGGCCGGTCGGCGAGCAGCCAGGAAATCGCGCCTCCGACCATTGTCTCTGACCAGTCTCCCCAAAATCGATCGCGTTCATCCACGCCGCGCTCGATGAACTCCGCCGCAAAGCTGCGCCCGGTCGCAGCCGGATCAGTCCCGCAGCGACCAGCCAGATCAAGAGGATTAAGCGAACCGCTCTCGCCGCCGTCACGAAGATCCACCACGCAGACCTCCTGCCCCATTGCGCGTCTCGCCTGCGCGGTCGCAGCGTACACCTCGCCTTTCATATCAAGGACGATAAGTTGCCCCGGATGCCTAAGCGCATTCGTAATTACAGGTCCCGAAGTCTTGCCTGTCCGGGTAGGAGCGAATGTGATGAGATGACCGTCACCCGAATAGGTCACCAGCTCTCCTGCTTCTACGTGAGCCTGCGCAGCGAAACCCATGCCACGGGACGCAGCAATACTGCGCCCCAGAATCAGTTTGGACATCGCACCCTCTTCATGGATTTTTTGCCTGGGCCCTGGATTTCTCTAGCGGAGGAACCTGCGGGGCGAAAAACGGATCGAAGAGTTTAGATCGGACAGACTATAAAAAGCCAACACTCGATCTCCTTGCGAATCTGATCGTTAACCTCACAGGTCTATTCCGCACAAGAAAGCGAGCGGTATTTTGCTGATCTTCACTGCGGAGTTTTGTAAAATTCGCTTGAGCGCCTGAGGTTTCTTATGACCGTGAGGAAGCCGCTTAAATCGCGCACGCGTTATTACGAATGGGAAGGCGACGCGTGCCGCCTGCATCAAAAGAGAAACGGCGATGAGTTCGCGGATATCTACCGGGGCGGAAAAGGCCTCCTGCCCATCGACCCGACAGACCTTACTTTTCAGGCCAAGCAGATCGGCCGTGCCTCTTATCAGAAACTGGTACGCGAGGAAACGGCCTTGCACCGACGCAAAAGCCTCGCGTCGTAAAAGTGTCGGGCATTTGGCAGATGACACATCAAAGCCCACCGCATCCCCTGCTCCGTCACGCGACTTCAGCGGAAGAAGAGAATCTCCTGCTCGAAGTCCTGGAAGACAATCGCCTGCGCTCAATCGGCATAGACCCGGACGGAGACTCGGTCGATATCATGGTGGAGCTTATGCGCCGAATGGAAATCATCGAAGCCGAATCCCGCGAACTTGAATCTCCCGACGAGTAAACCCCCCAACGTGTTTCCGCGCGCTATTTCCTTCACATCTGACCGCCTTGAAGTCGCGCACCTGACTTTCCCATTTGCGTTGTAGTCCCCTTCTCTCTTTTAAGTACGGCCCTGTTCCCAAGGCCGGTCACGCCGCACCGTTTGCCTCGACCCTGACCGTGCGCGGCGTCCTGTCAACGGCGCTGCCCGCTCCATTCGTCGCTACGCTCCTCCCGTGTTGACCGTTCCCCTTCGGTGACAGGACGCCGCGCCCGGCCTTCTGGTCCTCGGCGGTTCGGATGACCGGACCCAAAAAGGAGAACAGGACCATGAACAACGAGAGACAGGATGTTTACGCACGCGTAACGGGAAAAATCATTGCGGACCTTGAGCAAGGCGTCCGCACCTGGATGAAACCCTGGAATGCTGGGAACACGGCGGGGAGGATCATGAGGCCACTCAGACATAACGGCCAGCCATACTCCGGTATCAATATTCTGATGCTCTGGGCTGAATCGGTTTCGCAGGGGTTCAACGCTCCCATCTGGATGACATTCCGCCAGGCGTCGGAACTCAATGCCCACGTCAGGAAAGGCGAGAAAGGCTCGCTGGTGGTCTATGCGAATTCCATTACGCGCACGGAGCAGGACAACGCCGGCGAGGAATCCGAGCGCGAGATCCACTTCATGAAGGGCTACACGGTATTCAATGTCGAGCAGATTGAAGGCCTGCCGGAACTCTATTACGCAAAGCCCGAAGTAAAGACGACGCCGGTCGAGCGTATCAGGCATGCCGAGGAATTCTTCAAAGCGACCAAGGCCGATGTCCGCTACCGTGGCGACCGTGCTTATTACGCCATCGAGGCCGACTACATCCAGATGCCGGTCATCGAGGCATTCCGCGACGCCGAATCATTCTATGCAACGCTGGCGCATGAGTCAGCCCACTGGACAAAGCATCCTTCACGCCTTGACCGGGACTTTGGCCGTAAGCAGTGGGGCGACGAAGGCTACGCCCGCGAAGAACTGGTTGCAGAACTGGCGAGCGCTTTCCTTTGTGCCGATCTTGGCATCACGCCCGAAGTCATGCCGGACCACGCATCCTATATAGCTAACTGGCTGACCGTTCTTAAGAATGACAAGCGCGCTATCTTCAGCGCCGCAGCACATGCACAGAAGGCCGCGGATTATCTCCACGGCCTCAAGGCTACCGAAACGGAGGCGGCGTAAGCGGCCCGTACCAATTTTCTCGATATGTCTGCTCACATCTCCCGTAAAGATTGCAAAGACTGTTTAAGTTGCAACACAATTTACACACCGCTATAAGTTCCGCATGAATTTTGCGGAACTGAAAGTTAGACTGAAGCTACCGGACGGAGCCGAAGACCATTGGCACCGCCACATCAATACCTTGCGGGATGGCACCCACTCCGAGGGCGGGTGGATTCAAAATACCGCATCCGTTGCCGCGACAGTGTTTCTCAGTGAGAATGCAATCGTCGGCGCTTCCGCAAACGTTGATGGCTATGCCCGCATTGAAGACTTTGCCATAGTCGCAGGAAATGCGGTCGTCACCGATTATGCCGTCATTGGTGGAAAGGCTATCGTCACCGACGACACAAGAATTTCAGGCCATGCAAAGATCGCACAAAATTCTGTGATTGAACATGAAGCTCGCATCTCTGACCATGCCACAGTTCTCGGACACTCTCGTATCTCGGGAAACGCGGATATTGGTGGGAACGCAACAGTTGTGGGTAAGGGCATCGTAAGGGGACATGCCCACCTCGCCGGATACGCAATGATTACTGGCAATTCCGTGGTTGAAGGAACCGCGAGATGTGAAGGTAATTTTCGGGTTCACGGCGGAGTGTGGGACTCTGGGAAACATACCGGCGAAGTCACAAAACACTGATGCGCCAGGCATCGCGCTTACGGGATGGGGTAGTTTTTGCCGGTAAAGTGCGCAATTGCGACGACACTCCGCGATCTGTCCTACCCTTGCTAGTCTCGCGCTCTGAAATAATCACCACATATCTCAATAGACTACCCCTTTGGCACATTCCTTGCTTCGTTATCGATACGTCATCGGCAATAACGGAAAAAGGAGTTATTTATGGGCTTATTTGGAGCATTGTTCGCGGGCGTGTCGGGTCTTGACTCGCAGTCCAACAAAATCGGCATTATCTCGAACAACATCTCGAACGTGAACACGGTCGGCTTCAAGCAGGGTCAGGCCGCGTTCGATACGCTGGTAGTGCCATCGGCCACGACCGGCACATTCTCTCCTGGTGGTGTGATCGGTGCTAACCAACAGCTTGTCAATCAGCAGGGCATCATTTCCGCAACATCATCGCCGACGGACGTGGCCATCTCCGGCGGCGGATTTCTCGTCGTTAATACCGCGGCGGACGGCACGGGTCAGACACTTTATACCCGCGCTGGTTCTTTCACGCAGGATGAAAACGGTGACTTCGTCAATTCAGACGGCTATTTTCTGCAGGCCCTCCCAATTCTCGCAAACGGCAAGACGGCACAGGCCAATACCCAGAACCTGAAGACAGTCAGCATCAGCCAGAGCGCCTCCGGGGCCGCGACCGCGACCAGCAGCCTCACTATCGCCGCCAACCTCGACGCGACGCAAGCCGTCCTGCTCGGTAACTCCGCAACTGCCACAATGTCGGTCACGGACGGAACGAGCAGCGTTAATCAAGGAGCCACCGCCGATCAGATCATCATCGGCAATGACGTACCGGGAACCGCAAGCGTGAATGACCTCGTGCGCACCGACACAATGAATATTGTCAGCAGCAATGTGAGCGGAGGAGCCCCCCAGACCGACACATTCACTTATGGCGGATTCAACATCGGCCGTAGCGTTACCACTACATCCGACAGCACGGAAGGCCTCGAAGCCAGCGGTGGCGGCTTAGGCGACGGTGCAAATGTGCTGGATACGGAAACCAATCAGACTATCACCAACGTCAATGGTCAGAGCACAGTAACACTTTCTGTAGCAAATGGAGGTGATTTCGCAGTAGGCGGTTACGCCAGTATATCCGGCGTTACAACTACTATCGCAGGACTCACTCAAGACGAGCTTAATGGCGAATGGAAAATCACCGCTACGACTGGCACCAGCGTCACGGTGCAATTAGCCTCCACAAGTGTAGGAACAGGGGGTACTGGTCCCGCTACCACTACCGTCAGCAATCGCACATATCCTTTTACCGGCAACATCCTCAACGCCACGTCCGCTTCGGGCGACTTCATGGGCTCGGGCACATCGACAATAAGTCCTTCGATTTTCGCGCCCGACGCGCTCAAATTCTCCATCACCGTGGGCGGCGGCACGCCGTTGACCTTCACTTATTCCTCCACGCCGAATCCTTCGCAGGGAACGTTCAACAGCATGGATACGCTTGCGCAGGCCATCAGCGACGCACCCGGCCTTACAGCAACGGTGAGTCCGGATGGACGACTTTATGTAAGTTCCACGGATGCAAACCAGCAGGTATTATTCACGAACGGCGATGTGGCAGGGGACACTACGGCTTCCCCTCCGCTTCCCGGCATCAACTGGCTGCAGGAACTTGATCTGGGCAGCATCACAACTGGTACTGTCGGCCAGTTGCAGGCGGGCGGCACCACGGGTGTGTTCAATTCGCTGGCGGGCCTCGCCCAGCAGATTAATCTGATCGACCCCACCAACCTGCTTGCGACAGTCAACAACCCGACCGGTACGTCCACGCTCACCATCAATGAGGCCAATCCGGAACAGACCATCGCGATTAACAACGGGCAAGCGGGCGGCACCATTCTCGGGGAGCTGGGCTTTGCCGATCTTCAAACCATCGGCGGCGATCTTTCCACCGGCACGCTTCCTGTCATATACAACCCTTCCAGCACTTCGCAGGATATGTCATCCGGCGCAGTGACCCCTCAATTCAGCAAGGACATAACGGTTTACGACTCGCAGGGAGCCAGCCACACCGTTGCAATGAATTTCGTGAAGCTCGGCACCAATACATGGGGGATGGAACTTACCGCTGTTCCGGCAAGCGACGTCAAAACCACGGCTGGCCCCGGATTTCCGAACGGAGACGGTCAGATCGCCAACGGAACCCTGAAGTTTAACGGAGACGGAGAGCTGATATCAGTAACCGGGGGCATATCAAATTCCCAGATACCCGTCAACTGGACGAACGGCGCCGCCCCAAGCCAGATTGCACTGGATCTCGGAGTCGGCACTACCACCGGACTAAACCAGACCGCCGCAGCCTTCAACGTATCTAACGCCACCCAGAACGGCTCGCCGGTCGGTGAACTGACGGGAGTGAGCATCGACTCCAATGGCTTCGTCACCGCGAACTTCAGCAATGGCCAGACGCAGGAAATCTTCCAGATACCGCTGGCCTCGGTCAACAATCCGGACGGGCTAGAATCCGTTTCCGGCAACGCTTATGAACAGACCATCGCGTCGGGCATCGCCAACCTTCAACTCGCAGGTACCAGCGGCGTTGGAACGTTCACGCCTTCCGCGCTTGAGCAGTCGAACGTCGATCTTTCGACACAGCTGACTGACCTTATCGTGGCGCAGCAGGCTTATGGAGCGAACTCCAAGGTGCTGACTGTCGCTGACACATTGCTCCAGGAGTTGGATCAGATTATCCAGTAACTGCAGCTAACGATCCTTCGACCTGTCCGGCGGCCCTTCAGCCCGAATACCGCCGGACTTTTTTTCGTCGCGAGCCGAGTATCGCGGATTCGCATGTTCTAATTTACGGAACTCAAGCCACTAGTGTCGTCAGTTGCCGTATCGCTTCAGGATCTCCCGGACATTCCTCTAAAACCGCTCGCCATTGCGCTTGGGCTTCCGTACGATCGCCACGTTCGCCAGCGATGATTGCCAGATTTCGGCGGGTTAGCTGTCCGTAAATCCCTTGGTCGATACTGCAAAACTTCTCAGGGCGCCCCAAATCAAGTATCCTGCGCCAGCACATCTCCGCTTCCATTGTGCTGCCAAGGTAGCGGTAGACCACTGCTTTGCGGAACAGCAGTTCGGCATCCTCAGAATCGACAGCCAGGCCTTTATTGCAGGTACGTAGTGACTCTTGCAGGTTTCCGAGCAGCTGATATGTCCACGCTAACATGCCAAAGAGTTTGCGACGAAGCGAATCGAGACCTGGAGAATCCGAAGTGTTTGCAAAGCTCTGACTGAAATAGCCCAACGCTTCCTGCCAATGCTGGCGTTCAAAGCTGATCATGCCGAGGTTAAATAAAACGAACGAATCCTTCGGGAAAGAAGCCAGTTCCCCGAGCAGTATATTCCAATCGCGCTGCCGCTTCTGCGCTTTCTGGTTTGCATCTTTATATCCCAGGTGCCGAACGGTAATGTCAGTCCAGCCCGTTGAAATCTGTGCCTTGAGCAATGATGGCAAGATCTGTTCGTGGACCCGATACGTCCAGCGCACGCCCTCCACTAAAGGAAACAGCCGAATGTGATCGACAACAAGTGGTGCGTCACCATCTCGGTCCGATGCGCAGCGCATGACATAAGCAGTTGTCGAATCTGCGCGCAGGCCTTTGAGCAGCAATTCGAGCTTTTTCTTCTCGGTAGGGTCAATCACATCATCGGCGTCGAGCCAGAACACATAATCGCCGGAAGCATTGGCTAACGACACATTTCTTGCTGCTGCAAAGTCATCAGCCCAAGGACACTCGATGACGCGTGCCGCGAACTGCAAAGCGATTTCTCTCGTGCGATCTTTGCTTCCCGTATCGACAACTACTATTTCGTCGAACAGGTCGTGAACCGATTGTAAACAGCGATGTAGGGTACGCTCTTCATCTCGCACGATCATCGTCAGGCTAACCGCAGCCCCATCTGACGATTTGGCACGCACCTGTCTCACGCCCCACTCTCACAATTCGTGCTGTCTGTCATAAGGAGTAGCCCCTAGATAGAAAGACTCAGCAGCAACTCGCCATACTCCCCGCCGTTACTATAAAACGTACAATTGGATGTCCCTGTATTGATATTTTCGCACGCCTGCACGTAATTTAGCCCAAGCAGGGGATAGCTGCTTAAATCACCAAGTTCCGAAGAACCTATGCTGGAGGTGGAGTCCGGGCTTTGCCCAATACGCCCGCTAAACGCAGTAGTATTCAGGCCTACCCCTATTTGCCCGGCAGTAGAAGTGGGAGGGGCAATAATACAGCCATAAGACGCATAGATACTTGATTGCGCCAGCCCGTCTACCCAGCTTATCCGGTTGCTGGCACTGGCATGTGCATTTCTTACAGTTGTCGAATTATACGTCCATGAGACAGTGGAATCTATACACCTTGCCGTCACAGGCACTCTGTTATAAGCATTCCACACTGCGATCACATTATTAGTGCCATTGGTTTGGGCGGCCGGCGCTAACGCAATTCCCGTCTGGCCAGCGGCTGTCGTGTAAAACGAGCCGAGGTAGGTCCCTTGAGACTGGGGTATTGCATAGCCAGTGGACCCATTGAATGAGTCGCTTGCACCGATCGCTGCATTGTTTACCCACAGGCCGTCTACCTGCGTAACGGTCGCATTACCGGTGCCCGTCTTACCACCCGCGCTGCTGCTTCGGGAACTGTTACTGCCCCAATACATTGCCGATAAGACAACAACGCCGGACTGGAGCGAGGCATACACGTCGAACACTTCCCCTGCGGGGTGATTTGTCGAGCTTAAGGCGAGGGTCAGCTGGCCGAACGTATAGGATTGCATGTTCGTCCCGTCGTAAATCGGGACGATGTTGCCCTGATAGGGCGTGTAATAGACGCTGGTTTGTGCAGTGGCGTCGGCGGTCATCACCGGCGTTCCGCTGGTAAGTGTTAGACGGCCCTGGGGGGCAGCGTAAATGGATGTCATGGGAGTGCTCGCTGTTGAGATGAAAATGCCGAACGAAGTAGGAGCATTACCGACTGAGATGGTGTCAGTGACGCTATTGGTCGCAGTGGATATGACGGAAACGGTCTTATCATGGTAATTTGTGACGAATACCTTTGAACTGTCAGGAGTTATCGACAAGGCACCTGACTGAGGATTGCTAGAGCCGACGGTAATAGTCGTAATGATCATATTAGTTGACGTATCTATAGCAGTGACTATGTCTGGTTCAGTGGCAACATAGAGTTTGGTGCCGTCGGGAGTAACTGCTATTCCTCCGGAATAACTGCCTGGAATTGATGTGATTGTTGCACTGATTGTATTAGTAGTGGCGTCGATGACCGTCAGGTCATTTGTATTTGCATAGTTGATATATGCCTTGGTGCCATCCGGACTGAACGCGACGCCATTAGGCTCGGCGGAAAACGGTATAGTTCCTGATATGGCGTGGGATGTTGTATTGATAATCGTCAGTCGATTAAGTGCCCCGGAGTCCGCAGCATAGACTTTGCTTCCGTCCGGGCTGACTGCTAGGCCCCCGTTGCCAGCCAAAGTAAGGGTTGCTATAGTCGCTTTTGTGGCTGTATCGATGACTCTGATCTGAGCGTTTCCGTCTGCACAATATAGGGTAGAACCATCTGGGGTAACTGCAATACCGAAGAACTCGGCGGTGTTAGTGGCGCTAATGTACCCGGCGACAGTGTTGCTTGCCGTGTCTATTACGGCAATATTATCGCCCGATGGAGCATTGAGGCCTAATGTCACATAGGCCGTTGTGCCATCATTGGTCACTGCTACGCAATTGGGCTGGGAATTAGCGGGAAGCGAAATAGTTGCAGAAACTATATTGCTCGTCGTGTCTATGACTGAAAGCGTACCATCACTAGAATTTGCAATATAAGCGTTGGTCATCGAGTGTGCTTTCAAGGAATGCGTGAGTGTATCGAGTCCTTAGTACACACTTTAGGATTGAGTTGTCATCAACTTTGTGACAGTGGCTTCTTATAAAGTGTTATCTACTTGAAGCCCCTTTGTTTTCTGCTGTCAGAGTCCGGAGGTTGTCGGCTACCTCTCTCTCTTTACTTGCCCCCTGCTCTCTTCGCTTTGTGACGGCGACGTGAGCGTGCGGCGCTCGCGCGTCAATGACGAATTTTCCCCTGTCCCCGAAGAAAGTACGGGGCCATTCCTCGCGAAAGCCAAAATTCTAATGACCCGCTCGCTGATTCCGCCCGCTTTTGGCGCGCCGTCAGCGAGATCGCATGGTGCGGTCTCCCCAACTCAAAAGGAGACTAAGTTATGTCTATAGTTGCAACTTTGAAATCGACGGCGAACGGCTATGCGGGTAGCGCAAACTCCATCGCATCGATACCTCTTAATAAGCTCACAGCCTGGGACGGCAACGTGCGCAAGACCGGAGCAAGCGAAGGCCTGTCCGAGCTTACGGCTTCAATCGCCGCACACGGCGTCCTGCAGTCGCTGGTCGTACGGAAGACCAATCGCGGCAAGTTCGCGGTTGTGGCGGGACGCCGGCGGCTCCTTGCACTATCCGCCCTCGCCGAAGGCGGGACCATCACCCCCGATGCCCCGGTGCCGTGCCGCGTGATTGCCGGCTCCGCCGACGCCACGGAAATCTCCCTTACGGAGAACGTCGTGCGTGCGCCGATGCACCCGGCGGACCAGTTCGAGGCTTTCCGCGAATTGATTGATGGCGGTTCCACGCCCGCCGATATCGCAGCGCGTTTCGGCATCAGCGAGGTTGCGGTGAAGAAGCGCCTGAAGCTCGCGCGCGTCAGCCCCGTGGTTTTCGAGGCGTACCGAAGTGGCACCCTGTCACTGGACGAGGTGCAGGCGTTCGCCATCAGCGACGACCACGCGGCGCAGGAGCGCGTGCTTGCCGATTTTGACGAGCAGAGCAACGATGCGGACGACATCCGCAGCGCGCTCACGCAGGATAAGATCGCGGCCACCGACAAGCGCGCCCGGCTTGTCACCGTTTCCGCATACGAGGAAGCGGGTGGCGCTGTGACCCGTGACCTCTTTGACGAGAGCGATGGCGGGACTTTCCTGCTCGACTCCCCGCTTCTCGACCGCCTCGCGCTTGAGAAGCTTGAGGCCGCAGCGGAAGAGGTGCGCAAGGAAGGCTGGAAATGGGTCGAGGTTCACCCTGAGTTCGATTACGAGGCCAAGTCGCAATTTCAGCGTCTCTACCCGCAGCTTCTGCCACTTTCCGAAGACGATGCCGCCGAAGAAAAGCGGCTGTCCGAGGAATATGAGGTGCTCTTTGACGCGGTGCAAGAGGATGACGAGGAGAGCCAGGCGCGGCTTGACGCTATCGAGGCCCGCATAGCCGAGCTTGAGCAGCGCGAGTACGCGTACACGCCGGAGACCTTCGCCATCGCCGGAGCGGTTCTTACCATCAGCCATAACGGCGAGGTGGAAGCCGTGCGCGGCCTCGTCCGGCCCGAGGACGCCCCTGCGAAAACCGCGAAGCCGAAAGCCACCAATCCCGACGGCACACCGGCATTCTCCGCACCGCTCATGCAAAGCCTGACGGAGCAGAAGACAGCGGCGATAGGAGCATCGTTAAGCCAGCATCCCGACATCGCGCTGGCTGCCGTTGTTCATGCACTCGCTTCCAGAATCTTCCATACCTACGGCAATGACAGCAGCCTGCAGATTACCGGGAAGCTGACGCACTTCCGCGAAACCGGCACAGGTGCGGAGGCGATGGACGAGGCCCACGCGAAATGGAGCAGTGAGATCCCGTCCGATGAAATCGCGCTGTGGCCGTGGTGCCTGTCGCAGGAGCAGGACACGTTGCTTAAGCTGCTTGCCTTCTGCGCAGGCTGCACCGTCAACGCCGTGCAGGCGAAGAGCGACCGTCCGGATTGCGAACGCATCTGTCATGCGAACGCACTTTCTGCCGCCCTTGGTCTCGACATGAGGGACTGGTTCACGCCCACGGCGGAGAATTTCTTCAGCCGGGTCAGCCGGACAGAAATCCTCTCCGCACTCACCGAAGCCAAAGGCATTCCAGCGAAACGCTCATGGGACAAGCTCAAGAAATCCGAGTTTGCCATACTTGCCGAGCGCGAGATAGCAGGCACCGGCTGGCTCCCGAAGCTCCTGAAGGCGTAAAGGAGGACATAACCATGAACACGAATACCGATTCTCTTTTCGACCTTGGCCAGATTGTCTCCACGCCCGGCGCGCTAAGCGCGCTGGGCAAGGAAGGCATCGATGCCGGCAGCTTGCTTGACCGCCATGCGAGCGGCGACTGGGGCGAGATGAGTGAGGACGACAGGCGAGAGAACAACCTTGCCGCCGCGGAGGGTTTTCGCATTCTGTCCGCGTACACGCTCCCGCGCACCGGCGTGAAGCTCTGGGTCATCACCGAAGCCGACCGCTCCGCAACCACGTTGCTCTTGCCCGATGAATACTGACTGCTTATTGTTTCCGCGTTCCCGGTCTCTTAAGGAGGCTGCAGCCGGTACCCCCATCAGTTCGCAGCCTCCACACCGGATTTTCCGGGCGTTGCTTTTCATTCCGTCCCCGGTAATCTTGCCGGGTTACACTCCTCGCCGCCCACCGTGTTTCCCGCCGCTTTTGCCTGTTCCTGATACCCCGCCATGATTCTCCTTTTCAAAACATATTTGAGACGCCCTTTGCCGACTCGCTTTTAACCGGCCAATGTGCGACCGGCGCTCCTTGGCGTCAATGGCGCATTTTCCCCTGCGCTGCCCATTAAGAAAGAACGGGCGCGCATTCCTCGCGAAACAAAATGCTAATGACGCAGTCGCTTAACCGGATCGCTGGTACATGGCCGTAAGCGAGGCCGCAATGGGCGGCCTTGCACAACATGAAAAGGAGACTAAGTTATGGCTAGCATCGGAACTTTCCAAAAAGACGGCGCAGGATACGAGGGCGGTATCGAGACGCTCACCCTCAAGGCGAAGATCACCTTCAGGCCGGCCGACAAGAAAAGCGACAACGCCCCGGACTTCCGGGTGTTCCATATCGCCGAAGGGTTTGGGTTCACTTCAGAGATCGGCGCAGCCTGGAAGAAGACCTCGAAGGAAGGCGCGGAGTACCTCTCGGTCAGCATCGACGATCCGAGCTTTGCGGAGCGCATCTACTGCCGGCTGGTGAAAACCGGAAGCGAGCAGGGCCACACGCTCTACTGGGAGCGCGATCGTCCGCAGAACGGAAAGTAAATCCTGGGCTTACCGGGGCGGCTCGCAAGAGCCGCCCCTTTTTTGTCAATTGCCGTTACCAGGCTCATGTAAAACGCACTTGAAAAATCTACATCTATGGGTAGAGTGAGGCCGGAACCACAACCCGTAGAAAGCTGGCATCATGCCGCAGGCGTCACATTACCCCGCAACGAACAGAAGCCCGCAGATGCCCCGGCAGGCTTTTCACCACGCGCATTCGTCTATCGGAGCGGGTTCTGCGGGCCACTGGATAAAGACAGCGGGAATACTCGCGCCGCTCCTTATCGGAGAACTTGTAAAAGACGCCGATCAGCGCTGGCGCTTCATTCGCATCGCCGCCGTTGCCACGGCGCTCCTGTCCGAGGGAATGTACACGCACCGGATAAAAAAAGAGCGCGAAGAAGCGCGGGCGCATGCGCGCGAATGCTTTGAGCGGGCTTAAGCCACAAGTTTTCGCATATTGTGCTCAATCCCTGGGCTCATTAAGGTCAATGCGCCTGACTACGGTTGCGCCCGAGCGGGAAACCGGAGCGTAGCGCTCCGGGTCGAAGATATGCACCGTCCGTACCGCAAGATACTCAAAGCTCTTAAGCAGCGGGTCCAGCCTTTCCCCGTTGATATAGAACGTGCCCATGCGATGCTTCAGCACGATCTGCGTGCCGTTCCATCCGGCGCAGTAAAGATACGCATAAGGAAGCACGACCACATCGTCGGGCGCGAAAACAAATGTAAATGTCGGCGGGTACGCGCCGTCTGTGGTGAAGGCGGTGTACCGGCCTAGGGTTTTAAGCGCAATGACTGACATATTTCATAAGACTCCTACAAAAAACACGCTGACTGATCAAGGGTTGAGTGATGCCGTCTTCCTGACCGGCGCCGCCCCGTTATCGTTTGCAGGCTCGGGCCTCTCGATGGCTTTTCCGCCGTCCCGTTCCAGCTCGCGCAGCCAGTTCGGCTTCTGGCCTTTGGCATTCCACACGAGATCGGGCCTGGCTGGATGCTGGTAATGATGCCCGCCTCGGTAGGATGCCGAGCGTTTCGCGCCCTTGCCGGCCACGTCCTTAAGGCTGAGGCCCACCGCTGAAAGCAGCGTGCGCGCCTGCTCAAGCGCGTGTTCCTTGCGCTCACGGTCATGGGATTTCAGCAGTTCCTGTGCTTTGGTTATTACAACGCGCAATTCGTCATCGTTCAGCGTTTCGAGCATGTCCGTTTTCATCTTCATCATCTCCTTTGACTGAAGCCAAGAGCAGCCGGAAAGGCGGGAAGGTTTCTATGGATACGATGATGGGCTCGTCGCCTTCCTCCGCAAGCATCGATTCGATCTGCGCCTTCGTGTGCTCGCGGATTGAGACGCGTTTACCCAGGGTCACCTCGTGTTCCAGCTTGGTGAAGCGGTAGCCTCGCACGACGCATCCCCGCTCCCCGAACAGAATGCCAATGCTTTCCATATCGCCGTCGTCGGTCCATTCGTGGCCGCCATACATCGACCATGGAAAACTCTCCCGCCTGCGCGGATTCTTCCAGATGACGCTCAAGGAGAAAGACTGCACGTTGGGCTGGTGCTCTCGCGTCTGTCCCGACTCCCCGTCCTGCGCCTCGCCACCTTTCTTGCCGGTGAGATGGCGCAGCAATTCCTCGCCTACCCGTTTAGCCTCTGCCATAGCCCAGGCTCCTTTGTCTTTCTCTCTGGCTGCGCCAATAATCGGCGACAGCGTCCGTCCGGTCTTTTAAGAAACGTGCGACACGGTTGCGCTCCAGTGTTTTCTTAAGGCGCACGCGCCAGTTCTCGCGGATGCGCGTCCTTGTCAGCTCCACCGCCGACACGCGCTCCGTTCCCTTCGCAATGGCGTTCCTTACGTCTTCCTTGCTGTCCACATAAACTTTCACCTGCTCCCGGCCCCGCGAAAGCGACACGTACCATTGCTGCCGGTCGGTTGCGCCCCGCGATTCATTGCCCACGGCAACGAACTCGCGGTCCACCGTCTTGCTCTGGCTGGCGTAGCTCGTATCGACATAGCCGGTCGTAAAATGTCCGTAGTCTTTGGGGAGAAGCTTGCCCTTTTCAAGGCGGATGTCGCCTTCCTTTGTAAAGCCCTCGACGGTGAAGATGTCGCCGTTGTTGATCTTTGCACCCCTGCCCGGCTTGTCCGCCTTGAGCGTGCCGTTTTTCGTGATGCGGATGCGGTCGCCCTTGCCGACGGCAATTGCAAACGGACGGTACACCTCGAAATGCTCCTGGCTTCCTTGAGGGAGCTGCGCCTGCGTGCCGTCACGCTTCAGCAGCTGAACCTCTTTACCGCCACGCACGACGACGGCTTTATCGCCCTTAGTGAAGCCTTTGACGTTCTGGCTGAACTCGACCACCATGCCGGGCTGAAAATTCCGGCTGTCGTCTTTTTGCGCCTCGGTCCAGCCGGTGCCTTTTCGCACCATGAAGCCCCGCTCCTTGCCGATAACGCCGCGCGCTTTTAACCTCTCGCGCAATTCATCCGTCAGGCGTTCGCCCTCAGCATGCGTCGGAGCGATAATGAGCGCCGTCTTTTTGTCATCGACCGCTTTCAGGTAATCCGTGACGAGCATCTGGTGCCTTTCGTCGCCGGAGGCCTCGACGATTGCCCCCATTTTGTCGAGACGGTCGAAGCCCTTTTGCGCGCCTTTGGCGGTGCCTTTGCTGATCTCAAGAATGGCTTTTTTGTATTCGGGGTCTTTCTGACGGTGGATTTCCTTCAACTCCGCGAGCCTGACGCCCGCTTCCGATTCCAGCAGCCGGAACGCGTCGCCCGCCTCGACCGATGCGTGCTGCCGGTAATCGCCGGAGAGCACGATGCGGTTGCCGCCTTTCTTCGCCACATCAAAGAGCCGTTTCATATCGACGCTGGACACGAGCCCCGCTTCATCGACCCAGAGCACGCCGCCGCGCGTCTGCTGCTGGAGCTTTTCGTTGCGAAGCAGCATCTCCAGCGTTTCCGCGCCTGCAAATCCGTCTTCCTTAAGGACCTTGCGCGAGGCCTGCGCCGAAGGCGCGAATACGAAGACCTCGCGCTTTTGCCTGCCGTTTTCCATCGCGTCAATTGTCGATTTCATCATCGTCGTCTTGCCGGTGCCTGCGCCGCCTCTTACGCCAACGACCCGGTCGCGGCTTTTCAGGATCAGGCGCGCCGCCCGCTGCTGTTCTTCCGATAGTCCCGGCAATTCCATTGAAGGATCGCCAAGCGGGGAGTATTTGCCGTGGCCGTCCTGCGCGAACTGGAGCATCGCCACTTCCGCATCGAGCGTCTTTTGCGTCGTGGCCATGACCTGGCCCTTCACGTTTTTGGCGATGACGCCGTCGTTTTTCGTAAGATCCGCCACGTCTTCGGGCAGCACCGACCCCACGCCGTAACGCAGCGCCTCGGCCTGAAGGCGCTTTTCTGAAACGGCCGACGCTTTCTCAAAGGAATGCTCCAGCGAATAATCGATGGCCTGCTGCGGGCTTATCGGCCCGTCACCACCGCCGTTATCGCTGGCCATGACGCGGTTGAGGGCGGCTTTTTCCTCATCGGTGAGGCGCGCATTCCATTGCTGGCGCAGCGTGCCTTTGGCCACATCCTTTTGTTTGGGCTCGCGGATCTTTGTCTTGAGGGCCTGCTTGCCACTGTCGCTGGTGACGCCTTTTTCCGCCGCCATCTTTTCAACCTGGTTGCGGCGCAATGAGAACTTGTCGGTGATGGAGAGCGGCAGTCCCGCGAGCCTGAAGCTGCTGCCGTCTTTCTCCGTCGCAATCCCTAAGTCATTTAAGCGTTTGGCGAAGCGTGCATGAAACGCCGCCTCCCAGTAATCGGCGTCGCGTTTAAGATCTCCCTGCTGCGAGGCTTTCCAGCGATTTTCTACAGCATCGAATGTGGTGTTGAAAACCACGCAGTGAGCATGCAGGTGCGGATCGATTTGCCCCTCGACCGGACGCGCCGTAAAATGCAGGAACTCCGCGCCGACGAGATTGCCGGTTGTGCGATCCTCATCCTTGCCGCCTGTCCGCACCCGCGTCTTCATCTCGGCTTCGGCGTCCTGCATCGTTTCCCTGACGCTCTTGCGGAACTCACCCAGGATGCGTTCATCGCCGGAATATTCGTAAAGGACGGAGATGTCCTTCGGTGCTGAAAATGTCCAGTCGTACATCGGTCTTCTGTTCGTTTTCTGGCGGGGCGTCAACTGCTCATGGGTCTCAGGATGCAAATTGTCGCAGAGCGCGAAATAACTCTGCTGATCGACCTGCCCATGAAGCCCCAGTTGCTCGGCGCCCTTGCCGAACCACTGCCCGGCGACTTCCTGATCGCGCGTGTAGTAATCGTCGCGTTTCAGGCTTTCGCCGAAGTAGCGTTTTGCCCGTTCCGAGGAGATGCTTGGTGTGACACTCAGCATTTGTCGTCCGTCTGTTTACTCACAACCTGTAGAGGTGGAAGATCACCTGCATACCCCATACCTAGTAGCAAAATCCAAAATCCATGCAACCGTAATTTGGGCTACCTAACTCTCCCCTAAGCTCTGCTTGAGGGCAAAACATCCTGTTTTGCTGAGGCGCTTACTGGCGTTGCGCCAGATGCGTTTTCTTGTGGTATGCATGCGTGCTTTCTTTGTCACAAGTGCGATAGCAGAAATGTCACAGCCCCGCCCCCGCCGTGATTCAAAATCCCGTTTCTTTGCTTGGCTGACGCCATTCATCGGGCTATGATCCGGAACCTGAAACACGCTCATTAACCACATCCCGGAGGAGGTATCCATGCGCGACCCCAGCTTGCTTTTCTTGGAAGAGCTTCCGCCGATGACTTTTGCGGAAGGACTTGCTTTCATCGAGCGGACCCGCCGCCAGCTCGACCGCTTCGATGTCGCGTTTCCGGGTGCGAATGGGAAGCGCATGAATCCCGAAACCGAAGCGCAGATACGCAAAATCTGCGATGAGCTGGAGGCGGATATAAAGAAATCGCTCGGGGACATTTAACGCTCCCACGACGGCGGCCTGCGCGCGATGGTCTGGCGCGTTTGTTCCTGCGACCGTTCCTTTGATTGGGACGAAGCGTCCTGCGACGGCGCAGGTGAATCTTTCTCCGTTGCCCGCATGCCCTTCTGTGCGCTGGTTGGACTTAAAGCCGGCGCGGCTTTGTCCTGATTCATGGATTTCTGCGCCATCACCTGCGGACTCTCTGTGCTGTCCGCAGGCGCTTGCGCCGGAGCGGAAGGAGCCTGAGCCGTTTCCTGCATACCCTGCCGGAACAGCGATTGCGCCTCGGCCACCTTGGCTTGCTGATCTGGCCGCATGTTCTCAAATTGTTTTGCGGGGGCATTCTCCTGCCCTGTCCCGCGCGTGTTCATTTCTCTGGTGGGTTCTGATTTTTGCGGTTGTGATTGCTGCTCGCCGGCCGCACGCTGTCCCTGCCGGTTGTTGATGAAGTCCAGGAATGCCATAGCGTTCACCTCTGGCGTGATTGTCCTTCGCTATGGAGCCTTTTCGGAAGTCAAACAATGTCAAATGGGGCGTTCTTAACGACAATTCTCGGAGACGGCATCGTGACGTGCGCGAAGAAATCTCCACGACTGAAATTCCGGCGCTCGATCCTATGGATGAAGAAAACGCCCTGCTCGAAGTCCTCTAAGACAACCGCCTGCGCGGCGTCGGCATAGATCCGGACGCAGATTCAGTCGATATCATTGTGGAGCTGATGCGACGAATGGAAATACTCGAAGCTCAGAATGCCTTGGACACCTAAACCAGTAACTCCGACCCGCCCTGAATTAAGGCTGCTAGAGCCGCCCTGTCCTGCCGGACTCGACGAAAAACCGGGAATTTGATGAACGGCCTATGTTAAGGTAGTAAGCCAGAAGAGGGGGGACTATGCACGATGACACATACGCAACACCTCCTGAGAAAAAAGAAGACAAGAAGCTGTCATTTGGTGACAAGGTTATTGCATGTTCCATGGCGGCTGTGGCGGCTCCATTTGTTGCCTGCATGGCCGTAGGAGCTGCCTTGGATCTAGGTTTTGATGCTGCCGAGTATTTTGTTAAAGAGAAACTTCACTACGATACTCTCAAAGATAAAGCCAGCGATAAGGTCGAGCAGGCTTATGACTTCGTCGAACAAAAGATTGAAGGCAATCAGGCAAAGGTAGACCCCAGCACTGTCAAACTTGCTAAGGGCGCTGGCAAAATTGGTTATGGTCTGATACGGGGCGGAGGGGCAATTACAGGTCTTTTAGGCCATGGCATAGCGGGATACGTCAGGAGGCATCACAACCCCAAACTTGCTAACGACCTGATAATCCACGGGTGGGAAGCTGCCCAAAAGAATATTCAAGAGGGCGCTCAAACCTTCCAGGAGGGACTAGATGAGCGGCGGGAAAAATAACGCGTTCAGCGCTTACAGCCGACGTCGTTTCCTGCCGCCTTGGTTGTGCGTTCCTGCCATTTTTTATCGGCTGCTCCGCTCGCCTGCTGTTCCGCTGCGTTTATCTGTTTTGACAGCGCGTTTGGTTCAGCCGTGCCAAACAGGGCGTCAATTTCTACTGGTCTTCCGAATGCCATTACCCATAGAGCATGTTTGAGGCTCCAATCTGGCTTGCCGAGAGGGTGTTTCTCATCCATAAAGCAACTCTCATTATGATTACTGACTAGGTCAGACTACTTCTGCCAGCAGCATGGGACAAGTTAACCTTTTGTGACAATCAGAGCTGGACCTTGTCCCACAGCCCTCAACTCTTTGAAAGTCGCCAATAATCACACGAACAAAATAATTCATGACGTTCGACTATCTATTCAGCGACATTGCGTTACTGCGCCCCGCGCGTGCTTCCGCGCACGGACGTGAGCTTTGGGTCATCGCCGCAAGGTTTGCGCAGTCGTATATCCTTTTCGAGTGACCACTCTTCTTTCAACAAACGAGGAACCAAGCCCGCTGGAAAAGAGCACCCAGCTGGAGCGCATCCTCCTCAGCGCCACCTTTGAAAGATCACCAAAACCGTCGAGGTTTTTGCAATTTCTCATTGACAGTGATCTCGCCGGAAGGACTCTAGATGAGGACGCGGTGGGGGTTGAGTTCTTTGAACGCCGAAAAAAATGGGTCCCGTTGGACGACGCAATTGTGCGGGAGAATTTGAGGCGTCTTCGAAATCTTCTGCAGGCATACTACGCCGAGGAGGGTATCGAAGACCGATTGAATCTTGAATTGCGGGGATTCAAACCTGTTTTTTCCTATAACGTGCGTAATCCCGTTGAGCGTAGTTTTCGGCGGGCGCTTCGCTATCTCAGCACTGATCCCCACGTTGCATTTTCACTCTTGGACGAGACGCTCAGCGGGGAGCCCGATCATGCGGAAGCGTTCGCCGCCAGGGCCGAAGCCGAGTTGTGGCGTCCCATGTATGGCAATGAAATCAAGATACCGGATCTGCTAGAGGCAGCGGAGTCTCAAGCGCAAGAATCCTTGCGCTACGACGACAAATGCTGGCGGGCTCATGTCGTAATGGGAGCGCTGCATTGTTCCCGCAAGAAGTGGGATAAGGCAGCAGGCTCTTTCAGCTTGGCTCTCAAAAGCTCGCCCGCTGCTACCAGCGCACACCCTTGGTATGCAGCTTTTCTGATGGCGACCGGCCGAAGCAAAGAAGCATTGGATCTGACGAAGGCAAGAGCCAATGAACCGTCTGACACGCCCTGGCCACTGCTCACTTATGCGGTGTTTCTTTATGCCGCGCGGAAATTCGTTGAAGCCGAACACATAATCCTGACGGCCAAAAAAGAATACGACGACACCTGGCTTTCGCATGCGTTGTGGTCCTGCGTATCTCAGGCCAGGCAAAAGAAGGCTGCCCCGTTGCTCGGCATGTCAGTCCCACAAGTCCTTGCAGATGGAACGGTCGTATATATGGGGCTGTGCGTTCTTGAAATCCTTACACAACTATCCGAGGATGATGCCGACTCTTCGTCAGTGAAGCAAACGCTCGAAGACTGGGTAAAAAAGAAACTGACCTTATTGGAATCGTCGGCGAACGACAGCTATTTTCAGCCGTTAGCGGAACCTCGCGTATCGCCGTTTCACGTCGCGATTGGCTGTATGGCAATGGGTGACAAACAAAAAGCGATAGACCTGTTGGGCCAGGACCTGGAGAGAGACCACCCGCTCATGGTCTGGATGCATTTGTGGCCGCTCCTAGACCCGCTTCGCGAGGATGCGCAATTCACGCGTCTTATTGGGCGTATGAATTTACCGTCATGGTAACGGCGGAATTTACGGCAGTTCCGATTGTGGAGTTCCGCTCTTGCCTCGCAAGCGCTCGGCGAATCGCGGGCGCGATCCATGAGCGGAATCCACTGCTCGATCAATTGTGCCTAGTATCTGCTCATCCGTAAGCGCCTCTGGGGCCACGACTCCAGGCAGAGCTTCTCCCCACCTTCTGTAATAGCGCGAATGCAGTTCGTTAGCCTTCTGCGGTGTTATCTCTCCCGCGGAGTAAGCCCGCACCAAATCTGTCAATTCCTTTGTGCGTAATTCAAGGGCCTTTGTGGCTTCTCTGATCTCGCGCTCCGCCCACTGGCGGATGTCCCGCACCGATAGGTAGTCCTCCTCGCCATCTTGTTTCGCACCCGGCATCTACGTCTCCTCATGATCTTCAGAAACGAGATGGACCGTAGCGACCGCGCCGCTGACAGTCAATCAGGAATGATCGATGTCCCACCCGTTTGACATCGTTTGACTGTAGAACGAGACCGAAACCGGGCATTCTTGCGCCATGACGACGACAAAATTCCTCGCAGACCTCGTAGCCCTGGCAGCACCAGCAAGCTTAAAAGCGCCGACTCCGCGAGTTCCAGCGGCTCCGGCCACCGCGCAGCACTGACGCGCATCGGGGCGGCGCGCGAAAGTTCGCCGCTCCGAATCAATTTCGAAAAAGGGGAAACCGAACGATGAAAGCCATGACTGACATTCTCGACACGCCGATCCTGGCGCTCTCGGAACTGGATCATCTGGACTTAAGAGCGCTTTGCGAAGGGACGCTAATCACGGGCGCGCCGGGCGCTGGGAAAAGCAGCTGCAGCGGCCGGCAGCTCGCGTACGGTCTGCTCAAAGTCCCGAACATGGGAGGCCTGGTGTGCACGGCGAAGGCGGAAGAAACACAGAACTGGATTCGCTATGCGAAAGATTGCGGGCGGGAGAAGGATCTCATCGTCTTTAACGCCGAGAGCGGCCTTTGCTTTGATCCTCTGTACTACGAGTGGACGCGCCCAGGAAGAGGCGCAGGAGATCTTGAAAGCGTCATTGATTTTTTCTCGACGCTGGTTTCCATAGGCAGGAAAGAAGTGGGCCAGGGCCACGATCCGTTCTGGGAGCGCGGGAACGAGCAGCTGATGCGCAACGTCATCAAGCTGCTCGATCTCGCCTGCGAGCGCATCTCGATTGCGAATATCGATCGCGTCATTAAATCCCTGCCGACGCGGCCCGACCAGCACGAAGAAGAAGCCTGGCAAAAGGACTCCTACTGCGCGCAGCTCATTAACCAGGTGCGCGCGCGCCAGGACTCCATTACGCCCGATCAGTGGAGCGATCTTGATTTCGCCGCGCAATACATCTTCAAGAAATGGCCGGCCTTCGATGAACGCCCGCGCAGCTCGCTGGAAATGACCTGGAGCGGAATGGCGGACAAGTTCCTGTTCAATCCCTTCAACCGCCTCTTTTGCAGCGGCAAATGCAGCTTCACGCCCGAGATGACGACGCATCAAGGCAAGATCGTGATCTGCGATTTTCCAATGCTGGAATACGGCCATGAGACCGGCCGGACCATTAACGTCATTCTCAAGCTGATTTTCCAGCGCGCCTGGCTCCGGCGAAAACTTTCCGAATCGCCAAATCCCCTCTTCCTTTTTCAGGACGAAATGCAGTATTTCGTGACTCGGAGGGATAACTTCTTCCAGCAAACCTGCCGGGGCTCAAGAGTCGCAGTCGTCTGCCTCACCCAGAACATCCTCAACCTGAGTGAGGAGCTTGGAGAAAACCAGCCCGGCTCGAAGACCAAGAGTTTTCTCGGCAATCTCGGAATCAAGATATTCCATCAGCAAAACGACATAGAAACCTGCACCTACGCCTCCGACCAGATCGGCAAGGAATACAAGTACCTCGAAAACTACAACGCCGGCACGACCGACCAGGATCATTCGCACACGAGCGTTGGCGGGTCGCTCCAGCTGGTCTACGTCCGTGAACCCATCGTCTTTACGCGCCTCGTTAAGCCCGATTCTTCCAATCCACTCGCGCAGGCCCTGGTCTATCAATCGGGAAAGGTCTTTAGCGCGAGCAAAACGAAGGAACACCCGGAAGGGACGAATTACCTGTCGGTGTATTTCTCACGCAAATAGGAGCCTCGAAATGTTTGAAAGCGATGCAGATTCCGGCGCACTCAACATGGAGCACCTGCAGAACAGCTCCATCAACATCGTGGAGACCCTCTGCTCCATCGTGGCGATGCCGGTCGAGATGATCATCCGGCCCCGGTATGGCACGCGGTACTTTCCGGTGCCGGTCACCTTCTGCTCCGGCCTGATGATGCTCCTGCTTCCCCCGGTCTTGAGCCTGTGGACCGGGTTCATGCGGATGTTTCCCGGCAGCCACTACTCGCCGCAGGAAGGCCTTTTTGATTTTGTAGCCATGTCCCGGCTGTATTTCCTGCTTTGCGCCGTCCACGGCTTCAGGCTCTGGGGGCGCATGCTGCACATGGAGCGGGAACAGCACTCACAGTATGAAGGCCCGCCCCTGCCCTTCTTTTCTCTGCTCCCCAAAAGCCAGTCCTTCTGGTTTTTGCGAATCATCATTGAGCCGTGCTTTGTTTTTCTTCTTTCCACCGTGCTTGAAGACCTTTTCATCGTGGACGGCGGCCTTGGCGGATACCTGCACTGCGCGGCCCTCGCGCTCGCATGCAAGAACTTCGTGAGCTGGTTTCGGTCCTGGCAGTTCCTGCGAAAAATCATCGACATGCGCATCGCCGCTCCGGCGATGGTGCGGCTTGTCGAGAACAAGGCCACGCCCGAGGATCTCGCAACCATGCACCTTGCAAGCTTCCCCAAAGACCTCGACCCGCAGATACGCCGGGCGGCAGCCGTGCACATCGCGCACGCGCTCTCGCCCGAAATCAATAACAGTGAATTCGCACAAGGAGACTGACACCCATGCAACTGACTGACAAGCAAAAGAAAGCCCTGATGATCGCCGGCGTAGTACTCGGCATCATCCACTACGCGCCCAGTATCGTAAGCTCCGTCCGGGAGCGGAGCGCGGCTTATCGTGCTGCGCATGAAAAGCCTTCACCCATAGCTGCCCCCGTTCGTGTTTCATCAGCCCCGCCGCCTCCGGCTCCAGTGGCGGCTTTGCCTCCTTCACCTGAAGAAGTTCGGGCCGAGCAACTTTCAAAACTTGCGGGGGCCGTATGGTCGGGGTCGCTTCCCGTAAACGGCGTGGGAATTTGCGAAATTCGTCTGGAATTAAAGCCCGGCACGGAAAAGCCCGGTTTTACGGGCTACTCGACGATGAGCTGCGCGAACGTGCAGAGGTTCCGGCCTGGCCAGCGTACCAATGCGCAAAACGCAAATAAAGCAATCCTTGATGCAACTCCGGTGTCGGCCGTTTTGAGTGGGGTAATTGAGAACGGATCAATTGAGCTGCATCAGGATACCGCCTACGGAGCTGATTCAGTTGGCTGTAACGTTATCAGTTTTTCGCTGTCCCCTTTCGCAGAGCAGATGGGTGCGAAGTGGAAAGAGGGACTCTCTGACTGGAAAGAAAACCCGAAGTCTGTATGTCCTGCGGGCGAAGTCATCATGCACCGGGTTCGCGGGCTGTAAGAAAGAAAATCCAAAGGAGGCATGTCATGTGGATAGAAAAACATAATCGGTGGATTGAAAAAAACAGCGTCAGGATTTTTGTGCTGGCTTCGGCAAGCCTATGTTTTGCCCCGCCAGCATCAGCACAGTGCCAAGGAAAGACCGGCTTTGCGCTTCAGGCCTGCACTGTGGCGGCCGCTACAGGAGGGAATGCTAACGCGGGAATCCCTGCTGGCGCCTTGTCTGCCGGCAAAGGCGAGCCGATGTTATCGAGCGGACTCGCCGACAGCATTACGGGCGCTGATACGCTGCCGGGTTCGGTTGATCCTGATTTGAAACTTTTCAGTCCGCTGCTCAAACTTCAGCGCGTGGACGATGGCGCGTTCATTCTCAAGACCGGGATGTACGAAGCATATTTGCAGTGCTTCTCGCTGGATGCAAACGACGGCGGCGGCAACCGTACGCTCGCAGGTTGGGTGCCCGCGCCTATTCGCGGCAAGCGCGGCGAGGTGGTGGCGTCGATCCTGAAAAACGCAGAGCTACATCCGGACGTTTCGCAAGCGGATATTCAATCGCTCTTGTGGCAGGTTGTAGCGGGGACGGATTTGGAAAAGATGCCCCAAAATCTACAGCAGGCGGCGGTCAGGCTCCTGTCTGCGGATTTGGCAAGGTCGCTGCAAGGGCCGGTACAGGCTGAGAAGGCAAAACAGAGCATCATCGGGTTTATCAATAAACGGGTGAGCAAAAGCCCGGTTGCAAGTGGAGCGGCGGGCGCGGCGGAAGGCGTGGCAACGGTCTTAAATCCGGGACCCGTTCGCTCAAGTCTTCCGCCCATGCCGGCGGGGCTTGGCTATGAGCGCGGCAAGTGGGTATTGATGCCGGGCGGGTTCTATCTGCGATACCTGCCGGATGGCGCGTCTAAAATCCGCGTCGAGGTCCTTGTACCTGAAGCCGTAGGGAATGCCACTACGCACCCGGCGCTGTTTGATCCTCCGGCGTGGCTGCTGGTTTACGCAGGAAACCCTCCCCTCCGCCTCGGAGTGACCCTGCGCGCCGTGAAATAACGACGCATGAGTCGGGGGTGACGGGAGATCTTTCGTCATCCCCCGAATGGCGCTCACAAGCGATTAAGCAAAGAGGAGACGCGATGAACACGAACGAGGAAAATCGTTCGATGACGCCGGAGCCGTTCATTTCTGCCGACAAGGCGGCGGATTTTATCGGCATCAGCCGCCGCTTCCTGCTGGCGCTTGCCCGCAGGGGAATTGCCGGCGCCTATCCCCTTGGCACCGGCACCGGCTGCCGGAACACATGGGTTTTTCTTCTTTCGGAGCTTTCGGCCGCGATAAAAAGTAAAAATACCGATCCACACAATGGCAAGAGTGTCCGATCGCATGCGGGCGGACGCGCTGTGGAGCGGTGATATGGGTTTTCTGGATTGGATGAAGCGAGGGCGCAAAGGAGGGCGTGAGCCACAGCCGGATGACCCTCCGATTGAGGATCGGTATTTCACGAAGAAAGGCAATCCCATTCGGCCTGTGAGCGCAGGCGAATGGACGACTGATGATGGGCTTCACGAATTCAGAGTTCAAGTGGGGCGGAGCGTCGAGGGGTTTCACGGCGGACTGGAAGTGTCGTACCGAGGTGGCGATGGAAGCGTGAGTTGGAGCAATGCCCGCTCTACGCCTGGAGCTGCCGAAAGGGCCGCCTACGGGATACAAGATTGGCGGGAAGGGCGCGTGCGCGAGAAGAAAGCTGCGCCAGGCAGGGGTCAGAACGAAATCAGGAATCCTCGTGAACTGACGGGAAAAGATAGCAGGCCTGCAGCGAAGGATAAAGGCCACCGATGGGAGCGATAGCGACCTGTCCCCAGTCTTAAATGCGAATTGCAAAGTGTGGAGCTTTCTGCGGGGCCGAAATTGTCGCAGAAATAACAGGAAAAGGGTGATCCAAAAATGCGCAAACTGTGCGATCCTGCATCCGGCAGTCCCCGCTGAAAAGAGGAGCTATGGCTTATCAGCGAGGATGTTTGAAGAAAGTATGCCGCAAGGAAGGAGAGACCTGGGTGCTGAGGTTCCGGGTCACAAGCGCGGAAGGAAGAAGAGTCGAGCACACCCTGCCCGTCGGACTTGTTGTGAAATTTCCGAAGGATAAGGATGCCTGGCTCGAAGTGGACCGATTGGGCCTTGGAGTCAGGGTCAATGATGCCCCCGCCCCCGGCCGCGTTCAGTTCTGCTTTCTTGCGGAGCATTACCTGAAGGCCGACTTCGGCGTGGACGCTATACGCCCGAAGTCGGTAAACACTATCCCCATCGTTGAGCATTACGTCCGCGATTACCTCGTCGAGCGTTTCGGCGAGCAGATCGCGGAGGACATCAAGCCGCTGGAGATTCAGAAGTGGCTCAAGTCGCTCAACGAAGCCAATGGACTTGCCTGGACGACGATATCGAAGATACGGGGCATCATGCTCCGCATCTACAAAATTGGACTCAGGCACGAGCTCGTCGCAAAGAATCCTCTCGTACATGTGGAGACGCGCTCAAAGTCCAGCTATCGGGCCATCGTCATCACTCCGGCGCAGACGCTTGGAATTTTGAGATCCCTCCCCTCCCCCCTTCATTTCGCACTGGTGCTCACCTGTGCGGCAACGGCTCTACGCGCATCCGAAATCATCTCCTTGCGCTGGGCCGACCTGTTGTGGGATGAAGGGAGAATAAGGATCTCCAAGCGCTGGGCGAAGGGTGAAGACGGAGAAACGAAAACGGAAAGTTCGGACGGTTACGTCCCGATGCATCCGGTACTTGCCGGGCACCTTCGCCAGTGGCACCACGAAACGCCACATGCGAAGGACACGGACTTCGTGTTTCCGTCAATGAGGGCGAAAGGGAAAAAGCCGCTCTACGCTTCCAGTTTCGTCGCCGACTACCTGCGTCCCGCAGCTACGTCTGTGGGTGTTCAGATCAAGGACGGTCAACGGTTCGGGCTTCATAATCTTCGCCACTCACTCAGCAACTGGCTGGTGAACAAGGCGAAAGTCGAACCCAAGACCGTGCAGGGCATCCTGCGTCACAGCAAGATTCAAACGACGCTTGATCTTTACACGCAGGAAGATAGTGACGAAACACGGGCGGCGCAGGGAAAGTTCCTCTCTGCCGTGGGGATGAGTGGAGCAGTAAATTGATGTGGGTTGAGTTGTGGGTTGGGAGTTTGAATGCCAATCACCCTTAACTGCTTGAGAATGAATGGCGGGGACGACGGGACTCGAACCCGCGGCCTCTGCCGTGACAGAGTCGCTGGCCGACGTAACTTATTGGAAATCAACGGTACTGACAGCCCGTTCTTAATCCTCTAAGGGAACTCAAGGGAACTCAAGGGAACTCTTTGGCCGGCTTATCGGACCCAGATCAGACCCAAATTGCGATCCGGAGTGAAGCCACCGCCCTTGGCGATTATGGGCCAACATAAGCGACAACATTACATCTCAACGACTTGAAGCCAAGAACGACACAGGGTCATTTGGAAAAACTCCAGAGCACGCTATTGGACCACCGGGAACCACACTCCGGCGGGTGTCCCTTCGCAACGTTTTGCGTGCAGCTTTTTCAGGGCTTGCTTATTTTGTAGTTTGAAAGACTTACATGACTCTGGGTGGCCGCCTAAGTCCTTGAGGAGTCGCTAGTGACGTTATGCTCGTGGGTTGAAATCGTGGGCTCAAAAACAGCGGAACCGACGGTTTCACCTCGATTGTGGAGCAAGCTCCCCATCTTACCGTTGTCATTTGTTACCACACTTGTGGTATAGTTCTACCACATGATTGAACTTCGCTCCAAGGCGCGCCAGCAACTGCTGGCTTATTATTTCACAAACCCGACGGCCCGCCACCATCTGCGGGGCTTGGCGGAGCGGCTGAGCATCGATCCGTCTAACCTGTCGAAAGAGCTGGCACGCCTGGAGCACGACGGTCTATTTCGGTCGGAAGTGATTGGCCGCCAAAAATATTTTCAACTGAACCGGGAGTACCCGCTTTTTGATGAAGTGCGCAAGATCGTTGCGAAAACTATTGGTGCGGCTCCCATGATTGCGCAATTCCTCAAGAAAATTGACGGAATAGAAGAGGCTTATCTGTACGGCTCGTTTGCAAGCAATCAGCAGGATGCCGCCAGCGATATTGACGTGCTCGTAATTGGTGCCCCTCGCGAGGAGGTCTTATCGCAGGTCATGCGAACTCTTGAGCGGCGACTTGGGCGCGAATTGAACTACACCGTTCTGACGCAGAAGGAATTTGGGTCGCGCCGCGCTCGGAAGGATGCGTTTCTGGAAAGCATCTGGCACAATAAGCGTATCCCGCTCGTAGCTTCAGATGAAGAAACTAAAACCGCACACCGTTGACTGGGCGCAGATTGAACGCTTTCTTACGAGCGCGGACAAGAAGCTCGCCTCGGCTCACAAAATTCTCGCTTTTGATGAAGAAGCTTGTCTTCAACAAGCTTACGAAGCAATGCTGAAAGCTTCCCTCGGGTTCATGTTCAGCCATGGATTCCGTGCGAGAAGCCAGCCTGGCCACCATATCGCGATCATCGATTTCGTGCGGTCGCGCGTCGACAAGAAACATGCGGGTCTGCTGATTGTGCTTGATCGTCTGCGCCGGAAACGCAATATGGCCCTTTACGATGACACCGGATTTGTTTCTCAACATGATGCCGAGCAAGCTCTCGAATCGGCCAGCAACTACTTGAAGGTGATCCGAGTTGATATCGCAGCCCGAAAGCCTTAAGTCGAACCCTACCCTTCACTCCCGCAGCCGTCAAGCATCACGACCGCTGACGCGGCGCGCATAAAACGCGCGTCCTTAACTGGTGCTCCGCTGCGGGCCTGAGCGAACATATGAGAGGCTTTGCCCTCTCTGCACTAACTCCTGATGGGCTGCCGGTTAATGCCGGTGCGCTCGCACGACAAACCGCCTCGGCGCTGGACCAACAAAATAAAATGGGTAGCAGGTCACAAGCGTGAGCATGTTTTCGGTTGCCGAAGGCCCCAGAACTGTGGTGTCGCCGGGCTCGACGACCTTCGCCCACTCTACGTCGTAGCGAAGTAGCCCAGTTGCCGTCTGCAGCTGAATCTCGTCATTTTTGCGGATGTCTTTTAATCCGCGGAAGAAGGTGTCGCGGTGCCCGGCGATTCCGATGTTCCCGTTCTCCCCTGGAAGCGGAGTGCGTTCGATATGTCCCGCACCCAGCCGCAATATTCGCGAACTGGTCCCTTGTAAAACTGCGACGGAAATTCCCAGCCTCGGGATATCCAGACGCCCCAGAACGTCGCCTGGTCTAATCGTCGGTTTAGGCTGGAGTTCGTGCGTTTGTTTTTCTAACTGAATCTGGCTTTCGAGGGACCGTTTTGCAGATGCCTGATAGAGTTTAGCATCGAGCAGGGTGAAACCTACGTAACCCAGCGCGAGAATGCCGGTAATGAAAAGGAGCCGCTGACTCCAACGAAGAAGCCTTTGCATGTGCGTCGGGACGATCCCCTGTTCAGTCGTGAGTTTCATTGTCAGTGACTGTTGCCGCCGGCGCTGAGGGTGCGAAGTAACCGGTTCGGGTGCGAACCGACAAACGTCCATAGCCCGGAGCGCTGGCTTTCACTTGAATGACTCGATACCTTCCGTCGCGCCTTCTGTTCGTGGGGACGTAGGCGATGGTGTACTGGTTCCGGATGTCGCGAGCAATGCGTTCACAGGTGGGTGTCACGTCGGCTAGTGATTCCGGCAGGAACGACTCGCCGCCGGTTTGCTTCGCAAGGCGCTTGAGCACGCCGGGATTGCGATCGGCGTCTTGGTCATCAAAAATGCCAATGGTGTAGATGATTACGCCCGGCTGCCCGGCCAGAGCCATGATCTCGGACAGCTTATGTTTGCTGGCATTGTCGCCGCCATCGCTAACTACGATTAGCACCTTCTTGTCCCGATCCCCCTTCTTCAAGTGTTCGAGAGCGACGGCCACCGCATCGTACAGTGCTGTTTCGCCATCGGCCGCGACTCTGGACAGAGCAATTTGCAATTGAGCAATCTGGTCTGTGAACGCAGTTTTGTCCGGAAGACCGAAAGAAACCTTTTCATTAAAATTGACTACGAACACTTGATCTTGTGGGTTGCTGGAGCGAGCAAATGCCAGCGCAGCGGCGCTAACGTCTTGGCGCTTCGGTTTCATGCTTCCACTGTTATCGACCACCAGGCCGACGGTGACCGGGATATCTTCGTGGCTGAAATACTTGATCGGCTGAAGTACTCCATCCTCGTAAACTTGGAAATTGTCTTTATCGAGTCCCGAGACCGGAATGTTCTTATGGTCGTGGGCGGTTGCTCCCAAGACAACCATATTGACGGTCACTTTAATGGTGTATTCATCGCCCGAGCCGCTTGGCTTAGGGGCAAGTTCTTGCGCCAAAGCCCAACTCGGTAGCGCAACGGGAAGTGTAATCAATACGAGAAAAGCGACCAGGCAGGGGGAGAAATGTGCCGTGTCCTGCCGCCTCAGTTTAGCTTTTGGTGTCAGCGCGGATAAGTAACGCTCGGGCATCCTTGTTTCTTTCATCTCATCTGACGTCATGCCCCGAATAACCGGAAAGGCGCAATACTTGCGCCTTCCGGCATCCGGTCAACGGACACGGGTGGGTCTTCCAATGAGATCCATCCGCTGCTTTTGTTCAAACGCCTCGCTTCGAGAAGGCCGAAAGCGCAAACCCGGCGCTAATCATCAGCAGCCCACACAGTCCAATCAGGGGCAGCGGGCTGGCGGTGGCAGGCAGAGGATCGGCGGCAGCCACTGTCGTTGGTTCAGGAGCAGCCGCGGGTTCAGGAGCAGCCGCAGGAGGTGCTTCAACCACCTGAGCCAATTCGACTGGCTCCCCGGTTGGGGCAACGGCCTCGATTGGTGCGGTGTTTAGTGTCTCGATCGGAGCGGTTGCGAGTTCGACAGGGGTCGCGAGCACGGGCGTATTCATTTCCTTCGCCAACTCGATGGCTCTCGGCTTTTCGTATACAAATTCCTCACCCCATGCGCGCCCGGGGTAGAACCATGCTCGCAAAGCTTCAGGCTCTCCGGCGGGTCGCTCGCGAAACGTCATTACCGTTCTTTCAGTCGGCTTCAAGCGGTAATTTGGAATTGCGAGTATTGTCGTCAGTACTTGGGTTTCGTCTTGATTGAAAATCTGGACGATGTGACGGTCGGATTGTGAGTCGAGAATCTTGAAGACATAGGTGCCGGCCGGGAAGTTATGCTGGCCCACGCCCGGAACTTCGAAGGGACCGCTGAAGGTGATAACGGTCTTCCGGTTCCAGTCATCCGCCTTTGCGGTGGGTACGACGAGTAAACAGAGAACAGCGAGGCTCAGTGCGATTCCTAGCCCTTTAAGCAGTTTCATAATCTCTCCTGATAGTTTTCTCCGACAAACTCGCCCGGTGGTGGTTGTGCAACAAGAGCTCTTTATGTTGTCGGCTTCACAAGAGATCTACAGCCGGAAAGTCCGGCTTGTTTTTTCAGAACCGTGGAAAGTTGTTCGAGGGCCAGTATCGAGGATTGGCGAACCGATTACTGGTCAATATTGATCGGAGTGTAGCTGCGGGGAAGGTTTACGAAGTAGTGCCAGCCGCGCCTCACCGGCAGGCACTGCTTGCGATTTCAGAAAGTGCAACGTTGATCAGGTCAGGCACTTGCTGGATCTGATTCGGAGAGCGGCGCGACTCTCGTTGCAACCAACACCTGCAACAATGTAGCCGTGTTACGGACGCTTCCCGAAATGGTGATGAGTACCTCGGAGACAAGGGGGTGATGCTCCGAGAGCAAGTCGAGACGATCACTTACGCCGTGCAGTTGCTGTGCTTCTTGCAGGATCGCATTCAAGGGCATGGTGCGCACCTTTCCTGAGAGCCTAAGGAGAGAGAACTTCAGATGGGCTGACTTAGCTCAGGGAACCTGAAAGAGGAGAAGGTGGTAACCACCTCAGGTTCATCATAGCACCTAAAGAGTCCCGGCATGCAACTCTCCACGATAAAGCACAATGCCGTTATTCGGATGAATCTTTCTGGCGCGTCGCCTTCACGCCCGAGAGAATCCCCACGCCTAAAAGTATGATTGCGCCCACGACGATCCAGTGCGTGGGCATGTGCATCAAGTGCGCTCCGTAGATCAGTCCGCAGATCATGATTGCGAACCCAACCGCGTAAATTCCAAAAGACATGGCATCTCCCTTTTCAAGTTCACTGTGACAACGTGCGCCCAACAGTTCGCCCGCTGGTTTGTGCTGCTAAGCCAGGCGCCCGCTGTCCTCAAACATCGATCAACGCCGCAGCCGCTATTGCGATGAACTGGCTTTCTGATTCTTGACCTGAAGATCGTTTACAACTTGCTGAACGTTCGGCACTGCGACCGCTACGCTCGCTGCGCGCGAGCGCATGTCTTCTGAGCTCACTTCTCCGGTCAGCGTGACTACTCCGCTCTTCACTTCGTATTTCACGTTATCGTGCATCTTGTTCTGGATCAATGCGGCGTCCAGATTGTTCTCGATGCCTTCGTCCAAGTCGGAGTTCACAGCTTTGGCTGCCTTTTCTCCGCCCACCGGAATCACTGCAATCTGATTCGCGACGACCTGTGCGCCAGAAAAGGACTTTGCCATGGATTCCGCCCGGTCCTTGTCGCTTTCACTGGCAACTTGCCCGCCTAAGGTCACGATGCCCTTATCCCGATCCTGACTGATGGAGACGTCTTTGAGACCTGCCTGATCAAGCGACTTGCGAATGCTGTCCGACACATCAGCGGACTTCGCGGACACTCTGGAACAGCCGAGCGCACTTCCCAGTACGAGCAGCGTGAGCAGGGTAAGGAGCAACTTAGTCGTTTTCATAATCTTCCTTCTAACCCGGATCTAATTTGAATCGGGGAGAAACCCAGACTCGCTCATTTGCTCCAACAGTGCTGTGCAGAATCGCTCACTTTGCTTGGAATATGCTCCCGCTTCGAACTGTGATGACCGTTATCGACCGTACTCCCATAAACTTTCCCGCTCGACGCCACAACGTTTACTCGCAGGGCGATCAATTGTGCTCAGTATCCCAGAGTCGGATGATGCACACTGGCGACTCAATTAGGTTTCCACGACACGGCAATCGTCGTGAACAAACTTGGTTTTGTGGAGGATACGATGAACTTTGATTGGACGGATCCGAGGTGGATCGCTCTCGCCGCTGGAGTGGTTGTGATCATCGCAGTAGTTTTCTGGCTGTACGTGCGAAAACGCAGAGGAACGACGGCGGACTTGCGGCAGAAGTTTGGCCCCGAGTACGACCGAGCCGTGCTGGCGCATGGTTCGAAAGCAGAAGCAAAATTAGTGGATCGCGAGAAGCGAGTTGAAATGCTCAACATTCGCGATCTTGATGCTTTGGAACATGAGCGGTATTCCAAGCAGTGGCAGGCCGTGCAGTCGCGCTTTGTCGATTCCCCGAAGGGGGCCATCGTGGAGGCGGACGACCTGGTTTCTTCTGTAATGAAGGTTCGGGGCTATCCCGTAGCCGATTTCGATCAACGCGCCGCCGACATTTCTGTCGACCATCCGCGTGTCGTGGAGAACTACCGGTCGGCCCACCAGATTGCGATCCGTGCGGGAAAAGAAGGAGCAACTACCGAAGAACTCAGAACAGCGATGATTCACTACCGCTCCCTGTTTGAGGAACTGGTGCAGGTGCCGACAGTTGCGGAAAGAAAACAAGTCGCATAGCCATTGAACTGAAGAAAGGGGCAAATGATGAAACCAAGCACACAGGACCGCACCGAGGGTAAGGTCCACGAAGTAAAAGGCAAGATCAAAGAAGAGGTCGGGAGGGCGACGAACGATCCCGAACTGGAAGTCTCAGGCAATGCGGAGAAGAAGGCCGGCAAGGTTCAGAACCTGATCGGCCGCGTCGAAAAAGCTGTCGGCGAATAGACGATCAACCTGGCCGGCAAAACAACCTTCCTGCCACAAACGGCCGGGAGAACGGCTGAACACAATGACTTGCTCCGATAGCTGCGCAAAAATTAGGGATCTCGGTTTCACAGCGTCGAGGCACATAAAAATCTATGGCCAGCGCTTTGAGATTGTTTCCGATCCTTTTGACGAAGGCGGTTGCATCGCAGTCCACGCGACCAGCGGAAGTAATCCCGAAATCCGCACTCTTCGGCTTCCGGCTGCGATTCTTGTAAGTCACGCAGATCGATTTCTGAAGCGCTCGGCTTGACCGGCCCAACGGTGATCACAAATAGTTTTACGAGACTGACATTTTTGACACGGAGAAATCATGATCACGACCAATGAGCAGACTAAGTGTGCACACCTTCCGTGCAAGTGCATGGCGCAACCTGGCGACGAATACTGCGGTCAACCCTGTAAGGAAGCGGGATCCAGTGAAGTCGAGATCGCTTGCCAGTGTGACCATGCAACGTGTCCTCTAACGGTATGAGAACCGTGGCCGCGGTTGAGGTTGGAAGTTTCCCAGGAGAATTTCAAATGAGCCTCCGCCGAATCATGATCTTGCTGTTGGCGGTGCCTCCGAGTCCGACTCCGTGACCGACAACAGCTTAGCGGCGGCAGGAGTCATTCGCTCTCCAAGTCCAGGGCGAAGTCTAGAACAAAGGGTCTTACCTGTGTCATCGGCGGATCCCTCCAAGGGATTCGTCATCGAGTTTTTCGAATGGTTCGGCGATCTGGGGATATTTTCCTGGCGCGTTGTGCGGGCGGCGGTGACGCCGCCGTTTGAATTCCGCGAGCTGTTTCGACAGCTCGACGAAATCGGATCAAAATCCCTGCCGCTGGTTGCCTTGGCTGGAGCGGCCACCGGCGTTGTGCTGTCTTTAGAAGCTCGTTACAGCCTGACTCGGTTCGGGGCAAAGTCGCTGCTTCCCGCCGCCATCGTGTTCTCGGTCATTCACGAGACCGGTCCGATCATTACTGGGCTGGTGGTGAGCGGGCGAGTGGGCGCGGGCATTGGCGCGGAGTTGGCGTCGATGAAAGTCACCGAGCAGATCGATGCGATCGAGGTATCGGCGGTAAATCCATATCGGCTGCTGGCGGCGACGCGCATCGTAGCTTGCATCCTGATGCTGCCGCTGCTCACGCTGGCTGGCGACGCTTGCGGCTTGCTCATGGGCTGGGTGGCACAGGCTCTGGTTGAGCCACTCTCGCTTCATCAGTTCATCAGTACCGGTTTTAGCGGCGCCAGTTTTAACGACCTGCTGCCCCCGACGTTCAAGACAGCGGTGTTCGGCCTGATTATCGGGCTGATCGCGTGTTTTCAGGGAATGCGGACACAGGGAGGTGCTGCGGGCGTCGGCCGCGCGGCCACGAACTCGGTGGTGCTGTCCTCACTGTTCGTGATCATGGCCGATGTCGTGCTGGTAAAACTCATCCTTATATTTTTCCCGTAAGCCATTTGTTCGTAAGCATTGATCTGAAGCTGGCGAAATGAGCATGGACACAATCGAGCAAGTTGCGACTCAAACCGCGATTGAACAAGGCAAGGCCGAGGTCGATGGCAGTGCATCGGTGATCGCCGTCGAGGACCTGCATAAATCCTTTGGAAGTCAAACGGTCTTGAATGCGGTTAGCCTGACTGTGAAGCGCGGCGAGACCTTTGCGGTTCTGGGGCGCAGCGGCACGGGCAAGAGCGTACTGCTGAGGCTCATCGTCGGGCTGGAGAAACCTGACTCAGGATCGATTCGCATTCACGGGAAAGACATCGCTGGCCTGACTCTGGACAAACTCGGGGAGGTCAGGAAGAAGATCGGTTTTCTGTTTCAGCACGCCGCGCTCTACGACTCGCTCACGGTCGAGCAAAACATAGCGTTTCCTCTGCAGCACAATAGGAAAGACATCTCCAAGTCTGAGCGCCAACACCGAGTCAAGGCACTTTTGGCGGAAGTAGGCATGGAAGGCGACCTCACGAAGATGCCTTCCGACATTTCCGGCGGCAGCAGAAACGAGTCGGGTTGGCTCGGGCGCTGGCTTTGGAGCCGGATATTCTGCTGCTCGATGAGCCCACCGCCGGTCTTGATCCGATCAGCGCCGCGGAGATTGATGATCTCGTCCTCAAGCTCCAGGAGGAACATCACATGGCGTCCATCGTGGTGACTCACGATCTGCACAGTGCGAAGACGATTGCGGATCGTTTGGCCCTGCTCAACGAGGGCAACGTAGTGATCGAAGGCAGCTTTGAAGAACTTCAGAAAAGTGACATCGAGTTTGTCAGGGAATTTCTAAGGAATTCGTAGGGGGACACATGTCAAGAGCGGCGCGTCTGGGTGCTTTCATCGTTGTCACACTGGCAATTCTGGTCGTTGGTGTCTTCATCATTGGAGGCAAGCAGTATCTTTTCAGCTCTACTTATCAATTGAAAGGTCAATTCGACAACGTCGTCGGCCTGGATGCAGGGGGCGAAGTGCGGGTGGGCGGCGTTCACAGCGGCACCATCCGCAGCATCGTGCTGCCGCACAAGCCCGGCGAAAAAGTCACGGTCATCATGGATCTCGACAAATCGACGCACGAGATCATCAAGCAAGACTCCGTGGCGACAATTGAAACGGAGGGTTTGTTGGGCAACCAATTTCTGGCGATCTCGTTTGGGTCGGCTGGATCGGGCGACGTGCGCGATGGGGATATCATCGCCAGCCAGCCTCCGCTGGAGATGTCGGATCTGTTCCAGAAGACGAGCAGCCTGCTGGATGGCAGCCAGCAAGCCATACAAAATGCCACACGGTTGACGGCGAATTTAGACTCAATCAGCGCCAAGATCAACAGCGGGCAAGGAACGGCCGGAGCGCTGGTGAATGACAAACAGCTCTACACCAACCTCGAACAGACGTCGGTCGCCATGCGCGACACCATGACTCAGGCGCAAGCCGGAGTCACCGACTTCCAGGAGAACATGGAAGCCTTGAAACACAATTTCCTGCTGCGAGGGTATTTCAAGAGCCGCGGCTACGAAGATTCTGCCGCGTTGGCAAAAAACGAGATCGATCGCCTGCCACAAGGCACGCCGACCAAGCAATTTACCTACTCAGCGAAGCAGCTTTTCGATAAGCAGGATTCTGCCAAGCTAAAGAACCAGAAATCTTTGACCGCTGGCGGCACGTTCCTGGCCGATAACCAGTTTGGCTTTGCCGTGATCGTGGTGTCGGCTGGCATGGAAGGCGACACCCAGAAGGACTTGGTATTAACGCAAGCCCGGGCCATGGTTGTGCGTGAGTATCTGGTCGAGAACTTCGGATTTGACGATAGTCAGCTTCGAACTCTCGGGATGGGGAAGCAGGCGGGCACGAGTTCCGATTCCGGCTGGGGCACGGTGCAGATCATCATCTATCCTGCCGGGACCGAAATTCCGCCGAACAAGATCCCGCCAAGCAAGCAGACGCAGTCGAGTGCGCTACCCGAAACGACCTCAGCTCAACCGATTCAGGCTTTGGCCGCAACACCAAAGCCCCAGTAGGGTTGCCTTGACCAGCGTCGATCAGCTAGAACGGGTTGACCTGGGGAAAATGAATCTTCAGCTTGTAGCAAAGGAAGAGAACCAGCATCGCACCCAGCGTGGAAAAAATCAGGCCGGCGGGATGGTAACGTTCGTTTGTGGGGCGCGAAAACATGTGCGTAACCCCGCCGAATAGAATCGATCCAATGATGCCGAGCACGATCGTCCAGAAGATCGTCATATGCACGTGCATCACCGATTTCGCGATAAACCCCGAGATTAGCCCAATGAGCACATACCAGACCAGGTGAAACATAATTCCCCCCGGCGTTTGCCTTCCATCAGAATCTTCAAACAGCTCCAGTCGCAAGCAACTCATTCACAATTCTCAGCTCCTCGACACGGCCCGAGGTCCCGTGGTGGCCCCTAAGGCATATTCCAGTTTCTGCAGTCGTTCTCTGATCGCCTCACGCGAAAAGACGATGTGCACCCGCATTTTCTGCATGTCCAATTCCACCAGAGCAACAATGTGCGGATCGCCCACCTTTTCGCGTTGGCTCGTAAACATGGGGATCCTTTCGCTCGCCATAGAAGAAAACATACAAACACGCGTCCCAACGAGTCTGTTCAATATTGATCATTTAGCGGGCCTAGGGAACCTCTGAAGAACTCTCCGATCCACAGGCTGAGCGGGTAAGGTGTAAGGCGAGGTGAAAAGGCGGATGCGACAGCAAACTCTGGCGACGCAGACGGGGTTCGAGAAGTACGGACGGAAGACGAAGCGGGAGCAGTTTCTCGAGGAGATGGAGCAGGTGGTGCCGTGGGCCGAGTTACAGGGGTTGGTGGAGCCACACTATCCGAAGGGAGAGAACGGGCGGCCACCTGTAGGCTTGAGCATCATGTTGCGGGTGTATTTTGTGCAGCAGTGGTTCAACCTGAGCGATCCGGGGGCGGAGGATGCGCTGTATGAATCGCCGGTGCTGCGGCACTTTGTGGGAATCGATCTGGGGCGCGCGCCGGTGCCGGACGAGAGCACCATCCTCGGGTTCCGTCACCTGCTGGAGAAGCACGAGCTGGGCGGGGCGATGCTAAACGCGGTGAACCAATATCTGGAGAGGCGGGGCCTCCGCATCACCACGGGGACGATTGTGGATGCGACCATTATTCATGCGCCCTCGTCGACCAAGAACCGGAGCGGAGAGCGCGATCCCGAGATGCACCAGACGCGCAAGGGCAAGCAGTGGTACTTCGGGCTGAAGGCGCACATCGGAGTGGACTCCAAACAAGGCCATGTGCATTCGGTGTGCACGTCGGCGGCTTCGGTAGCGGACAAGCACATGCTGCCGGACCTGCTGCACGGGGAAGAGCGCAAGGTGTGGGGCGACGGCGGGTATCAGGGACAGGGAGAAGCCATCCGGCAGGCGGCTCCGCGAGCACAAGATATGACCAGCCGGAGAGTGCACTACAAGAACTTTGTGGACGAGTTACAAAAAGCCAAGAACCGGGTGAAGGCTAGAGTGAGAGCGAAGGTAGAACATCCGTTCCGGATTCTGAAGCGCATCTTCGGCTTCGAGAAGGTGAGATACCGAGGGATTCAGAAGAACCATCATCGGCTGTGTGTCAACTTTGCGCTGGTGAACCTGTACCTGCACCGCAGGCGGCTGGCGGTGGCGAGGGCGTAGTGTCTCTGAACCTCGCGTAAATAGCGGGTTCCAGTAAGGTCGGAAGCAATACAGGGGAATTTCTGGCCGGGGCCGGTCTGAAATTCCTGTCGCCTTCGAAATTGATGGTTGCTCAGAGGTTCCCTAGGAGATCTCAGAATGCGCTGGCAGTAGCTACGCTGCCGCAGGCGTCCGCATGGCGTCCATGTAGCTATCCATCGACTGGGTCAACTGTGCGTCCACTTCGTCTGCGATCGTCATGACATCGGGCAAGAGCAAGCTGAAATCCAGAAAGCTCAGATTGCTCTGCAACGTTCCAAAGAGGGTCACCTGAAGTATTCGTGATTCGTGCACCAGCATCGCGGGAGTGTATCCTTGCAGATAGCGCAGCTTGCCATGTGCTATGGCGGCGGCAGAAAAGACAGCATCACTATCCTTCGCGGTGGCACTGGGTCGGCTCAGGCGGACAATCAGGTCTTCGACCAGCTTGGGGAGATGTCCGGTGCGCTCGTCGTCGCTCAGTTGAACGTGGTTGAGTTCTTTGCTCTGTTTTACCCGCGCCAACCAGTTTTCGACGACACTGGCAATACAGCGCCGCAGTATCGTGCCTACTCGCTCCTTTTCTATCCGGGCAGCAGGTTTGCGGTTCAGCATCCTTTCGCGGATGAGATCGGCAAGTTTCCCAATTTCGAACGGTTTCACCATGATTTCGTCCGCTTCCAAAAGGATCGCCGCCATGGCGCTCTGCACGTCCGGGTAGCCGCTGACCAGCAGCGTAAGCGCATTCGGCTGGGAGTGGCGCATCGCGGTAACAACCGTAAAGCCGTCGCCAGGATTCGGCATGTGCAGGTCCGTGATGAGCACATCGAAGCTCTCTGAGGCGATGTGTTTTAGCGCTTCTGTCACGCTGGCGGCTGCGACTACTTCAAATCCCTTGCGTTCAAGGGTCGCGTTCATCATGGCGCGAACGGCATCATCGTCATCTACCAGCAAAACCTTGTAAGCAACAGTTAGTTCGGTCGGAGTCATACGGCACAGCCTCTCGTCACGAATGATGAGAGTATGCTCAGTTTCTATTTCCAGAGCTGTATAAAAAAGAACAGTCATCCGCAGTGTTAACACGTACTGTGCTTCCAGGCCGTAAGGTCAAAGCGCGGTCATGGGTTAGCGGCGGAACGACGGCCATTCGGACCCTCACGACCGCGCAAGATCGCTAAGTCAGTTAAGCGTCTCTCAGGCCGGACTCTCACTGAGTTCGGCCTTTTTTCGCCAACCAATACGGACGCGACATCTCTGCAACGAGAGTCGGATTCTAAACTAGGTCGATTCGACACAGCAGCAGGAAAACCCGGAGGATGCAATGTCACAAACAGTAATGGATAAAACGGTCGACAATATCGCCGAATCAGCTCACCAGGCTTCTCGTGTCACTAGCGCGGTCGCCGACGCAATCGGGAACGGCGTCGGAGCGGCGAAGCGTGCTGCAAAACAGGGCGGTGATGCTGCGGAAGAATTCCTGAACGACACAACTCAGCGCATACAGCGGCACCCGGCGCTAACGGTTGCAACTACGTTCGCCGTGGGCTTTACCGCAGGAGCGCTGCTCAGCTGGATAATCAAGCGAAAATAGCCCGCACGCCGAAGTCAAGATTGCGTCCTGCCTGAGCAGGGTTGACCCGCAAATGAAATCCTCATGGACGGCTCTTCCACCCTTATGCGTCATACGAGGGCGGCGGTATTCGTCCGCATCCGTGCAAGTATTCGATTGTGGGCAACAACTGGCTGGCCAAACGATCTTTAGGAACAAGGGCATCTACCAGGCTCAACGTCCGTTCTGGAACACCGAGTCCTTCTGTTAGCAGGATGATGGGCGCTTTCGGCCTCAGTCGCTTCATTTCCATGGCAACCTCGTACCCGTTCCTTGCGGGCATGAAGTGGTCGAGAATGACAACGTCAACCGCGAAGATGGAAGCCAACTCCAGTCCCTTGCCACCGCTTGGAGCGGTCAAAACGGTATAACCAAAGCTTTCGAGGAATGCCCTTTCGCATTCCAGCATGTCTTGGTTATCGTCGATGCAGAGAACTACTCCGCCTGAGAGTTCCGGATAAGCGGTTGGGGGCATGGTTCACCTCAAACAGATCCATATCGTCAACGCTTATGGCCCCTGACGGCTGTTCAAAATTGCTCACCCTGTTTTCTTTGGCGGAGAGGAACTAATCGTGCAGAACCACATTGAGCAGAGAGCTGTGGACCTTCAGACCGCCGTTGTATTGAATAAAGCCCAGTTTCCTGAAGCGGTTCATGAAGAAGCTCACCCGGGAGCGGGTAGTGCCGATCATCTCAGCCAGAGTTTCCTGACTGATCTGGGGGACAACGGCGTCAGGAATAGTCTCCTTGCCGAAATGAGCCAGCAGCAGCAGAATTCGGGCGAGTCTCTTTTCACTGGAGTTGAACAGTTGGTCGACGAGGTCCTCTTCGTAGCGGATATTGCGTGCCAGCAGATAGGCCACGAACATGTCGGAAAACGTGTGTTCGCGGTGAAGGACACCCATCATCACTTTTTTGTCCACCCGCAGAAGCTCGCAGTCTGTCATGGCCGCGGCGGACCCCATGCGCAAGAACTGCCCTGCCAGCGCTCCCTCCCCAAAAAAATTCTCCTCACCCAGTATGCCGATCGTCGCTTCCTTGCCCGACTTGGACACTACCGTGAGCCGCACCTTGCCCTTCTGAACATAGAAGACAGCATCCGCACGGTCCCCTTGTGTGTAAATCCTTTCCTTCTTGGGAACCGCAACTATCTTCCTGCCTTCACCAATCGTTGCGAGGAAGGTGCTGGGGACGAACTCGCGCTCGTTCTTTGCCACTGCAAGCCGGGCCATGTTTGCGATCTTTAGTTCTTAGAAGTCCGATGGGCGATTGTGAAGTTCCTGGCACTCTCTCTCGGAGTGTTTCTGCGCCCACAGGTAAGACTACGGTAGCGCCTTTCCCTTCGTACGGGTGAAGTCTTAGCAGGTCTTAGTGCAACTCAGGCGCAGCATCTCGTTAACAAAATTAGGGTTAGCGCACGCCGGGGGGAGGGGCTCTGTTGCGTTGGTCAGGTGTCGCATAGGTTTTTAGTTGCAGGGTACGATTTTTTGCGGTACGATTCCACGTTTACGGTACGATAGCGTATACGGGGGTGTGTGCGATGGCACGGAACGGCAATGGAAGCGATACTCACTATGCAGCGGTGAATCGGTCCGATGTTCCGCAAGGTCGCAAAGGAAAACATCGGAAGGCGGTAACAGATATTCTGGGCGATCTCTCAAAGCTCAGCGCCCAGCAAGCTGTCAAGATTCCGCTGAGCAGTCTGAATGGCGAAAAGATGCAGAATCTTCGCTCTGCTTTGAACCGCGTGACCCGCGAGAAAAACATCCAGGTGGAGACGTCAAGCGACGAGAAATTTCTGTACGTTTGGCGCGCCGACCCTCCCAAGAATGCAGCGCTCATCGAGTAGCCGGCTGACCGCCATTCGACGGTCTGGCGAGTCACCCAGCGTGAGCTTGCCCGTGACATCACGCCCCACCAATAGCTGAACTCTGCACGTCGTTTCGCAAACCGCCTGATCGGTGAATAAATAAGACCTTCTGAGCCATTCAGCACAGTATTCGCAAAGAAAATGGGCGAATCTATTGGTGCCTCAGGAGGCCAGGTCTCCGCCAAACCAGACGGCCTGACCTACCTCCTGGAACTGGTTCGAGCGAGACGCCAAGAATGACCCACGAAGGCACCGGACACTGCGGGCTCAGGGCACTGCATTCGAGCTACGTTCGGCCTCCTGTTTACAAAATCGAGGACACGGAATGCTTTTCGCCAGCAAAATCGTTTGCTCTGGGATTGTCTTCCTATTGATGACGCCTTGGACCTCGGGACCACACCCGCTGCCGCTGGATTCGGGAACCAATCTCAGCAGCGAACTGGTGGCGGATGACGGTCGGGGCTCGAAAGCGCCGGAGGAAGTGCCGGGGAACAATGTCAAGGAGATGCAGCAGACTCTTCAGGACGAGGGGCATTATCGCGGCAAGATCGATGGCATGTTCGGTCTGCGGACGCGGGCCAGCATCCGCGGATTTCAGAAGGCTGAGCATCTGCCGGTCACCGGGCAGCTTGATGTGCAGACGGCCAGCAAGCTCGGAGTCAGACCAGAGAGTCGCGGGGATACTGGCGACGAGACCCAAGATAAACCTTCGGCAGGCATCACGTGGGCCGAGGGTTCGCGGCGATCCGGCCGGACATTGCAGAAGCCGGCAAAGAAGTAGCCTCGGCCGGCCTTCGACTACGACACGTTGCTCTGGGGCGAACGGCAAATACGCAGTTTCGCTAATATGACCCGCCAGGATGCGCGCGATCTTCTCAAGCTCGCGAATGACCTCTATATCCGCTCGAACGTTACAGTATTCGCACTCGACGATGCGGATAAGGCGCTCGTGGCAGTCAAAGAATAAACGGAACAGGGATCGGCGGAGATTGTTCCCTGACACTGCTTACACTATCGAGGTTCGGGACAAAGCTTTTGCTCCTCCTTTGTGAAACAGAAATTCAAAAAGGAGATACGTGGCACGACTCGCAAAGGGACGTAGTTGTTTTGTATTTCGGCAAGATAAGGTTGGAAACGGTGGAGTGGTGAGGTTCGTGACAGCTGAGGCAAGTGATGGGGGTCGCATCCTTGCCGAGGGCAAGGTTTGGGCCAGAGACAGGATGTCCTTCGACGGGGTGATTGAGTTTGTGGGTCTTATCGAGGTTGAGATAGAACCATGAGTCCATTTCCTTGAATGGGATGGTAGCGCCCCAAGAAAGAGTGAGCGTGCGCGTCTTGCGATTCACCTTCATGAGACCCCTGACGTGGCAGGCCATACAGACGTCCTCCGGCGAGGCGTACAGATGCGCCGGAAAATTACTGGCGTGGGGAGAATGGCAGAAGCCGCAGTTACCCTCCTTGTACGGGGGATGCTGGACGGGGTCGGTGGAGAGTTTGTGGCAGGTGACGCAGAGTTGGTCGGCGGGAGAGGAGAGACTGACGTACGTGGAGCCCTTAACGTTAGCGACTGTGTGGCAAACGGTGCATCCCATCGACACGGCAGTGTGCACGTACTTCCCTGATGCCTTGTTTTTGTGGCACTCGAGGCATTTCGAGGGATCAACGTTGGCCGGGAGAAGGACAGGGTGCTGGTGAATGTCGGCACGCGCAGGATAAGCGGAAAGCAGCACGACGAGTGCAATCACGAACGTGAGGAGACGAACGAAGCCGTGGCCCAAGGGAAAGAACGCGGCACCGATTTGCCAAGAGCCAAGATTTTGTATGCCAATCCTTAGCATTTTCGCTACGCCCCTGGAATCAGTTGACACCGTACTGTGCCCCGACTTGCTTGGACACCGCGAGCTTGAAGTCTGGGCAAAGAACCGTGGCGTCATCGTCCGGGTCCGGATTGGGTCCGGATTCCATCCAAATCAACGCTAGTATCAAACCTTCGCCTTCGCAAAACTGATCAGAATTGATCGTCTGGCGGTCGGGCTTCACAAACTGAGCAATACCGACCAGTTTTTCCGCCTCTGCACTGGCATAGTCAGTTTGAGACCTAATTTGATGGTCTGAGAACGACGGCCTAGCGTCGAGGAGACATTGAAATGTCTGTAGAAAACTCAGTTGTGGCGATTTATCACAATCATACGGATGCGGATCGAGCGGTGAAGGAACTTCAGCGTGGCGGAGTCGACATGCACAAATTGTCGATCGTTGGAAAGGGATATCACACAGATGAGCAAGTGGTCGGCTACTACAACACCGGCGACCGCATGAAATATTGGGGCAAGGTCGGCGCATTCTGGGGAGGCTTTTGGGCCCTTTTGTTCGGATCCGCGATGTTCGTGATCCCGGGTCTCGGCCCGATTTTAGTGGCTGGACCTCTGGTGGCGTGGATCGTGGCAGGGCTGGAAGGTGCCGTCGAAGTTGGGGCGTTGGGCGCCTTGGGAGCCGGCCTGTTTAGCATAGGCATCCCCAAAGACAGCATCGTGAAGTACCAAACGGCGCTCACGACAGATCAGTTTCTGCTGATCGCCCATGGGACGGCTGCAGAAGTAGCCAAGGCGAAGGAAATCATCGCAAGCACGAGTCCGGCAAATTACACACTGCATACAGCCGAAGCAGTCGCGGCTTAGCGAAGGCGGGGCGAAAAAAACAAAGAGGGCCACAGACCAGCTTTTTGACGTGGTGTGGCTTATTGGAGAATGAGATGAAAGTAGACCCTGCTGTGTTTGAGAAGATGCTCCCCGCCGAACAAGTATTTGAGGAAATACTCCCTTATCTCGAAACACTTGACGCCCAGATTGGCGGCATCGTCCGACTCTTGAAAGACAAAGGCATTACCACAAATGCGGAATTTGCCCAGTATGCCCAGCGGGGTGACGATGCAGGAAATGTGCGGGAGCGAAGTATGCGGGTAAGGATGGAATATTTGTTTTCCTCGGCCGTGAAGCGGATCGACGACTAGTAACTGCAACATCTGAGCCTCCACTTGACGGGAAACGGTGGGGATTTTGGGGCTGGGGGCGGTGGTTTTGTCGTGGATCCCAATGCCGCGCACGAATAAGTACAGCTTTTAACGAAATGATGAGGTGCGTCGGTGATTGAACGACTGAAGGAAACTGGTGGAGTTGCGTTCGGCTTTAAGGTAGTCGGAAAGCTATTGGACGAGGAACTCAAGACATTCGAGCCGCAGCTGGAGTTCTTCATTGCTCAGCACAAAAAGCACCCGATCGGCATCCTGGTGGACCTGACGGAAATGCACGGAGCCGAATGGAAGGCACGCTGGGACGATTTGCGATTTCTCCAGAAGCACACAAGTCACATCGCTCGTATGGCAGTCGTCGGAGCCCACCGTTGGGAAGAGGTTGTGGAACTCTTTACTGCTGGCGCCGCCGTTCTCCAATCAGAGACGCACTACTTCGAATCCTCCGAAATGCAGCACGCCTGGCAATGGGCGAGGACCGCGAAGCACGCTGAAGATGCTCCCGTCCGTGTGATCTCGCCAGCTACCGGGATTTGGAAGGATTACCGTCCAGAGTTCGTGGGCTTGTAATCGAACACTAAATTAAACACTGACACTGTGCAATAAGAACCAGAGCGTCTACTGCGCAATTACCAGTGGCGCAGGAGATCAGCATGCAAATCCAAGTCAATACAGATCACACAATCGAAGGTCACGAGGCGCTAGCCGATCAGATCAGGGGCGTGGTGGAGAATGCTTTGAGCCGAGTGAGCGATCACATTACACGGGTGGAAGTCCACTTGACCGACGAGAGCGGCCCTAAGAGCCGCGAGAATAACAAACGTTGCATGATGGAGGCGCGCCTCGAAGGCCGCCAGCCCATCGCGGTCACCGACGAAGCGGCGACTGTGGACCTGGCCGTCAGTGGCGCCGCAGATAAGTTAGCCAGATTGATCGAGCATACCCTCGGCAAGTTGCATGATGAACGGACTCACAGAACTGATCCGCCTCCAGCCGAGCCGACATTCTCAGATCAGTCATGATCGACACCACTGTCAGCTTGGCTGTCGACGAAAGAGGAGGAGGGACATCGGATCAAGTCCTCCTGTATCCTCTGCGATTCGAACCGATCTATCAGTATCGGCTCTGGGGCGGCCGGCATTTGGCCAGTTTCCTCGCCGCACCCCTGCCCAGTGGCCCTATTGGCGAAGCCTGGCTGCTCAGCGATCGCGACGATCACCGGAGCCGTGTCACGGATGGACCTCTAACGGGGCAGACCATCGGCCAATTGCTGCAACAATTCCCGAAGCAAATGCTAGGAAAGCTGACTGGGCGCTTTCGCCGATTTCCACTGTTGCTGAAGTTCCTCGACGTACATGAAATGCTTTCGGTCCAGGTGCATCCAACCAGAGCAAACACGAACCTGCTGCCAGCGGGCGAGACCCCGAAGACTGAAGCTTGGGTTGTGCTGGAAGCCGGGATGCAAAGCCGCATCTATGCGGGCCTGAAGCCAGATACTAAGGAAGCGGATCTCCGGCGCGCGCTCACGAACGGAACGGTAGCGGACCACCTTGCATGTTTAACTCCGAAGCCTGGCGACTCCATATTCCTACGCGCGGGCACGGTTCACTCTCTGGGCGGCGACCTCGTGGTATTCGAGATTCAGCAGAATAGCGACGTGACGTTTCGCCTGTATGACTGGGACCATATTGATCCGAATACCGGAAAGCCGCGGGCACTACAAGTCAATAAGGCGATGGCCTGCATTGATTTTTCGGAAGGTCCGGTCGACTTGGTACAGCCCGTGGTGGAGGCGACGACGCCGGTGGAACGCGAGAGGCTATTTCATTGTGAACATTTCTGGTTGTGGCGCCTGTGCGGACAGTCTCCGTTTACCGTCGGCGCGGCGGACTTGCCCCGCGTGCTGGTATGCCTGGAGGGCGAGGGACAGGTCGAACACGGCGGGGCCACCTACGCCGTCGGAAAAGGCAACGTATTCCTGTTACCTGCCGCGATCGGTAAATGTGTTTTTCGGCCGCGCGGTGCAGCGAACTTGCTGGAAATAGCGATGCCCGATTGAGATCGCAAGAATTTAGAAGGTGGACGCATAGTGAAAAAGCTGATTGTGTTTGATCTCGACGGCACACTTGCCGACAGTAAATCGGCCGTTGACCCAGAAATGTCGGGACTGCTGCATGAACTTCTCGCGATCGTGAAAGTGGCGGTGATTTCCGGCGGGGGTTGGCCGCAGTTTGAAAAGCAATTCGTTTCGAATCTGCCTCACGACAAACTCCTGGCGAATTTATCTCTCCTTCCTACCTGCGGCACAAAGTTTTACCGATACGAGTCAGCAGATTGGAAGAAGATCTATTCGGAAGATTTCACGACAGATCAAAGAGAAAAGATCCTCGATTCCCTGCATAAGGCGATCGGAGTTGCAGACTTCAAGATCGAAAAGCTCTGGGGCGAGCAAATTGAGGACCGGGGTAGCCAGATAACATTTTCTGCTTTAGGTCAGCTAGCGCCCTTGGAAGAAAAGGAAAAATGGGACCCCGATTTCGCCAAGCGGAAGAAGATCAAAGCCATTCTTGACACTTTCATTCCAGAGTTTTCTGTCCGAATTGGGGGCTCGACATCGGTTGACATTACCAAGCCCGGCATTGACAAGGCCTACGGCATCGGAAAACTGAGAGACCTGCTCGGTATTTCGATAAAAGAGATGATTTATGTCGGCGACGCCTTGTACGTGGGCGGCAATGACTATCCTGCTGAAACAGCGGGAGTGGATTGCATCCCGGTTAATGATCCCAACGAGACCAAGCGGGTTATCGAAACCATCATCGCCTGTTTAGCAGTCGATAGTAAGGCAGCCTGAAGCTATGGCAGTCGTCGAAAAGGATTTGATGAGCGGACTTAAGTTGCAACGGCTAGGAATGTTGATGGAACCGGAGCCGGGGAACGCGCAGGAGGTCGAAGGGGTCCTGAATCCAGCTGCCGCTCGTGGTCCGGATGGTGAGCTTTATCTGTTCCCGCGGCTGGTTGCGCGGAGGAATTACTCGCGCATTGGCATTGCGCGAGTGCGGTTCAATAAAGCTGGCGATCCGGTGGGCGTCGAGCGGCTTGGCATCGCGCTGGAACCGGACGCTGACTATGAGCGTCGGCCCGATGGCGGCGGCTGCGAAGATCCTCGCATCACCTTCGTGGAACCGCTGCAGAGCTACATGATGACCTACACGGCTTTTTCGCCTGAAGGCCCGCGAATTGCTCTTGCCTTATCGAGGGACCTGTTCCACTGGAAACGTCTCGGACTCGCGACCTTCGGTCCTTACCATGGCGTCGAATGCGGCGACGTGGATGACAAGGACGCCAGTCTCTTTCCGGTTGCGATTCCTAATCCATCCGGGCACCCGGAACTCGCTATCCTGCACCGCCCGCTGTTTCCTGGCACTCGTCCAGAGGAAACCGTTCGTCATCCCGCGGCTCGTAAGGTTGATGTCGATCGGGAAAGCATCTGGATTTCGTACTGCGCAATGTCATTGGAGTCCCGCGATTCGAATCGTCTCGGTCGGTTTATGTCTCATCATCGACTAGCGACCCCAGTATCGCCCTGGGAACGTCTCAAGATCGGCGGTGGCACTCCGCCAATCCTGACTCGGCACGGTTGGCTGATCGTTTACCACGGTGTCAGCGAAATGGAAAAGCCCCGCGACGGAGAATACCAACTGCGTTATTCGGCAGGCGTGATGGTCCTCTCGAAAGAGCATCCGCAAACGATCCGCTATCGTTCAGTAGAACCGGTGTTGACGCCATCACTGCCGCAGGAATGCAGCGGGACTGTCGCCCATGTCGTGTTCCCGACCGGCATAGACCGCCGCGACGATCTCGGCTTACCCAATCGCTTCGACGTTTATTATGGGATGGCTGACAGCCGGATTGGTGTCGCACGTCTCGACATGCCCGATGTCTTACCGCCGGAGGGAGTCGCAGACTCCCCGGAAGCGAAGGTGTGATAGGTTTATTTCGCCGGCAATACTTCGGACAATTCTCGCGTGTCCGCAAGGGGTTGGTTCCCCGAGGGCAGCCCATTTTGTTGCAGCAGGTATGACACAATATCCAACGACTGCTGGGTTGTGTAGGTTGTGCCCGCATACTGGGCCATCGGGCCTGTAATTTCTCCCCATACAGTCAATAGTTTCGCGCCTCCATACATCAGGTGCCAGGTTGCGCCCTTCAGAGAAGGTCCAGCGCCGCCTTCCAGTTTCGCACCGTGGCAGTTCGCGCACTGCGTCTGATAAAGTTTTTCGCCCGCCGCTGCCTGTTCGATCGTGTACCAACCGCCAACTTTCGCCACGGGCGGCTCGTACACATGACCGATATCCTGGTGACACTGGAAACAATCGAAGGTGTTGGCTTTGATCAGATCTTTGTGGATCAGAGTTTTCATGCGGCTCCGCGGTCCGCCAAACGCTTCGAGCGAATGACAACCGCGACAGGTGATGTAATTGTGTGCTTTCGTATAGCTTTCAAATTCTGTTCGTAATCGCGGTCGTTGTTTTTCCCATTCTTCCTTCGTCGCAATGGTCTTGCGCGACTCATTCCAGAAATCCTTTGCGCCGCGGTCAGCCTTATACAGCAGCAGCTTCACGTACTCCGTCGCCGTCGCATGGCTGGAGTCGTAGGGGATATGGCACTGTCCACAGCTTGCGCGCACGCCGGAGGCATTGATGAAGTGCGGGCCTTGATGATATGCCGCTGAAGTCCAGGTCATCGTGTGGCAGAACGTTCCGCAAAACGAGTCCGAACTCGACCAGATCACCGCCTTGTTTGTAACCGCCACCAGCGCCACTCCGCTCAGGCCGAAGATGGTGCCCCACAGAAAGATCCACTGGATCACGCCCCAGAATCCGCTTTTGGGTCGACCTTCTGGCGTTGTTGCCTGGTTCCGATTCCATCAGCGATCGCTCCTTCACCTTCTCGTTCCCGGGTCATTTTCCGTGGGTGTGACCAAATCTAACTTGGAAATCAGCCATGAGTTGCCAGCCAGTGTTCGCGGAAGGCTCGCCGTGGTCACGAGATGCCAAGCCGGGCAAAGACAGGGATTTTCACCCCATCTAAGATCAATCCGAAAATGATGGCCGCTCCAAACTCACACGCTAGGACGGGAGCGGGCAATGGTGCCATCGCAATTCCGCGAATCGCCAAGGTTGAAATAATAAGAATGTCGGCGACGGAAGACGCCACGAGCCACACCGTCGGGCGCAGTCCCCAGAGGTGGCGACGCCCTCGCAGGGCATAAATGGTGGCTTGGCTGCCATATACGATGGCAACGACAGAAAGCGTTCTCAGAGCTTCGATTCCGAATTGCATTTCGAACTTGCCGACCGCTAGGATCGCTATACAAAACGCTAAAAAGCAGCCCCCCAGAGCAACCCCGGCCATCGTAATCCTGCCCACTTGCCAGGAATTCGGCATGGGCGATGGCCTGACTCTGTCGGTGGTCAACGCCATGGCCAAGAAGTCGCCGGTGATCATCACAATGACCATCAGCATGGGCGTCAAAACCGCGTGTCCGGTCATAACCAGGCCAATTGCCAGCAAAAGTACTTGCACAATTTTCTTGAGGACGGAGTTCAGCGTGTAGGTAAGAATGCGCTGAAAGGTGATCCTTCCTTCTTTCACGGCGGCCACGATGCCGCCCAGTCCAGCCTTTGTCAGCACAATACCAGCTGCCGATTTGGCGACATCGGTTGCGGTCGATACAGCAATCCCCATCTGCGCCTGACGGAGCGCTGGTGCATCATTGGCGCCATCGCCGCACATCCCAACCGTATGCCCGTTCTTCTGGAAGGCTTTGACGAGGTCAAACTTTCCTTCGGGAAGGATTCCTGCGAATACCGCGAAATCCTTCGCCGTTACGCCATCGGGGATCGGTCCGGGCGGGCAAACAGCCCCATCCAATCCCACCGCGTGGGCAACGATTTCCGCCGTAGCGGGAGCGTCACCCGTGACCATGACCGTGCGGACGCCCAAGGTCTTGAGCTCCGAGATGAGAGAGGTCGAGTCTTTACGGGGCGGATCACTGAGTGCAATTAGTCCCAAAAGCTTCAGAGATGCCGCAGGGCCGGCTGCTACTGCCAGTACTCTAAAGCCTTGCTTCTCCAGTTCATCGGCTAAACCGGCCGCGGTGGACGATGCGGCAGTGAGGCTCGCGACTGCCGTGAAGGCTCCCTTCACGATGCGCTCCAGTCCACCGTTTGTATCAGTTGCCGTTGCTTCTGAAGTTTTCTTGGCAGGGTCGAATGGCACAAACGTGATTAGCTTTGGAAGGTCCGAGGCCGGCTTTTGGGTGGAGGCAGAGCGAATCGCGGCATCCACAGCGTCATCCCCGCCGTCAGAACTTGCGAGGGCTGCCATGCCGAGAACGTGGGCTTCGTCAAACCCGGGCATCGGCTTCACGCTGGTGACCGAAAGTTCATTCTGGGTGAGCGTTCCCGTTTTGTCGGAGCACAAGACATCAATTGTCGCTGCCTCATCCACAGCCGATAGCCGAGTCGGCAGGACGCCCAGCTTTGCCAAGGATCGCGCTCCAATCGCCGCCGCGAGCGTGAATGTTGCCGGCAATGCCACGGGTATTGCAGCAAGAACCGACGTGAGCAATAGCGGGATAATCTCGCTCCACGGCATCGCATGAAAATAGGCATAAGCTCCGATAACAAGGATGACGACGCCATTGAAAATGGCCAGATTCCGCACGATGCGCAGCACAGCTTTCTGCTGCGAACTCGCAGCGTGCGCTGTGCGCACGAGTTCTGCCGTACGGCCAAACTTGGTATGAACGCCTATGGCTGTCACTTCTGCGGTGGCTTCACCACGCCGTACCAGTGCTCCCGCGTAGGTATCAACGCCCGGACCAGCTTCAATGGGCAGAGATTCGCCTGTGAGCATGGATTGATCGAGCAGGACAGATCCCCCGACCAAATGCACATCGGCCGCAACCACGCCGCCGAGCGACAACTTGACCAGATCGCCGCGCACTAATTCCGCGGCTGGTACCGTCTTCCACGCGCCATCGCGCTCGACGGAAGCATTCAAGGCGAGACGCGAGTTTAAGGCCTTTAAGGTCGCTTGAGCGCGCCCTTCCTGGAAATACGCTAGCGCTGCGTTGAAGACCAGCAGGCCAGCAATAATCGAGGCCTCGAAGTATTTGTGCAGCGCGATCTCAAGCACAATCGACGCTTCGAGCAACCATGGGACGGGCGCCCAGAACTTGGCCAATGCATTGCGAAGTGGATGAGCTGAAACATCGGGCATTGCATTGGGCCCGTCTTTTTGAAGACGGCTATTTGCCTCAGCGCTCGTGAGTCCGGACGAGGATGTGGTCTGGACCGACTTCGGGGACGAATTCGATGATGCGACTTGAACAATTGCAGCCATAATTTGTTATGAAGATCGGGTTATAGCAAGGCCGAGAATTTGGCAAACCGTCCTGGCTATGATTTGCTCTTCGTTTGTACGAATGACGCGGACCACAACTCGGCTGGACGCCGCCGAAATCACGCCCCCGTTCGCCTCGTTTTGCTTTTCTTCGAGTTCGATTCCAAGAAAGCCTAACCCGTCGCAAATCCGAGCGCGGACTGCGGGTGCATTCTCTCCGATGCCTCCGGCGAACACCAGTGTCTCGACTCCGCCCAACACCGCCGCAAATGAACCAATCCATTTCTTGACCTGGTAACAGAACAGCGTGATCGCTTCAGCCGCCCGCACGTCCTGAGCCTCGTGCTCTAGCAAGTCACGCATGTCGGAACTGGTTTCGGATATGCCGAGCAGCCCGGACTGGAAATTGACCATATGGTTGAATTGCTTGGCGCTCATTTTTTCGGTGCGCGCCAGATACCAAACCAGTGCGGGATCGAGATCCCCGGTGCGGGTGCTCATCGGCACGCCCGCAGTCGGAGTGAAACTCATGCTCGTGTCGACGGATTTGCCGTCAAGCACCGCCGCGAGACTAGCGCCATTGCCCAGATGGGCGAGGATAACTCTACCTTTTGCCACATCCGGTCCGGCCAGGCGGGCTAGCTCTTCCATCAGAAACGCGTATGACAGCCCGTGAAAGCCGTACCGTCGCACGCCCTGTGCCTCGTAACGACGAGGGATTGGCAGCATTTGCGCTACGCGCGGAAGGTCATGGTGAAAAGCCGTGTCGAAACACGCCACTTGGGGCAGATCCGGAAATCTGCGATGAAACGCCTCGGTCAACAGGATCTCTTCCGGCATATGGTCAGGATCAAATGGGCTGAGTTGTTTCAAATCAGCAACCATTTCTGCAGTGATTCGCTGCGGTTTGTAATACTTCGGGCCGCCATGCACCACTCGATGCCCGACCGCGGTCAATGAGTCGTGCCCGCTGCGTTGCTCGATCCAATCCATCAGTATCCGCACCGCCACAGTGTGATCGGGTGCCTTGACTGAGCGCGCAAAGTTGTCCGCCTGGCCCGATCCCTCTACACGAAAGGTGGCTTCCTGCAGTCCAATCCGCTCAATTCCGCCATCCAGAATCCGTCGAAGCGAGTCGCTGGCTTCGAACAGGGCAAATTTGATGCTCGACGAGCCTCCATTGATCGTCAGAATACGTGGGTTCGTTGGTTTGCCTCCGTCGGCATCGTTTGTCCGCTTCGCTCCATTTAGCTATCGCTGAACAACCCTGCGCGGGGATGCCCCTTGGCCAGTGGCGGAGGAGCGCTCGGCTCGTTGAAGTCGGCTGTCCACTGCCAGTTTCTGATCTCTGGCATGTCTTCCAGGTGTTGTCGAATGTAATCGTGGTGTTCGTACAGTTTCCGGTTGAACGTGTCGACTACTTCCGAAACCTCTGAGCGCAGCCGTGAGACGTACTTCAGTGCATCGATAGCCAGATGAAAACGGCTCATCTTGTTCAGCACTACCATGTCGAACGGCGTAGTGGTCGTGCCCCGATCCATATAACCGCGCACGTGGAAGCGGCTTTCATTGGAGCGTCCATGAACCATGGTGTGAATGAGCCAGCGATTGTTGTGGAAAGCGAAGATGACTGGCACGTCTTTGGTGAATAGAGCGTCGAAGGACATGTTATCCATGCCATGCGGATGATCATCCGGGCTCATCAAAACGCTCAAGTCCACCACATTGACGACCCGCACCTTGATGCCGGAAACATATTTTTGCAGAAGCCATGAGGCCGCGCAGATTTCGATGGTTGGTACGTCGCCTGCACATGCCAATACAACGTCCGGCTCTCCACCTCCGTCGTTGGTCGCAAACTTCCAAATCGATGCTCCTCGTGAGCAATGTTCGAGAGCTTCGTCCATGTTCAGCCACTGAAGCTGCGGCTGCTTTCCGCAAGTAACGATGTTGACGTAGTTGCGGCTCCGCAAACAATGGTCGAAGACGCTTAGGAGGCAATTGCTGTCCGGCGGATAGTAGACCCGGATGGTTTCACTCCTGCGTGCCAGCGCGTTGTCTACAAATCCCGTCGCCTGATGGCTGAAGCCGTTATGATCGTTCCGCCACGCATGACTTGTGAGTAGAACATTCAAAGATCCGAGCGGTCTGCGCCAGGGGAAATCGCGGCATTGCTCCAGCCATTTGGCGTGTTGGGTCAGCATCGAATCCACGACTTGCGCGAAGGCTTCGTACGAAGACCACATGCCATGCCGCCCCGTCAGCAAGTACCCTTCGAGCCATCCCTGACAGCAATGTTCGCTCAATACTTCCACGACACGGCCATCCGGGCTTAGTTCGTCATCGATCGAAACGGTCTCGGCCATAAAGCACCGCTTGGTAGCTTCGAGGACGGAGTTTAGGCGATTGGAGTTCGTCTCATCGGGACAGAACATGCGAAAGTTTGTCGGATTGAGCTTAAAGATGTCTCTGAAAAAATCTCCGAGCTTGCGTGGAGCTTCCGCGACCACTTGACCCGGTCCTGGGATCTCCAGCGCATAACTTGTAAAATTTGGTATGTCGAGCGCGGTCAGCAGTCGTCCGCCGTTCACATGAGGATTCCCTCCCATGCGACGATCGCCAACCGGCGCGAGTTCCGCTAGCTCGTCAATGAATCTCCCCTTTTGATCGAAGAGCTCCTCCGGCTTGTAGCTTCTCATCCAGGCTTCAAGGATCTTGAGATGCTCCGGGTTTTCGCGGACCGTGGCAAGAGGAACCTGATGAGCCCGGAAAGTACCTTCAATCGGGATTCCATCCACTTCTTTCGGACAGGTCCATCCCTTGGGCGTGCGCAGGACGATCATGGGCCAGATTGGCTGCTTCTTAAACCCGCTCTGACGGGCCTCCTGCTGGATGGTTCGAATCTCGGCATAGCAATCGTCCAGCGTTTTAGCCAGTAGTTGGTGCACGACTTCAGGATCGTCGCCTTCCACAAAATAGGGCTTGTAGCCGCGTCCTATGTACAGAGCTCTTAAGTCTTCGTCGCTCGTTCGTCCCTGAACGGTCGGTCCAGAAATCTTGTAGCCGTTGAGGTGCAGTATAGGAAGGACAGCCCCGTCCCGCACCGGATTTAGAAAGTTGACGGACTTCCAGCTTCCTTCCAGTGGGCAAGTCTCGGATTCTCCGTCGCCGATGATGCAAGCGACGATCAGGTCGGGATTGTCGAAGGCGGCTCCGAACGCGTGAACCATCGAATAGCCGAGTTCCCCGCCCTCGTGCATGGAATTTGGGGCGTGTGGTCCGCAATGGCTGGGTACTCCGCCCGGAGTTGAGAACTTCCGGAAAAGAAGTCGTAGGCCATTCTCATCTGGCGTGATCTCCGGATGGACTTCGGTATAAGTGCCTTCTAGATAAGAGTTCGCATTGAGCGATGGACCGCCGTGTCCGGGACCGGCAATATAAATGATGTTTGCATCGTTCTCTTTGATGAGGCGGTTCAGATGAATGTAAATGAGGTTTTGTCCCGGTGAAGTTCCCCAGTGCCCGAGCAGTCTTGGTTTGATCTGTCCGGCCTTGAGAGGCTCTCGCAACAGGGGATTCTCGAACAGATAAATCTGTCCGATACAGAGATAATTCGCGGCTCGCCAGTAACGGTTCATCTTGCCCAGCATTTCGGGAGTCAGCGGGCCGTCGGGCTGCGGCGCCTTGCTTGGCCGTTTACCGTTGGCGGCGACAGCAGTAGACAAAGCCGCATCGAATCTAAACTTAGATGTTTTAGGAGTCTGATCTAAATTTTTCAGCCGCGATTTCGAGCTCGTAGCCTGGCCAACCTCTATCGTTTGTTCTTTAGTAGGCATACAAATTATTCCTCTCGACTACTTCATCGTTTATTTCGCCAGTTCCTTGCCGATCGCCTGTAATTCCAGCCGACGCTTCTCCGTGGTCTTCGGATATGCCATCTTGAGATCCTGGAGCGTGTCGAGGACAATTCGGGACACAATCAGCCGCGCGTTCTCCTTATCATCGGCGGGGACGGCGTACCAGGGCGCGTGACGTGTGCTGGTCGCATTCAAGCAATCCTCGTACACTTCCATATCGTGCTTCCAGTATTTCCTCTCATGATTGTCCGAGGCGCTGACCTTCCAGTTTTTGTCGGGCACGTCAATGCGCGCAAGAAACCGCTTGCGCTGTTCTTCGTACGAAAGGTTTAAGAATATTTTTACGATCCGCGTCCCGTTGCGATAGAGATGGCGCTCCAGATCAACGATCGAGCGATACCGTTCTTTCCAGATGTTTTTCTCGTCGAGCAACCCTTTTGGAACCCGCTGGGTGCGGAGAATCTCGGGATGCACGCGAACGATCAGGACTTCCTCATAGTAGGAACGATTGAAAATGCCGATCCGTCCGCGTTCCGGAAGGCGGCATGTCGTGCGCCAGAGAAAATCGTGTTCCAGTTCTTCGGCACTGGGTTGTTTGAAACTGAAAACTTCGCAGCCTTCGGGATTGACTCCCGACATGACGTGCCGGATCGCTCCATCTTTGCCGGCAGAGTCCATCCCCTGAAAGATCAGCAGCAATGCATAGCGGTTGGACGCATAGTGAAGCTGTTGTAGTGCGCTCAGCTCAGCAATATGTTCTTCCAGTAGGTCTTTATATTCTTTCTTTGAGTTGCAAAATGGGTTCACGATCGTCGGCAAGCGTTTGATGTCGATCTTCTTGTGGTGCGGTACGCGGAAATCCTTGGAATGAATTTTCATCTTCTTTCTTTCAGTGTCAACTGCATGAGCTGCGCGTAGCGAGTTCGAGTGCTCGGAACGAGGTTAAGGAATGGCCGTTAGGCAACATCTTTCTTTGCCAGTTGATCCTTCCGGGTCTCTCGCTCCGCCTCAAGCCAGTCTTGATTTGCTTTGCCGTCGCCCCTGCCTCGCTGCTGATAAAGTTCATAGGCCCGTGTCGCAATCTGCGGTGTGAGATCGACCGGGACCCTGGCCAACAATGATGCTTTCACCGGATCAAAAATCCGATAGGCGAGTAGTTTCACGCGGTCATTGAGCAAGAACCACGCCAGAGCGTAGACCCAAACGAACCCAGCCCAACGCCAGCCAAGTGGCGTCATAAACACGCCGTAGACAGCGATTAGAGTCGCCACAATTTGCGTGCCCAGTACTGCGATCCAGAGAATCCGAGCCGGGCGTATCGACCAGAAGGGGCCCCGCGTGCGCGTTAAGAAAATCGTCAGATGTCCAGCGATTGACAGCTTCAGGTACATCAGCGTTTGGGCATGCGCGCGGTCGAGATGAAATACGCGCTCGGCAAGATAGAAGAGGCCGAACGCGGCCACGACTCCGATAACGCCCAGCACGGTCGAGATCCCCAGCACCAGGCGCATATTCCATTTCTCAGGCCTATCGCTGTAATGCACCTTGTCATATGCGATAGAGAGAATGGCTCCGTCGTTGAGTACGGCGATCATCACGATCATCACCGCGGTCATGGGGTAGAAGTTAAATACGAGAATCGCCAGCGTCATGAAAAACAGCACGCGCAGCGTTTCGGCGATGCGGTAGATCGCATAGCTGTTCATCCGCTGGAAAATGCGGCGGCTCTCCTTGATCGCATCGATGATGACGTGGAGGCCGGGCGCCAGCAGCACGATGGACGCCGCCGCACGAGCTGCGTCGGTTGCGCCGGAAACTGCGATGCCGCAGTTCGCTTGCTTGAGCGCTGGAGCATCGTTCACGCCATCGCCGGTCATACCGACAATATGGCCGTGCTTCTGCAGCACGTTGACAATGTTGTATTTGTCCTCGGGGAACACTTGGGCGAAGCCGTCGGCTTTTTCGATGGACGCCGCGGTCTCCGCCTTCTCTTGTTTATCCCGCAATACGGTGGCGTCCAGGATGTTCGTGCCCATGCCCAGCTCATGAGACATTTCCTTGGCTATGGCCAACTGGTCGCCGGTGTCCATTTTGACGTTCACGCCCATCTGCACCGCGCTCGCGATGGTCGCTTTGGCCTGTTCGCGCGGCGGATCGGACATGGGCAAGACCCCCACGAACTGCCACTTGTCGTCCTGATCTGCGCGGGCTACACCCAAGGAGCGGAAGCCGCGCGCGGCAAATTCATTGACGGCTTTCTCAACCGCGGGTTTCACCTCCGCGACGTTGGTGGCCATTTGCAGAATGACCTGCGGTGCTCCCTTCGCCACCTTGAACTGTCTTCCGTCGGAGCCCTTTACGGTAGCTTCCGTGCGCTTGTGGACCGGATCGAACGGCTGGAAGTGCAGCACCTGATAGCTCTTCAGCTCTTTATCGTCCTTCACGCCGCCGATCACGGCAAGATCGATCGTGTCCTTGTCCTCCGCGCGCGAAGCTAGAGCGGCGTCGAGGATGATTTGATCAGCGGCGATACCATTGACACAGAATGGATCACCCAGCGTCAGTTTGTTCTGAGTCAAAGTTCCAGTTTTGTCCGAGCACAGCACATCCACGCCCGCGAGTTCCTCGATCGCCGACAACTTAGTCACAATTGCTTGCTTTTTGGCCAGCAGACGCGCGCCGACCGCCATGGTGACGGACAGCACCGTGGGCATGGCTACCGGGATCGCCGCCACCAGTAACACCAATGCGAATTCCAACGTGCTTAAGATCGGGTCATGGCGGAAGAGCGCCGTGGTGACAATCACCGCTACCAGAGCCACGGCAAGAACGATCAGGTAATTGCCAATCTTGAGCACCGCTCGCTGGAAATGGCTGACGGTATGAGCATCCTGTACCAATTCCGCAGTCTTGCCGAAATAAGTGTTGGTACCGGTGGCGTAGACCATCGCGTCGGTTTCGCCGCGCTTGATAATCGAGCCTGAAAACACTGCCTCGCCGGGTTTGCGCGTCGCGGGCAAAGATTCTCCGGTCAGCGCGGACTGGTCGACTTGCACCGGGTCACCGGCCAACAAACGCGCGTCTGCAGGCACGATGTCCCCCAAGCACAACCGGATGACGTCGCCGGGCACCAGTTCCGCTACCTTCGGAGTCGCCCATTTTCCGTCTCGCAGGACGCGGGCCTCGGTCGCCAGCTTCGCGCGTAACGCGGCAATTTCGTTGCCTGCCTGATGTTCTTCCCAAAATGCAACCACCGCGTTGGAAAAAAGCAGAAATAGAATGATGAAGAAATCCAGCCAGTGCTTAACCACCCCCGACAGAATCACAGCCCCTTCGATCATCCACGGAATGGGGCCCCAGAAATAGCTCAGGAACTTCAGGAATAGATTGTCTTTCTTTTCCTTAATTTCATTCGGACCATATTGCACCAGCCGTTTCTGCGCCTCGGCCTGGCTCAAGCCTTTCGGCGAGGATCCCAATTGTTTTTCGACTTCCGGCATGGGTAGAGATTTCAGATCGTCCTTGGAATCAGGCTTGGACACCGGCTTCGTTAAACTTGGTTCCACGATGGATACTCTCCTGTTCTTGCGGTCGCGAGTCTCGGTCAAAAGGGAGTCTGGGAAGGTCGTTGGACCTGGTTTGTGAAGAAAAGACTCTCGCGAGGCCTTCTATTCGGAAACTTAGGACGCAGTCAGTATCTAGCGGAGGCACTGCGGAAGCTGAGCAGTTTTGCTCAGCCACGGCTATCTGGAGACGAAGTCACCTATGCGCGGTCGAAATTTAGCCTTCGCCTAGAAGTCGCCCCTCAAGGCGCGATGCCGAAGCATCGAAGCATTGCAGATTATTTTCTTGTCTTCTCATTTCTCTTCTTGCACCGCGGGATTAATCCATGGTCCGCCGCTGCCGATGAGTTGCAGAGCCTCGCTGGGCCCCCACGTCCCCGGCTCATAGCCATGCACCGGCGTAACGTTGCCCAGGATCGGATCGACCGCACGCCATTGCGCTTCCACCACGTCTTGACGGGTAAAGAGCTCAGTCAGTCCGCGCATAGCGTCGCCCAGCAGCCGTTCATAAGGAGGCCTGTCGTCCGCGGCCTGCTGGGTGAGTGTGAGCTCCACGTCGGTGCCGGTCATCTGCTCGCCCGGCGTCTTCACCCGCACCCCCATTCCGATGGCGATGTCCGGACTGATACGCATGCGCAGATGTGCGGACGTGCCGGACACGGTTTCCGTAAAGGTTTCCATCGGCGGGCGTTTGAATTCAACGAACACTTCGGTCGCGGTCACCGGCAGCATTTTTCCTGCGCGGATATAGATGGGTACGCCGGCCCATCGCCACGTTTCAATGAACAGCTTGAGCGCAATGAAGGTCTCGACTGTGGAAGCCGGGTCTACGCCTCGCACCGATCGATAACCGTTGTACTGGCCGCGCACAACATCCGCCGGAGCGATCGGCCGTACCGCCTTGAGCAACGCGGCTTTCTGGTCGCGCCATGCGTCGTGAGCCTCTCCTTGTCGGCGGATCCATGGCCAGGATGGCCAAGACTTGCAGCAGGTGATTTTGAACCACATCGCGCACCGTGCCGGCTTCGTCGTAGAACTTGCCCCGATCCTCGACTCCGAACTTCTCCGCCATGGTGATCTGAATGCTTCGCACGTAGTTGCGATTCCAGATCGGTTCAAACATTGGATTCGCGAAGCGGGTATAGAGAATGTTCTGTATCGGTTCCTTTCCCAGAAAATGATCGATGCGGAAAATTCGTTCTTCGGGGAAATAGCGGTGCAGAATTCGGTTGAGTTCTTGAGCCGATGCCAAGTCACGCCCGAAGGGATTCTCTACCACGACACGCGCGTTCTCAGCGCAGCCCGACTTGGCCAACCCCTCGGCAACCGTGCCGAACAAGCTGGGCGGAATCGCAAAGTAATGCAGCGGTTGTTTCGCCGAGCCCAACTCTTTGCGCAGTTGGGCGAAGGTCTTTGGATCGTTGTAGTCGCCGTCCACGTAGCGTAAAAGGCCGGTCAGCTTGTTGAACGCGTCCTGGTCGAGACCGCCGTGTTTTTCTAGGCTGTCCTTGGCGCGAGCCTTAAGTTGATCAAGATTCCAGCCTGCTTTAGCCACGCCGACGATTGGCAGATTGAAACCTTCGTCGCGAATCAACCCCTGCAGCGAGGGAAAGATCTGTTTGTGCGCGAGATCGCCGGTGGCGCCGAAAAACACAAAGGCGTCAGATTGGAAATCTGGCATCAGGCTGCCTCTCGCTTCTCGGCAGCTTTCTCCTTGTGGCCGCCGAACTCGTAGCGCATCGCCGAAAGCAGTTTGGCAGCATATTCTTCGTTGCCACGTGACGCAAAACGCGAACTGAGCGCAGCGCTGATCACCGGCGTCGGAATGCCCTCGTCCACCGCTGCCTGAACGGTCCACCGTCCCTCTCCGGAATCCGATACACGGCCCGCAAAATTCGAGAGATGAGGATTTTGTCGCAAAGCCGCGGCCGTCAGATCAAGCAGCCATGAACCGATAACACTGCCGCGCCGCCAGACCTCCGCAACCTCGGGCATGTCCATGTCGTATTGATAGAGCTCGGGATGGCGCAGCGGGGTTGTCTCGGCGTCCTCTTCGCGTTTCCTCTTGCCGACGTTCGCGTTCTTAATGATGTTCAATCCCTCGGCAAAAGCAGCCATCATCCCGTACTCGATACCGTTGTGGACCATTTTGACGAAGTGACCCGCGCCGTTCGGGCCGCAGCGCAAGTAGCCATTTTCTGATGTCGAAGGTTCGCCGGTCCGCCCTGGCGTCCGCGCCGCTGAGCCCACACCCGGAGCCAACGACCTGAAGATCGGATCGAGATGACTCACAATCGCTTCCTCCCCGCCGATCATTAGGCAGTATCCCCGCTCCGATCCCCACACGCCTCCGCTGGTTCCACAATCGACGTAGTGGATGCCTTTGCTTTTCAATTCACCCGCGCGGCGAATATCGTCGTGGTAGTAGGAATTACCACCGTCGATTACGATGTCGCCCGGTTCCAGCACAGCTGTAAGTGAAGTCAATACCGAATCGACGACCGCGGCCGGAACCATCATCCATACGGCACGCGGCTTGCTAAGTGTTTTCGCAAAATCCGCGATGCTGTCGGACGACTTGGCGCCCTTCGCCACTACATCTTTCACGGCTTGCGGATGCGTGTCAGACACTACGCACTCGTGACCGGCTTTCATCAGCCGTTGCACCATGTTCGACCCCATTCGTCCCAGACCTATCATTCCGAGTTGCATTCGTTTCCTCCTAAAAACAGTCATTCGTTGGTTAGAAGCATATTCACGCTCGCCGTGTTGACTGGAATCAGTCGCGGTAGAGCTCTTCAGCAGTTGAGAATCGCGGAGTTGGTGATGTAAGGCCTTGGAATAGCGAGTTTTCGCGGCCATGAGGGCAAACTGCCGCCCAGGTGGGTCCAGATACACCGACAGAGTTTTGTTCGAGCAAGCCGCGACTCCCCCGTGCGTCCATGCTCTAAGGAGCTACCACACGAACAAGCGGGCGCCGGAGCCCGGAGATCGGACGCGCCCGATCTGGACAGATGGTTCTCGGTCCAGACTTACCTCACCCTGCTCCGCATTCGGGAGTTCGGGCCGCGACGCGCTGATTTTTTCGACCTCTACAGCCCCGTGGCGGTTCATGATCTCGGTTGCCGCCTGAGCCGTGTCACCTGAACCGGTTGCGAAGACCATCACTCCTCCCCGCCGTACCCCTTGAACGTAGTCTTCCGCGTCTGCTTCGAGGACCCCGAATGCCGTGAGATCCCGAGTCAACCCTACTTCAAAATCGGTGTGTGGCGTACTCATGAGTCCGCTCCCCGCCATCTCGAGAGGCTCTTTCAAAATCCGGACGTCCTTCCGAAGGAAGCCGCTGGCCTCCAGGTCACGAACGACCTCATCAGCCGATCCTGAGTTTTCAAACAAACCCACCGCAGTTTTTGCCATATTGGCTCCAATCTAATTTGTCAGCGAAGTGTGAACCCTTCTAAACAGAAACTGTTAAGCGCCGCTGTTGTTAAGACAGCGGCACCTTCGATTTCATCGCGTGGACCCGTTATTCAGCCCTAGCTACGTGGGCGTATCCGCCAAGCTCTTCTAACAACTCCCGAGCCGATGCAGGCACCGCAACTTTTCCGTCAAGAATTTCATGGCGGTTTACATCGTCGCCATACATGGCTTTGTCGCCACTCTTGTCGGCTTGCATCACGGCACCGTCTAAGCTCACTCCGGCAAAAATACCTTTGGACCGCGAGTAAGACAGAATCTCCGCATTCAATTTGAGGTCAGTGCCAGCGGCGGCATTCCGGCCCACAGGTCCGGCAGCCACAGAAGCGTCGGCGCCAAGCTTAAATTTGTCGCTCATCAGGCTTTGCAGGGCGTGATCGTTCATAAAGAGCATCACGATGTCAGTGGAAGAGCCGCCGATCTGGTATCCCACACTCCCGCCATCAATAGCCACAAACATCGGAGCACTCCAGCCATGCTCGGTGCGACAAGTTGCTATTCCCCTGCCGTAGCTACCACCGAATACGAAGGCAAACTTTTTGTCCCCTGGAATGATGGCAATACACTTTGCCGACTCCAGAAGGCCCGACGGAATGCCCTGATCCGGAGTATTCATGATCTCCTTGAAGACCTGGGCAGCTTTCTGGGTACGATTCACATCATCCTCGTGGTCCGAGGCGACAGCGGTTAGACTTGCAATCGCTATCAAAGTCGTTACGGCCAAAATACGTTTCAACATTGTTTTCTCCATTCAAGTGTGAACTCGTCAAAAGAACTCGCTCTGATGCAGCGCAAAACCTTAGTCCGTCCGCCAAACTTTCAAGGCGCTCCACTCAGATCAATTCGAACTAGATTTGACTCGTCGTCATTCCTTGTGTGCTCGCGGCTGGGACGCTCTTTGTCAGCATGCTAGACGTTACTACGGGCCGTTACTGGTCAATACTGATCACCGCAATGTTTTGTACTCTTGGGAGCGATACGAACAGATCGGGAATGTTTCGCCGGACTCTTTGCGGAGGGTCTTCGAAAGCTTTGTGTTGTGTCTTGATGTCGAACTACTATGAGCGCGGTGCTGTGGGCGTTAAGGGTCGTTATTTATTGGACCGCCTGGTCAACCGAGCACTTCCATCGGAGGATTGCATTCAATGGGCTCCGTTCTGGATGCATAGTGCCACCTTGGATCGAGCGAGAAAGAACTCGATCAACCAGCTGCCGACAACAAAAGCGACGATCGACACCAGTGCCCAGGGCTGCACGCGGAAAGTGGACCAGAGGAAGCACGCCAGCACCGCGGCCATGAATAGCGAACCGATGCCAACCAGCAATCGAGAGCCCTTTGTCTCGTCAACCAAGTGCCAATGTGCCAGCTGTACGGCCATGTGGGAAAACAAGAAAGTGGCACTGGCAATACGAGCGAGGGCGGTGAGGTCAAACACGTTGATCGCGAGCAGGATTGCGCCGACACCGAGCAATAAGCCCAGCATTCCCTTACGCCACACAAAATACGCGAACATGCGCGGCAGATTGCCGACCTTCAACATTGCACGGGAAATCTCCATGGCCGTGAAGACCCATGCATTGATGCCCGACACGGTGGCCAGCAGCGCCGCCACGGACACGATGACATACGCGAAAGGCTTGCAGGAGGGGATGCGGGTCGAGGTGGATGTTATCGGATTCGTGGGATCGACGGGAAATGCAGATCCGGCCACGCCACACCTGCACTTTGCGATCTTCGAGTTGTCGCCGGAAAGGCTTTGGTGGAAGCGGAAGGCCATCAATCCATATCCTGAGCTGGTGGCCGCAGTGAGCCGGGCGCAATAGCAATCGCGCCGAGGAACCCTTACTCAGACCCGGCGTGAACGATCCCGCAACGATCGGAGCTTCGCGTCTCATTCCTGAAACACGACTGGCGTCCCATCTTTGACGAGGTCGGCGACTCTGGTGGCGTCCCAGTTGGTTAACCTCACGCACCCGTGAGACTGGGAATGTCCGATCTCCTCCGCGTCAGGCGTGCCGTGGATGCCGTAGTGCGGAACGTTGATCCCCATCCAGACAACACCCACCGGATTATTTGGACCGGCTGCAATCCTGACCTTGGCGTTTGCGGGATTGGCGTCCCAGAACAGGTCCGGGTTGTAGTTGTATGTTGGATTTCGTACCACATCCGTGATCATCCAATTCCCGAACGGGAGCGGGTCGTGTACGCTGCCGCTCGTCACCGGGGCGTAAAAAATGACCTTGCCTTCCAGGTCATAAACCATCAGGACCGATGCCTTCTTCGAGACGACGATCTTAGCGGCGCCAGCATGGCCCGGCTCAACTCGTTCGGCGCCCAACACATTGGGGACACGGATGCGCTCTCCCGCCACGAAACGAGCGCGCAGGTTGAGACGCTTGAGCAAAGTCGGCGCCGAGTGGAATCTCGCCCCGAGCTCTTCCAGCAGGGATGTGTAGTACAGGCCAGGAAGTTTCGACTGCTCCGTTGCGTCCTCCGGAATCGTCTTGATGAACGGACCGGCGGCGTCTTCGGCGGTGATTGTGTAGGAGACGATCGATTTCACGGAACCAGCGCCGAGCGCCGCGAGCGCGGCATGGCGTCTTCGCGCGCCTGGAGCAATCCCTCGCGCGACTTGGAACGCCGCCAGGGCCTCGCGGCTGTTCTTTCCATTTTCGTCGTCGATCTGTCCTGGTGAGAAATCGGCTCGATCCAGAAGAACCTGCAGTTCAAGTTCTGCCAGCCCGACTGCTCGAACCAGCGGAGCCGGACGCTTAGCCGCGAGTGCAATGGGTGCACAAAAAAGACTCGCCGCGACCGCAACGAAACACGACAGCTTCGTAAGTTTGAATTTCATCGCAACCTCGTGGAACGGACAATGTGACTTCTTCTGTCGATTCCTTTTAAAACCACGCAACTCAAAATGATTAGGCCGCGATGCAACGCGTGTGTTCAACACCGCTCACGTCAGCAAGAACGATGGAAGAAATCACCGACGAAAAGAGGTGGACTTGGGAGCGCCATTTCACGTCAGTTCTTGGCTGTGACCCGGTCTGCGATTTTGTCGTACTCCGTCTTCGGCATGATCCGCCGCGTCACCACTTCACCGGGTTCCGCGTAGGGACGACCCGCAATCACCCGCTTCACTTCTGCCGCGGTTACTCCCGGCAGGCTCAACAACTGCTCTTTTGTGGCAGTGTTCAAATCGAGCGGCTTGTCGCGGCTCCAGCCTTCGCGAATTCCTGCCGCCATAGCTTCCGCATCGTGCTTTACATCGGCGGTTGCTTCCGCGGTCTTCTCCTTCAATTCCTGAGTACCTTGTTGTTGTGTGCAGCCCGCGAGCCCGGCCAGCAGCACAATTATGGGAACGTGTCGATATCTGAGTAAGTCCATTTTGATGCGCTCCGTTTCGATGACTTGATCGATATGTCAGCCCTGCCGCTGGCATTCTTCTGGCAACCAAGTTGGTGGCCGTTCGAAACCATTGTGAAATGGCTGTCACTTTTTTAATCTCTCGCCTTTACGAGGTCTGTGCAGAATTGACCACCTCTGAAACGGGACATCGGCTTCATCCGAAGTAAAGGTAGATTTTTTCGTGTCAATTGTCCGCGCAATTTTACGCGGCCGAGCTGTGAGCGTTATTGCTCAGACCGTCTTAGTCCTGACTGCTAAGGTTCAACTGACCTTGTTGCGTCTGAATTTCTGACCGGATTCGTGTGCCACACACGGCACGATGCTGGAGAAGCGGCGCAGAGGCTATAGAAATGAGGCTGTTCAATGAAGAAAATAATGTTCGTATTTGCGATGTTGAGTCTCGGTACGTTGGGCTGGGCAGCATCCGCAAAGCAGGATGCCACCGACCGGTTGGACAACGCTACGACAGTGTTGCACGAAATTATGGGGATGCCTGACAAGGGAATTCCGGAAGAAGTATTGGAGCATGCCAAGTGCGTGGCCGTGATTCCGCACATGGTTAAAGGCGGGTTCGTTTTTGGAGCCGAGGGCGGCAAAGGCGTAGCCACTTGCCGGACGGCGGATGGCTGGAGCGCGCCGGCGTTCATCACGATTTCGGGTGGGAGCTGGGGCCTGCAGATCGGCGTGGAAGCGGTCGACGTGGTCATGATCTTTCAGAATGACAAGGCTATGCAAAGGCTGCTCGATAGTAATTTTCAAGTCGGAGGCGATGCTTCCGCGGCGGCAGGTCCGGTTGGACGCCATGCCGAAGCCGGCACCGATTGGAAGCTGGAGACGGAGATCCTGACTTACTCCCGCGCCAAGGGCTTGTTCGCCGGGCTCACGCTGACCGGTGCGTCGCTCCGCCAAGATAATGATTCACGACGCGCGATCTATGGACGCAACGTCACAACTCGGGCTTTGTTGTCCGGCCGGGTGCCGGTTCCGGTTGTAGCTCAGCCGTTCGTTGCGGAAGTTCACGGAGCAAAGATCCAGGCCAAAGTCGCAGAAAAGTCGGAAGAGACTAAACAGAACGATCAGAAGTAGAACTTGCAGAACTGATCGATCGCTGTTGGTCGTTCAACCGCATCGGCTTTACGAGCATCTCTTTCCACCAAAGGACAATCTCGTGTCAAAAACTTGGGAACACTATCATCACGCTGCTCGTGATCATGAGAAGGCCGCCTACCATTACAATGAAGCGGCGAAATACCACCAGGCCGAGGAGCACGAAAAGGAAGTGCATCACGCATATCTTGCTCACGGGCTCAGCCAGCATGCAGTTCATCATGAGGCCGAGGCAGCTAAGCTGCACACGGAGCAATGCGACAAGCTGGCGGGGCCCAGTTCCGAGCAGGCAACCAGAAAAAACACTGCAGCTTAACAACGCTATTTGTCGGCGCGGGTCTGATCTTTGGACACGCGCCGTTTTTCTTGCCGGCACCAGCAACGCGATCTCGGAAGTGACTTAGCAGATTCAATCGCCACTTTCCCAAAAAGTGAGCCGTAGTGCACAGACCTGACATTAAGTCCGTGCAATCCTTCTCCATGACGCTTGAGGCGTCGCCTCTTTCTCCACGCAGCCCGCCGCAACAAAGTCCATCGGGCAATCGAAGGATGATCTGGCAAGGTGAATCAAAATGCGTACTATACGTTTGCTGTTGCTTACACTTCTGATACTGGCCATACCAGCTGCCTTGTTCGCGCAGTTCGGAGTGGCCATCACGATCGCTCCGCCCGCGCTACCCATCTACGCCCAGCCTATGGCCCCCGCTGACGGCTATTTGTGGACGCCCGGCTACTGGTCTTACGGCGACGAGGGCTACTTCTGGGTGCCGGGTACGTGGGTGATGGCTCCCGAAGTTGGTTTTCTCTGGACGCCTGGCTATTGGGGTTGGGGTGGAAACGCCTTTTCCTGGAATGAAGGCTACTGGGGTACGAATGTCGGCTTCTACGGTGGCGTCAACTACGGCTTCGGCTACGGTGGCGTCGGTTATCAAGGTGGATATTGGAATAACGGAGGCTTCTACTACAACCGCTCCGTGAATAACATTAGCGGCTCGAGTTTTCACAATGTCTACAACAAGACCGTCATCAACAACACTACGTACAACCACGTCAGCTATAACGGCGGAAACGGCGGGGTTAGCGTTCGCCCAACGGCGGCGGAAGAGACTGCTTCCCATGAGCGTCACACTCCGGCAACCGCGGCTCAGTCAGAGCATCAACAGGCTGCCAGCAAGAATCACGCACTATTGGCGTCCGTGAATCATGGCAGGCCAGCGATTGCTGCCACTGCGAAACCCGGGGAGTTTAGCGGTCATGGGGTGGTAGCGGCCAGGCAGGCGGGAGCGCCTTACAAGGCGACCGCCGGCAAGTCTACCGAGAGTAAACCGACGGCGACCCGCCCGAGCCGCACAAACGAGAACAAGGCGGCTGAGAATAAGGCAGCCGCGACTCGCACGAGTGAGAACAAGGCGGCCGAGAATAAGGCAGCCGCAACTCGCTCAAACGAGAACAAGGCGGCCGAGAACAAGGCAGCCGCAACTCGCTCGAACGAGAACAAGGCGACCGAGAATAAGGCAGCGGCGACTCGCACGAGTGAGAACAAGGCGGCCGAGAACAAGGCAGCCGCAACTCGCTCGAACGAGAACAAGGCGACCGAGAATAAGGCAGCGGCGACTCGCACGAGTGAGAACAAGGCGGCCGAGAATAAGGCAGCCGCAACTCGCTCAAACGAGAACAAGGCGGCCGAGAACAAGGCAGCCGCAACTCGCTCGAACGAGAACAAGGCGGCCGAGAATAAGGCAGCGGCGACTCGCTCGAACGAGAACAAGGCAGCCGAGAATAAGGCAGCCGCAACTCACTCAAACGAGAACAAGGCGGCCGAGAACAGAGCAGCGAAGCCCAAGGAGACTCGTCCAACGGAGTCCAAGCCGACTACAGCTCACGCGCAGCCGGCGCCTCGCCAGCAGAGTGCACCCCGCGCTGAAGCCGCGCCCCGTTCGCAGCCTGCTCCTCATCCGACGACAACAGCTCGTGCGCAGCCTGCCCCGCATCCTGAGAAAGAGGCGCCCAAAGCCGAAGAGCGCCCGCGGAATTAGCAGATTAACTGCGAGGTATTGCGTCAGTCTTTTCAAGGCGTAAGACTCGATGGACTGTGTAGCGACGCGGGTTCCCATCCTTGGGGCCCGCGTCATTTTTTGCTTCGCGCAATGTGAGCAATCCTGCACAGAATGCACGGCCATCTTCTGCCATTGTTAACCATAGTTAAAACACAGAAGGATTGGGACTCAATCCGCTGAAATAACTGAAAAGGTAAAATCGATGGAACCGTCTCGTCCTTCTTTTCGCCGCCGACTTGCCTCGATCAAGAGATCCATCGGAAAGCTGTTGGCCCTGCTCAGACCGCAGTTTCAGGAAGTCCGAACTCAAAGGATGTGTCCGTTTTGCGGATTGATCACGCCGCGAGCCGGGGCGTTTTGTTTGGAATGTGCGAAGCCGCTCCGGATTGCTCAAGCCGAGCGGAAGGCTGTACATCAGGAATAGATTACGAGGAGGCTAATATGCTTTGGACGATTGTTGTTGTACTTCTGATTCTGTGGTTGCTGGGGTTTAGCTTGCACGTAGCCGGAGGCCTGATTCACCTGCTGCTGGTGGTAGCGTTGGTGATGATAGTCATCAATTTGATAAGCGGCCGCCGCGGCACCGCCTAAGAACCCGTGACGGTCGGGAGCATTTTACAACCAAGCCCGGCCCGATCAGAGACCGATTCTCCCGTTTCGTATGTTTCTCCAGACTACCGGCGGAAAAGGAGCATCCTGCACGCTAGAGGTTGACTGAGGGGCGTCGGCTTGCCGCTCTTTTCCGCATTCCACGGACCTGCCCTCACGGCCGAGGTGAGCCTCCTTCTGTGCGCTCAGGGTTCCTTTACTGCGTTGCGTTGGTTTTACATTCAACACAAAGTGAACCGTAGCCCACAGAAAGTGAGCACCGTCAGACTTGGTTACCAGGGCATCGACGGACTGCAGCGCTCCATCAGGCAATTCCAGGTGCTCCGCCAGCATGACGATTGGGATATGAGGCTTGACCTTCTTGATTTCAGTCGCGAGGACTGCCCGGTCCGCTAGGCCCAGATGGTACTCCAGCACAATGGCATCCACGGGCCGCGACATCAAAAGCCTCAAGCCGTCTGAACTGTTCGTCGCGGTGACTAGCTCATATACCTTTTCTTGCAACAGAGTCATTTGAGCCGGGTCGCGGTGTATGCAAAGCAGCGTGCTATGGGTAGCCATCTTGGTCAGGTATATATGCTGGCTTCCCACCAATTCTGCCCACAATTGCTCACGTCGCGCTCAACTCCAGAGGGCTGCACAGACCAGATCAATTCTGACCAGACGTCTGGAGACCTGGAGCTATAGCATCGTGCTTGCAACTCTTCGCTGAAGGAACCCCCATGAGAAGGCAGTATCTGCACCTCTCTGCTTATCCGTGTAATGCTTGCGGCGGTCCAGTCATCGCAGGCTCGCTTGCTGTCCGCGAGAATGAAATATCGAAAGAAACCGACATCCGGCAAGTGGGAGCCATCTGCCTGTCGTGCGGCCACCACCAGGAAAAAGCCACCGAGCCGGCGCGCGCGTGTCATCTGCTGCCGATTGCATGGGAGCGACCGGGAGTGAGGGAGGCCCTTAATCCAACCGCTGTTTTCGTGGAAGCGCTCAATCGTGCAGAACTACATTGAGCAAAGAGCTGTGGACCTGCAAAGCACCTTCCGTTCCGCCGGCGTAGTGAATGAAGCCAAGCTTCCGGAATCGGTTCATAAAGAAGCTGACCCGCGAACGGGTCGTGCCAACCATCTCGGCTAGCGTCTCTTGACTGATTTTCGGAACGACAGTTTCCGGGATGCCTTCCTTGCCGAAATGTGCGAGCAACAAAAGGACGCGTGCCAGGCGTTTCTCGCTGGAATTGAAAAGCTGGTCGACGAGGTCCTCTTCGTAACGGATATTCCGTCCCAGCAAATATGCCACGAAGAGTTCCGAAAGTGCGGGTTCGCGATGAAGCGCTTCCATCATCGTCTTCTTTTCCACCCGGAGAATCTCGCAATCCGACATGGCAGCCGCTGAGCCCATGCGCAGAAGCTGACCTGCCAACGAACCTTCCCCGAAGAAGTTCCCCTGGCTTACGATCGCGATCGTCGCTTCCTTGCCGATCTTGGACACGACGGTGAGCCGGACTTTTCCTTTTTGAACGTAGAAGACAGCATCTGCGTCGTCCCCTTGCGCGAATACCATTTGCTTCTTGGGGACGGTCAGAATCTTCCGACCCGCGCCAATCGTTGCGAGGAAGGTGTCGGGATTGAATCCGCCGTTTTTCTTAGCTGTTATCGTGGAGATCATCTGTCCAAGTATAGTCCGCAAGATGCTGTCCGTACGGTAGGAAACACAACTAAATAAATAGTCTTAAAAGTGAGCTATTCTGAACAGCATTACTGAAAGCAAATGCGCAAAACTCACTATTTGGGGCAGTGCTGCTCACCTGGTGCACTCTATTGATTTCGGCAATAGTGTTCAGAATTGAACAGCATCCTTCTGTCGATCGGTCCAACATCAAACTGCAAACGGGCAGAGAATTACAAACTGATCCGTTGCTCGTCACCACCCAGTCTCGACTATCTCTCAGGAACAGCAAACTCAGGTTCAAGAAGATTGTTTTCCTCTCCATTCTGTCCTCGCACTGCCGTTCACACCTTGCCGGCAGCAGCGTCGACTTCACCAACAGCGGCGGCACTCTCGCAGGCACTAATAGCGGCCTGACCCTGACCAGATCGACACTCATTGCCGGGAATGGTCTTGGCGGCGGGCCGATTACTGGCAATGATCTCGCAGCGATCAGCTTCAGCACGGGTGTGCTCAGCAGCGGCAGCCTGCAGATGGGTGGCACATTTGCCAGGGGCGGCCTGTTCAGCATTACGGGCAACGGCACAAGCGGTGTTCCGACCGGCGTCATCTTCAACGGCTCTTTTACGGACCGGTGACCTGGACTCTGGTAACCCTGGTCAATGGAACCCACAACTACACTCTGACCGATTCTCTGACTGGAATCTGGTATAACGGCACCACCGTCAGTGGCGCTACCGTCCAGCTAACCATCAACACGGGCAAGGGCTTCTTCAACGGCTCGACCACGATCTCGAGCGGTGACACCAATTTCACGACTGCGACCGTTCCTGAGCCCGGCTCCCTAAGCCTTTTCGGAACCGGCTTGATCGGTATTGCTGGCCTCGTCCGGCGCAAACTGCGAATGGCGTGCGCCTAGCATTCCGCGGCAGTTGACGGTTCATTCCGCCCCGCACAGCTCACACTGTGGCGGGGCTTTCTGTTGCGCCTGGGTCCTCGAGAATTACTTTTCCGAGCCCGCCAAACGCCGATCTCGATGCGGTTCGGTGCGAGGCAAGCCGGTGCTTAGTTCGCACTTTTCGCCGGGCTTGGCCCCACAGGTGGGGCAGCGAACGGCCAGAGCTTGTTCTATTTTCGACTTCATGGCTTCACAATGCACCGTTGCTCGCCGACAAAATGGTCAATAGTGACCAGTTCGCAAGTCCGCTTTCAGTGAATACTAGCAACAGAGAGATTCCAACCAGCGCTGGTGTTGTTCTTTGGGCCGTCTGACCATTGGTCCGTATTTCATAAACCGCCGCTTTTCATCGAGTCAGGAACACAATGTCGTTACCAAACACGCTGCAACAAAAGGCTCTCTTAGAAGTAGTCCGCCCGCGCCCCCTGATTCAGGAGGGGACGGCACCGCCTCGCGCCCGGTCGCAATCGAAGCCCTCGCCATCCCTGCCCAGTCGGATCGCGGTAATCGGAAATTATCTTCCCCGACAGTGTGGGATTGCTACATTCACCACCGACCTGTGCAGCGCCATTGCCGCAGAGTTCGGGACGGCGAGACTGTTGGCACTTCCAGTCAACGATACCGAAGAGGGCTACGACTATCCTTCACGCGTGCGCTGGTCGCTTGCCCAGGACGACGTGAAGTCGTATCAGGACGCTGCTGAATTTCTGAACTTCAACAATATCGACATGGTGTGCCTGCAGCACGAGTTTGGAATCTTCGGCGGGCCCGCCGGAAGCCACATTCTGCATCTGCTGCGTGGCTTGAAGATGCCCGTGGTGACCACGCTGCATACAGTTCTGCGCGAGCCCGATCCCAACCAACTGATGGTTATGGAAGAGATCGCTGAGCTCTCCGATCGTCTTATTGTTATGAGCCAACTTTCGTCCCAGTTCCTGCAGGAAATCTTCAAAGTTCCCGGCGGCAAAATTGATATGGTTCCACACGGTGTGCCCGACCTGCCATTTCTGGACCCGAATTTCTACAAGGATCGCTTCGGCGTGGAAGGGAAAGCGGTTTTGCTCACGTTCGGGCTGCTCTCGCCAAACAAGGGAATCGAAAACGTGATTCGAGCGCTGCCGCAGATTCTTTCCAAGCACAAGAATGTCGCCTACATAGTCGCGGGGGCGACTCATCCTCACATTCTGCGTCGCGAGGGAGATAAGTATCGGGCCAGCTTGCAGGCTTTGGCGAAGGAAATAGGAGTGGAGTCGCAGGTGATCTTCCATAACCGCTTCGTCAGTCCCGAAGAAATGGTCGAATTCATCGGCGCCGCCGACATCTACATCACGCCTTACCGGCATGAAGCGCAGGTGGTTTCCGGCACGCTTGCCTATGCGCTGGGCGCGGGCAAGGCGATCATCTCGACTCCCTATTGGCACGCGATTGAACTGCTGGACGATCACAGAGGCGCGCTGGTCCCATTCCAGAATCCCGATGCGATTGCGCAGAAGACCATTGAACTGCTGGACACACCCGCGACTCGTCACGCGATGCGGAAGCGCGCCTATCTGTTCGCGCGCGAGATGGTCTGGAAAAGAGTCGCGCAAGGTTACATGGAAAGTTTTGCGCGAGTACGCAGCGACCGTATGGAAAGTCCAAAAGTGCAGTTCTCGGCCCGGATGACGCACAAATCGCTGGATCAATTGCCTGAGTTGAAGCTGAATCATCTGAACCAGATGACGGACGACACCGGAATGCTGCAGCACACCATCTTCACCATCCCGAACCGCAGAGAGGGCTATACCACGGACGACAATGCTCGCGCCCTTGCATTTGCCGTGCAACTGGAGCAGTTGAACAAAAGTCCCCTCGCATCCGCAAATTCCTCGGGCCTGTATCTCTCATTCCTGGAGCATGCCTTTAATCCCGCGAAAGGCAGGTTCAAGAACTTTCTCCGCTATGATCGCCGGTGGAACGAACCCGTAGGCTCCGAAGACTGCCATGGGCGGGCATTGTGGGCACTCGGGACGGTTCTGGGCCGATCCTGCGATCAGGGATGCAGAGGCGCTGCGGGTCGCTTGTTCGAGTTCTCTCTTCCCGCAGTGCTGGAATTCAGCAGTCCGCGGGCCTGGGCATACAGCCTGCTCGGCATTCAGGAATATCTCACGTCGTATCCCGGAGATCGCGATGCACAGAAAGTGCGATCCGCCCTAAGCCGACGGCTGCTCGACATGTATGAATCAATCCGAAGGCCAGATTGGAAATGGTTTGAGAACGTTCTAGCGTACGGAAATGCGAGATTGCCCCAGTCTTTGCTATTAGTGGGCGCGGCTTGCTCTGATGATCGCATGATTTCCGCCGGCCTCGAATCACTCGATTGGCTGTCCGCCGCACAATGCTGCGAAATTAACCGCCATTTTGTGCCGATTGGTTCGCAAGGCTTCTATCACCAGAATGGCGAGAAGGCTCGTTTCGATCAGCAGCCGCTTGAGGCCGCCGGCGCGGTGTCGGCATGTCTGCAGGCGTATCGAGTCACCGGCGACAGCCGCTGGCGCGAGCAAGCCTGGTCGGCTTTCAATTGGTTTCTCGGAGACAACGATCTGCAACTTCCTCTTTATGATTCCGTCAGCGGCGGTTGCCGCGACGGCCTGCATCCCGACCGCGCTAATGAAAACCAGGGAGCGGAATCAACCCTATCGTTCTTGATGGCGCTCCTCGAAATGCGATCTCTCCCAGCACCCGAACAAAAGGAAATCATTTCATGACCGTACCCGCAGAAAAGCCAGTGAGCCCGTTGAGCACTCGCTTCGAACCGCTGCTTCTTCGCCATCCCTCGAACCCGATCTTGACAAGCAAAGACTGGCCCTATCCCATCAACAGCGTCTTCAATGCTGGCGCAACGCTACTGGCGGATGGCACGACGCTGCTGCTATGCCGAGTCGAAGATCGCCGCGGCCTGTCGCATCTCTGCGCCGCGCGCTCTCGCAACGGCGTCGATGGATGGCAGATCGATAGTGAGCCCACATTGATGCCCGATCCCAAGAACTATCCGGAAGAGATCTGGGGAATTGAAGATCCTCGCATCACATTCGTCCCCGAACTGCAGCAATACGTCGTTACCTACACGTCCTACTCGCGCGGCGGTCCCGGTGTGTCGCTGGCTCTGACCAAAGACTTCCGGACTTTCGAGAGATTCGGCGTAATTATGCCACCCGATGACAAAGACTCCGCACTTCTGCCTCGTAGAATCGACGGATGCTGGGCATTGATTCATCGTCCTATGACGAAGCTTGGGTCGCACATGTGGATTTCCTACTCTCCGGATCTGCGCTATTGGGGCAAGCACAGGCTCATGCTAGAAGCCCGGCGCGGCGCCTGGTGGGACGCCAACAAAATCGGGCTGTCGCCGCCACCCATCGAGACTTCCAGAGGATGGCTCGTGTTCTACCACGGGGTAAGGCACACGCCTTCCGGCTGTCTGTATCGATTGGGCTTGGCTCTTTTCGCTCTGGAGAATCCGGAAAAATGCCTGATCCGAGGAGATTCGTGGATCTTTGGTCCAGAAGCGGAGTACGAGCGCCACGGCGACGTTGATGATGTGGTATTCCCCTGCGGATATACGATGGACGCGGATGGCGACACGCTCAATATCTATTACGGAGCGGCCGACTGCGCAATTGCCCTGGCTCGGGCCAGCGTTCACTCTCTGCTGGATTGGCTGGACGCCAACGGCAGTTGCGAGCGCCGCCAGCAAGCGCGCGACTGATGAATCCGCTGCGTTGGATCGTCCAGTTTGTGGTTGGCTGCCGGCATCGTCACCTAAGCCGCCTCTTCACCATTAAGAACCGCACGTACCGTGTATGCTTTCGACTGTGGGCGGGAATTCGATTTGCCAGACGCTCGTGCGCCGCATGCCTTCTGACGCCTCTCGTTGCCGAACCGATCCGTATGCTGCGTGCTGACGTTTCGCTTGGCGATTTTCACTTGTGAGCTATCTTGCTCAGACGCAGTACGTCACACATGTCATTCTGTAATCCTGAGTGTGTAGTGGGGAGCGGCGGGCGCTGATTCGCAGCTCTCATTCTTAGGCCGCCGCGAACCATTCCTGAAGCAAGCGGCCACATCCAGCCAATCGGCAATCTTCATCCGTGCTCGCGCTGCCAAACCTTGCGGCGGAGCACGATTCGACCCTAAGAATTCTCGGAAATCGAAACCGGGCCAGCGCTCACAAGCGGATGCGAGACGTGTGCCCGCGAAAAAGGAAGGCACCAAATATGCCGTTAATTCAACTCCTGGAAGTTCTCATCGTCGTGGGTGTGCTCCTGTGGCTGGTGAATCGCTTCATCCCGATGCAAGGAACGATCAAGTCCATCCTGAACGGCGTGGTCGTCATCGCTGTGGTGTTGTGGCTCCTGAATGTTTTTGGACTCTTTCACAACATTGCCAGTATTCACGTCGGAAAAGGGTGAGGTCCCGCGTGGCTACTCAGAAATACATGAATTCACGAAACTCACAATCGATCTAAATAACAAAGCATCACGGCAGATACCTGCCAGAAGGTTGCTCCCTTGAAGAAAACATTGCTATTCGCCGCCGCCATCGCACTGAGCTTACCTGCAGCTGCTCAGACTGATTCTCAAACAACCGTGAAAGTAGAGCCCATGGGCACGACGCCCACGTTTCGCGTCACCGTGATCAGCCGCAGTGTGCAAGCGGTCAACTATGAGCACCGCAGCGGATCTTCGAAGCTGGATTTCGCCGGCACCGACTTGATGCCCTCGGCAAACGGCGTAGCCGAAGTAAACAGCAAGCGCGGATCCATCGCGATCGAAGCGGAATTCGGCGATCTGCAGAAGCCAACGACATTCGGCAATGAATATCTGACTTACGTTCTGTGGGCGATCTCGCCCGAGGGCCGTGCGGTGAACCTGGGTGAAGTCCTCGTCGGCGGCAACCATCGCAGCAAGGTGAACGTGACCACCGACCTTCAGGCCTTCGCTCTGATTGTCACCGCGGAACCCTACTATGCGGTCCGGCAGCCCAGCAATGTGGTGATTCTCGAGAACGTAGTTCGCGAAGAGACCAAGGGAACCACCGAAGCGGTAAACGCAAAGTACGAACTGATGGAGCGTGGTGGCTACATCCCCACCGGCTACAAGTTCGATCCGGTGATTTTGAATGTCAAGTTGCCGCTTGAATTCTTTGAGGCGCGGAATGCGGTGCGCATCGCTCAATCCGAAGGAGCTGAGCAATACGCTCCCGACAGCTATCAGCACGCCGTCAAGCTGATGACCAATGCCGATGGCTACGCCACCGACAAGCATATCGACCGCAAGCCGTTGATCGCAGTCTCCCGCGAAGCAGTGCAGACCGCGGAAGACGCGCGCGCCATCGCAGTGAAGAAAATGGATGAAGTGCGCCTGGCCAACGAACGCCAGAATTCAGCCGACGCCCAGGCGCAGTCGCAACAGCAAGCGGATGACGCGACCCGGCAGAAGGAACGAGCTGAATCCGATAACGAGAAAGCTCAAGTGGCGAAGGTTCAGGCAGAATCGGACGCAGCCAGGGCCCAGACCGACGCTGCCAACGCACAAGCTGCAACCGCGAAGGCTCAATCCGACATGGCGAACAGCCAGGCCGCCTCCGCGAGTGCGGTCTCCGCGGCACAGGCCGATGCGGATCAATCTCGCCTGGCTGCACAACAGGCGCAACAGGGTCAACTGCAGGCGGAGACCGACAAGGCAGCCATGCGGGCAAAGTTGTCCGAGCAGCTCAATTCGATTCTTCACACTCGCGACAGCGCTCGCGGGCTCATCGTCAGCATGTCCGATGTTCTGTTTGACACCGGAAAGTATTCGTTGAAGCCGGGCGCGCGCGAGAAGCTGGCGAAAGTCGCCGGCATTCTGCTTGCCTATCCAGGACTCAACATCGAAGTCGGCGGATACACCGATAACGTGGGCGGCGACGCCATGAACCAGACTCTATCTGAAAATCGTGCAAGCTCGGTTCGCGATTATCTGGTTCAGCAGGGAGTGGCAACGAACTCGGTTTCATCCAGAGGGTTCGGCAACTCATTGCCTGTGGCCTCCAACGATAATTCCGCGGGGCGCCAGCAGAATCGCAGAGTGGAACTTCTCGTGTCCGGCGACGCCATCGGCACCCCGGTCAATGCAACCACAGGAAGCTTGCAGTGATACAAGAAAGCAGCGCTTCGATAATGGAGGCAACAGATCATGAAACTCGTTAGAGCTCTCAGCACAGCAGTTCTCTCTTTGTCCCTCGGAATCGGTATTCCGGCATTCGCGCAACAGGAGCAGCACGAGCAGGAAGAAAATAAGGATAAGCCTGCGCAGGAAAAAGAAAAAAAAGCACAACCGGAAAAATCCGCCAAGCAGGAAGAAAAGAACAAGCCAGAAGCGAAAAACGCACAGCAGCAGGGCAAACCTGCACAGAACGAACAGCACGCCACTGCTGGCCGCATTCCTGCAGACCGTTACAAGGCCAACTTCGGGCGAGAACACACGTTTCGCGTCAGTCAGGGCGAATACAGCATCGGCCGCTTCCAGTACGGCGGCTACTGGTTCGGATTCGGCGGCGCGTGGCCCAGCAACTGGCTCTACACGCAAGACGTTTATGTTGTCGAAATCAACGGCGTGTACTACCTGTGTAATGCGAGCTATCCGGGCGTGAACCTCATGCTCAACATCACACTTTAGGTCTGCCATCCACTGTTAACCATGGGCGCGGGTCGCTTTCCGCTCGCGCCTGTCCCTCATCACAGGGAAAGGGAGAAGGAGCAAGACATGCTTGGAACTATATTGATCGTAATTCTGATTTTGGCACTGCTGGGAGCGCTGCCACGGTGGGGATATAGCCGGGAATGGGGTTATGCCCCGACTGGAGGCTTAGGCATCATTCTTTTCGTCGTTGTCATTCTGCTGGTTCTCGGGCGCATCTGAGCCATGAGCCGCCCACCAACGTCAACCGGCGCCACAACCCGAAAGTGGCGCCTGCTTTTTGTCCGTGCGGTGGCACTTTCTCTCGTGCATAGTGACCGTTTTCATAACTGCATAAGCTCTCGATTCAATCGGGCTAGTCGTTGAGTCGTTGGGTGCTCAAATTCTTGAAGTGCGCACCGCTCTCACAGTTGTCACAGTCGTAGAGATGTTGTCAGCAATGGCCCGCCGCCTTGAGCACATCAATTCCCAGGAATACTCGAATTCTCGGCCACATCCAACACACACCTGGTAAGTGCGTTTCCGAATAGTGAACACACGGCTGAGTGTTCGGTGACGGCACCCAAAGAAACGCTCAAATATCCGCAGTAGCGATGTTTGCATAAGGGTGTGCCACCTCTTTGCGCAATCCGGACAAGACAGAATGACAGGTCAAGGCTCACATATCTGAGCAAGATAGCTCAAGACAGCGATTCAACTTGGGGTAGAGCCCGTTTCGTAGAACTAGAAATCTGACATCCCCCC
>CAWBGI010000004.1:0-92806 GCA_963788225.1 uncultured Acidobacteriaceae bacterium | reverse complement strand
TCGTCTCAGTGAAAACGATTTCAATAGCTGCGTTGGCTTACTTGGCCGTTGCGGCCGCGCTGGCGGTTCCGGCTCGTCCAAGCCATCCACGATGGGCGCTGCATTCCTATTCCGGCAAAAGAGACTTCTACGTTGACCAGCCGAACTGTATCTGCTTACGTATTTTTCAATCGATCCCAAGCGCTTCGACTATGGTGAGGACTTGCTGGTGAAACAACCTGCGGACCTCAAAGATAAAGTTGAGTCGCAACCCATCGGCAGAATTGCGGAGTTCACGGTCTATGAGGTGGTCCACAACATCAATGACGGCGACCTCGTTATGAAAATGATTCTCGTGAAACGGAAGGCTGGCGAGTTCTGCGAGATTTTTCAGCAGCAATACGATGCGGTCAGCGTTACAGTGGAGCCTGCCTATCTTGTAAACGTCAACTCGGAGACAATCCTTGCCACCTCCGACCGTGTGACAGGGAATGGCGCGTTTCCATAGAAGAATACTGGGCATTCGACAAGGACGGGCCGATCCCGCTGGATGCGAGCGCCAAAATCAGCGAGATTACCCTAAAGCTATTGCCGCAGGGACGAACCATCATGAACGGCAGCGCATTCAACATTGAAACTCTGAGTCACACCTCGCCAGTCTGGCAGGCCGGCGATGCGCACTGTTGTCCCTCGGGCGGAAGCGTCCGCATACAATTCGCTTTGAAGGATCACATGCTGACCGTTACCAGTCAGAGCTTCGATCCAAAGTAAGGCAGGACACGAACCTTAGTTTCTGGACAAGGCGGCGCACAGTTGCCCAGTTTGATTAGCGTCGGCTTTCTTCGCGATCCATCCATTGCAGGAATTTTCGGAACGCCGCGCCGCGGTGACTGTAGCGGGACTTTTCTTCGGCGTCCAGTTCGGCGAGGTTTTCTGAATTGCGGGGAAGAAAACTAATACCCACTCAGCCGTCGGCAGCGATTGCTCCGGTTCCGTCGCCGCAAAAACGTTCTACAGTCGCCTTCATCTTCCGCGGGCCGAACGGAATTCGGGCCGGCTGGCGATTCTCGCTGTTTGTTTGTTTTATTACCGGCGCAGGGGCCGTTGCTCAGACGATTCTGAAGCACATCCCCTATGTCGTGAGGCATTTTCCTCCGGGCCCCCCCAACGGGCCTGTTGCCCTGACGTCGGGGCACGAGATCTTCGGGGAGTCGTTACTCGTCTTCTCCTTGTTAGTCGCGGTCATCATCATGTCATGGATCGAGAACCGATCCTTCGTTGACTATGGGCTTCCGTTGAAACAATTTCTGGGCAAGCGATTCTGGGAGGGCGTCCTCTACGGATTCGCGATGCTCCGCTGCTGTTGTTGGCCATCGCGGCGTTGCACGGCTTTACTCTCGGCCCTGTGGGCGTGAGCCGAGACGACGCCCTCAAGTACGGAGTCCTCTACGCAATTGCGTTTCTCCTGGCGGGCATCTTCGAGGAATTTTCTTTCCGCGGATACATGCAGGCGACCCTCACTTCCGGCATCGGCTTCTGGCCTGCCGCCATTCTGCTGAGCCTCTTGTTCGGTGCGGGTCACCTAAGCAATACGGGGGAAGCAATATTCGGGGCGGCGATGGCGGGGACGTTTGGCATCGTCGCGGCGTTCTCGCTGGCCCGCACCGGCAACCTGTGGTTTGCCATCGGCATGCACGCAGGATGGGATTGGGCCGAGACGTACTTCTATGGTACTCCGGACAGCGGGCGTCTTGCGATGGGTCGTCTTTTTAGCGCGACGTTTCACGGGTCAAACTGGCTGACCGGCGGCTCGGTCGGCCCGGAGGGCAGCTACCTCGTTCTGGCCGTCCTCGCGCTCGGAGCGCTGGGCATTCATTTGCTGTTCCCGCGCCCGTCAGCCGCACACAATCATTCAGGAGGTTTTGATGAGCGGTCGGCACGTTGAACCTCATGGCAATCTGTTCTGCCGTCGCTTGAGGGATGATTGCGATGGCACCCGACGCCACAGCGAGAGCAAGAATTGCGACATTGCACTTTTAAGGATCCTATCCCGGCTTTCGCCGATGTGGTTCTTGATTCTTGGTCTGTCGGGCTGCTTCTATCCTTCACCCTCCTCGGGGCCTTCGCCCGCCTTGTCCGTCGCCAAGGCCCAGGACCTCGGCGCCATCCCAACAAACCCTGATATTCTTGGAAGAGACGGCGGCTACAGCGCTCTTTTCCAGGGCTACTCCGTGTGGCTTTATGGCGATACATTTCTTTCCAAGCCGAACGCCGTAGACCAAACCTTGTTTAGCGATTCCTGGTCCTTTACAACGGACTTCAATGCGCAAACCGGAATCACTGGATTTCAGGAGCAACTGGATTCTGCCGGAGCACCCACTATGATTTTGCCGTTGACTCCTGTCGAACAAGCGTTCAACCAGGCTCACAATATCAATAACTGTCAGGCGCAGCCTTGCGGCGCGCGATGGGCGCTTTGGCCGATGTCTATCGTCGTCAATCCCGCCGACAACAGTGCCTTGATTTTCTATATGGTTGTCAGCGCGCAGCCCGGCAACTTTAACTTTCAAGGCATCGGCTCCTCCGTGGCCACCTGGCAGAACCTCCATCAGCAGCCGCAACGGCCTACCTTGAACCCGCCAATCGTGACAGACCATCCGGACCTGCTTTTCACGCAGAACGAACCAAGTTTTGGCTCTGCTTCCTTCATTAGCAACGGAACGCTTTATGCTTACGGATGCGACTACAACAGCGGATGCAAACTGGGCAAGGTCGCCCCATCCAACGCGCAAGACCGCGGCGCCTGGAGTTTCTACGCCGGCAACAGCAGTTGGTCCACACAAATTGGCGACGCCATCTTCGTTTTCAACGACGCCAACATTCTGAGCGTTTCGTGGAACGCCTTTCTCCAGCGTTACGTGGCCGTCTACAGCCCGCCGTTCTCGCAGAATGTCGTTATGCGGACGTCCGTGAGCCCCAAAGGCCCATGGTCCAGCGAAACCGTGGCCTTCGTTGCGATGCAACCCACAGGTAGTGGCAACGTCTACGACGCTCACGCGCATTCCGAGTATGACGTGAATGGGGGACAAACCATCTTTGTGTCTTATTCGCGCGCCACACCCGCGCCTTTCTCTAGCGAAGTCCGCTTAGTGTCACTGACCCTGCAACGTTCCGGTTCGCAGGCGCCATAAACCGAGCAACCCTTAGCCAAATCGTCGTCGCCGAAGGGAGCCGTCCCGTTTTGGGAAAGCAGATAGAGGTTTACTGCTGGCCGCCATAACGCTGCAAGTCGCCGAGAATAGCGTCAACAAATCCTGGCACGTTCACGCGCAGGCGGTCCGACAGATATGGAGCAATCTTAGATCAAGAGTAGAGCGCTCGGCCGCATTCCCCGCGAATTCCCGACAATTCCTTACACTGCCTAAACCCCCGCTACATCTATGATGCGCTTGCAAGAAAAAGCTGAGCGCAGAACCAGAAACGAAGGGAAGTACTCATGAAGAAATTAATCTTGGTGGCCATCCTTTTCACGGTGTCAGCGACCGCTGCACGTGCCCAGGATACGCCGGTGGCGGACGTCGCGGTGGGGTATGGGCTTATCGAGGTCCCCCAGGGCTTTACCTTCATGATGCACGGCGGCAGCGGCTCTGTGGCCTTAAATGTCAACGATTGGCTCGGAATTGTGGGCGATTTCGGAGTGTATCACGCGCATCCCGGAGTGAGCTTGACTGCTGCAACTTACACATTCGGCCCACGATTCTCCTTCCGCCAGTTGGGCAGATTTATTCCTTTCACGCAGCTCCTGATCGGGGGACAGCATGCGTCGGCGGTGACAACCGGCTTTACCGATGCGTCCAACGCATTCACGTTAGGCGCCGGCGGAGGCTTCGACATTGGACTTGATAGCCGTGGAAGATTTGCGTTGCGGCCGCAGATGGAATATTTCGGCTTCCGCGCGAACGGCGTCACGACGACGACTGCTCGCCTATCGGTGGGCATCGTGTTCCGCATCGGGCAAAAAGGATAAGGCGAAAACGGGAGGTGGAAAATGAATCAGCGATCATCCCTTTTTGCCGCTCTACTCCTAGCGTGCGCGGCCATGGCTGCTTGCGGAGGGTCAAACGGTTCTTCTTCGACCATCCCTCCATCCATCAGCGCAATCTTGCCGACAAGCACGCCGGCAGGCAGCGGACCGTTCAATCTTCTGGTGAGCGGTCAGGGACTTTCCACCGCTTCGATCGTGCATTTTGGCAGCAGCACTCTCACTCCCTTCACCATGCCCCCCTGCGCTTCCGGCAGCAATTGCGAAACGATCGCAGTCTCCATTCCGGCCAACGATGTAGCGACGGCGGGGCCGGTGGACGTATTCGTTTCGAACTCGTCCCTCAGTTCGAACACGGTTGTGTTTACGGTGGCCGCATCTGCTCCTTCCAACACGCCGCAGATTCTGGCTTTCCTGCCGACAGTCGCGGCGGCGGGCGGGCCGACTTTCTCGATGGTCATTATCGGAGTGAATGTCGCGCCCAGCGCAGTCGTGAATTTCGGTTCGGCTCAGCTGACGCCGACTCGCCTCTTGAACTGCAATCCGGGAGAGATATGTCCGGAGATCGTGTCGGTGCCAACGTCGGCCATTGCGTCGGCAGGCCAGGTTTCAGTGTCGCTCACGAATCCGGGCGCCGGTGGCGGAACATCCAATGCAGTGCCGTTCCTTGTGCTGGCGAAAACCAACTTCCCGATTGAAGAGTCCGTGAACAACGCCACGCCGCCCGCACCGGCGAATGGGAACAGCACGCGTAGCTCGGTCTCAGCGGGAGCAGCGTTCGTCGCATTCGATTCCACGGCGACCAATCTCTCGACGGGCACGACCAGCGGGCTCTCGCAGGTCTATGTGCGCAACAATTGTTTTTCCGGCCAGCCGAATTGCGTTCCGCAGACGACGCTGATCTCCGCTGCTTCGGACAACAGCCCCAGCGCGGGCGGCGTGCAAGGCAGCGACAAACCGGTCATTTCGCTGGATGGCCGCTTCGTAGCTTTCGAATCCGACGATACGAATCTGGTTGCGGGCGTAACGCAGGCGGTCGAGCAAATCTATCTGCGCGATACGTGCAACAGCATTCTCGGACCGGTGACGGGGTGTACGCCATCCACGACTCTGATTTCCGCAACGACCGGGGGCGAGCCGGGAAACGGTCCCAGCCTCAATCCCACGGTTTCAGCCTTCGGATTCTTTGTCGCGTTTCAATCCACGGCCACGAACCTGGCCAGCACGGCGGTGCCTGCGGGCGTATCGGAAATCTATCTCAGCCGCCAGTGCCCCACGATCCCGATGCTCGGGCAAATCCCCGGCTGTACGCCGTCGCTGGCGCTGGCGTCGTTCGACGCGAACGGCAATGCGGGCGACAAGAATTCCATTAACGCATCGCTTGACGCGATTGGATTTGTGCTCTCGTTTGAATCGCTGGCTGACAACATTGCCCTCAGCACTCCGGGCAACGGCTTTGAGGAGATTTACGCGCGGAATACCTGCTTTCTGCTCTCGTTTCCTGCCGTCACCCTACCCTGCCCGAACGTCACCACGGCCATTTCTGTGGATGCGAACGGCCAATTGGGCACCGGCGATAGTATTTCGCCGTCGACCGGATTCGGCGGTCTCGATGTCGCGTATGCCACGCACGCGGCCAATATTCTTCCGGTCAGCACATCGAGTCAGCAGATTATGGGGACGACGACCTGCATCCTCCAGGAGACAGCGCTCATGACCTGTGGGCCGCAGAATACGGTTGTCGTTTCGGTCGATCAAAATGGCGTGCCGGGCCAGGGCGACAGTTCCAACCCAACGGTGAACGGAGCGACAATCGGATTCACGTCGGTTGCGGGCTTGCTGCCGAACATTTCAGGTCAGCAGGTCTACGCGGCGAATCCCTGCTTGTTTTCGTCGGGTAGCTGTACTCTCACATTAGTGTCCGCCGATGCGAACGACAATCCAGTGGGCGGAGATTTCGCAGCCATGGAAACTTCGGGGATGTTCGCGACTTTCAGCACCACGGGATCGAGTTCGTCGCCGGGAACTTCGGATGTTTTCCTAGCAGCTCCATTTTTCTAAAGATTTTCGAGCGTAACAGGAGGAACGCGCCTGAACCGTGTGAACGCGATCGCAAGATCAGCACTGATCTTGTCGGCACTTTCCGCGCCATGGAGCGCGGCGCAAGCGCCTGCCTCAGCAGAGCGCGGGGCGGAATCTCAGGAACTGGTTGTCGTCGTGAGTGACGAGAACGGAGTGGCCGTCGCTCGCGCGCGAGTGCAACTCCAGGCTGCGCAGCCCGGCAATCCTACTCGCTGTGAAACGGATTTTGCCGGCCGCTGCGAGTTCAATCGCTTGCGCGCGGGAAGCTACGACCTTCGCGTAGAGAAGACGGGTTTCTATCCGTCATCGCTGCCCAATGTGCGGGTTGGCGCCACTGCCAATATCGACGTAACGCTATCTCATCAGCAGGCGGTACGTGAGATTGTGGAGGTGGTGGCGTCGGGCCCCGCAATCGACCCCAGCCAAATCTCTTCCAAGGAGGAACTTACGGGCACCGAAATGGTCGACATTCCCTATCCCGGACCTCATGACTATCACGGCGCTCTGAACTTCATCCCCGGAGTCACGCCCGATGGCTTTGGCCAGTTGCATGTAGCGGGAGCCGAGGGGTACCAGACCTTGGTTTTACTGGACGGTTTCAATGCGAGCCAGCCGACAAATGGGCAGCTCGCGGTACGGACCAGCATCGAGTCATTCCGCTCCATGGAAGTCGTGCCCAGCCGCGAGCCGGCTGAATTCGGCAAAGGATCCGGCGGCGTCCTGGGCCTGAATACGGCAATAGGCAACGACCGCTTTCGATTTACCTCGACGGATTTCTTGCCAGGGATTGGGATCGGGAAGGACGGTCAGGTGAGCGGTTCGTGGACCCCCATTGACACGATTTCCGGCCCGATCATCAAGGGAAAGATGTGGTTCATCGACGCTCTTGACGGGGAGTATGACAACAACGTCGATGCGTCACTCCTGCCCAGGCCAGATCGTGATTACGTCTGGCGCGCAGACAACCTGGCGAAGGTGCAAGCCAACCTCACCTCCCGCAACCTTGTCACCGCCAGCTTTCTTTCGAACTACTATCACGATAAATATGACGGGCTGGGATTTCTCGTTCCGCAGTCAGCCACCCCCACCGAGGTTGGAACTGCCTATTTTGGGTCCCTCAAAGATCAGTACTATTTCCGCAACGGAACACTGCTGGAAACCGGATTCGGCGTGGACCAGTACGACACGACCCTGGCGCCGCAGGGGAATGCTCCCTACATCGAACTTTTCTTTTCAGCCGCGGGCAACTACTACCTGCACGAGGACGCGCGCGCCCGCCGGGTTCAAGGTATTTCGAATCTCTACCTTCCGTCCCATCAGTGGCATGGACGGCACGACATTAAATTCGGCGCCGACGTAGACCGTTTGAACTACGACGCGCAGTTTTTGCGGCAGCCCATCTCGTTCGAGCCGCAGGGCCCGCCGCCGCTGGGTCAGCAGATACAGCCTTGTGCTACCGGCTCAAATGGCCTTCCTGTGGTGCCGGCGATAAATTGCACGCGTTACTCGGTCTTCTCCGGAGGCACTTTTGCTCCCATCTATAACGCCGAGGCCAGCGCCTTCGCCGAGGATCGATGGCTGATTACGAATCGGCTGCTGATTGAACCGGGGCTGCGCCTGGATTGGGATGAACTGGTGCGGACTCCACTGCTCTCGCCGCGCCTGGCGGGGACTTTCCGGTTGGACGCGGAAGACACTACCAAGCTGTCGGCAGGAATTGGGATTATCTACGACGCGACCAACCTGGGCTTGATCCACCAACCCCTGGAGGGGCAAAGGGTCGATTATTTTTTCGATTCGAACGGATGCCCGCAGGAGGCGAACGGCCAGAGTGTTGCTTGCAATCAGCCGCCGCCAGCGCAGGAACCCACGCCGATTCCGGTTCCAACCACCTTTGTGGTCAATCGAAATTCGCTGGAAGCGCCGCGTTACATAAACGCAAGCTCCGCCCTGGAGAAGAAACTTCCCTACGCGATTTTTCTGAAACTGGAGTTCCTCGAAAAACGCGGGGCGCACGCCTTTGCCCACAACACGTTAAACGGTGCGGTGGATGGTGTTTATCTCCTCGGCAATGGACGCGACGACCGTTATGACGCCTTCACGGTCAGCTTGCACCACCACTTTCGCGGGCACTATGAGATCTTCGGAGCCTATACGCGCTCCAGTTCCCGCAGCAATCAGATCTTCGATTTCAGCCTGGATATTCCGCTGCTCAGCCCGCAGCTCCGGGGTCCTTTTCCCTGGGACACACCGAACCGCTTCGTGGGGTGGGGCGTGCTGCCGGGCTTCAAGCTGCCTGTCATCCACAAGTTCGACATCGTCTACTCGGCTGAAGCGCGCACCGGGCTGCCTTTCTACGGAACCACCGATCAGGGAGAAATAGCTGGGGCCTATCCTCCGAGCGGATCGTTGCGTTTGCCCACCTACTACACCCTGAATCTGCAGTTCGAGAAGCGGGTTCATCTGTTCGGACGCTATTGGGCGGGACGCATCGGGTTCAACAACATCACCAACCATCCCAACGTAGGGGTCGTCTCGACCAAAGCTCTGACCAAACCTACTTCAAGAGGTAACTTATTGACTGTAAAAGGAAAATCGAACACTACCGTGGGAACGAAGTGGATCATTCTGTCCGCACACGAACTTCACTGTCCGGAATTGAACAGCAACAATCAGTCTCCTGGGGTTTATGAGACCGGTTCTAGGATTCCAGCAGCGCCCGTAACTTGTGAGCGTATCTGCGGCTCGACGTGACCACCGTTCCTTCTGCCAGTACGATGTCGTATACCCCATCGAACATCGGACGAATCTCGCTAATGCGGGCACTGTTCACGATGGCCGATTTCCGCACTCGGATGAAGTGGTGTGGCACCAGCTTCTCTTCCAGGTGTGCCAGGGTTTCCCGCAACAGGTGACTGTCGCTGGCGGTGTGTATGCAGGCATAGTTTCCGGTGGCTTCGATCCACAAAACGTGGGAAACGGGAACAAAGAAAATCCGCTTCTTGTCCTTCACCACAAAGCGTTCCAACGGGCGGAGACTACGGAGGGATTGGAGCAGTGGTTCGAGACCTCGATTTGCTTTCCTGCCTTGTTCGAGGACCTGGCGTGCGTGAACCAGTGCCTTGGCAAATCGCTCTTTATCATACGGTTTCAAGAGATAGTCAACAGCGTGCACTTCGAATGCACGAATGGCGTGCGCATCGTGAGCCGTGGCGAAGATATATACGGGAGCGGGGCCGGTCGATGGCTCCACATTTTCCATGACTCCAAAACCATCCAGATCAGGCATCTGCACATCGAGAAAAACGATGTCGGGATGAAGTTCATTGATCTGCTCCACCGCACTTATTCCGTTCGCCGCCTCGCCTACAACTTCAATGCCGTTGTGTTCGGCCAGATAGCGACGGATACCGCGCCGGGCGATCGGTTCGTCATCGACGATGAGGACTCGCGTCTTCATGCGAACTCCGCAGTGGAATGGTGATGATGGCCTCACAGCCTCGACCGTCGCCCCCGGTAAGTTCCAGGGACGACTCGTCCCCGTAGAGCTGTTTCAAGCGTGACTGGACATTGGTGAGTCCAACGCCGAATCGCAGGCGCGATCCCGGTGCCGGACCCGGGCCATCATCGCGGATGCAGAGCCGAACTCTCCCGTTGTGGCGTTGCGCAGCGATCTCTAGCCGGCCTGCGGCGGAATCGACGCTGATGCCGTGCTTGATGGCATTCTCAACCAGGGGCTGAAGCGCCAGGCTCGGTACATAGATGCCGAGAAGGTCAGTCGGTACGTCCATGTGGACTTTCAACCGATCATGAAAGCGTGTCTGCTCGATCTCCAGATACTTGCCGACAAACTCGAGCTCGCTCTGCAAGGTGATCTCGTTCTCGCGCCGTTCGAGGGCCATACGCAGCAAGTCGCCGAGGCTGACCAGCAGATGGCTCGCAGCCTCGACGTCTTCCTGCATCAGGACTCCAATGGTGTGGAGACTGTTGAACAAAAAGTGCGGATGCAACTGGCTCTTAAGGTTCTCAAGTTCGGCATGGGAGAGCTGCGTCTCCAGTTGCGCCGCTCGAGTCTGACGCTCCATAGCAGCCTGGTAAAAGTGGACCGACTGATACAGCCCCACAACTAACCAGTATGTAAGCACGCCACTGAAGCTCATCGACAGAACACTGACTGTGAACGTCGGGGGAAGGGGTGGCGCACCAGGATCGGTTATGCGAAGAAGTAACCGCAGAAGTCCATGGCTCAGAAAGTATGCGGTGACCGATCCCAGGGGAGCCATCATGAACGACGTGATCGTGTGGATCGCTATATGAGGTACAAACCTCGGCCCCGTCAACGGGAACCGTTTTGCCAGAGCAATCACGAGCGGTGTGCACGCCGCCCATACGTTCCAGTAGACCAGTTCGATCGCACCCACGATCACCCAGCTGACGTGCCCGCCGTGAACCTTCGCCACCACGATCTCCCGCACCGTGAACAACAGTCCTACAATCGTCCACGCACACAGGATCAAAATCCATCTCGTCCGTCCCATATCTGGTGTGGCCTGCAGCAATGGGTGTGTCAACCCTTCCGGCACGGATTATAGCTGAACCTTCGAAGGAGACATCACTGAGGACAGGGCCGTCGAGAGCGCCAAGTTCTCTCGGCAAAGCAATTTCACCGGTCCACCGGTCCAGGTTTGCGAGCTGGCAATCGGGCAGTTGCTGGCAAAACGCGACAACTCCACAACCATCGCAGCTGCAGAAGGGCCTTTGTCTAGGTTGATTGGGAGAAAGGTAAGGAACTCAAGACTCCACGTGCTGCCATCCCAATGTAACGAAGCGTTTGAAACGGAAGGTACAAAGTCTTTGGCCGCTAACCGCCCAGACGTTTGTGCTGGACACCGCTGCCACGTTTGAATTCCGGTTTTGCCCTGTGAACGGATCCGTGGCAACAGTATTTGACGGCCAAGTCTGACCGCTTGTCTCGTTTCGGACACCGCATGTCACTTTTCCTGCAAACACTGGTTCTTCGCGGCATATGTTCCGTGACGAGGGGCATCGCCAAGAACGTATTGGCGTTGCGATGACGCTGTGCCCCGACAGGGCATGCAAGAGGAGAAGAAGCGAATGAAATCGAGATTGGCAACTTCAATGCGCTCTAGCTTTCTGCGCATGAATCGGGGGGATCGCATTCTGGTCTCCACGTTAGTGGCGGTAATCGTAACCTCACTTTCGCTTAATGCACGTGCCCAGCAACAAGATAAAGATGAGCGCGCGTTTATTGAGGGCCCGGTCACTCTGGTGGCCAACATAGAAGTTGAGTACGGGCATTTTGAAGAGTACATCGATTGGCTAAATTCGACATGGAAGCCGACCATGGAAGCCACGAAGAAAGCTGGGCTAATCATCGATTACAAGGTCTTCAGGCTCACTCCAAAATCACCGGGTCAGCCCAATATAATTCTCTGGATCACTTATAAAAACATGGCGGGTTTAGATAAAGGCGTCGAGGAAGAAGAAGTGGCCAAGAAAGTAATCGGTAGCACCCCGGTTCAGAACAAGGCCAGAGTGGCCCGGAATGAATACAGAAAAGTTCTGGGCTATGAATTGTTTCGTGAACTTATTTTAACTTCGCACTGACGCCCAGCGCCGCCATGGCGTAGAGCCATACTCGGCCAGTTTTCAACGCGCAAATATTAGGGCTCTCTGGCACAGGGCTTACCAGGTCCTTGAGCGGAAAGGAGTGCGCCAAGAATGAAGAAGTCACTTGCTATTGGTCTATGGCTTGGACTAGTTGGAACCGTACCGCTGGCGAAGGCGCAGGAGGAACCCTCAAGGGTCGATCTGTACGGCGGGTACTATTACGCACGCTTCAATGTAAATGCCAACGTCCCCGGGATTGCGCCCTCTGCAACTTACATAGGAAAGGGCGGGGGTGGTCAGTTCGAGTACAACGTCGAAAACTGGCTCGGAGTGGTGGGAGATCTGGCCGGCTTCTATGCGACCAGCAGCGGGAACGGCTCATTTGCCGGAGGAGTGTTCACCTATCTTCTTGGGCCCAGAGTGAATTTCCGGCGCGGCAGAATTACTCCGTTCGTTCAGGCCCTCTTTGGAGGCGTTTGGACAACGGACGGCATTGCCAAATCAACCGGGCCCGAAAATAATTTTGCCATGACGGCGGGCGGCGGCATTGATTTCAAGGTGTCCAGGCACGTCTCGGTTCGCCCCATACAGGCCGAGTACTTCATGACCAAAATCCCCGACGGTCTCAACAACCGCCAGGATAATTTGCGGCTTGGCGCCGGGATCGTCTTGCGCCTCGGCCGGAAATAGTTTGCGAGGAGGCGGTCACGAGCCGACCGGCGGCGGAACTGGGTTGTTGGTGGCCGCATGGTCGGCAAATCCGAATTTAAAATGAAATTGTTATACGTGTTCAAAGAGCGCGCCAATATTTATAGAGCTCGCATGGCGTATCTCGTTATCATCCTGAAGGCTGATGTCCGGGAAATTGCGGTTGCGGCAGTCCGCCCGATTCACCAAAAAAAGATGAGGACAAAATGAAGACGACTCTTGTGATCCCTGCCTTGCTGTTACTCGCAGCGTCGGCGGCTGCACAAACAACGCCCGCGCCAACGAAGGACCCGGTCAGTTCCGCCCTACGAGACATCCTGCCCGGCCGGCGGAAAAACACCGTCGCAGCCGTCGAGGCCATGCCCGCTGAGAAATTCAACTACAAACCCACCGCCGACCAGATGACATTCGGCCATCTCGTTGTCCACATAGCCGAAACAAATGATCTGCTATGCAGCAAGGCCGCTGCTGTCCCCGCTCCCAAGGTCGACGAGGTGAAAGAGACGGACTCGAAAGACAAGCTCGTGGCCGCGCTCAAAGCCTCCTTCGATTTCTGTTCCGACGCGCTGGCGAAAATGGACGACTCAAGACTAGCCGAGACCACGGAAATCTTCCCCGGACGCCAGGGTTCCCGTGCCTGGGCCAGCATGATCCTCGCAGGTGCTTGGGCCGACCACTATGCCGAAGCGGCAATGTATCTGCGCTTGAACGGTGTGTTGCCGCCGACCGCCAAGAAATAAGAGGGGAAGAAGAATGGCAACTTCAATACGCTGTAAAGACATTATGCGCAATCTATTTCTTGCATTTGCTGTTCTGTTCTTGTTCTCGATAGCTGCCGCCACTCAAAGCGCGCGCCACGCTTTCACCGTGGACGATGCAGCTACTCTCCACAGCGCGGCGGCCGTAGCCGTTTCGCCCGACAGCAAGAATGTTCTCTACCGGGTGCAGTTCGGTGGCGCCAAGGGCCCGGACAACACGGAGTGGCACTCGATCGCGGCGGCTGGCGGTGAGTCTCGTCACCTCACTATTCCAGAGAAATTTGAGCCTTCGGGATTCACTCGCGACGGTTCCGCTCTTTACGGCACATTCGAAGTGAATAAGATGGCGCAATTGGCCACGTTGGCTCTCGCGCCGGCGGGCACGGCCGCGGCAGCCACTCCTCTCCCGCTCACCGCGCTGCCAAGGGGCGTGGGTTCGGCAGGGATTTCCCCATTTGGTTCAACCTATACAACGGCAGTGATTTCCCCAGATGGTTCACACTATGCAATCCTCGCTGATCCGCGGCCTCCCGATCCACTCTCGGATGTACACACCGTGATCGAAGCCGTGACCACAAGTCTTTATGTAATTGCTGCCGATGGCTCTGGTGGCGCCTGGTGGTGTCCGGCATTGCGAGACGTAGTTCAGGTTGCTTGGTCACGCGATGGCAATTCCATCGCCGCTTTGTCGCAGTCACCCAAGATCGGCAATCACGATGTCCGCTCATCTATCGACGTTTGCAGCGCCACGGGTTCGCGGCACGTCGCCACCATCAATAATGCGGCCGACGGAATTGGTTGGATCAACGGCGACAAGGAATTGGTCTTCCTGAGCACAACTTCGCCGGTGTTGACGCCAGATCACGTCTGGGCAGTTGCGGCCGAGGGCGGAACTCCGTTAGATCGCACGCCCAAACTCCAAGGCAGTGCGCTCCAGTTGTCGGTAGATGCTAACGGAAACGCCTGGGTGATTGTGGCGCGCGGCGTCAAGTCGGAGGTCGACGCTTTTCGGAACAACTCTCTTATTCCCACCTACCAGTGGCCTGCAGGCACCATCGACGACGGGCCAGTGTCGTCGCAGATTGCTTCCGCACCACAGGTACAGGCCTTTACTGTTGCCGATCCGCAACACACTTCCAATGTTGCGATCGCACACGGCGATACGCTGCAGAAGATCACCAACGAGGGCGACGATCAGCTGGCAAAGGTTGCGTTGGGCGAAGCTCGCGCCGTTCACTGGACGAGCAGGGAAGGGATCGCCCTGGAGGGCATCGTCACCTTTCCGGCGGATTATCGGGCCGGACGGCTCTACCCCTTCATGGTGCTGCCGCACGGCGGGCCGGAGTTGAACAACTCGCTCGGGTTCGACTACCGTACCAGGATATTTCCCGGCATGGGCTATATCGTTCTGCAACCCCAATATCGCGGCTCCACCGGCTACGGCACCGAATTCATGAGCGCTATTTACCAACACTTCGGCGATCGCCCCTATCGCGACGTGGATAGCGCCACCGATTACGCCATCGCCCAGGGCTGGGCTGATCCGAATCGGCTCACCATGTTCGGCTGGAGCGCGGGCGGCTTTATGACCTGCTGGACCGTCACTCAAACCAATCGCTACAAAGCTGCCATCGAAGGCGCTGGCCTTACCGACTGGCTTTCCTTGACCAGCGACGTTTGGCAGACTGACTACGATGCGCGCTGGCCGGACAAAGATCCCGAAGCGTTTCTGCGTTTCTCCGCAGCCATGCATTCAGAAAGCGTGACCACACCGCTGCTCATTCTGCATGGCGCCGCCGACCAGCGCGTGCCTACCAATCAGGGACGGGAGTTGTTTGAAGTGCTGGCGGCGCGGGGCAAGACCACGCGGATGGTGACGTATCCTGGATCGCCGCACTTCCCTACAGTATGGGAGCAGCGCCAGGACGTGTTTCGTGAAATTGCCGCGTGGCTGGCGCGCTATAACCCATGAGAATTCGGTAAAGCGGTTGTGGCGCCGATGGACAATGGGGTCTGAACCGTGTTGACACGGGTTGGGATCCTAGGATCTAAGCGGTCGAATGAGTCAGGTCTGAGGTCCAACATGAGCTGCCGGTGTCCATCCACTGGGGCACGGTCACTCACGAACGTCGGCTTCCCAGCGATAGAATTACCCGCGCGGACGTCTAGCCACGACCACAAGATTCTAGGCGTTGTCGAAATCGTGTTTCTGAAAACAGTGAAGAAAACCAATGATTAAGATATTTATCGGGGTGTTTGGTCAGCTGTACGTGGCAAAATGTTTTGCGCCCACGGCGAAGGCTAAGATTCAATTGCTAGTGGCTAATCTGACATCGGCCTATCGCACTCGTATCGAGAAACTCGACTGGATGAGCGAGCCGACGAAGCTTGAGGCCATCAAAAAGCTTGACACCTACACGGTCAAAGTCGGCTATCCAGATCATGTGCGCGATTATTCGCAAGTCGTAATTCGCGACGACGATGCATTCGGAAATGCGCAACGCGCTGGCGCCGCAAATTGGGCATTTTACTTGGGGCGCCCGAGGACGCCAAGAGGTTCGAAGCGCGCGCTACGCTTCTGGGTAAACAGTATTCCGGGTTTGAGCCAGTTTCAGGCATGCATATCAATGGTGAACAGACAATGGGCGAAAATATCGCCGATCTTGGCGGTCTGACGCTGGCACTTGAAGCCTACCGCGCCTCACTGCTCGGAAAGCCGGCACCCGTTATTGGTGGATTCACCGGCGATCAACGCGTCTTCTTAGGTTGGGCACAAGCGTGGCGAGGCAAGGCCAGGGAGGAAATCATTCGTCGTCAAATCACCAGGTCGCCCTATAGTCCGCCGGAGTTCCGCGTCAACGGTGTCGTGCGAAATATGGACACTTGGTACACGGCGTTCCACGTGAGACCCGACGATAAACTGTATGTCGCGCCGAAGGATCGCGTGTATATCTGGTAGGAGCGCGCTAAGAGACAAACTCTCCGATGTCACTCGGACCGGCAGCAGCGTCGCCGCGCATCTTTTCAGGAAATCTCTGTAGATAGGGACCACGGCTGGTTGACTCTGGCTGTGACTCAACCGTCAACCATGTGATTCCTCTGACGTTTACCTTCAATACCCACGCGCCGCTGACCTTGCCGGGAACGCTCTCCACCGCCGAACACTGCGACCAATCAAGGGCTGCCATCGAAGGAACTCCTGCGCACAGCATAATGTGGAATCCCGCCTTTTGCAAAGAGCGCAAAGAACGTGGGCCACACCCGCCAGGCAACGTCTAGGGCCAGACCCCCCTGATCTAATTACAATTTTTTGCGGGGTAGTGTGCATTTTCTTGCACCATTTGAGAGTATCCCGTCTTCTCTTTTACCCTGTCGCTAATAAGAGGAGGCCTGTGGTATGCCAAACAAAATTGAACCGTTGTCGCTGACTGTACGGGCGCAGCGCGAGAACAGCACCCGTCAGACCTTCGGGGAGTACGCGCACATTGGTCTGATCGTCGTCGCGGTGCTGGCCCACGTTGTGCTGTTCCTTTACTTTGCTCAACCGTGGCTAACAATCGAGCGGGCATGATCCGAGTTGCGCAGGCAGACGCCAAGGACCGCTGCCTGCGCGTTTGTTATGCCACCTTTCTTGGGCCCCGGCTACGCTTTGTACGTTGATTGGGGTGAATAGGGAGGCCCGCTGCCTTTCGCCAGTTAACAAAAGCACCAATTCCGATTCCCAACAGTTCCGCCGCATCCGCATAGCGACCGTGCTGTGATCTCCCAATCGCAACGTCCGTCAGCCATCCTCTGAGCCTGTTCAGGTGTTCCCGTGCAGTAAGATCAGTATCCTCGTGCTTTATTAAGAAAGGACTTCCCAATATTGAGATCTGTTCACTGACCCTCTCTCTCAGTCGCCTGACGAATCCGCTCTCGGTTGTTAATCCCGTCTGCTCCCAAGCACGGTAGTGCTCTATCGCCAACAAGGGGTTGCAGGCCGCCAAGTTCACCTCCACCAAATGCAGATGGCAAACGGCGAAAACCTTGGGATTCGTCTTGCCGAACTGCAACGCCTGAGTAAACGCCCCTACCGCAGCCGGGTAATGCCCGCGCCCGAGAGAAAACTCCGCCTCCCCTTTGGCAATCAGGCAATCAATACGGCTAAACTCCGAGTTGCCACCATACTTTAAGGCCTCTCTCGCCAGACTTAGCGCCTCCTTGCGGTTCCCCTTTTCCCGACACATTCGACTCTGGTTGATCAGAGCCTGGCAATATGTTCTCCAGTCCTTCGCTTGAAACGCCCAAAGTTTGACCCTGCGCAAAAAATCCCCGGCCTCCTCGAAATGTTTTTCTCTCGAACTCCCTGGCGGTTCTGCCAAGGCTCGATAGTAATAGGCACGCGCTAGATCGTTGGCTGCCCGCATTGCATAGGGCGTGTGCTCCTCGGTTGGGTCGTGTCCCGGACGGTCCGCCAGCGTGAGGGAATCGTAAGATTTTTTCAGCAGCCGGATAGCTTCTTCGATGGTTTTTCCATCCTGATTTGCTGCCATCAGAACGCATGCGTAAATCGCCCGAACGTAGTCCTCGATGAACCTGACCCTCTTCCACAACAAAAGGCGCCGCGCCGCGATCAAGTCCGCCTGGGCCTCCGCAAGAGAAGCCTCACTGTACTTGATCCAGCCAATTCCAAGCCCAAAGCACTTAGCAATGTTGTAGTCATAGGGGGCCAATGGTCTCTTCTGACCCGCACGTGCCATCATCCCATACCAGCCGTACTCTACCGCCTTCGCGAAGGCGTGCTTGGCCTCGGAGTTCCTGTGGGTTTGTCTGTAGCAGAGGCCGATGCAGTACCAAGCTCGCGAAAGGCTTCCCTTGTAAACCCACCCCTTATTGTGCAAGTCCTCTAGAAATCGCTTGGCTTCCTCGAAAAGCCTCAGAGCCTTGTCGTACTGGTATTTCCGGTAGAGAGACATGCCAAGATGCATGACGGCCCAGCATTCCTGCTTGTATTGTCGGACGATATCCTCCTGCAATTGAAATGTTGCGGGGATCCGATCATTCAGGAATGCTGACAAATGTTTCTGGGCTTTCTTCGCACAGTCTTCGATTAGCTCTGACGCCTTGTCATACTTGCCGCCATAATCAAGTACATCCACTATCATGCACGTAAGCGAGAGTCTTTCGAACTCGTCCTTCGCTTCGTGCAGAGCCACCCGCGGGTCCGGCAGATCACTTACAAGCCTAAGAGCATCATCAAAGTTGGCCTCCTTGATGTAGCTCTCTAGCTTTACAGCAGTGTTGCTGGCCATGGGGGATCTCCTACCCCGCTCTGGGGTCATCGGGAAAAGCACGAAATCGTAGAACACTCGCCGAGACGTGTCAATCCCCCAAAATCTAGCCTGGAATGTCTGACCGCGGGTTTATCGGTTTGAACCCTAAGCGAGCGTGAACAGTTCTGGCATGATGCGAAGGAGACGGATTAGGGCTAGATCTTACCGCACCAAGTGGAAAAGGCCAATCTGATTTCTCAGACTGGCCTTTATTTATGCCGGCAACGACCGGAGTTTACCCTGAGCTTGCCGAAGGGCTCCCACACACTTGGCGCGTGCAGTACCATCGGCCCTGGCTTACGCAGAAACAATCTTAGCCGCTTCGCGCTCGCGCTCCAACCACCGCAGCCGCATCCGTTCCAGCGGTTCGATCGCCAACCCCACCAGAAACGTAACCACAGCCGCAAATGCCACGGCGAATCCGAAAGCGCCCGCCAAAAACTTCAGAGCTTCCATACCTAGATCGCTCCCCAAATCACAATCCAACAAACCAACGCTATCGCAACCGCCCCCAGAAAGCAACTGACCTTCGCTCTCTTCAGTGGCCCCATCTGCGAGCGATTCACGTGAATTGACGCTCCTGCCAGCATGACCGTCCCCAGCACAATCGTGATGCTGATCAGCACCATCCACTCCGGCCCAAACTTCTCGTGCAGTTTGGGACTAATGAACAGGCTTCCGGTAGCTCCAATCGCCAGAATGCAAAGGTCAGTTCCGCCCTCAGCCACCTGCGCAGGCAGCGCAACATGCTGGTCGAACTGGATCACGGCCACGGTAATCAGCGCAATCAACGGCACCATCACATGCGCAAAGAACGCCACCAGCACAAATAATCCTCAACCAGAATTATAGGAGCGCAAGCCGATCGTCCCCCTCGCCCCAGCCAGGGAATTTTGATCCCCATTCCCGTAACAGGAAAAACCCCGACAGAAAGAAGCTGAAAGAACGATAGCCGACAGCTCCCCGCAGAAAAGGAAAAGGCCAATCCGATTTCTCAGACTGGCCTTTATTTATGCCGGCAACGACCTACGCTCCCACACACTTGGCGCGTGCAGTACCATCGGCCCTGCGGGGCTTAACTTGAGGCGCCTAGAAGGCGTGAGCGCGCGTCCTTTGCGCGCGGGAGCCTTCTGCCGAAATCCTGAGCGTTCTTTGCGAAGGATCTCTCTCAGTCGTCGGCTCTGCGATCCAAGAATATGAGTCCGGCCGTCAGACATGCCCCTGTGAGCATGAGCCTCCACCAGACGTCTTTGTGATTTATTCTCCACGCGATTCCGGAGGAGACGAAGAAAATCGCGGTGATCGCGCAGAGCAACGAACCGAGGCTTTTATTCTTCTGGGGATGGAAAATATTGTCGTCGGCAATAACCGCCCAGCTTGTCAGGGTGGCCAGTATTTGGACTGCCGTCGGCATAAACGTGAAAATGGTATAAAGAAACACTCCGGCAATCGCCTCTCCGAGTAGCAGTAGCAGGAGCAGGAAACGCTCGTAGGCGGTCCGACCGCCGTTCAGGTTCTCGGAAGGCATGGCAAATACCATGCTAGGGGCACCTCTCCGACACCGCGAGTGCCGAAAGTAACTGACTTTGCGGGGCAAAAGGAAAAGGCCAATCTGATTTCTCAGACTGGCCTTTATTAATGCCGGCAACGACCTACGCTCCCACACACTTGGCGCGTGCAGTACCATCGGCCCTGCGGGGCTTAACTTCCGTGTTCGGGATGGGAACGGGTGGATCCCCCGCGGTAAGATTACCGACAAGTCGTAGCAGCTTCTAGCTATTAGCTCTTGGCTTTTAGCTTGATTCTTCCGGTGCCGACTGCATCGCGATCCCCTGAAAAAATCATTGCTGCAAACTTGATCTCGTCTCGGCTTCTGGCACGAAGCTTCAACTCATGGGATTGAGCTAAAAGCTAAGAGCCAAAAGCTAAGAGCTGCTTTCAAAGATCGTGAGGGCGATGCCTCACAACTGAATAGATTGGGTGTGGCTTACTTTCATCTTTGTTTACTTCCGATTTCGACCACGTTGATACATCGGCTCGTCGGCGCAACAGTTATCAGTCTTGCATCTCAGTCATCCAGGTTCGAACGACTTCAACAACATTGCTAATTCCAGTTCAGTTTCTAACTGGCAACTGGCAACTGAGTACTACTGACAACTGTTTTTCTGCACCGAGTAAATTTTATGGTCAAGCCGAACGGGCGATTAGTACTGGTAAGCTACGAGTGTTGCCACTCTTCCACCTCCAGCCTATCAACCAGGTAGTCTACCTGGGCCCTTCTTATCCCTTACGGGTTGGGAGATCTCATCTTGAGGAGTGCTTCCCGCTTATATGCATTCAGCGGTTATCACTACCGAACTTCGCTACCGAGCGGTGCCATTGGCATGACAGCTCGAACACAAGAGGTTCGTCCATCCCGGTCCTCTCGTACTAAGGACAGGTCCTCTCAAATCTCCTGCGCCCACAACAGATAGGGACCGAACTGTCTCGCGACGTTCTGAACCCAGCTCACGTACCGCTTTAATAGGCGAACAGCCTAACCCTTGGAACCTTCTACAGCTCCAGGATGCGATGAGCCGACATCGAGGTGCCAAACCGGAGCGTCGATATGAACTCTTGGCTCCGATCAGCCTGTTATCCCCGGCGTACCTTTTATCCGTTGAGCGATGGCCCTTCCATGCAGAACCACCGGATCACTAAAGCCTACTTTCGTACCTGCTCGACTTGTTGGTCTCGCAGTCAACCACGCTTATGCTTTTGCACTCGTCGGCTGATTTCCAAACAGCCTGAGCGTAGCTTCGCGCGCCTCCGTTACCGTTTAGGAGGCGACCGCCCCAGTCAAACTACCCGCCTTACCATGTCCCTCTCCCGGATTACGGGAGTAAGTTAGAACCACAGATCTCGCAGGGTGGTATCTCACCGTTGGCTCCTCCAAGCCCGAGAGCCTGGAATCAAAGCCTCCCACCTATCCTGCGCAGCAAGGGCCATAGTTCATGGTAAAGGTATAGTAAAGGTGCACGGGGTCTTTCCGTCTAGTTGCGGGCAACCGGCATCTTCACCGGCACTACAAGTTCGCCGTGTCAGTCGGCAAGACAGTCGCACTTTCGTTACGCCATTCGTGCAGGTCGGAACTTACCCGACAAGGAATTTCGCTCAAGTGTGTTACAGCTCCTAGCTACTAGCTTTTAGCTACTAGCTTGAGGCGGGATGAACATTTCTGTCATCCTCTGCATGTCGCCATGCAGTTCGGACTATATCTTTTCCAATTCGCATTGGAATCTGGCATATAGTCTCTGAGGATTCCAGCAGGATCAGAAGCTAAACCTCAGGGGCTGAAGCCCCATTGATTTTGCCGCCGTTTACGGCACGGCTGAAGCCGTGCCCTGATACGAATCGTTTTACGGCACGACTGAAGTCGTGCCCTTCCCGAACTCTTAATCAGTTTATTTCCTGCTGGCCTTTCCTGCTGATTGTCTGCACCCTTGCATTTTTACTTTTTCAAGTAGCTTGGGATACTCAGATTTTCCAGCAAATAGCCAGATTTTACTAAGGCTAGCGAGTTCGTTAACCTTAGGACCGTTATAGTTACGGCCGCCGTTCACTGGGGCTTCAGTTCGAAGCTTCGACTTGCGTCTGACCTCTCCCTTTAACCTTCCAGCACCGGGCAGGCGTCAGCCCCTATACGTCGTTTTCGACTTTGCAGAGACCTGTGTTTTTGTTAAACAGTCGCAGTGCGCATTTCGCTGCGGCCCCCTCGAGCTATGAACTCTACCGGGGCACCCCTTCTCCCGAAGTTACGGGGTTATATTGCCGAGTTCCTTACCAACTGTTCTCACGAGCGCCTTTGGATATTCTCCTCGTCTACCTGTGTCGGTTTGAGGTACGGTTTCCTAATGTTCTCCTTAGAGGTTTTTCTTGGCAGCGTGGAATCGGCAGCTTTCCTCCATACGGAGTACTGCTTTGCGCCTCAGTGATAACTCTCTCGCGGATTTGCCTACGAAAGACACCTTACGCGCATCGACCGTCATAGCCATAGGACGGCCTGCTTATCCTCCTGCGTCACCCCATCGTATAACGAACACAAGGAAGGTCCGGAATATTAACCGGATGTCCATCGGTTACGCCTTTCGGCCTCACCTTAGGGACCGCCTGACCCTGAGCGGATTAACCTTTCTCAGGAAACCTTAGACTTTCGGCGCGGAGGGTTCCCACCTCCGTTATCGCTACTTATGCCGGCAGGGTCTCTTCTCAACCGTCCAGCAGTCCTCTCGGTCTGCCTTCAAACTATTGAGAATGCTCTCCTACCACGCATCGCTTGCGCGATGCATTCGCTGCTTCGGTAATCAGCTTAAGCCCCGTTAAATTGTCGGCACCGGACCGCTTGACCAGTGAGCTATTACGCTTTCTTTAAAGGATGGCTGCTTCTAAGCCAACCTCCTGGCTGTCTGGGCGTTCCGACTTCCTTTCCCACTTAGCTGATATTTTGGGACCTTAGCAGGCGATCTGGACTGTTTTCCTCTCGACGACGAAGCTTAGCCCCCGCCGTCTGACTCCCGTATTGGTTGTTCTATGGCATTCGAAGTTTGATTGGATTCAGTAAGCTGGAAAGCCCCCTAGTCCATTCAGTTCTCTACCACCACGACAAATCATACGAGGCTAGCCCTAAAGCTATTTCGGAGAGAACGAGCAATCACGGAATTTGATTAGCCTTTCACCCCTACCCTCAGCTCATCGGAGCTTTTTTCAACAAACACCCGTTCGGCCCTCCAGTGGATGTTACTCCACTTTCAGCCTGGCCAAGGGTAGATCATCCCGCTTCGCGTCTATTCCTGCCAACTGATTCGCCCTATTCGGACTCGCTTTCGCTGCGGCTCGCTTTCGCTTAACCTTGCTGACAAGAATAACTAGCCGGCTCATTATGCAATAGGCACGCGGTCAGACTTTCCGTCTTGCGACGGCATAGTCCTCCCACCGTTTGTAGGCACACGGTTTCAGGTACTATTTCACTCCCCTCGCAGGGGTTCTTTTCGCCTTTCCCTCACGGTACTGGTTCACTATCGGTCAGAAGCTAGTATTTAGCCTTACGGGATGGTCCCCGTAGCTTCCCGCAAAGTTTCTCGTGCTCCGCGGTACTCAGGTATCGACTTCGAGTTCAGTTCCTTTTCACCTACGTGGCTATCACACTCTATGGCCCCTCTTTCCAGAGGGCTTCGGTTAAGGACTGAATTGGTAACTCTACTGTTGTTCACCCTACAACCCCGGTTGAACCCGAAGGTCTAACCGGTTTAGGCTGATGCGATTTCGCTCGCCACTACTTTCGCAATCGAGGTTTCTTTCTTTTCCTCCTGGTACTGAGATGGTTCACTTCCCAGGGTTCGCTCGTGCGTGACTATGGATTCATCACGCCGTACGGAGGGTTTGCCTCCGTGGGTTTCCCCATTCGGAAATCTCCGGATCAATGCCTGCTTGCGGCTCCCCGAAGCTTATCGCAGCTTGCCACGTCCTTCATCGCCTGCTTCTGCCAAGGCATCCACCATGCGCCCTTAGTAGCTTGACCACAAAATTTACTCAGCACACTCAAGAGAGCTTTTAGCTATTAGCTCTTAGCCTTTAGCTTGGAACTTTCCCGAACACGCCGCTTAAACTCTATGGGCCTTTGTGCTGCTCATCGCGCACACGCGCCTATTAAACGCCATGCGCACCAGCAGCTTCTCTCAGGCACTCATAAAAATTTACAACGCCTTGTATTTTGCCCAATCTATTCAGTTGTCAAATATCGTCCTCGTGAGGAAGCGGCCAGCTATTAGCCTTTAGCTGTTAGCCAGAAGCCAAACCAACAACTTCTCACTTACCCCGCTTGTGCGGGTATGGGTCTTGCTCAGTTCGGGGTGTGCAAACCCCTTGCTGCCTCCAACCCAATGTTCGGCGCCAGGCGACTTTCTTTGAACCGATATCGAATCGGCTGTCGCGTTGACGCCCAACATCGGGCTGACTTTACTTAGTCGTTCCACCAAACGTCATTCCCAAACAACGTCTGGACTCTGCATCTGGACTCGACAGAACCACCCACAAACATTCCCGAGAAAACCATGATCATGGCCCCAAGAAGCGGTTCGAGGATGATATCAAGCAGATCCACTTTAACCCCGCGGCGAAGCGTCGGGATCGATGCCGCGCTCAATCTTTGCGATGCGCTCCGCGTGGCGGTGAATCATCGCTACGATCGAGATTGCACCTCCTACGAGGATGGCCACGATCGGAATCAGCAACGGTCCCAAACTCAGGATCGAGTTGACCAACCTCACTCGCCGCCTCCCTCAGGGGCTAAAGCCCTGCTCCAGTTTGGGCCTTAACGGCACGACTAAAGTCGTGCCCTTCCCGATCGTGTCGCCTTTGCGGCACGGCTGAAGCCGTGCCCTGATACAAACCCTTTGCTCCCGTAATCTTGGTGGAGCTGACCGGGATCGAACCGGTGGCCTCCTGGTTGCAAACCAGGCGCTCTCCCAGCTGAGCTACAGCCCCATGCAGTTGCCAGCTGATTTTCTGGTGGGCCTGGATAGACTTGAACTATCGACCTCACCCTTATCAGGGGTGCGCTCTAGCCACCTGAGCTACAGGCCCGGAACTTTCCGAAGCGCGCTGAAGCTCAGTATAGAGCTTCGAGCCGCGAGCCGCGAGCTTCGAGCAAACTAAAGTTTCTGTTTGCTCGTAGCTCACAGCTCGTAGCTCAAATTTATTTCGAGGACAAGGTTGAACGTGCGCTCCAGCTAAGCCGGAGTTGACCATCATGGAACGCGAGAAAGTGCAGCGTTGGCTGCATCTTCTACAGAACGGTCTGTCTCAAAACTTGCGAAGCAGACTCGATCTGAAAATTCGAGAAAGAGAGGCTCGAACGAGACTCCCTTGCCACATCCTCAGGTTAGTGGTGGACTTGGCTTGGGGTACATGGCAACATCCCACGCAATCTCGGGCTGTGGCAAAAGCTACAGCTTGAGATCCGCTTCCGGCCGCGAACAGCAGGTTCCTCGCTTGCGCTCGGAATGACAAAATTCGCGGGAGATGGAAACGGGACGCGCGAGTGCCATGACGTTCTCTCTTAGAAAGGAGGTGATCCAGCCGCAGGTTCTCCTACGGCTACCTTGTTACGACTTCACCCCAATCATGAACCATACCTTGGACGGTTGCCTCCTTGCGGTTAGCACGCCGGCTTCTAGTGCAGTCCACTTTCGTGATGTGACGGGCGGTGTGTACAAGGCCCGGGAACGTATTCACCGCGGCGTTCTGATCCGCGATTACTAGCGATTCCAGCTTCATGGAGTCGGGTTGCAGACTCCAATCCGAACTGAGGCCGGCTTTTTCCGATTAGCTCCCCCTCGCGGGTTTGCGACGGTTTGTACCGGCCATTGTAGCACGTGTGTAGCCCTGGACATAAAGGCCATGAGGACTTGACGTCATCCCCACCTTCCTCACAGTTATCCTGTGCGGTTTCGCCAGAGTGCTCGGCATAACCCGGTGGCAACTGGCAATAAGGGTTGCGCTCGTTGCGGGACTTAACCCAACATCTCACGACACGAGCTGACGACAGCCATGCAGCACCTATATAGCAGTCTCTTGCGAGACGCGGATGTTTCCACCCGATTCCACTACATTTCGAGCCCAGGTAAGGTTCTTCGCGTTGCGTCGAATTGAACCACATGCTCCACCGCTTGTGCGGGCCCCCGTCAATTCCTTTGAGTTTCAGCCTTGCGACCGTACTCCCCAGGCGGATTGCTTATCGCGTTAGCTGCGGCACAATCGGATTGGGTACCGATCACACCAAGCAATCATCGTTTAGGGCTAGGACTACCAGGGTATCTAATCCTGTTTGCTCCCCTAGCTTTCGCGCCTCAGCGTCAGTTATGGTCCAGTGCGCCGCTTTCGCCACAGGTGTTCCTCCCGATATCTACGCATTTCACCGCTACACCGGGAATTCCACGCACCTCTCCCATACTCCAGCACGGCAGTTTCGCCTGCAGGCCCCGAGTTAAGCCCGGGGATTTCACAGGTGACTTACCGCGCCGCCTACGCGCCCTTTACGCCCAATAATTCCGAACAACGCTTGCACCCTCTGTATTACCGCGGCTGCTGGCACAGAGTTAGCCGGTGCTTCTTCCACCAGTACCGTCATTATCGTCTTGGTCGAAAGGAGTTTACGCCCCAAGGGGCTTCATCCTCCACGCGGCGTTGCTGCGTCAGGGTTTCCCCCATTGCGCAAAATTCCCCACTGCTGCCTCCCGTAGGAGTCTGGACCGTGTTTCAGTTCCAGTGTGTCCGTGCGCCCTCTCAGGCCGGATACCGATCTTCGCCTTGGTGGGCCGTTACCCCGCCAACTAGCTAATCAGCCGCGACCCCCTCCTCAAGCGGATTGCTCCTTTGATCGTCACTTATTAAAAAGCGTCGATGTTATGCGGTATTAGCATCGGTTTCCCGATGTTATTCCACACTCGAGGGTAGGTTAGTCACGTGTTACTCACCCGGTCGCCACTTTACTCAGGGATTGCTCCCCTTTCTCGTTCGACTTGCATGTGTTAGGCACGCCGCCAGCGTTGATTCTGAGCCAGGATCAAACTCTCGTTTGAAACCTGATGTCTGCCGACGGGTAGTTGGCAGACTGAACCAGCTTCTAGCTATTAGCTCCTAGCTTTTAGCTTGAACCAAAAACCAAGAGCAAAACCCAAAGCCGGTTCGCCACTCTCGCGCTCGAAAGGCGGAGTGGCACATCTTGTGAGATCGTTCGAACTAATGCTCGAATCCGTTTCTCACGACTGGCACGTTCAACCTAGTTGTCAAAGACCGAATCGCGGTCCGCCTAAGCGGCGCGAATTCAGTCCAGGCGGATTCTTTTCTGTGAGCAAGCCCACAAGTGCGAATCCGACCGTCCTCGAAACCCTACAAGCATACGGTGGTGCGCAAAATCCTGTCAATCGCGGCATCCCACAGGATTTCCAGATGATTTCCACATCGGGAAGGTTCTGGGGTGCGGGAGCAGGAGAGCTGCCTCTAACCCAAAAGCAGGTTCCTCACCGGGCTTTCAGCCCGATTCGGAATGACAACGCTTTGGGGTTGGGCGCTCTGAATGCGCGCAACAGTATGGCCTTCCGTTCAGAGCATAGACGCCACTTTCCGGCGTACACGCTTTTTGCGACTGGCTTGCGACAGTCGTTTTTGCGACAGCCCAGGACGGAAGACAAGAAATTGAGAAAAGATCCTTTTGGAGGTCCTTGCTTTGAAGGTACCCTTCGGAAACTGTTTTGCTTTCCGAATGAAGTCCCGTGGCCGGGACGATTGAGAGCTTTGTTGTTACCGCCCTCTAAGACTTAGATGCCGGACAAGCCCGAGAGTTGCAGACAATACGACCGGCTAGCCACACCACTGCTCTCGGTGAATTGTTTATAGCAGATGAATGGGCGGGAATGCAAGAGGGAAATTGCGTCGCGAAAGTATTTACTGATTTGATTCCCCGCGCGGGGGTATGGCGGCACGTGAATGGAACTGGGGAGAAGCGCGTAAACATTGACTCATTGCGCCTCGATTAGGCTACGCTGCCTGTTCACCTGTAGGCCCAATTCTTGGAGTATTGCGCTCCCGTCAACCCTACCAAGTTCGCGCGGTTCCATTTTGAATAAGCCGCCGCCGTATACCCGGCCCTGGTCCCGGAGGGCCGATGGTTCGAGACTATTCAGCAATTCGAGCACCCGGCGAGCAAGGCTCGGATCAGCGTCTAAGCGAGCTTTGAGATCGCCTATTGGATAAAGCAGCAGATACGTGTTTGCGGCTGTTGCCGTGGATCGATTCCAGAAGAACCGGAAGGTTTTCCCGCTCTCCTTCTTTCTCCCCATATACGTGCACAAAAACGGCGCAGGCTGTCGTTGCTCCTGTCGATACCAAGGCGAACGCTTTCCCAACAAATAGGCTTTATGGATCCCACTGTGCTGGCCTGCCTGTAGGTAACGCCAGAGACCCGGACACTCCTCCCTTATCTTTCCGATTGGCATGTCGGTGTCGATGACGGCCAGTTGCTCCCGTACGAGGGGGAACCCAGACCTGTCGGAATCAATGACCTCGCTCACGTGTCTAGACGGGGGCAGGATCGGCTTGACAAAGCGTTCATCAATACCCCGCTCCGCGAACTCTTTCCGTGGGAGGATAAAGAAATCATTGGCGCCTGTGGCGATTCCACGTTTGATCGTGAAAAGAAGTGAAAGGGGAACCTCCGAATTCGATATTTGGAAGGATCCACCGTTGAATACGCGGGACCACTTTCGATTCACCTGGAGGGACGCCACTGCGATCCTATCCGTTTGGCGTGGATCAGAAACGCACCCCCCGTGGGACAACAGGACTTCGTGATTGTCAGACGGGATACGACGACGGAATATGACCACAGCGGAAGATACCAGCGCGTCGGCAAATTGGACATCCGACGGGTCAAAACGATGAATCTGTAACAAGCTCACCCGATGAGACAGGTAACGCCTGAGAGACTCTCCGTAGTTGACATCCATAAACTCGGAAGGAATTAGCCACGCCGCGATTCCATCTTCCGCGAGCCATTGATGAGCGGCAAAAACGAAGTACGTATACAGCCCACTCAATCCGCTGACACTTCCGCCTGAAATCTTGGCCGCCAGCCTCTGGAATTGTTCCTTGTCACAAGCAGAAAGGTGATGATGCCGAACATAGGGTGGATTCGTCAAAATGAGATTGGGCAGGTACTCGCGCCCTTCCGCTCTGAGGGCCATAAAATCTTGAGTCGTGACTTGTAGACCCGTATCACCCCAGACCTGCCGCGCTACCGTTGCGTATTGGGCGTCCCGCTCGACCCCGTCAGCAGATTCGATCTTGTTGCGCGGGAAGTTTTGCAGGAGCGCTGAGAAAAAAGCACCTGTACCCAAGGCAGGCTCGAGGAATCGAACCTCCTCACCACCCCACAGGCGAAAAACCGTTTTTGCGATGTCATTCGCAAGAACCGGCGGCGTAGAGAACTGTCCCGTCTCATTACGTTCTTCGGGAGAAAGTCCGCCGTCCAACTTGAGCTGCAAAGCAAGTCGCTCTGCCTCGAGAGCGGCGACCGCAGGCGAGATAGATAATCTGCTCTTCATTAAATCCCTAGCTGAATCATGTCTTCGATTCGATGTTCCCAAATCCAGTCTAGCCCCTCGGCAGCTTCGTATCCCAAATACCCCGTATCAAAGTAACCGCACAAAAATAGCAAAAGATTCCCAGTTTGGCCGTATGTCTCCCGCAGCTGATGTATCTTCTGCGCCTCCTCTTTCCGTCTTTTATTCGTGTTAGTGAAATCTCCCGCAGACTTCGCCTCGATCAGGATCGGGAAATGCGCCTTATTTGGTTTGTGCGGCTGAATGACAACGTCAATCGGAATATTTACCTTTCCGCGACTGACGGGAATATTGAAATGAGTAGCGAAGGTGCCCGCCAATAGCTCTGTGGGTTTGCCTCGAACTGAGGCCTTCTCGTAAGAGCGCTTGATAAGGAAGTCAGAAATCATCTTAAGTTGCCTCTGTTCCTGTGCATTCCGAATTATCGGATCGGCGGCGGCCCCACAGTCCCGATCCGCAACAATCAAAGCTGCACGAAGCCGCTCTTGTTTTGTCGGCTTTCTTTTTCCGTCGAGCCAGGGGAACAAGTCTTTGTCGATCAGACGGATTAACACGTCGCAGATCTTTCCGATGTCTCGCGTCCTCACCTCACCGGTTATCCGAACCGGAATTGCTCCCTCTTCCATTCGCTTGACCACGGTGCGATTGACTCCCGCGAGGCCGATCAATCGGTCTCTCGCGATCGGCGGTGCCGTGGACATTCGCAGAGTGGATAGGGTAGCGGGATTCCGCTCCAGGGTCTCGACATTGATTGAGGTCAAATCATCGGTCTGGTTAAAGGCTTTGCGAACCTTTTCCGATGACTTTGCGCGACTTGCCCTGAATGCTGCCGGTGCCGCTGACAGAAACCAGTTGTTGTAGAGGTCTACGGATGCCGCAACGTCAGCCTTCCAGATTTCAGGCTTGTTGGAATTGATTGGCATTCGGTTGAAACTGATTATGCCATGTGCTGGCAGATTGGAAAATGTTTTGGCTTTCACAATGTCACAGTCAGAGCATCAGCAAATGCCAGGCTTCTTTGTATTGGGCGTATTTGGAATTTTGGCGGTGGGGGGAGAGGAGGATGTCGGGTTGGTTGTTGGTGGCGGCGAGGGGGAGGATGTAGAAGACGTTGGCTGGGATGACGTAGGCGGCGAAGAAGTCGATTTGGTCGGGGGTGTAGGGGATGCCGTTGTGGTCGAGGTGGCATTTGTAGGAGTTGCTGCGGTGGTAGACGGTGCACTTGACCTGGATGCGGAGGAAGCGGCCGTGGTGGTCGACTATGAGGTCGTAGGGGGCGTTGTCTCCGTAGGGCTTGGAGAGGATTAGGCCTAGTTCTATGGCGCGGAGGATGAAGTGGAGTTCGGCCCATTCTCCGCGGAGTTTGGGGTGGCGGATGTAGATTTCGCATTTGCTCCTTGGGCAGAACGGCGCCTGAAGGCGCGATGGATCGTTGGCGGTTACGGTATGCCTGAAGGCATACCCTGATACGAATCTTTGGAGCGGCTAGATTGTTCGGGGCTTTACGCGGCGCTGAAGCGCCGCTCTTCCACCGTCACTGCTTGCTTTCGTGGGTAATTCCGGGCAATAGAAAACGCGACCCGGAGGGGCCGCGTTCGTTTTTCTATTCTAAGTCCAGTATAGCATGCAGCAATGGACGAACCCGCCAGGTTTAGCGGAAATATATCTGGCGTGGAATCATGGGGATCGAGGGAATCGTGTAATTTCTGCCTATTGACAAGAAAATCCCCGAGATCTGGTTTAGGTGCTGCGGGGCTGAAGAGACCGCTGATTTCTTTGTATCTTGACGTGACGCAGGCCTGGAAGGCCTGCTCCACCCCCTAGGGGAATTCCAGGGTTACGAATTTGGCTGGCTTGGGGCCTGTGTTGGTTATGGTGTGGGAGTAGTTGCCGGGGAGCCATTTGGAGTCGCCGGATTTGAAGTGGCCGGACATGGGGCCTTGAGGTCCTCCGGGTGCGTCGCTCTTGACTTCGCTGCTCATGTCTAGATCGGTTACGGCTACTAATAGGTGTGGGCCGGTGTGGTGGTGGTTGGGGACTACTCCGCCGGGCTGGAGTTCGAATTCGGTCACGCGGATGCCGTCTTTTACGAAGAGGATTTGTTTGGTGCCGCCTTGGAGGATGGCTAGGCCGCGGTCTTCATTCTTGGCGGGGTCCCATTTGACGGTTCCCTTCGCGGCGTTGTTGCGCAGGGATTCGTCTTCGAGGATTTCTATGGTTACGTTTTTGAAGGGGCGATCGGCTAGATTGCGCGCTATGTGGGCGAAGGAGGCGGGGGAGAAGTGGGTTTCGCCGTCCTGCAGCTTGACGGTTACCGGGGGCTTGTCTTTTACGATGTTGCTGATTTCGCTGTCGCCGAGAGTGACGTAGATGTAGTCGTGGCGGTGCCAGTGCATTAGGGTGTCGGAGTGGGGAGGGACTTCTACGTTGAAGACTCGGACGGATTGGTTGGCGAAGGTCAGGTGGTGGTGAGGTTCGTTGGTGATTTCTACTTCGGGGGATGCGGCTTGGGCTGTTAGTAGAGTTGCTATTAGGCAGAAGAAGAAGGTGCGGCGTTTCATGCGGAGATTTTAGCACCGCAGGTATTCTCGGGGGCTAAAGCCCACATCAATTGTGCAGTTCACGCGGCGCTTAAGCGCCGCTCTTCCACGGTACTGCATGCAGTCGGTGTCAGAGTCGAAGGCGCGGGCACGAGCGCCCGCTCCACACGGGCCTTCCACATGGCGCCTCGCTGCGCTGGGCTGGACCCTTCGACTTCGCTCAGGGCAGGCTCGCGAATGCGCCCGTCCCCACACGAGCAATGCGGACAGCCGAGGCGGCTGTCTCCAGATGTGCAGTGGTGATCCTGCATTTGCCATCTAGAGGGCGAAGTAGGTTTTGTGGTGGAGGAGGCTGTTTTCGTCGCCGATTACTATGAGGTCTGGCCAGGCTGGAGTTGTGGTGATCAGGAGGCGGAGATTTTTCGCGGTGGCGGTGGGCGGGACTTCGAAGGCTAGTTGCGTGGTGTAGGAATCCGCGGGCTTGAGGGGAGTCAGCAGCGGCGTGCCTTCGATGGCTATGGGCTGATATTGGTGCTGGGAGGAATCGTCGATCAGTAAGACTGTGCGCGGGCTGGGAGTCAGGGGGGCGTTTTTGGGGCGCGTGGGGGAGATTGTGGTTTCGTCGAAGCGGGTGCGGATGGTGACTACGTAGTGGGTGGCTCCGGCGGCGGGTTCGGTTTTGACGTCGAGGAGTGAGTAGGCTAGGTGGCAGTCGATCTCACAGAAGTATTTTTCTTGGCTGGGAGAGAGAACTCGCGTGTGGCTGGATAGAGAGAATCCTAGGAGGAGCAATGCATACGCGGCTGCGCCGGCGGAGAGGGTTCGCAGGCAGGCGCGGGCGAACTTTGGCTTGCGGGCGAACCAGGCGATGGCGGCTGCGGACAGGGAGAGGACGACTCCGGCAGCGGCGGCCAAAAATGCCATGACGGCCAGCGGAGCGGGGAAGTTCATGTTGCTGACATGCGGCATAAGTTTTATCTCCAGAGCAGGGTTGCGGCCTGGCTGACGTAGGGATAAATTTCGTCGTTGATCCAGTAGCTCGCAACAAACATTGCGAACAGAGTGCCCAGCGACCACAGGGCCCAGCGGCTGCGGTTCCAGGCGGAATTTGGCAGTTGTTGAAGGCCTAGGTCTGCGAGATAGGCGGCGCAATAGCAGAGGTTGGCCAGGAGCACCAGAACGGTGACGGCCCCTAGATTCGACCACTTCATAGCCGGGAGGAAGTGGGTCCAGCCCTTCATGAGCCAGAAGAGGGCGGTCGCGGTTAAAGCTGCGTTGTAGAGGAGGCGGCGCGGTTCCCAGAAGAGGGTGGCGTTCCGGATGGAGAAGCTGGTGGGTTGGTTATCGGCCATCGGTTGGTCAGGCGTCATTGGCTTTCCCTTTTCCGATTTTACTGAATCTTCAGCAATGTACTTTGCATTGCAAAGCTGGTAATGCCAAAAAAATTCCCTACTCTTCTTCCCGGGTAACGCGGATCCATTCCTCCATCTGATTTAGATAGTGGGTCAGGGCGCGGCGGCCGGTGGCTGTGAGGCGGTACTCGGTGCGGGGGACGCGGCCTTCGAAATATTTGAGGCAGCTGATGTATTCGGCTTCTTCGAGCTTGCGGGCGTGGACGCTGAGGTTGCCGTCGGTGGTTTTGAGAATGCGTTTGAGATCGTTGAAGCTCAGGCTGGCATTGGTGGCCAGAGCGCTTACGATGCCGAGGCGAATGCGCTCGTGAATCAGGCGGTCGAGTTCGGGGAGTTGGATTGCGCGGGCGGGGATGTGTTCGCGCGCCGGAGTTGCGGCCTTTACGGGCTTGCGACGGTGGGCGAGTGCTCTAGCCACCGTGCCTCCTTGCGATGAGAATTCCAAAGATGATGTGGAGACCGCCGAAACCAGCGGCCAGAAAATAGTTTGCCCAGGCTGCCGGAGCGACTACTGCTAATGACCCTGTGGCCATGAAACATAGACCCATGACGGGGACTATGGAGACCGAGTACGCGCCGCCTGTGATGATGCCTGCGCCGTAGAGGAGGAGCCATGCGGGCGCGAGAGCGGATTCGAGGCCGGCGCGGTACAGCGAGAACGTCAGAAGTGCGCCGGCGACCAGCGGGGGAAACAAACCTAGCGCCACTTTGCGTCCGGGGCCGCTGAAGAGCGGGAGTCCGCGGCGGTTGGCCTTCCAGTGCATGGAGAGAACGGCGATGATGGCGGCGAGGAACGCTTCAGCCAGCCAGATTTCTAACCATGCGGCGGGTTGATGCGCGGCGAGCTTTGGTTGGGCGAGCCAGGCGGCGGCTAGAGCGGTCGCGCCCAGGATGACTTGTCCCCAGCCGGGGACGGCGGTGAAGGAGGCGGAGCGCTCCATGGTGTCGCGGATGAAGCGGAGGTCGGCGGCGGGATCGGGGGGTAGATCCGGAGCCTGCGTGGGCGCCGGGGGCGCTGGCCGGTGAGGGCGGCGGAGGCGGTGGTGGCGCGGGTCGGGCATGCGAGGTAGAGTAGCGAAAGTGCGTTCATTTGTCAAGTACTTTTCCATACAAAGTACAACCGGGACTGGATGCGCACTACGATGTGATTGGCTGGTCGCCTGATGGGGGATCGATATACGCGCGCTCCAACCGGGCAGACCAGAAGACCGCGAAGGTGTATCAGGTGAATGTGGCTACGGGAAAGATGCAGTTATGGAGAACCTTTGGGGCAGAAACGGGCGCAGGAGTCGCATCGGTGAATGCGCCTGCTTTATCCAGCGACGGGAGTGGCTATGCGTACGTCTATGAGCAGCAACTGTCGGAGGCGTACGTGGTGACGGGGTTAAAATAGCAGTTGCTAGGTTCTGTGGGGGTGCGCGATGGAACTGGGCAAGCTGTTGTTAATCTTCGGGGCGATGCTGGCGGTGGCCGGGGTCGCGGTGATGCTGCTGGGGAGGATGCACATTCCGCTGGGGCGGCTGCCGGGCGATTTTTTGTATCGCGGGAAGCACACGACCATATATTTTCCGCTGGCGACTTCTCTGGTGGTGAGCGTGGTGCTTTCGATTTTGCTGTATGCGGTGGGGCGGTGGCTGGAGTGAAGGCTTTCTCCTGCGCAGCTTCCGTGCCGTCCCTTGCGGGACTCGCTTCTTGTCCCGCGCGTACCCCGGACTTACGTCCGGGGCTAATGAATGCCGCCGCTGAAGCGGCTGGAGTCCGGCGGTTGGACTCCGCATCTTCGCCCAAAATTCAGTCCTAGCGCACACACTTTGGGGCGGCACTGCGCGTCGAGCATCCTTTCTTGGAGTACACTGCCCTCGATGTCCCCTAGCGATCAGCTTGGATTTCGGTTTACTCCGCCGGAGCGGCGGGTTTGGACGGTGCGCGCTTTGGTGGCAGCGGTGCGCACTCATGTGGAGCGGGAGTATTCCGACGCTTGGGTGGAGGGCGAGATTTCGAATTTTCGCGCGCCGGATTCGGGGCATCTTTATTTCACGCTGAAGGATGGGAATGCGCAGATTCGCGTGGTGATGTTCAGTTCGAAGGCGCGGCTGCTGCGGTTTCGTCCGGCGGATGGGATGCAGGTTGTGGTGCGTGGACGCGTCACGATTTATGAAGATCGCGGCGAGTTGCAGATTGCGGCGGAATACATTGAGCCGAAGGGTGCGGGAGGATTGCAGGTTGCGTTCGAGCAACTGAAGGCCAAGCTGGAAGCGAAGGGATTGTTTGCGGCGGAACGGAAGAAGGCGATTCCGGCGCTGCCGGCGCGGATTGGGATTGTGACTTCGCCGCAGGCGGCGGCGCTGCGCGATATTCTGAACATTTTGCAAAGGCGGCATCATTCGGCGAATGCAGTGATTTATCCAGCGCAGGTGCAGGGCGAGGCGGCGGCGCTGGAAGTAGCGAGCGGAGTGCGGTATTTCAACGAGGTTCGCGGGGACGTCAGCCGCAGCGTGGACGTGATTATTGTGGGGCGCGGCGGAGGGTCGGCGGAGGATTTGGCGGCGTTCAACGATGAAGGGCTGGCGCGGGCGGTGGCGGCGTCGGAGATTCCTGTGATTTCGGCGGTGGGGCATGAGACGGATTTCACGATTGTGGATTTTGTGGCGGACCTGCGCGCGCCTACGCCTTCGGCGGCGGCGGAGTTGGTGATCCGGTCGCGGGTGGAAATTGAGACTCAGGCTGAGGCCGTGCATGAGCGGCTGGTGCGGGCGATGGAGCGGCGGTTGCTCGAGGCGCGGAACGCGCTGATGGAACGGGCGCAGCATGGGGCGTTCGCGCGCATGATGGATTTGATCCGGCAGCGGCAGCAGAAGGTGGATGACCTTACTTATCGATTGGAACGGGGCGAGCGGCAACTGCTGGAACAGATGCGGCGGAAGTGGGAGACGGTTTCAGCGGCGGTGCGGCATTACGATTTGCGGCGGGTGCTGGCGGGAATACGGGCGGAGTTGGAGGCGGGGACCGCGGCTTTGGCGGCTGCGATGCGGAATCAGCTTTTGCAGAATAAAGTTCGCATTGAGCGCATGGGCCGTGCTTTGGAGGCGCTTTCTCCACTGGCGATTTTGGAGCGGGGATATGCTTTGGTGTTTGATGGCTCGGGGCAGTTGGTGAAGGATGCGGCGCAGGTGAATGTGGGAGATGACATTTCGGCGCGCGTGGCTCGAGGGGAGATCAGGGCCACGATAAAGGAAACGAAGACGGACTAATGGTAGTTGCGCGGTTTGAGGGATCTCCCTTGGGACGGTTTATGCTCTAGGAGGTTGCGGAAAAACTCGCCGTCGCGCAAAAAGCGTACTTCAGGCGCTGAAGCGCGGGCTCATTTTCGACGACTTTAACGGCACGAGTGGAACTCGTGCCCTTCCCAAACCCACTAGAAATTGAGTTTTTCCGCAACCTTCTAGGAGATCCTTCGCTCCGCCTGAAAGCGGCTCAGTTCAGGACGACACGAGCCGTTTACTTATGCGGCGGGTGCTGCGCGGGATGCTGGCCGAGGATTACGTGGGTGCGCTCGCGCGTCATACGGATGCGGCAGCGCAGCCGGTCCGGACCCGTTCTGCACGTGTTGTCCCGCAGCACGATCCACGACGTCTGCTCTTCGCCCACGATCATCCACGCCGTTGCATTAGTGGCGTGGTTGGTTTGGTCGAGATAATAGGCCGCGGTCAGGTCGATGTCGGCGGCGTCGGCATTCATCTGTTCGCAATCGTCTGGGGCAGCGCCAGCGTTGGGCGTGCAGTAATCTTCATCGTGCTCCAGCAGGATTTTTCTGTTGGAGCCGCCGATGAAATAGCGCGTGGTCACGGGCGGGACACTGGACTCCGCCGACCACTGGTTCAGGGCTTCGGCAAACGCGGGAGGAAGCTGGCTCAGCTTGAGCGATTCTTCCTTGACCTGGCGGGAGAAAACCGTGACCGTGGGCGTGGGTTCGCCGTTGGTGGGATGAAAATAGAACGCGGCCAGCGCGATGCCATCCTGCATGTCGATCCACACGAATCCCCGGCCCTTCAGGTAAGGTCCGCTGTTGCTGGAAACCATTACATATCGCCCGTCGCGAATCTGCACTGGCAGTTGCGATGCGGTGAGCACTCTTTCGAACGCATCGGAGGGTGACATGTCCCAGCCATAGTGGAAGGTGGAATCGGGGAGCACGCTGCGCAGCAGTTTGCGGAATTGCTTGTCGCGAAAAACGTCGTTGGCCGGCATCCCCGCGAAACGGTTCAAGAATGCGGTCTGTTCGGATGGAATCGGTTTCTGGAAGATCGCCTTATCGTACTTGGAAACCGGGGCCTGCTGGTCTTGAGACGGCTGGGTCTGAGGTTCCCGCAGCCGCGCCGCTGGGCGCGGGTTCAATTCGCTTCCCACAGCCGCGGGCAGCATCAGGACTACAGCCATCGGGAATAGCGACGCGACGATCGCAACGCGCTTAATGTCACGCACAGACGCGCGAAAGGATGACATAGGGAGGCTCCTTTCAACCCCTGACCGCTAGAATTTTACCTTGGTTTCGCAGATTTGCAAGAAGCTGCTTATTGTCATCCGTTCACCATGTGCTGCATTAGAATGTAGGGTTCCGAAGCGTTCGAACTGTGCCGAGGGAGATCCGGTGACGCAACTGATGGCGCCATGGTTGAGAGTGTCGTTCACGGTGCTCGACATTCTGCTGGTGGCGCTGATCATCTACGAAGTGCTGGTGATGATCCGGGGGACGCGGGCGGCGCCGATGCTGGCGGGGCTGGCGGCGGTGGCAGCGGCGTTTTACCTGGCGCGCATCGGCGAGTTGGTTACGCTGAACTGGCTGGTCAGCCATCTGCTGCCCTACGTGGTGTTCGCTTTGATCGTGGTGTTTCAGTCGGAGATCCGGCACGTGCTGTCGGATGTAGGACGGCGCGTCAGCTTTCTGCGGGGGTCGGCGGTGGAGGGGGATTCGTACGACGACATTGTGCTGGCAGCGAATTTATTTTCGCAGCATCAGACGGGCGCATTGATGGTGATCGAGCGCGATATTGGATTGCGCACTTATATCGAGAGTGGGGTCGCGATGGATGCGCGGCTTTCCTATGACCTGCTGGCTACGATCTTCCGGCCGAGCGCGCCTTTGCACGATGGAGCGGTGATCATCCAAAAGGATCGGCTGGCGGCGGCGGCGTGCTTTCTGCCGCTCTCGATGAATCCGGTGCTCTCGACGCAGTTGGGCACGCGGCACCGGGCGGGCATTGGAATCACGGAAGAGACGGACGCGATTGCGGTGATCGTTTCGGAAGAAACGGGTGCGATCAGCATGGCGGTGGGAGGCAAGATCGAGCGCGATCTTACGGTGGAACAGTTGCGCGAGCGGCTGAGCGGCGAGTTGCGAAGATATATGTCGCCGGTGGGGTTGCCGACGGTTGCGCCGTTCAACGATGAATCGGATGCGAACCGGGAATCCCGGTTGCGAGCAGGCGCGCAGATGAGTGCGGAAGCCGAGTCCGCGCCGGAAACGGAGCGCCCGCTATGAGGAATTTCCTGCGGCGCTGGGTGCTGCACAACTTCTGGCTGAAGGTTTTGTCACTGGTGCTGGCGACGGGGCTGTGGCTGGCGATCTCGCCCGATCAGGAACCGGCGGAGGTGGCGGTGCGGGTGCCGATTGAGTTTCAGCACGTGCCGCCGCATCTGGAGATCAGTTCGGTCACGATTCCCGATGCGCAGATCCGGGTGCGGGGGCCGGAGCAAATGATCCGGGAGTTGCGGTCGACGGACGTCCACGCCGAGCTTGAACTGGGAGATGCCAAACCGGGCGAGCGCACGTTCGATTTGACGGCACGGCAGATTCGGCTGCAGCGGCAGTTGCATGTGGTGCAGGTGGTGCCGGGACAGGTGCATTTGAGTTTTGATATGCGGCTGACGCGCGAAGTGGAGATTCATCCGCGGGTGACGGGAAAGTTTGCGGCGGGAGAGAAGATCGGCAAAGTGCTGGTGGATCCGGAGAAAATCAAGATCACGGGGCCGCAGCATCACGTGGAGCTGGTGGATGCGGCCTCGACCGATCCGGTGGATGCATCGGGGACGACGACCATGGCGACGTTCGTGACCAATGTGTACGTCGCGGATGCGCTGGTACAGGTGGTACAGCCGACGCCGGTACGGGTGACGGTGATCATGGAGAAGAGCGCGCCTGCGGCGGGTGACCGATGACGCAGAATTTATGAGCACTCAGGGCAGACAGTTATTTGGCACGGACGGGATTCGTGGCGTGGCCGGCGAATTTCCGCTGACCGACGAAAGCACATATTTGATCGGGCGCGCGCTGGGGCATGATCTGCTGCGCGGGAGGCAGAGGGCGCAGGCGGTGATGGGGCAGGACACGCGCGAATCGAGCGAGTGGATTGCGGACCGGGTAGCGGCGGGGCTGGCGGCGGTGGGCGTGGATGTGCACAGCGCGGGCGTGATCACGACGCCGGGAGTGGCTTATCTGGCGCGGTCGCGCGGATTTGCGGCGGGAGTGGTGATTTCGGCTTCGCACAATCCGTGGACGGATAACGGGATCAAAGTTTTTTCCGAGGACGGATTCAAGCTGACTGACGAGCGGGAGCTGGCGATTGAGAAAGAAATCTTCGCGCTGCTGGCGAGGCCGGGGGCGATGGACGACACTGCCATGAAAGTTGCCCGGCCATCCCTGCCGGGAGAGACGGCACTGCGCAAGGCGTATATCGATTCGCTGGCGGGGAGTGTGTCGTCAGACTTGAGCGGGCTGCGGGTGCTGGTGGATTGCGCGAACGGAGCGGCTACGGCGGAAGCTCCGGAACTGTTTCGGAACCTGGGAGTGCAAACGACATTTACCCACGTGACGCCGGACGGAAGAAATATTAATGAAGGGTGCGGGGCGCTGCATCCGGAGACTTTAGGAAAGGTCGTGGCTGAGTCCGGCGGGAAGTTTGATCTGGGGGTGACGTTTGACGGCGATGCCGATCGGGCTCTGTTTTGCGATGCGGCGGGGCGCGTGGTGAATGGCGACGGAGTGTTGCTGCTGACGGCGCGGGATCTGCAGGCGCGAGGGAAATTGGCTGAGTCCACCGTGGTGGCTACGACCATGTCGAACATGGGAGTGGAGATCGCACTGAAGAAATCTGGCATTCGGATGTTGCGGGCGAATGTGGGCGATAAATATGTGTTGGAAGAGATGCTGAAGACGGGGGCGACTTTGGGCGGGGAGCAGTCGGGACACATTATTTTTCGCGATGGCGATGCGACTACCGGCGACGGACTGTTGACTGCGCTGCGCGTGATGGACGTGATTGTGCGTTCGCGGAAGTCGCTGGCTGAATTGGTTAGCGATTTGAAAGTGTTTCCGCAGAAAATTCAGAATGTGCGGGTGCGGGAGAAGGTTCCGTTTGCGCAGGTGCCGAGTGTGCAGCGGGCGATTGAGGCCGCCGAGCGCGAGCTGGATGGGAACGGGCGTGTTGTGGTGCGTTATTCGGGGACCGAGGCTTTGGCTCGTGTGATGGTGGAGGCGGAGTCGGCAGAAAAGATGCAGGCGCTTACCGCGGGAATTGCAGGGGAGATTCAGAAGGCCCTGGGAGTGCAGCAGGATTGAAAGCCGAGGCCAGGATGCAAGTTTCCACAATGCTACGCAGCAATGCTCCGGCAGCGACGCTTTTGATCCGGCTGATGGTGGGAGGAGTGTTTTTGTCGGAAGGAATTCAAAAGTTTTTGTTTCCTGGGGCTTTAGGCGTGGGGCGTTTTATAAAAATCGGAATTCCATCTCCGCAATTCTTTGCGCCCTTCGTTGGATACGTGGAGATTATTTGCGGCGCACTCTTGATTGTGGGATTGCTCACCCGGCTAGCCGCCGTTCCTCTGCTGATCGATATCAGCGTCGCTATTCTGACCACCAAGATTCCAATGCTGACGAAGTCCGGACTTTGGCCCACGCTGCATGAGGCCCGCACCGACTATTGCATGTGGCTGGGATTGCTGTTCATTCTGTTGGTGGGAGCCGGGGCATTGTCGGTGGATGCGCGGCTGGCGCGGAGATAGTAGAAGCGGAGAGAGTGGGAGCTTTACGCCTCGTCAGGTAGCCGCCGTTGCCTCACTCGAATATCGGCGCTATCCTCGCCAGCACTTCAGCCATGATCGCATCCGGAATGCTTTCAAGTTTCCTAGCGCCGCGCGCGGCCAGATCGAGAGCGCGGGGCTGATCGCAGCGAATAATGCCCGTCGTTTTGGTTCCGGCCGTCATCAGGGGCACGGCGAAACCTGCCATGCGCGCGAAATTACCGCCACTCGTGATTGGAAGAGCTACGGGGACTTTGGTGACTCGGTTGAACGGCTCCGGGGATACGATCAGCACCGGCCGGCGGCCCTTCTGCTCGTGGCCCGAGGCGGGATCGAGATTGACTAGCCAGATTTCGCCGCGCTCCATTTTTCGCTCCAACCTGATTCGTTCCAACTTGGCGTTGCATCAAATGAGTTCTCGGCCAACGGGTTGGCTGTCGAGCCATTCCCGTTCCTGTTTCGAGCCCTGTTTTGAGCGACGCGCCCTGGGATTACATTGGGCCAGCAATTCCTCCAGGGTATAACGTTCAACGCGGCTGCGCCTTCACGATGAGGCGTCCACTTTCAACCGCGATGCCAACCTTGGCGCCGGGCTGCAATTGCAGGATATCGAGCAGCGCGGGCGGAACGGCCAGCATGACCGAGCCGCCAACTTTGCGGAGGTTGGTAGTGTGCATAGAGATCCTCTAGTTATATTCTAGTATAACATCGGTGAGACCCTACTTGCCATCAGAATCGACGGCCTCGCTCTCAACGAAATCCCCAGAATTCACAGGGCCTTTTGACACCTCTATCGAAGATGCTCCCAGAATTCTGCGAAAGTGCGAGAAATACGCCGGCAGCCCCCATGCTTTGAAGACTTCCGGACCATCCATCAACGAATAATGCAGATGCGGGAAGATCGAGTCGCCGGCGAAGCCAATGCGGCCTACGGCTTGACCCATCTGCACGCGATCGCCAGGTTTCACAACGACGCTGCCGAGTTTCATGTGAACGAGCAGGCTGTACTCGCCATCCTGATGATCGATCAAAACAAAATTGCCGATGTCTTTTGGATCTTTGCCGGCCGCAAGTTTTGGATGCCCGATCCTGGTGGCGGCGGCATCTTCAAACCAATTTTCGGGAATATCGTTCGCAGTGGCCAGAATAACGCCTGCACCCGGCGCATAGATTGGCTGGCCGTAGCCATACCAGTTCTCCAGCTTGCGGGGATCGTCATGATACTCGCGGCCTTTCGCATCCAGGTAAATGAAGTCGCTCGCGAAGTTATTCGAGTTCGCAGTGATGCCGAGCGCCTGCACCTTAGGATCGCCCAACGGCACGCGCAGGTGATGGGCATAGAAATCATGTCCCTCCCATACGAATATCTTTCCGCGCAACGGCAAAATGAGAACGGTTTTAGCCTGGTAACTGTGCGGGCTAACGGTGAGCGATTGGCGGAAGTCGCAGTCGTCCGGCAATCGATGCAGGTTTTCTTCCCGCTCCCGCTCGTTCGATTCGCGCAGCAGGCAGAAAGAGTACTCGAGTTCCGTGAGCGGTACCAACGAGTCGAATTCAGAAAAGGGGTTGAACACGTCCAAGGTCTCGCCGGGCGCGACGACCTGCCTGCCGATCACAGCAATGCTGGGAGCAAATGCGTCCGTGTTGAGCGATTTCCGCAGCGCCAATTGGTGCGCGGAATCGTACACGCTCAATTTAATTTGCGAAACCCGCAGCGTGAGCGTGCTGGTGTTCCGCACAATCATGTCGAAATTCAGGAACTGATTGGAGTCGCGCACCTCGATGATGGGGTGTTCCGGGGCGGAACGAATCGTCACGACGGGCGCTGGGGTCTTGTAGAATGCAGCCCCGGCACACAGCAGCAGCAGAATCGGCAACCGAGCACTCCAGCTAATCAAGAGACCCTCCGGAATCCCCAGACGATGCATTGCGGCGGCATTTCCGACTATTCCAAATCTCTCCAGTTGGGCCCGGCGACCAGTTCTACCAGCAGCGGAACGGCCAACGCGTGAACCTTTTCCATGTGCTCGCGGACTAGCGTCTGCATTGTTTCCACTTCTTTCTCGGGGACTTCGAAGACTAGTTCGTCGTGGACTTGCAGCGTCATTCTCGATTTTAGATTGCGTTCTCGCAACGCGGCGTCGAGTCTGATCATTGCTACTTTGATCAGGTCCGCTGCCGTGCCTTGCAGCGGGGTGTTGACTGCGGTGCGTTCGGCGAAGCCGCGTTGACTGAAATTTTTGCTGTTGATGTCGGGGATGGGGCGGATGCGTCCGAAGAGAGTTCTTACTTTCAGGTCGCGGCGGGCTTCTTCGAGGGTTTTGTCGATGAAGGCGCGGACGCCTTTGTATTTTTCGAAGTAGTTGGCGATGAAGAGTTTGGCTTCGGCGGGTTCGATGCCTAGATTTTGCGAGAGGCCGAAGGGCGAGAGGCCGTAGACTATGCCGAAATTTACGACCTTGGCCTGGCGGCGGTGATCGGGCGTGACCATTAGCGGCGGGACTCCGAAGACTTGCGAGGCGGTCAGAGTATGGATGTCGTCGCCGCGGCGGTAGGCTTCGACCAGGAGCGGGTCGCGAGAGAAGTGGGCGAGCAGGCGGAGTTCGATTTGCGAATAGTCGGCGGTTAGAAGAACGTGGCCGGGCTCGGCGATGAAGGCGGCGCGGATGCCGCGTCCGAGTTCGGTGCGGATGGGGATGTTTTGCAGATTCGGATTGGCGGAGGATAGGCGGCCTGTTGCCGTGCCAGCTTGATAAAAAGTAGTGTGCAGGCGTGCGGTCACTGGATTGATTAGCGCGGGCAATGTGTTGACGTAGGTGGATTTCAGTTTGGTGAGCTGGCGGTAGTCGAGAACCATGCGGGCGATGGGGTGATCCTCGGCCAGAGTTTCGAGGACATCGACTGCGGTCGAGATAGTGCGTCCCTTGCCGTATTTCACGGGCTTCGGCAAATTAAGTTTGTTGAAGAGAACGTCGCCCAGCTGCTTCGGAGAGCCGACGTTGAACTCCATGCCCGCGGCCTGGTAAATTTCTCTCGCTTTCACGCCGATTTCGCGTTCGAGTTCCGTGGACATCTTCGCGAGCGCAGCGGTATCGATTTTTACTCCGGCTTGCTCCATGCGTGCCAGGACCGGGACGAGCGGCAGATCGATTTCTTCGTAGAGTTTGATCAGTCCTGCCTGTTTGACGTCCTCACGCAGAGTGTTTGTGAGTCTGAGGGTTACGTCGGCCGCTTCGGCTGGATCGTTATTGGCTTGGGGCTGGCTTAGTCTGAGATTGAAGCGGCGAAGCGCAACATCGGCGAGGCGGTGCGAGGAATAAGTTGGATCGAGCAGGTAGGAGTAGAGCATGGGATCGTGCTGCACGCCTTGCAGATCGATGCCCAGTGAATCGAGCGCGTGAATTGCGGCCTTGTAGTCGTGGATCGCCTTGGGCGTGCCGGCGTCGGTGAGGACAGAGCGCAGCTTTGTGGCCGCGCCGCCGGAATCCAGTTTTACGACGGCGGCTGTGCCTGCGGCTGCGGAGATGGCAATGCGGCGGGCCGCGGGCTCGGGTGCGGCGGATGGGGCTTCGTCCGTCAGCGCGAGCATTCCGGATTGCGGTTCTTCTTCGACTGTTTCTTCTTCGCTTTCCTGAATTGATCCTGCTTGTTCCACCGCTACGGCGAGTGCGCCTTCCCGCGCGAGTGACTTGAGAACATTCTCTACATCCGCCGCGGATTGGGCTTCGGTGTAATGAGCTTCAGTGACCTGGGCTTCGGGTAATAACTCCTTCAACAGCGTAGTGAATTCAAGTTCGGTGAAAAGCTGGCGGAGAAGGTCGAGGTCAGGCTCGCCGGCGCGCATGGCCTCGACGTTCAGTTCGACGGGAACATTGGTGTCGATGGTCGCCATGCTCTTGCTGAACAGGATGGTGTCGCGGTTGTTCTGCAGGGACTCGCGATACGTTTTCTTTTCTACTTCGTTGGCGCGGTCGAGGGCTTGCTCCACGGTACCGAAGCGCTTGATGATTTCCACCGAGCCTTTCTCGCCAATGCCGGGAGCGCCGGGAATGTTGTCGATGGAGTCGCCGCGGAGGGCCATGATATCGACTACGCGCTCGGGAGGGACTCCGAGAATTTCTTCGACCTTGGCGGCATCGCAGATCAGATTGTCCTTGGGAGGATTCAGAATCTGAACGTCTGCGTTGACAAGTTGCATCATGTCCTTGTCGCTGGAGACGACGTAGACGGGATGCTTCGCGGCGGCGGCTTTGCGGGCCAGCGTGCCGATGACGTCGTCGGCTTCGAAGCCGGCGAGTTCGAGGATGGGGATGCGGTAGGCTTCGAGGGCGCGGCGGATGTAGGGAATCTGCTGGGCGAGATCCTCGGGCATGGCGGCGCGGTTGGCTTTGTAGCCTTTGTATTCGACTTCCGTAAAGGTTTGGGTTTTGATATCGAACTTGCGAATGGTAGTGACGGCTTCGGCCTGGGTGTCGCGGAAAGTTTTGGCGGCTACGTCGAAGACTGCGGCTAGATAGTTGGGAGAGAAATCGTCGCGCAGTTTGCGCAGCATGTTGACGAAGACATAGGTCGCGGCGGTGGGAAGTCCCGCCTTGGTGGACATGGAGCGCTGGCGCGCCATGGCGTGATAGGCGCGGAAGATGAAAGACATGGTGTCGATGAGGAAGAGACGATTTTGGTCGGAGGATGGCGGTGGGGTTGCTTTGCTGGGTTCGGTTGACGGAGATTTTGTTCGGGGGGGCAAGGCAGTAGTTTAGCAGCCGGAGCGGGTGGTAGAAATCGGTGCGCTATGGTAGCTCAGGGGCTGAAGCCCCGAATCCATTGAGGCCCGTTTGACGCAGGCCTGGAAGGCCTGCTCCACCCTCGAAAAGCATTGCCATCCAGTCGCAGCGCTGAAGATCTGCTCCACTCAGGATCATTGCCGCGGTCTGCGCCTCGCTGCGCTTGGCTGGACGGGCTAATGCGCCCGTCCCCACACGACTCCCTTGTCCCCGCTGGGCACTCTAGCTAGAAATCTACCTGGAAATCTGCTTGTACTATCTTTTTTGCGGCGCTGCTGGCGCTGTTGCGGAAGACCAGGTAGTACTGCGCCGGTCTGTCCATGGTGGCGGGGAGGCCGAAGCTCACGTCCTGATCGTGGGAAGCATCGACGGAGTAAACCGTGTCGGCGGGCCGGCCGCGGAGAAAGTCGGCGTATTGCTCGCCACTCATCAAGAGAAGGTCTACGTCGGCGCTTTCGTCGCTGGTTTGAATCCCGGCCTGCCGCACAAATGAACGGAATGTTCCGTGCAGTTGGGGACTGGTGGCGTGAGGTGGAACTTCAAAAGAAAACTTGGCGGGAGCCGACACCGCGAACGTTCTTTTCACGATGGAGCTGCTGGTGCCGACCGGGGATTCAGCAATGTGATCGCTGGGATGCGGCTTGGGTATGGGGCGATTTTCAGCAGCATCGGGAGCCTGGGCCGGCTTCCCGTCCTGTACCCACTGGGCGAGCGGCCCGGCCATGGTTACCGCCTGGCCGGAGTCCTGACCGGGCGCCGGAGCCGCCGCTGCCTGCGGCGCCTGCGCAGCCACCACTTGCGCCAGTTTTGGGAGATGACTGCCATAATGCACAAAAGCGGCGATTGCCAGTCCACAGAACACGAGCCACGCTAAAGCTGTTTTCACAACGACTCCTCGAATCGAAAACTAAAACTCGGTCGAGGATATTTTCACAACCCAAACCCGGTCTCGCAAATGCCTAAAGTCACTTGCTCGGCTTACCGTACTCGGTGGTGTAGTGCAGTTGGATTACGCCGCAAGTTCCTTGCTCGGCGGAGTAGACGACGCAGGTATCGAAGGGGCGCGAATACACGTGCAGGCTGACAGCGCGCTGATTGAACTCGCGGGGATTGAAGACGCGGTGGACGGGCTCGAGGGGATCGACGGCGCAAGGTTGTGACGCATTCATCTCGACGGTTTCCGTGGCCTTGATGGTGGACTTGCCGAGGGCGATGTCCTGGTGCATGACGTGAAAGTTTTCCACCAGCAAGCGGCCGATGGGGACGGCCATCCAGCAGTTCTGGTCGCGATGGTTGTGGACCGAACTGGCCTGGCCGACTTCCCAGCAGATGGCCACTAACTCGTAAAGCGGAGTTTTGTCGATCAGGTTGCGGGTGTAGTGCTGGCGGTCCCAAGTTAGATAGGGTGCGAGCGAGTCGGGGTTGACCGGGGAATTTTGCAGGAATCTGCGGAGTTGTTCGGTGTGATCGAAGGCCGCCTCGGGAAACTTGCGGAGCTCGGCTACGAAATCGTGGATTGGGACTTGCTTTACCGCGGTGGTCATGGGCTGCTCCCGGAAGAGTATAGCGCAGGCGAGAAAAAACCTTTTACCACAGGGGGCACAGAGGAACACAGGGTAGATCGAAGTCATTCGATGAACATGCAGTCTCCATAGGAATAAAAGCGGTAGCGCTCGGAGACGGCGTGTTCGTAGGCGCGGAGGATGTTTTCGCGTCCGGCCAAGGCGCTCACCAGCATGAGCAACGTGGATTGGGGCAAGTGGAAATTGGTCAGCATCGCCTTGACTGCTTTGAATTCGAAACCGGGATAGATGAAGAGGTCGGCGGAGCCGGGGCCTGCGACGATGTTTCCCGCGCCGAGCCGCATGGCACGTTCTAGAGTCCGAACCGTGGTGGTTCCGACGGCGATGACGCGGCGGGATGCGCCCAGAGCGGAGTTGATAGCCGCAGCTGCATCCGTGGAGATCGAGTACGACTCCGAATGGATCTGGTGATCTTCGACGCGTTCGACGCGGATGGGCTGAAACGTTCCCAGGCCGACGTGTAGGGTGATCTCGACAGTCTCGACGCCGCGCTGGCGGATGCGGTCGAGAATCTCAGGCGTGAAATGAAGGCCGGCGGTGGGGGCGGCTACCGATCCGCGCTGCTGGGCGTAGACGGTTTGGTAGCGATCGCGGTCGTGGGGAGAATCGGGGCGCGCAATATAAGGCGGCAGGGGGACGTGGGCGATGCGATCGAGAGTTCCGAAGAAATCGCTGCCGCTCTGGTCGTCGCTCTGAATGCCGCTCGGAACGCCGCTCTGAAAGACAGGCTCAAAGCGTATGCGGCGCTCGCCGAACCCGGCGCGGGCGAGGACCTGGGCTTGCAGTTCCTCGCGTTCACCGAAGAAGAGGCGTTCACCCACGCCTATCTTGCGGCCGGGCCGGACCAGACATTCCCAATCGTTGGGCTGCGCAGAAAGCTGGCGAGTGAGCAGAACCTCGATGCGGCCATGGAGGAAATCGCGGGCCGCCGGATTGCGGGGGCTGACCGGCTGAGCCCGGGCGCCTTCGCGGCGGCCATAGAGCCGCGCGGGAAAAACGCGCGTGTTGTTGAAAACCAAAAGATCGCTGGGATGCAGCAGGCCGGGAAAGTCGCGGAAAAGGCGGTCGGCGTAGCCTCCGGTTCGCTGCACGTGGAGCATGCGGGAACCGTCGCGGGCAGCGAGGGGCTCCTGGGCAATGAGATCCTCGGGAAGATGGTAGTTGAAGTCGGAAACCAGCACGGTGTCCGATTATAGGAGGATCGTGAGGGGTGATTTGGCACGTTCGAATCATATTTTTAGGCTATTTATTTTGCACGGCTTTGATAAACTTGTTTGTCTGATCGGGTCAAGTGCGGTACTATGCGGGGGCTGTAGATTTAGCCGCTTTTCCGCCAATCCCCCGAGAGAGTATTTCCATGTCCGCTGAACGCAAACACAGGGAAGATATTGTTCGCTACGGGCGCATGCTGCACGAGCGCGGCTTCGTGGCGGCGATGGACGGGAATTTGTCGGTCCGGCTCGATGGGGAGCGGATCCTGGTGACGCCCACTTGCGTGAGCAAGGGCGCGATGAAAGCCAGGGACATGGTGATCGTGGATTTGGAAGGCACGCGGGTAGCGGGCAGGCGGAATGTGACCAGCGAGATCGGAATGCATCTGCTGATTTACCGCACCCGGCCTGACATTCAGGCGATCGTGCATGCGCACCCACCGACTGCCACAGGATTCGCCGCTGCCGGCGTGGCGCTCACCGAGCCTCTGGTTTGTGAAGTGGTGATGGGGCTGGGATGTATTCCGCTGGCGCGGTACGGCACGCCGGGAACTTCGGAACTGGCGCAGACTCTGGAACCCTATGTGCCTCACTACGACGCCATCCTGATGTCGAATCACGGAGTTGTCACCTACGGCGACACCATCGAGCACGCTTACATGAAGATGGAAACGGTGGAGCACTTTGCGCAGATTGCGCTGGTCACGCACCTGCTCGGGCGGCAGCAGCCGCTGAGCGGGGTGGACATCGAAAAGTTGCTGCTGGCGCGGACGAAATACTTTGGTGGGAAGGCGTCCGCATCGCTGCCGATGGCGATGGTGCGGGAACCGGAGAAGGTGAGCTGAAAAGAAGCGCCTCGCTGCGCTTGGCGGGACCCTTCGGCTTCGCTCAGTCGAAACTCCACCTGTGACGGTTGATTATCCAGAGAGATTCGTATCAGGGCACGGCTTCAGCCGTGCCGACCGATGCGAAACATCCAATGGGCTTCAGCTTCTGCCAGCGCCTGAAGGCGCGTCACAGCGTGCAGTCGTTCGGCACGGCTGAAGCCGTGCCCTGATACGAACCTTGCTGTGCCGAAGGCCCACCGTAGTGTTTCATTCCCTTCCGTGGGCCGAAGACCCATGCGCACTCGGGGCAAGCTAAGCGAAGGCGCCCGTCCCCACATGGTTCTGTGTTATTCCCTTCTGACTTATTCCCCTCCTATCCGAAAGCGAAATCCTGCTCTGAAGTTGATGGGCAGCGCGGGATAGCCGACGACTTCGTTGTAGCGGCGGTCGAGGGCATTCCCGACGTTGGCATAAGCAGTGACGCGAGAGTTGATGGCATACCAGCCTCCGAGGTTGACGCGCACATAGCCGGCGGCGTGATCCACTAGCGTGTCGAAAAAATCGGAATCGGGGCGGCGGCCCACGAAACTTCCCGCAAGGTTTGCCGCCCATCGTGTCCCCAAATAGCTAAGCAGTGTGGTTGCCGAGTGCTTGGGGCGGCGCAGCAGCGGATTTCCCGTCTCGTAGAGCGGAGTGCCGCAAGCATCCTCAGCGCAGTAGGGAGATTGCAGATACTGCGTCGAAGTATAAGTGTAGGCGGTGGTGAGCAACAATCTCTTCTGGAGGCTTCCTTGCAATTGAATTTCGGCGCCGTGAGCCAGGGATTCCTGCACATTGAAGAACTGGCCCAGGGTGCCCGGCGGGTTGCCCTGGTATGTGACCGTATTGGTTCCGTATTCAATCTGGTCGTGGAAGAGATTATTAAAGTAGGTCGCATCGAAAACCCAGCGGCCCGCCAGCACCTTCTGCTGAAAACCGGCCTCGAAGGCGCGAGTGCGCTCGGGCAAGAGACCGGGGTTCGGGAGATAGTAGGGAAGGCCGGCGAAAGTCTCGGTGAAATCGGGCTCCATGAACGCGGTGGCATAGGAAAAACGCAGGCGCGTTCCGGAGAAGAAATCTCCGCCGCGCAGCGCCTGCAGAGTCAGGGCAATCCGCGGCACGCTCGTATTGCCGAAGGCGCTGCTGTGAATGAAGCGCCCGCCCGCAACCACAGACAACCTGCCCAGCGTGAGCAGTTGTTGCAGGTATGCGTCTTGATTAAGGCGCTGGCCGTGCGTGGGCGGAGGAAAGGCTGGGTATCCGAAGTATGCGCTTTCGTTCTCGATGCGGTATCCGAAAGTTGTGTGCGCCCCGGTGCGCTCTGAGTAATCGCCCTGATATTCGAATGCCACGTGGTTGATGTCGTAGTTGTAGACAGAGGCAAAGTTGTAGGTGTTCCCCTCAGGGCTGTTGTCGTTATAGCGGTAAAGATAATCGGACGCGGTGAGGCGATGCTGCCATCCGGAGGGAGCCGCGATTGTGAGTTCAGTACTGCCCAGCAGAGTGTTGGTTTGCGCGTCGCCCACGGGAAGAGGAGGGACAAATTCTACGCCGTTGAAATTCCACGCCCCCGGAAGACCCGTATGGCTGTTGGAGTGGCGAACGCGCACGCGCAGAGAGACTTCGTCGCTCAACGCAACTCCGGTATTCGCGCCCGCCAGAGAGTCCGAGAAAGCATCGTTCACGCCTGCCCCGTTGCTGTTGAACTGATCGCCAAAAACGTTATAGTCGAAGCGTCCGCGAGCGCCGGCCAGGGATGCGTAGCCGTTGGCGGTTTCGAAGTTTCCTCCATCGGCGCCAAAGCGGAACTCGGGGACGCGAGTGCTTCCAGTGCGAGTCCAGACCTGCACCACACTCGTCATGGCGTCGGAGCCATACAAGGTGCTCTGCGCCCCGCGCAGGAATTCCACGCGGTCGGCTTGCGCCAGCGGCAGAGTGCCAAAGTCGAAGGTCACACCCGGTTCGCTGATGTAGACGCCATCGACAATCACTTTGTTGTAGGTGGACTCGCCGCCGCGAACAAAAAGAGAGGACAGCGCACCGTATTGCCCGTAACGATTCACCACCGCTCCGGGAAGAAAGCGCACTGCGTCGTCTGCGGTTACGGGTTGCATGGTTTCCAGTTGGACATTCTCCAGCGTGGAGATGCTGGCGCCGGTTTCTTCGGCCAGAGCAGGAGTTCTGGTCGCAGTGACGACGACGGTCTCGGACGCGGTGGCGAGGTGCAGTTGGATGGTGATGTGATCGGAATGAGCGCCGATGTCCTCGGTCTGCGGAGCGAAGCCCGGGGCCAAGACTTGAATCTGGTAACTGCCGGGGGAAAGCTCGCCCAACGTGACCATCCCCTCGGCAGAGGTATTGGCAATTTTCAGCGGTGTGCCTTTTCCTTTTGAAAACAGAGAGACCTGCGCGCCGGCGACAGTGGCGGATTGAGGGTCGATGACTTTGACTTTGAGGTCGGCAGCGGATGCTGCCGCGATAGCGACGAAAAACAACAACGAGGCGCGTAGTGCGCGCATAACCATCCTCCTTTTCACGCGAAAGGGGTTGAGGTGGACGGTTTACGCCGGTCTCCTGGCTTGGCGAGTGAGGATGCATGAGCTGAGAACAGCAATTGGCAATTAGCAATTGGCCCGGGCATCCGAGTTCTTGCAGCGGCCTTCCCGGAATTGCTTCCAGTGACCGGCTGCGATTTTCTCGCTTACAGTTGCGCGGCAGCGCGGGAATTGCACCCGCTTCCCTGTCTTCGCCACAAGGCAAAGACGCGCAAACCGAAGGGCATTTCAAAGAGCGGACATACTGGTGTTGAGAAATTTACCGGGCGGGAGCGGCGGAAGTCAACTGCCGGCCTGGTTTGGGTGATGTCAAGCTGCCTGTGTAAATAGGTTGAGGGTGCGGGTTTTCCATTCCAAGTTGAATCTCTGGAAGATGGAGTAGAGGATGCGGTCGACACTAGCTACATTCACAAAACAAACCATGGGCCGGGTGCGGCGGCGCACTTCCACGAAGCAGCGTTCAATCACGTTAGTGGTGCGCAGCTTCTTACGCAGGTGCGCGGGGAAAGCGAACACCGAAAGCAGCTCCGGCAGATCGCACTCCAGTTGGCGCACCATGGGACCGTACTTCCCCCGCCAATGGGCGCGGAAGGCGCGAAAAGCGGCCTCGGCATGGGCACGGCTTTCGGCTTGGTAGATGGCTTGCGCGTCCTGTTTCACCGCGTCGAAATCGGCCTTCTTCACCTTCTCTAAAATGTTGCGCATCTTGTGCGCCCAGCAACGCTGATGCCGCACGCGCGGATACACGGTGCGGATCGCCGCCGCCAGGCCAGCACAGCCATCGGTGACGATCAGGCCCAGCGCCTTGCCCTCCAGTCCGCGCCGATACATATCCTGCAGCAGCCCTTCCCAGTCCGCCTGGCTTTCGCCTTGGCTGCGCAAAAACGCCAGCAGATGGCGGGTGCCGTCGCGCCGCACTCCGTAGGCCACCAGCATCTGCACCCGCTTGCGTCCCGCCGGACGCCGCACCCGCAAGCTCACTCCGTCCAAAAACAGATACGCGTAGTTGTCTTCCAACCGCGCCTGATGAAACTGGCGCACCACCTCGTCCAGATCCCGCGTCAGCTTCGACACCGTCTGCGGGCTCACCACTTCTTCGCTCACCGTGGCCACCACCCGCCCCACCTGCCGCGTCGAGAGGCCGCGCAGAAATGCCTCCCGAATCAGCATCGACACATCTTCGGCGCGCCGCTGAAAAGGTTCTAGCCCACGCGGCAGAAAACTCTTCCCGCGGGTGCGCGCCACCCGCAGCCGGATCGTCCCCAACCGAGTCACGAAATCCCGTTCGTAGTAGCCATTGCGATAGGGCTGCCGCCGGCTGCTCCGCCGCTGATACACTTCGCGCACCGCATACCGGTCCCGCTCCCGCCGCGAATCCGCCTCCAAACGCTCTTTCCACAGCCGTTTCGTCTCGCCGTACACATCGCCCCAGAAACCCTCTTTCATCTCCGCCAGAAAATGTTGGTAATGCTCCGTGATTGGGATTATCTTCGCCATGGGTGTAGGTCTCCTTTCGGAAAGGCTTTAGCTTGCTAGGCCAAAGCCAACTTACACCCTCTCGCTTTTTACACAATCAAAGTTACGTCACCCCTGGTTTGGCACTGAAGTCAGCTTCCGAATGGCCGACGGACCGCCGAGTGACGAGCCGATTCTGGCATTGTGAGTGCTATCGCGACGTTACGCCAAGTGAGAATCAGCTTTCAGTCAAAGCGGGCGTATGATATGCAGTAAAGCAGTCTAGTTGGAGCTCCCAGGGGAGGCGGTATGTGTTACGCGCGTCTCACCGTCCCGGTTTTTTTGGCAGCGACCCTCTGCGCTTGCGCATCGAAGCCAATCGGCATCAACGGTACCTGGTATGGAACATTAGCCAATTCCGGTGGAAGCGAAATGCTTGCTTTCACAGGCGCGTTCGAGCAGGGCAGCGGATCGTCACTCAACGTCAGTGGCTTTTCCATTACCTTCCCTTCCACGTGTTTCAGTTCTTCGACCACCGAAACGGCAACGTTTAGCGCATCTGGCAGCTCTAACGGGTACCAGACGGGCGCACTCCAAATGACTATTTCCACGATGTTCCCGGAGTCGGTGAATAACGTAGTGATCCTCAACGGGAATCGGGACGGAACCGGCAATTTCTCCGGTACTTGGTCTATGACGGGAGTTTCGGGGTGTTCCGGGAACGGAACCTTCGCCATATCCACCCCCGAGGGCGAAGGTTACACCGGACCTGTCGATGAGGGATGGGCGCCGATGTCAGTACCCATCCCGAAAAAAGCCGAGGCGGAATACGCAAGATTGCAAAAGCGTGAAGAAGCGCTGCCTCGTCCCCTGCTGTCTTGCCGATGGTTTACGTAAACGGGCCGTAACACTCACGACCGGAGCGGCTGGTTTCGGACTTCGGCTCGATCTCGGCCAAACTGGAAACTGGCGCCTCAGGTTCGCTTAGAGTAAGGAAATTCTACCGCGCCGACTCTATGCACATTCGCCTCGGCGAATTCGCGGATGCGGTCGAGCGAATCCTGTAACTCCTGTTGATAGCGATCAAGGTCTTCGTCGCTGGCCTCCGCCGGAACCGGAATGAGCTTGCCGAAGCGCATCAAGACTCGGGAAAACGGCTTCGGAATGATCAGCCGGTCCCAGGTATTGAGCACCCACGCCCGCTCGACGGCGATGTGAAACATAGTCAGGGGAACGCCGGAAGATCGCGCCAGCGCAACCGGCCCGGGCTTTACCTTGTAGCGGGGGCCCCGCGGGCCGTCGATACTGAAGGCTACTGCCCAGCCGTGGTGCAGAGCGCGGCGCAGGCCGAGCAGGGCGCGCACAGCGTTGCGGCTGCTGGAGCCTTTGACGGCGACGAATCCGAATTTGCGGATGATGCGTCCCATGTATTCGCCGTCGTAGCTGTTGCTGCTCATCACGCGGATTCCACAATTGCGGAACAGGTACGTAGCGGGGATTATGCAGGCGTGCCAGAAAGAAATGATCAGCGGCCGCTGGCCCACGGTTTCCTGCGCGCCTTCTTCGCGCGAGACGCACACGCGCAGGGTGGGGCCGACGAGGCGGATGAAAAAGTATCCGACTGCAATGATGATGCGCAGCACGATTCTTTGGCGCAGGGTAAAGCGTCGGGGATCGGTAGCATCGGCGACAGGTTCTTGCGCGGTGACTTCGGGCACGAAGGTATTGTAACGGGGTCGCGTTGCAGCTTTATCAATGCGAAGAAAAAACCGGACGCGTGCTGCGTCCGGTCATCGTGAACTGTATAACCTAGGGAATCAATTCGTACACTGTTCCACTGTTGGCTGTGCCGCCCGAGGATGTAGTCCCATAGAATTTGCCGTTCGAGCCGGAAAGCAGAGGGCCGTTAGGTCCGGTACCATCGGACTGAGAAGCGAAGTCGTAGACCACGGAATACGCGCCTTGAGCACTGATCTGGTAAACGATTCCTCCGTAAATGCCGCCCGATCCTCCCTGGATGGTCGTGCCATACACGTTCCCCTGGGAGTCAAAGACCAAGGGCGACTCGGGATAAGCTCCGTCATTCTGGATACTGCCGAAGGCGTGGAGGATTGTCTCATTCCCGCTGGCGTCTACTTTGAATACTGTCCCAAAGCCGTTGCCACCCTCGAACGTGGTCCCGTAGAGATCGCCATTGAGAGCTCGAAGCAACGGTGCATCCGGAGCTTGCCCGTCAGCGCCGCCGCCAAAGCTGTGCAGCACGGTTTCGTGGCCGGATGCATCCAACTCGAACACCGAACCAAGGTTGAATTCTCCGCCAGCCACCGTCGTGCCATAGAGATTGCCCGCCTCATCGCGAATTACACCGGCTTGGGGATTTTGGCCGTCAGGTTCTCCGGGAAAGCTGTATAGAACGGTCTCTGTACCGCGGGCATCGAGCTTGAAAATGGTGCCATAACCGGAGCCACCCGCTTCGGTGGTGCCGTACAAATTCCCCGCCGAATCGTGGACTAGACTTCCGTAAGGATACGCACCGTCTGAGCCGCCGCTAAACGCATGCAGAACTCTTTCGTGACCGTTGGGTTCGATCTCAAACACAATCCCGCAACCCTTCTCGCAGTTCGTGTTCCAGATTCCGCCTTGGTTTGTGGCTCCAAACAAGTCGCCTGCTGGATCAATCGTTAGTCCGGCGTAGGGGGTTCGGCCGTCCTTTCCCAGTCCGAAGCTGTGCAGCACGGTTTCGTTTCCCGAAGGATCCACTTTGAAAACGGTTCCGTACCCGAAAGCTCCACCTGCGTAAGTCGTGCCGTAGAAGTTGCCCTCTTTATCCTGGACGACCCCCGAAAACACGGGCTCATTCCCGTCTATTCCTCCGCTAAAACTATAGAGGGCTTTGTCGGTGTAGGTCTGAGCTTGCGCCGGATTGTGTACGACCGGAAGAAGGATAAGGGCGAACGGTAATCCCAGTGCGTAAGAAGTCCAGCGCCTCTTGCTCGCTGATCCTCGAACAGGCAGTTTTCGAAGGTTCGACTTCGCTGAATGCATTTTGACGGGCACGGGTTTGCTCCTAAGACGGACCATGGCGAGCGAGGCAGGATCACTCAGCCGCCAGAAAAGTGGCGGGCATGAGATGCCAAACTAAGGCAGGGGGTTTGCGCGACTGATCTGGCTGTTGCTAGCTTTCCAGGTAGGCGTCGATCCACTCTTTGACTCTCTGGCGGCGCTCGTCGGCTGGGTCGAAGCGAACTCCGAAAGACTTGCTCTTGCGCCAGGTCACAACGGCGCGGACGCAGACGCGCGGCAGAGTGAGCAGGGAAAAAGCGACCTCAACATTGGTTCCCGCAGGCATATCCTCTGCGCTCTTCAGCGACATGCCGCCGGAGCTGAGGTCAATGCTGGAAGCGGCCAAACGGTGGCCGTCATGGCTGACCACGGTGACCTCGGTCATGATTGGGACGCGGGCGTAGCGGCGGAATTCGTGCAGCACAAGCATATGCGTGGCGCGTACCAGCTTCAGCGCCGCAGGCCGCTCCAGCGGCTCCTGGAACATGGCGTTGATGCCGTACTTGGAATAGCGCATAGCCTCCTGGGCGCTGCCGCCGAGGCCGTAGAGCACGAGGCGGCTGTTCGAAGGAGAAGTGCGGGCAGCCTCCATGACAGCTTCTGCGCCGGGCTTGAGATTGAGTACGCAGGCTTCGAATTTCTCCTGGCGCAGGCGCTCGGCTGCGCTGGACGACACCAGCACGGTCTCAATGGCGAACTGGCGAAAGCATTCCGTGAGCAAAAACCTGGAAGACTCTTTCAGGTCAACCAGGGCAACGCGTGCCGCCACCTTTTTGACGGGCGAAGCGTGCGTGCGTGCCGGGGCAGTACCGAAGGCTCTTTCCATGTTAGCGGGACCAGATTCCAGTACGAGAGTTTATTGTGGCGTGCCGGGGAGGAGATGGAAAGACCCTAAGGGGCAGGCTGGCAGGTACAAAAGTGTCATTACCTGAGTTGGACTGGTGGGGAACGTACAAAAAGCTGCACGCTTTAGCCGGGCGCGGCCAGGCGGCTACCCACGCTGGCTAGGAGTTTCTCAGCAGCCTCGCCGGGGTCCTGGGAGGCAAAGTTCTCCTCCAAAACGAGGACCGAGACGGCTGGATCAATTTCTTCCAACATTTTCTGGGTCGGTTTGCCATGTACGGCTTGAAAGCGCGCGGACAGTACCACCAGTTTCGCCTTGGTGGCTTTGAGCAGGATGCGGGCGTCGTTGATGCTCAGAGTGGTCAACGCGTTATATCCTGCGCTGCATAGCACTTCTCGCAGGAACGTGCATACGTCGATCGATTCGAAAACGCAGAGCATGCGCGGCCTCGCGTCTCCGGCTTTGCCGCGTGAATAGCGCGAGCCCAGGTAGGCGGCCGTGATCGCTTCTTCGACCGAGTCGTAGATTTCAAATTGCGGGAGCAGGTTGGTGAGCTGCAGCATCTTGTGGATCCTCGGCGGCACGCCCGCGAGCTTGAGGTCTCCTCCTTTCGAGCGCGCGGCGCGCATCAGGCGCACCAGCGCTCCCAGCCCGCTGCTGTCGACAAACGCTACCTGGTCCAGTTGCAGCACGATGTCGCCGTATTTGTCGATGGAGTCGCCGACCTGCGAGTGCAGCGTGAACACTTCGTTGCCGGCCACAATCCTACCGTGGCATTGAACGATCAGGACCTCGCCGACGGGGCGGCTCTCCAACCGTAATTGCATCCTGCCTCCTTGGTGGCGAATCTTACGTGGGCGAAACCGGCAAGTCAATGAAAGGCTTGACCCGAATCGTGCAATATCTTCGTACAGCCCTCCGCTTACCGCTCTCAGGGTGCGGCGCTAAACCCTTCTGCGGGAGACGCTTGGGAGCGGCCTGCTTGAGGATTTCGTTGCCGGGTTTTGGCAATGGTCTTGCCTCTATTCATTCCCATGGATACTCGGAAAAACGGTAGGGACGGAGAGCAATGGCGAAAACTTTGCGAGTTGGTAGCCATCGAGCACGACCCGAACCGGCTCTCTGAGCTGGTGGATCAACTTCTCAAAGAGTTGGATTCTCGCCGGGAAGCACTTCGCGCGAGCGAACACTCGGCCAGTTCCATCGCAACCGACTTCTAGCTTGACTTGGCGTTGCCGGTCGTTGGTGGTTTGCCAAGATCCATGCCCCGGCCGGTCTTGCCGACGACCGATGACTAACGACAGCGCGCTCTCTTCTACGCCGTGCTAAAGCCCGCAGCCGGGGTTGCCGATGAAGACCTAAGAAAACCGTGGGCATCCAAGCGCAAGCAGCTCCCGTTGAAAAGCCAGCCCCCTGCATTGCCAGGCAGCCCATCCTGACCGCCGACGAGAGTGTGGTGGGCTATGAGCTGTTCTTTCGCGAAGACCGCGAACAACGCCGCTTTTCGTCCGACGCCGACAGCGCAACGTCCGCAGCCATCGACACCTTGAACCTGGTCGGGCTGGGCGTTTTATGCGACGGGCGCCTGGCCTTCATCAACTGCACGCACGACGCATTGTTGACGGATTATTTCGCGCTCCTTCCCCCGGACGATGTGGTGGTTGAGATTCAGGAAACCGTCCCTGCCGATGAAGACGCGATACAAGCCTGCCGGCACCTGAAGCAAAAGGGGTATTCGATTGCGCTGGACAATTTTGTGCCGGACGACCGTAGGGAACCCCTGGTTCCCTACGCCGACTTCATCAAGGTCGATGTCACAAGGATCGTGCCGGCGCATGGCGCATCCCTGGTCAAGCGTTATGCTACGGCGAGTTGTCGAATGCTGGCCCACAAGGTGGAAACGCGGCAACATTTTTTGACCGCCCAAAAGGCCGGATTCACACGCTTTCAGGGATATTTCTTCCGCCATCCAGAAAACTTTCGGGTCCGAGAGATTCCCGCAAACCAGGCTACGTACCTGCGGCTGCTGAGTGCGGTCTCGAAACCAGGCGTGGATTTTGCCGAGATCGAGGCGCTCATCAAGCACGAACCCGCGCTGTGCTACCGGCTGCTGCGGTATTTGAATTCTCCGCTGCTGGGCTTATCCGCACCGGTCGTATCGGTTCGTAACGCTCTAACCCTGCTGGGCGAGCAGGAATCCGTCCGCTGGATACGAATGGCTACCACCCTGGTCATGGGGCAGGAGAAGTCTTCCGACCTGGTTCTGGCGTCGCTGGTGCGAGCCCGCTTCTGCGAGCTTATTGCTCCCCGGATAGAACACGGCAAGGCCGATCTCTTCTTGCTGGGCATGCTCTCATTGATTGATGCGATCCTGGCTGTGCCGATCGGAGTGGTGGTCGAAGAATTGTGCCTTGATGCGGCGATCAAGGAACAACTGCTGGCGGCCAAAGTCGGCAAGAAAACGCCCCTGTCACCCATTTACGATCTGATGCTGGCGCGCGAAGTTGGCGATTGGGGACTGGTTACGCAACTGGGGAAACAACTGAATCTCTCGCTGTCATTCGTCGCCGAAACTTCTAACGCTGCCATGCGCTGGGCCCACGAAGTCACGAGTGCGGTGCGGCCTCCCAAGGCTCACTGAGCCAGGAACTCGATTTTTGGCCTTTGATACTGGCGTAGTTATCCAAGGTTGGATAATTGCCTATATCAACTGTTAGACTATCTAACAGAGGCTATCCATGGAACTCGTCACCGTAAAAACCAAATTTCAAGTGGTCATTCCTCAGAGCATCCGCAAGCGGATACGTCTCGACGTCGGAGATTTGCTGGAAGCGTCATTCGAAAACGGCAAAATTACTCTTACGCCGAAAACCGTCATTGACCGGCATCTGGCCGAAGGCCTCGAGGACATTGCCCACGGCCGTACCCACGGTCCCTATGAATCCGCGGCCGAAGCTATCTCAGCACTCGAACGCATGGCAGGAAAACGGAATAAAAGCCAGAGGAAGCGAAAATGAAAGTCCGCTTCACGGAACGCGCTGACAAGGACTATGCGGCGCTGCTCCCTGAAGTGCGCAAAGCATTTGCCAAACAGTTAGGATTTCTGCTCAATCAACTCGGCTATCCATCCCCTGCACGCCAAGAAATACGACGAGGCAAATGGCATTTGGCAAGCCAGGGTGAATCGCAACTGGCGATTCTATTTTGTGATCCGCGGGGATGAGTATGTAATCCTGTCGATAATTCCGCACCCAAAGTAGCAAGTCGAGAAGCTCGCCGAAGGAACTACTCCGACCATCTTCGGAACAGCAGCGCGCCGTTGGTCCCGCCGAAGCCGAAAGAATTCGACATGGCGTATTCGAGCTTGGCCTTGCGCGCGTGATTGGGAACAAAATCCATGTCCTTAGTTTCGGGGTCCTGGTTTTCGAGGTTGATGGTGGGTGGCAGAATCTGATCGCGGAGCGCGAGGACGGTGATGCCGGCTTCAAGACCACCGGCGCCTCCCAGCAGATGTCCGGTCATCGATTTAGTAGAGCTGACGGGAATCTTGCGCTCACCAAAAAAATTGCGGATGGCGTGCGCCTCCAGGGTGTCGCCGATGGGCGTCGATGTGCCGTGAGCGTTAACGTAATCGACTTTTTCCGGAGTGATGCCGGCATCGCGCACCGCGTTGCGCATTACCCGGAATCCGCCTTCGTGCTCGGGAGCGGGCTGCGTCATGTGATAGGCGTCGCCACTCATGCCGTAGCCGGCCACTTCCGCCAGGATGGGCGCGACGCGTCTTTTCGCATGCTCGAGTTCCTCCAGCACCAGAATGCCCGCACCCTCGCCCATGACAAAGCCGTCGCGATCTCTGTCCCAGGGCCTGCTCGCTTTTTCGGGATCGTCATTGCGCACCGATAGCGCGCGCATGGCCGCAAACCCGCCGACGCCCATCGGCGTAATGGCAGCCTCGGAGCCGCCGGCGATCATCACGTCGGCGTCGTTGTGCTGAATGATGCGGAAAGAATCTCCCACAGAGTGTGCGCTGGTGGTGCAGGCCGTAGCCGTAGCCTCATTGGGCCCCTTGGCCCCGAGTCGCATGGAAACGTGGCCAGCGGCAAGATTGATAATGGCCGCCGGAATAAAAAAAGGAGAAATCTTGCGCGGCCCGCCTTCGAACAGAGCCGTATGTTCCCGCTCGATAATGTCGAACCCGCCGATGCCGGACCCGATGTGCACGCCCACGCGCTCGTCATTCTCCGGCGTGATTTTCAGGCCCGACATCTTAAAGGCTTCATCGGCCGCGGCAATTGCCAGGTGGATGAAGCGCCCCATCTTCTTGACTTCTTTTTTTTCGATGAAGCTCAGCGGATCGAAGTTCTTGACTTCGGCGGCGATCTGGCAGGCAAAATTGCGGGCGTCGAATTGCGTGATGCGGGTCACCCCGCTCTTGCCGGCAAGAACGGCCTGCCACACCTCTTGGGTAGTGTTTCCCACTCCACAGATCAGGCCGATGCCGGTAACTACGACCCTGCGTCCCAAACTACTTGCCACCTTTCGAATGCTTCCCAATGTAATCGATGGCATCCTGCACGGTGCGGATTTTTTCCGCGTCCTCGTCGGGAATCTCGATGTCGAAGCCTTCTTCGAACGCCATGACCAGTTCGACGGTGTCCAGTGAGTCTGCGCCCAGGTCGTCTACAAACGACGCGCTCGACGTAACCTCGCCCTCATCTACACCCAACTGCTCCACGATAATCTGTTTTACTTTCTCTTCCACAGCTGCCATGATTTTCCTCGCTTTAATCTCGATTGGATTTGAAGTTCGTTGCCCGGGATGCAAGATCGCCGGATGCAAGGCCCTGCCCTATAAAAAGTTCGTGCGATAAAAGATAAACCAATAACAGTTCGTCTGAAGTTCGTCCAAAAGAAGACCGCTGCACTCTTCCAACTGTCCACGGCAACGGAAGAAAGGCGAACGTGTAGTGTAACGTCCCGCTAAATCGGTGTAAAGGAAGCGCGGACCCTTGCAAGCCTGCGCTGTAATATACCTTCAGCATCCTAAACTTCGCCGCAAGCAACGGTCAAACCACATGCGCGCAGTCGTGCAGCGGGTAAGCCGCGCTGAAGTCACGGTAAATGGAGAAATCACCGGCCAAATCGGCCTGGGATTACTCGTTTTGCTCGGCGTAGCCAGCGACGACACCGAGGCCGACTCAATCTACCTAGCGAAAAAAATTGTTGGCTTGCGAGTCTTTGAAGATGCTCAGGGAAAAATGAACCGCAGCGTGCAGGAGGCAGGTGGCAGCATGCTGGCAGTTTCGCAGTTCACTCTCTACGGCGACGTCAGACGCGGCAAGCGTCCGTCATTCGATGCCGCCGCACCGCCGGAAAAAGCGCGCCAGCTCTATGAATTTTTCGTGGAGCAGATTCGCGCCTCCGGCCTGTGCTGCGAGACCGGCCGTTTTCAGGAAATGATGAAAGTAGAACTAGCGAATGAAGGGCCGATGACAATTCTGCTGGATTCGGCGAAGGTGTTTTAGGGCTGCCAGCGAAGTCGGGAAGGGCACGAATTCATTACAAACCATGCGACCACAAGCACCCCGTTGGCGCGTCCGGTTGTACTTATGGCTCGATCGCTGGTTTCAGCGCTTGGCGCGTCTGCTGGGCGCGCTGCACGAGGGTTTCTGGCTCGGCTGGCTCGACCCCGAAGACCTGGCCGCAGTAACCATACGAACCTTTCAGCACAGCCGGATGTACAACAACCCGGAGCACAACCAGTCCGGTCTTTTCCCCTGGGAGCGGCAGACCATCGACCGTTTCTTCCCGCCAGGCTCACAGATACTGGTCGCCGCCTGCGGTGGTGGCAGGGAACTTATTGCCCTGCATGGCCTCGGGTTCCAGGCAGATGGTTTCGACTGCACTCCGCGCCTCGTCGAGACTAGCCAGCGGCTCATGCAACAGCTCGGCATCTCGTCCAACGTCATGCTTTGTCGCCCGAATGACGTCCCACGGGAACTGGGTCTGTACGACAGCCTCATCATTGGGTGGGCGGCATTCACGCACATCCCTGGCAGCGCCCGCCGCATCGCTTTTCTTCAAAAGCTCCGCGCCGCGGTGCCGCCCCAAGCCCCCATCCTCGTCTCGTTCTGGGTCAGGGACGAAACCTCGCCCGACAAAAATGGAGCCTTGCGGATCGCGAACTGGTTTCGATCACTGCGAGGCCGCCGCGCAGAGCCCTTGGAACCCGGTGACCACGTAACAGACCGCGGCTACCATCATTGTTTTATAAGGGCCGAGATCGAAGCAGAACTCAAGGCGGGCGGATTCCGGATGTGCCACTACTCCCACACGGACCGGCCTCACGCTGTAGGTCTCGCGGAGTAGCACGACGCCGTTGGCGCCTTAGCTCCGCGGGATCTGGCACCGTCTTATGAAGCCCGCCTGGGAGTCTTGCGTGCACTAGGGCGCGTTTTTGAATATCGGAGGACCCGGCAAGCATCTAAAACGTGCATGTACACCGCGAAAGCTTATTCCGCTGCCCGCGCGACATCGCCGCTAGCCTCTACCAAGATCCAGCGGCGCGACCCAACCGAAAACGATGTCCAGATCCAAATCCTGTTCTGCGGCATCTGCCACTCCGATCTTCACTCGGTGCGTAACGAGTGGAGCGAATTCACGCCCACGGTCTACCCCATTGTCCCCGGCCATGAGATTGTCGGCCGTGTCATCAAAATAGGTTCTGCCGTCAATAAGTTCAAGCCCGGTGACCTCGCCGCTGTGGGCTGCATGGTCGACTCCGATGGTACATGCGCCGAGTGCCGCGCCGGCTTCGAACAGTTCTGTCCGAATATGACGCTCACCTTCAATTCGCCGGATAAGCACCTCGGAGGCGTCACCTTCGGCGGTTACTCAGAAAGCATCGTCGTCGACCAGAAATTCGTGATGCGCGTGCCCTCGAATCTGAATCTCGCCGGAGCCGCGCCTCTGCTCTGCGCTGGCATTACGACTTACTCGCCCCTGCACCGTAGTGGCGTCACCAAGGGCAAGAAAGTTGGCGTGGTCGGGCTCGGAGGATTGGGCCACATGGCCGTGAAGTTTGCTCATGCGCTCGGAGCCCACGTCGCCGTCTTCACGACTTCAGCAAATAAAAAGGAAGACGCACGCCGTCTTGGCGCCAACGAAGTTGTCATCTCCCGTGATACCGCCGAGATGGAAAAGCACACCGAAAGCTTTGATTTCATCCTCGACACCGTTTCCGCCGAGCACGACCTCAATGCCTATCTCAACCTGCTCCGCCGCGATGGCAACCTTACGATTGTCGGCGCGCCGCCGAAGCCGCTCGGTGTGGCTGCCTTCAACCTGATCTCTCGCCGCCGCAGTTTTTCCGGCTCGATGATTGGCGGCATCGCCGAAACCCAGGAGATGCTTGATTTCTGTGGCAAGCACAACATCGCTGCCGATGTCGAAGTCATCCCCGTCCAGAAGGTGAACGAAGCCTACGAGAGACTGCTCAAGTCCGATGTGAAGTACCGCTTTTCCATCGACATGGGTTCTCTGAAATCCGAATAAATGTATTTGGAAGGAGACGCGATGCAGAAACGCAAACTTGGAAAAAGCAATCTGGAAGTATCCGCCATGGGCCTCGGCTGCATGGGAATGAGTTTCGGCTTGGGGCCAGCGGTGGATAAGAAAGACGGGATCGCGCTGATTCGGACAGCAGTCGAACGCGGCATCACATTCTTCGATACTGCCGAAATCTACGGCCCGTTCACCAACGAAGAACTCGTGGGTGAGGGCCTGGCGCCATTCCGCAAGCAGGTAGTGATCGCCACCAAGTTTGGCTTCAAAATCGATCCGGTCACCAGCAAACAGGCCGGACTCGACAGCCGGCCAGAACACATCAAGCAGGTTGCCGAGGCCTCGCTCAAGCGCCTTAAGACTGATGTCATCGACCTGTTCTATCAGCACCGCGTTGACCCCAACGTGCCCATCGAAGACACCGCCGGTGCCGTGAAGGATCTGATTCAGCAAGGCAAAGTGAAGCACTTCGGCATGTCTGAAGCAGCGGCCAAGACGATCCGCCGCGCCCACAAGGTTCAACCGGTCACTGCACTCCAGAGCGAATATTCACTGTGGTGGCGAGAACCTGAAGTGGAGGTGATCCCAACTCTGGAAGAACTCGGGATCGGATTCGTTCCCTTCAGCCCCTTGGGCAAAGGCTTCCTCACGGGCAAGATCAGCGCAGATACGCAGTTCGACAAGACCGATTTCCGCAACATCGTCCCGCGCTTTACAGCGGAGAACCGCAAAGCGAATCAGGCGGTAGTGGAGCTGATTGCCAGATTCGCGCAACAGAAGAAAGCGACGCCGGCTCAGGTCGCGCTCGCCTGGCTGCTGGCGCAGAAACCGTGGATCGTGCCGATCCCAGGCACCACTAAACTGCATCGGCTGGAAGAAAACATCGGAGCGGTAAACATCGAACTATCGCCCGACGATCTCCGCGAACTCGATATCGCCACTTCGAAAATCCCAGTACAAGGCGCCCGCTACCCCGAAGAGATGCAGAAAATGGTAGGACGCTGACGCCGAAAATGAGCCACGCCGGTCGCCCATCCTAACGTCGCGGGAATGACTGATCCCAATTTCACACTTTTCTTGCGACTTAGGGTGGGGATTTTGCCCTTTCAGTTACTGACCGATTTCTGCCGTATGATTGCCCCGGTTCAGGCAGACTTCTAGAGGCTTCAGTGCGCTTCAAGGATCGCATCGGCCATGCGGGCCGCTTCTACGGCGGGCTTAACATCGTGCGTGCGCAAGATGTGCGCACCCTTGAGAATCAGCGCGGTTTGCGCGGCGAGATTTCCGTTGAGCCGGTCGTCAACGGCGGCGTCCCGTCCGTTTTTCGCGAGAGTTCGGCCAAGGAACGATTTCCTCGACGTGCCTGCCAGCAACGGAAAGCCGAGTGCTTGCAAATCCTGAAAGTGAGCCAGCAGCGGATAGTTCTGCTCGAAATTTTTCCCGAAGCCGAATCCGGGGTCGAGCACGATCCTTTCGCGCCGCACGCCGGCCAGCACAGCCGCTTCCGCCCACTCCCGCAGTTCGCGCTTGACCAGCAGAACGATGTCGCCTGGCGGCGGCAGAGTGCGCCACTCCTCGGGACGGCCGCGCATGTGCATCAGAACCGCGCCACATTTTACTTCGACGACGGCGCTGCGCATCAGAGGATCCCAGCGCAAACCGCTGATGTCGTTGACGATCTCGGCTCCAGCCTTCGCCGCCGCGCGCGCCACACTGGCCTTGTACGTGTCAATTGAGACTACCGCATCGGGGCGCAATTTCTTGAGCGCGGAAATCACGGGCAATACACGCCGCATCTCTTCGTCTTCGCTAACAGGGATCTTGGCGCCGGGACGCGTAGATTCTCCGCCAACATCAATAATGTCCGCGCCCTCATCGAGCAAGCGAAGCGCGTGATCGATAGCTTCCTCAGGCTCGAGATAAAGTCCGCCGTCAGAAAACGAGTCGGGCGTGACATTGACGACGCCCATGATCAGCGTCCGCTTGCCCAGTTCCAGCGTGCGCGTCCCCAGGCTCCATTGAAAGACAGCCCTCATGCGGCAGATTCTAAATGAAAGCGGGACGCTAATTGGGACTGCAATTGTTTCTGTTACCGGCGCCGCACTGCCGCATCCCGCATGCGCATGGTCCGAAGCGCGCCGGGACCTGTGCCAGTCGGTGGTTTGCGCATTCCATCGAGCAGGTCTTTCAGTACGGTTGCGTTGTTGTGGGTCTCGTTCTTCGAGGCATACAACAGCGTCAGACGTTTCCCCTTGTGGGCGAGCGAGTAAAGCTTCTGCAGATCTTTCTCGGCTTCGGGCCGGGAGAGTTCTTTCAGGTAGCGCTTGCGAAACAGGGCCCAGCGTTGCGGCTGTGCGTGATACCACTTGCGCAGAGCGTCGGATGGCGCAAGATCGCGGAGCCATTCGTCCAAGGCGATCTCAGCCTTGCTCAGGCCGCGCGGCCACAGGCGGTCGACGAGCACGCGCGCTCCGTCGGAGCGCGACACCGGTTCGTAGACTCGCTTTACGGCAACTGGCATGGCTTTTGCTCTATTATTGTAAGTCCAAACGGCACTGCGGCGGCTATGGGAAACTGAGCGTAAATGGGCCGACGGAGAAACTTACGTAGAGATGCGAGCAAGAGATGCGTGCAAGAGACGACATGCGAGTAAGAGAAATGATCGCGAAGCAGCGTGGCAAGAAATTCACCATGAACCCCTGGATTGGAGCCGCCATCGCCGCACTCTTTGCCATCGCCGCGTTCGCTGGTTGCGATGTCGAGCGCCGCAAATCAGACGCCGAACTCGGCCTCAACCCCCAACAGGTTTCCGGACGCAAGCTCTATGACAACTACTGCGATCGCTGTCACCGGCCCTATTCCACCAAGGGGAGAAAAGGTCCGGGGCTGAAAGGCGTGTTCCAGCGTCCCTATCTTCCAATGAGTGGGCTGCCTGCAAATGACGAGCGCGTCAGCGAGATCATCCGTTATGGCCGCCATGAAATGCCGGGTTACAGTCAAACTCTGAGCGCGCAAGACATGCAAGACCTGCTGGCTTACCTGCACACGCTGTAGCGCTGACCATGATCAGCAGTGCGCAGTTCGTTCTCTTCGTGGGATAATCTCCCCGTGGAAAACGCCGCTTTATCGGAGCTTTTTCGCAAGCTTCCTTCCGTCAACGAGGTGATGGCTGTTTCTGCCATCGCCGAATTGGCGGCTGGCTATGGGCGCGATTCCACGGTGGACTCGGTGCGTGTCGTGCTGGCGCGGCTGCGGCAGGCAATCACATCGGAACTGCTCGACGAGAATGATCTGGAGCTTGCGCTCTCAGGTTTGGCGGGCGCGGTGGAAAATCAGCTTCGACAAGCGCTGAGCTACTCTCTGCGCTCGGTGATCAACGCTACCGGCGTGATCCTGCACACCAACCTTGGCCGCGCCCCGCTGGGCGAGGCGGCGATCGAACACATGCGTGAGACTGCCGCGAGTTACTCGAATCTGGAGTTCGATCTGAGTGCAGGTGAGCGTGGCAAGCGGGATGTGCATGTGGACCGGCTGTTTCGCAAACTGCTGAGTAACGATATTTCGGTGACTGCATCTGAGAAGAATGCCGCCGCGCTTCGCGCTGGCGGGACAGCCGAGGCGGCTGTCTCTACACGAGCAGATGTCTCCACACGAGCGGTTTCCACTATCGTCGTGAACAATAACGCTGCCGCGGTTTTGCTTGCGCTGAATACTTTGGCTGACGGCGGGGAAGTTATTGTGTCGCGCGGGGAACTGGTGGAGATCGGTGGGTCGTTCCGCATTCCCGACGTGATGGCCAAGTCGGGCGCGATTCTGCGCGAGGTGGGCACGACGAACCGCACCCGCACCGCCGACTACGAGCAAGCTATTTCCGAACGCACGCGGCTGCTGCTGCGCGTGCATCGCTCGAACTTCGAGATCACGGGTTTCACCGAGCAGGCGTCTACGGCTGAACTGGTGGCGCTCGCGCGCAAGCGCGGCATTCCGCTGGTGGAAGACCTGGGCAGCGGAGCGCTTTTTGAGTTGCGCTCGATTGGAATCGGCGGCGAGCCGGGCGTGCTCGACAGCCTGCGCAGCGGCGTCGACATCGTTACTTACAGCGGCGATAAGTTGCTCGGCGGCCCGCAGGCCGGGTTGATCAGCGGGAATTCGGAATTGATTGCGCGGATGCGATCAAACTCGCTGTTCCGCGCGTTGCGCGTGGATAAGCTGATCTACGCCACGCTGGAAGCGACGTTGCTTGCTTACGTCCGGCGCGATCACGATGCAATTCCAACGCTGCGGATGATGCGCCTCAAGAAGGAAGCGATCGGTGAGCGGGCGGAGGCGCTGGCGGCGCGAATTGCGGTGCCGAAGTTAAAAGCCGAGATCGTGGATGGTGAATCGATTCTGGGCGGCGGTGCGGCGCCGTCTTCCGTTCTGCCCACGCGGTTGCTGGCGCTCACTTGCGAAGGCCTCAGCGCCGACGAGCTCGCCGCTCGCCTGCGTGGTTCAAATCCTCCGATCATCGCGCGGGTCGAGGAAGGCCGCGTCCTGCTGGATTTGCGCACGGTGTTTCCGGAGCAGGATGCAATAATCGCGATCACTCTTGATCGTATTGCGCCCGGAAGCAGCTCAGCTGCACAGGGAATATGATCGTCGGCACAGGCATCGACATCGCCGAGGTTCCGCGCATTCGGCATTCGATTGAACGCTTTGGCGAGCGCTTTCTGCGGCGAATCTATACGGCGGGAGAAACCCGCTACTGCGATTCGAAGGCAAACCGCGTGGAGCGTTATGCGGCCCGCTTCGCCGCGAAGGAAGCGGCGATGAAGGCTCTGGGCACAGGCTGGAGCCAGGGCGTGCGCTGGCGCGATTGTGAAGTGGTCCGCATGCCGGGTGGACGCCCGTCCATCGCTTTTCACGGGAAAGCCGGCGAGATCGCCGCGCGGCTGGGAGTGAAGCAGGCCGCACTCTCGCTCTCGCACACGTCCGAGCAGGCGATTGCGCAGGTGATTCTGGAAGGATGAAAAGGCAGGGGTAAGGGGTCAGCTCTCAACGCTGGCAATTCCTGCAGATATAGCCTTCATTGGAAAACCGATCCCTGATCCCTAGCCCCTAATCCCTGAGCCCTGTCTCTCCTTCTCTGCTAGACTTGCGAATCCAAATTCATTATGGCCGCAATCATTGAGGCTGTCCCGGCGGTTCCTTCGTCAACTGAGATTCCGGAGCGCACGCTGCTCGCAGGCTTGGGGCTCACCAGTTTTGCGGCGCTGTTGCTGGAGCTGTCGCTCACCCGATTGTTTTCTGTCGTGCTGTTCTACCACTTCGCGTTCCTTGCGATTTCGATTGCGCTGCTGGGGCTGGGCGCCGGCGGAGTGTTCGCTTATCTGTTCAAAAATCACCTGGCCAAAGTCGGCACGCGCACTTTGGCGGCGCGTCTATGCATCTACAACGCGATTCTGGTGCTCATCGTGCTGGAAGTTGTCTTGCACGTCCCGGTGTCGCTCTCGGTTACGGGGAGCAATTTCCTGCGCTTGAGCGCCATCTATGTAGTCGCGGCGCTGCCATTTTTCCTGACTGGGATGCTGTTCTCAGTTGTTTTTGCGCGCGAGACGTGGCTGGTTTCGCGGCTTTACGGCGCGGATTTATGCGGAGGGGCGTCAGCGTGCCTGGCGGTTGTTCCGCTGCTTAACTGGATTGGAGGGCCGAATACGATTCTGGCCGCAGCCGTAGGGATGGGCGTGGCCGCCATGATTTGGGCGGCATCCTCAAGCGCGCGTAAGGTGGCAGGCGGAGTGGCGACACTGTTCGTGATCTTGATCGCGGCGAATCACTCCAGCAGGCTGATCGATGTGGTGTATGCCAAAGGCGTGTTGCGCGACCGGGCCTGGGTGGAGTTTGCCCGCTGGAATGCGCTGTCGCGCGTGGAAGTGGACCGCCAGGATCAAACCAAGGCCATCGTCATTGACGCTGACGCGAATACTTACATCATGAATTGCGACGTGGCGCATTGGCACGACACCGAGTGGGAACGGGATCTGATGTCGGCTCCGCCGGCGCTGGCCAACGTTCTGCGCCCGCGCGGCGAGTTTGCGATTATTGGCCCTGGAGGCGGCGTGGACGTGCTGCGCGCAGTGGCGAACGGCAGTCCCAGCGTGACTGGCATTGAAATTAATCCCATCATCGCCGACTCTATCATGCGCGGGCGCTACGCCGACTACTCCCAGCATCTTTACGAGCGGCCGGAAGTTCACATTCACGTCACCGACGGGCGCTCTTACTTGCGATCTACGCAGCAACGCTTCGATGTGGTGCAGATGACGCTGGTGGATACCTGGGCCTCAACCGCGGCCGGCGCGTTCGCGCTGAGCGAAAACAATCTCTACACGGTGGAGGCGTTTCGCGAGTATTTCGAACACCTCAAACCGGACGGCATAATCGCCATCACACGCTGGGAGTTTCGCCAGCCGCGGGAGGCGCTGCGCGTGGTCTCCGTGGCGATGCAGGCCTTGCATGGTCTGGGCGTCGCCAATCCAGCGAACAACTTTATTATTGCTTCGCAGGGGCCGCTCAATGAGGATGGGATTCCGGTAGTGGTGCTGGCAAAGAAAAGCTCTTTCACGCCCGAGGAAGAATCCGCGGTGCAGGCTCATTTCGACCGATACAACGAACTTGCACCGCTCTATCTGCCTTCGCGTCCTGCAAGGAATCCATTTGCCGATCTGATCGCGGCGAATGACCCTTACCGCTTCGCGCAGAGTTATGCCTACAACGTGGCGCCGGTCAGCGATAACGCTCCGTTTTTCTTTTTCACGCTTAAAGCTTCCCAGGTTCTCGGCGAGCGGGGATTGCACCATGGCATCGACTGGAAGGTGAACCTGGGAGTGCTGGTGCTGATCCTGGTGCTGGTGATTTCTCTGGCTGCGGTGGTGGCGTTCCTGATTCTGCCGCTTGCGCTGCACGGAGGACGCCAGTCGTCCCTTCCGCTGCTTTATTTTGTCGCCGTCGGTCTAGGCTTCATTCTGGTGGAGATGGCATTTATTCAGCGCTTCGTACTTTTTTTAGGGCATCCGACCTATGCGCTGACCGTAGTGATTTTCTTGCTGATGGTGTCGAGCGGCGCTGGAAGCCTGTTCTCGCGCCGCTGGCTTTTCCGCACACAAATGGCCTGGATGCCGATCACGCTGGTGGTCGCCGCGCTTCTGGTGGATGTATTTTTTCTGCCCAGTTGGCTGGAGGCATGGGTGGGATTGGGACTCTACTCGCGAATTCTTGTAAGCGGCCTCCTATCGGCTCCGCTCGGCTTCGTGATGGGAATGCCGTTCCCAACCGGCTTGCGCGCGCTGGCTGCAGGCCCTGTCGTCGATGTCCTTAGCGGAACAACCACAGACAATGCCGTCGAGTGGGCCTGGGCAATGAATGCGGCCGCCAGCGTTCTCGGTTCCGTGCTGGCCATGGTGATCGCGATTCAATTTGGATTGACCGTGACTCTGGCGTGCGGCGCTGCGGCTTATTTGCTCGCGCTAGTGTTACTGCCAGCCCTGCGACCGCGACGGGCTTAAGACTCGGCTCCGGTTTTGTTATGATGCAGCGAAGGGGCAGCGGGGCGTGGGACTGTTCCGTGTTCTTTGCGCCGACGACGGCGCAGCCGCAGTCTGAGGAAATCATTTGCCGAGCCAGAAGCAGCTGAAGTGGTCGCAACTTCGCGTCGGTATCACGGTGATTGTTGCCAGCCTCGTACTGGCCTTCCTTTTGTTTCTGATGTCGGGAACCGGCGGCCTGTTCACGAGGCGGATCACACTGAAGTCATACTTCGACAATGCGGAGGGGCTACGGCCGGGCGCTCCGGTGCGGCTCAACGGCGTGGATATCGGCAACGTCACGAAAATTGTCATTGTCCCCGACAAAGACAAACAGATCACTCCCGTCGAAATCATCATGAAGGTCAGCACCAAGTACGGCTTCAACCTGCGCAAAGATACCAAGACTTCGCTCGAGACCGCCGGCGTGTTAGGTGAAACTTTCATGGACATGGACAGCTCGCAGGCTATCGGCCCGCCGGCCCAGGATGGTGACACGCTCGAAACCCGGACGCATCCCGACTTTAACGAGGTGGTGCGCTCCAGCCAGAGTACGCTGCAAAATATGGATGCGTTGCTGAAGCGCGCCGACCGCATTTTGGCCTTCGCGGAAAGCGGCAAGGGGTCGCTGGGCAAGCTGATTTACGATCCCACTCTGTATGACCGCTTCTCGCAGACGGTGGCAGAACTCAAAACGGTTGTGGACGAGATCGCCAAGGGACAGGGGAGTCTGGGGCAGTTGATCAATAAGAGTGACGCCTACGACAAGTTCGTCGCCACGCTCGATAAAATGAACGCGGTAGCTGACGACTTGCAACAGGGCAAAGGCACTGCTGGAAAATTCCTGAAAGATCCGACTCTCTACAACAACGCCAACGACACCGTCGCCAACCTGAAGAAGGTGAGCGAAGAGCTGAGTGCGGGCAAGGGAACGGCAGGCCGATTGATCAACGACGAAGAGCTGGCAAAGAAGATCGATACCACGATGACCAAGCTGGCCGCTCTTACGAGTGACCTCGAGGCGGGCAAGGGAACGGCAGGAAAGTTCCTGACAGACGAATCGCTCTACAACAACGCGAACAAGTTTTTGACGGAGAGCCGCGATCTGCTGAAAGCGTTCCGGGAAAATCCGAAGAAGTATCTCAGCATCAAGCTGCACATCTTCTAAGATTGGCCACGGATTTTCGCGGATTACCACGGATAAATCAAAAAGCTCTTAAGATTTGATCCGTGAAAATCCGTGCGAATCCGTGGCTGATTTTTTCAGTGTTCGCCGATTTCGAAGACCGCGCCCAGCAGTAGAATCGTGAGCACTCCGAATGAGATTGCTCCGTACTTCCAATCTTTTTCGCGCAGAAAGAGAATGCCGGCTACCAGGACACGAACCACGGGCGTAGCCAGCATGAGCAGCACGCCTGCGCGTTCGATGTGCAGCGGGATGCGGCCGGGAACGAAAAAGCCAATCAGCAGTCCCGCCAGCATGACGAAGAAACATCCGAACGCACCTACCCGCAGCACGAGCGCAATCGCGCGATCGAAACTGGGCTCTCGAACTTGGCTCATGCCGAGCCTCCCGTGAAAAGATGAACAATCAGGTGGCCAGCCAAATAGAACATGATGCCAACCAGAAGGTAGACGACATATTTCGTGTGAATGCGCGGCGCCAGGCGCGCGCCCAGCAACGAGCCTACAAATACGCCGACCGCCAGTGGAGCGGCGATCTCCACCAGAATGTCTCCACGGCGGTAATAAACGATGGCGCTGGCCGCCGCCGTTACTCCAATCATGAAATTCGACGTGGCAGTGGCCACCATTAGCGGAACATTCATGAAGATGAACATCACGGGAACTTTGATGGGGCCGCCGCCGATACCGAGCAGACCGGAAAGTCCGCCTGCTATTAGAGACGCGGCCAGCCCGAGTGGATAGCGCTGCGGCTCGTAGGGTGGAATCACGGTTTCGCCATTGCCGTTTGGAGGAGGCTCTTCCTGATCTTTCACCTTCCCGCGACGCACCAGTATGATGGTGGAACTGTAGAGCAGGAAGCCGGCGAAGAGTCCCTCAAGAACATTGCGATTGAAATAGCCGACAAGATAGGCAGTAACGGCAGCGCCAAGTGCGGTTGCCAGTTCGAGGGTCATGCCCAGGCGAATGTCGGTGGTGTGGCGCTGAAGGTGGACGGACGAACTCGCGGCCGAGGTGGTGATTACGGCCACGAGGCTCGTACCAATAGCCTGGCGGATGGGGATTCCAAAATGCAGTGCGAGGATGGGGGTAAGCAGAACGCCGCCGCCGATGCCGGTGAGCGCTCCCAGCAATCCTGCGAAGAAGCCCAGTAAAACAAGGAGAGCGCTTAGCATTGCCGCTTCTATGACGCTACTCGCGGTGCGGAGGTTGACTCGGCTTGCTCGTGCGCGTGATAGCTGGAGCGCACCATCGGGCCGGACTCGACGTGGCGGAAACCGAAGCGCAGCGCCTCATCCCGCATTTCGCGGAATTCCTGCGGGGTATAGAAGCGTGCGATTGGCAGGTGATCGCGCGAGGGGCGGAGATACTGGCCCACAGTAAGGATGTCAACGCCGCGGCTGCCGAGATCGCGGAACACCTCGATCAGTTCTTCTGACGACTCACCCAGCCCCACCATTACGCCACTCTTCGTCACCATACCTCGGGAAAATTTCTTGGCATTCTCCAGCAGAGTAAGTGTGCGTTCATAACGGGCGCCGGAGCGCACTGCGCGATAGAGCCGTGGCACGGTTTCGGTGTTGTGGTTGAGAACATCGGGCTTGGCGTCGAGCACGATTTTCAGTGGCTCTTCGAGACCCTGAAAATCCGGGATCAGCACTTCGATGCGGCAATCTGGAACCAGCTCGCGTATCTCGCGAATGGTCTCGGCAAAAACTTTGGCGCCGCCGCAGTTGTCATCGTCGCGATTCACGCTGGTCACGACGGCATGTTTCAGGCCCAACGTGGCTACCGCTTCGGCCACGCGGCGCGGCTCGTCCCAGTCGATAGGCTCGGGACGGCCTTTCGGCACCGCACAGAATCCACAGCGCCGCGTGCAGACGTTTCCGAGCAGCATGAACGTCGCGGTCTTGTGATTCCAGCACTCGCCGATGTTCGGGCATTGGGCCGACTCGCAGACGGTGTGCAAGCCCAATCCGCGCGCGAGCTTTTTGAGATTGTGAAAGTTGTCGCCAACGGGAGCTTTGGCGCGCAGCCAGTCGGGCTTGGGCACACGAAGCGGAGGACTCGGCTCGATCTGAATCAGTTGTGAAGTGCCGGCCATCGGTTCGATTCTATCAGTTCAGCCCACCTCGACCAGTCCGTAGGTATGCTGCCAGCGCGTGCGCAGGGCGACCAGGGCGCGGCTGATTTCCACTTGCGTGACTTCGGCGTTCGGCCCGGCCATCACTGCCGCGGCTTCCCGCTTGGCTAGTTCCAGCAGCTGTCGGTCGCGGATTAGGTTGGCCACGCGGAAGTTTGGCATGCCCGCCTGCCGCGTGCCAAAAAATTCTCCCGGCCCGCGCAGTTCGAGATCGAGTTCGGCAATCTGGAACCCGTCATTGGTGCGCACCATGGCGTCAAGACGGCGCTCGCCTTCTTCCGTCACTTTGCCGCCGGTCATCAATATGCAGTAGGACTTCGCGGCGCCACGCCCGATGCGCCCGCGCAGTTGGTGAAGCTGCGCCAGGCCAAAGCGTTCCGCATGCTCGATGACCATCACAGTTGCATTCGGCACATCCACGCCCACTTCAATCACCGTGGTCGCAACCAGAATCTGCAACTCGCCTCTCTGGAACATTTGCATGACCTGATCTTTCAAATCAGAGTCCAGCCGTCCATGCAGCAGCCCAACCTTCAGATCGGCGAAAACCTTTCCGCTCAGTTCGCGGTACATCTTGATCGCAGCCTTCAGTTCGGTCTCTTCATTTTCCGCGATGACCGGATATACCACATACGCCTGATGCCCCTTCGCGACCTGCTTGCGCACAAAGTCCCACACTTCGGGCGAGCGCTCGTCGGTGATTCTTCGCGTGACAATCGGGGTGCGGCCCGGGGGAAGTTCGTCGAGCACGCTGAGATCGAGATCGCCGTAAAGCGTGAGAGCTAGTGTGCGGGGGATGGGGGTTGCGGTCATGACAAGTACATCGGGCTCGGCGAGAGTGTCGGCAGCCGAGCTGCGCTCGGGACGGGCAAGAGTGCCCGTCACCACACGAGTATCCTTCGCCGCACGAGCATCGTTGGCCACACGAGACTCGCTCCCCTCTCCGGACTTCTTCATCAACTTCAGGCGCTGCAAGACTCCGAAGCGGTGTTGCTCGTCGACGATCACCAACCCCGGCCTCGCGAACTCAACTTTCTCCTCCAAGAGGGCGTGCGTGCCAATGACTAGCTGCGCGTTTCCCTGCGCGATGTGGCGGCGGATTTCGCGTTTGCGATCGGATTCCAAAGAGCCGGTCAGCAGGACGATCCGGTATCCCGCATTCTCCAGAATTTTGCGGGCGGAAAAATAATGCTGCTGGGCGAGAATTTCCGTGGGCGCCATCAGCGCCACCTGGCATCCGTTTTCGATGGCGATGATCGCCGCCTGGAAGCCAATAATTGTTTTGCCCGAGCCAACGTCTCCCTGCAGCAAACGCCGCATGGGATGCGGCTTCTGCATGTCATCGGCAATCTCCTTCAGCACCCGCTTCTGCGCAACTGTTGGGTGGAAGGGCAGAATCTTCTTGATCGCCTGGCGCACCTTGTCGTCGAGGCGAAAAGCAATACCGGTCTCCGCTTTGAGCTGGCGTCGCTTCAGTTCCAGCCCCAATTCGGTGAAGAACAATTCCTCAAAGATCAGCCGGATGTGCGCGGGCGTGCGCGACGACTGCAGGTCTTCGAAACTTTCTCCCGCCTCGGGCCAGTGAACTTTCCACAGTGCCTCGCGCGGTGAAACCAGTGCGAGACGCTCGCGAACCGCCGCCGGAATGGTTTCGGCGAGGTCGGTTGTGAGGTCCTCGAGTGCCGTGCGGATGACCCGGCGAAACCAGCGTGCCGTCACGCGCCCTTGCCCAGCCGACTCGTAGATGGGGACGATTCGTCCCACTTCGAGCGATGAGGCCGCCTTATCCTCTGCGCCGTTTCCAACCGAATCGCCTAACATCTCAAACTGCGGCTGAATGATTTGCAGTTCTCCGCTGTGCGAATCTTGCTCGACCTTCCCATACAGAGCGATCAATTGGCCGGGTTTGAACTTGTCTTGCAAGTAGGTGGCATTGAACCACAGACATTTCAGGCGTGACCGTCCCTGCCCCACGGTCAACTGAAAGATAGGCATGCGCCGGGTGCGAAACAGACCAGAGTTGCGGACTTCGCCAATCACCGTAGCCATTTCGCCGGCGCGCAATTCTGCAATGCCGCGCGGATTCAGCCGGTCTTCGTAGCGAAAGGGCAGATAATGAAGCAGGTCGCCCACCGTGGCAATGCCTTTGGTGGCAAGAATCTCCGCCAGCTTCGGACCAACTCCCTTGACGTACTGCACCGGCGTAGTGAGTTCAAGCATGGCAGAGGTTAACAAGGAATGTTAGCAGGACGCACGGCCTGAAAACGGCCTGCCCGGACGTAACTGGGCCTCCACATACCATGACCCCGGTGTCTAAACCCTCGGTGCTCGTAAATCTGATTCAAGCTGTGTCCGCCATCCTCCTCGGCAACGTGGCGTACTTCTTTCTTGCGCCGTCCCTGCCGCTGCCGCGTCACCGCCCGTTCCAGCTTGATGTTGGCCTGCTCGTGGACTTCTGGTTTTGCCTTGCCGCGTATGGGCTGATCCGCACCGCCAGAAAATGGAAATAGCCCTCGCGACTGCCTGCAGGCCGCCGGCGCTACGTTACTTTCGGAACCTCGGCCAATCGCCTTCGTCACGTTACGATAATTCCACCGAGTCATGAATAATATCGCGGTCCTGTACGATGCGGGCCAGGCCGTGCTTTCCACCTTCGATCTGGACGAGGTGTTGCAGCGCATTCTGGCCATCGCACGGGACTACTTTCATTTGCGGAACGTCGCCATTCTGCTGCTCGACCGGCAGTCGCAGCAGTTGCACGTCCGCTCGCAGATTGGATGGGATGAAGGACAAGACAAGATTCGCTGGGCTCCCGGCCAGGGAATCACGGGAGCGGCCGCGCTCAAGAAACAGCCGGTTTATGCGCCCGACGTCACGCAGGATTCGCGGTATTTCTGCTCCGCCAAATCCACGCGTTCCGAACTCGCCATCCCCTTGATGGTGCGGGATGAAGTTGTCGGCGTGCTGGATTGCCAGAGCGACCACGTGAACCATTTCGACTCGGAAACCATCGATCTGCTCACGCTGTTCTCCACCCAGGCGTCGATCGCACTGCAGAATGCGCGGCTCTATTCTCTGGAGCAGCAGCGTGCCCGGCAGTTGCAGGCGATCAACGCCATCGCCCAACAAACTACGGCAGTTCTTGACCTGGAAGATCTGTTGGGCAGAGTTTGCCAGTTGATCCAGGACGCGTTCCGCGTATCGCATGTATCGCTGTTCCTGCGCGAAGACCACGACCTGGTGCTGCGCGCTCATCACGGCACGCTCACGCCGCGCATTCCGCAAGGTGGCCGCTTCCCGGCAGAGCCCTGGGCCGGCATCCTGGCCAGCAACGGTACGGTGACGGAAACAGATCTTCGCGGGGGCCCCGCCAGCCTGAAGTTCTTCGCGGAATCGGCCTCGCGCATTTGCATTCCCCTGGTCTCATTCGGACACACGCTGGGAATTCTTGCGCTCGACAGCGCTTTGCCCGACGCCTTCCGCGATGGCGATCTGCAGTCGCTGGAATCGGTGGCCGACATCTGCGCCACGGCCATTCAAAACGCCCACTATGTCGAACGCGTGAAACAGCTCGCCTACCTCGATGGACTAACCGGCATTTTCAACCGGCGCTTTTTCGAACTGCGCTTCATGGAAGAGATTGAACGCGCCCGCCGTTTCGGCACGGGTATGGCGGTCATTATGGCCGACATCGATCAGTTCAAGCGGCTCAACGACGAGTTCGGGCACGTGCTGGGCGATGAGGTCCTGCGCCAGGTTTCATCTTTGTTTCATCAGCAATTGCGGAAGATCGATGTGGTGTGCCGTTACGGAGGCGAGGAGTTCGGCATTCTGCTCACTCAAACCGATGCGCAACATGCCCTCAGTGTGGCAGAGAAACTGCGCAAAATGGTAGCAAGCTGGCAGTTCCCAGGTGTGCCCCGCACTGTGACGATCAGCGCTGGGGCCGCCGCCTACCCCGACCACGGCATCACCCGCGATGATCTGGTGCGGGCCGCAGACGCCGGCCTCTATGCCGCCAAGCAGGCGGGGCGGAATAAAGTCTGCCTGGCGACGCGAGAAAAATCAATGGCCGGTGGCCAGTGATCAGTGGCCAAGCAAGTCCGCCATCGCACACTGTTTTGCTGGCCGCTGAACACTGAACGCTGGCCGCTTGCTTCTAGATGTCGCGTCCGTCGCCGCGCATTTCCAGGCGAAGCTGCTCCAGCTCCTGCTGCAATTTCTCGCGGTTCTTCTGGAATTCTTCCTGAAACTTGGGCCCGAATTCCTGCCTCCATTTCTCGGCTTGGTCTTTCATGGCTTTCTGCTGAGCGCAAAAAGCTTTGCGCAATTCCTCCGCAGCCTTGCGGCTTTCTTCTTTTGCCAATTCCATCTGGGGCTGGAGTTTGGCAATCTCGTTTTGCACTTCACTCAATTCCAACTGGGTTTCCGCATTCAACTCGGGAGCTTCCAGGCTCTCCTCAATCACCTCACCGGATTCCTTGCGCTCCGGCAAAGTAAGGGTAAGAGTCTGTTCCTTTTTGTCGCGGATCACTCCCACACTCACCGATCCTGAGCGGTGGGAATGCAAAGCGTGAGTGAAGTCGCTGGTATCATGGACCGGCTGATCGCCGACCTTGGTAATCACATCGCCGGCGCGCAGGCCGGCCTTTTCCGCGCGACTTCCTTTTTCCACCGACCGCACCAGCACCCCGTTTCCATTCTTGGCGCCAAAGAACTCGCCGAGTTGCGGCGTGAGGTTCTCCACCATCATTCCGCTTCTCATTGAGGAATGCACATAAACCACGCCAATGTTCGGAATATCGATATCCGAGAGGTTGATGGGCGGAATCTCGATATGGAAATCCTTGTCTTTGAATTTGTCTTTCGGCCACACTTGGGCAAATTCGTTGCGCCGGTCGGCCAGTTGCACCTTGATGGTCATCGGCTGACCATCGCGGCTCAATCCCAGCGTGACCACGCGCCCCGGAGGCGTTTCGTGAATCATGCGCTGCAGTTGCGTCTTGCTTTCGATGGCCGTTCCGTTCATGGTGAGGATAACGTCGTGTTCCTTGATCCCCGCCTTGCCTGCGGGAGCATCCTGGTCAACCATCGTCACTTCCACGCCTTGTTCTTCCTTTAGTTTCAAAGCGCTTAAGCGTTCGGTGGTGATGTTCGCGATGTCCACGCCCAGATAGGAGGTCGTGTCCGAATCCTCGCTGGAAAAACCTAAGGGCTGGGAATCAGCTGTCCAGTTTTGTCCGGCTTGTGCCATACCGAGCAGCAAGGGCAGCAGGGCAATCGTCGTCAAAATGTACTTACGCATGAGCAACCTCCTGAAATGTCGAACCTCTTGTCACCCTGAGGCGCGCGGTTTTCTTTCCTACCGAGTCGCCCGCTTGAACCAGATGTCTCCGGTCGTGGTCCGAACTTTGAGCACGGGGCCGCCTCCGTTCAACTGCCCTTCGGCGGTAAGTGTTCTCGGACCCCACTGGTCGCCTTCGCTGGCGACGTGAATGTCAGCGAACTCAGAATTGATGTGGTGCCCATTGCCCAGTTCCACGCTGGCGCGCACTGACACGGAAACGTCAGGCGCAATATAAACCGTGATGTCGCCCGTCGAGGTCTCAAGCATAGAATCGTTGCGCTCTCCCCCGCTGTTGATGAGCTTCACGGTAATTCCGCCCGCGCCCGTTTCTACTCGCGCCGAAGGAACACCGTAAAGTTCTATCGAGCCGGCGCCGGAATTCGCCCCCACCCGTCCCTTGGCCGACGTCAAGCGGATGCTGCCGCCACCAGTCTCGATATCGGCCGGGCCGCCGATGTCGCCCAAAGTTATGCTGCCCCCGCCGGTCAACGCTTTCACTCTCCCCATGCAGCGCTTGATCTCGACGTTCCCGCAGCCGGCCTCGATCACGGCGCCCTGTTCGCAGGAGTTCACTGCCACATTCCCGCCGCCGGTCTCCGCCTGTATCTTTCCTTTCACCGACCCGATCGAAATGCTGCCGCCGCCTGTCTCCAGCTTCAGATCTCCGCCCACCGTGCCGACGTCGATTGAGTCGCCTCCGGTTTCTGCGTTCACAGAGCCGCCAATGTCATCCACTCGGACTTTGCCGCCGCCGGTTTCGATCTCCACACGTCCGGCGACGCCCGTCGTTTCCACCCCGCCGCCGCCCGTCTCGATCTTTACCAACTGCATGTCGCGCGGAATGTTAATCACAAACGCGCCGGAGAATTTGCGCTCCGAACCCTTCTCAATTCTCATGCGCACAGGGCCGACGTGAGCGCTGTGGACGCCCTTCCGCTCTCCCACTACCCATGCCGTATCCCCTTTTACAAAGGTGCTGACTTTGTAATTTTGAAACTGATGCCGCGCATCTTCCTCGGAAGACGCATTGGAGTGCATATGAAAGGAATAGTCGATACCCGGACGCTGCGCGCCGTGCACGGCCACCGAGCCTGCATCGATCCTGACCCGCAGGTTCTTGACCCCCGCCAGCGATCCCGTGATCACCTGGCTCCAGCCGGAGCCGTCGCGGGATATTTGTGTTTCCTGCGCCACCGCCAGCGGCGCAAGCAGGCCTAGCATACAAACCAGGCCGACGAATAATGGCGAACGCTTCAAAATAAACACCTCATTTTCTGTAAACTGTTCGGGAAGGGCACGGCTTCAGCCGTGCCACCCGGAGCCAACAAACATGCGGGGCTTTAGTCCCTGAGGCTCTTGTTCAATCAATCTCCGGCAACTGCGCGAGCATCGTGCGTGCCTGCGACTTGATGTACTGGCTCTGATCCTTGGCCGCCAGCGTCATCAGCACGCCGCGCACGCTGCCGTCGGCCTTGACCGGCTCAATCAGGCGCAACGCTTCGGTACGCACGCCCGGATTCGAATCGTTCACCAGCGCTTCCAGCACCACGTCGCGCACCCGCACATCGTTCTTCACAAAGCCACCCAGGCCATCCAGAGCTTTCAGCCGCACGCCCGGATTCGTGTCATAACGCAGCGCGTAGATCAGCGCATCGCGCACCTGCGAAACATCGGGCTTCTGGGTTAGCAGATCCACCGAATCCATGCGCACGCCGGAATTGTAGTTGTTGCGCGCGGCAAACAGCAGCAGTTGCTGGATGCGCTGATCGTTCAGCGACCCCTGGGTTTCCAGGGTTGAAACCGTGTCGTACTTGATCTCGATCTTATTGGTGCCCGGCTCTTGCGTGATGGAACGGATGCCGGTGATCGAAGCTTCGGCGGGAGCGGGAGTCGCGACGGTGGTCACACCTTGAGGCTGATGAGCAAATACTCTGTACGAAGTTCCTGCGCCGCCGGCAAAACCAAGAATCAGAATCGCCGACGCCAGCGTGGGCGAGAAGCGCACCTGCCGCAGCCAGTTCGCCGGATCGAAAGCCAGCCGGCGCCAGAAGCCGCCCTGCTCGGCTGTCTCCAGCGCTTCCTGCAGACGCATGCGCGAAGCCGCCAGCAGGTTTGGCGCCGGCTCAGCCACCCGGTCGTGCGACAGCAGAGCGTGGAACTCCTGCTCCGCCTTCAGTTCTGCGGCGCAGTCGGCACAGCGAGCCACGTGCTGCTCTAGTTCATGGCGGGCATCATCGGCCAGTTCGCCATAAACATGCAGCGTGATATTCTCTCGTACCCATTCGCATTTCATAGTGTCACCTTAGCTGCGAGCTACGAGCCGTGAGCAGCGAGCATAAACCTTGGAAACCTCGAAGCTCGCAGCTCGTCGCTCATAGCTCATCTCATATCCGCCAACTGGCCCCGCAACTTCTGCGTGGCCCGAAACAAAGTGTTCTTCGCAGTCTCTTCTGTCGTATGCAAAATCTCTCCTACGGTGCGCAGCTTCAACCCGTGATAATGCCTAAGCTCAAAAACCATGCGCTCACGGGGCGTCAACTTCTCCAACGCACCGGAAATCCGCGCCCCCAACTGCCGCCGCATCAAATCGCGCTCCGGATTCGCGCCCGCCCGCCCATCCGCCACCTGATCCAGCAGGTCATACTCTCCGCCGTTACCGTCTTTCACCACCGGAGCATCTTCCTTGCGCACCGTTTTCTTGCGCAGGTGATCCAGGCAAAGATTGGTCACGATGCGGTAAATCCACGTATAGAAAGAACACTCAAAGCGAAAGCTGCCGATGTTCTTGTAAGCCTTGAGGAAGGCGTCCTGGTAAACGTCCTGCGCGTCGTGCGCCGTTCCGGTGAGGTGCAGCGCCAGCCGCAAGACTGCCTGATCGTAGTGACGCACCAGTTCCTCGAAGGCGGCGCGGTCCCCGCGTTGCGCCTCGCGGATGAGGATCGTATCGTCTATGCGGCGTTCTTGCCCAGCCATGCGGCCCCGCGTGGGGTCCTGGTGCAAACTGACTTGGTTCTCGTTTCTACTACCGCTGACTCTTTCCGCCCGATACTTCGCTCCAGAGAGCGTCCGTTCACCAACCGCAAGTGTGATTGCCAAAACATCGGCCGGCATGTTTTGTCGTTTCCTCGCAACCCAGTGTCAATGCCGTACCCGGGCTTGCATAGGAATAGACGGAGAGTCAGTAGAACCGTGAGCAGAAATTATAGGCTGGCGGGGATTTTTATGCGGCCTAGATGATTCTTTCGTAATGGGTTAGCAGGAAGCAGAGCAGACGGGCAGTGGTATCAACGGCCAGCAACATTCGGCGCATTTGCGTGTTCTAAGCCATAGAGCTGGTAAGCTCGCTGATCGGGCCGTTTCCCGGCCCGTCCACCTACCAAGCCACCATCAAGGAGGCCCTATGCTGCTTCGCTCTTCCCTCGCCTGCGCCGCCCTGCTATTCAGCTTTCTTCAACTTTCATCGTCACTGGGCTTCGCTCAGACTCTTGCTCCCCTGTGCAATCCCTCCGTGACTCCACCGGTCATCGTCGTCACGCCAGCGCAGCGACTTGCGGCCGGCGCCAGGGCTCAGCCGCCGCTCACCGACGCTTTCGACTGGCCCGATACGCCGCTCGGCGTTATCAAGACTGCGACCGGCTACGAATTCTTCGGCAGCGATGGCGGGAACCACTTTCGGCAAATCTGGGACGGCCATCACGTGGGTAACAACAAATATGGCTCGATTACCACTACCGTGGGCACGCTCGATAACCCGCTGGGCACGGGCGATCCGCAGGACGTTAGCATTTCTCTGAATCCGAATCCTGCCGTGAACCCCATCTATCCCAGTTATGGCTACATGGGCGGAGGTCCGGTTTATCAGGTCCCCGCAGGCATGACCGGCGCGGGCAACTTGCTCGCTACTTATCACGCAGAACTTCCAGTCAACACGCTCTACGCGGCTCTGGGCCTGGCTGCATCTTCCGACAACGGCCTGCACTGGACCGACCTCGGTGAAATCATCCGCCTGAACCAGGCTTACGAACTCGGGCTCGAAGGCTTTGAGATCGGCGATGGCCCGCTCGCGCTCTCTCCCGGCGGCAAGTATTTCTATTTATATTTTCCCGATTGGATGGCCAACGGAACGCTGAACTTCACTAATGCTCAAGGAGTCTTGACCGTCACCAAGGTCTCAGTGGCGCGGGCCTTGGCTGCCGACGTTTTGGAGGTCGCCTTCGGTTCATCCCCGAAGCACGCCATCGCCTTCCAGAAGTTCTATCAGGGCAGCTGGATTCTGCAACCCGCGATCGGCGGCGCTTCCACCGACCTGATTCCGCACGCGCTTTTTTCAGGCTATCTCGATATCCACTACAACACCTGGTTGCAGCGCTATGTAATGATCATTTCCGACGACACGGACTTCGCCTACGCCGAATCCCCCGACGGCCTCACTTGGACCACTCCTGTCTTGCTCGGCACCTACGGCCCCATCGCGGCGTATCCCACTGCCGTCGGTTTGGGCGATGACCCGCACACCTTAGGCAAGACTTTTTACATTTACTACACGGGCCTGCCCATCAACGGCGGCGGCTGGACCAGTGGCTCCCTGCGCAGGCTGACGCTTACGTGCCAGTGAACAAGAATGCGGGAAAAAGAAAAAGCCCGGGCACAGAACCCGGGCCAGATTTCATCGCCTACTCCGCCGCCACTTCCTTCTCAATGACCACTTTCAAATGCGCGGTCACGTCCTTGTGCAGCTTCACCGGCACGGTGAACTCGCCCAAAGTCTTCAGCGGCTCGTGGAGTTGGATCTGCTTCCGGTCGAGATTGATTCCCTTCTTTACGACGAGTTCGGCAATGTCGCCCGAAGTGACCGAGCCGAACAACTGATCGTGCTCGCCCGACCGTCGCTGGACCAAAACCGACAGCCCGTCAAACTGCTTGGCCAGCTCTTCGGCTTGCGACTTCTCCTTGGCCGAGCGCCGCACTGAGGCCGCCTTCATCTGCTCGATGACGGCCTTGTTGCCCGCAGTGGCCTCAATCGCCAGCTTGCGCGGTAAAAGAAAATTGCGCCCATATCCTTCGGCAACCTTCACCACATCGCCGCGCGATCCCAGCTTGTTCACATCTTCTTTGAGAATGACTTCCATGATATGACTCCGATACTAAGCTCTTAGCTGTTAGCCCTTAGCCTTTAGCCAACCCTCCAACTCCCGGCTCGACTGAGCTAAGAGCTAAAGGCTAATAGCTAAAAGCTGCTTTCCTACGATGCCCGCCCGGCAAACGGCAGCAACGCGATATTGCGGGCCTGCTTGATGGCCGCGGCCAGCCGGTGCTGGTGCGGAGAACATACGCCCGTCAGGCGCCGAGGCACGATCTTGCCGCTTTCGGCCACGAACTGGCCAAGCAACCGGTAATCCTTGTAGTTGATCTCGGCTATCTTCTCGGTGCAGAACTTGCAAACTTTCTTGCGCCGGAAAAACTTGCGTCCACCTTCACGCGGCGGACCGCCGGGGCCGGATCGGCCGCCGCCCCCGCCTCCGCCACCAAATCGCGGACGGTCTCCTCCGCCGGACCGCTCCCCGAAAGGCCGCGATGGCCGCTCGGTTGACGTTGGCGCTGGTGCTTTAGTCTCTTCAGTCATAACGCTCCTTAATTCAGTGGCCAGTGATCAGTGGTCAGTGGCCAGTAAAACCGTTTCGGACTTGAACTGGCCACTGTTCACTGACCACTGGCCACTTTCTTACGCCGTTGCCGGCGTCTCCGCGAGCGGCGCCGTAGGCGCTTCTTCCGATGCGGCGGGCTGCGCGCTTACCTTCTTTTTCGCATCGCGCAGCTTTTTAATCTTGGCCAGGCGCTTCTGTTCTTCGTCGATTCGCACCGTCAGGAACTTGATCACGGGCTCAGTGACGCGCAATCGGCGCTCCAGTTCATGGACAACTGCACCCCCGCCTTCGATCGTCAGGAGAATATAAACGCCCTCGCGGAACTTGCGAACGGTATAGGCCAAACGGCGCTTGCCCATACGTTCCACACTCTTGATCGTCCCACTGGCCGAAGTCACGGTCGACTCCAGGTTCGCAATCAGCTTGTCGAGATCTTCATCCGCCATATCCGGCCGGACAATAAACATCAGTTCATAAGTACGATTCATTGCAATCTCCAAATCTTTGCCACGGATCTTCACGGATTATCACGGATAAAACCGTTCTCAAAGATCTTGATCCGTGAAAATCCGCGCGAATCCGTGGCTAATCTTTTTCTTCCTTCCGGTTGAACCGGTTCATTGCCGCCGCCGGACCTTCGGTCAAAATCACCTTCACCGCTTCCACGGCTACGTCAATCGTCTGGTCCACAACGGCCAGATCGGCTTTGCGAAACGGCGACAACAAATAACTCTGCCCGTCTTCGATCTTGCGCTCCGGGGCGACGCCGATCCGGATGCGTAAAAAATCCTGCGTGCCCAGCGCACCGATGATCGACTCGATCCCGTTGTGCCCCGCCGAACTTCGCCGCGTGTGAATCCGCAACGTGCCCAGCGGAAAATCCAGCTCGTCCTGAATCACTATCAAGTCCGCTTCCGGCTTCAGTTCGTACTGTGCAATCAACTCCCGGACCGACAACCCGCTCAGGTTCATGTAGGTTTCGGGCTTCGCCAGCAAGACTAGCTCGTCCCCAACCTGTATTCGCGCCGTCTGGGCCCGGCACAGCCGGTTCCTGATCTCGACTCCGCGCTCGCCGGCGATGCGATCCACCACCAGAAAGCCCATGTTATGCGGCGTGCGCTCGTACTCCTCACCAGGATTGCCGAGACCTACGATCAGTTTCACGCCACCATCCTGAAACTATGCAGCCAAGAGCCTCGCTGCGCCCGACGGACGGCAAGAGTGCCCGTCCCCACACGAGCATTATTTCTTCTCCTTCTTCTCGGCCTTCTTCTCTGCCTTCTCCGGCTTCTCGGCAGCAGGCGCCTCGCCTTCTTCCTCAGTCTCCGCCTTGCCCTTCTTGATAACTTCGGGCTCGGCTGGGGCGGCTCCCGCTTCCGCCGCCACCGCTTCCGGCGCAGCCACAACTTCTTCCTTTACTGAGGTCACGTGGGCTATGGGCTGGTTCGCGTCCGTGAGGAACTTCAGCGTCTCGTTGTGCGGCAGATCCGATACGCGCAGCACCTTGCCGAAGGTGAGGTGGGAGATATCGACATCGATATGGCTCGGAATGTGGGCCGGAAGACATTCGATCTCCACCTCGCGAAGTATGTGCTCGAGAATCCCGCCCTCGGTCTTCACGCCCTCCGCCACGCCCTGCAAAACGATGGGCACGCTGACCCGCAGCGTCTTGTCCATGGCGATTCGCTTCAGGTCGATATGCAGCAGATGGCCCTTGATCGGCTCATATTGCCAATCCACGATCATGGCTTTGGTGCGCTCGCCGCCGTCCAGCGCGAGATCGAAAATCGTGTTGTGGCCGCTCTCGGAATGCAGAATACGCAGCACATGCCGCGGATCCACGCTCACAGGCAATGCGTCTTTACTTGCGCCATACACTACGGCCGGGATCTTGCCTTCGCGCCGCACCCGCCGGGCCTGGTTTTTCGTCCCTGCCTCCCGCGGCTGCGCTTCCAGAATGTTTTGTTCCAAAGTAGTCGCCATAAATTCGATTCCTTCTGCAAATATTGTCATCCTGAGGCGACGGCTTTATCGTCGCCGAAGGACCTGAGCGAGCCGCGCGAAGCGCCGCGCTTTTTGCGGCGCATTAATCGCGCGTTCGGCTCGCTTCCGTATCTGCCGCTTGCTAAATAAACAACTTGCTGACCGAAGTCTCTTCGTGATTGGCCTGAATCGCCCGCCCAATCAATCCCGCAATCGAAAGCACCCGGATCTTCGGCTCCTGCTTGGCCTCTTCCGTGAGCGGGATGGTGTTGGTGACCACCACTTCGCGAATCACCGACTTCGCGATGTTGTCCACAGCCGGGTGCGACAGCACCGCATGCGAAGAGCAGGCATACACCTCAGTCGCGCCGTTGTCCATCAACGCTGCCGCGGTTTTCACCAGCGTGCCCGCGGTATCGATCAAATCGTCGATGATCAAGCAAGTCCGCCCGTGCACGTCGCCGATCACGTGCATCACTTCTGCGACATTCATTTCCACGCGCCGTTTGTCCACGATGGCCAGAGCCGCATCCACCTTCTTCGCGAAGAACCGCGCCCGCTCCACGCCGCCGGCATCCGGTGAAACCACGGTGAGGTTCGGCAGGTTCAGCTTCCGGAAGTGATCCACCAGCACCGGCGAAGCGAACAAATGATCGACCGGGATATTAAAAAATCCCTGCAACTGCGGCGTATGTAAATCCACAATCAGCGCCCGGTGCGCGCCCGCAGTCGTCAGCAAATCCGCCACCAGCTTCGAGGAAATCGGGCTGCGCGGCTTGTCTTTGCGGTCCTGCCGCGCATATCCGAAATAAGGCATCACTGCCGTGATGCGCCGCGCCGACGCGCGCTTCAGCGCGTCGATCATCAGCAGCAGTTCCATCAGATGCTCGTCCACGCTCGTGCTCTTGCCGCCGTCCTTGTGCGCCGCGCGGCACGTCGGCTGCATCACGAACACGTCGCAGCCCCGCACGTTCTCCTGGATCTGCACGTACGCCTCGCCGTCGGCGAAACGGATCACCTGCGCCTGTCCGCGCTGCATCCCAAGAAAGTGGCAAACCTCGTCGGCCAGCGGCTCGTTCGCCGTCCCGCTGAAGATCTTGAACTTTTCATCCACCCGCGCGCGCTGTTTGCGATCTGCCTTCTCGTCGGGCATGGGTGGAACGTTCTTCTCCGTTTTTTCTGCCTTTTCCGCCGGCGTGACTAAAGTAGCCATAAGAAGGTCTCAGTTCTCCGATCTCAGTCTTAGGCTCCAGTTCTTAACTGAGAACTGAGAACCGGGAACTGAGAACTGATTATTTGGCTGGGCCGCTAGGATTCGAACCTAGACAAAGTGCTCCAAAGGCACTTGACCTACCATTAGTCGACGGCCCAGTAAACTCTATGGTTGATTTTGGATTGTTGATTGTTGATTGAAACCGGGATCAACCAACACTCTATTGTCAATCAACAATCAGAAATCAACAATCAAAAATTTTCCTGACCGTGTGGCCGGACCAAGTGGCGACGGGGCGCCTCGCCCGTCCAAGCGACGCCGAAGGCGAGCGCCACATGCACAGACCCAGCCGCGACAATCCCTACCCCGCGAAAATTCGCTTCCAGTATTCCCGCCGCGCGAGCGTGACCGTCGCCTGGGCCGTCCACCCCTGCCTTCGCAGCCTTGCCTCTGCAGCGCGCGCCGCACCTTTCGAAGCAAATAGCCCGTACAACGTTGACCCGGAGCCCGACAGCGACGCATACTTTGCGCCCGCGCGCTCCAGCGCACACTTGCCTTCACTCAACTCGGGATACTCAGGAAAGACGACCTGCTCAAAGTCGTTCTTGATCCCGGCCCGGACAAGCTCGAGAAGCGGATTCTCGGCCCGGCCCCTTCCAGAAGGAGCACCGGAGTACCTCTCGCTCAGCCACGCCGACAACCCTCGGCCAAGCTCAACCATTCTATCGGATGGTGCGGAGAGCGTCAATTCCGTCGCAGCAACAGAACCTCCCGCGCCACGGGTTCTCCGATCCCACTCTCCAAAAGCATTCGGCGTCGAAACTCCCACCTCAGGAGTCACCAGCACGCAAGCTGTCGCTGGCAAATCCTCCAGCGGATACACCTGCTCCCCGCGCCCCACACCCAGCACTGTCCCGCCCACGAGAAACAGCGGCAGATCGGAGCCGACTTCTGCCGCAATTCGCAGCCGCTCCACAGCCGCCAAGGATTTCTTCAGCGCTCGCTCAAGCCCCAGCAAAGTAGCTGCAGCATTTGCCGAAGCTCCGCCCAGCCCGCCCTGCACCGGCAGCCGCTTCTCGATATCAATGACGATCCGCCCCTTCGCACGCATTGCCTGCATGGCCTTCTCGACGATGCGGTAGCACGTGTTCGATTCGCCCTTCGGAACCTTGGGATCCGTGCATCGAATCTCAATCCCGCTCCCACGTCCCACGCTCACCTGGATCACGTCATGCAATCCGATCGTCTGATACACGGTCAGCAGCTCATGAAATCCATCCTCGCGCGCGGCTCCAATGCGCAATCCAAGATTGATCTTCGCGAACGCTCTGACCCTCACCGTCATGGCAGCAAGATTGTAAGCCATCCCACATGGCGGATGGGTTCTCCGTTGCCGAATAGAGCTTGCAGCCCCAACGAAACCCGCTGCCCCGCTACCGCCCGACACACCACTTCGGTAATCTCGACCCTTCGCCCAAATAAGAGCACTCTAATTGTGATTCCAATCACATGAACCGGTTAACGGTCCTCCCTGTTGGAACCGAGAAAGACCGCAAACACGAGCGCTGCCCGCCCCTAAGCGGGACCCCTGTGAGCGCTATCCCGCAAGTTGGGTGAAAGCTGTTGTGCGCGGAAAGCAAGGTGAAGCATTTCCAATTTCAGCCCGCGTTGCTGCGCGACCTTCGCAAGCCGCTAGCAACGGGCGGTGGGCTATCAGGGGTTTTTCCATGAAGATTGTGATTTTACGTTGCTCTTTGCTGGTTTCGTTTCTTGCGGCTGTAACTGTCTCCGTCGCCCAAAGCAACTACAAAGTCATCCCCGTCGCCGACGGTGGAACCATCTCTGGAACTGTTAAATGGTCGGGACCGGTGCCTCACGAACTGGACTTTCCCGTAACCAAGGATCCGCAGATCTGCGATCCTGACGGCAAGAAGACCGTCAGTCTCGAGCGCCTGATCGTCGGGCCCGAGGGCGGCGTGGCCAACACCATCGTCTACCTCAAGAATATCTCTGCTGGAAAAGCCATGGAGCTGCCCGAGCAGAGGCGTCACCTGGACCAGCATCACTGCCACTACATTCCGCACATTCTTCTCGTGCCTGAAAATGCC
>CAWBGI010000003.1:0-1069535 GCA_963788225.1 uncultured Acidobacteriaceae bacterium | reverse complement strand
TGGGCCGGGTGCGGCGGCGCACTTCCACGAAGCAGCGTTCAATCACGTTAGTGGTGCGCAGCTTCTTACGCAGGTGCGCGGGGAAAGCGAACACCGAAAGCAAAGCCGGCAGATCGCACTCCAGTTGGCGCACCATGGGACCGTACTTCCCCCGCCAATGGGCGCGGAAGGCGCGAAAAGCGGCCTCGGCATCGGCACGGCTTTCGGCTTGGTAGATGGCTTGCGCGTCCTGTTTCACCGCGTCGAAATCGGCCTTCTTCACCTTCTCTAAATGTTGCGCATCTTGTGCGCCCAGCAACGCTGATACCGCACGCGCGGATACACAGTACAGATCGCCGCCGCCAGGGCCGCACAGCCATCGGTGACGATCAGGCCCAGCGCCTTGCCCTCCAGTCCGCGCCGATACATATCCTGCAGCAGCCCTTCCAGTCCGCCTGGCTTTCGCCTTGGCTGCGCAAAAACGCCAGCAGATGGCGGGTGCCGTCGCGCCGCACTCCGTAGGCCACCAGCATCTGCACCCGCTTGCGTCCCGCCGGACGCCGCACCCGCAAGCTCACTCCGTCCAAAAACAGATACGCGTAGTTGTCTTCCAACCGCGCCTGATGGAACTGGCGCACCACCTCGTCCAGATCCCGCGTCAGCTTCGACACCGTCTGCGGGCTCACCACTTCTTCGCTCACCGTGGCCACCACCCGCCCCACCTGCCGCGTCGAGAGGCCGCGCAGAAATGCCTCCCGAATCAGCATCGACACATCTTCGGCGCGCCGCTGAAAAGGTTCTAGCCCACGCGGCAGAAAACTCTTCCCGCGGGTGCGCGCCACCCGCAGCCGGATCGTCCCCAACCGAGTCACGAAATCCCGTTCGTAGTAGCCATTGCGATAGGGCTGCCGCCGGCTGCTCCGCCGCTGATACACTTCGCGCACCGCATACCGGTCCCGCTCCCGCCGCGAATCCGCCTCCAAACGCTCTTTCCACAGCCGTTTCGTCTCGCCGTACACATCGCCCCAGAAACTCTCTTTCATCTCCGCCAGAAAATGTTGGTAATGCTCCGTGATTGGGATTATCTTCGCCATGGGTGTAGGTCTCCTTTCGGAAAGGCTTTAGCTTGCTAGGCCAAAGCCAACTTACACCCTCTCGCTTTTTACACAATCAAAGTTACGTCACCGCCCGATGCCGCGCCTACAATCCGGAAATTAGCTCCCTGCTCCGGGCGCCTGCTCTTTCAACTTCTCCACAATCATCGGCCCCAACTGCGAAACGCTGCCCGCCCCCAGCGTTAAGATCATGTCCCCATCCTCGGCCGCTGCGGCTACAGAACTCACGGCGTCCGCGAACGAACTCACGTACTGGACATTCCGTTCACCCTTCTCGCGGATCGCCTGCGCCAACCCTTCCCCACTGATCCCCTCGATCGGCTTCTCGCTCGCTGCATAAATATCGAGAACAAACAACGAATCGGCGTCGGCAAACGCCGTGGAGAACTCCTCCATCAAATCGCGCGTGCGCGTGAATCGGTGCGGCTGGAACACCACGTGAACCTTGCGAAAGCCGCACGACCGCGCCGCGGCTAGCGTCGCCTTGATTTCCGTGGGATGGTGTCCATAATCGTCGATCACACTCACGCCCGCCGCCCGACCGCGCAACTGGAACCGCCGGTCGACTCCGCGGAACTGATCGAGCGCCGTCCGGATCGCATCAGTTCCAACATCCAACCCCACTCCCACAGCGATCGCGGCTGTCGCATTCAGAATGTTGTGCACCCCCGGCACATGCAGCGTGAACTCGCCCATATCCTTCTTGCGGTAACTCACGCGGAAGTGGCTCAACGGGTGCCCCATTTCTCGCGCGCTTTTTGCGCGAGAAGTGGGACTTTGATCAGGAAATCCGACCCGCGCTTTGTTCCATACGTCACGGTACGCCGCTGCACTTCCGGCAACAGCCGCCGCAGCAGCGGATCGTCGTTGCACGCCACCACCATCCCATAGAACGGCACACGGTCCATGAACTCCAGAAAAGTCTTCTTCACGTCCCGCATGTTGCGATAACAATCCATGTGCTCGCGGTCGATGTTGGTCACGACGGATAGAATCGGCGAAAGCTTCAAGAAGGAGCGGTCACTCTCATCCGCCTCGGCCACCAGATACTGCGATTTCCCCGAGTCGCGCATTCGACCCCATCGCATCCACGCGCCCGCCCACCACCACGGTTGGATCGAGCCCGCCGCCGGCGAGAACCGCCGCCACCATCGAAGTCGTAGTCGTCTTGCCGTGCATGCCGGCGATGGCAATGCCATACTTCAACCGCATCAACTCGGCCAGCATCTCCGCCCGCTGAATCACCGGCACGTGCAGCTTGTGCGCCTCGACCACCTCAGGATTTTCCGCCGCGATCGCCGAACTCGTCACCACCACTTCGGCTCCCGCAATGTTCTCCGCACGATGTCCTTCAAAGACAGCAGCGCCCAAGACCGCCAGCCGCTGGGTCACCGCAGAACTCTTCAAATCCGAGCCCGAAACGCGATAGCCGAGATTCAGCAACACCTCGGCAATCCCACTCATGCCGATCCCGCCAATGCCCACGAAATGTATCTGCTGTATCTTGGCAAACATAAGGCAACTTCTTGGCCACGGATTTACGCGGATTCACACGGATAAAACCAAACCATTCAAAAGAACAAGAACCCAAAAAGGGGTATCCGTGGAAATCCGTGCAAATCCGTGGCTAATTTTGTTCTACTCCCGCCACCCGCACCGCCAGCGCCGCAATATCACGCGCCGCATTGGGATGCGACAACTCCCGCGCCGCCTCGCTCATCGCCTTCAATCGTCGCCGGTCACCCAGGAGGGCCGCGATCGTCTCCGCCAGCCAGACTCCCTCCAGTTTCGATTCCTCCACCAACACCGCCGCACCTGCGCGCTCCAGAGCTAGAGCATTCACACGCTGATGATCGTCGGCCGCGCGCGGAAACGGCACGAACACAGCGGGCTTCCCTGCCGCCGTGATTTCCGCCACCGTGCTCGCGCCGGCGCGGCACACTACCAGATCTGCGCGCGCGAACGCCGCCGGCATGTCTTCAATAAACTTGAAAACCTCCGCCGACTCCCCGAGCGCACCGTAAACGGCCAGCGCGTCATTATAGTCACGCTCTCCGGTCTGGTGGATGATGTGAATTCCGGGAGCCTCGAGCCGCATCAGCACCGGCAGGCAGCGAAACATCGCCTCATTGATGGCATGCGCTCCCTGGCTTCCGCCAAACACCAGCAGAGTCGGTGTCCCGCCGCGCTTGACTGGAATTTCGAAGAACGCCTGCCGCACCGGTACGCCCGTCACTTCGGCGTTACGAAAATATTCCGCAGTCTCCTCAAAGTGCACCGCCGCTCCGGAAACAAACCGCGCCACCACTCGATTGGCAAATCCCGGTACCACATTCGGCTCAAACGCCAGCGTCGGGATATGCTTCACCACCGCCGCCAGCATCGTCGGTCCCGACGCATATCCGCCCACGCCAATCACCACGTCGGGTGCGAATTCATTCAACATGCGGCCAGCATCCCACACCGCGCGCGGCAAATCGAACGCCGTCTTCGCCCGCGTCATCAGGCTGACATTTTTCAGCGCCCCCACCCGCACCAATTGCAGGGGATATCCTGCGGCGGGCACCAGTCGGTTCTCGATGCCGCGCGCCGTCCCGATGAACAGCACCTCGCCGTCGTAACTTTTCTTGAGTTCGTTAGCGATGGCCAGCGCCGGGATCACATGCCCGCCCGTCCCGCCGCCCGCCAGGATTGCCCGCATGAGGTGACTATAAACCAGAGCCAAGAACTCGCCACGGATCTACGGGGATTCACGCGGATAAAGCGGACGAACGTTGAAAGATCCGTGCGCTCCGTGGCGGCTATTTCTTTTCGGTAAGACTCGCCGGAAGCGGATTGTCGGGCCGCTCCGAATCCCAGAGGATGGAAACGATCCACCAGCGTTTGCCGTCATTCAACACCTGGAAGGAATTGACGCCGCGCTGAAACGGCTTTTCCCCGGGAGCGTGCCGCGACTCGTAGCTGCTCAGCACCTGGTTCATGTTCCCAAAGCCCGTCGTCTGGTTCACGATTGCATTTTCGTAGAAGCCTTCCTTGGCGAAGTGCTCGCCGGCCCGGTGTATGTAATCGTCGATGCTGAAGGAGGCGACGTACGAGGACCCGTCCGGGCGCCTGCCCACGCTAGTGAAACGAACTTGCGGCAGGCAGAGAGAACGGAAGCGGTTCCAATCCCGATCACCCGCCGGGCCGGAGATCACATCGTAGATAGCGTGCATGATCGCGTCGAGCGATCTCACGTCGTCGGCCTTCGGAGCAGGAACCAGCGCCGCCAGATCGGTGGCGGAGTAGATCGGCCCGGGCACAAGGGCTTGGACCGGCTGAACTGGCTCCGATTTCTGCGCGCCCGCCGAGACCACGAGGCCAGTGGTAACGGCCACAGCCAAAAACAAGTTTGCCAGGAATTTCATCGTCCTCCTTGAGGCGGCAGAAGTGTGCGCATGAAGTGACTATAAATGATTGAGCGATTGAGTCATTAAGCGATCGGGTGATTGAGCCTTCGGATGTTCTTCCAATCACTCAATGGCCCGATCACTCAATGACTCAATGCCCTACTCCGCCTGCTTGGTAATGTTCAGCAGCACGCCCACACACGCCAGCGTCACAAACAACGACGACCCTCCGTACGACACCAGCGGCAGCGGGATCCCCTTGGTCGGCATCATGCCCAAAACCACGCTGATGTTGATGAACGCCTGCAGCACAACCATGCTTGTGATTCCAACCGCCAGGTATCGTCCGAAAATATCCTCGGTGCGCCACGAGGCCCGCATCCCGCGCCACAAAAAGATGGCAAACAACGCCACCACAAACATCGCTCCCACCAATCCCAACTCTTCGGCGGTGACCGCAAAAATAAAGTCAGTATGCGGCTCCGGCAAGTAAAACAACTTCTGCTTGCCTTCCATCAGCCCAGTGCCCGTCACGCCGCCCGTGCCCACCGCGATCAGCGACTGAATAATGTGGAACCCCGCTTTCTGCCGGTCCGCATAGGGATTCCAGAACGCCAGCAGCCGGGCAAGTCGCCAGCTGACATGAAAGATCAAAAAATACAGCGGCACCAGCGACGCCCCAAACGCATACGCGAAATACCGCAGCCGCATGCCCGCCACATACAGAATGCAAGCCGCAATCCCTCCACAAGCGATGGCCGTACCCAAGTCGGGCTGCAGCACGATCAACCCCAGCAGCACCACCACAGGCGCGGCCGCCGGTACCAGTGTGTTGCGCCAGTCATCCATGGTTTTGGTGCGCGCTTCAAGAAAGTAAGCGAGAAAAAGAATCAGCACCGGCTTGGCTAGTTCCGAAGGCTGAAAAGAAAAAGCGCCCACGCGGAACCAGCGATGCGTATTGTGCGAGCGGTCCAGAAAGAAAACGGAGATCAGCAGCAGCGTGGTCAGCCCCAGCAGCGAAAACACCAGCGCCGGATGCTTGTAGCGCCGGTAATCCACCCGCATCGCCACCACCATCGCGACAAGCCCGGCAGCCGCCCAGACTAACTGCTTCACCAGAAACGCATACGGAGACCCAAACCGCTCCCGCGCCATCACCGCCGACGCCGAAAACACCATCACCAGCCCTACAAACACCAACAGCATGGTCACGGTAAACAGCCAGCGATCGACACTCACCCGCTTTGCCATGGGAAGTTCATTTCACCACGGAGCAGCGGAGTCAGCGAGAACGAATTGCTGATTGTTGATTGCTGATTGTTGCTTCTCTTGGTTCGCGGACAGCGTCACAAAGTGCCGAGGCGGGGATCGATGGCGCGAAGTACAGCGTCAAGATAATCCGGTTGCTTTTTTCGCTCGGGATGTTTTGCCACGGCCAGGATTTGTCCGTTCAAGCGGGACTTGAACTGCACGAAATCTCCTGCCTTGTCGGCGCCGCCTAGGTTCCAGACATCCCGAAAGCCGTCCCACCAATCGAAGCCCGTTGCGACCAATACAGGTGCGCTCGACCAAGCGGCGAGTTCGAGTTCGAGGAGCGTTCTGCATGATTTGAGTTGCAGGTCGCATTCCCGCTCGCTCGGGTTACCGCCAGCAGCGGCGGAAATCTTGTAGAGGTTAGTCCAGCCCAGATAGAGCGGCCACGACTCGCTGAGGCTTGTCCCATTAATCTTGAGCAGCAGATCCCGGGCAGTTCTCCAAAATGAGGACACCCTGGCCATGCACCTAGCGAAGCATAGCCAGTCTAGACTGGACTCCGCTTCCAGCCGATCGATAACCTCCTGTCTCCGGCGGGGTTCCGCCATGTCTTCACGACTCCAGCCCCCCTTCGTGGCGCCCTCGCCGCTTTCCCACCCGTTGACGGCTCGACCGATTACCAAGAGTCTTTGCACCCCGTCGTTCAGATCAATTTCGAATTTATCGCCTGTGACAGGGCGGAATCCGACATACCTCTTGTCCAAGCGACGGCTGCGAAGAGGCCCCTCCGCGAAGGAGCGCAGGAGTGAATCGAACTCTCGATAGTACGTTTTCCAGTCCATGGTCATCGACATTCCTCAGTGCTCATGCATGAATTGTTCCACTTCCTCGGCGCACCTCGCCATCGGGACAAACTCGCCCGTGCGAAGGTTGGCGTTCCACACGAAACGGTACTGGTCGTCGCCTGGCAAAGCGTAAAACACTCGATACTTACCCGATTCTAGCGTGTCTGTACGCGAGACAGTCCAACGGCCTCCTTTATATTTCCCGCCATACAAATGATCCATGGATCGAACAATCCGAAGAACCGTGTCAAAGGACGGGGCAGTAAATCCTGCAAATTCTTTGCGGTCACTAAAGTCTTCAAAGTCCTCGAGCACATAGCATGTCTTTGTCAGCGTGACCGGCGATGAAGGGAGGGGTCCCGTCCCGGGTTCCGCTGGGGGCGGGGCCCACCTCAGTCCCCTGAGCTCCCCCGCGGAGGCGGTCAGCCTTACCGAGTGGTTGGTCAACTCGCCAACGTCGAGACCCTTCAGTTCCCGGCTCATGCCACAGAAGTTGACCTTTGAGTCATCCACCCAGAGGCTAAAACTCTTGGGATCGAACGGGTGAAGAGCCCTAGGCGTGAACTGGTCGGCAGGCGCGCTGGACACGACATAGGGGCCAAGAGCAGAGTTCACGTCCTGAGCTCCGAGCGAGACGGAAAGAACCTCCCCCTCCCAGACTCGGGTACCCGGAATCGGTTTCGCGGGTTTGATCGCTCGGGGCTCGCCGATGGGAACGTTGTAGGCACTGATAAGGCGACGGTCGGTGCCCCGGCGGGTGCAGTTCAACGCCGCTAGGAGGCTCAAGCAGGCAACGACGGCGTACGTCCAGCTCCTGTAAGAGCGCATCGCTCACCATCCTCAAGGCCGCGTTTCGCTCAGCCCGCGCACAATCTCCTTAAACACCAACCCGCGCTGCTCATAATTCTTAAACTGATCGAAGCTCGCGCAAGCCGGAGCCAGCAACACCACATCACCCGCCTGCGCCACAGCATGAGCCTTGCGAACAGCGTTCTCCAAAGTCTCCGCGTGCACAACTTCAGCGCCTTTAATTTGCGACTCGATCTTCCCCGCCGCCGCGCCAATCGTGTACACGCGCTTCACCCGCTGCCGCAACAACTCGTTGAGCACACTGTAGTCGCTGCCTTTGTCCTTGCCGCCAAGAATCAGGTGGATGTTCGTAGGAAACGACTCTAGCGCTTTGATGGTCGCGTCCACGTTTGTAGCCTTCGAATCGTTGTAATAATCCACACCGCGGATCGTCGCCACAAACTCGAGGCGGTGCTCGACCGCCTTGAAGTCGCGCACCGCCTGCCGAATCTTTTCCGGAGCGCATCCCATCAGCGCGCCCGCGCACACCGCCGCCAGCACGTTCTCCAGATTGTGCGCGCCCTTCAGCGGAATTTCAGAAACCAGCATAATGTCGCGCTGCTGACCGCGACCATCCCGAAACAAGATTTTCCCCTCGCGCACCCACGCGCCCTGCTTCACTTCCTTCTGCCGGCTGAACCAGAACACCTGCGCCCGAGTCCGCGCCGCCATCGTCACGCAAGTCGGATCATCCTCATTGAGCACGGCAAAATCATCGCCCCGCTGATTCTCAAAAATCCGCGCCTTTGCATCCACGTAAACATCCAACGTGCGGTGCCGGTCCAGATGATCGGGCGTAACGTTCAAGACCACAGCAACCTTTGGACGGAACGTCCGAATCGTCTCCAGTTGAAAGCTCGAAACCTCGAGCACAATGGCCGTCTCCGGCTTGGCCCGCTCCGCTAGCGAAATCGCAGGAGTACCGATGTTCCCCCCGACCAGCGTCGGCAGCCCGCCTGCCGCCAAAATGTCGCCCGTCAAAGTAGTAGTCGTAGTCTTCCCGTTCGACCCAGTAATAGCCACAATAGGTCCCGGCAGAAACTGCGCAGCCAATTCGATCTCGCCGATCACGGCCTCGCCCAGCGACCGCGCCTGGTTGAGCAGCGGCGCGTCCACCGGAACGCCGGGGCTCACCACAATCAAATCCTGCCCGCGAAACGTGCGCTCCCCATGCCCGCCGGTCTCAACCGTAATCCCATGATCGAGCAGCGAAGGAATCTCGTTGCGCAGTTCATCCCCGCTCTTGGTATCAGAGACCGTAACCCGCGCTCCATGCGCCTTCAGGAAAAGCGCCGAAGCCACTCCAGACTTGCCGAGCCCAACCACCAGCACGCGTTTGTCTTTAAGTTCCATGCTTAGATCAATTGATGATTGTTGATTGCTGATTGTTGATTGAAAATCGAATCACACTCCGCACCACAAGGTTTTCAATCATCAATCAAAAATCATCAATCAAAAATTCCTCACGACCCCCGGCATCGCTACCGCAGTTTCAAAGTCGTCAGCGCGAACAACGCAAACACCAGCGACGCGATCCAGAAGCGCACGATAATCTTCGACTCCGACCAACCCATCAACTCGAAATGATGATGGATCGGCGCCATCTTGAAAATCCTCTTCTTCCGCAGCTTATACGATCCTACCTGCAAGATCACTGACACGGCCTCGATCACAAACACTCCGCCAATAAACGGCAGCAGCAGTTCCTGCTTGATGATGACAGCCACGGTCCCAATCGCCCCGCCCAGCGCCAGCGATCCCACATCGCCCATAAACACTTCCGCCGGATGTGCGTTGTACCACAAGAATCCGATCGACGACCCAACCATCGCTCCGCAGAAAATCGTCAGCTCGCCCACCTGCGGCATCTTCGGAATTTCCAGGTAGGTAGCAAACGTAGCGTGCCCGCTCACATACGTCAGCACCGTCAGCGCGCCCGCAGCAATCACCGTGCAACCAATGGCTAGGCCGTCCAGCCCATCGGTAAGGTTCACCGCATTGCTCGAGCCCACGATCACCAGAACCACAAATGCCATGAACGGCAAAAAGGCCAGCGGCCAAAGATGAGGATAGCGTTCCAGATTCTGCACCACCAGATCGGGATGGAACTGCTTGAGAAACGGCACGATCAGCTTGGTCGAATACATGCCATAAGTCTGCATGGCGATCAGCATCACTGCGATAACGATGCTGGTTGCGATCTGCAGTCCCAGCTTCGCCCGCCCGGTCAGGCCCAGATTCCGGCGATGCACAACCTTGGTGTAATCGTCGGTGAATCCGATCGCCGCAAACGCGCACGTGGCAAACACCGCAATCCACACGAAGCGGTTGCTCAAATCCGCCCACAGCAGCGTAGGTACAACGATGGCAATCGCAATCAGCAACCCGCCCATGGTTGGAGTCCCGGCTTTTTTCTGATGAGCCTTCGGTCCCTCCTCCCGAATGTACTGTCCAATCTGAAATTCGCGCAGTCGGTTGATCACCAGTGGCCCCACGATGAGCGCGGTAAACAAAGCAGTAAGGCTGGCAAACGCAGTACGGAACGTCAGATAACGGAAGATGCGGAACGGCGGAAAATAATGTTGCAGCTTCAGGAACAACAGCCAGTAGAGCAATCAGCCTCCGACTCGCTCCAAAATGTCTAACAAACTCCAACCCAACATCCACCACGGAGGCACGGAGTCACGGAGAAACACAAATCCTTTAAGAACCAGCGAAGCCGGTACCGTTCCGAAGGATCTTGCGCTTTCTCCGTGTCTCCGTGCCTCCGTGGTGAAGAATTATTTGGCCCCGCGCCGTGCCTTCCACACTTCCAACGCTTTCTCCAGCTTCACGCCGCGCGAGGCCTTCATCAGAACCACATCACCGTCGCGCGCCTCGCGCGCCAGCCATTCCCCGGCTTCCTCAGGCGTGGATACAAATTCGGCTCGCATACCCGCCTGCCGGGCCGTTTCCACCATTGCTTGTGCCGGCCCACGCACACCCAACAGCACGTCGATCTTTTTCTCCGCGATGTGCTGGCCCGCCTGCCGGTGCAATTCCTCCTCCGTCGGACCTAGTTCCAGCATCGCGCCCGCCACCACAATGCGGCGCTGCCCCGGCATCGCCGCCAGCGCATCCACCATCGCCTTCAGCGCTTTCGGATTGCAATTGTAACAATCGTTGATCACCGTGATGTTGCCCAGTCGTAGAACCTCTCCACGTTTATCCGCCGGAGACAGATCCGCCAGCGCCCCGACCGCCTCGGAAGGCGTCAACCCACGTTGCAGGCCCACAGCCACAGCCGCCAGTGCATTCAGCACGTTGTGCTCTCCCACCAGCGGCAGCCGAGCACGTTCGCGCACGCCCCCAATTACCACATCGAACTCCGAACCCTCGGCCCCGAGGCTGCAAACATTCTCGGCGCGCACATCCGCAGTGGCACGCGTGCCATACATCACGACTTTGCCCTTCAAGTCGCGCCCAAACTGCGAAACGTATTCATCATCTGCATTCAGCACCGCGGTTCCACCCGCGGGCAGCGACTCGATCAGTTCATACTTCGCCCGCGCAATCCCCGCCACCGAATCAAAAAACTCCAGATGCACCGGAGCGACGTTGGTGACCACACCCGTCTCCGGCTGCGCAATCTTCGCCAGCGCTCGAATTTCCCCTGCATGCGACATGCCCATCTCGATCACGGCCACGTCATGCTCCGGCTCCAGCTTCAGCAGCATCAACGGCAAACCGAAATGATTATTGAAATTCCCTTCCGATTTCAGCACTCGAAAACGCGCGCCCAGCACATGCGCGATGGCCTCCTTAGTAGTAGTCTTGCCCATCGAGCCCGTGACCCCAATCAGCGGCTTGCCCCACAACTTCCGCACCGCCATGGCCAGGGTCTGCAGCGCGATCAGCGTGTCGTCGACGGCCAGCAAGCGAGCCCCCTCCGGATAGCGCGCCAACCGATCCTTGCGCACCACCGCCGCGACAGCTCCCCTTTGCAGTGCCGCCTCCACGAAGTCGTGCCCATCCAACCGCTCACCCTTCACCGCAAAGAAAAGCTGTCCCGGACCAACGGTGCGCGAGTCGATCGAATACCCCTGCGCGATTTCCTCCGGCGAGAACTCCCCGGCCGCAGAAACAAATTCAGCGATCCTGCCAAGCGTCAGCTTCATCGCGAATGAAACCCCGCCTGACCCGCCTCGCACTCAAACCCCGCCACCCGCAGCGCCTCGCGCGCCACTTCCAAATCATCAAACGGAGCCGCGCCCTCCCGCGTGACCTGCACCTTCTCGTGCCCCTTCCCGGCAATCAGCACAATGTCTCCCGGCCGCGCCTCGCCAATCGCCAGCGCAATCGCCTTGCGCCTGTCGACTTCAACCGTGTACTTGACGCCCGTTCTCTGCAGCCCCACCACCGCATCGTTAATAATCGCCAGCGGATCCTCACTTCGAGGATTGTCCGAAGTCAGCACCACAAAATCGCTTCCCCGTCCCGCCGCCTCGCCCATCAGCGGACGCTTCTTCCGGTCGCGATCTCCTCCGCAGCCAAACACCGTCAACACTCGTCCCTTCGCGGCAGAAACCAACTCCCGCGCCAGCGCCGTCAAATTCCGCAAAGCGTCGTCGGTGTGCGCATAGTCAACCACCACCGTAAACGGCTGGCCGCATTCGACTCGCTCAAACCTCCCGGGAACCGACGCCAGCTCGTCGACCCCCTTAGCGATCGCCTCCGTCGAACACCCGCGCGCAAAACCCGCTCCCGCCGCCGCCAGAATGTTGTACACGTTCACGCGCCCGATCAGCGCCGAGAACGCCGCGATCTTCCCTGCTGGCGTCACCAGATCAAAGCGCGTCCCGCGCGTCGTGATGTCAACGTTGTCCGCGTGAAAATCGCCACGCTCCCATCCATACTTCAGCACGACCGAACTCCGCTTCCGGCTGAACTCCGCCAGCTTCGCGCCTGACTCATCATCGATATTCGCAACCACAGCTCGTGGCGCATCTGTGCCGCAGCCCTCAAACAGCACGCGCTTGGCCGCGAAATACTCTGGCATAGTCTTGTGATAATCGAGATGATCGCGCGTCAGATTGGTGAACACAGCCACATCAAAAGGAATGCCGAATACGCGCTCCTGCGCCAGCGCGTGCGAGGAAACCTCCATCACCGCATCCGTCGCCCCATTCCCCAGGGCTTCACTGAAAATGCGATTCAGTTCCAGCGCCTCGGGCGTGGTATGCGGCGCCGGCAAAACTTTCCCGGCCACGTGATACTCAATCGTCCCAATCAGCGCACTCTTCCGTCCCGCCGCCGTCAGAATCGCCTCCACCAGAAACGCGGTCGTGCTCTTGCCATTCGTCCCCGTGATTCCCGTGATCGCAATCCTCTCGGCCGGCTTCTTATAAAAGTTCGCGCTGATCCGCGCCAAAGCCCGCCGCCCGTTCGGAACCACCGCCCAAGCCACACCGGGACGCGGCCGCTCCGCCGCCGAATCCGTCACAATCGCCACGGCTCCAGCGGCAACAGCCTGATCGATAAACCGGTTGCCATCGCTCGACTCGCCGCGCATAGCCACGAACAGGCACCCCGGCTTCACCCGCCGCGAGTCATACTCCACACTACTCACCGCCGGATCCCCGTTGTGCGCGAGGACTTCCGCTCCATCCAGCACCTGTTGGAAGGTCATTGCTAGGAATTATAGGGCAGGCGCCTCGCGGGAAAAAAATTGCTGATTTTTGATTGGTGATTGTTGATTAAGAACCCGGCTCAGGCGCGGAGGTGTTCAATCAACAATCAGCAATCAAAAATCAGCAATTGCAGTTACCAACGGCACGTTCCCCATCCCCGAGCCGCAGCGCTACATTATTCCTATGTCCACCGGAACCAGCCCCGCCAAGTTTCGCTGCGGCCAGTGCGAAATGCCGGAAGATCACTGCGAGTGCGACAAGTTCTGCGTCCTGTGCCAGTCGCAAGCTCGACATCCGCATCTGCGGAGACGGCCTCATGTACTGCGAACCCTGCCGTAACGCCTGCGGCTACAAAACTTCCGACTAACGACCAACGACCAACGACGGTTCTAAATCACCACCGCTTCCCGATACTCGCCAAACACTTTCCGCATCGCATCCGAAATTTCACCCACGGTCGCGTAAGCCTCCACTGCCGCCAGAATCCGAGGCATAACGTTTTCGCCCGACCGGGCCGTGTCCTCCACGCCCTGCAACGCCGCTTTCCAAGGCCCCGCATCCCGCCGAGCCCGCAACGCCCGCACCCGCTCAATCTGCTTCGGCTCCAGCGCCGGATCAATCTTCTGAATCGGAATCGGCTTCTCCTCTTCCACCTCAAACCGGTTTACCCCCACCACCACCGCATCGCCCTGGTCCACGGCCTGCTGATATTCATACGCCGCGTTCTGAATCTCCTGCTGCACAAATCCGCGCTCAATCGCCTTCAGCATCCCGCCCATCACTTCAATCTTTCCCAAATATTCCGCCGCGCGCTTCTCAATCTCATTCGTCAGCGCCTCAACGTAATACGACCCCGCCAGCGGATCGACCGTCTGCGGCGCCCCCGATTCATAAGCAATCACCTGCTGCGTGCGCAAAGCGATCCGCGCCGCCTGCTCGGTCGGCAGCGCCAAAGCCTCGTCATAAGAATTCGTGTGCAGCGACTGCGTCCCGCCCAGCACGGCCGCCAGCCCCTGGATCGCCGTCCGCACAATATTGTTTTCCGGCTGCTGCGCCGTCAGCGTCGACCCTGCCGTCTGCGTATGAAACCGCAGCATCCACGACTTCGGATTCTTCGCCTTAAAGTGCTCGCGCATAATCCGCGCCCACATCCGGCGCGCCGCCCGATACTTCGCCACCTCTTCCAGAAAATTGCTGTGCGCATTAAAAAAGAACGACAGCCGCGGCGCGAACTTATCCACATCCAGCCCGGCCTTGATCGCCGCCTCCACGTAAGCCATGCCGTTGCCCAGCGTGAACGCCACTTCCTGCACCGCCGTCGACCCCGCCTCCCGCATGTGATAGCCGGAAATCGAAATCGTATTCCACTCCGGAACATTCTCCTTGGCCCAGGCAAACATGTCGGTAATCACGCGCATCGCCTGCTGCGGCGGATAAATATAAGTCCCGCGCGCGATGTACTCCTTCAGCACATCGTTCTGCACGGTCCCTGAAAGTTTGCGGATGTCCGCGCCCTGCCGCCGCGCCACCGCCACATACAACGCCAGCAGAATCGATGCCGTTGCATTGATAGTCATCGATGTAGAAATCTTGGTCAGCTCGATGCCCGCAAACAGCCGCTCCATATCTTCGATGGAATCGATCGCCACGCCCACCTTGCCCACTTCGCCCGCCGCCAGCGCATGATCCGAGTCCATCCCAATCTGCGTCGGCAAATCGAACGCCACCGATAAACCGGTCGTCCCATTCGCCAGCAAATATTTGTAGCGCTTGTTCGACTCCTCCGCGTCGCCCATGCCCGCATACTGCCGCATGGTCCACAACCGCCCGCGGTACATCGTCGCCTGCACGCCCCGCGTAAACGGATATTCGCCCGGATACCCAACCTCACCCTCGTAGTCGAAGCCCTTAAGATCCGCCGGAGTGTAAAGCGCCTTCACCGGAATATGCGACGACGTCTCCACCTCCGCCACCGCGCCGTGATTCGCAACCTTAACCGCGTCCGCCATAATCAACACTCTTTTCCGAACCCCTAACCCGTTATCCCAGACAAAAATAATCTTGTCATTCCGAAACGCGGAAAAGCTTTGTCATTCCGAAGCGCACAAGAGCTTTGTCATTCCGAGGCGCGCAGCGCAGAGGAACCTGCAGTCCCATGCAGCGCCACTAATCCCGCCCTCACCGCGCCCCGCCCTTCCCCTTCTGCCTCACCCTCCAGAACGAACTAATCCCAAACCACGCAAACGTCACCGTAAAACAAAGTGCAACCACCACCCCCCGCACTCCAGCCCGCCCAGCGTGATATTTCGCATATTCCTTCGCCGACTCAATTCCGCCCGCTCCGGCCATCGCCAGGAAAACCAGCCCCGTGACTTCCAGCCACAACTGATGCGCCGCCCGCCCGAAAGCCCGGACCGTGGTCGAAACCGCGCCAGCCGCAGCCCGCGCGATCCGGCTGCGCTTCACCTGCTGCCCCGCCACCCGCGCCACCACCCCTAACTTTCGTACAGTAGAAACCTTGCTCACAGCCTCGATTTTAACAGCCTCCCGCTTTACAAAGGCGCTACAATGACGCAAACCTGCGCCGCACCCGGAAACGGTTCCGCGACAGCAGGCATCTAACGGTTAGTATCAGGTTCTGAGACCGCGATCGGGGGATGACGTGGACCAACAACTCAAACAGCTCATGAAAGAACTCGGCGAAGCCATCAACGAATCTCTCTCCGATTCCGAACAGATCGCCGAAGTCGTCTCCCGCATCAAAGAGGGAGGCTACGACATCTTCCTCGTCCTCGAAGCCACCATCGGTGTCAGCAAGCAGGGCGAAAAGTCCTCCGACAAGACGTCCCTGGTCACCACTCTCTCCACCAACCCCGAATTCAAAATCAACGATCAGGATCTAAAATTCCTGAAATCCCTCCGCATCAAAATCGAAGAAGAAAAAGAAAAGTAGTTACGCGATCCACTAAACATGTAGAGACAGCCGCCTCGGCTGTCCCGGCAAGAGCGAAGCTCCGCCGGAACCCATTCCCACTCCCTCTCTGTTCGCTTGCGGACACCCTAAGGTGAAACCGGACACCCAAACCTGCTCCCTGCTCCGGCGATACCCCACAAACCCCTTCGTTCTCATGCGCTTGCACCCGCGAAACTCTGGCTCTCCAATTGCCCTTATTTGTCGTGTAGCCTAAACGTCACGCAGAGGCCGCCCATGACCACCCTCCTACAAGATCTCCGCCTAGCCCTGCGCCAGATGCGCAAGTCTCCCGGCTTCGCCATCGCCGCCGTCTTAACGCTGGCCCTGGCAATCTGTGCCAACGCCGTGGTCTTTGGTGTAATGAACGCCCTGATACTGCGTCCGATTAATGTGCCCGATGCGAAAAGTCTTTACGCGATTCAGCGCGGCAACGACAAAGCCATCAATCACTCTTATCCCGACTATCTCGACCTGCGCGACCGCAACCACAGCTTTGAAGATCTGGCAGCCTACAACGTCACGTCGGTAGGCATCGATACCGGCAACAATCCGTCCGGCTCTTGGATTCTGGAAGTCACAGGGAATTATTTCGACACACTACACATTCAGCCGTATCTTAGGCCGCTTCTTTCACGCCGCCGATGAGCGCGGCCCCAACAGCGCTCCCTATATCGTGCTCACTTACGCCTATTGGCACACCCATTTTCAGGACGATCGCGGCGTGGTCGGCCGCGTCGTTCAGTTGAACAAACATCCTTTTACCATCCTCGGTGTAGCGCCCCAGCAATTCCGCGGCACTATATTGTTTGTCTTTCCCGATTTCTGGGTGCCGTTGATCAACCAGGAGCAGGTGGAGGGCGCGAATGTCATGAACGAACGCGGAAACCACTTCCTTTTAATGATATTGGGACATCTGAAAGCGGGCGTCACTCCGGCGCAGGCCATCGCCGATCTGAACTCGATTGGCACGAATCTGGAAAAGACCTACCCCAAAGACGACGGCAACATGACCTTCACCTTGACGCGTCCAGGCCTTACCGGGGACTGGTTGGCTGGTCCGGCGCGAGCGTTTCTAACCGGGTTGATGCTGCTGGCAGGGCTGATTCTGCTGGCCGCGTGCGCCAACCTGGGCAGCCTCTTTGCCGCCCGCGCCGCAGATCGCTCCCGTGAGGTTGCTCTGCGGCTCGCGCTCGGGTCGAGCCGCAATCGCATTCTGCGAGGGCTCTTTACAGAGGCCGTGCTGATTTCGCTGGTCGGAGGCGCCGCCGGCCTCTGGGCCAGCATTTTGTTGTTGCGCGGTTTGAGCGTGTGGCGCCCGCTTCCAACCGTCCCCATTAATGTGCCCGTGTACCCGGACGCAAATGTCTATGGAATCGCTTTGCTGTTGACCTTGGCCAGCGGATTCATTTTCGGGGCAGTTCCAGTCAGGCAGGTGCTAAGTACGAATCCCTATGAAGTCGTCAAGTCGGGAGCAAGCGGCATCATTGCCGGCCAGGGCGGGCGGCGGATTACTGCTCGCGATCTGTTGCTGGTGGCGCAAATTGCGATCTGCGCCGTGCTGGTGACCTCTTCGCTAGTCGCCGTAAGAGGACTGATGCGGTCGCTGCACAGCAACATCGGTTTCGAACCGCACGGCGCAACCCTGGTGGAAACCGCCCTCAGCATGGCTGGTTACAGCGGCGACAGCGTGCCCGTCATGCAAAAGCGCCTGATCGATTCTTTGCGGACGATTCCCGGCGTAACGTCCGTGGGATTGGTCGATCGCCCACCGTTGTTTTACGGAGACAACAGTGAGAATGTCTTTACCGACAAAACCACAGATCTCAGGCCATCGAACGCCGCTGCCGAAGCCGCAATCTACAACATCTCTCCCGGATACTTCGATGCCGCCCAAACCACCTTGCTGACCGGCCGAACTCTAACCTGGCATGACGACATGAACTCGCCACGCGTAGCGGTAGTCAATCGGGAGTTCGCCAACAAAATTTTCGGCTCCGTAACCAACGCTGTGGGCGCCTACTACAAGATGAAAGATGGGGCGCGCGTACAGGTCGTAGGCATCACAGAAGACGGAAAATATGCGACCCTGGCCGAAGATCCAACCCCGGCTATGTTTCTGCCCATCCTGCAATCGCCATCGACGCAGGCATCTCTGGTGGTGCGCTCGAACCGCGATCCGCAGCAACTCGAAGCAGCTATCAAGAGCACAATGCAAAACGTGGATGCCGGCCTGCCCTTTACGGCCAAACCCTGGATTCAGGAACTGGACGGCGCTCTATTCGCTCCGCGCATCGCGACGTACGCTCTGGGTGTCATGGGCCTGATGGGCGCAATGCTCGCGATGACCGGCATCTTCGGCATGGCGGCCTACTCGGTCAGCAAGCGCCTGCGCGAACTGGGAATTCGCATAGCCCTCGGCGGCCGCCGCAAAGAAGTCTTACAGGCAGCCTTGGGACGCGCCTTCAAACTGCTGGCCATCGGTTCCGCCGCAGGATTGCTCCTGGGAATTCTAGCCAGCCGCGTGCTGGCGTCCATCGTCTATCAAGCCACTCCCCGCGATCCGGTGGTACTGGGCGGCGTAGTCCTAGCCATGGCACTGCTAGGCCTGCTGGCTACATGGATCCCAGCCCGCCGCGCGCTTTCGGTCGATCCCATGGTCCTGCTGCGGGAGGAGTAGACCGCCCATGCAGGCCCCGGCTGCGCTGGGCTCCGCGCACTTCTTCGCGTCCTTCGCGGCACTTCTTCGCGAACTTCGCGGTTAAAAGCTCTTCACATGCGCCCTTTTGCCAGTGCCGGGCGGGATGAGATTTGACCTGAGCGAACCCGAGCGGAACCTGCGCCCCATCAATGCAAGGTAAGGGCAGACGCTGCCGAAACTTCCACCTACAATCCGGGTTCTCGTTGTGCATGCGGCGCACCCATCTCGCATTAAATGCTGCCTCATTAACTCTTGCCGTTCTGGCCGCTACATCGCTAGCCGCCTCAACCCCCACCGGCCCGCTAATCATCGACAACAACAGCCACGTAGTAGTCATGGAATACGAAGCCTGGTTCGGCCCCAACGCCGTAACCTTCCAGGGCACAGCAGCCAAGCCCCTTCTGCAATCCGCCGACATGCAACCCCTGGGCGGAGGTTATGACAGCGCCGATCCCCACGTTATCCAGCAGCACGTCGCCTGGATGGAATACATTGGCATCGACGCCGCCATCAGCGACCTCACCAACAACGTTAGCTGCACCTTCAACACCACATGGTTCGCAAAAAAATATCTCCCCTACTGCACCTCCGCCTTTCGCTCCTCGATGCAAACCATCCGCGACAACACCGGCAACCTTTATCCCGCATGGACGAACCTGGGTACGAACCTCAAGCTCATTCCGCTTCTAGGCGGCGGTGACGACACTGAATTGTACGAAGATCTCGACGGCAAAACCGCCTTCGAAAAAGAAGTCGACTATTTCGGATCGCTCATGCAGCAATATCCCGACCGCCGGGTGATCTACGAAGGCAAGCCCCTGATGCTGATTTTCTTAGGCGCAGCACAAGACCCCTGCCGTAACGACAATCCCCTCTGGCTTCAAATCAGAAAATTCATCACACAGCATCCCGAAATTGGCGAGAAATACACGTTCCGCATGATGGCGGGATATCTCGACAGCCAGCCCTATCTCTGGCTGAACCCGGGCACGGCCAACGGACCGCAGGAAATTAATCCAGGCTATGACTTCTGGAGCTGGGTTGACCGCCTGAAAACATCCTGCGCGCAACCCTATTGCCCGTACTATCCGGCCTACAACGAACCGGGCTCGCGAGTGGAAAACATGACCGCATCCATAGCCACCGCCGGCGCCTACGGCTGGGGATGCCCGAATGAAAACGCTCTCCCCTACTGTCCCGACGCGGCGCTGCGTTTCGGAACAAACGGAACCTACGAAACCTTCAGTTCCTTCATGACCTACGCAAATCAACTCGAACCCATTTTCCTGATCATCCACCAGTTCAACGAGTTCGTGCAGCCCGACGAAGGCTTCGACGCCACCACCGACGACGACATCGAACCCGCCAACCTCTGGGGCTACGGCGCCCTCGATGCAGTGAAGACACAGATCGCGCTCTACCGCCAGCAAAACTAATCTATAGAGACAAGCTACTCCAGCTGTCCCAGCAGAGCGAAGGCGCAACACTGCACGCTCTCCATCGCCGCCAACCTCTGCGCCTGTGCTACCATCTACTCTTTCTCTGAGGTGATGCATGTCCATGAAAGACACTCTCGGAGTCCTGCTCGCCGGAGGCGCTGGCGAGCGCCTGTATCCTCTCACCCGCGACCGCGCCAAGCCTGCCGTCACCTTCGGCGGAATGTACCGCATCATCGACATCACTCTTTCCAACTGCCTCAACTCTGACCTGCGCCGCGTCTACATCCTCACGCAGTACAAGGCGCTCTCGCTCAACCGCCATATCCGCGAAGGCTGGAACGTTCTCGGCCGCGAAGTGGGAGAGTTCGTCGAGGTCCTGCCACCCATGAAGCGCGTCAGCGACCAGTGGTACCAAGGCACAGCCGACGCGGTGTACCAGAACATTTATTCGATTGGCTCCGAGCAGCCCAAGTACGTGCTCATTCTTTCCGGCGATCACATCTACAAAATGGATTACGGCAAGATGATGAAGCAGCACACCGATTCCGCCGCCGACATCACGCTCGCCACCATCCAGGTCGGTCTCGAAGAGACCACACGCTTCGGCGTGGTCGATGTCGACAAAGACGGACGCATCAATGGCTTCGAAGAGAAACCCAAAGAGACCAAGCTGCGCTCGCCCTGGAACCCCGAGAAGGTTGCGGGATCAATGGGCGTTTATCTTTTCAATGCTGACGTACTCATTCCAGTCCTGCTGAAAGATGCTGAGGATCAGACGTCGAGCCACGACTTCGGCAAAGACATTCTGCCCAAGATGGTCGACGACTATCGCGTCTTCGCCTACGACTTCATCGATGAGAATAAGAAAGAGGCGCTGTACTGGCGCGACGTGGGCACGCTCGAGGCCTACTACGAAGCCAACATGGACATCGTCTCCGTCTCGCCCATCTTCAACCTCTACGATCACGACTGGCCGATCCGCACGCATCAGCGGCAGTATCCGCCGGCGAAATTTGTGTTCGCAGAAAAAGAACGCATGGGCACTGCGCTCGACTCCATCGTGTCGAACGGCTGCATCGTCTCCGGAGGCCTCGTCAAGAACTCCATCCTGTCTCCTGACGTGCGCGTGAACTCTTACTCTGAAGTCGATCAGTGCATCCTGTTCTCGCACGTCGCCGTGGGACGCCACTGCCGCATCCGGCGCTGCATCATCGACCGCAACGTCCACCTGCCCGAGGGCACGACGATCGGCTACGATACAGAGGCTGACCGCTCGCGCTACTTCGTCACCGACAGCGGCATCACCGTCGTCACCCGCGACTACTCTCTCTTCGAGAATCCAGTGACGGTCGACTATTTCACCAGCGAGTAGGAGGTCCGGAGTGCGGATTCGTCATAATGTTCCGGTCGGAACATTGTGCTGAATGTTCCAACTGGAACATATAAGCGATTTGCAATTGTATGTACAAAATGTTCCGACCGGAACATAGTGGAGTTATGTTCCAACTGGAACATTTTGTGCATGCAAAGGTGTGCGTACATAAAGATATGTACAAACTGCTTTAAGTGGAATGGATTACTGGAGTTAGGAGGGGCGGAAGGCGGGTGGGCCGAATAGCGGAAGCGGCTGGCACTCGGCTGCGGGGAGTGCTAATTACATAGACTTGCGGGATATGGGGACAGTCCCGTGGAGTGCACCCCAAAACTGAGACAAGGAAAATGGTGACAGTTTTCGAGAGGAGAACGCATGTCACAAGGCGAACCGAAGCAGATTGAATACGCGAAGGAGTTGAAGCTGGCCGCGGTACGGCGGGTGTTATCGGGAGAAAGCGTGAGCGGGGTGGCGCAAGAGCTGGGCATTCGACGGAAGCGGCTGTACGTGTGGAAGGATCGGTACGCAGAGTTAGGGGAAGCTGGGCTCGTGCATCGGCGGAGAGGAAGACCGCGAAAGCAAACGCTGGCAGCGGCCAGTGGGTCGGAAGCCATGGCCGGACGTGGGGAGTTGCTGGCGGCGCGGAAGCGGATCGCAGAGTTAGAACGCAAAGTAGGGCAGCAGGAGTTGGAACTGGATTTTTTCGGCGAAGCCTTGCGGCGCATCGGAGTGGACGGGAAGCGATCTGCACGTTGATCGCGGAGCGGGCCGAGCAAGGCGGCCTCAGGGTGGAGCGAATGTGCGAGTTGAGCGGCGTGAGCCGCGCGGGATTTTATCGGCACTGGGAAGCCTCCGCACCGCGACAGGTAGATACGGCAGTGCGCGATGCCATCCAGCAAGTGATCGTGGCGAAGCGGTTCTATGGCTATCGGCGAGTGCAGCGAGAGTTGCGGCAGCGCGGGCTCCCGGTCAACGCCAAGCGCGTGTTGCGGCTCATGCGCGAGGACAATCTGCTCGGTTTGCGCAGGCGGCGATTTGTGCCGGCGACGACGGATTCGCAGCATGGCTGGCGGGTATGGCCGAACCTGGCGCGCGGCCTGGTGACGCAAAACCTCAATGAACTCTGGGTGGCCGATATCACCTATGTGCGATTGCAGGAGGAGTTTGTCTATCTCGCCGTGGTGCTGGATGCACATTCCCGGCGGGTGATCGGGTGGGCGCTGGCGCGACATCTGGGCGCGAGTTTGGCACTGGAGGCGTTGCGCCTGGCACTGGCGGAACGACAACCCGCGCCGGGCTTGATTCATCATTCCGACCGCGGCATCCAGTACGCATGTTCCGACTATCTCACCCTGCTCGCCGACCATGGCGCGCAACCGACATGAGTCGGGTGGGCAATCCTTACGACAATGCCAAGGCTGAATCTTTCATGAAGACCCTGAAGCAGGAGCAAGTACGCGGCAACCACTGGCGCGATCTGGACGCCTTGCGCGGTGACCTGGCGACGTTCTTAGAGACCACTTACAACCACCAGCGGCTGCATTCGGCGCTCGGATATCAAACGCCCGCCGCTTTCGAGCAGCAGTTGTGGGCCCGCAGCCTCGAAGCTTCTACAGAGCTGACTGGGGCGAGGGAGCTAACCGCCCCCTCGCCCCAGACCCCACTCCCCGGTTTACAATGTTTTTCGCAACGCAACTGTCCCTAGTTCTTTTGTCTCACCTCAGGGGTGCACTCCACCCGTCTGTCCCCGTATTGTCCGTCGTGTACCTTTAAAGGTACGCGGCCCGGCTGGGGAGGGCAGCGAATCCCGTCCAAAGTGTGAGCGAATATGGTATAGTATTTATACCTTTACTATACCGTCACAGTTGTGGCTCGACAGCACTATGAGCTTCGAGTATGACCCCGGCAAGAGCGCTGAGAACAAGCGGAAGCACGCCATCGATTTCGAAGAAGCTCAGGCACTGTGGGCGGACCCCGCCCTGGTGGAAATTCCAGCGCGCACCAGCGATGAGCCAAGGTGGTTGCTAATCGGGAAGATTGAAGAGAAGCATTGGTCGGCAGTGATTACGCGGCGGGAGAACTACATCCGACTGATCTCGGTGAGACGGTCGCGGGACGGAGAGGTGAAGATTTATGAAAACAAAGATATTTGATCAGAAATTCGATGCGGGTGAGGAAGTTCTAGATCATCTCGATCTGGGCAAGGCGCGGCGGGTTGGCACCGCGCCGAAGCGGGTGAACGTTGACTTCCCAGCCTGGATGGTGGATTCTCTGGATCGAGAAGCCCGCCGGCTTGGCGTAACGCGCCAGTCGCTCATCAAGCTGTGGCTCGCAGACAGATTGTCCGAAGCGTCTGCCACCGCGAAGCATTAGGCACATGAGCACGAGGAGATGCAAGCCCAATTAGGTCGAGTCGTTAGAGAATTAGGGTCAGTCCCGTTGGAGTGCACTCCACGGGACTGGCGCCATTGTTTTCTCCCGATGTAGGAACACCGTCATTCTCCAGTAGAAATTTCACTCCGCTTCCGCCCCAGGTCCGATCCTTTCTGATACTTTCAGTCCATGGCACGCTTCGCCGGGGTGGTCGTGGTGGATTGTGCCCATCATGTTACGCAGCGCGGGAACGCCCGGCAAGTCATACTGTCATCTTTCGCGGTTTTCGAAAGGTGCGCGCTCCATCAGTTGTAGTGGTATAAGAAGAATCGAAGCTGGCCCAGCTCTCAGCGTCTGCTTATCCTCACTGCTACAATGCACAATGCCCTGTTTCGTATAAGTTGCGGCTGCGCCTTTACTCACGCGAACTTACGGCACTACGTTCGCGTACTGTCTTGTAGGGCTTGGGGTGCGTTATTGTCTCAATCATCCTCAAGCTCGGCGGCTGAAGCCGCTATGGAATTTTGGCTTCTTACGGCGCGGCTGAAGCCGCGCCCTTTCAAAGCAGGATCGTCTCAAGGCAGGAGCGTCACGTAGGATCTTCAAGCTTTCCGGGGAGCTTTGTTTGGAAGACGTACAGGTAGTTGCGATGCTGGTGCGGCGCTGTGTGGCCGGCGATGCTGCTGCCTGGGAGGAAATCGTCCAGACCTACAACCGGCGGATCTATAACATCTGCTACCGCTTTGCGGGATCGGCTGACGATGCCGAGGACCTTGCCCAGGATGTTTTCATCAAGATGTACAAGACGCTGGCGAGCTATGACAGCTCGAAGGGAGCGTTTGTCACCTGGGTCACTACCATCACGCGCAACCTGCTGGTGGATCATTTCCGCAAGACCAAGCAGGACCGCATTACCGACTCGCTCGACGCGGCGTCATCGGCACACGAAGACGCGCAGCCGCTCAGTGAGCAAATTCAGGACCAATCTGCCCCTCCCGACGCCCGCGTACGCAGCCGGGAGGTGGGCGAAACCGTTCACGCGGCCCTGGCGAAGCTTTCGCCGGAGCTTCGTGAGGCAGTGATTCTAAGGGACTTACAGGATTTTGACTATCGTGAAATCGCAGCCGTTTTGAAGGTGCCGGAGGGAACTGTGAAAAGTCGAATAAATCGTGGCCGGGCGGAACTTGCGCGGCTTTTGCAACGTACCTATAGGCAGGTGATGTGATGCCAGACCCAACCAGCAACGGAATGCAGTGTCACGAGTTTGACGGCCTGCTCAGCGACGCGGTCGATGGCGTGCTGAGCGGCGTTCAACTCGAAGGCTTCCAGGCCCATGCGCGGAGTTGCTCCGTGTGCGGGCCGCTGCTCGCCGAAGTTACGGCGGGCCGCAGCTGGCTGAAGGATCTCACGGAGGTGGAGCCTCCAGCCGGCCTGGTCATGAATATTCTGGCATCCACGACGGGCGTTGACAGCCAACGCCTGCGGGCGAACGTATCTACGCAAATGTCGCTGTCGCTGCAGCCGCGGGTTACGTGGCTGGAGCGGGTGCAGGACTGGGCTTCGAACTGGGTTTCGAAAACTGTCCAGCCCATTTGGGCTACGGTGCGGCAGCCGCGGTTTGCCATGTCGTTCGGCATGGCGTTCTTCTCGCTGTCGGTGGCCTTGAGCGTTCTCGGCGTGAAACCCGCCGACTTGCGCTCGATCAGCCTGCGTCCTGCAGCTATACGGCACACGTACTACAATGCGCAAGCCCGCGTAGTGCGATATTACTCGAATATCCGGCTGGTCTATGAGGTGGAATCGCGGGTGCGCGAACTGAAGCGCAACGTCGCGCCCGCCGAAGCCGCGCCGGCCAAGAAAGAGCACAAGAACGACACAACACAACAGCCCGAGCAGAAGCAGGATCGCAACTATAGCCAGAATGAGAACCATCTCGTGTTGGCGTGCGCTCCGCTGGGTCCATCTGTAGACGATCTGCCTGTAGTGTCGGTGACCACGTACAGGAGGTTCGTATGAACTGCGCCACGCACCCCGATATTGCAGCAGTGGCATTTTGCCGCACCTGCGGCAAGCCGCTTTGCGGCACTTGCACCCGCGACGTTCGCGGAGTGATTTATTGCGAGCCCTGTCTCGCGGCCCGTTTGGAAGGCGCTCCGCCGCCTCCGCAGACAACGTATCAGCAGGTGATGGATCAGGGTCTCGGCATGAAGGTCGCGCCCCTGCCACCTGCGCACAGTCATGCGCCGAACCCTGCAGTCGCCGGCATCCTCGCTGGATTCTTTCCCTTCGGCGTGGGCGCTGTGTATTGCTCGCAATACGCCAAGGGACTGGCGCACCTGCTGATCTTCGTCATGCTGATCTTTGCCTCCGAGCACGCCGGACGCTGGGACTGGGTTTTTGGCCTCGGGGTTGCGTTTTTCTGGGTCTACCAGATCATCGATGCGGTGCGCACGGCCCGCGCTTTACAGGAGGGCCAGCCCGCGCCCGATCCCATGGGCCTGGGCCAGACCTTCAGCATGGGCGAGAAGTTCGACAGCGGCAAGATTCCCATCGGCGCCGTGCTTCTGATCGGCCTGGGCGTGCTCTTTCTGCTGCACACCATGGGCATCATGGAGAATGGTCTCGACCGCTTCTGGCCTCTGATTCTGATTTGCTGCGGCGGTTGGCTGTTCTACCGCAACTATGAAAGGTCCCGGCGAATCTGCACCTGCGGGCGCTGCAGCACGCGTTGGCTGATGGGGCCGGCGATGGTGCTCACGACCGGCATTCTGTTCCAACTGCAGAGCCTTAACATTGCCGAGATCGACCGCACGTGGCCCGCCTGGATTCTGGTGGTCGGCGTCGTCAAACTGGTGCAGAGCAGCGCCTCGTCGGAGGGACACGTTGGCCCGCTGCCACCTGCGCCGCCTGCGGCCGCGCCGCCGGGTCCGCCGGCGACTTCGAATCCATCACCTTCGAATCCGGCAGCACCGTCTTCTTCCGGGGAGGTGCACAATGTCTAGCCCAGTTCAGAACCAAGCCCAGAATCCGGTTCCACCCCCGGTTCCACCGCGGCATCGCCGCCGCTCGTTTGCCGGACCATTTGTGCTGATTGTGCTTGGCATCGTGTTCCTGCTGGGCAACATGCACATGCTGTCATGGGCCCGGCTGGGATATCTCTTCGCGCACTACTGGCCTGCGCTGCTGATCCTGTGGGGCGTGATCAAGCTGATCGAATATCAGCAGGCGCAGCGCGATGGAGTGCCCGCGCGCGGCATCGGCGTCGGAGGAATTTTTCTCTGCATCATCATCGTCGTCTGCGGACTCATTGCGACCCAGGCCTCTCGTTTCAACTGGGGCGAGATCCGCGACAACATGAACATCGACGACAGCGATTTTAATAACCTGTTCGGCGAGACCTACAACTTCGACGAACACCTCGAACAGGATGTGCCAGCGGCTGCGACCAGCTTGCGTGTGAACGACGACCATGGCGCGGTGCGGGTCAGCGTGACCAATGACAAGAAGATCACCGTCGTGGTCCGCAAGCGCGTGGGGGCGGAAAGCCAGAGTGATGCCGACCGGTACAACAAGCAGGCTTCGCCCACGATCACCATGGCTGGCAATGTAGTCATCCTCGATGCCCGGACGCAAGCCGCCGGCGACCACGCCGTGCAGAGCGATCTCGACATCTCCATCCCTCGCAAGATGGAGGTGCACGTCACTTCGCGCCGCGGCGATGTCTCCGTCACCGGACGCGACGGCGAAGTTGAAATCACCACCCACAACGGCGACGTTTCCGTGCAGGACGTAGTGGGCAACGTAAAACTGAATCTCGAAAAAAGTTCAGCCCGGGTCGAGCAGATTACGGGCGACGTCCACATCGACGGCCGGCTCAACGAAGTTTCCGTCACCGACGTCAAGGGCGCGGTCCAGTTGGACGGCGAATTTCAGGAGAGCGTCAAGTTCGCCCGCATCGGCAAGAGCCTGGCGTTCAAGTCTTCCCGCACCGATCTGGAGCTCTCGCGCCTTGATGGCGAACTCGATCTTGACTCCGACGACTTGCACGCCGACCAGATCACCGGCCCCGTGCATCTCGCGACGCGCTCCAAGCAAGTGCGCCTGGAAGATGTCTCCGGCGATGTCCGCCTGCAAGATGAGAACGGCGGAATTGAAGTAGCGATGCGGTCGCTCGGCAACGTGCAGATCGACAGCCGCAACGGCGACATCCACTTGAGCGTGCCCGACAAGGCCGGCTTCCGCCTCGACGCCCGCGCCCGCGACGGCGAAATCCAGTCGGACTTTTCGGAGCTGAAGATTGACAATAACGACCGCGAGGCGAAAGCCAGCGGCACCGTGGGCAACGGGGCTTCTCACATCGTGCTCAACAACGAGCACGACGGCATTTCGATTCGCAAGGCGTCAGCCAGAGCCTCGGCGGCACCGCCCGCACCGCCGGCGCCTCCGTCAAAGCCACCCAAGTCGTTGCCGCCGCCCAAGTCGAAGGTGGAACCTACGGATAACTAGACGCGATGTCATCCTGAGCGCCGCAAGTGCTCCGCGAAAGCGAAGCACTTGCGAAGTCGAAGGACTCCTCCAAATCGGGAAGCCTTTCCGCTGAAAAACGCGCATTTCCATAGCATGCGTCTCCGCATTGCGCTACCGTGTACAAATCGAAGGCGAGCGCAGCGATGCAGCGGGTGGAGCAGGCCTTCCAGGCCTGCGTCAAGAACCTGCAGATGAAATTGGGCTTTAGCCCCTGAGGTACCCATGGCCATCCCCTACCGCGGAGCAACTCGCGACGGCACCTACTTCATCACCGCCTCGAACTTCGAAAAGCAATCGCTCCTACAATCAGACCGGATGGCAAACCTGTTCATCGAAGTCCTGTACCACTACCAGAAACAGGCAAGGTACCATCTGCACGAGTTTGTGGTCATGCCGAATCACTTTCACCTGTTGCTCACGCCAGTTTCTCCCGTCACATTGGAGAAAGCATTGCAGTTCATCAAAGGCGGATTTTCCTACCGTGCAAAGAAGGAACTGAGTTTCAACGGAGAAATCTGGCAGACGAGTTTCTATGATCGCCGCGTCCGGGATGCAAATGAGTATGCTCGCTTCCGGCATTACATTCACATGAATCCAGTGAGGAGGGGCTTGGCAAGCTTGCCGGAGGAGTTTCCCTTCAGTTCTGCCCGCTTGCAATTGGATGATGTACCTCAGTGGCTAAAGCCCGCTGCCTAAGGCCCCTTTAACGCAGGGCCGAAGGCCCTGCTCCACCCGCGCCAGCCCTGCTCCACCCGCGCCAGCCCTGCTCCACCCGCGCCAGCCCTGCTCCACCCGCCTTGACGGAAGCGTTACTCCACCCATGCCTCGCCAGATCCTGCTCCGCCCTCCGTGCAACCACTTCTTTGCCTTCCGCTCCACCATCTGCGAAACTTGCTTTATCTCCACTGCGACTGAGAACTGAGAACCGAGAACTGAGAACTGCTCCATGGGCCGCATTCACGTGCTTCCCGAACACGTTGCCAACAAGATCGCCGCCGGCGAAGTGGTGGAGCGCCCTGCTTCGGTAGTGAAAGAGTTGCTTGAGAACGCGCTGGACGCGGGCGCCACGCGCATCAAGATCAGCGTCGAAGCGGGCGGCAAGAAACTGATTCAAATTACGGACAACGGATGCGGCATGGTGCGCGACGATGCCATGCTGGCGTTCGAGCGCCACGCAACTTCGAAAATCAAGGACGCGGAAGATTTGTTGAGCGTGGCCACGCTGGGATTTCGCGGCGAGGCGCTGCCTTCGATTGCGTCAGTATCGCGCCTGCGATTGGAAACCTGCCCAGCGGATGAGGTCCCACGTCTCGCAACCGCTGCGAGACGTGCGGCACCCCCACCTGCGGATGCACAACCATCGGGCACGATCCTTGAAATCAACGGCGGCAAAATGGCGCGCGTCGAAGAAGCCGGCCTGCCCGAAGGCACGTCGATCACGGTGCGCGATCTCTTCTTCAATACTCCGGCGCGCAAGAAGTTCCTGAAAGCGGAGTCGACCGAACTGTCGCACATTGCTTCGCTGGTCACGCATTACGCATTGGCGCATCCCGGGAAGCATTTCGAATTGCATTCGGCGACGAACGCCATGCTGGTCGCCCCGCCGGTTGCGGGTTATAGCGAGCGTGTCTATCAAGTCTTCGGCAAGGAAACTCTCGACCAGTTGATTCCTGTCGCGGCCATGCAGGCGCTGGAGCATGTAGGACTGCCCCAGCCTCCGCCGTGGCGGCGTAAAGATGAAGCGAGTGAAGAGGAGGCCGCTCGCGCCGATCCCGGCAAGATGCGGCTTCACGGCTTCGTTTCGAAACCCGAGATTCAGAAGCTGAATCGCAATTCGATTTTCATTTTCGTCAACGGCCGCCTGATTCGCGACCGCCTGGTGCAGCATGGGTTGACCGAGGCCTACCGCAACATCATTCCGCCGACCGTGTATCCGGTGGTGCTGCTGTTTCTGGAGATGCCGCCGGGCGAGGTGGACGTCAACGTCCATCCTTCGAAGACCGAAGTGCGCTTTAGGCAATCGACGGTGATGCACGACTTCGTCCGCGACACGGTGCGGGCGGCTTTGATGAAGGCGCGCCCGGCGCCGCAGTTCACCACCGAGATTCACGCTCACGCGACCGCCAGTTCCGGCCTGACGCCGGGAGCGAGAGAGTGGGAACCGCCGTCCGATCTGACCTCGGCATCGGGTGCGCCCGCACGTGCGTTCTATGACCCCGCAGGCGGCGCGGGATTCGCTTTGCAAGCGCCGGCGCCTCCGCCGATGTCCGCGCGCTTCCAGTTCGAAGGGGGAATTGCAGTCGAGGCGAATGCCGCGATCCCCGTGGCCCGTGGACTGGAAAGCCGTTTCGCCGGGATTCCAGAGACGATTCCGGATAACGGCTGCGCTCCTGCACTCGACGCCTCAGAAAACGCAAGCGGAGAAGATTCAACCCTGGCTGCGCTCTCCTCGCTTCGTCCCCTGGGGCAAATCCGCAATTCGTTCATTCTCGCCGTCAACGATGATGGCTTGTGGATCGTTGACCAGCACGTGGCCCACGAGCGCGTGCTGTTCGAACGCATCCTCAAGCAGCGCGCGGCCCAGAAAGTGGAAAGTCAGCGCCTGCTGATGCCGATCGTTCTTGAACTCTCCCCGGCGCAGCAGGCCATCTTTGCCGAGATCGCCGACGAACTGCAGCACAATGGTTTCGAGGCCGAGCCCTTCGGCGCGCGCAGCGTGGCCGTGAAAGTCGCGCCGGCTGGAGTCGACGCTGCCGCGGTCGAGCGCATGCTCCACGAACTGCTCGATCAAATCTCGCGCGAAGAGCAGTCGCTGAATCTGGAAAAGATTCGGGGCCGTATCGCCGCCTCCATCGCCTGCCACGCCGCCATCAAGGTCAACATGCCGCTGGAGCAAAACAAAATGGAGTGGCTGCTCGCGGAACTCGCAAAAACCGACCACCCCATGTCGTGCCCCCATGGCCGCCCGGTCGTCCTGCGGTATTCTGTAAAGGATATTCAGAAGGCGTTTAAGAGAATCTAGCCGGAATCAATTGTTGATTGATGATTGATGATTGGTGATTGATGATTGAAACCCTGCTGCGCACAGGTTTGAAAATCAGCAATCAACAATCATCAATCAGCAATTGCCGTACCAATGACCGAATCCGACCTCCAGCAACTCCGCCGCGAGAACTGGCGTCTCGATGGCAAGCCCATCCGGACCATCGAGCAGGCGCGCGCCTTCGTCGAGGCCGTGGGGTTCTGCCTGATGTATCCTCTGCGCCCTACCATGCCGGTGCCCACGTTCATCGGAGCCTTTGTCGGCTCCGACGATCGTCTGCCGACTTGGCAGCATGCTTATTCCGATCCGCGAGCGTTGGCCGCTACTGAACTGATGGTCCGCCTGCTGCGCGAGCGCGCGGCTTACGAAGCGAATCTGTTCGACGAAAACAATGCCTTTCTGGTGGCGGCTTCGGTCTTTCCTTATTTCTACGCGCTGGTGGGCGAGCGCAATCCCAAGCTCGCGCCTCGGCAGGGGCCGCGTTCTCCTTACTCGCCGCTGGCCTGCGACGCTTACAGCTTGATCGATCGCGACGGTCCCATCTCGAAACAGAAGTTGCAGGAAGCGTTGGGCGGCAGCGTTTCGCTGGCAGCGCTCGACAAGGCGTTGGGCGAGTTGTCGTGGAAGCTGCGCATCACGCGTGTCGATTACAAGCCCGCCGAAGGCTCGTTCTGGGACGTCCTCTACCGCTGGGCGCCGGATGCCGTCAAAGAGGGCGTAGGGTTGTCGGTGCAGCAGGCGCTCTCGGCGCTGCTCTCGAAATATCTGGACTGCGTGATCGCCGCCGAGCCGGCCGAACTCGAAACCTTCTTCGGTAACTTTGTGGCGCGCTCGCGCGTGAAAGAAGCCGTGAACGCGCTGCTGGCGGCGCGCGAGTTCAGGTTCATCCACGTCGGTGGAAGATCGATGCTGCATATCACGCCGGCGAAGGAGCCGGCGGTGGCCTCTGCCAAGCCGCATCGCGCCACGAAGTAGGCTGTCACATGCCTGTCTTGCTCTCCATGTACAATCGTCTGCTCCCCCAATGAACGATCACTCTAACCCCGGCCACTCTCGACGCAAACTGATTATCGCCATCGACGGCCCGGCGGGCGCGGGCAAGAGCACCATCGCTTCCCGGCTCGCGCGCAAACTCGGCTACGTAAATCTTGAGAGCGGCGCGATGTACCGCGCGCTGGGGCTGAAGGCCATTGACCAAGACCTCTCGCTCGACGACGAAGCCGCGCTGGTAAAACTGGCCGAGGACTCGCGTATTCAGCTCGAACCTACACTCGGCGGCAACCGCACGCTGCTCGATGGCCACGATGTGTCGTCGCGCATCCGCGAGCGCGACGTAACCGAAGCCGCCTCGCGCGTCTCCGTACATCCCGGAGTGCGCGCGTGGATGGTGGCACGTCAGCGGGAGATGGGTAGAGGCGGCGTGGTCATGGAAGGCCGCGACATCGGGACGAAAGTCTTTCCCGACGCTGACCTGAAAATCTTTCTCGATGCCGACCCGGTGGTCCGCGAGCAGCGCCGCATGGAGCAGCAAAAGATCAAGGGCGAAGTAGCCGCGAGTGTAGCCGCAGAGCTGCGCGAACGCGACCACCGCGACCGCACCCGGGCCGCGTCTCCGCTGCAAGCTGCCGCGGATGCGGTGGTCATCGACTCCAGCAGGATGAGTGAAGATGAAGTGCTGGCGCGGGTGGAGGAGTTGGCGAGAAAGAGACTGGATTCTGATTAGGCTCGCGACCCTGGTGCTGTCATCCTGAGCGGAGCATTTGCTATCGCGAAGCGAGAACGAATGCGCGGTCGAAGAGCCTGCCCTGAGCGAAGCCGAAGGGACCCCTTACCCGCGTGCACTACGGCAAGCCTTTACCAGGCATTTCCATTATTGCCCGGCGTGTCTGCTGACCGCGCTGGTCCAAGATCTGGAAAACGTACCGGAAGAGGACTTGACAACCCCACCCCCTACTTTAGTAGACATCGATAAAAATTGCATTGACTTGGATTCCATACCCCCCCCAATACTTTAACTAGGTGGTTAAATCGTAGTGGAAGCGCGGCTCGCGAAGGCCGCGTTTCTCACTTTTTGGGGCGGTTCTGTGATGAGTAGAAGTATCCAATTCGAGAACGTAAAGCAAGTAGGCGAATGGGCGGAATTGCGGTTCATGACGCGGGCGACCGAGGAGGGGTTGTACGTTCTAAAACCGTGGGGCGAAAAAAGGTACGACTTTGCTGTCGATTACGGCGGCGCATTCAGGCGGGTGCAGGTAAAATCCACCAGGTTCAAGTTAAAAAGGTACGGCTCCTATGTTTGCAACACGCGGAGCCACCCAGACAGGCAGTACACGCTGGCACAGATCGATTTCGTGGCTGCCTACGTCATCCCGCTGGATATCTGGTACATCCTGCCGGCAAAAATCGTAGTGTTTCAAGGAAAAGTAACGCTGACTCCACATCGCAAAGGCCACAAGTACGAACCCTACATGGAGGCCTGGAATCTGCTGCGAGGGGAGCGAAGCAAAACGAGGAGCGACTTCGGAAAATAACTGGGCACGACAACAGCAAACCTACCACTCCTTCCCGGCCATCGGCCGGGGAGGAACTTTCCGCCGTCGCAGAAGACCAACCACCCACAACTACGATGCCTTCCGCAGGACGAGCCGACTTGGGCCACTGAGATGTTCGAAGAGCGGCACCTGGGACAGGATCAGAACAACCCCAGAAGACGCCCGCTTCGCATAGTCCTCATTGATTTCGTCCCGTGTCACGCACCCCCGCTCGACCAGACGCGCCACCGCCTGCCGGAAGACCTCGATCCGGATGAACTGCGGCCGGTCGCTCGACGTAAGTCGCGTCACGCCTGACCAATCGACGGTCAACAGAGAATTTGCATTACCGCTTGGCCCAACGAGTGTTCGGCCAGCCAGCGGCATGATGTACCACTCCCAAACCTCGTCGAACGTGGGGACGGTGCGACAGCTCTCTGCGGATTTGGGCGCCCGGATCGGCGGCCTTAAGTCGGACAAGGGTAGCGGCCTTTCTACTGGAAACGAAAGAATCTTGATCCCCAGTTTCTCCGCCACCTGTCGGGCGCTCTGGGTCACTTCGCCATCGGTGATGATCACAGCCTCGGTGCAGTCGAAATAATCCTTCGCGCCATGAAGCTGCATCACCATATCGCGGTTCACCTTTCGCGCACCGCCGTACATCTTCGCCTGCAGAGCCAGCTTTTGGTTTTCCTTGCAAGCAAAAGCGTCGACCCCATAGTCGTTGGAACGCGGCGTCAGTTCGACAGAGTAGCCCTGCTGGCGGAAATGAGCCGCGACCATCTCTTCGTATACGAGCGGGGTCACCTTCGTCCGACGATCTAAATGAACCATGTCGAACCCCTGAAAGCCGCAATTCCTAGACCTTCCTCACCGCAATCCCCAATTCCTTCAATTGCTTCTCACTCACCGGCGTCGGCGCATCCACCATCAGATCCACGGCCCGCGCGGTCTTCGGGAACGGAATCACTTCGCGTAAACTCTCCGCCCCGGCGAGAATCATCACGATGCGGTCGAGGCCCAGCGCGATCCCGCCGTGCGGAGGCGTGCCATACTCCAGCGCTTCCAGAAAGAATCCAAAGCGCGCCCGGGCTTCTTCCTCGGTCATGCCCAAAGCGCGGAAGATTCGGCTCTGCACATCCTGGCGGTGGATACGAATCGATCCCGAACCCAGCTCCGTGCCATTCAGCACCACGTCATACGCGAGCGCGCGCACCGCGCTCAGCGGCGAGAGCGGATCGTGCAACGCTTCCACGCCCGACTCCAGCTTCGCCATGTCTTCTTCGTGCGGCGAGGTAAACGGGTGATGCGCCGCGTTCCAGACTTTCTCGCCCTCATCCCACTCGAACATGGGGAAGTTCGTGACCCACAAAAAGCGGAAGTCCTTGGCCGCGTCCCCGGTCTTTTTGAAAATGCCGTGGCGCTCGGCATACTTCTGCGCCAATGCCAGACGCAATGCTCCCGCCGAGGCGTAGATCGCCAACTCCTGCGGAGTAACTTTACGATGCTCGGAAACGATGGTCTGCGGCCCACCTTGCGCGGGTCCAGTTTGTGATGAACCAGCAACCAGCGCGATCAGATCGCCCTCTTGCATGCCTGTCTTCTTCGCGATGGCTGCAGCCGCTTCAGGGAACTTGCTGCCAATGCGTTTGAAATCTTCGAAAATCTTGGCTCCGCCCTTGGAGTGGAACAGCGGCTTGATGTCATCGCGCTCTTTGCGCGAAAGCTCGCCCACCTTCGGAGTGCGAATCGCCACCACCGGCAAGTTCTCGTTGATCGCTAACTCCCGCAGATTCTCCGCCGCAAAACATTCCCGCACATCGGTAAACGCCGGCAGCCGCAAGTCCGGCTTGTCGATGCCGTACAGCCGGATCGCTTCGTCATAATCCATGCGGGGAAACGGCCCCTTGATTGCGAATCCCGGCGCGGCAAACGCCGCCGTCAGAAATCCCTCAACCACTTCCCAAACTCGCTCCGGCTGCGGATAGGTCATCTCCAGATCGATCTGCGTGAACTCCGGCTGGCGGTCGGCGCGCAAATCCTCATCGCGGAAACAGCGCACGATCTGAAAATACTTGTCGAACCCGGAAATCATCAGGATCTGCTTGAACAGCTGCGGCGACTGCGGCAGCGCATAAAACGTCCCCGGTTGAACGCGGCTGGGCACCAGATAATCGCGCGCGCCCTCGGGCGTCGAGCGCGTCATGAACGGCGTTTCAATTTCGAAAAATCCCTGGCCTGACAAATAATCCCGGATGGCCTTCGCCACCTTGTGCCGCAGTTCGATGTTGAACTGCATCGCCTCGCGCCGCAAATCGATGTAGCGGTATTTCAGCCGCGTCTCTTCATTGGTTAAAGCAGTGTCGGAAGGCAAGAACGGCGGCAGCTTCGACTCGTTCAGAATGCGCAATTCTTCCGCCACCAGTTCCACTTCGCCGGTCGCGATATTTTTGTTAACCGTGCCCGTATCGCGCAGCTTCACGGTTCCGGTCACGGCAATCACGTATTCGTTGCGCAGAGCCTCAGTCTTTTCGTGGATGGCCGCGTCGCGCTCGGCGTTGATCACCACCTGCGTGATGCCGGTGCGGTCGCGCAGGTCCGCGAAAATCAGGCTGCCCAAGTCGCGCCGCTTGTTCACCCATCCCATTAGCGTGGCTTTTTTGCCAGCGTCGGAAGCGCGCAGCTCCCCGCACATGTGTGTTCGTCGTAAGTCGCCTAGAAAGTCGAGCAAGGTATGTCCTTATAGTTAAGAATGCAGCAGAGTGCCGAACCAGAGATTATAAATGGTGGGAAGGCAAAGCCTTTAACCGCGAAGGTCGCAAAGATAAGGCCGCTAAGAACGCAAAGGGAGTGCGAAAATCTACTTCTTCGTCGCCTTGCCGTCCATGATCGTCGACCACTTGGTTCCATCCTGCGACATATCGAATACAAAAGTGTAGGACGACGTTGACGTCATGTGGATGATGAAGCGGGCTTTCATGGTTGTGCCGTTCATCTTCTCATCGTTGATCCAGGTCCAGGTGTCGCCATCGAGCTTGCCCCTGGAATCGGTGAATTCGCCAGTGCCGCTGAACTCGTGGTAGGTGTAGGCTTTGTCGTCGCTGGAATATCCCATGACCGACAATCCCACGCTATTGCCCATTGAACTCTTATAGTCCGAGTGGCACACCAGGTAGAAGCCGCCCTCCATCCACTCGCATTTGTTGTTCTCCGTCATGGTTCCGCCCGGACCCATCATTCCCGGCTTGATGCTGGCATCCAGGGTCCATGCGCCGACGAACACGTCCAACTTTTTTAATTCCGGCGCCGGCTTGGATGCTTGTTGTGATATCGCCGGCATCGTCAACATCAACGCTGCCGCAAAAATCATGCCCGTTCGTTTCATGGCGATCTCCTTGGGAACTTATTCTCCGGATATGCCCGGCTACTCCTGTATCTTCCGCGCCAAATCCCCGCGCGGAACTGAAACCTGCTCACCGGTCGCCAGATTCTTCAACGCGAATGCGTCCGCCTTCACTTCATTCTCGCCGACGATCAAAATATATTTCGCTCCCGCTTTTGTCGCTGCTTCAAACGATTTTTTTAGCCGGAAGCTTTCATCGCCCAGGTCCACCACCAGATCGTGACGGCGCAGCTCCCGCGCCAGGCGCGCCGCTTCGCCGTTCATCCCCGCGCCAAGAGGAGCCACGTACACATCCGGCTTCTTCAGCACGCTCTCAGCCGATTCCTGCAGCGACATCACCAGCCGGTCTTCGCCAATCGCAAAGCCAATCCCGGGAGCAGGCGGCCCGCCCAGCGCCTCGGAGAGCCCGTCGTAGCGCCCTCCGCCGAGGATCGCATTCTGCGCTCCCAGAGCGCCGTGCGTGAATTCAAAGGCCGTCCGCGTGTAGTAATCGAGTCCGCGCACCAGACGGTCGTTCAGCGAAAACGGAACTCCAACCTTCGTCAGAATCTCCTGCACGTCCGCGAAATGTTTGCGGCATCCTTCATCCAGAAACTGGCTGATGCGCGGCAGCGTCTCGATGATGGGCTGATCCTCGGGCACCTTGCAATCGAACACGCGCAGCGGATTCGTCACTGCCCGCCGCTGACAATCAGCGCACATCTTTCCAACGACGGCCTCCAAAGCCTTGCGCAACGCCTCGTTGAATGCTGCGCGATCGTTTGGACAGCCCACCGAATTCAGTTGCAGATTCCATCCCGCGATTCCCAGGCGGTCGAGAAGTGTCGCCAGCATCTCCAGCAACTCGGCATCGCGCACGGGTGAATCGCTGCCCGCCGATGCCGGGCCGATGACTTCGGCGTCGATCTGATAAAACTGCCGGTAGCGGCCCTTCTGCGGGCGCTCGCGCCGAAACATGGGGCCGATGCAATAAAGCTTGTTCAGGCCGCGATCCCAGAGGTTGTGCTCGATGTAGGCGCGGACGATGCCTGCCGTGGCCTCGGGGCGGAGGGTGAGTGAGTGTGATGGCTCGAAGTTTTCTGGCTTCAATTCCTCGATTTCCACGTTCTCCTTCGCGGCGAACGAACGCACATGCTCCGAAATGGTATTAGGCAGTGTTACGAATAGAATTCTCGGCCTTTCTCCGGGGCTGTCCGCATATCTCTCTCGTGCTTCAACCGCCTGTTGAATGTCGTCTACGGAGACCCGATGCCTGAATCCAACGATTGTGGGATTCGGACGTCCTTTTTCGTGAACTCGAAGATTTGGTCCGAAGACCCTCCTCTTGAAGAAGTCTGGTCCCGTTCTCTCAAATGATCCGATTCCAGGGTAGCGGCGGACGAGCCATGTCTCGTAAAGCGCGTAATTGACTGGTTCCGAGCCGTCCTCCCACGTGTACATCTCTTTTGCGACGATGTCTGTTTCTTCACCCACTCCGCGCGCGAATAATTCTGTCGCCTCGAAAATCGGCGTGCGAATTTCCTGGAAGTTGTAGGCGCGGAATACATCCCGCACCGCCGACTCCACAAAATTCCACAGCGCCGTCTCCGGCGGCAGCAGGTCTCGTGTTCCTCGGACGGCTTTGATCATGAAAACAAGCCCTCAGCCATCAGCCATCAGCCATCAGCTAAACCCGGTTTCCCTGACGGCTGATGGCTGATGGCTGACAGCTATCTCTCCCGCAAATACTCCTCCACATATCCCAAATAATTCCGTGCGTACTTCATGATCGTCTCATCTTCGCCCGCTTCCAGCTTCCGGCGGAACTTGCCCGGAGAGCCCATCCACAGCGACCCCGGATCCACCACCGTGCGCTCCGCAATCAGCGTGCCGGCCGCGATGATCGATCCTGCGCCAATCTTTGCTCCGTTCAGAATCACCGATCCCATCCCGATCAGACACTTGTCCTCGACGACGCATCCATGCAACGTGACCGAATGCCCCACCGTGACGTACTCGCCGAGGGTGACGCCATATTGATTCTTCATGCCATGCAGCACGCTGCAATCCTGCACGTTCGAATGCGCCCCGATGCGGATCGCGTACACATCCCCGCGCAGCACGGCGTTCATCCACACCGAGGCATGCTCGCCCAGCACCACGTCGCCAATAATCTGCGCCGACTCATCCACGTAACAACTGGCGGGGATTACCGGCTTCATACCCTTAAAAGATCGAATCATGTGTACCTGTCGTTCTCAGATCCAACCCTGCGGATCGACCTCGCCCTCGGGACAGCCGCCGGGACGGCGGCGCTACAATCGCCGCGCCCGAGCGAACACTGAACATAGCACGCCACCGTGCCTCAGCGTAAAGCGGATTCCCACTCTGGCACTCATCCCAAAAAGAACCCTGCCGTGCCGCAGCCATCTCGCGTCCTTCATGCTACAAAAGAATCTGGTTTCCCACCCGCTCGTTTCCGGTCCGCGCGGGATTCGACCCTCCGAGCCTCATCCCGATCACAGATGGGAAACCTATGTCTCGGACTTCGCTCATCGTGCTTTGCCTCTTTTGTTCCCTTCCACTCACCGCGCAGGACGCCGCCACCGGCGCCATTCACGGTACGGTCGTTGATCTTCACGAACTGCGCATCCCCGGTGCGACCATAGCTCTGGTCAACACGGCTACAGGCGTCCGCTACTCCGCCACGTCTGACGCCGAAGGCCGTTTCTCCATCGATCTTTTGCCGCCCGGCGATTATTCCGCCCGCGTGGTCGCGCAGAGCATGTCACCGCAAATCACGCCGCAGCTTCACGTGGATGTCGGCGCCGCCGCCGAACTCCAATTCCGTCTCACGATTGCCGGCGTTCAAGAGAAAGTAACAGTCTCCGGCGCTCCGGCGCTGGTCGAGACTCGGCCGACAGGCGTCTCCAGTCTCGTAGACGAACGCGCCATCGCCGATCTTCCACTCAACGGCCGCCGCTTCTCCGATCTCATGCTGCTCTCGCCCGGTGTGACGCAAGACCCTCGCAGCCTGACCTCCTCTACGAACGGCGACCTCTCATTCGGCGGGCTGCGCGGATTCCAGAACAGCTTCCTCGTCGATGGCGGCGACTTCAACAACGCTTTCTTCGCCCAGGCCCGCGGACTTTATCGCGCGCCCTATCAGTTTTCGAACGAAGTCGTGCAGGAGTTCCGCGTCTCTTCGAATTCCTCCGGTGCTGAACTTGGACGCGCCGGCGGCGCAGTCGTGAACGTGGTCACGAAGTCCGGCACCAACCACTGGCACGGCACCGGGCTCTACTACATCCGCGACAGCGGATTCGGCGCGGCCGACGCCTTCATGACTTTCAAGCCACACAGCCGCCAGCAGCAAGGTGGAGCGACCGTCGGCGGCCCCATCAAGAAGAACAAAATTTTCTTTTTCGCCGGATTCGATCAGCACTACTTCCACGTTCCCGATGTCGTCGAATTTCTCAACGGCACCATGCAGGTCATTCCGCAAGCCGGTACCGGACCTTACTCTCCCGGCGACTACGAGGCCAGCGATCAGGCTCTGGTGTTCGCTGCCGCAGCGCAACTCTCTTCACTAGCCGGATCGTATCCCGCGGCGCAGATCGGCAACGCCACTTACGCCAAGCTCGACATCAATCTCACGCCGCGCAACCAGTTGGCCGTGCGTTACAACTCTTCGCGTTACTGGGGATCGAACAACGTATTCCTCGATCCCGCCAGCCCCGTCACTTACGATTCTATCTCCGACAACGGCACAGAAGACGTTTCTACCGACACTGGCTCAGCCTCGCTCACCTCAAGCGTCAGCCCGCGCCTGATCAGCCATTTGCGCGCCCAGTTCTCCCGCGATCTGCGCCAGTCCTACACCAACACCAACGACACGCTGATCAAAGTCACTGACATCATCGACGGCATCGGACGCTCCGACCTGCTGCCACGCGCCACGCGCGAACACCGCGCCCAGCTTGCTGAAACCCTTAGCTTCGATACCAGCCGCCATTCTTTCAAATTCGGCGGTGACTCCCTCGTCACTTGGGACTATGATTTCTTCCCCAGCCAGCAAAGCGGGGAATACGTTTTCGATCCCATTAAGGTCGATCCCTTCACGTTCGAACCGCAGGAAGGCGGACTACCACTCACTCCCCTGCGCGCCTACGCCCACGCTGTTCCGAAATACTATCTCCAGAACTTCGGACCATCCTCCTCCAATCCCAACGGCAAAGACTACGCTGCCTTTGCGCAGGATACGATCCGCGTGAACGATCATCTAGCTGTGAATTTGGGCGTTCGCTGGGATCTCCAAACCTTCACCACCGCCGGACTTTTATCCAACCCGCTGTTCCCGCCTTCCGGCAAAGTTCCTTTCAATCCGCACAACTTCGGCCCGCGTGCCGGGCTGGCCTACTCCATTGGAAAAGATCATCCGCTGGTCATTCGCGCCGGCTACGGAATGTTCTACGTCCGCATTCCTCAGATCTACTCCTCCGCCATCGCTACAGATAACGGCATCACCGACGCCCAACTTTTTCTCAATGATTCCAACTATTATGACCATCAGGTTTTTCCCACCTATCCCAACCCGCTGGTAAGTTGCCCGGTTATTTCGTCGTGCAATCTCCCAGCCGGATTCACGCAGGGCGTTACCAACAATGTTTCCGCGTTCGCCACGAACTTCGTCACGCCGCGCGTGCAGCAAATGAACCTCACCCTCGAACGCGAACTGGCGAACCACACCACTGTTGCCGTCTCCTATCTTTATGTGCACGGCGAGCATCTGATCCGCGCCCTCGACGTAAACCTGCCGCCGCCGGTCGCGCTCACTTATCCCATCTTCGATTCCACCGGCTCCATCTTTCAGGGCGGATACTACACCGTCGATTCGTTCGCCACGTGGCAGTTCACGCAATCGCTGACCTGCCCATTCCCGCCATGCATCAATCCGCTCGGGCGGCCGATCGCGCAACTCGGGGCCATCGATGAATTTCAGAGCGCCGCCTCCAGCACCTACAACGGCGCAACGCTTTCCATCAATCGGCGGATGTCGCACGGCACTTACCTGCGCCTCTCTTACACCTACGCGCACGCGATCGACGACGGCCAGGACGCCCTCGTAGCCGGCGAACCCGCCACGGTGCAGAATTCCTACAATCCCAACGGCGAACGCGGACCCAGCGTCACCGACCAGCGCCAGCGCTTCGTAGCCGCATTCTCGGTCGAGCCTCGGCCGTTCCACCGCGAACATCAACTCCTCGGCCGAATCTTGAATGACTGGAAGATTTCCAGCATCGTCGCCGCTGGCAGCGGGCGCCCGGTCAACGCCACGGTAACGGGCGACCCTAACCAGGACGGCAACTACGACAACGACCGGCTGCCCGGCTACAGCCGCAACGCCTTTACCGGGCCCGATTACGCCTCCGCGGACCTGCGCCTGGTCCGCAAGATTCATGTCGGCCAGCGCTATCGCCTGGAGTTCACCGCCGACTCTTTCAACCTGTTCAACCACGACAATCAGCGCGTCGAGATTACGTCAGACGGTTTAACCGCCGAGGCCACCACCTTCGTGCAGTACACCGTGAACGTCAACGGAGTTCCCGCCCCCGCCTACTACCAGCAGCCGCAGAATTTTCTTCGACCCAACGCCGCCTTCGCCCCGAGGCAAATTCAGTTGGGACTAAAATTCATTTTCTAGATCGGAAGCTTGCAGGACGTAATGCGGAGCTGATACGCCGCCTGGTAAGGCGGGATCCTGTGGGCAGGTTTCCCGGTCTACTTCAGAAACGCTGTGCTGGATAAATATTGGGGTACGATCCCGGCGCCAGGTAGATTGGCGTCCCCGCGGTCACTGCTCCAGTCTCGATATCGAAGCCGTAAATTTCGACATCGTAATAGCTCGGAGCGGTGAGCCCGTACACCAAAGTTCCGTCCGGGCTGAATTGGTTCATCATGTAGGGAATAGAGTTTCCCGTGTCGACAATCTTCTGCTCCTGCAACTCGACTTTGTCGATTTCGGTTAAGTCGGGCGCGGTCCACATAAAGACGTACTGGCCCGAGGGATGCGCAATCCCAGTGGCGCTTCCGCACGATTGCAGCATGGCTTGCGCGCAATGCACGAGCGTGTCCTTCGTATTAATGTTCGGGGCAATCGGATAGATATTCACCATATCCACATTCCGCTGGTAGTTATTCGGAATAACGAAATCGAACATCAGATTGCCCAGGAATTGAACGTTCTGAGCGCCTCCATTGGAGTTTTGCCAAAGGTAGATTTGGACGCCTGGTCCGAGCGCGCCAGTTTGCGAGTTCACTGCATATTGGGAATAGATGGCCGCATCCGCTCCGTAGCTTCCGCTGCAATTTATGTCGGTGTACAGGTTCATGGTGACGGCATCAAAGCTGTCGAGGACCAGAACGCAGTATTCCGTGTCAGCAAACGAAAGTGTGTAGCTTACTTCAGCTTGAGCCTGGCTGAGCCTTCCCGTTTCCGGGTCGATCAGATGCCGCTCAAGGGAAAAGACCTCCGTGAAAGGCTGGGCTCCAGGCACGGCGATGACTGCGTAAAAGAAGTTCCCTGTAGCGTCGATTACCGGTAGCCCGTACACACTCACCGTCAAGTCCTGAACCGCTGCCGCTTGCGGAGCGCCGGATGAGTCTGTCGCATACACCCAAATATGAAAAGCGAGTTGAGCATCGTTACCTACCACGTATATGAAGTGATCGTTCGGCCCAGGTATCAGGCCATAGAAAAAGTTCATCCCGCTCAACGCTAAAGTTCCAACCTGGGTCGCCGTGAGCGTTTGCGGATCAATATCGTAGGTATAGAGTGTCGTCCCCTGGTTTACGTACAGGACTTGTACGCCCGCCGAACTTCCGTCAGACCGAACCAGAGCCGCGCGGGTGTGGCCTTCCGCAAGGCCCAAAGCGACATTTCCGGTAAGAGCAAATGTGGCAGGATTGCCGAAAACAAAAAGTGCAAGGCAGACCAGCATAAACAAACGAACGCTGTAGCGCGACATAGGGCCACTCCTGCGAGCGGCGGTTAAGATGACCGGGTTCGCGGAGGGGTTGCCGATAGCGCCTAAGACCTACATTGGACGGAAGGGGATACTGCGGGAAAATCAAGCCGACCCACTGTGCCGTGTGACGGGCCGAGAATGAACCGTCAGGTAGACGTTGGGAACCCGCCGAGACCCTTTAGGCATCTCCGCATGGCGGAGCGTCGCACACCGGATCCTAGTTCGAGTCGAGTCCCCGTTCATTCAGCATTGGTTCAAAAATCGGTTACCGCCATCACCAACCCCGCAGGCCGGCTTTCATTTGTGATGCTAGGAGAACTGCCCGTAGATTAGCAATAGGGAACGCGCAAATAGTTGGCAGAACACTTGCAACCAAAGTAATCAAGTAAACGAAGTCTCGGCTTGCAATTCCAACCAGCCGCCCTGAAATGCTTTGTGGGGACGGCCACCTCAGCCGTCCAGCCGAGCGCAGCGAGGCGCATGTCCTGCGGCCGGTCGTTCCCAAAACGAATCTCTACTTCTCCGTCCCCACCGCCCAATAACTGCTCCGAGCCAGCACCAGCCTGCCTCCCGGATCCCTCAACCGCACTCGAATCCGATGCAACCCCGCATGCGGACTCTTCGGCTCAATGCTCAACAAATAACGGCTATGCACATGATTGGTGAAATCGATCATGCGTGCGTCAAAATTCTTTCTGGTTGCAAACAGCTCATACTCGCCTCCGGTCATGGAAGCTACAGTCCTGGGCATGTTTTTCTTCATCGCCGCAGCAGCCATCAGCAGAGGCGCCAGCAAATCGGGCCCGGGATTCATCTCGTCGAGATTGTTGCCGCGCACCGTATCCAGCACATTCGACCGCGATGGCGAAAAAGCTAGCGCATAGACGGCCGTGTTGCTCTGCCCGATCTCGGCCACTACGTCGTTCACCTTCGCCTCGTGGCTGCCGTGGTCGCGTGTCTCGCTGATCAGCAACAACACCCGCTGCCGCTCCCTTGGAGCCTTCTCCAGCAGCTTCACTGAATAATCCAGCGCATCCAGAATTGCCGCTCCCTCATCCCCGGCTTGCAGTCCCTTCAGGTTCCCCGCAATCCTTTCGGAATCGCTGCTGAAATCCTGAACCAACCGCACCTGGCTGTCGAACTCCACAATCGCCACCCTGCTCTGTCCAGCGTCAAGCATCGGATTCAACATCGCGCTCAATCCGCGAATCCGCGGAAACTCGTAATTCGCCCGGCGTCCGCGCTGAATCGCAACCACCAGCGAAACCTGCGCCCCTTCCGCCGCCTCATCCAGCCGCACCACCTGCTCCGCCCCATCATCCTCGACGACAAAATCCTTTGCCCCGAGCCCATACACAATCTCGCCCTTCGCGCTCTTCACCAGCGCGGGAATCATCACCACATTCGATTGAGTATGGAAAGTTGTTTCTTGTGAGAGAGCGCCGGCCGCCAGCGCCAGGAAAAGAAAAAAATGTATCGAGGCCCGTCCCAGGCTATCCCGCCTTGCGGTTCTCACCCAGCACTTCATCGAGCGCATCTGCTAATAGATGCGCGCGTTTCTGGTAGTCGGTTGCCCCGCTCTCCTGTTTCCGCTTCAAAAGGTGATACTCATCGGCGATATTCAGCGCCGCCAGCACCGCCAGCCGCACCGTATCAATGGTGTTCGTAGCCTCGGCCACAGCGCGCATCTTTGCGTCTACATACTCCGCCAGCTTTAAAATATATTCCGGATCCGAACCGCGCAGGTTGTATGCCTGATCAAAAATCTCCACCCGCACACTGCCATTCTGCGCGTCCTTCATCGTGGAATCTTTAGCCGCCGTAGCCATAAGAATTCACCATTGAGTGATTTGGCGATTTGCGATTTTGCGATTGAAAAGCAATCGCCAAATCTCACAATCGCTCAATCGCCCGATTTTCTTAGCTCGCCCGCTCCTCCGCAATCGAATCGATCTGCTCCAGCATCTTTTCCACGCGCCCGCGAATCTCCTCGCGCTCCTTGCGCAACTGCACCGCCTCGCGCTTCAACAGCACCAACTGCTCCTCGCGCTCTTCCAGTTGCTCGCGCACGCGCTGGGCATCGCGTTCCGCTGCAGCCTGGGCCTGCCGCGCCGCTTTGTACATCTCGATAGTGCGGTAAATTTTCTCTTCCAGCGCCTGAAAATCGTCCGCCGGAACCTGCTCCGTTACCTGTTCCACCGCGTCCAACGCCATGATCACACTTTCCCCGAAAAAATTTCAGAACTTTCTCGCAGTATACTCCACCACCCTGTGGATCAAGTATGGCCCGTTGGTGCTCACGTGGCCGCGTCGAAGGATCGCTGGCCTCTGTAATCTGTATCCGCACATCTGGGAGTTTTCGCTACAGACCCTTAGCCCGCCCCCCGCAACTTCCCCAGCCTCTCCGCCGCCGCATCCAATGTCTCCAGCTTTTTGCAGAACGCGAACCGCACCTGCTGCGCTCCATCGCGCGCATCCCGATAAAAACTCGAACCCGGCACCGCAGCGACGCCAATGTCTTTGACCAAATACTTGGTAAACGAAACATCGTCGTCAAATCCAAACGTAGAAATATCCGTCATCACGTAATAAGCGCCCCGCGGACGAAAACAGCGAAACCCTGCCGCCTCCAGCGATGGAATCAAATGATCGCGCCGCACGCGATATCCCTCCGCCAGCTTCGCGTAATATTCCGCCGGCAGACTCAACGCCGCTGCGCCCGCCTCCTGCAGCGGCGCCGGCGCTCCCACCGTCAAAAAATCATGCACCTTGCGGATCGCATTCGTAATTTTCTCCGGCGCAACCGCCCATCCCACGCGCCATCCCGTAACGCTATAGGTCTTCGACATTCCGTTGATCGTCACTGTCCGCTCCCGCATCCCCTCAAGCGACGCCATCGAAATATGCTCGGTGCCGTCATACAGAATGTGTTCGTAAATCTCGTCGGTGATCGCGAGCACATCGAACTCCACGCACAGATCGCGAATCAACTCCAGTTCCGCCCGCGTGAAAACCTTTCCCGTTGGGTTATTGGGGTTATTAAGTACGACCGCCTTGGTGTGATTGTGGAACGCCGCGCGCAATTCTTTCTCATCGAAAGTCCACTCGCCATGGTCGCTCACTGGCGGCCTCAGCTTCACAAACCGCGGCCGCGCCCCGCTGAGCACAGAATCCGGGCCGTAGTTTTCATAAAACGGCTCGAAGATCACCACCTCATCGCCGGCATTGCATACCGCCAGCAAAGTGGAAATCATCGCCTCTGTGGACCCGCAACAGACCGTAATTTCTTTTTCGGGATCAACCGTAATCCCTTGCCACAGGCCCATCTGCCGGGAAATCGCGTCGCGCAGATTCTTCGCGCCCCAGGTGATGGCATACTGATTCACGTCGCCATCAATCGCGGCCCGCGCCGCTTGCTTGATCTCCGCCGGCGCCGCAAAATCCGGAAACCCCTGCGCCAGATTCACCGCCCCATAAAGCGCCGCCTGCCGGGTCATCTCCCGGATCACCGACTCGGTAAACTGCGAAACCTTGTCGCTGAGAAAATGCTTGGTTTGGTTGGTTAGAGAAGAAATTACGTCCGCCATAGCGGCAGATTAGCACAGGAAAGAAATTGTTGATTGATGATTGTTGATCGATGATTGATGGGGAATCATGGAAGCTCGCGCCGCACCGCGCTCTACCCTGTCTTCCCCTGTGTCCTCTGTGTTAAAGGTCTTTCCTTTCCAACGAAGGTCGTTCAATCAAAGATCAACAATCAGCAATCATAAATCAGCAATTGCCCTAAGCCCGCTGCACTCCTCCCAAACCCTGCAACGCCGCAACGATCTGAGCAGACCATGCCGCAATCTGCTCATCGCGCAAAGTTGCGTCGTCCGACTGCAACTTCACCCGCAGCAAAATCGAATACTTCCCCGCACCGATCGATCCGCCGCGAAAAATCTCGGCGGGCTTGAATTCACGAAGCTCGGCAATGTCCAGCCCCATCACCGCACGCCGCATCGCCTCGAACTCAACGTCGTCGCCAAACACAAACGAGAAATCCCGCTCCACCGCAGGATATTTTCCTAACGGAGCAAAGCGAACCGTCCGCAATCCAATCGCACGCAGCCGCTCCAGATCGATCTCTGCCAGAAAAACATCCTGCCGCAACTTCCGCTCCACCTTCACGTTCTCGGCGATCTGCCCGAACTGCGCCACGACTGCCCCATCCATCAAAGCCCGCGCCGATCGTCCCTGATGAAAATACTCCGCCGTCTCCCGATCAAAACTCAAATCACGACACGCAATCGCCGCCAGCAGGTTCTCGACATCTCCCTTAAACGAACGAAACGCCTCCGCCGCTGCAGCATGTTCGCCCTTGCTGACGTCCAGCACTCCGCCCAGCGGCAGCGAACTCTTCACCGCAGCCAGTGTCGCGCCCAGGCAGGCGCGCGCCGGCTCAACCCGCTCGCCGCCTTGCATTTCATAAACACGCCCCATCTCAAACAGCCGTACGTTTTCCGAATCACGATTAAGATTCCAGGCCAGCATATCCAGCATGCCCGGAGCCATCGAAGTCCGCATCACGCTCGCTTCCTCGCTCAGCGGATTTTCCAGCTCCAGCACGGATGCGGAAGAAAACTTCTCCGCGTCCGCATGCGAAATGAAGGTCAGTGACACCGCCTCGTTGTATCCCAGCGCCAAAGCCCGCGTCCGCAAAGTGGCGTCCACCGCCGCATGCGGCAGGTCCACCACCGCGCCGCTGAAAGCAGGCAGAGTATTCTCGAACTTGTCGTAACCATGCAGCCGCGCGATCTCTTCGATCAAATCAATCTCGCGCTCCACGTCGAGTCGCCAGCTGGGAATCTGTACGCGAAACTGCGCGTCCCCCTGTCCTTCAGGAATCAGTGTGAACCCAAGCCTCTTCAGGATGCGGAAAATCTCGCCCGCCTCCAGCTTCCCGCCCAGAATGCGCCGCACCTCGGAAGCCCGCAGCACTACCGGCGCCAGATCGATCTGCCGCGACACCACATCGACCACATCGCCGACCATTTCTCCGCCGCCCGACTCCAGTATCAGCGCCGCCACCAGATCGCAAGACAAAACGGTCGATTCAAAATCCGCTCCGCGCTCGAACCGGTGCGAAGCGTCTGTGTGCAACCCGTGCCGTCGCGAACTTTTGCGCACGGTCACCGGATCCCACCAGGCCGACTCGATCAAAATGTTCCGAGTCTTGTCGGTGATCATTGTGTCGTAGCCACCCATCACCCCGGCAAGACCCACGGGGCGCTTGGCATCAGCCACCACCAAATCGTCGGAGGTAAGCGTGCGCTCCACGCCATCAAGCGTCTTCAGCTTCTCGCCTTTCTTAGCCTTGCGAATAATGAGATTGCCGCCTTCTAGCAGGTCCATGTCAAAAACATGCGTCGGCTTGCCCATCTCCCACAAAACATAGTTGGTGGCATCGACGGCGTTGCTGATAGGACGTTGGTCAAGCAGTTGCAAACGATGCGCGATTTTCTTGGGCGAGGCCTTGACCGTAGTTCCGCGTATAACGCGCGCAGAGAATCGAGGACAAAGCTGCGGCTCTTCGACGGTAATCGGGAAGGGCACGCTGTTCGAGGGTTTAACTGAGAACTGAGAACTGGGAACTGAGAACTGCTTCAGAGGTACGTCATAAATCGCCGCCGCTTCGCGCGCGACTCCGTAATGATTCATCGCGTCCGGACGGTTCGTCCCAATCTCCATCTCGAAGATGGCATCGACGCCCGACCCGCTGATCCCCTCCACGGCAATTCCGACGGCGGTCAAGTCCTCAGCCAGCCGCCGGTCATCGACGGTGAGATCAACAAAGTCACGAATCCATTGTGGAGAAATTTTCATGGTAGCGCCGGCGTCCCGCCGGCTCTATGCAGCAAAAAAGCTCTGTCATCCTGAGGCGCGTTCTTTGCGCCGAAGGACCCCTTGCAACTCACTGCCAAAACCGGCCCATCGAGGAATTCTCACGACGATCTCGCAGCTCTTGGCCAACGACCAACGACCAACGACGAACGACCGACGACGGCTACGCAAACTGCTGCAAGAACCGAACATCCCCTTGAAAGAACAACTGCAAATCATCCACTCCATACTTCAACAAAGCGATCCGGTCGGATCCCATTCCAAAGGCAAATCCCGAAACTTTCTTCGGGTCATACCCATTGTCCTTCACGAACTCAAACACATTGGGATCAACCATGCCGCACCCGAGAATCTCAATCCACCCGGTCTGCTTGCACGGACGGCACGGATCAGCTCCGCGCTTCCCGCTTCCGCCGCAAATGAAGCAAGAAACAAACATCTCCGCGCTGGGTTCGGTGAAAGGAAAAAACGACGGACGAAAGCTGGTCTTCACGCCCGATCCGAAGAATTCCTTCATGGCATGATCGAGTGTCCCCTTCAAATCGCCGAACGTGATGTTCGTATCGACCGCCAGCCCTTCGATCTGATGAAACATCGGCGAATGACTGGCATCCGGCGGATCGTTGCGATGCACGACCCCCGGAATCACGATGCGAATGGGCGGCCGCATCTTCTCCATCGTGCGAATCTGCACCGGGGACGTATGCGTCCGCAGCAGCAGCCGTTCGCGCTGCGGCTTGCCCTGCTGCCCGGCAATGAACAAAGTATCCTGCGTATCGCGCGCCGGATGATTCAACGGAAAATTCAGAGATTCGAAGTTGTAATAGTCAGTCTCGACGACAGGCCCGTCAGCCACGGAGTAGCCAAGCTTTTGAAAGACGCGAACTATCTCGTTCGTCGTCTTGATAACGGGATGTTCCGCGCCAATGGGTCGCCGCACACCCGGAAGAGAAATGTTCGACGCGCTCCCTTCGGACCCGTTCGTCCGCTTCTGGAACAACTCCCGCATCAGGTAGGTAGATGCGTCCGAACTGAACCGGGTCCGGAACTCTAGGATTGAACCAGTAGTCCTCACTCGGCTGAAAGCCAACCGCGGGGGCGAACCCTCGGGCCTTAATGGCCTTTACGAGCTGCTCGATCCGCTCCCTAATCGCGTTCAGCTGCTGACCAGCCTCACGCTTTGCCTCTTTCGGAGCGCGCTTCAGCCAAGTCTCATTGATCTGGGCCAGAATTCCGTTCTTCCGCCCCATCCATCTGTCGCGGAACGTTTTGAGCTCGGCAACGTTCTTTACGGACGAGGCTTCGTAGCTCAAGGCGGAGAAAAGCTCTAGCGTAGCGCGCCCCACCTCCTCCGCCGAATAGTCCGTCAGTTTGGGAACGGTATAGGTCATCGCCTACTTGGCACGCGAAACGGATTTGTCATTCCGAACCGCGCCAGCGGCGAGGAATCTGCTGTTCCTTGCCACGAGCAGAAAAGCAGATTCCTCGCTCGCTCTCTCCGCGCGTTGCGCGGCTGCGAGCGGCTCGAAATGACAACTGATGAGACTGAATGCTGAGTGCTAAATGCTGGGTGCTGAATGCTGAGTACTGAATCTGAGTGCGCTCCTACGCCAGCGCCGCTTTCGCCTGCTGCGCCAGACTGGCAAACGCCGCCGCGTCCTTCACCGCCAGATCCGCCAGAATCTTGCGGTCCAATTCCACGCCAGCCTTCTTCAATCCATGGATGAACTGGTTATAGCTCAACCCGTTCAGCTTGGAAGCCGCACCGATCCGCACGATCCACAATGACCGGTACTGGCGCTTCCGCTGCTTGCGTCCAGAAAAGCTGAACTTGAGGCCGCGCTCCACCGCCTCTTTGGCGGAGCGGTAGAGCTTTGATTTAGTGAGGAAGTATCCGCTGGCGCGGTCTAATATCTTCTTGCGTTTGGCGCGGCGTTTGGTTCCGCGTTTTACACGTGGCATGGTTTTCTCCTTTTTGCTTTCTCTGTACTGGCGGCTGGAGGTAAGGATGATCCGCCGTTGCGGCGGTCTCTGACCTCTTCACGCGCCCGACATCATTGTCGATTGGGCGATTGAGCCATTGGGCGATTGAAAACCTCAAAAGTATTTCTCGCGATTTTCAATCGCGAAATCGCCCGATCACGCGATCGACAATTCTTCTATTGATACGGAATCATCCGCAACACTTTGCGGAGATCGCCGTCGCTGACCAGCGTACCTTTGCCCAGCTTGCGTTTGCGTTTCTTGTCCTTCGACGTCAGAATGTGGCGCAAGTGCGAATGTCCCCGTTTCACCTTGCCGGTGGCGGTTTTCTTGAAGCGCTTGGCCGCGCCCTTGTGCGTTTTTAGTTTCGGCATATTTCCTCGGTATCAGCTGCCAGCCGCCAGTTGCCAGCCGTCAGTTGTGCGTATTCAACTGCTACTTTCGATTGCTCTGGAATCGTGAGCGTGACTTGCGCCATCTCAGTGCAGACCGCCGCACTGCGGATCGTCTTCATGACAGATGAGCAGGCGAACCGCTAAGCCTGCGAAGCTGGATTCGTCGCCGCCGCGGCTGAGGCCGACGCCGGCTGCTTCTCGCTCTCCGGTGCCAGCTTCTCCGGCATCGCTTTCTCAGGCGCCGGCTTTTCTTTTTCCTGCGCCAGCTTTCTCTCCGCCTTCGCTTTCTGCTTGGCTTCCCGTTCTCTTTCCTTCTCGCGCTCAGCCGCCGTCTTCTTTGGCGCCAGAATCGCGTGCAGAGTGTTGCCTTCCTGCCGCGGCCGGAACTCCACAATGCTCTGTGTTTCCACGTCCTTGATCAGCCGTTCCAGTATCTGCCGGCCCAAACCCGTACGGGTCATTTCACGGCCGCGGAAAAAAATCGTGGCCTTTACTTTGTCGCCTCCATCGAGGAAGCGGAGCACGTGATTCTTCTTCGTCTCGTAATCGTGGTCGTCCACATTAATGCGGAACTTGACCTCTTTTACGGTAATCGTCTTCTGATGCCTCTTGGCCTCGCGCTCTTTCTTTTCCTGCTGGTAGAGATATTTCCCGTAGTCCATGATGCGGCACACGGGAGGTTGCGCGGTGGGCGAAATCTCGACCAGATCCAGGTTCTTGCTGCGGGCCAACTTGAGCGCTTCGTAGGGAGGCATGATGCCAATCTGCCCACCCTCATCGTCAATCACGCGAATTTCGCGGGCTCGAATGCGGTCATTGGTTCGGATAAAACGTTTGTCGATACGGTCCTCCGCGCGCTAAGCGACTGGGAATAAAAGATTATAACATGGGGAATCCCGAGCTAACTCTAGTTCACTGGCCCCAGATACCGGTCGAGCCAGTTCAACGTTTCCTTAATAAGTTCGTTACGCGGGATATTGTGACCGGTGTCATAGAGCAAATGTTTCTTTTGGTCCTTCTTAGTACCCAGCATCCGGAAGAACGGTTCCTGGGTCGATTCCACAGGAAAGAAAAAGTCGTAGCGTCCATTCAGCATCAAGACTGGCTGCTTGACCCGGGAGACAAAGTTAAAGGTATCGACTTCGGGAAGCGAGTGCTCGAACTCGAACCCGCCCAGAGCAAGCACGCAAACCTTGAGCCTTGGCTCGACGGCGGGCACAATCGCACCCATGGCAGCGCCCCAACTGTACCCATAGTAGGCCAGCTTCTCGTGGTCAAGGTCGGGACGTGTTTCGGCATAGTCGATCGCCCGCGAAGCGTCTTTTACCCACATGACGACGTGGTCTCGCCAGGTGCTCGTGGTATTGGCTACATCAGACTCCATGCCGTCTCCGCGTTCGTACGTTCCCTTGTACACGGGATAGAGCACCGCGCGTCCACTCCGGAGAATGCCATCCAATGCCGCCGTCGGGTAAACCGAGAAGGTTCGCAACAGAAGCGCGTTCGATCCAGGAAAGAAGACAACCGTCTGGAAGGGTGGCTTACCCTTCTTGGGAAGAAACAGGTAAGCAATGGCCTGCTCGTGCCCGTAGGCAGCCGTGTAGGTGATCCTCTCAGTCCTCCAATCCTCCTCCTCCTTGCCAAAAGGCTCAACGGTGGCGTCGAGCGGCACTTTGTCATAGGAGTACGCTCCGCGATGGGCGCGGAACAATTCATCGGAGATGGGTTTTAGCTTGCTCAGGTCATGTCGGGGCGTAGCAATGGGCGCGGATGCAATCGGGAAAGAGTCATCTGGCTCAACGTACTTCACGCAACGAAACCCAATGTCGGCTGCACGCAGAAACGGCGACTGCGCATCCGGATCGACGAACATGTAAGCGGGCTCGTCCCAGCCTCCGCCGAGCACGTAGCGTCTACCGGCATCGGCTTCGTTCCAGACCCATTCTTTGACATTGCCGGCCATGTCGTAATTGCCCCAGGGACTCATGGCCCGCTTATTCCCGACTGGCCAGACCCCGGCACCGCTGAAATTGCTCAAGGGCACGATAGCCGCCGCCGAGAACGGGCCCGCGGCCCGGTTCCAGTGGTAGATGGTAGGCAGGCTCTTGCCCGCGAACTCGGCGTAGGCCGCGGCTTCGTACCAACTAATGCCCGTCACGGGGAAGTCATCCTGCCCCTTGGGATACTCGGCCTGGACCCAGTCCTTCGGCCCGGCCCGGCCCGCGGCATCACGAAACATTGCCATGGCTTCGTCCCACGAAAGCTGTCTTCCATCTCGCCGAAAATCGACTTTCCAGTACTCACGCTTCTGGTATCCTCCTTGATCGACGAAGGCCTTGAACTGCCGATTCGTGACCTCATATTGGTCGATCCAATAATCCTTCAGAGCTAACTCTGGCAGACCCTCGTAACCCGGGATAAACAGCGTCTTGGAAAATCTTTCCGTCGAAACCCGCACCATGCCGGAAGGAATCTTCCCGGATTCATCGAGAGTGACTTTTGCCGCGACAGGCTGGCCCGTCGGCGGTGGATACCGGCCAAACAGTGCAGCCGTGGTCCGCAAAACCGTGCCGAATCCCGGCTTCTCGAACTTCCACACAAAGTTGCCGCGCGGCTGTCGGACGTTTTTGAACGGCGTGTGGCCAACCAGTTCCCACGGCGCACTCTCGTCGCCGTACGTCCTGCGGTACACTTCGGCGCCAGCTGGGGTGGTTTCGACAGAAGTTTGATACGAAATGACCGGCCACAACTGAGCCAGAGCGGGATTATCGGAAATGGCCTTCTCAGCCTTGACCGCCAGCCTGAAGGCTTCGCCAAATTCGCCAAAGGGTCCTTGCTCGGCCTGGCGCGAGATCTCGGGCAAAGCTACGTCTCGCGCCCAGCGTACATCGCGAGTACGCTTGACCAGCAAGGCAATTCCTGTCGCCATGGCAACAATCACCAGCACCAGCGGAACCAAAACCAAGGGCCGTTTTGCTTCCCTGACCGCCCTCGCCAGTGTCAGCGTCGATCCTGACTCAGGGAAGAGGATATCGCGGCAGCTTTTCAATTCCCGGCACAGCTCCGCGCCGGTGGCATACCGTTCCTCACGGTCCTTCTTCATGCAACGGACGACGGCGCGGCGTACCTCAGTCGGAACATCGCGCCTGACTTCTGCGAGCGGCATCGGATCGTCACGCACGACCGCCGCCAGCAACCCCACTGCGGATGGGCCTTCAAAAGCTCTTTTGGCCGCCAGCATCTCGTAGAGGACCGAACCGAAGGAAAAGATGTCACTGCGCGCGTCGACCGGTTTTCCTTCCGCCTGTTCCGGCGACATGTAGGCCACGGTGCCCACGACCGTTCCCGGAATCGTCGCCATGGTTTTGGTTGCGTCCATTGCCGCCGCTGGGCCGGCAAGTTTGGCTAGGCCAAAGTCCAGCACTTTGACCACGCCACTCTCGTCTACCATGAGGTTCGAGGGCTTCAGGTCGCGGTGAATGATGCCCGCGGCGTGCGCGCAAGAGAGGGCCTCGGCAACCTGGATGGCATACTTCAAAGCTAAATGGGTCGCCATGCCTCCGGGAGGAATCAGTTTATCCAGGGTCTGCCCGGCTATGAACTCCATGACCATGAAGTCAACGCCGTCCTGAGAACCGATGTCGTGAACCACACAGATGTTGGGATGTTGCAGCCTCGATATAGACTCCGCTTCTTGCTGGAAGCGCGCATGCGCCTCTGGGTCGGAAGACGAACGAGCGGGCAAAATCTTGATGGCTACCATACGCTGTAGCCTTGTGTCTTTAGCCCGGTACACCTCTCCCATGCCTCCCACGCCGAGGAGACCAGCAATCTCGTAGGGACCGAGTTTCGTGCCGGGGGTCAGTGCCATAGACGAGGGCGATTATACGCCGGGAGTCTGCTTGTTCCTGAGATGGCGGCGCGGCCGCCGAGAATGCCATTGCGAGGCTTGCCGCGGCGCGGAGAGGAACGAAGAAAAGCCGACTTGCTTAATTCGAAAACGCGGCTATTCCCGCAGCAGCGAATCCAGAACTCGCGCCAACTCAGCTTTCTGCTGCGGCCGGGCCTCGGGATGTTCCTCGGTGAGTTGCGCCAGTTGGTGGGACAGAACGCGCACCGCGATGTGCTGAGGCACGTAGATCGCGCCCTGCGGAGCCGTCAACTCCCAGCTGGTTTTGTCGCGGCGGGTCAGAGGCCAGCGTTGCCGCTCCAGCCCCTTGCGCGCCTCCGCCTTACCGTCCACCAGAAAATACACTTCATCGATTTGAACTTCGGCCCAGCCCTCGTTGCCAGTGATGTGCACCTTGTTCACCGTGAAGTGGTCGAACACAATCACCGGCTGAGCCGACCTGAATAGGTCCCGCCCGCGCAGGTTCTCTTCTGATTCCCTACACGCTTGCAGGAAGGCTGCGCTGACCTGATCCGGCTGGGGATGAATGGAATGCACCACCGGAACGCGGGACATACCTGGGCTCACAACTCTACTATTGGTCGCGAGCCAGGAGGTTCGGGATTCGCCCAAGGGTTCTTCTGAATCATCCGATACAGGCTCCGCAACGGCAGGACTCAAGCTCGCTGTTTGTAGCGAACCAGACAGCGCGTCACCTGGTGCTCTTTTCACATAACGAAAAAAACGAGGATGTCCCCGCCTCTTCCAATATCGCGAATCGTACGAATCGACTCCCGGGCCCGAACGCAGCAAACTGAAAAAAGAGTGTTGTCCTGGATTGACTACGATCCCAGCATGTCCGCGCCAGACGGCCAAGTCGCCGGCCTGAGGATTTACCACTCGCCGAAACTCGTCGATGCCCTCGTATAAATCCAACGAGGACGCGTATTCGTAGGGGAACCCCGCTCGCTGATACAGGCCGTGCACGAAATGAGAGCAATCGGAAGAGAATCCCTTGTGATGACGGGAATCGAGCGCGGCGTTGAGAATCGCCAACCCATCATCCAGAGTCAGCCCTTGGTCTTGAACGTCGCGGGTGGCCCGGTAAGGCCCATCCGGTCCCTTATGCCTCTGTTGTGCCGATGCTGCCGGAATGCCGCTAACACACAGAAGCAACAACAGGGCGCATTTGGCATCGAAGCGCATCGTCCGTGTATATCGCGCCCCCGCCCGGCACCACAGGTCACGAGGGTGCTCCTAAATCCACGAAGAATAGCGCTCACCTGAGATGCACCTTGGAGTGCGGGAGGTTTATTTTTGCGCGCAACTTTTGCAAAGAACCGAAAGCCTTGCCCCGCAGGCGTTTGCAGACTCCAATAAACCCTGTAGCTGGGAGCAACTGCTTTGGCCCAACAAACCAACGCTGGCGAACAATAGGAGAATATTCCTCGAGCAGCACAGCCGCGGTTATGGGTGGAGCAATGCTTCCAGCACAGCGTTAAGGCTCCTGGAGTTGGTTTTATCGATTTGTTTTCCTGCGCGCTAGCTTCTGCTCTCTACGATGACGACTAATCGCCGCGGCCCATGCGCGCCCTGCACCAAAATCTTCTCAATGTCAGCCGTCCGGCTGGAGCCGCTGATAACGCAGGCGAACGAGTTGCTGTCGAGTTTTCTTTCTTGAGCGAGACGGCTCAGGGCTGTGGCTAGATCGGGGACGAGTTGTGACACAGTGGCGTATACGATGTGACAAGGCGCGATCACCGAGGCGCCGCGTCCGCCGCATGCGGCGGTCACCAGAATCGATCCGGTTTGTGCAATGAGGGCATCCGCGAGCGTGACCGTAGCCTGCGACGCTTCGCCTGGCGCGCCTTGACTGGACCAGCGGATCGCCCGCCCCGGTGCAGCCAGTTCGATAAGCTGGCGCAGCGAGGGATGGTCTTGCACGAACGTTTCTCCTTCGGGCAGCGACTGGAGAACCTGCGCGAGCTCTTGCGCGCTCGCCGCAGAATCAGCGGTGAGCACGCATTCCATCAGGTTGGCAACGCACTCCTGCTGAAATCTCTGAAGAGGATCCGCGATTGGCGCAAAAATGACGGGAGCCAAGATTGCCCGCTCAGATTTCACCGCAGCAGGCCCGGCGACAACGGTGCGCAATCCCCGGCGAATCCGTTCCAGAATCCGCTCGCGGCTTGGGTTTTCAGTTTGTGCGCTAGTTTGTGCCAAGGCCTTTTCTCCACTGTGCGCGAAAGGATTTCGAAGGCAGCGTAACCGGCGTGCGATGCCGGTTCCAAACCCGCATCGGGTCCAGAGCCGAACCTGCCAGTCCCAAGCCGTAGGCAATCCGAAGAGCCTTGCGTACAGCCCACCCACCCAGCGCGTAAATCCGTGGATGCAGCATGGCGCGGCTCCAGGCCCGGAACATGATCCGCTCGCTCGTCCTGGTTGCTCCCGCCTCGGTAGCGTTGCGGCGGTTTTGCAGCAGGTGATGATGCAGATCGATTTTCACCGGACAAACGCTGCTGCAAGCCCCGCACAGCGACGACGCATACGAAAGATGTTTGAACTCCTTGATCCCATTCAGATGTGGCGTAAGCACGCTGCCGATCGGACCGGGATAAGTCGTGCCATAAGTGTGGCCGCCCACGTGGCGGAAGACCGGACAAATATTAAGGCACGCGCCGCAGCGAATGCAGTGCAGCACCTCGCGCTGTTCGGCATCGGCCAGCAACTGGCTCCGTCCGTTGTCCACCAGTACCACGTGAAATTCTTCCGGCCCGTCCACTTCGTCCGGCCGCCGCGGACCACCAATCAGCGTGCCGTAGGTCGTAATCCCCTGCCCCGTGCCGGAAGTGGCCAGCACCGGCCACAACACCGCCAGATCCTCAAGCCGCGGAATGACTTTTTCAATTCCAGTGACGACAACATGAATGCGCGGAATGCTGGTGCACAAACGCCCATTGCCTTCGTTGGTTGAAATCGCAATCGCGCCCGCGTCGGCCACCAGAAAGTTCGCACCCGAAATGCCCATCTCGGCCTCAAAAAAAGCCTGGCGCAGTATGCGGCGCGCCACGGTCATCAAATATGCGGGATCGTCGCTGTTCACTCCTGGGTCCAACTTTTCGCGAAACAAAGTCGCGATCTGGTCGCGCTTCAAATGCATACAGGGCGTAACAATGTGGTACGGACCCTCTTCCCGCAACTGCACAATGAACTCGCCAAAATCCGTTTCCCAAACTTTGATGCCCGCCTTCTCCAATGCCGGGCCCAGGTGGATTTCTTCGGTCACCATCGATTTCGATTTCACGACAGTTCGCACACCGCGCTCGACGGCGAGATTCCTCACATACGTGCAGGCCTCTTCCGAGTTGGCGGCCCAGAAAACATGTCCACCGCGCGCCTTCACCTGTTCTTCGAACTGAAGCAGATAGCGATCAAGGTGATTGATGGCGTCCCGCTTGATCTCCTGGCACCTTTCGCGAGCCGCTTCCCAGTCGTTGATTCGCGCCCGCCCTTTAAGATGCGCCGCGTCATAGCTCTCCATGCCGCGCCGAATAATTTCGCGGTGCGCCATGTCCGCAGATTTCACGGCGGCGTCCCGAAGGAATTGTTGTGCCGCGGTCGCGCTCACGGCCGCTCCTGTCCCTGGTTCGGTTGAGCAAGAATGCTGGCAAGGTGAATGGTGCGCGTCTGCGCCTGACGCTTTCCGAGGATTCCCTGCACATGCAGCAAACAACTGGGATCGATCGCGGTCACAAACTCGGCGCTGGTCGCGGCAATATTCTCCGCCTTGGAATTCCCCATGGCGGCGGAGATATCGGAAAACTTGGCGGCAAAAGTTCCACCAAAACCGCAGCATTGCTCGAAACGCATCATTTCAACCAGCTTCAACCCGTCAACCGCGCGCAGAAGTTGCAGAGGTTCCTCGCGCAAGTGAAGCTCGCGCAGCCCATGGCAGGAAGCATGATAGGTAACGCTGTGCGGGAAACTGGCGCCCACGTCGGTAACCGCGGCAACCTTCACCAGAAATTCCGAAAACTCAAACGTGCGGCTGGCGAGGGCGGTGGCGTCATCGCGCAACGAACTCTTAGCCAGCAACTCTGGATAAAAGTTGCGCACCATCGTCGCGCAAGAACCAGAGGGACACACCACCACCTCAGCATCCCTGAAAACGCGAACGAAATGTTCCGCGCATGGCCGCGCTTCGTTCCAGTACCCGGTGTTGAAAGCAGGCTGCCCGCAACAAGTCTGATCTTCTGGGAACTCGACCGCGTAGCCAATCCGGCGCAGCACCTTCACCGTGTCCACCGCCACCTCAGGCAGCAGTTGATCCACGAAGCAAGGCACGAACAGCGATACTTTGCGTGACACTAGTCAACCCTCTCAAATCCGCTCCGCCTTCGCGCTTACCGCACGACCAGTCGAGTGAACGGAAACACATACGCCTGCAAGGTCACCAGGATTCCCACCAAAGCCGCGAGTGCAATGCTGTGGAAGAACACGTAACGCAAAATATCGCCTTCGTGCCCATACCACTCGGTAGCGGTGCTGGCCACCACGATGCTCTGCGCGTCGATCATCTTGCCCATGACTCCTCCCGCACTGTTCGCTGCGCTCATGAGGACAGGAGAAATCCCGATCTGCTGCGCCGAGATCTTCTGCAGGCTGCCGAACAGCACGTTCGACGAAGTATCCGAACCGGTCAGCGCCACACCCAGCCAGCCCAGCAAGGTGCCGAAGAACGGATACAGATGTCCCGTTCGCGCAAACGCCAGGCCCATGGTGGCGTCCACGCCTGAATAGCGAGTCATGATGCCAATCGACAGCATGGCCGCGATCGTCATCAACGAGAACCGGATGTGCCATATGGTTTGCCACCACATGGCAATAATCTTGGGCAGCGAGAGGCCCATGATGAAGCCCGAGATGATCGCCGCAAACAAAATCCCCGATCCCGTCGCCGAAACCCAGTTCAGGCCGAACACTGCCGCCTCGGGAGTAGGCTTCACCACAACCGGCGGCATCCGTTGCGACAGCTTGTTGAGGCCCGTCACCGGAAACTGTGGATTCGTGATCTTGCTCGGGGGCGGCGACCAGTGGCTCATGGACGGGAACACCTTTTCCGGAGTGTTCATGATCTTCTTACCGGTCATCGTGCCCCAGCAGAAAACGCACACACTGAGCACCAGCCATGGCAACCACGCGCGCGCCACCTCGCCGCGGCTGTAACCGTGCTGGCCGCGAGCGGCGCGCTGTTCGCCTTCCTGGTGTCCCTCGTGTCCCCAAATCGTTTTGGGATGCCATACCTTGAGGAACAGGATCAGGCACACCATCGAGATGATGGCCGCGCCAATGTCGGTCAGCCACGGCCCGTGCAGGTTCGAAATCAAAAATTGCGGAACCGCGAACGTAACTCCGGCCACTGCAATCGCCGGCCAGATTTCCTTCATTCCCTTGTACCCGGCGTAGGCCCATACCAGCCAGAACGGCACCAGTACCGAGAAAAACGGCAGAATGCGCCCAACCTGCGCGCCCAGCGTGACCTCAGAAAAACCGGTGACCGCAGCCAGCGCAATGATGGGAGTGCCCAGCGCGCCATAGGCCACGGGAGCGGTGTTCGCAATCAGCGACAAGCCCGAGGCCTGCAGCGGCTTGAAGCCCAGGCCGATCAGAAGCGCCGCGGTCACCGCAACCGGCGTTCCGAACCCGGATGCACCCTCAAAAAATGCGCCAAAGGAAAACGCGATCAGCAGCAGTTGCAGGCGCGTATCCTGCGTGATCCCCGTCATGCTCTGCTGCATGACCTTGAAACGGCCGGTCTCACACGTCATGCGATACAGAAAGATGACATTCAGGATGATCCAGCCGATGGGAAACAGCCCGTAGCAGGCGCCGTAAATGGCAGTGATGCTCGCCATCTTCACCGGCATGTGGAATATGCCGACGGCAATCAGCCACGCCGTCACCAGGCCCAGCGTGGCGGAGTAGTGCGCTTTCATGTGGAAGAACGCGAGTGTCCCCAGGAGCACGACTACAGGGAGAGCGGCGAGAATTGTGGAGACCAACCAGTTCCCCACCGGATCGTAGCCCTGCGACCAAGGCGTTGAGGGCGACGCGCCGGTCCAGGCCAGCACGATCAGTGCGACCAGAACCAAGGCCATCAGGATGGCAGGAATCGGGCCTCCGGCTTCCGGCTTCGCGGCCGGAGATGGAGCGGAAGAAGGATTAGCTGCGACGGTCATAAGCACCTCATTTGTACTTACCGAAAACAGCGGCGCACCAATGAAATCGCACTAGCTGGCCTCTCCCACATCGAAGGGCCGGCGGAAACTGTATGGCTGAAGCGGAATTCTACCTGACCAGCATTTGCGGGCCGGATTCTATCACAGCTGCGGCCACCCGCCGCTTGAATCGGAATAGCGACTGCCATCGTCCCGGAAACGGGATGAAGCATTCTCCATTCATCCTCGCATTTCCCGATGCGACCTAGCTCACCGCTGCATGTGATCGCGGTCACAGCGAAAGATGCGTCGTTACCCGCAGCCGCGGCCCGGCGATTCGCCGTTCCACAGGCTTTTCGTCCTTTGGGAGAATGTCCAGAAATCTGCATGTCCATTAAACGAGCAACCATTCAGCCCGGGCCCAGCCTTCGAGCCCCCGGCTTTACCTTCACTTTTTGGGGTTCTCTTCTAGGTCTTTGTAGATGACATGCCCTTCGCGAGCGCACCTTCTCTGTTCTTCTAGGGAGAGAGGTATCACTTTCTCGTTTGGCAACACAGAGTCGCACCGCATGTAGTTTTCAAATCCTGGGGCTGAAAATACGAACACGACGCTGACGGTCTCGGTCCCCGCATTCTTTACACTTACCAAGGTACGCGCCGGAATGAACACCGTTCCTCCCGCGTGCAGATCGCGTTCCAGGTCTCCCAGATGAACGTGAACGGTTCCTTTTTCGATATACAGAAGTTCGTCCTGCCCGAGGTGCTTGTGCGTTGGAAATTCGTCCCCGGGAACCATGTCCTCGGTTCCCATAACCAGGTGCTGAGAACCGTTGTTTTTTGGGCTGACCTTCAACATGAAATCCCCAGGAGGAGGTTCTCGCCAAATCCGCCGCTCACCCTCGTTTTTCTCCAGCAAGAGTGGTTTTGGAGCGGCCTCGGACGTGCTTGCGGAACTGGATTGTGCTGATCGAGTTTGAAACACGCAAACCGCAACGATCATCACAGCTATGGTCGCAAACGTTGTCCTGACTGAATTTGAGTTCATCGCACATCTCCTTTCGTGGCCGGCGCGAACCTGATCCTATCACTCCGATAGTTCACCTTCGCAATGAGAATCACGCCATGAGCAGCTAACTCCTGGTAAGTCGAGTACTCATCGAAGATACCTGCGACAGCCGCTGTACCGATTTAACGCGACGTTGCGCAACCTGCCGATTGGTTAGCTCGATGGGAAGCGAGCGACGAATGGAAGCATGAAGCGGATCACGGAAAAATAAAAGAAGGTGCTGACGGCGGCGATCAGGATGGAATCGAGAGCCGGTTGAATGCCGGCAGCCCGGGTTGCCCTCCATGCCAGGAACAGGACCGCGAAATTCAAGGCTCCGGCGGCCAGCCCGGTTAAGGGTCCGCCACTCGCGCCCAAGCCCAGGAGCAGCCTGGGGAGAGTGAGGATACAAGGAATGGCCATGGCAAAAGCGAACGAGCGCGAGCCCGGCTTCCAGAGCAGGCAGGGGAGCAGCAGCAGGAAAGGAAGATGAGACGGAACGAAAGAAACGAGGAGATACCACCAGGCGCCGAAATCACGTGGCACGTGCTGGAACGTGGACCGCGAATGGGCCAAAGCGAAAATTGAATGCAGCGCGCCCAAGAAAATCTGCGCGCCAATGGCGAGCGTGAGAATCCGGACCGAGTGAGCGGCTGCAGCCGGATCGGGCTCAGCAGTAAGAGGCGCATGAGGCGAGCGGGATTGGCGAATAATGACGCGAATAATGGCGCGGACGATCGCCACAGTAACGAAAATATCCACGGCTACGAAAACGGCGAGAGTCAAAGACATGACGAGACCTGCAATATCGCCGGGCCGGGCAGATTGATAGCCAGTGACGGAGGCGAAAGTGCCCAGCAGGAGCAAGGGCCCGAGCATAATCAAGATCAGGACCAACAAGGATATGCGGAGCGTGTTATAGAGGCGATCGTTCACGGGAAGTATTCCGGGTCAAGCAGTAGGGAGCCGTGACCACGCCTTCAAACCAAGGTTCACACCCAACTCGCCCGGGCCGTAGCCGGATCTTTTCTGTCAATAATCTCTGAACCCTGCCGCCTCGCCGCCCGGGATGGTCTGCGCAGGAGTGCGGTTAACCGAGGAAGAATTTTGCGATTTCCTTGGCAATCTCGAACAATGCTTCCCCTACCTCATTGAGCATTCCGGAGTAAATCAGGAGAAAGAAAACTGTGGCCACCACCACCAGAATGCAGGCGTAGATGACACGCTTGGGAGTGCTGGTTTGATCCATAGTCGAACCTCCGTCTTGCTACATTCGGGGAAGGACTAGTCGATTCTCCAGGCTCGGCCCAATCAATAAAACGCGCCAAGTATACACCCGACTCCGTAAGCTGGGGAGGAGTCAATGGGGGCTCCTGGCCGGTTATTCGAACAAGAATAAGTCGACCGTGGGATTGGAGCGCTACGCCATGCAAGGCATTTGAGGGGCATCCGGGATTGCAAGCCTGCCCACTAGCGCTCCATCATCGACGTCCTCAATGTGTGCGGTGATCCAGCGATTCGAGGCGTGACGGCCACTAAGGTAGAGCTTCTGATAATTGTCGGTGAGGGCTTCGGTAAACTCTCCGTCAGGTCGGCTGTGCATCACGTTGAGCGTGATGGCGTCCAGAGGCTTTCCGACAAACGACTTCATGAAAGCGAGCTTTTTCTCGGCTGCCAAATCGCGCAGGACGCGATTCCGTCGGCGCGCTACCTGTATCGGCACTTGATTCGGCATGGCGGCGGCCGGCGTTCCCGGGCGCGCGGAATAGGTGAACACGTGCAAATAAGTGAAGGGCAGGCCAGCGACGAGGCAGCGCGTAGCTTCGAATTCGGCGTCGGTTTCGCCGGGGAACCCGGCCATAACGTCGGCGCCAATGGCGGCGGCCGGCACGGCGGCGCGAATCTTCTCAATCTTTTCGCGATAGTGCCAGGGCCGATACTTGCGATGCATGCGCCGCAGCACCGCGTCGCTGCCGGATTGCAGCGGCACGTGCGCGTGCTTGGCGATGCGCGGCGACGAGGCCACCAGCGCAATGAGTTCGTCCGACCAATCCATCGGCTCGACAGAAGAGATGCGGAGCTTTTCGAGCTGAGTTTGGTCGAGGATTGCGCCAATGAGGTCTTCGAAATGCGGCTTTCGCGTTTCGGCTTTCGGGCTTCGGCTTTCCACTGGTGGTTCCAACAGACGAGACCCTCGGATTTTGCCGAAGCCCGAAGCCAGATCCCGTCCCCACCTCCCCAGATTAATCCCGCTAATCACAACTTCGCGGTAGCCAGCAGCCACCAGCGAGTCCACCTCTCGAATAATTTGCGGCAGCGGCAATGACCGGCTGTGGCCGCGCACACTCGGAATCACGCAGAAGGAGCAGCGGTTGTCGCATCCGTCCTGAACTTTGAGGTTGGGGCGGGTGCGGTCGTTTCCATGAGATCCGCCCCCGAACACCGGAGCGGCCAGCAGTTCGGTGTGGGCAAAGATGTCGGAGACGAAGAGCGGTCGTTGGTCGTTGGTCCCTTCGCTGGCAAAGGACAGCCGTTGGCCGGCGTGCGTCAAGGTGGACAGAGCAACGAACCCTTCACGCCGTGGGCCAACTTCGTCAAGCACAATTTCAGCAAGCCGATGTTTGTGCGAATTACCCACCACGCACGTTACCCCAGGCAGCGCAGAGATTTCCTCCGGGGCGCGTTGCGCATAGCATCCGGTAACTACAATCGTCGCCAGCGGATTCTGCCGCTGCACCCGTCGGATCGCCGCCCGTGCATCCTGATCCGCCGAATTCGTAACCGTACACGTATTCAAGATGACGAAATCGGCTTGTGCAGCCGAGGCTGCGGCCAGGCCGCGCGCTTCGAACTGGCGTTCAAGCGCGGCGCCGTCGGCCTGGGTGGCGCGGCATCCGAAGGTCTCCACGTGGTAGGTGGGCACCGGACTATCGTAGCGCATCGTGCGGTCTTTCGCCGAGGCGGATATGTACGCAGCGCAGAGTACGCCGTCTTGGAGCGTCGCACCTCCGCGGCGCGGTATCTCCGATTGCAATCACGCGGAAGCGACGGACCTTTTCTGCATGAAGCATTCGCGGCAAAAGATGGGACGGCCTTGCGTGGGGCGGAAAGGGACTGTAGTCTCCTTGCCGCACTGCGAGCAGGTGGCGCGAGTTTCGACGCGCGTGTGCTGGCGTCCATTGACCGGAGCAGGCGCGGCGCTGAGAATGGCCACGCGCTTGGACTTGCAGGTCTTGCAGCGTTTGGGTTCGTTCTTGAAGCGCTTGTCGTGAAAAAACAGTTGTTCCCCGGCGGTAAACACGAAGTCGGTCCCGCAGTCGATACAGGTGAGTACCTTGTCCTGAAATTCCATTGAGGATGGCTCCCTTGAGCCCGTGATGCTCCCACCACACGCAGGGAAGGCGGTGGCGCAGAGCAAACACAGGTTGTGTACATCCCCCCTCAAACTGCCCCTGGACTCGGCCCGCCACGCCTCTGGACGAAACGTGGATACAGCGATTTCCCACAGAATGCCGGATAAGTGTGAATACTTTGATCAATCCCTTGTCGCAACTCTCTCCGGTAGGGGTCCGGATGGAGCAGGGTCACCCCGGGACGGGGCGACCCTTTAATGCCTCTCAGTGCTTCAGTCTTGCTCCTTGCGTACTTTTTTGCGAGCGCGTTTTCGGGCCAGCGCGGCCTTTACACGCTTCTTTTCACCGGGTTTCAGGTAAAAGGAGTGGCGCTTGACCTCTTTGATAATGTCTTCCTGCTGCACCTTGCGCTTGAAGCGGCGCAGTGCATTCTCGAGGGATTCCCCCTCTTGCAGTCGAATTTCCGCCAAACAGACACACCCCCAAACCGGTCCGGGTAGGACCGAATAGTTATGACAAGGTTTTCGCGGGAAGTCAAGTAGAAGTCGGGAATTTCGGTACTGTCCCATTCGAGAAAGGTCGAGAATTGGAATGGGCGGGGGAGGAAGCTTCGAGGAGGGGTGATCTAATTCAGCTTGAGGCGAAGAATTTGCGCAAGCTTCCGCTGGTGGAGGTCAAAGGTGTAGAGGGAATCCGCCCCCAGTTCGATCGCGGCGGCCACGTGCAGTAGGTCCGCGGTGCGTGTACCCAGTTTGGCCGTGGTTTGCCGGGATAGTCGCCGCGCCCGCTCTAGAATGGGATCGGTTAACTCGCGGAGAAGGAAAACCCCGTCGTGCAAGTCTCTTTCGAACTCGAGCAATGAGGACTGGGCTTGCCCCGGCGAAACCTCCTTGCGAAAAACTCTCAATCCCATCGCATTGACCACTTCCAATTCTCCTAATGTAGTCAGAAAGCGTTCCCCAGAGGAAGCTTGCATCATGTGCGCGGCACTCCCCGAGTTAGCATCCGGGCTGTAGAGCGACACAACAAAGCTGGCATCGGCGTAGGCCTTCAATAGCGGCTCCGATCGGAGGCGATCAGGTCAGCTCCACTGACGGCCAGAATCTTGTCGCCATAAATAGTTCGCAGCCGCGCCAGAAAATCAGGGACCTGCCGGGTAGTTTCCGCCCCGTCAGGGACAAGCCGCGCGATCACCCGACGGCGCTTAGTAATCTGAACCTCTTCTCCCTGATGCAGAAGGCGTTCAATCTTCCTGAATCCATAACGCAGGTCCCGAACCGAAGCTTTCTTCATGTGATACATTTTAGCATCACAAAAGAGAGTTGGCAAAATGCATGGTTGGAAATGGCTCATGTGGAGACAGCCGCCTCGGCTGTCCGCCAATTGAAGCGAGCCGCCCCCATATGAACTCATCAGCCCAGGGAATTTCCCTGCTACACTGACTCAGGTACAAATTCCCTGGTTTCTGCATCCAACATATTGTGTATCCCCAACTAGTTCATTTCGGTCGATTTTTTCTGCCGACGTATGGCTTCCTGGTTTCCCTGGGCGTGCTGATCGGTCTGTGGATCAGCGTGCGCAACTCCGAGCGCCTCGGCATTGACGGCGAGAAGGCCTGGAACCTGGGTATCCTCGTGGTGCTCTGCGGCATCGTGGGCGCCAAGGTGCTCTATGTGATCAATGAGTGGAGCACTTACGCCGCCCATCCATCAGAGATTTTCAGCATTGCTACGCTGCAAGCCGGAGGAGTGTTTTCCGGCGGATTGATTGCCGCGTTTCTGGCAGCGTGGTGGTACGTACGCCGGAATCATTTGCCCGCGCTGAGAACTTGTGACGCGTTTGCGCCCGGCCTCGCGCTAGGACACGCGATCGGCCGCATCGGCTGCTTTGCCGCGGGCTGCTGCTACGGCAAAGAGACGCATCACTTCTGGGGAGTGGTCTTTCGCAATCCACTGGCAAATCAGATCACCGGTACTCCGCTGAATGTGCCGCTCGAGCCCACGCAGTTGTTCGAGTCGGCAGTCGAGCTGGCGAATTTCTTCTTCCTCATGTGGCTGCTGAAGCGCAAGAAATTCGATGGCCAGGTGTTTGGCGCCTTTATGTTTATCTATGGTGTAGCGCGCTTCTTCCTGGAATACTTGCGCGACGATCCCGGCCGCGGGTCAGTGTTTGGCGGAGCGATGACGGGCACGCAATTGATTGCGATTGGCCTGGTGATCGGCGGCGGCCTGATCTGGTGGCTGCGCCCGGGAGCGAAGAACGTCACGGCGCAGCCGGTGGGTGCGACCCGGTAGACAACGGGAACTATCGTCCGCCAGCCGCCACGACCTTAATCTCAAATAACTTCGGCCACAGCTTCCCCGTAACGAAGAGCCGGTCCCCGGCGGAGTCATAGGCAATACCGTTCAACACAGCATCAGTGTTCCCCAGAGATCGCTTGTCGATGATCCCTTTCAAATCGATCCACCCCAAGACCTTCCCAGTCTGCGGAGAGATGCGAACAATATCGTCGCTCTCCCAGATGTTGGCGTAGATCTCGCCGTGCAGGTATTCGAGTTCATTCAGCTTCTCAACTGGCCGGCCGCTTTCGTCAGAAACGTGAATCCGCCGTGTCTCCTTAAACGACTTGGGATCGAGAAAGCGCAAATAAGAAGTCCCATCGCTCATAATCAGCTGGGTTTCATCGTGAGTCAGGCCCCAGCCTTCGCCCGTGTAATGAAAGGTTCGCAGCACCGAGAAGCTGAAGCGGTCATAAACAAAGCCGGTGTGTTCCTTCCACGTCAACTGAACCAGGTTGCTTTCCCAATCCGTAAGCCCTTCGCCAAAGTATTCCGCAGGCAAGTCGTATTTCTGCAGAACCTTCCCCGTCGATAAATCCACCATCCGTATCGACGACTCGCCCTTGATGCCCGTGCTTTCATACAGATGTCCATCCACGCAAATCAGCCCTTGCGTGAATGCGTGGGAATCATGCGGATAGGTATGAAGCACCTGATAGCCATCGGCGTGGTGCGAAGCGGGCAGCTTCGCCAGCGTTAAGGCCGCAACGGCGCACAGAAACAATGCGAAAAGACGGACGCGTCCAGACATGAACGGCCAGCTTAAGCCATTTGGATTGCTGCCGTAAACCGGATCTTTCGGGCCATCTCCCAAGACGGCCTGTAGTATCCTCCACCAAATGCCGGAAGCATTTCCCTTTCTCATTTCTGTCGCGGCCGAAGACGCGGGAAAACGGCTGGACCAGTTCCTGGCGGCGCGGCTCGAAGCCATCAGCCGCGCGCGCGTGCAGGAGATGATCGCCGAAAGCCAGGTGCTGGTGAACGACGCGCCGGCGAAGGCTTCGCTAAAGTTGCGTGCTGGCGAGCACATCAGTGTGCTGGGAGAGGCGCAACGCGCGCCGCTCAAGGCCATCCCCGAGGAAATTCCGCTCGACATCGTCTATGAAGATGCCGACCTCGCGGTGATCAACAAGCCTGCGGGAATGATGGTGCACGCCGGCGCGGGAGCGACCGAGGATGCGCGCAATCGCGGCACCCTGGTGAATGCGCTGCTGCATCATCTGAAAAGTTTATCCGGCGTGGGCGGCGAGTTGCGCCCGGGGATTGTGCATCGTCTCGATAAAGAAACCAGCGGATTAATCTTGGTGGCCAAGAATGATGACGCACATCGCAAGCTGAGCGCGCAGTTTGCGGCGCGCGAAGTGAATAAGAAATATGTTGCGCTGGTGCATGGCTGGGTGAAGAAAGATGCGGGAACGTTGTCCCAGAGCATCAGCCGCGACCGCGTGCGGCGCACCCGGATGACCACCCGGCTCGAAGGTGGGCGCTCGGCCGTTACACACTATCGGGTGGTGCGGCGTCTCGATACAAAGTTCGGAAAGTTCACGTTGCTCGACGTGAAGATCGACACCGGGCGCACGCACCAGATTCGAGTACATGTGGCGGGGATGGGGCATCCGGTCGTGGGAGATACAATGTATGGCGCGCCGCGCCAGGCGCGGGGGAAAAATGCCGTGATCGCTTTGAGCCGCAATTTTCTGCACGCGGCAGAGTTGCAATTCCAGCATCCCCGAACCGGGAAGACGATTGCATTGACGAGCGAGTTGCCCGAGGAGTTGCAGGAGTTCCTGAAAAGGTTGGAGGAGTAGGCCCTCGCGAAGCATCGCAGAAGTCCTCCGCGATCTCCGCAGCCGTTCTCCGCGAGTCTCCGCGCTGAAAGCTTTTGCCTTAGCCGGAATGCGCCGGCAGAAGGGCACGGCCCAGCGAATGCCCGGTTCGAGCGGTTGCGGATATAATAAACAACAAATGGGGAGCATTCTCACGAGCAACATTTTCAAGAGTTCGGTGCTGCGCTCGGTGGCAGTTTTCTTACTAGTGGCTGGCTTAGGTCAAGCAGGTTTAACGCAGTCGGCGTCTTCACCTGCTTCACAAACCCCGCCAGCAAAACCGCAGGATAGCGCTGGCCAGAATTCCTCCGATCAAAAGCCCCGCGATCCAGGCTCGAACAACCAGGACTCAAACAACCAAGGCTCGAACAACACCGACATCCCTCGCATCAAAGTCGGCATCAACGAAGTGAACGTCGTATTCACCGTGACCGACAAGCACGGCAAGCGCATTACCGATCTGAAGCAGGCCGATTTTCGCTTCGTGGACGACAACAAGCCGGCCGCGGAAATCCGCAGCTTCCACGCGGAAACGAATCTGCCGCTGCAAGTGGGCTTGCTCATCGACGCCAGCAACTCCGTGCGGGACCGATTCAAGTTCGAGCAGGAAGCGGCGATTGAATTCTTGAACCAGACGGTGCGGCGCGGCTATGACCAGGCGATGGTCGTTGGCTTCGACGCCACTCCGGAAGTGACGACGGAGTTCACCGACGACACGGAGAAACTGGGCCAAGGCGTGCGCATGCTGCGTCCGGGCGGCGGAACGGCGCTGTACGACGCACTCTACTATGCATGCCGCGAGCGGCTGCTAAAGAAAACTCAGAACGGGCCAACCCGGCGGGCGATTATCCTGCTGAGCGACGGGGAAGACAACCTGAGCCACGTGACGCGCGAGGAAGCCATTGAAATGGCGCAGCGCGCCGAGGCCATCGTCTACACGATCAGCACAAACATTAGCGGCACCAAGGGTGCGGGCGACAAGGTACTGGAACGCATCGCCGATGCCACCGGAGGGCGAGCCTTTTTCCCCTTCCAGATTCGCGACGTGGCCAACGCATTCGCCGAGATTCAGGACGAACTACGCAGCCAGTACGCCGTCTCCTACAAGCCGGCAGACCTGAAGTCCGACGGGCACTTTCGCACCATTGAGATCGTCGCTCTTGACCGGAAAAATTTTCGCGTAAGAGCGCGGCGTGGATATTACGCGCCGGTACAGTAACCGGCTTCGGCTTTCGGGCTTCTGGCTTCGGCCGTTGGCTGCTGAACTAATCTGCAGATTCCTCCTTCTCGCGAGCACTTGAATGCCGGGCTACTCAAGCACACCACTACCGAAAAAATTAGGAATCAAGCCAGGGTTTCGCGTGCATCTGGCGAACTGTCCGGCAGAGGTCCGCGCGGAGTTGCGCGAAGCGTTGGCTCAGTGCGACATCGTGGAGCGAGGGACCGCGCTGGATTTTGTGATGATCTTCACCAAATCTCGAGCGGAGTTGTCCAACCAGTTCCCGCGAGTCGCGAAGGTTCTGGCTCCGGCAGGAATGCTGTGGGTAGGTTGGCCGAAGAAAAGCTCCGGCGTGGCGACCGACCTTGATGAAAACGTCATGCGCGAGATTGGTCTCGACGGGCCTGGTCGATGTGAAGGTGTGCGCCGTGACCGGGATCTGGTCAGGGCTGAAGTTTGTGCGCCGGCTGAAAGATCGAAAGCAATAAAAGGATCCCGCCCTCAACTGTTCCGGCCGGTTAGCTGGAAGAGTTGAGGGCGTTTCGCCTCCATAAAATCGTCGCTCGAAAACTAGTTGAGGCTCGTATCCCGCACCAGGTGTGCCGCAAGAAAAAGGAACGCTAATAGCAGCAGCAAATGAATCAGCACGCTGGCGACGTGGAACATCAGGAAGCCCGTCCACAGAATGAGCAGCACTAACGCGATCAAGAGAAACGGTCCGGGCTTCATTTTTTTCAGCCTCCGAAAGGCTTGCCAGCATGTTGAACCTGTGCAGCATGCAGAAAATACTTCTTCTTTATACTTTTGTGAGGAGCGTTCGCCTATCGGCAGAAGGCTGTAAATCTCTGACAGCGGAGTAGTAGAGGGCAGCGTGAACACCGGGGAACCAACATGGTGCGAGTGGGATTGATCGGATTCGGCTTGGCGGGCGAAGCATTTCATGCGCCCGTGATCCGCGCCGTACCGGGAATGGAGCTGGCTTGCATTCTCGAGCGCAGAGGAACGCGCGCGCAGCAAAAATATCCCGATGTGCGCGTAGCGCGCACGCTCGAGGAACTTTTGGCTGATAAGGAAATCCAGCTCTGCATAGTCGCGACGCCGAATGATTCGCACTTCGCACTGGCGCAGGCATGTTTGTCGGCGGATCGCCATGTCGTAGTCAACAAACCATTCGCTCCAACGTTAAAGGAATCCGAAGAACTGGTGCGGCTGGCGGCCGAGCGCGGGCGCTTGATAACGGTCTATCTGGAGCGGCGCTGGGACGGAGATTTTGGCACGGTGAAACAAATCGTGCAGTCGGGGCGTCTGGGGACCATCGTTGAATATGAATGCCGGTTCGATCGCTTTCGCCTCGAGCCAAAGCCTAATGCGTGGCGGGAACGCGCCGATCAGCCTGGCGCCGGCATTCTGTTTGACCTGGGGCCGCACGTGATCGATCAGGCGCTGGTGTTGTTTGGAGAGCCGCAGTCGATTACGGCGTCGGCATTCTGCCAGCGCGAAACGTCGCAGGTGGATGATGCGTTCGATGTTTGCCTGGAGTATCCCAGGCTGCGCGCGATGGCGCGGGCACGCCTCATCGCGTTTGCGCCGGGTCCCCATTTTCTGATTCACGGCACGAAGGGATCGTTTGTGAAATGTGGAGTGGATCCGCAAGAAGCGCGGCTGCGGGGAGCAGATTTTCCGCCGGGTACAGATTGGGGCGACGATTGGGGCACAGAAGCCGAAAGCCAGTGGGGGACCTTAAGCGTGGTGGGCGAGCCGAGTGTGAAAGTAAAAACGGATCGCGGAGATTATCGCGGCTTCTACGCGAATGTACGGGACGCCATTGAGAAACAAACACCACTGGAAGTTACCCCGGAGCAAGCGTTGCAGACCATGCGCGCAATCATGCTGGCGCACAAGAGCAGCCGCGAGCGGCGTACCGTGGAATGGAACGAAGAGGTGGAATAAACGTTCCAGACGAATGGGGAGTAAATCGAATCTGCGTTTACATTCTTATAACAACCTCGTGACAATTTATTGACAAACTCCTGCGCACTCAGTGGTAAGGTTCCCAGCGGTTGGAAGTCGTAATGCCGACAGCTCAATTCGAAAGCGAGGGAACCCCCATGTCCGCTAGCACAACGTCGCGCCGCAGCTCGTTGTTGACTCTATCGATCCTGCTCATCGCTTGCTCGCTGGCCGCCGCACAGGCTGGCTCGCTTGATCCCACCTTTGGCTCAGGCGGCATCGTAACCACCGACTTCGGAGATCAGATCAACAGCAACATTGCCATCGCCACCGCTGTCACCATTCAGACAGATGGCAAAATTCTGGTATGCGGTGGAATCCCCAGCAGCACCGGCTTCCCCATCGCAGCCATCGCCCGCTACAACACGAATGGCAGCGTGGACACGACGTTTGGAACCTCTGGCATTGCCACTTCGACGACTCTCGGAGTGCCCACAGCCATCGCCTTGCAGACGGACGGAAAGATTGTGGTCGCCGGTCCCGCAGGCGGCCTGGAAATCAACGTGGCCCGCTACACTTCGACCGGAACTCTGGACACCACATTCGGGACCAATGGGATATTCACTACCGGGCTCAATTTCAATACTGGCGCGCCATTTAGCACGTTGCTGATCCAGTCCAATGGTAAGATCCTGTTTGCCGACGGCGTATTGTTGCGTCTCACGGCGGAGGGCCAGGCCGACTCCACCTTTGGCACGAACGGCGAGGCGTCGGTGGTTGACCGGTCCGCTGCCGGGCTCGCGCTTCTTTCCAACGGAAAAATTCTGGTCGCCTCATCCAACGGCCTGGTCTCCCGTTATAAATCGAACGGCACACTGGACACGAGTTTCGGAATTAACGGCCAACTGCCCAGCCCCACCTCCCCGAGCGCTGTGATTCTTCTGAGCACGGGAGACTTCCTGGTGAACGGCGTTCTCGTCAGCAGCCTCACCACCGTCGGCGGCATCACCACAACGACCACTGGACTTGCAGTGTCTCGCTATCTCAGCTCGGGAGTCACAGATGCGACCTTCGCCACTCATGGCGGAGTGGTTACTCCGATTCCTACTTTTCCCACTGTCGCCCCTTCGGGAATGGCGCTTGAGCCGACTGGCGGCGATATCGTGGCTTTGGGCATTGCATCCACCACCTCGCAGCAACAAGTGTTTGCACTGGCTCGCTACACCTCCACGGGTCAACTCGACACCACCTTCGGAAGCAACGGTACGGTTACAACATCGTTTTCAACCAGCTCGCTCAGCGCTCCCGGTCTCGCAATTCAGCAGGACGGCAAGATCGTGGCGGTTGCGGGTTTCACCACCACCGTGCCTCACGGTGAATTCGACACTGGCTTTAAGCTGGTCCGGTACCTGAGTCAATAGTTTCGGCAGAGCGGGTGGAGCAGGCCTTTGTAGGCCTGCGTTAAGGCACTTATTTCGAGTTGGGCTTTAGCCTCTTGAGGTTCTTGAACCGGGATCGCGGCATCAGCACAACTGCAGAGTAGAAGGTGCGTCCCGACTATCCGAACTCAGGTCGCATCGGATAGTCAACGATAATCGCCCGGCCATCAGTCAGAGCCTTAACTGAATGACGCGCGTTGGCCGGCACAATTGCGACAATGCCCGCCCGCGCGATCTCGGCCACGCCGTCGATGGTTATCTCGAGTTCGCCCTCGATCACTTCATAGACTTCCTCCTGCGGATGGAAGTGCTCATGAATCGACGCGCCACGCTTGAAGTCATAGTGCGCGAAAGTCATGCTCGGCGAATGGAAATAACGCCCATACCAGCCCGGCAAACGCTCAATGACTTTGAGACTCCTGGTGTTCAACAAACGGCATTCAACAACTCCTCGCGACATGCTAGCACGGCTCATCCGGCTTGGTCATGAACGCGGACCCTGCGCACTATGCCCGCGCCGTCACGCCGGCAAACATCCTGCTAGAATTTGACCGACCAATGTCGCTCACATTTTCGGAAAGCACTCGTCGCAAGCCGAAAGGAAATTTGTCATGATGAAACAATTCTTCCAGGCCGTGTTGTGTCTGGCCCTCGCCGTCTCCTCCCTCGCAGCGCAAACTGCAGATAAAACAGCCTCCACCGGCTTGCCCCCGCTGATCGATCGTGAGCTGATCTTCGGCAATCCCGAAATCTCAGGCGCGCAACTCTCGCCCAACGGAAAATACCTTGCGTTCATGAAGCCCTGGAAAGACACTCGCAACATCTACGTCAAGGGCGTTGACGAGCCCTTCAGCGCCGCCCGCCTGCTCACCGCCGAACCCAAGCGCCCGATCGCCGGTTATTTCTGGAGCCGCGACAGCAAATACATTCTCTACGTGAAGGACAACGACGGCGACGAGAACTACAACGTCTATGCCGTCGACCCGGCGGCCAAGCCGGCTGCTGGCGCGGATGTTCCCGCCGCACGCGACCTCACCGGACTGAAAGGCATCCGCGTGCAGCTTGTGAGCATCCCCAAGAACGACCCCGACACTGTCTACATCGGCCTCAACGACCGCGATAAGGCCTGGCATGACCTGTACAAGCTGAAGCTTTCAACCGGCGAGAAGACGCTGGTGCGCAAGAACACCGAGCGCATCGAGGGCTGGGAGTTCGATCTGCAAGGCAATCTGCGCCTGGCCACGCGATCCGCGGAGAACGGCGACACGGAAATCCTGCGCATCGATTCCGACACATTCACGAAAATTTATTCCTGCAACGTATTCGAATCTTGCAACACGCTCCGTTTCCAGAAAGATGGCAAACTCGCCTACATGGACACGAACAAGGGCCCCGATCTCGACCTGAGCGCCCTCATGCTCTTCGATCCTGCCACCGGAAAAACAGAAATGGTGGAATCCGATCCGCTGAAGAAGGTAGATTTCGGCGGTGCCGTCTTCTCCGAAGCAACCGACGAATTGGCCATGACCACCTACGATGACGACCACGTGCGCCGCTATTTCAAAGACAAAAGTTTCGAAGCGGATTTTAAATGGCTCACCAGCAAGCTTCCCGGCAAGGAAGTCAGCCGCAACTCGTCAACGCTCGACGAGCGCCTCTGGCTCATCAGCGCCTACAGCGACACCGAGCCGGGTGAAACCTACCTCTTCGACCGCAAAACCCATAAACTCACGCTGCAATATAAAGTGCGCGACAAACTGCCTCGCGAATCTCTGGCCCACATGACGCCGGTTAGCTATAAGTCTTCCGACGGATTAGAAATCCCAGCCTACCTCACGCTGCCCAAAGGCATTCCCGGCAAAAACCTGCCCACGATTATTTTCCCCCACGGCGGCCCGTGGGGCCGCGACTTCTGGGGCTACAACGGCTACGCGCAGTTCTTCGCCAATCGCGGCTATGCGGTCATGAGCATGAACTTCCGCGGCTCGACCGGATACGGCAAGAAATTTCTCGATGCCGGCAACAAAGAATGGGGCCGCTTGATGCAGGACGACGTCACCTGGAGCGTGAAGTATCTGGTCGAAAAAGGCATTGCCGATCCCAAGCGCGTGGGCATCTTCGGCGGATCCTACGGCGGCTACGCCACGCTCGCTGGAGTCGCCTTCACGCCCGATCTTTACGCCGCCGCGGTCGAATTGTTCGGCCCATCCAACCTCATTACGCTCATGGAGTCGATCCCGCCCTACTGGGAAGCCGGCCGCCAGATGTTCTACCAGCGCATGGGCAATCCCACCACGCCGGATGGCAAGGCGATGCTGGTCGAGCGCTCACCGCTGACCTCGGCCGCCAAGATCAAAACGCCGCTGATGATCGCGCAAGGCGCCAACGATGCCCGCGTCAATCACGCCGAGTCCGAGCAGATTGTCATCGCGCTGCGCGACCGCGGCTTCCCCGTCGAATATCTTCTCATCCCCGATGAAGGCCACGGCTTCGCGCGTCCCGTAAACAACATGGCCACGATCATGGCCACGGAGAAATTTTTCGCGCACTATCTGGGCGGCCGCTATCAGGAGGGCGGAACCCCGGAAGTGGTGGCGCGCCTGAAAGAAATCACCGTCGATCCCAAGACCGTTGTGCTTGCCAAAAAAGTGGACGCAAGTTCGGTCGGCGTACCCAAGCTGGCTATGGACCTCCAACCCGGCACGTTGAAATATCAGGCCAAGATCGAAGCCGGCGGCCAGCAAATGTCTCTCACCATATCGACCACCATCGCGGAAGACGGCGGCGCCTGGACCGCCACCGATGTGATGGAGACACCCAACGGAACCGCCACCGAAATATCGACGATCGAGAAAGGCAGCTTGATCGAGCGCAAGCTCAATGCGAAACAGGGACCGGTAGCCGTCGATCTCAACTTCGCCGGCGACAAGGCCGTCGGCAACATGAGCATGAACGGAAAAGATCAGCCCATCTCCGTCAACCTGGGTGGACCGCTCTTTGCCGATGCTGCCGCCTCGAAGCAATCCATCTCGTGCCTGCCTCTGGCCGAGGGCTACACCACCACGTACCGAAACTTCGACGTGCAAAAACAAAAAGTGAAGCTCATGCAGCTAAAAGTTTCCGGCATCGACAAAATCACAGTGCCGGCCGGAACCTTCGACGCCTACAAAGTTGAGATCTCATCCGCCGACGGCGGCGACGACAAAGAAACAATCTGGGTGGCCAAAGATTCCCACAAAGCAGTGAAGGAATCCGCGGTCTTGACTTCGATGGGCGGAGCCACACTCACAGAGGAGTTGATGCAGTAAGCGGGCAGGGGCGAAAAGAAAAGTTACCACAAACTCTGACCGGGGCAAACACTTGTCACGGAATGGGTCTGTGAGGAATCTGCCGCCGAAAACCTACGAGACCAACTCCGGCCGCCGCGGCTTCCTTCCAACCGCCGGCCACACCGAGAACGCCGCCGTTCCCCGCATCACCTTCTGGAACGCAGCCTGGAACTGCTGCATCTCGTCATGCGTGCCAACCGTGATGCGAACCCACGTTGGCATGACGGGCCAGATGCGCCCGATAAAAATGTTCTGCTGCGCCATCGCGTCAATCACTTCTTTGCCCGAGCGTTTGGTTTCAAGCAGGAAACAGTTCGACTCCGAGGGCGTGTAGGAATATCCGTTGCGGTCAAGCCACTGAAAAGTCTCCTGCCGAACCCCGGCGTTAATGCGCTTGCGCTCTGGGACAAGCCCCAAGTCCTGGAGGCTGGCCGAGGCCGCAGCGACGGCGGTGACGGGCATGAAGTTCCAGCCCGCGTGGTCCATGATTTTGTCGATCAGATCCGGGCGGGCGATGGCGAATCCACAGCGCAGCCCAGCCATCCCGTACGCCTTCGAGAAAGTCCGCAGCACCACCACATCCTTCCCAGCCTTGACCAAATCAGTCGTCGAGGGCGCATCGCAAAAATGAATGTAAGCCTCGTCCACCATCACAATCGAATCCTTGGGTTTGTTCTCGACGAGGTACTCGATGTCGGAGTGCGGCGTGAGCGTGCCCGTGGGGTTGTTCGGATTGCAAATGTAGAACAGTCCAGCGTCGGGCGCGGCAGCGAGCATGGCCTTAACGTCATGAGCGTAAGTCTTCGTCAGCGGAACTTTCACCAGGCGCGCTCTGCCAACCGCCGCCGCATGCATCCCCGCTTCATAACCCGGATCGGCAGTCACGTAGCTTCTCTGCGGCGAAGTGAAGGCCAGAACTCCAAAGCGCAGCGCGGGACTCGAACCCGCAAAAATGCGGACCGAGTCTGGCCCAACGCCCTCGAACTGGGCGAAAGTCTTCACCAGATCTTCCGTCAGATTGTCGAGATAGCGTCCGCCCAGAGGGATGATGGCAGAAATAGCGTCGCGCGCGGCTTGGCACGGCCCCAGCGGATTCTCGTTGGAGTCGATCATGACCCCATCTTTCGAATACGGCCGGCGCGCCGCAGCCGCCAGCATCGGCTCCGTGATGACCTGAAAAGCCGCAGCCGCCGAGAGTCCCAAAAACGAGCGGCGCGAGAAATCCGAGATTTGTGATGGCAAGGCGGACCTCCGGTTCATGCATAACCATCAGACCACAAGGCCCGTCACTCTGTCAGGTTATAAATGAGCCCGTGTGGATCTTTGACGTAGCATCTCGGAAACTCAGGTTCGTCCTTGACGATTCGGCAACCCTTCTTCTTAAGCCTTCCCTTGGCTTCCTCAACGCTCTTCACCGTTACTTCAAAAACCGGCCCTAACGCAGGACCGCGCTCGATAAAGAAATTAATGTTATTTCCGTGCAAGCTGATCATATTTGGTTTCTTATCGGTAATCTCGAAACCAAGCTCCTTGACATAAAAGCGCGCGGCTTTCATCGGATCCTTCGCTTGAATCAAAATATCCGTACCAAATTTATTTGCCATGAGTTTTCCTTCTCGCGTCCTCGTCGCCGCGGGGCTTCGCGCGTAACCACCTTCCTTATTGCCCGGTTCCACTCACATTCAACGTCTGCACCGCCGGCCTAGCCGCATCCGTCACCGTGACCGCAGCAGCGCGAGTCCCCACAGCGCTAGGCGTGAAGGTCACATTGAAAGTGCAATGCGGCTTCGAAGCCAGCGTCCCGGCCCCTTCTACCCTATTGCGGCAGCGGCTCCCGCGGCGTAGCGTAATACCCCGCACGGCACTGAATCTTGTAGTTCCCCTTGGGTTTGATCTCCAGCTTGCGATACCCGCCGTCAAGCACAGTATTCGATGGCGTGTAGCCCAAGTTGTACTGGCTGCGCAGTTCCGCCGCGATCTGGTCAAAGGCCTCCCGCAGCTTGTCGAACTTGTTGCCCACATTGATCACGCGCCCACCCGTCGCCTCGGTCAGCTTGCGCATTTCTCCCTCGCCCGAGTACCCCATCTGAAAAGATCCGTAAAATCCGCGATCCGCGCACAGCAGCACGTAAACAATGGCGTCGGCTTTCTGTGCGGCCTCAATGGCGTCTCTAATTTTCAGCCGGCTGCCTTCATCCTCGCCGTCGGTAAGCAGGATCATCGCCTTGCGTCCAACTTCGTGCGCCAACATGTCGTGCGCCGAAAGATAAACCGCGTCATAAAGCACAGTCCCGGCCATGCTTCCGGGCGCCGTCGGAACCGGACCGCCGCCCATGCCGGCAACCCCGGTATTGATCTTCACTTTATTCATCGCGGCCTGCAGCCGGTGAACGTCGCGCGTGAAATCCTGCACCAGCGTGGCGTCCACGTTGAAGTCAATGACGTAGGCCTCGTCCTTGTCGGTGAGAATCTGCCGCAGAAACGCGCCGCCCACTTCCTTCTCCATGTCGAGCACTCTCAACTGGCTGCCCGAGGAATCAATCAGGATGCCCAGCGTTAGCGGCAGGTTCGATTCCGCCGCAAAGTATTTGACGGTCTGCTGCTTCCCGTCTTCGAATACGGTGAAGTCGTCCTTGGTAAGGTTCGGAACCAGCGCGCCGTGCTTGTCTTTCACATTGAAGAAAAGTCCAACCACATTGACGCTGACTTTAAGCGTCTCTGTCGGTTGCTGTTCCTCGGGTTTCTGGGCGTCGCCGGGCTTCTGTGCCGTGGGTGCCTGTGTTTGAGGCTTGGGAATTGCAGGAATCTGTGCCAGCGCAAATGGCGCGCCAGCCGACAAGGCTGCCGCAAAGAGTAGGACACAGACAACCCCCACGCAGGACCTTCGATCAGCGGATAATTTAGCCATGCCAGCAATCCCTCTAAGAACTTTTGTTAGTCTAATCCCTGGGGTTAGATGCACCAAATGGTCAGGTTCCGGCATCCCAACTGTAAAGAGGATATATTCTAGTCGTGGCGGGGTTTGATGAACCAAATCAGAAACCAGCCGGGACCATTCCAAATAGAAGGAATCGAAAAGAATAAAGATCGGACGGTGCAGGTGAGCATCGAAACGGGAGCGGATAACAGAAAACGGCGCAGCGCCGCAACTTGGCTCGTGGCAGCGTTTGTCGTGGCATGCCTGTGCGCCGTTCCGGCCCTCGTAGGACAATCCTCCTCAACCCTGCCGTCCACCGGGCAAACGTCCGGCGACCAAACCCAACAGCAGAGCATCCCCGACGCGCCCTCAGCCGTGAAGCAGCCCGAGGATAAAGACAAAACCGCGACGCCTCCGCCGCCCATTCCTAGGCCAGAAGAAAAGAAGCCAGTCGAACGCGATCCCTGGACGAACCAGCCGGTCAACAAGCCGCAAGCCGCCCAGCCTGCTCAGGATCAAAATCAAAAAGATCAAACCACTCCTCCGCCGGCCATGCCGCCGGTCAAGACATTGCCGCCGGGAACTCCGGCAAAACCCAGCGCGCAGGAACAGCTCTATACCTTCACAGTCCATCCCACCTTCGTACAGGTCCCGGTGACCGTAAAGACCAAGGACGGGCGTCTGGTCGATGGCCTGCTCTCCACCGACTTCACCGTGAAGGACAACGGTGTAGTCCAGAAGCTAAGTTTTTTCACCGCCGATCCCATGGGGCTTTCGGTGGCGATCGTAATCGACACCGGCATGTCGGATGCGTACGTACAGAAGATCAACCGAACCTTCACCGCGCTGGAGGGAGCCTTCGCGCCCTATGATGAAGTCGCCGTCTATACCTATAGCAGTACCGTGGGTCAGGCCAGCACTTTTGCCGGAGCCACTAGGAGGCTAACCGCGGTCTTGAACCAGATGAAAACCGAACGCGGAAACTACGACGGCCCGCCGGTTCTGGGTGGACCGTTGGCCGGTGGCCCCATCATCAACGGCTCTCCGGTGGGAGGTCCTCCCGGGGACCCGGTGTACACGCCAACCAAAGAGTCGCACGTGCTGAACGACGCCATCCTCCAAGCCGCGCTCGACCTGCGCAAGCGCGACCGCACCCGCCGCAAAATCATTCTCGTCATCAGCGATGGCCGCGAATCCGGCAGCAAGGCCAGCTACAACGATGTGAAGCGGGTGCTGCTCTCGAACGAAATCCAGGTCCGCGCGGTCGCCGTGGGAAATACAGCCCTGCCCGTTTATGGCAAGCTCGAACGCCTGCACATCCCCGACCAGGGACACGACAACCTTCTGCCCAAGTATGCCTCGGCCACCGGCGGATTGCCGGTTTACACCGAGCTTACGGCCAATGCCATTGAAGAGGTTTACGCCCGCGCCATGAGCGAGTCGCGCAACCAGTACCTGCTGGGCTATACCCCAACCCGGCCCAAGACCCCAACCGCCTCCAACTACCACAGCGTCGAAGTCCTCGTAGACCGCCCCGGCCTGAAGGTCTACTCCAAAGACGGCTACTACGCCGCCCCACCAGCAAAATAGGGTCGAGCTGTATGCGGGTCTATCGAGCCGCCGACGCAGCTTGCGCTGGCAGAAGCAGCCCGAATCGTGCGCCACACTCATCCGCGATTTCGTGGTAGCGGGGCAAGTCTTTGATCTTCTTCCAAACCCTGCTTTGTTCGGCGGGATCGCGGAGGTCCCAGCATGTGATCACGCCAAAAGTGGTCGCCTGTTCGAGATCGTCGAGCGCCCCTTGCAAGTCGTTACTTTCCTGACGAAGAATAGCGCGCCCATAATAGGGCGCCGCATATTCTGCGTCCTCGCGAATCGAGGTATCAAAATCCTGGCGCGCCTCAGTCCAATCTGACTGCGTCGTACGATTGATGGTTCCCAAAATGTAATAGCTTTGCGGAAGAAATCTCTTGTTGTGAATCGCCAGGTCCAGGTACGTCTTCGCCAAACTGAGGTACTTTTTGGTCAAATCGGTGTTGCCGTGGTCGGAATATTCCTTGGAGCCGCGCTTGAAATACCAGTAGCCGACGACATAGGCGTTGCCATCAGCGACGCGAGGATCAGCTACCTTCAACAATAACCGCTCTTCGGTCTGATTAAAGGCATACAGCGCCTCGCTGATCCTGCGGTCTTGTTCACGGCGCGTCAAGACTGCGTTGTGATATTGGGAGCCCTCTGTACCTAGCTGCGCCGCGATATTCAACACCAGGAGGGACATGAAGACCCAGCTCCTGCGCTTCTCGCCCTCGACTGCGAAGTAGTGAAAAAAGGTTGATAATGCGGTTGCAATGCCGATCAGGAGGATTATCAACTCTCCGTTACTGCTGTTCATGGCTCGCTCCGGTTGTGGGGGGCGGGATTAGACGGCCGAAACCCTAGGTTGGAAGCCCGCTTCGATCCCGAGAAAAAACGGCAGCGATTATACCCCAGATCCCATTGTGTTGATACGATCACCAAGAGATGCCTACCGCCTGCGATCCACACCACCGGAGCCCGGATGCTCAAGCCTCTCTGTCAAAACCCGAATTGGCCCACATCCCTTGCCCCTTGCCCAGGGGTCACCTGAGTAACCTGCCTCCTATCCACCCCGTGTGATATAAAAACCCCAAGCCCCAACAGGGATATTTTTGCGCGCCCACGCCCGGCAAGAGTGTGCAGCACGCACGATTGAGGAAAGCCTTGAGTTTCATCAACTTCGCAGCCCGCGAGATCAACTGCAAAATCGTGTACTACGGCGCCGGACTGGGCGGCAAAACCACGAACCTGCAGGTCATCTACCAGAAAACCGCGGAACAGCAGAAGGGCAAAATGATCTCGCTAGCCACCGAAACCGAGCGCACTCTGTTTTTCGATTTCCTCCCGCTCGATCTGGGCAATGTGCGCGGCTTCAAAACCAGAATCCATCTCTACACCGTGCCCGGCCAGGTCTTCTACGACGCCAGCCGCAAGCTCATTCTGCGCGGCGTCGATGGCATCGTCTTCGTAGCCGATTCGCAAGAGCAGCGCATGGACGCCAACGTCGAAGCCCTCGACAACCTCATGTCCAACCTGAAAGAACACGGCTACGACTTCAACAAGATTCCCTACGTCCTGCAACTCAACAAGCGCGATCTGCCCAACATCCTGCCCACAGAAACGCTCAGCAAAGAACTCCGCAGGAAAAACGAAGCCGTAGTAGAAGCCGTAGCCTTCCAGGGCGTCGGCGTCTTCGAAACCCTCAAAGAAATCGCCAAGCAGGTTCTCACGGAACTAAAAGCCGGCGGCTAAGGCAAGGTTCGTATCTAGAGAAGGTTCGTATCTAGAGAAGGTTCGTATCTAGGGAAGGTTCGTATCTAGGGAAGGTTCGTATCAGGGTATGCCTTCAGGCATACCGTAAGGACCGCGTCATGCAACCGCGCCTTCAGGCGCTGTCAGCCCCCTGAGGGAACCGCTTCCGCGCGCCGCTTCCCGAGTCTCACGTCCGCTATTCCCCCGGCCGCATAATCGCACACCAGCACCGTCAAATCATCCTCCTGTAACGCCGCCCACCGCTGCACCGAAGCAATGATCTGATCTGCGGCCGCCGAAGCCGCAACGCCACCCGTCTCCCGCAACACCGCCGACAAAGCCTCTTGCCCGAACGAATCCCCCTGAGCATTCACCGCTTCGAGAAGCCCGTCAGTGTAAAGCAGCAACCGGTCCCCCGCCTCCAGTGCGTGGGCCACGTTCGTGTAAGATGCAAACTCGAAGGACGCAAGGATCAACCCGTTCTCCACAATTTCCATCACTTCCCCGCCCCGCAGCAAAAGCATCGCCGGGTGCCCCGCCGCCGAATATCGCAGCATCCCCGAAGTCGCATCGAGATGAACGTAAGCCGCGGTAACGAACTGCTCCTGCGTGTTCCCGCGGAGAGCGGCATTCATCCCCGCCAGCAATCGAGCCGGATCGCCCGCGTTCGCCCGCTGCGAAGTAGCCGCCAGCTTCACCATCGACGCAATCAGCGCCGCCGGCACCCCGTGCCCCGAGACGTCGGCAATCAGCAACCCAGCCTGCGTATCATCGGCGACAATGAAATCGTAGAAATCTCCCGCCACCGAGTTCATCGGCACATAACGCGCCGCCACGCGGAAGTTGGCCGAGTCCGGAAACTCCCCCGGCAGAATCGACAACTGAATCCGCCGCGCAACTTCCAGTTCTTTCTGAATCTCGCTGAGCTGCCGGTCCCGTTGCAACGTCTGCCGCGCTGCCACATATCCCAGAGCCGCCAGAAATGCCATGAACCCAATCGCCTCGATGTTCGGAAACGGCAGCCCAAACACACTTCGAAAGTTTTCCCATAAAATAAATGCGACAAAAATCAACCCGCCCCAGCGGATTACTCTAAAGTCCTCATTCTCCGTTTTCTGGCGCACCGACCGCGCCAGCACAATAATCAAAAGCACGATGATCAGCAGATTAGCGGCCTGATAAAAAATGCGGTGGGCTCCAACCACCGCCGTCGCCAGCGATAAACACCCCAGCACAATGCCCACCAGGTAGCCCGCAACCGTGGCCTGGCGGCGGATCAGCCCCGCAGCCTTAAAAAAAAAGAAAGCCGGGATTGGAACCACGAAGTCAATCGCAGCGCTGAGCCTTCCGTACAGCGCCGAGCCCTGCATGGTCAGCCCCATCAGGCTCGACAACGCCCACAGGCGCAGCCCATACAGAAAAGCGAACAGCGCAAAATAAATCCATACCGGATCAAGCTTGCGCCGGATCGCAGAAAACCCCGCCGCCACCAGCCCCACCGCCACAATCGCCGCGCCCAGAAACAGGTTCAGCGCATCGCGATGAAAGGCCTGCAACACCTGGTCCGCCGTCAGCTCGGGAGCGGGCGCATACATGAGAAAGGATGCTAAATCATTTTCGCCCCGATGAATGGATGAGTGCGAAGATATCTATCCGGGGACAGCCGCCCTCGGCTGCTTGCGGGGGGGCGAAAGCCGTGGGTAGCGTGTGAAAAAAACAACATGCGGCCTCCGGCCTAAAGGTTTACCCCGTGTCCCTCCGTGCCCGGAGTTTACCCTGAGCCTGGCGAAGGGTGTTTAAGCATTTGGTTTTTAGGGTTATTGATAAATAATCGCATCCCTGCCCAGCCTCTTATCAAATTGAGACTCAGCCAAAAATTCACCTGATATTCACGTTTCACGCTTCCCGCCCTTGGTAGCATTTTTGGTGCACTCCAACGCAACTGGGGCTTCTATGCGGTTGAGTTTCCCCTGCATGAAACAAAAGGGAATTCACCATTCCGCTTCCCTGTCAGCACCCGGCTGAAGCTCCAAGATCGTTGTGTTTTCGGTTCCACACCCAATTACCCCAAGGCAGCAGCAACGAAATAGAAAATTGAAAAGGAGAGTCCAATGAGATTGCTAAGAACCTTGTGCGTTATCGCGCTGGCATCGACCGTGATGCTCGCCCAGAACAGCACCCCACCCACCGTCTCCGACACATCCAGCATCGCCGCTCAAATCAAGAAATTGCAGGATGATCTGGGCGAACAGCAAAAAGCCATGTCGGACCAGCAGAAAAAAATCACCGACCAGCAGGCCCAGATTCAAAAACTCCAGCAGCAGCTCGAATCTCAGCCGCAACCAGTCTCTTCGAGCAGCAGTCAGTCAACACCCCACCTGATGGACGCCGCCCTCCATCAGCCCGCCACCAGTCCAGCCCTCGGTTCCCCCTACCAGGATGGAAAAGATCGCGAATCTCCCCTCTCCGTCCGCATCGGCGGCGCAGAATTCACCCCCGGCGGCTTCATGGATTTCACCTCCATTTTCCGCACGGTGAATGAGGGCACCCTGGGAACGAATTTCTTCAATATTCCCTACAGTAACGCCACCACCGCTCATCTCACCGAAGAGCGTTTCACGGCACAGAACTCGCAGATCAGGCTGAAGGCCACCGATCACTTCGGCAAAAACGATGTTGCCGGCTACTTCGAGATGGACTTCCTGGGCAACGATGGCGCCAACATTGAGGTAACCAGCAACAGCCATACCATGCGCGAACGCCTCTACTTTGTCAACGTCCGCCGCGATAAGTTCGAGGTGGTCGCCGGTCAAATGTGGGGCTGGCTCACCGCCAACCGCACTGGCATGTCCTCCTACACCGACAACGTCTTCTACAGTAAGGACATGGACTTCAACTACCAAGTCGGCCTGACTTGGACGCGCCAGCCCGGCATTCGTTTCATTTATCACCCCGATGAGCATTGGGGCATGGGCGTCTCGCTGGAGAATCCCGAGCAGTTCGGCGGCCAGGGCGAAATCACCTACCCCAGCGCTTTTAGCTCCACTCTGGCAACTCAAATTGACTCGGCCGCGGGCGGGACCTCCGTCCCCAACCTGCATCCCGACATCATTCCGAAGATCGCCTTCGATACCGACAGGAACGGAAAGCACTACCATGCTGAAGTCGCTGGCTTGCTCAGCGGGTTCAGAATCGCCGATCAGCCGAACGCAGGCACCGCATTCGTCACCCATACTAAGGAAGGCGGAGGCGTCTCAGCCGCATTCGACCTCGAAGTCGTCAAGAACTTCAACTTGGTCGGCGAAGCTTTCTGGAGCGATGGCGGCGGACGTTACATCTTCGGCATGGCGCCGGATTTAATCGTCTACCCAACCAATGCCCCGGGGACGACTTGTGCCATCACCGGCTCCCCGGCCAAAGCCACCGGCTGCGATACGGCAATCTCGCTGGTGCATGCCGGTTCGGGAGTTCTCGGCTTTGAAGCTCAAGTCACACCAAAAACGATGATCTATGGCTATTACGGTGGCATGTACGCCCAGCGTAATTACCGCCTTGACATCACGTCAACGGCCGCCACACAGCCGTTTGTCGGTTTTGGCGGACCAGGCTCTTCCACCAACAACAACCGGGCCATCCAGGAGCCAACCCTTGGCTGGGTTCGTTCCTTCTGGAAAAGCAAGCAGTACGGAGAATTGCGGCTCATCACCCAAGCCTCGTACCTCACGCGGAACCCGTGGGTCTATGCTCCAGGAACACCCAAGGACGCGCACCTGGTAATGGGTTGGGTCAACTTGCGCTATATCCTGCCCTAAACAAATGTGATTTCAGCCAGAAGCCGAAGTCACGGCAGCTAAAACCGCCACCTTCCACCGGGCCGAACTCCAATCGGCCCGCTGCCAAGGTGGCGGATTTTTGGTGGGTGGAGCAGCGCTTCTCAGCGCTGCTTCAAAGGTCCTGTTTTGAGAGCTAGGCTTTAGCCGCTGAGGTACGTCCATGGACTTTTTCCGCAATCTCGTAAGCCGCGCGTCGAAAGCGGAAAAAGAAGGGGGAAGGAGAAGCGACACACCCTCCGCATGGGCGACTGAATTCTTCACGCACGCCCGGTGCCCGCCTACCCAACAATTCTCGCCCTAATGCGCCCCCGGCCGCTCCGGATACAACTGGTCAAACTCCGGCTCGTCATGCAGAATAGCCAGGTCCGGATCGCGCCGCGCCCACGCCGCGTCCTTGAACCCCGCCTCCCACGATTTCCGCAGCGCATCCAGCGCATCTGCCTTTCGCTTCAGCTTGCAGTAGAGACAGGCTGCGTTGTAAAGAATCGAGGCTTCGTTGGCCCGCAGCGTAACCGCCAGGTTGAGTTCGCGCAAGGCCTCGTCCTCTCGCCCCAGATAAGCGTAGTCGCTGCCCAGCAGGATTCGCGCCCGCGCGTCTTCCGGCACCTGTTTCAAATGGTTTTCCAGCGCCGCCATCCTTCGCTGCCGCATGTTGCTAAGTGCTTCTTCTTTGCCCATCGCGCCCAGACAGTTCAGGATGGGCACATAAACGTTGTAGTCCTCACCGCTCGCTTCCACCGCAGTTTCCGCAAGGTCAATCACTTCCTGGTAGCGCCCCGCGGCAAATAGCGCGCGGCACAGCAGGTAGTGGGCGCCCTCGCAGTCGCGCTTGCGTTCGATCGCCTTCTTGGCCATGCGCACCGCTTCGTCATGCAGTTCGGCTGCGTAGAGCACCCAGGCCTGGCTGACCTGCACTTCCGGCAGGTCCCAGCGCAAGGCAACCGCCTTGCCGGAGGTGTCCCGCGCGCGCTCCACCCACACCTGGTCCCGGCTGTAGTTGCAGAAAAACATGGCGCACGCATTGGCGCTGGCCGCGTAGGCCAAAGCAAAGCTGGGATCAATGCTCACTGCGTTTTCGAACATCTGCAGCGCGAACTCCAGGTCCTGTCGCGTCTGCCGCCGCGCATACCGTTTGCCGCGCAGGTAAAGGTCGTACGCCTGCAAATTCTCCGTCGGCTTCACGGCCAGCGCCTCAAGTTCTTCCGGCGAGAGCGTCACCCGCAGCGCCTCGGCGATTCTGCGCGCCATCTCGTCCTGCACTTCGAAAACGTCTTTCATCTCGCGGTCGAAACGCTCCGACCACAGTGGGAAATCCGTATGCGTATCCACCAGTTGCGCGCTGATGCGCAGCCGCGCTCCCGCCCTTCGCAACGTACCGGTAAGCACATAAGCCGCACCCAGTTGCTGCCCCACCTGCGCCGGCGTTACCTGCTTGTCCCGGTAGGCCAGAACGGTGGGGCGCGAAAAGATGTTCAGTCCCCGAATCTTCGACAGTTCCGTAATGACGTCCTCGGTGATTCCGTCCCGCAGGTACTCGTCTTCCTTGGCGCCGCTCAGGTTTTCGAAAAAGAGAACTGCCACGGATTTTTTCGTCGGCTTCTGCACGCCGGAATCCGAATCGGTCTTCGCCTTCGTGCGCCGCGCGCTCGATTCCAGGTCACGTTTGAGCCGGATAAAATCCGTCTTCAACTCCGCAGCCGTCTGGCAGCGCAGATTCCGGTCCTTCTCCAGCGTCTTCTCCAGAATCCGTACAAAATCGGCAGGCAGCAGTGGATTCAACTCGGCAGCCGGCCGGGGATCGCGGTTCAGGATCGCATCGAAGATCACCGCCGAAGTGTCTCCCTGAAAAGGCAGCGTCCCGGTCGCCATCTGGTAAAGCACGGTGCCGGTCGAGAAAATATCCGTGCGCGCATCCACCAACTGTCCCCGCGCCTGCTCCGGCGACATGTAGGCAACCGTCCCCACCACTGCGCCCGGTGAAGTCAGCTCGCCAAAGGCCAGAGTCTCCCCCTCCCCAGCCCCAGTTCCGCGCGCGTTCTCGCCACCGCTCACCTTCGCCAGGCCGAAGTCAAGAATCTTCACCTGTCCGCGCTCGGTAATAAAAATGTTCGCCGGCTTAATATCCCGGTGCACGATCCCCTTGGCGTGCGCCGACTCCAGCGCATCGGCAATCTGCAATCCCCAAGGCAGCAGCTTGTCCAGCTCCATGGGCTGCCGGCTCATTTTCTGCGCCAGCGTTTCGCCCTCCAGCAGCTCCATCACAATGAAGTGCCGGCGCTCGTGCTGTTCAATGGCATGGATGGTGCAGATGTTCGGATGATTCAGCGACGAAGCGGCCCGCGCCTCGCGTTGAAACCGCTCCAGCAACTGGCTGTCCTGCGCCATCTCCGCCGGAAGAAATTTCAGCGCCACACGCCGGCCCAGCTGCGAGTCCGCAGCCTCATAAACCACTCCCATGCCGCCCGCGCCCAGCTTGCGAAGAATCTTGTAGTGAAGAAGCGACTCGCCCACCAACTGATCTTGACTCATAACCGCTCGATGGTAGTGATTGCGACCAGAGCCGTCAAGCCAAGATGCTCATGTAGAGACGGACGACGGACGCATTCGTCCGTCCGCAGATGCTCATATGGTGACGGCCGCCTCGTCCGTCCAGAGATGCTCATGTGGGGACGGACGCATTCGTCCGTCCCGCCGAGCGAAGCGAGGCGGCCAGGTCACACAGCCCGGCAAACTACGAATTCAGGGGCGACCAAATATCAGTAAATCGGAGCAATTACTGGTTGGCTTGCCTCTGGCGTCAAGCTCGCCTTCACAGTAGTTCCCGACAGCTCATCCCCACGAAAATATTTATCTTTCTCTTTTAGATTGGCGGCTTTCATCGCGGGCATCGCCGCATACGGCTTGCTGTAATCGTTGGCCGCATTCCAGAACAAGAAGCCTATGCCGCCCTTCTCTTTGGCCGTCGCCACTTGCACCTTGATGTATTCCGGCGAATAAGTTTTCGTCCGCCAGTGGAAGGCCTGCAGCCACGGCCGGATCACCACTCCGCTCCATTTCGTAATCCACTCGAAGCGCTCCATCGATTCCCCGATGAAGTGCTCAGGCGCATCGCCCGGATGCGCGATGTTGTCCATGCCGAAGAAGTGCGACGGATAAATCATCGGCGACAGCACATCGCAATATTTCGCCATGCCCACAATGTCCTGTCCGGTGTGCGCCAGATCCACGGGCCGCTGCCACGCCATCACTCCGAAAACATCAAGAGAAAGCAGCACGCCGGTAGGGTGCAGTTCGGCATAAGCCTTCCCCAGGAAATCGGTGATCACGTCCGTGCGCTGCCACTCCGGATGCTGGTTCTGATACACAAAGCTCGCATCCTTCTGATCCCCTTCAGCCGGAAACCGCACATAGTCGAACTGAATCTCATCCGCCCCGGATTGAGCAACAAACTTCGCCAGCGCGATGTTGTATTCCTGCACCTTAGGATTCGAAGAATCCGTCCACACCAGCTTGCCGTTTTCCCGCCACGGCTGCTTCGTTCTCTTCGACTGCACCGCCAGTTCCGGATGTTCCGTCACCATGCGCTCGTCGCGGAAGATGGCGATGCGCGCGATGGCGTGCATGTTCTCCGAGTGCAGAAAGTGCACAAACTTCGGCAAGTCGTGGATATACACCTGATGTTTGCCCAGCAGCGGATGCTCGAACGGAATGTTCACGCTCCCGTCGCTGTCTTTAATGTCGAAGACCACCGCGTTGCCTCCGACTTCGCGCCAGTGCCGGATAATCCGGATGCCGTGATCGCTGGCAGCCATCACTCCAGTCAGGTAAATGGCGCGCACTTCAAAATCTCTAGGGATGGAAACAGTTTTTTCGCTGATCGGCGCGGAAAGAATTCCAGGAATAATGATTTGCTCGCCGTTCTTAAGAATGTTGCCCGAGCGATTGCCGTTGACGTGACGAATGGCTTCGGATAACTCAGTGGACGTCAAGTAAGAGGTCCGCTTCAAATACTGATGTGCGACCGCCGGAATACTCTCGCCGCGCTTCGCCGTATAGATTTCAGTTCCCGGCGCGGCCAGCGGTAACAGTAACGAAGACGGTTGTGAAATCTCCTCCCGTTTCGCACCGGAGAGTTTTACATTCGCCGTCCGCAGTTGCGCGTTCTCGGGCGCTGAAGTCACTACCGATGGCGCACTCTGCGCCTGCGCCGCGAAAGCCGGCAGAAGCCGCGGGCTCAACCGCATGCCTGCTGCTGCAAACAAAACACTCGAGACGGCTGCGATCGTCAGGACCGTTGAGCGGCGCAAGAATCCTCCAAACCTACCTCACTGAAATTTATCCCGCGCCCCCTCCCCCGCATAGTTACCGCTGGACATCCCCCCGAGGTCACAAAGGGTTCACGGGGTAAGAACCTTGCTCCGGAACTGGGGTTTCCTCCTTGCGCAAACTATTTCTCTTCCTCCCTCTTAACTTTCCACCGGGGTTGTTCTAATATCGTCGCCGGCCATCTAAATCCAGCCAGATACAGGGTTTTTGGCCGGTCCAACCATCTGTCTGCCGTGGCCAGTCGCTTGCTTATTTCAAGGCGGCCCCGGACTGGTATGGGGTCGGGCTGGCGGCGTGGCTTCGAGTGACAAATTTTGTCATCCGGGAACCGATGGAGTCGAAAGTCCAGAGACGGTCCGGGCAAACGAAAGGCCGAGGATACGGCCTGGGACTAAGAAATAAGAAAAACAAGACAGGACCATTCGCCACTTTATGAGAACGAATCTTGCTACAGTGCTCGATCCGAACCGCCGCAGCGCCGATGCCGGAGAATTTGAATCCGCTCTGCGCCGCCGCATCGTGGGTCAGGACCAGGCGATCGAAAAGGTCGCCGAAATCTACCAGATGTTTCTGGCCGGCCTCAACGCTCCCGGGCGTCCCGTGGGCAACCTGCTTTTCTTAGGGCCGACCGGCTCGGGTAAGACTCGCGTAGTAGAAGCCATGGCCGAGGCTCTGTTCGGCGACGCCCACGCCTGCATCAAGATCGATTGCGCCGAGTTCCAGCATTCCCACGAGATCGCCAAGCTGATCGGCTCGCCTCCGGGATACCTCGGGCATCGCGAGACTCATCCGCTGCTCACCCAGGAAGCCTTGAATCAGTGGTTCACCGAGAAGCTGAAGCTCTCGATCCTTCTCTTCGACGAAATCGAGAAGGCCAGCGACTCGCTCTGGCAACTGCTGCTCGGCATTCTCGACAAGGCCACGCTCACGCTCGGCGACAACCGCCGTGTGGACCTTTCTCAGTGCATCATCATCCTCACCTCAAACCTGGGCGCCAGCGAGATGACGAACCTGATCGATGGCGGATTCGGCTTTGCCCCCAAGGCCGTGGAAGTCGACAACAACTTCGACGACAAAATTCAGCGCACCGCAATCGAGGCCGCGCGCCGCAAATTTACGCCCGAATTCATGAACCGCATCGACAAGACGGTCGTGTTCAAAACTCTGCGCGACGAGCACCTCGAGCAGATTCTCGAAATCGAACTCGGCATGGTGCAGCAGCGCGTTCTCATGGCCGCCGGCACCAACCAGTTCGTATTCAATTGCACCGCCGACGCCAAGCAGTTCCTGCTGAAGGAAGGCACAGACCCGCGTTACGGGGCGCGCCACCTGAAGCGCGCGATCGAACGGAATCTGGTTTTCCCGCTAGCCAATCTGGTCGCAACCGGACAGGTCAAGCTCGGAGACTTTGTCCGCGTCGATATGGCTTCCGAAAATCAAATGATCTTCGTGAAAGAAGCCGAAAACACCATGGCCCCGGTACTCCTCGAACGTTACGGAGCCGCCGCCGCCAACATGCCCGCCGCCCGCGCAGCCCGCACCGCCGTCAACGGCCGTCGCGACCTGGGCGCGAGCCCCATAGCGGAGAGCAAATAAATCGGATAGCAAATAACTTTCCGCAGAATAAGTTTCTGGTAGGTAAGACCCTCGCCTGACCGCATCTCGCGAGATTCAAGCGGCGCCGGAAAAATCCCGGCGCCTTTTTTCTCGCCCAGAAACGCTGCTGAAGTGGGGGCGGCTGCTCGTGTGGAAGTTGCTCGTGTCGGAAACTCCCGGTTCGTATCAGGGCACGGCTTCAGCCGTGCCACAAGACCTCCACTACCATGGAAGAGCGGCGCTTAAGCGCCGCGTAAGCCAGCCCCACCCCCAAACCGCCGCTTCGCGGCTGAGCTACCTTGCAAAAACTTTCACACTGTTCGGGATTCTTCCGGGGTTGTACAATTCACTCCTCATTTTCGGCACAGCCCCCCACGAAAGCCGACTGGAAAGACCAGAAAGAATCGTCCCCCCCAAGAAGCAAGAACTTTCATGCGGATTGGCGGCAGTGTTGCTCGCTGCTGTGCTCCGCTCTTTGAAAAGAGTTGACGAAGAGACCGGGCTGAAAATCCTCTCAGGAGAAACGATTTATGAATTCGATGAAGCGCTCGCTTAGCTTTTGCTCGCACAACTTCCGCACGCTCAACTGTCGCGCGGCACTGGCCGTTGCAGCCATCACCCTCAGCCTGGCGGTGTGCGCCCAGGCGCAAACCTTTACGAATCTCGCGGCCTTCAACGGCAATAACGGGGAATATCCAAACTACGGATCGCTGATTCAGGCCACCAACGGCGACTACTATGGGACCACGTACCAGGGGGGAAAGTATGGCGGCGGGACTGTCTTCAAAGTGGCCCTGCCGGCAAATTGAGCTCCATCTATAGCTTTTGCGCCACGCCCAACTGCAGCGATGGGCAATATCCCTGGTCGTCGGTGGTGCTGGGCAGCGATGGAGATTTCTACGGCACAACGAATGTAGGAGGAGGCTATGGTTTCGGCACAGTCTTTAAGATGACTCTCGGAGGCAAACTGACCACTCTGTATAGTTTTTGCCCGGCTGGCGGCAACTGCACGGACGGCCGGTATCCAGTTGGTCTGGTGCAGGCCAGCAACGGGAATTTCTACGGAACGACAAGTAGCGCCGGGGCCAACGGCGGCGGCACCATCTTCGAAATCAGCTCGACGGGCAAGTTCAAGCTCCTCTACAGTTTCTGCTCCAATTGCACGGGTGGTGGTTACGCTCCCGGCTCCGGACCGATGCAAGCCAGCAACGGGAATCTCTACGGGACAACGACCTTGGGTGGAAACTATAGCGGCGAGGGCACGGTGTACCAGATCACGACGGCTGGAGTATTCAAGACGCTCTACAGCTTCTGCGCCCAAGCTAACTGCGCCGATGGCGCGTTTCCAGTCGGCGGCTTGATCCAGGACTCGAACGGGAACCTTTACGGAACCACTGAGTACGGCGGAGCCAACGGGTACGGCGCGGTATTCGAGCTCACAAGCAGCAACGAATTTATTGTGCTGCACAGCTTCGACAACATCGACGGCGCTAACCCGCAATCTGCGCTCCTCCAGGCCAGCGACGGCAACTTCTACGGGACCGCATATTCCGGCGGGGGCATCGAAAATGCCGGGACATTCTATGAGATCACGCCGGGCGGCGTGTTCAGCTCGTTTTACGACTTTTGCCTTCCTTCCAAATGTGCGGGATATTACCCTGGGTATACATTGGCGCAGGCTACCGACGGTACATTGATCGGGGCAACGACCAACGGAGGCGGCAACTTCCAGGGTAACGTTTTCAGCTTCTCAACCGGGCTTGGGCCGCTGGTGGAGACCGTGCCGGTGGCGGCCAAGGTGGGCAAGCGCGTCATCATCCTGGGTAATGGGCTGACAGGGTTGACCAGCGTCACGTTTAACGGCACGGCGGCGACCTTCACCGTTGTTTCGAATACCGAAATCACGGCGACGGTTCCCACGGGTGCGACGACTGGCACGGTTGAAGTGACAACACCGACCGGGATACTTAAGAGCAATCCGGCATTTCAGGTTTTGCCGTAGCAGCATTTCGCGAGATTCAAAGGTGCCGGAAAAATCCCGGCGCCTTTTTTCTTGCGAGCACCAGCAAGGACCATGTGGGGACGGGCGCATTCGCCCGTCCATGCGGCCCAGGTGTATTGGGCCGCAGGGTTTCTGCAAGGAGCTCGGCAAAGCCTCGGGCAGGTCGCCCCCCCCCCCCACTTTTTCCACAGCCCCCATGTGACATCCAACCTTGACCCCTCCCGTAAACTATAAGCAGTATGCTAACCCGCAAACCAAGCCTCCAAGAATACATCTCCACCCTCACCCCACCCCTGCAAGCCGCAGCTAAGTCCCATCTTTTGAATATTTTCCGTACAAACCCTTGGTTATCAAGATTTTACGCAGACTCGCTCGATCTCCTCGCCAGCAACTCCAATAAAATCAACAACTTACAAACTCGATCCGAAATTTTCTCCAATCCGAATCCGGCGAAAGGTGGTAGCTCCATGTCGCTCAGCAAGAACACCCGCATCTGCACCCACATCAAGGTCAACGGAGTCCGTTGTGGCTCCCCCGCGCTCCGCGGCGAAGTCTTCTGCTACTTCCATCAGCGCATGATCCGCGGCGTAGCCACGCCACCCAAGTCGCGCCTCCACGCCATCGCGCAAATCGAAGACGAAGAGTCCATCCAGTCCTCCCTCATGGAGGTCATCAACGCCCTGGTCCGCAACACCATCGATCTCCCCCGCGCCCAGCTCATTCTGCGCGCTCTGAACATCGCTGTAAGAAACGCACCCCGAGTCCACTACAGCATTCACGACCGGCAAATGGTCCGCGAAGTCCCCGACTACCCCGTCGCGCCAGCCGCGCCCAAGCCCGTCGCGCCTGCTGAACCCCCAATCGTCCAGGCCGGCGCGCTGGTGCGAATCCCGCGGCCCAAGCCGGTAATCATCACGCCGCCCCCGCCACCCAAGCCCGCCGCAACTTCTGATCCCGCGCGCCCCAAGCCGCCCGCACCAGCGAAACCAGCACCCGCAGCCCGCAACGTCACAAGCAGGCGCAGCGGATGAAATCCACTTGCATTCTGTCCATAGTCATAATAATATGACCATATTATGAAACAAATCCCCGCAGGCCGATTCAAGGCGCAGTGCCTCGCCATTATGGATCAGGTCCAGCGCAGCGGCGAGCCCATCGTGGTCACCAAGCACGGCAAACCCGTGGTGAAGCTGGTCCCCGCCGCAAAGCAGTGCGACGACATCTTCGGCTACATGGCCGGCAAGGTAAAGATCGTCGGCGACATCGTAGGACCAATCACACCACTGGACGACTGGGAGACCAAATGAGGCAGAATCGGTGAGCGTCCATCCATGATTCTGCTCGATACCCACGCCCTGCTCTGGATGGCAGGCGATCCCGATCGCCTGTCAAAGCGCGCCCGAGAAGCCATCCGTAACGCACGGCAAAGCCAGGCCGGCATTGCGGCCGCCACCATCACTCTCTGGGAGATCGCTTGGCTGGCCCACCACCACCGCATTGTAGTCATGGGCGGCGTAGAGACGTTTGTGCGCGAGACTGTGGCGCGCGTCATTCTTAGGCCCGCCACGCCTGAGATCGCGGCCCTCGCTGTGCGCCTGCCTGACCCGTTTCCCAAAGACCCATCAGACCGCCTGATCGCCGCCACGGCGATGATCGAAGGCATGCCGCTGGTAACGGCCGATGCGCGCATTCGTCAGTCTAAGGTAGTCGATACGATCTGGTGATGCTGGGCGCCTCCAATAATGTGGCGACAGCCGCCCTCGGCTGTCGAGCAGCCCAGAGGTATCGGGCCGCAGCTTCCCCGCTCGTGCCAACCCACCTCGGCTATAATGTCCTCTAACGTGGGTTGGGTTTTTGTACCTCGCTCCCCTTGCAGTGCCAGAGGATGGATTCAGCCTCGTTAGGTATGAAGCAGGCATCTGACTAGCAAACATCGCACCCCAAGGAGTCCGCATGGCGATTCAGAAGTCGGAACACATCTGGCACAATGGCAAGCTCATCCCCTGGGATGAGGCGACGATTCACGTGATGTCTCACGTCGTCCACTACGGCTCCTCGGTGTTCGAAGGGATCCGCTGCTACGCGCCGCCCTCGGGCCCCGCGATCTTCCGCGCCAACGAGCACATCGAGCGCCTGCTCAACTCGGCCAAGGTCTACCGCATCGAAGTCGACTTCACGCGCGACCAAATTGTAAAGGCGATGGTCGAAACCGTGGGCAGCAACGGCGTATGGCCATGCTACGTGCGGCCCATCGTCCTCCGCGGCTATGGCGAGGCGGGCGTCAATCCCTTCAACTCGCCCACCGAGGTTTACATCATTAATTATCCGTGGGGCAAATATCTGGGCGGCGAGAACGATGGTTGCGACGCCTGCGTCTCTTCGTGGACGCGCATTGCGCCGAACACTTTGCCGGCCATGGCCAAGTCGGGCGCGAACTACATGAACTCGCAGCTCATCAAGATGGAAGCCATCGTCAACGGCTTCGCCGAGGGCATCGCGCTCGACATCAACGGGTTCGTGAGTGAAGGCTCGGGCGAGAACGTGTTCGTCGTTCATCGCGAGAAGCTGATCACGGCGCCGCTGGGCAACTCCGTGCTGCCCGGCATCACGCGCGATTCCACGCTGCAGATCGCACGCGACCTGGGCATCACGGTCGTCGAGCAGATGATTCCGCGCGAGATGCTCTACATCTGCGACGAAGCTTTCTTCACTGGCACCGCAGCGGAGATCACGCCCATCCGCACGGTGGACAAGATCAAGGTAGGCAAAGGCGGGATTGGCCCGATTACCAAGGCAATCCAGAAGGAGTTCTACGCGGTAGTGCGCGGCGAGAAGGCCGACCGCCACGGCTGGCTCACGCCCGTGCCGGTGCGCAGCAAACAGCCGGTCGGCGTATAATTCCCTCGGATCAGTTCAGCCCGAGGGGCTGCCCCCTGCGCGCCTCTCGGCCTCTTCGCGCCAGAAGAATTCACTCAGGAGAAAACCCATGTCCCAAGGTATGTCCCCGGAATTCGCCCAAGGCTACTGCGCGATGATGCTCGATGGCGTCACGCGCGAAGCGGAAATCACCAAGAAAGTAATCGCGGCCATTCCCGACGCGGCTTCGAGCTACAAGCCCGACCCCAACGCCCGCACCGCGAAAGAGCTGGCGTGGCACCTCGCCAACAGCGACATTCAGTTTCTGGATGGAATTGCCGACCTGAAGTTCAACATGGAAACGCCCGAGCACAAGCCCCAGACCTCAGCCGAAATGGTGGCGTGGTACGACGAGAACATGAAGCGCGGGACCGCTCGCGTAGCGGCGATGACGCCGGAGCAATTGATGACGCCCGTCAACTTCTTCGGCATATTCGATCTGCCCGCAGTGCTGTATCTGGGCTTCCTCAACAACCACAGCATTCACCATCGCGGCGAGCTGGCGACCTATCTTCGTCCCATGGGATCGAAGGTGCCGTCGATCTATGGCGGCAGCTACGACGAACCGTTCCAGCCACCCGTGACGGAAGAGACCGCCGCGTAGAAGCAGCCTGTCAGTGTTCAAGAGCCGCCCGCATGGGCGGCTCTTAATTTTTTTGACCGAAGTTACTTCCGGCGGGCGTCGAGACTCCAGGGGCCGGCGCCGAATTGCGAGATGAGCAGGGCGCCGCCCAGCATCGACAGATTCTTCATAAACATGACCATCTGTATCTGATGCATCATGGGATCGGCGACCGTCCAGAACTTATGCATCATGGGAGTGACGCAGACCAGAAACAGCGCGATCAGCCAACCGCCGATCTTGGCTCTGTACCCGAGCAGAATGGAGAGGCCTCCGGCGAGTGCGATCGCGCCCGAGAGCGGAACCGCGATTGACGCCAGGGGCACGCCCTGTGAGGCGGCGTAGGCGATGGTCTGGCTGGCGAAGTGGTTCGCGCCTGCCATCAGGAAGATCAGGCCAAACAGGAGCCTTCCTAACAGGACGACTGGCGCGGTTACTGATTGCGGAAGACTCCGTGATTGCGAACCTGCGGACTGCTGAACCGAAAGCGTTGATGTGCTGGCCATAATGTTCTCCTTAGTCTCCTTTATCCAGCCCGATTAGTCGGGGTTGCGTTGACTTTGGTTGCTCAATTTCTGCGCGGTAGCGACGTTATTGCGCGACGGCCACCTGGCTCCGCTGCTGCGCGGCGACCTGCTGAATCTGAGCGATGGCGGCCGCGCGCGAAGGTTCGCCGAGATCTCCCGGTTTCTGGTTCTCGGCGTGAATGAAGGTGACGTCAGTCAGGCCAATGAAGCCGAGAATGTGCCGCAGATAGGGCTCTTGATAATCGTACTGGGCAGTCGGAGTGCCGGGGCGATATGCGCCGCCACGCGACGTCAGGACTACGACCTTCTTCCCTTTGAGAACGCCGTCCGGACCGTTCTGCCCGAAGAGCACCGTGCGACCGCTGCGCACGATCTGGTCGATCCATGCTTTCAACGGAGCGGAGATCGTGAAGTTGTACATGGGCGCGCCGATGACGATGGTGTCGGCGGCCAGCAACTCCTCTATCAATGCCTCCGATACGGAGAGAGTTTGCCTCTGCGCGGGGGTCAAAGTTGCGGGATCGCAGTGAGCGGCTAGAGTCCACTCGTCGGTGATCGAGGGCAGATCGGTCTTTGCCAGGTCGCGCTCGATTACTTCCCCTGTGGGGTTTTGCTTTTTCCAGGTTTCGACAAACCTTGCGGTGAGTTGCCGCGATACTGAGTTGCGGCGGGCGCTGGAATCGATGCGAAGCAGTTTCATAGGATCCTCCTCTACTCACCCGCTTTAGATGAGACCAATGTTGGTATGGTTACAATAAATAACCACCGTCTCTTTACATGTCAGGAACTTTATAGTAACTTGGTATCCATATGAGTCCTAAGCGACGATCCGCTCAATCTCCTTCTCCCTGTGCTATCGGGGGGATGCTGGAGTTACTCACGCGGCCCTGGACACTGCACATTCTGTGGGCTTTGAGCCACAGCGGGCCCATGCGCTTTGGAGTGCTCAGGCGGCAAGTGGAGGGAATTTCTTCGCGCGTGCTGACGGAACGACTGCGGACGCTGGAAGGCGCGGGGTTTGTCTTCCGGCATTACGAACAGACGATCCCACCGTCGGTGACCTACGGGATTACCGAGCGCATGAAGGATATTGAGAAAGTGCTGGCGCAGCTTGAAGCGCTAGGGCGGAAGTGGCAGGGCGAAGGGACGACGGCGGGCGCTGGGCGTGGGACTTCGGCGCGGGCCGGCGCGTAGAAGGGCGTTTTTCGTGGATGCGTCACCTCCGGTGAGTCTCCGTCGTCTGTTTGCCAGGGCACCCGTGTTTCTGATTCAGGTCGAGAACGATTACAATCTTGCGCCAAGCCGTGTTTTGACCAAAGAAGCAAACAAGAAGCACAAAGACTTTCAGTAAGATATACCCGGCTTTCGGAAGCAGCCATCAGGACGGGCATTGGGGATTCTGTTCCTCGGCGACGGACGTCTGGGGAGCAGATGTGCTGGCCTTTCTGGAAGCAGAGACGAAGGCCCCTTGAGGTCATCAAATTCTTTCTGGAGGGTGACGAAAAATGTACCATGTGCGCCAGGAGAACCTGCCGTTTGTTGGTAGTTCGCATGAGTTTCGTGGAGTTGAGCAGGGAGACACGGGTGTGTCGGTGTTTCTATTTCATGGGAAGCCTGGTTCGGGGCCGGGTCCGCACCGACATCCTTATGACGAGATCCAGTTCATCCGCGAAGGCCGGGGAGTGTGGACAGTAAGCGGCAAGACCTTCGAGGGCGGCGCTGGAGATATCTTTATCATCAAGGCCGGCGAGATCCACAGCTTTAAGGCAGTTGGTGATTCACCGCTGGTGCAATTCGACATTCACCTTAGTCCCCGCTTCATCCAAGAAAATCTATAGAGGAGAGGCTTGCAACGTGGCTGGGCGTGCAGGCCTCGGCAAGACGCAGGCACTCTTTCCCCAGCTATTGCAGCTTTGCGTACTCCGCCTTGGCTTGCTTCAGAACGGGGATGTCGGGGTCGGCGTCTTTCCAGAGGGCGAAGAAGTCCTGGTAGGCGGTGCGGCTCTTAGCGCTGTCGCCCTGAAGAACGTAGGCGCGCGCCAAGCCGAGGTAGGAGAGTGCATATTCCAGGCCGTTAGGATCCACGCCGCGGTGATCGAGCACGCGCTGGAATTCCGCCGCCGCCTCCTGGCCTTTTTTCAATTTCAAATAGGCACGACCGCGGTCGTAGTTCGTCCATAACGTTGTAACCAGTCCGAACTCATATGGTCTGAGCTTTTCCAGCCATTCAAGAGCTGCCGTGGGATTGTCGTGGTTAATCTCAGTCAAGGCGCGCAACCAAGGATCAATGATCGATTTGTCAATCGTGTCGTCGGGGAACTCTTTCATCACTTCAGAGAAGATAGTCTGCGCCTCGCGGTCCGCGCCTGCGTATGCCAGGGTAGAAGCCGAAAAAATCCTGGTCAGCTTGTCAGGGCTAAGGGAAAGGGCCTGCTTCACTTTTGAAGAAACTGCCGCGTTGTCCCCCATCATCACCTCGGTCGTGGCCTGGTTCAGCAAGGCTTGAGCCGCATTTCCTTTGAGTCCTTCACGTTGGGCTGCCTCAATGACTTCCTGGTTCATCGCCAGCGATTTGCTGCGGCGGCCGTAGAAGGCCTCGACGCCGGCCAGATTGGCCTTCATGAAAACTTCGTCCGGCCTTCCATTTGCCCATTGGACCTGGCGCTGCATGGCAGCGGTGTCTCCCTGAATCAATGCGATCTGGTAAAGCTCCCAGTGCAGGGGAAGGTTGTCGATTTTGCGGGAAAGAGCGTTTTCAATAATCGCTTTGGCCTCGTCGTAACGGCCGAGGGCCAGGTAGTCTGTTGCCAGGTTTTCGTAAGGATAGCGGGACGCGGGATTGATTCGATTTGCTTCCTGAGTCTGTTGCACGGCCTGATCGCGCTGTCCGAGGAAATCGTAGGCGACTCCGAGATTGATGTAGGGCACCGAATCCCGCGGGTACGACTGCTCCCACAGCCGGAAGGCTTCCATGGCTTTGTCCATTTCGCCGGTGACGATCTGGTAGTAGCGCGTGGAAATATAAAGCCGTTCTCTTTCGCTGGCGCGTTGGCGACGCTCAAAAGCTTGCTTCGCATACTGCGCCGCACTCTCAATCTCGCTGCTGTTGAAGCAAGCCTGAGCCAGGCGGGCGTAAGCGAAGGCAAAATTAGGGTCGAGTTCAATCGCTTTCTTATAAAAAGGAATGGCGCCTGCTTCCGACGAGATGCGTTGAGTTTCGGCCAGGTTGAACACCTTCAGCGCTTCGAGCGAAGAGGTAGTGGCTTCTTCGAGGGGCGTGTCGAATTTCTGGATGGAGTTGAGCGACTCGCCCAGCTTGGCGCGCAGGCTGGTCGCAGCTTGACCAAGCGATTTTAAGATGACTTCTTTGCTCTCTGCCTCGGCCTGTTCGTGGGCGATGGAATCGCCGGTGGCGCAGTTCAGCGCTTGCAGGTCGATCACGTAGTGATTGCCCAGGGTAGAGATGGAACCTGTGAGCATGGCTTTGATGCCGGCCCGCTGGCAGACTTCGCGAGCCAGTTGACTTGTGAGACGCTCGTCGGGAGAGCGCCCCATGAAGCCCAGGGTTTCCCGCACGCGCTGTTGAGAAAGGATATTGAGAAACGGAGACTGCTCGAGTTGAACGGCCAGGGCTTGCTTGAGTGTGCCGTCGAAGACGGCATCGCCGGTGGTGTTGGTGAAGTCGGCGAGCAGGAGCGTGTCTTTTTCAGTTAGCGCGGGCTTGCGGTGTTGATAAAAGAAAAATGCCCCGCCAGCAATTAGCGCGATGACCACGACGGCGGCCACAGATGGGATCAGCCAGCGTTTTCGAGCAGGCGTGGTTGCCGGTGAACTGGCATGGGCCGGACTAATTTGCTCCGAACTGATATGGGATGCGACTGGAGCAGAAATTGCTGCGGCCGAAGGGCCGGAGGGTGGGGCAGGGGTAACGGAACTGTTCGAAGGCGGCCTGGGCGGTGCGGCTGATGTGACTGGTTCTTCGATCGCGGCCACGATGCGGCGGCTGGAATCCGTGTCGCGCTTCAATCGCTGTAATTCGGCGCGCATTTCGGAAGCGTGCTGGTAGCGAAGGTCACGGTCTTTCTCGAGCGAGCGGTTGATGATGCGCTCCAGTTCGGCCGGCAAGTCGGGATTCACGCGGATCGGCGAAACCGGGGCGCGGTTCAGAATGGATTCGAAAATCACTGCGGACGTGTCGCCGCGGAATGGGACGTTGCCCGTCGCCATCTCGTAGAGCACGGCGCCAAATGAGAACAGATCGGTGCGGTGGTCGAGTTCCTTGCCGCGGGCCTGCTCCGGTGACATGTAGGCGACGGTGCCGACGGCCATGCCGGGGCTGGTGAGGTGCTCGAGATCGACGGCGGCAGTGGCGGCAGTGACTCCCACGTCGGCTGGACGCTGGGGGCTGGCGGCTACTTTGGCTAATCCGAAGTCGAGAATTTTGGCGTGCCCGCGCTCGGTGACGAAAATGTTTGCCGGCTTTATATCGCGGTGAACGATGCCTTTGGTGTGAGCGGCATCGAGCGCGTCGGCGATTTCGATGGAGAGCGAAAGGATCTCACCCGTCTCCATGGGACGCCCGGCAATGCGGTGCTTCAGGGTCACGCCGTCCAGAAATTCCATGACGATGAAGGGGCGGCCGTTTTCCTGTCCGATTTCGTGGATGGTGCAGATGTTGGGATGGTTCAGAGCGGAAGCCGCCTGCGCCTCGCGTTGGAACCGGGCCAGTGCTTGCGAATCTCTGGCCACTTCATCGGGCAGAAACTTGAGGGCGACAAAGCGATGCAGGTTTAGATCTTCAGCCTTGTAGACGACGCCCATCCCGCCACCGCCCAGTTTTTCTACGATGCGGTAATGCGAAATGGTCTGGCCGATCATCAGGGGCAAATCTTACGCGGGCGAAATCAGCAAGTCAATGAAAGGCGCGGTGGCCAGGCACCGAAGCGAGTTTCCGAACGTAAGGTGCTGCCCGGCTGCCGAAGCGGGGCCATTACCTAGGTCATCTTGGGGAAGGTGACGATTCGGGTCATTATAGGCAGAGCTTCGGGGGCGAACCAGCCTCCGGGAAAACGCCTGCGATGAATATTGACGATCTGCTGCGAATTGCTACCGAACGGCGCGCCTCGGACTTGCATTTGAAGGTGGGAAACTATCCTCACCTGCGCATTGATGGCGAACTGGCGCCGCTGACTGACCAGCCGCGGGTGAGCGCGGAAGATATGCTGACCATGGCTTTCAGCATGATGTCGGCGCGGCAGAAGCAAAAGTTTAAAGAGACCACGGAAATCGATATGGCGTATGGCGTGGCCGGGCTGGGACGGTTCCGCGTGAATATCTTTCAGCAGCGCGGCAACGTTGGGCTGGTGCTGCGCGTGATTCCCACCAAGATTCGCGCTTTGGATGAGTTGTTTCTTCCCAAAGTTGTCGAGCAGATTTGCGAAATGCCGCGCGGGCTGGTGCTGGTGACGGGCGTGACCGGCTCGGGTAAATCGACTACGCTGGCGGCGATGGTGGACCGAGTCAACTCCAGCCGCGCCGAACACATTATTACGATTGAGGACCCCATCGAATTTCTGCATCGCGACAAGAAGGGCTATGTGAACCAGCGCGAAATTGGCGTGGACACGCCTTCATTCAGCGCGGCCTTGCGCGCTTCTTTGCGTCAGGATCCGGACGTGATTCTGGTGGGCGAAATGCGCGACCTGGAAACGATTTCAACCGCACTGCATGCGGCTGAGACCGGCCATATGGTTTTCTCTACGCTGCATACGCTGGACGCGGTGGAAACCATCAACCGCGTCATCTCGATTTTTCCGCCGCCGGAGCAGAAGCAGATTCGGCTGCAGTTGGCGGCGGTGCTGCGCGCCATTGTGAGCCAGAGATTAGTCCGGCGTTGCGACGCCGAGGGGCGCGTGCCCGCGGTGGAAGTGATGATCAATACGGCGTTCATCCGGGAGTGCGTTCTGGTGCCGGAAAAAACGCGCTCGGTTCGTGATGCCATTGCGGCGGGCACTTCGCAATACGGCATGCAGACCTTTGACCAGTCGTTGTGGGATCTGTTCCAGGCGGGGCTGGTGAACTACGAGACCGCGCTGGAGAATGCCTCGAACGCCGACGACTTCAAGCTGCGCATGCAGGGCATCGCTTCCACCGCAGACATTTCGCGGCAGTCGATGCAGTCGGCTGGGTACGGGGGACGGTAAGGCCGGGCTTCGGGCTTCGGCTTGTGGGCTTCGGCTTGCGGGCTTCGGCTTTCCCGCTTCCAGACTCCATCTTCCCTTTTCTCAACCCTGAAGCCCGAAAGCCGAAGCCCGAAGCCCGCTTTTGCGTTATCGTTAGCGCATGCCGTTCCCGCGTCCCAAGAAGAAGTTCCATTCCGAAGAGGAGTTGTACGAATATGCCGTGGGCGCGCTGGCTCGGCGCATGCGGACCGTGGCGGAATTGAAGCGCCTGATGCGCACGCGGGTCGAAGACGCTGAATCCGAGTACGGAAAAACTTTGGTCGAGTTGATCATCCGGCGATTGAAGGATCGCGGGTACCTGAACGACTCGCAGTATGCCGCGTACTTCTCTTCCCTGCGGCGGGACAACCAGAAGTTCGGCCGGATGCGCGTGGTCACCGAGTTAAAGGCCAAGGGCATGCACGTCGACGTTATTGACAAGGCTGTGGACGCGGCTTACGACGGCGTTAGCGAAGAAAAGCAGGCCCGCGAGTATCTGCGGCGCAAGCGCCTGGTGAAACCCAAAGATCAGAAAGAGGCGGCGCGGATTTTCCGGCAACTGGCTCGGGGAGGGTTTGGGTCCAAGACCATCTTTTCTATTTTGAAGAAATGGGACGTGGATGAAGAGACTTTGACCGAGTTGGAAGGAGAAAGCAATTAGAGGAAGCGAGCCAAACGCGCGATAATGCGTCGCGCGGCTCGCCCAGGTTCCCTCGACAAGCTCGGGACAGGCTCTTCACTGCGCAAGGAACGCTGGTTCAGGATGACCAACGATTTCTCGATTCGAGCAAGCCTCTTCGCCGGAATTCTGCGCATCCAACCGTGAAGGTTTGCTTGGCAACCGGCTTGTTGATGTTGCATACTTCAAGACCTATTGCAAAACCGTTTCTCAGGAGGGCGTTATGAAGTTCCGTCTGAAAGTAGTTCTCGCAGGATTGTTGTTCAGCGCAGTTCCCATCCTTCTGGCGCAAGACGCGGCCACGGATGTGAAGAAGGGCGCGGAAAAAACCGGGCATGCAACCAAGGTGGCAGCCAAAGACACGGCTAAGGGCACCGAGAAGGCCGCCGACAAGACTGGCGCTGCGACCGAGAAGGGTGCGAAGGCTACCGGGCACGCGGCTAAAACAGTTGGCAAAGACACGGAGAAAGGCGCAGAAAAAACCGGCCATGAAACTAAAGTCGTCGCCAAGGACACTGCCAAAGGTACCGAGAAAGCAGCGGACAAAACTGGCCACGAAACCAAAGTGGTAGCCAAAGACACAGCCAAGGGAACCGAAAAAGTTGCCAAGAAGACGGGCAGCGGCGTGAAGAAAGGCACCGAGGCTACCGGCCACGAGATGAAGAAGGCCGGCGAAAAAATGGAGGGGGATAAGGCGAAGCAGCAGTAGCGGCGAAGCCAACCTTAAACACAGAGGGCACAGAGGAGCACAGAGGATTCAGAGCAAAGGATTTCCTCTGCGTTCCCCTGTGCCCTCTGTGTTTATGCTTTGCTCTGTTTTCCGGGTGCTAGAATTAAAGTTTCTTTCACCATGCTGACTGGCTCTGAAATTCGCCGCAAGTTTCTCGACTTCTTTGTGCAAAAGGGGCACAGGGAGGTGCATTCGTCGTCGCTCGTGCCGGCGAACGATCCCACGCTGCTGTTTACCAACGCGGGCATGAACCAGTTCAAAGACGTTTTTCTGGGACTGGAGAAGCGCGACTACTTCCGCGCCACGACCTCGCAGAAATGCGTGCGCGCCGGCGGCAAGCATAACGATCTGGAAAATGTGGGCTTCACCAACCGGCATCACACGTTCTTCGAGATGCTGGGGAATTTTTCGTTTGGCGATTACTTTAAGAGGGACGCCATTGCGTATGCGTGGGAGCTGATCACTTCGAAAGAGTGGTTCGGGCTCGACAAAGAAAAGCTCTACGTCACAATTTTCGAAGGCGCAGCCGGCGTGGAGCGCGATATCGAAGCCTACGATCTGTGGGCTGCGCAGGGCGTGCCCAAAGATCGCATCTTTGAGATGGGGCTGAAGGATAATTTCTGGCAGATGGGCGACACCGGCCCGTGCGGGCCTTGCAGCGAGATTTACTACGATATGGGTCCGGCGGCGTCGGATCAGGGACATGCAGATTGCGCGTTTCCCTGCGATTGCGGGCGGTATGTGGAGATTTGGAATCTGGTGTTCATGCAGTTTGACCGCGATGTTAGCGGGAAACTGAATCCGCTGCCCAAGCCTTCGATTGATACGGGCATGGGGTTGGAGCGGACGGCGGCGGTGTTGCAGGGTGTGATTTCGAATTATGAGACGGATCTGTTTACGCCGCTGATCAAGCGGGCCAGTGATCTCATTGTGGAACAGGGGGGCATCCCGAGCAGGATGTCGTCTCTTCGGATCATCGCGGATCACTCCCGCGCTGCAGCTTTCTTGATCTCAGACGGAGTAACTCCGTCCAACGAGGGGCGCGGCTACGTCCTCCGGAAGATCATGCGCCGGGCGATTCGGCACGGCCGACTTAACGGTGCGGAGAAGCCTTTCCTTTGGCAGATGGTTTCTGCGGTCACTGGCCTGATGGCCGCAGCCTTTCCGGAACTAAAAGAGAGTGAACAGCGTGTCGTGAAGACGACGCTCACAGAGGAAAACCGCTTCGCACACACGTTGAGGCTAGGATTGCTACGATTAGAAAAAGACCAGTCGCGGTTACTCGCAGAGAAATATGCGTCAGAGTTTCCAAACGTGCCATTGGAGAAGTTGAAAGAGATCTTCAACAACAACGATAATTGGAGTGATTTTCATCCTACTGACAATCCACAATATTCCGGCGCAAGAGCCTTCATGCTGTATGACACGTTTGGTTTGCCTTTGGACTTTATCGTTGATTCCTGTCGCGACCTAGGAATAGCGTTCGACCAAGAAGGCTTCGACGGCGCCATGGCCGAGCAGCGCACTCGCGCGCGCGCCTCCTGGAAAGGCGCAGCCAAGCAAACCGCGAACCCCGCCTATCAGCAACTTCCGAAATCGATCTTCGAAGGTTATCGGCAGACCCGCTCTGACGGCTGCGAAGTGCTGGCTATCATTCATAACGGGCAGGGCGCGCGTGAACTTAAGGCGGGCGAGTCCGGTGAGGTTATCCTCGATCACACGCCGTTTTATGCCGAGTCCGGCGGGCAGGTTGGCGACCGGGGATGGTTTTACTCGGACGATCACAATACTGTCGTTGCCGACGTTACGGGCTGCTACTCACCGATTCAGGGGGTGCGGGCGCATCAGGTGGTTGCTAAGCAGGCGCTGCGCGTGGGCGACAGAGTTGATGCCGTTGTGAATACCGATGTTCGTCAATCGACCATGCGCAATCATACGGCTACGCATCTGCTTCATGCCGGGCTGCGCGAAGTTTTAGGCAAGCATGTGAAGCAGGCGGGGTCTTTGGTTGCGCCCAATCATTTGCGTTTTGATTTTTCGCACTTCACCGCGGTCGAAGACGAAGAGTTGCAGGATATTGAAGACATCATTAATAAGGAAGTTTTGCGCAATCAGATTGTCGAGACCATTACTGACGTTCCCATAGACGAGGCGATTAACACTTATCACGCGATGGCTTTGTTCGGCGAAAAGTATGGCGACAAGGTGCGCGTGGTGCGGATTGGCGATTTCTCGACCGAGCTTTGCGGAGGAACGCATACGGGGGCTACCGGCGAGATCGGGCTGATCAAGATTCTGAAGGAAGGCAGCGTGTCTTCGGGTGTGCGGAGGGTGGAGGCGGTTACGGGGTTGGGATCGCTGTCGCACTTCCGTCGGGATCATGAATTGGAGACCGTTGTGTCCAGGTTCGTGGTTCCCACCTTTGCGCACAAACCGCGCAAAGATGGGGCACCCTCCGCGGATCAGATTTCAACCCACGCGGATCAGATTTCAACCCACGCCGATGAGATTTCTGCCCACGCCGGGATGACATCTCCTGCCGAGGCTCTCAAGGCCGAACTGGAGAAGAAGGATGCTGAGATCAAGCGACTCGCGCGCGAACTGGATTCGGCGCGGATGAAATCGGCCTCGTCTTCGATCAGCACGGAGAATATTGGCGAGAAGATCAAAGATGTGAAGGGCGTCAAAGTGCTGGCGCATCGTGTGGATAATCTGGAACGCGCGCAATTGCGGACACTGGTGGATCAACTGCGCGACAAGCTTGGCTCGGGCGTGGTGGTGCTGGGCTCGGCGTCGAATGGCAACGTGGCCCTGATCGTAGGCGTCACTAAAGATTTGACCAGCCGCGTGCAGGCGGGAAAGGTGATTGGGCCGGTCGCGCAGAAAGTTGGCGGTAAAGGCGGAGGGCGGCCTGATCTGGCCGAAGCTGGCGGCAAAGATGCCGCTGCGCTGGACTCTGCGCTGGCCGGGGTGTATACCGTGGTGGACTCGCTTTTGGGGACTTAGCATCTCAGCGTAAGCAGGCACCAAATGGAAGACCGTATCCGCTACGTGGAACACAAGGGAAAGCAAATCCTGCTGGTGGACCTCTCTCACTGCACGCCGGCTGAAGTTGCAAAGATTTCCCTGCTGGTCCCCAGTTATGTGACCAGCGAGCCACGCGGCTCGGTGCTGCTGCTCGCCGACTTCACGGGAGCGGAGTTTGACCGCATCGCGATCGAACGCCTGAAAGAGGGCGCGGTCTTCGACCGGCCGTACCTCAAGCGTTCGGCATGGGTGGGAATCGAGAGATTGCCCAAGGTGTTTTACGAGCACATCAAGAATTTTTCGCAGCGCGATCTGCCCGCCTTCAACACGCGCGAGGAAGCGATGGACTGGCTGGTCAGCGGCGAAGAGATGCGGGCAGCGGATCGCACTCTGGGGGATCTGCCTAAACGGCGGCCCACGTCCTCGGGCAAGTAGTGTTTGGCTTCGGGCTTCGGGCTTCGGGCTTCGGGCTTCGGGCTTCGGGCTTCGGGCTTCGGGCTTCGGGCTTCGGGCTTCGCGGCCTCCCGCCTTGTTCCAGATATCGGCGTCCGCGGGCGAGAGCGCCCGCGCCGCACTCAACTCCTCCACTTCAGCGTAACTGGTCCCGCCATGGGATGCTTCATCTCTGTGCCGGTGCGCTTCGCTTCCAGATGCGCGGCCTTTAGCTGGAAATACCATTTCGCGGGACGGTCGGCGTCGTCGATGAGCATGAGATGGGGGTTGTGCTTCAGGCCTTCGGCCTGCAGTTCCATGGTGCGGCGGTCCTGCTCGACGAACTTGGCGAAGACGAATTTCAATAATTCGGGGCCGAAGGGCAGCCAGCGAAAAACGTTCCAGGCGGCGACTACGTCGATGCGGCATTGATAGCGGGTGATGGGCGTGACCGTGGTGAGGCTGGAGAACCAGTACTTCCCTGCCCGGATGGTTTCAGTGCGAATGTTAGGCAGGACAAAATCGATGGTGGTGGTGATGGAATCGGCAGCGGCATAGAGCCGCAGAAGCTTGTAGGGCGCGGAGTTTGAGCTGGGCGTGTGGGCGCTCATGCGAAAGCCGTTGGGGATGGGCTCGAAATTTTTTTGCTTCTCGTGAATGCTGTGGCGGCTGCGCCACCACCACGCCTGATGGACGAATGGTCCGTGGGCGGGATCCATCAGGCCGATGATGCCGTGATCGATGCTGACGGGCATGTCGGCGGTTAGGTAGGCAATTTTATATTTGCCGCCGAATTTCTCGATCTGCGGCGCGGGATCGGGGGCTTCTTCTCTTGCGCTGAATCCCGCGCCTGGCGGGCCGGGATCGGGGATGTAAACCCAGACAAAACCGTCCTGCTCTTCGCAGGGATAGCTGCCGGCGTAGATGCGGTCCACTTTCAAGTGCTGGTCGGCGGTGAGTGAAGGAATCAATTCGCACTGGCCGTTGTGAGCATCGAACTGCCAGCCATGATAGGAACACTCAACGTTCTCTCCATCGAACCTGCCGCAGTGGAGCGGCATGCCGCGGTGAGGACAGGCGTCACGCAGCGCGAAAGGATGGCCGATGCGGTCGCGCCCGATGACGAGCGGAATCTCAAGCAGCATGGCTTTGTGGAGCTGATTGCGGTGGACGCGGTCGGCGGGCAAGGCGCGATACCAGAAGCCGGTGAGCATGAGCGAATCGGGTGCCTGGCGTTGGGGAGAGTCGAGTTCGGGCATGGCGGAAATTGCTGATTGTTGATTTTTGATTGTTGATTGAAAGACCTATGCTAGCATCCGCAGGACGTTTCAGCGCATGGGGAGTCGCGCGGAGGAAACCCGATGGAATTCATCGGCCATTTTCGCAGGCTAACGCCGGTGCAGCGAAATACATTTATCGCCTGCTTCCTGGGTTGGTCGCTGGACGCTTTTGATTTTTTCATCCTCACATTTTGCGTCAGCGCTATTGCGACTCAATTTCAGTCCAAGATTTCGTCGGTTGTTTCATTACGCTCGCGTTTCGACCTGATGGGAGGAATTGTCTTTGGAACATGGTCAGAAACAATCGGCCGGCGGAAAGCAATCGTGATCGCCGCGCTGTTGACCATTCCAATCGCCCGGCTGTGGGCCTACTCGCACACGGTGCCGATGCTGGCGCTGGGCGGATTTCTGATGCAATTCCTGGTGCAAGGCGCGTGGGGCGTGATCCCGGCACACCTGAATGAACTTTCGCCGCCCGCGGTGCGGGGAACGTTTCCGGGTCTTGCGTACCAGTTGGGAAACTCTCTCTCCTCGTGGAACGGGGTGAAACAAGCCAGGGTTGCCGAGCAGCACTACGGCGGGGTGTTTGCGCCCGTGCTGGCGTGGACGGTTCTGATTGTGGCCTTGCTTGTGGCAGTGGTCACGGGAAGCGGTCACGAACGCAGAGGCGCCGACTTGTCGAACACAATTTAGGGGAAAGTTAGGCGGGCGCGCTAACTCCTACAGTCCCAGATAGGCGCGCCGTACTTCATCCATTCTTTGCACTTCATCCGATTTCCCGCGGATGCTGATTCGGCCTTCGGCAAACACGTAGGTGTAGTCGCTGATCGCGAGTGCGAGATGCACATTCTGTTCTACGAGGATGATGGTGAGACCTTGTTTCCGCAGGGTGCCCAAGGTCAGGAAGAGTTGTTGCGCCAGTACCGGCGCCAGACCTAGCGAGAGTTCGTCGATCATCAGCACGTCGGGCTCCTGCATCAGGCCACGGCCCATGGCCAGCATCTGCTGCTCGCCGCCGGAAAGGGTCGAGGATTTTTGCTCGCGGCGTTCTTTCAGGCGCGGGAACATGGTATAAACGCGGTCCAGATTCTCTTTGTGCCGCTTGCGGGCACGCTTGGAATATCCGCCCATCTCCAGGTTTTCTTCGACTGACATATCCGGAAAAAGCTGCCGGCCTTCCGGCACCAGCACCAGCCCGCGATTGGCTTTGGCGTGAGGCGATAGCCGAGTGACGTCCTCTCCGTGCAGCAGCACGCGGCCTTTCCAGGCGCGCACGCTGCCCATGATGGTGCGCAGGCTGGTGGTCTTGCCGGCGCCATTCGTCCCGATGATCGTAGTCAACTTTCCACGCGGCACCTCGAGCGAGATGCCCCACAGGACCTGCACTTCGCCATAACCCGACTCGAGATTCTCCAGTTGAAGGGCCAGGTCCATTAATCCGTCCTCGTGAGTTTGTTGACGATGTCGGGGAAACCCAAGTAGGCTTCGACCACATCCGTGTTGTGGACCACCTCATCGGGCTTGCCTTCCGCCAGCTTGCGGCCCAGGTTCAGCACCACGATGCGGTCGGAGAGACTCATGATGGCCTGCATCAGGTGCTCGATCATGAGCACCGAGATGCCGTTGTCACGAATTTTGCGAACCAGTTCGATCATGGTGGCAACTTCGGTGGGATTCAGACCCGCCAGCACTTCATCCAGCAACAGAAGCTTGGGCTTGGCCGCCAGCGCCCGCGCCACTTCCAACCGCTTCTTACCAGCGATGGTCAGGGAGCGCGCGATCATGTTAGCGCGGTCCCCCAATCCCACTTGCTGCAGCACCTCAGAAGCCACCTTGCGCGCTTCCGCCTGATCGAGATACTCACGACCAAAACATGCACCCACTGTGACGTTGTCGAGCACCGTGAGGTCGTTCAGCGGCTTCACGATCTGATGGGTGCGCGCCAAGCCGAAGTGCACTATCTTATCGGGCGACGAGCGGGTGATGTCTTTGCCCGCAAAAGTGATGGTTCCCTGGTCGGCTTTGTAGACTCCATTGACGACGTTGAACAGTGTTGTCTTCCCGGCGCCGTTTGGACCGATCAGGCCCAGGATTTCGCCCTCAGCGATGCTGAAGCTGACGTCGGAAATCGCTTGCAGTCCGCCGAAGCGCTTGCTTACGCCGCGTACCTCCAGAAGAGTATTCATTCGATCACCTTTTTCGCGCGCGGCACAAGGCGATACACCCAGCCGATCAGGCCTCCCGGCGCAAACAGCACCACCAGAAGCAGCAGTCCTCCGGCGATCACTAGGTGAAAGTTGGAGAGGACGGAAGAGGTCAGCAGGTAAGAGCGGAGTTTCTCATAGAGCGCCCCGCCCAAAGCCGCACCAATGACAAAGCCTCGGCCGCCCAGCATCAGCATCACGATGCCTTCCAGCGACAGCATGAATTCGAAGGCAATCGAGGGATCGATCATTCCGTTCTTGAAAAACATGAGCGCGCCCGCGACCGCGGGAAGAAATGCGGACACGCTGTAGATGATCGCCTTGTAGGCCGTGGCGTTGACGCCCAGCACCACGGCGGCATCCTCGTCCTCGCGGATAGCGAACAATCCAAGTCCAAACTTGGAATTCTTGATAGCCAAACTCAGGATCATGGAGAGGGCCATGACCGCGATGATCAGGAAGTAGGTGAACCAAAGAGCGCGCCGGGCGCCGCCCAGCGACTGATAGGAGGTGAACGAGAGGTACATACCCGTCGATCTGCCCCAGGGATCGAAGTTGGAAACAAACGCGCGCACGGCCTCTAAGATACCGATGGTGGCCAGGGCAAAATAGGCTCCGCGCAGGCGCAGAACCGCCAATCCGAATAAGAACGCGCAGAAGCTGACCGCCACACCCGCCACCAGCGCCGACAATACCAGGTTCCAGCCGCGCACTGTGGTCAGATAGAGTCCCACGTAACCACCCAGCCCGTAAAAGACGATGTGGCCGAAGTTCACGTATCCGGTGTAACCGATCATCAGGTTCAAGTTGCTGGCCAGGATGATGGCGATGGCGACGAGAATAAGCTCTTCACGCAAGGAAACGTTGTTGCCGCGCAGCGGCGCGTAGATGAAGGCAGCGGCGGTGAGAAGAATGATCCAGAAGAAGGGCCGGCGCAGAATCATGCCGCGGCCCTCTTGCCGAAGATTCCCTGCGGGAACGCGACCAGCACCACGACAAACAGCCCGAACTCAATCAGCGGAATCCAACTGACAGCGATGAACGGTGTAACCACTCCCTCCAGCAAGCCCAGCAACACTCCCGCGACCAACGCTCCGAAAGGCTTGCCCAGTCCCGCCAGAATGGTCACCACGAAACTTTTCAATTGATACGTGGCGCCGGAAAGAATGGTGAAGGGGAACAGGGTAGAGACCAGCGCACCTGAGGTACATGCCAGAGCGATGCCTATTGCGAAGGCGATGCTTAGCACAGCCGTCGTGGAGATGCCCATCAACTCGGCGGCATCGCGGTTATCGGCGACGGCGCGGATGGCTTTGCCGGTGCGTGTGTGATAGAGGAAAAATTGCAGCGCCAAAGCGATGACCACCGCAGAGATGGCAGCAGCAATGTGATTGCCGGTGAAAGTGTAGGCTCCGATGGTGATGCCGGGCAGAACAAAGTTGACGTTGTACGGGCTGGTGCTCCACACCGCGGTGCCGATGCCGATGACCATCATGTTCACCGCAAAGGTGGAGAGTAGGCTCATCAACATGGAGCGGCCCACCACCCAGTGCACTGCCATCCAGTAGACGACGAGTCCAAGGAGCAATCCGGCCCCGATGGTGGGCAGTAGCAACACGTAAGCGTTGACTTGCGTGGCGGCGAACAGCACATACATGCAGAACATGCCCAGCGCGATCATGGAGCCGTGAGTAAGATTGATGACATCCATCACTCCCCAGATCAGACTCAGGCCCATCGCCGCAAGCCCGTAGACCGCTCCGACGAGCACACCGTCGATCATGGAAGCCAGGACGCCCGACATATCTCACCCTCCGAGTCGTAGCGCCGACGTCCCCGGCTGTCGCGAGAGCCTGCCCTGGGCCTGACGAAGGGGCGTCTTGCCCTCGCAAGTGGAGAGCGGCAGGCCCCTGACAGCGTTTCGACGGCGGCGCTACCTCTTTCAGTGCATCGGATACATCAGATTGGCGCTCTTGCCGGCTAGCGGCCACACAACTTCTTTTGCCAGTTTGCCGGACTTGTCCTTCTGCCATTGCGCCAGAACCATGGAATGGCCTACCTGCAAGCCGTGATCGTTGGCGGCAGACGAGAACTTGGTTCTGCCGTAGAAGGTCGTAATGTCGATGGCGTTAAGCGCCTGCGCGACCTTGGCTGAGTCAATTCCGCCCGACTGTTCGATGGCACGCTGCAGAATCAGCCCGCAGCCGTAGCCACCGGCGGACTCATAGCTGGGCGGCGTATTATATTTTGCCGTGTAGGCTTTGGCGAAATCGGCGCCGCTCGGTCCGTATTGCGCCTTAAACGCAGACTGCGGTTCCCATTGGGACGGCACCATCACTCCCAGCGCGGCATCGCCCAGTTCGGCCCAATTCGGGCTGTCAGGCGCCACCAGCAGGGTCAGCATCTTCAGAGGAACTTTGTGGCCGTAGAGCTGCCGGGCCAGGGTTGAACCGTCGGCATAGTGGCCGCCGCCCAGAAGCACGGCCGCCTTGGACGCAATCACCTTGTCGATGATAGCGCTGAAGTCGGTGGTGTTGGGTGCATAGGCTTCGGTGAACACCACGTTGAATCCGAGCTGCTGCGCATAGGCCTTGGCAGGAGTTACTACGGCGACCGAGAACGAAGAATCCTCGTAGACGAAAGCGATTGTGGCTTTGGGATCCTTGGTCTTCAGGGCGTCGAGGGCGACCTTCAAGTATTCGGGAGCGGGCGCGAACATCTGGAACAAGTCCTGGTTGCCCAGCGTGTAGGTTTTGGGTTCGGCGGCGCCCGTGGTGAGCATGATTTTCTCATACTGCTCCGTGACCACGGCCGCGGTGGCAGTAAGCGGGGACGAGTAGGGACTGAACAGGAAGTCCGCCTTGTCCTCCAGGATCATGCGGCTATAGAGTTGCTGCACGCGCTTGGAGTTGGACTCGTCATCGTAGCTGGCAAACTGGACTTTGTAGCTCTTGCCCCCGGCTTTGATGCCGCCGGAAGCGTTCACCGTGTCACGCCACAGTTCGAACCCGCGGTACTGTTCCAAGGAATCGACGTTGAGGGCACCGGTCTTGGAGACAGTGAATCCGATGGTGATGGTTTGTTGAGCGAATCCCGAGGCCACCAGGAGAACCGGAATAACTGCGAGAAGAATACGTTGTTTCACAATTCACCTCGTCGTCCACACGCAGGGGGAAGATATACCACAGCACCAAACACGGAAGTGCGATTTGAATCACACCGGCTTGTGATCTTTGAGCACGGCGGTTGTGATCTGGAACACCAAGGCTAATACGCACCAATGGTTCGACCGCGCATGGCATCATACCGATACGGCAGAGAGTGTGCAAGATTTGGCATACTCGGCACATAGCACTTCGGCGGCATTGTCAGGGAAAGATTCCTGTGGTACGGTAAGTGAAATTTCACGCCTTCGTAAATACATTTTTCAGGGCCCTCTATATAGGACAGTCAGCGCGAAAGCGTGCGGGGTTAGCGCCACTATGAAGGAAACGATGGATTCGACTTCGGCCCAAGCGTCAGGGGACGAGGAGAGTTTTGCCAACCGCAAGTTGATCCGTCCGGCGCTGCCGCGCCCGGATCATAATCACGGCAACCACAACGCCAATTCCATGCAGACTGCGGAACGCCGGCCCGAGAGACACGATCGTCCGGAACGTGGCGGAGAGCGCAGGTTCGAGAGGAACGATCGCAGCGACCGTGGAGCTGCTGGCAGTGCGCGCAAGGCAGCGCCTCCAGAGCAAACCAACGCGGAAAATTTCTACTATCAGAAACAGATACAGTCGAAGACGCCGATGGTGATCGTGCTGCAGGATGGCGAGGAAATCCACGGCGTCATCGAGTGGTACGACAAGACCTGCATCAAGGTGACCCGCGAAGACGGCGGCCCGAACCTGATGATCTACAAGCCCGCCATTAAGTACATGTTCAAGGAAGATGAGAAGAATTGAGTCATTGAGTGATTGAAGAGCACAATGATTCTCAGCCTTTACAATCGCACAATCACCCGATCACTCAATCGCTCAATGGTTGATCGTGCTGATGCTCCCGTTGACAATCTCCCATATCTCCCATAGCATCAATCACTTGAAGGACGATCCTGAGATTGCGTCGGGGAGCCGCTCGTGATTAAGCTCGACATTATCAACGAAGTGGTGGCCAGAACCGGCATCACTAAGACCAAGGCCGAGTTGGCCGTAGAAACCGTTTTCGAGAGCATGAAGAATGCGCTGGCCCGCGGCAATCGTATTGAGCTGCGGGGATTTGGCGTGTTCAATGTGCGTCCCCGCAAAACCGGCATCGGACGCAACCCGCGTACCGGCGCCGAAGTGTCGATCCCTCCCGGCAAGGCGGTGCGGTTTAAGCCTGGCAAAGAATTACAGTCGATTGATTGAAGTCAGTACCTGGCACCTAGTACCTAGTAGCGAGTCCCGAGTCCCGAGTCCCGAGAAATATTCGTTCGAACTGACGCCTGCATATTTTTTTCTAGGCTTATCTTTTCATCCCCAGTTTTCTTCCCGCTCTACGCCGGACTCTGAGTCTCGTTTTTGCTCGGTACTCGGTAGTCGGTACTAGATGCTACTTCTCGTAGTAGCATCTAAAAGGAAAGGCCTCGATCAAATCACGAGGCCCAAGAATCGCATGTCGGAACCTACCCCTCCCAGTGGCCTCTTCCACCCTCGAATACTACCGGCCGATGCCGGTGACGGAGCGGCGCGCCCCGCGGCAGCGGTACTGGCTGCATGCGCTGCTGCTGCTGGCGACCTGCTTCAGCACGCTGGTGGTGGGAGCGCACATGCAGCACAACTTTGCGCTCGGCCGGCCTGCGTTCCTGATCGATGGCAGTTCCGATTCGCTTTTCGCTATGCCGTGGGCTCTGCGGGATCCGGCGCGGCTGTTGCTGGGAATTCCCTTCGCGGGCACGCTGATGCTGATTTTGCTGGCGCATGAGATGGGACACTATCTCTATTGCAAGCGCTACGGAGTGTGGGCCACGCTGCCGTTTTTTATTCCGGCGCCGACTCTGATTGGAACTTTCGGCGCGTTCATCCGAATCCGCTCGCCGATCCGGTCGCGCACGGCGCTGTTTGATATTGGAATCGCGGGGCCGATCGCCGGATTCGTCGTGGCCTTCGCCGTTCTCGTTGTTTCATTGGGATTGTCGAAGCCAATTCTGGCGGGAACTCCTCCCGGCACTCTGGATCTTGGGTTTCCTCTGATCTTTGAGTTGGTACACCGCTTGCTGGCCTTACAGAGCGGCGCGCACGGCATCGCACGGTTGCCGCTGGATCGGGTTCTGCTGCATCCCACGGCGATTGCGGCCTGGGTGGGAATGTTTGCGACGGCGCTCAACCTGTTGCCCGGCGGACAACTCGATGGCGGACATATTATTTTTTCGATTGCGCCGCGGGCGCACAAGGTCGTATCGCGGCTGACGATTCTGATTCTGCTGCCCATGGCATACTACCTTTGGATGGGCTGGTTTGTGTGGGCGATTCTGCTGCAGTTGAGCAGCTTGCGGCATCCGCAAGTCGCCGAGTGGCCGAGGGTTTCGGGCGGGCGCGCATGGCTGGCTGTGTTTGCCCTGCTGATGCTGGCGCTCACTTTGACCCCGGCGCCTTTTGCCGGTGGCTCAGGCCGGGAAGTCTTTCGAGCCTTCCACGACATGCTGCACGAACTGCTGCCTCGTTGGGTCGGAAGATAAAGATCGACGTGATCCGGCTTCGCGGTGTCTTGATCCGCTCGACGATTGCATCTGAATGCACTCATTCCACCGATTCGCCGTTCATACTATTTCTCTCGTATACTCCTTTATTCAATCGTTTTAATATTGAAACGCCGGAGGTGGTCGTCCTTTGAAAAAGCTGACCGCTGTTCTCCTCTGTCTGGCTGCGTGTTTCGCCCACGTATTTTCTGCCGCCGGTCAGACCATCACGATCGACGCCTCGCATCCCACGAATCATTTTGTGCCCAGGGAAACTCTGGGAGCGGGAGTGGACCGCATTGCCGTGGAAGCGATAGACAAAGATTTACTGCAACCGACTTTGGAGAAAACGATGGCATCGGGCTGGCAGCCAGTTAGCTATCGTCAAAACACGGAACTCGCCATTGAGGCCTGGCACTGGAATCCGCAAGGAACATGGAGCGATGTCCGCGATGCGAGCGGCAAAGGCTACTTCACCGGCTCGGCCACACCGACAGAAATGATTCGCTACTCCTACGGCTATGCGCTGCCGCGGCGCGGCACGACGCGCAACGACGGCACCGACAACGTTGGCTTTTCCCGGCTCACCGATGGCGATCTGAACACGTTTTGGAAAAGCAATCCGTATCTCACTGAGCGCTTCACCGGCGAGAGCGATGAGTTGCATCCGCAGTGGGTCGTGATCGATTTGGCGCAGGCGCAGCAGATCGACAGTATCCGAATCGCGTGGGCGGAGCCTCACGCGCGGCGCTATCTGGTGCAGTACTGGACAGGAGACGATCCCATCAAAGCAGTGACGCGCGGCATCTGGCAAACGTTTCCGCAGGGCACGATTACGGATGGAAAAGGCCGCACAGAAACGCTTCGCTTGAGCAACAAGCCCGTGTCGATACGCTTCCTGCGGATATGGATGACGGAGTCGTCGAACACATGTGCTGCAGATGGAGGTGGCGATGCAAAATCAGATCCGCGAAATTGCGTGGGCTACGGCATTCGCGAACTTTACCTCGGCACGCTCACAAAGGACGGCTTGTTGCACGACATTCTGCGGCACACGCCGGAGCAGGAACAGACTGCGACCTATTGTTCGTCGGTCGATCCCTGGCATCAGCCGTCAGACCTGGGGTCGACCAAACAGGCGCAGATGGGATTCGATTTGTTCTTCACCAGCGGCGTGACGCGCGGCTTGCCGGCCATGGTTCCGGTGGCGCTGCTGTATGACACTCCCGATAACGCTGCGGCAGAGATTGCATATCTGAAGAAGCGCGGCTATCCCATCTCTTACGTCGAGATGGGCGAGGAGGCCGATGGCCAGTACATGCTGCCCGAAGATTACGCCGCGCTGTACCTGCAGTGGGCGACTGCGATCCATCGCGTGGACCCGGCGCTGAAGCTGGGCGGGCCGTCGTTTCAGGGCGTGAATAAAGACGTCGAAGTCTGGCCGGACACCAATGGAAAAGTCTCGTGGACGGGACGCTTCCTGGACTATTTGAAGCAGCATGGGCGCATGAACGATCTGGCGTTTTTTTCCTTCGAGCATTATCCGTACGATCCGTGCAAAACGCCGTGGGGCATGCTTTACGATGAACCCGAGTTGGTCAGCCATATTGTGCAGGTGTGGCATGAGGACGGAATTCCGGCGGACATGCCATTGTTCATCACGGAGGGAAATCTTTCGTCGGCTGCCAGCGAAACTTATCAGGACATTTTTGCGGGAGTCTGGCTGGCGGACTACATCGGGTCGTTCTTGAACGCGGGAGGGAAGGCCGTCTACTTCTTTCATTATCTGCCGCTGCAGATGGAGCCGGGATGCAACGCCTCTCCGGGAACGTTTGGAATGTTTACCGTCGACACCAATTATCGGATTCAACAGCCGCTGGCGCAGTTTTTTGTGGCGCAGTTGATCAATCTGGAGTGGGTGCAGCCCGGCGGCGGCGAACATCAGGTGTTCACTGCGAACAGCGACCTGGAGGATGGGGCCGGCCATGAATTGGTGACGGCGTATGCGGTGCAGCGTCCAGATGGAAAGTGGGCGGTGCTGGCCGTGAATCGCGACCAGCGGAATGCGCACAGAGTTCGAATCACGTTTGATGGTCCGGGGGACAAGGAGAGCAATTTCAACGGGCCGGTGGAAGTTTCAACATTTGGCAGCGCGCAGTATCAATGGCATCCCGCGCAGACGCGCTTCATGGCGCACGCTGAGAAGAATGGGGAACGTACGATCGTGCCAACGTCCATGGGCTATGCCGATCCTGACGGGCCGATTGCACGCACCACGCTGACTGCCGAGAAGAACACCATTTACGATCTTCCGGCAGCATCGGTGGTAGTGATTCGAGGAGGCGTCGGGCACGCGAATTTTCGATGATGTTTTGGTGTATGTTGCGCAGGCTCCGGTCGTCAGTCTTTGGTCGTTGGCAAAACCAAAAGACCTTCGGCGCCACGGAACAGCGTACGACCAAGGACCAAGGACCAACGACATGTTTCACATGAGCCAAATTGCATCAACGTCAACAATCACCTGCGTGCGCGGGATTCTCTGCGCTGTGGCATAGGCCAGCATGGCGCGCAGCGTCGCGTTGAGCTTCTCGCGGCTCGGCGACTTCAACACGAAGTGATAGCGGTAGTCGCGCTTCAGTCTCATAATCGGGGCGGCCGCTGGTCCGAGCACACGCACGCCCTCATGCCGGTTCTGCTCAAACCATCGTCCCAGCGTCCCGGACCACTCAAGCACTTCGTCGAGTTTATCGCTGCGAATGAGCACGTTGGCCAGCGCAGAGTATGGCGGATAATGCATCCAACTGCGGAAGCGCAGTTCTTTTTCGTAGAATCCGGTGAAGTCGTGGTGGGCGGCATACTGGACGGCGTAGTGCTCTTGAAAATAGGTTTGCAGAATTACTTTGCCGGAAGATTGGCCGCGCCCGGCGCGGCCCGCGACCTGCGTGAGCAACTGGAACGTGCGCTCGGCGGCGCGGAAGTCGGGCAGTCCCAGCGCGCTGTCGGCGCCGACCACGCCGACCAGGGTGACGCCGTGAATGTCGTGGCCCTTGGCGATCATCTGGGTGCCGACGAGCAGGTCAAGTTCGCCTTCGCTCAGCGCATTCAGTGTGCGTTCGAAATCTTCGTGTCCGCGGACGGTGTCGCGATCGAGGCGCGCGATGCGAGCCTGCGGGAACATGCCATGCAAGACTTCTTCCAGTTTTTCCGAGCCGGTGCCGAGAAAATATACATATTCGCTGCCGCACTCCGCGCAGGCTTTGGGCACGGGCGCCGTGTGGCCGCAGTAATGGCAAACCATTTTGTGTTCGCGCTTGTGATGAGTAAGGGAGATGGCGCAGTTCTGGCATTGCAGCGTCTTGCCGCAGGTTCGGCACAGCACCACGGGAGAATATCCGCGGCGATTGAGCAGCACCATGACCTGCTCTTTGCGGTCGAAGCGCTCTGTGATTTCCGCGGCCAGCTTGCGCGAGATGACCTGCTCGTGGCCGGTTTCCTGAAATTCCTGCCGCATGTCGATGATCTCGACCTCCGGCAGAGGACGCTGCTCCACGCGGTCGGGCAACTCGACCAGCGCGTACTTGTTTTTCTTCGCGTTGAAATACGATTCGAGAGATGGCGTCGCTGAACCGAGAACGACAACGGCGTCTGCCATCTTGGCACGCACCACGGCGACGTCGCGGGCATGGTAGCGGGGCGTCTCTTCCTGCTTGTAGGAAGAATCGTGTTCCTCGTCGACGATGATCAGCGCAAGATCGCCAACCGGCGCAAAAACCGCCGAGCGCGTGCCAACGACCATGCGCGCGTCTCCACTCCTGATGCGGTGCCACTGCTGCGCGCGTTCCTTGTCCGAAAGCGCAGAGTGCAGAATGGCAACTTCATCGCCGAATATCTGAAGCAGATCAGCGGCGACGGCAGGTGTGAGGCCGATTTCTGGAACGAGAAGAATGGCGGAGCGCCCCGCTTCGAGCACCGCACGCATGCCCGCGAGGTAAACCGCAGTTTTGCCCGAACCGGTGACGCCGTGCAAAAGCATGCCGGAGAACTTTCGCGCATCGACGGCATCACGTAAACGACCCAGTGCGGTTTGCTGGGCTGAGTTGAAATCGAATTCGAAAGATGGCCGTGGTTTGCTGCGTGAGACGAGGAACGTCGCTGGTTCTTCGATGATTTCGATCAGACCGCGTTTGACTAGAGTGCTGAGAGTGGTTCGTGGCAGTTCCAGCGCTTGCAACGCATCCACAGGAACACGGCCTCCAGAAGCAGCCAGAGTCTCGATGAGCTTTTGTTGATTTTCGTTTAGCTTTCCTTCGGCTGATTTTAGAAGCGCGATTTTAATCGTGCGCGCGGCGTCGCGAACGGCGGAGACATCTTCCCGAGTCAGCCACTTCTTTCGCACCATCCCGTTCAGGGTGGATCTGGAAACGCGAGTTGCGGATCGCAGCTTTTGTTCACGGACAGCAGTTGCCTCTTCCTGCCCGGGCTCTTGTACAGCCAAAAAATCAAGCACACGAAATTCGGCGGCCTGTTCTTCCGGAGTGCGCCGCGAGCGCGCCGATGATCCGGACATGCCAGCCAAATGCAGCGCAAGTTGACCCTCTCCTGTAATGCGGTAAGCGGTGCCGCGTTTGAACTCCGCGTTCAGCGGCAGCATAGTACGAAAAACTTCTCCCAGCGGAGCGAGATAGTAGTCGGCAATCCACCGCCCCAGACGCAGCAGTTGCGCATCGAGCACCGGTGAGATGTCAAGCACACTGAGAATGGATTTTGCTTTTACCGAGGGCTCGCGGTCGTGCAGTTCAACCACGATCCCCGTCAGGCGCTGCTGGCGGAAGGGGACCAGCACGCGGCCGCCGACAACGGGAGTGGCCTCGGCGGGGACACGGTAGGTGAAGACCATGTCGAGCGGCACGGGAAGGGCAACATCGCAGAACTCGGGCATTGATTGGAAGGATAAACCAGTAAACGCAGAAGCAGTGAAGCGGGCAGGGAGCTATGCTTCGCTCGAGATGACATTCATCTTTACGAAGACGTCGCTACTCTGCGGCTTTCTTCGGCGCCTCAATCCCCAGATACTTCATCACCATCTGTAAATCCTTCCACGCTTCGCCCTTCTGCCGCGGATCGCGCAACAGAAATGCTGGATGGTAGGTGACGGCCAAACGAGTGCCCGGCCATGAGGGATCGCTGCGAATGCCCGCGGGTTTAAAGTCGTACCAGCGCCCGCGCAGCTCTGACATGGGTGCATTGATGGCGAGCAAGTTTTTCGCCGCAACCGCCCCCAGCGCAACGATGGCTTTGGGCTTAATCACCGCGATTTGGCGCATGAGAAACGGTGAGCAGGTTTCACATTCGTCGCGCTCCGGCGTGCGGTTGCTGGGGGGACGGCACTTGACTATGTTCGCGATGTAAACGTCTTCGCGCCGCAAGCCCATCGCCTTGATCATGTTGTTGAGCAACTGGCCGGCGCGTCCAACGAAGGGTTCGCCCTGCGCGTCTTCGTCTGCGCCCGGACCTTCGCCGACAAACATCAACTCCGCCCGCGGGTTCCCGACCCCGAAGACAATCTGCTTCCGCCCCTGCTTGTGCAGTTTGCAGCGCGTGCAGTCGCCCAGGTCTTCGCGAATCAACTTCAGAGCGGCGGCCGGATCGGCGGCCCCGTACTCCGCCTTGGGCGTCACGATTTCGAAGATATTGCCCTCGGCAACGTCTGAAACGACGGCGGCTTTCCTTGCGGACATTTCCTCTCGCAGTTCTGGCTGGAATGTTGAGGGCGATTCAGAAGACGACCATGCGGCAGATATTCCGGCGGCAGCCGCTTGAGCCTCCACCAAGTGCGAAGGCTCCGGCTGGCGCCGGTAGAAATCGTAGATGCCCAACTCGTGGTAGTAGCGGACGCGCTCGGCCAGAGCGCGCCGCAACTCCGGGCGTAAAGTGCTCGGCACTCCTTAATGCTCCACGTCAAAATAAATCTTCGTAGCCGCGCGGTACAGCAGTACCTTGCTGCCGTCCAGTTGCATGTCGAGCGAGTCCACATGCGCCCACTTGATGCCGCGCACCGTCTTCGCCGCCTCGGCCACCGCGTTCTTCGCCGCCTTCGCAAAACTTTCTTTCGAAGTTCCGACGACTTCGATAACTTTCTGCGTCATCACAAGCTCCTTGATAAAGGTTTGATGGAATTGTACAACCGCGGAAGAGAAACTCGCTCTTAAGCTTTTACCGCCGTCTTACGCCGCTCGCGAATCCGGACGACCTGGTCGAGCACGCGCTGCGCCACGTCCCACTTCGTGGTCTCCAGAACTTCGACGACTTCGTCATGGGTGATGATAGTGACTTCGTTGCGATCGGAGTCGAAGCCAACGCCTTCGCGCGAAACATCATTAACCACAATGGCGTCGAGGTGCTTGGCAGCAAGCTTCTGGCGCGCATTTTCGAGGACGTTCTCCGTCTCGGCGGCAAACCCAACGACAATCTGCGACTGCTTGTGAAGAGAAATCTCCTGGAGAATGTCAGCCGTAGGTTCGAGATCGAGTGAGATCGAGCCTTTGCGTTTTAATTTTTGCACGGAAGGCGATTTCGCGCGGTAGTCGGAGACGGCTGCGCTCTTGATAACGATCGAGGCCTGAGGCAAAAGACTGAGCACGGCATCGCGCATCTGCTCGGCCGATTCCACCTGCGTGATTTCAGCGGCTCCCGGCGGGGTCAGCGCAGTCGGTCCGCTGACCAGAAGCACGCGAGCGCCGCGGCGCAGCGCGGCTTCCGCGATGGCATATCCCATCCGTCCGCTCGAGCGATTCGTAAGATAGCGCGCCGGATCGATCTTCTCGCGCGTCGGTCCAGCAGTGATCAGCATAGTTTCCCCTACGAGATCCTGCGATGCGCCCAGCGCTTCGAGAACTGCCGCGATAATGGCTTCATTCTCAGCAAGCCGCCCGGCGCCCGTCATCCCGCAGGCAAGATATCCCGAACCTGGATCGACTACCTTTACGCCACGCTGACGGAGTATTTCCAGATTCGCCTGCGTCGCGGGATGATTCCACATGTTGACATTCATCGCGGGAGCCACAACGACTGGCGCGGTAGTAGCGAGATAAAGCGTAGTAAGGAAATCGCTGGCAATGCCCTGCGCGAAGTGGGCAAGAATGTCAGCCGTTGCGGGTGCAACCAGCAGCGCGTCAATCGACTGTGCGACCGCGATGTGCTCGATGGCAGACTCGATGTTCGCTGCGCGCTCCTCGTCCGGCGAGAACATTCCGGTAATCACCTTTTCACCGGAGAGCGCGGCAAAGGTGAGCGGGCGGACGAACTCCTGGGCCGCGCGGGTCATGACGACTTGCACGCGAATGCCGCGGTCTTGCAACAGCCGCACAATCTCGGCCGACTTGTAGGCCGCAATGCCGCCCGTTACTCCGAGAGCAACTTTCATGGTTTTTAGATGCGGCCCGCCGCGGCGCGATTAGGCATCGTGCCCGAAAGCCTGATCCAGAACTTCAGCGGCCTGCTCGACCGCGGTGCGGGTCTCGGGAATCTCCCACTTCACCTTGCCCGCGCGGATCTCGTCCTGCGCAATGCGGCACGGTTTGCGGGAGTTGGTCTGAACCACCGGCGGGGCGCCGGATTGCAACTGGCGGGCGCGCCGGGCGGCGACCAGTATATAGCGATAGTTGCTGTCGAAGCCTTCGATCAATTTCATGGACTCTCTCCCCTTGAATACCGGTTGCAAGATTTCGATTGCCGAATGTTTACCGCGCTTCGTTCTTCGCCAGGGAAGCCAAGAACTGCTCCCCTATTCTCCCACGAAATTCAAGGTTGTGGGGGCTGCCGGCTTGAAATTAGGTTACCGAGGATTACCCGCCTCCAGAATCGCAGGGCGGCTTAAAAGAATCCAGAATGGCTTTCAGCCGGTCGCGAACATTATCCAGGCGGCAGCGGTTTGCTAGGGCTACGGTTGCGGCCTCTTTGTCCGACAGCGTCTTCTCCGTGCGCGCGTGCAGCAGACGCTCAGAGAGCACGATCGCTTGCAGCAGCTTGCTCGATTCCTCCAGGAGGTCGTTGACCAGAATGTATTTGTATCGATCGTAGTTCTGAATCTCGCGAGTCGCGGTGACCAGGCGGCGCTGAATCACCTCTTCGCGATCTTCCCCGCGTTTGCGCAAGCGTTCTTCCAGCGTCTTGCGATTCGGCGGCAGTATGAAGATGCTGGTCGCGTCAGGGATTTTTTTCTGGATCTGCGCCGCGCCCTGCACGTCGATGTCGAGCAGAAGATCGTGGCCCTTTTGTTCGGCTTCGCGCAGAAAGCGGCGCGCGGTCCCGTAATAATTGCCGAAGACTTCCGCATATTCGAGGAAATCATCGTGCTCTATCATCACTTGGAATTCGAGGCGCGAAACGAAGTAGTACTGCTTGCCGTTTTCTTCGCTTCCGCGTCGAGGCCGCGTTGTGTAGGAAACGGAGAAATCCAGATCGCCCACCGACTTCAGCAGTTTATTGACGAGAGTAGACTTCCCCGAACCAGACGGAGCCGAGATGATGTAGACGATGGGCTTATGGGCGGGAGAACTCATTCCAGGTTCTGCACCTGCTCGCGGGATTTTTCGATCTCCGCCTTCATCACGAGCCCGGCTTCGGTGATCTTCAGCGCCTCGCCGGCCAGCCCGGAGGTCTTCGACAGCAGAGTATTGGCCTCACGATTCATTTCCTGCAGCAGGAAGTCCAGCTTCTTCCCCACTTCGCCATGTTGGTCGAGCAGTCCCAGAAAATGCTGGACATGATTTTCCAGGCGGACGATTTCCTCCTGAATGTCGCTGCGGTCAACCAGAAGCGCAGCTTCCTGCATCACGCGTTCGCGGTCGGCACTGGAACCCAGCAACTCCTGAAGCCGCGCTTGCAGGCGTTCCATATAGCTCTGCAGCACCGTGCGGCGGTGAACCTGCACGGTCTTGACCGCTTCGCGCAGGTGGGCCATACGCTCGCGCAGTTCCTGCTCGATGCTGCGTCCTTCCTGCTCCCGCATCTGATTCAGGCGGTCGAGCGCTTCGCCCACTCGAGCCATCACCGCGGACTCGATCGCTCCATCTGCAGGATCGCTGGCTGAATCGAGCGCGCCGGGAATGCGCAGGATCGTGTTGAGATCGGGTTCAGCGGGCACGCCAAACTCAGCGGCCGCAGCTCGAAAAGCGGCGATGTAAGCGCTGATCAGCGGGCGGTTCAGCGCCAGCGTTTCGCCGCTGCCGCGCTCCAGGCTGAGCGTGACCTCGACGTGCCCGCGGGCAATCTTTTCTTTGAGCAAGCGGCGCAGTTGCATCTCCAGCGAATCGGAGCCCGAGGGCAGACGAAAATGCAGATCGAGAAAACGGTGATTCACCGACTTCAGCGCGAGCGAAAAGGCAAGGTGGCCGTTGCCCTGAGCAGACGACGCAGAGGGCGACATAGCCGAACTGGATGGCGGTGGACTGCCTGCGGTCGGGCCCGTGAGTTCGCCTTTGATCTGCGCAAAACCCGTCATGGAGCGAAGAGGCATGATTTGATTATCCAATCGTCCAACTACCCGATTTTATTGATTGCAATGTCAGTTCGGTTGCGCCGGCTCCAGTTTCTGATCGAAGTCGGCAAACTGCAGTTCGTACAAACGCCGGTACGTCCCCAACTTTGCCATCAAGTCTTCGTGAGCGCCAATATCTGCGATGGCGCCATTTTCGATCACCACGATGCGGTCGGCGCGGCGCACCGTCGAAAGCCGGTGGGCAATCACGAACACGGTGCGTCCACTCATCAAGTTGTGCAATGCGGATTGCACCAGAGCCTCCGATTCGCTGTCGAGCGCCGACGTGGCCTCGTCGAGAATCAGGATCGGCGCGTTCTTTAGAATCGCGCGGGCAATGGCAATGCGCTGCCGTTCTCCGCCGGAAAGGCGCACGCCCCGCTCCCCGATCATCTCATCGTACGCTGAGGGCAATGCGCGGATGAACTCGTGCGCCAAGGCAGCCCGGGCGGCGGCTTCAACTTCTTTCAGCGCCACATGCGGCTGGCCATAGGCGATGTTGTTGCGAACCGTGTCATTGAATAAAACGGTCTCCTGCGTGACGATTCCCACTTGTTCCCGCAGCGAGGCCAGCGTCACATCGCGCACGTCGTTGCCGTCGATGAGCAACCGGCCGTGGGTTGCATCGAAAAATCGTGGGATCAGGTGAACCAGCGTACTCTTGCCCGAACCGCTCGATCCCACGATCGCGACTACTTCCCCGCAGCGAACTTCAAAGTTGATGTCGTGAAGCACGTCGCGAGTTTCTTCATCCTCGCCGCCATACGTGAAGCTGACGTGATCGAATTGAACGGTCTTCGTGAATGCGGGCAGGCGCCTGGCATGCGGCCTCTCGCGAACATCGTCTTTGATGTCCATGAACTTGAAAATTTCGCTGGACGCGCCGATCGCCTGCTGGAAATTGTTATAAAAGAGGGCAAACTTGCGAACGGGGTTATACAAAGCAAAGACCGCAGCGAAAAACGCGACGAAGCCGCCTAGCGTGAACTGGTTGTGAACAATCTTCTGCCGGCCCAGCAGCAACAGCAGGGCGAGGGCGATCGAGCCAAAGACATCCATCAACGGAGAGCTGATAGCTGCGGCGGCCACCGCTCGCAGGTTGGCGCGAAACAGACGGTTGGCGGCCTCCTTAAACCGGGCAACCTCCCACGATTCCATGGCAAACGCTTTGACGATACGGTTGCCGGTGATGGTTTCGTGCAACAGATTTTGCACGTCGGCCAGCTGGTCCTGCCCACTACGCGTGGTGGTGCGGACGCGGCGGCCGATGCGCACCGCCGACAACACGATAAACGGCACAAACAACAGCAGCACCCACGCCAGGTCCCGGCCCAGCATGATGACCGCGCCAGCGATAAAAATAAAGCTGAACAACTGCTGCAGGAACTCCGCCAGCACGCTCGACATCGCGTACTGCACGCGCTCAATGTCGTTGATGATGGTCAACATCAACGTCCCAGTCGTGTGCTTCTGGAAAAAAGCTGACGAGCGCCGAAGGACCGAATTGTAGAGATCATTCCGCAGGCTGGTGATCATGGCGAACCCGGCGTGGTTCACCAGATAAGTGCCGCAATAATCGAAGATTCCTTTCAGCACGGTTGAAGCGACAATCGCGTAGGCGACAATCGTCCAGGCATTGTGAAAATGGCTCGGAACGAACTGCTGCAGATAAATGGCATGGGTCGTACGAGGAATGGTGAACAATACAATCTTCTCGGAGCCTGAAGAAGGAACCAGCACGCGGTCGAACACTGGCTTCAGCAGAACCAACCGGAACGCTTCCAGAAAACCTACACCCGCCAGCAGCAACACACCCGGCAGCAACTGCCACAGAAATGGCAACACGTAGCGGACAAGTCGCGTCAGTTGCCGCATAGCGCTCCACGCAGTCTGCAGCTGCTTACTGACGATGGCATAAACATGGGGTGCAAGGCCTTATTTTACTGCCGTCTTTAGCCGTTTGTCCCTTACTTCGGCATATCCCTATGAACAACCTTCACGCGGTATCCCGCCTTGCGCAGGCGCTTGCCGACTTCTTCGGCGATCATCACCGACCGGTGCTGTCCGCCGGTGCAGCCAAAGCCGATGGTGAGATAACTCTTGCCCTCGTGGATGTAGTGCGGCAGCAGGTAAATCAGCAGATCGGAGATGCGCAGGATGAACTCCTGCGTCTGCGGGAACGACCGGATGTACTTGGCCACGCGCGGATGGCGTCCCGTAAGCGGCCGGAATTCGGGTACGAAGTGCGGATTCGGCAGAAAGCGGACGTCGAAAACCAGGTCGGCGTCTTCCGGCACACCGTGACGAAAGCCGAAGCTTACGCAGGAAACCAGAATGCTCTTCTCCGTCGCCTGCTCGCGGAAGCGCTCGGTGATGTGCGCGCGCAGTTCGTGCACGTTGAACTTGGAGGTGTCGATGACGATATCGGCCAAGGCGCGAATGCTCGCCAAATGCCGGCGTTCTGCCTTGAGCGAGGCGTTGACCGGAGTGTCCGTGCCCAACGGATGCGGGCGGCGGGTCTCGCTGAAGCGCCGCAGCAGCACCGCATCGGAGGCTTCGAGGAAGGCGACTTTGGTCGGGATCATGCGCCGCACTGCCTTCAGAATGCCAGGCAGTTGCTCGAGCTTCGATCCTTCGCGCACATCCACGACCAGCGCGGTGCGGCGGATTTCGCTGGACTGCAGCGCCATCTCGGCAAAGCGCGGGATCAGTTCCACGGGAAGGTTGTCGAACGCAATAATAGCCCAAATCCTCGAAGGCCTTAAGCACCGACGCCTTGCCGGAGCCGCTCATTCCCGTGATGATGACCAGTTCGGGCGCATGCGGAGCGTCGTGCGCGATGGCTTGCGCAGGCTTCTTCCCGCGGCGCGGCGGGCTTCCGCGTTTCGTCTTCCCGCGATTCGGAGACGCGGACGATTTCCGTGGCATGAAGTGGATAGTAGCACTGCGGGCAGCGTGAATGGGAGAGACGGAACTGATCCCCTGTTTTCAATATTGTCTAAGCCCTGCTCGGACAGGTAAGCTAATCGGCCATGAAGAAGTTTCAGGATCTCAGCGAACGCGAAGTTTTGGCTCTGGCTATTTCCCTGGAAGAAGAAGACGAGCGCGTGTACTCGGATTTTGCCGAAGGGCTGCGGCAGGACTATCCGGCGTCGGCGGCGATGTTCGAAGGCATGCGCGAAGAAGAATCGGCGCATCGGCGGCGCTTGATTGCAATGTACCAGCAGAAGTTTGGCGAGCACATTCCTTTGATTCGCCGTCAAGATGTGCGTGGATTCGTGGAGCGTCCGGCGCTGTGGCTGATTCGCCCTTTGCGCATCGAAGCGGTGCGCAAGGAAGCCAGCACGATGGAAGTGGAAACGCGGCGATTTTATGAAAAGGCTGCGGCGCGCACGCAGGACGCAAGCATCCGGCAACTCCTCGACGATCTGATCAACGAAGAACGCGAGCACGAGGAGCGCGCGCAGGAACTGGACAAAGAAAAACTTCCTGCCAACGTCAAGGCCGACGAAGAGAAAGCGCAACGCCGGCTTTTTGTTTTGCAGATCGTGCAGCCGGGATTGGCGGGGTTGATGGATGGTTCTGTATCAACGCTGGCTCCTGTCTTTGCCGCCGCTCTGGCCACGCAGAAAAGCTGGGACGCTTTCCTGGTCGGGCTGGCAGCATCGTTGGGTGCGGGCATCAGCATGGGCTTCGCCGAGGCGCTCTCCGATGACGGCAGCTTGACTGGGCGCGGGCATCCCTGGGTGCGCGGCGTGATCTGCGGGGCGATGACCGCTCTAGGCGGTATTGGACACACCCTGCCGTTCTTGCTGCACGACTTCCATCGGGCGCTGTGGGCCGCGGGCGCGGTTGTGGTTGCCGAACTCGCAACCATCACGTGGGTTCGACACCGCTATATGGATAGTCCATGGGTGGCGGCAGCGCTGCAGGTGGGGTTGGGAGGGGTTTTGGTGTTTACCACTGGCTGGTTGATTGGGAGTTCTTAGGGCGGGCTTCGGGCTCCGGCTTTGGGGCTTCGGCCTCTCGTTAATTGTTGTGTTTCGGACAATTCTGCGTTCCGACGAAAAATAAAGTTGGGGTGGCTTACGCCTCGTTTGGAAAAGTCGTTTTGAAAAACCGTGGTACCCCCAATCTTTGGAATTATCGCATTACGGTGACCGGAGCCGCCGACTTTTGGCTCTCGGCAAGGCTGTGGATTCCTCATCGAAGTTGCGGGCGAGATTAGAACCCCGAACCATTGGCCGGAGTGTCTGTTCTGATTTTGTAAATTTCCACACCGGTTAAAAGGAACGGACGATAGTTGTGTTACGCTCGCGCACAATTGACTGTTCGCCACGGCCAACCGGAACTCAACTAACGTCACCGAACTTCCCGGCACTTCGCCTCCCGCTCCGCTCACATCGTGACGCGCGTGGAAATCTGAAAGGGTTTTAAGGAGGACACTACTATGATTCGATTCCTTCGTCGCGCATTGTTTTGCGCCACCATTTTCGCGTTAATCTCGGCCTGCGCTCAGGCCCAGGATTTCAAAAAACAGGTAATCTACCAGATCGTTACCGATCGCTTCGTTGACGGCAACACAGGGAACGACAACTGCACCAGGGGCGCCGGCCTCTACGATTCCACGAAAACAAATTGGAATCTCTACTGGGGTGGAGACTTAGCGGGTATCCAGGCCAAGCTAAGTTATCTCCAGGGAATGGGTATCACGGCCATCTGGATCTCGCCGCCGGTGGAGAACATCGACGTCAACATTCCGGATGGCAACGGGAATCCGACCGCGCCCTATCACGGCTATTCGGCCGATGATTACCTGAAGATCGACAACTTTTTTGGTGACTGCTCAGAAACCTGGACCGCCTTCGATAATCTCATCACCGCGGCGCATAATCTGGGGATCAAGATTATCGTGGATTTCCCGGCGAACGACACGAACCAGCAGGATGCCGGGGAATACGGGTCTCTCTACAACAACGGAACGTTCATGGCGGCCTGCAACAACGACCCCAATGGCTATTTCCATCACAATCCCGAAATCGGCAACTTCGAAGACCGGTACCAGCTCCAGTACTACACTCTGGAGGATCTGTGCGACCTAAACCAGGAGAATGCGACCATCGACGGCTATCTGAAGCAGTCGCTGCAGACGTTTCAGCAGAATGGAACCGATGCCTTCCGCATGGATGCCGTAAAGCATACGACGTGGGGTTGGGAATACAGCGAGGCGAATTCGATTTACAACAATGCTCCGAGTTTTGTTTTCGGAGAATGGTACGAATCAACCAGCGATTCGCTGTTTGCGGATTCGGTCAAATTCGCGAACAAGAGCGGCGTGGCACTTTACGATTATCCGCTAGGGCTTGCGCTGCGTGACGTGCTGGGCAACGGAAACAGCTTCACTGAAGTCGACAGCACGCTGAACACCGAGAACAGCAACTTCACCTGGCCAAATGATCTGGTGGACTGGGTCGACAATCAAGATCAACCGCGGCTGCTCAGCATGGATAACGATAACAACCGCCTCAACGAAGCTTTGGCGTTCGATCTGACGGCTCGCGGCATCCCGACTATCTACTATGGAGACGAACAGTATCTCCACAATGACACGGGCGGCGGCGGCACGCCTTACAACCGCCCCTGGATGAATTCCTTCAGCACCACCACGACCGCATACCAGCTAATCAGCAAGCTTTCCGCGCTGAGGACTGGAACCAATGACGCTCTGGCCTATGGCACGCAGACGCAACGCTGGATGAACAGCGACGTCTACATTTACGAGCGGCAGTTTTTCGGCGACGTTGTTCTGGTGGCCATGAACAAAAATACAAGTCAGGGTTATTCGATCACCGGGCTGTATACGGCGCTGCCCGCCGGAAACTACTCCGACTATATGGGCGGTTTACTTGGCGGGTTCGGCATTACCGTAACTTCTGGAAGCGGCGGTAACGATCCCGTACAAAATTTCACCCTGCCAGCCCACACCGTGGCGGTTTGGGTAGCCAGCACTGCTCCGACGGCTCCGGAAGTCGGCTCGATTGGGCCGACCGTGGGGCAGTCGGGAATGAAAGTGACGATTGCCGGCAAGAACTTCGGAAGTTCCAATGGAAGTGTCTTGTTTGGCTCTACTGGCGCAACCATTAACTCGTGGACAACTACCTCGGTTACATTCACTGTACCCAATGTTTCGAACGGCGTGTACCTGGTCCAACTCAAGAATAGTTCCGGGCAATCCGCCAATACGATTCAATTCACCGTGCTTACCGCGAAGCTGATTCCCGTGACCTTTACGGTGAATAATGCCCATCCCACTAACATGGGGGACTATATCTATCTGACTGGTAGCACGGTTGAACTGGGAGACTGGGGAACGACATTTTCCACGGCAATTGGCCCCATGCTCGATCCCAATTATCCAAACTGGTTTCTGAATGTTTCGGCTCCCGCCTGCCAGAACATTCAGTTCAAATTCATCGATATTCAAGCGAACGGCAGTGTAGTTTGGGAAAACGGCTCGAATCACATGTATACAGTTCCCTGCAGTGGAACAGGGTCTGTAAACGTTAACTGGCAGTATTAAAGGCTGATCTAAGACCACGTCATTCCCAGGTCTCGCAAAGGAAGCGAGACTTGGGGCACCCGGCCCACTCGTGACCGTGAGGCGACGTATCGACGAGCCTGTGAGAATGCCTCGATGCAGTCGGGTACTGCGAACTCAAGAGGGATCCTTCGACTTCATTGTCGCGCGCTTTAGCGCGCGACAAATTCCGCTTAGGATGACAAATTAGTGAGGGGCGGCCGGCTGGGTGGTTTCTGGCGGCTTGGATGGTGGGGACGATTTGTCGTCTTTGAAGATGCCTGCGATTTTGCCGAAGAAACCTTTTTTCTTTTGCGGATCGGCGGTTTGCGGTTCTTGGGCACTCGCCGAGTTGGGAGGCAAGGGCTTCTCTCCGGTGCCGAAGAGGCGGTTGAAGAATCCTGCTACTGCGCCTTGCTGGTCGCAGGTTTCGCGGGGCTCGGTACCTGCTACGAAGGCCGCTTCGTAATCATCGGGACAGGTGGGCGTCGCGAGGCGGTTCGTGGCCTTGTCGAGTTGCACGTCGACGACGCCCGTGGGTTGCGCGAAGGTTTTCATGTCGGAATACTGCGGCAAAGTGGAGGCCTTCTTCATGAACTCGGTCCAGATGGGGGCGGCCGTCATGGCTCCGCTCAGGCGAAGATCGCTGTAATCGTCGTAACCCACCCAGACCACGCACAGCAAATTCGATGTGTATCCGGCGAACCAGCCATCGTGCGAACTGCCGGTCTTGCCGGCGGCGGGCAAAGTGAATCCGCGCAGGCGCACCGCGGTGTAGCCCAGGCCGTTGTTGATTACGCCCTCCATCATCCTGGTCATGACGTAGGCGATGCGCGGATCGAGAACCTGCCGCTGGTCGGTCTTATAATTCGCAATCACGTCGCCGTGCGCGTTCCGCACCGAGTTCACCAGGATTGGAGAAAGACGCAGGCCGTTATTGGCGAATGATGTGTAGGCGGCAGCCATCTCGATAGGAGGAGCGTCGTAGGAGCCTAGCGCCATGGCCGGCGTCGCCTTCACCGAAACGATTCCCGCCGACTTGGCCAAGTCCGCCACTTTGTCGTAGCCCACTTCCTCGGCCACTTTGACGGTGGCATTGTTCAGCGACATGGCGAGCGCGTAGCGCAGGGTTACGTCGCCGTGGTATTCCTCTTTGTAGTTGCGCGGCTCGTAGATTTGGTCTCCGTAGGCGAAGCTGGTGGGGGCGTCGGTTACTGTGGAGGCCGGCGTGATCACCGTGGCTGAACCATCGAGTGCGGTATTCATGGCCGCGGCATACACGAAGGGCTTGAAGATGGATCCAGTTGGCCGCTTCGCTACCGCGTGATTCAACTGGCTCCAGGCGTAGTCCCTTCCACCTACCAGAGCGAGCACCGCACCCGTGTGCGGGTCGAGGGCGACCAGCGCCACCTGCGCTTGCGGTCCCGGCGCCACTGTCGTCTCCACTTTCTTGCCGACTCTTACACGCTTGGTGCGCATCTTCTTGACCTGTTCGTCCACCAGCTTGATGCCGGTCTCGACCGCCTGCGCTGCCGCTTTCTGCAAGTCAGGATCTAGCGTGGTGTAAATGCGGTAGGACTGATCGTTGAGATCGTGCTCGTTGAACTTGTTGATCAGCGTGTCGCGCACCATATCGACGAAGTAGGGTGCGTCGCTGGCTTCTACGTTCGGAGGCGCAAGCTTCAGCGGTGTGGCCTTGGCCTTATCGGCTTGTTCCCGCGTGATGGCGTGGTTTTCCACCATCATATCCAGCACCAGGTTGCGGCGCTCGAGGGCGCGCTCGGCATGGCGGTAGGGCGACAACCGGCTCGGACCTTGAATAATGCCGGCGAGCAATGCGGCTTCCGGCAGCGAGATGTCCTTCAAGTCCTTGTTGAAGTACGCCCGCGAGGCTTCGGCAAAGCCGCTGATGGCGAATGATCCGCGCTGACCAAGGTTCACCCAATTTGCGTAGAACTCGAATATCTGCTGTTTGCTGAACTTCTGTTCGAGCTCTTCGGCTATGAGCATCTCGGTGAGCTTGCGCCGTATAGTTTTTTCCGGCGTCAGGAAAAAGCCGCGCGAGAGCTGCATGGTGATGGTCGAGCCGCCCTGCTCGTGCCGTTGTTTCGTCAGATCGACCCACCCGGCTTCAGCCATGCGGATGAAGTTCACCCCGCTGTGCTCGAAGAAGCGCCGGTCTTCGATGGCGAGCACGGCATCGACCATTACTTTGGGGATGTCGGTGTACTTCACGATTTGCCGTTTGGAGCGCTGCTCGGAGTCGAACAGCGAAGTCACGAGTTGCGGCTCCAACTCGTAGGCGAAAAGGTCATTGCCCATGCTTGTGATGTGGCTCACCTTTCCATCCTGGATAACGATGCGCGCCGCTTCCGGGCTGTGATAGCTCTCCGGGCCCGGAGTGATTTCGATGCCATCTTTCATCAGGCGAAAGTTGCCGAGTTGCGACTGCTGGCCGTCCTTCTCGGCATAGCCGGCGCGGCGCAGCGAGGCGGCGATTTCCCTGGCGTCCGCCTTTTCGCCGTCGCGTACGGTCCGCGGCTGGGCGTAAATTTTGGCCGAATTGCTGAAGACTGGCGACCGGAAGCGTTGCTCGATAATACGGTCGTATTTGATGTAGAAGTAGCAGAGGAAGCCGCCCACGCCAATCGCTACCACCAGAAAGACGACCAGCGCGGCGCGAATCACGGGGTCGCGCGGGAGGCCGCGCCGTCCCCTGCCACCCTTGCTTCCACTCTTCGGAATTTTGATCTTAATGGCCACTTTTAGAACTGCACGCCCGCAGAAAAACTCCCTTATGGTCAGACGATGAGACGCGTCAAAAGGTTTGAACCGCCTGACTGTCCCCCAGTCACATTCTCAACAATAGCCTGCGTCTGGATGCGATACCTACTATTGTACCGCTGTGCCTGCAAACAAGAAGAGACCCGCAGTTCATGCGAGTCTCTAAGCCGTCAACAGCGCCAGCCGAGGAATTCGGGCCGGCAAAACCTTTCAGACTACGGTGCGTCGTTCAAGTCGGATACAGCAAAGCTTCCGCCCGGAAATCCGCCCAGCGCGTATCTGAGCGGAGAGATGAGACCCGACCCGGTGTCGACTCCATAGGGACCGAACTCAACTTGCGTCCCCTGCGAAGTGCCGAACAGGTACAAGCCGCTTTGATCGAATTGGCCTTGATTCAGGTTTACGCCCGTAAAGGGAGAACTACTGATGGCCGTCAGAGCTCCCGTGGAGGCGTTGAACCCATAGCCTTCCATGGGAAGGCTGAGTCCGTCAAAGGTGTAAACGAAAGTTCCACTCGGGTGCACGGCAATGTCCACGGGAAGGGATGCTGTGGCGACCGGCGAAACCGGTGCTGTAGGCACTCCCGCAGTGAGGGTGAACACGTAGAGATTGGCCGTTATCCCATCGATTCCGAGCAAGTAGCGGCCCGAGTTCTCTCCCAGAACCTTCGCCACGGGGAAATTGAAACTGAATGGGCTGTTGGTTAGTGGTGTCAAGCCGCTTCCGATGCTAAAAGCTGCGACCTTCGCACCACCGCCAGAGCCGGTCGTGGCGTAGAGATATTTGCCAGCGCCATCGGTGGCCATTTGCGCCACAGCGATTCCCGATGCGAAAGATCCGAGTTCGGTTAATGAACCATCCGTCGCGCTGATACTGAAGACGGTAATATTGCCGGTAGCGGAGTCGCCTACGAACAGAAAAGTCCCGGCAGGGGTGGCTGCGATCGAGTCTCCCCCAGCCGCAGAAACGGCGTTCGCCACCGTCGTCAGTGCGCCGCTCGCGCCGTCGATGGAGTAACCGTAAACCGTGCCGTTGTGGAATGTAATGTAGAGATACTTCTGGCCGGACAGATTTACCACCACGGTGCCGCCATCGGGAACTATTGTTGAAGGCAGCGGCGGAGCGGTAAAGCCGGTTGCCTCCTGGAAACTATTCGTGCTGAGGTCCAGGATATCGGCGGCCATGCCATCCGAGGCGCCGACCTCAGACAGGAGGTATTCATAGACGATGCCGTTACCGTTGAGGCCGCCACCGCCACCTGTGGTCGTGCAGGTGGAAGAGCCAAAATTGGCCCCTTTAGAGCAAATGTAATGGCCGCAACCGACCAGGCCCATCAATGCCACCGCTGCCACCAGCATCAGCCCTGCTCGAACTCGCATCATGAACTGCCTCCCTGACGTTCTCTACTCGCTCACGTTTTGGGCAACTCCCAAATCCGGTTTTGGTTCAACAATGTGAAACTACGATGCCGCTCTGAGCTGTCACCAATAGTCAGTGGCCGCTGGTTGCGCTGGCCGCCTTACCGCGGATCTGTCACCACCCAGAACCCTTCCGTCGGCAAAGTCAACGTGGATATCGGTTGCGTCAAAAGCCCGCCGGAACCCACCTCGTCAGGGCCTAACTGCGTAACCTGAGCGTTGGTGCCCAAATCGAAGAAGCTGCCCCAGACGAACAGAAACGAGCCGCTTTGATCGAACTGACCCCAAGTGCCTTCCGCCACGTTCGAGAAAGGCGATCCTGAAAGCTTGGTGAGCGCTCCTCCGCTTGAGATCTCGTAACCCTCCACGCCATTAAATCCGGTGGCGGTATCGTTAAAGCTGAAGGAGTACACCAGGTTTCCGTTGGTGTTCGACTGCACTGCGATGCTGAAGGGTGAGTACGTAGTCGCGACCGGCACTCCTACCTGCGCGATCACGCCGGCATTCGCTCCCGACGTGGTAATGCTAAACACGTACAGATGGTCATCGTCCCTTCCACTCGTGAGCCCCGGTGCGGCACTGTTGCCGCTCGTTCCAATCAAATAGTGCCCAGTGGGCTCACCTTGCACCTGCCACATGGGGAAGAGAAACGGACTGCCCGGCACGGCGGCGAGCGTACCGCCCGTGCCGATCACAAAGGCCGCGATCTCCGAACCCGTATGCGTGTCGTAGCTACCGTCGATCGCGTAGAGGTATTTCCCCTGCCCATCCGTGGCCAGGTTTATGGGCGTGAAGCCGGACGGAAGTGCAAAAGGCGATCCAGCGACCAGCGATAAGCTTCCGCCGCCGCCGATCGTGTATGCGTAGATTCCACTCTGAGTGGTGTCGGAAATGAAAATCATCGTGCCCGCGGGGTTGGTAATCATGTTCGCCTGGCCTACGCCTGCTCCAAAATTGGCCAGGAACGGAGCGGAAAGCGGGTTGACGCCGCTTATGGGGGTCAAGGCTCCGGTCGACGAGTCAATCGACCATCCAAAAAGCTCGCCTACGTTTCCGAAGCCCGCATAGACGAATTGCTTTTGCGCGACCACCATGCCTACGCCGCCGTTGCTGGTGGGGACTGTGGGCGGGGTGTAGTTTGAAGTAGCCGCGAACGTCCCAGCGCTGGTATCCAACGTGTAGCCGTCGATCTTGCCGGCCTCGTCTATGGCGTAGACGAAAGCCGCATTCGTCGTGCCACCGCCTCCGCCCTGCGAGGGGCCTCCACCTGAAGCCGTGCAGGTCGAACTGCCAAAATTGGCCGCGGCGGTGCAAATGTAGTGATCACAGCTGGCTAGCCCCATCAGGGCCAGCGCCACTATCAGCATCAATCCTGCTCGACCTCGCATCGTCATGAACTGCCTCCGGCTGTGTTTCACTTCTGCATCGCGCTTTCGGAAACGCCGCAAATCGTGATTTCGATTGATCGTGATCTCGATTAATTCTGATTTCGAATACTTCTGGAACCGGCCGCCCTGCGACGCCCGCCAGTCACAGCGGCCCTGAGAAAACTCTCACCTATCGGCGATATTAGGAGGAAGGTAACGCGGCGGCAAGGTTACGAATGTCACTGGCTGAGAGAACAGTGTCCAGTGTCCAGTGGTCAGTGTCCAGACGGTAATCATCCCGTTCGCGCTTCTACTGGCACTGAGAACTGACCACTGATTTTCTATTTGTTTCCGGTGTTGGGATTGAAGTGCATGTCGAAGGAATAACCCGGCAGATTGATCGTCACGGAGTAGTCCGCTGCGATGTAAAGAGCCGACAAGCCGGGCGTATTGATGCGTTGGACGGTCACCTGCTTGGGCTCGATCGGGAGGTTTTGTTCCTTGACCTTGCGCATAACATCGTTGCGGACGTCTTCGTCCGTCTTCTGGAAGTTGCCGCTATCCATCAGGGAAACATTCCTGAGATCGTCGGCAAAGCTGTAGTTGGCCATCATCGGCGGAACAACTTCAAAGGCGCACACCACAACCAAGAGGATCGCGAGAAACCCAATCAGCAATTTAATAGTTCCCATAGGCTTGAAACTACGCCGCCCAGCCAGCGGCGCAATATCAGGCCCTGGCTGGCAGCACTCCTTGAAAATATTCAACTATTGCGGCGATCGTAACATCGCGCACTTCCCGAGTCGAGCGTAGAACCACTTCCACAGTACCTTCGGTAACTTTGTTGCCGACGGTGATTCTAAAGGGGATACCGACCAAATCGGCATCTTTGAACTTGACTCCGGGCCGCTCGTTGCGGTCGTCGAGGATCACATCAAATCCCGCCGCGTCGAGGCGCTTCGCGAGATCAACTGCGGCACGCAGCAGATTCTCATCCTTCACGTTGACCGGAGTGACCACAATTTCGAACGGCGCAATCGAAGGCGGCAGCCAGAAGCCGTTCTCGTCGTTGCTCTGCTCGACCGCCGCGGTGAGAATGCGCTCGATCCCAATGCCGTAGCAGCCCATGATTGGCATGACTTCCTTGCCGTTCTTGTCGAGCACGCGCGCGCCCATGGACTCCGAATAACGGTAGCCCAACTTGAAGATGTGGCCTACCTCGACCGCAGTATCGATGCGCAGCGCGTTGCCGCAATTCGGACAACCTTCGCCGGCCGTGACCGCACGAAGATCGGCATACGCCGTGGGATGAAAATCCTTCCCCGGAGTGAGATTCTTCAGGTGATAGTCTTCCTTATTTGCACCCGCGATTAAATTCGCGCGGCCTTCGAGAGCTTTGTCGACGAGAAGCACTGGAAGCGCAGCATCTTTCTTCAGGTCCTTCGCCCACTCAATCCCGATCGGCCCCAGATATCCCGCTGGAGATTTGAACAGCGCCTTGATCTCGGTTTCCTCCATGGGCCGTGTCGCAACTGCGACGGTTGCGTTGAGCTTGGCCTCATTAAGCTGGTGATCGCCGCGCATGAGCGCGACAATCGCCCGCGACCGGGTCTTGCCGGTCTTTTCATCTTTCTCATCGGCCATCAGTGCCAGCGTCTTGATCTTGTTCTTCGGCGAAACTCCCAGAAACCGCGCCACATCTTCAATCGTCTTCTGCCCCGGAGTGTGCACTTCGAGCGGCGAGCCGTCCCTTTCGGGAGCAAGATCTCCCCATGCCTCCAGCTTCGACGTAGCTTTTTCCATGTTCGCCGCGTAGTTGCAGCCATCGCAGCTCACAATCTGATCTTCACCCGCGGGAGTTCTCACCATGAACTCGTGCGATTCCTTGCCGCCCATCGCGCCCGAGTCCGCCTCCACCACCATGTACTTCAATCCGCAGCGGTCGAAAATGCGGCAGTAAGCGTCGTAATGTTTTTTGTACGAAACATCCAGGCCGGCCGCGTCAATGTCGAACGAATACGAATCCTTCATCATGAACTGGCGCACGCGCAACAGCCCGGACCTCGGCCGCGGCTCGTCGCGAAACTTGGGAGCGATCTGGTACCAGATCTGCGGCAACTGCTTGTAGCTGCGCAGATCTTTTATAGCGATGGAGGTCATCACTTCTTCCTCGGTCATGCCCAGCACCATGTCGGTACCCTTGCGGTCCTTCAGCTTGAACAGGTTGTCGCCCATCAAAGCCGCTCGCCCACTGGCCTCCCAAAGTTCGCGGGGATGGAGCGCCGGCAGAAAAAATTCCTGGCCGATCTTGTCCATCTCCTGGCGCACGATGGCCGTGATCTTGTTGAACGAGCGGTTGCCCAGGAATAGATACGAGTAAATCCCCGCCGCCAGTTGCCGTATGTAGCCCGCGCGCACCAGGAACTTGTGGCTGGCGACCTCAGCATCGGCCGGCGCTTCGCGCAGGGTGGGAATGAATAGTTCTGACCAACGATGCATATTTTGAGTACCTGGTACCGAGTTGCGAGTACGGAGTCCCGAGTTGCGAGTACGGAGTCCCGAGTTGCGAGTCCCGAGTTGCGAGTCTCGAGTGAAAGGTACTCGCTGATCCCTTATTGGAATTTGTTATTGTAACAGCGAGTTCTTTGACGAGACCCTAGCGCGCCGCTTGAGTGATCCCGCTCAGCTCGCGACTCGGGACTCGCGACTCGGTGCTGACGCTCAGGAAGTCAGCTGCTTCAGAATCTCTTTCCCCAGCTTCTGCGTCTCGCCGAAAAACTTCTGATACTCGAGGAACAGCCGGTTCAGCTCCAGCGACTTGTCGGCCGAGAGATGCTTGCGCAGCATCATGTCACGCACGTGCACCGGGTTCGGCAGGGTTGCGTCTTCGGTTAGTTCTTCCAGCGCGGTATTGGGATCGTAGTGATACATGGAACCCTCAAATCATTGAGCGATTTTGCGATCGGGCGATTGTGCGATTAAAAGTCAAAAGTAATCTAATGCTCCCTCGTTTTTCAATCGCGCGATGGCTCGATCGCCCAATCCCTCAATTCTTACACTAGCTCGGTGCTCCACAGATCGTGCAGATGCACAATCCCTTCCAGTTTGCCACTCCCACTGACCACCATCAACGAAGTAATTTTCTTCTCTTCCATCAGCGCCAGCGCGGTCGCCGCAAACTCCCCGGATCCAATCGTCTTGGGATTCTTCGTCATGCACTCGCCCGCCGTCAAATCGAGCACATCTTTCCCACGCTTTTCCAGCAGTCGCCGCAAATCTCCGTCGCTGATGACGCCTACGAGCCTTTGGCCTTCCACCACTGCCGTTACGCCCAGTTTCTTGCGCGACATTTCGTAGATCACGTCCGGCATCTTCGTCTGCGGCTTCACCTGCGGCAGCGCCTCGCCTGAGTGCATCAGCGATTCCACGCGAGCCAGGCGCTTCCCTAACTTCCCTCCCGGATGCAGGTTGGCGAAATCTTCTTCCTTGAATCCGCGCTTTTCGCTGAGTGTGACCGCGAGCGCATCGCCCAGCGCCAGCATTGTCGTGGTCGAGGCCGTCGGAGCAAGTCCCAGCGAGCAGGCTTCTTCCGTGATGGAGCAATCGAGAGCCACGTCGGCCGCCGCGGCTAGAGTCGATGCCGGTGTGGAGCGGGCACTCTTGCCCGCTGCTTTTGACTTTGCTGTGGTTCTCAACTCAGCTCGATCTGCCGACGATCTTGCGGCGGACTTCCCTGCTCCCTTCGACCCTTTGCCGCCATGGGCAGTCGCGGGCGAGGGCGCCCGCGCCACACCACTGATCTCGTCCCCGGTCATGGCGATCAGCGGCACCTGCAACCGCTTGATCGTCGCCAGCAGCGCCAGAATCTCCTCTGTTTCTCCAGAGGCCGAGAGCGCCACTACTACATCCCCGCGCACCACCATCCCTAAATCCCCGTGCAGCGCCTCCACCGGATGCAGGTACAACGCCGGAGTTCCCGTCGAACTCAGCGTGGCCGCGATCTTGCGCGCGATTAGACCGCTCTTGCCCATTCCTGTAACCACCACGCGTCCCGTGCAAGCAAGCATCAGGTCCACGGCACGCTGAAACGCTGGCCCCATCGGGCCGGCAATGCGGTTTGCCAACGCGCGCAGGGCCTCGGCTTCAATGCGCACCACGTTCTCACCGATATGCTTCATGAAGACGCGATCTTACCAGATGTCTGGCATCAGGCCGCCGCGGCAGCCGCCGTCGGCGGGCACTACGTGGGATCGCTAAACTCATTGTCCGACAGAAAATCGACCGTCAGGTAATGCTGACGCCGAATTTGCGTCGCCGTTTTCCAGGGATCCTGAATGCGTTGCACCGATTCGTTCGCCATGGCTTGCAGCGCATCGCCAATCGCCATGCCGTCCTGCCACACCGCCTGATAAATGCTGCGTGCGCCACCGTTGCCAAATTGATTGGCGAGGTCCAGCATGAAACCCACCGCACGTTCGGAGTTCAATTGCGGAGCGTACTGCTTGATCTGCGTCAACGAACTGCGGAAGTCGTTCAATGCCGTCTGCACCTGCACCTGTTGAAACGGCATCCACAGCGCCGCCGCACTGAACCAGCTAACCCACGGATCGTTGACCAGGTCGAAGGCGGGGTCCGTTGTTTGACCAGTCGTGTGATCAACGCCTCCCCCCGGCTGCTGAGTGTGCGCGATTAGACCATTCGCCACGCCGGCGTCGCCTCCGCCCAGAATGCGGACGAAGTCCGGCGCACTGGCCGTGGAGAATGCGTTCAGAATCTCGGTGAGCCGCCCCGGCTTCTGCGCCCACTGGATCAGCCCGAACGACAATCCGGCATGGTCAAGGTTCTTGTTCATCGCGGTGAATTGCCCGGCGCCTTCCATCTGCGCAACCACGCTGAGGATTTTCGCGAGGCCGCCGTAAGTGAAATTGAGCACCAGCGTGAGATATCCCTGCGACGCAATCGGTTTGGTCGCGGAAGCCTGCACCAGGCTTTGCAGCGTTTGAGCGTCCACCTGGTTCCCCGCCGGAAGCGACTGCTGTGTGCGGAAACTCTGCACGGCGGCACTGGTCAGCGGACCGAAGACGCCAAAATTCGGGCTCAGCAAATTGGGCAAACCACTCTGCCCCTGCCCGGCGAGCAGGTTTTGAATTAATCCTACGGATTCTTTGTCGGGATCGCCGGGACCAATCGGAGTTGCAGTTGCCGCTCCGGCGTTCAAGTCGTCAATGCGGGAGATTCCACAACGTGCCATCGGCAACCTCCTTCAGACATTGAGTCATTGAGCGATTGAGCGATCGGGTGATTTGAAAACCGCCGGGGGCTCCCTGTTTTTCAATCGCCCAATCACCCGATCACTTAATCGCTCAATGACTAGAAGTGATCCTCGCTACCCGGCGGCAGCACCGGCTTCTGCCCCAGCACGGCCAGCCCCTTGGCTTGGATCGCGCGGTCCCAAGGTCCCGCCTGCCAGTTGTCCTTCATCTTCGCCGGATGCTTCCACGGCGGGAGCGACAGCATCAGATTCTTCCCCATGGAGTGAATGTAAGGTTCGTACATCGAGCGCAACTTATCCAGCTTCTGCCGCGCTTCGTCCCCGGTTCGCAATTTTAATCCCGCGGCGGCCAGCATTTCTCGCACCGCGTTGAAATCGGCGTCGGTCATCCGTTCCGGCGCCTGCGGATCGTAACGCGCATTCACCACCTGCGCCAGATCCACGGCCGCATGCCTCGCCATGGCGAAAGTCAGCCGCGCTTGTCCGGGATGAATGCCTTCGATGCCGACGATCACCAGCGAAGTCACGTCCAGCATGGTCATCAAAGCGCCCAGCCACGACTGGTTGCTGTGCTGCGAGCGAAAAAAACTCAACACCGGATAAGAGATATGGCTCTCCAGCAATTCTCCCGACCAGCGCTCCCAGTCGCGCAAAACTCCATCGAGAACCGTCTGTTCGATGGCCGGAGTCTCCGTACTTCCCGCCAACCGCACCAGCAACTCGGTCGCGGTCGGCGGCGATCCCGCGCGCGCGTCGAGCATCGAAATCTGAATCTCGCGCCGGGAAAACGAACCATAGACCACAGGCAGGTAGCCGATTACCACGCCCAGAAATGCGAAGCCCATCCCGGCTTCCAGCACCGATAGAAAGCGCGCCGCACTTGACGTCGGCACAATATCGCCATAACCCAGCGTGAAAAACGTTTCTCCGCTGTGGTACATGATCCTGGCAAAGGTGATCGGTTCGTTGCCCAATTGTTCGTGCGCGCCCACGCCGTACTGCAACAGGGCAAAACCAAAAATCAGGCACGCGGCCCAGAACGCAAGCAGCATGATCAGCGAGAGCGGCCCGAAGTATCCCAGAAAATTGTGCTGGAGCGAAGGCGTGCGGATATGGCGGGCAATGCGCCTCCAGGGAATCCATGTGCGGCGGTAAAACCACGCCGTCAGCTTGAATTGCCGGGTCACGCGCCGCGGCAGCACGATGGTCTCAAACGCGTCCAGAAACACGACGCCGATAATGACGATGCCGATGATAGCCGCGGGAATGCTGCCGTGAACGCTCATGCCGAAATTCTCAGCTTGCATGGATGCGGAAGGAAGGGTAACAGATTCGGCCAGCTTTCGGGCTTCGGCTTTCGAGCTCCGGCAAGAAGTTAAGGCACTAACTCCGGCGCTTGGAAGTCGTGGCGAATGTGTCACACTGAGAAAGCATCGAACGCGAGTGTGATTGGCCGAGGGCCGAAAGCCGAAGCCCGAAGCCTGCCTACTGCGGCTTAGGCTGTGCTGGCGGCGTCGGTGTGGTGGCTGGAGTCGTCGTACTCGCCGGCTTTTTTGTCGCCGGCTTTTTTGCTGCGGGCTTCTTCTTGGACGGCGGCTTCTTTGCGGGCTCGGTATCGTCTACCACAATTTTCTTCGGGGGAGCGGCTGGAATCGCCGCCTGCGCGGTCTTGAGGTCGGCACGCAGGCGCACGATCTCCTGCTCTTTCGACGTTGCCAGGCTTTCCAGGCGCTCGGCTATCTGCTTTCTTGTGCTCTCGAAGTTGTTCAGATCGGTCGAGAGCGCCTGCAGATCGTCTTTCGATCCAAACGCTCCCGTCGATTCCACCACACTGCCCAGGACGTCATACAGCGCGTCCAGATTCCGGTACAGCTTGAAGGTCGCGGCCATGTCCTCCGGCGCATTGCGCAATTGCGCGAGGATTGCCGGCAGTGCATTCTGCAGGTTACGCAGGATCGAATCCACGTTGCCGAGAGCCTGCCTCTTCGAGCCGCCGTCGGTCTTCCAGCGTTCAATGCGCAGCTTCGTGAGATCGGCCTGTGTGGTCTTCGACGTTGCCTCCAGTTGCTCCAACAACCCATTCAATTGCGTCACCGAGGCATAGGAAACTGCCCCGCCTTGCGGCGATGGTACGGCAGAAGCCAAACTCCTCTGCGTGGAGTATTGCGGACTTCGTGCGGCAGGCGGCGGGGCTGCAGTAGATTGGCTAAGAGCTGTCCCGGCCCACAGCAACAAATACAACCCAGAGAAATAAGAGAGGACGAGCTTGCGGTTCATGGTCTGTAGACGATGGCGTGCTATCTACAACAGGATATCGACAAGCCGAGCATACTACAAATCGCGGCAGGCTTTCCGCGGGTCCTTGAATATCCTCTCATTACACGCCCCGCCGGGAACGATTCACGTGAATCTTCCGGCCTCAATTTAGCGGAACGAAACTAGGGGGTTTGCCGTATCCTATAAATGAGGACGGTCGATGAAAAGTCTGAAAGTCTCTTTGATCGCTTCTTTGATTGGGACGGCGGTTGGGTTGGGGGCATGGATATTCGGCCTCGGGCAAGTCATGTGGCCGGCACATCCCCAACTGGCCAGCTTTCTGCTGACCCTGGTCACGACCATCGTGATTCAGATTGCTTGGCCTCGGCTGATGGAAACGAAGTCACAGTAATTCCTAACTCCCTCCCCGCTGTTGGGCCATCGCGCGCGATTCCCTGGTCGAAATACGCAAGCCCCCACTGCGAACCGTAAATCGACGATAATAGTTCTAGCCAACTCACACGCATCGAATAGAAGTATGCCCCGCTTAACCACAACATGGTCGAACCTCGGCCGCATGCTACTGTCTGCCGCCATCACCTTGGTGCTCGGCCTCGCTCTGCACTCCCCGGCCCAAGATCTCGCCAAGCGCCTGATCCTGAAAGACGGCTCCTATCAACTGGTCACGCGGTATGAGGTGAAAGGCGACCGCGTGCGCTACAAGAGCGCCGAGCGCGACGAATGGGAAGAGCTTCCAGCCGCCATGGTGGACTGGTCGGCTACCGAAAAGTACGAGAAAGACCGCGCCACTTCTCCCATTCCCGAGGCTGCCGCCCTCGACAAGGAAGCCGACAACCTCCGCGAAGCCGAACGGACCCATTTGCCGGAAGTCGCCCCAGGATTGCGCCTGCCGGAGGATTCCGGCGTCTTCCTGCTCGACAATTATCAGGGCGAACCGCAGTTGGTTGAAATGCAGCAAACCGAGGGCGACATCAACCGCAACGTCAAAGCCAACATTTTTCGCGGACCCCTCACTCCCATCGGCAACAGCGCGAAACAATCCGTGGAACTCGAGGGCGAACACGCCTCGCTGCACGCGCATGTTGGCATGCCGACCATCTACATCAAAGTGGACGAGGATGAGCACAAAGAGCCTCCACCGGGCGAAACCGCGTCGGCTCAGATGTCCCAGCCCAGCCTGGACGCGCCGCGGGCCGAACAGCAAGGCCCCCAGCAACCGCAGCAACCGCAACGTGCCCAACAGCCGCAGCAACCCCAGCAGGCCGTGCTGCCGTTTAATCGCTTCCGCATCGTGCGCGCAAAGGTAAAGAGCGGCAAGCGGCTGGTGAGCAATCTGAAGCGCAATGCCGCCGGCAAAGTCAGCCAGGATCAGGATTTCATGAACACCACCATCGACCGCGTCAGCGGCGGCTGGTTCAAACTAACTCCCACCCACGCTCTGGAGCCCGGCGAATACGCTCTGGTGGAAATCCACGGCAACGAGGGCATGAACCTCTACTTGTGGGACTTCGGCGTAGACCCCAAAGCCCCCGCCAATGTGAATCCGTGGAAGCCGGATGTGAAAGATAAGAAGGACGGACCGCTCCAGCCGGAAAAGAAATTGAGCAATTGAGCGATCGGGTGATTGGGCGATTGAAAATCTGTTTTTTTCAATCACTCAATGGCCCGATCACTCAATCGCTCAATTCTCTACTTCATCAGCCCGCGCTGCGCGATCCCAATATTGTCGCGAGTCGTGTTCTTCACTAAATACATCATCTCGTCGGCCTGCCGGATGATGTCATGCGCGTCGCGCGCATCGTGCGGATAGGTCGCGAGCCCGATGGAAGCGCTCACACTCAAATGCATCCCCTCGTCGCGGCAGAAAGTGGTCGCGCGCAGCGCTTCGCGCAAGCGCTTGGCCACCACCAGCGCCTGATCCTTGGCCGTCTGCGGCAGCAGCACCACGAACTCGTCGCCTCCGTAGCGGAAGGCAAAGTCAATCAAACGCAGTTGCGCTTTCACCAGCGCGCCAATTTCCTTCAGCAGCTTGCTGCCGATCAGGTGGCCATGAGTATCGTTGACCACCTTGAAGCGGTCGATGTCGATGAACAGCACGCTGAACTCGTAGCCGAAACGCGAGGAGCGGTAAACCTCGGTCTCCAGCGTTTTATACAAATGCCGCGCGTTGTAGAGTCCCGTGCAGTCGTCGGTGATGGTGAGTTCCTGGATCTTCTCCACCCAGCGCGCGTTCTCAATGGCGATGGCGGCGTAGTCGCAAAGCGCCCGCAGGAAGAAAATTTCCTGCTCGTTGAAGTGCGCCATATCCACATTCACCAGTTGGATCACGCCCAGCACCCGCAGCCTCGAGCGCAAGGGTAGGCAAATCACCGATCGCGTCTTCCACTGCGTAGCCTCGTCCACACGCTTGGCATAGCGCGGATCATGTTCCACATCGGTCGAAATCACCTGTTCGCCGTGCTTCGCCACCCAGCCCGCAATGCCTTCGCCCATCTTCAAACGGATGTTTTTCAAAGCCTCGGCTGCCGGGCCCACGGCAATCGCAAAGTAGAGTTCATCCCGCTGCTCATCCACCATCAGCAGAGACCAGGTGTCAGGACGGAAGTATTCCGCCATCTTCTCCATGATGGTCTGCAGAATGGAGTCGAGGTCCAGCGACGACGTGAGGGCTTTCGCCACGTCATGGAAGATGGTCACTTCCTGGCTCTGGCGCGTCAACTGTGTGCCGGTGGCCTCGGACATTAGCATTCCCTGATTCCAGCTGGACGGAGTGACAGTCCAAAAAAGTATATGGCTGCACCGCTACCGGAGCAATGAACCTTGGTAACCAGAACCCATAAAGCCAATGGCAGGAATCAAATACGGCCGAGCGGAGCAGTAGTTTCGGCTGGGAGCTTCCGATCCGGGTTGCCTCGGCTAAGATTTCTGGTCGGGAAAGCGTTATTCTAGTAGATATGCAAACAACCACGCGCGCCCAACTCGCAGCGCTGACCACGTTGCTCCTGGCAATCCTCTCCATCCCAGCTTTGCAAGCCCAAAACGCCCCACCAGTCGATCCCAAGACCGTAACTGTGATCGATGCCGGCATCGGATCCTGCTCCGCAGATTTCACGGTCCATGATGCCAACGGCGCTCCCGTCTACGACGCCAAGATCCGCGTCCACATCGCCTATGGATTCATGAACACTCATAAGATGGACCTGGAAGCCGGCACCAATGCTGCCGGCAAAGCCCGCTTCACCGGACTTCCCGACAAGCCCAAGCAGGGACTGTTCTTCCGCGCCTCACAAGGCGACCGCGAAGGCTCGGCTTTCGACAATCCCGCCAAAACCTGCAACGCAAATTTCACGATCACGCTGGAGAAAAGCCTCAGTAAATAGCTTCAGAAAAAGAATGGTTTATCCTGTGTGACCCTGTGACCCCTGCGGTTGAGTCTTAGGTTCGGTCGCTATCAAAGGTAACGTCAAAGCCCGCCGAGATGTGGCGTCTGCCCGCTCCTTCGCCTATGATTGATCGCGTCAAGTTCTTAGAGCGGACGGAAGCCTAGGGGAGCTGTACGTGGGTGCCTTCGGGGAAAAATTTCGCAAACAGCGCGAGCAGCGCGGACTTGAGCTCGACGCCATCTCCAACACCACGAAAATCAGCACTCGCATGTTGCGTGCCCTGGAGGACGAACAGTTCGACCAGTTGCCCGGCGGCGTCTTCAACAAGGGCTTTGTCCGCGCCTACGCCCGCCAGATCGGGCTCGATGAAGAAGAAGCCGTAGCCGACTATCTGGCAGCTTTGCGCGAGAGCCAGATCCAGCAGCAATCTATTCTGCCGGACTTCCGCGCGGCAGCCAGTAAGCCCGCGCCCCTGGCCGCGCCCAACCTTGGCAACCACCCGATTCCCACTAGCGAACATCGCGACGAGATACCCACCAGCCATGATCTTTCCACCAGCAGCGATGACGGTGACGATCACAATCCGGGAACGGAAGATCGCCGCAGACAAGGCCGTCGCAATCAAGATCGCCGCCGCAACAACGAGCCGAAATATCCCGCGGGAGAACCTGATCCCACCAATGATTCTTCCGCCCGCATCCCATGGGGCAAACTAGCCTTGGCTTTATTACTAATAACGGCGGCTGTGGGCTTCTGGAATTTTCGCCGTCACGCCCAGCCCATGGCAGCCTCACCCGGGGCCGCGTCGCCAGTTGTAGCCGCCCCCAATCATTCTCCGGCCCCAGCTTCTGCCCGGGCTTCAACCGCCAATCGACCGTCCCCCGCCGCTTCACTCAACACCGGACCAGCATCGCCCGAAAAAGATCTGCCGGCCGGCACAGCGTCTCAAGCACCCATCTCCGCAGCCACCTCGCCACCACACACAAACTCTGCACCGGCTACGCGCGCTGCTCCGCCCGCGCCTTCCGCAAGTCCAGTGTCTCCGAAACCATCTCCTGTTGCATCCGCCGCGAGCGCCGCGACTAAGCCCATCGCCAACCCGTCCCAACCGGACAAACTCACGACCACCCATGCGGTCGCTCCCGCTGCCACAGTGAAACCGCTCACCACTCTCAACCTGTTGATCCGTGCCGAGGAGACCACCTGGATCTCACTCATCGCAGACGGCAAACCCATAACCCACGAAACCCTGATCGCGCCCGCCCACACTTCCATCCGCGCCACCCGCGAGATCGTGGTGAGAGCGGGCAATGCGGCCGGCATCAGCTTCCTGCTGAATGGCAAGGAAATCCCCGCCCAAGGCAACGAAGGCGAGGTAAAGACCTACATCTTCGACGCCACGGGAGTTCACCTAGCCCCGCAAACTCAACCCGCGGCCACGAATCGCTAGGGTTACCAAAGACACCATTCACTCCCGAAAATTCTTGCTGGTATCTTCCCCAAGGCACTACCCTTCCCGCATGACCACCAGAACGATTCTGATCGCCCTGTTTCTCCCGGCCTTCGTACTAGCCCAAGACACACCGAAACGAACCCAGTCGCCATCCAAACCGTCAAGCGCGGCCGCCGCCCCAGCAGAATCACAGAATGGGAAAGGACAAAAAGACGCCGCCGCCAAAGGCGCCGGATCGCACACCGGCAATATGATAGGCAATCATAAGGATGTGATGGAGGCCACAGCCCCCGCACCAGCCGCCGGCAAAAAGACTCAGCCGGCAGCCAGCCCGGCCGCCTCACCCGCAGCACCGGCACCGCCCAGCAGGCCGAAGAAATAGGATTTCAATTGCTCACGTTAAAGCGAACGATGTGAATTCGGACAATCCTGCTTCTCGACGCATCGACTGGGGACCGTGGATCGTATTCGCGGTCGGAATCCTGCTGTTTATCCTCGGCGCCGCGCGTTTCGTCCTAAGGCGCCACTTTGGTTTCACCGACGCCCTCTATTGCGGCCTCGCCATCGTCCCTGCCGGAATCTTGCTGCTGGTCTTCGACTATGTCCTCCATCATGCCAAGCTGGTGGTGGTGATTCCTCTTTTCCTGGCTGGAATGCTTATCTTCTCCTCCCCGGTTTTCGATGTTGCCCTCGGCTTAACGCTGGTGGCAGTCACGAGTCGCGCTGTTCGGGATGGCTAGATCACAACCAAACGGCATTCTCTCTTCATCTGGCGACAAATAGGGCTGTTTAAATGCGGCGTGAATCCTCGTTTTCGACTCGGCGATTCACTCGGGGATGAAAACTCAGAACGGACGCGGCGGAAACACTCCGATCGAGTCCACGGTGATGGTATTGCCGTCGCTCACCGGGGAACGCGGCGTCTCGGTGAGCGAACAACTGCCCGCGCCCCCGGTCACACGGACACTGGCGATGTCAACGTCAGGTTCTGCTACGAATAGTGTAAAACCGGCTCCCGTCGTGGTTGCGGTCGCCATCCCGGCTTCAAAGTTAACTCCCTTGAGCGCAGCAGAAATACACGCGAAGGAAACTGCGCCTGTAGTTTTGTCGAAAAATGTGGCTGTGACCGAGCTGGATGAAAAATTGCTCAGGTAAAGCAGACTCTCATCCGGACTCAGCCAAACCGCCTCCGAACCCCCGCCGCTGCCCAGGTTTGAGTACACGACTGTAGGTGTCAGCTTGCCGGAAGAAATATCGGAGACCTCGACCAGCGGAGGAACATTGGTGCCACCGAAGATCGCGTAATGTCCGTCGGCGGTAATATCAACGCCCCCGGGCGTGTTGTTATCCAGCGTGTGCCCAGTCGAGTACTGAAGGTCGCCATTCGAAACCGGGACTCCGTCCCCCACGTTGAACGATTCGATCGATCCATCCTGAAAGCTTGCGACCAGAATGTCCTTGTGTACCCACATATCGAGCATCGAACCGCCATTCAAACCTGCGGCGGCGATATCCTGAATGAATTTCAGAGTGCACCCCGGGTGGATTTCATAAGTGGCCAAGGTGTTCGAGCCAGTGAAGCCGGCGTACACGTACTTTCCGTTGTGGACGACAGTCATCCCGGAGGGCGCGCTGTCCGTGCTTTCCGCCTTGAAAGTGCCAGTCGCCGTGAGCGTCGTAATCGAGATTCCCGCTACGTCGGCACTGCCGGCGTCAGCCAGAAAGGCGCAGGCTTGCGTAGAACTACTCAGAATGCTCAGACGTTTGGTGGCGACGGCGCCGATGCCGTTAACTCCCGTCCCGCCGGTGTCGATCACTGCTGTCTGCATTAGGACAGTGTTACCGGTGATGGCGTAGACGTTCGCGGAATTCCCCCGAGAGTTATCGTTATTGGTGATGAGGTAATGGTCGTTGGCAGCATGCGAGGCCATGGCGGAAAGCCCGATAATCGAAGCGGCCAGAAAGCGCAGTAGTGCTGAGATGGGTTTCATTGGCTGGTCTCCTGGGGTGCAACCCCGTGCGGAACAATCACGTGAGATTTATCACGGTTAAAAGCGCTTTTCCTTACTCTGAAATCCCTAGGATTCGGGAAGGCTTCACTGAGATTTCAGCAAACGAACCCCGAGGAATCCCGGTTTAGCAGCCGATCCCGCTGCCACGCGTATTGAGAATCGGCAACCTGTTGACGGTGGCCGGTCATCTGAAGTGGGCGGCTGAGTGGCCGATCGCATCGCGGGAGAGATTCCATGTCAAGGGCATGCTGCTTCGTAGTTTTAGCAATTTTGTCGCTTACAACCGGATTAGCCTCGGCGCAGGTCGAAGTGTTGTACGTTACGGGAACTCAGCCTGGCAACGTGCCGCTGCAAACGTATAAAGTAGACCCTCAAACCGCGGTGGCGACTCAGATCGGGAACATTACGGTGAGCGGTAATTCGGTCGATCCGGTTACCGTTGGCGGCCAGAGCCTTATTTACGTTTGGAACGGCACGGATGTGTGGATGTATCACACGAATACAGAAGGCGTTCCAGAAAACGAAGCGTCGCAACATCTGAAGTTTGGCTTTCCTCATCCGGTCATTTCGTTCGTGGCGGACCCCAAGGGTAATTTTGCTTATGCCGCAATGACCTGGGTCGGAACGGGCTACAACAACTACGCGGCGGTGGTGCTGTTCACGATCAACCAGTCCACGGGAAAGGTGACGAATACTGGCAGAGAAGTCGCCACCTACGGGCCAGATCCCTACACGGGATTCTCACGCTTCATGTTCGGAGCCAGCGGTACGCGGCTTTACGGGTACTACCTCGACGGTGGACCTTACACCTGCATCGTCGGTTATGACTATTTTGTCGTAGATCCAACCTCTGGAGAGCTGGGTCCACGGACCCAGTTGTTTTACGGACAGGCGAATTGCAATACGGACGGAGCCGTGGCCATCACGGATGAAGTGGCGGCCGCCGATTCGTCCTGCTGTGGGGCCGGCAGCGGTTATCTCACCGCGGACCAGACCCTCACGGGCAAGGAAATATCCTGCCAGGCCACCAACTACACATTTTGCGGGGACGAAGTCTATTTCATGTATATCGACCCAGCCAGCGAAAATCTTTTCTTTGGGGATGCCGACGCCAGCCTAACCTATGTCGCCCATTTCGATTTCGCAAATCTTCAACTGATTGAGACTGGTTCCACGATCCCCGGCATCCCCCCGGTCTTTTTCAGTCCCGACAGCCGCCTGGTCTATGCCCTGAATGTGACTGACATCGGCATCTATACCTTGCAGTCCAGTACCGGGGTGTTAGGCGCGAGCAGTTCAATAGCGGAAGCAAACAAAGTGAACATTGCAACGGCAACCTTGCCGTGAGCTTGCAGTTCTGGATGGCGTCGCAGCCACTGTTCTCCAACAACCTCACTGTCTTTCTACGTCCGTCACATTGTCATCCGGATTGCGGTCAATCAGCTTGATCAGCGGATCAATGCCCGCCTTGGCGGGCGCTTTGTCCACGGTGACGGTGAACTCCTGGTGCTCTTGTTCAATCTTACTGCTTCTGCAGATACAGGAACTTGCCGTCCGCATCGAGCACGCCGATATCGATTAGATCATGCAGCGGAATCGCGTGCTCCTGGCCCTTGCCATCGGCATGGTACTTCTTGGCTTCAACCGAAATGCGTACCTGGTACTTGCCGTCGGGCAGCTGCGAATAGCTGGCCGACACCGCGCGATTGTCGAACAAAGTAATCGTCTCGAACCAGTCTTCGTAAAGATACTGAAACTCCGGCGGCGTCACCTTCTTCAAATTATTTTCCAGATCGAGCGCGGTCGGGTAAGGCGGACCCTTGAAAGCCCACTCTTTCACCAAGGCAGCCAGCGCCTGATTCACGCGATCTTCGCCAATGTAGTCCGCCAGCGCGTACATGACCTGCCCGCCCTTGTTGTAGTGGATATAACCCTGCAGCGGTTCAACCCGCAGCAGTGGTTTTTCTTCATCGCGCTCCTGCGCCCGGCCACGCAGGTAACCATCCAACTGGTAGCGCAGAAATTTCTTCATCGATTCCGGACCGTAGGTGTGCCTCATCACCATGAGCGCCGTGTACTGCGCCAGCGTCTCCACGACCGCGGTTGCGCCTTCTGTGTTGGCGCTCATCACCTGATGTCCCCACCATTGATGGGCGGTCTCGTGCGCGGTCACGAACAGCGGCAGATTAATCGCATCTTTCTTGTTGGGATCGACGTAAGTAATAAAGCCAATGCCTTCGGAAAATGGAATCGTATTGGGGAATGACTCGGCAAAATCGCCGTAGCGTGGAAATTCGATGATGCGCAATTGCCGGAACTGAAACGGGCTGAACGACGCTGTGCAGTAATCCGAGAGCGTTGCCTTCATGCCGTTCATCATGCGGTCCAGATCGAATTCGTGCGCCGCGTGGTAGTAGATTTCCAGATTGACGTCATGCCAATGGTCGCGCCGCACCGCATAGCGCGCCGAATTCAGCGAGAAAATGCCGCTCATCATGGGCGCGTCGGATTTGTAGTGGAAATAACGGCGGCCATCCTGCACCCATTCTTTCTGCAGGTAGCCGGGCATAATCGCGATCTGGTCGGGAGTCGTACTGACCGTGCCTTCGAAATTCACCCAGTCGGCGCATCGGTGGTACCGTAGTTATTCTGGCGGCCCGCCGGATCCTCCAGTTTGGGTAAGCCCGCGGACTTTCTGCAGGCCGTGGCGATGCCGTGCGCTGTCATCCACCAGTTGCACGTCCTGAAGATATCCGATGAACGGCAAATAGCTGCCGTTGACGAAGCTGCCATTGTGAACGATATCGCCGTTGGGCATGGAATTGACGAACCCGGGATTCGGATAGTCGAGATCGAAATCGAGCGCGATGCGCCCATGCGGCGGAATCGGCGTCGCCAGCCGGTACATAAAAAATCCGAGCGCTCTATCTTCAAGAATCGGCGTGTCTCCGCCCTCCAGTCGAATCGACTTCACCACCGTGTGCGGCCGCGGGATCGTATCCGCATCCTCGGGCCACAGCGTTACAGCGACTCGGTCGATGGGTTCGTCGGTCTTGTTCTCCAGCCACTCCGTGCCGCGAAACGTAGCCAACCGCTGCTCCGGATGGAGATCGACATCCACTTTTATATCGACGATCCTCGGCTGTGGCATTTTCTGATACTGCTTGTACCGAAGTTCGTATTGCGCGCGATCCTCCTGAAATTTGGCGCTGGTAAGATAGCCGGTTCAGAACATGCGTGTTGTAATAAATGTAGCCGCCGACGCCGGCAAACAGCAGGCCGCATACGGCAAGACCAATTCCAGTCGAGGCCGAGAACCGTGACCGCGCCAGCTTCAGCCGGTTGCGTCACGCCGGTCTCCATCCCGCGCACCCACAATAGATTTGTCACGATCGCCAGCAGCACCGCGGCGATTCCCCAATACACGTGAAACCAGAACTGGGGCGCCGCAAACGGCCCGTATCCATTCATGTCGGAAAAAATGATCCGCGGCGTCTGCCCCAATCGATAAAGGTAATCCTCAAAGTTCATCTGCGGCAGAACGATTCCCACCACGAAGTACAAGACCATCACAAAATGGCCAATGTATTTGTGATTGACGATGGTGTGCACCAGCATCGCAATCGCACACAGGATCCAGAAAGCGATCAGTTGGCGGCCAAACAGATCGGTCAAGTACAGGCCGAATCTCGAAATGGTGATAGCCGTGAAGGATCTGAACGAATAATCCGCAGAGCCATCACCATGAAGACCAGCAGCACCTGCACCAGCATGAGCGCGAACAGCTTGCTGCCAAACAGCACCCAGCGCTTCACCGGCAGCGCGTCGATGATCTGGTTCAGTTGCGCGTCGCGCTCGCGCCACACCAGTTCGCCCGAGTAAAACGTGATGATGGCCAGAATGAAGAGACCGAACCCGGCGCCTCCCAGTTCCAGCATGCGCCAGGTTACCGGGTACACCGGCGTCGAAAACGGACTAGTGATGTCGTAAGCGGAGAACATCGCCATCAGCGCGCCCGCCAGCACCAGCACGCCAAAGAAAACGTTCTTCACCGTCTCGGAGAACTGCAGGCGCGTCAGCGAAACCAGCTCGCGCAACGAATCGCCGAGCGTGAATGTCGCATGCGTCAAGGGCAGCGCCTGCGCGGTTACAACCGGTATCTCATGATCGAGATCAGGTACTTGCCGGCGGCCTGCCCTGCCCGCCGTATATGTAAAAGAGAACCGGAGATAAGTAATTCCCAGAATCATTGCGCCAATCGTCAGCCATAAGATCCGATTCCACAAAAGCACTCCGGCCAGGGGCACGATCTGCGTGTTCCGCTGAAAAGGCGTCCAATATTGCGTAAGCCGCGCCACCGCATTTCCGCCGAACGGATCGATCATCGCCGCCAGCGTGGTCATCGTCAGATTGGCCGAGAGTTGGTCCGCGACAAAGTAGGCGATCAGCAGCAGCACGCTTCCCGCATAAACCGGCAGCATCTTCCGTCCCAGCGCGGCCAGAGAAAAGAAGAGAGCCGAGACGAAAATCAGGTTGGGAATCACCATCGTGAAATATGGCTGGAGATACGCATACGCACTCTGCGGCCCCACCCGCGCCTGATCCAGCCACGGCATTTTCGTTCCCAGCCACGCCCCCAGCCCCACGCTGGTGAAGATGAGAACCTGCACCGCCAGCGCACCCAGAAAGCGCCCAGCCAGGTAGTCGAACTTGGTAATCGGAGCGGTATAGAAAAATGCGGTGCAGTTATTGTCCACGTCCTGGTATGTCGCCTGACCCGCCAGGGCCGCAACCACGATCACTCCGAAGAAACTCACAAACATGATGATGAGATTCAGCGCGAAAGGCGACGTGACCAGCACCTTGCCGCCCGTGCCGTAGTCCACGGTAGCGCCGGCGAATGCCCCGCCCGACATCAACACGAAAAGAAAGCCCAGCGCGAAGAACACCAGAAAATAAACGTAGGTCGAGATGCGTCGCAGACGGCGGTTAAACTCGAAAGCAAGTATGGAGAGCACCATAGCTCAGTTCACCGCACTCGCTGACGCTTGGTGGATAAAACCCTTGATGGTTGCGAAATAGAAGTCTTCCAGATCGGGCGCAGCCGGCTCGAATCCCGCCTCGGGCAGCTGCGGGCTAAGCACGTGCACCAAAGTCTGGCCGGCAAACAACCTCATCGAGATGAGTTGAAAGCGCTCGCGATAGCTGCCCACTTCGGCATGCGCGATCGATTTCCGCCAGACGCGGCCCTCCAGCTGCGACACCAGCTCAGACGGATTGCCCGCAACCCGCACCCGCCCCTCGTGGATAATCGCCATCGCCTGGCACAGATCGGTGACGTCGGAAACGATGTGGGTCGAAAGAATGACAATAATATTTTGCCCGATGGCGCTCAGCAGGTTATGGAACCGCACTCGCTCTTCCGGGTCGAGGCCGGCCGTAGGCTCATCCACAATAATGAGCCGCGGATTGCCCAGCAGCGCCTGCGCAATCCCGAATCTCTGCTTCATGCCGCCCGAAAAACTCCCGAGTGCCTGCTTGCGATGCTCATAGAGGTTCGTCTGCTGCAGCAGCGCCTGCACCACTTCACGCCGCTCCTTGGCATTGCTGATCCCCTTCAGCACTGCGAATTCAGAGAGCAACGACTCCGCTGAAACTTTCGGATAAAGCCCAAACTCCTGCGGCAAGTAACCCAGAATGCGCCGCACCGCGTCCTTCTGCCGCAGCACATCGATCTCCCCCAGCACTGCGCTTCCGCTGTCGGCTTCCTGCAAAGTGGCCAGGGTCCGCATCAGCGTAGACTTGCCCGCTCCATTCGGCCCCAGCAGCCCGAACATCCCCAATGGGATGTTCAGCGAAACCTCCTGCAGCGCCTGCGTGCCGTTGGCATACCGTTTCGACAAACTTTCAATTCGCAGTTCCATTCCAAACCTCGATCCAAGTTCTCCTTTATACTACGGCCCCGCACGCCGGGAAGTTCCTAAGGAAGACGGCTTTAAGCCGCTGAACTGACCGCCCTGTTTTCTTGAGAGGAGCACGCCGATGAGCGAAGCGAATCGGCATGCGCAGTCGAAAGACCCCTACAACCCATCCGCGCCCTGCGGCGTCTGGGAGTTCTCACCGTACTGCCGAGGAAGAGGATCGGGAAGGGCACGAGTTCCACTCGTGCCACAGAAGCACCCAACCAGGAACGCGGCTTCAACGGCGCCGCTCCCTCGCGACAGCGGAAGCCAGCAAAAAGGGAGCGGGGCGGCTTGCGCCGCCCCGCCTGATTAAATGCTACGTGCTCAGTGCTGTCCTACGTCCCCTCGCTCCACCCCGCCAAATACTCCTCCTGCTCCGGAGTCAGCCGGTCAATCTTGATCCCCATCGACTCCAGCTTCAGCTTGGCCACACGCTTGTCGAGTTCGTCCGGCACGCGGTACACGCGTTTCTCCAGCGTCTTGAAATTCTTGACCATGAACTCCACCGACAGCGCTTGGTCGGCAAAGCTCATATCCATCACCGACGCGGGATGTCCCTCGGCCGCCGACAGATTGATCAGCCGTCCCTCGCCCAGCAGATTGATCTTGCGCCCATCTTTCAAAGAGTATTCGTCGACGAACGTGCGTGTGGTGCGCTTCGACGACGACAGCTTCTCGAGCGCCGGAATATCGATCTCCACATTGAAGTGCCCGGAGTTCGAAATGATCGCGCCATCTTTCATCAGGTCGAAGTGCTCGCGGGTCAGCACGCTCTTGTTGCCGGTGACGGTGCAGAAGACGTCGCCAAGCTTCGCCGCTTCGGTCATCGACATCACGCGGAAACCATCCATCACAGCTTCAAGCGCCTTGGTCGGATCGACTTCTGTGATAATCACTTCCGCGCCGCAACCGCGCGCGCGGCTCGCCAGCCCGCGCCCGCACCACCCGTAGCCGGCCACTACGAACTTCGACCCCGCCAGCAGAAAATTGGTCGCGCGGATGATGCCGTCGATAGTCGACTGCCCGGTGCCGTAACGATTATCAAAAAGATGCTTGGTGTCGGCATCGTTCACGGCCACGATGGGAAACTTCAGCACGCCTTCCTTCGCCATCGCCCGCAGCCGGATCACGCCGGTAGTAGTCTCTTCCGTCCCGCCGATCACGCCTTCCAGAGCGTCAGTGCGCTTGGTGTGCAGAATCGTCACCAGGTCGGCGCCATCGTCCATGGTGATGTGCGGCTTGTGATCGATCGACGAAAGAATGTGCTGATAGTAAGTGTCGTTATCTTCGCCCTTGATGGCGAAAACCGGAATGCCCTGATCGCGCACCAGGCTGGCCGAAACGTCGTCCTGCGTCGATAGCGGATTCGACGCGCACAACACCACGTCGGCGCCGCCGTCGCGCAGGCAAATCGCCAGGTTCGCCGTCTCCGCCGTAACGTGCAGGCAGGCCGAGATGCGGATCCCTTTCAACGGCTGGTTCTTGATGAATTCTTTTCTGATAATCTGCAGCACCTTCATGGACTGGTTCGCCCACTCGATGCGCTTCTTGCCCAGTTCGGCCAGTTCCAGGCTCTTGATATCGCTATTGATCTGTGCTGCTGTCGACATACGCCTCCTGTGGCGCTTTCACTGCGGAAAATTGTTTTGGTTACCGAAGAGTAGTTTGAGTGCTTAGGGTCATTGTCAGCATACACGATCCCGACGCAATCCACGCATGCCTAAAATACACTTATGGGAATGAGACTTTTGGGCCACCACGAGAGGTGCACTTTAGTTAGACTGGCCACACACATCCTTCTCCTCTACTACCTGGTGGCGCACTTGCTGGGATGCCCGTGTCCTGTTTTCGCAAAACGCACCTTTCCCGGAAGGAATTTTGCCCATGTACCATACCCCCGCCCAACCTCCCTAATCGGTCGGGTGGCACCTCAGTTAAGATCGTGCTGGCAAATGTAGGCCAACCCCCAATTTAAGACTTGGCACCCCGCTCATCCGTAGCTCTGACTCGCTGCGTTTTCCGTTGACAACGCTTCGCTCCCCGCGATATTCTTGCGCCCGCTTCCAGTAGAGCGCTTCCCCGCGCCGGTTACAGCACGATTCCCTGGAATCTAGCAGTCGCCTCGTACAGCGTACTTTCTTTCGTCGCGGCGTTGCATAGCAACCGCGATCTTTACACCGTAGGGGTCGGAGTCAACGCGTTGAAACTGATCAAAACGATTGCCGGCCAGAACACACAAACCACGACCAGCAAAAGCTCTGGTAGGGGAACATCCCCGGCCCCGGGTGGATCGCAGAAGAGTAATTAACGCGCACCTGAACTCCATTTAGCGCCGAGACGGAGGCTCGACATGTTTGGCGAAAAGAAGCTTGTGCAGATTGAAGTCTTCGATCACGCTTTGCCCTACAGTGTCCTACTCGAGGAATTACAGGCCCAGGGAAAAGCCCGCCCGGGAGACGAGGTAGTGACGCAGCACGTCATTGAGGAATACAAGGCGCTGGGAGATGCGAAAGACGCGCTCGATAACTGGTCGGCCAAGCGGCCCCACACCCGCGCCAAAAAGCAAGAGCAGGGAAAAGAAGAGCAAAACGCGCAAATCAACAATGTCCGTAAGGCGGAGTGGGAATGCGAGACCGCCGACCAGAAATTCACCGACATACTGCACCGCGCAGACCGCGAAGCGCTGTGCTTCTCCGGCGGCGGAATACGCAGCGCCACCATCTGCTTGGGATTGCTGCAGGGGCTGGCTCGTTTCTCTATGCGCGATTCCAACGGACGTCCCGGTATGCTGCACAAAACCAATTTCCTCTCAACCGTTTCCGGCGGCGGATATATCGGCAGTTGGTTCATGGCCTGGGCCGTGCGGCATCCCCTCGGTTACCCCGGGGTTGTGAGTGAAATCGCTAAGTCAGGCATGACCGGGGTTGATCCCGAGCCGCGGCCCCTGCGCCATCTGCGCGAGTACACCAGCTTTCTCGCCCCGCGTCTTGGCGGATTGACGGTGGATACCTGGACGCTCGCTGCTACTGTCTTGCGCAACCTGTTCCTCAACAACTGCATGCTCTTGCCGGTTCTTGCCGCAGTCTTGTGTCTTCCGGTATTGGTCGGTTCGGTCATGTGCCACCTGGCCTCAGCGGGCAGTGCCTGGCCGGAAAACAAGTGGACGTGGGCATTCGCCGTATCCTTGTCCATTGCTCTGGTCCTGCTTTGCTTCGTGCAAACCTTCTCCAAAGAATGGCATTGGTATGGGCGGGACCAGGACCAACCATGGATTTCGAGAATGCGAGCGCAACGATTGCTGTTCATCAGCAATTTGATCATCACCTTTGTTGTCGCTGGCATGGTTGTTTACTGGCTCGCGTCCCCCCAACTGGATGTGAACTGGTGGCGCTCCCTGGCAAACGTATTCGCTATCAGCACGACTTTTCATTTCGCGTTCTTGATTGGGATTCCCCTGGTGGTGCCGGCGCTCTACGGATGCATCTTTGCCCTTCGGGCAGGTCACACAGCGTGGAAGGTGTGCAAAGACTGCTTCTGCTTTCTGCTCGCCGTTCCGGTCGTTGCGCTTGCCACCAGCGCCCTTCTTCTGCTTTTGGCGCACTATGCCGATCCCCTGCAAGCGGCTCTCTTGCAGGTCCCGCACTTCGCGACAAATTGGAAAGGTAAGAATCTCTGGCCGGACAGCGCCTCAGCGTACGTTTTTGGAGTCCCTCTGGTATGGGCCATCCTGCTCACCGCTTCGTCGCTGTTCACCGGAATCGTGGCCAGCGGAGATAGCGAAGAAAACCGAGAATGGTGGGCGCGAATGAAGGCGATCCACATGCTGTTGATGGTGGGCTGGCTCGCCGCTTCCTTCATCGCCTTTTACGGACCCTTCGTGGTGAACGGGATAGTCGCATCCTTAACCGTAATTGTCGGAGCGGTCGCTGCATTCATCGCGAAGAGCCCCCGCACGCCAGCGCAGATCACCCAGGGATCGACATGGACCCTTGATCTGGTTGCGTCCGTTCTGGGACTGCTGTTTCTGTTTCTCCTCGCTGTCACACTGGCCTATGTCAATCGCTGGGCTATCGGCAACTTTGAAAATGGGACCCGCTGGCTAGTCTATGCGTCGCTGTTGTTACTCTTCGCGGGTTTTTGCAATTTATTCTTCAGCGTAAACACTTTCTCCTTGCACGGCATGTATCGTTCGCGGCTGATCCGCGCCTATCTTGGTGCTTCGAATGAACTGCGCACTCCCGACTTCTTCACCAACTTCGATGCCGCCGACAACATGCCGGAAGCCGACCTGCCAGGTGGCGGTGATTTGCCGCTGCACATCATCAACGCCACGCTGAATCTCGTCGCCACAACCAACACGGCTTGGACGCAACGAAAAGCGGAGTCTTTCACTTTCAGCCCCCTGCATTGTGGCAGCTTTCGCGCAGGATATGTGCCAACCCACTCTTACGCCGGTGTTGACGGGGTAACTCTAGGAACGGCGGTGGCGATTAGCGGTGCCGCCGTAAATCCCAATATGGGATATCACTCTTCGCCATTGCTCACCTTGATTATGACTTTATTCAATGTGCGCCTCGGTTGCTGGCTTCCTAACCCGAAGCTCGACAAGGATGAAGACTTTTTCAGGCACAGCTCGCCCCGATTCGCGCTTCTGCCGTTGCTCAATGAAGCCCTTGGGATCACCAACGACAAGGGCAATTTCGTCGAATTGTCTGACGGTGCTCACTTCGAGAACCTCGCGCTTTATGAGATGGTCATGCGCCGTTGCCATCGCATCGTCGTCGTCGACGGCGGGGCGGATTCCGCGTTCGAGTTCGAGGATCTGGGCAATGCCGTGCGGAAGATCAGAATCGACCTGGGAATCCAGATCGAATTTACCCATCACAACTATGTCCCCATCGGCAACAATCCCCAAGCGATCTACTGCGCCATTGCTCGCATTTGCTACAAAGAGGTCGACGGCCACGATGATCCCGAAGGCCGGCAAGTGAAGGATGGCGAATTAATCTATTTCAAACCTCTGGTACGTGGTAGCGAAGCCATCGACGTACGGAATTACTCAACCACGCACAAGGATTTTCCCCATGAGTCTACTATGGACCAGTTTTTCAACGAACCGCAGTTTGAAAGCTACCGCAAGATGGGAATCACAATGGTGGAGGCAGTGATAGCTCACGCTCCCGCCCACGCCTTCACTACCAGGGAATTTTTTGCGGCGGCTCGGCAATACTGTGCCACGGCCACATCGCTTCCCCCTGCAACCCGCCGCGTGCTGGACGAGGCAACCGCGTTCTTCAAAAGTGGAAAAATGCAGGTCACCCTCGGGAGTCGGTAAGAGAACTGGGAACAGACGGCACTTCCCAGGTTTCTGATAAGAGTCCGAGCGCTATTCTGCGCACGTCATCACCCGGCCCGCTAGCGCAGCGAGGAATCTACCGTCTATGACGATCTGAGTTGAGGTGACTTCCTTAAGTTCATCGTTTCCCGTACACCGGCATCACTAGCCAACTTCGCCGCCTTATCGGTCATCTCCCATGTGAAGTCCGGATCGTTGCGCCCGAAGTGCCCGTAGGCCGCGGTCTTCTTATAGATCGGCCGCCGCAAATCAAGCGACTCGATGATCCCGCGCGGCGTCAGCTTGAAGTGCGCCCGAATCAAATCCGGAATGATCAGTGGATCCACCCTCTCCGTGCCAAAAGTATCCACACGCACGCTAACCGGATCGGCTACGCCAATGGCGTAGGCCAGTTGCACTTCGCAACGGTCGGCCAATTTCGCTGCGACAATGTTCTTCGCAATATGCCGCGCCATGTAAGCCGCCGAGCGGTCCACCTTGGTCGGATCCTTGCCGCTGAACGCCCCGCCGCCGTGCCGCCCCATCCCGCCGTACGTATCGACGATGATCTTGCGCCCGGTCAGACCCGTGTCGCCCATGGGCCCGCCAATCACAAACCGGCCCGTGGGATTGATGTGGTACTTCGTGTCTTCGTCCAGCAAACGCGCCGGAATCACCGCCTGAATCACCTGCTTCTGAATCCCAGCGTGCAACTCGTCATTGGTCACAGTTTCAGCGTGCTGCGTGGAAATCACGACGGCATCCACTCGCTTCACTTTTCCCTGCTCGTCATACTCCACCGTGACCTGCGACTTGCCATCCGGCCGCAAAAAAGGAAGCGTCCCATTCTTCCGCACCTGCGCCAGCCGCATGGTAAGTTTGTGCGCCAAAGAAATCGGAGTAGGCATCAACTCGACCGTCTCATTGCAAGCATAGCCAAACATCATGCCCTGGTCGCCGGCGCCGCCGGTGTCTACGCCCATGGCGATGTCGCCAGACTGTTTGTTGATGCTGGAGATCACGGCGCAGGTGTTGCAGTCGAAGCCGTAGATGGCGTTGTCGTAGCCGATGGCGCCGACGGTGCCGCGGACTACGGTCTGAAAATCGACGTAGGCTTTGGTGGTGATTTCTCCGGCGATGACTACGAGGCCGGTTGCGGTAAGGGTTTCGCAGGCCACGCGGCTGGAAGTGTCTTCGGTGAGGCAGGCGTCGAGGATGGCATCGGAAATCTGGTCAGCGATTTTATCGGGATGGCCTTCGGTGACGGATTCAGAAGTGAATAGAATGCGATTCTTTGAGGACAAAATTTGATCTCCTTAGAAAACTGCTTTGGACCTTGCGTGTGGCGAGACCTGCGGATAACGGCACGCGGTCGCAACGATTCAACACAGTAGAAACAACTATATGAGGCTAACAGACCGCTCCCGGTCGCGCAATGGTTTTGGCCTTAAGTGCCGAAGGATGAGTTCAATTGCGGAATAGTCGTGGTGGATGGGGAATATGTGCCCCGAGCGGAGAAACCAATGGGCGGCGGAGTTCGTGGCACCCACTCGTCGAAACCGCGACGAGGGGCAGCCTCGGTGTGGAAATGGAAACGCGCGTGAACCGCCCCCCTCGTTCTTCGGCAGACTCCGCTCAAGATGACAGGCTGGTATCATCCCCAAGATGGCGCGGCGCGGGAAATTTATCACGTTCGAAGGACTCGACGGGACTGGCAAGAGCACGCAGATGCGCAAACTGGCGTCCGTGCTGCGGGCGGCTGGGCATAAGGTGGTGGAGACTCGGGAGCCAGGGGGAACGGCTACGGGCGAGAAGATTCGGCGAGTGTTGCTGGACTCGTTGACCGAGGGGCTGGCGCCGCGGGCGGAAATGGCTTTGATGTTCGCTTCGCGGGCGCAGCACATTGCAGAGGTCATCCTGCCGGCGCTGGAGCATGGGCAGATTGTGCTTTGCGACCGCTTCACCGACTCGACCGAGGCTTACCAGGGGTGGGGACGGAAGCTGGGCGGCGCGGCGGTGATGGAACTGCATCGTCTGCTTTGCGGAGGGTTGCAGCCTGATCTGACGATCCTGCTGGAGTCAGACCCGGCGATGAGCGTGGGGCGGGCGCGGCGGCGGAACCAGGCCGCGTCGCGCGGGGCGAATCATATTCCAAACAAGAGCGCGGGGAAGCATATTGATGAAAACCGCTTCGAGCAGCAGAACCGCGCCTTCTTCGCGCGGGTGCGGGCAGGCTATCAGGCTATTGCCTCCAGAGAACCGCAGCGGGTTGTGGCGGTTGATGCCAGCGGCACTCCCGGGCAGACGCATCGGCGGATTATTGAAGTTATCGGGCGGAAGCTGAAGCTGGCGGCTGTTAAGCTTTGATTGTCAGGTGGCCATGGTTGTCACGCACTTAGAATTTGACATTCGTGTAGATCATGACATATTATGACAAATGTCATGAATGTCGATGAGAGCCATACCCGCATCAACGAAAACGGGCGGATTGTTATCCCCTCTTCGTTCCGCCGCGCCCTTGGTATCCGATCCGGCGACACAGTTGTACTCCGCATCGAAAACGATGAACTGCGCATCACCACTTTGCGGCAGCGTCTCGCCAAAGCGCAGCAACTGGTGCATGCACATGTGCCCCGGCGCACTTCTCTGGTAGACGAGTTGATCGCCGAGCGCCGCGAGGCCGCGAAGCGTGAATAGAATCGTGCTTGATTCGTCGGCACTGCTCGCGATTCTCCATCAAGAAGCGGGGGCGGAAGTGTTCACTCAGCAATTTGATTTGCTGGAGAGCGCTGTCATGAGCGTGGTGAACATTGCCGAGGTGTATGGCAAACTGGTTGGCCGAGGAATTGGCGCCACAGAAGCGTGGGAAGCTGTGCTCGCTCCCGTCCCGGAGATCGTCGATTTTGACAAGGAACAGGCCAAGATCGCGGGCGGACTGCTGCCGAAGACTCGTCCCCTAGGGCTCTCATTGGGAGACCGCGCTTGCCTCGCACTCGGGATAGCACTTAAGGCTCCCGTCTATACGGCAGACCGCGCATGGAAGAACGTCAGCTTTGGGGTTCCGATTCACATTATTCGCTAAAGGAGCGAAGAGTGGGATTTTCTGATTTTCACGGGAATGCCGAGACGGTGCAGCGCTTGCGCGAGATGCTGGCGCGGGAGCGGTTTCCGCACGCGGTGATTCTTTCGGGGGCGCGGGGGGCGGGCAAGTACACGCTGGCTCTTATGCTGGCGCAGGCTCTGAATTGTCTGGCGCCTGCTGAGACTGACGGGCTGCCCGATTTCTGCGGGCAATGCGCGAACTGCCGGCGCATTGCGCTGGCTGCCGATCTCGACGCGCGCTTTGCCGAAGCCGTGGAGGCGCGCGAGGGTTTGCGCGAAGCCGATAAGAAAGATACGCGGCTGTTTGTGCAGACTCATCCGGATGTGCTGGTTGTGCCTCCCGATCCTCCACAGATGATGATCAAAGTGGATCAGGTGCGGCGGGTGATTGAGACTATCTATTACCGGCCGGCGGAGGCGCGGGAGCGGGTCTACATCTTTACTGACTCCGCTTTCATGAAGGAGGCGGCGAATTCTCTACTGAAGGTTCTGGAGGAGCCTCCGGAGTTCGCTACGATTTTTTTGCTGTCGGAAAATCCGGGCGAACTGCTGCCTACGATTCGATCTCGGGCCATGGCGTTTCCGCTTGGGGCTGTGCCGGTGGAGGAAGTGGAGCGCTACCTGGCTGAGCATCGTCCGGAGTGGAAGGCGCCGCAGCGGGCGCTGGTTGCGCGATTAAGCGAAGGCGCGCTGGGCCGGGCTCGCAGCTTCGATGTGGAGGCCTATGTCGCTGCGCGCGCCGACGCGCTGGCCATTCTCAATTCGGCATTGCTGGGGGGCGAGCACACAGCGCTGTTTAAGATCACGGAATCCTATCGCGCTGGAGCTGAGGGGCGGGAGAAGACGGAGCGGCTACTCCGCACACTTTATTCGCTGCTGCGCGATCTGATGTTTCTGGGGTCGGGAGCGGCTGCGATGGTTCACAACACCGACATTCAGAGCCCGCTGGTGAAGATGGCTGAGGCGGCGGATTTCGAATGGATCGCTGCCGCTTCCGACCGATTAGCGGAAGTGGAACGCGGCATGCGGCGCAACCTGCTGCGGTCGTTGTCGCTGGATGGGTTGAGCTTGGCTCTGGAGAAGGGGTGAGGCGAACACTTCGGGATGTGTCCGGCTGGAATCTACGCGAAGGCAGAGCCGTCTGCTATTCTTCGTGCCAATTCGGAGATCACCGGAATGCGTCACACCTTGGCAAAGTTGTTCCCTAAGTTCCTCCTTGTCTTATTTTTTTTCGCGCCGGGCTGGTTTCATTCGACGCAAGTTCTTGGGCAGACGAGTCCGCCGGCTGGTCAGAAGGTGATTAAAGATCCCCCTGAATACAACGCCTACATGGCCGCGCTGAACACGCAGGACCCGGCACAAAGAGCCGCCGCCATGGAGGCTTTCGTCGCTCATTATCCGGGCAGCGTGGTTAAGATCGATGCCATGGAACAGGCGATGGCCGCCTACCAGCAGGCTGGGAACCAAACCAAGCTAATGAGCACTGCCAACCGGCTTATCGAACTTGACCCCGGCCACGTCCGCGCGCTCGCGGTTGTGACGGCCCTGGATCGCGCACTGGCAACTCAGGGTGATACCAAAGCGCTGGCAGAAGCTGGTGCGGATGCGGAGAAAGGCTTGAAGGCTTTGCCGGGGTGGCAAAAGCCGGAAGGCATGTCGGATGCGGACTTCGGGAGTCTGCGCAAGCAGATGGCGTCGATCTTCGAGGGAGCGGCTGGCTTTGCCGCGCTGCAGGCGAAGGATTATCCGGCGGCTCGCGACCACTACATGAAGTCGGTCGAGAGCGACCCAAACAACTTGCAGGATGTTTATCAACTCTCCGTCGCCGAACTGGAGATGAAGCCGCTGGATCCGAATGGTTTCTGGGATATTGCCAAAGCCTATCTGCTGGCGCAGGGCAACGCCACCGCGCAGAAGTCAATTGAGGCTTACGGCAAGGCGAAGTACCGCAGGTATCACGGTGGCGAAGATGGGTGGGACCAGTTGACCGCGACCGCCGCGAAGCAGGCGGAACAGCCATCCGATTTTTCTGTGAAACCTGCTCCCACAGGCGCGGAAATTGCCGTGAAAGCACTGCAGGATAATGCTCCGGGCGATCTTTCGTTCGGCGATTGGGAGTATGTGTTGAGTTTCCGCGACGCCTCGCCGGCCAACAAAGAAGCTGCGGACAAAGTGATGCAGTCGATTCTGGAGAAGGAAAAGCAGGGGGCTGCAAGGCTGAAAATTCCTGTCAAGGTGATCTCCGCGACGTCGGGCTCGATTCAGGCGGCGATGACCGACGATAACCAGAAGGCGAACAAGGCTGACATCCAGATCAGTATGGCGAAACCCATGCTGCATCCGCCGGCGGCCGGAGCTATGATCGACGTCCTGGGGGTGATTACGGATTATGTGCCCAGCCCCTTCGTTTTCATCATGAAGGAGGGGGAGTTGGCGAAGCCAACTTCAGCCTCGCCTGCCAAACCTTGAACGTTGGGCTACTCTGGCAACGCCTATGACTCCTCCAAAGATCTTTCCTCGGTGGGCTACTCGCGCCCCAGCGGCCATGCCGACTTCTATCTTCTGAGCCAGAAGTAAATACCGTTTCCAAACAGCCAAGTATGAGGTCGGTATAATCACAGTGTTTTCAATCTGTTACCGAGATTACTCTGGTGGTTCTACGCCCTTCAGATAGGTTGCCGCTGGCTCGTTCCGGGCCTATAATCGTTCTACTCTGGTTGGAAGTTCTCCGTCAGGTTCCGGGTAGCATAATGCGAGGGTGAAGTCTGTCTTTCTAGTTCTGTTTCACTTTGTCTTCGCCATGAGGATACGCCCGGTAATGCGAAAGCGCCTGCATATCGCACTGATGGCCAGTACTTTAGCCGCGACCTCTCTTTCTCTTACGCCACTGCTCCGCGCCGCCGAGGGTGGCGATGGACTTGCTGAAAAGACTCCAGCCACGAAGATCACAGCCAGCGATGAGCATGGCCGGAAGATCTACGTGAACGATTCTGTGGCGGCGGCTCCGCCCCGCCATGCGGAAACATCGGAAGCGCCCCGGCGCGCGCTTAAGTACTGGAGTTCCAAAGAGAACCGGTGGAAGCCGGTGCCTCCGCCGAACGCGGCAGTGATGCGGGCCGCGCAGTCAGCGGCGGCCGAGGTGCATGAATACCTGGGGCGTGATTCCGGCCAATCGGCAAGCGACAAGATTGCCGCGGCAAACTTCCACGGCCCGCTGGCTACTTCAGCGGACATTGATACCGCAATCGAGCAGGCTGCGGCACGGCACAACGTGGACGCGAACCTAGTGCGCGCGGTGGTGAAGGTGGAATCGAACTTCAACCCTAACGCCGTGTCGCGAAAGGGCGCGATGGGGCTGATGCAGTTGATGCCGGCGACGGCACGGCAGTTGAAGGTGAAAAATCCGTTTGACCCGGAACAAAACGTGGACGCCGGGGTTCGACACTTAAAGCAGTTGCTGGAAAGCTATGGCGGCGACGTCAGGCTGACCCTGGCTGCTTACAACGCGGGGGCGACGGCGGTGGCGCGCAGTTCCGGCGTGCCGCGGTTTGCCGAAACGCAAAATTATGTCCGGCGGATCACGAACTTGTATTACGGAGGGTCCGTCTTTAACTCTGGCGCTTCGCACGATCCGGTTACGGTTCAACGGGATGCGCGCGGTGTGCTCTACATCAGCAACACGGATTAAGTTCGCGAATTGGTTTTACTTTAATCTCTCTGGCACCCAGGTATCGGTTCAACCAATCGGTTTCAACAAGCGGGGCACGGGCGGGTTATCTTGAAAGGCTCATCGCGCCAACGTCGTCTTTGGAGAGCGTTGCTTGCGCTCGCCGCGGTCGCGGCGTTCACTTCTACTGCTCTGGCGGCGCACCCACGCGCCCATGCGCACCATTCCGACGCTTGGGCTCGCGAACATTTCGCTGCGGCGGAGCGGATGCGCGAGGCGCTGAACGGGAGGCCTCCTGCGCAGCGGACGCGGCTCAATTGTCAGCGCGTGTTGAATGCCTACCGCTCCGTTTATCTGGGAGCGCCCACTTCCCCTAAGGCTGACCCCAGCGTGGTTGCGGTCGCCGAGACACTGGTGGAGATGGGACGGCGTTTCAACGACGACAAAGTTTTGAACGAGGCCATCGCGCAGTATAAGTTCCTGCGCCGCGAGTATCCCGGCAGCCGGTACCGTTTCGATGGGCTGTTCACCATCGGCGAGATTTACAAGGACGACCTCAATAATCCTGACGCGGCACGCGCGACCTTCCAGGAGTTTCTGCGGCGTTATCCGCACAACCGCCTAGCCGACGATGCGCGGCAGGCCATCGCCGGAATTAAAGAAGCGCAGGCTCAGAAAGCTGCGCAGGCTGGGCGGGCGGCGGAGAAGAGACAGTCAGCCAGGAACGGCAGCGCTAACAAGAATGTAAGAGCCGCTGGGGACGGTCGCGGTTCCCGCGCGCAGTCGTCTCGCACGCCTTCTTCTTCTACACAAGCTTCTTCTGCGCAATCCCCTGCGGCGCAGTCCGGAAAGGACGAATCCTCGGAGCCGCCTGCCGGGCGGCCTGCGCGCGTTACCGGCATCCGGCACTGGTCCAGTCCCGACTACACGCGGGTTGCGATTGACGTGGAAGGAGAAGTGAAGTTTGATTCGCGGCGGATCGATAATCCATCGCGCATTTTGTTCGATCTGCGCAATGCCAAGCTCGCCTCCATACTCGTGGGCAAGACTTTTGAGGTGGATGACGGCTTCCTGAAGAAGGTTCGCGTAGCTCAGTCTGGGCCGGGCAACGCGCGGGTGGTGCTTGAGGTCAACAGTCTGTCCGATTACGACGCGTTCTTGTTGCCCGATCCTTACCGGCTGATCATCGACATTCATGGCAAGGATGGACGTGCGAAGCAGCCCCGGAACAACGAAGCCACGGAGAGCGCCGCGGCGGAAGTAGCTGAGGATGCCTCGTCGGTTAAAGCTGCCGACACGGTCGTCAGTAACGAGGCGGCCATCGCTGCATCGGGAAGCCTTGCTGCCAAGAAGCCTGCGACTTCGGTCGTCAAGAAGATTGTCGAGGCTGACGATGACAGCGTCTCTTCGACCAAGACGGCGAAGCGGAACTCACAGGCATTGAAGAGGTCATCGTCGCCGCGGAAAACGGTGGTTGCGAAGAAGGAAGCGGACAACGATGCCGACGGTGACCCGGACGCTTCAGGGCCGAATACCGCTCGTGCTTCCGAACCGAGCATTCACGAGGCGAGGCCCACTGCGGGCGGCGACCGTTCGCTGATTCGGGCGCTGGGACTGAAGATCGGCAAGATTGTGATTGATCCGGGCCACGGCGGGCATGACACCGGAACTATCGGTCCCAATGGACTGGAGGAAAAGGATCTCGTTCTCGACGTGGGGCGGCGTTTGGGCAAACTGCTGGAGACGCGGCTGGGAGCGGAAGTGGTTTACACGCGCAAGAACGACACGTTCATTCCCCTGGAAACCCGGACGGCCATCGCCAACCAGGCGCGCGCGGATTTGTTCGTTTCGATCCATGCTAATTCGAGCCACGATCCTGACGCGCGCGGGGTTGAGACTTACTATTTGAATTTCACTTCTTCCCCGGAAGCGCTGGAAGTGGCAGCGCGCGAGAACGCTGTTTCCGAGAAGTCGATTTATGAGTTGCGGGATCTGGTGAAGAAAATCGCGCTGAAAGAAAAGATTGAGGAGTCGCGCGAGTTTGCCGGGGACGTGCAGGAGTCGCTGCACACCGGACTGGCGGCGAAGAGTCCGGCGATTCGCGACCGGGGCGTGAAGAAGGCTCCGTTTATCGTGCTGATCGGCGCGAACATGCCCTCGATTCTTGCCGAGATTTCTTTTGTCAGCAATCCCACCGACGAGCGGCGGCTGGAGACCGCCGAATACCGCCAGCGCATCGCCGAGTCGCTCTACCGCGGCATCGCCAAGTACGTGAACGGGCTGAGCGGGGTTAAGGTGGCTAGCAAGATGGATAAGGGCGCCGGGCAGTAGTCCTCCGGAAACTTTTTCCCCTCCTCTGTGGTCTAATTACAGAAGGGGATTCTGTGCCCATCTGTCTATCCATGCGCGGTCCAAAGCCTCTTCTTGTTGTATTGGCTCTCGTTGTGTGTCTCATCGGAGTTGCCCTCGCGGCCACCACGGATGCGAAATCGCCCGCGCCGCCGATTCTGCCCAAACAGTTTGCCGGGTGGCAGATTCAGGGCGCGGCTCAGGCCAGCAAAGATGCGGCTGCCGCCGATCCCACCAATGCTGCGCTGCTCAAGGAATATGGGTTCACGGATTTCGAAGCGGCTACTTATAAAAGTGACGATGGGCGTACGCTGAAAGTCCGTGCCGCGCGGTTTGCCGATGCCAGCGGCGCTTTCGGCGCCTACTTGTTCTACGTGCAGCCGGCAATGGCGCGGGAAGATATTGGCGATCAGGGCGCTTCGGCAAATCCGCGGGTACTGTTTTATCGCGGGCACATTCTGGTGGAAGCCGTATTCAGCCAGGTGACGCCGATGTCGCCCGCAAATCTGCGTGAACTGGCCGGTTTGTTGCCGCGGGCCAGCGGGAATGCGGCTAACCTGCCTCCGATTCTGGCTTTCATGCCACATCACGGCTATCAAGCGAATACCGAGAAATATGCGGAGGGACCGCTGGGGTTGGGTGCAATCGCATCTCCGCTGCCTGCGGATCTGGTGGATTTCAGCACCAATCCCGAAGTAGTGCTCGGACAGTATTCCACTCCCAGCGGAGAAGCCACCCTGATGCTGATTGAGTACCCGACGCCGGCCGTGGCCATTGAGCATTTGCGCCGCATCGATGACGCACACCATGCCGCGCAGCCGCAGATCGGAGTTGCAGCCGTCGAAAACGTTGGACCGTTCTATGACAAGCGCAGCGGGCCGATCATCGCGATCGCGGCGGGACCGCTCTCACAAAGCGACGCGCAGACGCTTTTGGGCGCGGTGAACTACGAGGCCAGCGTCACCTGGAACGAGAACACGTACTTCGACAAGAAGAACAACATCGCGAACCTGCTGGTCAACATTATTCTCCTCTGCATTATTGTGGGTGCGATTTCTCTGGCGGCGGGACTGGCATTTGGAGGTGCTCGCGTGGCATTGCGGCGTTATTTCCCTGGCTCGATCTTCGGCCGTGCCGACGAGGATGAGTTCATTTCTCTTGACCTTGGTGATGCGGCGCCGCAGGGGTCATCGGCACGCCCGTCGCCAGCCTCGGACACCCCAAACCGTTCTTAAGTGCCTCAGAAATATCGGCTTACGGTGGTTTCGGCGCCTTTCCGTCTCAAATTGGGACGATTCGTGTCCGTGTTAATCGATTCTGTAAGTGATTGAAACTAAAGACATTTATTTACCAAAAATTGCTTGACACCCTGCTTTTTCGGCTCATAAGATTTTGTCACAAGAAAGTTTTGACGGAATCTAAGCCTCCGTTGGAACTATTCTCCCTTGAAAAGAGAAGGTCGCCCTGTTGCCGGGCGGCCTTTTCGTTTGTGGCAAAGCGAATCCGCATTCTGAAACCACGCGACGGAACTCTTGCGCGCGGTTTGCGTATCATCTGGTGGGTATCATTTGTTGAGACGTGTAACGGTTCACAAGTGGGCGTGGGAGGAATTCATGTTCTGCGATGGATGCGGCGCAACAGTACAACCCGGCCAGGCGTTTTGCAGCAAATGCGGCAAACAAATCATCGGGCCCGTGATGATGATGCAGCGCCCGGGGCGCGTGCAGAGGCACCTTCATCTGCTGGGCATCTTCTGGTTTGCCATCTCCGCCTTCAATTCCATCATCGGAGTGGTTCTGTATATCGTCGCCAACACCCTGCTCGCCCCCGGCGGCCCGGCAGGCGCGCCGGCTTTCCTGCGTCCGTTGTTGAGTGTAATCGCGATCATTGTGCTCGGCGGATCGGCACTCGGATTCACCGCGGGCTGGGGCTTGACGCATCGTGAGCCATGGGCCCGCACCCTGGCACTGGTGCTGGCCTTCCTTGTGCTGTTCATCAATATTCCAGTGGGAACGGCGATTGGCGTGTACACGATGTGGGTGCTGCTGCCGGGCGAATCCGAACAGGAATATGAGAGCCTGGTTGGCGCTCGCGCCGCTTAGGATGGACACTGGCTCAACGCTCCGCAGTCGCGTGGCGATGCTTCAACACCGAATGCTAGTCAAGCCACTGTTTCTTCTTATCCACCTTAGTGCCTGAGCGAACGTACATCGTCTTGCCCTAGCCCAGAGTCAAGCGTAGCGAAGCGGCGAATCCGCAGGTAACATGTGTTCCCAGGCCAGAAACCGGCCGCGAAGGAGCAAAATATGAACATCAATCTCAGCGCTATGACGCAAACCATAACCACTCTATTGACGACAGTCGGCTTGAGACTTTTGGGAGCAATCGCCATCTGGATTGTTGGCCGGTGGCTGATCGGCATTGCGCTTCGAATGATCGGGAGCGCCCTGACGAAGCAGAAGATTGACCCCACTCTGATCCGCTACATCCACTCGGCGGTGGCAGCGCTGTTGAATATTGTGCTGGTCATCGGAATTCTCGGGTTCTTCGGGGTTGAGACCACCAGTTTTGCAGCATTGATTGCAGCGGCGGGCGTCGCCATCGGCATGGCATGGTCCGGATTACTGTCGAACTTTGCCGGCGGAGTATTCTTGGTGATCCTGCAGCCGTTTAAGGTTGGGGACTTCGTAACGGCCGCTGGGGTTACCGGCACGGTCGAGGAAATCGGACTGTTCGCAACGACTCTCAATACGCCCGACAATGTGAAGACCATCATCAGCAACGGCAAGGTTTTCGGCGACACGATACAGAATTTTTCGGCCAACCCCTACCGGCGTGTCGAACTAACCGCACAATTGGCGCACGGGGTGGATCCACAGGCAGCGATTGCGCTGCTAAAGCCATTGCTGGCGCAGGTGGAGAACGTGATGGCAGAACCAGTGCCCGATGTCGAGATTCTGACGTTCAACCTTTCAGGCCCCGTCCTCGCGGTTCGCCCGTACTGCAACAACAAGCACTACTGGCAAGTGTATTTCGACACGAACCGGATGATCCGCGACACGTTTGCGCGTGCAGGTTTCCCCGTCCCCGAGCAGCATTACGCCGTGCGGGGGCCAGAGGATCTCAAGCTGGCGAAGACAGCGTAGGCGAGACAGCTTCATATATGTACGCCAAGATCGTTTTGACCTAAGACCGTTCGATACGATGCTCGAATAGATCGCCCTACACCAGCAACTTGCTTCTGTCAGTTGCTGCCGGAGCAGGCAGTTGCATAGTTGCTCGACTGACGCGAACCGGCGATCGGACTTTTGATAAACTGGAACAGTCCAACCCAGAGGCCGACGTAGCTCAGTTGGTAGAGCAGTCGATTCGTAATCGACAGGTCATCGGTTCAAGTCCGATCGTCGGCTCCATTCTCTAGAATCATCCGGCCACGCAGAATCGGCGTGGGATCAGACACGCCCCGCGAACTCCCGCGTCTCGGTTGAAACCTTGATTCTTTCCCCTTCTTTAATGAAGAGCGGAACCCGGATCTCGATGCCGGTCTCCAGTTTCGCGGGCTTGGTCACACTGCCGCTTGCGCCGTCGCCACGGGCGCCGGGTTCGGTATAGGTGACGCTCAACTCCACATGCGGTGGCAACTGCAACCCGATAGGATTCCCATTGTACTTATGCAACTGAATGATGGCCCCTTCCACAAGAAAGTCCTGAGAATCGCCGATCATCTCGCCAGATAAAGTGAGGGTTTCGAAGTTCTCCTGGTCCATGAAATAGAAACCATCGCCGTCGCTGTAGAGGTAGGATGCCGGAACCTTTTCGAGATCGGGCTCTTTGAACCGGTCACTGGCCTTGAATGTCCGGTCAAAGACTGCGCGGGTGAGAAGATTGCGCATCTTCAGGCGGACCAGGGTTTGAGCGCCCCTGGCAGTGGGAGTGGAAACTTCCGCCTCCAGGCACAGGAATGGCGTGTTTTCGACCTCGAAAAACATTTTGCGCTTTACGTCGATGGCATCGATCAATGAGGCCATGATTTCCTCAGGGACAGGGCCGAAGCGAGAGATTCGGAGTCTGACCAAGCTTCTACAAAGGATAACAGTCAGCCGGAACGCGTATTCTCAACGGTTCGCTCGCCGCCGAGAAATTGAGGCGATTTCCGGGTCGCCTGTCATGCAAGAACGATCAGGCTTCCTGGATCGTCACTCCGGCGCGGGCGGCGATCAGGCGGGCGACCTTCTTTGGACGGAAGAACGTGTAGGACGAATATCTGGCCTCGCTCCCGTCTGTGCCTTGCACCCAGTATTGTTGAGCGTTGCCGATACGTTTGTGCTTGATGGCGGCGATCTGGTTCCAGGCTAGAGAAAGATTGGAAGGGATCTTCTTCGTGCCCAGGATGAACTCGACCCCTCGGTCGTTCATTCGGACCTCGTAGCCCGCCATGGCGCGGCCCAACTTCCAGAGCCACGGGCACATAGTTCCCATAGCCAGGGCGCTGACAGCCCAGCGCAGGGCGCTCCATCCTCTGGCTGCGTTGAGGTCACTGAACGGGAAAAGTTGCGAAAACATCCCGAGTACCATGCCGACCGCCATGAGAGCCGCAGCCATGCTCCCTATCAAGGTCACTGCAATCAGGAACCTGCTGTTGCGCAGGACCACGGGCTGGGCGCGATTGATTGCTATCTGGGAATTGATGCCTGCACCCGGCCCCGGGTCCGGAAACTCTGAACTCATGAAGCAACCTCCTCATCGACTTGGAACGCACATCTGGAAGGCGAGCGTCCAACCTGCATTGAAAGAGTACTACGAAAACGGGCAGCACTCGACGGGAATAGGTGTGATCGCCCGGAAGGCTGGGAGGATGGAAATTGAATTTGTTTACTTTTTGGTGATCTGGCAGCCCTGAAAGCCGAGTTGCACGGAAAATTTGCTGCCTCCGTACGACCCTTTCAGGTCTAGTTTCTGAAGCATCTCTACCCCACTCACCATTTGATAATCAACGACTACGTTGAGATGAGTAAGTTCCTCTGGCTTGCCGCTGTCGTAGTCGGCGTCATACCCACTCAGCAGGAATCCATTCGCCGATTTGGTGAGGGTGGGATGAATGCTCGAGTGAAACTCCGTAGTGGTGACAACCAACTGGCTGATGGCGAGGTCCTTCGACATGGTGGTCACTATGTCGCTGCCGCTCTCGAGATAATGAAGGGTGTAAAGAGCCCCTATGGGCTGCAATTCGAATTTAGTGCTGGCCTCGGGGAACGGCTTGTTGAACATGAATAATGACCAGGTGTCAAAGAACCCCGAGCTCATCTGCTCCATGCCGCCATAGATTTGAGCCAGAGCCTTGTTCATCTCCTGCGTCTGCCCGGTGAGTTCGTTGTGCGTCATGTGGGATTTGCCGTCTGCTCCGAAATTGACGACGAAGTGAAGCTGGTTGAGGATCTTGATGGCGGCATCGGCGGCATCGGGCTTCGATTTGCGCTCGTCTTGCAGCAGGGAATTCCAATCGGGCGTCACATCACACTGGAACGAGTTCACGCCTTGTGTGCGGAGACTGTAATAAGCCTCGTGAGCATTGGTCAGAATCTGGCGGTCGGCCGCCGATTGAGCCATGCCAGCGCCGGCAAGCAACAGAACAAGCGATGCCACAGCGATTTTGCTTTTCACAAGATCCTCCTGATCGACCTCACCAGCACAGACGGCCACCGGCGCGGAGCAATTCGGAAACGATACACCTTCACGAGGCTCTTCTGGTGGGAATATCCAGCAAGGCCGAACCAGCTAAGTCTGCCAGAGGCGTGCTGTGGGCGATAGGGTACGGAAGTTTTGGCCGGGGTCACCACTGTGAAAAAGAGGCGCCGCATTGTGCGGGCGAGTACCAACCATGCTATCGGCTTAAGCGGTTTCTTGTTGTACGCTTGGCGAAAGAAGTAGTACGGAGTCGCGCACGCATGCGCTGGCTCAAAGTGCGGGTTCAAACATTACTTATGGTTGAACAGGACTGGAACACCAACGAGCAAAATTCTGGCGAGAGCCCCCGCATCGCGAAGAAGCAATATCAGGATCCGGCTTTCCGGTACGAGCGGGTTTTCGAGACGATGGCGCTCTCCTGCGGCAAGATCGGCCCCACTGACTTTATGTGCAGGTCGCGACCGCATAGTTCGTAGCTTGATCCCATTCCATGACATACATGCTGGAAACTCGCGAGGATCCAAAGGTTAGTCTTGCCGCCGAGATGCTTCGCCGCGGGGGCACGGTTCGCCTGAGGGCATGGGGAACGAGCATGCTTCCCTCGTTGTGGCCGGGCGATCTGCTCACGATCCAGAGCGTGGCGCAGGGCGAAGTCGTTCAAGGAGACATCGTGCTGGTTCTGCAGGACGTCCGCTTTTTTATTCATCGGCTGATCGAAAAGCGACAGGTTCGGGATTGTATCTCGTGGATCACGCGAGGCGACGCAATGCCCCAGAACGATCCGCCGGCAAGCGCATCGGACCTGCTTGGCCGAGTGGTCTTCATTCGCCGTGGCAATCGCAGTTTCGTTCCGAGACGGCAGCTGTCTCTGCTCAATTTCGCTCTGGCTTGTATTCTGCGCCGCTGGGACCGATTCCGCAGTCTGGCTTTGCGGATGTATGCGGCGCACATGCAAGCATGTGCAACACACCCATGACAACCACCCTGGCCGCTACCGAGAAAGCGACGGTCTCCATCGACATCGGCGGAATGGCAATCGTTCTGCGCACGGATGACCCATCATTTCAGCGGCTGATCGAAAATCGCTACGCAGGCTTTGTCGGGAGTTCGCCGGGTTCGCACTTCGAATTTGACATCGACTTATGCAAAGCACCGGAATTTGCAACCGGTGATTACCTGGAAGTGAAGATCGAAGCAGGCGAATGGCTGCTGAACTGGGGCGATTTGCAAGCGCGCTGGAATCCGGAGACCGGTTACGGCCAGATCCGTCAATCGTGCAATCCCTACTCGATCGATTGCGTTCTGCGGATCGTTCACAGTCTCATCCTGGCAAGGCAAGGAGGATTTCTGGTTCATGCCGCCAGCGCGATTCGCGACGGGAAAGCTTTTCTTTTTTCCGGCGTTTCCGGGGCGGGCAAGACAACGATCTCGCGACTCGCCCCGCCCGATGTGACGCTGCTCACCGACGAAATTTCTTATCTGCGACGCGAAGGCAATCGATACATAGCCTGCGGGACACCTTTCGCGGGAGAGTTGGCACGGGTCGGCGAGAACTGCTCCGCTCCGCTGAGCGCATTCTTTTTGCTGGAAAAGGGGCCACAAAATAGCATCGAACCGATCAGCCCCACCGAAGCCGTCCAGCGGTTGATGCGGAATATCTTGTTTTTTGCCGACGACCCGGAGCTGGTGAAACTGGTTTTTCAGTCGGCGTGCGAGTTTGCAAGTTTGGTTCCCATACACCGCTTAGTATTCGTCCCCGACCAGCGAGTGTGGGACATAATACGTTAGCCGCCATAAGTCAGGAACTGGCTTTCGGGCTTCGGCTTTCGGGCTTCGGGGTTAGCCAGGAGTCGAAAAGCCGAAGCCCGTCAGCCGAAGCCCGAAGCCCGCGGTGGTTGCAGGTTGGCCAAGGAGACCATGATGGCTGAGAAATACATTGCGCGAAGCAAGGCGATTGCCGCCCGCATGCTGGGCGGCGAAATGATGGTGATGTCGGCGGCCGATTCCACTTTTTTCACGCTCAATGAGGTCGCCTCTACGATTTGGCAGGCAGCGGACGGGCGCACGCCACTCTCGGCGATCGTGGCCGGCAAAGTCTGCCGAGAATTCGATGTGGACCCGGAGCAAGCGCAGCGCGGCGCCGACCGCTTCGTCGACGAACTCTCGCAGCACGGCATTTTGCTGGTGTCGGACCAGCCACTAATCGATTCTTCCGCGCCTCTGGAGAGCCGGTGAGCCTTCTTGCCGAGATGAATCAAAAAGCGCTGCAGCTGGGCCTGCCCATCAGCGTTCACCTCGATATCACTTACCGCTGCAACGAGCGCTGCGTGCATTGCTATTTGGATCACGACGATCACGGCGAGATGACGACGGCGGAAATCGTTGACGTGCTCGAACAGCTCGCCGGTGCCGGCGTTTTTTTTCTCTCGCTCAGCGGCGGCGAAGTTCTGATGCGCCGGGATTTTTTTGAAATCGTCGAGCGGGCGCGGCAACTTTTGTTCAACGTAAAAGTGAAGACCAACGGCGTGATGATCCGCGAGAAGGAAGCCGCCAGACTCCGCCAGCTCGGCGTCGAGCAGGTGCAGATCAGCGTCTACTCGCATCGACCGGAAGTTCATGACGCAATCACGAAACTGCCGGGATCGCTGAAAAAGACCATCCGGGCGATTCGATTTTTGAAGTCGCAGGGGCTGAAGGTCACGCTCGCCAACGTTCTTATGGCGGGCAATTTCTCCGACCAGCCCGGCGTAATCGCGCTGGCGAAGGAGTTAGGAGTTCACTACACGCTCGACCCCACCATCACGCCGAAGATGGATGGAGATCGATCCATTCTCGCGCTGCGAATTCCGGGCTCTGACCTCAAGCAGGTTTTCAATAACCCGGATCTGGTGGGCAACGTGGAAGAGTTTTGCGCGCCTCCACCGGCGCCAGGCGAAGACATTATGGATGGCTTCCCGTGCAGCGCCGGCCACACCGCCTGCTACATTTCTCCCTACGGCGATGTGTTTCCTTGCGTGCAGTTCCCTCTTCCCAGCGGAAACGTGCGGCGGCAGAAATTCATAGATATTTGGCGGCACTCTTCGCAGTTGAAAGAGGTTCGCTCGATCCGCGCCAGGGATCTTCCGACCTGTTCGAGTTGCGCCCACGTGGGAACATGCACGCGCTGCCCCGGTTTGGCCTACATGGAGGGAAATATGCGCGGGCCGTCCACCGCAGATTGCGAAAAGTCTTTTCAGAGGACGGGCATTCTCTCGGCAAATATGCTGGCGCGGACACGTGCAAGTTTCACAGGTCCACTGATTCAAATTCAATCTCTCGCTGGCGCAGTGCAGACCCAGCCGTTTCCGGAGATAACTTGCTTCCCGCCTGAAGAATTAGCTGGGCTAGGCGCGAACGCACCATGCTGAGGATTTGAGGAGAGACACGATGCGAGGGCACGCATTCCGTTGGTTTTGCATAGTGGCAGGAGCACTGCTGCTGGGTATTCCGCTGCCGAGCCAGACGGCGCAGACGATTTCGACTGGTGATGCAGGCGAGACACAAATGCACCTCGGGTATCCGCAGGACTGGAGTTCGCGGCACTTATTGATGCCGGGCATGCGGGCCGAGGACGTTCTCGAGGCCGGAAAACACGATCCACGTTACGTTTACAACATGGTGATGCGGCAAGTGGCGATGGAACGCTCCCGCGGCAAAGCGCCAGGCAAGAAGAAGCCCATCAAGATCGACTGGGCGGTTTCGCTGGAGAACGGCTATGTCCCGCAAAATCAATTTCCGGCGAAATACCAGTTCAACTTGAACGCCGACAGTTGCAGCTCGGATTACATTGTGTATGCACTAACCGTAACTTCCGGCACGCAGTCCAACCTGGTCGGGATCAACAACCTCTACACCGGCGGCACTCTGAATTGCAATAGCGGATCGCCCTTCGTTTCATTCGCCTACAACACGGTGACCCAAACCGGAGGCCAGATCAAAACGTCGCCGGCGATTTCGGAAGACGGGACCATGGTGGCGTTTGTGGAAAGCACCAGCAGCGGCTCCTACTTCCATGTTCTGGCGCTGCCGAAACCGATTCCCACGCCGCCGTCATTACCGGACGGAACGGTCTTGGTCCCCTCAACTCTGCTCACTTCCTGCACAACACCAGCGATGCCGAACTGCATGACGACCCTTACCATTCAAACCAGCGCGGGAGATTCGAATTCCTCGCCCTGGGTTCGACTACAGCGCGGACACCGCGTACGTGGGTGCGGACAATGGTCTGCTTTACAAAATCCACCCGGTTTTTGGCGGCGGCGCGCCGGCGCTGATCAGCACCGGGGGCTGGCCGGTCACAGTCTCGACCCAGGCCAACAAAGTGTTGACGGCTCCAGTTGTCGATGACACGGCGGGGTTGATTTTTATTGGAGACGGCGAGGGCTACTTGTACTCGGTCAGCATCGCCAGCCCTGGTGGCACATACGCGGCGCAGCAAACGATCGGGTGGGCGACCCACGGAGCAGGGACCGGAGTGGTAGACCCGCCGATTGCGGTCACCGATCCCGCCAATACCACCACCGACCAGGTGTTCGCCTTTACCGGATGCAGCTATGTGCTGAACATCGGTGGAGCAGTCACCCAGCTTCCTGCAAATTTCGCGACCGGTGTGCCAACAGCAACAAATACCGTGAACCTGGGATCGGCGACCGGAACCGGCGACTGCACGGGAAACAACGTACACTCGGGAGCGTTCGATAACGAATTCTGGGTGAATGGATCGGCTTCGGGGCACTTCATCGCGTGCGGCTTCGTGAACAACGGTGGAAAACCGGCGGCCCCGGAGATGTACATGTTTTCTTTCACGGCCGGGGTGCTTAATAACAGCACCGCACCGGTTTCCACCTTTCAGATAAACACCACGAAAGGGGACGAGTGTTCACCGCTGACCGAGTTTGACGATGGAACCACGGACCGTCTCTTCTTCGGCGTGGGATCGACGGATGGATTTCTGGAGAGCTCGACGATTACAGGTTCGCTGGCCACACCGAATTGCACCGGCACGCCGACATCCACTTGCGTGAAAACCCCGAAAGCTCTGGGAGGAACAAGCGGGATCGTAATCGACAACCAATTGTCGAATGGCGGGACGAACATCTACTTCTCCACCCTGGCCCCGGGATCAGTGAACGGCCAGAAATGCAACGTGACAGGCGGTTTGGCAAATCCCTATTGTGCCGTGAAGTTGACCCAGTCAAGTCTGCAATAGAGGCTGAGTGCTTGCCGCATCGAGGGCAATGCGGGTTCTCTATTCCGGCAGTTCCGAGAAATCTCACCGTGTTGGCTGCCCGTTCCATTATTATGTGACGAGGGTCACTGTGGAACTATGCTTGGTTCGGTAGTATGCGTAAGTTGCGACAGCATATTTTTGGGATGTTCGCCAGAACGTCTCTGGCATGCTGAAGAAATAGCCCCGTGAGCGATGATTCCCCTGGGGAAAGGACAACCGCGTGATCGTCGGAGTTCCGAAGGAAAGCTATCCGGGAGAGCGCCGGGTTGCGCTCGTTCCCGGCGTCATCCCCACCCTCGCCAAGGCCGGACTTGAAGTTGTGGTGGAGTCGGGTGCCGGCGAAGGGGCCGGATATCCGGACTCGGTTTATGTCGAGAAGGGCGGGAAAATTGTTCCCGACCGTGTCGCCGTATTCAGCACTGCCGACATTATTGTGCAGGTGCTGTGCTACGGTTCGAATGACGTGACCGGCAAGGCTGATCTTCCTCTGCTGCGACGCGATCAACTGCTGATTGGTTTTCTGCGGCCGTTTGGTTCAGCCGAAGTGGTGCAGCAGATTGCCGCCGCTGGCGTTACGGCATTCTCGGTGGAAATGATGCCGCGGACCACGCGCGCTCAGAGCATGGATGCGCTCTCCTCCATGGGGACGATCTGCGGTTACAAAGCGGTGCTGTTGGCTGCTGAAACTTCAATCAGAATTTTTCCTATGATGACCACGGCCGCGGGGACCATCACGCCGGCTCGCGTGTTCGTGATCGGCGCTGGAGTAGCGGGACTGCAAGCCATCTCAACGGCGCGCAGGCTGGGCGCGGTGGCGTCGGCGTACGATATGCGCGCCTGCGTCGAAAGAGCAGGTGCAGAGCCTGGGCGGCCGCTTCGTCGAGTTGCCCATTGAGGCCAAGGACGCGCAGGATGCGCGCGGCTACGGCACCGCCCAGGACGAGAACTTTTACGCCCGGCAGCGCGAACTGCTGACCCGCGTGGTTGCAGAAAGCGACGTGGTCATCACCGCCGCCGTCATTCCCGGCAAGAAGTCGCCGGTGCTGATCACCGGCGAGATGGTCAAGAGGCATGGCGCCCGGATCAGTGATCGTGGATCTGGCTGCAGAGCGCGGCGGCAACTGCGAACTCACGCGTGTCGGTGAAACCGTGAAAGTAGCACGGCGTCTCGATTATCGGCGCCATCAATCTGGCCAGCAGCGTCCCCTACCATGCCAGCCAGATGTACGCCCGCAATCGTCGCCACGTTTCTGGTGTACATGGTGAAAGACGGCAAGCTGCAGCTGAATCTGCAGGATGAAATTATCCGCGAGACGATGGTCACGCGCGGTGGTGAAATCGTAAACGCAAGAGTGCGGGAGTTTTTCAAACTGCCGGCGGCGGCTAGCCGGTGATTAGGTATCGCCACAGGAAATAAAAGGAGCGATCATGCCAGCGGATTTCATTTCTAATCTCTATGTCTTCATCCTGGCGGGGTTCGTCGGGTTTGGATTGATCAAAGGTGTTTCTCCACTCCTCCACACGCCATTAATGTCGCTCACCAATGCCCTGGACGCGATCGTGGTCGTGGCGGCCATCATCATCGCCGGACGGCACGAAACCCCGCTGACCACCGACGCTGGGAGCGATCGCGGTTGCGGCATCGTTTAGCAACATGGTGGGCGGATTCCTCATTACCGACCGCATGCTGCGCATGTTCAAATCCCCCAGGTCGAAACAACAATGAACGCGTCAGAGCTGCAGCAGTATCTCGATTTCGCCTACATTGTCGCGGTCGTACTCTTTATTCTTTCTCTCAAATTCCTGAGTTCGCCCAAGAGCGCGCGCTGGGGCGTTCTCGCCGGAGAAATCGGCGCTGCGCTGGCGGTCGTCGTCACTCTGTTCAACCCCGAGGTGGTGCAGTACAAGTGGGTCCTCATCCCCTTGATCATCGGTGCCGGAGTCGGCGTCCCACTAGGCTTGGTGCATATGACGGCCGTGCCGCAGCGGACCGCCTTGAGCCATGCTTTTGGCGCGCTGTCGGCGGCGATAATCGGCATTGCCGAGTATTACGTGGGCACCGCGCCGGTCACTCGCTTTCAAATGGGCGAGATCGCGCTGGAAGTCATTATCGGTTCGCTCACGTTTACGGGCAGCGTGATCGCCGCGGGAAAGCTGCAGGAAATATTGCCGCAGCGGCCCATCGTTTATCGCGGGCAGAATATCGTCAGCCTTTCCGTTCTGGCAGCGGCCCTCGGGCTGGCGGTTGCACTGGTGGTGAATCCGGCGCACGACGTGCTGTTTCCAGTCATGGTGGTCGTTGCGCTGATTTTCGGCGTGCTGCTGGTCACGCCCATTGGCGGCGCCGACATGCCGACGGTGATCTCGCTGTTGAATTCTTACGCAGGCTTTTCGGCAGCGCTGCTGGGATTTGTTCTGAACAGTAAAGTGCTGGTGGTGGCGGGCGCGCTCGATGGATCTTCGGGCTTCGTTCTCTCCGTGATCATGTGCAAGGCCATGAACCGCTCATTTCACGAACGTCATGTTCGGGGCGTTCGGCCAGGTGCAGGCGTCAGCGGCGGCCGGCTAAAGAAGAACGAGTCGTGCGCAGCGCGAGCGCCGAGGATGCCGCGGCGATTCTGGAAGCAGCGAATAGCGTGGTGATCGTGCCCGGCTACGGCATGGCGGTGGCGCAGGCGCAGCACAAAGTGCGCGAGCTTTACGACATCCTCACCAAGAAGGGAGTCAATGTTCGCTTCGCCATCCATCCGGTCGCGGGACGCATGCCCGGCCACATGAACGTGCTGCTCGCCGAAGCCGACATCCCTTACGACCGGCTCATCGAAATGGATGAGATCAACGGCGACTTCCCGCAAACCGACGTGGCCCTGGTGATCGGCGCCAACGACGTCACCAATCCGGCCGCGCGCAACGACCAATCCAGCCCCATCTTCGGCATGCCCATCCTCGACGTCGACAAAGCCCACACCGTCATGGTAATCAAGCGCAGCATGAACCCGGGATTTGCGGGCATCGACAATCCGCTGTATTACCTCGACAACACCCTGATGCTCTTCGGCGACGCCAAGCAGTTTGTGGGGGCGATTGTGCGGGAGCTGAGCGGCGGGCACTGAGTCTGCCAGTGCTTTCGTCCACCCTTCGGAGTAAACTTGGAATGCAGAGGTAACGTCCGATGGCCTCATCCAACTCTGTCATCACCAGGGATCCAGACGTGCTTGGGGGCACGCCTGTTTTTCGGGGAACGCGCGTTCCCTTTCAGGCGCTCCTGGATTACCTCGAAGGCGGACAGACATTGGACGAATTCCTCGATGACTTTCCTACGGTGACTCGCGAAGCTGCGATCCATGCCCTCGAGCACGCCAAATCGCTGGTCCTCAGCGAATTGTGATGAAAGTGCTGCTGGATGAATGTGTTCCCCGAAAAACTGAAGAATTATCTGCCCGAAATCGAATGTCGAACCGTTCCGGAGGCGGGTTTAGCGGGCAAGAAGAACGGGGAACTGTTGTCCCTCGCAGAGCAGGCTGGCTTCGACGGATTCCTCACAGTCGATCGGGGTATCGAATACGAGCAGAATCTGCGGCATCGAAATATCGCGGTAGTCGTCATCCAAGCCAAATCGAGCCGACTCCATGACCTGCTGCCTCACACAGCGGAAATTCTCAGGGCCCTCGCTTCCATCCGCCGCGGCCAGCTTGTCAAAATAGGCTAATCCTCGGTAGTGGCTCAGTTTGAAATTCTTTTCTTGTAAGGGCCACGCTTCGCAAACTGAGCCACTACCTAATCCTCCCAGCGCGATTATCCAAAATTGGCCATGTTATTCTATTAACTCCAGTTGCGTACCGTTTTGGCGGAAATTCCCCGCAGTCCAATTGAAGCTTCCCCGAGAAGCCCAGAAGAAGAGAAACTCGAAATCATGCTTTCAGTCAGTAATGTTTCTATGCGCTACGGCGCCAAAATTCTGTTCGACGAAGTCTCGGTGGCGTTTACGCCGGGCAAGCGCTATGGCTTGACCGGGCCCAACGGAGCGGGCAAATCCACCTTTATGAAGTTGCTCAGCGGCGAACTCGATCCGCAGAAAGGCACCGTCGTGCGTCCGCGGAAGCTCGGGGTCCTGAGCCAGGATCAGTTCGCTTTCGACGCCTACACCGTGATCGACACAGTCATCATGGGCAACAAGCGGCTGTGGGCTGCCGTGCAGGAGCGTGATGCGATTTATGCGAAGCATGACATGACTGACGAAGACGGCATGAAGCTCGGCGAACTGGAAGGCATTGTCGGCGAAGAAGATGGCTATACGGCGGAGAGCGACGCTGCGATCTTGTTACAAGGTCTGGACATTCCCGACGAAATGCATTCGCGCAAAATGAGCGAGTTGCAGGGCGGCCAGAAAGTTCGCGTGCTGCTGGCACAGGCTCTGTTCGGGCATCCGCAGGCACTGCTGCTGGATGAGCCTACGAACAACCTCGACTTGGATTCGATCCACTGGCTGCAGGGATTTCTGAATGCCTACGACGGCGTGGTGATCGCGATCTCGCACGACCGCCATTTCCTGAACAGCATTTGCACTCACATCGCCGACATCGATTACGAAACCATTATCACCTATACCGGATCGTACGACGAGATGGTGCTGGCCAAGACGCAGGTGCGGTCGCAGATTGAATCGCAGAATGCGCAGCGCGAGAAAAAGATTTCGCAGTTGAACGAATTCATCGCGCGCTTCGCCGCCGGCACGCGGTCAAGCCAGGTGCAGTCACGGCGCAAGGAAGTGGAGCGGCTGCAGGTTACCGAACTGGCGAAGTCGAACATCCAGCGGCCTTACATCAAGTTCGAGCAGAAGCGGCCTTCGGGCAAACACATTCTCGAAATCGAACATCTGAGCAAGGCGTACGGCGACAAGCAGGTGATTCGCGACTTCACCGCCAGCATCACGCGCGGGGAAAGAATCGCCCTGATGGGTCGCAACGGAGCGGGAAAGACAACACTAGTGAATGCATTGCTGGCGAATTCGCCGACCACGCCGGAAGCCGAGCTGCGCAAGACCAGCGGCTACGACGGGCCATTCGTCGATTCAGGCAAGGTGATCTGGGGGCACGAGGCGGCGATCGGATATTTTGCCCAGGACCATCGCAGCCTGATCGAAGGCGGCACGACGGCGCTCGAGTGGCTGCATCAGTGGAATCCGGCGGCGGTAAGCGAAGAAATCCGCGGCTTGCTCGGGCAGATGCTGTTTGCCCGCGAAGAAGCGACGAAATCAACCAATGTTCTTTCCGGCGGCGAAGCGGCGCGGCTGCTCTTCTGCAAGCTGATGCTGCAGAAGCCCAACGTGCTGGTGCTCGACGAGCCCACGAATCACCTGGATCTCGAAGCGATCAACGCTCTGAATATCTCCCTGCAGCGCTATCACGGGACGGTCTTCCTGGTAACCCACGACCACGACTTGATCGACGAGGTCGCCACCCGCATCTGGCACTTCGAGAGCGACCACAAGCTTACCGACTTCAAGGGGACTTACGAGGAGTATCAGGCGGCCGTGGCGGTCTGAGGGGCAGTAGCAATTGGCAGTTAGCAGTTAGCAATTAGCGGTGGGCGAACATGCGGGCTAATTGCCAATTGCTAACTGCTGATTGCTCAAACTGCACCATTTCCGCTGCATGTAAATCAACCAGGTTCTCCACAGATTTCCACAAGGGTTTGCAGTTGCGTTTTTGGCCGCAAGTTGCGGATAATGGCGGCGGGGACGTACTCGCGCTGCCGAGCACGCGCGAGACTTGTGTACAGTGTACAGTCGAGCCGATTTACTTAGGATTCTTCACCTCACGCCGCGCCAGCTGGCGAACTGGGAGCGGGCGGGGCTGATTGTTGCCTCTCCGGCCTATTCGTTTTCCGACCTTTTGAAAATCAAGAAAGTTCGCGACCTGTGCGCGATGCGAGTGCGCCCCGCAGTCATCCGGCAATCGCTCGAAGCCATGCAGAAGCAGGCCTCGGGCATGGGAAATCCTCTGCTCGACGCGGGAGCCTCATCGACCAACAATCATCGCGTCGCCTTCCGCCACGAAGGCCGGCTGCTGGAGCCGATTGCCGGACAGTTTGTGATGGATTTCGCGGTAAAAGAAAAAGTCGTGACCAGCACTCCCATTCCCACTCCAGAGACGGGTCCGCAAGAAGAAGATGAGGCGGCCGTCTGGTTTGCTCGCGGTATCGCCCTGGAAGAGGATCCCGCCACGCAAACCCAGGCGCTGGCTGCCTATCAGAAGGTGCTCGAGTTTCAGTCGGAGCACGCGGCCGCACACATTAATCTGGGTACTCTTTACTACAACCGGCAGGATTTCACGCTAGCGGAAAAACACTATCGTGCTGCCCTGCAGGCCGATCCTCGCTACGCACTGGCCTATTTCGATCTGGGCAACGTTCTGGACGAGACCGGGCGCGTACAAGAAGCCATACAGACTTACAAGATGGCGATCCAGCTTGCTCCCACCTACGCCGATGCCCACTACAACCTGGCGCTCGCCTACGAAAAAACCCGAGAGCCTCGCAAGGCGCTCAAGCACTGGCAGGCCTATGTCAAGCTCGATACCACGGGACCGTGGTCGGTCCACGCCCGCAATCAGATCCAGCGCATTCTGCAGGCCGACGCGCTGAAGCTCGTGCATTCGCGGCGCGGCTGAGAGAAAAATGTTCTACCCTGTGAACCTTCTGTCCTCTGTGGCTAAGGTTTTTCCGCAACAATTCCGGCATTAATCTTCTGCTAGAATTCAGAGTTTGCCATTCTGTTCGTTGAAGGTATTCGCATGTCCGAAGTGACCCTCCAATCCGCCCCTCCCACGCCGCTGACCACCCTCACCGAAGACGAACTCCTCTTCCGCGACAACATCCGCCAGTTTGCCGACGAGAGAATCCGTCCGCACGTCAAAGAGATGGATGAGAAAGGCATCTTCAATAAAGATCTCATCCACGAATTCTTCCAGCTCGGGATCATGGGAATCGAAATCCCGGAGCAATACGGCGGCAGCGGCGCCAAGTTCTTCGAGGCGATCCTCGCTGTCGAAGAATTGTCGCGCGTTGACGCATCGGCAGGCGTGGTGGTCGACGTGCAAAACACGCTGGTCAATAATGCCCTGCTGCGCTGGGGCAGCGCAGAACAGAAGAAGCGCTATCTGCCGAAGATGGCGGCAGACACCTGCGGCGCCTACGCGTTAAGCGAGGCCGGTTCCGGCTCCGACGCATTTGCCCTGCAAACCAAAGCCGAACTCAAGGGCAGCGACTACGTTCTCAACGGCCGCAAGCTTTGGATCACCAACGGCAAGGAAGCCGGACTCTTCGTCCTGTTCGCTACGCTCGACCCGGCCGCGGGATACAAAGGCATCACTGCGTTTCTGGTGGAAAAAGACTTCGCGGGATTCAGCGTAGGTAAGAAAGAAGACAAGCTGGGCATACGCGCCTCTTCCACCTGCGAACTGATCCTGGAAGACTGCAAAGTTCCCAAAGAAAACGTCCTCGGCGAACCCGGCAAGGGCTACAAGATCGCCATCGAAACCTTGAACGAAGGCCGCATCGGCATCGGCGCGCAGATGCTGGGCGTGGCTCGCGGCGCTTGGGAGTTTGCCGCGAAGTATTCGCAGGAGCGCAAGCAATTCGGCAAGGCCATCGCCGACTTTCAGGGCATCCAGTTTCAGATTGCCCAGATGGCAACCGAGATTGAAGCCGCCCGCCTCATGGTCTACAACGCGGCCCGCATGAAAGACGCTGGCGTAACCTTCGTCAAGGAAGCGGCAATGACCAAGCTCTTCGCCTCGCAGGTGGCCGAACGCGTGACCTCGCTGGCCATCGAGATCTACGGCGGTTACGGCTTCACCAAGGACTATCCCGTCGAGAAATATTGGCGCGACGCCAAGATCGGCAAGATCTACGAAGGCACGTCCAACATGCAGTTGGCGACCATCGCCAAACTCGTACTGGGCGGGAAATAACCCGAGCGGAATCGCGGGCAGAAGTCTCGCTGCCCAAAGACTCCACCTGCAGGGGGGCCGATCTCTGCCGCGTTATGTTCGGCACGGTTCGGCTGCTTAATATGTGCATCGGATTGCACTTGGGTCCTCGGAACTCATCTCCGGAAATCGCACTAACCCGAATAAATTCAATGTTTTCCAGTAACCTGCACTATTGGCTGACAAGCTGCAATCCTCCATTGTGCCAGCGTTTGTCAAGCTTAGGCCCGGGGTGACACTTGACTACTTTGTTCGGTTCCACATCAGTGATGCCGACCGCAGTTACGCCCAAGAAGCGGAGCCTTTTGCCTCTGCTTACGGTGGTGTTCGTGCTTTCCTACGGGCTGATGACTGTGCTCATCGTTGAACAGGGCTCGGTCATCCAATCGCAAAGCAACCTGATCAAAATCTTGGGCCGCGACAGCACCGAGCTATGGGCTGGGCGCGGCAAGGCCATCGGCGATCAACAGTCGGCCAAGGCACAAGCAGAAGCGAAGAACCGCAAACAAGCTCCGTCAACCCAGGAAAAGGCTCAAGGTCCGTCATCCCAGACTCCGTCAACCAGGACTCCGTCGGCCCAGGACCCGTCGGCCCAGGCAGTGCCGCAACGCCGTTTTCAAAGCCGGACAGGCAAGATTTCCAAGCCCGCTCCCCAGGCTCCTCCCGTGCCTGCTTCGGACTTGGTAGACCGGCGTCGCTCTTTGAATACGATTTAGTGCCCAGGTAAGGAGTCAGCGAATAAGTAAGCGTCTCCCAGGGATGCTGTTTGGATAAGACGCTGTTCGAAAAATTCGGCGGCAATGAAGGTTCTGACCCTAGCCTTGTTGTTTAGTCTCACGGCTGCCAAGCCAGCACAGCCCGTGCGCCGTCCCTCCGGACAAGTCGAGCACCACGCCAAAGGTGGACGCTGGTATTTCGCCGCCAGCGGCCACGCGGTCTACTGCTACGGACCGGTGATGACCCTGCCCCAGGCCAACGGCGATCTGCAAAGAGTAGCCACCTTCTGCCGCGACGGCCAGACCGTCGTACCGCTCAAAGACTAGCCTCCTCCTCCCGGAACTAACATTCCCTTTTCGCCGAGCACGCTGAGCGTGCCGATGATTACAAAAAGAACAACTCTGCGTTTCTCAGGGTTCTCCGCGATAAATGCCTTCGCTTTTTTCCGCCGCTCTCACGGTACACTGATAACTCATGCCCGAACTCCCCGAAGTAGAAACCATTGCCCGCGGACTCGCCCGGCGCGTCTCCGGCGATGTAATCGAATCGGTCTGGCTGGGCCGCAAGCCGGAGCCGCTGAAGTCTCCAGCGCGGGAAATCGCCGCCACGCTCGAGCACAGCCGCATAGCCACAGTGCGGCGCATGGGCAAACACATCGTGTTTGATTTGGATTGTGTAGCGCGGGCGCCCTCGCCCGCGAAAAGCCGGCATCCTACATCACTGCGTGAGGGATCCAAGGTAAGGCAGTCGCCGCCTTCATCGACGCCACCCACACAGGCGGACGAGGGCGTCCGCCCTACAACAGCTCTGTGGATCGTCCACCTGGGCATGACCGGACACCTGCAAGTCTGCGAGCCGCAGGCGGACATTCTCAAGCACACCCATGCAATTCTGAAGTTGGCATCGGGTAAGGAGTTGCGCTTTGTCGACCCTCGCCGCTTCGGACGTCTGAGCGTTGCCCACGCTGGCAGCTTCGACGCAGGCGGCATCGAGCCGCTGGAAGCCGATCTCGACCGTTTCCTCCCTTTGTTTCGTGGCCGCAAGACTCCCATCAAGAGCGCGCTGCTCAATCAGAAGCTGCTGCGCGGCGTAGGAAACATTTATGCCGATGAATCCCTGTTCCGCGCCGGAATTCGCCCCCGCCGCCGCGCCTCCACTATTACCCGCGACCAGCTAGCCAGGCTGTTGGCGTCGGTGAAAGAAGTTCTGCAGGAAGCGATCTCTCTCGGCGGCTCGTCCATCTCAGACTACGTTGACGCCGACGGGGAAGAAGGTTTTTTCCAACTACAGCACCGCGTCTACGGCCGCGAAGGCGAACCCTGCCTGGTCTGCAAAACGCCCATCAAGCGCATCGTAATCGCCGGACGCAGCAGCCACTACTGCCCGCGGTGCCAGAAGTAAGAATAATTTTGATTGTTGAGTGCTGATTGTTGATCGAAAACTTCCCATTTTGTCATCCTGAGCGGAGCAGGTGCTTCGCGAAGCGAAGCGCCTGCGAAGTCGAAGGACCCCGTGTCTGCAGGTGGCACCAGCGGCCTCTCAGGGCGTTTCAACCGCGCGGCAGGTTTCAATCATCAATCAACAATCGACAATGAGCACACCCCTCAGCAGTTCTGATAATCTTCTCCTCCATGCCTGATTTCTCCATCGGAGTCGACCTCGGCGGCACCAACCTCCGCATCGCCGCCGTGAGCAGCGAGGGACAGCTCCTCGAAAAAGTCACTCTCGGGACCAAAGTTGCCCTCGGCCGCGACCACGTGATCAACGAGATGTGCGCTGCTATCCAGCATCTATCAGGCAAATACAAAGCGACCGGGAAATTGCTCGGCGCCGGCATCGGCGTTCCCGGCATCATCGACATGCAAACCGGCATGCTGCGCAAGTCGGCGAACCTTCCCGGTTGGGAAGACTATCCCGTCCGCGCGGAAATCGAGCGCCGGCTCGGAGCGCGCGTCGTCCTCGAAAACGACGCCAACGTTGCCGCCCTCGGCGAACAATGGCTGGGCGCCGCCCGCGGTGTGCCGAACATGGCAGTGGTCACGCTCGGAACCGGAATCGGCGGCGGCATCGTGCTCGGCGGAAAAATCTGGCACGGCATGCATGGCATGGCGGGAGAGTTCGGGCACGTCACGATTGAGCCCGAAGGCCATCCCTGTGGCTGCGGCAACCACGGATGCGCCGAGCAGTACGCTTCCGCCAGCGCGATTATGCGCATGGCTCGCGAAGCCATCGCCAGCGGCGAGGCGCCATCGCTGGCCAGGGCCGCGTCATCGGATGCTGAATTCGGCGCAAAGTCCGTCTACAACCTGGCGATCCAAGGCGACGAACACGCACGCCGCATTTTCCGCAGTTTCGGCCGTTACCTCGGCATCGTGCTCGCTGGCCTGATTAACGTGTTGAATCTCGATATGTTCGTAATCGGCGGAGGCGTGTCGAGCGCCTGGGATGCTTTCGCTCCCAATATGTTCGAGGAGTTGCGCGAGCGTTCGCTGGTCTACGCTGCAACCGCTCCCGCGGATCCGATGAGCGGCGATTCTTTAGGAAAAGAAGAAGGCGCCGCAGCCCAAACCGAAAGCCGCAGCGAAAGAAAAACCATCATCACCCGCGCCTTGCTGGGAAGCGATGCGGGACTGTACGGAGCCGCGCGCGTGGCGGCGCTGACGGGATAGCTGCTCTCGCAATCGACTGCTGGTGGTACGATTCTTGGCATGCCTTCGGTGTTCCGGTATTTGGCGAATGCTGGTTTCGTCTTCTTAACTGCCGCAAGCGCGCTTCACGCCCAGAGCACCGACGCTGCCAGGGTGTCGAACGAGGCCATCGCGGGCGCCAGACGGTTAGCTACTGCGAGGCTCTAGAACATCCCGAGAGGTTCAGGGGCAAGATGATTCGTGTGCGCGCGCTGTACGAGGCGGATTTTGAAAAGGAGATCATTACCGCGCCGCCTTGCGATATGCCTTTCCTTGCGACATGGGTCGAATACGACAAACGCTGGGAATCTCGCAGCAAACGACATGTCCGACGTGCTCTCTCTAAACTAAAGTGGGGCGTTCAGGCGGACGTCGTTTTCGTTGGTCTATTCAAGACAGACGGCCATTACGGCCACATGGACATGTACCATTCTTTGATCGAGGTTTATAAGGTTGAGGAGGTTCGTGCCTCCGGCGGCTTCCAACCTATGCCTGAGCAAGAGGCAATAAAGCGTTAACGGGTTCTTTCGGAAAACAAACGGCTACACAACTGTCCCGATTCGCAGGTTAAACCAAAGATCCGGCTTGGGATCAAGCGATCCATATAGCACGCTCATCCAAGAAAGCTGCTCCTGCTCCCACTGCGCGCCTTATTGACGGCCCTGATAGGCCCCATAAGAAATATGAATTGGACTCAGTCACATGCCTGCCTTTATCGTCCTCGTTACGCTTGATCCCGATTCTCAGGCCACCAAGACTGATGGAGGAGTCTGTTCACGGTCATCGGCGCTGTGTAATCTGTGGCACGGCCGTACCGTCCTCCGCTGGAACTGTTCCCACGCAAGCACGGCCACCTGAGAATTGCCCACCCTTTATAAACAGGAGCAACCAGACATGACAAACCCAAGGCACAGGCGCTGCTTGCGCCTGTCGTTACTATTGACAGAATTACCGGCGACATTATCGGCTTGCGCCATCATCGTTCTAGCCACGGCATTAACGGCCAGTCTATCCACACGCTGCTACGCCGACGATGGCCCCAAGCCCGATCCCTCCGGCACGGCCACCGGCGACAAGACCACCGCCGTCAACGCGGCAGGCAATCCCTTTGTGGTCGTCGAGCCCACCGATAAGTCAGCTCCGGACTATGCCGCGAACAAAAAAGCCTTCGACGACTATCAGGCCCAAGTGGCGAAAGAGCCGCTCGCCGTAAAGCTCGCCGACAGCGTCGGCCACGTTCGTGTCGCGACGAACTTCGCCTGGACGCTGAACACCGGCTACCTCGTCCTCTTCATGCAGGCCGGTTTCGCCTTGCTCACCTGCGGGCTGGTGCGAAAGAAAAATGCCGCCCACTTGATGATGCTGAATTTCGCCGCTTACGTCTTCGCCTTCCTCGCTTACTACGCCGTCGGCTATGCCTTCCAGTTCGGAGCCGTAGCCATCAACGCCGCACCCACCAACCTGGGCGGCATTCCCACGCTGAACCACTTTTTGATCGGCAGCGGCCAATGGGGCTTCATCGGCGGCAAGGGATTTTTTCTTGTCGGTCCGGCCTACGACAGCGCCAGCAACTGTTTAACTTTGTTCGAAGTCGTGTTCATGGAGACCGCCGGCTACATCATCGTCGGCGCCGTATGCGAGCGCATCACCTTCTGGGCATTCCTGCTTTGCGAACTCTTCATCGGCGCGATCCTCTACCCGATCTCCGGCTGCTGGACGTGGGGCGGAGGCTGGCTCTCGCAAGTAGGCTCCACGTTAAACCTGGGTCACGGTTATGTCGATTTCGCAGGATCCACCGTGGTTCACGCGGTGGGCGGCTTCTGCGCCATGGCGCTCGCGATTATCTTGGGCCCCCGCCTCGGCAAATACGGTCCCGGAGGAAAAATCCGCGTCTTTCCCGCTCATAATATTGTCTACGTCGTCTCCGGCACGTTCATCCTGCTTTTTGGATGGATGGGATTTAACCCTGGCTCGACTTTGGGAGCGACTGACCTGCGCATCTCCGTGGTCGCGGTGAACACCAATCTGTCAGCCGTCGCGGGATCAGCCGCGGCCATGCTTCTGTGGTATTTCCTGTTCGGCAAGCCCGACATAACCATGGCCTGTAACGGAATGTTGGCGGGGCTAGTCGCTATCACAGCGCCATGCGCCTTTGTGTCTCCGACTTCATCCGTAGTTATCGGCCTGCTGGCGGGATGTCTCGTCTGCTTTGGCGTTCTTTTCAACGACCGCGTGCTCAAAATCGACGACCCCTGCGGAGCGATTTCAGTTCACGGCTATTGCGGATGGCTCGGCGCAATCAGCGTCGGCATTTTTGCCGACGGCGTCTACGGCGCAGGATGGAACGGTGTGGGCGCAACCACGTATCTGGGTCACGCGGGCCAGGGCGTGACCGGCTTGCTTCACGGCGATACGCGGCAGTTCCTGTGCCAGCTCATGGGAGCGACTCTGTACGCCGCGTGGGCATTCGGCGCAACCTACGCTGTCTTCTGGTGCGTCAACAAAGTGAAAATCATGCGTGTGGCGCCGGAGGTGGAAGAGGAAGGTCTAGACGTTCCTGAGTTTGGAATGACGGGTTATCCAGAAGACGCAGTGGTTCCGGCTCCGTACTGACAATTCACGAGGCACGAATCTTTAAGCAGCCCGCGTCAGTATGCGACTCGGGTTTGAGGGAACGAGGGAGACGTTCGATGATTCTTCCTCGTTGTCCTCATCGTTAACCGGCCCATAACTCACGCCGAGACAGCGTGCACACTTTGAGCCATCTCGGAAAAGATTCTCTTCGCCGCATTGCTCGCATCTGCTGTAGCCGACGCCATCCATAAATCAACTCCTCGATTTCTGAATCGAATCCAGAATCGGAGCTGGCTCTGCTATTTCAAGTTTAGCGTACGCGCCGGGAATCTTGTGGGCTAGCGCGCTCGTCACTTAGCCGTGTGCGAAGTGTCACCAACCGCCGCGCGGCCTGCAGGAAAGTCTGATTCTGCTCAGGCGTGCCGATCGAGACGCGCATGCAATTCGGCGCTCCCCAATGCCCCAGCGGACGCACGGCCACACCTTCATCCTGCAACCGGTTAGCGACAGCGGCAGCGTCTTCTCCAAGATCGCAGAACACAAAATTTGCCGAGGTGGGAACGACCCGATATCCCAGCGCCGACAAGCCCTGCGCGAGAACTCGGGACTGCATGGCATTGTTCTCTACGACGCGCTGAATGTGCTGGTGGTCGTTGATGGCCGCCATCGCGGCGGCTTGCGCGACTGACGACACTGAAAATGTGTTGCGCATGCGCGCGCAGTATCCCAGCAACTCCGCCGGGCCCATGCCATAGCCCACGCGCAGGCCGGCAAGTCCGTGCGCTTTCGAAAACGTCCGCAGCACCACAACGCTTGCGCCCTGGCGGAGATAATCCAACGAATTCGAATACCTAATTTTCCGGAGGGACGCGAAATGCGACGCGAATTCGTAGTACGCCTCATCCAGAACTACCACCACGTGACCGGGAACCTGAGCCAGAAAGCGCTCCACAACGGCTGCCTCCAGCATTGTGCCCGTGGGATTGTTGGGATTCGCCAGAAACACGATGCGCGTATTCGGGTCGATCGCGGCGAGAATTGCATCGAGATCGAAACCGTCTTCGCCTGAGCCGATGGGCGCTTCGATCAGACGCGCTCCCGCTGCCTGCACCGCCATCGAATACACAATGAATGAACGCTCGCTGGTCACCGCGTTCAGCCCCGGCGCGAGCAGCGTCTGGCAGAGCAGGCTCAACAATGCCGTCGAGCCCGCGGTAACCAGCACTTGGTCCGGCGGCAGCGCGTGATGCGTGGCCAACTTATGGCGCAACTGGCTGCAATCATCGTCGGGATAAAAGTTCGCTGCATACAGCACTTCCCTCATGGCATCGACGGCGCGCGCCGAAGGTCCAAAAGGATTTTCATTGGAATCGAGTTTGATGAGGCGTGACCGGCGCTCCAGCGCGGCCGGCGTGGGGCTGGGAGCATTCATCGTGCCCAGGCTGCGGGCCGGCTTGGAAACGATGTCAAAGAAGCGGCTCATGCTTGCCGCTCATCATGCCACGGAATGCTTTGTTCCGGCTATCGGTTTGTTGCAGGCGGTGCGCAGGCGATCGACTTCCTGCAAAGTCAGAGCACGAAATTGCCCCGGCGGGACATCGAGGGTGAGCGGTCCATAACGGACGCGTTTGATCTTTTCCACGTGATGGCCGACCTTCTCAAACATGCGCCGTATCTCGCGATTGCGGCCTTCGATCAGCGTGACTTCGTACCAGGGATTGTTGGCGTCTTTAATCAGCCGGATTCCCGCCGGCGCAGTTCGCACCCGCCGCCCATCATCGGTCGCGATGGAGACCCCGCCGCGTAGTTTCTCCAGCGCTTCGTTGCTCGGCGTTCCCGCAACTTTCACTACATAGGTTTTCGGCACCTGCGACGCCGCTTTCATCAGCTTGTTCGCCAGCGTGCCGTCATTGGTCAGGAGCAGCAACCCTTCGCTCGCATAGTCGAGCCGTCCGATGGGATAGACGCGCCTCTTCACGCCGTGGATCAATTGCATCACCGTTGGCCGGTTCTCAGGATCGCTCACGGTAGTGACGTAGCCTTTTGGTTTGTTCAGCAGCAGATAGACATGCTGTTGTGCGCCTTGCAGAAGCTTTCCATCCACGCGGATGTGATCGACGTCAGGGTCCGCCTTCGTCCCGAGTTCCGTGACCACCGTACCATTCACCTTAACGTGTCCTGCGGTGATCAGTGCCTCGGCTTTGCGGCGGGAAGCGATCCCGGCAGCGGCTATAATTTTTTGCAGGCGTTCAGCGGGCATGTGTGCGGAATTCCGTTTTGAAAGGGCGCGGCTTCAGCCGCGCCGTAAAGGCTCATCTAAACCAAAGCGCCTTCAGGCGCTGGACTTCAGATCAGAACTCTCCGTGATTTCCGCCTGAGCAGAATCGTTTTGTTCTACCTGCGCCGCGTCCTCCGCAGGAATCAGTTCGCTCTGAAACGATTCCGCCACCAGCTTCTCGAACTCCTCCATGCTGGGCAACTCGTTGACGTCCTTCAAACCAAAGCGCATCAGGAATTCCTTGGTCGTCTTGTACAGAATCGGCCGTCCGATGACCTGCTTGCGCCCGGCGGTGGTGATCAGCTTGCGGTCGAGCAAAGTAGCAATCACGCCTCCTGAATCCACGCCGCGAATCTCGCTGATCTCCGGCACCGTGGCCGGCTGTTTGTAAGCGATCACAGCCAGGGTCTCGAGCGCCGGGAGCGAGAGCCGGACCGGCGGCTTCAGGCTCTTGGCAAAGCTCCTCACCATTTCATGCTGTTCGGGCTTGGTGGACATGCGATAGCCGCCCGCCACCTGACGGATCTCGATGCCATGGTCAGGACCGCCGTATTCGCCGACCAGTTCCTCCAGGCAGGATCGCACACGCGACTTTACCTCAGCCTCGTCAGCCGCGCCTTCCGCCGTTACAGAATCTCTGACAAGCTGGACGATCTGCTCCAATGGGATGGGCGTCTCCGCCGCATAAATGATGGCTTCGAGTTGAGCTTTCAGACTCATAAGATCAGTCAGTTGCCAGTTGCCGGGCGCCAGCTGCCAGTAGTCTAGGTATCCGCAACTGGCAACTGGCCACTGGCGGCTGGCAACTGTTCTTACCGCCAATCATCCCGCACGGCGGCCTGCTCGGTCATAATCTCATCGAAGTGCGTATGCTTGCGCACGGCAATCTCGCCGAACATCTGGTCCTGCCGCACTTGAATCGCCTGCAGCCGCACCATTTCGAGCAACGCCAGAAACATGCACACCAGCGCCTGCCGCGAAGGCACGCGCATCAGAAGCTGTTTCAAACGAATGGGCCGCGACTCCAGCGCCAGCCGACGCCGCAAATAATCAATCATCTGGCCCACCGTAACCGTTTCCTCGTCCACATTGATCACCGGCCGCGTGCGCACGCGCTCCAGAATTTGCTGGAAGGTTTTGACCAGATCGATCACGTCCGCCGCAATCTCCGGCTCCGTGCCTTCGGCGTCCATAAATTCTTTCAGCGCCGGATTCGTCAACACAGCATCTTCGATCTGCTGCTTCTGCAAGAGCATCTGCGCCGCTGACTTGAACTTTTCATGTTCCAGCAGCCGGTTCACCAACTCGGCGCGCGGATCCTCCAACTCCTCCGCCTTCGCCGACGGATCGCGCGGCAGGAGCATCTTCGACTTGATGTGAATCAACACCGCTGCCATGTAGATAAAGTCGGCCGCGATGTTTACATCCAAGTCACGGATCTTTTCCACGTAAGCCAGGTACTGCTCGGTGATTCGAGCGATGGGAATGTCGTAGATGTCGATATCCTGCTTGCGAATCAGATCGAGCAGCAAATCCAGCGGGCCTTCGTAGACATCGCTGACTGAAACAGCAAACGGAGAATCGCTCTCTTCCTGTTTGTCTTTTTCTGGCGCGGGGGCAGAAGTCAGATTCGGAACGAGCATCGGCGCAAGTGGCGCGGACGCGCCGTCCTCGGACCGAACGATTCTGTTGTGCATGCTATTTGGCATCATTCACCGGTGGCTCATACGCCAGCGACATCCCCATAGCGGCGCGCACTCCTTCCATGGTCACAGCTGCAACCTTGCGCGCACGCTCACTGCCTGCCTCCAGAATATCCCAAGCCAGCCGCGGATTCTCCTCGAATTTCTTGCGCCGTTCCTGCATCGGACTCAAGAGTTGCACCAGCGCATCCGCCGCCCAACTCTTGCACTCGATGCATCCAATGCCCGCCGACCGGCACCCGACGTTCACTTTGTCCATGGTAGCGCGGTCGCTGAAGATCTTATGCAGATCACCGACCGGGCACAAATCGGGATTGCCGGGATCGGAGCGCCGCACCCGCGCCGGATCAGTCACCATCGTCTTCAGCTTCTGCCGCACCACCGGCTCCGGATCAGTCAGCAAAATGGCGTTCCCATACGACTTCGACATCTTGCGGCCATCCGTGCCCGGCAGCTTGGGGGCGCGCGTCAGCAACGATTGTGGCTCCGGGAAAACATCTCCGCGCTTTCCATAAAAGCCGTTGAATCGCCGCGCTATCTCGCGGGTGAGTTCGATGTGCGCGACCTGGTCTTCGCCCACCGGAACCACGTCGGCCTTGTACATCAAAATATCCGCCGCCTGCAGCACGGGATAACCCAAGAACCCATACGTTCCCAGATCCTTGTCCTTGATATTCTCCCGCTGCTCCTTATAAGTCGGAACCCGCTCCAGCCAGCCCAGCGGCGTGATCATCGAAAGCAGTAGATGCAATTCCGCGTGCGCCGGAACATGCGACTGGATGAAGATCACCGATTTCTCCGGATCAAGCCCCGCCGCCAGCCAATCCAGCGCCACCTCGACCGAATTTTGTTTCACCTGCGACGTATCGGCATAGTCGGTCGTGAGCGCATGCCAGTCGACCACGCAGAAGAAGCACTCATACTCATCCTGCATCCGCACCCAATTGTCGAGCGCGCCCACGTAGTTGCCCAGATGCAGTTTTCCGGTCGAGCGCATGCCGCTAAGCACGCGCTTCCGCAAGTTGGTCGAAGATGTCATCCGTTTTGCAAGAGTCGTGACAAGGCACAACAAAACGCGGCGCTCAAATTCAAAGCTGGCAGCATCATGCGAGGGTAAGTCGATACTACCATGCAAGCCGCAGACGAAACAGTATTGCCGCTCTCGGTCGCGCCGCCGCCCCGGCGGCTGTCCAGCGGGCGTCTCGCCCGCTGCCCGAAGATCTCAACCGACGCAGGCGCTTTTCAAACCGTTCCCGCTAGATGCTTTATAATTCGCGCTCCATCGATCGAACTCCCCATGCCCCATCTAGCCCGCAAACTCCGCCTAACCGACTATTTCACTCTAGCCTGGGGCAGGTCGGCGTCGGCTGGCTGGTGGTCATGGACGACTGGCTGCTGCGCGGCGGTGCTCTGGGAGCGCTGCTGGGCTTCGCCATCGGCGGCGCACTTCTGTTCCCCATCGGCTGGGTTTACGGCAAGCTCGTGCCGGCCATGCCCGACGCTGCGGGCGAAATCGCCTACACCGCGGCCGCTTTTTCCCGCCCCGTCAGTTTCGCCACCGGATGGATGATGATGCTCGCCTACTTCATCGTCTGCCCCTGGGAGGCCGTAGCCGTCGGCCGCATCGCCGGCTACATCGTCCCCTCACTCGATTCGCTCGAGATCTACCGCATCGCTGGACGCCCAGTCTATCTTCCGCACCTCATCATCGGTCTCGGCCTCACCGCCTTGCTTACAGTCCTAAACTATCGCGGCGTCCGCCTCAGCGCAACCTTCCAGAACTGGACCGCCTTCGGCACGCTCGCCCTGTTCATGGTTTTCGTCGCGCTCGGCGTCAGCAAAGGATCGCCGCACAACTTCCCCCCGCTCTTCACTCACACGCCTCTGGTCTCGTTTCTTCTCGTGGTGCAGATCGTCCCCTATTTCATGACCGGATTCGAATCCGTAAGCAAGGCGGCTGAAGAATCCACTCCCGAATTTAGCGGCCAGGGATTTCTCAAAGCCATCTCGATGGCCGTCCTGGTCGGCATTCTTTTTTACACAATCGTCATTGCGGCGGTCGCATACGTGGCGCCCTGGCACGAATTGATAGGCGAGAAGTTCATGACCGCAGTCGCATTCGAGCGCGCAGTAGGTTCGCGCTGGATCGTCAACGTCATCCTCGTAGCAGCGCTGCTATCGCTGGTCAAGTGCTTCAATGGAAATTTCGTAGCAGCCAGCCGCCTGCTGTTTGCCCTGGGACGCCGCGGCCTGGTCGAGCCCCGCGCCGGCCAGATCCATCCCGAACATCAAACGCCGTCAACTGCAGTTCTCTGCATCGGACTAGCCACGGCCGCGTGTATGCTCCTGGGAGATGCGATCCTAGTGCCGATCACCGAGGTCGGCTCGGTCGCCTGCGCCATAGGCTGGGCGGCTACCTGCGCCGCTTACATTAGTATGGGACGCTTGGGGTCTTTGCCAGGCCAGTCGAGTTTGTCGGCACGCGAGTGGTTTGTCGCAGGCATTGGTTTGCTCGTCGCGATCGCGATGGTGCTAATGAAGGTCGTTCCAGCAATCCCCGGCCATTTCACTGTGTACGAATGGCTGGTCCTCGGCATTTGGCTTGTATTGGGAGCAATCTCGCACCGCCGAAGAACGGATGCAGCTCTCAGTTGATGCTTTCTTGGCGAACTCCGCGGCCGTTCTCCGCGAGACTCCGCGTTAAGATTTTGCAGTCAGAATCGCAGACTAGGCAGAGAAATTCCGCGGAGCCGCGGACGGGCAAGGTTCAGGAAAGAGGCGATTGGATGAAAGCTAACGTCGGAAACCGGTGTGTGTTCCTCCTGCTGTTTGTATTTGCATCAGCCTTGCAGCCAATGGCGCAAACGCCGGCCGCCTTCGACCTCGTCATCACCAACGGCCATATCATCGACGGCACCGGCTCCCCGTGGTACTCCGGCGATGTCGGCATTCGCGATGGCAAAATTGCCGCAATCGGCAACCTCGCTACTGCGTCCCGCAAGCGCACCATTGACGCCGCCGGCAAGGTGGTCGCGCCCGGCTTCATTGACATGCTCGGCCAATCCGAACTAACCATCCTCGTCGAGCCGCGCCTGCCTTCCAAAATTTTCCAGGGCATCACTACTGAGATTACCGGCGAAGGCGGTTCCATCGCGCCGCTCAACGATGCCATCATTCAGGCCGATCGCGACAGCTATAAGCACTATCACATCACTCCCGACTGGCGAACCTTCCGCCAGTACTTCGCGCGCCTGGAAAAGCAGGGCATGGGAATCAACCTGGCCAGCTACGTCGGCGCCACGCAAGTCCGCCGCATGGTGCTCGGAGATAACAACGTACAACCAACGACGGAGCAACTCGAGCAAATGAAAGCGCTGGTGCGCGACGCCATGAAAGACGGAACAGTCGGCATTTCCACGGCGCTCGAATATGCTCCCGCGCCTTACGCGAAAACTGAGGAACTGATCGCTTTGGCCGCCGAAGGCGGCAAGTTCGGCGGCATCTATTCCACCCACATGCGCAACGAAAGCGATTCCGTGCTCGAAGCCATCGACGAAGCCCTGCGCATAGGCCGCGAAGCCCACGTCCCGGTGGAAATCTGGCACATCAAAGTCGCCGGAAAAGCCAACTGGGGACGCATGCCCGAAGTCGTCGCCAAAATCAACGCCGCGCGCGCTGCCGGTGCCGATGTCACCGCCGATACCTACGCCTACACTGCGTGGTTCAACGATTTCTCTGCGTTCATCCCCGCGTGGGCCCACGATGGCGGCTCTGCCAAGCTGGTCGAGCGCCTGAAAGATCCTGCCACACGCGAGCGCATCCGCAAAGACATGCTCACGCCATCCAAAGACTGGGATAACGAATGGCAGGAAATCCCCGGCCCCGAAGCCGTGATGATCGGTGTCGTGCAAAATCCAAAACTGCTTCCTCTCCAGGGCAAGCGACTTTCCGAGATTGCAAAGCTCTGGAATAAAGATCCGATGGACGCTCTCTTCGATTTCCTCATCCAGGATCCCAGCTCCGATGTCGCCGTCTTCGGCATGTCACAGCCCGATGTCACACTCGCGCTGCAGCAACCCTGGGTTGCCATCGACAACGATTCTTCCGGAACTTCGCCCGAGGGCATTCTCGGACAGGAGCATCCCCACCCCCGCGCCTATGGAACTTTCCCGCGCATCCTGCGCAAATATGTTCGCGAAGACAAGGCGCTCACGCTGGAAGACGCCATCCGCAAAATGTCCGCGCTGCCGGCCCAACGCCTCCGCCTCACGGATCGCGGTGTTCTCAAAGCTGGCATGTGGGCCGATATCACAATCTTCGATCCCGCAATCGTCCGCGATCTAGCCACGTTCGACAACCCGAATCAACTCTCCGAGGGAATGGACTACGTGCTGGTGAACGGCGTACCGGTGATTGACCAGGGCAAAATGACAGGAGCACTGCCCGGAAAAGTTCTACGCGGCCCAGGCTACGTGCCGTAAAGAGGAAAAAGAGGGTGCAGCAGGCCTTCAGGCCTGCGCGCAAGGCCTACACTCTGGAATCGGGGCTTCTGCCCGGAAGTATGCCTACGGCTTCAGCCGTGCCTGCGTCTCAGGAGTAGTCATCACGACTCGCGGTTCCACCAAACTGCCTGTAATGCTATAGGCAACCGCTCCCGCATGTGCCGCTTTCACATCTGCACCGCGAGTAAGCTTGAAATCCAGCACCTGACCCAATGATGCAACGCCGCTGGTCTCATACATTCCCGCGGGAGAAATCAACTTCCCTTTCTCGATCTCGATCTTCCCGCCACGCAGCCGCGCAAGGCCTTGCCAGCGTGCGATTCGCAAAGGCCCCTCATCACTCGCCAGCGAGATATGAGACAAGACTCCATCCCGAAGATCGAACTGCAGCGCGCCGTCGGCCGACTGCCAGAATGCGGTCGAGTCCGCGCCCGATGCCGTCACCCGGTAAGTTCCCCCCGCAGTTCCTGATATCCACGGATCGTGCATTGCATCAGCCGCTTGTTGCAGGGAAATCTCCGTCAGCGTTCCAGTTCCCGTGTAGACGGGAGAGGCTGCCGCGAAATCCGCCTGCCAATCGCCGCGATGCTTTCCCCCAAGCAAATCGGCGCTTAGATCTGAAATCTTCAGCTTCCCTTGATCCAGCTCGAACGAAGCGGAAACCCGGTTCGCAACAATTTTGTGAATCAGCAAGCGGCCAGCATTTACCTTGCCCGCTGCGCGAAGATTCTCCAGAAACGACGGCGTCGTGGGCTCGGCACGGGTCAGCATCTGGTACCACCGCCGCTCGCTCGGCGGTGAACCCAACCACTTGAAGAGTTCGCTCAGAGCAATCTCATCAGCGTTCAAATTGAAGCGGACTAGGCAAACCCCCGGCGTTCCGCAGCCGCGCGGCAATGCCATATATCCAGTCCAGTGCGAATCGGCAGCCTGCAAACTCAGCTTTTCCACACGCGCTTCATCGTGCAAAAGATGCAATTCCGCCGACGAGATTTGAATCGCGCCATTCACTCCTCGCACCAGGGCGCGTACATTGTGCAGTTGTACCGTCCCCGTGACTTCCGGGGGAGAGAAGCCCGAGGCGTTTCCAGATACGTTTCCCGCCCACGATCCGGCGATCTGCAAATCCATTTCCGATGCGCCTTCAACGCTCGCCTTCACCGCCGGCAGCCCCAGCAAGCTGGCCAAGCGCAAGACGTGCGAAACTTCCCCATCTCCGCGCACCACCACGCGATAACCTGAGCGCGCCACCCAGCCCCGCGCCTGCGCCGGCGTTGGCCGCCCCAGGGGAATTGGAAAAGGTCCGTACTCAACATGCAATTCATCCGGAACCAGCAAGATGTCGGCATCCACCAGGCGGGCATTTTTGCTCTTCGATGGTGCATGACCGATGACCCGTTGCGAGCTAAGCACAAACGGCACGTCCCCCGGAGCAAATTCCACCTTAGTGCTCACCGACCGCAGCCGAAGATCCTTAATCTCGCCCCGGCCCTGGAACTCGGCTCTCTGTGTCAACGCCCCATCTTCTTTCACTGTGAAATTGCCGAGCACGTTTCCCGAGGATACAAGATCCGCAGGCAGATTCTTCTTGGCCCGTCGAGCGAGTTGCGCGACTGACTTGAAGGGCACGTTTTCGACATTCAAAGCAAGATCCACCTTATGCACTCCAGGCAGCCCGGCATCGCCACGCAGCGTGATCCTGCCATCGCCCACTGGGGCCGTGCACAGAATCGCGTGGGTCACGCCATCCGCCGAGCTGTACTTGCCATCGCAGTGCGCGGCTAGCCGCAGTCCCTCGCTGCTCGGAATGTCGTAGCGGTGAAAGTCCTGAATGGAAGCATCGGCCGTTACCTGCAGAGCCGCCGGTGCACCGTTCAGCGTTGCGCTCAACTGAACCCCTCCCCGCCAGCCCTTGTCGTTTCCGGATACCAGCTTGGTGAGTTGCCCCAGTTGAACACCGTCCCACGCCACGCTGAACTGCAGCGGAGTTTCGCGCAGGCTCCCCGCCCTCTGCCAAATCCCATTCATCCGCAGCAGGCCCGTGTCGCTCAAATTCATGTCGGTGCGCAGCGGTTGTGCTTTCAGCCGCGCTCCCCATGTGTTTTCTGATTCCTGCCACAGTGCGAAATCCGCATTCAGGAGCGTGTACGGCTTCTTCTCCTGCCCAGCCTTGAAATTAATGCGGCCCGAACTGGCCTCGATGTAGGGAAATCCCGGGCGGGTCTCCGATTTCGATTTCCCGGTGGGCGCCAGTGGCGTGCGCTCACTTCGTTCCAGCAGCGCTTCCCAGTTCCAGCGGCCATTTGCCCGGCGCACCAGATTCAGACTGGGCTCGGTCAACTCCAGACGCGCGATATCCAACCGTCCTCGCACCAGCGATGTCAGCCGCACCACGGCAGTGACTTCCGGAGCGCGCAGCATGGGCTCCGCGCCGAATTCGGGGTCTTCGTAGATAACCAGATTTTCCAGATCGAAGCCGGGTTTCGGCAGAAAGCGAAGATGCACCGAACCAATCTCCACAGGACGCGCCACCGCGCGACTGATGGAGTTTGCAATTCGCTGTTTCAGCCGCGACACGCCCGGGCGCACCAGGAACAGGGCCAGCAGAATTACTACTGCCGCGGTCACAACCCGCCGCTTGGAAGAAAAAACTTTCACCGCACCACTTTCAGCGTTCGCCCCCACCGCGTCTCATCAAAGAAGTGCAACACCACATGCGCCAGGAAGCCAAGCCGCTCGCCGATTCCGGTCCTCGTATACTGCCCCGCCGGCGTTTCAAACGACCAGTAGATGAACATGGGACGCCCAATCACATTTTCCTGTGGAATAAAACCCCAATAGCGGCTATCCAGGCTCACGTCCCGATGATCGCCCATGGCAAAGTAATGACCCGGAGGGACCACTAGATCGTCTCCCTGTACGTATTTGTCCCGGTCTACAATCCAGTTCGGATAAACCCCATACTCAGACGACGGTTGCACCGCGGGAAAATTATTGCGGTAGGGATCGGCGAATGCGTCCGGATCTTGCAGTATGTAAGGCTCTTTCAGCGCCTCGCCGTTGCGGTAGACCACGCCATTCCGCAGATGAATCCGGTCCCCGGGCACGCCGATGATGCGCTTCACCACGTAGGTCCCGGCGTCGTGCGGATCCGGATGCAGAAACACCACGATGTCCCCGTGCCGCACCTGGCGATAAGGAAGCAGCGGCCCCACCCACGACGTTTTGGGCGCGAACTGAATGCGGTTCACAAACACGTGATCGCCGATCAGCAGCGTGTTCTCCATCGAACTCGAAGGAATCTCAAACGCCTGCACCGCAAAAGTGATGATGAACAATCCCGTCACCAGCACCGCCGCCAGCGAGGCCAGGAACTCGACAGTAGTCTCGCGCGGTTTTTCTTCGACGTCCTTGACGTCCTTCTCTTTCTCTCTGCTATCTTTTTTAGCCAATGTGATCAATCCATCCAGTCTTGCTGATTGAGTAATTCAGTAATTTGGTGATTGAGTAATTGAGACAAATCCAACCAAATTCATTCAACTGATGTTCACTCAATGGATACTTGGTAATGTTTTCCGTGAACATATATATAAAGACAGTACTTATTGGAAGCGAGTCTCCGTATGGGGCGTAAGAAAAACGCGAGCCAATAGCATATTGATTTAGAGTCGAATCACCTCTCCGCTTCGCGCTGAAATCGAAGGTTCTTGGTCTGGGGCTGAGAAGGCCGACAGGTTCGCAGAGCGCAGATCTTCGCAAACTCCCTCATTCGAATCGCTTCAACATTGACAGAATCTCGCGGTCTCCCGTCCCCTCGGCGATTTTGATTGGAGTCCAACCTGAGCGAGACGTCGCAGCATGATTTGCGCCTGCAGCCAGCAGAAGCTCCACAACTTTCGCGTGACCTTTAATCACGGCCCCATGAAGTGGCGTACAACCATCCGCACTGGGATCGTGAGCATCAGGGTCCGCGCCGTTCTTGAGGAGGGCTTCTACAATTTCCGAATTACCCTTCATTGCTGCCAAGTGAAGAGGTGTTGCACCCGTATTTTTTTCCACATTGGAGTCCGCGCCCGCAGAAAGCAGCACCCTGGCCACTTCAAAATATCCCATAGCCGCGGCCGTCTGTAAAGCAGTATGACCTTTTGCATCCCTTGCCTCTTTGTCCGCGCCCGCTCCAAGTAGAAATTCGACGGACTTGGCGTGGCCGAGGTCGACAGCCCAACGCAAGGCGGTTCTGCCCTCCTTGTCTCTTGCCTCGATGTCCGCACCGGCTGCAACCATCTCGCGCAAAAGATCATTATCTCCCGCGCGTGCGAAAACGTGGATTGATGTTGGACCGTGCTCTGCGAGCATACCCCTTACTAGCAGTTCAGCCGCTGAATTTCCCACATTCACAATGTAGCCGCCTCGACCAAATGCAGTCGAAACGCAGTAGCTGCCGCGTGAAGCATTGCTAGACGTCTGTTCGCTGCCCAACAGTTTGAAATATGCTTTTATGAAATCGCCTTGATCAATATGTTGGGGGAAGGCCTTAATCCAAAAGCCAATGACGTTCCCCCCGTCACGTATGTCTTGAATCTCGTCATTCGCTACGAGAGCGAGAATCGTGGCTGCGGCTGTGCCGCCAGGCCCAGCCAAGGCAGCGAGCTGGGATAGTCCTGCACTGCCCCTCGATTCCGCCTCCAATTTGGAGGCGTTAACGGCCCCGGTCTGTGGCGCGTTCCTGGAACCACCGAAAAGTCTTCTCCACATGCTCGCACCCGCACTTTTACGACTGTAGCCGCCGTCAGACAATGATTAACTCATCGACAACCTGACTATCGGTTCAAATTATAAGAGCCGCTGCGGTTTCAAATTACCAAATTACTAAATTACCCAATTACCAAATCCCCTCAGTTCACCAGCCGCAGAGTCCGGTTCCAGCGCGTGATCTGAAAGATATGCGTAATCGCATAGGCAAAGTGATACAGTTTATCACCCATGGAAGAAGGCGCCGTGATATCGCCCTCGGCGTCTTTGACCGACCAGTAAATCAAGAGCGGCCGCCCGATAATATTCGCCTGCGGCACAAATCCCCAATACCGGCTGTCGTAACTATCGTCGCGATTGTCTCCCATCACAAAATAATGCCCTTCAGGAACGATCAGTTGGCCGTCTTCGACCAGCTTCCGCAGTTGCAGCCACCACTCCGGAGTCTCGCCCGGCGCGACATCCAGCCGCGGAAAGCTGTCGCGAAACGGGTCGTTCGCGGGGCGGGTAAACTGCGCATAGCCCTCTTTCAGCGCCACTCCGTTCACAAATACCTGCTTATTAATCAGCCGCACCCGGTCCCCGGGAACGCCGATCACGCGCTTCACGAAATGTTGCGACGGGTTTACCGGATAATGAAACACCACGATATCCCCGCGCCGCACGCGCCGGTAAGGCATAAGGAAGTCGCCCACGCTCCCTTTCCCGTAAACCAGCTTGTTCACCAGCAGATAGTCACCCACCAGCAAAGTGCTTTCCATGGACGGAGAAGGAATCTGAAACGCCTGTACGATGAATGTGATCACAAACACCGCGATCACCACCGTTCCCAGCAGCGACTGCAACGAGCCGCTCACGCCCATTCCAATCATCAAGGGAGTCTTTCGATCACTCGGGGAACGAACGTCGGGCGCTTGACCGGCGGGCGGATCACCGGCGGGAGAGTTATCGAGGGAAGAATCGCCGTCCGGAGAATGCCCCTCTGCTAAATGTACTTCTGGTGAATTCATTCACTCCACTGATCCGTTCTGATTGTTCTACTTCTCCGCGGACCGCGATCCCCGCGCCAGCCTCGCTCCCGCCGATTGCGGCCTTGAAGCCAGATAAGCCAGCAACTGCCGCGCCGCGTCCTGCTCCGCTGTCTTCTTGGTGGAACCTTGTGCCCGTCCCACAAACTCCGCCCGGCCTTCACCGTTCTTAGTGTTCAGACGGACTTCCACCGTAAACGTCTTCCTGTGTTCGGGCCCCGCTTCCTCCACCAACACATACGAGGGCTGCGCCAACCCCAGCCCCTGCAAGGTTTCCTGCAGGGCCGACTTGAAATCGTTCATCGGGAGCGTGCCGCCCTCGCGCTCCATGCGCGCCAACTCAGGCGCCAAAATTTCCCGCAAAATAAACTCGCGCGCCGGTTCCATTCCGCCATCCAGATAAATCGCCGCCAGGATCGCTTCCAGCGCGTCCACCAGTAAAGCCGTCTTGCTGCGCCCGCCGCTCTTTTCCTCGCCCCGTCCCAATCGGAGATAGTGTCCCAACTCCAGTTGTTGCGCCACCCGAATCAGGTGCCGCTCGCTCACCACATGCGCCCGCAGCTTCGAAAGCTCGCCCTCGCGAAACTGCGGAAAGCGGTGAAACAACTCCTCGCTCGTCACCAAAGCCAGAATCGCATCGCCCAAAAATTCCAACTGCTCGTTGTCGTTAACCTTGTACTTGCTCTCCCCCGCCTGCTGCGCTTCCTGCTCCCGCGCTTGCGAACTGTGGGTAAGGGCCTGCTCAATCACTGCCCGGCGGTGGAAATGGTAGCCCAACGCGGTTTCCAGCGAAGTGATTTCCCGTTCCTTCATGATGGACTACTACCGTTTCGAAAGGGCGCGGCTTCCAGCCGCGCCGCAAAACTCCAAGAAATCAACTTCAGCCAGCCAAGTCCTTCCTCATTATTACTTCGCAGGCGGAGCGCCGCTCCCAGTCAGCTGCGACAGCCGGTCCTTCTCCTTACGCGCCGCGTCTCCGGCATTCGTGCCTTCTTTGGTCAAGTCCACCGCCTGGTTCGCGTACTTCAGCGCCTCGGGATATTTGTCCTGCATATCCAGGGAGAGCGAAAGCCGCAGAACCGTGACCGGGTCCACCGACTGCGGCAACGCGTCAATCGACTTCCGGAAATTCCCCTCCGCACCCGCCCACGCTTTGTTGTTGTAATCAATCATTCCCAAAACGTAGTAAGCCTGGGAACGCACATACCCCTTGTAGGCGGTCAGCTTGGCCGGGTCAACACCGGCTGTCGGAACATCCGTGTCCACGGTGATTAACGCGCGCTCAGCGTCTTTCTTGGCCTCCGCCAGCCGCTGATCCCGGTCCAAATCAGTATCCCGCGTCCGCTCGGCAAGAGATTGCGCCACCCCAAGCAGCGCGTCCGGATCATCTGGATCATAGGTCAGGACTTTGTGCGCCAACTCCACCATCTTGTCGGCATTGTTGGCCTGCTGGTACGCACTCATCACCGACTTGTAGAGCAGAGTCCGCAGTTCGCTGTCCGGAAACTTTTTGGCAAAGTCATCCGCCGCTTTCTCCTGCGCCGCTGCGTCCGTCAATGCATTTGCGGTGTTGAACGCGGCGAACTCTTCCTGTGTCTTGGCCATCGGCCTACGTTTCCCCGTCGGCGCCGCAGCCTGTCCCGCGGGTGTGTTCTGCGCCGCAGGCTTATCGCTGCTCTGCCCAAGAGCGTTCTGCGCCAAACCCGACACCGCTATTCCCAGCACTGCGATAACAATCGCCCCTCGCTTCATGCCTTCTCCTTAAGATATGTCACGATCCCGAATAGCACTACCCTGTGTTACCCCGTGTCCTCTGTGGTTAAAGATTTTTTTCTGACTGTGGACCACTACTGCGGCTTAGTAGGAGGCTCATAAGCCTGCTCCAGCCCCCGCTCCGCCGCCGCCCGAATCTCCGGCGACTTCCCGCCTGCATCCAATGCGGCTCGGTACTCCCGCAGCGCAGCCTCGCGCTCCTCTTTCATATCCAGAATCCTGCCCAGATACACATGCGACCAGCCCAGCACCGTAGGATCATTCGAGGCCTCAATCGCTTTCTTGAAACTATCCTGCGCCCCATCCCGGTTCCTGTTGGCCACGGCCACTTCCGCCAGAATAAACAGCGCCCGCCCCTGGTCGCCAATCTTCTTATCCAACGCCGCCTGCGCCAGCTCCTGCGCGCCCTTCGGATCGCCAGCCGCCAGCCGTTTCTCCGCCGTCACCAGCATCCTCCGCTCCTCCGGACGCGACAACTTCACCAACTCCGGCGACGCCACACTGGCAAACTGAACCTCCGCTGCCGCTTTCTCTTCTTTCTTTACGTCAATATTGTCGAGAAAGTCGCCATACACTCCGCGAATCCCCACCGGATCTTTTTCAAACGCGATCACATCGTTATAAAAAGTCCGTGTCAAAATATAGCCCTGTTTTACCGCGTCATCCACCGCCTGCGTGCGCATCGCCTCCGCGGTTTGCTTGTCCCCCGTAGTGCGGATCTCAATCGCCCGCACCAGGCATTCCGTCACCAGCAGCGAAATATCGGTCCGAAAGGCTTCCTCCAGCGGAGCCCGCTTCACCGACTGCAGCAGCGGCTCCAGCCGCTTAATCGAGCTGTAGTGCTTCTCCGCCAGCGGATCGAACTCGTAGTGCAGAAACGTGTGCCGGATCTGCTCCATCTTCAGAGCCGAACTCGGCGTCTCTCCCGACGGCGTATTCGGCGCCGGGAAGACAACCACGTAATAATCCGACCCATAATTCCGCGCATCCGTCTCGTTCGGCGAACCCATAAAGTCCAGATAGATCGTGAACCGCCGTCCCAAGTATTGTGACGAAGGCTGCTTCAGATAAATCTCCGTGTCAAACACCATCTTGTGCAGCGGCTCGTGATACCGGTTCATCGCCGCCGCATAATCCCTGCGGTGCCGCTCCCATATGGAGTGCAACTTCGCCTTCGCATAAAAATTTTCCAGCAGCGCTCCAAACGGCGTGATCAACGCCGCATCCGGAGGCAGATCATCCTCCTTCACACGCGGCGCAAAGTGCGGCGGACCATCCATGTACAAAGCCAGCGAAATGTACTGCGACAAATTGCGGTTCGGATCCTTCGACACCACGTGGTTCTGCGCAAACTCGCACACCTCGGTCCGCGCCGCCTCGGCTTCCTCCGAATCCCGCAAAACTCTCTGCACCTCGGCCCGAACGTTGCTCCGCGTGGCATCCGAAATGGTCAAATCCTGATCGTAGCCGCAAGCGTTCAAAGCCGTAAGCACAGAAAAAATCGTCTCACTGCTGTCCAGCGTAATCAGCCACGGGCTCTGCGGAACCTGGCTCTGCACTGGTTTCTGCGGCGGCTTGGCCAGCGGAACCGATTCCTTGGGCAACGCGGGCTGAGGCGGCTGATCCTCCCGATTCTGATCCTTCGAAGACGACTGCCCCTGCGAAGACGGGCTCTGCGCAGCCTGATCCTGCCCAGCCTGACTCTGCGGACTCTGACTCTGAGGAACCTGATTTTGGGGAGTTTGATTCTGTGGAGTCTGACTTTGGGAAGCCTGATTCTGCGAAGTCGGAGCCTGCGGACTCGTGTCCTGCCCCACACAAACCACCGCCAGCGGCCCCAACAAAGCCGCAAACCATAAACGTAGCAAAAGTAGCCTCAGGAAACCCTCCACAGGATTGGCACTCCACCAAGCGGAGAACATTATCAAGTGTAAGGAATGCCAAGCAGAGGGTCAAACCGGGGAGGGGTGGTGGTATCTTGAATTGGAGCTTGGAAATACGAGGCTCCCCCACCGGGTCGCGCATCCAGCCATTGTCATGGTACCGGCTTCAATTTGGTAGACTGGGCTCGAATCTTCCGCTCTCGCGGACGTGAGCTTCACAAGTCCGGCGCGAAGGAGGTCACCGGGATGAGGCGTTGGATTTTCAAAGACGACGCCGGGGAGAGGGCCTCTTGGCTGCCGATTCTCGTCCTGCTCTATCTGGCCGGTATGTTGGCCACTCCCTCGAGCGGAGCAGCGCAGGAATCAACCGACACTGTTTCACTCAATCTCCGCGATCTGCGCAGCGAGAATGCCGGCGTGCGCGCCCGCGCAGCTGTGAACCTGGGCAACAATGCCTCCCCGGGCTCCCCAGCGAACGACCGCGAACAAGCGCGGAGAGCCATTCCAGCCCTGCTCGATGCGCTGAAGGATCCTGACCAATCCGTACGCGAGGCCACCGCTTTCGCCCTCGGAAACATTCCCGGAGACATGCGAATTTGTGTTCCTCCACTTATCGAGGCACTTCGAGACCAGGACGTCCAGGTTCGCGCACGTGCTGCTGATGCACTCGGGCGCATTGGCCAGAGCCCTGAGCTGGCCGTCCCCGCCCTGGTCAGTTTTTTGCAGGAAGATCAAGGCTCTCGATATTTCTCCTCCCATGCATTGATCAAGTTTGGTCCGGCGGCAAAAATGGCGGTGCCCACTTTGATTGACCTGCTGAAGGGAGACGATCCTTCCCTTCCGTGGTACGCCGCCCAAGTGCTGGGCGCAATCGGTCCGGACGCTCAGGCAGCAGTGCCCGCCCTTACCAACATGCTGCAGGCAACCAACGACCAGGAACAGCTTGAGGCCGCCGATGCCGTGGCAAAAATTGGGCGCAACCAGCTAGAGGCCGTCCCCATCCCCGCTCGCCTGCTTGATGCTGCGGATTATCGCGATCGGGCGCGGGCAGCCGCGGTCCTAGGAGATTTCGGCGCTGTAGCCGAACCAAGTGTCCCGGCTCTCACGAAAGCCTTGAACGACGAAAATGGCGATGTGAGGCGGATTGCTGCGGCCTCTCTTTCTAAAATCGCCCCGGCGCTTCGCGACGCTCGCCGAACCGAGGCTATAGAGCCGTTGCAGGGGGCAGCCACGGCTATGGAGCAGAGCCCGGACCCTCAGGTGAAGGCACATGCTCAAACTAACATCGACGCCATAACGGTCCTTCAGGAGATTCGCCGTCATCAGTTGAAGTGGCAGCTCCTTCGTCCCTTCCGCGAGCAGCCTCTCCTCGCCTTCCCCATCGCTGGATATTTTGCGCTGGCTCTACTCTGGACTTGCCTGTTCTGGCTCTGGCCAATCTCACTGCTTAAGGTCAACCACGCGCTGGAACCTATTCCGAAAGTGAGATTGCCCGGCTGGCTCGGTGGCATGGAGGTCTCAATCTCACATCTGCTGCTAGTCGGCTTCTTCCGTTATCCGGACCGAGTGCTCGACGCATGGGTGGTCAATAGTGTTGAAAAGGGGCGCAGCCTCTTTGAGTCGAATCGGACCACAGCGAAATCCGCGGATGCTGTGGTCGGGCCAATCCTTCTTGCTGGCGAGGAGTTGCCTGCTTTGAGCGTGAGTGCCCTACAACCGGCATTTGCCAGACCGAAAGCCCGCCTGCTGATTTTGGGGCAGTGACGGCGATAGAAACCGGAATCTTGCTTGTGAAGTCGCGCGCTGGTCAATGGAACCCGACCCCAGAGAGCGGCTCCGAAAGAACCTCATGATCGCGGTTTTACTGGACCAGGATTTCGTTTACGCCGTGGGAAAGGACTCAGATCCATTCACCCAGGCGGTGCGCGACAAGTTGCAACTGGATCAAGAGGCTCCCTCAGTGGAACTAGTCGCGCGCTTGTTGAAGAGGCAGCGCGTCCTCGTAATAGTTATTGGTCTTTCCGAACTGAATCCCACAACTCAGTCGAGTATCCAGCCCGGTAATGCCGACTTCCCTGCAAATGCCTTGGTGGTCACTTCCCGAGTCAATGAAGCATTGGGCAGCACAGGCAAGACGGTCATTCAGCCCTTGGAAACTCCAGGGAGCAACCGCGGCGGCGGTCCGCCGAGCGACCACGATCCAGCTACGGTGACGCCTTTGAAACCGGGCGTCACACGGCACGTTTCCTGATTCATTAGCGGCTGCCCCGGCCCAAAGATTTCCACAGCCAAACCATGTGACATCTGACCTTGTGCACAGTCCATGACTTGCGCAATCATGGTCGAGGCCGTGACGGTCGGGCGAACCCGAATCGTCCACGCCCGAAGTCCTTTGCTGTCTAGATTTTAGTACCTAAGTTCTTTGACATCTAGATTTTACGGGGGAAAACTCCGTAACCTGGTGATTCCAGAGATTGAGGGGGGTGGGGGTACCCCCAGAAGAAAAGGCGAAGCGCCAGCAAAGCGGCCAGCGCTTCAACCGGTCCCGCAAGATTTATTTCGCAGAGAAATTCACTGCGACTTCGCGAGGTCGTTCTTCAGCAGGTTGATTTCGACGCGCATCCCTCTCGTGCCCTGCGCCACAGGCGCGTTGCCCATCGCAAGCACGTAGATGCGGTACTCCGGAATCTCGTGGTTCAGCACCAGGTAGCGCACGACCGAATCCGCCATCTTTCGCGAGTTGGCGATCGCGGCCTGGCCCTGACCCGAGGAGAAGCCCTGCACTTCGATGATGTAGCCGCGCTGATTCTTCAACGAACCAGCCATCTCGTCGAGCGCATCTTTAGCCTGCTTGCTCAACTCGGTCTGTCCGGGACGAAAACGAATTTCGGTCTGCGCTCCAGATTGGTACCGATCGATATTCCCGATCATGCTCTCGTCGGTGGCGAGCCGAGTGTTAACCGAGCTCGCAGCCTGCTGCGCCATCTGAGCCTTGTTCGCAGCATCCTGCGCATGCTCGTCGGCCATACTGGCTTTCGCGGACGCCAGTTGAATGCCCTGCTGCGCGCGCGCATCCACGTCGCGGATCATCTTGGTATTCGCCGCGGTAATCTCATCCAGTTCGCTGACCCGGTCGCGAATGGGCTGAACATGCCGCCGCACGTACTCTTTGCTGGCCATCGGATGCAGCAGGAGCGAAGCCAAACTGGGCTCATCGCCGTCCCAGAAATCGTGCGTTGACGCAGGCTGCGAACCTCCGCGCCCGGTAGCCGCCGGCACGGCGCCGGAGCCTGAGCTGCCTTGCTGCGCGAATGCGGTAAAGGTAAATGCTGTAGACAAGAGCAATGCTGTGGATATGCGATGCTTCATAAGCTTTCCTTTCCAAAATAACGAGGAAACGTGCCGGAAAATTATGACATCAATATGACAAGGCCATTGTAGCGCCGAAACGGAGGTGTGCAGACCAAGAAATTCAGCGACGAATGGCTAACAGATCATTCCGGAGACTGGGAATTCAAAAGTCGAGCGCAAGCAGCCGAAGCCCGATAGCCGAAGCCCGGCTCTAACCGCGCACGCTGATCTTCGAGAACGACAACACCGCACGCGACGAGATTGGCCGCCCCATCGACATCGCTGGCCGGAACGTCGTGAAGATCAGCATCCGCTTCACCTGCGGCAGAAGTTCCTCAGATTCGCCGGGATCGGAAAGAATCTTGTAGTCCTGCACTCGCCCGTTCTTGTCTACGTAGGCTTCAATCACCAGCGAGTCTGTGTTCATCGCGCTCAAATTCGTGCCGAAGACGCTCTGCTGCAATTCCGGACCAGTAGTCAACACGGTCGGCACATCCTCATTGTTCGCCTGCACCTCGCCTGGCATCGCCAAAATCGCCGTGATCAAACCAAAGATAAGGAGAGCGCAGGCCAGGCCCGCGGTCGCCGGCACCATAAACGCGTGCACGGCATTCTCCACCCGCATGCGCAAGCCTTCGAAGCGCGGACGCCTCGTCTCCGCCGCTTCGCGTGAAATCGCCAGTCGCAGTTTCAGGCCAAGATCAGCCGGCGGCTTCGGATGCCGCACATTCATCAGCATTTGCTGCGTCTGCCGCAGCAACCGGTATTCCCGCATGCACGCGGCGCACCGGTCCAGATGCTCCTGCAAAGCCCTCATCTCCATGCCGGTAACTGCCCCGTCCAGATATGGCGACAACAATTCCTTCGCTTCCCTGCACTTCATCGTCCCGAACTTCAGTGTCATTGGAGAAACGGATTCCATGCCCAAATACCTCATGGCATCACCTCGGCCCTTCTACCCCCTCCAGAAACCGATGACGGCGCTTCTTCTTCGTCCTGCGGCGCAGTCAGCCCCAGTTCTACACTCACCTCGCGGACATACGGCGCTAGCCGTTGCTTCAACGCCTGCCGCCCGCGCGTCAATCTTGATTTCACCGTGCCCAGCGAGATCTGCAGCACCTCAGCAATCTCTTCGTACGACATGTCTTCCAGGTCGCGCAGAATCAGCGTCGTGCGGTAAGGCTCGGGCAGTTGCCGCAGTTCCGCATCCACGCGTTGCTGCACTTCACGGTGCGCCACGTTGTCGAAGGGCGAGTCGGCGCGGTCCGTCAGCGCGTTCTGCATCGCTTCGTTTTGCATCCAGCCATCGCCGCCGGCAAATCCATCGGACTCTGCCGGCTCGATCGAAGTCTCCTGCGCCTTATGCCGGAACCACCACCGCTTCCGGTTCGCCGCCTCATGCAGTGCAATCCGGTAGATCCAAGTCTTCAGGCTCGACTCGCCATGGAAGCTCTTCATCCCGCGGAACACTTTCAGGAACACATCCTGAGTCACATCGGCAGCGTCGGCCGGATCGCTCACCATGCGGTAAACCAGGCCATATACAGGACGCTGAAATTCGCCAATCAGCCAGGCGTAGGCGTCTTCCGAACCGGCCTTCAGGTCAGCGACAATCGCCGCTTCCTCCGCCCGTGCTCCGATCGCGCTGGCCAAGTCTGCCAAGGTTGCCACTTCCCCCATGATTGCAATCCCGACTAGACAACGATTATAGAATCTTCCAGCGCGTCCCGAACCGAAAAATCGCCTGACTACATGGTGGTTACCAGAGCGTGTTACCTGCACATGCCCTTTGAATAATAGACTCCGCCGGGCCGTCCCGAGTTCCCGCGCCGTAAGTGGTTTGTTTGCAATGCAGAGCGTGTGGCGGAGCGACGCAGAAGAACAGCTCCGATGGGTTGCACCAGCCGCTCAGAATCGCCGGATCCTTAATAATCCGATCTTCGCGCTATAATTGCCCGACCTGAATGGCTCTCACTTCCGGCACAAAACTCGGTCCATATGAAATCCAGTCTTTGCTGGGCGCAGGCGGCATGGGAGAAGTTTACCGCGCCCGTGATACCCGCCTTGATCGCACCGTTGCGGTCAAAGTACTTGCCTCGCATCTTTCTTCTTCTCCCGAACTGAAGCAGCGCATGGAGCGCGAAGGCAGGGCTATTTCTTCGTTGAACCATCCCCACATCTGCCAGCTTTACGACATCGGATCGCAGAATGGCGCCGATTACCTGGTGATGGAGTTTCTGGAAGGGGAAACGCTGGCAGAGAAATTGTACAAAGGCGCGATGCCGCTGAACGAAATCCTCAAAGTTGGAATTGCCGTGGCCGAAGCGCTGGCCGTCGCACACCGCAGCGGCATTGTGCATCGCGACCTGAAGCCGGGGAATATTATGCTGACCCAGGGCGGCGCGAAGCTGATGGACTTCGGGCTGGCGAAACCGCTCGGGACGGCGACGTCAGGATCAGGAACGGCGGGATCGGGAACAGCACCACCCTCATTCACCGCGGCGGCCACATTAAGCGGGCCGACTCCGTTGAGCCCGCTGACCACGGCAGGCAGCATCATCGGCACAATTCAATACATGTCGCCGGAGCAGATCGAAGGCAAAGAAGCGGACGCGCGTTCTGACATCTTTGCTTTCGGCTCTGTCCTTTATGAAATGGCCGCGGGTAAGCGGCCGTTTTCTGGGAAGAGCCAGATTTCTCTGGCGTCGGCGATTCTGGAAAGCGACCCCGAGCCGGTCAGCAGCGTCAAGCCGCAAACGCCCGCAGCTTTCGACCATGTGGTGAAGACCTGCCTGCAGAAGAATCCCGACGACCGGTATCTCGCCGCGCACGACATCCAACTCGAACTGCAATTTATCGCCGGCGATAAGTCTTCTCCGCCTGCGCCCGAAGCAACTCCAGCACCACCTCCGGTTTCGCACACGCGCGAGCGTATGGCGTGGGCGGTGGGTCTCGGGCTCGCCATTGTCCTTGGAACGCTCGCCGGAGTTTTCGTGCAGCCTCATCCCGCGCCTGCTCGGAGCACCCGCACAGTCATTGATCCGCCGGAAAAATCTTCGTTCAACCTGACCGGCGATTCCGGCGGGCCACCCATCCTTTCGCCGGACGGAACTACCGTCGCATTTTCGGCCACGGGTGCTGACGGCAAAATTGCGTTGTGGGTGCGCCCCATGAACTCGCAGGAAGCCCGCGAATTGCCCGGCACCGACTATGCGATCTTTCCTTTCTGGTCGTTCGACAACCGGTCGCTCGGATTTTTCTCCGAAGGAAAGTTGAAGACTGTCGATGTGGAAGGCGGCTCTACGCAGGTGGTGGCCGATGCTCCCTTCGGCCGCGGTGGCGCATGGAGCGGCGACGGAACGATCGTATTTTCCCCCGATACTCAGGTTGCGCTAATGCGCGTCAGCGCGAATGGCGGCACTCCAGTTCCGATGACGAAGCTCGATGCGTCGCAGCATACGTCGCATCGCTGGCCGATTTTTCTGCCCGATGGCAAGCATTTCCTCTATCTCGCCATCCACCATGATCCCGGCAAACAGGCGAACGACACGGTCTACTACGCCTCTCTTGACGGCAAAGAAAATCGCGCCCTGTTCCGTAGCGTAACCAACGCAGTATATGCCAATGGTTATCTGCTGTTTGCCCGCGGCGAACAGTTGATGGCGCAGCCCTTCGATCCTGCCAAAGGAACCATCAGCGGAGAACCGCAAAACCTGGCCAAAGGAATCGTGCACGACGCGAGCACCTGGCACATGGACGCCTCTGCCGCCGGCAGCTTACTGATTTACGCCAGCGGAGGAACCGGCGATTGGCAACTCCTCTGGATGGATGTCGCCACCAAGCAAATCAATGTGTTCGCCAGCAAGGTGACCAACCTGCAATACGCGCGCATTTCACCCCAGGGCGACCGCATCGCTCTCGACATCGACAACGGCGTGCTCGATATCTGGGTGCTGGATGTGGCGCGGGGCATCCGCACCCGGCTCACCTTCGGTCCGGTCTCCAACATTTACCCGGTATGGTCTCCCGACGGAAAATGGATTGTCTATACTGCCGATCGCAACGGCCACTCGAATCTGATCCGCAAGCAGTCCGATGGCGGCGGCGCGGAAGAAATCCTGCTCACTGATAAGCAAATCGACATTGCCAATGACTGGTCGCGCGATGGCAGGTACATCGTCTATTCGCGTGGAGCGCGAGGCAGCGAAGAGATATGGGCCCTGCCGCTCGAGGGTGACCGCAAGCCTTTCCTGATTGTGCCCCGTCCGGCCAACTCTTTCGCGGTTTGGGGAACGCTTTCCCCTAACGGACGTTGGCTCTCGTATTTCTCGGCGGAATCCGGCACTCCGGAAGTTTACGTGGTGCCTTTCCGTGGTGGGCAGGCGAAATGGCAGGTCTCCTCCAACAGCGGAATCTTTAACTCCTGGAGCCACGACGGAAAAGAACTGTACTACATGGACACCTCATTCAGCCTTTTCGCTGTGCCGGTGCAGGATACGGGCGGGGCTTTGCAATTCGGCGCGGCGCAACAGATCGTCGCCAACTGGTCCACGCCGCAGATCTTCTATGACGTGACCCCCGACGGCAAGAAAATCCTGCTCGACCGCATTTTGCAGCAAGTCAGCCAATCGCTGACAGTGGTGACGAACTTCACGGCTGGATTGAAGAAGTAGCAGTATCGATAGCGAGTGAAACCGCACGATGACCCTGACTTCTGGCACGAAACTCGGCCCTTACGAAATCCAGTCTCCGCTGGGCGCAGGCGGCATGGGAGAAGTTTACCGCGCCCGCGATACCCGCCTCGACCGCACTGTGGCGGTCAAAGTTCTTGCTTCCCATCTTTCTTCTTCTCCGGAACTGAAGCAGCGCATGGAGCGCGAAGGCAGAGCGATCTCGTCGTTGAATCATCCCAACATTTGTCAGCTTTATGACATCGGTTCGCAGAACGGCACCGATTATCTGGTGATGGAGTTTCTGGAGGGTGAAACTCTGGCGGAAAGATTGCGCAAAGGCGCGATGCCGCTGGCCGAAGTGTTGCAAGATTGGAATCGCCGTGGCCGAAGCGCTGGCGGTCGCGCACCGCAGCGGGCATTGTGCATCGTGATCTGAAGCCGGGCAACATCATGCTCACTCCGGGCGGCGCGAAGCTGATGGACTTTGGGCTGGCGAAACCGCTGGGCATGACTGCACAGGATCAGGCCTCGGGATCGGGAACAGCGGCACCTTCATTCACCGCGGCGGCCACGTTGAGCGGGCCGAGTCCGTTGACCCCGCTGACTACGGCGGGCAGCATCATCGGCACGATTCAATACATGTCGCCGGAGCAGATCGAAGGGAAAGAAGCGGACGCGCGCAGCGACATCTTTGCCTTCGGCGCGGTGCTCTATGAGATGGTCGCGGGAAAGCGGCCGTTCTCGGGCAAGAGTCAGATCTCGCTGGCGTCGTCGATTCTGGAGAGCTGATCCGGAGCCGATCAGCGCGGTCAAGCCACAAACGCCGCCGGCCTTCGAACACGTCGTGACGACCTGCCTGCAGAAAAATCCCGAAGAGCGCTATCAGACGGCGCACGATATCAAGCTGGAGCTGCAGTGGATTGCGGCGGACAAGTCGTCTCCGGCCGCTGCGCCGGTGACGCCCGCACCGTCTCGCAGCCGCGAGCGTCTTGGTTGGGCCGCGGCCCTGGTGGCCGCGATTGTTCTGACTGCGGCTGCCGCCATGCTCTTCTACCATCCGGCTCAGTCTGCGCGCTCCATCCGCGCCGTCATTGATCCTCCGGAGAAGACCACATTCAATCTGACCGGCGATTCTGCCGGCCCGCCAGTGCTTTCGCCCGATGGCGCATCCATCGCGTTTGCGGCCACCGGCGCGGACGGCAAGACTGCGCTCTGGGTACGTCCTACGAACGCGCTGGAAGCACATGCACTGCCCGGCACCGAGGGCGCGATTTTTCCTTTCTGGTCGCCCGACAGCCGTTCCCTCGGATTCTTCGCCGAGAGCAAGCTCAAAACGATCGACCTCGACGTCGGCTCGGCGCAGGTAGTTTGTGACGTACCGCTCGGTCGCGGGGGCGCCTGGGGACCGGGTGGAGTGATCCTGTTCTCTCCGGCTCCCTCAGCGCCTCTCATGCGCGTGAGCGCCAGCGGCGGAACTCCGGTTGCGATTACGAAGGTCGACACCGCTCTGCACACCTCGCATCGCTGGCCGTTTTTCCTTCCCGACGGCAAGCATTTCCTCTATATCGCGCTTCACCACGATCCTTCCAAGTCGGCGAACAACACGCTCTACTACGCATCGCTCGACGGCCGGGAAAATCGTCCGCTGTTTCGCTCTCAATCCAATGCCGTTTACGCCAGCGGTTTTCTTTTGTTTGGGCGTGGCGACCAATTAATCGCGCAACCTTTCAACCCTTCCACTGGAACGCTGAGTGGCGAACCCCAGAATGTGGCCAAGGGCGTGATGAACGACTCCAGCACCTGGCACATGGATGCCTCGGCTTCCAACGATGGCCTGCTGGTTTTCGGCAGCGGCGCCTCCGGCGACTTGCAGTTAGTCTGGATGGATCGCAGCGGGAAAGAGATCAGCACCATATGCCGACAAGCTCCCCGACCTGCAAGGCGTGGTCCTTTCCCCGCAAGGCGACCGCGTCGCTCTCCAGCTTAACGCGGGTGAGACCGACATCTGGGTGCTCGATCTGGCGCGTGGGGTCCGCACCAGACTGACCTTTGGACCGATTGGGAATGTTTCCCCCATCTGGTCGCCCGACGGCAAATGGATCGCCTACTCCTCCGCTCGCAACGGTCGGCTTTGCCATCTGCCGCAAACCCTCCGACGGCAGCGGCGCGGAAGAGACTTTGCTCACAGTTGACCGATCAGCCCGCACTCGACGATTGGTCGCGCGACGGCAAGTACCTGCTCTATTCGCGGCCCATATCGAGTGGCCCAGGCCGGCAGATCTGGTCCTTGCCGCTGGAGGGAGAGCGCAAACCATCGCTGATCCTGGAGCGGGGTGCGAATGGAAAACTTTCTCCAGACGGCCGTTGGCTCGCCTACCAGTCGAGCGAATCCGGCACGCTTCAAGTGTATGTGGTGCCCTTTGGCGGCGGGCAGGGCAAGTGGCAGGTCTCGGCCAACGGCGGAACGCAGCCCAAGTGGAGCAAGGACGGCAAAGAACTCTACTACCTGGACCTGACTTTCAATCTTCTTGCGGTCCCAGTAACGAATGCGGGCGGCGCACTGCAATTCGGCGTGGCTCAGAAGCTGGTCACCAGTTGGTCCGCTCCGCAGGTCATCTATGACGTCTCGCCCGACGGCAAGAAAATTCTTCTCGACCGGGTTGAGCAACAGGTCAGCCAGTCAGTCACCGTGGTTACGAACTTTACGGCGGGTCTGAAGAAGTAGCGAAACTGATGCTGACGTGGGGACAGCCGCCTCGGTTGTCCCGCCGAGCGAAGCGAGGCGGCTTCGTAGCGGAGGCTGACAGACTAAGACACAACCCAGAGGCTCGGGCACCTAGCCTAGGCCGTCGCGGTGCGTGCGGGTTCGGAAAGCTTCTTTAGAATCTCCGCCACCGATGCCAACAATTTCTCCGATCCCTTGTCCAACTCAAGGGTGGATTTTTCCAGGAAGCCGGACGCTCCATCTTCCTGCAATCGGGCGGCGTTTTTCTGCGACATACCGGTGATCACCACAACTGGAATTGCTTTGGTGACCGCATCGCTCTTCAGTGCCTTGAGCACATCCGGACCGCTCATCTTGGGCAACAACATATCCAGCAGAATCAGGTCCGGCAACTTCTCGCGCGCCATATGCAGCGCTTCCTCGCCATCGCTCGCGCTGCTCATCTCGTAGCCCGCCCGCGTCAGTGCCCGCTCCGTCGCCAGTCTTAGAAATTTGCTGTCCTCCACAAGAAGAATCCTGGTCATTCCCTGCTTCCTTGTTTGTTCCTGGATGTCGATGCTCGATCGTTGCCGCCCATCAGCGCAAGACTCAAATCTATCTATCGGCAAATCTGGATTTCAAAACAGCACCGCGGGCCAGCGGCTTAGATTGTCCTTAGAAAACCGGCGCTAATATTCGAGTGCAATTCGGAAAATACAAAAGGGGAGTGGCGTCGCGTCACTCCAAATTGCTCAACACCTTCTGCACCGCCGCCAACAGTGAGTTCGGCCCCGAGCCCAGCATGAGGTCAGACTTTTCGAAGAACCCGGCGGCTCCATCCTTCTCGAGTGCCTTCGCGTTCTTCGGCGACAGACTGGTCAAGACCATCACGGCGATCCCCGCCGTCGCCGGATCCTGCTTCAAAGCCTTGAGCACGTCCGGACCGCTGACCTTCGGGAGCATCATGTCGAGCAGCATCAGCGACGGCAAGTGCTCGCGAGCCATCCGCAAAGCCTCTTCCCCGTCGCCGGCGCACACCACCTCGTATCCTGCTTTGATCAGCGCCCGCTCCGTCGATACTCGGAGGAACTTGCTGTCCTCCACCAACAGCACCTTCATCGCAGAAGAGTCCTTTCGAAAGAAAACACACGGTTTTCCTAACTATGCGCCACTTACACGGTCATGTCGAGGACTGAAGCCACCGCTCGTGTTGCCGTTTGATGGTCATCCGCGCTGGTGCGTCCCGCTCGCCGGCTGCTATAGTTTAAGTTCTGCGAACGTTGTGGGGTTCAGTGTCATCGACAGCCTGGGGGCTCATAAAATGAAACTCTCAAGGGTCTTGAGAGTGGTCTGCTTGTCGTTTTTTCTGTTTTTCATCCCTGCTCTAAGTTGGTCAGCTACACCTCCAACCGTGACCATCTTTGTGGACGCCACCTCGGCTCCGCGCAAAATCTTCCACGCCCGGCTAAAGATTCCCGCCAGCGCGGGCGATCTCACGCTCTATTATCCAAAGTGGATTCCCGGCGAACATGCGCCCGATGGCCCGGTCATCGATTTAGCCGGACTGAAATTCAGCGCCAGGGGCAAGACTTTGAAGTGGCGGCGCGACCTGCTCGACGGCTTCACCCTCCACGTGGAAGTTCCGCCCGGCGAGACCGAAGTAACCGCCGAACTCGATTTCCTTTCCCCCGCAACGTTCGAGGCCGGCTTCTCCGCCGGCTCGTCGGCAACCGACAAAATGGCGGTCATCAGTTGGAATCAGGTCCTGCTCTATCCCAAGGGCTGGAAGTCTGACGATCTCACCTACGTGGCCACGCTGAAGCTTCCCGCCAACTGGAAATGTGGAACAGCTTTGCCCGTTGCGACGACCGGCGACCAACCCAACGGTGAGGCCCAGATCACCTTTCAGCCCGCGTCGCTGACCACGCTGGTCGATTCGCCTGTAATCACCGGCGAATTCCTCAAGGTCGTCAAACTCGCCGACGATCCCGTTACCGAGATGGATATTGCCGCCGATAGCGCCGCCGCGCTCGCCGCTCCGCAGGAAGTCTGGGATCACTACAAGAATCTGGTCGAACAAGCCAACAAACTATTCGGCGCGCATCACTATCGCGATTACCACTTCCTGCTCAGCCTGAGCGATCACGTGGCGCATTTCGGACTGGAGCACCACGAGTCCAACGACAGCCGCACCAATGAACGCAGCCTGGTCGATGACGGCGAGCGCAAAGCGTCAGCCGACCTTCTTCCGCACGAGTACGTGCATTCGTGGAACGGAAAATACCGCCGCCCCGCGGACCTCGCCACTCCCGATTATCAGCAGCCCATGCAGGATGATCTGCTCTGGGTTTACGAAGGCCTGACGCAATATCTCGGCGAAGTCCTGACCGCACGCAGCAGTCTGCTGACGCCGGAGCAGGCCCGCGACAATCTGGCTTTAACGGCCGCCGCCCTCGACCACACTCCCGGCCGCACATGGCGCAACCTGCAGGACACAGCGGACGCCGCTCCGCAACTTTATTTCAGCCCGCACGCCTGGGAATCCTGGCGCCGCGGAGTTGATTTCTACGAAGAAGACACGCTGAACTGGCTGTGGGCCGACGTAATCATCCGCCAGCAAACCAAGAGCAAAAAAACGCTGGATGATTTTTGCCAGCTCTTCCACGGCGCGCCCAGCACCGGCCCCATGGTGAAGACCTACACATTCGACGACGTCGTGAACGCGCTCAATCAGATCGCGCCCTACGACTGGCGCGGCTTTTGGACCGAACGCCTCACCAATCACGGACCCGGCGCGCCGCTCGGCGGAATCGAAGGCAGCGGGTGGAAGGTCGTCTACACTGAAACGCCATCAGGAATGGAGTGCAGCGGCGAGTGTTCGTCACACGCCGGCGTCAGGTATTCGATCGGACTCGGGTTGCGCGAGGACGGCACCATCGCCGACACCATCGAAGGCATGCCCGCGGCTCTGGCTGGAATCGGCCCCGGCATGAAGCTGATTGCGGTGAATGGCCGCCACTACTCGCCAGAAGTTCTGCGCGATGCAATCAAGGCCGGCAAGAACACCACGGCGCCTCTCGAGCTTCTAGTCGAGAACACCGAATACTTCAAGACCTACAAACTCGACTACCATGGCGGCGAGCGCTACGCTCACCTGGTGCGCGATGAATCGAAACCGGATTTGTTGTCGGAGATCTTAAAAGCAAAGTAACGTACGCAGCGCTGAAGTTTGATTGTCATCCTGAGGTGGGCGCCTTTGCCCGCCGAAGGACTACCCAGCGATTAAGTTGAGCCAGTGAGGCCTCGGCCAGCTATGGGTGCCCAGTCCTCGTCCCTCCGTTCTTTGGAGGGACAGGGCGGGGACTTTTTGACTTCGCCTGCGCATGATCGTAGACTCTGAACTCCGAAAGCCCGAGCCTGCCCCCAGTCACGCATTAATGTCCGCTTTCGGACGCTTTCATCTGCGAGTGGACACCATGATCTCCATTACACTCAGATCTTGCCCTGTGACAGCAATCGCTTACAAACTTGTTGGTTTGGTCGCGGAAGTGCTTTAGAAAACGCATTGGGAGGCGTGTATGCATGCCCTCGCCCACGACTTACGGTATGCCGTGCGCTTGTTGCGGAAGTCCCCCGGGTTTACCGCTGTGGTTGTTTTGACACTGGCAGTCGGTATCGGGGCCAACACAGCGATCTTCTCTCTCGTTAATAGCGTTTTGCTCAAGCCACTCAATTTTGAAAATTCGAAGCAACTCTATGTGATTCACGAAATCATTCCGCAATGGGCAAATTCAGCCCCCCTGCTCGATGCCAATCTCCCGGATTTTCAGATCTGGCGGAGAGAATCTCGTTCATTTGATGACGTCGCCATCCTGGAATCCACGTCGATGATTCTTGCCGGAGTTGGGGAAACGGAGCAAGTACGAGGCACGCGCGCCTCTGCGAACCTCCTACAGTTGCTAGGGGTGCATCCTGCAATCGGACGTTTGTTCCTTCAAGACGAAGATGAGACGGATCACGGATACGCAGTGATCCTGACGGATTCATTTTGGCGCACGCGCTTCAAGGCCGACCCTGCGACCATCGGGCGCTCCGTAATGCTCGACGAACATCCTTACACGGTGGTGGGAGTTCTCCCCAAATCGTTTCAAATGCCGGGCGTAGTGAATGGATTCTCGAGCCGCTCACAGTTTTTGGTCCCTCTAAGCGGACCTAAGTACTACGAGAAGGGTCTGATCGGTGAATTCGACTTCACGGCGATCGGTCGGCTAAAAAGAGACGTGACCAGCGCCCAGGCACTCGCTGAGCTCAACGTCATCCAGGCGAGAATTGCGAAAGAAGCTCACGCGGACCTTGACCTGCGAGCTGATATTGTTCCGTTACAGTCGCAAGTGGTCGCATCCTCGCAACGCGGATTGATTCTGTTATTCGCCGCCGTCGGAGCCGTGCTGCTGATGATCTGCGTGAATCTGGCTAACCTAATGGTTGCACGGCTGCCCGGCCGCCTGCGGGAAGCTGGCGTGCGGAAAGCCTTGGGCGCAAGTGAAAGACGCCTGTTCCAGCAGATGCTCACCGAGAGCCTGGTGCTTGCAAGTATCGGCGGAGCCCTGGGATACCTGTTTGCCGAGATCGGCGTACTTTGGCTCGCACACTTCGGACCCGCGGGAATTCCTCGCTTGATGGAAGTCCGGCTCGATGCGCGGGCGCTCGCTTTCGTCGTGCCCGCGACTCTGGGGACGGCCACACTGTTCGGAGTATTGCCTGCATGGCTGGCATCGCGTGTTAACTGGCGCGAGACGACTAACTCGGGGGGAAGGAGCGTTTCCGAAAATCGCCAGACACGCAAATGGCGCGCGGCACTGGTGGGTGCTGAGGCTGGCATATGTACGGTGCTGCTGATCGTCGCCGGTCTGCTCGGTCGTAGCTGGCTGCGTCTGACCAACCTCGATCCGGGCTTTAATGTCTCGAATGTCCTTGCGGCGAACGTTGACCTTCCTCCTGTGGCGTACTCCGATAACGTCAAGCGAGAAGGGTTCTACAGAAGCGTCCTCGAGGGAATCCGCAGCATTCCTGGAGTTAAATCGGTGGCTTGGACGCACATGCTACCGCTCGAAGGAGAGGGCTCGGTCAGCGGTGTGAACCTGCCGGGAAATCAACTTCCGGAGGACCAAGCTCCGATGGCGAATTATCGTGCTGTGAGTGAGGACTATTTCCAGACGATGAGCATTCCCATCTTGGCCGGACGCGCATTCGACCAGCATGATCGCGGCCAAAGAAGGATTATCGTATCGCAAAGCCTAGCTCGGCGCTTGTGGCACGATCAAAATCCGATTGGTCAACAGTGCCTTGCCGAATGGGGACCGCTGCAACAGAGCGAAGTGATTGGAGTCGCGGGCGACATTCGCACATACCTGGATCAACCTCCCCTCTCCATGGTTTACGTTGCCGATTCTTGGGCGCAGACTCCACCCGGTGACCCCAGTTCCGCTTCCATTGTTGTGCGAACAATCGGAGATCCAGCAGGTATTGCGGCCGCGGTTCGTAGCTTGATACACGCCTCCGATCCAACCGTGCCCATCGTGGCACTTCGGCCCATGTCGGAAGTGGTCGGGGAGAACTTACAGGATCGCCGGTTCCAAACATTGCTGACGTGGTCGTTTGCCATTTCAGCTTTGCTGCTGGCAACGATCGCGATCTTCGGAGTGCTTGCCTACTCCGTGGAACAGCGACGACGCGAATTTGGCATCCGGATGGCGCTGGGGGCGCAGCGTACGCAGTTGCTGGTGATGATCATGAGCCAGGGACTCTGGCCGGTCGGACTTGGCCTTGCGGTGGGACTGGTCGCGGCGCTGATGGGTGGCAGGCTTCTGCAGGATTTCGTATTCGGCATTAGCCCACTCGATCCGCTGACATTCGTTGCAGTGCTCGTGGTTGTTATATCGGCTGCGACTCTCGCCTGTTACATTCCAGCGCACCGCGCAATCAAGACCGAGCCTGCGGTGGTCTTGCGCTATGAATAATTAACCACGAGCGAGGGGGTATACCCCGTGGTACCACAAAGTAAATAGCTGTTTCCCAAAGCCGGAAAACGTCCGGCTGAAGCCCGAAATGTCAGTCGAACTCAAACACCTCTTGCTCCGCGGGCGAACTCCACACCGGAGCGAACGATTGCCGATGCAGCGGCGTTGGACCGTACTTCTCCAACGCCGCCAAGTGCTGCGGCGTGCTGTAGCCTTTGTGCGAAGCCAGACCGTACTCGGGGAACACCGCGTCCCATTCGCACATCATGCGGTCGCGCTCCACTTTGGCGAGAATTGAAGCCGCTGCAATCGAGGCGGAAAGTGCGTCACCATGGATGATGGCTTGCTGCGGCAACTGGCAATCCAGGCAAACCGCATCCACAAGAAGATGATCAGCCGCAGGCGAGAGACGCAACACCGCCTCGCGCATGGCAACACGCGATGCCTGATAGATGTTGATCTGGTCGATGCGCGCCGCATCCACCGCCGCAACCGCCCAAGCAACGGCATGTTCGCGAATGCGCGGCGCAAGAACTTCGCGGCGCTCCGGCAACAGGAGCTTCGAATCGCGCAAGCCGCGAACGCGGTAGCCGCGCTCGAGAATCACCGCCGCCGCTACCACTGAACCGAACAAAGATCCGCGGCCCACCTCGTCCACTCCGGCCACCATCGCCGCGCCCGCCGCCCAGGCATTTTTTTCATAACGCAGCGTGCAGCGCAACTTTTTCAGCAAACGCAGTTTCGCCGCCGACGGAGACAGCACAAACTCAGACGTAACCTTCGCAGTGCTCGACATTGCAGTGTGAGATGAAGTGCCACCATCTTCGCCTGCAAGGAGAACCTTGCGCAAGCAGGAAAAATCCACAGGCTGAAAGCGGTGACTCGACCGCACGATCGGGCCACGCTTCCGCCGCAAGGTAACGCCATTCGGTAACCATTACTTCGATTACGAACGTACATTGTCCGGTCGGACATGTACTGCTATGTTGGCGACATCCCATTTCGGGAAGAGCAGTTGTGGTCGAGGAAGGAATCCTTGCTGCGGCAAGATGGTATGCCTAGAGACGCTACGCCAGCGGTACCAGAAGGTGCGCCAGTCGATAAGTTGATCCACCTGGCGCTGCCGGTTCGGCTCGTTCACATGCGGAACGGCAGCCGAAACGGGATCGAACTGGCTTGTACTTATGACATCCATCCACGCGGCGCGAGGCTGCTCACCGGTCGTGACGTCAAAGTAGGAGATTTGATCACGGTTGAACGCGGCCGCCACAAATCCGTCTGTCAGGTAGTGTGGACGGCGGATCCGCGCTCCGCGCTCCGCGGCCAGTTTACGGTGGAGTGCGTGGAGGGCAGCCGGATTCCATGGGAAGAAGAGCTGCGGCAAATGGAAGAACACTATCTGCCGGTAATCCCGTCCGTTCCAAACTGGAGACCCGCAATGAACGCTTTCGGCAGAGGCGACCAAAACCGGCGACGCCGCCCGCGCTACCAGGTAGAAGGAGACGCCGATTTGGCGGAGATCGGCGGACGAGCCCGGGTTGATGGACGCGTCGAACAGCTTTCCGAATACGGCTGCCTGATCAGCGCCGGCGATCTCCTAACGCCCGGCACCGGACTACGGCTGGTCTTGAATATGTGCGACGTTAGCGTCGCGCTGCGCGGGCAAGTGAGATATACCGCTGAGAACCGCGCCATGGGCGTGGAGTTTCAGGAGATCCGGCAGGGCGACCGTCCCCTGCTCGATTACGTGCTGAACCGGTTGAGAAAACTCCGGAGCCAGGACTTCGCAGACCTCGAAGTCATCACCGAGCCCTTGGCAGCAGCAGCGGCAGCGGGATAGAGGTTGCCCAGCCGCCACATCGCCTCTGATGAGGCCGGGACGCGCAAAGCAGCCACTTATTCAGCTCGGTTTTTCGACGTCGCGCAGGCGCGCCGCTTTGCCCTTGAGTCCGCGCAGATAATACAGCTTGGCGCGGCGGACTTTGGAGGAGCGCAACAGATCGACTTTGTCGATCACTTTCGAGTGGATGGGGAAAATGCGCTCCACGCCTTGACCGAAGCTGATCTTGCGGACGGTGAAGCTGGCCTGCGGTCCGTTATCGCGCTTGATCACCACGCCTTCAAAGGCCTGCAAGCGTTCCTTGTCGCCTTCTTTGATCTTCACATGAACGCGGACCGTGTCGCCCGGATGGAATGCGGGAAGGTCGGTGCGTTGGGTTTTCGCCAGCAATTTTTCGATGATTAAGTTCGACATGATTTAGTCCTTCTGAATTCTGAAATCCTGATCACTTACTTTGTGTAACGCGTCAGCGGTGAAGCTCAGCCGCGATTGTTTTTGATCCCGGCCAGAAACTTGTTGTCTTCCTCGCTCAACGCCGCGCCTTCCAGCAAATCCGGCCGGTTGCGCAAAGTCTTTTCCAGCGCCCGCTGACGCCGCCACTTACGAATCTCCTCGTGGTTGCCGGACATCAGGGCTTCCGGCACCGCCAGCCCACGAAACTCGGCTGGCCGCGTGTAGTGCGGATAATCCAGCAATCCGTTCGAGCCGCAAGTCGAATCGGCGCCGCCTGCGCTTTTCACCTTCGCGTCAACCGTAAACGACTCTTGCAGCGTGGACGCTTCGTTTCCAACCGCGCCGGGGAGCAATCGCATCACGGCTTCCACGATTACGGCAGCGGCCATCTCGCCGCCGCTCAAAACATAGTCGCCGATGGAAAGTTCCCGGTCGGCGAGAAAATCCGCTACTCGCTCGTCTACGCCCTCGTATCGCCCGCAAACCAAAACGATACGGTCAAGCACAGCCAACTCCGCCGCGATTTTCTGCGTGAAGCGTTGCCCTTGCGCCGAGAGCAAAACCACCGACTGCTTCGCGCTTCCCGCAACCCGCTCTTCCCGCGGCGCAAGTGTCATCGCTTCCAGGCACTCAAACAGCGGCTTCGGCTTCAGCACCATGCCTTCGCCACCACCGAAAGGCCGGTCGTCCACTGTGCGGTGACGATCATGCGTAAAGCTCCGCAGATCGTGGACCCGAATTTCCGCCAGCCCCATTTCCTGAGCCCGGCGGGTGATGCCGTATTCCAGCGGTCCGCGAAAGAAGTCCGGAAAGATCGTTACTATGTCGGCCTTCATCGCAGATCAAAAATCTTCAACACAGAGGAGACAGGGCTTCACAGAGTCTTACCCCGTGATCCTTTTTGCCCTCTGTGGTTAAGGCTTTTTCTCGCTCCCTGCGCCTGTTCGCGCTTCTCTTCTGCTGTGAGCGGGGCGTTCACTTCCAGCAGCCCTTCGGGCAACGTCATTCGAACCTGCTTCCTCTTCACGTTGACGCTTTCAAGATATGCCTCGGCGAAGGGGATTTCCAACAGCCGGCCCGCTGCATCGCGCACGATTAACAACGGCGCTTCGCCCGCTCCAAACTGTACATCTTCAATACGCCCGATCTCGCGGCCCTGCTCAAGCACATCGCACCCTACCAGGTCGCTTACGTAATTCCAGCCCGCCTGCAACCCAGAACGCTGGCTGCAGGGTACTTGCAGTTCGCATCCGATCAGCGTTTCCGCGTCTGAGATCGAGTCCACTCCCACGAACTTCATCACCAGCAGACCTTTATGCGGCCAGAGATCTTCGACTTCCAGTTCGCGGCGGCTTGCACCCCGCTCGCGAGGTAGCGCCAGCAACTTCATGCTTGCTGTGAATCGATCGGGCACGTCGCTGTAAATCTCGCTCGCAACTTCGCCGCGGCGGCCCTGCGTTTTCACCACGCGGGCCAGCGTAATGAACTCACCACTTGTTTCAGGATCGCGAATGGTCCGGTTCCCTGCCCAAACCTCAGCGCCTAAAGGCTATCAGACGGCCTGCGCTTGCGGCACGCCTGAAGGCGTGCCCTGATACGAATCGGCACAGGGCAACTCTGCTCTTGCACCGGGCCCTAGTCGATGACTTCCAGCGTATAGCGCTTGCGCGCCCGCACTCCGGCGGCGTTCAGTAGCGTGCGCAGGGCGCGGACGTTGCGGCCTTGCCGGCCAATCACCTTGCCTACATCACCCTCGGCGACTTCCAGTTCAATCACATCGTCATCGAGATGATCCACGAAAACCTGGTCGGGAGCATCGACGATCCACTTCGCAATCTGCTCGATGAGAGCGCGAACATCTCCGGTGGGCTGGGTCATGACGTCTATTTATGCCGCTGGAACTGCCGGGGCGGCCGCGGGCTTGGAGTAGAGTTTGCCCACCCGCTCCGACATTTGCGCGCCCTTCGATACCCAATAATCCACGCGATCGCGCTTGAAATCCACGCTGGCGGGGTTGGTGCGAGGGTTGTACGTGCCCACAACTTCCACGGGCCGGCCGTTGCGCGCGCGCGCCTTCTCAATCACCACAATGCGGTAATACGGTTGTTTACGCGCACCCATGCGCGACAGTCGAATCATTAACACAGATGAGTATCCTTGTTCCGGAAGAGTCCGGCGAGGTCAAGACAAACACTTATTATGCCGGAGGTTAGCGGGAATGGCAATAGGCGGAGTAGCAGTCTGAAAAGACAAAACCCCGAGCCATATCAGCCCGGGGCATGAACCCGTCTAGTTACAAAACGATTATCGGCAACGGCAGGACTGAAGTCAAGATTACTTGAGGAGAGGTGATGTCAAGCTGCCTGTGTAAATAGGTTGAGGGTGCGGGTTTTCCATTCCAGGTTGAATCTCTGGAAGATGGAGTAGAGGATGCGGTCGACACTAGCTACATTCACAAAACAAACCATGGGCCGGGTGCGGCGGCGCACTTCCACGAAGCAGCGTTCAATCACGTTAGTGGTGCGCAGCTTCTTACGCAGGTGCGCGGGGAAAGCGAACACCGAAAGCAGCTCCGGCAGATCGCGCTCCAGTTGGCGCACCATGGGACCGTAGTTTCCCCGCCAGCGGGCGCGGAAGGCGCGAAAAGCGGCCTCGGCATGGGCGCGGCTTTGGGCCAGGTAGATGGCTTGTGCGTCCTGCTTCACCGCGTCGAAATCGGCCTTCTTCACTTTCTCCAAAATGTTGCGCATCTTGTGCGCCCAGCAACGCTGATGCCGCACGCGCGGATACACCGTGCGAATCGCCGCCGCCAGGCCGGCGCAGCCGTCGGTGACGATCAGACCCAGCGCCTTGCCCTCCAGTCCGCGCCGATACATATCCTGCAGCAGCCCTTCCCAGTCCGCCTGGCTTTCGCCCTGACTCCGCAAGAACGCCAGCAGATGGCGCGTGCCGTCGCGCCGCACTCCGTAGGCCACCAGCATCTGCACCCGCTTGCGCCCCGCCGGACGCCGCACCCGCAAGCTCACTCCGTCCAAAAACAGATACGCGTAGTTGTCTTCTAACCGCGCCTGGTGAAACTGGCGCACCACCTCGTCCAGATCCCGCGTCAGCTTCGACACCGTCTGCGGGCTCACCACTTCTTCGCTCACCGTGGCCACCACCCGCCCCACTTGCCGCGTCGAGAGGCCGCGCAGAAACGCCTCCCGAATCAGCATCGACACATCTTCGGCGCGCCGCTGAAAAGGTTCTAGCCCACGCGGCAGAAAACTCTTCCCGCGGGTGCGCGCCACCCGCAGCCGGATCGTCCCCAACCGAGTCACGAAATCCCGTTCGTAGTAGCCATTGCGATAGGGCTGCCGCCGGCTGCTCCGCCGCTGATACACTTCGCGCACCGCATACCGGTCCCGCTCCCGCCGCGAATCCGCCTCCAAACGCTCTTTCCACAGCCGTTTCGTCTCGCCGTACACATCGCCCCAGAAACTCTCTTTCATCTCCGCCAGAAAATGTTGGTAATGCTCCGTGATTGGGATTATCTTCGCCATGGGTGTAGGTCTCCTTTCGGAAAGGCTTTAGCTTGCTAGGCCAAAGCCAACTTACACCCTCTCGCTTTTTACACAATCAAAGTTACGTCACCGCTGCTGGTTTACCGCGGAATCGCCTTCTGCACGCCGAATTCGGGAAGTCCACGCGGGGAGGGGCCGGATGAGAGGAAGAAAAGCCGCCAGCTTTCGGCTGACGGCTGATAGCTGATAGCTGATAGCTGATGGCTGTTTTTCTAGCTGTTTTCGTACAGCAGCACGCCCTCGGTGCTCTTTTCCGCGTCCACCGGGCGGTAGAACAGCTTGTTGTCTTCGAGGAAAACTTCGATGAATGCGGGGCGCGTGGTGATGGTGCCTTGAATCAGCGCCTCCGACAGCGGGTCTTCGATGTATTTCTGCAACGCCCGGCGCAGGGGTCGCGCTCCGTAGCTGCGGTCGGTAAGAGTCTGGTTGAGGACCCACTTCTTGGCCTCATCCGCCACGGTTACGGTGATTGCCTTCTGCGCGAGGTTTGCGTTGAGCTGCGTGACCATGAGTTCCAGAATCTGGATCAGGTCGGCCTCGCTCAAAGCCATGAACAGAATGATTTCGTCGAGCCGGTTCAGGAATTCAGGGTTAAAGGTGCGCTTCACTTCGCCCTTCACCATTTCCTCGACCTTGCTCGAAACCATTTCGTCCTTGGTCAACTGGAAGCCGAAACCCTCGCGCTTCTGCAAGTGCCGCGCACCGATGTTCGACGTCATGATGAGGATCGTGTTCTTGAAGTCGACCGTGTTGCCGAGTCCGTCGGTCAGTTGGCCGTCTTCAAAAACCTGCAGCAGGATGTTGAAGACATCGGGATGCGCTTTCTCGATTTCGTCGAGCAGGACCACCGAATAGGGCGCGCGCTTCACACGCTCGGTAAGCTGGCCGCCCTCTTCGTAGCCCACGTATCCCGGAGGCGAACCGATCAGCTTCGAGACCGAGTGCTTCTCCATGAACTCGGACATGTCGAAGCGAACCAAGGCTTTCTCGGTTCCGAACATGAACTGCGCCAGCGTGCGCGCGACTTCGGTTTTGCCTACGCCGGTCGGGCCCAGGAATAGGAACGAGCCAATAGGCCGGTTCGGACTCTTCAACCCTGCGCGTGAACGCCGGATGGCCCGGGCCAGCGCGTTGATCGACTTATCCTGAGAGATGATGCGTTTATGCAGTTCCTCTTCGATGCGCAGCAGTTTCTGCGTCTCTTCTTCCTTGATCGAGGTGATGGGAACGCCGGTCCAGCGCGAAACCACGTCTTCGATGTCCTCGCGGCCGACTACGCCGGTCGAAGATTCATCCAGATGATACTTCTCGCGCAGCGCGCGCAGGTTCTCGCGCTCCTTGCGTTCTTCATCGGAATAGAAACGCGCCTTCTCGAATTCGTGATTCGCGATGGCGTTCTCCATGCGGTGCACGATGAACTTAATCCGCTTCTGGACTTCGGTGATCTCCTCCGGCTGAGACGTCTGGCGCAGCTTTACGCGCGCGCCGGCTTCGTCGACGAGATCGATCGCCTTGTCCGGCAGGAAGCGATCGGGAATGTAGCGGTTCGAGTGCGAGACCGCGAAGTTGATGGCATCGTCGGTATAAGTGACGGCGTGGAATTTTTCGTAGCGGTCCTTGATGCCGAACAGAACTTTCACCGCATCGGCCTCATTCGGCGGAGGAACCTTGACGGCCTGAAAGCGCCGTTCGAGCGACCGGTCTTTTTCAATCGACTTCCGGTATTCGCCCGGGGTGGTAGCGCCAATGCACTGAATCTCGCCGCGCGACAATGCGGGCTTCAGAATGTTCGCGGCATCGAGCGAGCCCTCAGCGGATCCCGCGCCCACCAGCGTGTGCAGCTCGTCGATAAAGATGATGGAATTCTGCGACTCCATCAGCTCTTTCATGATGGTCTTCAGCCGCTCTTCGAATTGCCCGCGATATTTTGTTCCGGCAACGATCAAAGAGAGATCGAGAGCCAGAATTCTCTTGTCGGCCAGGAATGAAGGTACTTCGCCATCGGCAATACGCTGCGCCAGTCCCTCGACGATTGCGGTCTTGCCCACGCCGGGCTCGCCGATCAGCACGGGATTGTTCTTGGTGCGGCGGCACAGAATCTGGACCACGCGCTCAAGCTCGCCGTCGCGGCCGACCAGCGGATCGAGTTGGCTGTCCATCGCCGCCTGGGTAAGATCGCGCGAAAACTCGCTCAGCAGAGATGACTCACGCTGCCGTTGCGGCTGCGCCTTTTCCTGGCTGGTGCGCGCCAATTCTTCGCGGATGGTCGCGAGGCGCAGGCCGCGCTCGTGCAGAATCTCAGCAGCGAAGCATTTCTCTTCTCTTAGTAAGCCCAAGAGCAAGTGCTCGGTCCCAATGTGACGGTGTGAAAGCCGCTCCGCTTCTTCCGCGGCATAGGCCAGAACGCGCTTGCACTCGTTGCTAAGCGGGAGATCGACCGAGGTCGAAACCTTTTCCCGAATCGTGGTGTGTCCCTCGATCTGCTTGCGAATGGACTCAACCGAGGCATGCGAGCGCAGGAAGCGATTGGTCAGGGCCTTATCTTCGCGCAGAAGCCCCAGCAGCAGGTGCTCGGTCTCAATATAAGGAGACCCAAACTGGCTGGCTTCATAGCGGGCAAAAAAGATGACGCGCCTGGCTTTCTCCGTATAACGTTCAAACATAATGCCCTTCCCCCTGACTCCTACCGGCCGAGAAGAACTCGAACCCGCTCGACCTGGCCCCCTTACATCCCTGACAAGCCGTGACCAGCATAACTATCCTCATTATGCAATCAAACGGCCACCAAACCCAAGTACTCAAACGTTTTTATAATGTTACTGAAGGAACCTGTTAGAGCCACTAGATCTGCCGATTAGCACTTTTTCTTGCACATTGTCTTACTAATCTTGCTCTTCCGCGTCCGGTTTTCCTAAGCCGGCAACGACCCGGGCTGGATTTCCTCCACGCGACCCCGCTCCAGCCGCAATACCCGATGGCAGCGCCGGGCAAACGACAAATTATGCGTTGCAATCAGGGAGGTGAGCTGGTGCTCGCGATGTAGTCGCGCGATCAATTCGAAAACCGCTTCCGCCGTTTGCCCGTCGAGGTCACCGGTAGGCTCGTCAGCCAGCAACAACTTTGGACCCGTAATGAGCGCCCGCGCCAGAGCCACCCGCTGCTGCTCCCCGCCGGAAAGCTCTCCTGAGCGGTGATGGGCGCGTTGCTCCAACCCGACCTCACGCAGCCAGCGTAAAGCTTCCGGCTCCGCCTCTGCCCAGGTGCGCCCCCGCACCAGCAGCGGCATCGCCACATTTTCTGCCGCCGTGAATTCCGGCAGCAGATAGTGAAATTGCCACACGAAGCCTGCGTCGCGATTGCGAAATTCCGCCGCCTCGTCCGCCGTCAACGCATTCACTTGCAATTGCGCGCAGTATACGTCACCCGCGGAAGCGTGATCAAGCGCGCTCACGATGTGCAACAAGGTACTCTTTCCTGCGCCCGACTCGCCGACAATCGCCAGCATCTCGCCGCGCTTCACCTCAAACGATAAATTCTCAAAGAGCACCAGGTCCGATTCGCCGGACCGGAAAACCTTCTTAAGTTCTTGAACCCGAAGCAGCGCATCTTGTTCCGAACTCTGTTCCGCCATCTGTTTCGTTAGATGCACGCGGCCTCCGCCGGGGTCCATCCTGTACCGGCCTTAGTTGCCCGAAGCGGGAACAGTAGGAGGCCATCTTCTCATACCGAGACCCAGGCTCCGCTATGGCACGTTCGAACCATATCTCGAGCCTTATAACCAGCGCCTGTTGAAAACGATACTCGGAGGCTGGTTCCCGCGATGTGACGTATGTCACGGCCCAGCATGTTCAATCCCACAACGGAAAGGGAGACACTGTGACAACCTAGACCCCAACATGCGCTTCTTTGTGCGCCAGCCCACGCAGGGATTCGTGGTAAGGCGCGCGGGCGATGCCGCGCTCAGTGATGATCGCGGTTACGTACTTCGCCGGAGTCACGTCGAAGGCGGGATTCTCGATCGACACGCCGTCGGGAGTCATCTGTTTACCGGCGATGTGCGTGACTTCTTTGACGTTGCGCTGCTCAATGGGAATCTTGCTGCCGTCAGGGCAGTCGAAGTCGATAGTCGAGAGCGGCGCCGCCACGTAGAAGGGGATGCCGTGCTCCTTCGCGAGAACAGCCACGGTGTACGTTCCGATTTTATTGGCCACGTCACCGTTCGCCGCGATGCGGTCGGCGCCCACCACGATAGCTCCAATCTTGCCTTGCTTCATCATCGCGCCCGCCATGTTGTCAGAGATTACGGTGGTCGGAATGCCGTCTTTCATCAGCTCCCAGGCGGTAAGTCGCGAGCCTTGCAGCAATGGTCTGGTTTCATCCGCGTAGACGTGAATCTTCTTGCCTTGCTCGACCGCGGCGCGGATCACACCCAGCGCGGTTCCGTACCCAGCCGTGGCGAGCGCGCCAGCGTTGCAGTGGGTAAGCACTCCGCCTTCACTCGGCATCAGCGTGGCGCCGTGGCGTCCCATAGCCTGATTGGCGGCGATGTCTTCGGCGTGCATGCGTTTGGATTCTTCGATGAGTTCCTGTTTGATTTGCGCGATGGGACGGGTGCGCATACGCTCGAACTTCTCCTGCATGCGGCGGATGGCCCAGAAAAGATTGACGGCCGTTGGGCGGGTCTTGCTGATTACGTCGCAGGCCTGATCGAAGTCGCGTTTCAAGTCGGCAGTGGATTCGGCTTTGGAATTGTCGATGGCTAGCGCAATACCCATGGCCGCGGCTACGCCGATGGCCGGCGCCCCGCGCACCACCATAGTCCGGATGACGTCGGCAACCTGCTCGTGCGTTTTGCAGACTACGTAGGCTTCTTCCGTGGGCAGCTTCGTCTGATCGATGAAGCGTACGCCCTGGTCAGTCCATTCGAGAGTTTGAATCATGAGTTTAGTCGTCGGTCGTTCGTCGTCGGTCGTCGGTCGTCGGCCGTTGGTCAGAAGCATCCTTAGTAAAGTCGAAGGCCGACGACCGAAGGCCGACGACGATGCTCACTACATCCTATGCGCTGCGCACCGGTTTCCCGGGACATTCGTCACTGCCGGCCGGCCGCACATTTCGCAACTCGCTGCGACCGCAAAAATCGGGGGTGCAGTGTCGTCCGTCTGAAGAATGTGTTCCGCGCGGACATCGCCGGCGGTGAAGATAGAAACAAACGGCGCCGGGGCTGCGGCCTTCTCTACGCTCGGTCTTCCTTTCGCTTCTTCGCGCTCCACCAGGCACATCACGCCCACAACTTCAAATCCAAATTCGCGGGCCGCTTCAATCGCCTGCACCGTGGACGCGCCGGTTGTGCACACATCATCGACGATCACCACACATGCGCCCTTCTCACGAAAGCCCTCGATGCGCTGTCCGGTGCCGTGCTGCTTTTCGGACTTGCGCACAAGAAAGCCATTCAATTCGCCGCTCACCACGGAAACCGCCGTCACGATCGGATCGGCGCCCATGGTCAGGCCGCCAATCGCCTGTGGCTTCCATCCCCGCTGCCGGATTTCGTCGAAAAACACCTGGCCGGCCAGGCGCGCACCCTTGGCATCAAGAGTCGTGGTGCGGCAGTCAATGTAGTAGTCGCTGGTGCCGCCCGAGGAGAGCTTGAACTCGCCCAGCCGGAAAGACTTGTAAGCAAGCAAACGCAGCAGATCCTGACGCGGGGAATGCATGAAATCTTACGATACCACGGCCCGGGTGGGGACAGGCCTCGGCTGTCCCGCCCAGCACAGCGAGGCGCTCTATCAAGCAGATGGGGCTTTCGCCAGCCTTCGTATGCGGCGGCCGTGATAACCTGAACATTCTTCCACAACGACTGTCGAGGGATGAAATTGCAGAGTGCGCGAAAGCTGTCTTTCTTTTTTCTTGCTGGTCTATTTCTGACAAACTTAAGTGGCTTTGTTCCGACGTCGTACGCTGAGGGCACACGCAGTTGGGAGCAATCGAAATTTGAGGAACTGACCAAGGGTACGGCCAATGGCGTGGCGATTCGCAGCGCTGGCGGCCTGGAGCTGGCGCCCACGTTCAAAAGCCTTTACGCCACACCCTCCACCTACATCTGGGCGATTGCCGCCGACGATGCGGGGAACGTCTACGTGGCAGCGGGCGCGCCCGCCCGCGTTTACCGCATCACGCCCGAGGGCAAGGCGACGATTATTTTCGAACCCAAAGAACTCCAGGTGCAAGCGCTTCGCACCGGTCCCGCAGGCGCGATCTACGCGGCCACGGCTCCCGATGGCAAGGTCTACAAGCTCGAACACAAGGCAGTAGCCAAGGGTCAGGCGGCAAAAGCAGATCCGCCTCAGGATGCAGCGTCCGAAAAAGAAAAAGACAAGGAGACGGGCAAACCCGCCGCCGATCCTTCCTGGACTTCGTCGGTCTATTTCGCGCCGGGCACGAAATATATTTGGGACCTGGCCCTGGACAAATCCGGTAATCTTTATGTAGCCACCGGCGATCACGGGGAAATTTACCGCGTCACTCCGAAGGGCGAGCATTCGGTCTTCTTTAAAAGTGACGAAACCCACATCCGCGTTCTGGCTTTCGACGCCCAGGACAATCTGATTGCCGGCTCCGACGGCAGCGGTCTTATCTACCGCATTTCTCCTGCAGGTGAAGGATTTGTGCTGTACAGCGCGCCGAAGAAGGAGATCACGGCGCTGGCGCTCGACCCCTCCGGAAACATCTACGCCTCAGCGGTGGGTGAAAAGCGCAGCGGCGGAACGAGCGCATCCGCGGCTGCGTCTCTGCTGCTAGGCCCAAGCACGCCCGCGGCGAATACAACGACATCGGCTCCAGGCATTTCGATTACGCCCGCGCCGGCCGCGCCCCAGACCACGGGGCCGTTTCCCTTCCCCGGAGGAGGAGCGAGCGGCGGATCGGATGTGTACCGCATCGCTCCGGATGGTTCGCCGGCAAAAGTGTGGACCTCCCGCGAGGACATCGTTTACGCCCTGGCCTTCGATTCCCAAGGACGCTTGTTGGCCGGCACCGGCAATCGCGGACACGTTTTTGCCATCACCGGCCTCGAAGAGTTCTCCGATCTGCTGAAGGCGCCGGCTTCGCAAGTCACCGCATTTGCCAGGGCCCCCGGCGGCGGCTTGTACGCCGCGACCAGCAATCTGGGAAAAGTATTTGTGCTGGGGCCGCAGCCGCAGAGCGAGGGCACCTACGAGAGCGATGTGTTTGACGCCAGAATTTTCTCGCGCTGGGGACGCGCCGAGTTTCGCGGCGCAGGCAGCGTGGATCTTTACGCACGCAGCGGCAACGTTGACAATCCCGACCGAAACTGGAGCCCGTGGAAGAAGATCGACCTCACTAAAACCGACCTCACGAAGAACGGCGAAACCGGAATTCCGGCGGCGCGCTACGCCCAGTGGAAGGCCGTACTGCATGCGGGAACCTCGGCACCGCATGTGGACAGCGTGGCGCTGAATTATCTGCCCAAGAATGCCGCTCCCGAAATCGACGACGTTACCGTCCAGGTCGGCATCAAGTATCAGCCACTGCCGAAAGTGTCAGGCCAGGTCGGATCGGATTCCGGCGGATCTTCCGGGACCCGTTTTGAACCCCTGCCGCCGAGTTCACATGATCGCGACTCCATCGGCGTGAAGTGGACGGCGCATGATGACAACGACGATCAACTCGTCTACTCCGTCTACTACCGCGGCGACGGCGAGACACGCTGGTTGCTCCTCAAAGACAATCTGAGTGAGAAAGCCTATTCCTTCGACGCCAGCCTGTTGCCCGATGGCGGCTACACGATAAAAGTGGTTGCCTCGGATGCGCCCTCGCACTCGCCCGGGGAGGCGCTGACCGCGTCCCGGGAAAGCCGCCGCTTTGAAGTGGATACCACCCCGCCGCGCATCGAAAACCTGGCAGCGTCGGTCGAGGGCCAACAGCTTCATGTTACGTTCCGTGCGGTCGATGGATTTTCTATCATCAAGCGCGCGGAATACTCCATCGACGCCGGCGAGTGGAAGTTCGTGGAGCCGGCCGGTCAACTCTCCGATGCGAGGACGGAGAACTATGATTTCAAAGTCGCGCCGGAGACTGCGAAAGACGGCACGGCATCGTCGGATCACGTAGTGGTTGTGCGCGTCTATGATCGTTACGAAAACATGGGCGCAGCCAAAGCCTTGGTCCGGGCAAAATAGATTTGCACGCTTTGACCACCTAAAATTGTCATCCTGAGCGGAGGTTGTGCTTTGCGGAACGCAAAGCACAACCGGAGTTGAAGGATCCCATACGGCAGACATCACCACCTGCCCGACAAGGCATTCCTACGCCACGCGTTCCCAACGTCAGGCGGGTGGCTTTCTAATCCGCCCTCTCTACCGCTTCCGCAGCCTCTTCGGCCACGCTCTTCATGTCGCTAAGTTTCCCTGCCCGGCGCAGCTCAGGAAACTTCCACGCCCACAAAGCAATCACCACCAGCGTCCCCACGCCACCCAGCAAAACCGCGGGCACCGTGCCAAACCACTGCGCAGTAAGTCCCGATTCGAATTGCCCCAGTTCATTGGATGCGCCGATGAAAACCATATCGACGGCTGTGACGCGCCCGCGCATTTCGTCGGGCGTGCGCAACTGCACCAGGGTGGCGCGAATGATCACGCTGACCATGTCAGCCGCGCCGAGACAGATCAGCGAGCACAACGAGAGCACTAAGCTGGTGGAGACGCCAAAGAAAATGGTGAAGATTCCGAAGCCGGCTACCGACCACAGTAGCGTCGGCCCCGCGCGCCCGCGCAGCGGACGATGCGCCAGTGCCACAGCCATCAAAGCGGCGCCCACTCCCGGAGCAGTTCGCAGCAGCCCTAGTCCCCATGGTCCGGTGTGCAGAATCTCGCGGGCATAGACCGGCAGCAGCGCTACCGCTCCGCCCAGCAGCACCGCGAACAGATCCAGCGAAATCGCTCCCAGAACCAGCTTCTCACGCCAGATGAATCGTAGTCCGGCCAGGATAGTTTGCAGCGTCATGGGCTCGCGGCGCCGCGCTTGTGGACGCGTCTTGATTCGAAAAGTCGAAAGCAGCGCGCCCACAGCGGTCAACATGGCCGCAACGTAAACCGCAGAAGGCCCGCGGAAAAGCGCATACAGAATTCCGCCGAGAGATGGTCCCAAAATCGTTGCAGCTTGGAATGTGGTCGCGTTCCACGCCACCGCGTTGGCGAAGTGCTCTTCTGGAACCAGTTGCGGCAGAATCGAGCGGCTGGCCGTCCCATTGAATGAGCGCACTACACCCAGCAGAATCAGCACTGCATAGACCGGCCAAACAGAGATCGGCCGAACCGAGATCGGACCAACCGAATGCGCCTCGACCTGCGCGATCACCAGCAAAAGCCCCGAGCACAACGCATACCCCGCGTAACATGCCCCCAGCACCTTGCGCCGGTCGAAGCGGTCAGAAGTGTGTCCGGAAACCAGAAACAGCAGAATGCCCGGAAGAAACTGCGCCAGCCCCACCAGCCCCAGGTCGAGGGCACGCTTGGTGATGTCGTAGACCTGCCATCCCACGGCAACGGCCTGCATTTCGACCGCGGCGACAATCAGGAAGCGTGCAATCTGAAACAGCACGAAATCCGGATAGGTGAAGGCGATGCGTCCAGCTCTGGAATCGGCAGGGGCGGGCATTGATCTTGTGTTGTGAACTTCTAATAATGTGCCACAGAACGCTAAGACGCGCATGGCACGTCACATCCGGCAGGTAAAATCGACTCATGCTCGCGCTGATGCGGACCCTCGGCTGGATTGCCTGCGTCGTCTACTCAACGATCCCGGCGTTCTGGCTGCTGATTCATCCGCGAGCGGAATTCTGGCGTTCACTCCGACGATCGCCGTACCGCATTCTCCTCCCCATCTGGATCGGAATGTGGGTGCTTACAGCCGCGATCACCGCTCCATGGCGCAGCATCGCGTTATATGAAACTAAATGGAACTGGATTCCCGCCGGCGCCTTATTGTGCGCTGGCCTCCTGCTCTACAAACTCTCTCACAGCGAGTTCAGCCTGACCCAACTCGGGGGCATGCCCGAGATTCTGCCTAACCACAGCCAGCAACGCTTGGTCACCACCGGCATTCGCGCCCGCGTGCGCCATCCCGTCTACCTGGGTCATCTCTGCGAAATGCTGGCTTGGAGCGTGGGCACGGGGCTGGCAGTGTGTTGGGTGCTAACCACGTTTGCAATTGTGACCGGCGCGGTGATGATTCACATGGAAGATAAAGAGTTGGAGAAAAGGTTCAGCGAGGAGTACCGCCGCTATCGATCCAGTGTGCACGCGGTTCTTCCAAGAAGAAGAACGTGAGCATTACTCCGCGTCTCCGCGGCAGTTACTCAGCGTCCTCCGCGTTGAGAGCTTTTATTTCCTCGAAGCCACACACCGGGAAGAGCCAGTAGCTATAATCCGACTTGGCTGAAAGCTGAGAGCTGACAGCTGACAGCTCGCATGCGCTTCGAACTCTTCATCGCGACCCGCTACCTGCGCGCCAAACGCCGCCAGGCGTTTATCGGGGTTATCACGGGCATCTCCATCGTGGGAGTTGCCGCAGGCGTGGCCTCGCTGATCGTAGCGCTAGCCATCAACAACGGCTTTCGCCAGGACTTGCAGGAGCGCCTCATCGGATCCACTTCGCACGTGAGCCTTCTCCGCATTGCCGACGACGGCATCAAAGACTGGCCGCCTCTGCTCGATCGCCTCTCCAAACAACCGCACGTAGTCGCCGCTGCTCCGGCAATTTTTGAGCAGGTGCTGATCTCGCGAGGACCAAGAGCGCGAGGCGCCGTCCTGAAAGGGATGATTCCAGCCGACGAGCGAAAAGTCGGCGACCTGCTTAACACCATAAAAGAAGGTTCTGCCGCCCCCTTGGAAGAAACTTCTTCCCAGCCAGAAACGGATAATATGGGCAAAGCCGTCTCGCCTGCCCAGGGAACGTCCCCGGCGGAAGCACCTTCCGACTCTCTGGCCGCTGTCCACGCCCGTGTCGCCGCTATGCCGCCAATCATTCTCGGCAAAGATATGGCCGATAACCTGGGCGCGACAGTCGGTTCCGTCGTCCTGGTAACCAGCCCGCAAGGCGAATTAACTCCCTTCGGCATGGTGCCCAAGTACAGCCGCTTCCGCGTTGTAGGAATCTTCAACTCAGGCTTCTTCGATTACGACTCGTCATGGGCGTTCACGCGGCTTTCCGACGCGCAACGCCTCTTCGGCCTCGGCGATCTGATTTCGGTGATCGAGTTTAAGGTCGACGACATCGACAAGGCAGACATCGTTGCCCGCCAGCTCGAAGACGCGGCTGGCAAAGGCTTCATGGCCACGAATTGGAAAGAGCAAAACAAAGCTCTGTTTCATGCCCTGAACATGGAGCGCCTGGTCACCTACATCACCACCGGACTCATCGTCTTCGTGGCCGCGCTGAACATTCTGATCTCTCTGATCATGATGGTCATGGAAAAAACCAAGGACATCGCCGTGCTCCTGTCGATGGGCACGCGCCAGTCGCAAGTGCGAAACGTCTTTATTGCGCAGGGAGTCTTGATCGGCGTGATTGGTACGGGAATCGGCCTGCTGCTGGGCTACGCCATCTCCTACGCCGGAGGCCACTATCACCTGATCTCACTCTCGCCCGAGGTCTATTCCATCGACTACGTGCCCTTCGCCCCGCGCCTCATCGATGGCGTATTCGTAGCGCTTGGGGCCGTCGGGATTTCTTTTGTCGCGACGCTCTACCCGTCATGGTCTGCGGGAAGAATCCTCCCCGCGGAAGCACTGCGCTATGAATAGCGCGGGATTGCGAGGGTTGTCATCCTGAGCGAAGGTTGCGCTTCGCGAACGCGAAGCGCAACCGCAGTCGAAGGATCCCTCACCGTTTGCGCAACGGCCAGCGCCGCAGTGAATTCTCTCACGGAACTTCCCGGACTGCCCCACCGTACAATGAAATAGAAGGAAAAGAAGGAGGTTCCATGTTCACTTTCCTCCTGTGGTGCATGCTCTTCGTGATCTGCTGGCCGCTGGCCCTGTTGGCGCTCGTCGCCTATCCATTCATCTGGCTGCTGTTGCTGCCGTTCCGCATCATCGGCGTCGCAGTCCACGGAGTGCTCGAAATTATCTTCCTGGCGATCACACTTCCGTTCCGCCTGCTCGCAGCGCCGTTTCGGATATAGGCGCAGTCGGCCTGCAAAGAAATATTGAGATTTTGGGTGGCGCAGCGCTTCCAACGCTGCGATAAGATGCACTAAAAGGAAACGTGCTTTAGCCCGGGAACTTGTCCTAACTATCCATCACTTTCAAATTCTCACTGACGATCAACCTCGCCTCGGTAGCCCGCTGCACATCCTCCGCCGTCAGCCCCGGAGCCACTTCCTCCAGCACCAACCCCCGCTCCGTCACGCGCATGTAAGCCATCTCCGTCACAATCGTATCCACCACCTTCATGCCGGTGAGCGGCAGCGTGCACTTCTTCAAAATCTTGGGTGCGCCTTCGCGAGTCGTGTGCTCCATGGCAATCACAGTGCGCCGCGCCCCAGCCACCAGATCCATCGCGCCGCCCATCCCTTTCACCATTTTGCCGGGGATCATCCAGTTCGCCAGGTTGCCCGCTTCATCCACTTCCATGGCGCCCAGCACGCTCAAATCCACGTGCCCGCCGCGGATCATGGCAAACGAATCGGCGCTCGAAAAATACGATGTCCCCTGCATCTCGGTCACGGTCTCTTTACTCGCGTTGATCAGGTCGGCATCTTCCGTGCCCTCGACCGGATAAGGTCCGATCCCCAGCATCCCATTCTCCGACTGCAGAACGACCTCCATCCCCGCGGGAACATGATTCGAGATCAGCGTAGGCATTCCGATCCCCAGGTTCACATAGAATCCATCCCGCAGCTCGCGCGCAATCCGCTTCACAATCCGATCGCGCTTCTCGATATCTTTTCCAGGCTTTTCCATAGGTATCAAAGCGTCGTTCGTCGTTCGTCGTTGGTCGTTCGTCGTTCGTCGTTCGCCCTTCGCATCTCGTTTGCAACGACCAACGACTAACGGCCAACGACCGCTTTCCTCACCGTTCGCTTCTCGATCCTTCTCTCGTACAACTCCCCCTGAAAAATCCGCTTCACATATACCGAAGGCGTATGTACCAAATCTCCATCCAACTCCCCCACCTCCACCAAGTGCTCCACTTCTGCAATCGTGACCTTCGCCGCCGTCGCCATCATGGGATTAAAATTCCGCGCCGTCTTGCGGTACACCAGATTCCCCATGCGGTCGCCCTTCCATGCCCGCACAAACGCGAAGTCCGCCTTGAGCCAGCGCTCCATCACGTAGGGCCGGCCATCGAACTCGCGCGTCTCTTTTCCCTCAGCCACAACAGTGCCCACGCCGGTAGGAGTAAAAAACGCCGGAATCCCCGCGCCCGCAGCGCGAATCCGCTCCGAAAAAGTTCCCTGCGGCACCAGGTCAAGCTCCACCTTGCCCGTCAGCACCATCGATTCCAGCAGCTTGTTCTCGCCCACGTAAGTGCCGATGTGCTTCCGAAGCTGCCCTGCCGCCAGCAGCATTCCAACCCCCAATCCATCCACGCCGGCATTGTTGCTGATAGTCGTAAGATTCTTCGATCCCTTGCGCACCAGCGCGCGAATCAGATTCTCCGGAATCCCGCAAAGCCCGAACCCCCCGAGCATGATGACGGAACCATCGCCCACATCGCGAATCGCCTCATCCGCACTGGCCACAACTTTATTCATAACGTTCGCATTCTATACGGAAATTGAGTAATTGAGTAATTTGGTGATTGGGTAATTGGAAAACAAGCCGCGCAGAGATTTTCGATTGCCAAATTACTCAATTACACAATTACTCAACTGCCTCACCCCTTCTTCTCAGGAGTCTTCCTCAGCCCATGCGCCAATTCAAACTCCTCCGCCAGAGCCCGCGTCGCCAGATTCTCGCGGATGTGCGCCAGCCGCTGCTCCACTTTGAACAGCGCATCCTCCAGGTTTGCCTTGTTGCTGATTGCAATATCCCGCCACATCGAATACGGGCTCGCGGAGATCCGCGTCATCTCCTGCAGAGCGCGGCCGCCCGCGGGAAGCAACGGCGCTTCTTCGCCAAACTCCTCCACCAGAGACGCCGCCAGCGCCGTTGAAATCATTTGCGGGACATGGCTGATCCACGCACACAGCCGGTCGTGATCCTCCGGCGGCAGCATTGCAATGCGCGCTCCAATCTGGTCGATCCACCCCGAAAATTCGGCGAACATTCCTTCGTGCAGATTCTGCCCCGGCAGCGGCGTCAAAAACCAAACCGCATTCTGGAACAAGTCGGCGTCCGCATAATCCACGCCGCTGTGCTCTTTCCCCGCCATCGGATGCCCGCCCAGAAATCTCTTGCCCGCATTCGTTCCGAACACGTTGAGCGCCCGCTCCGCCACCACCGCCTTCGTGCTGCCCACGTCCGTGAGCAAAGTGCTGGCCGGCAGGCCCGGCCCCAGCCGCGCAATCAAGTCCACAATCGCCAGAACGGGCGTCGCCAGCACCACCAACTGGCTGCCGTGCACTGCGTCCGCAGGCTCGATGGACCCATTGTCGATCACGCCCCGCATCTTCGCTTTCTTAAGCGTGGCCTCGCGGTCGCATCCCACGATCCGTCCGGCAAACCCGCGTTTCCGCAGCGCCAGCGCAAACGAACCGCCAATCATCCCTGTCCCAACAATCGTGATTTGCCGGATCGCCATAAGAGAAATTGAGTGATTGCGCGATTTTGTGATCGGGCGATTTGAAGAGCACTACAAATTCTAGGAGCTGACCGCTTGAACCCTCATCGCACAATCGCCCGATCGCCCAATCATGCAATGGTTCGTCCCACTGCCGGCGCGATCATCCGCAACTCATCCATCAGCTTTGCGAATTGCTCGGGAAACAGCGACTGCGCTCCGTCGGACCATGCCTTGTCTGGATCGCAGTGCACTTCAATGAGCAGCGCATCCGCTCCCGCTGCCACCGCTGCTCGTGCCATTGGCGCAACTTTGTCGCGCCGTCCCGTTCCGTGCGATGGATCGGCGGTAATCGGCAAATGCGATAGTTTGTGAACAATTGGAATCGCCGAAATATCCATTGTGTTGCGGGTGTAGGTCTCAAATGTCCGTATTCCGCGCTCACACAAAATCACATCGTAGTTCCCGCCCGCCATAATGTATTCCGCCGAGAGCAGAAGTTCCTCCAGAGTCGCTGCAATCCCGCGCTTCAGCAGCACCGGCTTGCGCGCTTTACCAAGTTCACGCAGCAGATTGAAGTTCTGCATGTTGCGCGCCCCCACCTGCAGAATGTCCACATACGGAAGCATCATCGCGATCTGCGAGATCTCCATCACCTCGCTGATCACCAGCAGCTCGAACTTCTCTCCCGCTTCGCGCAGCAATTTCAACGCATCTTCTCCGTGCCCTTGAAAAGAATAAGGAGAACTCCGCGGCTTGAATGCTCCGCCGCGCAGCCCTCGCGCCCCGGCCTTCGCCACAGCCTCGGCTGCAGCAAGAAGCTGTTCCCGCGTCTCCACCGAACACGGGCCCGCCATCACCACCACTTCATTCCCCCCAATGCTCACGCCGTTGGCCAACTTGACGACCGTACCTTCGGGACGAAAACCTTTCCCCGCCAGCTTGTAAGGCGAACTGATGCGATGGACTTCCTGCACCCCCGGCAGCAACTCCAAATTGCGGATATCAAAATCGATCCCCGCTCCCACCGCGCCCAGCACCGTCTGCCGGGCCCCGGTCAACCGGTGCACCTCGAACCCCATCTTCACCAGGTGCTCAATCACCTGCTGAATCTGCCCCTCATCGGCTATTTCCTGCATTGCGACGATCATAAGAGTCCCGTTGGCTCCGAGCTTCGAGCCGCGAGCTTCGAGCAAGCTAGTATTGACACGCGGCTCGCTCGTAGCCCGAAGCTCAAAGCGGCTTTAATCATTCACTTCCGAATCCAACTCCGTTTCCGCTTTAGCCGCGCCCGCCTTTTCTCCAATGCCTGCCTTCTGAATATTTCGCATCACATCCATGATCCGCTCGAAAATGCGTACCAGATCCCGGCCCGGCAATGGACCCCGGTTCATCTCCCGCACATTCTCAAACACAATCCGCTCCCGGTCTGGCTCATAAATCGGCAGGTTCGTATCCCGCTTCAGGCGTCCAATCTCCACCGCCGCCCGCGCCCGCTCGCTCAGCAACTCCACCAACCGCCGGTCAAGCTCGTCGATCTTCTTCCGCCAATCCGCAATATCCATGAAAACCAGCCCTCAGCCTTCAGCTATCAGCCATCAGCAAATTCGCACCCGTCTTACGCGTGACAGTTTGCAATCACTCGCACGCACAGTGGCCCCGTGTGCGCGGATCACGACGCCCTGCCTGACGGCTGATGGCTGACGGCTGACAGCTTGCTTACAAATTCGCCTACGGCCGCCGCCTCCCGTCCCGGATTCCGCTCGATCGTCTCCACAATCGCGCTTCCCACTACCACCGCATCCGCAAACCTGCCGACTTCCGCAAACTGCTCCGCATTCGAAATCCCAAAGCCAACTGCGATCGGCAACTTGGTGACGCGGCGCAACCTCCGCACCAGTTTCTCGGCATCGTCCGCCAACTGCTGCCGCGCTCCCGTCACTCCCGTCCGCGACACCGCATACACGAATCCGCGCGACGCCGCGGCAATCCGCTTCAAGCGCGCATCCGGACTGGTCGGCGCCGCCAGAAATACCGGCGAGAGATCATTCGTCTGCATCGCTCGCAAATATTCGTCAGCCTCTTCCACCGGCAGATCCGTTACCAGAACACCATCCACTCCCGCATGCCGCGCCACCATGCAGAACTTCCCCATCCCCATGCGCAAGATTGGATTCAAATAGGAAAACACAACCAGCCCCGTGGACTGCGCATGCTGCCGCACCTCCGCCGCCAGCATCAACACCTGCGCCAGGCAAGTCCCATGTTTCAATGCCCGCTCGCTGGCCCGCTGAATCACCGGACCATCCGCCACCGGATCGCTGAACGGCACGCCCAGTTCAATCACATCTGCGCCTGCCTCAATCGCAGCCAACACCACAGCCCGCGTAGTCGCAAGGTCCGGATCCCCGCAAGTGACATACGCGATCAGCGCCGGCCTTTTATAAAAAGAAAGCGGCATAATCCGAATGATTTACCCTGTGAACCTCTGTGACCCCTGTGTTGAAGACTTTGACGTTCATTCCAGCGAAAGCGCTTCGCGCAAAATCCCAATATCCTTATCCCCGCGCCCGGAGATATTCACAATCACCACATCGGATCTCTTCATCTTAGGTGCACGCTTAATCACCTCCGCCACTGCATGCGCCGACTCCAGCGCCGGAATAATTCCCTCCGTCCGCGCCAGCAAAGTCGTAGCCTCCAGCGCCTCCGCATCGGACGCGGAAACATACTCCGCCCGACCGGAATCTCTCAGCGCCGCATGCTCCGGCCCAATCGAGGGATAATCCAGCCCTGCCGAAACCGAATGAGTGTTCGCAATCTGCCCGGCCGAATCCTGCAACACGTACGAGTAAGTCCCCTGCAAAACCCCCGGCGACCCTCCGCGAAACCGCGCCGCATGTTCGCCCAGCGCTTCTCCGCGGCCGCCCGCCTCCACGCCAATCAGACGAACCTTCTGATCTTTTATAAATTCGTAAAAAATCCCGATCGCATTCGACCCGCCACCTACGCAAGCAATCACCGCCGCCGGAAGTTTCCCTTCGGCCTTCAGAATCTGCGCCCGCGCCTCCCGCCCAATCACGCGATGAAAATCCCGCACCATCGAAGGATACGGATGCGCCCCCAGCACACTTCCCAACAAATAATGGGTGGTCCGCACATTCGTAACCCAGTCGCGCATCGCCTCGTTGATCGCATCCTTCAACGTTCGCGACCCCGCGTCCACCCCGCGCACTTCGGCCCCCAGCAACCGCATGCGGAACACGTTCAACTCCTGCCGCCGCATGTCCTCGGTTCCCATATACACGACGCACTCAAAACCCAGCAGCGCGCAAACGGTCGCGGTAGCGACGCCGTGCTGCCCCGCCCCAGTTTCAGCGATTACGCGCCGCTTGCCCATGCGCTCGACCAGCAGCGCCTGTCCCAAACAGTTGTTGATCTTGTGCGCGCCGGTGTGCAGCAAATCTTCCCGCTTCAAATAAATCTTCGCTCCGCCCAATTTCTGCGTAAGCTGCTGCGCAAACGAAAGCGCCGTAGGACGCCCCGCATAACTCCGCAGCAACTGGTTCAACCGCTGCTGAAATTTCGGATCGCGTTTCGCCTTCTCATACTCGCGCTCGAGTTCATCGAGCGCCGCCATCAAAGTCTCCGGCACATACCGCCCGCCGAAATCCCCAAACCGCCCAGGCACATTCACGGGAACAGTAACGCGCCGGGTGCCCCGTCCTTCTCGCGTTCTTTGCGAGAGAGCCTGCCCTGAGCTTGTCGAAGGGGCGGGGATTTTGACCTTCGCAGTTCGAGGAACTGTAGCCATTTCTACCCGATCTTCCGATCCGCGTCGCGCACGGCTTTCACAAACGCCCGCACCTTCTCCGGATCTTTCTTCCCCGGTCGAGCTTCGACGCCCGAAGCTACATCTACTCCCCAAGGCCTCAATTTCTTAATAGCCTCGACCACATTCTCTGGCGTTAAGCCGCCGGCTACCACAACGGGAACATTCGTCCCCAGGGCCCAGATTCCGATCATTGCGCCATCCCAGTCGAAGCGTTCTCCGGTGCCACCGGGGCGGTCTCCCGACCCCGAATCAACCACAATCGCAGAGAGCCGCTTCTCCGCCGTACCGAAAGACACGAGGAACTCGCCCTTGACTACTTCTCCTGAGATCGCCAACATTAGCTTTCGCTCGCTGTCCCGATACCAAGTCAGCCATTCATCCATCGATTTCGAATAAACCTGCGCGGTGGTCAACCCGGATTGTTGCAGAACCTCATCGGCCCGACTGACAGCCTCGTCGACAAACACTCCCACCTTCTCCACGCCTTCCGGCAGTTTCTCAACAATCGCCCGCGCCGCCTCGACGCCAATATTCCGCGGACTCTTCTCATAAAACACAAACCCAACCGCATCCGCCCCGGCGTCGACCGCGGTCAGCGCATCCTCCAAGTTCGTCATCCCACAAATCTTCACCCAAGTCATAAAAACATTTGTCGGCTAGTTGTAAAAGCGTCTCACCGCCCACTCGGTACTCGGTACTCGGTACTCGCAACTAACTGCCGCAGCGCCTCACCCGGGCGCTCCGCTCGCATCAGCGACTCCCCGATCAAGAATGCCTGATACCCCGCCGCCCGCAGCCGTGCAATGTCTTCGCTCGTCCGAATCCCGCTCTCCGCGACCTTCACGATATTCTTCGGAAGCCGCTCTGCGATCCGGAACGCCGTCTCCGCATCCACCTTAAACGTCCGGAGATCGCGCGTGTTTACGCCAATCAAATCGCATCCCGCATCCAAAGCTCGCTGCAATTCTTCTTCATCATGCACTTCGCACAAAACGTCGAGCCCACGCGCGCGCGCACCCGCAGCCAGCTTCGTCAATTCTATCTGCGATAAAGCCGCCACAATCAGCAACACCGCATCCGCCGAATTCGCCCGCGCCTCGAGCAACTGAAAATCATCCAAAATAAAATCCTTGCGCAGACACGGCGCCTTTACCGCCGCCGAAGCCTTCTGCAGATTCTCTAGCGATCCTTGAAAGAACTCCTCATCGGTCAGCACCGAAAGCGCCGCCGCTCCCGCCGCCTCCAGTTCCCGGGCCAATTCTTCCACACAGAATTCCGCCCGAATTAATCCCTTCGACGGCGACGCCTTCTTCAATTCCGCAATCACCGCGATCCCGACTCTGCTCTTCTCCTCGAGAGCCCGCCGGAACCCGCGCGGTGTGTGCTGTTCCGCCCGACGCTCCAACTCCCCCAAATCGGCAACGCTCTTCGCTTCATTCACTTTTCTGCGCGTGGAGCGAACAATCTGATCGAGAGAAACAGGCATAACGAGTGCCTGAATTATACGGGAACGAGCATCGCGCAAATCGAGACCAGCCGTATTCCGGACGATCGATTCCCCTCCAGGTTCTCCCATTTCCGTATATACTCTCATTCTCAGCAACCGCGCGCTTCGTCGACTTCAACCGGGGACATCATGAGAAACCCACGAACCATTGCACTCACCGTGATTGCCGCCTCTCTCTGTGCCGTTCCGCTGCCAGCTCAGGAACACGAGAAGAAGCTCAATCGTTCTGACCTGCCAGCCGCCGTGGAAAAAACCGTCGCCGCCAACACTCAGGGCGCAACCATTCGCGGCTTCAACGAGGAAAAGGAAAACGGCAAGACGTACTACGAGGCCGAACTAACTGTGAACGGTCACAGCAAAGACCTTCTCATCGACCCGACCGGCGCTGTCGTCGAAATCGAAGAGCAAGTCGAATTCGGTTCTCTGCCCGCCGCCGTGCAGAGTGGACTGCAGACCAAAGCCGGCAGTGGCAGGGTCGGCAAAGTGGAGTCCATCACCAAGCACGACAAACTGGTGGCCTACGAAGCCAAGGTAATGACGGGGGGTAAGCGATCGGAAGTCCAGGTAGGCCCGGACGGCAAACCCTTGGACCACGAGGAATAACACGGCCTGAGGTGGGGACGGGCTATGCGCGCCAACGTGGTAGGTCGACTTTTCTTCATCAACAAATCGACGGTAGGATTCTGACTCAGCATATCACCGGCAGACGGCTTCAATCTCTTTGTAAGGCTTTTCCGCGTGTGCCGGATACTTGATCTGCTTCACCTGCATCCACTGGTCCAGCATCGTCCCCGCATCGCGCAGCCCCACATCCGGATCGCCCTCATACGCCGCATCGCTCTCCGCTTCTTCCAGCGTCACTAGCTTGAATCCTTTTTTCTTCAGAAGATCGAGCGCCTCCGGCAGAATCGTGCTGCTGAAGGCTCCCAGGTGCAGAAAGCAGCACGTAGTTGATCTCGTGGCCGTAAATCAGCTTTGCCTGCGCCCGGCCCAAGTCGATATATTCCGAGGCCGTGCTCAGGTAGCTCGACTGCAGCCACTCAATCGCTTTCGTATCGTTCTTCGCCGCGCATCGCGCGTACGCGAAATTCCATAGGTAGTCTTCCCAGTCCAGCGTCACCTGCGCAATCCTGTAGCCGTGCGCCTTCAAATAGGCCCGCACTGCGCGCCGCTTCTCCACCGTGTCTCCCTCGTGCAGGTACGGATAACGAAACCAGTGCCAATCAGCCTTCGCACCCAAAAGCTCCAGCACTGGTTCGTCTTCCTCGATTTCCCGCTCGTAGGACTCGGCCGTATTCTGTTCCAGGTCCATGTGGGCATAAGTATGATTTCCGAATGGCTCCGCCGCAGCCCAAAGCTTCAACGCCTCCGCCCCATCCGCGCTTCCCTCAAGCTTCTTCGCATTGATAAATCCAGACACCGGAGGCACATGCCGCTTCTTCAAAATCGCCAACACATTTTTAGTAGTCTCCGCCCGCGTAACCCCCGGAGGCAGCTCACCGTTCAGCGGCAGATCGTCAAAGGTGATGGCGAGCTTCTGCGCCGCACACACTCCGCACAGCGCCAGGAGCAAGAACCCCACACGCCAAGTCACACTGACAGAATTTTTCATGCAGAAAGTGTACGAGACTTCGCCCATCCGCGAAAGCCACTGTGATCTTATGAGGGCGGACACGCGCGTCCCTTATCGATCAGGAAGGAATGTTCTTTGGTGCCATCGAAGGGACTCGAACCCCCACACCGTTGCCGGTACATGGACCTGAACCATGCGCGTCTGCCAATTCCGCCACGATGGCAATCTGAATTGCAAGGCAGCGGCGGCCCATAGGCCGCCGTGTCAGGAAGATCAACATCTCTATTTTACAGCCCTGCCTCAGCCTGTCAAACCTGCGGCTCACGCAATGAAGATTTTCTCTGTGTCTCTGTGCCTCTGTGGTGAGAAGCACTTCAGCAGCGCCACCAAATCCTACTCCAGCTTCGCCGTCATCGAAATCTTCGCGTTCAGCGCCTTCGACACCGGGCAACCCTTTTCCGCTGCCTCCGCATACTTCTGAAACGCCGCTGCATCCGCTCCCGGAACCTTTCCCACAACGTCGATGTGGCTCGACGTGATGGTCCACCCCGAATCCAGCTTCTCCATCGTAAGGGTCACGCTGGTCCTGATGCTCTCCGGCGTCAGATTGGCTCCGCCCAGTTGCGCCGAAAGCGCCATCGAAAAGCACCCCGCATGCGCCGCCGCAATCAACTCCTCCGGATTCGTTCCCGGCCCATTCTCAAACCGCGAAGTAAACGAATACTGCGATTCGTTCAGCACTCCGCCGGGAGCCGAAATCGTTCCCTTCCCGTCCTTCAGCCCGCCCTTCCACACTGCGCTCGCCTTGCGTTGCATCGCTCTCTCCTCTTTATAATCACGAAAATCTAAGTCGTGAATATTGTAGACGGAGATCGTCAGACATGTCAGGCCATCCTACCCATGCAAAATCTTTCACACTCAGTAAAAATCCGAGCAGCTCAAATAAAATCCGCACGCCGGACAGCTCAACTTGCACCGGCTCTCTTTCAATTCCGCCGAACAGTTCGGACAGAATCGCTCCGGATGCCGCGTCCCTGGCTCGGTTTCAGCCTGTTTCGCCGCGGTTTGATCGCCTTCAGCCGACGGTCCATGCATGCTCATTCGCGCAACATACCTGGGTTCGCTGCCGCGCACAAGTGGAAAACTCTCTTCCCTTTCACCAGCACAGCGAGCCAAAAAATTTCTTTATCTCTTCATAATTCTTCATGCTTCCACAGGCCCTTCTGCGCTAGAATGCCTCTGCATTGAGAGCGTGGTCCATCTGGCCGTGGACGCCGCTCTTGGCCTTCCCCCAGGAGGTAGTAGATGTATCGGCCCTATTCGAGTTCCTTGACGGATTCGCGTCCGGTCTTGGACGTTCAGTCCATGATCCGGAATCTGGCTCAGGATTTCGTCACCTCTTTCAACACGGGCAACTACGACCAGGTTTCCGCTCTCTTCGCGCAGGATGGCGCATTCATGGCGCCGCACTACGACCCTGCCTACGGGCCCAAGGCCGTGGAGCGTCTGCTCCGCCAGATCGGCGACGCAGGATACGAGGATCTGCGCCTGGAGACTGTCCGCGTCGAAGCCTCTGGCGATCTCGCCATGGAGATCGGCCGCTACACCGTCAGTATCCGCCAACCGGATGGCAGCATCTTCGCTGATCGCGGCAAGTACCTAAGAACCTGGCGCCGCCTCGGCGCATGGCTCATCGTTGCAGATTGCTGGAGCAGCAACCTGCCCCTTCCCCTCAGCTCGCACGCCATCGAGCGATCCCCCGCGGCATAAAGCGCCTGCGGGATAAGCTTGGTGCTGGAGCAGCAATGCTGTGGTGCGCTGCGCTTTGGGGTGGAGCAGCGCTTCCAGCGCTGCGTTAAAGAGGCTTTGCTTCTGACCGGCCCTAGCCGCTGAGGTGCGTCTGCAGACTCACGACTTGCTCGCGAGCATTTCGCAGACTCGGCGAATCATGTCCCGCTGGGCTTCATTCAGCGTGAGAAACTCAAACCCATAGCGCAGGCCCTGACGGTAGCGGACAATAGCCCGCACTTTCAAGGGATAAGGGCTGAGAGGCAGAGGAATCTCAAGGGAAACAATTTCCCCGGATTCGAGGTCGCCTGTAAGTGTGGCGCCAATGCCATCCTGGCCAAGTTCAGTAGAGCGTCCCCAGCAAGTGCGGTATTCGCCAGCCTGAAACATTCGAACCTGCAGGCGGGCATCGACGGCATAACGCGGAAACCGCCGGGAATGCGCCCCCGTCGGAGTCGCCGGCTTAGCGGAAGCGAGTTTCTTGCCAGAAGCAGACATATTCAAAATCAGGGGTCAGGGGCTAGGGATCAGTAGTCAGTGACTTGCGACGGCTTTACTGGCCCCTGACCCCTGGCCCCTGACCCCTGACTCTTTCTAATTCCCGTGCAACAAATACCCAGGCTCCAGCGGGAGTTTGCCGGCGATCTTCACCACCGCGACACTGCTGTTGATGGAATACACATCGACCACTCCGATGGCTCCGGGAAGGGACGCCACCTGGTTCACGAGTTCTTCGTCGGAGGCGACAACCAGAATGGCGGGATGAGCCCGCCCATGATTCGAGGTCACGATTAAGTTGATGACGTCGCTTTGCGACATGCCATAGACCTTATCGACCACCATCTTCATTTCAGGTGCGGTCGGCAAACGCATCACGAAGGTCACAAGCTTGCCATCCGGCCAGCGATTGGTCTGCCCTTTGCAAACCTTCGCCAGTTCGGCCAGCGTGATGGTGCCAAGTGCATTGGATTTATTAGACACCAGCGCAAGGTCTCGCGCCGACGCCAGCGATGCGCCCATAAGCACGAATATGAAAACCCTCAAAAAGCGTCGGTAGAGCACTCTTCGTCTCCGCGGGCGGTTCAAGGCCCAAAATGATTGTGCTTGAACGCTGGTTATTCATTAAAGGTAACTAAGGTCACGCAGCAGTGCGGCTTGGTCGGCTTTGGACTCTGCGGTTCGCCAGCAGTTACAAATCCTGTGAAAAAAGGCGCGGCTGGGGAGCCGCGCCTGCATTTTAACGTGAACTGTCGAAGCTTACTTCTTGTGCCGCATGGCTGCGTGTGGCACAACCATCGTGTGGAGCATAGAGATCCCCGGCTGTGCCGCTCCCGGAGATCCTGAGGCGTTCTGCTGCTCGAATATCCCCGTCCCGACCTGGTTCCCGTCAATCTCCAACAAGAGGAAGGTTGTTGCGTTCACCGGGTAGAAGTTGTAGCTCACAAAGGTGTTGCCGTGTTCCGTAGTGGTGGCTGAGCCGGCTGCAGGGTAGCTGCCGCTCAGCGACTGATCAAACGACAGGCTGCCCTCATCGTTGATATCGACTATCCCATTGAAACCGCCGCTACTGGATACGAACTCGGCGATATCGTCCTCCTCGAAGAAGCTGCCGGGACCATTGCCGATGTTGATCGCGGAAAGATCCAGCCCGTAGCCTTGATTCCCGGGCTGAGCGGTGCTCGTCTGCACGAAGGCTGCGCCAGAAGTGACGCCATTGACTACGCTGCTGTCAATTTCCATCAACTGAATTCCGGCGACGCCATTAGAGGTGAAGGGATAAGCGGCAAACGTATAGGTGCCGGCAACGTCATTAGCCGCGCCGTTCACGAAGCTAGTAAGGGTGAGCACAGAACGCCCGCCGGAAATGGCACTGAATCCACCGCCAAAGCTGGTGTCCTGGTTCACAGCGCCGCCATCATTGTAGTCCTCAAATCCTCCTCCCAGAACATTGCTGTTAGCGTCCACAGGGAAGGTTCCCCCCACAGCCAGCGGGAATGGGGAACTGAGGGTATCGAGTCCCGACATGGTGAAGGCGAGGGTAGCGGAAACCGGCAACGTAGTTCCCGGCGTATATGCGTCACCCGAAAGGAGAAAATTGCTATCGGTTTCGATCAATTTTACGTGCGTGCTGTCAACCGCGAAAACGTCGAAGGCCAGCGTGCCGAAACCAGCCGTGATGAGCTGCGCCGTTCCCGGGGCGGTGCCTGTGCCCACCGTCACAGATGACGATGTGCTGACCGCCTGACTTGTCGTGGCAGCGCCCCCGTTGTTGAAATCCTCCAATCCGCTCGTCACGCTTCCGGTGCCACTCAGGGCGACAGTACCAACGGTTGCGAACGACGCGTTTGGCCCAACCCCTGAAAGGCTGAAGGTTAGTCCCGTAAGGGCAGTCTGCGCCACCGCGCTGGGCTGCAAGTCGAGTGTGCCGCTGCCGGTCCCATTGCCATCGAATTCAGTAACCAGGCCGTGTGAACTCGTCGTGAGGACGAAATCCAGGGTAATGGAACCGTTCGCGGTATTAAGGGTTGCCTGCCCGCGGCCATCGACGCTGACCCTGTAGGAACCACCAGTGATCCCGTTGCCGGCAGAAACGCCAGAACTCGCGTCGGCGACATCAAAGGTGCCTCCGGTAATGCCGCTGCTGCCGTTAGCCACAAAGTCGCCCACTGCGGTCAGAAAAGCTCCCGTTGTGGAGTCAGATCCTGACGTCGAAAAGACGTAAGTCCCCTTCAGGCTGCCGGCGTTGAAGCCGCCGCCGGGAGGCGCTACGGCCTTGGGCGAACTGCTGCCGCAGCCGACGAGAAGTGCAAGCGTGGAAAGTGCGAGAACCAGGGCGAGTGCGTTGCGAACTGACATAATCCCTCCGGGGAGCAAATCATGGAGCTGGTCACTGTTAATTTTGAGGTTAGCACAGGTGAATTCTTTTGCCTGTAACCCGAACCAAGGAAATAAGTAGCGCAAGCGTGAAGAAAAATGTCGGGTCGGCGCAAGCCATACATATCTTTACATTCTGAAGTTATGGGAAGCCTGCTCGCCGCTCCGGGCGTCTGCATCCAAGTCGGCACAAACGATGTGACCCTCGGTTCTGGGAGCAGACGCGGAATTCGCGTAGCATGGTGGAAAATGCTGGAGACACTCTCGCGTAACTTGCGGAACAGAATGACCTGGACACTGAGATTCCGGGCAGCATATTTCGCCGCAACCGTGTGCGCGCTGGTAATGGCCACCGGCTCGGCCGCTGCTGGACTGGCGGGCGAGTGGTCCGACGATCCACTGCTAGCCGAGGGCGCAATGCAGGACAAGAGTCCCCAGGACAGGGCGTCTCAAGATAAGGATAAGGAGAAGGATAAGGATAATGAGGGGCTGGTGATTGAGCCGGCCGAGCTGCCTGGAACCTATCCCCGTGGGCCGTATCGTGTGTTTTTTCATGCCCGGGGCAACTTTGTGCCAGAACTGCATTGGCGCGTGGAGAGCGGCACATTGCCGCCAGGCATCAAACTTGATGACAATGGCGCGCTTCACGGCGAGGCGGAACGCGCGGGCGACTTTCAATTTGTAATTTCGGTGCGCGACGGCGGCAATCCCCAGCAGGCCGTGCAAAAGGGATTCGTCATCAAGGTTGTAGAAGGCATCACGGTGACATGGAAGGTTCCAGCCCACGTCACCGGAAATCGCATCGATGGCAGCGTCGAGGTATCGAACTCCACGGCGGACGACATGGATTTGACGTTCGAGGTGAAAGCAGTAAATGAAAACGGACGCGCCACCGAGATCGGGTACCAGCACTTTCCCTTGAAGAAAGGCACAATTGGGATGGCGTTGCCGTTTGGCGAGACCTTGCCTCACGGAGCCTACATGGTGTATGTCAACGTAAATGGCGAAATTGCGAGGCGGAACGCCATCTACAAGCAGGAGATGAAGACCCCAACGGCGCTGCAAGTGGTGGTGGGGCCGTAGGTTCGGGAAGGGCACGAATTTATTGCCGTTAGGTCGTCGAAGAAAATCCGCGCTTCAGCGCCTTAGGTATGCCCCTTACCTCTATTTTCAGCCGCCGCGACCAAGCAGTACCGTGGTCACATTGACTTGAGTTCGAGGTTTCTGAAAAACTAGCTCCACGCGTTTGTGTCGAGACGCTCTTGCTCGTTGTACCGGCGTTTGCGCCAAGACTGGAAACAAGAAACTGGAAACCAGAAACTAAGAAATGGAACTGCTGCTAAATCTCGCATGGCTCCTGCTGGCTCTCCCAGCCTACTGGCTCTGGCGGCAAGCCGCAGGCACGCGCCTGGCATCCAGAGTGAGTTCGCTGCAATGCCTGCTCGCCCTGGCGTGCGTTCTGGTTCTGCTGTTTCCGGTAATCTCGGCCTCGGACGATCTGCACGCCATGCGCGCCGAGATGGAAGACTCTTCCGTCAACAAGCGCACCGTACGCCAGGCCGGCAGCGATAAGCATTCAGCCTGGATCAACCGGCTACAAGGGTCTCCAGCAATAATGGCGGGCGCGGTGCGCCTGATCGTACCGGAGGCCGGCCTGCTTGAAGTTTCCATCGCCTGTGGGTCGCTGCTGGCGAGGCCTAGCGTTTTTCACGGAGGCCGCGCGCCTCCATCCCTCCCCGCGTAATTCGCCGGATCATCCTCATAGCCATGGCTTAGCGTATCGCTGATGGATTGCAGCAATAAATCCGCAGCGGCTATTCCTCGTCTTTAGAGAATTCTTACGAGGGAAACCAGATACTAAGTGAGTGCAATTAGCTTCGTGACTCAGCCTAAAACATTACGCGTCAGGTCTCAACGTGGAAGCTCTCAAGAAGTCGGAAAGTTCGCATGGAGTTTGGCAGGGATGCTTAGAAGATTCGGGTGGTTCTCACTAATGCTGGCGCTGGGGAATGCGGGCCTGGCCACAGCCCAGACGCTGCAGAAACCACAGTCTCCGCCTCAAGCCTGGACGTGGGAGCAGGTGAAAGACCGCTTCGAGTTGAACAATCCCACGCTGCTGGCTGACAAACTGAATGTGGACGAATCAAGGGCGCAGGAGATCACCGCCTTCTTGCGCCCGAACCCTTCTCTATCTCTGACCATTGACGGCACCCAAATCGTTCCTCAGAACGGCGTGTGGCGCCCGTTCGCCGGAACTTTTGAAACTCCCGGTTTTAGCTTTCTCCAGGAACGTCGGCGCAAGCGCTGGTTACGCTGGGAGAGCGCAAAGAAAGGGACTCTCGTCGCCGAGTCAAGCCACGCCGACCTGGAAAGAACCTTGCTCTTCAACCTGCGTAGCGCCTTCGTGTCAACCCTGCAGGCAAAAGCGGTGCTCCAGTTGGCAAAAGATAACCTGGTCTACTACGACCACGTGCTCGATATCAGCAGAACCCGCTTCAGCGCCGGCGACATTGCGCAGATCGATCTCGACCGCTTGGAGCTGCAGCGCGTGCAGTATGAATCGGATCTGCAAACTGCCGAGGAAAATCTGGAAGACGCAAAGATCCAGTTGCTTACCCTGCTGAATTCCCGGCTGCCCCTCGATCAGGTTGAGGTGACCGGGCCGTACGACTTCACCGATCAACTCATGTCGCGGGACGATTTCCGCAAGATCGCCCTCGACACCCGGCCCGACTTGAAGGCCGCCATCCAATCCGTGGACAAGGCTCAAACCGATCACACGCTCGCGATTGCCAACGGCTCGACCGATCCCACCTGGAGCGCATGGTATACGCACAATTCCTCCAACAATAACCCATTTGGCATAAACACCATCGGCGTCAGCGTCAACATTCCATTCCGCATTTTCGATCGCAACCAGGGCGAGAAGCTGCGCACGAAGCTGGATATCACGCGCAATGAACGACTGCGTGATGCCGCAGAAGCTCAAGTATTCAGCGATGTGGATTCCAGCTACGCCACCGTCGAAAGCGATCTGACCCTGCTGCGGCCTTACAAGGCCAAGTATCTTCAGATGTCTGTCCGTGTCCGCGACACGATTTTCTTTTCCTATCAGCACGGCGGCGCGTCTCTGCTCGACTACTTGAACGCGCAGTCGGACTACCGCAGCGTGCAGTTGAATTATGTAAACCTGGTCGGCTCTTATTTGGCGGCTGCGGCGCAGTTGAACGAAGCCGTGGGACGTGAGGTGATTCAATGAAACATCGATGCTTCCAACATTTCGTCGAGACGCTAATGTGTCTGGCTCTTGCCGTCTTTCTCGCCGGCTGCAACGAAGGCAAGGCAGATCCCAAGGCCGAAGCGCCGCCTCCGGCCACCGTCGAGCCTGATCTGGACGCCAACAATTTCAAAGTCGACCACCCGGATCAATTTCCTCTGGTGAAGGCTATCGAGCACAAAGCCGCGCCCGCTCTCAATGTCACCGGAGTGGTGCAGCCCGATATCAACCGCGCTGTGCCCGTGATTTCGCTGGCCTCCGGGCGCGTCGTAGAGATTAAAGCCAGGCTCGGCGATACGGTGAAGAAAGGTCAGCTGTTGCTGAGAGTCCGCAGCAACGATGTCTCCACGGCTTACCAGACGTATATCAAGGCCGAAAACAACGAGCGTCTGGCTCGTTTGCAGCTTGAGCGCTCCCAGATTCTTTTTGAAAAAGGCGCAATCGCCAAGAGCGCACTCGAACAGGCCGAAGACGCCGAAGGCGATGCCAAGGCTGACCTGAATGCCGCAGTCGAACAGTTGAAGCTTCTCGGTATCGATAAAGACCACCCTTCCGGCATCGTCAACATCGTCGCGCCGACCTCCGGAGTAATTACGGACCAGCAAGTCACCAATGCAGCCGGAGTGCAAGGCCTGTCCGGCCCCAACCCCTTCACGATCTCCGATCTTTCTTATGTCTGGATCATCTGCGACGTCTACGAAAACGATCTCGATGCCGTACACCTGGGCGAGTATGCCGACATCCGCCTGAACGCCCATCCCAATCAGACTTTCAAAGGGCGCATCGATAACATTCTCCCCGTCCTCGATCCCAGCCTGCGCACCGCGAAAGTTCGCCTCGAAGTGCCGAACCCTGGCCTTATGCGCGTGGGCATGTTCGTGACCGCCACCTTCTATGGCAAGCAGGCGGAAACGCGCAGCGCCGTTCCAGCTGCCGCCATACTGCACTTGCACGATCGCGAGTGGGTATACACACCGGCAAAGCCTGGATATTTCAAGCGCATGGAAGTAGTCACGGGGAACATGCTCCCCGGCAACATGCAGGAAGTTGTCTCCGGCCTCAAGCCCGGAGATCAAGTGGTCTCGAACGCGTTGGCGCTGCAAAACACGGTGGAACAGTAAAGTGGCGCCGAAGATGGGCGCCGTTAAGGTGGCGCAGTTAAAGAAAGAAAGATAGCCGTTAAAGAAAGAAAGATAAATGATTCGCCGCGTCGTCGATTTCGCGCTGAACAACCGGCTGATGGTTCTGGCTCTGGCGCTGATCCTTTTTGCCGCAGGCATCGTGTCGTTCATGCGCCTGCCCATTGAGGCCTATCCCGATGTAGCCGACAACTATGTCGAGATCATCACGCAATGGCCCGGGATTTCGGCGGAGCAGATCGAGCAGCAAGTCACCATTCCGCTCGAGGTCGTGATGAACGGTATCCCGCATGTCGTGCATCTGCGCTCGTTCTCGCTCTTCGGACTCTCCGACCTGAAGCTCATCTTCGACGACGAATCGGACAACAACTGGAACCGCGAGCGCGTGCTGGAGCGCCTGAGCCAGGTCACCCTACCGCCCAATGTTGTGCCGCAGATGGGCACAGACTGGAGCCCCGTCGGCCAGATTTATTTCTTCACCCTGCACAGCACCAATCCCGCCTATGACCCCATGGAACTGAAGTCCCTCGAAGACTGGGTCGTTGAAAAGCACTTCAAAGCGGTACCGGATATTGTCGACGTTGCCAGCTTCGGCGGCCCCACGCGCGAATATCAGGTGCGCGTCGATCCCAACAAGCTGGTCTCCTACGGTCTCAGCATTGCCCAGGTCGAGCAGCAGCTCACCAACAACAATACCAACGCAGGTGGAAGCTTCATTCAGGAAGGCACGCAGCAGATCAACGTGCGCGAGGTCGGGTTGGTCGACCATGTCCATGACATTGAACAAACGGTCATCACCAGTAAGAACGGCACGCCTCTCCGCGTAAAGGACGTTGCCGTGGTATCGCAAGGTCCCAAGATTCGCCTCGGCCAATTTGCGCGGGCTTGCCGTGCTTGTCCCTACGGTCCCAACGGTGCAATCCGCCGCGAGGACGGGAAGATCGTCGACAACGACGATGTCGTGTCCGGCATCGTGCTGTTACGCAAAGGCGCAGCCGCGGACACGGCATTGCAGGGCATCCACAAGAAAGTGGAGGAACTGAACAGCCACATTTTGCCTCCGGGAGTGAAAGTTGTTCCTTTTATCGACCGCAGCGATCTGGTTCACTTCACCAGTCACACCGTGCTGCACAACCTGACCGAAGGAATGATCCTGGTCTCGATCATCCTGTTTCTATTTCTGGGCAATGTCCGCGGCGCGCTCATCGTGGCGGCGACCATTCCGTTTTCGCTGTTGTTTGCCTCGATCTGTCTGGACCTGAGGGGCATTCCTGCAAACCTTCTGTCCTTAGGCGCGTTGGATTTTGGCATGGTGGTCGATGGCGCAGTGGTGATGATCGAAAACATCGTCCGCCATCTGGGCCACAAGAACGGGGATATCAAGACACCAAACGAAAAAATCAGCGAGGCCTCGCACGAAGTGCAGCGGCCGGTGTTCTATGCCATCGCCATCATCATCACCGCTTACTTGCCCATCTTCACCCTGCAGCGCGTCGAAGGCCGGCTCTTTCATCCCATGGCCTGGACGGTGGCCTTTGCGCTGCTTGGGGCTCTGCTGTTCTCGATTCTGATCGCGCCCGTGCTGGCCAGTTTCGCCTTCGCGAAAGGGGCGAAGGAATGGCGCAACCCGGCGATGGAGTTTTCCATCAAGCACTACCGCAGCGCGGTCCGGTGGGCTATACGCCGCCGTGGACTAGTTTTGGGAGTGGGCGTGGTCGGTTTTCTGTTTACGCTTTTCCTCGCCTTCGGCGGCGTCATCGGTTCCGAATTCCTGCCCCACCTCGATGAGGGCGCGCTCTGGGTGCGGGGTACGCTCGCCCCCAGTGCCGGACCCGACGAGGGTATCCGCGTGATGAATCAGGCGCGCATCATCCTTTGCTCTTTCCCCGAGGTCCCGCAATGCACCAGTCAAACTGGCCGTCCCGATGACGGCACCGACACAACCAGCTTTTTCAATACCGAATACTTCGTCGATCTGAAACCGAAAGAAGAATGGCGTTCGGTTTTTCACGAGAACAAAGACGAGTTGATCGCCGCCATGAATCGCGAACTCAGCAAGATCCCCGGCGTGGTCTGGGGATTCTCTCAGCCCATCGAAGACAATATGGAAGAAGCGGTCAGCGGAGTGAAGGGCGAACTGGCTATTAAGGTCTATGGCGATAAGTTGAAGACTCTGGAAGAAATGAGCGCCCAGATCGCCACCATCATGGGAACAGTGAAGGGAGTCGAAGACCTGGGAGTCTTTCATGTGCTCGGCCAGCCCAATCTAAACGTCACCGTGGACCGCGATGCGGCCGCCCGTTACCAAATCAACGTCGCCGACGTGCAGGACGCAATTCAGACCGCGGTCGGAGGAAATGCGCTAACTCAAGTGTTGAAAGATGAAGCGCGCTACGATCTCACGCTGCGCTATCTGCCGCAATACCGCAGCACGCAGGAAGCGATCGAGAAAATTCGCCTGCTGGCGCCGTCGGGAGAGCGTGTATCGCTCGCGCAACTCTGCAAGATTAGCGAGGCCGACGGCGGCTCCGAAATCTATCGTGAAGGCAATCAGCGCTATGTTGCCATCAAGTACAGCGTGCGCGGCCGTGACCTGGGCGGCGCGGTGGAAGAGGCCATGAAGAAGGTCACCGAACAGATGAAACTGCCGCCCGGCTATCACATCGATTGGGCGGGAGAATACGAGAGCCAGAAGCGCGCCGACGAGCGCCTGCTAATCGTCCTCCCGATCACGATCTTCATCATCTTCATCATCCTTTACACGATGTTCAAGTCTTTCAAATGGGCACTGCTGATTCTCGCCAACGTGGCCATGGCGCGCTTCGGCGGTCTTTTTGCTCTTCTGATCACCGGAACCAATTTCAGCGTCTCCTCCGGCGTAGGCTTCCTCGCCCTCTTCGGCGTCTCCGTGCAAACCGGAGTCATCATGCTCGAATACATCAATCAACTCCGCGCCCGCCGCTACCCCATCGAAGACGCGGCAGTAGAAGGCGCGGTATTGCGGCTGCGTCCGATTATGATGACGATGCTGGTAGCAACTCTCGGACTGCTTCCGGCAGCTCTCTCCCACGCCATCGGCTCCGACTCGCAGCGCCCCTTTGCCATAGTTATCGTGGGCGGCCTGATCGCCGACCTGGTAATGAGCATCTTCCTGCTGCCGACGCTCTACGTGTGGGTAGCAGGCGAGCGCGACGTTCTCCCCGCCGCCGAAGGCCAGTTCGAAGAAGGCGAGCACGTAGACTAAGCGCAATCCCAGCTCTTTGTCATTCCGAATCGGGCTGAAAGCCCGGTGAGGAACCTGCTGTCGCCTGTGCCACCACAATTCGTGCGGGAGCGGGGGACTCGCCGGCTGAAGCGCACGTCGGTCCCACTTTGGCCTACACAATTCCCTTGACTTGGTATTCGAAAAGGTCGATCCTATTCCTTAAGCACTTGCTCTTTGACATCCAAATAGCAGTAAGATATATAAGTCCCATGAATGCAATATTTTGCAAGCCGGTCGTTGATTCTAAACTACTTAGCCGCACCCATTACAGCTAACTCCTTTGCCTGGAAGATTTTACGGATAAGTTATTTGTTTTTAAGATTTTAGCCGGATCAAAACTGGGATAAAACCCCGTAACCCATTGATTCCAGATATTTTACGGAGTTGGTATTGCAATTTTTTTCTTCGTTTGAATCAGACTCGCAAGCCCCTCAGCAGCCGATGCCAGACAAACCCGAACCAGGTACAGAAGAGGTTCTTGCCCGCCACGAACTCGACCTCCAGCGACTGAAGGACGCCTTCAGCTTGCTCGGCATCAATGCCTGCTCCTGGTGCAAGAAGTTCTTTCGCCGCACCGATCCCGGCGCTCTCTTCGATGCCGGCGAATTGGTCTGCTACGCCGATGTCCCCGCTTGGTGGCAGCAGCGCTGCGCTCAGCTCAGCACCAAAGACCGCGGCGACCTCGAAGGCAAACTGGTCTTCTGGTTGCGCGACCACCATCACGCCGAATTATTCAAGGACCCGGCCAAACTCCCCGATCCTTCCCTGCAGGAGTTGCACATCGTCGCCACCTGCCTGGAATGCCGCGGCACCGGAAAGCTGTTAGGGCAGGAACGCTGCCGCTACTGCGACGGCCGCGGCACAGTCTGGGTCATCGTTTCCAGAAAGAAGGACTAGATTCCAGTTCTCAGTTCTCAGTAAAAGCAAGCTCGTCGTAGGCAAGGGTTGCCCAGACTTGTCGCGGACCCTCACATTCTTTCAATTCGACGAGAGCGGAATGCGAGATCGGCAGGAAGGTGAGGAACTCGAAGCTGGAAGCTGAGAACTGAGAACTGAGAACTGAGAACTGAGAACTGAGAACTGAGAACTGAGAACTGAGAACTGAGAACTGAGAACTGAGAACTGAGAAAAAAATAAAGAGTTCCGAGGTGGTGTTGAATCCATTCGTCTCAGCCAGTAGCTCGCGTTAGACCCTTGCTCGACCTGCTCTCGCTGCTTCCCTTGCGGGGCCGCTGCGCGCGATCTTTGCTCGGGCTCCGGGCTTACCGCCAACCGGACAAACCTACTCAACGCCTCGGAACTCTGTCTTGCCTTCGACTGGGTTTCCCGTTCTCCTCGACCAGCGCTTTGCTATAGACCCTTGCCTGCCTTCCCTCCTCACTTTGCAGTGCTGAGGGTGACACGGCTTGAGCCCCGGACGCCGCACCAACCGGAAAAACTTAAGAAACTGTCAAAGAACGGTTCTGTTGTACTCTTTCTAATTCTGTAGTCAATGAAAACCGCGCGTCTCTATCTGATTTATTTTCAATCGAGTGCATGCCGTCCACAGGCGGGTGACCGGATTTTGTGCAGTTTGATAAAGCGGTTTCGCACAGAAGGCAGGCGGGGCACGGCTTTTCACGATGCAGAACAAGCGTCAAAAGTGCGTCGCGGATTCTCTGCGGCATTTCCGAGCCTGTGAAAATCCTGGGAGATCCGCAACGGATAAGCGATCTCGAAATCCAGCGACAGCGTTACTGGACACTGACCACTGGACACTGACCACTGCCTTGGTCCATTTATGCAACCTGAATCTTAGTTGCTAAGGCGTAATTCCTTGACAACACGGGTAACTCTGCTACAGTTCGAGAAAAGCGGCTCTACCCTACAACTGATTTACAGGTGCCCTGTCTATGAAGAATGTTTACGAGGTTTTGCGGCAGAAAGAGATGGAGTTGACCCGGCTGGAGAAGGAAGTGGAAGCCCTGCGGCTGGTGGCTCCCCTGCTGTCCGAAGGAATGGAGATGAATTCGGACATAGCGAAGACGGCGCTGCCCACGGCCGTGAACGGACCTCAGCAGCCGATCCGCATTCCGGCGCCTCCGATAGTGCCGGCCGCGCAACCGGTGCGAGCCGCCGGATGGGACGATACCGCCAAGCGCTGGCCATAAGCCTTCGCGATAGCCTTCGCCTCTCTCGCTTCCGCCGCCTCTCGTTTCCGAGCGACGCAGTTGCCCGCCTTGAATGCGGAAGGGATCGCGTTTCCCTCTCCACTTTCGCTCGCCCCAGCTGGAGAACGTCATGAATTTTTTGGACAAAGTTTTGTCAGGCAAGCCCAGCCGGGCTGACTTTGCCGAGATGATGATTCGCGCCCTGCACGATGCCGGCATCGATAAAGAGAAGATCGATCACTCCGAAAGCGATTTTTCTCTCAAGTTGCCGGGCGGGGCCACATTCTTTCTCAGTAATGTCTACGCCAATTTCTGCAGCGCACCTCGCAGCAAGCGTCAAGCCATCGTCTCAGAGTTCGTCACCGCAGGAGCTTCCATCCGCGATCTTCCTTCGATTCCGGCTGACTTTGCCACGGTGAAACCCAGCCTCATGCCGGTCATTCGCGACGCCGCGTATTACAGCCTGGTTCGGCTCATGCACCGCAAGAGCGGCAAGGAGGATCCCGATCAGGAGGTTGTCCTCAAAAATCTGGCTGGCGGATTAGTGGTCGGCCTGGCCTATGACACTGAGCGCAACATCACCTCGATCGGGCACAGCAGTTTTGATTCGTGGTCTGTCAGCGTTGAGGAAGCCTTCAAGGCCGCAAAGGAAAATCTGTGGGAGAAGACCGACCCCAATCGTCTTGCCGGACAAAACGGCGTCTATCGCGGCGAATGGGCAGACTCCTACGATAGTTCGCGCATGCTGTTGACCGAGCTGATCTATCGTCTGTCGTTAGACGGTGATCCCGTTGCGTTTATACCGAACCGAGACCTGCTCTGGGTGACTGGCATGAACAATTCCGCAGCGCTGGCCGCACTTCTAAAAGGTGGATTGGAAAGCCATTTCAAGCAGGGACATCCCTTATCGCCCGACCTTTATGTGCTGGAAGATGGAACTTGGAGCGTGTACGTCCCCGAAGATAACTCTCTTCGCGAACTGTGGATGAAGATCAGAAGGCAGCGTGACGCCGTTGACTACTCGCAGCAGCAGAAGCTTCTGAATGATATTCACGAGATTGAAGGCATCGACATCTTCGTGGCCAGCTATAAGATCTACGAGCGCAAAGATGGATTCGCTTACAGCGCCTGCGTGTGGACCAAAGGCATAGACAGTTCCCTGCCCCGCTCGGAAAACATTGCCTTCATGGCCGACGTCGAGAACCCCGATTATTTCGTAGTTCCCTGGGAAGCCGCCGCATCGATCGTTGGCGATCTGCTGGAACTGGAACCAGATCTGATGCCGGTTCGCTACCGTGCCCGCCAATTTCCGAGCGAGGACCAGTTAGCCAGACTGCGACCGTTGGCGATTTGACCTGCGCACGGCTCGGGAAGGACACGACTTCAGTCGTGCCGTACAGCCCCCTCCACAGGTTGTCATTCCGAGCGGAGCCCGAGCGAAAGCGAGGGCGGAGTCGAGGAACCTGCTGTTTGCGTGCGGCGCTACGACTCCCTCGTGGAGAACGAACGGGAACCAGCTACGCTCCAACAATCTCCCGCAACGCCTCAAGCAGCCGATCCACTTCCTCAACCGTGTTGTAGTGCACAAGGCCAATGCGCAGAAACCCTCCGGACTTCTCCACATCCAAACGCTCGGTGAGGTTCAGAGCGTAATAGTTTCCGTCCCATGTGAAGAAACCGCGATCGCCCAGCTTGGTGGCAAGTGCGAGTGGAGTGAGTTCGGCAATCTGCTCAACCACGCGCACAGCCAGCGTAGGACATCGCCAGGCGAAGCACTCGGGATCGGTAATGCCATAAATCCTGAGCTGTGGAATCTCAGCCATCCCGGCAATCAAGCGCGTCATCAGCGCATGTTCATGACGATGAATCGATTCGAAAGCCGCGACAATGGCGGCACGACGCGTGGCTCCAACCGGCTGGGTGCCCCACTTCTCGCCGCTTTTGCGAGAAGTGGGATTTTCGCGTCGCCCGAGATCGGCGATGTAATCGACACACGCGGTGATGCCGGCGATGCACTCGTGGTTCAGCGTGCCCCACTCCCAACGCAGAGGAACAGCCTCGGTGAGCGGACGCACCTTGTAAGGCCGCAGCCGCGCCAGATGCTCGCGCTTGCCGTACAGCACGCCCATGTGCGGGCCATAGAACTTGTACGTGGAGCAGACCAGGAAATCGCAATCCAGCGCAGCCACGTCGATCAGGCCGTGCGGCGCGTAGTGTACCGCGTTGACGTAGGCGAGCGCCCCGAAACCGTGCGCGAGGCGAACGATCTCTTTCACCGGATTGATGGTTCCGACCGCATTCGAGGCGTACCCGATGGCGACCAGTCTGGTTTTGGAATTAAGCTTCGTAGCCAGGTCTTCGACGTCGAGGGTGCAATCGTCGGCGTGGATTTCTGCCCAACGAATGGTCACGCCCTTCTCTTCAAGTGCAAGCCACGGCGAGACGTTGGCGTCATGATCGAGGCGCGTGACCAGGATTTCATCGCCGGGGCCAAGGTCGCGGCCAATCGCGCGCGACATGGCGTACGTCAGCATCGTCATGTTCTGGCCGAAGACGATTTCGTTGGCAGCGCAGTTGAGAAAGTCAGCCATGGCGGCGCGTGCCTCGGCCAGCATCGCGTCGGTACGGCGGCTGGTCGCGTATGCGCCGCAAGTGTTGGCGTTATCGCGGCGCAGGTAATCGGAGATGCCGTCAATCACGCGCTGCGGAACTTGCGTTCCGCCGGGTCCATCGAGGAACGCGGCGGGATGTCCGTTGACGGTTTGGGCGAGGGATGGAAATTGCGAGCGGACCCAAGCGATGTCGGGGGCGGTGGGGGTTGCTAGTTCTGTTGCAGGAAGCATCATCATTCATCTATTTCTATCATGACGAATGGCATGAGGTTTCGCGCTTGTTCGTCATGGAAGTATGATTGGTGCGATAGTCATTTTGTCTATGGATTCCGAGAGACGTAACAGTACAGTGCTTTTGGCGTTAGCGGGCGCGCTACTCATCGTCTGCGCATTTGCGTGGGTAGACTACATATCGCATGGAATGGCCTACGGGGCGATTGTGGGTCTAAAAGGGCGCGAGAAGGACCTAGCAGATATAGGATCGAGCGCCCTGCGAGCGCTGGGTCTAGCAGCCTTCTCTGAGGGCCTGGCAATCATTCTAGTGTCTTGGGCCCTGACCGGCGCCGATAGATCCGTTTGGGCCAGACTTTGCATTGGCTTGGCTTCAGCCGCAGTAGTGGACGTGTTTACTTATGTGGTGGTGCGGGGGCTGTAGAGCGAACGCGAGTGCCCCGGCCACGAGTCACTACCCCATCACCGTCGTGTGCTCAGGCTTCACCTTGTAAAGCACGCGCACTTCGCCGGGCTGGCCGTAGGGATATTTGTCGACGCCAAGATACTTCTTGGCCATCTTGTCGATGTGAGCGCTGGCGCCCTCTTCGGTGATCTCGACCACGCGGCCGCGAATCTCAAGATAGCGGTAGGGATTCTCCGGGTCGATGATGGCCATCGCAACGCGCGAATCGCGACGGACGTTCTTATCCTTCTGGCGCCCCTTGGCGGAGTTGAAGATGACATGTTCGCCGTCGAAGTCGCACCAGACGGGCGTAACCTGCGGGCGGCCATCGGGCATGAGCGTGCCGAGGCTGGCGAAAGCGCGCTTCTGAAACAGATCGCGATATTTCTCAGGGATAACTTCCGGCATAAGGCCTCCTTACGGTCGGGCAATGAATTGACAGGACATTATAGATCGAAGCGGCAACAGCCATGTGGAGACAGCCGCCCTTCGACAAGCTCAGGGCAGGCTCTCGGCTGTTTTGCCGAGCGAAGCGAGGCGGATTCTCTCTTGAAGCCGAAGCGCCATCAGGTCAGCGCACGATTTGCGCCTCGGCGGCGATCCCAGTATTCTGTCAGACCATGATCACAACAAAAGAGAGCCCGGTGCGCGCGAGCGCCTCATCTCGCCGCAGGCATGACCGCCTGTCTGGATTCGTAATTGTGCTGCTGCTCGTTTCTGCCACACTGACCAGCGCGCAGTCTGCGAAATATCCGCAGACCATTGTTTTCATGACCGACTTCGGCGTGGTGGACGATTCCGTCGCCCTGTGCCGGGGCGTGATGTATTCCATCATGCCGGAGGTGCGCATTGTCGACCTCACGCATGAGGTGACGCCGTTTTCGATTGTCGATGGCGCGCGTTTTCTGTACGGGGCCACGCCTTACTTTCCTGCGGGCACAGTCTTCGTCGTCGTCATCGATCCAACGGTGGGCAGCACACGCAAAGCCATCGTCGCCAAGTCGAAACGCGGACAGTATTTCGTGCTGCCCGATAACGGCCTGCTCACGCTGGTCGAGCAGCGTGATGGCATCGAGGGTGTGCACGAGATCACAAATCCGGATTGGATGATCGGCACCAAGATGTCTTCGACTTTCCACGGCCGCGACATTTTTTCTCCCGCGGGAGCGCACGTCGCGCGCGGCGACGATTGGATAAAAGCGGGTCCGGAGATGCCGGTCGCGTCGCTGGTGCGGCTGACGTTAAAGGCGGCGCGGCTCGACGATCGCGGCGTCACAGCGGAAGTGATTGCCACCGACGGTCCGTTCGGCAATCTGGTAACAAATCTCGACGCTGAAGATTTTCTGAAACTCGGCTACCAGCGCGGGCAGGAAGTTCCGGTGAAGCTCTGCGGCAAAGAAATGAAGATCAAGTTCGTGCGAACCTTCAGCGACGTGCCGCTGGGGCAGCCTCTTCTATATATCGACTCACGCGGACACTTCGCGCTGGCCGTGAATCAGGGAAGTTTTGCAACGATGTTCGGTGTGAAACCGCCGGTGGAATTGTTAATACCGCGAGCTGGAAAGTAAGCATCGCCGCGGGTGCACTCTGCGCTAAGGTGCGATGTCGCTCGCGATTCGGGGCAGCACGGCGCGCAGCAGCGCTTCGAAGCTGGTCTTGACGCGCTCGCCGGTCTCCATCACTTCCTGATGCGAGAGCGGCTGATCGAGAATTCCGGCCGCCATGTTGGTGACGCACGAGATCGCCAGCACTTTGATTCCCATGTGGCGCGCGGCGATTACTTCGAGCACCGTCGACATACCAACGAGGTCGGCGCCGATGGTGCGCAGATATCGAATTTCGGCGGGCGTCTCATAATTGGGCCCGAGCAGGGCCGCGTAGACGCCCTCGTGCAGCGTCATTCCCAGCTTGCTCGATTCCTCCAGAGCCAGGTCGCGATAAGACTTATCGTAGGCGTGCGTCATGTCAGGAAAACGCACTCCGAAGCGGTCGTCATTCGGACCTAGCAGCGGATTCGCTCCCTGAAGATTAATGTGGTCGCGGATCAGCACCAGCGCGCCCTGCTGATAATTCAGATTGATCCCGCCCGCTGCGTTGGTCAGGATCACGGCGCGAACTCCCATGCGCCCAAAAACTCGCATGGGAAACGCAACTTCCTGCGCCGAATATCCTTCATAAAGATGCACCCGGCCTTGCATCACGGCAACGGGAACGGCTCCGGCCTTGCCGACGACCATTTGCCCAGCGTGGCCGATGGCAGTCGATCTCGGGAATGCCGGAATGTCAACGTAGGGAATGCACGTGGCGTCGGCGAGAGAATCGGCAAAGCCGCCGAGGCCGGAGCCCAACACCAAGCCAATCCGCGGACGCAAGGGAGTGCGTTGCAGCACAGACTTCGCCGCTGCTTCCGCGAGCGTGAATCGATCATCCATGGTTAAGGATTACAGGGGTTAAAGGTTACAAGTCGTCATCGACCAGAAATCGGCCGTGGCCGTTGCGTTCCAGCCAATCATATAAGAAGGTCTGATAGAGATAGGACGCGACAATTTCCTCTCCCAGTTCGTGCGTTTCGGTGCAGACAAAAGGCAGGCGCAATCCTGCCAACACTGCAATCAGAGACTGCGTTACCTGGTTGGGACTGCCGCGGCCGTAGGGGTAAGCGCTCTTGATCTGGCTGAGAGGCGCAGTGATCACCAGCAGGCTGTGAGGAAGTTCGCTCATGCGCCGCAGGCGCTTGACGAATACGGTGCGCTGCTCGGTGAACGAACTCACCAGGTCGGAAAGATCCTTGCGCTCGACTACACAGGAGTTTTCCATCCCGGCGACACTGTAATCGCCGAGCGGCAGGGCGCGCATTTCAACGCCGGAGAACCAGCCCTTGAACCGCCGGAAAGAGAGCGGAATCTGCTCGCGTGTGTCGACCACCACAATCGGCAGCGGCGTGCGCAATTGAGTGCCGCCGCGCTCGGCCAGCACCGGCACGATGGGATGTGGAATGGGTGCCGCCGTCATCTGCCATTCCAGCGGAGAGGCGATCAAGGTTCGGGCTCTGCGTGCCATTCGTCTCCTAAGATGTTCCACCCGGAATCTCGCTGCCGGCAGGGCAGGCGAGACGCTCCACGGTCTGCCCGGAGCCTGCCCCTGAGCTTGTCGCAGGGACGGCGGCGCCACTCCAGCTGTGCCGCGCTAATACTTCTTCTCGAACTTCGCAAACTCGCTTTCCAGCTTCCACTGCATGCGCGCGCGTTCGTTGGCGGCGAGGAACTGCTCGCAACCTGCCGAAGGTTTCTCCGTTCCAACAGTATCGCTCACGCACGCCGGCGTCTTGCGAAACACCAGCTTAGTCTCCGTCCACAGGCTTTGGCCGGGCAGGAAGCTGTGTTCCAAACTCTGCCGCGCCATGCGCTTCAAATCCGCGTAGGACAAGTGGTAGCTCTCGACTGCGCGCAAATATTCATACGTCATGTCAGAGCGTGACACGCCCTCGTCATCAGTCGCCAGCGCCACCGGCACACCATACTTCATATAGATCGGCAGCGGATGGTCATCACCGCTCACGCCCAGAATCAGATCATTCGAGGTCAGCGCGATTTCCACCAGCACATTGCGCTCAGCCATTTCATGCAACAAGCCGATGGGATCTTTTTCGTTCATCACGGAAACTCCGTGGCCAATGCGCTCCGCATGTCCGCGCTCGACCGACGCGCGGATGTGAAACGCCAGATCCTCGGGCGGCACCAGTCCCATCGCAAGCTCTCCGGCATGCAGCGTGATGTGCACCTTGGGATAGACACCATGCAGATAATCGAGCATGGCCATGTGCTCGTTGAAGTCGTGAATCGGCACATACCAATCTTCGGGCATCACCAGATTCAGCCCAACACATAGCGGGTCGGACGATGCCAGCTCGAAGCCCAGCAGAATTTGCGTGAACACGATTTCATGAGGCAAACCACGCAATACTTGATAAAGATAGCGCACGGTCACGTCGCATCCGGGAGCGGCGTCCGCGGTACCGCACTTGAGAATCTCTTTGGCCTTGGCATCCTCGGCGGCCAGTCTCTTGCTGGTCTCGGCGGCGATGTCTTTCAGGCCGGCGTTCAGCAGAGCGTCGCGCATCTTGGCAAAATCCGGATTCCATTCCACCTTCCCCGCCAGTTGCTTCGCTGCTCCTCCATCGGCGGTGTGCATGAACTCAACGTATTGCAGATGATCCATGCCCGCGCGATTCGTGGCCGCAGCAATCGCCCCCGCCACATGCGTGTGCGAGGCCAGCCCGAACTTGTCGAACGCGGCAAAGAAATGATCGTGGCCCGATTCGTCGCCCGGCTTCCAGTTGCGCATCGACCAGGCATCGATCATCTGGTTGTAGAGCACATGATCGCCGTAACTGCAGCGGGCCGCGGGCTTCGCAGTATAGCTTTCGCAGGAGGAGTCGCAAGGCGGAGCCATCAGCCGCGAAGATGTCCGGTCCACGCACAGGCCGCTATCCACCGCGAAATCGATCAGGTCTTCGGCATAGATCGCGCCGTCCAGATGATTGTGCAGATCTCCACCCTTGGGCAGATCGTGCACAAAGGCCAGTAACAACGGCGGCTGCTTGCGTATGGACTCCAGATAGCGGGCGGTGCGCTGCTCATTTCTCTGAGCGGCGCTGTGAGCAGCGGGCAGCACCGTTAACAGTAGAAGGGGCAGACAACAGCGCAGCAGCGCTCGCGTCTTTGTCGTCACGATCGAAGCTCCCAAATAAATCGAATCTTGTCAGGAAAAGAATTGTAATCCGTTGCGGGGTACCGCGTTCACGGAAAAGATTCAAAGAAAAAGACTCGACTGGCAATCAGCGCAGCCACGCGATCACACCGATAACGATGGCCACCACGAGCAACACACCGAGGACGTACTTGTTGGCCGCCAGCCAGGATTCAGACGGCGCAGCCGAACTCAAAAATAGAGTGGAGTTGTCAGAGGCGGAATCATTGCTCGAGACGGTCTGTGGGGAGCTTTCCGGCAAATCTGAAGCTTCGGGAGCAGCAATCGCCGCTTCGCCGTTGGCCGGTGCGGTGGCCGGAACCGGAGTTTGAGACGATGTTTGAGATGACGAAGAATCTTTCGGGACCGAAATCTCCGGCGCATCATCCGTTGCGCGGACAGCTTCCGGTTTCTGCTGCATTTCCGGATGTGGCTCTTCGCTGGCGGCGACGACGCTGGCAGTAGCCTGCTGCAGGGGCTGCCCGCGCCACTGCTTCTCTTCGCATTCCACGCAGAAGGTCCGACCCTGCGATACCGGAAAACCGCAGGCCTTGCACTTCTGCAAATTTCTCAGTTCCAGCGGCACCGGGATTGACTCTGCGGACTCATCGACATGATTGGCGCTTGCTGAAGTCCGAATGGCAGCGGACCAGAAACGCGGGTTCTTCAGGGCGGGCTCGGTCGCCTCCTCTGTCTTCTCCATCTCTGTTTTTTCTGGATCCGTTTTTTCCAGCTCTGTCTTTTCCGGTGCGCTCGGTGCCGAGGCGAAGCTTTCCGGTTCTGACGGCGGAGTATTCTTTCCCGGCGGCGCTGTCGCCCGATCCCCGTTTGCTTCCGCTTCGACTGGCAAGTCTTCGGCTGCGATCGCATCCTCGGACGGCTGCTTTTCCCCTGCGGCTGGTTCCTGGACCTCGGGCAAACTCTGCGCCGCCACCGCGTGCCTCACCGCGGTTTCCACCATTTCACTCAAGCGCTGCAACGCGGAAAGATCGCGCTCCTGAAAGGCTCGTGGCTTGCCGGAAAAAAGCTCGAAGACGCCGAGCACCTGTTGTTCGCTCACGACTGGCATCACGACCACCGACGCAATACCCAAATGGCGGCAACCTTCGCGGTTCACGCGCGGATCACTCTCAGTATCGTCGCAGCGCAGCGCCTGGCGAGTACGCACGCTTTCCCCTGAGAGCCCGTATTCCATCGAGAGCAGTGCGCCGAGTTCCGGCGCGTTCGATCCCGCGCTGGCCCGGCAAAGCATGTCGTTGTGCTCCCCGCGTCGCAAGGCAATCGCGGCCCCGGTGGCTCCGGTAATATATTGGGCGCGCTCTGCCAGCAATTGCAAAGCGGCATCGAGATCGCACTGCGCCATCTTGGCGAGCGACTGCCCGCCATCCTCTCCTGGGAAGCGCGGCTCGGCCTCCAAAGTCTTCGGCAGATGGGCGTTGGCCGCGGCGATTCCGGCGGAAACGCTCGCTGTCAAAGGCCGGCCGGCGCCACCACCCGCCATATCCGCATCTGTAGACGGAACTGAACTGAGGTCGAGAATCGAGCGATGATCCATGGCCCGGTTAGCAATCTTTCGTTGTGAAGTGTTAGTTGGAGTCTCGCTCGGAGTGGCGATGGTGTCAAGAGCAGGGCATTCAGCACTCAGCAATCAGCATTCAGCAGTAGCAATTGGCAGTTAGCACTTGGCAATTGGCCGGCAGGGGTCCGTACTCTCATCCGGAATCTCCGGGCTAACCGCTAACTGCCAATTGCCCAACCCGGCCCGTTCCCAAAAATGGCTGAATGCTGTGTGCTGAATGCCGAATACTAAACCGCCCGCTCCCGCACCGCCGAACTAGCCAACTGGTTCGCCTCGGCGTTATTCTCACGCGGCACGTGGGAGATGGAGAAACTGAGGGCGCGAGCCAGCTTTCGGCAAGTCCAGTGCAGAGAGTAGAGGCGCGAGCTGCGGCAAATGTATTCGCCGCGCATCTGGCGCACAACCACCTGCGAATCCGAGTAAACGTGCAGCGCCTTCGCCTTCAGAGATACCGCATACTGCAGGGCTTCCAGCAGGGCCACATATTCCGCAACATTGTTATCCTGGTGGCCGATCCATCGCGAGATGCGGATAGGACCGCTTTCGCAGCCGTCGATAACCACCCCAATACCGGATGGCCCTGGATTGCCCAGAGAACCACCGTCCACATAGGCCACGAGTTCTGACATCACGAATTCTTTTCTACTGTTAGCAAGATGCGCCGAGAATGTTTCTGCGTCAAGATGAATCTTTGGTTACAGCTGAGGATTTTTCGTTGCCGCGCGGGTTGTGCAATTTTTTGTGTAAAACCTGTCCCAATTCAGAACGCATCTGAATAAGCTTCGGTATTGCAATAGTTTGCATAATCCGTTATTCACAGGGGCAGGTTAAAACATTGCACCAATAGTTTGCGTTGACAATTGTGAACGTTCTGTTAAGGTGAGTTCCGTCGACGGTTGAAAGGGACAGCGAAATAAAACTTGCTGACCCGAAGTAGACTGGGTGATCAGCCAAGCGGGGCAACCCGAGGGGCAGCCGAACCTGAAAAAACCGACGGCTCTGCGAGGGGCAGTTGGGGTTCGGGACTGTGAAAGCAGTGATCGCATCAAGGGGCTGTGACGGTACATGCGTCCACGCTGTTGGCTCCCTCGCAGGAGGCGGCGGCTAGAGCATAACCAATGTCACGGCCCTTTCAATTTTTTCCCACCTCTTTTCCCTGCGCTCCCCAAGCAAAGTCTTAAGGGAATTCGCGATCGAACTGGTATTCTTTCGCGATCGAACTGGTATTCTCTCCACACAATGAAATTAGGAATGACTCGCCTTCTTATTGCTGTGGTCCTCACCGTCTGTTTCAGCAACGCGCCCGCGTCCAGCCAGGAGACAACTGCCGTGGCGGGCCACTACATGTTTGCCTGGGCGGGCGATCATGCGAAAAAGGGCAATGACTTTCTCGCGGTGATCGACGCCGACCCCTCCTCCGCGTCGTATGGTCGCCTGGTGACTACTCTCGCCACCGACCAGCAGACCAAGCTCGTGCATCACACGGAATACAGCATGCCTGCCGGCGGCATGCTCTTTGCGAACGATCACGATGCCGGACGCACTTTTATTTTTGATGTGCGCGACCCGCTGCATCCCAAGATCGCAACCTCGTTCAGCGATATGTCCGGTTACATGCACCCGCACTCTTACCTGCGCCTTCCCAACGGGCACGTGCTGGCGACGTTTCAACATTCGCACGACAGCATGAATCCAGAAACTCTGGGCAAGCACGGTGGCCTGGTCGAAATCGACGACACGGGCAAGGTCATGCGCTCCGCCAGCAGTGCTGATCCTGCATTTCCCGATGCACTGCTCACCCCCTACAGCCTGGTTGTTCTGCCCGAACTCGACCGCGTCGTTTCTACGAATTCCGCCATGGATGATGAAGATGTGTTCCGCGGACTCACCTACCAGATCTGGCGGCTTTCGGACCTCAAGCTGTTGAAGACGATGTACTTCGATGAGGGAGATAACCATTACGGCGAGATCAGCCCGGAAGAGCCGAGGCTCGGGCCCGATGGAGCCATCTATGTGCAGACACTGGCCTGCGGAGTGGAGCGTATCACCGGCGTTGACCGGGACGAGCCTAAATCGCATTTGGTTTATTCGTTTCCAGCCTCGTTCTGCGGCGTCCCGACCATTGTCGGACACTATTTGCTGCAAAGTGTCTCGTACCTGCACAGCGTGATCGTGCTAGACATTGCAAATGGAACAAAGCCAGTGGAGGTCTCGAGGGTTAAGATCGACGACAATTTTTATCCTCACTGGACGGGATGGGATGCGAGAACGAATCGCATTGTAGTGACGACGGGCGGCACGGGCGATCCTCGGCTCTACCTGTTGAAGTTCAATCCCTCAAGCGGCGCCATTTCCGTGGATGAGGCCTTTCACGATTCTGACGGAAAACCAGGCTTCAATTTCACAAACCGGGATTGGCCGCACGGATGGAAGGGATCAGGCGTGCCGCACGGGGTTGTTTTCTCGCGCTGAAGCGGGCGACTGCGAATCTTGATCTTCGATAGTTACGCCGCGACCTCGCCCACAATCATTTCGTCGACGTAGCACCAGATCCAGTCTTCTCCCGGCTCGATCGAGCGCATCACGGGATGCCCGGCGTGATGAAAATGCTTCGTCGCGTGTTTGTTCTTCGACGAATCGCAGCAGCCAACGTTTCCGCACACCATGCACAAGCGCAGATGAACCCAGGTGTCTCCCATTTTCACGCACTCCGGACAGACGTGTTTGTCCGTGGTCGTGATCTTGATCTGATCCAGATGTTTGCATTTCTTCGCCATTCTAGTTCTCCTTAACTCTTGAGCGGCTTGTCATCCTGAGCGGAGTTTGTGCTTCGCGAAGCGGAGCACAACCGCAGTCGAAAGATCCCTTGCACTTCTGCGCCGCCGTCGGCCTCGCAAGGCGTTTCCACAAAGTCGGCTGCGTACTAAGCTCTCTCCAGTTCCTTCCGGTCCCACTTAGCCAGATTCGCTCCTGCCTCGTACGTGCTTTGCAAGAAACCGAGCAACGCCTCGCGGGGCGAAGCCGCCCGGCGCACATCGTCGTACATCAGCAGAAACTCCTTCATCACCGGATGGTAGAAAGCTGCCGCCGGTTTCACTTTTTGTTCCGCGAAGCCCGGCGGCTCCGGCGCGGCATAGGCATAAAAGGCAGCTGCTTTGATTTCTCCCCCGCCGGGCCAGAATCCCGCGCTGATTACCTCATGAGAATAAGCCTCCTGCGTAACAAAATCTGCTTCCGGACGTTGCGGAGCGCGCCTACCGGAAAAGCGCGTCACGCAGAGATCAAAACTTCCCCAGAAAAAATGCACAGGACTATCCTTGCCGACGAAGGCGGCGCGAAATTCTTTGAATATGCTGTCGCACAAAATCAACACCTGCCAGAAGCGATGCGCATATTCGCGATCATAGGAGGCATGCTGCGTGTCTTTCTCGAAGCGCACCGGGTTCGGAACCTCGCAGGGCATGGTCCAGATTTTCATTTCGATCCCCAGCGACCGCAATGCCGACACAAACTCGGCATAAAAGTCGGCCACGGATCGCGGCTCAAGCTCCATTGTCCTCGACGCGCCCCAGCTAGTCTGAATGATCAATTCGTGCTCGATAAAATCGAACTGAACCTCGAAGATGCCGTCTCCGTAGGGGATCGCAGAAGTTGTCAGTCCCCGCGAGTTGACATAGAGAGCAACCTCCCACCAGTGGTTGACGCGCGGGCTGAGCGCCAGCCGCACCTTGCCCACAATCTGGGTCCACATGTGGAGCGTGGCGTAGGTATCTTGCCAGGCGTCGAGCGGCAATTCCGGCCAGACGGTTAGATTCGGGCTGTGAGGAAGCGCGGCCATGGCGAAACCTCCGCTTGGGATCAAAAAATGGTAACACTGCCGGATCACTTCTTCGGCGGTAAGTATTTCTTCTCAATCGAAGCCACGACCACATAGTTCGGGTCCACCATCTCATTCAGATGAATCCTCCCTACTTGCGAAAGCAGCTCGTAAGCGTCAAGTTCCGACAAGCCGTAGTCCTTGTGAATCCAATGGACCAGTTCGGTAAAGGCGATGCGCAACGCGTCATCCAGCGGACGGTAGGCGCCAACGGTCATGATGGCGTTGTCGTTCTCAAACTGCGGCCAGGCGATGGTGCGGCCTTTGATCACGCTCAACTGCACCCGCGCCTTCAACGGAACTTCGATGGCGGTGCCGGCAACTTCGCCATCGCCCATGGCGGCGTGTCCGTCGCCGATGTAGAACAGTCCGCCCTTCACGTTCACCGGAAAATAGACGGTGTTGCCCACGCTGGCTTCGGGAGAATCCATGTTGCCGCCGAACTCGGCGGGAACTACCGAACTGCGAGCTTCACCTTCCGCCGGCGCGACGCCGATGCAGCCAAAGAAAGGATGCAGAGGAATCTTGACTGAGAAATCGGAATCGAGCGCCTTGAACGTGCCCGTGTTCGCGGCATGATCGATGTGATAGAACCAGATCTTTTCCGGCAACGGCGCATGCAGCATGGGCGTGTAGTTGGTCTCATTGAGCGCGCCAAATCCGGGAGCGAACGCGCCCACGCCAGTGTCGCCATCCACTTGCAGATCGAGAATCTTGACGGCCAGCGTGTCGCCCGGCTCCGCGCCTTCGACAAAAAACGGCCCGGTCAGCGGATTGTCGCCCTTCACCATGCTGAGCGTGTCGCCGGGCTTCTTGATCGCGTTGCCAAAGCAGTCCAGCGTGTTGGTGTCGAGAATATCGCCCGACTTCAAACGCGCCACGGGCTCAGCCGTTGCGAACAGATACTTCACGTTGGCGTTGGTGGCGGTGTAGTGAACAACGTTTTGCGCAGACGCTAAACCAGCCAGCAGAGTGAAAGCAAGAAAACGAGCGATCACAGGGATCCTCCGAAGTGATCTCCATTTTACATTTGTCGCTGCGAATCAGGTGAAAGCGGTGAGGGCCTGCTGTCTTCAAAGCCACCGTAGGATCACGGACTACTTCATTTTGCTAGTGCGGTACGAGCTTCGTTTGCGCGTGACCGGATTCTTCTCTGGAATGGCCGCGCGCACCATATAACCGGAGCGGGTCAGGCCGGCTGCTTCCGCCAAGGCGTCGATCTTTGCAATCTGACTTTCCCGTGCCGTGATGTTAACCCGAACCGTTGCGTCGGGAGCCTCGACGTTCACCAGGAAGGCAATGGCACCACGCCGGGTTGCGTCCGTCGCAACATCGTTGACTTTCGACGGCTCCGGCACCGCATCTCCGTCCTCGATCATGCCCTGAATATGGAGTGCCAGCGCCTCCGCCGCCATCCGGCTAGCTTCTTCGAGGGTTCTTCCGGCGGTGATGCAGCCCGGAAAATCCGGAAAGCTCACTCCATAATCGGAATCGCGATCCTTATGAAGATAGGCAATGTATTCCATGATTTCGCTCCCTTGCTCCGGTCACCTCAGTTTGATCCCCGCCTGTTTCTCTATACTTTTGAGAGTGCCCATCGGTATGTCCCGGTTCGGGTGCGGCACCGTTACTCTCCCCTTCTTGTTAGGGTGTTTAAATTGCTTGTGGCTCCCGACCTGATTCACTTCATACCAGCCGTCTTTCTTCAGTTCTTTTATAACGTCCCGGCTGTGCATGTTGCCTCATGTCTTCATATGATACACACTTTATACACATCATTCAAATCCGCCTACTTTACCAAAGCAGTCCTCTTCTTCGCGTAGAACCTGCGCACTTTGGCGCGGTTGCCGCACTGCTTCATGCTGCACCAGCGGCGGTGGTGATTCTTGCTGGTGTCGAGAAACAGCCATTGGCAGGTTGGCGATGAGCAGGTGCGCACCAGCACCATGTCGCTTGAAGCGAGCAGATCCGCGGCCGCGCGCGCGATCGGCCACAGCATCGCGTCATAGGCGGATGTCATGTCGTCGAAGCGCCACTCCAAACGTCCCTCGTGCTGTATCAGCCGCGAATGCAGCGCCGCATCGTGGAGGTTCGCGTTGAGCCTGTCCATCGCGAGCTGAGGCGCCTTTCGCTTATGGATCACGGCCATAAAGATGTCATGCAGCGACTCGCGCAGGTTAATGGCGCGGCGCATCGCTTCCTTGGTTTCATCGGGCTCAAGATGGGCGCGCTCGTAGAAGAAATCAAGCTGCGCCGGCGTGAGGATGCCTGTGTCTTCTCCAAATCGCGCCAGTTCGTAATAGTTCTTTAGCAGTTCTTTGGGTTGTGCGCTCGGGCGATCGTCGAGCGTGTTGACGAAATCGAGGCAGACATTCCCTGCGATCAATTCAAACTTGGGTGGCTGCCTTCTCGCCGGTTTGGTTTCGGTCATCTTGAAGTGGTTAAATCCTACCCCTTAATCATATAACCATCAAAATGATATTGACAAGTTACGTGAAGTCGCCTACCATCATATTAACCTATGAAGATAGTTTTGTAGGTTATACATTTTCTAGGGGTCAATTTCCATGATTTCCCACCAACCTTCTCAGATTATGGCAATGATCCGGAGCGGCAAGATGATACACATTGGAGGTAGACCTGTGATCGTCCCTCAGTCCAAACCCGCGAACTCGCACGATAAGAGTGACGCCATCAGGCTGGCGCTCGCCTTCGTGGCGATTTATGTCATCTGGGGGTCGACGTATCTCGCCATCCGGTACGCGGTCGAGACCATTCCTCCGCTGGTGACTGCAGGAATCCGGCACTCGATTGCCGGTAGCATTCTGCTGGCTTGGGCTTGGTGGCGTGGATTTCGCCCCACTCGGTCGCAATGGGTCGCTGGATTTGCTCTCGGTGCTCTCTTCTTCTTGATCGGCCACGGCTCGCTGCACTGGGCCGAGCAGTACGTGGGATCGGGGCTGGCAGCGTTGCTGATTGCGACCGAGCCCATGTTTATTCTGGTATTGGCTTGGATGATGGGCCGGCAGAAGATCAGCCTGCTGAGTGCGCTGGGCCTGGGTCTCGGCGTAGCGGGTGTAGCCATGCTGATGGGCGCTGAACTTTCGCTGAAAGGTTCAAGCCTGTGGGGATTGTTGGCGGTGCTGCTGGGTTCCTTGTCGTGGTCGTTAGGCGTTGTGGTTTCGCCACGGCTCAAGCTGCCCTCCGATGCGTTGGGGCGAACCGCGCTGCCGACTCTCTGCGGCGCGTTGATGCTGCTGATCGCGGCGGGAATTACTGGCGAGTTCCACCAGACACACTGGGCGAGCATCTCGCTGCGGTCTGTGTTTGGGTTGGGCTATCTGATCACGTTCGGATCAGTCGTCGCGTTCACGGCCTACATATGGTTGCTGCAGCGGGTTCCTCCGGCGCTGGTGGCGACGCACACCTATGCGAATCCGGTGGTCGCGGTGATTCTCGGATGGCTGCTGGCGCACGAGCCTTTGACCATGCGGGTGGTGCTGGCCTCAATCGCGATTCTGGGAGCGATTGTGCTGATAAGGCGCGGAGAGCGTGCCGTGGTGGGCAAGTCTGCGGAAGCGGTTTCGCAGGTTGCAGAGACTCAGGCGTCGGAGGAATGCGCATAGGATCACCGCTGTTGGCTGACGTCATTTCATGCCCTGATGGGCAGCAATTACTAGAATTGGGTGCAAGCCGGCGGGACGCCGGCGCTACCGTCTACGTTTCCGCAGGAGCGAAGAAGACCAGGACCACCAGTTCTTCGGTGATGTCGTAGAAGCGATGGCCGACTTCGGCGGCGACGAAGATTACGCTGCCGGCGGATACCTCGCGGTCTTCGGGACCGGCTTTGAAACGGGCGCGTCCGCGGACCACGTAATAGATTTCGTCTTCGCGGTGCGGCTTTTGCCGGTCGGTTGCTCCCGCGGGCAGGACGTAGAGGCCGGCGCTCATGGCTGGCACGCGCAGAAACTCGCGATAGGGCTTGCCACTCTGGGCGCGTTGCTCCTCGATCTCCGGCAAGCTGGCAAGGGTCGTTTTCACGCGAAGATGCCCCCGAAAATGAGTTCGGTGAATTGGGGGATCAGGTTCTCCGACTGCAGTTCGCCTTCTGGCTTGTACCACTGATAGATCCAGTTGATCATGCCGAGCAGGGCAAAGGCGGCGGCGCGCGGGCTGACTTTGTGTTTGGCGGGGTGAGATGTCCGCGGCGGGCTTTGCACCTCGGTAATCAGTTTTTCGAGGAAGTGAATGTACTCTTTTTTGCGGGCGTTGATGCGCTTGCGCAAAGCCGGCGGCAGGGGATGGTTTTCGTGCAGCATCACGGTAATTTCGCGGTCGCGGGGGCTGAGCACGACCTCAATGTGCAGGCGAATGAGGGCGCGCAGGCGCTCTTCGGGATCGGCAATGCTGCGCACTGGATTAAGGACGCGGTCCTGAGTAATCTCCATGGCGTGGTTCATGATCTCGAACAGGATCTCGTCTTTGCTCTGAAAGTGATGATAGAGGCCGCCCTTGCTGAGCCTGAGCGCGGCGGCGACGTCGTTCATCGAGGTGGCGTCGTAACCGCGCTGCTGGAACAGGCGGGCGGCGGTGTGCAGGATTTCCTGCCGGGAGTTGACCAGGGTCTCGCGAGCCATCGGGTGACATGGTAAACAGTTGCGGGCGGGAATGCCAATGGGCTGGGTCAGTTCTCAGTTCTCAGTTCTCGGTTCTCGGAGGTTGCTTACTTAAGTTTGGGGTGCGGGGTTAGAGCAACCGCCTGGCACAGACTTTTTGCTGGTTGTTTCTGCCATGCAATGGTAGGGTTTTTCGAAACGAGAGATCGCAGATCGGGAACGAGCGGTATTACATCCGAGGTAATTCTGGAGGGCGAGCGGTGGAAAAAGCAAAAGGAACATGTTGCCGTTACTTGGTCAATTGCGCGGTGGCAGTGGCCTCGTTTTTGCTTCTGGTGACGGCGTGTGCTTCGCAGAGCACAGTGAAGCCGCAGACTGAGATGCCATTCTCCGACGATCTGAAAAAATATCCCGGATTGCTCACGGAGTTGGCCCACCTGGTCGAAGCCCTCAAGAGTAACGTTCAATTTCCGCCTCTTCGCACGCAGAGCCGTCTATTGCCGCGCTTGCCGGCCAAGACAACGTATTATGCCGCGTTTCCCAATTACGGCGACACCGCTCACCAGACACTGGAAACGCTGCGGCAAGAACTGCAGGCGAGTGCTGTGCTGAGGGATTGGTGGCAGCACGGTCAGCTTAGTTCGGCCGGCCCGAAGCTGCAGGAGTTCCTGGAAAAATTCTATGAGGTCTCGCAATATCTGGGCGATGAAGTAGTCGTGTCCGGCGAAATGCAGGGACGGATTAGCGAAGCGGGCGCGGCAAGTCGTAGCCTGCTGGTAGTTGCCGAGGTGCGCAAACCGGGGTTAAAGGACTTCCTCAAGCAGATGGTGAAGGAACACCGGGACGAATCGCAGCTACCGGTGCGCGTTCTCGACCCACAGGAGTTGGCTCAGGCAAAGAGCGCACCTGCGGCACAGCAACTGGTAGTGCTGGTGCGGCCGGATTTTGTCATAGCAACCCAAAGCGTGGAGGCGTTGCGCTGGTTCAACAACTTTTTGGATGCGAAGACTGCGGAATTTGCCTCGACGCCGTTCGGACAGCGTCTCACGGAGGCATACCAAGGGGGCACTTCAGCTCTAATAGCTGCCGATCTGCACACAATCATCGGCCAGATCCCGCTCGGAACACAGCAAAATCAAAAGCTTCTAGAGCGCACAGGGTTTAGCGACGCGAAGTACGCCGTCTGGGAGTACAAGCACAAGACCGGCGGGTCAGGCAGCCGGATGGAATTGAGTTTTGTGGGTCCGCGGCATGGCGTTGCTTCGTGGCTGGCAGCCCCCGCGCCGCTTGGCAGTCTCGATTTTGTCTCTCCGCAGGCGGCCATCGTGAGCGGCGTGCACCTTAAGAATCTGGGAGGGATCTTCGATGACATCAAAGATCTCGCTTCTGCTTCGAATCCCAACGCGCTCGCTGGCGTCACTGCAATGGAAAAGGGGATGCAGATTAGTCTTCGAGATGACTTGCTCAGCCTGCTCCCCGGAGAAATCACCGTAGAGGCGAGGGGCTTCGCAGAACCGAAAGCGGAGTGGAAGGTAATCCTGCGCGTCAGCGACGCGGATCATCTGCAGAAGACCCTGGAAAAGATATTGACCACGATGTCTTTCCCAGCGACGCAAGTCGATGAGGAGGGGATCACTTATCACTCCCTAACGGTTCCTTCGGCGCAGAAGCCAGTACCGATTGTATATACGTTTGCTGACGGCTACCTGATGGTTGCGTCCAGCCGCGAAACCGCGGCGGAGGGAATTCGGCTTCATAAATCCGGCGAATCGTTTGCCAAGTCAGCGAAGTTTCGGGAATCGCTTCCTTCTGGGGACTCGACAGACGTTTCCGCATTGCTATACGAGGATGCTGCCACGTTGACCGCTTTGAATCTGCGCCGACTGGCGCCAGAAATGGCGGACACGCTTTCGCGGCTGTTCCCGCCAACTGCACCGATCGTATATCGCGCTTACGGCGAGGAAAGGGCGATCCGCGGAGTCAGCACGAGCGGAGGGGCGGACGCGGGTGCAATTCTGGTGGTGGCAGCAATCGCAATTCCCAACCTGATGCGCGCGCGGATGGCGGCCAATGAATCATCCGCCGTCGCCAACGTGCGCACGGTGGTTGTGGCGCAGGTCGGCTATTTCGGCGAATATCCAGAGAAGGGATTCGCAACTGATCTGGCAACGCTCGGACCCGACCCCCGCGGAACCAGTTTTCACTCCCCGGAGCACGCGAGTCTGATAGACGCTAGCCTGGGCAATGCAAGTTGCACCGGAGGCGCATGGTGTTCCAAGTCTGGATATAATTTCCGCCTTACGGCAGACTGCAAAGTGTCCGCGACGGGGTGTAAGCAGTTTGTGGTCGTCGGCACTCCGCTCACCAGCAACACGGGAACACGAAGCTTCTGCTCGACGTCGGACGGAGTGGTCCGCTACAAGGTTGGGCCGCCCTTGAACTCTCCCGTCAGCCCGTCGGAATGCCGCGCGTGGGCGCCGGTTCAGTAAACGTAAACGAACACATACAGCCGCGCAAAATCCTAGCTCGCCGCCGGCTGTTGCACTGCCAGCGCCGGCTTCATTTCCGGTTCCGATGGGATGATGATCCAGGCCAGCAGGTAGGTGATTACGCCAGGACAGGCTCCGGTGGCGAGCGTGATAAAGATGGCGAGGATGCGCACCAGGGAGACATCGAGATCGAAATGCTGGGCTAGCCCGGCGCAAACGCCGGCGATCTTTTTGTCGGTACGGGAGCGCATCAGCCTCTTCGGCGTGGGCGCGATTCCTACCACGGTGCCACAGTAGGAGCAGAAACGGACATCCTCGGAAATGGTCTTGCCGCAAGAGTTGCAATACATATCGTGCCTTCCTTGCTTTAGGATACGCTGATTACGGCGAGGATGTTCCGCATTCGGCCCTCGGGGTATCGCGGCCCTCGTGTAGAATTCCATGCTTGGCATGGTCTCCTACCCTCACCACCAGAAGAGGCGGACAGATCATTTGCTCTCCCGGACATACCATGTGCTAACGACAGCCCCATGGATACCGGCTTGCTGAATCCGTCTCCAGCCTCTACACTAACTGTTCCATTCCATTGAGCGGCTCGCCATCGGAGAAAACCGTCAGGCGACGAGAGGATGCATGGGTCGGTTGCGTTTGGGTGAGTGGGCGTCGCTAGCTGCCACCATCTTGTTATTCCTGCTGTTATCGGCTTGCGGGGGCAGCAAGCCCCCCGGCGCGTCGCCCTTCCCGGCGAGGATCACCCTTACCCCGAACCCCAGCTATTCCATGCAAGCGGGCGCCACGGTAGCGCTCCAAGCCAGTGCGGCGAACAGCTCCAATGGAGCCCTGAGGCCAACGTTCAGCTTCGCCATTACCCCGTCAAGTCCGGCTGGCGTGCTCGATATCGCTCCCAATGGCTTTGCCTGCGCCGGAAATTGGAATGCCCCGTCTTACACGATCTGCACACCCGGTAACTTTGGCGTAGTCCAGGTAACTGCCTCAGCCCTGGGGGCGACCAGCGCACCTACCTTCATCTTCGTTCATGCGCCCATCGACAACATCCAGGTCAGCATCCTGCCTCCAGTCAACTCTCCCCCTGCGGCTTGCCCGAACCAGATAGCCCTGCCGGAGGTCTGCCAAGTTCCTCCCAATACCAGCAATTGCACCAACACTTCCTGCAAATGCCTTTCGCAAAACCAGACGGAAACTCTGCAAGCTTTCGCCTACAGCCAGGGCGTGGATATTACCGCCCAGGTCGGACCCTTCACTTGGTCCCAAGCCACCCCCGGCGTGGGCACGATCACTCCGGTCATCAACTCCACTTACAATGTCGCTACCAACGAAGCCACAGTAACCCCTTCCACACCCGGGCAGACCCAGGTAATCGCGTCAGCCTCCAGCGTCTACAGCCAGCCCTACTACTTCGAGACCTGCCCGGTGCAGTGCATCGATCTGCAAATCAGTGTGAATGGCCAATACACGAATCAGAGAAGTTTCGTGGTTGGAAAAGGAACGTCCGAGACAATTGCCGCCACCGCAGTTGACATTCAGGGCTGCATCGTGCCCAAGCCCGCGCTGACTTGGGTTTCCTCCCAGCCGGCCGCGGTGGCCGCGGGCAGCTCAACGACAGGCTGTGCCGCCGGCAGTACCTGCACGCTAACTACCCCGCAGCCGGGCGCGGCTTCCATCACAGCATCTTGTACGCCGCCAACCTGTAACGTCGGTTTCCCGTTGAATCCTTTGAATCTTTCTCCGCCTTACGTCCCGCAACCGGTCTATCCCGTCACCGCCATCTCGGGATTGGTAACTGGCGCAACCAGTTCAACCACTGTCCAGGCAACCAGTCAGGACTGTTACAGCAACATCTTGTGCGCGGTCGCTCTTTACACGGTTTCAACTGCCACTAATCTCCCGGGCGCCCCAGTCGAACTGCCCGCGCCGCCCAACTCTCTGCTGTACGATCCGGCGGGAGACAAAGCCTACATGGGCAGCGAATTCGGCTCTGTCGCCATCAATCCCTCCAACCTCACGAATGGCTCCAACCCGTTTACGCTCCTTCCCGCTTCCGGCACCCCTCTGGGCTTGGTAACCGGCAAGGTGCTGGCCGTTTCGCACAACGGCAGTGCAGCCATTTTCTCCGATACAGTTTCCACCCCCAACCAGGTATACGTCGTCAGCGCCGGCGCATCGTCAACCACATCCACTCCCCTGAACCTTGATGGTGCGACCGCTGCCGCATTTTCGCCCGACGGCTTGAGAGCCTTCATCCTCGCCAACGGTGGCACAACTTTATATAGTTACTCCACGCTGCAGTACTTGCAGCCGCTGCAGCCGAGTCCTCTGCCCACACCCGCCACGTCGGTTGTGTTTAACTCGACTGGCTCTTTCGCTCTGCTCTCCGGCGGAAGCTCTGCCGGAAGCCTCGCCGCCTACAATACCTGCGACAACTCCGCGGTGACCTTGAACCCGACCTCGCTGCCCAGTCCGCCGTTGTTCCTCAAGATGGTACCCGCGGGCAATGTCACTCTGAGCGGCGCGATCGTCCCCATCCCGCTTCAGGCAACAGGTCTCGACTTTTTCTTCGGGGTCGACGGCACCGGCATTGACATCATCGCCACCAACACTTCCCAGGACTCAACATTCGCCACTCTTTGTCCGCAAAAAGTCACGCTTGCCCAGACCACGGCGAATACTACTTTTGCACCCGTCCACATCAATATCAATCAGGGCACGTTTCATCCCATCAACTTCTTCCTTTCGCCGGACGCAACCCGGGCCTACATCGTTACCACTGACCAAGGCGTCCTGGTCTATGACTTCAGCACCGAATCCACATCCAGAATCCTGTTGCTCAACAACGCGATTCCGGTTGCAGCCAGCATGACCGTCGATGGCACTCTGCTCTATGTGGCCGGCTCCGACCAATTGCTCCACCAGCTCAACACCGTTCTGGGTGTCGACCTGTACCAAACTTCATTCCTCCCTCTAACAAACTCTCCCAACAGTTTCTGCTACACCGGATCTGACTGCATGCTGAACATAATGGCCGTAAGACCGTGAGGATTAGGAATCGGAATTAAGGATTGATCAACTAGAATTCAGAATTGAGCAGCGGGGGATAGGGCGACTGAAAAACCGAATGCAGCGCGAGTTGAAAATTACAAAATTACCAAATTACAAAATTACCCAATTTGCTTCTCCAAATCCTTAGCCACACTATCCAGCACGCCATTGACGAACTGCACCGACTCCAGACTGGAGAACTTGCGCGCGATCTCAAGCGCTTCATTGATCACCACGGCCCGGGGCGTCTCGGGATAAGCCAGAAACTCCGCCACGCCTGCACGCAGCAGGTTGCGGTCAACCGCCGCCATGCGCTCCATGCGCCAGTGCGCGGCATGGCCTTCGATGAGCTTGTCGATCTCGGCGCTGCGATCGGTCGCCACCCGAAACAACTCTTCCGCAAACCCGCGCACTTCGGCGCTGGTTCCAGCATGCTCCGCCCAAAACGTGCGCTGCACCTGATCGACCGACTGCTTGCCCATATCGGCCTGAAACAGCATCTGCAGAACCATTTCCCGAGATTTGCGCCGAGTACCCATAAAGGCAGTTGCCAGTTTCCAGTTGTCAGTTGCCAGTTTACTGTAGAGAGGATTTATTTGCGCTTGGTCTTGGCAGTTTGGATCTTCTTAGGCTTGTCATTCCGAGCGTAGCGAGGAACCTGCTTCTTGCCGTCAGCTGATGACGAATGCCCTCGACGCGATAACCGACGACCCGCAGAAGTTTTGCCGGAGCCCGAAGCCCGAAGCCCGATAGCCGTCTGCAGCGACGCCATCTCCACCGCCGCCAGCGCTGCCTCGAATCCCTTGTTGCCCATCTTCAACCCGGCGCGGTCGATGGCCTGCTCCAGAGTTTCGCAGGTGAGTACGCCAAAGGCATGCGGAACGCCGGTCTCCTGCGCGGACTGCCCAATCCCGCGCGTCACTTCATTCACGATCACGTCGTAGTGCGCCGTATCGCCGCGCAGCAGGCATCCGAGACAAATGATTGCGTCGTACTTGTGAGTCTCCGCCAGCTTTCGCGCCGCCAGCGGAATCTCAAACGCCCCCGGCACCCGCACTAGATCGACATTTTTTTTTTCGGCACCCGAGCGCACCAGCCCATCGATCGCGCTCAGCAAAAGTCTCTCGCTAATGAAAGCATTGAATCGGGAAACGACAATGGCGAAGCGCTTACCGAAAGCGCTCAGAGTTCCTTCGAGCGCAGAAAGATTGGGCTTAGGAAGAGATTCAACCGCGAAGCCTTTCCTGTCTTTCTTCTCCGTGACTCAGTGCCTCCGTGGTGGGTTCGCCTTTGATCCGTGTGAATCCGTGAACATCCGTGGCAAAGAATTTACTTCCCTTTGAACTGTGCCGCCCGCTTCTCCAAAAACGCCGTAGTCCCTTCCTTCTTATCCTCAGTAGCGCAAGCCACCGCGAACAGCACCGCCTCCAGATACAATCCCTCGCTCAAAGTCATCTCCATGCCCTTGTTGACGGCCTCCATCGCATACTGCACGGCCAGCGGAGCGTTGGCGATGATCTTCGCCGCAATCGCCTCCGCTCGAGGAATCAACTCCGCCGCCGCCGTAACTTCATTTACCAGCCCAATGCGATGCGCTTCCTGCGCCGTAATCATCTCGCCCGTAAGCAACTGCTGCATGGCCAGACCTTTGCCCACGAGTCGCGGCAGCCGCTGCGTTCCGCCATAGCCCGGAATAATCCCCAGCTTCACCTCCGGCTGCCCGAGCTTCGCATTCTCGCTAGCCAGCCGGATCGTGCAAGCCATCGCCATCTCGCATCCACCGCCGAGCGCAAATCCGTTGATGCAGGCAATCACCGGCTTGCCCAGATTCTCGATGAGATTAAGCACGTTCTGCCCGCGATGCGTATACTCCTTGCCCGTAACCGCATCGTGTTTGGCCAACTCGCCAATATCCGCGCCCGCGATAAAGGCCTTCTCGCCCGCACCGGTCATAATGACAACGCGAATCGACGCATCATTCTTGATGTCATGAAACGCCGCCCGCAGCTCCTCCATGGTAGCCATGTTGAGCGCATTCAAAACCTTCGGCCGGTTCACGGTGACGTAAGCGATAGAGTTTTTCTTTTCCAGAAGTATGTTTTCGAAGTTCATAAATTAAAGTCCGCCACGGATTCTCACGGATCAACACGGATTTCAAAAATGCGTGCAGAAAAAAGGACTTGTCATTCTGAGCGACGCGAAGAACCTATGCAATTTGCCGGCGGCCACCGGGATTTTTCTGTAACCACCGTTTTCCGTAGTGAAGGTTTTTGAAATCCGTGTGAATCCGTGCAAATCCGTGGCTCACTTCCCCTTCGCCACCGCCGCCACTTCCTCCTTGCTCAAATCGCAACTGATGCACTTCTGCGTCCACAGCCGGTGCCCAAATACCTTCCCGCATCGAGGACAGCGCCACTCCGTAAGCCACCACGCTCCCGCCAGGTACACGCCGATCCAGCCCAGCAAAATAGCGAAATCGGCCAACTCTCCCAGCTTCAGCTTCCCAACCATGAAACCAAGAAATATAAAGCTGAGAAAGAGCACCACCACCAGATTCCGCCGCGCCACGTAGCTGTGCCATGCCCGCCGATATCGTTCGACATCCTGCGGGCCGCCTTCGCCCGGAGCCTGATCGGTTTTTCTGCGTTTGAACATAGGCTTGAAATCTCTGAACCGCTGCGTCATCCCGAGCGTAGCCGTTCTTCAGGCGAAGCGAGGGATCTCCCGGCACATCTTTCTCAGGGCGCCAACCCGGTTTCACCAACGAGCATCGACTACAGTTTATTCGCCTTCGGATTATTCGGATCGGAATAATCGTAGAACCCTTTACCACTCTTGCGACCGTACCACCCCGCCATCACCAGCCGCTTCAGCAGCGGAGGCGATGCGAAACGCCGCTCCTTGAACTCGTCAAACATCACGTGAGTAATGTAATAAGTTGTGTCGAGGCCAACGAAATCGAGCAAAGTAAACGGCCCCATCGGATACCCGCACCCGAGCTTCATCGCATTATCGATGTCTTCAATCGATCCCACGCCCTCTTCATAAGCCCGGATGGCGTCAAGCAAGTAGGGCACCAGCAGCCGGTTTACGATGAACCCAGTCTTGTCCGAAGTCCTCACCGGAACCTTGCCCAGCTTCTTCGCGAAGTCATAAGCCATCTCGTACACATCGTCGGCCGTGGCAATCGTCCGCACCACTTCCACCAGTTTCATCAGCGGCACGGGATTAAAAAAGTGCATCCCGATAAACCGCTCCGGCCGCTTCACCGAAGTCAAAAGCTCAGTCACCGAAATCGAAGACGTATTCGAAGCGAAGATCGCGTCTTTCTTCACCACGCTATCAATCGACGCATACATCTTCTTCTTCTCGTCCACATTCTCGATGATGGCCTCAATCACAATGTCGCAATCGGCCAGGTCCGCCTTGTTGGTCGTCCCCTTAAGCCGCGCCCGGATCGCATCCTTCTGCGACGCCGTGATACCGCCCTTTTCCACCGGCCGCTCGGCAAACTTCGCCAGGGATTTCTCGATCCCGGCAAACCCTTTGTCGAGAAACTTCTGTTCGACCTCGAGAATAGTCACGTCGAATCCAGCGGTCGCGCAGACTTGCGCGATTCCGGAACCCATTAAGCCGCAACCGAGTACGCCAACTTTCTTGATTTCCATCTCTCCTCGTTCAAGTCCTAAATGTGTTGTCCGCGCACAATGGCGTTACAAGCTTCATGCGTGCAAAAGAAGATCATACTGGCACATCGTTTTCCGCGTCTCCATGGCTGCTCAAAATAGTTCCATATTTATGGCACACATGATTTATGATAAATATTGGGGTAAAGTCATCATGAAGCAGGATTGCATTCGCACCACGGTCGATATCCCCGCGCCGCTCTACCGCAGGCTCAAGGCGCAAGCGGCCGCCAACGGACGCTCGGTGCGCGAACTGGTTCTCGCCGGCGTTCAGAGCGTCCTTCTTCAAGCGAGGCGGCCACGCCCGCAACGAGTGCAATTCCCGCTGATCGTCTCCCCTGGCCCCAAGGTCGAGCTCACCAACGAACAAATGTATGAACACGTTGAATTTCCTTGATTCGAACGTGTGGCTGGCCCTGATTTGGAGCCGGCACATGCATTCCGAAAGGGCCCGGTCCTGGTTTGAAGGCGCCGCGGAGGAACATTTCTTCTTCTGCCGTTTCACCCAGCTCACCGTCCTCCGCTTGCTCACCACCGAATCGGTCATGGCGAAAGAAACCAAGACCATGTCCGAAGCCTGGGCCTTGTGGGACCACGTGTGGGCCGACCCACGCATCGCTTTCCTGCCCGAGCCCGAGCATCTCGAAAAGGAATTTCGTTCGCGTTCGAAGATTTCGAGCCGGTCCCCCAAGCTTTGGGCCGACGCCTACCTTCTCGCCTTCGCAGCCGCCTCGGGCCTGAAGTTCGTCACCTTCGACCGAGCCCTTCACGCCCGAGGTGACGACGTGCTTGTCTTATAGAGCCGGTATGACTATTCGAATCCGCTTCGAAAGCGACGTAGCGCAGACCTGAGCGATGCCGGAACCCATCAGGCCACAACCGAGTACGCCAACCTTCTTAAATTCCATCACTCCCTCGTCAAAAAAGCCTTGTCATTCTGAGCGACGCGAGAGAAATCTATGCACTTCCCTGCGCGTCATCACGCCCGTCCCTAACTACGCCTTCTCTGCACGCAGACTCCCAATATCCAGATTGCCACCCACCAAAAGATCACGTTCAGAGACCAACCGAAAATCCAGGCCGCATTCTCGTACCAGCCCTTGCAGCCCGGATCGAGCGAATTGCAGAGCCAAAATGCTACGGAGGCTCCAGGAATCAACAACCATGCGGTGAAGAAAGCCAGCACCGGTATGGAAGCTGCAACCACTGCATTCGCAGCGAAAGAGATTGCGAATGACTTATATCGCCACTTCATCTTGTTCCAGTCAACATGCGGAACTGAGTCGCCTGGGTTCCGGCGCTAGCCCTGAGAATCGAACCCTGTGGCGAAAGAAATCAGTTCATGCTCTCCACAATCATCGCAATCCCCTGCCCGCCGCCGATGCAAGCCGTAGCCAGCCCATACTTCTTCTTCCGCCGCCGCAATTCATACAGCAAAGTAATCACCAACCGCGTCCCGGTAGCCCCCAGCGGATGCCCCAGCGCAATCGCTCCGCCGTTCACATTCACCTTCTCACGATCGAGGCCCAACTCTTTTTCGACCGCCAAATACTGCGCCGCAAATGCCTCATTCACTTCAATCAAATCGATGTAGTCGAGCGACAGCCCAGCCTTCTGCAGCGCAATCTTCGTAGCCGGCACCGGACCACGCCCCATCACCTTCGGCTCAACTCCGGCGATACCCCAGCTCACAATGCGGCCGAGCGGTTCCATGTTCCGCTTGCGAACCTCTTCCAGCGACATCACGACCACCGCTGCAGCACCATCGACAATGCCGCTGGCGTTGCCCGCAGTCACGGTTCCATTCTTTCCGAACGACGCCTTCAACTTGGCCAACCCTTCCATCGTAGTCTGTGGACGCCGGTGATCATCTTCCGTCAGACACTCTCCCGTAGCCTCGCCTTTCGAATTCTTCAGCGGCACCGGCACCAACTCTTCCGGAATGCGCCCTTCTTTATAAGCCGCATCAGCATTCTGCTGCGAGCGCAACGCCAGCTCATCCTGCATCTGCCGCGTAATGCCAAATTCCGATCCCAACAGCTCGGCCGTGTTCGCCATGTACAGCCCGCAATAGCTGTCGAGCAGCGCCACCATCAGCGAATCTTCCATCCTCCCGCCCGGAGCCAACGTAAATCCGTCGCGCCCACGAATCACAAACGGAGCCTGCGACATCGCCTCCATCCCGCCCGCCAGCACAATCTTCGCCTCGTCGGTCTGGATCATCTGCGCCGCGCTCACAATCGCCTGCATCCCCGAGCCGCACAGCCGGTTCACCGTCAGCGCCGGAGTCTCAATCGGCAGCCCGGCCCGCAACCCCACATGCCGCGCCCCGTACAAAGCGTCGCCCGTAGTCTGCTGCGCGTTACCAAACACAACGTGATCGAATTCTTTGGCGTCGATCCCCGCCCGCTCCATCGCACCCTTGGCCGCAACCGCGCCCAACTCCTGCGCCGTAAAGTCTTTCAACTTGCCGCAATAGCGGCCAAAGGGCGTCCGCGCCCCACTGACAATAGCAATGTCACCCGGTTTCAACATGATTTCCTGACTGACCCCGCTCAGAGCGGAATAAAAGTGATAATCAAACTGGTTAGTGTAGCAGCGCAGAAGCAGATTTGACCACCGAGACAGCGGTTAGTCCCGAGCCGCGAGTCACGAGTTCGTACGAAAAGTCAGAACGCGCGCGCATTTGGACGATTGAAGTTCATAACAAGCCAAAGAAATCGACGATTGTTGGGAGTGCTGTTACGGTACTCGGGACTCGCGGCTCGGGACTCGGGACTAAGCCACAGCCCCCGCGGCCAGCGCCGCGCCCAGTGCTACAACTTTTCCCGGACCCTGCGCCAGCGAGGTCGCCAGCGCATGTTCGGCACGGTTGATCACTTCGGTCACAATGTCCACCGGATCGTAGCTATCCTTCACCACCGCCTCGGCAAGTCCAGCCGAGAATTCCATCGCATGGCCCTTCTCAGCATCTTTCGCGGGCAACCGGACTCCGGCGATGATCTTCCGCAATTTCTCGATCGCCATCATCCCTTCCTTCTCCGCCGTCTCGCCTAGAATGATCGCGATCGTCGTCGTGTCGTAACGGAACGCCAGATCATGTGTCCGGATATTCGCTCCGATCTGCTGCCCGATCTTTTCCATCGCGGCTTCCACCGCAGCCTCTCCATATTCCTTAATCAAAGCCGCGCTTCGCCCAAACTGCAGCAACAGCACGGAAAGCGCAGAGCCATTCTGCATCGCCCGCTTGCTCTCCGCCAGCAGCAGATCAAGATAAGATCCACGCTTGAGCAACCCCGACCGCTCGTCCGTCACCGAAAGATTCTTCACCAGCCGCCGCAGGCCCGCATTATTCAGCGCAATCACCATCTGATCGGCCAGCGTCTTCAACACCACAGAATCGGTTTGAGGCCAAACCCGCGCCTGGCTGTGCAGCAAAGCCAGCACACCCACCGAATCTTCGCCATTACTCAGCGGAAAGGCCAGCACCGCCGCCGTGCCCAGTTCGGCGAGAGCCTCGCTCACGCCCTCTAATTCTGGAGCCTTCTGCGCATCGCCAATCTTAATCGGCTCACTCGACGACGCAGCCAACGCCACATCCTGCAGCGCGCACATCACCAGCTTGATTGCCGTGGGATTACCTTCCTTCACTCCTTTGCCGCAGAATTCCTGCACCGCGGTCGGCGCCGAACCCGGCGTGCGCATCAATGCGATGCAGCGCGATACCTCCCAGTGTCCGCCAATTTCGTTAACCGCCGTGGTCAGCACCGCCGGCGCAGTTCCCTGGTGATACAGCTTGCGCGTAATCTCCGCCACACGAGTGACGTTACGCATCTCCGCCGCCGGATCCATCGTCGGCGCTGGAGCCACGGCTGCTGGCGCCGGAGCCGGCGCCGAGGCAGAAGCAGCCACAGCCAGCGGCGCTGATCCGCTATAGCTAGGCGTCACACCTGCGGCGAGGTAAAGCCGCTGCAAATCTTCGTTGCGCTCCTCTTCGCGCGGAAAAAGTTCCTGAATCCGCTGCAGCCTCTCGACAGCTTTGTTGCGCATCCCATACTGCACCAGGATTTCCGCCTGCAGCATCAGATCCTGCAGCGTCGCAGCTCCCAGCGTTGCCTCCTGCTCGTGCGCGGGTGCAACCGCGGGCTTGCCCACGGGCGCGAATCGCGAAGCGATCTCCTTAAACTTGCCTTCATCAATTTTGCCCTTCAACATCTCCAGCCGCTTCGTGTGCCCGGACTCATACGGATCCACTTCCCCGGCCCGGTCCAAACACTCCGCCGCCTTGGCGAACTCTCCCGTACTGCAATACACGTCGAACAGTTTCAGCAAAGTCTGGCAGTAGTCGCCTTCCCGGTTCGCACCGTTGAACAATTCGCTGAGAAACTCCAGCATTTCCGGCGACGCCCGCCGCGCCGACGTGATCTCCTGCATCACCGCGAGGAACTGCCGCCGCTCACCGCGTTTCGCCTGGAATTGCCCCAGCCTCCGCGCCAGTGACACCGCGGCTTCATCCTGCTCGGCATCCACCAGCTGTCCAATCAGTGCCGTCACTTGCGGCATCCGGCTTGGATTTTGTTCAAACAGTTGCCACGCCAGCGGCTCCGCTTCCGCGTAGCGGCCGGCCGCCAGCAGAGCGTCCGTATAAATCTCCCGCAGAGCCTGCGAATTTTTCCCCGCGTTCACCTGCGGCTCGAGAACAAAAATCGCCGCTCCAACCTGTCCCTGCCCCATCAGGCTCTTCCCGTACGCGAGAGTAATCTCCTCGTCCGAGGAATCTTCCTGATAGGCGCGTTCATACCACTGCGCGGGATCGCCACCACCCGCCGCCGCCAATTGCGCTACCCGCTTGAATGCTTGTGCCGCTGCCTTGCTCTCGCCTAATTCCGAAGACAGTTCCGCTACCCGCAGAAAATTCGCCTGCACCGGCTCCAGCGTCACCACCCGCTCCAGCACCTGCAGCGCGCCCTTCTTGTTGTCGAGCTTCGCCAGGTCGGTCAACGCGGATTCATAAGTGCCTACAGCGAGTTTCTTATTCGACCCCTCCAGCAGCTGTCCAAAGCAGAATTTTTGCTCCCAGGTTGGACTGCCATGCCGGGCGAGCTTCTTATAAGTCAGGCTGGCCCGTGTAGCGTCTCCAGCATGCACTTGCCTCTCAAATAACTCGCCCAGTAATTTGACGGCGTCGTGTGTGCGGTTCTGCGACAGACACAAATCGGCCGCCAGTTGCCGCACTGCATCGTTTTCTGGATCGTCACGCAGGGCCAGCAGATATTCTTCCAACGCCTCGCCCGCCTTTCCCTTCTGCAAGAGCTTTTCCGCGCGCTCTACACGCCGGGCTACATCGGCTTGGTTGAGACGTTTTGTGATCTCAGGCATGGGTCTGGGCAGAGGACTGCTCCCTCGATTCTAGGAGCCACTCATACGCCCAGCAATGAACAAGGACGCGGCGAAGATTACGAAAGTCACCCCAGATTGGTCTACCCTGTGAAACCCCGTGCCCTCTGTGGTGAAGGGTTTTAGCTGCTATCGAGAACCAAACCGTTGGGACAACGAGTTCCGAATTTGATATCGTCCCCGAATGCCTCAGGCCCCAACCAACCATGATCTAGTCCACGAACAAGGTCTCCATCATCAGCTGACCGCGGGCCAAATGACCATGGTCGCCGTGGGCGGCTCCATCGGCACCGGCCTCCTTCTTGGCTCAGCCGCAGCCCTCCAAGACGCAGGCCCCAGCGTCATTCTCAGCTACATCATCGCGACCTTCATCGCATACACCGTTGCCATGGCCCTCGGTGAACTGGCCAGCATCCACCCCGCCGCCGGATCATTCGGCCTCTACGGCGAACTCTACCTCAATCAATATTTGGGGTTTCTCTGCCGCGCCGCCTACTGGGCTGCCATTTCCTTCTCCATTGGAGCCGAACTCGTCGCCTCCGCCGCCTACATGGGTTACTGGTTCCCTGCCGTGCCCAGCGAAGTTTGGGTCATCGTTTTCTCGGCTCTGCTTCTTTTCGTGAACTTGGGCAGCGTCGGATCCTACGGACGCTTCGAGTTCTGGTTTTCCATGATCAAGTTAGCCACCATCGCGGCCTTCATCGTAGCTGGCGCAGCCATGCTCTTCAGCGGCCGTGTAGCCCCGCAATTCACGGCTCATGGAGGATTCTTTCCCAAAGGCCCAATCGCCCCTCTGCTGGCGGTTTTCTGGGCCATCTACTCGTTCGGCGGCATAGAGATGATCGCCATCACCACCGGCGAATCGCATTCCCCAAAGGATTTCCCGCGCGCCGTTCGCCTCACCTTCCTTTTGCTGGCTGGCGTCTACCTGGGCGCCATCACCGTTCTAGCGGGCTTCATGCCCTGGAACAGCGCCGGCGTTTCCGAAAGCCCGTTCGTCAGCGTGCTTCGCCTGGCCCACATTCCAGCCGCCGCCTACTTCATGAACTTCGTCGTTCTCACGGCCGCGCTTTCCGGGGCCAACGCCAAGCTCTACGTAGCCTCGCGCCTGCTGTTTTCCATGGGCCGCACCGGATGGGCACCGGCCATATTAGGAAAATTAAACACCGCAGGTTCGCCGCGCCTGGCCCTGCTGGTTTCTTCCTACGGAATCGTGAGCACTCTGATCATCAACCACTGGGCTCCGAAACAAGCTTTCGTCTACATCATGGGAGCGGCATTCTCTGGCCTGATCTTTTCCTGGGTAGTCTCCCTCGCAGCGCACATAAGCTTCCGCCGTTGACTCAATCCCGAACAACTGGCCGCCCTGCCCATGCGCTCCCCGCTAGGAATCTGGGGATCGACGATCGGCTTCGTTCTGGCATCAGCCACAGTCCTCCACACCCTATTCGCCACCCGCATCAACGCCATCGGCGGACTAACATTCCTGGCGGCGTTGAGTCTAGCCTATGTGCTGCTGAAACGACGGCACCAAGCGTCGTAAAGATGCTACTGGATGCAGCAACCGAATAAAGATCCACCCCGTGCGACCCCGTGCCCTCCGTGGTAAAGATTTTGGCAGCACAAATGAAGGGCCCATTACCAACGTAAGCCCAATCTCCCCTTTTCTGCTGCCAGCCGCAACCCCGCTCCGCTAGCCTCGATACAGGGCGCGCCCGAATCCAGCCCAACGGATCCAATCTTGATTCCAGCCACTCTGCTACTGCGTTCTGCGAATCCAGGCGGCTTTGTGTTTTATTGCGCCATTGGAATCTGCGCCGGTCTCTATGTATTTTTCCGGGGCTTCCGCCTGCTGCAGCGCCGTCACCTCATCCTGGATACGCCGGTTTCCAAAATTCGCAGCGCTCCCATGGGATTGGTTGAGCTCAGCGGCCTAGCCGTCGGCCCTTACACCATGGTCGCCCCCATCACGGCCCGCCCCTGCTACTGCTACCGCACCTTCGTCTGGGAGTGGAAACAGTCCGGCAAGAATAAACAATGGGTGAAGGTAGCCGCCGAGTGCATGCACGTGCCTTTTTTTCTGGACGACAACACCGCCAAGGTAATGGTTGACCCTCGCGGCGCCGACCTGGACCTGCACTGTGATTTCCAGCAACAATTCTGTGATTCTCTCTTCACCACGAAAGAAGAAGCCCCAGACAACGTCCGCAATTTCCTTCTGCGCTACGGCGTAAGCACCACCAACAAAATCAAAGTGGAAGAATTCTGCATCAAGCCAAAAAACGCACTCTTCGTGCTCGGAACGCTGGACGAAAATCCCGGTCTCGAACTCACGCCGGAGCCGATCCACGACAACGAATTCATTTCGCTAACCGGAGGCCTTGCACTTCGCCTGCGAGGCGCCCCCCTATCGCCAACGGTAGAAGGCCACAACATCTTCAGCGGCCTCCTGATCGGCGGCCTTCAGCATGATCCGCAGTACGATTCGATTTACGACAAAGCAATCTCCACGGCATCCACTCGCGTGGTCCGTCTTTCTCCTGACTCGGGCCCGACCAAAACATCGGACATGACTCAGCAGCAGAAAATCGCCGCCGCCCTAATGAAAGCGGGAATCTCCAATCCCGCGGCTTGGGACGCCGCCGGAGTCGCGCCTTCAGCAATCGCAACCGAAGGCGATCCAAACGGGTCCCAGCACAGCAGCGCCTCAAGCGTCACCACTCAGGCTCCGCAGCAACCAGCCGCGCCCACAAGCTTCGACCAACATCCTTCGGTAGTGCTGATGAAAGGCAAGAACAACCCAACCTTCCTGATCTCCTGGCGCAGCCAGCGCGACCTGGCCCGCTCCCTGGGCTGGAAATGCACGCCAATGATCTGGGGCGGCCCCGCCCTAGCCCTGTTGAGCCTCTACGCCCTGCTAAACGTCATGCACTGGTATTAGTTGGCCGGTACGCTCACTGAAAGCTTCGAACTTCGCCTTCGTCAACTCCGAACCAACCCGCACCTCTACCTCTAGTACAATGCTCCCGTGAGCCAAGCCGTTCGCATTGGAATCCTAGGCGACTTCAACCCCGAATTCCGCTCCCATCTAGCGACCCCAGACTCCCTCCAGCACGCTGCCCACAAACTCAAACTGAAACTCGAATCCCAATGGATCCCCACGCCCTCATTAACCACCGGCGCGGAAAAGATTCTCGAAAGCTTCGACGGCCTATTAGCCTCGCCCGGCAGCCCCTACAAGAGTTTCGACGGCATGCTCCAAGGCATCGAGTTCGCCCGCCGCCGCGACTGGCCTTTCCTCGGCACCTGTGGAGGCTTTCAGTACGCCCTGATCGAATTCGCCCGCAACGTCCTGGGCATCGCTGATGCCGACAGCGCCGAAAACAATTCCGGATCGAAAAACATCGTGATCTATCCCGTAGCCTGCGCCGTAACCGGCCGCAAAGGCGATGCGCCCAAGTTATTCGGCAAGGTCCCCGAAATCCGCCTCCGTCCCGGCTCCTACCTGCAATCGTTCTACGGAAAAGGCCACGAAGTCGTTACCGAAGAATTCTTCTGCAACTTCGAAGTCAATCCCGAATACGAATGGGCAACCATGGAGGCCGGCTTCCCCGTAGTAGCGCGAGGCGCGGAAAATGAAATTCGTGCAATCGAATCCCCCACCCACCGCTTCTTCATAGCGACGCTGTTTCAGCCGCAACTATCGTCCACGGAAAAAAATCCCCATCCCGTAATCCTCGCCTTCGTCCAAGCCGCAGCCGACTGGTCCCGCAAAAAGCTGGACGATAGCGTCCTCGAATAGAGAAGTTTTTTCACCACAGAGGCACAGAGAAAATCTGTGATTGTTGTCCATGGTGTGCTTTGTTTCTCTTTTGTCTTCTCTGTGTCTCTGTGCCTCTGTGGTGAAAAAGCCCTCTTCCCGCGATCCTCAACCCCAGTAACCATTACCAAGGATTGCCTCGTGCCAGGAAAATCCCTAAAGCCCGCCCCGCGCCAGCCGATTTGCTTTTCATATGGTGAACTCAATCAGCAGTACTCAAGCCAGCCACGCCAACGAGGCCGTGAAAGCGGCCGCCCCCAAGCCTCAGCCACAGACACAGCAGAAAAGCAGTCCGCTAATTTCGGACACTGTCACGCTGAAAAGTACCAACGCCGCCAAGCAAGACGGCGACGGCAAGTAAACCTCAACCCCTCGCCTTGCACCAAAAAAATGGAGGCACGGGCCAACGGCCCGTCCTCCATTTGTCGTAAGAGCTACAGGACAGCTACTGGCTCTCCGTCTGCTCCAGCACGCGGATGTACTCCACCACCGACTCGCTCCAGCCGTCGATGTGCGTCCACTTGCCGTAGCCCACGCCGTTCTTGTAGCTGGCCACGTTGATCGCATAGCCCTTGCCCTTCGGCGCAGGCACCCGGTCGTGAGCCTGCTCGTCCGTAATGACGATCAGTCGATCACACGCGTGCTTGCGGTTAAGCTCCTCCACAGCCTGGCCGAGCTGCGTGCTGCCGTGGCGCTGCGATGCGTCGATGGCATCGCGCAAGGCGAAGCCGCGCCGCGCCGGCACCTCCACCAGCGTATCGGAGAAGCTGAAGACCGCCACCTTCTCCACGATCTCGCGCAGCAACACCGCCAGCCCATAAGCCGCATCGGTACGCTGCATTTCGGAGCGCTGCGAAAGCGGCGCAGTCATCGAGCCCGAAACGTCCACCAGGACAATCGTCTTCCCAGCGAGCTTCTCCTGACCCGCCACGCACTTCAGCATGACCTGCTCCAGCGCCTCTTCCCACTGCGGAGCGTAACGCGCCGCAGCCAGAAAGCGGAACGGAAGCACCCGCCCCGTGCTCATCGAGCCCAGCGCAGCCAGCACCAGCTCTTCCGAAGCCCCAGCCTCCCGCATGTTGCGCAGGTTGCGGAGCAAAGCCAGCGCTCCCAGCTTCTGCTCACGCAGCAGCCGCTCCCAGGCCTCGCGCTTGTTAGCGCCAGACGAGAGAGCAACCTCCCAAGTATCAGGAGTCGTCAGCTCACCGGCGATCAGCCGCTTCCAAACTTCGGCCTGCGCCTCATCGCGCGGCTTGGCGTGCGCCAGAAAAAGCACATCGCGCAGCTTGATGGGTCCGCCCCGGTCGTACTTCGCCAGAGCATACTCATCAAACTTAGGAAAGGCTGCAGCCAGTCCCTTCTTCACCTGTGCCGACAACGGCACGCGGCCATCCTTCCAGTAGATGGCCACGAACTCCGCCAGCTCGTCAGCCCGCTGAATCACGCGCGCCAAGGTCTCGGCCACAAACCCGCGATGCGTCGCATGACGCGCCATCTCCCGCACCAGCAGCAACGGAGCGTGACGCAGCTTCATCTTCTCGCGCGCCTCCACCGCCAGCGCAGCCACCTTCTCGCCCGCAACCTTAGGCACCAGCTCCGCGATGCGCCCGGCAATCTCCACTCCGTCCTCGTAGAACTGGCTCTCCCAAAGCAAGCAAGCCAGCACCGATCGCCGCAGTTGCAGTTCCGCCGAGATGTTGCGAGCCGGCGCGCCCTCATGCGTGCGCACCCCAAAGTTCAAGTTAAGCAGGTTGAGTCGAGCCATAATCGGCCACCTTTCACGCGTGCATCTAAAATCACTCTGTCATTCCGAACCGCATTTACTATTGTCATTCCGAACCGCGAAGCGGTGAGGAATCTGTTGTCGTTTCAATCGCCGGGGAATCATACGACGACGGTACATTCCGATGATCTGCCATTGATCTACATGACTCGCGCCATGACGGGATTCGAACCCGCAACCTTCGGATTATCGAAGTAACCCTCGTCTTCACCACCGGCGAAATTACTTACTAGGCTTCAGTTCCGAAAACGCCCATGTGGGGGCAGCCGCCCCCGGCGGTCCGGCGGCCCAGGTGTATCGGGCCGCAGTCTGGCTCACGGCACGGTCCCAACAAGCGTGGGACACTTTATTCTCCATCCTCTCGAGTGGCAGCCCTCGCGCCGTTACGGAATCCTGCTTTCTTGCGCGCCGGTTCCACATGAATCAGCAGCGCCATCTGTTCCAACTCCCACCGAGCGGGTAACGTGCGGTTCGTGTAGTCGGTACAAGCCGCCACTTTGAACTTCACCGCCCGCAGCGCCGCATCGCTGTAGCCGCAGAACACCGTCTCCTCGCTCTCGCGAAATCCTCTCTGGATATGCGCATAGCGGCAAGTCCGGCACAGCGACTCTCCGTCCTGCGGCGGTGCTCCCTGAATTTTAATGGTCGTGCTCATAAGCGTAATTTCTTTTTCCAACCGGCGTTCGAGCCGGGCTTCCGAACAAATCAAATCAGCCGGGGAACCAGCGACAAAGGAACGTGAAGCGTCCTGCCATTTAGACGACGCGAGAATATTCCTCTCGCGGCAGGAGTCGAACCTGCATCTCTCGCTTAACAGGCGAAGTAACCCATGTCTTCACCACCGGCCGAACTTGTTCACCACCGGCGAAACTTCAATTCCTTAATCCAGGAACACCACGTTCCGCATCGCATACGAAAGGTGTTCCGTGTTGCCGAAAACCTCGTGCCACCCATCCAGAACCACGGTCTTGTGGTCAGGATGGCGAACGTGTCCCCGGACCCACACCCTGGGATTGCGGCGCATCACCCGCCAATTCAAGCGGCTTCTCTGCTCATCGGGCACCGCGCGATATTGGTCCTCCGTCAATCCGTTCGGATATCCCGGGGCGACATACACAGTCTCCCCGCCGAAGCGGTAGAGTTGCTCGCACACGTGCGGTTTCCCGCCACGGCTGCGTACCAATGGCTCATTGCGCAGGATCAGCAGTGGGTTAATCGCCACATTCCCCGCCGGCACAAAAAACCATTCTCCCTGCCGGATGCGAGCCGCATTGCGTCGCCGATCCCGCTCTTTCAGGCGCATACCGCTTTCGCGGGCCAGCACCGCATCGGGTTTCAAAGCCAGCTTTGCATCCCGCACCCGGCTCACCGGCGTTGCTTCCGGAATCCCCGCCACAAACCAATGACGCTCGTCGTGACCGAGCAGGAAGCGATGCTTCTCTCCCTTCTCGCGACTCAACAGCAGCAGATGGCTATCTTCAGCCTGCACGTCCAAAACCACCAACTCGGGCGCAGCGTCGCGATCGCGCGAGACAAGAAAGTATTCGCCCTTCGTGTCCTGACGAACATCAAGCGCCAGAGTGGCAAACGTTCCCCCGCTCTGGAACCGAGGCCGTTCCAGCTCGCCAAATTTCACTCGTGCTCCCATTCGTGTGAAGGCGCGTTCCAGTACGTCCATATCGCATTTCCAATCTAAGGGCATCTGCCCGGTTATGACGCAGGCACAAAGCTGCGCCGAAAAACGAGCCGCGGCCATTTCTCCGCGGAGTAAAACAGCAAGTTGATAGCTGGTCAGGGAACTCTCGGCCACGGAATGGGCTTGCGCCCTGAGGATTCGAACCTCACAGCCTAACTTCCGAAGAAGTTAGACCGTTTCATCCAACGAAGTATCCGTAAGCCTTTCACCACTGACCGTGTTTATCCCTCAAAAAAGCAAGGGATTCCCGATGCGCGGCGAACTCGCAAGCCGCGCCAACTCTAAGCTGGGGGAATCAGCGACAGCGGGTCTGTCGTTGTCAAGGAGAAGGAGCCGCTGCCTTCACCACCCAGCTCTTTTATTTTCTTAGCTTTGCGTTAAAGGGCGCCGAGGAACAAACTGACGCGTTCGGATGACGCCCTAAAGCAACTTTGGCCGATGATTGGCCGCGGTTGCCCGCTTCTTAGCGATTTGTAATTATGATCTGCCAATTCGGGCGTCCTTTCGTAAGAATGAGATGTTTCAAGATGCCATAACTCTAAGTTTTATGCAAGAGAAAAATAAAAAAATCAGCAAGATTTTTTTCACACGCCGGACCTGTAGATTTCAAAGGTGTTTTTCTTCGCGACCTTTGCGGCCGTTCTTAGCGAACTTAGCGGTTAAAAGCTTTACGACGCCGGGGCAACCATCACAGGAGCATGTGGCACTACACCGCCTTCAACAAACCGCAGCGAAGCCGAATTCATGCAATACCGCAGCCCTGTGGGATGCGGCCCATCATTAAACACATGCCCCAAATGCCCATCGCACTCCTTGCACGAAACCGCAATCCGCTCCATACCTACTGTGGTGTCGCTGATCTCCCGCACATTTTCCTGCGCGATCGGAGCCCAAAAGCTCGGCCAGCCCGTCCCCGAATCAAACTTCGTCGCTGAACTGAACAGCGCATTGTCGCAGCAGATGCAACGGTAAATTCCCTTGTCGTGCAAGTTCCAATATTTTCCCGTGTAAGCAAACTCGGTATCGGCGTGACGCGTGATCTCAAATGATCCCGCAGGAAGCAGCTTCCGCCATTCCTCCTCCGTCTTCACCACTTTCGCAATCTTCACCTTCGCGAGCCGCTTGCCATCGTCGGAAAACTGTACAATCGTCACTTCGCCCGGCTCCGACTTAACGGCAGCGATCACCCGCGGCGTCCGCCAGTGCCAAAGCAGCGAGCCGCCAATCAACGCCCCCGCCCCCGCCAGAAATACTCTCCGCGAGTGCCCTTCTTCCATACCGCGATCCAAGTCAAACATGGTTCCTCCAAATCGCTCTCAGTTTCCGGAAGGAATTGTTGATTGCTGATTGTTGATTGCTGATTGAAAACCGCCCTACTCTTAAAGGCCTTCAATCAACAATCAGAAATCAACAATCAACAATTCTTCGCCTGAGAACTGGCTTCCTACTTCCCCGTATACAACTCCGGAAATTCCTTCTTCAAATTCGCCACCTTGGGAGCATCGTTAAACATGATGTAAGTATCCATCGGATGCAGCGTCGCATAATTCTGGTGATAACCCTCCGCCGGATAAAACGCCTGCAACGCCACCACCTGCGTCACAATCTTGTGCCGGTAAACTTTGGCCTGATCGAGTTGCCCAATGTAAGCCTCGGCAATCCTTTTCTGCTCGTCATTGCCATAAAAAATCACCGACCGGTACTGCGTGCCGTCATCCGGACCCTGCCGGTTCAATTCCGTAGGGTCATGCGCCACCGAAAAGAACACCCGCAGCAACTCCCCATAAGTGACCTGTGACGGATCGTAAACAATCTGCACCGACTCCGCATGACCAGTCGAGCCGCTGCTAACCGTCTCATAGTCGGGATTCTTCATCTTGCCACCCGAATATCCCGAGGTAGCCGAGATCACGCCCTTCACATGCTGAAACACCGCCTGGATTCCCCAAAAGCATCCTCCAGCCACGACAGCAGTCTGCTTCCCCGAAACCGCAGCTCTAGCATCGTCCACCGCCGGAGCAGGTACTGCCGCACTCGCCCCGCCCCCAGCCTGGCAAGCTAAAGTCGCCGTGAGCACCGTTAGCACCATCGCAAACATCCGAACCGAAACTCTGGACATAACCCCTCCCGACTCAGTGTTCCATCCCACTATTAGACTTACGAACCCAAAGGAAGTTTCGGACGTGGAGCCACCAACTCAACGAGTGTGGGGACAGGGTTGTGTGGGGACGGGCGCATTCGCATAGCCTGCCCTGAGCGAAGCCGAAGGGTCCAGCCGAGCGCAGCGAGGCGCACCTGCATTCACCACCACCACAGGTATACAATGTGCCCTGTTCCCAGGAGCGATCAACGAATGATAAAGCTGAAGAACATCCCTGCCCTCATCGCACTAACCCTCCTTCCAGCTCTTACTAATCTCTCCCTTCTGACAGCCCAGGATGAAAAATCCGAAACCGCCGACAAAGAAGCCAAACCCGCCAAGCCCGAATCGAAGCCCGCCGCCGAGCCCAAAGAAGAAGCCTCCGTAACCGAGCACAGCATTAAAATCGCCGGCCAGACCATTGCGTACAAAGCAACCGCTTCCACCACGCTAATCAAAGACGACAAAGGCGAACCCACGGCCAGCATTTTCACCATCGCCTACACCCGCACTGACAAAGACGTGAAAGACATGAGCCAGCGTCCCATCGCCTTCGTCTACAACGGCGGTCCCGGATCCTCTTCTATCTGGCTGCACATGGGCGCATTCGGTCCGCGCCGCGTAGTCACCACAGATGCCGGTCCCACTCCACCGCCGCCCTTCAAACTGGTCGACAATGCCGAATGCCTGCTCGACAAAACCGACCTGGTCTTCGTCGATCCCGTAGGCACCGGCTTCAGCCGCGCCGTTGGCAAAGCGAAAGACAAAGACTTCTGGGGAATCGACCAGGACGTCAAGTCCCTGGCCCAACTGATCGCCACCTACGTCAGCCGCAACGGCCGCTGGAACTCGCCCAAATTCCTGATCGGCGAAAGTTATGGCACATTCCGCTCCGCCGCACTCGGCAACTATCTTCAAAACCACAACGGAATGTATTTCAACGGCATCGTCCTCATCTCCTCGGTCCTCGATCTCAGCACGCTGTCCTTCCCGCTCGGCAGCGACATGCCTTACATCTACTATCTCCCCAGCTACGCCGCAGCGGCCTCCTACCAAAAGATGTTGAAGGAGCAGCCCGCCGACCTCAACGCCCTCCTCGCCGAAGCCCGCCAGTTCGCCTCCACCGAATATGCCGGAGCCTTAATGAAAGGCGCCAACCTCCCCGCCGCCGAAAAGGCCGACATCGCTAAAAAGCTCTCCCGCTTCACCGGCCTCAGCGAGGACTACCTAATCAAAGCCGATCTGCGAGTCAAGCTCTCCCAGTTCCGGGCCGAACTCCAGCGCGCCCGCGGCCTCGCCACCGGCCGCTATGACGCTCGCTTCTCCGGCCCCGAACCCGACCTGCTCGCCGAACACGCTTACGGTGATCCGCAAAGCGCCGCCGTCGAAGGTGCGTTTGTCGCCGCCTTCAACAGCTATGTTCGCGAAGAGCTGAAGTTCGGCAAAGACCTCACCTACAACACCTCAGCCGATATCTCCGAGTGGGATTGGAAGCGCACAGGCAGAAGAGGAGGATTCCCCGGCGCCCCCAACGTCGAGCAGGATTTGGTCGATGCCCTCGTAACCAATATCCACCTGCACGTGGAGGTCGAGAACGGAATCTATGACCTGGCCACGCCGTTTTTCGCCACCGAATACACCATGACACACTTAGGCCTGCCCGAAAACCTGCAGAAGAACATCAACCTCAAGTATTACGACGCCGGCCACATGATGTACTTACACGAAGCCGACCTATCGAAGCTAAAGGCCAACGTAGCCGCATTCCTGGACAACGCCACAAAGCAATAGCTGTGGAAGCTATCATGGCTCATGTGGAGACAGCCGCCTCGGCTGTCGGCGAAGCGAAGCGACGCCAGTGTGGAACGGACACTCCTGTCCGTTGCCTTTGACTTTGTTTTTGACTTTATCTTTATCGTTGGACTCTATTTGTCCACCATCCTACATACTGGAAACCGCATCCCTCCGCGCCCCACTCTCGAACAACCGCGCCGTAGCCGCCCCAAAGATAAACCCGCCGACGTGTGCCAGATACGCCACTCCGCCCGTCTGCGCATGCGCGACCTGACCGGCATTGAAAAGCTGGGTGAGGAACCAGAAGCCGATCAGCAGCGCCGCCGGAATGAATGTGACCTTCACAAATATAAAGATGATCAGAATCGAGCGAATCCGGTCGCGCGGATACGTCACCAGAAACCCGCCCATCACCGCCGCAATCGCCCCGCTGGCGCCTAGGTTGGGCACGGTAGAATGCGGGCTGGCTGCGACCTGGGCCAGCATCGCCACCATCCCGCCCACCAGGTAGAAAACCAGATACCGCCAGCGCCCCATCGCGTCTTCCATCTCGGGGCCAAACGCCCATAGGAAAACCATGTTGCCGATGATGTGCGACCAACTGGCGTGCATGAACATCGCCGTCAAAACCGTGACGAAGCGATGCCCGGAAATAATCTGGTCGGGAATCGCCGACCACTGCGTCACGAACGCATCACCACCCTGCAATTCCATAATAAAAACGACGACATTCGTCAGGATGATGAGGATTGTGACAAGAGAGACGCGTGCAGGACGCCGCGAAGCGTCCCCGAGTGGAATTAGTCCTCCCATTTCGTCTTACTCCATGCTCAGTTCTCAGTTCCCAGTTCTCCGTTCTCAGAAAAAACCGGGCCCTGTGCCCAGAATCTGAGAGCTGAGAGCCTGGAACTGAGAACTGTCTTCCTAAGCCGCCAGCCGCCCCACTTCGTCCGCAGCCCCGCGCACTGCTAACGACATCGCCACGCGCGCCGCGCCGCTGATGATCATGCTAATACCCACCAGAGTCCCAATCGCCCACGCCGAACTGGATGGCCATTGCATGTAAATCAGCCCTCCGAGCAGCAGCGTAACGATCCCGTCGATCAGCACCCAGATCGACCCGCGTATCGAACGCATCTTCACATACAGCACGATGTCGAGGATGCCTTCAATCAGAAACAGCGACGCCAGCAGCAACGTAAGCGACGCGACCCCAAGCACGGGATGCACAATCAAATACCCACCGAAGCACACATAAGCGATGCCGACCAGCAGCTTCCAGATCCGGCTGCCCGCGCCGTGCGCGCGAAAGGCCAGCATCAGGTGAACGACGCCCGCCAAAACGATCAGCCAAGCGACCAGCGCGTTAACTGCCACTGCGGCAAGCAGCGGCAATCCAACCGCGACCATGCCGAACACAATCAGCAAAACTCCCCACAAAATGGAAACCGTCGAAGCTTTCCGAACGATCGAAACCGGAGTGTTCTGTGCCATAGAGGCCTCCTTAAATAGGCGGCATAAGCGTACCGCAAAAACTGCATGAATAGAAGTGCAAGGCTCGTGGAGACGATCCCAATTTCGGCCTGTGGATTTCTGCCGTGAAAAAACTTTGGAATGATCGCTCAAACTGATGGGACCGAAGTGGGAAAACCTAGTAACTCTGAAGGGACCCCCCCTCCCCCTATACCCTGGAAAGGCTTGCTGGGCGCGGGGTTTGCAAAAAGTGTCTGCAAAATCTTGATTGCAGATGGTTTAGGGGTCAAAATCTTGATAACGAACGAGTTAGGGCCGTTGTTGTTGGATTTCTCTATGCTGCCTTTGCCTCGACCATGATGAACTGATTTCAAACGGGGCGCAAGGTTAGATGTCACAGGGTGGGTGTGGAAATTGGGTTTAAGATGAATTTCTGGTCCGCGGAGGACTCTGTGTGATTGACCCGATGGTTTCCTTGGCTCTTTCGATGCACTCAAGCCCGGGGGCATACGCGATGCTACTGGGTTCCGGCACCTCTCGGTCGGCTGGAATTCCCACGGGCCATGAGATCACCTTGGACTTGATCCGCAAGGTGGCCAGGCTCGAACGAGCGGATGCCGAGCCGGACCCGTCGGCTTGGTACAAGAAAGCGCACGGCGCTGCCGCAAACTACAGCAGCGTTCTTGGACTACTCGCGGGAACACAGGTGGAACGTAACGCTCTGCTCCGCAGCTATTTTGAGCCGACTGAGCAGGAAGCGGCGGAAGGTGTCAAGATGCCAAGGGCATCACACCGGGCGGTCGCCGAGCTGATGGCCGCAGGCTACATCCGGGTGGTGATCACGACAAACTTTGACCGGCTTCTGGAAAAGGCGGCGGAAGCATCGGGTGTAACGCCCGTGGTGATCAGTACCGGCGACGCGGCCCAGGGAACGGTGCCTCTGGTTCACTCGAAAGCGACGATAATCAAGGTAAATGGTGACTACCTGACACGCGCATCCGGAACACTGAAGAGGAACTCTCGGAATACGACCCTCGGATGGCGGCTCTTATTGACCAAGTGCTGGACGAGTTTGGCCTCCTGGTTTGCGGGTGGTCGGCAGACTGGGACGTTGCCCTGCGTGCAGCTATCGAGAGGGCGCCAAACCGACGATTCACGACATTCTGGTGCCTCCGGGGGCCGGCGAATGACGCAGCAGCATCTCTGATTGGCTTCCGCCGCGCGGTTCCGATCAAGATCGCGGATGCTGACTCCTTCTTTGACAGCGTAAAAGAGAAAATATTCTCCCTGCGGGAATTGTCGGGCGAACACCCCTTGTCCAGTAAGCTCGCCGTGCAAACAATTAAGAAGTATCTACCGAGCCCCCAAGACGCGATACGACTCGACGACTTTGTAATGCAGGAGACAGAGAAGGTGTACGCCCTATGTTCGCAAGCCAGTTTTCCTCTCGGGGTGGCGTTCTCAACCGAAGAATTCCTGAAACGAGTCGCGAAATATGAGGGCGTCACGGAGATATTGCAGTCATTGTTCGCAACGGGCTGTCGGTGGGGCGCAGGCGAGCACCTTCCACTTTGGATTCGGTCGCTGAAGCGTGTCGCGAATCCCGCCCAGCCCATGACCAGCCCCTATTATGAGGCTTGGCGTGGGCTCATTTATTATCCCAGCCTCCTGCTCCTGTATGCAGGGGGAATCGCGGCAGTTGCGGCTAAGAAATACGAGACTTTTGCGGCGCTGTTGTGGCGCCCGATCATTCGTGAGAGTCGTCGAGGGCAAGATCAGCCGTTGGTGATTGTTGTAAATGCACAGAGTTTAATAAGCGGGCGTGATGCGCAGAACTTCAACCCTGGCCAGACCTTTAAAACTCCCACGAGCGATCATCTCTTTTCCGTTCTGCGTCCAAGATTCGTCGAATTGCTGCCTGACGACCTCGAGTTCCAGCGTGCCTTCGACGAGTTCGAGTACCTCCTTGCGTTGACGGTAGTTCATTATTTTCAGAGAACCGGCGGTGCGATGGCTTACGCACCTTACGGATGCTTCGTTTGGCGGGATGCACTGAGTTCGGACCGACTGATATATCAGATAAAGAGGGATGCGAAGGCACTTGGCCACAACTGGCCCCCCTTGAAGGCCGGCCTTTTTGATCAATCTATAGAGGCCTTCGAGTCAGCACGAGATGCGCTGCATTCTTCCGAGATATTCAGAGAGCTCGAATTTTGAGCACCGCGATGAGAGTAACTCGACCCCCTCTAAAATCAACATCGGTCAGCCTGGCCACTTGATGGTGAAAGCTGGGGGTTATGGGATGTGATTCCTCTTGACATTCGCCTTATATTCGCCAACAATATGCCCATGGCGATTACACGCAGGCAGCGCGAAGTTTATGACTTCATCTCCCGCTTTGTGGCGGAGCATGGGTACTCTCCTTCGTTTGAAGAGATTGGCAACGGGCTTGAGCTGAACTCGCTGGCCACCGTGCACAAGCACATCACCAACCTTGAGAAGAAGGGACTGCTCACCCGCGACTACAACCGCAGCCGCTCCATTGACCTGCTGCCGCCCAAGGGACGCCTCAAGCAGGCCATGAGCGTGAACACGGGCGTGATTCTGCCGCTGGTGGGGCGCATTGCCGCCGGGCAGCCCATTGAGGCGGTGCAGGACAATCAGACCATCTCGCTCGCCGACTTTGTCCGCTCGAAGGAGGTTTTCGTATTGGAGGTGCGCGGCGATTCGATGCAGGATGAGGCCATCCTCGACGGCGACTATGTGCTGGTGGAGAAGCTGAAGACGGCGCACAACGGCGACATCGTGGTCGCGATTGTAGATAGAGATGATGCAACATTGAAGCGCTTCTACCGCGAAGGCGACAACATCCGCCTGCAGCCATCGAATGTGACCATGAAGCCGATCATTGTGCCCGCGGCTTCGGTAGAGGTGCAGGGCCGGGTGATTGGGGTGCTGCGGAAGTATTAGGGCAGTTCTCAGTTCTCTGTTCTCAGTTTTTGGCTACCAGCTTCCGGGTTAAACCTCGGGCAAACGCCTTTAACCGCGAAGAGCGCAAAGAACTGCCGCGAAGGTCGCGAAGAAAACCTGGACTTCGATTTCAAGTATGCAACGCCCTCATCAAACTCTTGTTCATTCGATTGCGGGCTTCTGTTTGTGCTTGTGCCTCAGCATTTCGGGGCACTCTCAGAACCCAACTGCGGCGCCGGCAGCGCCTGCGAAGGAGAAAGTTGTGACTAGCCATGCAAGTGGAACGTTTGAGGTGAAGCTGACGCCGCAGACAGACGAAACTGGCGGGAGCGATGCGGGTCTGGGAAGAATGTCGATTGATAAACAGTTCCACGGCGATCTCGAGGCAACGAGCAGGGGATTTATGCTCTCCTCAGCAGCGACCATCGTGAAAGGCTCAGGGGGATACGTCGCGATGGAGCGGGTCACTGGTACGCTGAAGGGCCGCACGGGCAGCTTCGTCCTGCAGCACAGCGGCACCATGACGCGCGGCACACCGCAGTTGAGAGTCACGGTTGTGCCGGATTCCGGCACTGGCCAACTGGAGGGTCTTGCGGGAACGATGACCATCAAGATCGATGACGGGAAGCATTCGTACGAATTCGAGTACACGCTGCCGGACGCGCCGTGAGACGAGTGCGTAGCGTCACTTTCGATCAATATAGGTGGAAATCGACCTCGACGGCTATCTTTACGGCTGCCGGTTCGCCGTCTTTGATGCCTGGATTGAACCGCCATTTTGATACCGCGTCCACTGCTTTCCGGTCGAGCCCCATCCCCAGTGGTTGAAGGATTTGGATGTCTTGGGGCTGGCCCGTTTCGTCGACGACCATCGACAGAACGGCGGTGCCCTGGTACCTGGCGCGGCGAGCGCCTTCGGAAAACTCCGGCTCGTTATGGGAAACAAGTCTCGGCGGACCGACACCATTGCCGGGCCGCAAAGGTCGGGCATGGGGCTGGCTGGCCGTGGTTTCTTCAGGTCCCGCGTTTTCTTCCGTGGTTGTAGAGACTCCTGGAATCGCGGCAAAATCCTGCGAAAAACTACACTTGCTGTATTCTTTGCCGCCTTCGCCATTCAAAGCTGCGAGCACGCAAGGCTTCCAGCAGTCGGGGACGAGATCGGCAAATCGATCGTGAGACGTAAGAAAAATCTGCGACAGCACCTTATCCGCTGAATCAGCGGTTTCAACTCCGAGATCGACTTCGAGGCGCAGAGTTCGATCCGCCTTCTCGTCTTTGGCAGGTTTGCTGACGTGATCGTGCAACTCCTGAAAACGGCCGTCGAGCCAGCCCATGTGAAGACGTCTGGCATCGATTCTCAGATGGCCGCCGGATAAGCGGAGATCCTCGATCTGCACAATGCCCGAAATCGTCCAATCATCCGTGGATGACGGACTGACAGCGCGGGCACTGGGAGCGTAGGTCAGACGATCGCCGGAATAAAAACCGCGCAAGATGAGGGTTTTGCCTTCGTACTCGTCATTGAGATGCCGTTCGAGATCGCTTTCGGCGGAGGTAGGTGCCGGCCATAACGCGAAAGCGATTCCCGCAGTTGCGATCAGGGTGGAATAGCGCAATGAATGACGGCACAACATATTGCGGAATTTTACATGGAACGGTGGCGCGGAGGGCTCTTGCGATAATTAATAGGGCTGGGGAGAAAGAGTCTTACTTTGCCCTTCAGACGAGACGCCCGGGATACTTCCCGGGCGTTGTTTTGGCTGAAGGCTGATAGCTGAACGCTGTCTTATCCGACGTGCCGGTCGAGCGCCTGCGCGATGGCTTCCTTGGGTTTGTAGCCCACAATCTGCTCGACCACCTGCCCGCCCTTGAAGACCAGCAGCGTGGGGATGCCGGTGACTTTGTAACGCATGGGTGTGGAGCTGTTGGAGTCGACATCCATCTTGCCGATTTTGATCTTGCCCTGGTAGTCCTTCGCCAACTCTTCGACGATGGGAGCGATGGCGCGGCAGGGACCGCACCATGTTGCCCAGAAGTCGACCAGCACGGGTTTGTCTGATTTCAAAACATCCTGGTCGAAGTTCGCATCGGTGACTTCGACGATTCCGTTGCCTGCCATATTCGTTTCTCCTCGTTGTAACGTCGCGTTTTTCGGCGGACGCTCCATGTTTAGGAAACAACGAGTGTCTTGGCCGGGGCCCGGACGATCTTTAATAAAACGATTTACGAATGCTCCCCAAGCTGGGGATACCTATTATCGTACCACTGCGGTTTGATGCGCGGGGTGGGGTGAAGGTCGCAAAAGGAAGTAACTCTGGGGCTGAAGCCCGCTGATTCTAAGACTCAATTAGACGCAGGCCTGGGAAGGCCTGCTCCACCCGCTTTTCCAAATTCAGTTCTCTGGTGCGGCATGGAGTGACTTTAGATAGCTCACGAGCTGCCAGCGTTGGGGCTCGGGCAGTTTGGACCACACGGGCATACCGCGGCGGACTACGCCGTTGGTGAGGATCCAGAAGAGCGTGCCGGGAGTGGCTTGCTGCACGGGGTCGGCGCGGAGACTCGGCCCTTTTTTCCCGCCTTCGGCCAATTCGCCGTGACATTCGGCGCAGTGCTGATCGAAGAGGTTCGCTCCGGCGGCAACGGCGTCGGGATCATTCTCGAGCGGATTGCGGCGAGCAACGGCTTTCTTGGGTGCCTTCGCCAGTTCGGCATAGACGTCTTTCTTTTCAGTCTTGGAGCTTTCTTTCTGTGCGATGAGCAGAGGAACTGGGAGGGCAAGAACCAATGCTGCCGCGGTCACCGCAAACTTTGCCGTCCTGGTCATCGCTATTTGCGGCCTCCGAAAAGACGGCCGATGGTTTCGCCGAAGCCGGAGAATTCGCGCGAGACGCCCCAGCGCAGCAGGAAACGATGGCTGTTGTCATTCAATCCGAAGCCGGGTGACAGACGCAGAGTCCAATCCGAAGGCAGGTTCCAGGCCGCGACTGGTGCGAGGTAGTGCGACGTGTCGTGCAGGCCGAAGCTGTAACGGTCGCCGAGGCCGCCGTACATTTCGACTCCCACGATGAAGTTCTGCCGGCAGAAACTGCAACGTTTGGCAGAAGCTTTCAGCGCCAACGGACGGCTGGCACCGATGGCGTAGCCGAACTCCCAGGGATTGCCGCCGGTGAGGTTCTTGGTAGCGATGGTGTTTTCGGCAATGTTCCAGCCGCTGAAAGTTTTGGAAAGCAGCAGCTTCGATTCCAGTTCGTGATCGTGCTCCTTGCGAGCGATGGCGTTGGGGATAGCGTAGTCGGCTTCGACGTCGTGGCCTTCGACTTCCTTCAGGATCTTATCCGCTCCGCTGGTTTGCTCGTATTCGATGTAGAGAACTGGGTTGATGAAGTGCTCTTGCTGCAGCAGGCGAAAGCGGTTCTCCCAGCGGAAGCCGGTGAAGATGGTGCTGTCGTTGAAGGTGGTCTGGCCGTCGAAGTAGAGTTCGGTGGTCCACCAGGCGGTGGCGCCGTATTCGAACTCGGCCCAGAAGGCGTGAAAGTCGTTGCCGGCGCGCTGCGTGCCGAAGGTGGAGAAGTATTCGACTTCGAGGCTGCCGGGCTCTTCGAGGTAATGGTCGTAGGTGACGATGTAGGGATTCTCCTGGGCCTGCGCGGGAAACGCGAAGGCGGACAGGGCAAGAGTAAGAAGGCACAAAAAGAACGCAAACGCTGGAGACGACGAATTGATTGTGAGCGGAGTCAAGGCTGTCAGGTTTAAAGTAACATCTCCAGTTGCAACCAAGTCGCATCTAAGATACCTTCAGATGTTGCCGGATGACATGGGATCGCGTCAAGCGCCGGCTGAAGATTCTGTCGCAAAGAGATTGCGACCAGTTGCGACCGTCATTTGCGACACTCAGGAGCCCTGCTATGCCATTGCCTCAAACTGAAATGCCCGGGCGGCTTCAGTCTCATTTTGCGGACCGTGGAATCCGCATGACCCAACAGCGGCGGGCGATTTTGCGGGTCATGGAGACAGCCACCAAGCACCTGGACGCAGCCCAGCTCTTGCGCAAAGCCCAGAAGCTGGATGCGAGCGTTGACCGTAGCACTGTGTACCGGACTTTGCGTCTGCTGAAGCGGCATGGACTGATTGACGAACTCGACCTGATGCACATCCACGGCGAAGGGCATTACTACGAACGCAAACTGAACCGCGACCATATCCATATGGCGTGCCTGCGCTGCGGCAAGATCATGGAGTTTGTCAGCGATATTTTCGAGAAGCTGAAAGGTCAGGTGGAGAAAGATTGCCGGTTCCGGATCGTGGTTTCTCGTTTGGAAATCGGCGGATACTGCGCGGCGTGTTCGAAGTGATGTGCTGATTCAGTTCACCCGCGCATTTTCACTCCCGGGTTAATTCGCCTTCCACCTTGCCAGTGATTGTGAGGAAGCGAATCACGCCCTTAGCATCTTCAAATACCAGGCCGGTGCCTTCGGGATTCACCACCGCGGCTACAAGATGGCCGTAGGATTTGGGGATTCCGCCTCGAGTCGGAGTCTGGTCATAGCGCTCCAGCTCTCCTTCTTTTGTGCCGGTCATACTGACAAAGCGGATGGTGCCGTCTTTGTCTTCGAAGATCAGGCCGGTGCCGATCTGGTCGGCGATGGCGGCTGCGACTCGGCCGTACGATTTTGGGACGATGCCCTGCGTCGCAGCCCGAGTGTAGTCCTGTGTTGCTGCCCCAGCGTGGGCGACCGCCGCGTTCCTGGTTCCTAGTAAATATCCGGCAAGTGCCAGCAGTGCGCCGCCGAGAATCAGCAGAATTCTTGTAAGCATGAAGTGTAACCTTTCTTCAGGAATTAGATCGTTATAGCAGAGACTAACGCAGAACGCGCTGCGGAAGAAGCTAGCGATCATCTAGGACGGCACGGCGGGAGGAGGTTGCGGAAAAGTCAGTGAACGTACCTCAGGGGCTGAAGCCCGGCTCCAAAAATAAAGCCCTTGACGCAGCGCTGAAAAGCGCTGCTCCACCCGAAAGCGCTGCTCCACGCAAAACCAGACTTTCTCCGCAACCTCTGGAAACGATGCCCTTCCCGAACTCAACCGTGAGATGGTTCCAATTACGGCAGAATCTGAATTTTGTGCATCATGCCCAAATCCTCGTGGAGCAGGATGTGGCAGTGAAACACAAACGTGCCGGCGATGGTGGGGTCGCGGAAATCCATTCGCACCTTGACGCTGGGATAGGGACCCTTCCCGCTCCAGAAGGGGACTTCGATGGTGTCGCGAAGATCCTGATTGGTAACCGGCTGGCCATCGACTTCCAACAGCAGAAAGTGAATCTGGTGGATGTGGAAGTCGTGCGTCTCAAGGGCATGATTTTCAATGGTCCAGTCTTCGACGTCGCCTACGTGTGCCGTGATGGCGGGCTTTTCGTTGACATCGAAAATCTTTTGCTTTTGTCCGTCGACGGTGATGTAGAACTGAATGGGTCCGTTGGTTCCGCCAAATTCCTCGGAGAAGTAAACTTTGCGCTCCGCGGTTGGTTTGACATTGGCCAGCCCGGAGAATTTCAGATGATCAATCGTGGTCTGCTGCGCAGGAGTGGACTTGGCCGGCTGCGCTTTGACAACGCCGGACCCGGTGGTGAGCTCTACTTGGGCAAGCAGCGTTTCCAGATCAGGGTTCCCCGTGGGACCGGTGGGATAATTCAAGGTCATAAATTGCGCCACGGCTGCCGGAGGCGGCGCTTGCACAATAAACTCCGCACGGCCTGCGGGGGGAATCAGAATCGTATCCTGCGAGCGAATCTGCGGCAGCGGATATCCATCCAACGCAACTATCTGAAGTTGCTGAGGCACTCCGTCAAACTGCAACTGAATCGGCAGGAAATCCTGGATCGTGGCATTCAAAACCCGCCAGAATTGTTTTTCGCCGGGCTTCATCTGGACTAACGGGGCTGGCAGCGGCTTGTATCCGGCAACCTCGTAATTCAGCGTTAGCTCATAGGGGCCGGGGACCCAAGGGACCAGGTATTGCTGGCGGATCGTGAACACGCGCTCGGTCAGACCGGTCACCTCAGGGCGATACTTTTCCATGCCCTCGACGATGAGCGCGCCGGCGGCGCCCCCGTTCACTTGAAACTCGGTGAAGCCGTGAATGTGAGGATGGTACCAATACAACCCGGGCGGCTCAGTGGCTGGAATTTGCATGGTGTATTGAAAGCCGGGAGTGCCCGGTTGAATCAGAGTGTTGAGCACATCATCCTGGCCGCATGTAGGCGGAACGTTCAACCCGTGGAAGTGAACGTTGGTCGAGTTTACCGTGGCGGTGCCGGTGTCGCCGCAGATTGTGCCGGGCGGCGCAGACATGTCCATGGCGCTGCGGCTCTGAGGGCCGGAACTTGTGATGTCGTCGGTGACGTGCAGCGACAACGTGTCTCCGGGATTCAGGCGCAGGGTTGGAGCCTCTACCACCGTGTTGCCGTTTTGATACTTGTAGCAAATGTGGTTATAGCCGAAGAGGTCAACGGAATGGGCCATGGTGAAGTTGGCATTGAGAACTCCGTTCTGCGAATAGAGGTTGAGAGCGTCCTGGGATATGGCGCCGGCTGCAGGACGCTGCGGACACTGAGATGACTGTGCCACCAGGGACGAGGAGGCGAAACCGCATACGACGATTGCAAGAAAGAATCGTGACATCGTGTGCATATCGAACTCATGAATCTTTTTTAAAACCACATTCATATGTTTCTCGTTAAAAAGACCGAGGCGGATAAGTTGCGATCGACAACAACGCCGCACTGTTGGGATCAGCAACCGGGGAGTTCTGCAACTCTGTCAGCGTGCACTTTCTCCCGGAAGAACTCACTCCTATCATCGCAATGCCCGAACTCCCGCCGAACTCGGCTACGTACAAAACTCCGCCGGTGCCAGTAGTTGTCTCCAGCCCCAAAGTTGCCAGATAGGACCAGGAAGAAACGTAATTCTTCAGCGGGGCCGAAGTGCAACCGGCACTCAACTTGCCGCTGCTTGCGTCAAAATACGCGGCAGTAACGGTATCTCCCTGAGTGTTGGTGATGTAGAGAAGCGTCTCATCGGGGCTGAGCATAATATTGCTGGAATTGATCGCTGCACCCAGCGTGTACACAACTGTTTTGGTCAGCCTGCCGGAGGAAATGTCAGAGACCTCCACCACCGTAGATGTGGAAGTGTCGCCGAAGAGGGCGTAATGCCCATCTTGCGTGATATCGATGCTGTTGGGATAGGTGGCTCCCGCGGAGGTGGAATAAGCGGTGCCGTTCTGCTTGTCGCCATTGGATACGGGCGTGCCGTTCGAGATGTCGAACGATTCAATTGAGCCATCGTCATAGGTGACGATCATGATGTTTCCATGGATCGCCATGCCGGCAACAACTCCGCGTTTCAAACCGGATACGGAGACATCATTCAAGAAAGTCAGACTGCAACCGGGGAGTATCTGAAAGGTTGCGATAGTGCTGGAATCGGTGAAGCTGGCGTAGAGGTATTGTGGATTCACCGCCAGGCCGATGCCGTTGGAGAGGCCGGTGTCGGTGATCGAACCGGAAGCGCTGCCGCCGATTTGCAACGTGCTGACGACGATGCCAACAATGTCGCCCTTATAGGCCTCTGATGCGTAGACGCAGGCCGTAGTTCCAGTGTCGAGGACGACTACGCGGTTCGCCGAGAAATATCCACCGCCATTGCCTGAACCGCCGGTCTGCACTTGTTGTTGCAGGGTTAAAAGGCCGCTCGAATCGACGGAATAAAAGGTGACGCCGCTTATGAAGAATGGGACTTCGTCGTCGTTAGTAACGACATAGTGAGGGCCGCTTGAGGCTGCGGCCGGGCTCCAGGTCGCGCACATACAGGCGAGAACTGCAGCCACATGTAGCAGCCGGGATTTGATGGAAGGCGTCACGGCAAAATCCCGTAAACATCCAACTCAGTTTGCGTTCCCAAGTACACTCTTCCGTCGGCTACAGTCGGCACGACAAACTTCACGGCCGGACCGGCCTGGTTATTCGAGTTCGTGCTGCTATCGAACAGCTGCCTTGAAACATTGGCGGCATCGTAGGCGCGCAAGACTGCAGGACCCCCGGTTGCGTTTTTGTTGGTAAAGACCGCCCAGACAATTCCATTGGTCGAGCCGTTCGCCGAAACCGTGGGCGTGGGAGCGGGATAGAGGCTGGTCTTGGAATCTTCGGAGATGGGAGTGGCAGAAAAGAGGCTGTTATAGAGACGGTACGCTTTAAGATAGTCGCCGTCTCCCCAGAAATATGTCTGGTTGAGCCAGTACGCGGGCGAGCCCCATACTTTGCCAATCATCAGCGTTTGGACTACCTGAGTGTCGCCGTTGGCGTTGAAGTGACCCATATTGTCGCGGTTCACCAGGTAGATGTTTCCTTCTTTTCCTACGCAGGTCAACAGATGAATGGGCGGAGTCGACTGGTCGGGGAGAAGCAGACAGCCACCGGAACCCATGTCGAGGTCGTTGTGATTGAGGTTGTCCTGGTCGTGCGGCGTGAAGTAATCGACGAGGCTCAGGACGTTTCCAGTGGTGCTGAGCTTTGCGATCGTGTCGCCATAGTCGAGGCCGCCGCTGTCCGCGTCAAACCAGCCGTTTCCTGTAGCGAAGTAAAGATAACCGTTAGTTGCATCGCCCACGATGCCGTTGCCACTTTGCCAAATCCCAGAGGCAATACCGTTGGGAGAAGTGTTGAAGACACTAACCTGGGCCAACGTGGTTTCGTTGTACCCGAGTACCCAACCGTGAAAGGGCCGCTTATCGCACAGCGAACTGAAGGCGATGTAGACGACGCCGTTCATTATGAGCATCCCGGGCCGGCTGTTTTCGAGCAATGGATCGAAAGCGATGGAGCCGGTGCCGTAACTGCCCTCGCCAACACCGTGGACCGATGCTTGAATCACCACGGGACTGCCGGAGACTTCGCTGCCGGTGGTGATGTCGAGTATGTGCAGGCGCTGAAAGTAGGCGCCATTTTCCAGGGTGCGCACCACTACAAACAGTTCGTTGAGAGCGGGATCAATTACTGGCGTGCCGGTGATTCCGACTTCAACCCCGATGTTATCGCAGCCGGGATCGCTGACAGTGGCGGCAGGGATGGTTGTGATGCCGGCACCGGGGTCGATGAAGCTGACTTGCCATAACGGTGTACTAGGAGAATTGTTGGCATCAAATGCGAATACGCTGTCGTGTTCCGTAGCCACGAAGACGACGTTGTGGGTGCCCTGTCCGGGAATGGCAAGGTTCGGAACGTAGAGAGGCTGCGCGTAGGCGTAACCGTCAATGGCGTAGGAAAAGAGCTTTCCGAATTGGGTGGAGTTGACGTTTCCGGTGGTGAGCACGACTTCGTTCAGGTTTTGGCCAGTGCGGCCGGCGTCGCTGTGATTGGTGAGTAGACCAGGGAACGCGGTTGCTACGACCCGTGAGACCGCATTCTGGGATTTATTGACATTGCTGGTGGCGCGCACGGTGTGGGCGCCCGCCGCGGCAGGGGGAGTATAGAGTCCCGAGGTCGAAATCTCGCCCACGTTTGAGTTTCCGCCTGTGATTCCATCCACTGCCCAGGTAACGTCGTTCGACGGCACTCCATTGATGGAGGCTTGGAACTGCACGGTTTGCGAAGACGTCGCGGAGGCGAATCCCGGAGTGACGGTGACCTGGCTGGTCGGGACTTTTCCGGTGCCGCTCAGGGAAACGGTTTGGAGATTTGAGGCATCCGTGTCGCTCACCGTGATGTAACCAGTGCGGCTTCCCGCTGCACCGGGAAGAAAGCTTACTGTAATCTTGCAATTCGCCGCAGCCGCAACCGTGCTGCCGCAAGTGTTGGTTTGGGAGTAATCCCCGCTGGCCACCACACTGATGATCTGCAACGGCGTAGCGCCGGTATTGGTGAGCGTGACGGTTTGGACAGCGCTCTTGGTCCAGAGATTCTGATTGCCGAAAGTCAGGGTGGTCGCGGAAAGAGAAGCAGAGCCAGAGGAGCCTGTCCCGAGCAGGCTGATGTTCTGCGGGCTGTTGCCAGTGGTGTTTACGGTGACAGCGCCCCCGCGAGCGCCGCCTGCGCTGGGTGAAAAAGCGATACTGATCATGCAGTTCTTGCCCGCGGCGAGAGTTCCCGAGCAGGTATTGGTCTGGGCAAAATCTCCACTCGGGATGATGCTGTCAATGGTAAGCGTGCCGGTGCCCTGATTGGTGAGGGTGACTGCCTGCACGGCGCTGGTGGTGCCAACTGCCTGGGTGCCGAAGGTCAGGGCGTTGGGCGAGAGGCCGACGATGGGAGCAGTAGCGGTACCGTTCAACGTAACCTTTTGCGGGCTACCAGCGGCGTTGTCCCTAATCTGAGCTGAATAAGGATAGGTGCCGGCCGTTTGCGGCTGGAACACAACGCCAAAGTTACAACTGGCGCCGGCATTCACGGTGCTGGGGCAATCGTTGAACACTTGATACGCGCTCCCGGCAGAAAGCTGGGTGATGTTCAGAGCAGCATTGCCAGTATTGGTGAGCGTCACAACCTGCGCGGCCGTCATGGTTCCAGCCTCGGTGGCGCCGAAGTTTAGCGATGTCGCGGAAAGGGTGACGACGGGTTGTTGGGCCATTGCGAGGGTCGCAGTGACGATCAGAAGAAGCCCCAAATAGAAGGCGAACGGGCGGCTCTGGCTCATACTTGGATCACTCCAGTTTCTAGTCGGTCCTTGCACAACGGTGCCTGCTGGCCGGGCAGGGGCTTCCAACATGGGCACTGCTTTAGGGGGGAGACGCCGTGCTTTGTGCCGCAGCGACGATCTTCATACCGTTGCGCCGCGAGGCCGCGATTATAGCACGAACTGGCGGCACGTTATTTGCTTTCGTATGAGCTCAATTAAAAAGCGCCCTGGACTTTTCAGTCCAGGACGCCTCGGCAGCCCTCCCCCAGAACTGCCAAACCACGAAATGGATATTAGAGAACTGCGTATTTTGTGTAAACGTCACTTTGGTAATCGGATCTTTTCAGGGTTGGGCAGAGCTGCTGAATCGGCATGGTTGAAATGCCTCGCCGCGTCCGAGATCGCTTATGAACGAACGGGATCCTTCGACTGCGGTTGCACTTCGCTTTCGCGAAGTACACCCATCGCTGAGGATGACAAGAATTGAAGTCCCTTATTGTTGCTTGTGCCAGGTTTGGCCGGCGTCGAGGGTAGTCCAGACTTCCGCGGTGGACGTGGTCACGATTCCGTTACGCGGGTCGGCGAACTGAATGCGAATGACGTCGCCGCCGAGGAGGATCCCGGCATCGGAAGGAACCACGCGAGCCCAGCGATTGCCGCCATCCAGCGTGTGATACAAGGCGCCGCCTGAACCTCCCGCCCAGACTTCGGCGGAATTCGAGGATACGGAGACGGCGCGAAAGATGGTGCGCGGGGTGGTGGGGTGCGCGGGAGCGGACTTCGCAGTGACCGGGACGCTGGATTTCGCGGCGGCCTTGGCTGCCGGTTTTGGTTCGGACGTCGCTTCCTTCTGGCCTTCGGTCTCGACTTCGGGAGCGGCGCTAGTTGCTTCGACGGTCATCTGGGCTTTCATGGCAGTCGAGGTGCGGCGCATGACATTGGCGTTCGTGGAATCATTGACCACGATGTTCACATCCAGCCAAGTCGTGCCTCCGTCGAGAGAGCGCTGCAATGCACCGTTGGCGCTGATAGTCCAGCGAGGCGCTGCCGGGCCCTTCATGAGAACAGGCTCGGTGCGCAGCAAAGGCGCTGGCGCCATGACCCGGGACGATTGCGCGGGCGCGGATTTCGCTTTGTCTACACGATCGGCTGATGCCTGCGGCTCAGCCGCATCCTGACTGGGCTGGTCCGGAATCTGGTTTTGAGCCGTGGTTTCTTTTTCCACCGGAGCCGCCCCTGACACTTCGACAGTAGTGGTGGCGGAAGAAGCAGCAGCCTCCTGAGCTTTGCGGGGAATTGGATTCTGTTTTGCAGTCGCCTCAGGCGCGGCATTGTAGCGGTAGCCGCCGCCAGACCTGAATGCGGAGCCAGCGGCATTACCGTGGAACGCCCCTGCCGATGTTGAACGGTGCATGGGTCTGGGCCGGAGGATCGTATGGGGGGCGGCTGGCTTGTCGGTAGTTAGTAAGCCTTGGGCGCGAGACGGCGCGGGCTGCATCTTTTCCATCGCGGTTTGTTTTCCCATCTCGATCCGCGGAACAGGCTGTGAAGCAGTCGCCGGCGGAGTGGGCGCAGAAATTTGTGCGGCAGAGTCGGGCGATGGCTCAGGCGACGCGACACTGGTAGCGACCAAAGTTTTTTCCTGATGACGCTGACGGTATTGCAGAATGCCGACCGACGTGAGGAGGACGACGCCAGCAGCCACCACGCCCCAACGCAGGATGGGGAGGCTTAGCCATCCAGCCCGCGCCGGTCTGTTCGAAATCGCGGCGGCCTCGCTGGCCGGCAAGGCAAGCGTTACAACCTCGCGGCAATCGCCGCAGCGGGTGAGATGCTCCAGAACATGGTCTCGCTCGCGCTTGGCTAGAGTGTGCTCGGCAAACGCGGTGAGCAGATCGGCGTCGGGATGCAGATCCGCCGTGGCGGGTGCCGGACGCTGCAATCTGGCTCGCACGATTTTAGGGACATCTTGCATTTGACTTCAGTTTCCAGTTTCTGGTTTCTAGCTTCTAGTTTTTCGCACCTAGCTCTTCGCTCTGGGCGCCACCTTTTGCTGAACTGGTACCCCATCCTTCTTCTCTAAGAACGTTGCTGCCGGAGAATCTTGCGCCAGGCTACGGCGAATGTCCACTTGCAGGTCGCGCACGTCCACTTCCAAAGCCTCTTCGGCCTGGCGGCGAGCCATGCCCTGCTGAATCATGCCAGCCACGATCTTCTTGCGCAATAACTTGGCCAGCTTGTCTACCTTGCGGCTGATCGTGGATTCGTGCACGCCCAGCATGCGGGCGATCTCGGCCAGGGTGTGGCCATCGAGATAATACGCCGCCAGCACCATGCGGTCTTCACTTTCGAGCGCGGCCAGGGCGGCGTCAGTGGCGGATTCCAGGCGCGCATCGGCCGATGGCAGCGGGTCGGGCTCCGGAGCGGCGTATTGCGCGCCTTCTTCGCTCTCTTCGTCGAGGCTGACCAGGCGTTTGGTGCGGCGGTAGCGGTTCACGAATTCCTGCGCCAGCACGGTGCGCAGCCAGCCTTCGAGCGATCCCCGTCCAGTAAAAGAGCCAAGCTTGGAAATCCGTTCGCCGTCGCGTGTGGTTGTGCCGTAGAGTTCGGCGTAGAGACTGTCGGCAAGGTCGCGGGCAGCGGAGTCTTCGCGCGCGATGCGCAGCGCTGACTGATAGAGTTTTTCGCGGTAGCGGGTCAAAAAGATTTCCCAGGCGGAGTTGTCGCCGGCGGCACAGGCGCGGGCGAGCGCGAGTTCTTCGATGCGCAGACTCAACAGAAAAGTGCGGGTCTCGGCCTCGGTGTTTCCGGCGGGCAAGTACTTGGTGGAAACTTCGCACAGAATTTGAGCAAAAGAGTCGCGAGTGAGGCCGATCTTTTCGCAGCCGCTCTTTGCGTGCAACTCGGCTAACAGATTAGCGACTGCCGATTCGACTGCCGCGGAGATCGGTTTCGTGGCGCGCATTAAAAGAGGAGAAGGTAACCATCCCCGATGTTACTAGAAGCGTTCGTAATAGTTCACACAGAACACAGAGCAGCGACCTTAACGCAGGCCTGAAGGCCTGCTCCACCCTGCGCCTGAAGGCCTGTTCGACAGTGCGCCTGATGGATTGCTCCGCCCAACAATTTATTAGACGCTTGCAAGATTAATTTTAGCCGCAAGCCTGGAACTCTTTTTCGTTCTTCCTGCGAGTCGAGTGGGCGATGCGCCCCGTGGAGCAGTCAACTACAGACCTCCTGGGAACCGGGGCGCACCGCCCGCGCGGGAGGAGAGTTATGCGTCCGAGATTATTTGTGGCTGTAACGATGATGGGGTTGGTGATCGTGGCCGGAATGGTCTTCACGGACCTGCGGCCGGTGCAAGCCGGGGAGCAGCCTTCTGCCTCCGGCTACAAGGTGCTGGAGCCGATCCGGCACGGGAGTTTAACCGTGTTTCCCGTGGTCGCACCGAAGTCATATGCGACGAGCGAGTTTCTGACGCTGGATGAGGGATTGCGATCCGGAGAAGTTGTGGTGACCGAGTACGGAAATGTTCGTGGGCTGATGCGCAGGGGTGTTACACCGGCGGTGCGGCACGAGCAAGCCGAGGTGAACCGGCTGGTGCTGATCAACAACTCGAAGCGTCCGCTGCTGTTGCTGGCAGGCGAGATGTTACGGGAGGCAAACAGGACCGCGTGATCGGCAAAGACCGCATTGTTCCCGCAGAAAGCGATCCCGTTGATCTTAGTGTGTTCTGCGTCGAACCCGGGCGCTGGGTCGGAACCAGCCAGCAATTTGGAGCATCCGGCACAACTTACGCGGCGCGGGGCAGCAGCGGCTACGCCGGGAAGGCGGCTGGCGGCACGATGATGGCTCAGCCCTCGGTGCGCGCCAAAGCTATGGGCGACAAAGATCAGAACCAGGTTTGGGCGGAGGTGCGGAAGCAGCAACAGGCGATGGTGACAGTGGAAACGTCCGGTGCGACTCCGTCCGCGAGCGCTGGGGAGATCCAATCCACCACTTCGTACGCCCGCGTGATGGAAAACAAAGACGTGAAAGAGAAGGTGGACGAGATCGCCGCGCCAATCCAACACAACTACGAGAGCTTGATCAAGCAACTGCGCGACCGGAAAGCGGTCGGGGTGGTGGTCGCGGTGAATGGGCGCATCATATGGGCCGACATCTTCGCCAGCACAGACCTGCTGGAAAAATACTGGCCCAAGCTGGTTCGCTCCTATGCTTCAGAAGCGGTGGTGACGCGGGCCAAAGGCGGCGAGGCGAGCCTGTCACAGGCCGAGGCCTTTCTGGAAGACATGCAGGGGCGAAAGGAAACGATCGAAAGTGAACCGGGGGTCTATCGTCACACGGAAGTGAACGGCGATGGATTCAAGGCATTCTCGCTGACATCGCTGCTGCCGAAGACCGGCTTCGACGTGCACGTGGCGAAGATGGCAGAGTGAAAGAGCAGGGGTCAGGGGTCAGGGGTCAGGGGTCAAAAAAACCACTGGCCCCTAGCCCCTGATCCCTGACCCCTCTCTCGCTGATCACTGGCCACTGGCCACTGACGTTTGGTACCAGTTTCGCCATGCGGCAGAGTCGTTGGGCAGACGCTGTTTGGTAATGTCGGTCAGGGCCTGGAAGGCCCATGCGCGCGTCTGAGCATCGAGGGCGGGATCGTCGGAGTAGTTGATCAGTTGCGGCACCGCGGCTAGCCGTTGCTCGTGTGTCAGCATGCCGGATTCCGCAAGACTGCAGGCGGCGCGCTCCCGCACCATCGGCGAGGGATCGTTGTGCATGGCATTGAGCAAGGGCACGATGGTTGAAGTGGTTCCCACCAGCGCGAGGCCTTCGACGGCCCAGCGGCGCGCGTCTTCATCTTGATTATTGCGGTCCTGATTGTTGCCCGAGTTTTTCAAGTGTGCGGTCAATACTTTGACCACACGGTCGGTCTCAATACCGCGGTTGCCGAGCAAGCCCAGAGCCCACAGCGCCCAAATTTTCTGCGCGTGATCGGAGGAGTCGGCCTGCCGCACCAGCGCGTCCACGCTCGATTGATTCTTGGTGAGTCCGTAGGCCGCGAGTTGCACCTCGATGGCGGAAGCCCGCACGCTGTGGTCGCTGGAATTGAGCGCGACCGTCGTAAGCTGACCGAGCTGATTATCCATCTTGAGCTTGCCACGCCAGGCGTCGAGGCGCGCTTTGATCTGGGCTTTGCTCTGGTCTGTACCCTCGTCGGAGCTGCTGACGGCACGTTCTAATAGAATTTCGGCTTGCCTTTGCGGCGTCTGGCGGTCCAGTTCGGGATCGGCGGGGATGGCAGAGGCACGGGAGTCTTTTTGCGGCGGCGAAAACATACCGATCGCCGCGCCCCAGACGGCGCGCCCTCCGCCGGAGACAACTACTGCGAGTCCAGCCCCTAACACGACTGCCGCGAAATGAGGCCAGTGCAGATTTGGCAAATATGACCTTTGCTCGGGAGCAGCCTGCTCCGGCGGGTTTGGTCGAGGTACATCCATACCCAAAGTCTAGGGACAGCTCCGAATGGGGTAAAGTTACTTCGGGACCCCGCCCATCTGAGATGGATGCAAAAATCGCGGCTACCCGTAGCCCGAAACCGGCATCGGAATACAACGGCGCGGCTCCAGAAAGCTTGCGGAGGAAATTCATGTCTGCCAAAGGAACCATCATGCGCCATTGGTTATCGGCTTCACTCGCTCTGTTGGTCGCGGGAGCCGCTTTAGCGGCGGCTGGCCCGGGATACAAGGTCGTGAACACTTACAAAGTCGGCGGCGATGGTGGGTGGGATTATTTAACCGCGGATTCTGCGGCGCGCCATCTCTACATTTCGCGAGCGACTCACGTCATCGTGCTCGATCTCGATTCCGGCAAAACGGTGGGCGACATTCCGGACACACCGGGGGTTCACGGCGTCGCGCTGGCGCCCGAGTTGGGACGCGGCTTCACCAGCAACGGCCGCGAAGGGACGGTCAGCATCTTCGACCTGAAGACGTTAGCAACCAGCAGCAAGGTGAAAGTTGGGGACAATCCGGATGCGATTCTTTATGATCCGGCGACGAAGCGAGTGTTCACGTTTAACGGCCGCAGCCATGACGCAACGGCCATCGATGCCGCCAATGGCACGGTGCTGGGGACGATCAAACTGGACGGCAAGCCGGAATTTGCAGCCAGTGACGGCAAGGGCGGGGTTTTCGTCAACATTGAGGACAAGAGCGAGTTGACCGCAATTGATCCGGCCAAGTTAGTGGTGAAGTCGACTTGGGCGCTGGCTCCCTGTAAGGAACCGAGCGGACTCTCAATGGATACCAAGCATCGCCGCCTGTTTGTGGGCTGCGACAACAAGATGATGGCGGTGGTGAATGCGGATACGGGCAAGGTGCTGGCCACGCCCGCCATTGGTGACGGCGTAGACGCGACCACTTTTGACGGAGAAACCGGACTGGCATTTGCTTCGTGCGGCGAAGGCGTGCTGACCGTGGTGCACGAGGAGTCGCCGGATAAATTCAGCGTCGCGGAAAACGTTACCACACAGCAGGGTGCGCGCACGCTGGCGCTCGACTCAAAAACACACAATGTGTACGTGGTGACAGCGAAATTTCGTCCGCCTCCGGCCCCGACGGCGGAAAACCCGCATCCCCGGCGGACTATCTTGCCCGACAGCTTTGTGGTTCTGGTTATCGGTAAATGAAATGTCCCTTCCATTCCATGCGAATTGCGGTGGCGCTTGCGCTGGCTCTTATTCTGCCGGCGTGCGTAGTGCAACCCTGCGCGGCGTACTCGGTGCTAACTCACGAAGAGGTCGTGGATCTGGAATGGAAGGACAACATTCTTCCGCTGCTGAAGAAGCGCTTTCCAAGCGCAACGGACGATGATTTAAAAAAGGCGCACGCATTCGCTTACGGCGGGTCGCTGGTGCAGGACATGGGTTACTATCCGTTCGGCAGCAAATATTTCAGCAACCTTACGCACTATGTCCGCAGCGGAGACTTTGTCGTCAACCTGCTCCAGGAATCTTCTGACTTAGACGAATTTGCCTTTGCGCTGGGCGCACTGGCTCATTATTCGGCCGACAACTGCGGGCATCCCACGATCAACAAGGTGGTCGCCCTGCAGTTTCCCAAGCTTGCCAAAAAGTATGGGAAAGAGGTGACCTATGAAGACAATCCCAAAGATCACATCCGCACCGAGTTTGGCTTCGATGTAACCCAGGTAGCGAAGAACCGTTATACCTCCGACCGTTACCATGACTTCATTGGCTTCGAGATTTCGAAGCCGGTGCTGGAGCGGGCGTTTTTCGATACCTACAGCATTCCACTGAGTGATGTCATCTCGAACGAGGATCTGGCATTCGGAACTTTCCGGCGGGCGATCAGCAAAGTAATCCCGGAGATGACGCGGGTAGCGCTGATCGCGCGGCGCAAAGAAATTGTCGCCGAAACACCGAACTTCCGGAAGCGTCAGTTCCGTTATTATTTGTCGCGCACGAACTACGAGAAAGAGTGGGGGAAGGGCTATCGCCGCCCCGGCTTCGGAACGCGGCTGCTGGCGTTCATTCTCAGGTTTGTGCCCAAGGTGGGACCATTCAAGGCGCTCGATTTCAAGATTCCGACTCAACAAACCGAAGACCTTTTCATCGCCAGCATGGACCGCACGGTAGAGGATTACACCAAGCTCCTGCACGAGGTTGCCGACGGAAACCTGCATCTGGCGAACACTGACTTCGATACCGGCCGGGACACTCGTGCCGGAGAATACCGTCTGACCGATCAGACCTATGCACGCTTGCTCGATCAGTTGGCGGGACACAACTTCGATCAAGTCACGCCTGAACTTCGGGCTAACATTTTAGCGTTCTATTCCAATCCGAGCGCACCCAATGCGACCAAGAAAAAGCAGGCAGCCTGGCAAGAAACTGAGGCAGAGATCGAGAAGCTTCGCGCCCTGCCAGAACCCGCGCGGGGAGGCCGAGGAGTTTCTGAGAGCCATCCGGAAGGTATGGCGCCGGAAACATCCGGAAAGGCGCCGTAACTCTTCAGCGTCCAGGACGCCATGGAATCGAACGACCGTTCGGTTGTCAACTGCCCCGCTTGCCGTGTATCATCTCTCCACTCTGGTGGTGGCCCACAATCGCCCGCTTCCCATTCGCATTAATTTTCTCGGGCCCTGAGGATTTCTGAAACATGACGACTGTGGACGAAAAGTTTTTCCAAGCACGGATTACAAAACGCGTCGACTTCGCGCCCGATCTGTGGATGTTCCGCATTCAGTCGGGCGGAGCCTTCAACTTTATTCCCGGCCAATACGCCACGCTCGGCATGGAGGAGGGCGGCAAGCGCATCGAACGTCCCTATTCGATCGCCTCGGCTCCCAGTGAAAACGAAATCGAGTTCTTCTTCGAACTGGTACCCGAAGGGGCGCTCACGCCGCGCCTTCATAAGCTGCAACCGGGCGACGAATTGCTGATGCGCAAAGCGCCCAAAGGCCGCTTCACGCTCGATACGGGAAACGGACGGACGAATCATTTGCTGGTCTCCACGGTAACGGGCGTGGCTCCGTTCGTAAGTTTCATACGCACCCTGTCGAAGGACTGGAAGGAAGGCCGCTTCGACGGCTCTCACCGGCTTTATCTTCTCAATGGCGCCAGCCGTCCCTGGGAGTTCGGCTACAAAGACGAATTGACCCGCTTCGCCGAGGAACTGCCGTGGCTGAAATACGTTCCCACCGTCAGCCGCCCTTGGGATCACGCCGACTGGCCGGGTGAGATCGGCCGGGCCGACGATATTCTGCGCAAGTACGCCGACTCGTGGGGGCTCGACGCCGGCAATACTCACGCCTATCTGTGCGGGCATCCTGACATGATCAGCAACAGCAAGGCCATTCTCAAACGCCGCGGCTTTCTGGATAAGACGGGGATCAAGGAAGAGATTTATTGGGTGCCGGCGAAATAGTACCGAGTCCCGAGTCCCGAGTCCCGAGTCCCGAGTCCCGAGTCCCGAGTCCCGAGTCCCGAGTCCCGAGCGAAGAGGAGCAGATTCTGCGTTGAGCTTATTGTTCGCGGCGGCGAAGGTAATCGATGAACATTTGTTCTACCGGCTTGTCGTAGGCCATCAGGACGTGGCGCACGGTGCGGCCGCTCACAACGTGGCAGACCTCTTCGGCTAGGTTCTTGGCGTGATCTCCGGCTCGCTCCAGAGATTGGGTCATGAAGATGACCTGGAGGCTGGCCTGGCGGGCGATGTTTTCCGGATTCTCGATGTGGCGCAGGAAGATGAGGTTGCGCAGGCGGTCGATTTCGGAATCCGCGCGGAGAACATCGACGGCTTTGCCGACGTCGCGCGCGGAGAAGGCGTCGGCTACGTCGGTCAGCATTTTTTCGAGGATGGTCGCCATGTGAGTCAGGTCGCGAGTGTCTTCGGAATCGACGCGGCCGGAAGCGGCTTGAGCGCTGTTGGCGAAGCTGAGGAGCAGGTCGCCGATGCGCTCCAGGCTGATCATGAACTTCATGCAGGCGAGAAGTTCGCGGGCTTCGGCGGGCTCGACTTCGGTTATGGCGGTGGTAACGGCGGTGTCGATTTCCATGTCGAGCGTATCGAGTTCACGCTCGCGCTGGCGCAGGGAATTCAGCAGGGGCGCAGAACCGGTGGCGATGCCTTCCGCCGCCGCTCCGGCAGCCTCCTTGGCGAGGCGACAGGCCTCGACGGTGCGGCGCACGATGTGATGATGGGCCGGTTCGGGGGGCAAGCTCTCTACGCGGGCAGTACTCATGAGGGTATCCCTCTGGCGCGGGCTGGAAGTGGGCGGCCCTGTTAACTCTGATTTTGACGTACCCATAACCAGATGGTCAACGGCTAAGAGTATGACTTATTTCCAGACAGTGGGTTAAGAGGGTGTGAATTTTTGGTCATTTCTTTTGCCCCGGAGCGTGGTGACACTCACAACGAGTGCGGGCCGCCCCTTCGGCAAGGCTCAGGGCAGGCTACCAACGCTACAGTCTACTTTCGATGTTTCTGCTTCTTGGCTGCCTTGCGTTGCGCCTTCTGATATTTCTTTGCCGCCTTGCGCTGTCTCTTGGCTTGCTTCTTTGAATACTTTTGCTGCTGCTTCGCCGCCCTCTTGGCCTCGCGGCTGTTTTCACCGATGCTTCGGTTTTCGCGTTGAGCGTAAACCGGCACTGACTGTGCAACACTCAAGGCACCAAGTAGTAGCAACGTCGCAATTCGCTTCATGGGGTCTCCGGAGAGAAAATCCTAAGCGATCTTAGCACTGAGGTTCTGTCAGAACGCGATCTTTGTGCTTAATCCGATGGTAACTATTCGGGGAGGTTCCCTTCTCGTTAGCCGGATGCGTATCGGCGCATGCTCACCACAGGGCAGCAACTGCTTCTTCCTTGAATATCGGCGCAGGGCCATTTCGGCTTGAAAGATGAATTACAGACAGGAATGGTTTGGCTTGAGGGTCGTAAGTCACGGTAAGGCTTCCACCCCTCCCCGGCTGTCCATCAAAGCCGTTGCGGCCGTCGGAGCCGTCCCGGCCGCTCATGCCGCTGGGTGAGCCCATGCCGCCCGCGCCCCGCCGTGGCCGCCGCGACCGCCTCTTCCGCCTGAACCGCCCTGGCCTCCATCAGCCCTTACTGTCAGGGAACCTCCCTGGGGATCAACAAGATAAAACTTCTCATGCTCCTCGGCTGAAACTTCCACCTGCAAGAGGGGATGGCTCCCGGAGCGGAATGCAATGCGAACCTGGACGGGCGGCGCGTCGCCGCCGGGCGATCCATCATGACCGTCGGAACCGTTGGTGCCGTCGGTACCATTTCCGCCGGGAGATGGATTGTTCGGATCCATGGAGCCGGTGCTGCCACTGGTGCCGTCCATCCCGTCGAGACCGCTGTTACCGCTCATGCCAGTGCTGCCGGAAAAATTCGCGGTGTATTTCTCGTCGTAGCGTATGGGAATGTCGAGATCGGCGCGGAGGTCGGGATGGCTGGGAACGGTGATAGTGACATGCGGAACTTTTCCGTCGCTGATTCTGGGGTCGCGAGGGAGGGTGAGAACTCCTTTTTGATTGACGGTGACCACGGTGGCCGTAACTTGCAGGTCTCTCCACATCACCTTCCCCTGGCCTGCTCCCTCGGTTTGTAATATCTTGCCGTCGGTCTGGGTGAAGATCGCGACCAGAGGGAGTTTCCCTCCTGGAGCGATGCCGGGACTGCCGGACGCTTCGACCTTCATGGAGGTGAGGGGGGTTTTGTCGAGGTAAACCTTCATGCCCAGATGGACCTGCAGGGAAGCGCAGCCGGTCAGAAGGATCAAACTGGCGGCCAGCGCGGTGGTGAGCGCGGTGCAACGAGGGATGCGGATTTCAAACGACATTTTTCATACCTCACCTTCGATAACACCTTGTTCGGGGGCATGTTCTGCAATCGGAGCGGGATCGCAGGTAAAGTTTTGTGGAGTGTTGCACAATTCACCGTGGGCCGGCGCGGTTCCGACCGGCTGAAGCTGCGGTCTTTCAAGACAGTTCGCCAGGCTAGGCGGTGGGCAGTGTGAACAGAAACGTGCTCCCGTGGGCGAGTTCGCTTTCGGCGCGGATGGAGCCGCCGTGGGCGAGCATGATGTGCTTGGCGATCGCCAGGCCGAGGCCCGTGCCTCCTGATTCGCGGGAGCGGGCTTTGTCTACTCGATAGAAGCGTTCGAACAGGCGCGGAAGGTGTTCGGAGGCGATGCCTGCTCCGAAGTCCTGCACGAAGAACTCCACAGCGTGGGGAACAGCGCGGGCCCCGAGTATGATTCGTCCCCCGGAAGCGCCGTACTTCAGCGCATTGTCAATCAGGTTGGAAAAAACCTGGTGGATGGCTTCGCGGTCAGCAAGGACTGGGGGGAGATTTTCCGGAAGCGGGTTGGGGCCGGGAAATTTCGCGCTCTGCAAATGGTGGGCGGGAGAATCCTGGATTTGCAACTCAATCCCGTGAGTGCGCGCGATCTCGCGGAAACTCTCTTCAGCGTCGTGAAGAAGTTCGGCGGGGGGCACAGCCTCGGGCTCGAAACGGGTTTCGCCCGATTCGACGCGCGCCAGGGTAAGGAGATCTTCCGTGAGGCGGGACATGCGGGCGGAATTCTTGCGGATGATCTCCAGAAACTCGCGTGTGGACGCGGTGTTCTCGGGAGTGCTGTCGAGCAAGGTCTCCGCATAGCCTTGGATGGAAGTGAGCGGCGTGCGCAGTTCGTGCGAAACGTTGGCGATGAAGTCGCGGCGGGTTTTCTCCACGCGCTCGGTTTCGGTCAGGTCGCGGAGTACGGCAACAGCGCCGCCTCCGGGCAGGGGCGCGGCAGTAACGTCGTAAGCGCGGCCGGGAACGATCGACGTGGCACGGGCGGTCTTGACTGCGTGCGTAGTCGTCGCTTCCATGACGGCGGCGAGAAAGTCAGGGTCGCGGATGGTTTCTACAACCGGCTGATGCAGGCGCGTGCCTTGCGGGACCAGGCGATCGATGCGTTGGTTCGCCCACTGCACCATGCCGTCGCCGCTGACCGCGATGACGGCGTCTTGCATGCTGTTGAGCAGGGTTTCGAGCTGGCGTTGGCTCGAGCGGACGGCAGCGAAACTTTGTTCGACGCGGCGGGCAGTTTTGTCGATGGCGCCGGCGACGCGGCCGATCTCGTCCGGCGAAGTCTCAAGGATGCGGGCCTGAAGATCTCCTTCCGCGATACGGGCAGCTACATCGACGATGCGCTCGAGGCGGCGGGCCGTCCAATTGGCGGCGACTGCCGCGACTAGAAGGGCGAAGAAGAACGCCATTCCGGAAGCGAGTTCCAGTCTGTGGCGAACCTGCACAGACACGGCTTCGACATCGGAGAGCGGATAGGCCAGACGAACCGCGCCGCCGGAAATTGGAACCGCCACATAAAGAAAGGGAATGCCGATGGTCTCGCTGCGGCGCTGGTCTGTACCAACATGACCGGCGAGGGCAGCGGCAAACTCTTTGCGCTGCGCGATGTTTTCGACGGAACCCGGCGTGGTTTCGGAATCTGCCAGCACGTTGCCGGCGGGATCGATGATCGTGACACGCGCGCCGGCGGCCTGCCCTTCCTGGGCGGCAATGTCGGCTAGGGAGTGGCCGCTGCGGTCGGTTTCGACGCGGTACGCGAGGAGTTGAGTCTTTTGAATTAAGTTGCGTTCAATTTCGTTGCGCAGAGAAGTTTGCCAGGCGCCGCCGAGCGTCATGTCGAACATGACGGCGGCTGCCAGGATGACGACCACGAAGGCCGCCAGCAGCTTCAGGAAGATCCCGTTTCTCACTTCGGAACCTCGAAACGGTAGCCCGCGCCGCGCACGGTCTTGAGGTAGCGCGGATTTTCCGGGTCCGGTTCGATTTTTTCCCGTATGCGGCGGACGTAAACGTCAACCGAACGCGGGGTCACGTAGGAGGTGTCGCGCCAAACCGAATCGAGAAGATGATCGCGGGAGAATACGCGGCCGAGATGGCGGGCAAAATAATCGAGCAGACGGAATTCGGTGGCAGTGGTGGGAACGATTTGTCCGCGGACGGAGAGGACCATGGCGGCGGGGTCGATGGCGATATCTCCAACTCTTAGCGGACTGGGCGGAAGCGGGCGCTCAAAGCGGCGCAGCACGGCCTTGACGCGGGCCACGAGTTCGCGCGGGCTGAATGGCTTGGCGATGTAGTCGTCGGCTCCGATTTCGAGACCGAGGACGCGGTCGGCTTCGCTGCTCTTGGCGGTCAGAAAAATCACCGGCACGGCAGCAAGACCGGGGGTCTGGCGGACGGTGCGGCAGAGTTCGAGTCCGTCCTTGCCGGGGACCATGATGTCGAGCACGAACAGCGCAGGGCGCTGGCGCTCGGCATCGGCGATCACAGTGGAGCCGTTGGGATACACGCGCACGGCAAAGCCATCGTTCTCCAGATGGTGGCGAACGAGGCGGGAAATGTCAGGATCGTCTTCGACGACAAAGATGCTGGGTTTCACGGGATCATTGTAACGAACCCAGCTGCGAGTACCTAGTACCGAGTACCGAGTTTTGTTATAGGCGCGGCTTTTTATCGGATTGTAACAATCAGGTTGGCGACTGAATCGAGGTGGAAACGATGGCCCGGCGGGACTACCGTGGTGGCGCTGTATTCGCTGATGACGGCAGGGCCAGAGTAAGTCTTGTCTGGGTTGAGTGTGTCGCGGGAGTAAATTAACGTCAATAGTTTCTTGCCGTTGAATACGACCGTGGCTTTGAGAGCGGAAGGCCTGCCGAGCTTTGCTCGGCTTGGACGGGCAAGAGTGCCCGTCCCCACATGGTTCATCTTGCCCACATGACTTGTGGTGGATTTTACCGAGGCGCGTAGGCGCAGCGTGACCAACTCCACTTCGCGATTGGGATGCGCATAGCCGTAGCGGCGCTGGTGTTCTCGCGCGAATTCCTTCGTTAGATTCCCGGTGAACGGCAGGTTGAGTTCGTATCCCTGGCCGCGGTAACGGATGTCGATGCTGCGCGCGCAGTGAACTCTTCCGTGCCAGGCTTCATCGTGAAAATCCTTCGCGGATTGCTTCTGCAGAGTCGAGAATTCACGCTCCAGTTCTGCGGCCGGGAGTTTGCCGGAGACTCGCCATAGAACAGTTCGCGAGTAATCCTTCACGACATCGCTGACCAGAATGCCCAGGGCCGAAAGCGCGCCGGGCAGCGCGGGCACGATCACGTGCGGGATGCTCAGGGCTTCGGCAAGTGCGCATGCGTGCAGGCCTCCGGCGCCGCCGAAAGCTACAAGGGCAAAGTCGCGGGGATCGCGGCCGCGTTCGATGGAAACCACGCGAATGGCTTTCTCCATCGTGGCGTTCACAACCCGGACAACACCGGAGGCGAATTTTTCGAGTGTGAGCAGGCTTCCCTGCTGCTTCAACCATTCTCGAGTGATGCGGCGAGTCCGGTTAAGATCGAGAGTGAAGTCCCCGCCGAGAAAACGCGCCGGCTGCAGGCGGCCGAGTAAGAGGTTGGCGTCCGTAACCGTGGGCTGCACGCCGTGGCCGTAGCAGATAGGACCGGGATCGGCTCCGGCGGATTCAGGGCCGACGCGGAGAACGCCTCCTGCGTCAAAGCGGGCGAGCGAGCCTCCCCCTGCGCCTACAGTGTGGATGTCGAGCATAGGCACGCCAACGGGAAGTCCGGCAACTTCGGCGTGGCTGGCTGTAGTAATTCCGCCTTCGAGTAGCGAGACGTCAGTGGAAGTGCCTCCCATGTCGAAGGCGATGATGCGCTCGAAGCCGCTGGCACGTGCGCTGGCGGCAGCGCCGACCACGCCTCCGGCAGGGCCTGAGAGGACAGTGCGAACGGGCTCGCTTGCGGCAGAAGCAAGGGAGGTGATGCCTCCGTTGGATTGCATCACAGAAATCCGCGCCGCATCAGTTACCGCCGCCGCATTTGATTTTGAGTGGCGCAGCGGTTCACCGCTGCGATAACTGGCTCGTCGCAGCGCTGGCTTTAGCCGCTGCGGGCCGGCCGCAATGCTCTGCTCAAGATTTTCCAGATAGCGCTGCATTACTGGTTGGAGGTAGGCGTTCATCACCACCGTCGAAGTTCGCTCGTATTCGCGGAACTCGGGAAGAATCTGATGAGAGATGGAAAGTGGGACACCGATCCGCTTTAGGGCCTCTGCGATTGCTAACTCGTTCTTTGGATTCGCGAACGAGAACAGTAACGAAATGGCAATCGACTCAGGTTGCTTCGCCGCCACTTGCGAAACCAGTGAATCCAAATCCACTGGGAAAGGCGAAGTCAGCACTTCTCCGTCGCAGGCAGTGCGTTCTTCAATGCCGAAGCGGAGATCGGCGGGTACGAGTGGTTCGACGAGGTCGAAGAAGAAGTCATAGAGCTTGGGGCGGGCTTGGCGTCCGATCTCGATCGCATCTTCAAAACCTGCTGTGGTGACCAAGGCCGTGCGCGCGCCTTTGCGTTCGAGCAGCGTATTGGTGCCGACCGTGGCGCCGTGCAGAAGGATCAGTTCACCCTCGTGCTCGATCTTGCGGAGAGCTTCGACGATGGCTTGTGAGGGGTCCGCGGGGGTGGAAAAGACTTTCAAGATACGCAAGCGGCCCCGGTCAATCCAGACACAGTCGGTGAAGGTGCCGCCGGTGTCGATGGCTACGCGCAGGGGTTGGGGACGGCGGGGCATGGGTTTCAATCGGAAAAATAGGGTAACATTTGCGGCTATGCGATACGCATTTCTCGTTGAGACCTATGCCACTGAGCGGGTGAAGGTGGTCAGCGTGTGGAGTGAGTTCCGGGACGCGGATCTTCCTGTGCGTCCGCGGGAGGGCGATCTGCGGGGGCGCAGCGTGCATGAGCAGATGGTTCATCAGTGCGTAAGCGAGGACTTGTGGTTCCGCAACATGCTGGGGATTGATGTGGGAGCGCCTCCCCTGCCGAAGCAGGAGACGCGGCTGGAATTCATGAAGCGGTATGCCGAGGACAGCGGCAAACGGCTGGCGGCGTTGCAGGAAAAAGACGAGGCTTGGTGGGAAGAGAGTGCGAAGTTTTTCGACGTGCTGCGGCCGCGACCCTGGGTGATGACGCGGAGGATCGCACACACCTCGCATCATCGGGGGCAGTTGATGGCCATGCTGCGGATGCTAGGACGCGATGTGCACAGCAATTACGGGCCGACGGCCGATACGGGCGGGTTGATGCAGCATCATGCACCTACCATTTATGCGTATGGGAGTCTGGAGGAGCTGTTCGTTGGGGAGAATGCCGGAGGGAAGAAGGTAGCGTTGCCGGGGACCGGTGGGAACGAGGTGACAGAAAGGCCAGGATAACAGCGATTGGAGGCTCACTGCGCTCGCCGGACTATCCCTTCGTAGTGAACGCGAGCGTCAGCAGCGTCTTCTGTTCCACCTCATGCGCCTTGGCGCTGCCTGTGGCGGGGCTGGCGCTGGAGCTGCGCTTCACCGACATCACGTGGCGCTCGCCGGCGATGCGTTGCAGGCGCGGGAGAATGTTGAATAACGCTCCCATGTTGGCGGGCTCTTCCTGCACCCAGACGATTTCTCCGGTTTGGCCGTGGCGGGCGAATTCGGCGATCAGTTCTTTTTCCGGAAAAGGATAGAGCTGTTCGAGAAAGATGATGGCGGTGGAATTGTCTTTTCTCTTTTTGCGCTCGGCCTGCAGTTCGTGGCCGATCTTGCCGGTGCAAACCAGGATGCGGCCGGCCTTTGCAATTTCCAGGTCGGGGAGTACATTCTGGAAATTCTTCTGCGTAAAATCTGCAATGGGCGACGACGCGTCGGCATGGCGCAGCATGCTCTTGGGAGTGAACACGACCAGCGGCTTACGCCAGTGGCGAAGGGCCTGGCGGCGCAGCAAATGAAAATACTGCGCTGCGTTCGAAGGCTGCGCGATCTGAATGTTGTGTTTCGCGGCGAGTTGAATGAAGCGCTCGATGCGCGCGCTGGAATGCTCAGGTCCCTGGCCCTCATAGCCGTGCGGGAGAAGCAGGACCAGGCCCGAGAGCAAATTCCACTTGGCTTCGCCGGCGGATATGAACTGGTCGATGATGGCCTGGCCGACATTCACGAAATCGCCGAACTGAGCCTCCCAAAGCACGAGCGCTTCGGGATAGTCGCGGCTGTAACCGTATTCGAAGCCGATGACGCCCGGCTCCGAAAGAGTGGAGTTGTGAATTCCGCAGCGAGCCTGGCCGGGCGCAATGTTTTCGAGGGGCACGTACTCGTTCTCATTTTCGATATCGATCAGAACGGAGTGCCGCTGGTTGAAGGTCCCGCGGCGGGAGTCCTGCCCGCTGAGACGAACCGGGATGCCAGCTTTCACCAGGCTTCCGAAAGCAAGAGCTTCCGCCATGCCATAATCCACAGGACGCTTGCCTCCGCCCATCTCAGCGCGCTGTTCCAATAACTTTTTCACCTTGGGATGAATGTGGAAACCTTCGGGATACGTTGTGAGGTGCGTGGTAAGTTCCGCCAGATCCGCTTCCGCGAGTCCGGTTTCCACTTCAAATTCCGGCTTGTGGCGGCCTCCGTAGAATTGGTCCCAATACGCTGGCAGTTCGCGCATCAACGGCTTCTTGGTGATCTTGCCGGCATCTTTCTGCGCGGATTCGAATTCGGCCTTGATGGCGGCGGCCTGCGCTTGCGCGTCAGTCGCGCCAATATCATCGGCATAGATCTCCCACAGCGGCGGATGCTCTTTGATCTTCTTGTAAAGCAACGGCTGCGTAACCGTAGGATCGTCAACTTCGCTGTGACCGTGCCGGCGGTAGCCAATGAGATCGATGACCACGTCGGTGCCGAAGCGGTAGCGGTATTCGGTGGCGAGGCGGGCGACGCGCACGACCGCGTCCACATCTTCGCCATTGACGTGGAAGATGGGAATCGACTGGCGGCGGGCGATGCAGGCGGCAAAGCGCGTGGAGTGTTCTTCGAGATAAGTCGTCGTGAATCCCAGTAAATTGTTGACTACCACATGAATCGTGCCGCCAACGGTGTAGGCCGGCAGATCCGCATAGTTCATGGTTTCGGCGAGGATGCCTTGTCCGGCAAAAGCGGCGTCACCGTGAACCAGCAGCGGAAGATATTTTTCGCGCCCGCCTTCGCCGGTGCGGTCCTGCTTGGCGCGCGTGCGGCCCACCGTGACGGGATCGACCGCTTCCAGATGGCTGGGGTTCGAAACCAGGTGGATGTGAACCTTGTTGCCGCCGCGCGTTATGTATTCGCCCGTCGCGCCCATGTGGTATTTCACGTCGCCGGAGCCGAGCACGCTGCGCGGGTCAACGTCTTCAAACCCGGCGAAGATTTCTTCGGGCGAGCGCTTGGCCACGTGGGCGATTACGTTGAGCCGTCCGCGGTGGCTCATGCCCATTACTAGTTCAATAGCGCCGAGGCGCGAGCCCGTGTCGAGAATTTCATCCACCAGCGGAATCAACGCGGTGACGCCTTCCAGCGAAAAGCGCTTGCTGCCGAGATAACGCTGCTGCATGACCTGCTCGAAAATATCGGCGCGGATCAGCAGATCGAGAATGCCCGCCTGGTCCTCTTGCGGCGGTTCGGATTCCATCTGCTCATAAATCCAGCGGCGGCGTTCGGGAGCGTAGATGTGGTTGATTTCCACGCCGATGGTCGAGGAGTAAATGGCGCGGGCTTCGCGGGCGTATTCGCTGTCGATCTGCAGTTCAACCGTCGGACGCGGGCGAAGAAAGCCGAGCGGATCGAGGTCGCCCTCGAGATATCCCCACTGACGGAAGGCGCTGAGAACCCGCTCGCGCTCGGGATTGGAGCCATTGTTCGGTGAAGTATCGATGACAGCGGCACTGCTCGACGTTTTGGATTTCGGAGTGGGCATATGCGTTCACTACTAGGATAACGGATGCGCAGTGGCACACGGGAGATTCTGTGCGCTTGCGAAACCCTGAACCACAGAGGGCACAGAGGAACACAGGGTAGAACAAAAAAGCAGATGGCTCAGTGTTTGAGCCATCCGCTTTATCTCTACCCACTTCTCCGAACTACTTCTTGGCAGAGAAGTCGAACAGGTCCATCAGGTCGCCGAGAGCTGGACTGTTCGTGGGCACGTAAGGGTTGCTGCTGGTGGTGATGGGATTCGGGTAGTTGTCGCGGCTGCGGGTGGTCAGCGGAGACAGTCCCCAGTTCGCTTCGATGAACTTCAAGATCGAAACGTGGTCGGTGTACTGGTGCGAGATGTGACCAGCCTTGGTGTACGGCGAGACTGCGATCAAGGGGATCCTGGTGCCGTCCCCGAAGTAGTCCAGAGGCTGAACGTAGCCGGAGTCGTAGTAGCCGCCGCCTTCGTCCATGGTGATCAAAATGGCGGTGCTATTCCACAAATCCGCGTTGGCCTGGACGTCGTCCACGATTCTCTTGATGAAACCCTCGAGCAGAATCAGTTTGGAAGACGCCGGGTGGCCGTCAAGCCATCCATCGGGTTTGACGAAGGAAACGGCAGGCAGAGTGCCGTTCTTGATCGCCGAATAGAGTTCGGTCGTGTCCTGCAAGTTCGCCCGGCTCGACGCGCTCTTCATGATCGAGGTCGAGTACTGGAAGAAGTTGCAGATGTTGCAGTAGGTGTTCCAGGCAACCACATAATTCAAGTCCGGATTCTTCAGGTAGGGGTTCCACTGGTCGCCGTAATACGCCCACGAGATGTTGGCGTCATTCAACGCATCGCCGATATTGCGAACCGACGAGGGTGGAATTGTGAACACTGTCTCGGCCGGGTCGTCGATATCGTTATAGGCGTTGGAGCCGTTCCCATAGTATCCGGGGTTGTAGTTGTTGAGCAGATAGTAGTGTCCAGCGTCGCAGTTGGGACTGATGGGTGTGGTGAGCGCGCTCAGGAAATTGGTGATGGGCGCGACTCCGGGCTGAGTCGTGTCCGAACATTCAGTATAGCTTCCGCCGCCGTACGAGGCCGATCCGTAGGATCCGCCGCCATAACCGTCCTCGGTATACCAATTGTTGGTGCCGGACTGCGGATTCGGATTTTCGATCTCGTCGACCGTGCCAGAGTTAGGGCCTGCACTCAGATAAACGTTGTGTGGTGGCTCCAGGGCATTACCCTTGCCGTCGCTGAACCAGATAGCGTCGCCGGTTCCCATCATGATGTGGTTGGCGCCGGTTCCGCCCATTACGGCCTGATGATAGTTGTCGCTCATCGCATAGTTGTCGGCGAGAGATTTCAGGTAAGGCGCGTCGCCCTGCTGCACGTTGTAAAAACCCATTGAGGTCGAGCCTTCCAGGGTAGACATGTCATTGAAACCAGCAGGCTGCGGAAGACCGTTGGTTCCTGCGCCGACGGTGGTCTCGACCAAGGGAAACAGGTCGTGCGCGCAACCCGTGGGATTCGTGGTTGAAGCATTCGCCGCGTTGCAATCAAACTGCTGCCACATCTGGTAGAAGCGGTGCACGGGGCTGTTGTCGTAAGCGTCGTAGGGATGTGTCGCGGAGGTCAGTTGGAATGGGCCCGAGGGCAGCGTTGTCGCGTTGGGGATGCGAGTATCGATCACTCCGTGCGAGAGTCCGGTGCCGCCGGTAGTCAGGTAAACGTAATAGTCGTTCGGCAAAGCGTTCTCCACCGCTTTTGCGGCTCCCACCGTCGAGAACGGTGGCGTGGTGTATCCACCGGCCAGCACTGGCGGCAGCACGGAATACGCGACATTGTCGGAGGGATTGAGCTGGTAGGTGGTGGTGTCGCTGGCCGAAGATTGGCTGGCGAGCGAGAAGTTGGGACCGGGGGTGCCGTCCGCATTGACGATGCCCTTGGAGAGCAGGTTGGAAATGGTATCCGTTGACGTGGGCTGGTAGGTAGCGAAAATGTGATCGAAGGTGCGGTTTTCTCCGATAATCACGATCACATGCTTAATCGGCGTGGTTGTGGCCGGCTTCTTGGCTGGTTCCTGAGCGGCGGACATGGCCGGCGCGCCCAGGTTGACGAGCAGAGCAAACAAGCTCGTGCCCACTGCGAGGTGCTGTCTGGCTTTTGCCAAAAACTTTGGCGAAGACATTTCTTTCCTCCTGAGATTTAAAGAGAACCCACGATACTCAAGGTAGTAAAGGCGCGGCTGCGGTAAGGTGACGCGGAGATGAATTCCGTGAGAAAAGAAATCCACAGCGATGGACATGCGAGGAGTCGGGGCACCGGAAGTGGGGACAGATTCGCCGGGTTTCAGCGCGCATGTGAACGTCCCGTTAAGAAGTTTCCACAGAATGCCAAACTGTCTAGGGTCGTTGCTGTAGGCGGACTCACCAATAATCACACTCTGCTTGTGACAACCGTCACAAAGAATCCTCAGCTAAACGAGGTATTCAGAAAGAGGAAATAGACTCCGATGGACCTGTAACTACACTTGGAGTTACAATGATTTATTTGAATGGGACGAAGCCAAGAACCGCTCGAACATTCGAAAACACGGGCTCGACTTTGCTTGGGCGCATCAGATGTTCAGCGGTCCCCTTCTGATTCGTCCCGACACGCGTGAGGACTATGGAGAGGAGCGATGGATTGCGATTGGGATGATTCAGGAGCGCTTCGCCTTTGTTGCGTTCGCTGAACCCTTGCCCGGTACCGTGCGCATCATCTCATTGAGGAAGGCAAACCATGAAGAACGGAAAGAATACGAAAAGGCTGTCCAGAACGGACTGGAAGCGTATTGATGCAATGCGCGATGAGGACATCGATTATTCTGACATCCCAAAACAGGGACCAGATTTCTTTGCCAATGCGATAATCTGGCCGGGACCGAAAAAGCAGATTACCCTGCGTGTCGATCCCGACGTGCTGGCCTTCTTCCGCAAGCAGGGCCGCGGGTATCAAACCGCAATCAACGCCGTGTTGCGCAAGTACATGGAAGCCAGGAAAGAACGCCAGAGGGCGTAACTAGTCTAGTTCCCGTACTTCCGCGGTACGCGCTTGGAGATATTGCAGAGAATCTCGTACGGCGAGCTGTTAGCCAGGCGAGCATGTTCGAGCGCATCCACGCTCAAGCCGTCGCGAGTTCCGAGCAGGATCACTTCGTCGCCCACCGCGACCTCGGGAATACCCGTTACATCCACCAGCGTGAGGTCCATCGAAATGCTGCCGACGATCGGCGCATAGTGGTCGCGGACGATCACACGCCCGCGATTCGATAGCTGCCGATTGTATCCGTCGGCGTATCCCACAGGCAGCACGGCAACATGAGCCGGCGCCTTAGTCACATAAGTTCCGCCGTAACCGAGAGCCTGGTTGGCGGCGAAGTCCCGCATGGAAAGAATGCGCGTCTTCCAGGTTAGCACCGGCTTTACTGGAAGGCGCAGCGTGCCGCCGCTGACTTCCCGGCCCGCGCGCTGGAATGACAGGTAATAGCCGTAGAGCGCGATGCCCGGGCGCACCAGGTTGTTCCAGGTCTCGCGCCTCGAAATCAAGGCGCTGGTGTTGGCCATGTGGATCAATCCCGGATTGAAGCCAGCCGCGCGCACTTTGCGCTGGGCCTCCTCGAAGCGGCGCTCCTGTTCCGCCACCGAAGGGGCGTCCATAATTTCGGAGGAAGCCAAATGCGTCGAGAGTCCTTCGAGAACCAGATGAGGAGCCGCGCTGAGAGCCTTCAGCACCGGCCGAAGTTCGTCCATCGACACACCTAGCCGGCCCATTCCGGTATCCACCTTCAAATGCACCGCGTGCCGCACGGCTGCAGACGCCGCAGCATTTTCCAGAGACTCGATGTGCCAGGGTTCCCACACCGTGGGAGTAAGCTGCAAACGGACGATCTCGCTTTCCTCGCCGCGCCAGAAACCGGTCATCAACAAAATCCGCGATTCGATGCCCGCATCGCGCAGCGGGATCGCCTCATCGAGCGAGGTAACGCCCAGCCACTTCGCACCCTCTGCCTGCAGAGCGCGTGAGCACTCCACGGCGCCATGGCCGTAAGCGTCCGCCTTCACCACCGCACATGCAGTCACGCCCGCGCCGGCATGTTTCAGAACGGTGCGGAAGTTCTGCCGCAGTGCGCTCAGTGAAACCTCAGCCCAGGTGGGGCGCGTAGCCACGCGGCTCAGAATTTCTACAGTTGTCGCCACTGAACTCGATTATAGCGGGAGCAGCGCGCGCGCTTAGGTTACGCTTGGGCTACTCCCAAGGCAGTTTCCAGTTTCGAGTTTCAAGTTTCGAGTTTCGAGTTACAAGTTTCCAGTTCTCACTCCCCGATGCTGGAAACTAGAAACTGGAAACTTGCCTTCTCAGTTCCCCGCCAGCGAGAAGTTCACCGTGATCCGCGTCTCAACCTCGACCGGCTCGTTGTTCAGGATGTAAGGCCGGTAGCGCCATTGGCGCACGGCCTCTTTTGCCGCGGGCACCAGCATGGGATGTCCGGACAAAACTGTGAGGTTCTCAATGACACCCTGCTTGCTGATCACCGCCTGCAACTCAACCTGCCCCTGAATGCGCGCCATTCGTGCCAGCGGCGGATATACCGGCAGAATCTTGCGAACCAGATCTCCCTCGCTGATGTGTGAGATGCGAACGGGGGCAGCGGCCGTTACGGGCGCTGTGGGAATAACCGGGCGCGTACCTGTTCCCAGGGCATTTCTCACTCCATCCGGATTACCCGGCCCAAAGAGCCCGGGGACACCGGAATCCGATATACCGATCTGCGGCGGGCCATCATTGCCGCTAGCCTGCGTTCCGCTTGGAGGTCGCAGTGGCGGCCTCAGGAAGATCACCGCCGGATTGACCGGCGTAGCAGCATTTCCACTCGTGTGCGATCTGACCGCGGGAGCCTCTGCCAACGGCCTGCCGAGACTGACGGGCGTCGAGAGTGGGCGCAATGACGGCGATCCCAGCGGGCGTAGCAGCGGCAATATCAACAGCAGACCCACGGCCAGGGCCTGGAGGCCGAACGATGTGAACGTGGTCAATCCGCGCCGCGAGCGCTCGTCCCATGACGAATTGAGTGTCGTGGTGAACATGGTGTCCTCCTGCATGAAATGCGTTGCTGCTAAGGACACCGAAAGCCCCAATAGTGGACGCGCCGGGGTAAAGAAAAAAGGCCGCGCGCAAGCGCGGCCCTGGGAACTTTTCCGACACCGGCGGTGTCGCGGAAAACTTACTTGGGTGGGGTTGTCGCTGGAGCCGCGGGCTTCGTAGTCGCGGGCTTCGCGGGCGTCCTCGCCGGAGCGCTTGCTGGAGCAGGGGCCGGCACGCCGGACGACGCGTTGTAGGAGTCGACAACCGCCTTTGTGATGTCCACGCCCTGACCCGACCATAAGACCTGGCTTTGCGGCCAATTGTTTGAGGTATCGACAATCAATTGGAATCCGTTGTCCTGCGCGTATTTCACGATCGTGGGAGCCATCTTCTGCAAGATGCGCGTGAAGATCTCTTTACCCTGGTTTTGCCCGTCTTCCTGAAAATCCTGGACGGCACGATCGAGGGACTTCTTCTTTGACTCGATCTGTTTGACAAGGGTGGCTTTGGCGTCCTCGTTCAGCTTGTCGCCTTGAGTCTGCAGTTGCTTCTGCAAACCCTGAAGTTCCTCGTCCTGAGCCTTCAGTTCGCTCTGCTTGGGTTCCAGTTTCTTTTGCAAGGCGTCCGCATCGCGGCGGCCTTCGTTGGAACCGAAGACGGCGGCTTCCACATTGATCGTCCCGACCTTGGTACCACCGGTTGTGGGCGCGGGAGCGGCTGGACTCGCGGCTCCTGTACCTGGACTAGATGGGGTGGTGGCAGCGCCACCGGGGGTTTGGGCCCATGCAGAAATCGTCAAGATGACCGCAATAGCCAGAAAAAACCGCAGAAACTTGCTTGTCATTGGATCTTTTAAACTCCTTGGAACATAGTTCCGTAATGGTTCCGGGAATGACCTTAGATAGCCTCGACACGGGGCCGATCGGACCGCACTCACGGGTACTTGTCTCACGCCTCTCCGCCTTGCTCTTGCATTTCTGGGTCTTGCGTTTCTGACAAAGGCCGCCGTCAGACATACGTCTCTAAGAAAAGGCACGCTGGACTGCCAGCGCCACACGTCGGGGTTGCGGGCGTGTCGTCCACTCTGATCAGCTTTCTGCAATAGCGTGGATCACAGCAATTATAGAGAGCGCCCTCAGCCGCCGTCAAACTTAGAAGCAGTCGCCAGCCGCCGGTAAAGCCTTTGTAGCGCGGGCGCCCTCGCCCGCGAATGCCAGCGCGGGACGCCGGCGCTACGCCCTCGCTAGAACGTCGTCGCCACGGTGAAGCGGAATGTTTTTCGCGGCTCCCGCAGCAGGAAACTTGGGGAGTAGGCATTCCTCGCCAGGTTGTACGTGTACCATCCTGCCTCAGTTAAGTGACAGCCCGCAGGTCCGCAGACTTGCGGGAACATGCTGGGAGTAACCGGGATCGGCGGAGTCGCGGGACTGTCCAGCCGCACTGGGTTATATGCCCAGTAAACGCGGAACGGCGCGTTGATCACGGGCAGGAATACCTGCAACTCAAGTCCTGTGGACATTCGCGGCCGCCAGTTGGTCGAGCCCAGAACCTGCAGATCTTGCGCCGGCGGCGGACTCAAAACGCTGCCAATTGTGCAGGTGTTCGCAGTGGCGGTTTGTATAAGCTGAGGACAGCCGAAGGGCTGGCCTACTACGCCCTGGTATTGCACCTGCGCAATCTGCAACTGCGACTTGCGGATAATGGGGTCGATGCCTGTGTCCACGAACGGAGCCAGGGCCACCGGGCCGACGATCGTAATGCGATATTCCAGGTTCGTAAACACGCTGAAATCGCCGCCCGGGAAGACGATCTGGTCCACAGGAATCGGAATGGTCACGTTCCCTTGCAGCGGATTCGACGGGTTCTTGAGCACGGGCGTGCCGTCGCGATTGGTCAGCGTGATCGAGCCCACGCTCGGCAGGAACGCCACTGGAGACACCGAGCGGATATCGAAGCCGCGCAGATCGTTCTCGCCACCCAGGTAGGCACGCTGGAACGGAGGCGCAACGAAACCGCCATAGCCGGTGATGAAAGATCCTTGAACGTTGAAGCCGAACGCGTTGCGCCCCTTTTGAACAGGAATGAAGCGCTTGTATTGAACGATGGGCCGAACCGAGCGAATAGTTCCTCCCAGGCCAGCGAGTTCGGCGCCGAGAGTGAACTGGTGCCCGGTGTGCGGCGAGATCGGACTGTTGATGGTGTTGAAGGAGAAGTTGGGAAAAATCTTGCTGGTGACGATTCCGTTGAGCGCGCTGGGGCCGGAGATTCCGCGGAAGGCCAAAAATTCGAACAAATTCTTGGATGCCGAACTGAGCGCCGCCAGCGAAGACCGGTCGAAGGAATAAGTAGCTCCTACGCGATTGAACCGGCGCTTGTTGCGCGCCCGGAGCGGATAGCTCAACGACGTTGTGAATCCCGCGCTCGCCTGCGTGTAGTTCTGCAGGTTCTGCAGAACCGCGTTGGGCAGGCTCAGGTTCTGTCCGCTGAAAATGGAGAGCTGCCGGGCCTGGTCGTACTTGGTCTTGGTGTAATACACATTGAAGCCAAACTGCAATGGCCGGTCAAACATATAAGGCTGGGTAAAACCAAATCGTATGCTCTTGGCCAGGTTGCCGACGCTGGCCTGGACCTGAAGCGTCTCACCCAGGCCGAGGAAGTTATTGGTCGCGTAGTTGATTCCCACAAACGCGCCTTCCAGACCGCTCACGCCGCCATTCAGGCCAATGCTGTTCTTGCCCTTCTCTTTGACCTTCAGAGTCAGATCGACCAGCCCGTTTTTCTCATCCAGTTGACGCGTGGTGACGTTCGGATCGTCCGGCTTCAAAACATTGAAGTAGCCCAGTTGGTTCAGACGCAGCAAGCTCAACTCCCAAAGTTTCGAGTTGTAGATATTTCCCTCTTCCAGGGCGATTTCACGCCGAATCACCTTATCGCGAGTCGTGGTGTTGCCTTCAAATTCGATACGGCGGACGTAGAACTGCTTGCCTTCGTCAACGTCAATGTCGAGAAAGATGAGTTTCTTTTCGTCGTCGAACCTGGTTTCCGGTACGGGAGTGAAGTTGATAAACCCCAACTCGCCATAAGCTTTGCGCAGGTTCTCCAGGCCCTTGCCCACTTTCTCCTTGCTGAAGACATCTCCGTCCTTGATGGCGAAGAGCGATCGCAGGGCCTTCTGATTTTGCACCGCTTTGTTATTCTTGAAGGTAATTCCGCCCAGGGTGTAGCGCTCACCCTCGTCGATGACCATCGTGATGTCAACCGATTTGCCCGCCCCGCCCTGTAACAGCGGAACATGGGCGCCTGCGTGGCCGGTATCGTGAATCACCGTCTTGGGTTCGCCTACAACGTTCATTTTGAAATAGCCCCGGTTCTGGTACTCATTGCGGACGCGTTCCGTATCCTCGTTGAGCTTGGTCGCGTCGTAGGTCCGGGCGAAGATGTTCTCCAGGAAGATGGAGTGCGGGATGCCGATGGGCCGCAAGTTCTTCATGGCGTAACGCAGCACGCGAGTTCTGACGTTTTTGTTGCCTTCGAACTTGATCTTGCCCACCTTGACCTTGGGGCCTTCCTTGATCACAAATGTAATTCCGACCGCAGCCGGAGGAATCTGCCGCACTTCGGTCCGGATCGTGGAAAACTGGCGGCCGTGTTCGGCCAACAGGCCTTTGATCGTCACTTCGGCCTTCTTCACTTTTGTCGGGTCGTACTGACTCTCCACCGACAATCCGACCTTCGCTTCCTTGAAGCGGTCCAGCACGTCGCTGGTGGAGACCGAACTCAGGCCTACGTAGTTGATTTCGCGGATGGTCGGCTTTTCTTTCACCTGGATTATCAGCCGCCATCCCTTGGGAGTTTGTTCGCGGCTGAAGCGGATGTCTTGAAAATAACCGGTGTTCCACAGCGAATTGAAATCGCGCTCCAGCGCGGCGGGGTCATAGATATCGCCGGGGTGCGTGAAGATGCGGGCCTTGACCGTCTCGGCGGGAATTCTGCGATTTCCCTGAATGTTGATCTCGGAGATGACGTCGGTCTGCGCCCAGCTTGCCGAGGCCAAAAACAGCACGAGAGTAATTCCGAGCGCGCAGCCGAGCCCTTTCATTCTCCGGCAAAGCCGTGCAAATGAAGAAGATGGGGGTTGAGCGGCGCCGAAAGAACCGTGGCCGCGCCTGGACACAACAATGTCTGGATGAGAGCAAAAATGAATCGCTACGACCTCAGCCTCTGGGATGTGGGAAAACGATCATTATACGGTAGAAAAATAGAAAGCGTCCAAACCGCCACTCTTGCCGGTGGCTTCATGGAAGGGACTTGGCCGACTCCACCTCCACCAAGACGGAATAAAACGTGGCGGAGTTGCCCAAGTCGGAAAGTTTTTCTGAGGTCAGCACGTTGATATTGCGGAATCCCGGACCCAGTTTGGCCCAATTCAGCCTCGCCGAAACCACGCCGGGCTGAACCGCGCCGTCTACTCTGGCCTTCAGGAAGATTTCTCCTCGATGGTTGTACACTCTCACCGTCTCTCCATGGACGATTCCGCGCGCCTGGGCATCGGCGGAATGCATTTCGAGAAGATTCGTTTCTTCCATCTCCTGAACAGAAGGCAAATTGGAGAAAGTTGAGTTCAGGAAGTTATCGGCCTTGCGCGCCAGAAGCTCCAGCGGGAAAGTTTTCTGTCCTCCATGGCGTGATTCTTTCGGAGGCGTGAATTCGGCGACGGGATCAAGCCCTTGCGCCCTCATAGCTTCGCTGTAAAGCTCGGCCTTGCCCGAAGAAGTGCGAAAGTTGCCGTGAGCGAAAGGAAGAAAAGGTGCCGTTGCTTCTGACTGGCCCCTAGCCCCTGACCCCTGGCCTCTGAAGTTCAACCGCACCTGCCGCTCCCACTCCAACCGCTCGCGACTGATACCCTTCAACCACGGGTTGCTCGAATCGAGCGCGGCATTGATCATCTCGTCAACGCTCTCACCGAAACACGAGTCCTTGAATCCCATTCGCCCGGCTAGCGCCCGGAACACTTCCACATTCGACCGGCACTCGCCCAACGGCTCAATCGCCTGGTCTGATACCTGCAGGTAGTAATGGCCGTATGCTGTCTGCAAGTCTTTGTGCTCGAAGAAAGTCGTCGCCGGCAGCACAATGTCAGCATAGTCGGTGGTGTCAGTGAAGAACTGCTCGTGGACAACGGTAAACAAGTCGCGACGTTTCAGCCCACGAACCACCTCATTGTGATTAGGACAAACTGCCGCAGGATTTGAGTTGTAGACGAACAGCGCCTTCACCGGCGGATCGCTCAGCGTGTTCAGCGCCTTGCCCAACTCCACCATATTCACAGTTCGCGGTGGATGCTGGAGTCCCTCAGGCTTAAGGTCGGGGCGCGTCAGCGCATCTTTGTTCAGTCCAAATGCTCCGCTGGTCAACAGCTGCAAGCCACCGCCAATTTCCTTCCACGATCCGGTAATGCAAGGCAGCATCGCGATGGCGCGCGTCGCCATGCCGCCGCCCTCTGACCGCTGCACGCCGTAATTCAGCCGGATCACCGAAGGCCGCACCGTAGCATATTCACGCGCCAGTCTCCGGATATCTTCACTCGAAATTCCGGTCCACTGCGCCACACGCTCCGGCGGATAAGCCTTTATTTTTTCGCACAACTGTTCGAAGCCCAGCGTGTATTTCGCCACGTAATCTGCATCGTGCAGCCCTTCGCCGATGATCACATGCATCATGGCCAGAGCCAGCGCGCCGTCCGTGCCGGGATTAATCGGAAGATACCAGTCGGCGCAGGCAGCAGTTCGCGTGCGATAGGGATCGATGACCACCAGCTTCGCACCCTTGCGCCGCGCTTCCGCGATGAACGGCCAGAGGTGAACATTGTTTCCGTGAATGTTCGCAGCCCAGGCAATGATGTACCGCGAATGGACGAACTGCTCAGGCTCAGTGCCGAGCTTCACACCGAGCACCGAGATCAACCCAGCTTCACCGGCCGCCGAGCAAATCGCGCGCTCCAGTTGCGAAGCGCCGAGGCGGGCAAAAAATCTGCGATCCATCGAAGCGCCGTTCAGCGCTCCCAGCGTTCCTCCATAGGAATAAGGCAGAATCGCCTCGCTGCCAAACTCGGCGATGATCGAGCGAAAGCGCGAAGTAATTTCATCCAGCGCCTCATCCCAAGTGATTCTCTGCCAAACCTGAGTCGGACCTTGTGGGACCGGGTCTTTGACCCGGTCAGGAGCGAAGCTCCGCTGCGCTGCCACCAGCCCCTTGGGAACAATCCTCCGCATGGGAAACAGCACCCGATCCGGCGAATACACCCGGTCTAAATACTTCGCCACCTTCGCGCACAGAAATCCCCGCGTCACGGGATGCTGCGGATCGCCCTGAATCTTCGTGGCACGCCCGTCCTCCACCGTGATCAGAACGCCGCAAGCATCAGGGCAATCGTGCGGACACGCGGCATGGACGGCCCGTCTCGCCATCGTTCGATTATAGAGCGTCACCATACGCCCTGAAGATTCCAGAAATAAAAACGGACGACCGAAGCCGCCCGCTATCCAAAGTATTTGTCATTCCGAAATTCCCGTCATTCCGAAATTCTTGCCATTCCGAGCGAAGCGGGGAATCCTGGTTTTACTCGGGACTCGCAACTCGGGACTAGGTGCTCGCTACTATTTCAACTCCAGCACTTCCTTTTCTTTGGCCTTACTCATCTCTTCCATCTTCTTGATTTCGTCATCGGTGAGCTTCTGGATTTCCTCCAGCGATCGCTTCTCGTCGTCCTCAGTGATCTTCTTGTCTTTCATCGCTTTCTTGATGGCGTCGTTGCCGTCGCGGCGAATATTGCGCACCGCGGTGCGATGCTCTTCAAGCACTTTGTGCAGGTGCTTCACCATCTCCTGCCGCCGCTCGTGGGTAAGCGTCGGCACCGGCACACGGATCAGTTTGCCGTCATTCATCGGATTGAGCCCGAGTTCCGCCGAGCGGATGGCCTTCTCGATCGGCCCGATCTGCGACGGATCGAAGGGCTGCACCGTAATCATCTGCGGCTCGGGCGCGTGCACTTGCGCGATCTGGTTCAGCGGCATCTGTGAGCCGTAGTAATCGACGCTCACGCTATCGAGCATGTGAACGGAAGCGCGCCCCGTGCGCGTGGCCGCCATCGCTTTGCGGAAATCCTCAACGGCCTTATCCATCCGCGTCTTCAGTTGTACGTAGGTTTCTTTCAGGCCCGGAATCGCGGCCATGGTGGCTTGAGCCATATCAGTCAGCTCCGTAAGAATTCAAGAATCAAAACGCTGAATTATAAACCCCAACGCAAAACTGGCCACGGATTTTCACGGATCGCCACGGATCAAAACGATCAAAGAAAATCCGGGTGAATCCGTGAATATCCGTGGCAAAGTTCTACGCGCTCACCCTCGATCCAATCTTTTCTCCGCTCACCACCCGCCGGATGTTCCCGTGCTCGTTCAAGTTGAAGACGATGATGGGCAGGTTATTGTCTTTGCACAAGCTGATGGCGGTGGAGTCCATCACTTTTAGTCCAAGCTTCAGCACGTCCATGTAGGTGATTTCGGCAAATTTCTTCGCGTCCTTCACCTTCATGGGATCGGCGTCGTAGATGCCGTCCACCTTTGTGGCCTTGAGAATCGCGTCGGCTTTGATCTCCATGGCGCGCAATGATGCCGCCGTGTCGGTGGAGAAGTAGGGATTTCCAGTCCCGCCGGCGAAGATCACGACCCTGCCCTTCTCCAGATGCCGGATGGCGCGGCGCCGGATGAACGGCTCCGCCACCTGATTCATCTCAATCGCCGTTTGCACTCGCGTGTAGACTTTCTGTTTCTCGAGCGCATCCTGCAGGGCCAGCGCGTTGATCACCGTGGCGAGCATGCCCATGTGATCGGCGGAGACACGGTCCATGTCCCGAGCCTGATCGGCAACACCGCGGAAGAAATTGCCCCCGCCTACCACGATTGCCAGTTGCACTCCCAGCTTGTGAACATCGGCCAACTCCGCCGCGATCTCGTGGATTCGCGCCGTGTCGATACCGAAACCCTGAGTCGCAGCGAGGGCCTCACCGGAAAGCTTCAGCAGCACGCGTTTGAAGGCAGGGGTTTGCATGGAGTTTCGAGTTTCCGGTTTCAAGTTTCTGGTTTCGATTCCTCTGTCCACACCTGCCGCATGACTTGGGCAGTTCGATTACTGGAAACTGGAAATCAGAAACTCGAAACTGTCTTATTTCGCCACGGGGGCAGCAGCTTCACCGCCAGCATCCGGCTTCTGGGTCGTGAATGCGACAGTCGCATTCACATCGCCCACCTTGAAGCGCGCGAAGCGGCGCACGCTGATGTTCTCACCCAGCTTGCCGATCTTCGCCGCGATGAGCTGCGCAATCGAGACGGTCTGGTCCTTGATGAAAGGCTGCTCCAGCAGGCAGACTTCTTCGTAGAACTTTTCCATCTTGCCCGCCACCATCTTTTCCGCGATATGCGCCGGCTTGCCACTCTTCATCGCCTGGTCAAGATAGATTTCCTTCTCGCGCGCAAAGTCCGCGGCGGTCACGTCTTCCTTGCGCACGTACTTCGGATCGCTGGCCGCGATGTGCATGGCAATATCGTGCGCCAGTTCCTTGAAGTCGTCGGTGCGCGCCACGAAATCGCTCTCGCAGTTTACCTCGACGAGGACGCCAATCTTGCCACCGGCATGGATGTAGCTGGTAACAGCTCCTTCGCTGGTCACACGTGCCGCCTTTTTGGCCGCCACCGAAACGCCCTTCTTGCGCAGAATCACGACCGCCTGCTCCATATCGCCCTTGGCTTCGGTCAGAGCCTGTTTGCAATCCATCATCGGTGCCCCGGTTTTTTCCCGGAGCTCTTTCACTTGTGCTGCTGAAATATTCGCCATACTAGTGCTCATTACGTAAGAGTCCTTCCAAGTTCGAGTTCGTGACTTACCCTTAGCAATTAGCAACTGGCAATTAGCATCTCGGCCCTAAGGCCTGCAGCCGCAGGAAATCTGTCGTGGCTAGTTGCTAACTGCTAACTGCTTCTCTACAAACTTTGACCCGCGCCGGACGACCCGCGCGGGTCATAACTTTACGTGCCCGGTTTTTACTAGGTACACGGTACTCGCAACTCGGTACTGCTAAACTGTCTGGCTCTCCACCTTCGGGACGACGTCAACTTCCTCGTTCGCCACCGGCTTCTTATGCGTCCCTGGACCCAGCACTTCTTCCATGCTGATGTCTTCGCCGATGTCGGCCAGATCAGACGCAGCCGCGGCTTGCTGCGCTTGTAACTCGAGCGCCGCCGCGGCATCTTCGGCCTGCTGCGCTTCCAGAGCCTGCGCCTGTTCGGTCGCTGCCGTCATATCGGCGACCTGCTTGTCGCTCATCAACTGCGCGCCCTCGGCGATCGAATCCGAAATCTTCGAGGTAAACAACCGGATCGCCCGCAGCGCGTCGTCGTTGCCCGGAATCACATAATCCACTTCGCTGGGATCGCAGTTGGTATCGACCACCGCGACCACGGGAATGCCCAGCTTGCGTGCCTCGCGCACCGCAATCTGCTCTTTGTTCGAGTCAATCACAAAGATCGCATCCGGCAGCCGGCTCATATTCTTGATGCCCGCCAGATTCGCCTGCAGATGCTTGCGCTCGCGTTCCAGTTTGATCACTTCTTTTTTCGGCAGCAACTCGTAGCGGCCATCCGTGGCCATCTCGTCGAGTTCTTTCAGCCGTTTCACCGACTTCTGCACCGTAACCCAGTTGGTGAGCAGCCCGCCCAGCCAGCGCTGGTTGATGTAAAAGCCACCGCACTTTGTGGCTTCCTCGGCAATCGCGTCCTGCGCCTGGCGCTTGGTGCCCACGAACAACACAATCTTGCCTTCGGCCGCCAGTTCCTGTACAAATTTCGACGCCTCTTTGAACATCTTCAGCGTCTTCTGTAAATCGATGATGTAAATCCCGTTGCGCTCTCCGAAGATGTATTCCTTCATCTTGGGATTCCAGCGCTTCGTCTGATGCCCGAAGTGAACACCCGCTTCGAGCAACTCCTTCATGGTGATAGTAGCCAATGAACCTCCTTATTTAGTCTGCATCGGAAGTCAGTTGCCAGTAGCCAGTTGCCAGTTCCCAGTAACAACCCAGGAACTCTAACAACCGACAATCGGCAAAGTTTCCCGATTGCCATTCCCGTCCCCGCGCCGCGAGGCTCGGGAAGAATTGAACACCTAAAAACAGTTGTCAGTGGCCAGTTGTCAGTGGCCAGTAAATCAAAATCATCGTCATTACTACCCCCGAGCGAGAGCGAGGGGCGGAGGAATCTCGGCCTTGCTCGGTGCTCGGTACTCGCAACTCGGTACTATCTCTTGCTGAACTGGAACCGCTTGCGTGCACCCTTCTGGCCGTACTTCTTGCGCTCTTTGCCGCGCGAGTCGCGCGTGACCATGCCTTCTGACTTCAGCTTGCCGCGCAGTTCTGCATTGAACTGCATCAAGGCGCGCGCAATGCCGAGTTTCACTGCATCCGCCTGGCCGCGCACGCCGCCGCCCAGCACATTGGCGACAATGTTGAACGCCGCCGCGGAATCCGTCAACGCCAACGGCGCCTTCGCCGCCGAGCGCTGCGCCGGAGTCACAAAATACTCCTCAAACGCCCGCCCGTTCACCTTGAACTCGCCGCTGCCCGGACGCAAATACACCCGCGCAATTGCCCGCTTCCGCCGTCCCGTTCCGTAGTACTGAACCAATTCCGCCATTTAAGCTCTTAGCTCCTAGCTCTTAGCTTCTAGCTTGATTCCCTAGAAGCGAGCTTTCATTTCTATCTCCAAATTTTGTCATCCTGAGCGCAGCCGCTTTTCAGCCGGAGCGAAGGATTCAATCTCCTCAGCTCTCCGCGCAGGAACTCTCTACACCCGCACTTCCAACTTCAAATCCTGCGGCTTCTGCGCCTGGTGCGGATGCTTGTCGCCCTTGTACACGTTCAGCTTTGACAGCATGTGCGCCGCCAGTTTGTTCTTCGGCAGCATGCGCTTCACCGCATCTTCAATAATCTTTTCCGGCTTGCGTGCCAAACGCTTGCGGTAATCTTCGGTGCGCAACCCGCCCGGATAACCCGTGTAGTGCTGATACTTCTTCTGCTCCGACTTCATGCCGGTTGTTCGAATCTTCTCGGCATTGACCACAATCACGTGATCGCCAGTATCGAGAAACGGCGTGTATTGCGGATTCTCTTTGCCCATGAGGATCCGCGCCACCTGCGAGGCCAGACGCCCAAGCGTCTGTCCATCCGCATCCACGACGTACCACTTGCGCACAATTTCCCCCGCTTTGGGGAAATAGGTTGACATCGGAACTCTCCCAGAATGAAAAAAGCTGCGAAACGCGATTGAATATTACAAAGAAGACCGCTCGTTGATTCTCCGGCGAGGACGCCAGACCATCAGGCGGGCAACCGCGAGACTTCCCAAAGTCTTTAAGATACCGGAGCCTGCAAGCGATTGTCAACGGAAGGTTACTGAAATGTAGATGCTCCAAGATAATGTCACCCCATAACTGCAACGAGATTCTGTCACCCTGCAAGGATGGTGACGATGAGTCAGAAAGAGTTCCAGCGCGTGAAGGTGATGGAAAATGCGGCAGGCGGGAGGCTGAGCGTACGCTCAGCCTCCCGCCTGTTGCATTTGAGCGAGCGCCAGGTACAGCGGCTCAAACGCCGCTACCAGCCCGATTCCACCGACTGGATGCACCACGGCAATCGCGGGCATGCCATGCCTTGGGCAGTTTCCCTTCCCCAGAAGCAGTTGATCTTAACCTTGGCCCGCGGCAAGTATGTGGGCTTCAACGATTCCCATCTGACAGAAAAACTTTGTGCCGAAGAGGGTCTCTCGCTCAGCCGCGAGACCGTGCGCCGCATTCTGCGGGCGGCCAAGCTGGCCTCTCCGCAGAAGCGCCGGCCGCGCCAGTACCGCTCCCGTCGCCCGCCCCGCCCGCGTTTCGGCATGATGGCGCTGACCGACGCCAGTTGCCATGACTGGCTCGAAGGCCGCGGCCCCGAGCTTACCCTGATCGGCTTTCAGGACGACGCTACCCATAGGATTCTCGCCGCCCACTTCCAACTCGAAGCCGAAAATACTGTCGGCTATCTATTTTCGTTGCGCACCATGATTCTCACCCACGGCATTCCGCTCAGCCTCTATCGCGACCGCCACGCCATCTTTCAGCGCAACGATGCGCACTGGACCGTGGCCGAAGAACTCGCCGGAAAACAATCGCCCACCCAGCTCGGACGCGCGCTGGAGGAACTCGGCATCCAGCAGATCCCGGCCTACTCGCCCCAAGCCAAAGGCCGCATCGAGCGCGCCTGGCGCACCTTCCAGGACCGTCTGGTCAGCGAACTGCGCCTCGCTGGCGCCGCCACTCTGGACCAAGCCAACGCCGTGCTCCAGCAGTTTTGCGCCGACTACAACCAGCGCTTCGCCCGTCCCGCCGCCGACGCGGTTTGCGACTTTCGCCGCTTGCCCCGCCGCTTCGACCTGGCCCGCTGCCTGAGCCTGCACTATCAGCGCGTCGTCAACCCCGATCACACCGTCACTCTGGGCACGCACTCCATCGCCCTGCCCCCGTTGCCCGGCCCGCGCGGTTATGCCGGCGAAACCGTCGAACTCTCCCATCAGCTCGACGGCACCCTGCGCATCTATCGCGGAGACACGCTGTTGACCGCACTGCCCCTGCCCCTGCAAGAACTTGCCCAACGCCGCCCTGCGCCCATTACCTCGGCGCAGAAAAGAAAAACCCCGATGCCACGCATCTACAACCTCTCCGGCCGGCCCGCTTTGGCGGCCGTTACCTAAACGACAACGGGGGTGACAGAATCTCGTTGCAGTTAATACGACATTTTCTGGTTGCAACAACACGGAAGGTTACTGAAAGGTGATGTCAAGCTGCCTGTGTAAATAGGTTGAGGGTGCGGGTTTTCCATTCCAGGTTGAATCTCTGGAAGATGGAGTAGAGGATGCGGTCGACACTAGCTACATTCACAAAACAAACCATGGGCCGGGTGCGGCGGCGCACTTCCACGAAGCAGCGCTCGATCACGTTGGTGGTGCGCAGCTTCTTACGCAGGTGCGCGGGGAAAGCGAACACCGAAAGCAGCTCCGGCAGATCGCACTCCAGTTGGCGCACCATGGGACCGTACTTCCCCCGCCAATGGGCGCGGAAGGCGCGAAAAGCGGCCTCGGCATGGGCACGGCTTTCGGCTTGGTAGATGGCTTGCGCGTCCTGTTTCACCGCGTCGAAATCGGCCTTCTTCACCTTCTCTAAAATGTTGCGCATCTTGTGGACCCAGCAGCGCTGATGCCGTACTCGCGGATACACGGTGCGGATCGCCGCCGCCAGGCCAGCACAGCCATCGGTGACGATCAGGCCCAGCGCCTTGCCCTCCAGTCCGCGCCGATACATATCCTGCAGCAGCCCTTCCCAGTCCGCCTGGCTTTCGCCTTGGCTGCGCAAAAACGCCAGCAGATGGCGGGTGCCGTCGCGCCGCACTCCGTAGGCCACCAGCATCTGCACCCGCTTGCGTCCCGCCGGACGCCGCACCCGCAAGCTCACTCCGTCCAAAAACAGATAGGCGTAGTTGTCTTCCAACCGCGCTTGGTGGAACTGGCGCACCACCTCGTCCAGATCCCGCGTCAGCTTCGACACCGTCTGCGGGCTCACCACTTCTTCGCTCACCGTGGCCACCACCCGCCCCACCTGCCGCGTCGAGAGGCCGCGCAGAAATGCCTCCCGAATCAGCATCGACACATCTTCGGCGCGCCGCTGAAAAGGTTCTAGCCCACGCGGCAGAAAACTCTTCCCGCGGGTGCGCGCCACCCGCAGCCGGATCGTCCCCAACCGAGTCACGAAATCCCGTTCGTAGTAGCCATTGCGATAGGGCTGCCGCCGGCTGCTCCGCCGCTGATACACTTCGCGCACCGCATACCGGTCCCGCTCCCGCCGCGAATCCGCCTCCAAACGCTCTTTCCACAGCCGTTTCGTCTCGCCGTACACATCGCCCCAGAAACTCTCTTTCATCTCCGCTAGAAAATGTTGGTAATGCTCCGTGATTGGGATTATCTTCGCCATGGGTGTAGGTCTCCTTTCGGAAAGGCTTTAGCTTGCTAGGCCAAAGCCAACTTACACCCTCTCGCTTTTTACACAATCAAAGTTACGTCACCTTACTGAAATACCGGGACTGAAGAAGCGGAATAGCTAATGCCTGAGAGCGATCTATTTCTTCTCGGCCATTTTCCTGGAAATCTCTTCCATCAGCTTGGGGCGTAGATTGGCCAGTACGCTCTCGACGATGCTGGCGACGTCTGGGGAGTCGCTTTTCGGCGAGGCCGAAGCTTCCTGCAAAGTTTGCTCGGCGCCGGCCGCCACGGCGGCGGCCGTCTCCGCCGGAACTGGCTGGGGTAATTCGAATTCCTGGGGCTGGGCCTGAGCTACCTCACCCTCTTTGCAGGTATCGCGGAGCTGCCGCCAACTCGCCCATGCCGCTGCCGTGCTCTTGATGGTTTCGGAGTCCGGTTTGTATTCTTCGGCGTCTTCTTCCCCACTCGGGGTGTGAGTAAAATCGCCGGAGGCAGTTGCCGCTTCCGCCATCGCCGGCATGGCTTCGGCTTCGGGCTGGGATTCCTGCGGCTCTAATTCCTGCGCTTGCGGCGCGCTCTGATCGACACTATGCGCAACTGCTGTCTCCTCTGCAGCGCACACAGGGTCGACAACTGGAGCAGGCAGATTCTGTTCTGCGACCTCGGCTGTCGGGGATATTTCAGCATGTGCTTCAATCGGCAAAGGCTCCGATGAAAAAGAATTCTCGGCAGCCGCGGCCTCCGCAACGGGCGCCACAACCTCGGGTAAGTTAGGGGTCTCCGGCGCCGCTGCCTCCATTTCCGGCTGGTTGGCGACATCGGCAGTGTCTGCGGCCGTATACGCTGTATAAGCGGTATAGGCCTTCAGCATTTCCTGTTCGAGCGAGATCGCGGCCTCGTCGCCTTCCAGAGCCACCGGAACCGCTGTCCATCGCGATCCATCCACGCTCGCTTCCGCGGCGGATTCCGCCGTGGCCGCCATCGTAACCGGCAGGCCCTGCGTTAGCTCAGAGCTCGCACCACCCTCGACGCGAGATTCGATCTCAGCCGCTGCAACAGCTGCGGTGTCAACTTTGTTTTCCTGCAGAGCTTCCGTCCTCGCTCCTTCATACTCGGTGGGCGCAAGGGTTTGTTCCATTCGATCCGAAGTCGACTCGAAGCTCGCCTGACTAGTTGTTTCAGAAACTGTGGTTTCAGGAATCTGAGCTTCAGAAATCTGAAATTCAGGAATCTGAACTTCGGGAATCTGAGATTCAGCGGCGCGGCTCACTGAAATCTGAGGCTCATCCTTAATCGCAGCACCCGCTATCTGTATCTGAGCCGCGGCGGCGGCAATCGCGGCAACTTCCTCGGGCGTCACATCCTTCGGCAAGCCGGCCGGCGCCAGCGCCGCCACATCCACACTGGGTTCGCTCACTCTTGCAGCCGGCAACCGCTGTTCTTTTTTCCCTGCTGCCTTCTCCGCGGCGGTTTCCACCACGGTGCGGAGATCCCGATTCATCGGGTTATAAAACGTAGACTCGTCCGCAACTTTCCCTTCGGGCTCAATCTTCTCGTGCGGGAACCCAAGCCGGCTGCTCCATCCATTCTGGTCGCCTGCCGTTTCTTTCCGGCTGCCGCGGCTGGCTTCTTCCGCTGCCGCCATCGCCCGCGCAAAACGCCCGGGCTTGGAAGGCTCGGCGCGCGGCACCACTTTGTCCTCCAGCTTCGACAGAGCGCTCAGCAGTTCGCTGGCCTCGAATGGCTTAACGATATAGCCTTCGGCGCGCACCCGTTGTGCTTCTTCCGGCTTGAAAGGCTCCAGCTTGCCTACCGTCAGCAGCACCGGAATCCGCGCCGTTTCCTGCGATTCCTTCAGGCGCTGGCACACTTCCAGCCCGCTGTAGCCGGGCATGTAAACATCCAGGATGACCAGATCGGGTTTCAGTTCGGCGATCTTCTTGAGCGCAGCGGAGCCGTTATTGACGGCAATGACCTCATACCCCGCATCCGCGAGAATCTTGCGCCCCATGTTCTGGGCGGTCACGCTATCGTCGGCAAGCAGTATCTTCCGGGCCAAAGAAAATTCCTCTGATGAGGGGAGATAACGCGAAGGTAACCTGAGCGTCGACGTAAGTCAATGATCAGACGGGAGGTTACCTGGTTACCAGCGGTCAGCATCTACCGCGTGTGGAATTGCAATTTTCGGAAGACAGACGCAGGGTTAGGCCCCAAACCGTAAATAGAAGATCCGTCAGCGGGCCCTTGCCGGGGCTAGAACGAGATCAGCTTCTTCAATCCCTTCTTTTTCTTCTTCTTGCTGCTGGAAACATCCTTGTCGCTGGCCAACTCGGTGGAAGTGGAACTCGCCACCTTCCCATTGCCTGAGGCAGACGCCTGCTGAATCTCATTCAGTTGCACCGGCGGCGGCAAGGCAGCATCCGATGACGCCGCACTGTCTGACGTCGGCTTCAATTCGTTCGGATCCGGAGCGCCACTGGGCTTCAACTCATTTGGATCCGGCGCCACTGGCTTCAATTCGTTGGGATCCGCCGCCACGGTGTTCGCCTTGGCGAAAGGCTGGCTGGCCGGGGGCGCATCGGATCGCGGAGCCGGCTGGTTCGCCGCAGCCACCCCATCTTTCACTATCTCAGCACTCAGACCCTTTTCCCCAGCCGGGCTTCCCAACGCCTGCCGCATCGATGTCGTCACCACATCTCTAGCCGACAGCGGCGTTGGATCCACCAACGCCGGATCGCCTACCCTAGCGGCCTGGCTCACGTCCGGCCCCTTCTTGACTACGCTCACAAGCCTGTCGAGTGTGTTGGCGTCGTGCCGGCTCTCCTCCTCTGCCTTGTTCTGCGCCAGCGCTGCCTTGGTCGGCCGGGGGATCGGCTGATGCAGCGCCGCCAGCCGCCTCTTCGCATCTGTTTCGCGCTCCATCGCCGGATACCGCGTAATAATCTGCGAATACGCCACCGACGCCTCCTTGGTCAGTTCCTCCAAATACTTGGCCTTATCCGCCTCCCTGCCGATGCAGCCCGGCGGAGTGTTGATCCCCGTGCAAACCGGTCTTGCTCGGATTTGCGCGATCTGCGCTTCAAAGTTCTGCCCCAGCATATACAACGCCTCATCGGCCCGGCTGTATAGCGGATATTTCTCCACCAGCGACTTCAACCGCGCAATCGACGCCGGATACGACAGCCGGTAATAGTAGAACCTTCCGATATCGAATTCCCGGTCGGCCAGCACCTCCTGCACTTCCAGCAGCCGCAGCTTTCCTTCTTTCACCAGTTTCGGATTGTCTGGATACTGCATGATGAGATTCCGGTACTCATCTTCCGCCCGCTTGGCGTGCGTGTAGTCGCGGTCAGATTTCTCCATCTGCTGGTACTGGATGTTGGCAATCTTCAGCTGCGCCTCGGCCGCTTCCGGCATGTTGGGGAAAAACGTCTCGAAATCCCGATAAACCTGTTCCGCTTGCGCCAGCGACGCCGTCCCGCCCTCGGCATACCAGGAATCGCCCTCCGCCAGCTTCGCGCGCGCGATGAATTCCGAATCCGGATAGGTGTTGATCAAGGTCTGCAGCGTCATGCGCGCCACGTCGAAGCGGTTGTGCTTCATCGCGTCCATGGCCTTGTCGAACAGAACCTTATCCGGCTGCTTCGACCCAATATTGGCCAGCGGATTGACGGACTTCTTGTTGGTGCAAGCCGCTGTAACCATCAGCAGCACGCCCAGCATCGCAGTGATTAAGATTCGACGTGACATTGAGACCTCGGATTAAAATTGCCAATTTTCAATTTCCAGTTGCCGATTGAAAAGCGGCTCGGTCATGAAATTGGCAATCGGAAATTGGAAATCGGCAATAGAGAATCGCTACACCTTCAACGACACCGCTTCCGTGGCCGCTTTCAACAACTCCACCGCATTCTTCTTTGGATCGCCATGACCGAACACGGCGTTGCCTGCCACCAGAATTTCCGCGCCTGCCCGCACCACATCGCCCACGGTATCGAGCGCCACGCCGCCATCTACTTCGATGCGGTAAGTCAGCCGGCGTTGGCTGCGAATCTCACTTAATTGACGCATCTTGTGCAGCGTAGACGGGATAAACTTCTGCCCGCCGAAGCCCGGATTCACCGACATCACCAGCACATAATCGACAATGTCGAGCACCTCGGCCAGGGCATCCACCGGCGTAGCCGGATTGATCACGACGCCCGCCAGGCAATCGTGGCTCCGGATGAGATGCAGCGTGCGGTTCAAATGCCGGCACGCTTCCTGGTGCACCGAAATCCAATCTGCGCCCGCTTCGGCAAACGCTGGAATGAATTCGTCCGGATTCTCGATCATCAAATGGCAGTCGAGCGGCAACTCCGTCACCTTGCGCAGCGACTGCACCACCGGCGGCCCAATCGTCAGGTTGGGGACGAAATGTCCATCCATAATATCCACATGAATGACACTGGCCCCGCCTTCGCACGCGGCGCGCACCTGCTCGCCAAGACGGGCAAAGTCAGCGGAAAGAATCGAAGGTGCCAGTTCAATCAAACCCGGGCTCTCGTAAGGAACTTCGTTCAGGAAATTCTAACACGCGATCCTCATGTGGAGCGGGCACTCCCGCCCGCTAATGCTGGCAGAGCGGCGAATGAGCTGCCCCATCTTTCGCGCACTTTGCGAAAGGTAGGATACACAAATCTTAACCTCTTGGGGTTTCGACGTCGCTCATCCCGTCTACGTTGACCCCTTCATCATCTGATTGACTTCCTGCTCGGCCCGCTCCGTCATCTTCTCCACGCTCTTGCGCATGATCGGCATCATGGCCTCCATGCCTTCGGCCGTGACCGCTGGCAATTCCTGCAACACTTTCTGTCCTGTCGGCGTGGAATAAAAAGCGATGAGTGCGTCCATATCGCCTTTGGTGAAATGTTTCTGGTAAGCCGGCACCATGGCGCGCATCATTTCATCAAAAGGAATTTCTTTCATCATGCCATCGAGCAGCTTGTTGATGCGCGCTTCGCAATCCGCGGGAAGCTTGTCTTTGTCCTTTTCGCACTGTTCGTGCGCCGCCTGGTGCATGGGTGCGGACATGGCCTCCACCATTTTCAGCATCATGTCATGGGAATGAATCGCCTGAAAATATCGTTCGACGTCTTCCTTCGTGGCAGCAGGGTCGGTGGTTTGCGCCAGGCCAGTGCAACTGAACGCGGCGCACAGAACAGCGACTATCAGGAAACGTCTCACAATCATCCTCCGCAAACTGGCATCAGGTTAACCTATTTTACTCTGGGTCTAAATAGGTCTCGAGTTTCAAACACCTGCCGGCGCGGATGAAGGACCTGTTGTTCGGGAAAGAAAACCACTGCAGCACCGTGGAAGAGCGGCGCCTCAGCCCTTATTGCAGCTTGGCGAACTCAGCCTTGGCTTCCTTCAATACGGGAACGTCCGCGTCAGCATCCTTCCACAGCGTCAGGAAGTCCTGATAAGCCGTGCGAGCTTTCGTCTTATCTCCCGCAAGGGTGTAAGCGCGCGCCAATTCCAAACGCGCCAGCGCACCGGTTGCGCAATTCCACACAATACCGGGATGGTCGATGATCTTCTGGAACTCCGCCGCAGCACCGTCCTGCCCCGCCGTCAGGTAAGCTTCGCCTCGAAGATAGATTGGATAAAGGCAGGAGCTATTCGCATTGCCCACGGTCAGACCGTATTCCAGATTCGCAGCATTTCTTAATTGCGCGAGCGCGCCCGGCCCATCTTTAGCGTGCAATGCAATTTGTGCCTGAATCGTGGGCAGCCAGTAGGATTGCACCGTCGTGTACAGCGCGTACCGCTTGGCCAATTCCTGCACCAGCGTGTTCGCTCTCGCCGTATCCCCAGCCCGCGCCAGAACCAGCGCCGCCAGTTCTTGCGCGTCGCGGCTTTCGGGGACAAAAGCCAGGCCGGCGGTCGGCTTCGCGCTTCGCTTCTTCAAGATTGCCGAAAAGCATCTCCCGCCATGCGCCTTCGAGTTGCCATAGCGCCGCTGATTCCTTGTTGTCCGCCCGCAAGGCCGCCTCTACCGCGCGGCGTGTCACTTCGCGGGCCTTGGCAACATGCCCGTGCATAGGCTTCGGTGTCGGCCTCCAGTGCCAGAATCTCGTGCTGAAGTTCAGGCCTGCTCTCAAACCAGGCCGCCTGCTCGGCCATCCCCTTCGGATTTCTGCCCACGAACTCCAGCCCGTAGAGTTCAAGGTGCAACGTATCGTCATCCATTTTGCGCGCCATGGTCTGCTGATACATCTGCCGCGCCTCATCGAAACGGCCAAGACTGATCAGGAACCCAATCGCGTTCTCGGCCGCAATCACATTGTCCGGATTCAGGCGCAGGCCCTGGCGCGACTGCTCCAACCCCTGCTCCATCTTGCCGTCGATCGCGTACATCGAACCCAGGTTGATGTATGCAATTTCGTCCCGCGGATAATTCTCTTGCCATTCCCGGAAAGTCTCGACGGCTTTATCCAATTCTCCCGTGGCCGCCATGTAATACATCGAAGTGATGTGCAGCTTTTCCCGTTCGCTGGCGCGGTCGCGCAAGGCAAACGCCTTGCTCAAGTACTCCGTCCCTCGCATGGGCTGGCCGATGTTGCCATACATAATCCCCAGTCCCTCGATCGCTGTGGCGAAGTTGGGATCCAGCTCGATGGCATGCTGATACCAGGGAAGCGCCTCGGCCGAGCCTTTTTCTTGCAAGACCCTGCGGGCGATGCTTGCCGCCTTAAGAGCCTCCAGCGAAGGTGTGGTCTCCTGCGCCAGCGGCGCATCAAACTTCTGCACTGAGGCTAGCGATTCACCCAATTGCCCGCGCAGCTTTCCGGCCGTCTCGCCCAGCACATCCAGAACCTTCTCCTTACTCGCTGCCGTCGCCTGCTCTTGCGCCAGCGTGTCGCCATTCAGACAATTCACGGCCTTCAGTCCCACCACGAATTGACTGCCCAGGTTGGCGATGGAGCCTGCAATATAGGCTTTGCTGTCGGCACGCTGGCACAACTCGCGCGCCACATCCGGGGTGAGCGGCGTATTCACTGGCTTGGTCATCAGTTTCAGCGTGGCCGCGACTTTCTCATCGGAGAGGACGTTCAAGAACGGCGACTGCCGCAGCGACACGCTCAGCGCCTGCTTGAGCGCATCATCGAATACAGGATCGCCCGTCGAGTTGGCGAAGTCTCCCACTACGATTGTGTCTTTCTCGGTAAGCTTGGCAGTGGGACGATGCGTGGCGTAGTAGCCGGCGACTGCGGCCGCAATCACCACCACGAATGCCCCAACCATCAAGCCCAGTTTCGATCGCGGGGCGGCTGCAGCCACGGTCGTTCCTGAAGCGGCTGGCGCTAAACTTTTCCCGCTCGACTCCCGCTTCACAGCCGAAGATGCCGCGCCGCTCGCCGCGCTTTCCTCCGCAGCCACCGCCGAAGTGCCGCTGGACTTCACTTCCCGCTTCAACCGCTTCAAATCCGCCCGCATGTCGGAGGCGTGCTGGTAGCGCAGGTCGCGGTCTTTCTCCAGGGCTTTGTTGATGATGCGTTCCAGTTCGGCGGGCAGATCGGGGTTCAGGCGCACCGGCGCAATCGGCGCCTTGTGCAGGATCGATTCGAACAGCAGCGCCGTCGAGTCTCCACGAAACGGCAGCGTGCCGGTCGCCATTTCATACAGCACCGCGCCAAAGGAAAAAAGATCCGTGCGGGAGTCGAGCGGCTTGCCGCGCGCCTGCTCCGGCGACATATAAGCCACTGTCCCAACGGTCGAGCCTGCATCCGTAAGCTGGTCCACATGTGTGCCGGTCTGGGTCGCATCGCCCGGAACCGCCGTTACTTTGGCCAATCCGAAGTCAAGAATCTTGGCGTGTCCCCGGCTGGTCACAAAAATGTTGGGCGGCTTGATGTCCCTATGCACGATGCCCTTGGCGTGCGCCGCATCCAGTGCATCGGTCACGTCGATCGCCACCCGCAGCAGCGTCTCCAGTTCGACGGGCGCGCTGTTGATCGTATGTTTCAGCGTGAAGCCTTCGAGATACTCCATGACAATGTAGGCGCGCCCGTCGGCCTCGCCGATGTCGTAGATGGTGCAGATATTGGGATGGTTCAGCGCCGATGCAGCCTGCGCCTCGCGCTGAAACCGGCTCAGCGCCTGGGGATCACGCGCCACGCTTTCGGGAAGGAACTTGAGCGCGACGAAGCGGTGCAGCCGGGTGTCTTCGGCCTTGTACACGACACCCATGCCGCCACCACCCAGCTTTTCCAGAATGCGATAGTGAGAAATGGTTTCGCCGATCATTTTTGGACGATCAAATATTGGTCGATCATGGTTGGTCAATCATTGTTGGTCGATCGTTTATTGGTCGATCGCTTATTGGTCGATCATGGGCCGGGCATTTGTGGCGCTCGCGAAGTGGCACCATGTTAGAGTGCCGCGCCGAGAGAGTCAATTTCCGGTTTGACCTTCAGCGGGGCGCCCCCATGTTACCCTCGTCGAACATGCCCGCCGCGCCCCACCTCGCAACTGCCACTTACGCCCTGGCCTCCGTTGTGGCTTGGGGCACCAGCGATTTTCTCGGAGGCTACGCCACCCGCCGCGCCAACGCCTTTTTGTTCGCGGTGATATTTAATCTCGGCGGACTGTCTCTCGTGGGCACGCTAGCCACAGCCACCCAGGCGCCTTTCCCTGCAGGCCATACTGTCGCGTGGACGCTGGCCGGTGGCATGTTGGGAGGGGTGGGCGTTGCCATTTTCTTTCGTGCGCTTTCCGCGGGAAAAATGGGGGTGACTGCGCCGGTCGCCGCTGTCCTCGGAGCAGCGATCCCAACTTTGTTTTCCATCTTCACTGAAGGCTTGCCGGGAAAGGTTCCGATTTTTGGCTTCGCCGTCGCGGCCCTGGGACTCTGGCTCATCACGCGCACCGAAGACGGCGGAAGGCCAGAAGGCATCGGCCTCGCCATCCTGGCGGGCATTGGGTTCGCCAGCTTCTATCTATGCATCCGGCAGGCGGGCGACGCCTCAGTGCTTTGGATCGCCTCGCTCACTCGAACCGGCGGCTTAATCATAACCGGCTTGATCGTCTTGCTGAGCAGAAAGTTTCGCGAAATCACGCCAGCCGGCGTTGGTCTGGCCGTGGTCACCGGCTGCATCGACTCTCTCGGCACGATTCTCTTCGTGCGCGCCAGCCAGACGGGACGCCTCGACGAAGCGGTCGTTATCTCCTCGCTTTATCCTGCCGTCACGGTGCTGCTGGCCCGTATGTTCCTAAAGGAACACCTCACGCATTGGAGATTTGTCGGGTTGCTGGCCGCGCTGGCAGCCGTGCCGATGATCGCAGCTCAATAGTTTCATTCCATATTCTAGAATCTGGAATACAGACCATGCCTTTTATCGAAGTCCGGAACTTGACCAAGATTTATCCGCAAGGCGAGTCTGTTTTCGGAGCCAGGCCCAGAGGCAGAAGCGAAGTCCGCGCCGTTGACGATGTCTCGCTCGACATTCACGCCGGTGAAACGCTCGGCTTGGTTGGCGAATCCGGATCGGGCAAGAGCACTCTGGGACGCTTGATCTTGCGCCTCATCGAACCAACTTCCGGCAGCATCCGCTTCGAAGGACGCGACCTGCTCTCCGCCCACGGAGGCGAAATGCGCCGGATACGACGCGATATGCAGGTCATCTTTCAGGATTCCTTCGCCTCGCTCGATCCCCGCTTTCGCGTTGAAGAGATCATTGCTGAGCCGCTTATTATCCATGGAAGCGCAACCGCTGAGGGTGCCCCGCCTTTCGCTGGCTTTGCGAAAGGTGGGACTACAAATGCAGCCCGACGGCGCCGCGTCATCGAACTGCTGCGCGCAGTCGGCCTCGATGAATCGATTTTGCAGCGCTTTCCTCACGAATTCAGTGGAGGGCAGCGCCAGCGCATTGGCATTGCCCGCGCCTTGGCGCTACATCCCAAATTCATTGTGGCCGACGAACCGGTCTCCGCTCTCGACGTCAGCGTGGGCGCGCAGATCGTCAACCTGCTCGCACAATTGCAACGCGACTTCGGGCTGACTTATCTTTTTATTTCGCACTCGATGCCCGTAGTGCGCTATCTCGCGACGCGCATCGCCGTGATGCATCGCGGCAAGATTGTGGAAGTTGGTTCCACAGATCAGATCACTGAGCGCCCCGCGCACGCCTACACGCGCAGCCTGCTGGAAGCCACACCAGAAGTGGCTGTCTGACGCTTGGAGGAGAACTGCCTCGCTGCGCTCGTCTGGACCCTTCGGCTTCGCTCAGGACAGGCTAAGCGAAGGCGCCCGTCCCGACATCAGCTTTGCTTGTGTCTTGATGAGCCTTCGCTGTCCCAACACAACCTTGTGCCATACTTTCTTGATGTCACGCGTCCCTCCCAGCCGGGCCCGCGATCTCGCCGAACTGATTCTCGGCTACGGTGTGATTGTGGGCGTCATTTGGATGCCGGAGCCTTGGCAGCGAATCTTCTCGCCGATCGCTCTCGTGCTGACGTTGCTGGTGGTGCTGGCGGGCCGCCGGAACCGCAATGAACTGGGCGTCGGCAGCCGCGGCCTGATCTCTTCCCTCTGGATATTGCCCGCCGCCATCGCGCTCGCCGCAGTGAGCGTATTCGCCGCGGCGAAAATCGGCACTCTGCATCCGCTCTACAAAGCTGACTTCAGGCACATCGCCGGCTATGTTCTGTGGACCCTTTACCAGCAGTTTCTTCTGCAAGACTACTTCATGGACCGCCTGCTGCGTCTTCTCGCCAATGAATCTGCGGCTGTAACGCTGGCGGGCGCGCTGTTCGCTGCAGCGCACCTGCCTAACCTCGTGCTGACTGCCGCTACGCTGGTGTGGGGGATCGTCTCATGCGCGTTGTTCCGCCGCTACCACAATCTCTGGGCTCTCGGCCTGGCTCAGGGACTGCTGGGCCTGTGCTTCGCTGTATGCGTGCCGGACGCGCTGCATCACCACTTGCGCGTTGGGCTGGGATATTTGCGTTACCACCATGGTCATTGAGGTCGAGAGCGGGTGTTTACGGCCAAAATACCTCCCCGAATCTATGGCTACGCAGACCTGGAATTAAGATTAAAATGCGGCTCATGGCCAAGAAAACTGAGATGAGCAATTCATCCCTGTGGATCGCCACGCTTGTCTTGTTGGCGCTTTCCGCATGGATGTACTTCAAGAGGTAGGCTAGAACCATAGCCCCCACAGCCAATCCACGCTGGCATGGGTAATTGTCGAGGCCGGCACGCGTCGCCGCTCGCGCCACGCGCGCCCGTAGAAAATGCCGGCGATGGTGGCCAGCAGCACGTAGCGCCAGTTGAAATGCGCAGAGCGCTTATTGAAGTGCGATAGGCCGAAAACAACCGACGCGATCACCAGAAATTGCAGGGCGTGGGCTCTCGCTCGCCCGGCGGCTTCTTGCAACCGGGAGACGCGCCTAGCGTTGACTCCTACTGGGCGAGTTGCTCGCAGACCTTCGGATGGATGAAAAGCGTCGGGTCCTGTGGGCCCACAACGACACCCTCGTAACTAACAATGGGGTCGCGCCCGCCATTCAGTAGAAATTCGATCTTTATCGGAAAACCTTGGAGATCTTCCGCTTCCCAGAATCTCATCTTCAGCGGGGCGGAAAACGCCAGTGACGAGACCGTCACGTTTTCAATCTGGCAGGAGTGGCCTTCCACCGCCTCTTTCGCAGCGGCGACCCGCGTCACCGTAGCATCTGGCTTCGACGCAAAGGAAATTGGAAAGCTGCGGATAAAAGGACGACTGTCGTGTATGCAGCCCGATTCTGATATCCCGTAGGTGTCTCCCGTGGACAGGTCGGTGATGTAGTAGCCGCGTCTGCCGGGGTCCTCCATTCTTACCAAATTTCCGGAACGGTAGATGTGACCTTGCGCGCGACCCTCGCCCGGCTCAGCCCTGCTGCCGACCATAATGGCGGAAAATTCCTGGAATGCGTCGAGCGGATACCGGGTTGGCGACGGCGCAACCGTGCTTTGCCCAGCGGCCGGCTGTTGCTTGGCCGGAGCTGGCGCCATCGAATCCTGTTGCTTTGGCGTTTGCGCGCGCATCGAGGCAGCCATGCAACCAAAGAGCAGGAGGACACTCATCGCTCGAATCATTATGTCACCCTCCGTATTACTCCACGCCGCAAAGAAAAGGCCACGCCGTAAAGCGGCGTGGTCTTTCGAAGTAAAAGCAACCGAAGCAAAAGCAACCACAGTTCCGCTCAATCCCCTAACTCGAAGTAACTGCCAACCTCTGGATTCGGGCCACCTAACTCTTTTGTCAGGTAACCATAGGTTCCGAGGAATTCGAGTCCGGCGTTGTAGCTGTAATAGATCTCCCAGCCATAGGCCGAAGTGGATGCTTTCAATTTGGTTATGTAAAGCACGACACAGCCGCAGGCGCCGTTGAAACCTGCGGCCTCGATTGCGTTGTCACCCAATGCATAAGCGGTTCCAGTCACCGGCGATCCTGAGCTAGCCGGTATCGGGGCCGTCTGCACGCCGACCATGACAGCTGTGTCAATACCATCGTTGATGCCAATGCTGCAGTGGTTGAGGTGGTGAACCCCTGTGGCGAAGGGACTTTTCACAGTAATCACCTCGTAGTCGCAATACTGAGTGGTTTGGTCGTAGCTGAGGAACCCGAGGCTGTAGGTTTGCTGCCCGAAAGCAGCGCTACAGCCGACAAGGAGAAGAGTAATTACCGCTAGACTTTTTAGTTTCAAGGTGTTTCCTCCCACGCAGTAGTTAACAGTTCCTCGCACCCCGGGTTGTCACCGAGATGTAAAAACAATGTCAAAGAGGTTGTGGACATCTGTCGGTGTTGCCCAGGCATTCTGCGGGGCAACTTAAGTTATTGAGACCGACTCGCACCGCGATTCGAAACATCGCCGTTTCCCTGGTAAAAGTGCTAAAACCACAGTCCCCACAACCAATCCACGCTGGCATGAGTGATCGTCGATGCCGGTACGCGGCGCTGTTCGCGCCATGCACGTCCGTAGAAAATGCCGGCCATGGTCGCCAGCAGCACGTAGCGCCAGTTGAAATGCGCGGACCGCTTGTTGAAGTGCGATAGACCGAAAACAACCGACGCGATCACCAGAGCCGCGCGGCGTCCCACACGGCGCTCCAGCAGGTTTTGCACCCAGGCGCGAAAGAAGAGTTCCTCCGGCACGGCGGTAAAGAAAAATATTGCCACCCAGCGCAGGAGCGCGCTGCCGATTCCCGGAAGGTTGCGATGCGGATGAATGAAGCCCAGCGCCAATCCCAGCACTAGAACGAAGGGCGCAAAAAAAAACAGTTCGCGCAGGCCCGTTTTCCAGTCGCTCCATCTCAAGTGGAAGTTGAATCCTGTACCACTCAGTTGCCGGATCGCGAGAAATCCATACAAGCCCGCATCCACCAGAAGCAATTCGTTCAAAGCCCGCAGGCCGCTCGGCCATGCCTGGTCAAACCAGCGCAAATCCACGGCCAGGCCCAGCACGAGCAGGATGAACCCGTCCCGCCAGTTGCCGTGCTGCCCGGCATCAGCTGCCGCGGCGTGCATTAGAAGCCAGGCGATCGCGACGGGCAGCGCCGCATAAAGCGCGAACCACTCCCAGCGGAAAATGTGCTCAGAGATCGCTACCATCGCGTAAGGCGCGGCCAACAATGCTGGCATGCACAATCGCAGAGCGAGCGGCCAGCGCTCGACCGTGCGCGCAACGCGTTCGGCGGCACACCCGAATATGCCAGCCGGAGCCAATTCCAGCACGAGCGCCGCGATCGCAATTGGCGTCACGTTCTGCATGGGCCCATCTTAACTGCGCATTCGCTTCAATGCGCATCCGCGGCCCCCGCTTGTTTCGCGGCAGCTCCCCGGCTAGAATGCCTTCGCATCTAGCAGGAGGCCAAACAATGGGCGGATACCTTTCCCCTCAGCAGCGTGATCGACTGGCGCGGAAGATAGTGGGTGGCGGGGACGCCCCGGAGGTTGTGCCCGCACCAGAACCCGCTCCCCTTTCCGAAGGGGCGCGCATTATCAATACTTTCGTCGCACCCTCGAAAACTTTCACTGACCTGCAACGCAACGCGAGCTGGTGGGGACCGTGGCTGCTGATCTCGGTTGCAGCGCTGGCGTTCTTCTTTGTGGTTGGGCAAAAGATCGGCTTCCGCAAGGTCGCAGAGAATCAGATTCAAGCGTCGCCTAAAGCCACCGAGCGCATGGACCGGCTGCCCGCCGACCAGCGCGACCAGGCATTGCAGAGACAAGCGAAAGGCACACAGTACTTCACCTATGGTTACCCTTTGGTGATTCTGATTTTTAATCTAGTCATTGGGGCGGTTCTGTATGCCACCTTCCGATTCGTCGCGGGAGCGGACGTGGATTTCAAGGCGACTTTCGCCATCGTGATGTATGCCGGACTGCCCGGAGTTCTGAAGCTTCTGCTGGCCATCGTTTCGATTACGGCGGGCACCAGTCCAGACACATTTTCATTGGACAATCCGGTGGCAACTAACCCTGGTTACTTTCTGAGTGCCGCAGATTCCCCAATGCTTCACCGGCTGGCGTCCTCCCTGGATATCTTCCTGATTTGGACGCTCGCTTTGACTGCCATCGGCTTCACCTGCGTCAGCAAAGTAAAGCGCGGCACAGCCTTTGGGATTGTCTTTGGATGGTGGATCGTGGTCACGCTGGCCGGCGCGGCGATCGCCGCGGCCTTTTCGTAACAGCTGTTTAGGACTTTACCCGCAGAATGAGGCAAACTGCGGGGCATGTGCCACATCCGAACAGGTTAAAGGAGATTATTCGATGAAACGCATTCTTCTCACGGTTATGGTTGCGGTGTGTGTTTGTGCCGGAGTTCGTTCTGCGCAGGCACAGACTGCGACTTCCCCTTCCTCGGCGACACCGGCGACGCAAGCGACCGCACCAGTAAAGAACCCCGTCACGAGCGTGTTGCGGATAATTCTGCCGCGTCAGCAGAAGAATATCCTTGCCGCCATCGAAGCGATGCCCGCCGACAAGTTTGGTTACAAGCCAACGCCCGATCAGATCAGCTTCGGTCACCTTGTCGTCCACATAGCCGAGGCCAACAATGGCATGTGCGCCAAGATTGCCGACGTCCCCGCACCTAAGGTGGAGGAACTCAAGGAGACTGATTCCAAGGAGCAACTGCTGGCGGCAGCCAGCGCCTCGTTTGATTTCTGCACTGAAGCCCTCGCCAAAGTCGACGACTCTAAGCTGGGGGACAATGTTGACTTCGGGCGCATGCACGGACCGCGAGCGATGGGGGTATTTTTTCTGACCGGCGGATGGTCCGATCACTATGGCGCTGCAGCGATGTATTTGCGCTTGAATGGAATCTTGCCGCCGACGGCGCAACAGAAACACTAGCCGGGCCGAGACTCCTCTACTTGATCTGCACCAGATCGCCCCGGGACGCTGCTGGAGCCGCCGGGGCGGGATGCTGCGGCGCTCGCCATCCATCGAAGATGGAAACCTGATGCACGCAGGAAACCGTGCAGTGCGGCGCACAGCCTTTTTCAGCGAGGTATTCACGGCGCATGTCGTCGCGGGTATAAGTTGCTAGTGGCACTCCCGGATAGCCGCGCTGCTGCGAGCAGTAGTGCACCAACCCGTTTTCACAGATGTAGAGATAGCGCGCGCCCGCGCGGCAGCGCCAATCGTTGGGCAAGCCTTGCGCAATGTTGTCCTGGAAGGCGTTGATGCGGGTGAAGCTGCGCTTTTCCATCGACTTCATCTCGTGGTAGATGCGGCGCTCTTCTTCGCCCAGGGCCTGCAACTGGCCGCTACCGTCGTGAATGATGCCGATGGTCGAGCTGAAACCCAGTTCGATGGCGCGCTTGCCGATGGTAAGCGCGTCCTGCGGATTCGAGATGCCGCCACCAACTACTGAGTTGATGTTCACGTGAAACTCGGCATGCTCGGCCAGCAGTTGCAGTTTCTTGTCCAGAACTTTCAGACTCTTCTTCGAAACTTCGTCGGGATTGACGTTGTCGATGGAGATCTGCAGCCACTCCAGTCCGGCGCGGTTCAGGCGCTTGATTCGCTCCGGGACCAGAAAATAGCCGTTGGTGATCAACCCGGCAATCATGCCGTTCGAGCGGATGCGGCGAATGACGTCATCAAGGTCGGGATGCAGCAGCGGCTCGCCACCGGAAATTGTGACCACCGCCGTGCCGAGCGCGCCCAGTTTGTCGATGCGGTCGAACATTTCGTCCGTGGGCACGGGCTTCGAGAAATCGTCGAACTCGTTGCAGTAGGTGCAACTCAGATTGCAACGCCGGACAGGAATGATGTGCGCCAGCAGCGGATGATCGGTCGAGGCCAGAGCGCGGGCAGCCATAGCGGCTCCGCGAAGGTTACGGTGAATGGCTTTGGCGCGGCGGCGCAAGGTTGTTAGAGCTGACGGCATGGATTGAATATTCTTATTACAGCATGGATACGGGATAAATGCAGGATGCCCTTCAGTATTCGGCAAAATTGGCGGGGTGAACGGCGTGGACTGAACGTCGGGCCTTCTCCTCGCTCCATCGGGGTTTGTTCTGGGCCCCTTGTTTTTTCTTGCTAGCCCTCCACCGCTTTGCGCACTGCGGCTCTGGCCAGCAGGCGGGTTGAATCCAGGGTTGGAAGCGGCGAAGATTCCGGCGCTACCAGCAGTGGGATTTCGGTGCAGCCGAGCGCGACCGCGTCGCAACCCTCGTCCCTGAACGAACGGATCACCTCCACGTAATACGCTAGTGATCCCGGCAGAAACTGGGCGTTGACCAGTTCGTCGAAGATGATGCGGTCGATGTGCTCACGCTGCTCGGCTCCGGGAATGCGCTGCTCGATACCGGCGGCTTTCAAGGCTTCCGGGTAGACCGGGCCTTCCATCAGATAACGCGTGCCGAGCACTGCAAGACGTTTGAACTGGAGGTGCTGAGCCTCTTTCGCAACCTCCCTTGCGATGTGCAGCCAGGGACGCGGCGAGCGATGCTCGACCAGATCGAAAGCCTGGTGGATGGTGTTGTCGGGACAGATGAGAAAATCGGCGCCGGCGTGGGCCAGTTTGTCGGCGGAAGAGAGCATGAGTTCGGCGACGCCCGACCAGTCGCTGGCTCGTACAAAGTGCATGTATTTCGCCAGAGAGTGCGAGTGCAGCGAGACTTCAGGGTGATCGTGCAGGCCGAGCATTTGCGCACCTTCGAGCGAAATGGAGCGGTAGCAGAGCGCGGCTCCTTCCGTGCTGCAGGCGACGATGCCGATGTGAAGGGGCATACAGAAACCAGTTCTCAGTTCTCAGTTCTCAGTTCTCAGTTCTCAGTTCTCAGAAAGGCTACGTTAGCAGCGATACGACCGCAAGGGCAGAGCGGATTCGAAATAGAGAATTATCTTGCGGCGGCGGCGTCGAAGAGGTTCAGGAATTCCAGCTTCTTTTCGGCAGGCAGGAACGACGCTTCGAACGAGTTGCGGGCCAGCTCCCGTAGGTGTTCGTCGGTGAATCCGAAAGTTTGCTGGGCGATTTGGTACTCGCGCGCGAGCGTTGTGCCGAACATGGCCGGGTCGTCGCTGTTGAGCGTGATCATCACGCCGTGGTCGAAGTAAGTTTTCACGGGGTGATCGTTGAGGTTGGGGCAGAGACCGGTGCGCAGGTTGCTGGTGAGACAGATTTCGACCGGCACCTGCCGTTGTGCAAGTTCTTCGACGAGATCGGGATCGTGAAACGCGGTGAGGCCGTGGCCGATGCGCTCGGCGCGCAGGTTGAGCGCTCCCCAGACGGATTCCGGCGGGCCGGTCTCGCCGGCATGCGCGGTCAGCCGCATGCCATGGTCGGCGGACCAGGCGTAGGCATCGCGGAAAAGTTCGGGCGGCGCTTTCTGCTCATCGCCGCCGATGCCGATGCCGACAACCTCGCGGTCGTGATAGCGGACCGCAAGCTCGAAGACGGTCTGCGCGGCTTCCGCGCCAAGCTGGCGCACGGCGTCGAAGATCCACACGAGCGAGATGCCAAAGTCGCGGGCGCCCCGGGCACGGCCACGATCCAGGCCTTCGAAAATGGCAGCAAAATCCTGCTTGCGCCACAGGCAGACTCCCACCGAGACGTAGACTTCTGCGTGCAGCACGTTTTCGTCTTTCAGCCGCTGCATCAGGCGGTAGGTGATGAGTTCGTAATCGTCGGACGTCCGCAGGTGTTCGGTGATATTTTTGAAGGCCAGCAGGAAACCTGGAAAATCTTCGTAGCGATAGAGTGCATCAACTTCCGGCTGCGTGACGCGTTCGCCGTGGCCCTGGCGAAGATCGAGCAGCGTGGCCGGCTCGATCGCGCCCTCAAGGTGCAGGTGAAGCTCGGCCTTGGGCAGAAGGCGCAGGAAACTATTCGGCGGCCTATCGAGTGCGGAGGACATTACCTCTTGATTGTAGAGTCTCGCGGAAAGATTTGCGAGGAGAGGAATTGAGCACAGGCGCTAGTCGAAGGCCGCGGCTGAAATGCCTCTCTGGACCGGTAGTGCGAAAATGATTATAGGGTCCCTTCGACTACGCAGGATGACAGGGCGCTTTTGCTGACGGCTGAAGGCTGACGGCTGCACCGACGGCTACTTCTTCGCGAACTCGCTGCGATGGCGGCTATAAAAGTAGTAGATCAGCAGGCCGAGCAGCAGCCATCCAATGAAACGACCCCAAGTGATGACGGTGAGTCCGGTCATGAGTCCGCCGCAGAGAATGATGGAAATCAGAGGGAACCACGGCACGAAAGGGACTTTGAAGATGCGTTTGCGATCGGGCTGAGTGCGGCGGAGAATGATCACGCCCAACGAGACCAGAGCAAATGCGAACAGCGTGCCAATGTTGGAGAGGTCGGCGGCATCGGCAGTAGCCATGAGGCCTCCCGGAATGCCGACGGCAAAACCAGCAACCCACGTGGACCAGTGCGGCGTCTTGAACTTGGGATGAATCTTGGAGAAAAACTTGGGGAACAGTCCATCGCGCGACATGGCGTACCAAATGCGCGCCTGGCCATATTGAAACACCAGCAGCGACGAAAGCATGCCGGTGAGCGCGCCGATGACGATGATGGAACGCGACCAGCGGCTGGCGCCCAGCACCTGCAGAGCGTAGGCGACCGGGGCCTCGTTGGCCTCGCCCGAGACGAAGGTGGTGTACTTCATCATGCCCAGCAGCACGAGAGAGACTCCCACGTAGAGCACGGTGCAGACGATCAGGGAGGCGATAATTCCGAAAGGCAAGTCGCGCTGAGGATTGCGCGCCTCCTCCGCCGCGGTGGATACGGAATCGAAACCGATGTAGGTGAAGAAGACGATCGCGCCGCCGGTAACGACGCCGCCGAATCCGGAGGGCGCGAAAGGGTGCCAGTTGCTGGGATTGACCAGCGCGCCGCCGACCACCAGGAACACGAGAATGGCGCCAATCTTGATGGCGACCATGATGTTGTTGGCTTCCGCGGATTCGCGGATACCGCGCACCAGCAACACGGTGAGGATGAAGATTACAAGAAAGGCCGGCACGTTGAAGTAAGAACCCGTCCAGTGCCCCGCTTCCCAGACTGGCGTGGACCATTTGTCCGGTAAATTTATGCCGAAAGAAGCGAGTTGTGACTTCGTGTAAGCGCTGAAGCCGATAGCGACGACCACGTTGCTCACGACGTATTCCAGGATGAGGTCCCAGCCAATGATCCAGGCAAAAATTTCGCCGAGCGTCGCGTAGGAGTAGGTATAGGCGCTGCCCGCGATGGGGATCATCGAGGCCAGTTCGGCGTAGCACAGGCCCGCGAAGCTGCAAGCCAGGGCCACCAGAAAAAATGAAATTGCGATCGAGGGGCCGGCCGGCGGGCGCCCGTGTAAGAGGACGCCCGAGGTGTTGCCGGTCCGCAGCAGATTCACGATGATATCGAGAACCTGCGCGTGCCAGATGGAAGACGCCTTGAAATATTCTCCAGCCGCGGCTGTTCCGGTGAGCACGAAGATTCCAGAGCCGATGACAGCGCCGATGCCCAGTGCCGTCAGGGACCAGGGGCCGAGGGTCTTTTGCAGGCGTTGCCCCGGAGCCTCGGATTCCGAGATCAGCTTGTCGATCGACTTGCAGCAGAAAAGCTGGTTGTCGGATGTGCGTATGGTGGCGGTTGGGTCCGGAGATGATTGGGACAAGAGGTAGTTGTCTCCTGAAAAACAAGCTATCAGCCGTCAGCACTCAGCATTCAGCCGGAGTGAGTTCCTGTCAGATCATTAAGAACCGTCCCGGCCGAATGCCAAGTGCTTATGCCGATTGCTGCCTTACCGTTTCGACTGGCCGCGAGCCAGCTTCTTCACCTTGCGTTTTTTCGATCCGCGGGCGTAATCGCGGGGCTTCTTGGGCTTATCCGCTTTCATCTTCTTGCGGGCGGCGCGTTTTGTTTTCTTGCGTTCTTCTTTAGTCAGGGTTGCTGTGTTTGCCATGAATGCTTTCTTGGATCTAAATTTTGTAATTTGGTAATTGGGTGATCGGGTAATTTTGTAATTTGAGGCCGGTGACCGTCAAATTGCCAAATTACCCAATTACAAAATTACCAAATTCTACTCAGGCGCGCTCCAGTTGGGCATACTTCTCCACCAGCTTCTTTAATCCGAAGCGAGGGAATTGTACCGTAATCTTGGCTTCTTCGCCTTCTCCTTCTCGCTGGTAGACGGTTCCTTCGCCATACTTGGGATGGCGCACCTTCTGGCCGGGGCGGAAGCCGCGCTTGCCTGTGGGCTCTTCCGCCGGAGCTTTGGGGACTGTGAACTTCTTGCCGCGGCTTGCGAAGAACTCGGCAATGTTCTCGATGGAGTTGTAGGGCTTGGCCGGGGACGCGGGCTTTTGGCGGGAGGCCTGAACACCGTTACGCTTCCAGCTTGCACTCTGATCTTCGTCTTCGTAGGAATAGTGGACATCTGCATCGTAGGCAGCGGGGCTGCGACCTGCTGGACGGCCGAGGGCGGCCGTCCCCACATAATCCGTTCCTGTGCGGGCCGCACGTCGTCCTCCTAGCTCTTCGATCAGTTGCATCGGCACTTCTTCCAAAAAACGCGACGGAACGCTGGCTTCAGGCAGGTCCGTGCCGTATCTGCGGCGATAGACTGCGCGGGTTAGGATCAACTGATCCATGGCGCGGGTCATGCCGACGTAGCAAAGCCGGCGCTCCTCCTCGATGTCGTCGGGCTGCAGCATGGTGCGCGAGTGCGGGAACAATCCCTCTTCGAGGCCGCTGAGGAACACCAGCGGAAATTCCAAGCCTTTGGCCGCGTGCAGGCTCATGAGCGTGATCTGCGCGCGCTCGTCGTAATCGTCGGCGTCGCTGATGAGGGCGGCGTGATCCAGAAACTGGTCGAGGGTTTCGCCGCGGTCGCGCGAATCCATGGCGGCGTTGACCAGTTCGCGCAGGTTCTCAATTCGGGAGAAGGCTTCGGGTGTATCTTCCTCTTCGAGAAGCTTAATGTATCCCGTGCGGTCGATGAGGAACTTGAGCAGGTCAGCGGTTGTAGCGCCAGCATCTTGCTGGCCCGGCAGCGAGGCGGGGGCGGACACTTTTTCCTCCTCGACAGCCAGCGGGACGCCGGCGCTACTGTCGGATTCGTCGCCCACGTAAGCTCCACCGAAGTCGAAGGCGGTGTTTTCGAATTCATTGGGATCGAAGGCCGCAGCATTGTCCTCGGCGACCGGTTCTGGTTCGGTTTCGACAGACGCGGGCGAGTCGCCCGCGTCCACACGTTCCGATTCTTCCAACTGCTCGACAAATGTTCCCGCCAGCATTGCCTGAGCGTCAAGAATCAGCTGTTGAAAAGTCTTCAGCGCCGCCAATGCCCGCGGCGGGAGCAATTGGCGGCGAATGGCTTCCCTGATCGCGCCCCACAGAGACAAGCCGGTCTCCAGCGCGAGGCGTTCGAGGGTTTCGATGGTGCCTTTGCCGATGCCGCGAGTCGGAGTGTTGATGACGCGCAGCAGCGAGACCGAGTCGTCAGGATTCTGAATAACTTTCAGATAAGAGATCATGTCTTTGATCTCGGCGCGCTCGTAGAAAGAAAATCCGCCGACCACGTGATACTTGAGGCCGTAGCGGCGCATCGCTTCTTCAAATAGACGCGACTGCGAGTTGGTGCGGTAGAGCACGGCAGCTCGTGGAGTCTCGCCCCGCTGGGCAGCCCCGCGCAGGAATTTTGCGATGTGGTCGGCGGCGAAGAGCGCTTCGTTTTCGCCGTCAGGAGCCTCGTAGTAGCCAATCTTGGTCCCACCCTGCCGCGAAGTCCACAGATTCTTGCCTTTGCGGCGAATGTTGTTCGCGACCACGGACGATGCCGCCTGCAAAATATTCTGCGTGGACCGGTAATTCTGTTCGAGGCGGATAATCTTGGCCTCGGGAAAATCCTGCTCGAATTCGAGAATGTTGCGGATGTCGGCGCCGCGCCAGGAATAAATCGACTGATCTTCATCGCCGACGGCGCAAACATTGTGGCGCGTTCCGGCGAGCATGCGCATGAGTTCGTATTGCGGGCGGTTGGTGTCCTGATACTCGTCGATGAGCAGATATTGAAAGCGGCGGTTGTAGTACTCGCGCACTGGTGCAGCCGTCTTTAAGAGCCGTGTGGCTTCCAAAAGAAGATCATCGAAATCGAGAGCGTTGGCTTTGCGCAGCTCCTTGCGGTATTCCTCGAAGAGATGGGCGATCTTCTCAGTCTTAGGGTCGGCTGATTGCAGGTAAAGCTCCTGCGGATCGAGCATGTGATTCTTTGCCCACGAAATGCGCGAGAGCACAGTGCGCGGCGTAAGCTGCTTGTCGTCGACGCCAAGGCGCTTCATCACCGACTTGACCACCGATTGCTGGTCGCTCTCGTCGTAGATGACGAATTTCTTGGTGTGGCCGATCTTCTCGGGAACCCCAGGCTGCCCGGGCGTAGCCGAAGGAATTTGCAATGCTTCAATATCGCGGCGAAGAACGCGCGCGCAGAAAGAATGGAATGTCGAGATCACGGGCTTGGCGATGCTGAGTCCGCCGACAAGCTTTTCGACGCGCTCGCCCATCTCAGCGGCGGCTTTGTTGGTGAAGGTCATCGCCAGAATGGATTCCGGCATCACGCCCATATGTTCGATGAGGTAGGCGATCCGGTAGGTGATGACGCGCGTCTTGCCGCTGCCCGCGCCGGCGAGGATCAGCACCGGGCCTTCGGTGGTTTCGACGGCCTCACGCTGCTGCGGGTTGAGTTGATCGAGAAAAGACAATGCGGAAGTGGCTCCGGAGCCGATAATTTGATTTTACAGGATCACCTGGGAGTAATCTCCCGCGTTCTTTCCCCTTTTGGCACGTGATCGTCTAGATATCGCGGCGCGACTGTGATCATTGCCGCGCCTTGCGGTTAGACTCCTTGACTGGGCCCGTCGTGTAACGGCAACACAGCACCCTGCGACAGTAGGGTTCGAATCCCGTCGGGTCCACGCTCTGGTTTTCCGGGCGCGGGTTCTGTGGGGAGCGAAGCAGGGATAGCTTCCCTACAAAAGTAACTTGACTGCAGACTTGGGTGGCCTATACTGAAATCGTCGCAGGGTGCTGTAGGTGCCCAGATCTGATGCCCCGAGAAATCGGGGCTTTCGTTTTTTGTAGCTTACACCCATGCCGCCATCAGATGTCCAATGCTGCCGCGCACCAGCAGGCCATCATTGCGATCTTTGAAGTAGCGCGCGTTGAGTTCCTTGCCCTGTAGAAACTCGGTGCGGTGAAATCCCAGAGTCTTCAATTCGTCTTGCAGTTTTTTGGGGTCGAAGAATAGTTGCATCGGTTCTCCGTACCCGGCGACGCGTCTGGAGAGCGCGTCGAGCGACTGTCTCTGCCCCGGATTGAGCAGCGTCGGGTCGACCGCAAAATCAAATACCACGCCGCTGCCGGCGGGCAGTCTTGCAATGAAGCTCAGAGTGGTCATGCAGGCCTCGTGCGTCAGGTAAGGCGTTACGCCCAGCCACGAGAAAAAGGCCGCTCCACTTGCTTTGAATCCAGACTGCGCAAGCCCTTCTGTAAGTGTTTTGTGTTCGAAGTCGATAGAAACGAAGGTCAATGATGGCGGGATCGCAATGCCAGCAGTTTGCAATTGCTCACGCTTCCACTCTTGCGTGTCAGGATGATCCACCTCAAACACGCGCAGGTCCGCGTGAGGGTTGCGGTAGGCGAAGGTGTCGAGCCCGGCGCCAAGAACAACATATTGAGTGACGCCGTGCGCCACGGCACTGGCCAGTTCGTCCTCGGCATGGCGGCTGCGCGCCGCCATGAATGCGCGGAATGCGCGGGAGAAAGCGTGATGCTCCTTCGGATTTGATCGAAGTTCTTGCTCGGCTGCCGAACCAATGATGCGCAGTGCCAGAGGATCATCCAGCACCCTGGGCCGGTCAAGAAGCTGGTGCGCGGCCCGGCGAATCGCAACCCGCTGCGCCGTTCTGCTGAATTTCCCCTCTTCCATCGCGCTCCCGGCCCTTACGCCCCGGTTCCCGCTCGCGCCACCTTGCATTCTTCGCAGGGGCAGACTTCGCGCAGGAACTTCCACGAATAAATGCCGAGGTCGTGGTCATCGTTCCACTTGAACCGGATGGCATATTTGCCCATGCCTTCCGCCGAGAGCGGTTTGGCGGCCGGTTTGAACATGGGGAGTGCACCGGGAGCGGGTTTGGGCGGTTCGCCGAACTTGCGTCCAGCCTTGTCGCGTTCTTCGTTGCACATGGCGCACGGGCAGGCGTTGCGGAGGTAAACAAAACTGAAGTGAGATACGTGGCCGTCCGCCCATTCGATGTCGACACCCGTGCCTGCGGTGAGGTTGACCTTCACTGACTTTGGGTCTGTGGCCGCAGTGGGCGCCTGAATCGGGGACTGCATGGGTTCAGTATCGCATACCAACATGGAGTTGTTGGGAAGGTTCGCTCTGGGCATCGATGAGCCAGAGTGGTGCGGATCCGCTAGCTGCTGGTCTTGAAGAATGCGACCAGGAATAGCACGCCGAACAACGCATCGACGCCGCCCAGCGCCAGATCCTGCACGTGCAGGCGATTCTGCAGATAGAGCACAAGCAGGGTCGCTCCATAGCCAAATTTCTCGAGCACGGAGGGAATCATCATTGGACGAAGACGAACCGGGTCCCTTGCAATCACGATGAATACGAACTGGAACGCGAGCCCTACACCGGCGAATCCGTAATAAAACGCGGGATGGGTGACCGGCGGCGGATCGTTGCGACCGATCATATCGAAGATGAAATACAGCGGTGTGAGCACTAACACGCCCCAGATAGCAGCGATCCCAAAAACGATCTTTGCGAATTTCATGGCGAGCAGATTATTCGCCGCCGACGGTCAGGCCGTCAATACGCAGCGTGGGAGAAGCCACCGATCCCCGGAACTCAAGATCGCTTGCAATCTCCGAAATGTTGAAGAACATTTCTTTCAGGTTTCCCGCCACGGTGATTTCTTCGACGGGATACGCGAATTCTCCGCCCGAGATCCAAAGTCCCGATGCGCCGCGGGAATAGTCGCCCGTCACCAGGTTCGCGCCGTGCCCGAGGAATTCGGTCACGTAGAGACCTTCCTTGATTTCAGAAATCATCTGCTTCGGCGTGCGGCTTCCGGGCTGCAGAAAATAGTTACCGGGGCCTATGCCAGGCGTGCCCGCCAATCCGCGAGAAGCGTTTGCGGTGGTCTTGAGCCCCAGCTTTTTCGCGGTGTAGGTATTCAGCAGATAAGAGTTGAGCACGCCATTCTCGATGACTACCGTGCGGCGTGTGGGCACCCCCTCACCGTCAAACGGGCTGGTTCCGAAGCCGCCAACCATGGTGCCGTCGTCGATGATGGTGACGTTGGCGCCTGCGATTTTCTGTCCCAGCTTGCCCGCTAGAAACGAGGCTCCGCGGTACACCGAGTCGCCGTTCACGCCTTCGAAAATATGTTCCAGGATAGAGGTGGCGACCATGGGATCGAAGATGATCGGCACTTGCGCGGTTTTCGCTTTCCGCGCGCCCAATCGGCGCAGGGTCCGCTCGGCCGCAACCTTTCCGACCTGCTCTGGGGACTCAAGTTTGCTCAGCGTGCGCGCCACCGAGTACCAATAATCGCGCTGCATGGCGCCCGCTTCGGTTTGCGCAATGGGAACGGCTGAGACTGAACAGTACGACCGGCGGTATTCGCCGACGAAGCCGTGCGAGTTGGCGAGAACTTTATGGCCGGTGGCGGCGTCGAACGATCCGCCTTCGGAATTCTTGATGCGCGGGTCGAAATCGAGCGCGGCTTTTTCGGCGCGGCGGGCGTAGTCGATGCGGTCGGGACCGGGCAGAGAATAAACGTCTTCGTGATAGAGATCGAGATCTCCGGTAAGCTGGCCCAGCTGCGAGGGATCGGGAATTCCTCCGAATGGATCTTCTGACGTGATCTTCGAAAGCTCCAATGCGGACTTCACCATGCGGTCGAGGCTTTCGCGGGAGAAATCGCTCGAGTAGGTGCTGGCTGCACGCTGGCCGTTGAAGACGCGCACGCCGATCGACCTCGATCCAGATTCTTTGAGGGTTTCGACCTGCCCTAGGCGGACCAGCGTGGAAAATTCGTCGCCTTCGCGCACTACGCATTCGGCAGCGGTTGCGCCGCCGTTCATGGCGCGGCGGACGATGTCCTGGGCGAAATCGCGGAGGTCGGTTTCTAGTTTCGGGTTTCGAGTTTCTAGTTGAGCAGAAGGCATAAGAAATTTCTTTAACACAGAGGCACAGAGTCACAGAGAAAAGCAAAAATTAGAAAAACCTAGATAAGAATTTCTCTGTGTCTCTGTGCCTCTGTGGTGAAAAAGCAGTTTACTGCATGAACCCGCCGGGATCTTTCTTCGCAGTCCCGCCGACAGTCAGCCGATCGATCTTGATGGTCGGAATACCCACGCCTACCGGAACGGCCTGCCCATCCTTGCCGCACGTCCCGACGCCTTCGTCGAGTTTCAAATCGTTGCCCACCATCGAGACGCGGGTCAGAACGTCCGGGCCGTTGCCGATCAGCGTTGCGCCTTTGATGGGCGCGGTGATCTGGCCGTCTTCGATCATGTAGGCTTCCGATGCGCCGAACACAAATTTGCCGTTGGTGATGTCTACCTGGCCTCCGCCGAAGTTGACGGCATATATGCCGCGCTTCACCGAGCGGATAATATCTTCCGGATTATCCTGGCCCGCCAGCATGTAGGTGTTCGTCATGCGCGGCATGGGGATGTGTTCGTAGCTCTCGCGGCGTCCGTTGCCGGTATCGGCGATGCCCATCAACCGCGCGGAGAGCTTGTCGCTCAGGTAGCCCTTCAGAATTCCTTTTTCGATCAGCACGGTTTCTTGCGTGGGCTCGCCCTCGTCGTCCACATTTAAAGACCCTCGGCGCCACGGCATGGTTCCGTTGTCGATGACGGTGCAGCCCTCGCTGGCCACTCGTTTGCCGATCAGGCCGGCAAAGGCGGAGGTCTTCTTGCGATTGAAATCAGCTTCCAAGCCGTGACCGACGGCTTCGTGCAGCAGCACGCCGGGCCATCCGGGGCCAAGAACAACTTCCATCTCGCCTGCAGGAGCTTCGCGCGCATCGAGCTGAAGAATCGCCTGCCGCGCGGCTTCCTTGGCGAAGTACTCGGGATTCTTATCGCCAAAGAAGAAATCGAGGGCAACGCGTCCACCGCCGCCGGAACCGCCGCGCGCGGAATTGTTTTCGGTCTTAGCGATGCAAGACACGTTCATGCGGGCCAGCGGCTGGGAATCTTCGGCAAAGGTTCCGTCGGAAGCGACGACCAAAATATTTCGCAACTCATCGGCGTAGCTGGCGCGAACTTCCTGTATGCGAGGATCGTAGGCACGCGCAGCTTTATCGGCGCGCATCACCAGTTCAACCTTGGCTGTGATCTCGGCATCGACCGAGGGCAGAGTCACCGGATACAGGCTGCGAGCCGCCGTCTGCTGGAAGCCAGCGACCGGAGTTTTCGCCGGAGCGCTGGCAATCAGCGCCGCGGTGCGGGCGGCGTGCAAGATGCGACTGGCTGATAGATCGTCCGTATAGGCATAGCCGGTGCGCTCGCCGGAAACCACACGTACGCCACAGCCGGCAGAAATGCCTTGCGAGGCCGACTTCACCATGGACTCATCCACCGACAGCGAGGTAGACGAGAGATATTCAAAATAAAGGTCAGCATAGTCTCCGCCGGCAGAAAGCGCGGCGGAGAGGTAACGTTCGAGATCGTTCTGGGTGACGCCGTAATGTTCGAAGAAAAAGCGCTGCTTGTCTTTGTCCAGAAGAGGTTGATTATTCAAACTTTTGCTCACAAAAATTAGATGCCGCCGGGCCGCAGGCTGACTCAGTTGGGCGGATTGCTTCATTATCCCACACGGCACGGAGGCGGGTCGGCGAAACATCCACAGGCTGAGTATAACGATGGTCACATGTCACAGACAGCGAGGCGCCGACGAGCAGAGAATACGCAGCGGAGACTTCCATGCCGACTGTGACACCGCAAGCATTGACCCGTACCGTGCAGGACTTTCTGAGCGAAGCCGCCGGGGCGGTTGTGTTGGAGAACGGCACAGTCGCTTTCGACCTAGCGCAATCCAAGTATTCTATTTCAGGCGAGTACAACCGGTGCCTGTTGCATCTGTGGTCGGCGGAGCGGAACGCCGTGCGGCGCGTGCTGGAGGCGGAGGTGAAGAACGGCACGCTGCGGCTGGCTGTGCAGAAGCTGGGCCAGGCGCGGCCGTCGAGACTGGAGATCTGCCGCGAGCGCGACCGCCGCTCTCCTACGGCGCGACGCATGGCCCGCGCGGCGTACGAGCAAAAGCTGCGACGAACACTGGACCGGCACTTTCCCGATCTCAAGATCGTAAAGCTGACGACGGGCATAGATCTGGAGAAATCCTTTGGGCCGGTCTATACACGAGGCTTGATGCGGCAGGGGCGATCGGCGTTTGCTTTGCTTGGGGTGAATGCACAGGAGACACAGTCCTCGATTGATGCCGCGCTCACCTTCGGAATTCTGTGGCTCGATGTTTGCCGACGCGCGCAGATAGCGAACGTTCTGGTGGAAGGTCTGAAGATGTTCGTTCCGGCAGGATCTTCCGCACTGGTGCGAGAGCGGATGGCCAACCTTAACCGCGATGCCGCCAAATGGTCGCTGTTTGAGTTGGACGAACGGCATGACGCGCTCGTGGAAGTCGACTGCGCCGACCGCGGCAATGTGGCGACTCGGCTCGTACATGCCACCGATGAAGACGCGGCTCGTGAGCGCTTCCAGGAATCAATTGCTAAAGTTCAACAGATTCTGCCCAACTGTGAAGTCGCTGTGCTCTCGGCGGCGGAGATTGCTTTCCGCTGGCGTGGGCTGGAGTTTGCGCGCGCGCGATTAGGGTGCGTCCCGGGATCGTTTCACAGTGCTGAGGAAATTGTGTTTGGCGTCGGCGCGGAAGAACGCGTTCTAGAGACGAACAACGAAGCCGAATTCACAGAACTGGCTCACTGTTTGCGCGACAACCGCCATCCCTATGGTCCGCGTCAGCATCCGGTGTGGCGGCTGCGTCCGGAGAGATGGCTGGAGTCTCTTGTGGTCGGCGACATAAGTGGGATCGATGGGCGACTGGAGCCTTCGTGCCTGTATTCGCAGGTTCCGGCGTTCTCCGCTTGCGACCGGGCCATGATCGATGTACTCACCACCACGCATGCGGGACGACTGGCGGTGGTGGAACTGAAGGCCGACGAAGACATCCATCTGCCGCTGCAAGGGCTGGATTATTGGTCGCGCGTGGAGTGGCATCACGCCCGCGGCGAATTCCCTCGCTTTGGATATTTCCAGGGACGCGAGTTGTCGGCAGAGAAGCCGCTGCTCTTTCTGGTGGCTCCGGCGCTGCACGTACATCCTTCCACAGACACGCTTCTGCGCTACATCTCGCCGGAGATTGAATGGGAATTTGTGGGGATCGACGAGCGCTGGCGCGAGGGAGTGAAAGTCGTGTTCCGAAAACGCCCGGAAAGGATACTGGAGCCTGGAGACACCCGCCGGCAGCGTTCGGCGTAAGTTTGCGCTGCTTCAGAAGGTCCCCCTTTAGGACTTTTGCATACAGCAATACCCTTAGTGGTAAATACAGCAATATCCTTAGTGAGTAATTTTGCATTTCGTAACATGCACAAAAAAGTTGAGAAAAATCCCCAAGCGTGAGCTAAGATGCGGAAGTTTTTGGTCGGAGCTGGCCATTCGGTCAACAACGTTTTGGAAGTGCAAATCCAGATAACCCCTAAGGAGATCGTTATGGTTCGAAGGTTGAGTACTTTTTTGCCCAGAATCGTCGTGTTTGCTTTGGCCATGAATCTTGTCTGCCTTGCTCAATCGCAACTGTTGACGCGTCATGTGCGTGATGCGGTTGTCAATGGGCAGGCGCAGCTCATCGGGCGACTCCCAGCCACCCAGACCCTGCGCTTCGACATTGTTCTGCCGCTACGCGATCGCGCAGGTTTGCAAAATTTCCTGCAGGAACTTCAGGATCCTGCAAGCCCCTCCTACCACCAGTTCCTTACGCCGCAGGAATTTACCACGAAGTTCGGGCCCAGCCAGCAAGATTGGGACGCCTTGGTTGCATTCGCCAAAGCGAGCGGCTTTGAGATCATCGACGGAACCCGCGATGAACGCGACCTAAGGCTCACCGCCACGGTCGCGAACATCGAGAAGGCCTTCCATGTGACCATGGGTCTCTATCAGGACCTCACCGAAAACCGCACATTCTTTGCGGTGGATCGCGAGCCCACCGTGGACCTACCCTTCCAGCTTTGGCACATCACCGGTCTGGACAACGATTCCAAGCCGCATCCCCTCTATGTCAAGAAGAGCGATTACGCCAAAGCCCATGGGATCGATCCCAGCAATGTCGTGTCCAATGCCACTACGGGCTCCGGCCCCTCAGCTTCTTTTTTGGGCAGCGACATGCGCGCGGCCTACTACGGCGGAACGGCTCTCACCGGCACCGGCCAGACGATCGGCCTGTTCGAATTCCTGGGCACCGATTTGGCCGATTTGACCACGTACTACAAAAACGTGGGGCAAACCGAACCTTACACTCCCACTCTCATTTCAACGGGCGGGTATAGCACGAGTTGCACCGCGAGCAGCGGATGCGATGACACCGAGCAGACCCTCGACATGACGCAGGCGATGGGCATGGCCCCTGGCACCACGATGCTCTATATGTACGTTTGCGGCAACGCCTCGAGTATCAGCGACACTGCCTGCATCAGCGCGATGGTTTCGAATTCGGCCGCTCCATTGTCCAAGCAGATCAGTTGCTCATGGGGCTGGACACCGGCGGACCCGAGCACTCTGGACCCATACTTTGAGCAGATGGCCTCACAAGGCCAGAACTTCTTTGCCGCGTCCGGCGACAGTTCGGCTTGGTCTTCATCGAATGAGGCCTGGCCGGCGGATGATGCGAATATTGTCTCGGTCGGCGGCACGGACCTGACAACCACCAAAGCGGCCGGCCCCTGGGCATCGGAAACTGCCTGGGTAGACAGCGGCGGCGGCAACTCCCCAGACGGTATCGCGATCCCCTCTTGGCAAACGCCCGTGGACGGGTGCTCCGGTTGTTCGAAGACCCTCCGGAACGGCCCGGACGTTTCCGCCAACGCGAATTTCACCTTTTACGTCTGCGCCGACCAAACTACTTGTACGGCAAACGAATACGGCGGGACCAGCTTTGCGGCGCCCATGTGGGCCGGCTACCTTGCTCTGGCTAACCAACAAGCCGCATCCAACGGCGACTCGATCGGATTCATCAATCCGATCATTTACCCAGCGGCTGAAGGATCCAGCTATGGCACGGACTTCCACGACATCACCAGCGGAAGCTGCGGCAAGTTTTCCTCAGCAACCGGCTACGATCTGTGCACCGGATGGGGCAGCCCAAATACAACTGGGATCATCAACCTGTTGGCTGGCTCTGCGGCGCCGAGTTTCACGCTCTCGGATTCGCCGAGCAGTCTGACCATCACTCAAGGCAGCGGCGGCACCAGCACCATCACGGTGAATGATGTGAACGGATTCACCGGCAGCGTGACGCTGTCTGCGTCCGGTCTGCCGAGTGGCGTGACCGCAACATTCGGCACCAACCCCACAACCGGAACCAGCGTGATGACGCTGACCGCAAGCGCCACTGCCACCACTGGCACGGCTACGGTCACGATTACCGGAACCTCTGGCAGTCTGACCGCAACCACAACGCTTGCCCTCACGGTCAATTCGTCGGCGACGCCGAACTTCAGCGTCAGTGCCTCGCCCACGTCAGTGACCGTAACCCAGGGCAGCAACGGGACGAGCACAATTACGGTCACGAGCACGGGCGGCTTCAATTCAGCAACCACTTTGAGCGCGTCCGGCTTGCCCAGCGGCGTAACCGCGGCGTTCTCCCCCAATCCCGTAACTCCGCCCGCGAACGGAAGCACGAACTCAACTCTCACGTTGACCGCTTCCTCCAGCGCCACGGTCGGCACCGCTACGGTGACCATCACCGGAACCTCGGGCTCAACCAGTCACAGCACCACGATTAGCTTGACGGTGAAGGCTTCTTCGGGAACGCCGAACTTCACCATGTCGCTGGTGCCGTCTTCGTTCAACATCATCCAGGGCGGCCGAACCTCCACCACGCTCACGCTCACCAGCGTGAGTGGATTCAGCGGATCGGTTGAGCTGAGCGTGAATGAATTCCCCAGTGGTGTATCGGCAACCGCGTCGTCTAACCCGGTGACCGTTCCGGCAAACGGCAGCGCGAACGTAACCATCACCTGGAGCGCTACCCGGCGAGCCCCCACCGGAACCACCACCATCGACCTGATCGGAACATCCGGTTCGCTCAGCAACCAGATTCCGGTCACCATCACCGTGGAACGCTGACGAGCGCGTTTCGCACCGCAAAGCAATTGAGCCGGCCCGGAAGGGCCGGCTCAATTTTCGTAGCGCCGCCGTGCCGGCGGCTTTTGTGAGATGGTCGACCCAGTCAGTGGTCGGGCAATCGCTCCTGTGATGGCCGACGGGACGGTGGCGCTACACTATCCCTTCCAAGCTCCCAGCGCCCGGCGCACGTCGACTAATTGGCCAAGGTGATAAGCGTTGTGATCGGCCAGAAGCAGAGCCTCACGCAGAATAGTCTGGCCGTCGCCCCAAGGGATGCGAGCATACAAATCGGTCTTCGGATTTCCGACCAGATCCTGCATGGTCTTCAGATCCTTGAGAAATTGTTGAACGCTCTTGTTCCACGCCGCCGTGCTCGGTGGATCTTCTGTCTTCGGCCAGTACCCCTCAGGCCACTTGGGAGACGTGTATTTGGAGTTGCGGCTGAATTCCAGAATGTCCCACTGCGCCAGGCGCAGGTGCTCAAGCAACATCCAGGCGGTGTGCGGGAGTCCGTGGGGCTTTGCGCCGCGCAACTCCTCCGGCATGTCTTTCACCACGTCGTCAAACCGCGCGTGAGCGCCCCCGCCGTCGAGCAGGTAGACCAAGTGCTCGCGGAGTTGTTTGCCATGCGGGTCTTTGATTTTCGTTGTGCCGTTCGTCATCGTCATTGCGACTTCCTTTCTTGCTCAGCATCCTTCTGCTCAGTCGGGAACTCCATAATTCCCTCTCGAACCTTCGTCCGTTCGAGCAAATCTTCTTCCGGCCTCTCACCTCTAAGAACGCGGCCGATGCCACGGACGATGCGGCGCATGGGCAACGCTCCCTTATCGTCCGCGAGAAATATTTCGCCGACGCGGCGGCCGCGATAGTACCAGCGCTTCAGCAGCGCAACGTGCTCCATGGTTTCCAGTGCGGCGCGGGCTTTGGCGGGTGGGAACGAATCCAAGACTGCGAGTACTCTCGATTCCATGGATTGCGATTTCGTGTGCTCGGCCGGTTGAATCGAAAACACCACCGGTCCGGAGATTGCGCCGCTGTCGATTCGGAAGAAGGTAACCGAGTCCCCGAGATGGCTGGGCTGAACGATCAGCGCTGACAGGCGGTCAAGACGGCGCACGATCTCGGGAAACTGGCTGAGTACAGGCTTGAGCTTCTCCAGTCGCACGTGAATAGCGGCGGCATCTTCAAATGCCAGGCTGGCCGATGCCGCGTCACGCTGCGACGAGAATTCGCGCACCAGCGATTCCCCTCCGGAATCGAAGTAGTCCTGAACGCGGTTTACTTCGGTGGAATATTCCTCGTCGGTGCAGCCTTTGAAGCAGGGCGCAAGACACATTTTCATCTCTGAATAGATGCAGCCAGGAAATTTGGGGTCGGGATGCAGGTCATCCACGCAGCGGCGAATGTTGAAGAAGTCGAGCGAATCGTTCATGAACTTCTCGGCGGCAGTGCGGGACTGGAACGGCCCGTAGTAAAGGTTGCGGCCTTTGAGCCGTCCCAGGCGCGTGGTGATCGACGCCCGGGGATATTCATTTTCCAGATGCAGTTTGACCAGGGGCGCGAAGCGGAAACGCATGCGGTTGCCGTAGGTTTTGGGGAACGCTTCGCGCAGCACTCGGTAAAGCAGGAAGCCGGATTCGAAGTCGGACCCAGTTGGCGTGTATTCGATCCAGCGAACGCGATCGCGCAGATTGAGTTTCTTCGTGCGCTCTTCCACCGGACCCAGCAAGCGCTGGAGACGGCGGCGAAGATTCGCGGTTTTACTGACGTAAGGTTCGGCTTCTACGTCGCCGCGCAGCACGAACACAGCCGGAGCGGCGGGGACACCGGCGAAAACTTCGGCATCGCGTTCAGGCGCAAATTCCTGGCGCTCAGTCAACACGAAACTATTCTAGTGCGGAAACTTGTTTTGCCACGGATTTACACGGATTCCCGCGGATAAATCTAAAGCGAAATGATACCCAGGTGCGGTACGGAGCCTTTTTTCTCTTGACGTTTTCTTTATCCGCGTGAATCCGTGAAAATCCGTGGCAAAAGGTTTACCGAAAGCTGGCACTGCGGAACTTCTGGCGGAAGTCTTCGCCTTCCATCTTGATGATGCGGCACATCTCGTGCAGGCGGGAGCGCATGCGTTCTCCAATGCGATCGCCGAGGGTTTCGGCGCGAGTGGCGGCACGTACCGGAGAAACGGAGCCATTCGCGCCAGCCGCGGCCTGATCCTCGAAATTTGTCGTGATGATGGTAGTGCGGTTGTCGTTGTAGCGAGTGTTCAGGATCAGGCTCACCGTGTCCCAGACCCATTCCGTCGGCTTCACCGCGCCCAACTCGTCAAGAACCAGAACATCAGTCTCAAAAACCGGACGAAGAACATCCAGTTCGGTGGTTTGAACCGCCGCGTTGTAGGAATTCTGGATTTCCTTCAACAGTTCGCGATAGTCGTAGAACAGACAGGCAATCCCTTTGTGGAGGATCAATTCCTTGACGATGCCAACTGCCAGATGAGTCTTTCCTGTGCCGATCTGGCCGATGATCAGCAGACCTGTGCCATCGCGTGGATCGTACTCCTGCGCGAATTTGCAAGCCGAAAGGTGGGCGAAGGCGAGCGAGCGATGCGCTCCCGGAAAATCTGATGTGTAGCTGGCGAGTTCGCAGTGTTCGTATCTCTTGGGGATGCGCGCGGCAGCCAGCAGTGTCCCGGCCCGCGCCCGCAACTGGCAATCGCAGCGGGCGACGCGTCGGTCTTTGGACGAACTCGGGCTGGCGGAAAGCGTCTTCCACCCCGTCCCTTCGCATAGCGGGCAAACATCGGCGGCTGTCTTGATCAACTTCAACCTTGCTTCTTCCATTTGGTAAGTGTGTGTTCTTTGACTTTGCTCCCGCAAGCCAGCTTCTCGCAAGTGCGAAACTCCAACCCCCTGTGTACAACCTGTGAACGGGAGATCGCAGCTGTGGAGGACAGAGGAAAACCAGTGGCCGGTGGCTAGTGGCCAGTCAAGGACAATATTGTCGTCGGCTTCGCGGCCACTGACCCTTGGCCACTTGTCACTTTTTCCATCCAAAACCCGCCTCCCCAGCCCCAATCCGGAACGAGGGGGTGTGAAACAGGCTTCCGGCGCGGATTTTCACAGTTGACATTCTGCGCAGAGAGAGGAGAATACCCTCCGTCAGGTTTCCCAACTCAGCCACAAGCTTTTGTCCTCCCGGTTTTCGGCTGGGTATGCAAAATTGGTACGCAAAATAAAGAAACCTGCGAGGAGAAACAAATGAATAAAGCCGATCTGGTGGATAAGATCGCGGGCGCTTGCGAAATCAGCAAAGCGCAGGCTACAACTGCGGTTGACACAGCAGTGAGCAGCATTACCGCAGCTTTGCGGAAAGGGGATCGGGTGGCTTTGATTGGTTTCGGCACTTTCTCGGTATCGCAGAGAAAGGCGCGCAACGGGCGCAATCCGCAAACCGGCGCCACTATCAAGATTGCCGCCCGCAAGGTCGCGAAGTTTACTCCTGGGGCCGAACTGAAGAAGACCGTCAATAAAAAGTAGAGAACAGAAAGTGTTGAATTTCCGAAACGGCAGGGGGTCGGCCCTGCCGTTTTCGTTGCCTAAAATTCAGTCGCGAGTCCCGAGTCCCAAGTCCCGAGAATGGGCCGCCTGACTCGGTACTCGCGACTCGGTACTCGGAACTCGGAACTAGGTACTAGCATGATCGCCCATCTGCGCGGAAAACTGCTGACCAAGCATCCCAACCAAGTTGTGGTGGAGACTGGCGGCGTCGGCTATGAAGTAAATATCAGCGTCCCAACCTTTTCTGAATTGCCCGCCAGCGGCTCTGAGGTCGCGCTGCACGTCCACACCCACGTGCGCGAGGATCTCATTGCGCTTTACGGATTTGTGCGGCCCTCCGAGAAGGAACTGTTCGAAAAGCTCATGACGGTGAGCGGCATTGGCGCGAAGCTGGCAATCACGATCCTGAGTGGGATGGCCGCGGACGACTTGGCCACGTCAATCCGCAGCAATGATGTTGCGCGTTTGACCAAGATTCCAGGCATCGGCAAGAAAACCGCCGAGCGCATGGTGTTGGAATTGCGCGATAAACTGCCCGCCGCGCCAGGCACCTCCACTCCGACTCTGCCGCCGATGAGCGCGATCGAAGAAGATGTGCTGTCTGCGCTCGTGAACCTGGGCTACCAACGCGCCCTGGCCGAGAAGGCACTGGCGAGCGTCGTTAAGAATAGCGGCGAGAGGAGTGGATCATTTGATGCCCTATTCCGGGAAGCGCTGGCAACGCTCTCGAAATAGTTGTCGAATCAGTTCTCTGTGTGCAATGGCTTGCACTCGGGGCAGTAACCTCAGTAACTCTTAGATTCCTCTAAGGTAATCATTCTAAATATCTTAGTGGCACATAGGGGCCATTCCCCGTGGCCCGCGGCATGCGTTAGTACTAGTACAGGTAGCCAATGCCGATATTCACTAACGTGCTTCGGAAAATCTGGTTGAGCGCAATCCTGCAACCTAGAACGGCAGTCCTGCTCGCCATTCTGGGACTGTGCCGGCCGGCCCTGTCCCAAGCGGTCTCTGTCGCTCTGCTTCAGCCGCCGCCGGTCCAGCCCTCCGTGACACAGCCCGTTGCGATGGAGCCCGCTCCTCCTGTTACCTCAACTCAGCCAGCAACACTGAGCGAAGCCAGCCATCGCTTCTGGGATCGCGAGAACAGCTTTCTCTTTGCCACTACGGCCGCCTTCAACGCTGCCGACTTCGTCGTAACCAAGGACAACCTGCGCAACGGCGGCCGGGAACTCAATCCCGTAACCCGCCTGTTCAGCGGCAGTACTACGGGGCTTGCAGTTAACTTCGCCGGTGAAACCGCAGGCGTGGTCGGTCTCAGCTATTTCTTTCACAAAACCGGACACCACAAACTGGAGCGCTTCGTCTCCATGGTGAACATCAGTTCCTCGGCAGCCGCTGTGACGTTTGATCTCGCCCATCGATAATTTTCACTGCGGTGGCAGCAGAGTCAGAGTCAACGCTGGCAACGACAATCCCTCGACCTCAACCCTCCAAACGTCGCCATTACCGGCCAGATGCCCGGCCGTAAGCGTGCCGGAGCTGACAACTTCTCCAGGGCCCAATGGCTCGTTGGGGAATCTTTTCGCAATTGCCGCGCCGAGTTCCGCCAGGCACAGCGCTGGGCTACTCAGTGAGTTCCTGCCAGATCCTTCCTCCACAAACTCTCCGTGCTTTGATACTCGCACCTTAAATTGCGGCAACTGGTTCACCAGGCTGGCAATGAGGTCGGGTTTCACTTGCATTCTCTCCCCGACCACGAGTGCCGCATGAAGTCCAAAAGACGTCACGAAATCACTAGGCTGAAACTTCCAATCGGGAAAAGGGCAATCGATGATTTCAAATCCAATGGCCAGCCAGTTGACAGATGCCAGGGCCGCTGCAGCATCCGAGGCTTCTCCCCTGACCGGCTGCCTCAAGCCGAAAACAATCTCGGGCTCGACCTTCAACGAGCGGGAGTGCGCGAGCGTCAGCGCTGCCGAGTTGTCGAAATAATGCACCGTATCTTCATACATGTGGGCCCAAACCAGGGTTTCCAGTTTAAGCACGCGCCACATCGCCTTATTGGCGTAACCAACCTTGCGGCCAACAGATCGATGTCCACCGGCTTCGCGCAATTTCTTGAGGGTGGCTTCAACTTCGTAAGCCGTGTTCAGGTCGAAACCGGCGCGCAAGGAGGGAACAACGGGCACCATCTCACCCGTCTGATACGCAAACATGAGTTCATGCGCCAGATTTTCAGCGTCAACGTGCGGCATAAGATTGTCCGCCATAAAGTTTGCTCAGTTCTCCCGGAGTTTTCATCTGTGCCCCGCGCTGCGATTGCGCAAGCCAGTCCTCGGGCACGCGTGGCCTGGAACTGAGCATCTTACACCCAGCGTTTCTCAGTCATGGGCCTGCGACGCATGAACGCTAACGGACATTCGAGTGTCTGGCAGTGCGCCGAAACCCTGCTTAGCAGACCGCGGCCCCAATTGGAACGATGGTAATTACCATGGTTACCTTCCCTTGCAGCGCCCAAAGGTTAGAGTTGCAATAGGGATGCGCCCACAGGGAGAGACACTATGAAAGAAGCGGGAAAATTAACGAAGTCAAAGCGATGTTGGAGTGCGTTTTCGCTCTTGATGTGTTTGTTGTTTCTTCTTGCTCTCGGCCTCCATGGCGTTCCCGCCAAGGCCCAAAACGCGACCATCCTGGTTGGATCCGGATCGAGCGTACCAGCTCCTCTTTACAACCGGTGGACGCAGGAATACGGCAAACGGAACTCCGGCATTCAACTGCGCTACCTTACGGTCGGCACCAGCGAAGGCATCAAGCAGATCTCTCACGGCGCGGGTGATTTTGGCGCCGGCGAAGCTCAGCTTTCAGAGAAGGAGCGGAAAGAGGGCGGCCTAATCGAACTGCCGGTGGTGCTCATCGGAATCGTTCCCATCTATAACCTTCCCGACGTCCACGAGCTTCGGCTTTCGGGCGAGGTGCTGGCCGGGATTTTTCTCGGCGATATAAAGAGTTGGAACGCGCCCCAGATCGCGAAGCTCAATCCAGGAAGCGATTTGCCGAATCTGCCCATTCAGGTGATCAATCGCCCCGCAGGGAAAGGCTCCAATTTCGTCTTTACTGAGTTCCTCTCCAAGACGAGTTCAAAGTTTCGCGCTGAAATCGGAACCAGCCCTTCTCCCAAGTGGCCCGTAGGCACACCGGCGGAACGCAGTTCCGACATGGCAGAAAAGGTGAAGACCACTCCCGGCTCCATCGGATTCGTCGAATATCAATATGCAGTGAAGAACGGCATTTCTCAAGCTGCTGTACAAAATTCGGCCGGCAAGTTCGTCAAGGCTTCTGAGAGCAGTATCGCTGCTGCCTGCGAGGGCGTGGAAGCCCCGCGGTGGAGCAGCTTCTCGGCATCGTTGACCAACGCCCCCGGACCTGAATCCTTTCCCATCACCAGTTTCACCTGGATTTACCTGCGTACGGGATTGTCTGATTCGGCCCGAACCGCGGCCCTGGGCAACCTGCTGGACTGGGTGTACTCGGATGGCCAGCGTTTTGCCACGCAAGAGGGCTATTCCGAACTGCCTGCGCCCTTGCTGACAGCGGTGAGAAGGAAAATCAAAAATCTGCAATAGGGTTTTCGTCACACTCGATTACGCCCGCTCCTGTTAAGATTCTCTGCATTTCCCCTGGGAGGATCCATGCCGGTTCGCACCGTGCTCGCTTGCCTTGCACTGCTGACACTCGCCGCTGTGGCGCAACAACCCGCCACCCCTGCCAAGACTGCCGAAAGCCGGCAAGTTGGCAGCGTCTCTGACGACAAAGTTCTCAAGGACTTGTTCGCTTCGAAGATCAAGGCGGAATGGGAAGCGCTCAAGAACAAGGACAAGAAAGCATACGGCGAGTTGTTGGCCGACGACTATCAAGGCGTGGAAGTCGACGGCAAGGGCGAGCGGACTAAGATTCAATCGCTGAACGAACTGGCAAGCCAGAATGTATTTAACTACACGCTGTGGGGGCTGACCGTGATCCCGGTGGGACAGGATGGCGCCCTGCTTACTTACGAGGTCACGATGCAGTTTCCGCCGAAGTCGGCGATACGGCTCTCCCGGGTGTACATCAGTGAACTGTGGATGAAACGCGCCGGCCAGTGGAAGGAAGTGCATTATCAGGAAACTCACGTGAAGTAGCTATTGCCCCGAGATTTGTTTGCAACCAGAGCAAGATCGTCGCCATCCGATGTTAAAGGGGGAAAATCTCATGCGGATCATTTGGATTGCGGCACTGCTGTTTTCAGGGAGCCTTTTGCTGGCCCAAGATAACCGTCCAGCCAACGGCGACCAGCACCCAGCGAAAGACTCCAAAGGGCAAATAACCTTACAGGGATGCGTAAGCCGGTCCAATGGCGATTACACGCTGATCAAGCAAAATCCGGCGATGACGTACGAACTCCAGGGGTCCCGCAAGATTCGGCTTTCTCACTATCTGGGACAGCGCGTAGAAGTAAAGGGGACCGAAGCGCCAACTATGAGTTCCAGTTCAGACTCTATGAATAAGATCGGTTCCGCAGCCCCAGAAACATTGACCGTGAACTCGATCCGAACCATTGATAAAGATTGTCCGGTCCGGTGAGTCCAGGAAGTTAGGCAAGCCGGACGGATGCGGCCGTTAGTCGCAGTCCGGCGGCATGGCCATGATTTCTGCATTGGAGTCGCAGGGCGGCTTCTTCTTGGCGGGCTCGATCACCCATGGGTGATTGTAGCGGAGAATCCACAAGCCTTCGTTGTTGGTGAGAAAAATCAAGCCGTGTCCGCCATCGGGAAGCAGGCTGGTGACTTTGTTGAAGGTCTCCAGCGTCTTGGGATTGTGCGGATCGCTCAGATCGAGCACGCGAACCGTCTCCGTGGGATGGCTGCTGCTGCTCAGAGTCGTCGGCGTCTTTTCGGGAGCTTCCGCGATGGCTACGTCGGGGGTAACCATCTCCAGATTTCCTGAAGTTGACGCGTTCGAATCCACTGTTCGCTTCAAGAGGCTGGGCTTGTCCGGCTTGGAAACGTTGACGACCATAAAACCTTGCTTCGAGGCCTGTTGCACGTACAGGTAGTGCTTGCCATTCTCCCGCTGCAACAACATCTGGGTTCCGGCCGCCTGCGGCAAAGGCAGGTGAGCGATTACGGTTGCTGGAACGTCCGTGGGTTTTGAAGTGGGGTGGTCGCTTGCTCCAGCCAGCAACGCTGACAACAGCAGAAGCGAGAACGCGAGTGCGTAGGTTTGCAGGGGTATTCTGCGACAATTCTCCATAAATCACTTCACAGTTCCCGGCGAGGACCACGAACGCCGTCCCCGCCTGAGGCAACTATACCACCGAGCTCACTGCTCTGCCGCAACCGCTACGCAGCCGTAGGAGCTTAGTGTCGTACAGTTCGCGCCAGCCTGAAGCGGCACAAAAACATGGTTGGTCTTGGGATCAACCGAGATGCTGTGCGCATTGGAGCCGGTCGGCATGTTGTACAGCCATTGGTTCGTGCCCGCATCAATCACGCCCATCTGCGCGGTGGGAAGCATGTCACGCGCTGCCAGATAGTATTTGTTGTCGGTAGGGTTATACCAGGTCTCGTCCACGCCACCAACGTTATTGATTTGCACGCAGTTGCTCAGCGGCGGCGTAACGCAGTTGACGCTAGTGCCCGGCGCGGTGAAAGTGATGATGTACTCGTTCGGCGGAAATGCCTTGCCATCATGGTCTGCACACCCGATGAGGAAGTTGTTCCCCGGACCCTTGCTGACGCCGGTCGGCATGCAATTCGGCATCACGAGGCTGTTGACAACGACAGGCCCGCAGGAAACCCCTCCCGGGCAACTCGTATCTGTCAGCCTGGGATCGATCACATCGATGCTCCCGATATTGATGTTGCCGACTGAATTCTCATTCGCCAGCAGCAGAAGGCCGGAGTTGGGATCCCACACCATGCCGCCCAAGCCAGCCGGGGCGATAGCACCGGCACACGTGGAGCTCGTGAATGGGGGAGTCTGACTACAAAACATCCCGGTGTCCTGCGCAACTATGGGACCGTGATGGCAGGGGATGGTGTAGGAAACGCCGCTAGGGGTCGTCCCGATGCCAATCAGGCCAAGTTGCGGCACCCCATCGGCTGCCAACGATCCGGAAACCCCGCTGAACACATGCGGATTGGAAGGATCCGGACAAGCGAAGGTTGCTCCCACATTGTCAACCGCAACGGTGTTATCGAGTCCAACTCCTCCCGATGCCGAGCCTCCGGCGCCGTCGTAGTAGATTTGTCCAAGAATGCAGCTAGGAGGATTGAACGAGCCCCCGTTGCCCGGGTCTAACTGAATGGATGGAGGGACACCGGTGCCCGACCCTTGCAGGGGATAAGTAGCAGGGTTGTAGCCGGGCGGGTATGGGCCGTACGCCAGGGTCTGATCAATGGGCAAACAGTGCTGATGCTGCAACGTGTCCGCTGTGTTCTTGGCCACGACGCCCGACATGTCAATGAAGGTGATGAAAGGAAGCCCCGGATCGCCGTTAATGACTGCGAGGACCTTATGCACGTTGTCGAACGACATTTCGTCGGCTCGGTCATCCCCGCAATCCGTGGCCGATCCCGCTTCGCCGTTCCAGGAAGCTACGCAGCCCGAGATGCCCTGAGGGCCGTCGTAGTCGGCCGACACGCCGGTGGGTATCGTGGCCAGTATAGTCGGCCCCGTAGGCGGGTTAGCATTCAGGTTCATGGTGGTCAGATCGAACACAGCTACAGAAGAGCTGCCATTGCCGACAAACAAAGTGTTGCCGTCCGCACTCACCTCAAGGCCGTCTGGCCCGGACATGGGATTGACGCCGTTGCCGCGGGAAGCGCAGCATTGCGCGCCGGGGAAGCCGCCAAAATGGCTATTATGGCCAAAGCCCGTAATCAGGTGGAACGTCGGCCCCGGCGGGGTGGCGGTGGACATGTCCGTCCTGCATCCGAAACGGGTGAAATTGCCAAACACATCGATGATAGGCGGAATGACGTCGAACCCGGTCGCGGGATCCGTCGCGCACGGACTTGCACCATTGCCCGCGTCCGAGACTGCATTGGAACCTTGAATCGAAAACATCGCGAGATCCTGGGCCGTATCGATTACTTGCACGGCGATGCCAATGCGGTCGGAAACGTAGAAGAGATTGTTTGTGCCCGACAACCCGCCGGCCGGAGGAGTTGACACCCAACTAATGTCAAAGGAGTTGAAGGGACCGCCCGGCTCACCCGTGCCGTTGTGCTCGGGCACGGGGATAACGTTGATGATCGAGTAAACGCCGTTGACCGTGGTGCCGCAAGTGGGGCAACCCGGGGTCGTGCCGCAGCCGCTCAAGATCACAAACAGCGCGGTGAGAAGAATGGTAAGAAGAATCCTCGGTCTCATTTTCGAATTTCCTCCCTGCGTTTTCCCTTCAGGACCAGCCATGGCCGACCCCGGCGTTTACTGAATTTGTTAACCGTTCCACATACAACTGAGCGCGAACGCACTAGAACCGGAACTGGATCTGCTGCAAAACCACGTAATAATCCTGCGGCACTGCGCCAATGGTGCTGGGATCCTTTAGTTGATCAATACCCAGGTTGACCTGGTACTTGACCCAGTAGTTGGGATACCAGGTGACGCCGAACGTGAACTCGTCAGTATGGTAATCAAACGTCGGCACAAAGCCGGGCGTGTAATAGTTCAAGAAATTTGCGCCCGGTTCTCTAGCCTGGATTCCCATATACCGGAAGCCGACTCCCCAGGCACCGTACCCGTGTCCTTTGCCGCCCGGCGTGTCGGGACCAAACAACGGGTTCTTCACCCGGGGTGTACCATTCTCCGGCTGCTTCTCGCCGGTGAGCAGATAGGTAGCGCTAAGGTCCCAAGCCTTGGCGATAATCGACGGCAAGCTCAGGAAGCCCAGCCCTCCCACTTGCTCCGAGCCGACGTTGTCACGGGACATGTTGAGCTGGTCGAACTCGCCGCGCAGAGCAAACCTCGATTTGATGTAGGTAAACTCGCCGTTGTAGCGCTGAATCGGTCCGTTAATCGCGAACTGCGGGAAGAAGTTATAAGCGGCATCGGGCAGGTTGCCGCTGAAACTCCGATCCCCGGAGAGACCGCGGGAACGCGCACGATCAGCGGATCCACCAAAGGCCAAGCCCTTGAGCCAGTCACTCTTGGATTTGCGCCACGGGTAGAAGCGAACACGTCCAATAACTTCCGGTTGATTGGTGGTGTTGACCAAGGCATATCCCTTGCCGTTGAAGGCCCCCAACCAGTACTGGACCACGCCACCGTCGATGTCCCCGTGAAAGGCAATACCGGGGCTGCGGTAGGCTGAGGATGCGGACGGGTACAACATCGCCTGGAACCCGCGTTCCACAAAGTCCAGGTTGGTGGCGCCGGTTCCGGCCTCCTGAGCGAATGGCGTTTTGAACTGGCCCGCCTGGAATTGGAACTCAGGCCGGATTCTTACGTTGAGGTAAACGTCGCGCACGACCGATCCATTGGTACTCGCCGCGTCGGTGAGCAAGGCAAAATCGAAGTGCGAGCCGTAATTGCCCTGGAAACCGAAGCGAGCGCGGCGCAAAACAAATGTGTCGGACGGTGCGCCGTCCCCTTTGTAGGCGCGGTACTGATCGTCCACATAGCCATAGGGGCTGATGCTGAAGTGACCGTCAGCGCTCCGGATGAAGAAGTGCTCGCCGCTCCATCCCGCCGCGAGGGGCGTGTCTTTCTTGGGCGCGGCGGCAGCCTGAGCCTGATCCACGATCGGCGCCGGCGCAGGATCGGCCTCCAAGAGAACCGCGTTCGTCAAGTGAGCCGCGCTCGTGCTGGAAGCGTTCACCGGTTGCAAATTGGTTGCGTCCGGAGCAGCATCTGCCGCGGGCCGAACCTTCGCCGAGGTGTTCTCGGTCGCCCGGGTCGCAGCCATCTTCTCGACCAGGGCCTTCAACTCCTCGATGGTCTTGCGCTGCGCGGCAACCTCGCCGCGCAATTGGTTGACCTCTTCCTTGGTGGCGCTCACCGAGGCCGATCCGTCGCCTTTGCCCGCGGGTTCCGTGCTTTGAGCCTGGGCAAGCCAACCTGGCACCATGAAACCAACCAGCAGCACGAAAAATGTTGTGAGTGAGCGCATGTGTATTCTCTCCCGGTAGATTTGCGTGGCGGGCCGACCCTCAAGGCATACGGAAGTGCAGCCCGCGCGCTGCCCTCTCCGTTCGGGCGACGAATCGAAGGACTTCTAACTGCGAATGAATTTATGTCCGGTCCGAAAAGCGGACCAGTTACCTAACCGGGCGGGTGTACCATACCAAAATGCGGACTGTCAAGAGATTTTTCCAATTACCCGGATCGCGATTGCCGATTTTGCTCCAGGATTGGAGATTTTTTTTCTGTGCCGCCGCGTCAAGTGGAGCCTTGGTTCTGTGGGGCAGTCATCGCCACAGACTTGTCTGACAAATTCCTGATAAATTGAATCCCTCATTCGCGCCGCTATTGCCGTCGTTCTGCTTTCCAGGGTCCGCCTCTATGGGTGTGGGGTTACACTTCGGCCAAGCCATCTTCCTGCTCATCGCAGCGGGAATCGCCGGCGTGCTGAACGCGTTGGCCGGTGGCGGCAGTTTCGTCTCCTTCCCGGCGCTGTTGTTCATTCGGGTTCCCGCTGTCGCCGCCAACGCCACCAACACGGTTGCTCTGTGGCCGGGGTTGGCGGCCAGCACCGTCGCGTACTTACGGCGCTTGAATGCCCCATCTCGCGTATTAGCTCCGTTGCTTTTGACCAGCGTCATCGGGGGCTGGGGCGGAGCGTTGCTGTTACTTAAGACCCCGCAGCATACTTTCCTGCGCCTCGTCCCTTGGCTGTTGCTAAGTGGTACTCTGCTGTTCGCCTTCGGCAATTCGATCCGCTCGCTCGCCGGCAAGACGGCGGTCATCGATGATCTGGGGGAAATATCCTGGCTCGCCATCCTGTGGAGTTCGATCGTCGAACTGCTGGTTGCCATCTATGGCGGATACTTTGGCGCCGGCATAGGGTTCATGAGTCTGGCCATGCTGGCCATGCTGGGGATGCGCGACATTCATGCTATGGGCGCGATCCGGACGCTCTTGGCCGTCGCCATCAACGCTGCCGCCGTGGTCACGTTTGTCGTGGCTGGCGCCGTGTTGTGGCCGCAGTGCGTAGTGATGATCGCAGGCTCCCTGACAGGGGGATGGTTCGGCTCGCATTACGCGCAGAGAGCCGACCCTCGAAAAGTGCGCACGGTTGTGATCGGCGTTGGCATCGCCATGAGCGTGTATTTCTTTGTCACATTACGCTAGTCTGTGCGCTTGATCACGGCATCTCAATCTGCCGGACAGCTATAATCGCCGTGCGAATGGAAGGGCGAACTGCTCAAACCTAGTCGTCGCGCCAAAGGCACCAACGAATGACGCTCAAGTCTGTACACACTCTGCTTGACGTTTTGCATTTCGCCGATAGTCACACGGCCATTGTCGTTCCTGAACTTGGGGTCCGCGTCACCTACGATTCGCTCCGGCAACAGGTTTTCGACATGGCGAACGCTTTAGCGTCTCTGGGCATTCGCCGAGGTGACGCCGTTGGCATTGTTCTGCCCAATGGTTTGCCCGCGATTGTGAGTTTTCTGGCCGCCTCCATCGCCGGAACCGCTGCGCCGTTGAATCCGGCGTACCCATATGAAGAGTTTCTTTTTTTCCTGGGCGACACCGACGCCCGCATTTTGCTTTGTCCGCCAGTGGGAGCGGAATTTGCGCGCAGTGCCGCCGCAGACCGCAAGATTCCGGCGTTCTCAGTGCAAATGACTGAGCAGGGCATCGTGCACCTGGCGGGCGCTGCCAGTGGGGTTTCAGCAACCGAGCCCACCGCTGACGACATCGCTCTGATCCTGCACACCAGCGGAAGCACGGGACGCCCCAAGCGTGTACCCCTGCGGCATTTCAATCTGGCAGTCTCCTCGGCTAACATCGCGAATACCTACGCGCTCTCGGAGGAAGACGTCTCGCTGTGCATCATGCCGCTGTTTCACATTCATGGGTTGATCGGCTCAACCATGTCCACTTTGCTTTCCGGCGGAACGGTGGTGGTTCCCGCGAAATTCAACGCGCTTTCCTTCTGGCGTACCGTACGCGAACATTCGGTAACATGGTATTCGGGCGTGCCCACGATGCATCAACTCCTGTTGGCGCGCGCTCATCACAATTTGACGGAGGCTGCCTCTCTGCGCTTCGTCCGCTCCTGCAGCGCGCCCATGTCGGCGGAACTCATTCACAAAATCGAGGAGGTCTTCGGTGTGCCCTTCGTCGAGGCCTACGGAATGACCGAAGCTTCCCACCAGATGACGTCGAATCCTTTGCCTCCGCGGCATCGCAAGCCGGGCTCTGTCGGCGTAGGCACCGGGCTTCTGCTGAGCATCATGGACAAAGAAGGGAATCAGCTCGGCACCAACCAGCGGGGTGAAGTCGCCATTCAAGGAGCCAATGTGTTTCGCGGATACGAGAACAATCCCGATGCCAACGCTCGCGCTTTCACGAAGGGATGGTTCCGCACCGGTGATGAAGGCTACCTCGACGCGGACTGCTATTTGCATTTGACGGGCCGGATGAAAGACATCATCATCCGCGGGGGCGAGAACATTGCGCCGCATGAAGTCGACGAGATTCTGCTGCGGCACCCCGCAGTCGCGGCCGCGGTGACCTTTGGCTGCGCGCATCCCACACTCGGCGAGGAAGTGGCTGCCGCCGTCGTCTTGCATGAGCGCCACGGCGCCACTGACTCCGAACTCATTAACCACTGCCGCGAGTCACTGGCAGAGTACAAGGTGCCAAAGAAGATCTATCTCGTGGATAGCATTCCCACCACGGCCACTGGAAAAATTCGCCGGCGCGTGGTTGCCGCCACGCTCGTGGATGACCAAGGATGAGATTCCTGATCGCGGGAGCGGGCGCAATCGGTGCGTATCTCGGAGCGCGCATGGCGCAGGCCGGCTGCGACGTCACCCTGTTCGCCCGGGGTCCACACCTTCGCGCCATGCAGGATCACGGCGTGCAGGTAAAGAGCGTCGACGGAGATTTCGTGGCGCGGCCCGCAATCACTGGATCCCTCGAGGAACTGGGACCGGTCGATGTTGTCTTCCTCGGTGTAAAAGCGCACGGCTTGCCGAAGCTTGCTCCCCTGCTGAAACCGGTGTTGGGGCCGGAAACCACGGTCGTCAGCACTCAGAATGGAATCCCATGGTGGTATTTTCAGGGCTTCGAGGGCGAATGGAAAGGATTACGCCTGGAGCGAGTCGATCCCGGGGGCGTGATTTCCGCGGCCATTGAAGCGCATCGTGTCGTGGGGTCCATCGTTTATTTTTCAACTGAGATCGTTGCGCCAGGGGTGGTTCAACACATCGAGGGAAATCGTATTTCTCTGGGGGAACCAGACGGCAGCCGCTCTGAGCGCATCCGCCGAATTGCAGAGGCCCTCGTTGCCTCCGGCCTGCGCGCCCCCATCACGGCTCGCATCCGCCACGAGATTTGGGTGAAGGTTTTGGGCAACGCTTCCTTCAATCCCGTCAGCGCGCTGACGCGCGCCACCCTGGTTCGGATGGTCCGCGATCCGGGAGTTTGTTCCCTGATCCGAAACATCATGCTGGAAGTGGAAGGCGTCTCCCACAAGTTGGGCATGGAGTTGCCCGTAACTATCGATCAGCGAATTGCCGGCGCTGAAAAGGTTGGGGAGCACAAAACCTCCATGTTGCAGGATATTGAAGCCGGACGGCCGATCGAATTGGAAGCGCTGGTCGGCGCGGTCGTCGAGTTGGGCGAGCGCATCGGCCTTCCCATGCCCTACACCAAAACTGTCTACAGTTGCACCAAGCTCCTGGTGGAGTGTGCGGTGTCGCACCAAAAAGAGCAGGCCGCCCAACCCTAGCCGAACCGCGCGACCCTCCGCCTCTTTTTTTTATCGTTCAAATTAAAAAATTTGCGGGGGACTTGACAGCGGAGGTATACTGCCTTGGTTCGCTGGTCCACTTATCAGACCACTTGGAGTTCTCATTGATTGGTGCGGTCAAATCCGATTTTGACGTTATCCGCAGAAGCAAAGTCTACGAAGAAGTCGCCCAGCAGATAGAACGCCTGATTCTGAAAAAACTGCGGCCCGGCGACAAACTGCCGTCGGAACGCGAATTGGCGGAGATGCTGAGAGTGAGCCGCAGTTCCATTCGCGATGCGATTCGTGGCCTGGAATTGATGGGTCTGGTCGAGCCGCGCCAGGGGGCGGGCACGATCGTTCGCGAAATTTCGACGGACGCGCTGGCGAATCCTTTTGCCAATGCTCTCAAGAAGCGGCGGGAACTGGTGAGCGAACTCCTGGACTTCCGCAAGATGCTTGAACCGCCCCTGGCTGCGCGCGCCGCTACCCACGCCTCCCCCGACGAGATTTTAGAGATGGAAGAAATTTTGGGGCGCCAGGAGCAAAAGCAAAATCAGGGCGACGCGGCTGTCTCCGAAGACGCGGAATTTCACTATAGTATCGCTCTCGCTGCCGATAACAGTGTCGTGTTGAAGGTCCTCGACGTTCTCATGGATCTGCTGCGCGACACCCGCGAACGCTCGTTGCAAGTGCAAGGCCGCCCGCAAAAATCGCTCGCCGGCCACCGGCGCATCCTGGCCGCGATCAAGCGCCACGATGCGGAAGCCGCAAAGGCGGCGATGCGGCACCATATTGAAGACGTCGAAGAGATCGTACTTGACAAGTTCTGAAGTGCCATTTGTGAGTCCCACCATGACGGAAACCACCGCATCGCCCGTTGCCGCAACGCTCACCCTGCGCGTCGCTGAGTCACGTGTCGAGGATGTGGGTCACGCGATTGCGCGGCTGGCGCCAGCCGATTTGCAGCGCTTAGGTGCGCGGGCGGGCGACGTTCTGAAAATCACGGGCGGGACGCTTGCTGTCGCGCGCGCCGAGGTTTCCGGCGAAGGCCACGAAGGTTTGATTCAGATCGACGGCACCTGCCGCAGCAACTGCAGCGCCGGGTTACAGGAACAGGTGACCGTGGCTTTAATCGAGCGCGAACAGGCAGTGGCTGTTCGCCTGGTGCCGTTGTGGATAGGGGCCGCGCCGGCCACCATCGCTCCCGACCGCATGCTCGAAGATCTTGTGGATGTCCCCGTCGTCGCCGGCTGCGTGGTGCGCGTGCCGACGTTTGCTAAAGCGGTGAACTTCCAGGTTGTGCGTACGATTCCCTCGGGGCCGGTCGTGATTGGGCCGCGCACCGATATTCGCATCGTGGAAGGCGAGCAAACGGCGGCACGCGCTCCCGCAGTGTCCTACGAAGACATCGGCGGGCTCGAGCGTGAAGTCGCGCGCGTGCGCGAAATGGTCGAACTGCCGCTGAAATACTCGCGCATCTTCGAGCGCCTGGGAATTCTCGCGCCCAAAGGCGTGCTGTTGTACGGTCCGCCAGGCACGGGCAAAACTCTGCTGGCCCGCGCTGTTGCCGCCGAAAGCCGCGTGCACTTCATTCATCTCAACGGCCCTGAGATCATGCGGAAGTTTTACGGCGAGAGCGAGGCGAAGCTCCGCGAAGTGTTCGAGGAAGCGGCGCGCCACGCCCCCGCGATCCTGTTTATCGATGAGATTGATGCGGTAGCGCCCAAGCGCACCGAAGTCGCCGGCGAAGTAGAAAAGCGCGTCGTGGCCCAGCTTCTCAGTTTGATGGACGGCTTTGTTGCCCGCGGCCAGGTCATCGTGATCGGCGCTACCAATATTCCAGAAGTTCTCGACCCGGCCCTGCGTCGGCCGGGCCGCTTCGATCGCGAAATCGAAATCGGCGTCCCGAACACCCAGGCTCGGCTGCAAATCCTCAGAATACACACCCGCGCCATGCCGCTTGCGCCTGATGTCGATCTCTACGAGATCGCCGAGCACACTCACGGCTTCGTCGGCGCCGATCTCGAGGCGCTGGGCCAGGAAGTCGGCATGATCGCCTTGCGCAGCTTTCTCTCGACAAGGCCATTCGAGGCCGGCGGTGCGGCCTCTGCTGATCTCGCATCGCTGCAGGTGACGCGGGAAGATTTTCTCGCCGGGCTTAAAGAAGTCGAACCTAGCGCCACTCGCGAATTCTTCATCGAGAAAAGCAGCACGACGTTTGCCTCTCTCGGCGGCCTCAACGCAGTCAAGCGGCTGCTCGACGGCGTCATCGAACACTCTCACATGCACGACGAAATCTATGAACAGGTCGGGCTGGCGCCGCCGCGGGGCATCCTGTTCACCGGACCTTCGGGCACCGGCAAGACGGCCATGGCGCGGGCGCTCTCCGGCGAAAAACAAATTCCGCTCATCGCGATTGACGGCCCTCAACTCTACTCGAAGTGGTTGGGAGAATCCGAGCGGGCGCTGCGCGAAGTTTTCAAAAAGGCGAGACGCACTGCGCCCTGCATTCTGTTCTTCGATACGATCGATGCGGTCGCACCGAAGTTCGGCGCCGATCAGTTCAGCACCGATGTTTATCAAAGAATTCACAGCCAGCTTCTGCGCGAGATCGACAACCTGCGCGATGTCAAAGGGGTAATCCTGCTGGCGGCCACGAATCGCCCCGAGCGCATCGAGCCGGCGCTGTTGCGGAGCGGGCGCTTCGACTATATCCTCCCGTTCGCAAAACCGGACGCCGAAGAACGCGCGGCGATTATGCGGCTGTGCTGCCGGCGCGTACCGCTGGCTCCTGATGTCGATTTTGAAGAATTCGCCGGCCGCATGGAAGGCTGCACGGGCGCCGATGTCGAAAGCCTGTGCAAGAAGGCAACGCTATCTGCGATCGTAGAATTTCAGGATGGCCGTCGCCGCGCGCCCTTCGTCGTTTTGCGCAGCGATTTTCTGGCGGTGCTCGATTCCGAGCGAGGCGGTCCCAGGCAATTGCAGCCAGAGAATGTATTTCGCAACGGCGTCGGGGTTTTGTGCCCTGACGGATCTGACTAAGTGCTGATGAAAAACGAGGTCTGCTCATGAGTTACACAGAACTTACGGTTTGGACGCGCGGCATCATCATGGACAAAGAAGGCCGCGACATCGTCAACTCCATCTCCGCATCCGCTCGCCTGGAGGGCAAGTATGCGCAGGCGATGGAGAACTACGTTGACAACCCCGATCGCACTAACTGCCCCACACGCAAATACTGTCGTATGAGCGATAACGTGCTCGAGAACGAACTGACCTACGAAAACGAGAATCCCAACATCGTCGTGCTGGTCGAAGGCACGATGGTCAAGGGTTGGGATTACATGCGCGGCATGCCACCGGGGGGAACGCTGGTGATCAATACGCATTACTCCCCGGAGTACATGATCCGCTTCGTGCCGGGCCCGGAGCGGTTGAAGCAACTCGTCTGCGTTGACGCCGCTCATCTGGCTGACCACAAATGGCTCTACTACCGGCTGGGCGAACTGGGTCTTGACCGCCTCTCGACCGAGGGCGCCGCCGAGCGCAACAAATCGATCGCGCCCGATATTGCCGCTCCCCTCATCGCCGCTGTTGTCAAAACCACGGGCATCGTCAAGATGGAAACAATCGAACCCATGATCGCCAACAAGAACGCGTTCCATATGGCGCTCGAGCACTTGAAAATCATGCCGCTGAACCCAGTGGCTGCTTAGGAAGGATCACATGTCAACAAAAGGCACACACATCCCCGAGCGTCTCAAGATTCCGTTCGCGGGCATCACTCCCGCGCCCTCGCAGGAAAAGGGACAGGACCTTTTCCCCACCGGCAACTGGCGCGCCATCCGGCCGGTGTATCGCGACAAGCTTCCACCCTGCAACAACGCCTGCGGAACCAACGAAAAGATTCAGGGCTACCTCGACCTCGTGAAGCGCGGCAAGTATCTGGACGCCTACGCGCTGATTAAAGAAGACATGCCCTTCCCGTCGGTCACGGGCCGTGTCTGCTACCACCCCTGCGAGCAAGCCTGCAACCGCGGAAAATACGACGAGGCCATTTCGATTCGCGCGGTCGAGCGCTTTCTCGGCGATCTGGGACAGGCGCTCACTCGTGACGTGGTCACCGCCGGTCCGTCGAATGGGAAGAAAGTCGCCGTCGTGGGCTCGGGTCCCGCCGGGCATAGCGCTGCATATCAACTGGCGCGCCTCGGCTACAAAGTGACGATTCTCGAGAAATCGCCGAAAGCCGGCGGACTCAATCGTGGTGGCATTCCCGACTGGGTACTGCCTCAATCCGTGCTCGATCGCGAGATCGAACGCCTCGAACAACTCGGCATTACGATCAAAACCAATACCGAAGTCGGCAAAGACGTTACCTGGGACGATTTGAAAAAGAACTACGACACCTGCGTGCTGGCCGTTGGTCTGACCGAGCCGAATAGCGTGCGAGCCGAAGGCGAGAACAAAGACGGCGTCCATTATGGGCTTCCCTTCCTGCGCGACATCGGCATGGGCACTTCGAAAGTAAAGCTGGGCGCTCGAGTCGCTGTGATCGGCGGCGGAAATACCGCTATCGACTGCGCCCGCGAGGCGCTGCGGCAAGGCGCTGTGGAAGTCACCATGATCACGGTGGAAGGGAATCCAAAGGAACTGCCATGCGTCGCCGAAGATCTCCACGACATGCTCGAAGAGGGCGTGGAGTTGATGCACGGGCTGGCCGTGACCTCCGTGCTCGGCAATGGCAAGGTAGAAGCGCTGCAACTGCATCCGGCGCGGTTCACGGGCGCAATCAACGCATCGCCCATCGCCGTCGATCGAGACGCTCCAGCTCAGCGTTTCGCCGTTGACAACGTGATCATCGCTGTCGGTCAGCATTCCTCGCTGGCATGGTTGCCGGACGAATTTAAGACTCCGCGTGGCACCATCAAGATCGACAAATTCGGACGTCTGGGCGACACGAACTTTTTTGCCGCGGGCGACATCGTTCAACTCGGTTCGGGTCAGCCCTTGATGGTCGTGAATGCGGTCGGCGATGGCAAGCGCGTCGCCTTCAATGTGGACAAGGTGATGCGCGGCGAACAGTTGCAGCCGCGGACTATCGCCGTCGATGTCATCTTCGATCTAAACCGCATGAACATGACGTACTTCCCGCACTTCCCGCGCGTCCAGCAGGCGCTGCTGCCGCCTACCAGTCGGCGCAAGACGCAAGACGAAGTGATCCAGGCGTTCACGGAAGAACAGGCAGTTGAGGAGGCGGGGCGCTGTTTCAGTTGCGGCACCTGCAACGCCTGCGACAACTGTTACCTGGTCTGTCCAGAGCCGTGCATCGCGCGTCCGGCGCGCTCGAACGGCCTCTATAAAATTCTGGTCAACTACTGCAAGGGTTGCCGCGTGTGCATCGAAGAATGTCCCACCGGCTGCCTGGAGGGCGTGCCCGAATTGGACTTCGACACCGGCGTGGTGCGTATGGATACGGCGTTCGCAATCTCACCGGGACTGCATGGCCGGCAGGCGCAAGAGCTGATGAATTTGGGAGAGCGGCCCGCAAAGAACATTTAGAATCGGAGTGAATATGCCAACGGCTACAGCAGGAAAAAAGAAAATGGTCCGCATCAACGGATGCGTCGCGTCGGCTCAGGCCGCGAAATATGCAGATGTCGATGTGATTGCGGCTTATCCCATCCGCCCTTACACGGCGACCATGATGGCGCTGGCGCAAATGGTGGCCAACGGCGAACTCGATGCCGAGTACATCGTGGCCGACAGCGAGCACTCGCAACTGAGCATTTCGCACGGCGCTGCCTCGGCTGGCGCGCGCGTGTTCACCGGCAGTTCGGGCGTGGGCGTGCAGTTCGCTTACGAACTGTATTCGCCGATCTCCGGCAGCCGCATGCCAGTGCAGATGATGATCGCCGACCGCACCCTCGATCCTCCCGGCGATTTCGGCTCTGAGCACACCGACGCGCTCTCCACGCGCGACATGGGCTGGCTCATGGGCTGGTCGTGCGACGCCCAGGAAGCATTCGACAACCATCTGATCGCCTATCGCATCGGCGAGGATCCTCGCGTGCTGCTGCCCCAGATGGTATGCCAGGATGGTTTCTTCGTCTCGCACATCACGGGCGACGTCGAGTTGCCTGACCCCGGCCAGGTGAAGGAATTCCTTCCCCCATACAAGCACCCTTATCCGCTCGATCCGCGGCATCCCGTGTCGCACGGACCGCAGATCATGCCCGAGCAGGGTCCGCCGCTGCAACTCGAGCGCGCCCGCGCCATGGAAGAATCCATGGCCGTGATTGAAGAGGTCCACGAGCAGTTCGCGCAGATCTTCGGCCGGAAATACGATCCGTGGGTCGAAGAGTACATGACCGATGATGCCGACGTGGTCTTTTTCCTGCAGGGCGCCCACGCGGTGACCGCGCGTTTCGCGATTCAGCACATGCGCGAGCGGGGCCTGAAGGTTGGCATGGCGCGATTGAGAACGATTCGCCCTTATCCCACCGAGCGCGTGCGCGAGGTCCTCAGCAAATTCAAAGTGGTCGGCGTGATCGAGACCAACATGGGGCTCGGCAGCGTCAGCAGCGGCGGCGTGCTGTATGCCGAAGCTTGCGCGGCTCTGTATGAAAGCCAACATCGGCCGCTCGTCATGTCATTCATGGCCGGCATGGGCGGCGAGGCGATCGTGCTCAAAGAATTTTATTGGATGGCTGGAAAGATGCTGGATGCGCAACAGCGTGGGAAAATAGAAAAGCGCACGCACTGGGTTGGATTCGAAGAGTAGAAATGCAGGTCTGTGGGACCTGCGATTGGAGAACTGATTATGGCAACCATAGAAGTCCAGCGGCAGTTGCTGCCGATTCTCGATAGCCCGAACCAGGGAGCGCGTTTCTATAACCCTGACGTATCGTCGAGCGAGCCGTTTGTCCCCGGCCACCGCACCTGTGCGGGCTGCGGACCCTCCATCCAGTATCGGATGACGAGCAAAGCCGCCGGCGACAACACCATTCTCGTCGGGCCCACCGGCTGCATGTACGTCGCCAACAGTTCGTACCTGTGCACGCCCTACAACGTGCCCTGGGCGCACACGCAGATCGGCAGCGCAGGTAGCTTCACCGCGGGCGTCGCCGCAGCCTATGAGGCCATGATCCGCAAAGGCAAGTGGAAGGGCGCGTATCCAAACATCATTTGCGAAGCCGGCGACGGCAGTGCGTCCGACATCGGCCTGGCCTCGATTTCCGGCGCGCTCTATCGCAACCACGATTGCCTGATCATCTGCTACGACAACGAGCAGTACGCGAACACCGGCATTCAAGCATCGTCGCGCACGCCCTATGGCGGCATGACCACTTTCTCGCCTCCCGGCCCGGAAGTTCCCGAAGGCAAAAAGCTCTACCCCAAGGATCTCGCCCGCATGATGGCAGCGGGTCATCCTCACTGTTACGTGGCGACCGCCAGCGTGGGCTATCCCATCGACCTGATGAATAAAGTTCGCAAGGGACTCAACCACAAAGGCGCTGCCTACCTCATGGTCTACACGCCGTGCCAGAAGGGCTTCGTCTACGAGACGCCGCGGTCCATCGATCTGGGCCGTCTGGTCGTCGAATGCGGCCTCTACCCCATCTGGGAGTGGAGTCCGGAGAAGCGCGCTTTTGATTACAGCTTCCGTCCGGCAAGCATGCGTCCGGTGTCAGAGTACTTAAAGCTGCAGGGACGCTTTGGCCATCTCCACGCCGAGCACATCGCCAACTTGCAGAAGTTCGCCAACGAGCAGTGGCGAATGATGGGCGTCGCACTGCCTGAGGCGCTGCTTCAGGCCGCGGACGCGAAAAATCTTGTCAACATGGCCTCGGCGGCAGAGGCCGCGGCCGTAGCGGAGACCGTATGAACGCGAAGACTGTTCCCAATCCTGTTGAGCCTGAAGTCGAGCCGGAAGGACAAGAAAGCTACATCGTCACCGAAGGCAAGAAGCGCGGCTCTACACGAGACGTGCGGCCGGAAGCGGCCTTCGACCGCTACTTCACCGTACTGCGCGTGCACGGCGGTGACGCCATCCTCACCAACAACTGGCACACCAACGAGGTACTCGATCACACCCGCAACAACTTCGAGGGTTACACGTTTGCCATGCGCACTCTGGAGGCCTGGGGAGCGATGATCGAAAACGATCACCGCGCCTACTACACCGCCGGCGGGCGCATCTGGGTCATGGATATCGAGCCCAGCGCGGGCAAGAAACCGAGGCTGCCCGGCGCCGGAGCTGGCAAGAAATAGCCTACACTTGCGCCGCATCCTGCTCATCGACGACACTCCGGAGATCGCCGAGCTTCTCACGTTTGCGCTGCATGACCTGGGCTACGAAGTATTCGCCGACGGATACACTACCGCCGTCAACGAATTAATTTCGGAACAGCGCGCCGAAGCGCTCGTCTTGGACTGCTCTGCCTTCGAGATGAGCGAAGCTCTCTTCGACAGCGTGCGTAACCATCCAAGTCACGCCGGGTTTCCCGTCGTTATCATCAGTGACACACCAGAAAAGGCCGAAGCGAGCCTCCGTTCCCGGAGCGCGCGCAGAGTCTTGCTGGTTCCGAAACCGTTCACCGGCACGCAGGTCGCAAGAGCTCTAGGGCAGTTGCTGGAATGACTATGCCACTGTGGAGCATGAACGATTGGCTGTTCCTCGAGCGCGAGGTCGTCACCGACCCGAAAGGCACGCGGTGGACCATCGCTTTGATGGATGTGCTGGGACAGCAAGGCGATCCCGACATGCCCAACAAGTTGCTCGAATTGCAGTACTCGTCAGGCCGCTACTTCACGCTGATCTACTCGGATAGCGGAGCGCTCCAGCGGGAGCGCGGTTACGCCTCACTGCCGGAAGCGACGAACGCGTACGGAAACTTGCTGGTCGCTGTCATCGATGGCAGCCTGGATCCATCGCAACCGGTTTTCCGGGAGGACCTGGAAGATTGAAGCACTAGAGAAGATTGAAGCACTAGAGAAGCTTACCGGCCGGGATCCAGATCTCTCATCACGACATTAAGCACCTGTCCCGTAGTTCGCGCATCGCGCTCCGAAACCTCCACCTCCGCGCTGCTATCCCGATACACACGCGCCAATGCCGGCAACCGCGCACACCCGCCGCGAATCAATCCCGCCTTCTCTGCGACGGCGAGCCGGGTTTCAAACGACCAATTAGCAATGCTATCGGCAGGTGCACCCGTCGCAATCAAGGCACTCAGCCCCTTGTTCTCCAGTGCATCCGTCACGATCGCCTCTAGAATTCCGCAAGAAGTACGCAGCGCCAACTCATACTCCTCGCGCTCGATCGCCTGCCTGCTATCAATGTAGGCCTGCTCAACCACAGGCCGAAGTTCGGCATTGTGAACAAATTCGAACCGCCGCGGAGGCGGTGGCGCAGAGGAGGATGACGCCGAAATCACCGCGCCCTCGTCCGCTCCGGAGAGCGAGGCCATGGCCTGCTCCAGCACGTCAAGCAGCCGCGTGATAATCTCGGCTGGCGCCACTCCTTCCACCGCACGTCCGTCCGTCGAGCGCAGTAGGAATCCCTGGCTGAACGCCCGCGCCAGCCAATGCGCCTTGCTGCCACCGGAGAGCTGATTGATCGTCACCCCGCAGTCTTCCTGCCACGCCCGAGTTTGCCCGATCAGCGCTGCATTTGAGGGATCCGCAGCCAATGCCTCGCGCAGCTGGCGCCCGCGGCGGCTCAGGTCACCCAGGTGGGATAGGTAGGTCTCGATTTGCGCCCGCAGGCTGTCATCCATGACTACTTGTATCTCCCGTTTCCTGCCCCATCCGGCAACAACTACAGGCCAAATCGGGCTTCCCGCAAGGGTTTGCGGGCCATTGACATTTTTTTACAAGCGTGTTAACTTCCCTACCCGGTAAGTGGTTCGATGAGCGGACCAGTATATATTACGGTCCTCTCTCGAGCCAAAACGATTCTCCAGTTCACGCTACCCCGGGTGAACCGGTACGACTCTACCGGACTCTGTGGGTTCCGGCAGATGCGCTGTTCACGTCTAACGCGCTGTTACGGAGGTTCTACCCTATGGCTGCACCGTCAGCTCCCCTTATTCACCCGTCGCGTATTGTCAATCGTTGGGGCCAGTTAATTGCCGGCATCATCGCCATGATGGCGATCGCCAATCTCCAGTACGCCTGGACCCTTTTCACAAAACCCATGCAGGCTCACCTGCATGTCACGCTCACCGCCATCCAGGGGATATTCAGTTTGTTCATCCTCCTCGAAACCTGGCTGGTTCCGTTCGAAGGATATCTGATCGATCGCATCGGTCCACGCTTGATGCTGGGCGTTGGCGCTGTGTTCGTGGGCCTGGGCTGGGTCTTCTCCGGCCGGGCCGAAAGTCTGGGCGCCCTGTACTTCTGGTACTGCCTGGGCGGCGTCGGAGCCGGCATCGTCTATGGAGGAACCATCGGCAACGCGTTGAAATGGTTCCCTGATCATCGCGGCCTCTGTGTCGGTCTCACCGCCGGCGCTTACGGCATTGGAACCGCGCTCACCGTCGCTCCTATCGACAAAATGATCAGAGTCTCCGGCTACCAGCACACTCTGATCTTCTGGGGAATTATTCAGGGATTTGTGGTGCTGGCCGCAGCGCTGTTCATGGCCAAGCCCCCCGCCGGATGGGCGCCTCCGAACTGGGCGGAGAAGGAAGCCAAGATCAAGCAGAAGGTACGCAGTTCAGCCGTGGACATGACACCTGCGCAGATGTTGACCCAACCCTCCTTCTACATGATCTACCTGATGATGACCATGTTGTCGTTCGGAGGCTTGGTGGTCACAGCTCAGCTTAAACCCATGGCGGTTTCGTTCCACGTCGATAAGGTCATCGTCCTGTGGGGAATGAGCGCTATGGTGATGGCGATCTCGGTGGATCGCTATCTCAACGGGTTGACCAGACCGTTCTGGGGTTGGGTGTCGGACCACATCGGACGGGAAAACACCATGTTCATCGCCTTCAGCTTGGAGGCGGTCGCGGTGTTTGCCCTCCTCCAATTAATCAGCCGTCCGGTGTGGTTCATCGCCCTGTCGGGCTTGTGCTTCTTTGCCTGGGGAGAAATCTTCTCCCTCTTCCCCTCCATCACGGGAGATTTGTTCGGCAAGAAGTGGGCGACTACAAACTACGGCATCGTCTACACGGCGAAGGGAACGGGCGCGCTGTTTGCCGGTTTCGGCGCCGCGTGGCTGTTCGAAAAAACTGGGTCGTGGACCAAGGTCTTCTGGGCGATGATTGCCTGCGACCTGATTGCCGCGTTCATGGCCCTGCTGTGGTTGAAACCCCTGGCCACCCGCATGGTTCAGGATTCAGAGCGTGGGACTCCAGTGGCCGTCCCTGATCCCATAAAAGCGCGGGGCGTGGCGTAACCGAACAAGCGTCGGCGCAAAAAGGCTCTCTTCCCCACGGAAGAGAGCCTTTTCGTTTATGTAGCGAGTTATACGTCAACGTCATCCCGAAGACCCGCGCTTTCACCAGCGGGTCGAGGGATCTCCTTCAAGCACACACCGGTTTGGGGTCAAATGTGCCCTCGCGCTCACTTTTACTTCCCGATGCAGAAGGTACTGAAGATCAGGTTCAGGATGTCGTCGGTAGTCGTGGCTCCAGTAATGGCATCGAGAGGTCGCAGAGCGTTGTAAAGATCAAGCAATAACATTTCGTGGGGGACCTTTGCAGAAACCGCCCCGGCAGCAATATCGAGCGCGCTCAACGAATCTCGCACCAGGCCCTGATGGCGCACGTTGGTAAGAAATCCCGCTTCAGCCTGCGCTCCAATGTCGCCGCCGATGTGGCGCAGAATTTCGGCGCGCAGTTCGACGATGCCCGCGCCGGTAAGAGCAGAGGTGCGAACAACTGACCCCTGACCCCTGTCCCCTGACCCCTGTCCAGCACCCAGATCACACTTGTTCTCCACCACAATCGCCGCCCGTCCCTCGGCGTGCCGCAGCAGTTCAGCATCTTCCGCGGTCTCCGCTTGCGACGCATCGAGCACCACCAACACCAAGTCAGCATCCGCCAGCGCTTCCATGGATTTGCGGATGCCGATCGATTCCGCCTCATCGAGTGCCTGCCGGATTCCCGCCGTGTCCACCAGCCGGATTGGAATGCCGCCGATAGCGACGGTTTCGCTCACCAGGTCACGCGTAGTCCCAGGAGTAGCGGTGACGATGGCGCGCTCGCGTTCGACCAGGCGGTTGAACAAGCTCGATTTGCCGACGTTCGGCCGGCCAACGATAGCGAGCGTCAATCCTTGATGCACGATCTTGCCGTAAGCGAAAGTGGCAGCAAGCTGCTGCAGCGGCGCGCCCACCGCGGCGATGCGTTCGAGAATGGCCGCGTCGGGCAGCACAGAGACGTCGTCTTCAGCAAAATCAATGCCGGCTTCCAGCACGGCGATCAACTCCACCAGTTTCTCTTTGACCGGCTGCAAGCGCCGGGATAGCGCCCCTTCAAGCTGTTGCGCAGCGACCCGCGCCTGATACAGGGTTTGTGAGTCGATAAGATCGCGTACCGCCTCTGCCTGGGTAAGATCAATGCGGCCATTAAGAAAAGCGCGCATGGTGAACTCCCCAGGTTCAGCCAGCCGCGCCCCCGCGGCAACGCACAACTCGACAATGTGCCGCAGCACCACCGGCGATCCATGCGCAGAGATCTCGATGATGTCGTCCGTAGTGTAGGAATGAGGCTTGGCGAAGTAGGTGACCACAACTTCGTCAATGCGATCACGATGCTCGTGTGGAGCGGACACTCCTGTCCGCTTGCCGGCATCCGGCAAGGACTCGGCGGGACCCTTAGCTTGTCCCGCATCAGCCGAATCGGCATCCTCCGTCATCAAGCGGGCGAGGGCTCCCGCTCCACACGGTTCGATCAATTCTCCAAACACAGCCCGCCCCGGCTCCAGTTCATGCCTGAGCCGCAACATCGGCTCCGCCATCTCCCGCGCCTGCGGGCCGGCAATGCGCACCACGCCAATACCGCCCCGCCCCGGCGGCGTTGCGACGGCAACGATCGTATCGTCAAGGTTCACCGGGCGATTGTAGCGGTTATACTGGAAGGACAACCAGCGGGCCGAAAGCGAAACACGTGCGGCCGCGCAAATCCACGGAGAGGGTCAACCATTGTCAGTCGCCGACGAACTTCTGCTGGCCAACCAGCAGTTTGTAAAAAACTTTAATTTGGGAGATCTGGCCGTCCAGCCCCGCCGGCGGTTGGCGGTACTGGCCTGCATGGATTCCAGAATCCTGTTCGAGCGCTGTCTCGGACTGCATCCCGGAGACGCGCACATGATCCGCAACGCCGGCGGCATCGCCACCGACGACGCCCTGCGCTCGCTGATTGTTTCCCACCACCTGCTGGACACGCAGGAGTTCATAATCATCAACCACACCGACTGCGGGCTGCTGCGAGTGCGTGAGGAAGAACTCAAGAAAAAGATAGCCGACAAGATGGGGACGACCGCCGCCACGCCCGCGCACTTCCATGCCTTTGACGATCTGGAAGAAAACGTCCGCGAGCAAATACGCCGTGTGAAGTCGCACCCCTGGATTCCCAAGCACATTCCGGTAAGAGGATTTATTTACGACGTGAAAACGGGAAAGTTGGATGAAGTGGATGAAAAATGACTGTGTGGCGCGGGCACTCTTGCCCGCGAAATCTAACCACCACCCCAGGTGTGAATTCCAAGCAGAAATACGAGTCAAAGCCCGAAAAGTTTGCATTCGGAATAGACCCGGGCCGCGGGCAGGAGTGCCCTCGCAACACCATCACCGCGCCGTCACCTTCTCAATCTCCGCCTTCAACTGGTCATAAGGCAGCATCCCGGGATGGTACATAGCCACCTTCCCCGCGCGATCAAGCAGTACAAGCGTGGGAGTAGTCGAAGCGCCATACACGTCGAAGTTGTATTTGCTGATGGGAACCGGCATGTCGAGCAGTCCGGCATAGAAGCGGTGGCGCACTGCGTCGATGTAGGCCAGTTCGTCGCTGGGCGCGGCGTTCTCCACCTGCGCCGTATACCCGTAAAGCCGCGTCGGGCCGAGCACGGTCAACCCCTTAGGTGCAAATTCTGTGCGAAGCTGCGTGATGATGGGCGCTTCCGCCTTGCAGTCAACGCACCAGTGCGCCCAAAAGAAAAGCAGTACCGGAGAGCCCTTAAGCTGGGCCAGCGCCAGCGGCTTCGACCCCAGAAACTGCTCGCCCTTGAGCGCGGGCGCGGGCTTTCCTTCGAACGACAGCAGGTTCAGATTCTTCTGCAGGCGGGCGCGGATCGAAGTACTGCCATAAGTGTGCAGCGCGGTCTGCAGAACGGCCACGGCTTGAGTTCGCTGCCCGCGAGCCACCAGCACCTGCGACTCAACCTCGATCGCCGCGCCCAGAGCGAGCGGCAAGTGCGGTTCGGAGTCGAGCGGATGTTGCTTGAGTCCCTCCAATGCCAGCGCTCGTGTTTGCTTGGCATAAGCCGCCGCCTGATCGTAATCGCGATTGTTGAGGGCGGCCCGCGCCATCCATGAGTAAGCCTCAACGTATTCTGGCGTAACGCCGCTCTTGGCGCGGTAAGAGTTCAATTGCGCCTCGGCCGCGGAAAAATTATTCTCAGCCAACGTTAAGCGGATATCCTCAACCACCCCCGCCCACGCCGGAGTCACGAGCGCAATCAAAATCAGAAGCCTGCGGAAATCCATGTCTTAGATGATGTACTTTTTGTCGCCTGGCTGGCAAATCCATGCTCGGCGTGCCCCACCTAACTCACACCTAAGTGATTGATGTGGAACATACTTAAGTTGGCCCGTGAAGAAATGTTGTAGCTATTTTAGGGCAATTCACTTAGAATTAATTTGCGTTTGACTTTAGAGTTCTTTCGCAGTACCCAGTTTCTCCGCCAACCAGCGCGTGACCTGCCTGCAGAAGAAGCCTTCCAAAGTTTCAGCGCTACATCAACAAAAAAGGAACAAAGCAACACATGGAAACAGGAACAGTGAAGTGGTTTAACGACGCCAAGGGCTACGGCTTCATCAGCCGCCAGAACGGCGAGGATGTATTCGTGCATTTCTCCGCCATTCAGGCCAGCGGCTTCCGCAGCCTCCAGGAAGGTCAGCAAGTGCAGTTTGACGTGGTCAAAGGCCCCAAGGGCTGGCAGGCCGAGAACGTGAAGGGTGCATAAACCACTTCGCAGCTAACAATTCGCAGGTAGTAAAAAAGGCGGCCAGCAATGGCCGCCTTTTCATTGAGTCATTGGGCGATCGGGCCATTGAGTGATTGAAAGACCAAACGCTGCGAACCGTTGATTTTCAATTGCCCGATGACCCGATCACTGAATCGCCCAATTTTTCCCACGGAATCTCAGGGATTGATCGTCACGAACGCCGTTCCCAACGTCGAATTGGTTAAACTCGAGAGAACGTTGATGGTTTGCAGCGTTGACATGGTTACCGAACTTGGCGGGAAGAACTGAACCGTGTTACGTGCCTCCTCCCGCAGTGCCGCTGATCGCCCCAAACGAACCGCAGATTCCGCCGTTGCAGATCGCGGAAGCGCTCACGCCCGGCGTCAGGGTATCGCTGGGGTCATCCTGCGTCACAGCGATCGTCAGCGTCACCGGCGTGCCCGCCGAAGCTGAAACCGTTGGCTGGGTCGGCGTAATGCTGACCACCGGCCCGGCGGCTGGAGTAATCGTAAACGTGTCAGAGTCGGAAACGCCGGAACCATTCGCCGCGGTTACGGTCACAGTCACGGAATTCGGGTTCGGGGGAGCCGGTGGAGCAAGGTAGACTCCGAGCGTGCCATTCAGCACCAGCGTCCCTTGTCCGGTCAACGACAGCGTGACCCCCTTTTGCTGGTCGTGTTCAACGTTAGCCATGAAGTCATAGGTTTGCCCGGCCGGTAAGCTGGAAATCTTGTTGGTGATCATGACCACCGTAGTTTTGCTCCCCAGCAGCGAGCAGCCCGGGATAGTGATAAGCATTGCTAGTGAAGTAAAGAGAATGACGCGACGAAACATAGGAGCCTCCAGCCGGGCGCACCTTGCGTGAACCCAATCAGAGAGCGAGATTTGGGAAGTGGAAAAGCCGCTAGTCGCCCGGCGAGCCAATTCTAGGCTGTTCGGTCAATCGTGACAAGAATTTTGGGAGGCCCGCAGAGGAGAAACTGTCACCCAGGTTTTCAATCGCCCAATGGCCCGATCACTCAATGGCTCAATTCTTCGCGTCCCGGATCAGCACCACATCCGAATCCGTATGCCCGCGGACCATCGCCAGCTGCTTTCCATCGAACGACCAGTGGAAGTCGTAGATGCGCTCCGAGGTGAAGTCCGTAATCGCGTGGCCCTTGGACCCATCCAGCGGCTGCAGCCACAGGTTGTCGACCCCGTTTTCGCGCGCCGGATAGACTACCGCCTTGCCGTCCGGGCTGAAGCGCAGCAGCCCAAAGCGAAAGCGCTCGAACTCCATCAGTTTTGCCTGCCCGGAGGCAGTATCCACCACGGCCAGCCGCTCCTTGTGCTCGCCGGAGTGCTCCAGCGTTCCGAATGCCGCCAGCTTTCCATCCGGAGAAATATCAAACTGGCTGGTGCCCATCGGCAGATTGGAGATGGTTTGCGGCGTCCCGCCATCAATCGGCACGCGGGCCAGCCTCGATTCATCCTGCTGCAGCATGTAATAAACCCACTGGCTGTCGGAGGAACATACCGAGTGGTTATCCGTCTTGCCATGGGTAAGCTGCTTGAGATTGCCGCCCGACACATCGATGCGCCACACGTTGTTCTGGCTGTCGCCTCCCGGCAGCCCGAGATCGAAGACCAGATACCGGCCGTCGGCACAGGCATTGGGGTTTCCGCTGGGTTTGCCTTCCTGAGTTGCGATGGTGGTCTTGGTTCCAGTTGTAGGATCAATTCGGTTCAAAACCGCGTTCTGATCGGCGATAAGGAATCCATCGCGTGTCCAGGTGAAATTCGTGTCCCCATTCGTCGGAGTGAGGTTATGTCCCTGCGCGCTGGCTCCGGATGCCGGCATCACAAAAATGTTCCACCGGCTTTCGCTTAATACCGTGGCCAAGGTTTTTCCGTTGGCGGCGACGCTCAGATAGGCGTAGCTGTTGGTATCGCGAGTGACAGGAGATAACTTCCCCGCGGGATACGATACATACGCGATCCGGAACTGATTAAAGTACGTGCTCTGTTCGCGCACCACTCCCAGCAGGCCGCTGCCGTCCGGCATCCAGGTCGGACCTTCGAATGCCTGGGTGTTGCTGGCAAAGAAAATCTTCTGCTTCCCATCGGCCACGTCCACAGCGGTCAAACTCGCAATCGCCCCTCCAACATTTAATTCGTCGCACACAATCGTCTTTCCATCCGGCGACCACGTGGGACTATAAAGCGACTGGCTCTTGGATCCGCTGGCCAGCACGCGTTCCTCCCCATCGCCTTGCGCCGAACGCACAATCAGCCGGTATTTGCCCGCCTCCGGATTGTCGAAGCGCATGAAGGCAATCTGCTTGCCGTCGGGAGAAAAAGTAATGTTCGAGTCCACATCCTCAGCCAGCTTCTGCGGCGTGCCTCCCAGCAGCGGAGAGCGATACAAAAACTTCAGCTCGGGATTGCCGGGATCGCTGCGCACAAAGTAGAAGTAGTTTCCATCGGGCGAGAAATGCACGCCGTTGTAATACACATCCTCCGCCGGCTGGACCTGCACGTTGCTGCTGGTCGGGACATTTTTCAGCCAGAGGCTCGCCCGGCCGTTTTTTCTGGTCATGGTAAGGATGTAATTGCCATCGGGAGAAATGGCGGCGAGCACATGGAGTGCACCCCTGAGGTGAGACAAAAGAACTAGGGACAGTTGCGTTGCGAAAAACATTGTAAACCGGGGAGTGGGGTCTGGGGCGAGGGGGCGGTTAGCTCCCTCGCCCCAGTCAGCTCTGTAGAAGCTTCGAGGCTGCGGGCCCACAACTGCTGCTCGAAAGCGGCGGGCGTTTGATATCCGAGCGCCGAATGCAGCCGCTGGTGGTTGTAAGTGGTCTCTAAGAACGTCGCCAGGTCACCGCGCAAGGCGTCCAGATCGCGCCAGTGGTTGCCGCGTACTTGCTCCTGCTTCAGGGTCTTCATGAAAGATTCAGCCTTGGCATTGTCGTAAGGATTGCCCACCCGACTCATGCTCGGTTGCGCGCCATGGTCGGCGAGCAGGGTGAGATAGTCGGAACATGCGTACTGGATGCCGCGGTCGGAATGATGAATCAAGCCCGGCGCGGGTTGTCGTTCCGCCAGTGCCAGGCGCAACGCCTCCAGTGCCAAACTCGCGCCCAGATGTCGCGCCAGCGCCCACCCGATCACCCGCCGGGAATGTGCATCCAGCACCACGGCGAGATAGACAAACTCCTCCTGCAATCGCACATAGGTGATATCGGCCACCCAGAGTTCATTGAGGTTTTGCGTCACCAGGCCGCGCGCCAGGTTCGGCCATACCCGCCAGCCATGCTGCGAATCCGTCGTCGCCGGCACAAATCGCCGCCTGCGCAAACCGAGCAGATTGTCCTCGCGCATGAGCCGCAACACGCGCTTGGCGTTGACCGGGAGCCCGCACTGCCGCAACTCTCGCTGCACTCGCCGATAGCCATAGAACCGCTTCGCCACGATCACTTGCTGGATGGCATCGCGCACTGCCGTATCTACCTGTCGCGGTGCGGAGGCTTCCCAGTGCCGATAAAATCCCGCGCGGCTCACGCCGCTCAACTCGCACATTCGCTCCACCCTGAGGCCGCCTTGCTCGGCCCGCTCCGCGATCAACGTGCAGATCGCTTCCCGTCCACTCCGATGCGCCGCAAGGCTTCGCCGAAAAAATCCAGTTCCAACTCCTGCTGCCCTACTTTGCGTTCTAACTCTGCGATCCGCTTCCGCGCCGCCAGCAACTCCCCACGTCCGGCCATGGCTTCCGACCCACTGGCCGCTGCCAGCGTTTGCTTTCGCGGTCTTCCTCTCCGCCGATGCACGAGCCCAGCTTCCCCTAACTCTGCGTACCGATCCTTCCACACGTACAGCCGCTTCCGTCGAATGCCCAGCTCTTGCGCCACCCCGCTCACGCTTTCTCCCGATAACACCCGCCGTACCGCGGCCAGCTTCAACTCCTTCGCGTATTCAATCTGCTTCGGTTCGCCTTGTGACATGCGTTCTCCTCTCGAGAACTGTCACCATTTTCCTTGTCTCAGTTTTGGGGTGCACTCCACACAGCGTCCCCCGTGTCCGTAACCTTGGTGACGGAAATATTTTGGAACGGAACCGAATGACCGCGGAAAAATATCGAGTACGCCAGAAAGCCCGCCAGCACCAGTGCAATGCCGGTGCCCACGAAGCGCATGCCGGATCGCGGTTTCCCAGCCTCAGTTGGAGCCGCAACGCTCCGGCTCCCGGCGGATGGCGATGGCGCACTCACCACTCCACTGCCAGAGGCTCGTGACCCCGCCGAGCCCGCAGCCCCCGGCATCGCCATCGAACCTGCAGCGCTAGCCGAAGTCCTTCTCCCCGACTCCATATCGCGCTTCAGCCGTTTCAGGTCGCCCCGCAGATCGGCGGCCGACTGGTAGCGCAGGTCGCGATCTTTTTCCAAAGCCTTCCCAACAATCTCCTCAACCTTGGGCGGTAGCGTGGAATTCAGTTGCAGCACCGGAACCGGATCGAGTTGAAGGATGGCGTGAAAGACCACGGCAGAGGTCGCGCCGGAAAATGGAAAGTGCCCGGTCGCCATCTGGTAGATCACCACTCCGAGAGAGAACAAATCGGTCCGCGGATCGAGTTCTTCCCCGCGCGCCTGCTCCGGCGACATGTAAGCAATCGTTCCGACGGTTGATCCCGGCTTCGTCAGCAGCATCGGGGACGGCGAGTCCTGCGTCGCCCCAATGGTTTCCATCTCAATCTCACGACGGGCCAGCTTGGCCAGTCCGAAATCAAGAATCTTCACCTGCCCGCGTTGGGTAACGAACACATTGGCCGGCTTGATGTCGCGATGGATGATTCCCTTGGCGTGCGCCGCGTCAAGCGCATCCGCCATCTGGATACTCCAGTCAAGCAGCCGATCCGGCGGCACAGCCCCCGTGGTCAGGCGGCGGTCCAGAGTCTCGCCTTCCAGCAACTCCATCGCGATGAACGTCTGCTGCTCCCCATTCTCAAGCTGCACCTTCTCGATCGCATAAATGGTGCAGATGTTGGGATGGTTCAGCGCCGAGGCAGTACGCGCCTCCAGCAGGAAACGGTCGAGAGCATTCTGGTCGCTCGAAAGCGCCGGCGGCAGAAATTTCAAAGCCACGCTGCGCCCCAAATCAAGGTCCTGCGCCGCGTAGACGACCCCCATCCCGCCGCTGCCGAGCTGGCCGGTGATGCGGTAATGCGAAATGGTCTGGCCGATCATGGGAGGTGGGAACTTTTATCTTAGGAGGGATAAGAATGCCAGTCAAACCTCGGCCGGGGCAATCAAGGCACGCCGAAGCCCTGGGCCGGGAGGCAAATAAGCGAAATCGCTGGTTTCAACAGTCATGTTCGGCTCATGGCTGATGAACCCAAAATTCGACTGTGGCGACGAAATTCAGAAGAGGATTAACTTGAAATTTCGATCGTTACCCCGTATCTTTCCATAACTCTTTGAGTGGAATAAATCTCTGTGGTTAGTGAGCCGGTCGCAAGCCGCACTGGAGCCCCAGAACGGTAATTGACGAATGGCACATGGTGCGAGGCTAGCCCCCGGATCGCGCATCCGGACGATACGTCGTTCCCTGTCTGCGGTGGTCACTATACCGAGGCGTAAGCGGCCTCCAACGCTGGCCTACGATGTCGATGAAGTCCCGCCGAGGCCGCTCACCCTTGCCTTGGCCTGCCAGCACGTACTCGCCATGTCGGTTAGTTGGATCTACTTGATTGTGGCGGTCGACGCCATGGGTGGAACCCTGGCCGATGCCCAGAGCCTGCTGCGCCTGTCGATGATTGCCTCTGGCGTAACCACTATCCTGCAGGCGCGCGCTGGGCTGTTTGGTTCCGGCTATCTCTGCCCCGCTTCCTGCAGCCTGACATACCTGGCGCCGACGATTCTAGCGGGGCGGATAGGCGGTTTTCCTTTGCTGTTCGGAATGACCGCCATCACGGGGGCCTTCACGGCTGTGCTTTCACGTTTCCTGCGCGGCCTGCGCGTGCTTTTCCCGCCCGATGTGACCGGCTTGATTGTTTCGATTGTGGGGGTTCAACTCGTAGCCATCGGCTGTCCGAAGTTGCTGGGCCGTTCTCCGACCCATCCGGATGCCTCGCTGCAGGCGACGATCATCGGCCTGATCACGCTTTTGGCCATGATCGCTCCGAGCGTTTGGAGCAGGGGTAAACTTAAACTGTTCCCCATCCTCATCGGCCTCGCCGCCGGGTATGGTGCCGCGTTTGCCATGGGCGTAATCTCGTGGTCGCAGGTGCGCGCGCAATGGGCGCAACCGGTTTTTAGCTTTCCTCACCGTATAGCCGGAGGGATCGCTTTTCAGGCGTCGCTGCTGCTCCCATTTTTTGTGATCGGCATTGCCGCTACGCTCAAAACGGTCGGCGATCTGACGCTTTGCCAGAAGATGAACGATGCCGACTGGAAGCGCACCGACATGGAGTCGGTTAGCGGCGGTGTGATGGCGAATTCGCTGGGGACCATTTTTTCCGGGTTGCTCGGCGGGGTCGCCCAGAACAATGCATCCTCCTGCCTCGGTCTCGAGTTAGCGACCGGAGTTACCAGTCGTGCTATCGCCCTGCCCGCGGGCCTCATCATTATCGCGCTCGCGTTTTTGCCCGGGCTCGCCGCCACCTTCTCCGTCATGCCGGTTCCGGTGATGGGAGCCTTGCTGGTTTACTCCACTTGCTTCCTGATGCTCGGCGGCCTGCAGGTGATGACGGCACGCATGCTGGATGCGCGCCGCATCTTCGCGGTGGGTATCGCGCTGGTCTTCGGCCTGAGCGTGGAAATCGCGCCTGAACTCTACCGCAATGTCCCCGAGTCGATTCGTCCGGTCTTTGCTTCATCGACCGCATTGGCCACGGTGATCGCCGTGGCGCTCAACCTGCTCTTCCGCATCGGCGTGGCCAAGCAGAGCACCCTTCAATTGACCCAGGGGAAAGACAACCTGGACGTGATCAGCCGATTCATGGACGAACACGGTGCCGCTTGGGGCATGCGCCGGGAGGTGGTGTCGCGCGCCATTGACGCGATCTACGAGTTTGTGACCAATGCCGGCAATCTCAATTTGCGTTCACCTGTCATGTGGGTAGTGGCTCAGTTTGATGAGTTCCGGCTCGATGTAGAGATCGAATACGACGGAGATCCTGTGGAACTGAAGGACACGCTGCCGACAGTGGAAGAACTCGCCAACGGATTCGGCGTCGCCATGTTGTCCCACTACATCATTCGAGAGTCGGCTGACCGGGTCCTGGTCAAGAAACGCAACGGCCATTCCGTGCTGTGCCTGCACTTTGAGCACTGAGGTTTCACCGATTAAACTCACTACCCTAGCCTCGAGCGTAAAGGCCGGTTTCGTTCCACAAAGCGCGCTCGCCAGCTCCAGTGATACGCTGTGGGCGGACTCGGCTCAATCATGCTCATAGAAATCGGACAGGTGGCGGCCATCTACCGCTACCCCGTGAAGTCGATGGCCGGCCGATGGCTTGCGATCGCCACGCTGGGCTGGCACGGCCTCGAAGGTGACCGGCGCCTGGCATTCCGGCGGACTAACGACCGCAGCGGCTTCCCGTGGCTAAGCGCGAGCAAGCTACCCGACCTGCTCCGGTTTGCTCCGCTGCGCCGTGAGGACGGTGCTCAAGGAAAGGGAGACCTGCCTACGCACATCCGCACGCCGGATGGCGATGAGCTGCCTGTCTTCGGGGAGGACTTGGCCGCAGAGGTTGGACGCCGCTACGGTGCTCCGGTGCAGATGATGGAGTTGAAACACGGCATCTTCGATGAAGCGGCCATCTCCGTGATCGCCTCCGATACAGTAGGCGAAATCGCACGGCTCGCAGGGCAAAGGCCCGATTTGCGCCGATTTCGCCCGAATATTTTTGTTCGTCCATTGCGGCCAACTCCTTTCCAGGAGGACGAGTGGGTGGGCGGCGTGCTCTCATTCGGCGAGGGCAAGAACGATGAAGCCCCGGCCATCGCCGTCACCATGCGCGACGAGCGCTGCTCGATGGTGAACCTCGATCCCGACTCGGCAGCTCCGGCGCCAGAGGTCATGAAGGCGGTCGTCCGTGCGCACCAGAACACCGCGGGAGTCTACGGCACGGTCACGCGCACCGGCCGCCTGGCGGTCGGACAGACCATGTTCCTCCGCACGGCGACTGAGAAAGGACAACATGCGTGATCGAAACCCACACAACGTCCTCCGCACTGAGTACTCGGGACTCGGGACTGACTTTAGGAAGCGGTAGCTTCCTCCGCAGCGCTAACCGAATCGAAGAAGCGGAATAGCGACTCGACCCAGGCCATTTTCAAGGAGTTGCGCACGCGTTCATTTGCACCCACCAGTGCCAGGCTGCGCTGGCTGTTATGGCGGCTGACGTACGCTCCCACCAGCGAGCCGATGCCCGCCGAATCCAGGTAAGGAACAGCAGTAAGGTCGATGATGAGCGAACGCGTTCTATCGGCGCGCACCGCGTCGTCGAACTCTGGCATGGTGTTCATCACCAGCGGTCCCTCCAGCCGAAGGACACACTGATCCGGCGTCAGACGCTGTTCAATGTGGAGGCTCCGTTGTGGCATCGGAAGATATTAGCAGTAACCAGGGGTCAGGGGTCAGGGGTTAGCAAAAACCTAAAAGTTTCTTTGCTGGCCCCTGACCCCTAGCCCCTGACCCCTTTTTTCTAGCCTCTAACCCCTGACGCCTGTCTTCTTACGCCGCCGTCGCCTCCTCCGCCGCACCAACCGAATCGAAGAAGCGGAAAAACTGCTCGACGCGCGTGACCTTCAGCGCGTTGCGAACGCGCTCACTCACCCCCACCAGCGCCAGGTGGCGCCCGCTGTTCTGGCGCGTGACGTAGGCTCCCACCAGCGCCCCGATGCCGGCCGAATCCACATAAGGAACGTTGCTGAAATCAATGATCAGCGAGCGTGAGGTGTCGGCGCGAACCATCGCCTGGAACCCAAACATGGTGGTCATGACCAGCGCTCCGTCGAGGCGAAGAACTCGCTGTCCAGGTTGCGTTCCAGGCTGGTCGTCAATACGAAGAGAATCGTGAGGCATAGGGGAGATATTAACGCCTGTGTAACATTGGGTTGTTAACGGAGTGTTAAATTCGGAGCCAGTTTCGAGTTTCAAAGTTTCAAGTTTCAAGTTTTGAGTTTTTGCTTTCCCGAGCCGCGAACCCTTGAAACTGGAAACTTGAAACTCGAAACTTGAGTTTAGCTGCAAGCGAATTCAGCCGCTAAGAACTTTTGTGGGACTTTGCGCCTCCCAAAACGCTTCCACCCCGCCGCGTGGTATGCCCCGCAAAATCGATTTGCAGCCCCGTAGAGCGCGTCGGACCACACGAGTGACCCCAATGGCCGCCCGCAGCATCCTCGCCCCGGCAGCGACGAGGTAAATCGATTTACCTCCCAGGCGCTTTGCAATCAATGACTTGCGAGCGCAATGTATATCTTATTGAAATACAATGACTTGTGCCCCGCAACAGCTCCGGCCTAATGAAGAATCAATCACTTACAGGGGCCCCTCAGGGTCTCAGGCTTGCTTTTTGCCTCTATATACTTAACGAAGTCTGAATTGCGACCTGGATATTGGTGAACAAGTTTCTACCTGCCCAGCACCAGATCAATCCCCGAAAAAAGTAACTCCAACTTGGGCCGTGGAGTTTGCCGGCGCGTTCCGTGAGCAGAGATTTGTCGAGAGGCATGATTTGCGACACATTGGCGACCGAATCCTTTGGCAGCCCGGTAACCCGTGCCGATAAGCTGACATTGCCCGGAGCAAGGGCCCATTTCAGATTGCTCGTCAGCGGCACGCAGACCACTGTGGAGATCCGGCTCTGGTTGAGCGCGTCGCTTTGAACCACGGCTACCGGCCTGCGAAACCCTCGGCCTGAACCGGTTGGGGCGGGCAAATCTGCCCACCAGATCTCGCCTTGCGAGATCACCACTCGCTCTGCTCCAGCCGTCTGCGGGAAGCCGCCGCTACGAACGGGTCGTTACGCTCGCCGATTTCAGCCAGAGCCTGATCCATGGCCTCGGTGATTCTGTCGGGCGAGCGGCGCGCCACATACTCGCGCAGGGCATCGCTGAACAGCCGGCTCCGCGACTTACGCGTGCGCCGCGCCAGGCGTTCCGCCACATCGAAAAGGTCATTGGGGATGGAGACCGCCATTTTCATACCGAAAGTATAACCATGCGGGCGACGGTTCGCAAGACCTAAATAGCGGCAGCCTGTTCCCTTCTCCGCGCTTGGATCTCAATGAATACGTTGACCAGCGACACCGCTGCCGGCGTCACTCCCGGAATGCGCGAGGCTTGGGCCAGAGTCCGGGGTTGCACATGAATGAGCTTTTCCTGCATCTCGCGCGAAAGCCCGCTGATCGAGCGATAGTCGAACCAGTCCGGAATCGAGCGCTGCTCCGACTTCTTCATCCGCTCCATGGCGCGCTGCTGTTGCAGCAGGTAGCCCTCGTACTTGATCTCGGTTTCGACCGACTTAAGTTCGTTGCGAACTTCCGCGGAAAGCTTGGCCACGGATGCGCACGGATTCTCACGGATTACTTCTCTTTCAAAGAATCCCGGATCCAGCTCGCGGAGAATCGGCGCCAGCCTCTCGATCACGATCTCGGGGCGCCTCAGCAACTGCGCGCAGGTTTGGCCGATGGCTGAGGTCAAGTCTTGAGCGAGGTCTGTGGCACTGTCAGTTCGGGCTTCGGGCTTCGGCCCTCGGGCTTCGGCGAAGACGCTTTGATCGTCGGCTGCGTGTTCCGCGGGATTGGCTGAAGCCCGAAGCCCCGAGCCCGAAGCCCGAACCAGCATTTCCGGCGTCAGTCTGGTGCGCTCCAGCAGCTTCTTCATGTTCTCCAGCCGCTGCTGCTTGGCTTGGAAATCATTCCACGCTTCGTCGGAGATCAATCCCACGCGGCGGCCATGCGGCGTGAGCCGGCGGTCGGCGTTGTCGATGCGCAGGTGCAGGCGGAATTCGGCACGCGAAGTAAACATGCGATAGGGCTCGTTCGTTCCCTTGGAGATGAGGTCGTCGATCAGGATCGCGGTGTAGGCCTCGGTGCGATCAAGAATCAGCGGCGGCTGCGCCTTCACCTGCAATGCCGCATTGATGCCCGCCATCAGGCCCTGGCACGCGGCTTCTTCATACCCGGAGGTGCCATTGATCTGGCCGGCGAGAAATAGTCTGGCAATTTTCTTCGTCTCCAACGTGCGCTGCAATTCGGTGGGATCAATCGAGTCGTACTCAATGGCATAGCCGGGGCGCAACATCTCTGCGCTCTCCAGACCGGGAATCGATTTCAGGATCGCGAGCTGGACGTCTACCGGTAAGGAGGTGCTCATACCGTTGACGTAAATCTCATGCGTATTCAACCCCTCGGGTTCGAGATAGAGCTGATGGGTCTCTTTGTCGGGGAACTTCACGATCTTGTCTTCGATCGACGGGCAATAGCGCGGACCGATCGACTTGATCTGCCCGCTGTACATCGGCGAGCGGTGCACGTTCTCGCGGATGATGCGGTGAGTTTCCGGCGTGGTCGCCGCGATATAGCAAGAAACCTGCGAGTCGTGATGCGCAACGCGCCGGGTACGAAAGCTGAAGGGAGTTGGATCGGCGTCGCCGGGTTGCACAGGAAAGCGCGACCAGTCGATAGTGCGCCCATCAAGGCGCGGCGGGGTTCCGGTCTTCAGCCGGCAACCACGCAGCCCTAGCTTCTTCAGCGCTTCGCCGAGCAAAACGGCATTCGGCTCGCCGGAACGTCCCGCGGGATACTGCTGCTCGCCGCAGTGAATCAGTCCATTCAGAAAAGTGCCGGTGGTGATGATGACGGCCTGCGCGCCGACGGTGCGGCCGTCGCGAAGCTTGACTCCGAGAACGCGGGCTTCGGGCTTCGGCTGTCGGGCTTCGGCAAACGCACCTTCATCACTATCGTTATGTCCTGGAGGATTGGCCGAAGCCCGAAGCCCGGAGCCCGAAGCCCCTTCCACAATCAATTCCGCCACTTCCGCCTGCTTGATCTTCAGATTCGGCTGCGACTCCAGCACTTCGCGCATCTTCAGCCTGTAGGCCTGTTTGTCGCACTGCGCGCGCGGCGACCAGACCGCCGGACCGCGCGACGTATTCAGCAGACGAAACTGGATGCCGACTGCGTCCGTGATCTCGCCCATGATGCCGCCGAGCGCATCAACTTCGCGCACCAGGTGCCCCTTCGCAATTCCGCCCACGGCCGGGTTGCACGACATCTGCGCGATCAAGTCGACGTTCAGCGTATAGAGCGCAGTCTTGATCCCCATGCGCGCCGCGGCCATCGCGGCCTCGCATCCGGCATGGCCGGCGCCGACCACGACTACGTCGAATTGCTCTGTAAACTGCTGCATCGAAAGGCAGAACCCCAGATCACCGCTTGCGTCGCGGCCTTCGCTGTTTCCATTTTAGCAAGTTGGCAACATAGGGTGATCTCCACACTTGCCGACCCACGCGCTCGTCCGTATAGTAGTGGGTCATACCCGTACTGTCATATCGGAAACCAGGAGGCCATCATGAATAGCACACAGTTCTTCGAGCAACTGGAGGCATCGATTGCCAAATATGACCTGCTCTGCCATCCATTCTATAAGGCGTGGGCGGCGGGTGAGCTGACGCGCGACGATCTGCGCGAGTACGCGCGCCATTACTACCATCACGTGGAAGCGTTCCCCTGCTATCTGGCCGAGCTTGCCCTGCGTCTGGACGATGGCGAATTGCGGCGAGCGGTGCTGGCCAACATGTGTGAAGAGAAAGGCGCGCCCGGTGGATCGGGGAAGGATTCGGTGCCGCACTCTGAACTCTGGCTCGATTTTGCCGAAGGCATGGGCGCGCGGCGTGACATGCGCTGGCACTTGCCGGTTGCGGAAGTTCGCGAGTTGATCCGGTATTTCCATCTCGTGGCGAGTGAGGGCACGCCGGAAGAGGCGCTGGCGGCGTTTTACGTTTACGAATCTCAAATCCCGCGCGTGGCTAAAGAGAAGGAACGCGGCCTGCGAGAGATGTATGACGCCGACGACAAGACCTGCGGCTACTTCTCGCTGCACACGACCGCCGATGTCTTCCACTCGAATGTCTGGCGCAATCAGCTGGAGAAGCGGGTCGCGGGAAATCCGGAAGCAGCAAGGGCCGCATTGGATGCAGCCGAGAACACAGCGCAACTGTTGTGGCAGGCTCTGGATGGAATTGAAGCGGCGCGCATGATGTACGCGGCGTAAGCGGCCATGGTGCACCGAGAGCGTCCCCGGCGGACAACCTCCTTTCCGTGAACTTATTCGTCTTTTATCTCGTCCTCGCGAGCGTGGCAGCTGGCGGTCACGCTCCGACTCCAACCCAATCGCAACCTCAAGAGCAGCCGGCCGTTCATCCCAAACTCAGCACTGCCGAAGTTTCCAAACTTCAGGCCAGCGCAGAAGCGGGTGATGCGTCCGCGCAATTTGATCTTGGGAAAGCCTACGAAGCGGGCAACGGAGTTCCGCGGAGCGACGAATCTGCTGTGAAATGGTACAGAAAGGCGGCGGATCAGGGGATCGCGGCCGCACAAAACAGGCTGGGGGTCATGTACCGCGTAGGCCAGGGGGTGAGCCTCGACAAAGAAGAGGCAGTGCGCTGGTACCGCAAAGCCGCGAAGCAGATGAACCCGCAGGCCTTATTCAATTTGGGTGTGTGCTATTACAACGGTGATGGAGTTCCCCCTGATCCGAACTTGTCCTACGCGTGGTTTCTCCTGGCACAAGAGGCGGGGAACCCCGCGGCTGATGATGCTGTGAAGCGAGGCGCGGAAGAGGGCGGAAGGATGGGAACGCCGGATGCGATCCTGCAAGTCGCCAAAATGTACGAAAAAGGCGATGAATTACCGCAGAGCTATGCAGAAGCTGCTAAGTGGTACCGCAAGGCTGCCGATCAAAGCCCTGAGGCGGGGGTGAACCTCGCGTCAATGCTGATTGACGGTCGGGGTTTACCCAAAGATTATGGCCGGGCGATGACGCTGTGCCAGAACAGTGCGAAGCGAGGCTATAGTCCCGCGCAGTTTTGCGTTGGATACCTTTATCAACATGGCTTCGGCACAGGGGCAGATCCTAAAGAAGCAGCAAAATGGTATGGCTTGTCCGCTCAACGCCATTACCGGCCGGCCCTGCTGGCCCTGGCGGAGATGTACTCTAAGGGTGAAGGCGTACCAGTGGACCGGCCTGAGGCGTACTGTCTTTTGGTCTTGGCTCGCCAAAAGGGTGCACCCGATGCGAAAACCCGAGCGCAGGCGTTATGGAAGGAAATGAACCAGGATGAGATCAAGCGCCTCGAAAAGAAACTGCGAAACCTGCTCTTCGACCCTCAGAAAGTGTTCGCTGCAATGCAGGACCAAGCGACATCGGTGACCACGGAGGGGTTGGGTAACCCTAAGTAGAATCGCTTCTTGCAAGCCTCCTCAATCGCTCTCATGGCAAAGCAAATCCCCATCGGCGCACGCGGTGAGGCGCATGAAACCGTCGAGTTCCAACACACGCTGACCGCGCACCACGCTGAGTTGCCGCCGGTTTATTCCACGCCCGACATGATTCGACTGATGGAGACTGCGGCCTTTCACGCGCTCCAGCCCTACTGCGAAGGCGACGAGATCACCGTGGGGACTTCGATCAACATCGAGCACCGCGCGGCCAGCGGCATTGGCGCTCACATTCAAGTGGAGGCGGTGCTCGAATCCTTCGACGGACGTTTCTACACAGTGCGCGTGAGCGCGCGCGACGACATTCAGGAAATCGGCCGTGGAACCGTAGGCCGGGCTGCCGTCAGCATTGGAAAGTTCATGCTTAGGACAAACGCCGGGAAGAAGGGCTGACGTTGTCTAGGACAACCTTTCGTTCTGAGCATTAGCCCCCGCTGCAACCTTCCGCCCCTCGCAATCAACCAACAGCATTGCCGCAATCCAACAGAAGGCGCGGTTTGAGCATCGCTCTGGGAATTGGTTTGAGAAGTGGTTTGATCAGTAAGAGCATTAAGATCGGTCTTGCTCTCGTCCTCGCGTGCGTCGGCATCGGCGTTGCGCAGAACGCGCCGCCAACCCGCGGCACGGCCAAACGTGCCGCAAGCCGAGATGCGATCGCGCGCGGGAAATATATCGTCGAGGGCGTCGCAAGGTGCGGCCAGTGCCACACTCCACGCGATAGTTCGGGCGCCCCGGAGCAATCGAAGGCGCTGGAGGGCGCGCCGGTGTGGCTGGTCCCGGCAGAGTCGACGTCAGACTGGCCCCTGACGGCACCCCGTCTCGCACAATCGCCGCCGGGAACGAACGCCGAATTGGTTAAGCTGCTGACGACCGGCATCTGGCGCGATGGGAAGTATTTGCGTCAGCCCATGCCTCAATACCGCATGAGCACCTCAGACGCGGAGGCCGTAGTGGCTTACCTGAAATCCATGAGTCCGACCCGATAATCCTTCAGCCCTCGGTTTTCGTGCCTAAGGAATTGTTGTCCGCGCAATACTGCCTTCCGCCGATGTTTCTCGCGCGGCGAAAGAATAATCGTAATGGCAGGAGACCATTATGAAAATTCTGAATATTACCGCCCTATCCCTGGCAGTCGCACTTTTACCCGCGGCTGGCCTTGCTCAAACAAGTATGAAACCCTCTGGGGCGAAGGGAGCAAGCTCTTCGCAAGTTGCCGCCAGCGACAGGAAGTTCGTTCGCGAAGCGGCGCAAGGCGGAATGGCTGAAGTCGAATTCGGCAAACTCGCCACGGAGAAAGCTTCCAGCGACGAAGTGAAGAAGTTCGGCCAGCGTATGGTGGACGATCACACCAAAGCCGGCGATGAGTTAAAACAAGTCGCCAGCGAGAAGGGCATCGTGCTACCGCAGCACCTCAGCGCCAAAGATAAGCTGACCAAAGAACGTCTTTCCAAGCTCAGTGGCGCGCAGTTCGACCGGGCTTACATGTCGGACATGGTGAAGGACCATACTCAGGATGTGGCAGAGTTCCAGCACGAAGCCAACTCGGGGACGGATTCGGCCGTGAAAGACTTTGCCGCGAAGACGCTGCCCACGCTGCAGGATCATCTTCGTGAGGCCAAGCAAATCGCTCCAACGGTTCGCGCTTCAAAATAGTGGCCAGTTCGGCTCTGTACTGCTTGACGTAGTCCCACGTCTCGCAACCTCGAGACGTGGGGCACTCGGCTATATCCGCGCAACTCCGCGGCCATTCTCCGCGAACTCCCCGATTGAAGCTCTTGATTTTGCTCGGCCGCCGGCAGGAAGCTTAAGACGCGGAGATCGCTGAGAACGACCGCGGAGGACGCTGAGAAACTTGCCATTGCTACAATTCCAGACAGTGTCCCCAAACAATGTCCATTGAGTTTCGCATCGAGGCTACAAGCCAGCAGGCTCGCGCCGGGCGGCTGATCACGCCGCACGGGGAAATAGAGACCCCTGTGTTCATGCCGGTGGGCACGGTGGCGTCGGTCAAAGGCGTGCCGCAGGACATTCTCGAAGAACTTGGGGTGCAGATTCTTCTCGGCAACACTTACCACCTCTACTTGCGCCCAGGAGTCGAAACCGTCCGCAATCTCGGCGGGCTGCATGGTTTCATGGCGTGGCCGCGGGCGATTCTCACCGATTCCGGCGGCTTCCAGGTTTTCAGCCTGAACGAACTGCGTAAAGTCACTGAGGAAGGCGTGACATTTCGCTCGCATCTCGATGGCTCGTCGCACTTCTTCAGTCCGGAGAGCGCTATGGCCGCGCAAATCGGACTGGGCGCAGACATCGTCATGGCGTTCGATGAGTGCACGGAGTATCCGGCTGATCGCGCCCGCACGAAAGCCTCGATGGAATTAACCCTGCGCTGGGCGGAACGCAGCAAGAAGTATTTTGAAGAGCATAAGGAGGAAGTGCCGTGGAAAGCAGGGGTCAGGGGTCAGTGGACAGGGATCAGTGAGGCGAAAGCCAGCTGCAGTCCGTTCCAAGCGCTCGATTCCGAGCAAACCAAGATTCCTCGCTCCGCTCGGAATGACAATGAGGAAAGCGACAGAAATGAGGAAAGCGGCAGAAAAATGGGGCCGGGTGCGATGGAAACTGACCACCGCCCGGACCCCTGGCCCCTGACCCCTGACCCCTGCCTTACCCAATCCCTCTTCGGAATTGTCCAGGGCGGCATGGATCTGGAACTTCGAAAAGAATCTGCCGAGCGCACCGTCGAGATCGGCTTCCCCGGTTACGCCATCGGAGGGCTTAGCGTTGGCGAGCCGCGCGAGCGCACCCGCGAAGTGGTCGAAGCTACGCTTGAACATCTTCCGAAAGACAAGCCGCGCTACCTGATGGGCGTCGGCACTCCCGAGGAGATCGTCGAATACGCCAGCGTCGGCGTCGATATGATGGATTGCGTGCTGCCCACGCGGGCGGCGCGGCATGGGCTGCTGTTTACTTCTGAGGGAAAAGTCTCCATCAAGCAGGCGCGCTATGCTCAGGATGCGGGACCGCTCGATCCGAATTGCGGCTGCCGGGTTTGCCGGCGCTACTCGCGGGCCTACCTGCGGCATCTTTATGCTTCTAATGAAGTGCTGGCTCAGGTCTTAAATACCCTGCATAACCTGAGTTTCTACCTTGACACTATGCGCAGGGTGCGTCATTCTATTCAACTTGGGGAAGAGTCCCGTTTTCTTTCTGGTGTCTGGTCTCGACCAAGACCGTAACCTTCATGGGAACACCTCCCCGGATGGAAGCCTGAGCGGTAGATGATCCGGCCGGAATCGATCAGCACCCCGTCGTGAAATGACAGGCCCGCAGAGCTTGTAGGTGTGGGCGGTTGTTCGCAGATTGAGGGCGAGTTCGGCTTTTTGAACGCGAGCGAAACATAATCTGACATGCAATCTTTCTTAGCGATGCAAGCGGGCAGTGGTGGCGGAATGGGGTGGCTGAGCGTAGCCCCTCTTCTCTTTATTTTTGCCATCTTTTATTTCCTGCTGATTATGCCCCAGCAGCGCCGCCAGAAGAAATGGGCGGCCATGCTGGATGCCCTCAAGACTGGCGACAAGGTGGTCACCAGCGGCGGCTTGAAGGGAACGATCATGGCCCTCAAGGATGATTCCGTTCATCTGCGCGTTCCTCCCAATAATCTTGTGTTGGAAGTGACGAAGGCTTCCGTGACGCAGGTCACGACCACGGAGGAAGAACCAAAGGCCAAGTAGTGCGGCACAACCTGATATTTGGACTTAATTTTTCTTATGAATAAGAATCTTACCTGGAAATTGGGACTCGTCGTCGCCGTTCTGCTGGTCTTTCTGTTCGGGATGTTCGGCGTTCCGCAGAGCTTTTCCGGCCACGGCCTGCTCGATGCCATGACTAAGCGCATTAACCTTGGGCTGGATTTGCGCGGCGGGACCCATCTGATCCTGCAAGTGCAGGTCAATGACGCGGTCAACGCTGATTCCGATAATGCCGTCGAAGTACTCAAAGAGCAGCTCAACAAACGCAAGGTTACGTTCACCGACATCTCAAAACCCGATCCGCAAAACAGTCCCGACAAGATAGCGTTGAAGGGCATCACTGCGGATGGACGGAAAGACCTGCTGGATATCGTTTCCGAGCGCCTGCCGGAATACAACCTGAGTCCGGGAGCGGAGGGTACCTACACCCTCACCATGAAGCCGCAGATGCTCGCCGAATTGAAGAACAGGGCGGTGACCCAGGCAATCGAGACCATCCGCAACCGCATCGACCAGCTCGGGGTCAGTGAACCGACCATCCAGGAACACAGCCTCGGCCAATATCAGATTCTGGTGCAGTTGCCCGGAGTCAACGATCCCGAGCGGGTAAAGTACGTCATGCAATCCACCGCCATGCTTGAGATCAAGCAGGTGTTGGATGGGCCCTATTCGAGCCAGGAAGCTGCCCTGCAGGCGAAAGGTGGGATTTTGCCGCCGGACGCGATGCTTCTGCCTGGGCACGCGGCGCCCGGGACTCCGGGAGATGAACAAGCTTGGTATCTTGTGTCGCGCGTTTCCGCGGTTCGAGGCAAAGATCTGCGGGATGCGCAAGCCAGCACCGACCAGAATGGCCAGCCCGACGTGCGTTTCAATCTGACCGGCGAGGGCGGGCAACGCTTCTTCAACTTCACGTCCGCCCATGTGGGCGAGCGGCTGGGAGTTGTCCTGGACAACAAAGTCCAGGAAGTTGCCAACATAAAAGAGCCTATCCGCGATACGGGCGAAATCAGCGGGGGCAGCATGACCGCCGAGCAGGCCAAAGATTTGTCGATGATTCTGCGCTCGGGCGCGCTGCCTGCGGGTATCAAGTATCTCGAGGAGCGCACGGTCGGGCCGTCGCTGGGCAGCGATTCGATTCGCGCGGGCGTTCGTGCCGCGATCATCGGCATGCTGGTGGTGCTGATTTTCATGCTGATTTACTACCGCGCGGCGGGCATCAACGCCGATGTCGCGCTCATTCTGAATCTAATCATCCTGCTCGGCTTCATGGGCTATGTTGGAGCGGTGCTGACGCTGCCCGGGATCGCAGGAGTAATTCTTACCGTTGGTATGGGCGTGGATTCGAATGTGCTGATCTTCGAGCGCATCCGCGAAGAATTACGCAATGGCAAGACGCCGCCTTCCGCGGTGGATCAGGGTTTCAGCCACGCCTGGATTACGATCGTGGATACGCACGTGACGACCATCGTATCGGCGGCGATTCTGTTCATCTTCGGAACCGGGCCGGTGAAGGGATTTGCGGTCACGCTCACGTTCGGTCTGCTGGCGAACCTGTTTACCGCGGTGTTCGTGTCGCGGCTGATCTTCGACTGGATTCTTAGCCGGAAGCAGCGTGGAGAAGCGTTGAGCATTTAAGGGAAATGAGTCATTGAGCGATTGAGCGATCGGGTCATCGAAAAGCGGCGGGTGAGAGGGGTTTTCAATCGCCCGATGGCTCAATCGCCCAATCGCTCAATTTCAAGAATTCATAAATCGGATAAGAGGTAAGCCTGGTGGAGTTCTTTCGCAATACCAACATAGATTTTCTCGGCAAGAAGTGGTATTTTCTGGCCTTCTCGCTGGTGTTCAGCGTAGCGGGCTTATTTTCCCTATTCTTCTGGCACCACGTGCCCTACGGAGTCGACTTCCGCGGCGGCACACTGGTGTATGTGAAGTTCTCCCACCCGCCGAATGACAAAGCTTTACGTGCGGAGATGGATCATGCGGGCTTGCACAACGCCAAGATTCAGACCTACGATATCCCGTCTAAAAACGAGGTGCTGATCGACCTCGATGTGCAGGAAACCGATCAGGACCGGGGTAAGACGCAGATCATCCAGACGCTGGAAGCTAAGACTCCGGCGGGCAAGAAAGATTTGAATAACGCCAGCTTCCTCGACATCAAGAATTATCTGATGGACAAGGACCCGATGCACCTGGGCTCCGATGCCGACCAGAAATACAGCCAGCAGGCCCAGGCGATCGTGGACACTCGGGATAAAGTGCTGGGCGGAGTGCTGAATTCGCTCGATCAACTGAAGGGTGCGGTCGATCCAAGGGTGCTGGCTACTCTGCAGGATGGTTTCTTCCTGTCGGACTTCAGGGTTTTCAACGTGGAAATCGTGGGGCCGCAGGTGGGTGCGCAGTTGCGCAAGCAGGCCCTGCTGGCGACGGCTTACTCGCTCGCGGGAATGCTGATCTACCTGGGTTTCCGCTTCGAGTGGATTTACGGCATCGCCGCTGTGGTTACGGTGTTTCACGATACGCTGATCACGGTGGGCGCATTTTCGCTGCTCGACAAAGAAATCTCCCTGACGGTCATCGCCGCCATCCTCACCCTGATTGGTTACTCTAATAACGACACGATCGTGGTATTTGACCGTATCCGGGAAAACATTAAACTCATGCGGCGGGAAAAACTGTCGGAGATCGTCAACCGGAGCATTAACCAAACTCTGAGTAGAACGATCTTGACAGCGGGCCTGACCTTCCTTACCGTACTTGCACTCTATTTGTTCGGAGGCGAGGTGCTGCGTGGGTTCAGCCTCGCGCTGGTCATTGGCATCCTGATCGGGACGTATTCGTCAATCGCGATAGCGGCCCCGATCCTGGTCGCGTATCAGGATTGGCGGGTGGAAAAGGGCAAGAAAGCGGCGGTAATGTCGGTCCGGGCCCGGTAACGGTCCGATGGTATTACGGGCGATTCTCGGTTAGTCCTTTATTTGTATAAGGTTGGGTAGCGTGGTTCGGAGCCGGGCGGGGCTTGGTTTACCCCTTCTGGCAAGCGGTTCAGTTTGGGAGCAAAGGGGACTCGGTCGGTGTCTAAGTTCACGTAGGCTCTGTAGGGAGGAATTATGTTTGAAGATAGCCTTCTGGAATCGGGGGGCAGGCTGAAGACGAAGCGGGGGCGGACCACGACCTTCGCTATCATTCTGGAGATAGGGTTGATCGGACTCATGGTCCTGATGCCGCTCATCTTCACGGAAGCCCTGCCCAAGCAACAGTTGATGACGTTCCTGGTAGCCCCCCCACCGCCTCCACCGCCGCCACCCCCGGCAGCCGCACCGGTGAAAATCGTAAAGCAGGTTCAGACCGATATCGTAAACGGTGAACTGCGCACGCCCACCAAGATTCCGCAAAAAGTGCAGATGATCAAGGAAGACGAAGCTCCGCCGCCAGCGATGGCCTCGAGCGGCGTGGTCGGCGGCGTTCCGGGAGGCATTCCCGGCGGCCAGATGGGCGGCGTGATCGGCGGCATCATCAGCTCCACGCCGGTAGCTGTGCCCAAAGTCGCTACCCCGCAGCGCGTGCGCGTGTCTGCAGGCGTTACGTCGGGCCTGCTCATCCGAAGAGTGAATCCCGTTTATCCGCCACTGGCGCGGCAGGCCCGCATTCAGGGCCAGGTTGTGTTGCGCGCGCAAATCGGCAAGGATGGCTCCATCCAAAACCTGCAGTTGGTCAGCGGACATCCCATGCTGGTGCAGAGCGCCCTCGACGCGGTCAAACAGTGGAAGTACAAGCCCTATCTGCTGAACGGCGAACCCGTCGAAGTGGATACGGAAGTACTGGTCAACTTCACCCTGTCGGGAGGCTAAACCCGGCCGGTAAGGCAACAACGTGCAACGCTACGCTGGATGACGCGGCAACGCGTGGCGTAGTATTGCTCGACGCTGTAGCTGGTGACGTAGCAGGTTTGCAAAGTGCAACTGGAATGGCCCTCCCCCTCTCACCTAAACCGGTGGCCGGGAGCCTTTTTACAGGGCCAGGCCGCTGTGCCTTTTAATTTCTGGTAGGCGAATCGGAGCTTAACGGCCCCAACTTTCTGCCGTCGAGCTTTGCGCGGCGTTCAGATCTCGCATCAAAGTCTAAGGATTTCCGAGGAGGGAAAGCAACTCATGTTAGCAACTCACTTGGCTGGAGAAGTCTTTCATCACGTGCCCCGGGTAGCCGCCTGGATTGTGCAGGAAGGTGGCGCAGTGGGATGGGATCCGATTTCGCTATGGAAGCAGATGGGTATCGTGGCGAAGGCCGTGGTCGTCATTCTGTTCATTATGTCGGGCTGGTCGATCGGCGTCATGATTGACCGCGCCATGGCATACAACGCGGCGCGCAAGCAGTCTCGCGCGTTCGCTCCCGCAGTGGCTGGAGCGCTGCGTGATGGCCGCATCGACGAAGCGATCAAGGTCGCCGAGCGCAACAAGAAGAGCCATCTGGCCAAGGTAGTCACCGCAGGCCTGATGGAATTCAAGGCCCACCAGGATAGCCCCGGCGCCATCCCCGGCGAAACCATTGAAGCTTCCAAGCGCGCTCTGGAGCGCACCGAAGCCATCGTCCACGCCGAACTCAAGCGCGGATTGGGCGGCTTGGCCACCATCGGCTCGACGGCCCCGTTCGTCGGCCTGTTCGGCACGGTGATGGGCATTCTGAACGCCTTCAAAGGTATTTCCGAGCAGAAGGCAACCGGTCTGGGCGCAGTCGCAGGCGGCATTTCGGAAGCGCTGGTCACCACCGCCTTCGGGCTGCTGGTAGCCATTCCGGCCGTCATGATGTTCAACTACCTCACCGGCCGCGTGGAAGCGTTCGATGTCGAGATGGACAACTCGTCGAGCGAATTGATTGACTACTTCCTGAAGCGGCGCGACGTTCGCCGGTCCTAGAAGTTTGGGCTGCAAGTCCGCATGAGTTGCTGTCCGGCGCCGGGACCGTTCCTGGCGCCGGCTTTCCCAACCCAAGCGGAACCGGTTCATCTTCGACGCGCTGCGACGGATCTGGACTGGAGCAGGGTTTTACTGGCAACTGGCCACTGACAACTGGCCACTGCCTCTGGGAGATTAAGCTATGTCAATTGCAAAAAGGAATGAAGGGGCCAACGTCAACTCCGACATCAACGTCACCCCCATGGTAGACGTGATGCTGGTGCTGCTGATCATCTTCATGGTGATTACGCCCATGTTGCAGAAGGGCATCAGCGTGGACATGGCCAAAGTAAACAATCCCCTGCCGATGCAGGATGCGGATAAGGAAGACGCGCTGCTGGTTTCGGTGATGCGCGACGGCACAGTCTATTTCGGCGCCGATAAAGTGGCACCGGAGAGCCTGACCAGCAAGGTGAAGGATCGCTTGACGAACAAGACCAGCAAGACGGTTTACCTGAAGGCAGATGCACGCGCCCACTACGGCAAAGTTGTCGAGGTGGTCGACGCGGTGCGCGCCGCCGGGGTGGACGATCTGGGCTTGCTCACCGATCAACGGAAGAATACTCCAAACGCTCCGGCCACTCCGGCGCATGGGCAATAGAGGAGAACGACTATGAGTATGGCACTTGGCGGTAAGGGAGGCCAAAGCGCAAACATTAACGTCACTCCGCTGATTGACGTGCTGCTGGTGCTGCTCATCATTTTTATGGTGATCACGCCTTTGACGCCGAAAGGTCTGGACGCGCTGGTTCCTCAGCCGCCTCCGCCGAACGCGCCCAAGAACAATACGCCGGACCGCACCATCGTGGTGCAGTTGATCGATCGCGGCGCCGGTCAGGATCCCGGCCTCAAGATCAACCAGGAGGATGCCACCTGGGACAACCTGCAGGGGCGTCTCGCCGACATCTACAAAACCCGCGCCGAGAAAGTCATGTTCGTGAAGGGCGATGACGCCATCCCCTTTGCCGATGTCGCCAACGTGATTGACATCGCGCATGCTGCGGGAGTAGATAAAGTCGGTCTGATTACCGCGAAGATTGAAGCGGGCGGCTAAGAGCCGCCCCAGCGTCATCCGCGGGCCGCTTGCGATGGGGCGTTGCGCCGGCATCTCGCCGACTGTCCCGAGAGCTTGCCCTGAGCCTTGCCGAAGGGGCGGCCCGCTCTCGGCGTGGCAGAGCTTGTCAATTTGCCGTCTCTGGGCCTAGGATGCTGTGGCAAGGGAGACTTATACCGCAATGAATAAATACTTTCGACTGCTGACGCTGGCGGCCGTTGCGCTGGCGCTCTTCTCATCCGTGGGCTGCAGCAAACTGCGCGCCCGCGACCAACTCAACAAAGGCGTAACCGCTTATAAGAACGCCAAGTACGAAGAGGCCATCGACCATTTCCAGCAGAGCGTCGCTCTGGACCCGACCCTCATCAATGCCAAGATGTACCTGGCTACCGCTTTCGCGCAGCAATACATCCCCGGCGTTGAAGATAAAGACAATCTGAAAATGGCGGACCAGGCCATTGAGCAATACAAACGCGTGCTCGACATGCCCAGAGCGGCGCGCGATCAGAAAGTGAACGCCGCCAAGGGAATCGCCTACCTGTACTTGAACATGAAGAAGTTCGACGACGCCAAAAAGTATTACCGCATGGCCGCCGACATGGATCCCAACGATCCTGAGCCTTACTACTCGGTGGGCGTGATCGACTGGACGGCCTGTTACCAGCCGCGCATGGAAGAGCGCGCCAAACTTGGCCTGAAGCCGGACGAGAACCTGAATCCAAAGAACAAAGATCAGAAGAAGGTCTGCGCCGAATTGAAGGAAAAGAATTGGCCTTCGATCACGGAAGGCATTGAGAGCCTCAACAAAGCCATCCAGCTTCGCCCCGACTACGACGACGCTATGGCCTACCTGAACCTGATGTTCCGTGAGAGGGCCGACGTGGAATGCGACGACCTCGCCGCGCGCCAGGAAGATCTGAAAACCGCCGACCATTGGGTCAACCAGACTCTGATCACCAAAAAGGCCAAAGCCGAGAAGCAGCCCGGACAGCAGCAAGGCATCACCCTCGATCAGCCGAAGTGATTCAGCGGCAGAAGCCGCGAAGCAGCGACAGAATGCAGCCCACAGCTTGCCCTGAGCTTGTCGAAGGGGCCTAAGCCGTGGGTTCGTTTTTTGGGTGCGCCAGCAGCCCTGAAGTGGCGACAGAAACCGGCAAATCGGCTGCATCACTCCGCTCGCCCGGGAAGCCTGCTCAGCGAAAGGCGATGAATCCAGAATGATATTATGTTAAGACTCCAGCATTTATTATCGACTTTCTTATGACGAGTGTGGCATCGCTCGAAGCATCGCCGCGTAGCAGCGCCGCACCAGCACACGACCGGTGGACCGGATGCGTGTCGGTGATCGTCCCCGTATACAACGAAGTCGCCCACGTGGATGAACTTTTGCAAGCCATCCACGCCTCGCCGGTCAGGAAGGAAGTCATCATCGTAGACGATGGTTCCACAGACGGCACGCGCGAGAAACTGCAAGCCGTGCCGCTCGCGAACGATGTAACTGTAGTCTTCCACGAAAAGAATTGCGGCAAAGGCGCGGCCATCCGCACGGCGCTTGAGTACGCCCGCGGAGAATATGTCCTCATTCAAGACTCAGATCTGGAGTACGATCCGCAGGATTATCCCGCGCTGCTGCGCCCGCTCGAGCAGCGCGAGGCGAATGTGGTTTACGGTGTGCGCCCAGATCGCCCCGAGCGCGGCCTGCGGTTTTTTCTGGGAGCAAAGCTGCTCACCCATCTCACCAATCTGCTCTACGGCGCGGGCATCCATGACGAGGCCACGTGTTACAAAGTCTTCCGCCGCTCGCTGATCGCGCAAATTGATTTGCAATGCCGGCGCTTCGAGTTCTGCCCTGAAGTAACCGCCAAGCTCTGCCGCATGGGGGAGAGAATCGCCGAAGTGCCAATAGCGTACGCGCCGCGCTCGTCCAGCGAAGGCAAGAAGATTCGCCACGCCGATGGCTGGCTGGCGATCTGGACCCTCCTCCGCTACCGCCTCACCCGCCGCGCCAACTGGGCGAGATCAGGACGCAACGCCGCTCCATTCGCGGTAAGCTTTTCCCGCGTGCCGCCAGAGTAAAGAATCTCCGACCAGGAAACGTCTGATGCGATTCATAGACCGCGAAGAAGTGGCCCGGCGGCTCACGTATGAGAAGTGCATTCCCATCGTGCGCGATGCGATGATCGCATTCTCGCGCGGCGAAACGCGGCAGCTTCTGCGCTCGATCATCCCGCTCGCCGATGGCCGCATGTTCGGCGTGATGCCCGGCGCGATGGGCCCGCGCGCGCCTTTCGGCGCAAAGCTGATCAGCGTCTTCCCGGAGAACTTCGATCTCGGAATACAGTCGCACCAGGGCCTCGTGATTCTGTTCGATCCCGAAAATGGCGCGCCCGTTTGCGTCGTCCACGCGGGAGAAATTACGGCGATTCGAACCGCAGCGGCCAGCGCAGTCGCGACTGACGCGTTGGCGCGCAAAGATGCCCGCCGCATGGCGATCCTCGGCTATGGCGAACAAGCCGCGACCCATGCGCGCGCGATCCGCAAAGTGCGCGGCCTTGAATCCATCGAGATCTGGGGACGTTCGCCCGAACGCGCCAACGCTCTAGCTACTCAATTGCAAGCCGAACTAGCCGTGCCCGTCGCGAGCGCAGCGACCGTGAAAGAAGCAGTCGCCGGCGCCGACATCATCTGCACCGTTACGTCGGCAGCCGAGCCCATCTTGAAAGGCGCGTGGGTGCGGCCGGGAACGCATTTGAATCTGGTCGGCTCAAGCCATGCCGGGCCGACCGAGGTGGACAATGATCTGGTCGTCCGTGCGAGATTCATTGCCGACAGCCGCGAGGGCGTTCTGGCGCAAGGCGCAGAGTTTCTTCGGGCCAAGGCCGCGGGGTTGATTGGCGACGACCACGTCGTCGCCGAAATCGGCCAGGTGCTGGCTGGTGATATCGTGGGCCGCCGCTCGGCGGAGGAGATCACGGTCTACAAGTCGCTTGGCCACGTTGTCCAGGATTTATCAACCGCTTGGGCGCTTTACTCGCAGGATTAAAACTCATCCTGAAGCGGAGCATCCCGGAACAGAGAGCACGTGCGGAGACGCAACGGGAATGTCCGTCATGCGACCACCCGCACGCCCGCCGTCTCAGAAGTTCTCCAACATGGTTACATTGGCCTGATAGACTCTCTCGGTGTAGGCGAGATAATGAGCCACCGGTTTCACTGGCAACTGGGTGCCGGCAACTGGAAACTAGATCTTTTGCAGCCTCTGCACCTCATGCACGCCGGGAATCTTTCGCAGCCCGGCCATGATCTGCTCCAGGTGTTTGAGATCGGAAATGTCGAGCACAATCTCCACGCTGGCCTGGCTGTTTTCGGTGCGCGCCCCAATGTTGCGGATATTGCTTTGCGCGTCGCCGATCACGCTGGTGATGTTCTTCAGCATTCCAAACCGGTCGTCGCAGTAAACCGTCAGCTTCACCGGATAAGCCGTGGGCGTGCTCTCGTCGCGCGCCCATTCTACGTCAATGCGGCGTTCCGGTTCGTACATCAGGTTTGTGACGTTAGGGCAGCTCACTGCGTGCACTGCCACTCCCTTGCCGCGCGTGATGTAGCCCACAATGCTCTCTCCGCGAATGGGATTGCAACAGCGCGCGCGGTACACCAGCATATCGCCCTGGCCCTTGACCATGATGGCGTTGTGATCGCCAAACACGCGCCGCACCACGCTGGCGATTGCACCCGGCTGCGAACTCAGCCCCTCGGCTTCAATGTCGCCCGCCATCGAAGGCGTTGCGCCCGCCGGCAACAGACGAGCCAGCACCTGCCGCGCCGAATATTTTCCGTAACCAATGCCGGACATGAGGTCGTCCACTTTGCCCAACCCGTAACCGTTGGCAACTCTCAGCAGGTCGTCGTCTTTAATTTCTTTCAGAGCGATGCGGTACTTGCGCGCTTCTTTCTCAATCACCTTGCGGCCAATTTCAATGGCGCGCTCCCGCTGATGCACGTTGAGCCAGTGCTTGATCTTGTTGCGCGAGCGCGAGGACTTGACCAGTCCCAGCCAGTCGCGGCTGGGCTTGTGTCCGGCCTGCGTAATGATCTCGACGATGTCGCCGGAATGCAGCTTGTGACGCAACGGCACCATGCGCCCGTTCACTTTGGCGCCCACGCAGGTGTGGCCGACCTCAGTGTGAATGGTGTAGGCGAAGTCGATCGGCGTAGCTTCGCGCGGCAGCACCACAACTTTGCCCTTGGGTGTGAAGGTGTAAACCTCTTCGGGATAGAGATCGACTTTCAGCGCGGTAAGAAATTCGTTGGGATCGCTGACGTCGCGCTGCCACTCGACTACCTGACGCAGCCATGCCAGCCGCTGCTCGTCCTGCGCCGACACCGGACCGTCTTTGTATTTCCAGTGCGCCGCGATGCCCTCCTCCGCCATCTTGTGCATCTCTTCGGTGCGAATCTGGATTTCAAATGGCGTTCCATCTTCTGTGATGACCGAAGTGTGCAGCGACTGATAGAAATTCGGCCGTGGCATGGCGATGAAATCTTTGATGCGCCCCGGCACCGGCCGCCAAATGTTATGAATGATGCCGAGCACTGCGTAGCAATCCTGCAATGAGCGTGTGATGATGCGCATGGCATACAGGTCGTAGACCTGATCGACGCCGATGCGCTGCCGCTGCAACTTCTTGTGGATCGAAAACAGCCGCTTGATGCGGCTCTCCACCTTAGCCTGGATGCCGGCCTCTTTCAGTTTGTCGTGGATGATCGTCTGCATCTTCGCGAGAAATGCTTCGCCAGGTTTGCGGCGCGCATTCACAGCTTTTTCCACCTGCTCGTAGCCTGCGGGATCGAGAAAGCGGAAGCCCAGGTCTTCCAGTTCGCCGCGAATCTTTCCCATGCCCAGCCGGTGGGCGATGGGAGCGTAGATCTCTAGCGTCTCCTGCGCGATCTTGGTCTGGCGGTCGGGCTGCAGGTGCTCGAGCGTGCGCATGTTGTGCAGGCGGTCGGCCAGCTTGATGAGCACCACGCGAATGTCGTTGACCATGGCCAGCATCATTTTGCGCAAGTTTTCGGCCTGCGCCTCTTCGCGCGTGGCGAAATCGATCTTGCTGATCTTGGTGACGCCCTCGACGATGTGCGCGACCTGCTCGCCAAATTCCTTGCGGATATCGACGATAGTGACGGAGGTGTCTTCGACCGAGTCGTGCAGCAGCCCGGCGGCGATGGCCACCGGGTCCATCTTCATTTCGGCAAGAACCAGAGCCACTTCCAAGGGATGCACCAGGTAAGGCTCGCCCGAAGCCCGAGTCTGGCCTTCATGGTGCTTCAGGGAGTAGTCGTAGGCTTTCTTGACAATGGCGAGATCGTCCTGCGGACGGTTCTCCTGTATCCGCTTCATCAGCTCGCGGAACTTGGTGAGCGTCAAAGCGGTGGTCGCGATCTGTTGGCGCAAGCTCGCCATGTAGGATTATAGCCCGCGCCATAAGGGCCTGGGGCAACGTGGGAGGGGAGGATATTCCTATTCGAGCCCCCAGAGCGCGTTCCGGAAGGCAATCAGAATCACAAAATCCTCAGGTAACCTCCTAGCGGTTTTTCGAATCAAAGACCCGGGCTGCTTTCCAGCTGCCAAAACACAACAGGAAATTGCTATGAGCGTAGATTCCAGACTCGACCGTACAGCCTTACAAGAGCTTCTAGAGAACGCATTTGCGGTGCAGGAAAGTCAGGTTGACAGCCGATTCCTCTCTGCCTTCCTTGGCGTTCAAAGGTTGGTGGCGGGAGGAGAACTCGATTTAAATGGCGTGATGAACCTGATTGTCGATTCTGCACGAGACGTAGCCGGCGCCGCCGGGGTCGCCATCGGGGTTCTGGAGAAAGATCAGCTCATCTACCGGGCCGGCAGCGGCTGTTCCGTCGTCCGTATCGAGAACCGGGTCGCCGTCTCTTTGACTGTGTCAGAGAAGACTCAAGCCAGCCGCGAGATTCTTCGGGTCGAAAACGCCCGTACTGATACCCGCATTGAAGGGGCAGTTTGCCGGCAATTTGGCGCTGAATCGCTCCTGATCTTGCCGCTTTGTCGGGCCCACACCCTGGCCGGAGTGCTGGAAATAGCATTCAGCGAAGTGCATGCCTACCAGGACTGCGAGGTACGGATGTACCGATTGATGGCCGGCTTGATCGAGGAAGCGATGTGCCGCGCGGTTCAAGCGGAGCCAAGTCCGGCGACAGAATCGCAGGCGGTTCGAAATGCCTTTCAAGAGGCCCCAAATAGCGAAGGGCACCTGACTGCGGATCGGTCTTTTGATTATCGGCGTATTTTTTCCTACCTACAACAGAATGATGTCTATCTGCGTTGCAAAGCCGCCTGGGCGGTTATCAGGCAGCAGGTGCGCATAAGCAGCGCGAATGGGATCGAGATCTGTTCGCGAGGGATCAAGAACTGTTCGCGGGCGCTCAGACGGTCAGGGTCGCTGGCGCAAATCCTGGTGCAGCGTGCAGCCGACGTTATCGCAAGCCGGCCACTCCGCAGCCTGGCCTTGAGCGCCGTTATTGCAGGCTTGGGACTGGTTTTTTGGTTGACCCACAGCGATCACGGCCGGGCGTCGCATGGGGAATCTTCCCCGTCGGAATCGGCCGCCGTAAAGAGTTTTCAATCTGGTGTGCCACCGATTGCTAAAACATCGAAAACACGCTCCGCACCTATTGCAGTCAATAAGTCCAAAGAGAGAGTCCAGCGCGCGCGACTCGGGCAGAGCGGGCAGACCGAGGTCGATTATATCGGGGACGATGTGACGGTGCGCCATTTTTCCTACAAGACTCCACGGCAGCGGCCGGCAAGCCGGGTCGCATACGTAGGAGGAGACGTTACGGTCCGCTATTTCACTCCGAAGTCGGCTGTACGTTCCGAAAGCCGGTGATGTTAGTTCCTGGAATCCGTGCGGCTGAGTGGAGAATTTCTCGCCAACTCGATGATTCTAAAGATTATGCAAAAGGGGAATACCAAAGGGTGAACAGCCTTTCCTGAACCGGAAAAGCAGTAGCACGCCGGTAATTTGCCGCCTGCGCCGACTGATCCTAGGCTTTCGAAGAAGCCTGGATTCTCCACGAGGTGAGCATGTCTCCTAGAACAAGTTGTGGACTGCGACGACTGTCGGCCGTCTCGGCGGTCGTGTTCGTACTTGCCTTCGTCTCAACAGCGCCTGCAACAGGCCAAGCTTCCGCTCCCGTCACCTCAGGCGAGCAACTGCCGCTTCCGGGACGCGCTGTTCCCGCCGATCACTCTCAACTTTCCGAGCACAACATCGAGTGGGTGCAGACGCAGCCTCCGCAAGCGCAAATGGAATTTCTGCTGGGAGCGGCGATCAATCACGATCACGGCGCGACCAGCATGATCAGCAAGATGGTCGAAGGCTGGTATGGAAAGGTGCACTACACGCAGAAGTTCGACGACCTGTCGATGACCGCGCTCTACTCGAACGACCTGCGCGTGCGCGCTGCGGCGATCGAAATCACGCTGGCGGTCGACAACCTGCCGAAGACGGAGGAGACCGCAGAGCGCCTGATGGCTTCTGCAGAGAAGTCGCCGAGTTACCGGACATTCGCTACTTGGGTTCTGGGAATGCTTGCGAACCGCGGCGTTGAGCCGGAGCGCATTCACGAGTTTCTGCGGTCGTACATGCACGATCCGATGGAGAAGACGCGGTACTGGACGGTCGAAGGCCTGGCGCATTTGGGGACGGACGACACAATCAAGGATTTCCTGGATGTGTTTCGCAACGATCCTTCGATCGAGGTGCGGGAGCGCGCCGGCTGCAGCCTAGCGAAGTCCGGGATGCTGACGCGCGAGCAGCGGATGCTGGCGGTGCCGGGATTGATCGATCTCGCGGAGGACGCGTCTCTGGATGCGACGACGCGGAAGTGGGTGTATCAGGCGCTGCGCGAGATCACGAACGAGCATTTGGGAAACGAACCCGCGCTGTGGCGAAACTGGTACGCCACGACTGGGGCGAAGCGGCGGGAAGAATTCCGGCAGGCCGAACAGTGGGCCGTGCTGGGGAATAATTAAAAAATCGCCAGTCCGTCACTCTTCTTGTATTTCATGTCCTTCAAAAATTTCAAATCTATCCGCAATTTGTTCGCCCGTAGTGCGAACTGTTACAGTCACAACCAGCAAGTATGAATTCCAGAATCCTGGTCAGCGGAGTGTCGGGGCCGATTGGGGCTGCGCTTCTTCCTTCACTCAAATCTAGTGGATGGTCTGTGGTGCGGCTGGTGCGCGGCGCGGTTGCGGGCGGGCCTGCCGATGATGCGCAGATCGCATGGGATCCAGCGACGCCGCTTGCACCGCAGGCCGTGTCGGGATTCGATGCCGTGATTCATCTTGCGGGCGAAAGCATTTTCGGACGATGGACCGCGGCCAAGAAGGCGAAGATTCGCGACAGCCGCGTTGCCGGGACGTTGAATCTGGCACAGGCTCTGGCGCGGGCGGAAGAGAAGCCCAAAGTTTTTATTTGCGGGTCAGCGATCGGTTACTACGGCAACCGGGGCGATGAAGTCTTACGAGAGGAAAGTGCGCCAGGCACGGGATTTCTGGCAGAGGTCTGCCAGGAATGGGAGGAAGCGACCATGCCCGCCGTGCAAGCTGACATTCGCACCGCGCACCTGCGGACGGGAATTGTGCTCAGCCCCAGGGGCGGCGCGCTGGGGGCGATGTTGCTGCCGTTCAAGCTGGGCCTGGGTGGCCGAACTGGAGACGGGCGGCAATGGATGAGCTGGATTGACATGCATGATATGATCGGCGCGATCCATCACATCCTGAAAAACGACCTGCTGCAAGGAGCGGTAAATATGGTCGCGCCCAAGCCGGTTCGAAATGCGGAGTTTGCCGGCACGCTGGCCAGCGTGTTGTCGCGTCCGGCAATTTTTCCCATGCCTGCGTTCGCCGCCAAGGCCGTTTTCGGAGAGATGGGCGAAGAACTTCTGCTCGGCAGCCAGAAAGTGGAACCTGGAAAGCTGATTTCGAGCGGATATCCGTTTCGCTATCGGGAGTTGAGTGGCTCTTTGCGGCATCTGCTCGGCACCTAAGGATGACCGAGGCACTGAGGGCTGTGACGGTGGTCACAGACTGAGGATGCAATGCCTGTCACTCTTGTCGAGTTTGAAAGTGCAGGAATGCGAACCAAATTGATCATTGCGCCACTGGTTCTCGCCCTTTCCGGGTGGGCGCATGCTCTTGTGCCGTTTGCGTTACAGGGCGCTCGGCTAGGCGCTCCGGTGGAAACTGCGCACTCACACTCCTGCTGCCCGAAGTTGCACGGGTCTCACCTTCATCGCAGCGTGGTTCCAGCTGTTCCCGCGAGCCTCCCTTGTGGAGACCGGCATTCGTGTTGTTTCGAACGGGACTCCAGCCATCCTGTGACCTTGACCACCAGCTCCAGGGTCGAGCGGGCGGATTCCCGGATCGCTTCTTTTGATAGCAACGAGGCGGGCGCCCAGCGAAGCTTGGCATTGACGCGCAATTCTGCCACTCCTCACGCTCCCTCCGAACTTTCTACCATCCTGCGCAACTGAGTTCAATCCTTCGCGCGTTTCCGCGCATTCTCTGGCAATGGGCCTATCTGCGGTTAGTGCGCAGGCCTTCATGCGGGCTTTGCCCCAGCGAAATCAGACATCAGTCATTCACATTTAGGAGATCACTATGAAATTGAAATTGATCGCTTTCTTCCTGGCCCTGACGGTTGCGTCCTGGGCCCAAACCGCAACTCAAAACACAGCTTCTCCAGTGTCGCAGGGAAGCGCGGCTACACAGACTGGCGCACACTGCGACAGAACCGCCAAGGACGGACAATCCTGTTGCCACGACAAAGCCATGGCGTGCTGCGGCGGAGCGGGAGAAAAATCGTGCGCCGGCGGCAAGAATGCAATGTCATGCATGAAAGGTGACAAAGACAAGGCCGCAGCTTGCGGCGAGTGCTGCAAGGACAAGGACCACGCGAAAAACTGCTGCGCCTCAAAGAAGTAAAGACGATAAGAGCAGAAGCAGTAAAGAAAGCCCCAGCCGCGCGGCTGGGGCTTTTTGTGGATGGTTTTCACCGACTAGTTAGTGCCTGCCGTACCATCTCCTCGATTCATTTCCTCCTGCAGCTTTTGCAAAAGTTGGGCGCGCTGTTCCGTGCTCAATTCCCGCTGCAACTCCTCCAAAGCGAGGGCTACGATGTGGTAGTGGTGTGTTCCCGCATATTTCGGATCCTTTGTGATGTCGAGCCAGAGTTTGTGCATGAGTTCGACGTCCTGCGGACGCATGCGCGGGGTGTGCGGGCCAATCAAGTACTCGCGAGCTGTTCCGTCCGGCGCGTAAACTTCCAGGCAAACGCGCGGGCGCGGCTCGGGCAGGCGCTCCCAGGCGTCGCCGGTGAGCCTGGCCTGCTCGTCGGCGGTCAGTTTGTTGGAGAGGCCGCAGACCACGCGGGAGGAATCGAGCCGCTGCGCCGTCACCATGATGGCGTCGAACACGTCGGTTGCGGGAACCACCAGCAGAGAAATTGGCTTGCCTTCTTTTTCGGCGACGGCCACTGCCGCGGTGAAAAGTTCCTGCTCGTAGTGGTCGAAGACCTGAGTAGCGTCCATGACCGAGCCGCCGCCGAAGCTGGGCTCGCGATGATAGAGGCGCGCGCTCATCACCACCACATCCTGCTTCGCCGTGTTGGTGTGGGCGAGCACCTGACGGAGGTAGTAAAGATTCCGCGGATCGCGCACCGCAACCAGAATGTTTCCCGGCCGCACGCCCATGGCGCCGCTGCCCAGTTCCTGATTGCCGTAGACGCGGAACTGATCGAGCTGCTCCGGCTTGCCGTGGCGCTCCTTGGCGACGTGGTGCTCAGAGAGCGTGAAGATTGTGTAGAACACCGCGCTGAAAATCACTCCGGCAATCGTAGCCTGGTACTTGGTGAAGAGGTTGACGACAGCGGTGATCAGCAGCACCCCTGAAATCAGGATCAATCCCACAGGAATTTCAGTCTTGCCGATGTGGAAGTTGCCCGGAACCTTCCACGCCCGGTTCCCCGGCTCGGTGTAGCGCAGCACCAGCACGGCAAGGGACTTCATGGCGAAGCTCCAGATCACGCCGAACGCGTAGAGCGCGGCCAGCACGTACACGTTGCCACGACTGAGCACGATGGTCAGCACCTGCAGTCCTACGATCAGGTTGATAATGCGGTAACTGGTTCCGAAGCGGTGGTGCGGCTTCTGGAACCAACTGGTGAGCACTCCGTCTTCCGCCACGCGATTCAAAACGCCGTTGGCGCCTACGATGGAAGTATTCTGTGCGCCCGCCAGGATGAGCACACCCACCAGCACCACGAAACCGTGAAACAGCAGCTTCAGACTCTCCGGCCCGACCAGATACATAGCGATGCCGCCGATCAGGTTAGCGAAGAACTCCGGGCGAGCCTTGTCGGGGATGATCATCACCGCGAAGAACGAGACCAGCGAGGTGAACAGCAGGCTGTAAATGAAAATTACGAGGCCGGTCTTCTCCAGGTTCTTCAGCTTGGGATGTTCGATCTCGCGATTCACTTGCGCCAGAGTTTCTTCGCCGCTCATTGCCAGCACGGAGTGCCCAAAGCCGACGAAGAGGATGATCCAGGTGATGTTGGCGACCCAGGTTCCGTTGAGCCAGCCCAGCGATTCTTTGTTCAGCGGGATTATGCCCGGATGCAGCGGGTTCGGCGGCAATTGGATGGCCGGAGCGCGCAAGACCGTGATGGTGCACCAGACGATCAGAATCACCACCATCACGGTGGTGATCGCCATGATCTGCAGCGCCTTCTGGCTGGACTCGTGCATGCCCTGGGTATTCTGCCACCAGAAATAAAGCACTACGATCACGGCCACTCCTGCGGCGAAATGGTCGTCGGAAAAATTGAGCGGGCGGTGCAAGTACACGCCCATGTCTTTGATGAAGCCCGCCATGTATTGTCCCGCGGAGACGGCGCTGATGGGGCCGGTCAGCACGTAATCGAAGAGCAAGGCCGAGACGGAGAATTTGGCCAGACCTCCGCCCATGGCCTCTTTGACCACGCGGTATACGCCGCCGCGAACGAACATGGCGCTGGATTCGATGTAGAGCGCCCGCACGGCGTAGCTGAACAGCATGACCGCGAGGATGAACCAGGGAGCGCTCTTGCCGATCACTTTCTCGGCATCGCCGCCGGCGTAGTAAGCGGAGGATGCCAGATCGGAGAGAACGATGGCGGAGGCCCGCCAGAAGGAAATAAAGCTCAACATCACCGTGGTGGCGACGAAGACCTTTATGGCCGGTTTGGATCCTGCCGATGTAGCCATGCTTCCAGGAGTGCGGGAACTGCCTATTGACGTAAACTTTCAAGATAGCATAGGGGAGGCTGAATGGTGCGTCAGTCTCCGGCTTGCTGAGTGTTAACGCTGAGCACAACGGCGAACTTCCCGCGCTACAGTGTGGGCGGGCGGCTGCCCGAGCAGCACGTGTTGCACGAGCGCACAGAGCGTGAGCGCGCAACCGCGCGCGAAGGACGCCACCCCGTGGAAGAGCACCGCGATCACCGCTCGCGCTAACTTGCTTTCAGGGCAGAAAGTGCCGGATGCTCTGAAACAAGCTACCGAGAGGGCCAAGAAGGGAAAAGAAAGGGTTGGGAGCGCGGACACTTATGTCCACGCTCCCCTTTCACAGCGACACCAATTCATATTTCGATTTAAACTTGACTCTGATATGGTCGAAGACAGATTACGCCGCCACTTTGACTACTATCTGGGCAAAACCGAGATAGTCATCTACTCCGTTCTCGCAGCGTTGCTGGCTGTCACGGCCTTTGTGACCATCGCAACCGCGGGCCAAATACTGTGGATCGGTCTCAGTCATTGGACGGTTGCAGCCCAGACTCTGAGGGTATTGAACCAACTCCTCATTGTGCTGATGCTGGTGGAGATTCTGCATACAGTACGTATCTCCATTCGCTCCCATGTTCTGGTTACAGAACCGTTTCTGATCGTCGGACTGATTGCCTCAATTCGCCGCGTTTTGGTGATTACCCTGGAAGCAGCCACGCTCACGAAAGAAGGTGCATGGGCGACCGAAGGCTCAAGCGCCATTTTCCACTCTTCGATGATTGAACTTGGTTTGTTGGGTCTGCTGATCCTTGTACTGGTAGTTTCCATTACACTTCTGCGTCGCTACGCTCCCGCATCGAAAGACTCGTCGGAACTCTGAAGTCCGACTCTTCTTCCCCCAGGATGCGTAAGGATGCCCCTATCCACAGCCAAGTCCAACGATTCGAAGGAAATATGGGGACAAGGAAATATGGGGGAAATACGGGGACAGACGGTGGAGTGCACCCCTGAGGTGAGACAAAAGAACTAGGGACAGTTGCGTTGCGAAAAACATTGTAAACCGGGGAGTGGGGTCTGGGGCGAGGGGGCGGTTAGCTCCCTCGCCCCAGTCAGCTCTGTAGAAGCTTCGAGGCTGCGGGCCCACAACTGCTGCTCGAAAGCGGCGGGCGTTTGATATCCGAGCGCCGAATGCAGCCGCTGGTGGTTGTAAGTGGTCTCTAAGAACGTCGCCAGGTCACCGCGCAAGGCGTCCAGATCGCGCCAGTGGTTGCCGCGTACTTGCTCCTGCTTCAGGGTCTTCATGAAAGATTCAGCCTTGGCATTGTCGTAAGGATTGCCCACCCGACTCATGCTCGGTTGCGCGCCATGGTCGGCGAGCAGGGTGAGATAGTCGGAACATGCGTACTGGATGCCGCGGTCGGAATGATGAATCAAGCCCGGCGCGGGTTGTCGTTCCGCCAGTGCCAGGCGCAACGCCTCCAGTGCCAAACTCGCGCCCAGATGTCGCGCCAGCGCCCACCCGATCACCCGCCGGGAATGTGCATCCAGCACCACGGCGAGATAGACAAACTCCTCCTGCAATCGCACATAGGTGATATCGGCCACCCAGAGTTCATTGAGGTTTTGCGTCACCAGGCCGCGCGCCAGGTTCGGCCATACCCGCCAGCCATGCTGCGAATCCGTCGTCGCCGGCACAAATCGCCGCCTGCGCAAACCGAGCAGATTGTCCTCGCGCATGAGCCGCAACACGCGCTTGGCGTTGACCGGGAGCCCGCGCTGCCGCAACTCTCGCTGCACTCGCCGATAGCCATAGAACCGCTTCGCCACGATCACTTGCTGGATGGCATCGCGCACTGCCGTATCTACCTGTCGCGGTGCGGAGGCTTCCCAGTGCCGATAAAATCCCGCGCGGCTCACGCCGCTCAACTCGCACATTCGCTCCACCCTGAGGCCGCCTTGCTCGGCCCGCTCCGCGATCAACGTGCAGATCGCTTCCCGTCCACTCCGATGCGCCGCAAGGCTTCGCCGAAAAAATCCAGTTCCAACTCCTGCTGCCCTACTTTGCGTTCTAACTCTGCGATCCGCTTCCGCGCCGCCAGCAACTCCCCACGTCCGGCCATGGCTTCCGACCCACTGGCCGCTGCCAGCGTTTGCTTTCGCGGTCTTCCTCTCCGCCGATGCACGAGCCCAGCTTCCCCTAACTCTGCGTACCGATCCTTCCACACGTACAGCCGCTTCCGTCGAATGCCCAGCTCTTGCGCCACCCCGCTCACGCTTTCTCCCGATAACACCCGCCGTACCGCGGCCAGCTTCAACTCCTTCGCGTATTCAATCTGCTTCGGTTCGCCTTGTGACATGCGTTCTCCTCTCGAGAACTGTCACCATTTTCCTTGTCTCAGTTTTGGGGTGCACTCCACGGGACTGTCCCCGGTTTTTGAAACGCCTAGCCCTTGGGCGCGAGGTACGTATGCGTAATCCGGTCGTGCCAGCAGAGCGAGTCTTCGTCAAGGAAGACCCATGCGTATCCCATGCCGAGAGAGGCAGCTGAGAGAAATGACGCGAAGACGCGCCAGCGGCGGAGCCCGCGGCTGGCGCGAGTTCCATCGAAGCGGGCCAGTTCGAGCCGTGCCAGCAGCAGTCCGGGCGTAGATCCCGCGTAGACCACGAGCAGGTATTGGTAAGCGGCCCAGAACAGGGAAGTAAGGCCGGCAGCCATCCCGATGATCTGTATTCGCGGCGGACGGATCGCCGTCATCTTCCAGAAGATAAATCCGAACAGAGCGCAAGCGCCTGCGATGATGACACCGTCGGTGGCGGCGGAAAGAATGCGCTGCGCCAGAGGCGCACTCTGCAGCGGAATGTCGATGCCCGGACGCTTCTCTATTTCCGGCTTCTGGGCAGGCTGAATCGTGATTCCACCCAGAGCCGGAGCCGGCGGAACCACTTCGGGGGCTTCGAGAATTCGAGGACGCTCAGGATCGAAGACCGGCTCGGCTAATTCGTCGCGCGGCGCCAGCGGCGGGGTCCAGGAGCGCGGGAACTCGATGATCTTTGCGGTCGTGGGGGGTGTGACCAGGGCAGCATTTTGATTCTGCGATGATTCCGGGGCCGGAGTGGCCGTGGTTTCTGCGTGGGCCTCCGCTTCCTGCAATGGCATCGACGCAGACGCCGGAATTTCGGCGGCCTGCGTGGCGCTGTTGGCGAACCCGTCCAAAGCCAGCGCCTGGTTCGAACTTGTCGTTATTATTCTTGAAGCCTGCGACTCATCAGCAAGACCACTTCCGGCGCCAACGAGGTCCGCATGGTCGAAACGCAGCCGCAGTGATGGATAGCGTGGCGGCCGCGGCTTGCGCCGCGCTTGATAACGATTTAGCCTGGCTGCGACTTCCTCGCGCCAGACAATCGAATCTGGAGGTTTAGGCTCGCTGCCGTCGCCGTTGTCGGACGATAACCCGTCCGCCAGATCGCTCCTCAGTCCATCGACGACCGGCGCTTCCAGTTCTGCTGGCAGCGTGGCCAGGCGTGCATCCACGTCGGACAGCCAGCGCGCAGGAGCGGCGGAAGTCGCGCGGGAAGAGCAGCGGCAGATGTCACCACAACGCGGACAAGGCATGAATCACAGTCTTGCGAGAACCAGAACTCAGAGCCGGCGGGATCACCAAAATGCCGGATAACCAGGTTCGATGATCGTATTAGATAACCAGAGAGAAGCCACCGGAATCCAAGACTTCGGGCGGCTTTGCCTCCTAAGGCTCAGCCGTGCTAAGTTCACACGACTGTTGCCGGTAAAAGACTCCGGGCGCATTATTCCAGCGCTTCGGATGTTCTTGTTCCAGTGATCTAAATCCGGCGACCATGACTCCGGCGAACTTTGCTCCGGCAATCTTGTTCCGATGACTCTTCGCAAGAGATTCCTTATCACGGCGCTGACGCTTTGTCACCTTCTTCTCGTGCCGCCGATAGTTACCAGCCAGTTGCCACCCCTGAGTTCCACTGCGACACAGCGCGCCGGAGATCCGCAGGAAAAGCCAGCGACGCCGCAAACACCCTGCGCCCTGGCGGCCGCGGCGCAGAAGGAGAAAGGAGAGAACGTCTACACCATTTGCGCCATTCAGCAGGAAGAAGAAGGTTCCGTTTACAAACTGCACGGGGCGGTTGAAATCTACTACGAGAATTATGTCCTGAAGTCCGATGAAGCTACCTACAACTCAGACACGAAGGAAGTAACCGCTACGGGGCATTTCGCGCTCGACGGCGGCGCCAATGACGACCATATTCGTGCGTCGCATGGCAACTACAATTTCGCTCTGGAAACCGGACGTTTCTACGATGTCACCGGCACAACCGGCCTGCGTTTTCGCGGCAACCAGGTGATCCTCACGTTGACGGCGCCCTTTGCCTTTACCGGCAAAATCGTCGACAAAACCAGCCCCGAGCACTACCTGGTTTACGACGGCACCATTACCACTTGCGAGTTGCCACATCCCAAGTGGCAATTCGACGCACTCAAGGTGAGTGTTGACGTGGGCGGCAACGCCAAGATTTACCACAGCAATTTTCTGCTGCATGGAATTCCCGTTCTCTATTTTCCCTTCGCGACTCACCCGGTGGAGAAGGCGTCCCGCCAATCCGGGTTTCTGATGCCCTCGGTGGCTCGCTCTTCCGTCAAGGGCAACGTTATTGGCGAGGCCTATTACTGGGCCATTAACCGCATGATGGACGCCACTATTGGCGCAGAGTACTTGTCCCTGCGGGGATGGGAGCAGCGGGGAGAGTTCCGGGCCATGCCCACGGAACACTCCTACCTGGACTTGAATTACTTCGGAGTGATTGACCGTGGTATCGGCTCGCCTCCGCTCAAGGAAGGCGGAGAGAATGTGCGGCTGAACTCAGCCGGAACCCTGGACGGTTTCCGCGCTGTGGCCAACATCGACTACTTGAGTTCATTTCTCTTCCGGCTTGCCTTCAACGAAGTTTTCAGCCAGGCCGTATATTCCGAAGTCAAATCGCAGGCTTTTCTATCGAAATCCTCCGGTGGAATCAGCGTGAATGGATTTCTGGAACGCTACCAGAACTTCCTGAGCACGACTCCGGGGCAGGTAATTACGATTTCCCACGCCCCCAGCCTTGATTCTTCCAGCGTGGACCAGCGGTTGGGCCATACGCCGGTTTACTGGTCATTCGACGCGTCGGGCGCCGGCTTGTCGCGCAGTGAGCCACAGCAGTGTTCGAGTTCGATCGTGTCCCTGTGCACGCCAGCTTTCCGCACCGGGAACCTCCTCGGGCGATTCGACCTGAACCCGGAGATTTCAATGCCCTTGCTGTTTCGCGGGTGGTCTCTGCGTCCCGAGTTGATGTTGCATGAAACCTATTACACGGAGCGGCTGGTAGGAGAAAAAAGAGACGATCCCGGACTTGCTGTCAACGATCCCATCAACCGCCAGGCCCTGGAAACGGCGGTGGAACTGCGGCCACCAGCCTTGGAGCGCGTTTTCGACAAGGAATTTCTGGGGCGAAAGTGGAAGCACGTCATTGAGCCGCTCGTGAGATACCGATTTGTGACCGGCGTGAACAACTACGCCAGCGTTCTGAAGTTCGACGAGCGCGACATCCTCACCGATACTCACGAGGTCGAGTACGGACTCGTGACGCGCCTCTACGCCAAGCGCAATTCGCAGAAGCCGGAAGACTGCGACATTACCATGAAGGCCTTGATGGTAGGCGGCCCGGCGCCGGAATCCATCATTCCCTGGCAGCACCCTACTACCAGAATGCTGGCGAATGCCCCGTGCCAGGCCGGGCCGCAGGTGCGCGAAGTCGTGACCTGGGAGCTGGCCCAGAAATACTTTCTCGATCCCACGTTTGGCGGCGCGCTGATTTCCGGTCAGCGCAATGTGTTCAGCACCACGGCCGAGCTGACTGGAATCTCATTTCTTACTGAGCCGCGCCATCTCTCGCCGCTGGTTTCACGGTTGCGCGTCGAGACCAGTGCACGAACCGACGCGGAGTGGGATCTGGACTATGACTTCCACCATAACAGCGTCAATGCCAGCACTTTGCTGGCGAACTACCACTTCGGCCAGGTGACAATTGGCGGTGGCGATGCGATATTGCAGATACCCGGCCAGTCAAGCTTGGGTGCCGGGTCGGCAGAGACCGCCCGGTTCAATCAGTTTCGTTTCGCACTGGGATATGGCCGCCCCGTAAAACGCGGCTTCAGTGCCGCCAGCAGTTTCGGCTTCGATCAGGATAACGGGTCGCTGCAATTCGTCAGCGCGCAGACCACCTACAACTGGGATTGCTGCGGCGTCACCATGGAATACCGCAGCTATAGGGTCGCCAACGTGCGCACCGAAAATCTGTTCCGCTTCACCTTCACTCTGGCCAACATCGGCGGCTTCGGCAGCATGCGCCCGCAGGAACGGCTGTATTAAGAGCAGGGACCAGGGGTCAGGGGTCAGTGGCCAGTGAAACCCGAACCCAGCTCGGCCTCCGAGGTGCGTTCACGGCCATGGCGACGTTGCCCCTGCTAACATAGTGTTCATGTCGGTCGTGGGAACCTACCTTGAAGCGAAAGGCTCGCTGCTACAGGCTCACCTCCGTCAACTGGGAAGTCTGCTCGTCGCCTATTCCGGCGGCGTGGATTCCGCCTACCTGGCTTGGGCCGCACATCAGGCGCTCGGGGACAACATGCTGGCGATCGTTGCCGACTCCCCCAGCCTGGCACGCACCCAGCTTGCCGACGCGGTTGCCTTTGCGCAGGAGCAAGCCATCCCGCTGGAAGTGGTAGCAACTTCGGAACTCGACCGCCCGGAGTACGTTCGCAACGATGCGCAGCGCTGCTTCTTCTGCAAGGATGAACTCTTCACCCTGATGGAAGGACTGCGCGCAGCACGCGGCTTCGATGCCATCGCCTACGGCGTCAACCTCGACGATCAGGGCGACTTTCGTCCCGGCCAAAAAGCAGCCAGCGCACATCATATCTCTGCGCCTTTGCTCGATGCCGGGCTCACGAAGGAGGAAATTCGCGTCCTGGCACGGACTGCCGGTCTGCGCATCTGGGATAAGCCCTCCTCCGCGTGTCTGTCGTCGCGCATCGAATATGGCCGGCCGGTTACGCGAGAAGCCCTCGACGCCGTGGAAAAGGGCGAAGACGCCCTGCGCGCGCTGGGCTTCCGGCAATTTCGCGTTCGGCATCACGGGGAAATCGTCCGCATTGAAATTTCTCGCGACGAACTGCAGCGCGCGTTAGATCCCGCCATGGCGGCGGAGTTTACCAGCATTTTCAAAGCCCTGGGCTTCAAGTTCGTAACCCTTGATCTGGAAGGCTTTCGCTCCGGCTCGATGAACGCACTGCTCACGGCCGAGAAGTTATTACGCCGGACAGGCTAATGAAGCTTCTTCGCGTACTCCGCGGCCGTTTCCCCGCGTCCTCCGCGTTTAAGGTTTTTGGAATCCCGCAATGCAAAGCTTAACTCGCGGAGTACGCTGAGAACAGCCGCGGAGATGCGGAGAAATCTTAGGCGGTCACAAACAGACATCGATTACGCGGCGACGCTGCGCCCGCGTCCCGTCCCGCCTATGAGATAATCAATACTCAACCCTGTGATGTTGAGGCGGTTTTTAGTGACTCTAATTCGACGCTCTTTTCTACTACTGCTGGTGATCTGTTTGGGTTGTGCTGCCCAGTCTGGGAATTCCGGTGGCAGCCCATCGAATCCCATGGCCGTATCCTCTGCTCCTCCCGATCTAACCAAAAAAATCGAACGCCAAATCCGTTCCTACTACAATATGCCGCCCGAGGTCCAGGTCACGGTAGGTGCGCCTACACCCAGTCCCGACTTTCCCACCTATGATGCGGTTGTCGTGACGGTAGATAACGGGGGTAAGAAGCAGGATCTGACCTTTGTGGTTTCTAAGGACCGTTCTTCCCTGGTACGGTTGATTAAATTCGATCTGAGCAAGGATCCGCTCGCGGAAACGATGAGCAAGATTGACGTCGCCGGGCGGCCTACACGCGGAGCTAAGGCATCCAAGGTTGTGTTGGTGAATTTCGACGATTTCGAATGCCCGTTCTGTTCGCGGATGCACCAGACGTTGTTTCCCGAGATTCTCAAGGAATATGGCGACCGTGTCACCTTCATCTACAAGGATTACCCGATGGTGGAAATTCATCCCTGGGCGATGCACGCCGCCGTAGACGCCAATTGTCTGGCGACACAGAGCGTCGACGCCTATTGGGATTTCGCGGACTACATCCACGCCAACCAGCGCGAGGTGAACAGCGAAAAGACGCCCGGGGCGCGGCTGGAAGCGGTCGACCGCCTGACCATGCTGCAAGGCCAAAAACACAATGTGGATGTGCCAAAGTTGCAGGCCTGCATCAAGGCGCAGGACGAGAACGCGGTGAAGGCGTCCATAAAGGACGGGGACTCGGTCGGGGTGGATGCGACGCCGGAAATGTTTATCAACGGGCAAAAGATCGACGGCGCGGTGCCGATCAGCCAGGTGCGTGCCGCACTGGATCACGCCTTGAAAGATGCCAACCTGCCCGTGCCTGAGCACGCAGCGACCGCCGCCGCGCCGGCCTCCAAGTGATCGCGGCCCAGCGGTGGGCAGAATCCGTTTTACCTTTCGTGTGCAACGCCGGACCATCGGCGTGAGGGAGAAAATCGTTTGAAAAGAAACGCAGAATTTGCCCGGCTCGCGGTATTGCTGGCCGCCGCCGTCCTGCTGACAGCGCTGTTGGGCTGCAAGTCTAAAGTGAGCGGCGACGTGATGGCCACTGTGGATGGCCGCAAGATCTTCCGCTCCGACGTTAACAAGTACTACGAGAATCAGGTGGCCAGCGCGCAGCAAGCGCCGACTGGGGAGCAAGCTACCATTCTCCGCCTGAACATCTTGCGCCAGCTCATCGACGACGAAATGGTGATGCGCCGCGCTGAAAAACTCGGCTTGTTGGCCACCGAAGAAGAAGTGGACCGCAAGCTCAACGAAATCAAGTCCCCGTACACGCAGCAGGAATTCGACAAGAGACTTCAGGAAAAAAAGATTACGCTCGAAGATTTCAAGCGCGACATCCGCCGCTCCATCACCGTGGATAAGGTGATGAACAAGGAAGTATCTTCCAAGATCACGGTCACCGATCAGGATATCAACAACTACTTCAAAGCGCACAAGACGGAATTCAACCTGATCGAACCGCAGTACCACCTGGCGCAAATTTTCGTGACGCCCGTGCCGAACCCGCAAGCTCACAACCAGAACAACAAGGCGCAGAACGAGGGCGACGCGCGCAAGAAGATCCAGATGATCAGCAACCGCCTCGACAGCGGTGACGATTTCGCCACGCTGGCGATGAACTACTCCGAGGACCCGGAGACTTCCGGCAACGGCGGAGACCTGGGAACGATTCCCGAGTCTTCTCTGCGCAACACCGATCCCGCGACGCGCGACGCGGTCATGAAACTGAAGCCGGGTCAATACAGCGCAGTCATTACCTTAGCGAACCCCGCGAGCAAGGCGGTGATGGGGTTCCGCATCGTGAAACTGGTGGCAAAAGAACCTGCCGGACAGCGCGATCTGTCCGATCCGCGCGTGCAGCAGGCCATTCGCTCGCAGCTCCACGACCGCCGCGAACAGTTGCTGAAGGCCGCATACTACGAAGTGCTGCGCGATTCCGCCAAGGTGGAAAACTACTACGCGAAAACGGTGCTGGATAGCAACGGCCTGACGAAGTAGGAAATCATGGGGAGACAGCCGCCGCCCCTGTGAACTCATGTGTGGGAACGGGCGCCTTCGCCCGTTCAGCCGAGCGCAGCGAGGCGTTCTGGGATGGCGCGGGCACCGCGCCCGCGAGCTTTTGAGTGGCGCAGCGCTTCAGCACTGCGATAGGAGTTGCAAAATGAATGCCGGCTTTCGCCGCTGCGGTGCGCTTACTCCACAATCGCCAGCACATCCCCCGCATTCACGGTCGCCCCTTCACTGACCAGAATTTTCTGAACCGTCCCTTTCTTCGGTGATTTGATTTCATTCTGCATCTTCATCGCCTCGACCACAGCCACGCCAGCGCCCGGTTCCACTTCATCCCCTTCGCGAACCAGCAGCCGTACAACTTTCCCGGGCATGGGTGCGGCGATCTTCCGGGGGCCATGATCGTCTCCGGCGTGCTTGCGCCCGCGCAGAGAGCGGGGATCACGGACTTCAGCAGCGAAGCGCGTGCTTCCCACCCACAAATGCAACTCGTCGGCAACTCGCTCCGACTTGACTTCATACGTCATGTTGCCGGTGCGGAGTGAGAGCACGTCAGGTCGAGCCAGGATGGCATCCACCTCGACGTCGCGCCCATCGAGACGGCAGGACCAGCGTCCGTCGGCGTGGTTGCGGTTGAGTTCGAGCCGGTAATTCTTGCCGTCGATGATTACGTCGTAGAGCATAAGAGTTTGGGAAGGGCACGGCTTAAGCCGTGCCGTCGAACGCCACCAAAGACGAGGAACAAGGCAGCCACGGATTCACACGGATTTCCACGGATAAATCCAAAAGTTGATCTATCCGTGCTCATCCGTGTAATCCGTGGCTGAGCTTTCTCTAGCCCTTGAGGTTCTGCGCTTCAATGAAGCGCCTCGTGCCGGCTCGCATTTTTCCAATTGGATTCCGCCTTGTCAGCCGCCGCCGTGCCGCTGCCGTTTGCGCGCTCGCCTGCAGCGGCCGCACTGGTACCGAGCGCGGCGAACATGCCCGCCGCAATGGCCGCCACTTCCGCTGCTTTTGCATCGACGCGCTTATCTTCCGGCCGTTTCAGCATGCGGTCGAGGAATCCGGTATCGAGCTTGGCGGCGCGAAAATCCGCATCGCGCAAAATGCGGCGAAACAACGAAATGTTCGTCTTGATTCCGCCGACAAAGTATTCGCTGAGCGCTCGCGTCAGCCGCGAGATGGCCTGTTCGCGGTCGGTGCCGTAGCCGATCAACTTGGCCAGCAGCGGATCGTAATCCAGCGGCACGTTCCAGCCTTCGTACATTCCACTGTCGCGGCGAATGCCGGGGCCCGAAGGCGCCAGCAGCAGCGTGATCTTGCCGGGGCTGGGAAAATAATTGTTGTCGGGGTCTTCCGCATAAATTCGGCACTCGATGGCGTGTCCGCGGAGGCTCACGTCATCTTGTGTGAAAGGCAGCTTTTCCCCGGCCGCGATGCGAATCTGCAAGTGGACCAGGTCGAGCCCGGTAATCAGCTCCGTCACCGGATGCTCCACCTGCAAACGAGTATTCATCTCGAGGAAATAGAAATTCTTTTCCTGATCGACCAGGAACTCGACTGTGCCCGCATTGGTGTAGTGAGCGGCCTGCGCGACCCGGACCGCAACCTCGCCCATCCCGCGCCGCATGTCAGGGTCGACAATCGGCGAGGGCGCTTCTTCCAGCACCTTCTGATGGCGGCGTTGCAGCGAGCATTCGCGTTCACCAAGGTAGACCGTGTTGCCGTGCTCGTCGGCCAGCACCTGCATCTCGATGTGCCGCGGATTGACGATGGCCTTCTCGATGTAAACCTCGCTGTCGCCAAAGGAGCGTTCCGCCTCGCTGCGCGCCGCTTCCAGAGAAGACTTCAACTCTTCGGGGGCGAACACCAGCCGCATGCCTTTGCCGCCGCCGCCCGCCGCGGCTTTCAACATCACCGGATAGCCGATTCTCGCGGCCACCTGCTCGGCCTCTTCGAACGACTCGACTCCGCGAGATGTGCCGGGCACAAAGGGAACTCCGGCTTTTTCCATGGCTTGGCGTGCGCGCGTCTTCGATCCCATGGCTTCCATCGCGGCCGCGGTTGGCCCGATGAACTTCACTCCCGCATCAACGCAGGCTTGTGCGAACTTCGAGTTCTCGGAGAGGAATCCGTACCCCGGATGAATGGCGTCAGCGCCGGAGCGCGCGGCGACGTCGAGAATCTTACCGATGTTCAGATAAGACTCGCGGGCCGCGGGAGCGCCGATGGGATAGGCTTCGTCGGCTTTGCGCACGTGCAGCGCAGCGCGGTCGACGTCAGAGTAAACAACCACCGCGGCAATCCCCATCTCGTGGCACGCGCGCAGCACGCGCACCGCAATCTCGCCTCGATTGGCTATGAGGATTTTCTTAAACATTCTCTTGTAAGTCGGCGCCGGGCCGGCGAACCCCAAATTCTACAGGAGATACCACGCAGGTGCGAAAGGGATCCTTCGACTGCGGGGCTGATTCTCTTCGAGAATCAGCCCACTCGCTTAAGATGACAGAGTTGCGAGTGCTTTTATTCTCACATGCCCGTGATAGATTTGTTTTTGCCGCGAGTGTTTCGGGAAACCAGCGGCGGAGGATTCATGCGCGAAGTTATTTCCACGAAAGATGTCCCTCAGGCGATCGGGCCTTACTCGCAGGCCATCAAGGCTAACGGATTTGTTTTCACTTCTGGGCAGATCGCAATCGATCCCATTACTCAGCAAGTGGTTGCCGGGGACGTGGCCGCGCAGACGGAGCGCGTGCTGCGCAATCTATCGGAGATTCTGGAAGCCGCGGGCAGCGGACTGGGGAAAGTTGTGCGTTGCACCGTCTTTCTCAAGAACATGAACGACTTTGCCAGCATGAACGCGGTTTACGGCAAATACTTCAGCTCTGCGCCGCCGGCCCGGTCCACGGTGGAGGTGGCGCGCCTGCCCAAAGACGTGCTGGTGGAGATTGATGTGATTGCTTTGGAATGAGAAAAATCTCCACCACAAAGGGCACGGAAAGCACAGAGTAGATCGGGAAACCTGCGTGCATCTCTGTGCGTCTTATGGTTAAGATGTTCTTTTAGGAGGAAAGCATGGCGAAGTATTTCGCGGCGATTGCCATTATTCTTGCGGCGGCGGCTGTATTCGTCTTCGCGCAGAGCACCAGCGGAAAGTCTGCTGCTGCCGACACAAGCGCTCCAACCAAAGTCACCGGGGACGGAGTTAAGACGGACTCCGGGTTGCAATATTGGGATATCCGGGTAGGTAACGGCGACGTGGCCAAAGAAGGCAGCCACGTGCGCGTGCATTACACCGGCTGGCTTACCACAGGCAAAAAGTTCGACAGTTCAGTCGACGCGGGGAGGCCTTTCGATTTCACGATTGGCAATGGCGAGGTCATCAAAGGATGGGAAGAAGGAGTTGCCGGCATGAAAGTTGGCGGCAAACGCCAGTTGCGCATTCCGCCGGCGCTTGCTTATGGGGCTAGTGGTTATCCGCCCGTTATCCCGCCAAACGCTACCTTGATCTTCGACATCAAGTTGCTGGGCGTGCAGTAAGGGCAAACCAAAACCGCAGAGGACGCCGAGTACGCAGAGAAAAATGGCTGAAATCCTCAGCGTCCTTGGCGTCCTCTGCGGTTTTGGTTGGAAGTTTAGGCCTTGACCACTTTGCCGCTGCGCAGGCAGGACGTGCAGACGCGCATGCGCTTGGTGGTCGCGCCCACGCGGGCGTGCACCGGACGGAGATTTACGTTCCAGCGCCGCTTGGTGACGTTATGGGCGTGGCTGATGCGGTTTCCTGATTGCGGCTTTTTGCCGCAAATATCACACTGTTGTGCCATGACTGCTGTAGATCCTTTCAGAGGCCTTGGTAGAAACTACTATTCTACCGGATTCTGGCCTGTGCCGACAATTCGCCGTTGCTGAAGGCGCGTGTCTCAGTTGGCGGCCCTGACGAGTAGGCTGTCTCGCTTCGCGACTGACAGCCGAGGCGGCTGTCTCCACATGAGCACCTCCGATCGAGTCAAATCGACAATCAAAACTCAACCATCTACAATTCCGTTCATGGGCGGGCTCATCCAGCCAACTCGCGTCGAAGAAGAACCGGATTCCAGCCGGCGGACCATCGTCATCGCAGTGGTGGTGGTGATGGCTATCGCCGTCGTTCTGGCAGTTCTTCTTCGTGCAAAGCCCAAGAGCGCAGCGGGACCTCCCGCTTACGCCGCCAACCTGAAGCTCTCCGATTTCAAGATGAGTGCGGCGGAGAATTTTGTTGGGGCCACCGTCAGCTACGTTGACGGAACCGTTACGAATTCAGGCGGAAAGACCGTCACCGAGGTCATGGTCGAAGTGAATTTCAAAGACGACATGGGACAACTCGCGCAGCGGGAAAATATTCCGCTGCAGGTGTTGAAAACGTCGGGCCCGTATCCGGAGGCGGTCGACTTAAGAGTTTCGCCGCTTGGCCCCGGTCAGAGCACAAGTTTTCGGCTGACGTTCGAGAGCATCTCGGCGCAGTGGAACCATGCGTATCCTGACATCCAGGTCACGGATGTTACGGTGAAGTAGCCCCTCCTGACTTAAGCTTTTCAGCTCTTCCGAATTGCCGATTGCCGATTTCCAATTGCCGATTGAAGAACCATGGCCGACTCTTTTTCGAGCTCAAATCGGCAATCGGAAGTCGGCAATTGACAATGGGTACAATGACTTCATGGCCGATAGCAAACCATTCCGCCTGACGGAGTCGGTGAAAGCTGCGGGTTGAGCGTCCAAGCTGAGTCCGGCGGCGCTGGACACGGTGCTTGGGAAATTAGCCCGGCAACACGACCCCAATGTTCTGGTCGGCTTTGATCACGCCGACGACGCCGGAGTGTATCAAATCGCGCCCGATCAGGCGCTGGTGCAGACGGTCGATTTTTTCACGCCGGTCGTGGACGATCCGTATATCTTCGGCCAGATCGCGGCGACCAACGCGTTGAGCGATGTTTACGCAATGGGCGGGAAGCCGCTCACCGCGCTGGCTTTGGTGTGTTTTCCGGATAAAGCTGATCTGGAAATTCTGGAACGCATTCTCGCCGGCGGTCTGTCGAAGATGATCGAAGCCGGATGCACCGTGATCGGCGGCCACAGCATTCGCGACGAGGAAACCAAGTTCGGATATTCGGTCACCGGACTCATCGATCCGAAAAAAGTTCTGACCAACGCCGGAGCCAGGCCGGGGGATATTCTCATCTTCACCAAAGCGCTCGGCACGGGGGTGATCTCCACAGCAATCAAGAAAGGCAAAGCTGAACCAGCGTGGATTGATGCCGCGATTCAGTCGATGACCACGCTCAACAAGCAGGCTGCGGAGGTAATTCAGCAAGGGAAGTTCGGCGTGCATGCGATGACGGATGTCACCGGCTTCGGCCTGATTGGCCACGCGCGCGAGATGGCGCTGGCCTCTGAAGTATCTTTGCGATTACACGCCAGCAACATTGGGTTGCTTCCAGGCGCGCTCGAATGCGTGCGCGCGGGCTACATTCCGGGCGGCCTCAAAAACAACCGCGACTTTGCCGAATGCGTGGTCGAGTTCAGCCATGGAGTTCCCGAAGATTTGAAAGCGATGCTCTTCGATCCTCAGACTGCTGGCGGATTGCTGATCTCCGTTGCGCCCGCGGACTCGGAGGGCCTTGTACGGTCGCTGAATGCGGCCAGGGTACCAGCTGTACAAATTGGTGAAGTTGCGGCCCGCAGCAAGCCACTGATCAGGGTCAAGGCCTGATCGCCGGAACCAGTGCTTCTAGTTTGAAGTGTTGAGCAGTTCCCAGATTCGCGCGAGATGGTGGTCGTCGTGTTCAGCCACAAAATACAGATGGTCAACCAGCCGCATCGGCGTCTTCAGGCGGGGGTGTGGAATGGAGCGAGCGAGTAGAGTTGCATCCTTCTGGTCCACTCGATGCAGCAGTCTTTCTCGTGCAGCGCGGAATTGAGTCAGAATCTGTTCCAGCGGGCGCGCGTTGTAGTTGGCCTCATCCGTTTTCCTATTCTGCAAGTCGGTCACAGTGAGTTGGGCGCTGCCCGCCGCGTAATCGTCCACGCGCGCCAGCCACAGCGGTTCGAGGTCCAGCAGATGACCGGCGTGTTCCTGAGCCGACCATTTCTCTTGGGGCTTCCGGATCAGGATTTCATTCGAACGTTCGCGGAGCACATCTTCGAGCCGGGCGGGGGTCCCGCGCAGACGTGCGCAGAGATTGGGATGCAGATCCACCGGAAAGGAAAAATCGAACTTGCATTCAAACCAGATTGGCACCTGACTCATTTGATTCGCCTCACAGGGAATACCAATCAAGGATGCGAAGCCTCGGCTCACGATTCACGAATTCCTGCAATCGCAGCCTGGGGTTAGCGCATCTGTAGACGGTATGGGGCGTATTCGCTAATTTTCATTTCTTGCAAGGAGCCATCATGCAATTTCGCGAACTTGGACGCAGCGGCCTCAGAGTTTCTTCTGTCGGACTCGGCTGCATGGGTATGTCGGAGTTTTACGGCGGACGCGACGACGGCGAATCCATCGCCACCATTCACCGCGCGCTCGAACTCGGCATCAACTTTCTTGACACGGCTGATATTTACGGCCCCTACACGAACGAAGAACTGGTGGGGCGCGCGATCAAAGGCAGGCGCGGCCAAATCGTGCTGGCCACGAAGTTCGGAATCGTCCGCGATCCTGCGAACCCGATGGCTCGCGGCATCAGCGGCAAGCCCGATTACGTTCGGCGATCCTGTGAAGGAAGCCTGCGGCGGCTGGGCGTTGACACCATCGATCTTTATTACCAGCATCGCGTCGATCCCGCCACGCCCATCGAAGAAACGGTTGGCGCGATGGCGCAGCTTGTGCGGGAAGGAAAAATTCGCCACATCGGGCTTTCCGAAGCCTCGCCACAAACACTGCGTCGCGCAGTGAAGGTTCATCCCGTCACAGCGTTGCAAACCGAATATTCGTTGTGGAGCCGCGATCCCGAGGATGGGATCCTCGCTGTTTGCCGTGAACTTGGCGTCGGCTTCGTCGCTTATAGCCCGCTCGGGCGCGGCTTTCTCACGGGTCAGTTCAAGCGGTTCGAGGATCTTCCGGAAGACGATTACCGTCGATTCTCTCCGCGCTTTCAGGGTGAGAACTTTCAGAAGAATCTCGATCTCGTGCGCCGGGTCGAGGAAATCGCAGCGGAGAAAGGCTGCAAGCCATCTCAACTCGCGCTGGCGTGGGTGCTCGCTCAGGATAAGAACATTGTCCCCATCCCCGGAACCAAGCGGCGCAAGTATTTGGAAGAGAATGTCGCCGCGCTCGACGTGACACTGACGGCGGAAGATCGGCGGCGTCTCGACGAGATTTTTCCGACAGGTGCGGCGGCGGGACTGCGGTATCCCGAACAGATGATGAGCAGTGTGAACGGATAGGGCTGGCCATCCGATCGGCTCTCCTCCGGTTCGCATGTTGCGAACTTTGTTCTTGACCCGCGTTCGCAAATCGCGAATAATGTAAGCTGGTTCGCGATTTGCGAAGCGCCTGGACCGCAGGATTGGGCATTGAGAGTGCTGGGCACGGAAGTTCTGGACCAAGCGAAGAAACTACATCGCGATCTGACGTCTTCGGTCGCGACGTGGCTGATGATTGCGCGACAGGCCAGATGGAAGAACCTGAATGAAGTACGTTTGACCTGGCGCAACACCGACTGCGTGAATGGCATGACCATTTTCAACATTAAAGGAAACAGGTATCGCTTGATCGCGACTGTCAACTACGCGAGCCAGACCATTATCGTAAGAATGCTTGTCACGCATGCCGAGTACAGCCGGGGGGAGTGGAATAAATGAGCCCAGTAATGGAATATAAGCAACTTATCGCCGAAGTCCCCCCGAAGATCATCCATACCGAGAAAGAGAATCGCTATTACCTTGCGAAGCTCGAAGAACTCAACAACCGCTGGGCTCAGCTGACCCACGCGGAGCGGGATCTGTACGACACACTGGGTGTGCTCATTGAAGATTTTGAAAAGAAGGCCTACAAGACTCGCGCCGCAACGCCGATCGAGGTGATTAAAGAGCTTATGGCCGCCAATGCTCTTAAACAGAAGGATCTGATAGGTGTGTTCGAGACCGCCAGCGTCGCGTCGGAGGTTCTCAAGGGCAAGCGAGGTTTGACAACTGACCATATTCGCCGCCTCAGCAGGCGCTTCAACATCTCGCCGGCTGTTTTTCTGTAGTTGGGAGGGAACAAAAACCAAGGGCGGCCTTGAAGCCGCCCTCACCTGAATTCATAAGCCAGGTCTGTGCCACTGCCAAGACGTAGCAAGCTACGTCTCTACGAAGCTGCTTTTAGGCTCGCGCCGGACTCTCTCCGCCCTTCGCGATGCCGCGGCCCGGCTCCGGCTTTAATACCTGCTGCACGCCGTCGTCCGGTTTGGAAGGCGACTTCATCGGAGGCAGTTCCCTGCCCTCCACCAGCAGCAGCACTTCGGATGCATCCAGCACCTCGCGTTCCAGCAGAGCTGCCGCAATCTTCTGCAGCGTGTCGCGGCTGCCCTCCAGAATGCTCTTCGCCGTTTCGTACCCCTGGTTGACCAGCTTGCGGACCTCATTGTCGATCTTGATGGCGGTGTCTTCGCTGTAGTCGCGGTGCTGGCTGATCTCGCGGCCCAAGAATATTTGCTCTTCTTTTTTGCCGAAAGTGAGCGGACCAAGATCGCTCATGCCCCATTCGCACACCATTTTGCGCGCCATTTCCGTGGCCCGCTCGATGTCGTTTCCAGCGCCTGTGCTCATCTGGTTGAGGAACAATTCCTCGGCCAAACGCCCGCCCATCAATATCGCGAGGTCGGTCTTCAAGTACTCGCGGGTGTAGTTGTGCCGGTCGTCCACCGGCAACTGCATGGTCACGCCCAACGCCATGCCTCGTGGAATAATTGTGACCTTGTGTACAGGGTCCGAACCCGGGAGCTTCGCAGCAACTAGCGCGTGCCCCGCTTCGTGGTACGCGGTAACTTTCTTTTCCTCGTCGGACAAGATCAGCGACTTGCGTTCCACGCCCATCAGGACTTTGTCTTTGGCGACTTCGAAGTCGAACATCAGCACGGCTTTGCGGTTTTGCCGCGCCGCAGCCAACGCCGCTTCGTTCACCATGTTCGCCAAGTCTGCGCCCGAAAATCCCGGAGTACCGCGGGCCAACACCGAGAGATCGACATCTTCGGCAAGAGGAATCTTGCGGGTGTGCACGCGCAGAATTTCTTCGCGCCCGCGCACGTCCGGACGGCTCACCACCACGCGCCGGTCAAAGCGTCCGGGCCGCAGCAGCGCCGGGTCCAGCACGTCAGGCCGGTTCGTTGCCGCCATGAGAATGACGCCCTCATTTGACTCGAAGCCGTCCATCTCGACCAGCAACTGATTCAACGTCTGCTCGCGCTCGTCGTGACCACCGCCCAAGCCAGCGCCGCGGTGGCGGCCGACGGCGTCAATCTCGTCGATGAAGATGATGCACGGAGCATTCTTCTTGCCTTGTTCGAACAAGTCACGCACGCGGCTGGCGCCGACGCCCACGAACATCTCCACGAAATCTGATCCGGAGATCGAGAAGAACGGAACGTTCGCTTCGCCTGCGACAGCCCGCGCCAACAGCGTTTTACCCGTTCCCGGAGGTCCAACCAGCAGCACTCCCTTTGGAATTCTGCCGCCGAGCTTCTGGAACTTCTGCGCCTCGCGCAGAAATTCGATGATCTCGCGCAACTCTTCCTTCGCCTCTTCCACGCCAGCCACATCTTTGAACGTGACTTTCTTCTGCTGCATCGAAAGCAGGCGCGCCCGGCTCTTGCCGAAGGAAAGCGCTTTGTTGCCGCCGGTCTGCATCTGGCGGATCATGAAGAACCACAGCGCACCCAGCAGAATCAGCGGCGCCCACGTGCCCAGCAACTGCAGCGGCCAGCTTCCGCTGTTGGCGTCGCGGAACGTCATGGCGACGCCTTTGGTCTGCAGCGCCTTGATCATGTCGGGATAGTTCGCCGGAACCGTGGTATGAAAGGCGGAATTGTCGTTGAGCTTTCCGCGCAGTTGCATGCCGTCCACGGTGACTTCATGCACCTTGCCCTGATCCACATCGCTCATGAACTGGGAGAAGTTGATCTCCGCGTCCTTCTGCCCATTTCGACCCTGCTGAATCACGGTCCACAACACCAGGGCAGACACGCCAATCCCCACCCAGAAAAGTACGGTCTTAACTGTTGAATTCACCAAAAGCTCCTGAAGAAACTGGGCTCCGGCAAGTATGCGCGAAACCCGAGGCTCCTGCTCTAGTTTAGATGCCGCTCAGCCGATTTGGATAGGGAAATTCCCTAATATCGCTATTCTACCTTTTCTCAAGAAAAAACGCGCGCTGAGCTCGGCATAACTTAAGTCATTTGCGGGGTTGTGCTTGCAGCCAGGCAGGGAATATTGCGGTTGGTTTGCTCCGCCGCGCCCAAACCGTAGCCAATAAGGAAAGTATCATCCACGAGAAAGCCGAAATAATCTGGTTGCAGGGCCACGCGGCGGGCCGATTGGCGGTCGAGCAGCGTCACCAGCTTTACGGAGGCCGCTCCGCGCGCCCGCAAATCGTTCATGAGGAACTCGCTGGTGACGCCGGAATGCACCAAGCCTTCAACCAGCAGGATGTGCTGGCCGCGAATATCCGGTTCATGGCTGAAGAATATTTCCGTGATCTCCGCCGCCTGACTGCCTTGCTGTTTGCTGTATTTCGGCTTGATGAACTGGCAGACCACCGGAACCTCGAGCGCGCGCACCAGGTCGGCCATGAAGATGAAAGCGTTCTCCAGAACGGCGAGCGCCTGGATCGTCTGGCCGCGGTAGTCGTCGGAGATGTGGCGTGCCAGTTCTTTCACGCGTTTCTGGATCTGCTCGGCGGCAATGACCTGACGAAGTGGGTTAGCGGTGGACGTGCTCATGTTCGAGATCCGCGGGCTGATGCGCGTGCTGTGGCTGGTTGGAATGATACGCCACGTATGTCTATGTTGAAGAAAAGAAATTTAGTGTCGCGGCGCTGAAATCACCATGTCGGAAGGGAACCTGCACAAGAACTACCCAGGCCCACTTGACACGAGCGGACCTGGGCGTGTGTTGCTACCTTAATTTAGCGGAATGAGTGTGAACGTCTCCCATTGGCCCGCCTTAGTTGCGTTTGTATGGATCGGGAACTTATTTGCAGTGTCGCTGCCACCCCATCCGCCTCCGTTAACGGCAGTCACGAAGTTACCACTGCTGGTCTTTAGCGCACATTGGTTGGGCCCGACCGAGACAATCGTAAACTGTTCCCAGGGCCCGGCCTTAGTAGCGTCCGTGTGCAATTGGGAGGGGTTCGCGTTGGGGCCTCCGACTCCTCCACCGCCAACCGCAGTGATGAAGTTCCCGTCGTTCACTTGGAAAGTTATCGTGTTGTTCGGATTTGAGGTCGTGCAGTTGAATGTCTCCCATGCTCCTGCTGTGGTTGCATCGGTGTGAATTGCAGCAGACTGCGGACCAGAATTTGGACCGCCAACTCCGCCGCCGTTCACAGCGGTGACAAAGTGCACCGCGTCACTGGTCTTAATGTTGAAGTGCCTGCCAGTCCCGAGGCAGGCCGCAGTTGGACAAAGTTCTGTGTGGCACCCGGGCGCCGGTTGCATGCAAACACCCGAACAGCAGTTCGAATTGGTGAAGCATGTAGAACCGGTGACTTGGCATTGTTGTCCAAGTGATGCACCGCTCAGGACCACAAGTGCCAAAGTGAGCGACACCACCACCAGCCCGACGGAGTTTACATTTCTCGAGTCTCTCATTGTTCTCTCCTCATTTTGGCTTTGCCGCGTGCCGAGGGAAGGAACCCGCTTGCGGGAAAGGCCACGGCAAAGATGGCAGTTACACGGAATCCACCGTTCGCGGAAAAAAATCGAACGACGGGGCGCGATCAGCTCGGGGAAGATGGCCCAGGTCAAATTCGCGATTTGCGGGGGCCGGATTCGCAGGATTCTACTTGAGTGCTGATGGGAAAAGTGCTTTTTACTTTTCTTGTTACGAAAAACGAACACCAGTCCTTTGGCCGGACGTAATTCGTGAGGGACCGGACTCGGTTTTAAGTGGTCTGGTCTTCTGCGAGTGGCGTTTCGCGGATTACGATCGCCTCGGTTCCGACACCGGCCCGAAGCCTGGCCGGGACCGCGAACCCCCGCATCCAGACAATCTCATCTCCGTTGGCTACGACCGGCCAACGCCCGCGTGCAGGCTGCGCCACATGCCGCTCCTGCAGCAACTCTTTGATCTTCTTCGGTGACTTCGTATGAGCCGGCCAGAACCGGTCTCCCGGACGCCAGTTCCGCACGATCAATTGTTGCGGCAACAGATCTGCACGGAGAAGTTGCTGCGGATTATACTCCGCAGGCTGCGAGGATGCGGTGATCGAGCTTGGAATGATGCGAAGCGCTTCGATGACTGATCCCACTTCAAACACCAAGACACTCCCCGGGATCGCCAGTTCGTACTCGTAGTCGGGAACGGGGTCTTGCCGCCGACGCAAGTCGGGCGTCAGGAAGAGGATGGTTTCCGGCTCGCGGACAATTTTCCATCCCAGCGGTAGCGACAGTTCTTTGCCGGACGGGCCTTCTTCTGCGGCGAATCGCAGGATTTCTTCGACGTGCTTGAACTCCAGTGGTATCCCGGCGTGCTCGCCGATCGCTTTCAGCACTCTTCGCTGCACAGCACGTGGCTCAGTCAACAGCCACGGTCGGCTCACGGAAGCATTCATAACCAGCCACGGCGCTTCCGCAATCCGCGACCTCAAACCAAAATCCATCGGCTGACACTCGGACGGCCCACCGCCCGCCGGCTCAATCTGAACAAAACTTATGTCCTGCACCTCGCGGGTCCAGGCAGGCTCGGACCACTGCACCACCGTCCCCAGCCAGCCGGAGATTTCATTTTCCCAATAATCCTCTTCATCGCGGGCGATCTCGGCGAGTTCTGCGAAATTCTGCACTACGGCAGGGTTGAACTCCCGCTCTAGCAGTGGAAGAACGAGACTGCGCACACGATTGCGCGTGAACTTGGAATCGGCGTTGGTCGAATCTTCCCGCCAAGGCTGCTTAAGGCTCTGTAAATACTGCTCCAGTTCGCGCCGCCGGATTCCCAGCAGCGGGCGGACGATCTCGCCGTGGCCTTCGCCATCCTCGTGCTCGACCACGATGCGCGGATAGATCCCCCCAAGCCCACGCAACCCCGTACCGCGAATCAGCCGCATGAGCACGGTCTCAGCCTGATCGTCGAGCGTGTGCCCGGTAGCGATTTTGGTCAGAGCTGCCTTCGATGCCGGCGGAGCAATCGGGTTCGGGAAGGGCACGGCTTCAGCCGTACCGTTGAGTTCGATTGAGGATTCGGGCTTTAGCGCCTGAGGGAAGCTTTGGGGTGGCGCAGCGCTTCCAGCGCTGCGATTGTCGGTTTCACCGTCAAGGGCTTTAGCCGCCGAGGCGCTTGCATGGGGATCTTCACCCGAGCCCAGAAGCTTGCGAAAGAATCCATATCGCAATTCCCGCGCAGCCGCTTCCACGCCAGAGCCTTCCTCTTTGGCAAGCTGCGCCACATCGCCGCTCTTGCTGTAAAACTCCAACCCATGCTCACGAGCAAGTCCAGCAACAAACTCCTGGTCTGCATCCGACTCCGCCCCGCGCAGCTTGTGATTGAAGTGAACGACGGAGAGAACGATGCCGAGTTCGTGGCGTAACTCGAGCAGCAGGCGAAACAGCGCGATCGAATCAATTCCGCCGGAAACGGCCACGCCGACGCGTTCCCCGGCATGAAGGAGGTCTTGCTGATGAAGGCCGGCCTGAAAGCGCTGGATAAGGGATTGCACGGAAGTTATGGTAGCGCAGACCGGCTAAGTTATTGAATCGGCGGGAGCGTCAGTCGTGTATAATTCCTCGCCGTACGTGATCGGGAGGTACGCCAGATGGATATCATCGGGTCCTATTGGATAGAAGCCAGCGGCCTCAGTGTCACCTATGCGTACACCACAGAGCCGCTGGCCCCCGGAACCAACATCTACGCAAATGTTTCACTCTCCTGGGTGGACACTCTTACTACCTTGGGCCTTGGCTCTCCGAACGCGACGTTTTCTGCCGCCGCGTTCATCCAGTCCTGGACTTTCTATCAGCCGAATGGATCTCAGTCCCCACAACAGTATGGGAACGGACTCAACCAGAACGCCGTATTTGTAAATAACTGTGCCACGATCACTTTCGCGGTCATTGTTGCACAGGCAGTAGGGATGGCACAGGCTAATGTCTTCACCCTCTAGGAGCTGCCATGACAACCGCCTACGTGGCTTACGATGTGCGATCGGGCCGAATCACTAGTGTCCATCACGGAGCGGCTGACGCCGAGCATGCGCGCCAATCCGCACACCGCCAAACCAAGATCGCCGACGAGCATGTCGCGGTAATCTCCGTTCCGTCTGAGAGTTTTGAACGCCGCAAGCAATACAAAGTCGATGTCTCCCACAAAGTACTCGTTGCAGCGACCACCGGCGAGGGAGGCGTCGGCGGCGGTTTCGGCGCTGCTGGCCGTTCAAGCAAATCCGACTGATTCAAACGACCCACTAGAGTCCCGCACTCTTCTCCGCAATCAGCTTTTTGATCTTCTCCACGAAGTCAGCAGCCGCCATGTCCTCAGTCTTCTCTTTCCCGCGCGTGCGCACGTTCACCTTGCCGGCTTCCGCCTCTTTGTCTCCGACCACCAGCAGGAATGGCACTTTCTGCATGGCATGCTCGCGGATCTTGGCATTCATCTTCTCGTTGCGCGCGTCTACCTCCACGCGCACGCCGATGGCTTTCAGTTGGTCCGCAACTTTGTTCGCGTACTCCGCGTGCCGCTCGCTGATGGGGATCATTACCGCCTGCACCGGCGACAGCCACACCGGAAACGCCCCCGCGTAGTGCTCGATGAGCACGCCGAAGAAGCGCTCGATCGATCCGAACAGCGCGCGATGCACCATTACCGGCTGCTTGCGTGAACCATCTTCCGCCACATACTCTAAGCCGAAACGCTGCGGCAGGTTGAAGTCGACCTGCACCGTCGAGAGCTGCCACAGCCGCCCGATCGCATCCACCAGCTTGATGTCGATCTTCGGGCCGTAAAATGCCGCCTCGCCGGGCATGGTCTTGAATTCAACATTCTTGCGTTTGAGCACGTTCTCCAGCGACTGGGTGGCGTTGATCCACTGCTCTTCGCTGCCCACAAAATTCTTGCGGTCGTTGGGATCCCAGGTTGAAAGCTCAGTCTGGAACTGATCGAAACCAAAATCCTTCAGCACATCCAGCGCGAAGTCGAGACAACCGGTAATCTCGCCTTCGACCTGCTCCGGCGTGCAGAAAATGTGCGAGTCATCTTGCGTAAAGCCGCGCACGCGCAATAGGCCGTGCATCACTCCTGAGCGCTCGTAGCGATAGACCGTTCCCAGCTCGCCCAGTCGCACCGGCAGGTCGCGATATGACTTCAAGGAATCCCGATAAATCAGAATGTGGCCGGGACAATTCATCGGCTTCAGCCGGTATTCGGCGTCGTCAAGTTCCATGGCGTCGAACATGTTCTGCGAGTAATAACCTTCGTGTCCCGAGGTAAAGAACAACTGGCGCCGCGCCACATGCGGCGTGTAAACCAGCGCGTAGCCGCGCTTCAGATACTGCTCGCGCATCCAGTCTTCCATCTGTTTGCGGATGATGCCGCCCTTGGGATGCCAGAAGATCAGCCCCGGCCCAGCCAGTTCCTGAATCGAAAACAAATCGAGCTGCTGGCCCAGCACGCGATGGTCGCGCTTCTTGGCCTCTTCCACCTGCTGCATGTGCGCATCGAGATCTTTCTTCGAGAAAAACGAAGTTCCGTAAATGCGCTGCAGTTGCTGATTTTTTTCATCACCGAGCCAGTACGCTCCCGCGATGTTGAGCAGCTTGAACGCCTTGATCTTGCCGGTTGATGGGACGTGCGGCCCGCGGCAGAAATCGGTGAACTTGCCGGTGCGGTAGATCGAAATTTTTTCATCGGGCTTGGTGAACTGCTCGATGAAATGGCACTTCATGAAGTCGCCTTCTTTTTTGAACTCCGCCAGGCCCTGGTCGCGAGGCAGAAACTCGCGCGCATAAGGAATGTTCTGCTGCACCAGTTCCTGCATCTTCTTCTCGATTTTTTCCAGATCTTCCGGAGTGAAAGCGGTAGGCCGATAGAAGTCATAGAAAAATCCACCCTCGGTCGCCGGACCGTGGCCGAGCTTGGTCTCTGGAAAAAGCTCGAGCACCGCCGCCGCCAGCAGGTGCGCGGACGAATGCCGGTAAACCTCCAGCGCTTCAGGATCTTTGTCGGTCAAAAGACGCAGATCGGTGTCTCTTTCCAGAGGACGCGTGAGATCGATGAGGTCGCCGTTGGTTTTGGCCGCCAAAGCCGCATCAGCCAGCCGTGGGCTAATGGACTTCGCAATGTCGAGCGCAGTCGTTCCCTTGGGAACGTCCTTCACACTTCCATCCGGAAGCTTCACATGAATACTGTCTGCCATAAAGTTGGAACCTACACGTGTAGTGAATATTTCAGTTTATTGGAGGGATTGGAGAGGGTCAAACCGGGCTTAGCCCGCGCTTATTGTGTAACAGTCGCCTGGTAGCTGACGGCTTGCCAATGTCCGTTACGGCGAACCCAAACGCGTGTGTAGCGATACGGTCCGCTAAAATCTTCGCCGAGCTGGTGACCTTTCACGTCTGCGCGTGCGGTGACGACCGCGGTATCGCCGTAGAGTCGGACCACCATGTCGGTAATGTTCATCGATTCATAACGGAGTTGCCCGCTGCGGCGGGCAGAAACGGTTTCTTCTTTGGTAGTGACCTGGCCGAGCGGGGTGATGGCGACGTAGTCCTCAGCCAGGGTGCGCAGGGAGAAGTCGGCATCGCGATGGAGGCTGGCTTCTTTGGCCTGGCGTTCCATGTCAACGATCTGGCGAATGGTTTCCTGCTCGGCGGAATCGAACCCGGGTCTGGGATGAACTGCGACGTGCTGACCGCAAAAGGCAGGTAAGGTTGCGAGCACGCAAAACAACAAGACAGCACATTTGTTGATCACGACGAGACCTCCTCAGTTTGCCAGAAGATAGAGATCTGCTTGCACCCGGATACGCAAGGTTGGATGCAAGAGTTCCGTGGAAAGTTCCCATTCTACAGAATAGTGGTCAGCGGCCAGTGGTCAGTGGCCAACAAAAGCCATCTGCCGACAAGCTGGTCGACAAGTTCGACTGATCACTGGCCACTGCTTTTTCTAGTAGAATCAAGCGCTGCGACCATGACTGACGTACGCCGCGGTCTCATCATCGTGAACACCGGCCCTGGGAAGGGGAAAACCACCGCAGCCATGGGCACTGCTTTGCGTGCCGTAGGCCAGGGCATGCGCGTGCTGATGTTGCAGTTCCTGAAAGGCTCATGGCACTACGGAGAACTGGATGCAGTCAAAGCTTTCGGCGACAAATTTGTGATGAAGCAGATGGGGCGGGGATTTGTGAAGGTAGGCGCCGAGAAACCCGACCCGGAAGATGTGAAGATGGTGGAAGAAGCGTGGGCGCAGGGCGAGAAAGCGATCCAATCGGGCGAGTGGGATCTGGTGGTGCTGGATGAGATCAACTATGCGATCAGCTACGGCATGCTCGACCCGGCCAAGGTGGTGGAGAGCCTGAAGAGGAAACCGGAAATGGTGCACGTCATCTTGACGGGAAGGAACGCACACCCCACAATTGTCGAGGCCGCCGACACGGTGACGGAGATGCGCCAAGTGAAGCACGCGTACGAAAAGGGCGTGATGGCGCAGAGAGGCATCGAATACTAGATTGAGCGATTGTGCGATCGGGTGATTGGGCGATTTTGGTTTTTCAATCGCCAAATCACACAATCGCCCAATCGCTAAATTCCTATGGCTTGGTTCAAGCGCGAATCCGGGGACCTGGACAATTCGGGGAAGAAGACGGTCCGCACTGAGGGCTTGTGGGTGAAGTGTGAGAGCTGCCGGCAGATCATCTGGAAAAAAGATCTGGAAGAGAATTTGAACGTGTGCCCGAAGTGCGAAAAGCACTTTCGCATCGATGCCCGCACGCGGCTGGCGCTGCTGCTGGATGAGAATCAATACGAAACGTTTGATGGGAATCTCTCGTCGACCGACCCTCTCAAGTTTGTAGATTTGAAGGCGTACTCGTCCCGGTTGCGGCAGGCGGAACACGATACGGGATTGAAAGATGCCGTAATCAACGCGCAGGGCAAACTGCTCGGCCGGCCTGTGATCGCCAGCGTAATGGAATATGCCTTCATCGGCGGCAGCATGGGAGCAGTGGTAGGCGAGATGATCACGCGGGCGGTCGAACGCGCGGTGGATTCGAAGACGCCGCTGATTATTGTGTCGGCTTCGGGCGGGGCGCGGATGATGGAGGGCGTAATCAGCCTCATGCAGCTTGCCAAGATATCGGCGGCGCTCGCGAAATTGGATAAGGCGAAGGTCCCTTATATTTCTTTGTTGACCGACCCGACCACTGGCGGAGTGACGGCATCATTTGCCATGCTGGGCGATTTGAATATTGCCGAACCCGGCGCTCTGATTGGGTTTGCCGGGCCGCGGGTCATCGAGCAGACGATCCGCCAGAAACTGCCGGCGGGATTTCAGCGCAGCGAGTTTTTGCTGGAGCATGGAATGCTGGATGCGGTGGTGCATCGGAAAGAACTCAAGCCATACATCGCTCGGGCGCTGGATTTTATGAGTACAGCTGTCAGCCATCAGCCATCAGCCGTCAGCTAGACCAATCCCAGCGGCGGTTCAGCGGTTTTTATCGCTCTGGCGATTCCTGCCTTTTTCCTCCAGTTCTTAGGCTGGTAATCTGATGCGACAAGCTGATAACTGACGGCTGATGGCTGACCGCTGACGGCTGATGGCTATTCTCACTTCCTACGAAACCGCAGTGGCACGAATGTTCGCGCTAGGCCACGAACTGGCCCAAACTCCGTCGCACAAGTTCGATCTCGCGCACATGCGGGTGCTCTTGCGGGCGCTCGATCATCCTGAGCGCCGTTTTCCGAGCGTGCTGGTCGCAGGGACGAACGGCAAAGGTTCAACTGCCGCGACCCTGGCTTCCATCCTGCGGGCATCGGGGTTGAAAACGGGGTTGTACACCTCGCCGCACCTGGTGCGGATCAATGAGCGGATTCGGGTGAACGGCATCGAGATCAGCGACGACGATTTTGCATCGCTGCACACCAAGGTTGATCGAGTTGCGGAAAAGCTGGTGGGCCGAGCCGAGCTGCCGTGGCATCCCAGCTTTTTTGAAATGATGACTGCAATCGCGTTCGAGCATTTCGCGCGGGAGAAGTTAGACCTCGCAGTGCTTGAAGTTGGCATGGGAGGCCGCCTGGATGCGACGAATGTGGTTGACCCGCTCGTTAGCGTGATTACCGACATTTCTCTGGATCATCAGAAATTTCTTGGAAATACGGTGGGCGAGATTGCGCGCGAGAAGGTGGGGATTATTCGTCCGGGCGGAGCGGTGGTCACGCTGCCGCAACAGCCTGAGGCCAATGACGTGATTGGGAATACGATCCTGGAACTGGGGGCGCGGGCGGTGAATGCGGTTCCTTATGTGCCGCCTCTCATTAGTACCGAGTACCGAGTACCGAGTACCGAGGAAAGCCAAAAGCTCTTAACCGCAAAGGTCGCCAAGGAAGACGCAGAGAGCGCAAAGGAATACATCTATCGTTATACGTTGGAAGCCGTGGGAGAGCAGATTCTCGTGGAGACGCCGCTCGTCGGCCGCCATCAGTTGCGCAATGTAGCTTTGGCGGTCGCGACGGCAGTTGAGTTGAATGAGCAGGGGTTCAGGGGCATCACTGCGAAGAGCATCGAGCGTGGAATTCGCGAGACCCACTGGCCGGGGCGGTTTCAGGTCATCGCGGCGCGGCCCGGCTGGCCTGAGATGGTCATCGATGTGGCGCACAATCCCGCGGGCGCGTGGGCTTTGCGTTCGGCCCTTTCGGAGCGGTATGAAGACCGCCCACTGATTTTTGTTTTCGGCGCCATGCGGGATAAGGCAATTTCAGAGATGACGGAGATCCTGTTCCCGCTGGCGGAGCGAGTGATCGCGACCCAGCCGCAAAATCCGCGGGCGGCATCGCCGGACGAGATTCAGCAGGCGGCCGCCCGCACCGGCGTTGAGATTGAAGCGGTGGAAGATGCGCACTGCGCCGTGAAACGGGCTCGAGTGATCGCCAAGCCGGGGACAGTTGTTGTAATCACCGGCTCGATTTATCTGGTGGGCGAGGTAATGCGCAGCGTTGGGGCTGAACTCTGAAACTGCGCCCGCGAACGGTTTTGCCCTAGAATGGAAGTGTGCAGGAAGTGAATTCGTCATCATCCGTGGAAGTAGAAAGCGGCGCACAGGCAGCGCCGAAGGCTGAGCCGCGCCAGAGTCCGCACGCAATTCCTGGGGGGCACTACGGCTGGTTGAGCCGGCTGCGATCGTATCTGATTCTTGATCCCCTGATCTGGTTCTACACCCTGGTTCTGGGACTGCTGGCGCTCCCCGGCGGACTATTCGACAAAACCGGCCGCCGTCTGCATTGGTTTTCGCGATCCTGGTCATGGCTCATTATGAAGACGATCTTCTCCCCGGTGAAGGTCACGGGCCTCGACAAGATCGATATTTCGAAACCCCACGTCTACGCGGTGAATCACGCCTCAGCCTTCGACATTCCGGTCCTCTACGTTCACCTTCCCTTTCAATTCCGCATCGTCTTCAAGAAAGAATTGTTGTCCTACCCAATTGTGGGCTGGCAACTGAAGCGTTCGGGACAGGTCTGCATCGACCAGCAGAAGCCGACCAATTCGATTGCGGCTATCCGTTCGGCGGTGAAAAGTCTGAAGGGCGGCATGCCGCTCGTTATCTATCCCGAGGGCGGACGCACTCCCGACGGCGAGATCAAACCCTTTCTGCCGGGAGCTTTTTTTCTCGCCATCAAAGCGCAGGTGGATATTGTGCCAATCGCGCTGGTGGGGACCTACGAACTGCTGCCGATGAACACCTACCACATCAAATGCCGTCCGCTGGAGATGCGCGTGGGCAAGCCGATCTCGACCGTGGGACTGAAGATGCGGGATTTGGAAGCGGTGTCGGGGCAGGTGCACAAGGCTATCGAGGATTTGTACTACGCCGACAATTCAGTTCCGGCGTAGGCTCGATTTTCATCCGTAACCTTTTTCCACTTTCACCCGTTATCCCTGTGTAACACTACTCCGCGCGGAGAATCCGTTGAAGGTTCTGACGGCTCAGAACAAAGAACGCCAAGCGGACGAGCGGCTTCTGATCGAGGCGGCGCAGAAGGACCCTGCGCGCTTCGCCGAGCTTTATGAGAACAATTTCGAGCGCGTGTACGCGTACGTGGTGCGGCGGGTGGAAAATCGCACGGAAACTGAGGATTTGACCTCCGAGGTATTTCATCATGCGCTGGCCAACTTGAAGCGCTTCGAGTGGCGGGGGATTCCGTTTGCGGCATGGCTCTATCGGATTGCCGCGAATTTAATTTCGGACCGCTGGCAGCGTACTAGCCGGGAACAGGTGGCGGACGAACCGGAGTTGCTGGAGTCCGCAGCAGCAAAGAGTGTGGAATACGAAGAAGTGGAGCGGCGAGCCACTTTGTTTCGCCTGGTCGAGACCTTGCCGGCGGAGCAGCGGCGCGTAGTGGTGTTGCGATTCGTGGAGCAGAAAAGCATTAAGGAAGTGGCGCGGGAGATTCGCAAGACCGAAGGCGCAGTGAAGCAGTTGCAATTCCGCGCATTGAGCAGCCTGCGGGCGCGCATGGAGGGTGCCGATGCCTAAGCGCTCTCTGGGGCAAGGGAAAAACGATCCGCGAAATAACGACGCCAAGCAGATCGAGCAACTGAACCGCGCCGTAGAGGCTTCGCTGGCGGAGTCGGACGGCAAGCCTCCAAAGGTAGATGCAGCCGTCGAGCCGCTGGTGCGCGTGGCGGCTTACTTGCGCGACCTGCCGCGCGAAGAATTCAAGCAAAGACTTAAGTCCGAATTAATGGAAGGGAGAAAAACCATGAGCACCGTTGCCGAACCCGTTGCAGCCGTTCACGTGAGCGCAAGCCCAAGATTAACTTTCAAAGACGCCGCCAAGGCCATTGCGTTCTACAAGCAGGCATTCGGCGCGAAGGAAACATTCCGGTTCGAACTCGAAAGCGGGATCCCGCACGCTGAAATCAAGATTGGCGACTCGGTGATCTTCCTGACGGAGGAATGGCCGGAGGGAGGCCGGTTCAGTCCGGAGACTCTGGGAAATTCCCCAGTGATGATGTCGCTAGATGTTCCAGACGTGGACAAATTCTTCGCCCATGCGATCGGCGCCGGGGCCAAGACCGTGGTTCCGATCGCCAATCAATTTTACGGGCATCGCGAAGGAACGCTGCAGGATCCCTTCGGATACCTGTGGAGTGTATCCACGATGACGGAAGAAATGCCGGTCGAGGAGATGCACCGGCGGATGAATGCGACGACGAAAAATACTGCGAGCAAGAAGCCCGCGGTCGATCCAATTCCCCGCGGCTTCCACACGGTGACGCCATATCTGGTCGCCGAGGACGGGCCTGCGTTGCTGGAGTTCACAAAAGAAGCGTTCGGGGGTGAGGAGACGTTCCGCACCGTGGCACCTGCGGGCGGGCTTCACGGCGAGGTGCGGATTGGCGACTCGATGCTGATGGTGGGCGGAGGCATTCCGGGTCGCGAGTTCCGGGGCACACCGAAAACTCATGCACTGCACATTTATGTGGAAGATGCGGATGCGGTCTTCGAGAAAGCTCTGGCCGCGGGAGCGACCTTGATCGACGAGCCGCGAGACCAGGAGTACGGCGAGCGCTCAGGCAGCGTGAAAGATCCTGCGGGAAATATCTGGTACATCGCGACGCATAAGGGAGAGAGCTACATTGCCAAGGGGTTGAACAACGTGAATGCGTATCTGCTCCCGCTGCGCGCCGAGCCTGTGATCACTTTCCTGAAACGCGCGTTTGGTGGGCAGGAACTGGGGAAGTACGCATCGCCCGACGGCGTGGTGCACCATGCGGAAATTCGTGTGGGCGATTCCGTGGTGGAGATGGGCGAACCCTACGGCGCGCACACCAAGTATGGGCCGATGCCAACTATGTTCTATATGTATGTGCCGGACTGCGACGCGGTTTATCGGCGGGCATTGGCGGCGGGTGCGAAGTCGATTCAGGAACCGGCGGACCAACCTTATGGCGATCGCACTGCTGGAGTAACGGATCCGTTCGGGAACACCTGGTATATCGGTACGCACATCAAGGATGTGACGCACTAAGCCGGCTGAGATGCAATCACCGCTTCTGCTCGATTCGAACAGCCCTGCAGGCAGTTGCGAGACTACGCGAAGCGGTTTGCTTCTTTGACGACTCCGCCGCCGTTCGAAGGCGGAGCCTGATCCTGATCCCCGGCTAAGAGCGGCGCCGCAATCCGCAGCGCCTCGACTTGCCGCTTCACCTTCAACAGTTCTTGTTCTTTCACTCGCAACAGTTCCATCACATCTCGCATGACTCGAGTCTCCAATCAGGACGCCAATAGTATCGATACGAAGCTCTACCTTAAAACAAATTCAGGCGGGTGGACAGCTTGAAAATGCACGAAGGTGCATACCGCGGCCAGTGTCATTTCAGTGCCCGGAATGATAAGGATGACCCTTCAAAATCGTGAACGCACGGTAGACTTGCTCCAGTAAAACCACGCGAGCCAGTTCGTGTGCCAGAGTCATCCTGCCCAGTGAAATCGTATGTTGCGCCACGCCGCGGGCCGCTTCACTAAATCCGTCTGCCGGACCGATCGCAAAAACCAGCGGCAGCGGATTGTGATCCTGATAGTCCCCCAGAAACTTTGCGAACTCTTCTGACGAGAACTGCTTCCCACGCGAATCCATCAGCACCAGCGTAGACTTCCCGGTACTCGTTGTCTTGTTTCCTTTGGCCGGCCCGCCGCGCCCGCACATTTGCAGCAGCGCACCTTCATCCCGCAGGGCCAATCCTTCTATTTGCGCATAACGAGAGATGCGTTTCAGATACTCGTCAGCCAGCGACTGAAATTGCCGGCTCTTTCGTCTTCCCGATCCACGCGATTTTGATCTTCACAGCAGGCAATAGACGTCACTTGCTTCCTGAGGCAAGCACCACTGACGCCCCGAAAGCGATGCTCTCACCTTGAATATACTTGCTGATCGCCGTGCGCACCTCTTCGTGAATCTGCGGCCACATGCCGGCCGGCACACGGTCCAGCATGGGACGAAACGGCACCGACACAGCCCGGGCCTGCTCCCACGCCTCTTCGGGCGTGCCGGGCCAGGTCCAGGGCACCGTCTTGGTTTCTTCTTCGACCTCGCGAAAAGCGGCGCTCTGCAGCTCGGAAGAAAGACTCCCGGGCTGCGCAAAGCGAAACGGATTCGGGCCGTTCGGCTCCAGCAGCGGCCCACCAACATGCCGGTGCACCACTCCCATGCTGGTTTGCCAATACGGCTGCTCGAACGGTCCCCAAGCCAGGAAACAGGAGCGTGCCCCCGGGCGCAGAACACGATGCAGTTCGCGCAGGGCAAGAGCCACGTCGCGGAAGAACATCACGCCAAAGCGGCAAGTGGCCACATCAAAACTGTTGTCGGCGAACGGCAGCGCGTGCGCGTCGGCTCGCTGCGTTAAGAAATTTTCGAGGCCCCGTTCCCGCGCCCGTCCGTTTGCGATTTCAAGCAGGTCAGCGCTCAAGTCGAGAGCTGTAACCCGCCCCTGCGCTCCAACTCGCATCGCCAACGTAATGGCGGGTTCACCCGTGCCGCTGGCCAAGTCCAAAACCTGCATGCCGGGCTTTGGCTGTGCATATTCCACCAGGGCTTCCGTCACGGCTTTGCCCATGGCCGCGGACTTCGCCTTCCACTTGTCAGCTGCGACCAAGCGGTAAGAATTTCCCCAGTTCGGTTCAGATCCAGTTCCCGGTTTTGAAGGAGTGGTCATAGTCACGAAGGACAAAGGGCAGCACTCACCGCTGGAGCACGACGCTACTCGGTCTTGTGGCGGGCAGCGGCGGCGGAAGTTCGCTTGTGCGGCATTGCCCTTGTCTTCGCCGCGATCTTTGCCCGTGCCTGCGGCTTCAACTCCGAAGGTTCAAGCCGCTTGGCGGTCTTCCACAGGCGCTCCAAATCGTAAAACTTCCGCGCCTTCTCGGAGAAAACGTGAACCACAAAATCCACATAATCGACGAGGATCCACTCGCCCTGCTTGTACCCCTCGACGTGTGCCGGACGTACGCCCGCCGTCTTCAGGCGCAGCTCAACTTCGTCCGCGATGGCCTGAACCTGCCGGGGATTGGTGCCGCTGCACAACACGAAGTAGTCGGTAAATGCTCCCGACCCCTTCTCCATTTCCAGGATAGAAAGTTCTTCAGCTTTTTTGTCGAGGCAGGCTTGAATGGCCGCCGTTACCTGTCGCTTCAAATCGCTTTTTTTCATTCGGAAGGTCGTCGTTGGTCGTTGGTCGTTAGTCGTTGGCCCAACCCGGGCAGAGCTTCCATTGTAAACGACCGAGCTTCCCAGCGTTTTCTAGGGTCAATGGAGGCAGCCTGCGTCGAAATGCTTGGCGAACGACCAACGACTAACGACCTTTATACAGTCCAACTTTTTTGACGTAGTCCGCGACCGCAGGCTCCAGAAAGCGGCCCAGCGGTTTGCCGGCGGCCGCAGCCTCGCGGATAGTCGTCGAGGAAATCGGCTGATAGACCTCATCGAGCAAATGGACCGTCACTCCCTTCAGCACCAAGTCTCCCGTAGCAGCTTGCTTGTGAAATGGCTTTGTTACTTCCTGCCGCGGGCGCAGGCTCTCGGGCAGCGCATTGGCTACATCGGCGAGCGAATACCCGGGCCTGCTGGCCACCACGAATTCGCACTCGCGAAACAGATTCTCGGCCTGATGCCACTTCGCGATTTCGTCAAAGGCATCAATGCCGATGAGCAGGAAGAGCCGGTCCGCTTTCTTGAACGACTGCTTCAGCCGCTTGACGGTATCGATGGTGTAGTTGGGTTTTGCCACGCGCTTGGCCTTGCCTGAGGCACTTGCGTCAAAGTCCTCGGGCGCTTCCAGCAGCGAGGGCACAAAATCTTTTTCTTGCGCGTTGGCCAGAGCGATCATCGCGTAGCGATGCGCAAAAGCCGACAGAGGCTGGCGCTGCTTATGCGGCGGAACGTCGGCTGGTACGAAGAGGATGCGCGAAAGATTGCAGCGCTCCCGCGCGGCGCGCGCCAGCGCCAGGTGTCCGCGGTGAATGGGGTCGAAGGTGCCGCCAAACAGTCCAATATTCATGCGCCGTTAGTTTCTTCGTTTGCATGCCCGGTTGGCAAGCTAAACCTGCCGGCAGGCTCATCGCTGCGATGCCCAGTGAGAAGAAGGTCCAGGGCATTGGCCAATCGTTCATGGTTTGCGTGGTCTGTTTGCCACATCCGCATGATGAGAAAAAACCTCGTCCCGGGAATCTGGAGTGAACTCCTGTAATCTCGCGTGTTTCAAAACCAGGCTCTACCATAGGGTCCATGCGGGTAACCCTCCCCCTACTTCGCATCCAACCCGCCCGCGCTCCCATACTCCGCTACGGAGTCGCCGTTCTCAGCACAACGTTGGCGTTGATCCCCGCGCTGCTGCTTCCGAACATTACAGAAAGCCGCCTGGCGGTATTTGCCGTCGCGGTAATGGTGAGTGCCTGGTACGGCGGTTGGAAGCCGGGCCTGGTCGCGACTTCGTTCGCGCTCACCGTGAGCGCGTATTTTTCGTTCACCGGAGAACATACGCCGGCGCAATACCGGTTGACGATGATTCGCCTGACGCTGTTCATCGTATTGGCGCTTCTGATCTGCTGGTTCAATGCCGCCCTGCGAGCGGCCCAGGAGGGATTGCGGCGCTCTGAAAAGAATTTCCGGTCGCTGGTAACCAACGCCCCCTACGGCATTTGCCGCTGCGATTCCGCGGGCCAACTGTTGGATGCGAATCCGGCGCTGCTGGCGATGCTGGGATATTCGGCAGCCAGGGACCTGGCGGGAAAACATCTCGGCGGACTGTACGCCGATGCGCAGCAGTGGTTCGAGTTAGCCGACCATCTGCGCTCTGCAACGCCCTTCAACGGTCTGGTTGCAGAGTGGCTGCGGAAAGACGGCACTGCCACAGTGGTTCGCGTTTCCGGCCGCGCAGTTTCCAACGGCGACAAAGGAAAAACTTTCGAACTGTTTGCCGAGGATGTGACCGAACGCCGCGCCCTGGAGCAGCAACTCCGGCAGTCACAAAAAATGGAGGCGGTCGGGAGGCTTGCCGGCGGCATCGCGCACGACTTCAACAACCTGCTCATGGTGATCTCAGGATACTCGGAGTTTCTGCTCGACCGCGTCGGTCCGGAACCCGCCCTGCGCGGCCCGGCGCAGGAAATTTCCGGCGCGGCGGGTCGAGCCACCTCACTTACGCGCCAGCTCCTCGCCTTCAGCCGAAAGCAAATGCTGGCGCCGAAGATTCTTGACCTGAATGGCGTGGTCACAGAAAACATGAAGATGCTCACCCGCGTGATCGGCGAGGACATCGATCTGGTAATGGTTCCCGCCGCTGGCCTGGGCGCGGTTCGCGCCGATGCGGGCCAAATTGAGCAAGTCATCATGAATCTCGCCGTGAACGCACGCGACGCGATGCCGTCGGGAGGCAAGTTGACGATCGAAACTTCCAACGTCTCGCTCGACGAGGAATCCGCGCGCTTTCATCCGTCTCTGAAACCGGGAAACTACGTGATGCTCGCCATCAGCGACACTGGCGCCGGCATGGATTCGGAAACCCAGTCGCACATCTTCGAACCTTTCTTTACCACGAAGGGATCCAAGGGAACGGGGCTCGGGCTTTCCACCGTTTACGGCATCGTGAAGCAGAGCGGCGGCTACATCTGGGTTTACAGCGAGGCCGGCAAAGGCACGACGTTCAAGATTTATTTGCCCCGCGTCGCGGCGACCGTCGAGAGTCCCGCGCAAGTCTCCGTTCCCGCGGAATCCGCCGCCGCCGAGCCGGGGACGGAAACCATTCTGCTCGTCGAGGACGAAGCCAACCTGCGTTATCTTGCCCGGCAATTCCTCGAGAAGCAAGGTTACCGGGTGATCGAAGCCGCCGACGGCGCGGTCGCGGTGCAGATCGCAGTCGCTCATGAAGGCGTAATTCATTTGCTTCTGACCGACGTGATCATGCCCGGTATGAACGGCCGCGAACTGGCGCAGCGCATTTCGGAAATTCGGCCCAACGTGAAAGTACTTTATATGTCCGGTTACACCGAGAATGTAATCGGGCGCAATGGCACGCTGGACGCGGGTGTGCGCCTGCTCCAGAAGCCCTTTACCCTCCGCGACCTGAAAAGCAAGGTTCGCGAAGTGCTCGATTCAACCCCATTTCCTCGGGAGGATGCCATGTCAGTTCGGACTGCTCACGCCGCCGCAACGCACGGCCAGCAACCATTGCCTTCATCGCGCGCCCAACGCTTTCAACTTCACCTGCCCTTGAAATACCGCCGTCTCGATGAAAAACAGTGGCACGATGGGGAGACGAAAAACATCAGCCGCTCCGGCTTGCTATTTCAGGCGGAGGACATCTTGCAGCCTAATGTCGTGCTGGAAATTAACCTGGTGCTGCCGGCGGAGATTGCCGGGCTCTCGCCAACCGAGGTAGTTTGCCGCGGGGAGGTAGTGCGCACCGTGCATCCGTCTGGAGAAGAAATGCCTCCTGCTCTGGCCGCAAAGATTCTTCAATACCACTTCCAGCACGGGTCGCAACTGCCGCGGGCGTAAGACAGTACCTAGTACCTAGTACCTAGTACCAAGTAAAACAGCATTTCTCGGTACTAGGTACTCGCTTGCAGCGCCTGCTCACGCAGAGCCTCCACTTCCTTGGCCATAGCGAACTTCAGTTCCTCAATGCCTTTGCCGGTCACGGCCGAAATCTCGTAGAGCTTCAGCTTGTGCTTCTTGCAGTAACGCTTGAGCGCCGCAACTTTATCTTTGTTGGCCACATCGATCTTCGACGCGGCCATGATCATCGGCTTTTCTTCCAGGCCAGCGCCGAAGCTGGCCAACTCAGTGAGGATCACTTCTACATCTTTTGCGACGTCAGTTCGGCCGCTGGCGTCCGACACATCCACCAGGTGAACCAGCAGTCGCGTACGCTCGATGTGCCGCAAGAATTGCGTGCCCAGGCCTGAGCCTTTGTGCGCGCCCTCGATCAAGCCAGGAATATCGGCAACCACAAAGCTGATTTCATTCCTCGCGTCGCCGGCCGCAACCACGCCAAGATTCGGCTCCAGTGTGGTGAAAGGATAGTCTGCGATTTTCGGCCGCGCCTCTGAGATGCGCGAGATCAACGTCGACTTCCCGACGTTCGGATAGCCGACCAGACCAACGTCTGCCAGTAGTTTCAATTCCAGGCGGTAAGTATGTTCCTCGCCGGGCCGGCCCGGTTCGTGCTCACGGGGAGCCTGGTGCACCGACGTGGCGAAGCGCGCGTTGCCGCGCCCACCCCGCCCGCCTCTGGCAATCACCATTCGTTGATCGGCCGCCGAGAAATCAAACACCTTCTCGCCCGTTTCCTCGTCGTACACAATCGTTCCCACCGGAACCTTCAGAACAACGTCGGCCCCCTCCCGTCCCGTTTTGTTGGACCCTTCGCCGTGGCGTCCGCGCTCCGCCTTATATTCAGGATTGAAACGGAAATGAACCAGGGTATTGTGCCGCTCACTGGATTCCATGATCACGTCTCCGCCCTTGCCGCCATCGCCGCCCGAAGGCCCGCCCCGCGGAACATATTTTTCGCGGCGAAAGGCCATGCAGCCATTGCCGCCGTCGCCCGCCTTCACCCGAATTTTCGCTTCATCAATGAACATTAGTTTGACTTGCAATCTCAGCGAAAAAAACTCCGCTAAAGTGGAACCTTGAGTATATCGGTTACGCCCGCTCACCCGGCGCAGGCGGATGTCCGTCTGGAAACTGCATCAACCAATCCCGGCATTTGAGAATCCTAAGAACGCTGCCTCAACCTCGCACCGCAATCCGCCGATGATGTTCATAGGGGCACTCCCTGCTTCGGTGATGACTACAACGCCAAAAACGCATTCGGTAAGCGCCGTTTCTCCGCGAAACGCGTGGCCGGCCATTCTCCGCGACACGGTCGTGGAGGTCTTCTTTATGATGGTCGGAGCCATGATCCTTACGCCGGAAACCGGCGACCACCTGGTTCTGGCTGAGGTCACGGGCATGGTCGGAATTGCCGGTCCCCTCAGCGCCACACTTAGCATGCGCTGCAGCATGGATTCGGCTACGCGGATCGCTGCTCAAATGCTCGGAATCTCCCCAGACAAGGCGGCAGCCCAGAAATGCGACGCCATCGGTGAAATCTGCAACATGGTGGCAGGCTCATTCAAAGACAAGATTGGTCTGGGCGACCAGTGCATGCTCTCCGTTCCGACGGTGCTCACCGGCAAGGACTACCAGATTCGCTCCCGGAGCGTGTATGTGCGGGTTGAGTTGCCCGTACTTTTCGAGCACGAGCCCATCTGGATTGCGCTCGATATCCGTCAGTAGGTGGGCGGCGGACATCGACGCGATTGAATTTACCGCGAGCGGTCTGGTCTACTCCGCAACTTCCATCGGCTCGATCATCACGAACTTGCCCATCGAGCCCTTGTTCAAGAACTTGATGCGTCCGGTGATCTTGGCAAACAGAGTATCGTCTTTGCCGCGGCCCACGTTCAGCCCTGGCTTCACACGCGTGCCGCGCTGTCGCACGATGATGGTCCCGCCGGGCACGATCTGCCCGCCGAATGCCTTGAATCCCAGCCGCTGCGCGTTCGAGTCACGCCCGTTGCGTGAAGTACCTTGTCCTTTTTTATGCGCCATAGATCACCTTAAGTGGTAGCGCCGGCGTCCCGCCGGCAGTCGCGAGGGCGTCTCGTCCTCGCAGCCTATTTCTTCTTTGCTGCAGTCTTCTTAGCCGCTTTCTTCGGTGCAGCTTTCTTCTTGGCATGCTTCACAGCGGTCTCGCCTTCAGACTCATGCTCCGCAACCGCAGCCTTCTTCACCTTCGCTTCCTTCTTCGGCAACTCCGGAGCCTTGAAGCTCTGCCCGTCAAATGCGATCTCTGTGATACGCACCGCGGTGAAGGACTGCCGGTGCCCGCGCAGCTTCTTATACTGCTTCTTGCGCTTGTAGTGGAAGACCAGGATCTTTGTGCCGCGGCCCTCTTCAATCAACTCGCCGACCACCCGCGCTCCCGCCTGCGGTTTCCCGATCTGGCCTTCTCCACTCGACACGGCCAGGATTTCAGGGAATTCATAGTGGCCATCGGTGCCTGTGGCCAGCTTCTCCACTCGAATCACATCTCCGGGCGCCACCCGGTACTGCTTTCCACCGGCGCGGATAACCGCGTACATACGTCTGCCTCCGTCAAAATATCGTGAAAGTCAGCATCAAACGTAATCCTGCGCACACGGGCGCAACCCTAGTGCCGACTGAACTTCCTGTGCTTGCTGTGTTTTCCGCCACGGCGCTTCGGCAGCCAGGGCAGGCGTCCCCAGAACGGGTCGGCGAGTACAGGCAAACTCAACTATTCTAGCGTGCCATGTGGAAATCGGTCAATGCATCCACACAATCGGTGATGTCAAGCTGCCTGTGTAAATAGGTTGAGGGTGCGGGTTTTCCATTCCAGGTTGAATCTCTGGAAGATGGAGTAGAGGATGCGGTTGACACTAGCTACATTCACAAAACAAACCATGGGCCGGGTGCGGCGGCGCACTTCCACGAAGCAGCGTTCAATCACGTTAGTGGTGCGCAGCTTCTTACGCAGGTGCGCGGGGAAAGCGAACACCGAAAGCAGCTCCGGCAGATCGCACTCCAGTTGGCGCACCATGGGACCGTAGTTTCCCCGCCAGCGGGCGCGGAAGGCGCGAAAAGCGGCCTCGGCATGGGCACGGCTTTCGGCTTGGTAGATGGCTTGCGCGTCCTGTTTCACCGCGTCGAAATCGGCCTTCTTCACTTTCTCCAAAATGTTGCGCATCTTGTGCGCCCAGCAACGCTGATGCCGCACGCGCGGATACACCGTGCGAATCGCCGCCGCCAGGCCGGCGCAGCCGTCGGTGACGATCAGACCCAGCGCCTTGCCCTCCAGTCCGCGCCGATACATATCCTGCAGCAGCCCTTCCCAGTCCGCCTGGCTTTCGCCCTGACTCCGCAAGAACGCCAGCAGATGGCGCGTGCCGTCGCGCCGCACTCCGTAGGCCACCAGCATCTGCACCCGCTTGCGCCCCGCCGGACGCCGCACCCGCAAGCTCACTCCGTCCAAAAACAGATACGCGTAGTTGTCTTCTAACCGCGCCTGGTGAAACTGGCGCACCACCTCGTCCAGATCCCGCGTCAGCTTCGACACCGTCTGCGGGCTCACCACTTCTTCGCTCACCGTGGCCACCACCCGCCCCACTTGCCGCGTCGAGAGGCCGCGCAGAAACGCCTCCCGAATCAGCATCGACACATCTTCGGCGCGCCGCTGAAAAGGTTCTAGCCCACGCGGCAGAAAACTCTTCCCGCGGGTGCGCGCCACCCGCAGCCGGATCGTCCCCAACCGAGTCACGAAATCCCGTTCGTAGTAGCCATTGCGATAGGGCTGCCGCCGGCTGCTCCGCCGCTGATACACTTCGCGCACCGCATACCGGTCCCGCTCCCGCCGCGAATCCGCCTCCAAACGCTCTTTCCACAGCCGTTTCGTCTCGCCGTACACATCGCCCCAGAAACTCTCTTTCATCTCCGCCAGAAAATGTTGGTAATGCTCCGTGATTGGGATTATCTTCGCCATGGGTGTAGGTCTCCTTTCGGAAAGGCTTTAGCTTGCTAGGCCAAAGCCAACTTACACCCTCTCGCTTTTTACACAATCAAAGTTACGTCACCACACAATCGAAACAAGCCCGGGAAAAGCCGCATCATTCGAAAAAGGAACAGAGTCCCCTCTCACAGAGACCTCACTCTCGGCGATTACCTCTGTAATCTCCGGTAACCTCCGCACGCTTGCGGAAACAACCTTCCTCCGCCAGTGTTATTACAATTGAGTGTGGGGAGTTTTTGCATGCGCAACCGAATCGTCGTTTTGATTTCGCTTTTCTTCCTAGCCAGCATCACGTGGGGCCAGCAACAACCCGCCGCAAGCGGCAGCCAGCAGAGCATGCCAGGCATGGACATGTCAGGCCATAACATGTCGGGCATGCAAATGAAAGACGCGTCCATATCCGCCGATAAAGATGCGGAAAAAGACGCCAGCGCCCACGCTATGCATTCCATGGAAGGCCACATGGATATGGGCCCGCACATGAAGATGACGGCGCTCCGCCCGGCGAAGCCGGGCGATGCCGCGCGAGCGGAGCAGGTCGTCAACGCAGCGCGCAAGGCTTCAGAAAAATATCTCGACTACCACACAGCGCTCGCTGATGGCTTCAAGATTTTCCATCCCGAAGTTCCGCAGAAGATGTATCACTTCACCAGCTACGGCTACGCGAGAGAGGCGTTTGTTCATTTCAATCCCGAGCATCCGACGTCACTGCTCTATGAAAAGCACGGCGATGATTACAAGCTGATCGGCGTAATGTACACCGCGCCCAAGCGCCTGGACGAAGAGGAACTCGACGAGCGCATCCCGCTCAGCATCGCGCAATGGCATGAGCACGTTAATTTCTGCTCCCCGCCTCCGGATCGCCGCGGCGAAGGGTTGTTGCCGCATCCGCAGTTCGGCTTAAGGGGATCGATCACCACGCAGGAAGCCTGCGTGGCAGCAGGAGGAACTTTCCATCCCGTAATCTTCAACTGGATGGTGCACGTCTACCCGTTCGAGAAAGATCAGGCGAACATCTGGTCGGTCAGCCGGCAGCATGGCGACGCAGATTAGTAGTCTGCCGCGGCTGTACTGATCGCCTAAGCATACTGATTCTGCTGCCAGTAAAGATTAAGCAGACTGCTCTAGGGTAGTTTCCTGCTTTCTTTCAGATTAACCATTCCTTCTGCCTCCTAAAATTATTAATCAATATTATTTCTTGACGATGAATTTGCTGGTGCTTCTTGCTACCAGAAACGCAGAAGGCTCGTCCATACACGTGTGGGAAATTACAGAAAAAATTGCACACGATCTGCGGAACTTTCGTTGAACAAAGTCCGTAGTAGTCAGGGAAGGAAACTGCCGGCGCAGAGGTGAAGCCGGACTTTTTCAGAACAGAATTTCTGCGGGGTTTAGGGGATTCTCTCACTCTCGGTTTGGCGGCCCAGGTGAGAAAACCCCCGTGCACAGCACGACAGGCCTGGCGGCTTATCGGCTGAACCCCAGCGGATGCATTGTAGGCGATTCGCGGCAAAACGCAATGGTTTTCTCGCGGAAGTCATGAACCGGGCCGCCCCAACCGTTTCCCGACGTGATTTCGGGAAAGAATAAGGAGCAGTCATGAAGGTCGCGACAGCGTCGGTATCGAAGGTCCTGGTGCTCGGAGTTGCGTTGCTATTGGCCTCGAGTGCCTTTGCGGGCGCCAAATCCTTGCAAATCAACCATCCCTTGACCGTCAATGGAACCCAGTTGAAGCCGGGGGAATACAAATTCGAGTGGCAGGGCAACGGCCCCAACGTGGAACTGAGCATCGTGAAAGGCAATAAAGTCGTGGCCAAGACCTCCGCGCATGTGGTTGAACTGGCGGCCCCGGCACCCTACGATGCCACAGTCACCCGCAAAAGTGACAGCGGACCAGACTCGTTGTCCGGTCTCCGCTTCCAGGGGAAAACGCTTTCTCTGGAGTTGGGTGAAGCCAGCGAGGGAATGCAGCCCGGCTCCAGCAAGTAACAGCGATTCAAGCCTATGAACGAATCGCCGGGGAGCACAAACCGTGCTCCCCGGTTCTTTCTTGCACGTGTGGGAACGGGCGCCTCGCCCGTTCAGCCGAGCACAGCGAGGCGCATTGGCTGTGGACGCTGCATTATTTGTCAGAACTCTGCGGCTTTGCGGGAGGAGCCGGTGGCGCAGCCTGCAACTTGGCTAGGGATTCATCCACGCGCTTTTTGAAATCGCCCGCATCGTTGTTCGTAAATCCGCTGTAGGCGGACTGGACCTGCATCTCGCAGCCGTCCGGCTTCGTATTCAACACCACGGAGTTGGTTCGCTTCGCGGCGAGCGTCCCGCCGATGTTGAACGAGGCGGTCATCTCGGTGTTATCGATCCCGATGATCCCGTATTTCCCCGAGTTGCGCAGGGTATCTTTCACCGCAGGCCACAACACGCTGCACTGCACCGTATACATGTCTTTGTGGGTCTTAGCGAACGCAGGTCCAGCAGCGTTCAACAACAACAGGGCCACAACTCCAAATTGCCTCATAGAAGCGCCCCTTTCCTGAAACGCTGGATAGTACCACCGCGGCTTCAGGTGCGCAATAACGAGACGCACACCCAATTTTTTCATTCTCCTCAGTCGCAGGGGAGAACACCTCGTGTGGAGGTGCCACTGAAGTGTGTTGGGGGCAGTGCTGCATTGTCACGCAATTGTATGTAAACCGACGGGGCCCACCACGCCTTGGTACCAGTGACACGTTACCTGTTCCCAATCTTGCACCTCGCAGGACCACTTTATCTCTTCCTGTGACAACCGTCACAATCAAATCAGGCCCGTTCGATGTAGAGATTCGTATCAGGGCAGGCCTTCAGGCTTGCCGAAACTAGCGTGAGTAAAAGGGAGCCGGCTTCAGCCGCTGCCATGGCCATTCCACTGCGTCATGCGGATTCAGCGCGCGTGACGGCTGGCGCCCGCACTTTCTTCGTCACGTCGTCGATCTGCGGCAAGCGAAATCTTCTTCAGTCTGACCGTTCTGCCGGCTTATTCGTGCGTGTGCTGTACGAGTATCGCGCCCAGCGAAAATTCCGGCTGCACGAATTCGTGGTAATGCCCGATCACTTCCATGTCCTGCTCACCGTTGAACGCGAGTTGACGATTGAGCGGGCTGTGCAATTCATCAAGGGTGGCTTCGCATTCCGGGCGGGAAAGGAACTTGGGTTCAGCGCCCCGGTTTGGCAAAAGGGATTTTCTGAAATTCGAATTGTCGATGCAGACGCATTTCTGCGAGCCAGCGCCTATATCCGTAATAATCCAGTGGCGCGGCATCTTGTAGAGGCAGCGGAAGATTATCCTTACTCTTCAGCTCGTCCAGGATTTGAGCTCGACGCGGCACCGCAGGGGCTAAAGCCCGACTCTCAGATCGGCTTCGAACGGTATGGCTGAAGCCATACCCTGATACGAAGCTTTGGCCCAGGAAGCTTCGTATCAGGGCTACAAAGCTTTGGCCCGGGAAAGTCGTATCAGGGCCAGAAAGCTTTTCCGGGAAAGTTCGTATCAGGACTACGAAGCTTTGGCCCGAGAGATGGTTCGTATCAGGGCACGCCTTCAGGCGTGCCGCAAAAGGTACCATCTGAAATTCGCCTTCAGGCGCTGGCCACTGCTTCAGTACTTCGGCACTTTAGGATCCACGCGGTCGGCCCACGCCGTAATCCCGCCGGCGAGATTGTGCACCTTGGTGAACCCCGATTGCTGCAGGAACGCCACCGCCTTCGCGCTGCGCCCGCCCATCTTGCAGTGGACCACGATTTCGCGGCTCGAATCCAATTCATTCACCCGCTTGGGCAGATCGTTCAGCGGAATCAGATGTCCGCCGATGTTGCAGATCTGATACTCATGCGGCTCGCGCACATCGAGGACGAAAATGTCTTCTTTCGCATCCAGCCGCCGCTTCAACTCTTCCACTTGAATTTCCGGAACGCCAGTTCCCACCGGTTTCTCCTCCCCGCGAATGCCGCAGAATTGGTTGTAGTCTATCAGCTTCGTCACGGTCGGATGCGTGCCGCAAACCGGGCAATCGGGATTCTTGCGCAGCTTGAGCTCGCGGAACTTCATACCGAGCGCATCAATCAACAGCAACCGCCCGATCAGCGGCTCGCCGATTCCGAGGATCAACTTGATGACTTCCGTGGCCTGCATCACGCCCACAAGCCCCGGCAGAATGCCTAGCACTCCACCCTCCGCGCAGGATGGAACCAGCCCGGGCGGTGGCGGCTCAGGATAAAGGCAGCGATAGCACGGCCCATCCTCCGTGGCGAACACGCTAGCCTGCCCTTCAAACCGGAAAATCGAGCCGTAAACGTTGGGCTTGCCCGTAAGGACGCAAGCATCGTTCACCAAGTAACGCGTAGGAAAGTTATCCGTGCCGTCGGCGACGATGTCGAAGTCGCGGAAAAGTTCGAGCGCATTCTCGCTGCTCAACCGGGTATCGAATGTGCGCAGATTCAGAAACGGATTGATCCCCTTCAGCTTCTCCGCCGCAGAATCCAGTTTTTTCCGCCCCACGTCGGCGGTCGAATGGATAATCTGCCGCTGCAGGTTGGTGTAATCCACCACGTCGAAATCCACCAGGCCCAGCGTGCCCACACCTGCGGCTGTGAGATACAAAGCCAGCGGCGAACCCAGCCCTCCCGTGCCGATGCACAGCACGCGCGCCGCCTTCAACTTCTGCTGCCCCTCCATGCCGACTTCCGGCATAATCAGGTGGCGCGAGTAGCGCAGGATTTCATCCTTGCTTAGGGTTTCTGGGATTTCTGTAATGGTGGCCATAAAGTCCTCGGTGAAAATCTTGAAAATCTTCTCAAATTGGTCAGAATTCAGGTCGTCGGAGTCCCGACGCTAACAACAGGCAGGACGCATACAACAGCGATTTGTGGCGGCAGGTTTCAACACTGTAATCCTGGCAACTCCGCAGTCAGGCCGCGCCCCCGGCAATGGAAGGCACAATGGAAATGTTATCACCTTCCTTCACCGCGGTCGCCTCTTTCTGCAGGTAGCGGATATCTTCATCGTTCACGTACAAGTTCACGAAGGCGCGCAGCTTGCCGTCATCGGTGTAGAGATGGCGGCGCACCTCAGGATGCTGCTCCACCAACACATTCATGGCTTCGCCCACTGTACCGGCCTTAACTTCCACCGTGGATTGCTTGCCCACATATTGCCGCAGCGGAGTAGGGATATGAATCTTGCTCATAGCTAGTCATAAAAGATGCCAACGGAGGCTGGGAAGATTCACGACTGCTCGCCTGGGCTCAACGGAGTCAAGATACGGCGGCGTTCTGCCTGCCGTAGAATGAACGCGGGGTACAAGGAGAAATTACAATGACGATTTTTGATCCAGCTCGGGGCAGAGTAATTGACGGTGGCGGGGGCAGCGGTTTCGGACTGCTGCGCCTGATCGGACTTGGACTAGCCGCATTTTTACTTGTGATTCTGCTATTCAGTTCCGTGACCAGGGTAGGCACCGGCCACGTCGGCGTGCTCACACTCTTCGGCAAAGTTACGGGCGAAACGCTCGGTGAGGGCATTCATCTCATCAATCCGCTAAAGACCAACAATGAAATGTCGGTCCAGACACAGACCATCAAGGAATCGGCAAGTGTGCCTTCCAGCGAAGGGCTGATGATGAGCTTGGACACCTCGCTCATCTATCACTTGAATCCCGACCACGCGCCTGAGGTTTATCACAGGACCGGAGTCGACTACGAGGAGAGAGTGATCGAGCCCACATTGCGCTCCGCGATTCGTGAGGCCACCGCATCGCACAGCGCCAACGCTCTGTACACCGGAGAACGCGAAGAGGTCGCTAAGCAAATCCATGACAAGCTCGTCACCGACCTGAGCCAATACGGAATAGTCGTGGAGAACGTTCTGCTGCGCGACATCCAGTTGCCCGCCACGCTCAAAGCTTCCATCGAAGCCAAACAGCAGGCCGAGCAGGAAGCCCTGGCCATGCAGTTCCGCCTGCAGAAGGAGACCCAGGAAGCGCAGCGCAAGCGCATCGAAGCAGCGGGCGTCCGCGACTTCCAACAGATCGTCGCGCAGGGCATCAGCGCGCAACTCCTGGAATGGAAGGGTATTGAAGCCACCGAGAACTTGGCCAAGAGCGCGAACACAAAAGTTGTCGTAATCGGCAACAACAAGAACGGCCTGCCGCTGATTCTGGGACAGTAGATCTCAGTGCATGCCGCGGGTGTTTGACGAATCGCGAACATTTGTCCCGCCCGTGGCATCTAACCTAAGTTAGTTGGCGCGGCCTCCACTCCGTCCGCATGCCGGTGAGCGTCCTCGATACCATCGGCATTCTGACGAGACCGCCGCGCGCGTGCGGCAAAGTGATCTTAAAAGTCGCAAAACTCGCGCTGGCCGCGGCGTTCGCGGCCGCTGCTACTGGCTTGTCGTTTGGCCAGGCGAACTGGCAGATTGACTCCGCTCACTCCACTGCCAGCTTGTCGCTTGTTTCCTCGAACAACGCAACTCGGAACTTTAACATCGCCATCGCAAAGGCAGCCGGAAGCCTGAACTTGAATGAGAACAAGCCCACCGAATCCTCGCTCCGTCTCAGCATCTACCCGGCCGGGCAGGATTCGAGCCTACTCAACCCTGATGGCAGCTTTCGCAAAGGCGGCCTGGCGAATCTGTCGAGATACACGCTGATGAGTTTCCAATCCACGAGGGCAGTTGTAACTGCAGACCGCAAAATCGAATTTACCGGTGACCTGACCATCGCTCATGTGCAACGCGAAACTGCCGTCGCATGGAACAACGCTTACACCGGCTCAGTCCCTACCGAACCCGTGGTGAACGCCATGACCGTCGAAGTCACTTTTATTGCCGACCTATCGAATCTTCCGGCTTCGCCAACCCAGTGGATTCGTACACGCGAGATGGCAGTGCAGGCAACGGTGCAACGCCATGATTTGCCCGGATTCTTCAGCGCTCTGAAGGACAGCAATTGGCCCCTCGTTGTTCTCGATGAGGAATGCCAAATGCCCTATTACCCTGCCCTCACCAGCAGGGACTATCACGGGGCTGCATGCACGGGAACACTCATCGAGCCCGCGACGTACACTGAGCTGCCTTACTACCCTGTGGCCGCCAATACCGGAGCCGGCAGATCCGTTCCTCCTTCGGGAGATCAGATAACCATTCTCGTGCATTTGCATTTGGAAAGGGAAAATTCAAAGACGTCCGCAACTCACAACTAAGCCGGTGGCAGGGTTGAAGGCTGCTAACATGAACGCGTGCCCCCGCTGCTCGAAGTCCGCCACTTGAACATCGACTTCCCCGCCAAGATTCGCCTGGAGACGGCTCGTGTGGGAACGGGCGCTTCGCCCGTTCTTCCCGCCGTCCGCGATCTCAGCTTCTCCATCGCTCCCGGCGAGGTCCTCGGGCTAGTCGGCGAATCCGGCTCGGGCAAGTCGATTACCTCTCTCGCCATCATGCGCCTGCTGCCGCCCCAGGCAAGGGTTTCCGGAGAGATTTCCTTTTCGGAGAACGGTGTCGCGTGCAATCTGGCCGCTCTGCCGGACGATTCCATGCGCCAACTGCGCGGCTCGCGCATCGCCATGATTTTCCAGGAACCAATGACCGCTCTCAATCCCGTGATGCGAGTCGGAGAGCAGATTGCCGAGGCCGTGTTGGCCCACGGCAAGCATTCCAAGAGCGAGGCCGCCACGCTTGCCGTTCGAGCCATGAACGACGTCGCCATACCCGACCCCGACCGCCGCGCCCGCGATTACCCTCACCAGCTTTCCGGCGGCATGCGACAGCGCGTGATGATCGCCATGGCCATCGTCAACCGCCCGCAACTGCTAATTGCCGATGAGCCGACCACCGCGCTCGACGTGACCATCCAGGCACAGATCCTCGAACTGCTCGCCGAACTCCGCAGCAAATTCGGCCTGGCTATGCTTTTCATCTCGCACGATCTGGCCGTGGTTTCGCAAGTCGCCGCCCGCGTGGCCGTCATGTATGCCGGCAGCATGGTGGAACTCAGCGCCACGAAAGAAATCTTTCGCTCCCCAGCGCATCCCTACACGCGCGGCCTTCTGCAAGCCGTGCCCGACCTGAAGACGAACCGTGGAGAGCCCCTCGGCACGATCGAAGGCACAGTCCCGCCGCTGCACGCCATGCCTCCCGGTTGCGCCTTCGAGCCGCGCTGCAAGTTCCGCATCCCCGAATGCGCCAGCGCGCTCCCGCCGCTGGTAGAGGTTGCAAAAGATCATTGGGCGCGCTGCCCAGTAGTGAACCAAAATGGTTGTTAGGTTTACCCTGTGAAACCCCGTGTCCTCTGTGGTGAAAAGGTTTTGAGCCAGCGCGATGCAAACTCACCAGCCTTAAATCCCTCCGCTGGTCTATAATCCCCACTTTGCCCGGTGCTCATTGCGCATACTGCTGCTTAGCGACATACACGCCAACCTCGAAGCGCTGGAGGCCTGCATGGCCTCAGCTCCACCGTACGATCTAGTTGCCAACCTCGGCGACGTAGTCGGCTACGGAGCCAGCCCCAACGAAGTCATCGAACACTCCCGCAGCCTGGGAAATATTTTCGTCCGCGGCAATCACGACAAGGCCGCCACCGGCCTCATCGATCTGGAAGATTTCAACCCCATGGCCGCCACCTCCGCCGTCTGGACCCGTGACCAGTTAACCCCCGACAATCACGACTGGCTGTACTCTTTGCCCCAGGGCCCGATCTCTCTCGAAGGCTTTCCCGAAGCCAATCTGGTTCACGGCTCGCCGGGCGACGAAGATGCCTACATCGTTTCCATCGGCGACGCGCTCGTCCCGCTGCTTGCGCTCACCACGCCGCTCACTTTCTTCGGCCACACCCACCTGCAAGGTGGATTCTTCGCAAACGGCGACAGCGCCGACGGCTTCCGCCCCGAATACCGCACCGTCGGGAAAGCCGAGTCGGTGTCATTGCAGCTGAAACCGAACACGCGCTACATGATCAACCCCGGCTCCGTCGGACAACCGCGCGATGGAGACTGGCGCGCCGCCTTCGCCCTGTTCGACACCGAAGCCCAGATCGTCCACTTCCACCGCGCCCCCTACAACCTGAAAGCCGCGCAAGACCGCATCATCTCCGCCAATCTGCCCGCCCGCCTGGCTACCCGCCTAGCCGCCGGCCGCTAAGTACATCATCGGGAAGCAACAAAGATTTACCCTGTGTAACCCTGTGTCCCCCCGTGGTTGAAGATTTTTTTCCACACCACGCGCAAGACGATGGCCCCCACACAGCAACAACCGCCGTTGTAAACTCGACTCCATGCCTTACCCGCGCAGCTCCGCAACCAAATCTCTCTTTCCCCATCCCGCAGACTCCCGCGAAAACCCTCCTGCCCACTACCTGATCGCCCACAGCGACGGCGGCGCCCGCGGCAACCCTGGCCCCGCCGGCTACGGCGTAGTAGTCCAGGATGAGTCGGGGAAAACAGTGGCGAGCCTAAGCGAATACCTCGGCCACCAGACCAACAATTTCGCCGAGTATCAGGGCCTGATCGCAGCCTTGGAATACACAATTCAGCACGGTCCCAGAGCCCTAAAGCTGATCAGCGATTCCGAACTGCTGGTTCGCCAGATCAAAGGCATCTACAAAGTAAAGAATCCAACGCTAAAAGATCTCCACGCCCGCGCCAAAGAGTTAATCGCGCAACTCGAATGGTTCTCCATAGGCCACGCCCTGCGCGAACACAACCAGGAGGCCGACCGCTTAGCCAACCAGGCCATGGACAAAGGCATGGGACGCGGGGCTACGAGCTAGAAGCTTCACTCCGCCGCAGAAGTATGGTCGTGCACAATCTTCCATCCCTCGGGAAATTTGCGGAACACCAGTGTGAACAATCCATGCGGCGTCTTGCCATCGGGCATGGTCAACTTCCACGAGCCGCGCACGAAGGCCGAGTCCTGCCCCAGCACCACGATGCGCAAGCCGGAGAATTCCAGCTTCCCCATCTCATGCCCCGGACTCGAATAGGTCGCGAGATAGCGGTCCATCGTAGCCTGCCATCCGTCATGCTCGTTCGCGCCTGAGAAGAAGGTCAGGTCCGGAGACTTCCAATATCCCGCCATGAAGCCTTCCAGATCGTGCCGGTTCCAGGCCTCCTGCTGTTTGTGCAACAGGCGCTCGACAGCCCTCGCCTCATTCCCGTAGACGCCCGACACATCCTGGGCGAGCGCTCGATTTCCGGTGGCGAGAAACGCGAGTGGCAAACAGCAAGAGAAGAAAAAAGAATAGAGGATAAACCAGCCGCGCATGCAGACCTCCAGATCCAGCGAAACTGAGCGCACCAGTTTCGCACGACAGGAGGCAACTACGGGAGGATTTCGAGATTTCGGGACTTCGAGAAGCCGCGGCGGATTCCTGAACCTATGCGCGGCCCTTCTTTACGGCAACGGCCTTGCCCGCAACTTCCCAAGGCCGCTTCGGCCGATCCACCGGCGCTTTATCGTCGTCCTTAAGCCGGTCGTAATGGTAGGAGTCGCTCACCGTACCCAGTGACTCGTTGTAAAGGCTGGGCAGCCCAAGCGCCACCTTCAGTTCCTCGGCAAACGATTGCAGCGCTTTCAGATGATCGGCAGTCGCCGGAACTTCCGTCTTCGAAGTCTTCATGAACTGCTGGTAGCCGCGGTTCACCAGCTTCGAGATCTCGCTCCCAATCAAGTATCCGGGATAAGCGAAAATCTTCACGCCATCATCGGGCGTCTTCTGAATAGCCGCCGATACGTTGTATTTCCTCAGGAACACGCGCCCGTTCGTGCCCGGCGCTTCCGTCACATCGAAGCCGTGCTCGCGCAGCCAGGCCAGCGCTTCCTCGTAAGTTCGTGCCTCTATCGTTTTCGACATTTCTAGCTTCCAATCACTTTCTTAGATGCAGCCCTGCGCAAATTGTGCGCCGCTTTTTCGCGCTGCATCAAACTTGCCATCTGTATCATCTAAAGACACCATACTACATAGCCTGTTTCAATCTTCTTTGCATATTACGTTAGTCATCAGCAACTAGTTCGCATATGAGTCAGAGTTCAGCCAAACTGGCGGCAACTTTTCCCGCGCATCACGCGCCGCAGCCCGGCAGCGCGCGCCCCGGGCTGAGTCTGCTGGAGCGCATTGGCAATACGCCGCTGCTGCGCTTTGATCAACTCACCGCGCATCTACCCGGCGTGACACTTTTGGGCAAGGCCGAATGGCACAACCCCGGCGGCTCGGTGAAAGACCGCGCTGCCGCCAATATCGTTGCCCATGGCCGCCGAAGCGGCCAGTTCGGTCCCGGCAAAATCCTGCTCGACGCCACCAGCGGCAATACCGGCATCGCCTACGCCATGCTGGGCGCGGCTGAAGGATTCCCGGTTACACTCTGCATGCCGCAAAATGTTTCCGCCGAGCGCAAAAAGATTCTGAGCGCCTATGGCGCGAACATTCTCTATACCGACCCCGGCGAGGGCTCCGACGGCGCCATCCGCATGGCCCGCGAACTGGCCGCCAAGCATCCAGATTTATATTTCTACGCCGACCAATATTCCAACAACGCCAACTGGCTCGCCCACTATCACGGCACCGCGAATGAAATCTGGCAGCAAACCGAAGGACGCATCACTCATTTTGTTGCCATGCTCGGCACCAGCGGCACCTTCGTGGGCACTACTCGCCGCCTGAAGGAACTCAATCCCACAATCCGCTGCATCTCGCTGCAACCCGATTCCTCGTTTCACGGCATCGAAGGCGCCAAGCACATGCCCAGCGCCATCGTTCCCAAAATTTACGATCCGACGCTGGCGGATGAGAATCTCGAGATCGCGACCGAAGACGCGTACGCCATGGCGCGCCGACTGGCCCGCGAGGACGGACTGCTCCTCGGAATCTCCGCCGCAGCCGGCATCGCCGGCAGTCTAAGAGTTTCCGAACGGATGCATCCCGATAAATATCCCGCGGTAGTCGTCACGATCCTATGCGACTCCGGCGACAAATATTTGAGCGAGAGATTCTGGACAGAATAAACACCCACCACGGAGGCACGGAGACACGGAGAAAAACAAGGGAACTATCTCGCGATGCAAATGCCTGTTTAATATCCTAGAATTGCTTGTCTCCGTGTCTCCGTGCCTCCGTGGTGGATTTTGATTTTAATGCTGAAGATCGCACCCAAAGACTACGCCGCCCTCCGCCGTCACGGCGAAGAAACCTACCCGCACGAGTGCTGTGGCGTACTGCTTGGGAGCTTCAATGAAGACGGCAGGCGCGTCGTGACCTCGACAGCGCGTTGCGGCAACACTCGCACCGACTCGCCGCACAACCGCTACAACATCGATCCGCGCGAGTTGGTCCGCATCCAGCGCGAAGGGCGCGAGCGCGGTGAGGATATTGTCGGCTTCTATCACTCCCATCCGGACCACCCCGCCCGCTGGTCGCCAACCGATCTCGCCGAAGCACATTGGATCGGCTGCTCCTACGTCATCACCAGCGTGAATCAAGGAAAAGCCGCGATTACTAATTCATTTGAACTATCCGGCTCCGACGAGGCTGACAAGCATTTTCTGGATGAGAAGATTGAAATCGACTGAGGCCCGGAGCAATCGAGCGTACCGGCATTCCTTATCCCATGCGGCTTCTGCATGATTTTCACAATCCGCAAAACCATCGCCGGAACTTCTTAAACTCAACTATCTCCAAATCGCAACCGCGAAAACCCGCGCCTGATGCGCCTTCTGCGCAGAATTGTTTTACTCTTTGCACCAATTCCTGTCACGAGCCTGTGGACGCGCTGCACTCGCCTGAAAATACGCCAGTTACAAACGCAAAGTTTTCATTGACTCTGAAATTAGAAGGAGTACAACCATAATCGTTCTTTGACATCTTCTAAAGTTTTTCCGGTTGGTGCCGCGTCCGGGACTCAAGCGTAGTCACCCTCTTCATGCAAATGACCAGGGAGGGCGAGCAAGGGTCTATAGCAAAGCGCTGGTCGAGGAGAACAAGAAGAAACGTCGAAGGCAAGATAGAGTTCCGAGGCGTTGGGTAGGTTTTTCCGGTTGGCGGTAAGCCCGGAGCCCGAGCGAAGATCGCGCGCAGCACCCCGCAAGGGAAGCTGCGATAGCAGGTCCAGCAAGGGTCATAAGCGAGCTACTGGCCGAGACGAATGGACCCAACACCACCTCGGAACTCTTATTTTTGGCGTAAACGTCCGACACACTTCTCCCATTACAACCTTCCGCGGATTATCATGGGTCGATGCCACGAGTAAAGATCACAAAGCGGCGTCCGAATCCTGCCGTGGTGAGCAAAACGGAATCCAAGAGAGAGAACTCGGGTAACGTCGATACCCTGGCGAGCATTCGCAGAGGTCTCGCGCAGGCTCGAAGAGGAGAAGGGCAAGCGGTCGACGATGTATTCAATGAACTGGAGCGGGAAGCTTAGGCTCGGATATTTCACACTGACGCTTGCGCGAGAGCATTCGCCGGAGTGATTGTTCGCAACGAATTCAGAGTGTCCCGAGCATAAGCAAGACAACTGGCCTTCGCGGGAATTGAAGAGGAAATCCGCTCGGGATATTCGTCGTACGTTCGGCCCTCGAGCAGCCTCCCGTGTTTCGCCTTCCTCACTCCTCCCCACTGCTTGAAGAAAAACGGCACGCGGGATTCCCGACATTGATCGCGTACCGAGACTACCCACTCCTTGCGCATGGGACGCGCGCCCGGCCCGCTTTCGCCTCCGACAATCGCCCAACTGATACCCGAGAGGTTAAAAGCTCCCAGATCTTCAAGCAGCGGCTCAATCGATAAGAAGCGGACTCTTGCCGGCGCTTTCTGCAAATCGCCGATTCGAGGCAAGCCGTACTTCTGATCCTCGACGCTCACTCCCCACCAGATGTGATCCTGTTGTGCGGCGAACCCCAAGCGCCCACTCAAGAGTTCCCTCAGCCTAGCCGACCTTTTCGTGAGGACCTGGAATGTGTGCCAGTTTGCTCTGACCATCACCCGGCAAACCGCCTCGATGTAATCGTCAGCCACGCCATCCTGGAAAAGATCGCTCATCGAGTTCACAAACACGAGTTTTGGTGAACGCCAGAGGAACGGCTCGGTCAGTTTCTCAGGAACGAGGCGCAAGTCGAACCCCTGCTCGTAAGGATGCCCCTTGACCCCGCGAAACCGCTCCGCGAATGTTTCGGCATAGCAGTGCTTGCAGCCGGGACTGATCTTCGTGCAGCCGCGAACTGGATTCCAGGTCGCGTCGGTCCATTCGATGTGTGAATTGAGGGACACGAAGAACCAGTAAAGTCGGAGAACTAATGCGACGGAGCCAGTGCCAATACTCCCTCCACCTGACAGACACGCTCGTAGCTCTCCCAATCTTTAGGATCGCATGTCCGTCGCTGTGGAAGCGGCGATTCCGCTTTTATCGTGAACGTTCCGGTCATGCCAATCACCGCCACGAAATACTTGCGCACGCGATGGCTTCTGTGTCTTGTGATTTCTTTTTCTATCTTGCCAAGAGCCTTCAAGAACGCATTGCCTCGAACATGTGACTTATAGTTGTTATTACTAAAGGCCAAGACGGTAGTGCGGGCCAAAGCTACAGCGGCCATGTGAGGAAATGACTTCATGAAAGAGGTGTCGCTGGTCACCACGACGAAGCCCCTTTTCCCTTGATCGTAGAATATCCACGGATCGCGTTCGGTCGGTGAATACACGTCGTCATGGACGGTAATATCCAGCCCCGCCTGTCTCAACTGTTTGGGGAGAAAAACGGATCCCAAATTGCGGTCGAGAAAGTAGCGGTCCTTATGCTGCTTTACGTGCTGGGAAATACTTGATCGCCTCTTCAACGGCACGACGGCTGATGCGGTAGTCCCGTGCCAACAGTGTCACAGACTCTCCGCTCTTCTTCCTTTTCGCAATGATTTCGGCCGGAATACCTGTGCCACGAACAACTGGTCTGCCCGCTCCTAGTTCCGGATCGATTACGATGTAGCCTTGTCCCCTTTCTCGTTGACTCCGAAGAGGGCTGAATCGTACCGGCATGAGGTTGGCGTCGAGTTCTATCCTTGCTAGAAACTTGTCCATGACGGCTCGAATTCCTAGTTGCCGATTTCGCGATAGATTGAGTCTGGTACCCAGCTTTTTCACGACAACGTCCCGCCCGAATAAGAAGAAATTCCGCCCAAGTAATGGATACTCGGACTGCGGATACTCGCGCGCTAGTCCGTCGACGATGGAACGCAGATCGTCTTGCGACACACCCCTTGCCTTCATCGCCAATAGAACATGGGCAGATGCGATGTCGTAAAAGGAAAGCAAATCCGGACCGGAGGGCTCCAGAATAGGCTCAAATGTCTTGAGGTTGGGCTGTGATCCGTACGTGGTTCCCGCAAACCATGCTCTTAAAGTCGACTCGGGAACGCCGAGATAGCGCCCTGCTTCGCCAAATGTGTAGCGCGGCATTGAGCGCAAGTCGAGATTGCGAATGAAATTTCCGGCGGATGTTGTCTGAGTGGAGGCCACGGCTGAATTCTCATCTTACACGCAAGACTAGCGAAAGCGTATTGACCTCATTGTATTCGCTTTTATTTCGCCACACAAGCAAGGCTTCTCGTCCGTTTACAGCGGTATATTTCCATGCTTCTTAGGCGGGTTCTTGTCGCGCTTAGTCTCCAGCATCGCCAAAGCCTGGATCAGTTTCTTCCGCGTCTCACGCGGCTGGATGATGGCATCGACGAAGCCGCGGTCGGCGGCGACGTAGGGGCTGGCGAAGCGGTCGCGGAATTCTTCGATCTTTTTCTGGCGAACCGCTTCGCGACTCTCCGCCCCGGATGCACCGGCCGACTCCAACTCCCGCTTGTAAACAATATCCACCGCGCCTTCCGGGCCCATGACCGCGATCTCGGCCGTCGGCCAAGCGTAGTTCACGTCGGTGCGAATGTGCTTTGACGCCATTACGCAATACGCTCCGCCGTAGGCTTTGCGCGTGATCACTGTGACTTTCGGCACCGTGGCTTCGGCGAAGGCGTAGAGCAGTTTCGCTCCGTGTTTAATGATGCCGCCGTACTCCTGTGCCGTGCCGGGCAGAAATCCCGGAACATCCTCGAACGTGACCAGCGGAATGTTGAAGCAGTCGCAGAAGCGCACAAAGCGCGCGCCCTTGATCGACGCATTGATGTCGAGCGTCCCCGCCAGCATAGCCGGCTGGTTGGCGACAATCCCCACCGACCGCCCATCCAGCCGCGCGAATCCAACGACGATGTTTTTCGCGTAGTGCTCCTGCACTTCGAAAAAATATCCGTCGTCGATGACGGCGTGGATCACATCCTTCATGTCATAAGGCAGATTCGATTGCGCGGGCACAATCTTGTCGAGAGCCGCATCCGCACGGTCGATCGGATCGGTGCAGGGTTTGCGCGGCGGGTCTTCCAGATTATTCGAGGGCACAAAACTCAGCAGCTCGCGCACCATCGACAGGCACTCGGCATCGTCGTGCGCGAGAAAGTGCGCCACACCTGAGGTTTCGTTATGCGTCATGGCGCCGCCGAGCTGCTCTTTGGTGACTTCTTCCATGGTCACTGTCTTGATGACGTCCGGCCCGGTGATAAACATGTAGGAAGTCTTGTCCACCATCAGAACGAAGTCGGTAATGGCCGGCGAATATACCGCGCCGCCGGCGCACGGTCCCATGATCGCCGAAATCTGCGGCACCACTCCGCTGTAGATCGTGTTGCGCAAAAAAATATCGGCATAGCCGGCCAGCGACGCCACGCCTTCCTGAATGCGCGCGCCGCCGGAATCGTTCAATCCAATCACCGGCGCGCCCATCTTCGCCGCCAGGTCCATAATCTTGACGATCTTCCCGGCGTTCGTCTCCGAGAGCGACCCGCCGAAGACGGTGAAATCCTGCGCGAACACGTACACTAGCCGGCCCTCGATGCGGCCGTAGCCCGTAACAAAGCCGTCGCCATAAGGCTTTCAGCTCGAGCATCCCGAAATCGCTGCAGCGGTGCGTAACCAGCTTGTCGGTCTCTTCGAACGTGCCTTCGTCGAGCAGGAACTCGATGCGCTCCCGCGCCGACATTTTGCCTTCTTTGTGTTGCCGCTCGCGGCGGGCCGCGCCTCCGCCCTCTTCGGCAAGGTGATTGCGTTTTTTCAGTTCTGCGATTTTTTCTTCGAGATTCATGGCGGAAGGATTATAACGGGTGAGCGGGCAGGCAGGTGTGCGCTGGATCACACGGTTCGTATCAGGCACGCCTTCAGGCGTGCCGCCGGCGTGTCTTTATTGGAATGCGCCTTCAGGCGTGCCGGGCTGAGGCAGGATTCGGTCAATCGGCACGGCTGAAGCCATGCCCTGATACGAATCTTAAGAGCGACGCACTCTTACTCCATATCCGATCCCAATATCTGGTAGCGATACCTCTTCCCGTCCCAGAAGATGACCGAAGAAGTCGCCTCGCCTTCGCCTCTTTCTTCCATGTAGATTCCGAGCACAGTTCTCTTCTTCAGCGCCAGCCGTTTCACCGTGAGCGTTTGGAAAGGCAGGTTGATCAGCAGAAACTTGGGCTTCTCTTTGCTGGAACGCCAGGCATCGGGGCCAACGCCATGAACGATCAGAAGAGAAACGCCTTTGCGTTCGGGCGCGTCCGAGGCGAATGTGGATGTGACTTTGACGTCGCCGAAACCAAGAAAGCTGTTGTAGGGATCGAACACCCGAAATCCATATTCCGCCTGGTCGGCCATGGGATTCTTGCAGCGCGCCGCGATCACAAGATCGTCAACGCCGTCGCCATCAAGATCGCCGACAAACTGCGGGGGCCCTGCCAGCAAAGAGCAGTTGTCGCCAAACTCCTTGTGCACATACTCATCGGTGACCGCGGGCGAAGGCGCCTTGGCGTGCGCCGGCGGCGGAGGTGGCGCCTTTTTTTCGGCAGACAAGGTTGCGGACGCGGCAGCGATCGCCAGCACGACTAGCAAGATGCGTAGGGAGGCGCTTCGGAAGTACGACATAATACCCCTACTTTAGCCCCGTTATTCTCGCAAGGGTATAGACACAGATGGTCACTGGTAACTGAAGTAACCGCTATTTGCGGAAGTGTTCCCACCCCAAAGGCTCAAGTTCGTAGCCCACGCCGCCCCTGTCCCTCAGGAATATTTTCCGTCCGCGCGTGATGTGCCCGATCTGCGTGATGGGAATTCCGGCGATGCGCGACGGGACTCGCTTGCCGCGCGGCGCGGTGAAAAGCAGTTCGTAGTCTTCTCCGCCATGCAGCGCAACCTGCAGATCGACTTCCCGCGCCGGCTTGTCAACGCTGGCCCGCGGGATACGTTCTGCCTCGAGTTCCGCACCCACGCCGCTCTCTTCGCAGATGTGGGCCAAATCGGTAGAGAGGCCATCGCTGGTATCGATCATCGCCGAAGCGAGACCCTTTTCGCGCAGAAACCGGCCTAGTTCGATTCGCGGCTCGGGAAAGAAATGCCGGGGATACTCCCGCGGATTGAGCTTCCGCTTCGGCTTCTTTCGCATCTGCCAGACCGCAGCCGCCGATGCGCCCAATTCCCCGCTCACGTAAATGCGGTCGCCGGGCCGCGCCCCAGACCGCAACACGGCCGTCCCCTTTGGCACAGTTCCCACCACAACAATATCCGCCAGAACTCCGTTGGGCGACTCCGCCGTGTCGCCACCGGCGAGCGTCACACCATATCTTTCTGCTAGGCTGATCAAGCTGCGCGCGAAGCGCCCCACCCAGCTTTGCGGCAAGTCGCGCGGCAGCGCCAGCGAAAGAAACGCCGCCACCGGCTCCCCGCCCATGGCCGCGATGTCGCTCAGCCCTCGCGCCAGGCATCGATGCCCAACCGATTCCGCCGAATGCCAGTCCCGCCGGAAGTGAATTCCCTCCAGCGTAAAGTCGGTCGTAACGAGCGTATCTCTCTCGTTCTTCTTGCCTCGGCTCAGAAGTCGCAGCACGGCGCAGTCGTCTCCAATTCCGGCCTGAACCGCAGGATTCTTCCCCAGCGCCGCCATGCGGCGGACCCGTGCAATCAGCGCTTTCTCGGCAATCACCACGGCAACCACTATAAGCGATCCTGCTACGATGCTCTCCGTCGCCCTCTAGACTCACGCCCGACTCCTATGGGACCGTTGGGCAGTACTGCCTGATGGCCATTGGCTCCGGTCACCTGTCGGAAGGTGACCACTGGTTACTCAAGTCTTAAGTAACGTCTCATCCCCCTCCGGGGCGTTGACAGGGGGAACACAGTTTGTTACCTTTTACCAGACATTCACAACAGCTTTGGTCAGTAAAGTTGGACCAGCTTAAGTTCTGCATTCCGTATCAATTGCAGACCGCAAGTTTCGGCTTGGTCTTCAGTTCTGGTAGGAAAACGGGCGCGTTAAGAAGTTTCCATTCCCAAGATGGGAGCGGGCCCAAAAGAGTCAGGTGGTCCGAACAGGCTTTCTGCAACCTCAGAACCTGCCTGGTGTTCCGGCCCTGATCGTCAAAGCATAAGAGCATCGAACAGCGCGCAAAGGAAGGCATTTGCATAAACGCTTCTACATCCTTTTTGTGGCTCGCGGGGACGACGGCCAGCTGCGCAAGATCTCCATTCCCGTCCATTATCTCTATGTTTTCGTAGTCGGCGCGGCCATCGGATTCCTCAGCCTCACCGGTATCGCCAGCTCTTATGCCCGCATGCTGCTCAAGGTTTCGCACTACAACGAATTGCGCACCGAAAAGGAGCAATTGAAGGATCGCTATTCCAAGCTCGAAGAGGTCGCCAAAGAGCGCGACGTGCAAGTCGCCTCTCTAGGTTCGATTGCCAGCGAGGTTTCCGCTTTATACGGATTGAAACCGCAACGCACACTGGTCACGACCTCCGAGCAGAAAATACAGGATGCGGATGTAAGCTCCTCGCTCGACCAACTCGGCGCTTTGCGCACTTCCGCCCTGACTGGTGCAGCCACGGTGGGCATCAGCCTGGGCATGACTCGCAACGCCACCACGGCTGATTGGGCCCGGGCCAACTCTGCTCCGAACCTCTGGCCGGTAGAAGGCCGGGTCACCGGCAGCTTCGGTGAGCGTCTCGACCCGTTTAACGGAGAAGGCGCGTTTCACAGCGGCGTGGACATCAGCACCACCTACGGACAGCCGATCGTTGCCCCCGCCGACGGCGTGGTCACCTATACCGATTTCATGGGCGGATACGGCAAGCTCATCATGATCAATCATGGCCACGGCATCTCCACCCGCTATGGCCACCTTTCCGGCTTCGCCGTAACCCCGGGACAGCAAGTCCACCGCGGCGACACCATCGGCTACGTAGGCATGAGCGGACGCTCCACCGGCCCCCATCTCCACTACGAAGTCCGGATCAACGACACTCCAGTTAATCCCTACAAGTATCTGCGCATGACGGTAGCCCACAGCGGCGGTTTCCAGACCGGCAGCTAGAAGCAGTTGCCAGTTGCCGGCTGCCAGTTCCCAGTTCTTGCCTGCGGCGATAAAGCTCTCTGCTCGGTGTCCTTCGCGAATCCTGCGCGCTCAGCGGTTAGAGGCTCTCTCTAGCGGCCCTCGGAGCCCCTTGCGCTCTTCCTGTACCTGGGCTACGTTCATGGGGAAGAAGTTTCGCACCTGCTGAGAATCGACCATGACTAGTTTTTTCCGCTCAGTCCGTGAAGACATCGCCGCCGTATTCGAGTCTGACCCTGCCGCCCGCTCCTATTTCGAAGTCGTCATCTGCTACCCCGGCCTGCACGCCGTGTGGGCGCACCACTTCAGCCACTGGCTGTGGCTTCATGGCATGCGCTTTCTGGCAAGATGGGTTTCGCAAGTAGCCCGTTTTCTTACCGGGATCGAAATTCACCCCGGCGCCGAGATCGGACGCCGTCTCTTCATCGACCACGGCTTGGGAGTGGTGATCGGCGAAACCGCAATCGTCGGCGACGATGTCACGCTCTACCAGGGGGTGACTCTTGGTGGCACTGGGAAAGAGAAAGGCAAGCGCCATCCTACACTCGGCAACAACATCTCGATCGGCTCGGGAGCCAAACTCCTCGGCAACATCACCATCGGCGACAATTGCCGCGTGGGCGCCGGCTCGGTCGTGCTGCGCAGCGTCCCGGCGAATTCGACGATCGTTGGCGTCCCCGGACATATCGTGCTGCGCGACGGCAAACGCGTAGTCATCACCGACCCCAAAGACATCCGCGACCCACTCTCCGACGTGATCATTAAATTAGCCGCGGAAGTGCACGAGCTGCGCGAAAAGTTCCAGGAACATTCCCACGAAGCGCTGGGCGCCGAACCAAACCTCACCATCGACGAAGGAGGCTCAGCCACCAACATCTCTCCGCAGGAGTTGTTTCAGGACGATTACCAGATATAGCAGTTGCCAGCCGCCAGTTGCCGGTTGCCAGTTTTCAACTGACTGCAAGTGACTTTACTGGCAACTGGCGGCTGGCAACTGGCGGCTGGCAACTGGCTACTGCCTTAACCCCATCCAGCTCTCCGACACCACCAGCGAGTTCCCCGGATTGTGCGGATCGTACTTCACCGATGTAGGCAGTCCCAGCCGGCATGAATGCAGATTAATCCACTGGCGCAGGTAGGTGACATCCTGGGAGCACTCATACGAAACGCCCGCAACGTCATATTTGTAGATCAGCAGCACCGCTGCGTGATGGCCATGGCTCACCGGCAACTCCTGCACGTCGATGACGGTGCCGTCCGTGATGCGCCCCACGCCCTCGAGCCAGGTGCGGCGTTCGCGCTCCAGTTCTGCCGGACCCTTAGGCTTGCGCCGCAGCAGCGCGTAGGCGCCGACAACCACTGCGCTGCCACCCACAACCATCAGAGAATAAAGACGTAGTGAATCCATACTTGAAGAAGGAACGTGGAACGATGCAGCGCCCACGTTTTCGTTATCAGCATATGACGGAACCCGTATCTGCGAAAGTAGGCGAAAGGTTACCGAGGTGGTGGGGCTGTGGAAAAACAGGGGTCAGGGGCTAGGGATCAGGGGTCAGCGAAAAACAAGAACGCGCTTCAGGAATTGTTGTCGCTGGTTGTGCCCTAACTGGCCACTGATCCCTGATCCCTAGCCCCTGCTTTTTCACTTCTGCTTACAAACAAACTCTTTCGCGATCCCGCCGAAGCCGCCTTCCGCCATCTGCCCGAACTGATCGTCGCGGCGGGTCTTCTTGCTGACCACCAGTTTCCCGCCGCGGTCGCGGGAGTAGAACCACTCCGAATTCGGTACTGCGCTGCCGCTCGAGCAGTTGAAGCGCACCCGCGCCCGCAGTTCCACGAACGGACCACCCTGCGGCAGCTTAATCGGTTCTTTGTATTCCACGCGCACCCAGGCCGTCCGCAACCCATTCCTCTTAGCCGTGACCGAGCTGACCAGAACCTGATCGCCGCCCGCGGTGGCACCGACGGTTTTCCATTCGCCCGCAGCCAATGCCACCAGTCCAACCAACAGGACCGGGGCCAGCACCACGGCAAACAGGATAAGCAGCCCCTTCTTCATAGGGGACGGAGGTAAGCCCATAAGCACGCCGCCACACACTTTGGGCCAAAAATAGATTTCTGTCAACTTTCCAGCCCGTGCGAAGACACAGTTTGTTTCGCATTGTATTCGCCTCAGGGCTGATGATAGGCTAAACGACAAATGGAAACCCTGCAGACAACCAGCATCGACTCGACAATCAGACCACTGTTCCTGGCTGCATCCGCGCAAGGATTGGTCGCCCTCGAATTCGACGCCAGACTGCCGGGGCAGCAATCGATTCGCCTCAACCCGCGCGACCTTCGCAAGGAGAAAGAGAAAGAGAAAGAGAAAGAACAAAAGGGATTCAAGTTCGAGCAGTCTGCTCGGGAGATGCGGTCGTACGTGAATCAGCTGGATGAATATTTCGCCGGCAAGCGGCGCGAGTTCACCTTCCCGCTCGACCTTCGCGGCACGGATTTCCAGCTAGCCTGCTGGCGCGCGCTGCTGGCGATTCCTTACGGAGAAATGCGCACCTATGCTGACATCGCCCGCGCGATCGGCAAGCCGAACGCGTTCCGCGCCGTGGGCATGGCGAACAATCGGAACCCCATCGCGATTGTGGTCCCTTGCCATCGAGTGATCGCCTCCGACGGCACGCTCTGTGGCTACGGCGGAGGCGTCGAGGTGAAGCGTAAGCTGCTCGAACTTGAAGGAGCGTTGAGCGGGACGCTGGCGGCGTAGGGGCCAATTAACGATTGTTGATTGCTGATTGATAATTTGAGAAGCCCATCATGCCAGGTTTTCAATCAACAATCAGCAATCAGCAATCAACAATTTGTTTAGGGCGCTGACAGGAATGCCCCGTGCTGCGATTTCTAGCGCCCTTCCTGCCCGACGGAACTCCGAACCGAATCACAGGTAGGGGAGGTTTTCGGGTCGCTGTACGGGCGAGATGAATCGATTTAACTCACGGGATTAAGTGCTTTGTTTTGAGTGAGATGCGGACCTAGTTTTGCACAGGTATGGCCTCCGTAAGGCGCTGAAACAGTGGGGGTTGGCTGTGCTCGCACCATTCTCTGGGCAATTGAGAAAACAGTTTGTCGTCAACCCGCAAATGATATATAATTACAATGTATATCTACCGAGGTGCCTATGCAGGTTTCGAAGTGGGGCAACAGCCTGGCCATCCGCCTGCCCGCCGCAGTCGTTGAGGCGCTTGAACTGAAAGAAGGCGACGACATCGAGATTCGCGTCGCAGGCGAACGCGCGTTTGAAGTGAGCCGCGATGAAAGTCGCCGGCGCGCTATGGAGAACCTGCGCAAGCTCCGTCGTCCCTTCCCTCCCGGCTTCGTCTTCGACCGCGACGACATCTATGAGCGCTAGCGCATTCTTCGATACCAACGTCTTTGTGTACGCCGTAGTTCAAGATGATCCGCGCTCCCAGAAGGCGGAGGATTTAATTGTTGAAGGCGGAACGGTCAGCGTGCAGGTCTTATACGAGTTTGCCGACGTGGTGCGGCGGAAGGCCAAAATGCCCTGGGACGAAATACGGTTCGCGATAGAGAACATCGAGGCGCTCTGTCCAGATCCGCTCGCCATCACTACTGATACTCACAGAGAGGCGGTAGCAATCGCGGAAAGATATGGCTATAGAATTTATGATGCCCTTATCGTCGCCTCCGCCCTGGAGGCGAAATGCACGATCTTGTTCTCGGAGGATATGCAGGACGGGCAGGTCATCGACAAGACGCTCACCGTTCGAAACCCGTTCGGACCTCCCAAAGGACCTTACTCACCAGTTGTGTCCGAATAACCAGATAACAAGTGCCGAAAACAGCATCAGAAGAATCACGGTGAGAACACCGCACCCGACAAGTTGCACGAGATCGATTATTGCCCGCCTTCCCCTTAGCCGTGGGCGGTTTTCTCCACGCGATGTGATGATCTCTTCTGCGAGTGCCACTATCTTGGGATATCTGTCGGCGCCCGCCCATTGAATCGTGCTACTGAAGTTCATCGGATCATCGACTTCAGAGTCGAACGTCTTCTCGATCAGCTTTCTAAACTTTTCGTCCGATTCTTCATCGGCGATCTTGGGAGGAGTCGCTTCCTCGACAAGCAGTCTTCGTTCTTCTTCGCTGAGCGACACCCCGAGCTTGTCCGCCTGTGCGGACACCAAGGCGACCATGTGATTAACGGCATCCTCGCTATTGGCGAACGGGCTCCTGTAAAACCATCTCATGTGACCCAACTCACTCAATCCAGAAACTTGCACTTCATTCCGGCCGCAATATGGCCCACCAATCGTTTCCTTGCAGTGTCATGGTTCCTCGGCATGAGGTCTTGCGGCGCGGCTGAAAGCCGCGCCCTTTCAAAACTCGCATTCACAGCACTGCCGTTTCGTGAATCAGCCGGCCCTCGGCGAAGCGCGTCAGATTCAGCAGGGACGCATCGATCAGATCCGTTTTCCCTGTCAGAACGAGGTCGCTTAGGATTTTTCCCGTCGCTGGAGCGTGCATCACACCGTGTCCGCTAAAACCGTTGGCGAGAAAAAACCCGGGCACGTTTGGAGCCTCGCCGAGAATTGGATGATGATCCGGCGTCATCTCATACAGGCCAGCCCACGCCCGCTTGGGATTCACCGGAAGATTGGCGAAACACGGCACGCGATCAGCCGCGCGGGTAAGGATCTTCTCGACGAAGGCTGCGTCGAAGTCCGTTTTGAAGCCCGGCGTTTCTTCGGGATCGTTCCAGGCCAGCAGAAAACCGCGGGCCTCGGGACGAAAGTGGAATCCGTTCGACATGTCGATGATCATGGGCGCGGTGTGCGGGAATTCGTCAAACGGCTCACTGGGAACCAGCATGCGGCGCAGCGGTTCAAGGGGCAGGTCCACGCCGGCGAACTTGGCTATGCTTGCGGCCCAAGGCCCGGCGCAGTTTACGACCTTGCGAGCAGCGACCGGGCCGCGCGTGGTTTGGACCGATGCGATCCCGCTTGCGTCGCGGGTGAAACCGGTCACTTCAGTGTTCTTCCACAATGTTGCGCCATGGTCAGCCGCCCAGGTCATGAATCCAATCGCGGCGCTGTAGGGATCGACGAAGCCATCGGTCGAGCAGAAACTTCCGCCGACAATGTCGTCGCCGCGCAACTGCGGAAACATGCTGCGAATCTCGTCGCCCGCGATCAGCCGCACGTTCTTCAATCCCATCTTCACTTGTTGCGTGAAGTTTGTGCGCAGGTAGGCCATCTGTTGATCATTGGTGGCGCAGAACAGATAGCCTTGCGGCCGGTAGTCGCAGGGATAGCCGAGGCGCTCCTCGAAGCTGGCGTAGAAAGGAATCGAGTAGAGCGACATCTGGATGCTCACAGGCGTAGAAAACTGCGCCCGCACGCCGCCCATGCTCTTGCCGGTTGAGCCCTTGCCCTGGGCCGATTCGCGTTCGATCACGAGCACGTTGCGGCATCCGCTCGCCGTGAGGTGATAGGCGATGCTGGAGCCGACGATTCCTCCACCGACGATGACGACATCCACTGTCTGCATGGTCTTCCGAAGTGAGTCAGCATTCTAGCTTAGAAGAAGGGGTCAGGGGCCAGGGGTCAGGGGTTAGGAAGACGAACTTCGGAGTTTTTGAATATCGCTGGTCACTGACTCCAAACCCTGACCCTGACCCGGCCCCTAACCCTAACCTTGACCCCTGCACTCTGATCCCTACACTCTGACCCCTGCACTTTGACCCCTGGCCCCTGACCCCTGGCCCCTGCCCCACTCCACCTCGGTAACTTGCCGTGGTTACCCCTCCTGCTTAGGCTGGAATAGTATGCCCTTGCGCTGCCTTCTATTCTCGTCGAATGAGCAGATGGTCCAGCCGGTCTGGCCGGTGCTCGCCGATCTCGGCATTGAGGGAGAGTACTGCGGCAGCGCGGTGGACGCGGTGGAGCGGGTCACGACGCAACTGTTCCAAATTGTGGTCACGGATTGGGAGGATCAGCCGGAAGCCGCGTTCCTGCTGAAAACGGCGCGGGATTTGAAAGCGGCGCAACGCCCGCTGATTTTGGCGATCGTCGGCGAGGATGCCAAGCTGCCGGGAGCGTTGCGGGCGGGAGCCAATTCCGTTCTGGTGAAACCGCTCCGCGCCGAACAGGTGCGGGACACGCTGAGCACGGCGTGCCAACTGCTGCGGGCAAAACAGCAACCGCCAGCCTCAGCGAAGGCTGCTGTGCCGCAAATGGCTGAGGCGCCGACTCCACGCGAAACGCCCGAACCGGAGATCTTAGCTGCCGTCGCGGCGGCCACGGGTGCGGTTTCGATACCGGCTTCTGTAACCCAGTCGCCAGAGAAAACCTTCCGGGCTGGGGAATTCCTGACCTCGGCAAGTTCTGCGCCCGGAGCTGCATTCGACACCGAAACGGACAATGACGTTCAGAAGACACTGGACCAGGCCGCGCTGGCCGAGGTTGACTCCCTTACGGAACTGGAGCCGATGGCTTCCGCTGTCAAGGAGGAAGAGGAAGCGGAAGCGCCCGAGCCAGTTGACCCGAGGAAGGCACTGACAGGTTGGGCATCTCTGCAAGCGCGGCTGACACAACCGGCGCCACAGCCAGTCGAAGAGGCTCCCGCGAAGAGCGAATTGCTGCCCTACGGGGAAACGCCTTCTTATGGGGCGCAGCCTTCGGACTTGGCGGCAAAAGAAAAGACTCCTCAGCAGGAGCAGTCAGTAGAGGAAGCAGAAGCAGAGCTTTTCGGCTACATGCCGGGAGGCGAAGGCGCTCTGGCAGCGCAGCAGCCGGGTTCCAGACGAGGCAAGATTCTTTGTTTGAGTGCATTCGCCATCGCCTGCGTGATTCTGATGGCCGTACCCCGCACCCGACGAAGCCTGCAGCTGTTGTACCGCCAATCTGTGCACGCCGCGGCGAATTGGCTGAACCCACCGCCAGCGCCTTTACCGCAGGCTGTGGCGCAGCATGACAGTTTTGGCCAGTCGGGGGACGAGTACAAGCTGCCCACAGTGGAGAACATCCCGGATGCGACTACGGATCCCTCGCAGGTTCGCGTGCTTCCAGTCATTGACCCGACAGCGAAGCCGGAGAAGAGTGCGGATACGAATGGCGCGCAGGGTCCGGCGGTCACAAGCGAGAGCAGCGCCGCCGATCAGACTCAGAAAGATCAGGCTCAGAAAGATCAGGGTCAGACAGGGCAAGGCCAGAGCGCGCAGGGGTCGGCTGGTCAGATTAAAGATTCGAGTCAGACGAGTGCCGGAGTCATGCCAGAAAGCACCTCGGCAGCATCGCCGACTTCCGCCCCTTCTGCGGAGAACCTACAGCCAGTAATCAAACCCGACGTGCCGCAGCCGCGTCTGGTTGCATCAGCGGCACAGCCGGTTGCACCACCGCACACGGTTTCGGCAGCCAGCAGCACAGGCATTCCATCGAGCTTGAAATCGCAAATGGCTTCCTCCACTCCGGATGCCAGCGGCAACAAGCCGGCCGAGGCAGCCATGTCAGCAATTGAGCCGGTGAATTTGCCGGAATCGGCGGCGCGCGACCTGCTGGCACAATCGGTTGATCCGCAATATCCGGTGGCGGCAAAAGCCAGCGGGCAGCGAGGCAGCGTAGTTCTACAGGTACTTGTCGGGCGCGATGGCGCGGTTCAGGAAGTAAAATTCCTGCAAGGCTCACTGATGTTTGCGCGGGCTGCGATCGACGCCGTAAGGCAGTGGCGCTTCAAGCCATATTCCATGAATGGCCGCGCGGTTTCGGTACAGAGCGTAATCACGCTGAACTTCAGGCCGCCGGCTTAGATGGTGACAAAACTGGCGTTGGATCGTCCTAATTGCTGGGTAGAAGCCTGAACGGACGGAAGTTTGCCGTCCAGGGCGAACAAGAGCAGCCAAGAGGCGCGAAAAGGCATCTACACGATATAATGTCGGAAGGTCCTCAGGAAGCAACTCCTTTCCAAAAAGAAGAAAACGATGTCAATGAAGATTAAAGCTGCGGTGCTGGTTTCGTCTTTTGCGGTGTTGTTGTTTGTGGTGGCGGGCTCGTTTGGTCTTGGGGGCGTGCATGCCTCCTCGAACGACGGCTCTTACCGGCAGATGCAGGTCTATAGCGAAGTTCTGTCGCGCGTGCAAAGCGAGTATGTGGAAGACCCGAACATTCCCAAGGTGACTGACGGCGCATTGCACGGGCTGGTCGAGTCGCTCGATGCGAACTCCAGTTACATGACGCCCGAAGCTTACAAGGCCTACAAGGCGCACAAATCGGAGGCCAAGGGCGAAATTGGGGCGACTATCTCGAAGCGTTTCGGATATGCCGATGTGGTTTCCGTGCTGCCGGGCTCGCCCGCGGAAAAAGCGGGGATTGAGGACACGGACATTTTCGAAGCGATCGAAGGCCGCAGTACGCGGGACATGTCTCTGCCGGAGATTCGCAGCGCGCTGTCCGGCGCTCCCGGCTCGACAGTAAATGTCTCAGTGGTACGGTCGCGAAGGGCGGAGCCGCAGAAGATGACCATCACGCGGGATGTGGTGACGATTCCGCCGGTCTCGGACAAAATGGTGGAAGAGGGCATCGGCTACGTGAAAGTAGATGCGCTGAACAAGGGGAAAGCGCAGGAGATTGCGGCGAAGATCAAATCTTTGGAGAAATCGGGAGCGAAGAAGCTGGTCCTGGATCTGCGGAATACTTCTCAGGGAGATGAGAGCGAAGGCGTGGCCACGGCGAATCTATTCCTGAACCACGGCACCATCACTTATCTGCAAGGGCAAAAGGTTCCACGAGAGGCATTTAACGCCGACCCGGCGAAGGCTGTGACGTCGCTTCCTGTGGCCGTGCTGGTAAACAAGGGAACGGCAGGGGCAGCAGAGATTGTGGCGGCGGCGTTGCTGGAGAATGCGCGTGGCGACGTAGTCGGCGAAAAGACTTTCGGCGAAGGGTCGAAAACACGGACATTCGATCTGCCAGACGGCGGAGCTCTGATTCTTTCTGTGGCGAAGTATTATTCGCCCAGCGGCAAGGCCATTCAGGAAACCGCGGTGACCCCCAACGTGCTGGTGGCCGATGACAGCGCGGAGAACGCGATCTCCGACGACGACGGCCAGGATTCAGCTCCGGAGCCGGAAGCCAAGCCCAAATCCACGCAGGACGATCAGTTGCATAAAGCCATCGAGGTGCTGAAGAGCCGGACCAGCTAGCCGGTCCTCACGTTTATTGGCAAATTCATCGCGCGCCGAAAGGCGCGCGATTGTTGTTTTCAGGCTCAGTGCAACTACGGAATCTCTCCTTCGATTTGCTTCTGCTCTTGTTCGACGACCGGCGGCGGCAGCCTGGCGAAACCAGCGGGCTCAACATAGTCCTGCCCCTGGTTCAGCACCCAGCGCAGGAACTCCTTCAGGGCTTGGCGCTTCGTGGCGGATTCAGTTTTGGAGATCAGAATCCAGGTGTAGCTGGAGATGGGGTATACGTTGTCGCCATGAGGATTGGTGAGGGCGGCGCGCAAATCGCAAGGTATGGCCTTTGCGCCTGCTGCTGCGGCCGCCGTCAGGCTGGCGGAATCGGGGCTGATGAAGTTTCCCGCGGCGTTTCGCACTTTCCCAAAGGCCAGCCCGTTTTGCACGGCGAATGCGAGTTCGACGTAACCGATAGAGTTCGGCGTGTCCTTGACGATTCTGGCGATATCGGCGTATCCGTCGCCCTCAGTGCCCACGGGCCACCTAACTGAGATCCCCCGTCCCACCCTGGTTCTCCATCTCACGTCTATTTTGCTCAAGTATTCGGACCAAACGTAAGTGGAGCCTCGCCCACCCGCACTGTGCACGACGGCAATATCGCTCGGGGGGAGGAGGACTTCAGGGTTGGCAGCGGCGATGAAAGGATCGTTCCATTTCGTGACCGTTCCCAGATAAATCCCGGCCAAGGCGCGGGGTGAGAACTTGAGTTGCGGAACCTTGGGGAGATTGTAGATCGGCACGATCGCCCCCAAGAGCACAGGGAACTGAAGGACTCTGGCTTTTGCGAGTTGCCGGTCGCTCAAAGGAGCGTCCGTGCTCCCGAAATCCGCTTTGCCGGACGTAACCATTTCTATGCCCGCACCTGACCCGTAGGGCATGTAAGTCAGGTGAACATCGGGACGCGCCTTCTGGAACGCCTGGAACCATTTTGAAAAGATCGGGAGAGGGGTAGTGGTTCCGACGCCCACCAAATGCAGCTGGGCAGAATTCTGCGAGAGGGCGGTTTCAGCCAGCGCCACCACCAAGATGAGCCACGACAATCTGTGGAAACGCACGTTCCCTCGGTATTGGGATGGAAAGATACCTTCCCCTGAAATGACTTCGCCGCGGCGTGGTGTGCCGCGGCGCCGCATCTTCCAAGGTATTCATCGGCCAAAACGGGCAAGCCTTTAGGGACAGGCAGCGGCGCAATCAGGGGCAAAGAGAGTATTGACAGAAGATGGACCAAGACCGGCGTGTGGCCCTGGCGCTTGATGCCCTGCTATCCTGAACCTATCGCCATGAAGTCGCTCTATGAAGATCTTCCGCCGGTGGAGATTGCCGGACGGAAGCTGGTGGGCCGGTTTCTGTTTGGGCTGCTGGTGCTCATTTCCGCCCTGGTGGGAGCGACGGCGGGGCTTCTGCTGGTCTACACCACGGACTTGCCGCAGGTGGAGGCGCTGGAAGCTTACCGCCCCAGTTCGATTACCGAGTTGTACGACGACCACGGGCGTGTGATTGGATCATTTGCGCTGCAGCGGCGCGTGGTCGCGAGTTACGACGACTTCGCCCCGGTGCTGCGCGATGCTCTGGTTTCAATCGAAGACAAGGATTTTTACCGGCATTCGGGAATCAACTTCTGGCGCATTGTGGGAGCGGCGTACCGCGATATTCAATCAGGCGGAAGAGTCCAGGGCGCGTCCACGCTGACCATGCAGTTGGCGCGCAACCTGTTTCTTTCTCCCGACCGGTCGTTCCATCGCAAGGTGCAGGAGGCGATGCTGGCGATTCAGATCGAGCGCCGCTTTACCAAGCCGCAAATCTTCACGCTATATGCCAATCAGATCTTTTTAGGGCACGGAGTGTACGGGTTTGAGGCTGCCTCGGAGTTCTACTTCAGCAAGCCGGCGCGAAAGCTTACGGTCACAGAAGCGGCATTGCTGGCGGGTCTGCCCAAGAGTCCGGCATATTATTCGCCAATCAGCCATCCCGACCGCGCGATGAAACGCCGGAATCTCGTGATCAACGCCCTGCTGGAAGATGGAAAGATTACGGCGCCTCAGGCGGCGGACGCGCGGTCGGCGCCGATCGGCTTGCATCTGCATCACGATCCCAACTCGCTTGCTCCTTACTTTGTGGAGGAGATACGGCGGTATCTCGAAACCAAGTATGGCGCCGATCAGGTGCATGAAGGCGGATTGAAAGTTTACACCTCGCTGGACGTGGATCTGCAAAAGGCCGCGAACCAGGCGGTGCTCGATGGTCTGGCGGCCTACGAACGGCGGCATGGATGGAAAGGAAATCTCGAGAACGTGCTGGCCGGAGGAAACACGATCGAGAGATACCAGCATCCCGACTGGGACGACGAGCCAGAAGTGAATGGGTACGTTCACGCGTTGGTGACATCGTCCGGCGTTGGGATTGCGACGCTGAAGTTCGGGCGCTACGCCGCGGCGCTGGGACAAGCGGATGTGGCCTGGACGCAGCGCAAGATACCGGATCTGCTGCAGACGGGAGACATATGCTACGTGAAGATTCTAGGGCTGAGCCCGAACGGCGCGGCGCGCGTGAGCCTGGAGCAGGATTCCGGCGCGCAGGGAGCGCTGGTGGCGATTGACAACGCGACCGGCGGCATCAAGGCGATGGTGGGCGGCCGCGACTTCAACGAATCGAAATTCGACCGCGCGACGCAGGCCTTGCGGCAGGTGGGGTCGTCGTTCAAACCTTATGTTTACACGACAGTGATCGATCGCGGAGGAAGCCCCGACGATACGATTCTGGATGAGCCGGTGACCTTTGAGACCGGCTCCGGGCCTTATTCGCCGCATAACTATGACGAAAAGTTTGAAGGCATCATCACGCTGCGGCGCGCGCTGGCGCAGTCGCGGAATATTCCGGCGCTGAAGCTGGCCAGCAAGGTTGGGATCAAGAGCGTGATCGACTATGCGGAGCGCTTCGGCATCACGGCGAAGTTGCCGCCTTATTTGCCGGTGGCGCTGGGCGCGGCGGAAATCACTTTGATGGAGCAGACCTCGGCATACAGCGTGTTTCCGAACGACGGCGTGCGCGTGACTCCCCGCTACATCACGAAGGTGACCGATTATGAAGGGCGGGTGCTGGAAGAAGATTATCCCGATGTGAAGGACGTGGTGAGCGCGCGCACGGCGCGCATCATGACTGGGATGCTGCGCGAGGTGGTGCTGCACGGCACAGGAGTAGCGGCGGCGAAGCTGCCTTTCCCGGTCGCGGGAAAGACCGGCACGACCAACGATTTCACGGACGCGTGGTTCATGGGATTTTCGCCGACGATGACGTGCGGCGTGTGGGTAGGATTCGACGAGAAACGGTCGTTGGGAGCGAAGGAAACAGGAGCGCACGCGGCGTTGCCGATCTGGATGAACTTTATGAATGCGGCGATGGCGGGGAAGGATCCCGGGCAATTCCAGGAAGTACCTGAAGCCCCCCTAACCGTCCTCCAGAAAGTGGACACGCCGGATGAGTCGCCGGGTGCGGATGAGATGCACTAAGAGAACGTTGCCGGTCGTTTGTCCTTAGTCGTCGGTCGTTAGTCGTCGGTCGTCGGCCAACCTGTAATCGCTGACTTCTTATATGAAATCTCTGTTCCGCATTGCGATGCTTGCGCTGGTGCTGGTGGTTGTGGCACTGGTGTCGGCGGTGACGGCAATGCGATTTGCAATTCACGGGCAGGAGGTTGAAGTGCCTGCGCTCGTGGGCAAGACAACTGCCGAGGCCGAACGCGCCGTTGCCGGCTTGGGATTGCAGATCGCGGTGGAGCGGCAGTATTACAGTGCGCAGATTCCCGAGGGGCGGATCATGACGCAGTTGCCGCTGCCGAAGACGAAAGTCCGCCGGGGATGGCAGGTTCGCGTGGCGCAGAGTCTGGGACCGCAACGCGTGGTGATTCCGGACGTAACGAAGCAGAGCGAGCGAGCGGCGGAATGGAACATTCAGCGGCGCGGATTGGAAGTGGCTTCGACCGCTGAGATGCAGTTGCCGGGAACGCCCGCCGACCAGGTGCTGGCGCAGAGTCCGCCGGCGAACGCGAGCCAGGTGGAGGCTCCGAGAACCAGCTTGCTTGTCACCGTCGCGGCCGACCCGCCGGCATATGTGATGCCAAGTTTTGTGGGACAGCCCCTGGGCACTGCCAGCCGCACGCTGCAAGATGCTGGGTTCAAACTTGGGAACGTGAGCGTGGCGCCGCCGGCCACAAATGGAGCAGGGTCCGGCGCGACTTCGGCCGCGCCCCTGCCCCCTCCTCAACCATCGCCCGCCAGCATCATCGTCGCGCAGACGCCGCCCGCAGGGCAGAAGGTTCTGGCCGGGGCTGTGGTGAACTTCGAAGTACGGTGAGCTTCACTTGCCACTAAGTTTTTCCAGGATCGCGGAAAAGAAGCCGTCGCATGGGTGAACGCCGGGCAGCGTGCGCAGGTAGGGGCCGCGCGTAAGCGAAGAAAGATCCGGGCAGATCAATTCCCCTTCCTGTTGCAGCCGTTCAAGCTCGATTCGGCAGTTGACCACGCGAACCGATGATTCTTGCGCCAGAGCGCGCTCGATCACCTCTTCGTTTTCTTCTTTCTCCAAAGAGCAAGTGGAATAGGTCAGGCGGCCTGATTCGCTAACTTGAGCTGTCGCCGAGCGGAGAATTGCGATCTGCCGGTCTTGCAGATCGGCGAGGTCTTCGGCTTTGAGCCGCCACTTGATCTCAGGGTTGCGTGAGAGAGTTCCTGTACCCGAGCAGGGCACATCCGCGAGAACGCGGTCGAATTTTGTGGTAAAGGGAAGGTTCTGCGCATCAGCGGCAACCACAACTACGTTACTGCTCCTCGCTTCGAAAGCCGGATCCGGTGCGCGCAGCAGTTTTCGCAGGAGACGTGCGCGGTGAGGATGAAGTTCGATTGCCGCGATCGTCGCATTGGGATTGTGATCGGCAATGGCGAGCGTTTTTCCACCGGGTGCGGCACAGCAATCGAGTACACGCATGCCATGGCCAACCATGGCTGCGACGAGCTGCGAGGCCTCGTCCTGAATGACACAGAGGCCGGATCGAAACGCGGCAGTCTTGGTTATGTCGCCGTGCTGCACGCGTCGCGCCGAGGCGAGGAATGCGCCGGGAGCGAGTTCGATTCCCTCGGCGCGGAGCTGATCTTCTGCCTCGGGATAACGCAAGCGGATCGCGGTCACTGGAACCGATTGGTTGTACTGGCAAATCTCAAAGGCGGAATCGAGACCGTAGGCCTGAATCCAGCGTTCGACGAGCCAGAGCGGGTGGGCGCTGCTGGCAGCGAGAGCTGCGGCCGAAACGCCGCTGATTGCGTGCTGCGGAGATTCACTTATATCCGAGGCGACGTTGGCAAGCTTACGCAAAACTGCATTCACAAATGGAGCGGCGGAACGTTTGCGAGCGCGCTTGACGAGTTCAACGCTCTCATTGATGGCAGCGCGGGCGGGTATGCGACTCAGCCAGCGGAGTTGATAGGCCGCAAGGCGTAGAGCAGTGAGAACCTCCACATCAAGCTTGGAGAGTGGTTGCGCAGAGCTCGCAGCTATTTGTGAATCCAGCAGCGACCGCCAGCGCAGAACACCCATGACCAATTCTGTAGTCAGCGAGTGATCGACAGTCGTGAGCCGGTCGTAAGCCCTCGAATGAAGCAGTTCGGATGCGTAGGAAGAATCGCGCTCCACCCGAAGCAGAATGTCGAATGCAGCGGCGCGGGCTGGAGAAATGGCTGTGCGCAAGGTTTGAGCTTTAGATTTCACTGTTTCCAGTATGACGGAACGAGCCGGGCTGGAGAAGAAATTCGTGCCGGCTTAGGCGCCGAGTTTTTCGCCCGGTCGCGGGCGATAACCATGAATAAAATCGGCGGCGGAGCTTCGCTTCTTGCCTTCCAGCTGAAGTTCAAGAAGTTCTATGGAGGTGTCTGCGCCGCAGCCGACAAGAAGAAGATTGGTTTCCGGCGTCAGTTCGCCACTTGGCAAAGTCCGGTCGGCAACCGCCGCCTTCCACACGTGCAGATTCTTGCCGCGAAACTTCGTATAGGCGCCAGGCCACGGCTGAAAACCACGCATGCGGTTCAGTATCTCGTTTGCCGGACGGAAAAAATCAATCAGCCCGTCTTCTTTTTTTAAAATGGGCGCGAGCGTGGCTTGAGCGTGATCTTGCTGGCGCGGTTGAACTCTGCCGGCCTGCAAGCCACGCAGAGTTTCGACCGTCAGGTCCGCTCCGGTGGCCGCCAGCTTCGGCGCAAGCGTCTCCGCTGTGTCGTCAGGTGCAATCGGAATTTCCTGCTGCAGAAGAATGTCGCCTGTGTCGAGTCCGGCGTTGAGTTTCATCGTGGAAACGCCCGTGACAGTCTCTCCGCGCGCAATCGCCCACTGAATGGGCGCCGCGCCGCGATATTTCGGCAGCAGCGATGCATGCAGGTTGATGTTGCCGAGCGGAGGAAGATCGAGCATCCATTGCGGAATGATGCGGCCGTAACCGACCACGATGATGGCATCGGGCTTAAGGGCAGTGAGTTGAGCGCGAAAGGCGTCGTTGCTCTTGATGGCTTCGGGCTGAGCAATCGGCAACCCCAACTGTAAAGCTCGCTGCTTCACCGGAGACGAAACAAGTTCGAGACCGCGTCCCTTAGGACGATCCGGTTGCGTGACCACGAGTTGAACGTGAAATCCGGCGTTGACAACCTTGTCGAGCACGGGTACGGCAAAGCGCGGCGTGCCGCAAAAAACGAGATGGAGAGACGAAGGCATTTGGTAATTGGGTAATTTTGTAATTTGGCAATTTTGAACGCCGTCGAAAATGCCGCGACAAATTACTCAATTACCAAATTACCCAATTACAAATTCTTCTACCATTCTCCCGCTTTCACCATCTTGCGAATTTTGCGTTTGATCAGGTCGCGCTTCAGCGCGCTGATGTGGCTGATGTAGAGCTTGCCGTTTAGGTGATCGGTTTCGTGCTGAAAGGCGCGGGCCAGCAAGTCGTCGCCAGTCTTTTCAAAAACTTTCCCAGTCAAATCCTGGGCGCGGATGGTGACCACTTTGGCTCGGCTCACATTCTCGCGAAACTCGGGAATACTGAGACAGCCTTCGCTCTGCGTGTGGCGGCCCTCCTTGTGGATGATCTCGGGATTGATGAGGACGATTGGGGCGTTGGGGTCCTCTTTGAAGGTGACGTTGACCACGGCGATGCGGAGCGGAACGCCGATCTGTGGCGCTGCCAGGCCCACACCGCGGGCGGCATACATCGACTCAAACATGTCGTCGACGAGCATCTTCAATTCGCCGTCGAAAACCGTAACTTTATCGGCCGGCTTCTCGAGGACAGGATTTCCGAACTTTACGATGGGATAGATCATTTGTTTAATCAGTAATTTTTCAGTTGCAGACGGTAGCCTTGAAAATTGCGCAAGGTTTCTCCCATGGAGTCGCCGCCGAATTTGTCGAGCGCGCAACGAGCCAGAGTAAGCGCGACCATGGCCTCGGCCGCCACTCCAGCGGCCGGAACTACACAAACATCAGAGCGCTCATAGGCGGCGCTGACGGGTTGGCGCGTGGAAAAATCGACCGACTTTAGCGGGCGGCGCAGCGTGGAGATGGGTTTCAAATAGCCGCGCACGCGGATTTCTTCTCCGTTGGAAACGCCGCCTTCAATTCCTCCCGCGTTGTTGCGAGTGCGAGTGAACCCGGTGAAACTCTTCGGCTCACCGTAACCGATTTCATCGTGCACAGCAGAGCCAGGAGAAGCAGCGGCAGTAACGCCGGAGCCGATTTCAACCGCCTTCACCGCCTGCAACGACATGACAGCGGCCGCCAGCAAACCATCCAGGCGCTCGTCCCACTGCGCATACGTGCCTAGTCCGGGCGGAACTCCGTGGGCAACAACCTCGAAGACTCCACCCAGCGAGTCACCGCTTTTGAGCACCTTGTTCAACTTCGTCTTTCATGCGCTGTTCAATTTCTCTGTCGGCACAATTCAGCAGGATTTCTTGTTGATTGTAAAGAGCCTGAATACGCTCCCAGGGGACTTCCTGTTGCATGGCCACGCTGCCCACGGCGACGACGTGGCTGAGAACGTCGACGCCAAGCTCGCGCAGAAATGTCTTGGCTACGGCGCCGATCGCGACCCGTGCCGCCGATTCGCGCGCAGAGGCGCGCTCCAGGACGTAGCGAGCCTCAGGGAAATTGTATTTTAGAGCGCCCGCCAGATCGGCGTGTCCGGGCCGCGGAGAAGCTACACGCTTGTGACGGGCGGGATCGCCCTCGCCGACCGGCAGCGACTCCTGCCAGTTTTTCCAATCCCGGTTTTCGAGTTGGATGGAAATTGGCGAGCCTATGGTCATACCGTTGCGCACACCGGAGAGAATGTGGGCGGCGTCCTTTTCAATCTTCATGCGGCCGCCGCGGCCATAGCCCTGCTGCCGGCGCCAGAGTTCGCGGTCGAGAAAACTTTGGTCGACTCGCAGTCCGGCAGGCAGCCCTGACAGGAAAGCAACCAGAGCTTCGCCGTGAGATTCTCCGGCAGTGAAGTAGCGCAGCATATAAACGCTCGATTTTACCTGATGCTGCGTCACTCTGGAGGTTCCCTCAAGGGAAAGACGCTGAGCCGCTGGTCGAATCTCGCGAAAAAAGGCGTCCCTTGCGGAATTTGGAGGTGCGAGAGGTACGATTGATTGCTACAATAACATTCGTATCCTATCGTAGTACGAGGTTCTGTCCACCGTCGGCGCCGTTTCGGCAAATCTCTGGCCAATCAAGGAGGACTGTGTGCCCCCACGCACAGAGCTCAGCGAAGTAGTTTTCTCGAGCAGCAAAATCCGCTGTCTGCTGGTGCACGATCACGTTTTGTTGCGGCAGGGTCTGCGGCGCTTGTTAGCGGACGAGCCGGACATTGACGTGGTTAGCGAGGCTGGCAACGCAGCGGAGTGTCTGCGCAAACTTCACGAGTTTCAGCCGGATGTGTTGATCGCGGATAGTGGAACGTTCGAGCGGCCGGCGCCCGAAGTAAAGCGTCTTGTGGAGCAGGAGTCTCGCCACACCCGAATCGTGTTTCTGAGCTTGCAGGAACAGCGCGTTACTCCGTTGAGTGGCCTGCAGGCGGCAAACCTAGGTTGCGCCGTGCGGCAAACATCGGCGGGAGAGTTGGTGGAGATGATCCGTGGTTCGGACCGCGGCAATACGCCTTTCAGCATTCCAACCAGCCATCAGGAAGCAGGCTTGCGAGGCGATTTGCGGCATTCCAGGCAAACGATCTTTCCACAAGAACGCACCCTCACTACGCGTGAACGAGAAGTGCTGAAACTTCTGGCGGAGGGGAAAACCGTACGCGCGGCGGCGATGATTCTTGGGTTGAGCAGCAAGACGGTGGATGCGCACAAGTTCAATCTGATGCGGAAGCTTGGCATCCACAACAAGGCCGAACTGGTGATGTGGGCCATTCAGAAGAAAGTTGTGAAGATTCCGGCAAACTTCTAGGGTTCGCAGCCGGGCCAAGAGCAATCAGCAATCAACAATAGATTTTGCAACAAGCTCTGCTAGGCTGGAAACCTGCAAGTCCGGCTGAGCATCTGCCGCCTTCACCGCACCCACGCCTTTTCGTGCCGATGGACGGTTCACCCAGACCGTTGCCAAACCAAGCGACTGAGCCGGAAGCACGTCGTGGTAGAGGCTCTGGCCCACGTGCAGAATACGGTTGGCGGGCACGGCGACGCGGCTCAACGCAAGTTCGAAAATCTTCAATGACGGCTTGTAAGCTTGCGCTTGTTGGGCCGTGATGATCTGATCAAAATCCACCCCAAGTTGGGGCTGGGTCGCAGCGAAAAGATCATCGTCCACGTTGGAAACGATCGCCAGGCGAAAGCGGTTGTGGAGTTCGCGGAGCGCGCTCACCGTGTCGGGCCATGGCTTCCAATGCGGCAGGGAGTCGGGCAGCGAACGGACTTCACCTTCCGTGGGCACGAACCCTCGTTGCTCTCCGAAATGCTGGACGACGGACTGAAGTACCTCGCGATAAATTCGATACTCTCCCTGCTCTGCGCGCGCTTCGAAATCGCCGTAGAGCTGAAGGATTGTAGGATCGTCCACATCCTTGCCGTGGGCCGCAAGAATGCGATGCAGGCAGCGGAGAATTCCTTCCTCCCAGTTGATGAGCGTGCCGTAATAATCGAAGGTAAGAATTTCGAAGCGGTTGAAGTCAAGCATGGCTGGCTTATCTCTTAAGTATGAAGGCTAGGTCTTGAGGCCGGGCAGACTCGGCGTTTCCTCGCCGGATTCATCGGCGGGTTCCATCTCGCCCTCAACCTGAGCAGCCGACGAATTCTCGGGAGCAGAGGCCTTGGGCGCAAGGAACTTTGCGCTGTTCAGCAACGGGCGACCGAGTGAAGCGTTGTAGCTGGTCCAGGGGCTCTCGAGGTCAGCCTCACGCTCGAAGTGGGCGCGCATGGCCTCCATCTTGGAATCGAGATCGTCCATGTAGTGCAGCAGAAGCGCTTCGGGAAACATCGGCAACTTCGGTGAGCCGAATTCGTACTCGCCGTGGTGACTGATAATGAGGTGCTCGACAAGAGTTTTGAGTTCGGGAGGAAAGCCGGGAACCAGCGCGAGTTTCGCCTGCAACATTTCAAGCTCGATGACCATGTGCCCGAGAAGCTGGCCGCGCGTGGTGTAGGAAAACGAGCGATTGTAGGTAAGCTCGTGAATCTTGCCGATGTCGTGAAGAAACGCCCCGGTCAGCAGCAAATCGCGGTTGATCTGGGGATAGTTTCTGCAGATCAGGTCGCAGGAGCGAAACAGCGAGACCACATGGTCGAGCAAGCCGCCGATGTAGGCGTGATGCAGAGTCTTGGCGGCAGGAGCATTGCGATACGCGGCTGCAATTTCCGGATCGGCCATGAAAGCCTGCACCAGGGCCTTGAGATGCGGATTCTGAAACGACGCGACGAACTCCGCCAGCGTCTGCCACAGCTCGTCAATATTCCGCGCGGTCTTGGGAAGATAGTCCGAAAAATCGATTTCCGTTTCGCCGAGCTTCCGCAGTTTGTGGATGGTGAGCTGGAAACGGTTCTTGTACTTGTTGATCAGGCCTTTAATTTTGAGGAAGTCATCCTGCTCGAAGGCATTCAGCACTTCCTCGACGTTGTCCCACATCTTGGCTTCGAGTTGCCCGCTGCGGTCGCCGAGAGTTAGGGCGAGATAGGGCTCTCCCGTTTTCTTGGGCTTGATTTGCTTGCTGACCACGACAAAGCTGGAGGTGATGATTTTGTTTTCGTGGCGGGTGCAGTCGCAGATGTAGAACTCTTTCATTCGCTCCATCAGTGTAAATCAGAAAGCAAGGTGACGGGACTGGTTGAGGTCTGCCGAGTCGTTGCTGTTGGAAGGATGGCGCCGCGACGCCTCGCTTCGCTCGGCTGGACCCTTCGACTTCGCTCAGGGCAGGCTCGCGAGGCGCTCGTCCCCACACGAGCATCGCTGGACAGCCGCGAGGCTTCTCTCCCACATCAGTGTCTCTGCTTCTTAGATAATGCCCAGCTTCTTTTTCTTCTTTAGCTTTTTGGAGTCGGTGGGCTTGGCGGAGCTGGTGTCGATCGGCTTGGTCTGGTTGGGGCTGGCGCCGGTATCGACGTAACCCTCCTTGTAGTCGATGTAAGCATCCTCGCGCAGCTTGGTCAGATAGGCGCGGAGCGCGGGTTGCAGTTTCTGGTAATAGAGGGCGTCCTGGACGCGGGGCTCAACCTCCTTGAATGGCGGGATGCCCGCCATCTGGTGGCTGGTCACTTTCAAGATGACGTAGCCCTGCTTGGTGCGGATCACGTCGGTAACTTCTCCCGCCTTCATGGCGAAGGTTTTGTCTTCAAGTTCCTTGGCGAGCGTGCCGCGCTTGAATGCACCCAGATCGCCGCCCTGCGAAGCTGAGGGACCGTCGGACTCTTTCTTCGCCAGATCTTCAAACTTGGCTCCGGCGCGAATCTGTTTGAGCAGGTCGTTCGCTTTGGCTTCGGCCGCTGCCAAAGCCGCAGCTTCATCGGCCTGTTTGGCGGCTTCAGCGGCGGCAGGATCGGCGCCGCTGTTCTGGCCTGGAGCGGCCGCTGCAGACTTATCTGGTGCCGGCTTTTTCGGGGCGATCAGGATCTCGCTCAATTTTATCGACTCGGGCTGCTCCATCTCATTCTTGTGCTGTTCGTAAAACTGTTGCTCCTCCTCCTTGGTGAGGCTGAGGTGTGCGCCGACTTCTTCGCCAATCACCTTGCGAGTGATGATCTGGTTCCGCATGTTTTGTTTGAAGTCTTCGTAAGAAATACCCTGGGCGGTAGCAGCCTTTTCCAACTCTTCCATGGTGTCGAGCTTCATCTCCTTGCGCATCTGGTCGAGTTGCTTGATCAGGTCGGTATCGCCGGTGATGTCGAGGTCTTTGCCCTTGGCCAGCAAAAGCTGCTGGTCAATAAGATCGCGCAGGACATCTTTTTCGCGCTCGGCATAGAGCTTATCGGCGTTCGCCGGATCCTGCTGCTTCACGTCGTCCCGGAGCTGGTCTTTGCTGTGTTGGAACTCCGAAAGCGTGATGATCTGGTTGTTCACACGCGTGACAATTTCTTCCACCACCTGGCCCGCAGCGAATACGGGCAGGCACGGCAAAGCAATGAGTATCAGAACCAGTTTCTTCATAGGATTTTCGGTGGGCCGCCACGCTCACTGGACTCGCGGGCGCAAGCCTTTCCGCTATTTTACTACTTCCCGCGCGGATAGGGCCAACCTGACTCAATTTGATGCGCAGGCCAGATTGTCAGGTTGCTGTGATCGGGCTAGGCGGTCCGCACCAGGGCGAGGGCGGTCATGTCGTCTGGGTTCAGGGGTTCGCAGGTGAATTCGCCGACGGCGTGCAGAATCGATCCGCAAATCGCCTCAGGGTTCGATGAAGGATTGGCCTTCAGCCGCTCTTTCACGCGTTCCAGGCCGAACTCCAGGTCTTCGGCCTTGTCATCTTTGCATTTGCCTTCGACCACTCCCCGCGAGACCAGCAGTAGAACCGCGCCTTTCCCCAGAGCCACCGTAGGCGCATCGCAGGTAGCATGCGAAAAAAGGCCAAGCGGCAGGCCCGTAGATTCGAGTTCGACAATGCCCGTACTGTCGCGGAGAAGCCCCGGTATGTGTCCGGCGTTGGAATAGCAGAGGGTGCCAAATTTCTCGTGGTAGCAGCCGATGAATGAGGGGCAGGCGTGAACCCCGGCCGCGGCTTCCATCACGCTGCGGTTTAGTTGAAGACAGAGCCTGATCATCGCGTCAGATTCGTTGATGTCAGACGGCGCAAAGACTTCGGTTCCCAGAGTGCGAAAGAGTTTCTTTGCGATCGAGAGGATGGGTTGGTTGTTCTCGCGACGTCCAGCGACATCGAGCAGGCCGAACAGAATCCGCTCCGAGTTGACTCGCACCGAGTCATAGAAATCGCCCGCAACTCGTTTTCCGTAGGTGCTGGCGGCGATCTCTGCGCCGTAAATCTTCGGAAACTCGTCGGCGGCCGGCTCCACGGATGGAATTACCGCTGGAGTATCGGGATGGAATAGCGCGCACATGGGAAGCGAAGACTAAGAGGCGAAACTAGCACAAGGAAGGGCGTCGGGCAAATCAGCTACTGGCCATATTTGTCGCCAAGATACTTGGCGAGGTCGGACTCGAGCTGGCCGTAATCGGAGTGGATGGTCGCACGCAAGGCCGCTTCCGTGGAGCTGCCCTGGCTGAGAAGTTGCAGAATCCGCTGGATGTCGCCCATCCCATAAGAATCGTTGATATAGGAGACCGCGGCCAGAGATTCCGCGTAGGCCACATAGGCTTCCCCGCCCGAGAAACGCATGAAGCTGCCCTCCAGCACATTGAGCGGGATGTTGCGTTGCGTCTTGAACAGTTGCGCCAGTTGGCGGCCGTCGCTGCCCAGCGACTTCGGTTCCTCAAGTTGGGCGATGCCCTCGTGCAGCCAGATCGGGCAACGGCCGGCGGAAAGCTGGTTGATGAAGGAATGGGCGAGTTCATGCTTCAACACATGAGCCAACTCAGAGGTCATGGAACTCAATCCGCTGATGGGGATGCGCAGCTTGCCGTCGTTGAGGGCTCCCGTCCACGATGGTGCGCGGGTCACGTCGAAGAAAGCCTGCTCGGTGTAGAGAGTTACCAGAATGTTGTCGCGCGGTGGCGTGCCCAGATCACGCACCAGGTCGTCGTAGTCGGACTCCAACGCCGCCAGAATTTGTCCGCGAAATGCTTCTGAGGTCTGCTTGCCCTCGTAATGCATCACGAAATGGCTGCTTTCACGCTGGGCGAAATCAGTCTCGACGTTTTGCTCGCGCTGCGCTTTGTCCAAATATTGCTGGACCGCGGGATCGGGGCGCAGTTCGAGGGAGTGCTTCCAGGAAGCGACAGCTTCTTTCGTGTGGTCGGAAGCCTGCTGCGCATAACCCAGCACAGTGTAGGCATCGGGTGACCGGGGTGCGGCGCTCACGGCGCGCTGGGAATACGTTACCGCCTGCGATGCGTTCCCCGTGCGCACCAACAGGGCAGAGTAGTAAATAAGCACAGTGGCGTTCTCCGGCTGGAAGCGGAGAGCGCTGTCGAAATAGCGGCGGGCCTGGTCAACGTTGCCGTGTTCAAATTCAAACTTTCCGGCGATGAAATCGGCCGTAGCGCCCAACTCGGGGTTCCCTTTACTTTCAAGTTTCGCAAGCGCGTCGGGATCAACCTTGCCATCCCTAATAATGACTTTGGGAAGATCCCCCTCGGTTGCGAGGCTGTCCGCCGGGGTGAAAACCGGAAGATCGCCGGAGCCCTTGCCGCCGGAGAACGAGTGCGCCGGCATGCCGCCCGCCTCGATGCGGTCCACCGAACTCTTGGGGATGGCATAGCTGTCGTCGCCGATCTCGTATTCGTAGCGGTTACCGTTTTCGCGAACGTGGTCGACCAGGATGGTGCGGCCATTTTTCAGATGGATGGTGTCTGCCGATGCCGCCCCAGAGGCGAACATCAGCATCATAGCTAACAGGATAGTGACACGAAGCCGCATTGAAGCGCATTCTAGCAACTGCAGCGCATCACACCACGTGACGAAAGTACTGCCAACACGGTGCAGAGCAGCCATGGTCCTTGCCTTATTGCTGGCCGCTTTGACTTTCCCGTCAGCCTGGGGTGAGCAGGCAATTCCAGCACAGGCTCCAGGGCAGGCGCGCCGGCCCGGGCCGGCAGAGGCGCTTTATCTGCAACTGAGTAGTGTCGGGCTGGACCCCACGCGGGTGTTCAAAGTCCGGGACGCGGCGCTGGACCGCTCTGCGATCCATATCACCTTGGAAGATGGAACCATTGCATTCACCAAAGATGTGCTGGGCAGGATTACCGGCGCATTCTTCGAGGGTGATGGAGAAGTGCTGCTCGCTCCACCCAACAAGGTAGAACGAGACTCCATGAGCCTGTTCGCGGGGATGCCAATCTTGGAAGAGCGCTTCTCGACTGCCTACTTCCGCTTCAATGACAACACCGCCACTCAGTTGCAGCCGGGTCTCAGGGCTCCAGACGATGCCGAAGGATTTGTCGCGCGTTGGGACCAGACAGCACGCAACCTGGCTCAGTCCGAGGGCATGAGGTTGCTTGCGAGTTTCAGTGGGATGTTGCCGGTCGCGGACGGGACAATCCCAGCAGGTTCGGCAGCTTCCGCGGGCGTTGATCCCGACGATCACATGTTGCACGTCCGGGTGCAGGGGAACAAACTCGGAGTCTTCGATATCTTTTTTGACTCGGAGGTCGCGGAACAGGTGGTGGCAGGGCAACCCAAGACCACAGAAGACGGCAGCGTGTATTACAACGTCTGGACCTCGTTTGCGGTCGAGAGCGCCGGTCGCCGCCAGTCAGCCTCGAAAGAGACCGTGTCGGCAGTTCCGGTAGAAGCAGGGTCGCAGGAGGGTTCGATTCTCGTGCGCAGCTATGTGATCGACGCGCACGTGAAACCTCCCAAAGAGCTTGACGCCGTGGTGCAAATGCAACTCGAGGCGGTGCGAGGCGGATCGCGGTTCCTGGGCTTCGAACTGTCGCGCTTTCTGCAGATTGAGTCTGTCGAGGCAGACGGGCAACCGGTGGAGTTTATCCACAACCCAGCGGTCGAGGGCACGAGGCTGGCACGCAGCGGCAACGACGTAGTGGGCGTGATTCTTCCAGAACCGGTGCGTAAGGGACAAAAGATCAGGCTCCGTTTTGTATACGGTGGAGAAGTATTGGCGGAGGCTGGTAAAGGCTTGCTTTACGTCGGTGCGCGCGGAACATGGTATCCCAATCGGGGAATGGCCATGGCCGACTTCGATCTTACCTTCCATTATCCAGCGGGCTGGACGCTTCTGGCGACTGGCAAATCTCAGCCGGTTTCTAAGCCGTCAACGCAGCAGGCCGCCGCAACTGTGCCTCAGGCGTCTGGCGGCGAGCAAACCGCACGTTGGGTCACGGAACGGCCCATCCCGATAGCCGGTTTTAACCTTGGCAAATACGTACGCGGCGCGGCGCAAGCCGGTGCCATCACAGTAGAAACCTACGCGACCAGCGGAGTGGAAAAAGACTTTCCCAAACCTCCACCTTCACAATTAGCTCAATCGGATCCATCGCCAATGTGGCCTACGCTTCAGCCCCCGGTAACGATTCCGCCTTTGCCTGCGTCAGACCCTTCACCGGCACGAAGCGCGACCGCAGTGGCGAGTGCTACAGCTCGGGCCATTCGTTACTACGCCGACCGATTCGGTCCGTTTCCCTACAGCCAACTGGCTTTGACTCAGTTACCGGGACCGGAAAGCCAAGGGTATCCGGGCCTGATCTTTCTGTCTTCGTATGCATTCCTCACGCCGGCGGAGCGCGGAGAATTCCACCTCACCCATCTGCACACTTTGCAGGAGCAACTCGTTCCGGCGCATGAAGCTGCGCACCAGTGGTGGGGAGATCTGATTATATGGAAGACCTATCGTGATCAGTGGTTCTCCGAAGGCCTGGCAAATTATTCCGCCTTGATGTTGCTTCAGGAGCAGGATCCCGCAGGCTTTAGGTTGATCCTGGAGAAATATCGGAAAGACCTGGCGGAAAAGGATAAAGACGGCAGGGTTCTCAAAGATGCCGGGCCTGTGACTTTGGGCAGCCGACTGCTTTCGTCTCGCTTTCCAGAAGGCTACGAAGCCATCAGCTACGGGCGGGGAACGTGGCTCTTCCACATGCTGCGCTCGATGTTGGAGGATGGAACCGAACTAGATGCGGCGAAAGGCCGAGGCCGCAAGGATAAGGATAAAGTTATGGAAGATCCCTTCGTGCGATCTCTGCGCAAAGTTCGCGAGCGCTACGCGGGAAAAGCCATGAGCACGCGGGAACTATTGCAGGTTTTTGCGGAGGATCTGCCGCCGTCATTGCGTTACGAAGGCAAAGCATCGCTCGACTGGTTTCTGGATGACTGGGTAAATGGCACTGCTCTGCCGAGGCTGGAGTTGCAGGGGGTCGAGTTTACGCCGAAAGCGAACTCCACGCTGGTAAGTGGAGTCATACGGCAAAAAAATGCTCCTGACGACCTGGTGACGTCGGTTCCCATCTACGGGGTAAGTTCGGGCAAAGTTCCCACGCTGGTAGGGCGTGTGTTTGCCGATGGCGCCGAGACTCCGTTTCACCTGTCAGCCCCTCTGGGGACGCACAAGCTTTTGCTGGATCCGTACGGAACCATCCTCACAGCTCCGAAGTAAGAGAGAGAAGGAAGTGGGAGGATTCGCCACATAGAACTACCCGTCCCGAAAGTGAACCTGCTCGCCCCTGCGACTCCCAGAATGGGCCATGAGGTCACAGAAACGCACCCCTCTACTCCTGCATTCCACGAGATAAGTGACGGGTGATCTTTCAGTTACACAGTATTGCATCTGTGAACTAAGGATGGCAGGCAAGCTGCTGAATCAAGGTCGGAAGTCAGGAGCGGTTCATTTTGAATTCACATATCGGCGTCAAGTGTGGAATCAACGAAAGAGCAGAGGAGGGAATTCTCATCTGCGAGACAACGGTCCCCGAACCCATGCTCTGCACCTCGTTCGTAGAAGCCGCGCCCAGGGGCGGGACCGAGACGATTCTCTTGGCAGAGGATGAAGGGTTCGTGCGCAGGGTGACGGCGGAGGTACTTCAATCGGCGGGATACAAACTGGTGATTGCCAGAAACGGGGCTGAGGCTCTCGCCGCTTACCGTCAATTCTCCGAGCCCGTCGATCTGCTGCTCGCCGATGTCGTCATGCCAGGAATGGGCGGCCGCGATCTCGCCGCTGAATTCGAAAGCCTGTGTCCGCACGCCCGAGTTCTGTTGATGAGCGGCTATGCCGGACAACTCGCTTGGCGTCATATGTTCCCTCGTGGCAGGACCTTCCTGGCCAAGCCCTTTTCAGTGCGCACGCTCTTGAGAAAGGTGCGCGAGGTGTTGGACGCGAACCCGTTTGATGGAGGAGCATTGGCTTAACCCACGCCGGTCTTGCGGTAACGTGCGGCTCGCAGAATCTCATGGGGAATCTGGGACAGCGGCACAGTTCTGTCCAATGTCCCCATTTCCGCGCAAACTCTAGGCATGCCGTAGACCGCGCAACTCATCTGGTCCTGGCCTACGGTCAATCCGCCCTCTTGATGAATCGCTTTGATCCCGTGCGCGCCGTCCGATCCCATGCCGGTCATAATGATACCCATAGCCTGGGCATGAAATGCCGATGCGACCGATTGCATCATGACATCGGCCGAAGGAGTGTGCAGCTGATTCTCCGGATGGTGCGAAAGGCAGATCAACGTTCGTGAATAAGTGGAACGGTCCACTGTCATGTGAGATCCAGTTGGAGCAATGTAAACCACTCCCGGCTCGGCTGTCTGTCCATGCGATGCCTCGCACACGGAAACTTTGCAGAGCTTGTTCAGCCTCTCGGCAAAAGGAGCGGTGAAACCACCTGGCATGTGCTGCACTACGAGAATGGGAACCGAAAGGTCCCTTGGAAGAACTGGAAGAATCTCCTCTAAGGCCTTGGGGCCTCCGGTCGATGTTCCCAGAGCGACAATCGCTGCGGCGGAGTTGAAACTATCCCGCGAGGGCGAATCCACCCCGCAGGGACGCTTTCGTGGCAGGTTGAATTCATCGCTTAAATGCCGCGATTCTGCAGCGGCCTTGACCTTGGTGACTAAATCATCGCGGATATCAAGAATGTCTAATGAGCTCGGCGAGAGCTGCTTGGGCACATAGTCGAAGGCTCCCGCGCCTAGCGCACTAAACGTGATGTCCGCCTCTTTCAGAGTCGCAGAACTTACCATGATGACGGGTCGTGGAAATTGGGCCATGATGCGGCGGAGGGTCTCAAGCCCATCCAGACCCGGCATTTGCACATCGAGGGTAATGACATCGGGGTTGAGAGACACAACTTTCTGCAAAGCTTCGGCTCCGCTGGCGGCAGTGCCAACCACCCAGAGGTCCGGATCGGAAGCGACCATGCGTGCGAGCGCCGCGCGCATGAAGGCACTGTCGTCCACGATGAGCACGCGTATGCGCGAATTGGCGAGTTTGATGTTCACGCGCGGTAGATAGCCCGGACCAGGCTGTGTACTTCATCCATGTAGGAATCCAGTTCGAAGGTGAGGCGCGCCCAGTCAAGGCTCTTCAGTGAGGTTGAGTTTTGCGCGAGGAGGGTATAGCCGGCATCTTCGAACAAATTTACTTGCCGCTGTTCCACATAGCCGTAATTCAAGCCGCTTACGCGGCAGAGCAAATCCACAACGTGCACCAGCGCCACCAGCTCCGCATTGTGCGCCGATTTTTCCGGCGAATGATGGTAAGTCATCACGTCGCTCAAGTCGTCTCCAAGCCCCCAGCTTTCGGCCAGCAGACGTGCGCTGTCGCAGTGCGTAAAGCCAAGGGATCTTTGTTCCGCTTCGTCCAGCGGAATTCCCTCGGCTTTCGCGATCTCGAAAGCAGCGCGAAATTCCTGAGGCAAAACCCAAAGGTTGACGACAATTCCCAGGTCATGAAGAAGACCGGCGAGATAGGCCTTCGCCGGTTCGCACAGGTCGAGCTTGTGGGCCAGGCGCCGGCACATGAGGGCGCATCCCAGCGAGTGCTCCCAAAAAACTACCGGATCGAGACTGGTTTTGTTTCCCGGCAGCAGGTTCAGCACACCGCAAGACATGGCGATATCGCTGACGTGCTGAAACCCCAGGCTGACTACCGCTCCGCGCAAAGTTTCCACTCTTTGCCGGCGGCCAAAAAGCGGGGAGTTCGCCATGTGCAGGCACTGCGCCGCCAGAGATTTATCCTGCGCCAGAAAATCTGTGACCTTCTGCACATCGAGTTGCTCCAAGGGTTGCTGCAAGTAGCGCAACATAGGCGCGAGGACGGCCGGGATGGTTGGTATCTGACTTAATCCGTCGAGCCGCTGCAGCAAACCCTCTTTGCCCACGAGTGCGGTTGTCACGTTGTCTTACCTCCTGGTAGCGCGCGTTCAGTCTTCACATAAGCCGTAGCTCCGGGCAAGTGAACCAGCCGGAAGTCCTCACTGACGCCGAACAGCGACTCCGAGTGACCCAGAAACAAGTATCCGTGAGGCAGAAGATTGTTAAAGAAGTGCTGGATGACACGCCGCTTCGAATCCAGATCGAAATAGATCAGCACGTTGCAGCAAAAGATGACGTCAACGTTTTTCATAAGGTCCATGCGAGGATCGTCCGACAAATTGAGCCGGCTAAAGCTCACGTTGGCGCGGACCATCGGACTTACCCGCAGCTGATCGCCGCATGGAAGAAAATACTTCTGCTGGTGGATGGGCATGACGTGGCGGGTGCTGTGGGGTCCGTACAGTGCGGCTCTGGCGTGGACGAGTGACCGCTCATTCAGGTCGGTGGCCAGGATCTCGATGATCCAGTTTTTCAGCTGGCTGTCTGCCTGGTCGAGTAGCGACATGCGCAGAGTGTAAGGCTCTTCTCCCGTGGAGCAGCCTGCGCTCCAGATCCGCAATCGGCGCTGGGGAAAGTTGCCCCTGGCCTTGGCCTCAAGAATGTTCGGAACTACGATACGGCATAACGCATCCAGTTGCGGCTGATTGCGGAAAAAGCAGGTTTCTCCAATGGTGATCTCATTGAGTAATGCGATCAGTTCGTTTTGCCGGAGCGGGCGGATGGTAAGGTGCTCGAAATATTCGCGCAGGGTCTGCACCCTGAGTTCCTTCATGCGGCGGCCGCAGCGGTCCTGCAGTAGGCGGAGTTTGTTGTCCGGGTGAAAAATGCCGGCGACGCTATAAATCAGTTCGCGGATGCGTAGCAGGTCGGGTTGGGACGGCTCTGCCGTGCTCGAGACCACTTGCAGTGCGGGTGCAGTGGTCACACGGATGCCTTTCGCGTCTCTGAAATATCGCGACCTCCGCATGGCCCCGAATGCACGCCGCACAACTCGCCAGCACGATGGACACGTGCCCAAAAGAACTTCATCGGCACGGGAGGGCTTTGCTTTAGGGAGATTAAGGGTTTCTTGCCACCTGAGTGCTCAGGATGACAATGTCTACCCGGCGGTTCTGCGCCCGCCCTTGAGGGGTCAAATTGCTCGCAACCGGGTGATACTCTGCGTAGCCGGCGGCAGCCAGCCTTTCGGGCGCGAAACGGTGGCGAAGGATGAGAAGCCGAACCAGTTCCGTGGCCCGAGCTGTCGAAAGCTCCCAATTGGAAGCCATCGTGGCAGTGTGAATCGGGACGTTATCGGTGTGGCCTTCAATGCGCAACTTGTAAGTGCGGATGGCGAGAATCGACGCAATGCGGTCAAGCGCCGACACGGATTCAGGTTTGATGGTTGCCGAACCGCTATCGAAAAAACCAAATTCCTGCAGGCTGATGACCAAGCCTTCCGACTCACGATGCAGCGCTACCTCGTGCAGCGCAATTTCATGGTGTAGCGCTTCCCGCAACTGGGTCTGCAAAGTCGCGAGATCTGTCTCCTCGGAAGTTGCTGCCAGAGAATCTTCGGGAGGCGAGGCGATCCGTCCCAGTCCGGCATTGTGTTTCACATTCACGATGGCCTGCACGGTATTGAAAGGCATCGGTTCACTTGTGTCCAGGGGAATCTGTGTGGTTGATGCCGGGAAAACTCCCAACTCTTGGAAAGCAACCTGAATCGCCAAAGAAAGCTTGCCGACCTTCCGCTTGTTCGACCTGCGAGGAAGCGTAGTTGATATAAACATCCACAACGTTGGTGGTAGTGTCATAAGTCAGGTTCCAGACGTGTTCGATGATCATGGCGCGGGAGACCTGGCGGCCGGCGTTTCGCATCAGGTATTCGAGCAGGGAGAATTCCTTTGAGGTCAGCTCGATTCGCTTTCCGGCGCGCTCGGCGCGGTGTTCGACGCGATCGAGATGAAGATCTTCCACCACCAGCACGGACTCTGACGGCAGGTGGCTGCGGCGCAGCAGGGCGCGGATGCGCGCCGAGAGTTCGCTGAAGGACAACGGCTTGGGCAGATAGTCGTCGGCGCCGGTGTCCAGACATTGCACCCGGTCTTCCACCTTGCTTCTCTGGGTCAGCACCAGCACCGGCAGGCTGGGACGCTTCAGCCGCAGATGCCGCAACACCGTCACCCCGTCGAGCTTCGGCAGGTTCAAATCCAGGATCACCAGGTCGTAATCGAACTCGCTGCCCATGGCCCGCGCCTGTTCGCCATCCTCGACCACATCGACCGTGTAGTGCTCGCCTTGCAGCCCCTGGCGCACAAAGCCGGCCAGGGCCGCATCGTCTTCCGCAATCAGAATCCGCATAAGTGGGCCTTAATCACACCGATTCTAGTTAGAGAAGGCTCAGTTGAAACGGAAAGTCGTTCGCACGAAAGTGAGTGTTTGCAGAAACGGGGCGAGGTCTCAAAGCGGGACGGACTGCGCAACCGAAACGTTGTAGGCGATAGCATAAATGTGCGCCAGCGGGCAGACGACTGTCCGCTGTGCGGTGTATGTTTTCTCTCCTCCGATCAGTGTCGGGGTCGGTGAGTTCTGCTGCGCGCACTGGAGGCGGCTCGTGGTGTCCCGCTCAAAACTTCCAAATGTTTGTTGGATGTGCGGGAGAGTGGTTTCGCTCGAATCCTGCAAGATCGACGAACACGGGCTGGCGGTGCATGAGGATTGCTACGTGGGAAAGATTGCATCGCGCGCAAGACCACAGCCGCCGACGACCAGAATGCCTCCCAAAGCCACGACGTAATCGATTGAACGCGCGGAGTGGTTTCAAATCCTTGGGCGTTGGACGAGCCCGTACCTCAGCGGCTAAAGCCGGCCCCACAGCAAAATCTTTGACGCAGCGCTGCTTCACCCTAACATTTTGAGATATAGATGTCCGTTACTCGGTCTGGCCTTGCCACACTTCGACCTGCCGCCGCATGAGCGTGTAGCATTCGCAGGCTGCTCGCTCAAGTTTTGCTCGCTGGACAATTTTTACATCGCCGCGCGAGTATGAGATCAACCCAGCCTTCTGCAGGATGCCGGCCGCCACGGTCACGCTGGAGCGGCGTGCGCCGAGCATTTGACCCAGCACCTCTTGCGTCAATGTCAGGGAAGCACTGCCTACGCGATCGGCGGACATCAGCAACCACCGCGCCAACCGTGCTTCCACTTCATGCAGCCGGTTGCACGCCGCAATCTGTGTGGCCTGTATGGCCAGGATCTGAGAAAACTGCTGCAGTTTGCGCTCGAACCGGGGGCACTCACGCAGGAGCACGGCGAAGGCATCGCCATCCACGCGTAGCGCGGTGCCTTCGATTTGAACCACCGACCGGGTGGCCGAGGTGCGGAAGCCCGCGATCAGCGGCAATCCGATAAGGCCCTCCTTGCCGACGAGCCCGACTTCCACGGTTTTGCCGTCGGGCATCACGCTCAGGATGGAGATGAGACCAGTGTTGCAGAAGTACGCCGACTTCAACGTCTCTCCCGCCTCGTGCAACACTTGCCGAGGTTGCAGCCGCACCAGTTCCAGCTTCGGAAGGACGGCTGCGAATTCATGGCGCGGCAGTTCGCGCAAGATTTCATTGTGGATGTGATTTCCCCGGCCATCGGAATGTGGCTGGGAGCGCTTCAGCAGGGTTTTTGTTTTCACGTTCTCTTGCCGTTTCAGTGGATCTTCTCCGCCCGAGTTAGACTCTCTAAGATGGTCCGGTCGCACAGGGGACAGAATGGCAAAGACACTTGCCAGCTCATGTCCGTACCGCTGAGCAGGAAATCAACGTCAACCGCCTGCATGGGCGATCCGCAGCGCCGGCATTCCCGCGGTTTCGCAGGTGAAAAGCCGTCGTCCAGAAAATCTTTTATGGATTGCAGAATCTGCGCGCGGGCTGGCGGTACTGTTCCCACCCCAATATCGTGCCTGAATCGCAGACGCCAGTCGGCACGTCGAAGAACTTATGAATGCGCGTTTGGAGACAGAAACTCTACGCGTCATTTTTGTGCGTCGTTTCAATACCCATGCCGGCCCTGCGCCGCCAGAGCGCGGCAACGCTTCAGATCTGCTCCAAGACGAATTTGGATTGATGCAAGTTAGTGGATGGTTTCCGGGCAAGGTAGAGTCTCCATCACTTCCCGGTCGCAAACCGGGCACACCGGCAAAGACAGGTTGCAGTTCGTTGCCGTACCCAGCACGAAATGAGCGTTAATAAATTGCATTGCTGATCCGCATTGCCGGCACTTCCGCGGTTGCGGAGGTGAAGACCCTGCGTCCAGAAAATCTTTGATGGATTGAAGGATCTGCGGATTGGGGGTTCGCCGCATAGAAATATCCTGCCTGAAGATTAGGCGTCGGTCGGCACGTCGAGAAACTTATGGATGTACGCTTGACGACAGAAATCCCACGGGTCGTTTCTACGCGTTCTGGCCCTGCCATTCTGCGACTTGCCGTTGCATCAGCCCATAGCAGTCACAGGCGGCTTCTTCGAGATTGGGGCGGTCGAGGATGGTGACGCTGCCCCGCCTGTATTCAATCAAGCCGGCTTTCTGCAGAGCGCCGGCTGAAACCGTGACGCTGGAACGCCGGGTGCCCAGCATTTGCCCCAGAAATTCCTGGGTCAGGGGCAGATCGTGGGAGCCGATGCGGTCTTGCGTCATCAGCAGCCAGCGGGCCAGCCGTTCGTTCACTTCATGCAGCCGGTTGCAGGCGGCGATTTGCGTTACCTGCACCGCCAGCAGTTGGGCATACCGGTTCAGCTGCCTTTCGAGCTGAGGGCTTTTCTGCAGCACAGCCCGCAGCGCATCCGCATCGATGCGGAAGGCGGTAGCCTCGCCTTGGACCACGGTTCGAGTACCGCTGGTGCGAAACCCCACAACCAAGGGGACGCCCGAAAAGCCCTCCTTGCCGACCAGGCCGACTTCCACACTCTTGCCGTCGGGCATGACGTTCAGGATCGAGAACATGCCCGAATTGCAAAAGTAGGCCGAACGTAAGGTTTCGCCGGCTTCATGAAGAACCTGATGAAGCTTCAGGCGAACGAATTCAAGTTTAGGCACAACGGCTTCATACTCTGTGCTTGGAAGAGTCAGCAGGATTTCGTTGTGAACGGGATTGCCGTCGCCATCTTTTACCGGCGCGGTTTCACGATTGTTGCCATCCCGCCTCGAAGGTCGAGCGGAAGTAGAAATAGGAGGCTTCGCCATAACGGCTCCTTGCCAGCGTAAAAGCTGTCAGATTTTCGCAAGGAACCGTCACCCGAATGGGCGCGGCGGAAGGTTGCTAGAAGAGACACTTTAAGCATACTCCGTTTTGCTGTACCTGATTGGAAATTAAAAGGTTACGCCGATTTGCCGGGAACGTCAGATATATAACATACTATTGTGCGCTAACGTACAGTGTTCGCTGTATGTACGAGATGCTGCGGAAGGACTAGCGTGCAGACAGTGCCTTCCCCCGTCGCCGGCTCGTTCCCGCACGGAACCGGACCCCGCCAGCAACCCGCCAAGGCACGCGGGGGCCTACATGTCATTTAAGATCCTCATCGCCGATGACAGCACATCCATCCGCCGCCTGCTCCGCCTGTTCATCGAGCACAATACGGACTGGCAGGTATGCGGAGAGGCCGAGAACGGCCAGATTGCGGTCGAGAAAGTCATGGCGCTTCAGCCAGATGCGGTGATTCTCGACCTTTCCATGCCGGTGATGAACGGGCTGGATGCGGCTCGCGAGATTACGCGCGTCGCTCCCAGGGTGCAGATGGTCATGTTCACCATGCACGCTACCGAGCAGCTTCGGAAAGACGCGAAAGCAGCCGGCATCAAAGACCTGATCTCAAAATCCGACACAATCACGGATCACCTGGTGGCTTCGCTGAGGACTATCTCTGCCCGTCTCGCGGCCGCCTGAGCCGGCAAAGTTCCGAGTAGTAATCACTTTAGAGGGCCAAGCCACATCCCACATTCTGATCTTCTTCATGGCTGTGGCGGCGTAAACATGGCGCTGAGGTCGCGGAAGCTTACTGCTTGCCCGGCGAAAGTGAAGGTGCCATGCTCGCGCATTTCCTGCACAGCCCGAAGAAAGGCGCCCAGGGCGGCACGGGAAAGCGCGCTGCCGACGCTCACCCGCTTGACTCCAATCGCCGAGAGTTCGGCCAGGCTTAGCTGAACGCCTTGCAATCCCATTAGCACATTCACCGGGCGATCCACGGAGCGAACCACAGCGACAATGTCGTCTTTGCTGCTGAGACCCGGTGCGTAGAGCACATCGGCGCCGGCTTCCTGATAGGCCTGCAGACGCTTGATCGTGTCCTTCAGATCGGGCCGTCCCACGAGATAGTTCTCAGCCCGAGCCGTCAAAGTGAAGGGAAACGGAAGCGCCCGCGCCGCTTCTGCGGCCGCGCGAATCCGCTCGGCCGCGTGCTCATGCTGGTAGATGGAATGGTCGGACTGCATGTCTTCGATGGAGCCGCCGGCCGCTCCCGCAGCCGCCGCCATGCGGATGGTCTGCGCTGCGATCTCAGGCGCGTCTCCGAAGCCATTCTCCAAATCGGCGCTGACGGGAAGATCGGTCGCCGAAGCAATCGCGGCGACGTGCGCGATCATCTGGTCGCGATCAATCGTGTTGTCACGCTGCCCCACCGAAAACGCATAGCCGGCGCTGGTTGTGGCCAGCGCTTCAAAGCCCAGGTGGGCCAATAACCGCGCCGTGCCGGCGTCCCAGGGATTGGGAATGATGAATGCCCGGTCGCGCTGATGAAGCGCGCGGAAGGCTCGTCCCTTTTCTGCCTGCGTCATGTCCCTCACCTTAATGGTGCGAGGGTCGAGGGAAGGTTGAGCGTTCCATCGACAGCCTCCACAAAGTTTCGTTCTTCGCGGAGTATAAGCCGCTTCGTCTGCGCCATGGCGAAATTTTCGCGAGCTTCCGGGTCTGATCTTAAGCGCACCCGGTAAGCCTCGTAGGCCGCGAGATTGTCGAATGCAATCAGCCCCCACGCGACGTCATTCGTGCCTTCATGAGGCAGGAAATATCCGAGCAGATGGCCGCCGCATCGTGGAATAATGCGGCCCCAGTTCTCGGCATATTTCTTAAACTCGTCTTTCTGAAACGGATCGATCTGGTAGCGGATGAAGCAGGTGATCGTCATGAGTATCCTCACATCCAGCAGTATGCGAGTTGCCGGACAAGCACACTTCGTCTATCATCAAACAATGGATGTTGAGCGCGACGCCGACGCCGCAATCTCCAGCATCGCGGCCGCCATCGGCGAACCGGCCCGCGCCCGCATGCTCTACTGCCTGGTGGACGGGCGCGCGCGCACCAGCACCGAACTGGCCGTGGTGGCTGACGTAACACCGTCGACTGCCAGCGTGCACCTGCAGCGGCTGAAGGCTGAGCGGTTAGTTAAGGTGTTCGCCCAGGGCAAGCATCGCTACTACAGTCTCGAAGGAACCGACGTAGCCGCGGCGCTGGAAGCCTTGAGCGTCCTCGCCGGCTCATCCCACGCCGCATTCGTGCCGAACACCCCCAGCCGACTGCGCGCGGCAAGAACCTGCTACGATCACATCGCCGGCACGCTGGGGGTCTCGCTGCATGACCGCTTCCAGGCGCTGGGCTGGCTGTCGAATGCAAGGGCTAACAACACCTGCGACCTCACTCTGAAAGGAGCAAAAGCATTTGAAGCTCTTGGCATAGACATCGAAGCAACCCGCGTCCTGCGTCGCCGCTTTGCCTATCCCTGTGTGGATTGGAGCGAGCGGCGTCCGCATCTCGGGGGCGCGCTGGCCGCGGCCCTGCTGAAAACCGCACTGAAAAGAAAATGGGTCTTTCAGGATCTCGACAGCCGAGCCTTGCGCGTCACCAGTCTTGGCCGGCGAGAAATGGCGGCTCGCTTCGGTCTTCCCGCACTAAGTCAAATCGCTTCCTAAGAAACGTTTTGCGTTCCGCGACCCCAGGTGTATGTTCGCATGGGAGCGATCGAGCCATGTGTTTTTCAGCTACAGCGAACTTTGTCGGCAGCGGAGTCCTGGGCGCCGTCGGCGTAGTCACATTCACGAGAGTAAAGCACCGGCGCGAGCTGCTTTTCGCCTCCCTGCCCACGCTATTTGCAATTCACCAGTTCATCGAGGGATTCGTTTGGCTCGGCCTCGATGGCGACCTGTCGCCTACGGTCACTCACAACATGGGGGCAGCATTCATGCTCTATGCCCAGGGATTGCTCCCATTCCTGCTGCCGTTAAGCGTATTCCTGTTCGAGCCCACCGTGAAGGCCCGCCAGCGCATGTTGCCATTCCTCGTGCTCGGCGGAGCGACCACGCTCTACATATTGTGGGCGCTGACGGCATACCCGTTGGAGATTTACGTCAAAAATAACAGCATCGTCTACATCAACCAAGCCACCAATAACACGGCGGTCGGAGTGCTTTACGTAATCGCAACCTGCGGATCGCTGTTCTTCTCGGAGATCAAGCCGATGATTATTTTCGGCACGGCCAACCTGGCAATTCTCCTCGCGGTATTCGCAGTCAAGCGCTACGCCTTCACTTCGTTGTGGTGTGCCTACGCGGCGGTCGCCAGCGTCATCATCCTCGCCTACTTCTGGAGCAGCCACGCACACCGCCCCTTCCTTTACGCGCAGCGGGCCTCTTCTTGAGGCTCCATATAAGATGCAATACCTAGTACCTAGTACCTAGTACCCAGTCAAGTCAGAGCGTGCATTAGTGCATTTTGTGTCTTGACTTTACTCGGTACTAGGTACTAGGTACCGGATACACTCGTAAGGACGACCAAGATGAAAACCCGGTTAGCCGTATCCCTGATCTGCATCGTGTCAGCAACCAGCGTCATAGCGCTGACGGCACAAACTACCAGGAGCGGCTCTTTCAAAACTTCTGACGGCATCAGCATCCACTACCTGGAAGCGGGCAGCGGCCGGCCCATCGTCTTCATCCCCGGCTGGACCATGCCGGCCTGGATCTGGCAAAAGCAAATCGACGAGTTCTCGAAGAAGTATCACGTCATCGCCGTTGACCCGCGTTCGCAGGGTGAGAGCGACAAACCTCCGTACGGCCATCTGCCCGAAACGCGCGCCCGCGACTATAAAGAGTTGGTGGATCAACTCGGCCTGAAGCGACCGGTCCTGGTCGGCTGGTCGATGGGATGCGGCGAACTGATCAAATATGCCGAGCAATTCGGCACCGACAACGTTGCCAGCTTTGTCTTGGTTGACGGCTTTATAACCGACAAACCCAGCGATTTGTTCGCCCCCATCTCCGGATGGATGAACTTCCTCCAGCAGGATCGCAAAAAACAAGCCGACGGCTTTGTCCGCAGCATGTTCAAAAAGCCGCAGCCCGAGGACTACATCAAGCGCATCGTCGACGTCTCCACTCAGGTTCCGGCCGATACCGCCGTCCTCCTCATTTACAACATGATCGCCGTAAAAGATTTCTCCCCCGGCCTCGCCGCCATGGCTGCGACGAAGACGAAAACCCCAGTTCTCTTCATCTACCAGCCCGAGTCGCAGCCCAGTGCCGACTACCTGAACTTAAAGCTGGGAGACAAACTCCGGCTCGAGCGCTTCGATGGCGATGGCCACGCCCTGTTCATCGACGACCCAGAAAAATTCGACCACGTGTTGGAAGACTTCTTGAAAACCAGTTGGTCGCATTGAAACCGCATGGAAGGGGAAACGAACCTTGCTCTCCAGACTCGGAAAGACGCTGCTCACCAGCACGCTGGCGTTGTACTTCCTGCTGGTGGCTTTCAACAACATCATCGACTATCGAACCAACTTCCAATTCGTCGAGCATGTCCTGAGCATGGACTCGATCCCCGCAGATGCGCACGTGCAGTGGCGAGCCATCCGCAACCCGCAACTGCACCAGCTTGCATATTGGACGATCATCTTGTGGGAACTCATAACCGGTTTCGTCTGCGCCCTCGGGGCGAAACGCCTGTTCTCCGCGCTCAGGTCCAAACAAGAATTTGACGCTGCGAAGACCTTGGCCATAGCAGGTCTTTGGCTGGGATTGCTGCTCTGGTCGCTCGGGTTCATCACGATCGGCGGAGAATGGTTCCTGATGTGGGAGTCCAGCGTATGGAACGGCGAAGTCCCGGCGCTGCGCATGTTCATCCTGAATGCATTCGCATTGTTGTTTCTCTACTTGCCAGATACCGCTACCTCATCCTGAGGCTGCGCTGGCGTAAGATCAAACAACTATTGACGGCTGCACCCATTTGCCATATCGAGGTGGCTTATGATTTCGGTCCTGACTCCGTTGGAATTCCTGGCCCGCAGCGCCTCCGTCTATCGCGACTACACCGCGGTTGTGGACGAAGAGCGACGGCTGTCCTACGCCGACCTCCAATCTCGCGTCCATCAACTTGCTTCGGCTCTGGCTCACGAGGGCATTAATCCCGGGGATCGGGTTGCCGTGCTTTGCCGCAATCGCCTGCTGGCGCTCGAATGCCACTTCGCCGTCCCCTTGGCCGGAGCCGTGCTGGTGATGCTGAACACGCGCCTGCAAGCGCCAGAACTCGTCACGATCCTCAATCATAGCGGCGCCCGACTATTGCTTGGCGAACCCCACCTGCTAGCTTGCCTGGAGCCAGCAGCACACGAGTTGAAAGCTCTAAAACGAATCGTTACGGATTATGAAAGTTTTCTTGAGACCGGCGATTCTTCGTTTCAGGCAGTCGTTCCGGAAGAAAACGGAGTCATCTCCATCAATTACACCAGCGGCACCACCGGGTTGCCAAAAGGCGTGATGTACACCCATCGCGGGGCCTACATGAACGCGTTAGGCGAAGCGCTCGAGCACGGCCTTTCCCACTCGTCCATCTATCTGTGGACCGTGCCGATGTTTCATTGCAACGGGTGGTGCTTCACCTGGGCGGTGACGGCAGTGGGCGCGCGTCACATTTGCCTCGGGGATTTCGATCCCCAGCGGGCGGTTGAACTCATCCAGCGCGAGGGCATCACCCACCTGTGCGGTTCTCCGACCGTGCTGTTAATGATTACCGAATACTGTCGCAAGCAAGGGATCCGTTTCGGCAGGCGGCTGAAGATCGTTACCGCGGGCGCTCCGCCATCGCCGGCCGTAATCCGCGCAGTAGAAGAAATGGAAGCGGAGGTCGCACACGTTTATGGCCTCACGGAAACTTACGGGCCGCACACCGTCTGCGCCTGGCAGCAAGAATGGGATACGCTCCCCTTAGCCGAGCGTGCCACGCTGCGTGCCCGCCAGGGTGTTGGCTACGTGGTGGCCGGCACCGATCTCCGCGTGGTGGATGCAGACATGAACGACGTCCCTCCCGATGGAAACACTCTCGGAGAAGTCGTGATGCGAGGCAACAACGTGATGGCCGGATATTTTCAGGATCCCGAGGCCACGGCCGAGGCCTTTACCGGCGGCTGGTTTCACTCCGGCGACTTGGCCGTCATGCATCCCAACAGCTACATCGAAGTGCGCGACCGCAGCAAAGACATCATCATTTCCGGCGGCGAGAATATCTCTTCGGTAGAAGTGGAGAAAATCCTCTGCGATCACCCCGCGGTATTGGAGGCTGCCGTAGTTGGAGTTGCCGATCCCAAGTGGGGCGAAGTTCCGCTCGCCTACGTAACCTTGCGCGCCGGGATCGCCGCCACCGGGAAAGAAATCATAGACTTCTCCCGGAGCCGCCTGGCCCACTTCAAGTGTCCCAAATACATTGAATTCAAAAACCTGCCAAAAACTTCCACGGGAAAGATTCGCAAGAACGTTCTGCGTGCCGAGGCGCGCTCTCAGCAAGACCAGAAAGCCGTGCCCTAAGAAAACGCGTGTTACCCAAGCCTGGAGACGAGTCCAGCAGTTTCTTTCCCGGTTAATCTCGCAGGAGAATAAATCAGACATGCCCTACGTGGAATTGTCCAACTCATCGCACGCGCCTAGGGTCCGCCCCGTGAAGATCCACTACAGAGATGCGGGCAGCGGCCCGCCGGTAATTTTTCTGCACGGCGGATGGGGCTATCGAGTGTATCCAATCAAGCACCAGATCGCGGCGTTAAAAGATCAAGTCCGCTTCATAATCCCGGATCGCTCCGGCTATGGCCGCTCGACGCGCTTGCCGGGACAGATGCCGGTTGACTTCCACCAGCGCGCAGCCGAAGAAACTCTTCTTGTGCTCGATGCGTTAGGAATCAAGCGCGCGATTTTCTGGGGACACAGTGATGGAGCGGTGATCGCCGCCAAGATCGGCCTGTCAGCACCCAAGCGCTGCGAGCGCCTGCTTCTCGAAGCCTTTCACTTCGAGCCCGCCAAGCCAAACTCCCGCAGCTTCTTCCAGCAATTCGCGGCGCATCCCGGGGACGTAAAAGAAAAGATGCAAAAGTTGCTGATTGCGGATCACGGCAAAGAGAAAGATCGATGGAAGAAGGTGGTCCAGCGGAATTGCCGCGTCTGGCTGGAACTGGCAGCCCAAAGCAAGCGCCCGGACGAAGATCTGTTCGACGGTCGGCTGAACAAGCTGAAAGTACCGGTAACATTCATGCACGGCCGAGGCGATCCCCGAACCGAGCCGGGAGAGATAGAACGCGCCCTCAAAGCACTGCCGCATGCGAAGTTGCGCTTCGTCGAAACCGGCCGCCACAGTCCGCACAGCGAAAGAAAATCGCGGCAGGAATGCAATGAAATTCTCAGCGAGCTAGTGGCGGGGAAATAGATCGGGGCAGCACCGACCCCGCCAGCAGCGATGCGCAGGGGATCGAAGAAGCCGAACCCACTCGGTCAATTACCTCTCCGCTCTTCCTCCCAGAGATAATGCAAAGATAAACTGCAACAATTCTGCGCCGCGGAGGCACGCAGCCCTGACCACCGGAGCCCAACTTCAATGAAGTCCCTGCTGAAGCCCGGCATTTTTCTGCTGGCGATTGCCGTGCTGCTGCACACAGGCCTTCTCGCGCCCAACGTCGCGCTCGTCACCTACGCTTTCTGCACGGCAACGATTGCCGGACTGCTGCTGGCCTGGCGCTTTCACTCCAGCCGCATCTTCTTCGCCGTGCTGTCTCTGTTCCTGGCGCAACAGGCAATCTCATACTTCACCAAAGGACACATCGCAATCACCGGCCCCGGAAGCACAGCGTTGGCCGCGGTAGGCCTGCTCTTGCCGCTCAACTTTGTCCTGCTCTCGTTTCACGAAGAAAAAGGATTCACGTTTTCCAGCCTCGCGCTTCCCCCCTTATTACTATTCGTCCAATCGGTAATCGTGGCCGTGCTGTGCCGCCCGGAACCGTCAGCCGCCGCGCCACGCGCCCTGCATCATGCCGTCACGCCAGCGCCGCTGCCGTTCGCCACCCTGCTCGCCTTTGCTGCAGCCGCAGTGGTATTACTCATTCGTTACTTGCTCTTCCACAAGCCGGTTGAAGGCGGACTTCTCTGGGCGCTCGCAGCTTCGTTTTTGGCGCTCTATTTCGGAGGCGTGGGACGCATTCCTACCGCCTATTTCGCCGCCGCCGCATTCATTCTCGCCGGCGCAATCGTCGAAACATCTTACTTGCTCGCTTATCACGACGAGCTCACGACATTGCCATCGCGCCGCGCCTTCAAGGATGCTCTGCTGCGCCTCGAACCGCCATACTCAATCGCGATGGTCGATATCGATCATTTCAAGCGCTGCAACGACACCTACGGCCACGACACCGGAGATCAGGTACTGCGCATGGTGGCGTCACGCCTGTCGCGGGTCAGCGGAGGAGGGCAAGCCTACCGTTGCGGCGGAGAGGAATTTGCCATCATATTCCCCGGCAAAACGACCATCGAAGTGCTGGAGCATCTGGAAAACCTGCGCGCCTCCATCGAATCCAGCAAGCTCCATCTGCGGGGTCCAGACCGCCGGCAAGAAACGCGAGGCCCCGACCGCCGCACTCGCCGGCCGCGCGGACGCGCCCAAACCGCCCACGCGATCCGGCAGCTTTCGCGCGCGCCGTCGCCAACAGAAATATCCGTCACCGCCAGCATGGGAGTCGCCACCTCGAGGCGGGAAAATCCATCTGCGGAAGAAGTCATCCAGGCAGCCGACAAGGCCCTCTACCGCGCGAAAGCGGCAGGACGCAACCGGATCGAAACCGGTTCAGCCCCGCGGCGCCGAACCCGCAGCAAAACGGCAGGAATAGCGTAAGGCAAGAAATCCAAGGAAAGGTTCCATAGAAAACGTCCGGCCCGGGTCGCCACTCACGGCGGGAGCATGTGACGCCCGGGCTCGTACGTTTTCGCAAGCACCACAGGCCGTGCGGTCAGCCCGCGGTCGAAGGAGGCGTCGAATTTCTCCGTCCACTGCCGGCACAGGCCGGACATTTCAAGCGGATAAATGCAATGCCTTCAGACTTACCGCTAATGTCCACAGGCCGCGCAATGTATCCGGTACCGCCGCAGCGCGGGCAGTCCTTCGGATCCACTGATCCCCCTCAGTTGCCCAAGAGTTTTTCACCAATTCGCCGCGGCGTCGCCACAAACTTAATTTTGTTACGAAACACGAACACCCGTGGGTCTGCCCCGGCGACGTCGAGTGGCTTTTCGATGCCGCGCTACGAGCGGCACGAATATTGCCACCAGGAGAATATGTGGCGGCGCTACCTTATAGAGGCACCGAACAGAAATCGAGCACCCGTACGAAACGGTTATGAAGTTCGCAGCTCCGGCAAAACCTCATTCCCGAAAGCAGCGGTTGAGTCAGCATATGGGCCAGTCCGATTGGAAAGCCCAAAAGCTGTGTTAAGCTAATGAAAACCCGCACGCCGGAGAGGTGGCAGAGTGGCCGAATGCGGCGGTTTGCTAAACCGTTGTACGGGCTAACACCTGTACCGAGGGTTCGAATCCCTCCCTCTCCGCCATACCTCTAGTTTCTGCTGTTTACTGTACGTGACCACCAACTGACTGCCAAATTTCAATAATTTTTGCTTCTGGAGCCCGTTCAACTTTCCGGGTCCCAACGTCCGCCATTTTCGTCGTGGAATTTCTTGATCTGATCTTCGATCACCTTATCAATGACATCGCCGAGCAACGCACGGATCCTATGGACGCGACGCCACGCAAAATAAACGCGTCCCCAGTGGCCAGTGCTGACTGAAAAGGGCGCGTTGGCCCATTCGGTGAACGTCCGGTGTACGGCAACATCTGTCCAGTGCTCGGCGAGCACCACCCTTTGAGGTCTAACTCTCTATCTTCTTGGTGTACAGCCAAAGCCCAGCCAACACCATCCCGATCGCGATTAGCGAAATTCCCAGCCCCACTCGGCGATGGTTGCGCTCGATCATGGCTTCCTTACCCGCTTGCAGGTCCTTTGCGGCGATTTTCATGCCGGTTTGAATATCCTGATCCACCAAGTCCGTCCGGAAGCTGTGGATTGTGACTCGAGCCTTGGTCAGCGAATCCCGTGCCTGATCCTGTCCCAACCGAGCCTCGCTCACCTCCATGCCAGAAGACTCGGCCACACCAAGAACCTGGTCTGCGCTTTTGATGGCGTCGTCCAATTGGCTCAAGGAGGTGTGTAATCCGGCCCTTGCTTGATCGCATTGGTCACCCGGGGTATGGCACCGCATGCAGACGGCGTCAGGACCAGTACCAAGATACGCGTCCGTCGGATGTCTGATGCCATGATTGCTATGACAGACGACGCATCCTGGAAGAGAAGCCGCGTCAAAGGCCTTTTTGTGCGAACTTTTTTCGTACATTTGGGCTTGGAACGCGTGACAGTTCGAGCACACATTCTGAACCTTGTCTACTCCCGGCGGAGCCGCGCCATGATTTCCATGACACGTTGTGCACGTGGGTGCACTCAGATCGCCTCGCACCGCTAACGCCTGGTGATGCACGCTCGTGCTGTACTTTGCGACCTGATCCGTGGGAATGGAATACCCCTTCATGTACTCCGCATCGGAATGGCAGCGAGCGCACGTGTTCGCCACGTTGACCGGGTTCACCGTGGAACGGGGATCGCTGGGCGCCCTCAGATCGTGGACGCTATGACAATCCGTGCAGACCGCGACTTTCGTGTCTCCAGCCGCGAAGCGCCTGCCGTGCACGCTGGTGCGGTACTGGTCCAACTGGTCCGTGCGCAGGCTGGGGTTGAATTGCCGAATATAGGCTGGATTCGAATGGCAACTGCCGCACAACTGCGGAATCTGCTTGCGATCGATGCTCCCTTTCCACCCAGCCTTGCGGCTCATGGCCTTCTCTGGATCGTCGGCGGTTGCGTCGCCTCCGTGGCAACTGGCGCAAGTCAAACCTTTTTGTGCGTGTATGTCCTGGCTGAACTTCTCCTGGCTCACTCCCAGGGGATCGGGCAAGGCGGAGTGACAATCCAGGCAGGAGTTCGTAGTTTGTGCATAACTTTGCCCACACCCCAGGCAGGCTGCGAACACGACGAAGCCGGCCAGACAAACACGGCGGGCTGCGCCGGATAGTCGAAGCTTATTTCGCAAGATAGCCATAAACACTCATACCCACTACGTACGCAAGAGCAAAGACGGAAAGCCCAGTGATCCAATTTTTCGGGCGTGAGGGCTGGTCACTCTCAAAAAAAGGCAGCAGAAGCCAGAGCAGGCCGACGAGGCCGAAAGCAAGTACACCCACAATCTCCCCGTCGATAAACCACACCTTCGGCGGGATGAGCTTGAGCGTCTGGAACATGAATAGGAAGTACCACTCGGGCTTGATCCCAGCTGGCGCTGACACGAAAGGATCGGCCTTGACTCCGAGGTTCCACGGGAAGAGTGCTGCCAACGCGCCCAAGACTCCCAGGGCCACGTACCAGGCCATCAATTCCCGCAGTAGAAAGTTGGGAAAGAATTTCATTTCCCGCTTGGCAGACGGATTCGCGGTCCACTGAACTTCTAGTTTCGGGGGAATGCTCATGCCCAGCCGTTGAACCAGCAACACGTGCAGCAGGATCAGCAGGGTTGCCAATCCGGGTAGAACGGCGACATGGAATCCGAAGAACCTGGTCAGCGTGGCTCCAGTTACCTCTTCACCGCCGCGGAGAAAGATCATCACGGGCTTGCCAATCGCCGGAACCTGTCCAGCAATCTCGGTGCCGACCTTGGTGGCGAAGAAAGCCAATGTATTCCACGGCAGCAAGTAGCCGCTGAAACCGAAGCCCATGACGAGAAACAGGAGAATCATTCCGCTGACCCACGTGAGCTCGCGCGGTTTGCGGTACGCCTTAAGGAACAGCACGCTGAACATATGGGCGAACGCGGTAAAGATCATCAAGTTGGCCGACCAGGAGTGGATGGAACGAATCAGCCAACCAAACTGCACGCGCGTCATGATGTATTGCACGCTCTCGAAGGCTTCATTTGCTCCGGGCCGGTAGTACAGAAGGAGCAGGATTCCGGTCAGCACCTGGATGACGAAGAGGAAAAGGGTGATGCCTCCGAGGAAATACCAGTAGGACAGCTTGTGGAGAGGAACAGTTTTCTTCCGCAACGGGGCGATCAGGTCATCCCATTCCAACCGTTGGTCCAGCCAGTTGCGCACGTTGCGTAAGGGACTCATCTCAAGCTTCCCGCCGACGCCGCACGAATATCTCGTCACCGCGTACCTGCACCTCAAAGCCTTCCAGCGGCCGCGGCGGAGGGCCCGAAATATTTCGGCCGTTGAGGTCGTACTTACCGTTGTGGCAGGCGCACCAGACTTCATGCAGATCGTCACGATACTGAACTGTGCAGGAGAGATGCGTGCAGGTCGCTGACATGGCGCGGTACTCTCCGCTGGCAGTACGGATCAGCAGACCGGGGCGATTGCCAAACCGGAAAATCTTTCCGCTGTTCGGCTTCAACTCCGTGAGTTTGGCGGCGACGATCTCATCCCCGCCGAGATCTGCCACCGCCGGAGGGACAAGATAGCGCAGCACGGGATAGATGAAAGAAGCAAAAGACGCGAGCAGGCCGCCACCGAGGAACCATTCAATCACGCGGCGGCGCGTAGGTTTGGGTTCGGAAAGCTGGTCAGCGGTCATTCACTGCGCCTCCTGCCGCAGAAATCACTCGGGATCTGGCTCGCCAGCCTCATGGGCCGATTCCGTGGGTCACGCAGAACGCACTTCCACGGTACGCTGCATCTCTCGCAGCCACATCGTCTGAAACAGTTGCAGGCGATGTCCAATGACGACTGCCAGATTCAGCGCGATCTTATAACCTGCTGCCGGATTAGCCGCAAAATACTGGAGCAACGCCTCCCGCGGCAGGGCGATAACTTCTGCTTCAAATAGCGGCGCGGTGGCGGTGAGGGTGAAGTGGTAGGGCGGAATCAGGGCCGACCAGCCCACGGTCTGACCGGGAGATCTTTCTTCCACGAAAATATCCTCTTCCCGGCCCCGGATCTGCATCGGCAGAGTAAGCCGGATTCGACCGCGTTCGATCAGGAACAGGCGATCGGCTGGGTCGCCCAGCCGGAACAGCGAGGTTCCGCTCGCAACCATCAACTTGGTGCCGAGTTCCAGGACCTGCTCGGCCTCGATCGGCGACAGACCATTCAGCAGTTCATGCGTCATGCGACACCCTTCAGTTCACAAACGGCGAAGTTGTCTTGCAGTGCAGCAGGTCGTGCGTGGGAGATGCCAGGAACGACTCCGCGGCAGCTTGCTCCATGCGGACGTGGTTTTCAATTTGCAGCAACAAGACCTCAATCGGCACCTGCAAGGGTGGTATAGCTCGCGTTACAACAACACGGTCGGAGAAAAAGCGGGATGGGGCAGCCGCTTTCACCAACGGAAGCTCGGGCTCCACAGCTGAATTCCATGACTCCGAACGCAGCGCAGCTCCAAACGCGAGAGCTACGAACACTACGCCAACCACGCCCAGGCATAAGCCCATCAAAAGCATATCCATGGCAGAAACCCTCCTTTAACGCTCCTTATCGCACGTGGCGTGCCAGCATTGGCCGACCGCTAACTCCTTTTCCTTCAGACGAAGTTGAATGCGCGAAACAAACGGACTGCCAGAATGACATGTTGAGCCTGACTATTCGTCAGTCGTTGACGGCTGTCAGCACATGTGCCATCATCCCGCCATCTCTGTGCCATCATGATGAAGCTGCGTTTTGCCAGCATGACGGTCGGCCTCGCGCTCGGTGTCACCGCGGCGGTGGTTATAGCCTGCACGGTTGCCGCCTACATCTTTTCGGTCCGTCACTTTCAAAGCCTCCTCGAAACTGAACACAATAGTGCGCTGGCGGAAGGCGAATTGATCCGAACTGCGCTCGAGCACCAGATGGTGGGCAATGACCGCACCCTGATCGCGCAAATGGTCGCGAGCTTCGGTAAACAGTCGCGCGTCGAACAACTCGTAGTTCTTGACCGCAATGGCGTGGAACGCTACTCGAGTAAGCCGGGAACCGCGGGAAATGATTTTCGGATCGACTCTCCCACCTGCCAGGTCTGTCATCGCGATCCGCCGGAACGCCGCGGATCCAGCCGAGTCATCGAGACCCGTGGTGGAACGATTCTGAGAACCGTGGTGCCGATTCATAATCGCCAGGAGTGCTACCAGTGCCACAATCCCAGCCAGAAGATCAATGGCATCCTGATTCTGGACTACAACGCCGGAGAAGTCCGCACCGCGATGACGCAGGACCTGCGCTGGATGGTAGCCGGCACCGGCGCCCTGACCTTCGTCATCGTGGGGGCCATTGCCCTGGTGATTCGGCTGTCGGTGCTGCGCCGCTTGAAGCGCTTTGAAACTACGGCGCGGCTGATTTCCCAGGGCGATCTCGAACGGCGTGTGCCCGCGGAAGGCTCGGACACCCTGGCGTGGATGGCAAAAGAGTTCAATGCCATGGCCGACTCGGTGTCAGGCCTGGTGGGGGAAGTGCACAGCCAGCGGGAGCAACTGGAAACGGTGATCAACAGTATTGATGACGGAATCGTTGTTCTTGACCCTGAGCGAAAAATTATGGCGGCTAACGACGCCTTTCTCCAGCGAGCCGGCAACTCTCGCGAGCAGGCTCTGGGCTGCTGCTGCTACCAACTTGAACCCGGGGCGTGCAACCTGTCGGACTGCCCCACCCTTGCCTGCCTGCGGTCGGGTGTGCGCCAAGTGCGGATTCACGAGCGCAAAACTGGCAACGACACGGTAGTGTGGGAAGAAATCCACGCTTCACCGATTCTGGACGCCTCGGGACGGCTGACTCAGGTAGTCGAGGTCTGGCGCGACATCTCCGACCGGCGAGCAGCCGAGGCAAAACTGGCGGAGTCCTACCGCCTTGCGTCGGTTGGAGTCCTGGCCTCCGGGTTTTCGCACGAGATGAACACTCCTCTGGCGACAACCCTGATGTGCGTGGAGGGAATCCTCCGCGAGGACCCTGCCGGGCAGGCCGGGCAAATGGATGAAGCCCGAATCCGCGAAAATGCGACGATCGCGCGCGAGCAGATCATGCGGTGCCGCGGTATCACCCAACACTTCCTGCGCCTGTCGCGTGGACAACGCCACGCAGGAGATATCGTGGACTTGGGCGCGGCCATCGCGGCCGCCCAGAGGCTCGTTGACCCAACGGCTCGCGCCAACTCTGTGAACGTCGCGGTGCAGCCGTTTGCAACGACGCTGCATGTCCGGGCCGACGAGGCTGAGTTGCAAAACCTGCTGGTCAATCTTCTGCTCAACGCGATTCAGGCATCGAAGCCGGGTGGCAAGGTCGTCGTTGCCACCGAAGACGGTGATGCCGTACACATTCGCGTCACCGATGAAGGATGCGGGATCGCCCCGGAATACCGTCAAAAGATTTTTGAGCCCTTTTTCAGCCTCCGCAAAGGCGGCACTGGCCTCGGTCTGTTCTTGTCGCTGAACGCAGTCCGAAGCTGGGGCGGCGACATCCTGGTCGAAAGTACCCCTGGAGAGGGGTCTATATTCGAAGTCGTGATCCCTGCAATCCATCCCGGACCGCAAGCGAAGGATGGACTATGAAGGCTCCCTCCCTTCTTCTGGTCGACGACGATACAGCATTCCGGCAGGTGATGAGGGGCGAGCTAAGTCATTTCGGCTACGAAGTTGACGCGGTGGGAACGGGCGAGGAGGCAATTCAGCGCGTCGTGGCCGCGGAACCTGAAGTTGTCTTGCTCGATCTGCGCTTGCCTGGTATGGGTGGGCTCGAGACGCTAAAGGCCATCCAAGCCGCCGCACCGGCGACCGAGGTCATCATGCTGACCGGACACGGTTCCATCGACACCGCAATCGAAGCGATCCGTATCGGTGCTTTCGATTATGTCGTGAAACCTTGCCCTCTGGACGAACTCCACATTCGCATTCAAAGGGCGCTCGAACGGCGATCACTTCGCCAGCGAGCGAATATTCTCGAGCGCGGCCTGACTCCGCCCGATCTCGGCAACTCCTTCATCGGCGACAGCCCGGAGTTCCGCTGCCTGCTCAATCTGATCGATCGGGTGGCTCCCAGCGATTCGACCGTGCTCATCACTGGCGAGACGGGCGCGGGAAAGGAACGGGTGGCCAAGCTGATTCACGCTCGCAGTTCCCGACGATCGCGGCCGTTCGTGGTGGTTGAGTGCGTCGCATTGCAGGAAAACCTGCTCCAGAGCGAACTGTTCGGCCACGAGCGTGGCGCATTCACCGGAGCGGACCGGGCGAAGCCGGGATTGTTCGAGGTAGCCCACGGCGGAACGATTTTCCTCGACGAAATCGGGGAGGTGAGCCCAGCGACCCAGACCAAGCTGCTGCGCGTGCTCGATACCTCCGCGTTTCGGCATGTGGGGGGCACACGGGAAATTCGAGTGGATGTCAGGATTCTGACCGCGACTAATCGCGATGTGTCTTCCATGGTGCGGCAGGGCCTTTTCCGCGAGGACTTGTTCTACCGCCTGAGCACGATCTCCATCGAGGTTCCGCCCCTCCGCGCCCGAGGAGCCGACGTGGAATTGCTGGCACAACACTTCGTAACCGTGCTCAACGAGCGCTTCGGCTCTAGTAAACAAATCAGCGAGGCCGCCCTGCAACTCCTGCGGCGACACAACTGGCCTGGGAACGTGCGCGAACTCCTGCACGTGGTCGAAGCCGCTCTGGTCCTCAGTGAGGGATCGCACGTTCTGCCGGAGCATCTTCCCGTCGCCCTGCGCAATTCTAGGCCTACTCCGCCGACCGGCCCTCCCGCCGAAGACACCCCGCTGCCGACGCTCGAAGAAGCGGAGCGCACTTATATCCGATTGGCGATCGAGGCCAGCAAGGGCCACCGCGCAAACGCGGCCAGGATTCTCGGCATCAGCGAGCGGAATTTGTACCGGAAACTGCGCGAGCACGGCCTGCTGTCGTGATCCGGCAAGTTCGTGCATTTCCCTGAGTCCCTAAAATCTACAAGCGCTAACGGATGGTATCTGCGGCAGCCCGCTCTCCTCATCACATGCGAATGTGATTCCAGTCACTTCCTCAATTCCCGGCCGATGGTAGCCTTGGTTATTGTTTTTCGAACGATCGTTCGAATTTGTGGGTGGGTGAGGAACGTTCCGATGACGACAGCTCTGCCCGCGCAAGGCGCACTCTCCGTTCCTGCCACGAGCAAAGGACTGGCGTTGGTTGCCAAGGGCCAGTTCGACTGGGCCGAAACAGCTTTGGGAGAACTCTCTCCTGCCGAGGTAATAATCCAGGTCGTGGGCTGCGGCGTTTGCCACACTGATATTGGATTTGCCTACGAGGGCATTCCCACGCGCCACGTACTGCCGCTGATCCTCGGGCACGAAATCGCCGGGCGTGTCGTACGAGCCGGGGAGCAGGCTGGAAACTGGATCGGGCGCTCGGTCATTGTGCCTGCTGTGATTCCGTGCGGAGATTGCGATCCCTGCCGTGGCGGGCGCCCGACCATCTGCCGCAAACAGTTCATGCCGGGCAATGACGCCGATGGCGGGTTCGCGACCCACGTACGAGTGCCCGCGCGTAGCCTGTGCCCCGTACCCGAACAACTTCCCCAGGGACTCACGTTGGCGATGCTCTCGGTTGTCGCGGACGCCGTCACGACTCCGTATGAGGCCATTCGCCGCTCCGGTCTTAGCGCCGAGGACGTCGCGGTATTTATCGGGGCCGGTGGGATCGGCGGTTTCGGGGTGCAAATTGCCGCCGCTCTTGGCGCAGCCGTCGTGGCCATCGATGTTGATGCGGAGCGGCTGGAACTCGCCTCGGCGCACGGCGCTGCACTGGCACTGAACGCCCGCGAGTGCGCAGATGTGAAATCGGCCGTGCGGTCTTTTGCCAAGCAGAGCGGCCGGCACGGGATTGGCCTCAAGATCTTCGAAACCAGCGGGACGGCTGTCGGCCAGCAAACTGCGTTCAGCCTGCTCGATCCGGGTGCTCACCTGGCCATCGTTGGATATACCGCGCAGAAAATTGAAGTGCGTCTCTCCAATTTGATGGCCTTTGATGCCACCGCTCGTGGAAATTGGGGATGCCCTCCCGAGCAATACCTGAACGCGCTGGCCATGGTGCTCGAAGGAAAAATTCACGTTGAGCCTTTTGTCGAAATGCATCCACTTGAGGACGCCCAGCAAGTGCTCGAAGCAGTTCATAATCACGAACTCCGCAGGCGAGCAGTGCTGGTGCCGCAGTCACGGAACATACAACAAGGAACAAACTCATGAAAGATCACAACTTGGTCGAACCGCTTTGCCCCAGCGAAATTCTGCTGGAGGGCCGGCCCGTACGCGATCGCGACGGCACGAGCGTTGCCGGACTGCACAATGTGTGGATCACTCTGAATAATCCTCGCGAGCTGAACAGCTACACCACGACCTCGATCAAGGAAGTGATCCTCGCGCTACGCGAAGCCAGCAATGATCGCGCCGCGGTTGCTGTCGTACTCACGGGCGCGGGCACGCAGGCCTTCTGCACCGGCGGCAATACTCGCGAGTATGCCGAGATTTATGCCGGGGCTCCGGGCGAGTACCGGCAATACATGCGCTTGTTCAACGACATGGTCAGCGCCGTCCTCGGTTGCGACAAACCGGTGATTTGCCGCGTGAACGGCATGCGGGTCGGCGGAGGCCAGGAGATTGGAATGGCTTGCGACTTTTCCCTGGCCAGCGACCTTGCCGTATTCGGCCAGGCGGGACCGCGGCATGGTTCAGCCCCCGATGGTGGCAGCACCGACTTCCTCCCGTTGTTCGTGGGGATAGAACACGCGATGCTCAGCGCCACGCTATGCGAACCGTGGAGCGCACACCGCTTCTATCGTCTGGGCGGACTCACCCAGATCGTCCCGGCACTCAAGGTTGACGGCAGATACATATCCAACCCGCTGGTCGTGACCGATCGGGAGTACGACGAATTTGGCCGGCTGGTCTTCGGAGACTGGAAGGCGGGAGCAGCCCGAGAAGAGGGGAAAGCTTTAATGTCCCAAGGGACCATTGATCTTTCGTTGCTCGATGAAGCGGTCGAGGGACTCTGCACCAAGCTGCTGCACACCATGCCTGATTGCCTGACGAAAACTATCGAGAGTGTAAGGAAACACAAACTGGAACATTGGGACCGCAACCGCGAAACCAACCGTGCCTGGTTGGCGTTAAACATGATGACGGAGGCCAACGCCGGGTTTCGGGCTTTCCACCACGGTACCCGTCAGCAGCGCGAAGTGGACTTCGTCCGCTTGCGTCAGCGTCTGGCGGAAGGCGCGCGCTGGAGCGAGGAGTTGATCGCCGAAATTGCCCCCTGGGCAGTTCCGGAAACGACCAAGGCAAGACGATGAGCAGCTTGAATCCTGAACTCGAGCAGATCCTCAGCCGCGCCCAGGCCTTATACGAAGACGTTGACTACAAGGCAGTCGCGGAATGGAAAGCCTGCGCGCCCGGACGCAGAGCGATCGGGTATATGCCAATTTATGTCCCACGAGAAGTGATTCATGCGGCTGGCATGTTGCCCGTCGGCATCTTCGGCGGAGGCGACCGGCTGGAAATCATCCGAGGCGACGCCTACTTCCAGAGCTACATCTGCCACATCCCTCGCAGCACGATCGAGCTGGCGCTATCGGGACGGCTCGATGTGCTGGACGGCATGTTGTTCCCTTCGATCTGTGATGTCATTCGCAACCTGAGTGGCATGTGGACGATGCTCTTTCCCGGACGCTACGTGCGTTATGTCGATCTTCCCCAGAACTACGACGCTCGCGTTGGCGGTGAATTCTGGCGACGGGAATTGACGGCGATTCGCGAAGAGATGGCACGGTTGGCGGGCGGCGAGATCACCGATCAGAATCTCCAAAACAGCATTGGGATCTACAACCAGAACCGGCGTGCGATTCGGGAGCTCTATCAGGCACGCAGTGAATCGCCCTGGCTCTATCCCATCGCGCAGGTCTATGCCGTACTGCGCGCCGGCAGTGTGCTGGCGCCGGAGGAGCACACCACGATGGTGCGTCGCTACCTCGAGATGGCCGCGCAGGGATCGAGCCTTCCTGAGGATCGCAGCCGAGTCGTACTGACAGGCATGTTCTGTGAACAGCCTCCGCTGGCATTGCTTATCACTCTGGAACGGGCGGGCTGTTGGATCGTGAACGACGACCTGCTGCTGGGTTTGCGCTGGTTCACGGGCGACGTACCCGAGGAGGGTGATGCGATCGAAAACCTGGCGCAGGCTTATTTGACGCAAAGCGTGGCGACGGCCTCCTGCTATGCGCCCGATGGGCAGCGCGGCCGGTGGCTGGTCGATGCCGTGCGGCAGAATCACGCCGATGGCGTCATTTTTTGCGCTCCAAGTTTTTGCGATCCTGCATTGCTGGAGCAACCCATGCTGGTTGCCGCTTTGGAGCGCGAACAAATTCCCCACACTCAGTTCAAGTACTCCGAGGATACGGGACAATTTGCCGTCATCCGGGAACAAGCGGGCACCTTCTCGGATTCCATCCGGCTGTGGAGCGAGGCATGAGCAACGTAGCCGTCCAAGCACCGACCGTGCAGAAAGAGCGGAGCATGGTTCTGCAGAAGCAACTCATCGGGGACTACTACGATTCTCTGGGCCGGGCGCGTGAAGAAGGAAAACGAGTCGTCTCCACGTTCGTTCCCGGGAATTTGACCGAACTGCTGCGGTCTTTCGATCTGCTGCCGATCCTGCCGGAGATCAACGCGCTGCAGTCCGGCATGCGCAAGCTTTCCGCCAACTACATTGCGGAAGCGGAGAAGCGAGGGCACAGCGAAGACGTATGCACCTATGTGAAATGCGATATCGGCATGTTGAAGTCGGGCAACGTCGGTCCCACCGGCGTAAAACTCCCTAATCCCGACCTGCTGCTGCTCTCCTACACGGGATGCTTCACGTTTCTCAAGTGGTTCGAACTCCTGCGCCAGGAGTATCAATGCCCGGTAGCCATGCTGCACGTGCCGTATCTGGCCAACGGACGCATTGAATCACACCATGTCGATTACGTTGTGCAGCAGTTGCGCACAGAGGTGATTCCGAAGCTGGAGCAACTCAGCGGCCGGCGCTACGATGAGGCTCGACTTTCAGAGATGCTGGCTCTTTCCGCCAAGGCAGAGGACGATTTCGTGTGGGTGCTGGAGAGCGCGAAGAACGAGCCGTCCCCGATTGATGCATATTTCGGGGGCGTGTATTACATCGGCCCGATATTCACCGCCTTCCGGGGCACGAGCGAGGGAGTCGAATATTACCGCGTGCTGCGCGAAGAGATTGCGGACCGGATCAAATCTGGACTTGGCCCCGTCACTCCCGAGGGCACGATGGAGTGCCAGCGCTATCGCCTGGTAATGGAAGGTCCGCCAAACTGGACGAGCTTCCGCGAATTCTGGAAGATGTTCTACGACGAAGGCGCGGTCGTAGTTGCCAGCAGCTATACCAAAGTGGGTGGACTCTACGATCGCGGCTTCCGCCACGATCCCAACCGCCCGCTGGAAAGCCTGGCGGAATACTGCCTGGGTTGCTACACCAACCTCGGACTGCCGGCGCGCGTCGATCTGCTGGAGCGCTACATCCGTGAATACCACGCTGACGGCTTCATGATCAACAGCGTAAAAAGTTGCAATTCGTTCAGTGTCGGGCAGTTGTTGATGTTGCGGCAACTCGAGCAGCGAACCGGTGTGCCTGGCGGATTCATCGAGAGCGATCTCGTCGATCCGCGATATTTTTCGGCGGCCAATATCAAAAACCGCATCGAGAGCTACGTGCAGATGCTGGCACAAAGGCGAGGCACCGGGGTGACGGCATGAGCGTGGAAGTGCTGCTCGGTATTGACTTGGGCTCGACCACGACCAAGGCCGTCGCGCTCGATCGAACTGGCCGCGTCCTTGGCCGCGGCATCACCAACACGCGCAGCAACTATGAAGTCGCCTCCCAGATCGTTCGCGAGGAAGCGCTGGTGCAATCAAGATTCGAACTGGTGCGGCACGCCATCGCCGCCGATCCAGAACTTTCAGGAATCGAGAAGAAGTTTATTGCATCTTTGGTTCGCAATTTCCGCCAGCAGCAACACTTGGACCAGTTAGTACTGCTGGAATCGGCGTTGCACCGTTGTGCTGACGCGCCCCGGTACGCGCCCAACCGGGAGGCAGTCGCCGAAATACTCAATCGTATCTGCCAGGCGATGCAGTCGCGCGTTCCCGAGCATTTCAGCGAATTAGCAGTGCGGAAAAGCGATTTCTTCCGCGATCTGGCGGCAGCCGACTACATGCAGCTCGCCGAGCAGTTCAGCGATTCAAAGCACGCCTCCTTCGACGTCCTGTGTGGCCTGTTCGATGCCGCCATCCTGCAGGTCGAGAATGCGGCCGGTGACGGGTCATTTGAACGCCACGCCGGGCCGGCGCTCAACCAGACGCTTGCCACTGCGCCGCCGGACATCCACAAACAAGAAGCAAGACTGCGCTCTGCCGTTGAGTCTGTGAGGTCGGTCGAGCTTCGTGTGCTTGGAATGGCCGGTACGGGCTATGGCCGGCAACGGCTTCCATTCCCGAAAGAACAGATTCGCAGCGAGATCCTCTGCCATGGCTTGGGCGCCCATGCCATGTTCAATGGGACGCGTACGGTGCTCGACATTGGCGGCCAGGACACGAAGGCAATTCAGGTCGATGGCACAGGCATCGTCACAAGTTTTCAGATGAATGACCGGTGCGCTGCGGGATGTGGCCGCTACCTGGGCTACATCGCCGACGAAATGAACCTCGGCCTGCATGAACTCGGCAGGCTGGCACAGGAGAGCACTTGCAGCGTAAAGATCAACAGCACGTGCACGGTCTTTGCCGGAGCCGAGCTGCGGGATCGCCTGTCTCTAGGCCAGAAGCGCCCGGACATTCTCGCGGGCTTGCACCGGGCGATCATGTTGCGGGCGATGTCTCTGCTGGCGCGTTCCGGGGGAATTTCCGATGAATTCACGTTCACCGGGGGGGTGGCCCGTAACCCCGCGGCTGTTTCCGCCCTGCAAGGCCTGGTCCAGCAAAACTATGGCGTGCGAACCCTGAATATTTCCCCGGAGTCCATCTACACCGGGGCACTGGGGGCGGCGTTATTCGCGCTACGCGCGGCCGATGAAAGGAATGCGGCATGAACTCTAGAGAGAGCATCCTCGCCGCAGGCATTGATGTTGGTTCGAGTGCCGTCAAGTTTGTGCTGGCGCAGGTTGCTGCGAACGGCGCCGAGAGCGTGCTGGCCCTGCACAACGAGCGCATCCGCCGGCGCGAACTGCGCAAGGTGATTAAAGAAGGATATGAGGTGGTTCTGGAAGCGGCTGGAGTACGCCAGAACGAGATTGCTTATGCCGCGAGCACCGGCGAAGGCGAATTGGTGGACTTCCGCAGTGGGCACTTCTACGGGATGACGACGCACGCCCGAGGAGCGGTATTCCTCATGCCCGGCACCGGCGCCGTCATTGACATCGGGGCCCTGCACGCACGTGCCATGCGGGTTGACGAGCGCAGCCGCGTATTGGCGTACCGCATGACCAACCAGTGCGCCTCCGGCTCAGGACAGTTTCTCGAAAACGTTGCGCGCTACCTTGGCATCATGCTGGAGGACGTTGGACCTTTGTCTTGCGAAGCAAAGAATCCGGAACCGGTCAGCAGTATCTGCGCCGTGCTGGCGGAGACCGATGTGATCAACATGGTGAGCCGTGGTATTTCGCGTAGCGACATCCTGAAGGGAATTCACCTGTCGATGGCGGGGCGCTACACGAAGCTTCTGCGCTCAATCGATGCGTGCGGTAATGTAGCGATTACCGGCGGACTGGCCGCCGATGTTGGCCTGTGCCGCGCATTGGAAGAGAAGATCGCCGACGAGAAGCTTACGATGCGAGTGTGTACCCACCCCGATTCGGTTTACGCTGGTGCGATTGGAGCCGCGCTTTGGGGTGCATACCGCCATCGTGTACTGGCAAGGCGCACTGAGGGGGTGGCGTGAATCGTCCTCTCGAAAAAAAGATCGCCGTGGTGACCGGTGGATCCGGCGCAATCGGGTCCGCCATCATCGCTGGATTGGAGGAGCAAGGAGCGTGCGCGGTGTCGCTGGACGTGGCGCGTCCGGCGGTTGCAGAAGCGCGTTTCCAAGCGTGCGATGTGCGAGACGACGGCTCGGTGGCTTCGGCGATCGCAAAGGTGCAGGATAGTTATGGGCGCCTTGATCTGGTGGTACACGCGGCAGGGGTCTCCCGTGAAGCGGTTGTATGGAAGCTGGCAGTGGACGACTGGGATTTTGTGCAAAGCGTGAACTTGCGCGGGGCTTTCCTCTTGCTGCGCCATGCCATCCCTGTGATGCGAGCCGGCGAAGCCTGCCCTGAGCCCGGTCGAAGGGGCGGACGCATCGTGCTCATCGGCTCGATCAATGGTTCACGGGGAAAGTTCGGCACCTCGGCGTATTCGGCAAGCAAGGCTGGTTTGATCGCTCTGGCGAAGACGGTTGCGCGCGAAGTTGCCCGCCTCGGGATTCTCATCAATGTCGTCGAGCCGGGATGGGTGCGCACACCCCTTACCGACAGCCTGCCGCAGGCGATTCGCGACGCTGCCCTGGGAGAAAGTCTGGTGGGAAAATATGTTGAGCCTGCCGACGTGGCTGCCGCAGTCACGTTTCTTTGCGGACCGGGGGCGCAGCAGATCACAGGGCAGATCCTTCGCGTGGATGGAGGGCAGTCGCTCGGCAGCGTTTGAGAGAGGAGCTCGCATGAGTACTAAATCTATGGAAGAATCGGGAATCCTGGAAACAGACAGCATCCTGGTGCGCCTTATGAACGAGCGCGACCTCGAGGCAGTCGTTAAGATTGACGCGGCAGCCAGCGGCCGGCGGCGTCCCCGCTATTTCGAACTGATGTTGGAACGGGCAATAAAACAAGCGGCGCTGCAAGTCTCGCTGGCCGCGGAAGTGGATGGGCGTGTGGTCGGATTTTCCATTGCGTCTCTTTATTATGGCGAGTACGGAGTCAGCGAACCCACGGCCTCGCTGGATGCCATTGGCGTGGCTCCCCCGTTCCGCGGCCAGCACGTAGCCAAAGCATTGTTGCGGCAGTTGCGGCTGAATCTATCGGCGCTCCGGGTCACCGCGCTGCGTACTGAAGTATCGTGGGATAATTTTGGTCTTCTCGCTTTCTTCAAGAGGGAAGGATTCTCCCCCGCGCGCCGTCTTTGCCTTGAATGTGCGCTCGATCCCACGCACTTTGAGTGACGAGCGCGTGGTGAACCATTCGTAAGGAGGTTTATATGTCAGACGCGACTCATGGGGCTGTACGTTGTCCCCGTTGCGGTAAGCTGAGCGCGGAGGCGGATAAATTTTGCGCTGAGTGTGGACGTTTTCTTCGCGATGCTTCCATTGATCAGCGGCTTCTTATGGCCCTGGTGCATGAGCGCGAGGGACGGGAGAAAGAGGCGCGACAAGAACTCCAGCACTTGCTCGACGCCGAGCCCGATCACGTCCTGGGCAACCACCAGCTCGGAAATCTTCTTTTCCACGAAGGTCTGCTGGATCTCGCAATCGAACACTATCGCCGCGCGGTAGCAGGCTCGACAACATTTGTGTTGGCCTATTACGACCTCGGGGTCGCCTACTACCACCGGGGCAACATGCCGGAGGCGGCTGCCGCCTTCCGCCGCTGTCTCGAAATTAATCCCAACTACAATGCCGCTCACTACCGCCTTGCTCTTGCCCTGTTTCATCAGGGACAACTCACAGAGGCCGGCGAGCACTTTGAGCTTTCCGCGACCCTCACACCCGAATACGTAATGGCCCACTATCACCTCGGCGTGATTCACGAACGCGAAGGCGAGACCGAGATTGCTCGCCGCGAGTTCGAACGCAGCCTGGAGGAGGGCGTCCACGAACTCAGCAGTCTGTTCCACCTTGCGCTGAGCCGTCGTGCGCAGGGTGACGATGCCGGGGCAGAAGAGCTTTTGCGACGAGCGGGTGAGTTTGGCAAGTTGCACCCCGCGGCATCCGAAGCACGCCGGTAAAAACGGAGAATGCGGCATGAAAAGCTCGGGTGAAAACGGCCTCATTTTCGACTGGGCAGGCGCCGGCCCGCGGACTACTTCCTGGCCGGCACACGTCATGCTCGACGACGAGACGCTGCGCGACGGTCTTCAGAGTCCTTCCGTCACCGATCCGCCGGCGGCCGCGAAAGTCGAGATTCTCCATCTCATGGAGAATCTCGGAATTGAAACCGTTGATGTCGGCCTGCCCGGAGCGGGCGCACGCCAGCGCGAAGCCGTGCTCGCGCTCTGCCGCGAAATCTCCGATCAGCGGATGCGCATCCGTGCCAACTGTGCTGCCCGCACGATGATGGTGGACATTCGCCCCATCGCGGAGGTATCGCAACTCACGGGCGTGCCTATTGAGGCTTGTCTATTTATCGGCAGCAGCCCCATCCGGCAATATGCGGAAGAATGGACCCTCGATCAAATCCTGCGCCACACCCGGGAAGCGATCCGCTTTGCCGTGAGCGAAGGCCTAGACGTGATGTACGTGACGGAAGACACCGTGCGTTCTTCGCCGGAGCACCTGCGTATCTTGTTTGCCGAAGCGATCGAGGCTGGGGCCAAGCGGCTATGTCTCTGCGACACTTGCGGCGCTGCTACTCCGGGGGCGGTGTGGAACCTGGTGACCTGGGTGAAGAAGTTCCTGGCTGAAACAGGGACCGACCTCGGCATCGATTGGCACGGTCACCGCGATCGTGGCCTCGATCTGGCAAACACTTTGGTCGCTATTGAGGCAGGAGCATCGCGCGTGCACGGGACCGCGCTCGGAATCGGTGAGCGCGTGGGCAACACCCCGATGGAACAGTTGCTGGTGAATCTCAACCTGCTGGGCGCACGGCACGACGACCTAAGTTCTCTGCAGAGGTATGTGGACTCGGTTTCCGTCGCGACCTCTGTTCCAGTTCCCGCGAATACTCCCGTAATCGGACGCGATGCCTTCCGCACCGCCACCGGTGTCCACGCGTCGGCCATCATCAAAGCCCAGAAGAAGGGCGATCGCTGGCTGACTGACCTGGTCTATTCAGGTGTCCCGGCAAGCCTGATCGGACGAAATCAGGAAATTGAGATCGGACCCATGTCGGGCAGTTCGAACGTTATCTTTTATTTGTCCCAGCGCGGAATCGAGGCCAGCCATGAACTCATACAGTCCGTTCTGCTGGCTGCTAAAGAATCCAACCGCATTCTGCAGGAGCCGGAAATCCTGTCTATAGTGCGGCGCTTTGAAAATGTGACTTCGTAGCTTTCTGTGATGCAACGCTCAACTCCGATTTTCCGCATCGCTGCTATTGAAGGAAGTTGTCCAGAACCGGCTTGTGGGAAGCCACAGCAGCTTGAAGTATCTCCGTCGCGAAAGGGGGAAGCGGATAATGAGGGCAGATTGCCGCATCGAATGGCTGTAGTCGATTTTGAGACGGTACCTGCACTCAGACTTTTGCTGAGGGCTAGTGTTTTCGCGGTTTCTAAGGGTAAGGCACCTGGGCTAATACCACTGACCAACCAACGGGACTGTAAGAAATTGAAAATAATGGTCGGGGAGAGAGGATTTGAACCTCCGACCACCTGGTCCCGAACCAGATTCCAGCACTTATTGAACTCTATTGAATTCTGTAGATCGCAAGTGATTGGCGTTGAACCAGTTGCGGCCTTACCCTGGCGCGTTGTTGCTCTGTGTTGAGCTTTGATGCTTCGACCGTCACAAATTCGTCTACAACCTCACTTAGTACAGAGCATTGTCTACGGTCTGATCATTGGTGAAAGACGCCCTTCATGGCAGTTCTCCTCTTTTTTCAGGGAACTCACATTCTAGGTCTAATTTCGGGGGCTCGCGACATCGACCGTCTGCAGTGCTACCCACTCGGCGAATCGCCGAGTCAAAAGTCAAAAGCACCGGGCGGCAGTGCGCACTCTGCCAATCACTTGCCGATCACGAACAGGTGCCCGTCGTTCTGGCTGTACTCTTTGCCATCTTCTCCGATGGCTAGCGGGGTGTAGGCGGCTCCTATCGATCGAGCAGGAAAATTCTCTGGCGCGCGGTTTTGAAGACGCTGTAGTGTCGCTGCGGAAGCGAGTAGACGCTGCCATCTTCGCTTGTGACATTAGACTGGGCCCTGGCGATCTATCACCGGGGCATTCACAGACCATTCGTATCTGCTTCATCGAGTGACGGCTTTGCTTGACTAACTCAGCAGCACGGGTCATTCGTATGTCTCGTATGTATTCCCGAAATCTTCTGTACTTCAAGGCACACAATGGCTATGAACTCATGAAGCGACCGTTCTTGAGGACTATGGCCGATCAGTCAATCTCTGGCAGTGCGAAAAGTCCTGCGCCGCGGTCATAGAGGCGCCGACGGGACGAGGGACTGAGGATATGAATCAACGTACAACCATAAGGGACGGATCGTTCGGTAATCACAAACCAAATGTGCTTCAATCATCTGGTACGTTGCCATGTGGCGACACGGAACTGTCAAAAGCAATGACTCAAGCCCATCACGCCATAGGAAAGAGGAATGCCCACCAGACCGCAAAACTCCAAAGGAGGCCGTTTCTCGCCTCTTTATTCATTACTTGACCGTAACGGTTATCGGCACACGATGAGGACCCCTGCCAAAATGCAATAGCAGCTAAAGTCCAAGGACAAAAAGCATGGCACACCTTACACCGGAGGCAGGCAGACGGCGGCGGTTGTCGACCACATACTTGAAATCAAGAAGTATGCATCCTCGGCCCTATATCCTATTCTCGTCGTTGCCGCTGCTGACCGTTGCCTTGTTGCTTGCGATTGCTCCTACTACAGTCGCACAGAGCGATACCCCGCGGGTTATCGACCGTGTGATTACTTCATACATGTCGGATCATCGCGTGCCCGGGTTGTCAGTCGCAGTGGTTGATCAAAGCCACGTCATTTTTGCGCACGGTTATGGAATGTCCGACGTTGAAAATAACGTGCGCGCCAGTGAAGACACGATTTATCGAATCGCGTCCATTTCTAAATCCATCACGGCAACGGCCACCATGAAGCTTGTGGAAACAGGGAAGCTGGACCTTGATCTCCCGATCCAGAAATATTGTCCAGACTTTCCAAAGAAGCCATGGCCGATTACTACGAGGGAACTCCTCTCCCATCAGAGTGGCATTCGCGATTACCGAAGCGAAGAAGAAACGGTCAACACGAAACACTATTCGAGCATCCACGAAGCTTTGGGTCAGTTTGCTGATGATCCGCTTGAGTTCGAACCAGGAACCAAGATGCAGTACTCGAGCTATGGATATATCGTTCTCGGTTGCGTCATCGAAGGAGCTTCGGGCACCAGCTACGAGCGCTTCATGGAGCAGAGAATTTTCGACCCTGCACAAATGCCCGCCACTCGTCTCGATGATGTATTCGCCATAATCCCGCATCGGGCGAGAGGATACAGGATTTCCGGCAGTGGTGAGCTCCAGAATTCGCTCTTCGTTGACGTAAGCAACAAACTTCCTGGGAGTGGAATAAATTCGAGTGCCAGAGACATGGGAAACTTTGTGGCTGGGTTGTACTCTTCGAAGCTGATTTCAAAGACAGTGCTCGATCAAATGCTCACCCCGGCAACGACTCGCGACGGCACATCGACAATCTATGGATTTGGATTTTTCCGAGGGGGACCGCTAAGCAAGAATCACGGATTGCAGGAGGCCGGTCACGGTGGCGATCAGCAAGGCTTCAGCTCTGTATTGTATCTACTGCCTGAACGGCAATTTGGAGTAGTAGTTTTGTCAAACCTGGAGGGACAGCAGAATGCGGAAGGTTTTATCGAGCTGTCGCGCAAGATTTACGATGTTGCGGCTGCTGGTTCTGGTATTTCCGAGGGGCACTGGGAAGGCGAACTTTCTCACGACGGAAAAACCTGGAAGGTTCATCTGGATGTCAAGTCAAATGGGAAGAATCCGATATGCCTCGTTGACTTTGCTGACTATGGCATTTACGGGGTCCCCTTCTTGTTCACGGTTCAGTCTGGGAAAGTTCGCCTTGAACGGACGCAGCCATCTGGTTCGCTGATTTCGTTCGAGGGACAGGTCACAGAAGAAACGTTTTCCGGTCAGTTCACGGGACTAGGCGTTGTGTCGCCCTTCGTCTTGCGCCGCGTGAGCGCTTCCCCCTCCGTCCTGCAGGAGGAAGAAGTCATGTTTCATGACCACGATGTGACTCTCGCAGGTACGGTGATTCTTCCAGGCGGACCAGGACCGCATCCCGCAATCGTCTGCACCCACGGGTCGGGACTCGTTGGTAGAGACAAGGCGTCTTACCGCTCCAACGCATACTTCTTCGCTCGCCTTGGATTTCTCACCCTTTTTTACGATAAGCGAGGAGTCGCTAAATCTACGGGTGATTTTCAGAATGCCAGCCTTGAGGACTTGGCAGATGATGCACTAGCCGGTGTACGGCTCTTGAAGGCTCGGGGCGATGTTGATGGCCACAGGATCGGCGTGATGGGGGTCAGCCAAGGCGGCTGGGTATCACCGCTGGCGGCGATGAAGTCAGATACAGTGGCGTTTGTTCTGGTCATTTCGCCCTCCGGCATTAATCCCATGAAACAAAGCATCTTCGATGTGGAGAATGCCTTAAGAAATGCCGGTTACTTGGAAGATGTTATTAATAAGGCGTCCGGATTGCGTCAACGACTTTACGCAGGGGTTCGTTCTGGGGTCTTCGACACAAACTTGGCTGCCGAGATAGATCAGGTGCATAACGAACCCTGGTTTGCAGTTTCTTCTCTGCCGTACCCATTGGCATCGTCCGTCTCCGACGGGGAACGACACTTTCTCCTTTTCGAGCCGATTCCCGTTTGGGAAAAAGTGAAGGTACCCGTCTTAGCTTTGTGGGGAGAAGACGACCAGTCTGTGCCGGCGCTGCATAGTGAATCACTCATTAGGGCTGCTCTGACACGTGGCGAAAATGAGAACGCCACTCTAAAAGTCTTTCCCCACGCAGATCACACTCTCAGCGTAGTGCGCTCAAAAACAGACGGCTGGGACTTTCCCAGGCGAGTGGATGGCTCAACTGATTTGATTTCAAATTGGATGACAACACAGGGAAGATGATAAGCAACAAACCAACCCCACCCGAAACTAAGGAACGATCAGTGAAAAACTTCATCCTTGGTGCTCTTGTGGCAATTGTAATTCTTTTGGTGGGCGCGTTGGTTTACCTGGGTTTCGGGTTCGCCTCTGTTGGAGCCGATGCCGGGCCTCCGGCTTGGGAAACAGAACTCATGAATTCCGCCGTGCACGCCTCGGTCCGGCGGAGGGCGCCGAAAATACAGAGTCCCCTACCTCCTACGAATGAGACTCTAATCGCAGGTGGAAAACTCTACTGGAACGATTGCACGGGGTGTCACGGCACACCCGGAAGACCCGTTACGAAATATCCCACAACCTTTTATCCCCGGCCACCGCAGTTCCCTTTGCTTGGAACGCAATATTCGGAGGCGGAGGTATTCTGGGTATCGAAACATGGCATCTGCAGAACAGGGATGTTCCCGCAGGGTTCGGACTATACGGATACGGAATTGTGGAGTCTCTCAGCGTTTATCACCAGGATGGACCATCTGCCTCCCGGCATCCTGCAGATCATCGAGAAGCAGTCGGAGTAATACGGGAGAAGGGGGAAGGCATCGGTGAAGAGTTTCATTCTTGGACTCGTGACGACGATTGTAGCGCTGGGAATTGGGTCACTGGAATACGTGAGGCTTGGTCTAGCCGAAGTTCAAGCCGATGTGAACCCTCCCGCATGGGAACACCAATTGGCGCAGTTCGCTCTGAACGCTTCAGTCCGGCGCAGCACGGCCACGCTCCGAAACCCGCTGCTACCCACTGACGCAAACCTCGTAACCGGAGGGAAGCTTTACTTGAAGACATGTGCAGGATGTCATGGGAAACCGGGCCGTTCTCGCAACGCTCCCGGTTATCCAGCGCCGCCGCAATTCTTCCAATCAGGCACGCAACACTCGGAGCCGGAACTGTTCTGGGTTGTGAAGCATGGCATACGGAATACGGGGATGTCTGCCTACGGAATATTTTATTCAGATGAAACGATATGGACTCTGGCCGTATTTCTGAAGCGAATGGACCATCTTTCTCCAGCGGTGCTAGCCGACATCCAGGTAAAAGATCATTGAAGCTTCTTCACGTCACGAAGACCGGAACATGGATGAACGTACCGGTGAAAGTTTGCTGGTTAGTAAGGGAAGAAGCACATTATGCGAATCTGCCCGGCGGCGGTTTGTAACCGAGCCCTGCGCTGTATCACTCCCCCCTGTATTTTCGTCCCAAAAGAAGTCTACGTGAAGCGCCGAAATGATACCGTAAATGCCGCGCTGATAATTATCACAATCTTCGGAAGATCGAGCGGTGGTCAGCGTTGAGTTAAGAGATCCACGAGTACACCTACTCTGCTTGTCAGCCCAGTGCTCGATTTCAATTCCGAACCACTGTGGATTCAGCCGAGGTCGCTCTTATTGATCGAGGACTGCGGAGTTTCAAGAGCATTGAACGCTTTTTGAGGATCAACTGGATTTCCTGAACATCTTCCTAATCATTCCGATGATGAAGGTCGAACCAAGAAACGAGACGTCTCGCCTTAGCCTTCAACAAGAAGCGCTTCGGCGCCAGCCTTCATTGCGTACATCCCTTAGTGCCCTTGCGTGCATCATCTTGGCTTGCGGTGCGACCGGTCAGGGAACGGCCCCGGAAGCGCCGCATCACATGGTTATTCCGGTGATTGAGGCGCGTGCAAAAGACGTGAGCTCTATCGACGCGATCATTACAGCGTCCTATGAAACCATTTCTGGACCTGCCGGTTGACCTCGACAGTGGGGACGCGACCGGACGCTGTATATTTCGAATGTTTATTATGTGCAGACCGGAGTTGACCCAAAGACTGGGAAAGTGATCTCGAAAGGCATGACATATCAGGAGTATGCGGACACCGCGGGACCCGACCTGGAAAAGTACGGCTATTTCGAGCATGAGATAGGGCGTTCGGTGCAGGTATTTGGTCATGTGGCCAGTGCCATGAGCGCGTGGGAAGCGCGGACTGAGGCAAACGGAAAGGTTATCGGCCGGGGAGTTAATAGCATGCAGCTCGTAAACGATGGCAAGAGGTGGTGGATCACTTCCATCAACTGGGACAATGAGACGCCCGACAATCTGATCCCGAAGGATCTGCTAACCAAACAGATGCACACGGCCCGTCGCTGATCGTCTATTTTTGCGAAGGTCCGATTGTGCTAGCGGCTTCGTATCCATTCCCGCCCTTGAACTGAATCCACCAGCACGTTGTCGCTGACTTTTTCTGAGAGAGGGTTTGCACACAGAGTATGCTTCCCTTAAGTCACGAATTCTTGACAAGTCGTCACCACTCTCCGTGCATTGATCCCTCATGCCGCGGTTCATTGATTTGAGCGTGATAGAAGGTAACCGAGAGCCGCTTTGTCTTAACGAGAATGAGCGGAGAAACTGGAGGAGAACCATGAAACTTCGAGTCATCGGAGTAGCTTTATTGTTGCTGACATCAACTCTTTGGACAACCGCCTCGGCGGGACCGATTTCTGAGTGGTGTAAAACACATCCAACGTCAACGCTTTGCAGGTAGTAAGCAACTGCCTGGCGGTGGTTGCCACCCTTTGCCCATTTGCAAAGGGTGGGACTTCCGTCTTCAGGGCGTTGGTACTGCTGAGGTGTATACATGCCTCCGCATTCGGTCAGAGGGAAAGCGATTAATGAGCGTGATCCGGTGCGCTGCTTTTGTCGTTGTTCTTTTCATTCTTAGCCTCGCAGGGCTACCCCAATCAGTTCCGTCGCTGCGCACTCTTCCGGGTACACTCGCTTGGCAAAACCCACCCCGTTCCTGGCATCTGGACGGCGGGACTCTAACGATATCTGCGGGAGCAAAGACTGACTGGTTCGTCGATCCCTTTGACGGCTCGGTCGATAATAATGCTCCGATTTTGCTCTTCACACCGGATCCTGATTACGTACTTACTGCACGAGTTGCGCTAAAGTTTGAAACCAAGTGGGACGCCGGTGCGCTTGTTCTGCCTCAGCTGGAAATGGAGAGAGCGTTCGTCCGTTAAGATAACGGAGCGAACGTATGAGGAAAGAGCGCAAGCACTACACTGCTGAGGAGAAGGTTGCGGTTTTGAGACGGCACCTTTTGGACAAGGTGCCAGTTTCGGATCTGTGTGAAGAACTGAGCCTGAAGCCGACGGTGTTCTACCGCTGGCAAAAGGAGTTCTTCGAGAACGGGGCGGCTGCCTTCCAGGCTCAGGAGCGTCCCCACCGCCAGGTGGAGGAGAAGCAGAAACGGATTGAGTTCTTGGAGAAGAAGGTGCAGACCAAGGATGAAGTCCTGGCCGAGTTGATGGCGGAGCACGTCGCGCTAAAAAAAACACTTGGGGAACTCTAACCGGCAACTGGGTGCCGCATGACGTGCGGGACCAAGTTATGGATTTCGTCCGGCGCTGGTCGGAGAAGGCCGATATCGGTGTCGGGCGATTCATTCATTGGCTGGGCGTGACCGCCAGCAAGTTCTACGACTGGCGGCAGCGCTACGGTTGCGTCAACGAGCACAATGGTTGGGTTCCGCGCGATTTCTGGTTGGAGCTGTGGGAGAAAGAAGCGATCGTCGATTTCCATCTGAAGAATCCACTGGAAGGTTATCGGCGGCTGACGTTCATGATGCTCGACGCTGATGTTGTGGCTGTCAGTCCGGCGAGCGTTTGGCGGGTGTTGAAGCAAGCCGGACTGTTATCGCGGTGGAAAGTCAAGCCGTCGCGCAGGGGGACCGGCTTTGAGCAGCCATTCCAGCCGCATCAACATTGGCATATCGATGTCTCCTATATCAACGTCAGCGGGACCTTCTATTACTTGTGCAGCGTTCTGGATGGGTACAGTCGTTTTATCGTGCACTGGGACCTGCGAGAGTCGATGAGGGAGACCGACATCGAGGTAATTCTGGAACGAACCAAGGAAAAGTACCCGGAGGCAAAGCCGCGTATTATCTCGGACAACGGGCCGCAGTTCATCGCACGCGACTTCAAGGAGTTCATTCGAATCTCCGGCATGACGCATGTCCGAACCTCACCCTACTATCCCCAATCGAACGGTAAAATCGAGCGCTGGCACAAGTCGCTAAAAAGCGAGTGCATCCGTCCGGGAACACCACTTTCGCTGGACGATGCGCTTCGATTGGTGCAGGGCTACGTCGAGTATTACAACAACATCCGCTTGAACAGTGCCATCGGCTACATCGCGCCGAAGGATATGCTAGCCGGACGCCAGCAGGAGATTCACGCCGAACGCGACCGGAGGCTGGAGGAGGCTCGCCGCCATCGCCAACTCCGACGCCGACAGGCGGCATAGAAGAAGCGCATTGGCAGGGCTGAGTTTTCGGTGCATTCGTTCCTCCTGCGGATTCTCTGGGAACTAGGGTGGCCTAGATAACGTACTCGAATGTATGACAATCCGACCACGCCTTTTCTTCAGCGGTCTCCTGGTTACACTTTTCACATTTGTGGCTCCGGTTCAGTCGCAGTGTGATTCCACGCACTTGCCCACGCGTTTTGCGGAAGTCGCTTCCTCCGCGCGTGAACGGGTGACGAAAGGTGAACTGCCCTCCATTGCCATTGCTGTCGCTCAACACGGACGGATAGTGTGCGAAGAAGCGTTCGGCTGGGCAGACCGGGAAAAGAAAATTCCGGCCACCCCCAACACGGTCTATGCGGCCGGTTCCGTTGCAAAAGCCCCGACAGGTACAGCCATATTCATGCTCGTCGATAATCGCAAGATTCGGTTGGACGACGAACCTGAACAGTACGGCGTCCATGTTCGCGCCGATGCGGGAACCGGAATCACCGTTCGACAACTGCTGTCGATGACGGCAGGCATCCAGCACGGTTGGTTCTATAACTACGGCTCTGATGTGGATACGAAAGAACTGCTGAACCGGTACGCAATTGGCGCATTTCCTCCCGGGCAGCACTTTATATACTCGAATTTCTCCTATGCGATTCTTGGTGAGGTGGTTGAACGAGCCGGGAAACGTCCATTCCGAGAGTTTATGCGAGACGAGGTGCTTAATCGTCTGCAGATGACTTCGAGCGGCTTCAACCTTGCTGGGCGCGATGTAGCTATCGGATACCAGGCGGGTAAAGCAGTTCCTCCCCACACATTTGAACCAGAAGCGGGTGGCGGATTCTACACATCGGCGCATGACCTGGCATTGTTCGGGTTGTTCCAGATCGATTCTGCCCAGAAACTGATTGCCCCCAAACTGATGAAGGAAATGCACACATTGGAAACCGACCAGCAGATTAAGTCGCACTATACGAGTGGCTGGGGTGTCTTTAATTTCAAGGACGGTTCCTCCGTGCTCATCAGTGACGGGGTAGTGCTGGCCGGTTCTGCAACGCTTTTGGTTCTTCCGAAGGCGGGTGTCGTGATCGCCTGTCTGACGAACACGGGAAGCGAGGAGATGGACGATTTGGCCTTCCAATTCGCCGACCTGTTCTCTAGTGGTCTTTTGGCCAACCTCGAATCGGCGCGCAAAGAAGTTGAGGCCCGAGAGGCCTCTCGACCTTTCCACGCGGATCCATCCCAACTTGGGTTGTGGGTGGGAAGCGTGGACACGCCGAAAGGGAAGTTGCCCGTGCGGGTGCAGATTACTGGCGACGATCATATGCAGATTGGTATCGACAACGGCGCCATGGTTCCGGTGGGAGATCTTGGGATCGAGGAGGGCTTTCTGTCAGGAGGAGTCGCAGCGAGCCTGAGTTTGCCAGAAACCGGCAACCAACCCTCCAAGTTGAAGTTGCAACTCCTATGGGTTGACGGGAACCGCCTAATCGGCACGGCACGGACGGAATCGACACGCGATCTGCCGCGGTTCGGCTTGCCGGTGTATGTTTCGCTCTCCAGACAAAAGTAGTCTGCTTCTACAGGAGTTACAATACCGTTGCCGGGTGAAACGGAAGCGGGCACTGCAGGGATGCAACCATGCTGAGGGATAGCCTGGCGGGGCTCATCGAGCCGATCTTCCGCAGCGCGGGAGTTTAGTCCTCTCGCGCTGTGTACACCGAATCGCGGAACAAGCATCGGACGATAGACCCCAATGCCTTGAAAATCCCCGCCCCGAAGGGGCGGAACCTACATTAACGGAGAACGTCGTTTCTCCATTTCACGCTGAGCCAAGACACGCTCATGCTCTGGGGAGACGATCATCACTGGGCGAAACTCTCTTTCGAGTTTTCGCCGGGAAGAAAGCCTACCCTCGTGACGGTGGTTACGCGAGGGCTTTCCGACGACTGCAATTCCAAGGAACTACGAGGAAATTCAGTCTATCTGCGGATTGCAAAGAGCGGCCCAGCGTATGTTTTCTACTTTTCGACAGACGGGCGCGACTGGCAAATTCTTCGCACATTCAGCCTGGATACAGAGCTTCGCATTCGTGCCGGCTTTGAGGCGCAGTCGCCGGCAGGCTCAGGCACAGTCGTCCACTTTTCAGCTATCACCTACGATCCTCATCGGATCGGCAACATTTATAAATGAATCGAATAGAGTGGCCTGCTAGTGGTTCACCCTGAAGCTGCTGCGGCAGTTGGCATCCACTTTTTTCTTAATTTCCTGCTTCTCCGGGCTGTCCACGCCTTCCGGGAAATACGTGAGTCTGTGCCCGTAAGAGGAAAAATTTTCGTCTGCGCAATCCCATGCCAAACCATAGATCATAGTGCATTCGTAACAGAGTGATTTGAGTTGCTCTTCCGAATTCAGGTTCGAAGTGCCGCCATAAACATGGAAGGGTCTCTGACAGTCTCTCTATCGCCGTGGAAAAACATCCCTTGGAGTCATGTTCATCCAACACGCCCCTCATACACATCAGGAGTTCGGCGAGCGAATTCAGGATTGGATAGGTCCTTATTTGGTGTGGAGCCGTCATCTGCGACTTCAGACTTGGGACGGAATTCGCGGATCGTGGATATCGGTTGATCTTCCTTGCTATTGGCGACAGGACATGCTTCACCGACAAAAGAGCATAGACGTGAACGATAGGTGCGACTCAGAGTAAGTTCTTTACCGTTTCGCATCAGTACGACATATTCGCCCGTGGGCCACGGTCTTAGCTCTCGTATTTTGTCGATGTTGACGATCACCGAACGATGAATGCGGAGAAAACGGCCGGGATCAAGCTGGCGCTCCAGACCAGTGATAGTTTGTCGATGAAGATAAGATGTGTCCCCAACATGGACACGCACATAATTTGCGTTGGCCTGGATCCAGTCGATTTCCTCTGTCCTAACGAATACGAGGCGCCCTTCCCCCTTAATAAGAAGACGGTTCCGGTTCGAGAAGCTGGAACCCAACGCCCCGACCGGCCGAGTCAGATCGCCTTCGTGGAAGCGGCGCTTGTTGATGCTGGCTTTGGCTTGGCTGAGCGCTGTCAACAACTGGTCGTCCGCAATCGGTTTCACCAGGTACCCAAAAGCGTGCCCGTCAAAGGTTGGCGTTAGACAATGTCCCGGAGGCACCAAAAAAATAACCGCCGTCAAGGCTTTGGTACAAAGAGCTTTGGCTAGTGTAAGGCAGTTAAGATCGGGCAACTGGGCGTCCACAAACGCCAAGCAAGGATTATGATCGCTCATCGCGCGAATCATCTGGCTGCCGGTGGAACATTCCGCCACCAAGGTGAGTTCCGAGTCGGCCGTCACTCCCGCAGATAAAATCTGGCGGGAACGAGCGTCGCCGTCAACGATGATCGTGCGAAGAACCATGCAAAAACCTCGGGAACAGACAAATCGAACCGGTTCCGCAGCCGGGAACGTTAACTGCCAACTGCCCGGATAAACATAACAAAGCACTACAATTCAGAACCTCTGCATGCTTCATTTCGCCACGCAAAGATCATGGCCGCACTTTACCAACATGCGTCCAAATCTGTGGAAAATTCTAGGTAAATTGGAAGTTAACCTGCAAATTGCTGATACGAATAGAGATTCATTAGGAAGGAAAGGCATCGCCAGTCCCCGCACGAAAAATCTAGCAAGGCCATTTTCCGAGTGCTGACGCGGAAATGATTCAACTGGGGACTTCCCAGTGGTTTCAGTGGACCGTGAGCGTTATACTTGGAATCCATGGGCGCTCCCACGAACCCAGTCGAAGGAAGCCTCCCGGACAACGACAAAGCGCCCTCTCGTCGCGCTGGACTTTACGTTTTTGGAGTTTTCGAGGTAGAGGCGTTAAGCGGTGAACTGCGCCGCAACGGCCTGAAGATCAAGCTGCAGCAGAAATCCTTCGAGTTGCTGCTTTTGCTTATTGAACATGCCGGCCAGGTGGTCAGCCGGGAAAAACTGAGGGATCGGTTGTGGCCCGCCGACACATTCGTCGATTTCGACGCCAATATAAAAACGGCTTTAAACAAGCTCCGGCACGCTCTCGGCGACGCCGCGAAAAATCCCACTTTCATTGAGACCGTTCCAAAGGCTGGCTTCCGTTTTATTGCACCGGTCACGGCCCCTGCCCCGCTTGGCGCCACTCCCGGTTTCGTCCACTCCAATCCCGTTCTGTCTTCTGACGTGAATTATTCATTGCTGGCAGACCATCGATTTTGGAAGTTCGCGATTGGTCTGGGATTGCTGTTCGCCGGAGCAGTGACCGCTTTCTTAATCACCCGATCGCATCGTGCGCATGCCAACGCGCAGTTTGCTAATGCGCATTCTGTGCTTCTAGTTCTCCCTTTCGAAAACCTGAGTGGAGAGTCAACGCAGGAGTTTTTCACTGATGGCGTGACCGACGAAATGATCACGCTTTTGGGCCGGGAAGCGCCTCACGAGCTGACGGTTGTCGCCAGAACATCGGCTATGAGCTACCGTGGGACCCGCAAGCCGATTTCTCAGATCGCTCGTGAACTGGGTGGCGTCGATTATGCCCTAGAGGGGAGTGTGCGACGATCGGGCACTCATGTTGCGATAAACACCCAGCTTTGCCGAGTTTCGGACCAAAAAATTCTTTGGGCGCAGACTTACGAGCGGGAACTGGATGACCTGCTAGTTTTGCAACGCGATATTGCGGAGAGAGTTTCGTACTCCCTGCTGCAGAAGCTTGTTTCCTCTCCTGGTCTGATCCAAGCTCGCGCAGTTGATGCTCGCGCGCACGATGCATATTTAATGGGTCTGTATTATCAGGAAAACAAGCGCAGCGGTGAAGATCAACTCAAGAGTTTGGACTATTACAAAGAGGCGATTCAACGCGACAACACATACGCACCCGCCTATGCCGGTCTGGCCTATTCATACATGCTGGCTGCGGGATGGGAATTGATGAAACCAGGAGATGCATATCCGAAAGCGCGGCTAGCGGCGGAGCGCGCCCTTCAGCTCGACCCGAATCTCGCCGAAGCGCACATGACCCTGGCAACCGTGGAGCATGAATACGACTGGAAGTGGCAAGAGGCCGAACTGGAATTTAGGCGCGCCTTGGATCTTAACCCAAACTCGTCCCTCGTGCATAAGGGGTATGCAGAATTTCTAATGCATTCTGGTCGGAACGGGGAAGCACTTGACGAAATCCAAAAGGCAGTCGCTCTAGATCCTCTCGACTTAGGTATTCGACTAATGAAGGCATTCATTTATCTGTTTAGTGGGGAATACGATAAGAGTTCCAGAGAATGCAAGGCTCTAATTGAGGCCGATTCACAGTTTGCAGGTGCATACTATTTGCTCGGAGGGGTCTACGAGGAACAAGGCAGATATGACGATGCGGTTGCAGAGTTTGAGGCCGCTCGAAAGGTCTCCCATGATTCTCCGAAGATGACCGCAGAATTAGCCAGGGCATACGCACTTTCAGGCCGCAGGCAAGACGCGTACAGGCTAATATCCGCCTTGCAAAAACAGTCGAAGTCGCGTTACGCCTCTCCCTACAGTCTTGCCAAGGCATATTCGGGGTTAACGAACAAACAGCGCGCGTTTACCTTATTGCATCAAGCCATGGTTGAACGAAGCTCAGATCTCATGTACTTACGCCATGACCCAGGCCTGGAAAACTTGCACGATGACGTCCGTTTCTCGGAGATCATTCAGAGCATCGGATTCCCAGCCGAAAGAGAATCTGTTTCTTCAAAGCCTAATTCATAGGAAAACCTCCAATTGCAGACTTCGCGTATCCCAAGGACACTCGTGTGTTCCGTCACACCTCACCGCAATCGATGATATTTTTCGGCACAGTAATCCCACTCTGCTGCTTTCTCGCAGAGCGACGGGGAGATAATTTGCAGGTTACTCGCTGCGGCGTATGCCTCAATGCGAAGCAAATTTGATTCGTCTTAAAAGGATATTGTATTCATGACTGCAGAGGCACGGTTCGCTGAAACGAAAGCCAGAGAGCGCACGTCTTTGTAGCATGCCGGCCGGCCGGGCAAATCAAGGTTCAACTTGCCGGGGCATGCTGCAGTGCTTCTTCGAAGTCTCCGCCAGCCAGTTCATGAAGCAGCCTCTGGCCGGGCGTACAGCCTCACGCGAAGAATTTGACGAACTGCGATGCTTGCTAGACGATTACGAAAGGAGCCGGCGATGACCACTGTTACGAATTGGCTTTCCCCCGGTTTCGTCGTGTTTGTTGTCCTTGCCGTGGCCCCCTCCCTTTGCCAAACGAAGGCTGGATCTGAGCTAAAGTTTGACATCAACGCCATTGACCGCACGGCCGATCCCTGTGTGGATTTCTATCAATATGCATGCGGAGGGTGGATGGCGCGGAATCCGATCCCACCGGACCGTTCGTATTCCGCCGTGTTCCAACAAATGCGCGATCTAAGCCAGGCCCGAGTAACTGCCATATTGCAAAGCGCAGCCGGGGGCGGGACGGAGCGGTCGAAGGAAGCACAGAAGATTGGCGACTACTATGCGTCGTGCGTTGATGAAAAGATCATCGAGGCCGACGGTTTGGATCCGCTACGTCCGGAGCTTGAGCGCATCAAACTTCTCAAGAACACGGACGATCTGGCCCGCGAGGTGGCACGCCTGCAGATTCTGGGAACCGACCCTCTGTTTTCGATCGGGCCCGACCAGAAACTGGGGGATTCGAGCCAGGTAATCGCCTACCTGGACCAGAGTAGTTTGAACATGCCGGAACCCGGATACTACACCTCCAAAGACGCCGACATGACGAAAGCCCGGGCCGGATACCGCGCCCATTTGGAGCAGGTGTTTGTGCTGCTCGGTGACAGCACCCAGCAGGCGGCCGACAGCGCGGAAGATGTATTGCGAATCGAGACCGCGCTCGCGCGATCGTCGCTTACGCCGCTGGAACGAAGAGATCGGAAAACCTGGTACCACGAGATGACGGCAGCTCAACTCCAGCAGCTTGCACCTGCCTTCCTCTGGCCACAGTATTTCGCTGCGGTTCATTTTGAGCCGATAGGACAGATGAACGTGGCGGTACCGAATTACATGCAGACCATCAACGAACTGGTCACCAAGACGCCGATTCCGGAGTGGAAGAGTTACCTGCGATGGGAATTGGTGCGGCTGGCTACGCCCGCGCTGCCGGCGCGATTTCGCCAGGCTGAGTTTGATTTCTACGGTAAGACGCTGCAAGGAGTGGAGCAACAGAGTACGCGCACACGGCAATGCGAGGAATTAGTCAACCGCGACTTGGGTGAGGCGGTGGGCAAGATTTACGTGCAGCAGTACTTTCCGCCGCAGACTCGGATTCGAGTGCTGGAGATGGTTCAGCGCCTGCGGGAAGCCATGCAGGAAGACTTCAAAGAAATCTCGTGGATGACGGCTCCGACCAGGGAGGAAGCGCTGAAGAAGCTCGATATGGTGCGGGTTCTGGTCGGATACCCCGACCACTGGCGTGATTATTCGTCTCTGGAGATTCAGCGAAATGACGCACTGGGCAACGCCTTCCGCGGCCAGGAATTTGACTTCCGGCGACTGATGGCGAAGATTGGCCAGCCCGTGGACAAGGGAGCCTTTTACGAACTTCCGCAAGGCGTCACGGGCTATCACGACAATCCGCTCAATGTGGTTGTGTTCACTGCCGGCATCCTGCAGCCTCCATTCTTCGATCCGCATATGGATGATGCCATCAATTTCGGACTGGCGGGAGCCGTGATTGGGCACGAGTTGAGCCATGCCTTTGATGACAAAGGCCACCTGTTCGATGGAGCTGGGAATATGCGAGATTGGTGGAAACCCGAAGATGCTAAGCTCTATGACCAACGGGCCGCATGCTTTGTCCGGCAGTATTCGAGATACAAGGCTGTCGACGATCTCACGGTGGACGGCCAGTTAACGCTCGGCGAAAACATCGCAGACAACGGCGGGCTGCAACTGGCCCATCGCGCGTTCCAGACTGAGCACCCGAAGGAAGGCACTACGATTGACGGCTTCACGCCCGAGCAGCGCTTCTTCCTGGGCTGGGCCCAATGGCGGTGCATGAATGTCACCGATAAGACGGCGCGGGTCTGGGCGCGCACTGATGAGCACTCCCCGGGCAAGTGGCGGGTGAATGGTGTGGTCAGTAATATGGATGGCTTCGCGCAAGCTTATCACTGCAAGGCCAACAGCCCGATGGTCAACCGGGAACCTTGCCGGATTTGGTGAGGAAACCGACCTGAGGAACGATGGGGACGGTCGCGTCTGTCCACCGATCTCTACGCTTCCAAGGAAATCATGGGGAACGGTGTTGACGATCTGCATTAGGCTCCTATCGGCGCCCTCCAAGGATATGTATCCAAATGCTAGGAGAACAAATGACTAGTCGTTGTTGTCAACTCGTTGCAGTGGTTGTGTTTGTGCATTTGAGCATTTTGCTCGGCTGCTGTCGGGCGGACGACCTGCGATATGACAAGGCGAACAAGGAAGATATCCATGCCTATGTCATGCTCATTCGTCTTCGCGGCGATCTTTATGCCAAGTGGAAGTCTACTGGCAAGTGGCCCGACGATAAGGAGGCTAATCAGGCGTTAGCCGAGCACAGCCGCTACTGGCACGATAAGCTGAAAGACGGTCAAGCAATCTTGGCTGGCGGTATGGATGGAGACTACTGGGACAACGTTGCCCTCATCATCTTTGAAGCAAACTCGCAGTCTCAGGCAGAAGCAACAGTGGCAGCCGATCCGGCCGTAAAAGCCTATATCTTTCGGGCCCAAGTCCGCCCGTTCACTGTCCATTTTATAACCAGCAAGTTTGCTGAGACAGTCTCTAACGCAGCAACCGGTTCTGCTGTCCCAAGTAAACTCGAGCGACACGGCTCGTTACCTTGGGCGAGTCCTGACGGCAAGCAGGTTGTATTCGAGTCCGATCGGGATGGTTCTTTCAAACAAATTTATGTGATGAACGTCGACGGCACCGACGTACGACGGCTCACACATTCGTCCACGAACGATATCGATCCCGTCTGGACTCCAGATAGGAAATGGATCGTTTTCCGCTCGTTCCAAGGCGATTCTGCACAACTGGAGAGAATCCGGCCAGACGGATCCCACCGACACATCGTGTGCACCCGTAAAGAGATCGGCTGGCCGCGAGTCTCGCCCGACGGGAAGCGCGTTGCGTTCCAGAGCAGCGACGAAGCTGGCGCCCACACGATAGTCACGATGAAATTGGATGGCTCAGACGTGCAGACTGTGCCGACCGGACTAGACCGCCCTTGGGATCCGGACTGGTCACCAGACGGGAAGCGGTTGGTCTTCGCACAGCAGCCACCTGACGCGGTCGACCCAACTGCCCAGACCGAGTCCGTCTATATCTCGGACACAACTGGTCAAAATCGCAGGCTCTTGGGTACGTTCCCTGGGTTCATTCAATTGCCCGCATGGTCTCCGGATGGGACGACCATCGCTTACCAAACGTGGACCGGGAAAAGAGGCGATGCCGATATTGTCCTGCTGGATATTGCCACAGGGAAATTCACAACGATTACGCATCGTGATCGGCCTTACCTCGACGAGACACCGGCGTGGCTGCCCGACGGCCGTCTGCTATTCCAGAGCACACGCGACGCTCGATACGAAATCTACGTAATGAACAGGGACGGTTCGTCCCAGCAGCGATTGACGAAGTAGTGTGTGAGCTCGTAAAAAGTCGCAGGCTGCTGAGGTGACATAAAAGCGGCTGCGACTGATGGTGCGTGCGCCTAAACCAGCGGACCGCCTGCAGCCCACGATTTTTTACCTTTGCTGGACGTATCGGGACAGCCACGATCCCATGAGCATGAAGTATTCGGGTGATTGCGGGGCGTCGTTGCGATTAGTGTTGGCATCGACCTGCATGGTCTCGTGCTCTGGAAACCTCATCTCATGATTTGCGTTGCCGATGACGAAGCTCTCAAAATTGTGCTGTCGTCCGCTCAATTCCGCCAGGCGTCGCATTGATTGGTCTACTGGAACCCATGGATCAGAATCTCCATAAAGAAAAAGTACAGGAACGTTAGTCTTTAGAACTGCTGCGACGGGGTCGCTATCCATCTTCCGGGGGATGGACGGGTCGCCGGTTAGCTGAGCCACCGTGGGCAGGTATGTCAACGAAAACCACGGCTTTGATTCAACTCTACTGAGAGCCTCGATTGCGGATGCCCGTGAGTTTATACGCCGCAGGTAACCCATCCAGGCTTTTCGTGTGTCGAGCATCTCCTGGACATCTTCGCGGGAGTAGCCACGCAGCGTGAGCAGATTGCTGGTGGCGAATTGCATTTGTTCGTCCGGGGTGACGAGCGGCGCTGAGACAGAGATCGCAAAGGCTGCGTCCGGGCTGCGCCCTGCCGCCAACACGGCGAGCCAGCCTCCTTGACTCAATCCCCAAAAGCCAATCCTGGCGGGATCAATGCGAGATAGTTTAGCCAACGCGTGCTGGCCTGCAACCGCGTCGTCGGCTAACGTCTCATAATCGACTCCCTGCAGACTTCCCGAAGATTGGCCGCTCCCTCGACGATCGTAAATCAACACCGCAAAACCCATCGGAGGCAGTCCTTCCCGCAAATGCTGGTAAAGAGCTGACTCCCGGGTTGCTGCTCCTGCGGAGTGCAGGACGACTACGGCAGGTAGGTGATTGCCAGTGTTTGGAAGATAGACAGTTCCAACAAGATTTGAACCCGCGTTGGAGAACTTAATTTCTGTTGAAATAATCGTGGGAGTCGCTGGTACATGCCAACGGTCCGACGCAATCCCTGATGAATCGAACGGCAAAGCACCTGGCGTACCAATGGTCAGCAATACTGTTACCAAGGCCATTTCCAATTTCATCGACAGGACCTCTTCTACGATTTCACAAAATAAAAGACGCGCAGCGCGTAGAGATGTGAGCCGATTTATTCAACTCGTGAACTAGAACGGCGTCCGGTTATTTTTTTCGGACAAGATGGTAAATCATCTCGGTATCCTTGCCGTTTTTTTGCCAGGTCCATCGCTCAGTGATATGGTCGCCGTCCTCGTAGTCGAGCACCATTTTGTGCTCGTGACCCACAGCGATGCTGGGTAAATTACCGGCGCCAAGAAACGAGAAGACGAGTTCCTTGGTGTTCGCTGACGAAGGGACTGCGCGCATGTGGGGTTGGTTGTTGGTCGGACAGTAGTGCAGCAGGGAAATTCCGTTGCCGTCCACGCTGTAGAGAGTGAGCATCTCATCCATCCCCGCGGCGTCAAGCGTTTCCATTACCACCGTGTTCGAGATCATGAGCTTGAAGTTGCTCTTCACCTCATTACCCTGCTGGTCTTTCCCTTGCCAATCTCCTGTGAGGCTCTGCAGCATCTTAAAGGCGTCAGGTGCGTGGTTGGCTGGCGGTTGCGCAAACAATGAAATAGCGACCGCCAGCGCGGTGAATAAGCAAATTGGCGCGATGATCTTGTTCATCTTCTTCTATCCAGTTGATAAGTTGGTGCTTATGAGAAGAGGCGGCCTTGATCCTCAAGGCCGCCTTGCTAATTCCCATTTTCTTTAATTGAAGGAGCGCTAGAAGTTAAACTTCGCCGTCAGCTGGATCAACCGCACCGAGGCGTCGCCGCCCAGGAACGACCCCAGAATGCTGGTCGGCGGGTTCACCGTGCTTCGCACCGTCGCGAAGTGCGGGTTGCTCTCGTCGTTCACCGGCGAGGCAAAGTTGGGGTGGTTGAACAGGTTGAAGAACTGCACGCCAACACCCAACTTCGCCGTCTCCCAGTGCGGGATCTGCGTGTACTTCATCACGGTCATATCCGTGTCGAAGTAATGCGGTCCAAAGAACTGGTTGCGGGTTTGACCCGACTCGCCACCGGCATATCCCGGACCCGTACCGCCTACGCCCGAGTTCAGGAACCCGAGTTGCGCCTGGCCGACGCCGTAAGGGTTGCCGGTGGGATTGGCGACGCTCACGGTGGTTGGGTTGATGAGGTTGCCCGCCGCGATGTCCCCGAAGCTGGAGGATGGCAAGCATGGGGTGATTCCGGTATCCAACGCCCCACCAGCTGGCCCGCGGCAAACTGGATGGCCGCTGCCGGAGTAGTTGGAGTAAACGGGTCCGCCGTAACCCTGTCCGCTGAGGGTGCTCGCGGCTGCCGTGTCAATCACCGTGTACGGGAAGCCAGTCCGCCAGAAGATCGTGCCTGAGAGCTGCCAGCCCTTCAGGGCAGGAGTCGGCCCTTTCGGAATCTCATACACGTAGTTCATGTTGAAGGAATGCCGCACGTCGTAGTCGGCATTGCCATAGTTGTATGAACGCAGGTTCGTGTTACTGACCGGGTTCAGCAGGCTGTTGCCAAACCCGTTGAAGATGAACGGATTGAGGCCTCCGTTGGAGACTTCGTCCGTGGCGTGCCCGTACAGGTAGTTGGCTTGCATCTGCAGCCCGCGCGCAAAGCGATGTTGCACGCCGAGGCTCAGGCCGTTGTAGTGGGAGACTCCGACGGTTCGGATGTCGTTGATCTGCGCGAAGCGGCTATCCCAGCCGCCCACGCCGTTCCCACCCGCTTGCTGCGCACTTGGAAGACCTAAGAACCCGTTTGGGCAGGTTGCGGCCGGACACCATCCATTGAGTCCATTGAAACCAATGGTCTCGTGAATTCCGTGGCTGCCCACGTAGTTCACGATCAACGAGGTGTTATTCCCGAAAGAGTGCTGAACCTCTAAGTTCCACTCCTGGGTGGTCGGAGCTACGACGTTGCCAACCGTGGTAATACCGGGAGGCGAGAAGAGGCCGCCGGTCGCGGTTTCGAGTGCGGCCAGGTTTGCGCCCGCCGCGAAACCGCTCACCAGCGCCTGATTCGAGGCGGCGGCGGTTGCAAAGGCGTTCCCTTTTGCAGTCTCCCCTGGCGACACGTTGCCAACCAGTTGGAACGTGTTGTTCAGCGGAGTATTCAAAGCCAAGAGGTCGGCAATCGACCCTTGGAACGTGTCCATGAAGATGCCGACGCCCCCACGGAATACGGTGTTCTTCGCCCAAGTCGGCGACCACGCAAACCCGAAGCGTGGCTGCCAGGCAATGCTGGTAAATGACGGTACTGACTGGTTTAAGCCGTCCGCGATCGCCTGGTTATAGGGTGCGTTGATTCCCTGCTGGCTGACCGTAGAGAAGGGCCCGGACAAGTGCGCGAAGCAGTTCGTGCCGCATGTCGGGGTGGCATTGTGGTCGATGCGGAGGGCAAGCGTCAACTTCAGGTCACTCCTCGGCTTCCACTCATCCTGCGCATACAATCCGAGCTGGTACAGCTTGATTGGCTGGTCCAGCGACTGCGGAAAGCCTTGGATGAGGAAGGTTTGGCCGCCGTTGAAATTGCCGCTTTGGTTGTAGAAGTTGGCCAAGCCCAACGCCAGGTCGTAGCCGCTGCTAAAGAGACCAAAATCGTGGTCGCTGATCAAGTTGCGGTGGAAGTATAGACCCGCCTTGAGCGTGTGCTTGCTGTTCAGGCTGTAGGAGAAGTCGTCCACCAACTGGTAGCCGGTAACGTTGCGTCCCTGCGGCCAGATGTAGTCTGAGCCGCCCACAGTACTCAGTGAGCCATCATTAAACAGAAGCGTGGTTGGGAACGCCGCGAGAGACGCCGGCAGATTGGAGGGCCCGAAAATGGCGCGGTAGTACTGATCCGAGATCAGCAGGTTGTTCGCGGCCTTCACTCCGATGGCTCGGTTCCAGCTCACCTGCGCCTGATATTCCGGCTGGTAGCTGGTTGCGTTGAAGACCGGGTTCAAAGCGTCGGTAGCGGTTGCCTGCGTGCCGATGTCCTCCTGCAAGCGGACGAACATCTTGTCATTGTTGGTGATGTTGAAGTCAAAACGCCCGGCTGTCAGATACTCGTGCGTGAAGTTGCCGTTCGTATTTGCGAAGCTCTGCGTACAATTGTTGCCGGTGCCAGGTCCAAACATTTTGTTCGTTATTGGATCGGTGAATATGGTGCCCTGGCAACCCGTCGGATCATTGGCGCCCGGACTGCCAGGAGTAGCGTTGTTGTAATTCTTCGCACCGTTCCATACCGCGAACGCCTGCTGGTAGAAGGGAACGGAATCTCCGAAGCCGCTGGTATTCAAGTTGTCAGTCATCGCGGTCTCGAACGCCTGCGTCGGCGCCAGCAGGCCGTTGTTGGTAACCGGGATGATCACGCGCAGGCCTTCATAGTTCCAGAAGAAGAACGCTTTATTCTTCCAGATCGGTCCGCCAAACGACGCGGCGTACTGGTTCGCGTTATCGAAGCCTCGCGGCAGATTGAAGGCCGGGTTGGCATTGTCCGTGTGAAAGTAGTCATTGGCGTTCATCACGCGCCCGTTCCACCAGTAATTGGCATTGCCGTGCCAGTTGTTGGACCCGGACTTGGTGATGTAGTTGATATTTGCGCCCACGAAGCCGCCGTACTGGCCGGAGTAGCCGTTGGTCACGACCGTCGCTTCCTGCACTTCGTTGTTGCCCAGCAGCAGGTTGGTCGCGCCAGAGTTGTTCACGTTCAGGAACGGATCGTTGTCATACATCCCGTTCAGCGTGAACAGGTTCGAACTCGCCGAAAGGCCGAAGTTCGAGAAGTTTCCGTAACCTGACCCGGTATTCATCACCGACCCAGCCGCGGTCTGCGCGACAAAAGTCAGGTCGTTGCCGGGGTTCGGTACTTCTGAAATCTCGCGCGCATTAAAGGTCGTCGAGATCTCTGCGGTTTCCGTCTGCAGCAGCGGAACCTCGCCCGAAACCTCTACCGTGGTCCCAGCGGCTCCTACTACCAGCTTAGCGTTCATGACCGCGTTCTGGCCGACGCTTACTGTGGTAGTTGTCGTCCACCCCTTGAAGCTCGGAGCAGCGATGGTGATCGAATAAACGCCGGGCTCCAGCAAGGGGAACTGGTAAAAGCCCGAGGAGTTCGTCTTCGCCACCTGGGTGTTGCCTCTCTCGGTACTCTTCAGGATTACCTGTACATCGGGTAGAACCGCGCCACTGGGGTCGGTTACGGTTCCGCTGATCGCGCCGTTGACCGTGCTCTGTCCAAGCAGCACGCTGGGCAGCAACAAGGACAGAAGAGTCGCCAGAACAAGTATCGTGGTCGATGTCTGAAATCGCATTGATTTATCTCCGCTTTTTGAATTTCTTTTTATCGATTCAAAGCCTGAAGTCTTTCGGACTGACTGGCCTGGGTATTGAGCACGTTCTGTCAGTTCACTTCATGCGAACTTTCTACGGGCAAAAGGGCAGTCTATTGGCCAGGGTGGATGAACAAGTCGCCATTAGGGACGAATAGACAGACAGCGAGTGCGAACCAATGGCAGAAGTAACGAATTGTTGTGTTTCGAAGTTGTCGCGAAGTGAATCACGGGCCCCAAGAATACGGTTCTTAGTAGAAAGGCCGATGCTTCTTTGACTTTCGGTAGATTCGGCTAGAGCCACTGCTCCCCTGTCTCAACATTTAAAAAGCGTAGGAGTCAGCGTGAGATCCCGCGGTGGGGCTACGAATGGCCGATGTGGGTACTCGACAAGCAACGTCCCTCAAGTGTTACGAAAGACCGCCGAGATGATCCTATAGCGCGGTACGACGTCAATCGGCTGATAGCCGTTCCTCGGCGGCCCTGCGAATCTCGACGGGGAACGGGTGTGATTTTCGCGTTTGCCGATTCAAGTGAACAGCGGTGATCTCGCAGATCGCGACCACCTCGTCGAGTTCAGCATCACGCATCTGATGGACGAAGCGAACAGCCTTCTCTCGCAACTCGAGCAGACGGCTGCGAATCTCGACAACATCTCCAGCAAAGAGTTCGCGCTTGTAGGTGATGTTTTGCTGCACTCCGGCCATCCCGAACTTCCCCTGGCGAATATAAGTCGGGGGTGATTCCAACCCTATCGATATTGTGCCGGTATTGCCTTCGAATTCTCCCGTTTAAATGGATGAACCGCTTTTCAGGTCCTGAAGTAGAAATGTTCAGCGGGGTGGAGAATCGTCCTTCTCAGCGTTCGCTCGGGCAACGATTCGCCACCCGCCTGGCTTTTTCTGCCAAACATCGATCCATGCCGCGTCGAAAGCTAGCGGCACCTCTACCCCTCTGACTTTGCGTTGAGTCCCACGGACGCGGACATGCCCTAACAGCCATGCCATGGTTCCATCTAAGGAGACTTCGACGCGAGGCGGATCAAGGTCTGTGATGTCAGCGAACTTAACGCTGTCGAAATACGCTTGGACCCTGGGCTTTTCCTCCGCTGTCGTTCGTAATGCGACCGTTCCATCAGCAACAAGGTACCAACTGTTATCGTGGCTAGCTAGGAAGGCCGCGGCATCGTGGTGAAAATGGGCTGCGCGTGCCGATTTGTAAGCGCGAATTATCTCGAGACGGTCAACTTCTCGGGTGGAAGACTGGGCGTCGGTCGCCTGATCCTCCCGCTTCCATTCGTCGCTGTGATATTCGAGATAATCGGCAATCCCTTGGGCAATCTTCCTGCCGAACCGCATATCGACAATATGCAAGGAGAGATCTATTCCTGATAGACCGTCGCCAGCGGCCGTATATATGTTGTTGGTCGCTCGAACATATCTGCGTCCTCGCAACCAATGCACTTTAGGGTAAATCTCGTCATAGCGCTGCAAGTAGTCGTGGTGGGAAGTAGCATAATGCCCATCCAAGAGTCCCGCTTTTGCCAGCTTTGCAGCACCCACACAGACCGACAAGATCTGAGTGCCTTTCTCGTTCTGTTGCTTTAACCAGTCGAACAGTTCCGGGGGATTGCCGTTCTGGGCGCCCACGACAACGATATCGGGCTGCGGGGCATCTTTGAAAGTGTAACCGGCAGTGATTGCCGCCCCCCTCCGAGCGACAGTGGTTGTTTGGTATCCGAAACCAAGTACACATCAAAGAGACGTTCCCCGCCCTCCTCCCAAGGTTTCCCTTCGACAGGCTGACGAGCGGCGCCAAAAATTTCTCGCACTCCAGCCACATCCAGCAGGTCGAAGGTACCTGTAATCACAATGGCGACCTTCAACTTTTGTTGGGTCGCGGTTGTTCCGGTCGAGGCCGATGTGGTGCTCTGGCCGAATAGACCGTGTGTCAAAAATAAGATGGCAAGCAATGCCAAAGTCCTTCGCTGCATGTTGCGGCTCCTGTTGCTCATTAGTAGTTGTTTCCAACAATAACCAGAAATCAGGCATTACGCTCTGTACCGTGCCCTCGCCGTCATCCGCCGAACTGCGACCGGGCCGACGCCAGCATCCCTCCCTCGCAATCTTTTACTCTTTCTGCTTCCATCCGTCGCTAGTGTATTCCAGCCATTCAGCCGTCTTTTGCGCGACGTTTTCCCCGAATCGTTGCTCGACGACATGCAGGGCAAGATCAATTCCTGAAGTGAGACCGCCCGAGGTTAATACGGTGTCTGTTGACGTCACATATCGTTTACCCGCCAGCCAAGTCGTCTTGGGATAGCGATGTGCTCAATTCCCGACCTCATGGACGCTTTCGCAAAGCCCGAAGAATGAGACTGCCCCTGCCGCTACGAAGGGTTTCCATGGCCGGCCTCATTTCTTATCTGGTTCTTTGAGCTTGACGAGCATGTCTTTTGCATTTTGATCGCTGGCATCCCGCTCCAAGGCCTTTTGGTAGTACTGTTGCGCCTGTTTCAAATTCCCAGACTTCATATACGCCTCGGCAAGGCTGTCCCAGACATTGCCGGATTGTGGGAACTGCTCCGCGTTCAACCGGAGGACTTGGACCGCCCCGGCCGGATCTTTCTTCATCACTTCATAGCCAAAATTATTCAGCGCGTTTTCCCCAAAGTCGTACGGGCCTCGACCGTAATACTTTTGTTTAAGATCGGCATAGTAATCGAGGGCCGCTTCCACTCCGTTCTTCCGATACTGCTCCCCCAATTCTTCTTCGAGCGTCATAGGTTTCGGCCGGCCACGATGGCAGGTCTGGCACCACATATTGACGCGTTGATCGCCACTCGGCTGAATATTTTTCAGATGTGTATTGATATCCTCCAGCATTCGATACATTTCGCGAGCACGGTTCTTGTTCGGATTTTCGTCGGAGGCAAAATCAAAGGTGCTTAGGGGCTTGCCTTCTTCACCTACATGGCAATATTGACACCGAACCCCAAGCGCCCGCGTGAAGCCAATCATCACAGGTTGCAGCCGCGAGCCTGGCCAATCCTTGGGTAGCACCTGAAGGTTCTTTGGCTTTTCCGGCCATGACCAGCTCTCCTTGACTTGAGTTGGAGCAGCTAAGACAACTGTAATCAAGAAAACACTTGAGGCAACTCCCCAATTCCGATGGCGCATCCTTAGTTCTCCTAATTGATTACCTCAATACTTCACGAGACGGCAACGTCAATTTGGAAAGCAGACATCCGACCGTAATTTCATACTTCTCCATTTCGACCGGGTTGGCCCCTTCGTTATAGACGGAACATCCACAAGGGGCGGGACTGCCCGGGACGAACAACAGGCCATACTGACAAGCGTACAAGCGTAGGCTATGAAATAGAATTGCGCCTCTCACGGCTCTATCCGGATCTCCTCTGCTGGACCTGGGATTTGACAGAAATCTTGCAGCATCTAAAGCACGCCAGCATCCACTCATCACGAAACGCAGTATGCTTGTCCCGCTCGTCGAAAGGCGGCGAAAACCCACCGTATTGCGTCTTTCGCAGATTCGGGTTGTCACGGCGGTGTTGGTGGGCGACGCGGACATCGGTGACGTTTTCGCTTTCGCCGGCGCAATTGAAGCAACGGTACAATTGGCCACGTTGGAAATATGGAAGGGCGCCGGCCACTTAATTCAAATCGAAAAGCCGACCCAGTTAGTTACTCGCTTTGACAAATTTGTCACCAAGGTTGATCGCAAAGAAGTACCGCTGGGCATGCAACAATTAGAATCATATGTCGGCGAGTACCGAGTCGGCACCCGGACGGGGACTGTGTTCCTCAAAAATGAACGCCTGGTGCTGGAAATCAGAGGCGACCCCTACCCGTGGCTTTTCGCCGGCTCTGAAAAGCGGTTTTTTCTGCGCACAGCCGATCCCGAAATCGAGTTTGAAAAGCACACAACGGGAAAAGTTATTGAAATGATGATTTACAACAGCGATGGAAGCGTGGTGCGTTGCCCACGGATTGTTGGGGGCTAAGCGCACTAAGGGGTCTATTGTGACATTCTTCATCTTACCTGTGATTCTTGTCGCCAAAATGTCACAAAACACCAATGCTGTGCCTGCACTGTCACCCTTTTTCATGCACGAGTGGTTCGGTATTGCGTCCGCAAGGGCGTCACATGGTAAAGAATGGGCCACGAGATCGGCATTGTCGAATCAGCAATTGTCGTCTAAAGCCTATTTTGCTAGAGGGTACGCCGTCAGAAGCATGAAATCGCCGGTCTAGTGTTGGATCAAAGGAAATTAGATTGAAGCTGCGAACGATTTTCATGACATCCAGTGGTCCACGCGCTTGGTGCCGGCTGCTTCTGTTTATTGCAATGCTTATCGGACTTTACTTTGGTACGGGCCCAATCATCGACCTCGCAATGCGGAGGTTGCATGCAGAAGTGTTTACGCCGTTTGGCGGGTTCATTGTTTTTGGCATCCTTTTCGCCGCGCTTTTATTAGCAAGTGCGGTGATGGGGAAAATCGAAAGGCGTCGCATCGGGGATTACGGATTGCCGTTGCACCGTGCATTTTGCGCTCAGTTCTGGCAGGGAGGGGCGATTGGCTTCGTTTCACTGACCGCATTACTCCTTGTTCTGCGTATCGCCGGGGCTTTCTCATTTGGGTCGTTGGTATTGCGCGGCATCGAAATCTGGAGGTACGGGTTTGTTTGGGCTGTAGTATTTCTAGTCATTGTTACCTTCGAGGACTTTCTGTACCGAGGCTATCTGTTATTTACACTCAGCATCAGCATTGGCTTCTGGTCTGCGGCTATTGTGACCTCCCTGTTGATGGCTGCAGCGCATTACTTCAATCCTGGTGGACACGAGTTCCGGCCGTTGTTCGCCGTCTTCCTCTACTGTTTGATTACTTGCCTCATCGTGCGGAGAACTGGCGACCTTTGGATGCCTTTGGGAGTTCACGCTGCTTGGGATTGGGGTGCGAATTTTTTTTACGGCATCCCTTCTGGCGGCCAACTGGGACAAGGGCATTTGCTGAATCCAAGTTTTCACGAACCAGAATGGCTTACGGGCGGGATCTTTGGACCGGAAGGAGGCTGGCCCAGTATCGGATTGCTCGTACTTTTGGGGCTTTTCTTTTCCACTTGGTTACATGGAGTCAAATATCCGAAGCAAGAACCCGTCTAGCGATGAAGCTGACGGGCGCCTTGTCGCCGCAGCGCTTTATCGGGTAGAGCCGAATCGGACGCTTCCAATAGACACTCGATTACGGGGCAAGCCGAGGTTATCGGTTCGTCCGTCGGATTATTACGACAAACGCCCTTGTAACCATCTGGTTCTCCGTCGCATCGCTGTAGTCGATTTTGTAGACCGTCCACGCCCACGTTTCATCGAGCAAAACCCACTTTTGTGCGGGTCGGCCTGCTAGGGCTCCTGGTGCAAAACCATGCGAGCCGGCCTTGGAGTTCCCGTCGCTCTTGTAAGAAGTTGAAAACAAATGGTCGGGGAGAGAGGATTTGAACCTCCGACCCCCTGGTCCCGAACCAGGTGCTCTACCAGGCTGAGCCACTCCCCGACGGCGCGGGTGAAACAAGGAAGATCGTCAACCCGCACACTTCTCGATAGGCACTAAGATTATAGCATCGCTACCCCGCCTCCCCTCTCGCTTGCCCGTTCCCATATTCGCGCTACACTGATGACGCAGGCGAACCAGGCTCTCCATCACCTGACGAACCATGACTGACGGAACAAGGTTCCGACAAACTGCGTTCCGACGAAGCACGATGTGAACCGAGCATGATTGTCCTTTGCGCTGATCGTCTCTATACGCCGCAAGAAGAGATACAGGCCCCGCTGCTTTTTATTGAGGACGGCCTCATCTCCGCCATTTCTTCGCGTGCGCAGAAGGAAATTCCGAACCAGGCTACGCTGGTCGATCTGGCGAAAAAGTTTGACGGCGCCATCCTCGCACCGGGTTACATCGACATTCACATGCACGGCGGCGCCGGCCTGGATGTCATGCGGGCTACATCCGCCGAACTGCCGTATCTCAACAAATTTCTCGTAACTCATGGCGTCACCGGCTACTTCCCGACCACAGTCGCTGCGCCGCTGGATCAGACTTGCGCCGCTCTGGAGCGTTTAGCTGACGCCATCACGGCGGCCGCAGGCTCCAGCAGCGGTAATGGCGTGCAGGCGCGGCCGCTGGGCATTCATCTGGAGGGTCCATTTCTTAGCCACAAGCGCCGCGGCGTCCATCCTCCGGAGTATCTGGTCGAGCCTACGCTGGAAATTTTTGAACGTCTCTGGCGAGCGGCGCGAGGGCAGGTACGCATGATGACGATTGCGCCCGAACTTCCAGGAGCGATTGAGGTAATCGCGGAGGCGGCGCGTCGCAAGGTCTGCGTGAGCATCGGCCACTCCGACGCGGAACTGGAAGCCGCCCGCGCCGCCGTCCGCGCCGGCGCCCGCCACGCCACTCACACCTTCAACGCCATGCGGCCGTTGGATCATCGCGATCCCGGCATCCTTGCCGAAGTGCTGACAGACGGCCAAATCACGGCCGACATCATTGCGGATGGAATTCACGTCGCGCCTGAGGTCGTGCAGTTATTTCTGAAAGCGAAAGGCCTCGAAGGCTCAATCCTGATTACCGACGCCACGGCCGCTGCAGGCATGCCCGACGGCATCTACCAACTCGGCCCCATCCAGGTCGAGGTCAAAGACGGCAAATGCACGACGGATGGAAAACTCGCCGGCAGCGTCCTTACCATGGACCGCGCGGTTCGCAACGTAACCCGATTTGCCAACTGGAGCCTGCGGGGCGCCGTGCGCGCAGCGACGCTGAATCCAGCGCTCGCCGTGAACTTGGCGCAAGGCCACGGAGTTATCGCTGCCGGAGCGGAAGCCAACCTGGTGGTGCTGAGTCCCAGCGGAGAAGTGCGTCAGACGTTCGTTCGCGGCCGCGCGGCTTCTTAGCCACGGATTGCCACCGATAAAAACGGATAAGGCCATTTAGATTGTTCTTGGTTTATCCGCGCTAATCCGTGGCGAATTGCTTTTTGGGGCTGCCTAATTCGGCTTGCGGTCTTTGGCGTCGGCCAGATAGCGCAACAGCACGGCCTCATCGGCCCGCGTGAGCTTATCGAGAAAAGAAGTATCCACCTTGCCGTCTTCCACGGTCTGCGAAGCGCTTGACTGCCGCAGCTTGTCGCCGAGTTCCGGGTCGTTGCTCATTACCTGGGTGTAGAACCACAGGAAGTGGCGCATCTGGTCGAGCGACTTGCACAGCACCTGGATGGCTTCCGTCTCTGGCAGCGCGCTCAAAGCCTCCATCAACTCCGGATCGCTGGGGGCCTGCATGGCGGCGCAGTTCAGCTCGCGCTGGATCGCGCGCAGGTCTTCCGTAACTCGCACCATCCGGGTGTGAAGGTCGTCCATCTGAGTGTCGTTCCCCATGGGCCGAAGTAATGAGAGACGCTAACGATCGCGTGTTTGAACATCTCATCGGCAGGGCGCAGGTGATAGATGTCCCACGATCATGCGCTTTGGTAATTCAAGCCGTTACTTTGGTCGGACGAACTGATGCTCACAAGACGATGCCTCTGAATGCCGCTACTGGCAAGGCTTTTCATGTTCCCGCGGGCCGGATCTCTCTCCGGCGTCCTCACAACCTGAATCCGATGCGCCGGATTTTCTATCGCAGCCAACAGTGCAGTTACCATTTGCTCGAAGGTCACCACAGAGCATGTAGGCACGAACTCCTCATCTCCAATCCACTGCCCATGTGGCGACGGCCGCCTCGGCCGTCCAAGCCCTCCGCGCAGCGCTGCGCGATGAGCACGACTCCTTGCGGCATCGACCGCATATGATACAAACGCACGAATGGAATCCGCAGCCCCAAATCCACCCACACACCAACTCATCCGCGCTATCGGCCGCTGGAGCCTGGTCGCGCTGGTAGTGAACTCCATCATCGGCAGCGGAGTCTTCGGCCTACCCTCGCAAGTTGCAGCTCTCATCGGCGACTACAGCCCCTACGCCGTGCTCGCGGCCGGCGCCGGCATGAGCGTGATCATGGGTTGCTTCGCCGAGGTCGCGTCGCGCTTTCAGCAGGCCGGCGGCCCGTATCTCTACGCCCGCGCCGCTTTCGGACGCCTGATGGGCATTCAAACTGCCTGGATGCTCTGGCTCGGGCAAGTCGCCGCGCCAGCCGCCAACGCTAACCTGTTTGTGATTTACCTGGGAGAGTTCTTCCCGCATGCCAAAGACCCGCTGCCGCGCGCCATCATTCTCACCGCGCTGGTAGGCTTTCTGACGTTCATCAACATTCGCGGCGTGCGGGGGGGAGCGCAGGTGAGCAATGTGTTCACGGCTGCCAAGCTTGTGCCTTTGTTCGCGGTGATCGCGTTAGGTTTGTTCGTGCTTCAAAAGCACCACTGGACCATCGCGGCCGCAACCACCGCGCCCCCCAGCACCAGCCAATGGCTGAACGCCATGCTGCTCCTGGTCTTCGCCTATGGCGGATTCGAAACTGCACTCGCGCCCATGAGCGAAGCGAAAAATCCGCGCCGTGACGCTCCGTTCGCGCTCTTCACCGCCCTTGTGGTCTGCACGGTGATCTACGCGCTAATCCAGTGGGTGGTTGTCGGAGTCCTGCCCGATTCCATACACAGCCAGCGCCCTCTGGCCGATGTAGCGCGCCTAGCCGCCGGTCCCATAGGAGCAGGACTTGTGGCCTTCGGCGCGCTGATTTCTTTTTACGGATATCTAAGCGCCAAGATTCTGGCCATGCCCCGAGTCCCCTTCGCCCTCGCTGAGCAAGGAGACTTCCCAAAGGCCTTCGCGGCCGTGCACAGCCGCTTTCACACTCCCCACGTCTCGATCCTCGTCTTTGCGCTTATGATCTGGGGATTAGCACTGATCGGCGACTTCAAATGGAACGTAACTCTCTCCGCCGTAGCACGCCTTCTCTATTACGGCGTAGGCTGCGCAGCTTTACCGATTCTGCGCCGCCGGAAGCCCGAAGGTGCAAGCGCGATGTTCCACCTGCCGGCGGGAAATTTCTTTGCCATACTCGGCGTGATCCTGTGCGTGGTCCTGGTAACGCGGGTGGACTTCGGCCAATCCCTGATTCTGATCGCGACCATCGCGCTGGCGTTCGTGAACTGGGCGGTGGTAGCTCGCAGGATCGCCAGCAGATAAAGGAGCGGACGCTACCGTCGGTTTTATGTCCCGTGCCAATCCGTGGTGATCGGGCGAACGGGTTCAGAAGTAAAACTTCAACGCAAACTGAATCTGTCGAGGAGCACGCGCCGCCAGGGGATATCCAAAGCCGGACTGGCCAAGTTCCAGAGGAGTGGGCTCAGCGCTGATCGCGCCAAACTGTCCAAATAAATAATTCACATGGTTGAGCACGTTGAAAAACTCCGCGCGGAATTCGAATTTCTTTTGCTCGCTGATGGGAAACTGTTTCATCAGCGCGGTGTCCCAGGTTTTGTATCCTGGGCCCTCGATGATGTTGCGTCCCGCATCGCCGAATGTTCCAAGGGGAATAATCCCGGGGATGGTGCCGTTGTCGGCAAACGCACAGGTGTTAAACAGCGTTCCCGGGATGCAGGGCTTGGCGTTGGGATTGCCGACCACAGCCGGGCGTGAGCAATAGTAGCCGACGGTGCCCCCGCAATCGCCGCCGGAAATATTGTTGATATCGGTGGCGGTGTAGTAGTTGCCGGTGGCGGCGGAAAAAACGCCAGCCAATTGCCAGTTGCCGAGAATCTGGTTCACGGCTCCCGAAGCGCCTCCGGCAAACTTGCGTCCGCGGCCGAAAGGCAGGTCGTAGATATAACTGAAAACCAAGCGCTGACGCACGTCGAAGTCGGAGTTGCCGTAGTTAGCTTGGGGGAATCGTTGATCCTGGAAATCTCCGTTGTTCACCGAGCCCAGGCTGGCGCTGGAAGCGGTATCGAGCGCGTGCGCCCAAGTGTAGGCGAGTTCGTATTGGAGTCCGTGAGAATAACGCTTCTCCAGGCGAACCTGCAGCGAGTTGTAATTCGACAACGCATTCGAGCGGAAGGTGTCGATCATGACATCGAGCGCGGGATTGCAATTGCCGGCGTCAGCGTAGTTATTCGCAGGATTCAGATCACACGGACCGTTGGCGCCGGGCCAATTGTTATTCTGCGCCGGGCGCCGCGGCGCGGTGGGAAGCGAGTCTGTCCCCAGCACGGGAACGGTCTGATTGCCGTTATAGAACGCGAAGAGCTTCAATCCGTGAGAGCCCGCGTAGGAAACTTCCAGAATGGTGTCAGCGGGCAATTGGTATTCCAGACCGAGATGCCACTGCTCGGTGTAGGGCGTGACCAGATGCGGATCGAGCGAGTAAAGTTCGGGTGCGTTGGGGTCGCTTAGAGACTGGGCAGGGAAGCCCTGCGACAAAACGTTGAGCGGCAAGCCCCCGTTGTTCACGGCAGAAATCGAGCAATCCGTCTGCCCTGGATTTGCGGTGGGCGCAGTGCAGGGAGTGTTGAATGCCTCCGAAGACAGGAACGGAGGATTGAACCCGGGACTCGGATTCGAGAACGGGCCATTTTCCTGCCCGCCATAGAAGATGCCGAAGCCGCTACGCAGCACGAGCTTGTCAGAGATCTGCAGGGCCAGTCCGATGCGGGGTGCGAAATTATTGAGATCGGGAGAAATGAGCCCGGGAGAACCGATGCTCTGAATGGCGAGTTCGGTGCCGAGCGTGGGCGTCAACTGCGCATTTTGTCCCTTGGGAGTAATCAGCGAGAGGGAGTTGAAATTGAACGTGGATTGCCGATTACTGGCCGCTTTGATGGTAGTGAAAAGTTCGTAACGCAGACCCAGATTCAGCGTGAGCCGCGGAGTTACTTTGAAGTCGTCGAGCGCATAGCCAGAGTAAATCTGCCGGTTGTAGACGATGTTGGGCAGGAAACTGGTAATGGACCCGCCGTCGCTGATGCCCTGCATGAAAGAAGCAAAAGCCTCGCCGCCGGTGCCGGGGGCGGCGAGGTTATCGTTGATGACGAAGTTGCCGCCGAAGTCCATGTAGCCACGCGGCGCGGCCGGCTCGAGGATGGTGAACTGTTCGAAGCGCAGTTCGCCGCCGAACTTCACGGCATGGCGGCCGCGAATCCAACTTAGATTGTTGACAAAAACATAGCTGTGCTGCTTTTCGATGGCGGGCAGAAATTCCGAGGAACCAATCGCCGCCGTGCCATCACCGAAGCTGAGAGAAGGCAATCCACCGATCTCCTCACCGGCCACGTAGGGAACTCCCGGAAAAGGGATCGGAAGTTGCGCTGAGACATTCTGGTTGTAATTCAAATTGTAGCGATGAGAGCTGAGGTAGTTGAAGCCGAAGCGAAACTCGTTTACCAGGTTGTTGCGAAATGTGTGGACCTCACTGGCCGCCAGGCCCTGGGCTGTGTTGTTGCTGTAGCCGTCCTGGAAGGCGCCGCCGTCGAGGACGTTGTTGAACGGTGAGGGAAGGAAATTACTGTCGTTGCCGTAACTGTAGCGGGCAAAAAAATTATCCTTGTCGCTGATGGCGTGATCGATGCGAATGTCGAATTTGTTTTCCGTCTCGCGGCGCTCGGGATCGGCCAGGTAGTTGCCCCCGGATAGCGTGGTATTGGGCACGGGAAACAAATTAGCCAGTTCCTGGGCGAGCGGATCGATCGCCGTGTTCGTGCCACTGTTGCCAGTAAAGATGTTCGTCGGCACGCCAGTGGAGGTGGTTCCGATGGGGACGCTGCAGCCTGCGCCGCCGTTAAGCGCGGAGTTGCTTTGCGCCAGGACTGGATTAAAGATCTCTCCCTGATAAGTGGGATTGCCGCTGCAGTTGACCACACCCGGAATCGGATTGCTGATCTGCAGAAACGCCGAGAAATCTCCGCCAACCTCGGCAGGCGTCGGCACGGTGGAGAGCTGCGGCAGCGCCTGTCGAATGCGCAGGCCTTCGTAATCTCCGAAAAAAAACAGCTTGTTCTTCTTGATAGGACCGCCCAGCGTAAAGCCGAACTGGTTCTGCTTGTAAGGCTGCTGGCCGAATTCGGCGTCGAAGGGATTAATCGCGTCGAATTTGTCGTTGCGCAGAAACTCCCACAGATCGCCGTGCAACTGGTTGGTGCCGGATTTGATTACGGCATTCATAATCGCGCCGTTGCCGCGGCCGAACTCCGCACTGTAGGAATTGGTTTCGACCTTGAATTCGGCGATGGCGTCCACCGCAGGTTGAACCACGTAAGCTGCGCCGTTGAGTACGTCGCCCAGATTGGCATTGTTGTCGATGCCGTCCAGGAGAAAGTTATTTTGCAGAGAGCGGGCGCCGTTGGAGCTGAAGCCGTACGTAGTTTCCACGCGCGAGCCCGGCTCAGCGGCGGCAATGCCGGTGCCCAGTAGCGCGAGTTGCGCATAGTTGCGTCCATTCAAGGGAAGCGCATTGATGCGCTGGCTGTCCACCACCTGCCCCAGGTCGGAGGTTTCGGTTTGGAGTTGCGCCCCCTCCGCGGTAACCGTCATGGTTTCTGTTGCCATGCCCGGCTGAAGGGTCAGGTCCACGCCGATTCGATCCTGAACGTTCACTTGAAAAGGCCTGGCAACTGCTTTCTTGAATCCTGCTTTCTCGATGGTGACACTATAGCGGCCGATCCTGAGCGGGCCGGCCACATACTCGCCCTCACGGTTGGTGAAAAGGGTCAACTGGGTGCCGCGATCCAGGTCCACCACGGTCACCTTGGCGTCCGTAATCACTGCGCCGGTAGAGTCGCGCACGAGACCTACAATGGCTCCAGCATCTTTTTGTGCCCACGTCGGCGTGGCAAAGCTAACGGCCAGCAGGAGAAACAGAGCCCCAAGTATCTGTCGAATGTAGAAACGGACGGCCATGGTGAGCCTCCTGAGCTGGGTCCAAGAGCGCTGGTCTCGAATATTCGCTCGACCACCTGTCGGGCTTTAGCGAAAGTGCGTCTATTGGAAAACTGCGAGCCTAGCTATGGAATATTACGAACGATTACTTTTACTTGCGTTTGATGACCTTTGTCAACTGCAAACTCTGTTTTCCTCAATCCCGCAAGCCGTAGCATAGATTCGCAGGACCAGCTGAATGTGATATCGAATAAGTGCTTCGGGACGGCCCTCGATTCGTCCCGTTCTGATCGCCTCGTACTCCCGAGGAAGATACTGGCTGACCAGCGTCAAGGGAAACGAGTGCGCCTTCAGGTTATGGAGCAGGCGTTCGATCTCTGTTTGGATGGCGGGCTGGTGCCAATAGTACCGGCAGCGATCGCTATAACTGTAGGCCCGCGACAGGCGTAATTGGCTTTCATCCCCGTGATGGTAAGAGCGCCAGTAGTCGGGTTTGCGGAGCATGGTCCGATCGAGAACTTCCCGCACTCGCGACAGCCGTTGGCCTTTTCTCCCGGCAAGCATCTCGGTTTCGATCGCGCTCAAGGCGAACACAGCTTCGCGGAACGCGAAGGTCAACCACGGCCCCACTTTCAAAATGGCGAAATGATCTTCGACCATTTGCGCCAGCGCGCTGGCAGACTGATAGTCCGTGGAGTGCGCCTCATAAACCAGCGCAGGGCTGCGAGGCAATGCTGCCGAGAGCGAGCGAGTCTTGCGGCGATCGTATGGGAACACGAAGTCGTCTCCGAACTCGACCCCAGGCTGCACCACCACACCGACCACCCTCTGCCAGGCTGCGGAAAGGTTCCGTTCGTCAAAGGCCTGTTGAAAAATGCGCAGGGTCTGATGCAGGCTCTCGATGGTGGTTACCGTGGGAGGCTTTCCTGAATCCGACTCGCCCCCTGGCGCAGGCACTTCGGTCCCGATGACGTAAAGAGGAGCTACCGCTCCTCGGGGCAAGTGTTTCAGCGCTTCCTCAGCAGCTTCGCACAACACGGCGGAGCGCTGCGCGACGGTGGGTTCGGAGAGGACCTTTGGATCATCGGCACACGCCATGCTCGCATCCAGATGAATTTTCCCGTATCCCGCCAGCACACAGGAACGGACCAGTTCACACGCCTTCCGCAAGGCGCGATTCGATTTTGTGGCCCTCCACGGAAATGGCCCAAGATGATCTCCGCCCAGCAGCACTCGATCTCCGGGAAGCCCCATGCGTCGCGACGCGGAATGAACAAACTCCGCAAACTGACTCGGAGTCTGTCCTGTGTAACCGCCAAGGTGATTGACCTGGCTGGAAGTGGACTCCACCAGCAGGACAGAATCGTCTTCCATCGCCTGCCGGATGGCCGCGTCGATAACCCAGGGATGTGCGGAACAGACCGCATAGACCCCGCCCTTCCCCGAGACACGATTGCGCTTCACGATATTCCGCAGGGCGGCGCTGGAGCAGCGGCGGTGAGTCCTCGGTTTCAAACTATGCTCCTCCTGGAGTCTCGACCCATAAATTCAATGGGACCGAAAATGCCATCTGGACGCACTTCACCGCTTGACAACAGCCGGGATAGAAAGTAAAAGGAATTGATTCGTAACATATCGCAACATTAGCACAGCCCTGTCGGCAAGAGATAATGAATGTTCAGCGGAACCCTTCGATGATCACGCGCCGGCAGGCCATCACTCAAACATGCTGTGCCATGCTCGGCCTCGCGCTGCCTCGCTGGAACTCGGGGCAGCATAGTTCGGCGCAACAGTCTGCTCCCGCCTCCGCGGCCGACGGCCTTCCTGATCTTCAGATCCAAAGTTCGATTTTACGGATCGAGTTCGATCAACACCTCCATAGCCGTATTGTCGCCCTGCTTGGGCCCAGTCCGAAAATTCTGGCTCCGTTGTCCGCATCGGAGACGGTTACCAGCGTTCGTACGTGGAGCGACTTTGCCCTGAGCGCCAGCCGCCGCGAGCGTGTGTCGGACGCGTTTGGCGCGGGTGAGCGGCTTTCGCTGACCGGCAAATCGGGCGAGTTGCGCAAGGATGTATCCGTCACAATTTATTCCGAGTTTCCATCCTTCGCCGTCTTTGACGTCACGTACACAAACGAGGGGACTGATCGACTCACGATCCGCAGATGGGCCAATCATCAGTACACACTGAGTGCAAGGCCATCCGCACGCGGCCCGGCGTTCTGGTCTTACCAAAGCGGCTCCTACGAGAAGCGGCCCGATTGGGTGGTTCCGTTGCGTGCGGGATTCGAGCAGGACAACTTTCTCGGGATGAATGCCAGCGACTATGGCGGCGGAACTCCCGTTATCGATGTCTGGCGCAAAGATCTCGGGCTTGCGGTAGGTCATGTAGAGCCTGGGCCGCGACTTGTCTCGCTTCCTGTTTCCATGCCCGATGCAAATCATGCGCGCGTGGCCGTGCGCTCCGCTCGGAAGCAAACGTTGGAACCGGGAGAGAGCTTTCATACTCTCCGTACGTTCGTGTCCGTGCATCAGGGCGATTACTTTCACACGCTCACCGAATATCGGCGCCTCATGATGCGGCAGGGATTTCAGATGGCTTCGGCGCCGGACAGCGCCTATGGACCGATCTGGTGCGCCTGGGGTTATGGCCGGTCGGTACAGCTCAAGCAGGTCTACGACACGTTGCCTACGGTTAAGAAGATGGGCTTCTCCTGGGTTACGTTAGATGATGGCTGGCAGAATAACTACGGCGATTGGGAAGTTGACCCGAAGAAGTTTCCCCACGGTGACGCTGACATGAAAGCTCTGGTGGATCGCATTCATGACGAGGGCTTCAAGGCACAGTTGTGGTGGTCGCCGCTGAGCGCCGTTGCGGATTCGCAGGTCCTTAAGAACCATCCCGACTACCTTCTGCTGAATCGCGATGGATCGAAGCGGAAGATTTCGTGGTGGCACTCGTTTTATCTGTGTCCCGCCGATCGAGACGTTGTGGAATACCACAAGGCGCTGGTGCGCAAGCTTCTGGGCGAGTGGGGATATGACGGCCTCAAACTTGATGGCCAGCACATGAACGGCGTTCCGCCTTGTTACAATCCTGCGCACCATCACAAGCGTCCGGAAGACTCGGTTGAGGCGATGCCTGAGTTCTTCAAGGAGATTTACGAAACTGCGCGCAGCGTGAAGCCGGACGCGCTTGTCGAGTTTTGTCCGTGCGGCACTGCCTACTCGTTCTTCACCATGCCGCATTTCAATATGTCGGTCGCGTCTGATCCGGAGAGTTCGTTTCAGATCCGCTCCAAGGGAAAGACGTTGAAGGCTCTGATGGGTGACAACATTCCCTACTTTGGCGACCACGTGGAGTTGAGCGACGGGGCGATTGATTTCGCATCTACCGTGGGCGTGGGTGGAGTTGTCGGAACGCAGTTCGTGCTGCCGAATCTGGTCAAGAAACACAGCACGTCGGACCTCACTCCGCAGCGCGAGAAGATCTTTGAGAAGTGGCTGAGCATTTACAAAGACAAGATGCTGTCGCGCGGCGAGTATCTCGGAGATCTGTACGACATTGGGTTCGATCGCCCGGAGGCGCATGTAATCCGTAAGGGGCAAGAGCTTTACTATGCATTCTTTGCCCGCGCGTGGAGCGGGCCGATTGAGTTGCGCGGGCTCGAGGACCGCGCGTACCGCGTCGTTGACTATGTGAACAACAAAGATCTCGGAACCGTACGCGGCCCAAAGGCTACAATTGCCGCCGAGTTCCATCAACATCTGCTCGTCGAGGCTCGGCCCGAATAGCTAGGATGAACGCATGCTAAGCGAAGAACGGCAACGAGCAATCCTCGAGCAACTGCATCGCGATGGCCGCGTGCTGGTTATCGATCTCGCCAGACAGTTTCATACTTCGCAGGTCACGATCCGCAAAGACCTGGAGATTCTCCATGTCAAAGGGCGCGTGCACCGCACTCATGGTGGCGCGCTGCCGGCTAGCGAAGGCGCTCTGGACGACCCGACTTTGCGGGAGAAAGAAAAGCTGCATCGCAAGGAGAAGTTGCAGATTGCCGCCGCTGCCGCGCGCATGGTGACCGAGGGGCAAGTGGTGATTCTTGATTCCGGCACTACGACTACCGCCATCGCTCGCGCCCTCCGCAATCATCAGCACCTGACGATCATCACCAACGCAGTGAACATCGCGGCTGAACTCTCCGGGTCGGCGCTGGAAGTGATTCTTACTGGGGGCAGTCTTCGAAAGAACTCGTTTTCTCTGGTCGGGCCCATTGCTGAGGAGACGCTGCACAAGTTGCATGCCGACATTCTGTTTCTCGGCGTCGATGGATTCGATGTGCAGCATGGGCTCAGCACTCCCAATCTTTTGGAATCGAAGGTGAACCGTGCGATGATCGAGATCTCGAAGACAACCGTGGCGGTTTGCGATTCCAGTAAATTTGGGAAGCGCAGTCTTTCGTTGATCGCTCCTACGTCTGCTCTGCATCACGTCATCACCGACTCGAACATTCCCAAGGCGGCTCTGAGCGCGCTGAAGAAGGCTGGGGTTGCGGTTACGATTGCCTGACCCTTGCCTGGAAACAAAGGTGGGCTCACCGCGGAGACACGGAGGCACGGAGAAGTCGTCCCTGCTTCATGTTATGGAGGATTCGTCTTTTGTTCGCTTTCACTTGGAGTCTGTTTTTGCCCGGCTCACACCCGAAAATAAATTTACTGGCTAAGGCGAACGGGAGTGGACGAGCTTGCAAGGCGCCGGATTTGGGTGCGAAATTTTTATTCGGATGGCTCTGAAACCCTTGCCCAGCGCGGGTTTCGCAAAAACGGACTTCGCAAAATCTTGTTTTCAAAGAACTTAAATCTAAAATCTTGAGAACAAATCGCTTAGGACGGGCGATTCGGGTTCTCCCGACCGTCACGTCCTCGACTATGATCGCGCGATTCGGATTGCGGGCGCAAGGTCAGATGTCACATGGGGCCTGTGGAAATTGTTGGGAGCGAATGAGCCAGCCCCCGAGCAAGGGTGACCGCTGCACTAGAAGCGCCAGCGCCCAAGCTGTATACTCTGCCGCGAAGGGCGAGGCGGCCCCTCGATGCCGTTTTGTCACAACTGCGGTAATGTTTTGGAGGAGCCGGGAGCTTTCTGCTCGGCGTGCGGCGCTCCCCTTGAGCCGGAAGCAGCGCAGGTTGCACAATCCGCGCCGCGCCCGACATCCCAGCAAGTTTTCTTCTCCACGACAGCAAAGGTAATTCTAGCGTTCTCCGTTCTCGCAGCTTTGGTTGGAGCGGGGTTCCTGCTCTTCGGTAGTCGCTTGGCCCGGTTGAATTCGGTCATGGTGCCTGCTCGTTCGATTAAGGTGGCGACTGAGGCACAAGGGGGTGTAGCTGATGTCGTAAGACGAAGTAGCGATGCCGTTGTCCTAATCGTCATCTCCGATTCATCGGGACACGAGACTGCTCTGGGCAGCGGCTTTCTCATTTCCGCTGATGGCGAAATAGTCACCAATTATCACGTCATCAAGGAAGCTCACTCCGCCACTGTGAAGTTGGCGAACGGGGCGTTCTTTCCGGTAACCGGTGTTCTTGCTTCTGATGCCGACAAAGACCTGGCAATCCTCAAAGTCGGCGGAAAGAATCTGCCGTTCTTGCAACTTGGAGACGTCGACAGCCTGCATGTGGGAGACCACGTAGTGGCGATTGGTAGCCCACTAGGACTTGAGGGCACAGCTTCGGACGGCATCGTCAGCGCTCTCCGAGATGCAGACAGGATGCAATGGATTCAGACGACGGCGCCCGTCTCTCACGGCAACAGTGGAGGGCCGTTGCTGGATTTGAACGACCGCGTTGTTGGGGTCATCACTTGGGGGGTACCGCTGGGGCAGAACCTGAACTTCGCGGCCCCGTCCATCGAGGTGAAGGCGCTGCTCGTTCTCGCCCAACAGAAGGCTAAGCCGCTGGCCTCCGTCGGAAGCGAGAATGAGAGTACGCTCGCGCGTGGCACAGTCTCGGCGTCGTCTAAGAAGCGACCTATCCCGATTCGCGTGGATGAGGTCACAGTGGTTCCAACTCCGGACGGACGGCACAATCTACAGATGGTGAAGGCGGCATTTCCGCTGAATGCGATTGGCAAGCCAGATGTTCCGGTGTGGCTCATGTGCAATGACGTAGACGCGACTTGTTATCCGCTGCGGCCCGGGCAGGTTTATTGGGGTACAGCAATCAACCCAGGCGAGAAGGGGTTCTCCTCCTGCTACCCAGCAGACAACTCCTCGTCGTTTTGCACTCAGATTCACGGGCAATACGGGGGGGAAGAAAAGCTCGTTGTCTACATCATGGGGATAGCTAAAGGGGAACAGCAATGAGACGTTCTCTTTCTGCGCTGAAAGCTGGGGCGGACGGGACGCACCCAAGGTTATAATTCGCAAAAGCCTGTGAACGTCCCAGGACTGTCCGCGGGTTTCCTCTCCGGGTTTCCTGTTCAAGGTTTCCCAGCGAACGACGCTTATCGTTGCCGATCTAGAGGCTGAGTGTTTGCCTCTTTATTGGCGTTTGTCGCCTCGACCGCTTTCAGGAAAGACTCAAGCGCCCGCTTCATTGAGACGCGCGTAACCCCCGGCCTCCGAAGCTGTATTACATGCCCCATCAGGTGCTCACCGTCCCTAGGAAAGGCTTCCATTACGGCCGGAACATGGATCGTCCCAATATACTCACCAAGAATACCCACGAAGATTCCGAAGCGGTCGTTCGAGTGTGCAAAGCCCACGATCGAATATGGCTCGGAAGCCTTACAGAGCCCCCGAAAAATCTGAGCGTCCTCAGCGGTGCTCTCACTGAATCGGTCATCAACACGAGCCTCGACCCCTTCGTGTCCGCTCGGATTTGAAGGCTGGAAGTTCATGATCGTCCTGAAATCGCTATGCTTCACATTCCTTCTGAACAGGTCGCCGTAAACAAAATACCCAGCTGACAAAGCTACCTTGGCGACAAACTTCATTGCGGCATCGACCTTCACGTCGAATTTCAGCTCAAGCTTGCTGGCGCGTTTGTCTGTAACGTATTGCCTATCACGTGGAGACCACACCTGCAGTCCGGAGCGCTGGTTCAGATAGACTTGCAGCGGAAGACCGTCCGCATTCGTCGCCTTTTTGACTACGAAGACAGGCTCTGTTCCGTGGTGCCCACGAACGTCAAAGCGATCGCGTTTCGTTTTCACCAAAAAGTCCTCGGCCATCGCTGCGTCAATGCTTGAGCCGGTATCAGAATTGGTCTTGCTATGAACGGGGATTTCAAATCCATTCACGCCTCCCAGCGAGAGGGGAACGATATGTTCCGGCCTGGTTTCTGCATCAGGCCAATCTTGGTCTGTGTAGGGGCAATAGGGCAATGCTGGCCTCACTCTCTCGTTCGCGGCGAAGCTGTTCGGTGTTGGACATTTTCGCCCGTTGCTCTAGCTTTGGCAAGGACGGGGCACCCGCTGCATCGTAAGAATGCCTTGGTGCACTTAGCCGATGCCGGCGCAATAGCGGTCCTTCGACTTCATTTGTCGTGCGCTTCGCGCGCGACAAATTCCGCTCAGGATGACAGTCCCCGCGTGAGTTATTGGCGTTGCCGGTTGCGGCGCAGGAATTTCTCCAGACTCTTCGGGTCGGGCTGGCCGGCTGTGCCTCCTACCTTTTGCGTCGATAGAGCGCCGCAGGCGTTGCCTTCTACCAGGCATCGGTGGAGATCGCGGCCGGAGAGGAAGGCGTGGACGAAGCCGGCCGCGAAGGAGTCTCCGGCGCCGGTTGTGTCTACGGGACGAACCTTGAACGGCGGCGCGGAGACTACCTGGCCGGCGGCCGCGGCGATGGCTCCGCGGGGGCCTAGTTTGACTACTACGCAGGGGGCTCTTTCGGATAGCTGCTGGAGCGCTTCGCGGACATTCTTCTTCCTCGTGAGATGAAGCGCTTCTTCCCGGTTGATAAAAAGAATGGTGGTTTCATCGACCACGCGCCAAACGTCGGGGCCCCACGATGACGTGGGGTCTGAGTTGGGATCGAACGACGTGGTTAGACCCAGCTTTCGGGCCTGGCGCAGAATTTGCGGGAAGGATGGGCGCAGAGCGGTTTGCAGAAAAAAAGAAGTCATGTGCAGGTGGCTGTGTCCGCGCAGGGCTTGCAAGTCGAGATCTTTGTGGCGTAGTTCGGAGATCGCGCCTAGAACCGTTACCAGGGCGCGATCTTTGCGCGTGCTTAGCGAAATGGTTACGCCTGTCTTTGACGTCTTGGCGGTGGCTACGTTTTCGGTGGAAATGCCGGCCTTTTGAAGTGCATCGAGGCAGAAACTTCCGTAGTCGTCGTCTCCTACTTTGCTGAAGAAACTTACGGGATGGCCGAGGCGCGCTGCGCCACAGGCGAAAATGGCGGAGGCGCTGCCTAGGACCGTTTGGAAATCATCGGCTAGAACTTCTTGGCCTAGGATTGGGGCCGAGGTTAAGCCGCTGGCTATCAGGTCTACGTTAAGTTCGCCGATTACGGCGACTGGGCGCGCTGTTCCGGAAGCTTCGTACCTGTGATTGTGGCTCAACATTTGTTTATGTTTGGCAACGGCTTGTCAGTGTAGTGCAGTGGGGGAGAGTTGTGAAGGAGACAGCCTAGTTGGGGGAAGTGGAGGTCAGAAGAGAGGCAGCCCAGAATGCCAGGATGCGGGCAGACAACGGGCCGAAAGCCGGCAACCGGTTACTTCCAGATGTAAGCGACCATCCATCCCAGGCCGAGCCAGACACCGGCGCTGACCACGGTGGCCAGAGTAAGCCCCAGAACCGCATACCAGTTGATGTTTGGCAGTTCGAGACCTGGGCGGACATTGGACTCGTAAGCCCGTTTTACGCGGAAGAATCTGGCATCTTCCCAGCTAGTGGGTAGAGCGCTGCGCCAGTCTTCTAATGGCAATGCATCGTGTGTGCTGGATTGGGGGGAGAGCTGCAATCGGTTCATAATCCGCACCTCAGAACGTATGCTTGCAAACTGCTTGCCATCTTGCAGGCATTCGTAACCGCCTGAAAATAAGATGCCTCTCATGCGAAAATGGGTTTACCCACTTTTGCACTGCGTCAAAAAATCCTAAAACGGGAAATGCACTGGGCTGGTTTACCCACTTTAGCACACCGGCGCAAGTAATTACGCCGTTTGTTCTGTCCCAGCGACACAACAACGGCGACAGTTATGTAAAAAAGTTATGTAAAGAGGTTATGTAAAGAGTGTCCGCCTGTCATGAAATCTCTTCCAGCGACAAGTTCGAGTCCTTGGGGAGATAGCCCTTGCGGCGAAACCAATCTTCCATGGCTTCGCGGAGTTGGGCTAAAGGAACGTTGGCGCCGATCTCCATGTGACCGTCGGAAACCGGTACAGTGTCGTCAAACACACTGGCGCTGGTGAAGTTGCGCATGGAGAAGCTGTCGAGCCATTTCAGGGGGCAGGGGAGCTTCTGGCCGTGGTCTTCGTACTCGACGCGAATCTTGCGGGCGAACATATATTTTGATTTAACCACAGGGGACCGGGGTCAGGGGTCAGGGGCCGGCGACAGAAGCGCGCTTGACAGATGGGCGCGCGGTCACTAGTCTGCCGGGCACAACGCTTGCCGCTTCGCCCCAGGGCGCCGTTTTTTTGAACGGACGATCGCGCGCTGGGCTGCGGCTTCACGATTACGGAAATTTCGCCAGGAGGATCGCATGCTCACGAATTTGATTTGGTGGATCATCGTTGGACTGATTGCGGGCTGGGCTGCGGGCAAGATCATGAGGGGCGGCGGTTACGGCCCACTCATGGATATCGTCCTGGGCATAGTCGGCGCTGTGGTTGGGGGATGGCTGCTGGGCGCACTCGGCATCTATGCCGGCGGATTCATCGGCACCATCGTGATCGCGATCATCGGCGCCATGTTCCTGATCTGGCTGAGCCGCCTGCTGAAGAGGGCCTGAGTAGCACGACGGCGGGTAGTTTAGGCGATAGGTCTCAGGTCGCAGGTCTCAGGCATTTACATCTGAGGCATTCGGCCGGCCTTCAGACCTAATACCTATGACCTGAGACCTTGGCTCTATACTGGCTGCGCCTGCATCTCTGTGACCGCGGCTTCGAGGTGGGCCAGCGTTTCCTCGACTGTGAGCGAGTACATTTCGCGGCCCAGACCTTCGCCGGCCTCCAGCGCGGATTTCAGATAATGGCCGGCGATTTCGACGGCGAGTGGGTCCGTGATGAGCTTGCCGGTGCGTTTTTTGTACTCCACCCACGCCGGGTGCGGCAGGGCGACCCAGACAGTTCTTCCCTCGACCAGGAACTTGACGTTGACGGCGTCGGCGTGGCGCGTGGCGATGGCGACGATCAGCGCTTGATAGACGCAGTGAACCGGTTTCTTCGTCCAGCGGTCGGTGACGGTGAAATCATCAAACATGGCTAGGAAAACTATAGCGGACGAGCGGAGCACGGGCAAATGCCCCTAGCCTCCGGCAATGGCTCCGATGATGAGCAACGGCTCTTTCCCGGAGGTGACTGCGTCTGGCAATGGCGCGTCCGGCGATTCGTGCGATAGATCTTCTTCGCAGGCGAAGAAGCGCAGGAACGGGCGACGCTGGTGCGTTTCGTGATCGCGGATCGTGCCACGCAGCATGGGATAGCGGGCCTCGAGCGCGTCGAGCGCTGAACGGAGCGTGATCGGCGCTTCGACTTCGATCTGCACTTCACTGCCGACGTGGGCCAGCGTTCGCAGATGCTGCGGGAGTATGACGCGGATCACGGCAGCGTCTGCACCTCCACTGAAAGCACGCCCGGTAGATCCCGCACAATCGGATTCCAGCTATCTCCCGCATCGGCCGAAGCGTAGACCTGGCCGCCGCTGGTGCCGAAGTAAATGCCGCACTTGTCGAGCGAGTCGACGGCCATGGCGTCGCGCAGCACGTTGACGTAGCAGTTGCTTTGCGGCAGGCCGTTGGTTAGCGCCTCCCACTCGTTGCCGCCGGTGCGGCTGCGGTAAACGCGCAGCTTGCCCTCGGGGACAAAGTGCTCGCTGTCACTCTTGATGGGGACGACGTAGATTGTCTCGGGCTCGTGGGCGTGCACATCGATTGCGAAGCCGAAATCAGTGGGCAGGTTGCCGCTGATTTCTTTCCAGTTTTCGCCGGCATCGTCGCTGCGCATCACGTCCCAATGCTTCTGCATGAACAGCACGCCGGGGCGCGACGGATTCATCGCGATGTGGTGAACGCAGTGGCCGATCTCGGCCGTGGGGTCGGGGATGTATTGCGAGCGTAGGCCGCGGTTGATCGGCTTCCAGTTCTTGCCGGCGTCGTCGGTGCGAAATGCGCCTGCGGCTGAGATCGCGATCCACATGCGCTGTGGATTACTGGGGTCGAGGATGATCGTGTGCAGGCACATGCCGCCCGCGCCTGGCTGCCACTTGGGGCCGGTGCCGTGACCGCGCAAGCCGGAGAGTTCCTTCCAGTTCTCGCCGCCGTCGGACGAGCGGAAGATGGCCGCGTCTTCCACTCCGGCATACACCGTGTCGGGATCTGTGAGCGAGGGCTCAAGATGCCACACGCGTTTGAACTCCCACGGATGCTGGGTGCCGTCGTAGAACTGATGCGTGGTGAGCGGCTTGCCGCTTTCGGCAGATGTGTCGTAGACGAATTTGTTGCTCGCGGCCTTCGGCGGGCCCGGCGCAGGCAGCTCTCCGGGCGGCGTTCCGGGCTGGTGCCAGGTCTTGCCGCCATCGTCGGAGCGCTGGATGATCTGTCCGAACCATCCGCTGGTTTGGGAAGCATACAGCCGGTTCGGGTCGGCGGGCGATCCTTTTACGTGATACATTTCCCAGCCGGCGAAGTGCGGACCGCTGACCTCCCATTTGTCGCGCTTGCCATCTGCGGTAAGGATGAATGCTCCTTTGCGTGTGCCCACCAGCACTCGTACCTTGCTCATTACAGTCTCCTTCCTAGGCTGCCTTCCCGCAATTAATCATCCACGGGATGCCGAACCGATCAATGAGCATACCAAAAGGGAGAGCCCAAAATGTCTCCTGCAGCGGCATCTGTACGACACCGTTCTCGGCCAGAGCGTGAAAGACGCGTTCCGCCTCCGCTGGCTCCTCGATGCCCAGCGTCACGGAGAACCCTTGTGGCTTCTCGTATTGCTCCGGCGGAGCGTCGGCGCCAGTCAGCACGCCATCGCCAACTTTCAGGGTGACGTGGAGGATTTTGTTGCGCCAGACAGTTGGTACCTGCTCTGCAACGGGAGAGCCCTCATGCGGCATCATGAAAGTGATTTTAGCGCCGAGGCACTTTTCGTAGAACTTGAATGCCGCCTCGCAATCGCCGTTGAAATTCAGGTGTGGACTTAATTGCATGGCGTACCTCCTTGCGCTGGTGCGCTTCCTTATTATGCTGTTGCCTTAGCTGAGCGGAGCAGGCGTTCCATCCGACCACATGCCCGTCAAAACTATGAACACGTCAATGGGTTCTGGTTGGCCTTCGAATTGTGGAATGAGGTAGACGGGAGACTTGGGCATATTCGCGCCCCAAGCCGCACGGTCCATCAGCGGGGTGTAAAACATCAGGTGGGCAATATTGTGGGCGCCATCGTCGGTGATGGGGTTGTCATTGAGGTAGCCCTGTTTCGCCATCATGTAGCTCATGGCACCCGCTTCAAGAACCGGCAATTCCTTTTTTTCAATCGCGGCCTTCGTACTCTCTTTGATTTCGGCTTTCGACTTTCCCGCCAACACCAGTTTCGTTCTCAGGTAAGTGATCGGAAGCACCGTTCGGGCGGCTGGGGGATTGAAGCAGATCGGGCCTCGAACTTTCGGACTCCAGAACTCCCGATTGTCGAACAGGTTCATCCATCCGCGCTCCACGATGCAGACAAATCCGTTCTTGCCCTCAACGGCGGTTTCATAGCCATGGGATCCAAGAACCGCAACCGTTGCATCACGGGATATCGACTCGGGGGCTGCGCTTCGGGCCAGCGCTATCTCGGCGTTACGATCCGGCATTAGGTATTGGTCAAGCGGAGCCATGTTCGGATATGGGTCATCTTTGGGCGCCGGTGCCTGCGCTGCCCATGCAGAGCCGAGAGCGACACTCAGAGCGAAGGCTGCCAATGCAATTGTGCTGACTGTCTTCATTATCTTCCTCATTGATTGTCTCCTGGAAATAGGTGAGGTCCTGCAACTAATGAACTTTGGTTGCCACAGATTCCGATACCAGCGTCCAATGCTGGCCGTCGTCCGCCGAGATCTCGATGCGTGTGATCAGTTTCTCCGGCGTAACGAACTCATATACATCCCGGCAGTCAAGATTGTTTCCTTTATCATCAGGAAGCTGGTAATTGATCCTTGCTGATTCCCAGATGCTTGTAAGCCTTGCCCGCGTCGCGTGAGGAAAGAGTATTCATATCTAACTTGCTAAATGCAAGTGATATTTTAGAATGGATGCCAGTGATGCGAAAAAAGATGGCTCCCAAGCGGCGGTCTGGGTGCCCACTGAATGCTTCGGTGGAGATGCTGGGCGACCGCTGGTCGCTGCTGATCATCCGCGACATGATGCTGTTGGGGGCGCATACCTACAAGGAATTCCTGGAGTGTTACGAAGGCATCGCGACGAACATTCTGGCCGATCGCCTGCGCAAGCTGCAGGACTACGGAATTATCGAGGCGAAACCCGATCCGAAGGATGCGCGCAAAATCATTTACTTGTTGACTGCGAAGGGGATTGACCTCGCGCCCGTGCTTACCGAAATGGTGCTCTGGGCGGCCGCGCACGAAGACACCGGCAATCAGGCGCTCGTCCGGCAAATGAAAGCCGACAAGGAAAAGTTTCTGGCCGGGGTGCGGCAACGCTGGTCTGGCGGGTAATGTGCTTCGGGTATCCGTTAACATGGATGGGTGCCGACTCTCACTCCCAAACCAGCGAAACATAACATTCTCAGGGCTTCGCAGCTGAGCAAGTATGCTTGGTTGGTCCACGGATTTTCCACGCGGCTGGGGGGATTCTCGCGAGTTTACGGTGGCGCGGCGCTCAACCTGGGATTCACCAAAGACGACTCCCGAGCCGCGGTTGAGCGCAACCGCTTGGCATTTCTGCGTGGCCTTGGAGTTGGAAAAGAGACTTGGCCGCTGATTACGCTGCGCCAGGTTCATTCCGATATCATCCGGTTCGTCGATTCCCCTCCCGAATCGCAACTTGTGGGTGATGGCCTGGTCACGGCAACTCCGGGTTTATTGCTCGGCATTCAGACTGCCGACTGCCTGCCCATCATCCTTGTCGACCCCAAGCGGCGCGCCGTGGGTGTGTTTCACGCGGGCTGGCGGGGCACGGTGAAGCGGATCATCGAGAAGGGAGTGGGCGAGATGCGTCGCCACTTCGGCAGCCGGCCTCGCGATCTTAAGGCCGCGATTGGTCCTGGCATTCAAGGCTGCTGTTATGAAGTGGGCGTGGAAGTTCGGGAAAAGTTTGAGTCTCAGTTCGCATATGCGGGCTCGCTTTTCCGCGAGGTCGAGGAATCCGATCCGGTGCGCGAGAAATATCCCATGCTGTTCTTGACCGCTCGCGCGCCCGGACACAGTGTTTTGCCGAAGAGGATTTTTCTTGATCTGGTGAAAGCAAACCGTCAACAACTATTGGCCGTGGGTGTACCAGCGAAGAGTATCGAGGCCTCGGCGCTGTGCACGAACTGCCGCACGGACTTGTTGTTTTCCTATCGCGCAGAGAAGGGAAAAACGGGACGCATGATGGGGGTGGTGGGAATTCGAAGGTAAGGCAGAAGGTCAGAATGCAGAATTAAGCACGCGTCCGCTTTTACTTTTGCATTCCAACTTCTAACTTCTGCATTTCTACGCCGGAGGCGGAGCGACCGCAGGCGGAGGCGTTGCCGCCGGGTCGGTAATTCCCTCGTTCACCAAATCTTTCAACTCCTTGCTGGGCTTGAAGAAAGGAATCTTCTTGGCAGGCACTTCGACCTTTTCGCCGGTCTTGGGATTGCGGCCCATGCGGGGCTTGCGCTGGCGGGTGCGGAAGCTGCCGAAGCCGCGGATCTCGATCTTGTCGCCCGCGCGCAGGGACCGCACCACGCTGTCAAAGATCGTCTCCACGATCACTTCGCTGTCTTTGCGCGTAAGTTCCGCTAAACGCGAGACTTCATCGATCAGATCGGCTTTCGTCATAGTCCCCTCTTCGCTCCCGGCCCGACTCCTCGTGAGGCGTCCCTGGGTGTTGGCGGGCGTCCGGTTCCATATAGGCAACCTCCATAACCTTCTCAAATTTCAGGGGTTGTACGCAAGTCTCCCTTTTGGGAACGGCGGGCACTAGGTCTTGAGTGTTAGGTGTTAGGCCTAGTTGATCGCGGCGTATTCGAACTTCGCATTCAAGCACGGAAACTCGTATCACGCCCAGAACCTGAGACCCAAGACCAAGGACCTGACTCTCACTTCCACAGATAATAAAACCCGACATGCTGCTCCAGCATTTTCGTGGCGTCGGGAAGATACTGCGAAACATCGCCCAGCAGCAGGTCGAGCATGGTGCGACGATCTTTTTCCGGGCGCACCAGCGTCGGTTCGCCTGAGATGCCTACCGACTTCGCCGTGTCGCTGACTACGGCCTCGAAGTCGCCGGTGTCGTCAATCAGCTTCATCTGCAGTGCTTCTTTTCCGGTCCAAACTCGGCCATCGGCGATGGCCTTCACGTCATCGAACTTCATGCCGCGGCCGTCTGCCACGGCCTGGATGAACTGCCCAAACATGTTGTCGATGAGCGACTGCAGGTAGGCTTGCTCGGCGGGAGTAAGGTCGCGAGCGGGATTGCCCGTGTCTTTGAACTCGCCGGTTTTGAGCACGACATCTTTGAGTTTGGCCCACTTCAACAGTTCGCCATAGTTGACCGATTGCATGATCACACCGATGGACCCTACGATGCTGCCCTGGTCGGCATAAATCTTGTTCGAGGCCGACGCCACGTAGTAGGCGCCGCTGGCGCCCACGGTTTCGATGGAGACCACGATGCGCTTCTTCTTCTCGTCGCGGATGCGCTTGACTTCACGATAAATTTCTTCCGACGCGGCCACGCCGCCGCCGGGCGAGTTCACGTGCAGGATGATCGCTTTGATTGAAGAGTCGTCGGCGAACTTCTTCAGTTGGCCGACCACGGGTTGCGGCGAAAGAATCACGCCGTCGAGATCGACCACACCGATGCGGTCGCCGAAGCCGCCAAATCCGGCTTGACCGCCGCCCGCGTGAAGCGTCAGGTACACCAGCGAAAACACGGCCAATACGAAGAGGAAGAATGCTCCTCCTCCAATCAGAATCCAGAGCACGGTGCGGGAACGTTGGTCAGGCATAAGGGAAAGTTTAGCACTGGCGCTAGGGCGTGAGCACATTCAGCGCCGCTTGGTTGACCCCTACCTCGACCGAGGTTTGGCAAACGAATTCGCCATCGGCGTAAACGTCGAGCGGGTTCTCGGTTTCGACTCGCAGACGCTCGGCTTTAAAGTAGTCTACTTCCCGGAGATTCAGGTGGCGGCCGAAATAAACCGTGGGAAACATGCTTGCGAGTTTGAAGGAGCCGACAGCGCCGACCACGCATACGTCGAACTGGCCGTCATCCATCTGCGCGTGAGGCGCGATCTTCATGCCGCCGCCGTAGGTGGAAGTGTTGGCGAAAGCTGCCAGGAGGGTGGGCCGGTCGCTGCGAGTCGTCCAGACGCCGGCTTCGTCAGGGGTGAGGACCTTCATCGGGAATGGCGCGAAGCTGAAGATTGCAGGAGCCAGAGTTAGCGCGTAACCTCCGTGTCCGCGCAGCCAGCGCGGCAACTCATTGGCGCGGCGGGCCACTTCGCTGTCGAGTCCGATGCCGGCCACGCTGCAGAAGTAGCTGCGAGTCCCGAGTACCGAGTTGTGAGCAGACTCGTGTGGTGCGGACCTGCCCTGAGCGTTATTCGAAGGGTACTCGCCCGCGACCTCTAGTGAGGTAATGACTCCCAGATCGATTGCGCGCACGTTGACTTGTCCGACGCAGAAACTTCGCCACGCCGCGAGCGAGTCGCGCACCCGCCGCAGGCCTAGCGCACGGGCAAAGTCGTTACCGCTGCCGGCAGGCACGATCAACACGGGAAGGCCGAGTTTTACCAGTTGATTGAGGTGACGATGGATAGTGCCATCGCCGCCAAACAGCAGAATGACGTCCGCTTGATCCGCGGCGGCGGGCATGCCGATGCACCAGTTGACTCCGGCTTCCGATTGGAAGGGCTTGAGATCTTTCGCGGAACACCCTAGGCCGAGGATGGCGGCGGCGCGCATGTGCGCCGATGAGAGTAGCAGATTGGCTCACGCGGGGACAGCCGCTGTACCTATTATGGTCTCCCTACCCGCGGGAACTTCGATCAATCAGGCGCACTTTTTTCATTCGCCGACCCACGCGCAGCACAGCGTAGCGGTTGAGTGGCATGTCGGCGATGAAATTACTCTCTCCCATCGCTTCACCATCGATGCTGACGGCCCCGCCCCTAAGCTTTGCACCAGCTTCGCTGTTTGAGCTGGCCAGCCCCGCGTGTCGGATCAACTTGTCAAGGCGAACGATGCGCCTGTTGCCAACGGCCTGTCGATTAACCATGTGCACAGCTCCATGGTGCTTGCCATCCGAATCAACCTCAACATCGGCGCAATCGATATCAACGCAATCCAAGTCGTCCGGCACGTCATCCTTCTGAAACTGCTTCGCCCAATCCTCGCTTGCCTTAGTCGAACCTTCAGCCGAGTGAAAGTCCGCCACGATTCTCTGCGCTAACTCCTTCTTCGCTTGCATGGGGTGCGTCTCGCGCTTCATTTTTTCGATGTCGGCGATCTGCACGTCGGTCAGCAGTTCGTAATACCTCCACATCATCTCGTCGGAGATGCTCATGATCTTGCCGTACATTTCGAGCGGCGGTTCGTGGATGCCGATTGCGTTGCCCAGCGACTTCGACATTTTCTGCACGCCGTCGAGGCCTTCGAGAATGGGCGTGGTCAGCACCGCCTGCGACTCCTGCCCGTAGGCGCGTTGCAGTTCGCGGCCTACTAGCAGGTTGAATCTCTGGTCGGTGCCGCCGAGTTCCACGTCGGCCTCGAGCGCCACCGAGTCGTAACCCTGCACCAGCGGATAAAGCAACTCGTGCATGGAAATCGGCTTTTCGTCCTGAAAGCGCTTGTGAAAGTCCTCGCGTTCCAGCAGTTGTGAGACGGTGTACTTCGCCATCAGGCGGACGAAATCGTCGGCCGTGAACTTGCCGAACCAGCGCCGGTTGAAGTCGACTACAGTTTTGTGCGGATCGAGAATCTTGAAAACCTGCGCCTTGTAAGTGTCGGCGTTTTCCTCAACCTGCTCGCGGGTCAGGGGCGGACGCGTGGCCGAACGTCCGGTCGGATCGCCGATCATGCCGGTGAAGTCGCCGATCAAGAAAATTGCGGTGTGGCCGAGATCCTGAAAGTGCTTGAGCTTGCGCAGGACCACGGTGTGCCCCAGATGCAGATCGGGAGCGGTCGGATCCATGCCGAGCTTCACACGCAGCGGCTTGCCCGTGGAGCGAGACTTCTCCAGTTTGGCGCGCAGATCGGCCTCGCGGATGATTTCCGCCGAACCCTTCTTGAGATACGTGAGTTGTTCGTCGACTGGGGCGAAGGTTGACATGGGAAAGGACATTATAAGGAATGCAGAAGGCAGAAGTCAGAATGCGGAAGTAAAATTGGCCAGGGAAACGCATGCTGTGACAGCGACGAATATTCATATACGAAAGGCGACTGCCGCCGATGTTCCACGATTACAAGAAGTGATTGAAGCCTCGGTGCGGGGCTTGCAGGCGAGGGACTATTCACCGGCACAGATTGAAGGTGCGTTGAAGTCCGTGTATGGAGTTGACAGCCAACTCATTGCGGATGGAACTTATCTGGTGGCGGAGGTTTTGGAATTGCAGAACGGCCCGGAGATTGTCGCGTGCGGCGGATGGAGCAAGCGCAAGACATTGTATGGAGGCGATCAATTTGCAGCCCGCGAAGACTCGCTGCTGGATCCGGCGCGCGATGCGGCCAAGATTCGCGCCTTCTTCGTGCACCCGGACTGGGCGCGGCGCGGCATTGGAGGGATGATTCTGGAGGCGTGCGAAAACGAGGCGCAGGAAGCGGGGTTCATGCAGCTGGAGATGGGCGCGACTTTGAGCGGAGTGGCTTTCTACGCGGCGAAAGGGTATGCGGCAGTCGAGAATCGGGAAGCGCCGTTGGCTAACGGAGAGGTGCTGCAGATCGTAAAGATGGCGAAGCACTTTTGAGACAGGAAAACGTCTAAGTCCTCTTCCTTAACCTTCGTCCGACGACTTCAAACTCTCCCTGCAGCACTATGTTGATCGCTTCCGAATAGGCAATGTGTTCTTGCTCCAGAATCCGGGCAGCTAACGTGCGCTCGTCATCGCTGTCGAGGACCGGGACGGTCTTCTGCACGATGATCGCTCCGTGATCGAGTTCTTCGTCGACGAAATGCACGGTACAGCCGGAAACCTTTACGCCGTAGGCGAAAGCTTGTTCCTGCGCTTCGAGTCCGGGAAAGGCCGGGAGGAGAGAAGGATGGATGTTGAGAATCCTCCGCGGGAACTGCTGCACGAACCAGGGCGAGAGCAGCCGCATGTATCCGGCAAGGCAGACCAGATCAACTTTGTGCTGCTTGAGCGCAGAGACAACCTCTCGGTCATGATCCTCTCGCGTTTTGCCCTTGGATGGAATCACCACCGCATTCAATCCGCGTCGGCGCGCAGTGGCGACGCCAGGTGCGTCTGCATTGTTAGAGACGACGATGCTAATGCGCGCATCGACGATGCGGCCCGCGTCGATGCTGTCGGCGATGGCGACGAAGTTCGAGCCGCGTCCGGAGAGGAGAATACCGAGGGAATGCATGCGAGTTCAAATGATAATCCACCACGGAGACACGGAGAAAACCTGAAGATTGTAAATTCAGGGGGCGGAACTGCCACGCGTGTCGGGCCCCAGCACAACAAACCCCAAAAGTTTTCTCCGTGGCTCAGTGCCTCCGTGGTGGGTGTGCTTTTGATCCTAGTTGTAGATGACTTTGCGCTCGCCCTTGACGATGCGGCCGACGGTGTAAGCTTTTTCACCCACGCGTTCGAGCACTGTCTGGGCTTTCTTGAATTTCGCCAGGGGGACGACCGCCAGCATGCCCAGGCCCATGTTGAAGGTGCGCAGCATCTCTTCTTGCGGAACATTGCCTAACTGCTTCAGGTGGTCAAATAATGGCGGAACCGGCCAGGAGCCGAAATCAATCGCGGCTCCGGTTCCGCGGGGCAGCACGCGTGGAAGGTTTTCCGTAATGCCGCCTCCGGTAATATGCGCCAGCGCGGAAACGCATTGTGCGGCAAGCAGCTTTTTCAGCGCTGGCCAGTAGCTCTTGTGCGTGCGCATCAATTCATTGCCCACTTTGTTCTTGATCTCGTTCACATAGTCTTCGGGCGAGTAATGGGCAACTTCAAATAACAGCTTGCGGGCCAGCGAATAGCCGTTGGTGTGCAGACCGTTTGAAGGCAGGCCGAGAATGACGTCGCCGATCTGTACGTCTTTGCCGGTGATAATCCGGTCGCGCTCCACCACGCCCACAATAAATCCGGCCAGGTCGTACTCGCCGTCGGGATAGAATCCCGGCATCTCGGCCGTTTCACCGCCGATCAGGGCGCAGCCGTTATGCTTGCAGGCGTCGGCGATGCCTTCGACAACCTTCTCGGCGATTGTGGGCTCGAGCTTTCCTGTCGCCAGATAGTCCATAAAGAACAGGGGGGCGGCGCCCTGCACAGCAATGTCGTTGACGCAGTGGTTTACCAGGTCAGCGCCTACGGTGGAATGCAGGCCCATGGCGAAGGCGATTTTGAGCTTGGTTCCCACGCCATCCACGCTCGAGACCAGCACGGGATCTAAGTATTTGGTCTTATCCACCGCGAAGAGACCGCCAAAACCGCCGATCTCGCTGAGCACGCCGCGGGTAAAGGTCTTGTGCGCCAGATACCTGATGCGCTGCTTGGTGCGGTTGGCGCGGTCAATATCCACACCTGCGTCGGCGTAGGTAATGGGCGCGCCAGCGGGGGTGGGGTTCTTGGGCACAGGTGTTTCTTTTCTTTCTCTTTCAGTGCGGGGTAACGCTCAGGTTGCTTGCGAAGCAGCAGCGCTAAGGCCGCTCATTGTAACACGTTCAATGGAGGGCTGAACTAGCGGGGTAGTGTCCTACATTCATCAACCACGAAGGACACAAAGTCACACGAAGGCAAACCGCCGAGAACTTCAAATACACTCCAACGCCCTCCGCGGACGCGCACGCCCGCTCGTCACAATCGGACGCTAGCGAGCGATGAAGTCCGAGAAGAAGTAGGCGAGGACCGCGAAAAGGGCCAGTCCGGAAATACCGTAAGCGGTGAGAACCCAGGCGCCGCGGCCTTCCCGCTGCCTGATCATTGACGACTGGCTCATGGACTGCTGCGAAACCGAAGAAGAGACGTCAGGGGCCCGATCTTCCATGCCAGGAATCCTCCGAACGGAAAGATCGTGGCGCAGGTACGTTATGCGTCACGCCTGCCCGGCGACCTGGCCGGGCAAGACTATCTGAGAGAGGATTTTACTACGGTTTTGTGACGGACGAACAAGCAAATGTGACGTCAATCACAAGGAACGCGGGATGGCACCTTAGCCCCTTGCGCAGCCTCCGGCCTTGGGGTAAAAGCGCCATAGGCCTTACTATTACCCTATGCGTAGTCTTCTGTTGTCGCTCCTGGTGGCCTGCACCCTGGCCGTACCCTTCACTGCCGCAGCACAATCGGGCGAAAAATCCCCTTCAACAGCCGCTCCCGCGAAACCCGCCGACTCCGCCACTTCCACGACGGACAATCCGAAGCACGACTATGCCCAGGAAGCCTTTGTGGTGGAGCGGTACCGCTCCAGCTACCGCTTTGAAAACGACGGCACGGGCCGCAGAGAGACGGTCGCCCGGATCCGCGTGCAGAGCGAGGCCGGAGTGCAGCGTTGGGGGCAGATTCCAGTTGGGTACAACTCCGCCAACGAACGCGTGGAGATTGCCTATGTCCGCGTGATCAAGGCAGACGGAACTGTGGTGAAGGCGGGCGACGATGCCGTGCAGGACATGAGCGCCCCAGTGGAGCAGGAAGCGCCGGTTTATACCGACTACCGCCAGAAGCACATCACCGTGCCCGGCCTGCGTCCCGGCGAAGTGCTCGAATATGACATGGTCACGGTGGTGCACACGCCGCTGGCCGCCGGGCAGTTCTGGACGGACTACGACTTCGACAAGAACGACATCGTGCTCGATGAGGAACTGGAAATCGACGTTCCCGCCAAACGCCAGCTCAAGGTGAAGAACAAGCCGGAGCTGGATCCGAAGATCACCGAAGCGAACGGCCGTCGCATCTATCGCTGGACCAGTTCTCATCTGGAGCGCGAAGACGATACTAAGGATAAACAGAAAGACAAAAAGAAAAAGAAGAAGAGAGCCGATGAGGAACGGCCCGACGTTCAGCTCACCACCTTCGTCAGTTGGGAGCAGATCGGCCTCTGGTATGCCGGCCTGGAGAAAGACCGGCGCGCGCCCTCGCCGGAAGTCCGCGCCAAAGCCGCCGAACTCACCAAGGGCCTCGACAACGATCTGGATAAGGTGCAGGCTCTCTACGACTACGTCGCGAAGAATTTCCGCTACGTCAGCCTGTCATTAGGTTTGGGGCGCTATCAGCCGCACGCTTCCGGCGATGTTCTTCACAATCAGTACGGCGACTGCAAGGACAAGCACACGCTGCTCGCTTCCCTGCTTGAAGCCGAAGGTCTGCATGCGTCTTCGGTGCTGATCAACTCCAGCCGCAAGCTCGATCCCGATGTGCCTTCGCCCTCGCAGTTCGATCACGTCATCACGCTGCTGCCGATGAAGGCGCCCAACGAAGAAGTCTGGATGGATACGACCAGCGAGGTCGCTCCCTTCCGGCTGCTTGCGTTCACCTTGCGCGACAAGCTGGCGCTGGTAATTCCTGCAAATGGCAAGCCGCATCTTGAGGAAACTCCCGCCGACACCCCCATGCCCGACAGCGAAATTTCCGAAGTCGATGGAAGAATCAATATGATCGGGAAACTCGAGGCCCACGTGCACTACACCTTCCGCGGCGATGAGGAACTGATGCTGCGGTCCATCTTCCGCCGCGTTCCGGAAGCGCAATGGCAACGCGTGGTCGAGAATGTGAACGCGGGAATGGGTGGCGACATTACGAATTTGAAGATCAGCGATCCGGCTGCGACCCGCGAGCCGTTCACCATGTCTTACGACGTCTCGAGACCGAACTTTCTCGACTGGTCGAAGAAAAAGTCGGACCTCACTTTGCCGCTGTGCCAGTTCAACCTGCCCGATATCGGCAATGGGGATGACGATGACAACAGCGACACCGATCCCGAAGCGCTAAAGCTGGGGCCCAAGGCCGAGTACACCTACAAGATCAAGCTCAGCCTGCCGGCCAACTACATCGCGCATGCCCCGTTGCCGTTGACGGTGAAACGCGATTATGCCGAGTACCAGGCCACGTACAAGCTCGAGGGTACAACCTTTACCGCCGCCCGAACGCTGACCATGCGTCAGACGGAGTTGCCCGCGCCACGCGGCTCCGATTACCAGGCTTTTCGCCACGCCGTCAGCTCTGATCTCGGACAGGTTCTCTCCGTCGAGAATACAGTTGCTGGCACGCCGACCCCGCCCGCCGACATGAAAGCGGATGACTTGGTGGAAAGCGGCCGTGCAGCGCTCGCCAGCAACAATTTGCCGATGGCGATTCAGCTTCTCAAACGCGCTACCGAAATCGACCCCAAGAACAAGTACGTGTGGAATTATCTGGCCGGAGCCTACATGGGGATGCGCCAGAACGACGAAGCCATTGCCGCACTCAAGAAGCAGATTGAAATCAATCCTTACGACGAGTACGCCTACAACGCTCTCGGCCGGGCTTACTGGCAGGAGCGCAAGTACGACGATGCCGTCACCGCTTTCAACAGACAGATTGAGATCAATCCGCTTGACAAGTTCGCCCACGCCGGCTTGGGCATGATGTATTCCGAGTGGCACAAGTACGATTTGGCCGCGCCTGAATTGGAGAAGGCCGGGTCTCTCACGCCCGACAATGCTGAGTTGCAAGTGAGTCTGGGCGATGCTTATCTCAATCTCGGCCAGGACGAAAAAGCCCTGGCCACGTTCGATCATGCGGTTGAACTCTCAGCCACGCCGCTGGTCTGGAACAACATCGCCTACCAGCTTTCGCTGAAAAAGACTCATCTGGAGCGCGCACAGCAATACGCCGAGTCGGCAATCACAGCCACCACGGCGGCGTTACGCAATATGTCGCTGGACCGGCTAACGCCGCAGGAGTTGGGTCTGGTTCCGTCGCTGATCGCCTACTGGGACACGCTGGGCTGGGTCTATTTCAGCGAAGGCAATCTGGACAAGGCCGAAAAATATGTTTCGTCGGCCTGGCAACTTGGCCATCACGGCGAAGTCGGCGACCATCTTGGACAGATCTACGAGAAGCAGGGAAAGAAGGATCTGGCTCTGCGCACCTACGCACTCTGTATGAGCGGGCTGCGTCCCATCCCGGAAACCCGCGACCGACTTGCCTCGCTGGCCGGGGGCAACGCCAAGGTAGATGCCACGGTGGCAAAGTACAAGGAAGAACTGCAGCACATGCGCACCATCGATCTGGGCAAGGTCGCAAAAGAAACCGGCAGCGCCGAATTCTTCGTGCTGCTGAGCCGTGGTGCTGGCCGTGCAGGAAGCTCTGCGGCGACGGTAGAGGCGGTGAAGTTTGCCAGCGGCGACGAAAAACTGAAAATCTTTACCGAAGCCTTACGCACCGCCGAGTACCGCCTGACCTTCCCCGACGATACCCCGGTTAAAATCCTCCGCCGCGGAATCCTTTCGTGCTCTACAGCGACAGGAAAATGCATGTTCGTGCTCATGCTGCCCGATGATGTGAGAACGGTGGATTGAGGCAAGCTGTCATCATGAGCGGAGGAACTGCTTTCGCGCGGCGAAAGCGGTTGCGGAGTCGAAGAATTCCTAGCAGCGCGCACCACTGACGGCCCCACGAGGCATTTCCATAGCTGCTGCATATTCCTGCGCCGATCCCTAAACTGTTTGCCCTTTGGGCGCTTTTCTGATACTTTGCCGCAACGTCTCTCGGGACGGAATCGATGTAGCCTAACTGATCCTGGGTTTTCTAGGGAAAGAGGAGGAGACTCCGATGCCGTTTTGCAGCAACTGTGGTGTGCAGATTGCCGACGGTGCGAATATGTGCCCGGCATGCAGCGGACGGGCCGCAGTTGCGCCCGCCGCCGCTGCAACTGGAATGACTGACAACGTAGCTGGGATGCTGGCCTATGTGACGTTCATTCCGGCGATCATATTTCTGGTAACCGCGCCTTACAACCGGAGCCGGTTCGTCCGCTTCCACTCTTTTCAAAGTATTTTCCTGTTTGTGGCGGTGTTTGCCATTCAGATTTTACTGTCGATTTTGACCGTCGTGCCACTCTTGATCTTTATTACTGGACCTCTGCACTTGCTCGTCGCATTGGGAGCTTTCATTCTCTGGATCATTTTGCTGCTGAAGGCGAACCAGGGCCAAATGTTCAAGCTCCCTATAATCGGCGACCTGGCGGAGAAGCAGGCGAACGCCGCGTAGGCGGCGGTGACCGCCCGCAACGTCGAGAGATAGTTTCGCTAATGCACGGCCCCGGAAGTATGTTCAAAGTAGGACTAGGGAACCGGCGCCCCGCCCCGCCGCCTGCTCATAAGCATGAGCCAGCCTCAGCACCAGATCCTCCCGCCAGTGCGGGCCTGCGATCTGCAGACCAATGGGCAGGCCGCTTTTCGTGACGCCACAGGGCACTGAGACCGCGGGCAGCCCCCAAACGTTAAACGGCCGCGTGTTGCGCAGCAACGCCAGTTCGGCGGGACGTAGCGCATCCGGATCTTTTTTCAGATTGGCAATGGCCGGGGCCGGGATGGGTATCGTAGGCGTAACCAGCAAATCCACGTCGGCAAAAATATGGCGAGCGCGGCGGCGTTCCAGATCGAGTTCGCGCCGCCGCTGAATATAGTCAGCCGCTGAAATTTTCTCGCCGGAGCGAATGCGCCGCAAAGTCTCCGGCTGATAAAGCTCCGGCGTTCGCGCGACATGGCCGGCGTGATAGGCAAAAGACTCGGCGGCTTGCACAGTGCGATCTGAAGACACCTGGATCTGCAAGTCCCGAACATCCGCCACCAGTGTCCCGATCACGACCAGAGCCTGCTCCACCGCCGCGCGAACTTCACCATCAAGATCATCAAAAAAATGCGCCCGCGGAACTCCAACGCGCAAGGTCTTCGTCGCGTCGCGTAAGTCAGAAACGTAATCAGACACTGGAACATCTGCGCTGCACACATCGAGTGGATCGTAGCCGGCGATGGCCTGAAGCACGACAGCCGCATCCCCAACACTCGCGGCCAACGGGCCGACGTGATCCAGCGACCAGGAAAGAGGAATCACCCCGCGCGCCGATACGCGGCCATAAGTCGGCTTGATCCCCACACATCCGCAAAGCGCGGCCGGTTCGCGGATCGATCCAGCGGTATCGGTTCCAATCGCCGCGTAGCAAAGCCCAGCGGCAACCGCAGCAGCGGAGCCTCCAGAGGATCCGCCAGCGATATGCGCCGTGTTCCGCGGATTGTGAACGTCGCCGAAATAGCTGACCAGCGAACTTCCACCGTACGCAAACTCATGCAGATTGTTCTTTCCAAGAATTACCGCACCAGCATGACGCAACCGCTTCACCACTTCCGCATCTTCGGCAGGAATACTATCCTCGAAAAGCGCGCTGGCAGCGGTTGTAGGCGTACCTGCTGTATCAATCAAGTCCTTCAGCGCAATGGGAATCCCGTGCAGAGGCCCTCGCCACTCCCCGCGCGAGATTTCGACCTCCGCCGCTCGCGCCTCGGCCAGCGCAGATTCGCCGGTCACCGTAATGAAGGCATTCAGCGCAGGGTTGAGCTTCTCGATGCGATTCAGACAGGCGCGCGTCACCTCGACGGGAGAGATTTCCTTCCGCCGCAGACGCGAGGCAATCTCAACGATAGTTTCCAAGGTGGGCATCGGCGAGAGCGGCTTTCATTGTAGTGGACAGCCGCAAGATTTCTGTCCCCTGGAAAAAAGCAACCCACAACGCTGGCATATAATCAAAAACGCTGTCTGCATCCGGGAGGCAAACCATGGCAGAGATGACGATCGCCCCAGTCGCAACCCACGGGTTTTTTGTCGATGGACGATGGCTGGAAGACGGCGATATCGTCGAAGTTCGCGCGCCGTTCGATGGCAGCGTGGTGGGGCGAGCTGTGCAGGCGCGGCGCGAGCATGCCGATGCTGCGATTGCCGCCGCGGTGAAGGCGTTCGGAACTACCCGCCGCCTGCCTGCTTTCGAGCGGCAACGCGTATTGCGGCGCGTGGCGCAATCCATTGCCGAGCGCCGTGAAGAATTTTCCCGCACCCTGGCACAGGAAGCGGGCAAGCCCATTAAGTTGGCACGCATCGAAGTGGACCGCGCGACGTTTGCTTTCACCGTTGCCGCGGAAGAGGCCACGCGCATTTATGGCGAGTATCTGCCCCTCGATTGGCAGCAATCTACGGCGGGCCGCTGGGGCATTGTGAAGCGCTTTCCGCTCGGTCCTCTTGCGGGCATTACGCCCTTCAATTTTCCGCTGAATCTGGTGGCGCACAAAGTGGCGCCTGCGATTGCGGCGGGCTGCTCGATTGTGTTGAAGCCTGCGCCGCAAACTCCACTTTGTTCCCTTCTGCTCGCTGAGTGCGTGCAGCAAGCGGGCTGGCCTGATGGCGGACTCAACGTGCTGCCGCTTTCGAACGATGACGCGAGCCTGCTCGTCACCGACGACCGCATTAAGCTGATCAGCTTTACCGGCAGCGTGCCGGTGGGTTGGGACATCAAACGCCGCGCCGGTAAGAAAAAAGTGGTGCTCGAACTGGGCGGCAATGCCGGCGCGATCGTACACAGTGACGCCGATCTCAACTATGCCGCCGATCGCTGCGTCGCCGGCGGCTTCGGTTACGCAGGCCAGACTTGCATTTCGGTACAGCGCATTCTGGTCGAGCAGTCGGTCTACGGCAAATTCACCGACATTTTTGTGGAAGGCGTCAAGAAGCTGAAAACCGGCGATCCCATGCAGGAATCGACCGACCTTGGCCCGCTGATCCGCGAGAGCGATGCGGTCCGCGTCACCAATTGGGTAGAGGAAGCGGTTCGCTCCGGCGCCCGGCTGCTGTGCGGCGGCGGCCGGCGCGGTTCCGTGGTTGATCCGGTAGTGCTGACCGGCACCAAGCCGGACATGAAAGTAAATTGCCAGGAAATTTTCGGCCCGGTCGTAACCGTCGAGCCTTACCAGAATTTTGACGAAGCGCTGCGCCGAATCAACAACTCCAACTATGGCTTGCAGGCCGGCTTGTTCACGCGTGACGTCAATTTGCTTTTCCAGGCCTTTGACGAACTGGAGGTTGGTGCGCTGATCGCGGGCGACATTCCTTCGTTCCGCATCGACCACATGCCCTACGGCGGAGTAAAAGACTCCGGCCTCGGCCGCGAAGGCTTGCGCTACGCGATCGAGGAAATGACCGAGCCCAAGCTGTTGGTGATGAACCTGCGCTAGCGACGACTTCAGACACTCGTCCAGCCAGATTCATCTTGGGAAATTTTTCTCGCTGCAGCGGGAAAGTGCGCGACAACTGCGCGCAAAATATTTATAATCTGCTGTTTTGCAAGCGGCGCAGAGAAATCTGTGGGTCATTTTTCTGTGCTCCCAACAAGAACCGGCAACAAAGCTTGGATTCATTGCGTCTAATCGGCGCTCCTAAGCTCGTAAGCAAGCATGCCGCAAATTTTTCATCGCAGCACCAACACCCTGTCCCGGGCCACGATTTTTGGCGCGGTCTTCGTGGTTGCCGCCCTGGGCTGGGTGGCGATGGAGGTGCAGCGTTCGCCTTACATTACCTATGCGGGAGTGCGAAAGCCGCAGCCCGTACCCTTCAGCCACCAGCATCACGTCGCCGGACTCGGCATCGATTGCCGCTACTGCCATACGTCGGTTGAGACTTCGAGCTTCGCCGGCATCCCTCCCACCAAGACTTGTATGAACTGCCACTCGCAGATCTGGACCAACGCTGCGTTGCTGGAGCCGGTTCGCGCCAGCTACCGCACCGGCCAATCGCTGCAGTGGACGCGCGTGAATCAGCTGCCCGACTTCGTTTTTTTCAATCACAGCATTCATATCAATAAGGGAGTGGGTTGCAACACCTGCCACGGCCCGGTCGACCAGATGCCGCTGATGTATCAGCAGGAGTCGTTGCAGATGGAGTGGTGTTTGAGCTGCCATCGCGCGCCGGAACAGAATCTGCGCCCGCGCGACCAGGTGTTCAATATGCGCTATCAGCAGCCCACGAACACGAATCCCGTGGTGGTGGATGGACAGAGTTATACCGATCAGATCGATTTAGGCGCAGCGCTGTTGAAGAAGTACAACGTGCGCAGCGTGAACGACATTACCAGTTGCAGCACGTGTCACCGATAATGGAAGTAATGGCTTTTGGGTGGCGCAGGCCTTACAGGCCTGCGATTAAGCTCAGGTTGGTGAGGGGCTTTAGCCCCCTGAGGTACCTCGGAGCCTGAAGCCGCCGAAGGGAAGGGTTGCTGATTCGCAGCGCTTGAAGCGTTGCGCCACCCAAAGGCGAAGCTGAGCAGCCGCGAAGCGGCGAAAGAGTGCAGCCCACGGCGCAAGCCGTGGGTGAGAAGCAAGATTTGAAACAAGCCCCGGAGGGGCGAAAGAGACGCGGTACCCAAAAGCGTTTGGCAATGAGAATGGACGAGCAAAACAAACCCGGCTCACCGGAAAGGAAACGAGAGGACGTTTGCCCCAGCAAGAAGGGCAAACTCGACCTCGACTCCCTCCGCGCCGAGATCGACAAAGCCTCTGGACCTGAATACTGGCGCAGCCTGGAAGAACTCGCCGGCAGCCCATCTTTCCAAGAGGCGCTGCACCGCGAATTTCCCAAAGGCGCATCCGAGTGGGTCGATTCCGTGTCGCGCCGCGGCTTTTTGAAAGTGATGGGCGCGTCGCTGGCGCTCGCAGGAATGACTGGCTGCGTGCGCCTGCCGCTGGAACCCATCGTTCCCTACGTGCGCCAGCCGGAAGATGTGATTCCCGGCCGCCCGATGTTCTACGCCACGGCGATGACGCTCGGCGGATACGCCAGCCCGCTGCTGGTTGAAAGCCATCTCGGGCGTCCGACAAAGATTGAAGGCAACGACCGGCATCCCGCATCGCTCGGCGGCACCGACATTTTCGCGCAGGCATCGATCCTCGGGCTGTACGACCCCGACCGCTCGCAGAGCGTGATGTCGATGGGCGACCAGCGCTCCTGGCAGTCATTCCTGACGGCGATTCGCGGTCCGCTCAGCGCGCAGAAGGCGCTGCAGGGCGCGGGCATTCGCATTCTCACGCCGGCTATCTCTTCGCCCACGCTTGCCGATCAACTGCGCAACTTCCTGAAGATTTATCCGCACGCCAAGTGGCATGTGTACGAGCCGGTCAATCGCGACAACGTGCTAGAAGGCGCGAAGCTGGCCTTCGGCCAGCCGGTCGAGACGCTCTACGATTTTGAAAAGGCCGACGTAATCGTCTCGCTCGACGCCGACTTCCTGTATGCGGGTTTTCCGGGAAACGTCCGCTACATCCGCGACTTCGCCAAGCGCCGGAATCCCGACGGCAAGATGAACCGGCTGTATGTGTTCGAGAGCACGCCGACGACGACGGGGGCGAAGGCGGATCATCGGCTGCCGCTGCGAGCGAGTGAAATCGGAGAGTTTGCCAGCGCCTTCACCATGTCTTTTTTCCTGGAGAAGCCGAGCGAAGGAGCGGCTGAAGTTGAGAAGGACAAGATGCTGCGCGCCGTTCTCGAGGACCTCAAGGGGCACCGCGGCTCAAGCATCATCATCGCCGGCGACCATCAGCCTCCCGCGGTCCACGCCCTAGTGCATCTCTTGAACCATGATCTTGGGAATGCAGGGAACACAGTTTTCTATGCCGATCCCGTCGATGCGAACCCTGTTAATCAGACCGAATCGATAAAGGGCTTGGTTGCCGATATTCACGCGGGGAAAGTTGATCTGCTGGTCATCCTCGGCGGCAATCCCGCTTATGATGCGCCTGCCGACCTCAACTTCGCCGATGCTCTGAAGAATGGCAACGTTCCATTGCGAGTTCACGTCGGCCTTTATCAGAACGAAACCGCCGAGTTGTGCCAGTGGCATGTGAACGAGGCGCACGAGCTGGAAGCCTGGGGCGATGGTCGCGCTTACGACGGCACCGTTAGCGTCATTCAGCCCTTAATTGCACCCCTGTACAACGGCAAGAGTGCCTTGGAATTTGTGGCGCTGCTCGCCGGTCAGTCCGACGCCACAGGTTACGACCTCGTCCGCGCCTATTGGCAGAAACGGCACACGGGTGCAGACTTCGAGCAGTTCTGGCGCAAGTCGCTGCACGAGGGGTGGATCGACGGCACGACTCTCACCTCGAAAACCGTTACGGCGAAGACCATAAATTTCCCAATTCCCGTCCCAGGCGAAACTTCGCCCAACGCCATCGAGCTCAACATCCGCCGCGATCCTACCATCTACGACGGGCAATTTTCCAACAACGGCTGGCTGCAGGAATGTCCAAAGCCGATGTCGAAGCTCACCTGGGACAACGCTGTGCTTATCGGCCCGAAGATGGCGGAGCGGCTGCAGATTAAGACTTGCGATGTCGTCGAGCTCGAACTGAATAGCAAGAAAGTCACCGGCCCGGTCTGGATTCAGCCTGGGGTTCCGGACAATTCGGTGACCGTAACTCTCGGCTACGGACGCACTCGCGCCGGCCGCGTGGGCACCGCGCAGGGATTCAATGCGTATGCGCTGCGCACGAGCACCGCGCCTTGGTTCGCAACCGGCTTGCAAATCCGCAAGACTGGCGACAGATACGTTCTCGCCTCAACGCAGGGCTACCAGTCAATGGACACGCCCGACGGCGGCCATCGTCCGCTGGTGCGCGAGACTGCGCTCGAGGAATACCGCAAGGATCCCAACTTCGCAAAAGAGGAAGGCGAAGAGCCGGCGCCCGGACTCACGCTTTACAAGCCCTATCCGTACAAAGAAGAAGATTACGCCTGGGGCATGGCGATCGACCTGAATTCCTGCGTGGGCTGCAACAACTGCATGATTGCCTGCCAGTCAGAAAACAATATTGCGGTGGTGGGCAAGGAACAATGCGCCATCGGCCGGCACATGCACTGGATCCGCGTCGATACTTACTATCAGTATCCGGATGAGGCCGCTCGCGACCGCGATAATCCAAAAGCATTCTTCCAGCCGGTACCGTGCCAGCAATGCGAGAACGCACCCTGCGAAGTGGTTTGCCCGGTGGGCGCGACCAACCACTCCAGCGAAGGCCTGAACGACATGGTCTATAACCGCTGCGTGGGCACGCGCTATTGCTCGAACAACTGTCCTTATAAAGTGCGGCGCTTCAACTTCCTACTTTTCCAGGACTGGGTTACGCCGCAATACAAAATGATGCGCAATCCCGACGTCAGCGTGCGCAGCCGCGGCGTGATGGAGAAATGCTCGTACTGTGTGCAGCGCATCACCGAGCACCGCATCGACGCCGAAACCGCGTCGGTGCGCGAAGGCAGGGAGATCAAAATCAAAGACGGCGAACTGCAAACGGCGTGCCAGCAGTCGTGCCCAGCGGGCGCAATCATCTTCGGCAACATCAATGATCCGGACAGCAAGGTTTCGAAATTGAAAGCGCAGGCGCGGAACTACAGTTTGCTGGGAGAACTCAACACTCGCCCGCGCACGACGTATCTGGCGGAAGTGAGCAACCCGAATCCCGAGCTGAAGTCGTAGGTATGAGCAAGAAATAAATAATGGCTGAGCAATACAAAACGACGGTGGACGCAGAGCGCGCTCCGGTGATCGAGCCGGGCTACACCTTCGGCACGGTCACGGAAAAAATCAGCGCGATCGTGCTGACGCGTCCTGCGTCCAATGGATGGTTCACGGGTTTCGGCATCGCGTTTCTGCTGACGATGATGATGCTGTATGCCATCGGCTACCTCTTCCTGAAAGGCATCGGGATCTGGGGCGATACTATCCCGATCGGCTGGGGCTTCGCCATCGTCAACTTCGTGTGGTGGATCGGCATCGGCCACGCCGGCACGCTGATCTCCGCGATTCTTCTTTTGCTAAGGCAGTCGTGGCGCAATTCGATCAACCGCTTCGCCGAAGCGATGACGCTATTCGCCGTAGCCTGCGCCGGAATCTTTCCTGCCATCCACGTCGGCCGTCCGTGGCTCGCCTACTGGCTGTTTCCTTATCCCAGCACGATGGGAGTGTGGCCGCAATTCCGCAGCCCGCTGATGTGGGATGTTTTCGCAGTCTCCACGTACGCCACCATCTCGGCTCTGTTCTGGTTCATCGGCCTGGTTCCCGACATGGCGACCCTACGCGATCGCGCCACGCATCCCGCCGCCAAAATCATCTATGGAATGCTCTCGATGGGCTGGCGCGGATCGGCTCGCCACTGGCACCGCTACGAAACCGCGTACTTGCTGCTGGCGGGGTTAGCTACGCCGCTGGTGCTTTCTGTGCACACGGTCGTGAGCTTCGACTTTGCGATCGGCATCGTCCCGGGGTGGCACACCACCATCTTCCCGCCATATTTCGTCGCTGGCGCCATCTATTCCGGATTTGCGATGGTGCTGATGCTCGCGATTCCCATCCGCAAAATCTACGGCCTCGAAGATTTCATCACCGAACGCCATTTGCAGAATTCGGCAAAGGTCATGCTGGCGACGGGATTGATCGTGGCCTACGGTTACGGCATCGAGGCCTTCATGGGCTGGTACAGCGGCGACCGTTACGACGCTTTCACGCTGTGGAACCGCCTGCATGGGCCCTACGCGATTCCCTACTGGGCGCTGCTCGCCTGCAATATTTTCATTCCCCAATTGCTCTGGATTCGGAAACTGCGGACCAGTCCGCTGGCTCTGTTTCTGCTTTCCGGCGTGATCCTGGTGGGCATGTGGCTGGAGCGCTTCATCATCGTCGTGGTCAGCCTGCACCGCGACTTCCTCACCTCGTCCTGGGGAATGTATTACCCCACGCGCTGGGATTGGATGACCTACATCGGCACCATTGGTATGTTCCTGGCCGCAATGTTCCTGTTCCTGCGCCTTCTGCCTGCGATTTCGATTTTTGAAATGCGCACCCTCCTGCCGGAAGCGGAGGTCAAGGAATGAAGCGCGAACGCATGTACGGAATCATGGCGGAGTTTGATTCGGCTACTGCGTTGGTTGAGGCAGCGCGCAAGACGCATCAGGCCGGTTACAACAAGATCGATGCCTACAGCCCGTTTCCCATCGAAGGCCTGGCTGAGGAAATTGGTTTTCATCGCGATGAAGTTCCGCTCGTAGTGCTAATTGGCGGCATCGTCGGTGGACTGAGCGGCTACCTGATGCAGTATTGGATGTCGGCCGTCGATTACCCGCTCAACATCGGCGGCAAGCCCCCGCATTCCTGGCCCGCGTTTATCGTGATCACGTTCGAGATGACGATTCTTTTTGCCGGAATCTCCGCCGTCTTCGGCATGTTGGCGCTGAATGGCTTGCCCATGCCCTATCATCCCGTGTTCAACGTTCCGCGTTTCTCGTCGGCATCGAAAGACCGGTTCTTCTTGATTGTGTTTTCTTCCGATCCCAAATACGATGCGGCCAGCACGCGCGACTTTCTGCAAGGCCTCGATCCGCGCTCGATTTCGGAGGTGCCCAGCTAGCATGCCGCGCCTCCGCCAAGTTCCGGCCCGCCCCTCAAGCGCTGAGTGCCCCGTGTCAGACGATGGGTGCCCCATTCTTGCGCGTTCTTGGCGCAAGAGTGGGATTCCACGCAGGTCTCACACATGGGATTTTTTGGCGCTGGGGCTCCTGTTTGCGGCAATAGTCCTGCTCTCAGCTTGCCGCATCGACATGCACGTGCAGCCGAAGCAGAATCCGCTTTCCCGCAGCGACTTTTTCGCTGACCAGCGCTCGGAGCGGCCGCCCGTCGAAGGCACGGTCGCCCGGGGACAGCTGCACGAGGACACTTATTTCTACACTGGCAAGATCGGAAACAATCCTGGCGATTACATGCCATTTCCGGTGACCAAAGAAGTTCTCGACCGCGGCCGCGAGCGCTACAACATTTATTGCTCGCCGTGTCACTCGCTCCTCGGCGATGGCAACGGCTTCGTCCCCTCGCGCGGTTTCGCGCGCAAGCCGCCGTCCTATCACATTGAACGTCTGCGGAAAGAGCCGGTCGGATATTTTTACGATGTGATCAGCCACGGCTTCGGCATTATGCCCGATTACGCATCGCAGATTCCGCCTGAGGACCGCTGGAAAATCGTGGCCTACGTTCGTGCGTTGCAGTTGAGTCAAAACGCAACGCGGGCCGACGTTCCCGCCGGACAAGCGATTCCGTCAGAACCGCCCGCGTTCCGCGGCCAGCCGGGCTCGGGCGCAACGCTTCCCATCATTGATTCAAAACCGGCATTCCCATCTGAGGAAACCAAATGAGCGCCGCGGCCACTCCACATCTCGATCTGATGCCGCCTGCGGTTGTAAGGAAAATATCGCAGCGCTCGCTCGTCATCGGTATCGTCTTCTCCGCCATCGCAGGGGCGTTGGCTTTCACTCGCCCCAGCGAGTTCTATCGCGCCTACCTGCTCGGCTTCATGTGCTGGCTGGGCGTGGCGCTCGGCTCCATGGCGATTCTGATGATCCGCCATCTCACCGGCGGCGGATGGGGCACGGTGATCCGCCGCATTTTGGGCGCAGCCATGCGCACGCTGCCGCTGCTCGCGGTTCTGTTTATTCCCGTCATCCTCGGAATCCGCCAGCTCTACATCTGGGCGCAACCCCTCAGCAATATCGAAGACAAACATCTCCGTGAGCATCTCGAACAAATTACGCAGACCTATCTCACGGTGAACGGCTTCATTATCCGCGCCGTATTTTATTTCCTGATCTGGAACCTGCTCTCGTTCCTGCTCTCGAAGTGGTCGAAACAGACCGACAGTCCCAATGCCCCCGACAACAGCCAACGCTTCAAGGCGGTCAGCGGCCCCGGCCTCATCCTCTACGCATTTACCATTTCGTTTGCCGCCATCGATTGGATCATGTCGCTCGACCCCAGTTGGATCTCCACCATCTTTGGCCTGATCATACTCATCGGCGAGGTCCTCTCGGCCATGTGTTTCGCCGTCGTGGTCGAGCGCATTCTCTTCAACTACAAGCCCATGTCCGAGCTGCTTCGCCCCGATTTCGTTCACGATCACGGCAAATGGATGCTGACCTTCATTATGGTGTGGGCCTATTTCTCGTTCTCGCAGTGGCTCATTATCTGGGCCGGCAACCTGCCCTCTGAGATCACTTTTTATTTGAAGCGCTTGAGCAACGGCTGGGGATCGATCGGGCTATTTTTGGTGCTTTTCCACTTCGCCATCCCGTTCGCCTTGCTGCTCTCTCGCCCTTTCAAGCGGAACATCCGCCGGCTGGTTTGGCTGGCCGTGTGGCTGATGCTGATGCGTTACCTCGACCTGTTCTGGATCATCGAGCCGAATTTTTCAAAGAATCTGACGGTGACTTTGTCCGACATCGTAGTACCCGTTGCCATCGGTGGTATCTGGCTTTGGTATTTCTTCCGCAACCTGGGTTCGCTGCCGCTGCTGCCGGCCTATGACGCGGATGCCCACGAAGTTCTTCAGCCGGCACATGAGACTCATGCGTAACGAAAGATGACAGACGAGACCAAATACGAGAAGACAACCGGCCACGGGAGCTACGAGCGCCAGGACCTGCAGGCTTCCGGCGTTTTGTATTTTTTCCTGGGTCTGGCCGTCGTAACGCTGCTTTGCATTTTCGCTCTCCGGGGACTCTTCGCATATCTTGACCATCGCGCAAGAGCTTTGGAAACTCCGGTGAGCCCTTTGGTCACAAGTGTTCCAACGGACACGCGCCACATCGCTCCCGGATATCCGCAGGGCGCTTTCCCCAACCCAAAGCTTGAGGAGGACGAGCGCGGCCAACTTAACGGAATTATCACCGGCGAAGACAAGGAACTCTACAGCTACGGCTGGGTGGACGAAAAAGCAGGCATCGTACACATCCCCATCGAACGCGCCATGGAATTAATCGCGCAGCGAGGGCTGCCAGTGCGTCCGCAAGAAGCCACTGCTACGCCGACGGGCAACGCTGGGGGAACGAAGAAGGGTGAAAAAAAGTGACGTGTAAGCAGCACAATTCGATTTTCACGCTGCGCGTGATGTTTGCCGTCGCGCTGCTGGCAGCTTCCGCCTGGGGGCAGATGAACAACGGCGTCATGTCGCCTCCGGCAAACACGCGGCCTCCACGGCTGGAGAACGTCGGCATCGAGCAGCACCTCGACGCGCAGGTGCCCGCAGATCTAACCTTTCGCGACGACACGGGCAAGGCCGTTAAGCTGGGAGATTATTACGGCCACAAGCCTCTGATCCTCAACTTGGTTTATTACAACTGCACCATGCTGTGTGGCGAGGCTCTGGCTGGGCTTGCCAGCGCGATGCGCCTGGTGAAGTTTGATGTGGGCAATGAATTCGACGTGGTCACAGTCAGCTTCGATCCGCGCGAAACTCCCGAGATGGCCGCCGCCAAAAAGAAAGATTACGTCGGCCGCTACGGCCGCGCCAATGCCGCTGCGGGCTGGCATTTCCTCACCGGCCAGGCAGATTCAATCAACGCGCTCACAAAAGCTGTCGGCTTCCATTATCAATTCGACCCGAAGAGCAATCAGTACGCGCACGCCACGGCGATCCTGGTGCTCACGCCCCAAGGCCGCATCTCGCGTTACTTCTACGGCGTAGATTTCCCGCCCAAGGATCTGCGCATGGGGCTGGTGGAGGCTTCGCAGGGCAAGATCGGCAACGCCGTCGATGCGGTGCTGCTTTATTGCTATCACTATGATCCCGAGACTGGAAAATACGGCGCGATGGTAGCCAACATTCTGCGGCTCGCGGCCGGTGCGACCATTCTTTTACTCGGAGGTTTGCTTTTCATCTTGTGGAGACTGGATCGCTCTGTGACTAGCAGGGCATTGCACAGCGGTGGGAGGACACCGTAGGACCGGAAGCAAAATGGCGAACGACCAACGACTAACAACCGACGACTAACGACCGACGACGTTTATGCTCAATAATTTTCCATTATGGCCGCAGCAGGCCTCCACGATGGCGCGCAACGTGGACGCTCTCTACATTTTTCTGCTCATCGTCACTGGGATGATGACGCTGCTGATCTTTACCTGCCTGATTTATTTCGCCGCCCGCTTCCGTCACCGCCCCGGGGTGCGAGCCGAGCAGATTGAAGGCTCCACGCCCCTCGAAATCACATGGAGCACAATCCCATTTCTCATTTTCATGGTCATCTTTGCCTGGGGCGCAGTGGTGTATTTCAAAGAGCGCACCCCACCCGCGGATTCGACGGAAGTGTACGTCGTCGCAAAACAATGGATGTGGAAGCTGGAACACGCCGAAGGCCAGCGCGAGATCAACGAACTGCACGTCCCCGTGGGACGGGATGTGAAACTGATCATGACTTCGCAGGACGTGATCCACAGCTTCTTCGTGCCGGCTTTTCGCATCAAGCAGGACGTGCTGCCCGGCCGCTACACGGTGACCTGGTTCCGCGCCACCAAGCCGGGCACGTATCATCTTTTCTGCGCCGAGTATTGCGGCACCCAGCACTCCGGCATGGTCGGCTCGATCGTCGTGCTGGAACCGGCTCAATACGAGGCTTGGATCAACGGCGGCTCGACCGGCCCGCTTTCGGCGACCGGCGAGAAGATATTTGCCGAACTCGGGTGCGTTACCTGTCACCGCTCCGATATTCAGGGTCGCGGCCCGAACCTGCACGGAGTTTTCGGCAAGCCGGTACAGCTTGAGGATGGCCGCACCGTCACCGCCGACGAAAACTATCTCCGCGAGTGCATCCTCGACCCCGGCGCGAAGCGAGTGAAAGGCTTCCAGCCCATCATGCCCACGTTCCAAGGGTTGGTCAGCGAAGAACAAGTAAATGCACTGGTCGCCTTCATCAAGTCGATCGGTGCGGCGAAAGGCGATGCAGTCAAAACCAGCGCCAGCGCGGCCGCCCCGCCGGCCCGAGTAAATGGAAATCAGGTGCAATAAGTATGCCGACAGCGACACCTCAACCCGAACGAGAGAACTATTTGAACGCCAAGTACGGAGTGTGGTCCTGGCTGCTCACCACCGACCACAAGCGCATCGCGCTGCTTTATCTTCTCTCGATTACATTCTTTTTTTTCATCGGAGGCTTCTTCGCGCTGCTCATCCGCCTCGAGTTGCTCACCCCCGCGGGCGACCTGGTGCAGGCCGATACCTACAACAAACTCTTCACCATGCATGGCATGGTCATGGTGTTTTTCTTCCTCATTCCCTCGATTCCTGCTGTGCTGGGAAATTTCCTCGTTCCCATGATGATCGGGGCCAAGGATCTCGCTTTCCCCCGCATCAACCTGCTGAGCTGGTATCTCTACATCATCGGCGGTGTGATGATGATGCACTGCATGCTGACCGGCGGCGTCGACACCGGTTGGACCTTCTACGCGCCCTTCAGCACCAACTTCACCAACACAAAAATCGTCGAAGCCGGACTCGCAATCTTCGTTGCCGGATTCTCTTCCATCCTCACCGGCCTGAACTTCGTAGTCACCATCCATCGCATGCGCGCGCCGGGCATGACCTGGTCGCGCCTGCCCCTGTTCATCTGGGCGCACTACGCCACCAGCATCATTCAACTCCTTGGTACGCCGGTCGTCGCCGTCACTATCGTGCTGGTCGCCGCGGAACGCGCGCTGCATCTCGGCATCTTCGATCCCAAACTCGGCGGCGATCCGCTCCTCTTCCAGCATCTGTTCTGGTTCTATTCGCATCCAGCCGTCTACATCATGATTCTGCCCGCGATGGGCGTGGTTACCGAGATCATCGCCTGCTTCTCGCGCAAGCGCATCTTCGGTTACGGCTTCGTGGCGTTTTCGTCTATCGCGATCGCCGTCTTCGGCTTCCTCGTCTGGGCTCACCACATGTTTGTCGCCGGAATGTCGGTTTACGCTGCACTCGTGTTTTCTTTGCTGAGTTACGCCGTCGCCGTGCCGTCGGCGATCAAAGTTTTCAACTGGACGGCCACTCTCTACAAGGGCTCCATCCACTACGATGCGCCCATGCTTTACGCCTTCGGCTTCCTCGGACTCTTCACCATGGGCGGCCTTACTGGGCTGTTCCTCGCGGCGCTGGGCATCAACGTCCACGTCACCGACACCTACTTTGTCGTGGCCCACTTCCACTACATCATGGTCGGAGGAGCGGTCATGGGCTATCTGGGCGGAATGCATTTCTGGTGGCCCAAGATTTCTGGCAAGTTGTATCCCGAAGGTTGGGCTCGCCTGGCCGCGTTGATCGTCTTCATCGGCTTCAATCTCACATTCTTCCCGCAATTTCTGCTCGGCTACATGGGCATGCCGCGGCGTTATTACGATTACAGCCACATGCCGGAATTTCAGATATTGAACGTGTTGTCGACCGCGGGCGCGACCGTGCTCGGCGTCGGGTATCTGCTCCCCATGGCTTATTTCTTGTGGTCGATGCGCTATGGCAAGCCTGCGTCCGACAATCCGTGGAATGCCGCGGGACTCGAGTGGAAGTCAACTTCTCCCCCGCCGACTTTCAATTTTGAAGAAGAGCCCGTCGTGACCTGGGAGGCCTACAACTACGAAGAGTTGGACGCGCCCCACAGCGAGGAGGTACCCGTTGCCCGATAGTTCCACCGCAACCCTTCGCGCCGAAGAGCACGATCCAGCCCTTCTGCACCACTTCGCCGACCCGCAACAGCAGCGCGATGCGGCCAGCCTGGGCATGTGGGTTTTCCTCGCCACGGAAGTCATGTTCTTCGGCGGCCTGTTCTGCGCGTATCTGGTTTACCGCCTGAAGTTCTTCGAGGATTTCGCTGCCGCCAGCAAATCCATCGACGCCACGCTCGGCGCCACCAACACGGCCGTGCTCATCTGCAGCAGCTTGACCGTTGTCCTTGCGGTCTGGGCCGCGCAGACTGCCCGTCGAACGCTGTTGATTGGCATGCTCGCAGTCACCATGCTTTTCGGTTTTGTTTTCCTTGGAATCAAAGCCGTCGAGTACAAAGATAAATTTGAAGAGCATCACGTGCCCGGCGTTTCTTTCAGTTTCGAGAACGTGCCGATCCCGGGACATCCCGGTCAGTACGCCAACCCGCGCCACGCGCAGCTTTTCTTCTCTCTCTACTTCGTGATGACCGGCCTGCACGCGCTGCACATGATTGTTGGCCTGGGAGTTTTTGCGTGGCTGTTGACCATGGCCTGGAAGGGACGCTTCACCCCGGAGTGGCACACTCCGGTCGAGATCGGCGGCCTGTACTGGCACTTCGTCGACATCATCTGGATTTACCTGTTTCCGCTGCTCTACCTGATCGACCGGCACCCTTGAGGCTTATCTCTGAGGCTTGTTATGTCTGAGGCTTGTTATGTCTGAGGCTTGTTATGTCTGAGGCTTGTTATGTCTGAGGCTTGTTATGTCTGAGGCTTGTTATGTCTGAGGCTTCCTATGTCTGATCATTCATCCGCAAAATCGTCGCCGCTGAAAACGTATTTTTTGATCTGGGCTGCTCTCCTGGTGGGCACCTATGTAACCTACAAAGTTGCCTTCATCGACCTGCGCCCCTTTAATGCCGCGATTGCCCTCACCATCGCCACCATCAAAGCCACTCTGGTCGCGCTCTTCTTCATGCACGCCTGGCATGCCGGAGAAAAGCTCGTCAAGCTGGTCATAATCTCGGCGTTGTTCTTTCTGCTCCTGTTGCTGGGGCTAACCATGACCGATTACGCCACCCGGCTGTGGAGTTAGCCTTCCTCGTGGCGGGCAACTGTGCGCGCTCCGTCAAGCACGAAGCCTCCTCATACTTCTCTGCTTCCGCTTCGAATCTGAGGTATACTGCGCCGTCCCACCTTCAACACCACATTCCGATGAGGTGACCTATGGCTTTCTGTAATTCTTGTGGCGCCAATATCGTTCCCGGCACCCGCTTCTGTAGCAAGTGCGGCGCCGCGGTACTCACTTCCACGCTGCCCCCCGCCGCACCACCGCCGGCCGTGGCTTCTGCGACTCCCTCGCCTTCCGCTCCTCCGGTTCAGGTTTCTGCCCCGCCTGCAGGCGGTGGCGGAGCCCTTAAGGCCATTTTGATCGTTATGGGCGTGATCGTGCTCGTGGTAATTCTCGGCATCGCTTCGCTCGCGGTCTTCGTCAGGCATATCGCTCATCGCACCCACGTTCGCCAGGAGGGTGACAACGTGAAAGTCGAGACTCCGTTCGGCACCGTGGAGACCACAAAAGATCCGAAGGACGCCGCTCATAACCTGGGAGTGGATATCTATCCCGGAGCCCAGGTCATGAAAGAAGGCTCAGTCTCCATGACCTTCGGAAGTGTTCATACCGCAGCGTTAACCTTTGCAACCTCCGACTCCGTGGATCAGGTGTGCAGCTTTTACAAACCCAAGTTCCCCAACGCGATGGTCGTGACCGCCAACGCAAATGAGTGCACCATTGTCTCCAACGATCAGAAGAACATGATCACTATCAATGCCAAAACAGAAAACGGCAAGACTAAAATCGTGATCAGCAATGTGAGTAAGTCTGACGCAACAAACTCATCCTCGAAGTGAAATTAAGCAGCACCGAAGCATGGCAGACCAATTTGCCGAACTCGCACAAGCCTCAAAATCCGCAGAAGTAGACTCCGTCCGGCTGGCCGAAGCACTGGGCTCCAATATTCGCGGCGAGGTCCGCTTCGACCGAGGCACGCGCGCCCTTTACTCGACCGATGGCTCCAACTACCGCCAGGTCCCCATCGGCGTAGTGCTGCCCCACGACGACGATGATGTTCTTGCCACGATGGCGCTCTGCCGCGAGTTCGGCGCGCCGCTGCTCTGCCGCGGCGGCGGCACGTCCCTTGCCGGACAATGCTGCAACATCGCGGTCATTCTCGATTTTTCCAGGTACATGGCGCGGATTCTCGAAATCGATCCCGCCCGCCGCATCGCCCGCGTGCAGCCCGGGGTTGTGCTCGACACCCTGCGCGCCGCCGCCGAAAAACATCACCTCACGTTCGCTCCCGACCCAGCCACTCACGACCGCTGCACGCTCGGCGGCATGATCGGCAACAACTCCTGCGGCGTGCACTCCGTCATGGCCGGCAAGACGGACGACAACATCGAGGCGCTCGAAGTCCTCACCTACGACGGCGTGCGCATGAAAGTGGGCGCAACGTCCGCCGCGGAACTCGAAGGCATCTGCGCATCGGGCGGACGCCGCGCCGAAATCTACATCAAACTGAAATCCATCGCGGCCGCGTACGGAGATCAAGTCCGCCAGCGTTTTCCCAACATCCCGCGCCGCGTCTCCGGTTACAACCTCAACTATCTTCTGCCTGAGAATGGATTCCACGTCGCCCGTGCGCTCGTCGGCTCCGAAGGGACTTGTGTCACGATTCTCGAAGCCACTTGCCGCCTGGTCCAAAGCCCGCCCGAGCGCGTGCTGCTGGTCATTGCCTATCCTGACATCTATCAGTGCGCAGACCGCGTGCCCGAGGTCATGACACACAATCCCATCGGCCTCGAAGGCTTCGACGAGTTGCTGGTCGGCTACACCCGAAAGAAAGGGATCAACTCCGAGGGCCTCGCGCTTTTGCCCGAAGGCGGCGGATGGCTCATGGTCGAGTTCGGCGCTGAAACCGCGCAGGAGGCCGAATCTCAGGCGCGCGGCCTGATGCAGTCGCTCAGCCACGGCGCCAACCCTCCCAACATGCGTCTCTACACCGGGAATCAGCAGGCCAAGCGCGTGTGGGAAGTCCGCGAATCGAGCCTCGGCGTCACTGCGCATGTCTCCGGTGAACCGCTGAACTGGGAAGGTTTTGAAGATGCCGCAGTGGCGCCCGAAAAACTCGGCGGCTATCTCCGCGATCTCCGCAAACTGTTCGCGGACTTCGGCTACAAAGGCGCGCTCTACGGACACTTCGGCCACGGCTGCGTGCACAACCGCATCAACTTCGATCTGCAATCGAAAGAGGGCATCGCCAAGTTCCGCCGGTTTATGGAATCGGCGGCCGACCTGGTGGCCAGCTATGGCGGCTCCATTTCGGGCGAACACGGCGACGGCCAATCCCGCGGCGAATTGCTTCCCAGAATGTTCGGCCCAGAACTGATCCAGGCCTTCCGCGAGTTCAAGTCCGCCTGGGATCCCGAATGGAAGATGAATCCCGGCAAGCTGATCGAGCCTTACAAACTCGACGAAAATCTCCGCCTCGGCCCCGACTACGCTCCCTGGGAACCGAAAACCAATTTCCAATTCACCGCTGACCATGGCAGCCTCGCCGAGGCCACTCTGCGCTGCGTGGGCGTAGGCAAGTGCCGCCGCGAAGAAGGCGGCCTGATGTGCCCCAGTTACCGCGCGACGCACGAAGAGGAGCAATCCACGCGCGGCCGCGCCCACTTGCTTTGGGAGATGACTCAGGGCAAAGGCAAAGATCGACGCGATGGAGTTATCCGCGACGGCTGGCGCAGCGAAGAAGTAAAGCACTCGCTCGACCTCTGCCTGGCCTGCAAAGGATGCAAAAGCGATTGCCCCGTAGGCGTCGACGTTGCCACCTACAAGTCCGAGTTCCTGTCGCACTATTACGAAGGCCGCGTGCGCCCGCGCAGCGCCTACGCGTTCGGCAACATCGACCTGTGGGCGCGGGTTGCGTCCTATGCGCCCGGCCTGGTCAATCTAACCACGCAACTTCCATTTCTGCGCGACCTTTCAAAACTAGTCGCAGGAATCCCCCAGCAGCGTGCCATCCCGGCCTTCGCTCCGCAGACTTTCAAGAGCTGGTTCGTATCAGGGCATCGCTTCAGCGATGCCGATAGGAGACAAAATTCGAATACCCCTTCAGGGGCTGCACCGCCGGTCCTCCTCTGGCCCGATACTTTCACAAACTACTTCCAGCCCAACATCGCGAAAGCAGCAGTCGAGGTTCTCGAAGCCGCAGGCTTCCGGGTCATCGTACCCAAAGCTAACCTCTGCTGCGGACGCCCCCTCTACGACCACGGCATGCTCGACCGCGCCCAGGCGCTGCTGCTTCAGATCCTCGACGAACTCTCGCCGGAAATCGAAGCCGGAATTCCCATCGTCGGACTCGAACCCAGTTGCGTCGCAGTTTTTCGCGACGAGCTCGTCAATCTGTTTCCTCACGACGAGCGCGCACAAGCCCTGTCGCGCCAGACTTTCCTGCTAAGCGAATTCTTAGAAACTAGCGCCAAGAATTTCCCGCTGCCGCGACTCGATCGCCACGCGCTCCTCCACGGCCACTGCCACCACAAATCTCTAATGAAGATGACCGCCGAAGAGGCCGTCCTACGCCGCCTCGGCGTCGATTTCCAAAGCCCGGCCCCTGGCTGCTGTGGCATGGCCGGCTCGTTCGGCTTCGAAGAGGACAAATACGACATCTCGGTAGCCATCGGCGAACTCGAACTTCTGCCCGCTGTCCGCCAAGCCCCGCCTGACTGGCTGATCATCGCCGACGGCTTCAGTTGCCGCGAGCAGATCGCGCAATGCTCGCCCCGACATGCCCTGCACCTCGCCGAAGTCCTGCAGATGGCGCTCAATGGCGAAGCCACGCCCGCCTCTAGCCCCTATCCCGAGTCATCTCGCTCTCGCCAGCGCGAAGCCGAAGTCTTTCAGTCTATGAAACGCGCCGGCCTGGGGTTAGCGGCCATGGCAGCGGGCGGAGCGCTCTTATGGAGATTATCCAGAAGGCGCTGATTCTACAGCCTTTACCTCTAATTATAGCTCGATGCTATCGCTCCCTGCTCGCCAGATTGCTTTCCTTTTGGGAGAATAGAGATTCGTATCAGGGCACGCCTTCAGGCGTGCCGCAAACGCCCGCTTGATCAGCGCGCCTTTAGGCGCTGCGTGCTGTCCCGAAGTCATGGATCGTGAACTCACAATCACCGCGCCCGCCGTAGGCAAAGTCCCCGCCGAGGCCCTGCCCACCCTAGTAGCCGCCAATCCGCAGGATGCACCCCTCTGCGGCTCGGTCCTTGTCCTGATCCAGTTCGACGTCTGCGAAGAAATTCGCCTCGACCAGCTCCGCCAAATCCTGGGCGCACGCACCGCCGATGCCAGCTTCAAACACGTAGCACCCGGCTACGTCCGCTTCCAGCGCCCTCCGGTCGAAGAAGTCCTCGAACCCCTCGTTCTTGAAAGCGGCGAGCGCCTGCAGGGCGACATCAAGTACTTCGACTACGGCGTGGTCAGCGTGATCTTCGAGCTGCCCTTTTCCGGCGACTGGGACAAGCTGGTGCAACTTTCCAGCCGCTGGGTTTGGGACACCAACTTCGAGAGCCTCGCCGCCCGCATCGTCAAGCAGAAGCTGGAACGCGCCGCTCCCGCGCTGGTCAAGCCCTATACCACCGAGTGGCTGAAGGAAGACTACTTCATCTTTCACCTGCGCGAGATTGCCGGCTCGCCCACAGCAGCCGATCTCCTGGCTTCGCGCGGAGATTTCATCTCGCAAGTCGTGCGTGGCGAGGCCCAGCCGCTTTCCGACGGCGAGCGCCAGGAAATCCTGCAATCACGCATCTCCTACTATCCCAACGACCTTGCCGTAATTGGATGGAACGCCGCCTTCATCTACGACAATGCCATCGGCGCCGAGACCGCCATCCAACTCCTCCAGTACGCCAACTCGCAGCTGCTCGAGTTCCGCCACTACGACGAACTGCTGACCAAACAACTGGAAGGCGTCTACGCTTTCCTCGATCGCGGAGGCCACGGCCTCTGGTCGCGCTGGCGTACCGCTCGCGCCGCATCCAAACTCCACACTGTCCTGCTCGACGTGAGCGAGTTGACCGAACGCGCCGACAACGCCATCAAGTTCTTAAGCGACATGTTCTCCGCCCGCCTCTACAAGCTGGCCGCCTCGAAAGTCGGCGTCCCCGACTACAAAGACCTGGTCCAGCAAAAGCTGCAAACCTCCGAAGAGCTTTACCGCTTCATGGTCAACGAATTCAACCAAAGCCGCGCTTTCGTCCTTGAACTGATGGTCGTCATCATCCTGATCATAGAGTTAATCTACTTCTTCCGCGGCAAACCCATCTAACCAACCGCCAGGATATCCGTCCAATACTAACGGCGCAGGAGTGTGCGCCAACGCGCTGCTCACGCAACTTGTTACAATCTACAGTTTGCCCGGAGCGCATCGTCCGCGCCTGTCTACTCTACAAAATGAGGAATGCGATCATGCCCGTAATTGGCAGCTATATTGTTCGCCGTTGTATTGCCGTAATCGTCCTGCTCTGTGCCACCGCCACCTTTTCCCAGGAATCGCAGGAGGGCCGCCTGATGCGCTTCCCCGACGTGCGGGGAGACAAAATCGCTTTCGTCTATGGAGGAGATATCTGGCTCGCTTCCACCAGCGGTGGCGCCGCACGCCGCATCACCACCCACCCCGGCCGCGAACTGTTCCCCAAGTTCTCGCCCGACGGCAAGTGGATCGCCTTCACCGGCCAGTACGACGGCAACTTCAACGTTTATGTCATGAGCGCCGAAGGCGGCCAGCCGCGCCAGCTTACCTGGTACCAGGGCAGCGCGCGTCCGCTCAACGATCGCATGGGTATTCACAATGAAGTTCTTACCTGGACGCCGGACAGCAAACGCATTGTTTTTCTTTCGCGGCGCGACGCCTCAAACGGCTGGATCAAACGCGAGTTCACCGTTTCCGTGGATGGCGGACTGCCCGAACCTCTACCAATGGATCAAGGTGGACTGCTTTCGTTCAACGCCGACGGCAGCAAGGTCGCCTACAACCGCGTCTTCCGCAACTTCCGCACCTGGAAGCGCTACACCGGCGGCCTCGCGCAGGATATCTACATCTACGACATCAGCAAGAATGTTTTCGAGCAGCAGATCCCGCACACCGACTACACCGATACCTTTCCCATGTGGCACGGCAACACTGTCTACTTCACCTCTGACCGGGGATCAGAACACCGCCTCAATCTCTATGCCTATGACCTCGGGTCGAAGCGCGTCGAGCAGATCACCCACTTCACCGACTTCGACGTCATGTGGCCCAGCCTGGGCGGCTCCGCCATCATCTTCGAAAACGGCGGCTATCTCTATCTGTTCGACCTGGTCACCCGCAAGCCCACCAAACTCACCATCACTCTTCCCGGCGAACGCGATCTAACGATGAAGCACTGGGCTAATGTAAGCAAGCTCATCACCGACATCGACATCGCCCCGGACGGCAAGCGCGCCGTCTTCGCCGCTCGAGGCGATGTTTTCACCGTACCTGCCAAAGACGGCGCCACTCGCAACCTCACCCAAACCCCCGGCATCCGCGAAAAGGAGGTCGCCTGGTCTCCCGACGGGCGCTGGATCGCCTTCGTCTCCGATCGCACGGGCGAAGACGAGATCTACATCACTCCTCAGGACGGCATGGGCAATATCGAACTGGGCAAGGAAGCGGAAGCAGAAGCAAAGCAGGACAACGAGAAAGAGAAAGACAAAGAAGCCGCCGCCAAAGAGGCGGCAAAGGAAAAGCAGCGGGGCAAGGATAAAGAACAGCAGATCACCAGCGGCTACAAGGGCTTCAAATTCGCTCCCGCGTGGTCGCCTGACAGCAAGAAGCTGGCCTGGGCTGACAAAGACCTCCGCCTCTGGTACGTGGATATCAACGATAAAGAGCCGGTCGAAGTGGATCGCGGCAAATACAACGAGATCACGAACTACTCCTGGTCGCCCGACAGCAAGTGGATCGCCTACGACAAGCAACTCGAGAGCGGCATCAGCGTCGTCTATCTCTACTCCACCGCCGACAAGAAAATCACGGCGGTCACGGGCGATCTGGTCAACAGCAACGGACCCGTCTTCGATCCGGAAGGCAATTATCTCTATTTCCTCTCCGATCGCGATTACAACGAAGTGCTCGGCAACTTCGACTTCGAGTTCGCCAATCCCAAGACCACGCGCCCCTACCTCGTGACCTTGCATGCCGACGCGCCTTCGCCGTTTCCCGCTCTGAGCGATGAAACCTCCATCAAGCGCGAGGAACCCGCGCCTGCGGCTTCCGAATCTGAAAAGGACAAGGACAAGAAAGCGGAAGGAAAGAAATCAGACGAGCACAAGAAGGAAGAAGCTAAGGCCCACGACGAAAAAGATAGGAAGGACGTTATTAAGAACTTCCACATCGACCTCGAGGGCATTCAGAACCGTATCGTAGCTCTTCCAGTCCCTCCGGCAAGCATCACCGCGATGGGAGCAGCCAAGGGTTTCCTGTACTACTCAACCCAGCCCGTGCAAGGCCTCTCCGGCCCACTCCCGGGCGAAGAACCCGCCATACACGTATTCGACTTCAAAGAGCGCAAAGAGAAAACGCTGATCGAAGGCACGGGAAGGTGGACGATCTCCTTCGATGGCTCCAAGGTTCTCTACGAGGCCAAGGGTGCCTACGGCATTATCGACGCCAAGCCCGACCCTGCTCCAAAGAAAGCCGGCGACGGCGCTCTCAACCTGGGTGGCCTGCGCGCGGAAGTCGACCCTCCCGCCGAGTGGAAGCAAATTTTCAACGAGGTATGGCGTCAGGAGCGCGACTTTTTCTTCGAGCCCAGCATGAACGGCGTGAACTGGGAGGCGGTCCGCGACAAATACGCCCCCCTGGTTCCCTACGCCGCCAACCGCTACGACCTCACCTATATCCTCGGAGAGGTGATCGGCGAGCTCTCCAACTCCCACACTTACGTGGGCGGCGGCGACCAGCCTGACCTTCATCCCGTCAACGTGGGCCTGCTTGGCGTCGATTTCGACCTCGATTCCGCCACCGGCATCTACCGCTTCAAAAAGATTTATCCCGGCGAAAACTGGAACCCGGAAACCCGCTCGCCCCTCACCGAGACCGGCGTCAACGTCAAGGAAGGCGACTATCTCTTAGCCGTCAACGGCCGCCCGCTGCGCGCTCCGCACCCTCCCGACGAACTGTTCGTCAACACTGCCAACCAAACCACCGCCATCACGGTGAACTCCAAACCGACTGAGGATGGCGCTCGCACCGTGCCCGTCAAACCCATCTCCGACGAGTACCAACTGCGCGAACTCAACATGATCGAAACCAACCGCAAGAAAGTCGCCGCCGCCACTCACGGCCGCGTCGGCTACATCTACCTTCCTGACATGGGCGATGCCGGCCTCAACGCCTTCGTCAAGCAATTCTTCCCGCAGATTCGCAAAGAAGGACTCATCATCGACGTCCGCTACAACGGCGGAGGTTTTGTCGATCAGCTCATCTTCGAGCGCCTGCGCCGCATCCTCGCCGGTATGGATGCGAACCGCAACACGGAGAGCGGCACCGTGCCCCCCAATGTCTTCCACGGCTACATGGCCGCCATCACCAACCAGTACGCGGCCTCCGATGGCGACATCTTCAGCATGTTTTTCAAAGTCTACAAACTCGGCCCCCTCATCGGCGAGCGCACCTGGGGCGGAGTCCGCGGCATCCGCGGCGATATCCCCCTCATCGACGGCGGCTACATCACTCGTCCCGAAGCCTCACGCTATGACTTGAACAGCAAGTGGGTGGTAGAAAATCGCGGCGTAGCTCCCGACATCGAGGTCGACGACCGCCCCGATGACGTCGCCCGCGGCAAGGACGCACAACTCGACCGCGCCATCCAGGAGGTCATGCACCAAATCGAAGCCAATCCCAAAAAGCTCCCACCCCGCCCGCCGGACCTTCCAGCCTATCCCGAAGGCCCGGCCATGTAGGCGGACGAGGCCACGCTTCAGCCGCGAAGCGCCGAAAGAATGCAGCCCAGGGCGCAAGCCCTGGGTAAGCGGCTGAATTGGAAACAAGCCCCGAAGGGTCGAAAGAGAAGGAAGCCGATTCCGTATCCTTGAAGAATTTGATCTGATAATTCTTCTTGCCCGAAGGCGTAACTGGTCGCAAGCTAAGAGCTAAGAGCCAACAGCTAAAAGCTCAAGATACATGCAAGGCCTCAACTCCAAACGAGTCCTGATCACCGGAGGCGCCAGCGGCATAGGCGCAGCCACCGCCGCCCGCTTCCTCGAAGAAGGCTCCCAAGTCTGCATCCTAGACCGCGACGCGAAAGCCTGCGAATCCATCCGTCACCGGCTTCCAAAAATCTCCGAAGCCATCATCGCCGACGTCACCGACTTAATGCAGGTCGAAGCCGCCTTCGCCGAAGCCGTCCGCGCCATGGGAGCAGTTGACGTCCTAATCAACAACGCCGGCATCAGCATCCGCCACAACTTCCTCGACATCACTCCCGAAGAGTGGGACAAGGTGATCGCCGTCAACCTGACCGGAGTCTTCTACGTAGCCCAAACCGCCGCCCGCCACATGATGGAGCGCGGCACCGGAGTGATTCTGCAAACCGCCTCCACCAACGGCGTCATGGGCTATCCCTGCTACGCCGGCTACAACGCCACAAAAGCCGCAGTGATCGAGCTAACCAAATCCATGGCGCTAGAATTGGCACCGAAAGTCCGAGTATGCGCCGTAGCCCCAGGCTACGTGCTCACCCCGATGCAGCGCGCCGAATACACCGACGCGATGTTAGAAGAAGTGAACCAGAAAATCCCCCTCCGCCGCCACGCCAAACCAGAGGAGATAGCAGCCCTGTTCGCCTATCTGGCGTCAGACGATGCCGCATACGCCACGGGCCACGTCTACACCCTGGACGGCGGCGAAACCACCGGCGGCCTAGCCAGCCGCTAGCAGGATGCCATCCCGAACGAATGTGCGGACGGGCCGCCTCGGCCGTCCAGTCGAGCGCAGCCAGACGCCGACCAGTGGGACGGACACTCTTGTCCGTCCCCCCCGACTTTGACTATCTTCGCGTACCCAACGACCGCAGCCTCTCCACAATCCGCGCACTCAACTGGTCGCTCGAACTCGTCCGGCCGTCCTCCGGCGGCACCACGGTCCTGGCTCCCCGGCGGAAGTGGTGCCGCGTCAGCAGCCACCAGTTTTCCATGTAACGCTCATACTTGTGTCCCTTGTGATGGGGCGACAACGCCACCGAACCCATCCCCGCCAGCGTCCGTGCCGGAAAGATGTACCACACATCCTCGGGCAAAACGTAGATGGCGTAGTAGTCGATCTCTTCCGGCGTGTACGGACGGCCGCACATCAGCAACTGGCACAAATAACAGCTCCCTGTCCACTGCTCCGTCGATTTCGCCTGTATCCTGAGGAACCGCCCCTCGTTTTCCACGATCACATCGTAGCGTGCCGAGTCTCCCCACGGCTTGGCCACGGTAAAGCCAAGCCCCGCCGCCACCGTCATAAACAGCAACTCCGCCCACTCGCCCCGCTGCTTGAAATTTGCAAAAACTCTCTTCCCCTGCCGCCTCATAGTTTTCTCCAATGCCAACTTCATGTTGTTCTTTCGTTAGTCCTGTCATCCCGACCGGAGCTTCTCGTCGCCGAAGGGAAGGAGAAGTCCAGGGTAGAGTCCGGGAGGGACGGCCGATAACAGCCCGGCGTTTCAAACGCCGGCCAAACGCACCGCCCCTATGGAACAAAGTCCCGGAAGGGACGGCCGACAATAGCCCGGCGTCTTCAACGCCGGGTAGACAGCACCCCAATGGAACAAGTCCCGCTAGGGACGGCACCCATCCGCAGCAGGCCCAGAAACACAAAAGGCGCAGCCCGTGGGCTACGCCTTTCTTTTTCTCGACTCTATAATTCTATTATATCACATCGCTATACCCAAAACTGCACCATTTTCGCTGCAAGCTAAAATTTATTTCCCCTTTGCTTGCAGCTACATAACCCCAATCGTGTAATTCCTGCCTATTGACAAGCTTCGGCTACCATTTTCCATAGACACGAAATGGGTGGCCCATTCAAGCCGTCTTTTGGCTTGAGTGGGGCAGTTGAATCGCCGGACCCAATTTTCCCGACGCTCGCTCGCGCTTTCGTGCCGTCCATTCCGACTCGATCTCGACCCGTCCCTCATAGCCAGTTGCGTAGTGGCGAAAACTGCTCCACTCCCAGTCTTCCGGACGTTCGCACAACCCAGCCTTCACCGGATTGCGATGAATGTAACGCAGCTTTTCAACAAACTGCGGGTAGTCTCGAATGTTGAGGTCGTAATACCGCTTTTGCCAGAAATGCTCCGCATCGCCAATCAAACGCCGCGATACTCCTTGCTTCAACGACTTCAGCGCATCAGCCAACGTATCCTGTTTTGTTTCGCTGAGCACAGGCAGACGGACAGGTGGCCCATTCAAGCCGTCCTTTGGCTTGAGTGGGGCAGTTCGGACAGGTGGCCCATTCAAGCCGTCCTTTGGCTTGAGTGGGGCAGTTCGGACAGGTGGCCCATTCAAGCCGTCCTTTGGCTTGAGTGGGGCAGTTCGGACAGGTGGCCCATTCAAGCCGTCCTTTGGCTTGAGTGGGGCGGTTCCACCGCTGAACGCATCCCATTGCGGTTCGCTGAGCAGCAGATGAACATGCTCCGGCATGACCACATACCCGTAAACCTGAAGTCTGAACCTGCGCCGCACGCGCTCCAAGGCCGACTCGAAGATTCGTCGGCTTTCGTCGGTGGTAAGCAAACGGCGGCGATGGTAACAGCAGAAAGTGACGAAATGACTCTGCCCGCTGTGCTGAAAGCGCGTTAGTCCCCATGGCATGAGGACAATCTAGTCTCGTTCGCCGGACTAAGTCTGTGACATGTGAACATCCCCACTCAAGCCAAAACCGGGCTTGAGTGGGCCACCCGCCATTTTCCATAGACTAGGTCCTCAGCCGCAAAGCGGCGAAAGAATGCAGCCCACGGCGCAAGCCGTGGGTAGAAACCAGTAAAGATAACCGAACCCCGAAGGGGTGAAAGAAAGGCCGACGACGCATAAGCGCCGACAGCCGCAACAGGAAATCACGTTGATCGCGTGTCGAGGTGACCGGGCAACCACCCGATAACGACCCTCTTCAACTTTTCGTCCCAAAAGAAGTAAATGCGCAAGCAGAAACGCTCATCCCTATCCGACCCTTTGCACAGATGATGTTCAAGCAGTTTTTTCTTGTCCGCGGGTGGCCCATTCAAGCCGTCCTTTGGCTTGAGTGGGGCACTTCCATAACTCACGAATGCTCCGTCTTCCCATCCAGCAAATTCAGCGCATGAGGCACCAACTCCAGCACAGCCTCCAAAGATTCCACCGCGCCGCCCGGACTGCCCGGCACATTCAAGATCAAAGTTTTCTCCCGCACCCCGCACACTCCCCGGCTCAAAGCGGCGAAGGAAGTTTTCTTAGCGCCCTCAAGCCGCATGCGCTCACCCACGCCATCAATCAGACGATCGCAAATCGCCTCAGTCGCCTCCGAAGTGACATCTCGCAGCGCAATCCCAGTCCCGCCCGTGGTCACGATGAAGCGCACTTCCAGCGCCAGATGGACGAGCGCATTCTGAATTTGCATGGAATCGTCCTGCACGATTTGCGTGTGCACAACGCGAAAGCCAGCCTTCTTCAGAACCTCGACAACCGCAGGCCCCGAAAGATCCACGCGTTCCCCGCGCGCGCAGGAATCGCTGACCGTAACCACAGCGGCAGTAAAAGCAGAGCCCTCAGTTGTCGAGGAGGACATCATCTTCCTCTTCCGTCCGCCCGCCGCCAGAACCGCCGCTCGCGGCCGTGCTGGTCACACCTGCGCCGGCGCCGGCACTCGCACTCGCGGTCTCTTCAACAGCCTCCGCGCCGGCATCGCGCTGCGATTCGTCAAGCAACCGCAAGCCCTCCATCAGCAGGCCTTGAGTGTTGAGCTTCGTGGTTTCCTGATCGGTCTTGCCCTCAAAGTTGAGTTCGAAGTTGCCGCCAGTCCAGCGCAGTACTTTGAAGACAGCCTCATCTCCTAACAAAGACCCGTAGGTAGCGTGCTTGACCTGACCCTCGGCAAAAAATACTTCGCACTTATCCCCTTCATTGTTGAGCTTGAGCTGGCAACTCTTGCGGCCCATTTCCAGCGACTGCATCAGGTCAATCACATTCATCTGCGAGAGGTTCCCCCGCACCACGCCGTCTGAGGGAGCGGTCTTCGCCATCTTCTCCAGTGCAATGCGGTCCACGGTCCGCTTGATACGCCGCGTAGCCTCTTTCAGGAAGAAAGGCTTGGCAATGTAGTCGTCGGCCGCATCCTGCGGAGATAGACGTTCATCAATATCCGCCCGGCTAGCCATCAAGATCGCGGAGAAGTTAGCCGTAGCCGGCCGCGACTTCAGCCTTTCAACCAACTGCCGCCCATCCATCCCCGGCATCCGGTAATCGCAAACCACCAGCTCCGGAGGATCGTCCACAGCCTTCAGCAAAGCGTCGGCGGCATCGCCCGCCGCCACAACCCGCGCAAACGGAGCCAGCGCATGCTGCAGCATCCCCAGCACCATCTCGTTATCGTCGACTAGCAGCAGCTTGACGTTGTCTGCCATGGAATCAATTCGAATCGTTACTTCTTCACCCGCCGGTACTCTCCGCTCTTTCCGCCACTCTTGCGCTCCAACACAATGTCGCGAATCTCAATGCCCTTATCCAGTCCCTTGATCATGTCAAAGACTGTCAGCGCGGAAATGCCGGCTGCTACCAGGGCTTCCATTTCGACCCCGGTTTCTGCGGTGGTTGCGACTTTCGTCGTGATGGCGACGCCATTCTCGCACAGGCTCATCTCGACATCAACGTGCGAGAGCGGCAGGGCGTGGCACAAGGGGATCAACTCCGAGGTGCGCTTAGCGGCCATGATTCCGGCCAGACGCGCAACTTCGAATGGGTCGCCTTTGGGATTCTTGGGCAACGCTTTCATCACGGCCGGCGGCATGCGCACGAAGGCGCTGGCTTCGGCTTCGCGCCGCGTTGGGACTTTACCCGAGACATCTACCATACGGGCGCGGCCAGCTGCGTCGTAGTGGGAAAGCTTTTTCGCCATGCAGAAGTTCTATCTTACATGGGATGGGCTCATGGACACAGGCTAGCGGCGGTTGCACTTCATGCGAGACGTAGCCAGCTACGTCTCTACCACGTGTTAGTGAAGCATCACGGCTATCCATTCGCCGGCTGGGATTCGCTCGCGATCCGGCGGGACTACGATGTAGCAATTCGCACGCGCGCGCGCGGCGATGTCGCCTGATCCCTGCCACGGTACGGGCTCGACGTGGGAGTCTTGGTACTTCCCCGAAAGGATTGCGGGGAGGAATCTCGTCAGGCCGGTCTTGACGCGGATATCGGACTTCAGGCGGGCGTGTAGGAAGTGTAGCGGGCGAGGAGGCATTCCCGACAATGCTTCGAGCATGGGTCTGGCGAAGAGTTCGAAGGTGACCATGGTCGAGATCGGATTGCCGGGGAGGCCGAAGAAATACTTATGCGAGTCTTTTTGAACTACCGGGGCTGAAGCCCCGCGGGCAAGAGTGCCCGCGCCACACGGGACTCGCCCGAATACTACCGGCCTTCCGGGTTGAATTTTTGCTCCGGTGAAGAAGAACTCGGCTTGCAGGTCGGCTAGCACCTGTTCGACCAGGTCGTAGCGTCCCATGGAGACGCCGCCGGTCACGATCAGCAAGTCCGATTGCAGACCTTCCTCGATCAGTTGGCGCAGGCGGCGTGGTTCGTCGGGAGCAATGGGCAAGAGCACGGGTTCGCCGCCGGCTTTCTGAATCTGTACCGCCAGCGAAGAGGTGTTGGAGTTGCGAATCTGCGTGGGGCCGGGTTTGGCATCGATGTCAACGATCTCGTCGCCGGTGGTGAGCACGGCTACACGCGGAAGAACAAATACTTGCAGCTGCGACTTGCCGACCGAGGCTGCGACTGCGATGTCAGCTTCGCTGAGCCGTGTGCCCCGGCCGAGCAGCAGGCTGCCGCGTTTGGCCTCGGCTCCCTGAGCGACAATGTTTTCTCCTGATGTGACGCCCTTTGTTATTTCGACAGAGTCTGCTCGCAGCGACGTGTATTCCACCATGACGACGGCGTCCGCGCCTTGGGGGACTGGCGCGCCCGTCATGATGGAATACGCTTCGCCCTGATTCAGCGCGGATGGAGCTTCGCTGGGGCCTGCTTTGATTTCTCCAATTACCTTCAGCCCGGCCGGAAGCGTTGTCAGATCGGCGGCGCACACGGCGTAGCCATCGCGCGTGGATCGTGGAAAGGGAGGGAGGTCGCGGTCGGCAGTGATGGGCTCGGCAAGAACTCGGCCGGCGGATTGCAGCAGGGAAACGGTTTCGTCGCCGCCTCGCGAGATGTGCGCAGCATGGTCTTCGACGGTGCGGCGGGCTTCTTCAAAGGTCAGGACCAGGGATTGGGTTGGCGGTGCCAGCATGTGAAGATGATATCGGAAGGGGTCCCAGCTTCTCGCAAAATGCTAAGGAATTAGCATACGGCAACCACGTACCTCAGCGGCTGAAGCCCCCTGATTTTCTCGCATCTTTGACGCAGGCCTGGAAGGCCTGCTCCACCTCGCGCTTTCGTGCTGAAGCGCCGCTCTTCCACGCTTTGGCGGTTACGGCATCGCTGAAGCGATGCCCTGATACGGACCTCGCTCCGGCGCGGCTGAAGCCGTGCCCTTCCCGAGCCCGCTGCGGCCCGATACACCTGGGCCGCCGGACAACCGGGGGCGGCTGTCCCCACACGCGAGCTTGTCGGTTCACACGCTACCTAACCAGTTCCTGGCCTAGCACGGTAGCGTTGCTGGCATACGAGAGGCCGGTTTCGAGGTCGACTACGCGGTCGCGGACTAGGTGGGCGATTTCGCCGTCGAAGTGTTGCATGCCTTCGGAGGCGCCGGCCTTCATGGCGTCGAGCAGGGTCTTGCCGTCGCGCTCGCCTTTTTCGATGCACTCGCGGGTGCGGGCATTGGCTTTCAGAATTTCAGCAACAGGGATGCGGCCGCTGCGATCGGTCTTGGGCAAGAGGCGCTGGCAGACGATGTAGCGGAAGGATTTGGCGAAGCGCTCGCGCACAGCTTGCTGTTCACCGGGCGAGAACGAGCTGACAATGCGTTCGACCGTCTTAGGAGCGTCCATGGTATTCAGGCTGGAGAGCACCAGGTGGCCGGTCTCGGCCGCTTCGAGAACACTCTCGATGGTTTCGCGGTCGCGCATCTCGCCGACCAAAATCACTTTTGGCGCCTGCCGCAGAGCGGAGCGCAGGGCGTGCGCGAAGCTGGGCGTGTCGCTGTGAAGTTCGCGCTGATGGATGGTCGAGCTTTTGTGGTTGTGCAGGAACTCGATGGGATCTTCAATGGTGATGATGTGGTAGTTCTTTTCGCGATTGATGCAATCGAGCAGCACGGCCAGCGTGGACGACTTGCCCGATCCGGCAGGCCCAGTCACCAGAACGATTCCATCGCGCAGGTTGGCGACATCGGCGAGGTGTGAGGGCAAACGGAGCGAAGCAAAATCAGGAATGGCGGTGGGAATCACGCGCATCACAACCGCGCAACTGCCACGCTGGATGAAGACGTTCACGCGAAAGCGCGCCACTCCGGCCAGTCCAAACGAGATATCGCAGGAGCCGTGTTCGCGCAGAGTTGCGATCGCCTGCTTGTTCTCTCCGATCAGATCGACGGCAATATGGCGGGTGTCATCGGGAGTAAGCGTGGCCAATCCCGCTACCTGAACGGGAATGAGCTGGCCGTGAACCTGCACCTGGGGAGGCCGTCCGGGAGAGAAGACGAGATCGCTGATTTTGTCGGCGGCGCGCAGCATCGCACCCAGCAAAGCGGGCGTTGCTACTTTGCCACCGCCGGAATAGCCTTCCAAAGCAACTGAAATTGCGGCTGTACCAGGTGCTGCCATTCCATCCTCTTCGCGAACCTACTGAAAAGCTTAGGGAATTGCACGCACCACAGAAAGGAGAACCAAACAAACCGGAGTTAACCTAGTGACTACACTTTACCGCGCTTACATGAGAGATGCAGAGACATTTAGGACATAGTCCTTCGTAACGTGGAAGCCGTTGTGATGATCCGGTCTGAGCGGGCGCGACGCCCGCTCGACAGCCGGCGAGACCCTTCGACTTCGCTCAGGGCAGGCTGCCGGCGCTACCTGGTTTACTGGCGCTACTTCTTCTTTTTCGTACCAAGGCTGGTTTGCACGGCAACCCCAAAGCTGGCCAGCATGTCCTTGGCGTTCTGAGCGTTGGGTCCGTTGGGCGCGAGTTGAAGATACTTCTGGAAGGCCTCAACCGTTCCAGGGGCTGGGATGGCTTTGTCGCCTTGCAGGGTTTCTTTGCCCATAAGGTTCACGCCCTTCTGGTAATAGGCTTCGGCCCTGGTGGGATCGGCTGCGATGGCTTTGTCGAAGGCCGCGTTGGCGTCATCGACCTTGCCGATATTGGTCAACACCGCGCCAGCGTTGAAGTAATATCCCGCTGCGCCTTCTGGGTTCACCTGTGCCGCCTGGGCATAGGCTTTCAAGGCCTCATTGACCTTGCCACTCTTGCCCAGCGCCTCTCCCAGGTTGTTGTAATAGCCGGCGAGCCGCTTGACCTCAACCGGATCTTTGACGGGTGCGGTGTCCAGGATCTTCTGCTTGATCTCAATCGCTTTCTGGTAGTCGTCAACGGCTTCCTGCAAACGCTTCGCCTTCTCCGCAGGGTCGGTCTGCTTTAACGCCGAACCGCGATAGGCATCGGCGAGCAGAGCCCAGAGCACATCGCGCGTCGGATCAATCTGCGTGGCTTCGGTCATGGTGCTCATCGCGGTATCGAAATCTCCGGCTTTCATGGCCGTGTTTGCGGCCACGATTTTTTCGTTCAGCGCCTTAATGGTGATATTTTCCTTCTTTATTTTCTCGTTCGACTCCTGCGTCTTGGCTTGTTCCGGCGGCATGCTCTTGGCCTGTTCGTCCGCCATCTTCTTCAAATCAAAGTCGAGAGTGTTTTCTTCCGCCTTGACGGGAAACTTATTGAAGTGGAATAGCTCCTTGTTGGCTTTCTCGTCGTCAGCATTTCGGTAGAGCGTGACGTTATAGTTGCCGGTAGCGACCCCAAGAGAGAAATACTCACCCTTCTTGTTGGCGGGGGGCATGACGTATTTCTGGCCGGTATCCTGGTTGGCGTAAACCACCACCGCTCCGGCGAGAGGCTTGCCGTCGGTATCCTTGCACACGCCCTTGACGCTTGAAGCCTGCGAAAAAACTGGAGGCACGCACAGTCCCAGCATTAACAGAATAAGAACGAGCACTGCAAAATGCTTTTTCATGATGGCCTCCCGGCGCGACTGCAATTTCTGATTGATGATTGCTAATTGTTGATTAAAAAACCGTCGGTTGCGGCTTCAGTTTTTCAATCGACAATCAACAATCACAAAACCAACCAAATTATTTCTCTGCGTACGGAATCGGATCTCTGGCTCCAGCGGCGGCAAAGGCCCGCAGCCGCAGCACGCAGCTATCGCAAACGCCGCACGCCTGATCCTGTCGGCTGTAGCATGACCAAGTTAAATGGAATGGCGCGCCTAATTCAAGGCCCAGCCGCACAATTTCGGCCTTGCGCAGGCGGATGAGCGGGGTGACGATTTCGATGGTTCCTTCTTTCGTCCCCACTTTGATCACCTGGTTGAATGCTTCATAGTACGCTGGCCGGCAATCGGGATAGCCGGAACTGTCTTGTTCTACGGCACCGATGTAAATCTTTTGCGCCCCCAGCATCTCAGCCCAGCTTACGGCTACAGCGAGGAAGTGGGCGTTGCGAAAGGGCACATAGGTTACTGGAATGTCGTGGCCAACCGCTTGCCTCGTGGGCACGGGAATATTTTCGTCGGTCAGGGCCGAACCGCCGATAGCGCGCAGCGCCTCGTTGCGCACCAGGAGTTTCTCCTGGATGTTCAGGTACTGGGAGATAGCCAGAAAGGATTGCCGCTCGCGCTCTTCGGTGCGCTGCCCGTAGCTAACGTGCAACGCTGCAGCATCGTGGTCGCGGGCGGCCAGGGCTGCGCACACGCAGGAATCCATTCCACCGCTGAGCAGAACGACTGCGCGGGGCTTGGTAGGATGGGACATGCGTTAAGGCAATTGTTGATTGATGATTGCGAATTAAACGGTGCTGCGGGATCAGGTTTTCAATCAGCAATCACAATCAGCAATCAGCAATTTCTTCAAACCCCTTTCACCGCCGGGTCCCAGATGAACTTGTGCAATTGCAGGCTCAGCCGCGCAGGGAGGTTATCGGCGAGCATCCACTCGGCGAGTTCCTGCGGATCGAGCAGGCAATGCGAACTGTCGCGCGCTCCGGTGGCGTCCTTGCGGAAAGCCGGCGAGAACAGCACCGCGTTCACGCGCGCGGCCAGACGATGGCGGATGGTGAAATCGCGGGCGAATTCGTAATCCACGCGCCCGCTCAGCACGAACTTGACTTCATCGTGCGCGGTCAGGGTTTCGAGATTCTCCAGGTGAAACGTGCCCACTTCGCCGGAATTCGGGCACTTCACATCCACGATCTTGATGACGCCTGCCGGAACCCGCTCCAGGGGCCGCTCTCCGCTGGTCTCGAGCAGCACGCGATGGCCGCCGGCAAGCAACTGCCGCATGAGCGGCACCAGTTCGCGCTCCTGCAGCATGGGTTCGCCGCCGGTGATCTCGACCAGGCCTCCGTCCGGGCTAAGCCGCATCACCTCGTCCAGCACGGCTTCGGTATCCATTTTGCGACCGCCCTGAAACGTGTACTCGCTATCGCACCAGGAGCAGCGCAGATTACATCCCGTCAGCCGCACAAAGACACACGGGAGGCCTGCGTGCGTTGACTCACCCTGCAGCGATTTGTAGATTTCGGTTATTTGCATTGAACCAGTTGCCAGCCGCCAGCTTCCAGTTGCCGGTTTCTACGACTCCACCTGTTTTGAGACTGAGGCCAGTAGCCCGTTTAGAATGCGCCCTACTTCAGCGCACGATTGCAACAGCAAACTCGTTTTTTCCTTTTCTAAATAGCCGAGATTTTCGGCAATTTGCAGCTGAGTTTCGACTTCCATCAGGGAACCTCTGGCTTGTCCCAGAAAATATCTGAACTCCTTCTCTGACAGGCGGCCTTGTCCCTCGGCAATATTGCTCGGAATCGAAACAGCCGCCCGACGCAACTGAGAAGTGAGCCCGAAAAGCTCGTCCTTCGGAAACCCGGCCGTCGCTCGATAGGTAGCGGTGACCAGATCCATCGCTTTTTGCCAAGCGACCAAGTCCTTATAGGATCGTCCCATCTTGATCCCTTCTCGGCATCGTATGACTGGCAGCTGGCAACCGGCGGCTGGCAACCGTTTTATTCGCTGTACTTCGCTGTCGTTGTGTCGGTCTCAAAAACCGTTACGTCTTTTACTCGAACACGTCCATCCGTCACGCTCTTCAATCTTGCGTTCGATTCGTCGTAAAAATACTTGGCCAAATTCTCTGCCGACGGATTGATCACCGTAAACGGCTCAATGTCGTTGATCATCTGGTGATCGAGCCGCTCGATGACGTGTTTCATGACCTCGCGCAGGTCCTTGAAATCGAGCAGCAGCCCTGCCTTATCCAACTCTTCGCCGGCGAGCGTCACCCTGATCTTGTAGTTATGGCCGTGCGGATTCTCGCACTTGCCCTTGTAGTTGCGCAGGTAATGCCCCGCAGCGAACGTATCGTCAACCGTCACTTCGAACATGCATCCCTCGGCGGCTCCGCATGAATACAGGCTGAACCGCGCTTCATCACGAAACATCTATTGTAACGCGGCGCGGGCGGAATGCGGCTTGACTGCCCTCGGCCCCGCTGCACCGCACTTTGACCGAAGTCTGGGGTACAATCTGACCATTCGCCTCGCTACTGGGTTCGCCAAATAGGGTTCACTAAATAAGTTCGACCCGCGCCTGCGGAATAACTGCGAGGTCAAGGACTCGTCCCCATGAACGTCCTCTTGCTATCGATGCCGGATTCCTTCGAACACATGCCACCGGTCGCGATCCGTATGCCCAACGGTGCGCTCACGTCGCTGGCTGGCAACGTCGATCCGCATCACCGTGTGGCCGTGGCTGATTTGATTCTGGTTCATCGCCAGGTTCGTGAAACGGTCACCCGGCTGGTTCGCGAGCTTAACCCAGAGGTCGTCGGACTCTCCATCATGACGTTTCAGCGCCGGACTGCCGGCCGCATCATCGACCTGGTGCGCGCTCTGCGGCCGGGAGTGAAGGTCGTCGTGGGCGGATACGATCCCAGCCTTGCGCCCGAGGCTTACGAGAATATGGGCGTTGATTATCTGGTGCGCAGCGAGGGCGAAGTCACCTTCCGCGAACTGTTGCGGGCGCTCGAGCGAGGCTTAGGGGTAGATGCGATCAGCGGTCTCTCGTGGCGGAACGGCGATGGTTGGGTACACAACCCCGCCCGTCCGCCGCACCGGCTCGAAGACAAAGAAATCCGTCTGCCGAAGCGCGACGCGCGCGTGCTCAAGGGCTACACCCTGCTGGGCCGGCAGGTGGATGTGATCGAGACCTCGCGCGGCTGCACCTTCGATTGTACTTTCTGCTCGATCATCGAGATGCGCGGGCGCAACTTCCATACGTACTCTTTCGATCGCGTGCTGGCGGACATTCGTGACGCCTACGATCACGGCGCTCGAACCATTTTTCTGGTCGACGACAACATCACGCTGAACGTGAAGCGCTACGAGGCGTTGTGCGAAGCCATCATCGCCGCAGGCCTGCACAAGATCGACTACTTCGTGCAAGCGATGACATCGGCCATCGCCAACCACGGAGAGACCCTTGCCCCGCTGATGCGCCGCGCCGGATTCCGCTACGTGTTTCTCGGCATCGAAAACATCCTCGAGAACGATTTGCAATTCCTGAAGGCTTCCGCCAAGAACACGGAGCGCACCAACGGCCAAAACATCGGCAACGCCACGCTTAAAGCCATCGATTACATCCACCGTAACCAGATGCTGGTCGTCGGGGGATTGATTGTGGGCAGCCCCGGCGACACGCGCGAGTCGATCGAAGCCAACCTCGAATTCGCCCGCCGCTACGTGGATTGGCCCTACATTCAGCATCCCACGCCTTATCCCCGCACGCCCATGACGAAAGACTTCCGCGATCAGGGCTTAATCATCAACGAGCGGCTCGAAGAATACGATGGCACAACGGCCGTGGTCCGCACCGAGCACTTGCCGGCAGAAGAAGTGGAATTTCTGCGCTGGAAGGCCGAGCGCTGGATGAAGGTTCACCACATCCCCGTCGCGCTGAAGCATGATCCGAAGTTTGTTTTGACGACCGGCTGGAAAATGCTGGGCCACACCTTTCGCGGAAGCTCAATCCGCTCAGTGCTGGGCTTGGAGAGTGCGAAGAAAGTGTTCGAGCGGTACCGGGAGATTCGGCGGGCGGAACGGGAGTATGTGTAACGACGATGATATCCCGCAGTTTTTGGAAACAGTTTGAGGGTGCGGGCTGGGCACATCCGCTTCCATACTCAATCTGGCTCCGGAAAACCTTTTTGATTCTTGCCGGAGCCGAAGATGTCGGCGACTGGGTGCAGCTTTTTGTCTAGTTGAACGCGTGCGCTGAGCGGCTTGCTCTGCTCACCGGGACGGTTCAGCAGGCTGGGCAACCGCGCGAAGCGCAAGTCTTCGAACTCCACGATGTATCCGCCTGGGGGCGCGTCGAGTGTCTGCGTTTCGGTAATTGGATACTGCGCCCAGTCCAGGTAGACGCGTCCGAGATAAGACTTCTTGGCGGCCAACGTGATCGGAGTTTCCTCAGGCTTGTAGCGGATTTGCAGGCGGCCTTCGGGATCAACTTCCGGGCCCAGAGAATCCACTGGAGCCAGAGCAAAGAAATTTGTTGTCTCCACCACGCCGTACCAGTGGAATGGATCGGTCATGGTGGGATAGGCGGAAACGCGCTGCGGATCAGCATCCTGGTAGGTACGGGCAGCCAGGGCGCTGACCGCGCGGCGATGCTCGAAGTCGCGCACGCCCCACAACAGCACCACGCCCACCAGCGCGAGTGCGGCAGCAAGCCGGCCTCTCGGACCACGATGGCGCGCACCGATTTCCCTATCAATCAGCGAGAAGAGAGACGGAACGATTAATCCGAGCAGCAGAAAGCCGAACATGACCGGCTCGAAGATGAATACGATGTCCCAGGAGTACCACTTCTCGGAAAACGGCCAGAAAGGGCGGATCCCGTAATTATTCGTGAAGTCGAGCAGGATGTGACTGAGGCCGGCGAGGCAGGCATAGAAAAAGAGCAGTCCCCAGCGCGGCGGCAGGTTGGGATCTTTCAATTTGCGTCCGCGTAAACGCCAGACCACATAGACGAAGCCTAGCACCACGGCAGCGTCGAGCGGAACTCCGAGGAAAGAATGCGTGAAGCCGCGATGATGAGCGAAACCGAAGGCCGGTCCGCCGAACCGGCTGAGGACATCCAGATCGGGAGCCTCCGCGGCCAGCGTGAGTGTGAGCGTGGCCAGCGCGGTCTTGCGATTGAGTCCGGCGCGGCCCATGCACGCGCCCGTCAGGAAATGAGTGATCGGTTCCAAGGTCTAAGGATTCTATTTGGGCGTCAGGGGAATTGCCACTGCTCAATAAGCCCGCCCCGAGGGTTCGTATCAGGGCACGGCTTCAGCCGTGCCGGACGCGCGTACTTTTGTAGTGCGCCTTCAGGCGCAGGGGCTGAAGCCCATTCCGTTTTCGGCGTCGGTCGGCACGGCTGAAGCCGTGCCCTGATACGAATCTCCTCATATAGAATCAAAAGAGCTTAACGGCGGGGCGACACTAAGAGCGTCAATGCATCCGGCGCGATGGTGATTTCCGCGGGCAGTGTGCCAACCAGTTCGCCATCAGCCTCGACGTAAACCTTGGGCTGCGCGGGCGGCGCATGGCGTACGGAAGAAGACGCAGGCCGATACTGACACGAAACTTGCCCGCTGTATGCCAGATCAATGCCGGGGACCTTCCAACTGCGCCGCAACAGCCCGCGCGTGACGTAGAGAAGATACGCGAGGCGGCTCGCCGTGCGGCAGAAGACCAGCCGTACATCGTCGCGGTCGAGAGAGGCGCCGGGAGCCAACTCTCGCAGTACGCCGCCAAAATTTCGGATACGGACGGCCATCAACTCCGTGACCTCGGCTCGGCGGGGTTGACCTAGGCCGGTCTCGGCGAATTCAATCTGAAAGCGGGTCATGGGATGCGTGAACCACAGATGCCACGCTTTTGCGTAATAAGCTGCCATGCCGATGCGCTGCTTGGCTCCGGTGTGGAGCTTGTAGAAGAGGTGTGCATCCACTCCAGCGCCGGCCGCAACGATGAAGAAACGCGTGCCGGGTTTGCCCTCGAGATCCAGATACTGGATGCGGCCCAGCGCAACCCTGCGAGGCGCGGCATGCAGAGCTGCCTGCGCCGCTTCGGCAATATTCATGGGCAGACCGAGGTCGTGGGCCAATGCGTTAGCCGTGCCCATGGGCAGAATCGCAAGTGCAACGCGGGTGTTCGCCAACACTTGGATGATGTTGTGGATGGTGCCGTCGCCGCCGCAGGCAAAGACGGTGTCGCAGCCGGCCAGGATGGCCTGGCGCGCCTTCTCCTCTGCGTGAGCGCGGGAGTCGGTGAGAACTAGATACGCCTCGACGTTTGCGCCGCGGAGCAACGTCAGCACAGATTGCAACTCGGCCTCGCGCCGCGTGCGGCTGCCGCCGGAGTCGGGGTTGTAGAGCAAAGCCGCCTTACGCATGGTGGGATCGAAGCTGGATTGTACCTGAGTCGCTTTGTTCGCGGCCCGCAACGTACTTGGCAAGGAGTCTCAGTTTGGAATAAGCTGTTGCCGCTCGGGAAAGGGCGCGTGTCTCTGTGTCTTTTCTTTGACCGCCCCTATAGTTTCGAAATCAGGAGGATTGACCAGATGAAAACTCTGGCGCACGTTCTCTGTGGAGTGCTTTTTTGTCTGGGTGCCGCGGCCCAGGACCATTCCTCGCATGCTCAGCCGCATCGCGCTCAGGCGCATTCTGTCACGTTGGTAACCGGTCTCGGCGACCTTCATCATCCTGTTTCTACGAAGAACCCGCAGGCGCAGCAGTTCTTCGATCAGGGCCTGCGCTTTATCTACGCTTTCAATCACGATGAAGCGGCGCGGTCGTTCCGGCATGCCGCAGAACTCGATACCAAGTTCGCAATGGCGTACTGGGGCGTTGCCGAAGCGGTGGGACCGAACTATAACGATCCCGCCGATCCCGACCGCTACAAGCAGGCGCACGACGCCGTGCAGAAGGCTGTCGATCTGTCCGCCGGCGCTTCACCCAGCGATCAAGCCTACATCCAGGCGCTGGCCAAGCGCTTTCCGGCGGATCCGAATTCTGATTTGAAGAAAGCTGCCGAAGACTATCGCGACGCCATGCGGCATGTGGTCGACGAATTTCCTGACGATCTGGATGCGGCCACACTTTTTGCCGAGGCGGGCATGAATCTGCATCCGTGGGGGTTGTGGCATGTTCACGGCACGCCGGAGGCCGGCACAGACGAGATCGTGTCTACGCTGGAGTCGGTGATGAAGCGCGACCCTAATCATCTGGGCGCGATTCACTACTACATCCATACAGTGGAGGCATCGCCCTATCCCGAGCGCGCCTTGGCCGGAGCGAATAAGCTGGCCGCGCTAGCGCCCGCCGCGGGACACATCGTGCACATGCCGGCGCATGTTTACATTCGCACCGGCGACTACGAAGCCGCTGTGAAAACCAACGAGAAAGCGGCGGAAGTTGACCGCGCCTACATCAAGGCGACCGGAGCGCAGGGCATCTATCCCATGATGTATTACAGCCACAACCTGCACTTCATCGCGATGTGCGCCGCAATGAACGGCAATTATGCCGAGTCGAGGAAGAATGCCGACCTGCTGACGGCAAATGTGGGACCGCACATAAAACAAATGCCGCCACTCGAAGGCTTTATGACGATTCCGATGGCAGTGGAGATTCGCTTCCATCATTGGAATGAAATTCTGAAGATGCCTCAACCCGATGCCGCGATGAAGACCGCTACTGTGTTCTGGCACTTCGGACGCGGGATGGCCCTGGCGGGCACCGGCAAAGTGACGGACGCTGAGGCCGAGTACAAGATCGTTTCCGATGCCGAAACAGCCACGCCTCCCGATGTGATCTTCCAGATGCCGATCAACAACAAGGCCAAGGACATTCTGAAGATCGCCAAGAATGTTCTAGGGGCGAAACTTGCGGTGGCGAAGAAAGACAACAGCGGCGCGATTGTAATGTTGCGCGAGGCGGTTGCCATTCAGGACACGCTCAAGTATGGCGAGCCCGCCGACTGGTTTTTCCCGGTGCGCGAATCGCTGGGGGCCGCTGTGCTGATGAGTGGGGATGCAGCCGGCGCGGAGAAAGTGTTTCGCGAGGACCTGGAGCGGAATCTGCGGAATCCGCGATCGCTGTGGGGCCTGCATCAGAGTTTGCTGCAGCAGAAACGCGGGTATGACGCTGGTTTCGTGCAGAAGCAGTTTGAGGCATCGTGGAAGGGTGGGGCTCAGGCGCTGAAGCTGGACGATCTGGTCTGAACTGCCCGGGAAAATCTCTGAATCAAGAAAGCTGAATTCCGTCGCCACGGATTCTCGCGGATTTCCACGGATCAAAGCAAGATGTTTGCCTTTTCCGTGGAGATCCGCGTAATCCGGGCGAAGACGTTAGAGTCGTTCCCGCCTATAATCTTTGGTGCGATGCCTGCCGCAAGCAAAGACCTCGAAAAGAAGATCGAATTGCTGCGTGAGAAGATCCGCCACCACGAATACCTGTATTACGTTCTCGACCATCCTGAGATCAGCGACGCCGAGTTCGACAAGCTGATGCAGCAGTTGAAAGATCTGGAGGTGGAGCATCCGGATCTGGTGACACCCGATTCTCCTACGCAGCGCGTTGGCGGCAAGCCGCGGGAAGGCTTCGTTAAGGTGCCGCACTCTTCGCCGATGCTGTCGCTTGACAACACTTACAACGAAGAGGACTTGCGGGCCTGGGAACGCCGCGTGCACGAACTTAGCGGCCGGACTCAGGTGGACTACGTTTGCGAACTGAAGCTCGATGGCATGTCGTTGGCGCTGATTTATCAAGACGGGAAACTGGTTCGCGGAATTACCCGGGGCGACGGAAGTGTGGGAGAGGATGTAACGCTGAACGTGCGCACCGTGCGTTCGGTACCGCTTTCGATTCCAAAAGACAAACTGGAAAAGGCCGGCATCCCTGCCGACTTTGAGGTGCGGGGCGAGTTGCTGATGCCTACGGCGGCGTTTCGGAAAGTGAATGAGGAGCGTGAACGCAACGGCCTCGCGACATTTGCCAATCCGCGCAACTTCACCGCCGGCACGGTGCGCCAGTTGGATGCAAACGTTACGGCGGAACGTCGAATGGATTTTTTTCCTTATATCCTGCTCGATCATGGCCGCACTTTTTTTGATCGCCACTGGAAGACGCTGGACGCGATCGAGGCCGCTGGGTTCAAGGTCAATCGGAATCGCAGGCTTGTTCACAGCATGGAAGAGGTTTGGGCATTCATCCAGGAGTGGGCCGGGAAACGCGAGTCACTGGCATACGAGATTGACGGCATTGTGGTGAAAGTGGATCGGACTGCATTGCAGGACGAACTCGGGTTCACGGGCAAGGCTCCGCGCTGGGCGATTGCTTACAAGTATGCGGCGCGGGCCGGAGTAACGGTGCTCAGAAATGTCGGGTGGCAAGTGGGCCGCACGGGCAAACTCACGCCAGTCGCCGAACTGGCCCCCGTCCTGATCGGCGGCACAACGGTCCGCAACGCAACGCTTCACAACATGGACGAGATCGATCGCCTGGCAGTGAAGATCGGAGATCTCATCGAGGTGGAACGCGCCGGAGATGTCATCCCGAAGGTGGTTAGGGTCATTGATGGCAGCGATGGCAGGGTTACCCGCTCGCTAAAGGAAGAGCAGGTTGCGGTGCTCGCCGGGCGGCCTGATCCCATCGAGGTGCCCGCGAAATGTCCCGTCTGCGGGACCAAGGTGGTGCGCACCGAGGGCGAGGTTGACTACCGCTGCGTTAACGCGAATTGTCCGGCGAAACTGCGCGAGACCATTCTGCATTTTGCATCGCGCGGCGTGATGAATATCGACGGGATGGGCGATGCGCTGGTCAACCAGCTTACCGAGCGCGGGCTGGTGAAGAATGTCGCCGACATCTACAGGCTGACGAAGGACAAGCTGCTCAGCCTGGAGCGCATGGGCGACAAGTCGGCGCAGAACATTCTGGACGAGATCGAGAATTCGAAGAAGCTGCCGCTGGAGCGGGTGATCTACGGGCTCGGCATTCGAATGGTTGGCGAACGCACGGCGCAGTTTCTGGCCGAGCATTTTGGATCGATGGAGGCGCTCGGGAACGCCAGCCTCGAAGAGTTGCAGGATGTAAACGAAGTCGGCCCGCGCATCGCCGAGAGCATCGTGGAGTTCTTTGCGATCCCGGCGAATCAGGACTTGATTAAACGGCTGCGCAAAGCGGAGCTGAGGCTTACTGGCGAGAAGAAGCAGCGCGGGACAAAGCTTGCCGGGAAAACATTTGTACTGACCGGGACGCTCGCACATTTCACTCGCGATGAGGCCAAGAAGATGATTGAAGATGCTGGAGGGAAGGTTACCGGTTCGGTGAGCAAGAAGACGGATTACGTGGTGGCGGGAACGGACGCGGGATCGAAACTGGACAAGGCGAAGGAACTCAAGGTAAAGGTAATCGACGAAAAGGAGTTGGAACAGCTATTGGGCTAAGGTCCCATCGAATCTCAGTATTTTCCTTTTAAACTAGTACCATGAAAATCCCGCACACAAAGCGGGATATTCATGGTAGTATTTCGGGGTGGTGATTCACCGCAATACCGATATTGCCCTGGTTCGCGCCGCCCTGCGGCGCAGCCGCGTGGTTGCCCTGCTGGGGCCGCGGCAGTGCGGCAAGACGACGCTGGCGCGGCAGTTTGTCCCGCCCACTTCTCTCAACTATTTTGACCTGGAAGATCCGCAAAGCCTGGCCCGGCTGAGCGAACCGGATCTTGCCCTGCGGCCACTGAAGAAACTAGTGGTGATCGACGAGGTTCAGCACCGGCCCGACCTTTTTCCTCTGTTGCGCGTGCTGGCGGACCGTTCGCCGCTGCCCGCGCGGTTTCTTATCCTAGGCAGCGCGTCGCCGGACCTGCTGAGGCAATCGTCGGAATCTCTTGCTGGAAGACTCGAAACTGTCCCGCTGGAAGGCTTTCGACTCTCCGACCTGGGAGCCTCCGCCCAAGGCCGCCACTGGTTGCGCGGCGGCTTTCCTCTGGCTTACGTCCCACGAAGAGAATCAGACTCGGTGAACTGGCGGCGGCAATTTCTTCAGACCTTTCTTGAACGCGACATTCCGCAACTGGGCATCGAAATTCCAGCGGTTGCCTTGCGGCGATTCTGGAACATGGTGGCTCACTACCACGGCCAGATCTGGAACGCAGCGGAGTTAGCCCGCGCCCTGGCCGTAAACGAATCTACCGTGCGCCGCTATCTCGACCTGATGGCCGGCGTCTTCATGGTCCGCCAGTTGCCGCCATGGTTTGAGAACCTGGGCAAACGGCAGGTGAAGTCGCCCAAGGTGTACGTGCGGGATAGCGGCCTGCTGCATTCGCTATTGGGCATTACGAACCGGCGCGATCTCGAATACCATCCCAAGGTTGGCGCCTCGTGGGAAGGTTACGCCGTGGAGGAAGTGTTGAAGTCGTTTCAGCCCGACGAGGCTTACTATTGGGCGACCTACAACGGAGCGGAACTCGATTTGCTCTTATTCAAAAATGGACGCCGCATTGGTATTGAATGCAAGCGCGCCGACGCACCTGCGCTCACGCCGTCAATGCGGACCGCTCTCGCCGATCTAAAGCTCGATCATCTTTATGTTTTGTATCCCGGGGACAAGACGTATGCGCTGGGAAAGAAAGTGGAGGTGGTGCCGTTGGCGAAGTTCGTGAAGGCGAAGTGACAAGAAAACTACTACCATGAATATCCCGCATCTGACGCGGGATATTCATGGTCTCAAAAACGTGTCATCTCTTCGCTTTCCGCAGCGCCGCCGTCATTCTCTTCCACGTCTCATCGAGCGTCTCCGGCAGAATCCGCGTTTCGCAAACGACCGACACAAAATTCGCATCGGCGACCCAGCGTGGCAGGACGTGCATGTGGATGTGTCCGGCGATACCAGCGCCGGCGGCTTTGCCGATGTTCATACCCAGGTTGATGCCGTCGGGGTGGTAGAGTTCGCGCAGGACGGTCTCCATGCGCTGCGAGAGCGCCATCATTTCGCGGGCGGCTTCTGACGGAAGCTTTTGCAGTTCATCGAGGTGCGCGTACGGCACGATCATCACATGGCCGGGCGTGTAGGGAAAAGTATTCAAGATCACGAAGCAATGCTGGCCACGATAGACGATGCGCACTTTTTCGTCATCGCCTGTGTTCACTGCATCGCAAAAGACGCAGCCCGATGCCTTCTCGGCGGTCGAGACATAGGCATAGCGCCATGGGGTCCAGAGGTAATCCATTACAAGGCAGGGTAGCAGATGACGGGCGGGTGCGGGTATGTCGCCGGCACTTGCGGATCTGCTATTGAACTTCCATCTTCATGGGCTTCCACCACCACTGATGGTGCTTGCACTGCGATTCGAACTCCGGATTGCAGCGGGCATGGAAGGTCCTCTCGGCGATGGCGAGACCTAGCCCCGTGCCGATGAACATGTCAGAGGACCAGTGATCCCGCGCCATGAAGCGAGTAAACGTTACGGTGAAGGCCGCGCCGTAACTCAGCGCCCGCGCCCACGGCTTGGGATATTCGTCGGCCAGTACCGAGGCCATGGCCCAGGTAAACATAGCGTGGCCGCCGGGGAATGAGGTGTTGATGGCGTGATGCTTGAAAAAGTCTCCGTGATTGTTGCCCTCATCGGGCCGCTGGCGGCCGGCAATCAACTGCATCGGGGTGTAGATCAAGAACGTATTGATCAGGGTTTCGAGTTCGAGTTCGCCTGTCTCGCGGGCATGGCGATGCTCGGTCTTGGCTCCGTAGAGGTAGATCACCGCCAGCGAACCGGCTAGTCCTCCCAAGGAAGTATCGGAAATGGCCTGATACACCGTGAAATGCGAGTGCGGAATATTGTTTTCGATGTGGCGGTCGGCGGCGAGGAATGCACCGGTGCCGACGAGGATGACGGCGTCCCACTTGAAGTTATGAGCTTCAAATGGCCCCTTGAAGATAAGCTTTTGATCCTGTCCGATCCGGATGATACTTCGCTTCACGAGCCCCTGGCGCTGGTTGGAGTCGGCTGATGCATTGGGGGGTGTATCGGGAGAAGACGTGCCCGCCTCGAATGTCTGCAATGCCACTCGAAAGTCGGGCACACGGAAATTAGGCGCGAGGGCAGATACTTCGACCCTCGCAGTCGGAATCGGGACCGCAGTCGAAGGAGATTCCTGGCACGGCGCCGGAGTGGAAATTGACATCAGGAGCAGACCTCCCACGAGGGCGGGGTGGGGACTATACGCTGGCCATTTTTTCAAGGTTATCGGGCTCCGTACATTGTCTTTTTGCCGAAAAGAAGGCTTCCTTTTGATGCAAATTGTTGGAAAGAGTAGGCTAATGTGCCGAAATTTCTCAGGACGAATCCCGCATCATGTGAACGGAAGGTTAAACCTGCCTGAAACGGATGCGACTCCTCATGATTACGTTTGACACTGTTTGCGAGGCGTTGCTATAGTCGAGGAGTTCCCTTTGGACGCGGGTTTCTGTAAACGTCCGGCAGCTGGGATTGTCCAAGCTCACTCGCCAGGGTGAGCCCACCACAACCAAACGACTCACACCAGCAGTCCGCTTGAGCAGGCCCGTATCCTCCCCGCACCGAGTGCGAGGCAACAGACGAGAGGCATAACCTTGTTCGACGACACCACAGCCCACAACTCCAATTCCGCCACCGCCGTCGTAACCGAAACAGAACCGACGGCTGCCGAACTCACTTCAAACGAACAGAACTTGACCCAGGACAACCCCAGCCAACACGATCAGGCTCCGGTTGTCCCCGCCGCTCCAGCAGGGCCGGCTGCAACTGCCGCCACCGATGAAGCGCCGCGTCCAGCGCCCGCCGCCGATGACAAGCACGCCAGCGAAGACTTCGCTTCGGCGCTCGAAAACTTCACCACGGAAACCGAAGAGGCCGTGGGCGAAGACCGCGTCATTAAGGGCACGGTGCTGAAGCTTACGCCGACGCACGTAGTGGTCGACATCGGCACCAAGTCGGAAGGCATGTTGCCGCTTTCGGAAGTGCTCGATCACGAAGGCAATCCGAAGGTGAAGCCGGGTGACGAAATCGAGGTGATGCGGGAGAAAGGACAAACCGAGGAGGGCTACGTCAACCTCTCGCACCAAAAAGCAGCGCGAATTCATGCGTGGGACGAGATCGAAAAAGCTCATCACGAGAAGAAGCCGATCAAGGCTGTGGTGATTGAGCGCACCAAAGGCGGGCTGACAGTCGACATTCTGGGCGCACGGGCGTTTCTGCCCGGCTCGCAAGTGGATCTGCGGCCCATCCGGAATCTCGACGGAATGAAGGGCCAGACGCTGGAAGTCACCGTCATCAAGGTCAATAAGAAGCGCGGCAACATCGTGGTCTCGCGCAAGGAGTTGCTCGAGGGCGAGCAGAACGAGAAACGCAGCAAGACTCTGGAACATCTGGAAGAGGGCTCGATCCTGACCGGAGTGGTCAAGAACTTGACCGAGTACGGCGCTTTCGTGGATCTCGGCGGGCTCGACGGGCTGCTGCACATCACCGATATGTCGTGGGGAAGGCTCACGCACCCGCGCGACCTGGTGAATGTTGGCGATCAGATTCAGGTGAAAGTGCTGAAGTACGACAAAGAGAAGCAGCGGGTTTCGCTCGGCTTCAAACAGCTGACTCCCGATCCATGGCTTGATGCAGAACACCGCTATCCGGTGGGCGCGCACGTTTCCGGACGCGTGATCAGCGTGACTGACTACGGCGCGTTCGTCGAACTGGAGCAGGGCATCGAAGGCCTGGTACACGTCAGCGAAATGACCTGGTCGAAGCGCATGAAGCATCCTTCCAAGCTGGTCAATGTGGGCGATCAGGTGGAGTGTGTGGTGCTGAATGTGAATCCTGGCGAGCGGCGTATCTCGCTCGGCATGCGGCAGCTGGCGGAGAATCCCTGGGATGCGCTGCACGATAAATATCCCGTGGGCATGACGGTCGAGGGACGCGTACGCAACGTTACCGATTTCGGCGCGTTCATCGAAATCGAGGACGGCATCGACGGGCTGGTACACGTCAGCAACCTGAGCTGGACCAAGCGCGTGAAACATCCTTCGGAAGTGCTGAAGAAGGGCGATCGCGTGAAGGCGGTGGTGCTGGCCATTGAACCTGACAAGCGGCGGCTGTCGCTGGGGGTGAAGCAGCTTCAACCCGATGTCTGGGAGACGTTCTTTGCAAAGCATCACGTCGGCGATGTGATTCACGGCAAAGTGCTGCGCGTGGCCGCCTTTGGAGCTTTCGTCGAAATCGCCGAAGGGGTGGAAGGTCTGTGCCACAAGTCGGAAGCCCTCGACGGAAACGGCCAGCCCTTGCATCTTGAACCCGGCGTGGAGCACGACTTCAAGATCATCAAGATGAGCGCGGAAGAGAAGAAGGTCGGACTCAGCATCCGCGCCGTCGGCGAGGAGGCTTCGCGATCCGAGGTCGAGGCCTACAAGCAGCCGGTGTCGAGCACCAGTTCTACGATTGGCGAACTGATCTCTTGGAAGCGCGCCAGCAACGAGAACAACTAGCAAGAGAGTTCCGCAATCAGCACTCAGCATTTAGCATTCAGCCAGAGAGCATAACGTTTTACCCGGGCTGAACGCTGATGGCTGAGTGCTGAATGCTTTTTAACCCACCCTGTTCTAGAATCATTCGTTTGCCTTTAGTCATCTCTTCCTACTGAGGACGATCACCTTGCCTGAGACTATTTACGACGTAGCTATCATCGGCAGCGGGCCTGCCGGGTACACCGCCGCCATTCGCGCCGGCCAGTGGGGCCTGAAAACTGCGCTAATCGAAAAAGATGGATTCCTCGGCGGCACCTGCCTGCACGTGGGCTGCATCCCGACCAAGGCCCTGCTGTTCAACGCCGAACTCTGGGACCATCTCAAAGAGGCCAAGGAATTCGGCATCGAGGGCGTGGATGCGCGCAAGCTGAACTGGGGTGCCATCCAGGAACGCAAGTCGAAGATCGTGAGCAAGCACGCTAAGGGAATCGAGTTCTTGATGAAGAAGAATAAGGTCGAGACCGTGAAGGGCTACGGCAAGCTTACCGGCCCCGCGCAGAATGGCTTATTCACCGTCGAACTTGTGAACGATAACAAGGCCAGCCATCTCAAGGCGAAAAAGGTGATTCTCGCCACTGGTTCTGAAGCTCGCATGATTCCGGGCCTTGAGGTCGGCGATCGCATTCTCACCAACATCGAGATTCTGAGTCTGAAGGAAATCCCGAAGTCGCTGGTGATTGTGGGCGCAGGAGCAGTGGGCGTGGAGTTTGCGTCGATCTACCGCTCTTTCGATTGCGAAGTAACGATTGTCGAGATGCTGCCGCGGCTTGTTCCCGTCGAAGATGAAGAAGTCTCGAAGGAATTGGCTCGGGTGTTTCGTAAACGCGGCATCAATTTCCACACCAGCGCCAAGGTCGACAAGGTTGAGAAGACAAAAGCTGGAATTGCCGTCACCATTACTGTCGACGGCAAACAGCAGAAGATCGACGCCGAGAAAATCCTGATTGCAGTAGGCCGCAAGCCGCGTACGGCGAACATTGGACTCGAACGCACAAAGATCAAGCCGGAGCGAGAATTTATCAAGACCGATTCCTGGATGCAGACGGCCGAGCCCGGCGTCTACGCAGTTGGCGACATCGTGCTAGGCACGCCGCAACTTGCCCATGTAGGAGCTATGGAAGCGATTGTTGCTGTCGCCAAGATAGCCGGCAAGCCGGGCAAGCCGATCAACCCTGAGCGCATCCCCGGAGCGACTTATTGCCATCCTGAAATCGGCAGCGTTGGCCTTACTGAAACCAGGGCGCGCGAAGCGGGATACAACGTGAAGATCGGCAAGTTCCCCTTTACGGCAAACTCGCGCGCGTCGATCGTCGGCCAGCATGAAGGCTTCATCAAGATTGTGAGCGATGCCGACTACGGCGAAATTCTCGGCGTGCACATCATCGGCCCACAAGCGACAGAATTGATCGCCGAAGCCGTCGCTGCCATGGAACTCGAAGCCACTGTGGAGGACTTGATGTGGACCATCCACGCGCATCCGACCCTGGCAGAGGCTATGCTGGACGCCGCGAATAGCGTGTACGGGATTGCGATTAACGCGTGAGATTTTGCCATCGGGCGTAAAATGAAGGTACGAGACGCGATCAAGGAGTTGGAGCGCGACGGATGGCGCCTTGATCGCACGCGGGGAAGCCATCGCCAGTACAAGCATTCGACAAAGCCGGGATTGGTTACTGTGCCGGGCAAGCCGGGCGACGACGTCGGCATTGGCACTCTGAACAGCGTGTGGAAGCAAGCGGGGCTTAAGAAATGAAAAAGTATTTGATCGTTGTAGAGAAAACGGGAACTGGCTATTCAGCCTACTCGCCCGATCTGGATGGTTGCGTCGCAACCGGCAAGACGCGCGACGAAGTAGAGCGCGAGATGCGGGGAGCAATCGCTTTTCACTTGGAGGGCATGAGTCGAAGCGGTGAACCAATCCCCGAGCCACGCACTTACTCCGCATACGTAGAGGTTCCCGCGCAGGCGCAATAAGTCCTTTTGGCCTTGATCCGCGCAAATCCGTGGCGAATTGATTTTGATTTCCTTGATCCAACTCGGCATGGTTGACTACGCCACCGGCCTGCGCCTGCAGCAGCAGCTGGTCGCTCTGCGCAAAGAAGAAAAGATCGGCGACGTTCTGCTCCTGCTCGAACACTCACCGGTCATCACGCTCGGCCGCAACGCAAAAGCTGCAAACGTAGTCGCTTCGCACGAACTCCTCGCCCAACGCGGCGTCGAGCTTTTCGAATGTGACCGCGGCGGCGACGTTACCTTCCACGGCCCCGGCCAGATTGTCGGTTATCCCATCTTCGACTTGCGCGGATTCGCTCGTGGAGCGGCAGACCCCTCGTCCGCGCTGCGGAAAAGTCTTGGCGCCGTCGATTTCGTTCGCCGCCTCGAAGAAGTCCTGATCCGCACCTGCGCCGATTTCGCAATCCCGACAAAACGTGTGCCGGGCTTGACGGGCGTCTGGACCGCCGCCGAACCAGCGACGAACCACGTAGAGGCAGACGCATTCGTCCGCCCCTCGTCATCTGATCTCGCGAAAGCAGCCTCGGTATTTAGCGAACCCGGGGCGGACGAAGGCGTCCGTCCCTACGTGAGCATTCCCAATACCGAGGCCAAAATCGCCGCTATCGGCATTCACATATCGCGCTTCGTCACCTCGCACGGCTTCGCCCTCAATGTCAACACCGACCTCAGCTTCTTCAACCTGATCATCCCCTGCGGCATCACGGCAAAACCGGTAACCTCAATGCAGCAAGAACTTGGCAAGCCCCTCGACCTGAACGCGGTCGCCGAATCCATCTCGCGCAACTTCGGCACGGTATTTTCGAGCCAGATGCTTTGGGTCGAGACACTCGACGCATTGCTTGGCCGCGCAGTCGGCGTGCCGATGCAGGCGCCGGAGGAGTTGCGCCAACTTCATGGCTTAGAGGACACCAGATCAGCATAGGCTCAGGCTCGTAATATACGGTGTTCCAGTCGGAGCATTACGCCGTTCTCACACTCCTGCACACAGGCATAGCCCGCAGGTGACCCCCGTCACCCAAACGCAGGACTGATCCCTCACGTGCCACACCCGCCCCGCCGATGAAGTCTGATGTGCGGAGTAAAAGCTGCGGAGTAAAGAGCCGCATCAGTGTCTCGGAGGCACACAGAAATGTTCCACCCGTTCCCCACGCCCTTGCTGCGTCGAGCCTTTTCATTCCTGTTCCTAATAATTTTCTTATCGCTTCTTTCTGTTCAACCTGTCTGCGCAGCCCGCAGCCGATCCTCCGAACCCTGCGTTCGCCCAGGCAAGGGACCGCATCACCAGCTACATTGACGATGAGCAGAGAGTGACGCTGCGGGGCAACGTGCATCCTCTCGCCGTCGCGCGATACGACGCAGGCGCAGTCGCGCCCGGCTTTCCCCTGGAGCACATGCTCCTCACTCTGCTTCCTGACGCGGCGCAGCAGGATGCCCTTAACCAGTTGCTCGACGCGCAGCACAATCCTGAGTCTCCTTACTACCATCAGTGGCTCACGCCCGAGCAGTATGGAGAACGCTTCGGCATCTCCGACGCCGACGCCGCGCAAGTTGTGCGCTGGTTGCAAGATCATGGCATGGAAGTGGAAGAGGTCACAGCGGCTCGACGCTCGATCGTATTCAGCGGCAGCGCCTTGCAGGTTGAGTCGGCGTTCCACACAAGGATTCATACCTATCAGATTGGCAATGAGATCCACCACGCCAACGCGACCGACCCTGAAATTCCCGCGGCTCTGGCTCAGGTTGTCGGAGGCGTAGTTTCGCTGCACGACTTTCACAGCGAGCCAATGCACAATGTGGTCCGGCAAACGTCGCCTGACTTCAGTAGTGGAGGCTCACACTACTTAGCGCCCGCAGACTTCGCCACCATTTACGATCTCGCGCCCCTTTATCAGCAAGCGATCAACGGCAGCGGCCAGTCCGTCGCTATCGTGGCGCGCTCCAACATCAAGATCACAGACGTTCGCCAGTTCCGAACGTTCTTTGGATTGCCCGCCAACGATCCGCAGATCATCGTCAACGGAGCGGACCCAGGCATCTGGAACTCCAATGAAGAGACCGAAGCCGATCTCGATGTCGAGTGGTCTGGGGCGGTGGCGAAGAATGCCACCATCAAGTTTGTGGTGTCGAAGTCGACCAATTCCAGCGACGGTGTAGATCTCTCGGCCCAATACATCGTCAACCACAACCTTGCGCCGGTCATGAGCACGAGCTTCGGACTGTGCGAGGCCTACCTGGGCTCATCCGGAAATGGGTTTCTGAATAGCTTGTGGCAACAGGCTGCGGCAGAGGGCATTACAGTCTTTGTCTCGTCAGGAGACAACGGCGCCGCGGGGTGCGATTCGGCGTCAGCCTCGACGGCCACGCATGGACGCGGAGTGAACGGATTGTGCTCCACGCCCTACAGCGTGTGCGTTGGCGGCACCGAGTTCAACGACACCTCGAATCCATCGCTCTACTGGTCGACCTTCAACGCCTCGGGTACGCAGGCATCAGCGTTAAGCTATATACCGGAAGCAGTCTGGAACGAAAGCGGCCCGGGAGCTGGCCTGTGGTCGAGCGGCGGGGGAGCAAGTTCGGTCTATGCCAAACCTTCGTGGCAAACTGGCACCGGCGTTCCCGCCGATGGCAGGCGCGACGTTCCTGACGTCTCCCTCAGCTCGGCCGGACACGACGGCTATCTCATCTATCAGGAAGGCGGACTGTACGTGGTCGGCGGCACTTCGGCGGCGTCTCCGTCGTTTGCCGGAGTGATGGCGCTGGTGGTGCAGCACGCGGCCGCGCGCCAGGGCAATGCCAACACCGCATTCTATTCTTTGGCCAGCAAGCAGAGAGCCGGAGGAGCATCCGTCTTTCACGACATCACGCAGGGCAACAACAGCGTCCCGGGACAAGCCGGCTTTAACGCAACCGTCGGATACGATCAGGCCACGGGGCTCGGCTCTATCGACGGCTCTGTCCTGGTCAACCACTGGAGCGATGCCAGCGTGGTTCCCGCTTTTCAGGCGACTCCGTCGGCGAGCGCTCTCTCGGTCACGGCGGGATCGAACAACCACATCACTTTGAATGTCACGGTCAGCGGAGGCTTCGACGCGGCGGTCGCCTTCTCCGTGACGGGACTGCCCATCGGAGTGTCGGCAGTTTTCACTCTCGCCAAGCTGGCTGCTCCGGGATCGGGCAGCAGCGTTCTCAAACTCACCGCGAGCAGCAGCGCCAAGGCGGGAGTTTATTCTGTCACGGTGACGGCGACCAGCGGATCGACCAGGCAGCCGATAGCGATCTCGGTCACGATTGTGCGTTCAACCTCCCGCTCGCTGTGACAGAAAGTACGCTGGGCAAGGGACACGCGGCTCCAGCAATTATTTGCTCCTGAGGTTCACGGTGCTGGTTGTGGTTAAGGTAACGACCGGCCCCATGCTCACGCCTCGCGGGATGCTGCGACGAAAAGCCTATGGCGAGGGCAGCATCGTATCCCACCCTTCGACAAGCTCAGGGCAGGCTCTTTCGAAAACCGCGAAAGGTGGGGCAGCGTCAGTTTGGGGTGGTGCCAAGCACAAAAATCAAAGCTGGGCCAGCCGGCCCACTTCCGTGTTAAATCAATCCCTACAGACCTTCGCAACGCGGCCCATGGTTGACGCATCCAATGGGGGCGCTTATCATTTTCGTTTGGCCTTTAGACCTCAGGCGGCTCGGGAGAGCCGCCGCAGGATTTTAGAAGTGGACACTATGGACAAGAAGAAGTTAGAAGCATTCAAGAAAAGGCTGGAGACGCGGCAGCAGGATCTGCGGCGCACGGTCTCGCGCACCCAGGCAGACGGGCGGTCCGCTGACGAAGACACGGCGCAGGACATCGCCGACCGCGCCGCCAGTTCCTACACCAAAGAATTTCTTTTCAGCCAGAGCAACAACGAGAGGGCGCTGCTGCAGATGGTGGAGCGGGCGCTGGCGCGGATTCGCGAAGGCAGCTTCGGTGAATGCATCCATTGCGGCAAAGAAATCAATGCCAAGCGTCTGGAGGCCGTGCCCTGGACGCGCCATTGCATCGAGTGCCAGGAGAAACTGGAGCAGGGATTGCTGGAGGAAGCTCCGCGGTAGAATCGGCATGGAGTCTGCTTTTGGCAGCGGTCGCAACGCCCCGCGCCAACAGCAGGTTCCTCACAGGGCTTGAGCGCCCGGTTCGGAATGACAAGAATTTTGGGTCGCGCTGACGGCTCTCACGCGGCTTTGACCTTGCTGTTTTCCGGCTGATACACTTGTGGTTTGTCCCACCGACAGAGAGTCATCATAGTAGACTCACGGAAAACTGAGACTGGAAGGTAGAAGTGCGCGCAGAAACCCGCCATCAACTTAAGCAGGACAGATTCAGCCGAGTCACCATCGAGGCTGCGGAAAAAACCGCTCATTGGAGCGTGGAACACAGGAACACGCTCACGATAGCCGGTATTGCTGTGGTGGTAATCGCCGCCGTGGTGGTGGGCGGCTGGTACTACATGAGCACACAGGATGAGAAGGCGAGCTTCGATTTGTCGATCGCGGTCCGTACGCTCGACACCCCGATTCGCGCCGCCGGAACGCCCGCGCAGCCGGACTCTCCCAGCTTTGCGTCGGTGAAGGAGCGCGCCGACGCCGCCAAGAAACAGTTTCAGGCAATCCTGGACAAGTATCCGCACACCCGCACGGCCGATATGGCGCGCTACTTTTTGGGAGTGACTGCTGAGAGTGCGGGCGACAACACGGCCGCTGAAACCAACTTCAAGGCGGTAGCTTCGAAGGGCAACAAAGAGCTGGCTTCGGTGGCGAAGCTGGCGCTGGCATCGATCTATGGCAGCACGAACCGCACCAAGGAAGCCGTGGCCCTCTACCAGGAGCTGATCAACCAGCCCACTAACTCAGTTGCCAAAGTGACGGTGCAGTTGCAACTGGCAGATCTATACCAGTCCACCAACCAGCCGCTTGACGCCAAGCGTCTCTACGAGCAGGTCAAGAAAGAAAATCCTGCAGGCTCGGATGCGGTGCAGGTCGCAACCCAGAAGCTGACCGAGCTGAAGTGAACCTCGCAGAACTTCGGTCAACTTCTCGCTCTTAGGAAACTCCTCCAAGAAATTGCAGCTAGGGAGCTGCCGTGGGCATGGGCTGGCCTACCGTCATCCTGAAAATTTTGATGTTGTTGCCGAACGACTCGTAGCGCACGCCGCGGAACTCCGCGTAGTGCCTTTGCAAATCTGCAGGAAGGTCCACTCCCCATCCAGCCTGAGCGACCCAAACGGTGTCCCCTGGTTTGAAACTGTAAGATTGCACGGCCCGCTGCCACTCCGTGGGAAAATTGTCTGCCCAAAACATCCATGCGGTTTTAAAGTTGCTGGAAACAATCTGGTGGCCGGCGCAGGAGAACTGTTCGAAGTGCGCAGGGGCAACCTCCAGGGAAATGGGCCTCTGATCGCACAGGTAGTGGCCGAGCGTGAGATCGCCCTGGTAATCGGTGAAAATCAGATCCGATGGCTTTACGTTTGAGCGGATGAAGTCGAGGGCTTCGGTCATGTGCTTCCGGCTTTGGTCGGCGCGTTCCATTCGCGGCTGGCGCGGCTTGCCGAAGGCGATGCTCGCCACGATGACGACGGCTGCGATTGCCAGTCCGCGACTCCATCTTTTTTCTGTCGAACCAACCGCCAAACACGCCGTGGCCACGCTGACGCCCGCTACCGCGGGGATAATCAGGATTGACACTTGCCGTGTCCCTCCGTAGGGATAGAAATGGGCGAGGCTGACGGCGGCAGCCACGGCGAAGGGGAGAAGCAGAAATATTCCTAATCGGCGAGAGGACGTTCGAGCCTGCGGCAATCCTTTCCCGCGCAGAAGAAGTACAGCTCCGACGACAAAGAAGATTGCCATCACATCGCCCACGGCAAGCTGTCCGAAGAAAAATTGAAAGACACCGAAGGTGTGGCCCACCAAAAACGTCAGGGGATTGTCGTGCGCGCGATCGAAATAAGACCGCTGCAGGTAAAAGTCGCTCATCCAGCCCTGGAGCGCCGTTCTGGAATCGCCTACACCGAGCTTCGAGAGATGAGTTTTGTACAGGAACCCCGCGAGAGCCACTCCTCCGAGTTGGCTGATCGCCCAGGCCGCTGCTGTGCCGGCTGACGGGCGTTCCGTGAAGATTCTGAAGAGAGCATAAATTCCTAATGCAGTGGCGAACAAGAATGCCGAGTAGTGAAACAGCATGGCGAGGTACAGACACAGAGTGAAGGCCGCCATCTGGCCGGGAGAGTTTTTCGTAAAAGCTTCATCCAGAAAGTACAGAGCGCTTACCAGGAAAGTGAGCAGCAAGGCATACTGGCGCTCTTCCGCCGCGAGCGTGACGATGGGCGGAAGGAAAGCGACGAAGAGAAGCCCAATCAAGCCGGCGAGGGTGCCCGCGGCTTTGCTTAACCACTTGTAGAACACCCAACAAAAAACTGCGCCCGCAATTACCGAAGGCAGGCGCAGCCAGAGTTCTGAGGTGCCCAGCATGCGCCAGTAATAGAGCAGCAGGATGAACAGCGGAGGATGAGCTGCAGTGAGGCTTGCTTTGTAGGCGAGTGCGAGTGAAGCCTGGTTGGCGAGGCGGAAATGCAGCGCTTCATCGGGATTGAGGAAGGTTCCCGAGGCAGCCCATAGGCGCGCCAGGAATGCGAGCAGGGCGATGAAAGCCGCGGCCGCATCGGCGAGGACCTGGAGCGACTGATTCTTATCTTCCGTCAACGATCCCTATCCTCGCACACGTTCTGCACCCGAAATGTCACCTCCATTGTTTGAACTGAGCCACTACCGTAGTCTATCTCGCCTTGACACTGCTTTCTATCAGCCTTTATTCTTAACTCTTGCTCCTTGCGGTACTTGCGCCTTCCGGCGTGCTTCCGCGAGCCTGGAGCGGCAACTGAACGGTGCGCGGAGGCATCCGATGTTCTTCGAAATCAAAGATTTAGAACTTCATCCCATAGAATTTGCGGAGAAGTTCGCGCCCGGCGTGATCGACCTGGGAACCGATTACCGCCAGGTCACACCGATCGAGAGCAGCGGGCGCGCCGATCTGGTCGAGGAGCATCACGGCAAGCACAAGATAATCCAAGACATACGCATTAAGGGCCAGTTGGCGACCAGCCTGGAAACGAACTGTGCACGTTGTCTTGAGCCCCTCACTCAGGATGTGAAACGCGAGTTCGATTTGTTGTATCGTCCTCAGGGTGCTGACGCGGGGCGGGACGAGATGTCAGTGACCGACGCGGAAGCCGAGATCAGCTATTATGAAGGCGAGGGAATTCTGCTCGACGATGTAGTGCGCGAGCAGGTGCTGTTGGCTGTTCCGTTGAAGGTGACGTGCCGCGAAGACTGCAAGGGATTGTGTCCGCACTGCGGCCAGAATCTGAACGAAGGGCAGTGCTCGTGCGCCGTCACGCTGGAAGAACCGCGGTGGGCGGCGTTGAAGGAAATCCGCGGCAAGCTGGCACACTAGGATAGTTCAGAGATCGATTCATGCGGGGCTGAAGAGCCTCGGCGAGAGGAATTCATAGACCATGCCGAATCCTAAACGTAGACATTCGCAGAAGCGCACTTCGACGCGGCGGGCGCACGATGCGCTGAAGGGCCATTCGCTTTCGGAGTGTCCCAACTGTCACGAAAAAAAGATGCCGCATCGCGCTTGCGTCAAGTGCGGCTACTACAAAGGCCGCGAAGTTCTGGAAGTGAAGGAAGCCAGTTAATTTCCTGCCACCATGCCTAGCGTGATTGCGCTGGATGCGATGGGTTCGGACCGGGCTCCCAAGCCTGAAATCGAAGGCGCGATCCATGCCGCGCGGAATTACGGCGTGCGCGTCCTGCTGGTCGGTCCGGAAACCACGATCAAGACCGAGTTGGACCGTCATCCCGCGGCGGCGCGGCTGCCGCTCGAGATCGTCCACGCCAGCGAAGTCATTGCCATGGAAGACAAGGCGGTGCAGGCGGTGCGCGCCAAGCGCGACTCTTCGATTCGCGTAGGGCTGCGGCTGGTGCGCGAGGGACAGGCTGCGGGCTTCGTCACAGCCGGCAACACCGGCGCCGCCATGGCCACGGCCAAGATGGTGCTGGGCGCGTTGCCCGGGTTGGACCGTCCGGCGCTGGCGGCGGTTTTTCCGACAGCTCCAGGAACAGCGGCGATTCTGTTGGACGTCGGCGCCAACGTGGATTGCAAGCCGCATAATCTGGAACAGTTCGCGGTGATGGGCGAGATTTATTTTCGCACCATGTTTGGCCGCTCGATGTTTGGCGCGGGAAGACGGCCGCGTGTAGGCTTGCTCTCGATTGGCGAAGAAGAGACCAAGGGCAACGATCTGACCCGCGAGTCATTCCAGTTGTTGAAGCAACTGCCTTTGAACTTTATCGGCAACGTGGAAGGCCGCGACCTGTTCAACGGCAAGGTCGACGTGATTGTTGCCGATGGGTTCGTGGGCAACGTGGCGCTCAAGATTTCAGAAGGAGTGGCGAACCTGGTGCGCACGGTGTTGAAGGAATCGCTGAAAGCAACGATTACCGCCCAGGTCGGCTACATGCTTTCGCGCAGCGCCTTTGCCGATTTCAAAAAGCGCATCGACCACACCGAATACGGCGGCGCGCCGCTGTTAGGTGTAAAAGGCGTGTGCATTATTACGCACGGTTCGTCCAACGCGAACGCAATCAAGAATGCGGTGCGGGTGGCCGCGGAGTTCTCCAGTCGGCATATCAACGAGTCGATTGAGCAGGGACTAGCCAAGCTTCGTCCCGCACCGGCAGAGGTAGAAGCCGCGCCGGCTCACTGAGCCCGCAGGCGCATAAATGAGGACAATGGAATCAAGAAACGGGCACTGCATCGCATTCATTTTTCCCGGCCAGGGATCGCAGGCCGTAGGGATGGGTAAGGATCTCGCCGAGAACTATCCCATCGCGCGGCAGACGTTCGAAGAGGCCGACGAAGCCTTGGGCTACAAATTATCGCAAGTGTGCTTTGAAGGTCCGGAAGAGAAATTGCGGCTGACCGAGATCACGCAGCCCGCGATTCTCACCACGTCGATCGCGGCCTTGCGAGTGATTGAGGGCCGCATCCCCAAGCCAAGCTTTGTCGCGGGACACAGCCTCGGCGAGTATTCCGCGCATGTGTCTTCCGGCACGATGACCTTTGCCGATGCCGTGCGCACGGTGCGCAATCGCGGGAAATACATGCAGGAGGCGGTCCCCGTCGGAATCGGAACCATGGCAGCGATCCTGGGCATGGAATTCGAGAAAGTTGCTGCAGTCTGCGAGGACGCAGCTCAGGGCGAAGTTTGCTCGCCTGCGAATGTCAATTCGCCGGAGCAGATTGTGATCTCGGGCAACACCGCGGCGGTGGAACGCGGGGCGAAGCTGGCCGACGAGCGCGGAGCAAAACGCGCCAAGGTGCTGCCCGTGAGCGCGCCCTTCCATTGTTCGCTGATGAAGCCTGCGCAGGATCGATTGGAAGTGGACCTGAATGCGCTCAAGATGCAGAAGCCGGTGTATCCCGTGGCGTGCAATGTGGACGTATCTTTAGTCAGCGATGAAATAAGGGCGCGCGAAACCCTGGTCGGCCAGGTAACAGGCGCGGTGAAGTGGGAGCAGTGCATGCGCCTGTTGATCGAGCAGGGCGTCGAGACATTCATAGAGATCGGGCCGGGAAAAGTTCTGTGCGGGCTGATGCGCCAGATTGACCGGTCGAAGACTTGCCTGAGTGTCGGCGACGAGGCGTCGCTCAACAAGACGCTGCAGCAGTTCGAAATCAAGGCCGCCGCCAGTTAGCGAAATTCCAGATCGCAGGGCGGCGTGCTGATCGTCTTATCGGATTTGTCCACATACAACTGCGCGTGCTGCGCGCGATCGTTCACGATCAGGTCGACCACCACTCCGCTTCCACCGCCAGGACAGTTGCTGGCGCCATAAACGCGATAACTCTTGACCACGCCCCACTGGCCGCCCGGTCCCCAATCCTGCCAGAACTCGTTGAACCGATACTGCGCGTGATTCTCCGGATGCTGCTTCCACTCGGGGTCGTGATAGTAGATGCCATAGGCGGTTTCGAAGTTCTGCTTCTGCAACGCCGAAAAGAATTTGTCGGCAATATGTTTTTCCGGCCAGAAGCGGTTCCACCAGACAACAAACGCGAGCAGCAGAGCAAGAACGACTGACGAGATAATCCGGGCTTTACGTCTGCGCTCTTTTTCCGGATGGTATTCTTTCGCGTCCAGTAGAGTCATACCTGTCTAGAATACCGGACGCCTTCCACATGTCAAAAGTTCCAGGAAGAATTGAGTCATTGGGCGATTGAGCGATCGGGCGATTGAAGATCAAACTCCATCGATACTGTAAACAATTGCTCAATCACCCAATCGCTCAATTTTCTTACAGCGTGCGCTTGAAAAGCGGAATGGCGATGCCCAGCGTGATCGCGGCGAAGATTGAAAGGAACAGCATATCGCCCCACACCGCCGCGAGGGTCGTCTCTTTCAGCAGCAGACACTTGAAGCCATCCACGGCGTAGGAAAAAGGGTCAACCCAGGCGATCCCGCGCAACCACGGTGGAAAAGCCTGGATGGGATAGATCGCTCCGCTCGGAAAAAACAGCAGCGTATTCAGAATGCCGAACATCGCCCGCGGCACCAGCGGGTCTTCGATGCGCACCATCAGCAGAAACATCATGGTGTTGAAGGCGAGCGAGGTCAGCACGATCATAATCAGCAAGCCAAACATCGTGATGGGATTAAAAATCGTGCTCACGCCGGCGATCAGCGCACCGATCACGCAAATGATCACTCCCGTCATCACCGCTTTGATCGCGCCCGCCAGGTTCAGCCCGAGCACCAGTTCAAGTTTTGTAATGGGCGTGACCAGGTAGCCTTCATGCACGCCGCGCGCCTTGTCGTCGATGTACAACATGCCGCCGCCGATCATCACCGAAACAAACATCGCCAGCGTGAGCGAACCGGGCAGCAGATACTTCATGTATTCGATGTAAGGATACAGTTCGACAACCGAGAGCGCAGTCTGCTGCAGGATGCGCGGCTCGACCGTGGGCTGGTTCAGCGCATTGGTCAGGTCGGTGAGTTCCGATTCCAGTGCAGAACTCATAAAGTTGTCGCTGTTATCGACCACTAGCGCGATCTGGGGATGGTTGTCCTCATAGATGCGCCGCGAAAACTGCGGCGGAATGATCACTGCGCCCTCAAGCTTGCCGTTGCGCACGTCCGCGACGGCTTTCTTTTCGTCGTCGTAAGGAATCGGGATGAAGGTCCGCATGTTCGCCCGTACAGAGTCGAAGGCCTCGCGAACCCTCAGCGCCTGTGTGCCGCCATCCTCATCTACAATAGCGAGCCGGGCATCACGAATCTTTCCGCCGAATGCGTTGCCCAGAATGATGAGTTGCACCAGAGGAAAAATCATCGACGCCAGCATCAGCGCCGGCGAGCGGAAAAACTTCCGCATCTCGCGCTCGACAATCGCCATGATCCTATTCATAAAGGTACCGGTTCATGGCCGCAACCCCGGGCTCTGCGGCATCACGAAGGCGTACGCTTTCTGCAGTTCGTCGCGCAACTGCCTGCCGGTGTAGTGCACGAATACATCGTCCAGGGTAGTGTTCTGCACGGAAAGCGATTTCACCGCAACCCCGGCCTCGACGGCCATCTCAACCAGTTCGGTAGTAGTGCGTGAGCCGTTGCCGGTCAGGATTCGATACATACCCGCTCCTTCATGCTGCACCGATGTGACATCGTCGAGCGTGTGCAGCCGCTGCTCCCAATCGTCGGGAGGATTCTCAAACTGCGCTTCAATCACGTTCGACCCAGGCACGCTCGCCTTCAAGGCGATCGGCGCATCGAGCGCGACCAGCTTGCCGTGATCCACGATGGCGATGCGGTCGCAGAGGCGGTCGGCTTCGTCCATGTAATGCGTGGTGATCAGGATGGTGAGCTGACGCTGGCTTTTAATGTTGCCCAGCATCTCCCAAACAGCCACGCGCGATACCGGATCCAATCCGGTTGTCGGTTCATCGAGAAAAAAAATCTTTGGATGATGCACCAGCCCGCGCGCAATCTCCAAGCGCCGCCGCATGCCTCCGGAGAGCGTCTTGGTCTGCGCATCGCGCCACTTGGTCAAATCCACTAGGCCCAATAATTCTTCGATCGAACGCTTTCTTTCTTGCGCCGGCACATCGTAGAGCTTGGCGTAAATGTTAAGATTCTCTTCCACCGTGAGATCGAGATCGCTGGTCAGCGCCTGCGGAATCACGCCAATCGTTCGCCGCACCGCATCCGGCTCTTTGGCAACATCGTGGCCCGCGATGCGCGCGACGCCGGAAGTGATCGGGATCAGCGTGGTCATCATGCGGATCAGAGTCGACTTCCCCGCCCCATTCGGACCGAGCAGACCGAATATCTCGCCATCTTTCACGTTGAACGAAACATCGTCGACGGCCGTGAAGTCGCCGTACTTCTTGACGATGTGTTCCACTTCGATAGCGAAAGTTTCTGTAGCAGTAGGAGACCCTCCGCCATTCGCTTTGGCGTTACTTTCTGTCATCATTGTTGTCCCGCTGCCGCCGCGCTCTGCGGAGCGCTGCCTTTCAACTGCTCCGGCGAAACCAGGACTTCGGCCGTCATTCCCGGTACGAACGCGCCTTTGGGATTGTCCAGCCGAACCTTCAGCACGATCGTCCGGATGTCCCGTTTCATCCGGCCCACATCGCGCTGGGTGGCAAAATCGCCTTCCACTCCTTTGAAGAAAACTTTGCCGCTGACAATCGTTCCGCCCGGCATCCGCACGCGCAGCACATCGCCGTAGCCGATATGATCGGCGTAGGTTTCCGGAATCGCCGCCCGCGCCCAGGTGTCAGTCAAATCGACAATGGTCACAATGGGCGCGCCGATGTTGACTACTTCACCCTGCCGCGCCGCGCGAACCGAGACCGTGCCGGTCACAGGCGCATAAACATTCGTGTAGCCCAACCGCACCGCCGCCTGATCCTTCTGCGCGATGGCATTCTTGAGATCAGCCTCGGTCGATTGCACAGTGCTCTTCGCCGCGTTGGCCTGCTGCGTGCGCGCGATGGCGGCGTTCAAATTCGCCTGCGCCGCCTTCACCAACTCTTCTTGCGCCCGCACGGTCGCTTGAGCGGCTTGCAGGTTGGTCTCGGCTTGCACACGCTCCTGATCGGACTGCACACCGGCCTTGGCCAATTCGATCGTGCGCCGGCTGTCGCTCTCGGTGCGATCAAGAGTAGCCTTCGCCTGCTGAAGCTGCGCCTTGGCGGAGGAAAGCATGGCGCGCGCATTGGCCACGTCGCTGGAAGTGGAGCCCGACGTGGATTTCTCGGTGTGCTGCATCTCGGAAACTTTGTGCTGCAGGCTGGCGATGTTCGCCGCCGCCGCCGCTTCCTGCGTCTGCAACTCCGAGGGGTCCAGCACGGCGATCAAATCCCCGGCCTTCACCGGCGTACCTTCGTCCACGAGCAATTTCTGGATGCGGCCTTCCACCTGCGCGCTCACGATCACCTGATTGGAATCGACGGTGCCGATCAGCACCAGATCTTTCGAGTGGTTGACCGAAAAAGCGTAGTAGATCGCCGCGATTACAAAGATGATGCCGAGAAGAATGAAGAATCGGTTACGAGCACTCATTTGCGTACTCCTGCGCTGGCATGAGGTTGAAACAGCGCCGCGGAAATGAAATCGAGAACGGCGGCCCGCCGCTCGGCGATCCGCTCCGGCGTCAGCGGATTGAAGCGCACGATCCGCTGCATCACCGGGGCGCTGCTGAAATAGAAGACGATCATGGCCACCATGGAAGGAACGAAGTGCGCCGGGTCAATTTGCCGGAATTCCCCTTCGGCAATGCCTTTATGCAACAGCTCGCCCACCCGCTTGTAAATTGGTTGAAAGTAGGTCTTGACCAGCCGGTCGATGTGCTCCGAATGGCCCTCTCGGGCCCGCATCATCTCGCGCTGCATCAGCTTGGGATAGATCTGGTTCGAAGCGATGAAATCGAAATATGCGCCCACGTAGGCCATGATCTTCTCGCGCGGCGGCAGGTCGCTGTCGAGCACTTGTAACACATTGGCCTTCATCCCCGAAAACGCGTTGTCGAGCACAGCGCCGTAAAGCGTTTCTTTATCCGTGAAGTAGTAATAGAGCAGCGCCTTGTTGACGTGCGCCTCGCGGGCGATGGCGTCGGTGCGGGCGCCGGCAATGCCGTGTTCGGCGAACTCCTTCGCGGCAGCCTGCAGAATGGCGGCGCGGCTCTCCTCCGGCTGCCCGCGGGAGCCCAGTCGGCGGGGATGATGACGATGACCGGAAAGTTGGGCCATGACTAATTAACCATTTAGTTAGATTGATTATTATTGCAGAGCGTGGCAGAAATTGCAACCGACTGGATCTGAAACAACGAGATGCCGCGGACTAGCTCGCCCCGCCCGCAATCGAAGGCACGAGCAAAACTTCATCCCCATCCTGAAAGGCATAACCCGGCCCGCCCAGGAAGCGGATGTCTTCCTCGTTCACGTAAATGTTGAGGAAGCGGCGTACCTGGCCAGCTTCGTCCCGAATGTGGGATTTCAGTTCCGGAAACTTTTCATCGAGCACAGAAAATAACTCGCCCAGGTTCGCGGCCCCGCACGCGATTGAGCTTACGCCCGCCGTGTGCCGCCGCAGCGCGGTTGGAATTTGCACCGTGATCGCCATAGAGTCCCCCGTTACGCTCCTACCGCTGCCGCTGCTTCTTGAGCCACCTCGACGCCGTCCAGCGTTTCGTGCAGATACTTCTCGAATTCCACCAACTTCGGCGCAATTGGCCGCTCGATCTCATATACGCCCGCAAACACATCGGTCGTCTTCAAGCCATTCCCCGTAACGCACAGTACCGTCGTTTCCTCCGGCAGAATGCGATCCTGGCGATACAGCTTGCCCGCCGAGCCCACCGTGACGCCTCCGGCCGTCTCGGTGAAGATGCCTTCGGTTTCCGCCAGCACACGGATCGAATCGATCACCTCAGGATCGCTCACATCCTCACTCCATCCCCCGCTCTGCTTGATGGCCTTGATGGCATAGTGCCCGTCTGCCGGATTGCCGATGGCCAGCGACCGCGCAATGGTCGCGGGCTTCTGCGGATCGATCTCTGTGCTGCCGGTCTTCACCGCGGTAGAAATCGGAGAGCATCCCGTAGCCTGCGCGCCGAAGAACTTCACTGGCTTCTCCTCGACCAATCCCAGCTTGATCAGTTCATCGAACGCCTTCTTGATCTTCACAATCAACGACCCACCGGCCATGGGAACGACAACGTTATCCGGCAGGCGCCAGCCCAGCTGCTCGGCAATCTCGAAGCCGACAGTCTTCGATCCCTCGGCGTAATAAGGCCGCAGGTTCACATTCACAAATCCCCAGCGGCGCTCTTCAGCGATCTGCGAACACAGCCGGTTCACCTGATCGTAGTTACCGGCGATTCGCACCACGTTCGCGCCGAAGACCTGTGTACCGAGAATCTTCGCCGGCTCGAGATCGGATGGAATAAAGATCCACGCCTTCAGTCCAAGCCGCGCCGCGTGCGCCGCTACGGCATTGGCAAGATTTCCAGTAGAAGAACACGCCACCGTATCGAATCCGAAAGCCTGCGCCTGCGCGAGAGCCACGGCCACCACGCGGTCTTTGAAGCTCAGCGTAGGCAGGCACACGGCGTCATTCTTGATGTAAAGATTCTGCGCCGCGGTCTTCGCATCGCCGTTTTTGCCGGCCAGCCGCGCCGCCAAACGCGGCGCCGGGATCAGCGGCGTGAACCCCACCGGCAGCCGCGGCTCAAAGCCCGCAGGCAGCGGCAACAATTCGGCATAGCGCCACATGTTCAGCGGCCGCTGCGCGAAGTGCGCAAGGCTCGACTTCCGCGGGTCAAGCGATCCCTCGCCAAGCACGTACCGGATCCAGTCATAATCGTAAGTAATTTCCAGCGGAGAGAAACATTCTTCGCAGATCGAGCGGGGCTGGTTTCCCCATCGCCGTCCACATTCCCGGCAGCGCAGTTCGTAGTGAAATTGACCGTCGTAATTCGACATGGGCTACTCGCTTTCTTCTCTTACAGCAGCGAATAGCTGAGGACGAGCCGGGGAAAAAGTGCCCTAAAATACAAAGGCCTCTTTCCCAGGAAATAGGAAAGAGGTTATCGGAATGCAAATGAAACTAAGCTTCGCATCCGAATCTCATGTTCCCCGTTTCCGGGCGGGAGTTGGCACCTGGCGGTCGGGATATATGATCCCGATCCGGTTGCCGTGGCGTCACAGGGCTCGTCCCTCAGCCACTCTGCATGAAATTCAGCCTGCCCCGAAGGGCAAACTTGTCTTTACGATGCTACACAGTCCGGCAAGGTTCGTCAATAGAATTTTCTCTTGACTCCGCTAGCCCTTGGGTAGAGAATGCGGCACAACTCCGGGGGGCCCCATCACCAAGGCACAGTCAGCCTTGACGGAGGCGCGTCATGTTTGAAGCTACTCAGGCTGCACTCTCCTCACTGAACCTGCCACAAATTGTTTTGGCCATCGGCGCTTTGGGAACGGCCGCTTACGGCGTGGTTGACGTTTCCAAAGCTCTCTGGGGCGGAATCTCCAACGCCGGGTTTAGAGATATTAAGAAGGTAGTCTCGCAATTTATCCCAGCATCCCCAACCTCGAACAATCCGTCCGCTCTGTCGTTGACTTCAGTTCTGGCCACCCTGCGGGCGAATTGGCTAAATGGCATGGCGCTCGCCGACCAGAAGTCAGTGGCGAAGGCCCTGATCAAGCTGAATCTCAATCCTAGCAGCGCAGCGCAAATGGCCAACGCTGCCGGAGTAAGCCCAGCGCTCCTCGCCAGCGTCGCTGCCAAGCTCTCCACGGGCGAAAACCTTGACACTCTCGAGACCGACGTATACGGACGCTTCGACCTCCTGCTCACAGCGGTTCTCGATCAAGGCTACCAGCGCGGCGATCAGCGCTACCGAAACAGCGCCAAACTACTCGCCGTCCCGGTGGCTGTGGCTTTGGCACTGCTGGGTGCCTGGTCAATTTCACCCGAGCACTTTACGGCACCCGATGTCTGGAAGGCCGTAGCCGCCGGTCTTCTGGCCACCCCTCTGGCTCCGGTGGCCAAAGATCTTGCCAGCGCGATTCAGGCAGGCGCGAAGGTGGCGCAGGTGTTCCAGAAATGACCTACTTCATTGATGTTCGAGCGGAGTCCGCCGGAGGCAGTCCGGTCGCGGACATCAGCGGCGTCGTAATCCGCACTGACGCGCAGCCCGACCCGAATCCATCGCAACCGCTCGATGCCGAGCTGTTGCAGGCCGTTCAGGGACGCGACGTCCTGCTGGGCACGCACGGATTCCACATCGACCGGGCGCACGGAATCAGCTATCTTTCCCACTGGCATGAGTGGCTGCAGCTCGGCGCTAACGGATTCTTCGTTGGCGTCCTGTGGCCCGGCGACTCGCGTTGGGTGCCGTTCATCGACTACCCGGTGGAGGGCGACGAGGCCATCAAGAGCGGCCAGATTCTTGCCGCCTACCTGATCGCCAAGTTTCCCGGCGTAAACAGTCTTTCGTTTACCTCCCACAGCCTGGGCGCGCGCACCATGCTCGAAGCCATTCGCAATCTTGGCCAGTCATTCAAGCTGAATACGCTAACCGTGATGGCTGGCGCCATCGACGACACTTGCCTGGTCAGCGAGTATCAGGACGCCGCCCAACAAATGCAAAAAATTTCGGTGTTGGCTTCCAACTGCGACGACGTACTGAAGTGGGCGTTCCCCGAGGGCAATCTTGTTTCCGGCATCATAACCCGCGCCGATCCTTACTGGCACGGCGCCCTGGGCCGCTTCGGCCCCAATCCCGCAGGCCAGCCGGCAAATCTGTGCCAGACGCCCATTCTTCCCGACTCCTGGGATTTCGGACACGGAAGCTATATCAACTGTGAGGGAGACGCAGGCGAGCCGGGCGAGTCGGGACCGATTCCTTTGCCGGCGATCGTGCAACCGCCGGGAGCTCCACAGCCTTCGAACGCCATCAACTGGCAACCAGCCTGGGCCGCGGGCTTTGTGTCCACCAGATTCCCAAAGTAAGAGAGCGGGTTTCTGTCCGCTGACTTTGACTTTCATCCTCCGAATTTGAGGATTACTAACACTGAGGCAGCCTCCGAACTGGTTCCAGGCACCAGAACGAAAAGCCTTCAGATGATAAATGGCACCAACGCCGACACGTGGCGAGAGTAGGCTTCATAGGGTTCGCCGAATTGCACGCGCATCCATTTCTCCTCAAGCCGTAGTTTGTGCCAGAGTGCGGTGAAAACCAGGGCTACCGCAACCAGCCCGCGCCATTCGCCGAGGGCCACTGCCGAACCAACAAATCCCAGCAGAAGCCCGGTGTAAATGGGATGTCGAACCAGGCCGTAAGGGCCGCTGGTAATGAGTTCGTGATCTTGCTTCACGGTGACGGCCTGGCTCCAGTTTGCTCCGAGGTGACGACGTCCCCAGATAGAAAAGAGCAGGCCACCGGCGGTTATGGCGGCGCCAAGCCAGAAGCACCAGACGCCGAGCGGAAGAAATCGCTGGTTCAGCCCTGGAAGGGGAACTCTGGGGAGCCAGAGAAGCGCGAACGCGCCCAGAATCGAAACCATGCGTACAAGCCGCGACGGCGCAGACTCGCTGCGCTCGGTTACCTTGACCTTCGCCGACATCGCCCACCAATAAGTGAAGTAACTGATCCACATGGCGGGGAAAAGACAGTTATAAATGAGTGACATGAACACTCCTTTAGAGGCCGGGGCATCATCCATCATTCTGACACGGCCAGCGGGAGAGCGAACATCTGCAGTTGACTTTTGATCGTCGAGCGCGCGTCGGCAACCCTTCAAACCTTGTCAATACGCAGCTCACTGGATGGCAAATATAATTCCGGCAAACATGCCGGCCGTCGTGCAACCACCCGGCACCCCTCAGCCGAATCCCGCCCCCACAAACTGGCAACAAGCTTGGGCCGCCGGCTTTGTGTCCACCAGATACCCGAAATAACCACCGTTATTTCCCCCACCTCAGCCCGCCCAAACCCAGGCAACGCCAATGCTTCCCCGTGCAACTAAAGAATTAGTTACCTTTCCGAAGTTGGATCGTCTAACAATCCAAAGGGAGGACGACCGGTGCCGAGACGACAGTCCGAGACTCTGACTTCAGCCGAGTTGCGCATCATGGATGTGCTTTGGCTGAAAGGACTTGGAACGGTCCAGTCGATCCTCGACTCCTTATCCCAAAAGCCGGCCCTCGCCTATAACTCTGTTCTGACCACCATCCGCGTGCTGGAGCGCAAAGGCTACGTCAAGCATTCCAAAGATGGCCGCGCCCACGTCTACGCCCCGCTGGTGGGGCGCGAAGAGGCCAGCCGCTCCGAGATCCGCCACCTGGTAAGCCGTTTCTTCAAGAACTCCCACGAACAGCTGGTGTTGAACATCCTTGAGGACCAAGGCATTGAGGCGGAAGAACTCGACCGCCTGCGCGAGATGCTGGAACGGAGTGGCGCGAAATGATAATGATAACGACAACGACAATGCTCTGGCCCGAGTTCCAAACTGTTGCCCAGGTGGCCATCGGCCGGTTTCTGAATTCGCTTCCCGAAGGCTTGCTCATTGCCCTGTTTGCCGGGGCAATGTTGCGCATTTTGCCGCGGCAGAATTCGGGAACACGATTTGCCGTCTGGTTCCTGGCCCTGCTCGCCGTTGCTGGACTTCCTTTCATGGGTAGCATGGGCGGACATTCTCTTCTGGCGTCAGGTGGCGTGCGGCCTGTCATCACGGTGCCCGGGAGTTGGGGACTTTTTCTGTTCCTCGCATGGGCTCTGGCGGCGATGGTCGCGATACTCCGCTTGGCAATTGGGCTCTGGCGCCTGCGCGCGCTGCGCATGACTTGCGTCCCCATCGACGCCTCACCACTCGACGCAACCATACAAAAAACCTTGGCTGATTTCGCTTCAGAAAGATCAGTGACCTTTACCACGTCAGAGCGCATGAACGTGCCCGCGGCGATCGGCTTTTTCAAGCCGATGATTGTCATTCCAGCCTGGGCTCTGCGAGAACTTACGCCTGCGGAATTGAACGTCATCCTGCTTCACGAGTTTGCCCACGTGCGGCGTGGCGACGCCTGGACGAATCTGCTGCAGAAAATTGTGCGGGCAGTATTCCTTTTCCATCCCGCAATATTGTGGATCGAAAGCCGCCTCTCGCTCGAGCGCGAGATGGCCTGTGACGATCAGGTGCTGGCCGAAACCGCCAATCCGCGCGGCTATGCGAAGTGCTTGATCGCGCTACTCGAGAAAAGCGCGGCCCGCCGGGGCTTGGCCATGGCGCAGGCCGCCGTACACCGTGCGCGCGAAGCTTCTTTGCGCTTGGCGCAGATTCTCGACGCAAGCCGGCCGGATAACAAGCGCGTGTGGAAACCTGCGCTGGGCTTCGTGGGCGCCTTCACATTTGTCTGTCTGATGGTGGTGCCGCGTGCTCCCCAGTTTGTGGCCTTCGAGCCGGGCACGCGAGCGCCTCAAGCCGACCATGTGCACGCAACGCAACTCAGTCAGTCCCATATCGCGGCGGCGGCGGTAATTCCTGCAAGTCTGCGCACGCAATTCTCGTCATCGCTTAAGAATAAAAAGACGCCTCAACAAACCGCCGCCGATGCTGTCGGGCACGTTGCCAAACATCTTTCTGAAGATCAGCCCGCTGCCCCACGCGCAATCGCGGCAAGCCAAATCAGCAGCAACGGGAGCGGCCCGTTTGAATTCGTGACCGTGAGAGCGACCCAACGCAACGATTCGCAATCGGAGACGCTATTGATTATCCGCACCACGCAGCAAGTAGGTCCGAACGCGTGGGTTTGGAGTGTAGGTGTGTGGCGCGTGACCTTGCTGAATTCATCTCAGGATGCAACAGCAAAAGCACCCGCAGCCAAGAAGACGTAGCAAAATTTTTTTGAGAGCAACAACTAAACAATTAGTTACAAAGCGAAAAGGAGAAGTGAAAATGCAAACCTGGAAGACAAACGTAACCCGGCGCCTGCTCGTGGCCGTGGTTGCCATAGCAGCGATCGCGTCGCTGGCCAGCTATGAGTTCGCCCACGCCGCACGAGCGGCCGGGGTGGCTCCTGCCGCAGCGCCGCTCGACGACAACAGTGTCGCCGCCATTCTCTCGCTCGACCACGCCATGGAAACTTTGGCAGCCCGGGTCACTCCCGCTGTTGTCAACGTGACCGTGACTTCGAAGGCCACTGAGAAGGCGGACGACGATGCCCAGCAACAGATGCAACAGTTTTTCGCTCCGTTTGGCGATACACCATTCGGTCACCAGTTCAAGTTCCAGAGAAGTCCTCGTGAGAGGGTGGAGCATGGCCTGGGCAGCGGCGTGATTATCTCCCCCGACGGCTACATCGTTACCAACAATCACGTAATCGATGGAGCCACCGACATCCACGTCACCATGAGCAACCGCGAAGTGCTCTCGGCGAAGTTGATCGGAGCCGACCCGCTCACGGATCTGGCGGTCATCAAGGTGGATGCCAAGAACTTGCCCAGCGTCCCCTGGGGCGATTCCGCCAAACTTCATCCCGGCCAAACCGTGCTGGCGTTCGGCAACCCCTACGGATTCCGCTTCACTGTGACGCGCGGCATCGTCAGCGCGCTGAACCGTCCCAATCCCGATGCCAGCGATCGCCGCAAGCCCGGCGAATTCATTCAGACCGACGCCGCCATCAATCCTGGAAACTCCGGTGGCGCGCTGGTGAATGCTCACGGTGAACTGATCGGCATCAACACCTTCCTCGTCTCCTCCAACGGCTCGTTCTCCGGCATGGGATTCGCCATTCCCACGCAGATTGTTGAGCCCACGGTCGAGACTCTCATCCGCGACGGCAAGGTCAGCCACGGACTCATCGGAATTGGCATCTCGGATGTGACTCCGGACAACGCCAAGTTCTTCAAGATGAGCACCGCCACCGGAGCCCTGGTAACGCAGGTCGAGCCCGACTCCGCTGGCGCAAAAGCTGGCTTGAAGACGGGCGACGTCATCACCAGACTGAACGGGCAGGCTGTGACCGATGCCGGCCAGTTGCAGATGGAAGTCGGGCAGAAGCGTCCCGGCGAAACCATCCAGCTCGAAGTCGCGCGCGACGGCAAGACCATCAACGTTCCCGTCACGCTCGAAGCGATGGGCAAATCCGCCAAGAGCGAAAGCGCCACCACGGAACACGGCAAAGGCCGCTGGGGACTGAGCCTCGGCGATCTCGAGGCAGGGCGACCGCGACCAGTTGCAGATCCCAAGCGATGTGCATGGCGCAGTCGTTCAGGATGTTACGCCCGGCAGCCCGGCCGACAACGCCGGCTTGCAGCGCGGGGATGTGATTGTCGAAGTAAACCGTCATCCCCAACAATCCGCCGACGATGCAGCCAAGGCGTTAGCCAACGTCCCCAAGGGCGAGGACGCGCTGGTGCTAGTCTGGTCCAACGGAGGCAGCACCTTCCGCGTGTTGCACCCCACGCAACAGTAAGCGGTCCAAGTCCGTCGCTGGCCCCAGCATGCTGGGGCCAGCGACGGAAGCACTGACTATAGCCACCGCAGCGCGCCTCCCAGTCTCCCTGAACTAGCAGCCTTTCTCAAGCCGTGCAATCTCATCAGGCCCGCGAATCTCTCCCAACCAGGTGCGGTAGAATGGTTCGCGTACCCCACCCCGCGGGCCCGTAGCTCAGTGGTTAGAGCCGTGGACTCATAATCCATTGGTCCCAGGTTCGAATCCTGGCGGGCCCACCAGTAATCCGCGACGTGCAGCTGTCTCCATGCGATCATTTCAACGAGAGTCTCCTCAATTTGCGAAGACGCTGGGTCAATGTGACAATCTAGGTATGCATAAATTCTTGATCGTCGCAGTTCATTTATTGGCGGGTGGGATGCTGCTGGGGAATGCCCTGGCGCAGGATACGCCCGCCACGACTCCACCTTCTTCTTCAGCCCCTGCAACATCGGCTCCTGCTGGTCAAACTTCTGGTGCCCCGGCAAAGGGGCAGACTCCTCCGGCCAAGGCGCACTCTGCAACCGCGGCGAAAAGTCAGGCTCCCCTGGCTCTCAAAACGCAAAAAGAGAAATTCAGTTACGCCATTGGGATGGCCAACGGCAAGAAGTTGGCGGAAATTCTTAAGAAGCAGTCGGTTCCCTTCGATCCTGTCATCATGGCACGCGGCCTGAAGGACGGCCTGACGGGCAGCAAGACGCTGCTTACCGACCAGGAAGCACAGGCGGTAACGGACGAGGTGCGGAGCGACCTGATCAAAAAGGCGCAGGCAGCGAGCAAAAAAGAAGGCGACGATTTTCTCGCCGCCAACAAGAGCAAAGAAGGCGTGGTAACGCTGCCGAGCGGGTTGCAGTACAAGATCCTGAAGGCGGGCACGGGGGCGAAGCCCACGGCCAGCGACACGGTGGTCTGCAACTATCGCGGTACGCTGATCAACGGCACGGAATTCGACAGTTCGTACAAACGCGGGCAGCCTTCGAAGTTTCCCGTGAGCGGAGTCATCAAGGGATGGACCGAGGCGCTGCAAATGATGCCGGTGGGGTCGAAGTGGCAACTCTTTATTCCCTCCGATCTGGCGTATGGTGACAGCGGACAGTCGGGGATTCCGCCGGGCTCCACGCTGATTTTTGAAGTGGAGCTGATTTCGATTGAGGGCAAAGATTCGAAGTAGCGGCTTAGGGCTTCCGGCTCCGGCTCCGGCAAACGCGCTTCGCCGAAGCCTTATCCTGACTGCACGATTAACCACTTTGGGGCAGTCCAGCTTCGAGTCGTTGACAGCGTTTGTGCGGCGAGCGTAGCGTGGCCTCAGTTTGCCTTACGAGGTCGTATGCTGAGTTCAGGAGCCCGTACGATGTTCTGCCGCTTTTTCTACGCCGGCGCGATGCTGTGCCTGGCGGCGAGTTTTGCCGCGGCACAAGACCCCACCAAGGTGGCACCCACCCATTACAAGCTGCAGTTCGAAAATGAACGGGTGCAGGTGGTGAGTGTTCACTACGGCCCTCATGAAAAGTCGGAGATGCACGACCATCCCGGCGGCGTCTCCGTCAGCGTTACCGGGGGACACCTTCGGTTCACCGACCAGAGCGGCAAGGTCACCGAGGTCTACGCCAAGGCTGGCGAGGCGCGCTGGTTTCCGCCCTTCAAGCATAAAGTCGAGAACATCGGCGACGAGCCTTACAACGGCGTTTACATTGGCATCAAAGGCAAGCTGGCCGCATCTAATTCAAATCAAGATTCTTCGCCGAGCCCCGAGCAGATCGCGGAGATACTGGCCGATTACGCGCGAGCCGCGGCGAGACAGTAGAGCGGGCTTCGGGCTTCGGGCTTCGGGCTTCGGCAAACGCGCTTCGCGGGAGCCCGATCGCCGAAGCTCTTGTAGTAATCTTGAATGTTGACTCAACCCTTTGAGTGAAGGAAGTGTATGGCGCACACTGTATTCTGCGTGAAGTTGAAAAGAGAAATGCCGGGTCTGGACGAGCCTCCGTTTGACAACGACCTTGGCCGCAAGGTTTATGACAACGTGTCCCAGGAAGCGTGGAGGATGTGGACGGAGCACTGCAAGATGCTGCTGAACGAATACCGTCTGAACCCGGCGCGGCGCGAGGATCAGGAAGTGATCGTGAAGCAGTTGGAGATGTTCTTCTTTGGCGAAGGGTCGGCGGTGCCGAAGGAGTATGTGCCGCCAGCGCAGACGTAGGGGTTGAGGTGGCGGCGGCAGACCGTGGGGCGACCACGGAGGCTCGAGTCATCCCCGACGGAAGAACTTACGAATTGATCCGCTCAGGGTAGAACCCAGACGGCATTAGCATCCTCGGGTCCGTGCGAGGACGAGTCTGAAGCGTCCGGCCGCCCTGATAGTCACCTGCCTGGCTGCCAACACGCCCCCCGGTCCGGTAGAGTGTTACCCCGCCAGTCACCCCCCTTTTTTCAAGTCATGGAGGGGTTTTGAGTGTAACGGCCTGGTTTACAACAGTTGACTCCGCTTTTCCTTGATCCGCCATCTCCGATAGCGGCCCGGTAATATCGGGGCGGACAACCTGTTTCCGGAGGTACGTGGCCTAGCGTTTCATTACGTAGCGACGGCATCGTGCGCTACGTGCAAATGGCGGGGATAGGGAATCCCGAAAGGTCATCCGATCACCTTGCTGGCCAGCTCCCGGTACATGCGCGTTAGGCGACGGGCCAGCGCGGGATCGATGACCCGTAACCAGAAGGTCGTCCGGCGGCCGAGCGAGTAGAGCAGCGAGACGCGCCGCCGTCGCTGGAACCGTGTGAGCGCCGCCGGGTCGAGCACCTCCAGCGTCGGTAGGGCACGCGCCGGCGTCAGCGGAAACCCAACCGCCCGCCCTAAGACCGCCTCGCGCAGGCAGGTGTCGAAGGCAGCGCTCTGCGCGTCCCCTTGGTGAATGACGAAATGCTGACCTCCCTCCGCAAAGAGGCGGATCACTCGATGGAGCACCAATTCGGCTTCGTTGGAGCTCAAGATCAGAACAATGTCTCCGGGGTGCAGGTCTTCGGCGACCGGCTCGACCCTCACCCTGGTCCCCTGTTCGATCGTGGGGGTCATGCTCCCGCCGCCGACGTTGACCGCGACCGGGAACCCCTGAGCCAGGACCAGCCTAACGGCCTGTGGATGCAGGTTCACGAGCACCCAGTATAGTCCGCAAGGTTAGGTTCAGCGATCTAAACCTTCGAGGCGTTTTAGGATTCTGCGGGTCAGGCTGGTCATTGCGCTGCGGTTGTCTTTGCTTGCCGGGGCATTTTTTGTCCGGCAGGTAGGGCGTATTAGTTGGCCCCAGTTTTCGAGGTAGGGCTCGTACTTGTGTCCTTTGAGATGCGGGGTTAATGCGATCGTGCGCATTCCGGTCAGGGCCCTGACGGGAAAGATGTACCACGCGTCGGCGGGTAGGACGTAGATGGCGTAGTAGTCGATTTCTTTCGGAGTGTAGGGGCGCTGGCCGTAGGCGTAGAGTTGGCAGAGGTAACAGGTGCCGAGCCACATCTCGGTGGATTTGACTTGTACCCGGTGGAAAAGGCCTTCGTGCTCGACTGCTACGTCGTAGCGTCCGGACTCTCCCCAGGGCCTGGCCACGTTGAAACCCAACCCTAATGCTACCGTCATGAACAGGAGTTCGGCCCACTCACCCCTGCGGCTGAAATTGTCGAAAAGCTTTTTGCCTCGCCTCATAAATTCTCCTAAAACACAAAAGGCGCAGCCGGTGGGCTACGCCTTCTTTGCTCGAATTCGATTCTACAATACTATTATATCATATTGATATAGGCAAAACTGCACAGTATTCAGGGCAAAGCGAAATTTATATTTCCTTTGCTTGCAGCAGATAGGTTCGATCGTGTAATTCCTGCCTATTGACAAGGTTTAGGTATGGGAATCTGTAGGTCGCAGGCGCTGAAGCGCCGACTCGTTTTCAGCGACTTATCGGCGCGACTGAAGCCGTGCCTTTCTCGAACTTAAAGCACGTGCGCTGCGGCGGCTAAAGCCCGGATCCGTCAGGGGCGCTTTACGCGGCGCTGAAGCGCCGCTCTTCCACGGTTGTGCGGGCATTTCTTCACTGACCAGAGTTCGAAAGCACAAGCAGGGTCAAAGGCAAGAGCAGCGGACAGGAGCGTCCGCTCCACACGGGCTCCAAATATGCCTTGACACGTATATGCCACTTGGAGTATATACAAGGCATGGAATCTGCTTTCGAGATTATTGCGGAGCCGAACCGGCGGGCGATATTGAGCCTGCTGGTCTTGTCACAGCAGTCGGTGGGAGAGATCGAGCGGCAGCTTCGCATGCCGCAGACGACCGTGTCCAAGCACCTGCGGGTGCTGCGCGAGGCTGGTTTCGTGGAATCTACGGTGGATGCGCAGCGCCGCCTCTACCGGCTGAAACCTGAACCCTTTGAGGAGCTGGATTCGTGGCTGGCGCAGTTCCGCCGTTTCTGGTCCGCTCATGTAGATGCGCTTGAACGCCACCTTGACCGGATGGATAAGGACCGCATGGATTCAACGCCAACGAAAAGCACAACAACGAAAAGGAAAACCAAGGAGATAACGCCGCGGCCCAAACCGCGACGGTAATAAAGGAGAAACGAAATGAAAATCAAATTAACCAGCGTATATGTTGACAACCAAGACACCGCCCTGCGCTTCTATACGGAGGTGCTGGGCTTTACCAAGAAGGCCGATTTCAGCCAGGGCCCATTTCGCTGGCTGACCGTGGCCTCGCCCGAGGAGCCGGACGGCACCGAGCTGCAACTGGCGCTGAACAACAATCCCGCGGCCCAAGCGTACCAGCAGGCGCTGTTTCAACAGCACCAGCCCGCGGCCATGTTTTACACCGACGACATCAAGGGCGACTACGAGCGGATCAAGGGGCGCGGGGCCGAGTTCACGATGCCGCCTACTGAGGTAACCGGCGCGACCATTGCGATGCTGAACGACACCTGCGGCAACCTGATTCAGCTGAGCCAACTGAAGCGCTGGTAGGGCGGATCATCCATGGGAAAAGTGGGGCGGGAGAAGTCAGCAGGAGAAGAAAGATGACCATGGGCGAGCAATACACACCGGGTCCGGCTTGCGGGGCGCAGGTGCGGAAAGATGACGGAGAGAAGTGGACGCTGATTCTGGTGCGCGAACTGCGCCACCCGCCGGAAAAAGTCTGGCAGGCGCTTATCGACCCGGCGCAACTGCGCGAGTGGGCTCCCTTTGTAAGCGACGGGAGCCTGGGCGTAGAGGGAAACACGGTGAATCTCACCTGGGTGGGAACGGGCAGGCCGTCGAAAGCAACGGTGACGCGAGCCGAGGCTCCCTATGTGCTTGAGTTCGGCGATATGCGGTGGGAACTGGAAGCCGTTGGCGCGGGCACGCGGCTGAGGCTTTGGCACCAGATCGATCGCCGCTTCATCTCATGGGGCGCGGCGGGCTGGCACATTGCTTTCGATGTGCTGGATCACCTGCTCAGCGGAACTCCCATCGGGCGCACCGCGGGGGCCGACGCTATGAAGCTCGCCGGCTGGAAGCGGCTGACCGCCGAGTACGCGAAGCAGTTGGGCGTTGAAACTTCTAAGTAGCCGCCTCAGGCGGCGCAAAAGTCATGAATCGAGGTCGATGGCAAAAACATGAGTCAACCACGTAAGAGCAACAAAAAGGAGTTGTCACTGGAACAACGTGAAGAGTTACTGGGAGCATTGAAGGCCCGATTTGAGAAAAACATGAACCGCCACAAAGGCCTGGAATGGGCTCAAGTGCAGGCGAGGCTGGAAGCGCGGGCTGAAAAACTGTGGTCGCTTACTGAGATGGAAAGAACGGGCGGCGAACCGGATGTGGTTGGCCACGATAAGAAGACGGGCGAATACATTTTTTATGACTGTTCGGAGGAGAGTCCGAAAAGCCGCAGAAGTCTTTGCTACGACCGTGAAGCGCTGGATTCACGGAAAGAAAATAAACCAAAGGACAACGCGGCTGATATGGCATCTGCCATGGGGGTTGAGCTTTTGACGGAAGAACAATATCGAGAATTGCAGAAACTTGGCGAGTTCGATGCGAAAACGTCGAGCTGGGTGCGAACACCTTCTGCTGTTAGAAAACTCGGCGGCGCACTGTTTTGTGACCGCCGCTTCGACACGGTTTTCCTGTATCACAATGGCGCGGAATCTTACTATGCCGCCCGGGGGTTCCGTGGCTTGCTAAGGGTCTAACCTTTGCGTGCCTGTTCAAGATCAAGAAAGAGGTTCGAGAAGGAATAAAGACTGAAGACCAAATTCAGGGAGTGACATCATGGCCACATCAGCCAATACAGCCAACCTCGTGAACCGAGGCATCACACGTTCGATTCTTCGCTGGATTCACATCATCTGCGGCATTCCGATACTCGGTTACATTTATGATTCGCCTTCCGATACTCACAACTACGCCCCCAGTGTTCGGTATGTCTTTCTTCCCGTACTGCTCCTTACCGGATTGTGGATGTGGAAAGGCCATGTGGTTCGACGACTTATTTCGAGGAGATCGGGGTAGTGATTTGTATGCGCTGTCGAGCCGCTAGGTGTGAACTCCCCACTCAAGCCAAAAGCGGGCTTGAGTTGGCCACCTGGAGCATTCTCCAGCTACTTGCAATCGACCTTATTGTCCTGCGCGGCGGCGATCTGCCATTTACCGTCGCGCTTCAACCAGGTATCGGTCCAGACCTGGCACTGCTTCGCGCCGGGATGCGCTTTGTCTTTGCCGATGGCGTGCTCGCTGCCGTAAATGATGGCCACGTCTTCGCCCGAAGAAGAAGAAAAGAAGCGCACCTTGGCATCGTCGAGTGCGCAGCCGTGCGCCGTATGCGGACCTTTTTCATCGCGCAGTTCGTCCGCTTTGTTGTAGCGCTCGCCGCGAGTGCTGGTGCCCTGGAAATCGTCGGCCAACAGCTCAGAGACCACTCCATTATTCGTGCAAACGCCTTCGGCCCATTTGCGCTCCATGTCGATCATGAACATCGCGGTTTTGTCGTCGGGTGCGGCCCAATGGCTTTGCTGTGCAGAGGCGGCGGTCATTAGGACTCCGACGCAGGTTACGAGGCAGATCGGGTGCAGAATGGGGTGACGCATTGTCCCTCCAGTATTGGAGTCACTATACAGGCAACGGCACGGCACATCGCAGCTCAAACGTGGCCTATACTCGGATGTAGTGCCTTGCAGAACTGGGGAAACTCTTTAAATCAATGCCTAGACAAAAGACAGATTTTCATTTTCCACTCACCGCTACCAGTCCGATTCTTGTAGCAGGAAAGTCGGACCACTCCCTGCGAAAACTTCTGTATGACTTTTTCACGGTTTCCGCGCGCATGGAAACGGTCAGGCGCTATCTGGGGGAAAGAGTGAATCTCACCGTTCCCCAATACAGCATCATGATGGCCGTGGCTGAACTCCAGGGAAAGATGGGAGTAAGCGTTGGCCGGGTTGGCGATTACCTGCACGTGACGGGACCTTTCGTGACGATGGAGTCGGGGAAACTTTTTAAGAAAGGTTTCCTGGAAAAACACCCTGACCTCCAAGATAGGCGGATTTCTCTTCTCTCCTTGGCTCCACAGGGGGTAGAGGCGCTCCAATCCCTGTTTCCGGGGTTGCAACAAATCAATGACGTGTTCTTTGAGCTGGACTCGCGCACGGAGTTTGAGCGTCTGTGCAAGACTTTGGACAAGCTGGTGGGCAACAGCCAACGTGCTCTCGCGCTGATCAATGCTACTCGCGGCAATCCGCGGCTTACGCTCAACCGCGGCGGGGTAGCTATGAGCGATCTACGGTAGATTCTCCAAAAGGAATACAGCGGGCAGAGGGTATGTTCCCGTTTTTCTTTCGGGTCTTCGCCTGCCGAGAAGCTCAGCCGGCACAGGGCCATTACGATCCCATCGGGGCCGCGCGCCGCATGTTCCTGGTGAGTGCCTGCTTAGCGCTATACTAACTAAACTACCTAATTAACTTATCTTTTTATCTTGACAACCAAAAAGTCCTGAAGTACATTGAATTCCCCCAAGTGAGGGGCTGTGGGCCCCGACCTGTTCCTAAGCCGAACTCAATTGAAATTCCTGCGATAGCAACTCTGCTACGCCTACGGGGGTCTTATGCAACGCAAGAGGCAGTACGGCGCAACCGTCGTCAGCTTCCCTGGAACCGCAGCCAAGTCCCCCAAGGTCGTTTCCGCTTCCGAGATCAGCACGGCCGTGCCCAGCGGGGCGGAGCAGCGGGACGGTGACGACCTCAGGCGGTACGAAGCTCAACGGCAACGTGACGTTCGAAGTGCCATTGAAACAGGCGCCATAGAAATAAGTGCCGTAGAAATTGCCGTAGAAATTAAAGATGTAGGCTCACGACCCGGTCGGCTGCTGGCTCCCCCTTTCGGCTTATTCTTGCGCGCTGCGTTGTTGGCGCACCTCAGGAGGACATTTCGATGAAAGGCTCCAAATCTTTGCTGACTCTTGGCTTTGCACTGGCATGTGCGGCCATTACTTTCAGTCTGGCGGTGTGCGCCCAGGCCCAGACTTTCACCAGCCTTTACAGCTTCTGTAGCGAGACTGGGTGTGCCGATGGCAGCGGCCCTCTTGGAACCCTGGTGCAGGGCACGAACGGAGACATCTACGGGATAACGGAGACTGGCGGGTCCGGCGGCGCGGGAACGTTCTTTAAGGTCACCACGGCCGGCGTTCTCACCACACTCTACAGCTTTTGTCCGTCATCTCCGTGTACGGATGGCGCCGATCCGTTTGGGGGATTAGTGCTGTCCACCGACGGAGAGTTCTATGGCGTAACGTTCGACGGCGGGGCCTATGAGGACGGCACCGTGTTCAAGACCACCTCCGCCGGCAAGTTCACGCTGCTGCACACCTTCGATGGAACCGACGGACAGGACGCGGAGTCGGCACTGGTTCAGGCCGACAACGGAAATTTCTACGGAACCACATTCCGGGGCGGGGCCTACGGCGAAGGCACGGTGTTTGAGATTACCGCGAGCGGAACTTTCAGGACGCTTCATAGTTTTTGTGCAAGCTCCGGGTGTCCCGACGGAAGTGGTCCAAACGGGCTGACGTTGGCCGCGGATGGAACTCTCTATGGGACCACCTACACTGGAGGCGAAAGTAGCTGCAAGACTTCGGAAACAGATGGAACCTTCTTCCAACTCACGCCTACCGGAACGCTGACCACGCTGGCCGTATTCTGCGCGCCCAACGGATATCTCCCCGATTCGGCACTGGTTCAGGCCGCGAACGGAAATTTCTACGGCACAACCTTAGCTGGCGGAGACGGCTCCAAGGTCGTCTACGGCACTGTCTATGAGATGACTTCCAGCGGGTCGATCACTTCGCTCCACAGCTTCTGCCTGCAGACGGGATGCACTGACGGAAAAATTCCGATGGCCGTGACCTTGGGAACGGACGGGAACTTCTATGGAATCACATCCGGCGGTGGCGCGAACAGCGGCAAGGGGACGGTCTTCGAAATCACTCCTGCGGGCCAACTGACTACGCTGCACACTTTCACTAGTACGAACGGAAATTACACGGACGGATCCACTCCGGGTGGCCCCCTGCTGTTACACACCAACGGTACCTTCTACGGATCAACCGGACTTGGAGGCAAGACCGCCAACGGCACGATCTTCAGCCTCGCCACCGGGCTGGGACCGTTCGTCAAGACCATCCCCACGTCCGGCGCGGCGGGAACGAATGTGACCATCCTGGGGACCAATCTGAAAGGAGCAACCGCCGTCAGCTTCGATGGAACCGCGGCCACGTTCAAGGTCGTTTCCGCTACGGAAATCACCACGACCGTGCCCAGCGGGGCGAGCAGCGGCACAGTGGCGGTGACCACCTCGGAGGGCACGACGCTCGACAGCAACGTGACGTTCCAAGTTCGGTAGAAACAGGGTTCGGTAGAAACAGGTGAAGTAGAAAACGGAAAAAGAGGTAATCTCACGGCCTCGGCTCACGTGCTTAGCTCATTTGTACTGCCTGGGCGGCGCAGTTTAGGAGGACATTTCGATGAAGGGTTCCAAATCTTTGCTGACTCTTGGCTTTGCACTGGCATGTGCGGCCCTCACCTTCAGCCTGGCGGTGTGCGCCCAGGCACAAACTTTCACCACACTGTCGGATTTCACTGGACTCAACGGCGAAGCTCCCTTGTTTGGAAGCATGGTGCAGGACACTAACGGCCACTACTACGGGTCTACCTTCTATGGAGGCAAGAACGGCTTCGGGGCTATTTTCCAGTTGACGTCAACGGGTAACCTAACCAATCTATACAGCTTTTGCGCTCTGGCCGGTTGTGCCGATGGAACAGGTCCGGTGACAGCCCCCATCCTGGGCAGCGACGGAAACTTCTATGGCACCACCGACAACGGCGGCAACAGCAGCGGTGCTGGCACGGTCTACAAAATGACAATTGGTGGCAAATTGACCACGCTCTACAGCTTTTGTCCGACGCAGCCCTGTTCCGACGGCATCAGCCCGGTGGGCCTCGTCGAGGGCAGCAACGGAAATTTCTACGGCGTAACAGGGTATGGCGGGGCGTTCAGCTATGGCACTTTCTTCGAACTCACCTCCCTCGGCGAGTTCAAGCTGCTGCATAGCTTCTGTGCCCAACTGGGCTGCGGAGGCGGCGCCTCGCCGGCAGCCAGCCCCATGCAGGCCAGCAACGGTAACTTCTACGGCACGGCGGCTCGCGGAGGATTTCATAGCGGCGGCGTGGTCTATGAAATTACGTCAGCCGGTTCCTACAAGGCGCTCTACAACTTCTGCTCTCAAACAGATTGCGCCGACGGCAGTTATCCCCAGTCAACGCTGGTGCAGGACGCAAAGGGCAATCTCTATGGCACGACCTTGTATGGCGGAGCTTACGGGGACGGTACCGTCTTCGAGATCACCCCAACCGACCAATACATCGTGCTCCACAGCTTCGACGGTGCCGACGGTAGCGATGGAGGATATCCCCAATCCGCACCCACTGTGGCCAACGACGGCAACCTCTATGGAACGACAACCAACGGCATCAACAACGGCAACATCTACCAGATCACGCCCGAGGGCACCTACACTTCTCTCTATAGCTTCTGCAACCCCACCCGCTGCAATGCCTACGATGCCACCTACGGTTTGCTGCAAGGCACCGACGGAATTCTTTATGGAGCAACGGCGGACGGCGGAGCACACGGCTGGGGAATCGTCTACAGCTTCGCCAACAATCTGAGCCCGCTGGTGAAAACCGTTCCGCTTGCGGCGGCGGTGGGCGCGCGCGTGATCATTCTCGGCAATGGGCTGACGGGATCGACCAGCGTCACGTTCAACGGCGTGCCAGCCGCGTTCACCGTCGAATCCGACACATACCTTACAGCGACGGTTCCCACAGGCGCGACTACCGGCACGGTGTCTGTAGTCACTCCATCGGGAACGCTTAACAGCTACCCACAATTCCGCGTAACAAAGTAGTCGTTAACTCGTTCCTGTGCCCTCGTGGCGGACCTTAGGAGGACATTTCGATGAAGGGTTCTAAATCTTTGCTGACTCTTGGCCTTGCACTCGCAGGTGCGGCCATTACCCTCAGCCTGGCCGTACGCGCCGAGGCACAAACGTTTTCTGAACCTGGCCCCAGCAGTCTTAAGCAGCTGGCCGAACTCACAGAGTCCGACAACGATGGATATCCAGACGGATTTGGCACGTCCATCGCGATGAGCGGAGACACCATCGTAGTGGGCGCCCCAGGGGCGCACTACAACGTCGGAGCCGTCTACGTTTTTGTGAAGCCCGCGAGCGGCTGGGCGAACATGACACAGACGGCGGAACTGAGTCCCTCTGACGGCTTTACCTTCCTCGATTTCGGGATTTCCGTAGGCATCAGCGGCAACACCATCGTCGTGGGATCTTACGGGAACAATGCAGCCTATGTTTTTACTGAACCGGAGGGCGGTTGGCAGAACATGACGGAAACCGCGGTGCTGAGCAACACCAATGGCGTGGCAACTCTGTTTGGCGAAACTGTCGCCATTGACGGAGCGACCATTGCGGTCAGCGAGCCCAAAACGTACACCAGCCGCGGACGCGTGCAGATATTCACCGAGCCGGCCGGCGGATGGGTGAGTGCCACTCCTACGGGCAGCATCATCGCCAGCGATACCACGTCATACGACTATTTTGGTTGGGCCCTGTCGGTTAGCGGATCGACGATCGCCGCGGGTGCATACAACAACAACAATCTGGGCGCGGTCTACGTGTTTGTCGAACCCGCAGCGGGTTGGAGTGGATCGCACAGTCAAAAGGCGAAACTCACGGCTTCCGACGGCAGAGCGCAGGACGCCCTTGGCGCGGCGGTGGCGATCAACGGGAACACCATCGTCGCTGGCGCGCAAAAGAGAAACAACGACACCGGACTCGCCTACGTCTTCGTGGAACCGGCATCCGGCTGGAAGAATATGACGCAAACGGGAGAACTGTCAGCGACCGGTCTAGCTATAGGAGATTTCTTTGGGAACGGAGTCGCCGTTGCGCCGACTAGAATCGCAATCGGCTCTTCAACTACTCTCACCACCGGCACCGCCTACGCCTACACCGAGTCCGCCACCGGCTGGAAGAGCTCCTTGCCAACTTCAGAGGCAACTGTGACAGGGGGGGAGTACGGCTGCCCGGTTGCGATTAGCGGTTCAGTTTTGGCGGCCGGAGCGCCCGCCAGCGGCGTCGCGTATGTTTTTGGGCCGTAGAGGATAGCCGTCTTCGGTACACCCCGCGGTTGGGGGGATTTCAAATTGGTGTATTTAGATGTTTTCCGGGGCAGCTGTTGGGGGATATTTCTATGAAGAGTTCAAGAAGCAGCTTTGGCCTTGCGCTCGCATGTGCGGCCATCACCTTCGGCCTGGCGGTGTGCGCCCAGGCACAAAACCTTACCTACTTCGCCGTCTTCAACGGCATCGACGGAAGTGGACCCAGTACGGTGATTCAGGCGACGGACGGAAATTTTTACGCCACAACCGCCGGCGCCGGCGAGGGCGACGGTTCGGTGGGGAACCTCGTCAGAATTACGCCCACCGAAGAGATTAGCTCGATCTACAGCTTTTGCTCACAACCGCACTGTGCCGATGGAGAAGTTCCGGAAACGCCTCCCATCCTCGGCAGCGATGGAAATCTCTACGGCGTAACTGCGGGAGGTGGCTCCGATTTGGACAATGGAGGCGGCTGGGGAACGGTGTATAAGATGACGCTCGACGGTCAACTGACCACGCTCTATACCTTCTGTACAGTCAGTCCCTGCCTCGATGGCGCGGTCCCAGTCGGAATCATGCAGGCCGCCGACGGTAATCTCTACGGCGTCACGAGCTACGCCGGCAGCGAGTCCAACGCAGGCACTCTTTTCAAAATCAGCACGACCGGCGAATTCAGCATTGTGCATTCGTTTTGTTCGCTGGCCAATTGCGCCGACGGTTCAGCGCCAGGTTCCGCGCCAATCCAGGACATCGACGGAAGCTTGATTGGCGCCACACGCTGGGGAGGAAGCCACGGAGGCGGTGTCGTGTATTCGCTGAGTCCTTTGGGAACCTTCAACGTGGTTCACACTTTTTTTTGTGCGAACAGCCCCTGCCCCAGAGGGTATGCCCCGAACGGGGTGGTGCAGGATGCCGCTGGAAATCTTTTTGGGACGACGCTGTTCGGAGGGAGCGCCGGCGACCTTCAACGGCGTGGAGGCGGCGTTTACGGTGGAATCCGATACCTACATCAAAGCCACGGTCCCAACGGGCGCGACTACGGGTGCGGTTTCTGTTGTCACTCCATCTGGAACGCTTAAGAGCAATCCGCAGTTTGTGGTGACGAAGTAGCCGTCGTACGTAGGGGCGGACGCATTCGTCCGCCCATGGGAAATTGGGAGGACATTTCGATGAAAGTTTCCAAATCTTTGTTCACTCTTGGCCTTGCACTCGCATGTGCGGCCCTCACCTTCGGCCTGGCGGTGTGCGCCCAGGCACAGACTTTCACCACACTGGCGGCTTTCACAGGACTCAACGGCGAAGTTCCCTTCTTTGGACCCATGGTGCAGGACACCAACGGCAACTACTACGGCTCTACCGTCGGTGGAGGCAAGAACGGCTCCGGGGCTATTTTCCAGTTGACGTCGGCGGGTAAACTTACCAATCTGTACAGCTTTTGCGCTCTCGCCGGTTGTACGGATGGAAGGAATCCGCTGGTGGCTCCCATCCTGGGCAGCGACGGAAACTTCTATGGCACCACCACCAGCGGCGGCAACAGCAACGATGCCGGCACGGTCTACAAAATGACAATTGGTGGCAAATTGACCACGCTCTACAGCTTTTGTCCGACCGCAACCCTGTTCCGACGGCGTCGGCCCCGTGGGCCTCATCGAGGGCAGTAACGGAAATTTCTACGGCGTGGCACAGTATGGCGGAGCATTTGGCGATGGCACTTTCTTCGAACTCACCTCCCTAGGCCAGTTCAAGGTGCTGCATAGCTTTTGCGCCCAGCCGGGCTGCGGCAGCGGCGCCTCGCCAGAAGCCAGCCCCATGCAGGCCAGCAACGGCAACTTCTACGGCACGGCGGCTCGCGGAGGATTTCATAGCAGCGGCGTGGTCTATGAAATTACGCCAGCCGGTACTTACAAGGCGCTCTACAACTTCTGTTCTCAAACCAATTGCGCCGACGGCACTTATCCCGAGGCAACGCTGGTGCAGGACGCAAAGGGCAATCTCTATGGCACGACCTTGTATGGCGGAGCTTACGGGGACGGTACCGTCTTCGAGATCACCCCAACCGACCAATACATCGTGCTCCACAGCTTCGACGGTGCCGACGGTAGCGATGGAGGATATCCCCAATCCGCACCCACTGTGGCCAACGACGGCAACCTCTATGGAACGACAACCAACGGCATCAACAACGGCAACATCTACCAGATCACGCCCGAGGGCACCTACACTTCTCTCTATAGCTTCTGCAACCCCACCCGCTGCAATGCCTATTATGCCACCTACGGTTTGCTGCAAGGCACCAACGGAATTCTCTATGGAGCAACGGCGTACGGCGGAGCGTACTCCTCGGGAATCGCCTACAGCTTCGCTAACAATCTGAGCCCGCTGGTGAAAACCGTTCCGGTTGCGGCGGCAGTGGGCGCGCGAGTGATCGTTCTCGGCAACGGCCTGACGGGAACGACCAGCGTCATGTTCAACGGCGTGTCAGCCGCGTTCACCGTCAACTCCGATACCTACATCACAGCAACCGTTCCCGCGGGCGCGACCACCGGCACGGTGTCTGTAGTCACTCCATCTGGAACGCTTAACAGCAACCCGCAATTCCGCGTAACAAAGTAGTCGTTAGCTGATTCTTGTGCCCGGCTGGCGCACCTTAGGGGACATTTCGATGAAAGGTTTCAAATTTCTACTCACGCTTGGCCTTGCACCGGCCTGGGCGGTCTTCACCTTCAGCCTGGCGGTGTACGCCCAGGCACAAAACCTCCCGTCGCAAGCGGCCTTGGGCAGTGACTACATCAACGTCAATTTCAGCATCATCGCTGTAAACAATTCCGGCGAGGCGATCGGCCTTGCCGGATTGACGTCGGTAATCGTGCGGGAACCTGGTGGGGGCACCACTACCTTTACTGTACCCGGTGCTGCTTCCGTGTTTCCCATCGCTATTAGCAACCCGGGGGCGGTGGTCGGCTGGTTTTACGATGCGCACGGCTTGCTGCACGGCTTTCTCCGTGATGCCGCAGGCACGATTACGATTCTCGACGCTCCCGGCGCAGGCACCCAGTTGCGGAGTGGGACCGTGCCCGACTCCATCAACGATGCCGGCGAGGTCGGCGGCCACTACCTTGACAGCAACGGCAGAAGCCACGGCTTTGTGCGTGACTCAGGGGGAAACTACTCCACCTTCACACCGAATGGGTCGGTATACCTGGCGAGCAGTGTGCTTAGCCAGAACGGGAAAGCCTGCGGCTGGTATCAAGACGCGACTACGCTTGGCTTCGGCTACATTCGCGATGCGAGCGGCAGCATCACCAGCTTCTCGCTGCCCGGCAGTGCATGGACCCGTTCTACAGGCATCAACGCCTCGGGACAAATCACCGGCACCTATAGCCCGGAATCCGGCAGTCCAAAGGGCTTTATCCGCAATGCCGACGGCAGCTTCGTCACCTTCGGCCTCCCCGGCGCGAAAATATTCTCGGCGGTGATCGTGGGCATCGCCGACAACGGCGACGTGGTCGGATACTACGGATCACGCGGTTTTCATGGCTTTCTGCGCAGTGCGGCCTCCGGCGTTATCACCACTTTTGACGATCCCGACGCCGACCACATCCAATTCGACGGTACGTTCCCGCAGAGCGTCAGCGGCAACGAAACCGTAGGCGGCAATTTCTCCAATGCGAATGGCAGCTATAACGCGGGTTTCATTCTGCGGTAAAGGACATTTCGATGCAAGCTTCCAAATCCTTGCTCACTCTCGGCTTCGCACTCGCATGTGCGGCCATCACCTTCAGCCTGGCGGTGTGCGCCCAGGCACAGACCGTGACCGATCTCGCCAACTTTAATGGCCAGACCGGGGATGGTCCCTTCGGATCGGTGATGCAAGCCACGAACGGACGCTTTTATGGCACCACCGTCGCCGGAGGCATTTACAGATCTGGAAATGTCTTCGAAGTGACGTCCGGCGGAGATCTGCGGGTTCTTTATAGCTTTTGTGCAAAGCCGCTGGGGGACGAGTGCACCGATGGGGCGAGCGCCATCTGGGCCCCCGTACTCGCGAGCGATGGAAACCTTTACGGGGTGACGACGGCCGGTGGCAGCAATGCCGGCGACTACAACGGCGATGACGATCCCGGCTCAGGAACCATCTACAAGCTGACGCTTGGCGGCAAGCTCACGACCCTCTACACCTTTTGTCGCTCCACCCCTTGCGTTGACGGCCAGGGCCCGACTGGACTCATCCAGGGCAGCGACGGAAATTTCTACGGCACGACGACCACTGGCGGAAGGTTCAAAGAAGGCGCGATCTTCAAGATCACTCCAGAAGGCAAGTTCACCGAGCTGTACTCTTTCTGTTCGCAGTCGAATTGTGTAGATGGTGAGCGTCCGAACTTTCCGCCGCTCCAAGGCATCGATGGAAACTTTTATGGTGCTACAAGCACTGGCGGCTCGACCGGAGCCGGAGTGGTTTATGAGCTGACAGCTTCTGGATCCTATACGGTGCTCTATAACTTCTGCAGTTACGGGAGTGGGCACTGCCCCGGCGGCTCGGTTCCGACCAACATCGTGCAGGATGCCAACGGAAATCTCTTTGGCACAACCGAGTTCGGCGGCAACAGCGAGACGGGCGGCAATGCAGGGGTTGGGATCGTGTTCGAGATCACATCGACGCATAAGTATAGCGTCCTGCAAAGTTTCGACTCCACTCAAGGATCCGCGCTCGGAGGACTGATGATAGCCAACGACGGCAACCTCTATGCGGCGACCATAGGCGACGAATTCGGCACCAACGGGGGAACCATTATTGAGATCACTCCAGCGGGCGTTGCCAAAACGCTCTACACCTTCGGCGAATGTGGTTCCACCGGCTACAACCCGGTGAGCACGCTTTTTCAAGGCACCGACGGCACGCTCTACGGAATGACTGCTTATGGCGGCAACGGCTGCGGGGGCTATGGCACGATCTATTCGGTCTCGAACGGCCTGAGCCCGTTGGTGGAAACTTCGCCCTTGGTAGGCAAAATCGGGCAGAGCGTGATCATTCTGGGGAACGGCCTGACGGGAACCAGCAGCGTCACCTTCAACGGCGTGCCGACTGCCTTCGCGGTGGAGTCTGATACCTACATCAAAGCGACGGTTCCAGCGGGCGCGACCACGGGCGTGGTTTCTGTGGTCACTCCATCGGGAACGCTCAACAGCAACCCGCAGTTTGTGGTGACGAAGTAGTGGTTGTGCGTAGGGGCGGACGCAGCTTGCCCTGAGCAATGGCGAAGGGTCCGCCCCGCGAGCGAAGCGAGTGCACGGCCGCATCGCCCACTCAAGCCTGCCTTTGAGTTCAGTTCGGCAGTTTTGCAGCCTTCTCGGCGCGGTCATTCCGCGATTGCCATCTCACTCCCACCCGCATAGAATCTTGTATTCAGCCCGCCTGTTCCTGCGAGGACGATTGAACAAAGGCATCGCGATCTATCCCGGGTCTTTTGATCCGACCACGAACGGACACCTCGATCTGATTGAGCGGGGAGCGAAGATTTTTGAGGAACTGGTGGTCGCGATTCTGCGGAACTCGGAGAAAAGTCCGATGTTCAGCGTGGCCGAGCGGCTGGAGATGCTGCGCACGTTGACCGCACACCTGGAGAATGTCCGCATCGACACGTTCGACGGGCTGATGGTGGAATACGCGAAATCCATGGAAGCGATTTGCATTCTGCGCGGAATTCGCGCCATCAGCGATTACGAATACGAATTGCAGATGGCGCTGATGAACCGCAAGCTCGAGCCCACGCTGGAGACCGTGTTCATGATGCCGGCCGACAAGTATTCTTATGTAAGCTCGCGGCTGGTGCGCGAAGTGGCGCAGGCGGGCGGGCCTGTGAAGGGGCTGGTGCCGGACGTGGTGGAACAGAAGTTGCGCGAGAAACTCGATCCGGCTTACAAGTTCCACGATGAGCCCAATGAAATCATTCGCGAAATTGTGGGCGGGCGAGAAAAGAAAAGGAAAAAGAGAGCATGACCACTGCAACCACGGAAGCGCTGAAACTTACCGACCGCATCAACCGCATTGAGCCCTCAGCCACGATGGCGGTGGTGGCCGAGGCGGACAAGTTGCGCGCGCAGGGCATTGACGTGGTGGATTTTGGCGCGGGCGAGCCGCATTTTGCCACGCCGCAGCACATTAAAGATGCCGCCATCGCCGCCATTCAGGGCAACTTTACGAAGTACACGGCTGTGCCCGGCACGCCTGAGTTGCGCGATGCGATTGTGCATCGTCATGCGGTGGATTTCGATTCCGATTACCGGCGGGAAGAGGCGATCGCCTCGACTGGCGGAAAGAATGCGCTGTTCAACGCAGTTCAGGTGCTCGTAGATCACGGCGACGAGGTGATTCTGCCCGTGCCTTACTGGGTTTCGTTCAAAGACATCGTGCGCTATGCCGGCGGCGATTGCGTGTTGCTGCACTCGGATGAATCGCAGGGATTCCGCGTGACGGCGGAGATGGTGGCCGGGCTGATCACACCGCGGACCAAGGTCATCATTCTGAATTCGCCGTCGAATCCTTCTGGCGCGGTGATGAGCGCTAACGATCTCACGGAAGTGGTGCGACTGGCGCACGAGCGCGGCATCTGGGTGCTCTCCGACGAATGTTACGTTTATCTGAATTACACCGGCAAGAATTTTTCGGTGGGAGCGCTGCGCGAGTTTAAGGAGCGCGTGGTGGTGCTGGGCTCGCTCTCGAAAACGTACGCAATGACCGGCTGGCGGCTGGGGTATGCCCTCGGTCCATCAGCAGTCGTAATCGCGATGTCGAAGTTGCAAAGCCAGTCGACATCGAATCCGACTTCGATCGTGCAGAAAGCGGCAGTGGCGGCGCTTAGAGGACCGCAGGAGTGCGTCGAGAAAATGCGGCGCGAATACATTGAACTGCGCGACCACGTGGTGAAAGGATTGCGCGCGATTCCGGGCGTGACCTGCACGCTGCCGGACGGCGCCTTCTATGCCTATCCCAACATCTCGGCGTTTTTGGGACGGGGCGGAGTGAAATCGGCTTCAGACGTGGCGGGACGGTTGCTTAGAGAAGCGCACGTGGCCACTGTGCCCGGAGAGGGATTTGGCACTGGCGATCACATTCGCGTTTCTTATGCGACTTCGAAGGCGGAGTTGGATCGCGGGCTGGAGCGCATGCGGAAGTTTTTCGCCGCGTTGTAGGCGCGGGTTTCGGATATGGTGGATGTTTAGGTTCGGCGGAGGCCGTTCGCGAACGGCCTTTTTTATGTAGAGCGCTTTTTATGGGAAGTCTGTATCCATTCTTGATGCTTCCGGCGTTCGATCCGCGGCCGTGGGGAACCTACGACCTGTCGCCGATTTATCCCAATCGGCAGTTCGAGGAAAAGATTGGCGAGGCGTGGCTTACCGGGGACGATTGCAAGGTGGCGAATGGTCCGCTCACCGGGCAAACGCTGGCGCAACTTAGCGAGAAGTATCAACGGGAGCTTGTGGGCGACGCTGCCCGCGATGCGCGGCGGTTTCCTTTGCTGCTGAAGTTTCTTTTCCCGCACGAGAAACTTTCGGTGCAAGTTCATCCGGATGACGTGCAGGCGCTCCGCGTCGATCAGCCCTGGGGCAAGACCGAATGCTGGTACGTGGCGCATGCCAAGCGCGGAGCGCAGATCGCATTGGGATTGAAACCGGGAGTCAGCGTCGCGCAACTGGAGCAGTCGATTGGGGAAAGCCGGGCAGAAGAAGTGCTGAATTGGATTAACGTTTACACCGGAGACATGATCTACGTTGCCGGGGGAACGGTGCACACTCTGGGACCGGGATCGGTGATTGTTGAGACGCAGCAGCAGTCGGATACAACCTACCGTTTATACGATTACGGGCGGCCGCGCGAACTGCATCTCAAAGATGGCCTGGCCGCAGTGAAGTTGGAAGTTTCGTCCGGTAAAGTGGTGAGGCCGGCTCCGACGCAAGTTCCGGGCAGCAAGAATCGGTGGGCGCCGCTGGTGGCCGCTCCTTATTTTGTGGTGGATATGTTCGAGATGAAGGATGCGCAGGAGTTAAGCACGCGCGACGATTCGGGAAAGAGTTCGGCGCAGATACTGGTGGCCGTAGAAGGTTGCGGCGCCGTGGAAGCGGCCGAGGCTGAACCTGTGACGTTAGCGAAGGGTGATGCCGTGGTCGTGCCGGCGTCGGTTGGGGAATTTACGGTGCGGCCGCAGTGGACGCTGGAGTTTCTGAGAGCGTGGGTTCCGGGCGCCGCACGGCCGGAGCCGGAAACGCGAATGTAGCGTAGGGAGCAGTCAGCACTCAGCATTTGGCCCGCCCGGCTTTGTGTGCAAGCGCAAAATCGGAGGGGGCGGATGGTGAGCAGGATCGAACAACATTGTCTAAGACTTCAAATTTTTATCCTGTGATTCTTGCTGGCGGTCGGGGCACGCGCTTCTGGCCCTTGAGCCGGAAGAAGCGTGCCAAGCAGTTGCTGGCGCTCGACGGCAAGCGGACCATGATTCAGCAGACCGTGGGGCGGTTGCTGCCGCTGGCTTCGCCGAAAACTTTCTGGATCATCACCAACGACGATCTGCGTCCTGCGATTCTCAAACAACTGCCGAAGTTGCCGAAGGCGCAAGTGCTTGCGGAGCCGGTGGGGCGCAACACTGCGCCAGCGATCGGCCTCGCCGCTTTTCTTTTGTTGCGCGAACATCCCGATGCGGTGATTGGCATGTTTCCCTCCGATCACGTCATCGGCGATGAGCAAAATTATCGTGCCACCATCGAGCGTGGGGTCGAACTGGCTGCGTCCGGCGAGAATATTGTGGTCCTCGGCATCCGGCCGAATCGTGCGGAAACCGGATACGGATACATTGAGGCGGGCAGTTTGTTCAAAGGCGACGCGCTCCGGGTGCGCCGTTTCACCGAGAAACCCAATGCGGAGAAAGCTGCGACCTTCGTGGCCGCCGGAAATTACTTTTGGAATAGCGGTATGTTTTTGTGGAGCGCCAGCACACTGGCCAACGCTCTGCGCGAGCATCTTCCGAAGACCGCGCCCATTCTCGAAGAGATCGCCGGATCTCTTGGCACGAGCAAGTTTGCGGCGACCTTTCGCAAGCTATATCCAAGATGCGAAAACATCAGCATCGATTACGCAGTTCTCGAACCGCGTTCGGCGAAGGGCGAGCAGGAGGGAAACATTTTTTGCCTGCCCGCCGATTTTGCCTGGAACGATTTGGGTTCCTGGACCGCGCTGCACGAGCATCACACGGCGAAGAGCAGTACGGCTGAGGGCAACCTGATCAATGGCGCGGGCACATTCGTTTTAAATGCCCACGGCAACTACTTTCATGCGCCCGGCAAATTCGTTGCGGCTGTGGGCGTGAGCGATCTGGTGGTGGTTGAGACGGAAGACGCGTTGCTGATCACTACCATGCAGCACGCGCAGGATGTGGGTAAAGTGGTGAAGTATCTGGATGAGAACAAGCTGCACAAGCTGACGTGAAGAAAGTGGTCAGTGTCCAGTGGTCAGTGGCCAGTAACACTGAGAACGCACTGACCACTGGCCACTGAACACTGATCACTGATTTTCCTATGCCACAAGAAATCAAATTCGGAACCGACGGCTGGCGCGGCATCATCGCCGACGACTTTACCTTCGACAACGTGCGCCGCGTTGCAGGCGCGATCGCTTCCTACGTGTTGAAATACGAGGACGCGCAACGAGGAGTCTTTATCGGTTATGACACGCGCTTCGCCTCGGGGAGCGCGGCACGCGTTGCTGCCGAAGTCATTGCAGCGGCCGGCATTCCGCTGAAGCTAGCCAACGATTACACACCCACGCCGGCCGTGTCTTATACGGTGAAAGAAAACGGGGCGGCGGGCGGAGTGATGATTACCTCCAGCCACAATCCGTGGAATTGGAACGGAGTGAAGTTCAAAGGGAAGTTTGGCGGATCGGCCACGCCCGCCATCATGAAAAGAATTGAACAAGAGCTGGGCGCAGGGGCGATGCCCCAGGGCAAGAAAGCGGCCATTGAAGAGGCTGACCTTAAGGCGCCTTACGTTGCTGCGGTCTGCCGCTTTGCCGACCTGGAACTGATCGGCAAGACCAAATTCAAGTTTGCCATCGACTCGATGTACGGTTCTGGACGTGGAGTGCTTGCCGGGATCTTTCAGGATCGTGGGGTTCCGTTCGTCGCGATCCGGCAGGAAGTGAACCCGCTGTTTCCGGGCATCAATCCTGAGCCCATTCAGCCGCACATTGCGCTGCTGCAGGAAACGGTGGTCAAAGAGAAGTGCGACGCCGGGCTGGCCACGGACGGCGATGCCGACCGCATCGGTGCGGTCGCCGAAGATGGCAGCTTTGTCGATTCGCACAAGATATTCTGCGTGCTGCTGCACTGGCTGCTGGAGCGCAAGAAGTGGCCGGGAGACGTGGTGCGCGCCTTCAACACTACGCGGATGCTCGATCGCATCGCCGCGAAGTATGGCCGCAAGCTCTATGAAACTCCGATTGGATTCAAGTACACCGCAGATTTAATGATGGAGCACGAGATTCTGATCGGCGGCGAAGAATCCGGAGGCATTGGCTATTCGCGCTTTTTGCCCGAGCGCGACGGCGTGCTGAATTGCCTGCTGCTGGCCAATGCAATGGCGGAGGAAGGCAAGCCGCTCGGGCAGTTGGTCGCCGATCTGCAACGCGAGTTCGGTCCTCATTATTACGGCAGGCGCGATCTGCACATTCCGGATGAGGTCAAGCAAAGCGCGATCCAGCGCGCTCGGGCCGAAAGTACCCAAAGCTTGGGGCGCTACCGCGTAGTGAAGAAAGAAAATGTTGACGGCATCAAGTTTTTTCTCGATGCGCCAACAAATGGCAAAGGAGCGGAAGCGTGGATCCTGTTCCGCGCCTCGGGAACGGAGCCGCTGCTGCGTGCGTACTCGGAAGCCGCATCGCCGGAGCTGGTAGAGGAAATCCTGACCGCCGCGGAAACTTTTGTCAGGAGCGGCGCTTAAGGCGGTTGGAGGCCCATCTATCTGCTCGAAACCCCACATTTGACGCGGCAGTAGTGCGATACTTCTAACTGAGCATGACCTTCGCCGGAAGCACAACTTCGATCCCCGACTCGCCTGAGGCGCGCCGGTACAACCGTATACACCGCTGGCTGGGAATCGCCGATTTTGTCATCGGCTCCGCGTTCCTGGTGGTTCTGCTGGTCACGGGCTGGACCGACTGGCTACGCGATCTTGCCTTGCGCCGCGGATTTCAGAATTACACGCTGGCTGTCTTTCTGTATTTATTCTTCCTGCTGCTGATCAGCAAAGTGCTGGGCTTTGGGCTGGACTACTACGGATTCCGGCTGGAGCGAAGGTTCGAGCTTTCCAACCAGAAACTTCGCTCGTGGCTCTGGGATGAAGCGAAGGGCTTCCTGGTAGGGCTGGTTCTGGCCGGGATTGTGGTGGAGTTGCTGTATTTCATGATTCGCCAATCGCCGCAGCACTGGTGGATTATCACCTGGGCGCTGTTTATGGGGCTGTTCATAATGCTGGCCCAGCTTGCCCCGGTCGTGCTGTTCCCAATCTTCTACAAGTTCGAGCCGCTGGAGAATGAAGACCTGCGAAGAAGGCTGGTTCTGTTAAGCGAGCGCGCAGGCACGCGCGTGCGCGGCGTCTACCGCTGGAAGCTTTCGGAGAAGAGCAAGAAAGCAAACGCGGCTCTCACCGGACTCGGCGGCACGCGGCGGATCATCCTCGCCGACACTTTGCTGGACAATTATGCTCCCGAGGAAATCGAGGCTGTGCTGGCTCATGAATTGGGACATCACGTTCACCGGCATATCCTGAAGAGCATTTTTGTGCAAGCCGGAATTACGCTGCTTGGCTTCTGGGCGGCAAACTTCGTGCTGCACTACGCGGTCGATCATCACATGTTCGAAGAGCTTTCCGATTTTGCCAATCTCCCTTTGCTCGCGCTTACGGCTACCGCGCTTTCGCTTCTGCTGATGCCGGCGCTCAATGCCTACTCGCGCTACAACGAGCGGCAAGCTGACCGTTATGCTTTTGAATCGATCGCCAGCGTGGAGCCGTTCATCTCGTCGATGAATAAGCTGGCGCAGCAGAACCTGGCGGAGCGCACGCCATCGAAGTGGATTGAGGCGTTATTCCAGTCGCATCCCGCAATCTCGAAGCGAGTCGCCGCCGCTGAGGCTTGGCGCCGCGCGCAAGAGCGGGCTTAGAACCAGTCCCGAGTTGCGAGTTGCGAGTACCTAGTACCTTGAACATCAGCGCTTCCTGAGAATTTCTGCTGCTCGGTGCAGGTCTTCTTCCGTATCCACGCCTATTGAATCATACGGGGTTTCGCCCACGTAGATTGCGATTCCATTTTCCAGGAAGCGCAATTGCTCAAGGCGTTCGCTCTTTTCGAGTACTGATTCCGGCCGGCTTACAAACAGATTGAGCGCGGGTTTCCGGTAGGCGTAGAGGCCAAGATGCTTGAAGTAGCGCTGTCCGGTCTTATCGCGATCAAAGGGGATTGTCGAGCGCGAGAAATAAAAAGCTCGTCCGTCGGGAGCCGTCACGACTTTGACCGCGTGGGGATTGCCGATTTCATCGCGCGGGCACGGAGTCTTTAGGGTTCCTACTTGAACCGCTGGGTTTCTCATCACGTCGAGCAGCGTGGAAATTTGTTCGGGGCGTACCAGCGGTTCGTCGCCCTGCACGTTGACGTACACATCGGCTGCAATTGAGTTCGATATTTCATGCACCCGCTCGGTGCCGCTGCGGTGAATGGATGCGGTCATGCACGCATTCCAGCCGTGTGTGCGGCAAGCTTCCATGATCTCTTCGGAGTCGGTGGCGATGATCACATCGGAGAGCAGCGGCGACGAGCGAACCGCCTCATACACCCAGCCGACCAGCGGCGTCCCCGCAATCTCGCGCAGCATCTTGCGCGGCAGACGGGTAGACGCGAGGCGGGCGGGAATGATGGCGACGGATTTCATGGATTGAACTGCATTCGCGGAAATTCCAGAAGTCTTGGTGCGCTTACGCGCAAAATACGATTAAGGGTAAAACGCGTATGTGATCTTCGTGAGCCATGTGCATTCTCCCTTTGCGTCGAACGAGGATTGCTCGGTAACGAGCCCCTTGGTGTCTCGCTTGAATGTCAACCACCCCTTCGGAGTTTTGCCATCGGCGGCAAATTCCTGTTCTTTGGTGTTATGCCCTGTCTCGTCGTAAGCGTAAACAATGATCGAATAAAGACGGCCCTCCTGATCGTATTTCTCCCCCTTGGTTCTGTGCCCGGCGCCGTCGTACGCGTATACGATTTTTGCCAGATGGCCGCCGGAATCTTGTGAATCGTAGACGACTGCCTCGGTCGCATCGCCGTTATCGCTGTAGGTTGTTTTCCTAATCAGACCGCCGTCACTCGCGCGGAAAACGGCCGCTTCGATTACATCTCCCGCCGCGTTGTATTTGAAGGTGTGCCGTTCGCTCGAATAGGTGTCTTCGAGAATCTTGCCCTTGTCGGTCCGCGTGATCTTATGCTGCACGGGGTGCTTAATGTAATCTACCTCCAGCTCAACCAGGCTGTCTTGGTCGTCGTACTTATAAGACTTGATCACGGGTGCGGCGCTGTACTTGTTGAATTCGTACTCGCCGGTCAGATTTCCACTGGAATCGTACCAGTTCCTTGAATCAGTCCACATGGCAGCGTTCCACTGAGCCGCATCGGACTTGACGAGATCGAAGTCGCATGGGGACTGGCGATACTCGAAGATACCTTTGATTTTGTTTTTCTTCAGTTCCCGTTTTTCTAAATCGGGGTACTGAGCGTAGAGGTTGCTGGCAGCGAAACCAACAAGCAGAAGCAGCAAACACGACGGAAGTAGTTTCATCGGTCCTCGCGAATGGCTGTCGGGCATTATATTCCTGGCCGCCAGCAAGAATAGCGTCGCAAGCACCGTTACGTGGCTCCGTAACGAATCGAGGCTTGTGCTGTCGGTTTGACACTGTTTTGCCATGGCTCTTAAAATCAAGAAGTTGTACACGGACGCGAAGAACCCGGTTCGCTAGGCGTTCGGGAGGCTCCTGCTGCGGCAGGCCCGTCTGGTTGTTGCCTCTGTTTCGGTGTTTTCTCCAGCCTGCGTGATCCCAGTCTGGTCGGCCCGTGGCGGCGTAGCTCAGGTGGTTAGAGCGACGGTCTCATAATCGACTGTATCTGTGCTGGGGCACTGTGTTTCCAACGGGTTACCATCCTCTGAAATCCCGTAAATGACGGCAATCGGGCGTGTCCGGGACGGACAATGCAACGAATATGCAACAGCGAATATACGTTGTAGACGGTCTGAGCGACATGCAAAAGGACCGTCACTCTTCGAGGATTTTTCGCCGTGAGTTAGCTTGAGTGACGGCGACAAGGACCGTCGCTCACACGCAGTCCATTACTTCTTCGGCGTTTCGGCGGGCGGTGCCTGTGCAGGCTGCCTGGGTTGCACGGGCGTCATGGGAGGGGGTTTCAAGCCTCGGTCTTCTTGGCCCGTGACCAGTGGCGTCATTGCTGGCGGCTTCACACCATCGTTCACTCTTGCCATCGGCTGCCTCGCTATTTCTTTGGTGGTGCCACTGGACACGGTTGCGGGGGAGGCGTTGTGGGGCGAACCGGAGTCATCGGCGGCGGCTTAACGCCCTTTCCCAAATCGTTGCCCTTTCCCTTGACTTCGGGCTTGGCATTCTGCGTTATCGGCGTCATCGCTGGAGGCTTGCAGCCAAAGTCGATCCTGTCGATTCGGATGGAGTTGTCCTTTGCCGGATTTTCCTTTTCAGCCATTCCGTTCGCCCTTGCAACGTTTTCGCTCACAAACATCATAGTGCAGATCAAGCCAACGACGAAGAAGAATATCCCTGTGTAAGCACACCAATCGACGGCCTTCGTCCACCAGCTTTGAAGATGTTTGTTGAAAGCCTCGACATTGCCTTTCAAGTAAAAGTCGTCCAGTGCCGGACTCATCTTTTCCAATGCCCGGATGCTGATGCGGAAAGACGCCAACGTAACCAAGATGCAGACTATGAAAGCGCCCCACGACACGATGAGCGAAGGAATCCAAATAGCATCTTTCAACGGAACGATGTCTTTAATGAAGGTCAGTGATAGGCCAAGGGCACCGCTTGAAAAGGCGAGGAGATGCTTGTCAAAGTTTTCACTGCCCGATACCGAGTCTTCCCAGACCTTCTTCCGATACTCATCATGCAGCTTCACCGCTCTTTCCGATGGCGTAAACGGCTCCTGCGGAGGCGGCGTCGGTTGCGTCGGATCGTTCCCCGTTCCATCCGTTGATTCAGGAGGATTCGGTTCGTCCGTCATCACTTCTTCTTAGGTGTTTCAGTGGGTGACGGTGGCGGCGATGCGGGTTTTTGCTGCACTGGCGTCATCGCAGGGGGTTTCACGCCTTCATTCAATGGAGTCATTGCAGGGGGCTTTGTTCCCGCAGTCTTATTTTTCTTGAACTCATCGCTCATGTTAGTTTTCCACCTTTCAGTCGGTTTGTTCATAGTCTACTGGTAATAGGTCAACGCAGCATCGACACGGAGAGTCTTCTGAGTCAGCAGCGAGAACTTGTTGTTGAAGACGAGGTAGTACGTCCCTGCGTCGGCAGGCAGATTGACATTGAGCGTTCCGACCGTGACTTTCCCGCTGTTGTAGAACGTCTTCGCAGAGTGTCCGTTCTGCCAGTTGACGAAGTCGCTCTCAGGCATGACAAAGACCTCGATGTCATTCCCCATCCCGCCGCTTGCGGTGAAGTTTCCGTGGAGCAGGATGCTGGTCGCTCCTGTCGGAACATCGAGTTTGAAATAAGAGAAGCCGAGGGCATTGACGCCGAGAGCGGGGTTCGACAGGGTTGTCGTGTGCTGCTGCTTGACGATTCGGTCAATCGGATTCGCAGCGGGATTAGGGTTTGCTCGTTGACTGGCGTTGTAACCATAAATCAGCAACAAGAGGAGCAGGACTCCGGCAACAGCAAAGGGAGCACGCACGAGCTTGCGTTGAGGCTTGAGGTCTGGAAAGAGAGACGCCGGGTACAGGAGTCGCTGGCAAGTGGAACGGACAGCACTTTGTTTTGACTGCTGAACACTTGCTCAAACTTGCGAATCCCGCCGACCTGAGTTTCTTCGTCCGCGAGCGCGGCGACCTGAAGATAAAACAAGCATCCGAAATCGCTGAGCAAGACGCCTCAGCGCCGATTCCGCTCAACGACCCGACTGCGGTAATCCATCGCTGTCAGACTGAAGACCTCGCTCTCATCGCCATAGCGCCAAACGCGGTGGGGCCTCTGCTTGAGTTTTTCGACTTCGGAGGTCAATGGATGGACCCGCCAGAGGGAGAGATTGTTGCAGGCGTCGGATAATCCTGTCGCCCTTGGCGTCCGATTGCAGAAGCAGGTCAGTTCTGTCATCCAGGGCAACATCGTCCTCTGTCCGATACCGTTCACTGGTACTGTGCTCCCTGACGCGACCGGAAGATATTTTGGTGCCTTTGACCCGACGCGGCACTATCTGACGACCTATAAACCGACAGAGGAGGACACGCACCCTGGCGGAATCAGCGGCGCAGCAGTCTGGATTGAATCGAAAGAGAAGCAGGCTGTGTGGACTCCGCGACTGATGTTCGCAGGCATCTGCACTTCCTGCTATCGGGATGGAACCATCGAGCAGATTGTCAAAGCGTCCGTGGTCCGGCAGTTCCTAACAGACGTGTTCGGAGAACTCAGCTAGTCCGCAGACGACAGAGGACCCGCCGTCCGCTAAAAAAAAATCTATAGCCCTCTTACAAACACACCCGGCATCCTTCCCAGCTTTGCTCCCTATTGCAGGCGGAAAAGGGGACCCAGGGGACCCAGAACGCTGTATCAATAGACGACACAGAGCAGGACATTGCGTTCTGCCTCGCCAAGCCTGCTGGCAGCGAAAGGGGCGTGGGGGCGCTTGGCGGCATGCCTCGAAGGCAAGCATGCTAAGAATGCTTTGAAAAGGGACCCGTGATCGCTGCTGGCTGCTCGTACCCCTGATCTGGGCGCACACTCGCAGCGGGGCGGATCGTCGGATCGCAGCGCAGCGGGGGCAAGCGGATCGCTGAAAATGTAGTTCGAGCGGTGCAAGAGCGCCTGTAGCGCGTCGGAAACCCGCTTAGAGAGCGGTCTGCGACGGCGTTCTCGGGGTTGATGCGGAGTTGATTCAGGGCAGGGATCATGCAACAACCGTGCAACAGGGTCTGTAAGCGACTGAAAACACGAGCGTTATTTTGGCATGATGGTCACAGAGACCGTAGTACGTCGAGGAGGGCGTATCAGAGTCAAGAGATTGTCTCACTTTGCGACATAAAGTGCTTTTCTAACAGATGATCGGCGGGCGTGGTCCACGGGATGCCGTGTGCTGCGCTCAGCGTTGTCACACGTTACGTCGTATACGAGTAGACGACTCCTGGGTGAAGCTGTCGGGTCTGTCTGTATCTCCACTGATTTGCCCGGATCGTGCCTGATTTACGTGAGGCTCCCGAAGAACTCCTGAAGTGTGCCCGATTGAGCCGCCTTCTCCGCACACTCCGACAGCCACGCCTTGAAGTCCCCGGCGTCGAGAACACGGGCACCTGTCGAGAACCGTGCTGTCAAGACACGGTCTGCGAGGAGCCGGAGGAAGAGTTCGTATTCCCGCACAGAGGCATTGTACGCCAGAGATGCAAGAGATGCTTTAGATTCCTTGCCTGTATCCGACCCACCAGCGACCATAGACCGATGAAGAGAACTACCTCGGTCACCGTGAAGATGACGGCTGAAGATTTCACCCTGCTTCAGAAGGCAGCGGACACTATCTGGCCCAAGGCTTTGTTGACCCGTTCAAGTGTCGTCCTTGGGTTGGCCCGCATCGGAGCGGAGAGCGTCATCGGTTCGAGAAGCATGAAGACGAAGAAGAAATGACACAGGCAGAGTGGTCACAGAATCTCACCGCATTCATGGCAGAGTGGGATCGAAAACGGAAGGCCGGACAGGACTATGACTATCTCGGTGACGCTCCGTTTCCGAACTTCGTTTTGACAAGCAAGGCCAAGTCGTGGGACGGCTGTCTGCGTTGGATCGCTGGGCTGAAAGGGAGTTGGTATTTCCGAGGGCAGCGAGAAGCGGCTTACGGCTCTTTCGTAAAGACTTCTAACGAGCTTCAAAGCAGCAGAGCCGTATCCATTCCCACAACACAGGCCAACTTCAAAGAAATCCTCCACGCAGAGGCGTCCATACAAGAAGACGAACTTGTCGATATGCTCCGATAGAGTCGCCCTCCTGATAAACGCAGTGTTGAGGGCGGTAACGAGATTCGGGAATCGTTCAAGGAAGACACGATGCCGCTTCTCAAAATCGTCCCACTCCTCCGGGAAACCGCAACTGAACCTCTGACCTGCTGTCTCCGGCATACGTTTTCTTCTCCAAGCGATTAACGCTGCGACCGTGAGACCCACTGTACAGCCGATTGCGAACATGAGAAAAGTCATCATCTCCTGAACCTCGGAATCGTCTCCAATTCTCGCAGCCGTCATGCTACATTGCATCTGGAAATCGGGGGATCGGTGCTTGCCGTCGAGGAGGAGTATGCGTAAGTTGAAAATGAAGGTCTCGAAGAAGCCATCCCTCACTCTGCTGAGAAGCAGGCAGTGGGACAGGAAGAAGATGGCTTACGTTCTCGTTGCGAACAAGTCTTATAAGACTGCTTCGGGCCTACGATCTCGTGTCATCTACATCGGAACGACTGCGAAGGGCGCAGGCCGTCCAGCGGCTTCGGCTGTGAATAAAGCAAGCCAGATTTTCTATAGTTCAAAGGGCCGTGGTGTCCGAACGATTGACGTGTTCATCGTGACCTGTCAGGGCCGACAGGCAACGCCGACCTGGAAGCGTCTCGAAGCAGCCCTGATTCACACCTTCTGGAACATCTATCACCAGATTCCGAAATACAACAAGAAGAAGCCCGCTCACGTTGACGGCGTATTCGGACAGAAAGCACTTGAGAAAATCATCCGCAATCTGCCGACGTAGCGAGGCTGGCGGCTCGTGGTGGTGTATGACGAATAAGAGAACCGTGACGGTGGACAAGTACGCTCGGAATGCTGGAGCCTGGAAACAATCTGCTGCCATTGCCTACACCGCTTCAAGCCTTCTCTTCGAGAGCCGCAACTTACTCCTGATCTTTCCTGCTTCGACGCTGGGTCATCATTCTCTCGAAATGTACTTGAAGGCTGCTCTCATCAGCGAGGGCTGCACCGTATTCGACCCGAAGAAAATCAAGCATCTCGATTCATCGGTTGCCCTCCAGACAGCGGACTGTGCATGGGGTCATGATCTGGTGGCGTTGGCACGACAACTTGCAGCGAGACGCCCCGACTTCGACCTCGCAGAGCCGATGACGTTTCTTCTCCCGTTGCATTCAGGAGTCCCGACTCTGGAGAGGGGGTTCGAGGTATTCAATCCATTCTTCTCCGAACTGCGGTATCCGCAAGGGTTGAAGGAACTAGGCGGTGTCGGCGAAGATGACAAGTTGACGCTCGATGAACTGGTTGCAAGTCTTCAACCATTCTTGGAGAAGATCGGGTAGCCTGAAGCCTGCGGCGAGTGATAAGAACTTGAGACGGAGAAAGCGATGACACGGGATAGCGACGAACTGTCGATAGTGCGAAGGGTTGTGATGGTCGTGGACATCCGTTCGTCTACATCACTCTTGGAGGATTTGAAGCAAACTGACAATCTGGCGATCTGGCGTAACCTTCTAATCACCTTGAAGCAGTTCTTGCAAGAGCAGCACGCCGTAAGCGGTGTCGAGATATATAGGTTTGTCGGCGACGGCTGGATTCTGCTGTTTCCTGAGGAAGTCACAAAGAAGTTGATGATGGAGTTCCTCAACGAAATGTCCATACAGTTTGATATGGGCTTCGACTACATCAAGGATTTCTTGCAACGCCGTCCGCCAGCAGTTGGTCTTACGTTTGGGATTGATTCTGGTGATCTGGTCAAACTGGAGATGAATGAGCAGCCCGAATACATCGGTCGGGCGATCAACGTCGCAGCCCGCTTGCAGGATCATGCAAAGAAAGTCGAACCCGTGGAGGCGTATCAGGCAGTATTCTCAAAGCATTCTTTTAACGGAATGGCTTCGCCCTACAATCATGGGCTTCATGTGAAAACGGTGACGGCTTCTCTGAGGAATATCGCAGGCGGCGACATCGAGTGCATCGCATATTCGCCTCTCTGATCCAGTATCCTATCTCGGCTTTCTCCAGAGTTCATTGACGGCGAACATCACAGCCTCTCGTGACGGCTTAGACCAGAGTTCAGGATGCTCGTCAACGATCTTGCAGACCTCACCGAACGCTTCCTCGTAGTTGAGTGCTGGCATCTGGTAGACGTTCTTGCCGTCGGGTGTCGTCTCGTCGGACTTCAGGTCGATAACGGCTCCCGTATATGCGACGGCAAAGACACGGGACTCCCGGCTCTCTGTGTGACAGGAGTCGTGAACGCCTGCGAAGGCGACGGCGGATGTCAGCAGCATGAACAATGCGAGTGTCTTCACAGTCACTCCTATTTGCCGTTCGCTTCAGCGAGTGCCTTGCGACTCGCCAACTTCTCCTCGACGAGCTTCATGCCTTCAAGACCAGCCGTTTGAACAGGCTTGACGTAGAACGCCGTCGTCGTCGTCAGATTCTTGTGTCGCAGAACGAACTGAGCGGCGACTGCGTTGCCCGTCAATTGAACAAGGAGCGTTGCTGCTGCTCTCCTGCCTGCGTAGAGTCCATGCCACGCAATCTTCTTTTTCTTGAGGACGGGAGCGATGACCCGCTTCTGAAAGCCTTCCATCTGCATCGGTTCGTTGCTGCGATTTGGGAAGACCCACTCCCCGGCAGTCAGCTTCCTCCACGCGAGAAGCATCGACTTGACAGGTTCGATGAGCGGGACGCTGGCAACGCTCTCTTCAGTCTTGGTTGTGCCTACGAAGGAACGCCACGCTGCACGCCGGATATGAATCCAAGACATCCCGTCATCGTTCCATTCAACGTCACTCCACTTCAACGCGGAGATTTCGCCTGGGCGAAGTCCGAGGAACGCTGCAAGGCAGAAGACGATTTGAGCGGGCGGGTCATCTATCAATGCGTTGCTGATAGCCTCAGCCTGTTCGAGCGTGTAAGCGTGTGTCGCCTCACTCTTCGTGATGGGCGTCAAACTCCCAGCATCCCGCCACGGATTGACAGAGATGTAGTTGAGCCGGAGAGCGTGCTTGAACATCCCGCTTGCGAGTGACCTGATGTGGGCGATTGTTTTCGGACCAAGACCCTTGTCGGCAAGGGATGTCAAATAACGAGTTGCATGATGGGTCTGGTAGTCACGGAGATTACGGCCTGCGAAGACAGCGGAGAGATTCTGACGCCAGATCGCTTTGTATCCGCTCTGTGTCGAAGGCTTGGTCGTCTTCTCGACGTGGGGAAGATAGATCGTCTCCCAGAAATCGGTGACGGTGATGTCGCCTTGCTGGGTCACTCCGCTCTCACCGTTGACCTTCTCCATCTCAGCGGCGGCGAGTTGCTTCACTGCCTTGCAGGTCTTCGAGTGATGCTTGTTGTCCTTCGTGCAGAGTCGCTTCGAGCGTTGTACTCTTTGCGGCTTTCCATCTACAATCTCAGTCGCATAGTACCGAACATGAAACGCACCGTGAGCCTCAAAGACGTGACCACTTTGGTATCGAGCCATCGCTTCCCCCTTTGCCCTACCAACAAGGCAAGAATAGCGGAGTGTGCAACGTCTATGCAACGACTCTTCGGTAACGTGTCCGTAAGCTGTTGATTCTAAAATGTGGCGGCGTAGCTCAGGTGGCTAGAGCGACGGTCTCATAATCCGTAGGTCGTAGGTTCGAGTCCTACCGCCGCCACCAATCAAATCAGCAAGTTCCGAAGGAATCGGAGTTTCAGCTTCGGATGGCAGTTGCGCCTGGGTTGCATTTTGTTGCTGGCCCTCTTCAGCCTTCTCGCCGCCCTTCCCGTCCACATCGAGCCGATCCACGAACGAGACGTTCGCTCCTGGGATCAGGTGCCCGTATGTGTCAACAGTGACCTGGATTGAGCTGTGCCCCATCTGCTCTTTCACGTACACGATCGAGGCTCCGCTCTGGATCAGCTGCGAGCCGAACGTGTGGCGAAGATCGTGAAGCCTGATCTTCCGCAGCCCCGCCTTCGCGAGCACTGGCTGAAAGTAGCGATGGTAAAGGTTGTCGGGATCTAGAATCGCTCCGTCCGGCGATAGGAACACGAGCTCGTCGGAGATGTCGTTCTTGCCCTTCAGGAAAGACTCCAGGAGGCGTTTGTCGCGGAGCGCGATCAGCGCTCGCCTCAGCTCTCGGGACATGTCCACCCGACGGCTTTTCTTGCTCTTCGTCGTGGTGTGCTCGCGCCGCACGTAGTTGTGCTGGACGACGATGAAGCGATTCGCATCCTGCTCGTCTTTCCCGAACTGGATGTCTCCCACTGCACCGCGACCAGCTCTCCGCGACGAAGGCCCGCCCGCAATGCCATCAGAAACAGCGGGTGATACTCAGGGCAAATCTCTTTCGCCGCCTGGAGAAATTGCTCAGCTTCGCTCGGCGTCAGAGAAACTCCCTTGACCTCCGCCGTCTTCGCGGTCCGCGTGAAACGGCCGAGGCGCGCGGCGGGATTCACTTCGACGATGCCCGCTTCGATGGCCTCGTTGAATATCCTGCGGATCACGCACAGCGCGTTCCTGACCGTGTTGCGCGACAGCTCCTTCTCGATCAGCGCGTTAATCATCGCCTTGATGTCGTCGCGTTTGATCTGATCGAGAGGTCGGTTCCCGAAGCGCGGCCGAAGATACTGCTCGATCACTCCCTCGTATCCGTCGGCCGTGGAAGTCTTGCATTCGACTCGTGCGTAGTCCTTCAGCCACTTATTCGCGTAAGAGCCGAAGCTCTGAGATTTTTCGCCGCCGTTAAGGAGCGCGAGGTCACCCAGGGCGAGCTTTGCTTCGAGCTGTCGCCGGATCTGCTCTGCGAGCGGCTGATTCAGAGGCGCAGCACGCGGACCAGCCTGGGCGCTGCCGAGATCAACGAGAAGATCGTCGAACGCTTCTATCAGCAGCGGGCGATCCGCAGCATCGGGGAGGCGTTCGAGAAGGATCACGAACGTAAGTCGCTTGTCGTGATGGCGACCGGCGCCGGCAAGACGCGCACCGTAATTGCCCTGTGCGATCTGATGATGCGCTGCAACTGGGTCAAGCGCGTCCTGTTCCTGGCTGACCGAATCGCGCTGGTGAAACAAACTACCAACGTCTTCAAGAAGCAACTGCCGTCAGCAGCAGCAGTGAATGTGTTGGAGCACCCTGAACAGATCGGGGAAGCGAGGGTGCTGGTTTCGACGTATCCGACGATGCTCCGCCTGATTGACGAAACCAAAGACGGCCGGAGGCAGTTTGGGCCGGGACATTTCGACCTGGTTATCATCGATGAGGCGCACCGCTCCGTTTATCAGAAATACCGCGCGATCTTCGAGTACTTCGACTCGTTTCTGGTCGGACTGACGGCGACACCCAAGGACGAGGTTGACCACAACACTTATGGCCTGTTCGATTTGGAGGATGGCGTCCCGACCGATGCCTACGGCCTGGAAGAGGCGGTGAAGGACGGGTTTCTGGTTCCACCGAAGGCTGTTTCCGTGCCGCTCAAGTTCCAGCGCGAGGGCATGAAGTATGACCAGATGACCGACAACGAAAAAGAGCGCTGGGACGCGATTGAGTGGGATGAGGATGGCAACATTCCACGCACTGTCGAGCCAGAGGCGCTGAATCGCTGGCTCTTCAATGAAGACACGGTGGACAACGTTCTGGAACACCTGATGACTCGTGGCATGAAGGTCGCCGACGGGGATCGGCCGGGAAAGACCATCATCTTCGCCAAGAACCACGACCACGCGCAGTTCATCGTGGAGCGTTTTGATGCGAATTATCCGAAGTATGCAGGAAGGCCAACAATTATTTTGTTGGACCCTTCTTTGAGCCTGCGCTGGGAGTCCAGTTCGCCGCCGGAGTAAACTTCGGCACCAGAACTGTTCTGCAGAGCCCTTACAAGGCGAATACTCCAGTCGACATTACTGGCGCCTTTCCCACCAACGACCAGCGCGGCACCGGGTTCTTTGTGAGTGCCGGTCTCGATTTAGGTATCTTCCGCAAAGTTTTTGGAAAGTTCACGGGTATCGGGACTAGCGCGTCGGGAACTTCTGGACAATAGAACTTGGAACAGGAGGACGCGGAGATGAGGACTTGAACCTCTGACCCGCAGCCGGTTTTTCTCTCCCGCTGGGTCTGGAAGGCCCCGAAGATCGCCGCAAGTTTCGAGTCATTTTGTCACGTCATTTGTCACCTCTTAAAATGTCAGATTTCGAGTTGCGCGGGGGTTGCGGATTTTGCCTGTTTTTGCCGCGTTCTGCAGTGGTATCTTGTTGAAAGTCTTTGGAATCACTACGCGCTGGGCGACTCATAATCCGTAGGTCAGTGGTTCGAGTCCACTCGCCGCCACCAGTTAGATCAGCAATCGGTCCCTCAAGGACTAAAGTCCGCTCATCCAAGGTGTTTCCAGACTTAAGAGGGTCCTATTCGTAGCGCAGGGCTTCGATGGGATCCAGGCGCGAAGCGCGGAGGGCGGGGACCATGCCGCTGATCAGGCCGACTACGGTCAGAATCAGCGTGGCTACCAGTAGCGTGCCGGGGGCGATTAACAGACGAATGTCGCCGGCTTCGGCGTTCTTCGCCATGGCGCTATACAGAGTAAGCCTGCCGACGGAAAGCGAGACGGCGTAGGCCAGGATGACTCCCAGCAATCCGCCGATAAACGTGATGGTCAGCGCTTCGGCGAGGAACTGAAGCAGAATGTCCCCGCGGCGGGCGCCCAGCGCTTTCTCCACTCCAATTTCGCGCGTGCGCTGAGTGACCGACACAAGCATGATGTTCATCAGGCCCACGCCGCCGATCCCGAGCGTGAGCGTGCCGATAAATCCCAGCAGGATTTTCAGGCCGATGGTGATGACTTCGAACTGGTGAACCTGTTCCATCAGATTAAATATGCGCACGGCGCGGCGGTCAGTTTGGTTGAACTTGTGCTCGCCGGCCAGAACGGCGCGAGCCGATTGCTCCAGGCGCTCGTAATCCGGCGTCTCGTAGTTGAACCAGATGGAATCGAGGTAGTGCGTGTCCTTTATGTCACTCATGGTCGTGAAAGGCACGTAGACGACGCGGTTGATGTCGTCGTCGCCTTCCTGCATCTTGGCTTTCAGGATGCCGATCACTTCGAAGGTCAGGCCATCGACGCGGATGCGTTCGCCCAGAGCGTTTCGTCCGGAGAAAAGTTTTGCCTTGGCCTCGGAGCCGATCACGGCGACGCGGGCGCGCTGCATCTGGTCCTGCATGTTGAAGAAGCGGCCGCTGCCGAGTTTCAGGGCGCGGACGGAATCGACATTGGCATAATTTCCGGTGACGTCGAGGGCGACGGTGCGCGTGTCGAACTGAACGTTGCACTGCTTATCCACTTCGGGCGTGATGTGCGTGATCTGTGGAAGATTGGTGGTGAGCGTGTCCACGTCGTCGAGGGTGAAGCGAACTTGCGCGCCCGCCTTCTGCCCGCCCGCCTGCATGGAGGTGCGGCCCGGCACCAGGATCATCAGCTTGGTGCCAAAGTTGGCGAAGATGTTGGTGCAGGCTTGTCCGAAGCCATCGCCATAGGCCAGCAGCATCACGACCGTGGCAATCCCCCACGCCATGCCCAGCATGGTGAGGGCGGTGCGGCGGCGGTTGTGCCGCATCGCGCCGTAAGCCTCGTGTAACAAATCACGGAACATACTGTTCTCTCCCAATGCCCGCCGCTGCTAAAGGGGCTTTCGATTTGCCGGGCCATACCGCGGCTAGAACCAGTTGACCAGCCATTGTTTACCTTTGCTTGGCGGATCTAAGTCGATCGACTAGTTTCCCAGTCGCCTCAATTATGACCTCGGGGCGATCATGGGCGATATCGTGCGAACTGCCGGTAGCTACCGTTAATTTTCGATCGCAAGCTTTATTCGCAAACGCTAAGTGAGCGTCCTTCCAATTCTTGGAATCAAGTTTCATGTCGGGCGGAAATGGTGTTCCTTCAGAGACAATCACTTCGCATGGGATTGAAGCCGGCCACACAGCCTTGTGGAAATCATGGCTGGTCTCGACATAAGCTTCAGTTATCGCTTCCAAGGTCCTTGTCTTTTTATCAGGATGGGCAGCTAGTTCGGCGGCCACCATGGGCTGAATGATGGGGGCCAGGTGCGCGACTTCCTGATCGGTGAAAAAGTCCGGGACGTTCGTGTCTACCAAGACTGCGCCAGAGATCCAATCCGGATGCCGAATGGCAAGATAAGTTGCAATGCTGCCCGCAAACGAATGCGGAATCAAAACGAGATCGCGGGTTGCTCCTAGTTGTCTTAGGCCAGACTCAAGGTCCGTAACCGCGTCCTCCATGCGGAATGGAGGTGGTACTTCGTCACTTGCTCCAAGCCCTGCACGATCGTAGGTAACGATCTCCGAGCCGGTGCGTTTCGCAAGTTCAGGGATGATGCTGTTCCAGTAGGTAGAGTCAGCCCCACCCCCTGCGTCCAACACCAGGACAGGCAGACGACCGGGCGTCATGTGGAATGCCAGATGGTGTCCATGAACCAAGACGTCGCGCGAAGACAGTGTGGCAGGCGCTTGCGCCAGCGGTCCGCTTGTACCCGCACATAGAAATGTCACAACAAGACCGACTTCCTTCAAAGCCTGCACTAGGATGCCTTTCTAGTCGCTTTCCTCATGCGCGCCGGCTAGAGCCGCGCCCTTTCAAATCCGACCGGTTTATCCTCTACTCCTGCCGCAGCGCCTCCACCGGCTGCAGCATTGCAGCCTTGCGCGCCGGATAAAGTCCCGCGATTACACCCGCCAAAGTCAGGCTGCCGATCGCAAGAATCGCCGTCGCGGGCACAAGTTTGGGCGGATCGAATCCTCCCTGGCCTTGCAGGTTGCCCATCAACGCCATTAGTCCGGCGGCGAGTCCCATGCCGACCAGCCCGCTAAACAGCGTGAGAATGATTCCCTCCAGAAAAAAATGAGCCAGAATGCTGCGCCGTGTCGCGCCCAGAGCCATGCGCAATCCGATCTCCCGGGTTCGCTCGCTGACCGTGACCAGCATGATGTTGATTACGCCGATGGCGCCTAACGCCAGCGTGATCATCCCCACAGCGCCGAGGAACATGTTCATGGCGTCGAAAATGGAGCCGACCGCCTTGGAATTCTGAATCGTGTCCCAGCCTTCGAAAGCATCCTTGTCGCGGTAATCAAAGCCGTGATTGCGGGCGACCAGCTTGCGAACCTCATCCTGCGCCAGCAAATGCTCATCGGTTACGCGCGGCTGGTAGTTGATGAACGAGATGGAATTCTCGTGGTTCTCGCCCTTGAGCGGAAACAAAGTCGCCATGACCCGGAAAGGGACGTAACCGCGCATGTTGGTCGAGTTATCGTCGCCGCGGCCCACGCGCTGCACCGTGCCCACCACTTCGAAGGTGATGTCGTTGAGAATGATGCTGGCGCCCACTGCGGGGCGTCCGGGAAACAGATTCTTGACCAGTTCATCGCCCAGCACGATGACGTTGCGTCGCTGGGTCTCGTCAAGGTCGTCGAGCCAGCGTCCCTGGTTGACTGGAAGATAACGGATCTCACTGAACTGCGGTTCGACGCCGGCAAGCTCGCCATTGGCGCTGCCAAACTCGCTGACCGCACGCACATCCGTGCGAATCAGCACCGGAGAAGCGTTGCGGACGTGCGGGGCTTCCGTGCGGATGTCGAGGTAATCCTGATAGGTGAGCAGGTAGGTGCGCGCGGAGTTCATGCTGCCTTGCACCACCGGAGCCCGTCCCGGAAAAATGAACATAATGTCCTTGCCGTACTGCGCCAACTCGCGCTTGTTGCCGGAGCGGAAGCCTTCTCCCAGGCCGACCAGCAGCAGCAAAGACCCGACTCCCCAGGCGATGCCGAACATCGTGAGGAATGAGCGTAGCTTGTGCGCCCAGAGGGTGCGGAAGATCTGGGCGAAGATGTCTACGACCATGCGCATAAGCTATATCTATTATTACGCATTAGTGGACGGGCTGGTTCAGCCTTTGTTAGCGGCAACATCGGGATAGGTCGGCAGAATTAGGGGATCCGGCTGGAAGACAACTTCAATCGCCTCCGTGAGGGGGACTCGATGCTGGAAAAGTTGCCCGCAATGTGGCGATTTACAGCATTACCGAAGTTTCGAGTCCGCCTCACAAATCATTGTTATTAAACCGGTTAGCTACTTATCCTTGGATATTGAGTGCCTGGCGCGCAGTCGACAGCAATGGCCCGGGGACCTCGATATTTATGTCCACTAGCGCACACTCCTGGAAGAGTTTGTCTCCCGGCAACAAGGTTTTTATCGGCTTGGTAATTGCCGCAGGAATGGTGTGTCTGCTGCAAGCTGCGATCCACCAAAGCAGCAGAAACATCGCCGAGTTCATCTGCTACCTGGGCATTTCGATTTTGGCGTCGCGGCTGCGGGTCGCGCTGCCCGGCATTACGGGCACGCTTTCGGTGAACTTCCTGTTCATCCTGGTCGGGATTGCGGAACTGAGCTATTCCGAGGCGATTACTCTGGGCGCGGTCTCCATGCTGGCCCAGTGTTTTTACCCCAACCGGCCCGGGGCCATCCAATTGACGTTCAACGTTTGCGCGGGCTCGCTCTCGACCGCTCTGGCCTATCTTATCTACCACAACTCGGTGGCCAACATGCTCATCGGCAGCCACCCCCTGGTTTTGTGTCTGGCGGCTTCGACTTACTTCATCGTCAACGCGGGATGCATAGCGGTTGTGATTTCGTTCAGCGAAGGCAAACCTCTTCGCCGGATTCTGGTGGATTGCTATTTCTGGTCTTTCCCCTATTACCTGGTTGGAGCCGGGGTCGCGGGTGCGATCTCCTGGTTCAACCACGCCTTTAACTGGGAAGTCTCGCTGTTGTTCGTGCCCGCTATTTATCTCTTTTATCGCTCTTACCGTTTGTATTTGGGCAAGTTGGAGGACGAGAAGCGGCATGTGGAAGAGATGGCGGACCTGCATCTGCGAACCATTGAGGCCCTGGCGCTCGCTATTGAAGCCAAAGACCAAACCACTCACGATCACTTACAGCGGGTTCGCGTCTACGCCATCGAGGTGGCAAAAGAACTGGGCATGACGGGGACGGAACTGGATGCGCTGCACGCAGCCGCGCTGCTGCATGACATCGGCAAGCTGGCGGTGCCCGAACATATCATCGCGAAACCCGGCCGGCTTACGCCGGAAGAATTCGAGAAGATGAAGATTCACACCGTGGTGGGAGCGGAAATTCTGGAGCGGGTTCGCTTCCCGTATCCGGTGGTACCCATCGTGCGTGCTCACCACGAAAAATGGGACGGGTCCGGTTATCCCTATGGATTGAAAGCGACCGAGATCCCCATCGGAGCGCGCATTCTCTCCGCGGTCGATTACTTGGACGCGCTGGCTTCTGACCGGCAGTACCGCCGTGCCATGCCGCTGGATGACGTGATGAAGCAGTTGGAGGCAGAGTCGGGCAAGGCATTTGACCCGAAAGTGGTGGACGTTCTGCGCAAGCGCTACCGAACTCTGGAGAGGCTGGCTGTGGCGCAGTCGGCGGGAGCGGGCAATCCGGCTTTGCCCAAGGAACTCAAACTGGAGCGCGGCCCGGCGCCGGATGCCGGATTTGAAAGCGCGACAGTCCCGGATTCGCCGGGGCGGGAAGCCACCTTTCTCTCCTCGATTGCCGCCGCACGCCAGGAAGCCCAGTCTTTGTTTGAGTTGAGCCAGGATTTGGGAGCGTCACTTAGCCTGGGGGAAACGCTCTCGGTCTTTTCAGTGAAACTGAAACCGATGGTTCCCTATGACGCGATCGCAATCTACATTCTGCGCGAGAACGTTTTGTTTCCCGAGTACGTGAATGGCGACAACTATCGCCTGTTTTCTGCCTTGCGGATCCCGTTGGGGGACGGGCTTTCAGGCTGGGTGGCGCAGAACAAGAAACCGATTGTAAACGGGAATCCCTCCGTCGAGCCGGGTTACCTGAACGATCCCGCAAAATTCAGCACGTTGCGTTCAGCTTTGGCCCTGCCCTTGGAGGGAGTGGCGGGCGTGATCGGCGTTCTCGCCCTGTACCGCGCTGAAAAAGATGCGTTCACCTCCGACCACTTGCGCATCCTGCTCGCGGTGAGCGGCAAGATGGCTCTGGCGATTGAAAACGCCCTCAAGTTCCAGCAGGCGGAAAGCTCCGCCACCACCGACTACCTGACCGGCCTGCCCAACGCCCGGTCGCTGTTCCTGCAGCTCGATCGCGAACTGGCCCGCTGCAAGCGCGACAACGTTTCGCTCACGCTGATGGTGTGCGACATGAACGGGTTCAAGAAGATCAACGACCGCTTCGGGCACCTGGAGGGAAATCGCGTGCTGCGCCTGTTTGCCCAGGCGCTGAAAGACACATGCCGCGAGTACGACTACGTGGCGCGCATGGGCGGAGACGAATTTGTGGTGATCGCTCCTGGCCTCGCCGCCGACGCCGCAGCCAAGAAGATCGAGCAGATTCGTCCGCTCGCGCGGCAAGCCGGATTCGAGGTTTGCAGGGAGGACATTCTATCGTTGAGCGTGGGAATGGCCGTGTCTCCCGGCGACGGCAATGACGCCGAACAACTTCTCACCCAGGCCGACCGCCGCATGTATATGGAGAAGCAAAAACAACCTTCGCAGAAGGACCAGCGTCTGCACGCGCGAATGGACTGCCGGCTCACCATCGAACTGCACCCTCAGCCGGGCGAGGGACCCATCTTCGGAAATCTCATCGACATCAGCATGGGCGGGTGCTACGTAGAAACCGCCGCCATTCTGACTCCCGGGTCCGCCCTCAAGCTGGTTTTCTCCATCGATAACACCAGCCCTGACGGCGCTTTGAGCGCCGAAGGTACGATCGCAAGAATCCATCCCGGCTCGGGCGTTGCGGTGCAGTTCAAAGAGATGACCCGCGAGTCGCGGGAGAAAATGTACCGCATTCTCGAGTTCGTCCAGAACTCGACCATCGTCTACAACGACCGGTACCTGCAAAGCATCCAGCGCTGAAGATCAGTGGTCACTGGCTGTCAGTGGCCAGTGATCAGTGCCCAGCCGTCGCGTAGGTTCTACTGACCACTGACGCCGCTGACCACTGCTCTTGAAGCCCGCTCGCCCCGCCCGTACACTTAGAAAATGCACGTGCACGTTCATGGCTCGGGCGGTCCCAAGCGTGTGCTCAAGATATCGCTGGGCGTGACCCTCGCCTACATCGTGCTGCTGGTCGTGGCCGGCATCCGCGCCCACTCGCTGGCCTTGCTCTCCGAGGCTGGACACAACCTTTCTGACTTCCTGGCCCTGCTGCTTTCCCTGGTTGCGGTGTACTTGCAGTCGCGCCCGGCCAGTTCAACCAAGACGTACGGCTACCATCGTGCCGGAGTGCTGGCGGCGCTGGTTAATGCCGTGTCTCTGGTCGCGGTTGCGTTTTTTATTTTCTATGAGGCGTTTCACCGTCTGCAGCATCCCGAGCACGTGCAAGCCTCAGTGATGATGTGGGTCGCTGGCGCCGGCGTTGTGATGAACGGGGTAATCGCCTGGTTGCTGTACCGCTCGGGCCGGGGTTCTGGAAACGACGTCAACATTCGCAGCGCGCTGCTGCACGAAGTGGGCGACACACTTTCCACCGCGGCCGTCATCGCTGGAGGCTGGGCCATTCTGCTCACGGGCGATAACTGGATCGACTCCGCGCTTTCATTTGGGATTGGCGCGCTGATTCTCTGGTCAGGCTTCAGCATCGTACGCGAGGCGCTGAATATTTTGCTCGAAGGCACGCCGCGCGGGGTGAAGCTTGAACTGGTCGCGACCGCGATCCGCTCCATCGAGGGCGTCAACGACGTGCACGATCTGCACTGCTGGAGCATCGGCTCGGAAACCCGCGCTCTCTCCTGCCACATCGCGATTGCCGACATTCCACCCTCGGTGAGTGAGCGCATCCTGCGCGATGTGAAAGAGTGCCTGCATCACGAATTCAGCATCGACCACACCACGATCCAGTTCGAGCACGTGGAATGCGAAGTGGCGCATGGCTGCGTGATCCCAGCGGGTGAGAGCGAAGAGCATCAGCACCACAGCCACTAAGTTGCAGTCGCATCGGCCAACAGAGCAAGACCTCAGGGGATGGAGAATGGCGGTTTTGAAAATCGTGCGCGACTCGGGATACGCAGACAGGTGGCGGGCTTATCAAGTCATTCTCGACGGCGCGAAGATCGGAGAAATCAGGAATGGCCAGACACAGCAGTTCGCCATTGCTCCCGGACAACACAAGCTCTCGCTAAAGATTGATTGGTGCGTCTCGAACACCGTCGAGTTCAATGTTACCGGTGAGGGTCCATTGATGTTCGAAGCCAAGTCGAATCTGCGAGGACTCAACATCTTCGCCGCACTGTGGTACTTGATCTTTGATCGCCGCTCTTATTTGTTGCTGGAGCGGAGCAAGTGAAATCGCGAACGGCGTCGTCTGTCCAGCGAACTGGCATTAGCCTGGATACCGCTCGTCGATTATTTTCCTGACATCACAGTGATCCACAAGCTCGCCGCGGCCGGCAGCAGCAAGGCCCTTGTCGACCTCGCGCAGGAACCACTCGTCGTAGTTCACCATGCGCTCTATAGCCTCGATCACCAGAGCTGCGCTATCACGGCCTTGCTCAGCTGCCAAGCGGGTGAGCTTCGCCTGCAAATCGGGATTGAGTGGAACATCCATGCTTACAAGGCTAGGCACGGGAAGAGGCGGTGTCAACAGTTTTACGTCTGCTTCTCAAAAATCTCCCGTACCCGTTCACTCGTATCTGCCTCCTCTGGCGATTTATCTCTCCGCAGCCGCACAATTCTCGGAAAGCGCAACGCATAGCCGCTGTCGTGCCGGTCTGACCGCATCATATTGTTGAACGCAACTTCCAGCACAATCTTCGGTTCGACCGTGCGCCGGAAGCCTTGATCTTCAATCGTGTGTTCGAGAAACCATTGTGTCATTTCGCCGATCTCGGCGTCGGTCAATCCTGAGTACGCTTTGCCGATATTTACCAAGCGATCTTTATTCGCATCCCACACGCCAAATGTGTAATCGCTGAGCACGCCAATGCGCTTGCCGTGACCGTACTCGACCGCGGTTACGACCACGTCAAGCGTGGCCAGCTCGCGCTTCATCTTCAGCCACGACTTGCCGCGCTTGCCTGGAGTGTAAGCCGAGTCGAGGTCCTTGATCATCAGACCCTCGTTGCCCCGAGCCTGTGCCGCTGCAAAAAGTTCTTCCAATTCCTCCGGCGAAGCCGCATGAAACACGGGAGCGTGGATAACGCTGACGATGGCGGGTTCTTCCTCGATCCCGAAGGCCAACCTCTCTTGCCTTCCGGTTTTTCTCCGTGCCTCCGTGGCTCCGTGGTGGGTGTTGCCTTTGAGCAGCTCATCCAAGATCCGCCCCCGCTCCCGCAGCGGGCGATCAATCAGCAACTCCCCACCGGCATAAAGAACATCGAACACCAGGTAAGCGACAGGAATCTCCCGCAGCATGCGATCGCTGACATTCTTGCGTCCGAGCCGTTGCTGCAAAACGCTGAACGGACGCGCCCGTCCCGGCTCCCACGCCACGATCTCGCCATCGAGAATCGCATCATGCGGTAATCCCGCCAAAGCGTCGGGCAACTCGGGAAAAGACTCGGTAATCTCATCCCGCGTGCGCGAAAACAATTTCACTTCGCCTTCCGCAACATGCGCCTGCGCCCGAATACCGTCATACTTGTCTTCCACGGCGGCGTCGCCGAAATAACTCAGTCCCTCTACGGGCGATTCGATCGGACTTGCCAGCATGAATCCCAACGGATGGAACAACCGCATCTTTGTCTTTGCCTCGGCCAGCTTGCCCTCCACCGCCAGCCGCAGCGTTTCGCCGATATCGCCCAGCAGCATGTTCGCGCGCTGCACGTCTTTCAGCGCGTCGTTCAACGCGTCTTTCAACGTACCCCCGGGCGCGCCGCCGTAAGCCTTGGCAATCGCCTCCTCCACCAGGCTCTCCTTCAACCCAATCCGCAGATCGCCGGTCATGATCTTGATGATGTATTTGGCTTCAAGCGGCGTCGCGCGCCGCAGCAAATCGCGAACCAGAGCAGTCTTGGCTGCCGGGCCGCGCGCCGCCGCAATCTCGCGAAAAACTTTGCTCACTTCCAGAATTCCGATGCCCTGTCCGGTTCTTTCCGGCAACACATCGCCGGCAACCGCCCCCAGGTCGCCACGCTTGCGATAAGCAGCCCTCAGCGCTGCGTCATCCTCCCCGGAAAGATCGGTCACAACGCGCCACAAAAGCGTTCCGCCGACTTGCAGAGTAGTTTCTTCCCATGCCGGAAACGCTCTGCCGGAAAGAAAAACGGCAGAGATGGCCGCCTCGTCCGCCGTGCGCGACTTCAGATAGTCCGCAACGATGGCGGTCTTCTGCAGCTTCTTGGTTGTGGCGGCGATGGCCTCGCAGGTTTCGGCAAGCCTCTGCATGATGTTTTATCCGATTTGAGAATAGCCGAAAGCAGGCGAGCGGACGAATCGGGGGACCAACCCCACGGAAACCCTTGCCGCACGTGATAATCTAGTGTTTGGTGCATTTTCCGCGCCTGGAGCATCTAATCGCTGTGTCTTCTCTGCGAAATTTCGTGCGTTTCCTGGTGGCCGTGCAGCTTTTGCCCGCCCTTGAAAGTGGCGAAGAAACCCTGGTCGGTGGGCAAGCTGTGCTCGAGGGTGTGATGATGCGCTCCCCGCACGCCTGGGCCATCGCCTGCCGCAAGCCCTCGGGAGAAGTGGTCACTATGAGCGAACCGCTCGCGCGCCCGTCAGAAAAGCATAAATGGATGGCTTGGCCCATAGTCCGCGGAGTAATGACGCTGGGCTATGCCATGTCGCTAGGCTACCGCGCGCTGCGCTTCTCCGCCAACGTAGCCATCGAAGAAGTAATGCAGAGCGATGATGCCAGCAAGGCTCATGTTGCGACCGGCGCCACCACGAACCATGTGGCATCCTCCTCGAACCCTGTGGCGACGGGCGCTTCGCCCGTCCCGCCAAAGCGAAGCGAGGCGGAACCTTCCACGCACGACCCCACCAAATCCCAGCCCCGCGAGAAAGCCGCCGCCATCAGCGGCTGGCTGGCCGCAGTCAACGTAATCATCTCGCTGGCCTTCTTCATTTTCATGTACAAATACCTGCCGCTGGTGGCGGCCACAGAACTGAAAAAGGCGAATCCCGCGCTGGGCGGCCAAATCATTTTCAACCTGGTCGATGGCGCCATCCGCCTGCTTCTTTTCTTATTGTTCATCTGGGGAGTTTCGCTCTTTCCCGACATTCGCCGCGTCTACCAATACCACGGCGCCGAACACAAAACCGTATTCGCCTTCGAGAGCGGAGACCCGCTCGAAATCGCGCCGGTGCAGAGGTATTCGACCTATCATCCGCGCTGCGGGACCAGCTTTCTAATGACCGTGATGCTGATCTCGATCGCCTTCTATATGCTGGTTCCGTTCACCACATTCTGGGCGCGCTTCGGCGCGCGCATTGCGCTGCTGCCGTTAATCGCCGGCGTGTCTTACGAGATCATCCGCTTCGCCGCCAAGCATCGCGGCTCGCTCTTCGCGCTGATGACCGCTCCCGGCCTCTGGCTGCAGCGCATCACCACGCAGCCTCCGACGGACGAGATGGCGCAGTGCGCCATCACCGCGCTGGACCAAGCCATGGTTCTGGAAAAAGAGCAGGGCGGCGAGCTGGTGATTGCCTAGGAACCCGTCGTTGGTCGTTCGTCCTTGGTCGTTGGCCAAAACAAAATTCACACCTACCCGTTGGTCATTAGTCACATACAGACCGGAGGCTGATGCGCTAATAACTGTACCGGAGGTGTCACATGGCTGGATCCTCCTTTCGGGAGCTGAGAGTGTGGCAGGAAGCAATGAAACTGACCACGGAAATTTACAGGTGTACGAACAAATTTCCAAAGCACGAATTGTACGGATTAAGTCAGCAGATTCGCCGGGCGGCAGTATCCGTCCCAAGTAACATAGCGGAAGGCAAAGGGCACCGCTCGAATAAAGAGTTTGTGCGTTTCCTGCTCCACGCGCGGGGATCGCTTTTGGAGATTCAAACTCAGCTATTGATCGCTGAGGAATTACAATACCTTGGGAAAGAGGAAGCCACGCGTCTGTTGAAATTGGCTGAGGGCGTGGGCCGCGCATTGAGTGGCCTGATCAACTCCATGAGCGACATGGTCGCCTAAGGGTTTTGGCCAACGACCAACGACGAACGACCAACGACGATGTTTGAACGTTTACACCAAATCGAAGCCCGTTACGAAGAGCTAACCAGCGCTCTCGCTTCGCCGGATATCGTGAACGATTCGGCGAAATACCAGAAGACTGCCAAGGCGCACAGCGAAATCGCGCCCATCGTCGAGAAGTATCGCGAGTACAAGGATCTGACGCGGGGCATCGCCGAGAGTAAGGCAATGCTCGCCGATGAAAAAGATCCCGAGATGCGCGCCTACGCTCAGGAAGAACTCAGCAAGCTCGAGCCGCGCGTCGCATCGGTCGAAGAAGAGCTGAAAGTTCTCCTCCTGCCCAAAGACCCGAACGACGAGAAAAACATCATCCTCGAAATCCGCGCCGGCACCGGCGGAGACGAAGCCACGCTCTTCGCCGCCGAAATCTTCCGCATGTACACCCGTTACGCCGAGACCCAGCGCTGGAAGGTCGAAGTGCTGTCGTCTTCAGAGTCGTCGGCCGGCGGCCTGAAAGAAGTCATTGCCATCATCGAAGGCAACCGCGTCTTCTCACAGCTGAAATACGAAAGCGGTGTGCACCGCGTGCAGCGTGTTCCCGCCACCGAGCAGCAGGGGCGCGTCCACACCTCCGCCGTCACCGTCGCTGTGCTGCCTGAAGCGGAAGACGTTGACATCAAGATCGAAGCCAAGGATCTGCGCATCGACACTTTCTGCTCTTCCGGCCCGGGCGGACAATCGGTGAATACGACGTACTCCGCCGTTCGCATCACTCACATTCCTACGAACACGGTGGTGAGCTGCCAGGACGAGAAATCGCAGATCAAGAACCGCGAGAAAGGCATGCGCGTGCTGCGCTCGCGTCTCTATGAAATCGAAATGGAAAAACAGCAGCAGGCGCTGGCCAAAGAGCGCAAGGCCATGGTCGGCTCCGGCGACCGCAGCGAGAAGATCCGCACCTACAACTTCCCGCAAAATCGCGTCACCGACCACCGCATCGGCTTCACCCTGCACCAACTCGAAGCCGTGATGGACGGCAAGCTCCAACCGCTGATCGAAGCGCTCACCACGCACTACCAGGCGGAAAAATTGAAGCAGGAAGCCGCCAGCATGGTGTAAGGACCATTTGGAACCATGTGGAGACAGCCGCCTCGGCTGTCCAGCCTGGGCGAAACCCGGCTGAACTGGTCAACTGCGGTTAAGGAGACGAGCATGCCCGACTTGCACTCAACCCTCTCTTCAGTCCTCGCCGACCACTACACTGCCAACGCGGCCCGCGTCCGCGAACTAGCCGAGCCTCTAACCAACGCCCAGTTCTGGCAAAAGCCATTTTCCTTCGGCAACAGTTTCGGACACCTGGTTCTGCACCTCACCGGCAACCTGAACTACTACATCGGCGCGCAGATCGCGAAGACCGGCTACGTGCGCGACCGCCCGCGCGAATTAAACTATCCGAACCCTCCGCCGAAAGACGAGGCCCTCAAACGCTTCGACGACGCCGTGGCCATGGTTCTCCAAACCATCCGCATGCAATCGCCCAAAGATTGGTCGGCGGAATACTCAGGTGCTGGCGCCGATGCGAAGAACCGCCTCGCCATGGTGATGCAGTGCGCTGCCCACATGCAGCACCACATCGGCCAGATGATTTACCTCAGTTACGAATTGCAGAGACAAGCCAGGAACGAATCGAAGTGAGTGATCGCCAGTTCTTCTTAGCGTCCTTCGCGGCCTCTCTTTGCGAGCTTCGCGGTTAAAGGCTTTAGTCTGCCAGCTTCACCGCGTACGGGCGGGATGACCCACCTGTGACTCTGTGTTGAAATGGTCCTGTGCAGCTAAAGCAAGCTCTCGCCTCCGCAATCACGCGCTTCACTGACAAGCAAGTTCCTTCTCCGCGCATGAACGCGGAGTTGCTTCTGATGTTCGCGCTAGGCTGCGACCGTGCCTACCTCTACGCACATCCCGAGCGCGAACTCACCCGCGATGAACAAAGCCGCTACGAAGCCGCACTCACCGAACGCGCCCGCGGCGTTCCCGGGCAATACATCACCGGCCACCAGGAATTCTGGGGCATGGACCTCATCGTGACGCCCGCCGTGCTGATTCCGCGTCCCGAGACCGAGCATGTGATTGAAACGGTGCTGGAGCTTGTGGACGTGAATAGAGTTGGCGAGCGAGAGCACCCGCCCCACACAAGCCAGCCCCGCATTGCTGACGTCGGCACTGGCACCGGTTGCATAGCGCTGGCTCTCGCGAAAGAATTGCCGCACGCCGAAATCCACGCCACCGACATCTCCTCGGCCGCGCTCGAGATCGCGGGTGCGAACGCCGCCCGGCATCAACTCGAATCCCGCATCCAGTTCCACGAAGCGGACCTGCTCGCAGGCTTCGAGAACAACTCTTTCGACTTCATCGTCTCCAATCCACCCTACGTTGGCGAGTCGGAGGAAGATCAAGTTCAACTCGAGGTCCGCAAGTTCGAGCCGCGCAACGCTGTCTTCGCCGGACCCACGGGAGTTGAAGTGATCGTGCGTCTGATTCCCCAAGCTCGCGCCGCACTCAGACCCGGCGGCTGGCTGGTAATGGAAATCAGCGGAACTATTTCAGAAGAAGTACGACAACTGTTGCGGGACTGGAACGACGTTAAGATCAGACCAGATCTGCAATCGCTCCCGCGCGTAGCGCAAGCGCGGAAATGACCTCAGACTCTTGAACTACCGCGGCACACTCGCGGGCAGAATTTCTTCCACGTCCACAATGCTCGTAGGATACTTGCCGGTATAGCAAGCCGAGCAGTAGGACGTTTTCTCTCCGTCGCCGCAGGCTTTCTTGAGGCCCTCGATCGAAAGGTAGGCCAGCGAGTCCGCGCGAATGTACTGGCGAATCTCCTCGACCGATTTGTTGGCGGCAATCAGTTGTTTCTTCGAAGGCGTGTCGACCCCGTAATAGCACGGCGAAATCGTCGGCGGACACGAAATGCGCATGTGCACTTCCTTGGCGCCATTGCTGCGAATCATGCGCACGATTTTGCGGCTGGTGGTGCCGCGAACAATCGAATCGTCAATCAGCACCACGCGCTTGCCTTCCAGAAGCGAGCGCACCGGATTCAGCTTGAGTTTCACGCCAAAGTCGCGCACGCTCTGGCTGGGCTCGATAAACGTTCGGCCCACATAGTGGTTGCGAATTAAACCAAAGCGGAATGGAATGCCGCTCTCGGCCGCGTACCCAACTGCAGCAGTCACGCCCGAATCCGGCACAGGCACCACAAGATCGGCCTCCACCGGCGCCTCGCGCGCCAACTGCCGCCCCAGCTCTTCGCGGCTGGTTTGCACCGCGCGGCTAAACACGATGCTGTCAGGCCGCGAAAAGTAGACATGCTCGAAAATGCAGCTCGACTGCGGCGCGCTCGCCGAATAAAAACGCGAGCTGATCCCTTCCGGCCCCACCACGATCAACTCGCCGGGCTTCACGTCGCGCTCGTAAGTGGCGCCGATCAGATCGAAAGCGCAAGTCTCGGAGGCGAAGACGATGGTGTCACGCGTCTGCCCGTCTTGCTTTTGTCCACCCAGCGCCGGAATGCGTCCCATGGCCAGCGGCCGGAAGCCGCGCGGGTCGCGCGCCGCGATGATCCGGTCAGGACTCATCAGCACCAGCGAAAATGCGCCTTCCACGCTGCGCAGCGCGTCCGCGATAGCTTCGGGCAGCGTGTGCTCCCGCGAGAGCGCGATCAGGTGGACGATCACCTCGGTATCGCTGTTGGTCTGAAAAATCGATCCCTGGCGCTCCAGCCGGCTGCGAACCTCCGTCGCGTTTACCAGATTGCCGTTGTGCGCCACCGCAATCGAGCCTTTATTCGACTGCACCAGAATCGGCTGCGCATTCAGCAGTGCCGAATCGCCAGCGGTCGAATAGCGTGTGTGCCCTATGGCCAGCGTGCCGCGAATTTGCGAGAGCACATCCTCGGTAAAGATGTCGGCAACCAGTCCCATCGCCTTGTGGACGCGGGAAGTCAGGCCATCGGAGGTGACAATGCCCGCCGACTCCTGCCCGCGATGCTGGAGAGCGTGCAATCCTAAGTAGGCGAGCTTCTCCGCCTCAGGATGCGCGAAGATCGCGACTACACCGCATTCGTCGTGGAATTTATCGGAAGTCAGCATTTGGCAATTAGCCTTTAGCGGTTAGCTCAGGTTCGCTCCGCAAACTCCGCGGCCGTGCTCCGCGAACTCCGCGATTCAAGCTCTTCAATCTGCCGCCATCAACTCCGGATCAGTCCGCAAAGTCGATTCCAGAGCGCTTTCGTACGCCTGATTCAATTCCGAAACTGCTGCCGACACCACCAGTTGCCCATCCAAATTAATTTCCAGCCGCTCGGGAATCGTTTCCCCCAACACATCCGCTCTGATCCCGTATTTTCCCGCTATCTGTTGGATTCGCGAAACGTTAGCTGGGTCGCAGGAGAGCACGATGCGGCTGGCATCTTCTCCAAACAACACGAACTCCGCGGGAAGTCCGTTAGATTCAAGATTCACCCGCGCACCTACGCCCTTCGCAAACGTCTTTTCCGCCAGCGCGACCGCCATACCCCCATCCGAACAATCATGCACCGAATCCACCAGGCCCTGTTGAATCAATTCGACGACCGCCTTCTGCAGCGCGCCTTCCTTCTTCAGATCAAGCTCCGGAGGATATCCCCACAGGGCCCCCAAAATTTCTTTCGCGTATTCCGACGACCCGAACTCACTCTCCACATCGGTGATATCGGCTGCTTCGCCCGCGCGCAATAGCACGATCGTGCGTCCGGTCGAGGCAAAATGCATCTTTGCTGTTTTGCTAACGTCATCGAGCATACCCACAACGCCAAGCACCGGTGTGGGATAAATGCCCTCGCCCATCGTTTCGTTGTAGAAGCTCACATTGCCGCCGGTGATGGGAATCTCGAGCTCCTCGCAGGCTTTGGTGATGCCATCAATGGTTTGCGAAAACTGCCACATGATGTGCGGTTTCTCGGGATTGCCGAAGTTGAGGCAATTGGTTGCGCCCACCGGGGTTGCGCCCGAACACGCGACTTTGCGCGCAGCTTCGGCGACGGCATGCATCGCACCCAGCCGCGGATCGAGATAACACCAGCGGCTGTTGCCGTCGAGCGCCATCGCCAGCCCGCGTTGCGGTTGGTCTGGATTCGGATTCTTGATGCGGATCACGCCGGCATCGCCCGCTCCCGGCGCTTCGACCGTGTTGGTCTGCACCATGTGATCGTATTGCTGCCAGACCCAGCGCTTGCCGCAAATGTTCGGGCTGGCCAGGAGCCGCTTCAGGCTTTGCGTGAAATCCGTAGAACCATTGAGCTTGATCCACTCCGGCATCTCGCGCGGCACGGGAGGTTCCCAGCGCGCCAGCGGGCGTTTGTACACGGGCGCGTCATCGGTTAGAGCCTGATTCGGAATCTCGGCGACGACTTCGCCGTGATGAAGCACGCGCAATTTGTTGCTGGTCGTGACCTTGCCGACTTCGACCGCATCGAGCCCCCACTTTTCGAAAACGCGGTAGACCTCCTGCTCGCGGCCCTTCTGCGCGACCAGCAACATGCGCTCCTGCGATTCGCTCAACATGATTTCGTAGGCGCTCATGCCGGTCTCGCGTTGCGGCACGCGATCCAACTCGATTTCGATGCCCACGCCGCCGCGCCCGCCCATCTCGCAGGTCGAACAGGTGAGTCCGGCCGCGCCCATATCCTGAATGCCGACGATGGCTCCGGTCTGCATGGCTTCGAGGCAGGCTTCGAGCAGCAGCTTCTCCAGAAATGGATCGCCGACTTGCACGTTCGGGCGCTTCGATTCTGACGCTTCGCTGAATTCCTCGCTGGCCATGGTTGCGCCGTGAATGCCGTCGCGCCCCGTCTTGGCGCCAACGTAGATCACCGGATTGCCTTCGCCGGCGGCGCGCGCGTAGAAAATTTCGTTCTTGCGCACCAGGCCGAGAGCGAATGCGTTCACCAGCGGGTTGCCGGAGTAGCAAGGTTCGAACTTCGTCTCACCGCCCAGGTTCGGTACGCCGAAGCAATTCCCGTAGGAGGCAACGCCGCTGACTACGCCTTCGAGGATGGAGTGATTGCGATGAATCTCCGTCTCCGCTGGCACAGCTTGTGTGGAGACAGCCGCCTCGGCTGTCCGGACAGGGCGAAGCCCGGCCGCAGCGGGCGAAGGCGCCCGCTCCACACGGATGGGGCCGAACCTTAGCGAGTCCATCACCGCCACCGGCCTCGCGCCCATCGTGAAGATATCGCGCAGAATGCCGCCCACGCCGGTGGTTGCGCCCTGAAATGGCTCGATGAAGCTGGGATGATTGTGCGACTCGATCTTGAAGGCGCAAGCCCAGCCGTCGCCGATGTCGATGATGCCCGCATTCTCGCCCGGCCCTTGCAGCACGCGCTTGCTGCGCGTGGGCAGACGCTTCAGGTGGACGCGCGACGATTTGTAGGAACAGTGCTCGCTCCACATTACGCTGAAGATGCCGAGTTCGGTGATCGTAGGCTCGCGCCCCCCGAGAAGCTGCTTGATTTTTTCGTACTCGTCGGGAGAAAGGCCGTGCTGCCGGATCGTCTCCGGTGGGAAGGCTGGAGTCATCGAGGTGGTCATGGGGAAGTCCTATTGTCGCATTAAGCGGGACGGCTGGGTAGAGACTTTATAGCACGGCGTCGGTCGTCGGCCCGTTGGCCGAAGAGTTCTGAGCCGACGACTCTGACTCAGCGCTTTCAATGACTTATCTGTAAGCTATTGAAAACAGGAGCGGCGTCAGATGGCCGAGGGTTCATTCCAACGATGTCCTTTGTTTTCATCATGACGATTTCTAACTTGCTGAAAACAGGCAATCGCTTCCAAATATTCGCGGGTAAATAGCCCGGTGGGCTGCGCGTAGGATGCCTCTAGAATGCGCAGATTTGGCTCCTGAGCGCATCCGAGCATTCGGGTGACCCCAAAGGCCATCCGGCGCCTCGGAGGCTCTTAAATCGCTTCTAATGCGGAATTCCCTGTAAGTTGTTGAAAATCGTTGCAACTCGTTGAACTTATCCAGAAGCTATTGAAAACATTAAATGTATGGTGTGGCCCCGGACGCATTCGTCCGGCGAGCGCTGCCCCGAACCTCGACCTCCGCCGTATTGCCGCGGCCGGGCGACACGAAGCAGCTAGGTCCCCCGGACGAATGCGTCCGGGGCTATGCGCTGCTGGGACGACGAGGCGTTCGTGCCGCCACGAACTCCTTTCCGGTAAGATGCGAGCCAGATGAAATCCATCATCGTAGGAACGGCGGGGCACATCGACCACGGCAAGACGGCGCTGGTGAAGGCCCTGACCGGGATCGACGCGGACCGCCTCGAGGAAGAGAAGCGGCGCGGCATCACCATCGACCTGGGCTTCGCGCACATGGATTTGCCTATGCCTGGCGGGGAAATGCTACGACTTGGTTTCGTCGACGTCCCCGGGCATGAACGCTTCGTGCGGAACATGCTTGCGGGCGTGGGCGGGATGGATCTGGTGCTGCTGGTGATCGCGGCAGACGAAGCGATCAAGCCGCAGACGCGGGAGCATTTTGAAATCCTGCAACTGCTCGGCGTGCAGCGCGGCATCACCGTGCTGACTAAATCCGATGCGGTGGATGCGGAGACGATCGAGGTGGTGCGGCTGGAAGTGGAAGAGTTTTTGCGCGGGACATTTCTGGGTCGCCCCAGTTTGGATAACACAAAATCCATCATTCCCGTGAGTTCTCTGACGGGCGCAGGCCTGGAAGAGTTGAAGCAAGCAATGGTTGCCGTAGCGGCTGAGGTGCACCCCAGGGATTCGCATGCCATCGCACGCCTGCCCATCGACCGCGTATTTACCATGAAGGGCTTCGGAACGGTGGTGACGGGGACGCTGGTGGCCGGGACGATTCGCCGCGAAGACGAGATGGACGTGTTTCCGGCGGGGCGGCGGGTGCGCGTGCGTGGCGTGCAGGTGCATGGACAACCGGCAGAGGCTGCAATCGCGGGACAGAGGACGGCGCTCAACCTGGCGGGCGCCAGCACAGAAAATTTGTCGCGGGGCATGACGCTAGCGCCTCCGGCAACGTTCGAGACTACACGGCGAGTGGACGTGCGCTTGCGCCTGTTGCCTTCGGCGCCGCGTCCGCTCAAAGACCGTACAAGAGTGCATTTTCATTCGTACACCATGGAAACTGTGGCGGAGATCGTGCTGCTGCAAGGGAAGGAACTGAATCCCACCCCTTCGGCAAGCTCAGAGCCTGCCCTGAGCCTGCCGAAGGAGCAGGCTTTTGCAAAGACCGCAAAGGTGGGGCATCCTCAACTTCTTCCCGGGCAGGAGGCGTTCGCGCGGCTGAAGCTGCCGGAAGCGGCGCTGCTCCTTCCCGGAGACCGGTTCATCCTGCGGCAATTTTCGCCGGTGGTGACGATTGGGGGGGGCATCGTGCTGGATGCAGCGCCGATTCCGCGCATGGCGGAGCATACCAAATTCCTGGAAACCCTGGCGGGTGGCAATGCGGAAGCGATCTTGAGGGCGCGGATCAGCCGGCGCCATCGTGAGGGAATCTCGATGGCTCGACTGGTCGCCGAGACTGGCTGGGCGAAAAACGTGATTGAAGCACGACTGGCGCAGGCGCTGCGCACGGCCACGGTGACTCGAACTGCGGAGCTATTGCTGGATTCGCCTGCGTTAGAAGAACTGAAATTGCACATCCTGAGCAGCGTGTCGGACTTTCAAAAGAAGAATCCGCTGGCAGGCGGAATCAGCAAGGAAGAGTTGCGCGCGCGAGTGGATGCGCTCGCGGAAGTATTCGAGACGGCGGCCGCAATGCTGGTCCGGGACAAGAAGCTTGAAGTGGTTGGAGATCTGGTTCGGCTGCCGGGGCATGGCGTGGCGATGAAGGATGAAGAGGCCGAATCGAAGAAACAGATCGAGGAAGCTTTTGCATCGTCGGGTTTGAAAGTTCCGGCGCTACAGGAAGTGATGGCGGGGCTGAAGGTGGACAAGGTGCGGGCGCAGAAGATCGTCACTCTGCTGCTGCGGGAGAAGATCCTGATCAAGGTTTCCGATGAATTGGTGTTTCATCGCAGCGCGCTGGAACAGTTGCGGCGGCAGATGGCAGCCCACAAAGCGAAGTCGGCGAAGATCGATGTCGCGCGATTCAAGGAGATGACGGGAGTGACCCGCAAGTATGCGATTCCTCTGCTGGAATATCTGGATCGCGAGCGGGTGACAAGACGCGTTGGAGACATGCGCGAAATCCTCTAGGAGATTGAGCCATTGAGCGATTTTCGATTGGGCCATTGAAAGTCTACCCCAATCGCCCAATGAGCCGATCGCTCAATTACTCAATTCTTTAGATCTTCTCTTCCGGGAATTCCACTTCCAATCCTAGCGGGTCGGTGACGCGGTTGGTTAGATTGGCGAGGCCGGCGAGCATGTGGATGTCAACGATTTCGGGCTCGGAGAAATGCTTCTTCAGTTCGTCGAAATCAGCATCGTTAATTTCGCGCGGGGTACGAGTCAATTTCTCGACGTACCGGAGCGCTGCCTGCTCCTTCTCGCTGAAGCGCGAATAGTTTCCTGACTTGAGTGCGGTCCGGTCGTCGGCCGTGAGGCCGACGCGTTTCGACGATGCCACGTGGTGCTGCGTGCAGTAGTTGCATTGGTTGAGCAGCGAGATACGAAGGTAGATGAGTTCGAACAACTTGCGGTCGAGCGAGCGCCCTACGCTGGCGTAGAAGCTTAGAAAATTCTTAAGCATCTCGGGACGATGGGCGAGCGCTTGCTGCACGTTGCCGGGTTTGCCGCGAAGCACGGTATCGTAAATCTCGCGCACCGCGGCGGGCGCAGATTCGGGAGTGATCAAGGTGATGCGGGCCATCAAATCCTCCAGGATTCTAAGTAACCGTTCTCATGATAGAGGAATGGCACATTCTGGGCGACGGGCGCACGCTTTGGCGTCTGCGATCATCCGGCGCTGGTAACTGCAGCAAACCAGACGGGCTGCCGATATAACCAGGGAGGATCTGCGCTGTGAAAACAACCTGGGTTGTCATAGTTCTGGCGTGCACAGCGCGCATGTTGGCAGCGCAGAACAGTGTCGATGCGAGCGCCCGCTCGAACGTTCTCGCCTTGGAGAACGCCTGGGACCAGGCGCAGGAGCGCGGCGACATTAAGGCGCTGGACGCAATCTTCGCCAATTCTCTCGTATTTGTTGACTACGACGGCATGCTCTTGACGAAATCGGAGTATCTGGCGCGCGTGAAGTTGGATATCCCGCACGTGCAGCAATTCGTGATCGAGTCGATGAACATACAAGTGTTTGGCAAGGCCGCCATCGTGGTCGGAGCCTACCGGGTCAAAGGCGTGGAAGACGGCAAGCCGTACCTGAGGCGCAGGCGGTTTATCGATACCTGGGTGCTGGCAGATGGACGCTGGATTTGCGTTGCGGCCGAGGCCACACCGATTCTGCACTGAGGTGGATGGTGGACAGTCAATGGGTCGCCGATCATCCCTCTGGACGGTGCGAGTGAAAGGAAGAGCCGCGGTGTCGAAGCTGTTACCCATTTTTCTGTTGTTGCTGGGGGCGACTGGATCGAACGCACAAGGCACCCCGCAGCCCGCCGCTGAGCAAGGCAGAATTTTGGCGCTGGAGAATGCGTGGAACCAGGCGGTGCAGCAGAAAAATGCACCCGCGCTCGATCTGCTGCTCGGACCCGAGTTGATTTACGTGGACTATGACGGCAAGATGATGGATAAGGCCGAGTACCTGGCCAGCGTGCAGTCTGAGGCTCTGCACCCCGGGCGGATTGCAAGCGAGTCCATGACCGTGCACTTATACGGCGCAGTCGCGGTGGTCAATGGTGTGTATCGTGAGAATGGTACGAGGAACGGCAAACCTTACATGCTGCTGGAACGTTTTACGGACATGTGGGTGCGGCGGCGCGAGAGTTGGGTGTGCGTGTCCAGCCAATCCACGTTGATTCCGCACTGATGTATTCTTCTTCCTGATGCTTCTGATTCGCCCTGCGACCATTCACGACGTTGCGCTGCTGCGGAACTTCATCCGCGAACTGGCGGAGTTTGAGCGCGAGTTGCATCTTTGTACGATTGAAGAATCCGACCTGCTGCGCGATGGTTTTGGCGCGAACCCCAAGTTCCGTGCCCTCATTGCGGAGTGGAGCGGGCAGCCCGCAGGTTACGCTCTCTTCTTTGGTTATTATTCGACGTGGGTTGGACCGGGGCTGTATCTCGAGGACATCTTTGTGCGCCCGCAGTTTCGCGGAAAAGGCATCGGGATGGCATTGCTGAGAGCGGTGGCTCGACTCGCCATGCAGGAAAACTGCTGCGCCATGCGCTGGGAGGTGCTCGACTGGAATGAAAACGCGATCAAGCTTTACAAATCTTTGGGAGCGGAGTTCCGCGATCAGTGGCAGTCGGTTTTGTTGACCGACGACGCACTGCGAAGATTGGCGGAAAAGACATCGTGAGTGCGCAGGTTCGCATTATCGGAGCGGGACTGGCGGGGTCGGAGGCAGCGTGGCAGTGTGCGCGGCGGGGGGTCCACGTTGAGTTATTCGAGATGCGGCCGGTGCGATCGACGCCGGCGCACCAGACGGCGGACTTTGCCGAACTGGTGTGCTCGAATTCGCTGAAATCCGATAGCGAGAATACAGCTCCGTGGCTGCTGAAAGAAGAAATGCGGCGGGCAGGGTCCCTGCTGCTGCAGATTGCGCGGGAGTGCGCGGTTCCGGCGGGGCATGCGCTGGCTGTGGACCGGGTTGCATTTGCCGCGAAGGTGACGGAGGCGATTGCGCGGGAGCCGCGAATTACTGTACGGCGAGAAGAGGTGACTTCTGTAGAAGACGCGGGGCCACAGATCACCGTGATCGCTACTGGGCCGTTGACTTCGGAGGCGCTGGCGGGAGAGATTGCGCGGCTGAGTTCCGAAACCTCTGCGGCTGAAGCCGATTTACTGAACGAGCCGGATACCGCACCGCTGAAGCGCTGCGCCACCCAAAATCGCTCCACCTCAAATCCGCATTTGTATTTCTACGATTCGATCAGTCCGATTGTGGAGTCGGATTCGATTGACATGTCGCGCGTGTATTTGGCGGCGCGGTATGACAAAGGGTCGGCGGATTACATCAACTGTCCGATGACGCGGGAGGATTACGACCGGTTCTATGACGCGCTTTTGGCGGCGCAATCAGTGGAGGAGCGCGATTGGGAGAAGTTGAACTACTTCGAAAGCTGCCTGCCGATTGAAGAGATCGCCCGGCGCGGGCGCGATACGCTGCGCTTTGGCCCGATGAAGCCGGTGGGGTTGAAGGATCCGCGCACCGGGCGAATGCCTTATGCGGTGGTGCAGTTGCGGCAGGAAAATCTGCGGGCAGATTCCTACAACCTGGTGGGATTCCAGAATCATTTGAAATTTGGCGAGCAGGCGCGCGTGCTGCGGCTGATTCCGGGCCTGGAGAGTGCGCGCTTTCTGCGCTACGGGCAGATTCACCGCAATACCTACATCAATTCGCCGGCGCTGCTGCGAGAAACGTTGCAGATGAAAGCGCATTTGCGAATTTTGTTCGCCGGACAGATTTGTGGCGTGGAAGGCTACGTGGAATCGATTGCAACCGGATTGATGGCGGGGATGCACGCGGCCTCGCTGGCGCTCGGCGATGGACTGGCGGCGCCGCCGCGGGCCTCCGCGTTTGGATCGCTGACTCATTATGTGACCCATGCGGACGCGAGGAACTTTCAGCCGGCGAACATCACTTTCGATCTGCTTCCGGCTCTGGAGAAGAATATCCGCGACCGGAAGGAGCGGCACCGGTTGCAATGTGAGCTGGCATTGCGGCAATTTGACTTGTGGATGGAGCGGGCCGGTCTGACGCTTACGGCAGGTAAACCTTGAATCGCGGAGCGCGCGGAGAACGGCCGCGGAGAGCGCTGAGTCATGCCGTCTGCAACGCAACTTGAGGTTCGTCTTGCCGGGCCCGGTGATGCGGCCGTGATTGCCGCGGTGCTTCATCAATCCTTTCTGGAGTTCAGGCCTCTCTACACGGACGGCGGTTTTGCCGCGACCGCTCTGGGCGAAGAGCAGATTCTCGTTCGCATGCGCGAGGGACCGGCTTGGGTGGCGCTGCGCGAGGGCGTGGTGGTGGGCACCGTGGCCGCTGTTGTAAAAGGCCAGTCGGTCTATGTTCGAGGGATGGCAGTGTTGCCCGCGGCTCGTGGATGCGGCGCCGGAACTGCTCTGTTGCTAAGCGTAGAAGCTTGGGCTTCGAGGCAAGGTTGCGGCCGGTTGTTTCTCAGCACCACTCCATTTCTCAATTCGGCGATCCGGCTTTATGAACACGCTGGCTTCCGGCGCGCGGATGATGGCCTTCACGATCTATTTGGTACGCCGTTGTTTACCATGGAGAAACTTCTGCGTTCTCATTCCTAAGCTCTGATCGTGAATCGCCTCCACCCCGCTTTCAAAATTCATTTGACCCGCCCGCATATTTGCAGTACCTTGCCCCCATTCCACTACGTCAGAGGTATACGCTTGCGATTCTCCGCTGTGGACGCGATTTCGCCCGCCTTTGAACACACCAAGCGCCAGCTCTTTCAGCCCTTTCGCATCGGCCAATGGATCAGGCTGGCCTTGGTGGGCCTGCTGGCGGGCGAACTGAGCTCCAGCGGATGCAAGACGAACAATTTCTCCAACCTGCGGCACCCCGGCACGGAGCATCTTTCGGTCCCCGGCTTGAGCGGGATCGATCCCATGCTGATCGCAGGTTTGATCGCGGTGGTGGTGTTTGCCGCATTCGTGCTGGGCATTCTGCTGATGTACATCAGCAGCGTAATGCGCTTCATTTTGTTCGACAGCGTGCTGGCCAAGGAATGCCGCATCCGCGAGGGATGGAGCCTTCGGCAGGGTCCGGGAATGCGCTATTTCCTGTGGAAGATTCTTTACGCGCTGGGGATGTTCGGCGGGCTGATTGTGCTGGTAGGAATTCCGGCCGCTTTTGCCTTCGGAATGGGATGGCTCAGCGATCCCAAGCAGCATGTGGCCCCGCTGGTGCTGTGCGGTATCGCGCTGGTTTTGGCGGTCCTGGCCTTCGTTATCGCCATGGCCGTGATTTTCGTGCTGACCAAGGACTTCGTCGTGCCCCAAATGGCGCTGGAAAATATTGGGGCGCTGGAAGGCTGGAGCCGGCTTTGGACGATGATGAAGGCCGAAAAGGGCAGCTACGCCGGCTACGTAGGAATGAAGATCGTGCTGGCGATCGTGGCGGGCATCATCTTTGGCATTTTGGGTTTCATCATCGTGCTCATCATTTTGATTCCAGCGGCGGGTGTGGCGGTCGCCGCTGTTCTGGGCGGAAAAGCGGCCGGGCTGGGCTGGACCGTGGGCACGATCACGCTCGCGGTAGTGGCGGGATGCGTGCTGCTGGCCATATTTCTTTTTGTGACGGCCCTGATCTCCGTGCCCGTGATCGTTTTCTTTCCCGCATACTCGATATATTTCTTCGCTGCGCGTTATCAGAAGCTGAGCAGTGCGCTCTACCCCGCACCACCTGCGCCGCAAGTTCCGCCGGGCACGCCTCCTCCATTACCGCCCACGCCCGCACCGGCCGGATAAGGTTGGCATTTCTCGAATTTTGTCATTCCAAGCGAAGTGAGGAACCTGCTGTTTGCCAGCGGTGAGGGAACTCTCACCACGCTTCAGGTGTCTGATGTTACAAGCACGCGCGTGCCGAACCGGAGCAGAGGAGCTTTCTCATGTCGTTCTCCATGGCAGGCCGAGGTGCGCGCGGCCCCGAGATTAACGTCACGCCGCTGATTGATGTGCTGCTGACCTTGATCATCGTCTTCATGGTGGTGGTGTCGATGGACAAGGATCAGGGAGAGACTGCGCAGATTCCGCAGCCGGATCAGAAGCAGAAGGAGAATATCGCGCAGCCACGCACAGTGGTCATCCAAGTCGTGGGGACGAACGAAGATCAGACGCCCATGGTGAAGATTAATCAGGATGAGGTGCGGTGGGAAGATCTGGAAACACGGCTGGCGGAGATTTACTTAACGCGCGTGGAGAAAGTTGTCTTCGTGCGGGGCGATGCCGATGTTCAACTTCCAGTATGTCGCCGACGTGATTGACGTGGCGCATCATGCGGGCGTGCAGCGGGTTGGGCTGCTGACGATGGATCGGGAGATGGCGGGGGAATAAGAGTTTTGCTCCGCCGGCGGTTCAATGGGTTAGGATTGGCGCGGTTTCCAAAATGTTTGAATCGGTCAGCAATCGAACTGGTCCGAACTGGACGGTTCGTCTCGTATCCGCAGCTCTGGTCGTCTCGCTGGTTGCCGGTTTGATCTGGGTCTTGCGGATGACCCAGATGCCGCTCAGGTCGTACTCTGGGCCACTGCCTCCGGTTTCGAATGCGCAGTCGGAACTCCAAGGCCGCCTCTCGGCGGAAGTGAAGTACCTGTCGGTGACAATCGGAGAGAGAAACGTTTGGCGAACAGGATCCCTGCAAGTAGTCGTTAACCACCTTCGCAGCAACTTCCAGCAAGCTGGGTACGCAGTCACAGAACGAACCTATCGAGTGGACGGTCAGGAGGTAAGCAACGTTGAGGTGAGCATCACAGGAAGTGATAGTGCCGGCGAAACGTTGATTGTGGGCGCGCATTACGACACTGTCGCTGGAACGGTGGGCGCAGATGATAATGCTACAGGCGTCGCAGCCGTGCTGGAGCTGGCGCGCCAGCTTCGAGAGAGCAAGCCCCGCAAGAACATCCGCTTTGTGATTTTTGTAAATGAGGAGCCGCCGTTCTTTCAGACGAACAGGATGGGAAGCCTGGTTTATACGCAGCAACTCCAGCGTGAAAATGTCCGAGTCTCGGCAATGATCTCGCTTGAGATGCTCGGGTTTTATTCGGACGCGCCAGGAAGTCAGAAATATCCGGCATTGCTCGGCCTCTTCTATCCCAGCCGCGGCAATTTTCTAGGTTTTGTCGGAAATTCGGAGTCGCGTAGTCTGGTGCAGCGGGCAGTTCGCGCCTTCCGCGAATCGACCAGCTTCCCGTCTGAAGGCATTGCAGCCCCGGCCCAATGGCCCGGCATCGGATGGTCGGATCAGTGGTCGTTCTGGCAAGAGCACTATCCAGCTATCATGATTACCGACACTGCGCTGTTTCGGTATCCCTACTATCACACTCGGCTCGATACGGCTGATCGATTGGATTTCGGTAGGATGGCGAGAGTTGTGGAGGGTGTTGAAAAGGTGGTTGAGTCGTTATCTCGATAGCAGTAAATGTCAGACAAGCCCATCGCGGCAATTCCTCGCCCTGTTCTTGATCCCGATTGGGTTCCCAGGAGGTCACCCGGGGGCTCGATCTGCTGAACAAATCAATATGGCCACTTACTAAGACGCCGGATAAAATAACACTATGGTCGCGTGGCAGGATTTCTTCGAAAGCAAGCCGACTGTATGCGGGGGAGAAGTCTGCGCCAGAGGAACGCGAATTCCCGTCACCGTTATTCTCGACAGCCTCGCGGAGGGTTCGACTAGGGAAGAGATTCTGCGCAGCTATCCTTCGCTCAAGCCGGCGCATATCGACGCCGCTCTGGCCGATCGCGGTCCCGACTCACTCTAATTCCTGGCCCGGTTCTTAATCCAAATCGGCGTGCCCAAGAAGCCGAAGGCTTTGCGGATCTGATTCTCCAAAAAGCGCTGGTAGGAGAAGTGCAGCTTCACGGCGCGGTTGGTGAAGAGCACAAACGTGGGCGGAGCGACCGAGGCCTGCGTCATGTAGAGAATCTTCACACGCGAGCGCATGGGGACGGAGGCGCGCTCGAAGTCCACGGTTTCGATGAAGCGGTTCATGGCTGACGTGGGGATGCGCTTGCGGCGCTCGGTGGCGACCTGTTCGAGCAGCGGGAAAATTTTCTCGGTGCCCTTACCGGTGTTGGCCGAGATGAAAACGATGGGCGCGTAGTTCAGAAACTTGAGATCGTGGCGCAGGCGTTCTTCGTAGGCTTCGCGGTCGCCCGGGCGCTTGCTTTCGCGCATGCGCATGGCCTTTGACGGCCTGCCCGGCTTCTGCGCGCCGCCGGTGACTAAATCCCACTTATTCACGACGATAATCATCGAGCGTCCGCTCTCGTGGGCGTAGCCGGCGATAGCGGCGTCGAGCTGGCTGACGCCTTCGATGGCGTCGATCACCAGCAGCGCAATGTCGGCGCCTTCGAGATGTTTGCGCGCCATCACGACGGAAAGTTTTTCCGCCATGAGATGAGTCTTGCCTTTGCGCCGAATGCCGGCGGTGTCGATGAAGCGGAAGCGACGGCCGTCGCGTTCGACGATTTCGTCGACCGCGTCGCGCGTGGTGCCGGGGATCGGCGAGACGATGGCGCGGTCGGAAGCCGTCAGGCAATTCAGCAGCGTGGATTTGCCCACGTTGGGATGGCCGATGATGGCGACCTTGGTTTCGTAGACGGGCTCGGATTCGTTCGATTCGTCTTCCGCCTGAGGTTTTTCCTGTGCTTGCTCTGTGTCCCCTGTGACCTCTGTGTTTAAGTCTTCGACTGGCGACGGCAAAATCTCCAGCACAGCGTCCAGCAGATCGTCGATACCACGCCCGTGTTCGGCGGAGATCGGAACCATCCGCTTGATTCCCAAGCGATGAAACTCGTCAACGATGTGCGCTTGCTTTTCGGTGTCGGCTTTGTTGACGGCGAGGAAGAGCGGGCGTCCGGTCTTGCGCAGCAGGCGTACGAGTTCAAGATCGGGCACGGCGACTTCTGACCGGCCGTCAACAAGCATCACGATGGCCGCGGCCTCATCAAATGCAACCCGCGCCTGACGGAAAATTTCCGATGGAATGAAATCTTTGTCGTCAGGAATAATTCCGCCGGTATCAATGATGCGGAGGCGGCGGCCGCGCCACTCGGCGTCGCCGTAGAGGCGGTCGCGCGTGATGCCGGGCTCGTCGCCCACGATGGCACGGCGCGATCCGACGATTCGGTTGAACAGAGTGGACTTGCCCACGTTGGGCCGGCCGACAATGGCAATCGTGGGAACGCCTGCGGCTGTCGTGGCGAGAGTGCTGGTCGAATTGTAGGTGGGTTGGGTCAAAGTGAGGCGATCAGGTACCTAAAGCCGAGAACTGTTTATTATAGAGACTCCCGTGGCTTTAGGTTCCCAACCCGTTTCTCCTGCTGCGGCAAGTCGCTCCGCGACTGGCGGGAAAGATGGCTCACTCTATCAATTCTTCGCGCCCGGTGGAGTGCTGTCGCGCACGCATCCGGCGTATGAATTCCGGCGCGGGCAATTGCAGATGGCGCAGGCCGTCGAGCAGGCGCTGGAAGAAAAGCGGCACTTGATTGTGGAAGCCGGTACCGGCACGGGAAAGACTTTGGCGTATCTGATGCCGGTGATCCGCTCGGGCAAGCGGGTAATCATCTCGACCGGCACGAAGAATTTGCAGGAACAACTGTTTTACAAAGACGTCCCTTTCCTGGAGCATGCGTTGTTTGGAAAGCCGGCTTCCGGCGAGGAAGATTCGAGCCGACGGCTCTCGGTCTGCTATATGAAAGGCCGCAACAATTATTTGTGCCGCAAGAAGCTCTACGACCTGACCGATCAACCGGTGCTGAGCGGATTGGAGGAGATTGAGCAATACCGCGCGATTGCCGCCTGGGAAAAAACCACTGCGACCGGCGACCGCGCGGAACTCGCCGAACTCCCCGAGACCAGCGCGCTCTGGCCCAAGCTGGATGCGCGAACCGAAGCGTGCATCGGGCAGAAGTGCAAAGAGTGGGAGCGCTGCTTCATCACGGAAATGCGCCGGCGTGGGATGGAGAGCGACATTGTCATCGTCAACCATCATTTATTTTTCGCCGACCTTGCCATCAAGCTGCAGGCCGAAGGCGCGCCTGACGCGGGAATTCTGCCGGAAGCGGCGGCGGTAATTTTCGATGAAGCGCACGAGTTGGAGGATGTTGCAGGGAACTACTTCGGAATCTCGGTGAGCAACCTGCGGGTAGAAGATCTGGCGCGGGATGTCGAGACGTCACTGCAGCATAACCGGATGCTCTCCGCATCGCTGTCGGGAGCGCTGGGAGGTTTGCGGGAGCGGTCGCAGTTGTTTTTTTCGCTATTGCCGCCGGGGGAGGGACGCTTCGCGTTCGAGACGCGGCGCGAGTTTCTGGAAGAAAATGGAGACGAGTTCCTTGCGCTGAATCAGGCACTGACCCGGCTGGTTGGCGAACTGGAAGGCTTGCCCCAGAAGCCGGAGGAGATTTTCAACTTTGTGCGGCGGGCGCAGGAAGTGCAGGTGCAGCTTGGCTTCGCCATGGAATCGGACGATCGCAATACGGTGTTCTGGATCGAGCGGCGGGGCAGTAGAGCTAATTCACCACGGAGAAACCGAGATACGGAGAAAACAAACGAACGTTTCCAAAGTCGTCAGAACGTCTTTCTGCAAGCTACTCCAATCGATGTCGGGCCGATTCTGCGCGAATGCCTGTGGTCGAAGCTGGAGTGCGCCGTGCTCACTTCGGCCACGCTTGCTGTTGGGGGCGGGTTCGAGTACATCCGGCAGCGGCTGGGTTTGGAGCACGCGCGCGAGTCGGTGCTGGCTTCGCACTTCGACTACGAGACTCAGGCGTTGTTTTATGTGCCGCCCGACCTGCCCGATGCGCGGACGCCCCAGTTTGCGGCTCTTGCGGCCGAGCGCATTCACAAGCTGCTGGAGATCACGCGCGGCCGCGCTTTCGTGCTTTTCACCAGCTATGCGCAGATGAATGACATTTACCAGCGGCTGCTGGGCGAGTTGGAATTTCCCATGCTGCGGCAGGGAGACGCTCCAAAGAGCGCGCTGCTCGAGGAGTTCCGCCTGACACCGAATGCGGTGCTGTTTGCGACCTCGTCGTTCTGGCAGGGCGTGGACGTGCAGGGCGAGCAGTTGAGTTGCGTGATCATCGACCGCCTGCCGTTCGCCGTGCCCAGCGATCCGGTCGTTGCGGCTCGCGTGAAGGCAATTGACGCCGACGGCGGCAACGCTTTTTTTCAATATCAGGTGCCGGCGGCGGTGATCACGCTGAAGCAGGGCTTTGGCAGACTTATTCGCTCGTTGCACGACCGCGGACTCTTGGTGCTGCTCGATAACCGCATTCTGAAGAAGCAGTATGGGAGAGTATTTATTGAAAGCCTGCCGAATTACAGGAAGACTACGGACATGCGGGTGGTGGAGGAATTTTTTGGGATAGCGGAGTAAGCGTCTGCGAGGCCTTTTATTGCAGCGGCCGCATTCCCGCTCCAGCTACCGCCTTCCAGTCGAAAGTGAACGTGTGTTTGCATCCGGCCGCGCGGCCGCAGCGTTCGATGAGACAATCAGCGAAGTCGGCGCTCCCACCACGAAACACCCGCAATGCTTGCGAGACGAGTTCCGCACGTTCGATAACCAGTTCCCTGGTCCGTAACAAGTTCTCCAGAACCTTCTCGATTTCCTTCTTCTGATAACGGTAGGAGATGGCCAATACCCACACCAACTCTGCGACCACGATCAGGGAAAGAAATCCCGGTGAATCGAAGGATAGCGAGTTCATGATTCTTGTCGCCACGGCGGTTTGGGTAGGGTCGTCGTGAGTTAGGTAACGGACCAGAACATTTGTGTCGAGGCCGATCATCATTTCCGCCCGCTATCGCGATCGAGCCGCGCCTTTCGCGATGGCGGCGTTCATCTCCTCAATCGAGACCGGTTTCCTGCCCTTGCGATACAACATTCCGCTTAACTCCCGCACCGAACGCGTGGCGGCAACGATGTTGAATTCGCCTTTCCCCACCTCGACGAATTCAATCCGATCTCCGGAGTCAACTCCCAGCGCAGCGCGGACCTGGGCAGGTATGGTGATCTGCCCTTTGGAGGTAATTTTCGCGGCGGCCAAGGGAAGCTCCTTTCGCTATGGACTATTCCTTACATTATAGTAAGGAACAGAACCGGCGTCAATACGACGTCAATACCTTGATAAGAAGGATGTAGCGCTTGACGTACTCGCCTTTCCGCGCCCAGAATGATAGTTCAGTCCCGAGGTGCTCATGCTGCCCTATCTATTTGTCCTACTCGCCATTGCCGTACGCTTCTTGCCATTCGCTGGTCCGTTCAATATCCTGCCGCACGCCTGGCACTTCACCCCGGTCGCGGCCTCGCTGCTATTTTTTGGAGCCCGTGGCTCGCGCCGTCAGATGTGGATCCCTCTGGTGCTGCTGGCGGCAACGGACGTCGTCCTCACCAAGTTCATGTATTCATATGTGTTGTCCTGGGACCTTCTGGTCACGTGGGCTTGGTACGCAGCCATCCTCTGGCTGGGCACGAATCTGCGCGAAAAGGCTGGGCCGGTCCGCGTGGTAGGCGCCGCGCTGGCCAGTTCAGTTTCGTTTTTCCTGATCAGCAATTTCGCGGTGTGGGCCGCATGGGAAATGTATCCAAAGACCTTCAGTGGCTTGATGATGTCTTACGCCGCCGGTCTGCCATTTTTCCGGGGCACGGTCGAGAGCGATCTGTTCTTCTCCGTCGCAATGTTTGGAACTCCGGTGTTCCTGCACGCCCTAGCCGGCTGGATGCGCAAGTCATCCGGAGACCACATAGCTGCCGCATAAACAGAACATCTCGTGTGGGGATGAATGTGTGGGGACGGGCGCCTCGCCCGTCCAGCCGAGCGCAGCTAGGCGCCGTCACTGAACTCGCTTGCCAGCCAGGGGTCAACTAGATCCGCGTCTTGCGCCATCGCCCCCTCCGCATCAGCAACCACACCAGCACTCCGCCCGCTACTGCTCCCAGCAGCCACGACAAATGCTGGCGCACGAGCATTCCCATTAGCCCCACAATCTGCGGCCCGAACCACAGCACAAGCAACGAAAGCACCAGGAAGCGGACACATCTCCCGGCGAAAATCGCCGCCAGAAAATCGCGGAACCGCATCTCAAACACGGCCGCTCCCAGCACGAAGATTTTGAACGGCGTCGGCGGCGGCAGCATTCCCGGAAACATCAGCGCCCAGAATTCGTGCTGCTCAAATGAACGGTGAATCTGCTGAAAGCGTTCTTCTGAAATCCGCTTGCGCAGCACCTTCTCGCCACCGAGATACCCGATGATGTAAAGCGGAATGCTGCCGATCGTCGACCCTAGCGAAGCCATCAACACATAGAGGAGCAGGCGCCCGTGATTCTGGTACACATAGAACGCGACGATCGCGTCCACCGGCATGCCGAGCAGAGCGGAATCCGCGAATGCGATTGCAAACACACCCCAAATCCCCAGCGGTGTCAGCAGGTGCAGAATCCACGCCGTGTACTTCGCCAGAATGTGCCCGATGGTTTTCAAAGGAAATTCAGTCTACGCGAAAAGCCGCCCCACATTCACACTGCTACAACATTTCGCGCTCGACCGCGGAATAAGCCCTTTGTTTACTCACGGGTTACTCGGGTTACTTCCGTAGTTACCATGCACCAATTTTGATGCATATTTCATCACCCCGTAACATTGGCCTGCTACAACTGAATCATGGATCTGCATGGCTACAACACGCTGATCCTCTCCGACCTGCACCTCGGTGCAGAGACCAGTCATGCCCGCGAAGCTACCCGCGTGCTCAAGGAAAACCGCTTTCAGCGGCTGATTCTGCTGGGCGACATTTTTGCCGACCTCAACTTCGCCCGACTTACCAAAGAGCACTGGAAGTTCCTCGGCTACATTCGCAAGCTGTCGAATCCCAAACGCAACATTGAAGTCGTCTGGGTCGAAGGCAATCACGACCACGGACTTACCAACATCATGTCGCACCTGGTCGGCGTTCGCGTGTACCAGCGCTACGCCTGGCAGTTCAACGGCCTGCGCCACATCGCGATCCACGGCCACCAGTTCGATGGTTTCCAGGTAAGCAACGTCCGGCTGAATAAACTGGGCACGTCGCTTTACCTGCAGTTGCAGAAGCTCGACTTCAAGAGCAAGCCCATCGCGCGGCTCATTGACCGGCTCAACACGCGCTGGCTCCGCATGTCGCCGAAAGTTTCCGCGGGAGCTCTTCACTATGCGCGCCAGCACCATGCCGATCGTATTTTCTGCGGCCACACCCACGAGGCCATCCACGTGGAAGAAGACAGAATTCACTACTACAACTCAGGCGGCTGGGTCGATTCCCGTCTGACGTATCTGACGGTTGACGAACAGGGGGTACAAATTCATGAATTCAACGAGCACGAACACCCAGAGCGAGCTGACGATCGTGATTCCAGCCAAGAACGAGGCGAAGCTGATCCCGCGTTTGCTGACTTCGCTGATGAATCAGGACTACTCGAAGATGTCGAGTACGAGAGTGTTGGTAGCTGACGCCAACTCAACCGACGGCACTCCTGAAATCGTTCTCCGCTTCCGCGACCGCCTGAACGTGAACGTGATTCGCGGCGGCATGCCCTCTGTCGGCCGCAACCTGGGCGCCGCCCACGCCGAGAGCACCTACGTTCTGTTTCTCGATGCCGATATCGAACTCGCTCATCCCTCGGTCGTGCGCCGCGCCGTCGAACTAGCCCAGCGCAAACAGCTTCATTGTGTCACGACAAACATACTGTGCCAGGGAGGCAGTTGGATCGACAAGTTGTTTTACGCGGGCAACGATTTCTTCCAGTACCTCTCGCGCCTCCATCACCCCTTTGCCACGGGAATGTTCATGCTGTTCGATCGGAAAAAATTCCGCGAACTCGGCGGATTCCACGAGCAAGTTCTGTTTGCCGAGGACTACCTGCTCAGCCAGCAAGTCGAGCGCAAGCGCTTCGGCATCGTGCGCGGCGGCGTCTACACTACCAACCGCCGCTTCCAGAAGATGGGACACATGCGCGTAGGGTGGTTGTTCCTGAAGACCGCAATGAACTACTGGAACGAAAACTACTTCCTCCGCGACCACAAATACTGGCAGACCTAAAAGACTCGCGACCCAATCTCTTGCGGATGTTTTCTTGGTGGCCACAAAGAACAGGATTCAGCCAACCAGCCGGATCCTGTTTTTGCATTGGGAGACGAGGCCGGCGTTTTCAAAAGCGAAACACAATCCCCGTCGATATCCGAACGTTGTTCTGCGTCGTTCCAAAGAATCGCGTCTGCACGTAGTCTCCCTGGAACCTCCAGGCAACGGGACGGATGATCCTGTAGTCGAGGCCACCGCCCAGCGCGGTCGCAAACGACGTATCGCTGGGTTGCATAAAATTATCCACTATCACTTGGGAGGAAGTTGAGGTCGTATTGATGTGAGCGGCGCCAAAAAGAGCTTCAGCAAACGGCCGGAACTTTTTGACCGATACCGAGACGCGTGGCCCAAACAAAACCGTAAGGTCGTGGCCGTTGACGTTTATCGTGCCTATTGTTCCATTCGGCGGCAACGGGGTCTGGTAACTCTGCGAACCGTAGTGCCCGCCAAGGTCCACCACTAATCCAACCCATGGAAGAACCTTGCCTTCCAACGAGGCTTCCCACCCGTTCAGGTTCGGTCGCCCCAAATTAGTGAGATCAAACGAGGACGATCCGGCGTTCTCGAACGAATATCCGAAAAACACGTTCCCGCTCGTGGGAACCTGCGCTCCGGCCGCAGTGCAGAAAACGAAACTAATGGCCGCGACAGCGGTCACTTGAACAAGACGCGCCACCTTCGGTGAGGGAAACCGCATGAATGTTCCTCCAGCAGTCAAGTTCGAAGCGTCGACACCTCCACCAACCCCCGTCAGTACTGGAAGTTTCGGAGACAGAATTAGACGTTGGTCGAACCAGGCTGGTTGCCTGTCAGAAGTGCCACACCAGTCCGGCCGTGCCCCGCACATCATTCTGGTTGGCACTCAATTCGTGGCTGTGAACGTAGTCGAACTGCAATCGCCAGGCAAAATTCTTCATGAAGAGAAGTTGGAATTTGCGATCCACGCCACCGCCGATGTCTTCGACTATGGTGTGAAAGCTCTCGCCGCCTGAATTGGAAATCTGGTATCCGCCCATCGCGTCCGCGAACAGCCGCCATTTGCCGTAGTTCTTCGAAACCCTTGGACCCAGAACCAGGTTGTATTGGTGAACGCCCGACCGGTAAAAACCGCTGCCATCCAACACCAGCCCGAGGTATGAAAAGCGGTGAAACGGTAACATCTCCACCGAGCCTTCCCATCCACGGAACGTAAGGCGGTTCACGACATCGACGTTATCCGCGTAACCAACTCCGGCATAAATGTTTCCACTGGGGAGCAACTGCGCCTTCGATGGGGTGGGCAACAGCATCAAGCTCAGAAATGCCAGAAGCACGGCTGCGGTTTTTGACACGAAAATGATTCCTCCCTGGCAATTGTGCCAGCAGCAAATTCTACCTGAATGTGTGAAATCCGTTAGATGCAGTGTAACGGACTCCCAGGATGTCCGGTTCGCCAAGATTGTGCGCCTTTAGGTTTGGCGCCCATTTGGGAAATTCATTCATTTTTAATGATTCCGAAACCGTGTGGCGCGCGTCTATGTATATAACATGCAATCCATAGAGGCGAATTGGCAAACATGGTTGCAGCCGCAGTGTGTGGCTGCCCTCGGAGTACAACCTAAGGAGTCGAAGTTGAAACTCAGTTTAGAAACTCGAAATCGCGGTGATGTAATGATCGTCCATGCTCAGGGCCGCATCGTCTATCGCGACGAAGCGGCAGCCCTCTCGCGCATGGTCGGTGAAGCGCTGCAGAACGGCGGCAAAGTTGTGCTCGATCTCAGTGGCGTCAGCTCCATCGACAGCGCGGGCATCGGCGAACTGGCTTCTCTGTACAGCCGGGCTCAATCGGAAAATGCTAATCTGAAATATGCCAGTCCCAGCCCGATCGTGCGCGATCTGCTGGATCTGACTAACCTGAATTCGGTCCTCGACATTCACCCCAGCGTCGGCGAAGCCCTGGAAACCTTCCCGTCCACAGAAGCCTGCGCCGACTGCTGATTCCAGCAATTAGCAGTTAGCAATTAGCAGTTAGCAATTAGCGGATAGGGACCCTATATTGGCCAATTGCTAACTGCTAATTTGGATCTTCGCTCCCCTAGCTCTCCCGCTGAAACCGGTACCTTCCCGCCCGCTCCACTGCCACCGCCTCGGCCACTTTCAGAAACGCCCGCGCCGCATGCGAAAGTCCTGCCTCTTTGCGGTAAATCAAACGCAGCTTGCGTTGCACACGCAACTCCCGCACTGGAATGCTGACAAGTTCTCGCCGCGCCAGTTCCGCCTCCACGCTCATCTCCGGCATGAATGCCACGCCGTTTCCCATGGCGACAAATTGTTTGATGGCCTGCAACGTCGGTAGTTCAAGATCCATGTGCAGCGGCGTTTTGTGTTTCTCGAATGTTTGCAGAACTCTCTCCCGGTAAGGCGACGAAACAATGTGCGCCACAAACGACTCTGCCCCCAACTGCCGGATGCTCACCTCTCGCGCCCCTGCCAGCGGATGCTTCGGCGGCACCACCAGCACCAGTTCGTCCAGATAAGTCACTACCGAATGCAGCCGCGGCTCCTCCGGTTTGTACGACAGCACACCCAGTTCGGCGCTGTGCTGCAACACGTCGTCGGGAATGCGGCTCCCCAGCGCCCGCTGCACGATGATTTTTATCATGGAATGCAGCCGCCGATACTCCGCCAGCACCGGCAGCAGATAAAGTGCCGTAAACTCGTTGGCCGCAATCACCAGCTTGCCCTTTTGCAGTTCCCGCAGTTCCGCCAGCGATTCGTGCGCGTCCTGGCGCAGGTTCAGCAACTTTTCGGCGTACTCGTAAAGCACTTGGCCTGCATCCGTCAGAAAGCCCTCGCGCGATGAGCGGTCAAACAAGTTCTCGCCCAGTTCATCCTCTAATTTGCGGATCGTCTGGCTGACCGCGGACTGCGTCCGGTAAAGCTTCTCCGCAGCTCGTGAGAACCGGTGCTCGCGCGCCACCGCCAGAAAGACTTCCAATTGCGAGAGTTCCATCGGTCACCCTCTTATGTAACTGCAATATACATTAGCAAATCTTATCATAGAAGATATTCTAATGATCAATGAAGAATTATAAGATTTGCTTCAAGCGCCTTCCCCCGTACCATAGAAGAACGCGGCATTTTTGGAGGGCAGACCCCATGGCGCCAGAGCAGGTCCGGATTACCGTTTTCGATACCACCTTGCGCGACGGAGAACAGTCGCCCGGCTGCAGCATGAACCATCAGGAGAAGTTACGTGTCGCGCATCAGCTCGACCGTCTCGGTGTCGATGTGATCGAAGCTGGATTCCCCATCGCCTCGGATGGCGACTTTGAAGCGGTCAAGGCCATCGCCGCCGTTATCCGCCGCCCCATCATCGCGGGGCTCGCGCGCGCCTGCCACGACGATATCGAGCGTGCCTGGGAAGCTTTGAAAGAAGCGGCCCGCCCGCGCATTCACGTGTTCCTCGCCACCTCCGACATTCACTTGAAATACAAGCTGCGCATCACGCGCCAGGAGTGCCTGGCCCGGGCTCGCGAGGCCGTCGCCTTCGCCAAGTCGCTCTGTCCGGATGTCGAATTTTCGCCCGAAGACGCCACTCGTACCGATCCTGAATTCCTCTGCCGGGTGCTCGACGCGGTCGTCGAAGCTGGCGCCACCACGCTGAATATCCCGGACACCGTCGGCTATACCGTGCCCGCCGAGTTCGGCGAGCTGATCGCAACCATCCGCCGCCGCGTAAAGGGAATCGAGAAAGTTACTATCTCCGCTCACTGCCACAACGATCTCGGCATGGCCGTTGCCAACACCATGGCCGCCGTCGCTGCCGGAGCCCGTCAGGTCGAGTGCACCATCAACGGAATCGGCGAACGCGCCGGCAACGCTTCGCTCGAAGAGATCGTCATGGCCATGCGCGTCCGGCATGATCGTTATCCCTACGAGACGGGCATCGCCGCCGAACATCTGTTCCCTGCCAGCCAGGTGCTGAGCGAAATCACCGGCGTGCCTGTGCAGCCCAACAAAGCCATCATCGGACGCAACGCCTTCGCCCACGAAGCCGGCATCCACCAGGATGGCGTTCTCAAAAACCCGTTGACCTACGAGATCATGACGCCGCAGTCCGTCGGCGTGCCCGACTCCAAGCTCGTGCTGGGCAAGCACTCCGGCCGTCATGCCCTAGCCATTCGCTGCGAGCAACTCGGCTACCAGTTCGATCGCCGTGCGCTGGATGACATTTATCGCCGCTTCGTCCGACTCGCCGACAAAATCAAGAAGGTGGAAGATCATCACCTGCTCGAATTGATCCGCGATACCCACAAGCCCGCAGCCTCCGCCACTCCGCTGTTCGAGCCGCTTCCCATAGCGGTTGCGGCCGCGGCCAGCGCTGCAAGCCCCGAACCACCTCGGCCATTTCCCGTGGCGTCCCAAACCAACGCCTTCGGCGTACCATTGCCCATCCACGCCGAGCACCACCACGAGCAGCAGCAGGAAGATTATCTCTGGGGCGTGTAGGCGATTGGGTAATCTGGTAATTTGGTAATTGAATAATTTGAAATCTGAATCAGCCATTGCTGCCTCACGACCGCGGTTACACAATTACAAGATTTCTCCATCATCAAATCGCCCCCATGCTCCTGAACCTCACCATCCTCCCCGGCGATGGCATCGGCCCTGAAGTCACCGAACAAGCCGTCCTGGTTCTGCAAGCCGTCGCCGACGCCTTCGGCCACCAGCTTCATCTCCAAACCAAGAACATCGGCGGAGCAGCCTTAACTGCGTCTAAAGATCCCCTTCCTCCCGACACAATTCAGGCGTGCCTCGCGTCCTCAGCAGTCCTGCTGGGTGCGGTGGGTAGTCCCGCGTACGATCACTATCCCCAACACCTTCGCCCCGAGGCCGGGCTCCTGCGCCTGCGCCGCGAGCTAGGCGCCTACGCCAACCTGCGTCCCGCCATCTGTTTTCCAGCGCTGGAAGATTGTTCGCCTCTGCGCGCAGACCTGGTCCGCAGCACCGACATAATGATCGTCCGCGAACTGCTCGGGGGGCTCTATTTCGGAGAACCGCGTTCCATAGCTGGCGAACCCGGCTCCCTCATCGCCACTAACACCATGACGTACGCCGAGCCAGCCATTGAGCGCATCGCCCGCGTCGCCTTCGACCTCGCAGTGAAGCGCCGCCAGAAAGTGCTCTCCGTTGACAAAGCCAACGTTCTCGAGTGCTCCCGCCTGTGGCGCGAAGTCGTCACCCGCTGCGCGAAAGATTATCCGGGAGTGCAACTCTCGCACATGTACGTGGATTCCGCCGCCATGTCACTGGTGCAGCGACCGAAAGACTTCGATGTGATCCTCACCGAAAACATGTTTGGCGACATTCTCTCTGACCAGGCTGGCGGAGTAGTAGGTTCGCTAGGCTTGCTGGCCTCAGCCAGCATCGGCGGTCCGGTCGGCGTGTACGAGCCAGTGCATGGTTCGGCGCCCGACATCGCTGGCAAAGGAATCGCCAATCCCCTCGGCGCAATCCTTTCCACCGCCCTACTGCTCCGCCATTCTTTTCAACTGGAGACCGAAGCGGCCTGCATCGAGAAGACGGTCAGCGCCGCGCTGAATCAAGGTTCCCGCACCGCCGACCTCGCCCACGCCGGAGGAAGTTCGATATCAACATCAGAAATGGGACGCCGGGTCGTTGCCGAACTTCGGGCCTGACTGAGCGCGTCACTGCGCAGACTGGTGACGCAAGAAGATTCGTATCAGGGCACGCCTTCAGGCGTGCCGTAAATGCTATCTCAATAACGCGCCTTCAGGCGCTGGCTGTCGTCAGCGACGAGACCCGACTCAGGATTGGTAGAACGGATTGCGCGCAGCGCGCTTCCAAAAACGCTCTTTGAGATGAGGGATATCCGAATAGTCAATCTTGTCATCTGGCAGGGACGCTAAGGCCACGACCTCCCGCCGTTGCTTAGCCGTCAGCGGTCGAACGACCGCTTTCTTCGTGCGTGTGGCACGTCGCTTTTTTGTCATGTGCGGGATCCTGGCCGCCCCGGCAGCGTCTTAACCGCCTGGGCGCCTGCCGACGAACCGCAGTCATACTTGCCCGTCAAGTCATACCACCGAATCCGCACCATCTCCCAAAACATCCGTGCCCCATCCACCAGGGGATGAATCCGCGTTCCCCCGCTGTGTCCCCAAAGCACCGGTACTTCCTCCACACGAAACCCGAACTTGCGTGCCAGAAAAAGTATCTCCGGATCGAATCCCCAGCGCTCGATGCGTTGCAGCGGAAAAATCGTCTGCGCCGCCCGCCGTGTGAAGGCTTTGAATCCGCACTGCGTGTCCTTGAACCGCAGTCCCAGAATTATCCTCAGCAAGAGATTGAAGACTCGACCAAACACCTGCCGGTGCAGCGATTGCCGCCGCGTCTGCAACTCCGCCCGCAGCCAGCGCGAGCCAATGGCAACATCCGCCCCGGCTGCCAGCGCCGCCAGCAGCTTCGGCATCTCCTCGATCGGCGAAGACAGATCCGCGTCGCTGAACACCACCACCTCACCCCGCGCATTCAGCATGCCGTTGCGCACGGAGTAGCCTTTGCCGCGATTGCCCGGATTTTCCACCAGCCGCAGCATCGAATCTTTTTCGGCAAACCTGCGCACCAACTCCGCCGTGTTGTCGCGCGACCCATCGTTCACCACAATTACTTCCGCATTCCATTCCTGCGCGCGCACATATCCCAACACTTTCTCCAGCGTCGCCTCCAGGCGCGCGCTCTCGTTGTACGCAGGAATAACGATGCTGTAAATGATGTCCTTCAATTTGATTGCCGCAAAAGGCCTCGCCATTGTACGTCGGAAAGACGAGCGGAAGGAAACCAAGAACCAAAAAACCAGCATCCGAGAACCGAGAACCGAGAACTGCCTTCCTCACGCCACGCTGCGTTTTTCCACCAGCATGCTGAAGAACTCATTCACCAGTTCCGCGTCCCACAAGCCCTGGCGGGCTTCTTCGCGCATGGTTTGCGCGGCCTCATCGTGTGATAGCGCGGGCTTATATGGCCGCGCCGTGCGCAAAGCATCGTACACATCCACCACCTGCAAAACCCGCGGCAGCAGCGGGATCTCACCCACCCGCAATCCGTCCGGATACCCCGACCCATCCGCATGCTCATGATGATGCCGAATGATCGGCAGCACCAGCCGCAACGATTTCAGCGGCTTGCAGATATTCTCCCCGGTCACCGGATGCTGCCGCATGATCTCCCACTCCTGCAACGTCAGGTCCGATCCCTTCTTCAGAATCGCATCCGGCACCGCGATCTTGCCCAAGTCATGCAAGTACCCGCCGCGCCGCAGCGCCACAATCGAATCTTTATCCAGGCCGAGATGCCGTCCCAAATCCTCGCCGTACAACGCCAGCCGCTCGCAGTGCCCCTCGGTATAAGGATCGCGGCTCTCCACGGCCAATCCCAGCGTGCACAACACCGAATCCGCGGTCTCCAGCTCGTCCGTGAATTCCTTCACCCGCAGCAGCGACTTTACCCGCGCCGTCAATTCCTCCGCCAGAACCGGCTTGTTCAGAAAGTCATCCGCCCCAGCTTCAATCCCGCGCACCTTATCCGCGCTGTCGCTCAAGCCCGTGATCAGCACAAAGGGAATCAGCCGCGTCGCCGGATCAGCCTTCAGTTCCCGGCACAATTCGTAGCCTGACTTCCCCGGCATTCGCACATCCGACAAAATCAGGTCCGGCGCCTGCCGCCGCACCTCGGCCTCAGCTTGTTCCGCATCCGCCGCCGTCACCACGTCGTAGCCGCGCTGCGTGAGCAACTGGCCCATCAGCCCGGCAATCGTGGGATGGTCATCCACCACCAGAATCCGCGCCCCTTGCCGTTTTGTCGGCAACACGTGCATATCCTTATCAGAACCCGTTTCTGCCTGAGAAGTTGTCCGGCCATCACCGCTCACAGCCGGACGGGAGTCGTGAGGAGAACTCATCGCACGATAGCTATCCTAAATATTCTACCGCAATCAAACCCACGGTGCCGCAGCAGCGCCTCTTCTTCGCGTCCTCTACGGGCGTTCTTCGCGACCTCCGCGTTCAAAGGCTTCAGGACGTGCCGATTCGTGTTCCTCTGGGATCCACATCGCTTTTTCAAGCGTCGTACCTCCCCAGTCCCACTTCGGAACTTAGTCGGAATTGGGCCGCCATTTCGTGATCCCTAACCTTGCCCTCCACAAGGCTTTCTGCTTAACCTCGGCCATGCTCCGCCTCTCAAAATTTCGGATAGCCTTTTCACTTCTCATCCTCATGCAGGGTAGCGTTGTCGCCGCCGCCAAACCCCACATCATTACCTTCGGCAAGTGGACCACAGTCCAATGGTCCCCCAGCGCCACCGCAACCGACGACAAGCCACTCACTATGAAAGTGAGACCGCTCCTCATCGATGCCCACGTCAGAGAATTTACCCTCGGACCCACTCACGAAATAACCGACCGCCTCTTCGTAGTCCGCCGCGCCTTCCGCGTCAACGACAACCTTCCCCAGGAATCTGCCCAGACGCCGCGCTGGCTGTGGCAACGCGGCGGGTGGCTTCTAGTCGACCGCGTCACCGGCCACATCTCATCCATCAATCTTCCCGAGTTCGACGCCCTCTACTCCGCCGCCAGCTGGTACCGCGACTACGCCGCCTACTGCGGCGTCTCCGAAGACGGCAAGAAAATCTACGCCGTAGTAGCCCAAATCGCCCGCCGCAAGCCCGTTCTGAAGAAACTCCTGGATGGCCAGGTCATTCCGGAAAATGCAACCGCCGATTCTGCCTGCCCCACTCCGGCCTGGCAACGATCCCCAGCCCGCGTGACCTTCGAACCCGCAGGCGCCGCAAAGCAAATCTTCGCCATCCGCGGCCACACCGTTGATCTGGTAATTGAAAGTGAAGAGCAAGAAAACGAAGAAGCCTCTAAATAAAATAAAAAGAGCCGAGCCAACCCGAAACTGTCTACTCTCTGAGAACTGAGAACTGAGAACTGAGAACTGAGAACGGAGAACTGAGAACTGCTACATCGCCTCCACCGCCGGCAACTCCTCCACCACAGTCTTCTCCTTCACCTTAGCGCTGGTCACTAGAATCACCGACAGCACTACAATCACACTGCCCATCACAATGAACCGGTCCACGCGCTCATGCAGAACCAGCCATCCCAGAAACACCGCCACAACCGGATTCACATAGGCATAAGTGGACACCTTCGACGTAGGCACATGTTCAAGCAGCCAGATGTAAGCCGTGTACCCGATCCACGATCCGCACACCACCAGATAAAGCACCGCGCCCAACCCGCGCGGCGTCCACACCACCCGCGAAAAATCTCCCGCCGCTGCGGCAAACAAAAAGTTTGCCGCGCCCGCCGCCGTCACCTGCCATCCGGTTGCGCTGAACACGTCCATGCCCGACTGCCAGCGCTTCGACAGCACCGATCCCAGAGCCCACGAAAACGACCCGCCAATCAGCGCCAGAGAGGCCCAAAACTCGCGGCGACCCAGCGCCGAGGTCGAATGCAGTTCCGGCCAGAACAAAACAAACAACCCCACCAGCCCCAGCGCCAGCCCAGCCTTGCCGCGCCCTGAAATTCGATGATGCCCCAGCAGCATCGAATCCAGCACCAGAAACCACAACGGCGTGATCGCAATAATCAAAGCCGCCAGCCCCGACGGCACCGAAAGTTCCGCCCACGACAAAGTCAGGTTCCCGCCCATCAGCAGCAAAATCCCCACCACCGCCGCCAGCACAATCTGCCGCGCCGAATACCGAATCCTCCGCCCCGTAGCCGCGCACACCGCCAGCATCACCACCCCGGCAATCGAGAACCGCAACCCGCACATCAGCGCCGGAGGAATCGTCTGCACCGCAATATCAATCGCCAGGTAGGTCGAGCCCCAAAACAAATACACCAGCCCAAAGGCAAGAATCACCGCAAACCGGCTTGGCCGAACGCTGGACATGTAGTGAGAAAACAGAGGAAAGTTAAACCATATCAGACGCGTGCGGACTTTTAGTCATGCTGAGAGGCAAGCGTGTGGGGACGGGCGCATTCGCCCGTCCGCCGAGCGAAGCGAGGCCAGTTACCAAAGGGGGTTACGCCACGCACCACCTCAAGCTATAATGATCCAGTGATGTCGGCCGCGAGCGATGCTGCACAACAAATCCAATTCGCATCTTTTCTCTTCGCACCTGCCCGAGTGCTGGCTGCTCTGCCTGGTTTGTCCCCGGCGTTACCGGGCCAACCTGCCATCACGTCTCCGTCCCAGCCTCTTCGGTAGCGACTAACAAAATCCTCCGCCTGAATTTCTCGGTTCAGCGTGTGCTCAAACCAGAGCCGCGTGTCCCGAGGTTGCTTTAACTGACAACCGGCAACTGGCAACTGACAGCTGCTTCAGGAGGATTCCAATGACCACGAAAACTATGACCGCCGCCGCTCCCGAAAACGCTTCCGAAAAAAAGACCGGCCCAAAGATCAAGACCGCCCTGCCCGGACCCAACGCCCTGCGCGTGCTCGCCGGCGACCAGAAATATATTTCGCCTTCCTATACTCGCTCCTATCCGCTCGTCGCCAAGAGCGGACGCGGCATCGTCGTCACCGACGTCGATGGCAACGAGTTCTATGACTTCTCCGCTGGCATCGCCGTCACCTCGACCGGCCACTGCCATCCCGAAGTGGTAGCCGCTATTCAGAAGCAGGCGGGCGAATTGATCCACATGTCGGGCACGGATTTTTATTACGAGAGCTTGGTCACACTCGCCGAGCGCCTGTCGAAGATCGCCCCCATGCCTGGCCCGCACAAGGTCTACTACGGCAACTCGGGCGCGGAGGCCATCGAGTGCGCCCTCAAGCTCGCTAGATATCACACAAGAAGACAGAACATCATCGCCTTCTTCGGTGCGTTTCACGGACGCACCATGGGCGCGATGTCGCTAACCGCGTCGAAACCGCAGCAGCGGCGCCGCTTTGCGCCGCTCGTGCCGGGTGTCACCCATGTGCCCTATCCTGACCTCTATCGCGGACGCAAAGATGCCACACAAGATCCGGACGCGTTCGCGCTCAGCTGCGCGCGCTTCATCGAGGAGAAGCTGTTCAAGACCACGCTGCCTCCCGAGGAAGTGGCCGCAATCTTCGTTGAGCCGGTGCAAGGCGAGGGCGGCTACGTGGTCGCTCCTACCATCTTTATGCAAGAACTGCGCCGCATCTGCGATCGTCATGGCATCATGCTGGTCATCGACGAGGTGCAGAGCGGCATCGCTCGCACCGGCAAGTGGTGGGCCATCGAGCACACCGGCGTTGAGCCTGACATGATCTGCATCGCGAAGGGCATCGCGTCGGGCATGCCGCTCGGCATCACGCTGACGCGCTCCGAAATTATGGACTGGGTGCCCGGTTCGCACGCCTCAACCTTTGGCGGCAATCCCGTGTGCATCGCGGCGGCGCTGGCTACCCTCGACGTGATCGAGAAAGAACATCTCGTCGAGCACTCGGCGGAAGTGGGCGCGCACATGCTGAAGCGCATGTCCACGTGGCCGGCGAGGCTGAAGCTAGTGGGCGACGTGCGCGGCCGCGGCCTGATGATCGGCTGCGACATCGTGAAGGACAAATCCACCAAGGAGTACGGCAGCGCCGAGCGCGACCTGATCATCCAGCGCGCCTTCGAACACGGCATCCTGTTCCTGGGCTGCGGGCCAAGCACGATCCGAATCTGCCCGCCGCTGGTGGTGACCAAAGAAGAAGCCGATGTTGCTTTGGACGTGCTGGAAGAGTATATCCAGCAGGTGGGAAAGTAGAAGCGGCGGCCGCCATCATTTACTTAAGGCTGCCCCGTCCTTGTCCCCGCGTTCCTTGCGGGGACAGGGCGGGGCATTTGACCTCCTATCGTCCGTTCCCAATCTCGGAATCGTAGAAACAAATTCCCGTGGCAGCGAACCACTGCACCCCAACCTCGGCTTACGATTATCTTCTATGCCGTGGGGACTCAGACGGTTTCAGGAAGCGCGATGTCTGCACTTCCTTACGTTTAGTTGTTATGACCGCGCGGTCCGGCTGGGCTCGCCCCATGCCCGCGATGTCTTCGAGCAGGTCCTGGAGCGGGTGCGGCGGTGGTATGGCTTCTACGTCGCTGGGTACGTGGTGATGCCGGAGCACGTTCATTTGCTGATCAGCGAGCCGGAGCGGGCGAAGCTTTCGCTCGCATTGCAGATGTTGAAGCAGAACGTGGCTCGCGAGTTGCGCGAGCCGGAAGGCGGCCCGTTCTGGCTGGCTCGGTATTACGACCTCAACGTCTGGAGCGAGGCTCGGCGCATAGAGAAGCTGCGGGTACATCCATCGCAATCCGGTGCGCAGAGGACTGGTTTCTAGTCCTGAGAAGTGGGCTTGGAGCAGTTTTCGCCATTATGTTTCCGGGGTTGAGGGAGTGGTGGAGATTGAGTCGCAGTGGACCGCTCGCAAAAGGGAGTCGCTAGGGATTGTGCCTCGGGTTGTAGGGAGTCAAATTCCCCGCCCTGTCTCTGCAAAAAACGCAGAGACAAGGACGGGGCACCCGCGTGAGTAAGATCGCGAGGAAAGGATGGGCTAGCCTCCTCGACCTCATTTGTTCGATTCGCGCGCTTTTTCCTCAAATTCCACAATGTCCATAAAGCCTATTCTCTTGAACCCTTGCCGCTCAGAATCCGAAACGAGTTCTTCAAATTTCTTTCCTGCTACGTCGAGGCCTTTTATATCTGTATCGAAGAGAACATTGGGATCGCCTTTGGTACCGGCGAATTTTCCATCCCTAATTCCGTCTCCGACGCCTTCGAGCATTAATACTTGGAAGACTGCCTGGGTGGAGTTGAAGGCATCCGAGGTGATTGCCACTGAGCGAAATTGCGAACCGGGCACGGATGCATCTCCCTTCCAGAGCGTCTGCAGGCCACGGTTGAAGGTGTATCGCGAATAGATTCTACGGTCGTCCTTCATTATTACCTCCTTCTGTCGCGAGCCGTTTGGGGAACTAAAGCCCGCCCGACGTTCGCGGGAATGATTCCGTAGAGCCAGCGGAGCTCCCTATATAATCAGATTCATGAGCGCCGGACCACCACATCGCCCAACCAATCTTCGCATCACAGTCAAGGTAAACCACGACAAGAACGGGATCCAGGAGTCGGTGAGACCGACCTACTTTGCGACAAGGGAAACTGTGGCAAAGAAGTCGAGGTCTATAGCAACGGGCCGAGCACAACCCATAATGTCGTTTGCATCGAACACGGCCTCCTGACCTCTTTCCAGAATTACGAGGCACTAAAGAAATTCACCGAGCTGTGTGCGAACAAGATTCTAGCCGCAATTGGCCACGGCACCATAACCGAGAAGACGGACTGCATTCCAGTTGAGGACCATCCTGATCCAAAGTCTGTCAACTGAGTCGCCACCTCAGCGGGAGCACACGAAAAGTCACGACCTGAGCGACCTGAGACGGGACTCTTCACTGAGGAAACGGCATTGGGGGCTGGCCCAGCCCAATCCGAACCATCCTACCCTGAGGCTGCCCCGTCCTTGTCTCTGCGCTTTTTGCAGAGACAGGGCGGGGAATTTGACTTCCTATCGTCCGCCACCACTCCAGGAATCGTGGAACCAAATTCCCATAGCAGCGACCAGTGCGCCCCACCTCCGCCATCCCCTATCCGGCGCGGGGCTTCCTTTTCTCCGGCTTCGGTTGCAGCAGGCTCCAGGCTTCCCGGTAGCATGCGTAGCGGTAGGTGTTTGGTTTGTGGGGTTGCATGGGGAAGAGCATTGTGCTCGTCGGCTCAGGGAAGCCATTGAAGAGGATCCGCGCTGGGATGAGGTACCAGGTTTTTTGGGGGATGACGTAACCGGCGAAGAAGTCAAGCAGCTTGAGAGTGTATTGCCGGCCGTGAAAATTGGTCTGGAACTGACAGCGGTATCCGTTGTCGAGGCGGTAGCTGGTGGACTTCACTTGGACGCGCACGATGCGGCTGCCGAAAAAGAGAGCGACATCGAAGGGCTGAGAGTCTCCCCAGGGCTTGAGAAGCTTGTAGCCGTGGCGCATGGCCTCGGCCATGAAAAGGAGTTCGACCCACTCGCCCCGCTCCTTGAAAGTTTTGAAAAACTTGAATCCGTCCATTTTGCTCCTGTTGGCAAAAAAGAAAAGGCGCGGCCCAGGGGCCGCGCCTCGTTTTCTTAAAGTTTTTAACTTATATATTCATTATATCATATCGGAGGGGGTAAATGTGACAGGTTTCCGGAAATATTTGATCAATGTTATGAGCAACTTAGGCGCGACTGTGTACTACTTGGCTATTGACAGCATTTCGGAGTGAATGCGCCTTCGGCGGCTGCCGTGTGGCGGCTTCAGAATTCCCGCTGGTCCCACGAAATCAAAAGCCCCGCCCTGTCTCTCCAAAAAACGGAGAGACAAGGACTGGAGTGCACCCCAAAACTGAGACAAGGAAAATGGTGACAGTTCTCGAGAGGAGAACGCATGTCACAAGGCGAACCGAAGCAGATTGAATACGCGAAGGAGTTGAAGCTGGCCGCGGTACGGCGGGTGTTATCGGGAGAAAGCGTGAGCGGGGTGGCGCAAGAGCTGGGCATTCGACGGAAGCGGCTGTACGTGTGGAAGGATCGGTACGCAGAGTTAGGGGAAGCTGGGCTCGTGCATCGGCGGAGAGGAAGACCGCGAAAGCAAACGCTGGCAGCGGCCAGTGGGTCGGAAGCCATGGCCGGACGTGGGGAGTTGCTGGCGGCGCGGAAGCGGATCGCAGAGTTAGAACGCAAAGTAGGGCAGCAGGAGTTGGAACTGGATTTTTTCGGCGAAGCCTTGCGGCGCATCGGAGTGGACGGGAAGCGATCTGCACGTTGATCGCGGAGCGGGCCGAGCAAGGCGGCCTCAGGGTGGAGCGAATGTGCGAGTTGAGCGGCGTGAGCCGCGCGGGATTTTATCGGCACTGGGAAGCCTCCGCACCGCGACAGGTAGATACGGCAGTGCGCGATGCCATCCAGCAAGTGATCGTGGCGAAGCGGTTCTATGGCTATCGGCGAGTGCAGCGAGAGTTGCGGCAGCGCGGGCTCCCGGTCAACGCCAAGCGCGTGTTGCGGCTCATGCGCGAGGACAATCTGCTCGGTTTGCGCAGGCGGCGATTTGTGCCGGCGACGACGGATTCGCAGCATGGCTGGCGGGTATGGCCGAACCTGGCGCGCGGCCTGGTGACGCAAAACCTCAATGAACTCTGGGTGGCCGATATCACCTATGTGCGATTGCAGGAGGAGTTTGTCTATCTCGCCGTGGTGCTGGATGCACATTCCCGGCGGGTGATCGGGTGGGCGCTGGCGCGACATCTGGGCGCGAGTTTGGCACTGGAGGCGTTGCGCCTGGCACTGGCGGAACGACAACCCGCGCCGGGCTTGATTCATCATTCCGACCGCGGCATCCAGTACGCATGTTCCGACTATCTCACCCTGCTCGCCGACCATGGCGCGCAACCGAGCATGAGTCGGGTGGGCAATCCTTACGACAATGCCAAGGCTGAATCTTTCATGAAGACCCTGAAGCAGGAGCAAGTACGCGGCAACCACTGGCGCGATCTGGACGCCTTGCGCGGTGACCTGGCGACGTTCTTAGAGACCACTTACAACCACCAGCGGCTGCATTCGGCGCTCGGATATCAAACGCCCGCCGCTTTCGAGCAGCAGTTGTGGGCCCGCAGCCTCGAAGCTTCTACAGAGCTGACTGGGGCGAGGGAGCTAACCGCCCCCTCGCCCCAGACCCCACTCCCCGGTTTACAATGTTTTTCGCAACGCAACTGTCCCTAGTTCTTTTGTCTCACCTCAGGGGTGCACTCCAGGACGGGGCACCCGCTTTTCCTCTATTACTTACTTCTACTTCTTTTCCTACCAGGCGGTATCGAACACCAGGTTATAGGCGTTGACGCTGCCCAGGCCTGTGGCCATATCCCAGCCTGGGGTGGCGCCGAACGATGGTTGATAGGCTGAGGTTGCGGTTGTGGGCTTGATGACTACGTAGCACTTGGCGCTCTTTCCTCCGCCGCCGGAGAGCGTGCAGGTGGGAACTCCGGTGTAGCCCTGGCCTTTATTGGTGAGCGTCACAGCCGTTACGACTTTGGTCGTCGTGTTGATGGTGGCCGTGCACTTGGCTTGGGTTCCACCGCCGTAAATGGTGGTTCCCGTGGGTGAAAGGTACTTTGCGAGATTGGACGGAGCTTTGATGGTGCAGGTGGGCGCAGAAGTGTAGCCCGACCCGCCCGCAGTCAGCGACAGGCTGGTGATGGCTTGCGTGCCCAGCGTGCCGTTGGTGCTGGAGGGGACGTAGCAATCGTCCTTGTACACGGTGCCGTTGTGCCGGCAGTTTACGTCGTTATCGCCCTGGGTGATGTCGTAGAAGACGCAGCTCGATCCACCCGTCACATTGATGGAGTAGCAGGAGCTGTTGCCTGTCTTCCCGAATTCGGTGTTGGCGATGGAATAGTAAGTCGGGTTGGGGTTGCCGGCGCGAATGTTCCAGTGCTGGTCTCACAAGCGCCTGCATGGCGGCCATGAGCGGCGCAGCTACCGAAGTGCCGCCGACTCCGGCCCAGGTGCTGGGAGCGCCCGAGCAGGAAACGCCGCCACCGGATGGGTCGGAGTAGCAGATCACCGCGTAGTGTCCCCAGATGCCGTTGCTGGCAAACAGGGATACGTCCGGGATGTCGCGTACGCCATCCTTTGGGTTGCCGAAGATGCCTGATTGCCACGAGGGCTTGGCATAGCCGGCGCAGGTGGTATCTTCCGTGTAGGCATAGAGGGAGCTTCCCGCACCAGTGGCGCAGTCGCTGGGGCCGCCGCTGCCGGCGGCGGTGCTCAGGAAGTCGGCCTTTCCGGTGGTGCTGTTGCAAAAGCCAGTTGTGCCGTAGGGCGCGCTGTAACCCTCGACGTTATACACCAGATAGCTGGCGCAGGAGTCGTTCCAGGGAATCTCTGGAATGTAGGACAACGCCGAGCCGTAGGTGGTGCCGTTCGTGGAACTCCAGTAGGTGCTCTGCGGGCTTGCCGCCTTCGAGAGAGTTGTAAAGGTCCATGTAGTCCGTGCCGCCTACCGAGACGTTGTATACGGTCTCACCCCAGCCGGTAACGCCGATGCCGGGATAGGCATAGCTGCCGCCGCCGTTGAAATCCACGCGCGCAACCGGATGCTCCGTCGTCGCCGGCGGAGACAAACACCGAGACACCGGCGGCTGCCGCCGACTGGAACGCGGATTTGAAGGCGGCATTGGATGAAGCGCCGTTCAACACTTCGCACACGCCGTAGCTCATGCTCATAACGGCAGGCGGACTGCCTGCGCTGATAAGGTTCTGGATCGCGATCAGACCGCCGAAGGTGGTGCTGGTATCGGCGCAGGAGGCGAGTTGGACTGCTGCACCCGGGGCAATGGCCGTGACCATCTCCACATCGAGGTCAGCCTCGATGTCAGCCCCGTTGGTGCCGGGATTGGTGCAATTGCCGGCATCGTTGGGGTGCACGGTGGTTAATGTTCCACCGTAGGTGGTGAGGCCGAAGGTCTTTTGATAGTTGCTCCAGTCGCTGCCGTAGGAGTTGCTGTCCTCGATCAGCACCACGGTTTGGCCCTGGCCGTAAATGCCGGCAGTGATGAGCGGGGTCACGTTGTAAATAGTCTGGAAGTCGGCGGGCACCAGGGCGTAGCAATCCGTGGTTGCCGCATCCGGAGAACGTGTAGTCCGGTTTCTTTTCGTACATGGCGTGAGGCTTGAAGTTGTGCAGCGAGACCACGCCTTGCACGGCGGGAGCGAGCGCCTCAGGAATTTGCGGGTCGCTCATGTTGGCGAAGTGCTGCTCGCCCTTCACCTCGAGATAATGGATCTCCGTGTGGAAAGCGTTGCGGATCTTTCCGGCGGTGCCGGAGAAATCGATCACCATCCGGTTGGGATAGACGTGTCCGACGGTGAAGTCGTGCGCTTCGAGCCATTTGGTAATGACGTCGATATCTTCCTGCGCAAGGCCGTATTTTTCTCCTTGTTCGGCGGCCGTCATCCAGTGGCGGAAGTTGGGAGAGCCCTTAACGGTAAGGGACTCGATGTGCTGGTCGAACTGAAGCTCCAACTCGGGCGCGCGCTTCAACTGAAGCAGCATGTGCTCGAGCGGAAGCTCGTCGGGTACGCGGCCAAGGTCGTTTTTCGCGTTGGCTTCAAAGCGCGTGTTGCCGACGAGGGTGACGAGCCGGGTTTCGTCCACCGGCTGGGTGATCATACTTCTCTGATTGCCCGCCGCCCAGAGCGGGAGCGAACTTAGTGCGAGGGCGGCGACGGCGAAACAGACAGAGACTTTCTTGGTCATGGATTCCACCTCAGGATTTTTGTACATGGTTAAACTGCAAGTCTGACGATTCCGGTAGAGCTTCAGGGGGACAACCGTCGGAACCGGTTTGTGATGAGGAGGATTTTACCCCAGTTTTCGTTCAGGGCGATAGGGTGAAAGAATTTGCAGGCCGATATGGCCGTTGGATTGGAGTCCGATGACCCTTATAGCGAAAGAGGATTATTTGGGTCGTGCCCCAGAACCTGTACTCACTGCGCCTTCCCGCTTTGGCACGGACGGGAGTTCTCCTCCTTCTTAAATTGTTATAGAGATCACATCCGGCTGCGGTTCGCGCGGTACAGTTAGCTTGGGGATTTTTTTGTGCTTTCAGGACCAATGCTTTCGCGCCGTGTATTTTCCGGGCAGGCGACGCGGGCCGTAGTTTGTTTCCTGGACTGGCTGGCAAAACTCACCTTGCCGGTCTCGAAGCTCGCCGAGCATTACAGGACTGGGCGGCGGGGCGAGGAAGCAGCTTACTTTCATCTCCGAAAGCTGGGTTATATTATCGTGGCGCGGAACTTCCGCTCGCCGCGCTGCCGGGGAGAGATTGATCTGATCGGATGGGATGACGATGTTCTTTGCTTTGTGGAGGTTAAAACCCGGACTACGCTGGCCGTGAAGCCCGGAGAAGCGGCGGTGGACCGGCACAAGCGCCGCCAGATCGCGGCTGTATCACGGGAGTACCTGCGGCGATTTCCACCTTCGTGCCAGTGGCGCTTCGACGTGGTAAGCGTATACTATTCGGAGTCCAAAGCCAGCCAGCCCCAGATTGAAGTGTTTCGGAATTCCTCCCTGACGGCTTAGAATGAAAGATTCGTCTATCCTAATTTAAGAGGTATGTTGCGTGCCTGAGCTACGAAAAGATCCTATTGTTGGCCGCTGGGTCATTATTTCTACCGATCGCGCGAAGCGTCCTACGGATTTCGCGCGGGAGAACACAAAGTTGAAAGGCGGGTTCTGCCCCTTCTGCTACGGCAACGAAGGCAAGACGCCGCCGGAGATTCAAGCTTACCGTCCCGGATCAAATGGCGGACCGGCTTCGCAGCGCGACACGCCGGGGTGGACGGTGCGCGTGGTGCCGAACAAGTTTCCGGCTCTGGGGATTGAAGGAACGCTGAACCGCCAGGCCGAGGGCATGTTCGACCGCATGAACGGCATCGGAGCCCACGAAGTAATCGTCGAGACTCCCGACCACAATGCCAGCCTCGCGACCCTTCCTCCGAAACGCATTGAGGATGTGCTGTGGACCTTTCGCGACCGTATTCTCGATCTGAAGAAAGACCGGCGGTTCAAATACATCCTGCTGTTCAAGAATCACGGCGAGGCGGCGGGAGCGTCTTTGGAACACGCGCACTCGCAACTGATCGCGCTGCCGATTCTACCGATCAACGTGGTGCAGGAACTGGAAGGCGCAAAGCAGTACTTCCTGTACAAAGAGCGCTGCGTGTTCTGCGATATTATTAGGCAGGAGATTGAGGGTGGGAGCCGCGTGGTGGCCGAGAATGAAAACTTCGTAACCATCGCGCCTTACGCGCCGCGCTTTCCCTTCGAGACCTGGATTCTGCCGAAGCAGCACGAGTCGGCTTTCGAGAATTCGTCGTCGCACATGTTTGAGAACCTGGCCAAGGCGCTGAAGACTTTGCTGATCAAGGCCGACCGAGTGCTGGATAATCCTCCATACAATCTGGTGGTGCACACTTCGCCGGCGCAGGATCCGACCAACGACCACTATCACTGGCACATCGAGTTCATGCCCAAGCTGACCAAGACGGCGGGATTCGAGTGGGGCACGGGCTTCTACATCAATCCCACGCCGCCGGAAGAAGCGGCGAAATTCTTGCGCGAGGCCAGCGTCGAGGAACCGGTTGCCGCGACGGCCGGGTAGTTCGTGTAGGGGCGGACGCATTCGTCCGCCCGGCGAGCGAAGCGAGCCGGATGGATCAACCCCGGCGCCGGACGAATGCGTCCGGGACCACGCGCATAATTTTGATCAGAAAATTAGGGCACGGGATTGGAAACCGTGCCCTTTGCAGTTGGAGAGAGAGGTTGATGGCCGAGGATGAATCCGCGGGAGATCCCTCGCCAACAACGGCTTACAACGAGGTTAGCCCCGCCCCCGGCTCCAAGTGTCACGGAAATGTAAAAAGATTCGCCGGAAAGGCGGGCTTCGGGCGTTGGCTATCGGGCTTCAGCGAATACATCCGAGCCGAAGCCGTTTGCCCTGCACGGCCCGGGACAGTTTGGTCCGGCGCGTTAGCCTTGGGTGCGCTCCTGGAATTCCTCGCACCACGCCATTTGGATGGCTTCGAGCTTGCCTTCGTTCGAGGCTCCGGGATCACCCTTAAAGTCGGGCAACTCGGTCACGTAGCGATGCAAATCCGTGAAGCGCACGGTGAGCGGATCGATCTCGGGGTGAACTTCAGAGAGCAGGATGCCGATGTCTTCAGCGTTGTCCCAGGTGAGCGGTTTGGGCATGTGGGTCCTCAGGGCTTCGGGCTTCGGCTATCGGGCTTCGGCAAATTCGTGGTAAGCCGAAGCTCGAAAGCTAAAGCCCGAAGCCGGTTCTAGTGATGTTCTTCCGAAATATAATTCCGGTTCCAGGCTGGGATCTCTGCCACTACCTTGCCCGGCTTCGTAATCTGCACTTGGCATCCGAGACGCGAGTTTAACTGTAAGTCGGCGGCCATGTCCAGACGGTCGGCTTCGTCGTCGTCCATCGGCGAAAGATTTTCGGCGCCTTCTTTAATCCATACGTGGCAGGTGGTGCAGGCGCAATTGCCCCCGCAGGCATGGTCGAGCGGGATGTGATTGTTCAGCGCGATGTCGAGAATCGACTCTTCCTTGCCGTGATCTTGATAAGGCAACTTGCCGTGCTCGAACTGCACGGTCTTGCCTTCGGGCAGGAATGTGATCTGCACCGTGTTTTCGCCGATCATATTCTCGCCGGGAGCCTCTTCGGTGGCTGTCCCGCCGCTTTGTGTTTTTTCTTCTGGCATGAATACTCCTGATCTATTTATCGCCGTTGACACTGACGTGGGCGCCCTCGGAATCTTCGAATTGCGCGAGCATGCCGCCGAAATCCTGTTTCTTGGGCGGCATGGAAAACCGCACACCTTTGGCCCTCATGTCGTCATAAAATTTGCCGAGATCGGGCACATTGAAACCCATTTCAATCTTGCCCGCGCCGTTCTTGTCCGATGCCGGGTGCAAGGCGAGCGTGGTCTCTCCAGTCGCAAACTCGCTCCACCCGGGCGATTGGAATTTCAGGGGCAAACCCACAGTGTCGCGATAAAACATGACGGCTCTATCCATGTCAGCGACGAATTCGATCACATAACTTAGTTTGGCTGCCATGTTCCCTCCTGCTATTTTTCAGTGCCACTCATTAAAACGGCACGAGGATCTCATTCGAACTCCGCTTTCGCCATGGGATGCGGCGCCGTCGGACCTTCGCCCATGTCAGCTTCGTCCATCGTCTTGCCTTTCAGCGCGACGGATACGGCGCTGTCCATCATTAGTTCAGCCAGACGCGTTGTGCCCTGATTCAGCGCGTCAATCGCTTTGCGGATCGCCTGATAATCGTCTTCAGCCTTCACTGCGATCAAGGCCTTTTCCATCTTCGCAATTTTTTTCTTTTCGTCGGTGGTGAGGTGAGCCCAAGCCCCGCTCTTCTTGCCTTTATCGAGCGCGGCCAGAATAGTTGCTGCTTCGTTACGCGCTTCGATCACCTGGCGTTGCCGGAAGTCTTCCTCCGCGCTGTCGAACGAGTCGAGGATCATGCTCTCGACCTGCTCATCGGTGAGCCCGTAGCTGGGCTGCACCTGAATGTCCGCCTCTTTCCCGCTGCGCTGCTCGCGCGCGGAAACGTGGAGAATGCCATTGGCGTCAATAAGGAATTTGACCTCGATGCGCGCCATGCCCGCGGCCATGGGCGGAATTCCTTTGAGATCGAAACGCGCCAGCGAGCGGCAATCTTTCGCCAGTTCGCGCTCGCCTTGCAGAACATGAATCGCAACATTGGCCTGCCCGTCTATCTGCGTCGTATAGAACTGCGTGGCCGATGCGGGAATTGTCGAGTTTCGCAAGATGATTTTGTCGGTGACTCCGCCGGCGACTTCAATGCCCAGCGACAGCGGCGTGACATCGAGCAGCAACATGTTCTCGGTGGCCAACGAACCGCCGCCGAGAATGTTGGCCTGCACCGCCGCGCCCAGCGCGACAACTTCATCGGGATTCAAATCAGTATGCGGCTCACGGTGGAACAGTTCTTTCACCAGAGCGCGAACTCTGGGGATGCGCGTCGAGCCGCCCACGAGCACGACTTCGTCAATTTGCTCAGGCTTGAGGCCGGCGTCTTTCAACGCTTGCTTGCAGGGCCCAACAGTGCGCTCGATGATGGGCTGGATGAGTTGTTCGAACTGCTCGCGCGCGATCTCGCGCAGATAACGCTTGCCGCCAGGAAGTGCAATATCAAGCTTCGCCGAGGGCTGCGACGAGAGCGCGATCTTGGCTTCGATCACGGCATTGCGAATGGCTTGCACGGATTCGGCGTTGCGGCGAAGGTCGAGACCGAGATCGCCGAGCGTGTCATCAAGCGCAATGGTGATCAGCAGATTGTCGATGTCGTCGCCGCCCAGATGCGTATCTCCGTTGGTGGCGATGACTTCAAAAATCCCGTCGTGCAGCTTGAGGATGGAAATGTCGAACGTGCCGCCGCCGAGGTCGTACACGGCGACGATTCCGTTCTGCTTTTTATCGAGGCCATAGGCGAGCGATGCGGCCGTGGGCTCATTCACCAGTCGCAACACTTCGAGTCCGGCGATGCGGCCTGCATCTTTTGTGGCCTGGCGCTGCGCATCGTTGAAATACGCGGGTACAGTGATAACCGCCTTCGCAACCGGCGCTCCGAAGAAGCGCTCGGCATTGCGTTTGAGCTGGCGCAGGATGAGCGCCGAAATTTCCGGAGGGGTAAAAGTCTTTTCGCCAAGTTTGATGCGCAAAACTTCGCCGGCCTGCAAGTCTTCCGCGAGGCGGAAAGGAAAGAACTTCAATTCCTCCTGAACGTCGTCCACCCCGCGTCCCATCAGGCGTTTGATCGAGTAGACGGCCCGCTCCGGCGTCTCAGTGAGATATTTGCGTGCGGCATTGCCGATGACGGGCTGATTGTTCTCATCAAGAGCGACAACCGATGGAACGAGATTCGAACCATCGTCGCCTGGGATCACGACAGGGCTCTCCCCTTGCATGAAGGCCACGAGAGAATTCGTGGTGCCCAGATCAATGCCGACGATGCGATCAGTAGTCATTGTGCGATTTGGCGATTGCGTGATTTAGCGATTGCAAAGCCACCGTTTTCAATCACTCAATCGTCCGATGACTCAATCTCTCAATTCTCCAAAACTTCTCCTACATCCCGCACCAAATTGCGGATGTAGTTGCGGCGGTTCAGCAAGTCCACCATCTTGTCGCACGCTTGCTTGCGCTCGTTTTCTGAGACCGGCTGACCGGCTTGCTCACGCTCGATCAAACTGTCCCAGGTCTTCCAGTACGCTTGCAGCTCATGCAGAAGAGCTTCGTGCTTCTTTTCCAGTTCGAGCTTCTGGCGGCCGATTTCTTCGACCAGAGCGGGATCGTCCTCGCCCATCTTCTTCTGCATGCGCAGCTCTTCGAGCTGCATGTTCAACTCAAAAACTTCTTCCAGCAAATCGGGAGGAACGATCTGCTTCTTTACTTCTCCGGTGGAGCGTGCCTGCTCAGTTGCCGATTTTGACTGCTCTTCCAGTTCCACGCCCTCGAGCTTCAAAAGATACTGAGTGCGTTTAATCGGATCTTTCAAGGTGCGGTGCGCGTCGTTGAGCAGGGAACTCTGTTGCAGGCTCCACTCCTGCTCCTGGCTGCCGGCGCGCGCGTTGATATCGGGATGTAGCTTGCGGCTCAGATCGTAGAAGTCTCTATCCAAAGCGGCGACATCGAGATTCAGCTTCCGCGGCAGATCGAAGAAAGTGAAATAGTCCACCGGCTTCGGAGGCTGAACCTTGCCGCACGCCTCGCAAAAATGCGCTGCGCGCATGGTTCCGCACGACCAGCAGGTCTGAGTTTCTGCTGGCGCGGGCTTCGCGGTAATCGTGGTCAAATTCGTCATAGATCTAAAGATGCACGAGCAAATCCATGTCGCAGCAGACTAGGAGCTTCGTGGTGAGCTTTCTCGGACAGGAGTGTCCGAGCCACACGGGCAATGCCACACGAGCAAAGCTCAAGCCGAGAACGAAGTGCCGCAGCCGCACGACTTCGTGGCCTGGGGATTCACGAAGACGAATCCCTGCTGCATCAGCGTTTCCTGGTAATCAAGGGTCATGCCGTGCAGGTAGATAAACGACTTCGGATCGACGAACACGCGCACATCGTCGAATTGAAAGATGCGGTCGCGTTCGCGCGGCTGCGTGTCGAAGCGGATGTTGTAGCTCAGGCCGGAACAGCCGCCGCCCTGCACGCCCAGACGCAGCCCGCCCTGCTCGGGCGAAATGCCCTCTTTGGCCATGGCAGAGCGCACCTTGGCGATGGCTTTCTCGGTGACGAGAATGCCCTTGGCGGGAGCCTGCGCGGGTTGTTCTATCGTCGTCATAAATCAGCTGCGAGCTATGAGCTACGAGCGGGCAAACCCTGCGAGCCTCCGAGTGCGATTGCTCGAAGCTCGCCGCTCGAAGCCCGCCGCTTACTTCGCTTCCACAGCTACAGGCTGCGCAGTCTGCTGCTTCTTCTTCCAGTCGCCGATCGCGGCGCGGATCGCGTCCTCTGCGAGCACCGAACAATGGATCTTCACCGGAGGCAGCGACAGCTCCTTCACGATGTCCATATTCTTAATGGTGAGGGCCTCATCCACCGTCTTGCCCTTGACCCACTCGGTGGCCAACGAAGACGACGCGATCGCGGAGCCGCAGCCAAACGTCTTGAACTTGGCTTCTTCAATCACGTTGGTGTCGCGGTTCACCTTGATCTGCAACTTCATGACGTCGCCGCACTCGGGTGCGCCAACCAGGCCGGTTCCAACGTCAGCGCTCGATTTATCCATCGAGCCGACGTTGCGCGGATTGTTGTAGTGATCGATTACCTTATCGCTGTATGACATGTTTTTTCTCCAGGTTTCAATGTTTCAAAGTTGCAAGGTTTCAATGATTCCGGCTCCAGAGCTTCAGGGACTTTGAAACCTTGAAACTCTGAAACCTTGAAACCTGTGTTTACTCTCCAGCCCACTTCACGTCCTTCAAATTGATGCCTTCCTTGGCCATTTCGTAGAGCGGAGAAAGTTCGCGCAGGCGCTCGACGGTTTCGATGACGCGGTCGGCCACGTAGTCGACCTCGGCCGCCGTGTTGAAGCGGCCAATGCCGAAGCGGATCGAACTGTGCGCCAGATCGTCGCCGGTGCCCAGAGCCTTCAATACATAAGATGGTTCAAGCGTCGCGGAGGTGCACGCAGAACCGCTGGAAACCGCGATGTCGTTAATGCCCATCAGCAGCGATTCGCCCTCGACGTAGGCGAAACTAATATTCAGGTTGCCCGGAAGCCGATGCTCCATCGAACCGTTGATGTAGACCTCGTCGAGCTTGCCCATGATGCGGTCGCGCAGGCGATCGCGCAGGCCGGCCAGCTGAACGGCCTCGCGAGACATTTCTTCCGAAGCAAGCGCGCAAGCCTTGCCCAGCCCTACGATACCGGGGACGTTCAAAGTTCCGGAGCGCATGCCGCGCTCGTGGCCGCCGCCGTCGATAATCGCAGAAATCTGCACCCGCGGATTCTTGCGGCGCACATATAACGCGCCAACACCTTTCGGCCCGTACATCTTGTGCCCGGAGATCGACATCAAGTCGATGTTCTGCTTGCTCACATCGATAGGAATTTTCCCGACAGCCTGCGTGGCGTCAGTATGGAAGATGACGCCGCGCTCGTGACACAGCTTGCCAATCTCAGCAAACGGTTGCAACACGCCGATCTCATTGTTCGCGGCCATGATGGTCACGAGGATGGTCTTGTCATCCATGGCGCGCTTCAGGTCTTCGAGATCGACCAGCCCATCTTTCTGCACGGGCATATAGGTGACGCGATAGCCGTATTTCTCCAAGCGCTTGCAGGTATCGAGAACGGCCTTGTGTTCGGTGACCGCGGTGATGATGTGGTTGCCCTTTTCGCGGTACATCTCAGCCACGCCCTTGATGGCGAGGTTGTCGCTTTCGGTAGCGCCCGAGGTGAAAATGATTTCTTTGGTGGTGGCGCCGACCAGCTTGGCGATGCGCTCGCGAGCCGTCTCCACGCCTTCCTCGCCGGCCCATCCGAACGAGTGATTGCGGCTGGCGGCGTTGCCGAACTTTTCCATGAAATAGGGCAGCATCTCCTCCAGCACCCGCGGATCCATGGGCGTGGTGGCGTGGTTATCCATATAAATAGGCAGCTTCACTCCCTGGGGAGCGGCGTGCTTGGTTGCCGGAAGTTGCTGGGGGACCTTTACATCCGTGCTCATTGTTCGATTCTCCTTAAACCTCAAAACCACATTCAATCGCTCGAAACTCCGTAGCGGTTGACAGAATTTCTCGAACTATTGAATTGCGAATTTCAATCTCTTGCCGCATTAGGGGGCGGTGGTTGTATGGCTGTAAGCTCGCAAATTCTTCTCGCACACGACCGCGCAACTCCTCGAGTCTGATATTTAGTTCCATAAGTCGAACCTCCTGCGTTGTATGAATAACTGGCTACTGCCGTCGGCTCAGATGAATCTTCCGCCTATAGCGGTTCAGCTGATCGTTACCAACTCCGCCGCGTTGGGTACTTCGCTCACGACAACTTCCGGCTCTTCCCGCATGTGCGAAATCTTGATGCGCTTCAGTACCGCCTCGATGCTCTCATTCACCTTGCGCAATGGCTCGCGAATGTTGCAACGGTTGCTCTGGCCACACTCCCCGCGAACCGTGACACAGGACGTAATAAACAACGGGCCATCGATAGCCTGAATCACTTCGAAAGCGGAAATCGTGTGCGCCGCACGCGCCAGCCTGTAGCCGCCGTTGGTACCGTGTTGTGAATGCAACAAACCAGCTTTCGCCAGCCGCTGCAGAATTTTCGCCAGGGCCTCGGGCGGAATGCCGAAAGAATCGGCAACGTCTTTGGCGCTGGCGCTGCGAGTTCCCTCGTCAGCGTGGTCGGCCAAGTGCTTCATCGCCATCAGAGCGTAGTCCGCTTTTTTGGTTAACTTGAGCATCTGCTCTCAAAAAGAAATGCCGACTCGCTAGGTCGCACTTAATTCCGACCTTTTCCGTCGTAATTCATTCTACGTCGATGGCCCAAGATTACGCAAGTCCTTGCAGGCAGCTGTAGGACCAGGCATTGAATGGTAAGTATCAGTGATTGAAAGGTTTAGGTCTTGGCGATGATTTTGGTCGGATTTTCGTTGATCCGAAGATCCTCAGCCCGATCGATTGGCGGCCCTGCGACTCAGGGCCCGCGATAAAATTCACCGGAACGCAACGCTGAAGGACTTGACAAGTGGAAAAGCAAGGCTAAAATACCGGGAAATTCCCGCGAATCCGTTTCCTCCGCGTATTCGATGAGGGTATCGTTTCCGGATTTATGAGCTCAAAGCCGTTCTCGCACCCTCAAAACGCTGGCAAACCTTGCAAACACCCGCGCGTGCAAATCGTCAGTCGCGACCAAGACGCCGAGTTCGTGGAATGCCTGGAGTGCCGCGAGATCTTCGAGTCCAGCGAACTCAAGGATATGAGCATCGAAGAACGCTCCGAAGCCGAGGCCGAAGAACCGTAGATCGCAACCATCGGACCCAATCACTATAGTAATGACTCTTACTCGATTCCACCTTGTTCCCGGTGGAAGCCTCTGCTAGTCTGCGGGCCGGGGGAGTGCGTTCCGCACCCTGCAAGCTCATGCCTCCTACAGCTCTAGTCGTCGACGATTCCATGCTGATCCGCTATACCGTCTGCCGCTTTCTGGAAAAGCGCAGCTTTGCCGTGGAGTCGGCAACGAACGGCCTCGAAGCCCTCGAGATTCTTGAGCGCGTGCATCCCGACCTGATCGTGACCGACATGCAGATGCCTAAAATGTCGGGCAACGAACTGATTACCGCCCTCAAGAAGAATCCGGAGACCGCCGGCATTCCCATCATTATTGTTGCAGGCCGCGGCAGCGGCTTCGACGAAAAAGAAACCCGCGCCAACTTCGCCATCTACAAAGATATCGACCTCCAGGATCAGCTCGGAAAGGCGCTCGATGCCGTGATGGGCAAGAGCTTCGGTCAAGGCGCGGGCAAGTAGGGCGCACTATCCTTGACTAACGCAAGGCAAGACTCGCCTCAGCCGAAAAATCCATAGCAGCAAAATCTCTAGCCATAAATTTCGGATAGGCGGCCGCGGCAATCATGGCAGCGTTGTCGGTGGAAAGCGGCCGCGATGGAAAATACACGGGCAGGCCCTCCTGAGCGCCCTCGCGCTCGAATGTGCTTCGCAATTCCCCGTTCGCCGCCACGCCGCCCGTAACGAAAAGTGTAGCCACATCGTAGGCGCGAGCCGCAGCCAAAGTCTTGCCCACCAGATCTTCCACGATCGCTCGCTGAAACGAAGCCACCAAATCGAGGGTCCGCTTATCGCAGTTTGCCAGGTAGTCTTCGACCTTCGGCTTTGAGATGCTCGCCAAAGCCGGGCGACGCGTCTCGATGGGCCCCTGCATGTCGTGAACTTCGACGTACCGCAGGACGGCAGTCTTGATGCCGCTGTAAGAGAAGTCGAAGCGTGGGCGGCCGCTCTCCGCTTCTTTCTGCCCGCGGTGGTCTTCCCCCCGATAGGTCCGGCGATCGCGGTGCTTAATTTGTGCAGGAGGAAACTTCACTGCCGTAGGGTCGCCATGCGGAGCCAACCGGTCGACGATCGGCCCTCCTGGATATCCCAAGCCAAGCAACTTTGCCACTTTGTCGAACGCCTCGCCGGCGGCATCGTCGCGCGTATGCCCGATGTTCTCGTAGGTCCAGCCCTGGTTCTTCTGCGCCGCCAGATAAAGGTGGGTGTGCCCTCCCGAAACAACCAGCGCGAGCACGGGAAACTGCACCTCGTGATTGCCCTTCTGCCGCTCTTCCAGCAGAACCGCGTGAATGTGCCCTTCGAGATGGTTCACCGCAATCAGCGGCTTGTCGAGAGCGAAGGCCAGCGCCTTGGCGTAGCTGATGCCGACCAGCAAAGCTCCAGCAAGGCCGGGACCCTGCGTGACCGCGATCGCATCGACGGAGTTGTAGCTCTGATTAGCCTCAGCCAGCGCCTGCCGCACGACAGGAACAATCGCCCGCAGGTGCTCCCGCGACGCCAACTCCGGCACCACGCCTCCGTAAGGCTGATGCGTAGCAATCTGCGAAGCCACCACATTCGAGATCACCTGCTCGCCCGAGCGCACCACCGCCGCCGCGGTTTCATCGCAGGAACTTTCAATGCCGAGGATGTAGGTGTCAGTCATCATTTCTAGGGAGGCTTTCTAAGTATACTTTTGGTGGGCAAAGTATATTTAACGAACTCGTAAGAGTACAAAAGTATCCTTACGCATCTTGAACTGAATTGTCATATGTCCAAGGATTCCGCCACCTCCATCATCCAAACCCTGCGCCAGCAAGGCTTTCAAGCCTACCTGGCCGGCGGATGCGTACGCGATCTTCTGCTGCAGCGCGAACCCGCGGACTACGACGTAGCCACCAGCGCCACGCCCGCGCAAGTGATGGAGATCTTTCCCGACACCTACGCCGTGGGAGCACAATTCGGAGTAGTCCTGGTCCCGATCTACCCCGTATCCCGAGCCTGCCCTGATCGAAGCCGGAGGGTGTCCTCCGTGGTTGAGTCTTCAGCCGAAGATCTGCCAGCTGTAAAAGGAAGCCACACCATCGAAGTAGCGACCTTCCGCAGCGATCACGGATACTCCGATGGCCGCCATCCCGACGAAGTGCGCTTCAGCCAGGATCCGCGCGAAGACGTTGCCCGCCGCGACTTCACCATCAATGGCATGATGCTCGATCCCGGTGTGGGAGGAATAACGACCGGCGAAGTGCTCGACTTCGTCGGCGGACGCAATGATCTGGAAGCCGGCATCATCCGCGCCATTGGCGATCCAACCCAGCGTTTTGCGGAAGACAAACTTCGCATGCTGCGCGCCGTCCGCTTTGCCGCGCGTTTTGAATACCAAATCGAGGCGGAGACGCTGGCCGCGATCCAACGCCACGCTTCGGAAATCCAAGTGGTCTCCCGTGAGCGAGTTCGCGATGAACTCACGAAGATGCTTGTCGAAGGCCATGCCCGGCGCGCTTTTCTTCTGCTCGATGATTCCGGCCTGCTACAGCAAGTGCTGCCGGAGATCTCGGTGATGAAGGGCGTGGCTCAGCCGCCCGAGTTTCATCCCGAGGGTGACGTGTTCGTCCACACGCTGTTGTTGCTCGAGAATCTGCCGCAACCTTGCCCGCCCACGCTGGCCTGGGGCGCACTCTTGCACGATGTAGGCAAGCCCGCAACCTTCCGCGTCGCGCCCGACCGCATCCGTTTCGACGATCACGTCGATGTCGGCGTCAAGATCGCGGAGCAGATCTGCGGGCGGTTGCGATTCTCCAATCACGACGCGGGCCAGGTTCTCGCCCTGGTCGACAATCACATGCGCTTCAGCCACGCCACCCGCATGAACCAGTTGACGCTGAAAAAATTCCTGCGCATGCCCGGCTTTGACCAACATCTCGCATTGCATCGCGCCGACAGCCTGGCCAGCCACGGCAATCTGAGCACGTATGAATTTGTGCGGCAGAAGCTGGCCGAGATACCCCCGGAAAAAATTCGCCCAGCGCCGTTGGTCACCGGCGACGACCTGATCGCCGCCGGATATGCGCCAGGCCCGAAGTTCCGCGAGATATTAGAAGCCGTGGAGAACGCCCAGCTCGAAGGACGACTTCCCTCGCAGGAAGCGGCGCTCGAATTTGTCAAAACCGCATTTCCACCTTCCGGCACGGAGGGCGTCCCCCGATAATGGAGATACTCATGTGGAGACAGCCGTTTCGGCTGTACAACTCGTGTGGGAACGGGCGCCTCACCAGTTCAGCCGAGCGAAGCGAGGCGGCTTCATCGCGCGGCAGGCTAACTAAGGCACCGCCGGTTTTCCACAGGTAGACCATGTGACATCTGACCTTGCGCCTCAACCAAATTAAGTCCATGATCGCAAAGCCGGACGAACCGGCAGTCTGGAAAATTCGCGCCCGCAAGTCTTTTATGGCGAAGATTTTGCCTGCAAGTGATTGCAGCCCTTAGATTACTTCTCAATTTCGCGCTATCTCGAAGATTCCAATATATCGGGGGAGGAGGGGGGTACCAGAAAGTAAACAGATTTTTCGGTTTCGTCGCCCCCGTGCGCAGACAATATTTTGGGCGAAATTCACAGCCGTATTTCAGCAGGCTGGTGCAATCTCAGCTATGTGGAACCTGCTAGAATTCGGAATCCCAATCTCTCACTTACAGTGGAGTTTCATTGGAGCAAGCAGGCGCAGGACTTGAAAAGATTGTGCTGGGCTCGCTGCGGCGTGTGCCGCCGGGCGATGCCCCGCTGCTCGCGTGGCCCTTGGTCTGCGGATCAGTCGTCGCTGAGCGCACTCGAGCTTTGCAGTTCGCTGACGCCGTGCTGCGCGTCGAGGTTCCCGATGCCGGATGGAAACGCGAGATGCAGGACCTGGCTCCGCGCTACTTAGCTCAACTGAATCGTTACGCCGGTCAAAAAGTGGAGAGGATTGAGTTTGTGATTCGACAGGCCTGATCAGGCAATCGTTCTCAAACAGGTTCCTGGCACAACGACTCGCAAAACATGAAAGTCACAGAAAAAGACGTCGCCTACGTGGCCGATCTGGCCAACCTGGAGCTTTCCGCCGAGGAGCGCGCCGGCATGGTGCGCGACCTGAATTCGATTCTCGATTACATCGACCGGCTCAACCAACTCGACACCTCCAACGTGGAACCCATGGCGCAAGTGTCGGACCGTTACGGCGTCGATGAATCCAAGCGGGGCAGCGAGAGATTTTCGTACGCGAGCCGCGAAGACGTCGTCGAGGGATTGCGCAAGTCTTTGCCCCAGGAAGCGGCGCTCGGGAACGCGCCCGATTCGGACGGGACATTCTTCCGCGTGCCGAAAGTGATTGAAAGATGATTGCAAGATAAAAAAGAGATAGAGATAACGATTAAAGATAACGATGAGAGGTATTTCATGCTCAACGAACTAACCGTCCCTCCCGGCGCCCCCTCCGACAAACGCGCGCAAGAAGTGCTGCGCGCATGGGTCGCGAATGGGGGGCTGCATTGCAGCCTCACCGTCGATGGTTTTGGAGAAGAAGAACGCACCGTCTGGGGGATCTTGTTGACCGACGTTGCCCGCCACGTTGCGAACGCGCTGAAAGAAGCCAGAGGATGGGACGAGGCTGAGACGGTCCACGAAATCAGGCGAGTATTCAACGCGGAACTGGACGCTCCTACCGCTGAGCCTTCGGGGAAGCTCCACACGCACTGATGGATCTCGCATCGCTCACGATCGATTCCGCCCGCAACGCCGTGCAAGAGCGCAAGACGACTGCGTTCGCGCTCGCCGAAGCCCACTATGCGCGAATTGAAAAGGGTGATGCGCAAATCGGCGCATTCCTTACCCTCTGCAAAGAGCGTGCCATGGAGCAAGCCGACCGCATCGACCGCATGGCCGCCGAGGGCAAACCGTTGCCGCCGCTGGCCGGCGTTCCCGTGGGCATTAAAGATGTGATGAGCGCCCGCGGAGTGCGCACCACCGCAGGATCGAAGATTCTGGGCCACTACATTCCGCCCTACGATTGCACGGCGGTCGCGCGCATGGAATCCGCGGGCGCTGTGGTGCTCGGCAAGACGAACTGTGACGAGTTTGCCATGGGCTCATCGAACGAGAACTCGGCGTTCCATCCTGTACACAATCCGCGCGACCTGAGCCGCGTACCAGGAGGTTCTTCCGGCGGTTCGGCCGCAGCCGTCGCCGCGGACATGGCGGTCGTTGCTCTCGGTTCGGACACGGGCGGATCGATTCGCCAGCCGGCATCTTTCTGCGGCATCGTAGGATTGATGCCAACCTACGGCCGCGTTTCGCGTTACGGTCTGATCGCATTTGCTTCTTCGCTCGATCACATTGGCCCGCTGGCAAAGACAGTAAGAGATGCGGCAATTGTTCTGCGCACCATTGCCGGCCGCGACCCGATGGATTCAACCTCCGCCGATCTGCCCGTGCCGGATTACGTTGCTGAACTCGAAAAACCTGTCCGCGGCCTTAAGCTCGGAGTGGCGAAAGAATATTTCGGCGAAGGACTCGACGACGAAGTGCGCCAGGCGGTAGAATCGGCGATCGACAAGTTGAAAAAGTTGGGATGCGAGGTCGTTCCGGTTTCGCTGCCGCATACGCCCTACGCGATTCCCACGTATTACTTGATCGCAACCGCCGAAGCGTCTTCGAATCTCGCCCGCTATGACGGAGTGCGCTACAGCTATCGCGCGGCCGGCGTGAAGTCGCTCTCCGAAATGTATCGCCGCAGCCGCGACGAAGGCTTCGGCGTCGAGGTAAAACGCCGCATTATGCTCGGAACGTATGCGCTGAGTGCAGGCTATTACGACGCTTATTATCTGAAAGCCCAAAAAGTGCGGACTCTGCTGACCCGCGATTTTGAAGAAGCCTTTCGAAAGGTGGATGCGATCGTAACCCCAACCAGCCCGACAGCGGCGTTTCGCCTGGGCGAGAAGTCAAACGATCCGCTGGCTATGTATCTGGCCGACATCTACACGGTGACTGCAGATTTAGCGGGCATTCCGGGCATTTCCATTCCCTGCGGCGAAACAAAAGAAAAGCTGCCGATCGGCTTGCAGATTCTCGGAAAGCACTTTGACGAGGCGGCGATCCTTCGCGTAGCGCACGCCTACGAGCAGTCCGCTTAAATTGGTTTGTAGTAACACTCACCTGCGCAGGCGCGGCAAAGCACTTTTTCTTTGGTGCGAACTTCCCGGCGAAAGTTGATGCCTTCACCGCACGCTTCGCAAACCACGCGTTCGCCCTTGTATCCAGGAAATTCTTCGGGAGGCAAATCTACCTTCACCCATTGAAAAGTAAACAGATCGTCGTCGGTGATTTCCCGGTAAGCCAGCATTTGCTGCTGGTTCCTGTCGGCGATTTCAGGATGCATCTGACGAGCCAAAATTTTGGATGATTCTTTGGCGGCGATGCGTATTGCCTTGCCGCTGCTGACGTCCACAAACGTCGCCGCAACTTTTCCCCAGTCGCGAAACTTCAGTGCACGCTTGCCCAGCCGGCAACCAGTGACCACGGCAACAGCGTCGGTAGCGCAGCGGTCGATCTCAACGAACGTGACGAGCCGCTTGCGATCTTTGCCGCTGGGATCGTCGATGCCGAGCTTAATCAGGCCCAGCATCGCCAGCCGCACACCAAGAACCTGGCCGGCGCAGAGATGTCCGTGAGCCTGCTCGGCATCACGAAGATATTCGTCGAGGGATTTCATGGGAATTTGTAATTTAGCAATTTTGTAATTTGGTAATTTGAAATTCCTCGGAACCAGCCAAGCCCAAACTGCTGAGTTGTAGCTCGCAAATTACCCAATTACACAATTACCAAATTACAAAATGTCTCTCTACTTTCTGCGCCAGCGCACGCCGTCTTTCGTATTCTCAATCACAATGCCAGCTGCGGCGAGTTCCGCGCGCAGAGCGTCAGACACCTTGAAGTTGCGGCCGCGGCGGGCAGCTTCCATCTCTGCAATCCTCTTTTCGATGTCTGCGTCAGAAAATTGCCCGGATTGCACTGCCTCCCGCAATTCCACGCTGATATCTTGTTCGCGGCCCTCGCTCTCTGCCCAAACGTAAACCTGCTTCATCTTCTGCGCATCGTCGTCGTTGAGCACGGCGAAAACCTCATCGAACTTTTCCAGCGCGGCAAGCAATGGCGCAGCATCGTCCTTCCTGACCTGGCCTGAATCCAGCGCAGCGTTTGCGCTGCGCACCATCTCAAAAATGGCGCCCTGCGCTTGTGCAGTATTGAGATCGTCGTCGAGCGCAGCCCGCACGCGGCCGATCGTCTCACCGGCAAGCGTTTGCATCTCCGAGTTGCAGCCAGGTGGAAAATTCCCCGCGCTCAACCGCTGGCGGAAATTACGCAAGCGCTCCACCGAGACCGCGGCCTGCTTGAGCCCGTCGAAGGTGAAGTTAAGTTGATTTCTATAAGGAACGGAGGTGAGCAAATACCGGATCGAAGACGGCTTATGCCCCTTCAGCACCAGATCGCGCAGCGTGTAGAAGTTCCCGAGGCGCTTCGACATCTTCTCGCCTTCGACCAGCAGGAACCGCACGTGAAACCAGAAGCGCGCAAACGTCTTCCCCGTAAGCGACTCCGATTGCGCGATCTCGTTTTCATGATGTGGAAAGACCAGATCTTCTCCGCCACCGTGCAGGTCGAAGCTCTCGCCCAGTTCCTGCATCGACATCACCGAGCACTCCAGATGCCAGCCGGGCCGTCCCGGCCCAATCGAGGTATCCCACCAAGCCTCGCCCGGCTTGGGCGCCTTCCACAGCGCAAAATCGCGCGCGCTGTCTTTGTCGTACTCGTCAACGTCCACGCGCGCACCGTCGAGCATTCCACTGAAATCTTTCTTCGAAAGTTTTCCGTACTGCGGAAACTTTGCGATGCTGAAGTAATACGATCCATCGTCGGTGCGGTACGCCATCCCCTTCTCCACAAGCCTGGCCACGAAATCCGCCATCTGCGCGATATGCTCGGTGGCGCGCACCAGTATCGGCTGCCCGATCCCAATCAATGCCGAGTCTTCCAGAAAAACCTTTTCATATTTCGCCGTGTACTGCTGAACGCTGACTCCATCGCGCGCCGCGTTGTGGATGATTCTGTCATCCACATCCGTAATGTTCATGACGTAGCGCACGGCGTAGCCCGATTGCCGCAGGAAGCGCTGCAGCATATCGACGGCGATAAAAGTTCGAAAGTTACCGATATGCCCGTAATCGTAGACAGTCGGTCCGCAGGCATACATGCGCACTTCCTTGTCGCGCAGCGTGTGAAACTCCTCAACTTGCGAGGACATGGTGTTGTAAAGGCGTAAGGCCATAGGATGGTTGGCGCTCGGAGATGAACTTTAGTGAGACGAATCATCAATTCTAGGGGGATGCCGGAAAAAGGGTCAACTGGCACGGCTGGCGGGGGAAGCGTTTTGAGGCAAAGCATGAGTATGCGCCCGCAGCCGGTGTTGTACCAGAAACACATAATGCAGCGCGGAGACGATCGTGAAGGCGAAGGTGGCGCGCAAGAAGACAGTACGCGTAATCCAGACCCAGCGTATCGGCCGTATCGCAGCGATCATCACAAAGAAAACGGCCGCGATCTGCGAGAACGTATTTGCCTTGCCGAAAATGCTGGGCCGGAAGTCGCGCAAACCCGCGATGGCAAACAGCACCGCACTGGCGGCCAGAATGGAAATATCGCGGCTGAACACCAGCACCGTAAACTTCCACGGAATTTTGTGCAGGATCGAGAGCACCAGAAACATCGTGCTCAGCAAAAGCTTGTCCGCAATGGGATCAAGATACTGCCCGAGCAGTGTCTGCTGGTGCAGCTTGCGGGCCAGCAATCCATCCAGGCCGTCGCTGAAGCCGGCAATCACGAAGAGCACCAGCGCCCATAAATAGCGGCCTTCGACCAACTCAATCACGATAAACGGAACAAAAACCATCCGCAGCAACGTGAGCTGGTTCGGCGCGGTGAATACTTGCGACAGTTTCATGCCAGATCACCGGCCCTGTCAACCGCGGCGCGGCGCTGAGCATTCTTGTCTGCTCCTGCGGAACTCAGCAACTCTTCCGGATCGAGCCCCGTCTTGGCCGAGAAGCGCTGCGAAAGCGAGGGCAAATTTCCGTCGGGAAGGTCCAACTCGATGCGTTCAATCCGGTGCATCGGAAAAAAGACGACCGCCGGACTGAACGATTCGCCATCCTTCACCATCACCACCAGATCTTCAAAAGACGCCAGCTCAATGCCGCTCATGCTGAGCCCTTCCGGAGCCAACCTCAAAATCATGCCCCAGAATTTATCCCGCGGATTGCCCAGCGTCACCACCACCATGGAACCGTGCGAGAAGGGGCCACGCGCGGATTCCGGCGCGATGGAACTATCATCCTGCCGCTCAGCGTGTTTCGCCATAAAAGGATTGTCGCCGCCGCAGGCAGGACTTTGCAACTGGCAATCGCGGTTCATGAGGTCGCTTGCCCCCGCGACCAGGCTTCTGGACCCGGGATTCAGCATTGCGGGAACCCGCCAACGACATTAGAATATGTGGAGCGTAGGCGCGTAGCTCAGTTGGTTAGAGCGCTACCTTGACACGGTAGAGGTCAGGAGTTCGAGTCTCCTCGTGCCTACCATTCCTTCAATATTCCCGCTTCTCTGGCCTCGGTCCAGAACGAATCCCAAATGGCTCACCGGGCAGGTAGCAATGGGGCCTTGGTTGCCGGCCATTTCTGTGGTAGGATTTTCCTACCGGCGATGGCAATGCACAGCCCCACTCTCGAATACCTGACGACCACCAGGATCGGCGAAAAAGGTCAGCTTACGGTTCCCAAACAGTTCCGGGAAGATCTTGGACTGGGAGATGGTGCGCCCTTTGCCGTTCTGCGCCTGGGGAACGGCCTCATCCTTTTGCCGGAGCAACAGCGCTTTGAGCGCCTGTGCCAGCAGGTGAGTTCGAGTCTGACCGCAGCGGGGCTGAAGCCCGAAGACCTTCTGGCTACACTTTCTGAGGCCCGCGACCGCGTTTACGCCCGCCGTTACGGCAAGAAGCCTGCGGCCGGGGCCCGGCCGCGCCGTTCTCGCAGCCATCCTGGGAAGTGACCCGCCAGCGCAGAATACGCCTATTCCTGGACTCGAACGTCCTGACTGGAGGAATAGTCTCTCCGTGGGGTCTCGACAAGGCTGCTTTGTCGCTCTGCGCGGCGAAGGTGTGCCGACTGGTGCTGGCCGAGGTGGTTCGTGATGAGGTAGAGCAGAATCTACTTATTCACGCAGAGCGCTTGCCTCCGCGTGATGCCGATCACTTGATCGAGGATTACCGCCGCCTCATCAAGTTGACCAACCCTGAGCTAATTCCGTATCCGAATGACGATTTGGTCCGTTCCGGCCGGCACTTGATCCGGCACGCGGCGGATGTTCCCGTACTCCTCTCCGCCATGGCCGGCAAACCAGACTGGCTGCTGACGCACAACCTCAAACATTTCACCGGGGCAGTCGCTCAGAGGACATCGTTGCGCATTGCGACCCCGGCAGACTTCTTTCGAGCCCTGTCCGCTCTGTTTCGCTGAAGCTGCATGCCTACTTTTGCTGCGCGATCAGTTGCGCCACCTTCGACTTCTCGCCCACCGGTTCGACCAACAAAATCTGGTTAGGATTCAGATACATGCGGTCGGGTTCGTGCAGCTCTTTCCCGCGCTTGACCAGCACGTTCTTGCTTTGCTTGGTCTCAGGGTCAGTCTGGGTCACGATGTAGTAGACCTCGGTCAGCACCGGTTGCGGCGTACCGTAGCCTTCCAGTTTGCCAAAGTACGCCGAGCCGTTGGTCAAGATCACCGCTTGGTAAGGCGTGCTGAACGTCACCGCCGCGCCCGGCCGCGTGTTCCGAACCAGCATGAAGGCAGCGGCGATCACCACGATCCCCGCCACTACCCACACGATTTGAACCGCGGCACTGCCTCGCTGATTCCTCATCATAAAAAGACCATCCTCTGTCGGTAGTAGGCGACGCAATATTCAAACAACGCAGATTCGCAGAAAGCATAACATTTTTCAAGCAGCTAGTCGCCAGCGGGAAGCTCCCGGTGATGTCAAGCTGCCTGTGTAAATAGGTTGAGGGTGCGGGTTTTCCATTCCAAGTTGAATCTCTGGAAGATGGAGTAGAGGATGCGGTTGACACTAGCTACATTCACAAAACAAACCATGGGCCGGGTGCGGCGGCGCACTTCGACGAAGCAGCGCTCGATCACGTTAGTGGTGCGCAGCTTCTTACGCAGGTGCGCGGGGAAAGCGAACACCGAAAGCAGCTCCGGCAGATCGCGCTCCAGTTGGCGCACCATGGGACCGTAGTTTCCCCGCCAGCGGGCGCGGAAGGCGCGAAAAGCGGCCTCGGCATGGGCGCGGCTTTCGGCTTGGTAGATGGCTTGTGCGTCCTGCTTCACCGCGTCGAAATCGGCCTTCTTCACTTTCTCCAAAATGTTGCGCATCTTGTGCGCCCAGCAACGCTGATGCCGCACGCGCGGATACACCGTGCGAATCGCCGCCGCCAGGCCGGCGCAGCCGTCGGTGACGATCAGACCCAGCGCCTTGCCCTCCAGTCCGCGCCGATACATATCCTGCAGCAGCCCTTCCCAGTCCGCCTGGCTTTCGCCCTGACTCCGCAAGAACGCCAGCAGATGGCGCGTGCCGTCGCGCCGCACTCCGTAGGCCACCAGCATCTGCACCCGCTTGCGCCCCGCCGGACGCCGCACCCGCAAGCTCACTCCGTCCAAAAACAGATACGCGTAGTTGTCTTCTAACCGCGCCTGGTGAAACTGGCGCACCACCTCGTCCAGATCCCGCGTCAGCTTCGACACCGTCTGCGGGCTCACCACTTCTTCGCTCACCGTGGCCACCACCCGCCCCACTTGCCGCGTCGAGAGGCCGCGCAGAAACGCCTCCCGAATCAGCATCGACACATCTTCGGCGCGCCGCTGAAAAGGTTCTAGCCCACGCGGCAGAAAACTCTTCCCGCGGGTGCGCGCCACCCGCAGCCGGATCGTCCCCAACCGAGTCACGAAATCCCGTTCGTAGTAGCCATTGCGATAGGGCTGCCGCCGGCTGCTCCGCCGCTGATACACTTCGCGCACCGCATACCGGTCCCGCTCCCGCCGCGAATCCGCCTCCAAACGCTCTTTCCACAGCCGTTTCGTCTCGCCGTACACATCGCCCCAGAAACTCTCTTTCATCTCCGCCAGAAAATGTTGGTAATGCTCCGTGATTGGGATTATCTTCGCCATGGGTGTAGGTCTCCTTTCGGAAAGGCTTTAGCTTGCTAGGCCAAAGCCAACTTACACCCTCTCGCTTTTTACACAATCAAAGTTACGTCACCAAGCTCCCTGAATTAGAGTTGGCAACGCAGCCGGGATCAGGACGAGTCGCGGCCCATTCGGGTCAGACGCGGAATCAATATCAAAATTGCGCCATAGAACAAGAGCGAGGCGACGAGTGACGCCGCATTGCCGAAACGAAGGTCTTCAAACAGAAGCTTGAGCGTGCCCAACCCGATCACGACGTATGCAACCCAGATCATTTCCACACGCTTCCAGCGCGCGCCGCTGTAGCCGAGCACGAGGGCAACCAGGCAAATCACCACTGTCCGGGCCACCGAAAGCCGCGAAGCAGTCAGCATCCCCGCCGAACCCAGCCTCACGCTCACCATCACTGCCAGACCCGCTACCACACCGGCCACCAGGACGCAGGGCACAATCCACAACAGCCGTTGCCGCCATTGATCGGTTGATGTACGCAGTCCGATGGCATAGCAAAGACCCGCCGACACTGCCACCACCCACGTGCCTGCCTCCACCACCGCCGGCACCGTTCCGGCCAGGGCGTTTCCCACCAGATTCAGCAGCCCGGAGAGCATTGCCGCCGCCAGCAGATATAAGGATACGTGCATTCCAAGAGTGAGCTTGCCCGTTCGTACGTACAGGAAAGCCGCTGCGACTGCAGCCAGGCACAAGAACTGCACTTGTAGGCTCACAGGAAAAAGCAGCCAACTCCCCGCCAGCACCAGGGCCACCGCATAGGTCGCGCACACCCGGCGATTGCGATGGTGCGCCTCTCCCACGAACCGCGACAGAGCGCCCCAGTGGCAGACTCCGGCAACCAACAAGAAGCAGACGCCCAGCGCCGGGGCAGCTTGCGGGTTAGCGCGCAGCGTCCCAAAAGTCGCGAGCACAAATGCCACAACTCCCTGCGCAATTTCAAAGAGCGTAAACTGGTGACGCCGCCCAAAGCCGCGCACACCGATGCTTCCACCGTAGATGGCAAGCAGCGCCAGGCACAGCAAGGTGATCGTGGTCGCACCAACAGGTGGATACTCCGCTGCAACGCCTTCGGAAGAAGTCATCAGGTAGACGAGCAACCATACGGCGAAATCCGCCGCAATCGCGGGGACGACTCTCACGCTGAGTTCGTGTCCGAGGCAAATCACCAGCTCGGTGGCCAGGGCGATAGCCAGCAATCCGGACGTAAAGGGCGCCAGTTCCCTTGTCGCCACGTTGAGCGCCAGACCTGTGACCACCGCCGCCGAAATCGCTACCCATGGAATCGCCTGCAGGTTTTGCCGCCATGACAGCGCCAGGGCAAGCACGACAAACGCAACCAGCACGGCCGCCGTAAAAGCCGGCCACAGGATCTGAAAGCGCACGGTGGATTCCCACAACAGAGGCGAAAGAATCAGGATCGAGGTGATTGCATAGGTGACGCTGGCAAAGCGATTCGCGGCGTGAGTCCTCACGGCCCACACCAGCCACATGCCCGCGTACACGATCGCAACTATCAGCACGGGCAATTTCGGCAGTACTGCGGACTCAGCGACCGCGCGCAGAAGATATGCCCCCGCAATCGCCAGCACTGCTTTGCCGAAAACCGTTAGCGCGCCAAAGGATGCGTTCTGCCCCGGGAAGCCCCGCCAGGTCTCGGAAGCGCGCGGCCTGTTTCGCGCAAAACTGTCGGACGGTGAAGGCGCAGGTGATGAAGAGGGAACGATTGCAGGAGTAGCGGCCGCATTCGCCGCCTTGGCTTCTAACGCAGAAACTCGGCGTTCGAGGCTATGTACCTGTTCAGTGAGTTGATCTACGTCCGATGCGATTCCGTCGAAAGCCTGTGCCATTCGCTTCTCCGCATCTGCCTCAACGAGTTTGAGGCGGACCTAACTGGTTCCGTGTGCCGCAGCGGCGCCGGAATCGGACAAGGAAGCTGACTCATGCCAGGGTGGCAGGAGTTTCACCAGAAACCACAGTATGAAGAAAGGAAGAATCATCAGTATGATCGCGGGCAAGAGCCCTTCCCGCGTTGCGAACGCCATCTTATAAGTGGTGTACCCGAGAAAACTCTTGGAAAAAAGCTGGCCGCCGATTACCACATTCCAGCGCATGGCAAAAATGCCCATCACGGTCAGACATCCCGCCAGCGCGTACACCCGCTTGCGCGCGGCATTAGTAAGTTTGAGAACCTGCATCAAGCCCAGGAGCGCAATCGGCGTAACCGTGCCCAGCAGGATCTGCACTACGACCTGCGAGACCCACAAGCGCGAGTGCACCATGAAGTCCAGGCTGCGGAACGACTCATCGGCTTCATAAATCCGCTGCAGCAAGTCCATCATCTCCAGGCTGAAGTCGATGACAAATGTGTACAGCAGATACTGCGCGATCTTATCCAGGCAGCGCATGTCGATCTGCTGCCCGCGCAGCCTCGTCGTAAGCATGTAAAGCAACATCACCGTAGCAATTCCCGAGACCATCGCCGAGAACACGAACACAATGGGCATCAGCGGCGACGACCACCAGGGGTTCGCCTTCACCGACCCAAAAATGAAGCCAACATATCCATGCAGAAGGAACGCCGACGGGATTCCAATCAGGGTAATGAAATACCCAAGTCGCTCATCGATGCGCAGCGAACGTTCACTCACGTTGTTAGAGCCGAGAGTCAGCACCCGATAAACCAGGCGCTTCCAACCGCTCGTGCTCTGCGACAGCTCCACAATTTCCCGCCGGTAGTCGAGCCAGATCTCAAGCAGCAGCACGCCCATCAGGTACCAGAGATAGACAAAGCCGAACATCGCCATGGCGGAGGAACGGTGCGGCGTCAGGTACATCTCCAGCGAGCGTTCGGGATGTCCCAGATGCAGTTGCAAGGGAAGAGGAGCCACCAGGAGAAAAGCAAGTGCAGTGAGCAGCGCAAGCCGGTACGTCGGCTTCACCGCATCGACCCGGAAAACACGTTCGAGCGAGGCCAGAATGAACGCCCCGGCCACCAATCCCGTGATGAACGGATAAAGAACGATCAGGATGCTCCACTGAAGCTCCACTTCGTTCGGATACATGAAGCCTTCGACTGGTATCTGCACGCGTCTCCTTAATGCACCGAGCTTACCGCGCTAAACTTATCGCACCGAACTTATCGAACCGAACTTATCGAACCGAACTTATCGAACCGACCCATCCATGCCGGTATAAAAAACCTTTGCCCCGGTAGCCATGTGAGGCTTCAGAACCTGCACCGTATGCGTCCGCAAGAATTCATGAATTGGATCCTTGGGATTCTTCAAGTCAGCCAACTGCCGCGCTCCCGTGGGACACACCTCGCAGCACGCGGTCGTCAGCCCCTTGGTGATCCGGTGATAGCACAGCGTGCACTTCTCCGCCGTATTCGTCTTCGGATTGAGGAAGCGGCACCCATAGGGGCACGCCTGGATGCAATAGCGGCATCCCAGGCAATAAGTCTTGTCCACCAGCACAACTCCATCCGGCGAAATGAAAGTCGCGCCCACCGGACACACCTGGGTGCAAGGCGAGTCCGCACAGTGATTGCAGAGCTTGGGCACGAAGAAGTTCTTGCCACCCTCGTCGGCATGGGGTGGAAAACCCTGTATGCCTCCGTTGGGTGATTCCACTTCCGGCCGTTCGATCTTCCAATCCGCCACGTGATAGCGCTCGATCCAGGTCCGATAGTTGCCTTCGGGGACGTCGTTCTCCGCGGCGCAGGCGCGCACGCAACTGCCACAGCCGATGCACTTGGGAATGTCGATCAGCATGCTCCACCAGTGCTCGGTGAGCTTGTAATTCGGCGAAGCCTCGGGCGTGCCCGCATGAACAAACTCCCATGCCACTGCAGCCGCAGGCAACAGCACCAGTAGTCAACGGCGGGTGATCTCCATTATTTCTTTCCCTCCGTCGCAGCTTTTCCCTTCGCAGTCTTCGCGGGCTCAGCCTTCTTTTCCTCAATCTTCGCTGTCTCAATCTTCGGATGATGCGGCTGATGACAGGTATCGCAAGCGATCCCGCCGGAGTGATCGGTGGTAACTACCTGGGGAAAGTTTTTGGGCTTCGCGGCATTTGCTTCGTGACAGCGGGCGCACACGACTGCCGTATCCAGCTTCGCAGGCTGCACGGAACCCGGATCGTCCACATGCTTGGCCTGGGCTCCGTGGCAAGCCTCGCAAGCCACCACCACGTGCTTGCCTAGTTTTTTCTGATCCACGACATCGCTGTGGCAGGCCTCGCAGGCATCGTGCCCGGCAAACGCAATCGGCCGCGCCGCGATTTCCCCGATCGCCGCCCCCCTGTAGTGTCCATACTCCCCAAAACTTTGCGGCACCACAGCCGCCCGCAGCAGCACAAATGCCACCAGAGCGACTGCGATCACGCCCGCCAAACGAATGAGATGTTCAATGTCCTTAAACAAACTCGCATTCCCAGCGCCAAACGCCCCGGCGCCTCTGCGCCAAAAAATTGCGCAATACTCTTTGATACCCAACATTCCTCTCGGCGGCGATGATTGAAGTCACAAGCGGATGTGATGAGAGTCACCTACCAGTGTGAGCAGGCCGCGGAAGAGCGGCGCTTCGCGATCAATGCGGGCTTTGGGTGTGCGTGAGAACCAAATTATGCGCAGATGCGGATGGAATCACTGGACCCCGTGTCAGCCGCGAAGCGGCGACAGAATGCAGCCCACAGCTTGCCTGAGCTTGCCGAAGGGGTGCAAGTCGTGGGTAGAAAGCGGAAAATGATCAAACCCAAGCGGGCGAAAGAGAAGTTCTCACACCGAGGCCACGAGTTTCGTGGCAGTCTCGTCAGTGCGTGTCAGATCCAAACTGACCTGTTATTCATTTGTAGTCTTCCTTTTTCGATGATCCGTCGAGCACCCGCCTACGGGCGTATCTGTCCTTGAAAAGCGTGACTGGAATGTTCCAGAAGCCAGCAATCTGGCGACCTACGGTTTCACCACGAAAGACACGTTGCTCTTAAGTGTGCCGCCGGGCGTCGTTACCTTGACCGTGCCGCTGGTCGCGCCGGTGGGCACACTGGTTGTGATTTCAGACGCGGAGACTACGGTGAACGTGGCCGCCTTACCGTTGAAGGTGACGCCGGTCGCGCCGGTCAATTCCGTTCCCAGGATGGTGACTTTGGCCGCAACCTTGCCGAAAGTGGGCGTGATGGTCACGAAGTCGCCAAGTCCCGTGGCCCATTCAAAGAGGGTGCCGCTGTCCGCACCTTCTCCGAAGGACCCGCCGTGATACGTGGAACCGTAAAGGTTTCCGTTGGTGTCTTGCGTAACGCCGCCCACCGGTTGCAGGCCCTCAGCTTCGGTGGCGAAGTCGATTATGTTCGTCAGCGCGCCGGATGACGTGATCTCGAAGACGCATCCCGCTCCGCACTGGGTTCCGCCGGTGTAGGTCGTCCCATAGAAGTTGCCGTCGGTGGCTTGGATCAATGAGGCTTGAGGGTGATAACCTCCCTCATCCAGGCCGAAGGAATACAGCGTCGTGAGTTTGCCTGCGGAGGTGATTTTGAAGACGGTCCCGCGGTCGGCGCTGCCGCCGATGTATGTGGTGCCATAGAAATTGCCGTCGGCACCCTGGACCAGAGAATCCTGGGGGGAGCTGCCGTCGGTACAGCCGCTCTGGGCACAAAAACTGTAAAGCGTCGTGATTGTGCCGCTGGCGGTCATCTTGAAAACCGTGCCCTGATTGTGGGCCCCGCCGGTGGAGGTCATCCCATAGAAAAGTCCGGTGGAAACCTGTATCAGCGCAGCCACGGGGCTGCTTCCGTCCGGACCTGCGAAGTTGTGTACCGTCGTCAGTGTGCCTCCAGGGGTGATTTTGAAGACCGTGCCGCACCCGCAGCCGGCGCCCGTTCCGCCTGATTGTGCCATGCCGTAGAAGTCGCCGTTGGAGGCTAGCACCAGTCCTGCATAAATATTCGTGCCGTCAGTACAGCCTTGCGTCTTGCAAAAACTGTGCAGTGTGGTCAGTTTTCCCTGCGGCGTCAGCTTGAAGACTGAGCCGTTGTTGTAGGCGCCCCCGCCCTGGGTTGTCCCGTAATAGTTGCCGTCAGTTCCCTGAACCAGCGGGGCATAAGGGAAGCTGCCGTCCGTGCAGTTGGTCTTGGAGCAAAAACTGTAGACGGTCGTCAGCGTGCCCGACGGTGTCATTTTGAAGACCTCGCCATAACCTTGGTTGATGCCTCCAATATAAGTGGCGCCGCCCTCGAGGGTCGTTCCCCAGAGGTTGCCGTCGGTACCCTGGATCATAGACACGTCGGGCTCTCCGCCGTTGGTTCCGTCGAAATTGACCAGGGTGTCGGGCGCTTGTGCGGGCGAGGCAATCGCCGCCGCAGCGCAGAGCAGACCAACGACACAAGCTCGACGCCAGATTGAGCGGACCGCGCCGGCAACTTGCTGCCCTTGGGTTCTTGCTTCTGGAGTACCTGCCGAAATCAGAATTTCCGCTAAGGGTTGCAACTGTAAAGCCAACCTTGATCGTCGCATTTCATATCTCCTTCAGATGCGGACTGGAACCTTTTCGGGCTCCGTTACGACGCGCGCCCTTTGGCTCGCTTCCTGTGTCAAACTCCCGTCATTACCGCCCGGCATTCTCGCAATTAATTTTCCGCTAATCTCTGCTATACTGCCGCTTGATTCGCGGGCATTTCCCCCAGCCTGCTGACGCCTCTGCCGGCCCAGGACCCGGTTCCGCGAATCTTCCGGACAGATCCGGTCCCCCAAAATCCAGGGTTGCAGATATAGCTCGTGACGCGGCAGACGCACAAGCGGCAAGGCACGTCAAGAAACGGCAAGGCCCGACGCAGGCGCCACAAGAGGCGTGTTTCATGTCAGTAGAAGCCCAATCTTCGCAAGAGCGACCTTCGCCGGGACAGTCTTCGCCGGGGAAAGGCCAGCGGCTGGACTCCTGGAAGGCAATCGCCGAATACCTAGGCCGGGATGTGCGCTCGGTGCAACGCTGGGAGCGCGGCCTTGGCTTACCCGTCCACCGGGTGTCGGGAGAAAAGGGAGGAGTGGTCTATGCCTTCACCGGAGAGATCGAGCGCTGGCTCCAGAGCCGTCCCGGAAGCGGTCATTCCCCGTCCGGTCTAACCACAGCTGCAGAAGGCGAAGCCGATGTCGTATTCCCTAGCCCACAACACACCTGGGCCAGATACGCAGCCGTCATCACGGCCGTAGTCCTGCTCGCTGCTGGCGTCACTTATTTCATCGGCCGGGAATCCCCACGCCCAACATCTCCGCGCCCGCAAAATCCGCCGCCGGCACGCATCATGCTGGCCGTCTTGCCGTTTGTAAATCTCAGCGGAGACTCGGCCCAGGAATATTTCGTTGACGGTCTCACCGAGGAAATGATCACCGATCTCGGATGCCTCAACCCTCAGGCTCTCGGCGTCATCGCACGCACTTCCGCGATGAAGTACAAGAACACGAATGAGGATATCGCGCAGATCGGCCGCGAACTCGGCGTCACCTATATTCTGGAAGGCAGCGTCCGCCGTGAAGGCAATCAGGCAAGAATCTCTGCCCAGCTGATCCAGGTCAGCGACCAGACCCACGTTTGGGCGCAGAACTACGAATTGCAGGCCAAAGACATGCTCAGCGTGCAGCGCGACGTGGCGGCTACCATCGCGGAGAAGATCAAGATCAAACTGAAGGGTGGAGAACGGACGGACCTGGCACAAGCGCAGTTGGCAAATCCTGAAGCCTACGACGACTACCTCCACGGCCGCTATCTGTTGAGCCAGAGAAACCCGGGGGCATTCCGTGAAGCGGTCAAGTTCTTTAACCAGGCCATCGCGAAAGATCCCAGCTTTGCCTTGGCATATGCTGGCTTGGCCGATAGCGACGTCCTGCTGAGCTTTGCCGACGGAGATCCATCCGCTGGCGCCAAAGCAGCGGCCCTCAAGGCACTGGCTCTGGACGACAATCTGGCGGAAGCCCACACTTCGCTGGCTGCGGTTGACATCCTGGACTGGAACTGGAAGGAAGCCGAGAAAGAATTCCAGCGCGCTCTGGCTCTGAATCCCAACTACGCCACCGCCCACCACTGGTACGGCGATCTCTATCTCTCGCCCCTGGGGCGCCCTCAGGAAGCGATCGCCGAACTGAAGCAGGCGCAGGAACTCGACCCCCTGTCGCTCATCGTCAATACCGATCTCGGCTACGCCCATTACTTCGCCGGGCAGTACGACCAGGCTTTTTCTCAATACCAAAAAGTCCTGGCCGCAGATCCTTCTTTTGTTTCGGTGCACTGGGTTCTAGCGCCATACTACGAACAGAGAGGGATGTACGATCTCTGGGCCCAGGAGTTGGCGGAGGTTTTTCGACTGAACGGGAATTCGGATTTGGCGCAGCAGGTTAAGTCCGTATATGCCGCCGGTGGACGCCGGAAGCTGCTGGAATTCATCGTAACCAGCCAGCGCAAGGGTTTGTATTTCGAGTTGCTTCTTTCCGCAAGCGCCTCAGTGTCCTTGGGCAACAAGGAAGAGGCGCTGCAAGATTTGGAAAAGGCTTACAAGGGGCACAAATTTAACCTTCTCCGCCTAAAAGCCGACCCAGCCTGGAACACCCTGTGCTCCGATCCGCGCTTCCAGGACCTCGAACGCCGCATCGGACTGAACTAACCACCAACCAACTCTCAACTCCTAGAGATCTACCCTGTGAGACCCCGTGTCCCCCGTGGTTAACGGTTCTTGATCTTTCGCGTAAATCGTGCGTCAGACATTCTCCCCCTACGCAATCCGCCCCAAAACGGCTAAACTGATAGGTTCCGGTCTTAGCTCCAGCCCGCCCTGCGGCGCCAGCCGCTCGCGGCATCTATTTTCATCAGGAAGGCCATCATGTCGCTGAATAGTTTCAACTCCCGCTCTACTCTTAAAGTCGGCCACAAGGAATACGAAATCTACCGCCTCGACGCACTCGACAAGCAGGGCATCTCCACCAAGCATCTGCCGTTCTCGCTGCGCATCCTGCTCGAAAATCTTCTGCGCACCGAAGATGGCCGCAACGTGAAGAAAGAAGACATTCGCTCGATGGCCGCCTGGAACAAAAATTCCAAGCCTGACAAGGAGATCGCCTTCACTCCCAGCCGCGTGCTGCTCCAGGATTTCACCGGAGTCCCCTGCGTCGTAGATCTGGCCGCCATGCGTGACGCCATGAAAGAGCTGGGAGGCGACCCAGCCCTGATCAATCCCCTCCAGCCGGTGGAGCTAGTGATCGACCACTCCGTACAGGTAGACGAATTCGGCAGCCCCACCGCCTTCGACGTAAACGCCCTGATGGAATTCCAGCGTAACAAAGAGCGCTACTCCTTCCTCCGCTGGGGCCAAACCGGATTCCGCAATCTCGCCATCGTCCCCCCCGACACCGGCATAGTCCACCAGGTCAATCTCGAATACTTGGCCCGCGTAGTCTTCGTCCAAAACACCGACGGAAAAAACACCGCCTATCCCGACACCCTCGTCGGAACCGACAGTCATACAACGATGATCAACGGGCTCGGGGTGCTGGGATGGGGTGTGGGAGGGATTGAGGCCGAGGCTGCGATGCTGGGGCAGCCGGTTTCGATGTTGATTCCGCTGGTGGTTGGCGTGAAGCTTACTGGCCGTTTGCGCGAAGGGGCTACCGCTACTGATCTCGTTTTGACTATTACCGAGATGCTGCGCAAGCACGGAGTCGTGGGAAAATTTGTCGAGTACTTTGGGCCTGGGCTGCGCGATCTGCCGCTTGCCGACCGCGCCACCATCGCCAACATGTCGCCAGAGTACGGAGCCACTTGCGGAATTTTCCCGGTTGACAAAGAGAGTTTGAAATATTTGAAACTCAGCGGGCGCAGCGCGGAGCAGATTGCTCTGGTAGAAGCTTATTGCCGCGAGCAGGGACTCTTCCACGACGACAAGACACCTGAGGCGGAATACTCCGAATTGCTCTCCCTCGATCTCGGGACGGTTGAGCCGAGCCTTGCCGGGCCGAAGCGTCCGCAGGATCGTGTGGTACTGTCGCAGGCGGCGGACTCGTTCAATAAGGCTCTGCCCTCGCTCATCAAACCTAAGTCCGCGGCGAAAACCGCGAGTGCCACGAACTCTGCGCGCTGGGAGCAGGAAGGCGGCAGTCCCGGCGCCATCGGGATCGAAGATCCGAACGTGCACGAACACGTTCCCGCGAACGTGAAGAACTCGCTAAAGCACGGCAGCGTTGTCATAGCGGCCATCACGTCCTGCACGAATACTTCGAACCCATCCGTTATGGTCGGCGCGGGCTTGCTGGCGAAGAAGGCCGTCGAGAAAGGATTACAAGTTCCGCCCTGGGTGAAGACTTCGCTCGCGCCCGGATCGAAAGTGGTTCGCGACTATCTGGAGAATGCCGGTCTCACCCCTTATCTTGAGAAGTTGAAATTCCACATCGTCGGCTACGGCTGCACCACTTGCATCGGAAACTCCGGGCCGCTGCCGGAAGAAGTTTCGAAGACGATCGACGAAAAGGATCTCGTCGTCGCCTCGGTGCTTTCCGGCAATCGCAACTTCGAGGGCCGCATCAACTCGGAGGTCCGCGCCAACTACTTAATGTCGCCGCCGCTGGTGGTGGCTTTTGCGCTCGCCGGACGCATCGATACCGATCTCCGCAAAGACGCTATCGGCAAGGGCAAAGACGGCAAGCCGGTTTATCTCGCTGATATCTGGCCCACGCAGCGCGAGGTCGATGAAGCCGTCGAACACTCCGTCACCGCCCAGATGTTTTCGAAGAGCTACGCGGATGTTTTCGCCGGCGATGAGCGCTGGCGCGGCCTCAACGTTCCCAAGGGCCAGACCTACGCCTGGGAGAAAGATTCCACCTACATCCGCCGCGCTCCCTACTTCGATGGCATGAATCTGCAGCCTTCGCCGGTTGAGGAGATCAAGAACGCGCGCGTGCTGGCAGTGTTAGGCGACAGCGTTACCACAGACCACATCTCGCCCGCGGGCTCGATCAAGAAGGACAGCCCTGCCGGCAAATATCTGCAGGAGCACGGAGTTAAGCCCGCTGACTTCAACTCCTACGGCTCGCGCCGCGGCAACCACGAAGTCATGGTGCGCGGCACCTTCGCCAACGTCCGCCTGCGCAACAAACTGGTCAACGTGGAAGGCGGCTTCACCCGCCACCTGCCCACCAATCAGGAGATGTCGATCTTCGACGCCTCGCAGAAATATATCGGGGAGGGCACACCGCTTATTATTCTCGCCGGGAAAGAATACGGCTCCGGCTCGTCCCGCGACTGGGCTGCCAAAGGCCCGCGCCTGCTGGGCGTTTCCGCTGTGATCGCCGAAAGCTACGAGCGCATCCACCGCTCGAACCTGGTCGGCATGGGAGTCCTTCCCTTGCAGTTTCCCGCAGGCCAGAACGCCGAATCGCTCAAGCTGACTGGCGAGGAAGTATTCGAGATCACCAGCATCTGCGATGTGGTCGAACACTTCGCTGCCGGGCGTTCTGTGAAAGTTCGCGCTAAGGGCAAGAGCGGCGTCGTAGAGTTCGACGCTCTGGTACGCATCGATACTCCGCAGGAAGCGCTCTATTACGCCAATGGCGGAATTTTGCAGTATGTTTTGCGGCAGTTGCTGGCGGCGAAACCGAGTGCGCAGACAGTGGGAGTGTGAGCGAGCAGCTACAGGCTCTCGCCGCGGTTAAATGCGGCGACGGGGCTGAAGAGGCCGCATGAGAACTTTTTCGCCCTCCAGAGCTCGACCCTCCTGCTTCTGCTTACCAAGGGCTTGCCAGCCTGCACGAAACTGCATGTGGTGCAGCGCTCCATCGCATACCTGGGGCGCGATGCTAGACTAGTCGGTCGTTTTGCTATTCTCTTGCCTACTGATCCTGTTTTGGTGGTTCATGGCGGAGCTTGGGCCATGCCGGATGACATGGTGGAGGCGCACCTGCGTGGCGTGCGGAACGCGCTGGCCGCGGGATGGCGCGTGCTGGATGCTGGCGGCGCGGCTCTGGATGCGATTGAGGAAGCGGTCGTGGTTATGGAAGACGACGAGACGTTCGATGCGGGGCGGGGGAGTTTTCTGAACCGCGACAGACGCGTGCAGATGGACGCGCTGATCATGGACGGCTCGACTTTGCGGGCTGGGGGAGTGGGGTGCGTGGAGCGGGTGCGGAATCCGGTGCGGGCGGCGCGGAAGATTTTGAGTGAGAGTCCGCATGTGTATTTTGTGGGCGAGGGGGCGGAGCGGTTTGCGGGGGAGCATGGGGTGGAGTTGTGCAGGAATGAGGAGTTGGTGATTCCGCGCGAGGTGGAACGGCTACGAAAGTATCAGGAGGAAGCGAAAGACCCCACTTCTCGCGCAAAAGACGCGCGAGAAATGGGGCACCCGCCCGGAAGCGAGATGTTCGCGCCGGAGATTTCGCACGATACGGTGGGCGCGGTCGCGCTCGATCACTCGGGCAACATTGCTGCGGCCACTTCGACCGGAGGAACTTTGAACAAGGCTCCGGGACGGCTGGGGGATTCGTCACTGATTGGGTGCGGTTGCTACGCGGATAATTTGAGCGCGGCGGTCTCGACTACTGGCTGGGGCGAACCGATTATGAAGCTGGTGCTGGCGAAGTGGACGGCCGACCGCGTGGCGGCGGGGAATCTTCCGGAGTGGGCGGCGCAGGAAGCGATGAACTATCTGAAGCAGCGGCTGAATGGGCATGGCGGGATTATTGTGCTGAATGCGGCCGGGCAGTTTGGGATCGCGCACAATACGCCGCGCATGGCTTGGGCTTTTAAGAGTGTGAAGAAAGAGGAGGCTGGGATTGAGCGCGGAGCTTTGTAAGATGTGGAGTGCCGCGTGAGCAAGCCTGCGTGAAACTTCCAGCTTCCCGCGAGCGACTTCAGCTCTGGCACGGCTTCTGGTTTCCGGCATCCGCCGCCTCTCAATGGGCGTAGAGACCTGGTTACATCAATTGACGTGCAGGGGCAGCTTGTTTAAGAATGACTCGTCCAGCCACTATGAAAATTGCAGAACTTAGGGGTTTGCCGAATTGGGCGGCTACCGCTGTCGATAACGAAACCGGGCATGCGATTGCCATCGTTGGAGCAGGACATGATGGATACAACCTCTACGACGGCAACTCGATGACTACGCCGTATACCACCAAAATCGAGCACCCCCAAGGCAGGTCATCCTACTCGATTGACGAGATCAGGCAAATGTTTGCCACTCGCAAGCTTTCAATTCTGGAAGGCTATGTAGAGCGGTAGCGCGCCATTGAGTGAAATGGCGTGTTCTATAACAGGTATTCTCGAATCATGAAAACCGTAACCTTCTTTCTGCCGTGCCCATCTATCCCACCCGGGCTGATTACAGGAATTGCGCGACCTTAAGGCACCCTTCTGTATCTAACCTACTTCAGCCGGTAAGCTGATCGTCTCTTTACCCGGACGCCGGATCGAGCATGCCTAAACCCATTTTGCTTAGCGTGGATGACGACTCGGATGTTTTGCGGGCGATTGAGCGCGATCTGCGCTCGCAATACGGGGCTGAATATCGGGTGATCGGCAGCGATTCGCCCGAGGGGGCGCTCGACCTGCTGAAGCAGTTGAAGCTGCGCAATGACAGCGTGGCGTTGCTGCTGGCCGACCAGCGCATGCCGCGCATGGATGGCGTGGAATTCCTGCAACAGGCAATGGGAATCTTTCCCACGGCGAAGCGGGCACTACTTACTGCTTATGCGGATACCAATGCCGCGATCAGCGCCATCAATCAGGCCAGCATCAATTATTTTTTCCTGAAGCCGTGGGATCCTCCGGCGGAGCACTTGTATCCGCAACTGGATGACTTGCTGGATGACTGGCAGGCTTCGTTCCGTACGCCATTTCAGGGGATCCGCGTGCTGGGTACGCGCTGGTCGCCGCGAGCGTATGAGTTGCGGGATTTTCTGGCGCGCAATCGCGTCCCTTATCAATGGACTGACGTCGAAGCTTCCGCCAATGATCCGGAAACCAAACGGTTGCTTGAAGCTCTGGGACCGGAAGCGGCGAATTTGCCGGTGGTGCTCTTTCCCGATGGGACGAAGCTGCTTGAGGGAGTGCCCGCGGATGTGGCGCAGAAAGTTGGTTTGCGCACGCGTGCGCAGACCGACTTCTATGATCTGGCGATTGTTGGCGGAGGACCGGCGGGTTTGGCTGCTGCGGTTTATGGAGCTTCGGAAGGTCTGCACACCGTGATGATCGAGCGGGAAGCACCCGGCGGCCAGGCGGGAATGAGTTCGCGCATTGAGAATTATCTGGGATTTCCGACCGGGCTCAGCGGGGGCGATCTGGCGCGGCGCGCCGTGGCGCAGGCGCAGCGTTTTGGCGTGGAAATCCTGTCGCAGGAAGTTGTGGGCGCGCGCACGGAAGGGCCTTACCGCATTATCAAGCTGGCGGATGGAAGCGAGATTTCGTGTCACGCGCTGATGATTGCGACGGGGGTGCAGTGGCGGCGGCTGGACGCTCCGGGCGTGGACCGGTTGCAGGGTGCGGGGATTTACTATGGCGGCGGCGCGACCGAGGCTCTGTCGTGCAAGGGCGAGGTTGTGTATGTGGTGGGCGGGGCGAACTCGGCGGGGCAGGCGGCCATGCACTTCGCGAAATATGCGGAGCGCGTCATTATTCTGGTGCGCGGCGAATCGCTGGCCAGCACCATGTCGCAATACCTGATCGACCAGATCAAAGAGACGCCGAACATTCAGTTGTGGACACATGCCAGCGTGATTGAGGCGCACGGCGAATCGCATCTGGAAGAGATTTCGGTGCTCTGCTCGGATACCGGCAAGACTGAGCGCGTGCCGGCGAGCGCGATGTTTATTTTTATTGGAGCGCTGCCGCGGACCGATTGGCTGGCGGATCTGGTCGAGCGCGACGAGCGCGGTTTCCTGTTGACCGGTCCTGATCTTATCCGTGACGGGCAGCGCCCGAAGGGATGGACGCTCGACCGTGATCCGTTCCTGCTCGAGACCAACATTCCCGGCATCTTTTCTGTGGGCGATGTGCGGCATGGTTCCATCAAGCGCGTGGCTTCTGGAGTTGGGGAAGGATCGGTGGCGGTGCAGTTTATCCATCAATATTTGAGCAAGGTATAAATGGTCGAAAAATCTGAACTACGTCGCGTGCCAGTCTTCGCTGATTTGCCCGACGATCAGCTGGACTGGTTCATCAGCCAGGCGCAAGAACTGACTCCCAAAGCGGGTGATATCTATTCGCAGCAAGGGACTCCCGCCGATGCCATGTTTGTGATTCTTGAAGGGCGACTGCAAGGGCGAGGCGAACTCAGCGGTGAGACCTTCATCTTTGACCTGGAGCCGGGAGACGTTACGGGAATCCTGCCATTTTCGCGGATGAAGACGTTTACGGTAAGCGGGCGGGCGCTGACGGACAGCCGCATCCTGCGATTTCCTGCGTCATTGTTTCCACAGCTTATTCAGAGAATGCCGGAGCTGACCCAGCGTTTAGTGGGGCTGATGTCAGACCGGATTCGCGAAGTCACGCGCCTCGAACAGCAGCAGGACCGGTTGGCCTCGCTGGGAAAACTTTCGGCTGGACTGGCGCATGAACTCAACAATCCCGCTTCGGCGGCGAAGCGCGCAGCCAGCCAATTGCGACACATGTTGAAGAAAATCAGGGACGCGAGCCAGGAACTGGGAAAGCGCGATCTGACGCCGGCGCAGAAAGCGGAGATCGAAAAACTGGAGGCTTCGTTTACGCAACAGGATGTGGTTCCACCGGATCCGCTGACCCAGAGCGACCTGGAAGAGCAGATCGATTCTTTGCTGCGCAGCCACGGGCAGAACGATTTGTGGATGCTGGCGGCTGGACTGGCGCGCCGAAATATCAAGCCGGAGGTGGTCGAATCGTTGTTTGCGAACCTTGCGCCTGAGACTGCTCGAGCCGCGCTGGTCAGAATCTTGGCGTCAGTGGAGATTGCGACGCTGGTGCACGAAATCGAGAGCAGCACCTCGCGCATATCGGACCTGGTGTGCGCGATCAAGGAATACACTCACATGGATCAGGCGCCAGTGCAAAACGTCGACGTTGTAAAGAGCCTGGAAACCACGCTCACCATTTTGAATCACAAGCTGAAACAAGGAGTGGTGGTGCAGCGCGATTACCAGCCGGTTCCGCTTCTGGTGAATTCGTTCGGCAGCGAACTCAACCAGGTCTGGACCAACATTATCGACAACGCCATTGATGCGATGCGCGGGAAGGGCGAGCTTCGCGTGCGAACTTACCGCGACGACGGTTGCGTAGTGGTTGAGATTGGCGACAACGGTCCAGGAATTCCCGACGAAGTGCTTCCCCATATCTATGAGCCTTTTTTCACGACCAAAGGAGTCGGGGAAGGTACTGGGCTTGGGCTGGATACGGTGCAGCGCATTGTGAAGAAACATCGGGGAAATATTCAGGTTAACTCCAAGCCCGGAGACACGCGGTTTCAGGTGTGGCTGCCGCTGGCTGGGGCTGCGACGTAGGATCTCCGCCTAAATGTTGTTGTGTGCTGGTCGCCTATTGCCCGCTTGATCGCTCATGCCCTGGAAGAACTGAGTCTCTCCGCTGCACGCACGCGGGCGAGGCGCCCGCTACCACATGGGCTGCACCACATGCGCGTTAGAAGCTGATCTTCAGGATCTGACCGTTGTTGCCTACGAACCAGCCCGCTTGCGGATTTGCAAAAGCTACCGCCCAATAGCCGCTCACGTTGGGCAGACTCAACCAGGTGGTTCCCTCATCCGGAGTCCAGACCGCGGAGCCGGAGTCGTAGTTCGGCTCGGTCTCGGCGGTGACCACGACGGTACGGTCGTAGGCGGGGTCGCTACTGCCTAGACCGCTGGCATAGGCGAGGCAGAAGACGGCTCCCGGCGTGGGAGGCGTGTTGGTGAGAGTCCAAGTTTGACCGCCATCGCTCGAGGTTGCCGTCTCGGCATGATCGTTCGACGAAAGGTCGCCGCCGCCCACGATGCCATGCGACGCATCGCGGAAGGCGACTGAGATTGCGCCCGCGCTCGGCGAACTCCCCAGCGGGGTGTCATAGGCGTTCCAGGTGTCGCCTCCATCGGTGGTGGCCAGGATCCTTGCGGTGGTTGAGCCACCAGTGGCTATCCAGGCATTGTCTTCTCCCTGGCTGGTGATGCAGGTTCCGCTGGCGGCGAATGAGGCTTCGCCGGGCAATGCGGGAGGCATGTTGGCGCCGATTGATTCCCAGGTCGTTCCATCGGTGGTGCGGAGATCGGGAAAATGCCCATGCACCGAATCGCTGTGCGTGATGCCGCGGTTCGGAGTCCAGAATGCGAAACAGTCATAGAATGCGCTCGTGGCCTCATTTTTGAACTGCAGTTCCCAGGTTGCTCCGCCGTCGGTGGTTTTGTAGATGCGAAACTGGTCAGGATCATTTCCAATCGACATTAAATAGGCGACCTTATCGCTTACGCCGTGGACAGCGCGGAATTGCAACTGGTCGGTTCCCGGGACGACTCCGGCTCTCCAGGTGTTTCCGCCGTCAATGGTGACGACGTAGGTGCCGCCGGTTCCGGCTGCCCAGACGATTTGTGAACTCACCGGGCTGACGGCGATCAGCAACTGTGTGGTGCCGCTGGTTTGCGGCGTGAGTGTGGGTGGCTGAATGGTCGAACGTTGTTGTGAGTAGCCGATGGTTGCGGAGGCAGTAATCAGAAAGACAAGCAGCAGGCGTTTCATAGGAATCCTCCCGGACGGGCATTTGCGGCGTGGAGAAGTATAGGAATGCCCCAGACGGCTGTCAATCGGGAATGGGCCTGAGTGGTGGGTCAGTTTCCGAATACTCGACCAACTATCCAGGAGGAGTCAATTTTGGGTATGAGTGAAATGGCGATGCTACAACGGTTGTGCATTGAATGGCTTGGTTCATTTGACAGAGAACCTTCAGGGCATCTACATTTGGCGCAACTCAATGAGTCTGGGCGTAAGAACTGCTACTGAGAACCTGATCCGCCCGGTTATGCCGGAATTGGACTCCCTGCGTGGGGTAGCGATTCTGCTCGTCTTGTTTTTCCACGGGTTCGACTCTCCTAGCGTTGTGTGGTCTCAACTCTCGGTGCCCGAACGTGTATTCTTCACCGCGTGTTTGGGAGGGTGGACGGGCGTTTACCTGTTCTTTGTTCTCTCTGGATTTTTGATAACCGGGATTCTGCTCGATAGCAAGCCGAAACCGCAGTACTACCGACGGTTTTATATCCGCAGAGCACTGCGAATCTTACCCGCGTTTTACCTGCTTCTTCTGCTGCTCCTCGTGTTGCCGCGAACCGGGTGGCTGGCGCATCGTAAGGTGGGTTGGCCCTTCGTGGCCCTCAGCTTCCTGTATCTCGCCAACGTGACCAACCTTTTCGGCGTGCCTGGGCAGTACGGGGCGTTATGGTCGCTGGCGGTGGAAGAGCACTTTTACCTGTTATGGCCCGCCGTGGTCCGCTGGCTTTCGCGTCGAGCCCTAGGGTGGTGCGCACTAGGGATTTTCCTCCTATCTCCTCTGCTTCGGGCGATAGCATACTGGCTCAACGGGAGCGCCAATGTGGGCTATACGTGGCTAGCGGCCGACGGCCTGGCGATTGGCGCTCTGTTGGCAGCGCTAAGCCGGGGCTGGTTGGCGGAGCGCATCCCGATGCGGAAATTCTCCATCGTCTGCATTTCTGCCGCCGTTGCCGGGTTCGTCCTGGGAACGCCATTTGGGATCTGGCGTGGAGTTACATTTACGGGCGCCGTATTCCGGAACACGGCGGTGAACCTCTTCTGTGCGGGCATCCTGGGTTTCACCCTCATGGCCGGAACCAGTCGCTTCAAGTGGATGGTGCAGTTGCGCTGGTTGCGGTGGTTTGGCGAAATCAGTTACGGACTCTATCTGTTTCACATGCTGGCTTTTGATTTTGCCGATCACTGGATCATCCGCCTTTTTCCAGGGTATTACCCGCACGTCTTGAGCAGCATCGGGCCTTTGTTCATGCGCTTCTTAGTCAGCATGGGAATCGCAGTTGGTGCCGCCTTCTTGTCGCGAAAATACTTTGAGGAACGGTTTCTGAAATTAAAGGAGCGCTGGACTAAACCCGCTTCCGGCGTGCTCACGCGCCCCCAGAGCATAGCGATGGACCGTGAGGTTGAGCAGCGGACTGCTTAAAACCGCGAGCAATCCTTGCAGAATCGTCAAGTCTGCTTCAATGAGCCGTTCAGGCTATAATTGCGCCCACGCATGGCTCTGACCTCTGGCACCAGACTTGGGCCCTATGAAATCGAATCGCCGCTCGGCGCGGGTGGTATGGGCGAAGTATATCGCGCTCGCGACACGCGACTCGAACGCACAGTTGCGATCAAAGTATTGAACGCGCAACTGGTGGCTAGCACAGAACTGCGCGCCCGCTTCGAACGTGAAGCCAAGATTATCTCCCAGTTGCAGCAACGGTAAGGAACTTTTCTTCTTTTCGACTGACGGGCAGATCATGGCTGTGGACGTTAACCAGGATGGCGCCAGCCTGCAACTGGGCACGCCCCACGCCCTGTTCAAAGCCACTACCGTGAGCGCTGCCAACGGGGCTTACACCGTTTCCGCCGACGGCAAGAAATTCGTGATGAATACCGTTCTGCCGCAATCCATCACCGAACCGCTCACCCTGATTACCAACTGGCCCGCTGATTTGAAACAGTGAGCTTTGACTGAAGAACGAAGTTGTTCCGCTGCAGGCAAGCGGACAGAGCCTGCTCTGAGCTTGTCGAAGGAAGTGTCCGCTCCACACGAGCTTTTCTATAGCCAGCCTTTGGTGCGGGCCATTCTGGAGGCTTCTACACGGTTGCTGGCGCCCATTTTGCTGATGGCTTCGGACAGATAGTTGCGGACTGTGCCTTCGGACAGGCCTAGCTCGGCGGCGATGTCTCCGCTCTGCATGCCTTCGCCAGCGAGGCGGAGGACCTGGCGTTCGCGATCGGTGAGCGGGTCCATTTCTCCCCAGGCTTCTGTGGCCAGATCGGGATGAATGACGCGCAAGCCCTGCTGCACGCGGCGCACAGCGTCGGCCAGTTCTTCGGCGCGCATGTCTTTCAACAGATAGCCTAAGGCTCCGGCTTCCATGGCGCGGCGGAGGTAACCGGCGCGCGCGAACGTGGTGAGGATGATTACGCGCGTTCCAGTGTGGCGGCGTTTCAGTTCGGCAGCGGTGTCGAGTCCGGTCATGAACGGCATCTCGATGTCGGTGATGAGGACGTCAGGCCTGTGAGCGAGAACGGCTTGGAGCGCCTGCTTGCCATCGCGCACCTGAGCCACGACTGAAATGTCGCCTTCGATCTCGAGCAGCGCGGCGAGCGCGCCGAGAACCATGCCCTGATCTTCGGCGAGGACTACCCGAATGGTTTTGCGGCCGTCTTTTGCGGTGGGATTCAATTCTTGCAGTCCTCGGTTGTCGGCGCGATTTCTTTGAGCGGGAGGGTGATGGTGAGCCTGGTGCCGGCCTGGGAGTCGCGAGTGAGAGTTCCGCCCAGCATCTCTACGCGCTCGCGCATTCCGCGCAATCCGTTGCCTTCGTGCGAAGAGCCGCCGCGGCCGTCGTCTTCGATTTCGAGGCGGCAGGATCCGTTGCGCTGTTCCAGGCGCAAGGAGCAGGTGTGCGCGTGAGCGTGGCGCACTACATTAGTGACAGCTTCGCGCACCGCCATCGACAGAACGCCCTCCTGTAATGCCGGGAGCGGGACCCGGACGGTTTCGTATTTGACGGCGACGCCTGCAGTTTCCAGCGTGGATTTGGCTTGCGCGAGTTCGGCTTCGAGTCCTTGAGAACGATAGCCGCGGATGGCGTCGCGAACCTCCGACAGAGCCTGGCGCGAGATCTGCTCGACCTCGCGGATTTCGTTGCCGGCGCGCTGCGGATCGCGGTCCATCAATTTTCCGGCGAGTTCGGATTTCAGGATGATCACTGACAGGGTGTGGCCGAGCACGTCGTGCAGGTCGCGGGCGATGCGCTCACGCTCAGCTACTTTGGCGAGGTGCTCGATTTCGTCCTGCGCGCGGATCAACTTCCTATTCGTGCGATTGCGCTGGGCAAAATGGATGTTGCTGATGCCAATCACGAAGGAAAGACCGCCGGCGAACAACAGGAACCAGCCGTTAAGGTGGAAAGCCCACCAAGTCAGAACGGCGGCTGCCTCGATGCCGAACAAAACTTTGAAACCGTCGACCTCGCTCTCCACAACGAACGGACCGCTGGCCGCGGCGAAGATGAAGAAGGTGGTTGCTCCGCCGTTGTACTTGGCAAAGGCCACGCCGAGGAGAACCATGGCCGCAAGGTGGAACAGGGCCTGGGTTCTGCTCACCCAGAAGAGACCGAAATACAGGAACATAAAGACGACGGTTGCGAGCAAAGTGACGAACCACACCCGCGCACTGGCGTGGCTCAGGATGGGATCGATAAAGAAGAAGCCGAAGTACAGGACGGAGTAGAGCGCCCAGGTATATTCGCTGTTTTTGGGAATCAGTCTCATAAGGTCATCGCGCGTGTGGCGTGATTCGCGGGTGCTCTGTGCCGACTAATACTTCTTCTAATTCGTATAGTATCGCCCATCCCCGGTCAGTTTCGTCTCTTGCTCAATGTTGTTCTCATAGCTGCGTACCAGACTGCGGCCGCGGTGGGAATCAGCACCAGGAGCCAGCGCGAACCACCAGACAGCGCGAGCATGCCAAGCGCTATGAGAATGAGTGACGAGGCGGCGGATTTGCTCGATGGCGTTTTCACGATGGCATCCCTCCTAAAAGCGTTGCTGCGGAGCCATGGCCTCAGGGGCTAAAGCCCTCGTCTTTATTGGCTCTGCGCGGCACGGCTGAAGCCGTGCCCTTCCCGATCCCATACCCTCCGAAGCAACGGCGTTCCCAAATATTTTCTCGAGTAGCGTTTCAATCATCTCGCGTCAGCCATACAGCTTGCCCTGGTCGCGCTGGAAGCCGATGCGGGCTACTCCAAGGCAGATCAGAGTGAAGGCGAATAGAACCTCCCAGTGGGCTGCGGTTGACTGGTGGAATCCCGCGCCCACATTTCCCAGCGCCAGTTGTGCCAAGTGATAGGGCGGGAGCGCCAGCGCAACGTGCTGCATGAACTTGGGCAGAAACATGTAGGGCACCCACAAGCCGCTGCAGAACGACATGGGCAAATAAATCAGGTTGATGAGAGTGGGGGCTGAATTTGGGCCGGCAAAGTAGCCGAGTGCGAGTCCCATGGCCGAAAATGGAATGGATCCCACGAGCAGCGTCGCCACCAACGCGCTCAACTCTCCGAGCGGCATGCGAACTCCACCAAAGCTGACACCCAGCAGGATTAAGAGGAGCACAACCACGGCGCTGAAGCCCATGCTCACCAGAACCTTGGCCACAAAGTAGGCGAAGGGCGGCATGGGGCTGGCGCGCTTCACTTGCAGCCATCCCAAGCCGCGGTCGGAGGCAAGGCCGGCGGCGGTGCCGAACAGCGAAGCTCCCATCACCCCGAACGTGCCGTAAGTCGCGATCAGGTAAGTGGGAAAGTGAGTGCCGCCAATCGATTGCTTGGAATTTAGCAGGAGGCCGAAAAGGATGTAGAACATCGAGGGAAAGCTGATCAGCGACAACGTATACACGCGCAGGCGCAGGCTCTTCAGGAACTCATACTTCGTTTCCTTCAGGTAGATGGTGACAGTGTGGCTCGGGGAGCGCTCGATTTGTGTATGGTTCAGAACCGCTGCGGCTGTGCTCATGATATTTTCCTCGCTGGTCGTTATTCCTCGTGAATTAAATCAGTTTTGTCGATTGGCATATTCGCCGTTGTCCTGAGTAAGAGCCAGGAACGCTTCTTCTAAGCCTGCGCTGGTGACCTCGAGCCCGGAGAGTGACGGGTCGCGCGCGAGCAAAGCGCGGACGACCGGCTCGGCTTCGCGCGCATGAATCTCAACCGCATCGCGATCTTGCTTCGCGCTGGTAACGCCGGGAATTTGCAGGAGGCCGGCCAAGCTGAGCGCGGTGATACAGCGAATGCGTTTGCCGCCAGTCTGCGCTTTGATCTCCGCCGGCGTGCCTTCCGCGATGATCTCGCCCTTATTAATGACAGCGATGCGATCGGCCAAGGCGTCGGCTTCCTCCAGGTAGTGGGTGGTGAGGAGGACGGTTTTTCCGCGATCGATCAGGCGGCGGATTTGTTCCCAGAGCGCGCGGCGGGCTTCGACATCGAGTCCGGCGGTGGGCTCATCGAGAAACAACAGATCGGGATCGCCGCAGATGGCCAAGGCAAACAAAGTTCGCTGTCTCTGTCCACCGGAGAGATCGCCGAACTTGCGGTCGCGCAATTTCTCCAGACCCGCTACAGCCAGCACTTCCTCGAGGGGCAGCGGCTTCGGGTAATAGGTGGAGAACAAATCGATGTGTTCGCGCACGCGCAGAGTCTCCGGCACGCGTCCCACCTGCAGCATGGCGCCGGTGCGCAGGCGATTCTGGGGATTGGTAGGATCTCCGCCGAACACGCGGGTCTTACCGGAGTTCGGATCCAGCAGGCCCAGCAACAGCTTAACGGCGGTGGTTTTGCCGGCGCCGTTTGGGCCGAGCAGCGCGACCACTTGTCCAGCCCGCACGGTGAAATTTACGTTCCGCAAGGCGCGCACTTCTCCATAGTTCTTGCTGACAGCTTCCAGACTGGCCACGACAGTGCGGGCACTTGCATGCTGCTGATTTTGCGTTTCTTCCAGAGTCGCGATCATAGGACCCTCTCTGTTATCGCTTTCGCTTGCTTTGCCGGTCGATCAATCCACCGGTAACTGCATCATCGCGGAGCCTGGGGCGCAGCACCAGTGCCGTTCATCACGTTTGGAACGTGACAAATGTCATGGCAGCGATCGCCTTCGAGGACGGGTGAGATGGCTGGGTAGAGGGAGTAGGGTGGAGATTTTCAACGGTCAACGATCAGGCGGGGAGTGGATTTTGCAGTTTTCTGCCGGGGTTGTTACGAAATCCGAACAAGCACGGCAAGTACGAGCAGGCGTTGCCAACAGAGCGACTGGCTGCTTTGGGGCGCGATATCAGCATTTCGCTAGGCAGGACGCGGGGCGAAGTCTGTTCGGGATTCGTAACAAAAATTTCCATCAAGAATTCTTGCACAATTGATGACACGAAATGCCGCGCCCCTGCTATGATGTCGAGCACTTGTTATGGAGGCGTGTCATGCTCCCGGCCGGTAAGAGCCTTCGCACCCTGCGCGAGAAACTGGGCTTAACCATGCGCGACATCGAGACTTCCAGCGCGCGCCTGGCGGAAAAATATCGCAACGAAGAGTTTTCTATTCCTCCCAGCCGTTTGTCGGACATCGAGACCAAGAACGTTTTACCCAGCATCTTCCGGCTTTACACGCTGGCGGTGATTTACCGTCGTGATCTGCGAGAATTGTTAAATTGGTACGGGGTCGATATGAACAATATGGCAGCCGATCTCGGGCTCATTTCTCCGCCACGATCGCACGTCTCCGAAGCTATCGCCGGACTCTCCTCTGTGCAGATGCCCGTCCGCATGGATCCCGGCTTTGATCAGCAACGAACCAGCAATTTGGGCCGCATGGTTGAGCAGTGGGGACTTGTGCCTTTAGCATATCTGGCCCAGTTCGCCCAGAGTGATTTCACTTACGGCTACATCGGCCACCAGGATTTAACCATGTACCCGATTCTTCCCCCGGGCAGCTTTATTCAGGTTGACGAAGCAAAGAATAAGGTAGTGGAAGGATTGTGGCGGTCGGAGTACGAACGTCCCATCTATTTTGTGGAAACCCGCGACGGACATACTTGCTGCTGGTGCAGCATGCGCAAGGATGACGTGGTTTTGCAGCCGCATCCTTTGTCGCCCGTGCCGGTTCGGATTCTGCGCCATCCCCAGGAAGCCGAGATTATCGGACAGGTGGTTGGGGTTGCAATGAAGCTGACGGAGTGGCACGCTCTTGGGTCTTCTCCAGGCTCGAAAGCGCAATCAGCACTGAATTAAGATGGCGCGCAGATGCGGTGTCCTGCGGTGAGGGGAGCAGGTCGCTGAACTGTTCGCGTATACTTTCGACGTACGCGCCTGCGGGTTGCTGGCTGCCTTGGCTCGACTCGTTCAAATCCTCCACCAGGTCTGCGATCGGGGTCCGCAGCACAGTCGACAAAACTTCGGTGTGAGCCGCTTTCAGCGCGCGGTTTGACGCTTCCTCCCCGTGCACCAGCGACATACCCCAATGCAGGTATCCGCTTTCGCGCCGTAGAGAACCCAGATAAGCGAGTTTTGCCAACAGCCCCGAAACGGCGGCCAGCGTGGTTTCTCGCAGATCTTGCAGAGCGGATTTCAGCGTCATCTTGTTACGAATTCCGAACAAGCCAATGGTCTGGCGTCATCTTCCCGCCAGGAACAGGCTATGAAAATATCACGGTTCGCTTTTCCAAAACAAGGAGAAAACAACCGTGAAACGTATCCTACTCGCCGTCGCAGCCGCTGTGTTGTTACTCAATACGCTAGTGGTTCCAACCGTGGCGCATGCCGATGGCGGTGGTGGCGGCGGCAACTGTTCCGGAGCGGTTTCCTGCCGGCCGTAGCAGGTTAACGGGAAGTTACGAAAAACGGACACGGCCCACAACGATGTTGCTGGCGGGCGTTCAGCGCGCTATAGTGACCCTCCGCGGCCATGTTGCAGCCTCATTCACTCTTGTGGCACTACTTGTGGGTTGCACCCTGTGTCTTCCTCGCGGTTCTTGCTTTCCTGATGTGGAAGCGGGGGCTGCACCGGGAGTTCCCTGCTTTCTTCTGCTACGCCGTTTTTGAGGCTGCGGGAGGGGGAACGATCTATGCAATTGACATTAGCCCGTCTGTCTTCTCGGACAAGATCTATTGGTGGAGTTACCTTTCCTTCCTGATCGTTGAAGGAATGATAAAATTCGCCGTTGTCGGCGAAGTTTCCATTCATCTCCTGCGTCGGTACCCTTCGCTTGGCCGAATGGCGAGATTACTAATCAGCGGCGTTGGCATCGTTCTCATATTCACAGCGACGATCATCGCCGCCTACGCCAGTCCAACGGCCTTCTGGCTCATTTCCGCCACGCGCATCCTGGCGCGAAGCGTGAGCGTGGTTCAATGCGGACTGATTCTTTTTCTTTTCGTTTTCGCCGCTCACTTTCGTCTGAACTGGAGAAGATCAGTTTTTGGAATAACCCTGGGCTTTGGTATCGCTGCCTCCGCTCATCTGGCCTATTGGGGCCTCATGGCCGATTGGCTCTTTGGTCAGAAGAGCTATCTCCTTGACTTTGCCATAATGGCCGCCTTCCAGTTTTGTGTTCTGATTTGGTGTTACTACCTCCTCGTCCCCCAGAAGAGTGCCACTACGTCTGCGGTTCTCTTGCCCGAGAATAATCTCGACATCTGGAACCGGGAACTGGAGCGTCTACTACAACAATGACTCTGGCTATTGTTCTTGTTATCGCCGCTGTTCTTGCGCTCGCATTCATATTGAGCGTCGCTGTAACGCAAAACCTGCAGGCCAAGCGACGCGCCAACTTGGCCGTCGCGATCCGTCCCATCGACATCGAAGCGTTCCGCAATCTGATCGACCCTGCCGAGGACAATTATCTTCAACGGCGTTTGCCGGCCGCTCAGTTCCGCATAGTGCGTCGTGAGCGCTTGCGCGCCATGGAGGCATACGTCCTTATGGCGAGCAGCAATGCGGCTGTGCTGGTGCGCGTGGGCGAAGCCGCTCTCGCCAGCGGCGATCCGCAGATGGCCGGGGCCGCGCAGCAACTGGTGAATGACGCGCTGCTGCTCCGCCGCAATACAATGGTTGCGCTCGCCCGCATTTACCTGGCATTGGCCTGGCCTTACTCCGGGTTCGCTGCGGTACGGGTGATCGAACGTTACGAGCAACTGAACGGCGCGGCGATGTTGCTGGGCCGGTTGCAGAATCCCGCTGTCCCGGTTCGGCTGTCGGCATTGCTCTAGTGTGACTCAAATCACAGACAGCGTGGCTGTGTTAGTGCCAAGCTCGCATCCGGCGTTGCTGTGCTCATAACAACGCCGGGGTAACTTGTGCACCACCCCTCGTTATTCCTCACTTGTTTTCGTCAGCCATTCTGGTGTAAAAACCAGCGGGAACCTGCCAGCCCCTGAAATTTTGTGCCTGTCGTGCGCAGCCTGGCCTGCAGTCGTGGGAGTTGTTTCTGCCGCCACTCTGGAGTTGGCGGACTCAAGGGAGACTCTATGATCCGCAGCACAAAGAGCCGCAGCAAAAAGATCCGCAACCTGAAAATTTTCGCCCTCTCAATCTCACTGTTGATCCTGTTGCTTTCTTCCGTCGCCTTCGGCCAGGGCGGCGTCGCTACGGGCGACTTGCATGTCACCGTGAAGGATGCCCAGGGAAAATTTGTGATCAACGCGACGGTCACGGTGAGTGATGTTGCCAAGGGTCTGGAGCGCACGGCCACCGGCGACGGCCAGGGCGGCTACAGCGTTCGGCTGCTGCCACCGGGAACGTACACCATTGCCGTGGCCGCGCCAGGTTTCGGCAAGGCCGAAGCCAGGGATGTAAGCATCACGGTCGGCGGGCTGGTAGATCTTCCGGTCGCGTTGGCGGTCGCCAGCGGCAAGCAAGTGGTGGAGGTAACTTCTCAGGCGGATCTGGTCGAGACCTCGCGCACTTCGACCACCGACACGATTGGTCAGCGCCGCATCGACAATCTTCCCATCAATGGCCGCAACTACATTAATTTCACGCTGACGGATTCGCAGGTGGTACGCGACAACGCCCCGAACACGGGCGCCGCGCCGACCTCCGGACTAAACATGAGCGGCCAGCGCGCGCGCTCGAATCTGGTGAACGTGGACGGCGCCGACGCCACTGACAATTCCGTGAACGGCGTGCGCTCCACTGTTTCACAAGAGGCGGTGCAGGAGTTTCAGATCATCACCAACGGCTACGCGCCCGAGTATGGCCGCGCCGCCGGCGGAGTCGTAAATATCATCACCCGCTCTGGATCGAACGACTTCCACGGCGACGTGTACGGATTCCTGCGCAACCGCAACTTCCAGGCGGTGAATCCATTCAGCACGGTTTCCAATCCCGCGTACACGCGGGTGCAGGCAGGCGCGGCGTTCGGTGGTCCGATCAAGAAGGACAAAACTTACTATTACTTCTCCTATGAAGTCACTCGCCGGCATGAGACCGGATTCTCCTCGCTTCCCACGGCGGCCAATCCAGCGTTTGCCTCGTATTACGGGCTGACAAACGTCAACGTCTCGCCAATCTTTGGCGCGCTAACGGGAACCTTTCCGGACATTCTGGCCACGAGTGGTCCGAACGGTCAGGCAGCCTTCCTGTCCGCCAACGAATTCCCTGTTCCCTCGTTGCAGCTTTATGCCTTCATGGTTGGCGCCTCTTCAGGTATCGCTTTGAACGGGAGCTATCCCTCCTGGTTCGCTGCTCTTCCCGCCAGCTTGGTTCCCGCCGGGTTGCAGCAGTTTCCTAGCTCCTGCAATCCCTCTTTTGCCTTTGCGGCTGGATTCTCTGCCTATTGCACCGGACTGCCTGCGTCCTATCAGACGCTAGCCTCGCAAGCCGGCAATTTCCCCGTCTTTGAAGGAACCAGCCTCTACTCGCTTCGCATCGACCACAATGTGAACACCAACAATCGCTTGACCCTGCGCGCCAATGTCAGCCCGAGCACGGTCACAGGCATCGAGGTCAACGGCGAGGATCAGCCTTTCGGGCAGAACGCGTACTCGCGCACTTCCGAACAGACGTATCGCGACGTGGCGGGAGTCGCGCAGGATACCTGGACGATCGGCGCCAATAAAGTGAATGAATTCCGTTTCCAGTTCGCGCGCCGCGGCTTGTCTTACTACTACAACACTCAGACCGCGAGCGGCAACGACCCGGCTGTGGACATTGTCGGTTACGCGTATTTCGGCCGCGAGCCCTACTCCTACGAGCAACGCGTCGAAAAACGCTACCAGTTCACCGACAATTTCTCATGGACCATCGGAAGGCACAACACCAAATTCGGCGCGGACTTCAACTACATCCCGATCCAAGCCACCTTCACGGTAAATTATGGCGGGTTGTTCGACTTCGGCAGCGATGCCCTGCTTCCAGGCGTCCCCTCCTTCAACGCAGTGCAGGCCTATGGCCTTGGCATACCGTCCGGCTTCGTTCAAGGTCTCGGCAATCCCACCGACTCCTTCTCCAACAAGCCGCTGGGATTATTTTGGCAGGATTCCTGGCGCGTGAACAGCAATCTCACGCTCAACTACGGACTGCGCTACGACGTAGAATTCCCGCCCACCTTCCCCCCGCCAACCGGGCTGGCTGACACGGCTCAAACCGGTTACAACATCCTGGGAATACAAAAGGGCATCCAGATCGACAAGAAAAACTTTCAGCCTCGCATCGGCGTCGCCTTTGATCCCAAGGGAGACGGAAAAACGGTAATCCGCTCTTCCTATGGAATATTCTTCGACCACCCTCTGCTAGGCCTCTACTTTCTTGGCCAGGCCTCGGACGGTTCGACGAGCGGCCAATTGGACTTTGCCAGCACTGGATTCTGTTCTACCGCGGGAAATCCAGCGAACCTGAATGCCATCCCGGTCTTTCAGGGCAACCTCATCAGCGCGCCGCAGTGCGGGCCGGGAGCACCGAATGCAATCTTGGGCTATGGGACGATGTCCGCCAACGGCAACCCGAACCCACAGCGGTTCGATCCTTTCCTCTCAAGCTCAACCAATCTGTTTCTCAATCAGAACTATATCCAGGATGGATTCCCGCTGTTGTTTCAACCCTTTGGTTATCCGATGGGGAAGAACTTCGTGTACGCATATTCCCAGCAGGCAAACTTCACGGTGGAACGTGACCTTGGGCACGGGTACGCCCTAAGCGTTGGGTACAATTTCAACGGTGGACGCCATCTGAACCGGCCGATTAACGCCAACACCCAGCGTGGCGATCTATTGGTGGCCAACTGGCAGGCAGCATACAGCGACACGACTTCGTTTGCAGTCGGCGGTGGGCCATTGGGCGTCGGACTCGGCGCCGCTCCTTGCGGTCAAAACCCTAATAATGGACTCTACTGGGTGTCCGCCGCGTTGACCAACTTCTTCCGGCCCGGTGGATTGAATCCGTCGATCGCCAATGCTCTGACCGCGGCTGGCGCTGGCTCTTGCGTGACCGGGGTATTGCCGGCGGTCATGGGGCAGTTTCAAGCATTCGGATACAGCACTGCAGGGTTCAATACCTCTTGCAACCCCAATCCCACCAACCTTCTCGGAACTCTTGGCGGCTGCGTCCCCTTCAGCGATCAAGATGCCAACTACTCTAACGGCAGCTCCGTCTATCACGCGCTGACCGCCAATCTCCGCAAACGCTTCAGCAACCATTATGAGTTCCTTGCCTCCTACACCTGGTCCCACGCCATCGACGACTCCACCGATTTGCAATCCACGCAAACGCCGCAGGACAGCTACTACCCGGCCCTAGACCGTTCCAACTCTACGTTCGATCAGCGCCATCGCTTTGTCTTTAGCGGCGTCTACCAGTCCGGCAAGCTGGGCGGCAGCGGCTTCGCGCGCAAAGTCTTGAGCAATTGGACGTTCTCTCCCCTGATCGAGTTCTCCTCCGGACGGCCTTTCAACATCGTCACTGGCAACGATGACAATAAGCAGAACTCCACCCTCACGGTACGACCCAACACCGTCGTGAATGCTACTTGCACGGCCATCGGAAATGGACCCGTCAATTCGAAATTCTCTCCCACCGGGGTTTTCCAGGAATCTTGTTATCAGGCTTTCACTCCCCCTTCTTCCTTACCCTCCAGCTTTCCCCACGTAACACTCATCGGCCTCGACGGCAGCCTGGGCCGCAATGCCGGCGTCACCCCGTGGACTGTGTTCGATGACGTGCGCTTCGCCAAGCGGATTTACTTCGGCGAGCGCTACAACATGGAATTGATCGCGGACATGTTCAACATTGCCAACAGGTACAACGTCGCCGCCGTCAGTCCGCTGTTCACCAACGCGGGTCAGGCTACCGCTGCTTACGATCCGCGGCAGCTTCAGTTCGCGCTGAAGTTTTGCTGGTAGCAGATGTTAGTTCTGATCCGGTCTTGATCTGGATTCCGCGAGACGGAGGAATCCAGAGGACCGCTTGGCCTAAACTCTTGGGTTCTCCTCCCGATCAACTTCCTTGCAACTCCCGCCGCGCGGACTGAGTCTCAATATCGGGAGCTAGACATGGATCGAAGACACTTCCTCAGAACCGCCGCAGCCGGGACGCTTGCGACTTCTCTAAACCGCAAATTCGCACACGCTGTCGATGCTCACGTTCCCACGCGCACATTGGGCCGCACTGGCGAAAAAGTTTCCATCGTGGGGCTGGGAGGCTACCACATCGGTATGCAATCGGCTGAGCAGGAGAGCATCCGCATCGTTCGCACCGCGCTCGACGCCGGCATGAACTTTCTCGACAACTGCTGGGACTACAACGGCGGCCAGAGCGAGATCCGCATGGGCAAGGCGCTTCGCGAAGGATACCGGCAGAAAGCGTTCCTGATGACCAAGATTGACGGCCGCACAAAAAAAGCGGCCGCACAACAGATCGAGGAATCGCTTCGCCGCCTGCAAACCGACCGCATCGACCTGTTGCAGTTTCACGAAGTCATTCGTGACACTGATCCTGACCTGATCTTCGCAGCGGGTGGCGGGATGGAAGCTGTGCTGGAGGCGAAGAAGCAAGGCAAAGTGCGCTACATCGGCTTCACGGGGCATAAGAGCCCTGACATCCATCTCAAGATGCTGAAGACCGCATTCGCCCACCAATTCACATTTGACACCGTGCAGATGCCGCTCAACGTGATGGACGCACACTATGACAGCTTCGAAAAGAAAGTCTTGCCAGTCTTAGTGAAGGAAAACATCGGCGCGCTGGGAATGAAGCCAATGGGCGACAAGCAGATTCTCAAGAGCAATACCGCCACGCCTGTGGAGTGCCTGCACTACGCCATGAACCTGCCCACCAGCGTGGTCATCACCGGCTGCGATTCGCTGAAGATCTTGCAGCAGGCGCTGGACGCCGCGCGCAGCTTTAAGCCGATGAGTCAGGCAGAGGTGGCGAGCGTGCTCGCCAAAACCGCGTCCGCCGCCGGCAAGGGAGAATACGAGCGCTACAAGACCACCCACGATTTTGACGGGACGTACCAGAATCCCCAGTGGCTGGGCTGAAATTTGTCGGTCACGCCGCATCCTGGGGCGAGGAACTTCGCCCTGGAACTTTAGAGTGCGCTGTCGCGTAAACTCATAGCATGTCCGACCAAGACATCGTCCTCCCGCCTGCGGCAACCACTCCACCACCATCCAGGAACAGCCTCTTTCGAGGACCGAACGGCATTCGCGCCGGCTGGCGCATGCTGATCTTTCTGGCAATCGCAGGCGGACTCCTGGTCGTTCTGGGCGTTGTGCTCAATGCGGCCGTGCGAATTTTGGGCGGGAACGTTCAATTCAATCAATCCACAATCCAGCCACTTGGTCTGAGCGTGCTCGAAGGAACTATCCTCGCCCTGACCGCAATCCCCGCTCTGATCATGGCCAGGATCGAGCACCGCAAGTTCGGCGATTACGGGCTTCCCGCGAGATTCGCCTTCGGCAAGGATTTCTGGATCGGCACTCTGGTTGGCTTTCTCGCAATCAGTTGCAACCTGCTTGCAATCTTCGCGTTGCATGGCTTCCATCTGGCTGGTCTCGCGATTCACGGCAAGACGATCGTCCGTCGCGTCCTGGAGCGCAGCTTTTGTGATCGTTGGCTTGTCCGAAGAATTTGCCTTCCGCGGATACCTTCAGTTCACACTCACTACTGGCATGGGTTTCTGGCCATCGGCGGTTTTGTTGTCGGTACTGTTCGGTTTGGCTCACGCCAGCAATCCTGGCGAGAGCAAGTTCGGGTTGCTTTCGGTGGTCTGCTTCGGCGTGTTGTTCTGTCTATTCCTGCGTCGCACCGGAAACCTTTGGTGGGCCGTCGGATTCCACGCCGGATGGGACTGGGGTCAAACGTTTTTTTACGGCGTCCCCGACAGCGGCCTGGCTCCGTATCACAACCTGTTCAATTCCAGCTTCAGCGGACCGCATTGGCTGACCGGCGGCAGCGTTGGCCCTGAAGCCAGCATCTTCACTCCAATCACGCTGCTGATCGTTGCCATTCTGTTCGGCCGCGTCTATCGCGAGAATCGGTATTTAGCAAATTGAGTAATTGGGTAATTTTGTAATTGAAGAACAGACGCGAACTTCCGATCTCAAATTACCCAATTACAAAATTACCAAATTACTCAATTTCTTCCGGTGTTACACTTTTCCTTCATCCATCCTTGGCGCTTGCCGGAGTTCGTTCCTTCCATGTCCCAGCCACATACGCCCACGTCGCGCACTCGACTGGTCCGCGAAGCCGATCGTGCTGTGTACGATCGTAAAGCCGTGTATCGCATTCTCGACGAAGGCTTCCTTTGTCACGTCGGCTTCGTTGCCGATGGCCAGCCTTTCGTCATCCCGACTTCCTACGGCCGCAAAGATGCGAGCCTTTACATTCACGGCTCATCCGCCAGTCGCATGCTGCGCCAGATGAAAGACGGCGTGCCCGTCTGCGTCACTGTTACATTGCTCGATGGCCTCGTGCTCGCTCGCTCCATTTTCAATCACTCCATGAATTACCGTTCGGTGGTGGTGCTCGGAAAGGCGACTCTGGTGGAAGATGCGAAAGAAAAAATTGAGGCTTTGCACCTTCTTTCGGAACACATTCTCCCCGGCCGCTGGGCCGAAGCGCGCCAGCCTAACGAGCGGGAACTTAAACAGACCTCTGTCTTGAAATTGCCCATCGAAGAATTCTCAGCCAAGGTGCGCAGCGGTCCGCCCATCGACGATGAGGAGGACTACTCTTTCCCCACTTGGGCTGGAGTCATCCCGCTGGCAATGGTTGCAGGCACGCCGGTCAATGATCCGCAGCTTCATCTTGGTCGGACCGTGCCCGAGTACGCGCGAAGCTACAGTCGAAGCCGACGAACGCCGATCTGATCAAGATGAGCACGATTTACCTGGGTACGCTCGACAGCAGGGGCCGGGTCACCCTTCCGCTGGAACTCCGAAAGCAGTTAAGATTGTCCGCCGGCCACCGGATAGAGTACCTCGTCGAGGACGGCCAGATCGTGATTCGGCATTCGCACGCCGCGACCCATGCGTTTGATAAGAACAAGCGAGTGCTTACCAAGTTCTCCGGAGGCAAGAAACGGTAGGTGCATTGCCTCGTAGGCTGAACAGAGAGTCCGCACGCATTTCGGTGGCAAGGGCGCCCACGCCACACATTCTCACGGAATCAGCAGCAGCTTCCCGGTCGTCTTCCGCCCTTCCAGGTCGCGATGCGCCCGCTGCGCCTCGGCCAGCGGATATGTATGCTCGATGCGCAGCTTGAGCTCTCCCGCAGCAATCATGCCGAACACCGCGCGCGACCGCGTCACTAACTCTTCGCGCGTCGCGGTGTAGTGCGCCAGTGTGGGACGAGTCACATAAAGCGATCCCTTTTGCGACAGAACGATCAGGTCAAACGGCGGCACCGCCCCGCTCGATCCACCGAAGAGAACCATCATCCCGCGCGGACGCAGGATGTTCAGCCCTTTCTCGAATGTCGTCTTGCCCACCGAATCGTAGACCACATCCACGCCCTTGCCACCGGTCAGCCGCTTCGTTTCAGCTTCGAAGTCGGATTGCGTGTAGAGAATCACTTCATCCGCGCCCGCACCGCGCGCAAGCTCTGCCTTTTCCTCCGTGGAAACGGTTGCGACCACGCGCGCGCCGATGTTGTGGGCCATCTGCACCAGCAACAGTCCCACGCCTCCGGCCGCAGCATGAACCAGAGCGGTCTCGCCCTTTTTCAGCGGATACGTATCGTGCGACAGATAATGTCCTGTCATGCCCTGCAACATCGCGGCAGCGGCCTGCTGATCGCTCACGCCCTGCGGAATCGGCACCAGTCGATCCTCCGGCACCGCGGCATACTCGGCATAAGAGCCCAGCACTGCCGTCCACGCTACACGATCTCCCACCTTGAACGACTTCACCTCGGCGCCCACCGCGGTTATCACGCCCGCGCCTTCCTGCCCCAAGACAAACGGCAGCGCGGCCTTGTACCGCCCCTCGCGGAAGTAGACATCGATAAAGTTCACACCGGATGCAGCCAGCTTCACTACGGCCTCATTCGGCTTCGGTTGCGGGACCGGCAACTCCACCAGTTCCATCGCTTCCGGTCCGCCGACTTGTTTCACTTGAATGGCTTTCATGCTGCGTTGGATTGCCTCTTGTGAAGAAAGGATTCTGCTCGTGCTCAGTTCTCAGTTCTCAGTTCTCAGTTCTCAGTTCTCAGTAAAGCAAGACCGATGCAACCCCGGTTGTCAACGCTCGGAATGAAACAAAACCTCGTGGGGGTTTGGTTTACTGAGAACTGAGAACTGAGAACTGGGAACTGAGAACTGGGAACTGAGAACTGCCTCTGGTACACTGTCCCGTCCTCGCAAGGAGCCCTTCGTCATGGCCGAAAAGAAAACCCAAACGCTCGCCAACCACACACGGTGGGACCCGCTGTTCCACTTTCTGGCATTGCCTATCTTCGTCGCCGCCGTCGTTGTCGGCATCGTTCACTTCATCTGGCGCCCCAGCCTGCATACAGGCGCATTCTTTGTGCTCTCGGTGGCAGCCCTGGTTGCGGTTATGAAGAGCCGCCTTTCCGCGCTCAAGGTGCAGGACCGGGTGATTCGCCTGGAAGAGCGGCTGCGTCTCGGTTCGCTTCTGTCCGAGCCATTGCGCTCGCGCATTCCAGAGTTGACCGAAGGCCAACTTGTTGCGCTGCGCTTCGCCTCGGATGCGGAAGTAGCCAAACTCGCCGAACGGGCGATCAACGAGAAGCTCTCTCCGGCTGACATCAAGAAGTCGATCCAGAACTGGCGTCCGGATTACTGGCGGGTGTGACACTCAGGGGGATTTTGGGATGAGCAAACAAGCCGTGTACCTCGCTGTCGACTTCACAGTCAACGGTGGCCAGCTGGATGCATTCGAGAACATCGCGCAGGAGATGGTAGCAGGCACCCAGAAAGAACCGGGCGCCCTCGCTTACGAGTGGTATTTGAGCGCTGATCCCAAAAAGGGCCGGCTGATTGAGACTTACGCGGACTCCAACGCGCTGCTGGCGCACTTCAACGGTGTGGTGGTGCAGGAGCTTATCCCAAAACTCCTCGGAATCGCCAGCGTAACCTCTTTCGAAGTTTATGGAGATCCCGGTCCTGCCGCAAGCGCGATGCTCGCGCCCTTCGGAGCCGAGATCTTCGACTTCCGACGCGGTTTGAACCGCTGATGCGCGGATCGGATGAATCGGCTGAAAATGATCTGATCTGCCCGTCAAACCTTTGGGACGGCTTCTGCCGTCTGAGTGAAAGGTTCGGACGGTAACCAATCCGCCGGGTGCCTAAGGTAACGGCTATAGTTCCCTTTCGGCGTTGACCCGGGTGGGACCGCAGGGTACGATTTTTGATAGAATCCAACGGGCGTCAGCCTCAGGGAGCGATTCGTATCTCATAGACAAATATGCGAGTTGCAAAACTCCAAGTATGGATCGCGCTATTGGCTGTCCTGGCCCTGGCAGCGACTGCATGCCAGACCGCACAGAAGCCGGTCGCTCTGCTTCCGGCGAAGACTGCCCCGGCCTTGACGGCCACCGCTCCAGCTCCAGCCGGGCCGCAGCAGCAGACGGCGCCCGCTGCACCAACAGCCGCACCAGAGCGGCCGCAGGTTCCAGCTGAAGCTTCAGCCGAAACTAATGGGCAGACTTCAGCCCCGACACCGGCTCCCGATCCAGTAGCTGAACTGATCGCCAATGTGGAAAAGGACTTTCAGGCGGGATTGGACGCCTACAACTCAGGCCATCCCGACGCAGCGAAGCAGGATTTCGACAAGGCCTTTAATGCCCTGCTGGAAAGCAACCTCGAAGTCCGTTCCGACGATCGCTTGGAAAAGGAATTCAACCGCATTGTCGAGGCCGTCAACCACCTGGATCTCGGCGCTTTGGCATCCGACTCCGACGCACAGAAAACCGAGCCCGCCCCGATCGATGAGACGAACGGCATTACTCCGGCCGCCGATCCCAACATCCGGGCCAAGGCTCAGGCTGAGATCAAGTCGACCCACTCCGACCTGCCGCTGATGATGACCGACCAAGTTGCCGGCTACATCAGCTATTTCTCCAATCGCGGACGTGGCACCTTCGAGCGCGCCTATGCCCGCTCCGGCCGCTACCACGACATGATGGTTTCAATTCTCAGGCAGGAGGGCGTGCCGCAGGATCTGATTTATCTGGCTCAGGCCGAGTCAGGATTTCATCCGCTCGCCGTTTCCCGCGCCGGCGCTCGCGGCATCTGGCAGTTCATGGGCAGCCGTGCACGAGGTTACGGCTTGCAGCGCAGCATGTGGGTGGATGAACGCCAGGATCCGGAAAAATCCACGCGGGCCGCCGCCCGCCACCTGAAAGATCTCTACGCCCAGTTCGGCGACTGGTATCTCGCCATGGCCGCCTATAACTCCGGCCCCGGAACCGTGCAGGCTGCCGTCAAGCGCACCGGTTACGCCGATTTTTGGGAGCTTTACCGGCGCAACGTTCTTCCCAAGGAGACGCGCAATTACGTCCCCATCATCCTGGCCGTGACCATCATGGCGAAGAACCTCTCGCACTACGGTTTTGATGACGTCTCGATGGACAAGCCCCTGCCCTTCGATTCCTTAGCTATCAACTATCCAGTGGATCTTCGCCTGGTGGCGGACTGCGTGGGCGCCACTCCTGCCCAACTGCAGGAGCTGAATCCCAGTCTGCTGCGCCTGACAACTCCGAAGGGAGGTACGTTTGAACTCCATCTTCCCGCGGGCACGAGACACGACTATTTGACTGCTATCTCCGCCATTCCACCAGACATGCGGCTGTTGTGGCGCTATCACAAAGTGCAACCCGGAGACACCCTGGCATCGCTCGCCCGCTCCTATCGTGTCACCGCGAATTCGATTGCCAAGATCAATAGGCTCGATGACGCAGAACTCCAGTCGGATGCCCAACTCGTGATCCCGGTCGCACCCAGCAAGCATCCGGTCAGCGATACAGGCGCTTACGCTCGCCGCATCACGCGCTACAAAGTTCATTCGGGAGATACCGTCGAAACCGTGGCCGAGAACTTCGGCGTCCCCACTCAGATGGTCCGCCGCTGGAACGGCCTGCACAGCGGAGACAGTCTGCGCGGCCGGAAAGTGCTGGCCCTCCACCTGCCGGTTACGCCCGGCAGTGAAGTAGCCTCAACCTCGAAATCGTCCGCGCACACCCGGAAGACCGCTCAAACCGCCAGCGCCAAGGCGCCCGCTGCCAAATCGGCAAAAGCAAGAACTGAGGAAGCAGATGCCTCCGAGCAGGCCAGCGCCCTACGCCACAAAGTGAAATCGGGCGAAACTCTCTATTCCATCGCCACCACGTACAAAACCACCGTCGCAGCGCTCAAACGCTACAACGGAAACGTCGCGGTGCTGCGGCCCGGCATGATCCTGATCGTGCAGCCCAGCCGGTAGCCTCTCATTTCTCCGTCAGTGATTATGCGGTTCGACACTTAACCGTACCCAAGCGTACAATCCCTGCGTATTCCCAAACCAAGCTGCACCATCTCTATTTCCTCAAGGAGGTACTGTGAGAATTTCCAAATCGCTCGTCCTAGTTCTTGTTGTCGCTTTGTCCGCATCTCTCGCCCTGCCGGCTTTTGCGGCAGACGGAGCCGCCACTTTCAAAGCCAAGTGCGCCGCCTGTCACGGCCCCGAAGGCCAGGGCAAGATTGGTCCCAAGCTGGCGGGCACCAGCCTTTCGGCCGATCAGATCGACGGCCTGCTCACTAAAGGCGATGAGGCGAAGAAGGCGCCGCACAAGAAGCCCTTTTCGCTTCCCGCCGACGACATTAAGGCCGTGGCTGCCTTCGTGAAGACCCTGAAGTAAGATTTCCGTTTCCAGAACAAACTCCAGCGCTCCCCCATAAGCTTTCTCGGGGAGCGCATTTGCTTTGGAGCGGAATTCAAAGTGAAACGAGACGTTACGAGATTGCCTCTCTAGTTTCTCCAGCCTCCGCTTGCTCTGAGGAATTTTCCGCCAGAAAGCAAGAATCTTCTTCCATTCCGCTGCTGCGTGTGGTAACAGGATAAACGGGCCGAATGTGATTGCGGCCCTTGCAGGCCGCACCAAACGTCGTGCTATAATCGCGCGCCGTCCCAACATAGGTTTCTGGTGGTCTTTTAATTTCTCGTGTCCGGCAGCCTGGCGCATCCGTTCTTGCACCCGGAGGCCAAATCAAGATCAGGAGGAACAATGACGCTCTACGATCCCACACTTTACGGACGTGACGACGAAGAAGAATTCGGCGACAGCGGCGCCTATAGCGAGTCGCTCGAAGAGGATTTCGAAGAAGAAGAGGAGGAGGAAGAGGAAGCCGGTATAGCCGAACCGGCCATGGCTGAGCCGGCCATGCCCGCTCCCCCGCCGCCTCCCGCGCCTAAACCTGCTCCTGCCGGCGGTGGTGGTGGCGGCAAAAAGCCGGCCGCGAAGAAGAAAGCGGCGAAGAAGGCGGCAAAGAAGCCCGCAAAGAAAGCGGCCAAAAAACCGGCGAAGAAGAAAGCCGCGAAGAAGCCCGCAAAGAAGAAAGCGGCCAAAAAACCGGCCAAGAAAGCTAAGAAAAAAGCTAAGAAGGGTCGCCGCTAGAGTTTTGCCGTCAGCTGTTTTAGAACGCGGCGGTCTCACCAGGACCGCGGCCCAAGGCCGCGGTCTTTCGCGCAAGATGACGGCCGCCTGCAGGCGGCCAACAGTTCGGATCACCCATCCTGCTGCTGCACAACTTCCGGCGCCGACGTCTTCAGCTTTTTGTTTGATCAATTAGGAATCAAGTACACGGCAGCGAGAAAATAAAAAACGGTCTCAGGAAACACCGAGCAGTTTATCTAGTACTTGGTACTGGTACTTGGTACTCGGTACTGGGCACTCGCGACTATCTACTTCTTCCCTTCCACGGCCGCCCGGCACTTGGCATACAACTCCAGCAGATGCGTCGCGTACTCCTCGGGTTTCGATGCCGAACCCGTGCCTTGAAAACCTACGCCCGAAGAAGTAGTCCGGCCGTATCCCGTAGTCATCGCAACGAATTTCATCAGATCGAGCGCGATATCCTCGTTGCGGCGCGCGCTTCCGTGCGGAGCTTGCCCTTCATCCATGAGTCCTTCTCCTGAACCGGAAATATAAGGAATGTGCTCTTCCTCTTCTTCCATGCCTCCAAGTATGTCTTCGCGTTTGTCGTCCATGGCGTTCACAGCATTCACGCCAACGATGATAGCAGGGTCAATGCCACGCCGTCCGGTACGCAAACAGTGACCTAGGGAGCAGCAACCGGCTTTCCCGCGAGTAACCGGACGCGTTTGCCGTAAATCGCGCCGTGGATGGTCAGCAACGGCCCGATCAATACGTACAACCACCCCGCCCATCCCGGACTCTTCAACGCCACCAGAAACGATGCGATCCCCACCATTGCAAGCACGCCGTTCTCCTGCATCGCAGAACGTGTTTCCAGTACCTCGACAGGAGTCAGTGCCAATTTCCGGCGCAGTGTGTACGCACGCCCATACATGAGAACAAACAGCAGAAACACGGATGCGAATCCAATAGCATAAATTCGCATCAGCACAGACGCTTCGTGCCACCCCAGATTTGCGGACTCGCTTCCCGTGATCTCAGCAAACAGCAGCGTGAAAACAAACTTCAACGGATACACGTAGAACAACACAAGAAAGAGCAGAACCACATTGAGGAATACGGTGTAGGGATCTTCCAGTCCGTAGCGGCGCGAAAATTTGTAGTGCGTCCGCCAGATCATCGCCAATTGGGCGAAGCACGCCGCGAACGGCAGAAACCCGCGCATGTCGGCCATCAGCTCCGCGTAGGTGTGCGGCACTTCCAGCGACACCACCAGCAGCGTGATGGCGAAGCCGAAGACCACGTCGCAAAATGCCTCTAGGCGCGTGATCTCGCCGGCGCGCCAGCGAAAGTACTGTTCCGGAACGATGGCTGGCTGGTGCGACCCTGTGGCATGCTCGTGCGATTCCCGCTGCATCGCATCCCCGGCTAAGGCCGGAGTAGAAACTGGCGCATCTGTACTTTCCGTCATGGGGTTGATTGTCCACGCTCAATAGCCGGTTGGCAATTGAAAATCCACGCGCGCCGGGCGCCACAGCCGGAGTATCAGCAGCGCGCGCTCCCAGCCCAAAGCTCGCCGCTCGCAGCTGAATTACTTTCGTACCATGTCCCTCGGTGACCGCAGGGTACCTCGCCGCCGCGCCTTGTTCTTACTACACTGTTCCCTTGGAGACTCATAGTGACCACTGATGAAGAACTGAATGTCCTCGAGACGCAGCTGCGCCGGTTGAAGATCGAGTACGAGGTGTACTTCAGCAATCCGACGAAACGGCCACCCACCGACATCGAGTGGAAGGTGCTCTCCCTGTTGCGCAAGTTTTCCGATGGCGGCCGCATGAGCTTCTCGCAGCGCTTCCGCTACAACGAAATGGCGCAGCGCTACGCCATCTACAGCGATCTGTGGCGCAAGAAGTCACGCGTCCGCGAAGAGGGTTACCGCCGCCCGCAGGACGCGCTGCTCGGCGTGCAGGGAGTTCGCCCGGAAGAGGAACACAAGCCGCAGCACAATCCGGTTTACGGTTTGAGCCATGGTGCTACTGCCACAGCCGCGGCGCCGGCAGCCACTTCGCAGCCGGTTACGTTGCACAGCGCCGTGGACAAATCTGAACGAGAGCAGGTGGAGCGCCTGTACAACACGCTGGTCGCGGCCAAGAAGAAGGCGGGAGAGAATGTATCCGGCAGCCTCGATTCCTTTTCTACTTTCGTCGAGAAAAAGACGGAAGAGATCCGCAAGAAGTTTCACTGTCAGGACGTCGAATTCTCCGTCGAACTCGCCGGCGGGCACGTCAAGCTGAAGGCCAAGGCGAAGACGTAGAAGCAGGCTAGGTCTATTTTCCCAGCAATATCGTCCCATCAGTCTGTATGACGTAGATCTTCCCATCGAGAGTTCCGACGTACTCGGGAATAGAAGGCTTCCTGGTCAACACGTAAAACACATCGCTGTCTTCAGGAGTGAGGCTGAGTACGTGTGTATGGTAGCCAGAAACCGTGTCCTTCTTGATCGTGAACTCAAGAATCGATTTGTGCATTTGCCTCTTCTCGACCATCGAACTACCGTCCGCAGAGAAGGTATACCGAACGTCTCCGCCGAGAGGGTAGATGCCGTTTTCCGTCTGCGCTGGCAGTAGATAAACGTACAACTGGCCTGTCTCCGAAGGAATTGCATAGGCGTTATAGGGCCGGCTCACCGGGCCGAGATCCTTCAGAGACGTTTCAAAGGCCTTAGCCGCGTAGAGATAAAAGTCCGTACTCGCCAGCGGAGGATCGTACTTCTTCGCCGTGAAAAACTCTGGCCTCGTGCCCTGCGTCGCTTGGTATACGGCCAAGAATTTGTCACGTGTATCGTTTAGGCGCCCGAACTCAACGACCCAACCTGCCTCGGACTTTCTCGCGATGTAATAGCGCGTGCTGTCCTTTTCTGGTTTTAAATCCTGAACCACATCTGTCGCGTACCATGAGGCGACGTCGTACTCTGCGAGCATCTTTCCACGGGCGGTTGTGGCCCGCAGTTCAGCCGCAGTTGGCACCCTGTTTTCCTGCTCGGCCTTCTGGGCCAGCAGCAAGGAGCACGAAGCGAGCAGGATCAGCGGTGTGGTAAATCGTCTATCCATCACCGTCCTCCAAGTTGAGTAATTGTACCTTCCAGCCCTCCGCAGGGACGAGGATATGGTCGAGGGTTGCGCTCGCGGTTCCCTCCTCTGATAGAATTCCCCGTCGCTACCCAATCATCGTTACATAGCCGAGGCCGATCATATCCCGCAGCACTTCCCGCCATTCTCAGCGTCACCGACAAGACCGGCCTCGCGATTTTGGCTCGCAACCCTCCCCCAGCTCACTCCAGCCCGAAGGCATACATCGAGCCGGTAAATGAGTAAATATCGCCAATGCCGAAATAAACCACGCCATTGGCTACGGCAGGCGAGCCACCCCCGGCTGTGCTGGAAATGGGATAGTTCCACAGCAGGGCGCCCGTGTTGGCATTCAGCGCGTACAACGAGTTGTCGCTCGAGATGCTGCTCTGGGTCGTGATATACACTACACCATTGGCCACCGCAGGAGCGGCAAAGACATTGCCGATGGTGAGATATTTCCAGAATAGCGCGTGGGTGCTGGCCTTGAAGGCGTACACGTACCCGTCTTCTGAGCCGAAATAAACAATGCCGCCGGCGACGGCCGCCCCGAATGTGAGCAGCCCGCCCGTGGTATAGCTCCACTGCAGCTTTCCGGTCTTGCCGTTCAGCGCATAGAACGTATCATCTTCCGAGCCGACGTAAACCACGCCGTTCGCCACTGCCGGCGTCGACGTGATCTGGCCGCCGGTGGCGTAGCTCCAGATTTCCTCGCCAGTCGTCGCGTTCAGCGCGTACACGCTGTTGTTCTCGGATCCGATATAGACGACGCCGTCCACGACCGCTGGCGCGCTATTGATCTGTGTGCCGGTATTGTAGATCCACAGTTCGGCGCCGGTGGCCGCGTTCAGCGCGTACAGGCGACCGCCCCAATCGCCGCAATACACCACGCCGTTCGCCACGGTCGGCGAGGCATACGATCCGTTGTACGTTGGGTAGCTCCATAGCAGTGTGCCGTTGCTGGTGTTGACGGCATAGATTACGCCGGGCACGCCAGGGTACACCGAGCTGAAATACACCGCGCCGTTGGCGACGGCGGGCGAGGAGTATATCCAGCTGCCGGATTCGGTGAAGTAGCTCCACAGCTTGGCGCCGGTGGTGGCGTTCCACGCATACAGATTGCCATCGTACGCACCGGCATACACGACGTTTTTGAACACGGCCGGTGCGGAAAACACTGGCACTCCTACGCCGTAGCTCCACTTCAATTTCAAATTCGCAACATTGTGCACGCTGAGTGTTGTCTCATACGGGTTCCAGCGCTGCATGTTGGTGCGCGTGAACTCGGTCCAGTTGTTGAGGGGGTTGGCCGCCGGCTGCTGACCCCATGCCACGGTCACGAAGCAGGCGGACAGAATTATCATCGAAATGCGGGTGCGTGTCATGACGAACCTCCAGACGCTACGCTTGGCTGACGAAATAGATCCCCGGGGTAATTCAGGCGGTTCGCCTCAGGGGGTGTGCGTCTCAACAGGCAGGAACTGCTCTTCGGAGAGGCGAGACGTATTCATATCACACGAGTGAGCATGCCGTGTCAGTGCGTTGGATCACATGGTAACGTGATGTGATCGCCAAGGCGTGCCCCAGACCAACTCTTTAGCCCTGCCGCTATCTCTACGCAGATAAAAGCATCCTGCCGTCCGGGCTGTAGGTATAGCGCCTCGGAGGGAATTGCATAGGGAGGAGAATCTAAAATATTATCAAGGGTATCTAAGAAGGCATCGAAAATGGCATCAAATGGAGGCGGAGGAATCATGGTTCTTTGTCCCGAATGCGAAACTGATCTGGATGTCGAAGAGGAAGAGGTCGATGAGGGCGAGATCGTCTCTTGCCCCGAGTGTGGCACGGACTTCGAAGTAGTGACGACCAGCCCCCTGGAGTTAAAGCCGGTCGAGGAGGGCTATGTGGATGAGGACGAGGAAGTGGAGACCGAAGACGGTGACGATTCGTAGATCCCGGCACGCTGTTCTGCTTGTTCGCTTATCCTCTTTCTTCCTGCTGCTTTTCTTCTTCTTCGCTGCCCTGGGGCCGCCCGTTTTGCCGAAGGCGAATGCCTCCCTCGCGGACAAAAAGCTGAAACCGACCGATCCCTACGCCCTTATTTTCGGTACGGTCTGGGGCCCCGATAATCACCCCATCTATGGCATAACAGTTAAGATTCGCCGTGCCGCCGATAAAAAACCCAGGTGGGAGGTCTATTCCGATCATTCCGGCGAATTCGCCCAGCGCGTCCCCGCCGGCAAAGCCGATTATGTGGTGTGGGCCGATCTCAAGGGTGTAAAAACTAAAGATGGCCAACCATTGCATCTGGCGGAAGAGGTCCCAGTCCACGTAGAGTATGACGAGCGGGTGGATATCGGTTTGCACCTGACCCGGTAGACTAGAGCCGGCAGATTGAGGCAAGGAGACGGAGTGACTCTGATTGCGAGGATCAGGTTGTGGAGACGTGGCGGAAATCGAAGCAAGGCTCGCATCGCTCGCGCCCCGGTCGTCACCGCTGCCCTGGTTGCAGGCACGCTCGTTCTCGCGTTCTCGGTGGCGGCCCATGCCGCCCCCGACAAGAAAGACAAACCTCAGGGCCGGCTGCTCTATGGCAAGGTCCTCGACAAGCAGGACAACCCTGTAGCGGGCGCAATCGTATACCTGACCGACACCCGCACTCACGCCGTGAAGACCTATATCGTCGGCCAGGAGGGCACCTACCGCTTCCCCGGCCTGTCCACGGTCGATTACGAGGTTTACGCTCAGTACAACGGCCACAAGAGCGACACCAAGTCAGTCAGCCAGTTTGACGACCGTCCCCAGGTCTATATCGATCTCAGGATCGACTCCCGGTGAAGTCACTGAAACTGAAAAAGAGGCGCTTTTGCTATGCAACTTTTGGTGGTCTTCAGGGTTCAATTAGGGTAGGGAGAGGTTTGTACGGGAGGTGACCTTGAAATCATTGCTTATGTTTCACATCAATAATCGCTTTGTCGCGGGACTGTTCGCGACCTTCCTTATGGTGGCAGTAACGGCAGTTTCGGCCACGGCCCAAAAGGGTGCAATGAGCCCATATCAGGACGAGCAGGATGGTGTCAGTGCCGGCGGCAACTGGATGGAGTTTCATTCGGAAGATAAGATGACCGGCGCAAAGCAGGTGCGCTTCGAGCTGCTGGCGAACAACTACCTTAAGGGCGACAAGGACTACAAGCCGCGGGTCGAAATGGTCTGCACCGATGGCAAATATAAATACGCCGACTTCAATCCCGGCGTAGGGCTTGGGATGGGAAGGCCCGGTTATCCAGGCTACCCGGGGTATGCCGGCTACTGGTACTCACCTTATCCATTCGGTTGGTACACACCGAAGATGTGGGTGATGGTGCGCATCGATGGAAGCCATGACCACAAGGGCTGGAATTGGCTGCGCGGCAACATCCTTTCCATGGACAAGGGCACGGTGCGTGGCATGATCGGCGCCCAGGTGTTCAACGTGGAAGTCAGGACCAAGTCGGGCTTCCAGATCGCTGAGTTCTCACCCGAAGGCCTGGACTTGAACGAAGTGAAGCACGCGTGCGATCTGACTCCGCATAAGCCGTAACCGCGCTGAGCAGTATTTAGAGGGGCTGAGCCTGTGGCTCAGCCCTTTTGCTTTCTGATGTCCGCGTTAGTAACCTCCGACGCTGCCCCCTCAGTTACTTGCGTGCCTGGCCAATCTGCTGTTTCACTGGAATGAAGGCTGGGGACCAGTCCGCGGCGCGAGGTTAACTCAACATGAGCGGAAGCGTGATCGAGGGAGCGGCGTTCCTACTGTTTGCTGTGGGAGTGCTCGTCTACGTTGTCATCCTCTACAACGAACTGGTGCGGCTTCGCAATGACAACGACCGCGCGTGGGCCAACATTGACGTGCTGCTCAAGCAGCGCCACGACGAGGTCCCCAACCTGGTCGAGACCGTCAAGGGATACATGCAGCACGAGCAGCAGACGCTGGTCGCGGTGACGCAGGCGCGGGCGGCATCGATGAATGCGGCCAGCATCGGGCAGAAAGCGCAGGCTGATCTGATGATGACGGGTGCACTGCACGGCCTGTTTGCAGTGGCGGAAAACTATCCGCAGCTCAAGGCCAACGAAAATTTTCTCAAGCTGCAAATGCGCATCAGCGAACTGGAAGAGCGCATCGCCGACCGGCGCGAATTCTTCAACGACGACGTCAACACCTACAACACACGCATCGGCCAGATCCCCGAAGTGTTTGTGGCCAGCTTCATGAACCTGAAACCGCGCGCCATGTTCCAGGTGTCTGACGAGGACCGCAAGCTGGTCGAGGTAAAGTTCCAGGGACAGAGCGCGGGAGCGTAGGCGGCGGTTTCATTACCAACTCGCGGTTTACTCTTGCTGAAAGATTCTCTGCTTCAGATGTCGCCTTGCTTGCCGCGGGCGTAGACGTAGACCAGGGCGAAGGTTGAGCCGGTGTGGCCCTCATTCGGTTCAACGGCGACTACGCGCTGGTTGTTTTCCGTGCCCACTTTCAGTTCGGTGACCGGGCCGGTGTTGTCGCCCTCACACTTCAATTCTTTGGAATGGGAATGGGAGTCTTTGTCGTCGTCGAAGTCGGCGTGCGCATCGCCGCCGTGTTCCCTCGTGTGGCATTCTAGAACTTTGCCGTATTTCTTCAGGCGCTCACGGTAGAAGTCAATCACTTTGGCGGGTGCGTCGTCGGATTCGTATTTCGCCACCACTAGTTTGAAGCCGAAGGCTTCGGTGAGAAGGCCAAGATTGACAGTATCGCTATCTTCTTTATCTTTATTATGGCGAACACGCGCGCCGGGATAGAGAGGCAATCCGGCTTTTCGCGCATCGGCATCGTTGCCCAGGTGCAAGTCGCCCGCATTGCTTCGGATGTCCAGATGTTTGTCCTGATCGCCGTCTGATTTTTGGGATTGGGCGAAGCAAGGGATCGCCAGAGCGATGGCAAATGCCGCCGTGAAGATCGGACGGACAAAGTTCGGTCGAAACATGTTTGCCTCCTTAAGGAGATACCTCAGGGGGGGCTAAAGCCCACGAATTCCTGATGGTGCTTTGACGCAGGCCTGAAGGCTTGTTCCACCCTCGTCCCACAGTCGCGGCGCTGAAGCGCCGCTCTTCCACGGTACTCCACACATTCGCGGACTTCTCCGCAACCTTCTAAATATCGGCATCCTTGCCGTGGGTGCGAACGTAAACCAGCGAGAAGCTCGATCCCTTGCCTTCCGGTTTCACAGCCACAATGTGCTGGTCATCTTTGTGACCTGCCTTGAGTTCAACATTGTCGCCCCGGTTGACCTTCGAGCAGTTCAACTCGTTCGACTCGTGCGATCCCGCCTTGATATCGAAGTTCATATCTGAACTGTGGCATTCCAGAACGTTGCCATATTTTTTTAGCTGGTCTTTATAGAAAGCGACGATTTTGGCGGGTGCATCGTCAGACTGGTATTCCAGCGCCACCACCTTCAGTCCAAAACCGAAGCCGGAGATATTAACGTTGGCGCTCTTATCGTTGTGGTCGGAATCGTTTTCTTTTTTCAAGCGGGCGCCGGGATAAACCGACAGACCAATGTCGGAAACATCCGCCTGTTTGCTGACGTGGACACCGCCGAACAGCGTGTTGACGTCCACCTGCTTGTCTTGCCCGTTAGCCTCTTTCTTCACATTGACGCTGCATGCCGGCAGGAGCAACAACGCCGCGATGCCGGCCGCAACCACTACTGCAAAAAACTTATTTTTGCGCATCTGGAGACCCTCCACTGTCGACCTGCACCGGGCGCTCGATGCCCGCGCCCCGCTGCGCCACATTCGGAATGCTCACCGGAAGATGGCCGCGGACGGCTATTTCGCTAAACAGCGCTTTGACCGCGCTCGTTTCCGAAACTGTCGCGTTGGAAAATGTACACATGTAATTCTCCACCTTGGGGAAATTCGCCGCAAGGTACGGGTTTCCCATGGCGACGACCGCCGTCTTTTCGGCCGCGTGGTCGAGCAGTTGCTGTAAAAGCGATCCGGTCGCATCCGCCATCGCAATTGTATTCCCAACCTTGCCTGCAGTCGGGACCACATAAACAGCGGCCACCACGGTCCTGGCTTCGTCCACCGCCTTCAGCACCATGTCGTTCATGCCGGCGGCGATTCGCGGATCGACGTAAATCACGCGCGCGTCCGGAATTCGAGCCCGAAATTCGCGGTCAAAGGCCCGCCCGGAATCCGTCCGCACGTCGTCGGAGAAGATCACCGCGACCACTTGATTGCGCGTCTCCTCCTTTGTGGTATACGGAAGCGCAGCCTTCGCGGTTCCCCGATTCTTGGTTGCCTTGAGGGGGAGAACCTTGCCATTGTCGCGCACCAGGGTAACCGCGGCATCGGCCACCTGCTGGCCGAAAGCCAGGTTTCCCGGCTTGCCCACCAGGTTGGCGATGGCGTTCACATCCACCAGGCGGGCGTTTTGCAAGTTAAGAGAAGCCTTTGCCTTCAAGATCTTGAGCACCGAGCGATCAAGGCGTTCGCGGGAGATCTCGCCCGACTGAACCGCCTGAAGCATGGCATTGTACGAAGCGGGGAAATCCGCCGGGATGAGCAGCAGGTCGTTGCCGGCCTTGAAAGCCTCGACTGCGGCCCGGCCGATGTTGTTGGCGAAGAGGTGCGTCAGGCCGGCCATATCAAGCGCGTCCGTCACGATGATTCCTTTGAAGCCAAGCTGTTTTTCCAGGAGGGCAGAAACGATCACTGGGGAAATCGTGGCCACGTGGTTGGGATCCGGATCGAGCGCAGGGACAGTTACGTGCGCCACCATAACGGAGTCAACCCCCGCCGCGATGGCCCGGCGAAATGGCGGCAGTTCAATCGAATCTAGGTGAGCGCGGTCCACGTTCACGCTGGCGACTCCTAGATGTGAATCGGTCGCAGTGTCGCCGTGACCCGGGAAATGTTTTACCGTGGTAAGCATTCCGCCTGCATGCGCGCCCTTAATGTAGGCCGCGACCAGATCGCCCACCTGCTGCGGGTCTTCGCCGAAAGACCGCGTGTTGATGATGGGATTGGCGGGATTGGAATTCACATCGGCGTCAGGAAAAAAATTCCAGTGAATGCCGAGGGCGCGCGATTCTTCGGCGGTGATGCGGCCGAACGCCTCCGCGTCTTCCACTCTGCCGTCTCCGCCAAAAGCCATGGCGTGCGGGAAGACCGTGGTTCCCATCAGGCGCATTGAAACGCCTCGTTCAAAATCTGCGGCGAACAATAGCGGCAATTTAGACTCGCTCTGCAGCCGGTTGAGAAGCTCGGCCGCTTCATAAGGCTCGCTGCGCAGAAGATACGGGCCGTCCACATGGACGGTCATGGCAAACGAGCCCACGTGGTACTTCTGCATGGCATCGCGCCATTGCAGGTACTCCGGATTTTCAACGTTAAGAAAGCTGGCGCGGCACCAGATCATGAACACCTGGCCGATTTTTTCTTCGAGGGTCAGTTTGCGCAGCGTCTTCTCGGCCCACTTTTCGCCGGTCGGGGTTAGATGAATGGGACCCTGGCGTTGATATTTTTCTTTGGCGAAGGCGGATGTAATGAGCAAGAGAGCGGACAGTAACAAGAGGCCGGGTTTACGGTGCATGAAGGAAACGATAGCAGAATCGCGGCGTGCAGACGTCCGGTTGGTTTATCCGCGTTCATCCGTGAGAATCCGCGGCGAATGAGGTTTCCGTTCGCGCGGCTGCTTCGCGCTGAAGCTGTGCGTCGTCGCCAAAGCCGCGCAGCCAGTGTACCTCCGGCTCGCGGCGAAACCACGTCATCTGCCGCTTGGCGTAGTTGCGGTGGGCTTGCTGAGCGGCTTGCAGAGCCTGTTCGAGCGCTAGCCTTCCGCGGATGTGCTGCATCGCCTGGCTGTAACCGAGCGAAGACAGCGGGCCGGCGGCGGGGCCATACTTCTCATACAAACGCTGCGTTTCTTCGACCAGCCCGCCTTCGAACATCCGTTGCGCGCGCCGGTTGATTCGGTCATAAAGAGCCTGACGGTCGGGATCGAGGCCGAGCCGCAGAATGCGGAAGCCGCGCAGCGGATCACGCCCGCGCTGTTGCCAGAGTTCCGTCATCTTCTGGCGCGAAGCGAGGCAAACTTCGACGGCACGGATGAGCTTGGGCGCGTCGTTGGCATGGATCTTCTCCGCCGCCTCGTGATCAAGCCGGCGCAGAATGCGGTGAAGATAACCGGACTCGCGGCTTTCGGCTCGCTCACGCAACCGCTGGCGCAATTCTTCAGAACGCTCAGGACTGGGGAAAAGCCCTTCGAGCAATGCACGCAGATAGAGTCCAGTTCCACCCACAACAATCGCTAGATGGCCGCGAGCTTTGATCTCATCAAGCACCTCCCGTGCCTGACGTGCATATTCGCCTGCGGTCACGTGGCTGGTGGGAGCGACGCAATCGAATAAGTGATGCGGGACGCGGGCCCGTTCAGAAGCCGTTGGCTTGGCCGTCCCCAGGTCGAACTCGCGGTACATGGCGACAGAATCGCAATTCACGATCTCGCCACGAAAGCGCTCGGCAAGAGAGAGGGAAAGCGCCGTCTTTCCGCTGGCCGTTGGGCCCAGCACGACCACCAGCAGCGGTTCAGGCTGCGCCGAAGCCACCGTCAGCGCACGCTCCAGTGGATGACGTGCCAGTAGCGAATTAGAGTGAGCGCAAGCAGCAGAAAAGCGATCAGCAGCAAGCCGGATGTTTCCGTGGCATAAATGGCGTGCCGGTGATGCTTGCGGGGATCGTTCTGGCGTCGAGCGTTAACCACAACTTTATTGTACGCCGCGCGGAAACCGCCGGCGCGTTTTACTATGCGGCAGTCGGGGCGCGGCTTGGTGCTAGACTACGCGTCGGACACCTATCATCAGCATGGCCGCCTTCCAAGGCAACTCCGGCAGAATCGCGCGGTTTGGCGTCTTCGAACTCGACCTCGTCGCGGGCGAACTGCGCAAGAGCGGCGCGAAGCTGCGCCTCCAGGAGCAGCCCTTCCAGGTGCTGGCCTTGCTGCTGCAGCGTCCCGGCGATGTCATCACGCGTGAAGAGTTAAGGCAGAAACTTTGGGCTGCTGACACGTTCGTGGATTTCGACCACAGCCTGAACACCGCAGTGAACAAACTGCGGGAAACTCTGGGCGATTCGGCATCCAGTCCCCGCTACATCGAGACCCTAGCGCGGCGCGGATATCGGTTTATAGCGCCAGTGCAGAACGGGGTTGGCGCGGGCAGTGTGGAGACGGATCGTGTGAGCACGGACCGTGTGGGGACGGGCGCCTTCGCGAGCCTGCCCCGAGCGAAGTCGAGGGGTCCAGCCGAGCGCAGCGAGGCGCCTGCAGGATCCGCACAGGATTACCCCGAAGCTCTGCATCCCGAGCTGGAGGTCCCCATCCCGCGCCGCGGACTGACGCGCAGCTTGTTCGCTCTGGTCCAGTTAATGTACCTGACCTTCTACGTGATCGCGCTATTTCGGCTGCATGCGGTTTTGAACATAGCAGATTCTTTCTTGCCAGGATGGGCCGCAACCGTGCTGCTGGCGACGGTGATGGTGACCGCGGGCGCGGGAATCCCGCTGCGTTGTTACTTGCTTTCCGCGGTGGGATTCGACTACCAGCGACTCGGCGAGAAGTTCCAGCAGATGTTTCCTTTCATTCTGGCACTGGATCAGTTGTGGGCAGTGGCTCCGTTCCTGCTGATGCAGAAGATCGGCCTGGGCGCGGCTTTCGCGGCCAGTGCGGCCCTGCTGTACGTGCCGTTTTCGGAGCGGACTCTGATTCGGATGGCTTATGTGAGACGGCAAGCGCGGAAGTAGCAGTTCCTAACGAGCAGCCCCATATTCCTCACGGAACTAAACTCACGAATTGCGCGTAATCTCGTCTAAGAGGCTGGGCTGGAGTGCGCTCGCCCGGAGGATTCTTATGAAACGTACAGGTCTTGAACGCTGGTTATTCATGGTTCTAATTCTCGGCGGCTGGATGTGCTCGTTGGCGGCCGTGCCCGCGCATGCTGACGATTGGTCGAAAACCTACACGCTCACTGGCAATCCCGATCTGCGCGTGGATACTTCTGACGCCAACATTCACGTCTCCACCTGGGACCAGAACACCATCGAAGCCAAGGTGACGACCACGCACTACAAGATCGGCGAAGGCGGCATCCGCATCGAAGAGCACCAGACGGGCAACGTTGTTGAGATTAATGTGCGTTTCCCGCATCTCGGATTTTCGATCGGCTGGAATGATCGTCGCGTCGACGTCACCATCCTGATGCCGCGCGAAGGCCGCGTTGACCTGCGCACCGGCGATGGCAAGATTGACCTCAGCAACTTCAAGGGAGAAATGCAGTTGCACAGCGGCGATGGCTCGCAGGAGATTGACGGCGTCGATGGCAAGCTGCGGGCGCTGACCGGCGATGGCCACATCCGTGCCAACGGCCGCTTCGACGAACTTGACCTCAAGACTGGAGACGGGCGCGTGGAAGCGCGGGCAACGGCCGGTTCGGCGCTGGCCATGGGCTGGAGGCTGGAAAGCGGCGATGGCACGGTCACGCTGGAAGTTCCGGAGAACCTGGCGGCCGACGTTGATCTTCACACCGGCGACGGCCACATCGACCTGGACATGCCGATTACGACCGAAGGCAAAATTCGCGAGGGCGAGGTTCACGGCAAACTGAACGGAGGCGGAAATCTGCTGGTGATTCATACCGGAGATGGATCGATCCGGCTACGCAAGGGCTAGGAGAGGCTTCCGGCTTCCGGAAGGTTGGCGTCTGACGAACATTGCATAATGTCTGATATGGCTACTCAACGCTTTACGGTTCGGGTTCCGGAAGATCTGGGCTCAAGGCTCCGCCGGACTTCCCGGGATAAGGGGCGAACGCCGTCGGAACTGATTCGACTTGCGGTCGAGAACTATCTTGGGGAGGAGCCGGATCGAGGTTCGGCTTACGAAGCAGCGAAGGCGGCAGGGCTTATCGGCTGCGCCAGCCATGGTCCGAAAGATCTCAGCACAAACCGCCTGCATTTTGAAAGTTTTGGAAAGAGCAGCTGAGACGCCCAGCCGCGGGCGTTCCTTCGCATTCTTCCGCAACTGTAGTATTTTTGGATGCGGCAAATTCAATTCATCAGAGGGTCTTATGGCACTCGTACGCGCTGGTCTGATCACGGCTCTGGTTGCATCTTTGATTTGTCTTGCTTCCGCTCAACAGAACTCCACCGCTGCAAACTATGAGCCGGCGCTCGACATCACTTCCATGGATCGAACCGTAGACCCTTGTGTGGACTTCTTCCAATATTCCTGCGGTGGTTGGATCAAAAACAATCCGATTCCTCCCGACCAGTCGTCATGGAGCCTCTACGCGAAGATGCAGGATGAGAATCGAGTACGGCTGCGCGGGATTCTAGAGGCTGCGGCCGCGCCTGACGCCAAGCGCAACGCCTCCACGCAGAAGATTGGCGATTACTATGCCTCCTGCGTCGACGAGAAGGCGATCGACAGCAAAGGTGCGGCCCCGCTAAAACCGGACTTGGATCGCATTGCGAAAATCAATTCAAAGGCGGAGATCGCCAACGTCGCCGCGGCCATGGTGGACGACAACGTCCTGTTTCGTTTCGGCTCTACCCAGGATTACCGGGATGCTTCACAAGTGATTGCAGAAGCGGACCAGGGAGGGTTGGGTTTGCCCGACCGCGATTACTACTTTAAAGACGACCCAAAGTCGGTCGAACTGCGCAAGGCCTACGTGGCGCACGTGCAGAAGATGTTCGAGTTGCTGGGCGATCAACCGGACGTGGCGGCTGCAGAAGCCCAGACGGTAATGCGCATCGAAACCGGGCTGGCCCATGGTTCGATGACGCGAGTGGAGCGGCGCGATCCGAAGAACCTGGATCATAAGATGACCAGCGGCGAATTGGAAAAGATCAGCCCCGATTTTTCCTGGCCGGTGTACTTCACCAAGGTGGGGCTGCCGTCGCTGGCCTCGCTGAATGTTGTGTCCCCCGGCTTCTTCAAGACCATGAGCGAGGAACTCGGCAAAGAGAGCTTGGCGGATTGGAAAATTTATTTGCGCTGGCACCTCGTGCACGCGGATGCGCCATTTCTTTCCTCGGCGTTTCTAAACGAGAATTTCGCTTTCTACGGCAAGACTCTGCGCGGCCAGCAGGAGCTGCAGCCGCGCTGGAAGCGCTGCACGCAGTATGTAGACGGCGACCTGGGAGAAGCCCTGGGCCAGGTGTACGTGGAGAAATATTTCAGTCCATCGGCCAAGCAGGAAGCGCTGAAGATGGTGAAGGAAATTCAGGCGGCGATGGAACGGGACATCAACTCATCGCCGTGGATGTCTGCGGCGACCAAGCAGCAGGCGCTGGTAAAGTTGCATGGCATGGCCAACAAGATCGGCTATCCCGATAAATGGCGCGACTACACCAAGCTGGAAATCGTACGCGGAGACGAGCTGGGCAACGTGGAGCGGGCGCGCCAATTTGAATTTAACCGCCAGTTGGCCAAGATCGGCAAGCCCGTGGATCGCGGCGAGTGGGGAATGACTCCGCCCACGGTGAATGCGTACTACGATCCGCAGATGAATGACATCAACTTTCCCGCGGGAGTGCTGCAGCCGCCTGCCTTCGATCCAAAATCTGACGCCGCGCCGAATTATGGAGACACCGGCGGCACCATTGGCCACGAACTCACCCACGGCTTCGACGACGAAGGCCGCCAGTTCGACGCCCAGGGTAACCTGCGCGACTGGTGGACCGAGGACGACGAGAAAGAATTCGTAAAGCGGGCCAGTTGCATCTCCGATCAGTATTCGACTTACACAATCATCGACGACATCAAAATCAACGGCAAGCTGACGCTGGGCGAGGATGTTGCCGACCTGGGCGGACTGATCCTCGCTTACATGGCGTGGAAGGAAGATACCAAAGGAGAGAAGCTGCAACCGCTCGACGATCTGGCTCCCGAGCAGCGATTCTTCGTAGGCTACGGGCAAAGCTGGTGTGGTCAAACCCGCGACGAAACAAAACGGCTTCGCGCCACCGTCGACCCGCACTCTCCCGAGAAATACCGCACCAACGGAGTGGTTTCGAACATGCCGGAATTCCAGGAGGCGTTTCACTGCAAGGCCGGATCGCCGATGGTAAATCAGAACCGTTGCCGCGTGTGGTAGAAAGCAGCAGTCAGCATTTCAGCACTTAGCATTCAGCCAGGCTGAGTGCTGAAGGTGATTGCTGGGTCTGGAGATTCCAGAACTATTCCAGTCCTTCTCGTTCTTCTTTGGTGGGATTGTAGTAAAAGCGGAAGCGCAGAGCGAGATATGGCCCGCCGAATTCGCTGGGCAACGCCGGAAATGGGTCCGAGCCCGTGATGCCCGCCCAGGCCGCGCGATCCAGCGGAACGTCTCCGGAGGTAGCTACCAGCTTCATGCCCGCAACTTTTCCATCCTTGGTAATCGCGAATTCAATGATCAGGTTTCCGTGTTTCATCGCCGCCGACTCTGGAATCGCGTTGTACCAATTCTGCTTCACGTCATGCAGCACACGCTGAAGGTAAGGGCCGAAATCCACGCCCATGGTGTCGCTAAGGATTTCAAGGTTGCCGGTTATCTGGCGTCCACGCTGCCCTGTGCCTAATCCAAAGTCGCCGCCGCTACCCTGGCCTCCGCCTCCTCGTTTGGCTCCCCGGGCCGCCTCCTGAATCTGGTCGCCCGCCGACATGGAGCGGCCATACTTGCTGAACTCTTTACTGAGGTCCAGCTTCGGCGTTTGTAACTGGGCGATTTGTGGGGGCGGCGCCTGCTGCGGCACAGGTTGACTCTGCGCCGCGCTGGCGGAAGGCTGAGCGGGCGCCGGCTGCGGCGCACTCAGTCCGGACGCTCCGGGAGGCGGGCTCGCCAGTGCCTTGCGTAACTCTTTGACATCAAGATCCGGATGCTTGCTCGTTGCGACCCGGTTCTTGTCACTGATAATGTTCGTGTTCGGCTTCTGCGGCACTTTCTGCAAGTCCGGCGGAAGCTCGAGGAAAGTTACATCCTTGAGGTTGGTCGACTTCTTTGCCACCGCATCCGGATGCCAGGGAAGGTACTTTGCAAGGAACTCAATCTTCCACAACCCGATAATGAGAACCAAGTGGACGATTATGGAAATCCACACCGCTTCGCGGCGGCGAGAGCGCGCCAGATCGTCCTGCAACTGGATGAGCAGGTGCGGTACGCGGGCATCGTCATCCAGAGCACGGTAAGCCGTTTCCCATTCCTTGGTATCGTAGAGCCCAAGCTGCTCCGGTTGCGGCTTCTCGGGAGGAGCCACCGGATCCTGGAATGGAATTTGCGTGATGGGCATGAACTAAATTTGTCCAACCTAAGCTTGTCCGAGTCAGGCCTGTCCCTTAGACACAAATCCCCCACGCCACGTTGCATCCAGCATTCCCAGGATGACGCAGCGAAGCCAGCGCGGCCAAGCTACCTTCATTTTCGCATCTTTTAGGGGATTCTGCTCACGACAAATAGCGTGAGACGTAGGTGTGTAAACATTTGTAAAACGCCTTCAAACCCCGAGGCTGACGAACGCCACTGGGCTTCGCGCTCTATCTCCAATCACTAAGAGAGTGTGCCAAACGACTCGAGGGTAGCGAACAGCCGGGGCAACTTGTCGGGCAGGTTTCGATTAACTAGACTGGTCACACGCCGCAGGAGGAACGTGCATGTCTGACAATCAATTCGAGGCCGGCGATCCGGGCGAATTGGACACTCAGGCCGAAACCCTGACTGGCGACCTCGGGCCGAATGAAACCTCAAGCACGGTCATTGGCCCCTATCATCTGCTTCAGATCATTGGCCTAGGTGGCATGGGAACGGTGTGGCTCGCCGAACAGAAGCAGCCCGTGCGCCGCCGCGTTGCCGTCAAGCTGATAAAGGTGGGCATGGACACGCGTGAGGTCGTGGCCCGCTTTGAGTCCGAGCGGCAAGCGCTGGCGCTCATGGACCACCCCGCTATCGCCAAAGTTTTCGATGCGGGCACCACACCGGAAGGACGGCCGTACTTCGTGATGGAGTACGTCGCCGGGTTGCCTATTACGGACTACTGCGACAAGCACAAACTCACCACGCGCCAGCGATTGGAGCTGTTCATCATGGTCTGCGAGGGCGTGCAGCACGCCCATCAGAAGGCGATCATCCATCGCGATCTCAAGCCTTCCAACATCCTGGTGAGCGATGTGGACGGGAAGGCGATGCCGCGGATCATCGATTTCGGTGTGGCGAAAGCGACCTCGCAGCGCCTCAGTGCCCAAACCATGTACACGCGGGTTGGAGCGGTGATCGGAACCCTCGGCTACATGAGCCCGGAGCAGGCTGACTCGGCCGGGGAGGACATCGACACCCGCAGCGACGTGTACTCGTTGGGGGTGGTGCTCTACGAACTGCTGGTGGGCGCGCTTCCGCTCGACTTCCACAAACTGGCCTTCGACGAAATTCTGCGCCGGCTGCGCGAAACGGACGCGCCGCGCCCGAGCACAAAGCTGCGTACCCTCGGGGACCAATCCACCCTTACGGCGCAAAACCGAAGCGTCGACCCTCCCACGCTCGCCCGGCAATTGCGTGGCGACGCCGACGCCATTGCGCTCAAAGCTCTGGAGAAAGACCGTTCGCGCCGCTACTCCGCGGCCTCAGAACTTGCCGCCGATATTGCCCGCTACCTGCGCAATGAGCCGGTCACCGCTCACCCTCCGAGCGCCCTATATCGCGCGCGCAAATACGTTCGCCGCCACAGGCTCGGCGTTGCCGTGGCCGCCACGGGCGTCGTGCTGCTGGTCGCGTTTGCAATCGCCCAGACGGTCGCACTCCGTCGCATTACCCGCGAGCGTAGCCGTGCCGATCGCGTCACGGAGTTTATGACCGGCATGTTCAAGGTGTCGGACCCGAGCGAAGCGCGCGGCAACACGGTTACGGCGCGCGAAATCCTTGATAAGGCATCAAAGGAGATTGATACGAGCCTGGGCAATGACCCGGAGCTAAGAGCCAAAATGATGTACACCATGGCCGAGACGTATGCCGGCCTCGGTCTCGCCTCTCGCGCGGAATCCCTCCTTGCGGGCGCAGTGGAGATTCAACGGCGGGCTCTCGGCCCGCAGAAGCCGGATACACTGCGTTCTATGAGCTTTCTGGCATCCATTCTGGTGGCTGAAGACCGGTTCGCCGAAGGGGAGAAACTGGCTCGCGAAGCACTCGATCTTCAGCGTCGCGTCCTCGGCGAGGACCATCCGGAAACCCTCCATTCGATGCGCCATCTGGCGGATGCCATGGTCTACCAAGGCCGTTACGCTGAGGGGGAAAAGTTGCTGCGCGAGACGCTCGACCTCGAGCGCCGTGTCATCGGCCGCGAGCACCCCGACACCCTGAATTCGATGACGTCCCTGGCGACCACCCTGACATTTGAAGGCCGTTACACGGACGCGGAGAAACTGTACCGTGAGACACTCGACATCCAACGTCGTGTCTTCGGGCCTGAGGACCCGAACACGCTGTACTCCATGAACGCCCTGGCGAACGATCTGGCGGACGAAGGCCGGTTCGCCGAAGCGGAGGAACTGGACCGCAAATCGCTCGATATCAAGCGGCGTATCCTCGGTCCTGAACACCCGCAGACCTTGTATGCGATGGAAACCTTGGCGCCCACGCTGCTGGAGGAAGGGCATTATGACGAAGCAGAGAAGCTGCTGCGCGAAGTGCTGGAGATCGAGCGCCGCGTCCCGGTTCAGGAAGCATCTGTCATTAACGATCTCGGAAATGAGGGGACCGCCCTCAGTCACCTGGGACGGTTCGCCGAGGCAGAAAAACTATACCGCGAATCGATCCAAAGGGCAGGGAGAGCCAGCCAGTCAGGGGTGCTTGCCAGCGCGTGGTATAACTTCGCCGGTGGGGCGGCTGTTGCTGGGCGACGCGACGAAGCCTTCAAGTATCTTGGCCAAGCGATCGATCATGGATATGCGACCCCCGGGTGGATGGCGGTGGACAACGATTTGAAATCCCTGCATGGCGACCCGCGCTTCGAAGCTCTGCTCGCTAAAGCCCGCCAGGCCGCCGCGCCAAAACCAAAGTAGCCACGCGGCAGTTGGATCCTTGGCTGTACGACCGCGCCGACGATCTCCTCAGGAGGGGCACTAGCCCTTCGCCTTCGCCAGGCTGCCGAGCCCCACTTTCTTCCCATGCTCGCGAATCGCGGCCACAATGTCGAGCGCGAGGGTGAGGGCACGGCGGCCATCTTCCAGCGGCACTATCGGAGTGGAGCGCTCTCGGACCGCGTGCAGGAACGACTTCAACTCCGCGTGCAATGGCTCTTCTGAAGTCACCGGCGGCTTGGCCACCTTGATCTGCGGATTGACAGTTGGAGCGCCCTGCGCCGCTCCATCGGCCCCCACCGTGAAGACGAGCACTTCCTGGCGTCCGTAATCGACCGAGACATATTGCTGGGGCTGGAAGAAACGCAGCTTGCGCACGCGCTCAGTGGAAACGCGGCTGGCCGTAAAGTTGGCCACACATCCCGATTCGAATTCCAGCCGCACATTGGCGATGTCAACTTTGCCGGAAAGAATGGGCAGGCCGACGGCGCGCACCTCTTTCACCGGAGAATCAACGAAGGAGAGCACGATGTCGAGATCGTGGATCATCAAGTCCAGGACCACATCCACATCGAGCGAGCGCGGCGTAAAAACGCTCAAACGATGCACTTCGAAAAACATTGGCTGCGTGAGCAGCGGAATCGTGGCGCGCACCGCGGGGTTGAAGCGCTCGAGATGCCCAACCTGCGCGATTCGGTTGTGAGTGGTCGCCAGGTGCACCAACTCATTCGCTTCGCCAAAGGATGCAGCCAGCGGCTTCTCGATCAGCACATCGACGCCGGCTTCCATGAGCGCTCGGCCCACTTCCAAATGATGCACCGTAGGCGCAGCCACCGATGCCGCCCGGATTTCGCTGTGCGTCGTGAGCATCTGCTCGACTGAACCGAATGCCCGGCAGCCAAACTCGCGCGCTACTGCATCGGCGCGGTCAAGGTTGGGATCGACCACGCCTGCCAGCCGAACCGGTTCGCCCTGCTGCTCCAGTTCCTTATAGACGCGGGCGTGGTTGCGTCCAAAGACGCCCACCCCCACCACTGCCACGGAAATCGGATTGTCAGCGTGCAGGAAGAACTCTCAGTCGGCTGGTTGCCGCAAGAAACAGTAAATTGTAAACGTAAAGCCGGGAAAGAGCATCTGGAGGGGATTGAGCGATTTTGCGATCGGGCGATTGAGCGATTGGAAACCGCTGTGTGTTTAGGTTTTCAATCGCCCAATGGCTCAATGACTCAATCGCGCAATTCCTTGCGCTTTCTTCAAGACCGCAATCTGCCCGGCGTGATAAAGTTCGTGCTGCGCGACACCGTGCAGCATGAAATAGAAATCGTATTTCTTGCCGGGAACGCGCTCGCGGAGGCGTGACTCAGGCAAAGCCGCAACCGTTTTCACCAGCACATCGTGCGTGCGCTTCGCCCGCGCGACAGCCTTGCGCCACGCCGCCTGGGTTGTCTGTTTTGGAACAAGAGGAAAATTGGCCGTGCCTGTGGGCTGCCATTTTTCTCCAGCCAGCCGGCGGCAAGCGGCCGTGTCCCATGCGGCAATATGCAAGACAAGCTCCCAGATGCTGTGAGCGTTGGGCAGAGGCGTGGCGGCGGCCATGGCGGCATCCACATCTTGCAGCAACTCAAGTAGCGCAGGACCATGCCAGGCATCGCCTTCGAAGGCGCGGCGAAGCTGTTCGGCGATCAGCGCGGGTTGGGAGTGTTGGGAAGTCATGATTCGTTACCTTCACCGATGGACCGAGTGTGAGTCAACCGATTTACGAATACACGGTAATCGTGTATTATTGAACGATGATTGTCTCCTTTGGAGACAAAACGACGGAAGACATTTTCCACGGAAGCGACACAAAGGCCGCCCGGAGAATTTCGCAAGCATTATGGGAGCGAGTTCAAGTTAAGCTGGATCTGCTGAACGCCAGCACTAAACTGGAAGACTTTCGCGTTCCGCCGTCAAACCGGCTGGAGAAGCTGAGCGGCAATTGGGCAGGGTTTTACAGCGTGCGAGTAAACGATCAGTACCGCGTGGTATTCCGTTTCGCCAGCGGCACTGCGACCGATGTGCGAGTCACCGATTACCACTAAGGAGACAATAATGCTGCCGAGTCATCGTATCGCCACTCATCCCGGACAAATCCTGTTGAACGAATTTCTGGAGCCACTGGACCTAAGCCAGGCAGATCTGGCGAGAGCACTCGCCATTCCTTTGAACCGAGTGAATGAACTCGTGCGCGGAAAGCGAGGGGTTACGCCGGAGACAGCCTTGCTGCTAGCCGAATACTTCAAGAACTCTGCCGAGTTTTGGATGAATTTGCAGACCGCGCACGACCTGACGCGAGCCCGGCATGAGATGCACAAGCGTCCAGGCACGGCATCGAGAGCAATTCGCCGCTCCGCGGGAGCCGACTAGCCAAGACGCTTTAAGGTCGCAAATTGCGACCTCAAACAAAGGGACAGTTCAACCTGTACCAATCAGCACGGATCCGCCACGACCGCGATCCGCGCATCGTTCGCAAGGTCGATAATCCTGTCCCCATCCAGCAGCAAACACTTCCCGGCATCAAGCGCGAGGCAGCTAGCGCCGGCGGCCTGCATGACTTCGATGGTCTTCACTCCAATCACGGGCACATCAAACCGCATATCCTGATTGGGCTTGGCGATCTTCACCACGGTCAGCGCGCGGCTGAGCGTGGATGCATCGCCGTGCAGCGACGCCATGATGCGCCCGGCGCGCTCAATGGTGGCGTCGGTGCCCTCCATGGCTTCGACCGCCACGCAAGCCGTTTCCGCGATCACCACAGTCTGGCCAATGTCATGCTGCGCCAGTTGCCGGGCCACGGCACGGCCGTATTGGATATTCTTTCGCTCCGGCTCGCTAGGTTCGCGGCGAGTGATCACGCCCGGCTTCACCAGCAGCGGCTCCAGAAGCGCCGTGGAATTCTCCAACGTGATGCCCTCCTCGGCAAGCACCTGAGCCACGGCGCCGAGCAGGCTGTCTGTACTTCGCGTCGCGAGTGAAAGCAGCAGTTTGGCCATCCGCCAGTCCGGCCGGATGGCAGAAAAAATCTGCTTATGCTTCACCTGCCCGGCCATAATGGCGCGGCGCACGCCTTCGCGCTGGAAAGTTTCGATCAGCTTTGAAAGCTCGCCCAGCGACAGCCAGTGCACCGATGCAGCGCCGCGATCCTCGATCTCAGGGAAGGCTTCTTCCCTGATCGCAACCACGACCACTTCGTATCCCTGAGCGCGCGCAGCCTCAAGCACGAGGAAGGGAAACTTGCCGTTGCCGGCGATAAGGCCGAGCTTTTTGTTGTGGGAAGGCATGAAGTGATCGCGCATCGATTTACCTACGTTGGGCTAGCCGTCGTAGACTTCGCGGCGGTGCGCGACGCGGGTTATGCTGACGCGCTTTGCCGAATCGTCAATTGAAGTAGACTACACGCCAGTCCCCCATCCGTATGCGCCACTGGTCTTTATGGCCTTTGAGCTTCTTGCATCCTGCGGGGCGCGGATTTTCGGCCAGCGCCAGAATCCTGCGGTCGATGCGGCTAAAGACGGCATCGTCGAGGGCGTCGAGTTCTTTGTGGGCGGACGATTTGACGACGACGGAGTAGTTAGCCACGCGATTGGCTGCGCTTCAAGCGACTGGCGCGGTATTGCTCGTAAGGGACGCTTTTTTCCTTGCGGCGCGATTCGGAAATAAGGCCCTCCCAGAAGTCTTCCCAGATAGCCCCGTGCTTTTTGAGGTCGATCTGCACGGCCACGCGGTGCCCCTTGTCGTCGGTAAGGAATTGAATCCCAGTCACAGCGGCCTCAACTCTTGGCATACGTTCATTATCTCGCAAGCATAGGCGGCGCGGGTAGCCGAGTCAACCGCAGACGGAGCAAGCTCGGACGTGAAACCCCAACAGAAAGACGCGGAGTCAGTCTAGCACTCAGCCTTCATTGAGTGCCCCACCCTTCGCTGGGTCAATAAGCGCTAACGCCTGATTAGGTCAACTAAGTTCGGGTGGGGATACGGAGCTGGGTGCGCAAGATTGTGCAGATTGACAAGATGTATGCCAGCAGTGCATGCTTTCCGCCAAATGGGGCGGTTAGGCCTATTTAGCCCATGACGGATTTGTCTTGACTGGGTTTCGTGGAGGACTTATGAGACGTCTGACGTTGCTGGGTATTACGCTGTTTTCCTCACTCGCCTTCGCCCAGACAGAGGTCGCGGTTTCACATCCAGGCAAGGAGTATGCCTACTCCCCAAACCTGAACCAGGTCACGGGATTCCTCGTGAACGTACCCAGTGGTGCACTCTCTTCCCCGTCGGATGTATCGGGACCTAATGATGCTGGCGGCTCGGTTGCTGACCCCTCGGCGAAGTTCCTGTATGTCTCGGACTTCACTGGCAACGCGATTGATGGGTTTCGAATTTATCCCGCCACCGGTGAGCTGACGCCGATCAGTGGCTCACCTTTTCCAGTCGGAAGCGGAAACGGGCCCTCGGGAATGGCCATCGACTCAGCCGGAAAGTTCCTCTTTTTGGCGCACGCGAATCTCAATGGCGTTTTTGCCTTCACTCGGAACCAGAGTACTGGAGCGCTGACTGTAGTGTCGGGGTCGCCTTTTGCCGCTGGAAACACTCCAATACACGTGATCGTGCACCCCTCCGGTAAGTTCCTATATGCCAGCAACTACAACGACTCGATGGGCAGTATTTCGGCGTATCAAATCAATGCAGTCACAGGAGCGCTCAGTGAGATCGTCGGTTCACCGTTCGCCACGCGGGCCGGATTCCCTGGGCCGGCCGAGTTGGCGATCGGACCTGAGGGCAAGTTTCTATACGTCGGTCTTGGCGGTACCGTGAACGCGAACCACTTTGTCGCGGCGTTTTCGATCGATACCTCGACGGGCGCGCTTACTCCGGTTCCAGGTTCGCCCTTTACTACCGGGGAAGGCCCCTTCAGTGTCGCCGTATCTCCCTCAGGAAAGTACCTCTACACTGGCAACAGTTTCGGCGACAGCGTTTCGGCTTTCGTGATCAATTCGGCTACGGGTGCCCTAAGCCGGGTGAGCGGCTCTCCTTTCCCAACCCATGCCCTCGGTGGTTTCCCGGTTGCTATCGCAATAGATCCATCAGGAGGGCTGCTTTACACGGCCAATCAAAGTTCAAACAACATCTCTGGTTTCAGAATTAACCAGAAAACCGGAGCCTTAACTCGTGTTGTCGGCTCTCCTTTTGTAGGCATCATCAATCCGTATGACCTGACGGTTGTGCAGGTCCCGTAGTAAGAAATCCAATATCCCAGTTGGCACGGAAATTGGGACAGTAGACTAGGGCCAAAGCCTTCAGTGTCGTTGGCGTAATATCGCCATAGCGCTCATTGACCGGATCCCGGCGTTCTCGATGAAAAGGGGCGGCGCTGGCTGCTACTTGATTACTCCCCTCTCGCTAGCCTCGATGAATCTGATCAGCATATTCACATCTTCGCCACGATCCGGCTCCGCCTTCAGCTTTTCCAGCGCCTGCGAGGTGTTCAGCTTCGACGCCAGCAGAGTCTTATAAGCATGATGAATCTTGCGGATGCGCTCTTTGGAGAAGCCGCGGCGTTCGAGGCCGACTTTATTCATCCCGTACGCGTGCGTGTCGCGCGCCGCGGATGTCATGGAGAACGGCAACACATCCTGCGTGATCGTCGTGCCGCCGCCAACGTAAGAATGAGCGCCGATGCGCACGAACTGATGCACCGGGCAAAGCGCGCCGACCACTGCCCATTCCTCCACGGTCACATGCCCGGCCAGCGTGGCCCCGTTCACCAGCATGCAGCGGTCTCCAATCACGCTGTCGTGCCCGATGTGCGCGTAGGCCATGATCAGCGTGTGGCTTCCAACTCTGGTAACGCCGCCGCCTTTCACCGTGCCGCGGCTGATGGTGACGCACTCGCGAATCTCGTTGTGGTCGCCAATCTCCAGCCGCGTTGGCTCGCCCTTGTAAGTAACATCCTGCGGATCCATCCCGATCGCGCAGAAGGGAAAGAAGCCGTTGTCGGCTCCGATTTTCGTGGGCCCTTCAATCGCCACGTGCGACACCAGGCGGCATCTCTCGCCGAGTTCGACCTCAGCCCCAATTACACAATAAGGCCCAACCTGGCACGATGCCGGCACTTTTGCTCGCGGGTCAACGATGGCCGTGGGATGAACATTCATGATCGAGTCATCGAATCACAGGCAGATCGGCTCGTTGTCCGAGGAGCCAGAAGCGGCATCATTCCGCCGCCGCGCCATCGCCATCAGAGCCCGAGCCGCGCCCACGAGAGCTATCAATAAGCTGGCAGGAGACGATCGCTTCCGCTACCTTCTTGCCATCCACCTTCGCCACGCCCTGCATTCTCACGGCGATCATGCGCGCAACGGCCCGCCAACCCTTTACTTCTACTTCGATCCGCAGCTGGTCGCCGGGGCTCACGGGCTTCCGAAACTTAGCCCGTTCGATTCCGGTAAACACCATCACCTTGTCGGTGCGGTCTTCCACTTCGGTGAGCAGCAGCGCGCCGCCGGCCTGCGCAATCGCTTCCACAATCAGCACGCCCGGCATGATCGGCAGCCCTGGGAAATGGCCGTTGAAAAACGGCTCATTGATGGTGACGTTCTTGATGGCCACGATGCGCTCTTTGCGCTTCAACTCCAGCACGCGGTCAATCAGAAGAAACGGATAGCGGTGCGGCAGAATTTTTAGAATGTCGTGAATGTCGAGCGCCGTCTTGGCCGCGGCCTCGATCACAGGAGGAGTGCTCTCAATCATAGTTCGTGCGAATCAGGTTCGCCCTAATCAGCCTGAAGATTATACTGTACCCCATTGTATTCACAGCGGAGCGGCGGCCATAGGTATTACCGGGATGCTCGCGTGGGGACAGCCGCCCCCGGCTGTCCGTCGAGCGCAGCTCGACGCTTTTCTGCTTTAGGACCGGCAAACTCGGAAGTCTACCCAACCGTCGTCAGCGAAAGGAATTGTGCCCGCTAATAAGACAATAAAATCGGCAATGGCCCCGCAACCCGCATGGCCCGAGCGCCTGCGCTATTTCTCGGACCATCAAGACCAGATAGTCGAAACCATTCGCCAGTTCGTCGAAATCGAATCCCCCAGCGACAACAAGCAAGCCGTCAACCACATCGCCGCATTCCTCGCCCGCAAGTTCGAAGCCCTCGGTGGACGAACCCGACTCCACCGCAGCAACGACTACGGCGACAGCCTGCAAGTCAACTTCGCCGGCGAGGCCCATCGTAAGCCAGTCCTGCTGCTCGGCCACTACGATACCGTTTATCCACTAGGCACGCTCGCCAACATGCCCTGCAGAATCGACAACGGACGCCTGCACGGCCCCGGCGTTCTCGACATGAAGTCAGGCACCGCGTTAATGCTCCATGCTATAGAAGCCCTGCAGGCCTGGCATGGCAAGTTGCCGCGGCCAGTCACGGTTTTTCTGGTTTCCGATGAAGAGGTCGGCAGTCATTCTTCGCGAAAAATTACTGAGGCCTTGGCGAAACAATCCGCCGGAGTTCTGGTCCTCGAGCCAGCCGCCGGCCTTCGAGGCGCAGTAAAGACCGCGCGTAAAGGCGTCGGCGAATATAAGCTCCGCGTGCAAGGCGTCGCGGCACATGCAGGACTCGATCCCGGCAAGGGACACAGCGCCATCCTGGAACTCGCGCGCCAACTCGCCGTAATCGCGAAGATGAATAGCTTGCGAGAAGGCGTGTCGGTAAACCCCGGAGTGATTCAAGGTGGAACGCGCTCCAACGTGATTGCCGCCGAAGCATCCGCAGTCATCGACGTCCGCATCAAGCGCGCAAAGCAAGCCTCCGGTATCGACCGCAAGCTGCGCGCCCTCAAGCCGTTCGACAAGCACTGCAAACTCGAGATGACAGGCCGAATCAACCGCCTACCGATGGAGCGAACCACCGGAGTGGCAGCGCTCTACAAGAAAGCTCACGGCATCGCGCAACAAGCAGGCTGGAAGCTGGAGGAAGCCGCCGTAGGCGGCGGCTCTGACGGAAACTTCACCGCCGGCATGGGCATTCCCACGCTCGACGGCATGGGCGGCGTTGGCGACGGTGCGCATGCCGTGCACGAATTCATCGTCATTTCAGAACTGCCGCGCCGCGCGCTGCTACTGGCAGGAATGATCGAAAGCGTCTAAGGACCGAAGGCCAACCTAACCAGCCTCGGGAAGGGCACGAGTTCCACTGATGATTATTTACTTGACGAAGTAAGACAATTCTGCTAATGTGTCCTTGTGATGGACGCAACCCCTAATCCTTCCGAGACTTACCAAGGTCTAAATCGGGATTTTTCTCACGCAATTTGCGGAGTAACTGTCTGCGAATCCCGGCGGCCAACTTCCGGGCCGGGACACGATCTAAGGGATGCTTCTCACGCTTCGGGGGCTTATTAGCCATGACTCTTACCGACCTCACTCAGATGTTCTCCACGGACGAACAATGCCGCGCTCTGCTGAAGAAACTGCGCTGGCCGCTCGGAATGGAGTGTTTGCGCTGCAAGAGCAAGCGCGTGTTCGAAGTTGAGACTCAGAAAAAATTCGAGTGTGTTGAGTGCGGCTATCAGTTCAGCGTCCTGACACAAACCATCTTCCACGATACGCACCTTCCGCTGGAAACGTGGTTCATGGCGGTTCTTCTTCTCTGCGAGGCCCGAAAAGGCATGAGCGCAAATCAGGTCAAACGCACTCTCGGGGTGAGCTATAAAACAGCGTGGTATCTCTGCCATCGCATTCGTGCAGCCATGCGCGACGTAGAACTGCCTATGATGGATGGCACTGTGGAAGTGGACGAAACCTACATTGGCGCTAGTGAAAAGACGTACCGTAAACCCGGACACGGTGACTGCAAAAAGCAGATCGTAGTCGGCATTCGGCAGCGAGGCGGCGATCTGCGTTTCTTCCATGCCCAAGATGTGAAGGCCGGGACACTGGCGAAATATGTCCGCGAAACGGTCAGCGAGGATGTGGATGTCATCGTAACGGATGAACTGAACGCCTACCCGACCGCATTCAAGGGCACTCCCTTCGCGGATCGGCACAAGACCATAAAGCACAAATCGAAGGTCTACGTTGACGGAGACATTCACACGAACACCGTAGAATCGGCGTTCTCGCTCCTCAAGCGCGGCATTATCGGAACGTGGCATCGAATCAGCGCCAAGCATCTTGCAGCTTATCTCGCTGAGATGGAGTTCCGGTTCAATCGCCGCAAGAACTCCGATCTCTTTGTGGACACGTTGCGGCATATGGTCACTGCTCCGGCTCTGACTTTTGAGAAGCTGACGGCTTCCGCGTAGGTTGCGCGTCGAACCATTTGTAAAAAGCATCGAAAGGCTTTCTCAGCTCACGGCGGAATTTACTCCAACCCTTCGTGTCCCGATTAGGGGGTATGACTCCGCCGCCAATACACTGGTACAGGTTGTCTCTCTCGATCAGGCGAAAGTTCGCAAACGCATCCTCCATCTTGCGGATTTCCTGAGGTGCAACGTGCTGAGGAACATCATCTCTCGAGAAATGAAGATCGGTTCCGAAGCCGCACCCCTCGACGGAATTCTTCACCTGATACACCACGAAGGCTGCCAAGCTGATGGCGACCTTGAGAGGAAGTCTGCGAGCGTAGAATTTTTTCAGCAAAGACTCGGCTGTACTTGCACCGATGCCCACCGCCCGGTAGCCATCTACGCGATCCACAATTAACTTGTGTGAGACTCCAAGGAAGTGCCGATTCTTCATGCTGCATCCAAACAGCAGTTCGTAGTCAGGTCGCTCATAAGGCTGATAGCCCGAAAAGGGGAGCACGGTTTCGGAGTAGAAGGCGCGGTGAACCTCTGCAAACTTTTGCCTCAGTTCATACTCTTCCGGGACGGGGTCGGGAGGGTTTACGAGAGCAACAAAACAGCTTTCCAGTTGCTTGCTCACGGAATCAATGTAAGGGCCGTTCCCAGCCCCACTCACCAAGAATGCGCCGCCATCTATGACCCAGCTTGAGGCAACTTTATGTTCATTCTTTTTCTGTTCCCCTTCCGTTTCCTGTTGATCGGCTGCCAAAACGATCCCGGTATCGGCTATCAATCCCAGAGCGATGGTCACAGGCCGCCTCCGGGAGAGGCGGGGGAAAATACGCGGTTTCGGAGAAGGCGGGGTGGGTACATGCGCAAGCATGGTACCACTTATACTTCATGAAGTACATAATCGTCAGTTCCACTCGTGCCGTTAAGTCGTTGAAATGAGCCTGCGCTTTAGCGCCTGAGGGATGGCTTCTACTCTGCCGGAACCAGCACCAGAAAATAATCCATCTTGTCGCCCTTCACAAAGTCATACTGCTCCAGCAGCCGGTAACCCGCCTGCGCAGCCTCGCGCAAGACAACGTCGCGGCCCACGCCATGGTCCTCGCCATTTCCATTGCGGTCGATGATTCCAACCCTCGCGCCCGGACGCAGCGCCGCCCGCAGGTTCCTCATCAAAGCCACCGGCTCTGCGACTTCGTGATAAGTCTTCAGCAATAGAACAGCATCGACCGCACCAGCCGGAAGAAGAGGGTCATCGGCTTTGCCGAGGATGGTCTTCACATTGTGCAGCTTCTCTTTTTCAGCCCGCTCGTTAACATAGCGAATCGCTTCCGGATTGATGTCCACCGCATAAACCACCCCGCTCTCGCCCACGCGCCGCGCCGCCCGCACCGTGAACCAGCCCGATCCCGCGCCAATGTCGGCCACGGTTTTTCCGGACGTAATCTTCAGAATGTCCATGACGCGGTCGACCTGCAGGCGCTTATCCCGCCCCGGCGAATCAAAGACGGAAAGATCTCCCGTGTAAGGCTCGCTGGTTTTGCGATGTTCGCCCGGCCCGGCCTGGGTCGAGCTTTGAGCGGCAACAACGGAAAAAGTCTGGCACGCAACTATTACGGCAACCAGAAGAACGCGCAATCTCGCAATCATCGCTGACCTCCGCGACACCTGTTTCATCAAGAATAGACTCCAAGCCGGGAACTCCGTGAGCACAATGGTCAGTTGCGTGCCCGCTCTTTGACTCCATAGATGAGGTAGCCTAGAATTTTCTCAGTGACCTCGGCGGTCTTGCGCAGCCTTTGCTTACAGCGGGCCGCGATGGAGGATTTATGGGTGAGTTTTCGCCCTGGCATTGGCTGTTGGTGATAGCAATCGCCCTTCTGCTTTTCGGCACCAGCAAGTTTTCCGCCGTCGGCAAGGGCCTGGGCGAAGGTATCCGCAACTTCAAGGCCGCCATGAAAGACGGCGAAGAACCGAAGAAGGAAAAAGAAAAGGAAGAAGAGAAAAAATCCTAAGATCACCACGTCCCCTCGCTTGCATTTGTCGGTTTTATCCTTCCCGTCTCGTAACCACCTTAGTCCCACCTCATAGCAACCCCCGCTACCGCAGCATCCGATAAACCAACGCCACCGGCAATCCCACCACATTGCAGTAATCGCCTTCGATCCGCGGGATCCACCTCGACGCCAGCCCCTGAATCGCATAAGCCCCCGCCTTGTCCATAGGCTCTCCGGTAGCAATGTAGTCGCGAATCTCCTCGTCAGAGATCGCGCACATACTCACCAACGTAGTTTCGGAAGCTGTCTTGGTCTTACTGGCCACTGGTCCCACCAAACATACGCCAGTAATCACCGCATGCGCCCGCCCCGCCAACAATCGCAACATGCGCGCAGCGTCTTCCGCATCGCGAGGTTTGCCCAGGATCAAGTCATCCACCACAACGATCGTATCCGCTCCCAGCACACATGCCTGCGGATGATTCTGAAAAACCGCCAATGCTTTTTCCCGCGCCAGCCGCTCCGCACACTCTCGCGGAGACTCACCAATAAGCGGCGTCTCATCAATAGACGCCGGCTGCAACATAAACGGTATCCCAGCGTTGCGCAGCAACTCCTGGCGGCGCGGCGAAGAAGAAGCAAGAATGATGTTCACGGAAGTCGATTCTATCGGAATCCTCTCCGAATCAAGCGATCCTCTTCTCCGCGTGCTCCGCGGCCTTTCCCGCGCACTCCGCGTTCCAAGCTTTTGATTTAAGCCGTGGCAGAACGGAGACCGCTCCCCGCCTGTTAAAATCAAAGATCAGCCCGAAGCCTCTCAACAGCAGTCGCCAGTTCCCGGTAGCCGGTTTCGATGAGTCCGAACTGGCAACTGGCAACCGGCAGCTGGCAACTGAATCTATGGACGCCGCATCCATCCGCAACTTTGCCATCATCGCGCATATCGACCACGGTAAATCCACGCTGGCCGACCGCCTGCTGGAGTTGACCGGCTCCCTCACCGCGCGCGAGATGCAAGCCCAGGTGCTCGACTCCATGGACCTCGAGCGCGAGCGCGGCATCACCATCAAAGCTCACGCCGTCCGCATGATGTACACCGCGCACGACGGCCAGACGTACCAGCTCAACCTGATCGACACGCCCGGCCACGTAGATTTTTCTTACGAAGTCTCGCGCTCGCTAGCCTCGTGCGAAGGCGCGTTGTTAGTGGTCGACGCTTCCCAGGGAGTGGAAGCGCAAACTCTCGCCAACTCTTACCTCGCGATCAATCACGGCCTCGAGATCATACCGGTCATCAACAAGATCGATCTGCAAAGCGCCGACATCCCGCGCACCAAAGAAATGATCGAAGGCGCCGTCGGCCTCGACGCCTCCGACGCCGTGCTCATCAGCGCGAAAACCGGCCATGGCGTGCCTGACGTTCTCGAAGCCATCGTAAAACGTATTCCGCCGCCGAAAGGCAGTCCTGATGCCCGGCTTCAGGCGCTGATCTTCGACTCCTGGTTCGACGCCTACCGCGGCGTGATCATTCTCACCCGCGTCTTCCAGGGCACGCTGCGCAAGGGCCAGAGAATCCGCCTCTGGTCGAACGGCACAACCTTTGACGCCGAAACGCTGGGTGTGCAGAGCCCCAAACCGGTCGAAATCGAGGAACTGAAAGCCGGCGAAGTCGGATTCCTCATCGCCAATATCAAGAACGTCGCCGACACAAAAATCGGCGACACCATCACCGACGACGCCAACCCCGCATTCGACGCCCTCCCCGGCTTCGAAGAAATCAAGCCCATGGTCTTCGCCGGACTCTACACCGTCGACGCGCACGAGCACACGCGCCTGCGCGAAGCGCTCGAAAAACTCCGGCTGAATGATTCATCCTTCTTCTTCGAGCCAGAAAGTTCGGTCGCGCTGGGTTTCGGCTTCCGCTGCGGCTTCCTGGGCCTGCTCCACATGGAAATCATCCAGGAGCGCCTCGAACGCGAGTTCGCTCTAGAACTAATCACCACCGCGCCGGGCGTGCGCTACAAAATCACCAAGACCGACGGCCAGCTGATCGAGGTCGACAACCCCTCGCGCTGGCCCGACCCAAGCGAGATCGCGAAAGTCGAAGAGCCGGTAATTCTCGCGACCATTCTCACCAACGAAGAATACGTCGGCGGAATCCTGAAGCTGGTCGAAGAAAAGCGCGGCAAGCAGAAGACCTTCGAGTATGTAAGCTCGTCGCGCGTGATGTTGCACTATGAGTTACCGCTGAACGAAATCGTCCTCGACTTTTACGATCGCCTGAAATCCGTCTCGCGCGGCTACGCTTCGCTCGACTACCACCTCGCGGATTATTGGGAGTCGCCCATGGTGAAGCTAGACATCCTGGTAGCGGGCGAGCCGGTCGATGCGCTCTCCATCATCGTGCACCGCGATTTTGCCTACGATCGCGGCAAACTGCTGGTCCACAAAATGCGGCAACTCATTCCCAGGCAAATGTTCGAAGTGGCCATCCAGGCCTCCATCGGAGCGAAAATCATAGCCCGCGAAACCGTATCGGCTATACGGAAAAACGTCATCGCCAAATGCTACGGCGGCGACATTTCCCGCAAGCGCAAGCTGCTCGAAAAGCAAAAAGAGGGCAAAAAACGCATGAAGCGCATCGGCCGCGTAGACATCCCGCAGGAGGCCTTCCTGGCGGTCCTAAAGGTCGGCGAAGACAGCAATTAACGCCGAAAATTTCGGGTTAGCCCGTGACTCGAGAGCAACGCGGTAGTGTTGAGCTTGTACGAAGCTGAAATGAGCGCATCGGCGATTTTGAGTCAACCGATTTGATTCAAGCGAGGAAGCGTTCTGTTGCCCAGATTTCAGAGTCACGACCTGAGCACTTTGCCTCGATCCGCCGTTTGCCACATTGATTCGTGGCAGCTGGTTTGCTAAGGTCGTCTTCATGTTCGAACGTGTCATGGCCGACCGTTCCCCCGAACAGATACATGAGCAGATACGCGAATTGCTTGACTCCCTTTATCGCGTCGATTCGGGACGAATCCTGGCCACTCTGATCCGCATGCTCGGTGATTTTGATCTGGCCGAGGAGGCGATGCACGAAGCCTTCGCCGCTGCGCTGAGCCTTTGGCCGAACAGCGGAGTCCCCGGCAACCCGCGGCCATGGCTGATTTCGACGGCCCGCTTCAAAGCCATTGATACTCTGCGCCGACGGGCAAGATTCGATGCGTCTCAAGACGAACTCGCGCGCCATCTCGAAGCGCAATCGAGTTCGGCGGAAAGGTCCAATAACAATGAAGACGATTTTCTCGAGGACGACCGGCTGCGCCTGATTTTTACCTGCTGTCATCCCGCTCTGGCGCCGGAAGCGCGCGTGGCGCTCACCTTGCGTGAGGTGTGCGGGCTGACGACCGAGGAGATCGCAAAGGCCTTCCTCACCACTCCGCGTACGCTCGCGCAGCGCATCGTGCGCGCCAAGGCAAAGATTCGAGAGACACGGATTCCCTACGAGGTGCCGACGCCGCAGGAGTTGCCGCAGCGGCTGGGCGCGGTGCTTCAGGTCATCTATCTCGTCTTTAACGAGGGCTATTCGGCTGCGGCGGGAGCGAACGTAACGCGGGCCGAGCTAACCGGCGAAGCGATTCGGCTGGGCCGGTTGCTCGTCGAACTTCAGCCAGAGCCAGAAGTAATGGGCTTGCTTGCCCTGATGTTGCTGCAAGAATCCCGTCACGCCGCGAGAACCTCTCCGACCGGACAGCTGATTTTGCTGGAAAATCAAGACCGCGCGCTCTGGAACCGCGAGCAGATCGCGGAGGGAGTGACGTTGCTGGAGAAAGCTCTGAAGTACCAGCAGGAATCCCGCCACTTCGGCTCCTACACACTGCAGGCTGCGATTGCGGCCGTTCATGCGGAGGCGGAATCGGTGGCTGCGACCGACTGGCGGCAGATTGTTGCGCTTTACGACCAATTGCTACGAATTCAGCCTTCGCCGGTTGTCGAGCTCAATCGTGCCGTGGCCATTGCCATGCGCGATGGTCCAGAGGCCGGTCTGGCGCAGATCGACGCGGTGTTGGGGGATTCTTCTGGAAAACAAGGCGAATTGGCCAATTATTACCTGGCGCATTCTGCCCGCGCAGATATGTACCGCAGGCTCGGCAGGACCGCCGAGGCCCGTGCTTCGTATGAGAAAGCGCTGGCCCTGACCCAACAGGAACCAGAGCGGCAATTCCTGCAAGAGCGGATTCGGCAGTTGAAATAGAAGAGACCCGTCAGAAGCCGCTGCGGTTTATCTAATTAGCCCTTGATTTCCATCAAATAGCCATCTAAACTTTAGGTGGTTAACCCAAATGCAAAGCCTGACACTCAAACTCAAGCAGGCCAGCGCCGTACTGGGGGTGCCTCCAAAAGACCTTCAAAACCTGGTGCAGCTTGGTGTCATCCGCCCTGCACACCGCAACAGTGTGCGCTGGTTTGACACGAATCTCCTGTTAGAAGCGAAAGTGGCTTTTTATCTCAAGCAGACCCTCGGCAGTTCGAGTGATCTTTTGGCCAGATTCACAGAAGCATTTTCGAAGAATCTTGGCAAAGCCAAAATGGGCGATTTGCGGGACATCTGCCTTCGCTCTCGTCCGCTCAACGGCACCGATGCTGTGGAGATCAAGATTCCTCTTCGGTCCTTGGCGCGGGAATTGGAAGACCAGATTCCTCGAGCTTCGGCTTACAAGGATCTTCCCAGGGGCCGCAAAAAAAAGAGGGCGGGGTGGAAGAAGGATTTCTTACGGAACGTCCAGAAGGCCGCCGCTGATCTGGGCGACATCTCAGAGGAAGAGATTCTACGAACCGTTCGAGAGTACCGCTCGGGACGAAAGAAGCTGCCGGAGATCACCGTCGTTGCCCGCTCAAAAAAGAAAACGGCCTAGAGGCGTAGTCGATACGTCCGTCCTGGTAGCGGGAATCGCGGGATTCAAGTCAACGGAGATCGCTCCCAAGAATCCAAGCGCCAATCTGCTCCGGGACTGGATCGAAGGGGATAGGTTTGTCTGGCTGGTGAGCGATGAGATTCTTCTGGAATACAAACGAGTCCTGGGAAGGCTGGGCGTCCGGCGTCCACTCATTGGGAAGATAATCAATCTGCTGCGAGAGGAGGCGGAACTTATTCCTGCCTCCGCACTGCCAAGCATCTCTCCCGATCCAGCGGACGATCCGTTCTGCGGTTGCGCCGAAGCGGGCCGGGCCGATTTCATCGTGACACTGAATCCGAAGGATTTTCCGCAAACGCACTTGTCAGCCCATGTGATCAAACCGGGCGAGGATGTTCCGACAACTGCGCGGCGGAAGCCACGTCTGCGGGTCTAAATAATTCGGGAATAATTCGGGGACAGACGGATCTGTCACCATTGTTTTGACGCAAAGAATGGGGTCAGTTCCGTCTGTCCCTGAATTTCCCCACCCGCCCTTGGTTGTTGAGCAACCTAAGTCTACTCGGCGGCTTGGAGCCGACACGGTTATCGAATCAGCCCTACTGATCAAGTGAGCCGTCCCTGTGCATTGTCAACGAATGCCTTTCGCTGTCTCCATATGACCTTGATCGTTAAGCCTTCGAGCCAGGTTAGTATCTTGGCCTCGGGCTTCTTCGGGAGCAAGATGGCCATATGGGGAGTGCCGAACTTTTCCTTCCCAAGGAAGGCATAGTCCAGTAACTGCCCTACTGCCATTCGGATGTATTCTCGTCTGATTGAAGACTTGGCTTCAATGAGATTGTTTCTGTCTTTCTCGTAGGCGTCACAGAGGAGACGGCCATAGATTAATTGCCTGACGACAGGGCCTCTGTTTTTCAGCCACCGCTTATAGTCCCGTACCAGCGCTGCTTCCCGTTTCTTTGCTTTTCTCACCGTTTCGGCGCTCCGTTGGAAAAAATCGAATTGGGCGGGGTCCACATGTGGCTTGCTCCCCACTGACTTGCTCCTCACCTTTGGCCTGGCAGCATTCGCATTTCTCCTCGGAACGATCTTGATCGAGCTCTTGGTCTTTGGAGCGGAGCCACCCTGGCGTTTCCAGAACTCTTGCGCCAACCCATACAAATACGGTTCGTTGGCGGAGTCCGAGTCGCCAAATTTCCTAAGAACGACGTTTACGGCGTGCTCTAAATTATCGCTATTCCGGATTTCCTCGAAATTGTCGATCACGGACGCGAGTCTTGATTGTTTCAGCGACATTTTTCTGCCGCTGGAGAGTAGCCGAAATCGAATCCGCTCCGGCTCAATTTCCTCGATTACAAATGGCTTTCCTGTCTTGGTAAAAACCTTATCGCCGGGCGAAAACACACGTTTAACATGGCCACTTACTCCATTCGTCACGCGTCCTCCGATAATGGCGGTCGCCTGCGTCCTTCCGTCGCTCCCATCGCCTCTCTCGCACTCTTGACGAGAGAAGGTTCGCGCCATGACAGGTTCAATCAGAACAGTTCATCCGAATTGCGTTGCCGGGTGCCCCACTTCTCGCGTTCTTTGCGAGAAAGCCTGCCTGAGCGAAGTCGAAGGGTGGGGCTTTTCGCCGACATCCGCGCGTTAACCGTAGGTGAGGTCGGTGCTCTGTCCGACTTCGATAATGTAGCCGTCAGGATCGCGGATGTAGCAGCGCGTCTCGCCGTACTTGGGTATCGGCTCCGTGATGAATTCGGCTCCTCGACTTTTCCACAATTTGTAGCACGCTTGAATATCGGCAACGCGGAAATTCATAAAGCTATTGATGTGATTCGGGTCGGGGACGCTGAGCGTTACCGTCGGCTTATCCGGGGTCGGGCCGCCTCCAACGTTCAGAATCATCCAGATATTCGCAAGCTGAAGGTACGCAGGCGCATTGCCGTCGCCCAGGCTCAGAATGCGAGCGCCGAAGACCTTTTCGTAGTAGCGAGCCGATCGCTCGATATCGGCGACGGTGAGAAAATGCGCGATGCTGATCCCCTCTCGCGGGGGCATCTCATAGCTCTTTTGTTCGACTTGTACGCTGCTCATTGATGTCTCCAATTCCGGTAAACAGTGCTCATCCGGGGGGCTGGCCCACACATTCTAATCCTTAACTCCTGGCACTACCACGATCGAGGGGCATCCTCTTTCGTGGTGATCCGATCAAAGTCAAGAATCAGGGCGGTAGGGGCCTGCCCCTTTAAGTCAAAGGCCCCACTTCTCGCAAAGAACGCGAGAAATGAGGCACCCTGAAAAATTTCTTGGACGACTTGTCGAATTCCGGTCCGTTGTTCGACTATGTGGTGAAGGCCGGGCAACCGGCCCGCACACTCGATACTCAACGACCAAGGAGAACACCATGCGCTTCATGATGATCATGTTTCCGAAAGTCTACGAAAACGCAAGGCCCGGCTGGGCGCCCGACCTCAAGAGCATGGAGGCGATGGGCAAGTACAACGAGGAACTAGGGAAAGCCGGCGTGCTGCTCGCGCTCGACGGGCTGACCCCGCCCGCGACGATGAGCGCGCGCGTCACCTTCAAGAACGGAAAATCTAAAGTGACCGACGGTCCGTTTACCGAAGCGAAGGAAGTGGTCGGCGGCTACTGGATCATCCAGGTGAAGTCGCGCGAAGAGGCGCTGGAATGGGCCTCGCGCATCCCCGGAAAGGATAACGAAATGGTCGAAGTTCGCCGGATGTTTGACATGACCGACTTCGATCCCGAGACCCAAAAGTACATCCAAGAGAAATTCGGCGACGACGTCGCCGCTGAGATGCGCCAGTAGAAAAAAACAGCTCCACCGGTTACATGATAAAGATCGTTCCAGAAAAAGTCCGTTACAGGACAAGGAGAAGTCATGCCACAGTATCTGGTTGCTGTCTACCACCCCGACGACTACGACCCGTCCGTCGAAACCGAAGCGACGATGGAGAAGATCCACGCGCTCAACCGAGAAATGATTGCTGGCGGCGCGAGGAAGTTCGCCTGCGGCCTTTCCCCGGCCGGCAACGCCAAGTCGCTGCGGGCTCAGCCCGACGGCAAGGTGCTCGTCACCGATGGGCCGTACACCGAGACCAAGGAGCACATGGGCGGTTTCTGGATACTGGAAGCCGCTAATCTGGAGGAGGCGCTGGCGTGGGCGCGCAAGGGTGCCGTCGCCTGCCGTGCGTCGGGCGAGGTGCGCGAGATTCTTTTCAACCCGGCCCCGCAGGGAGCAACGCAATAGTCTCACCCGCCGCGACTTCGGATAAAAGGAGAAATTATGCCGCAGGACCTAGTTGCGATTCACCCGGCTGCGATTCACCACCCCAACCACTACGACCCGTCCGGCGAAGGAGACGCGATGCAACGCGAGTCGCCTTCTACTCAAATGAGCAATCAACTCACTCGTCGCGACTTCGCTATCCGCACCGCCGGCTTTGGTCTGGCCGGCTTTGGCCTGACTTTGGGACTCGCGCCTGCTGCTACGCTGGCGGAGGCTGAGCAAGCCTCGCGCTCAGAAACTTCGCCGGCGGTTGCGGATCCATATTCCGTTGACCCATATTCCCTTGTCGATCCGGAACTTCTTCCTGCGCTCAAGCAGTTCCCCGCCGCCTTTGACCTCTCGGCGGAGGCGGTCGGCAAGTTCCGGCAATTGCCCGGCATGCCGCCGTTACCTGCTCCCGCGCCGCAGCCCGTGGAGCGGCATATCCCCGGGCCGCCCGGAGCGCCCGAGGTTCGTCTTTGGGTGGTTGATCCTGCGCCGGCGGAGAAGGCCAAGCCGTTGTTGCTGCACATGCATGGCGGCGGCTTCATGATGACCGATCCTGGGTGGATGCCCCTGCTGCAGGGGATCGCGACGGATTGCCATTGTGTCGTCGTCTCGGTTGACTACCGGCGGGCTCCGGAGACGCGCTATCCCGGCTCGCTTGAGGATAATTACGCCGCGCTCAAATGGGTCCATGCCCATGCGGCGGAGCTCGGCATTGATCGCTCCAGGATTGCCGTGGGCGGTGAGAGCGCGGGCGGCTACCACGCAGCCAGCCTTGCGATCCACGCGCGCGACCGCAATAAAGATGACGTTCCCATCATCTTCCAGCTGCTCATCTACCCCGCGCTAGACGACCGAACGGGCAGCTCCCAGCCAGCGCCGCCCGCCGTTGGCCACTTTATGTGGACTCCGAGCGCCAATCGTTTTGCCTGGAGCTCGCTGCTCGGTGTTCCAGCGGGTTCGTCCAAGGTGCCGGCAGCAGCCGTACCCGCCCGGGTGGCCAGCGTCGCCGACCTGCCGCCTGCCTGGATCGGCGTCGGTGCTATCGACCTGTTCGCCGAAGAAGACATGGAGTATGCGCGGCGGCTCGTCCATGCCGGAGTCGGAACCGAACTCCTGGTCGCGCCTGGCGCCTTTCATGGATTTGACCGCCTCGTGCCGGATGCCGAAATCTCCAAACAATTCAGCGCAAGCTGGAAGTCTGCGCTGCGCAAAGCATTCGCTAGTGGCAAAGCTGTTTAGCAGAGAAGCTGAAAGCGTCGCGGCAGAGTTCGGGGCGGTGAGAAGAGTTGCCAGGACCTATGAGTTGGCGCTGACGCGGGTGCCCACTCGAGGGATGCGTCGCGACTTGGGGGATCAGGGCCACCTGCCTATTCATTTATTGGGAACAACGTGTTGAAAGATCACAGGCACCCCTCACCAATTCGAAGACGTTATACTTGAACGCAGATGGGGCCACGCGCCATCGGACCATAACTTCGGCGAGGAGCCATGTTTCTTTCGAAGCTGTTCTCCCCAAAATGGAAGAGCGAAGACCCGGCCACGCGCATGCGGGGCATCCAACGTCTGTCTAAGCCAGTCATTCTGCATCGCATGGTCAGCTATGATCCTGACGCGCCCGTGCGCGAAATGGCGAAACAGCGGTTAGAGCAGCTTGAGAAGGAAGCGCTGAAGATGTTTGTGGATTCCAAGTACGACAACGTTCCCGGTCAACACCTATCCGCCCAGATGGAGTTCGTTACCAGCCAATCCTGCATTGCGCAACTGGCAAAGGATGGGCGCAAAATGAAGATGCAGATGCTGGCGCTCGCTAAATGCTGGGACAAGGCTGTTCTTGACGAGGTGATCAAAAGCAGTGGAAACTTCCCGCCTTACGCCGTCGCCATGCATCAGAAATGGTTTCTGCAGGAGTGCGAGAAACACGGGAACTGCGATCCCGCTGAGCTGATGCGATGGCTTGCGGCGGGAAGACGCGTCCCGATCGAGTACGCAGATGATTATGCCCAATGCACGCGATGCTTCCGGAGCGTGGCGGTACTCAATACCAAAACGGAATCTGAAAGATACAAGAGAAGGACACGCACGACCATATCCAGGTCATTTGATCTAGAAGAAAACGAAGATCACTTCTATTATCACGCGCATCGTGGCGGCGTTAGCGAGCATCACATGATGCGGACAGCAAAGGTTGACAGGAAGAAAAAGGGGAAGCAGGCGAGGAACATTGTCGTCGTCGAGCATAAGGACTGGAACCGATGGGTGATTGAGCTGTTTCCCAACAAGACTGTTCTGCCTCTCAATCCTCTCAAGAGTGCATTTGTTGAGCGCCTGTCCGACATGAAAGCAAGAGCCAATGATTGGCTTCCGAACCATTTTGTGCCGTTGTCGTGGTTCCTTTTCTTTAGAGATGAGAATGAAAAAGAGGCCCTCGAGCATTTTCTCGAAGTAAGAGGAAGAGTTCGACGGCCATGAAGGAGCTGGCCCATTTCTCGCGCTCTTTGGGGGCTGGCCCATCCTTTCACGCCCCGTTTTTCCTTCCCGTTCCAAAGCTGAGGGGCACCCACAGTTGTGGTAGTTTCGGCAATTCATAGGCTGGGCCACCTGCCCTTAGATGCTCGGGAAACTCCGAAGGCTACTGCGCGATGAGTTTTTGACCCCGCTCCGGTATTACAAGTAAGGGGGGAAATTCGGGGACGGAAATGGAGTGCACCCCAAAACTGAGACAAGGAAAATGGTGACAGTTCTCGAGAGGAGAACGCATGTCACAAGGCGAACCGAAGCAGATTGAATACGCGAAGGAGTTGAAGCTGGCCGCGGTACGGCGGGTGTTATCGGGAGAAAGCGTGAGCGGGGTGGCGCAAGAGCTGGGCATTCGACGGAAGCGGCTGTACGTGTGGAAGGATCGGTACGCAGAGTTAGGGGAAGCTGGGCTCGTGCATCGGCGGAGAGGAAGACCGCGAAAGCAAACGCTGGCAGCGGCCAGTGGGTCGGAAGCCATGGCCGGACGTGGGGAGTTGCTGGCGGCGCGGAAGCGGATCGCAGAGTTAGAACGCAAAGTAGGGCAGCAGGAGTTGGAACTGGATTTTTTCGGCGAAGCCTTGCGGCGCATCGGAGTGGACGGGAAGCGATCTGCACGTTGATCGCGGAGCGGGCCGAGCAAGGCGGCCTCAGGGTGGAGCGAATGTGCGAGTTGAGCGGCGTGAGCCGCGCGGGATTTTATCGGCACTGGGAAGCCTCCGCACCGCGACAGGTAGATACGGCAGTGCGCGATGCCATCCAGCAAGTGATCGTGGCGAAGCGGTTCTATGGCTATCGGCGAGTGCAGCGAGAGTTGCGGCAGCGCGGGCTCCCGGTCAACGCCAAGCGCGTGTTGCGGCTCATGCGCGAGGACAATCTGCTCGGTTTGCGCAGGCGGCGATTTGTGCCGGCGACGACGGATTCGCAGCATGGCTGGCGGGTATGGCCGAACCTGGCGCGCGGCCTGGTGACGCAAAACCTCAATGAACTCTGGGTGGCCGATATCACCTATGTGCGATTGCAGGAGGAGTTTGTCTATCTCGCCGTGGTGCTGGATGCACATTCCCGGCGGGTGATCGGGTGGGCGCTGGCGCGACATCTGGGCGCGAGTTTGGCACTGGAGGCGTTGCGCCTGGCACTGGCGGAACGACAACCCGCGCCGGGCTTGATTCATCATTCCGACCGCGGCATCCAGTACGCATGTTCCGACTATCTCACCCTGCTCGCCGACCATGGCGCGCAACCGAGCATGAGTCGGGTGGGCAATCCTTACGACAATGCCAAGGCTGAATCTTTCATGAAGACCCTGAAGCAGGAGCAAGTACGCGGCAACCACTGGCGCGATCTGGACGCCTTGCGCGGTGACCTGGCGACGTTCTTAGAGACCACTTACAACCACCAGCGGCTGCATTCGGCGCTCGGATATCAAACGCCCGCCGCTTTCGAGCAGCAGTTGTGGGCCCGCAGCCTCGAAGCTTCTACAGAGCTGACTGGGGCGAGGGAGCTAACCGCCCCCTCGCCCCAGACCCCACTCCCCGGTTTACAATGTTTTTCGCAACGCAACTGTCCCTAGTTCTTTTGTCTCACCTCAGGGGTGCACTCCAGAAATTCGGGGACGGGGAAATTCGGGGACGAAATTCGGGGGGACGAAATTCGGGGACAGACGGGACGTTCACCTAGTTTTTAAGCACGGAAGAAACAAAATTTCCTGGACGACTTGTCGAATTCTGGTCCGGCCGTTCGACTATATCGTGAAGGCAGGGCAAACGGCCGCCGCAACGCCGTTACAGGAAGAAGACTTGTCCCATTCGAGGAGGAAACCAATGAATACGAAAATTAGCGCAATCGCAATCAAAAGCTTCGCACTGCTTGTGGTGCTTGGTACGGCATATCAGGCGATGGCACAGGACGCCGTGACACTATATACGAACATGGCCCCGATCGACCAATATCTCATGACGGATCAGGGTGCGGAAATAGCCCTGGCGCGAAGTGCAGCGCCGGAGTCCATTGCACGCGATGCCGAGGTCCTGGTTCTTGGACGTCACGGTTTCGAAACCGCGGTCAAAGGCAAGAACGGTTTCGTGTGTATCGTGGGACGCTCGTGGACATCTGCTGCGGATGCTGACTTTTGGAATCCGAAAGTGCGGGTTCCCATGTGTGTGAACGCAGCCGGGCGTTCTTACCTTCTGCGCCTCACCAAAGAGACCGAGTGGGGGCTGGCGGGGCGTACGCCAGCTCAGATGACCGAGTCCATCACCGCGGCCATCGCCAAGAAAGAACTGCCGCCGATGGAATCCGGAGCGATGTGCTTCATGCTGTCGAAGCAAGGCTACGGCGGCGACACCACCCCCCACTGGCCTCCCCACCTCATGTTTTTCTATTCGGACACCGACCCCGCAATTTGGGGAGCGAATCTGCCCGGTTCCCCCGTCGTTGCTGTGAGCGACCCCGTGGTGGAGCACCTGACGCAGTTCGTGATTCCTGTGCAACGGTGGTCGGACGGAACGGAAGGTCACTAAGCCGAGTTGTGCAAAGGGCGAGCAAGCGCGGGTACACTTGGGGGGTTGCGAAAACATCAAGATTCGTATCAGGGTATGCCTTCAGGCATACCGTAACTGCTGCATTTTCGATGCGCCTTCAGGCGCTGCGACGCGAATCGCGAGTTTGAGCGAGCCAGGACAATCAAATGAGAAATGTAATCTACGCAATCAACCTTACCCTGGATGGCTGCTGCGACCACACCAAATTCAATCCCGATGAAGAAGACCTTGAACATTACACGCACCTCTTGCGAGATGTTGACCTATTCGTCTATGGGCGTAAAACCTATCAATTGATGGTTCCTTATTGGCCTGACGTCGCAAAAGATCCGTCTTCGACAAAAGCGGATAAGGAATTTGCTCAAACCTTTGTGTCCAAGAAGAAAGTTGTTTTTTCGCGATCGTTAGACCGCGCAGAAGATAAAAATACGAGAATTGTTCGTACGAACCTTCACGATGAAATACTTAAATTGAAGCAAGAACCAGGCAAAAATATCCTGGTCGGTGGTGTAGATATTCCTTCACAGCTTATAGCGCTTGGTCTGGTTGACGAATATCGTTTTGTCATTGCGCCACTCTTTGTAGGAGAAGGGAGACGGTTGTTGGAAGGCGTTAACCTGGGGGAGCGCTTACAACTGAAACTTGTCGAGTCCAAGACTCTCAAATCAGGATGTGTCGCGCTTCGCTACGTGAAACAGTGACAGAAAAATCTGCAACTTCACCCGCGGAAGAAAACTCAATCAGGAGAAAAATTATTGTGGCCGGGGTGGCAGGGCTTCCGGTCTTCCGGTAACTTCGGCAATTCAAAGGCTGGCCCACCCGCCCTAGTGTCTGGAGAATGCTGTAGATGGGGTTGACTCCGAGCTTGTTTCGCTCTCCTTGAGTTCCATGCGTTCAATGAGGCCGTTCGCGATGGTATAAACGTGCCAGACTTCGCTATCAGAGAGGACATCGCCACCAAGGCTTTTCACAAGCTGATGAACTTTGACTTCGGTAATCCCGCCTCCCCGGTCGATTACCTCAAGTGGTTCCACGTGAGGATCAAACTCCTTCCACTGACGGGTCCAGTAAGCCCGGATCTCTTCTTTCCCGACGACACGCCCGCCTTCCGATGCCTTGGGCCAGCTAACGTTCTCACTCATAAGCGCCAGGGCGCTGTCGATATCCCGATGATTGAAGGCAGAGTAGGCCTGAGCGATCAGCGTCTGTGTGTTCGGCATGAATCCTCCAGACTACGTATGTGTACTTTACACAGGAGAATGATGCCCGCAAAGATCGTTACGAGTTGGCCACCCTCCCTTTAAGCTGCCGATCGCTGTTGATGCACGTGCTCTGGATTTTGGCCGTACTTATTGCGGAAACGCGTTGACGCATCACGGACGATAGGTTCGCCATGACCAAACCCGGCCGCATCGAATGCAAGACTGGCAACTTTTCGCTGGCTTGCGCGGCCTTCCTTCAAACTCTCGAAGCCGACGGGATCACCAAGGCCCATGACGTTCATGCACACGTCGCCCGCGAACAACATTCGTCCCTGACGCCACAGCAGCGCGACCTGTCCGGCGCAATGGCCCGGAGTATGAATAACTTCGATGCCACCAGCAATGGGCAATATTTCCCCTGGGGTTAAAGGCTGGTCGATTGCAACTCGCTCGATTCGTTGGTCGGGATGGTAGAACAGCCTGCACATCGCTTGGCGCAACAGACCGGGTGCCGGCGTCAGAGGCCGAAAGGGACCTCCACTCTCAGCCAGAGCGATATCGAGCGGGTGCATGTAGGTCCTCGCAGCGGTTTCCCGCACGATCGCGGCAGCGCTACCAATATGATCAGGGTGGCCGTGAGTGAAGATCAGGTGCTTGAGCTGGTCTGGGGAATGGCCAAGCCTGCGGATCGCCCCGAAGACCGCTGCCTGCTTATGCGGGTAGCCGGCGTCGATCAGCGTCAACCCGTCGTCGCCCTCGATCAGGAAGGCGTTTGCGAACCCCATTGGGATTACGTGCACACCTTTGATTACACGCTTCATATGCAGAACCCTCAACCGATCAGAGAGCAGTGATTTGAGAAGGTCAATCGGGCGAACACCGTAAGTTCGTCCAGTTTTCTCATGCGCTTAATCTCGACCTTCGCCCGAGCCGACAACCGAGGGCTGGCCCGCCAACTTTTCGACCGCCATTCGACCAATCAGTGACCACAGATTCCTCTGACGCGGCCAAAACAAAAGGAGCAGCTGTCGATTTTCGGTCTCCCGAACGACTATCTGATAACAGAACGATGAGCTGGGCTCTGAGTCACAGGAAACAAAGCAGCGGTGGAGTTTGAATTTCTGATGGCATCTTCGCTCGTCGATGGCGTCATCCTGAGCGTAGCCGTTCTTCAGGCGGAGCGAAGGATCTCCCGCTACGACGCTGTGTGCCACGGGAGATCCCTCGGCCCGCTGGTAAAAACGCGGGCTCTTCGGGATGACGCCTTGTGAGATTCAGAGTTCAAACTACACCACCGCCGGAAGCAAGGAGGAACGGATGAAATACATCTGTTTGGGATACCTCGAGCCAGGAAGATTCGAAGGGATGACCGAGGGCGAGCGACACGCGATGCTCGACGAATGCTTTGCGCACAATGACCATCTGCGCGCCAACGGACATCTGGTTGCCGAAGTACCCCTTCAGCCTCCGGAGACCGCGTTGACCCTGTACTGGAAAAACGGCAAAGTCACGACCACCGACGGCCCCTATACGGAAACCAAGGAACAGCTCGGCGGCATTCAGATCCTTGAGGCGCGAGACCTCAATCATGCCGTTCAGCTGGTCTCACAGCTTCCAGGCTTTAAGTATGGACTCGGACCGATCGAGATACGGCCGGTTGCGGATTTGAGCGAAATGGTGAAGGAGAGTGAGCAGCGGCGGCGAAAGGATACCTCGCGATGAGGGGGATGAATGTTGATCTCCCCGAAGCCGACTTCTGGCCCGAAACCGATTGGTCTGCCCGGCATTCAGATCTAAAAGTCAAGTCGCCTTTTCTCAAAAAAAGTAATGGTAGTCCGATGAGCCGCGATTGACCTCATACCTTAGTTCGGTGCTGGGACGCGCGTCCGCAACTCGCGAAGCCACTCGGTGACAATGTCCAATTCGGGTGTGGAGAGACTCTCCGCTACCTTGCGCACGCCGATGAACTCGCCGTCGGGGCTGACGCTGAAAACTGCGGTGCGCGGCGGCAGGCGCACAGCTACGGTGGTGTGGCCGACGTTGCCGGTCACGGGATCGAAGACAACTTGCATGACGGCGTCGCCGGCCGAGTAATAGAGGCTCTTGCCGTCGCGGCCCCACAAGGGACGCACTCCACCACCGGAGGAGACTACGCTGCGCAGACCTTCGCGGCCGAAGGGCTGGACATACACTTCATCGCTGCCGCTTTCATTGGATACAAAGGCCAGCCACTTGCCGTCGGGAGAGAACATTCCTTCCTGCTCGTTGAAACGCGTGGCGATGAGCGGCCGCGGAATATGGGCGCCGTCGAGCGGCAGCACATAAATGTCGGCATTGGCCCCAGTCCACTGGGTGAAGGCCAGGAGTTTTCCGTCGGGAGTGGTGGAATCGGGAAACTGCGTGGTGTCGCCGCTGGTGAGGCGTTCTTCAGGGCCGCCATTCACCGGACGCCAGAACAGGTTGCGGGTGCGGTTGGAGCGGGAGTAGATCACGTGGGAGCCGTCGCCCGACCAGATGGCGGTCTGATTGTCTCCGCCGGCGAAGGTGAAGCGAGTCAGGACGCCGCGGGCACGATTGAGCAGCCAGATGTCGTCGTTGGCGGCGCGGACCGTCGTGGCGAGGTTTTGCCCGTCGGGCGACGCTACCGGCTCATCAAAAATACGCGGGTTCGGCGATAGAACACGCGGTGCACCGGAATGTCTGACCGCAAGAACTTCGCTATTGTCGCTCTGTATCGGTCCGCCCGGGGCATAGGCCAGCACGCCGTTGCTGGAAACTGCCAGCGTGACATTTCCCGCGTTCTCGCTCAACATGCCGCCGCGGAGGACTTCCACCGGAGCGCCCAGGGGCTTGAGCCTGGCGGCATCAAACGGCATGGCAAAAAATGAGCCCACACGGGCATACAGCAGATGCCCCGAGGGAAGGTATATGCCCGACGAGCCACCCTCGACCAGGGTCACGCTCTCGTGCGTATCGAGGCGATAGGCGAAGATCACAGCGTCGTCGTAGCTGGTGACGTTCAGCGGACGGCGGGTGAGCAGCACGGCCTTCCCGCCAGGCAGGAGTTGGGGCGATTGATAGTCAGCGTCTTTGGTAGTGTCCACTCTGGCCAACAGTTCCGGCTGGCCTCCGCTGGCGGAGACGCGCATGAGGTCTCCGGGAGTGAAGTAGATGAAACCGTCGGGCGCCCAGTAAGCTCCGCCCATGAAGATGTCGCTGATTTCGCAGATGGTGACGGGCGCGCCGCCTCCGAGCCTCGCTTTCCTCATGAAGCCCTTCGAGAACCAGCCCAACCATTGACCGTCCGGCGAAAAAAATGGGTTGACGGCTGCCTCGCCGCCCGGGACGAGTTCGGCCGCGGACTGATCCATACGCCGTATGTAGAGGGCCGTGGTGGCAGCGACACTCTGTGACCCAATGTCGGTAAGCACGCGTGAGGAAAATCCGGACGCCGCGGCCACGTCAGTTATCCCCGTTGGACCTAGTGGGGACGCATTGCCGCCTACTCCTGGCTGCACGGGACGGAGTGCCCCCACGTAGGCAATGGCCGAACCATCGGGTGCAATCGCCAATGTCGGAGTGGGATTGGGCAGCGCCATAGGCGCATCCCTTGGAAATGAGATGGAGAAACGGATGACCGGACTGGATTGCGGTGTGGGCCGGGTCCAATGGGCGACGAGGGCGGCGATGCTGCCGCCCACGAGCAGAGCAACGAGCGCGATGGCGGATGCGATGCGATTCGTAAGTCGCCCGGTGGCGGGCTTGCTGGTACCGTCCTCGGCGTTCGCAATCAGCGTCAATTGCAACATCACATCGTGCGCAGTTGACCAGCGTTGCTCGGGATCCTTTGTCAGACAAATGGCGATAGTTCTTTCGAGTGCGGGCGGAATGCCGCGGCTGGCCGCGCTGATTGGGGCGGGATCTCTTTCGAGAATCGCGCTGGCGACGCTGAGCTGGCTCTTGCCTTCGAAAGCGCGCTTGCCGGTCACCATCTCGTATAGCACCGCTCCGAAAGCGAAAATATCGCTGCGCGCATCAGCTTCCTTGCCCTCGATTTGCTCCGGAGCCATGTACTGGAACGTGCCCACGATCGTGCCCTGTGTGGTCAGGGGGTGAGCGCCGACCGGAGTGGACTGAGTCATGCTGAGGCCGGAGGAAGATGGAGCGACGGGCGGCGTCGCTTTCGCCAGTCCAAAATCCATCAGCTTGGCCCCGGATTTTGTCAGCATGATGTTGCCTGGCTTCAGGTCGCGGTGAACCACTCCGGTGCGGTGAGCTGTTTCGAGCCCCTGGCCGATCTCGATGCCGTATTTCAGAACCTGCTGCAATGGCAGTGGACCCTTGCGCAGGCGGTCGGCGAGGGTTTCGCCTTCGAGAAACTCCATGACGAGATAATCCGTCCCGTCCTGATGTCCGACATCGTAGAGCGTGCAGATGTGGGGATGGTTCAGCGACGAGATGGCCCGCGCTTCGCGCTCGAATCGCAGCTTGGCCTCCGGGTTGGAAGAAAGATGAGCGGGCAGGATCTTGATAGCAACGGTGCGATCGAGGCGCGTGTCTCGGGCGCGGTAGACTTCACCCATCCCGCCCGCGCCTAGGGGCGACTGAATTTCATACGGACCGAGTTTGGTGCCCGAGATGAGCCCCATGCGTGAGCGCAATTATAGCCTGCATAGAACCGTTGCACGAGGATGCGTCGTTTTGGATTGTCGGCCACCGGAAGTTGTCCAGAAACGGGCTTCTGGGAAAGCTTCTGGGAACCTGGCATCTTCTAATGCCCAAACGCTTCAGTTAGCGCTTATGATGGCCTGCCCCGCTCAGGAGCACGGAATTCAAACATCCCAGAGCCCAAAATGTGCAAATCTCCAATACGGGAATAACCCGCATTTCCGCGGCCTCTGCCCATGTTAATGTCAAGTGAATTGCCTAACTGGTTACTATTCAGGACTTTAACCGGGCGGGGTTTCGGAATACCAGATCGGTCCAACCATGTTTTCCGTTAGCAACTTCCAGCCCGGTCCGCAATTCCACAAGCTTTTCCACAGCGCGCCCGTCGTGTGCAACTTGAATCCCCTAAGCTACTTAACTAGCAAGACTACAGGTTTTCCTGCATTAAACTACAGAGATTCCCCTAGGCGTGAAAATCACTCCTCCGGCGCCATTCCACCCTCGGCCATCATCTCGAACCGGGTGCAGTTCTTGCGGAAAGCCAGCATCAGCTTGCCGGTCGGCCCATTGCGCTGCTTCGAAATGATGATCTCCGCCTTACCCTGCAAATCCGGATCGTCCTGCCGGTAAACTTCTTCGCGGAAGATGAACATCACCAGATCGGCATCCTGCTCGATCGACCCCGACTCGCGCAGATCGGAAAGCTGCGGACGATGGTCGCCGCCCCGGCTCTCCGGAGCGCGGCTCAACTGCGAGAGCGCCACCACCGGCACGCTCAGTTCCTTGGCCAAAGCCTTCAGCCCGCGCGATATTGCCGACACTTCCTGCGTGCGGTTTTCGTAGCGCTTGCCGCCGCCCGACATGCAGCTGCAGGTAGTCCACAATGATCAGGTCAAGCTTTCCCTGCTGCGCCTGCTTCAAGCGCCGCGCCTTGGCCCGCATCTCGCTCAAAGAAATGCCCGGCGTGTCGTCGATGAAAATCGGCGCGTGCGCCAGTTGCTCCATCGCCCGCACCACTTTGCGCGTATCGTCCTGCCAGAGCGATCCGGTGCGCATCTTGTGCGCGTCCACTTCTGCCGTCGAGCACAGCAGGCGCAGCAGCAGCGCCTCCCGCGACATTTCCAGCGAGAACACTCCCACCACTTGCTGATCTTTGATGGCAGCGTTCTCCGCAATGTTCATCGCGAACGCCGTCTTGCCCATCGAAGGCCGCGCCGCAATAATCACCAGGTCTGCGCGTTGCAATCCACTGGTCATCTCATCGAGATTCTCATAATGCGTGGCTAATCCGGTGATGCGCTGCCCGCGTTGCAGCAAGGCATCCACCGAGCCGAACGATTCGCGCACAATCTCCTGCACGCCCATGAAGCCGCGCCCAATGCGCTTCTCCGAGAGCTGAAAGATGGCAGCCTCGGCGTCGCTGAGCACTTCTTCCGCAAGATCAGATTGATCCGCCGCCCGCGCAATCGCCGTGTTCGCCGCATGAATCAGCCCCCGCAGCAAAGCCTTGTCGCGCACGATCTTGACGTAGTGCTCAATGCTCGGCCTGTCCGGAACGCCGTCCAGCAAACTCGACACATATCCGACATCGCCGATCGCCTGCAGATCTTTATGCCGGTCCAGTTCCTCGATCAGCGTGATCATGTCGATCGGACGCGAAGTCTCCGCCAGATCGACCATGCGCCCATAAATCCGCCGGTGCGAGTCCAGCGAAAAATCCTCGACCCGCAAATGCTCCGCAGCCTGGTTGTAAGCAAAGTTGTCCAGCAGGATCGCGCCCAGAATCGAGCGCTCTGCTTCTACATTCGCCGGAAGAGTGCTGATGTTGTAATCGGTGGTAGCCATAATTCCGAACTAGACTGTGCCCGAATCCTCCGCCTAGCATAAGCGAACAAACAGCGAAACGCAAAACGAATGTGTGCAGAACCTGTGAACCCAACGGTTATCCTGTGGAAGCCCCGCGAAAACGCGTCCGATAAAAAATCCGCGCACCCCAAGTCGTCGCGGCAGCGCTCCGCGCCCTCCGCGCCCTCCGCGGCTGTTCTGCGCGTAACTCCGCGTGCAGGTCTTTTTGGAACGAAAAGCCGGAAAAGGTTCATCCGCGTAAATCCGTGAAAATCCGCGGCGAAAAAGGTTTTCCTTAAGAAAACAAATGCGACGCCGACCAGCCATCGGCGTCGCATCGTTCGTGGATCTCTAGTCCTGCCTTCCCGCCGCTAGGAGCAACGGGACGATGGTACTGGTCCGACAGCGCTCGCAGTGAGTGCCACTTTTACCAGTACTGACCGCGGATGCGTGATTCAGAGAATCACTTTTCTGCAACCCCTGCGGTTTAGCCAACGGCCCAGCCCGCTCAATGAGCGCACTGTGGAGGAGGCCGCAATGCCCGGGCAACCGTCACGCGCTCACGCGCGCTTCCGAATTTCCCCTGGCAATTCACCCTCGAGAATTGCCAGTCTGCCACTGGCGTCACCGCAATCATCCATTGGCAAGCTTTGAGATTTGCCACGTATTCGCTGGAAACACTCTGTTCCGGAATGTTGTAAGCCGCAACAGAAAAACATTTCCCCCTTGTGAAGAAACTGTGGACGGCGAAACTTCCTTGTGGAAATCCGTGGAAAACCACGGAGGAAATCGCGGCAACGAATTTCAGACCGCCATGCGAGTGATTGGAAAGGCGCGGCTTCAATCCGCGCCGTAAAGCCGGCAATTAACAACTGTGGCCCTCAGCCGCCGAGCCAGTCGTCAGTCACCGGGCAGTGTTTCTGCTCCCGCTTCAGCCCACTCCGCAGAAAACTCTTCAGCGCACCCCTGGATGTCGTCGATGTGGCCCGGTTCGGCGTCGGGGTCGAGCAGGTGCCAGGCTTCGCGATACTCCTCGTACTTCGAGTCCGGCGATTTGGGGTAGAGCGACACGCCGTCCATACCCAGAATTTCTTCTTCGGGAATGATGTACCAGGCGTTCTCGTGAACCACGTAGGCGGCGAGAAAGTCAAAGGAGCCGGGCGGGTATGGCTTGTGTCCGCCGCGCACGCTGCAGACGTAACCGGTGCCTACTTCGCAGATGGTGGATTTGACTTGCACAGACACGAAGTGGCGGGTCCGGCCTACGACATAGTCGAAGCTCTGCATCTCTCCCCAAGGTTTGCTGATAGGGATGCCCATTTCGATGATGCGGGTCATGAAGACCATTTCGGCCCACTCGCCGCGGAGTTTCTTGTCCGGGATTTTGGGTTGCTTCTTTTTCCGGTTTTTCCAGTTGTTGGGTCTGGTCAAGGCGCTACCTCAGAACGAAAAAGGCGGCATTCGGAGAAAATTCGCGAATGCCGCCACATCTATTTATTGGACAGCCATTCCCGAACGGAAGCAAGAAAATTCTAAGAAAAAAGCGGGAACGATTCCCAAAAACATGCCAGCAAGCTGCGTTTGCAATTGTTCGCCCTCGACAATGCCAGGCAGCCAACAGACCTAACTGCTCCGGGGTGGAAGCTGCATAGGCTGGCCGGAGAACTTAGCAGGCTGCGGAAAAATGGACTCCGCGACTTAGATTCTCTCCAGTCCCAGTGATTTTGTGATTCGGGAAGGGTTCTAGCTGCATCCGCTATTGTCCCGCGGATTCATTTTCGGGCCTGCGAGCACACTGCGACCTCGGCTTACGTTGCTTGCATCGCCAGATTCCTCATACGGACTAAGTTGTAGGCCGCGGCCGCGAAGGTGAAGACCCATCCCACCTTGAAGATTCCACGATGCCGAACCTTCCGCAATAGTGCGATCGTCTTCAGCCATCCGAAACACTCTTCAATGCGCTTCCTTTTCCTCTGACTGATGGCATATCCGACGTGTTGCGTGGTGCGAGCGTCAATCGCACTCCCACCGGGCCGCTCCAGGTTCTGTGCCACATGCGGCGTGACCTTTAAGTTTCTGCACTCGGCCACGAAATCCGCCGTGTCATATCCCTTGTCGCCTCCCACGGTTACTTGTTTCGTGCCCGGAATCTGTTCCAGCATCACCAGCGCGGCATCGCGTTCGGCTGTCCCGTTGGCCTCGAACACCTCGGTGTTCACGATCAGCCCGTGGCGGTTCTCCACCAGCAGATTCCCGTTGTAACTCAGCTTGGCTTCCTTGCCCTTGCCTTTGCGTGCCATCTTCGCATCCGGGTCCGTCTTCGATGCGTGCGTCTGATTCGAGCGCTTCTCCCCGTGGAAGTCCACCGTCGCATTGCCAGGATCGTCCGGGGGAACGTCGTTTTTCGCATCCTTGCGTTGATAACTCTTCACACTCGCCCACGCTTCCAGTAGCGTTCCATCCACCGTGAAGTGTTCGTCCGACAGCAGACTCCGCTCGCGTGCCTGCTGGAGCACGGCTTGAAAGAAGGCTTCGGCAATATCCCCATCGAGCAGGCGCTCGCGGTTCTTGGTGAACACGGTCACATCCCAGATGGTGTCGTCCATGTTCAAGCCCACGAACCAACGGAACAGCAGGTTATAGTCGAGCTGTTCCATCAACAGCCGTTCGCTGCGCACCGAGTACAGCGCTTGCAGCAGGAGCGCTCGCAACAACTTCTCCGGCGCGATCGACGGTCGCCCGGTTTTGGCGTACAGCTTGTGGAACCGTGGTTGCAGTTCTCCTAATGCCTCATCGGTCATGACACGAAGAGGGCGCAAGGGGTGATCGTGCGGAACTCGCTGCTCGGGGCTGATGTAGCTGAACACGTCCAACTGTTGCTCGTCTTTTCCGCGCATGCCTTCTTCTTATCAGGTTGTGCTGTGGAAACAAGAGAGTTTCGTGGTGCGATTCAGCCCTGGCAGATCGCTATGAAGATCTCTCTTTCTTAATCCTGAAGCCACCCGATCAGGTTGATCCACATCCCATCGCCGTCGTGGGTTGTGAAGGAGAGCAACTTCGATTGCTTCCCAGATTCCAAGTCCAGGACCCACACACCGACGATTGACGTCGCCGTGAATTTGGGTTGTTTTCCATATTCCCTTTGCGTGGCCGTTAAGGCAAGCTGGCGGCGGGATGGCGAGAGCTGCAAGGAACTCCCTAGGCCCAAAATGCTCCCAACAATCTGATCCGTAGGAATTATCTTCTGGGTTTTCGCCGCCAGGTCCAAGGCGTAGAGAGGGGCGACCGAATCGCTGAGAAGGTACCGACCGTCGGGCAACACCCCGATAAGGGTCGCTCCGATGTTGATGTCTGGCTCCTTGCCGGGAGCTTTGAAGTGGAGTTCATGTTCCGGCGCCAGACGCGTCGGCAACGTGACGTCATCTCTCATCACATAGGTTCCGACCTGCTGCGCACATACGGGAAGCCCATACTGGAACTATCAGCACTGGTACTGGGAATCATAAATGGTCTGATGCTCCTCAAGTTCTATTCAAGGGATAAGGCAAAACTCACGGTGCATCCCGTCCACCCTGATACCTACCAGTGGTGGTTCGAGATGCCTGGGCGCGAATACGAGGGCAAGGCAACCAGGCGGTACGGCTTCATTTCCTACATCGCGATCCAAAATAGCGGATTGCGCAAGACGCAACTCACCTCGTGGAGGCTTGCCATCAAGTCGCGCCTGAACAAATCGCACGAGTTGCGTCCGATCAACATGCCCGAACCCTCGGCGAGGATCGGCGAGCACATGAAGCTCTATCCGGTCCTAGGGCAGCGAGGGCTGCATTTCGAAGGCGATACTTTAGTGGATTCGGGATGTTCGACATCCGGCATGGTCTACTACTTGTACGAATGCTACGGTGGTGCAGGTTGGGATCCGCAGATGACCAATAACAAAATCAGCGGCGTATTCCAGGTGTCCGATGGCTTCGACAAGAAGGCACAATGCGACGTGCAATTTAGCCGAAAGTCGCTTGAGGACATCGTTAAGTTTGCCCCTGGCATCGAAAAGATCGACGAAGATAGAACGCAATCAAGCGAGCCCCAAGGAGACCTGGCGAGTTGAGACAGATCCCCAACGGCAAACAGAAGACCGACAATAGTTTTTCGAAGGGTGAGCACCACGAACGCAAAAGCGAAAGCCCCGAGGATCACTCGGGGCTTCCGCACTGAACACTGTTTGCCAAACACTTAGTGGTGCTGGACGACGTTCGCCAACTCCAATCGTACCAACTAAGGCGACCGCGTCAACGGCCATTGCCTCATGACGCGAAAGCAGGTTCCTCGTCGGGCCTCCGGCCCGATTCGGAATGACAAGCGTTTGGAGCCAGTCCCTAACCCCATCCGTAAAGGCTCGCACCCTCCGCAAGCGCGGACGGATGCCGCAGCTTGCGCAGCGATCCCCCGAAACGCTTCTGGCTACAGGATAAAGTGCGGAGCCACAATACTGACGAATTCGCGCGATGTGATTATCTTGGTCTTCTTCCAGAACTCCGGAAAGTGTCGCTGGTTGCCGGTGATCAGATAGTCGGCGCGGGCGGCGTCCGCGCATTCCAGGAACTTGTCGTCATCCGGATCTTTTGCGATGTGGAGTGAACGCGCAGGGTCAACCATCTGCGCGCGGTTCCTTATTAACTGCAGGAGTTGCAGCCGAAGGCCTCTGCGGAGCTTGAATTCCGGGCGTGCGAGCACTTCCCGGTATTCCGCGAGTACAGCCCGGGTGACATACAAACGGGCGGGTTTGGTCAGCGCTAGCACCAGCACTGTGCGCGGAAGGCCGTCCGGCTTCAGCGCGGCCGAGACGATAATGTTCGTGTCGATGACGAGCCGCAGCGGGATCATCGGCGCTTCGGTCTTTGCGCGCGGGCGGCCTTGATCACCCGATCGATCTGGCGCGAGCTGAGCCGGTCCGTCCCCTTGGCCCGCGACTCGTCTCCGATCAGCTTGAGCACTTCTGGCTCGGGAGCGGCGAGGCGTACGTAGTCCCGGATGCTCAGCAGCACCGCCTTCGGCGTGCCGCGTTTTGCAATGACAAGCGAGCGGCTTTCGTCTGCCACCCGGCGCAACAGCTTGCCGAAATTAGCGCGGGCATCCAACGCAGAAACCACGTTACCGCCGTTGTTGCCTGTCCTCAACATTGCGAACTCTCCAGTTCAGCAATTCGAACTGTACAGTTGAATCCCAGATGAGTCAAGCGTGGAGAGAACTCGCACGTGCCATGAAAAAAGGCACGACCGAAGCCGTGCCTGATCCGTGAAAATCCGTGGCTAATTGTCAGTCCCGAACCCCATCCATAAACGCACGCAGCTTGCGCGACCTTGACGGATGACGCAGCTTGCGCAGGGCCTTGGCTTCGATCTGGCGAATGCGTTCGCGGGTTACGGCGAACGACTGGCCTACCTCTTCTAGAGTGTGCTCGCTGCCGTCTTCGAGGCCGAAGCGCATTTTGATTACTTTTTCTTCGCGCGGCGTGAGAGTGCGCAGGACTTGGCCGGTCTGGTCTTTGAGGTTTACGTTGATCACGGCTTCGGCCGGCGAGACTACGGCGCGGTCTTCGATGAAGTCGCCTAGATGCGAATCTTCCTCTTCGCCGATTGGGGTTTCTAGCGAGATCGGCTCCTGCGCGATCTTCAGCACCTTGCGCACTTTCGCTACCGGGATGTCCATGCGCTTGGCAATTTCTTCGCTGGTAGGCTCGCGTCCCAGCTCCTGCACCAACTGCCTTGAGGTGCGGATCAGCTTGTTGATGGTTTCGATCATGTGCACCGGAATGCGGATGGTGCGCGCCTGATCGGCGATGGCACGGGTAATGGCCTGGCGGATCCACCACGTCGCGTACGTCGAAAATTTGTAGCCGCGGCGGTATTCGAATTTGTCGACGGCTTTCATCAGGCCGATGTTGCCTTCCTGGATCAAGTCGAGGAACTGCAGGCCGCGGTTGGTGTATTTTTTCGCGATCGAAACCACCAGACGCAGGTTGGCCTCGATCAGCTCGCGCTTGGCCTGCTCCGCGTCCATGTCGCCCTGGATGATTTCGCGCTGGGTGCGCTTGATCTCCTGGAACAGGAGCCCGGCTTCTTGTTCGAGCTTTTCGATTTCGCCGCGGACCGCTCTGGCCTGGCGGCGGTATTCTTTTTTCTGCTCTTCGCTGCGGGTGGCGTCGGCTTTGCGCTCGAGGTTTCCGGCCTGGCGGTCGAGCGAACGCATGCTGTCGACGGTTTTGTTGACGCGGTCGATCAGGCGCTTGCGCTCGGCGTTGGTGAATCCCAGCTGGCGCACCGCGATGGAAACCCGCACGATGGCGCGAGCGAAGTTCTTGCGGGCGCGGCGATGGTCCTTGGGACGCTTCTTCAGAGACACGGCCGCGTATTTTTCCTGCACCACGGCGACTTTTTTGTAAAGCTTCGCCATGGCGTCGATCTTGCCGGTGAACTCGTTCAGCCGGTTCTGCAGAATCTCGTCGGTGATCTCCTCTTCGTCGAAGGTGACAACCTCTTTGATGGAGCGCACGCCTTTCTTGAGATCCTCGCCCATGGCCAGCAACTCATGTATGACAATGGGGGAGCGGGAGAGCGCTTTGAGCACGCGAATCTGGCCGCGCTCGATGCGCTTGGCGATTTCGACTTCGCCTTCGCGCGTGAGCAGGGGAACGGTTCCCATCTCGCGGAGATACATGCGGACGGGGTCGTTGGTTTTTTCGAGAGCGCCGGGCGTGAGGTCGAGTTCAACGTCCTCGCCCTCTTCGCCTTCATCGAACTTTTTATCGAGCGCGGCCGAAGGCAGCTTGGGGCCTTCGAGCACGTCGATGCCCTGCGTGCCGATCGTCGTCAGCAAATCGTCCAGGTCGTCGGGACTGACCACATCGTGAGGGATTAATTCGTTTACCTGGTCGTAGGTTAGATAGCCCTTTTCTTTGCCGGCGTTGACCAGCTTTTTAATGTCGTCGTACTTGTCTTCGAGAGCCAAAGGTGTTCCTCAAATTCTTTAATTCGCTCGCGGGGAGCGTGTGGTACAGTTTGAAAGGTGGGAATCTGGGGTAGCGCGGAGTTGTGCGCCTAGCACAAACTTACAGATATTAGCACATAAGTGCTGCTCCGTCTATCAGTTGCCCCGCCGATGTTCCCGCCGTTCGCCGCTAAAGCTAATCCTGCTAAATACTTAGATGTTTTTAATAGCTGTTTTGTTTCACGCACTTTTTTTGTTTCCGGCGGTTCTGAGGCCGTCTTCGGCCAGGCTCGGATCGCGTAGTGCACGGCTGAGGCGATCCTTTTCCAGCAGCAACTCGTTTCTGAGAGCCTTGTCATCGCCTACTCCGGGCTTGGTCAGTTCGCGCTGCACCTGCTCGAGACGGCGCCGCAGGTGAATGCGGCGCAGGGCGCGCACTGCGCCTTCCAGGCGCTCGGCGGTTAATTCTTCGTCCTCTTTCAGCAGGATGGAAGCGAGCATGCGGCGCTCGCTTTCGGAGCACGGCACTTCCATTACATCGGCAAGTTCGGCTCCGGCATTGAGGAGGGCCTCGACCAGCGATTCGGTGGCGAGGCCGCGATGCAGGCCTTCGCTTTGGAAGGCGTACTGGGCCTGACGGGCGGGATCAAACTCTTCTTCTTTAATAACCTCGCGTGCGCCGTCGCGGGCGGAAAGATGCTCGCCCGGCTGCATTTGACGCGCTGAAGCCAGCGCTCGGATCAGGATGCGCTCGGCGTCGGTGGCTTGCGCTTCGGCTGGAGATTTCAATTGCGTGGCCGAACGATCCGACGCCACGTGCCGCAGCTCCTGGCGCAGAACCGCGGAATCGATGCCCAGCTTCTGCGCGATCTCCTGAGCCAGTTCGTCGCGGACTATTCGGCTGGGAATGCGCTGGATATGAGGCAGCAAATGATTCACTGCCTGCTTCTTGCCCTCGGCGCTGCGCACTGGAAAACTGGTGCGCGCGCGGTCGATCAGGTAGTCGAAATACTTTTGCGAAGTGCGCAGCGCATGGCCGTAGGCGTCTTTGCCTTTACGGCGGATGTAGAGATCGGGATCGAAGCCCTGCTCGAGGGTCAGCACCTTGATTTGAAATTCTTCTTCCACGAGCAGGCCCAGGGTACGCTCGGTGGCCTTGGCTCCGGCGGTGTCGGGATCGAAGTTGACTACGACGTTCTTGCTGAAGCGGCCGAGGAGCTTGGCCTGGATTTCGGTGAAGGCCGTGCCTGAGCTGGCGATCACATTGTGAAATCCGGCGGCGTAGACGGAGATGCAATCCATTTGGCCTTCGACCAGGATGGCGTAATCGAGTTTGCGGATTGCCTCTTTCGCGTGGTCGAGGTTGAACAGGACTCGGCCTTTAGAATAGATGCCGGTCTCGGGCGAATTCAGATACTTGGGGCCGGACTTTTCGTCGGTGGCGAGGGTGCGTCCGGTGAAGGCGATGATTCTTCCGGCGTCGTTGGTGATGGGGAACATTACGCGGTTGCGGAATTTGGAGTAGACGGCTGTGAGCTTCGAGCTTCGAGCTTCGAGCTTCGAGCTATCCGCGCTTTCGTCATCTTCAGCGGAGCGAAGAGTCTCTGCATTTTGGGCAGCGGTGTCTGCCCCAAGCTGGCTTCGGTTGCTCAGAGCTCGCGGCTCGGAGCTCGCAGCTTCTTTCCACGAGAACAGGCCGCTTTCTCGCAGGACCTCTTCGCTGAACTCGCTTGCCAGGCGGTCGCGGAGGAGGAAGCCGGAATCAGGGGCGTAGCCTATACGGAAACTTGCAATCGTTTCTGCGTCCAGACCGCGGCCTTGCAGATACTCGCGGGCGCTCGCTCCTTCGGGGCGCTTCAGGCATTCCTGGAAAAATGCGGCGGCGCGCTCTTGTGCTTCGAGCAATTGCGCGCGCAGTTTGGCTTCCTTGGCTTCTGAGGGACTTGAGTACGTCGTTTTGGGCAGCGGAATGCCGAGCTTCTGCGCCACCAGTCGAACGGCTTCAGGGAAGGTGATGTTTTCGATCTTCTGCACGAAGCTGAAGACGTCTCCGGAGACGCCGCAGCCGAAGCAGTGATAGAACTGGCGCGTGGCGTGGACGGAGAACGACGGCGTTTTCTCTCCGTGGAATGGACAGAGCCCGGAATAGTTCTGGGCACCGGCTTTTTTCAGCTTGATGTAGTCGCCGATGATGCGGACGATGTCCGCCTGCTGCTTTACCGTTTCTTTGAAGTCTTCTGCGGGCATGGATGGAGCTTGGAGGACCGACACTTCTCCCTTTGGGATTGTGCGCTAGAGTGCTGTTGATGGGAATATACCGGAGCGGGATTGTTGTGGAGAAGCTGTGGAATAAGCGGCTGTCCGGATGACAGCTTAGGAAAAGCGGGCGTAATTCCTGTCAGCGTGACCGATCAGGGCTCATTGTCAAAGTCAATCCCTTTGGCCGCTTCAGCGAGCGCCTCTCCGAGCTCGTTCTCCTCTTTCAACTCCTCTTCCGTCATGTTGTCGAAATATGCGGCCGTGTCGCGCTCCAACTGGTTCATGGGTTTCTTCTTGGATTGGTGCTTGCGCTTTTTCTTTGCGGTTTCATTCTTAACCTATCGTCAATTCACACCCGCAACTCCACCACCGTCGCTCCACCCCCGCCTTCATTCTGCGGGGGTTCGGCTACTTTCTCTACGTGGGGATGCTGCTGTAGCGCTTGGCGCAGGGCTTTGCGGAGGATGCCCATGCCGCTGCCGTGGACCACGCGGACTCGCGGCAGGCCAGCGAGGAAGGCGCGGTCTACGAACTTTTGCACTTCGCGGGTGGCGTCGTCTACGTTGTAGCCGATTACGTTGATTTCCGATGGCGCGGTTTGGCCTTCGTTTTCCAGCGAGATGGAAATTCCGCGGGCGCGGGCTGCCTTCACCGGAGAATCCGCTCCGCGTGCCGCGCCGAAGGCGTTATTTATCACTTCGGCTATGTCGTCGCGTGCGACCTTCATCTTCATTGCGCCCATGGCCACTTCGAAGTGAGAGTCGTCCAACTTGCGCAGGACTGTTGCAGTGCGTCCGGTTGATTTCAATTTGACCGTGTCGCCTTCGGAGACTTGCTTCACGACCTGCGGCTGGGCGTGGGGATCGCCCTGATCGGCTCCGCTGGCGTGGGCCACTACGGTGGAATCGAATTGCTCGCGGAATTCGCGGCGCAGCTTGGCTATGCGGCGCTCGGCTTCTTTGGAGACTTTTTGTGCTGCTGCCTTTTCTTGAACTGCGCTCACGGCTTCGCGCGCGTGGTATTCGAAGTCGCGCAGGACGCTTTCGAGCTTCTTTTCCATCTCGCGAATCTTGGCTTGCTGGGCATTTTTTCCTTCCACCGCCAGGCGGCCTTTCTCTTGATCGAGGTCTTGCTGGCCCTTCTGCAGACGCAGGCGCTCGCCTTCCGCTTCGCGCAAGCTGGCGTGAAGTTTGTCGAGAAATTCACCGACGTCGCGGGCCTGGGTGCCGAGGCGTGCCCGCGCCGCTTCGATGATGGCGGGATTCAATCCCAGGCGCTGCGCGATGTTGATTCCCGCTGACGCTCCGGGCACTCCCATCTTCAATTCATACGTGGGCTGCAGCGTGTGCTCGTTGAAGCCTACCGAGGCGTTGATTACGCCCGGAGTATTCGCGCCGTAAACTTTCAAACTTGTGTGATGCGTTGAAATTATCGTCATGCAGCCGATCTGGCCAAAGTGTCCGGCAATCGCCACTGCAAGAGCTGCACCTTCTTCGGGATCGGTGGCTGAACCGAGTTCATCGAGCAGGACCAACGACTGCGCGGTCGCGGTGCGCGAGATGAAGTCGATGTTGGTTACGTGGGCGGAGAAAGTGGAGAGATTCTGCTCGATGGATTGATAGTCGCCGATGTCGGCGAGGACCGCGTCGAATACCGGCAGGTCGGCTCTATCGGCTGGAACTGGGATTCCGGATTGCGCCATTAGGGCGAGCAGTCCTACTGTTTTCAGAGTTACGGTTTTGCCGCCGGTGTTGGGGCCGGTGATTACTAGCTGGCGGCGAGGGCCTTCCAGTTCCAGGCTTACCGGGATTACTTCTGCGCCTTTGAGTTTTAGATTTCGTTCCAGCAAGGGATGGCGGGCGTTGTGCAGAATTAGGCTCGCTTCGCTCGCTGACCCTTCGGCTTCGCTCAGGGCAGGCTCGCGAATGCGCCCGTCGCCACATGGTTCTCGCTTGTCCCTGCTTAACTGCACTGATACGCAGTTGTAGTCTTGGGCGAAGCGGGCTTTGGCGAACTGGAGTTCCAGTTCGCTTAGCGCCTCGGCTGATATCAGGATTGCTTCTGCTTGCTCGCCTATGCGGCGCGTCATCTCCAGCAGAATGCGGTGTATCTCGGCCTGCTCTTCGTCGAGCAGGCGCACTAATTCGTTGTTCTGCTCGATGGTTTCCAGCGGTTCTACGAACACGGTCTGGCCGCTCGAACTGGCACCGTGGACCACGCCTTGCACGCGCCGCTTTTGCTCGATCTTTACCGGGATTACGAAGCGCTCGCCGCGGATGGTGATCAATTCGTCCTGCACCGCGCCGCCTTCGGCGAGGCGGCGCAAGTAGCCTTGCAGCGACTGCTGAATCACGCGCCTTTGCTTCTCGATTTCGCGGCGGATCCTTGCCAGCTCGGGCGAAGCGCGGTCGTCGAGCGTTCCATCGGGATCGATCTTGTTGCGGAAATGCCGCAAGAATTCGGTGAAGTCGGGGATGCGTTCTGAGAGCGTTCTCGTTCGGCGCCATTCCGTCTTCATGTTCGCCGGCGGATGGAACGCGATTTCGCGCCACTCGGCGGCGCGGTCGACTACTAGCACTACGTCGCGGATGTCTGTGGTTTCCAGTACGGCGCCTGCGATGCGCGACTTCTTTACCATGGTCGTGACGTCGAGCAGGCCGGAGAAATCGAAGTGGCCGCCTACGCGGCGGAACTCGCGGACTTCGGTGGTTAAGTCCTGCTGCTCGGTGATCCAAGTGGAATCGGTGGAAGGCGCGAGGGTTGTAATTCTTGTTTGACCTAGCGGCGAAGATGCGTATCCACGCAGGAGTTCGCGCAGAGCGTCGAATTCGAGCACGCGCGCGGAGTTGTGGAGGAGCGGTTGGGACATCGGATTTATGTTACAGGAAGGGCAAGGGTAGGAGACATGAAGGGAAACTGGAACTACGGTGCTGGAGAAAGGACTGTCCTGGTTATTATTGAGCGCCCGCCTCCTGCGTCGTTCCTAAGAACTGCTTTAGAGAAGCAGACTGTTCCGCCGGAATCTCGAACTCGTACTTGGTGTCAGCGTTGAACACGATCGAATCTACGCCGTCGAACATGCGCACAGCAATTTGACCCCCAATACCTAGAACTTCGAACGGCATGATGCGTTTGACCCTTCGAACATAGGCCTGGACGAATTCCTGCACGAATCTCTGCTGGGTGAACAGCAGGAGCGACTTGCATCCCCCGCGCACGCGGCAGAACGGTGTAAACTCCTGCCTCCCCGACAGATCCTTAGCGCACGCCCGTATATGAGCTAGTAGCTCCTCTTGCGACAGGTTGGGATCGAGCCCGTTCTCACAACCCGGCGGCAGCTGCAGAAACAGCACCGTCGAACGCGCGAATGCTGCAGCAAGCTTCCTGCTGTCGCACCCACGCATGGCGCGAATCAGTGCATCGGCACCATCGAGTTTGTCCCGCAGCCTCTCCAGCATATGCTCGTGAGTCCTCCAGCTTGAAATCGGATCCCTAGTCGCCCGCCGCCGCGCTGGCCACTTGCGCCGCCGTTTCAGCACCTGCCGGGAATCGCACGATAAAGACGGCGCCGCCCTCGGGCTTGTTGTGGCAGGTGATTTGTCCGCGATGATCCTGGACTACGCCGTAGACGGCGCTGAGTCCGAGGCCGGTGCCTTTGCCGATCGGCTTGGTCGTATAGAAAGGATCGAAGACCCTTTGGGGCTCTTTGATGCCGGGGCCGCTGTCGGAGAACTGCACTACCACTTCTTCTCCTTGAAGGTGGGCGCTCACCTGGAGCAAGCCTCCGCCGGCTTCCTCGAGGGCGTCGAGAGCGTTTTCGACGATCTGGGCGAACGCCTGGAACAACTGATGGCCGTCGCCCCACACGGCGGGCAGGTGCGGCTGGATCGAGGTTTCGATGCGGATTTTATGATCGTGACTCTGCAGACCGCGCATTTGCACGCTGCGCTGCACAAGGGTGCACACATCGACCGCCGTCTTTTCTGCGGAGCCTTGCTGGGCGAAGCTGAGCAGGTTCGAGATGAGCTCGCGGGTGCGCTGGGACTGGTTCACGATCTTGCGGACCAGAGCGTCCTGCTCGCTGGTCAAGCGCTCTTTTGACCAAAGTGTTTCGGAATATTCCATGATCGCCGTGAGAGGATGATCGATCTCATGCGCTGCGCCCGCCACCAATTGGCCCAGCGAAGCCAGCTTCTCCCGCTGCACAAGATGGCTCTGCAAGCGCTGTTCGTTTTCGAAGCTGCGGCGCGAATCCTCGAGCAGACGTATCAGGGCCTGGTCCTGAAGATACTGGCGCATGAACACGAAGACGCCGAGCACCAGCATCGCGGCGAGAATGGTGAATAAGCGAAAGGTGCGAGCCTGAGCGGGTGAGTTGTCCCAGCGGTAGGCCCAGAGCCCCAGTGCGGGAAGGGAAAGCATCGCGAGCATCGCGAGACGCAAGGCCATTGCTCCCCATTTGTCTTCGGCTTTGGGAGATGCGGATGCGGGCTGGGATACGCGCGCGGTGAGGGCGGTCGCGAGCATCCAGCAAACCGCGCACATCAGCGGAACATCATAGAGACTGCCCGTGTAATACACGCCGGTCGTGAGGCCGAGGTTCACTGCCTGCGAATCGAGCGCATAGACGGCGCTGGCCGCCATCAGGTTCAGGTAGACCATCTTCCAACCGGCAGAGGCGCCACGGGAGGCGATGCCCAACACCACCACCAGCACGCCGCTCTCGAACATATAGAGTGGGCCGAAGTTGCGGTCGTACTCGGCCACGTTGAGAGATACGTATTGCGACGGGAACACTACGAATGCGTACAGGAATACCCACCAGACCACCAGCATGAGGAAATCCAGCGCGCCCACGCGGAATTTCTGCTCGCCTTCGCTGCGGTGCGGACGCAAGCCGACCGCTGCGATCATCGGGACGAGGTGGAGGAAAAGGAACACGTCCATGATCGAGGGATCGGGGAATTCGATGTGGCGCAGGACCTCGCAATACACCCAGGCCGCTTGGTTGCAAGACCAGAGAATGCATCCCGAGCCCATGAGCGCCCAGAACCGCCGGTTGGGGCCCTGGGTTGACCATGCATTGGCCAGCATCACGCCGCCGACGGTGAGCGTGAGCAGTAGATAGCCAATGTCAAAGATCGCGGTAAGCGCGGGGCCGCGCGGCACCGTTAGCGACACGAGTCCGAAGGCCAGCGTGATGGCGCCGGCGAGCGCGAACCAGCGATGCCGTCCGAACAGACTCATCCCTCTTTCATTTTATGGATTGAATTGCGGATTCTTGTCTGGGTTTCGATCAAACAGATTACTTTCGTTACCGTTGGAGCGGGTCTTGGGTCATAGGTGTCAGGTCTTAGGCCTTGGTGAACGGCAGGATAGATCGCGGCGAAGGTCGTGATTGGAGCCTAAGACCTGGCACCTGTCACCTGAGACCGATCTTCCGCAGCAGCAGTCCTGCTAGAATCAAGGGTTGGAAGGCGCTCAATTCTTGCAGGTGGTTTCCATGGCTTTTCCTGTTACCCGTCTTCGTCGTCTCCGCCGCACCGCGCAGCTTCGCGATTTGGTCCGTGAAACCCGCCTTACTCCTGAGGCCTTCGTGTACCCGATGTTCGTTTGTCCGGGTGAGGGAGTGCGCAAGGCCGTTGGCTCCATGCCGGGCGTATTTAATCTCTCGGTGGATGAGGCGGTGAAAGAGGCGCGGGAGGTTTATACCCTGGGCGTGCCGTCGGTGATTCTGTTTGGCCTTCCCGACAAAAAGGACGAGGTTGCCACTGGCGCCTGGGCCGAAGACGGGATTGTGCAGCAGGCGGCGCGCGCCATGAAACGTGAAGTGCCGGATCTGATTCTGATGGGCGACGTCTGCTTGTGTGAATACATGTCGCACGGACATTGCGGGATTGTGAAGTCTTCAGCATCGCCAATGTCGCTGGGCGCGGCAGCGCGGGACGCCTGGAGCGCGAAACGGGGAGTGGCTGTGAGGGCGGTGAGGAGCGAAGAGGAAAAGCTGAAGGTGATCGACGAGTTGGCGGCAATCGCGGCCAAGGCGGTTGAATCCAAGTTCGAAATCGATAACGACGCCAGCCTCGAACTGCTGGCGCGCACTTCGGTTTCGCTCACGCGGGCGGGCATCGACGTCATCGCCCCATCCGACATGATGGACGGCCGCGTTGCCGCCATCCGGCGCGCGCTCGACGAAGCCGGCTTCATCAACACGCCGATTCTTTCCTATGCGGCGAAGTTCGCCTCCGGATTTTACGGACCATTCCGCGAAGCCGCCGACTCCGCGCCGCAATTCGGCGACCGCCGCTCTTATCAAATGGATGGGGCGAATTTGCGCGAAGCCATGCGCGAAATCGAACTCGACATCGAGGAAGGCGCGGACATGATCATGGTCAAGCCAGCCATGCCTTATCTCGACGTGATCGCCGCGGCGCGGCTGCGTTTCGATCTGCCGCTGGCCGCGTATCAGGTCTCCGGCGAATACGCCATGATCGAAGCCGCCGCGCGCAATGGCTGGATTGAGCGCGATCGCGTGATGATGGAATCGCTGCAGAGCATCCGCAGAGCCGGGGCGAGCATCATTCTGACCTATTACGCCAAAGACGCGGCGAAGTTATTGGCGTGAGGAATTATCTGGTTGTGTTCTCAAGTCAAGAGCGACGGGCAAGAGTGCCCCCTTTCGCATCCTGCAAATGAAAAAGGCCCCAGGGAAGTCTCTTCCACCTGGGGCTCTTTGGATAAACCTAGCTTGCGCGCTGCATCGGCTTGTCGCTTTTGGCGAAGTCAGCACTGGCTTCGCTGGTGGAAGAGACATCCTGCGCGCCGGTGCGTTCCAGAATTTGCTTCGCGCGCTTCGTCCACTCTGAATCATCGGAATGTACCGAGAGAAGGATGCCGCCCTCTTTTATGAGACCTTCGTAGCGCTTGGCTTCATACTCCGGGATACCCATGCCGATCAGAGCGCCCGCGATGCCGCCCACAGCGCCGCCAACTCCGACCCCGGCTAAAGCGGCGACAATGGGACCGGCTGCGATGAAGGGCCCGAGCCCGGGGATGGCCAGTGCTCCGATGCCCGCCAGCCAACCCAGCCCGCCACCGATAATAGCGCCAGTGCCAGCGCCCGCGGTGGCGCCTTCGGGCGCCTTGGTTTCCTTTCTGACGGCAAAGTCCTTTGTCCCGACGTTTTCAGGAAACAACACCGAAATGTCAGTGTTGCGAAAGCCTGCAGCTTTTAATGTGTCTACGGCATTCTCGACGCCTGCATAATCTCGATAAATCCCAAATACCGCTGTATTTTTTCCTGCCATAGTAAGTTCTCCTTTTTGGATGGTTGTCTGGTTATTGCTTCTCTTTAACTTCCAACTGACTCGTTACCTAATCGGCGCCGGCAATTTCGGTCTCTGCTTTTTCATCTATTAGCGCGCGGGGCACACCGCGACCGGAGGGTTACACGTTCCGGCTGTACAGTGTTTCCTATCCCTATCGTCCCTAAGTTCCGGTAGCGTGTCGGCTTTCGGAAGAGAATCGGCCTACCATCCGGCCACCGATGTCCGAGACCTTTTCCCCGATTGAGTTGCGGATTTCCTCGCCGCTGGCGGGGGCGAACAAGATGGCTGCGCCGGCTCCAACGCCAACCCCAGCCGCAAAGGTCAACACGTTGCGGAGGGTATGATTGGGGCCTTCGTACAACTCCTCGGCCTGGCTGCGAAGGTCAGAGACCCGGTCGGCGGCGTGATCCACGCTGTCGGAGACGCGGTCGCGCACATCACCCGCAAAGCGATCCGTCTGCTCCAGAAAATACACTGCGGTCTTGAGAATCGATCTGATCAGCTTGTTCATCTCTCTACCTCACTTTTTGATCGCGGAAATTAACGTACGAATGTTAGTTGCTGGAACGACGGAAATGGCTTGCCGGAATGAGATTATTTGTGATCGGAACGGGAGGAAGCAGGGAGCGCCGGCGCTTTCCGGCTATCGCGAGGACGGCGCCCCGCGAGCTTGCGCCTGCCGCGCATCGTGCGCTACCTTCAGGCTAGTCCTGCTGTTATTTCCAGATGGAGAACCCCTGCTACAAGTGCGGGCAAAGCATTGAAGAAGGCAAGCCCTTTTGCCCGCAGTGCGGCGCCCCGCAGATTCGCGTGGCGATGCCCGAGCCTGCGGTGTCGCCGGCCGCGGGCAATGTCTCGTCCGAGGTATCGGTAAATGACCCTTCGGTTTTGAGTTTGAACCCGCCAATCGTTTCACCGCCTATGAGTGGAACCGCGCTTCCCGGAGGGATCGAATGGCCGCGGGCGCTTCGCGCCTGTGCGATTGCCGCCTTCATCTCGGCTCTGGTGATGGCTTTTGGCCTGATGGTCCCATTGCTGGCCGGGCTGGGAGCTGGATTTTTGGCGGTCACTCTGTACCATCGACGGAGCGCGGTCGGGAACGTCAATGCACGTTCCGGAGCGCAAATCGGCGCTTTGAGCGGCCTTCTTTTCTTCGGTATCGCGGTGATCCTGGAAGCCCTGGCCGCAGCTTTGTTTCACACGGGCGGGCAAATTCGGCAGAAGATGCTCGAAGCTCTGCAGCAGGCCGCTGCGCGCTCGGCGGATCCGCAAGTGCAGGCCGTCTTCGACCGCATGAAGACGCCCGAAGGTTTCGCCGCGATGTTGATCCTTTTCCTGGTGGTACTGCTCTTATTTTCAATCGCCGCAAGCAGTCTGGCCGGGGCCTTGACTGGCGCTGTCCTTGGGCGCCGCAACCGGCGGTAAGAGGTTGTCTTCCTCGGCCACAGCCGAAGCAGCCGACCCCGCATCCTGACGTGGGTGCCCCTGTGAGGAACTGGCCTTGCCGCGGGCCGCGCTGGCCGCGTATGATGCAGCGTTTGAATTCTCAGGCGAACAAACCGGCGCGCGGGTCGCTTCTCGGCATCGAGCAGATGGAGGACAAGGAGATCCTGGGCCTGCTCAAGCTGGCCCGGCGGATGAATCCTGCCCGGGCGCGTCCTCTGTTGCGCAACAAGCGCATTGTGCTGCTGTTTTACGAAGCCTCCACGCGCACGCGCTCGTCGTTCGAGATCGCCGCCAAGTCGCTGGGCGCAATCACTACGCTGGTGCAGTCTTCGGGATCGAGCATCGAGAAGGGCGAATCTTTGCTCGACACTGGCTACACGCTGCGCGCGGTGGGAGCGGACGCCATTGTGATTCGGCATCCGTGTGCGGGGGCGCCTCACCTGATGGCGGCGCATCTCGACATTCCCGTCATCAATGCCGGGGACGGCATGCACGAGCATCCGTCACAGGCCTTGCTCGATGGCTTTACCATCCTGAAGCACAAGAAATCGTTCAAGGGTTTGCAGGTCGCGATTATCGGCGATATCTTCCATAGCCGCGTCACTCGCTCCAACTGCCATCTGCTGAGCAGGTTCGGAGTGAAGATCACGATGTGTGGTCCGCCGGAGTTCGTGCCCGACGTTGCTGCGACGCTTGTCCCCGGCCTGCGCGTGACGCGGCACATTGAAGAGGCGTTGCGCGGGACGGATGTGATCATGCTGTTGCGCCTGCAAAAGGAACGCCTTGCGGGGCAGAAGATTCGATTGCAGGATTACATCACGCGCTACCAGATGACGGCGGCGCGGCTGAAGCTGGCGCGGCGCGACGCCATCGTGATGCATCCCGGGCCGATTATTCGCGGGTTGGAGCTGACGTCTGACGTGGCTGACGGTCCGCAGTCGGTGATCGTCGATGAGATTCACAATGGGGTGCCTACGCGCATGGCGATTCTGGCGCGGGCTTTGGGGAAAGCGAAATGAGCCACGGATTTGCGCGGATTTACACGGATTTTAAACGGGAGCTTGGGGTCAAAGCGACAGGCCGCAAGTGCCGAATGCTGAGTGCTGAATGCTGAGTGCTAAAAGCCATCGACGCGAGAGCGCAAGCTTGCTGATCAAGGGCGGTCATGTGATCGACCCGGCGGCGAAGATCAACGCGCCCATGGACGTTCTTTTGCGCGATGGCCGCGTTGCCGAAGTTGCACTACCGAACAAGGTGCGCGGCGGCGCCGATGAAAAATTCGATGCGCGCGGGCTGATCGTTGCGCCGGGATTCATCGATCTGCACGTTCATTTGCGCGAGCCGGGGCAGAGTTACAAAGAGACTGTTGCCTCGGGTACAGCCGCCGCTGCTGCCGGAGGTTTCACTTCGGTTTGCACGATGCCGAACACATTGCCGGTCGTAGATACAGATGAGTGGGTCGCGTGGTTGCGGCATCCTGAACGCGGCGCGGTAGTCAACGTCTTCCCCATTGCGGCTGCTACGCGCAGCTCGCGGGGGGCGGCGCTTACTGATTTTGCGGCGCTGCAGCGCGTTGGAGCTGTCGCTGTTACCGATGACGGCAAGCCGATTCTCGACGACGAGGTGATGCGCGCGGCTCTGCGGCTCGGGGCCGAACTGAACCTGCCGGTGGTGCAGCACGCCGAAGATACGCGGCTTACGGAGCACTGCTCGATGCACGAGGGATCAACGAGTTTCCGTCTCGGTCTGCGAGGCATGCCCGCTGCTGCGGAAGCTAACATCGTGGACCGCGACGTGACTCTCGCGCAGCAGATACGGGAATCACGGCTGCATGTGGCGCACCTTTCTACTTCCGATGCGCTCAAGGCGGTGCGCCGCGGCAAGCGCGCGAAGGCCCGCATTACTTGCGAAGTCACGCCGCACCACTTCACTTTGCTTGACGAGGACGTCGGCGAGTACAACACGAATTTCAAGATGAACCCGCCACTGCGCTCGGCGACGGACCGCGAAGCCATTCTAGTCGCGCTCGCCGATGGTACCGTCGACGCCATCGCCACGGACCACGCCCCGCATGCTTCGCACGAAAAACAGGTCGAGTTCGAGCACGCTGCCTTCGGTATCACGGGACTCGAAACTGCTCTCGGGCTGGCCATTACGAAGCTTCATCGCCAGCACAAGATTTCTCTGATGCGCATCGTGGAACTCTTCACCGCAGGCCCGGCGCGCGTCTTCGATCTTCGCGGGCGCGGATCATTGCAACGTGGCAACTTCGGCGATGTGACCATCTTCGACGCTAAGAAGCGCTGGACGTTCGAAGCCGCCAAGTCGAGGTCGCTGTCGCGGAATACTCCGTTTGATGGCTGGCAGTTTACGGGGAGGGTTGTGGCGACGATTGTGGGCGGGAGGGTGGTGTACCGCGCGGACTGAGGCACATTCCATACACTATAATGTATATTTCTATCTCAACAAGTGCTATACTGCCTTGGTGAATTATGGACGGCAGCGTTCCCAAGGATGCGGTAATTGCTTGGGAAGGCGATTCCAAGGAAGTGATCAGGTCGTTTCCAGATACGGCGAAGTACAACTTGGGATTTGACTTGCGCCTGTTGCAACAAGGGCAGCAGCCAATGGACTACCGACCGATGAATTCCGTCGGTCCCGGAGTTTTCGAACTGCGGGATCAGGATGAGCGGTCATGGTATCGCGTGATTTACTTGTCGAGAGTGCGCGGCGTAATCCATGTGCTGCACTGTTTTGAAAAGAGGAGCCGCGAGACACCGATGAGGGAAATCAATACGGCGCGGCAGCGGCTCAAAGCAGTCCGGGCTAGGATGATCCAAGAGAGGAAGCATGGCGCGCAGTAAGCCAACTCACGTGACGCGGGGCAATGTGCTCGATGACCTGGGATTTTCGCCCGAGCAGGCCACGATCTTGAAATTCAAGGCGGACTTGTACCAGGCCATCTTGAGGCACGCGCGAAAGTATTCGCAAAGGCAATTGCAGGTCATCCTGGCGGAGCCGCAGCCACGTGTAAGCGAGCTGCTTAATGGGAAAATTGCTAACAAAAGTGTGGACAAATTGCTCTATTACGCTGGCCGGCTGGGGATTGAAGCCAAAGCCCGGTTTCCCCAAACCAACAAACAGGTGGTTCGGCGAGAGTTGGCCGCGGCTGCACGATAAGAATTACGACACAATCCCCATCCTCTTCCCCACTCTTCCCAGCACTTCCAGCGCCTGCTGCAACTCTTCCTTGGTGTGCGTGGCGGTCATGATGGTGCGGACGCGGGCTTTGCCTTCGGGGACTGTGGGGAAGGCGATGCCGGTGCCTAGGACTCCTTCTTTGAAAAGCTCGCGGGAGAAGTCCATGGTGAGCTTGCCGTCGCCGATGATGATCGGGGTGATCGGAGTCTCGCTGGCCGGAGTGGCGCGGCCGCCGATGTCGAAGCCCAGAGCCCCAAGTTCTTTTTTCCAGAAGCGGGTGTTTTCCCAGAGCTTCTCCATTCGCTCGGGTTCGTTTTCCAGAACATCGAAAGCGGCGATGCAGGTTGCCGCTACCGACGGCGGATGCGAGGTCGAAAATAAGAACGGTCGCGCGCGGTGATAGAGGAAATCGATGAGATCGTGCGAGCCGCAGACGTAGCCGCCTAGCGCGCCGATGGCTTTCGACAAGGTTCCGACCTGAATATCTACGCGGCCGTGCATCCCGAAGTGATCGATGGTGCCGCGGCCGTTGCGACCCAGCACTCCGGAGGCGTGGGCGTCGTCGACCATCATAATTGCGCCATATTTTTCGGCAATGTCGCAGAGGCCGGGGAGCGGGCCGATGTCGCCATCCATGGAGAAGACACCGTCGGTGATCAGCAGCTTTTTGCCGGCCTGGTCTTTTATGCTGGCCAGTTGCTCTTCCGCGTGCGCGACGTCTTTGTGGCGGAAGACCAGAATCTGCGCTTTCGACAGGCGCGCTCCGTCGATGATCGAGGCGTGGTTGAGCGCGTCGGAGATTATGAAATCGTCTTTGCCCAGCACGGCCGAGACAGTGCCCGCATTCGCCGCGAAGCCGGACTGGAAGACTACGCAGGCCTCGACGTTCTTGAAGAGCGCGATCTTTTCCTCCAGTTCCATGTGGATCTTCATAGTGCCGGCAATGGTGCGCACCGCGCCCGAGCCCACGCCGTACTTGCGCGTGGCTTCGAGAGCCGCCTCGCGCAGCTTGGGATGCGTGGTCAGCCCAAGGTAATTGTTCGACGCGAGGTTGATGACTTTCTTGCCGTCGAACGTGCAGACGGGGGCCTGCTCGTCCTCAAGCACGCGCAGCTTGAAGTGCGTGCCTTTGGCTTTGAGTTCGTTGAGCTGCGTGGTGAGATAGGAGAGCGGGTTCGTGCGGGTTGCAGGGGTCATAGAACCTCAAGATCTTTGCCACGGATTTGCACGGATCAACACGGATAGAGCGTATCGAACTGACGTCCCCATGTGCGCCCCGTATACCAACTCGGTCTATCCTCGTCTTTTCCGAACCACTCCCAATCGTCCAGAGTGCTCTAATATTCTCAAAAGACGCTGAATTCCATCTTGCTAATTAATCCGTGTTGATCCGTGTGAATCCGTGGCAAAGAAGTTCGTTAAAACATAATCGGGTTCCCCGTCTGGATGCTGGCTTCGCAGAGAAGTTTCATGTTGGTGAAGAATTCCTTCTCGGAGTCGGCCAGGATGTCGCTGGAGTGCAACACAGTGTTGACTTCCTTCAGCAGCTTCGGTGAATCCTTGATGGGGATCCAGTCGCCGGTGTGGGTGCCGTTGTATAAAACCTTTTCCAGCAGAATGGGGAATCGCGGCCCCGGCTTGCCTTGCAGGTGACGCAGAAAGCTCCGCAGATTCCCTACCTTTGTGATATTGCCCAGGAAAAACGAGATGATGAATCCTTCGTGCTCACATGACTGCTGGAGCCAGCGGTCATGCGCTTCCCACTCTTTTTCGGTGGGATCGCCGGTCAGCATGGGCTCGCCGGATTCGTCGAAGGTGAGGCGATCAGGAAACGGGTGCGGTTTGGCTTTGCCGTCGCGAATGCAGGTGCAGCGTACGAATGCGTCTAGGGCCATAAGTCGCTTTCAGCGGGAGATGTGATCCTGCTTATCCTTCCTTGGCTGAGACAGTAGCGGGCAAGAGTGCCCGCTCCACACAGGCCTTGCACACAACCCTTGCGACAGTCTCAGCGCACGCCGTTGGGATATACCAATATTTTACTGGCTTCTCCGGTTGTCAGGCGCTCCATCGCCTTAGAGAAATCCTTCATCGGGATGCGATCCGTGATGACGGGATGCAGATCGAGTTTGCCGGCTTTCAGTAATGCGGTCATCTGATACCAGGTCTGGTACATGCGGCGTCCGTTGATGCCTTGCACCGTGATGCCTTTGAAAATAATATCTTCGGAAAAGTTCAGCGAGATGGGCTTTGAGGTCAGGCCGAGGAGTGAAATTCTTCCGCCGCGCCGCACGATGTCGAAAGCGGTTCGAATCGAGTCGGGATGGCCGGCCATCTCGAGGACCACGTCTACACCCAGGCCGCCGGTTTTTTCCATCACGATTTCTTTGGCGTTTTCTTTTGACGGATCGAGAACGTAATCGGCTTTCATCTCACGCGCGATTTTGCGCCGGTGTTCGTTCACTTCGATGGCGAACACGGTGGTCGCGCCGACGGCCCGCGCTACGGCAATGGCAAACAATCCGATGGGCCCGCATCCTGTGATGGCTACCGTCTTGGTAGCGATCTCGCCCGCCAGCACGGTATGAACCGCATTGCCCAGCGGATCGAGAATCGAGGCGTATTCCTGGGGGATGGCGGGATCGAGTTTCCAGATGTTCGACTCGGGAATGACCACGTACTCGGCGAACGCTCCGTTGGCATCGACGCCGATGATCTTGACGTTCTGGCAGATATGCGCTTCGCCGGTGCGGCACTGCAGGCACTTGCCGCAGGCCACGTGCATCTCGGCGGAAACGAAGTCGCCCTCCTTGACGCTGGTGACTTCGTCGCCGAACGCGGCTACCTCGCCGCAGAACTCGTGCCCTGGAATCAGCGGAGGGTGAATGCGGTTCTGCGCCCAGCGGTCCCAGTTGTAGATGTGCAGGTCGGTGCCGCAAATGGATGCGACCTTTACCTTGACCAGGACATCGTTGCGGCCGAAGGCGGGAATCTTCACTTCGCGGATTTCCGCGCCAGGGGCGGGTTCTGGCTTGACTACTGCCAGCATTGTGGATGGCATAAAGGCTACCTTATGAATTCAGATTTGCAGAACTCCCTACAAGCACACCGTTTTGATTCTCAATTCGGCTTTCCGGCTGCAGAGCCTACTGGCCCTGGCGATGCATCCACGAAAGCCTCATGACCTTGGAGCGCAGAGCCGGCAACGGGTCGTCGGACAGCTCGATTCCATCCGTCAGGTTTGTGGGATCGAATGCGAGCGCCTTTTCGGCCGCGTTGCTATCGGGGACGACGGAAGTGATGGTGATCGTGCCGAGTTCAACTGTCTTGCGGTCATCCGGCCAAACAATCGAAGCATCGTTTGTGGGGTCACCGGAACTCGGGAGTTGGAGTAGCACGCGAAACTTCACCGGTTCCTGCGCGAGATGGGTCCTGAGCTCTTCAGAGAGGAAATTGGAAGACTTGGCTTTGGCCTCCGCATCGGTCAGGTAATGTTGGCCGGCAACAGGGAGAATCTGGTAACGCCCCACCTGCTTCAGCCCCTTTTTATTGACGAAAAGGAACGAAGTGTTGCCGTAAAACGCTTCAGTGGCAAAGCTGACGGGCACCGGTTTCGGATCTTTCACGTACTTCAAAGCGCGGGGATGTGTGGATAGGAATGCTTCGATGGGCCACGGATGAGGCTTCGTGCGGTCCGTTGCCAGCTTGGCTCTCTGAAAAGCAAGCACATCCTCCCCTGTGCCGGCGAGGAAGCCGTTGTGCGAAGACGAAACAATATCGGTTTGCTTGCCGCCCGAGAGCTTAAATCGAATCGCCATTCCGCGGGGAGCGGCGTCAGGAGAGACGTCAGAAACGGAAGGGTCAGGCGGTGCCTCCGAGAAGCGAACGGTCACCGGCACTGATTTGCCCTGGAAATGGGCGGCGAGAGAAAGCTTTGCGGCTTCTTTTGTGGGCGCAAATGTTCCCTGGCAGACGATTCCCTTGGCATGGATAAGACGATAGCCCGGCTTATTCCCTGGCAATTGAACCATGACGTCAAAAATTTGCTGGGCAAGATCTTTGTCGGATTGAAGTGCGGAGGGAACGGGAGCGAGAAGCAGCGCCAGGACAAGCCCGATGAGTGTGAGCACCATCCGGTTTCTAAGCGCGGATCGTTTGGCTGGCATCATGATGCGCATCCTTTCAGCTAAGACGAGTTAGCTTGTGATGAAACGTATGATTCTAGCACCGTAGGAGCCGCTTCTCTGCTAACTCATGCTTTGTTAGGTTGCGGCGCGGCCATCTTGAACTCTTCCGACTTGCCGCGTGGAATGCTCAGCGTCTGCCACTCGTTTGAACGCAGATGCTTGGCCAGGAAGACGAGCTGCCCGATATGCTGCGCGTAATGCGCGATCTGGCGGTTGATCGCTTGCAGCACGGTATGAGGCTGGCCGCGGACCGTCACCGTGCGCATCACATCGTCGGGCTTAAGGGCGTCGAGGGCCGCAAAGACACAGTTCCATCCCTCTTCCCACAGCTTCATCACATCCGCGCGAGTGGTGGCCGCGTTCAGTTCGAATTCGCGGTCGCGAAAGCGGTCGGGCTTCTCGCCATCAGTCGTGAGGAAGTCGGTGAAGCGGGAGCGCATGTTGCCGGCAAGGTGTTTCACGAGAATCGCCACCGAGTTCGATTCCGGATCGAGGGTGACGAAAAAATCTTGGTCGCGAAGTTGCTCCATAGCGCCCTCGGCCATGCGCTTGTGCCCGCGGAACTGGCGGCGGGCTTCGTCTAGATAATGAGAAGCAAGATCTTTCATAATTCCGGCCCTACGAGTTAGATGCAGGGCTGGCTGGAGGGATGATGGGATAGGGCGCGGTCAGGGTCTGCGGGCGCACTTCTATTTCCAGTTCAAAGCCGCCAACCCAGCGGGCGAACAGATTATAGAGCAACGCACCGATCGCGCCCGCAATGAACCCGATCACGCCGTAGAGCACCGGAAAGAAAACAGCAAAGCCAATGCTAAAAATCCCCGCAAAGGGATTGTTGTGTTGGCCTGCCGCTGATGCCAGCAGTCCTACCAGGAGGAAAAGTGGAGCAAAGATCAGGCCCAAACAGGCGTACATCAATCCCATGATCTTGGCGACCGAGAGCACTCCCACTGATTTGATGATGTGCATAGAGAGATCCTCTTTCTATTTCGAACCACTGAACTGCGCCGCTTAACGTGTACTCCGCCGGAGGCGATTAATCAACTATCAAAGTCACTTCGCGTCAACCGGGCCCCACCCGCCGCCGCCCGGCGATTCAATCCTAATACGCTCGCCTTTTCGCAGGCGCGTGCTGAATTTTCCCGCCATTTCCTCGATTGAGCCGCTGCTGCGAATCACACTGGCTTTTCCCGGCGAGCCTGGCTTGCCGCCTGCCAATCCCCAGGCCCCGTGCGTGCGCCGGTCTGAGAGCAGCGTGACCTCGCAATCGGCCAGCACTTCAATCTCGCGGATAATTCCGTCGCCACCGCGATGCTTCCCCGCACCGCCGCTGCCGGGGCGAAGTGAGTAGCGCCGAACCCGCAAGGGATAGGCGTACTCGAGAGCCTCCGCCGGAGTGTTCAGCGAATTCGTCATGTGGGTATGCACGCCGGAGACACCCGGCTTAGTGGGCCGCGCCCCCATGCCTCCGGCAATCGTCTCGTAGTAAGCAAAGGGCTCGCCGGTGCGCGGATCGATTCCACCGATGGTGAGATTGTTCATGGTGCCCGAGGCGGCCGCCGGAATCCGGTCCGGGATGGCCTGGGCCAGCGCCCGCAGCAGAACGTCGACGATGCGTTGCGAGGTTTCGACATTGCCGCCCGCCACGGCGGCCGGTGGACGCGCATTCACGATCGTGCCTTCGGGAGCGATGACCTGGATGGGGCGCATCAGGCCCGCGGTTGCCGGGACGTCTTCGGCGAGCAAACAACGGAAAACGTAAAAGCATGCCGAATAGGTGATCGCTTCGACGGCGTTTACGCTGCCTTCGACCTGCGGATCGCTTCCGGTGAAGTCAACGGCGACTAGTGGCTTTGTGGAGACGGGTCTTCGATCCGTGGCCGGGTCCCTTCGACTTCGCTCAGGGCGGTCTGAGACCCGGCCCCACACGTTCACCGTCACTGCAATCTTCACGGGCTTGTCGGTGATGCCGTCGTTGTCCAGAAAGTCCTCGGAAGAATACGTACCCGGCGGCACGTGGTGCAGAAATGCCCGCATCAGTTCTTCGGAATACGACAGCAGTTCCTGCGCGGCGCGTTTGGCGCGATCAATACCGTATCGCGCGCAGACCTCCCGCAGCCGTTCGGCTCCGGTGTGGCAGGCAGCGATTTGTGCTCCCAGATCGCCTTCGCGTTCCGCTGGCGTGCGCACGTTGTTGAGCAGCAGCGCCAGCACATCACGATCCATTACACCCGCCCGCATGAGTTTTACCGGAGGAATGCGGAATCCTTCCTGATAGATCTCGCGGCACAATCCCATTGATCCGGCGAAGGCGCCGCCTACGTCGGCGTGATGTGCTCTTGAGGCTACGTAGAAGTCGGGAAGGCTCCCGGCAGTTCGCGGGCGGGGGCGCCCGCGCCACACTTTTTCCCCCACATACACCGACGCTACCAGAGTGATGTCGGGCAGATGGGTTCCGCCGCGGAAAGGATCATTCAGCATGATTACGTCGCCTGGCGCCATTTCGTGCGCGGCAATCGCGGCCCGTACTGACATGGGCATAGAACCGAGATGCACTGGCATGTGGTCGCCCATGGCGATGACTTGCCCCTCGCCATCGAACACGGCACACGAATAATCTCGCCGTTCCTTGATGTTGGGAGAAAAGGCCGTGCGGCGCAGCGCCGCACCCATCTCCTCGGCAATGGAGTGGAAGAGGTTCTTGAAGATCTCCAGGTCGATGGGATCGCGCCGCATGAGGCGCAGTGTACCGGAAAGCCGTCGTTGGCCGAAAGCTGTCGTTGGCCGGCGGCTATCGGTCTTCGGCTGTCGGCCTTCGGTCGTCGGCCAGCGCTCGTTCGTCATGACGCTCGCTGAGCGCGCGCCGCCGACAGGCCGAGGGCCGACGACCGACGACGCCTTTGGAGAGAATTCTTCTCAGCACTGCATTATTGTGTTGACACTACGTTCATACTGCCGCAATATCTTGTGTTAAGGACGCTGCCCGTACTACGAATTGGGTTGCGTTTGTGATCGGGTCCCGTAAAGTTGTGACCCCCTTTGCAAGGGAAAATCGTTCACGGAGGAGCCTTCATGGCAACGAAGAAGAAAGCAAAAAAGAAGAAACACTAACCGTCTGCGAAACGATACTTCGCATGGGCCGAGAATTTAACCAGCCTCTCAGGAGAAGCACCTCTTGAGAGGCGTTTCCTTTTTAGCAATTGGCATTTGGCCCTTGGCCCCAGACGTAGTTCAGCGCTCCGGAACTTGAGCGCTAACTGCTAATTGCTAATTGCTGGGACTCCGTCTCAAAAATTCTTCCCGTCGATTCCTCGGGGGTATGTCACAATTGTGAAACCCATAGCCGTGAGTTCGAACATGAGTGCCAGGAAGAAGAGCGCGGGCAAGAGCAAGACGGATGAGATCTTCATCCCCGACAAGCTTTATTTCCGTATCGGCGAAGTGGCCACACTGTGCCGCCTGCCCGCCTATGTGCTGCGCTTCTGGGAAAGCGAGTTCCCGCAACTCAAGCCGGTGAAAAGCAGCACGGGCCAGCGCATGTACCGCAGGCGCGACGTGGAGAGCGTGCTGCGAATCAAGCAACTGCTCTACGAGCAGGGATTCACCATCGTGGGCGCACGCCAGCAACTGCGCTCCGAGGCGAAACCCGAGAAAGGGCAGGCTGCGATTCCGTTCCCCACACAGTCGGCGGCAGAACTCCAGCACATCCGCCAGGGCTTGCGCGAGATTTTGAACCTGCTTTCCACACGGCGCACGGGATAGCGCTGCCGGATAATTCCGGCGAAGAATCCTGCACTTGATCCGCCTCCGACGCGAGCCTCACTCTCACTCTCAATCGCATTCAAATGCAACCGGCTTGCTTGCTGACGAGCTGGGAACTCATACTCTCTTGCTCCCAGGTGTAGAATGCCGTCTTTGCGGGGGGCCCCATGGTGATTCAGCAGAGAAGGCGAGATGTCTGGCTTGGAAATGTCGAGACAATATTCAAGAGTCACTCAAGGACGTTCTTTGCAGCGTCGGCATTGGGCTGGCCGTCCGGAGTACGGGCGGTGCGCCCGCACCTCAACTGCCGTCGACGAGGCTGCCTCGCGTTGCTCTTGCTGGCCGCGCTGGCAGCGGCCACGGTGGCGTCAGCCCAGGACGCAACTGGAAGAATCTTCGGAACGGTCTACGATCCGCAGGGAGCTGTGATTGCAAATGCACAGATCACCGTGACCAACACAGCTACGCACGTCACTCGTACATCCACCTCGGACAGTCAAGGATATTTCCAGGTGTTGGCACTGCCGATTGGAAACTACACCGTGACGGCTGAGCACCCTGGGTTTCGGACGGTGATCAGCAAAGAACAGAAGTTGATGATCAACCAGGCCTTGCGCATCGACGTCAAGATGGAAGTCGGAGCGGCCAGCGAGACGGTTGACGTTGGCGCCGAGGCTGCGCCGGTGGAAACCGTGAATCCGACAGTGGGCCAATCGATAACGGGACGAACCCTCATCAACATGCCCCTAAACGGACGGGACGTGCTGGACCTGGCGTTGCTTCAGCCGGGAGTCACGGAGAGTAACGACGACAATGGGGGCGCAGGTAATTACAGCATTGCAGGTGGACGCACTGACTCGGTGACGTTTCTGCTAGACGGCGGATTGAACAACGATCTGCTGGACAACAGCAACCTGCTCGATCCTAATCCGGATGCCATCGCCGAGTTCCGGCTTCTGACGAGCAACTACACGGCTGAATACGGACGCAACGGCGGCGGCATCATCAGCGTCGTGACCAAATCCGGCACCAATCAGATTCACGGCAGCCTGTTCGAATTTTTCAGGAACCGGGTGCTCGACGCCAATGACTATTTCAATGTTCAGCAGGGTCTTCCGCGTCTCGACCTTAAGCGCAACCAATACGGAGCTACGCTGGGAGGGCCCATCGTAAAGGACAAGTTTTTCTTCTTTGTTGCCTACCAGGGGCAGCGGCAGGTTCAGGCTACGCCGGACATTAAAGCGCCCGTCTTCACACCCGAAGAGCTGGCCGGGAATTTTTCGCATGCTCAAGCCTACGATGGGATCGTGTGCTTGAATCTCGCCGGATGTCCCGATCCGGGCGTGGTTACCTTCCTGCAGGCCAACAATTATTTTGCGACACCCAACGGAAACGCAAACAACGCCATTATTGATCCTACGAAGATCGATCCCGTGGCGCAGGCCTACCTTAATGCTGGCTTAATTCCCAGCGCCCCCGGCGGGTTGCTCTCCACCACGCTGCCGACATCGGATGATCGGGATGAATTGACCACCAGGTTTGACTTCAACCTCAGTGCGAAAGACAAGTTTTCCGCTACGGTTGGCGCAAACCGCATCGTTTTCACGAACCCCTTCCCGTATGCCACGGTTCCTGGCTTCCCCAGCCGCACGCCGGCCAATTATTACTTCACAAATCTTGCTTACACTCGCATCTTCTCGCCGCTGTTGCTCAACGAGTTTCATTTCGTTACGCATCGCAGCAATTACGTGGCGGACATTCCTGGGAACCATCTGCCTTCTGGCCCGGCGTTGGGCGTCCAGATCACTCCCGATCTGGCCACCGGCCCGACCAATCTCTTCTTCGATAACGGTCTCTCCCTCGGTCCCAGCGAAAATGGCCCGACGCGCTATGTCGAAAACACCTTCTCCTGGACGGACGCGGTTTCGTGGACGCGGGGAAAGCACAACTGGAGGTTCGGCGCTGGATTCTCTCCCTATCAGGAGAATCTGGTTTACGACTATTACACAAATGGTGAATTTGATTTTTTCACCTTTGGTGGCTCAAGTGTCAGCTCGGGGAATCCCTACGCAGATTTTCTTCTCGGAGTTCCGGATGAATATTTCCAGGGCGCGCTTGCCCCTTCCAACATCCGCAGCAAGAGCAGTTATGTGTTTGGCCAGGACGAGTGGCATGCAAGCAAGAACCTGGTGCTGACGCTGGGGTTACGTTACGAATACAACACGCCCAAGTCGGACACTCAGGGACGCTCGTTTTCCGTAATTCCAGGAGAACAATCCCGGCGGTTCGTAAATGCCCCGCTGGGGCTGGTGTTTCCCGGAGACCCTGGCGCCCCGAAAGGCACCAACTTCCCGGACAAGAAGAACTTCGCGCCCCGCTTTGGATTTGCCTGGGACCCAACTGGGAGTGGAAAAACGAGTATCCGCGGCGGCTTCGGCGTCTTCTACGACATTCTTAAAGGTGAGGACAACCTTCAGCTCAACGGCCAGCCCCCTTTTGTGAGCAATGCAGGTTTCCTGTTCCCCGGCGTTTCAACACCGCCGAGCGCGCCGCTGACTTTCCTCGCCCAGCCGTTTCCAAATGCATGCGCAAATAGCAGCTGCACGGCTCTCGGTGTTCCCAACACATTTCCGTCGAAACCGCCGGCGCCGAACATCGATTTCACTCCGTTTTTGCCGATCAATAGCACCGGCTTCGTCTATCTGGACGACCCCCACCTGCGCACCCCTTACGTCTATCAATACAACTTGAGCCTGCAACACAATCTCTTCGCCGACACGGTTCTGGAAACCAATTACGTAGGAAGCTCAGGGCATGGACTGACGTCGCTGAAGGACATCAACCCCATGGTCCTGGGGAGTTATAACCGGCAACTGGATAGTAGCTGTGCGGGATGTTTCGGCCAACTCCCCGAATTCCAAAACGTCTCCCATGCCAACTACAACGCCCTCGAGGCCAGCCTGACGCGGCAACCCAGAGCCTCACGGCTGGGTACAGCCTATTTCACCCTCGCCTACACTTATTCTCATAACCTCGACAATGCCTCCGGTTTCCGGCAGCGCAATTCCACGGTGCCCGTCTACAGCCCGGATTTCTTCTATGCTTCCAGCGACAGCGATGTCCGGCAACGCATCAGTTTCAGCGGAGGATGGGATCTTCCCTTTGCTCGTATGTGGGCTACGGGGCCAAAGCGCCTTACGCAGGGCTGGAGTCTATATCCCATCGTCACCTGGCGAACCGGATTTCCTTTCGACATTGGCGCCAAATTACCGTTTAGCACCGATCCACTCAATCCCGGATCGTCGGGGGCAGGCGATCCTTACCTTTCCAACGCCGCGGTTGTGGCGCCCATCAGAAAGTTCGATCCCAGACATGTGAGGACGATTAATGAGATAAGCTACGGCACCGACCCCAACACCGGCCTTTGTCAGATCACGACCACCGCCGTTACGGGCAACTTTCTTTTCGATCCCAATAGCTTTTCTAACGTGCCCCTGGAGAATAATCCTTACTACGGCAACGCCAATCCCTGTTTCCCGATGGTCGATCCGGTGAACAATCCGGGCGACCGCACCTATGGGCTGGCGCGCAACACGCTCCGCGGCCCGGGCCTGACCAACCTCGACATCGCGCTGGCGAAAACTACGTCAATCACCGAACGAATGAAGCTGGAGTTTCGCGTGGAATATTTCAATGCCCTGAATCATCCTGAGTTCGCGCAGCCGACGTCGGTCAACGGTACCGCCAACATTGACAATCCAACATTTGGCGAGATCACGGCGACCGGCACCTTTCGTGGGCCGGCGCCCCGCATTGGGCAGTTGGCAATGAGGCTAACGTTCTAGGCCTGAGGCTCGGGCGAGCCTACAGCCGCCGGGGGGGCGATGAGCATTGCAGTTGCGGATAGCCGCAGCCGAGGTTTAGGACGCGCGCTCTTTAGTTGGCTTCTTGATCTTTCCCGCACCTGTGGCGTCCAGGCGGATGCGGCTGGCGCGCGACGTTTCCTGAACCAGATTGTCGGTGGCGCGAGCTTCGTCGCCCGCCATCACCGACCCCGCGGCCAAGGCAAAACGCAGCGCGTCGGCCTGATCGTCGAAATCCAAAATGACTTGCCCGGACATAAGAATTCCCCCGAGAGTGAACTACTTGCAACTGCGGCCTGGAAAGAGCTTGGACGAGAGCGGCGCAACGGCCAACGCAATTACTCAGATTGTGCGGGAGAGGCGGCTCCGGTCAAAGTGCTTTTCTTGGTTCGGGCTGCACGAAAGGAGCGACAGTCAGGCAAAGGGCCCGGTTTCTTTAAGACCTAATACCCAAGACCTGTGAATTGAATGGTCGGGACGGGCAGATTTGAACTGCCGACCCCTCGCACCCCAAGCGAGTGCTCTACCAGGCTGAGCCACGTCCCGACTAGGAAGGAACCCGCTGCTTCCGGATCCGCAGCGGAGGGGTTAACTCAATCAGTCTACACCAGACGGATTGAGCTTGCCGACGGACAGCCGGCGGGACGCCGGCGCTACCGCTTGCGTTTCGATTTCTTGGAGGGTCTAAGTGCGGGCCGGTGGGGTGCTTCCTCCAGGATGGCGAACTGGATTTTCTTCTCCACAGGATCGATGCGGTCGACCAGCACGCGAATCCTTTGTCCCAGGCTGTAGGTTTTGCGCGAGTGCTGGCCGATGATCTGGCGCGTGTTCTCGTGGTAGGTGTAGTAGTCGTCAGTGAGCGTGTTCAGCGGGACCAGTCCTTCGACGAACAGGTCGGTGAGTTCGACAAAGAAGCCGAACTTGGTGACGCTGGTGATGAGGCCGTCGAAGTCTTCGCCCACGCGGTCTTGCATGAACTTAACCTTTTTCCACTCCATGAGTTCGCGCTCGGCGTCATCGGCGCGGCGCTCGGATTGGCTGGACTCTTCGGCGATCTCGCGGAGTTCTTCGACTTTGATTGGCCCGCCCAGCGGCCCGTGCTCTTTGCGATGCGCGGCGTGATCGCGGCGTTTCGACCAGGGCGTAGCACCGGCGTCTCGCCGGCTTTCTGCGGCTATGACCGGCTCCGACAGTTGTTCCGCCCGCAACTGAGCCGGCGGGACGAGGTCGCTACTGTCGAGCGCGGGAGAGATTCCAACCGGCACATCGCCATCCAGCTTTTCCGCTGAATCGTGCAGCACGTCTTTCAAGATGCGATGCACGATCAGGTCGGGATAGCGGCGGATCGGCGACGTGAAGTGCGTGTAGCACGGTGCTGCCAGCGCGAAGTGGCCGAGGTTTTCTTCCGAGTAGCGCGCCTGCTTGAGCGACCGCAACATCAGGTAGCTCAGGATGCGTTCTTCCGGTTTGCCGGCAATCTTCGCAGCCAGCTTCTGGTACATGCGCGGCGTGATGTGGACGTCCTTGGGGACTTCAACAGTGCGTGCCTGTCTTCCCGTGCCGCGTGCGGCGCGGCGGTCGCTTTTGAATTGCACGCGGTGAATGGGCAGAGCGCCCACGCCCAGCGAATAACCGAATGTCGCGGCGATCACTTCAAAATCGTAAACGCGCTTGGCGTCCGGCTTTTCGTGAATTCGATAGAGCGACGCTATGCGTTTCGATTCCAGATAATGCGCGACGCATTCGTTGGCCGAGAGCATGAACTCTTCGATCAGACGATGCGCGATGTTGCGCTCCGAGCGAGTGATGCTTTTCATCAACCCGAATTCGTCGAACTCGATGACTGGCTCGGGCAGATCGAAGTCGATGGAGCCGCGGCGCTGGCGTTTGTGATTGAGAATTACCGCGAGGTCGCGCATCAGTTCGAACGTAGGGACCAGCGCCGCATAACGCTGGCGCGCCGCGGCATCGCCCTCAATTACGGCGTTGACGGCGGTGTACGTCATGCGCTCGGCCGAGCGGATCACGCCTTCGCACAGTTCGTAGCCGACGATTTCACCGCGAGGATCGATCTGCATTACGCACGACAGCACCAGCCGGTCAAGGTGCGGACGCAGGCTGCAGATGTCGGTTGAGAGCTCGAGCGGAAGCATGGGCACGGCGCGGTCGGGGAAATAAACGCTGGTGCCGCGCAGGCGCGCTTCCTGGTCGAGCGCGGAGTCAGGTGTGACGTATTGCGCGACATCGGCAATGTGGACTTGCAGCTCGAAATTGCCATCGGGAAGATTTCGGACCGTAACCGCGTCATCGAAGTCGCGCGCGGTTTCGCCGTCGATGGTGACGATGGGAAGCGCGCGGAAGTCGCGGCGGTGGCGAATTTCTCGCGCCGGGATGACGGCGGGTATATTCTGCGCGTCTTCGAGCGTCGCCGCGGGAAATTTGTGCGGCAGGTGAAATTTGCGGATGGTGATTTCGACGTTGACTCCGAAGTCGTCTTGCCGGCCGAGAATTTCAATGACGCGTCCGCGCGGGTTTTGCGTGGGGGTGGGCCAGTCGGTGATTTCAACGTTGACGACGACGCCTTCGAGATCATCCCATTCAGAGCGGCGCGCGGCTTCGTCTCCGAGTACGCGGTCGACGGATCGTAGCGCTGGCGTCCCGCCGGCTTTCTTGTGGGCATCTTGGCTTCCAGAGCGGGGGCGAGACGCCCCCGCGACAGCCGCCGAGGACGGCGGCGCTACGAGTTCGGCGCCTGCCGGGATCACGACATCCATCGTGATCTTACTGTCGATCGGCTTCACGGAATTGTGGCGTGGGCCGTAGTGAAAAATCCCGACCACGGTCGGATGCGCGCGCATTACCGGTCGCACGATGCGGCCTTCGGCGCGGCCATCGGGACGAACGGCGCTGATGTCGACCAGCACGCGGTCGCCGTGCATGGCGTTGCCGATGGCGTGGGGCGGGATGAAGATGTCTCCCACGAGACGCGACTTGAGAGACGGACTCAGCGAGCTTGTATCCGGGATGACGAAGCCGAAACCGTCGCGATGCATGGTGAGGCGTCCGATGATCAGATTTTTGTCGGCCGCGGGTTGCGGCAGAGCGTAGCTGTCGGAGTTGAGTTGAATCAGTTCGCCTGCTGCGACCAGCTTCTGCAACTGCCCGTCGAGTTCTCTGCGGGCATCGCCGTGCAGGCCAAGTTCGCGCACCAACTGCTTGAATCCGGCAGCGCGTTTGGGCTGGCGGGCAATGTGTTTCAGGATGGTGGAGTCGGAAAGCATGAAGAAGCCGTCAGCCCTCAGCCGTCAGCCCTCAGCATAACCCAGGAGTGCTAATCAACTCCCCGTGGAAGCGCAAGATCTGCGACCTACTGCCGGTTCGCAAAATACTTTTCCTCCAGAATCCTGCGGTGATGCAGCTCGTGTCCCGCGATGATGTAGGCTAGGGCGCGCACGGTCACTTCATTTTTGTTGGCGATGCCGCGCCGCATCCATGCCGTTTCATCGAGATTTCGCAGGAGCGACAGCGTGGCGCGGCGCACGGCGATGAAGTCTTCGACGAGATCCTCCAGCGGACGATTGGCGAACGGCCCGTTGCGTACGTAATCGTCCTGCTCGAAGCCGGCGAGGGGCGTGGTGTCGGCACGGGCGATGCGCAGAGCGCGGTAAGCGAAGACGCGTTCCGTGTCGCAAACGTGGCCGAGAACTTCCTTCGCGCTCCATTTGTCGGGCGCATAGCGGAAGTTGCCATCTTCCTCGTCGCGACCCGAGAGCAGCAGCATCATTTGGCGGCGCTGTTGGTCCAGTGTGTCGAGAATGTCCTCACCCTGAATTTGAGAAATGTAGCGGTCGTAATAGGGCGCGTACTCGCCGGGCTGGGGCCGGGCGATGCGGAAGGTGCCGATAGGAGTAACGACGGCGGATTCGGACATGGTGTGCTCCCTTGCGGCGGGTGTGTCTTCCTAATAGACGTACGAGTTAATAGATTGCGAGCCAAGAGCATACTCCGAGTACCATGTGGAATTGTCGCCCTGGAGGAGTTTTTTCGGGAATCCTTACACGGTGACCGTGCCAAAAGCGGCGGGAGGGTCATATGACGTCCCCCTCAGCAACACACGGAAGTACGTACCAAGCTAGGAAACTCTATTGAAAATAAAGGCTTTTCCACAGCGCTCATTTTGAGACTGGGGAGTACAATTCGATTTGGTCACGCAAGTGCGGCGCGTGATCCCTAATCCCAACAAGGAAAGGAAATTTTCATCCATGTGGAAGCCGACGAATCAGCCTCAGACCCCCGGGCGGCCAGCCGAGCCGGAACGTCCAACCATGTCTACTCCGAATGCGCCAGCAATGATGGCGAATGAGCCCGCCGTTGCGCCGCGCCCGGCGACGAGCACCACCACTACCGCGGACCAGGCGACCATCGGCAAATCGCTGGTGATCAAGGGCGAGGTGACCGGTTCGGAGTCGCTTTATATTGACGGCCGGGTCGAGGGCTCGATCAGCCTGGCGGGCAATCGCGTCACCATCGGCCGCAACGGCGTAGTCGCGGCCAACATCAATGCCCGCGAGATCGTCGTGCTGGGCAAGGTGCGCGGCAACCTGACCGCGAGCGACCGAGTGGATATTCGCAGCGATGGCTCGCTCACCGGCGACGTGGTGGCGGCGCGAATCTCGATTGAAGACGGCGCCTACTTCAAGGGCGGCATCGACATCCGCAAGGGTGGCACGCCAGCGCAGACGAAGCCCAACGGCGAAGACAAGAGCCTCCCCGCGCCTGAGCCGGCAGCGGTTGGCGCTCGCGCGTAGAGAAGTAGGGGCGTCTCTCCGGTCTCGTGACGGGCGTCGCGACAACGGAATGGCGATAAGGTTGAGCGGCGGCATTCGCAGTGCATGCGAATGCCCGCCGCTTTGTTTTTGAAGAACAGGGCGGGCTGCCCCTCGGGACGCACCGCAGCGACTAACGACCAACAACGAATTTTTCGTGGCCGGACCGTTTGTCGCAGAGAATCCAAGTTATGGGTCGCCCGCCCTGCTAGACTTTCCTGCATGAAAGCCCTAGTAATCACCAGTTTGTCTGGCCCTGAAGCGCTCGCCATCCAAGACAGGCCAGAACCTACCCTGAAGGCGGAACAAACGCTGGTCCGCGTTGCCGCCGGAGGACTGAATTTTGCCGACTACATGACCACCCAAGGCGGCTATCCGGGAACGCCTGCACCGCCGCTAGTCGCGGGACGCGAGTTTGCGGGCGTAGAAGAAAGCAGCGGACGCCGCGTGATGGGCTACATCCAGTGGGGGGCCTTCGCCGAAAAAGTTGGAGCCTATCCCAACATGCTCTGGCCTGTTCCCGAACATTGGACCGACGAACAAGCCGCCGCCTTCCCGGTTAATTATTTCACCGCCTATCTCGGTTACTGGCAGGCAGGCATGACGCAAGCGCCTGCGGCAGGCCGGACGCATCGCGTGCTGATTCATGCCGTCGCCGGAGGCGTGGGAACAGCGGCAGTGCAGATTGGCCACATTCTCGGTGTCGATATGTACGGGACGTCGTCGTCGGACGAAAAGCTGGCTCGCGTGAAAGAACTCGGCCTGCAGCACGGCATCAACTACAAGCAGCAAGACTATGAGGAGATGGTGAAGAACCTCACGCACGGTGAGGGGGTAGACGCCGTCTTTGAAATGCTCGGCGGCGAGCACACGGCGAAGAGCCTGCGCTGCCTGCGCGACTTCGGACGCGTGATCCAATACGGCACCGCAACCGGCAAACCTCCGCAACTCGACGTGCGGGCGCTGTATGCGAAGTCCGCTAGCCTGCAGGGCTTGTGGCTGACCTACCTCTCGCAAAAGCGAGAGATCATGGAACCGGCATGGAAACAGCTCTCCGAATGGATCGGGCAACGCAGCCTGACTCCCGTCATCGGCCAGGTGTTCCCGCTCGATCGCGCCGTGGAAGCTTACAAGCTGCTGCAGGAAGGCAAGAATTACGGCAAGGTCGTGCTGAAGATTTGAGAGGCTACCCGAGGTTCACTGCCGGCCCAGGTATCGGATGCGGCCGTCGAGGATGCGGCCGTTATTGTCGATGAAGGTCGGCGACGGGTGGGCCTTATCGATGATGCCGTCGGCCAGGGCAACGTTGGCGTGGTTGGTGATGTTGTCGAAACCGCCGCGTACCTCCCAATAGCGTTTGAACAAACGGACGCGCTTACCGAACTGCAGGTTCACAGAATAGTAAGTGGGAAGACGGTAGGTTTCTGGAGTCGTGCCCGGATAGATCTCTCCCTGATCGGTGGTCGCGAGGAAAGGCAGACCAGTGCGCACCTCGGCTGCGTAGACTATGTCGAACTTGTGAATGAGTGGCAAGTTGAAACCCGGCAGCACACCCCACCCCACAAAACGGTTCGGCGTGTCCCACGGATAAGGGCCGGGCACCTGTGCGCTCAGCAGGGGAATATCCAAACTGAAATCGAACACCTGGTTGGTGTGCGCGCGGGAGCGAGTGTAGGCGCCGAAAACCTCATAACGCTGGCGAAAACGGTGGCGCAAACTCACCGTGAAAGCGTCGTAGCGGTCGTCGCGCTGGTTCTCGAGGATGAAGTTGCCGTCTACGGCGCCATTTAGCGTGTTCCAGGCAAAGCCATGGGCGCCGCGTTTTTCGACGAACTCCAGTTTCAGAAAGATGGCCGCCGGCAGTTTCTTCTCCAGGCCGATGCTCCAGTTTAAGTACCGCGGCGCGGCCAGGCTGTTGCGATTCGCGAGGAATGTGGTCGGCACCGGAATTGGCGGTGATGCGCAATTCCCAGTCGTACTGCCTAAAATCTCTGGACACCCGCTGGAGTCAAAAAAGTAATCGGTTCTCTGGCCCTCAACCGCTTCATGGATCAAGCCCAGGTTGGTTGTGTCGTAGATAATTCCAATTCCCGCCGAGAGTTTGGTGTTGCTTTCATTGTCGAAAATGTAGGTGCCCGCCAGTCGCGGCGAGAGCAGCGGCGTTCGCACGATTTCATCCCAGTCGAGGCGCAGGCCCGGCTCGAGGAGCAGACGATTGGTGACCAGCCAGCGATCTTCGGCGTAGGCGCTGGCCTCGGTGTTGTAGATTGTCGAGTAATTGCCTCCGGAGAAAACCGCGTAGCGCGTGCAGTTTGTCGCCGGCACCACGGGAAGACCGTTGGCATCCGTAGAACACGGCTGCACAGGACCCGACGTAAAGGAAATCGGCTGCCGCAGGAACTGCGCGTCGTAGTTTAAGCGGTCCAAGTCAGTGCCGAACTTGATGTCGTGGCGTCCGTGCCATTGATGCGGCGGCAGGTAAAGATTCGCCAGGGCCTGCACTCTGCGGGCCAGCGCGCTCTCATTCAGGTAGTAGTTGCCACCAGCTCCGAACGGCGCCTGGATATAAGGACCTGTTGCCTGCGGAGTAAGCGTCAAGTTGTATTGGTCGACGCCGAATCCGCTTTCGAACAGCGCCCCGCCGCGGAAATAGTATTGGTCTTTGAGCGAACCGAGGTAGGCGGTTTCTACTTCGGTAGGAGTTGTGGGCAGCGGCTGAAGGACGCCCAGTCCGGCGTATTGATCGTGATAGTAATCCGATAGGAAGCTGGCGGTGACGATGTTGCGGCTGGTCAGATTGGATTGCACCTTGGCCAGGTTGTCCATGCGCCAGACGTGATCGCTATCGGCGCCGGACGGGAGTTGCTTGGTAACGTTGTTGTCGTATTCTCCGTCGAGCGCGTCGAAAAACCACATCTTCCCCTTGCGAAGGGGTCCGGACATCGTATAGATGGGCGTCCAACTGCCGAGTTGGATGCCTTTGACATCCTCGGGCACAGGAATGAAGTCGGTGGCGGCAAAGCGGAAGCGATCGTTGCCCATGCGCGTGTTCAGACCCACCACACCGCCGGAGCCTTTGCCAAACTCGGCCGGCTCGCGGCTGGGGGTCACTGCGATGGAGCGGAAAGAGTCGATGCTGGTCTGCACTACGAGCGCGCCGTTCGTCGGTTGAGTCACGTTGAAACCGTCCAGCAAAAGCAGCGTCTGGTAGGTTTCAGCGCCAGCGATGTGCGCCTGGCCAAAGGCATCCGGCGTAACTCCCGGGATGAAGAACAGAGAGTTGCGGTAGTCGTTCGGCCCGGGGTAAGGAATGTCGATGATTTCGGAGCCGGTGAGTTCGTCCTTGGCGGAGATTTGCGCCGGGTCGATAGCTGGCGCGGATTCCACGACGTTCACCACTTCATGCGCCGCTTGCTGATGGTGAAGAGTGACATCGACGTTAGCCGTGCCGCCTTGCACATCAGGCTGAACCAGAGCGTAGAAGCCGGTCTTCTCGACCGTGAGTTCGTAGATTGCGGAAGGCAAGTTGGCGAATTCACAGTGGCCGGCGAAATCGGTTTCGCAGCGCAGCGGGAGGGCGGGCGGCGGGGCTTGCAACTGCACGCGCGCGGAGACGACGGCCACTCCGTTTTCGTCGGTCACGGTGACCGTGAGCTTTTGCGCTGCGACAGAGTGTTCGGGAGAGAGGCGTTGCGAAGAAGATGAAGTTTGTGCCGGTGCTGGCATCACCCACAGCGCCGCCAGCACCAGCAAGAGAGCGCGTTTCACGGCTGGGCTTCGCCCGTGCACGATTCAAATATGAAATTCATGGCGCTCCCGCCGAGTCCTGGCCAATTATAACCACCTGCAGCATGATGCATTGTCAAGGGATTGTCACCAGGAAGACGCGGCACGCGGCCCATTTCCTCGCCCCTGACTGAGGGAAGAGAGCTAACCCGCCCGCTGGCCCTTTTTAGTGGAGGCTGAACTATCCTTCTCAAACACCCACTCCTCGCTCACCAGGAAATTGGCCAGCGAGCACGTCGCGATGGCAACGCCGTTGGCGACGAGATAGTTCACGTGGCCATGGCCGACCATTAATTTCATCAGTACCAGATTGCCCAGAACGGAAACAGCACCATTGCTCAGGTTGAAGCGCAGCAGCCGCGGCAAAGACTTCCTCCATGACGGTTCCACACGGTCTGCCCAGGTATAGCGTTCATGCCACAGGAAGTTGTGCACGACCGCCGCTTCCACCGCTAGAGCAGTTGCCAGCAGATAGCTGAGATGGAACCCACTCTTCAGCGCGAGCAACACGGCGAGTTGCACTCCGATGCCGATTGCTCCCACTGCGTTGAACTTAAGCAAACGGAGCGCAGTTGTGCACCGGTTTCCTCCAGCGGCTAAAGCCGGCAGTGTCGGCGCGGCGAAGGTGGCAGGACTGAAGTCGTGCCCTTCCCAGTTCGTGGTTTCTCCAGTGCTTTTCTGATCTGGCGCCGTCACTGGACGATCCTCTCTTCCCGATACAGCCGTACCGTGTTCTGTCCAGTGAAGAAGAGCACCATCAGCGCCATGCCGGCGAGACCAATCACTCCCCCAATATCGAACAGCCTGTAATTTCCGCCGGAAACATGCACTCGCGGTTTCCACAACAGCGCCAGGTTGCCTGTGGCCAGCAGGATGCGCAACTCGGTCGGCCCAAACCTCCAGAACGACAGCCGAAATTCTCCAAGCGCGTGCGTTGCCAGATAGGACTGAATCGAAAGCAGGAGAAACGCAATCAGCAGTCCGATTGCGATCCGGGGATGCATGCACCCGGACAAGGCCAGGCCACCCATCAGCGCCAGAGCGCCGAAGCTATCGACCATGTGATCCACATAGAAGCCATAGCGCGGACGCAATTGTTGCCGCACCCGGGCCAGCGTTCCATCGAGCGAGTCGCCCAGCCAGTTCAGCGCGAGGCAGGCAATCACCCCGAGCAGCGCATACTTGTTCCACTTCGCCAGGGCATAACATGCCCCGGCCCCGATCTGCGCTACCAACCCCAACATGGTGAGATGATCGGGGCTAATCCATGTTGGCGTGGACGCAGCCAGCCACAGTAATGCTCGCTTCTCAGCGGCCGCCACCCAGCTTTCCTGCACACGCGACATCTCCGGGAACGGGCGCGCGCGGCTGATATCGAGTAGCGTGCGCGGGTTCGCCTGTTCGCAGAACTCGGTCATGGTTTGAGAATCAGTGCTCGCAACAACACGGCTCGGCATACATGCCTCCTTCGGCGTGCGGGTTTCAAGGTGTCAGGTCTTAGGTCTTAGCCTTCGGGAAATCCTAAGACCTAAGACCTGACACCTGAGACCCAAGCCCTGGCCCCCGCGCCGTCGTCACTTTGCGACTAAAACCTGGCGTGGGACAATGCACTGCTGCTCAACCGCACATCAATTGATAAGTGATTGCGGCACTAGAGGGTTACAACCAAGGATCATCTGGCAGGAAGGCATTCTTAGCGACCGCAGAAGTGGCGTATTTTGGATTTGGAATCGCAATCGCACAAGTTAGCCAAGTTCAAACTCAACTGAGGGAAGCACGCTCGTGTTCTGGTACTTCATTTTCTTCTTCATCTCGGGATTCTGTAGCGTCCTTTACGAACTGGTTTGGCTGCGTTTGTCCATGGCGCAATTCGGCGTTACCACTGCCATGGTTTCCATTGTGCTGTCAGTTTTCATGGCCGGGCTGGGGTTGGGTTCGTGGGCAGGCGGGGCACGGATGCACCAGCGGGAAGAAAAGGCCAGCTTTTCGCCGCTCCTTCTTTATTCGGCGATCGAGCTGTTGATCGGCGTCTCCGGAGTTCTCGTGCTCTTTGAGCTTCGTTTGGGACACAGCATTCTGGAGCGGCTGGGTTCAACTTCCTCCGCGGGGTACTACGTGGTCTCAGGCATTTGGGTTGCCTTCACGTTGATTCCCTGGTGCACTTTGATGGGAGCAACGATTCCAGTAGCCATGCTCGCAATCCGGCGTGTGTTCCCCCAGGAATCTTCGCGGTCATTCAGCTATTTGTATATGGCAAACGTGGCCGGCGCGGTCGCAGGAACTGCTCTTCCTTTATTGCTGATCGAACTTCTGGGGTTTCATGGGACCCTGCGCGTCGGCACCGCCTGCAACGTTCTGATCGCGGTTCTGGCTCTGATCGTTTCGAAGACTGTGCCGCAGAAGAAAGCTGGAGACGCGGCTGCAGAATTACTGCAAGCTGCCGGCGAGCCCGCCACAACTGCAACGCGCGAAGGATATCTCCCAGCTCTCCTGTTCGCCACTGGCCTGACGAGCATGGGCATGGAGGTGGTCTGGGTGCGACAATTCACGCCCTACATCGGAACAGTGGTGTACGCCTTTGCGTCAATTCTCGCCGTCTACCTGACCGGAACCTTCATTGGATCGTGCGTGTACCGTAATTGGAACTCACAGCGCGTGAACGATAGCACTCAGCCCTGGACGTTGCTGGCACTCTTTTCGCTGTTCCCGCTGGTTGCGGCCAGTCCGGACATTCATCTCCAAGGCTGGCTGCGGCTGGTGGTGGGCATCGCGCCCTTTACCGGAATGCTTGGGTACTTGACGCCCATGCTTGTGGACCGCTGGGCGGGAGGCGATCCCGCGAAGGCAGGAAAAGCTTACGCAGTGAACGTTCTGGGTTGCATTCTTGGCCCGCTGCTGGCTGGCTTCTTGCTGTTGCCGTGGATCAGCGAACGCTGGGCGCTGATGTTACTCTCGCTGCCCTGGCTGATCTTCGCTGTGCGCGGCGTTCGTTTTACGCATCTGGCCGGACCGGCCCCCGGCCTCGTTCCCCGGCTGACGTCTTTCCTGCTTGTGCCGGCGGCGCTGTTACTCTTTCTCTCCAGCGAGAGCTTCGAAAGGCAGTACCGGGGTGGCAAGGTTCTGCGGGACTCGACCGCCACCGTGATCGCAAGTGGGAGCGGCATGCGCAGGCAGTTGCTGGTCAACGGCTACACCATGACCATGCTTACGCCTATTGCCAAAATGATGGCGCACCTGCCCATGGTTTTTCTTGACCGCACTCCGCAAAATGCTCTGGTAATTTGCTTCGGCATGGGGACAACCTTCCGCTCCCTGCGCTCCTGGGGGATTCCGGTCACGGCGGTGGAGCTCGTTCCCAGTGTGCCGCGGCTGTTCGCCTATTTCCATCCTGATGGCCCCGCTATTTTGAGTTCTCCTTTGTCTCACGTGGTGGTCGACGATGGCCGCCGCTATCTGGAGCGCACGACCGAGCAATATGACGTGATTACGATCGATCCTCCGCCGCCGGTGGAGGCCGCCGGGTCAAGCCTGCTGTATTCCGAAGATTTCTATACAGTCCTGCGGCAACACCTTCGTCCGGGAGGGATTCTGCAACAGTGGCTTCCGAATGGCGACGCGGAAGACGTGGCGGCGGTCGCACTCGCGCTGCGCCGGTCGTTTCCAAATGTCCGCGTCTTTGCCTTTGGGAAGAATTGGGGATTTCATTTTCTCGCCAGCGATCGGCCGGTGCCACTTCGAACCGCGGGCGAATTAGCCCAGCGCCTTCCAGCCGCCGCGGCAGCTGACTTGGTTGAGTGGGACGAGCAACCTGACCCAGAAGCCCGCTTCGCCCACCTGTTGAACTATGAATTGCTTATAGATCAGCTCATTTCAGCCTCTCCCACCACGCCGGCTCTCAGCGATGACCGTCCTATCAACGAGTACTACCTGCTGCGTAAGGAGTTGCGGCCATAGGACCCTATCCGGAACGCCAGTGCAGTGTCAATAAAGGAACGAGGCCATCCGATTCGAGCGATAAACTCAGTTGTAAATAGAAGGCTCTGGTAGGCTTTGAAGGAAGTACACGTCTCGCGCACAACAACTGCCGGCTTGGCGTCGCCGGCGTAACTCTGCGGCTCATGACCAGACTTCTGCGGTTCTTTCGCCCTTCGCACCAGCACTCGGCCTTCTCGGCTACGCTGCTGCTGATGGTTGCGGTCATGCTGTCGCGCGTGGTCGGCTACGTCCGCGAGGCCTACATCGCCTTCGCTTTCGGTGCGGGCGGGCAGACTGACGCCTACGTCGCCGCCTTCACCCTGCCGGACTGGCTCAACTACATCGTCGCCGGGGGCGCGGCTTCGATTACATTCATCTCGATCTATACGCGGTTTCTGGCAGAGAAGCGCGAGGCCGACGCGCAGAAAACTTTTTCTGTCGTTATCACGGTGATGACCGCCGTGATGATCGTGGGCACCATCATCGCAGAAATCTTCACGCCGCAATTCGTGCGCTGGATGTTTCGTGGTTTCTCGCCGGGACAAGTTGACCTGACCGTTCATCTGACCCGCATTCTGCTGCCGGCGCAGATCTTCTTTTATGTCGGGGGAGTCGTCTCGGCCGTGCTGCTGTCGCACCGCCTGTTTCTTTTGCCGGCCTTCGGGCCACTGCTCTACAACGCGATCATTATTCTTGGCGGAGTCATCGGCGGACGGCATTTCGGAATTGCGTCGCTAGCCTATGGCGCGCTGGCGGGAGCCGTTGTTGGGCCGTTTCTGGCCAGCGTGATCGGCGCCGCCCGCATCGGCACGGGCTACCGCCCGTCGTTTGATGTAACGAACCCCGCGTTCGGCGAGTGGGTGAAGCTTTCGATTCCGCTGATGCTTGGTGTCTCACTGGTCACGGCCGACGACTGGATCCTGCGGCACTATGCCTCCAGCGGCATCGGCGACATCGCCCGCCTCAACTACGCCAAGCGATTATTCGCCGTTCCGATCGCTGTATTGGGCCAGGCGACCGGGCAAGCCTCTCTGCCATTTTTCGCGCGCTTGTTCAACGAGAAGCGCATGCAAGAATTCGCCGCCACAGTAAACGATTCCGTCTATCGCGTCTCCGCCGCGTCGCTGCTCGCAACTGGATGGATGATGGCCGCCGCCTTCCCCCTGATCGATCTTGTTTATCGCCGGGGACGTTTTACCGTCGCCGACACGCAAACCACGGCGGTCTATTTCTTCTGGTTCTCGCTCTCGCTCGCTCTCTGGTCGGCTCAAGCACTTTATGCCCGCGCCTTCTACGCCGCCGGCGACACGCTAACCCCGATGGCTGCGGTCACGCTTATAACCGCTGCGTCGTTGCCGGTGTATTCATTTCTCTTTCACACATATGGAGTAGTCGGTCTGGCCTTTGCCTCTGATATTGGCATCGGAGCGAATCTACTCGCTCTGGCGTTTCTACTGCACTACCGCAAGCTGGTATCGCTGAGAACTCTGCGTTGGGATGAGCTGGGGAAGTCGGCGGTGATCGCGGTCCTAGCCGGCGTCGTCAGCCTGGAAGTGGCACGCAGCGTCATGCCGATGCTTTCGAGTTACGGCAGCCGCCTCGCCGACGTGCTGCAGTTAGGGCTGATTTCAGTCACATGGGCGGCCGCGACTGCTGTGGGCTTGTGGTTGCTGAAGTCGCAATTGCCCAACGACCTGCGCCGCCGCAAAGCAGCGGCGTACCCTGGAGTCGCCGAAGGCGAGAGCAAAGAAATTATGGGGGCGGGAACGCAGCCCTAGTCCAATTAACGTTCGACTCTCCGGCTGGCAAGAAAGTGCAGATACCAAACTAGGGGGCCTGCCTCGAGAATCCCAAGTGTGAAGAAATGAAACGCGTCGACTATATACTTCGCCCCCAAACCGGACTGAGGGCTGTTTATCACTAAACGCGCGACAAGTTCTCCCAGGCCGAAAGAAGCAGCGCCCACCAAAGCACCCTTCCACGGGCGGTCCTCTAGGTCCATAGACAGAATCAGCCCTGCGACCGCCCCGATCAATGCTTCCCCTATGGCGAGAGGCACTTCCTTACCCAGGGCGGGCGCCGTCTGAATGATGGTCGAGGTAACCACATTCGCGGCAGGCCATACGAGGGCAACTAATGCCAGATGTATCCAGCCGAATGTTGGCCGAAACCGCCGCAAAACGGCGACGACTATCAGGCCGGCAAGGTATTGTTCCGGGAGCCATATAATCAGGTTTGCACCGGCAGTTCGGCTGTGATCCGGATGTTGGAAATGATCGGAGAGGTAGGAAGCGATAACGGAAATCACCGTCCATAGCGCCGCGATGTAAGCGGTGTCAATCAGCACCGGCCCCAGCAGGTGGGATAGTGGACGCTCTTCCGCCTCTGGGCGTTCCGATTTTTCTGCTGGCTTTCGACGTTCCTCGTGCCGCGGCTGCTCCGCCGCATGTTGCATGTGCGCGTCTGCGATGCCTGACTCTCCTTCACTGCGAGGTTCCGAGATGAGTACGGTGGCCTTTCCTACACCTTGCCCCGGAACCAATGTCCTGATGAGGTCCTGCAGCGAGCGCGCATAGTCCTGTCTGAAGTCCGCGTGCTGCACGCGGCGCAGGCGAAAAGGAATATCGCAGTCGCGGTGGATTACCGGTATGACAGTCTTCCTTTCCTCCAGCGCGAAGGAGACCTCATCCATAACATTCTGGGACCTAACCGCGGCAGGAGAAAGCACCACGATGAGACGCTGGCAATTTTTGAGAGCATCCTCGACCGCGTTGTCCCATCGTTGCCCCGGAGTGATGTCCAACTGATCGAGCCACACGTTCGCCCCGGCCGCTTTCAGGTCTCCGGCGAGCCTGAGTGCAAACTCGGAGTCTTCACGGCTGTAGCTGAAAAATGCCGCTAGTGTAATCTCTGCCACCACTCTCTCTATGGTCAGGGATAGCTGCGAAAAATCACATCCAAGTTCCGACATTGTAAGCCATCTGCTGGGGAAAGAGGACCTGCGGGAAGCGCAGATGAGGTTATTGCGGAAAGCCGACCTTGTGCACCAATTCGGCGTAGCGCCGATCGGAACGCAGGGACTCGAACGTTGGGTCGGTGCGGAGAAAGATCAAGTAGGCATTGTGTTCCTGGTAGGCGATGTTGAGCCATTCAAAGGCGTGCTCTTTATCGCCGGTGTCGGCGTAGAAATCGGCGATGGTATAGGACGCCAAGTGGTTAGTTCCGGCCTTTCGTTGTCCGATTAGAACATCGATCGCCTTATGTGCCGCAGCAGGCCATCCGCCGGAGCGAAAGGCTGCTTCCATAGCGGGCGCCAATTCGGCGTAGCTCTTGTCTCCTGCGAGCTGGGCGTAGGTTTTGTACTCCTCGATCACTTGCACATATTTGTGTGCACCGAAGTAGGCGATTGAGAGATCAATGTGCGCCGCGCCAAACGACGGATTCTCGGCGATCACTTTTTGATACTGTTCAATCGCGCGGTCGAACTGATGGGAGAAGCTGTAGGCATCGCCCAAAGCGCAACTGATGATGGCGGAGAGCGGATCGAGTTCGTCAGCCCGGTTGGCCTCGGCAATGGACTCCTGCGCGCGGCCGCCCATAAATGACAGGGACTGCGAAAACCACTGATGCGCGGTGGCATCGCTGGGATCGAGTTCGATGGCTTTCCTGAACTCGGCTTCGCCGCCTGCAAAATCCCAATTACCCTGAGACTTCACCAGCCCCAGGTCGGCATGAGCCCGGGCCAGCGTGGGGTCGAGTTCCAGGGCCTTGGCGGCTGCCGCTGCTCCCTTGGAGAAAAAGTCTTTGGGATCGCCTTCCCCGTAGGCCATCATGACCACATAAACATCCGCCAGCCCAGCGTACGCCTGCGCGTAACCCGGATCCTTATCGATGGCCTGATTGAAGTAGGAAATCGCCGCCTTAAGATCGGCGCCGGTGCGCTTGTTCCAGTAGTAACGGCCCTTCACGTAGAGCTGGTAAGCCTCCGGGTTCTGCGTGCCTTGCCTGGTGACCTGCTGTTTTTCCGCTCCGCTCATTTTGTTGCGCAGCTTGCCCGCGATGTCGGTGGCGATCTGTTGCTGCAACGAAATAATGTCCGAAGCTTTGCGCTCGTATTGCCCGCCCCAGATTTCCGTGTTGTCCTGCACGTTGGTGAGGTCAGCGCTCACTTGAATGGTCTCGCCGTGTTGCACCACTCTGCCGGTCAGCAGGGCATCGACCGTCAATTCCTTCCCGACTTTCTCGACGTCCACATCTTTTCCCTTGTAACGAAAAACCGAGTTGCGGGACTTCACCTTCAAATCGGGCACGTGGGCGAGGCAGGCGATTAAAGATTCCGTGAGGCCGTCGCTGAGGAAGTCTGCATCCGCGCTCCCGCCGGAAGTGGTAAATGGAATTACCGCTATGGACCCGATTTGTGACGCGCTTGACTTGCCCCGCCAATACCAGGTCCCAACCGCGGCCATCACCAGCAACAACACAGCTACTGCCGCAAGCCAATACTTGCGGCCTGAAGCTGGTGTTGAAGTTGGTAACACTGTGGCGGATGAGCCAGATCCGGCGGCGCTCGTAACGGCCGAACTCGCATTCGCAGCCGAAGCCGGACCGGATAGCCGCCGCCACCGGCGGGACTGCGGAAGCCGAAGGCGCTGCCATGACTTGGGCAGAGCCGGAGGGCGGAGCCATCACCGAAGCACTCGCACTCACCGCCGAACTTCTCCCCGAATCAAGCTCGCGCTTCAACCGTTTCAGGTCGGCGCGCATCTCCGAGGCCACCTGGTAGCGCAGATCGCGATCTTTCTCGAGAGCTTTGTTGATGATGCGCTCCAGTTCCGCAGGAAGATTGGGATTCAGCCGCACCGGCGCGGCAGGCGCGCGGTTCAAAATGGCGTCGAAAATCACAGCTGAGGTGTTTCCGGTAAACGGCTGCCTTCCCGTGGCCGCTTCGTACAACACCGCGCCAAACGAAAACAGATCGGTGCGCACATCAAGTTCTTCGCCGCGCGCCTGCTCCGGCGACATGTAAGCCACCGTGCCCACGGTGCTGCCGGGGCTGGTCAGGTTCGCCGGATCAACCGCGGCCGTCGCCAGCGTGACTTCCGCCGCGTCCGCGTGTGGCAGCGGCCGCGCCGCCACCTTCGCCAGGCCGAAGTCGAGCACCTTAGCCTGTCCGCGTTTGGTGATGAACAGGTTCGCCGGCTTCAGGTCGCGATGCACAATCCCCGCCGTGTGCGCCACATCCAGCGCGTCGGCAATCTGCCCGCCGAAATCCACCAACTGCTCTACCGACATGGCCTTGCCCTCGATGCGGTACTTCAGCGTGCTGCCTTCGAGGTACTCCATCACGATGTAGTGATGGCCCTCATTTTCGCCAATGTCGTGGATGGTGCAGATGTTCGGATGGTTGAGAGCCGAAGCCGCCTGCGCCTCGCGGCGAAAGCGCTCCAGCGCCTGCGGATCGTTGGCGACTTCATCGGGCAGGAACTTCAGCGCTACAAAACGGTGAAGGCGCGTGTCTTCGGCCTTGTAGACCACGCCCATTCCACCGCCGCCGAGCTTCTCGATGATCCGGTAGTGGGAGATGGTTTGGCCAATCATACTTGGTTGATGATTCTTATCGATCCGCTGTAGAGTGCCAGCGTGTCGTTTCATCTTACGGAGGCGGCCCTTGTGAGTCAACGAACGATGTTTCTCCAGCGGAACGTAAGCTCGGTCAGCGTTTATTACAAAGCTTGCCCAGAGACACAAAAGTTGCACGGCTCAAGGCCGACTCACAACGCTCTACCTGGGATGAATGCAGGATAGATTCTTTCTTCCCCACGTGGTGCCCAGCGCAAATAAAAGAAGGTGGCTCCTCTGAGCTTGAATCCAGCAGAACTGAATCCCCGGCTCAGAGGAACCACCTTCCAACAAACGGCGTCGGCTGCGTTGCGTTACAGCACAACGAAAAGAGCAATCCGAACGCCCGGGTGCAGCAAGTCGAACAGGAAGTACTCTCCATCGATGTAATCGATGTAGCAGTCGTCAGTGTAGGCCCAGTCTGCTGGCCACGGGTCCACCAATTCGAAGGTGTAACCGCCGTACTGGAACTGCGGTTGCCCTTGCACAATCACACCTTGCGCCCGAAAATGATGGCCGTGACCAAAGTGAGCCTTGAACTTGTCGTCGGGAATATGGCCGCCCTTACCGGCTGGGTGGGCATGGTCGCCCCTCATGCCGGATTGTTCCTGCCCCTGCCGATCACCTTTCATATCAGGATGTTCCTGTTTATTCTTTTCCGGCATCGCCTGATCGCGGGACTGTTCCTGATCACGCTTTTGCTCCTGCTTCTGCATCTCCTTGTCCTGCTTTGAAGGCTTGGCCTCGTTCTGACGAGGAGGTTTAGCTTCATCCTGCTTGGACTTGGGTTCTTCCTGCCGTGATTTGTCTTCCTGTTGCTTCTCGTCCTGGGCATAGAGAAGGCCTGCACTTCCCACCAGGAGCGACAGTATCGCTACGTTCAAGAATCTTAAAGCTCGCATGAGCATCCTCCATGGCCATCCATGATGGCCTGACTGCTGGCGACCTGCGTGTTCGTTCAGCAGTTCGCGAGATTACCGGTTTCAGATGCCAGAGGCAGCGAACCGGGGCGGAGGTTGAAACTGTATAGCTGAACCGGAAGAGCTGTAGATTTTTCCCAGCGAAGTCAAGGGTGGGCCGCGAACCGTTTTTGTTTCACCCGCTTTTTGCCCTCCGGTATATACTTTAGGCGTAAGTTTACTGAGGTCCTCCCGGCCACGCCTCCACGGGCCGGGACGGGGCGTACATTCATTCCCCTAATTCTCCCACGCCCCGCATGCTGATTTGCCGATTCCCGCCCGGGGCGGCGAGGAAATGGCACCGGTGCACGCGCAAAGGGCTTAGCGGAGCTGCATCGGGGGAGGTTATATTGTGGATTTAATTCTTGTACGTCTTCTTTTTGTCATCGTAGTTTCCGTCACCTGCTACGTGATTGCTCCCTTCGGGTTGCCTCGCAACCTGGACGCCGGCATTGGCGCGCTGGTGGGTGCGGCCATCGTCCTGTTCGAATGGAAGCTGCGCGCCGTGAGCCTGAAGCGGCTGATCGGTGCCGCGATCGGCAGCATCCTCGGCATTTGTGGAGCCTACCTGTTTGCCGTGGTCATTCGCAGCAGTGTGCCTGGCGGCAACACCCAGAGCTTCCTGCAAATCCTGGTAATGCTGCTGATGGCCTATGTGGGCCTGATCGTGGGCGCGAGCAAGGGCGATCTGCTGAACCTGGCAGCTTTGGGCGGCATTTTTGGCGGCGAGAAGCAAGGCAAGAAAAGCTACAAGATCCTCGATACCAGCGTCATCATCGACGGGCGCATCGCTGATATTGCCGAAACCGGCTTCCTCGACGGAATCATCGTCACGCCGCAGTTCGTGTTGCGCGAACTGCAACTCGTCGCCGATTCTGCCGATTCGTTGAAACGCAACCGCGGGCGCCGCGGCCTCGACGTGCTGCAGCGCCTGCAGAAAATGGCCACGCTGTCTATCCAGATTGTGGAAGATGATTTCCCCGCCGTCCGCGAAGTCGATCTGAAGCTGATCGAGCTAGCCAAGGTCTACGAGGGCAAGATCATCACCAACGACTTCAACCTTAACAAAGTGGCGCAGCTGCAGGGCGTCGAAGTGCTGAACATCAACGAACTGGCCAATTCGCTCAAGCCCATCGTGCTGCCGGGCGAGATTATGAAGGTCTTCATCCTGAAAGAAGGCAAGGAATACAACCAGGGTGTCGCCTATCTCGATGACGGCACCATGGTGGTCGTAGATAACGCCCGGAAGATGATCGGCAAGACGATCGACGTGTCGGTCACATCGGTGCTGCAGACAACGGCCGGAAAGATGATCTTCGGCAAGTGGGACGAACGCGCCTACAGCCGGACTAGCGTGGCTGTCCCACCCGTTGTGCCGGTGGTGACGGGTACTGCGGTGCCGCCGCCGGTGGTCCCGAACACGCTGGTGGAGACCAAGCCACAGCCTTAGGCCAAGTTTCAGAATCAAATCGAAGATCTTGCCGGGCAATCTCAGCGCACCCCGCGGATTTTCTCCGCGTCTCCCCGTTTGAGAGGTCTGATAAGACTTCGGCAAAGACCAGTGAACGCGGAGGTCAGAGAACGGCCGCGGAGCAAAACGGAGAGATCGGATTGGCTCTGCATTTGAAGTCCTCGGCTTCCCCCTCGTATACTTACAGCCCGCTATGAAGGTCGTAGTGATTATTCCCGCTGCGGGGCTTGGAACCCGCATGGCTCCGGTGCCCGTCGGCGCCAAAGGTAAACAAAAGAAGGCGCTGCCTTCCAAACAGTTCACCGAACTCGGCGGCACGCCGATTCTCATCCATACGCTGCGTAAGTTTGCCGCCATCGATGGCGTCAGCGAGATTTGGATTCCTCTGCGGGAAAGCGAGATTGCCGGGTTTCGCACGCAACTCGATAGCGCCGCCGTCGGCGGGCTGAAGAAGAAAGTGCAACTGGTCGTCGGCGGGGAGCACCGCCAGCAATCGGTGGCGAGCGCGCTGAATGCGGTTGCCGCGGCAGCGGATGATATTGTTCTGGTGCATGATGCGGTGCGTCCGTTCGTGACCCGCGAAATTATTCAGGAAGTGATCGAGGCGGCGAAGAAATATGGCGCAGCGATTGCCGGGATGCCCGCCGTCGATACGGTGAAGCAAGTCGAGCGCACGTCCGAGGGCGCGCTGATCAAGGCCACGATCCCGCGCGCCGGCATCGTGCTGGCGCAGACGCCGCAGGGCTTTCGCTACGACGTGATCAAGAAGGCGTTCGATGAGGCATCGGCGGATGGATTCCTCGGCACAGACGAAGCTTCGCTGGTGGAGCGATCGGGACACGAAGTGGCCGTGGTGATGTGTTGACGCCCGCCTAGCCGATGGCTCACGCGTGAATGCGATCATCCCACCGGTAGCTGTGGATGGCCCCTGCTTGTCAATTCGGCGGTTCGGCCGCGAACGATTGATGGCCGAAGATCTCATCCGCAATAACACTTTGACGCAGCCTATGTTGGAATTCTTGCAGGGGTGTGTGAAAGCCCGGCTCAATGTTTTGATTTCAGGCGGCACGGGCGCCGGCAAGACCACGTTTCTCAATGTGCTCTCGTCGTACATTTCCAACCGGGAACGCATTGTGACCATCGAGGACGCGGCTGAGCTGCAACTCCACCAGCAGCATGTCGTTCGATTGGAAACGCGGCCACCCAACATTGAAGGAAAAGGTGTCATTCAACAACGCCAGCTCCTGATTAACTCTCTTCGAATGCGTCCCGACCGCATCATTATCGGCGAAGCCAGAGGCGAGGAAGCGCTGGATATGTTGCAGGCAATGAACACCGGCCACGATGGTTCTCTTACGACGGTCCACGCAAATAGCACAAGGGATGCTTTGAGCCGCCTGGAAACCATGGTCGCCATGGCCGGCCTGGATATCCCCGACACCGCGATACGCCGTCAAATTGCTTCGGCTATCGACATCGTTGTCCAAGTGACTCGTTTGAGCGACGGCACGCGCAAAGTGACGAGCCTGGCCGAAATTACGGGCATGGAAGGCGAAGTCGTAACGATGCAGGATATTTTCACATTCAGGAAGCGTGGGGTTAAAGAATCCGGTGAGGTGATCGGCGCCTTTGAGCCCTCTGGGATTCGCCCGAAATGCACGGAACGAATTGCTGTTACCGGAATTCATCTTCCGACGTCCATGTTTGACGGACATTAAGCACGACCAGGAGGACGGTTTGGCTTTATTGCTCGCTATTGGAACCTTTCTAATCGTGGCTTGCGTCGCCTTCGTCTTCTGGCTGATGGCTGGAGGAGGAGCCGCGAAACGAAACATCGTTCAAGAACGCTTGGAGGCTGTGCGGCAAGTCGAACCCGGCAGGAACGCTACCCCAGGAGTATCAATCCTGCGGGACGAAACGTTGAGCACTGTGCCGGTCTTTGACCAAATCCTCAAGAAATGGGTGTGGCCGGAGAAGCTGAAGAAATTCGTGACTCAGGCGGGACTGACGATAAAACCAATCCAAATTCTCCTGTGGAGCGCAGTTCTGGGTGTTGCGGGATATTTTCTAGCTGGATCTTTCATCTCCCAGACCATCCTCTGCCTGATCGCTGCGGGGCTCATAGCTCTCGCGCCGCTGGCGTACATTGCCTGGATGCGCACCACTCGATTGACGAAGTTCGAGGAACACCTTCCCGAGGCGCTCGATTTGATGAGCCGGGCGGTGCGTTCCGGCCTTTCTTTCACTGCCGGCCTGGAATTGGTGGGCAAGGAATGTTCCGAGCCGATCGCGGGGGAATTTCGAACCACGTTTGAAGAACAGAACTTAGGTCTTTCGTTGAGGGATACTTTCATCAACCTTACCGAGCGAGTGCCACTGGTGGACGTTCGCTTGCTTGTGACTGCCTTGCTGATTCAGAGGGACACGGGAGGAAACCTTGTCGAGGTCCTGAACGAACTCTCCCGTGTGATTCGTGAACGATTCAAGATCCATCGTGAAGTGCGGGTGAAAACTGCTGCGGGAAAGCTGACAGCGGCCTTTCTGGTCGCCTTGCCGTTGATAATGATTATCATGCTCAATTTCGTGAATCCGAACTATGTAGGGATACTCTTCCACGATCCAATGGGCCAAACCTTTCTCATCATCGCCGCAATGATGCAGGTTGTCGGGTCCTTGATCCTTTGGAAAATCGTTAACGTACACGTTTGATGCGAGGCGCATAAAATGATATGGGCTGTCACAATCGGAACTTTTCTTGCCGTAATGGTTGTGGTCGTCTCCTTGTTTTATGCCTTCGCCTCCGGCGAACCCGCCATGGTTCGGCGTCTTTCTCGATTGGCCGATGCCGCCAGCGATAGCACCAAAGAGGCCTTTGCGCAAAAACAGTCAGACCGCGCTCAAGGCGCTCTCGTTTCAATCGGGCAACTGGTCCCGGGTGGAACTTCATCGCGCGCACAGCTGATGATGACGCGTGCCGGGTTTCGAAACCCCAACGCGGTTCTGACACTGCGCGGTGTGAGGGTGCTGTTGCCGATCGCCCTGGTTGGCGCTGGTTATTTCACAGGGATATACGCCTACTACCCGGCGCTGATCCTTGTCGGCGCGTTTCTTGCCGGCCTTCTGCTCCCCGAAATCTGGCTCTTATGGACGATTAATGCCCGGAGGGAGCGCCTCCGCCGTGCCCTGCCCGATGCCTTGGATCTCCTGGTTATCTGCGTAGAAGCTGGTCTGGGGCTCGATCAAGCCCTGATGCTGGTATCCCAGGAATTGAAAGTAGTCCATGGCGATTTGAGCGATGAATTGCAATTGGTCAACCTGGAAATGCGCGTTGGTAAATCACGTCTCGAAGCTCTTCGAGAGTTGGCGCGCCGCACCGGAATCGATGATTTGAAAGCATTGGTTGCCATGCTGGTTCAGACTGAGCGCTTTGGGACGAGCATCGCCTCGTCCTTGCGCGTTCATTCGGATGACTTGCGGACACGGCGCCGTCAGCGCGCGGAGGAAATGGGCGCTAAAACGACCATTAAGATGGTGCCCATCCTGGTTCTGTTCATTTTTCCAGCTCTGATGGTTGTGATCCTATTGCCGGCAATCATCACCATAATCAGGCAGTTCGCGAAACTCGGATTGGGATGATGATTGTCCAATGGCGTGGATTTCGGGAGTACTGGATGTGATCTTCAGCGATGTTGAAAAAAGGAAAGGAGAAATGAAATGGACCGAGTACTGATCATTAGGGTCATTGCAGGAGTTCTGGCGCTCTGTGTGCTATATCTGATCATTTGGCGCCGGCGCCGTAAGGCAGTTGACTAAGAAAACAGAGTTGCGGAAGAAAATAATGGGGGAGACCAAAGTGGCGATCACGAACGGCCATTCGGGCCGGGCTGTATACGTCTACAACAAAACGCGGGAAACCTTCGTCGCCACGGAGGCCACCGTTGCGGACAGCTATCTGCGCCGCTTGGTGGGTCTGCTTGGCAAGACAAAGCATTGGGCACGCCTTGGGGCGGGACTGTGGATCATCCCGTCCAATGGTGTGCACACCCTGGGCATGCTGTTCCCCATTGACGTGATTTTTCTGAGCAAAGAAAAGGAAGTGATTCACGTGGAGGAGTATCTGCGGCCATTTCGCGTTTCCAAGATTTCCTTGAAAGCGCTTAGTGTGTTGGAACTTCCCGCTCACACCATCTACCGCACCGGAACCAAGGTTGGAGATCGGCTCGAGATCTCTTCGGCGGAGGGGGTCCCTCCCGCGGAGGCAAAGGACGCTCGATCCAACGGCTCGGCCGCGGTAAACCCCGGGCACTTAGATTCTTGAAAACTCGTGGAAAGGTCGCGTGAGACAGTCGCTCTCGAAATTCAGATTAGTCGTCATCCATCGAAACTCTCTCTAAACGCTACGGATTATTTTGAATCTCGGTAAGATTGGTGGATCCAGCGCGGCCGGATCCATTTTCTTCTCCGGGCAAGGACGCTCTGACGCATTCGAGCGAATGCGAATAACCCCTCACATCAATTCTCAATAGAGATTCTTGCGGCGCTCAATCAATGCGAGATGATCATTTGGGAAGTGCTGTTCATCGTCAACGCGGTACTGGACACGAATGGAAAAGCGAAATTGAAGACGTATGAGACCTGGACCTGCACTGTGCAACCAGGAGCGTTTATGACACTAATGCAGTTAGCAGGGCTATTTGCCTGAGGCGGCCAGGAGATCGTTGCGGTTACGTTGGCAGCGTTGATTCCCAGCGGCACATTTTGGACAAATGCTTGAATGTCAGCCGGTCCAGTGGCTCCAGCGGTGCCGGAGGCGGAGTTTGCCGCGGTGCAGCTGTTGTCATTCGTACAAGTGATCCCCCTGACTGCCGCATATCTGGCAGCCTCGCGGGCGGTGTTGGAAACAAAATGATAGGCGTATAACGCACGGCTGAAGTCGGCGATTCCCAGCAGCATTGTCATCAATATAGTGATTACGAGCGCGTACTCGACAAGGGTGCTTCCGCGGTCCTGCTTGAGAGATGCAAGACGTCTCGCTAACGGCTCCACGTGGGTGGATGAGGAACCATACCGGATCGGATTCGGTCGAAGGTTCATTGTTGTTTCACACGCATGCCCACCGTACGCGTTACCGTGACCGTCTGGGGGATCCCCGGATACTGAAATAAAGAAGTAAAAGTCCCGGACACAGTAACCTGTAGCATCACAACCCAATGGCCGGCTATGCATGTTCCCGCGGTAGTCCCCGAGCAGGAATTCGTAACGGTCGCTCCCCCGCTGTCGCACCCGCAGGAGGTCGCCGAGGTGACAGTTAGGCCCGTGAGGCCTTGCCCGTTTTGGAAATCGTTCTGGACTGCATTTTGGATCCCGGTCGTATCCACTGAATCGGTCAGGCTTTGTGCGCCGTACAAAGCCCCGGACTCCGCGGCATTCCCGAGAAGAATGCTGAGATAGGCGTAGCGTCCCATCTCCACGACACCGATCAGAAGCAGCAACAATAATGGGGTCAGTAAAGCCAACTCGAGAAGACTCTGGCCGGATTCGGATGTGAATTGCCGACCCAGACTTGTGCCGTTCTTCATATTCCCGCGGGTTTCTGACGTGACTTTCATTCTATTCCACCAGGGAGGCATTCTTGATGATCGAGGTTCCATTCGGAAGTCCGGCAGCGGCATAGTTCGAATTGAGAACCACGACGGGGCCACCGCTCAGGGCCAGCGAATTCGCAACCACGAATGTGTATAGGGCTCCACTATTAAGCGTACCGGTTCCGGAAAACGTCAGCAGGGCCGATGGAAAATACAGGGCACCTTGGTAAAAAGACGAGCTATTGCCTCCCAGCAGGGGGCCACTCGTGTCACTCGGATCCTGATAAAACAAAATTCCCGCGTACGTCCCACTGTTCGGCGCCGATAACTGAATGTTAGGCGAGCCGCTGGCGTCCGGTGTGGTGCTTATTGTGCCGCCATTGGTGAAATAGAATGTTACGCCAGTTCCAAAAACGGTTGCGTTTCCGGTGATCGAAAATCCGCCGTCCAGGATGTATAGGCCTGCAGGGAAAGTTGTGACGCTTCCATCAGTGAGCGAAATTGAACTGTAAGTGGATCCCGGAACGATACTTGCCGGGTTGAATGCCACGGGTAGGCCTACTGTGGGTGGCGTCACCAGTGGGGCAATGGGATCTCCCGAGGTCGGCATGTTTGGTACCGGACAGGTGGATGAGCCTGAGCAGGTCATCGTGCCCCCCGGACCGCTCGTGCCGGCGAGTCCGAACGTGCCGGCGGTGACGTTCAGAGGGTTCCCCACAAGGTTGAAGTTACCGTTGTCTACAATGCCGCAACCTGGAGCATCCAAGGTCCCGACTCCTTCGGTACTGTTGGGCGGGGTTCCCAGCATATACAAGCAGCCACTCCCCGTTGCAGCGCCCGCGTTTGTGGCAACTGCGCGCGCAGTAACCGCCTCACTGAAGATTCCCAGAACGCCCATGAAGAAAGTGGGCTGAACGGTTGAGACGAGGACCTCTACGTAATTGGGATCGCCTGAATGTGGCCCTGCGGCAGGGGGATTGTTGACTTGGACGCAAACGTCACCGACAAGCGCACTCGAATTTACATTGGTGCTGGTGCACGTACTCACCAGGCCGCCGGTGTTGTCCGTATAACCATTCGCGGCCGCGGCATTTTGCGCCCCAAGCGTGACGCCCCCATACGGAAGGCAAGATGCGACAGAGGGGCAGAGGTTCGACGCGCCTGAAATGGCCGCTGCATCTGCTGCAGTTTGTTGCAGGCGCTTTACGTAGCGCAGGTATCCCATGTCAATACCCAGACCTGCAAAACCGAGAAGTAGAAGCCCCAGTGCGACCACGGCAAACACGAGAGCTTGACCCGCTTCATTCTTGCGCGTCATAAGAACACTCCTAGGGTGGCCTAGTACCAATGGAAACTCCGTAAATTCATGCGCCAGGGAGTCGGCCGAAAGCTGGACTGTATGCAAAAGGAGACGTCCTTTTGAGCAGACATTCACCAATCAGCGACACACCTTAGCGTGTTCCCGCCGGGCGCTAATAGAACGGCAAAACCAAGTGCTGCGGCAACAGCCGAGGCCTAAATGAGTTACGGGGACGGCGAACCTGCCTGCCCTTCACTGTCCAGTAAGCCCTTCAGGTTTTGATACTTAGCCGTCCTAGTCTGCCCACCTTTTAGCTGCAATTGCTCAGCCAAACTGCAAGGCTACGGAGGCCAGATTAATCGAAGAAATCGCCTTCGGGAACGCGCAGGATATCCCGATTTGTTATCCAGTCGGCCCCCATGATTCACAACGAATAGGCTTCCACCTGTCTATTCGTTCTCCTGGGATATTGAACATTTGAAGGAAGCGGGGATTGGGTTGGAAACGAACCGCTCCTTGGGAATCACGACAAAGAACTCCTTACGGTGAGATTGAAAGTCATGCTGCTTGGTCCGCCGCGCGGGCGGGAATGCTCTCGCTGCAAGACACCGAATTGCTGCCGAAGAGCCAAGTTCTAAAGTAGGCGGCTCCGCTGAGCTCGGGAAAGGCGGAGAAGCAAGGCCAGAAACAGTCTTATAAAATGAAACATAGAGCACAGTTGCTGCGAGATGCCTGTCAATGTCAACGCTCTAGCTTGTTGAAATCGAGAGTGGGCAGAGTATTGGCGAGGGACAGGTGGGTAAGAAATGACTAATCCTGAAGAGCGGCGCGGAACTTCTCAACAAAAGTGAAGACATCAGAGAACGAGTTATAGAGGGGCACCGGCGCGACGCGCAGGATGTCCGGTTCGCGCCAATCGCAAATCACGCCCTGCCCAGCAAGGGTCTTGCAGATCGCACGGCCGCCCCGAGTAAGACGCAGCGAAAGCTGGGCGCCGCGGTGAGCGGGGTTGCGCGGTGTGATGATCGAAAACCCTCTCGGGAAATTCTGACTCAGCAAGAATTCGAGATAACCTGTCAGCAATTCGCTCTTGGCGCGCAATCGCTCCATTCCGACTTCGTCGAATATTCCCATCGACGCGCGGAGCGCGGCCATCGAGAGTATCGAAGGGTTGCTCACCTGCCAGCCCTCGGCGCTCGGAATGGCGTGGAAGTCCGAGCCCATGTCAAAGCGGGTCTGCTTGTCGTGGCCCCACCATCCGGCGAAACGAGGCAGCCCAGTGTTACGCGCGTGCCGCTCGTGTATGAAACATCCGGCGATGGCGCCGGGCCCCGCGTTGAGGTATTTGTAGCTGCACCAAACGGCGAAATCAATGTTCCAGTCGTGCAATTGCAGTTGGAGATTTCCGGCGGCGTGCGCCAAGTCAAAACCAACGGCGCAGCCCCTGGCATGCCCTGCGTCCGCGATGCGTGCGCACTCGAAAGCCTGGCCTGAAAAATAGTTGACGTCACCGAGCAAAACGAGGGCGATCGAGTCGCCGTCCGCCAAGATTCGCTCCTCAATGTCCTCCGTGCGGAGCCACGTTTCGCCGGGACGAGGGGCGATTTCGATGAGCGTTACCACCGGATCGTAGCCGTGGGAGTGAAGCTGGGACTTGACGGCATATTGGTCGGAAGGGAAGGCATTCGCTTCGATGAGGATTTTGTTTCGGTGTGCGGTGGGGCGGTAAAACGTGACCAGCATGAGGTGCAAGTTCACCGTGAGCGAATTCATGACAACGACTTCGCCGGGAAGCGCGCCGACCAGACGCGCCGTCGACCTGGTGAGAATCTCGTGATACGGAATCCAGGGATTTCGCGCGCAGTGGTGCCCTTCGACGCCGAACGCTTCCCAATCCTTTAATTCCAGCTCGACGTGAGAGCGCGTTGATTTCGGTTGCAAACCGAGCGAATGACCGGAGAGGTAGATACAGGGAGCGCCGCCGGGCGCCCGGGGGATGTGAAAGCGTTCCCGATAGGCGGCGAGCGGATCGCCAGCGGTCATGGCAGCGGCAAAATCTTTCGTTGCGTCGAATTCAGCGGTCGCCACCTAGAGATCCTCCAGCGGAGTGAGGTTCCTGTGAATCAACATTTCAGCCTTTTGCCAGTCGAGATCCTCGATTCGGCTCACCGAATCGCACAATTCAGCGAGTAGGCGGTCCTGAATGCTGCCGCGCGAATGGGCCACGGAATAAGGAACCCGGTGAAATGTCACCATCGCATATTTGGGCACAAAAAGCCGGGGATATCGCGCTTGAAGCGCAAGCTCGACTTTTTTCTGGAATAGAAAGCGAGGATCGGCGACGCGATCACGCATCTCCACGAAATTTTCGAGAGCAAGGGCGGCAATAGAGTCGGTGTTGTCTTTGCGCGCTCGCTCGAATTCGAGGAACAGATCCGGCCAGTTGGCACCGTGCCGGTCGAGTAGCTCCAAGAAGCACGAGCAGTCTTCGAACGCACAGTTCATGCCCTGGCCGAAGAATGGAACGATGGCATGAGCTGCATCGCCGAGCAACAGCGCTTTGCCGTTCACATGCCAGGGCGAACAGCGAATGGTTACCATCGAGCCGGTCGGGTTGTCGAAATAGTTCGCGGCCAAATGCGGCATGAGCGGGACGGCATCCGGGAAGTGCGTCTTGAAAAAGTCGAGAACCTTTGAGACGGAATCGAGGCTGGCAAAGCTGGGACTGCCTTCGAAAGGCAGGAACAAAATGCAGGCAAAGGTGCCATCGACGTTGGGAAGCGCGATGAGCATAAAGGAGCCGCGCGGCCAAATGTGCAGCGCGTGTGGCTCGACCTGGTGCGTACCGCCAGGAGCGGCTGCGATAGTGAGTTCCTTATATCCGTAATCAAGGTATTGCTGAGAGAAATTGAAGCGCGGCAGCTTCAGCATTTCAGCGCGGATGGCTGAGGCGGCCCCGTCAGTGCCGATTGCAATTCCCGGCTCGGCGGTTGTCTCGCGACCGGTCTCTTCATTGCGCAACCGCACAGAACCAGTTTGCAAATCAAATCCCGTGCAACGTTCGCTGAAGCGTATGACGACGCCCTGCGCCTCGGCCGCGTCCATCAAGGCGGCGTTCAGGTCTGCCCGCGAGATGGAATTGATGACTTCGGTCTCGTCCTTGCCGTAAGGCTGAAACGTGAGCTCGCCTGCGACGGAATGCATCATGCGGCCTTTCATGGGGATAATGATGCTTCGCATCGAGTCCCACAGGCCGGCTTCGCGCAGCGCGTAGATGCCGCGTGTCGATATGGCGAGATTGATGGAACGCCCGGCGCTGACTTTGACTCGCCGCATGTCGAGACGGCGTTCGTAAATTTCAACCTCGAAACGGCGCTGCGCGAGAGAAATCGCAAGGAGGGGACCGGTGAGGCCGGAGCCGATGAGTGCAATTTTGCCGATGGGCCGTTGCATCTTAAAGGACTTGTCGCCCGCCGGGGATTCGCGGCGAGGAGCTCATTTTTCCAGCATCGTTCGCGCTTCCCAAAGCTCCGGAAAAAACTTCTTCTCGAGCGTGTTCTTCAAATACGAGCCGCCGGTGCTGCCGCCTGTGCCCATGCGTGCGCCGATCGTGCGCTCGACCATTTGGATATGGCGCAAACGCCAGCCTACCATCAGTTCGTCGAATTCGGTCAAACGCTCGCAGACGTCAATCCAGTCGCGGTGATTGCGCTCGTCCTGGTAGAGCTTTTGAATAGCCCTTGCGCGCGCTTCGAAGCGCTCGCGGTCCGTGGCTGAAGCTGTCATGGGCGGCAGCATCCCGAGAGCAGTCAATGCTGAGAAAAAGACATCGCGTAGCGAGTCTTCACGTAATCTGCGATTGAGGGCGGCATGCACCTCGGGCGTAGGTTCGTGGTAGCGCAACATCTTTTCATCTTTCAGGCCACAGAGGAATTCGATCTCCCGGAATTGCTCGGATTGGAAGCCGCTCGCGGGATTCAGCACGTCGCGGAACGCGAGGAAATGAGTGGGGAGCATGGTCTCGAGAATGGTGAATTGTTCCACCAACACGCGCATGATCTCCGTGCAGCGGCGAAGTAACCGGGCGGCCTCATAAACTTCATCGCGCGAGGTGGGATTGGCGCCGGCGGCGCGAAGGTTCGCGACGACCGCTTCCAAATCGTGCAGCAGCTCGCGGAACCACAGCTCGTAGGTCTGGTGAACGATGATGAAAAGAAGTTCGTCATGGTGCGCGGGCGTGGATTGCCGATGCTGAAGGCTCAGCAATTCAGGAACCTTTAAATACGAACTGTACGTCAATCGGTCGTCGGCTTGGTGCCCTGGGACTGGCGGGGGAGTGCCGTCCGCCGCGCCAAGCGAACCTCCGGACTCAGCTCCCGTCGAACCTGTTTGGTGCGTGGCTGAACTGCTGGCGGATTGAATGCCAAGGAAATTGTAAGCGTTGCCGCCGACCAGCTTCGCTTTCACATCCGACGGGAGCTTGCTGTTGCGAACGAGACGCCCCACGCGCTCTTCGCCCAATGGAAAAGGGTAGTCGGAACCGAGAAGTACGCGATCCGCGCCCATGATTTCGACCAGGTACTGGAGTGTGCGCTCCTCAAAGACTGCGGAATCTACGTAAAACCGGTTGAGGTAGTGACTCGGGGCATATTGAGAAGTGCCTCGCGCGATCTCATGGCGATTGAAGGCGTTTTCAAGACGCCCGAGCAGAAACGCAAAACTGCCACCGCCGTGGGCGAAACAGATGCACAGGCTCGCGGGCAAGCGATCGAAGGCTCCGCTCAGGATCAGCGCCACCAGGGACAATTGAGTCTCTGCGGGCATACCCACAGTCCACGGCATCATGTACTTCGGCATTCGCTGCGGGGCCATCATGTCCCAAGGGTGAACGAGCACGGCGGCACCTTCGTCCGCGCAATGATGCAAGAACGTGACGATTCCTTCATCGTCGAGGTTCTTGTCGCCGACATGATTGCCGATCTGCACGCCCAAGTGCCCCGCGCGCATGGAACGCGTCAGCTCTTTACAGGCGGCGTCGACGTCTTGCAACGGAACCTGGCAAAGCGCCTTCAATCGTCCCTTTCCGCGGCTGCACATTTCCAGTGCGGCATCGTTGAAGATTCGCGCGCAGTCCAGCGCATGGTCCGGTTCGCGGCCATAGGCGAATAGGACCGGCGTGGCGCAGATCACTTGGAGATCGATACCGTCACGATCCATGTGTTCGAGCCGGATGTCTGCGTCCCAGCAAGCAGAAGTGATTTTTCGGAACGGGCGGTCCCCAATCATGACCACCGCCTTGCCTGGCTCCGTATGCTTGATCCACGGCCAGTCCGGGGTGCCGAAACGAGCGGCTAGATCAGGCCATGACTCCGGGAAAAAATGAGTGTGAATGTCGACGGTTTGCATTTCGTCCCCGCAATGCTACTTCGGCGGTTGCTTTCCAGGATGAATTTCTCCGCACTTCTGGCACTTGCGCAGATCCGCGTTGTTGTAGAACCGGTCGAACACCGGAGGCAGATCGCGAACAATGCTTTCCAGATCCAGTTCGGCGCGATAAACGAGGTGATAGCACTTGGGGCAGTACCACTCGATGCCATCCACCGCGCCTTCCGGACGCGGCGTTTCGATCACCAATCCGATGCTCCCTGCGGAGCGTTGCGGCGAATGTCGAATGTGCTTTGGTAATAGGAAGATCTCACCTTCTTTGATCGGTATGTCACGCGGCGGCTTGCCAGCCTCGTCCATCACGCGCAGGAAGATGTCGCCCTTCAGCTGGTAGAAAAACTCCTCGATTGGATCGTCGTGATAATCCGCGCGCTGATTCGGTCCGCCAACCACGGTGACCATCATGTCGCCATCTTCCCACACCTGCGCGTTGCCAACGGGGGGCTTCAACTTGTCGCGGTTGGCCTCAATCCAGCTTTGAAAGTTGAAGGCTTTCAGGGTTTTGATCGATGGCATCACTTCCTCCTTTTGGTTCGAGAGACCGGCTTGTAGGCGATTACTTTCATTTCGATCAATAGGTGCGGATGGGGAAGTTGATGAACGGCAACAGTGGTTCGCGCAGGTCCCTGCTCGCTAAAGTACTCCGCATAGACTTCGTTGTATCCCGCGAAATCAGCCATATTCACGAGGTAGGCAGAAACTTCGACAGCGTCGCGCAATCCCGCGCCCACGCTCGCGAGGATGTCGCGAATATTGTCGATGACGGCGCGAGTCTGCGCCCGAATATCGAGCCGGACGGAGCCATGTGAATCAGTCTGCGCTCCGGCAATCGTATCGTCCGGCAGGCGAGAGCTGGTACCCGAAACGAACAAATAGTCGCCTGCCCGTTTCACATGCGGGAACCGGCCGCGCGGCTTCGCCTTGCCTTCAACGATTTTGCTCTCCATCACCATTGGGGAACGCCTCAAGTGAGTCGAAGCGCTGTCACAACTTAACGCAGACGTTGATTAGTTCGGAATAAAAGTTCAACGAGTGCATGCCGCCCTCGCGTCCAATGCCCGAAAGACCCACTCCGCCGAATGGCGTTCGAAGATCGCGCAGAAACCAGCAATTGACCCAGGTAATGCCGGCTCTGAGCTTACTCGCAACGCGATGGCCGCGCTTCAAGTTCGAAGTCCAGACGGAAGCTGCCAAACCGTACTTTGTGTCGTTGGATTTCGCGATGGCCTCTTCCTCCGTATCGAATGGCGCGACGTGGCAGACGGGGCCGAAAATTTCTTCTTTGACGCATCGGGAGGACTCGGGCAGCCCCGTCAGAATGGTCGGTTGAACATAAAACCCGTTGTCCCGGCCATCGCCGAATTCGGGCGTACCGCCGCCGGTTACCGTCGTTGCGCCTTCTTCCCTGGCGAGCTGGTAATAAGAGAGAACCTTTTCACGATGGTCCCTTGAAATCAGAGGCCCAGTGGTGGTGTTGCTGTGCATGGGCCAGCCCAGCCGCAAGTTTTCAGCTTCCCGTTTCAGGGCAGAGAGAAAACGCTCGAAGATTGAACGCTCCACATATACGCGCTCGGCGCACAGGCACACTTGCCCGGTGTTGAGGAACACAGCATCGGATAAGCCCTTCATCGTGTCGTCGAAATCGCAGTCGGCGAACACGATTGCTGCATTCTTTCCGCCGAGTTCGAAGGATACCGGTTTCACGGATGGCGCAACCGCCCGCATGATGGCAGAGCCTGTCCGTGATTCTCCAGTGAAAGTGATGGCGTCAACTTCCGGATGCGTGGTCAAAAACTCGCCGGCCGAATCCGGCCCAAAACCGTGAACCACATTGAAAACGCCCGGCGGAACCCCGGATGACTCCATCACTTCCGCCAGCAAAGTCGCAGTCGCCGGAGTCTCCTCGGAAGGCTTAGCGACGACGCAGTTGCCGCAGGCCAATGCGGGAGCTACTTTCCAGGTGAGCAGCAACAGCGGCAGATTCCACGGCGTGATGATCCCAACGACGCCCAGTGGTTTGCGCTCGGTGTAATTGAGCGCCGTCACACCGTCGGGAGTCTCCGTGCGAAAAGATTCCCCGCCTGCGGTCTTGATCATGTCCGCGAAGGCACGGAAATTCGCCGCTCCGCGCGGAACATCAATCTTAGAAGCTAGTGACACGGGCTTGCCGGTGTCCGCAACCTCAGCTTGAAGAAAGTCGTCGAAGCGGGCTTCGATTCCGCAGGCGATCTTATTCAGCACAGCGGCGCGCGCAGGAACTGTCGAGCGGCCCCATTCACCTTCGAGGGCTTGCCGGGCCGCGGCCACAGCCTCATCCACCATCGCTCGGTCCGCTTCTGTTGCTTGCGCGATTACAGAACCGTCGGCCGGATTAATGTCGGCAAAATCACGCGCTCCCTTCACGAAGCGACCATTGATGTAGTTCTGAATGACCTTCACGGGTGGCCGCTCACTTAGTTGCTCCTGTTGAAATCTGGGCGGTATTGAATCGGCATATCCAGAAGCGAGCACAACGATACCATACTCAACTAGAGCGAATTCACCATCCTCATAGAGACAGCAACCTGCTGCCTTGTTCGTTCGATTCCTGTCATAGGCCAAAATGCAATACGGATGGGGAAATTCGCCCGTGAGAGACTGCAGATAATTTTGTAGCTGAGAAATCCCCCAACTTCAGCTACGTTCAACAGACTTCAACAAGCAAGTCGCAAAGCAGTCGTCAGGAATCACTTAGGATCAATAAGAATCCATAGATTTCAACTCGCGCCGGCATCTGGTTCAAATCCACTCACCCCAATCTCTCGGATCGCTCAGTCATTTACTTGGGCCCGTCACGAATCGGATGGTGCAAAGCTGCCCATATATTCCTCAAGTCGATGACTATATGAGACGCTAAGTGCGTAAATCAGAGGCGGCGTGAGAATTTTGGCCAACACTGACTGGCGGCTGCGGCACACCTGTGTGGTTGTCTTCGCGCTGAGCTTTTTCGCGTTGGCGATCCACCCCGATGCGCGTTTGCAAGACACAAACATTCCCAACGGCGCGGAGACGGTGAACGTTGCCCGTTCGCTTGCCGAGCATGGCACTTTCGCTAACCCATTTGCCGCCGGGGACACAGGGTCAACAGCGCATGTGGCGCCCATGTATCCCTTCGTGTTCGCGCTCTTCCTGAAAGCGTTTGGAACCGGATACGCGTGTCTATTGATTCTTTGGGTGCTGACGTTAGCTCTGCTCGCCGGACAGATGGCGATGCTTCCCTGGTTGACATCCCGAGTTGGTCTTGGCGCCGGTCCAGGCACCGCCGCGGCCGTGCTTGGGGTGATTTCGATGCACGCCAACATTGACACCCGATGGGAGTCCTATTTTGTTGGATCGTTGTTATTGGCGGCTGTGGTTCTGACGTATCACACTTCCACTTGGATGACCGTAAGCGGAGCAGCGCTGCTCGGAGCAATTTGGGGGGTTATCGTACTCACGAATCCGGTGGCAGTTCTGTTGCTTTTCGCGTGGCCCCTGATCATTGTCGCGCGCGCTCAAAAAGGCCGCGATCCTCTCAAGAGTCTGGCGGTCCTATTTGGAGTTGCGATGCTCGTGGTCGCTCCCTGGATTGCGCGGAACTACGTGCGGTTCGGCGCATTCATTTTTGTGCGCGACAACCTCGGGCTGGAACTCGCCCTCGGTAACAATCCTTGTGCCGGTGCGACGCTCGCACAAAACATCGCGTCAGGGTGTCATCACTCACTACATCCAAATTCCAATCCATCGGTTGCGAAGCGGGTGGCCTCTATGGGCGAATATAGATTTGATCAAGCAAGTTTGTATGAAGCTCTGAATTGGATTCAGGAGAATAGAAAAACCTTCGCCAGGCTGACAATTCAGCGAGTCCGACAATTTTGGTTTCCGACCCTTCAACGAAGATGGGAGATGCCCATGGTCTGGTGCATTACTCCGCTGGCATTCGTCGGACTTGCACTCTTGTGGCGATCGCGCCGGACCATCGGCTTGCTGATCGGTGTAACTTGGGTCCTTTATCCTGTGATCTACTATCTCGTGCCAGGCGATCCGCGTTACGTTTACCCAATCTATTGGACGATGCTGTTACCTGCCGGCTATACCTTGACTGAGTTTTTCCGGGCACGTTCGTCCGCCATGCCAAAACGGTAGCAAGGCACCGGGTGGGGTAAGGAACCTGCAAGAGCAACCCAAACCCAGTGCTGATTAGGCTAGCGCTACTCGAGATTTGAAAGACTGTGCATCAGCAAGAATGGGTCGGGATTCTTTTCGAAGAGCAACGGTCCCGGTATTTTCATTCCGATTTCGGCGTGAACCGGGATTTACTTGCGGCGAAATATCTCGAAGAATTTCGGGCGAGAGCCCAATCATGTCTTGTAAATTCGCATTCCTGCAATCATGGGAATCGCCTCCCTCCGCGGATTGGTGCGACGGGACATTCAAGATCAAGAAGGCTCATCGAGATTACGGCCAAAGTCGAGGCACTCAGCCATTGATGCAATGCGCCTTCCCTGCATATAGTACCCGCCATGGCTCCCATCCTCAGGGCTCTCGCGCCTCCTCGAGTTGTGAATATCGCAGACCTGCGCCGACTCGCTCAGCGCCGCCTGCCGCGCGCCGTCTTTGACTACCTGGACGGAGGCGCGGAAGACGAAGTTACGCTGCGAGAGAATCCCCGCGCTTTCAATGACATTATTTTCCGCCCCCGCAACGCTGTGGCCTTCAAAGAATGTAATCTCGGGGTGCGAGTACTCGGTCAGGATCTCTTGTTTCCCGGGCTGCTGGCCCCTATCGGTTACAGCCGCATGATGCACCCCGGCGGCGAGGTCGCGGCGGCTCGGGCCGCAGGCGAAAATGGCGCAGGCTACATCCTCTCCACAATGTCCGGCTATAAATTGGAAGACGTCAAAGCCGCGACGACCGGCCCCGCTTGGTATCAGTTATATCTTTTGGGAGGGCGCGCCGCTGGCGAGGCCGGCATTGAACGCGCCCGCCGCGCAGGATTTTCCGCGCTGGTCATCACTGTTGACACCGCCGTGGCCGGCATGCGCGAGCGCGATCTCCGTAATGGAATGAAGGAACTTCTCGGTAGCTCGATATTTGCGAAGTTTCCCTACCTTCCCGAAATTCTTGCTCATCCCCGCTGGCTCGCGGGTTTCCTCGCCGATGGAGGCACGCCCAAGCTCGAAAACATCGTCGTGCCGGGCGAAGGGCCTATGGTGCTGATTGATGTCGCTGCGGCTTTGGCCAAAGCAGCCGTCACCTGGGAAGACCTGAATTGGATCCGAAAGGTTTGGCCGGGCCACATCGTTATAAAGGGAATTCTGACAGCAGAAGACGCGAGGCGCGCCGTGGATGAAGGCGCCGCCGCAATCGTTGTCTCCAATCACGGTGGCCGCCAGCTCGATTCCGTTTCCGCGACAATCCGCGCACTTCCTGAAGTGGTCGCGGCAGTGAACGGCCGCACGGAAGTTATGATGGATGGCGGCATCCGACGAGGCAGCGACATCGTGAAAGCGATCTGTTTGGGTGCGCGCGCTGTCCTGGTCGGGCGCGCCTACGCTTACGGAATGGCCGCCGCGGGATACCCCGGAATCATGCGCGCGTTGGAAATTCTTCGCGCCGACGTGGAAAGAACCCTCAGACTCCTCGGATGCCCATCCATTGACGCGCTCGATTCCTCGTACGTCGAATTCCCGCAAAGCTGGCGAACCCAACCCTGAGTCCCTTTTCGCAGCCCGCCCGAGCCGGGCGGCGCTTTCGCCGTTAGGTTAGCGCTTGATGCCCTTACAAAATATCCATGCGAATGAGGGTCGACTCCACTGTTACATGTTGGCGTTCTCCACGGGGTGCTCTTTCAGATAGTTGCGAATTTCGTTGGCGTAGGTCAGCACGGCTTTCATGTAGTACTTTCTTGGATCGCGATCGTAGTGGCCGCCGTAATAGGCATAAACGGCGCGCTTCTGGTGTTCCGGATTGCTGTCAAAACCGCGAGTCATAAGATAATGCGCCAGGCTCAATACCGCGTCGTCGGGATCAAACAGATCAATCCGGCCATTTCCTTTCGCGGCCACACCTAAGGAAAATGAAGAAGGCTCAAATTGCACCAAACCAATGGCGCCCGTCGGGGACCCGGGGATTGCAAATAGATCCCATGTATTCGTCTTGGCGGCGGCGATGAGCTTGCTCAATTCCGTAAACGCGAATTCCTGCCTGCGCGCGAATTTCTTCCCCTGATCCCGTCCACTGGGATTGCGCACATACAGGGAAACGAGTTGATTGATTGCCGGCCGCTTGCCGAATGGGTTCGGACTGAGCTTGGTCGGAATTCCAAAATCGGTTTCTATACGCAGGTGCCCGCAAATAATCTCTTTGGGCACTCTATATTTTTCATAGGCCAATTCCAGCGCCGTCTCGTGCGCGCCGATAAACGTCCTGCACCGCTCCAATGACTCCTCACTCAGAAGGCCAAATCGCTTCGTCAAATACGGATTTCTTTCGTGCTCCTTGGCGCCGCCGCTTGACTTGGGCTGTTCCGCCGCCGGCGGAGGAGGGGTGTAAATTTCCAGGCGCGGATCCCGGAATAATGCCGTCACATAACCGCAGTCGAGTTCCTTCTCTTTGCAGAGGCGGCTTTGCAGATCATCCTTGCGCAGATCCTCTTTAGAGGCGACCCTAACCACCACCGGGGCAAAGGACTTCTGCGCGCTAATTGACCCGGGCCAGGTCATGGCCAACGCGAAAACCACTGCACTCTTCAGCGAAATTCTATAAGAGGGTGACATAGCCTGCGATTATCGGCTGCGGGGTCTGCCTGAGCGATGGTGCTCCAGTTGGTATTCGCCGGTACTTAAATCTTGGGAGTACCAGTCCTGTATTCCTACTCGCCGGTGGTACTTCAAAGAATCGGGCCTTCCGCGCCCATGATTCCTATCTCAGGCTGGGCTATCTTTGCAAGATTTTTTTCCGCCCTTTCTGGGAAGCTTTCGATAGGCCCGCGCCGGGGGTTCAGATAGAATCTGTCCCTGGATATTTTCAGATGCACTAATCACGATTCTGGTAGCTCGATACCACTTTATGAGTGACGAGGTGAGTTGTGGGACGTTCTCCGAATGCTTCCAGTAGCAGAATCCGATGGTTTGGAGTCTGCACGGCCATCGCGGCACTCACTATCCTGGCTGCGCCCCGCACCAGCCTCCCTGCTGACGTCGCCGCGCAGAGCAGCCGCGCGCCAATTCAGATCAGCGTGGATTTAAGCGAAGCGCCGCGGCACATTTTTCACGCCCACATGGTGATACCCGCCACGCCCGGCCCCCTAACGCTCCTCTATCCGAAATGGATCCCCGGCGAGCATATGCCCGACGGCCCTATCTCCGACGTCGCCGGATTGAAATTCACCGCCAATGGCCAAACCCTCGCGTGGGACCGTGATCCCGTTGAAATGTTCGCATTTCACATGAATGTGCCCGCGGGGGCGACTGCCGTGGAAGCCAACCTCGATTACTTGAACCCCGTGGATGGCATCGGTTATTCCGCGGGGCCTTCCGCAACTTCCCAGGTGAGCATCCTCGAATGGAACGATGTGCTCCTTTACCCTTCCGGCAGCAAGTCCGATGACCTCACCTACGTCCCGCGGCTGCGCTTGCCTGCGGCATGGAAATTCGGCACCGCGCTACCCGACGCGAGGCAGCAAGGCGACGCAATTCAATTCGGCCCCGTCTCGCTCACAACTCTCGTTGATTCCCCGGTGCTTGCCGGTGCATTTTTCCGTCAAATCCCGCTGGCCACGGACGTGAAACCCCCACACTTTCTGGACTTGGCCGGCGACTCTGCAGCTTCCGTGGACATTCCTGCCGACGAACTCGAGGCCTACAGCAAGCTGGTCCGCGAAGCCGGAGCGCTTTTCGGCGCGCGCCACTACGATCATTATGATTTTCTGCTCTCGCTCACCGATCACTTTTTTCCCAACGGCCTCGAGCATCACCAGTCCAGCGACAACCGCGCTCCCGAGCGTACCCTTCTCGATGGCGACTTGCGCGAGATGTACGCCGACCTGCTCCCCCACGAATTCACGCACTCGTGGAATGGAAAATACCGCCGCCCGGCGGGACTGGCCACTCCGAACTTTGACGTGCCCATGAAGGGTGATTTGCTTTGGGTCTACGAAGGGCTTACGCAATACATCGGCGAAACCCTTTCCGCGCGCGCGGGCACTCGCACCGAAGACGCTTACCGCGAAGCGCTCGCCGCAACCGCCGCCTATCTCGATTATCAGTCCGGCCGCAACTGGCGTCCTCTTCAGGACACTGCGACCGCAGCGCAAACGCTCTACCTGATCACCGGCAAGGCCTGGTTTTCTTACCGTCGAAACGTCGATTTCTACGATGAGAGTTGGCTCATCTGGCTGGAAGCCGACACCATCATCCGCAGGCAATCCGGCGGAAAGAAATCGCTCGATGATTTTTGCCGCAGCTTCCACGGCGCCCCCAGCACCGGCCCAAAGCTGGTGCCCTATGCATTTGAAGACGTGGTCACAGCAATGAATGCCATCTCTCCCTACGACTGGGCCAAATTCTTCCGCGATCGCCTGGATTACATCGGCCCGCGCGCCCCGCTCGGCGGCATCACGGGCGCTGGGTGGAAGCTCGAATACAACGACTCAACCAATACACACATACAAGCCGAGGAACACACCGATGGCACAATCAATTTCACTTATTCGTTGGGCATGAGCCTGAAAGCCGACGGCGGCGTACTCGATGTGATTCCGGGCATGCCCGCGGCTGATTCAGGCCTCGCACCCGGAATGAAGCTACTCTCCATTAATGGCAAGGCCTGGTCGGTGGATCAGCTCCATGACCTTGTGAGCAAAACAAAAGACCGCACCGCCTCCATTGAGCTGCTTGCCGATAATGACGGCTACACGAAAACTTATCGCGTCACCTACAAAGGCGGCGAGCGATATCCGCACCTGGTGCGGGATGAGGTCCAGCCCGATTTGCTGAGTGCCATCCTGCGCCCGCTGACCGCCACACCGTCCCAGAAATAGCGGGGTTTCGGGCAATTAGAAGGCTTAAGATTGCATCTAATGTGGCAGGACCCCATCCAATCTTAGTGAGGAGCGCGTACTAAAATACAGAGGGCGCGAGGCGATTCGATGCTGATTAAGAAAGCGCAAGATCTAAAGTATTCCGACATTACGCCCAAGGGCCTTTACCTGAACCGGCGCAAGTTTCTTGCGGAAGCCGCGATAGCCGGAGGGGCGCTGATTGCCGGGCGCAGCTTGTGGAACCTGATTTCGCCCTCGCAGAGCGTGCTCGCCAACACAAAACTCAACGTGGCCAGCAAGAGCCCTTTCAGCACATCGGAAAAAGAGAATACCTACAACGATGCGACGCACTACAACAATTTTTACGAATTTGGCTCCGACAAAGGCGATCCCGCCAGGAATTCCGGGAATTTTCGCACTTCGCCCTGGAGCGTTTCCGTGGAAGGCGAAATCGACAAGCCCCGCACATTCAGCATCGACGAGATTATGAAACTGGCTCCGCTCGAGGAGAGAATTTACCGCCATCGCTGCGTGGAGCGCTGGTCCATCGTCGTGCCTTGGATCGGTTTTTCATTCAGCGCGCTCATCGACGCCGTCAAGCCAACTTCAAAAGCCAAATTTGTGGCCTTCCAAACTCTGTATGATAAACAGCAAATGCCCTGGGCTCGCGGCACCGGTATTGATTTCCCTTACCTGGAAGGTTTGCGGCTCGATGAAGCCATGAACCCTCTCACCATGCTTACCGTTGGCATGTATGGTGAAACCCTCCCGAATCCGAATGGCGCACCGGTGCGGCTGACCGTCCCCTGGAAATATGGATTCAAGAGCATCAAGTCCCTGGTGAAAATCCGCTTCGTGAAAAGCCAGCCGGAAACAGCCTGGAACAACGCTGCCCCGAACGAATACGGTTTTTATTCCAACGTTAATCCAAATCACGACCATCCACGCTGGAGCCAGGCCAAGGAGCGCCGCTTGGGTGAATTCCTGATGCGCCCGACGCTCATGTTTAACGGTTATGGCGACCAGGTCGCCAGCCTCTACAACGGAATGGACTTGAATAAATATTACTGAAGGTAGATCTTCGCGGGCCTCGAAATGAACTCAATTCTGTCCAACAAGTGGATGAAGATTCCTGTCTTCTTCCTGTGCCTGATGCCCGCCGGCCTGCTGGTTTGGGCCGGGTTTCACGATGGGCTCGGCGCCAACCCGGTTGAATTCATTCAGCACTCCACAGGCGATTGGACGCTGCGCTTTTTGATTATCACTCTCGCTGTAACCCCCGCGCGAAAACTTTTAGGGTTGCCTGCACTCATCCGCTATCGCCGCATGCTGGGCCTGTTCGCGTTTTTCTATATTTGCCTCCACTTCACCACTTACATTTGGCTGGACCAGTCCTTTGATTTGCACGGCATGTGGCTTGACGTGGCCAAGCGAAAATACATCACCGTTGGATTCCTAGGATTTGTCCTGATGATTCCCCTGGCCATCACCTCCACGCGCGGATGGATTCGCCGCCTGGGTGGAAAGCGCTGGCAGTGGTTGCACCGAGCGATTTATGTGAGCGCCATCGCCGGCGTGATCCACTATGCCTGGCTGGTCAAGTCCGACGAGCGCAAGCCTCTGCAATACGCTGTGCTTGTGAGCATCCTGCTTCTCTATCGAGTGGTCGCATGGCTCCTGAGTCGCAGACAGCCTGACACCCGCGGCGTGGCCGCCACGGAACCAACCACCGCGGAAACCGCCTGATCGCTGCAAGATATTGTCCGTTGACCGCGTAATGCACCGCAGCGGCGCTGATTGTTTGCCCTGGGGCACGAAGGGCTGCACACCTGCTTTGATGTTTTCGCTTCTGTCTTTTCTATCCACTTCGATATTCATGAGAAAATATTACCTGACGGACTTACATGCTCTTTGATTCCAAAAACGCCGGGTCCCCGATCTCCACATCGAAATCAACAGGCAAGGAAAGCCTGCTCCGCAGCGTCTTTCGCAACCCTTTGCTGTACACAACCGCGCTACTCGTGCTTGGCCTGATCTATGTGGGAGGGGTATTCCTCGTGCGCTGGCAGGAAGACCGCGACTTCGCGCGCAGGGATGAGCTGAAAAAAGCCCAGGAGCGAGCGAATGCGCAGCGCGATTTTGAATCTCTCGGCGGGAGCAATTTTGAAATACTGAATTTCTACGTCAGCCCCGCGGCCATCCGTCGTGGAGAAGTGGCTGAATTGTGTTACAGCGTTTCGAATACCAAAGCGGTGCGCCTGGACCCGCCGGCCGGCAACGTGTGGCCCTCGCTTAACCGCTGCGTGGACATATCACCCAAGAAGACCACAACCTACACTCTTACGGCTGAGGATGCCGGAGGCCACACGAAAACTTCGACGGTCACGCTTCCAGTTCAATGAATTCCCAAGCCTTCTGCGTCATTCTTGGGCTGGGGGGGCAGCCCTTGATTCTATTGATGGCCCTTCCCTCGCCTCCATCCGGCCTGCCCTCAGCGGATTGCGCGACGGAACCGCATCGCAGGCGAAGAACATCTCACGGCGCATCGTGTCGCGAGGATTTCCTCAGACCCGAAGCCGACGCCATGTTGTGATAGAATTACGGTTTACGCAGTAGTGGGAATCCGCGCGATTTCCCCAATTACAAATGTTGTTTTATCTTGAGGACGTCCGCAAACACCGCGGCCCATCCGAGCTTTACTCCAATCGCGCAGAAGTGAAGTCCAAGATAAACGATCAGGAAGATTGCCATGGGCGAACAACCTAACGATCCTCTCGCAAAAATCAAGCAAAAGATCGAACTGGAAATCCGCGCGGTCGAATCCGAACTGGTCAACGATCTCCCCAAGGAGATTGCCAAGGCCCGGGCACACGGCGACCTTTCCGAGAATGCCGAATACAAATACGCCAAGGAGCGACAGGCATATCTGAACGCCCGCATGGGACAATTGAGAAAGCGCATGGGCGATATCTCCATGCTGAACATGAGCAACCTCTCGCGAGACAGCGCCGGATATGGCTCGCGCGTTTGGGTACTGGATACAAAGAAGTCCGTGAAAATTGAATACAAGCTTGTAACTACTGAGGAATCCGACGCCGCCAAGGGTCTGATTTCCACTACATCCCCCATCGGCAAGGCGCTTTTGGGCCGCAAAGTGGGTGACGAAGTTAAGGTACAGACCCCCACGGGCGTCAAGGAATTGGAAGTCGTCCGCCTGAAAACTATTTATGAAGAAGAGGAGTGACGCCCCGCGTGATGCGTACGCCATCCTCCGGAGATTTGGTTTGATCCCCAGCGTGACCTCCCTCCTCGCAGGCCGGGGTAGCCTGTGAAACCGTCACTGATTGTTCATGGCGGAGCTTGGACCATCCCGGACGAAGCAATCTCTGCCTGCAAAGCAGGATGCCGGCGCGCACTCGAAGCCGGATGGGAAATATTGAGGAGCGGCGGCCAGGCGGCCGACGCCGTCGAAGCCGCCATCGTTGTCCTCGAAGATGATCCCGTTTTTGACGCCGGCACCGGCGCACACTTGACCCTCGATGGCTGCGTCGAGCTCGACGCTATCCTGATGGATGGCGCAACTCTCAAGGCCGGTGCCGTTACCACGCTCCGGCGCATCAAGAATCCCATCCGCTTGGCGCGTCGCGTTATGGAACGGTGCGATCACATGATGCTGTCGGGCGAAGGTGCCGAGCGTTTCGCGGTCGAGAAGGGCCTTCCGCTATGCGATCCGCAAGATTTGATTGTCCCGCGCGAAATCGCGGCCTGGGAACAGTGCAAGCGAGATAGCCACGACAGCATGCATCACGTCCACCAGGGCGGCACCGTAGGCGCAGTGGCCTTGGACGCCGGCGGCCACATGGTTGCCGGCACTTCCACTGGCGGCACCTGCTGCAAACGGCCCGGTCGCGTGGGAGACGCACCCCTGATCGGCTGCGGCACTTATGTGGACCAGGAAGCGGGCGGCGTTTCCTGCACCGGATGGGGCGAAGCCATCATGAAAATTGTCATGGCCAAAGCCGCCGTCGATAAGTTGCGTGAACGGCCTGCGAACCCGCAAGATGTCGCCGATGCTTGCGTGCGTCTGTTGGCTTCGCGCGCAAATGGAACGGGCGGCCTGATTCTGCTGAATCGCGGCGGCGATCCCGCGGCATCCTTCAACACTCCAAACATGGGCTACGGTTTCGTCCAGCAGGATGGAACTTTCTTTGTTTCATCCTAGGGATTCAAGCAAAAACTGTTTGGGAAACTTTTTTATTGCTCGTTCTTCATTTATTTGTGAAATCCAGGACAACAAATCTTTTTTCAAACTGAGTGTCATTGTTGAACACCCACCGTTCTCCACCGGGGATCCACTTCAACAATCCCGCGGGAAACATGGGCGCCTTCTTCTCTCTTGGCCCGGTCGTGTCTTTCATCTTGTCGAGGAACACGACGAATCGCGCATGCGTTTCAGTCGATGACCATGACCGTGAGGGCTCTACTCGAATCGCGAATGCTCGCACCTCGTCCGTTTCCAGTATCGGCACCTGGGTCACACCCATCCGGTCGTTGCTCTGAGTTGGAGAAGCCTGTGCCGCGGGACTGAGTGCCGCGTCCACCGAGGGGTAATAAATCTTTGCTTCACCCTGCTGGTGCAACAGTGAAATCGTCACATTGCGAAACGGAGTGTCACCCACATTTCCGGCAACATGTGCGAACGGACCTTTGGCAAAATTTATGGTCGTATCCGGCAAATACATTTGTACTTGCGGCTTGTCCACAATGGCATTGGTCACTTGCGCGCCGCCCAGCACCACGTAAACGTAGTCGTAGTCATGCTGGTGGAGCAACGTCGATTCATGCGCAGGGACTTCTACCTCGTAGGCCCTCAAATAGGAATTCTCGAGGATCAGATGGTGGTGGTGCTCCTGCGAAATTGGCACAGGCGTCGTAACCCCGGCTTGGGGAGAAGGACTGACACGCCGGGGTCCGCAGGCGAGTGTTGCCGAAAAAGTCATCGCCAGGGTCAGTGCCAAAGCTTTGGACATTAATCTCGTTCACCCTGCTGATTGCTGGTTCCAGATTATACGCCGCCAGTACTGGGCCGCGCCTGAATCTGTCTCCAAATCCTTCGGCATCTCGATTGCCGCACCGCTCGCCATCGTGCTAGCATCCGCCAATTCAGGGGCTCGCGCCGTGCCAGGTGCGCGACGGGCGGGCGCAGGGGCTCCATCTTCAGGCCACAGGGGGGCACATGCGCGCCTATAACACGCAGTTCATCAGAAATGTCGGCATTGTCGGCCACGGCGACACCGGAAAAACGCAACTGGTGTCGTCGTTACTCCACACCGCTGGGATGACCACCCGGCACGGTAAAGTTGCGGAAGGAAACACCGTCACCGACTGGGACGAGGAAGAAATCGCGCGGAAAATCTCCATCCAATCCGCTCTGGCCTACGCCGAATGGGCGCCCACGGGCCAGCCGGAAAAAACCAAGATCAATTTCCTCGATACGCCGGGCTATAGCACCTTCATTAACGAGACGCGCGCGGTCCTGATTGCCGCCGACTGTGCCTTGATTCTGGTTGACGCCCACGCCGGCGTCCAGGTAGTCACCGAAAAAGTTTGGGATTTCTGCGCGGAATATGAACTACCGCGCGCCTTCATTGTGAATTGGATGGACCGCGAGCTGGCCAACTTTGAGCGCTCGCTGGAATCAATCCAGCAAGTTTTCGGCCGCGGCGCCATCGCCGTGCAAATGCCCATCGGCGCGGAGAAAAATTTCCGCGGCGTGGTGGACCTGATCTCCATGAAGGCCCACCTCTACGCTCCCAATGGCGATGGCAAAGCAAAAATCGAGGAGATTCCTGCAGACCTGGCGGACGCCGCCAAGGAAGCCCATGAAAAACTGGTCGAGCTGGTCGCCGAGGGCGATGACAAGCTCCTGGAAGAATTCTTCGCCGAAGGCACTTTGCCCCTTCCCGACCTGATCAAGGGTTTGCGCGGGGCCGTCCAATCGCGCCGCATCATTCCCGTCCTGGCCACCGCGGCGCTGCCCAACATGGGCAGCGAATCGCTCCTGAATTTCATCGTGGATATTTTCCCCGATCCTTCCACGAAGGGATCAGTGACCGGCTTTTCGCAGCCCGGCCGCAAAGGCGACGAAGTCGTCCGCAAGATCGCCGACAGCGAACCCGTTTCACTTTTCGTTTTCAAAACTCTTGCCGACCCGTTTGCGGGTCGCATCAGCTATTTCAAGGTGATGTCCGGAGTGCTGAAAGCGGACGCCACTTTACTCAATTACAATCGGGGCTCTTCCGAGCGCCTGCAGCACGTCCAGGTCATGCAGGGCAAGACCGCCTCCGACGTGCCGGAAATGCATGCAGGCGACATGGGCACAGTTGCCAAGTTGAAGGACACGCTCACCGGCGACACCATGGGAGACAAGTCCCATCCGATTTTTTACCCTCCCGCGCGAATTCCCGAACCCTCCATCACCTTCGCCATCGAGCCGAAAACGCGTGCCGACGAGGATCGCATCGGCCAGGCCATCCACCGCATGCTCGAGGAAGATTTAGCGCTGCGTTTTTCGCGTGACCCGCAAACCAAGGAATTCCTGCTCTCCGGGTCGGGCCAGCAACACATCGAAGTCGTGGTCGCAAAACTCCGCAAGCGCCATCACGTGGAACTAACATTGAAACCACCCAAAGTCCCCTACCTCGAAACCATCCGGGGCAAGGCCGAAGCGGAAGGCAAACATAAGAAACAAACTGGCGGTCACGGCCAATTCGCCGTCTGCCGCATACGGTTGGAGCCCCGGCCTCACGGCAGCGGATTCGAGTTTGTGGACGATGTGTTCGGGGGAGCGATTCCCAACAACTTCATTCCTTCCGTTGAAAAAGGCATCCGCGCCTCCGCTGAGCGCGGATACCTGGCGGGCTTCCCGGTAGTGGACTTTCGCGCGGTGCTGTTCGACGGCAAGTATCACGACGTGGACTCCTCGGACATGGCTTTCAAAATCGCGGGTTCACTGGCCTTTAAGGAGTGTATGAAGCAGGCCAAACCCGCGCTGCTTGAACCGATCATGAACGTGGAGATCGCCGCGCCGGAGCAGTATTCGGGCGATTTGATGGGCGACCTGAGTTCCCGCCGCGGCAGAATCAGCGGCAGCGAGATACGAGGTACGCACGTGGTGATCAAGGGGCACGTGCCGCTCTCGGAAATGTTGAACTACGCCACAGGTCTCACCTCCATGACCCAGGGCCGCGCCAGCTACAGCATGGAATTTGACCATTATGATTTCGTGCCCGGCGAGGTGGCCGAAAAAATCATCGCGCACGCCAAGGCCACCCGCACCGGGGAAGAAACCGAAGAAGAGATCTGAGCCCGCCGCGCCATTGTGCGCCGCGCCAATTTGGACGTTGTAAGTCTGGGGATTTACGAGACAATCCCTGCTGGCGCATCCATCTCTTCTGAAAAGCCGCGCCGCCGGACAGGACCTTCATGAATAAAGACCGCTCCAAGAATTGGCGCGACTCCACTCGCGCCATCCACGCCGGAGAATCACATCATGGAATCGGCGGCCCCGTCAGCACGCCCATCGTTCGCTCCTCTACCTTCACGTTTTCCAGCACGGCGGAAATGAAACGCTGGGCCGAAGGCAAGAGCAAGGCCTATATCTACACGCGCTACGGAAACCCCACGCTCACGGTTGCCGAAGACAAGCTTGCGGCGCTGGAACACGCGGAAGCTGCGGTGGTCGCCGCCAGCGGCATGGCGGCCATCTCCTCGGCCCTGCTCTCACTGCTTTCCCACGGCGATGAAATCATCGCCACACGCCAGCTCTATGGCGGCAGTTATCGCCTGATGCGCGATATCCTCCCGCGCTTCGGAATTAGAGTTCATCACGTGGAAAATGATCTCGTGGGCGTCGAGCGCCTGGTCGGCGATCGCACCCGGGTCCTGTACGTGGAGACGCCGACAAACCCCACTCTCCGCATAGTCGATCTGCGAAAAGCCCTGGCGCTGGCCCGCAAATTCAAACTGGTTTCCATGGTGGACAACACCTTCGCCTCACCCGCCTTGCAGAAACCCATTGACCTGGGCTTCGACCTCTCGGCGCACAGCACCACAAAATATCTCGGCGGCCATTCCGATTTAATCGGCGGCGGGGTGGCCGGAAAGAAATCCCTGATTGATGAAGTCCGCCACTTCATCATCGCACTGGGCGGCTCGATGGATCCCGAGGGGGCCTTCCTGTTGATCCGCGGAATGAAATCGCTCGAGCCGCGAATTCGCCGGCAATGTGCCACGGCCATCACCGTCGCTCGTTATCTTGCCAAACATCCCAAGGTTGCGCGTGTCCACTATCCCGGTCTGCCTTCTCACCCCGACCATGCCCTGGCCAAACGGCAGATGTCCGGATTCGGCGGCATGATGGCCTTTGATTTAAAAGGCGGCCTTGCAGCGGCCCGGCGTTTCTGCGACCGCACACACCTTTTCCTGATGGCTGCAAGCCTAGGCGGAGTTGAATCCCTGGCCGTTCTTCCCATCTACACCTCTCACTACAATATGAGCGCGAAGGAACTCGCCGCCGCGGGAGTCACACCCGGCACCGTCCGCGTTTCGATAGGGCTCGAGGATCCGGCCGACCTCATCGAGGACTTGCGCCAGGCCCTCGCCTAGGAAAATCAGGCCGGTGTAGAATAAGTTGTGCGCCGCATGTTTGGAATCGCGACTGCGATTGCTACCCTCGGGAGCTTTACGATTGCCGCGGGACCGGGCCACAACATACCGGCGCCTGCATTTAAATCCGCTGAGTTGGTTTCCGCATCCGACGTGCCCATCCCTTTCAACAGCGTGGCAAACGGAATTGTGCAAGTGAATGCGGTCATCGGGAAAACGGGGAAAGTGGAAGATGTGGAAGTAGTTCGCGAGCTTGCTTCCGTCACCGAAGTGACGGTCGCAGCGGTGAAGAAATGGGAGTTCACTCCGGGAACTTTGGACGGAAAACCCGCGGTCACCCGCATGGCTGTTGCAGTTGTTTTCTGCCCACCAACAGTGTCCAGCCCCAAAATTGTGCTGCAGCCTCAAGCTTCTCAACCTGGAAAAGACGCCGCCAACAATCAAGCGATCGTCCCACCCAACGTAATCTCCGCTGAATTCCCACTCAATCAAACAGTCGTCGGGGGCACGGTGGTTCTCGAAGCCGTCGTTGATCCAGAGGGAGGTCTCGAATACGCGAAAGTCGTGAAGGACTTCCCCGGACTGACCGCCGCGGCGTTGCGCTCAGTAAACGAAAAATGGAAATTCAGCCCGGCGTCGCTGAAGGGCAAGCCGGTGACCTCGCGGCTTATCATTGCATTTGCTATCCGAGCGCCCATAAACAACCCAATCTAATACCACGTCGAATCGCCGGATGGCCCCCAGTACCCTTTGTTTGGAATAAGTTATCCGGCTTCCTGATTCGCCGTTGACCGGTGCCGTATTGGCGTCCTACCATAGATAATCGGCTGACCCAACCCCGGGAAAGCCGTCTAATATTGCTGGGCGGCTCGGCTTATTCCGCAGCCTCTGGGCCGGCAAATGGCGTGATCGCGCGACTTTACAAGCCGAACGGTATTGTATTGCTTCTGGCCGGAGTCTGTTTGATATGCGCCCTGGGTTGCGACGACGCCTCGCGCGATACCGTTCAGGTCCGCCCAGCGGCGCAAATTGCTCCCGTCCAAACTCCGCGACAGCCTGATCCACAATCCGCCCGGACTCTGGCCCCACTCCCCTTTCCCGGCAATCGGTCGGCGCTGGTGATGATTGCGCCAACGCCCGTATTCAATCTGGACTTGCTTCTCAGCTACGCTCAATGGGAATTCAATGCCGGTCAGCAGGACTATCGCGCCGGCCATTTGGCCAAGGCCCGGCAGGAATTCGATTTGGCCGTCGATTCCCTGCTGGAAAGCGGGGTGGACATAAACGCTGACGCGCGGCTTCAGGCCATGTTCCAGCATATTGTGGAAACGGTGAGTACCGAGGAATTTGCGGCCTTCCGTGAAGGCGACGGTTTCTCCGAACAGAAAGCCGAGCCCGCTCCCATCGACGAAATCCCGGAGATGAGCGTTCCCGCTCCGGGCACGGCCGATCCCAAGCTGGCGGCCAACGCGGAAATTGAGCTGGCTTCCATTCGCCACGATCTCCCTCTCACCGTGAACGAATACGTTCTCACTTATCTCAATTTCTTCCGCACGCCTCGAGGACGCGCCATCGTTGAAAATGGGCTGCGCCGCGCCGGACGATACCGCCCCATGATCGAGCGTATCCTGGATGAAGAGGGCCTGCCCAGAGATCTAATCTATCTCGCGCAGGCGGAAAGCGCCTTTCAGCCGACTGCGCTTTCGCGCGCGCGTTGCGTGGGCCTCTGGCAATTCGGGGCTCCGCGCGCCCATGAATACGGCCTGCAGCGCACCTGGTGGGTGGATGAGCGCCAGGACCCGGAAAAATCCACGCGCGCCGCCGCGCATCACTTGCGGGATTTGTACAATGAGTTTGGCGACTGGTATCTGGCCATGGCCGCCTACGACACCGGCCCGGGCAATGTGCAGAAGGCCATCGAGCGCACCGGTTACGCGGATTTCTGGGAACTATACAAACGCAATGTCCTCATCAAGGAAACGCGCAACTACGTTCCGATCATTCTGGCGCTCACTCTGGTGGCCAAGGACCCCCAGCGCTACGGCGTTCAGGTCAATCCCGAGCCGTACCAGGAGACGGACAAGGTTAAGCCCGGCCAGCCCATTGATCTGCGCTTGGTCGCTGAAACCATTGATGTCGATGTGCAGACGCTCCGCACACTCAATCCCGAACTGCTGCGCATGATTACGCCCAACGATCCCGGCTACGAACTTCGCCTTCCTGCCGGCACGGCCAACCGTTTTCTATCCGAGATTGCCGACATTCCTCCGGAGAAGTGGGTGGTCTGGCGCAGGCACCGCGTTGAAGAAGGCGAAACTCTTACCGCCATCGCGCATAGCTTCCGGGTGACCCCGGCCGCCATTGCCGATGCCAATGACCTCGACCTCCACGCACCGCTCGAACCGGGGCAGAAGTTGATCATCCCCGCCACCGAAAAATCAGAGGTCGCCCTTGGCAAGCTTACCTATTACAAAGTTCGTAAGGGCGACACCATCGCCTCCGTGGCCCAGCAATATAGTGTAACCACCTCGGAAATCGCCAAATGGAATCACCTGCCGTCCGGCAAACTGGCGCGCGGGATGCGCCTGCGTGTTTATCCCGGAGGGCTTCCGCAAAAACAGTCAGAATCGGCAAAGAGTCCTAAGCCTGCGGCCGTCCCTCCTGCCGTGGTATCCACGGTTACGATTGGCCCAAGTCCCAAGGCCACCGGCGCGATCACTTACAAGGTCCAACCGGGGGAGACCCTGTGGTCCATCGCGCAGGCCTACCACACCACTGCCCAGGCCCTGCGGGACGCCAATAAATTCCTATTCACCCGGCCCCTTCAAGTGGGTGACCAGTTGACCATTCTCCCCCTCACCCCTAGAATGCTCTGGGGTCTCGCTAAGTCTTTCATTTGCATCATCTTACAGAGACTGGCCGACTCCTCACAGAGAGATGATTTCCACCGGCAGCCATTCAATCTTTTTCCTTTTGACACACTTGCGCCCTTGACAAAGCCATTAGACTCCGATAATTAAATCCGGCGGGGATTCGCGCTGCCGCGCCTCGCAATCTATCAGGCGCAACCAGGCCGGAGGAAATCATGATGAAAATCCGCATGGATGATGATGCCGAAGACAACGAGCTGCCCCGCTTTGGAGATGACGAAGACGAGGCTGGCGGCGAGGAAATTATTGAAGAAGAAACTGAGGAGCTGATCGTCGAGGAACGGCCCGGATTCCTGGCCACTCCTCCGCCGCCTCCCAAGCCGGCCAAGCCCGCGCGCAAATCCAAGCCGGCAAAGAAAGCCGGGAAGAAAGCAAAGCCCCGGAAGAAAGCGGCTCCCAGGAAAAAAGCCAAGAAAATGAAGAAGGCCAAGAAAGCGAAAAAGGCCAGGAAGTCCGCGCGCAAGAGTTCCAAGCGCCGCCGTCGCTAAGTTCTCTTTTCATTCTGCTAGATGCCCGGGAGAAATCCCGGGCATTTTTTTTGCAGCACCCATCATTTCCAGAAGTATTCTCATCGATGAAAACTCAGAACTGTTTTTCCTCGGGAGCCATTCCGGGGCCGCCGATTCTATTCGGGATATTCCCGCTCATGTTTCAGGTTGGCGCAATTTTCGCGCAGGCTGGTCCGTTCTGTGCCGTGGTCCTTCCGTTTTAGCCCTACGGGTAAACATTCTTCACTTGCCGCTTTGGCTAACCGCCGATAGCATAGCGTGCCATGCCCAAGGCCGTGGAGCATATTCGACGGATGCGGGGCGGAGCACAATCGCACTTGATGCGTTGCTCCGACAATTACTACTACGTGGTGAAGTTTCAGAACAACCCACAGCACACCCGCGTCCTGGCCAATGAACTGCTTGGGACCATCTTAGCCAAAAATCTCGGCCTGCCCGCGGCGCCCTTCGCCGTGGTTGAGGTGGAAGAGGAGCTGATCCGCTTGACCGAAGAGCTGGTGGTTCAAATTGGATTGACGCGCTCGCCCTGCAAACCAGGACTGCAGTTTGGCTCGCGTTATCCCGGCGACCCCGCGGAAACCTCCGCTTTCGATTTCCTGCCCGATGACGCTCTCGCCGAAGTTGAAAACCGGCAGGATTTCCTGGGGATGCTGGTGTTCGACAAATGGACCTGCAACACCAACGGGCGGCAGGCGGTTTTCTTCCGCCAGGCGGGCCGCGCCCCTCAACTGGCCCCCATGAGGGCGTTGATGATTGACAACGGCTTCTGCTTCAATGCCGGAGAATGGAATTTTCCCGATGCTCCCCTGCGCGGCCTGTATTCCCGCCAGCGCGTGTACGACTCGGTGCGTGCACTGGATTCCTTTGAGCCCTGGCTGGCGCGCCTGGAGCAACGCATCACCCTGGACGAACTCGACCAGGCCGCCAAGCAGGTTCCGCCGGAATGGTACGACGGCGACCTGGACGCGCTGTATGCCTTGCTGGAGAGGCTCGACCGCTGCCGGGTCCGCGTACGCGAGCAGATTGAAGAAGCCAGAAAATCTTCCCGGCAGCCATTTTCAAACTGGAAGTGAGCCATGAAGGAAATGCATCCAATGGATAACCAAAACAAAAACGCAAGTGAAAATAACTTGAATCCATTCGCCTACCAGGTCATTCGCTACATCCCCAATCTGATCCGCGACGAGTGGGTCAACATCGGGATCGTGGTCCACGAGCCCGGCGCGGGCCGTTTCCGCGTGCGCCTCATCGAGGAGGAATCGGAGTTCGCGCGCCTGCGCCGCCTGCATCCGGCTGCCGACGAAACTTTGCTGCGCGGCGTCGCGCCCTTCCTGGAAGATTCTCTTTCCTCCCACCGCGGAGATCTGGCGGCCTGGGTTGCAAAACTCGACCAGAACCTATCCAACGCCGTGCAGTTCAGCCCCCAAAAGGGTTTGCTGGCCGCCGATCTTGACGCCGAACTCGATCGTTTGTATTCCAGTCATGTGGCCCCTCCGCGCCCCCGCGCCGCAACCGGCGAAACCGCGGGAAGCCGCAGCGACATTCGTTCCCGGGCAAATCAGGTCTTCCGCACCACCGGCCTGTGGCCCAAGCTTGCTCGTAGCGTCCACGTGGACGACTTCACCTATAAGGGCGATCCACTGCGCCTCGATTACTCCTACCGCCGCAACGGAACGCGCGGCTTCATCCATTCTCTGGCGCTGACTCGCGATCCGGCGCAGGCCAAAGTCCTGGCCTATACCGCCGATGCTATCCGCTCCAAAATTGAAAAAGTGGAATTCGTGGCCATCACCGAAATCGAGCCGCGACCGGAAGAAAACGACCGCCATCGCTTCATTGCCGGATTGTTCCAGGAAGAAAGAATTGAACTCGTTCCGCTTTCGCGCCTGCCGGCCTGGTCGCACCAGATACGGCCCCAGGTGCATTGAGACTCTGTCTTTTGGAAACGGGCTTTGCGCCCGGAAATCGAAAATGGCCGGCCCATCTGCAAGGCCGGCCATTCTCAATTCCAATCGAATTTTCCGTCAGGTTCGGCGCTTAGATCAGCGGCTCGCTCCAGTTTTCGAGCACGCTCTTCAGCTTGCCCATGAACTGGTGGGCGATGGCGCCATCCACCACGCGGTGGTCATAGCTCAGCGTCAGATACACCATGGAGCGAATGGCGATGGCATCCTCGATCACCACCGCCCGCTTCTGGATGGTCCCAATCCCCAGGATGGCCACATTCGGCTGGTTGATCACCGGCAGTCCCATCAGCCCGCCAAAAACTCCCGGGTTGGTGATGGCGAAGGTACTTTCCTGCACCTCTTCAGGCTTGAGCTTTTTGGTCCGGGCGCGTTCTGCCAGGTCGTTCATGGCCCGCTGCAGGCCCAAAAAGTTTTTCTCTTCCGCGTTCCGGATCACCGGCACAATCAGCCCGTTCTCCAGAGCCACCGCCACGCCGATATTGATTTCCCGGTGCAGCACCACGTTGGTCCCGTCCACCGAGGCATTTACCGTAGGAAACGCCCGCAGCGCTTCCACTGCAGCCCGCAGAAAAAAGGGCATGAAAGTCAGCTTGGCGCCGTAGTTGTTTTCAAACTCGTCTTTGGATTTCGCCCGCGCTGCCGACACCTTGCTCATGTCCGCTTCGTCAATGGAATAGACATGCGGCGACACGTGTTTGGAGGCCACCATGTGCTCGGCAATTTTCTGCCGCATGACCGACATGGGTTGAACTTCGTACTTGCCGAAGTAAATCCTCTCGCGCGGCACGGCGTTTTCCAGGGCCACGTGTGCCGCCGCGCCGGCAACTCCGGGTGCGGATGGTTTGGCCGGCGCCGAAGCAGGAGCCGCGGCGCCGCTCGCGCCGGAGGTTGCCGGTGCCGGCGGCACTCGACCCGCGGCAATGGCCGCCATGATGTCTTTCTTGCTGATCCGCCCTCCCGCGCCGGTCCCTGATTCGGCCAGCGAGTCCAGTTCGATATTGCTCTCCCGTGCCAGTCTGCGCACCAAGGGCGAGCTGTGAACGCGCCGGCCATCCCCCGGTGCCGCCGTCGGCACGCGCGCCGGGGCGGTTGCTGAAGCCGATGCGCTCGCCGCGCTGGCCCTTTCCACAGCGGGCGCTCTAGTTTCGGGTGCCCGCGGCGCCGGAGATTTCGCAGGAGTCGCCTTCACTTCCTCTTTTTTCGGCGCGCCAGCCGGAACCTGTGCCGGAGCCGCTACAGGCGCGGCAGGTGCCCCTGCCGTCGCCGACGCGCTTCCTGCGGCATCAATCACTCCTACTATGGTCTGGATGGGCACCGTCTTCCCCTCGCCGACCTTGATTTCCTTAAGCACCCCGGCCGCGGGCGCGGGAATCTCCGCGTCCACTTTGTCGGTGGAAATTTCAAAGAGCGGCTCGTCGCGCTCCACCTTGTCGCCGGGCTTCTTCAGCCACTTGGTGATGGTGCCTTCAAAAATGCTTTCGCCCATTTGGGGCATGATGACGTCAACGGCCATGTGTTTCTCCTGTCTGGGACGCAAACCTCATTTACGTTCGGTAAATATAATCTTCAACAACTAATATCGCGCCAGTTCCCGCGCCGCGGCAACCACCTTTTCGGCATTGGGCAGAAAGCGCTCCTCGAGCGGTGGCGAATACGGCACCGGAGTATCGAGCGAAGTTACGCGCAGGATCGGCCCGTCCAAATCTTCAAACGCGTCCTCGCACACAACCGCCGCGATCTCCCCCGCCACCCCGCCCGTCCGCGTGTCTTCGTGCACCACCAAAATTTTGTTGGTCTTGGCGACGCTGGCCAGAATCGTTTCCTTGTCCAGCGGCATAATCGTGCGCAGGTCAATCACTTCGCACTCGATCCCCTCGCGCGCCAGCGTCTCCGCCGCCTCGAGCGAGGTGTGCAGCGACGCCGCATAACTAATCAGAGTAAGGTCGCGTCCCTCGCGCTTCACTGCCGCCTTTCCCAGCGGCACCAGATATTCCTCCTCCGGCAGCTCTTCCTTGATCCGCCGGTACAAAAATTTGTGCTCAAAAAAAAGCACCGGGTTGTTATCGCGGATCGCCGACTTGAGCAGCCCCTTCGCGTCATACGCCGTTGCGGGATACACCACCTTCAGTCCGGGCGTGTGCGCGAAATACATCTCCGGGTTCTGCGAATGGAACGGACCGCCGTGGACACCTCCGCCCGATGGTCCGCGCACCACCATCGGTACCGGGGCGCCCCAGCGGTAATGCGACTTGGCCGCGAAATTCGTGAGCTGGTTGAAGCAGCAGGCGATGAAATCGATGAACTGCATCTCCGCCACGGGCCGCAGTCCCTGGTAGGCCATTCCCACCGCCGCGCCGATGATGGCCGTCTCGCTGATGGGCGTATCTATGATCCGCTCCCATCCGAACCGCTCCAGCAGCCCTGCGGTCACTTTGAACGCGCCGCCATACACGCCGATGTCTTCGCCAATCATCACCACGGAAGGATCGCGGTCCATCTCCTCAATCAGCGCCTGCCGAATGGCCTCCAGAAAAGTGGTTTGGGTCTTCTCACCCGCCGAGCCGTTCCCCTTTGCGGGGGCGCCTGTGTTTTTCGCCATGGTCAGACCCGCACCTTTCGCGCCGGGTTCTTCTTGCCGCTCACTTTCATTTTTTGTGCGCTCTTGGGCGAATTCTTCTTCGCCGCCGGAGGCCGCGACCCATTCCCTTGCGCCGCCCGTTCCTCCGCGGCGGCCACCACCCGAGCCTCTCCGCTGGCCATACCGCCCGCGTTCACCATTTTCCACGTCGGCTCCACGCTCGACTTCGGCGGCATCACCTCTTCCTTCGGCCGCTTCCATTGCGCTTCAATCGTGTGGCACCCGTCACAGTACACGCCCTGCGTCGCCAATTCCGGAGGGGGGAACGGTGCGCTCTCGGCAACCGCCAGGTCTTCCGTCAATTCGCGGTCAATCCGCGCCTCAATTTCCGCGCGCGTTTTCGCGTCCCACAATTTGTTTTCGTCCAGATATTTTATATAGAGCTCCAGCGGATCGCGCTTCTTCCAGTACTCAAACATTTCCCTGGGCACATATTCCGCCGGATCGTGCTGCGCGTGCCCGCGCATGCGCATGGTCTTCGATTCGATAATCACCGGCCCATCGCCCGCGCGGCACTGCTCCACGGCTTTCCGCGTAGTCTCGTACACCGCGACCACGTCGTTCCCTTCCACAATATAGCTCGCAATTCCATAGGCCTTGGCGCGGTCGGCTAAATCCCGCAACGGCACCTGCCGGCTCACGGGGGTCGAGTAGGCCCACTGGTTATTCTCGATGACCAATACAAAAGGAGCCTTCTGCACCGCCGCGAGATTCATTCCCTCGTGAAACGCGCCAGTGGAAGTTCCTCCGTCGCCAATCCAGGTCATGGCCACAATCTTCTGCCCCAAATATTTCCCGGCCATGGCCACTCCGGTCATCACCGGAATCAAATCGCCCAGCATCGAAATCGGAGACACCACGTGCCGCACTTTCAAATCGCCAAAGTGGCTGGTGCCGTCTTTCCCGAGCGTGGGCGAGGTGTACCGCCCCATGTACTGCGTCAAGATATCGCGCGGAGGATATCCACGCACCAGCAGCGCGCCGACGTTCCGGATCATGGGCGCGATCCAGTCGCCCGGCCCCAACGCATACGCCGTGCCCACTGAGGTCGCTTCCTGTCCCAGGCTGCCGTATAGCCCGCCGACCACCTTGTTCTGCTTGAATAAATTCACCAGCCGGTCTTCCAGCGACCGGTTGAGCCTCATGTAGTAGTACAGCTCCTGGAATTGTTTTCGTGTCAGCGAACTTTCCATGCGTTCCTTGTCGCCGGCGCTCCGGCCACTCTTTTGCTTGTTTTACTGCTCAGTCCTGGATGTCGCCGTTCAGTTTAACTCAATCCCCCCAAGTCTCCGTGCAACCTCTGCGTCCTCTGTGCCGGAGTTTACCCTGCCAGCCCTGAGCCCGCCGAAGGGAGCGTAGCCGAAGGGCGGTGAAGCCTCTGCTTTTGATTTTTTTACGCAGAAACCGCCACTTCCGCCGCCACAAGCATCTCTTCCAACTCCGCAATCTCCATCCCGCGCATTGCGCGCCCAAAACATTCCCCCAAGTGCCGCGCCATCTGCTCCTTCACGCTCTTCATTTCCACCCGCCGCCCCAGCAACCGTTCGAGCGAAGTCGCCCGTTTATCCGCGATCCCACACGGCACAATCAAATCGAAGTACCGCAAGTCGGTCGTCACGTTATACGCCAGCCCGTGCGAAGTCACCCAGCGGCTAATATGCACTCCAATCGCGCCCAATTTTTCTTCCGACCGCGCGCCGTCCGGCTCGACCACGTCCACCCAAACACCCGTCCGTCCCTCGCGCCGCCCGGCCACAATTCCATATTCCGCCGTCACCCGAATCATGGCCTTTTCCAACTGCCGCACGTACCACCCCACATCGCGCCGAATTTCTGCCAAATTCAGAATCGGATAAGCCACCAGTTGGCCCGGCCCATGATAGGTAATGTCCCCGCCACGGTTGGTCGATTGAAATTCCACACCCATTTGCCGCAGCAGCGGCTCGGGAGCCAACAAATTCTCACGCCGCCCGTTGCGTCCGAGCGTGATCACGTGGGGATGCTCACACTGCAACAATACATCCGGCACAAGCGCCAGTTTGCGCGCACCCACAACGCGCCGTTGCAGCGCCCACGCCGCCTCATATCCAATCAACCCCAGATCAACTACTGCGCATTCTTGCAATTCAATTGCTCCGTTTTATACGTCCATCCATTAGGCCGTATCGCATTTCGTTTTGTGGTTCGCGGCATTAGCCGCGACCTTAGATGGTGAACAAGGGGGCGTTGGGCCCCTGGACCAATTTCAAACCGTTACATATTGATCTGCCACCCGCGCACCGCCGCAAACGCATCGCCCAATCCCTCCCACACTGTCGGATGCGCATGCACCATGGCCATCATGTCGTCCACGGTAGCTTCCAGTTGCAGCGCCGTCACCGCTTCCCCCAGAATTTCGGTGGCCAGCGGCCCGATGATGTGCACCCCCAAAATCTCACCATATTTTTCTTCGGCCACCACTTTAATAAATCCGTCGTGCTGTCCCAGAATCGCGGCCTTGCTGTTCCCGATAAACGGGAATTTCCCAATCTTCACGCTATAACCTGCATCCCGCGCCGCCTTTTCCGTCAGGCCCACCGACCCAATCTGCGGCTCACAATACGTAGCGCCCGGAATCCGCGTGCGGTCCAGCGGTGGCATGGAAACCTTGCCGGAAATCTTCGCCAAGGCCGTGATGCCCTCCATCGAGGCGGCGTGCGCCAGTTGCGGCATCCCCGCGACAATGTCCCCAATGGCATACAGCCCGGGTTCATCCGTCTCCATATACGGACCCACGTGAACAAATCCTCGCTCGATTCTTGCCTTCGTTTTCTCCAGTCCCACATTTTCCGTCTTCGGCGCGCGCCCGACCGCGATCAATATTTTTTCCGCCGTAATTTTCTGCGTCTTTCCCTCTGAATCGGTGTAGGTCACCGTCGCGCCCTTGGCATCCGTCGCCACTCCTTGCACCTTCGCTCCCGTCTGAATCTGTATTCCTTTTTTCCGGAATGCTTTGTCCAGTGCCGCGGAAATCTCTTCGTCTTCCACCGGCACAACCCGCGGCAGCATTTCCAGAATTGTCACCTCGGTCCCAAAGGCGCGAAACATGGACGCGAATTCCACTCCCACCGCCCCCGCCCCCACCACCACCAACGATTTCGGCACCGCCGGCAGTTCCAGAATTTCGATATTGCTCAAAATCGTCTTTCCGTCGATATTCACGCCGGGCAGCGACCGCGCCGACGAGCCGGTCGCCAACATGATGTTTTTCGCCGTAATTTCCGTGGTCTGGCCATCTTTCTCCACCGACACGCGCCCCGGCCCCGCGATCCGCCCCCAGCCTGTCACGGAATCCACTTTGTTTTTCTTGAATAGAAACTCGATGCCCTTGGCATGCTTGTTCACAATCCGGGTTTTGCGCGCCAGCACCGCTTTCCAGTCCAGCTTGAAATCCTTCACCTCAATCCCAAAATCGCTGGCATGTTGCAGTTCGTCCAAAATATCGGCGGTGTGCAGCAGTACCTTGGTCGGGATGCATCCCACGTGCAGGCACGTCCCGCCCAGGTAACCGTCTTTCTCGATCACGACCGTCTTCAAACCCCATTCCCCCGCGCGGATCGCCGTCACATACCCTCCGGGCCCGCTTCCAATAATCGCCAGGTCGTATTTGCTGGATTCAGTCGTCGCCAAGCCACCCTCCCGTAAATCCTTGCCGCGCGGGCATTTCCGGCGGCATTGCACACCTGTCTCTACAGCATTGGATTGTTTCCGAGCGGTAAAAGAATCCACAATTCTAACAGCCGCTCCCAACCGCAGCAAGCAATCAGCGCGCTGCCCCTAGGATGATTCACCAATTGCTTATGGCGCAGCGGCCCGCATTGTGCGCCGATGGCCCTGAGGCTATTTCTGGGGAATTGCCTCCACTTGAAATTGTCGCGGAGGTAGTTCAGTCTCAACCACTGCCCACCACCATGCTTTCCCTCGAAACACCTCGCCTCCTCTTCCGCTCTCACCATATTGAAGACGAAGAAGCCTTCATCGCCATGCACACCGACCCCGAAGTCCGCCGCTATGTAGGCGGAAGAGCATGGTCCATCTACGAATCCGTGAAACGTTTCCGAAGTGGGTATCTCGGAAATCCCAGCGAGACTTATGGATTATGGGCAACCGTCTTCAAAGAAGATGGGAAATACATTGGATGCTGTGGCCTCAGCGCGCCCGGGAATGACCAAAGGAAATATCTCGCTTATTACTTTGCGCGCCCCTATTGGGGGCGGGGCCTCGCCTCGGAAGCCTCCAAAGCCTTCCTCGATTTTGGATTCAATCGCCTTCAGCTTCCCAGCATTTTCGCGGACGTGGAAAAGGGCCACGCCATCTCTGAACATATTCTTCAAAAGTTTGGATTTCAATTCGTGAGCGAAGAAGAAGTCCCAGGCCGCGGCCGAATCATTTCCCTTTACGAGCTACTGCAATCCGAGTGGAAAACTCCTAGGCCTTGAATTAGGGCTCAGTTCGGATCAATTATTCGTAGTGGTAAAAGTGCTTGAGTATTTACCATATTTCTATATACGTTCATATCTATGATTGCGGACGCTAAAGGGCAAATGGACTGCAGTGGGACGAGTGCCCATTTATCTCAACCCGGTCGGAGTGAATTATAGTTTTCCTATCGCTCTGCAAATTGTTTCCAATCGCGCAATAAATTTTCATTCGTATTGCTTGACACGTCCGGCGATGGTTGCTAGCTTTGTTTCCCCACCCTTCGGGTCAAAGGGATTGTTTTTCAAGGTACTAGTCCCGAACACGAACTTCAATTGAGTTTGCCGGATTTGCAGGGGGGTAAGTTTTGTCGTCTTCGGAAACACCGCAAACAATCTTGCTCGCTGATGACAACCAGGAGGTGCGCGAAGCGCTGGAATTCATGCTGCGCGCGCAGGGCTACCGGGTCATCTGCGCTGAAGACGGCGACCGCGCTCTCGAAGCGCTGGCGGTTCATTCCGTGGATCTAGTACTGATGGACGTGCTCATGCCCGGGCGCAACGGCTTCGCCGTCTGCCGCGAGATCAAGTCGCGCGCCGAAACCCGCCTGGTTCCCGTGGTGCTCATCACCGGACTGGTCGATCCGGAAAGCCGCGTCGAGGGCATCGAAAGCGGCGCGGACGACTTCATCCACAAGCCGCTGCGCCGCGAAGAGCTGATGGCCCGCGTGCGCTCGCTGCTCAAACTGAAGCGATTCACCGATGAGCTGGAAAGCGCCGAAACTGTGCTCTTCATGCTGGCGCGCAGCATCGAGGCCAAAGATCCTTACACCGAAGGTCACTGCGACCGCCTGTCGCGATATTCCGCGGCGCTTGCCGCGCAACTGGGATTACCCGAAGACCAGCGTGTGGCTCTGCGCCGCGCGGGCATCGTCCACGACATCGGCAAGGTCGCCGTCCCGGAACAAATCCTGCTCAAGGCCGGGCCGCTCGACGAACAGGAACGCAAAGTAATGGAAACGCATCCGGTGGTGGGCGAACGTATCTGCGCGCCGCTGAAATCCTTCCGCATGGTGCTGCCCATTATTCGCCACCATCACGAGCATCGCGACGGAACCGGATATCCCGATCATTTGGGCGGCGACGAAATCCCCCTTACCGCGCGCATCCTGCAAGTGGTGGATGTGTTCGACGCGCTCACCACGCAGCGGCCCTATCGCGTGGCGCTTTCACACCAGGAAGCCTTTGCGATTTTGCGCGAGGAGTGCAAACGCGGATGGTGGGACCGTCAACTGGTGAATGAGCTGGAAAATCTGCTGCAAGTTGCGCCGGGCCTGCGTGAAATGACCCTGGCCGAAGAAGAGCTGTTGAGATAAGTTTCCTTGAGTAATTCCCCGCGACAAATCTACTGAGCGCGCTGAATGTACCGCGCTTCCGTTGTATCCACCTTAATTTTATCGCCGTTGTTTATGAACGGCGGCACGTTGATGGTCAGCCCGGTCTCCAGTTTCGCGGGCTTCATTACCGCGCTGGCGGTGGCTTTTTGCAGAGTGGGTTCGGTCTCGATCACTTGCAGGTCAACCGTGTCGGGCAACGCGACGCCAATGGGCTTGCCCTCGTAAAACTCGATCTCCACGTTCATGTCGCCCTTCAAATAATACGCGGCGTCTCCGACGAATTTCAGGCGTCAGTGAAATCTGCTCGTAATTTTCCGTGTTCATAAAGTGGTAGCCGTCGCCAGTCCGTGTACAAATACTGGTACTCGATTTCGTCCACCACGGCGCGCTCCAGAAATTCTTCCGCGCGGAACCGGTAGTCAATAATATTTCCGGTGCGCAGGTTGCGCATCTTGGTCTGCATGGAGCCGCGCTTGTTGCCCGGTGTGCGGTGGTCCACGCTGAAAACGGTGTACAGTTCGCCGTCGTGCACGACGATCATTCCGGGGCGCAGTTGAGTCGCCTTTACCATGTTCGCTGGCTCCTGATTCTCTCTTTCGGGGTCAAACGGCAGGCAATGAAGCCGGCTGTTTTGCCGTTGGGCCACCGCGGGGAGCGGCGCGCAACGTGAATCTTCATTATAGCGGCGCTTCGCGGGCGCGGTCAACGCGCCGGGGCAATGCCTAGCGCGAACCCGACTTTCCCTGGGCCATCATTTTTTCAACATCATCGGCGCTGCGCGGCAGCCGCTCGGTGAGCAACTTGTAGCCGGTTTCGGTGACCAGCACGTCGTCTTCGATGCGCACGCCGATTTTTTCTTCCGGGATGTAAATACCCGGCTCGATGGTGATTACCATTCCGGGTTCGAGCGTTCTGCCGGGATCGCCGGCGTCGTGCACGTCCAGTCCGAGATGGTGGCCCAGCCCGTGGATGAAATATTTTCCGAGCGGCGCGCCGTGCAAATCTTTGCCGTGGGCGTCCATGTAATCGCGCGCGATTTGTTGCAAGCCGCCCGCGCCGCCAAAATGCGCGCCAGGCTTGACGACGGCAAGAGCGGCCTGTTGCGCGCCGTAAACGACATCGTAGATTTCGCGCTGGCGCGAAGTGTATTTGCCGTTGGCAGGAAGCGTGCGCGTAATGTCCGCGGTGTAGCCGGAGAATTGTCCGCCGACATCGAGAACCACGATGTCGCCATCTTCGATGCGCGCCCCGACCTTGTCGTAATGCAGTACAGTGGAATTAAATCCCGCGCCGACGATGGGCGCATAGGCTTCGGTTTCGCATCCGCCCGCTTGATGGATTTCCAGCATTCGCGCGGCAACCTGATATTCCATCAAGCCCGGAGACATCATTTTCATCGCGGCCAGATGCGCGTCCACGGAAAGCTCGATGGCGCGTGTGAGCAGTGCGATTTCCGTTTGCGATTTGATCTGCCGGAGCGCCCCAATCTTTGGCGCGATTTGCACGAGCTTGACGTCAGGATCGTTCTTGGCCAGCCAGTCCGTCCAATTTTGCAAATGCGGATAACCCGCATCGTTGCGGCCGGGCAACAGCGTGTAAAGCGTGGAATGGTTCTTGGCGAGAGTTTTCAAGTCCGCGACGAGTGCGGAGAATTGGCGAACCTCGGCGAATCCGGTTTTTTCGTGTGCGCCGGGATCGTCCGGGCCGATGCGAGGGCCGTTCCATCGCTCGAGGGCGGGGTTGCGCGGAGGAAGATAGAAAACTTCATTGGAGCCAGTCCAACCTTTTGCCGCTGCGCCATTCGGGATGATCAGCAGCGCGGCGCCTTCTTCGTTGTGTCCTGTCAAATAATAAAAATTCGTGTCCTGGTTGAAGACGTAGGCTTCGCTGGCGCTCTCCCTTCCTGTGTAGCCGAAAATCACCACGGGCGCGTCGACTTGCGCACGCAGGCGTTCACGCCGCGCGGCGTATTCCGAGTTGGGCTCGCGCTGACGAATTTGCGCGCGCGCCGGCGCAGCCATCGCGATCAGCGCGATTACCGCCGCGAGCGCGGTTAATGCGCCTGTTCGTGTTCTGCTAAATATGTCTGCACGCTTCATTGCTCACCTCGATGCTGCAATTCTACGGGACGCCGGATGATAGCGAAGCGGTTGTCGGATTCAAAGCTGCGACTCCTACATGGCATTCCGACCAGCTTTACTGGGTGTCCGGACCAATTGGGGATGTCCATAGGTAGCCAAGGTCTTCAAGTTAACCTTGGCGTTGCTGCCCTCCCCCTCCCCCATCGATTTCGTATGAATATCATTCTAAACGAGTTATGGGCAGCGATCGTCCAATGAATATCATTCAAAAAGACTTATGGGCGTTCTCATTTAAGCTCCTCATTTCATTTGAGTTCCTTGTCATTTCAAGCGGTCACGCGAACTTTCACGGGGCACTGCGGAACTGATCCGAGCGGGTAAAACTGGAGGCCTAGCTTTCAATTCAAGTTAGCAATTACAGTAATTGCCGTCAAGAGAAATCTGCCGAAACTTGAAAAAATATATTTGGGGTCAGGGGAATTTCGCTACTTGTTTTGATTCGAATGCTGGTGTTCTCCGCATCCTTTACTTCCCAGCGCACCGTAAGGAGCTATTCGCATTTCAAAGCCGCAATGGGATCTACTCGCATGGCGCGCCGCGCAGGGATGTAGCACGCCAACAATGCCACTACTGTAAGAAGCAATGACACGCCAACAAATGTAAACGCATCACTCGCGCTGATTCCCACCAACAGGTGCGACATGGTTCGAGTGAGCCCCCATGCTGCAGCCACACCCGCGAGAACTCCGATAGTCACCAGTTTGAATCCGCGCCCGAAAATAAGTCCGAAGATGTTTGATGGACTTGCACCGAGCGCCGTCCGGATTCCGATCTCACGAGTGCGCTGGCTCACGGAAAATGAAACGACGCCGTAGACGCCAACTACGGCCAGGATCAGGCCAATCACTCCCATGAGAGAAGCCAGAGAGGCGATGAGCCGGAACGTGAAAAAACCAGTGCCGCCAGCAAGTGACTCTTTCATCGTTTGAACATTCAGGATGGGCACCTCGCCTGCAAACGAGTTGATTTGCTGTTGCACCAGTAAAACGAGCGATTCCGGCGGGACGGTCGAGCGAATCTGCAAGACCTGGCGCGAGACGTAGTTCTGTTTCAGCGGAACATAGAAGTATGGCTGGGGGTCTTCCGTGACAGTCGTGTATTTGCCATCCTGGGTAATGCCCACGACCGTGTTGAATGGTCCTGACAAGCTTTGCATGCTGAATCGCTTGCCGAGAGGATCTTGGCCAGGCCAGAATTTCCGCGCCATGGTCTGATTCACAATCGCAACCATGGGAGATGTCACGTCGTCGGAAGCTCGGAAGGCACGACCGCGGAGCAACGGGACTCTCATCGTGTCGAAATAGCTGGCGTTCACGTGATTCACTAAAACCGGAGGAACTTGCTGGTCCGCGCTTGCGGACTATCCTTCGATGTGAACCTGCGACTTGCTCGGGAAATACCCGATGGGAATGCTAGAAGCCAGGCTGGCCGACTGCACGCCGGGTAACGCCCGGATCCGAGTTTCCAGTTCGCGGTAAAAATTCACCGACCGAGCCTGATCGTATCCGGGGTCATGAGTATCCGTAATTACATTCAGGACGTTGTTGGGATCGAAACCCAAATAGATTCCTTGAGCTCGACCGAGGCTGCGAACGAAAAGACCTGCAACGATTAGGAGCATCACGGAAAAAGCGACTTGGGCGACGACGAGGTCGCCGTAAACTCGCTGGCGCGTCTTTCCTTGGGAGCCGCCTCTTGCGCCGTCATGGAGGACTCTGTTCAGATCGGCGCGGGAGGCGCGCAATGCCGGGGTTAAACTCGAAGAAAGCCCCGCGAATGCAGCGGCAACGATGGCACACGTATAGACACGCCAATCGAAGCTGAAGTCGAGCCGAATCGAAAGATTCGGCACATGAATTAATCGGGCCAAGCTGGTTGCAACTTGGGCCAGTCCAATTCCCCCCAAAGCCCCGAGCGTCGCTAGAAGAAATCCTTCCACGAGCATGTGACGAACAAGGCGCATTCGGCTTGCTCCCAAAGCCGCGCGGACTGCCATTTCGCCCTGACGTCCTGACGCACGCGTGAAAAGGATGTTCATAACATTTGTGCAGGCGATCAGCAGGACGAGCCCGGCAAAGACTAGAAAGAGGCTTCCGATCAGGAGGAAGCCATTATTTGCATATGGCTGAGGGCGAGCGAGTCTTTCTGGGACGATCTTCACAATGAATCCCTTATCAGTTGCGGGGTATTGTTCTGAGATCCGGCCACTGACCACATTAACCAGATTCTGAGCATCGGTGAGAGTCGCTCCCTGCTTGAGCCTGCCGAAAGCTAAAATCTGCCTTGAGTTGCGATCCACTTGATATCGGGGCCTCGATTCCAGTGCAGGAACCGCGCTCAGAGGCAAATAACCATCCATCTCAAAAACTGAGTACATGCCACCGAATTCCTTGGGCACTACGCCGACAATCGTCGCCACCCTGCCATTCACGCGAACACGTTTACCCAACACGCCAGGGTCGCTCCCAAATCTTCTTTGCCAATACGAGTGGCCCAAAACAAGAACTGGCTCTTCGCCGAAAGTCTCCGCTTCGTGAGGAAGGATCAGACGACCGAGGACAGGCTTCACGCCAAGAGCCGGGAAATAATTCCCTGTTACGAAGGAAACACCGATCTGTTCCGCCCTTTCATCCGCGCTGAGATCCACAAGATCCATCGCGCTGCCAAACAAGTCAATTACCTTGGCGGATTGATCTTGAAAATCACTGAATTCGGGGTAGGAAAAGCCTGAGGAGCCTATGGGGGCATCCTGCTGTTGGATGGCAACAGCGACAATTTGCTGCGGGTCGTGAACGGGGAGCGGGCGAAGCAAAACCGCATTGACCATGCTGAAGATTGCGGTGTTGGCGCCGATGCCGAGGGCGAGGGTAAGGACCACGATGACCGTGAAGCCTGGATTTTTCGCAAGCGTGCGAGCAGCAAACCGGATATCAAACCAGAGTGATCCCATTGGCACCTCCGGGAAAATTATTATCTCAACAACGGAATGCGAGGGAGGCAGAGAGTTCGCGCGAAGTTCTTAGTCGTTATGAGTTCGTTTTGAAATCATGTCGGGAGAAATTTCTAGAACCCATACATAGAGATAGTGAGGAGGAATTTCAAATTGGAAATTTGTGATGGAAGAAATGAAAAGATCGAAAAGAAAGCGATAGGGGCGGGTTACAGGACTGCACTAAGGAAGAAATGCGCCGGGCGGGAGCCCGGCGGTACAGGAGACCGCTAATCGTGGTGGAGGGCGTTATTCATGACGTAAAGCCACGACCGGATCGACGCGGATGGCGCGGCGGGCGGGGATCATGCAGCCAAGGACGCCTGCCAGGGTCAAGATGAAAGCGACGGAAGCGAACGTCACCGGGTCGGTAGGCGAGATACCTACGAGGAGTGTGCTGAGGACGCGAGTGACTCCGAAGGCGGCGGCCAGACCGAAGAGCAATCCGGCGACGAGTTGGCGCATGCCCTGCATGAAGATCAAGCGCAGAACTCTTGCTCCACTGGCGCCGAGCGCCATCCGGATGCCGATTTCCTGAGTGCGCTGGCTGACGGAATGCGCGATGACGGCGTAGAGTCCGACCGAAGCGAGCAGCAGGGCGGTGGCGGCAAAAATTGCAAACATGGTGCCGAATACCCGCCAGGGCCAATTGCGCTGCGCCAGGAAATCATCGAGCGTGCGCAAATTGAACACGGGCAAATCCGCGTCGAGGAATTTCACTTCGCGACGGAAGGCGTCACCGAGCGTGGCGGGTGGAACGCGGGTGCGGGCAACAACCGACATGCCGCGCATGGGCAACTGGCGAAATGGCATGTAGATGATGGGGTCGCGCTGACCCTTGCCGAGATCGTTCTGGATGATGTCGGGAACGACGCCGACGACAGTAAGCCAGGCCTGCGGCGTGGCAGGAGTTCCGGCTTTCGAGCCAACTGGAGCGTTGACGATGCGGAGGCGCTTGCCGAGCGCGTCCTCATTCGGAAAGAAAGTGTCGGCAAAACTCTTGTTCAGGATGGCCACGGGAAAGCCTGAGACACCATCCGCTTCCGTGAAGGTGCGGCCAAACTGCGGGCGGACTTTCATCACGTCGAAATAGCCCGGACTGACGACGATGGCGTCGGTTTGCGGGCGCTTGCGCACGTCCACAGGAGGCTTTTCTTCCAGCTCATAGGGAAAGCGCATGGTGCCGCCGGCCGGCAAGTTCGTCGCGATGGCGACACATTCGACTCCCGGAAGAGCGGCCAGGCGCTCGTGCAGGCGCTGATGAAACGTGACCACGCCGTCGGGCACGGAATAGTTGGTGTCGCGCAGGAGCATGCGCATGGTGAGGACGTTATCGGCCTGCACGCCGACGGGCGCGTTGTACATTTTCAAGAAGCTGCGGATCATCAGGCCCGCACCCGCCAAAAGCACGACCGCCAGCGCCATTTCAGTGACCACCAGCAGCGCGGAAAGGAATTTTCCGCGCAGGATGCTCGAGCCGTGACCGCCATCCTTGAGCGCGGCGTTGATGTCCAGCTTGGAGAGGCGGAGCGCGGGGGCCAGTCCGAAGAGAATTCCGGTGCCGAGGGTGACTGCAGCAACGTAGAGGATGACGCGGTAGTCCACCGTGAATTGAATGAACGCGGGCTTGCCATTGGGGATCACCGCCGCGTCGAATGTACGAATTCCCCAGATTGCGGCCAGCCAGCCCAGCGCGCCTCCGGCGATGCTGAGGATGACGCTTTCGACCAGCAACTGGCGGATAACCCGCCAACGACTGGCGCCCAGGGCGGAGCGAATGGAGATCTCACGCGACCGTCCGACGGCGCGGCCGAGCAGTAAATTGGCGACATTGGCGCAGGCGATGAGGAGGACGAATCCCACTGCACCCAGCATGGCGCCGAAAACTACTTTGATGGGGCCGCCGTTGAAGAAATCATTGAAGGTCTGGACGCGGACGCTCCAGTCCTTGTTCGACGCGGGATAGGCCGCGGCCAGACGGCGAGAGAAGGTTTCCATCTCCGCGCTTGCGTTGGACAATTTGGATCCGATGGCGAGGCGGCCGATGAGAGTGTAATCGCGACTCTCCCGCTTCTGCATGTCCGCGGTCTGGACGAGCGGCGTCCACACATCGGTGTCACCGGGGAATTGAAAACCATGAGGCATGATCCCGATGATCACAGCAGGTTTTTCGTTAACGCGAATGGATTGGCCAATGATGGCGGGATTCTTGGCATAGCGATTTTCCCAGAGGCCGTAAGAGATGATGGCGACAGGAGCCGCCCCGGAACGTTCGTCTTCGGGGAGAAAATCACGGCCGGCGACGGGCCGCTGGCCGATCATGGGAAATGTTTGCGAAGAGACCTGAGTGCCCCGATAGCGCTGCGCGTTGCTGGAGGTGTCGCTGATATCGGCGTTGTAGCCCGTGAAGGCGGCCATGGCATCGAACGACTTCACCTGTGAGCGGTAGTCGAGAAAATCGGGGTAAGAGACGTCGTCGGTTTCGCTGTTGGTGCGATTGATGCTGGAGATGTAAAGGATGCGTTCGCTGTCGCGGAAGGGAAGATTCTTGTATAGGACAGCGTTCGCGAGCGTGAAGACGGTGGCGTTTAAGCCAATGCCGAGCGAGAGAGTGAGCACCGCTACGGCAGTGAAGCCGGGATTGCGGGCGAGAGTGCGGAAGGCGAACTTGACGTCCTGCCAGAGTGTGTACATGGGCGCGACCCCTTGGGACCGATGAATAGGAATACGCCGATTAGAGGGAAAAAGTTCCCTAGGGGAGAAGGAGAAAAAACGAAAAGATTCACCGCAGAGGCAGCCTTCGGCGGGCTCAGGGCAAGCTCCGGACGCACTGGGAGCACGCCGGATCGGCGCCGTTGCCAGGCACATTTGCGCGATCGGCTACGAGCATCCTCAGGTCTTCACTGCGACCTGAGCTACAAGGACTATGTGGTGCGCGGGTTGGGCTTATCGAGATTGATGTCCAGGTCTTTGACGGCTTTTTGGACGAGCTCCGGTTTGACCTTTCCTTCGTGCATCAACTCGACCAGGGTGGCGTAGGCGATGAAGCGGGCGTCCACCTCAAAGAAATCGCGGAGCGAGGCGCGGCTTTCGCTGCGACCGAACCCGTCGGTGCCCAGCGAGACGAAGCGGCGCGGAGTCCACTTGCCGATCATATTGGGGAGCGCCTTCAAATAATCGGAGGCGGCGATCAGCGGGCCTTCGGTGCCGGCCAGGGATTGCGTGACGTAAGGGACGCGTGGAGTTTCCCCGGGATGGAGCATGTTCCAGCGGTCGGTGTCGAGGCCGTCGTTGTAAAGCTGCTTGTAACTGGTGACGCTCCAGACATCGGCAGCGACGCCGAATTGCGAATCGAGAATTTCCTGGGCATGAAGCGCTTCCAGCAAGATCGCTCCGCTGCCGAAGAGTTGCGCACGGAGCTTTGATTTTTTGTTTTCCGATGGACGCAGAAGATACATGCCCTTGAGGATTCCCTCACGCGAACCTTCGGGCATTGCCGGCATGGCGTAGGGTTCATTCATCACGGTGATGTAGTAGAAGATGCTTTCGCCTTCCTTGTACATGCGGCGGATCCCGTCTTGAATGATGACCGCGACTTCATAGGCGAATGCCGGGTCGTAGGCGAGAAGATTGGGGACCGGCAGAGCCAACACGTGGCTGTTGCCGTCCTGATGCTGCAGACCTTCGCCGGCGAGAGTGGTGCGGCCGGAAGTGCCCCCGAGAAGAAATCCCCGGCAACGGCTGTCCGCGGCAGCCCAGATGAGATCGGCGATGCGTTGAAATCCGAACATGGAATAAAAAATGAAGAAGGGGATCATGTTGATGCCGAGGTTGGCATAGGCAGTTCCCGCGGCGATGAAGGACGAAACCGAGCCGGCCTCGGTGATGCCCTCTTCGAGAATTTGGCCGTCTTTGGCCTCCTTGTAATAGAGAAGCGTGTGGACGTCGACGGGATCGTAGAGCTGACCCTTGTGGGAGTAGATTCCGACCTGGCGGAAGAGGGATTCCATGCCGAAGGTGCGGGCCTCGTCTGGAACAATGGGGACGACCAGCTTGCCGATTTCGGGGTCGCGCATCATTTTGTTGAGCATGCGGACGAAGACCATGGTGGTGGAAACTTCGCGGCCCTCGCTGCCTTCGGCGAATTCCTTGAAAAGCTCCTCGTGGTCGGCGACGAGTGGCTTGGCGCGGACGGCGCGCTTGGGGACATAGCCGCCGAGTTCAGCGCGACGGGCCTTGAGGTATTGAACTTCAGGGCTGTCGTCGGGCGGGCGGTAGAAAGGAGTTTCGGCGACGTCGTCATCGTTGAGCGGGATGCCGAAGCGGGAGCGGAACTCGCGCAGCTCGTCTTCGTTCAATTTTTTCTGTTGATGAGAAATGTTGCGGCCTTCGCCGGCTTCGCCCAGGCCGTAGCCTTTGATGGTGCGGGCGAGAATGACCGTGGGCGATCCGCGGTGATCCACGGCGGCTTTGTAGGCGGCGTAAACTTTTTTCGGATCGTGGCCGCCAAGGCGCATGCGGCGGAGCGAGTCATCGGACATGCCTTCAATCATTTTCAGCAGAGCCGGGTCGCTGCCAAAAAAGTGCTCGCGGATGTAAGCGCCGGATTCGACGACGAGTTTTTGCGCCTCACCATCGAGCATTTCGCCCATGCGGCGGACAAGGGTGCCGTCGGTATCCTGCTCAAAAAGAGGATCCCAGTCGCTTCCCCACATGACTTTGATGACGTTCCAGCCTGCGCCGCGGAAAGCGGCTTCGAGTTCCTGGATGATCTGACCATTGCCGCGGACAGGACCGTCAAGGCGCTGCAAATTGCAATTCACGACAAATATAAGATTGTCGAGCTTTTCGCGCGAGGCCAGGGTGATGGCGCCGAGGCTTTCCGGTTCGTCGGTTTCGCCATCGCCGATGAATGCCCAGACCTTTGAATCCGTAACCGGCTTGATGCCGCGATCTTCCAGGTAGCGGCTGAAACGAGCCTGATAAATGGCCATGATGGGGCCGAGTCCCATGGAAACGGTGGGGAATTCCCAGAGATCGGGCATCAACCAGGGGTGCGGATAAGAAGAAAGGCCACCGCCGGGCTTCAGTTCACGGCGAAAATTCTCAAGCTGCGCGGCTGACAGGCGCCCTTCAAGGAAGGCGCGGGCATATACACCGGGAGAAGCGTGCCCTTGGAAATATACCGAGTCGCCCTCAAAATCTTCGGTGCGCGCGCGGAAAAAATGATTGAAGCCAATCTCGAAAAGCGTAGCCTGGGAAGCGTAGGTGGAGATGTGACCGCCGATGCCATGTTCAACGCGGTTGGCGCGGACGACCATGGCCAGCGCGTTCCAGCGGACCAGGCTCTTGATGCGGCGCTCCATTTCCTGATCACCAGGGAAGAAAGGCTGCTGGTGGACGGGAATGGTGTTGACGTAGGGGGTACGCGCCGTGAAAGGGACATGCACTCCCGCGCCCCGGGCGTGCGCGCGCAGACGCTGAAGAATCTGGATGGCGACTTCGGGGCCACTGTCCCGGAGAACCTCGTCGAAAGACTCAATCCACTCGTGAATTTCGGTTTCGTCCAGAAGGCGCTGATTGTTTATGATTTCCGTGCCCATAATGTGTATTTTACCCCTTTATTCAGGCGACGGAGGGACGCTGGGCCGCCTACATATGATGTTCAACAGGCTGAACATCATAATATAGCGCGGTTTGAGAAATTCTGCACATCAAAATGAGGTTAAACATGAGCGGCTCGTTGGACAGGAGGGGCCTGTTGAGGTAGGCCTTGAGGCATGAACATCGAATGGGTGCGGAAATACTGTCTGTCGCTGCCGAACGTTTCCGAGCACGTGCAGTGGGAAATTGACCTGGTGTTCAAGGTCGGGGGGAAGATGTTTGCAGTGATGCCCATGGAACCCGCTCGGGTGTGGCTGTCGTTTAAGACCGGGCCGGAAGAGTTCGCGGAATTGGTGGAGAGGCAGGGGATCATTCCGGCGCCGTATATGGCTCGGGCGATGTGGGTGGCGATGGAGGAAGAGGGGGCGTTGCCGAGGGCGGAAGTGGAGCGACTGCTGAGGACGGCGCGAGAGTTGGTGTTTGCGAAGTTGACGAAGAAATTGCAGGCGGAGTTATTGGGGGAGGGAGAGAAGAGAAAGACAAAGACAAAAGCTTTACCGCAGAGGCGCCCTTCGACTCCGCTCAGGGCAGGCTCCGCGCACAGAGGGGGCGCGGAGAAAGTGGAGAGGAATCGAAAAAAGCGCAGTTGATGATCGCATCGAGCTGGGCAGATTCTGTTCTTACTTCTTGTTGTAATTCACATGACAACCTATACAGGTGATGCCCATGGGGCGTGGGAGAGGATTCGCGGCCAGGGCTGCGGCTGCTTTCTCAGCGTAGGGGGTTTTTGGCAGCTCCTTGGTGATGCGCGTTAAGTAGGCGCGCGCCTTTTCTGTGTCGCCCAGACCGTTCCAGCCCTCCGCGAGGCCGCCCAGAAGTTCGCCGCGCGAGTGGACGGTGAGATTTGCAAAATCATCGGCTTGGAGCTTGAGGATTTTTTCAAAATCGTTGGTGGAAAATTGCAGAACTCGGCGAGCGGTTTCCGGATCAGGGATGTGCGCCGCTTGAGACTGAAGAACAGTGGCGCGCGGGATAAGAACTTCCACACCGTCAGGACGAAGCGCTACGCCTTCATCCATTTCCTTTCGAGCTTGAGCGAGAAGTTGGGTTCCAGTTGCGATGTCGCCGGAACGGAATGCCAGCCCGGAACGGAAATAAACTCCGGTGGCGTGCCAAGCAAGGGCCGGAGGATTCTTGGGGTCGCGGGCTAGGGCGTCATCGCAGGCTTTCATGGCGCGGTCGAGGGCAGCCGAGTCACCAGCAAAACCGGCGAACATGTCGCCGCGGACGGAGAGTTCGAGGTCGCGGTTGGGGGGAGGAGTTTGTGGGCGTTGGAAGGCGAAGCTTGTGGATAGGGCAGCAATGGTGATTGCTAGAGAAAGATTGCGGGTTTTATTGCTGAGCATGTTTGGCACCCCGTATAGGAATACGCGGGGAGTGTGTTGGAAATTTCGTGGAAAGACAGAGGCTATCAAAGCAGAGAGCACAGAGTTAGCACGGAGAATGCGGAGTGGGCTTAGAAGCCGGGGGCGCCTGAGGCTGCGGGGCGAGGCTCGGCGGGAGGGCGCAAGGCTCCGAAGCGGAGGCGCTCGAAATAGGCCTGACCCAATGACATGCAGCCGGTGTAGAGGTAACCCCAGACGAACAGAAGCAGGAAGGGGATGGTGGCATAGTTTTCGTTTTGGAAAGCGTAGACGACCGTGGCGGCAAAATAAATTCCAAGGGCGATTTCGGTATAGGGCAGCCAGCCGCCTCGATTGCGATAGGATTTCCTGGCCCAGGTCGTAGTCGCTTCAGGCGCCGCGGTTGCCCCATTGCTGATTGTTTCTGCTCCGCTCGGTCCGTTCACACTTTCCAGAGTTCGGCGGGACTCAATACGGTATTTTGGCGTGCGCGCAAACGCCGATTTCTTGCCAACGATGGCCTCAATTACTGCGACTGCGTTGCGGATAGAGATTCCGATGCCCACGGCCATCACGAAAGGCATGTAAAGGAACGTCCGCTTCCAGGTTTTGGGATGCAGGCAGCGCTGTGACACGAGATAAAAACTGGAAATCGAGCAGGTGGACGCCAGGAACAACGGAAGATCAATCACCAACATCTGAAAGGTGCCCTGGTAGAAGCGCACGATCATCGCGGGCAAGAGCATGGTGGAAAGAACCACCATCAAGGGATAGCTGATGTTGGCGGTGAGATGGAAAAACGCTTCGGCTTTCACATGCCATGGTTCATCGGAGCGCAGCACACGCGGAAGAATCTTTTTTGCAGTCTGCATGAGGCCCTTGGCCCAGCGCGCCTGCTGCGTTTTGAAGGAGTTCATTTCCACGGGTAGCTCGGACAAGCACTCAATCTCGGGGAGATAGAGGAACTGCCAGCCGCGCAGCTGGGCACGATAAGAGAGATCCGTGTCTTCGGTGAGCGTGTCGTGTTGCCAACCGCCAGCATCGTCGATGACAGTGCGGCGCCACACTCCGGCAGTGCCGTTGAAATTGAAAAAGGTGCCGCGGCGGGAGCGGGCACCATGCTCGACGATGAAGTGGCCGTCAAGAAGAATGTGTTCGACTTCCGTGAGCAAGGAATAGTCGGCGTTGAGGTAGGTCCACCGCGTCTGGACCATGGCGATTTTCGCGTTCTTGCCGGGCTCGGATTCGGGACTAAGGAAATACGGAATTGTGCGGCGGAGAAAATCGGGCGAGGGGATGAAATCCGCATCGAAGATGGCGACGAATTCGCCCTTCGCGGTCTTCAATCCTTCGGCGAGCGCGCCTGCCTTGTAGCCTTCGCGGTTGGCTCGGTGCAGATAATGAATGGGAAGGCCCAAAGCCTGGAACCGTTCAACACAAGAGCGTGCAATTTCGCGCGTTTCGTCAGTGGAATCGTCAAGGACCTGCACGTCGAGCAGTTCACGCGGATAATCGAATAGCGAGACAGCCTCGACGAGGCGCTCAATGACATAGCGCTCGTTAAAGATGGGGAGCTGGACCGTGACGCGCGGCCATTCGGTGACTTCGGCGGGCGGGCCGGGGACGTTCTGGCGATATTTGAAATAGTAATAGACGAGCCAATAGCGGTGCAGGCCGTAGAGCGCCAGAACGATCAGCACCAGAAAATACGGAATCATGATGGCCAGATCGAAACCGTTGGCTTGGTAAAGTCCGCGGAACGGATTGGTGTGGGGATCGGTCTGGCGCCGCCAATAATCAGAGATGGGATTTTGCCAGAGCCAGAAGAGCGCGGCGAGGTTATGGAGATTCCACATTCAAAGTGATCCCAGGTTGAGTTTGCGGCTGGCAGCTCGTTGACGCGTTAACGAGCTGGTCTGGGCTGGGGAAATGCCGCAGGAATCATTATAAGGCGGGGCGTGGTGGTGTCAATGAGGGGGCGAGGAAAGCTTGGCAATTTCCCCATCGCCGATAATCTGCGTTGTTAGTTTTGTGACCCATTCATGCGACCTGGAGATCTATTGAGTAAGACTGAGGTCGTCGTCGTTGTCGTCGTCTGTCTTTTCAAGACGTTGGGACAATTCAACGACGCCAGCGATGGAAGTGACGAACTGTTCTCCCCAGCCTAGATTCAGTTGGAAGGCGATAGTATAAGCGTCCTTGGCATCGAGTTTGTCGGGTACGCACGATGCAGGGTTCACACGGCTGATGGCGTCGGCATCCACTTCGGAGATGAACTTCTTGTAGTCATTCAGTTGAGCGAGCATTTTCCTTCCCGCAGGAGTCGGTCCGTGCAGCGCAAAGTAAAAAGCGGCGTTGACGACTAGAAATGCAGTGATGAGAAGCGCTGCGACAGCTGAGGTTGTATACGCGAGCACCAAAACTCCGCCCATGGCCACGGCCAGGAGAATAAAAGGTCTGGTGTCTGCTCCAGTCCATGGCCGCCGTGGCGCAATACTTCCCGGAAAACGACTGGCGATTTTCTCGATCGGACCGGACAAAGTGCGAACAGCAATGATGAAGCAAATCCCGGCCATGAGAAGGGCAACTGCCAAATAGCTCGAGAGACGCGTGACCGAGTATTTTCCCTGAATGAGCGTGAAAAGGATTGCGAGACCGGAGACGGTCCATGCGGGGATGGACAATCCGGAATGGGATGATAGAAAACCTCTGTTGAGCAGAGCCCAGCGGAATGATTCTTCGGCTTTGGCAAGCTCGGGCGTCGATTGATCGAATTCAAAATAGTCGCAGCCGTCAAATAATGACCGTACGAGAGCGTCCTCTTCCGGTTCGAGCCGCGCATCGAATTCCATTGCGAGCTGAGTAACGGTGACAAGGTCATCGGTCAGATCAATTTCCACACAGCCCTTGGCAGCCATGTTCACCAGGGCGGCAGCCATGGCGCGTGGCAACTTGCCTCGTTCGAGGAGCCAAGCCGCAACAGCTGGAGAGCCACCTGCTGGAGGATCGTAAGCAGGAACAGAGACATGCTTGTAGCCAGGGATGCGCAGGAACAGCGCCACGAGAATAAAATATGCAGTGACGAACGCCAGAGCGAGGTAGGCCGGCCAATAACCGATTTCTGGGATATTCAAGTCAAACATAGATGCGGGCTCACGGGTCAGGAATCAAACAAGCGTTAGTTTACTCTCCTAGCCAATTTAGTGGGTGCTTACTTTTCCGGAAAGATTTTGAACATGGCCGCACGAGGCGCGGTCCACTTGCGTACCAGTAAGTCGTAGTTGTGAACGCGCCACCCATCAGAAATCAGGACGACCCTTGTGCATTGCATTAAAATTCATATAAGGAATCTGTAAAGGAAAAATGGATGTTTTTTCGGACGGATTTTGCCTCGCATTGATTCTGTGGGACTTTCGGCTGAGTACTAGTCATGATGTTGACTTATTTGGCGAGCGGGCGCAGCATCGGGTCGATTCCAGAAAATAATCCAGGAAAAAAGATTCCTTTGAACCAACAAGATGTTCGGTTCCTGGCCGCGAGGCACATATGTCTCTTTTCGATCTGATTGTCCAACATCCTTGGGTAGGCGTGGCGATCGTAGTGGCCGTAGTTTTCGTTGTTCAATCGCTGCACCGGATCGGGCCGACGGAAGTCGGGCTGGTCACGAAGCGGTTTGGATTGAAAAAACTGACCAAAGACAGCCCAGTCGCGTTCGAGGGCGAAGCCGGTTACCAGGCCGAATTGCTGATGGCCGGACTGCGATGGAAGACCTGGCTGGTTTATTCCGTGAATAAACACCCGTGGGTGCAAGTCCCGGCCGGAGAGATCGGCGTGGTGATCGCGCAGGTCGGGCAACCGCTGCCAATCGGAGCAAAGTCGGCGGTGTACAAGAAAGAGTTCGCCAATTTTGGAAACCTGCGCAGCTTTGTGATGAATGGCGGACAGAAGGGCGCGCAGCGTCCCGTGCTGCCGCCGGGATCTCTTGTGCCAGTTCACCCGGTGGGATTTCTGGTGATCACCAAGAGCCGTGTTTACGGTCTGCCGATTTCGCCGGAGCTACGCGCGAAGATGGGGCGAGGCGGAGAACTTTCGGCTCCTGCACTTGGCTTGAGAACGGAACAGCTTGAGCTGGTGCGCATTGAACCCAAGCCACAACAGGGGAAGGATGCTGCCATGGTGGATGTGGTTGGCGTGGTGACCACATATGAAGGCGATCCTCTTCCTTCGGGCGACATTGCCACGCGGCTTGGGGGATACGACGACATTGCGGAACTGGAGAGGGGGGAGGCCAGCGACGCGCACATTATCGAGTCTCTTCTGGGAAGCAAAAACAAATTGCACAACAACTATCAGGACTTCCAGGCATTCCTGGATTCCGGGGGCCACATCGGGTTGCAGCACGATCCGCTCATGTATGGAGCGTATGCGCTGAACCCGTTCCTGGTGGGCGTGGAGATGGTGCCCATGCTGATGGTGAAACAGGGACAGGTGGCGGTCATCAAGGCTTATGTGGGCCTGGCGACGATTGACACTTCGGGCGAGGGATTTAAATTTGGTTCGTTGGTGCGACCGGGACATCGCGGAATCTGGCAAGAGCCGTTGCGCACGGGCAAATATCCGCTGAATCCGCGCTGCTACGAGGCGGAGATTGTGCCGACGGCGATATTGAATTTGAACTGGGCGGATGCCGTCTCCGACGCACATCAACTGGACGCGCAGCTCCAGCAGATCGTAGCCAAGAGCCGCGAAGGATTTATTTTCAAGATTGACTTGCAGGTGCAGATCCATGTGCCGGACACCAAGGCCCCGCGAGTGATTTCCATGGTGGGCACAATGAAGAACCTGGTGAACGAGGTGCTGCAGGCGGCGGTGGGGAATCACTTCCGCGACAGTCTGCAGAGCATGCCCGCGATTCGATTCATCGAAACAAGGAGGCAGGTGCAGGAGGAGGCGTTCTCACATATTCGCGAGCAATTGGAGCAATACCAGGTGGAAACGAAGGGCGTGTACATTCAGGACGTGATCCTGCCCGAGGACATGGTCACGGTCCTCACGCATCGCGAGATTGCCAATCAGGAGATTGAAACTTTTAAGAAACAGAAATCCGCGCAGGACCAACGGATCGAGATGGAACAGGCCAAGGGTACGGCGGACATGCAGGCAGATTTGGCGCGGTCAAAGGTGGGTGTGGACATCAAGAAGAACAATGCCGATGCGCGCGTGGCGGAAGCGACGGGCGAGGCGGAGTTCATCCGTCAGACCGGCGCGGCAAGGGGAGCGGAGGTTGAGGCGGTTGGGCTGGCACGCGCACGCGGATACCGGGCGCAGGTGGAGGCGCTGGGGTCAAATGCCACAGCCATAGTCAATGTGGTGACCGCGTTGTCAGAAGGAAAAGCAAAATTCGTTCCGGACGTGCTGGTGGCCAGCGGAGGTAATGGCGGGGGCGCGTTTGAGGGATTGGCGGCGACAGCGATGCGATTCTTTGGGAATGGAGGAGGACTGGTTACAAAGACACCGGCTCCGGCGCTTGAGGAGACGTCCACGCCCAAAGTGAGCGGCAAAGAGACGCCGGCGAAATCGTGATCAACGGGGGAGGTAAGTTCGGAGTGTGCCGGAAAATCTAGGGCGAAAAGCAGATCCTTCACCCCGCTGAGGCGGAATTTGGGATGACGACCCTTGATATTCTTCGACGAATATTTTTCTGACCGCAGAAAATTAGGTCCACAAATAATTCTACGTGCAAGAACTATGGAATGAGGACGATTTTGCCGTAAGCGCCGGGCTTGAGAACTTCTTTGTGGGCGCGCGAGGCTTCGGCGAGCGGCAATTCTTTGCCAACGACCGGGCGCAACGTGCCGTTTTCAAGGCCGGCGGCGATGGCGGCGTGTATGGAAGCCATTTCGTCGGGAGAAACATTCCAGAGAAGGACTGCGAGGATGGCGCTCTCCTTGGACATGATGTCACGCGGAGTGATTTGGACGTCGCCGCGGCTGCCGACGACGACGACGCGGCCGCGCATCGCTAACATTTTCAAGTCGGCCCCGAGATTAACGTTGGCGAGCATTTCGACAATGATGTCGGCGCCATGGTTGCCGGTGATTTCGGCTACACGCGCAGCCATGTCGGGTGAGCGGTGATCGAGCACGTAGTGGGCGCCTTCCTTGGCGACGAGTTCGCGTCCGCGGTCGGTGCCGGCGGTGCCGATGACGCGCAGGCCCGCGGCGCGCGCGAATTGCACGGCGGCGATGCCGACGCCTCCGCTGGCTCCGTGGACGAGCAGCCAATCGTTGGGGCGCGCATGGGCGAGTTGGAAAAGGGAGCGATAGGCGGTGGCGTAGGGGACATGGAGACCAGCGCCCTGGGCAAAAGCGATGCGCTCGGGAAGAGGGTGCGCGTTGGCGGCCTCGACGACAATATATTCGGCGTAAGTGCCGGGCGCGCTGGCATTGAGATACACGCGGTCGTTGGCCTTCCAGCCAGAAACATTTGCGCCGATGGATTCCACTGTTCCGGCACCGTCAAATCCGGGCGTGTAGGGTAGCGCGGGCTTGCGGGCGTAGGTGCCGGTGCGCATGTAGGTATCGGCGGGATTGATGCCCGCTGCTTTTATGCGGACGAGGAGTTGGCCCGGGCCGGGAGCGGGCTTTGGGATTTCTTCGAGCTTCATTACTTCCGGGGCGCCAAATTCGTGGACGACGATGGCTTTCATGAAAATCCCTCCGAATAAAATGAGATGAAGATTAGAGTGATGCCGGAGCGGCCGGGTCGCAAACCCACAGCGACGAAATCAGACCCCAATGCGCGGACCACTTGAAGGTGGTCCCTACGAAAGCACGAATCAACAGTTCGCTGACGGCGGCGGTCTTTCGTGTCCGCGACTAAGCGCTGGTGGAGCGCTCGGTGATTAGTTTGGCGGTCATGGTGATTTCGGCCTTGAGAACGCGCGAGACGGGGCAGCCAGTCTCGGCGTTTTTCGCGGCCTTGTCGAAGGCGGCTTGGTCGCCGCCGGGAATGCGCGCGGTGACGTCCAGATGGATTTTGGTGATGGTCCATCCGGCTTCGAGTTTCTCCAGGCTGAGAGAGGCGGTGGTCTCCAGGCTCTCGGCGGTGATGCCCGCGGCGCCGAGCTGGCCGGAGAGCGCCATGGTGAAACAGCCGGCGTGCGCCGCGGCGATCAGCTCTTCGGGGTTGGTGCCTACACCGTTTTCAAAACGCGTGGCGAAGGAATATTGGGTGTTCTTCAGGACTCCGCTGTCGGTGGAGATGGAGCCTTTGCCTTCCTTGAGATTGCCTTTCCAGATTGCCGATGCTTTGCGAATCATTTTGATTTTCCTCCTCGAAAGTTGGATGTGCCATCAATTCGTGTGGGTGCAAATTAGACATTCAGAGTGAGAGTGGTTGAGGGGACGAAGCCCGGGCCGGCCGCGGGAAGATCGGGCACGGGCGCGGTGCGAATGACCGGGCGATACAGGGTGTCGCGCTCGACGGGGGTGCGTCCCGCGGCGCGGATGAGTCGCACGAGTTCGCTGCGCGGAGTGAACTGCTCGGTGGTGGCTCCGGCGTCGTGATAAATTTTTTCTTCGATGATGGTGCCGTCAATGTCGTCTGCACCGAAGCGGAGCGCAATTTGCGCGATGCGCGGAGTGAGCATGACCCAGTAAGCCTTGATGTGATCGAAATTATCGAGCAGCAAGCGTGAGACGGCGATGGCGCGAAGGTCGTCAAAGCCCGTTGGCTTGGGCAGATGCGCAAGCGCGGTATTTTCCGGATGGAACGCGAGCGGGATGAAAGTCTGGAAACCGTGTGTTTCGTCCTGCAATTCGCGGAGGAGGAGGAGATGCTCGACGCGCTCTTCTTCGTTTTCGATATGGCCGTAGAGCATGGTGGCATTGGAGCGCAGGCCGATTTCATGCGCGGTGCGCGCGATTTCCAGCCACTGCTGGCCGGAAGTCTTGTGGTCGCAGATCACTCGGCGGACGCGCGGGTTGAAAATCTCAGCGCCGCCGCCGGGAAGCGAATCAACTCCGGCTTCCTTAAGGGCTAGGAGTGTGTCACGAATGCTGAGCTTGGCGATGCGGGAGAAGTAGCCGACCTCCACCATGGTGAAGGCTTTCAGGTGGATGGTGGGGCAACGCTGCTTGAGGCCGCGAATCATGTCCAGAAAATATTCAAAGGGCAGATCGGGATGGAGGCCACCGACCATGTGGAACTCGGTGGCTCCGGCGCGGACGCCCTCCTCGGCGCGCTGCCAAATTTCATCGAGAGCAAAATTGTAGGCCCCGGGGGCGTTGGGGTCGCGTCCAAAGGCGCAGAGTTTGCAATGGGCCACGCAGATGTTGGTGGGATTGATGTGACGATTGACGTTGAAGTAGCAGATGTCGCCGTGGCGCGCTTCGCGGACGTGGTTGGCTAGCCAGCCTACGGCGAGAAGATCGGGCGAGCGATAGAGAGTGATGCCGTCGGAGGCAGTGAGGCGTTCGCCGGCCATGACTTTGGCGGCGATGGGCCTGAGCCGCGGGTCGGTGATTTGGAGTTCGGCCATGTCGTGTTTGTTTAGGACGGAGACACCCACACAGCGGCGCCCCAGAATAGAAAGAACGACACACTAATATAGCCGTTTATGGTGAAAAACGCAGCATTCAGGCGACTGAGGTCAGTGGCGGAGACCAGCGAGTGCTCCCAAATGAGCATGGCGGCAACGACAGCGATTCCGATCCAGGCGGGCCAGGGCAGAGCGAAGCGCGCAGCGAGCCAGGCGAGCAGGGCGATCATCACAACGTGCATGGCGCGGGAAATGAGCAAAGCGCGCGGGATGCCGAAGCGGCGCGGGATGCTGAAGAGACCCGCGCGGCGATCAAAGTCAACGTCCTGGCAGGCGTAGAGGACGTCGAAGCCGCCGACCCAGAGAGTGACCGCGGCGCAGAGGATCAACATGCGCAGGTCGAGCGACCCGGCGATGGCAATCCATGCGGCGGCGGGGGAGATGCCAAGGCAGAAACCCAGTACCAAATGAGACCAGGAAGTGAAGCGCTTGGTGTAGGAATAAAAGAAAAGTACGGCAAGCGCGACAGGGGAAAGTTCGAGCGCGAGGCGGTTGAGTCGCCATGCGGCGAATATCAAGAATGCGGCGGCAAGCCAAGTGAATGCCCAGGCGAAGCGAACGGAGAGAGCGCCGGTTACCAGCGCGCGGTTGCGGGTGCGGGGATTCTCGGCGTCGTAGCGGACGTCGGCGATTCGATTGATGGTCATGGCGAAGGAACGCGCGCCGACCATGGCGACAACGATCCAGGCGAGTTGCTGCCAGGTGGGCCAGGGCGGGGCTCCCGTCTGCGCGTGAGCGGTGCGCGCGGCGAGAAGCGCGGCGGTGAGCGCGAAGGGCAGGGCGAAAATGGAGTGCTCGAATTTGACCATTTCGAGCACGGTGCGGAGGCGGGTGGGAGTCATTTAAGAGGGAAACCTTTTGACGCAGAGTGCGCAGAGGTCGCTGAGAAAACCATGAGGGAGATCCAGAATCATCATGCTTGCCTTACGCGGGACTTCGTATTGCCGCCTTCCCAACGATACTGGTGCTTCTGGGGCAGGCCCAGTTGAGATAGGGCGCGGCAGACGAATTGCTCGATGAGGTCATCGATAGTTTGCGGAGCGTAATAAAACGCGGGTACTACCGGCATGATGACCGCTCCCGCTTCTTGGGCGCGGAGCATGTTTGATAGATGCACTCGATTGAGCGGGGTTTCGCGCAGGCAGAGTACCAGCGGGCGGCGCTCCTTGAGGCAAACATCGGCGGCGCGAGCGAGCAGGTCGTCGCTGGTGCCATTGGCGATTGAGGCGAGCGTGCCCGCGGAACACGGGAGCACAATCATGCCGTCCACGGTGTAGCTGCCGGAGGCGATGGACGCACCGATGTCCTTGTTGGAGAGCAGTTCAGTTTTTTGCACGTTGACGCCGCTGAGCAGGGCAGGAAGTTGCCGGGCATCGGTGGCGATGATTCCCAATTCCTGAGCGATAAGGCGTTGGCCGGCTTCGCTGACAACGAGATGGATGCGAGAGACGCTAGCGTCGGCCTCGAGCAGGCGCAGGGCTGCCCGGGCGAGCGCCGCTCCGGATGCGCCGGTGACACCGAGAGTGATGACCTTGCCCAATTGAAAGGCTCCCTGGAAAGATCTGCGGGGCGCAGAGGACTTGAGTCTAGTGGGGCGGTTTCGGCAAAGTCAAGGAAGGGGGGCAGTGCTAGAATGCGCCGAAGTGGAGGACGAAATGGCGGAAAAGGACCCGGTCGAAGTGGTTTTGGATTTCATTGAGAGGATTAATTCGGGGAACGTGGACGCGATCGCGGCGGCGATGACCGAGGATCACTTGTTCGTTGATGCCCTGGGGGCGCGATTTTCGGGGCGGGAGATGATGCGCACCGGATGGCGCATGTATCACCAGATGATCCCAGACTACAAAGTTTCCCATGAGGAGATTTTTGCAAAGGGGAACACGGTGGCTGTGCTTGGGTCGGCGCGGGGGACGTATTCGGCGGATGGGAAATTGGAGAAGAAGAACTTTTGGGAGATTCCGGCGGCGTGGAAGGCCGTGGTGCGGGACGGGTTGATCGCGGTGTGGCAGGTGTATGCGGATAATCAGCCGGTGAGGAAGTTGATGGGGGATGCGAATCCGTAGGGGCTACGTTGAATGGGCTACCACTTGAAACGTGGCGGCCACCCTTCACGATATTCATTCAGGACATGCAGATACTTCAAGCATCCTGGCCGGATGCATTCAGGATGACTGCGTGTGCCCATGCCCAGCTGAGATTAGGGAGCGAGGGCGGAAGCGAGGGTTTCGGCTAGCACAGATTCCTGGCCGGGGAAAACGGTGCGGAGGTCGAGGAGGAGGGCCTCGTTTTCGACTCGGGCGATTACGGGGATGCCTAGCGGGGCGCGGCGCAGACGCTCTTCAAGTTCAGCAGCAGAGTATTTGTTGCCGTGAATTGCGATTACGCGTGTGGGGAGTTGCTGGCCGGGCGTTGAGCCTCCGCCGACGACCGATTCGGAGTCACGGAATTCGAAGCGGGCGGCGTTCACGGGAACGGTGGAGCGCAGCAGTTGTAGAAATCTATCAGCGCGCAGGGCGATTTCTTCGGCGTTGGCGCGGATCATGTTCAATATTGGAATTTCGGAGTGGCCCGCAGTTGCGCCCGGTCCGCGGAGATAGGCGAGCAGGGTGGCCTCCAGCGCGGCGATGGTGAGCTTATCCACGCGCAGGGCGCGGAACATAGGATGGCGGCGAATGCGTGCGACCAGGTCACGGCTTCCCGCAATGATTCCTGCTTGAGGACCGCCGAGCAGCTTATCTCCGCTGAATGACGCGACGGAGACGCCCGCGGTGAAACTGTCGCGGACGAGCGGCTCGGCGATCCCACTGGCCGACAAATCCACCAGACAACCTGAGCCCAGGTCTTCATAGACCGGGAGTGAAACGCGGAGGCCGAGCTCAACCAGTTCGGCGAGCGAGGGCTGCGCTGTAAATCCCGCCATGCTGAAATTCGAGCGGTGCACACGAAGCAGCATGCGCGTGCGGTCGTTGATGGCGCGCTCATAGTCGGCGAGGCGCGTGCGGTTGGTGGTGCCGACTTCGCGAAGCGCGGCGCCGCTTTCGGCCATGATGTCGGGGATGCGGAACCCGTCGCCGATTTCGATGAGCTCTCCGCGCGAGACGATGACCTCGCCGCCGCGAGCCAGCGCGGCGAGGACCAGAAAAACTGCAGCGGCGTTATTGTTGACCACGACGGCGGATTCGGCTCCGGCCAAGCGCGCGAGCAAACGCGCGGTATGGACGTCGCGAGTGCCGCGCGTGCCCGCCTCCAAATCGTATTCGAGGTTGGTGTAATGGGTTGCGGCGGCGCGGATGTGGTCGGCGGCTTCGGTGGAGAGCGGCGCGCGGCCGAGATTGGTGTGCAGGATGACACCGGTGGCGTTGATCACGGGGCGCAGGGAGGGGCGAAGCAATAGGTCAACATCCGCAATGATTTGGTTGACGAGGTGATCGTTCAACTCCGCGGGGGAGAGGCTGCCAAGGTCGCTCTTGTTTTCCTTTGTGACGCGTGCTCGGAAATCAGCGAGGACGCTACGCGCGGTTTCGACGATAAGCGCGCGGTCCAGGCGAGCCGCAGGCCCAAGCAGACGCGGCTCGGCGAGCAGTTCATCCACGGAAGGAATGCGGCGGAGAACGTCGCTGGCGGACACGGAATCGGGCATGGGTTTCATGGAGGCGCTATTTCAGCACATGGATGGGACTAATTCAAAGGCAGAAGGTTTCACCGCAGAGGCGCAGAGAAGGCCCCATCCCTCCCTAGGCAAA
>CAWBGI010000002.1:0-1758771 GCA_963788225.1 uncultured Acidobacteriaceae bacterium | reverse complement strand
TGTTGCTGCCTTCTACTTGAGGCTCAGTTACGTATTGCTAACGCGAAGTCTCGCGGCTCACCCCAGCGGCGCACCTCGGCGTTGGCGCTCGCGTCATCCCCGTCGGCGCCCGACGCGTGCAGCAGGTTCGGCAGTCCCAGCTGCCACTGCTCCAGCTGCTGCTGCACGGCGCCGAGCTCGGCTTCCGCGCGCGTCGAGCTCGGAGGCGAGGCTCTCGCTGCGGGCGATGAGGCCCGCGGCATCCTCACCGCGCCCCCGGGCCACTCCGACGGCCCGGGCGTTGGCATTACGCTCGGCCCGCAGCCGGTCGACCTCTACAGCCCAAGGCTTGCGCTTTGTCCTCCAGCGCGCTGAGCGCGGCCACATCGAGCACGTAGCCGCGGCGCGCGAGATTGCGCGCCACGGCGTCCGCATCGGCGCGCAACAGCTTCGGATCGATCACTGCTTTAGCCTTTCGCCGGGGACCGCGCCCGCAGCCGGGCGAGCGCCTCGCCGATTTTCAACTCGAGCCCGCGGGGAACGGGCCGATAGTATCGCCGATCCGGCATCTCGTCCGGCAGGTAGCGCTCGCCGGCGGCGAAGGCGTCCGGCTCATCGTGCGCGTAACGGTAATCGTGCCCGTAGCCGAGGTTTTTCATCAGCCTCGTGGGCGCATTGCGCAGCCGCAACGGCCAGGATCGCCTCGGCATCGGTGATGGTCTCGACAGTGGATTGGGCGATGTCGGCGGCGATCCGCGCATCCCGAGCGCTGCGCCCGAGCCCGAAAAGGCCGAGCCCCGGCACGAGGATCACCCGCGGCATCGGATCGAGCTCGCGCTTTGGCGGAGTCTTGGCGCGCGTTGTGGCGGGCGAAATAAGTATGGTAGTCGGCGACGAAGCGAGCGACCGCCTGGTGCACCGCCTCTTTGAAGGCATCGAGCCTACCCGCCTCCGGGGCCGGCACGATCAGCGGGTAGTTCTTGGTGCGGATCGTGTGATCCGGGGTTGCCACGCCGGCGCGGCCGTAGCGCCCGAGCTCGGCCCCGTTCACGTAATTGAGCACCGCGGCGTTCGAACGAAAATCGAGGACCAAGCGCTTGTAGGAGCCCGAACCCGCCGGATCGGCTATCGCGCAGGCGCCGCGCAGGATCGGCGCGACTTCCGCAGCCCCGGCGAGCGCAGCCGGCAGTCGTGCCGCGGCAAACACGAGCTTGCGGCGGTGCGCGAGCCGCCCTTCGGCAAGCGAGACCGCTGCGATCATGCGCTCATAAGCCTCCTGCGCCGTGTCGCCGAACGTAAAGATCCCGTGTTTCAGCAGCACGAGGCCCTCGACATCGGGATCAGCCTCGAAGACCTCCGCGGCTTTTTTGGCGAGTAGAAAACCGGGCATGATGTAAGGCACAAGACCCATCCGCCGGCCATATAGGTCGGCGCAGCGCTCCGCCGCGTCGGGCTGGTCGGCGAGGCTCAGCACCGCGGTCGAATGGGTATGATCGACATATTTGTGCGGCAGGAAGGCGTGCAGCAATGTCTCGACCGAGGGGTTCGGGGCGCCGGGATCGAGCAAGTTGGCGCGCTGCACCCGCACCATCTCCTCGTCGGAAAGCGCCTCGCGTCCGCGTAGTTTGCGCAGCGGCGCGAGCCTCACGGCGGGAAGACCGGCCGGCTCGATCGCCGCCATGTCCCAGCCGCTGCCCTTGACGCAAAGGGCCTCGACCTCCTCGTCCAGAAGGTCCTTCATCACGGTCTTGACCGAGGTGTTGCCGCCGCCGTGCAACACCAGCTTCGGTTCGCCGCCCAAGAGCCGCGAGGTGTAGACGCGCAACGCGACGTCGCGTCCGACCCCCGCTGCGGCATAGTGGTCGATCAGCCGCTCGGCTTCCGCATCCGACCACAGACTATGCATTCTCGCTGCCCATTGCTGCCGACGAGCGCTCGGCAATCAATGCAGCGTCCGATCCCGAGAAGCAAGGCTCGGGCGGCGGCGATCTCCCATATCCCGGGAATGCCGATCCGCGGACAGCGTAGGCAGGCAGCTTAGTGCTGGAACTCCAGCACGCGGCCGGTCTGTCCGCTGCTTTCCGGTTCGCTGCGCAGAGCAACAGGTTCGCCGGGAGAAAACCGAGCGCTGCTCTCCGGCGAAATCGCCTCAGCCTCAAACTCGCCCCGCGAGCACAGGGCGCGCAAGGCGCGAATCCACCTCCGATGCCGCGGCTGCCGGTCAAAGCTGCAGATCATCCCGTCGATCATGTTTTCCCGCGTGCGCCGCAGCACCTGGAGCACATCGGCATGCGTTGTGCGCGGGTCATCGTTAAAGAATTCGATCCGCCAATAGCGCTTGCCGCTGACTTCCCTGGCGGCTTGCAGAATGGGCTTCTGCAACACCTGCCGGCCGCCGACCGCCTCGATTGCGCCGACCAGGCAATGGCGGCCATGGGCATCGCGTAACCGGCCCTTGCACCATTGCTGCTCGGTTGCGAGCATGCGCTCCACGGCGCCGAGTTTAGCGATCGGGTGATTATCGAGAGCGTCTATTCCGTCGAAAGGCATTCTCCGCACCTCCGAGCTGCGCATGTTGCACGGTCTGCCTCGCTCACCGCGAGCGGGGCGGCTGGTCCTGACTGTTTAACTCGCGGCCCTTGCTGCCATTCCAGTCAGGCCAGGATTTTTCTTCTGAACGCAGCAAAAGTGAAGCGCCGCCGCGTAACAAATTGTTCCACGCGCTATGGCGCCAAGTAGAGCACAACGTGCCCTGGCGCCTCAACCGATTTTAGCCGACCGACGTCATTCCTCCATGTAGGCGAACCGCTCGGTGCGGAACAGACCGCGCTGAAACTCGAGATAGGCCTCCTTGGTCATCGCCGGGCTGAACTGCGCCAGAATTTCCCTCGCCGGGGCCGCATCCCCGTGAAGCAGGTCGATCGCGGTCATCGCCAGCAGCTTGGCCGGCGTCAGATAGCCGTGCCGGGGCTCGTTGATCCGCCAGTCGGCGCCGTGCGCCTTGCCTTCGGCGGCGACGACGTAAGGGTGGATCACCGGCATCAAATGCGCGAGATCGCCCATGTCGGTCGACCCGGTGCGGTGCCCGCCGATGTGGAACTGCCCCGGCCCGAACAAGCTCTCGACATTGGCGCCGAAGATCTGTCCCAGCCGCTCGTCGTTGCGCTGCGGCAGATAGCCGGGGATCGTGTGGATCTCGACCTCGGCGCCCATCGCCATCGCACCGGCGCGCAGACAGCGGTCGACCTTTTTATTGGCGTCGACAATCGCCTCGAGCGAGCCGCCGCGGACAAAGGTTTCCATCGTGACCTCGGCCGGCACGACGCTGACCGCATCGCCGCCCTTGGTGATGATCGGGTGGATCCGGATCGTATCCTTCTCCCAGAAAGTCTCGCGCTGCGCGGAGATCGCATTCATCGCGATGATCGCCGCGTTGAGCGCATTTATCCCGAGCTGCGGCAAGCTGCCGGCATGCGCTGCGCGGCCCACAAAGCGGATGCGCTTGACCAGCGCGCCATTCGACGATTTGGCGAGAAAGGCGCGCGTTTCGGCGGCATCGCGCGAGCCGGTATGGATCATCATGGCCATGTCGATATCGTCGAAATGACCCTTGGCGACTGAGCTCGGGCTTGCCGAGCATGAACTCGATTTCGCCTTTCGCGACGCGGGCGGCGCGTTCCTCGACATCAATGAATTCTTCGGCCGGCACGGCGAAGAAAACGATGTCGCCGGCGAGGTGGCCGGCGATCCCGGCTTCGCTCAATCCGATCGCCGCGCCCAGCATCCCGGCGATCTGGGCGTTGTGGCCGCAGCTGTGGGCCGCCCCGGTGACCGGATCGGCGAGCGGGTGCTCCGAGGTCCGCAGGCTGTCGAGCTCGCCGATAAAGGCGAGCCGGGGGCCCGGCGCGCCGCCGGCGAGCCGTCCCTTGACACCGGTCAGCGCCAGACCGGTGCGTAATAGCCTTTACCCATTTTCTCTGGGCGTCCGCCGCCGGAGGTTAGCTTGGCTTCTTTCTTGCCGATCTCGATGTAGGAGTTGACGCGGTCGTATTGCTCTTTGCTGACCAGCGGTCCCATCTTGGTTTCGCGATCGAGTGGCGGGCCTAGCTTGATCTTCTTGGCTTTTTCGGACATCGCTTCGACGAAGTTTTTATAGATCGACTTCTGCACCAGGATGCGGCTTCCGGCGGAGCAGACTTCGCCTTGATTGATGAAGACGCCGAAGAGCGCGCCATCGATGGCAGCTTCGAAATCAGCGTCGGCGAAGAAGATGTTGGGTGACTTGCCGCCGAGTTCGAGAGTGACGCGCTTTACCGTTTCGGCGGCCTGTTTCACGATGATCTTGCCGACCGCGGCGCTGCCGGTAAACGCGATCTTGTTCACGTCGGGATGCTGGACTAGCGGAGCGCCGCAGGTTTCTCCGAAACCGGTGACGATGTTGACCACACCCGGGGGTAGGCCGCAGGCGGAGAAGTGCTTAGCGAATTCCAGAGCGGTCAGGGGCGTTTGCTCTGCGGGCTTCAGGACGCAGGTGCAGCCTGCCGCGATGGCTGGAGCTAGCTTCCACGCGGCCATGAGGAGTGGATAGTTCCACGGGATGATTTGTCCGGCGATGCCCACCGGCTCCTTAAGCGAGAGCGACATCGCGTTGTCGGGAACGGGGTTCACGTAGCCGACAACTTTGGTGGCGAGGCCGCCGTAGTATTCGAAACACGTCGCGGCGTCGTTGATGTCGAATTCGGCTTCGACGATGGGCTTGCCGGTGTTGCGGCATTCGAGTTCGGCCAGCGCGGGAAGGTTGGCGCGGATTTTTTCCGAGAGACGAAAGAGGACGCGGCCACGTTCCTGCGCGGTACTGTTCGCCCATGGGCCTTCTTCGAATGCGGCTTTGGCGGCGGCTACGGCGCGGTTCACGTCTTCTGCGTTGGCGTCTGGGACTTGGGCTATGACTGCTTCCGTGGAAGGATCGTAGACGGGGAATCTCTTTGCGGATTGGCTCGCGGTCCATTCGCCGTTGATGTACATTTGGTAAGTGCGAACGTCTTTAGAAATTTCGGTTGTGACTCCGCCGGGCATTGATTTCGACCTCCTAGATACGTCAGGGGCTAAAGCCCCCGGTGCTTCTTTGCATTTTGGCGGCACGGCTGAAGCCGTGCCCTGATACGAATCCCTAACGATCTCAGGCTAAAGCCCCATCAATCTTGCTGCCTCTTATCGCGGCGCTGAAGAGCGCTGCGCCACCCAAAATCAAAGTTTGTCAGCCAACGGCACGACTGAAGTCGTGCCCTTCCCGATCTGTTGCGCTGCCTTGTGGCGGCCGTAGACGAAGAAGAAGAATGCGGCCAGGCCGATGAAGAACAGCGTGCCGCCCACCATCCATAATTCGTAGGACCACAGCGACGTGATCTGCTGCGCCGGGAAGAATACGAGCAGGCCGCCGAGGACCGTGGTCAGAAATCCGCTGGTTCCAGCGAGGAACAGCGTCGTGCGGCCATAGCGGCCGCGTGGAACCGGCTGCGTCACTGCGAATTTCACCAGCGCGCCGAACATGTAGGCGAAGGGCACGAGTTGCAATACGACCGCCAGTGAGAGAAGTTTTTGAAAAGTTTCCTGAACGCCGGCGGCGCCAGCAAAATTCAACATTACAAGTCCAGCGGAGACGATGCCCTGGACGATCAACGCCGCGTAAGGCGTGGCGTAGCGCGGGTGAACATTGCCGAGCCAGGAGGGCATGTAGGAATCGAGGCCGGCGACGAAGGGGATGCGGGCGCAGCCGCCGGTCCAGGCGGAGCCGATGCCGGCGACGGCGAGACTGAGCATGACGGCAAAGGGCACGGTGATCCAGTTCATGCCGACGCGAGCGGCCATCCCGCTAACCGCTTGCACCACGCCTTGCAGCACGTTGACGTCTTTTCCGACGGAGATCAACAAGGCGAGCGTAGCCGCGACGTAAAGGGTACCGGAGAGCAGGCCTCCCAAGGCAACCGCGCCGGGAAGAGTGCGGGACGGGTCTTGGATTTCGTCGCCCATGACGGAAGCGAGTTCGAGCCCGACCAGTCCGAAGCAGATGACGCCGAAGGAATTGAGAACGAAGCGCGGGTTGGCGGGAATTTTGAAATCGGCGGCGGTGATAGTGGTGCCGAAGCGCGAGTAGAGCACCGCAGCCAGAGCAATGAGGACGGCGGCGGCGATGAAAGTCCCGATGGCGCCGAGGTTGTTGATCCACTTGCCGACGCCGAGGCCGAGAATATTGAGCAGGGTTAGGAAAGCGAGCAGCCCGAGAGAGACAGAGGCGGCAAAGATTTTGTTGTCTGCCAGCCCATGATGGGCAGGGCCGAGCACGTAGACGGAGACGCCGACGAAGTAGAGCATGACGGTCGGCACGTACAGCATGTTGTTGGTCCAGTAGCACCAGCCGGAGAGGAATCCGTGGAAGTCGCCGAAGACTTCTTTCGCCCAGAGGTAGACGCCACCTTCGCCGGGGTAGCGGTGGGCTAGCTCGATCACCGCTATGCCTTGCGGCCAGAAGAAGAGGATGAGGGAGATGATCCACAGCCAGATGGTAACGCCCCCGTTGGCGGCTATAGAGGGGACTACGTTGAGGTTGAAGACGGCTACTACAAAGAGGAGGACTAGATCGCGGCGTCCGAGGGCGCGGATGAGGTGGGGCTGGGCGGGTTGGGCGGTGGTGGACATGATCAGGGTTTAGGGGCCAGGGGTCAGGGGTCAGTCGTTGTGCCTGCGCAGGCCAACGTGAAACTGATCCCTGATCCCTAACCCCTGGCCCCTTGTTCTAATGCGCCACAGCGACCGGCTCGCTGCGTTCTTGCTGCGCTTTCGCCAAACTGGCCGCTATGTCGTCGAACGCAGATAGATGCTTGTCTATATCCGCGTCGGTGTGCTGGACCGAGATCGTCCACTGTTCGTCCCACCAGTAGGGTTGCGGCATTACGCCGCGGTTGACCATGCCGAACCAGTAGTGACGCCAGAGGTCGATATCGATGGTGATCCAATCGCGGTAGTTGCGAATTTCTTTGGGATACAGCATGAGCGCGCCGTTGGCTCCGGCTTGAGCGATGTAGGCTTGCAGGCCGGCTTTCGCGATGGTCTTGCGATATCCGTCGGCGAGCTTTTTGCCGAGCTTGTCGACGTGGGCGTAGTTGTCTCGCGTAAGGACTTCGCGGAACGTGGCCAGGCCGGCGGCCATCGAAACCGGATTAGTGTTGTAGGTGCCGCCGTGGAAGACCTTGTGTTGCGAGATGAGGTCCATCACGGATTTGCTGGCGCCGAATGCGGCGAGCGGGAATCCGCCGCCAATTGATTTCGCGAGGCAGATCATGTCGGGGTGAACGTTGAAGTATTCGCTCGCGCCGCCCCAGCCTAGTTTCGCGCCGGTTTTTACTTCGTCGAAGATGAGCAGAGCGCCATTTTTCGTGGCGATGTCGCGGAGACTTCTCAGGAAGCCGGGCTCCGGCAGGCAGAGGCCGACGTTCATAAGGATCGGTTCGAGAATAATCGCGGCGATTTCGCCGGAATTCTCTTTGAAACGGCGCTCGACCGTGGCCATGTCGTTGAACGTGGCGACGACGACATTGGCGATCGCACCTTTGGGCACGCCGAGTCCGCCGGGCACGGACGTGGGATTATCGATATCGCCAAAGTCGGGAGCGTGAGGCTTGACGCTGACTAAGGCGGAATCGTGCAGTCCGTGATAAGCACCTTCGAATTTTATGATCTTGTCGCGACCGGTGGCGGCGCGGGCGAGACGGATGGCGTGCATGGTGGCTTCGGTGCCGCTGTTGCCGAAGCGGCACATCTCGACTGGAAAGCGCTTGCAGATTTCTTCCGCGAGTTCCCATTCCATGTCGTGCGGCATGCCGAACATGGTTCCGGTGGAGAGGCGTTTCTCAACGGCCTTCATCACGGCGGGATGGCAATGTCCGGCCATGAGCGCGCCGAACGTCAGGTTGTGGTCGATGTATTCGTTGCCATCGAGGTCGCGAAACTTGCTGCCGCTGGCATCTTTCACGAAGATGGGCCAGGGTTCGTAGTGGCGATAGTTGCTGGCTACGCCGAGGGGAATGCGTTTGAGGTTTTTCTTGTGCGCTTCGGCGGATTTGGGCGTGCGCCGCTCGAAGGTGGCGAGTTCTTTTTGCAGGTCGGGATACATCAGGGTCTCCGGGGTAAGTCAGGCCGATGGCGTTTGTTGGTAAGCCGCGGGCCATTAGAATGCCGGGACGGCGGGCCGTTCCGGGTGTGTCTCTTAGTTTAATCCTTACATTCTAGTAAAAAAACTTCAAAGCGAACTGCATGAGCCGGGGATCTCCGGCTGATGTGATCTTGCCAAAGCCGGTCGCGCCGTCCGAAAAGTGCCCGTCCGGGTTCGAGTAATTCGTGCGATTAAACACGTTGAAGATCTCCGCGCGGAACTGGACATATCGGGTCTCGCTGAATGGAATCTTTTTGTGAACCGAGAAGTCCCACTCTTCAAGCCCTGGACCGCAGCAAAGGGACCGCTGGGTTCCGTTGTTGAACTGGCCGAGCGGCGGATCGGAGAACTGGTTGTAGTTGAGATAGAAGCCGCCATTTTTCTTGGGGTTCAGAATTTGCAGCGGGCCATTCAAGCTAGGCGCCTCGGTGCCCAGAAAGAAAAAGCTGTTGATCAGCTCGTTGTCATTGGTCGTATCGATACGGATGGGAAATCCGCTCTGGAATTGGGTGATGCCTGAAACCTCCCAATCGTTGACCAGCTTGCCAGTGACGCCCTGGCGCTTGGCGATGGGAAGTTGCCAGTCATAGCTGATTACGAAGCGTTGTTTCGAGTTGAAGATCGAAAGAGCCCGGCCGGCGCGGAAGTTGAATGGGTCGAGAGTTTCCTCGAAGGTGGAACCGTTGTCGATCGACTTGCTGAAGGTGTAGGCGGCCTGAAACTGCACTCCGCGGGAGAAACGCTTTTGCAGCATCATCTCCAGCGCGTTGTAGTTGGAGTTGGCGATGGTATCTTCGGCGAAGATCGAGTTGAAGACCGGAATGCCATCCACCGGGCAACCCGTGCCGGTATATGGATTGCAGTTTGGTGAGGAATAAGGGCGGAGACCGACCATGGTCAACCCGTTGGGGGCTACGGAGCCGATCGAGGCGCCGGCCGGTATGACGGTGGGGCCAGTGGGACCGTATGGAACGTGGAATCCTCCCGGCGGAGCCACTGCATTGGGCGAAATGATGTACTGCGTATCCTCGAAGGTTGGGGCGCAGTTCGCATTGGAACCAAAGGAACTCACATAATTCGGATTCGCCGCCGCGACGCTCATGATATCCAGGCACGTTTGTGGCGTGGAAGGATTGATGTCGTGAGATACAAGCAGGCGATGGCCCTGGGATCCGACGTAGCCAATCTGGAACATCATGTTATTGCTTAACTCGCGCTGGATGGTGAGGTTGTACTGCGCGGTATCCTGGGAGCGCAGGTGAGGCCCGAACTCGCCATAGAGAAGAATCGGGCGAAACAGGGACAGATCCGTGGACTGGCCTTTGACGGGGGTAATAATTCCGCCGAAGGGGTTAGGATTTGTGAAGTTGCCCTGACCTATGAACGGAGTGTTGAAAAAGACATCGGAGAGCGAAGTACTGCCTCCGAACGGGGGTTCGGCTCCGAACTGGGCCAGGACCAACTCTTCGATTGGGTTGTAGAAAAGACCCCAGCCCGCGCGAATGCTGGTCTTGCCATTGCTGCCGAATACCTTCGCCCATGGACCGCTGGTGAAGTTGGGACTGTAGGCTATGCCAATGCGTGGGGCGAAAGCCTTGTAATAAGTTGAAGTCAATCCAGCGGGGACGCCAGCATCACCGGGAACCACCAAGCCAGTGGGCTCTGAACCGGTGTTGGCACACGTGGGATTGGCTACGCCCAATCCTTGCCAGTAGGAGAGGCTTCCCGTATTTCCGCTGGGATTGATTCCGCAGGGGTAGACTGTGGAATTCTGTCCTGGACGGAAGGTTTCGACGTGACCGCTGATGTCGGTTGGAGGAGGAGTAAATTCCCAGCGCAAACCATAATTCAGGGTCAGGTTCGGCCTGATCTTCCAACTATCTTGCGCGAACGGATAAACGGAAAGGCTGCGAACGTCCTCGCGCTGGGCGGAGCCTTGCAGATAGGTATCGGTCAACCCGAGCAGGAACTCGGCATAATTGTCGCCGTCGCCGGGAACGATCGCGTTCGGGCCGGTGTTATTGAATGTGTAATCCCCATTGACGTCGAAGTAGTAGAACTGATCGAAGCGGGCGCGGCGGATATCCACGCCGAACTTGTAGGTGTGGTTGCCTTTCACCCAAGTCAGGCCATCGGCCCATTGAAAGCTATTTCCGACCTGCGGGAGAAAGCCCTCCCAATTGTTTCCGAATTCCGCGCCGCCTGCGATTTGAATGTAGGGAACCCCCTCGAACCCCGACGGCAGCCCGGGCGTTATGCCGAGCCTGGGGGACGTGCCGAACGTACTTTGGATGAAGGGCGAATCCGAGAGTCCGGTAAAGCAGTATTGGGCGGCGGATCCGGTACACGAGGACGTTACCGGGTTGGTGGTTTGTGGTTTCAGATATCCCAACTGGCCTTCACGCATGTAAGTGAAGTGAGCTTCGTTTACCAGAGCGTTGGTGATGGTCCAGGTGTGACTGAAGTTGTACTGCTGGTTGCGGAGGTTGTAGTAGTTGCCGAATCCCGGAACGTTGCCGCCGGCCTGCTCGAAGGTGTCGTAGGGCTGGAGCTGGCGTTGATCGTTGAAATAGTAATACGCGGTGAAGTTCTGACGGTCATTGATGCGATGATCGAAGCGGAGGGTAAACTGGTCGGCGTTATCGGTCCCGACGGGGATGGCCTGAAATAAGCCGTTCTGACCCTGAGGAACGAACCGTCCAAGGAGGTTGGCGGCTACAGGATCCTGGCAGGCCAAGGGAATGACGCCCGTGGGGAAAATGGCTCCCCATGGTTGCCCCGGTATCGCGGGCGCGCCGCCGAGTGCCTGGATCGCGCTCTGACAACTAACCCCATTCGCAGACCGTTGATTCAAGACTTGATACACCAGAGCGTCGGTTGAAGAGATGCCTCCACTGAATCCCTCGTTCGCTGCCACCGCGGAGAAGTCGCCGCCGAATTCCCCCGTTGCGGGCGCAGTTGCTGATGCCGGCTGACCCGTCGGGACACTTACTAACTGTCCAGTCACGCCGTCGCGGATGCGTCGAGCCTCATAAGAGAGGAAGAAGAAGGTGCGGTCTTTCTTAATAGGGCCGCCGAAAGTGGCGCCGAACTGGTTCTGGTTCAGTTGCGGTGTGGAGGGGGCGGGGTAGCCGCGCGCGTCCAGAACGGTGTTGCGGAAGTATTCGTAGACATTGCCGTGGAAGGCATTGGTTCCGGACTTGGTAATCACGTTCACTACCGAGCCGGAGTTGCGGCCGTACTCGGCGTCGAAAGTATTCGTGATCACGCGAAACTCTTCCACCGCGTCGGGAACGGGTTGGATGGTAGGTGTGTTCACGAACTGGTCGTTAGCGTCGCCGCCGTTGACGCTGAAGTTGTTGGCGCGGGTGCGGCCGCCGTTGACCGAGACTGATCCGGCATCGCTGGTGCCGGCGAACAGGCTGCCGCTTGATCCGAGCTGAGCTTGCACGCCCGGCTGCAGCTGCAGGAACTGATAGGTGTTGCGCTGGTTCAGCGGCAATTCGTTTACCGATCGGTCGTTGATGACGGCGCCGAGTTGCGTGCTGGTGGTATCGATCTGAGGAGCTTCCGAGGTAACATCCACAACCTCCTGCGAACCGCCGATTTGCAGGATGGAGTTGAGGGTCACGACCTGATTGACGTCAACGATGACGCCCTTCTGAACATTTTTCTTGAACCCGGTCAGCTCAAAGGTGACGGTGTAGGTGCCGGGAACCACCTGAACGAAGGAGTAGTCGCCACTATCGGTGGTTTGTGTGTCGCGGCTGATGCCGGTCGCCTCGTTCAGCAGAGTAACCTTCGCACCGGCGAGGACGGCGCCTGTGGGATCGGCAACGCGGCCCAGAATGCGGCCGGCGGCGCCTTGAGCATCCAGCAAAGTGGGGGAAAGAAGAGGGACGGCGAGGATGAGGCAAATTGTTGCCAGACAAATTCCGTTCCAGCGGGCTCGCAGTGACGGCATGGAACCTCCAGCATCTCGAAGGAGACGCTATTTTTCTTTGAAAGCTATAGCTTGTGTCCGCCCACAACCTTGCTATAATCCCGCAAGGTTAGAGAAGGGGCGTGCGGACTGTCAAGGATAAAAAACGCGTCCCCTCGATAGAAAACTCTCATTGCCGGTCCGGTGAAGGATGAGATCATCCAACACAAAACCCCGCTTGAAGATCGGAGATGTGGCGCGGCGGGTGGGCGTGTCGCCCTCGGTGATCCGGTCGTGGGAGAACCTGGGGCTGACGCGTCCAAAACGCACCGAGAGCAGGTATCGGCTGTATACGCCGGATGATGTGAAATTGCTGAAGCGGGCACGTTTTCTGCGAAAGGTGCGTGGACTGAATGCGGCAGCGATTGTGGAACTGCTGCGGCGCGAAGGGCGGATGAGTGCAGCGCCGCGCGGCAATGCGGGAGCGATTGGTTCGCATCTGCGGCGGTTGCGGGCAAAGCGGCGTCTGTCGCTGGCTCAGGTGGCGCGAGCGGTGGGAATTTCGGTGGGATTCCTGAGCGCGCTGGAACGCTCGCAGATGAGCGGGTCGGTGGGAACGCTGCGCAAGCTGGCGCGATTTTATAGGACGAACATTCTGGATTTTTTCGACGCGACCGGAGCCAGCGGCCGGCAGGTGCGTCCGGAACAAAGAAAGGTGCTTGAAGCAGGACCCGGCGTGCACATGGAATTGCTGGCCTGGGGCAACACGGTGATGGAGCCGCATCTGTTTCGGGTCGCGCCGAAAGCCGGTAGTGGCGAATCATACACGCACGAGGGCGAAGAGTTTCTCTACGTGTTGCGCGGGGAACTGGCGATCACACTGGAAAAAGAGGAATACCGGTTGAAGGCTGGAGACAGTTTTTATTTCGAGAGCGCGACCCAACATCACTGGAACAATCCCGGGCAGGTGGAAACCTGGGTGCTGTGGGTGAATACGCCGCCGACGTTTTGAGCGGCGGGCTTCGGGCTTCGGCTATCGGGCTTCGGCATCTAGAGGGAATCAGGAGGATCGAATGAAGTTGGGGCAGGCAGTGAGACCGTTTTGTGTCCTCATCTTGTTCGTGTTTGCGGGGTCTTGCACCAGGAAAACGCCCGCGCTGAATCTGCTGGTGTGGGAAGGCTATGCCGATGCCTCGTTCGTCAAGGCTTTTGAGGAGCAGCATCACTGCAAAGTGTCGGCGTCATACATGGGATCGAGCGACGAACTGATGGCCAAGCTGCGCGGCGGCAGCGCCGGCAACTATGACGTGATCTCGCCCTCGAGCGACGTGGCCGGCTCGATCGCATCGGCTGGACTGGCGGCTCCGCTGGATTTGTCGAAGATTCCGAGCTACGGGCAACTGTCTCCGCAGCTCACTTCGCTGCCTCTGGTGCGCGTGAAGGGCCAGGTGTTTGGGGTTCCGTTTATGTGGGGGCCGGACCCGATGATTTACGACACTACGGCTTTCGCGCAGCCTCCGGATAGCTGGAACGTTCTTTGGGATCCGAAATTGAAGGGAAAGATTTCCGTGTGGGACGATCTTTCGACGGTGTACATGGCGGCGCAGGTTCTGGGCTATGACAAGCCCGATCCATCGCAGCTTTATAACTTGACAGATGAGCAACTTGAAGCAGTGAAGAAGAAGTTGCTGGAGTTGAAACCGAACATCCGCAAGATGTGGTCGACCGGCGGCGAACTGACGAACCTCTTTCAGAATCATGAAGTGGTGATTTCCATGGGATGGCCGCTGATGACCAATCAACTGCGCAAGATCAACTTCCCGGTGGGCGAGACAATTCCGAAGGAGAACACGACGGGATGGATCGATCACCTGATGATCACGGCAGGCAGCGAGAATAAAGATCTGGCTCACGAATTTCTGGAGTACATGATCGAGGCGCGGACGCAGAAGAAAGTGACGGACGTGACGGGATACACTCCGTCGAATCCGCAGGCAGGGCAACTCATGACGAGGCAAGAAGTAAAGAGCTTGCATCTGGACGATGTCGATAACTACCAGAAGAGGCTTTATTTCTGGCAGAACGTGCCGCGACGCGCCAAGTACAACGAGATTTGGAATGAAGTGAAGGCGGCACAGTAGCGAGTTGCGAGTACCTAGTACCGAGTACCGAGTTGCACTGTTTCACACGGCTGGGCATCGGCCTTCGTTCTGGTGCGGCGGCGGTTTCTTTACATCGATGAGCACTTCCGAAATGGCGAATGCGCAGGTTGGTGCGGAGAAGCCTGCTCATGCCTTGATAAGTATTCGCAATGTGGCTAAGCACTTTGGCAAGAATGTGGTGTTGCGCGATATTTCTCTGGAGGTGGCGGAGGGAGAATTTCTCACCATCCTGGGCGAAAGCGGATCGGGTAAGACGACGCTGCTGCGGATCATCGCGGGGTTTGAGACTGCGAGCGCGGGCGAGGTGTGGATGGGTGAGGAGCGGCTGGATCGCCAGCCTCCTTACCGTCGCCGCGTGAACACGGTCTTCCAGCACTACGCCCTGTTTCCACACCTCACCGTGGAACAAAATGTGGCCTACGGGCTGCGCGTGGCGGGGCGGCCCGAGGCGGAGATTGCCTCGCGCGTTTCGGAAGCGCTGGAGAAAGTAAAAATGTCGGCGCACGCGAAATCGAAGCCATCGAAGATCAGCGGAGGGCAGCAGCAGCGAGTAGCGCTGGCGCGGGCGCTGGTAAATCGTCCGCGCTTGTTGCTGCTGGATGAGCCGCTCTCGGCTCTGGATGCGAACCTGCGGCGGCAGATGCAGGTGGAATTGAAATCGCTGCAGCGCGAAGTTGGCATCTCGTTCATTTTCGTGACGCACGACCAGGAAGAAGCAATGGTGATGTCGGACCGGATCGCCCTGCTGCGCTCCGGCGAACTGGAACAGGTTGCGACGCCGCGGGAAATTTATGGCCGGCCGGCAACCGCTTACGCGGCGCAGTTTATTGGGCACACCAACCTGCTGAAGGGTGAAATACGATCGGGGACGGTGCGCTGTGGTTCCCTGAATTGGCCGGTGGCACTTCTCGATGGTCCTGCTTTGTTCTCGCTCCGCCCCGAGAATGTGCGTTTAGTAGATGCTGGTACGCCCACGGCCGGAAGCGTGCGTGTACGCGGCAAGGTTCGGCAACAGGCCTTTCACGGGGCAACCGAGTTGATCCGCGTGGAATGCGGCGACGGGTTGGTTCTGGTAGTGCGGACTCCGGGCAGCGGCGCAGCGCTGAATGATGTCGAGCTGGAGTTCTCGCCCGCCGATGCAATTCCGGTGCGAGAGTCTCCGGAAAGAATCTGATGTTTTCACGAGCTTACAAAGCGGCGGTGACGTTGCCTCCCCTGCTGTGGGTAACGGTATTTCTGCTGGTGCCGTATTTGCTGATGTTCTGCTACAGCTTCTGGTCAGTCTCGGCGTCGCAGACTATCGTGCATTCGTGGAGTCTAGCCAACTACGGCCAGTTATTGCGAGTCGACGTCTACTGGCAGACGCTGCTGCGCTCCATGTGGATTGCCGGACGGGTGACGATTTTCTCTTTGCTGTTGGGCTATCCGCTCGCATACTTTCTTTCTTTTTGCGCAGGAAGAAAGAAAGACCTGCTGTATCAATTGGTTATCATTCCGCTATGGGTCAGCTATCTCGTGCGGGCCTACGCGTGGAAGACGATCCTGGGCTCGGACGGCGTGCTGAATACTTTGCTGCAGTATGTGCACCTTACGAAACATCCTCTGGAATTCTTGCTCTACAGTCCATTCGCCGTGGTGTTGACGCTGACACACATTTACACGCCGTTTGCGTTTCTGCCGATCTATGCGGCGCTGGAGCACATTCCGCGCAATCTGGTGGAAGCGTCGCACGACCTGGGCGCAACTCCGGGGCAGACTTTCTGGAAAGTGATTTTCCCGCTGTCGATTCCGGGAGTGGTGGCGGGCGCGACATTCGCCTTCGTGCTGAGCCTGGGCGACTTTCTTGCGCCGCTGCTGCTGGGCGGGCCCAGCGGCATCATGATTTCGAACATCGTAGTCAGCCTGTTTGGCGCGGCTTACAACTGGCCGCTGGGCGCGGCGATTTCGTTCTGCATGCTGCTGCTGGTGGTGAGCCTGCTGTTCTTATCCGAGCGGCTCGAGAAGAAATGGAGCTTCTCGTGAGCGACGCGAAATTCGACTCGGGCTCGCGCTGGTTGCTCGTTCATGCTATAGCCGTGTTCGCATTTCTTTATTTGCCGATTGCGGTCCTTATTCTTTATTCGTTCAACGGAGAAGGCGTGGGCGGATTTCCGCCGCATCACCTGACGCTCGACTGGTATCGCACACTTTTCGCGGATGGGCCGATCTGGGATTCGGTGCTCAACAGCCTGCAGGTCGCCTTTGCGGCGATGGCAATCTCGCTGGCTTTCGGAGTGCCGGCGGCGTTGGCGCTCGAGCGGGCGCAGTTTCCCGGCAAGGCATTGTTCCGGCGATTGGTGTTGCTGCCATTGATTTTGCCGGGCATTATCACGGGCCTTTCGCTGCTCATGCTGTTCAACGTGATGGGAACGAAGCTCAGCCTGATGACGATCATTCTTGGGCATGGGACAGCGCTGATCTCGGTGGCGACAACCGAAGTATTCGCGGGACTGCAGAAGCTCGACCGCGCGCAGGAAGAAGCTTCTCTCGACTTGGGCGCGAATTACTGGCAGACTTTTTGGCGCATCACGGTGCCGAACCTGAAGCTGCCGATCATCGGCGCGGCGCTGTTGATCTTTACGCTTTCGATGGACGAGATCGCAGTCAGCTTTTTTCTGATCGGGCGCGACAACACGCTGCCGCTGGAAATCTGGGGACGGCTGCGGCGCGGCATCACTCCCGAGATCAACGCGGTGTCCGCCATTATTTTTATGTTTTCGCTGGTGGCAATTGTCTTCTGGTATCGCTTGCGGGTGCGCGGCGAAGGCGCAGCGGAGGCGGGCGCAGAAATCGTCGCAGTTGTGGAAGGAGACGCGGCATGAGTGCGAATCGCAGGGACTTCATCAAGTTTGTGGTTGCAGGAGCTGTGACGGCCGGATGTCCAATCGATCTTTCCTTAGTGATGGCGCAATCCGGCGACTCGAAGAAAAGTCACGTCGATGTGGAGAGCGAGGACAACAAGATCTGCCACCAGGTGCGCGACAGCGGCAATCAGATATTCAAACGTCCTCCAGCGTCGGCGCGGCATGACGTGGTGATTGTGGGCGGCGGCGTGAGCGGGCTGGCTGCGGCTTATCGTTTGCAACATCGCGATTTCTTGCTGCTCGAAAAAGAACCGCACTGGGGCGGGAATGCGTACGAGATGGAGTACGAGGGCAGCCTCTATGCGACGGGATCCGCATTTCTGACGATAGACGAATACGCTTACCAGTTCTCTAAAGAAATCGGGCTGCCGCCGCTGCCGGTCAATAGCCCGGACGCCAGCATTATTCGCGGGGAGTTGGTCCCGGACACCTGGGGCGAGGGCCTCGACAAACTGCCCTATCCAGCGGCCATTCGCGAGGGCTTCAAGAAATTCAAAAAAGAAATGCTCGCGATCGAAGTAGGTAAGACTAAAGGGATTTACGACAAGCCGTTTTCCGATTTCATGAAGGGGTATCCAGCAGAAATCAAGCAGTGGTGGGACACTTTCGGTCCATCGAATTGGGGAGCGACCAGCGAGGAGACGACGGCAGGGTTGGCGATTCTCAATTTACAAGAGATGGTCGATGAGAGCCGGGTGGACGATCGTTATACCTGGCCCGGAGGTTTGGGCGCACTTTCGAAGAAGCTTGTGGACATTCTGCAGCCGAAACACAAAGACCGTATGCACATAGGCGCCACCACGGTGGCCGTAGTCTCTGAAAAAGAAGAAGTGCAAGTCACCTACATGCAGCGCGGCGAATTGAAGACAGTTGCGGCCAAGGCCGTGATCATGGCGACGCCCAAGTTTATTACGCGGCGCATCGTTGACGGCCTGCCCGAGAAGCAGAGCGCGGCCATGCGGCAGATTCGCTATATTCCGTATCCTGTGGTGAATCTGATTTTCGACAAGCCAGTTTACAATCACGGATTCGACACCTGGTGCCCGGGCACTGCATTTACCGACATGGTGGTCGCGGACTGGGTCATCCAGAAGCAGGCGGGCTACCGGCAGAAATTCAACATCCTCACGTTCTACACGCCGATGACGGAGGAGAATCGCGGCTACCTGCTGAACGAAATTGGCGCACGCAAGATCGCCGCAAACGTGCTCACCGACTTCCAGAAGCTGATGCCGGAATTCAATGTCGATCCGGTCGAGGTTCACATTTTCCTGCGGGGACATCCTTTGTATATGTTGACGCCGGGGCTTTACACGCAGGTGCAGCCGCTGGCGCGGCATCCCATGGATCGCATTTTCTTCGCCAACACAGATTCTGAGGGTCCGGAATCGACTGCCAACACGGGAATTCTTGCGGCGCAGCGCGCGGTGAAGGAAGTGGAAGCGCGGCTGGCGAGAAGGCCGATGCCGAAGGAAAATGCGCTTGACGGTTAGGATTATAATTTTACGAAGAGATCGCCATGAACAAACTTTGGCCCATCATAGTCATCCTATCCGCGGCTTTCCTGACCCTGTCCTGCGGAAGCGGCACAAGCAGCGGTCGGCAGCTCCAATCCATCACTATCAGTTCGACCGTGAGCGGTCAGCAAGTTCAATTCGGCGCGACTGGCATCTTTTCGGCGTCGCCGACCACGGTCACTCCGCTCCCGGTCAGTTGGTCCTATGCACCGCCGCCTTCTGACTACAACCTCACGACGCAGCCCTTCGCATTCAATTGTGCGCAGCCACAGTCACCGGGGCCAATCGTTGCCTGCGCTCCTACTGATCCGAGTGCCCCGAGTAGCGGGTCGCTCCCCAACTCGAAGATGACTTGTAACTCTGGGCCGATCCCGTGCTCGCAAGAATAACGATGCATCTTATCTTAATGGGAGCCCAGCCCGATCTCGTTTAGCGGCGGCTTGCACCGGTGCGATCTAATCCCCAGAGAAGGCTCCGCACATAGTAAAGTTATAGAGAGCGTGTTTGCAGCTGACTGATCGGCTGCTCCCGTCAATCCGAACCATTAATAAAGGACAAACCATACTTTGAGTTTGAGCATTCGCAACATCGCCATCATCGCGCACGTGGACCACGGCAAGACCACGCTGGTCGACGCCATGCTGCAACAAAGCGGGACATTTCGCTCCAACGAACATCATGTCGAACGTGTGATGGATTCGAACGAACTGGAGCGCGAGCGCGGCATCACCATCCTGGCCAAGAACACGGCCATTTTTTATCACGACGTGAAAATCAACATTGTGGATACGCCCGGCCACAGCGACTTTGGCGGCGAGGTGGAGCGTGCGCTGAAGATGGTGGATGGAGTGATGCTGCTGGTGGACGCGAGCGAAGGCCCGCTGCCGCAGACACGGTACGTGCTGAGCAAGGCTCTCGAAGCAAAACTGCCGCCGATCGTTGTGATCAACAAGATTGACCGGCCGGATGCGCGTGCGCAGGAAGTGCTCAACGAAATCTACGATCTCTTCATCGATCTGGACGCGAAGGAAGATCAACTCGATTTTCCGGTGCTGTACACCAATGCAAAAGAAGGAACAGCATCAGTTGACATCAAGGTTGGCGGCGAGAATCTGCAGCCGTTGTTTGAAGCAATCCTGAAAACGATTCCGTTGCCCCAGGGCGACCCGAAGGGGCCATTGCAGATTCTGGTGGCAAACCTCGACTACAGCGATTATCTCGGGCGGCTAGCGATCGCACGCGTTTTCAACGGGACGATGTACACCGGCGAGGACGTGGTGATCGCGAAGCTCGACGGATCGATGCACAAGACCAAGATCACGAAACTGTTTTCCTTCTCCGGTTTGAAACGGACTGACATCACGGAGACGGTGCTGGGCGATATCGTCGCCGTCGCCGGCGTGGAAGGCATCACCATCGGCGAGACAATTACGGATGTAGAGAATCCTGCGCCGCTGCCACCCATCGTGATCGACGAGCCCACCATCGCGATGACCTTCACGGTGAACACCTCGCCATTCGCGGGACGCGAAGGTACTTACGTGACTTCGCGCAATCTGCGGGAACGACTGGAGAAAGAACTGCTCACCAATGTCTCTCTGCGAGTCGAGGAGATGGGCACGACAGATTCGTTCAAAGTGCTGGGACGCGGCGAACTGCAACTTTCCATCACCATCGAAATGATGCGGCGCGAGGGTTTCGAACTCATGGTGGGCAAGCCTGAGATCGTAACCAAGCGGATCGATGGCAAATTGATGGAACCAGTGGAACACCTTACCGTTGACGTGCCGGAAGGATTCGTTGGCGTGGTGATGGAGCAGTTGGGATCGCGCAAGGCCGAAGTCACGAACATGCACAATCACGGCTACGGCCGCGTGCGCATTGAGTTCCGTGTACCCAGCCGCGGGCTGATCGGCCTGCGCAGCCAGCTGCTCACCGACACTCGCGGCACGATCGTGATGAATTCGCTTTTCGACGGATATACCGAGTGGCAAGGGGAAATTCCGCACCGGCTGACGGGAGCGCTGATCGCCGATCGCGACGGCGTTTCGACGGCATACGCGCTGTGGGGATTGCAGGAGCGCGGAGAGCTGTTCGTGGGCCCGGGCGTCGCCCTGTATGAAGGAATGATTATCGGCGAAAATGCAAAAGATGACGATCTCGACGTCAACGCGGTGCGAGAAAAGAAGCTCACCAACATGCGGGCTTCCACGGCCGACGAGGCCATCCGCCTGGTGCCGTTCCGGCAACTGAATCTGGAGCAGGCGATCGAATTCATTGCGGATGACGAGTTCGTGGAAATCACTCCGAAGTCGCTGCGGCTGCGGAAGAAAATTTTGCAATCGAACAAGCGCAAGAGGAGCGCGATGGCGACGGTGGAAGAAGGGTGAAGTGAAGTCAGGGCGCGGGTCTGAAAAGTCCGAGAGTCAGGCGGCGCTGCGAATGCTCCTGATCCCCTGCAGTTGCGGGACGACGTTCGCGGTCGCTGAAAATTACGACCGTCAAGGCACAGCCTGGAGCCGGTATTTAATCTGCCCAAGCTGTGGCAAGCGGCACGATCCCAAGAACCGGCTGCTACAGATGGGGTATCACCGCGAGGGGTACTGGAAAGTGGATGAATGCTAGCGGGGCGCCGTTTTCGGACTGTTTTAACATGCCGGATTTGACAAACCTGCTATACTTCGTGCCGCATTCGACTGTTCGCCAGCTCCGGTCTCGATTTTCAGGAAGGTGCCCCCGACCTGCCAGTCCCGCCCCATCGAGCTCGCAACTTCGACAGCTCAATGCAGAGGCCGACGCTTGAAGAATATTTTTGTTGGGAACTTGAGCTTTAACACATCGGAAGACGAACTGCGGACCATGTTTGAGCCCTTTGGGCAAGTGGACCGGGTCAGCATCATGACCGACCGCGACACGGGACGCTCGCGCGGATTCGGCTTCGTGGAAATGGCTGTCAACGAAGATGGAGAGAAAGCCATTACGGCGCTGAACGGTTCGCAAGTAGGCGGACGCACGCTCAACGTGAACGAGGCGCGCCCGAAAACTGAGCACGCTGGTGGCGGCGGGCGCGACCGCGGAGGCCGCGGCGGAGATCGTGGTGGCCGAGGCGGAGGAGGAGGAGGACGAGGCCGCTGGTAATCGTCTGGAGTTTCGAACTTCAAGACTTCCAACGTCGCGACGATAGCTCTCGCAATTGTGGGGCGGAGTTGTGGCCGCATGTCTGAACGCCCCTGCAATTCGGTAGGCGCGACTTGAGTTTTTTCAAAATGAAAGCCGCCCACTGCCCCGCAAGCCCTGACATTGATGCTCCGCAACCCTCCATGTAAACTGAAAGAATCGGTCGGGCGCCCGTAGCTCAGATGGATAGAGCGATTGCCTCCGGAGCAATAGGTCGGGAGTTCGAATCTCTCCGGGCGCACCAGATTTCTTCTTTAATTTTTTCCCTGCGGTAATGCATTGTAACTCTCGTCCCGGCAGATCACCGCTTGCATTCCGGCAAGGTTTCATCCGCGTTTCACAGCGCCGCCAGGCGGCGTTGTACGAACAGGAAGTAGACGGCCAAAAGAATAAGCAGGAACCCGTTCACGCCGAGCACTACGGGCGCAGTGAATATGGGAACAAGCCATCCGGACAACAGATTGCCCATGGGCATGCCGCCGCGGAAGGCGAAGTTGTAGACGCTCATCACACGGCCGCGCATTTCATTCGTCGTGATCAACTGCACCAGCGAATTTACCGTAGCAAAGACTGCCATCATGGAAGCGCCCACCACTACCAGAACCACGCCACTAAACGGCAACGAACTGGAAAGCGCGAATGCGGAGATGCCCGCTCCCAGGCAGATAAGTGAGCCCAGGGCGACGAAACCTTTTCTTTTCATGTTTCCTGCGCCTGCAATGGTGAGCGAGCCAAGGATCGAGCCGAGGCCCATGAGCGCCAGCAAGTTGCCATAAGTTTCCGGACCGCGATGGAAGATATCCTTCACGAAGACGGGAAAGTAGGTGCGCATGGGCATAGCCAACGCGGTCATGCAAAAGGCCAGCACAATCAGTGCTTCCATGGAGCCTTGCTTGCGAGCGAAATGGATTCCCTGTTTCAGGCTGGTGATCATTGACTCGGTTGTTTTCACCGGCAGAAAGCGCGTGCTGATGATGGAGAGCGAAATGATCGGCGCCAGAAAGGAAAGTGCGTTCAGGCCGAAGCACCACTTTTCTCCCAGCTTCGCCAGGGTTTGCCCGGCGAGCGCCGGACCGAGCATGACCGCGACGTTGAACTGGATCGAGTTCAGTGCGATGGCGTTGGGCATGTCTTCTCTGTCGACCAGGGTAGGAATCAGCGCCTGATAAGCCGGTCCGCCGAAGGCCTGGGCAAAGCCGGAAACGAAGGAAAGACAGAGGATGGGCCAGACGTGCCTAAGACCGTTCGCCACCAAAATTGTGAGCAGGCCAGCGCTGAACATTTGCACGTACTGTGAACCGAGCAGAATCTTGCGGCGCTCGACGCGATCGGCAATTACGCCTCCGATCAGAGAAAACAGAAAAATGGGAATGCCGCCGAGAAACTGATCGAGCGCCAGCAGGAACGCGGAGTGGCTGAGCCGGTAGATCAGCCAGCCCTGAGCGACGATCTGCATCCAGGTGCCAATGCTGGAGGTGCAGGCGCCGAACCACATCAGGCGAAAATCGCGGTATCTAAAGGCTTTAAAGACCCGGCCAATCACCTGAGAAGCGTAACATGGAGCTGGCGCGCGCTTGGCGTGACTGGCTCCCTTTGGCCATGTGCTCTTCCCGCGAGCGGTATCTGCGGCCGGTATTAATTCCCTTCTGTGCGTTTCCAGGAATCATGATGTAATTGAAGCAGTGCGCACTGACCCCACCCCCAGCGGCTTGCGGCAAGCAGGAGCAGATCATGAGACGTAGCAGGTTGTCGAAAGTCATCAGCGGGGCGCTGCTGGCGGCCTCGGTTGTGGGGGGATCCGTAACTGGCATTGGCCGCGGATGAACGGCGGCGCCGGGTGCGCGGGTTTGCGAGTTCGAGCCTGTACGTTAAGGTGCAGCTCAACAGCCCGTTGAAGCTTTCGAAGTTGAAGCCGGGAGAGGTGGTTGAGGGCACCCTGGCACGGGACGTTTATTCTTCGGACCGCGAACTGTTCCCTCGCGGCAGTCGCGTTCGCCTTGCCGTAGATCACAAGGAGAAAAGACGGAGGACTCCGAACGATCACTGGCCGTGGGTGGTAAAGGTTTTCACGCCTCGCCACGAGCAATATCCGGTGTTCAAGATGGCGACCGTCTCGACGCTAAGCGGCGAAAGTGCAGCTGCAAGTCTCGCTTATCTCAATTAGCCGGATGCGCGAAGTACACGCACAAACGAAGAAAAAGAAACCAGGGCAGCAAGCCGACCAGTCCGGCGAAGTCGAAGTGAGCAAGGCCGGCGGTTTGTACGGACCTGCGAAGCTCGCGGCGCCGATGATGGTGCTGGAGGCTTTCAGCACGGATGTGAGACCCCTCCGCGAATCCCGAGACTGCGTCGCCTTCCGGCCTCGACTTGTCAGGCCTGGAGACTCTTCCAGCTGGTACCGCTTGCAAGATTCTTCTTCTTGGCAATGTCAGCGCATCGAAGAGCAAGCCGGGCGATTTGGTGGAAGGGCGTTTGATCGAGCCGGTGTTGGTGAATTCGCGGGTTGTGCTTCCGGCGGGCACGCTGATTCAGGGTAAAGTGGTCAAGAAAACACCACCACGTTGGGGGAGCCGGGCGGGATCGATAGCCCTGACGTTCACTGGCTTGACGCTGCCCGGGGGGAATCTGATCCCTATCACCGCATCGCTGGCGGGAGCGGAGCTGGACCGCAGATCGCACACCAAGATTGATTCGGAAGGCCAGCTTCGGGGCGAGCGCCCCGGCAAGGCGTGGATGGCGATCAACATCGGCGTGACTGCCGGCCTCGCCAAAGAAGTGGATGACACGACGCAGCTGATTATCGAAGCCATCGTATCGACCGCAACTGATGCTTCAACCGCGGGCGTGTCCCGCATTGTGTCAAGCTGCATCTCGGGGATTTACATGGTGTCGCGTCACGGGCGTGATGTCGTGCTGCCGCGGTTCACCGAGATGGATATTGCGTTGGATCGGCCGTTGTCCGTGACCAAGAGCGTGGCGGCGGTGGCTTCGACGGCTGGCGTACACGGCGATTGACTGCCGTCGGCGTTTTGAAATCCGCGATTCGAAGCCGGCAACCTCATCTGCGCAAGAAAATCTTGGCCATCATCTCGACATGAACCTGAACTACGACGCAATCCTTGTGGTTTCTTTCGGTGGGCCGGAATCTAAGGAGGAGGTGATTCCCTTCCTCGAAAACGTGCTGCGCGGACGGAACATTCCGCGCGAACGCATGCTGGTTGTCGCCGAGCACTATTACCACTTCGAGGGCAAGAGCCCGATCAACCAGCAGACGCGCGAGCTGATCGCTGCGCTGCAGGCGGAGTTGGAACGCGGCGGCCCCAAGCTGCCAATTTATTGGGGAAACCGTAACTGGCATCCGCTGCTGGCGGACACTTTGCGGAAAATGAAAGAGGATGGGATTCGGCGGGCTTTGGCATTCGTGACCTCTGCCTACAGTTCATATTCAGGATGCCGGCAATATCGCGAGGACATTGCGCGGGCGCAAAGTGAAGCTGGTCTTTCGGAGTCTGGTCTTTCTCAGTCTGAGCCGGGCGCGCCGGAGGTGGATAAGCTGCGGGCATTTTTCAATCATCCGGCATACGTTGAGGCTACGGTTGAGCGAGTGCGGGATGCGCTGAACGCCGTTCCGGCAGACGCTCGGCAAAACGTGCAGATCGTTTATCTGGCGCACAGCATTCCGCTTTCGATGGCGAACACTTGCGATTATGTGAAGCAGTTGGAAGAAGTGCGGCGGCTGGTTTCGGGAGCGCTGGGCCATGCCGACGATGTTCATAAGAACGATGTGCTGGTTTACCAGAGCCGCAGCGGCGCGCCGGGGCAGCCCTGGTTGGAGCCGGACATTCTCGATTACCTGCGCCGGGTGAAGGCGGAGAATCTGGCGTCGGCGGTGGTGCTGGCGCCGATCAGCTTCGTCTCCGATCACATGGAAGTGTTGTACGACCTGGATGTGGAAGCGCGGCAACTGTGCGATGCGCTGGCTTTGCCGATGACGCGGGCGAAGACAGTGGGCGTGCATCCGAAGTTTATTGGGATGATTCGCGAACTGATTCTGGAGAGGGTGAATCCGGGGACGGAGCGGCGGGCGGTGGGATCGCTCGGAGCGCGGGCGGATGTTTGTGCGGAGGATTGCTGTCCAGCGCCGGCACGGCTAGGACGACCACCAGGAAAATAGCGGCATTACTCAGCTTTGGGTTGTTGCTTCTGAATCCTCAGGCTCAGATGGAGATAAACCCAGGTAGGCCCTGATAGAATGCTGTCGCCAGCGTTCGCGTTGGGCAGAGCAGAAGAAATCACCTGAGACGCCCTCTTCACGCATTTGAGCTTCCACGCGATTCGCGAACTGTTCGGCCTTTTGAAGTTTCTCGTCCGCCATATAAAAGGACACGCAAGTCGCGCGGTCCCACCCAACGATACCATTTTAGCTCTGCAAGCAGAAAACGCAAAGGAATTCGAACAGTGGCCATTGCCCGCAATCCATCGTTCTATATAAACCACTGCAGCAGATGGACTTACAGGATCCTCCGTTCCGGGACAAACTTTAGTTTCCGGCTTCCTGTTTGCAATTCTTCGATGCGGCTCTGAGCTTTAAGGATGGCCATATTTTCTTGCCAGGCAAGCGCGCGTTTGAAGCAATCAATGGCCACAAAACGAACGAATACGCTGGTCAATGTCACAATGGGCGCATGCTTGTCTTCGCCGTCGTAGGCATAGAGTTGCTGGGCAGTGACATTGCCATCTCCAGCGTGTTTCAGGATCGCTTCGCCGAAAAGGTTAACATTCAATCCGTGTTCGTCCTTGGCGGAAACCAGGGTTTCGCTGGGAGGGGCAAGCAGGTACTGGGTCATGAGATCGCAAAAAGAATCGAATCCTTTCTCCGGATCAACCAGCGCTCCCTTGTCAGGAAGATTGAGACGGTCAAAGTAAATTATCGTGGTGACGGCAAAGAAATCGTCCTTATTCAACTCGTAGAACTTGAAGAGTAAGCTCTGTTGCAAGCGCAGGTTGTTCAAAGGAGACAGTCCCTTGGGAACATTGAAGGGCGGCTTACGGGCGGCCATTTCTTCTACACTCCGCTTCGCACATCGCTGGCCATGGACAGTGCGACACCAGAAAGCACTGCGAGCACGACAACCGCTAAGAAAATCGCCACGTCGCCCAGGACGCGGAGCTTCCATTCAATTGCGGCAAATGCCATAACCGCAAGCACGGCGGATGAAACGATGGCAAACACCGTTGCGTAGAGCGCACGTCGCAGTTTCTTCTTCAGGCCCTCGACTTTCTCGGGAGGGCCGGTAAGAACGAGCAAGGTGTTATAGAGAAATGTAAAAGCAGCGAAACCCAGAGCCACAATGGAGAGCGCGCCCTCTGCCACCCCTTTCAGCACGGGGTCTTCCGCGGCGGAAGTGCGCTCCCTAACTGAGGTCCGTGATGTATCCGTGGGACTCTGGACCCAATCGAGAGATGCTTCGGTGGCTGCGACCGATCGCGGGTAAGTCAGAGTGCCGCCGCACGGTTCAGCCAAACGAACGATCTGGCTGGGGGCGAATCCACTAAGTAACAGGGCAACAAACAGCAGGGAAATAGTGGGGTATCCCGACGCCAAACTTAACGCGCCAACTCGGCAAATGCACAGCAACCACAACTTAGCTTTTCTCCAGGCTGCGACAATATACACGGATGTTTGTAATTTGGCTAGATAGGACCGACATAGGTGATGTCAAGCTGCCTGTGTAAATAGGTTGAGGGTGCGGGTTTTCCATTCCAGGTTGAATCTCTGGAAGATGGAGTAGAGGATGCGGTTGACACTAGCTACATTCACAAAACAAACCATGGGCCGGGTGCGGCGGCGCACTTCCACGAAGCAGCGTTCAATCACGTTAGTGGTGCGCAGCTTCTTACGCAGGTGCGCGGGGAAAGCGAACACCGAAAGCAGCTCCGGCAGATCGCACTCCAGTTGGCGCACCATGGGACCGTACTTCCCCCGCCAGTGGGCGCGGAAGGCGCGAAAAGCGGCCTCGGCATGGGCACGGCTTTCGGCTTGGTAGATGGCTTGCGCGTCCTGTTTCACCGCGTTGAAATCGGCCTTCTTCACCTTCTCTAAAATGTTGCGCATCTTGTGGACCCAGCAGCGCTGATGCCGTACTCGCGGATACACGGTGCGGATCGCCGCCGCCAGGCCAGCACAGCCATCGGTGACGATCAGGCCCAGCGCCTTGCCCTCCAGTCCGCGCCGATACATATCCTGCAGCAGCCCTTCCCAGTCCGCCTGGCTTTCGCCTTGGCTGCGCAAAAACGCCAGCAGATGGCGGGTGCCGTCGCGCCGCACTCCGTAGGCCACCAGCATCTGCACCCGCTTGCGTCCCGCCGGACGCCGCACCCGCAAGCTCACTCCGTCCAAAAACAGATACGCGTAGTTGTCTTCTAACCGCGCCTGATGGAACTGGCGCACCACCTCGTCCAGATCCCGCGTCAGCTTCGACACCGTCTGCGGGCTCACCACTTCTTCGCTCACCGTGGCCACCACCCGCCCCACCTGCCGCGTCGAGAGGCCGCGCAGAAACGCCTCCCGAATCAGCATCGACACATCTTCGGCGCGCCGCTGAAAAGGTTCTAGCCCACGCGGCAGAAAACTCTTCCCGCGGGTGCGCGCCACCCGCAGCCGGATCGTCCCCAACCGAGTCACGAAATCCCGTTCGTAGTAGCCATTGCGATAGGGCTGCCGCCGGCTGCTCCGCCGCTGATACACTTCGCGCACCGCATACCGGTCCCGCTCCCGCCGCGAATCCGCCTCCAAACGCTCTTTCCACAGCCGTTTCGTCTCGCCGTACACATCGCCCCAGAAACTCTCTTTCATCTCCGCCAGAAAATGTTGGTAATGCTCCGTGATTGGGATTATCTTCGCCATGGGTGTAGGTCTCCTTTCGGAAAGGCTTTAGCTTGCTAGGCCAAAGCCAACTTACACCCTCTCGCTTTTTACACAATCAAAGTTACGTCACCCCGACATAGAAGGCGCTCTACTAGGGGACGCCGGCGCTACTCTTGCTCGCACTGCTTTCTCTGGCGCTGACCTAGATCGAGGTGTGGACGTTGGGGCGTTCGTAGTCTGTGGCTTTTGGACTGCCTTCGACCAGGTGCATGGTATTCAGGATCGTCTGGACTACGGCTTCGTTGCCTAGCGCGGTGTTGATCATCACGTGGTAGAGGGAGCGGGTGGGCCAATCGGCGTCGAAGTAGTGCTTGATGTAGGCGATGCGCTCGCGGTCGACGGTATCGACTAGATCTGCCGCCTCCGATTGCTTGTAGCCTTCGAGCAACAGGCGGCGCAGCTTCTCGGCGCGCGGGGCATAGAGGAAGACGTGAAACGCGTTGGGCTGCTCGCGCATGAAGTAAGGCGCGCCGCGGCCGACTACCACGGCATTGCCCTCCTGAGCAATTCTTGGAGCGATCTGCTCCATGAGGGTCACCATGCAGTCTGAATCGAAGGTCTGATTGCCCAGCGCGGAACTGCGCTCATAGCTGCCGCGCCAGAAAGCTTTGGCCATGCGGTAGAAGCTGCTATCCATGCGCTCATCGCAGCGCATGACCGCGGAGCAATCCACGTTGGCGAGGCGTGCGATTTCTTCAGTGAGGTGTTGGTCCCAGAGCTTCCAACCGAGGCGGGTTGCAAGTTCCGCAGCGATGGCGGGAGCGCCGCAGCCGTACTCTCGCTCGAGGGTGATGACGCGAAACATGGATTCCGAGATTCCTCAGCGGCGAAAGCCGGGTTTTTGGGGCTGAGTCCGTTATCGCAGCGGTGAACCGCCGCGCCACCAAAAACGCCGCGCTGCCCTCAGGACCAACGCTCCTCTTAATTTTACCGCGAACTAGTGTACCGCGATTCCGCCGCCGGGCTTGCTTTTTTTCATCAGGAAGACCAGCGGAACCATGGCCAGGATAGAGATGCCGAGAAGGCGGAAGTCGTCGAGATAGGCGAGCATGGTGGCTTGGCGTTGGATAGTGGCCTGGATCAGAGCATAGGCCTGCTGGGTGGCATATGCTGCGCTGGCGCCATGTGCCTGCATCGCCTGAGTCGCGCCCTGGAGCACCTTCTGGAAAGCCGGGTTGGCGGCGCTTAGATTGTGGGACAAATCGTTGATGTGAACCTGCGTGCTGCGATCGAGCTTGGTGGTGACGAGGGAAATGCCGACACTGCCTCCGATGTTGCGTGCCAGGTTCATCAAGCCGGAGGCGGCGTTGTTCTTGTCGCGCGGCAAGAAAGCGTAGGCGGCCGTGTTGATGGGAACGAAGAGGAAGGCCATCCCGACGGCCTGAAAGATGCGGGCGGTGGCGACAGAGCGGAAGTCCATATCGAGATCAAAGCCCGTCATGTGGAACAACGAGCCGGAGAGCACGACAAGGCCAAAGAACAACAACCACCGCGGGCTATACCGCGAGAGCAGGAAGCCGACCAGGGGCAACAGCAAAATGATGGCGAAGCCGCCGGGCATCAGCGCCAGACCTGCTTGCTCCGCGGTATAGCCGAGCAGGGTCTGAGAGAAAAGAGGCAGCAACAGCGTGCTGCCGAGCAGGGCGAAGCCGAGCATGAACATCAGCAGATTGGAGATGCCAAAGGTGCGGTCTTTGAACAAGTGCAAGTCGATAATCGGATCTTTGTGCCGCCACTCCCAGAAGATGACGAACAGCAAAGATACGGCCGCAATTATGGAGAGGGTGACGATGAAGTGCGATTCGAACCAGTCTTCGCGCTGACCTTTGTCGAGGACCACCTGTAAGGTTCCCAAGCCCAGGGCGACGAATCCGAGCCCGGTGTAATCGATACGGGTTTCTTTCAGTTTGCGGCGGAGGAAATACGGCGGATCTTGAATGAGGCGCGAGGTGAGCAGAATGGAAATGATGCCGACGGGAATGTTGATGAAGAAAATCCAGCGCCAAGTGAAGTTATCGGTGATCCATCCGCCCAGGGTTGGCCCAATGGCGGGAGCGGTTACAACAGCCATGCCGTAAACCGCAAAGGCCATGCCGCGCTTGGCGGGCGGGAAAGTATCGGCGAGGATGGCTTGCTCGCTGGGCTGGAGACCGCCTCCGCCCGCGCCCTGCAGCACGCGGCAAACGATTAGCGTGGCCAGGTTGGGAGCCAGCCCGCACATAAAAGAGCTGACGGTGAAGAGAGCTACGCAGCCCATGTAGAAATTCTTGCGGCCGATGATCGACGAGAGCCAACCGCTCAGGGGCAGCACGATGGCGTTTGAGACCAAATAGGAAGTGAGGACCCAAGTGCTTTCGTCTTGCCCGGCAGAAAGGCTGCCGGCGATGTGCGGCAAGGCAACGTTGGCGATGGAAGTGTCGAGCACTTCCATGAAAGTCGCGAGCGTCACCGTGATGGCGATGATCCACGGATTTACTGCCGGGCGCCAGGCATCGGCGTTGGCGTCATACGTGGTGGTGGCCGCACTCATCGGCGGGTCCAGACCTTGGGATCGACCGACATTCCGGGGCGCAGATAGTGATCGCTGTCTTCTCCGGGATCGAGCACGATCTTCACCGGAACGCGCTGCACCACTTTCACGTAATTGCCCGTGGCATTCTCGGGAGGCAAGAGGCTGAAACGTGCGCCGCTGGCGCCGGCAATGCTATCGACTTTGCCCTTGTAGGTTTTCCCGTTGGCGTCGACTTCGATATCGACCGGCTGGCCTACCTTCATTTCGCGGAGCTGCGTCTCTTTGTAGTTGGCGGTGATCCAGATATCGTTGAGCGGAATGATCTTCATCAGCTCCTGGCCGGGGGAAACGTTTTGCCCGACTTCGACCGTGCGATTGCTAACTACTCCTGCAACCGGAGCGACGACTTTTGTGTATTGCAGATTGAGTTGGGCCTGATCGAGCGCCGCTTTCCTTTGCTGGACTTGCGCCACCGCCGAGGCGGCCCGGGAGCGCGTGACTTGCACTTGTTGGGGACCGGTCTGGGAGCTGCGCCAGTTAGCTTCGGCTTGCAGCAGTTTGTCCTGAGCTTGATTGACCTGGGACTGGGCGGCGTCAGCGTTGGCGCGAGCGGCGTCGACGGCGGCGGCGCCGGCCTTAGCGGCAGCCACGGCCTGATCGTATTGTTGCAGCGAGATCTCCTGCTTATCCACGAGCTGCTTGTAGCGTCCCAGATCGTTCTGCGCTTTGACGTTATTCGCTTCGGCCTGGTCGCGTTGCGCCTTGGCTGCGTCGAACTGTTTATTGGCAGCGGCGATGCCGGCGCGGGCGCTGCGTACATCGGCTTCGGCTGCCGATACCTGGCTGGTGGTACTGATTGAGGTGATGGGGACATTCACGCCGGCCGCTGCGGCTGCGGCCTGGGCATCGTCGAAATCGGCTTTGGCCTTCTCGTACGCGACCTGATAGTCGGCAGGATCGATTTCCACAAGCACGGCGCCCGCTTCCACGTACTGGTTGTCGAGGACATTCAGCTTCAGGACGTGACCGCTAATGCGAGCACTGATGGAATTGAGATGGCCATCTATCTGGGCATCGTCCGTGGACTCGTAACTAGTGACATAACGGTAGACGAAAATCCCCACGACCAGCAGCACTACGATGGCGATGACGACGGCAATGCGGAAGCCGGAGCTGGCAGTGCGCGAAGGACGAGTACGGAAGTCGCGTTCGGTAGAAGGCAGCGGCTGCGTGCGGCTTTCAGGCTCGGGTGGAGCGGCGGGCGGGGTTTGCGTCGTCGGTTCTGTAGCCATGAGTTAGTGTTCGCCTTTCAAATATCGTTTGACTCCCTGTTCGGCGTCGCCAATGGCGCGCGCCAGTTCGATCTTGGCGAGGTTGTGCGCATAGAGACTCTGAATGTAGGTCTCATGCGCGTTGGCGACGGACTCTTGCGCCTGAACCACTTCCAGATTGTCAGCCACTCCAGCCGAAAAGCGATCCTCCGATTGGGATAGAGTCTGTTCCGCCAATTCCACAGAACTGCGGGCAACTTCGACTTGCTGGGCTGCCGAACTCAAATCGAGCAAGGAAGCGCGGACTTCGTAATCGATGCGGCCGCGCAGGTCGGCCAATTGAGAGCGTGCCTGCTTTAGTTGGGCCTCGGCCTCGAGGACGTCGCTGTGAACCTTTCCTCCCGCAAAGATGGGAATGTTCAGTCCGCCATTTACCTGCCAGGTTCCGTTGGATGTCGCTGGGTTGACTCCGATGTCGCCGTAATTTGCGTTGAGGTCCAGCGAAGGATAATGTCCAGCGGTTGCAGCCCGGCGTGAAAGTTCCGCGGCCCGGACCTGCGCTTGCGCAGCCTGATAGTCGGAGCGTAAGGCGTAGGCGCGCTCCAGATATGTCTCGACCGGTAACGGGGTCAGGGCTTCATACGGGGCTTTTTCTGTCAGAGAAAACTCCTGACCCGGCGGCAGGCCGATCACGCGGCCTAGAGAGAGTTTTTGCTTGGCGTAGTCGTTGCGCGCGGCAATGAGTTGTTGCCGGCGCGTCTGCAATTCAACCTGCGAGCGCAGAGTATCGATGGCTGGATTCAGCCCGGCCTTTTGCTGGTTGACGGCTTTGTCGTACAGGGCTTGAGCGTTCTTTACCTGAGCCACGGCGGTCTCGATGCGAGCGGCGGCGGCAATAGACATCAAGTAGGCATTGCCTACAGCAAGCACGACTAACTCCCGCGCATCTTTGAAAGTGTATCGCGCGGATTTGAGGCTCTCAGAAGCAGCGCGTTGTTTCTCGAAGTCTTTGAAGCCAAATGACTGACTAACAGAGGCGCGCGCGTCGAAATAGTTGAAGGGCCCAATTACGCGGGGAACGGGGAATGGAAAAACGTTGCTCTTGAAACCAAGCGCGGTGAGGCTCTGGGTCTGGACGTCTTCCTGCACTCGGGCCGAGAGATTGGGCAGGAGGTTGCTCAGTTCTTTCCAACGCTCGCCTCGCGCGGTTATGGTCTGATCGCCGGAGAGCAGCAGGCCGAGGTTATTGCGGAGGCCACGATCAATGGCCTCCTGGAAGCTCAACTGCAACACGTCCGGAGTGGCCTTGCCCTCCGGTTCGCTGCCGGTGAAGGGACTCTGCGATCCGGGCAGAGAGATAGAAGGCGTCGGCGCGGAATTCTGAGCCCCGGCGCTCGAGACAGAGACCAGAACAGTCAGCGCGAAGGCAAGGTAACGGCGGTCTGGAAAACACAAGGAACGGGGCATTTCCTACCGTGAAAAAGTCCCATTATAAAGAAAGTCTTCGGGACGACCTTTCTCTTTCATCGCTAACGTCTTGTTATTGATTCGTTTAGGGTACCTCGCGATGCAAAAACGCGGGGTCCTGCCAGTTCCGCAATTGGATGCCGCTAATGGATGCAGCGATTGGTGCAATTACTTTCGACACTTTCCACCCTGAGGCCCGACCGATACAGTATAGGAGATCACCTGAACAAAGCACTGAGGTCGCTCAACTCGCACTCCAAGCCTCGTTCAAAGTTAAAGTCGTCAGGCTGCGAAAACTCCCCATGCCTTCCTCACACGTAAAGCCCGCGATGAAACCGATCGACCGCCGCCGGAGACGGCATCCAAGATACCGTGCCGATTTCCTCGTCACCGTGAGTTGCTTCTCGGGAGATGCCTACCAGAAGCTCGATGGACATTGCAGAGACCTCTCTGCGGCTGGAATTGCCATACTGCTGGCGACCGAACTGACCGTGGGCGAGGTGGCCGGGTTGAGCTTTTCGCTTCCCGGTTCAGCCCTTGCGTGGGAGGTACGAGCAGTGGTCCGCTACCGCCGCGGATACCACTACGGCTTTGAGTTCCTGTCGCTCACGAGCGAACAGCAAACATCACTGAATAGTTATTTCAACGGCCTGGAACCGATGGATTGAAAACATGTGGGGTGAAACCTCTGTGTTGAAAGAGTCTTTGTCGTAGTTTCTGTTCACGCGATCCGGCGCCGGGACAATAACTTCAGTCATCTTGTGGACTGGTGACCGAAGGTTCAACCTAAAAAGCGGGACTCGTTCGCAGGAGCGAGGGAAGCGCCTTTTCAATGAGTGACGTTAAGCCTAACGCAGCGGTGGGAATGGACTGGACTGGGCTGCTGGCCGATCCGGACCTGGCAATGAACCTGGGAAAACTCCTGCAAATCTATCGCGATGCCCCGCCGGAGCGTCGGGAAGAAGCTCTTCTGGCGGCGCTGCGGGAAGTCAAACAAAGATCCTCCAGCCGCGCAGAAACTGTCACCTCAACCAAGCTGGCGACGGAGCCTGCACCGCCGCTACCTACGCCAACCACAGCTATCCCGCCGTTTGAGCCGGATCTTTTCAGTCCAAACTGGGGGCAAGACCGACGCCGGCATCCGCGAATCAGGTGCTTTGTGGCAGTGGAGCTGCGCGTCAATGACTCGAATTCTCCCATCTGGGGGAACCTTTCTAACACGAGCCTGGGCGGATGCCAGGTGGAAACGTCGGTTCACATTAGTGGCGGTTCCAAGGTGGAAATTGGACTTTGGGTCGCGAGCGGCAAAATCTGGGTGAAAGGCCTGGCGCTGAATGGAGTGGTCACTCGCAGCGCGCCGGCAACGGGCATGCGCATCCGCTTCGCCGGAATGGATGCCGCAGAAAAAGAAAATCTCCGCCAATTTCTTCAGTATGTGCAGGAAACCACACGAACGTCGAAGAGCGAAGGCAGCTACCTGCAATTGCTAAAGTAGAAAGCAAAGGCACGCTCACTTCCCCTAGGTTGCTTCAGGTCTGCGTCTTTTAACAAATCCAGCGACATTGGTCGGCAGGAAATTGGTACACTCGTTGCGTATCTGAAACCCTTTTCCGTCTTCGTAACTCTAATAAGGTTGAGCGGTGACAAACGCAAGTAAAGGCCGAGTTGTTTTTGGCGAAGGAGCGCGCATCGCATGGTAGCCAGTGAACAAGCGGTGGTGACCGGCAAGCAGTTGGACACACTGTGCATTAACACGATCCGCACCCTGGCCATTGACGCGGTGCAGCAGGCCAACAGCGGACATCCGGGCGCGCCCATGGGCCTGGCGCCGGTGACCTATTGCTTGTGGCAGGACTTTCTACGGTACGACCCGGAAGATCCGAAGTGGCTGAACCGCGACCGGTTCGTCCTGTCGAACGGCCACGCTTCCATGCTGCTCTATGCCATGCTTCATCTTGCTGGGGTGCGCGAGGTGGGTAAAAACGGGGAAGTCCTGAAAACACTCGCCGTTCCCATGGAGGAGATCAAGCGCTTCCGGCAACTCGGAAGCCGGACTCCGGGACATCCCGAATCGCACATTACTACTGGAGTGGAGACCACGACAGGGCCGCTCGGTCAGGGCGTGGGAAACAGCGTGGGGATGGCCATCGCGAGTCGATGGCTGGCGGCGAATTTCAACCGGCCCGGTTTTGAAGTCTTCGATTTCAATGTCTATGCCATGTGTTCGGACGGCGATCTGATGGAAGGCATTGGCGGCGAAGCGGCTTCGCTGGCCGGGCATTTAAAGCTTTCGAACTTATGCTGGATGTATGACCACAACGGCATCACGTTGGATGGCCCTGCCGACTGGTCGTTCAGCGAAGACGTTGCTACCCGCTTTCTCGGGTACGGCTGGAATGTCACGCGGGTTGCAGATGCCAACGATCTGGAGATGCTGGCTCGGGCATTTGAGACTTTCCATAAGACCACGGATCGTCCAACGTTGATTATCGTGGACAGCCACATCGGCTACGGATCTCCCCACAAGCAAGACTCGAATGCGGCGCACGGGGAGCCGCTCGGTGAAGAGGAAGTGCGGTTGGTGAAGAAGTTCTATGGCTGGCCGGAGGATGCCAAGTTTCTGGTGCCTGAAGGCGTGCGGGAACACTTCCACGATGGCATTGGAAAGCGTGGGCAAGCGGCACGCGCACAGTGGGAGAAGATGTTTGGGGAGTATTCGAAAGAGTATCCGGACTTGGCTGAGCAGTTGCACCGCATGGAACGCCGCGAACTGTCTGACGGATGGGATAAGAATCTACCCACGTTTCCAGCAGATGCGAAGGGAATCGCGACGCGCGAGAGTTCGGGGAAGGTGCTGAATGTGCTGGCACAGAACATTCCGTGGCTGATCGGGGGTTCGGCGGACCTGGCTACCTCGAACAAGACTACGTTGAAGTTCGATGGCGCGGGCGACTTCCAGCCGGGCGAGTATGCGGGGCGCAATCTGCACTTCGGCGTGCGCGAGCATGGGATGGCCGCGAGTGTGAACGGTCTTGTAGTTTCCGGAATTCGGGCATTTGGGGCGACGTTCTTTAATTTCAGCGACTATATGCGGGCCAGCATTCGGCTTTCGGCGCTGATGGAAGCTCCTTCCATTTTTATTTTCACCCATGATTCAATCGGAGTGGGAGAAGATGGGCCCACGCATCAGCCGATCGAGCAATTGGCGTCGTTGCGAGCGATGCCGAATCTGGTTGTGCTGCGTCCGGCGGATGCGAATGAAGTGACGGAGGCGTGGAAGATCATTGCGCAGTTGCAGCATCAGCCGGTGGCTCTGGTGCTGACTCGGCAGGCGCTTCCGACTTTTGATCGCAGTAAATACGGCGCGGCTTCTGGCACCGCGAGAGGGGCGTACGTTCTTGCCGACGCGCCGGGCGGCAAGCCAGATGTGATTCTGATGGGGACAGGCAGCGAAGTTTCGTTGTGCGTCGAGGCCTACGAAAAGCTCAAGGCGGAAGGTGTTCACGCACGAGTAGTGAGCATGCCCTCGTGGGATATTTTTGAGCGGCAGGATGCGGCTTACAAAGAGAGCGTGCTGCCCGCTGCGGTGACGGCGCGGGTTTCGGTGGAGATGGCCGCGACTTTTGGCTGGGAGCGCTACGTTGGAATCAAGGGAAGAAAGATTGGCATGCACCGGTTCGGCGCTTCGGCTCCCTTGAAGGATCTACTGAAGTTTTTCGGTTTCACCGTGGATGTGCTGATTGCGGAAGCGCGCAAGGCGATGGCCGAGAAGTAGCAATCTTGATGGGATGACGATGTTAGCCCGTTATTCCAGAGAGAATCGCAGGGAGGAAATCATCATGCAGCCTACTGGAGTTCTGGAAACCTCAACCGCTACCAACCGCCTGAAGGCATTGCTCAGCTACGGGCAATCCATGTGGCTGGATTACATCCGGCGCGATCTGATCACCAGCGGAAGCCTCAAGAAAATGATCGATGAGGATGGTCTGCGAGGAATGACTTCGAATCCTGCCATCTTTGAGAAGGCAATCGCCGACAGTTCGCTTTATAACGATATGTTGCAATCGCTGGCTGGTCGAAACGATCTTGACCCTACTGCCCGCTACGAGCAGATTGCGATTCGCGACATTCAAGACGCCGCCGACGTGCTGCGTCCCGTGTATGACAGTTCAAAGTTTCGAGATGGGTATGTGAGCCTGGAAGTTTCCCCTCTTCTCGCGAACGAGACGCAGCAGACGGTCGACGAGGCCCGCCGATTATGGAAGACCGTGAACCGCGACAACGTGATGATCAAGATTCCGGGAACGGCCGAGGGGCTTCCCGCGGTTCGGCAAGCGATTGGCGAAGGCATTAATGTCAATGTCACTTTGCTATTCTCGCAGGAAGTCTACGAGAAGGTTGCGGACGCGCACATCGCCGGACTCGAGGACTTTGCGAAGCGCGGTGGCAATCTCAAGAAGATCGGAGGCGTGGCCAGCTTCTTTATCAGCCGCATCGACTCGCTGGTGGATTCGATGATCAACGAAAAACTGAAAACGACAACCGACGCCAAACAAGAGGCGCAGCTGAAGAGCCTACTCGGCAAAGTCGCCATCGCCAACGGCAAACTGACCTACCAGCGCTATCAGCGCATTTTCAGCGGGCCGCGTTGGCAGGCGCTGGCAGCGCAGGGAGCGCAGACCCAGCGCGTTCTGTGGGCGAGCACCAGCACGAAAAATCCCGCTTACCGTGACGTTATGTACGTCGAGGAATTGATTGGGCCAGACACGGTGAACACGATGCCTCCGGCGACGATCGATGCGTTTCGCGATCACGGGCGATTGCGCAATAGCCTTACCGAAGACGTAGCCGGCGCACAGAATGTGATGGACAACCTGGCAAGAACCGGCATTTCGATCAAAGAAGTGACCACGAAGCTCACCGAGGATGGAGTGAAGCTGTTTGCGGATGCGTTCCACAAGCTGCTGGCCGCGGTCGAGAAGAGCACTCAGACAAAAGGAAAAACCGCGTGAGCCGATTGAAAACCTCGCTGCCGGAAAGCCTTGCTGCTGCGGTGAAAACCGCCATCGGAGAGTGGCAGTCGGGCAGTAAAATGCAACGCCTCTGGCAGCGCGATGCGTCGCTGTGGACCGGCGACGATGAAGCCAACTGGCTGGGTTGGCTGGATATAGTCGAAGAACAGATCGCGGACCCAGTAGAGTTGCGGAATTTCGCCAAGGAGGTCTGGAGCGCGGGTTTCAAGGATATTCTTCTGCTGGGCATGGGCGGATCGAGCTTGTGTCCGGAGGTTCTGCGCATGACGTTCGGCAGGATTGCTGGCTTCCCCGATCTGCACGTGCTCGATTCCACCGATCCTGCGCAGGTGAAGGCATTCGAAAACAAAGTCGATATTGCCCGCACGCTTTTTATTGTTTCCAGCAAGTCGGGCAGCACGCTCGAGCCCAACATCTTCAAACAATATTTCTTTGAGCGCACGAAGCAGGCTGTGGGCGAGGATAAGGCCGGCAGCCACTTCATCGCCATCACCGATCCGAGGTCGAAGATGCAGCAGGTCGCGGAAACGGATCGTTTCCGGCATATCTTTTATGGCAAGCCTTCGATCGGCGGCCGCTACTCTGCGCTTTCACACTTCGGTATGGTTCCGGCGGCGGCGATCGGAGTGGACATCAAGAAATTTCTCGACCGCGCGCAGGAAATGGTGCGAGCCTGCGGACCTTCGGCACCGGTCGAGGAAAATCCAGGGGCGATGCTGGGAATCATTCTGGGTACGGCGGCGCGGAGCGGCCGCGATAAAGTCACGATCATCACTTCTCCAGACATCTCTGACCTCGGCGCATGGCTCGAGCAGTTGCTGGCCGAGTCAACCGGCAAAGTTGGAAAAGGAATTATTCCGGTGGACCGCGAAGAACTGGCCGCTCCAGAGGTTTACGGCAACGATCGCGTGTTTGTTTACATTCATACGAGGCACGCCACGGATGTTCGGGAGGACGCGAAGGTAGCCGCACTCGAACAGGCCGGGCATGCCGTGGTGCGAATCTCGATCGCTGATGTCTATGATCTGGGCGCAGAATTCTTCTGCTGGGAGATTGCCACCGCGGTTGCGGGTTCCATCATCGGCATCAACGCTTTCAATCAGCCCGACGTCGAGGCCAGCAAGGTTGCGACCCGGAATCTGACCTCCGCCTACGAAAAGACCGGTTCCCTGCCCGCCGAGACACCTGTCGTGGAAGAGGACGGCATCAGGCTGTTCACCGACGAGAAGAATGCTGCAGAGCTGGCGCGGGCCGCGGGCCGCGGCAAGTCTCTCGCCGGATATTTGAAGGCTCACCTGAACCGCATCGGCGCTGGCGATTACTTTGCCGTGCTGGGATTCATCCAGATGAATGCCGAGCACGAAAGAAAGCTGCAGGCCATTCGGCACGCGGTTCGGGACAAGAAACATGTGGCGACGTGTCTGGGCTTTGGGCCCCGTTTTCTGCATTCGACGGGACAGGCTTACAAGGGTGGGCCCAATACCGGCGTGTTCCTGCAGATCACTTGCGACGATTCCGTGGAGCTGCCGGTGCCGCAGCAAAAATACACCTTCGGTGTGGTGAAGGCGGCGCAGGCGCGGGGCGATTTTCAGGTGCTGGTGGAGCGCGGGCGGCGTGCGCTCCGCGTGCATCTGCACGATGTGGACGCTGGTCTGGTTACGCTGACCGCGGCCGTGCAAAAGGCTTTGGAGTAGTTGCGGCGACGAGAAGCCGGCGGGACGCGCTACGCTTTGGCGCGACGCGCTTTCGGTCGCTGCGGTTTCGACGCTACGGTCAAGGAGCAAGACATGCAATTGGGAATGGTGGGTCTGGGGCGCATGGGCGCGAACATGACGCGCCGCCTCATGCGCGGCGGACATCAACTCGTAGTTTCGGATCTCAGTGCGGACGCGGTGAAGCAACTCGCAGGCGAAGGAGCCAGTGGTTCGTCGTCGTTGGAAGATTTGGTCGGCAAACTGAAACCGCCGCGGGCAGCCTGGGTCATGGTGCCGGCCGGCGGTGCTACCGAACAGACGGTCGTGAAGCTGGCGCAGCACATGCAGGCCGGCGACGCCATCATCGACGGCGGCAATTCTTATTTCAAAGACGACGTGCGCCGCGCCGGTCAGCTCAAAAGCAAGGGCATTCATTATGTCGATGTGGGGACCAGCGGCGGCGTGTGGGGCCTGGAGCGCGGCTACTGCATGATGATCGGCGGGCCCAAGGAAGCGGTGAAGCGGCTCGACCCCGTTTTCAAGACGCTGGCTCCGGGAAAGGGCGACATCCCGCGCACGCCCGGCCGGGAGAAACTTGGCGGCTCGGCCGAGGAGGGCTACATTCACTGCGGTCCGTCGGGTTCGGGTCACTTTGTGAAGATGGTGCATAACGGAATCGAATACGGGATGATGCAGGCCTATGCCGAGGGCTTCGATATTTTCCGCAACGCCACCAGCAAAGATTTGCCGGAGGATATCCGTTACGATCTGAACCTGCCGGATATTGCCGAAGTCTGGCGGCGAGGCAGCGTGGTGAGTTCGTGGCTGCTCGATCTCACGGCGATGGCTCTGGCGGAGAATCCGACGCTTTCGGAGTACGAGGGTTATGTGCAGGATTCCGGCGAAGGGCGCTGGACGATTCAGGCTGCGATCGAAGAAGCGGTGCCGGCGGATGTGCTGACCGCGGCGCTGTATGTGCGCTTCCGTTCGCGACAGCAACACACGTTTGCGGAGAAGATGCTTTCTGCCATGCGGCAGAAATTCGGCGGACACGTTGAAGCCGGCACGGCCAAAACTAGCGCAACCAAGAAAAGCGCGTAAACATAACTTATTTCAGCAGACAATTTCGAGGATCCGATCATGGCTCAATTGGCGGAACAGCCCACGGCAGCCTCACCTCGAGTCGGCAGACTGGGCGATCCTTGTGTGATGGTGATCTTCGGCGCGGCCGGCGATCTGACGGCACGCCTGTTGATTCCCGCTCTGTACAACCTCTTCCGCGCGAACTTACTCTCGAAAGAGTTCGCAGTGCTCGGCGTGGCGCGCAGGCCAATGACGGATGAGGACTTTCGTAAGACGATTCTGGATGATGTGAAGGAGTACTGCGGCGATTGCATCAACTCCGAAACATGGGACACTTTCTCGCGACGCTTCTACTACTTTGCCGGCAATTTTAGTGATGACCAGCTTTATCCGCAGATCAAAGATCGCCTGGCCCAGATTGACCGCGATCATTCCACCCATCAAAACTTCTTCTACTACATGGCGACCGCTCCCAATTATTTCGGCCCCATTGTCGAGAAGCTCGCCGCCAATGGATTGCTGGAGCAGAGTAACGACCACTGGCGCCGGGTCATCATCGAAAAACCCTTCGGTCACGATTTGGAATCGGCCAGGGCGCTCAATCAGCAACTACTCAAGCTGGCCGACGAAAAACAGATTTACCGCATCGATCATTATCTTGGTAAAGAGACCGTCCAGAACATCATGGCATTTCGTTTTGCCAACGGAATCTTCGAGCCGATCTGGAACCGGCGTTACATCGATCATGTGCAGATTTCCGTTGCCGAAACCGTGGGCGTGGAAGGCCGCGGCAGTTATTTCGATCATGCCGGCACGCTGCGCGACATGGTGCCCAACCACATCATGCAACTCATCAGCCTGACCTCGATGGAGCCTCCTATTTCGTTCGACGCCAACGCCGTGCGCGACGAGCAGGCGAAGATTCTGCACGCCATCCAGCCCATCAGCGATGAGGAAGTTCTGAGCCGCTCGGTGCGCGGGCAGTACGGAGAAGGCACGGCGGGTGGAGAACGAGTTCCCGCCTATCGCAGCGAACCGGATGTCGCTCTGGATTCGAGAACCGAAACCTTCGTCGCGATGAAGTTGCTCATCGACAATTGGCGCTGGGCCGATGTTCCCTTCTATCTTCGTACGGGAAAGCGCATGCCGGCACGTAATACGCACATTGTGATTCAGTTTCGCCAGGCTCCCTTTGTGCTGTTCCGCGATACTTCGGTGGAACACTTGATGCCGAACCAATTGGTGCTGCACATCCAGCCGGAAGAAGGCATCTCCCTGCAATTCGCGGCGAAGGTTCCCGGCCCGGTGATGCGCCTAGGAACGGTGGACATGAACTTCGAGTATCAGGAATACTTCGGAAAGCAGCCCAGCACAGGCTATGAGCGGCTTCTGCACGATTGCATGATCGGTGACCAGACATTGTTTCAACGGGCTGACATGGTAGAGGCGGGCTGGAGCGTGGTCAATCCCGTGCTTGATCTGTGGAAGGCGCTGCCGCCGCGGAACTTTCCGAATTATGCTTCGGGAACATGGGGACCGAAAGAGGCCGACGAACTGCTCGAACGCGACGGCCGGCGCTGGAGGAATTTCGAGAAATGATTCTGGCCGGCGATATTGGGGGAACCAACGCGCGACTGGCCTATTTTCAGCCCCAGAATGGACACCTCCGGCTGATTTCTGAGCGCGTCTATCCGAGCCGCGAATATGGCGAACTGGGCGAGATTGTATCCAGGTTTCTGGCGGGTTCGGCGACGCGGCCAGAGGTTGCGTGTTTCGGAATCGCGGGGCCCGTGCGGAATGGACGGGTTGAGACCTCGAACCTTCCCTGGGTCATCGAACAGGCTCGCCTGGCGAAACAAATTCAATTGCCCGCCACCCTGTTGATCAATGATCTGGAAGCGAACGCGTGGGGAATTAGCGAGCTGAACCCCCAGGATCTGATTCGGCTGAATCGAGTCGGGCCAGCGGCTGGGAATCAGGGGGTGATCGCGCCGGGAACCGGCCTCGGAGAAGCGGGACTGTTCTGGAACGGCAGTCAGCATGAGGTTTATGCCTGCGAGGGAGGACACGCGGATTTCGCACCGCAAGGCGAACTGCAGATCGAACTGCTGCGCTTTCTGGCGAAGCTCTACGAACACGTCAGTTACGAACGAATTCTGTCGGGACCGGGTCTGGTCAACGTGTATGAATTTCTGCGCGAAAGAGGCTGCGGAGACGAGCCAGCCGGATTCGGGGGGCAACTTGCCAATGAAGACCCTGCGGCGGCGATTTCCCACGCCGCATTGAACGGCACCAATCCCCTGGCAGTGCAGGCGCTTGATCTCTGGATCACGGTGTACGGGGCGGAAGCCGGCAATCTGGCTCTCAAAGCCATGGCAACCGGCGGAATCTTTCTCGGCGGCGGGATCTCCCCGAAGATTCTTCCCAAGCTTACAGGGCCGCTCTTTATGCATGCGTTTCTGAGTAAAGGCAGATTGCGCCCGCTGCTGGAAGGCATCCCAGTGCAAGTCATCACCAATGACAAGGCTGCACTGCTGGGAGCAGCACGGTGTGCGGCCGCAAACTCCAGCAACGGCCGGGTGGGAGGGTTGTGAGTGCGCGACTCGAATTGCGCAGACTGACCACGCCGCAGGATTTGTTTCAGGCGGCGGCCGATGAAATCATCCGCAACGCTACCGCTGCGATCGCACAGCGGGGCCGCTTCACGATTGCGCTCGCCGGCGGATCGACGCCCAGAAACCTCTACACTCTGATCGCCGCCAACGCCAGCACCACTTTACCCTGGGATCAAATGTTTTTTTTCTGGGGGGATGAACGCCATGTTCCTCCGGACGATGCGGAGAGCAACTATCGCATGGCCCTGGAAACCATGTTTTCGAAGGTTCCTGTTCCCGCCGCCAACATCTTCCGCATCCCCTCGGAGAACCCGGACGCCGCGGCCGGGGCGGAAGCCTACGAGGAGACCCTGCGGAAGTTTTTCGCCGTGAAGGCCGGCGAATTTCCCCGCTTTGATCTGATCTTGTTGGGGATGGGACCCGACGGACATACGGCATCTTTGTTTCCGGAAACGGCGGCGTTGCAGGAGAAGTCGCGGCTCGTGGTTGCCAACTGGGTGGAGAAATTGAAAACCAGCCGGATTACCTTGACGCTGCCAGTGCTGAACGCGGCTCGTTGTGTTGCGTTCCTGGTGAGTGGAACGGATAAGGCGGCAGTGCTGCACGAAGTTCTGGAAGGCAACGCCCCGGGGGAGAAATACCCCTCAAAATTAGTGCAGCCGACCGATGGAAAGCTGATCTGGTTCGTCGATCGGGCGGCCGCCAGCGAACTGTTAACGGCTGCTTGAAGAGGTTTCCGGGCCTTCTGAAGACCTAACCGCGCCAACCGCCAATTTCCTTCAGACCCTGGCCGCGTGCATGTTCGAAGAGCCGCACGCGATGGCGCGTGTGTTCGAACTCGTGGATGTCCGCCCAGACTTCCGCCTGCCACGCCTGATCGTGGGTGGCGGACTCGCCGCAGGTGGCGCAGCGGGTGTGCAGGCTGATGGCAGGAACGGCGGCTGCCGGCGCCGCAACCGCCCCCGGCAATTCGAGGAAGATGCAGCGAACTTCCTGGATCTCCTCGTTTTCGTCCAGGATATGTTCGTAGCGCAGCAGGTAGCCGAATCCCAGTTTGCGGGCTTCGGCTTCGGCTTCGGCACGAGTGTGAAACGGGCCGTATTCCGCCCGCAGTTGCTCGGTCGAGTCGCAAGCCATCCAGAAGGTTTCTTTGTAGTCCATTTCGCCCCGCCCAGGGATTGCGGAGCCAGCTCGAGCCTGCTTGCGAGCCTGCTCTTTGGGTTGACTCTGCCCATGCAATTTGCAGGCCGACCGTAAAGAAAAACAAGTCGCTGTTTTTCAGCGTCTTACCCGAAATTCCAACGGGCGTCGTGGCGCATCAGTGCAAACCTTTTGCAGCAGTTGTGCTGTCGCCACGTACACCCCGCAAGAACTTGCAAGGGGTCTGGCTTCGAAATCAGCTGGCGGCGCGAGCCGGCGGGGAGTGCGGTCGTTCTCCCTCTTCCAGCCAATTCCTGCCACCGTGGCTGGCCACGTACATGGCCAGCTCGAGCCGGCTCCAGACCCCCAGTTTGTCGAAGGTGCTGCGCAGGTGGTTCTTGACCACCTGCTCGGTCGTGCCCATCAGCTTGCCGATTTCACGGTTGGTCAGCCCCTGCCACACCAGGGTAGCCACTTGAGTTTCCTTTGGGGTCAGACGCTCGCGTGGTGTCATGACTTCAGCTCCGCCTTCTCGAAGGCAGCGGTGGCCAGGCGCACACGTTTGCGCCCTTCCCGAATTCCGGCGCGCAGAAAAAGCGTACGCAAGTGCTGCTTCACGGTGCGCGGGCTGATGCTTAGTTGGCCGGCAATTTCTTTGTTGCTGCAACCTTGAACCAGCAAGTCCAGCACCTGCTGATCGCGGGGCGTAACCTTCATCCTGTCAAGATCCATCACGTTTGTTCTCCTCCGGCTTGTTGCTTTTATCGTACCGATTGCCTTTCCACGCCAATCGGTTAAGCACATCTTTCGCCAAACCTTCTCCCGCTGCCGCCGTGTTTCTAAGACCAGTGTGTACTTGCACTTAGGGAGAAGACCCATGGCTCTGAGAAGAAATTCACAAACTCCGTGCTAGTCTAGTCATTCCCAAATTGGACTGGAAAAAAGGAACAAATGGCTGCGCCGCAACGTTAACTTGGGCATGGCCGATTCTGCGTAAGCGGAGTGGATATGACCAGAGTTGCGGCCTTAGCTCCAGATGGGTCAAGATAATTCTTTTGTTCTGAGACTTTTGAGCATGTCCTCAACTCAACGGATGGCTCCCGAGGTGGTCGGTGAAAGCTACAGAAATTCGTTTCCCAGGTAAGAAAACTCAGCGGTTTCAAAACGGGAATGTGCGGTCCGTATCGTTTCTCATTTTGGTGCTCGCGCTCGCACCATCCGCGCTTTTCGCACAGGATTCATCTTCCGTGGTTCCAGTCCTACAGCCGCCAACCTCCGATAATGCTGCGCCCGCCGACGGCGCTCCTTTGACGATCACGCTGCAGGATGCTCTGGAGCGCGCAAGGGTCGCCGATCCCCAATACCACTCAGCGTTGACCGATCTCGGAGTAGCGCAAGCAGACCGCGTGCAGGCGCGCGCCGGATTACTTCCCAACCTCAACTACAATAATTCCTTCATCTACACACAGGGCACGGGTCCGCGGCCACCGGGCTGCGTGCTCACCGCCAGTTGCTTGGACAGCCGCTTCATCGCCAATAACGGCGTGCACGAATACATCAGCCAAGGGGACGCCCATCAGGCAGTCTCGCTGACGAATTTCGCAGATTACCGCCGCTCTTCCGCGGCGCTGGCACAGGCCCGGGCGAAAGCCGAGATCGCCACTCGCGGGCTGGTCGTTACGGTGACCCAGGCTTATTACGGGCTGGTCGCGGCGCAGCGCAAGTATGCGACCGCGCAACGCGCGGCCACAGAAGCGCAGCGTTTTCTGAAGATCAGTCAGGATTTGCAGAACGGCGGCGAAGTCGCGCGCGCGGATGTAGTCAAGGCCGGCATTCAGGCGCAGCAGCGGCAGCGCGACTTGCAGGAAGCCAAGCTCGACATGGAGCACCGTCGCCTCGATCTTGCCGTACTGATTTTTACGGATTGGAACGAGAATTTCAGCGTGGTCGACGACCTGCAAACTCCCGAGCCCCTGCCCGCGTTCCCCGAAGTAGAAACCGCAGCCAAGAAGAACAATCCTGAGCTGCGGGCAGCGCTGGCGGCTCTCGCGGCCGCGAACCACCAGGTGACCGCCGCGTGGGGAGGATTGCTGCCCAGCTTGAACATGGACTACTTCTATGGCATCGATTCCAACCACTTCGCGGTTCGCACTGACGGCATACGCGATCTGGGTTATTCCACGGTAGCGACCTTGCAGATCCCCATCTTCAGTTGGGGCGCGGACCGCAGCAAGTTGAAGCAGGCGGAGCTGCGCCGCGACCAGGCGAAACTGGAGTTGAGCCACGAGCAACGCCAGCTTCTGGCGCACTTGAAGCAGTTCTATGAAGAGGCCGGCACGGCGCGGTCGGAGATGGAATCGCTCGCCAGCTCAGCGGAAATGGCCGCCGATAGTCTCCGCCTGACCAACCTCCGCTATAAGGCGGGCGAATCGACGGTGCTCGAAGTCGTGGATGCCCAGAACACGCTCACCCAAGCGCGCAATGCTTATGACGATGGGCAGGTTCGGTACCGGGTCGCAGTCGCGAATCTGCAAACTCTGACGGGGAGCTTCTAGCCGAATGACCCACAGCTCCCTCGCTGACATTTTTCCCCAACAGCATCCGCGAAACCCCCGCGCATCCCGCTCGCTGTTCACGCTGGCCGTATTCGGTGGGCTGCTGCTTTGCGCCGCCTGTAGCGGCGACAAAGCCGACAAAGAGCCCATCGTGAGCGTACAAGTGGCGCCGGTTGAAAAAACCACGATTCAGCACGTAATTAAAACTCAAGCCATTCTGTTTCCCCGGCAGCAGGCGGCGATCGTTGCCAAGATCAGCGCTCCGGTCCAGAAGTTTCTGGTGAAGCGCGGCAGCCCGGTACACCAGGGTGAATTGCTGGCGGTCCTGGAAAACCGTGACCTCTCCGCCGCCGCGCAAGAAAATAAAGGCAGCCTCGAGCAGGCGCAAGCCGCCTACGAGACTACGACCGCGGCCAACCTGCCGGAAGAAATCCAGAAGGCGGAAGCGGAGGCGCAGCAGTCCAAAGAAGCCCTGGATGCTCAGGAAAGAGTTCATCAAAGCCGCCAGCAACTTTACGAAGAAGGCGCGCTGCCTCGCAAGGAACTTGATCAGTCCGAAGTAGCCTTTATTCAGGCGCGCAATCAATACTCGATTGCGAAGAAGCATCTCGACACGCTGTTGGCCATCGGCAAAAAGCAGGAACTCAAGTCCGCCGCAGGACAACTGGCATCGGCCCGCGGTAAATATCTGGGGGCGGAAGCGCAGCTCAGCTACTCCGAGATTCACAGCCCGATTGATGGCGTGGTCACCGACCGCCCACTCTATCCCGGCGAAATGGCAGCGGCCGGAACTCCCATCGTCACCGTGATGGATGTTTCCTCTGTGATTGCCAAGGCGCACATACCGCAGGCAGACGCCGCGTTGTTGAAGATCGGCGACAAAGGAACGATCACAGTGCCGGGACTGGACGAGCCTGTAGAAGGTATGGTTACAGTGGTGAGTCCGGCGCTCGACCCCAACAGCACCACCGTTGAAGTGTGGCTTGAGGGCAAGAATCCCAAACAGCAGTTGAAGCCCGGAACCAGCGTGCAACTCTCTCTCACTGCGAAGACGGTGAAAGATGCGCTGGTCGTTCCTGCCGTCGCCGTGATCACTGCACCGGACGGCGGTTCTTCGGTCATGCTCGTGGGCAATGATGGGCGCGCGCATCAGAAAATCGTGAAGCTGGGCATTCGTCAGGACGACGACGACGCGCAAATTCTTGAAGGCGTCAACGCCGGCGACAAAGTGGTGACGACCGGAGCGTACGGCTTGCCCGACAACACCAAGATCAAAGTGGAAGCGCCCGCCGAAACTCCGAAGGAGTCACCGAAGGAAAACCCCAAGGAAAACTCCAGTGAGAAATAACTACCGCGGAGCGGCTGCGTGAATCCGAAGAAATCCGATCACTGGGTAGCTCGCCACTCCCGGCCAATGATTTTTCTGATCCTCACCCTGGCACTGCTGGGTGGATATCTGGCTTTCACCATTCCGGTGTCAGTGTTTCCCTCTACGAATTTTCCGCGCGTGCTGATCGGAGTGGATAACGGCGTCATGCCCATCGATCAAATGATGGTTACGGTGACGCGGCCGATCGAAGAGGCGGTCAACAGCGTCCCCGGACTTCTGACGGTGCGCTCCATCACCAGCCGCGGCTCGGCGGAAGTCGATCTTTATTTTCGCTGGGATGTCGATATGTTTCAGACGCTCCAGTATGTGAACGCCGCTATATCGCGGGTGCAGCCGGAGCTTCCCGCCACCGCCAAGGTCGAAGCGCACCGCATGACCTTCGCTAGTTTTCCCATCATCGGCTACAGTCTTACGTCGGCGACTGTGCCGCAAACCCGATTATGGGAAATCGCCACGTATGAGATGAAGCCGCGTCTGAACCGGCTCGATGGCGTCTCGACGGTGGTGGTGCAAGGCGGACAGGAACCGGAGTTCCACATCACCCCCGATCCTGCGAAGCTGCTGGCGGCAAACGTCACCGTCACTGATATTCTCGACGCAGTGCGCAAAACCAACCTGGTCGATTCGCCCGGCCTGCTCGAGCGCAATCACCAACTTTTTCTTGGCCTGGTCAATGGCCAGGTGCGGACGCCGGACGAGATCGCCAACGCGGTGGTCAAGAACACACCTGCGGGCATCCCGGTTCGCATCGGCGATGTAGCCATGGTCGCGCCGGGCGTGAAGCCGGTCTACACCATCGTAACCGCGAACGGCAAACCCGCCGTCCTGCTCAACATCAATCGCCAGCCTGACGGAAACACGGTACAGGTTGCGAACGAAGTTCACGACGAGATCGAGAGCCTTCGCAAGACGCTGCCGCCCGGAGTGCAGATCGAACCGTTCTACGATCAGTCCATCATCGTGGGCGAATCGATTAAGAGCGTGCGCGATGCCATTCTGCTGGGGCTGATCCTGGCCTCGATCATCCTGGTTGTCTTCTTGCGCGATTGGGGAACCTCGCTGGTGGCGGGACTGGTGATTCCAGTAACCGTCATGGTTACGTTCATCGCGCTGAAGATGATGGGCCAGACCTTCAATCTAATGACGCTCGGCGGACTCGCCGCTGCCGTAGGTCTGGTGATTGACGACGCGATCGTAGTGGTCGAGAACATCGTGCTGCATCGCGACGCCGGCCAGGGCCGTCTTGAGGCAATCGAAAGTGCATTGCGGGAAATCACTGTGCCGCTGATCGGCTCGACCATCACGCCCGTGGTAGTTTTTATTCCTCTGATCGCGATCACCGGCGTGACCGGCGTATTTTTCCGCGCGCTGGCCGTCACCATGACAGTCGCCCTTCTCACCTCTCTCGCCCTGGCTCTGACTTGGACCCCGAATCTGAGCCAGTTTTTCATCAAGGGACGGCACGAGAGGAGTGGAGGAAAGGATTCAGTATCTGATCAACCCGAAACCGACTCCGGGTTCGATGTAGCCGCAAAAGAAGCGGAGGGCAAGACATCCGAACCCGATAGCAACGATGCCCAGCGCCTGCTGGCTGCCGAAGACGCCCACCTCAGCGGCTTCTTCCTGCGCGTGGTGAACTTTCATGAGCGCTGGCTGCGGCGTGCGCTTGAGCACCCGCGAGCGCTCCTGGTCTTCAGCCTGGCGCTGATTGCTGTTTCCTATGTGTGCTACAACTTCTCCGGCTCCGACTTGCTCCCTGAAATGGATGAAGGCGGATTTGTTCTCGACTACCTGATGCCTGCGGGCAGTTCTCTGGCGGAAACCAATCGCGTCGTCAGCCACATCGAACACATCCTGAATGAAACTCCGGAAGTCGAAAGCACCTCCCGCCGCACCGGCCTGCAGCTTGGCCTGGCCGCGGTTACCGAAGCGAACTACGGCGACATTCTGGTGAAACTCAAGGGCAAGCGCGATCGCGGCATCGATGAGGTGATTGCCGAAGTTCGCGCCAAAGTCAATCAGCGAGAACCCGCGCTCGACGTTGAGTTCACGCAGGTGTTGCAGGATATGATCGGCGACCTGACATCAGCGCCGGAGCCGATTCAGATCAAACTTTTTTCCCAAGACAGCAAGCAACTGGAAGAATGGGCGCCGAAGGTCGCCGACGCTATTCACAAAATCCACGGCGTGGTGGACATTCTCAACGGAATCGATAACACGATCAGCGGCCCTGCCGTCACGTTCCAGGTCGATCCCAGCACGGCGGCTCGTGCCGGCTTCACGGTCGAGGAAATCGCCGTCGACGCTTCCGCGATTCTGGAGGGCGAGCCGGCGCCTACGCCCGTCGTCGCGAATGATCGCGCCTACACCGTGCGGGTGCGATTTCCCAACTCGAATCGCGCCTCGCTCGAAGCCATGCGCGATACGCTTCTTGTCAGCAGCAGCGGACACACAGCCACGCTGGGTGCGCTGGCCACGGTCGTCGAGAATCCCGGCAAGACGGAGATCCGGAGGGAAAATCTGCAGCGTGATGTTGCCGTCACGGCACGGCTAGAAGGCACGAACCTGGGCAGCGCCATGGCCGACGTGCAAAAGACCGTGACCGCGCTGCATCTCCCCTCCAGCATCCGGGTTGAGTACGGTGGAACTTACCAGGAGCAACAACGCTCCTTCCACGATCTGGTGATGGTTTTGATTCTCGCCGTTCTGCTGTTGTTTATCGTGCTGCTATTTGAATTTGGCACATTTGCCGCGCCGGTTGCGATTCTCTCGTCGGCGCTGCTTTCCACATCGGGCGTCTTCATTGCTCTGCTCATCACGCGCACCACGTTCAATATTTCCTCGTTCATGGGCATGATCATGGTGATCGGAATCGTGGCCAAGAACGGTATCTTGCTGCTGGACTCAGACCAAAAGATGCGCGGGCTCGGACTCCCAGCCGAAGACGCGATGCTGCAAGCCAGCCGCCGTCGTCTGCGGCCCATCGTGATGACGGCCCTGGCCACAGTCGCCGGCATGCTGCCTCTGGCTCTCGCCCTTGGAGCGGGATCGCAGATGCTGCAACCGCTCGCCATCGCCGTGATCGGCGGCGTCTTGATTTCGATGGTGTTGTCGCTGATCATCACGCCCGCTGTGCATTTCTATCTCACCAGCAAAATCCGCACATCCCCCATCCCGTCGATTTGATGTTGAGTCCTTCCAAGAGAAAGTGCCGCGAACAGGGTGAACAGCCTTGCAGCTTACGAGAGTAACCTTGTACAGTCTCCCGAGAGCTCAGCGTGCGCGTCCGGCTTTGCCGGTTCGGTCTGCTGTAACCTCTTGAATTCCTTATAGTTTGTCCGTCGTCACCGACGTGCAATCACCGAACTGTTCGATCTCGTGCAGAGGCCACCGATCTCGCAATAGGTTCTTTGGTGGAGGAATTGCACTAGAATAGGCTTGGTCTCCGGGGCAGGCCAGTGGTCTGCGTCGGCTGGCCGCAAACGGCCAAGTAAATCGTGAGCGAAGAAAAGAACAAACCGGTTCTCGACGAGCGCACTTTTGACAAGCTGCTGGAAGCTGCCTATGTCATCCAGCAGCACCATCGCAAGTTGCGGGACGCGGAAGAAAGAATGGAGTCGCACACCGAGCTGCTGCGCCAGCAAGAGCATGAGTCGGCAAGGCAGGCTCCGCTTCCGGCAAGCCGGCCAGCACCAGAAGAAAGCCCGCGCTCCGACGGCGACTACACGCTCACGCTGGCAGAAATCGTCGAAGCGCAGCGTCAGATTCAGGCGCGCCATCTCGAATTGGATAAAGCGTTGGCCGTGGTCGCCGAGAAAGTTTCCCGAATCACGAGCGCGACCGGCGCGGGCATTGGCATTCTCGAGGAAAAGACGGTGCGCTATCGCGCGGGAGCCGGCGCATCGGCGTTGCCGCCGGGAAGCGAAGTTCCTCTGGCGTCGGCGGTTTGTGCTGCCAACATCCGCACCGGGCAGGTGGTTCGCAGCGAGGATGTAAACACTGAAGTGCTGTTTGACCCCGAACCGTGCCGCCAGCGGGGGATCTTATCTCTGGTCGCCGTCCCCATCTATCACGACGGCGACATCGTGGGCGGGCTGGAGATTTATTTCGACAAGATTCACGGCTACGCCGAGCAGGACATCCACACTTGTCAACTGATGGCCGGCCTGGTGACCGAAGCGATTGGCCGGGATACCGAGTCGAAATTGAAAAAATCCATGGCGGCTGAGCGATCTACGATGCTGGCTGCCATTGAAAGACTCCAACCGAATCTCGTAGCTTTGGCGCAGGATCAATCCGCCGCAACCGCGAAACCCGAAGCGACTGCAACGGCCGCCACCGCGGCAAAATCTTCTTGCTGGAAATGCGGCGATACACTGATAGCGGACGAACAATTCTGCGGCAAGTGCGGCGCCCCGCGCGTTACCGACGGCGACCACTCCAGCATGCAGAGCAAGCTGGCATCGGCGTGGCACATGCAGCAGACAAGCCACGAGACACCAGCAGCCTCTGGCGCCAGGGAGACGCCGCATCCGGTTGATCCGGATAACGTGAAGCAAAGCCAGGTCGACCTGGAGAAAGATACAATCGGCGCCAACCCGCCATTGGGAAGCAGTGACCCGCTGTTTGCTGAGTCGTTCACGGGAAGCGCGGAAGAAAGTTTGCTTGAGGAGCCGTCCCTGTCGTCCGCGCAGGTGGAGGTAGAGGAAGAAGCAGACAATGTCGAGGCTCCCTCCACGGCGCTGGTAAGACCGAAGCAGGAGGGTGAGGATGTCGTCTGGAGTTCGGCAGCGAAGGCCCGTGATTTTTGGGAGTCGCTCGCCGCGACCCGTTCGCCCGGCGCGCTAGTACGCTTCTGGCGCTCTCGACGCGGCGATTTCTATCTCGCCATCGCGGTCATACTCATGGTCGTCGTGATTCGATGGGGAATCTGGTCCAATCATTCCGTAGGCGCTACAGGCGGAACTCTGGTTTCTGGGAGCGCCGTTCGCCACAAGCGTCCCGCACCGGATGCTGATCTTTCCCTTTTTGACAAGCTCCTCATCAGTCTCGGTCTGGCCGAGGCCCCCGACGAAGCGCCGGAATATAAAGGGAATCCCGATATACAGGTTTGGGTTGACCTTCACACTGCTCTCTACTACTGCCCGGGCTCCGATCTTTATGGAAAAACCCCGAAGGGCAAGCTCGCCAGCCAGCGCGAAGCGCAGCTGGATCAATTCGAACCGGCGAATCGCAAGGCCTGTGACTGATTTGCCGTAGGTGATTTGACAACCCTCTTTCCCGGTAGTGCAATCATAGATATCGCCGCCTTTCCGGAGAATGCTATTGCCGCCCCCCACGCAAAAATCGGACACCAACCCCTTGCCGAATCCTGAGCTAAATCCCCTCCTGAATCCTCTGCTAGGGGCACATATGGGACGATGGGCCGAAGTTTATTTCACCACTCCGCCCGAGAAGCGCGAACAAGCGGTTTCCGAGCTGTTGCGCGAGTTGCGGCATGGCGCTCCTTCCGAGCCGGCTTCTGTGCAAGTCATCTCTCCGGTTCTCAACCCGACCATCAACGACCAGAACGGTGAACAAAAGCCTGCGGCGAAGGGTGAGGACGGTGAGGACGAAGAGACGCCGGATTCGTCTGCCTCCGGCGAAGAATCTCTGCGCATTTGCGGCGCGTGCGCTCATGCGAATTCAGCAGGACAACGATTTTGCGGGATGTGCGGGGCGCTTCTGCAAATGTTGGCGGAGCCACACGTTCAGCACGTGCCGGAGGCTGCGCCCATTTCCGCAGGTCATGGGAGCGAGCCCGGGTCTCCCGGTGGTGGCGAGCTTTCGGAGTACGCGATCGAGCCTGAATTCCGCAACACCGGCGCTGGCGGACACGACGTGCTGAACCCGGCACGGACTCTGCCGGAAAGAAATCTTCTCCACTTCGATCTGGAACCCGAGACTGCTCCCAACCGTTTTCGGGTCTACGCAGGGCTGCTGCTCGCTATTCTTCTGGCATTGCTGCTTTATATGGCGTGGCGGGGCACAAAGGCTATTTCGGACGCTACCGGCAAGCAATCCGCAGCCGCACGAGCGATCCCATCGGCCCCAGCCGCCGCTTCAGAGCCAGCGGCCTCAGAGCAATCCAACACCACTCATAGTGTTTCACCGGAGGGCAATCTCGACGCTTCCCCGGTCCAGAGCGAGAAACCACCAACCGCCATTTCACGAAAGAACAAACCTGAAGGCGCGCCGCCGGCTGCCCCGGCCGCTGAAAAATCTTCCGTTGCCGCAGCCGAGCAAAGCGGTGCGGAAGAGTTGGCCACGGCGGAGAAATTCCTGAACGGCGCCCAAGGCTTGCCACGCGATCATAAAGAAGGCGCTCAGTGGTTGTGGAAAGCCGTGGGCAAGGGAAACCTGGCGGCAACGGTAGCACTCTCTGATTTGTATCTGCGCGGCGACGGTGTACCCAAAAGCTGCGACCAGGCACGCCTGCTGCTGGATGCGGCTGCCCGAAAGGGCGGAGCGGCGGCGGCTGACCGGCTCCGTCATTTGCAGGCTTTCGGTTGCGACTAGGCGGCGGGACGCGCTTTCCACTTCAATTCGACGCGAATGTGTACGTTGCGCGAATCACGCTGGAAGCTCGGGCTCATGCCTGCGCGATTCATACCACAAGGCGAGTTCCACGCGGTTCCACAGTCCAAGCTTGTCGTAGATCACGCGCAGATAATTTTTTACCACGTGCTCGGTGGTCCCGATGGCATGGGCCACGTCGCGATTCTTCAGGCCCTGGGCGACCAGTTCGATAACTCGGTGTTCACGCTCGTTGGGCGTGCGGGGTCCGTAACGTTCGTTTGCAAACATAATTGCCTCCGGTATAAAAGGGTCGCGAGTTTCACTCGCTTGATTCCGCCGGTGATGCCGAAGCGGAGAAACAGCCGGTTAAAATGAGCTTTTACCGTTCTGCGCGCCATCTTGAGCTGGTTGGCAATCTCGGCATTGTCGCAGCCTTGCAGAAGCAGTTCGACGATTTGCTGTTCGCGCGGTCCTAGCCGGACGGACTGCTCGTTCATCACTCCCCCCATGGTTTGGATTCGCACTGCCCTACGACTACAAATGCAGCCCGGATATTTCCAAATTACGTAGCATCCACAATGCCATTTTGAGACGAAAATGGCTGTGACCAACGAACATTCATTTCCACAGGCACTTGCAAACTCCGCAACAGGCTTCCAGAATACGGAATCAGCCCTACCGCCCTTAATCCGTGCAATGCGTTTCAGCCATCAAGGATTTGCCGCCGGGGATGCGAAAATGGGCGTAAAGTCAGCGTCAACTGATTCCCGTCCAGATGCCAAAAAGAAGCTCATTGGCGGCGGTTTCGATGTACGTTCCGGGGGAAATGTTGTCCCTGCCAGCGCAAGAATTCAGAATGATTTTCGTTCCGGCCGGGCCGCGAAGACCGTGCAGGCAGAGATGGATCAGGCAAACCCCCTAGGTTAAAATTGCCATGACTAGGGAAAGAGTTCTGAACAATTTACATGATCTACCCTATGGAATCGGGCACGCGGTAGGGTTCAGTGCACGTCCCGCACCAAATTTCCACAGGTTGGAGGCTAGTGGGTCCGGCGACGCTCGCAGCGGAATCGGGTAATATAGGACGATTGCTCCGGACAAATGATCAACGGCAAGCACATCGCGGTTGTCATGCCCGCCTACAATGCGGAAAGAACTCTTCAGGCGACGGTGGGAGAGTTGCCCGACCTCGTGGATACTTGTGTCTTGGTGGACGATCACAGCTCTGACGCCACCGTTGAAGTGGCGCGCGCCCTCGGCCTGCAGGTGTTTCAACACGACCGCAATTATGGTTATGGCCGGAATCAGCAGACGTGCTATCGCGAAGCATTGGCGGCCGGCGCCGACGTGGTCATCATGCTTCATCCCGATTACCAATACACGCCGCTGCTGGTTACAGCCATGGCCAGCATGGTGGCCTACGAGGTTTACGACGTTGTGCTGGGCTCGCGCATTATCGGCGGGACCGCCCTGCGTGGCGGCATGCCGCTCTACAAATACATCTCGAACCGCTTGCTGACCGCGTTCGAGAATCTCTTTCTGCGGGTTAAACTCTCTGAATACCATACCGGATACCGCGCCTTCAGCCGCAAAGTGCTCACCAAACTTCCGCTGCTGGAAAACTCCGACGACTTCGTCTTCGACAACCAGATGCTCGCCCAGTGCGTCCACTTCGGCTTCCATATCGGCGAAGTGTCGTGTCCCACAAAGTATTTCGAGGAAGCGTCATCCATCAACTTCCGCCGCAGCGTGAAGTATGGGTTCGGCGTGCTGGCCACAACCTTGCAATTTGCATTGCAGAGGGCGGGTCTGGTTCACCTGCCCCGCTTCAGCGAAAAAGGCCGCAAACTCGAACCCGGCCAACCCTCGTACTACGCACGCAAGACCGAGACGGTCCAACAGTCATAGGTCTATCCTTGGTCTCCGCGATTGGGCGGCTTTCTCATATCGCCGTATTCGGTAGTGGGCTACTAGCCCACTACCGAGGATTGGTCACCTACCGTTCAGCCTGATATCTTGGTAATGTTAAGAGTCAGATCGAGGACAATGAGTATTCCGCAAAATTCGGCCTGGAAAACACGACTGGTCGACGGGGGGTTCCCAGATCGTTCGTTTGACATTGAGTTCTGGCAGGAGCAGGGAGATGAAGCCATCTTTTCCGCCGCATGGGAAATGGTGGAACTAGCTGAGGAAATCAGCCATGGCAGAAAACCCACACTACAAAGAACTGCTACAACTCTTAAATGAATTTGAGGTGGAATACTTGATCGTCGGCGGGTTCGCGGTTATGAAGTATAGCGAACCGCGTTACACGAAAGACCTCGACCTGTGGGTAGACAATTCGGCGCAGAATTCTCGTCGCGTGGTTGAAGCGCTCAAGAAGTTTGGTGCTCCTCTCGACCATGACGGCATCACTCCGGAAACATTGACCGAAAAACAGGTGGTTTATCAGATTGGGATTGCTCCTGTCCGCATTGACATTCTGACCGAGATCACGGGCGTCGAGTTCGCTACCGCTTGGAGGAAAAGGGTCGCGAGCACTTTCTTCGGTGTTCCAGTGAATTTCATCTCCTTCGATGATCTCACGGCTAACAAACGCGCTTTAGGCCGCAGCAGCGACCTAAGAGATCTGAAACAGACTCCCAGAGAGCCCGCGAAATAAGTCCCACAAAATCGTCCCTGGCGTCCTCTACGAGCAGCCTCTCTTTACGGCCTCGGCTGCTTCCGACATGCTGTCTTTAGCTGAGGATAGAGAAGGTGTAACTTGTGAATCAGTCTGAACGGAGGTAGAAACGAAAAACTTCAAGCGCATCACCGTAGACCCCAACCAAATGGGTGGTCTCCCGTAGCCCGTACGCATGGATCTCGTATCCTACGAAACTTTGCGTCAACAGGTCTTGCGTCGCGATAGCTGGAGATGCCAGGCGTGCAGCGCGACGTCAAACCTTGAGGTTCACCATAAGGTAAGGAATTCCGCAGCCATTCTGGCGCCAGTTCGGAAGAGAACCTGGTCACCCTCTGCGCCGCGTGCCACGCGGCCAGACATAACCGAGAACGCGACCGATCAAGGCTGCCCGAGCGCGGATTATTCATCAAACTTTAATAATTCCTTAACAAGCGCTCGGGTAGCCCAGTGCGATAATTCTGCGCTTACATTCCAGTTGAAGCTAAGGCACGCCTCGGAGAGAGGCCAGTATCTGCCGGCAGGGCGTTTTTTCGCCCTGCCGGGACTGTTCGACAAAAGGGGCGTATTGTTCATGAGCCGAAGTTTTCTTCTATTCCTACTAGTGACACTCGCCATCGCTCTTATCAGTTGTTCTGGCGGGTCCTCGGTGCCTGCTCAACCCATTCCTGGTGTTTCGGGCTCGTGGGAGTTTATCGCCGCTTCCAGCACAAATCCTGGTTATTCCACCGGCATTGAAGTGGCACTCAAAGAAGGCCAGGTTTTCGTCAATGGGAATTATTCGGAGAACGGTCAGATTTCGGCCTCCGCCCAGCAGATCAATTTCATAGGCTTCACCCCCAGCGGAAGTATTGTTTTTGGCGGAAATTGCGCAGCGGCAACGGAAGATCCAGGGAACAGTCTCGCTGGCAGCGTTTCCGGCGTTGGCGGGTCCATGAACTTCACTTACACGGAAAACGGCAACATATTCAATGTGACAGCGATTCTTGACGCGAGCGGTCAGTCGCTTGACAGCGGCACTTATACGGAGCAGGCGGCGCCGGCTGGTCAATCGAATGGCGCGTGCAACGGCAGCGCCAGCAATACCACAATCGACTCGGGAACGATCACCGGCAAGATTGTCTCCAAGTTGTCCGGGATGTATACCGGACAAATCTGTCAACCCCTGGACACCTCATGCGCCAATCCCACCGACACCGCCACGGCCACTCTAGGTCAAAGCGGAACCACCCTCACCCTTAGTGTGTTGTTGACCGGCGCCGATAATACTTCGTTGACGCTGACTGGCCCGGTCACCGGTAATTCATTTTCCGTTCAAGGAACATTTCAGGGCCAAGCTGTGCTCTACAACGGGTACTACGAACTGACATACGACTCTCTTACAAACGCCTACGACATTCCGTCTGTGTATCTCGACAATAGCGCATGCTCTGAGAACTGCGGTAACCTCCTCACTGTGCCGCAGACGCCATAGGATCCCTTAAGTTCCGACAGGAGTGGTTAAGGTCAGCCACATCGTTTGAAACGGCTCGTACCTGTTGCGGCTCGAGGGCTTTGTCCCCGGCCGTTGGGAAGAACTTTCATCAAATCTGGACAACCCGCAGATGGCCTAACAATTACCTACAGCTACATGCAGATCAGCCAATACCTTACCTGCCCGCGGCGCTACAGGCATCGCTATCTCTATGGTTGGAAAGAGGAGGACACTCGTGCGGTCATGCTCTTTGGCCGCCATCGAACAAGCAGTGGGAGCCGTTTTTCGTCGGAAGACGACCGACGTATCGAACTGGCACCCAGCGACGTGGGTTTCGCATGCCATTGATCGTGAAACCGTTCGGATTGGGTCCGGCTGCACATCACTATACAAACCTGCTTCTGCTTGAAGTCAACGTGGTTCTGCCCTTTAGTCTTATTACGGCGATCAAAAGGCTCAACGTGGCGCAGCCTGACGGTGGCGGCTCTTGTGCTCTTCATCCTGTCAATGTCGAGTTCCTCGTCTGGGTCCCGAGCGGAAGAATGTTCTGTTCTAGAATTCTGAACAACAACGAAATGGATGGTATGTTAACGCCACGTTACGGCGAGGTTAAAGTTTCGTAACCTGGCCTCTGTAGCCCTTCCTGCAGGTTATCCTTCACCTTCGTGATATTTTTCCGATACTTGGCCCGTTTTTATCCCAAAGAAAATGCCAACTAAAACAAGACCAAAGCGAAGCGCCGACGCGAAGCTCACGGTTGAAGGCGCGGGTGCCATGCCTTCGCGAACGTTCCTTGAGTCTACCGACCCTACGCATCGGACATACAATAGCTATCTCAGTAGTGCTGGCCCTGGGAACCCTCCTCCTCTATAGCTCGGTCGCGAAACACCCGTTTATGAACTACGACGACCAGGGCTATGTTTACGAGAACTCCCACGTAAAGGCGGGATTGACTTGGGATACCGTCGGATGGGCTTTGACGTTGACTGAGGAGTCTAACTGGCACCCGGTCACCTGGCTTTCTCATGCCCTGGACTGCCAACTCTTTGGCCTGAACCCCACGGGTCACCACTTGATGAACGTTGCGATTCACGCACTCAACGTGGTGCTTTTGTTCTTGCTGCTGTGGCGTGTGACGGGCGCTATGTGGCCAAGCCTGCTGGTAGCGGCGCTTTTCGCGGTGCATCCGCTAAACGTGGAATCGGTGGCCTGGGTGGCCGAGCGCAAGAACGTCTTAAGCACGCAGTTTTTCCTGCTAACGTTGGGCGCCTACAGTTGGTACGCGCGGCACCCAACCAGCCGGCGTTATCTCGCGGTGGCGTCGCTGTTCGTGCTCGGTCTGGCCGCGAAGCCCATGGTCATTACGCTCCCCTTCGTTCTTTTGCTGACCGACTATTGGCCGTTGCGGAGGATCGAGGATTGGAGTGAACCCTCGTTGTCATTCCCAGTGCCTCAGCGGAGTTTCTGGCAGTTGATTGTGGAAAAGCTGCCTTTGCTGGCATTCTGCGTCGGCAGTGGCGTCATTACGATCGTTGCGCAAGACAAGGGCCATAGCGTTGTTCCAACCATGTTGCTTCCGATCGGCGTGCGCGTGGAGAACGCCATCTACGCCTACGGCATGTATTTGTGGAAGACGATCTGGCCGGCTCATCTAGCGCTTGTCTATCCTCACCCTACGCGGACGCTGGCGCTATGGAAACCCGGGATGGCGCTGTTGGTGATCGTCACCGTAAGCGTGGCAGCGGGGAGGCAACGCTTCGATCGTCCATATTTGGCCTTTGGTTGGCTATGGTTCCTGGGAACCGCCGTGCCTGTGATCGGAATTGTGCAAGTAGGAGTCCAGGTGATTGCTGACCGATACGCTTATATCCCTCTCCTGGGGATATTTGTAATCGTGGCCTGGGAAGCCGCTCGTCTGGCGGATCGATTGAGACTCGGCTCTGTGCCCTGGGTTGCTGCGATTGCCCTGATCGTCGCGGCGTTGTCTTTCGTGACCTGGCACCAGATTGGCTGCTGGCGAAGCAGCGTAGACATCTGGACACACGCCGTAAAGGTGACCAAGGACAATATGATCGCTGAGAGCAACCTGGCGGGCAACCTATTCTTATTAGGACGGCACGACGAGGCCATCCCTCATCTCCGTAACTATGCCCGGCTCCAACCTCTGGATCCACTTGCTCATGCGCAACTGGCCGCCGACTATCAGGATCACGGACAACTGGACGACGCGGTAAGGGAATATCAGGCTTCGCTTCGAGCCGCCGGGGCGCTCCGAAGAACTGGAGTCTCTGACGAGGATCCTGAAATGTGGGCCATCAACACAACCAACTTGAGTGTGATCTACGCTCAGTTAGGGGACACGACCAAAGCCCGGCAGAGCATTTCGCAGGCGCTGGAAGTTGATGCCCCGGCGGTCGACCGCATGATGGGAGATCTTGTGCGAGCTCTCGCCGCCAACCCTACGGCGCAGGGCTATGTCCGGCTGGGAGTGCTTTTGCACTTGATTGGTCACGCGGATGAAGGTCAGCAAGCCCTCGCAATCGCCCAACACCTCGATCCTCGGGTAGCATTGCCCAAGCTCGCGCAACAAGGCCAGTCAGCACGTCCCTGACCACAAAAGCCATGCTGCGTGCAATTTCAATGCAAGGCTGTCATTGGATAATTTGGCGATTCGTGAGTTGGGAACCCAACGTGACTGCAAAATCGAAGCCCAACAAATCGCGCGGCACACGCTTCCGGCAGCCATCAAGGTCGAGGAAGAAAGAAAACCGGCGACCCACCCTGGATCATTCCGGCCTCAATGATTGGCTGAGCCGTCGCATGAAGATAAACATCGCCGTCTGTGGACTGCTGGCGTTGGTCACCTTTTCGGTTTACTCCCGCACCGCCCGAAATCCGTTCTCTGATCTGGACGATAAAGGCTACGTGACCGAAAACCGGCACGTACAACAAGGTCTTACGCAGGAAACGCTGCTCTGGGCTTTCACTTCCACCTCTGCTTCCAACTGGCATCCCGTAACCTGGCTCTCCCATGCTCTCGATTGCGAGCTTTTCGGCCTAGATCCAGCAGGACACCATCTCATGAGTCTGCTTTTCCATGTGCTGAACAGCCTGCTTGTGTTCCTTCTTCTGGCTCGTGCCACCGGAGCTACAGGACGAAGCTTTCTGGTTGCAGCGATTTTCGCTCTGCACCCGATCAACGTGGAGAGTGTAGCCTGGGTGGCAGAACGAAAAAATGTTCTCAGCATGTTCTTCTTCCTGCTCACACTCGTCGCCTACGGCTGGTATGCGCGACGCCCCCAGATCGGACGCAAACTCCTCGTAGCTCTGCTGTTCATCCTTGGACTGGCCGCGAAACCCATGATCGTGACGCTGCCGTTCGTCCTGTTACTCGTTGATTTTTGGCCACTACAGAGAGTGCTGGGCTGGGACGGGCCTTGCCAGGCATTCCCCGTGCCCCAGCTGCGCTTCCAGCGGTTGGTGCTCGAAAAGTGGCCATTTCTGCTCATTTCCGTCGGCAGCAGTGTGGTCACAATGATCGCTCAGAAGGGATCATTCACCATCGACCAGAACATGAAGCTTCACGTCCGGTTAATGAACGCTTTGTACGCGTATTCGATGTATGTCGCCAAGTTGGTCTGGCCAGTGCATCTCGCACCCTACTATCCCTACGAAGGCCTGAGGCTTTCGCTTTGGCAAGTGCTGACATGCGGCTTGTTTTTGGCTTCCGTAACTTTATGGGTCTGGCGGGAGCGTTCCCGCACGTATTTGCCGGTCGGTTGGTTGTGGTTCCTCGGTACATTAATACCCATGATTGGGTTGGTGCAGGTTGGCGACCAGGCGATGGCTGACCGCTACTCCTATCTTCCCTTGATCGGGATTCTCGTGCTCGCGGTTTGGCGCGGAGCGGATTTTGTGCAGAGCCGGAGATGGAGCCTGAGGGCTTTCGCCGTGGCCTCCATCATTATCCTCGCAATCTTGTCACTCCTGACCTGGAAGCAGATCGGCTATTGGCACAGCAGCTATGAATTGTGGTCGCACACTCTCACAGTAACCAAAGACAACTATTTGGCAGAGGACCTCATCGGCATGGATCTGCTTGAGGAAAGCCACCAAGCCGGCAGTGTGCGCTACGCCGACGAGGCCTTGGCGCACTTCCAGAATGCCGTTCGTATCAATCCGATGGATGCTATCGGGCACCTGGATCTCGGAGCGGCTCTGCAAGACCGCGGGCAGCTACAGGAAGCGATTCAACAGTATCGGATGGCGCTGGCACCGGCACGCGATCCGCACGTGATTGTCATGAGTCTCGCAAATTTGGTGCTGGTTTATTCTCAGCTCGGAGATCGCACCCTGGCACGAAAATACTGTGGTGAGATTCTAAGGAGGGAGCCGCATAACCAGTTCGCCCTTGAGCACTTGGAAGAACTAAACCTCGAAGAAAGAATCCAACTTCTCGATCAGTCTGTTTCCGCCCATCCTTCAGCGAAAGCTTATCTCGATCTTGGACAGTTACAGGAAGTGGCTGGCCAAATAGCCGAAGCCCGCGTTTCGTATCGCGCGGCGGTGAAACTCGATCCGAAGTCCCCCGAAGGCAAGCTGGCTTTGAGCCATCTCGGAGATAAGACAAGTCGCTAAGGTGAACGTTGTCGCGAAAAGCTTTCTGAACCGGCCTTCCATCTTGTCCGGGGCGAAAGCTGCCCTGTCCGGCGCTGACGGCTCTATTTCCGGATTGTTAACATTTCGTGACAACCAGGTTAAATTTTCGTCACAGAAATGAGGCAGCCTGTTCTCGGCGTTGTTTTTTCGGTACTCTGCTGAATGCTCAACCCGCGAACCCACCATGCCTGCTAAATCCAAACGCAGAAAGCACCGGCAAGCGGGACGATCACCAACCGTAAATTCCTCCACTGCAAAGAGCCGCGTGCTTTCCGCACCCATCACGGGTTCGAGCGATATTTCTACCAACCGCACCAAGCTCAACTGGGCGCTCGCCATCCTGCTGGCGCTCGCAACTTTTGCGGTCTATTCCCGGACCCTGGGAAATCCCTTTTTAGCTTTTGACGATCCCGGTTACGTGGCCGAAAACCTGCACGTGCAGCAGGGGTTGAGTGCGGCCACCCTTCGCTGGGCGATAACCTCCACGGCGGAAGCAAATTGGCATCCGCTGACCTGGCTCTCCCACGCCCTCGACTGCCAACTCTTCGGACTGCATCCGGCGGGCCACCATTTGACCAGCGTGCTTTTCCACCTGCTGAATGTCGTGCTGGTGTTCTGGCTCCTGCTGCGGGTTACGGGAGCCACATGGCGGAGCGGGTTGGTCGCCGCCCTTTTCGCGCTGCACCCGATTAACGTGGAAAGTGTGGCCTGGATCGCAGAGCGGAAAAACCTGCTGTGCATGTTTTTCTTTCTACTCACTCTAGGAGCCTACGGCTGGTATGCACGAAAGCCGGGGGTGAGCCGTTATCTGCTGGTGGCAGGGCTGTTCGTTCTGGGGCTGGCGGCCAAGCCGATGGTGGTGACGCTGCCCTTCGTTCTGCTGTTGCTTGATTTCTGGCCGCTGCAGCGGGTGCTGGTGTGGACTCCTGCACCGCAAGCCTTGCCCCTGCCGCAAACACCATTCTGGCGGCTGGTGCTGGAAAAGCTGCCGCTGCTGTTGCTCTCCGCCGCCAGCAGTTTGGTCACCCTTGCAGTGCAACGCCACGCGATGGCGGACGATATTCCGGTGCTTGTGCGCATCGCGAACGCTCTCACAGCGTACGTAGCTTACCTCGGGAAGACGTTCTGGCCGACACACCTCGCGATTTTCTATCCCTATAACGATCACGGCATTCCCTGGTGGCAAGTGTTGCTCAGCTTGTTGTTCCTGAGTGGAGTCAGCATTGCGGTTTTGCGGGTGCGTTCGCGTCCCTATCTTGGAGTCGGATGGTTCTGGTTTCTAGGCACGTTGGTGCCTGTCATTGGGCTGATTCAGGTCGGGGAACAGGAGATGGCGGACCGTTATGCCTATCTCCCTCTATTAGGCATCTTCGTCATGCTGGCTTGGGGCGGAGCAGAATTGGTGCGGCGCCAACGATGGCTTCGCGTCGGTGCCATCTTTGCGGGTCTGGTGATCGCCGTCCTGACGTCGCTGACCTGGCGGCAAATTGGGGTCTGGGCCAGTCCTTACGATCTGTTTACGCAAGCGTTTTACGAAGCGCAGGACAAATCCTTGGCCAAGAACACAAAGGCTCTGATTGAGCTTGGCGACGCCTACCATCGACATGGAGAACTTGACAAGGCGCGAGAATGCTATTTGCAAGCTCTACGGTTTGACCGCTACAACAGGATCGTCATAGAGAATCTCGGCAAGTTGGGCATGGAAACAAGAATTCAACAACTCACCGCTGAAGCCTCAGCTCATCCCTCTGCCGCTACTTATTTGCAGCTCGGCCAGGTTCAGCAGGCCGCTAACGAAATTCCGGAAGCACGAGCTTCTTACTCGCAGGCACTTAAACTCGATGCGGACTTGGCGGCAGCCCGGGACGCGTTGAATGGTCTCAGCAGTGGAACAAATCACTGAAGGGGTTTTCGCTCCACCATGCCCGCTAAGTCCAGACGCAGAAAGGCCCGGCCGGCTGGCCGTTCACATGCCGCACCTGCCACTCCCAAGGGGGCTGTACCATTAGCGTCCGTCGCGAGTGCTCGTGGGCGCACTTCGCCGAGCCGCACCAAGCTCAACTGGGCGCTCGCCATCCTGCTGGCGCTCGCAACTTTTGCGGTCTATTCCCGGACCCTGGGAAATCCCTTTGCAAATTTTGACGACACGGGTTACGTGACCGAAAACCTACACGTGCAGCAGGGGTTGAGTGCGGCCACCCTTCGTTGGGCGATAACCTCCACGGCGGAAGCAAATTGGCATCCGCTGACCTGGCTCTCCCACGCCCTCGACTGCCAACTCTTCGGACTGCATCCGGCGGGCCACCATTTGACCAGCGTGCTTTTCCACCTGCTGAATGTCGTGCTGGTGTTCTGGCTCCTGCTGCGGGTTACGGGAGCCACATGGCGGAGCGGGTTGGTCGCCGCCCTTTTCGCGCTGCACCCGATTAACGTGGAAAGTGTGGCCTGGATCGCAGAGCGGAAAAACCTGCTGTGCATGTTTTTCTTTCTACTCACTCTAGGAGCCTACGGCTGGTATGCACGAAAGCCGGGGGTGAGCCGTTATCTGCTGGTGGCAGGGCTGTTCGTTCTGGGGCTGGCGGCCAAGCCGATGGTGGTGACGCTGCCCTTCGTTCTGCTGTTGCTTGATTTCTGGCCGCTGCAGCGGGTGCTGGCGTGGACTCCTGCACCGCAAGCCTTGCCCCTGCCGCAAACACCATTCTGGCGGCTGGTGCTGGAAAAGCTGCCGCTGCTGTTGCTCTCCGCCGCCAGCAGTTTGATCACCCTCGTAGTGCAGCGCCCCGCTATGGAAGCCGAGGTCCGTGCGCCTGCCCGCTTCACAAATGTGATCTACGCCTACGTAGCTTACCTCGGGAAGACGTTCTGGCCGACACGCCTCGCGGCTTTCTATCCCTACAAGGGATATGGCATTCCTTGGTGGCAAGTGTTGCTCTGCTTGTTGTTCCTGAGTGGAATCAGCATCGGGGTTTTGCGGGAGCGTTCACGTCCCTATCTTGCGGTCGGATGGTTCTGGTTTCTAGGCACGTTGGTGCCCGTCATCGGGCTGATCCAGGTCGGCGACCAGGGGATGGCTGATCGCTATGCCTATCTCCCTCTACTGGGCATCTTCGTGATGCTGGCTTGGGGCGGAGCCGAGTTGTGGCAACGCCAACGGTCGAATCCTCGATTGTACGCAGCCACCGTCGGGCTTGCGATTGCAGTCTTGGCGCTCCTGACCTGGGGGCAAATCGGAACCTGGCACAGCAATTACGATTTGTGGACCCACGCACTTCATGTAACGCGGGACAATTATGTCGCCGAGAATTACGCTGGAGCTGCGTTGTTGTCTGAGACCTTCCTCTTAACCGGTCAGCGCTATTCCGAAGAAGCGGCAGTGCACTTCCGGAACGCTGTTCGCATCAACCCGCGAGACCCGATCAGCCGTCTGAATCTCGGAGCCGATTTCCACGAACACGGGAGGTTGCACGAAGCGGTCGAGCAGTACGAGACCGTGCTGCAATTAACTCACGATCCACACCTCGTCACTAAGGCTCTAATTGACCTCGGCGCCGCCTGCCATCAGCTCGGAGAATATGACAAGTCGCGAGAATACTATCTGCAGGCCCTGCAACTAGACTCGCATAACAGGACAATCATGGAGAACCTCGGCAAGCTAGGCATGGACATAAGGATTCGACAACTCGCTACCGCAGCCTCTGTCGATCCCTCGCCAGTCGCGTTCCTGCAGCTCGGTCAGCTCCAGCAGGCGGCGGGCCACATCCCCGAAGCACGCGCTTCTTACCACGAGGCACTCAAACTCAATCCTCACCTAGCCGAAGCCCAGGGCGCGTTGAACGGTCTCGACGGTCGTACAGATCGCTAAACGCGGCTTCCGATCGCCACGGTGCTTTCCGTTCCGGCTCAAGGTCACTGCGGCGGCTGGGACACTTGTGGGGTGTTCGGTGGTGGCGGTTGCTGGTTCTGTGTTTGCCGTTGACTGGGGAGAGCGGCCCCGAGCGCTTGCGACGCAACTGGAACCAGTGACGTGGGACCCTTTATTTCGGCGCCTCGATCGGAGTTCGGATCGTAAAAGAACAACCAGTCATTGTAGTGATTCTTGTGAAAGAACTCACGGATCGTGGGCTTCTTGCTGGCGCTGGCCACTCCGAAAATCACTTGACCCTCGGTGTCGTTACTGTTCCTTGACATCGGTCCTGCGGCTTGCAGCGCAGTCTGCGGACTTGGGGGCAAAACCGTGGTAGCGGTGGACGCCGAAGCCGTTGCCGTGTCGGAAGTTGACGCTGTTGCCGAAGTGGAATCTTGCGCCGTTGAGCCATCTGGCCCTTCAACGCTATCGGAGGAAGCGTTCAGCTTTGGAGTAGACGAACTTGTGTAAATATCCCCCATATGCAGAAGCCGAAAATCCCGGCCTGTAACCGGGTCCTTGTAGGGCTTCCGAAGGTATCGATTGTAGGTGTCGCCCTGCAGTTGTTCCAGAGTGACCGGGTAGTGGCCAGTCTTCTTGGCAAAACGCCGAATGGCGCGCGAATACTGGACTCCACGGTGGATTAACTCTTCCTCCCGATTCCGCTTGATCGTGAATGCGATGTCCGGCGCAGCAACGGCCGCCACAACCGCGAGGAGCGCAACCGTGAGCATCAACGTAAGCAGGATGTAACCCTTCTGCCCTCTTCGTTCGCGATCCAAGGTGCGCACTCTGGTTCTTTTCTCTTTCAACCTGTTCTCCCGGTCAAAAGCTATATTTCAACCCCAACTGGAGGGTCCGCGGTCTGTGGGCGTCGATGGGATGCAGGAAGGAACTTCCAGTAGTGCAGTCTACCGGCACCGGCTGGCCAGTGCTCGACGCAATGTAGCCCCCAGCCGCTGAGAAGTTTGACAGAGCGCCGGCATAGCAGTTCGCCGTGTTGTTCGCCGTGTTTCCAATGTTGGGGTTGAAGATTCGAAACTGAGTATGGTTGAAAACGTTGAAGCCCTCCAAACGGAACTCAAGATTGCTTGACTCCGTGACCTTGAAATTCTTCAACAAAGACATATCGAAATTTAGACGGTGTGGATTGTTCAGAAAATTGCGCCCGGCGTTTCCAAAAGTGAGTCCCGTAGGTGCGGCGAATGCCGCCGGGTTGTAGAGTAGCGGCCCAATGCTCTTCGGGTTAAACCGGGTGATACCGTCCCGCAAAGCAGACCGCGGACTGGCCATCACATCCGGATAAGAACCGATGCCAGCTCCGTTAGCCACGCCGGCGTTGTCCAACACCGAAATGCCAAGGCTGCTGCCACCATTGAGAACGCTGAAAGGAGTGCCCGATTGGAAAACAGTGATCCCTGAAACTTGCCAACCGTCAAACGCAAGGGGCCAGAAATTTGAACTCCCATTTGAGGGACTGTTTGCAGACCCGTCACCATCGCTGGAATTGACATAGGTCAAGGTACGGCGGAGACTGTGGCCAAATTTCGGCAGATCATAGATATAGTTGAAGTTCAGAAGATGCCGCTGATCGAAACTCGAACTGGCCCAATTCGACTTGATGTTCGCCGAATTCACAAAGGAAGCGTCAGAACGATCCGAGGAGTCGTCCAAGGAGTGGCTGTAAGTGTAGGACGCACCCAGAGTCAAGGGACCGTGCGAACGCCGGACGGTGGCTTGCAACGCGTGGTATTGGGAATCGGCAACGTCCTGTAAACTCAGAATGCGCTGCAACCCTGGGTACTTGCGAAGAGAATTGGGGCTGGGTACGCCCCCAAAACCAAAGCAGGCCGCCACCATGTTCTGCCAGGCCGGTTGGTCGGGGGTAATTACGTGGCCATTGATTCCAGTCCCATTGGGACCAGTGAACGTATTGGGGCCAGGACTAAAAATGCAGTCCCCGGCACTGGTGGCGCCGGGCGTGACCTGCGTGATAATCGGTTGTCCGGGGTTGAAGGGGTTGCCGTTCGGAAATATCCCGTTGTCGGGACCCGTCGGCGGCGGTGTCAGTTGGTTGATTTGCAGCTCGGCCGGCAAATGCGTCCCTTTGCTTCCTACGTACGCTACAGTCGCCACGGTCTCCTTGGGTAGCTGACGCTGTACACTCAAACTCCATTGCTGCACATAGGGCCAGACTGTTTTGGTGGGAATTGCAGTAACATCGAGCGGAAAGGCAACCGGCTGACCTCCAGTAACAGAATTCAGGCCAACCGCGGAGTAGTACTGCGGATAGGGTTGCGTCATGGTCAACACATTTGGTGCGCTCCCCTCGAGTGAGCCGGTGTTGGCGTCCTTGGCGGTTCCGTGCTCGAAGAAAACTCCGTATCCGGCCCGTATGGAGGTTTTGCCGTCACCTTTCGGGTCCCAGGCAAATCCGACCCTTGGCGAAGGATTGAGCAGATGGCTCTGCATGCAACTCGCTGGGATGCCGTTCTTGCCGCACTGTACGAGGCCGTTGGTCACAACCGGATTCAGGTTGCTTGACGGATTGTTGGGATCCAAGGCTACCGCTTTTCCGCCAACCGTCAAGAATCCGCCAATCCACCCCTGGGACACGCTCTGTCCCGGCTCGGCGATTTGGATGGTTGTTGCCAGCGTCTGGCTGAACGCACTGGACTCCCAGTTATACGCATTCAAGTTTTGTTCGTGGAAGTTGCCGAACACGCTCAGTCGCAGGCCCAGGTTTACGGTGAAATGCCGATTCGCGTGCCAGTCGTCCTGAACATAAGGTTCCGCAATCCAGTAGTTGTTGTAATATTTCAACTGCGCGCTGTCCTGTTGATAGCTTACGATGCCGTTCGCGCTGGATGTATTTTGGCTGTTGGGTAAAGCCAGGAAATTGGCGAACGAATTTCCGTAGTTTGCGGTGGCGCTTCCCTGATTGTCGAAAGTGAAGAGACCTTGTAGGTCACCGGTGGCGGCGCCGATGGCACCATTGTTTTCCTTTCTACGGGCGTCCACCACCTGAATCCCAAATTGCAACGTATGCTTGCCGCCGCCCAGCGATTTGCTGATGTTATCCCCCAAACTGTACGTGGGGTTGGTGTGCTCCCAGGGCATATACGACGGATCGACCGTAAAACCGTTGCCGCCGTATTGCGCATTCGTCCCCTCAAAAACCAGGCCGGGAGGCTTTCCTCCAAAACCGTTGTTGAAGATATAGCTTGTGCAGGGTGCAATCCCAGAGTTGAGCGCGCAATTGGTGATCGGCTTAAGGTTAGCGCCCGGTCCATTCACGTCGTTTAAGGTGATGTGGGCGTTGACATAACTGACGACGAATTCATTAAACAGTGAACTGGAAAACGTATTTGTGAGCCGGGCCACCATGCTGATTCCTGGGCCGTTCAGCTTATTCTGTACGGTCGGAAAGCTATTCTGCACGTATCCCCATTCCGGCGTTGCCACGGTTGTATCCCAAGAGTCATGAATGTAGCGAAATGACACCCGCATCTTTTGCGGGATGATTTCCTGGTCAATCCGGAACAATTCTTCGCGCCAGTAAGTAGGTGGGGAAATCACGGCGTCATAACAGGGTAAGTTGGGTTGATTGGTAGCAGGGTTGATAGTGTTGGCGAGACTTGAGTTGCAGCCTGTCGTGGAATTTGGTAGCGGGATCACGCCCGTATTGAGAATAGCTAGGCTGGTCGGGTCGATTGGTACGAGATTGTTGGGGAACTGACTCGTGCCATTGGCAGGGCAGTCCGGGTAGAGCGCGCGGTTTAAGGGCACTCCCAGGGAGTAAGCTGGGCAAACGTCGCTGAAATCTGCACACGTACCTAGTTGCGTAGGACAAGTTACGCCAATCCCCCGCTCGGGAGCTGTGGGCACGGCCTGGTTAAACTCCTGAGGCGACTTCTCCAGACGAAACTCTTCCGACCAGAAAAAATACGTCCTGTCCTTAGTAGTATTGAATACCCCTGGGATGAAAAGAGGTCCACCAATGGTTCCACCGAAATCCTGTCTGCGATAGAGCGGCGCCTTAGTGGTTTCGTCAAAGTAGTTCCGGGCGTTGAAAAACTCGTTCCGAATGAAGTCGTACGCTCCCCCGTGAATCTTGCTGGTGCCCGACTTTGTGGTCACCAAGACCGTGCCCGAAGCGCTGCGGCCGTACATGGCGCCGTAGTTAGAGGTCAAAACCTTGACTTCCTGAATCGCGTCCAGACTGGGGTAAACCATCAGTGTGCTTTCAGCGCCGTTCAATCCCGCGTTGAGAACGTCGCTGCCATCCACGTCAAAGTTGTTGTATTCCACGCGGCCGCCATTGACGCTGTACTTCACACTTCCCTTCACTCCCACCAAGGCTTCATCCTGTCCGGTCTGGTTGCTGACGCCCGGCGCGAGAGCAATGAGCTGGGTAAAATTGCGCCCGTTCAAGCCTGTCTTGACGACTTCCTTTTCGGTGATGGTGCCCGCCACTTCAGCCGTCTCAGTTTGTATCTGACCTACGCCTCCAGCCTCGACGTTCACCTCCGTCTTTTGAGACGGCGGTTGCAGCGGTGCGTCGATCTCCAAGGACTGGTCGGCCGCCAGCGTAACATCCGTGACGAACGGCGCAAACCCGAGGGCCGACACGGACAGATGGTAGGAGCCCGGTGTCAAATCATTGAAGACGTATTGCCCGTGATTATTGACCTTCGCCGTAACCGGTCCGGCAGCCGCGTTAAGCGTTGCAACTCCGCTGGCTATCACTGCACCGGATTGGTCTGTCAGGACACCAAATACCGCGGCCTTTCCCTTGTGTGGGGTGACGGAAAACTCCTGGGTGGAAACTGTGGTTTGAGTAGTGCTGGCCGCTGGAGCTTCGCCCGGCTTTTCTTGAGCAGCCGGCGTTTCGGCGGGGGTTGCGGCCGGTTCCACTGGCTTCGGAATTGCGGATAAAACTGCGTCAGCCTCAGTTACAAGGTTGCTCGTCGCGGTTATCTGCACCTCGAAGGGCTCATACCCTTGCGCTGAAATTTTGACTTGATACACACCTGCCGCAAGTCCGGAGATGTGGTATTCGCCGTTCCCATCGGTCGTGGCTGCCTGGGCGCCCCCCTTTCCTTCGATGGAGATTGAGGCCCCTGGGACCGGCAAACCCGAAGGCACAATCACTACCCCGTGCAGGGACGCGTTCTGCCCCTGAGCCCAAGCCGCGCTTGCTAAGCTCAAGATCAGAGCGCCCAGCACCCGGAACAACCGGCGAAATGTCACAAGCACACCCCTTTGCGGTTGCTCATCCGCCATACGTTTTAGAAAAAGTCAGATTGATTGGAGCGAAACGCGCGCAGCGATCCCAAGCCAGACCACCAAGGCTACCGACCAATTGTTACAAAGCGATGAAGGAGAAGTTAATTTCCGGTGACATGTGTGAGTCGTGACCGTGACAATTAGCTCATCCAACAAACGCAGCACCGGACAGCAGAAAAATTGACGCAATGTTTTTATTGCAAACGGATAATCGGAACTACAATACCCGCCGTTTAGAGACCGCAAAGCAAATTTCGCAATTTCAGGAGGAATCTCTATGCGTCACCTCACGAATCGCAACAGCGCTGTTTCGTGGATTCTGGGCTTAGCCATTTTCGCTTGTGTGTTGGCTCCGAGCAGCTACGCCTCAACCGTTATTGTGGGTACGTGCATGCCGGGAACACAGACCACGACCATTCAGGCGGCGATTAACCTGGCAACGTTGGGAGGCACAGTTGAGATCTGCCCCGGTTCGTATACTGAGCAGTTGTCCATCGACAAGCAACTAACATTGAAGGGCGTGACCTCTTCGGCGGAGGATTTGGTGGTCATTGTTCCTCCGTTGACCGGGTTGGTGCAGAACGCTACCAACGTCGATACCGGTCTTCCAATCGCGGCGCAGATCGTAATCAAATCACCCGCCGTCAGCGTAAACATCTCGAATCTCACGGTCGATGCCACGGGGAATTTGATTGCAGGGTGCAGCCCGGAATTAGTGGGAATTCTTTTTCAAAACGGCTCCGGTACGGTGAACCACGTGGCAGTACGCAACCAGGTTTTGTCCGCGAGTCTTTCCGGTTGCCAGAGTGGCGAGGGCATCTTCGTTCAGACCGGCTTCGGCGAGGCCACCTCGGTGACGGTGGAAAACAGTTCCGTGCACAACTATCAGAAGAACGGAATCACCGGCAACGATGTCAATACCTACCTCGTGGCTGAGAACAACGACGTTCAGGGTGCAGGCGTGGTCGCTGCTCCGGGTGCGGCCCAGAACGGCATTCAAATCGCATTCGGAGCCACCGGCAAAATCACCGGCAATCTGGTCATCGACGATGTATACGGCGATCCCACAATCGCAGCATCCTGCGGCATTCTGCTCTACGACGCGGCGGAGAACAGTTCCATCTCGGTCAGCTCCAACACCGTTGGCAACACCCAAATCGCGGTTGGAATCTTCACCGATGAAACTGGCGGTGCTACCCAGTATGGCGATGGAGTCACGGCAAACTCCAACAAAATATTCGGCACATCCACCTACGACGCCATCGATGTTTGCACCAACAACAATACGATCAAATCGAACACGGTGATGAACAGCGGAGAATCCGCCATTCATCTCGATGCCAGCTGCTCGGGCAACGGCAACAACACCGGCAACAACAATTCGGTTTCCAGCAACACCATGCTCGAAGCCGGGTGCGCCGCACTGCTGATGGATTCCGGCACTACCGGCAACACCATCGGCACGAACAGTTTCTACACTGTCCCAAGCACGAGCCTGACTGGCTCTTGCCCAGCATCCCCCGCGTCCAAGGCACTGCATAGTTACAAACCTAGCCCGCTCGGACGACGTTGACGAAACTCAATCTTGAGCCACGGACCAAGGGCAGCCTGCGATCAGCGAGGCTGCCTTTTTTTTGTTTAAAGGAGTCTTTCGATCGCATTTCAATATCTCGACTTCCGGGAGAGCTTCGATCCATGGCAGCGAAAAAATCGATTCTGCCAATCAAGCCATTGCAGATGCTGTTCCTCTTCGCGGGCTTCGATCCACAATCAAGGGAATCTCTAAGCGATGTTTGCAAGCCCTTGCAAACGCCCGCGGTTGACACTTCGTTTTCCACAGATCTTAATCTTCTGAAATCTTTCGGCGATCAAGAATTCACCTGCCATTCATCTTGCCGTCATTCTGCCGTAACAGCGTTCCGCCATATTGCTACCGCAAGAGTTTTTCAGTTGATAGTCGTTCCTGACCGCCCGTCAACAATCGTTTTAGCTTCGTTGGAGGCTTACCGTTGCTCTACAAGCACCACTGGCAGGTATGCGGGAGTCTCCGCTCATTGCAGAAACCGGGGCGTCCCCCCGCAACCCTAACCTTTCAAGCAAAACAATTCAAGGAGACATCAAATGACGAAGAGAATTCTTCTCGTGGCGGTCGCGCTGGCTGCGACCACGCTGCTGACCACGAATAGTTCAGCAACAGCCTGCTCCGGCGGCGCCACCCTGCAATTCGTGGGCAGCGGTTCCTCCGCGCAGACCAACACTCTTGCCTACGCCGCCGTGAACCTGGTAAGCGGCGGCACCTTCAACACCGCAAACTACAACCTTTCCACCTCGGGAACTGCGACTCTCGCCGATACGCGCTTCAGCACCAATCTGGACGATACCAATAACAACCTGTGGGTGGTGTGGGACAACAACACCAACTGTAACGTCTACGCCTACTTCCAGACTGACTCCGTCGTTGGCGTTAAGAACTTCTTTGTCTATAAAGAAGTCAGCGTGAATGGCAAAACCTTCTCGGTAGCGGGCGAGTATCCCCCGACCAGCACGTCTCTCGGTACTTTTGGGCTGAACAAAGTTGGCGGCCTGCACGACACCACGAGCACCCTGCCTGCAGCCATCGTTACCGCTCTCACTACTCCTCCCGTTCCGACCAGCAGCAGCGATACACCGCACAAGCACGGTCTCGATTACTGCGGCTATGCTGGAACCGCCGCCAGTTCCTCGGGGGGAACATGGTGCTACTTCAACATGGGCGGAACCGATATCCGCCCGGAGGACGCACTTTACGCCACCACCCGCATCTTAAGTTCGATTCCCTCCGCCGGCGGCCTGACCGGTCTCGGCTATAACAATCCGGGCTGCCTGGCTGGCACGGTCAGTCCGGGAACCACCGCCACGCAAGGTTGCCCCCTGGCCGACGCGTTCGGCAAGAGCAAACTGTTCAACGTGGTGAGCTTTGGCTTCACGAAAGATCCCGTCACCGCGGCTACGCCTCCGAAATACCAGAGCCTGGAAGATGGAGCCGGCCCGCAGTTGGTGCTCGTCAGCAATGGCGACACTGCAAGCCTCGGTTTCGGCTCGACCTACCTGGACAGCGGCAGCAATAAGCACTACACGTTCACCAACATCAACCGCGTCACGCTGGCCCAGGTTTTCGCCAGCACGATGGGCTGCACCGGCGATTTGCTTCCGGGAACTCCCGGACCTGGAAACAATCCCTATGACAACGGCGCGATTCTTGGACCGCCCCCGGGTTCCGGTCAGCCGATCCAAGTCGTGAAACGCGAAGCGCTCTCTGGAACTTACAATACCTTCGAGTTCACCGGGGTTCGCACGGTCCTCGGCAGCGCCAATCCATACGTGACAAAACCCACCAGCACGTCTTGGATCAGCGACTTCGATTCCAGCCAGGAATCCAGCCCCTTGAAGGTCACCGCCCCTACTGGCCAGGTATACGCTAACAACCCGGCCACCAACTTCGGGATCAGCGGTTGTCCCACGGTTACGGTTACCTCAGGAGCCAGCTCCGCACCCACGGCGGGCTCGACCTGCGGCGACCCGATGTTCCTGCCTTTCACCCATACCTGCGGCACGGCCTTGAAGCTTGGGGTCATCGGCAGCGGCGAAGAGGTGCAAGGGGTTTCCGGCCAGATCAACTCCGGAGGAAGCATAGTCACAGACGGCATCGGCTACACCTTCTGGAGCTACGGCAACATTGGCTCGAGCAACGACGTCGTCAGCGGGTGCACGGCACAATCGAACGGCACGTATACCTGCACGACGAAACACGAACACTACCTGACGGTGGACTCGATCGATCCCCTGTTCGTCACTCCTGGTGGCGAGACTGACGCCAACTACTACCAGGCGCAAATTTACCAAAACGGCGCATACACGAACATTTCCGCTAACAACCCCAATGGGCCCTTCGAGCTTCCCCAGTGTGGTTTCTACTTCTCCCTCCCAGACCCCAATAGCAACACGGAATCTTGCTTCAAGCTTCCGTTTACCCACATCTACGATGGAACGTATCCGTTGTGGAACGTCCTGCGCCTGGTCACGATGACGAATGTCGGTTCAGGCGCCACCCAGACGCTGGCAGTTCCGGCGGGCGTAATCAACTTGTATGCGGCGGCTGTGCAAGAAGCTGCCGACGCAGACTCCTCGGGCGTGAAAAAAGCGCTGTCGGATTTCGTGCCTCTCTTGTCGCTCACTTCAGGCCAAGTCTGGACCGTCACCACACCCTACTGCTACCCGGGGGTTGCGGGAAACCTCTCGACCTGCCAGCATACCGCCCTACCAACGGGCGACCTGAATCTGGGCGTGTTCCGTTCACACTTCAAACAAACCAACAACGGCAATAACGGCCACTACTCGTGCGGTGGAACCTTCACTGGAGTCACCCTCGGGGCGAGCACCGGTTGCCTGGTTGATGCCGGCGGCGATTTTGGCGGCGCGGTCATCACCGTCCAATCGGATGTCGATTTCAACACGGACTTCGGTAGCCTTGCTGGATATCCGAAGGAAATCTACGACATGCACCAGTAAGCCTTGCTCACTGGCGCAATGCTTCGCACTGGAGAGAGAAGGGGCGATCAGCCCCTTACTCTCTCCAGCGGTTTTTTTGTCAGCGGCACAGCCGCATGTAAGGAAGGCGGAAAATTGGGCTGAACAGGAATCGGATCCGGGCACTGTACGTTGCGGTGCCATTCAAATTTAATCCCGCTTTAACATGAGTAAAGTTACGATGAATGTCCTGAGGAGTGTCATGCAGTCGAAAAAACTTGATTTCCACGCTCTAGGGTTTTACGCATTGATAACTGTTCTATTCCTGACCGGGAGCGGTATGGCGGCGCAACAAAATGCGCCAGCTTCGAAACCGGATTCCGGTACAGCCACGGCGGCGCCGCAGGCCACAAACCAGGCGGGCGCAGCGGCCAAGCCGATGCCGCCCACGACCGTGGCGCCGCCTTATGAGACCAAGCCCGCCATCGATCCCAAGACGAAGCTTCCTTTGTACGAAACCATTCAGGAAGACTGGAGTTCGCTGCAAATTGGCATCAGCCTGTTGGTACCTGAGCCTCCGCTAGTCGGTGAGGTCGACGACGAGGAAGGCTATACTCGGTCGCTCGTGCAAGTGCAGTGGCGTCCGGGCGATCCCATCGACTTGTGGGTGGTGCTGCCGAAAGGCGTGAAGAAGCCGCCGGTCGTGCTTTACTTGTACAACTTCACCGAGGATACCGACCGCTTCAAAGATGATGGCTGGTGCCGGCGGGTGACCACGGGAGGTGTGGCGGCTGCAGGCTTTGTCTCAGCCCTGAGCGGAAGCCGATTTCATGATCGTCCCATGAAGCAATGGTTCGTGAGCGAACTGCCGGAATCGCTGGCGAGCACCGTGCACGACGTGAAGTTCATCCTCGATTACCTGGACTCGCGCGGCGACGTGGATATGAACCGCGTGGGCATGTTCGGAGAAGGATCGGGGGGCGCGATTGCGCTGATGGCCGCGGCTGCCGACTCGCGGATCAAGGCGGTGGATGCGCTCGATCCTTGGGGAGACTGGCCAGACTTTCTCAACCTGTCCACGGTAATCCGGATGGACGAGGACCCCGATCGATTCATAAAACCCGAGTTTTTAAAGAAAGTGGCCCCGCTGGATCCGGTGAAGTGGCTGCCGGAGTTGAAGGTGCCAGTGCGAGTGCAGCAAGTGAAAACGAACCTGGCGGTGCCGATACAGAGCAAGGACAAAATCGCAGCCGCCGTTCCCAAGCAAGCCGAACTGCTTCGCTTCGAGACTCTGGACGAACTCGGGCGACGGGAAAGCAAAGGCGGACTCTTCTTGTGGATTAAGGACAAGGTGCAGGAGGCGGCACAGCCCGCAACAGGGAGCGATGTGCCGAAGGCATCCATGGCGGAGGGAAAGGCCGGGAGCGGGAGTAGTGCGCCGCAGCAGCGCTGAATCGGTGGAGCGAGCTGAAGATGTTTTTCTCCCGTGCCTGCCGCGGGTTGTGCTAGAGTCCCAGCCAATTAGCGGCAAGTCTGCCCACCTCTGCGGTAACAAGTTTCATTCATTCCCAGGATGTTCCGTCGGCTAAACCGGAAGGACCATCCGGAGCTTGTCTCCAGAAGGAATTTTTGTGTTCACGAACAGGCAGTTTCATTTTCTTTTCGTTTGCGTTGCGCTGTGCTGGTTGGCGGCAGGTTGCTCGAGTTCAAACCGCACGAGCAACGGCGGCGGAAACTCGTCTGGGCTGCAGTTTACTTCGCCGGCGACGAGCCCCACCATCGAACCGGGACAAACCGTAACTCTTGCGGTAAACCAATCCGTTACCTGGTCGCTCCAACCTGGGAACGGATTTGGAAAATGTTCCTCGACGACGAACAACTGCGGCAGTTTTGTCTCGCAGACGGGAACATCTGTGACGTACATGGCGCCAGGAACTTTGACCACGAATGCGCCCCCGTGTCCAAGCAGTGGGATCGCTGCCCCTCCGGCGCCGTTGTTGGTAAACGTGGTCGCGACCTCTAGTTCCGATACTTCCACTTCGGCCAGCATCTCCGTGATCGTCGCTCAGAGCCAACCGTGCATTGCTACCATCCCTTCGCTAACTGTGATAACAGCGTCAGGGGCTCAAACCTACCCAAGCTCGCAGGGAAATCCTCCTTGCCCACCGGCGGGGTCGGTCATACCCTATTTTTCCAACAACGGCTCTAGTGCAGATCCGTTCCAGGTTGGCGTGTTCAATCGTTATCAGATTAACGATGGCGGAGGAGGCGCAACCCCCACGCCCACGCCGTTTGGCGTAGCTCCGTTCAGCTGGTCGGTGACCAGCGGCTCGTTGCCGAACGGCCTTGCCTTAGGCGCGGGCACCGACAGTTCTAACGTCTTGATCAGCGGCACGCCAGTTTCTGCGGGATGCTCGACTTTTACCCTTCAGATCACCGATGCCACGGGAGTTTCCAGTTCGGCTACGCTGAGTCTCGTGGTTGTCCCCCCATCGTTGAGCCTTCAAGTGCCTGTCCTGCCATCTGTCTTCCTAAACGCGGCCGGGACCGCGGGCATACCGTATGCACCCACTACGCTCGTGGCGTCAGGCGGCGTGCCTCCCTATAGCTGGGCGTACAACCCAAATCCATTGGGCAACGATATCAACGGATTTGGAACTCTGCCGCCGGGGCTCTGCGTAAGTAGTTCGACGAGCAATATCCCAACCGGCTGCACGCTCAGCTCTGCGCCCGCGAGTTCCAACATTGGCGTTCTGTGGGGGACGGCAGCGCCGAGCGACGTGACACAGCCCGCGCCAACGGCGTATACCGCTCCTCTGCAAGTCAGTGACAGCCAGCAACCTTATCCCGCTGTAGCGCTGCCCTATGTGGGACTCACAGCCGACCTGCAGCCAACGTTGTGCACGCCCGCCGACCAGGCAGTTCAGCCGACCGCCCTCAATGGAGGCGGAAAGGCTACCAACTCGGTTCCGGCAAATGCCTATCTGCAGGGATCGTTCGCCTTCCTGCTGCGCGGCTTTGACGCGAATGGCCCCGTGGTAATTGCAGGCAGCGTCACCACCGACGGCGCGGGAAACATCACCAACGGGGAAGAGGATATTTCACGGAGCGGAGGATCCGAGAATGTGACGGTCGTTCCGACCGGAAGTTCCTACGCCATCGGAGGGCTGGTCAACGGTTCGAATAGTCCCACTAGCTCCTTCAACCGCGGTTGCATGACACTGGTGAATTCATCGGGAACCACCACGGCATTTGCATTCAGTCTGGGGGGCTGCTCGAACCACTTCACCGAAAGTGGATTGACCACGACCAGCGATTCCGCCTGCGGCATGATGACGAACAGCCAGCAGGAGAACGTGCCGGGAGGCACGTACACGACAGGCCGGATCATCGAATTCGACGACTCAACCGGCCAAGGCACGCGAGTCACTGGGATCCTGCGTGCGCAAGATACGTCAAGTTTCTCAGGCGGTCTGAATGGTCCCTATGCTTTTGGACTGAGCGGCTGGGATGCGGTGGGCGGACGCTACGCCATCGCCGGATCCATGAAGGCCGGTTCCGGGGCTCTGAGTTCGGCAGCCGCTGACATTGACGACTCCGGCACACTCAGTTCGAATTTGACGGGTGGTTCCGGTACTTGTACCAGCCCCGATGCGAATGGGCGGGCGACTGGGAGCTTGACAGTTGGCCAGACCAGCTACGCTTTGGGTATCTATCAGATCGGTAGCAGCGAAGCGCTAGTGCTGACGACTGACGCTTTGAGTACGAGCCATCCCATGATCAGCGGCGAGGCTCTTACCACTTCTGCTGCTTTCACGAGCGCCTCCCTGCAGAATAGCCACATTTTCCACATCGCCGGCCTGGACCCGGCAGGCCCGGACGTGAGCGTGGGAGTGTTTTCGTTCGATGGGATTGGTACCGTTAGCGGCACAGTCTACGAAGACCAAGCCGGAACGGCCGGCACCACTGCAGTTTCAGGTGTCTATTCGGTGGACCCAAGCACAGGGCGAACCGCGTTCAGAGCACCGCAGCAAGGCCAGACGCTCGGGACACATACGCTCGTGGCTTATGTAATCCCCGCCGCTGCTGGTCTGACCCGCTCGAATTGCAGCACTCCGGCCAGCTGTGTGACTGGTTTTCTCGTCGGGACCGATAACACAGCGCAAGGTGGCATCCTGGAGTTGCAAACTTCTTTGACTGCTCCACCACCCCCTTTCGATAATCAATACCTGGAGGGAAACTACGTGTACGGCACCGACGAACCTCTGGTGGCGACCACACAGCTCTTTGAGGGTGACGTGTACATGCAGGCGAGTCCAACATCCAGCACAGCGGGCACGTTGGGGCCAATTTCAGGCTCGGTCAACACAGTTGGATTCGTTCAAGACTCCAGCTATGGCGAAACAACGTACTGCTTGCAATCAAATTGTCAGCTCCTCTTTCCCGATGAGCCTTTCAAGGGTTCGTACTCCGTCAATACGAACGGCACGGGAACATTCGGCGGCCAGACGGTGTCGGTGACAAATGGCAATGTGATCTTCTACATCGGCGAATCGCCGCTGAACCTGCAACCGTCCATCGTTGTGGTCGAACAGTAGCACCAGGGCAGCTGAAATTTAGCGAGTCGCTCTCTGCGTTTCTTGGCCTATGATCAAACCGCTGGGCCCGGAAATGGAACGAACACGTCTAAGCTGAACATATCCTGAGATTTCTAAGAATTAACACACTGTTAACATTAAACTGGTTGCCCTGTAACGCATCCGGACTGATACTGGTTGCGCCACTTCCTAGGAGAGATCCCCATGGTTCGACGTTTTAGCAATTCCCTGACATTTTTGCTGTTCTTCTGCCTGTCCACTGCTTTCGCCGGTGCGAACTCCACAGACTTACTGACTTTCGCCGGGCTTCACAATGGACAACTGGTCGGCAACTTTTATGACGGTGGCGGCCTGGCGACCACTCCGAATTTTGGAGTGACGTTCTCCTCTGACATCTATGCCCTCATGCCCACTTCGCAAGGCGGTTCTGGCAACTTCTCGTCAACCCTGCTCGGCACCCCGGCTATCTTTATCATGGGCACGACGGGTTCGATGGCCACTGGTTCGATGAACGTGGCAAACGGCTTCAGTTCGGGAATCAACTTCTTCTACACAGCGGCGTTTCAGCAAACCGTGACGGTCTGGAGCGGGGCTAATGGCACGGGCACAGTTTTGGCCACGATTACCCTCGCTGCGAACGATGGTAATTGCACGACGGTCGGCTATTGCAATTGGACGAACGTGGGTCTCCACTTCTCGGGCACCGCGGGGTCCGTAACGTTTTCGGGACCTGCGAATGGGATTGGGATCGCCGACATTACCCTGGGACAGAGCACGACCGCTATCCCAGAACCATCTGCGATCTATTTGCTAGGAACCGGCATCGCCGGCCTGCTCGCACAAACCATCCGCGGTTTCAAGAGATCGTAGCGTCCGCTCAGGAACACGGGAACCTTCCCGTATAACGTGAGCAGCGGGAGGAGGGCGGCCCAAGCCATCGATAGTGTCGGAGGGGGCAGTTGGCGGTTCACATTCCAGGCTCGTCTGAGACTGTTCTTAGCCGGCTAGTGCGTATCCACGGGCGCCGGCGGTTCCTTAGACCCTAGTGAAGGCTCTCCTGAAGAGTACAGCGCCGTCATTGTTCCAAGCCCTCGCGAAGGAAGTGACGTACTGAGAAGAGATTTCTCTATCCCACCCTGAGCCTCTTTAACCTGAATCGCAAAATTACCGCCGGCGGCAACCGGCCTGTAATTGCTGACCGCATAAATAAAGGATGCACGCGAATCGTTCACCACGAAGCTCGCTGAATCAGCGGGAGTCTTCCAGACGGGGTAAATAAGACCGCCAAGTAGTTCCGTGGATCCGCCTTGTTCGGTTTCGATGTTCGTACCGATACCTTCCGTCTTCAGACCCAAAATCCATAGTTTGCCGCCCTTGTTCATTATCTTTGTTGTTCTATTACTCTCAGGGTTGATTTGCCTAGCAAATACATTTTGGGGAAACACAATTTGCCATGGCGCCGCGGCGACATTTTCCACAAACAGGGTTCCGGTTCCGCGGCTAGTGTTCTGATAAGCAACGGTCGTAGGCGTTCCACCGATAACAGAATCACGCAGAACCAACGGTCGCGTTGAGTCTTGCTCCACAAAAATAACTCCCGGAACAGGATGAGAGTAGTAGGCCCCTATCCTGAAGTGGTTCAGAGTAACGTCAGCTGTCCCCGCAACGATTCTCAAAAAAGGAGCGGGGCTATCACCCCGGCTGAACACCTCTCCAGAAGGGTTGAGGGACGAGTTGAAGCCTTCCAGCATTCTAACTTTCCCCCCAACTACAATCGTCCGAGAGACCAGATATACTCCCGTCGGAAAGTAAACCGTCGTGGCCCCAGAATCAATTGCAGCTTGAATCGCAACCGAGCTGTCGGCCATTCCGGTCGGGTCTGCTCCATAGGCAATAACACTCTTCCAATTATTTAGATTGGAGTCTTCGAAGAAGGGCGTTTCCTCGACCGGAAGGTTCAACGACCTAGCCTTGCCTCCGAACTGCGTAATCACAGGTCCAGAGTCGTACTCGGCGATCGTAGAACCCTGGCCCTGTAGTGCCGAAACGTATCCCGATGAAGTAACCTCTCTCGCGTAAAGAGTTCCCTGGTTTTGAATTGCTGAAGATTGGGGAGAACCACTCTGCAGACTTGCACCGACCAAAGTAACCAGGCCAGCCGCGTTAGCGTTAATAATTGCCGGAATGCTATTCGTTGAAAAAAGATGCCGGATGGAAAGAACATTGCTTGCATTATAGATGCCGTACCGTTTTTGATTCAGCAGGGTCAGGTCTTCGAAGGTAAGGCTGTACTCATTGTTAGCTACCTTAATGCCATAATCAAAACCATTGATCACCAGGTTCTTCATGAGGCAAGGGCCGCTAGCGTACCTTAGCAGTGCTAAACCGATCGCTCCAGAATGACTCGGATCGCTCGACTGAACGGTTACGTTGCGCAGAGCACAATAATTATTGCCCAAGAAGTCGAGCGCGATTGCTCCCGGATTCCCTCGGCCCACATCGATTGTCATATCAAAGAGATTGTTGTCGAACGCAGCATTCCCTCCCCCATTAGGCTTGGCGTTTTGAGATGCGAATTCCAGAACGTCTGCGGGAGCGTTGGCGCTTTGATACAGGGAGTTGTTGTCCTTCAGTCTGATCATCGTAGTGGCGCGATTTTCGCCCTGAAGCGTAAGCAAGGAATTCCACTGCGACTTCAGATCCTTCTCGACGAGTGGCCGGGACACCATATACGTTCCTGCCGGGAAAAAAATAATACGAGGTCCTCTTTGCGGATGATGTACAGTGGCCGAAATCGCCAACTGGATAGCCTCGGTATCGTCGCTAATGCCGTCTCCTTTGGCGCCGTACTGGGTCTTTATGTTGACCATGCCTGAGTCTGGCGGGAAAGTGCGCTCTGCGCTGCCGATCGGACCTCCGGCGAAAACTGGCTGCTCAACAAGGGTCGCATCGAAGGTATGTGCCGGCTCATTCGGGATCGTGATCTGCACTGAAGCTACATATATTCCGGGCGAGAACCCTGCGGCATCTGCCATGAAATCGATCGAAGCGGTTGCATTCGGTGAAAGGGAGCCCGAAGCAGGCTCAAACCGAAGCCACGCCTGGTCCGAGGAAACCGTCCACTTCACCGTCGTCGTTCCTGCATTTTGGAGTTTGAGAGCTTGAGAGTGCACGGCTCCGCCTCCTTGAATTACGGTGAACTTGAGGGGCGACGTGACAGTTGCGATTGTGGAAGAGTTTGCGCCTCGCGCCAGGAACACAGATCCCGGCGCGACGAGGAACAGCACAAGAAAGGCGATAGAAGCAGGTTTTGGAAGATCTTTACCAGCACTCATGCGCAGGAGAGCTTCGATAGAAATCGCCCGGCCGTCAAGTACGGGCATTCCGGATCATAACGTGCAAGCATACTCCTTCACGAAATCGGATGACGCACGATATCGAACAATAGCTTCTGAAGCTCCACAACCTCGGCTCGAATCCCGTTGCGCGATTGCCACCATCGATCGGGATCGAATCCCGAGTAGCGGGAGGAACAAGTTGTGACCCTCGTCTCGTGGCCCTTCATGGAACGGTGCACCATTCGGCGAACACGGCGTGAGTGATCCGAGGTACTCACCACCACAATTGAATGGAATCCGTGTTGATCGCACCACCCGGCGAGCACTGGAGCTTCGTCCTCGCTCCCCGTCACATAGGTGGGGATGAGCTCGACGGTGTCAACGCCCAGCGCTCGCAAGTATCGAACGGATCGTGCGGCCGCATTTTCGTAAATGACGCCGCGCCGCATGAACTCACTTTCCACCAGGGCATCGGGAGACTCGCCGAAAACCGCGACTCGCGGGGCCACACCGTTATGAACAAGATCGGCGGCTTCAAGCACCCCGGGACCATTGGCATCGACCATCACGACAATGGCGTCGGCGTGTTCAACGCGGTCATTGACAACCAACGCCCATCCAGCCGCCCGCAGAATTCGCAAGCGAATAGGGGATATGACAATGCTGGCAATGCCCAACAGCACAACTGCCGACACAATTCCGGCCCATACCCGCCGGCGAGCGATCGTTTTCTCCATAATTTAATGTACATTCGAAATCGGGTCCTGTCCCCGCAACGCGTATTCCGCGCCTGCAGGCGTAAGGTGACTCGGATCCGCATACAGCAAGGTTCCGTTGTTCCAGAATTGGCAACGCGATGCAGGGCATAGATTCTGGGCTAAATCGATAATCTGTGCTCCACCTTCTGACGCCGCCTGCCGAACCGCAATGTCCGTAATTGTGTCAGCCGGCTTGATAAGACTCGCCTCGTCCACGGGACCTAACGAAAAGACTTGCGAAGACAGCAGTGAGGCCAATTCGCCACGACTCCTCATTACCGAGTTCCGGACGATACTCATTGGATCGATCGCAAAGCTCGGAACGTCTGTAACAATGAAGACACGTTTGCCGGATGACATCAAAAGCACGATGGTCTTTAAAAGAACAGAATGCAGGTTGCGACGACCCCCTCCTTCCAACCTTTCTTGTCCCGCTTGACTATTGTCCGTATAACAATCCCCGTTACTGCCATCGCTACACAGCGAGGACCACAATCCGGCCAAGACGACGATGGTAATGCTGCGGTCGCGTAACACACGCTGCAATACCGCACGATTGAAAGCCGTGCACGTCCCCTCAAATGTTGGGCGGAAAGACGATCGGATTTGCGCCGTTGGGAGCGGCGGACAGGAAGCTTTTGTTAGTTGTTCGAAGCCGTATCCGTGCGCGACGGCCAGTTGGTACATTGCGTTTCCAAGAGCGGCAGCATGGCTATCGCCCCACAGTGCCAGCTTTGGGCCAGTGCCCTGCGCAACACAAGCTGCCCTGAGGCGAGGTGTCGATTCTTCGAAACCCGTCAAACATACGTTGTGCTCGGTCTCGCGCACAGCTGCTTCTACCTTCACCAACTCAGGTATCCGGCTAGGCCACCCCGACTGTCTATACCCGAGAAGAGCCGCGGTGCCAAGAAGTATCACGAGCGTCCCGTAGCGCAGGAAAAGATGTGGGATCCGTGTGTGTGACTTGCGAAACGGCTGTTCGATGAAGCGATGGGATAATGTGGCAAGAACGAGCGAAATAACAGCTATCAGGACGGCCGTCGGAATAGAAAGTAGTCCCCCGCTGACGATCCTCGCGAAGCTCAACAGGGGCCAGTGCCAGAGATACCACGAATAGGAGACAAGTCCCACAAAAATCATCGGTCTCGACGACAGCAATCTGCGATTTATGAGACTATCGCGCGAGTTGATAAGACATGCGGTCCCAGCGGTTGGCAAGGTAGCTGCAAAGCCCGGAAAGCGTGTGGTTTCCGAATAGATCAGCACAGGAGCGACGATCAGGGCAAGTCCGAGACATCCTAAAGCATTCGCGGCCACTTTGCTGAGTCTCACCGGCCCGTCGTGCTGCACTTCACGAACCGCCATTAGAACACCAAGCCCGAGCTCCCAAGCGCGCATCGGAAGCAAGTAGAACGCGGCTGAAGGATATACATTTGTACACACGACGCAACCCACGAATGAGAGTCCGCTAACGATAGCAATCCAATGCAAGACACGGCCCCTAGCGAACCTGTGCAGCAGAAATAACGCAAGCGGAAACAATAAGTAAAACTGCTCCTCGATCCCCAGCGACCAAGTCATGAGGAGAGGCTTGAAAGCCGTCACGGGGTTGAAATAGTTGGATCGCAACCAAAAATAAATGTTTGAACTCGAAAAAACAGCTGAGAATGACTCTCCGCAGTAGTTTCTTAGTTCCAGCGGGGAAAGCAGAACAAACGCAATCAGGTTGCAAAAGAAAAGAACCGCAAGCAGGGCCGGCAGAATGCGCTTCACACGCCTCTCGTAGAAGTGCAGAAAGCTAAACTTAGATTCAGAAACATCCCTATAGACAAGCAAGCCTATGAGATATCCGGAAATGACCAGAAAGACGTCAACCCCGACGAACCCCCCGCCGAAGAATGCCAGTCGCACATGGAAAGCAACAACGGAGATGATCGCAATTGCGCGGAGACCATCGATGTCGGGGCGGTAGAGGCGTCCTTGACCGGTAGAAGATCCTACCGTCGGTGCCAGAGAGATTGTAGCAATAGCCATGTACTGTACCTGGGAGAGAAGCCCATCTGATCAACTAAACCGGGAATCTGCGCGCCGCCACTCTCAAACTGAAGTTTCATTCTTGCGGGCAGACTCAAGCATCAGTTGCATATCTTGGCCGGGCGAACCGGAAACATGTCCAAGCGACTGCAACGTACCAACATCAACCAGTTGCAATCCGTGGCGCTCCCCTACTGAATATTGATTACGAGCGAGACTGGCAGAGCAAAAGCAACGCCCTCGGAGAGAGCGAAATGGCGCTCTTCTACGCGCACATGTTGCCGTGTGTTCAAAGACTGGCAGAGGTCTGCGCATTACCCGCAGTAATCGCGCCATGGTCGGTTTGAATCAGCATCAGCCCGTTCCCGCTGTTCACAACGACCGCATTGAAGTGCGTGGCCGCGCCTCCCGTGGGTGTAATCTGCCAGGTACCGGTGCAGTTGGAATTTTCCGTATAGGTGCCCGTTACGGGCAGCGTTTCAACAACGCCGTTTGTCGTAAAGGTCTCGGTGCCGCTAATATTTCCTTTCCCATCCAGCGTCACCGCCCCCACAACCTCTGCAGGGACGCCGTTGACGAAACCGACGAGGTTTGTAGTCAAGAATTGTTCTTTTCCCGGCAGTCCGCAGGTGACCGTCCCTTCTGCCTGGCCAAAGCCAGGCTGGTTAGTACCGGAATCGCTCTGAATCATCTGAAACATTTTGCTGCCTAAGTTCAAATAGATGTTGAAGTGACTAAGGCCCGTGTCTTCACTATTGAGGGTTAACGTGCCAGAACAGCTCGGGGAAATCGTATACGTGCCCGTAGTGGTTCCGGTCGTGATAGATCCGTTGTCGCTCTCAGTCCACGACGCGCTTGTGATATTCCCTTGTCCGTCTAAGGTCAATTGCCCGACAACGACAACCGCGAGTGTACCCGGCCTTCCGTGAACGTATCCGAAAACGCCGTTTAGACTTGCGTATGAGCAGGTTGCCGCCAACGCTGGACTGCCGGCAAGCCCGATTGTAAGCAGGCAAAAAAACACGCACGTCGTACGTCGAGCGGAGACATAACTCTCTTTGAACATGCTTTCCTCCTTGTAGCTACCGATAAGGCAATACCGGACGTCCTGGGCGGGAAACAACTGTATGCGATTTCCTTTCTCGTTCAAAAACGGCGTTGATCGTAAACCCATCCCGCTGTTCGGCGATAGTGTGAAACAATTCTCGTGGGAGCCGCACCAGATGCTCCGAGGTCGGAACCCGCCCCAGTTGCCGATATTCGGCCACTATTGGGACTCCTCTCCTGTCAGAGCGCTAGAAGCGTCCTTGACGGAGGAGATCCTGCGGTCGGTGTCAGAGATTGTGGCGATGGTCATGTACCATGCCTTGGGATAAAAACCCATTTGATCTGCTTATTTAATCTGCTTAACCAAGAGTCTGCGCGCCGCGACTCTCACTGAGGCCTTAGTTCTTGCGGATAAACTCAAGCATCAGCTGCAGATCTTGGCTTGATGAACCGGACACGTGGCCAAGCGAGTGCAACGTGCCCACATCTTTCACAAGCAAGCCGTGGCGCTCCGCCGCCGATGCGTAAAATTCACGACTGCGGCTAACCAAAGGAAATTCCTGCCACCTTCCTTCATTTTCATTTCCAATGTTCACGTTGGCATACATCCGCCCGTCTCGCTCAAGATAACGTGATGCAAAGTCCAGGCAAGCATCCAGGATTCTGTCTTCCATGTGGATCAGGACGGAAAAGGCCCAGATAAACTCGAAACTCCGGTCGAGCGTCACTTTCGAAAGATCATCTATAAATAACAGGGTCGGAGCCGTCGATTGGAGACCGGCCTCTGTCAGCGCGCTTATGCCCTCATCGAGAACTGCTTTGCGCGACTCGATGCCGTAATAATGCCCATCGTGGAGGTATTCAATGATGGGAAGACCGCCTCTGAGAACACCGCAGCCAAGGTCGAGTACATAGTGTTCAGGTGTCATGCCGACACTCCTGAGGAAGCGGATTTGAAAGTCTCGCTTCATCTTCCAAAGGTGGCTGGGGCCAACCATAGCCTGTCGGCGCTCAAACGCACTCGTTAGCCCAAACCGCGACTTGAGCTGATACAATTTTGTCCGGAGCATATCGGCTGGGCCGCGACGCCAAGTTGGAGAACTACTGTCAAAGAAAGTCTGAAGCAGGGATTTCAATTTTGCACCTTAGTCGTTGTGCGTGTGGAAGGGAGTCTATCGAAAAGTCGGTGACCCGGCCATTTTCTCAAGAGCCCGTGCACTGGCTTTTGCCGTCCTTAGTAGGGTCCGTGTCGGCCAGATTGCTCGTGGCCGCAGACGCCGAAACATTTGTCGTCACTGCGAATCAATCTTCGAAGCAGCCAGTAGTATTTCCACTAGACGAGACTAATCTCTCGTACATATCCTTCCTCCCTCCTTCTCACTCCGTGTGACAAGACCTCGAAAGCAGCAAACGCCGCAAAAATTACCATCATGGGGACCATCGGGATACCATAGCGCCAGTCCGTGAGCACGGGAAACTGCATGATGCTCAGAAGTAATGGAAACAGCGCTAGGTGGTAAGTCCGCCGCCACTCCCGGCGCGCCATGAACACACCGATGAACGACAGCACCAGTAACAAGAAGTCCCCGAACAGGAAAATACCCCTGATCACTTGTCGCGGAAGAGGAACGAATTGGTACAGGTAGGCCGGGGAGGCGATGAAAAGGCGCGGGTATTGTTTCGTTCGAACCCAGAACCAGTGGAGCGGGTGCTGTGAGATGATTTGCAACGCCGCCCTCGCCATCTGCGGTTCCGCCTCCGATTCCGAATGCGTAGTTTTGAGGATGTTTAGTAATGTGGAATCGGCGCCGTACAACAGCCACGGATCTCCTGAACCGTATGGCACATCGACGGTGGCGAACAGCAGATTAGAACCCCATCCTTGCACGGCAATGGGGACCAAAGCGTGCTGGGTGACGGCGTTTCGAACGGTCCAAGGGAGTACGACCGCCAAGGCGCCAAGCACAATTTTGGCGTGAAGTCCGCGATTGAACTTGTGGACCAGCGCCATCAGCGCAAGCATGAGGATGAACGGCATCAGAACGGCACGAGTCAGGGTGGCTGCTCCCAGCACCATGCCGGCAAGCCACCCTATCCGTCGGCCCCACAACCACAGCCCCAAGGTCAGTAGAAACGTAAACAGAATTTCGCTCATGATACTCGCCGTCACATGAATACTGGCGGGAGCCAGCGCCATCGCCAAACCTGCAGCTAGCGCACATCGGCGACTGAAAACAGCGAGGGCCATGTAATAGACCAAAAGCGCGGTCAGTCCCCCCAGTAGCGCCTGCACCACCCGGATTTCCATCAACGGAGGTCCTTTATGCCACCACAAACTCGCAATTATCAGCGGATACAGCGGGGCCCTTGCGGCCGTGGGTACAAATGGGCCGGCAGTGTTCAATTGGCCGTCCTCCCCCCATTGATGCTGGGTTCCGAATGAAAGCGTACTGTGGAAGCGGATGTTCTGTCCAAGCGACAGATACTCGCTAGGGTCTTTGTGAGTGAAGTTGGTATCGCGCCACAGCCCGATCGCAATTAAACGGACCACTAATGCCAGAAGTAAGATCCCGAACGCGGTCCTTTTCGTATCCATTAACTTATCGATTATCTGCGTCGTGCTGTCGAGTGTCGCGGAACTGCTGCGATCGACTTGATCAACCGCAGACTGAACCCATATCGTTGAAGAGTACGGAGTGCAGGAACCGAGTTTTAAGTCGAGGGTTCAGAGGGAGTGACGATCTAGATCTTCCTCAGAAGAAACTGATGATTCTCTATAAGGATTTTTTCAAACCGACCACCCGCAATGGCTTCATCGACGGCCTTGGTTACACCGTCTTGCCACCAGCCAGGATTACCGTAGTCATCTCCAGCCACCAGGCCGTGCAGCTTGACTTTTGGCAGGAACAACTCCAACTCCAGTTTCACGAATTCATACCGGTGGTTTCCATCAATGTAAATCCAGTCGAAGTAGTTGTCAGAAAATCGAGAGCAAGACTCCGCGGACGTGTTCCGATGAACTTCAACAACTCCGGATCTGATCTTCGAGCGGAAGCGGCTTAGAACAGACTTGTAGATGTTGTCCATCTTAGCCTGGTTTTTCCCCAAGGTTCCACCGTACCAACTGCCTGCGTAAGCGGGGTCTATCTCGAATTTCCACGGATCGACAAGATGCAGCTTCGCCGGTTCGCGCTCCAAAATCAGCTCGGAGAAATCTCCCTTATAGACGCCAATCTCAGCACAGACGGCATGACTGCGAAGCCGGCTCAAGATGCAAGCACGGATATCTTTGTCGCGCTGTCGGGAAAAGACGCGGGCTACATTCCTAACTATCGGTGCGGACGTTAACACGCTCATAGCTGGCTCACAATTTTCTACTTAAGCCCAGATACTCAGGAAGCGGCGATGGGCGCGGCAAAGATATCTCCGGCTATGCCCTTCAACGATGCCAGCAATTGGTCGCGATCCACCCATCGGGGCAACACCATGCGGCTGCGGACGGCAAAATTGAATCTTGCGTTGGCGAGGCAGGCTTCGCTAAGCAAATTTCGATCGCCTCTCGCCATTCGCTGTTGAACTCGAAACTCAGCGGGCAGGGCAAGGTGGTAAGGCCGTTAAGCACCTCGGACTCGAATCCTTCCACATCAATTTTGATGAAATCCGGCTTGCCATATTCCGCGATGAGGGCATCGATGGTGACGGTGGGCACGGAGATCACTTCGTCCCAGACGGAACCGCTGAATCGTTCTGTCTGTTGCACAATCTGGAGCCACTTGTCGGAGAGGGTTGAAAGCGCTGGGGTGGCATTCGATACGTGCATTGTCGCGGTTCCCACTTGGCTGCGGCCGCACATGGCACAACGGCGGTCGGTCCAGGAATTTTGCGCAAGTACTCCAGGCACCGAGGCGAAGGCTCGATCGCAATCACGTGCCGTGCGCCGAGAGACAAAAAGCAACGAGTCATGTCTCCCACGTTGGCGCCAATGTCGAAAACCAGAGATCCCTTGTGAACGAACTGTCGGGAAAGCTCATGATCGTCAGAAACTTTCTGCCAATAAGCATGCCGAAAAACAAACAGAGACCAGCTATACGCGGCATCGAACGGCGGAGTATGAGAAAGAAATTGGCGAATCCGGCGACGAATCTTCATCTGATCCCCTTTCGCGCGCGAGCATTAAGCGTCCCGCTCCTAATCTCCCTGGTCCACTGGCACATATTGATAAGCAAGGAATCGGTGGCCAATGAGAGCCGCAAGCATGCCAATTCCCAGGCTTACTCGCCGAAGATCGCGGACTACACCCGGTTTATCCAACAAAACGGACCACCCAATTGCGTTGCCGGATCCGATTAAAATGTGCCCCCAAGCTTTGGAAAACCGCAGTATCCAACTGCGCAGGCGGTTATCGAGGGCGGCTTCGGCGAAAATGCAGCCGTTTCCGGTTTGGTACTCTCGACGTAGAATCCAGGCGACGCTCCCACGTTTTGCAGAAACCGATTCAAACACGACAGCTTCCTGCGACCACACGATCCTGTACCCAGCCTTCGAGACCCGGAGGAAGAAATCTATGTCTTCGGCTCCAGACAACGCAAACGTGTCGTCGAACTTCGGTACTCGCTGGAATACGCGAGTTCCGACCAGCACATTGTTGGTGGGGCAGGCTCTCCGCTGAGTGCCCGTAACACGAACCTGCCGGTCAAAAAACCCTCCACTCTTCACCCAGTCGGCAACTTCGGAAGCATATTTTGGCAATGCCGGACCGGACACGACGTCGGCGGCGAACTCGGCTTGTGCCCACAAATGCTCGTCCAGCCATTGGGGAGAAGGAACTTCGTCATCGTCGATTAAAGCAACAAAGTCCACCGGACCGGCCTCAGCGATGGCGCGGTTTCGCGCATAAGTAAGTCCGCGCCTCGGCTCGACCACATACTTGACAGGCCAAGGCAAGGAGGCGGTTTCGCAGATCTCCTGCGCGCTTCCGGAGTCGTCTGGGGTGTCCACCACTATGATTTCTAATTGGGGAACCGGAACCTTGCGGAAGGCTAGTTTTGCAATGCCGCTTAGAGTTTCGCGCAAAAGCTTCTGACGTCTAAAGGTGCAAATGCACACGGCTACGCGAATATTGGCGGATGTCGGCATGTTCGAATCGGCGACTCGTTGCGGCAGCTCAAGATCATTTAGGCCGAACATACCCGATTACCTTTCCCTATCATACCTGCCAAGAATTTCGCGCTCACATTGCCCGGATACGAGCCAGGTTTGGCACAATCATTCCCCTCGCCTCGTGGAAGCAACGGAAGCGTGTGCAAAGCCCATGTGACAACGCAACGACCAAAGCGGTGAACAATCCCCTAGTGGCGAGCCCAAAGATAGTGCTGCCGAGCGACGCTGGCAGAAGAGACGTTGCAAGGCAACCGATAACTAACGCCGGGCCCAACGGCCAAATCCGAGCGACCATGTCCGGAATACCAATCGATAATTCGCGGCCCAAAAATGGCAAATAAACAAATGCTGCGCTGGTGTAGGCGACGAGCACGGCTGCGGCGACCATTTCTATCCGCCCCGATCGCAATGCAAGCACGAGCAAAAATACTTCCGCCACTCCGATCAGCGCGTTGCCGCGCAAAAGCGTTTTGGTGTCTCCGAGCGCCACCAGGCATGAGCCTATCGGTTCGATGCAAGAGCGCAGCATTCCATAAATGCACAGGATCTGCAGAGATGGTTCCGCCGCCAGCCACTTGTCAGTGCCCTTGCCAAGGAAAGTTAGGAACCAGTGCGCGTTTGTCAGCAGGGTTGTGTTGGCGATTACTCCGATAAACGCTGTCAAGTCAATAGTTTTTAGATACCATCGCCGTATAGCCGCGGGGTCATTCTGGATCGCCGAAAGCGTCGGCAGCATCACGCTGTTAACGGTATCGTTCAAAAGCCTGACGATGAAGGTGGACCAGGTGAATGCGAGTGCATAATATCCCAGTTGGGTGAGTCCCAGGGAGGTGCCAACCAGAAAATTATCTAAATTCAATATCAGAAATGTCAGCACACCACTTCCTACCAAAGGTAAGCAGAACCGTAAGAATTCTTTTGCATCGGGCCAATCCCAGTGGAAACGAACGGGAATTCGTTTCGTGAACTGGATGACAACGCCAGTGGCAAGAGCTGCCGCGACGTTTGCGATGACGACCGCCCAAAAAGTCCACCCGGAAAGGACCAGGACAACCGCCACAATACACTGAACCACCGATCCTGCGACTGCTGGGATCATCAACGCGCGGTAATTCATTTCACGGGTCAATACGATCCGGGGAACAAACCCGATCGTGGTCAGCAAGAAATTCAGTGCCAAAATCCGAATCACGTTGCTGGTGGCCGGGTGGTCTAGAAAATGGCGGGCGAACGGGGCGATTAACAGAGCGGCAACAAACGCGCCACACCCGAGAATGATTTTGAGAGTAAACGCCGTTTGAAGGCTGCGAGCCTGAAGCACCGGCCGGCGGACGGCGGCGTGGATCAATCCCATCTCGGAGAATTGAAACAAGAAGCCGATGATAATAGCTGCAAACCCTACAAGTCCGTAGTCACTTGCGCTGAGGTTTCTGGCCACAACTGTCGTGGTCAGCGCCACACAAACCAGGGTTATCCCCTTAGCAAAGAGGGTGTAGATGATGTTGCGAAAGGTCTTAGCTTTAGAAATTGTCATCAACTTCAACTTCTCGGGGGCGCGCTTTGATGTCTGAAACAGAGAACAGAAATGCTTAGCTTAACGACGCACCGAAATACCGCGCAGTACATGCGCATTTAAGAAGTATCAGCTAGCTGCTCGCCAAGGCCGTAGTAAGAGCCGCATTCAGGAGAGGAATTTGCACGCTGGCCTTAAACGTCTCGCCACGCGCCCTGGCCGACGCGCTCATTTCCTGGCGAAGGCGATTCTCGGTCAACAGCCTTCTGAGAGCACCAGCCAGAGCGACGTTGTCCTCCGGGGGCACGAGAAATCCGCACTGCTCGGAGACAATCTCCACGGCCCCCCCCATAGCACTCGTGACCACGGGTAAGCCTGCCTGCAATGCTTCAACAAAGGCAATACCAAAGGGTTCGGGAGGATAGGTATTCGGATGGCAAAAGATGTCGGCCGCTGCCAGCAGTTCGGGGACATCAATTCTCGTGCCGAGAAAGCGAACGCGGTCGGCAATCCCCAGCTCGCTTGTGAGGCTCTTAAGGTTATCGAGGTAAGGGATTTCTTTTTCTCTCTGTGGGCCTCCGACGATCCAACATGTCCAGGGCAGGAATTTCAAGGTGGCAAGCGCCCGCAGGAGATGCGAATGGCCTTTTCTCTCAGCCATCCTGCACACTTGTATAACGAGCGGGTGTTCAGTTGGAGTGGCGAATCGGAAACGAATTTCATTTCGTTCCTCATCGGTCAGTTCGATTTGCCTGTCCACTGGGTAATACACAACAGTGCCCTTTTTATCGGGCATACACTTGCGCAAGAAGTTGCTGTCGAAGACTGAGAGGTCGAGGAAACGGGTGTGAACATGGCGCACGATTCGTTCGAGTCTTGAAGTCGGATGGGTCTCGTTGTGAAAATAGCGGACCATCTTCACCTTCCGCCGCCACAACACATCCGCGAATGCCGCAACCAGATAGGGATTGTTGTGAAAGATCCCCACGTCATATTTGTATTTTCTGCAGATCTCATCGAGCCGTCGGCGGGCCAGAAGCAGCGCTTTCGAATCTTTATACGAAGCGTTGCCTCCGAGATAGTGCACCTGAGCTTCCGGTGAGGCGAATCGTCTCGATGGCTGGCCCTTCAGTTGTGAAGGCGAATTCATGAGTTGAGGTCTGGTCAACGGCTTTATTTCGGGCCAGAGTAATTAGAAAGCTCTCGATGCCGCCGACTTGTGCATCACCCGAAATGTGTAACACTCTCATCGGCCATTGCTCCTCTCTAAAGAATTTCCCGTCTTGCAGGCTGACTCTTACCGCTGAAGCCCGCGCCGATTACGAAGCACACCCATTGATATTAATGAAGTGTGAAGGCGGCGCTTAGCAACAGAACAATGTCAATCGAAGCTCGCTCGGAACCTGCAATGAGCGTCAAGCAACGGCCGGCGCACCGCTGTGTTCTTCCTTCGTCGATAGCGACTTATGTTGGCGGTCATAGGCCTGAAGAAGCGTCTGCGCGGAGCGTTCCCAGGAGAACTCTCGCAGCACTGCCTCCCGTCCAGTAGCTCCCAATGCGTCCAACTCGTCCCTGCTGGCCTGGGAAAAATACCGTAACCCCTCTGCAATTCCGGCCGTGGTCGGCAGAACTTGCATTCCCGCGGCGTGGCGTTCGAAAAAATCGCCGAAAAAGCGGCCGTTCGAGACCAAGCAGGGTCTGGCCAATTCCAAAGCATCCAGAACTGAAAAAGGAACCCCGGCCTCCCATCTGGAAGGGTGGATAAAGACATCACAGGACGCCAGAAAGTTGAATTTATCCTGGCACATTTTCGGCCCCACGAACAGCACCGTGTCCTGGAGACCCAGTTCCGTGACCTTGCCTCGTAGGGCCAGCGTTCTATCTCTCCAGTCTGGTCCCGCAAGGATCACAACGGCATTGCTCAAGCTGGGGCGAATTCGCGCGCAGGCTTCAACCACCAGGTCGAGCCCCTTTTGCGCCGGATCCAGCCGGCCGAGAAACCCAAAAATCCTCTTGCCCTTCAATTTCGGATGCTCACGACGGAGAGCACTGCGGTTGACCGATACGGGATCCGTACCCTCAAGCCCGTGTGGGGCCACCACGGCAGGTACGTCTCCGCTAAAGGGACGGACCTCATCAGCCTCGGCTTGACTGATGCAGTGCATGAGCGATGCACCGCGCAAAAAGGGTCGTCCCAAGAGCGCGAGATACGCACCCTTCTTTATCCGGCCGCGCGATAGCACTCCCTCCATGAGCCCGCCGTGGGGGGAGATCGCGTAAGGAATATCCTGACGGCGCAGCCATTGAGCCAACCGCGCGGTCCTAGGGGTCCACACGCCATGAAAATGGACGACATCCGGCTTAATTTCGCGGAGCCTATTCGTGAGGATTGAGGGCAGCGAAAGGGGATCTCGTGGCGGGTGGAAGTTTTGAACCACGGTGCGGCCGTTCGTGAGGGGAGCTTTCTCAGACAGCCCGAATACAAACACTCGAGCGCCCAGGTCGGCCATACACTTCGCCAGGTTGTGAATGACTCGGTCACCGCCGTTCGTGCCGTTGGGGTTGGCTCGACCCTGCAGGTAATGGACGACCCTCATCGCTTAAGCTCCTTAGTGCGTCAGGAATCAACCCAGCCGGACGGCGGCGCCGCCTTCAAAAAGCATTACCGCGATATTTGTGTGCTCAATGATGCACACCGGGTAACCCTGGCCGTACAATTTTCTTAGAGTCGGTCCCACACCGTAGTCGCGGGCATCATGCCACGCGATAACACCTCTCCGCCGGTCAATCACGCGGAGAGCGTTCTCGCTGTCCGACTGGACGCTCAGACTGTCGTGAGCGCCATCAATAAAGATGAACTGTGGCTGCCCTATCGAAGCAAAATCAAATTGCAGAGAGTCGGCAAAAATCTGCTCGATCCGATGTGATTCCTGGTGGCCCACCCATCGCTCGCCGCTCTTGACTTTCGCCGAAAGTTTCACGTCAACGACTTCCCTCTTATCCGGGTGTTCCTTTAGATAGGCCGGAGGGAGATTCATGGTTACTACTCGGGCCGTCGAGTTGCAATTCGATGCAATGGCCAGGGCGCTGCGGCCGTCGTAGGTCCCGATTTCGAGACAAAGCGACGGGTTCACAGCCCGCGCCAGTGCAGCCAGCGTAAAGAGTTCGAGAATGGAGCAGTTGTGTTGATGCTCAGGCAATGCCTTCAATGAGATCGTGTCTTGGTCTACTAATTTGGGTTAATGATCTTCGAAAGCGAAACCAGCGGCAGTTGATGCTTCAAAGCTTCCGCAGCGAGACGGAACTTCCGGCGGCGAACCTTTGATCCCGCACTCAGCGGGTACGCGGCGACTTGCGCCAAAACAGTTCCCCAGCGAAGCGCTCCCCTCAAAGCTCTCTTCATCACAGTGGCCATCTTCCGAACGGCAAGGCCTTCCCCACTTTCTTCAGCCCCGGCCGACCCGATGCGAACCGGTTCGGATTCGGCGGAGGCTGCAGACAAACTCATATTCCGAGGTCCAGACTGTCCAGCGGAATGGCGCGAAAGCGGCATTAACGACGTCCCATCAATAGTCGGTTTATGCCGAGCCGGCAAAAGGCGGCGATGGGCATTCCGCTCACAAAACTTAGCTAGGAGACAACCTCAGGTCGCCCGCTATATTTTCGAGGATAAACAAATGGCCGAATCTTCTGTCGCCATAAACGAGCAAGGAACAAGGGAGTGATCGAATATATGACTATGACTATTTTGTCCCACAACAACAGGCGTTCGTAGGTAAACCGGTCGCGCCAGCGTTCAACGAGGGGGGCGGGCCGTGTACCCTCGCGCAATTCGATCGGATATTTCGGCCACTTGCCACCGTAACGCTGCCTCCAATAGCAGATATACCGGTCAATTTTGGCCGCGTTTACTTCGGGAACGACCTCCGCATGTTTTCTGGGGCTGACAATCCGGTTGCTTCTCACCGATGCATGATGCTGTCCTCTGGTTAGGGCAGTCAGGTCAGTACCTTCAAGAGAGGTTAGCTGAGGCTCATAAGGCAACTTAAGAAACTGGCAGATCTGCTGCATGCACTCGGGGGTATTCAATGTGAGGTCTTCATAGTTCACTTCGTGCACCTGCCGGCCGCTTGCTTTGAGTGCATCACATGCCCGCCTCATCTGCTCGTTTCCAATCAAAGCCCGGTTGGCAAAGCCTTCTTTCCGAAAGAGACGTTCCGTCACAGCCGCTCGCACGATGCTCCCCATCACAGCCTGCATATCCCTCCAGAGAAAGATAAAACTGGCATCGGGAAACCTTTCAGCTATGCGCACCGCACAGTGGTACCATTGCGGAGTTTTTTCGCCCCAAATTGCTGCCTGTTTGCGGCGTGCCACACTCTGGTAAACAATTCGGGTCGCCTCCCACACGTTGGATACTCGGGCTGGCATGGATTCGATGGCGATGCCGTGCCTTGAAGGCGCTTGATTCCAGAACTCCCACTTCTCCCGCCACGCACCGCTGCGTAGCCGCCCCAAAAGATAAATCTGCATTGTCGGTAGGTCACCTTCGTATAAGAGGGCAATCTGAGAATGCTGGTTAAGAAGCGCGTAAAGCAGCGTAGATCCCGAGCGGGGAACACTCAGGACAAAGAGCGGGTGTGAAGGCGGTGGTGCGACGGCATCGACGGTATGGACAGCGGCGTTCATGGGTCGCCTATTGCTATAAGATCTGCCATCAGCTAGATAATTCGATCGCGCGGCAAACCTTTCTCAAGAGCAGTGGGCTGGCTAAGTTGTTCGCTTAGCCGTTGGGAGTGGTCGCACTTGGAACTGCCGCAGAGGCCGGGCACGCCACCAACGGGCCAGAGCAACCGGTGTAATCGCATAGCTCAATGTGACCGCATGGTCCCAATACATAACACTCTGAGAAGTAATCCGGTCGCGCCACAGTTCAACCAGGTCGGGTGACCGGGTACCCTCCGGAAGCTGAAGCGGATATTTCGGCCATTTATCGGCGTAGCGCTGCTTCCAGCGGCAGTTATAACGGTCAATTTTTGCGCGCAAAGCCGGCGCAGGAATTTCGGTTTGTTCTCTCTGACAGACAATACGGTCGCGTCGGATCAACGCGTGATGTTCGCAATCACCTGCGGATATGGCCGACCGGTCAGCCCCTTCCAGAGACGTAACGCCAGGCTCAAACGGTATCTCAAGAAACCGGCATATCTGCTGCATGCATTCGGAGGTATTCGAAGTGAGATCCTCATAATTTACTTCAAGCACCGGCTGACCCTGCGCCTTAAGGGCGTCACATGCTTCCTTTAGTCTTTCGTTGCCCAATATCGCCTTCGTTGCTAAGCCCGCCTTTCTGAAAAAATTGTGAGTAATCGCCGCCCGGGCCATGCTCCCAATCACCGCATGCAAATCTCTCCAAAGAAAGATAAAGCGGGCGTCGGGAAATTTTTCGGCCTTGCGCAACGGATCGTCATACCAGTGCGGAGTTTTTTCGCCCCAGATTGTGGCCTGTTTGCGGCGCGCCACTTCCTGGTAGACAATTCGAGTCGCCTCCCACACATCGGATACCTGGGAGGGCATGGATTCGATGGCGATGCCGTGCCTTGAAGGTCCCTGATTCCAAAACTCCCACCTCTCCCGCCACGTTCCATTGTGCAGCCGCCCCCACAGATAAAACCGCAGTCGCGGCAGATCACCTTCGTACAATAGGGCAATCTTTGAGTGCTGATTGAGGAGCGCATAAAGCAGAGAAGACCCAGAGCGCCAGACGCTTAGAACAAAAAGTGGACGCAGGTCCTGGGCGGGGGGTGTCATGCTATTGTCGAGATTCTGGGCTGTAGTCGTAATCGATCTCTACGTTTTGGACATTTCCGGAAGGCCTTGACGGCGCGAATGATGGCGCTGCGGTCTAGTGGGTCTGCAGTGCCAGATTTGCCAGCACATCTGCTGCACGTGCGGGTGTGAAGGGCGCCATCTTCTCCAACGAGCATGCCCCTAGCCGCTTAGCAAGATATGGATCATCGATAAATTTTGCCATGTACCTTGCGAGTTGTTGCGCATCGGTAGGATCGAAGATGAAACCATTCTCCCCATGCGCGACCAGTTGCCTACTGCCGGCATATTTCGAGCACAACACCGGCTTTCCAAAGGCCATCGCCTCCAGCACCGCAACACCCCAAGTATCTTGTCTAGTCGGGGAAACGAAGACGTCGGCGTTGCTGTAGTACAAACCGAGATTCTGATAGGCCACTGAGCCAACTTGATGAACGATGCCATCCAGTCCGTGATCCCTGATGGCGGCGCGCAACTCTTCTTCCTGCTCACCCGCGCCAACAAAGAGAACGGAAAAGCTCCGAACTCCCTGTCTTACCAACAGAGCAGATGCCTCAATGAGGTGGCGCCATCCTTTGCGCCATGTCAGGCCTCCCACATACAGAAAAATCGGGCGATTGATGGCTGGCGAGGGCTCGACTGCACCTGAGCAGAGCAAGGTCACATCGGGTACCTGACAGGGATGGCACAGCAGCTTTTCTTGCGGCATTCCGATGACGTCATGCAAATACTCGGTTCCTTCGTCGGCATTGCTCACGGCCGCGTCAGCAAAGTGCGCGATCCAGCGGCGAAGCACCGTCTGCATCTTGAAGCTGCCGACCGCATGAGAGGACAAGCCCTCCCAAAGAATAATTACACGAAAACGTCGAATTAACTTGAGCAGTAACGCGCACACAGTCCAGCCGCTGAAGCCTGAAGCAAACACGACGTCGGGACCAAAGGCCGCCAACTTTTTTAAAATAGAGAGTGGCGTCCAAATAAATCCTCGCCGGGCATTGAGGGTTCTTTTCTTGAGATCGACATATCTCAGCCCCGGTAGCGTATGAACTGCAAAGCTATTTTCGTAACCCGGCGCAAAGCCGGGCCAGATGCTCGTAAAAACTGCCGTCCGTGGACACCGCGCAACAAATTCCTTGAAAACTGGCTGCCAATAATAGGCGCGCGCAAGCGATGGAAACAGCCATGCGACACGAATGTCTCTCCCTATTCTGGCGGTGTGCGGCTTCTCGAAAACGTCACGAGCTATAGTTGCCATAAACGGTTTTCTGATACTTCTTGTCGCATTGGCCGCGCAGAAACATGCTGATCACGAAAAGCGCAAGAAATGTCATGAATCGAGCGTCAGGCGCGCCGCCAAAAGTTACTGCCACTAACCCCCATACGAACAGATGTGTCTCCAAGGCCAGCGCAGCAGCAGCGTAATATCGCAGATCCAATGTAGGAGGTCGCAATATCACGGTTTTGAGATTAACCACGGTAAGGACAAGGATTACCACTATGGGGACTAACCCTGCGAGCCCGTTGTTGTACAGCACCTCCAGGAAGGAATTATGCATGTTACCTGCTTCCTCGAATGCGCCGGGAACTTCCTCCGACAGGAATCTTGAGGCACGGTATCCATTGCCCAATATGGGGTGCGACTTAATGTTTGGCCAAGCGTCCGCCCAGAGATTGGTTCGGCCGGTAAGGGTACCTGCCTGGCCCTCCTGGCTATATTTCTCCAGGGATGTTCCCAACGGTGTAAATGCCATGCAGAGCGCAAGCACGAGAGCGAGTCCAAGACTGACGGCTAGAGCCTGCGCCGGCCTTTTCAGCAAAATGAAGAACATTGTGACCGATATGAAGCTGGCAACCATGCCGCCTTTGTTGCCCGCCAGCATCATTACGACCACCGCATACATGCCGCACATAAGAAAGAACAGGTTCTTTTTGAGAAGGAGAAACAAGAGGCACAAGAGTAACAGAACGCCGGAAGAGCCTGAAAGTCCGACCATGACCAGCCGACCGCCCTTAAACGGATCTGACGCAACAAGAAGCGGCGCCGCGAAGCTTTTTGTGACAAGAATTAGCTCTCCCAAAAACAGCCCCGCGAATAGCCGATGCATGCCTCTCTCGTCGTCGATCGCTTCTCCGATCGCGCAGAGTGTCAAAACGATCAAGCAAAGTTTGAATGCCAATGCCGCCGAGTACATGGGCTTCGACGAAAGTGGACACGAAATCACCGCGACGATGCCAAAAATTGACGCCCACTTAAATGGACCGACAAACAAGCGCCGAAGGTAAGCGGACCGAAAACAGGAAATGAAAACGAGAGTGCAAAAGGAAAGAATCCAGAATAGAGACTGATAAAGTTGGCTGGAGTCAACATCTCCTTTAGCTGCACTCGCCGTTGAGTGATAACGACTGAATATCGTTTCGGAGATCATTAAGAACACCCAAATCACCAAAGCAGACGTCAGGAATGCTTCTCTCTTTCCCACCAAAGCTCTTCCAGAAAGTGGCCGTGCCAGGCAGAGTAAGGCGAGAAAGAGCCCGCAGCAGAGCAGAAAGGCAAACAAGTCCCACGAAGCCAGCGCCAGTACTACAATCGTAAATGCTGCGATGAAGCAAAAACCCAAAACACCAGTAACGCCACGAAGAGCGCGGCTTCGCCTCCATTTAGCTCGCAACGGATAAATTAGACTCGTGCTGCTCATAGCTGACTCGGCTCTTGACAATCAAATATCAAGAATTGCGTTTGCGAATTGCAGTGAATGCTGCACCGGTTGAATCGGTCAAATACCAACAGCCGCCACCTTCGAGGCCGAGGTACTTTCCAAAGCAGGGGCTCCGGAGAGAATTCCCTCATAGAGTCTTTCGCAAAACTCAGCACGTGCGGACCAGGTTTGCGTCCTGGCGAAATTCCACGCGTGCGTCAACATTTGATTCCTGCTTTGGAGTGACAGCGAACCGCATTTTTCAATCGCGCCCGCGAGATTACGGACAGTTTCCTCGGGGCTGCCGACCGGAACTTTGAGGGAAGCGCCATCCGGCACCCAATCGTGAGCGCCGTGCAAATCCAGAGTGATGACAGGAAGTCCCATGGCCAAAGCCTCAAGGACCTGCGAACCGAAGGAATCGCGCAGGCTGGTGAAAAGCATCGCGTCATGCTCGGCGTAGGCTGTCCGCAAGCCCGTCCGCGTCATACGGTTGCCTTTCCAGAATACCTCGTGCTGAAGATTGCGGTCTCGAACCATGTCGTGGACGGTCCGGGGATCCATTCCCTCGCCCGCAATCGTCAACGTCACATTCTTGCGAACTTCTTTCACGGCATCGAGCGCCAAGGAAAGCGCTTTTCGCGTACGCATTTGTCCTACCCAGAGAAGCCTTAAAGCCCCGCTTCGTTTTTCAAAGTTTCGAGGTCCTTCGGAAAAATAGGCCGAAGGAATTGCAGTGTCGCACATCAGGCTCACGTTCTCGCAGCCCAATTCTCGAACCAGATTGAACGTGTCGCGGTTGGCCGCCAGAACAACGCTCATTCGTCTTAACCAATGTCTGTGCAAAGGCGACACCCTCAGCGCCTTGGTCAGTGACGTACGCAGCCGTTCTCTAGATTTCTCTGCACCGAAGTACTGCAGCATACTCGCTGGAGCAGTCTGACCTCCGCCGACCGGACCAAACACGACGGGAATTCCCAAGCGCCATAGTTGTGAGGGCACATGAACACTGGCATAAGTAACATGATGCGCCAACTGAAATTCAAACTTGCGAGCAAGCTCCCGTGCTACCTTCAGCGCCGCGACCTGCCAGCTTACATAATGCAAGGCCTCATTTTTCTCAGTCCATTGGTAGGGCACAGGCACATAGGTAAAATGTAAATTCGCTATTGGGCTGGTCCGCAAACCCGCCTCGATCGATTCCTCGTTGCGTTTTGCGACCAGAACATGGACTTCAATACCACGAGCAGCCAGATGAGTTGCCCAGCTCCAACCACATCCCGGCTCACTCCCAGCGTTGGGCCGACAAGCGTAAGCGGATAGCAACAGTCGCATGATTAATTGATCTGTAAACGTTTGCAACGACAACGCTACGACTGGCCGGGTTTTGTAACAACAGGGGAGATCATTACAGTTTTTTCCTCTTGCAGCCTTGTCGGAACTCTCCTGAAAACCGATAGGCGATAGTTCGGCAGAGATAGGAATCCCCATTTGCCATTACTGCCAAAAAGCCCTGTATGCGCTGGAATTATCTCTTGCCCCGTGCTGTACCACGCGCCACCCAATTCCTTCAGAACCCCGACTCTCGCGGGGTCGATGATGCAGACCGTGAGGTGACTTTTTTGAGCGGAAGACAGGGAGATTCGCCGGCTCCCAGGGTCCGGGAAAAACGTTGTCGCTGCGATCAGTTTCGCGGGATAATACGCCTGAGGGTCGAACAAAGACCCAATCATCAGCTTGAATATTTGCCTTAACAAATTTCAATACCCTCGAATAGTCGCGGTCTTTCCAATCCCTTGCACAGGCAGTTACATGCAGGCCGACTCCCACGATGCACGCCAACGCGCAAAGTCCCACAGCAAGGCGTCGAACCCTGGCCGGCAAATGCAGGTCTAGGCTCCCACAGACGCAGATCGTGAGTGGCACGTACGTCATCCAGCCGTAATAAGTGGGGAATTTCGCCAATAGGATTAGCGACAGTCCGAATAGCGGGACAAATATCAATCCATACATCAGCGGGGAACGCAATCGAAGAGAACGGCGGCCATAAAGAACCACCGCCAAGAGCGAAGCGGAACCCCAGACCAGAGGTAAACTGAAATCCTTAGGCAGCGTATTAGAGTGTCGAAACTGTCCCTGCAGCAGGCTGGCAACGAAGCCGGAACCTTTTGACTGTAACTCAAGAAATGCTAGGAAGTATCTCAGCACTCCGTGGTTAGTGAAAAACCGGATCAGCCAAAGACCGCCAGCTACAATGCCACTTAAGAGAGCAACTATCTCACGCCAATATCGGAATAGAGTAAATACAAGTAGTGTGCCCGCGAGCATAGCCTCCAGTGGCAATAATTGCAGTCCAATCCAGGGCGACGCCGCTCCGGCAATCGCGAGTGCCGTTAAGCGACGGGGCGCCGACGCAAGTGAAAAACTCCAGAAGGCGAACGCTACGACGAGCATTCCCAAACAGTCGTATCGACCGCAACGATAGGAAAAAACCATGGAGTAATCGCAGATCAACATCGCTATTAGCAGGAGCCGCGATCGAGCCGAGGGTACGAGGCCGATCCGCTTTGCAGCAGACCAAATCAATAACACGGTGATGGCCATGTATACGAAGTTGATCGATCGAACGGATCGCATTGAAGTACCAAATACCTTCAGCCACGGAATCAGCAGCGCGGAGTGGCCAGGAACATTGCCAAAGTAGAATACGGATGAGTGGCCGTCGCCCACAGCCGATGTGAATCCGTGTCCGGTGACGTAGTTTACGGCCGGGTCCGTCAATATCACTTCGTCGCAAAATGGGAACGGGTAACGGTCGGCAGTAAGCATATTAACCGACACAAACAGCAGCAGGATCAGAGCCAACCAGGCCCATTCACGCTTTTCGCCCGTCGGATCGAAACGCAACGATGTCGATTGCGCTTTCCAAACCGCATCAATGCTGACGTTGGCACAGTCGTGTCCCGCGACTTGCGCTGGATTCGAAAGGGGCATGTGTCGTGATTATGCGCTAGGCTAGTGGAAACGTCTGCGAACTGATACTTGTTTAATGTCGTTAGGTGAGAACAGGCGGCTTAGGCGAACCTGGCAAGACCCCTACGAGCTCCAAGAAAACCAGGCCTGCAGCTTTGGGGATTGTAATGAGGTAACGCCGCCAAAGTCTTTGAGGCTCGGTCAGTAAACGAAACAACCATTCTAGTCCGTTCTCTCGCATCCAGACCGGAGCTTGTCGGATTCTAGCGGAATTGATGTCAAAGGCAGCGCCTACACCCAGCATGACCCGAACGGAAAGTCGCTCGCGATTTTGATGCATCCATTTTTCCTGCTTTGGAGTGCTAAGCCCGACCCACAATATATCCGGAGTGGCCCCTTCTATACATGAACTAATATCCCGCTGCTCTTCTTCTGTAAGCGGGCGGAATGGCGGGCAATAAGTGCCCGCTACCACGATGCCATAACGTTTGTGAAGCGAGTTCGCGAGGCTTTGTGCTATTCCGGGTCCGCCTCCGTAAAAAAAATGACGGTAAGCCGCACCGGTTTCGCGGCAGAATGTTTCCATCAGTTCTGGCCCGTAGACCCTGCGTTTGAGTGGATGCCGATGCCAGCGGCCTAACCAGACAAGCGGCATCCCGTCGGGAACAACTAAGTCAGCAGAGTCGAGCGCACGCCGAAAATCGCAGTCAGCCCTTGACTCCGCGATTCCATGCATGCCTGTAACGGCAATGTAGCGTCCCGTTGCGCCGCTTTGAATCCAGAGTTGGATCTGCGAAACAACATCCGGGATCTGCACAGCATGCACCGGAACACCGAGGACTCGAAAGCTAGGCGGCGATTGAAAGTGGACGATTTCGCTTGAATTTGTTGTGAGTGTCGATTGCAGAGGCATAAATGTCCATCAAAAGCTGGTAGTTTGCGTTGGCGGTGTAGCGATTTTCGTAAGCTCGTCGGCCCGCTTTACCCATAACTGCCAATTCAGGCAAATGTCCCCAGGCCCAAGCGACTTTCTGTGCTAGCGCGTCGGGATCGCCAGGCGCGAAATGCAAGCCAGTTACTTGGTCTTCCAGCATGTCTTGAATAGCCCCTGAGAACGCGCCCAGTACTGGTGTTCCGCACGCGAAAGCCTCGGCGATAACAAGTCCGAAAGGCTCATGCCAAACACTCGGGACTACGAGGAACCTTGCTTTCTTCATCGCGTCGTACACTTGATCACGTCTCAAGTCGCCGGCAAAACGAACGCATTTGAGTCCCTTTTTTTCAACCTCTGCCTCAAGATGGTGACGCAACGGTCCATCACCCGCAATCACCAGCGGAATGGACTGCAGCCGCTCCCAGGCTTCCACAAGCGTCAACACGCCCTTTTCCGGCAAGAGACGTCCGGCATAAAGAGCATAGTTTCCGGGATGGGTTCGCTCGCCCGGATCCGGCTCCACAAAATTAGGCTTGACGGATATTTTTTCTGTTGGCAGTCCGGCTTGTACGAATTTATCTTTTGCGAAACTGCTGAGCGCAATGTAAGAGTCTATTCGTTTGTTCCAGGTCTGACGTAAGCGGTGCGTTTTGAGCATGAGTGCAATCGCCCCGGACATCAGGCGCGAGTCGCGGTAGCATGCGTGTTGCACACTCCGCAGAAGGCTATGCGTCACGCACTCCTCACACGGAGCGTCGTCTCGATAGAAAGTCGCGCCAGGGCACACCAGCCTGTAATTGTGGAGCGTCTGGACAACCGGAACGTCCTCCTCCTGACAGGCTTCGTAGACGGAGGGCGACACCATGGCGAAAGTATTGTGAACATGAACCAGATCTGGTTTGAGATCTTGGAGAATACTACGGACAGCGATTTTACTGTCGCTGGCCGAAACGATCCGGCTGATCAGGCCGAGCCGTTGGCCGAAAGACAAATCATTAAGCTCGTGATTACTGCGCTGATAGATACTGACCTTATGCCCATTTCGCTCCAGCAATCTAGTTTCTTGAGAGACAACAATATCCTCTCCACCTGGGTTTTGGTAAGTGTTATGGACGATAAGAATATTCATGGTGATCGCCTGGATAGGCTGGCAGTCAGTAACAGGGCTGTGCGCAGGGCCTCATGCTGCGCCTGAACCCTTTAGGACGGCAGGGATTGTTTGCGCCAGGATCTTCACGTCAAGCCAGATCGACCATTCGTCCAAGTATTGAAGATCAAGCTTCATCCAGTGGTCAAATCCGATATTGCTTCGTCCTTTGACTTGCCACAGACAAGTAATGCCGGGGCGCACGCTAAATCGGCGTCTTTGCCAGTCTTGGTCAAAACCTTCATAGTCCCTCACGGGCAAAGGCCGTGGACCTACCAGACTCATATCGCCTCGCAGCACGTTGAATAGCTGCGGCAGTTCGTCGATGCTGGCACGTCTGAGCAAACGGCCGATCGGCGTCATTCGCGGATCATTTCTGATCTTGAATACGGGCCCTACCGCTTCGTTCAAAACCTCAAGCGCCGGCAGCATCTTCTCCGCATTCGGCACCATAGTGCGAAATTTGTAAATGAAGAATCGTCTCTTATTCCGTCCTATACGCTCCTGGCGGAACAAAATTGGGCCTCTTGAGGTGAGTTTGATCATCACAGCGACCAGCAAAAGAACGGGTGCAACGACGACGAGGAGCGCAAGGGATAGAGTTACATCCAGGATGCGCTTCACCAAGGCTGGCCATCCGTTGGGCGCAGACGAATATGCCGTGATCTGAGCCCTGCCATCAAGCTCCTCTGTGCGAGCACGGGCGATCTTCAAATCGAAAATCTCCGGATCGAAGCGCATAAAGATACCGTGCTGTTCGCACAGGGCCGCGATTCGAGACGAGTGTTCGTAGAAAGACCGCAAGGGGAGATAGTTAGCAACCTCATCCACCACATTGCTCCGCAAATACTCCGACAGGCCATCGAAGCTGCAGCACAGCGTGTGTGGTTTCTCCAGGCCGTCGCCCACATGCCATTCCCGGTCCACGAATCCAAGTACTCGATAACCCCACTCCGGTGTCGCGTCCAGTCGGCGAGCAAACTCGATGGCTCGCCGGTTTGTTCCCAAAATCAGGATGAACCGGAGATTACGGCCGCGCACACGGACGATCTCGAGACAACTTCGAATTAGCACCCTCGACCCCGCCACGAAAGTGGAAGCACAAATCCAGAAGAGAACGAGAAACTGGGGCGTAATCATCTCGATTCGAAACACCAGCGCTACCACTCCGAGGGAAAAAGAAGCAAGCGTGGTGGCGCAGGCGGCATTTGCAATAACCCAGCGCCAGCCCGCCTGCCGCTGAGATTGGTATTGCCCGCAGAGCGAGAAGATGAGGTGCCATGCCAGGAGAATCAGAGAAAAAGTCAGCACGTTAACCAGCTTCACCCTCACCGACAGGAAAGCAGAGAGAGGTACCCCTCCATGCTGTTGTCGAACTTGCAGAACGGTGACGATTCCGAAAGCCGCAACCATGAGCCCGAGGTTAAACACCTTGAGCATGCCGAGATATAGGCGCCGTTTGAGTGTGTTCACGATTCGGGGATCCGGGAAAGGGTGGGAAATGCGGCCAGTGCGGAAAAGCTTACGCGTTACTACAACCTGCGATAAACAAACTGTGGAATGGGAAACGTCCTTCGGTTGAGGACTGCGCCCAGAACCTTGACTTGAGCCTCGCGCAAGGTTTGCAAACCCTTCAGCGCCGATTCCCGACGGGTGGAATCTGCCTGCAGCACTACGACTAACCCGTCTGCAATCCGGCCCAGGGCAAGAGCATCACTGTAGAGATTCAAAGCTGGCGCGTCAATGAGAATGTAGTTGAACTCTTTGCGTAACTCTTGCAAGCGCACCTTAAGTCGCTCAGAATTCAGCAGACTAGGCGACTTCGGGGCCGGGATTCCCGCTGACAGCAGCCACAGATTGGATGGTTTCAGTTGCTTTGCAAAACTTCGTATATCGCCGTCTTCGAGCAGGGAGGTGACCAATCCTCTCTCGTCGGGAACGGCCAGGAATCCGGGCAGAGAAGGAGTTCGCAAATTCGCATCCACAAGACAGACCGAGCCGGCCGTATTTGCCGCCAAGATACGGGCTGCCTCGATACAGATTCGGCTACAACCATTTCCCCGGTCGACTCCTGCGAAGACAACGACATTAACGATATCCGACGGCTGCCCCAAAAAAATACGCTGGACCAGTTTAAAGCACTCTTCCTGAGCAGCCGCGTCGAAATCAGACAAGCCGCGATGCGCATTGTGGTCTTCCCTGGATTCCAGAAAAACAACTTTGGCTGACTCTCGCTTGGGAGGAGTCTCTCGCTGCGCTTCTCTGAGCGCCTCCTGCATCAGCTCATAATTCTTACTCATGCCTGTTTTTCTCTTGTCCACGGCAATCGCCAAGAATCGCCAAGGTGGCATTAGGATCCGCGCTAATAAAGTGAACTTTTCATAAGCAAGACTTGAAAGTCTAACATCCAGCAACGTTTCGCACCGATGACTGGCTGTTCGCCCGGCATCAGCGGCACTTCTGACCGTAATCGTTTAACAACTCTGCCGCACGCTCATTTCCTTTTCGAGAGGCAGCCAGCAAAAGGAGTTGCGCCTGCGTGCAGTTCTGGGGCACATCTGTCCCCTCAATATACAGGCGAGCAAGCTCGACTTCGGCGTCGCTGTTCTCGTTCTTCACTTGAGCCCAGAGTTTAGCGGGGTCGCTTGTGTGTTCAAAGTCCCCTGGCGAGTGCTCCAGTGATCTGTGGGTCGGTATTGATGAAACGGCATCAGGGCTTCCGAACACTTCACCAACCGAAACCGCCGGCAACCATCTTGTCATCAGTTCGCGGTTGACATCTGGGCTAGTTGAGCTCTGATCGCGCGCTGGCGAAGGAGAATTAAGCTGTACGGTGCTTGTCTGCGAAGTTAGGCTTTTGGCGAGTGGAGGATGAAAGCCGAGCGCCTCTGGCCCGGGCCTGCCACCAGTGAAAAGCAGCAGTTGCAAAAGCAGTCCTAAGCAAACGGCAATTCCTCTTGGCCACGCGAAGGTTTGTCGGGATACTGTACCAGGCTTGCTCCGGCCGAAGTCAATCAACTCTCTCGCGGCACGTCGCTCATCCAAATCGTCAGCGTCTGGCTCGAGATCCAGATCCTTTAAAGACTCGCGGACCACTTCTTCTCGGATGGTTTTTTGTTTTAATACCCAACCCAATGAAAGGGCGTTGAAACAAACGTTATTAATGATTCGCGGAATCCCCTCGCTGTACTTCGCGATCAAGGCCTCAGCTTGCGGCGTGAAAAGCGGGATCTTGAAGTCGTAGCCCGCCACCCGAAGGCGATGGCGCACATAAAGCTGAGTCTCCTCGACACTGAACGGGTGAAGTCGAGTGAAGATTGACATTCGCTGCCGGAGTTGCAATAGGTGGGGGGATGCTAATTTCTCGCGAAGCTGAGGCTGACCAGCAAGAATAATCTGCATCAGTTTGTAACTTGTCGTTTCAAAATTTGACAGCATCCGCACCAGCTCAAGAGCGGAGTCGTCGAGATTTTGGGCTTCATCGATTACCACGACAACTCTGCGCCCCCGGCGGACCTCAGCCAGTAACAAATCGTTTAGCTGTTCCTGCATGCGGAGAGCATCTCCGCCATCGTCAACTCCACCCAAATCACGCAGGATCCCCCGCAGGAGTTCTTTCGGGCTGCACAAGGTCTGGAATAAGAACACCGTGCGAGCTGAACCTTCGAGTTGGCTCAGGAGCTCAAACAGGATCGTGGTCTTGCCCATGCCCGGCTTAGCTATGAGGGACATGAAGCCGCGCCGGCTTTGGATTCCGTACGACAACGTGGCCAACGCCTCGCGGTGACTCGCGCTCAAATAAAGAAAGCGCGGATCCGGCGTTACACCGAAGGGCTGTTCGCTCAAGTTGTAATAGTCTAAGACCATTCGTGATCGCCTAAGCGGTTTGCTTCGGGACGCTAGCCAATACCGGAATTCTAAGAACATCGAGCACTTCAGCGGGAGTCCGCAGCGACGGATTGAGGTACTCAGCGAGAAAGGCTGCGCCCGCGCCTATAAACGCCGCCAGAACCACGCCACAAAGCATTACTAGGGCTGGACCAATCCAGGGAAGGATCGGCAGTACCGGTGGAACTGCAATCGCCACATTTGCGATCCGCTTCTCATCCAAAGCATCCGAGGTACGCTCTTGTTCTCTCTTCGAAAGATAGAGCAAGTAGTTTGCTTCATTTGCCTTGACCTCGCGAAGCAAGTCCGCCTGTTTCAGAGCCTTTTGGTCCAAGTTGACCATTTGCATTTGCAAGCTGTGAATGCTGTATTCGAGTGCTCCCGCGTCCGCTTGATGAAAAGCCAGATCGGCCTGCGTTTTGGCGATGTCCTCGCTCATTAATACAAAAATCGGATCCCGGTCTGTGGTCTGGTTGATGTATTGCTGCTTGGTCGCAGAAACTATGGCAGCCTGCGTTTGGGCGATTTCCTGGTCGACTTCCTGTACGAATGGGTAGCTTGGTTCATATTTCGCGAGGAGCTGGGTTTTCTTAACTTCCGCAGCCAGGAGGCTGGCCTGCAATTGTTGCATCAACGCCTGGGCAGAGTCGGTCGACTGTTGAGACAGTGAGCGTTCAGGGGTCACTTTTATGCGGGCTGTCTCGTCTTCGATTCGGCGTTTGTCTGCGGCGATAACTTGCCGAGCCGACTCGAGAGCGCCGACCGCATTGACCACCTGTTGCGCCAAGTCTGTCCGCTGCACATCAGGAGCCGCTGCGCCCATTGCTTTTGAAAAATCAGCCAGACTTGCCTCTGAGTCTGCGAGGGCTTGCTGATACTTCTGGGTCTCTGCGGCAAAAAAAGCGTACGATCCCTGCGGCCGGTGCGCCTCGAGATGTTTTGCGAGGTACAACTTACCCAGCGTCTGCAAAACATTGTAAGCAAGCTTCGGGTCGGAAGCCTTGTAGTCGACTTCAATCAGATTGGACTTCGACACCGCTGATATGTCCAGTTTGCTGTGCAAATGCTGAATGGCCCGGGCACGAAACCAAGCATCATCTGCTCCGCGGTGGAAAAACGCCGTAAACGATTCTCGCTCTCTCTGCTGAAGATTATTAGCGATTACGACCTCTTGCAGGAGATCCGGGCTCTTTAACAGTTCAATCTCGGAGCCGATGTCATAGTCTGATACGGCTGGAGACGACGCTTGTCCTTGGGTCGATTGTGACGTAACTGTGGGCTCCTGACGCTGCTCATTTACCAGTATTTCCATGGTGGCTTTATGCGTATTGTTCAAGATGAAAGCCGCCACCAGGGTGCCCAGCATAACCGCGCAAAAAGTGTAGGCAAGTGCCCGCTTACGGCGGAACAGCGGTGCCAGCATGTCTCGCAAGGTGGGATCCGATTTCTGGCCCGACACATCTTCCAGGTTTGGCTCAGTCATGTTCTTGATGTCCTAAGCATGTCATTGACCCAAGAGAGCGGTGTTCCCATTGAATCCCAACCCAGTGCCAAGACCATAGGGGACGTATTTTCTGAAATTCGCAATGAACTTATCAGGTACAAAAATCATGTCGCCAGCGTGAAGCTGGACATCCTCGTGAATGTTGTGGCCATTAAGAAGTTGCTTTAGGTTAAGCTTCTTGACCTCCATCCAATCGTTGGATATGCGATGAAAAACGAACACTTGCGTCTTGGCGGTGGGCAAGAATCCACCGGCGACGGCAATTCCCTCCGAAACGGTGGTATCGATGCGAAGCGGGTATTGACCTGGCTTCCCAACCTGTCCGTTCACCGTGAATACCGGAGGTTGAAAGTTGGTAATGTCCACGTTGACGATTGGGTTGTGCATTGTCTTCGAGTATGCCTTCGTCAGCATGTCAACAATTTGTGGAACCGTGTCTCCCTTGACATACATGGTCCCCACGCCATTCGGAAGGGTGATATAGCCGTCGGGCTGAACAGTTACCGGCACAGGCTGGAGCTCAGGGATGAGCGGGAAGGAAACACTCAGTATGTCGCTCGGCATTACTTGGTAACGTGGGTACCGCTCATCGAATAGCCTGCCCCGCCCGGTCGAAATGTGCGCGTCAGTTGCTTGGACGGTTGAGCTCGGCTCCGCTTGAGTCGTCTGCGCGGAGCTTGTCCCACAACCCGCCACAAGAATCAGAACGAGCGCGCTAACGAATAACCGTAACTTGAGCATAGTAATTATTTTCTGCTCTGGGCGGATGAGGCCAGCCTCCATGCCTGGTTGCGTGTCCGCCTCATCAACTGACGCGTCGATCCCACGCCGGTCGAACGAGGCTCCGCCAATGTGACTTAGCAACCCGCCGTTTTCCACAGATTTCTCTACAGAATTGCGCCACGAAAATACAGCACCCGACAGGACAGAACGTGCCGTTGCTCAACTTGGAAACTCGGCAAATTCCGGTTCCCAGTAAACAGCAATTTTGTGAATCAGCGGTAAACGTTCCATTAATTTCATGTGAATCGCGGGGGCCACGATTTGCTCGAGAAGGGCCGAAGGACAAGGGGTCTGATGCCCCATCCCTAGGTAAGCGGACTGCGCAGGCGAGGTCGATTTTCACAGCTTCTATTAACACAACATTCACATTGCTGTCGCGTAAGGTCAAAGATTGTCTGCTATAAATTCCTTCAAGCGCGGGAAGAAGTGGCTTCGTGTCGCATCTTGTGGACTATCGAATAGCCGGGGGGCCGAACATGTCAAACGCGCTGTGCTGTTCCTTGCCGCAGCAACTGGAAGGTATGGGAAGGGCGCAGGAGTTGGAGTTCATTGCCAAGAAGATCCCAACATGGTACGCGGTCTTCACCATGTCACGTCACGAAAAGCAAATCGCATGGCATCTTGGCCAACGGGAGATCGAATCGTTTCTTCCGCTCTATAAGACAAAGCACCGCTGGAAGAACCGCTGCGTCGTAGACATGGAACTACCGCTATTCCCTAACTATGTTTTTGTGCGGATTGATCCGCAGCAGCGTGTTCAAGTACTGAGAGTTCCCAGTGTGGTGTCGATCGTTTCCGCCGGCCGTGAACCGTTGCCCGTGCCCGACCACTACATCTCCGGGCTGCGAAATGGGCTTCTCGCCAATGGAATCGAGCCTCACCCCGGCTTGGATGTGGGCGACAGGGTGCGCATCACAGCCGGTGCCATGGCCGACATGGTAGGCGTGCTGGATCGCCAGAAGAGTGGGTTCCGGGTCGTGCTCAGACTGGAAATGATCGGACGCAGCGTGGCCGTGGAAGTAGACCTTGCAGACATCGAGCCTGCCGACTCCGCTCGGCCGTCTTATCGGAGTGCCCACTGTTGATGAGCGTGCGAACACTGCGCGCGCTCTCCGCCAACTTGGCGAGTCGGCGCACATGCCCCCAATTCCCGAGCTTTCTGACGCGGCCGTTTCTTTGCTCCTGCGACGTTCTTTGAAAAGCTCTTGATGCGCGCCACCACGACTCATCCTCGACTGCTTCTGCGCGACTGTCGTGATGGCTTTCCGCAAGCAAACCACCCAGGCAGCCCCCAGGGCTCGCGCCGCGTAGCATCCGTTCGAATCGCGGTGCTCGAAATTGTTCTACACTTGTTGGGCGGTGTAACAATTCATCGCAGTCAATAACCGAAGAACCGCCGCCGGAGTCTCTCCATGATGCGCCTGCTGAGCGTGGTTGGGGCTCGACCCAACTTCATGAAAATCGCTCCCATCGTGGAGGAGGTGAAGAAATATTCCGACATCGAACACTGCCTGGTTCACTCCGGGCAGCACTACGACGAACTTCTCTCCGGAAACTTCTTCGCTGACCTCGGTTTGCCCAAGCCCGATGTGAATCTTGAAGTTGGTTCCGGGAGCCACGCTGTGCAGACCGCCGAGATCATGAAGCGCATCGAAGCGGTTCTGCTCGACTACAAGCCTCAAATGGTTCTGGTTGTGGGCGACGTAAATTCCACGATTGCGGCCGCGCTTACCGCAGTCAAACTGAGAATCGGGGTGGCCCATGTTGAAGCTGGATTGCGCAGCTTCGATATGACCATGCCCGAGGAGATCAACCGCAAACTTACGGACGCGGTTTCCAGCCTGCTGTTCGTGACGGAGCAGAGTGGAGTTGACAATCTAAAACGCGAAGGCGTTCCGGCTGAAACAATCTTCCTCGTCGGCAACGTCATGATCGACTGCCTGCTCCGGCACCGCGAACTGGCTGCACGATCGCCGATTCTCGACCAGCTCGGCGTGCGGCAAAACGGAGCTGGCTGCCACCCCTACGGAGTGCTCACTCTGCACCGGCCTTCCAACGTGGACGATCCCAAAACGCTGCACGGCATTCTCAGCGCCGTCAGCGACCTGGCTGCCGAACTTCCGGTATTTTTTCCGATTCACCCGCGGACTCGGAGGAGTATTGAGAGCTTTAGTTTGGGGCGTTATTTGACGGATGCGGCCGACGGGAAACGCACCGGAATCGTGCCCCTGGATCCGCTGGGATATCTCGATTTCCTCTCGCTCAACGACCACGCTCGTATGGTGCTCACCGACTCTGGAGGAGTGCAGGAGGAAACGACTGCGCTCGGAGTGCCCTGCCTTACGCTGCGTGAGAACACAGAGCGGCCGGCGACGGTGGAGTACGGCTCAAATCAAGTGGTGGGAGTGGATTCGGAGCGCATTCTTGCGGCCGCCCGATCTATTCTTCACAGTTCTGCGCGCGAATCCCGGCGGCCACCGTTGTGGGATGGCCAAGCGGCTCCAAGGATTGTTGCGATCCTCCGCGAACATCTCCAACGTGGCAACCGCGCATAGGTTTCACGCACTCCCATGCGCCCATGTTTCGAGATCGCTACTCCAATCCCGATTGCGACGCCTGCACCGCGCAGCCGTCCGCGTTGCCCGTGCCGCATCCCCCGCTCAGGGTGGAGAAGTACACCTGCGATGCTCCCAACAGCGTTCCCGAGCCTACGGTGTTGTCAATGATAATGCCGCTTGTGCCTCCAGCCGCGGCCATGGCAGCGGTTGGGGGTGGGCCCACATTGGTCCAGGTTACCGTGCCATCGTGCGTGGTGCCGCCAACTGTCAGGTTCCATACGGGCGGGTTAGGCGTCCCCGACACACCGGTTGTGGTTGTTATCTCAATGTTGCCATTTCCATCAAGGATTTCCGCACCAATGCTGTAGTGTTTAGCCTTTGCCCAAACTGCCAGGGGAAACGCGGACGGGGATCCCAGATCGAGCCACTTGACCGTATGGTCGGTCGTGAGACCACCCTGGGTGGTGCCCCAGAATGGGGCTGCGCTGCCCGAGGTGCCGGCAGTACTCACAAATTCAGTGTGGAAGTTGCTGTCCACAATCTCCTGGCCCACCACATATGCGGTGGAGGGCAACCAGGGCGTGTCTTTGAAATTGAAGATGCAGCCGCCCGAGGCGCAGGTCGTGGAGGCTCCGCCGGTTTGCGCGCTGGCGAACATCCATTCGGTCGGGCCTCCCGAAGCATTGGGATTCAGAATATCGGTCACGGGAGAGCACGGCGTTGGAGGAATGCTGGTCGAAAGAACCGGCCCTGGATTCACCGTGCCCAGAACCCCGGCGCCAATGGCGACCTGGTAGAGAATCGGCGGCCCGCCGCTGTTGCCGCAAACGTAGAGGTGTCCGGTGGCATCCCCAGAGCTTTCATAACTACTGTCAAAGGCGCCGATGTGCAAGGGACTGGGCGTGGTGGGTTCCACGGTGCTCGATCCGACTTTCACTTCCGACCCGGTATCTCCAGCAGCGAAAGTAGTAGAGAGTTGATAAACGGCAGTACAATCCGCGGTGCCGGGACAACTTCCGCTTCCGTCGCTCGGCGCGAATACGTATACCAGACCAGAAGTTGAATCGACGATCGGGCCATCTGAAATGCCCGGACCAGAATCGAACTCGCTGGAGAAATCCAACTGGCCGGATTGGGTTACGGCGGCCGTGGGGTCCACCAGATACAGGTACCCACCCACGTCGGTTACAAACACATTCCCCGACGCATAATCGTAAACCGGGCTGTTGAGAGCCGTAGGAGAGGTGAGGTTCACTTGCACCGGCCACCCTCCTGTTCTGATCTCTCCGGGTATGCCTTTGAAAAATGGCGAGAACTTATGGAGAAAGCCGGAGTCATCGCCCACGTAAGCAACGTCGTTGCCGTAATCATAGAAGACGGATGAGTTGGTGTCGTTATGGGCCGTGCCCGATGCACCAATCGCCAGCGAAGTCCAACAGGGCGCGGAGCACGTAGGGTAAGAAGCGTGAGTCACCGACGCAATAGTCAATGGACCACCGACGGTTTCAGTGGTTGAGGCGGCCCATTTCAATACGATCAAGATCCCATTTCCTGACGGATCACTTTGCACCCACGAAACTTGTGTACCATCGCCCGACAATACTGGAGATGTGGTGACCGTGCTGTACGAGATATTGTAGGCCCAATATACCGAGGGCACTGTACCGCTACAGCCGGAATAGAGATTGGTGTATGCGACGATGTTGGCTTGTGTAAGGGCCCCCTGCAAACCCGTTCCATAGACCACGAAGTCAGGCTGGGTCGGGCCGCCGGCACAGGTAGCAGTGGTCCCGCGAAACGAAAACTTTGCCGGAAAATTCGTGGCGCCCACAGTCGCGCCGGCGCCCAAGTCCTGCGACCAGTCCTTGTTAATTCCATGATTCTCGCCAGAGACCGCCTCCAGGCCAAACTGTCTCTCTGGGGTACGCACTCCAACCGTCTCCGCCTCGCGCAACCGGTTCTGCTGCTGCGAATAGCGCGGATCGTGCCCCACCCGATCGCCGCGCCCGGCGCCGGCGGGTTTAGAGAGAATCAGGTGGTGTTGACTCCAGTCGGTGAGCACGGGAAAGGCTGCGCGGGAGTCCGGGGAAGCCTGACCCTGCAAAGCTGAAGACAACGTTAGCGCTCCGAGAACTGAGATACACAGCCAAACGAAACGTCCCTGGTTCTTTCTCATTTTTCTCCCTGATGCTTGAGGGCACGGGCCAGAAGCCCTAGGGCTTACACCAAACCCTTGCCCCGTCTGCAATTGGACTATCGGCTGGCTTAATTGGAAATCATCATACACCTGCATGTTTTGAGGAAATCCCAAAATTTTTGGTTGTCACAAGAAAGATTTCCACAGATGCCTGCGTGGTGGTGCAGCCGAGCCGGATACGACAAGCGTCGATCTTAGATTTGCACTACACTGATTTGCACTACACTCTTTCTCGTCTGCGTTACGGTTCAACAGAATGAAACTGTCGGTCGTCATGCCCGTGTATAACGAACGCGCCACGCTGCGGCAAGTAGTAAATAGAGTGCTTGCCGTCCCGCTGGAGATCGAATTGATTTGCGTGGACGACGGATCTACCGACGGCTCAAGGGATATCCTCGTGGAGTTGCAAGCGGAGCGGCCCCAGATTCGAATTCTTCTTCAACCGAAGAACATGGGAAAGGGTGCGGCGCTGCATCGTGGAATTCAGGAAGCTACCGGAGACTTCGTCATTGTCCAGGACGCCGATCTCGAATACGATCCGGCGGAGTATACGGTGCTGCTGGAGCCGCTCATCGAGGGAAAGGCCGATGTAGTCTTTGGCTCGCGCTTTCTTTCCGCCCGTCCCCATCGCGTACTTTATTTTTGGCATTCGGTCGGCAATTGGATTCTAACTCTGCTCTCCAACGCGCTCACCAATGTGAACCTCACTGACATGGAGACTTGTTACAAGGTTTTCCGGCGCGAGATTATCCAGTCGATTCCGCTGGAAGAAAAGCGCTTCGGATTCGAGCCTGAGATAACGGTGAAGATCGCCAAGCGGAGGCTGCGCATTTACGAGGTTGGCATCAGCTACTGGGGCCGTACCTACGAAGAGGGAAAGAAGATCAACTGGAAGGACGGCGCGCGCGCGCTCTGGTGTCTGCTGAAATATTGCATCACGGAACCGGCGGTCGCACCCCAGGAGACTACCCGGCCTGACGCCACCACACTAGGCGTGGGCACGACCCATAAGTTGCCCCCAGCGCAGTAGCTGATCCCGGGGAGCACGGCCGCCTACTGGTTCTTCGTAACCCGCGGTCTGGTCGAATTCGCAGCGTGAGCATCCGGCCTGGATGCTTGCATGCCGACCTTCGGCTTCTCATACGTAAAGTTAATTCCCGAGCCCGTTCCGGCGGCTGCAGGCTTTGGTCCGGAAGCGACCTTAGCCGCGCCCGCCCCGCTCTTTTGTGAGCCTCCGGCTCGGATCTCCTGGCGCTCCAAGTGTTGCAGTTCTTTGTTCGCGTTTCCGCTGCGATTCCCAACGCTCGGCGCCACTGACGATGACGAATGCTTGGCCGGCATTGCGGATTTAGGGATGAGCGGTTTGGTGGCAGCTTTGAGATCCGCATCCGACTTGGCAGTAGGGGAATGAACCTGTGATTTCTGCGCTGGCGCCACACCAATCAAGGCTGCGATGGTTATCGATAAACAAACTGCCCTGCACTTCACCATACGAAATCTCCCCCTGTCGAGGATACCGCTTCCGCGCCCTAATTAGAACACTTTTTCTGGCACAAGGCTGCCCGAGGGTACCCCGGCTGGGTTACGTCCGGGTGTGCCGGTGCGCGGGAATGGGCACCTTTGAAGCTTCAGGGGCGCGGCAACGGCGCTATCTAATTGATAGAGAACAGATAGGCAACCATGTCGCGACTGTCTTGGGGGCTCACGTTCAGGTCGGGCATTTGGGTACCAGGCTTACGGTGAGAAGGATTCTGCAACCAGCGCTCCAGGTTCTCAGGCGTGTTCTTGTAGGTATTTAGAAAAGTGCGGCGCCAGGACCAGTGCGCGAGCGACTGAGCGCTCCTGCCATCGCCTTTCGGAACCCCTGGAATCACGTGGCAGGAAACGCAAGAGTAGTGCATGAGCTTTTTTCGGCCCACCTCGGGGTTGCCTCCGGTCAGGCGAGCCCCGCGCTTGAAATCAAAATCGCGAACCAGATTGCAGGCGGGCAGCGCCAGCAGCAGCACCAGCAGAATAAGGCTCGCCCGCCGCTTGAGATTGCGAAGGTCGGCAATTGCGTTCAACATCCTCATCCGGCTGAGTCTACTTCTCAGTACAATAGCGAAGATGTGACCCAGAGCACAGCAGCAGGGTTGCGTTTTTGACGACGCTTTACTGAATCTGCTGGGGCGCTATATTCCGGTTAGGAGGACGCTATGAAATTCCTGGTGCTGTGGCACTTCGACCTCACACGCCTTGGGCCAGAGGTGGTTCGCGCCGTGATGCAGATGGCGGATTATGCCAAGAAACTGGGGGACAAGCTGGAGTGCCGCTACCACGTCATCGGGAGTCACGGCGGAGCCTGGATCTATAAAGTCACATCCAACGAGGAACTTGACCGGCTTCTGGCCATGTCGCCGGTGTACAACTACGCGACGTACCAGGTTCTGCCGCTGGCCGAGATGCTGGACCCAATGACGATCACGGGAAAGGCCAGCTAGTCAGCAGCCGTCACATTCTCGTCGTATCTGCGCCGAACGTGTGCGGTCGAACCAGATGCATGAGTCAGAGCTTGAACATCACGCACTCGGCCTTCCAGATCGAGGCACCACTCATACTGCCTGAAGACGAAGTGCAGATTTGGCGGGTAGATCTGGAGGTCGTAGGCGCCGACGAATCCCGTTGGCAGCAGGTGCTTTCTTCTGACGAGTTGGCGCGCGCTTCGCGTTTTCATTTTTCGCGCGACCGTCAACGCTTTGTCGCGGCACGGGCCTGGTTACGGACGATCCTGGCCGGCTACCTGAGGACAGATGCAAATAGTCTGACCTTCTCTTACTCCCCGAAGGAAAAGCCTGCTCTCGCGCCGGCGTTCGAGGGTAGCGATGTTGCCTTCAATGTTTCCCACTCCGGAGGAATCGCGCTGTTGGCTTTCACCCGCCGGCGTGAGATCGGCATCGATGTGGAACAAGTTCGCCGCAATTCCGACCTGGAAAACATCGCACGCCGCTTCTTTTCTACGCACGAGCAGAGCCAGCTTGCGGCATTGCCTTTGGAAGAGAAAATTGAAGGCTTCTTCCAATGCTGGACGCGGAAAGAGGCATACATCAAGGCAACTGGCGATGGCTTGTCGCTCCCGCTGAGCCAATTCGACGTGTCTCTCGCGGCCGGAGGAAAAGACGCTTTGCTCGCAACTCGTCCCGACAGCTCAGAGGCTGGGCGCTGGCTTCTACAAGAAGTGCCGGCCGGCCCTGGATATATTGCCGCGGTCTGCGTTCGTGGCCGAGATTGGAAGCTGAACGATTGGTCGCGAAAGTCCTGAGTTCTGTGAGAGCGAGCCTAAACCAGAAGGAGAATTGCACGATCCCTTGTTGCAATTTTTTTCACATCGGGGTTCGACTAAGGCCCTTTCTGCTCGAATCGTCCCGCAAAGAGCATTTCTTTTCTTTCGCTTACATGCACCGATTCACACACCTTCAGGCCCCACAATTGCTTGAATCGTTGGTTACTCATGGACAACAAATCTTAGCTTTCTTCCGGCTGCCCGGAAGTGTTACTCTGTCAAGTAACATTTCGGGATTTCCTCTCCCACAAAAATCTGCGATCCGGTTTCCCCCGACCCTGATGCAGTCTGGGAAGCAATCCAGTCAAAGGCAATAAACGTAGTAGACATACAACGCAAAAATTCCAGGAGGCGTAGCACTTGACAGCCGCGACCAGCCATCTCATTCCGCCCCATGGCGGAGAACTCATCCAACTCATCGCTCAACCAGAAAGAATCTCCGAACTCAAGGCCCATTCGAAAGAGTGGCCTTCATGGGACCTCACCGCCCGCCAGCTTTGTGATCTGGAGTTGCTGGTAACCGGCGGCTTTTCTCCGCTGCGGGGCTTCATGACCCGCGCCGACTACGAAGGCGTCTGCCACAACATGCGGTTGGCCAGCGGAACGCTCTGGCCCATGCCCATCACACTCGACATAACCGAGGAACTTGCCAAGAAGCTAACTCCGGGCACGAGCAAAGTCGCGCTACGCGATCCCGAAGGTGTGATGCTGGCCGTGTTGCACGTGGAGGAAGTCTGGCAACCCGACCGTAAAACCGAGGCGCAGGCCGTGTTCGCCAGCACCAGCGCCGCACACCCGGGGGCCGATTACGCCATTAACAAGGCGAATCCGTGGTACGTCGGAGGCAAGGTCGAGGCGACGCAGGCCCCGTCACACTATGATTTCCAAAGTCTGCGGTTGACTCCGGCCGAAGTGCGCGCCGAGTTTGCCCGCGTGGGCTGGCGGAAAGTGGTAGCTTTCCAAACTCGCAATCCCATGCACCGGGCGCACGTGGAACTTGCCTTCCGCGCCGCCAAGCAAGTCGAGGCCAATCTGCTGATTCATCCCGTCGTGGGCATGACCAAGCCCGGCGATGTGGATTACTACACGCGCGTGCGCTGCTATCAACTGCTCCTCTCGAAGTTCCCGCAGTCAACCGCCAAACTTTCCTTACTTCCGCTCGCCATGCGCATGGGCGGACCGCGCGAGGCTATCTGGCACGCGCTTATCCGCAAGAATCATGGCGTGACGCACTTTATCGTGGGCCGCGACCATGCTGGTCCGGGCAAAGACACCGACGGCAAGCCTTTCTATGGTCCATATGAGGCGCAGGAAGTGTTCAAGAAACACGAAGCCGACATCGGTGTGACCATGGTGCCTTTCAACATGATGGTTTACCTCGAGGATCAAGACAAGTACGTTCCCGACGACGAGGTCAAGAAAGGCGATCGCGTGCTGAATATCTCTGGCACTGAACTTCGCCAGCGGCTGAACGAAGGCCGCGAGATTCCTGCGTGGTTTACTTACCCCGAAGTCGTGGGAGAATTGCGCCGCAGTTTCCCGCCTCGTCACAAGCAAGGCTTGACAATTTTCTTCACCGGGCTCTCGGGGTCCGGCAAGTCGACCATCGCCAACGTCCTGATGACCAAGTTTCTTGAGGCAGGCGGGCGTCCGGTCACGATGCTGGATGGCGACCTGGTGCGCAAGCACTTGTCTTCCGAGCTTGGCTTCTCGAAGGAGCATCGCGACATCAACATCCGGCGCATCGGGTATGTGGCGTCGGAAATCACCAAAAATGGCGGCATCGCGATTTGCGCGCCCATCGCGCCTTATGACGCGACCCGCAAACATGTGCGGCAGATGATCGAGCCTTATGGAGGATTCATTCTGGTGCACATCGCCACCTCGGTGGATGTCTGCGAACAGCGCGACCGCAAGGGCTTGTACGCCAAGGCACGCGCGGGAATTCTCAAAGAATTTACTGGCATCTCAGATCCTTACGAAGTTCCGGCCGACGCCGAAGTCACCATTAACACCGGTGAGTTGTCCGCCGAAGAGGCAGCGCAGGAGATCATCCTTCACCTGGAGAGGGAAGGTTTCATCGGGACGACTGCGGAGTCCCTTTAAGCGGCGCGAGCCGGTACTGTCATGGATTTGCTGATCAAGAGCCTGGTGGGTTTTTTCGTTGGAACTCTCATCGGAATGACGGGAGTCGGGGGTGGCGTTCTGCTGCTCCCGATTCTCATCTTCGGTTTGCACGTGCCAGCGATGCGCGCGGTTGGTTCGGACGCGCTCTTCAACTTTGTGACCAAGATCGGCGCCAGCGCCGTCCACCTGCGCAAAGGAACGGTTCGGCGAAAAGTGGTCCTGGCTCTTGCCGTGGGCAGCGCTCCAGGATCGTTTTTTGGCGTAAGCTTTCTCCACCATTTGCGCAAATTGCATGGCGATGGAGTGAACCACTTTATCACTGTCGCCGTCGGCGTTTTGCTGATATGCATTCCAACCTTCTTATTCTTTCAGAAGAAGATCGAGGACCGGGCCGCGGCGAAGCCGCCGACGATGAAATCGTTCGCATGGATGGCGCTTATCGGCTTGGCAGCAGGCTTTCTCGTGGGCATCACCTCGGTCGGATCGGGCAGCATCGTCATGATGATGCTTTTGCTGTTCTACAGCTTTCAGCCGAAGGTCATGGTGGGTACCGACATTGTCCATGCATTGTTGCTTACAGGTGTAACCAGTTTTCTCCACTTCAAGATAAACAACAATATCGATATCCACCTGGTCGGGGCGCTGCTGATCGGCTCGATTCCCGGAGGACTGCTCGGGTCTTACTTGAGTACGCGGGTTCCCGTTCCGTGGCTTAGACGCATTCTTTGCGCGGTGCTGCTGGCAACGGGCGCGCGCATGTTGATGGCTTGAGAACAGTTCCCAGTTCTCAGTCTCAGTTAAGTACCTTTGAAAGAAAGAGACATTATGGAATCAAAATCTTACGCGGACATATTGAAACGCATTCATGCCGCGCTGGAAGCCTCGCGAGCGGTCTTCGCCCGCTTCACTCCCGGAGCGATTGAAACGGAGTACAAAATCGGGCATGACCCCGTAACGGAGGCGGATCGCGCGCTCGACGCCGTTCTGCGCAAGGAACTGTTGCGCGACGGCGAAGGCTGGCTCTCCGAAGAAAGCGTCGACGATCCCATTCGCCTGCAGCGCTCGCGCGTTTGGGTGGTCGATCCGCTCGACGGCACGCGGGAATTTGTCAAAGGCATCCCGGAGTTTTGCGCTTCGATCGGGTTTGTCGAGAACGGCCGCCCCGTGGCCGGCGGAATCTACAATCCCGCGACGGATGAAACGTTTCTGGGATCGATCGGCTCCGGCGTCACCTACAATGGCCAGCCAGCCCGTCCCAGCCAGCGCACTACGCTAGAGGGCGCGTTAGTTCTCGCCAGCCGCAGCGAAGTCAAGCGCGGCGAATGGAAGCCGTTTGAGAACACTGCGCTTAAAGTCCGCCCAATGGGCTCCGTGGCTTACAAACTCGCTCTGGTCTCTGCAGGACTAGCCGATATCACATTCACCCTGACTCCGAAAAACGAATGGGACGTGGTGGCCGGCGCGGCCCTGGTACAGAGCGCGGGCGGTTTTGTTAGCACCCTGGACAAAACGGCGTTGACTGCCAATCGACGCGATCCGCTCCTCTCCGGTCTGCTGGCGAGTGGGCCCTTGCTGAAAGACGCTCTGCTTGCTCTGGTGGAGCCGCACATCCCGGTGGCGGAACAGGCTCGCTAGTTTAAGCCTGACCGTTCGTCGCTTGCCGATCTCTTGCGGCGGTCAATAAGCACCATTCTCCCAAACAATACTCAGGGTTGAGCCTTTCTTCTCAGCGGTTTGTGCCGGGTTGGAACTTTGGTCACTCGTATGGCACTGGTGCGTGTTAATGGCTCTGATCTCCTTCCTGTACACTGAGAGAAATCGGCGTCATTCGGAGCCGGGTCGTTGGCAACCCTCCGGACGGCGCGTTCGCTGCGGCAGAGGCGACTCGACCGCTTAGGATCTCCTCTCTCAGAGGAAAGCGTGGGTAACACTGGAATGAATCCTACGACGACGGAACAAAGCGGAGAGTCCGTGAAAAAGGGGATCCCCCTTTCCATTGCGCAGGAGCGACTTTGGGTGTTGGAGCAATTGCACCCTGCGAATTCTGTCCAGAACAAAGCATGTGGTTTGCGTTTTGCCGCACTGGACGACCCCAAAAGACTTCAAGATGCAGTAAACGCGGTAGTGCGGCGGCACGAAATTCTACGAACGGAATTCCATCCTGTAGACGGGGTACCGGTACAGGTTGTGCTCCTGCCTGCTCGGGTGACATGGAACAACGTTGACTTGCGACAGTTGACCCCTCAGGAACGTGAGATGCGGCTCTTTCAACTGGCACAGCGGGAGACTCTGGAGCCATTTGACCTCACTCACGCTCCCTTGCTGCGAGCGGTACTGTATCGACTGACGGACACAGAACACGTGTTTCTACTGGTCGTTCATGGGATTCTGTGCGACGAGACTTCCATTCGGTTGGTGCTGAGTGAAATAGACTCGCACTACCAATCGCCCGGGAGCCAGGAGTCACAACCAGAACCTGAAACGGCATTGCAATATCGCGAGATTGCGCCGGAGGATGTTGCTTCGGAGGCGCAACTTTCCTACTGGAAGCAACGGCTGAAGGGAGTTCCGACAACCATCGATCTGGCGACCGATCGCCCAAGACTGCCCGTACAGACCTTCAGAGGCGACAGGCAGAGGATGTGGATCGAGCCGGCCTTGGTAGAACGTCTTCGGGTTCTGGGAGGGAGCTGTGGGGCGGATATTTTTGCCACCCTGCTCACCGCTTTCAACGTACTTTTGTTCCGGTACAGCCGGCAGAACGACCTGGTTGTGGGCACGCGTGTTTCCGGCCGGGGACGGCCTGTAGTCGAGCGGGTGATCGGCCGGTTGGAAAACACACTTGCGCTTCGGACAGATTTGTCTGATAGCCCGAGCTTTGCGGAACTTCTGCTCCGGGTCAACGAAGTGATTCGAGGGGCGTTCTCGCATCAAGAGCTACCCTTCGAGACTCTGTTGAAACAACTGCGTCTGGAGCCCGACATGAGCCGGCATCCTCTGTTCCAGATCATGTTCAGCATGCAGGATGAAATTGTCAGGTTTCCAGTCAGGCCAAGCGTGAGTCTGTTTGAAGTGGACATTCCAGCGGAACAATTCGACCTCTCCGTTGAGTTGGCGACAAAGGAAAGCGGGCTGGAGGCAACCTTCAGCTATAGCCTCGATCTGTTCGATGCCTCGACCATCCGGCGCATGATGGAACACTTCAAAATATTGCTGGAATCAGCGGCCGAACCTGGCGTCAAGGTCGCAAGCATGCCATTGATCAGCGACTCAGAGCGTCACCAGTTGCTGGTGGAATGGAATGAGATTGAAGTTGGGTATCCGCCGGTCGAGTGCGTACATCAGCTTTTTGAAGCGCAGGCCGAGCGCACGCCAGACAACGTTGCGCTGGCCTACAACGATCAGTTTCTCACTTATAAAGGGCTGAATCAGCGGGCGAACCGGCTGGCGCATCATTTGCGAAAGTTGAAGGTGGGACCGGACACGCGGGTGGGAATCTGCCTCGAGCGCGGCTTTGACATGATCATCGCGTTGCTGGCCGTGCTAAAGGCCGGCGGGGCGTATGTCCCGCTCGACCCAGCGTCTCCGAGCGAGAGGTTGCAGTTCATGCTGGAAGATAGCGCTCCCCCAGTGCTGCTTACGCAGGAAGACCTTCGGGGCCTGTTCCCACGAATCGAAGATCGGGTGCCTGTACTGGACATGGCTTCGACACGCTCTTGGGATCAGGAACCGGACACCAACCCCGATCGGGCCGGCATTGGGGTTACGCCCAAGCATGTTGCGTATGTGATCTATACGTCTGGCTCTACGGGTACACCGAAGGGTGTAATGGTCGAACATGGAAACGTAGCGCGGCTGTTCTCCGCCACCGATGCGTGGTTTCAGTTCGACGAAAGCGATGTTTGGACCCTCTTTCACTCTTACGCCTTCGATTTTTCGGTATGGGAGATTTGGGGAGCGCTGTTCTATGGCGGTCGTGTGGTGATTGTGCCCAAAGATGTGGCGCGTTCGCCGGACGATTTCTATGAATTGCTGTGCCAAACCAAGGCGACCGTTCTCAACCAGACACCGAGTGCATTTCGGCAACTGATTAGCGCCCAGGGGAAAAGCAAGGCATCGCATCATCTGCGATACGTGGTCTTCGGCGGTGAGGCGCTTGAGACGGCGATGCTCAAACCGTGGTATGAGCAGAATCAGGGGCGGAGCACTCAGCTCATCAACATGTACGGCATCACGGAAACCACCGTGCACGTGACCTACCGCCCGCTCACTCCGGCCGACACCGAGAGGCGTGGAGGCAGTCCAGTGGGCTGCCGCATTCCCGACCTTAGAACGTACATTCTGGACGACCAGCGGCAACCAGTGCCGATTGGAGTCGTAGGGGAGCTGTACGTTGGCGGCGCGGGAGTAGCTCGGGGGTACCTGAATCGTCCGGAACTGACGGCGGAGCGCTTTTTGCAGGATCCGTTTGTGGGGAACGCTGGGGAGCGGATGTACAAGGCGGGAGATTTGGGAAGGTGGCTGGGGAAGGGCGACATCGAGTTTCTGGGGCGGAACGACTCGCAGGTGAAGATTCGCGGTTTCCGAATTGAGCTAGGGGAGATCGAGGCCCGGCTGGCGGAGGGAACCGGAGTGCGGGAAGCGGTTGTGGTCGTGCGGGAAGATACACCGGGAGACAGGCGTCTGGTGGCGTATTACACAAGTTCGCAGAAAGAAGTCAACGCGGAAGGATTGAGGGTGCATCTATCGGCGCGCCTGCCAGAGTACATGGTGCCGGCAGCCTATGTGCGACTGGAATCATTGCCACTGACGACCAATGGCAAGCTGGACCGCAAGGCGTTGCCACCACCAGATGCCGATGCGTACGGGGTGAGCGGGTACGAGCCGCCCGCGGGGGAGATGGAAGACACGCTGGCAAAGATTTGGGCACAGATGCTGAAAGTGGAACGCGTGGGACGTCACGACAACTTCTTTGCACTGGGAGGACACTCGTTACTGGCCGGGCGACTGGTCTCTCAGATCCAGCAGATTACTGGCCGTCAAATTCCACTCTCCGCGCTGTTTCGCGGCGCCACTGTCGAATCGCTGGCTCAACTTGTCCAGCAAGAGACCGAGATTGGAAACGACCCCGTTGTCCTGGAGATTCAGTCCGGAAGCAATCGACTCTTGCCTTTCTTTGCCATCGTCCCACCCCGAGAAGAGTCTTTGGGGTATGCCATGCTGGCTCGACACATGGGACGGAATCAAACCGTTTATAAGATTCAGGCCCATGCCCCTGTGGTTCGAGGCCGGCCGTACACGGAGCAGGAGATGCGTGCGATGGGGCAGGAGTACGCATCTGCCATCGTGTCGGTCCAGCCCGAGGGCCCTTATTGCCTGGGAGGGTTGTGCGATGGTACGCACATCGCGGAACGGGTAATCCTGGAGCTCGAAGCCCAAAGCCGTGAAGTTGGATTATTTGCCATTTTCGATACCTGGACCCTGCAGTACAGCCAACGGCCCTGGCTGTGGCGGCTGTATTACTATCAGCAGCGTTTGCAGGAAATCCGAAGGCTCGGCCCTTCCAAACAATTTGCAACCTTCGCACGTTCGGTGGGAAACAAACTCGGGAAATTGAGCGGGAAGCCCCAGGCCAGGAATGACTGGCCGCAAGCCTACTGGCCGAAGGATTTTGTTCCCCAGCGCTTCCGCGCTCCAGTCGCCCTGTTCAAGCGTCCGAAACAGCCCTTCTACTACGTCAAAGATCGGGAAATGGGGTGGGCTGCTCGCAGCGAGGGTGGCGTCGAGATTCACGAGATCCCTTTTGATCATGAACAATTGCTTCGTGAGCCCCACGTGCGGACTCTGGGAGAAGAATTGGCGGCGTGCATCGAGCGTGTCAGTCAGCGAGCATCCATCCGGCCGCAGCGCAGGGGAACTTCCAGCGTATTGATCCCGGTAACGCCGGGCGGAGGGACAGGCTAAGAATCACAATCCGCACGCGGCGCAATAATCCAATTTTCACCGAAGCAACCTACAAGCCGGAGCCTGCCAGAACACCAGGAGTACATGAAGAAGTTAGACAAAATCGAGATCTTCAAGAACGTTGGGAGCAGTTGGTTTTCTCTCGGCCTCAATATTCTGGTCGGACTGTTTCTTTCACCGTTCATCCTGCACCGCCTGGGAGATGCCGCTTTTGGCCTTTGGGTCCTGGTCTTTGCCATCACCGGATATTACGGGCTGTTTGACCTGGGAATCCGCTCGTCCATCGTTCGCTACGTCGCCAAGTACTCCGCCAACAATGAGCATGACGAGTTAAACCAGTTGGTCAATACCGCCCTGTTCAGTTACAGCGGAATTGGCGCCGTTGCAATGCTGCTCACTTTCGTCGCCAGCATTTATGTCGATTCCATCTTTCGCGTCCCGGCAAATTTCCACAGTACTGCGCGTCTGTTGTTGCTCATGGTGGGGACAGCCGTTTCCCTGGGTTTTCCTCTGGGGGTTTCAGGAGGCATATTAGAAGGGCTGCAGCGTTTCTATGTGCTGAATTTTACGAACGTCTGTTCGACCCTGCTTCGGGCCCTGCTCATCGTCATTGCACTACGGCACGGTTATGGTCTTCTCACGGTCGCGCTGATTACGGTTACGTTGCCCCTGCTGGGAAATTTGGTTAATGCCGGGGTCGTCTTAAGCATCCTTCCACTGCATTTTCACCCTAAGTATCTGAATCGCGAAAGCCTTCACCGAATCGCGACCTACAGCGGCCCGACCTTCATGATCATCATCGCATCCCGCTTGCGCTTTAAGACGGATGCGATGGTCATCGGCACCTTTATCTCATCTGCCGCTATCACGTACTTCACAATTGGCGCGCGCCTTGTGGACTACATGGGCGAAGTGGTGAGCAGTCTGGCGCAGATTTTTATCCCCATGTCCAGCCGGTCCGATGCCATTGGGGATTCCGGGCAGTTGAAAAAGATCTTTATTGCCGGGAACCGCGCTTGCGCCATGATTGTCTTTCCCATTACGGCGTCGCTCATTATTCTGGGCAAGTCGGTGATCGAAGTGTGGGTCGGGGCGCGGTATATCGCTACCAGTTACCCCGTGTTGTTGATGTTGGTGGTCCCGATGGCGACTATGCTCGCCCAAGCCGCTTGTGGCCGGGTTCTGTTTGGCATGGCAAAACACAAAACGCTGGCCGTCGCCATCTTGTTGGAAGGAATCACGAATCTGATTCTGAGTATCGTTCTGGTCAGGCGGTTCGGCATTCTAGGAGACGCGGCGGGCACCGCCATTCCCCTGCTTTGCACGACTTTATTCTTTCTGCCGAGGCACACCTGTCGAATGCTGGGAGTTCGGGTATGGACTTATCTGCGCGAGGCTTTTCTTTTACCGTTGATACTGTCCGTTCCTTTGATTGCGGTGTTGTTGCTGACGCGAGAGCGCTTCGTCGCCCACACCTTAGTTCAGTTGGCCGGTCAGGTGTTGATTTGCTGGAGCGTCTATGCGTTGGAACTTCTGTGGGCCCTTCGGACGGGCAGGCTTTGGCAGGTGCAGGGTATTCACGACCAAGGCAGCCCTGGAGAACCCGTTGCCGCTGTGATCGAAACCTATTAGGAGCAAAGTGGATTTGGCTGGTTGAAGTTGCGGATGTTCCAATGTCCGTTGGCAACAAACAACCTTAGAAGGATGAAAAGCAAATGAAGAAACGTGTTAAGGGGTACCTTGAGACCGTAGCGCTCAGAAAGCCCGCGGGACGTCTGGTCACAGTGTTTCCCGATGATATTTTCCTGGTTGGTTATTTCCGCTCGGGAAGCACCTGGTCCAGGTTCATATTCGGCAATTACATCTGGCAGGATGAGCCCATCACATTTGCCAACCTGGACGACTGGGTCCCGTCGATCTATTCTCAGCCCGATCACGTCCTTCGCAAGAGCCGCCGCGTTTTCAAGAGCCACGAATACTTCGACCCACGATATCCCCGCACTATTTACATCGTGCGCGATCCCCGGGATGTTGCCGTTTCCTTCTACTTCTACAACCTTAAAGTGCGCGTTATTCCGGATGGCTATCCCATGGATGATTTTGTCAAGAATTTCATTGCAGCCAGGGTTGTGGACTATGCAAATAATGTTGGCACTTGGGAGGAGCATGCGATGAGCTGGGTTCGAATGCGGCAGGGGAACAAGAACTTCTGCCTTGTTCGCTACGAAGACCTGCTGGCCGATCCAGTTAAGGAACTACGGAAAGTGTCTCCCCTGTTGAGGATCGACCCAACTCCGGAAAGAATCGAGCGCGCCATCCAGCTGAGTTCCGCCAAGCAAATGCGCTCTCTGGAAAAATCGCAGTCAGAGAAATGGGTTACGACCAAGGGCACCCGTCAAGACATACCGTTTGTTCGTGACGCAAAGTCTGGTGGTTGGCGCGAGCGCCTTTCGCAGACGTCGGTCAGAATGATTGAGGAGGCCTGGGGACCTACGATGCAGGAACTCGGTTATGAGCTTGCTTACGGCTCTCAACCCAGCCAACTCGAAGGACGCTTAGAGACGCAAGTTTAGTAGGTTTCCGTACAGAAAGATTGACGTGGAACAGTCGCATCCTTAGCTGTATGCGACTGTGCTGCCCGGTCGGACGAAGTCGTTCAGGGGCTCGCCGTCTACGCACACGCGCAGCCACAATTCCAGATTCAGCAAACGCCAGATGCGATTGCCGTGATCGCGAGCCCCGGCCCGATGCTCGGCGAAAAGGCGCTTGATCATCTCTCCGCGGAAGAGTCCTCGTTCGAGCGTTCGCGCTCCGGTGAGCAGGCGTTCCAGGTCGTCAAGCTGTGGCCCGGCTAGCCAATATTCCCACGGCGTTGGAAATCCCATCTTCTTGCGGTTCGTAATCTCATCGGGCAGCAGGTCCGCCAACGCACGCTTCAGAATCCATTTCCCGGATAATCCCTGAGTCGAATACTTCGCAGGTATGCTCGCGCTGAATTCAACCAGCTTATGATCTAGAAAAGGAACGCGGCTTTCGATGGAGGCGGCCATGCTCATCTGGTCCTGTTTCATCAGCAGCTCGACCAGATAGGTCTTGATGTCGGTGTACAACAGGCGGTGCAACAGGTCGGAGGAAGAATGATCCCAATGCAGCATGGAGCCGGCGTAAGCGTCTCCAGCGGATGCCCTCGCTTCAGGAGTGAGCAACTCCTGCTGCTGCGAATCGGAAAACGCGGAATAGAAATTGTCAAAATAAAAAGAAGGCCAGGAGTCGCCGCCGCGGACCAGAAATGTGTGTTCAAGTTTTCTTTTCGTGGCGGCAGAAAGCGGACCGTCGTCGATCATCTTGCGGAGCAAACGCCGGCCCGCCGCCGGTGTCAGCCTTCGGTAAACCAAATCCATTCGCGAGTTCAGCAACGTCCACGCATAACGCGTGTAGCCACCCAGCGTCTCGTCACTGCCCTCGCCCGTAAGCACAACGGTCACGCGTTCTCGTGCCAACCGGGCCACATAATAAAGCGCCACGCTCGATGGCCACACAACGGGTTCGTCTTCATGCCAGATCAGGCGGGGCAAAGTCTGGAAGAACTCTTCCCGGCTGAGCCGGACTTCCTTATGTTTCGATTTCAAGTGTGCCGCAACCGTCCGGGCATACGGGAGTTCGCTAAAGGCCTCTTCGCCGTAGCCGACGGAAAATGTCTCAAGCGGTTCCTTGCGGATCTTTGTAGCCAGCGCCGCTACCGCGCTCGAATCCAGCCCTCCACTAAGAAAAACGCCGAGCGGAACGTCGCTCATCAGATGGCTGGAAACGCACTCCTCCAGCATTTCGCGATAGCGGACGACGTAGTGCTCTCGCGGCTGCCTGCCATCATCAGCCGTAACGTTGAGATCCCAATATTGTGAAGTCTCCAATTTGCCACGCTCGTCCAACCGCAACGTATGGCCGGGCAGCAACTTGCAAATCCCCGCATACATGCTCTCAGCGCCGCTTATGTATCCGAACGCAAGATACTCCGCCAGCGTTTGCCGGTTCAACTCCGGCTTGATTCCCGGATGGGCGAGGAGGGCTTTTATTTCCGAGCCGAACAGCAATGTCTTGCCGTCGTAGGAATAGTAGAGTGGCTTGATCCCCAGCCGGTCTCGAGCAATGAAGAGGCGCCTTCTGGACCGGTCCCAGATCGCAAATGCAAACATGCCGCGAAGGTGCTGAACACAGTCCTCTCCGTACTGCTCATACAAATGCACAATGGTTTCAGTGTCGCTTTTGGTGCGGTAGCGGTGACCCCGCGACTCCAGGTCTTTGCGTAGATTCTGGTGATTGTAGATTTCTCCGTTGAAAACAATCCAAAGCGTTTCATCTTCGTTCGTGATCGGTTGATGACCGGTTTGAATGTCGATAATGCTCAGTCGGCGCATGGCCAACCCGACGTTCTCTTCGACGAAGAAGCCATCGTCATCGGGCCCGCGGTGGGCGATCTGTTCGTTCATGCCGACAAGCGCGCTGCGGCTTACCCGCGTCGCTCGATCAGGATGGAAGACGCCGCAGATTCCGCACATGATAAAACCCTATCCTCTTTTGGGTCGATCTGTCTCAGATACTACTTCATTTTAGATCGCTGGGCGGGTGACGATTGATGCCGAGTTGCCAGGTCTTCCAGGTCGTTACCAGAGTGCCTTATCAAAATCCACCGCGCTTGTATACAATTGAAAGGGCGTGACTTAACGATAATTTCTGAGCATTTCACACGAATGCCGTTTCTGCTGTCTTCCCGACAACGAGGGGGAATAACGAATCCACATGACTCAATCCATTAGCGTCTTCGGCCTTGGCTATGTGGGCACTGTCACCGCCGCCTGCCTGGCGCACAAGGGCCACAACGTGATCGGAGTCAACCTTAGCCAGGCCAAGGTTGAAGCCATGCAAGCCGGACTTAATCCCATTGTCGAACCGCGGGTGGGAGAGTTGATTTCCGAGAATCGGGCCGCCGGTCGCCTGCAGGCAACATCGGACTCCGAATATGCCGTTCTGAACAGCGATTTGTCCTTTCTTTGCGTCGGGACGCCAAGTCTGCGGAATGGGAAGCTCGATCTTGGACATATCGAGCCGGTCTGCCGGGAAATTGGACAAATCCTCAAGAAAAAGAGGCGGTTTCACTTGGTGGTCTTGCGCAGTACAGTACTGCCCGGCACGGCAGAGACTCTCGTGATCCCGGCTCTGGAGAATTCCAGTGGCGAGAAGTTGGGGCAAGGTTTCGGCGTCTGTGTAAACCCCGAATTCATGCGCGAAGGCACAGCCGTCTCCGATTTTCTGGAGCCCTCCATAACCATCATCGGCGCTGCCGATGCGAAGCACAGCGGCGTGTTGCGCGAGATCTACCAGTGGGCTCCAGGACGGGTATTCGAAACCTCGTTTCGTTCCGCGGAAATGGTCAAGTACGTTTGCAATGCATGGCACGCGGTGAAAGTTTCCTTTGCGAATGAGGTTGGGACGCTGGCGAAACAGATGGGCGTCGACGCTGAAGCGGTAACTGAAATCTTCACGGCTGACGGCAAGCTGAATATTTCGCCGACGTATCTCAAGCCCGGTTTCGCGTTTGGTGGATCCTGTCTTCCCAAAGATGTGCGAGCGATCAACTATCGCGCGAAAGAGCTGGATCTAAGTCTGCCATTGTTCCAATCCATCCTGCCAAGCAACGACGAACATCTGGAGCGTGCCGTCGAGATGATCTTGAAGAACGGAAAAAAGAAAATCGCCATGCTCGGCCTGAGTTTCAAGGCGGCCACTGACGATCTGCGGGAGAGTCCTCACGTACAGCTGGTGAAACGGCTGTTGGGCGAGGGCCGGCAGGTCCGGATTTGGGACGACAACGTGTCGTTGGGCCGGCTGATCGGATCCAACCGGCAGTACATCGACGACGTGATTCCCCATATTGGTTCCTTGCTTTCAACGTCCTTGCAGAACGTCCTCGAGGATGCGGAGGTAGTAGTCATCGGAACGCGGGGTGTGGCTCTTGATGAACTACGCAGTTCGCTCCGGCCGGATCATATTGTCATCGACCTGGTGAACCTCGATCGGGGATCGAGACCCGCAACGTCAGGTGACTACGAAGGCATATGCTGGTAACGCCCCGTTTGACATGAAAATCCTGTGGGTAAAAGCTGGCGGCCTGCGAAGCACATTGGATTTGACAGGTGGCGGGCATGGCTAACTCGTTAGCGATCGTGCGGCGAATTGCCGCGATGAGCCCGAATGAGATTCGAACCCGTGCCAGGATGGCCGTTCGCCAGCGACTGGACGTCTGGGCGGTTCGGCGGGGCAAGAATCCCCTGCAGTCTGGTTACTCCAAGACCGGGGTTCTTCCGCGATTCTTTTTTGACTCGGGCGAAGCGGCGGGCGTGGCCGCGGAGATCAAGCGCAGACTACCCTCAGAATCCGACAGCGTTATCGAGAGCGCAAAGCAGATTAGAGCGCGCCGCTTCGATCTGCTCGGCTATCGCGGGCTTTGCTGCGGCGATCCGAAGATCGAATGGCATCGCGATCCCGTGCACGGCATTGCGGCGCCCAACGAACCGTGGTTTCGCGTACCCTATCTCAATTTTAGCCGGACTGGCGATCACAAAATTGTCTGGGAACTCAGCCGCCATCAGCATCTGACGCTGCTTGCCCGCGCCTGGCTGTATACGGGAGATGGGCAGTTTCTGAACACGCTTCAAAGCATGTGGGAAGACTGGCGCAAGGCGAATCCTTACCCAATGGGTATCAATTGGGCGAGTACGCTCGAAGTAGGGATCCGCTGCTTGTCCTGGATTTGGGTCGATCAGCTTACGGACGGCGCCGCGGATTTCTCCGAGAGTCTGCGCAGGAGACTTCGTGAAGGTATCGGCGAGTGCGCTGTTTACATCGAACGATATCTGTCGACCTACTTTGCACCGAACACCCACCTACTGGGGGAGGTGCTCGCTCTGTTCTTCGTAGGGGTTCTCTATCCCGAATTTGAGAGGGCGCAATTGTGGCGTGAATACGGATGGAAAGTGCTTCTCCAGGAGTCGGAGCGGCAGGTGCGAGAGGACGGGTTCCACTTCGAGCAGTCTGTGTATTACCACGTCTACGCGCTGGACATGTTTATTCAAGCGCGGATTCTTGCGGCTCGGAACGGAATTGTCGTCCCGAACTCGTATGATCGCACGCTCAGCCTTATGGCCGAAGGGCTGGCGACGATTAGTGCGGGCCGAGCGGTGCCTCGATTCGGCGACGATGATGGAGGCCGGTTGTTCGACGGCCGGCGCAACCGTTCTGAGCATCTGCGTGATCCACTTGCGGCTGCCGCGATCCTTTATCACCGCGGCGATTGGAAAGTCGCGGGTGACGATCTTCACGAAGAGACGATTTGGCTTCTCGGCGTCGACGGCATTCGCATCTTCGATCAACTGCCCACTGCTCCCAACGTGCCCCGCAGCCGGGCCTTCGCTGCCAGCGGCTATTACACACTGGCTTCAGAGAATGGCATCGCTGTTATCGATGCCGGGCCACACGGATGGGGCAGGGGCGGTCACGGCCATGCGGACGCGCTGAGTTTGCAACTGAATGCCGGAGGACGAGCCTGGTTGACCGATCCCGGAACTGGGTCATATCCGAGTGAGAAACCCGAGCGCGAACTATTCCGCGGTACGGCAGCACACAATACTCTGGAGGTGGACAGACGTAGCCAAGCCGATCCGGTCCATGCGTTTGCCTGGGGCTCGCAGCCGGTGACGCGCGTCCACTGCTGGCATAACGCCAAGAGGATCGCGTTTTTCCATGGCGCTCACGACGGTTATACGCGCTTGACTCCTCCGGTGACCCATGAACGATGGGTGATTGGCTGGCATGATGACTTGTGGATGGTAACGGATCGCGCCACCGGGGAGGGCGTGCACCGTCTCGATCTTCATTGGCATATCGCCCCCGAATGTACGGTCACGCCCGGGAATGCAAATGTTTGGCGCCTGACGGCCGGGCAAGAGACTATGGAAATAATCGCTTCGGCGGACAAACAGTGGAGTGCAGCTTGCGAAGCGGGTATCTGGTCTCCTAGTTACGGGGCTGTGATTTCTGCACCGGTCCTTCATTTCTCCTACAAAGGTTCGCTACCAGTGGACTTTGTCACACTTTTTTCCTTCAATCAACTGGGCCGTGTGTCCTTCCGCAGTGTGCAGGCAGACGGTGTGAACGTGTGTTTTTGCACGGTGGGCGATTCGCATCGACTGATCGCCCTCGCGGAAAGGCCTGGCGTCTGGCATTTCGACACGATTGAAACCGACGCGGAACTGTTCGTGATCCAGGCTTCGGCCGCTGCGATTGAGGATGTGCTGATCCGCGGAGCTTCGGAAGTTCGCATTGGCGGTGCGCGCCTTGCGCTCGAGGGCAAGGTCGACGGCATTTGGGAGGCGAACGCTGAAACGGGACCCTTGCTTAGTCCTGCCGCGGCTTCGGAACTCCTGAAGGTTTTGGGGCGCCTTTCGGATAGCGGCCGTTCCTGAGTTTCCTTCGGACCCCCAGAAATCGTACGTAGTCCGTAATGCCGGGGTGCGTGTAGTTCGTGGTCCGTCTGCCAGTCACATCGACTCGGGGAGTTTCGCCACCTTCAAGTTGGCGCAGGACTTGTGCGACTCGATTGGTCCCATCGATGTGAGAGATGTGCTGCATGATTACGTGGCTATCTTCGAGCGGACGTACCCTGGTGCAACTTCCTTGTGCCAACACAGGTCCGGTATCAATGCCTTCATCCACCCGCAACAGGGACCACCCTATGCCCCAGAACTCATTGCTCATCGTGGCCCAAAACGCTGAATGAGGTCCGCGATATTCCGGTGTGACGCCTGGGTGGAAAACGAGCATTCCCAGCGGTGGGATCGAAAAAGTTTTCGTTCCGAGAATCGGATGGACCATGAGCACGCATACGTCCGGATTCAGGTCGCGGAGCTGTTGCCGGCCATCATCGGAATTAATATTGTCGATGTAATGAACCGGCGGACGCTGGTACGAGGGTGGAAGGCTGCTTTGTGCATTCGCCATGAGGCGCTTCAAGTTGCGGTGATCGCTCCAGCTTTTGAAAACGGTCCAGTAAGACCGTAACGCAAGCTCGTCAAGAACTTTTAAAAAACCCAACCGCTTGGCTCGCTTCCACAAATATCGGTACCAGGCATCGCGCTTTCGGCGGATGACGACGAATCCCGTCATCGGATACTGCGAGGCCAGCAGATCCGCCTTCACGTATTGATACCAGTCGTCGTGAAACAGGTAGAACGCTCTCATTAACTCAAGCCTTTGTGAGGGTTGGGAAATATAGACTGATAAACATTCTGTGCAGTTCCCACCCAGTCGTAACCACCGGCCGCCCTTGCCACCGCATCATCCCCAGTGTCGGCTTCCGTCAGGGACATCCGTGGAATTCTCCAGGGCCCACTACCCACCCGCGCCCGGGATATTTCGGAGGTGAATGAAGAACGGTAGCCCGCTTCGGATAGCAGCTTCTCGGTTAAATGCGAATAGGCACCGTATCGGCGAACGCCGAATGGATAAGCGAACAAATCTGGCGTGATGCCAAGACGCTCGGCGAGTATCTGCCTGCTTCGAACGATCTCCTCTCGTGCAGAATCCTCCGGCGCGAGTCCGAGTAGTGGGTGGGAAACCGTGTGGCTGCCGATACGGATAAGGGGATGGCGCGCAAGCTCGCGCGCCTGCTGCCAGCTCATGGGGCGGAAAAGCTCCGCCTGGCTGCGGTATTCAGAAAGCAATGCTGGGGTTGACGATCGCCAGGGAGGCGATACCGTGCCGTCTAGAAAGCCAGTCGTCAGAAATACAGTTGCCGGAATAGAGAGGGATTCGAGAATCGGCAAAGCCTGCGTGACGACGCTCTCATAGCCGTCGTCGAATGTGACCGAGAATGCTGGGGCTGACGGGTCGCGGCCAGAAAGAGTTTTCAACACGTCGTCCATGGCCAGAGGCCGGTAACCCACGTCCAGAAGAGAACGCATTTGTTCTCGAAACCGGCCAGGCGACACAGCCATGTCGCTGCGCGCCTGGTTGACAGCATGCATTACAAACACGATTAAGCGGTTCGCCGGCTGATTCGGGGCGGGCCGCGAGAGCTTTCTAGAAATTTGGCGCTGCCAAAAATAGAACTGGCTCTTTACGGCCGTCCGTATGCTCATTGCCGCGCCGTATCCTGTCCGGGGAAAACGCGAATCGTCCACCTCCGATTGCTGTGGTGATCGTGTACGCTGACCGATTGCAGCCATTTGCGCCTTTGCAGTAGGCTCTTCCAGATCCGTCGCGTCACCAGCGTATCGAACATCGAAACCACAACGACGCCGCTGTCGGACAGCCAACTTTCTGCCTTGGCCACGGCATCGATGAATGCGTCGATATAGTAGAGCGATTCATTGAAAACGGCGACCGCCAGCGGTCGTCCGGGATCAAAGTCCCGGTAGTCTCCGGCACGGAACTCAGCATTGGGGAGCGCACGCAAATTAGCCTTTGCCACGGCCGTGTCCGAATAGTCCACCCCCATCAGCAGCGAGTCGCTGAGGGGGCGGTAGTGTTTCCACAGAAGTCCATCCCCACATCCGAGGTCGAGCATGGGGCCATAATCGTAGCGCCGAAGCACTTGCATAAGCGCGCCGAAGCGGCCATCCTCTTGCGGATCGCCGAGATCGTATTGTTCATCCCGGTATTTCCGCTCCCATATTTCTGCGGAGTAATACGCCTCATAGCTGTGGTCGAAGAGCACATGTCGAAATGCGCGAATCGGCAGGCGAGCAAACTTAGAGAGCATTTAGGTGGCCTCTAGTTTCATATCAACGGGTTCACCCACCATCTGCAGGATGGCTTCCTCCAATCGGTGGGTGGCCGCCCGCCAGCTGAAGCCACTCTCGGCCAGAGCGCGCGCGTTCGTCTCCAGTTGTCGGCGCAAACCGGCGTCTCGAATCAAGCGGATCACGGCTTTGGCAAAGGTCATTGAATCTTCGGCCAGAAAAATGTTTTCGCCATCCGTAACGGGAAGACCCTCCGCACCGATCGGAGTGGAAACGATTGCCTTTCCCGAAGCCATGGCTTCAAAGATCTTCAGCCGTGTTCCGCTGCCGGTTCGCATGGGAAGAATGTAGATGCTGCCCTGGTTCATATAGGGGCGTATATCGTCGACACGGCCTGTGAGATGGACCTTCGAATCGTTTTTCACCAGTTTACACAGTGCCGCGGCAGGGTTGCGACCGACGATCCAGGTTTCGACATCCGGCTCTTCGGCCCGAACGAGAGGCAGGATTTCCCGGTAAAAATAGTCGATGGCATCGTGATTTGGAACCCAATCCATGGAACCGGTAAAGACCAGAGTTCGTGCCCGTGGAGGCTCGGGACTCGGCCGAAAGTAATCCGTATCCACGCCAGTCGGCAACAGTGTTACGTGTTCCGCTCCCCCCACGTAACGTCCGAAAAATTGGCGATTGCTCTCCGAGACGGCGCAAACCCGAGCCGCCCGTTCAGCGTAGTACCGCTCGGAGTGTGTCAGCCGCTTGTACTCGATCCAGAACATCAGTTTTCGGATCGGATCCATCGAAACCCGATACTGGCGCTCCCACACCTCGGCTTCCACATTGTGAGTGAACAAGACGATGGGTGTTTCAATCGTCCAATCCAGAACTCCAGCGGGATAAACGAAATCGCAGATAATCGCGTCGAACGATTTGCGCGAGAACAGCTCCGCCACTGCCCTACGCAACTCCGGTCGATAGTATTTCTGCATCGAGTACGGGTGCGGTCCGGGAAGCCGCTGCAGGTAATCCAAAAATTCGCCGAGGGACCTCTGTTTGGGAAGGCGCAACGGAACTGTGATCAGTTCCTCAAAAAGGGGCGCAAGCGCCCCGTGAGGATCATCCTGCACAGCTGGGTAAAACGTAAGAACCGTAACTGCGTGGCGGCACGCCAGCTCTTTGACCATTTGGAAGCTACGAATACGGCCGCCGAAATCCAGCGGAACAAAACCACCCGCTTTAAACCAACAGAGTTTCATGCCTCAAGTTAAAGATACCACTGGAGAACTTCCCTCAACCGATCAAACCATGCGCTGAGCACAGCCATCAGTTTACACGACAACCCACATCACACCGAGCGGAACCAATTCGCGCGTCGCATTTGATTCCCAGCCAATAATCGCAGAAATCCGCACTAAATGTCGCCGCCCAACGGTCTGGAAATGCATTACCCACCATGTACTTCTGGGGCCAACCGGACAGTGCCCTGCCGTTATCTGTTCCCTCCGGGCCAAGACCCTTAGATTGTCCTAAGGCAATCGCAGCTTGAGATTCCATAAATTTAATTTTTTGAGGAAATCCCCAAATGTTTTTGGTATCACCCCCCAACGATCACGAGAATGCGGCACGAATCGGCTTTTTCAAGCATTCTGGAATCGCTTTCTTCCTTTCGGCGCTAGCCTGCATCTCGACCGGTTGCGGTGGCATTGCTCCATCCTCCTCTCCCGCTACATCTAGTCCGAGTCCTTACGCCAGGATCGCTCTTTCGCCCTCCCGAGCAACAATTTCTTCCGGCGCTACGCAACAGTTCGTGGCCACTCTAACATCGACTCCAAATACCGCTGTCATATGGAAGGCGAGCGCTGGCTCGATCACGAGCACCGGTTTGTTCACCGCTCCATCGGTAACATCCTCGACCAACGTAACGATTACAGCCACGAACGTAGCCGTTCCGACAACCTGGGCATCTGCAACTGCGCATCCAGGCGGAGACAATTTCTCCCCTGCAGTGCGAACGAGCAGTTCTTCGGTTGAAATCACCGTGGTGCCGATCGGGAGACTTGGGATTTCGGGCCAGTTACCCTCCGCGGGCACGTCAGGTGCGCCGTACAGTGGAAGTCTGGCCGCGACTGGGGGCGTTGCGCCCTATCAATGGAGCATTCCCAGCGGAACACTTCCGCAAGGACTATCGCTGAATCAGAACGGTGTAATTTCAGGTATTCCGGTTAAGACCGGAACTTATACCTTCACGGTCTCCGTGAAGGACGGAGCATCCAAGATTGCCACCAGATCCTTGACCGTGACGGTCGATTCATCGACCGTGGGGAACTTTGACGGCCCGGCAGAACTTCCGCGCGTATACATACAGAGTTCTCTGGCGGATACGCCTGCCTCTGGATCGGTCACGCTAGTGCCGCAAGGCGGAAATCTGCAGACCGCTCTCGACAGCGCCAACTGCGGCGACACGATTCAACTGCAGGCCGCCGCCACCTTTACAGGCGTTTTCACCTTTCCCGCCAAGAGTTGTACCGACAACAGTTGGATTATTGTCAGGACCAGCGCACCAGATTCTGCTCTACCGCCCGAAGGCACGCGACTGACGCCGTGTTACGCAGGTGTCACCGCACTGCCAGGCCGACCCTCTTTTAATTGCACCACCACGCAGAACGTAACTGCGAAGCTCATGATGAACACCACTCAGGGATCAGGCCCGATCTTGTTTGCCTCCGGCGCCAATCATTATCGCCTGATCGGCCTGGAAGTAACGCGGCAGCAAGGAACCCCGCTGGTTTACAACCTCGCTTCCATACAGACGACCACGGGCACTATGGATCACATTGTCTTTGATCGCGTATGGATGCACGGCACGGCCCAGGACGAGACCAACCGCGGCCTCAGCCTCGGGGGAAGCACCTACGTCTCGATCGTGGATTCTTTCTTCACGGACTTTCACTGCGTCTCGATCACCGGCTCTTGCGGGGATGCTCAGGCAATCTTCGGTGGCGTCCTCAGCAACCCTATGGGCCCCTACCAGATCGTAGACAATTTCCTGGAAGCCTCGGGAGAAAACATCCTGTTCGGCGGAGGCACGGCAACTCTCACCCCCGCAGATATCGAGATTCGCCGCAACCACATGTTCAAGCCCCTGACCTGGATGAAGGGACAGCCCGGGTACGTTGGTGGAATCGACGGAAATCCATTTATCGTCAAGAATCTCTTCGAGTTGAAAAATGCGCAGCGCGTCCTGCTCGATGGCAACATCATGGAATACACTTGGGGCGGTTTCTCTCAGGTGGGTTTCGGCATCTTGCTGACCCCCAGGAACCAGCGCATTGACGGAGGGATAAATCTCTGTCCTGATTGCCAGGTCACGGATATCACTATCCGCAACGGGACGGTCGGCCACGTGGGCGCGGGAATACAGATCGCCAACCCCGTGGACGGGGCTGGAGTGCCATTGGCCGGCGAACGCTATAGCATCCACGACATAATCATTGACGACATCGATGGTGTGAAATACAACGGTCCGAGTGAATTCGCACAGGTCTCGGTAGGAACCGGCGCTCCAGCCCTGGTGGACGTGACCATCAACCACGTTACGGCTTTCCCAGCGTCCATGCTGTTTATGATCGGCGACCAGATCAATCAGCAGATGAGTAACTTTGTCTTCACGAACAGCATCGTGAATGCCGGCACCTATCCGGTGTGGTCCGCGGGCAGTGGTGCGAACTGTGCATCGCAGGATTCTCCGCTCATTACCTTCAACGCATGCTTCAGCCCCTATAGTGTTTCATCCAACGCTATCATCGGCGCGCCTGCGGCTTTTCCGCCGTCGAAATGGCCGGGTGGAAACTTCTTTCCGGCGTCGGTCAACGTGGTTCAATTCGTCAATTACAACGGCGGGAACGGCGGCGATTATCACTTGCAGCCCTCAAGTCCCTACAAAGGCGCAGCAACGGATGGCACGGATCTAGGAGCTAATGTGGATGCGGTCCTGTCGGCTATCGCCGGCGTCCAGTAGGGGATGCCCTCCGTCACTTCTACGCCGGAAGAATCAACAGAAAAGTCTTAGAGTCCGCGAGATTCCGAGTTCACCCGATCAGCGTCCATCGCCCCCCCGGATTCTGATAAAGTGAAGCAAGATTGCCGTCAGCCTCGCTTCAGACCGCTACGCCACCAAGATCTCATTCCCGGGTCAGGAGGAATTCCACAGCATGAGGGATTCTTGCCGGAATGTGGTCACTCCAACCGTGACGTCGCTGTTGTTATTGGTTCCGATTCTTTTGACGCTCCACGGTGCGGCCTCTTCGCAAACCTCTCCTCCATCCGCCGCATTTGACGGCCCCGCCGAGCTGCCCAGAATCTATGTAAAGAGTTCACTGCGGGAGACTCCTGCTCCGGGAAGAACTTTGTCTGTACGCGCCGGCGAGGATGCCTCGAAGGCGCTCGCTAAAGCGTCCTGTGGCGACACCGTTGAATTGCAGGCTGGCGCCACTTTCGGCGCCCTATTGGTCCCGCAGAAGAATTGCGATGACTCGCATTGGATCATTATCCGGACCAGCGCCCCCGATTCGAAGCTGCCTCCCGAAGGAACTCGGCTGACTCCGTGTTATGCAGGCATCTCCTCCCTTCCTGGCCGGCCGGATTTGAACTGTAAATCCACCGAAAATGTACTGGCAAAAATTGAATTCAATGGCAAAGGCGGCTCCGGCCCAGTAACGTTCGCTCCCGGAGCCAACCACTATCGCTTGATCGGACTGGAAATCACGCGAGCCGCCCCGGCCGTTTGCGTTTACAACCTCGTTGAGTTTAAGGGACCGGCCGATCATGTCGTATTCGATCGGATGTGGATACATGGCACCGCCCAGGATGAGACCACGCGAGGAATCTTCTTAGGGCCAACCCGATATCTCGCGGTCGTTGACTCCTTCTTCAGCGACTTCCATTGCGTGGCAAAGACCGGCGCATGCACCGATGCCCAAGCCGTCTTTGGTGGCCTAGGCGATAACCCGATGGGCCCTTACAAAATTGTGAACAATTTTCTTGAGGCTGCAGCGGAGAATATTCTTTTCGGAGGAGGCGCAGCGACTGTGGCTCCCGCTGACATTGAGATTCGCCATAATTTCATGTTCAAGCCATTGAGCTGGATGAGGGGGCAGCCTGGATTCATTGGTGGCCGCGATGGCAGTCCGTTTATCGTCAAGAACCTGTTTGAACTGAAAAATGCTCAACGTGTGTTATTTGAAGGAAACATTTTGGAAAATGCGTGGGGAGGGTTTTCCCAGGCGGGCTTCGGCATTTTGCTGACGCCCAAGAGCCAGGCTCGTGGATTTGAAAACATTTGCCCGAAGTGCCTTGTCACCGACATTACGATCCGAACGTGCAAAATAAGCCACGTCGGTAGTGGGTTCCAGATTGCGAACGGGGTCGATGGCAAGGGACGGGGAGTAGCAAAGGATGGCGGGCGATACAGCATTCACGACGTCGTCTTAGACGATGTCCAACCAGCTGTTTACAACGGGTTTGGCATGTTTGCGCAGATCAACACAGCGCCGGGCGTTTCCGAAGCGCCCAGACTTCACGACCTGAAAATAGACCACGTCACAGCGTTTGCTCCTAAGACCCTGTTCATGATTGGTGGCCCGCCTGACGAACCGAAAATGTCAGGGCTCTCGATTACGAACAGTATTTTCATGACCGACGGCAAACCGGTGTTTTCGACAGGCGGCCCCGTTCAACAGAATTGCTCGGCCATGCCCTTCGGCAAGAGCGCCGAGACGTTGTTGCGTCAATGCTTCTCTTCCTTCAGCTTTCACCACAACGTCATCATCGGGCCGCCAGACGATTGGCCGAAGGACAACAAAATATTGAAGAGCATCGCGGATGTGGGTTTTGTCGACTTTAAAGATGGAAACCAGGGCAACTACCGCCTATCAACCAACAGCAAGCTGAAGAACGCGGGGTCGGACCAGAAGGATATCGGGGCGGATATAGATGCGATTGAGCATGCGACAGCGGGAGTGCGGTGAGTTGTTAGACTTCGCGATGTTACGTTGTCACCCCTTGTGCGAATCGACCTCTCCTCATAATTACCGTGGTAACATTTGACCTTTGGCGCTGGGTGCACACAACGATCGCAGTAATTACCCCGTCTTCGTGATGGGATGTCACCGCTCGGGAACAAATCTCCTTTATGACATGTTATTGTCCTCTGGCGGATTTGCCATCTACCGCGGTCTGCTGCCCGTTTTTGAGACCCTGATTCCCCGCTTCGGTGCGCTTGATCAGCGTCACAACAGGGAACGACTGCTCCAAACCTGGCTGCGCAGCAAAGGCTTTCGTCGCACGGGCGTGGACGCGGGCGCATTGTCATCTCGCATTTTGGAGGAGTGCCACTCCGGCGCGGATTTCATCCGAGTGGTAATGGAATCTGTAGCACAAAAGCAGGGTGCTCCGCGCTGGGCGGTCTACGACCCCGACAATGTTCTTCATGTCGAGCGTCTGAAGGCCGGCATCCCGAATGCTCTTTTTCTGCATATCATCCGCGACGGACGGGACATAGCGCTCTCCCTAAAAAAGATGGGAGGCTTCCTTCCGCTGCCTTGGGATCGAGCCGAGACGCCAAGCCTGGTGGCGACGGCTTTGTACTGGGAATGGATGGTCCGCAATGGCAGACAGCGAGGAAGCAAGTTCCCCGCTGACTACATGGAGGTGCGTTACGAAGACCTGATTGTGAACCCTCGCGACGCACTGGGGAAATTGGCGACGTTCCTTAAGCACGACCTCAACTACGACCAGATCTTGAAGTCCGGCCTGGGCCGGCTGTCTGAATCCAACTCATCGTTCCGCGAGGAGAATAGCGCAGAAAAGATTAATCCACTGGGAAGATGGAAACAGCGCCTGTCGCCAATGAGTGTTGCAGCGATCGAAGCTGCCGTTGGCGATTGTCTAGAGGAATGCGGCTATTCTCTGTCACTTCCAAAGGCGGAGCGAAACCTGGGAATGCGCGGAGAGTTCCAGCGATTTCTCTATCGGCGATACTTGAGCGGCAAGATGTGGCTGAAGCAAAAGACGCCTGCGGGGCGCTCGGTGAATCTATCGGTGCTCGAACTCGAGCCAGAGCCTGGTACGCAGGCCTGAGAAGATCGCAGGTTCCCGGTGCCAGACATAGTGCTTAGCTCTATGATGGTCCGTTTGCCAGCGCTTGATAGATTTTGAGCCATTGCTCCCGCACGACGTTCCACGAATACTTCTGCGCCTCGTCATGGGCGTTGCTGGTTACTGTGGCGGCAAGCGCGGGTTCCCGTAACAAACGAATTACATTAGAAGCCAGGGCCTTCTCGTCGCCGACCGGTGAAAGCAATCCCGTACGCCCATGTTCAACCAGGTATGGCATGGCTTCGGGCGACGTTGTGACGACGGGTGTGCCTGCTGCGAACGCCTCAATCACGGAGACGGGCATGTTATCGAGCCAGGAAGCATTGACGAAAATATCGGCCTGGTCGTAACAGGCGCCGATCTCTTGGCGCGATGCGACGCCCACGAACTTTACGTTCCTCAGCCTCAGGTCTGCTACCAACTTCCGCACATCCGTTTCGAGGGGGCCGTCTCCAACCAGGTCGAGAGTAGCGCGCGCATATTCCCTCTGAACCTCAGCGAATGCCTTAACGACGACATCTACGCTGTAGTAGGCGGAGAATCCCCGTGTGCACACAAGATGCGGGCGCAAGGGCTCTCGCTGGCGATAGCGAAAGTGTGACAGGTCGATGACGTTGGGGACTACGGAAGCGTGCAGTCCGAATTCGCGGAAAACATCCACCAGATAGGCGGAAGGCACCACGACCTCGTCCGCCCGCGCCAGCACAAACTTGCCGGAGCGGAAGCGCCGCAAGTGGTCGCGCGCCTCGCCACTGTGATAGTGGATCAGCACCTTCTTCGAGCGAAGCCTCCCGATAAACCAGGCGGGCGCCGGCGCCAGAAGAAAGGACCAATACGAAGCGGAGAAGACGTGCGCAATATCAACATCCTCAAGTCCGCGCCAGAGAGACCAGAAGTAAGCAGGCTCGCGAAGAGCGGTCCGAATACCACGCAACTTCTCCGCCCAGCCAAAGCCAAAAGGCAACGAGGGATCTACGGCGATGAACTTGGACTCAACCTCGGCATCGTTCTGCCAGAAACGCAGTAACAGGTCGGCTTGGACGGCTTGCCCACCGACATAGCGCAAGCTGGGGGCTACGATGCCGACTTTCAGTCGTTTCTTTGCACTTCCGTTGTCGGCCTCCATGTCGCCAGCGAGTTGCTCAGACCTTTCTTTTTTCGAGCAGGGTTTGGTAGCAGGCCTCGTAGCGCGCCAGTATGGAATGGAGACTAAAATTCTCCTGCGCGAACCTGCGGCCATTTTGGCCCAATTGTTGACGCACTGCGGGTGAAGCTAGAAAGCGTAACACAGCGGCAGCAAATCCCTCTTCGTCCCCGGCGGGAATCAGCATTCCGCGTTCTTCGTTCACTAGTTCCGCGTTGCCGCCAACTTGATACGCAACCACAGGCAAACCAGCGGCCATTGCTTCCAACAGGGCATTCGAAAGGCTCTCGGAATCAGACGTTAGAACCGCCACGTCCATTGACGCTAAAATGTCAGGGATATCTTTTTGATCACCGAGAAAGACCACGTGATTCCCTAATCCCAGATCTTGTGCCTGCTTTTCCAGTTCCGGGCGAAGTGGTCCATCCCCTACTAGAAGGAACTCGACCTCTGGCATCTTGCCGTGAATTCTGGATGCAATGCGCATAAATCCTGCGTGATTTTTATAATGGGCATTCATGCGCGCAACCATGCCCACACGCAGACCTCCCGGCGCGCGATCCACAGACACTCCCGGCCCTACAAACGCCCGCTCCGGAAGGGCGTTCCCAATGATGAATATCTTCTCCGGAGAGAGGCCTCCCCGGGCAAGGCCATTCGCCGCAGCTTGTGAGTTGCACACGACTGCGTCACACCAGCGAAATGCCGCAGCCTGGGCCCGCGATTGGCGGGGCGTGAGCAGATCGCCAAGCTGGCGCTGACTCCCGATCACCACGGGCACACGCGCCAGGCGGGCTGCTGGAATCAGGGTCAAATTGGTGTAGAAATCGAACGCATGAGCGATTTGAATCTGACGTGCCTGCAGGAGTGCGGCGAGGCGCAAGCGAGTCCGAATCGAGGTCCAACCGTACAGGCTTCCTCCCAGCCAGAATTCCGGAACATCACCGAACGCGCTGGCGAAAGGGCCCAGTCTGCGAATGCAGCCTAAGAAGACTTGAAATCTCTCGGGCGCCAGGTTCTGGGCCATAACAGCAAATTGGCGCTCCGAACCGCCCGTCTCGAACGAGTTGGTCATGAGAAAGAGGTTGACCCGGGAAGTTTGTCGCTCGGCGGCGACACCGTACGCCCGTGGCTGCAATTCCGGCAAGCTACTCCCCCGCCGCAACGTTTGATGGCACAGCGGATGAGCCCGCCGGCGAACCCGTTACGGCTGGGGCGGAAAAGAGTCCAGCCGGCCTGGTAAATTTTTCCAGGAAATTTCGATGCCACAGTTCGAAAATCAACAACCGCCAGATGCGGGCACTTACTTCGCGTCGTCCCTGCAAGTGATCATTCATCAGCTTCCGCACGCCATCCGGCTCGAAATAGCCGCGTTGCAGCGTGCGCGGCTCAAGCAGAATCGTCAACACATCCTTTAGCTCGTTGCGCATCCAGTGAACCAGCGGCAGGGCAAAGCCCTGTTTGGGACGATCAAGCACTTCGTCTGGCACTCCAAGACGCTGCGCCAGCTTGCGTAGAATGTACTTTTGCGTCCGGCCCCGCAGCTTCCACTCCAACGGCAGACTTGTTACCCATTCGACCACCTCGTGATCGAGAAGCGGGGACCGAACTTCGAGCGAGTTCAGCATGCTCATCCTGTCAACCTTGGTAAGTATGTCGCCCACCATGTAGGTTTTCGTATCGACGTAAAGCAACTCGCTCACCGGGTCCGCCGCAGGAGCGTTGGCAAAGTAGCGCAGCAATGCGTTTTGCGGATCATCACCGCTTCGCAGCAGGTCGCGAAAGTCATCGGATAGCAGGCGCGTTTCCCTTTCAAAACCGGGCAAGAACGAAAGTGAATCGACGTATCGTTCCCGCCACGGGAGCGACACGTTATAGCTGAACTGCCGGCCCCTGGTGTTGCGCGGCACTCGCGGGAATATTTGATTACGATAAAACGTTCGGGCCCATTGCGGAACGCGCTCAAAAATGCCGCGATCGGCCTGGACTCCGTAGCGCTCATATCCCGCGAAGATCTCATCCCCGCCATCGCCGGAAAGGGCTACGGTCACGTCCCGGCGCGCCATTTGCGAAACGTAGTAGGTCGGCAGCATCGACGAATCGCCGAACGGCTCCTCGAGTGAACTGGTCAAATCCTCGACGGTCTGAACCACATCCGGCTCCAGGATCATCTCGTGATGATCGGTGCCGAACTTGCTGGCGACAGTGCGAGCGTATTCCGTCTCGTTGAAGTCAGCCTTAGCGAATCCAATGGAGAAAGTTTTCACCGGCCCCGAACCGGCGCGCGCCATAAGAGCCACGATCGTCGAAGAATCGGTTCCCCCGCTCAAGAACGCACCCAGAGGTACATCGGAAATGAGGCGAATTCGCGTCGCCTCCAATAAGCGATATTCGAGTTCTTCCAGACACTCCAGTTCACTGTTCGGACGGTATGTGTTGTATCGCGGCAAATCCCAGTATTGGCGAATGCTGATTTTGCCGTTTTCGAATTCGAGGACATGTCCGGGAAGCAGCTTGTGGATCTCCTTAAAAGCCGTGAGCGGATCGGGAACGTAGCCGAAATACAAATATTGCAGGAGTGCCTGCGAATTCAGCTCTGCCAGTTCCGGCGCCACGGCCAGGATGGCTTTGATTTCAGAGCCGAAATACAGCTTGTCTTTCAGCATCGCGTAGTGGAGCGGCTTCTTGCCGAAACGATCGCGCGCCAGCAGCAGCTTGCGCTTCGGCTGGTCGTAAATCGCTAGCGCAAACATGCCGCGCAACTTCTGAACGCAATCGGCTCCCATCTCTTCATAGAGGTGAATAATCACTTCGGTGTCGGTCCGGGTACGGAAACGATGTCCCCGGTTCTCGAGTCCAGCGCGGAGTTCGACAAAATTGTAGATTTCGCCATTAAAAACAATCCAAGCGCTGCGATCTTCGTTGAATACGGGCTGGTGGCCGCCGCTCAGGTCAATAATGCTGAGGCGGCGCATTCCCAAACCGGCGCCGTCAGCGACGAAGATGCCCTCGTCATCCGGGCCGCGGTGGATGATGCGATCGCACATTTCACGCACCAGGGCTTCGTAAACGTTGCCCTCGCGGGTGGTGGCGACAATTCCGGCAATTCCACACATTTGCCTTGCCTATCCCTTCGCACCAAGTGAAACTGCTTCGATCTTTTTTTTCGGCGACGCCGGCGGTTTGAAGCGTCTGAACCGGTAGTCGCGATACTGGCCTGGGTCTCCGTCTTTGCCGTCGCACGCGGCCCATGCGATGTTGACCATTTCCCGCGTAGTCACGAAGTGAAGAGTCTCTTTTCTCGACTGTGCACCGCCAGTCAGTTCCTCGAGGAACCTCTGGAAAGCAGCGCCCACGACAACATCCTTCTGGGTCGGGTCCATGCCATGACAGTGGAGCTTGATAAAAATCCATTCCGGACGCCCTTGTACGTGGATGTGGGCCTGTTTCCAACGCAAAAGACGCTCAAGACTCATCGGATTCGGCGCTGTGATCGCTCCGTTTTCGAGGACCAGGCGTCGCATCGCGAAGCTGCGTTTCATGGCCGTAAGCAAAGGGCCTTGGAAAATAAGGGGCAATATTCGCGGCACATGCCCTGCACGCAAGTCAACCCCGCGCCGTTGTGGAGCTCTTTTTTCCAGCGGCAAAGCGCACTCGTACAACGAATTGATTTTCGCCGTTTGCGCGGGATGCCGGGGTGCCGTGGGTAAGGTAAAGTCGGCATAGCAGCCAGTCTCGGCGAGGATCTTCATCTCAGAATCCAACCCGCAATACTGTCCGTCCGCTGAATTGGCAAGGGCGAAATTGCCGTGCACAAAACAGTAGCGGGGCACTTCCGACCCTTCTTCAACTGCAAGGCAACCATGACGATAGGCTAGATGATCCCGGAATTCACTCAACAGTCGTCGTGCATTTTCCGGCGTGTCGGGCTCAGGAATGCCATGATGAAGGTGGACTTCAGTCTCTCCCCACCCCGCATGGCAATGGTCCGCCAGAATTTCGAGCAGGCCTTCGTCGTACTGCTCGGCTGGGTAAAAATAAGTGTGGACGAAGGGACGTCCCTCGGAGTCCCGGCAGCGGTCAACCGCCTTCGGATATTCTTCTCTCCACCATTCTAAACGCCTTTCCTGTTCGCTTCGCGAAACGCGCTTTTGCCCGTCTTCGGGATCGATCGCCGGCTCAAAATGATCGGCTACCGCCAGGATGAGGTGGACAGGCCGGGTCACGGGGCTGGCCAGGGCGCGTAAGGTTGCGCCGGGAAACACTTTTGCCGCGTAGACAATGTTCTTGCTGAAATTCATTCGGAACCGGTACTTTCAATAACACAGCGCAATTTGCTGGCTAAAGGTTACGCGCGAGGCTTTCGACCCCGCACGGCGATGGAGTCTTCCCCGACATGCATGTCTTCCATACCCATGGCCTCGAACCAGCGGAACACCTGTTCATAGGTATGCTTGGACTGATACTTGGGGGAATACCAATCAAACGTATCCAGCGTGCGGGCTTCGGGATCGGGCTGGCGATTTACGGGAAACACATAATGGACCATACCGCCCATCGGCTTCCCCAGCAGTGGCACACGCCGTAATCCACTCTCCAGATGATAGAAGAACGGCACGGCAATTGTGAGCATGGCATGCAGCGACTCCGGCTTCATTCTGGTCGTGTAGCGGCGCCAAAGATCGCTAAAGCGATACCATTTGTTGTAGCCGCTGTAGAGCCAGACCGCCAATATACCGCCGGGCTTGAGATATTTGCCGAGAGCTTTTACGGCCGCTTCGCAATCCGGCGTGTGATGCAAGACGCCGATGCTGTAAATCACGTCGAAGCTTTCCGGGGCAAAAGGCAGCGCGAAAACGTCCGCCTGAAACGCCGTGAATGTGCGATCCGCCAGGTTTTTCGCCGCCACTTCCGCAGCGGCGCTAAGATCTATGCCAATTACGGAACCGCCCCAGCGCGTCGCGACTTCTGCAAAGCGGCCCATGCCACACCCGACGTCGAGGATTAGTTTCCCCTGAAGCTCTTCGGGCCGGAGTCCGGTTTTCATCCGGAAATGACGTTCCGATTCTCGGACTTGATCATGGTCGAGCTGAGTTTTCTGATAACGGTGCCACTGAAAACCGAAACTGGAAGCATAATGCTGGGTGTCGACAAAACGCACGATGCCATCTACATTCGGATACGCCCGCTGACACTCCGGGCAACTAAAACCGACAGATGGATCTCCTGCGATTTTTTCGCCGCAGTGCAGGCATCTCAGGATTGCCTGCACCTCAGCCCAGAGGGGCGGCTGAATCTGCCCTTCCGTAATTGGCATAGGTCTCCAGTAAATGTCTCGGGGTTCGCCGGGGCGGAATCGGCGCAACGGCGAGTGGCTCCGCTCTTTCTTTCACAGTCTGTAGCAAGGTCGCCGTGAACGCGATCGCAAAATATGGGAAAAACTGGTAGGCCTCAGGTGCGAAGCAAGCCCCCACGGCAAAGCCAATCAGTGAACTATGTAATGCCCCGACGAAGAGCACGGTTTGCTGGTCGAGGTTGGGTGTCCTGCGCAGAACCTTTAAATTCTTAAATCCTCTCCGGAAAAACAGCAGATAGAGAATCAATGCCGGGATACCACCTTCGACGCAAATCTGGAGATAGGTCATATGCACTTCATGCCAGTTCCCAGAATAACTCATGAAATTGTTTACCCCGATTCCAAGAACGGGATAGTGCTCAATTCCCTCCAAAGCCCGGTGCATCAGGTGTTTCCGTGCCTCGTAAGACCCGTACGCCGACTCCTCGGTGGAACTGTCACCAGACAGCGCGGCGAAACGGTGGTATAGCTTGCCGCCTGCCAGAGCCATGAGCAGCACGCTGGCGAGTGCAACGCTGGCAATCAGCATGGGCCGCTTGCCCCGAACCCCAAAATGCCACATCGTGACCGCACCCGAGATCACCAAATCGATAAAGCCGGCGCGCGATGCCGTCAGAAACAATGCCGCCAGCATGACAAGTATTCCCAATATCCATAGCATTTTGAAGATCTTGTTCCTGGTGGTAGTCAGGAAAGCCAGGGCAAACGGCAGAGTGAGCACAATCGCAAAGGCCAGATCATTGGGGTTCGAATAAATCCCCCCAATAACACCTTCGAGCCGAGGCTGGTTATGTCCTTTAATGATTGAAATGAGGCATATGACCGCCACGGAAGCAGTCTGAATAAAAATGATCTTGCGTAAGCGATCGAATGAGGTGATCAACAGGAAGGTGAGGATCCAGGCCACGAAGACCTTGGCAAAATCGATGGTTTGATTAACCGCACCACCCTTCCAGATCGGTGAAAACACGCCACTAACGAACAGGAGAACGATCATCGCCAGGAGAAATCTGCCCTCGATCGGTACATCCTTGAAAGTTCGCTTGCTCCGTCCCAGACTCGCGAACAAGCCCCACATCGCAAAAGCGGCAGTGATCTTGGCCAGGGGGATGAACTTCAGGCCAGGAATCCAATCCTCGGGGCGAGCGCAGTAAACCACAAAGAATGCACTGAGCCAGAAAAATCCCGATTTGGTCGGATCGGCAACCTCGAAGCTTCTCCACCTGCCCGGAGTCTTTTTTGCGGTTTCCGAAATGTTTCCGGCCAGCACTTTGTTGTTCAAGTCGTACCTCGTCGAGAACGCTTGCAATTCAGCGTACCCAGGTAACCTTTCTTCCAGTTACAAAATTTACAAAAGCCACCACGGCCGCCGAATTCAGTACCAAGAAAGTGCGCGCCGCATCCGCCAGGCGCGACAGGGGGCCGATCTTCAGCTTCGCGACCGCTGCCAGGCTCAGCCCGTAGAACGCTATCTGCATTACCAGCGCCATTCGGTAGAAAGGCTGCGGCAAGAAAAAAGATGCTGCGAACAACGCCATCAAGGCAAACGGTGAGGCCAGCCGCAGCAGTTTGTGGCTGACAAATTCAAGGCGGATCGGATTCTTCGCGCTGAGAAGCCAGGGTGCAAGCTGCAGCAGTTGATAGTTGCCGCTGAGGGTCCGGACCTTGCGCATAAACTCCCGCTCTTGACCTAAATCAGGTGAGTCCCAGGCGCGAGCACGAGAATCGAGGATTACACGTGCCCCCCCAGAAACAATCTGCATGGGGATAAGCACATCATCGAGGACGGTTGCGGCGGGCAAGGCGCGGAACAGGTTCCGACGTGCGCAGTAAATCGCTCCCGTCGTCCCCACGACCGAACCCGAAGCAGATTCCAGTTGCCGAACCATCTTTTCAATGCGCCAGTACATTCCGGTACCCATACTTGTTTCGCCGGTTGCAGCATCGCCCAGCATCAACTCGCCACTGGCTGCGCCGACTTCAGCGTCGCCGAAGTTCTCGACCAGACAGCGCAACGCGCCGCGCTCGATCTGCTGGCGCGCGTCCGTGAACAACACGAGTTCTCCTGTGACCAGTTGCATGGCATCGTTCAAGCCTGCCGCCTTGCCCTGCGCTTCCTGCTTTATCAGCGCGCGCACCCGCGGACGCTGCTCAAATTCCGCAATGATCGCTGCCGTTCCGTCCGTCGAACCATCGGAAACCACGACTACATCAAAGCGGTCCTGCGGATAATCGAGCGACAACAGGTTCTCAAGCTTGCGAGCGAGCACAGCCTGCTCGTTGCGAACCACCATTACCGCCGTTACCGGGAATTCCTCATGCCCGCGGAGCACTGGCCGCGGCGCCCAATGGCTGCGCAACCACAACCACAATGGATACCCGACGTAGGCATAGGAAACGAGGGAGATCGAGGTCCAGAAGACCCATCTCATTCCTGGTTCTCCGCTTCCGAAGCCGCACCGCCCATGTTCCTCTCAGGTTCCGGAGTCCGGTCTTTGCCACTTCGAATTTGCCCGCACCCCATTCTCATTTCGCGCCCCTCCCCAGGAGGACAATCTTGATGGTCTGAAAGAGGACCAGCAGATCCAGGCCGAGCGAAGCGTTCTTGATATAGAAAAGATCGTACTGCAGCTTTTCCCGCGCATCGTCCAGCGTGTTGCCATACTTGTACTGCACCTGCGCCCAACCCGTGATGCCAGGCCGCACCACATGGCGCACCCCGTAGTAGGGGATTTCCTTGCTCAGCCACTCGACAAATTCCGGCCGCTCCGGACGCGGCCCTACGAAATGCATATCCCCCATCAAGACGCACCACAACTGGGGAATCTCGTCCAGCCGCGAGGAGCGCAGGAACTTCCCGACTCGCGTAATGCGGGGATCGTCGTCCAGGGCCCAAGTGGCTCCGGTATCAGCTTCCGCATCCTGCCGCATGGTGCGGAACTTGTAGCAGTGAAAAATTCGCCCTCGCCGCCCCACACGCTGCTGCCGGTACAGCGCCGGGCCCGAAGAATCCAGCTTGATCGCCAGCACAATGAAGGGAAGCAGGGGCAGCGAGATTACAGTTCCAGCGAGCGCAAACGAAAAATTCAGCACCCGCCGCACCAGCCGGAAGAAACCGCTGAAGCGGAAGCCTTCCGCAAAGATTAGCCAGCTGGGATACAACTGCTCAACTTCAATCCGGCCCGAGATCCGCTCCAGCCACGATGTCGCTTCTTCTACCTTCACGCCCTCAAGCCGCAGATCCAGCAATTCTTCTACCGGCAAAGTGCCGCGGCGATCGGGCATGGCGACAATCACGCGGTGCACACCTCTTCCCCGCGCCAGACCCAGCAGGTGCGAGGCCACGGTGTCGCGCGTCAATTCGCCCTCCACGTCTCCGGTCCATCCCACTACTTCAACCCCAAGAGCGGAGCGCTTGCGCAAGCCTCTCACCAGCCGCTCCGCACGCTCTCCCGTGCCCAGTATGTAAACCCGCTCGCGCAGGAAGGGTTGTTGCACCATCCAGGAATAAGCCGCGCGCCAGCCCAGCAGGGTAAAGGTCAGAATGATGAGGCCGGCGAGCGCAGACCCGTTTCCGGGCAGGATGCTGGGATAGATGAAACCTATCGCCGACAGGGCCAGCGCCACGAATCCCAGCACCATCAAGAGCCGGAATATTTGGTCCCACTTCGCTTCCAGGTTATTAGAATCGTACAGATCAAACCAGTGCGAAAGCAGCAAAACCACGCCAGTGATAGCGAGAATCTTCACATACCCGTATTCGACATTAAGCAGGAGCCAGCTATCCTCCCGGTTCTGTACCATGGTTCCCAGAACAAACGAAACCCAAACGATCAAGGCTTCGCCCACCAGAAGAACCAGCGTGCGCAGCGGATAGTAGACTTTGAACAGCCGGATCACGTTTGCCTACTTCCCCCGGGACTCCGGCTCGGTCGCATTGTTCCCATACGCTTCGTAGTAATAACGCGAATAAGGCATGGCTTCACTATTGGTCCCGTTCAGCACCACTCCAACCAAAGCCTGGTTCGCGAATTCTTCCCGTGCCCGGCGTGCCATATCGACAGGCGTCGCATTGGATCGCACTACCATCAGGACGCCGTCACAGGCTTTGGCCAGCACGCTGGCGTCGGAGACCGGTACGGAAGGCGGCGAATCGATGATGATCCAGTCAAATAGAGCTTCCACCCGTTGCAGCAACAGCTTCAGCCGCCCGTTGGCGACCAGTTCCGAGGGATCGTAGATTCTCTGGCCGCTGGGAATAAAAAATAGGTTGTCTACCGCTCCCCGCTGCATGATCGCAAACTCGTCATTCCCGCCCTGCAGGTAGTCGGAAAGGCCGGGATTCTCAGTCGTACCCAGCATCAAATGCAGTCGCGGGCCGCGCAGGTCAGCATCGATCAGCAATACGCGGCGTCCGTGCTGCCGCACCATCACCTGGGCCAGGTTCGCCGCCGTGAACGATTTGCCCTCTTTGGGCAGTGCGCTGGCCACCAGGATCTTTTTCAGCACCATCTTCTCGCGCGTGTGATAAAGCCGGGAACGCAGGGTGCGAAATTCCTCGGTTCCGCGCGCATTATCGTTGCCGTTGAGAAACAACATCGTCTTCTCATCTGGCTTCCACGGCAGTTGCGGGCAACGCGCCAGCAAGGCGTCAAGGCTGAAGGGACTGGCGAACGAAGGCATTGCCGAGGCCGGGGAAACGCTGCTGCTGGGCGCGGCCGCGGCCACGGGCGGCGCTTCCGCCGTTGCGAGGGGGGGCTCACCTGCCGGCACCTCGAAACTGGTCCGGGCCGAACCTCCCTGCGATACCGCCCGCTCCTGTTCGGCTTTCTTCAGCGCTTCATGAATTCTGCTCATAGTTTCCTCTCTTGGGGGAGGCCCTTATCGTCGTCTTTTTCCCGTAACCGGTCAGCCAGGTTGGCCAGCGACCGTAAAGCTTCCACTAGATCAAATTTCTCCTGGCCCACCTCCGCTAGCGGGGGCGCCGTCATGACCCCTGCTGCCGTGCCGTCGCTCAGATCAAAGTCCCGGGCCACGCCGTCCACCACGGCTGGCGCAATCACTTTGTGCTGGTCCACAAACGCACTCACCAGGCAGTGTTCGCACAACAGGTTGATGACCCGCGGAATGCCCGTGGCATAGCGATGAATCAACACCAGGGACTCGGGATCGAAGATCTGCTGGCCGTTGGACCCGGCAATGCGCAACCGCTGTTGCACATAAGCCTTGGTCTCCTCCAGGGTAAGCGGCTGCGTCTTGGCACGCAGCGTCAGCCTTTGCCGTAATTGCCGCAGTTGTGGCTGCTTCAGCTTCTGTTCCAACTCAGGCTGGCCTACCAGCACGATCTGAAGCAACTTCTCGGTGAACGTCTCCAGGTTGGTGAGCATGCGGATCTCTTCCAGCACCTCATCGCTAAGGTTCTGCGCCTCATCCACGATGAGCACCGCCGTCTCGCCCGCCCGGTAGCGATCCAGCAGCCAGTTGTAGAGCCGCAGCAGGATCTGGCTCTTGGCTTTCGAATCGCAAGGAATGCCGAAGTCCGCCATCATGTAGTCGAGAAATTGCGCGGTGTTCAGGCGCGAGTTAAAAATAAAAGCGGTCGCCACCTGCTGCAGGCGCAACCATTCCAGGAGCTTGTTGATCAGTGTGGTCTTGCCCGTCCCCACTTCCCCCGTCAGCAGCACAAACCCTTTGCGGCTCTGGATGCCGTAGGTGAGGCAGGCCAGGGCCTCCTCAGTGTGCCGCGTCAGAAACAGATAACGCGGGTCCGGGTTGACGTTGAACGGATTGGCCCGCAGGCCGTAAAACTCTTTGTACATGGTCGTCGCTCAAAAAACGTGCTTGCCTAAACCTGGGTTGTTTCCTTTCTCTTTTCCGGCTGTTTTTTCCGGCTCCAAAAACGGCCATTGCCGTTGCCCTTGGCCGGCTCAGTCTCGACCACCCATGGAACCGCAACCAGCATGGGAAGATCCAGTGCCGCCTCGGCGTCCGCCTGGGTGCGGATGGACTTGTCGCGGAACTCCAGCCATAGCGCCAGTCCTACCCCTAGCGCCAGTCCGGCACCCAATCCTCCACCGGCAAACAACAGCCGGTTCGGAAAGCTCGGCGAATCCGGCAGCGTAGCGGGGTTCAGCAGCGCCATCCGTGCCCCTTGCTGCTGTTGCTCCGCCTGCGTCGCCATCTTGGATGTGCTCTGCTTGGCTAGGTCGTCCTGGTAGACTTTCTGCGCGTTGTCGTAGTCGCGAGCCAGCTCCTTGTACTCTTCTTCCACGGCTGGACTTGATGCCACCCGGCCCTGGTAGATCGCGATCTCCTGCTGAAATTTCTTCTGATCGCGCTCCCCCTGGGAAATCAAATCCTGATAGGCATGAATCTGTAGCCGCAGTTGACGAATCTCGGGCGGCTCTGTTCCGGACGCCTTTTCGTTCGCAGTATCGCTTCCCTTCGCCGTAGCGTCGTTGGCCTCCGCCAGCTTCTTCTTTACCTGCGCTATGTCGGCCTGCGTCTTGATCACATCCGGGTGGTCCGCGGTATAGCGAGCCTCCAGATCGATGAGCTGGGTCTGCAATTGCGAAAGTTGCGTCTGCAAGGTTTGGGGATTGCTGGAGGACTGCGACGTTTTCCATGTCGCCAACTGCTGCGCCAGCAAGGATTCGGTATAAGCCTTGTCCTGGGTCGCGCGGTTCAGGGTCTGGGTGTTGGCATCGAGCTGGGAGTTTAAGCCCATCAGAATCTTCAGGTTGCTATCCGCGTCGCCCGGAAGCTGTCCCATGTGTTGGTTCTTGAAGGCCGCCAGCTTCTTGTCCAGATCGTCGAGATTCTGCTTGGCTTCCGCCACCTGCTGCGTCAGGAAATCCGTCGTACCCTTCGTATGCTCCTGCCTTGACCTGAGATCCTGTTCGATCAGCATTGAGGTGAGGGCAGCGCAGGTCCGTTTCGCATCGTCGGCAGTCGATCCTGTGTAGCTCACGTAGAACGCAGACGAACTGTTCTGGCCCGGTTTTTTCTTGGCGCCTTGCGAGATATCCGGAACCTGCTGGATCGTCATGTTTTGCTGGATGTCGCTGATTACTTCGTCGACCGTCTGGCCGGCCTTGGCCAAACCCAGCGTTTCCACTCGGGGCCTCAGGTTGGCCTCACTGGTCACTTGTCCCACAATCTCGTTCATTTGTTGCGCCATATCTTCGTTGTAGACCTGCGGAACAACAGCGTCGGAGATTTTCGGACCTTCCACCAGCACCTCCGAGGTCGAGGTGTACTTGGCGTGGAAAACGTAGGAGATTAGAAATCCGGCCAGCGGCGCCAGCAGCGCCGGAATCAGAATCACCTTCATCCGGCGGCGCAACATAGCCAGATAATCGTCCATCGTTAATTCGCGGTTTTCCATAATTTCATTACCTGTTCCGCCGGCCTAACGGCCAGCCTCAAAAATTTAGTCAAGCCGGATTGGCCGGGGACTCCAGTCCACACCAATAGAGCCCACCTGCCGCTGTGCCGTATTGCTGCACAACGTTGTACCCAGAGGACATGCGGTATTGAAAGACAAAACATTGAACTGATAGCTCACAAAGCCCCGCAGGCTGCGGCTGATCTGGCGGTGAAGGCCCACTCCGCCGTAGCCGGTGGTGAAAGAACTCGCATTGACCGCCGACCCGCCAACCTGCAACCGCTGGTTCTTGGCGTAGGCCAAGTCCGAAAAGAGTTCCCAGACGCGGCTGATGGGTCTTCGGACGTCGAGGTGCGCAATGTTGCTCTGCGATCCTGCAAAAATCCCTGAGCCACTCGTCTCATATCGCTGGAAGGTGAGTGTGAGCATGGTTTTCGGGAACTTGTAGCGAAGCGAAAGCCGGCCGGCAACGCCGATGTGATTGGCCTGCTCAGGCACGACGACAAACATTCCTCCAAATAGAGTGCAGTAATTCGCCAGAACAGGGAGGTTGCACACCGTCTCACTGGCAGCGATATGGGTAAACTGCGGACCGGCTCCAATGAGGAAATCCATGCGCCCGGAAATCCGATGCCCATACAAAGCCTGTATGACATTGGAGTGAAATGCCGTGCCCACCGTCGAAAAGTCGAACCCCTGATAGCCATAACTCAGCGCCACCTGGGTCTTTGCGCTCAGGACCCGGTCATATGCGGCCTGGCCTATGAACTCGCGGCTGCCAATAAAAGAAATATTTTCGTTCGAACCAGTTTCGGCAGAAGTCAGATCCCCGTAGAAATGCACGATCCCATACCCTGCCGCCATGGTCACCGAAGATTTCGGTGTCAGTTCCTCGACCACATCCGCCAATCCCAAATTCGTGAGGCGCGGAACCTGGCCCACGGAGATGTCTCCCCCTCCAAAAGCAGTGGTCTGCCCGCCGAATGCGCCGGCTCCGAGCATGCCCGCCCCCAAGCTCCCCAAGCCGATGTTGTAAGCCCCGGCACCACCATAGGCTGACGAGGAGAACGTGCCTTCCGGGAGATAACTGAACGAGTCGCGGACCGCCAATTGCCCACGCTTCCAGTTAATCCGGTTGTCCACATCGAGTTGCTGCAGTTGTTCGAGTCCTATGCCTGTGCGGCTGTAATAAGCCGCCCCGCCAATGTAATCCATGGCAACGTCATAGTTTTTCCAGAGCCTTTGCAGGGTCAGGCTTCCCAGGCCCCGGGTTACCGTGCCAACTGACGATCCGCCTAGTGTGTTTCCGAGGTTGGAATCGCCGGATTCGCTGAAATGGAGACCGGGCAAAAGAAAACTCTCGGGCGCCGTGTGGGGCTCCAGCCCCGGCAGGTCGATCGCCGAAATCGGCGGGTTCTCGCGCACCGTCGGGACGGGATTTTCCTGCCCGAAGGCAGGCACCGGGGAAGGTGCAGGCTGCTGGTTCTCGTCGCTCTGTGCACCGGCCACGCCGACTATCACCAGGGTCAGCGTTAGGGTCAAAATGATGTGGCCATATTTCATCGGAACGCCTCTTCGACTGTTGGTATCAACAAACCCTCCGAAATTCCTACGGAACAACTATCGTATCTCCCGGTCGGAGTGCGATGTTCTGTTGCGTGTCCTTTCCCTTGATCGCGTCCTTGTAGTTAAAGTGTATTTTCGTTTGCTGGCCATCTTGAGTGCGCAGCAGGTAAATTGCTTTGAGATTGGCAAACTGGGTGAATCCCGCACTGGCTAGAGCCTGCAGCATCGTCATATGGGGCATCAAAGGCATAGCGCCAGTATGCGTCACTTCGCCCAACACATAGATCCGCTGGCTGTTCATCGCCGCCACCACCACTGTGACCCGCGGGTCCGCGATGTATTTCTTCAACTTCGCAGCGATTGAATCTTTAAGTTGCAGCGGCGTCAAGCCAGCGGCCTGCACGTCGTCCAGCAAAGGCAGCGAAATCTTGCCATCGGGACGCACTGGCAAAGTGACGTTCATGTCGGCTTCCTTCCAAACCGTGATGCGCAGCGTATCGTCCGCGCCGATGACGTAATCGGTGGGAGCCTCTGGCGCAGGGGCCTGAACCGCCGGTGCCGCCTGTTTCTCTGGCGTTGCGTCCCTGGTGGCGCTATCGTCCTGGGCCCACAGGCCAAGGCTCGCCAACCCGAAGAGGCCCAACCACGCCAGCTTTATTCCGTTCTTCATGCCCACTCCTCCAGCTTAAGACACTCCGCATTCCGAGCATCCCATTTGTTTTAGCTTGTACAACAAAGCCTTGTAACTGATCTGCAACTCGACCGCAGCCCGGCGACGGTTCCAACGGGTTCGGGTAAGCACGCGCAGAATGATTTCCTTCTCCGCCTCGCGCGAGGCGGCGCGAGCCGCCTGCTTCAGCGATACCCGCGTGCCGTTGCTTCCCAGGTCCGGCCGCAACAGCATCGCCCTTAGCCCGCCCATCGCGACCGTTTCATCGCCCAGTGCCACGATCGCCTTGGCTGCGTTTTCCAACTCTCGCACGTTTCCCGGCCATGAATACTCCTGAAACAACCGTGCAGTCTCTTGGCTGAGCGCCGGCACCGGCCGCTGGAAATCGTAGGCGTACTTCCGCAGAAAATGCTCCATCAGCACCGGAATATCTTCCCGGCGCTGGCGCAGCGGGGGAAGCCGCAAGCACACACCGCTGATCCGGTAATACAAATCTTCGCGAAGATTCCCCGCTCTAACCTCTTCTTCCAGGTCGCGGGCACTTCCACAAATCAGCCGGCCCAAGCCCGGAGTCCCGCTCTCATCCTTGGCATGGCTACCGTTCCCGCTTCCCTGTGTCAGGGCCTGCAGCAACCTTGCCTGACCCTCCACCTTCAGTTCCGCCACCTCTTCCAGGAACACCGTACCTGCACCTGGCAAACCCGCCAGCCGCTCCGTTTCGCCGAGCTTACCGGAGTCCAGAGTGGCACACGGAATTACGCGAAATGGCTGTTCCCCGCGACGGGAAAGGTCATGCACCCTGCGGGCTGTCGCCTTCTTGCCCGCCCCACGCTCAGCCAGCAGCAAAACCGGAACTTCGCTCTGCGCAACCTCCCGCATCACGGCTTCCACGCTCCGCGTGCTTGGACTCACACCCTCCACGAACTCCATCTTCATCGGCTCACGAAGCATAGCTGCCGGCACATTCCCCACGCCTTGGCGGACGTCTGATTCCATCACTGGGGCCTTTTCCCAACCCACAAGAAAGTTAAATTACCGCTGTACGCTAGAATATTTCGAACTGCAAGGCAAATGCCACCCCGCTGCCTGCCGGAGGAAGCTCGTGTTCCAGGTTTACCGCCATGTTTTCAAAAGTATACAGGCCAGAATCAAGGCTCGGGAGGGAGAAAACCTATTCGGCTTAGGCTACCACCTTTCCGCACAAAAGGGAAAATATTTACCCAAACTAAGGTAACCAAAGGTTCGTACTTGCGTCCCGGCTTGAGGAAATAGTCCCAACTGCTCTCTCCCGAGGGCCGGCCGCGAGAATTGCAAGGATATCCCACTCCCGTCCAATGAGTCGAGAGTCCGGAACCTCCCCGAAGGCCCTGCTTCGTCTCTCCTGCATGGGGTTTCGAAACGGCTGCCGCTCCGCTGCGGAGCACTCCAGTACCCTGTGTGAGGGCTTTTGCATTGCAGCCTCCACGCCGTTCGCATATGCTGGATTCCATCCCCTGGTGATAGAGTCTGTTCCAGTGAGCCAAGTGCTGCAATCCGAGCCGCCGACCGCGCAAACTCTTGCCACTGACTCTACAGCTCCACCCTGGTGGCAAACAGCCATTATCACGGCGTTACTCCTCTGGCTGTACTTTCCAACGCTTACCCACTTGGTGGGGCAATGGTGGAGCGACCCCAATTTCTCGCACGGTTTCTTCGTCCCTCTTTTTTCGGCTTTCGTGATCTGGCAGGAACGCTCACGACTCACCCGCCTGAGCGTGCGGCCCTCGTGGTGGGGACTGTTTCTCGTGGCATTTGGACTCTGCGTGCTCATCGTCGGGCAGTTGGGTGCTGAACTTTTCCTTTCCCGTGTCTCGATGTTGATCGTGCTAGCCGGCTTAATCGTGCTCTTTCTGGGTTGGACCTTCTTTCGCGCCCTGCTTTTTCCCTGGGCGTTCCTGTTCTTGATGATCCCCATTCCGGCGATCGTCTTCAACCTCGTGACTTTTCCACTGCAGTTGCTGGCGGCTAAAGTGGCCAGTACCATCCTGCCTTGGATGGGCGTACCCGTGTTGCGGGAAGGCAATGTCATCGTGCTGGCGGCGAAGCGCTTGGAGGTGGCAGAGGCCTGCAGCGGGATTCGCTCGTTGATGTCACTGACCACCCTGGCTGTCATCTACGGGTATCTGATGGAACGCAAGATCGCCGTGCGGATTGTGTTGGCTCTGGCCTCGATTCCCATTGCCGTAACCGCGAACAGTCTGCGCATTGTGGGCACAGGCCTGCTTGTTCAGTACTGGGATCCGGAAAAGGCGGACGGCTTTTTTCATGAATTCCAGGGTTGGCTCGTTTTTATCATCTCTCTGGTTATGCTCTATCTCCTGCATCGCATCGTTCGTATCTTCTTGCCCGAGAGCGCGGAATCATGAAGCTATCCGGCAGACTACGCTTCGCTCTCGCGGCCGCACTGATTGTCTTCACGGCCTGCCTGCTCCGGGGCAGGAGTGAAATAGTTCCTCACACGGTCGCTTGCGCGTCCGGCTTGGAAAAGATGAAGGATCGGACCGGTACCGAAACCACTCCTCAGCGCTTGCCGCTCTCCTGTTTTCCCGCGCAACTGTTGGGCTGGGACAGCACCCTCATCGAACTCGACCCGAAAACTCTCGAGGTATTGGGCCCCGGCGATTTCATGGAACGCATTTATGGCGATCCCGAAAAGAAGCTGCCCTACATCGACTTGTTCCTGGCCTACTTCCCCAGCCAGCGCACCGGCGATACCATCCACTCTCCTCAGCACTGCCTGCCCGGCGCCGGATGGAACCCTGAGGAAAGTGTCCGCGTTACGCTCTCCCCGCCCGGGCAGGAACCCTTCCCCGCCAACCGCTACGTCATCTCCAAAGGGGATCAGCGCCGCTTGGTGTTGTATTGGTTCTGGGCCCATGATCGCGGTGTAGCCAGCGAGTATTGGGCCAAGTACCATCTGGTCAAGGATGCCATTCGCATGAACCGTAGCGACGGGTCCCTGGTGCGTTTCGTGACTCCATTACTCCCCGGAGAATCGCCTGCTGCGGCACAGCAGCGCATTATGCCTTTCACTTCCACCGTAATGCCCCTCCTCGATAGCTATATTCCGCGCTGACCGGGCGCGCTCCGAAACTTTCGGCTTGGCAATCCTCACGGCGCAAAGCAAAAGCCCCGCGTGCCGCGGGGCTTTCGCAAAAATATAGAGGGTACTTAGAGCTTAAACTTCCGGCGAACAACTCCAGCCAGGCCCACCAACCCGGTTCCCATCAAGCCGAGCGTACCCAGCTCGGGAACAGTAGTGATCACCGTGTCGCCACTGCCCAAGCCTACCGATCCCGTGAATCCGTTCTTGCCGGCATTGAAGGTAATCTGGGTGGTCGCACCATTCACAATGGTTCCGTTGTACCAGGTGCCGGAAATCGCCCCCGTCAGCGTGTAATAGATCGCTCCGTTCGGCCCAGAAGTTACCTCAGTCCAGGTGACCGGACCACTGAACGTACCGCTGAAGATCACGCCATTAGGAATGCCGCCGGTGCCGTTACCGGTAATCACGAAACTTCCGCCGCCAGCAAACGTCCCACCGGTCGTCAAACTTCCCGACGTCAGGGCGCCCGTGGAAAAAGTCAAAGTACCCAAATTGCCCTGGATCAGCCCCCCGCCAAGGCCGCTGACTGCAGTGAGTTCAGATCCAGAAAGCGTCAGACCCGCGGAGGTTCCCGTAAGCGTGCCGGAATTGTTGGTGAAATCCACATTGCCCGCAAACGCCGCCACCGGCACAGCCAGAGCCAACACAACCATCAAAACTACCCGCTTCATTGTCCTACCCTCCTGAACTCATACAGAAAACCACTCAAATCTCTTTGAGCGCAGTTCCCCGACCGCCCATACTATATACCCATCCGGGAAGTGCGCGCATTATTTTTTTCGGTTACTCCGACCCATTCTGCGGTAACATTTTTCGAGTACAAACGGGCAATGGCCCGCCAATCGAGGAGGGACTATGTGGCGTGGAAAAACTGGTGGGCACGCAACTATCGTGGAAAGTGCGCTCGCCCTGGTTTTAATGGGTATTCTCGCTGGAGCCTTGGGTGGACTGGCGATTGGGCTCGCTACCAGTCCTAAGACGGCCCCGACCACGACCACCCACTAGCATGGGCTTGGCGCAAGGGTTGCAACTCCATGCTTCGGCTAAACCGTGGTTCCGCTAAACCGGCGTAGCTGTCTTCCGCTTCGGATTAAAGAACGGCAGCGCAGTCACCTTTCCATTCGTCTTCAAGCGGACCGCCTCGATGGTAATCTCCATCTGCAACTGCGTCCCCAACTTTGCATGCTCGGTCTCCACACTGGCCAGCGCTATCATCTTCTTCAGGATCGGCGACCAACTCGTAGTCGTAGCCTTGCCCACCTGCTTTTCTCCAGAATACAAAGGCACGGCTACCCGCGAAGCCTGGCTCGGCGCAGCCGGAGTCAGTCCATATCGCTCATACAACGCCTCAACATCGGTCCAATCGACTTCGACTCCAACCAACTGCCGCGCCACGCCGTTCTTCGCATCCTGCTCCAGCGCCCGCTTGCCGATGAAATTCTCTTTCTCCAGGTGCACCATCTTGCCAAAACCCAACTCGTATGGAGAATATTTCTGCGACGGAATCAGCGCCTTCTTTGAACTCGAATAATCCACTTCGATGAGCAGAAGCCCAGCTTCCACGCGCGCTACATCCAGGGCCAACATTCCAGCAGCATGTAAATCGAACTGCTTACCCTTCTCCCACAACGCATCCCATACTTTCGCGGCATCGTTCCACGGCACCCAGATTTCATATCCCAAGTCACCGGTATATCCGGTTCGCGAAATATCGACCGGCACACCCGCAATTTTGCCGCGCGTTACGCGAAAATATTTCAGGTTTGCAATATCCGCCTCGGCCACGGATTTCAGCAGCTTCGCTGAAGTCGGTCCCTGCAAAGCCAGCGCAGCAACCTTCTCCGAAATGTCTTCGACCTGCACGTCCATATTCAGGCCGTTCTGCCGAAACCAGCGCAGGCTCGGATCGGCCGCCGTCCACCGATAAACATTTTCCTCCAACCGCGAAATTGTTCCGTCGTCGATGACTTTGCCCTCTTCATCGCACCAGCAGCAATAAATCACCTGGCCCACTTTCACTTTGTTGATGTCGCGCGTGATCACGCGGTTCACCAGCCGGGTCGCGTCCTTGCCGGTGATCAGATACTTGTAGAGCGGCGAAATATCAATCAGCGCCGCTGCATTGCGGATGGCGTTGTACTCGTGCTCGTGATGCACCTCATAGACGCTGACCGTGTAGTAACCCGACCACTCGCGGTAATTCAAACTGTGGCAAAGCGGAAACGTTCTCTCGTGAAACGCGGTTCCAATGGGCAAAGGAGTAGCCTCGAAAAGAATTTAGCTCGAAGCGGGATTATACGCCGGAGCCCTCCCGACGGCGTCATCCCGAAGCCCCGCGTTCTCTCCAGCGGGGCGAGGGATCTCCCTTAAATCAGCTCTATGTTCATCTGTCACAGACACGTCCAGACCGACACCAGTAAAAGAGAACGATGCGGCCCGCCAAGCAATTCTTCGTCTACATCATGACCAACGGCCCCAAACCCGCGGTCCTGTACACAGGCATCACGGGCAATCTCCCTCACCGCGTCTGGCAGCACAAGTACAAACTCGTACCCGGATTCACCAGCCGCTACAACCTGACCCGTCTCGTCTATTACGAACAATTCGTCTATCCCGATGCCGCTATCAGCCGCGAAAAAGAAATCAAAGGCTGGCGACGGAGCAAGAAAATAAAGCTCATCAAATCGATGAATCCGCGCTGGGAGGACTTGGCGAAGGATTGGGGCAATGAATATAAGCCCGAACCGGCAGCAGCGAATCAGCGGGAGATCCCTCGCCCCGCTGGAGAGAACGCGGGGCTTCGGGATGACGCCCGTGTGACGGAATGGAAGGTTGATTGAGGAAATCTAAGTCTGCGGCGTCATCCTGAGCGCAGCCGTTCTTCAGGCGGAGCGAAGGATCTCCCGCGCATCGGAACCTAGCGTTTACAAGTCACGTTTGAACACTAGGGTGCTGGTAGGATTATGGGGCATTGGCGCAGTCAGGAACCGGGGCAACGGCATGAGACGGACATGGGCCATCTTCGCCCTTATACAAATCGCAGGTATTCTTGCCATGCACCTCGGCCCCGATTGGTCGCTGGTTTTGGGAGTCGCGCTACTGCTTCCCGGCCTGCCGGGACTCTACCTGTCTTTTGGGATTCACAGGTTGATACTGATCGGAGACGTTCGGCTCGCGTTTGCGGCTGTTGCCATCAATGCGGTAGCGTGGCAAACCGTGGCAGTCCTCGTTCGCAGGCTGAAGAAGCGTAGTCTTTAGTATCAACAGCCCAGCATCAACTGGCCGATCTTGCAGACAAAACGCCCTGTTCCCGATAGAATGGCGCTTCAACTCCACCCATGCGCTCAGTCACGCCAATCTTATCGAATGTCCTCCGCAGCTGGAGCGTCCTACCCAGCGGACTCTGATACGCGCACCCCAAAACTGCGCTACTATCTTCGTTCGCACCCTCAACCGGCAAGCTAACAGCTAAAGGCTAAGAGCTTATGGCTAATTCATACGATGTAATCGTGATCGGCGGCGGCCACAACGGCCTGGTCAACGCCGCCTACCTCGCGCGCGCCGGAAAGAAAGTTCTCGTCCTCGAGCGCCGCCACGTTCTCGGCGGCTCGGCCTGCACCGAAGAAGTTTTTCCCGGCTTCAAGTTCTCCGTCTGCTCTTACGTGGTCTCACTGCTGCGCCCGGAGATCATCCGCGACCTCGAACTCCCGCGCCACGGCCTCGAAATCCTCCCCCTCGACGGCACCTTCACCCCCATGCCCAGCGGCGACTACCTATGGCGCGTCAACGACCACGGCAAGACGCATCGCGAGATCGCCCGCCACTCCCGCGTCAACGCCGAAGCCTACGACGAATTCGGCAAAGCCATGCAAGCCATGTGCCGCTTCGTAAAGCCTATTCTCAGCATGGTCCCGCCCGACCCCAACACGCTCAACCCGCGCGAACTGATGAAGCTGCTCTTCATCGGACGCCGCTTCCAGGGCATGTCGAGCTACGACAAGTACAACCAGGTCCAGCTCATGACCATGAGCGCCATTGATTTTCTCGACCAGTGGTTCGAGACCGACGTGCTCAAAGCGACGATGTCAGCGTCGGGAATCATCGGCACATTCCTCGGCGTGCGCTCGCCGGGAACTGCTTACGTTCTGCTGCACCACTACATGGGAGAGATCGACGGCGCTTTCCGCGCCTGGGGCTTCGCGCGCGGCGGCACCGGCGCAATTTCAAATGCCATTGGAGACGCGGCGCGAGAAGCGGGTGCCGAGATCCGCACGGAAGCAGCGATCGCAAAAATCATCGTCAAAGATGGCAAGGCTAGAGGCGTAGTTCTAGCTAATGGCGACGAAATCTACGCCGAAACAATTTCTTCCAGCGTCGATCCCCGGCTCACCTTCAACAAGTTCATCGAAGCCGAACACTTGCCCGCCGATTTTCTCGAAGACATCAACCGCTTCAAGTACCGCGGATCATCCGGCAAAGTGAACATGGCGCTCGACGCGCTGCCGAACTTCAAGGCCATCCCCGGCCCCGGCGCGCACTTGCGTGGCGCGATCTCCATCTCTCCCGCGGTCGAATACATGGAGCGCGCCTACGACGACGCCAAGTACGGCAACTTCTCCCGCCGTCCGTACATTGATATGGTGATTCCCTCGCTCACCGATCCGTCGGTCGCGCCACCGGGTAAGCACGTGCTCTCCTGCTTCGTGCAGTATGCTCCTTATAAGCTCCGCCCCGGCCTCAACTGGGATGATCAAAAAGAATCGTTCGGCGACACCGTCGTCAACACCATCGCCGAGTACGCGCCCAATATCAAAGACATCATTCTTCACCGGCAAGTCGTGACTCCGCTCGATCTCGAACGCGAGTGGGGACTGAGCGAAGGCAATATCTTCCAGGGCGAACTTTCGCTGGAGCAACTTTTCTTCCTGCGCCCCGCGCCGGGCTACGCCCGCTTCCGTACGCCCATCCAGAATCTTTACATGTGCGGTTCCGCTACGCATCCCGGCGGCGGCATCATGGGCGCTCCGGGCCGCCTGGCAGCGCTAGAAATCCTCAAAGACAAGGGAGCCGCGTAATCATGCTTCTTCTCTGTCATCCTGAGCGAAATTTGTCTCGCGTTCGCGCGAGACAAATGCAGTCGAAGGACCCCACAGCACTTTCCCTCAGCAAGAGTGTCGCAAGGCATTCTCCCCGCGCATCGGGGGATTGACTATATGAACACAAACGGAAAATCCAGCGCACGCGACATCGTCATCATCGGCGGCGGCCACAACGGACTGGTAACCGCCTTCTACCTCGCGAAGGCCGGATTCAAACCCCTGGTCCTGGAACGCCGGCCACAAGTAGGCGGCGCGGCCATCACCGATGAATTCCACCCCGGCTTCCGCTGCTCTACGCTCGCTCACACCGCCGGCCCCATCCGTCCAGACATCGTCCGTGACATGCAACTGGAAAAGCATGGCTTGAGGATCATCACGCCGGAGACCTGCGTCACCGCACTCTCGCCCGACGGCCGCGCCCTGTCTCTCTCCCAGGACGAAAACAAATCCGCACAAGCGATCGCCGCCTTCTCCCAAAAAGATGCGAAGAAATACCCTGAGTTCAAACAGTCTTTGGGCAAGATCAGCCAGGTAATCGCCGAGGTCCTCGCCACCACGCCGCCCGACATCGACCACCCCAGCAGCGGCGATCTCTGGGGCATGCTCAAGACCGGCCGCGCCTTGCGGCACCTCGGCAAGCGTGACATGTACCGCGTTCTGCGCTGGGGGCCGATGGCCGTGGCTGATCTGGTAGCGGAATATTTCGAAACTGAATTATTGCGCGCGGTGATCGCGGCTCGCGGAATCTTCGGAACTTTTCTCGGCCCATGGTCGGCAGGCAGCGCTCTGCAATTGCTCATCCGCGCAGCGGGAGATTCTCATCCCGCAGGCTGCGCATTTTTCGCCGCCGGAGGAATGGGTGCGCTCACGCAAGCCATGGCTTCCTCTGCGAAAGCAGCCGGTGTCGAGATTCGCACCGCAGCCGAAGTCATCGAGATTCGCGTGAAAGATGGCGCAGCGACCGGAGTGCTGCTCGGCACTGGCGAAGAAATCAACGCCAAAGCTGTCATCTCCAATGCCGATCCCAAGCGCACTCTACTCAAGCTCACCGATCCCATGCACCTTTCCCCCGACTTCGTACAGAAGATGCAGCACTACCGCGGCAACGGCACGGTAGCGAAGGTGAACCTGGCGCTCTCCGCCCTCCCGAATTTCACCGCGCTTAAGAACGGAGACAATACCGCGCTCAAGGGACGCATCCACATCGGCCCCGAGATCGATTATCTAGAGCGCGCCTTCGACGAATCCAAATACGGCAACTTCTCGCGCGCGCCGTACCTCGAAGCGACGATTCCGTCGCTGACCGATCCCACGCTTGCGCCCGACGGCAAGCACGTGATGTCGATCTACATGCAATACGCGCCCTACAAACTCAAAGGCGATTGGGAAGACCAGCGGAAAGCGCTCGGCCAAACGGTGGTGCAAACGCTCGCACAGTATGCGCCGAATTTGCCGGAACTAATCCTGACGCATCAAATCATCACCCCGCTCGATTTAGAAGAAACCTACGGCCTAACCGGCGGCCAAATTTTCCACGGCGACCTCGCCCTCGACCAGTTCTTCACCATGCGTCCGCTGCTGGACTGGGCCCGCTACCGTACTCCGATTGAAAACCTCTATCTTTGCGGCAGCGGCACGCATCCCGGCGCAGGATCGACTGGAGGGTCGGGAGCGAATGCAGCGAAAGAAATTGTGAAGCGCTTGAAGAAGTAGCGCCGGCGTCTCGCCGGCTGTCGCGAGAGCGTCCGGCTCTCGCTGCGGCGGCGGAACGCCGCCGCGACAGCCGCCGGGACGGCGGCGCTACGATGAAAAACTCCGCCATCCTCCTCATCTCCTGCCCCGACGCGAAAGGTGAAGTCGCCACCATCGCCGACTTCGTCTACCGTCACGGCGGTAACATCCTGCACGCTGACGAACACGCCGACGAAGAGTCCGGCCTCTTCTTAATGCGCGTCGAGTTCGACCCCAAAGACTTCGACATCGATCTCGCCGATAACGACCTCGCTGACTTCAGCAAGCACTTTTCACCGATCGCCGAAAAGTTCCGGATGAAGTGGCGGCTGGCGCTCTCCTGGCATCGCCCGCGCATGATCATCCTGGTTTCGAAGTACGATCACTGCCTCGTCGATCTCCTCTACCGCCACCAGAGCGGCGAACTCGCTTGCGAGATTCCGCTGATCATTTCCAATCACCCCGACAACCAACCCATCGCCGACTTCTACAAAATCCCTTACACCGTCATCGCGATCACCAAAGACAACAAGCGGCAGGCTGAAGAACAAATCCATTCGCTAATCGAAGAGCACAATGCTGACTTCGTGGTGCTCGCCCGCTACATGCAGATTCTCTCCAACGATTTCGTCAACCGCTATCCGCAGCGCATCATCAATATTCATCATTCATTTCTTCCGGCTTTCATTGGCGCACGGCCATACCATCAAGCATTCGAGCGCGGCGTGAAGTTGATCGGCGCGACCAGCCATTACGTCACCGAAGTCCTCGACGACGGTCCCATCATCGAGCAGGACGTAGTCCGCGTCTCCCACCGCGACACCGTCGATGATCTCATCCGCAAAGGCCGCGATCTTGAGAAAGTCGTCCTCTCGCGGGCCGTTCGCCGGCACGTCGAAAATCGAGTTCTCCTCTACGGCAATAAAACCGTGGTTTTCTAGCTCATCTCTTGCCCTGCTCGAAAGGCCATGCACTTCCGGAAAGCGGCGGTGAAGCGTAATGGTCTCGTTCCGCTGGTAACTTGCGGCGCTGGTGACTTTCGTCTTTACTTGAACAGCAGTAAAGATTTCCCTCAACGATGAGGAGAATCCCGCGCGCGGAGCGTTTCTTGGCCGAGGATCTTAAATTTGAGCTGGCAATCCTGGCGACCGTCCAGGGTTTTTATCAAAAGCTGATGCTCGACTCGCTCGGCGGCGACGTGCCCATTCCGAGCGGGCTCGACGAGGTCTCGCTCCGTCACTCCGAGAACCTTCCGGAAACTCTTTCCCGGATGTATCGCTGGCTGCATGTGCTCGATATGGCGATCACGCCTGCGATGCTGCGCCAGGCGCTCACTCCGGATACGGATTCGGAAGTCGCCGAGGCTTTGCTGCGTTACTTCGTGCGGCGCCGCGAGCCCAGCGACATCAACCGCGATAAGACCGATCTCATCGCAACTTTTCTGTATCGCCATCCTCGCGTTCACGGGCAGTGGCAGCAGCATGGTTACGGACTCGACGGATCGCTGCCGCTTTCTCCCTTCGAAATTGCCCTGATAGAGATTCTTGCCGATACCGACGTTCCTTCGCTTCCGGAAGAGCACGTGCAACTGCTGCGCAACTTTGATCCGTTGCGGGAGGAAATTGCCCGCTATCGCGATTTTAACTCGCTCATCGATTCCGGGATCGTCTCCCGCGTGCGCGAACTGAAGCGCTGGCTCGATTCTTCGTTCTACCATCCCGGAGTGCTGGCAACGGTTGCCGCGCACAACGCCGCGTTCGGCGCGCGCTTTGATGAACTCTTCACCAAGGCTCTGGGCGAGATCAAACAATTCGCCCAGGCGCTCGACGAAATGGGCGGCAGCATTCTCAGTACCGTGGACGGCGTGGAAGTCACTGTCGATCATGTCGCCGCGATCGAGCAGAAAGAAATGCTCCAGGCCGATTACGGCAGCGCGTTGGAAAAATTCCGTCGCGTTTCGAAGTTGAAAAAAGAACTGGACCGTCGGCCGCCAATTCGAAAATCGTTGCTTGCACCCGCTGCTGGAAGCACGACTAAATCTTCCGGCGGATCGGCGGCGGCTGCCAAAACGGCCCGAGTTGCCGCTGGGAAAGCACCCGCTCCGGCTCAGGCCTTTCAGCCGCCCGTCATTACGGCGCAACAAATCTCTGCCGAAGAAGGTAAACTGCGCCGCGTCGAGGAATCGATCCGCGTCTTTGTCCGCGTGGCCGATCCTAAGTATCGCCAGATTGTGCCCATGCGTTTCTTCAATCTGACGCTTACCACTGCTGAAGCCGATGCTTACAACGCCAGCTTTCTTGAGGAGAAAAGCCCTCGCGCCGACGTTGCGCGAACTCTGATTCGGCTGGTTTCGTGCATCGCGCGCGTCAACACGGAACTCGAAGAACTCAAACGCAGCCAGAGCATGTCCTCGCTGTGGAAGCTGCATGCGGACGCGCTGGTGGTCCTGCTCGAAATCGCCAGCTCAACGACGGAAGAAGCTGTCACCGTCGCCAAAGCGGCCGGAAGCGATGCATCCGCCAACGCGGTTCACGAAACGGTGCAGAAACTACGCGTCCGGTCTGATCTTGCTGTAAAGGCTCTGGCTCATCCCGGGAGCTAGGAGCAGTTCTCAGTTCTCAGTTCTCAGTTCTCAGTTCTCAGTTCTCAGTTCTCAGTTCTCAGTTCTCAGTTCTCAGTTCTCAGTTTCTGGTTCCCTCGTTTCCGGTGGTGATCCAGTTCCGGAATTTATTCTTCCCGCTTTGGGAATATGCCGTTTACTTTGTTATAACTAATCGGTATACCCCCTCCCCCCGGTCTATTGGAATGACCGGCTTGGCGCCAAAATCGAATTTAATCTATGGGGCTCAACAACTTGCGGGTAAAATCTTGAGCCGTAAGGAGTTAGGCGGGTGAAGCGGGGTGTCAAAGAGCCCAGTTGAATGCTACAGTTTAGGTTGAGAACCGTACTGGCGTCAAGACCTCGTTCGCCTTACCCTCGCGGCAGATCGAATTTGTTTAATTCTTCCATCGGGAAATCCTTGCGATTGTCGGTCATCAGGGTGCACCCACGCTGCAAAGCGATAGCAGCAACGACCATGTCGGCCAAGGCCAGAGTGCGGCCTTTCTGGGCCCATTGTTGTTTCAAGGCTCCAGCGTGGCGGGCCGCCGTTCCCGTCAACTCGTAGCAATCCAAGGCGCTGAGGAGAGCCTCGGTTCTGGGAGCCTCGTCCGGCCGCATTCCGGCGTAGACCTCGGCGATGTTCAAGGCTGAGGTGGCCAGCGTGTGTCCCGCGTGCACGAGTTCGGCGAGCAGTTCGCGGCGGCGATGGCGAAGACGGAGAGCATCGATCAAGACGGAGGTGTCGAGCAGCAGGCGCATCAGTTTCGATCGCGTTTCTTCTTTTCGTAATCGTTCTTGCGCCGGCGGGAAACCTCGCTCTCGGCGCGCAGTTTTCGTACCCAGGTACTTGCTCCGGCGGCCAGTTCAGGATGATCCTCGTCCTTCCAGGCCGGATCCTTGCTCTTGAGGAACTGCAGCAGCCGATGGCGGCGCACTTCGTTGCGAGCCGTTTCCACCAGAAAGGCACTGCGCCCGCGAGGACCGACGAGGGCGTCAATCTCCTGAAGAAGGTCCTCGGGCAGGAGGATGTGGGCGCGTCGAGGCATAATGTGTAATCTAGTGTGCCATATGAGTGGGCTTTATGTAAACACACTTGTAAGCTAAACCGCCGGCGGCATCGTTACCAGCTTTTTTACCTCCGCGCCGAGCAGATCGAAGTGGTGCACATTCCACGTGTAGAGATGGTCCGCGCCTGCCTTAAGGGCGCATGCCGCGACCAGACCGTCATAAACTGCACCGCCTACGATTCCCTGCTGTGCCATGCGGCGGAGGGAGGCGCAGTACTCATCGGCGTCAAGCCAGACCAGGGTAAGCCGCTGCTCGATTCCTTGCAGAACCAAGCTTGCGGCTTCGGCACTCATCCGCTCTTTTCCGGGATAACGGGTGAAGGTTGAGTACGCTTCCGCCAAGCTATGGGCCGCACAAGCCGCCTGCTTGCGCGTTGCAGACACAAATAGCGGGAAGCTGCGGGCATGGTGGGGATGGCCAGGCAGGAGCGCCGCAACCAGGACTGTGGTGTCGAAGAACCGTTTCACCGGGATTTCTTCCGTCGTGGGCGGCGCGTAGGGGGATTTCCCATGAAGCTCAGTTCGCGCTCGCGGCGAATCTGTCGCAGGACTTCGTCGGTAGCTCCGGCGGGGATTGGCTCCCCGACGCCGAAGACCCAAATCCCTTGTTTCTGGTGCAGCCCAACTCCTCCCCGTCGCGGGCGGAGCACGATGCGATCTTCCGAGCTTTCCAGTTCCAGGGAATCGCCGGCGCGGAGTTGCATTTCGTCGCGAACGGGCTTGGGGAGAACGACTCGGCCGGCTTTGTCCAGAGTCAACGTGGTTGTCATAGATGTAATTATACAGTGGTATTTGGAACTTGAAAATGCCATTTCCCATACGAGACAAACTCGAGAGGTTCCCTGTTCCAGGAGTGAAGGAAATAGCTAAAGGTCGTTCCGTCCGCCCCGATTCCAGACTAAGCGCGTGTCAGTTCTTACAGAACGCTATTTGCTGCCGGATGCTCCTCCAAATTGTCTCGCGTACACTCTGACGCGCGCATCGACCCGGGGGACGGCCGAGCCTGCTGCCCCACATTTTCTTGCTGACGGCTTGTGGCCAGCAGCTAGTTAATATCGAACTGCTCCTGGTGCAGCGCGGGGTCGCTCTTCACGATGATGGTGCGCTTGGTTAGCTCTTCCATCTCGTTCAGCAGGCGGCCGTTGTTGGCTTTCAACTCTTTGGCTACGTCGGGATTCACGCGCAGCATTACGTCTTCGTGCTCCAGATGCTTGGCGATCTTGCGCATCTCGACATAGATTTCGTTGCAAATCGTCGTCAAGGATTTCACGTATCCCGTGGACTGGCAATACGGGCAGGGTGCGCCAATGGTCCGTTCCAGGGATTGCTTTACCCGTTTGCGGGTAATGGCGACCAGGCCGAAATCGTTGAACTGCAGAACTTTCGACGGGGCGCGGTCGTGGCGGAGTTCCTCTTCTAAAGCCTGCATCACGCGCTGGCGGTTGCGGCGCTCGTCCATATCGATGAAGTCGATGATGATGATGCCGCCCAGGTCGCGCAGGCGAATCTGGCGGACGATTTCCTTGATCGCGTCCACGTTGGTTTTGACGATGGTGTCTTCCAGGCGCGAAGTTTTGCCCACGTATTTGCCGGTGTTGATGTCGATGGCGACCAGCGCCTCGGTCTGGTTGATGACGATGTAGCCGCCGCTCTTCAGCCAGACTTTCGACTTGAGCGCCTTGTCCATCTCTTCTTTCAGACCGAACTGCTCGAACAGCGGCGTCTCTTTGGTGTAGAGCTTCACCCGCTTGACCAGCCCCGGTTGGAAGCGGTTGAAGAAGCGGAGAATGCGCTCGTACTCAGCCTCGGTGTTGACCCAGATCACGGAGAAATCGCTCGTGACCTGATCGCGCAGCACGCGCTCGACCACGTTGAGGTCATGGTAGATCAGCGCGGGCGGCTTAGAGGCTTCGGCGCGGCTCTTGATGTCGTTCCACAGGCCTTTGAGGAAGCGGATATCGGCGCGAAGTTCGTCCTCGCTCGCGTTCTGAGCGGCGGTGCGGACGATGAAGCCTCCGTGACCGTTGTCGCGCTCGCTCATCACGATGCGCTTCAGGCGCTGGCGTTCCTCGTCGGACGCGATCTTGCGCGAGACTCCGGTATGGTTCACGGTGGGCATGTAAACCAGGAAGCGCCCCGGCAGCGCGATGTGGCTGGTGATGCGCGCGCCTTTTTTGCCGATGGGCTCCTTGGCAATCTGAACCAGGATTTCCTGGCCTTCTTTCAGCAAGTCGGAAATCTTCGGAACTTCCTGCGACGATTGGCGGCGGGGGAAGCGGCGGCCACCACCGCGGCGTCCGCCACCACGGCGGTCGTAACCCGGCCGCGGACGCGGAGCGCGCTGCGTGTAACCGGCCGTTCCTGCTGGAGCGCGAACCTCGGCGCGGGCATCTGCGGCGCCGGTGCCGCCAGCTTCGGCGGCGAGCAGAGCCTCGGCCTGGGCTTGGGCTTCTTCCAATTCCAATTCCTCGGAATCTTCCTCGCTTTGGGCCGCGGCCTCCTCAGCGGATGGTTCCACGCCGGCTTCGGCTAGAGACGACATGTGGATCTCGTCCACTGTTGCGCGGATTTCGGCAATCTGGCCGGCCGCGCGCGTCTCTTCTTCAAACTCTTCGAAGCCCTCGTCGGACGATTGTTCGTAAGGGACCGCGTCCGCTTCTTCTTCGTCGATGGTTTCTTCTTCGAGCGTGCCGGGCGCGGCAAAAACCGGGGCTTCCGGCTCGCGCACCGCAGGCGCGGTGGGCTCGGGTTGATGCGCGACCATTTCCTCTTCTTCTTCGACGAATTCTTGTGCAGGAGCCTCAACCGCAGCGCTCGCCATTTCTTGGCGGCGGAATTCGCGCTTCCGGTCCATTGAGGTTGACGCCGATGAAGCCGCAACCACCTCCCTTTGGTCCTGTTGGGATTGTCGTGAGTCCTCCTGCTGTTGATGCGATGTTTCTGCCATTGGAGTGGCCGCTACGGCGCTGGCGCTCTCATTGGAACTCGCGAAGATCGGTTCATCATCCGGAAAAGTCGCAGCCAACGGTACGGCAGGTTCTGCGGCGTGCATGGAACTCATCTCAGCTCCGGCATCCTGCGAACGCCGTTCCTGCACCATCGGCGTGGACGCTAATCCGCGGTATTTAGAGATCGATTCTCCCGGCAACAGGATCGGCTGATATCCCGCGGGCGGTCCAAACTGGCTTCGTCCCGATTCCTGCGAGCGCGGGGGCGCTGGAGGGTAAGCGGCCGGAGTTGGAGGACTTTCGGGCCGGGTAAAGCGCGGGTCTGGGCCGCGATCCCTTCCATCGGGGTGTCCATCGCGGCGGCCGCCACGACGGCGGCGGCGTCCCCGCCAGCCTCCGCGCTCGCGGTCTTGAGAGATTGCTCCAGCGGAAGTGTCCGGCGCGGTTGTGATCGGAGGTTGACCCTCCGCCGTCGGTTCTTCGGTCTCGACAAAATCCTGGCTGCCATTGTCCCCGAAGCTTGCTTCCGGCTCGGCCGCGTCGCTGGCCGCTGGCCCTGTCGGGTCTGCTGGTGCCGCTGGCCGGAGGTCCTGCACTCCGCGATTCGCGGGCACCGCATCGGTCAAATCCTCGTCGTGCTCTTCCAACTCCATAAAGTCGGAAACGTAGAGGAAGGCATCGCGCTCCAGGCCGATGTCGACGAAGGCGGACTGCATGCCGGGCAGGACGCGGGTCACGCGACCTTTGTAGATGGAGCCGGCTAAGGTGTATTCATTTTCGCGCTCGAGGTAGATTTCCGCGAGCAGATCGTCTTCCACCAGGCCGACTTTGGTTTCGTGCGGCGTGGAAGAAACAAACAACTCTTTGTTCATGTAGACTCCGGTCCCGCTGGCTTGAGAAAGCCGGACGGGTTTACCGGCGCCGACCGAGGAAGGAAATGGGAGGATGGAGCGTCGCGAAGCTGGCCCCGCGTGGGGGACGGCTGGGGTTGGGGAGGTTTCTCCCGAACCGAATCCGCTGCACAAGCTTGGGTATCTTTTGCACTGTTTCGCTTTGCGTCTGCCGGGTTGTGACCGCACTCTCAGACCGTTTCCGGTCGGGGGGCCGTTACCCTGCCAGCAGCGCTCTAGCTTCAATCCTGCCCGGCCTTCGACTGCTCGACAGCCGGTGAAATGCCCCCTTAACGCGAGGGCGATCGATATTTTTGGGGCTGCGCCCCCTGGCGCAGCAAGTGCTCCTGCCGTCTTCCTGTGCCAAACTTCCTGTCTCAAGCATCAGTTCAAGACTCATGAACCTGGCTTAATAAGCCTGTTCCCTTAGCTGGCTCTCTTATTTGGCCCCAGCTAGTTCACAAAGCGGCGCATACGAACGTTCATAACCATCCCCAGCGCCAGGAACATGAACAACACAGAAGACCCACCGTAACTCATCAGCGGCAGGGGTATTCCGGTGACCGGCATAAAACCGACCACCATGCCGACATTGACCAGGATATGGAAGCTAAGCACAGCCACCACACCCATCACCACGAACGTGCCAGCGCGGTCGGGCGCTGTCTGCGCGTTCTGGGTCAAACGCATCAGCACTATGAAGTATAACAGCAGAACCCCCAGCGCGCCCACGAATCCATGCTCCTCGGAAAAAGCCGCGAAAATAAAGTCCGTTTGCGGGACTGGAAGGAAAGCCCCGTGTGTTTGCGAGCCCTTCCCGCCCCACAAACCGCCCGACCCTACCGCAATCTTGGATTGCTCAACTTGGTACCCCGACCCTTGCGGATCGTTCTCGGGATCGATAAAGCTGGTAAGCCGCTGCTTCTGGTAGGACTTCAAAACGTGAACCCGCGGGACGAAGAAAACCGCCCCTATGCCTATCGCTGCCAGCAGTACTACGACCAATCCCTGTTTCCATTGCATTCCCCCGAGAAAGACCCCCATGATGGCGATCGGCACGTAGGTCAGCGCCGTGCCCAGATCGGGCTGAGCTAACACCATCAGCATTGGAACGCCGACGATGGCTCCGGCCTTAATAAAATCCGGCCACGAGAGGTCGCGATGCCGCAGTTCGGCAAAATACTTTGCCACGGCTAGGATGAGGATCAGCTTCACCCACTCGGAGGGCTGAAAGTGGTTTCCTCCGGGCATCTTGATCCAACGCCGCGCCCCGAGGTACTTCTGTCCAAACACGAGTACTGCCATCAGGGAGGCAACTCCCGCGATGTAAAACCAGTGGATCCTATCCAGCAGAATCTGATAGTTAATGGCACTGACTATGAACATCGCCCCCACTCCGCCCAATATCCAGTAAACCTGCTTGACGTGCGACCCGGCAAACTTGGTATGCAGGGTGGCGCTATGAATCTCCATCACCCCCAGCCCGCAGATCATGAGCACAAAGACCAGCAGCAGCCAGTCGAAGTCGCGGAATGAAACGTAGCGTGCCATCAGAAAGCAGTTCTCGGTTCTCAGGTCTCAGTTGTAGCGCCGGCGTCCCGCCGGCTGTCGCGTGGGCGTTCCACCCACGCAGCGTCAATCGCCTAATCCCTCGGCCCCATTCCCGGCGCTGCCGTCAGCGCCGCCAGGGGCCGCTTCGCTATATCCAGGAAGAAGTGGCCGCCCTGCAGGTTCTGTTCACCGCCATCCTCATCCGGCACGGTCCACACCGCGCCGATTTCCGCGTTTCCTGCGCTCTTCGTTGCCGCCATTTTCGTGGGTTGGCGCCGCTGCTTCTCCACGTACGCTTTGATCACGTCAGAAACGACGTGCGCCGCCAGCGATCCGTGCTCGCCCTCTTCAAACAAGGCACACACCACGATCTCCGGATTGCGGCGCGGTTCAACTCCCACAAACCAGCCGTTGTCTTTGTACTTGGATTTCTCGCTGGCGCTCATCTTGGCCTTAAGGGCATTGCTGATGGTTTGAGCGCTGCCGGTTTTGCCGGCCATATCCACGCCTTTGATCGCCGAGGCCCCCGCCGTTCCCACCGGGCTGACCACCTGCGCCATAGCATCAGTAATGATTTCCCAATTCTTGGGGTCGATGGGAATCGTCACCTCGTCCGGAACGCTCTGCGCTGGAACCATGCCCGGCGGCAAATCCGTGGGATTGGTCACGTGCGGACGCACCAGCCGGCCTCCGCTGGCAATCGCGCCAAACGCCCGCGCCATCTGGATGGGTGTCGCCGCCACCGCGCCCTGCCCAATGCTCACTGAAATCGTCTCTCCCGCAAACCATTTCTGCTTGAAGTTGCGGATCTTCCACTGCTCCGAGGGCATGACGCCACTCACTTCTTGCGGCAAATCGATCCCGGTTTTCTGCCCCAGGCCCAACGCGGTAGCATATTTCGCAATACGGTCGATTCCCAGCTTTTCGCCCAGAGTGTAGAAGAACACATCGCAGGACTGGTAGATGCCCTTCACAATGTCCACCGCGCCGTGCGTCTGATGGCGGGCCGAGATCCAGCATTTGAAGTAGCGGCCGTAAAATATGCCGCCGCCGGTGCAGTTCACATGCAGGTCCTGCGCAATGCCTTCCTGCAACCCTGCCGTTGCCATGATGATCTTAAACGTGGAACCGGGCGCCAATTGCGCCTGAATTGCTTTGTTCAACAGCGGATGATTTTCATCGTTAACCAGCTTGTTCCACTGATCGCGCGACACGCGCACTGAAAAGCTCTGGGGATCGAAGGCCGGCCTGCTCACCATGGCCAAAATTTCTCCGGTCCGCGGGTCCATCGCCACGATTGCGCCGTTCTTCCCTTCCAGCGCCTCTTCCGCAGCGATCTGCAAATCGATGTTGACCGTAAGCTTCAACTGTCTTCCAGGGACCGCATCGGTTTGCGCAAGCGGGTCGCCTACTGGGCGGCCATGGCTGTTCACCACCTCCCGCCGGGCCCCGTTCTTACCCGTCAATACTGTGTTGTATTGCCGCTCCACTCCGGAAACTCCCACCACATCGCCGGGATTATAAAGTTCGAACTGCGGCTGGTTCAGCATGTCTTCGGTCACTTCGCCCACATAGCCGATCAGGTGCGCCATGAACCCGTTGCGGGGATACAAGCGCCGGTGCGCCATAATCGTGTCCAACTCGGGCAGTTCATTGCGATGCGCGTCGATAAATGCCAACTCATCCGGCGTGATGTCTTCTTTCAGAAAGATCGGCTGGTATTGCGGCATGGAAGCGAAGTGGCGGATTCTGGACCGCACTTCGTTCGGGTCCAGGTGCAAGCCTTGCGCGATCAAGTCCGCGTCGGCATTGAGGTCGCGCGTGGAATCGCGCAGTAGCAGCGCTGAGAACGATGGATAGTTATCGACAATCACGCGCCCTTCGCGATCCAGAATTTTGCCCCGGGGCGCAAGGATGGGGACATTGCGAATGCGGTTTTTCTCGGCCAGCGTGGCGTACAGATCGGTCTGCATGACTTGCAAGCGCCACAATCCGTAAGCCAGCACCAAAAAAATGGCGAGGATCCCGTACTGTGCCGCCGTCAAGCGGATTGCCGATACTTTGTCGTCGCGTCCGAACATAAATCAGTCGTTGGTCGTTCGTCGTTGGTCGTTCGTCGTTGGTCGTTGGCTGGCTTCGGTAGTTTTATTGTAATCCGAGGAAAACCGAATGACACCGCACGATGTGCCGTAGTCAGTAACGGAAGTGCTGCCATAGATCTTTGGAGAGGTTCCGGAAGGCGGGCTTGGCGAACGACCAACGACCGACGACCAACGACGGTTTTCACGTTCTCTGCTTAAACTTATCCAGCACAAAATACAACGCTACGCCTACCACCGCATTCGCCAGACCGGCCAGGATTCCGCGGCTCCAACTCCAGTTCAGCGTCAGATTCACCATGCCTCGCGCTACGGTGAAATAGACCGCGGCGTGAACCAGGTAGAAGCCCATGGTGATCAGGAACCGGGCACCCACATTCTCCACGTCGAGCTTGGCTCCCAGCGACGATGCCCCGTAGCCAACCACCGTCTTGGCTATTCCATAAATTCCGATCGGGTAAGGTCCCAGCATGTCCTGCACGAGCCCGATGGCCGCGCCGGTCAACAGCCCGGAAATGGGATTACGGCGCGCCATGGCAAAGAAGATCGTTACCAGCAAAGGCAAGTCGAATACGGAGAAGAACGGCAACCGTCTGGGCAAGAATGCCTGCAAAAACAGAGCCAGCAACGGAACGCCCACCGTCACCGGAATGCTGAACCGGTAAACCTCAATCTGCTCGCCTGATGTGTAAGTGATGGGCACGCTAGTGGGGACTGTCTTCAGTGGCTGGAGGTTGGGGGGTGGGCTGCGCCGCCGCAGGCTTGGGCTGGGTGGTCGGTGGCGTAGCCTCCAGCGTGGCGGGCTTAGCTGGCGCGGCAGCGGATTTCACAGCAGGGATCGCAGGTTTTGCAGTGACTTTCGAAGCGGTGCTCACGGGGCTCAAGGCCGCGCTCGACCCTTCACTGACAGAGCCGCTATTTGTAACACCATCGGCGGCAGCCGGCTTCTGTACAACTTTCTTAAGAACGTCACCGCTGGTTGTAGTTGCAGTCAAAGGTTTAACCGAGTTGTTCGGCTGCGGCTTCGTACCAGCTCCTGGCTCGGCGCCCTGCCCCGTGGTGCCGCTCGCAGCAGCATGGCTCGCCGGATTCGCCCCCGCAACCGCTGCGGGTTTGTCTGGAACCGAGGGCAGCCGCTGCGCCAGAATATCCGCCGCGCGCACTCTCACACTGGTGTCGGCGACCGGTTCCCGTTCCTGCTTTTCAGTTACGACCAGCACTTCCTCGACCCGGCTCAGGTCCGCGGCGGGCTTCACCAGGATGTTCAGAAACATCTCTCGCCCCGGACTGACCTTGCTCACCGTGCCCAACGGAAGCGCCTTGGGAAAAATCTGGTCGCCGCCGCTGCTGAGAACTGTCTCTCCAACGGTCACTTGTTCGTCACTCATCACTCGTTCCAGGATCAGTTCGCCGTTCGGAGTTCCGCGCACCACGCCCTGCAACCGCGATTTCTCGAGCATCGCTCCCACGCCGCTGCTCTGATCATTGATCATCAGCACCTGGGACGTTGTCGGATAAACCTGCAACACCTTGCCCACGATGCCGCCGGTGGTAATCACCGCCAAATCTGGCTTGATGCCATCATTCTTGCCTTTGTCGATGTAGATGATTCGCGAAAGGTCACTGCCGCCCGATCCGATCACCTGTGCGGCCACCGTTTTTTCGATGAACTGCTCCTTGAAAGCCAGAAGGGATTGCAACCGGTGCGCCTGGGCGGCGTCTTCGCTCAGCCGCACCTCCTTCAGTTCCATCTTTTCGATCTTGTCTTTGAGTTCGCGGTTCTCGGCGCGCACTCCGCGCAGGAAAAAATAGTTGTGCCAGAGATTGCCGCTGCCGTTCTGTACCCAGAGCAGCCCGCGCTCGAAGGGAGAAATCGCCTCCACCGCCCAGATGCGGATCAGCCGCGTGCTTTGCGCGTCTCCGCTGCGTTTGACCTGCACCGCCAGCCCCAGAACCTGCAGAAACAGTACTCCTACCAGGATGGTCAGGTTGCGGTAACGGCCGAGAACGGTTTCCATAACTTCAGTTGCGAGTCCCGAGTCCCAAGTCCCGAGAAAAACCACGAACGCTTCGCGTCTCTGTCTGTAAGTAGGAACTCGGGACTCGCAACTCGGGACTCGATCTTACTCAATAGAGATTTTTCTCAGCAGCTTGAAGTCCGAGAGCATCTTGCCCGTGCCCAGCACCACGCTGCATAACGGATCGTCGGCAATGGACACCGGCAGCCCCGTTTCTTCGCGGATGCGCTTGTCCAGATTCTTCAGCAGCGCTCCGCCTCCGGTCAGCACAATGCCGCGGTCGCTGATGTCGGCCGAGAGTTCCGGCGGCGTGCGCTCCAGTGCCACGCGAATCGCATTCATAATCGTTGACACGCACTCGCTCAACGCCTCGCGGATTTCGCCATCATCCACTGTGATGGTCTTGGGCACGCCTTCGATCAGATTGCGGCCTTTAATTTCCATGGTCATCGGCTTGTCGAGCTGGTGGGCCGAGCCAATCTCCATTTTAATCTGCTCGCCGGTGCGCTCGCCGATGAGCAGGTTATATTTCCTCTTCAGATAATTCATGATGGCTTCATCCATCTGATTGCCCGCCATCCGCACCGAGCGCGAGTAGACGATACCGCTCAGCGAGATCACCGCGATGTCCGTCGTGCCGCCGCCAATGTCAACCACCATGTTGCCGCTGGGTTCCGTAATCGGCAGCCCGGCGCCAATTGCCGCCACCATAGCCTGCTCCACCAGGTGCACTTCGCTGGCCTTGGCGCGATAGGCCGAATCCATAACCGCGCGCTTTTCCACTTGCGTGATCTCGGACGGCACTCCGATCACGATGCGCGGATGCACCAGCATCTTGCGGTTGTGTGCCTTCTGGATGAAGTAGTTCAGCATCTTCTCAGTGACTTTGAAGTCGGCGATCACGCCATCCTTCATAGGCTTGATGGCCACGATGTTGCCCGGCGTGCGGCCCAGCATCTCTTTCGCTTCTTTGCCGACGGCCTCCACTTCGCCCGTGTTCTTATTGATGGCGACAATCGAGGGCTCGTTGACCACGATGCCTTTGCCGCGCGCGTAGACGAGAGTGTTCGCCGTGCCCAGATCAATGGCCAGATCACTCGAGAACAGGCTGAATAACGACCTGAGGTTGTGAGAACGCGATGAATGAAATCCGTTATTGTTTGACATGGACGTACTCTGCCTTCCGCTCCGCTGTCGTCGGCCTTCGGTCTTCGGCCCTTTGCGGCCAACGACCGAAGACCGGCGACTGTTTAAATAAGACTCCCACGCGTACCTTACTGAATAATGATCTTCTTCTGCTGCGTATTTACCCCGCCCTGCGCCGTTTGCGCCGTCACTGTAATCACGGCTTCGCCCGGCGTAAGCGGCGGGGTGAAATAATGGAACGATCCGTCGCCCGATACCATCGGGACTTCCCGTCCATTCACCATCACCCGTGCTCCAACCTGCGTCTTTCCCGTTACTTCAATGATGTGTCCATGCTGAATGAAGGGATCAAGATCGAGGGCAATGGCCTCTGTCTGTTTTCCTTTGGGAATGATCGTGAAGCGGTTCTTTTCGCTCTCCACCGACTCCTTCCCCGACGCATCATACGATTGCACCGCCCAGTAATAGGCTCCTTCGCCGAGGCTTGTAACCGTAACATCCGCGGTATCTACCTTTTTGTCAACCAGGGTTGAGGAAAAGTATGGGTTGCGCGAGATTCGCAGGCGGTAAGCGGTTGCGTTCGCCATCGGCGTCCAGGAAAACTCTACATCCTTGGTCGCCTCCCCGGAAGTGAAGAGAGGCGCCATGTTTGCCGGAGAAATCGGGGTTGGCGGTCCGGTCCCTTTCTCTTTCTCCAAGTGCGGCTGTGCTGCCTGGAAGCTGACTCTTTCCCAGTTGGCCAACTGCACTGTTTCTCCATTGCGCGTGACTTCGCCGGCGCCCTTCTTCATCAGAATTTCGTGTTGATCCGCCTTGGGATCGTTGCGAACCTGCGCCGCCGAATCCGGCGCCAGCGATGCCGTCGCACCAGACACGATCACCTGCGATTTCGATCCCTGGGAATAAGTCGCGGTTGAAAGATCCACAGTTCCCGTGCTCACTGCCACAGCCACGTTCGTCTGCTGCTGATCGTTGGCGGAATTCTCTTCAATCACGATAAGCGAATCCTGCTTGACGGTATAGCTGGTGCCGTCGTTGAAGACCACCTTCGCCATACCTTCCGATCCGGTCTGGACCACGTCGCCTTTTTCCAGCGGAATGTTGTAGTCCGCCGCGACCCAGCTGTTGCCGTTGCCCTTCTTCACGCGCACTGTGCCATCGAGCGCCGTAAAGTGCGCCTGCTGCGCCGTCGAGACGCCGTGTCCCGCCGCGGGCGCCATGCCGGCTACGCGTTCCAACGCTTTATCGGCCACGCCTCCAGCTGCCTTGATGCTGTTCTCCGCAAATTGCGGGAAGGTCAGCCGTATCCCGATCAACACCACCGCCAGGCCGGCAATGATCAGCAGCGCCACACTGCGGTAGGTGATCGTCGTCCACGCGATGTGGATGCCCGGTTTGCGAATCGGCGAAGACACGTGTCCTTAAAACCTTATTCAAACCTGTTGAATATGCGGTAATGCCAAAGTTATCACAAGCGCGTATGCGCCAAGAATAGGTAATCAATAGGGAACGTTACCTTCGTTTGCGGCACTTTCGACCACCGGTCCGTCTGCGTGTTCGGGTTGGGGAGCGCTGAGTCGCCCGATGACAGATTCCTCGGCCTTCCGTTATGCTTTTACGCTCATGGCTAGCCCATCTTCATCTCTATCTCTACCGCCGGCCAGGCGCGGCCATCACTCATTCCTGGCCAGCGGTATGGCAATCATCTGGGCCATCACCCTCGCCAAGTTGCTCTTCCACATCTATTTCAACAACCGCTACGGCTACTTTCGCGACGAGTTCGATTACATCTCCTGCGGCGATCACCTTGCCTGGGGATACGTTGACCAACCGCCGCTCATCCCGTTTCTCATCCACATCAACCGCGCTATCCTGGGAGACTCACTTCGCAGCATTCGCTTCATTCCCGCGCTGGCGTCGTCTCTCCTCGTCGTGCAAACCGCCGTCCTGGCCCGCGAATTCGGCGGACGGGGCTTCGCCCTGCTGCTCAGCGCCATCACTGTTGTCATAGCGCCGCAATATCTCTCCAACGGCAGCCTGCTCGGCACTAACTGCCTCGAGCCCAATCTCTGGATGGGCTGCGCCTACTTTGCCATCCTCGCCATCAAGCGTGACAATCCCCGCTATTGGCTCTGGTTCGGCGTCTTCGCCGGGCTTGGAATGGAAGAGAAGTACACCATCGCCTTATTCGGTTTCGGCATCGCCGTGGGCTTGCTGCTCACCGCGCAGCGCCGCACGTTTCTCAATCCGTGGATCTGGATCGGCGGGCTGGCCGCGTTTCTCCTCTTTCTTCCCAACCTGATCTGGAACGCACACTATGATTGGCCGTTTCTTCAACTGATGCACAACATTCGCGCCGAAGGCCGCGACGTCGTCCTTCCCTTTCCCAGATATTTCCTTGAGCAGACGTTGCTCGTCCATCCTTTCACCGCTCCAATCTGGCTGGCCGGCTTGTTCGCCTTCCTGTTCTCCCAGCGCCTCAAGCCCTATCGCTTTCTTGGATGGTGCTATCTGGTTTGCTTCACTGTTCTGTTCGTCCTTCACGGAAAGAATTACTACCTCGCTCCCGTCTATCCCATGCTGCTGGCCGCGGGTGCCGTCATGATCGAATCGGCAATCGAAAGGTCGAAAAAACGATCGCCGGAGTCGCGTCCGCGCTATGCGTGGCTGAAGCCCGTCATCGTCATCATTCTTCTTGCCGATGGAATCCATCTGGTTCCCATCACTGTGCCGGTGCTCTCCCCGGAGAATTTTCAGGCCTATACGAAGACCCTTGCCTTCAAACTGCCGGTGATGGAACACAGTCACGCCCGCGCTCCTCTGCCTCAGTGGTACGCCGACCAATTTGGATGGGAGGAGATTGTCGCCGAAACTGCGGTTGCCTGGAACAGGCTGACTCCCGAAGAGCGCCAAGACAAAAACTGCGGCATCTTCGCGCAGGACTACGGCCAGGCGGGTGCTATCGACTTCCTCGGCAGCAAATACGGCTTGCCGCCGGCGCTCAGCGGCCATCAAACCTGGTTTCTCTGGGGCCCGCGCGGTTATTCCGGCAACTGCATGATCGTTCTCGACGACACCCGTCGGCGGCTCGAAGAACTCTGGCGGCACGTCAACTACATCGGGGATTCTGCCGACAATCCCTACGCGCTGGAAAAAGAAATCGCAGTTTACATCTGCCACGGCCCGAAGTTCGGCACCCTGGCCCAACTCTGGCCGCAGATAAAACGCTGGCGCTAGAGTGATTCAAGTGTGGACAGCAAACCCGGGCGTCCTCCGGGCAAAGGCTGGCGACATCTGTCCCGGCTTGACACGGCAAGACGCGGTCATCAACAATTTCTCAAGCACTCCAAACATCGGTTCCAAATCGTTCCACCCAAGTTTTCCGCGAGGTTTTCATGTTGCTGGTCGCACGCCTGCTTATACTTCTGTGTCTCCCTTTTCTTCTTGCTGCCGTCCTTTCCGCCCAGCGCATCGCCGTCTCGCAGCCGACCATCTGGTCCTCCAAGCCTGACGCTGCGGCCTTCGACAAGATCGAGACCGATCACCTGGCCGCCGGCCGGCGCGCCATCGACACTCTGCTAGCCGCGAAAGGCCCGCGCACCATTGAAAACACTCTCGTCCCCTTCGATGACGCCGTGCGCGAAAATAACTCCGCCGGATACTTCGCAGCGTTAATGACGCACGTCCATCCCGATGCCACGTTCCGCGATCACGCCACGGCCATGCTCACCAACGCCAGCGCGGCGCAGACTGCCATCGCGCTCAATCATGAGGTCTACAACGCACTCGCCGCGCTCGATCTGTCCAAGGCCGACTCCGCCACGCGCTATTACGTGCAGCGCCAGCTTCTCCAGTTCCGCTTGGCCGGCGTTGACAAAGATGACGCCACCCGCGCCCGCCTCAAGAAACTGAACGATCAGGCCACCGAAGAACAGTCCATGTTCGATCGCAATATTGCCGATGGCCAAAAAGTAGTCGAGGCCGATCGTTCAGAGCTCGAAGGCCTGCCCCAGGATTACATCGACCGCCACAAGCCCGGCACCGACGGCAAGGTGCGCATCACCACCGATTATCCCGATGCTCTGCCGGTCTTCAACTTCGCCAAGAGCGATGCCCTGCGCCGCCGCGTCACGCTCGCCTTCGCGACTCGCGCCTACCCCAAAAACCAGGAAGTTCTAACGAGCCTGATTAAGACGCGCTACGAGATCGCCACGCTTCTCGGCTTTTCCAACTGGGCCGACTACAACGCTGCAGATAAAATGGTCGCCAAAGGCGACAATATCGGTGATTTCATCCAGCAGGTGAACGACGCCTCGCGCCCGCTCGCCCAGCGCGAATTCGAGATGCTGCTTGCCGAAAAACAGAAGACCGATCCCGCCGCGAAAGAGATCTGGGACTACGAAAGAGCCTATCTCTCCGAATTAGTGCGCCGCTCCCGCTACGACTTCGATTCTCAATCCGTGCGCCCCTACTTTCCCTTCATGCAGGTGAAGCAGGGAATCCTCGACGCCGCCGCTGAATTGTTCCACGTCAGCTTCCAGCAAGAGACAAACGTCCCCGCGTGGGATCCCTCCGTCGAAAGCTGGATTGTCATCGACCACGACCGGCCCATCGGCCGCTTTTATCTCGACATGCACCCGCGCCCTGGCAAATTCAGCCATGCGGAAATGGTCCCGGTATTAGACGGCATCTGTGGCAAGCAGCTACCCGAGGCCATCCTGGTCTGCAACTTCCCAGTTCCCACCGCCACCGACCCCGGGCTGATGGACTACGGCGACGTGGAAACCTTCTTTCACGAATTCGGCCACCTGATGCATCACATCCTCGGAGGCCAGCAGCAGTGGGCTGGCATCAGCGGCATCACCATGGAATCCGATTTCGTCGAAGCTCCTTCGCAAATGCTGGAAGAATGGATTCGCAGCCCGCAAGTCCTGGCCAAGTTCGCCCGCCATTACAAAACCGGTGAGCCCATTCCCGCCGAGTTCGTCGCCCGCATGAACCGCGCCAGCGCCTTCGGACGCGGCGCCTGGGCCTGCCGTCAGAACGCCCTGACCGCCATCTCCTACAACATCTACAAAACCAAGCCCGAGGAGGTGAACCTCGACGCTGTCACCAATGACGCCAACCGCCGCTACACTCTCTTTACACCGCTACCCGGCACGCACATGTGGGCCTCCTTCGGACATCTTGGGGGCTACTCCAGCGCCTACTACACCTATCTGTGGGATAAGGTGATCGCCGAAGACTTCTTCCTTCAGTTCGATCATCACAACCTGCTGGCCGGCGAGGCTCCCATGAAGTATCGACGCGTCGTGCTCGAGCCTGGTGGATCGATGTCGGCGAATGATCTGGTAAAGAATTTCCTGGGCAGACCAGCAAATATGACCGCGCTCGAACACTGGATGGCCGAAGAATTCGACGGAGGGGGTGGAAGCACGAAATCGGCGGGATAGTGAGCCTCAGAATCCGGGAGACCCCCTCCTTCTCGCGCTCTTTTGCGAGAGAGCCTGCCCTGGGCAGAAGCGTAAGGGATGGGGATTTTGACTTTCGTTGCATCGCGACTGCCGCAATAATCTGGACGTTCCGGCGCGTGCTACCATTCTGGCGTGCCCATCTCTGACACAAACCCCGCAGCGCGAGCCGTACAGCTCGAACTGCATCGCGCGATGTCCGGCGAGCGGAAGATCGTTCTCGCCTACGAGATGAGTATGTTTGGCCGCGAACTGAACCGGGCGCGGCTGAGGCAAGAGCATCCGGAATGGAAGGAGAAAGAAATCGCGCGGGAATTGCTCAGGCTCGCTTTCTTTCCCAAGCCGCCGCCCGCCGGCCTAAAATGATCGTCCCTGAAGCCTTACAGCGGGTTGCAGCGGAACTCAATCGCGCTGGAATCCCGTATTCGCTGACGGGATCGTTTGCCAGCGTGTTTTACGGGTCTCCGCGCTCAACCCAGGACATCGATCTTGTCATCGAAGCGAACTCCGCACTACTACGGGCCTTCATCGAGAGCCTGCCACGCGGCGAATACTATGCTGAAGCGGACGCGGCGTTGGAAGCACTCAAACGCGAGTCCATGTTCAACATCATCGACCTCAAGACTTCGTGGAAGATTGACATGATCATTCGCAAATCCCAACGTCAGATTGACGATGCCGCGGGAATCTTGAGACTTCGAGGTGCTTCTCTGGATCGCTCGTATCTGGACAAATGTATCCGCGACCTGGGATTAGCACCGCAGTGGAACGCGGCCCAGAGAATAGCTGAATCGTGATGCTTACTGCTCGAAGCTCGTAGCTCGAAGCTCGAAGCTTCCTCCCTTGCCGCACCTTCCCCACCCCCTGTAGCATCAATATTCAAGCCTTCATAAGGAGCAATCATGGCCATCAACACCCTCGCTTCTCCCACAACTCTCGGCGTCCACCCGCCCGCCAAAGTCCTAAAGAACTTCATCGACGGCGAGTGGGTTGAGTCCGCGACCGGAGAAACTTTCCAAGATCGCAACCCAGCCGACACTCGCGACGTGGTCGGCATCTTCCAGAAATCCGCCGAGGCGGACGTAGACGCAGCCGTGGACGCGGCCAAGCGCGCCTTCGCCAAGTGGCGTCTAGTACCTGCCCCGCGCCGGGCTGAGATCATCTTCCGGGCCGCAGAGATTCTCATCGAGCGCAAAGAAGACTACGCCCGCGAGATGACGCGCGAAATGGGCAAGGTGCTTGCCGAAACTCGCGGCGATGTGCAGGAAGCCATCGACGCCGCCTACTACAACGCCGGCGAAGGACGCCGCCTCTTCGGCCCCACCGTGCCTTCGGAAATGCCCAACAAGTTCGCCATGGCCGTGCGCCAGCCCATTGGCGTCTGCGGCATGATCACGCCCTGGAATTTTCCCATGGCGATTTCCTCGTGGAAGCTGCTGCCCGCGGTGGTCTGCGGCAACACCTGCGTCATCAAGCCCGCGCAGGACACTCCGCTTTCCACATTCAACCTGGTTCGCGCGCTAACCGACGCCGGCCTGCCCAAAGGCGTAATCAATATCGTCGCGGGATTCGGACCGGATGTAGGCACGCCTCTGGCCGAGCACGCCGACGTGCGCGCCATCTCGCTGACCGGATCCTCCGCCGTCGGCCGGATCATCGGCGGCATAGCGGCCAAGAGTTTCAAGCACTGCTCACTCGAACTCGGCGGCAAGAACCCCATGATCGTTCTGGATGACGCCAACCTCGACCTCGCCATCGACGGCGGGCTCTGGGGAGGATTCGGCACCACCGGCCAGCGCTGCACTGCCACCAGCCGCATCGTCGTGCAGAAAGGTGTCTACGGCGAGTTCGTCGAAAGATACGTCGCGCGCGCCAAGAAACTGAGAGTAGGCAACGGTCTCGACGAAACAGTGGAGATGGGTCCGGCCATCAATGAAAAGCAATTGCAGACCGACCTCAGCTACGTCGAGATCGGAAAGGACGAAGGCGCAAAGCTGATGTGCGGCGGCAATCGCCTCGAACATGGCGAGTACCAATACGGCTGGTTCATGGAGCCGACGGTATTCACCGACGTCGACCCCAAGATGCGCATCGCGCAGGAAGAAATCTTTGGCCCGGTCGTATCGATCATTCCGTGCGACGATCTGGAAGACGCCATCGAGATCGCCAACGGCATCGAATACGGACTCTCTTCCGCGCTCTACACCAAAGACGTAAACAAGGCTTTCGCCGCGATTCGCGACCTCTATGCCGGCATCACCTACATCAACGCGCCGACGATCGGCGCGGAAGTCCACCTGCCTTTCGGCGGCACCAAAGCCACCGGCAACGGCCACCGCGAAGGTGGCATCGGCGCAATCGATTTCTACACCGAGTGGAAGTCGGTCTACGTCGACTATTCCGACAAACTGCAGAAGGCACAGATCGATAGAGCTGAGTAGAAGCTATAACCACGCCAGGTCGGTTGGCTTTAGCCTGTGATCCTCCGTGCCCCCGTGGTTAAGGTTTTGCTTTGTTCCAAATGTCGGCGAGAGTCAGGTGCCTCGACATAATCGCAAACGCTAGCCCGGCTATTCTTCCACCACAAGTTCCGCTTTCATTCCGCGGTGCCCGAATCCGCAGACGTGCGAACAGGCAAAGCGGAACGTGCCCGCTTTGTCGGCGGTGAACTCAATCGTGGTGGTCTCGCCTTCCTTAAGTTCCTGTTGGATGTCGAACGCAGCCAGCTTGAACCCGTGGTCATGATCGAGGGCGGTGATCAGCAACTTCACATGCTCGCCCTTTTTTACGTGGATCGAGTTGGGAGTGAATTCGTATTTCTTCGCGGTCATTCGGATTTCGTGCACGCCCGCTGTCTCACCTTTCGAAACCTGCGTGTCGGCAAGCACGAGAAACAACGTGAGCATGCTGAAAGTCAGGACCACAATCTTGGATGTTTTCATTATGTAAACCTCTGGTCTAAATCTCTGTAGTCATCTTAGGGTCCGGAGCAGGCGCCGCTTGTCACCGCTCTGTCAACGTTTTGTCATCTCCTCATATCGCTGTTGCCTGCGGTTCTCAGGGCGACGAAGGGCGTTGGCGGCTTCAATACTTCTGAGTAAAATCAAGGGGGCCAATCTCATGCCTATGACCCAAGCCCGCGAAATCACCGCCGCCAAGCGTCTGGAGAACGTCCGCTATGCCATCCGTGACTTGGCCTGCGTAGCCGACGAAGTCATTCAGCAAGGACACAAAGTTCTGCCGCTGAACGTTGGCGATCCGCTCAACTTCGATTTCCAAACGCCGCCGCACATCATCGAAGCCGCCTACAAAGCCATGCGCGACGGCAAGAATGGATACGCGCCGTCGCCCGGCATTCCCGAAGCGCTGGAGGCAATTCGCGGCGAAGCTGCGCGCAAGGGCATCTCCACGGTGCGCGATGTCTTCGTCACCTCCGGCGTCAGCGAGACGGTCGATCTTTGCATCAGCGCGCTGGTCAACCCCGGCGAAGACATTCTCACCCCCAGCCCCGACTACCCGCTCTACTCGGCCGTCCTGTGCAAACTGGGGATAACGCTCAACGCTTACGATTTGAACGAAGACGACGCCTGGCAGCCCGAACTGGCCGACATCGAACGCAAGTTAACGCCGCGCACCCGCGGCATCGTGCTGATTAATCCGAATAATCCAACGGGCTCACTATGTTCGCGGCCGATGCTCGAACAAATTGCTGAACTAGCGCGCCGCCACAACCTGGTCGTGTTCTCCGACGAGATTTACGACAAACTGATTCTAGAAGACACGCCTCACCTCGCCTTCGCCACGGTTGCTCCCGACGTGCCCTGCATCACCTTCGGTGGCATGTCGAAAAATTATCTAGTCCCCGGATGGCGGATTGGCTGGGGGATCGTCTCCGGCGACACCGCGGCCATCAAGCCTTACACCGAAGGCATTCACCGCCTGCTGCGCGCGCGCCTCTGCGCCAATCATCCCGAGCAATACGCCATCAAGCCCGCGCTCGAAGGCCCGCAGGATCACCTCATCGAAGTGCGGCGCAAACTGCGCTCCCGCCGCGATCTCACCCAGAAGTGGTGCGAGTCCACGCCGCGCATAAGCTGCGTCGTCCCGCGCGGCGCCTTCTACGCGTTTCCGCGCATACGTTTTCCAGAAAGCGACATCCCCGAAACCGACGAGGTCTTCGCGAAAGAACTGATCCGCCAGAAGCACGTCATGGTCGTCCACGGCTCCGGCTTCGGGCAGAAGCCAGGGACGCAGCACTTCCGCATTGTGTTTCTGCCGGATGAGAAGACGCTTACGAGTGCGTATGCCGGAATCGCAGCCTTCATCCAGGAGAGATATTCATAATCCCAGTCGGGAAGAGCCTCTAACCGCAAAAGACGCAAAGAAAAGCCGCAAAGATCGCGAAGAAGGAGCGCAGGGTTTCTTCGCGCCCTTTGCGGCAGTTCTTTGCGCTCTTTACGGTTAAAAGCTCTTGATCTTGCTCTCCACCTTCTCTTTTCCCGCGAATCCTAAAGCAAATCACGGCGCATTCCTCAGAGCCTTAGCGTGACGATTAGTAAATTCCCGGCAGCACAGCTGGCACCCGCTTGGCATACTCCTCAAATTCCTCTCCAAACGCCGCCCGCAGCAGCTTCTCTTCGCTGCGCACCCGGATGACCAGCCCCGCCGCAAACAAAACCACCGCCACATCCAGAGCTGTAAAGTGCTCCATCGCCAGCCCCGTCGCCACCAGCATGCCAAGCATCCCTGTATAAATGGGATTGCGCACAAACCGGTACGGCCCCTCCGTGATCAGCTTGTGGCCTTCCACCAGCCGGGCTGCGAAGGCCCACTGCCTGCCCAGCGTTCGAACGGCAGAACCGACCAGCCACACAGACACAACCGCCATCGCCACGGTGCATACGGAGAATGCGATCCCTATGCGTCCTGAAACTACCGCCGCCCGCGGAAGGAACGGCTCCCACGGTGGCTGGAACCAGACCAGAAAGTAAGCGCACATTTGCAGGAAAATCCCCAGCAGAGACAGACGGTCGCGCTTGGCCTCCGGCTCTTTCGGCGGACGGTTGCGAAACAAAAAAATGGAAGCGAAGACTATCCAGCAAACGACGACGCCACCAAGCGTAAACAGTGCGATGGGAGCCGGATCAACCATGAGTCTTCACCCGCCACATCTCGAGCTGGCGAACCTAATCTAGAGGGGAACATGGGATTTGGCAAATCTATGTCGCACGCTGATTAACCTCGTTTATTCCCAGATACAGCTGATGACTATGGTATAACGACCATGATCGAAGGGATTGCCCAATGAAAACAATGGCGGCGGGAGCGTTCAAAGTCCATTGTCTGGCGGTCATGGATGAAGTCCAGGCGAAACGCCAATCCGTGCTAATCACCAAACGCGGCAAGCCGGTAGCCAAGCTCGTCCCGGTCGAACAAGAGAAGGACGATATCTTCGGCTTCCTCAAGGGCAAAGGCAAAATCGAAATCAAGGGCGACATTGTCTCCCCCGCATTCAGCCCCGAAGAATGGGGCGATCTTGAGTGATCCTACTCGACACGCATGTCGTGATCTGGCTCGCGCAAGATTATCAGCGGATATCACCGGCGGCCCGGGCTGCCATCGAGGATGTGCGCAAAAAAAACCGCGGCCTGGCGATTGCTGACATCACACTTGTTGAAATCGCCCGGCTCGCGAGTCATGGGCGAATCAAGTTGACCCCGGACGCAGAAACGGTTCTATCCGAGGTTGAACGCCGCTTTATCGTCCTGCCAATCACTTCGAACATCGCAATGCAGGCATTCGCGCTGCCGGCAAACTATCCGAAGGATCCGGTGGACCGCATTATCGGGACAACCGCACTCGTCGAAGATATTCCTCTGATCACAGCCGACCGCGCGATTCGCCAGTCGCGCGTGGTACCGACAATCTGGTGAGCCTTCCACTTTCTCTTTCCCCGCGAATCTGCTTAAATCAAAGTTAGCGCAACACCACCGGCGTGCTAGTGTTCGCATAATCGTGGTCAACATTCATTCCCACATTCTTCCGGAAGTAGACGACGGCTCCAAGTCCTGGGAAACTTCCGTCGCCATGTGCCGCATGGCCGCCGCCGATGGCATTACTCATCAAGTCGCCACGCCGCATGCCAATGACCGTTACCCCTACGACCGCGTGTATCTTCAGGGACTAGTCGCCCACTTGCAAGGACTCATAGGGACTGGGCTCAAGCTCAGCCTGGGCTGCGACTTCCATCTCTCCTACGACAATCTGCAGGACGTGCTGGCCAATCCTGCGCGCTACGCGATCGAAGGCTCGCATTACATGCTGGTCGAACTCAGCAACTACAGCGTGCCGCAGCAGACCACCGATTGTTTCACGCAACTAGGCGACCGCGGCATCACGGCAGTCATCACCCATCCAGAGCGCAATCCGATTCTGCGCGAGAGCCCGCAGCGCGTGCTGGAATGGGCTGAGCAGGGTTGCGTGATCCAAATGACCGCCTCGGCCGTCACCGGTTTCTGGGGAGAGCGCGTGCGCCGCGCCGCGCAGTGGCTGCTCGAACACGATGCCGTCCACGTGTTGGCCACCGATGCTCACGACACTGAGAAGCGCATCCCGGTCCTCTCGACCGCCCGCGACGCCGTCGGCGAAATCTGCGGCGAAGATGTCGCCGAGGCCCTGGTTGAGGCCAATCCACGGGCGATCATCGATTCCAAGCCATTGCCGTATTTTCCGCGGCCGGTGCTGGGAAGCTACCGCAAAACGCAAGGTGCGTAGAAGCATTCACCACTCAGCAATCAGCACTCAGCCAGTCCCGGGTGGTTTTGTGAGAAGCTCTGGCAAACAACGAGAATGACGCTCGATGGGCTGAATGCTGAGTGCTGAATGCTAATTGCTAACCGCCAATTGCTCAGGGATTCACTGCGGGCTAGATGAATCTTTCTCAGCAGACGGCGCCTGCGCAGCCGGAGGCGTAGTATTCACACGCGTCCCCGGATCGGCGCTGTTCGAGGCAGGAGTTGGGGTTTCCGAACGCGGCGCCACCGGCTGCGTGGTCATCGCGCTCTCGGGATTTAACAAATGATCGTTGCTCGGCCCCAGCCCCAGGCTGATCAGAGCGCGCGAGTCGGGCACGGTTTTCGATTGCCAGCCGTGATCGGCCTGATAGCGCCGCATGGCCTCTTCGCTGGCTTCATCCCATTTACCGGCGGGCTCGCCGGTGAGATAGTGCTCGCGTATCAATGCTTCCTGGATGGCCTGCGCCCGCTCAGGATCAATCTTCTGCTGGCCTCGCGCGATCGTCTTCTTCTTCTTGCCGCTCTTGCTCGCAGTCGTGTATTTCGACTTGCTGTTGCGAGCCGCGGCAGCCGTGCCCGATTTTGAATGCGTACTCGTCGCAGGACGCGATGCCGTGTGGCGCTTGGCCGAAGACGATGAGCTGGATCGAGTGCCCTTGGCAGCGGCCGTCGAGTGTTTCTTCGGGCTCGCCGTCTTGGAACTTGCTGTCTTAGAACCCGCCGTCTTCGATTTAGCGGTCGCTTTCCCGCTCGCGGGTTTCGCGGTCGTCGTCCCTTTCGCGGTCGTCCTTTTCGCGTTCTTGGCCTTCGTGCTGCTGTGTGTCTTCGAGTCAGAAGCAGACGCCTGCCCCAGCGCTCGCGAAACGCAGAAACACGTCAACGCCAAAGCGCAAAACGCGCGCAACCATCTTCGCATTCTCGCGTGATGTTTCGCTTCCAAAGGCACCCCTGCGCTTCAAAGCACACTCACCGCACTGCCTTCACCAGACGATCTGCAGAAACCAGTCCCAAAATCCCGCGCCCAAAGCAAAACCCAACAGAATCTGGCATTGTAATCATCCTCCACTAAAGGAGGCAATGCCAGTTCCCGCTGGGTTAGTCGCAGGTTACGGAAGTGTCCCGGCCATGAAGATGGTTCCATCCGAGGCGGTCAACCCGCGCGGACGCACCAGGAAGACCACGTCCTGTCCGCTCTTCAGGCTCGATTCCACCTTCGCGAAATCGTCTTCGTTGTTCACGGGCTGCTTGTTGACTTCCAGGATCACGTCGCCCCGGCCAAGATTGATGTCCTCGGCAAACGATCCCGGCTTCACTTCCTGCACGATCACGCCTTTGCCTGCCGCCATGTCCAGCCGCTCGGCCATCTCCGGCGTCAGCTTGCGCACTGTGACGCCAAACTTGCTCTGCTTGGGCGTGCTCTCGTCGCCGCTCTCCTTGTCCTCGCCCAGGCGAGCGGCAAAGAGCTTGGCGCGGTCGGCAATCGTGACACTCGTCTCCTGCTGCTTGCCGTTGCGCAGGAAGCTGAGCGTTACCTTGGAGCCTGGCTTGCGTGACGCAATCTCCGCTACCAACTCCGCTCCCTTCGTCACTTTGTGACCATCGACCGTGGTGATGGTATCGCCCACCTTCAGCCCCGCTTGGTCGGCAGGACTTCCAGCCACCACGCTCGAAACCGTCACTCCACTTCCAGCGCCGTATACACGGGCAATCGCCGGATTCTCCACCGAATCAAACATGATGCCAATCGATCCGCGCGCCACCCTGTGCTCAGGTCCAATCAACTGGTTGTAGACCGTCACCACAGTGTTCGAAGGCAGCGAGAAGCCCACGCCCGCGTAGGCATTGGTCTCGCTCAAAATCGCCGTATTGATGCCGATCACTTCGCCGTTCATGTTGACCAGCGGCCCTCCCGAATTTCCCGGGTTAATCGCAGCATCGGTCTGAATAAACGTCTGAAACTGTTTCCCCGGCACGATATCGCGTCCCTTGGCTGAGACAATGCCGGCGGTGACGGTGCCCACCTGCCCGAACGGACTGCCGATAGCCAGCACCCAATCGCCAACTTCCATGCCGTCGGAGTTGCCCAGCTTCGCTGCAGGCACGTCCCGGTCCAGAGAAATCTTGATCACCGCGAGATCGGTTTCAGAGTCTTCCCCAATGACCTTGGCGTCATGCTGCACGCCCGGCGGATCGTCCTGCAGCCGCACCCTGATGCGGTCCGCTTTTTCCACCACGTGCCGGTTGGTGACGATATAACCCTTCGCATCCACGATTACGCCCGACCCCAGCGAGCGCTCACGAATCGCGCCGTCGCCGCCCTGCCCGCCAAAGAAGCGGTTGAAAAAGTCATCCATGCCGTTGCCGCTGTCGCTGTCATCATCGTTGGGAACGCCCCGCCGCTTGTGCGGATTCTTGATGGTCGATTCCGTGTTGATGTTGACGACGCTCGGCCCCAACTGCTTGGCGATCTGCGAAAATGCATTGGAAAGCTGCTGCGGCGCGGGCACCGTTAGCGGAGTCGCGTCCGAACCTTTCTGGCCTTCCTTGCCCTTCACTCCATAAGAAACTATGGTGCCGATTAAGATGCCCACCACCAAGGTAGCCACAATGCTGAACGAATAGGCCCACCGACGGGTTTTCAACCGCTCCCATATTGCCCGCGAATCCATATGCCTGCTTCCCTCCGAAAACTGTACGAACCTCTAATTATACCTGTTCGCCGAAGTCAACAACCCGCCGCCGGGCCCCATCACGCCACCCCGATCACAATATGTTAGACCCGCGAGCCCGGCATCTCGTCCTATAGAACCAGGAAATAACTACCGGCACAGGCTTGATAAACGAATGAATTTTCGCGGCGCTAAATGTAGGGACAGCCGCCCTCGGCTGTCCAGCGAGCGCAGCTCGCTGGTTTTTCTGTGGAACGGCAAACCGGTGCCATCTACTATCGTTTATTTCCCCTCGTAAACCGTCTTTCCTCCCACCACAGTCCGCAACACCTTTACAGCCAGCACTTTTTCTGCAGACACCGCCGTCACATCGCGGTCCAGCACCACAAAATCCGCCAGCATTCCCGGCACCAGCTTGCCTTTTTCTTTCTCTTCGAATTCGGCAAAGGCCGACCCCGTGGTGTAAGCGGCGATGGCCTGATCCATCGTCAGCCTCTGCCCGGGAAAAAACTCCTGCTTGCCGTTCTCGCTCTTGCGCGTCACGGCCGCATAAAGCCCGCGAAACGGCGATACCCCCTCAAATGGGTAATCGGTTCCAAAGGCCAGCGTTATGCCTTTGTTTAGAAAACCCGCCCACGCATACGAAGTTGCGGCGCGCTTCGGGCCCAGTCGCTCGTTCGCCCAACGGATGTCGGTAAGCAGATGGGCGGGCTGCATGGAGGCAATCACCTTCAGCTCTTTGAACCGCGCAATCTGTGCGGGAGTCGTAACCTGCGCGTGCTCAATCCGCAGCCGGAAATCGTCGCCACCGTTCGGAGCCTTCACTTTCTCTTCGCGCGCGGCTTTTTCCGCCTCGGCAAAAGCGTCGAGCGCCATCTGCACGCCCTTGTCGCCAATGGCGTGAAACCCTAGCTGGAAGCCTGCCAGCACACGCTCCTTCGCCATTTCATTCAGCTTCGCCGCATCGTAGCGCAGCAAGCCGGAGTTCTTCGGATCGTCCGAATAAGGCTCCATCAGCGCCGCCGTGTGCCCGCCTAGGGAGCCATCCATGTAGGCCTTCAGCATCCCGGTATGCAGCATCAGGTCCGACTGCGGATGCGAGTCCCGCTTCTGCTTCAACTCCTGCACCGAACCTTCAAATGGCAGCCATTCCGTTATTCGCGTCGTCAGCTTGCCTTCTTTTTCAAGCTCTTCGTAGATCTGAAAATCCTCCCAGGTCGAACAGCCCTGTTCGACCGTGGAGCAATCTTGCGCCGAGGTCACGCCGTGTTCGGCAAGTTCGGCGAGCGCAACTTCAATTCCACGACGCCGCTTCTCGTGCGTCGGCGGCGGAATCACCGCCCGCACCGCCTGCGTCGCCATATCGCGCAAAATCCCCGTAGGCTGCGCGTTCTCATCGCGATCGATCTTGCCGCCTTGCGGATCCTTGCTTGCGATGGTGATGCCCGCCAACTGCAGCGCCCGCGTATTCGCCACGGCAAGATGTCCGTCCACCCGATCCAAAAACACCGGATGCCCCCCCGAAACTTCATCCAGATCCCACCGGCTGGGCAAAGCCTTCACCGGCCACGTGGTCTCGTCCCATCCTCGACCCAGAATCCATTCGCCGGGCTTGGCTGTTTCCACCTTCGCCAGCACGCGGTTGCGGAACTCATCCAGCGTCTTCACGCCCTCCAGGTCAACATTCAACTTCTGCAGCCCAGCATCTGCCAGGTGCAAATGCGCATCGTTAAATCCGGGCATGACAAAGTGCCCGCCCAAGTCGACCACTTGCGTCTGAGGACCCTTAAGTTTCTCGATCTCAAAATTCTTGCCGACCGCCTGAATGCGGTCGCCGCGCACCGCAATGGCCTCCTCGCGCAAAATCGAACTGAACTGTGAGTTCGCCAGCACGCCGGTATAAACATTGGCATGGATAAAAATAATGTCGGCCTTGACGCTCGGAGTCGATGCCGAAGCAGGTGCCCCGATCTGGGCTGTTACAGGCGCGCCGGTGAGAATAGTAGTAGAGATCGAAACAACGAAGACCAAGTCACGAAGTGACGGCATGTGAAAGCCCGGCACGGTAGTGCCGGGGAGTGGCAAAAAGTTAGAAACAGTCCCGGAGGGACGGCACAACCTCCCCACTTGCTCCTCAACCTGCACCTTTACCAATCTCCCCATCATTCCCCCGCTCCCGCCAGCGCCAGCATCGTCAACAAAATCCTCTTCAGCCCCAGCTCGCGCCCATTGGAATCGAACCACTCCTGCAAGGTGTGCGCCCCGCCACCCGACCCGCCTCCCCCAATCGCAATCGCCTCCAAGCCAAGCGACAGCGGAATGTTCGCGTCCGTCGAAGCCCGCTGCACCTGCGCTGCATTGTTCAACTGCACATCTACTGCCCGCATCACCTGCAAAATCCGCGCCCCCGCCGGCAACTCGCCCGCAGGACGGTTCCCAATCGCCACCACCTCGCAACTCACTCCCGGCCGCCTCTGCACCGGCGAGCGCATTTCCGCTGCCAGCGTTTCGTCTTCCAGCGCGCGATTCAGCGCCAGCCGCAGCGCCTGCTCCAACCGCTCCATCTCCGCCATCGAAGTCGAGCGGATATCCACCTTCATGCTCGCCGACTCGGGAATTGAATTCACCGAGGTCCCGCCACGAATCACACCGATATTGAAAGTTGTCTTCGGCGTGGCAGGCACCGGCGTAGCGACAAATGTCTCAATCGCCTTGGCTAGAATCACAATCGGATTCGGCGCGCCAAAATCGCTCCACGAATGCCCGCCCGGCCCGCGCACAATCACTTCAAACCGCCGGCTGCCCAAAGCCTCGGCCACAATCGTGTCCGCGCCAGCGCCATCGAGCACCACGCTGTAAGCAATCGAATCCTTCCACCGCGGCGTAGAAAAAATGTGCCGCATGCCGCGCAGGTCGCCCTCACCCTCTTCGCCTACATTGCCGATAAACACAAACGGCAGCGTGTGCCGCAGCCGCACCGCGCGCAGTAGTGCGGCAATTCCAAGCATCGCCGCCACCCCTGCGCCGTTGTCGGAAACTCCCGGCCCATAAAGCCGGCTGCCCTGCTGCCGGATATTCAGCGGCGTGCTCGCGGGAAAAACGGTATCGATGTGCGCGCTCAAGGCAACGTAGCGCTGCCCGAAACCGGGATGTACGCCAAACACGTTCCCCACATCGTCAATGCGAACATCGTCCAGCCCAACTTCGCGGAAGCGGTCCGCCAGCCAGGCCGCGCGCGCCGACTCCCCAAACGGCGGCGCCGGAATCCGCGCCATCTCCATCTGCCACTGCGCCAGTTGCGGCTCCTGCGTGCGCAGCCAGTTGTAAGCCGACCGCACCTCCGGCGTTGCCGCCAGCCGCGCCACATCCTGCTGCACCGCAGGCGAAACGTCCGGCATATCCGCACGTGGGGGAGTGGGGCTCATGGGAAGTATTCGGTCATCTTACAACGCGCGGGAAGGAATAGGGATTGACGAGAGCGGGAACTCCCTTATGGATCGGGGTGAGAGGACAATAGGACGATTGACGGGGATTCGATCAAAACTCCGCGTGAAACAACAGGTTGACAACATCTTTGTTTATGATAACTTTATATCATCATGGTTACCGCCATCCACGCAATTTCTTCTCTGTATGATAGGTTCTCGCACGAGCGCAAGCGTCTCCGATCTAACGAAAGGGAGCTGAAAAAGCTGTCCGAGGCCTATTTTCGGTATCGGGACCTACTTCACGAACAAGGGGAAATCCGGGGCCAAATTCTCAAAATATTTGGGGTGCTGGGCGTACAAGCTCCAGATGTGACGCCGGAGCTGGCCCGCCTGATTTCTCCAAAGCCCGTTAGCTCCTTGGAGGTTAGAGAAGAACTGCAGTTGAGGCTCTGGGAAGTCCTCGAGCTCTTCTTGGCATCGGTGGACGATAGAGCCAGCGTTAGCGACTTTCAAGATTTCCTTCTTACACTTAACTGGTCTGCAGCCGCAACACCGCAGGCGGTGGATTCAGCTGTTAGGTCGCATCCAGAGTTATTCAAAGAGGAATTTGAAGGGCGGGAAAAGTTTCTGGTACTCAAAGAGCCGGTCGCTAGAGGCTGCCAATCCTCTTAGCCTAGAAGAAAATCCCTTCTGGCACCCCTAGAAAGGCGTATTATCGATGCCGATCCTTGGAGAGAATCCGATGAATACGCTCGGGGGTTTTCTACTTCTGATTGTGATGACTCTGCTGGCATCGCTGAATAGCCGTATCGTTTATGCCAGCGGTTGCGGGCTGGTCCCGCTGAAACCGATTGTTCCTCTAGGCTGTAAGGATCTCAGGCCCGAGTGTGTTTGCGACAGCAAGGGGGAAAATTGCCACTGGGACTGGGTCTGCGTGAAGTAAAATCCAGACTGGGACACTACCCATCTTTCAGGACGATTAGGTTTTGGGTGGCACGGGCGCGGTCCTAGCTTTCCACGTCTTCGGATTATCGAGGTCAACGCCGCGCCATTTGCGAAGACCGGCTTTTCGCCAAATGCGAGCAAGGTGGGTTTCACCCGCATCGCCCTCAATCAGAAAACTGTCAAACTGCCTATACCATCCCTCCGGCCCTTCCCAGATATCCGGTGCGAAATGACTCCCCGATGAGAGCCATTCCTCAAGTTCATCCAGAATATCTCCGACTTCATCCAGCGAAAGTCCTGCGCGCACCAGATTCTCCGCATTGCGAAGAACCACATCCGGGTAGGTTTTAAGGGATGTTTCGAGCTTATTTGGCATGCTCGTCATGCAGCGCGTTCAAGTATTCTGAGAACACTTGACGCCTCTCTGACGATCCTTCAGGGTGGCTGAAGGCCTTCTTTAACAATTTCCTGGACTCCCGGGGACCGCCAGCGGAAACCTGGCCCTCCGCCGTCCTGACACGGCGGGACTCTTGCCGGTAATTGGCTGACACCGTCACGCGTTTTTGCTTTGCCTTCACGTCTTTAAGTTTATTGTTGGCCTTTTCCGCCGTCAAGGCGAAAACAGGCATTACTTCTTCCGTGCTTCCGCCTCTGCCAACCATCCCCGCCGCATCTTCTCGACTGGAACGCTCGACAGCAGAGGTTTGATATCAAGAATAGGAGTCCCATCGAGCATATCGACACCCCTCACATGCAACGCGCAACCGTCGCGCCGAAGCAACTCAACGATAGTGAGCCCGATCGGATTCGGACGCCGCGGAGATCGCGTCGCAAATACACCATGGGGGCGCTCGTCGAAGGGCGGTGTAGCGAGCAGCGCAAATCCGTCCGCGCGATCGAACTCCCAGAGGACGATCAGATGCGAGAAGCCTTCGATGTCGGTGAGCCCTGCCTCAAACTCCGGCAAGATACTGAGCACACCATCGGCCTGGTGTTTGACGCCAAGTCCCTTTGGGATCTCGCGCGTCTCTTTGTAGGGACTGCTCACAAATCCAATCGGACGCGACGTAAACATAGCCCTTGCCGTTTTCCTACGCCGCTCGCCGTTCGACTGCGGCCACAAGTTTCTTTGTCGCTGGAACCTCAACCCCGTGCCGCTGAGCGCCGCGCAGAATCGGACCTGCGATAGCGTCCAACTCCGGAGTCCTGTGCTGATCAACGTCCTTCTGCATCGAGCTCCGCATGTTTGCCGGGAACGCCGTCACGCCAGCCAGCACGGCTTCAGAATCAACCTTCGCGCCCTCGGCGACGGCAACCCCGCACGCCTCTCGAACGCAACCCTCTCCCAGACTTCTCCATTCCGGGTCGGATAAGACTTCGCCGACCGTCTTATTGGCCGCCGTAGTGGTCAAAGCAAAGGGCGCAAGAAACACCAGCTTGCTCCACATCAGAGTCGGCTCATCGTCGATGAAACGGCAAGTAAAGCCGACCTTCTGAAGCTTGTCAACCGCGCCCGCAAGCAAAGGCCGCCCCGCCGACAACACATTCAGCCGCGCAAACGGAGTGCGATGCGCGATAAAGCCCGGTCGCACGCGCTCCATTTCACCTGCTATCGTAGCCGGGATCACGCGCTCGGCTCCGTAGCGGGCGCGCAACAAGGCGATGTGGTCAATGCCGTTGAGCAGCGGAACAATGCCCCGCACCACTTCCGGATTCTTGAGCGAGGCGAGTGCCGGCTCCAACTGCGTAGCCTTCACCGTGATCCACAGCACATCCACGGGAGGCACTTCGGTAGCGAGGGCAGCATCCACTGTGAAGTTGCCGAAAGGACTCTCCAGATGAAGTTGCTTGGGATAATTGGCCAACGCCTCGGGCCTGACGACCAGCGTGATCGAATCTCCGGCGTGCGCCAGGCAAGCGCCAACCAGGCCGCCGACGCCGCCAGCCCCAAGAATCGCATGCCGCATAGGTTGAGAGATATTATCGGGCATGAAGCCTTAGATTCGCGGAAGTCAATTTTGCTTCAAAGTCGCAGGCAAGCACTCCACCACCTCGCTATCGCTCAGCGTGTGATCGCTGGCTTTGGCGCGCCGGTAGATGCGTTCCACAAGATCGTCGGTCGCAGGAATGCCGCGCCGCTCCAGCCAGAACAGCACATTCGATTTCCCGCTCATCGGACCGATATCGATAATCTGCTCGAGCCCGAACACGTGCGAAGGCACACCCGAATAAACCGTGTTGGCCAGCACTACGTCATTCTTGTGATACGCCTTGATGATCGCCGCCGCATGCACGCCGGTAGCAGTACGAAAAGCATCATCGCCGACCACTGGATAGTTCGCCGGAATCGGCACACCCGTAGCCCGCGAGACCGCCTGGCAATAATGCTTCAGCTTGGTAAGGTCTTGCTGATCCCACGGCGCAATGCCCATGAGCTTCAGATTCACCAGCATCTGGTCGATCTGCGTATTGCCCACGCGTTCACCGAGCCCGATGGCGCAAGCGTGAACGCAATTCGCCCCCGCGATCACCGCCGCCATCGAGTTAGCGATGGCTAGCCCGCGGTCGCTATGCCCGTGCCAGTCAACGCGAATCTTCTCGCCCGAAGGTTGCACCACTTCCGCAATCACAAACCGCACCAGAGCCAGGGCGCCCATCGGCGTAGCATGCCCGGCGGTATCGCAGATCACAATGGCCCGCGCACCACAATCAATCGCCGTCGAGTACAGCCGCTTCACCGTCTCCGGATCGCAGCGCGACGTATCCTCGGTGACATACATCACGTCGAGGCCCTGCGAAACCGCATACTTCACGGCCTTCTCGGTGGTCTGCAAGAGAAAATCGTCCGTCCACCCTTCAGCAAGTCTGCGGATCGGGCTGGATCCAATAAACGTCGCAGCCTCAATGGGAAGGCCGGTTTTCTGCACGATCTCCGCAATCGGACGAATATCGTTTTCATGCGTTCGCGCTGCGCAGTTGGCGCGAATCTTCATTTTGTGCGCGACGATCTCGCGCGCCAGCGCCGTCACATGCTCCACCGCGCGCGGTCCCGCGCCTGGCAATCCCAGATCGAGCGAGTCGATCCCCAGCGCCTCCATCAAATGAAGAATTTCAATTTTCTCGGCAATTGAAGGATCGCGCACCGAAGGTGACTGCAAGCCATCGCGCAGGCTCTCGTCATTGAGCAGCACTGGCCCCGGCGGCTTCAACCCCGGCGGATGATTCTTGTTCCAGTCGTAGATGAGTTCGGAAGTGTTCATAGAGCTTCGAGCTACGAGCCGGGAGCTGCGAGCAGACTACTTTGGCTAAGATACCCGGCGGTGAGCTTCACTTCAGGTCCGGGGCTGAATCGTGTCCCGGTTGTTCGAAGCTCGCAGCTCGGAGCTGGCTTATTTCTCTTTCGGGGGAAGCGTCAGCCCAAACACTGAAATCATTCCCTGCCCCGCCACGTTCACCTTCGCTTCCGCAGGATTCGGCAGATAGAGCGTCTGGCAATGCTCGCACCGATAGACTTCGGCGTCCGGTCCCCAGGCCTTCTCCACATCGCCGCAGCCTTGCTCGACAACATCTTTCTTGTAGAACCAGCGTTTCAAATGGCCGCCGCAGAACTTGCCTTTCTCGTTTTTCTCGTTGCAGGCGCGCTGCCCCGCCTTCTTGATCTTGACCTTATGATGAGGAAGCTGTGCAGGAGTTTGCGTGCCCGGTGCTGCAATTTCGCCAGTTGCCAAGCGCTTACCCTCGTTCGTGCGGCGCTCACGCCGCCGGATTCGGCTTACGAGCGTCATTGTACTCGAAGCGAAAGGCGAGGCCAAAGGCGGGATGTCGTATTCTAAGATTCGTGATAGCAACTAGCAGCAACGCCAGAGAAAGCCTCCATGAACTGTGACCCCTTGAAGAACCATCTATTTCTCTCGAAAACGGCTTTCCAGACGGCAGCGGCAATTTTTCTTCCGCTGGCGCTTCTGCTCGGCCTTACCAGCGCTCAGACGCCGCACAAGAGCGCTGGAAGCGCCACAACCAGCAACGTCCAACTGGAACTGGTGCGCACTGAAACCGGCTTCTTCGAAGCCTGGAAGACGAACAATCAAGCTTATTTCCGCGAGCACATGCCGGAGAACGGAATCTTCTGGAGCGATAATGGCACGCTCTCCCGCGACCAGCAACTCGCCCAGCAGCAAGCTTCGGCGAAGACATGCACTGTAGAAGGCTACGGCCTCTCTGACTTCGGGGCGCTCCCGCTGGCTACGGGCGCGTACCTGCTCACTTACAAAGCCGAGCAGTACGCGACGTGCAACGGGGAAAAAGCGCCGGTCCACATGAACGGCAGTTCGATCTACATCTTGAAGGCCGGCCACTGGCAAGCCATCTATCGCGCAGAAGTGCCGCTAAAGAATCAGAGCTAAGAAATCTGGGTCAAAGAAAAAAGCCAAGGAACTCATGATCACAATCGTTTCAGGACTGCCGCGCTCAGGCACTTCGCTCATGATGCAAATGCTGGCCGCGGGCGGCATGCCCATCCTCTCTGATGGCGAACGGCAGGCTGACGCCGACAATCCGCGGGGCTATCTCGAGTGGGAGCGCATTAAGCGACTCCCCAAAGACCCGGCCTGCATTGCCGAAGCCGAGGGCAAAGCCGTGAAAGTGATCTCGCTGCTGCTGCTCTCGCTGCCCGACGGCCACGAATACCGCGTCATCTTCATGCAGCGACCACTCGCCGAAGTGCTGGCGTCGCAGGAAGTGATGCTGCATCACCGGGGAACCGCCAAATCAGGCACTGACGCGTCCGTCGTCGCCACGGCATTCGAGAAGAACCTGCGCGCAGTCAACGCCTGGCTCGACAGCAAGCCCTATGTGAAGACCCAGCGCGTTTCCTATCACGACGTGCTGCGCGATGCCGAAGACGTGGCACAGAAACTCGTCCAGTTCTTGGGGATTCTGTTGAATGTGGAAGCCATGACCCGCCAGGTCGATGCCAGCCTCTACAGAAATCGCTCGCGATGAGACTAGACTTTCCCCGAGTCCGATGAGTCGCGAAAGGGCCCGGCTCCGTGTGAACCGATGGCGTCCGATGGAGCAACAGGTAGATCCGGGATGCTGTAGTTCAGATACACAGATGAAAAGAAGAACGTCAGAAATTGACTTATTGGGAGATCAATTTTCCAGGAACGCCGGTACAGCGAAATGATTTCAGCCCGAAGGACGTGGGGAGCCACTAGGAACAGCACAAGACCAACCCCACCTATTGCTACCTCAAATTGAGGTGACACTCCACGGACCAACAGCAAAATCGGAATCGCGATAAGGGTTACGTAACACCAAAATGCGGCGCTGCCTCCCTGCCTTGTCCGCACCCAATAAGCCAGGTAAAGCCCCAGAGGTAGGATTAAGATACCCCCAGAAAATAACGCCAGGACGATCGTCCATCCCAAGCTGAGTCGAATTGTCCACGGCAGGCCTCGCTCGTCGAAAATCACGTTGACCTCCCTGCCACCACGCTGTGCATTCAGAACTCCAACTTCGGCTTGGCCTGATCGGCGCCCACGCGTCCGATTACGATCTCAGCCTTGTAATAATTCTCACCCTTCACCGGATCTCCGGCCAGCCGCCGCAGAATGGCGATCTGTCCCACGTGAGAGAGCGCATCGGCGATCGGTCCCTGAAAGAGTTTTTCGGGCGGCGCCTGCAACGGTTCACTCGAAGCCAGGAAATCGTCAAATTTTTTCAGTGAAGTGAAGAAGCGCTCGACCTCCGCTTCCCACAGCTGCGGCTTGGAGTTGTGCCATTCGCGTTTTCCGTTGGCCATGGAGAGTGCCCAATCCATCAGGTCGCCAATGTGCGTGAGGATCTGTCCCGGCGTGCGCACTCCTCCATCTGTTTGAAAGGACGCGAAACTCTCGGGTGCGTTGCGGACGGCCTTGCCTCCGCGATATGCCAGCGTGGCCAGCGAGTGACGCAGCAACTCGCGTTTCGGATCGGAAGCTGAAAAATCGCTCATGGGTTCCTTTCAGTTCTCAGTTCTCAGTTCTCAGCAAGCTCCGTTGTCATTCCGACCCCCGAGCGAATGCGAGGGGCGGAGGAATCTCGTCCTTGCTCGCAACTCGGAACTCGCTACTCGGGACTCGCTACTCGACTCACAACTGCTTGCGCGCCACAATCCCGACGCAGCGCACCGCTCCGCTCAGGCGTTTTCCTAATCCGCGGGCAAACTCGAAATCAAGGAACCCTTCCATCTGCCTTGTGAATGGCGCTCCGTAGCCGTACCACCAGGGTTTCTTTACTCTGGGCACGAGGTCCACATCCAGATGCTTCAGCCAGACCATTTCTTCGAGGCCGAAGCGCCCATGGGTGCGGCCCACGCCGCTCGATTTCAAGCCACCGTGCGGCGCCTCGCTGATGCCAAAGCCTGACACCACATCGTTCACCATGACGGTGCCAGCCTGGATGCGCCGCGCCAGGCGCTCTCCGCGCTCCCAACGGCGCGTCCACACACTCGCAGCCAAGCCGAAATCCGAGTCATTGGCCAGCCGCACCGCCTCGTCGTCTGTATCGAAAGGTGCCACAGGAAGCACCGGCCCGAATGTCTCCTCGCGCATGATGCGCATTTCGTGAGTCACATCGGCCAAGACCGTCGGCTTGTAGAAATTCTTTCCCAGCTCTGGCGAGCGTGAGCCTCCAGTCAGAAGCCGCGCGCCGCGCGCCACGGCATCTTCCACGTGCGACTCCACAATCTGCAACTGACGCTCGTGGATCATCGGCCCCACATCGGTCTCAGGATCCAGTCCATGTCCCACGCGGAGCTTGTTTGTCTTCTCCACGCAGGCGCGAAGAAACTTCTCATACAGGCTGCGATGCACGTAGCAACGCTCCACCGAAAGGCAGGTCTGACCCGCATTCACGAACGCTCCCCAGACGGCCGCGCTCGAGGCCACCTCGAGATCAACGTCGTCGAGCACCAGCATGGGATCTTTCCCGCCCAGCTCCAGCACCACCGGCAGCGGGCGCTCGGCGGCAATGAGTGCAATGCGCTTGCCGGTAACCGCACTGCCGGTGAACACCAGCTTGTCAATTTCTGCATGAATCAGAGCCGCGCCGGTTGCGCCATCGCCGACGGCCACCTGAAAAACATCCCGCGGTACGCCCGCCGCGTGCAGCAGCGAGGCCAGTTCCAGCGCCACCAGAGAAGTAAACTCTGAGGGTTTCAACACCACCGCGTTCCCCGCCACCAGCGCGGCAAGCGTCTCTGTCGCAGGAATTGAAAACGGATAATTCCACGGCGAAATGATGGCCACCACGCCATAAGGCTCGCGCACCAGCCGCCCGCTCTTGAGCTTGGCGGCAGAACCTCCATGCGGAAGCGGCTCGTCGCGCAGCAGGCGATATGCGTTCTCGATCAGGAACCGCGCCGCATCCAACACGACCAGAACTTCCGTGGTCAGAGCTTCAGCCACGGGCTTGCCGGCCTCTCGCGTGATGGCCTCCGCGATCTCTGATTTCTTCTCCAGCAGCCTGCGCTGAAACTCGCGCAGCAGCGCGACCCGCCTGCGCACGCCGATCTGAGCCCACGCCGACTGTGCAGCGCGTGCGCGCGCTACTGCCGCCTGAACTTCACTCTCGCCCGCGCATTCCAACTCGCGCAGAACTTCCTCCGTCGCAGGATTCACCGACGAAAGTTTGAGTGCTGCGATTTGTAAATCTGTAGCCATAATTCAAAGTTGGCAGCGACGTAATTTGTTACGTCCAGCCCACCTTTCAGCACGCCGTATTTTCTCCGTGCGCTCCGCGGCCGTTCTCCGCGTCTCCGCGATAAAACACTTTGATCCGCCAACCAATAAGCTGCAATCGCGGAGTTCGCCGAGATCATGCCCGGAGGTTCGCAGAGAACATCCTCTAGTATTCCACGCCCACCAAATACAATCCGCTGGCCGGCGCCGTTGCTCCGGCGGCTGAGCGGTTGCGCGATTCCAGTATGCGCGTGACATCCTCGGCCTGCAGCGTTCCCCTCCCCACCAGAATAAACGTCCCCACCAGATTTCTCACCATGTGGTGCAGGAAGCCTGATCCTTTCACGGTGTAAACGAGCTCATCGTCCTGCCGCTGCCAAGTCGAAAAAAAGATGTGACGGATGTTGGAAGCCTGCGCCGCTTCGCTTTTTCGCTCCGGATCCACCGCGGCAAACGAGGTGAAATCGTGCTCGCCCTCCACCAGTCCCGCCGCGCACACCATTGCTTGCTCGTCCAACGGATACGGATAATGCCACACATACCTGGCCAGAAACGGTGGACAGATAGCCGGCCGATAAATCCTGTACCGGTAGGTCTTTCCGCGCGCCGACTTTCGCGCATGAAAATCCGGCGAGGCCTCTTCCACTTCCAGAACCCGCACCGCTGCCGGCAGAATATCGTTCAGCGCCTTCACGAAATTCGCCGCCGGCACTGAAGACTCCGTGAAGAATGTCGCCACCTGCGCCAGCGCGTGCACCCCTGCGTCTGTCCTGCCTGAACCCTGGGGCAATACTTTTTCGCCGGTGATTCGTCCAATGGCTGAGGCAAGTGTGCCTTGCACAGTAACTGCGTCGGGCTGCACCTGCCAGCCCGCGTAGTCCGATCCGTCATAAGAGAGAATCAGTTTGAGATTGCGCATGCGATCTATTAAGTTTTGCACCCGCGAGTCCCACCCATGCGACGGTTCATCCAATGCACTTCATGCTTTAGGTTCTCAACGTGATTCCGCTTCTCGGAGACGACATGACTCAGCACTGTATCAGCTTCAACTCCCAAAGTGCCCGGCAAGTGTGGAACCGGGAGGTTGCGAACCGCAGCCTGCGCGTCAGATATACTGGTCCGTTTCACCAAACTTTCGTCTCGCTCGCGTTTTTCAGGTGCTTTTCAAGGAACCCCGATGCCGCCGGTTGCGTACTAACATCTGAGTAGAAGGTTTGTTTTGGGATAGATCCGGCTGTCTCGCCGCAAGAAAGTCTTTTTGTTGCAGGGTCGTAACGAACTCTTAACGAACTTGGTTTTACCAATGGAGATGAGTAGATGCCATTCGCACGCTTAAACTCGACCATCCGGCTGATCGTGGCCGCAATCTTATTCGGAACCCTGAGCCTTGCAGGTTGGGCCCAGGACGCGCCCTCCGCGCCCGTCCCGCAAAACACGCCGGAGACGCGCCCGTTGCCGGTCCTGAATTATGCCCAGCCGGTGTCACATTTTCCCAACCCTGTTGGCCCCTACACACCGCGGCGCCTGGCGCCGCCGAACCTGGCCAACACCGCCCGCATTGACCAGCTCATGCACGACGGCAAGTTGTACCTGTCGCTCAACGACGCCATCGCGCTCGCGCTCGAAAACAATCTGGATATCGCCATCGCGCGTTACAACCTGAATATCGCCGACACCGACGTGCTGCGCGCGAGGGCCGGCGCTGCGACCCTCGGCATTAATACGGGCATCGTGCAGAATACGCCCGGAGGCGGCGTTGGCGGACTGGGCGGCCAAGTCGGCTCGGGCACCGGCGGCACCAGCCTGGGCGCAGGCGGCGCAGGCGCGGGCGCGGGCGGACTGGTCGGCTCCACGCTGGGCCTTGGGCCCACAATCTCCAGCTTCGATCCGGTCGTCACCGGAACACTACAAGATGATCATCTCACTCAGACTGCGACGAGCATCTTCCAAGGCGTATTCCCCGGCAGCAGCCTGGTTCAAAATACCGGCACGGTCAACTTCGCCTACAACCAAGCTTTTCAATGGGGCACGAACCTCACCGTGGCTTTTAACAATTCACGGCAGACGACGAACAGCTTCTTTTCAAGCTTGAGCCCGGCGTTGAACTCTAATTTCAAGGCGACTATAACCCAACCCCTGCTGCAGGGTTTCGGATTCGCGGCCAATACCCGTTTTATTCGTATCGCCAAGAACAACCGCGAATTGTCTGATGTCGCGTTCCGGCTGCAGGTCATCACCACCGTCGACCAGATTCAGAACATGTACTGGGATCTGGTGTATGCCTACGAGAACGCGCGGGTGCAGAAAGAATCGCTGGCTTTCGCCCAAAAAACTTTATCGGATACCAAGAAGCAGGTTGAAATTGGCAGCCTGGCTCCGATCGAGGTAGTGCGCGCGCAAAGTACCGTGGCGCAGGATCAGCAAACCTTGACGATCGCTCTGACCAACCTGCAGTTGGAGCAACTGCTCATGAAGAACGCGCTCAGCCGCACCCTGCGCGATCAGACTCTTGCGGGAGCGGAAGTGATTCCCACTTCCACCATGGAGGTACCGGAGAACGAACCCGTACAACCCACACAGGATCTGATCGCCGATGCTTTGCGTCACCGGCCTGACCTGGTGGAACAGCGCATTCAGCTCAATACTACTGAGATCAGCAATAAAGCCGTGCGCAGTGCATTGTTGCCATCGCTCAACCTGTTTGCCTATTACGGGGGAGCGGGAGTGGGCGGCAATCAGAATCCCGCTAATGAGTGCGCGACCCCTCCCACTAAGCTGCAACAGGGATTCGGATGCGCCAGCCCGCCCAGTCCGGGCAATCTTGACGTGATATTTCCGACGACCCCCATCGGGGCAACTCTGAATCAGTTGGTGAATTCCGCGAACCCCGACAAGGGTATCGGCTTGCAGCTCAATGTTCCGCTTCGCAACCGTGCGGCGCAGGCTGTGCAGATCCGCTCGGAACTCGAATACCAGCAGGCCCAGATGCGTCTGCAGCAGATCGAGAACCAGATTAGCATCGAGGTTCGCAACGCGCAGTTCGGAGTGGAACAGAACCGCGCCAGCGTTGACTCGGCCAAAGCCGCGGTTGATTATGCAAAGCAGTCTCTCGATGCCGAACAAAAGAAATATCAATTCGGCACCTCGACCACAACGTTGGTGTTGCAGACTCAGAGCGCGCTGGCCACGGCCGAATCGACTTTGACGTCGGCCATGGCGGCCTACGAAAAGTCGCGCATCGAACTCGACCGCGCCACCGGCGTCACTCTCGACCATGCGGGCATCAGCATTGACGATGCTGCCAAAGGCCAGGTCACACGACTTCCCAGCGTGCCTTACATCGCGCCGCGCAAGGATTTGCCGGCCGCAACTCAGCAGCAGTAACCACCCGCGCGCTTGTGCAGCGCCGTCGTCCTTTGGAATGGCGGCGCTGCAACACGCCCTCGCCTTGTTTTTTCTCACAATTCTTTACAATCTGCGCCCGCGTCGGTCGCTTCATCCCGCTAAGATGGAGCGACGACTCTATGTTTTCCGCATCCAACTTTCCGAAATCGATCTTGTACTTCAATGCGATGCAACCCCGTTCTTATTCAAGGAGACGAACCATGTCTTTGCCTTTGCCCCGAATGACCGCGGCCCACCGGCGCTTCACTTTGCAGCTGATGGTGGCGGCCTCTATTATTTTCGCCTGCACGCAGCTGGCATTGCCCTTGTGCGCGCAGGATGTCCCAGCCGCTCCGATCCCGCAAACCGCGCCGCTTCCCGCCCAGCCACAGGCGGTTCATTTGCAGGATTATTCCAAGCCGCGCCCGGCTTTTCCTCATTTCCTGCAGCCCTACCGCGCGCAGGAAGTGGCGCAGCCGAACCTGAACAATTCCCCGCGCATCGACTCGCTCATGCACGATGGCAAGATTTATCTTTCGATTGACGACGCCGTGGCGCTCGCGCTCGAGAACAATCTCGATATCGACATCGCCCGCTACAACCTGAACATCGCCGACACCGACTATCTGCGCGCCAAGTCAGGCGCCAACATTCTCGGCGTCAACGCCGGCATCGTGCAGAACACGCCCGGCGGCGGCGTGGGCGGCCTCGGTGGAACGGTTGGCTCCGGCACCGGCGGCACCACCGTCGCTCCTAGCGGCGTGGGCACGGGCACCAACGGCTTGGTCAGTTCCACGCTCGGCATCGGTTCGCCCATCACGAGCTTCGATCCGGTCCTCACCAGCACGCTGCAGCTTGACAAGAACGACACCGAATCCACCAGTCCCTTCGCGGTGCCGGTGTTGGCTCAGAACACCTACACCGCCAACTTTGCCTATACCCAGGGGTTTCAGTGGGGCACAGCCCTGACGGTGGGTTTCAACAATACTCACATCTCCAGCAACAACACCACCGCCTTGATCGCACCTCAACTTGGCTCAAACTTCCAGTTCAAGCTAACGCAGAATCTTTTGCAAGGTTTTGGATCGCTTCCCAACCTGCGTTTTATCCGCATCGCCAAGAACAATCGTGAAATCTCCGACGTCGCCTTCCGCCTGCAAATCATCACCACCGTCGATCAGATCGAAGACATGTATTGGGATTTGGTCTACGCCTACGAAAACGTCCGCGTGCAGCAGGAAGCTCTCACCTATGCGCAGAAGGCGCTGACTGATACTAAGCAGCAGGCGCAAGTGGGTACCGTGCCGCCCATCCAGGTGGTCAGCGCGCAAAGCACAGTCTCAACCGACGAGCAGAACCTGATCGTGGCGCAGAACAACCTGCAACTGCAACAATTGTTGATGAAGAATGCCCTCAGCCGCAGCATCGAAGATCCGGTGCTCGCCGAGGCCGATGTGATCCCCACCTCCACCATGCAGATTCCGCAGGAGGAAGCGGTCACTCCCACACAAGACTTGATCAATGAAGGTCTTCATCACCGCGCTGAACTCGTCGAGTCCCGCATTGATCTCAATTCTCGCGACCTCAACAGCAAAGCAATCCGTAACGCACTCCTGCCCACGCTCGATGCCTTTGCTTACTACGGCGGATCGGGCGTCGGTGGAGACGTGAATTCCCAGTGCGCATTTGGCACCACGCCGTGCTCCAGTATCGGGAAGTTACCTCCGGTGTTTCAGGGCACGAATTCTGTGAGTTATGGGGGCACGCTGAACCAACTAGTCAATTCCACCGCTCCCGACAAAGGCATTGGCTTGACGCTCAACGTTCCGCTGCGCAATCGCGCTGCGCAGGCCAATCAGGTGCGCGCGGAACTGGAATATCGCCAGGCCACGGTGCGGCTGCACCAGCTTGAGAACCAGGTGCGCATCGAAGTGCGCAACGCCCAATTTGACGTCAAGCAGAACCGCGCCGCCGTGCAGGCGGCACAGTATGCCGTCGACTTCGCCCGCCAGACGCTCGACGCCGATCAGCAGAAACTCAAAGTGGGGCTCACCACTACCACCGCTATCCTGCAGGACGCCTCCGTCTTAACCACTTCCGAATCGAATTTGGTCTCAGCCAAAGCCGCCTATGAGAAGTCGCGCGTCGAACTCGACCGAGCTACTGGCTTGCTGCTCGATCACTCCGGCATTGACGTCGCCGACGCCACCCGTGGCCAGGTCACGCGCCAGCCCAAAGTTCCCTACGTGGTTCCGCGGCAAGACACTTCTCCGCGGCCTGCGCCATCGCAGCCGGGGCAGCTTTAGATACGAGGCGTAACTAGAAAGATTCCTCGCGAGCGGACACAGCCGCCCTTCGGCAAGCTAAGGGGCGGTTTTGCCCGTCTTTGTGTGTTTCAAGATCGACGATGTAGCACTCTAGGGCCACTCGTTCCCTTATCGTGCCATTGTCAGAATGCGTTCGCGGCGTGAGGATACGGTTGTCTGGTGATTGGTACTTTAGTTAGGGGCTATTTCAGAGCGGAGATCGCGAGTGCGGGCCGAAAGAAACGAAATGCTGGAGATGAATCCAAGAGCGGAGTCGGCCAGGCCGCAGGTCGAACTCGCAAACAAGCAAAACTCGCGCCTGTTGCTCGCCCTCACTCTCCTGCTTGTTGCCCTGACCGTTGTGCTCGTGAAGGACCGCGAATTCTGGTTCGGCTCGGATACGGTCGCTGAATCGAATGCCGTGGATTCGGAAACCAGCCCGAAACCAGCTGTGACGCCCGCCAAGGCCGTCCAGAGGCCCGTGGCGCAGTCTGCGACTGCAAACACTCATGTCATTTCGAAGACTTCCTCTCATGCCGTAACGAGTCCCCGCAGCGCAACTGCCAGCACAGCCCCTGTAAGCTCAACCTCGCCGGCCGTTGCGGCCAAGCGCGTCGCCCTTCCTCCGCTGGACATCGAAGTGGTTGCGGGCGACACGCATCGCATGGTTCACTCCGGAACCAATGTCGCGAAAGTGGAGATTCCCACAGCCTTAGCGCCGGCCGTAGCCCTGCAAACCAACGCGGCCGAGCGCGTACGTCTCTCTTCCGCGAGCGCTCCCGAACTGCAGCAAACTCTGGAGACGACCTATCCGCTGCTCGGACAACATTCAAGAGTGCAAGGCTCCGTTGTTCTGCAGGCAATTGTCGGCGCCGATGGCAACATCGAAAATCTACGCGTCGTCAGCGGCCCAGCCGTCCTGGCTACGGCGGCGCAGCAGGCCGTTCGCCAATGGCGCTTCAAACCCTATCTCCAAAATGGACAGCCGGTCGAAACCAAAGCCAGAATCACCGTCAACTTCACCATCCGAATCTCCGACGACGCAAAGACCAGCTAACCGCTTCGAGGATTAGCAACTCCCGCAAGGCCCGCTGGACACAACATGTCCCTAGCGAGACAATTGCACACATGCGTTGGGGTCAGTTCCTATTTGCCGCTGTCGTAACGTGTTTGTGTTCTGCTCTCGCTACGCGGGCGCAGACGTCCGATACCCAAACCGACGCCAACAAGTCCTGGAGAGTTAACACCGATTCCCAGAACGAAAACCTGAATCCCACCCGCATCTTCAAAAGCCATACTCAGAGCGGCAACCGCACGGTGGACAATCAATCGATACAACGCCGCGTGGCCGGCGGAGATTTCGAACCCTACCAGGACATCGAACGCACAACCGTGCAGGTCAATGCGACGACGATGCGCACCACAACGCGCACCTTCGGCCGCAATGCCGATGGAGCGAAAACACTGGTGCAGGTGACGGAAGAAGAAGCGCGCACTTTGCCCGGGGGCGGCTCGAACGTAGTCCGTACCACTTCAAATCCAGATGCCGACGGGAATCTTCAATTGGTTCAGCGCGAATTCGAGGAGACAAAAAAGATCAGCAACGATGTGGAGGAAACGAAAAAGACCGTGATGCTGCCCAGCATCAATGGCGATCTCGCTCCCGCGATGAAGACCGAGGAGCGCACAGAGCGAAGAGCGAATGACACGGTGGTATCGCAAAAAACCACGCAGCTTGCCGACGGCGCCGGAAAATGGCAGGTGGGCGAAGTTCGCCAAACTACGACCCGGCAAGAGGGCAAAGAGCGCACCACCGAGGAGCGAGTCTCCCGCCCCGACTCTGAAGGCAAACTAGGCGAAATCTCTCGCACGGTAAGCAAGGAATCCGATAACGCTCCTGGTGAGGCGCGCAACACAGTGGAAACTTATTCTCTCGATGTCCCGGGGACGCCGCGTGACGGCAATCTGCATCTTGTCGAGCGCGCCACTACCGCCCAAAGCACGAGCCCAACCGGGCAGCAAACCACCGCGCGCCAAGTGGAGAAGGCTGACCCGGGTGATCCGGACTCAGGTCTGCGAGTGAGCATAGCAACTACCGACACTGTGCGCCCCGGTTCCACCGGCGCCCGCGCGACGCAAACCATTCAACTGCGCGACGCGAACGGCGATTTTGAAGTGGTCTCGGTGGACACTTCCAAATCCGACAACACTCACGCCGTTCAAGTTCAGATAGGCCCTGCCGTGAAGCCCCCAACCCCCGCAGCCACCGCAGAAAAGCCGCAGCCGAAGTAAAAGCGGAAAAGTAAAGCGGAAGCGATTGCGTGAACTGGTCTCGCCGCGCCTCGGACCGGTTCAGACCTGATAAACTCGCCCGTGATGCAACCACCGAACTTTCCTGCCATCCCGCGGTCTGTCTGGTGGATGGTGCTGCTGTCGTTGGTTGTGCAGGTGGCAGCGATCGGCGTCTTCCGCCAGTACCACACTCGCCCCGGAGAAGATAATTTCGGCTTTGGCTTTGAAATGGGCCGCGTAGGCCGCTCGATTGCCCTGGGGCAGGGCTTCAGCAATCCGTACGGAGCAAATACCGGCCCCAGCGCATGGGAGCCTCCGCTTTATCCCTATTTGATTGGCGGAGTCTTCAAGATTTTCGGCGTCTACACCCTCGCTTCGGCGTGGGTTCTGCTCTCGATCAACTGCATCTTCGCCGCGCTCACCACCATTCCCGTTTATCTGATCGCGCACAGAACGTTCGGCCCGCGGGTCGCCATTTGGTCGGCGCGCGTTTGGGCTTTCAATCCCTATGTCTGGTACTGGTCCATTCATTGGATCTGGGATACGACTTTCACTCCACTGATCCTGGCATTGATCTTTCTCGTCGCGCTGGAGTTGGAGCAATGGCCGGGCTGGCTGGGATGGATTCTCTTCGGCGCATTGTTTGGCGTGGGAGCGCTGGCCAATCCCACGATGCTCGCCTTCCTGCCGTTCTGTGGGCTGTGGGTGTGGCGACAGAGATACCGGCAAGGTCTGCCATCGCTAGCCGGCGTCGTGGTTTCGTCGTTCGTGTTTTTTCTGGTCCTATCGCCCTGGCTGGTTCGTAACTATCGGGCGTTTGGCCGCTTCGTTTTTATTCGCGACGACTTCGGATTGCAGTTTCGTCTCGGCAATAACAAGCTGGCCGATGGCATGTTAATCGCTACGCTGCAGCCGAATCTCAACAAGCCTGAACTGGAGAAGTTCGAGCGCCTCGGCGAGATTGCCTACGAAGCCGAGTGCAGGCGGCTGGCGTTCGAGTGGATTCGCGCCCACCCGGAGCGCTTCGCGGTGATCAGCCTGAAGCGTTTTTTTTATTACTGGAACGGCGTCCCCAGACCGACCGACAGCGCGGCTCCCTGGGATTTTCGCAGTTCCCTGTTCCTTGCATCTTCGGTACTGGCGATCTGGGGATTGGTGCGTGCGCTGCGGCAGAAGCGTCCGGGGGCATGGCTTTTCGCCGGACTCGTCTTGACTTATCCCACGGTCTATTACTTCGTGTACCCGCATGCCCGCTACCGCCATCCCATCGAACCTGAATTGTTTATTCTGTTGGTGTTTTTGTTGTGCGAAGCTCGCAGTCGCACCACACGAGGCGTTGCTGAATGACGATCTCCGTGGCCATCGTCGCGATGGATGAAGAGGCGAACATCGGCCGCACTCTGGCCAGCGTCGCCTGGGCCGATGAAATCGTGCTCGTTGACTCCGGCTCGAAAGATCGCACCTGCGAAATCGCGCGCGAACACGGAGCGCGTGTAATCGTCGAACCGTGGCGCGGCTACGTTGCGCAGAAGCAGTACGCAATCGAGTTGTGCACGAGAGATTGGGTGCTGCTGCTTGACGCCGACGAAGAAGTCAGCCCGGGGCTAGCGGAGGAAATCCGCGCTGCAAGCGCCGACCCAAATGCAGTGAGCGGTTACCGTCTCCCGCGCAAGAATCTTTTTCTCGGCCGCTGGATCCGCCACGGCGGTTTTTATCCCGATCCCAAACTGCGCCTGTTCCGCCGGGGGCACGGATTCGTAACCGGCCACGATCCCCACGACCGCTGCGAACTGAAGCCCGACGTGCCGCAAACAACGCGCCAGTTTAAGAACGCGATGGTGCACTACACTTATCCCAACCTCACCCTTTACCTCGGCCACATGAATCGCTATTCGTCACTGGGCGCGCAGTTGGCGGTTGCCAAAGGTCATCGCAGCTTCAGTTTCACCAACATCGTCCTGCGCCCCGTGGCGACGTTTATCTACAACTACTTCATACGCCTCGGATTCCTCGACGGTCGCGAAGGCCTGCTGCTGCACCTCTACCACGCCGGCTACGTGTCGTGGAAATACTCCAAAGCTTGGGAACTGAGCCGCAAGCCGCCGCAATAGCGGGTCGCCTGCCAGTCCGACCGTTCGTTCTAACGCACTCGCAGCCCAACTTGCCCGCTGGCGCGCTCTTCCCTATCATCACAAAGAGAACACTGGGGTCCTCATGCCGGAGAAAAAGCCGTCTAAGCCGCAAGTTGCCGAAAATCCTATCGCTGACGTTTTTGAAAACCGCCATCCCTCGGCTGCCGAGAAGGAGTGGGCTGAGAAGACACTCGCTCCCACGCTCGACAAATCTCCCGAACGGCCGGTCGGGGCGCCCACCGGCGTGAATCTCGACGATCGCGGCAACGCCCGCTTCACCACAATCTCCGGCGTCCCCATTCGCCGCCTCTACACGCAAGCCGATCTCCCCGAGGATTGGAGCGAGGAAAAGTATCTGGGCTATCCCGGCGCGCCTCCCTTCACGCGCGGCATTCACGCCACCGGATATCGAGGCAAGCTCTACACCATGCGGCAGTTCTCCGGCTTCGCTTCGCCCGAAGAAACCAACCAGCGCTACAAATATTTGCTCGAGCACGGCGGCGGCGGCCTCTCCGTCGCCTTCGACCTGCCCACGCTGATGGGCTACGACTCTGATCACCCGGCCAGCGAAGGCGAGGTCGGCAAGTGCGGCGTAGCAATTGATTCACTCGAAGACATGGAGATTCTGTTCCGCGACATCGACCTCGAAAAGACGACGGTCTCGATGACCATCAACTCGCCTGCCTCGGTGCTCTGGGCGATGTATCTGGTGGTGGCCGAGAAACAGGGTGCGGACTGGAAAAAGATTTCCGGCACCATCCAGAACGACATTCTCAAGGAGTACATCGCGCAGAAGGAATACATCTATCCGCCCGCGCCGTCCATGCGGTTGGTGATCGACACCTTCGAGTTCGGCTCGCAGTTCACGCCGCGCTTCAACACGATTTCCATCAGCGGCTACCACATTCGCGAGGCCGGTTCTACGGCTCTGCAGGAACTAGCGTTCACACTGTACGACGGCATCGAATACGTGGAGTGGGCGCGGCGCCGTGGACTTGATGTGGATGACTTCGGTCCGCGGCTCAGCTTCTTCTTCAACGCGCACAATGATTTCTTCGAGGAGATCTCGAAATACCGCGCCGCCCGCAAGATTTGGGGCAAGGTGATGCAAGAGCGCTTTGGTGCGAGGAACCAGCGCACTTGGCTGATGCGTTTTCATACCCAAACCGCGGGCGTGTCACTGCCCGCACAGCAGCCGATGAATAACATTGCCCGCGTCGCCCTGCAGGCGTTGGCCGCGGTCCTCGGCGGCACGCAGTCGTTGCACTGCGATTCATACGACGAAGCGCTGGCCCTGCCCACCGAAGAAGCCGCGCGCATCGCACTGCGCACGCAGCAGATCATCGCTTATGAATCAGGAGTGACGCACACGGTGGATCCCTTAGGCGGTTCATACTTCCTGGAAAACCTGACCCTCGAAATGGAAAAAGGCGCGTTCGGCTACTTCGGCAAACTGGATGCGATGGGAGGCATGGTAAAGGCGATCGAGCGCGGCTTCCCACAAAAAGAAATTGCCGAGGCCTCCTACCAGTACCAGCGCGCTGCGGAAGCTAAAGAAAAAATTATTGTCGGCGTAAATGAGTTCGTGATTGATGAAGAAGCTCCTAACATTCTGTACATTGACGAAAGCGTCGCTCGACAACAGACAGCCAAGCTGAAAGCGTTGCGCGCGAGGAGGTCGAACGAGCAGGTCAGGCGGGCACTGGATGCGCTGAAGAAAGCTGCAGCACAAGAGCCGAAAGCAGGTGCGAATGGAACTATCTCTCCGGCCAACACCATGCCCCATATTGTGGACGCAGTGCGAGCTTACGCAACGGTGGGCGAGATTTGCGAAGCACTCCGCGAAGTGTATGGGACGTATACGGAGGTCAGCATCACGTAACCCGGGGAAACTGGCAAAAAACAATCACACCAAAACGGGAAGGCGACTGAAATTGCGTACTTATCGGCATGATGTTGCCCCTTCGTCGGTCTATGATTGAGGTCACAAATTGTGACCTCAAAATGAAACACAATGACGCAATTTTACTCAGGATGCCAAAACGGCATAGCGCGTCAGCTTTCGCCGTCGAATCGCGCATCTTGTTTCTTCGCCAGCAGCGCGTCATCCTCGACGCCGATCTTGCCGAGCTTTATGGCGTGCCGGTGAAGGTTCTCAATCAGCAGGTCAAGCGCAACCGGGAACGTTTTCCTGCGGATTTTGTCTTCCAGCTCACTTCCAAAGAGCACGAAATCTTGAGGTCACAAATTGTGACCTCAAGAGACACGCATATGGTGGCCGCCGCTACGCACCCTATGCATTCACCGAGCACGGGGCAATCATGGCTGCAACCGTGCTCAATTCCGAGCGCGCTGTCCAGATGAGCGTCTTTGTTGTCCGTGCCTTTATCCGCCTGCGTGAGATGCTGGCCACCAACCGGCGTCTTGCCGGAAAGATCGACGAACTGGAAAATCGTTTGGACACCCACGACTCCGCAATTGTGGATTTGTTCGCTACGATCAAGGGAATGATGCTACCCAAGAAAAAACGCGGCCCCCGGATCGGCTTCCAACTTCCGCAAGAAAGCGCCAAGCCCCAAAAGCCACCCCAAAAGCTCCTACGCCAGGGCTAAGCCGCGCCGGGGAAAGCACGCTACAATCCTTAGCTTGAGCCAGCCGGACCCCACCTCCGCTTCCACCGACGTCCCAAGCCGGCTCAGCGAGCGCCTGAGCGCCTTGGCCATGTTGTTCCTCAAACTGGGCGCCATCGGCTTCGGTGGTCCCGCGGCGCATATCGCCCTGATGCAAGATGAAGTCGTCCGCAAGCGGCAGTGGGTGACGCGCCAGCAGTTTCTCGACATGCTGGGCCTGACCAACCTCATCCCCGGACCGAACTCCACCGAGATGGCGATCAACGTAGGGTTCGCACGTGCTGGATGGGCCGGGCTCGCGGTCGCGGGCGCGTGCTTCATCGTCCCGGCTGCGCTCATCACTGCAACGGTGGCATGGGCCTACGTTCGTTTCGGCACCTTGCCACTCGCGGAGTCTCTATTGGCGGGCGTCAAGCCCGCGGTAATCGCAGTGATCGCGATCGCCGTATACCGGCTCGGGAAAACCGCAATTCACGATGTGTGGTTAGGCGCGCTCGGAGTTCTGGCGCTGGCTGCGTTTCTAGCGAAACTGAGCCCGCTTGCGATTCTCTTTGGCGGCGGCTTGATGGGAATGATCGCCAAGCGACTGCACAAGCTGCGACGTAGCGCACCCTCGGACGCTACCCAACTCCCTTCCGGGCTGTTTCTCCTGAAGAAATCATTGCTGCTGCCAAGTCTCTTCCCCGGCCTCCTGACCGCCGCGACGGCAGCAATCGCCGGCATGCCCTTGACCAGGCGAGTGCCCCTGGCGCGTATCGGCTGGTTCTTCCTCAAGGTAGGCGCGGTCCTTTATGGAGGTGGATATGTGCTGTTCGCGTTCGTCGAGCAAGGGTTGGTCCGCGACCATCACTGGCTCACGCAGCAACAATTGCTGGATGCCATCGCCATTGGCCAGTTCACGCCGGGCCCAGTGCTTTCCACCGCGACCTTCATCGGATATCTCCTCGGCGGCATGTGGGGCGCTGCGGTTGCGACGGTGGCGATTTTTCTGCCGTCGTTCGTCTACGTCGGCGCGCTGGGGCCTATTCTGCCCAAACTCCGCCGGTCCGCATGGATGGCGGCATTCCTCGACTCCGTGAACGTCTGCGCCGTAGCGCTGATGGCGGGCGTCACGGTAAGGCTGGCAGGCGACGCTCTGCGCGGATGGCCGATGTGGGCGATCGCTGTAGCGGGGCTCGCCGTACTGTGGAAGTGGAAAATCAATCCGGCGTGGGTCGTGCTGGGCGGAGGGCTGGCAGGGGTAGTCCTGGCGGCAGTGCGTGTCTAAATGGCCGGGAAGTGATAAGTTCAGAATTCAAGCCGTGCCTGAAAAGCGATCATGCGGGGAGTGCTGTCGCCGCCCAAACCCACGCCGAGCAGTCCAGTCGGCGGAGAAGTCGTGTAGGTGAGCGCCCCGAATCCGGTTTGGGTGGAGGGTTGGCCAGGAATGCCGGCCTGCACCACGCTCGGAAGGCCAAAATTCGGATGGTTGAAGACATTAAAAAACTGAGACTCAAATCTTAGTTTCACATGCTCGCTCAAGGGAAACCATTTTGTCAGGTAAAAGTCACTCCAGAAGAAATCAGGTCCGCGCAGTGAGTTGCGCCCGAGGTTTCCAAATTGGCAATGCTGAGGGTCGGGGATGATCGCGCCGTAGCAGGATCCGGCGGGCACGGTTACCGTTTGCCCATTAACAAGGAAGGTTTGCTCACTCGCATCAACCGCCGAGATGAAAGCGTCCGGATTGAGCCACTGAATCGTGCCCAGTGCGGTAACGGGAAGGTTGCAATGGCGGCAATAGGGATCCGCTCCAGGCACAAGACTGGCGAACTCCGGTCCGCTGCCCTGCACGATTCCCTCTTCCTGGTGGGTGATTGGATTGATCGCTGAGTACGGCGCGCTCACCACTGAAAACGGAACCCCGCTGTGCCAAAACATGGTTCCGGAGATCTGCCAGCCATTCAGCGCGTAGCCTAAAGAATGATTCCGGACTTTCACAGGCAACTGATACACATACTGCGCGTTCAGATTGTGCCGGATGTCGTAGTCGCAAGGGCCGTAGTCGCGGGCTAGCTCTCCTGGCAGCGGCGATAGAATTCCTCCCGCGGAAAATTGCAGGAACCCTCCGTTAGAAACCGTATCCATGCAACGGCTGAAGGTGTAGTTGACTTGCCCTTGCAGACCATGGCCGAGACGTTTCACGGCGGTGAGTTGAAGGCCGTTGTAGTGGCTGTTCGCACCGGTCGAGAACTGCGTCACCCCGCCAAATCGCGCATCCATTGGCTGCAAGTGGGGAAACGGAGCAAAACAACCCCGACATACCGTCTGGTATCCGTTGACCTGGGTTGAGTACGGCTGGTTCACGGCGCGTGTGCCAACATATTGCCCTTGCAAACTGGCCCTCGATCCGAATTGATGTTCCACTCCCAGACTCCACTCCATGAAGTACGGGGCGCGAAGCTCGCCATCGGGGACCGCTGTGATCGCGACTGGCGGAAGGCACGTAGCGGGATTAGCCTGGGCCGATGCGCACGAGAGCTGGCCCTGGGAAAATCCAGAACTAAAAATCTGATTCGCGGTAACGGTTGCATCTACGGCGCTGTTGAGCACTCCGGGCGCGATTGCTGTGCCGCCCACAGTGCCCAGCAGTCCTCCCTGAAACGTCTTATCGTAAGGAGGATTGGTGCCGACGAGGTCGGCCACACTGCCAGGCAAGATGTCGCTGAAAATCCCGAAGCCGGTGCGGAGTACCGATTTCGGCTCGAACTGCCACGCAATCGCCGTCCTGGGCTGCAGAATCGCTAGGGGCGTAGACGCGAACAGATTGCCGAGGTGAGTCTGAATTGTGGCGTTCAGCGGCTGATTAACGTCATGCGAGATGGAGCCGAATGACCCGCTAAGTCGGGCGACTTGATCATGCGGATTCAGCGGATTGGAGTTGAAGGTGTCGCGCAGGCCGAACGTCCAGGTCAATGTGTGAGTCACTTTCCAGGTGTCTTGCGCGTAGACATCGAGATTGAGAAAGTTAAAGGGCTCGTTGGGGTTGGAAGGGAACGTCTGGGACGCTGTGTTCGCTACTCCATCGATAAACTGCTGAAGGTTCGCGTAGGTGACTGTGGGAACCGTGCCTTCGCCGAAGTCATAATCGTTCAGGCGCAAGATGCGGGTATTGGTTCCAAAACGCAGTTCGTGGGCGCCATGGCTCCAGGCAAGATTGTCATTGATGAAAAACCGCGATGCGCGCCGGCCTTGAACCCAGGTATTGTCGAGCCCTCCGATGGGCGTGAAAGGATCGGCTCCGGTGCCCTGTAACACGATCGGGAAAGACGCAAGTGTTTTCTGAAAGTTGCTTGGCCCAAAGAGGCTTTCGTACCAGGAGAATGCCGGATTGAAGTAGTTCACCAGATTCTGCGAGAAGACGTGAGTGTGTCCTGCCGCAAATGAATATAGAGGCTGCGGCGAAAGCGCATTGAACAACGGATTGATGGGATCCGTGTAGGCAGCTTGTACACCGGTGTCCGCCTGGAAACGAAACCAAACTGTATCTTTCTGGTTGATGTTGTCGTCGAGGCGGACGGTTTGTACCTGTTCGTGGTCGTCGCTGGAGTGCGAGACGCTTTGCCGGTTGGCGCAACCCTCCCCCGCCGCCAGTGGACAGCCAAGTATCGCGGTGGGTGTGCCGCCGGTATTTCCATAGAGCGAGAACATCTTCTGATAAAACGGAGTTGACTGCGGCGGTAGTTGCTGCAAGACATATTGCTGGAATGGCGCACTGGGGACGATCGTCGGCGTGACGATGGGCAGTGCGATGCGCACCCACTCACTGTCGAAGAAGAAGAACAGCTTGTTGTGCACAATTGGACCCCCGATGCTGCCTCCGAAATGATTCACTGTCGATCCGGGCTTATGATTCCCCGGCGTCGCGTTGGTGAAGTAGTCCGCGGCATTGAACAGCGCCCCATTCCACAGTTCGTAAAGGTTCCCGTGAAACTGATTGGCGCCGGATTTAGTCACGTAGTTGACTTGGGAGGCTCCATAGCGGCCCTGATCGACAGAATAGGAAAGAGTGTTGACCGTCACCTCCGAGATCGAGTTCAATCCCAGGACGAGGTTGGTGGAAAGACCGCTGTTGAGATTGGTGAGAGGATCGTTAGTTTCCAGCCCGTTGACGATGTAGCCGTTCGAGAGTGCAGGCAGACCGTTAAATTCCACGTTGCCGTATCCGTTGGTGCCACCGACGAAGTCGTTGCTGCTGCCCGCTGTGTTGATGAGGGCCCCCGGCGAAAACTGCAGAGGATAGGTTAAGTCCCCGCCAGGATTCGGGAGATTCTCCAGCGCCGGCGCATTCAGGGTCGTGGAAGTGTTTGCATTTTCCGGATTAATGAGTGTGGCTTCACCGCTAACCTCAACCACTTCATTGGATCGAGCGACCTTGAGCGTGAAATCCACGGTCTGTTTCTGACCTAAGCCCGAAACGACTTTGTCATTCTGTTGCGGTTCGAAACCGGCAGCCTCCGCTTTGACCGAGTAAGTGCCAGGCTTCAGCTGTGGGAAATTAAACCGGCCTGCGTCGTCGGTCTGTGCGCTACGTTTCAGGCCAGTCTCGTGATTTGTAATCGTCACGTTGGCGTGGGGCACAACTGCGTTAGTCACATCCCTCACTTCGCCAACAATAGCGCTCGTCGTTTCGCCTTGTGCCAGCGCTTCCGCAGGGAGCATACAGGCCACGGTCAACACAAGAAAAGCAAGGTTAGCTGCCCACGTCATGATTCCTCACCATTTGCCCCAAAAGCGAAATGATCCCCAGCGCCGGTCCATTAACCGGAGATTATCCCCATTAGTTAACCACAGTTAATAACAACAGGCAAGGGCAGAAAGGAAAGTTGTGTCTCGATTGAATTTGAAGCGAATTTACCCCGGATGGTCGGCCGCGGGGAAACCAACTCATTACTGATATTCGTGTTTTGTTCGCCAACACGCTGGCCATTTTGTGATAAAGATATACCCATGCGAAGAGCCGTGGATCATCTCAAGAAATCCGATCCAATCATGCGGGCGATCATCGCGCGCATTGGCCCGTGCCGCATGCGGTTTACGCCGCCCGAGTTTCACAGCCTGGCGGAAGCGATCGTCTATCAGCAACTGAACGGCAAGGCGGCAGAGACCATCTTCAGGCGCTTTGCGGCGCTGGCGGGAGAGCCGCTCACACCGGAAGGCATCCTCAAGCTGAGCGACGAACAGATGCGCGGCGCGGGATTGTCGAAACAGAAATCGACGTACTTGAAGGATCTTGCGGAAAAAACTTCGAGCGGACTGCTCGACTTCTCGCGACTGCCCGACTTGCCGGATGCAGAAGTCATTGAGCATCTCACGCAGGTGAAAGGCATCGGCGTCTGGACCGCGCACATGTTTCTCATGTTCACGCTGAAGCGCGAGAACGTGCTGCCGACCGGCGACTTCGGCGTGCGCATGGCGATGTACAAGCACTATCTCGATGTTCAACGTAACGTGCAGCGCACAAAGGCCGCGAAGAAATCTGCAACTGCGAAGAAAGGCCGCAAGATAAAGATCAAGCTGCCAACGCCAGAGCAGATGGAGAAGATCGCAAAGCGCTGGGAACCTTATCGCAGCGTGGCCTGCTGGTATTTGTGGCAGAGCCTAGACACGAAAACTCTCTAGACGCCAGTTCCAAGGTCGCAAAGTTTCAAGGTTGCGGAGCGTTACAGTGGCGCGGTCGAGAACGGCTTCGGCGCATTTACATTGCAACCTTGAACCCCTGAAACTTTGAAACCTCGCTCCTGTTCTGTGGTTAAATGAATGGTGATGGCCGATTTCAAGATTCGCGTGCTGGTGGCGAAGCCCGGGCTCGACGGGCATGATCGCGGCGCAAAAGTGATTGCGCGCGCGCTGCGCGATGCCGGCATGGAAGTGATTTACACCGGGCTGCGGCAGACTCCGGAAATGATTGTCAGCGCGGCGCTGCAGGAAGACGTGCAGGTGATTGGCCTCTCGATTCTGTCGGGCGCGCACAACGCCATCGTGCCGCGCGTGATGGATCTGCTCAAGCAAAATAAGATGGATGACGTTCTGGTGCTCGTCGGCGGAATCATTCCCGATCAAGATATCGGCGCTCTCAAGAAATTGGGCGTGGCCGCGATCTTTCAGCCGGGCACTGCGATGGATGACATCGTGAAGTTCATCCGCGCGAATGTGAAGTGCGCGGGCGTTCCCGCTGATTGAGCGATTGGGCGATCGGGTTATTGTGCGATTGTTCGTCCTGAGATTTTCAATCACCAAATCGCCCGATCGCACAATGGCTCAATTCCTTTGACTCAATTCCTTCGACTCGATTCCTTTCATGCTCACTCCAAATTTAGCCAGCATTCGCCAGCAGCTAGAGCGCACTGTTGGCCCTGCGCCCTGGTATTGGAAAACCTTCCCTGCATTCCAGTCGTTGTCAGGTCAACGTTTCTTCTGGACTCATCACGGCGATCAGGGCGCGGTCGCATACGTTGTTACGCTGGCGCTGGAGCAGGAACCGGAGAAGCCGCGGCTGGCGCTGAATACTTACTGCCGGCCGTTGCTTGTGCCGCCACATCACCTCGGGATATGGTGTCCGGAGGGGCGCAACATTCGTGTTGTTGCTTTCGATCCTGATCAACTCGGGGCATTCGATCTGGCTGAGATTGCCGGATGGTTCAAGCAATCCTCTGATCGCATCTACGCCAAGACCGCGCCGGTCGCGGAGTTTGAGGTGCCGCTCGCGTTGAGCCCGGGCCTGCACAAGATCGAAGTGCCTGCGGAACTGGCGACGGTGGACGAGTTGATCGTGCCTACCAGCTACAAGGCGATGTCGAATGACGAGCCGGCGTTCGCGCTCTTCGTGCTCTATCTGCAGGCTGGGCTGGTGGAAGTGCTGCCGCAGAAATGGTTCACCGCCTCGCAGTACCAGGTGGGCAAGCAATGGATTTCACGCGCCGCGCGCGATGAGGAGTCACATCGCATCTTCGGGGAATGTTTTGGCGTGGGAAGTTTTTTGCTGGAGGAAGATGGCTGCCGGCTGGGGGAGTGGATAGAGTGGAAAGCTTAACCTACGATCTTATTTCAAGCCTGGTGAATTCCTCCGCGAAAAATATATCCCCGCCAGAGTTTCGGGTTGGCACCGCGAGTTTACTACTTTGCCATAGGGTACCCCCCCTTCCCCCCTCCCCCCAAATCTTGGGAATCATGGAGTTAGGCATGTTTTGGCCTGCAAAATCTAGATGTCAAAGAACTTAGATACTAAAATCTTTGAAACCAAGGACTTAGGGTGCCCGACTGGGCGGGGTTTAAGTCGTTTTGGCGCTACCTACCACTGTTTCAAAAAAAGTGGTATGACCGCAAGGTCAGATGTCACATGGTTTGGCTGTGGAAGGCTGTGGGAAACCCTCTAGCGTCGGGCGGACGAATCCGCACCCTTCGACCAAGCTCAGGGCAGGCTCCTTCGAAAACCGCGAAAGGTGCGGCAGCCTCATTGTGGTGGTATCAGCTTCAAAAAAATCAAAGGTCGGCCAGCCCCCGCCCCTTTACGTCCCCGTTCCTGATAGGGGCACGCTCTGCGGGCTCCCGCCTCCTGTGTCCGTTAGCGTGACCGATGCCGAGCGCGTTCCCGTCGCTGTGGGCTTAAAGGTCACGTTGATGGTGCAACTGCTGTTGCCGTTGAGGCTCTTGCCGCAGTTGTTGGTCTGAGAAAAGTCGCCTGGGTTGGTTCCCGTGATGCTGATCGCAGTGATGGTCACCGCAACCGCGCCTGCGTTGGACACCGTCACGGGAGCCGAGGCGCTTGACGTTCCTACTTTCTGATCTCCAAAGTTGATTTCCAGTGGCGAGAAACTAAGGTCCGTCCCGGTACCGCTTAGCGACACTTTCTGCGGACTCTTGGTGGCGTTGTCGGTTACCGAGAGCGTCCCGCTGGCAGTGCCGGCCGCCGTGGGCTTGAATACCACCTGGATCTGGCAGCTCCCGCTCACTCCAAGACTTGAAGGACAATTATTGGTTTGGCTGAATGCGCCTGAGATGGTGATACTCGATATTGTCACCGACTGGCCGCCGGTGTTGGTGAGGATTGCCGTCTGCGCGGCACTCGCGGTTCCCACCACTTGCGTGGCAAATTTAAGACTGGTGGGCAGCAAACTCACTGTGGGAAGCGCCAGGCCCGTGCCGCTCAACGTTACTTTCTGCGGGCTTGCAGTGCCTACGTAGTTCACCGTCAGCGAAGGCGTAAATGTGCCTGCCGACTTGGGGTCGAAGGTCACCGAAATTGTGCAACTAGCCCCCGCTGCCAGACTCGATCCGCAACCGTTGGTCTGGGAAAAACTGCCTGAACCGGTCCCAGTGATGCTTATGCTGTTGATGGTCAGTGAGGAAGTTCCTACGTTGCTTAGCGTCGCCGTCTGTGGCGCGCTCTTCGTTCCAATGTTCTCGCTGCCGAACGCAAGGCTGATTGGCGTGAGGTCTACTGTGGTTTGGAGGAGGACGTATCCGGTGGACGAGACTACGTCGAGTTTGCCGTCGTTGTTGAAGTCGCCTATGCCGCCCAACCCGCTTGCCACAGCGAAAGTGAAATCATTCGGGAACGTGCCGTTACCCGCGCCCAAGTTCATCGCAATCACCGAGCTACCGGTGACCACGTCCAGGTCCCCGTCGCCGGTGAAGTCACCTATGCCTGCAATTTCGCCCGAATATGACAAGCCATTGGTGCACGGGCCAAAGGTTCCGTCGCCGTTCCCAATGAGAACGCAGCCCATGTCAGTGATCAAATCCAACTTCCCGTCACCGTTCACATCGGCGGCTGCAAGGTTGACGCCGTACGCATCCGTTACCGTCCCAAGTTCAGTAAAGATTCCGGAGGAGCTGCCCAACCATATCTGCACCGAAGTGCCGCCTCCCTCCGCATCCCCCGCAACCGCCAAATCGAGGTAGCCGTCTCCATTGAAGTCCCCGACGGCCGGAATCCCGGGGTAGATTCCCCACACCGGGTAGCCCCCGGTCTGGTACTCCCCGCTATAATTAAAGGTTCCATCGCCGTTCCCGAGGTAAATATCGAAAAACATCGGTCCGGTTTCCCAGCCGCCGACGTAGATATCGAGATGTCCGTCCTGATTGAAATCGGCAGTGGCTAAACCCTCAATCCCGCCGTCGAATACGGTTTGGTTATAGCTCTGCGTGAAGGTGCCGTCGCCGTTACCGAGAAACACACGAAGACTTCCGCTTCCAATGCTCGCCAGGTCCAGCTTCCCGTCGCCGTTAAAGTCCCCGGTGACCATCTGCTTCATTCCGGTAGCTGTTCCGCTCGAGATTGGCGCCCCAAAACCACCTTTTCCATTTCCCAGTGAGGCATACAGCGTGTTGTTGGCAACCCAGGCGACGTCCAGCTTGCCGTCGTTATTGAAGTCTCCTGCCGCGACAGCGGTGGCGTTCGGAAAAGCCTGGGTGATGGCCATGCCTATGGACGAAGAACTTTCGGTAACCGGGAAGAACACTACATTGGAGGTTCCGCCTCCCGGCGCTGAATTGGTCACCGTGATCGAAGCGGTTCTTGCCGTAGCCACATCCGAGGCGCCGATTGACGCCGTCAGTTGGCGGTTCGAAATCACCTCCGTCAATTGCGGCACCCCGTTCCAGTTCACTACCGCTGACGAAGCGAATCCAGTTCCGTTCACGGTCAACGTGAACGCTTTGCTCCCCGGCGCAATGCTTGCTGGAATTAACGGCTGATTGACGAAAGGAACTGCATTGGTTTGCCCGGCCGCGCCCGCGCACATCGCCAGCAGGATGGTCATCACCACAGCGGCCATTCTGAACATGGACTTCATGGGAGTCCCCCGCACTGTTGCCCGTGAGTCTATCATTCCCAGAATGGGAAAAGAAGGTGTTGACTTTGGCGCACAACCGGGCAAGCGTGAGCTTTCTCCATTCTTCTCGCTACAGGAAGTTGCAGGTGGATTCTTGTTGCGCCTGCACTCCGCCGATGGGACGAACCGGCTGTCGCGGGAGTGTATGTTGGCTCTCGTAGCGATCGCGGAGAAACTGAGTGCTGAGGCGCGACCTTTGGTGATCAGGGGGAACTCGAGGTTTTTCTCCGCTGGGGCGGAACTGGGGGAGATTGCGGCGCTGGATGGGCCCTCGGCTTATGAGTTCTCCAAGATGGGGCAGGCGCTGATGGATTCCATCGAACGGTTCCCTGCGCCTGTGTATGCCGCGGTTTCGGGATATTGCATGGGTGGCGGGTTGGATTTGGCTCTGGCCTGCCACCGGCGGATTGCGTCGCCTCATACCGTCTTTGGACATCGCGGCGCGGCTTTGGGATTGATTACGGGATGGGGAGGGACGCAACGCTTGCCGCGGATCGTCGGCAAGGGCGTTGCGCTGGAAATATTCGTGGCGGCGGAGAAGATCAGCGCGCAGCGGGCATTGGCGATTGGTCTGGTGGAAGCGGTGGTGGATGATCCGGTGGAGGAGGCTTTGCGGAGGATCAGGCTCTGAGCAGATGCCGAGACGCGCACCTCAGGCACTGAAGTGCGGCCTCACTTCGAACGTAACGCATCCTTCGGCGCGCTTCGCTTGCTCAGGACAGACTAGAATTCGTGGCCTTCCCGAACCCTTCTCGACTCAGGATTTTTCCGCACCTCACCTCAGGGAAGTGGCGGCAAGTCCAGGGCAGCGAGCAACTGCTGGAAGGCGGGCTCATTGCGCAGATTCTCAAAAGCATGATTGGTGGCGAGATAGGGCAGGTCCTGGGCATGCTGGTCGTAGGCAATCTTCAGGTAGTGCAGAGCCTCTTGCTTGTTCCCCAGGAGCGAGCACGTGGCCGCCAGGAAGTAGGGCGATGCCAGGCCGCGCCCATAGAGCCTGATTTGCTGCTGGCGAAGAGCCTGCAGCAGGCCTACTCCGCCTCCGCTGGCGAAACCCTTTTCGGTTGCTTCCACCACGGCGAGGGCTGAGCTATCGCGCATCAGGACAGCTTCTCTGCGGGCTTCCGCAAGGTAATGAGGATAGTCGCCCGTCTGCAGGTAGATGAGCCCGAGGTAGCGGTGGGGAGAAACAAAGTCGGGCTCGCTATCTTCCATCTGCTTCAGCAGGGTGATGGCCTCGGGCAGACGGCCGGCGTCGAAAAGAATGGAACCCTTATCGGCCAGCACGGATTTCGAGGATGGCTGAAGCGCCTGGGCGCGATCGATCTCCGCCAAGGCCTCGGGGAAACGGCGGCGGCTGGCGAGATAAGTTGCGTACCAGTGATGGGCGCGGGCGTTGTTGGGATCGAGATCAAGCGCGCGCCGGAATTCGCGATCGGCGGTGATGGCGTCCCACATTCCGAAGTGGGAGACAAAGGCCAGAGAAGCGTGCGCTTCGGAAGATTGGGGCGCGAGTTCAACAGCTTTTTTCGCCGCGGCCAGGGCGCGTGGGTAGGCCTCGGAGGCCGGCATCAACGTGTACTCCCGCAGCAAGTTGTAGCAATCGGCGAGTCCAACATAGGCGGGCGCGTAGCCGGGATCATGGACGATGGCTTGAGTGAACGAATCGAGCGCTTTGTTCAGACTGTCGGGCGTTCGCTTCTCCCAATAGTAACGCCCTTTGAGGTAGAACTCCTCAGCCTCGCGGTTGGCGGCGTGAAGCGGCAGGCCTGCACGGGATGAAGCCGAGAGCGGCGGCTTCGATTCCGCTTTCGCCGAGCGATAGACGGGGCGGAAAATCCACACCACACACAACAGAGTCAAAACCGGAAGCGCCCAGACGAATTTCCAGCGCAAGGAGACAGGCGGCGGAGGCGGTGCCACAGCTTCGCGGCGAAGCGGCACGGCGTGCGAGGAAGGCTCCTGGCCATGCACCGCGGCGATCCAGCGATAGCCGTGGCGGTCGACCGTCTCGATAAATAGGGGATTATCGGCAGAGTCGCCGAGCGCATCGCGCAGGCGCCGGATGGCGCTGCTGATGCCGTGGTCAAAATCGACGAAGACGTCGTCGGGCCACAACTCGTGGCGGAATTCTTCGCGACTGATGACCTCGTTGGGGCGGCGGAGCAGAAGTTTCAGGGCACGAAAGGGCAAATCCTGAATTCTGATTTTCACCCCGTTCTTGCGCAGGTCACCGGAGCTCAGGTCGGCCTCGAACACTCCGAAGAGAACCACGGCATCCGGCGCGCTCTGCAACGCGTTACTAGAGCCCATACGACGACTCTTTCCCGGGGAGGACCCCTAAGTTTACATCCAAAGTAAGCGGCGGGAGCAATAAAGTTCCACTCGATCTCGGCTTTGGGCCGTACCGAGCCGGAAAATTTCAGGCGATAACTTCGCGTACTTCATTGCAAACAGAAATGTTAGCGCGTGATCTAGGTTGCAACAACGCGTGATCTCTGGAGCATTGACGACCACCCGTATTTGGTTGAAAGTCAGCCCGTGCGCAGAGCGATTGCGGTAGCCCTTGCGTCCGATATGTCGGTGCACTCGGCGCCTTATTCAAGGTCCACGCGTCCTCATACCTTCAATTACTTAAGGAGACAATCATGAATTGCATCGGCTTCCAGGGTAAGAAGTTCAGCATCGCATTTGCGCTTACCATGCTCGCCGCCGTGGTAACAGGGGCGGGAATCGCGATTGCGGCGCAGGCGCAAACCTATCCTGTGGCTTTTCCCGGTCCCACAACTTTTCTCGTAAACAACGATGTCAGCGGTTCCGTCTCGCCCGTTCAAGCGGGTGTCGTGGGAGACTTCATGAACCACGGGAAGCTCGATGTCGCCACCATGGAGAACCCCGGCGCCTATTTTGAAATCGACGTCGCAATCGGCAACGGGGATGGCACGTTCCAACCCGTGCTGGTGCAAAACCTTTATTCACTCGGCCAGCATACGCACTATGCCATGGTGGCGGGCGACTTCAATGGCGATGGCAACCTCGACCTCGCCGTGTGGGGCATCTCTGCGCCGAACAACATCAGCGAAGTAATGATCTTCCTCGGCAATGGCAACGGAACCTTCACTTACAGCAATACCTATACGGCTCCAAGCAGTTCCGACTACGCCGAGAGCCAAACCAGCCTCGTGGTAGCTGATTTCAACGGCGACGGCAAGCTGGACCTAGCCGCCTTGACTCAACTTAACGGCGTCTACATTTTCCTGGGCAACGGCGACGGCACCTTCAAGGCCGCCGTCGGCTACTCTACCGTCGATCCACTTCACCCGAACAACTACGCGGCAGCGGGCATGGCAGTGGGCGATCTGAACGGCGATGGCAAGCCCGATCTCGCCATTGCGCAGAGTGGTGGAATGATTGTTCTGCTGAATAGCGGCACCGGCACATTCGGAACCGCCACTTACTACGATTCCGGCATCACTGCTTATCAAACCGAGCAAGGGATCGCGATTGGCGATCTTCGAAACAATGGCAAGAACGATGTCGTGGTTACGGGTCATGGCGGCCAAGTCATGGTCTATCTGAATCAGGGGTCGGGCACGTTTGCAGTCCCAACGCTTGTCACCACGCTCGGGGTGGCCTCCTGGTTAGTGACGATAGCAGACATCAACGGCGACAAGAAAATGGATCTTGTCGTCACCGACTTTGCGGGAGAGATCTGGACGTTCTATGGCAAGAACACAGGCGCTTTTACCGCTGGGCCAGTCTACCCGCTGCAATATTGGGAGACCCCTCCCAGCAACGTGGTACTCGCCGACTTCAATGGGGACGGTGCGCTGGATATCTTCAAAACGGGCGATCACTATTTGCAGGGCCAGGTAACACTGGGCCGCGGCGATGGGACTTTCCAGACCAACCCGGCCTACGGCTGGGGCGTCACCGGCTTCGGCCAGAATCTGGTCACTGCCGATTTCAACGGCGACGGCTTCCCGGATGTGGCGTTCTCGTGGGCACATTCCAACTACATGCCTGCATTCGGGGTCATGTTGGGCAGTTCACACGGCGCATTAGGGGCGCCAACCTACGTGACGTATCTATCCAGCACCTGCAGCGCCAGCTATCCGGAGTGGATTGCCACCGCCGACGTGAACGCCGATGGCAAAGCCGACATCGTGGCGACCATCTACAACTACCAAAACACAGGCTGCCCGATCAACGAAGTCGCGGTGTTCACTGGGCTGGGCACGGGCAAGTTCAGCGCTCCCGTCTTTTATTCAACGGGCTCGACGGCCCAGTCGTACGAAGTATTCCTCGCCGATGTCAATGGCGACGGCAAGCCTGACATCATCATCTCGAACGGAGACGGCACGATCAGCGTGCTGCTGAACAAGGGCAAGGGAACTTTCGGCACAGCGACGCTGATCAGCAGCGTAGCCTCGCTCAGCCCCCATGACAATGCCCTGGCCATCGCGGATTTCAACGGAGATGGAAAGCTCGACCTCGCAGTTGTCTCCAGTTATCCGGGTGCCTACACCAGCGTTGTGTATGTCCTGCTGGGCAATGGCGACGGCACGTTCCAGGCGCCGCTTTCCTCGACCGCTGCCCCGGAGTATGTTTACACCTCCACGTTGGCGGCGGGCGACTTCAACAAGGATGGCAAGATGGACCTGCTCGTCGCTTTCTATGATTCCTATTGTTCAACCACTTATCACGGCAATGCTGCCTACGCTTTCCTTGAAGGCAACGGCGACGGCTACTTTACCGCTGGTACCCCAGTTTGCGTGGGCGGCGACATGCCCATCTATCCGGTAGTCGCCGACCTCAATGGAGATGGAAAGCTGGACGCGTTCATCCCCATGCTGGAGCAGTACGGCACTACCCAAGGTCCGGTGGTGCTCCAGGGAAATGGAGACGGCACCTTTAACCGCATCGGGGATTTCTACGTTGGTCCAACCGGACGGGGTGCAGTGGTTGCTGATTTCAACGGCGACGGTATGCCAGACATCGCCGCGTTGAACAGCGATACTTACGCCGTCGTGGACTACGTCAGCTTCGTCACTGTGATGCAAAACAGCTCACAGCCGGTCAGCGTGTCGCCGCTCAGCCTTAACTATGGATTTGTGGCGACGGGCTCCAATAAGTCTCTAACGGTAGTCCTCACCAACGACCAAGCCACGGCGTTGACCATCGACAGCACCACGGTGGGCGGCACGGATCCCAGCGAATTCACCGCAACCTCCGCGTGCGGGACAAGCCTCAAGGCCGGGTGGGATTGCACCGTTACGGTGAAGTTCACGCCTACGGTCAACCAAGCGCAATCCGCAACTCTCTCTATTAAAGACTCGATGGGCACGCAAACTGTAGTACTCAATACGAACAACCCAGTGCCCACGCTCACCACGCTCTCACCCAGTAGTGCGATGGAAGGCAGCGCCGGATTCACCCTCACCGTTACGGGCACCCGGTTCGTCCCCACCTCGGTGGTGAATTGGGCTGGATCTGCCCGCACCACCACCTATGTGAGCGCGACTGAGCTCACCGCGGTCATCAACGCCGCCAACGTGGCCAAAGCCGGAACCTATAGAGTTACCGTCACGAACCCGGTACCCGGTGGTGGCACATCTGCGGGGCTCAACTTTACGGTCGACAATCCGGTACCGACGCTGATCTCAATCTCGCCGAGTTCCGCGACGCACGGAGGCAAGGCTTTCACCCTCACGGCTACCGGAACCAACTATGTTTCCACTTCCAGTATCGAGTGGAACGGCACGAAGCTAACCACGAAGTTCGTCAGCAGCACTAGTTTGACTGCAACCGTGTCGGCCGCCGACATCGCGACAAAAGGCACAGCGAGCGTTACAGTCTTTAACCCAACGCCCGGCGGCGGCACGACTGCGCCGTTGACGTTTACCATCAATTGACAACAATTGGGGATGAACCATTTGCGGCTGCGGTTCGGGGCGTGTGGCCTCCTGTACTCCCTGAACGCAGCCGATTTTTTTTGCAGTTAACGTGCGAAGGGAAAGCCAGAAAAGTGCCGAGACTCTGTCTGCTGCTGGCAGCGGCACCGGGGAAGGGATTCGGAGTCGTTCAGCGTCGGTTCTCAGCCTGTCACGGAGCAGTTTTGCCCTCTCCTCCGAGACTGCCTGAGATCGAAGCTGAAAGGCTGTGAATCCTCCCCCTGTGACTCTGCTGATCCGCTCCAACTCTTCAGTCTGAGCGGGAACCAGCAGGCCGGCTATTCTCGGCGGCCTCTTGCTCGCGGCGGCTTTCGCGCGACCGTGGAGGCGATGGCCCAGCCCGGAAAAGACAAACGCCGCCTAAACTTGCAGTAACCCCCGACTGAAGTGCTCCATCCGTTGCGCGTCGCCGCCGTAGTGTTATACCGTAATCAGTCCGCTCTCTTCGTTCATACTCATGGCTGATCGCAGCGAAGCTCCCGCCGTTCCTTCGTCTCAGGCGTCCAACGTCTTGGCGACGAAGGTCGATCCCACCTCGGCCCGGTACGAAGCCAACATGCGCTTCCTAGCCGATCTTATGTCGCAGGTGCGCAATGAGGGGGAAACAATCTGCGAAGGCGGCGGCCCCAGTGCTATCGAGAAGCAGCACGCTAAAGGACGGCTCACCGCGCGCGAGCGCATCGAGTTGCTGGTGGACTCTGGAACCTTCTTCGAGCTGGGAATTTACGCTGCCCACGGAATGTACGAAGAGTGGGGCGGCGCGCCGGCTGCGGGTGTGATTACAGGCCTGGGGCGAATTCATACCCGCATGGTGATGATCATCGCGAACGACGCCACAGTGAAGGCGGGAGCGTTTTTTCCGATGACATCGAAGAAGGTGATTCGCGCGCAGAACATCGCCATCGAGAACCGCATCCCAACCATCTATCTGGTGGATTCGGCGGGCGTGTTTCTGCCGTTGCAGGAAGATGTGTTTCCCGACACCGACGACTTCGGCCGCGTCTTCCGCAACAACGCCGTTATGTCGGCACTGGGTATTCCGCAGATCGCGGCCATCATGGGCATGTGCGTGGCCGGCGGCGGATATCTCCCGGTGATGTGCGACCACGTTCTGATGACCGACGGCAGCGGTTTGTTTCTGGCCGGTCCTGCGCTGGTGCAGGCGGCGATCGGGCAAAAAGTTTCAGCCGAGGATCTGGGCGGGGCCGCAATGCATGCGGGCATCAGTGGCACCGTGGATTTTCGCGAACCGGACGATCCGGCGTGCCTGGCGCGCATTCGATCGATCGTGGAAAAGTGGGGATACCGGCGGCAATCTCCGTGGGACCGCAAAAAGCCGGTCGAACCGGCGCTGGCAGCGGAAGAAATTTACGGCATCTACGATTCATCGCCGGCGCGTCCTTACGACGTGAAAGAAGTTCTGGCGCGCGTGCTCGATGGCAGCCGCTTCGACGAGTACAAGGCGGAATATGGCAAGACGCTGATCTGCGGCTACGGGCGCATCGGCGGCTTCGCCGTGGGAATTGTCGCTAACCAAAAGCTGCACGCGCAGCAGACCGACCACGAGGGCCACAAGCGAATCGAGTTCGGAGGCGTGATTTACACGGAATCGGCCGAGAAGGCCGCGCGCTTCATCATGGACTGCAATCAGAACCTGATCCCGCTGATTTTCTTTCACGACGTCAACGGCTTCATGGTGGGCCGCGACGCCGAGTGGAGCGGCATTATCAAAGCGGGCGCGAAGATGGTGAATGCCGTTTCGAATTCCGTGGTGCCGAAGATCACGGTGATTGTGGGAGGGTCGTTCGGCGCGGGGCACTACGCCATGTGCGGCAAGGCGTTCGATCCGCGGTTCGTGTTCGCATGGCCCACGGCGCGTTACGCGGTGATGAGCGGCGATTCGGCAGCGGGAACGCTGGTTGAAGTCAAGGTGAAGCAACTGGAACGTGGCGGCACAAAGCTGAGTGACGAAGACAAGAAAGAGCTGTACGAATCGGTAAAGCGCACCTACGACGAGCAGACGGATCCAAGGTATGGCGCAGCGCGGCTGTGGATCGACAAGATCATCGACCCGGTCGAAACGCGCGACGCCATCACGCAGGCGCTGGAAGCAGCAGCGCTAAATCCCGATGTGCCGGAGTTCAAGGTGGGAGTGCTGCAAACATAAACCTGGCCACGGATTTGCACGGATTTTCACGGATAAGGAATAAATAAGTAGGTTAAGGATTTTTTGTCCTAAGGGTTTTGATCCGTGAAAATCCGTGCAGATCCGTGGCAAGTTTTGTTTTTTATGTCTGATTCCGTGAAGCTGATCGAATGTCCGCGCGATGCCTGGCAGGGGCTGAAGGGACAGATTCCGGCTGACATCAAACGCGCTTACTTGCAGGCCTTGATCAGCGCGGGATTCAAGCACATCGATGCGGTTTCGTTCGTTTCGCCCAAAGCCGTTCCGCAGATGGCGGATTCGGAAGAAGTATTGAAGGAACTCGATCCGCCCGATGATGTGGAGATCATCGGCATCGTGGTCAACGAAAAAGGCGCACAGCGGGCCATCGAAACCCAGGCGGTCAACACTTTGGGATTTCCGTATTCGATCTCGGAGACTTTCTTGCGTAAGAATCAGAATCAGTCAGCTGAAGACGCGCTTGAGGAACTCGAGAAAATTCAGAAAAAAGCTGACGCCGCCGCGCTCGATGTAGTGGTTTACATCTCGATGGCGTTTGGCAATCCCTACGGCGATCTGTGGAATGTGGAGGAAGTGATTGAAGCCATCTCGCTGCTGGAGGTCGACAACCTGCACATGATTTCGCTGGCCGATACGGTCGGCATGGCCGCGCCGCAACAGATCAGCGATCTGCTCGGCGCAGTCAACGAAAAATTCGACTATCTTGAAATCGGCGCGCACCTGCACAGCCGACCGGAACACGCCTCCGAAAAGATTCTTGCCGCCTACGACGCGGGCTGCCGCCGCTTTGATTCCGCGTTGGGCGGCCTCGGCGGTTGCCCGTTCGCGCAAGATGCGCTGGTCGGCAACATCGCGACCGAGAAAGTGATTGAGGCGCTGAAGCAGTGTGGCGCGGAGTTGCCGCCGCTGAAGCCGCTGGATGCCCTGCTGCGCGCGACCGCTGAGATGGGCGCGCGCTACACCAATGCCATCATCGACGAATAACTTTCTGGATATGAACTACAAAACGATCCAACTCGCATACGACTCCGGCGTCGCCACCATCACGCTGAACCGTCCCGACAAGCGCAACGCCATCAGCTTCGAACTGATTGACGATCTGCTGCGCGCACTGAAAGAAGTAGAAACAGTCAGACGCGATTGTGCTGATCGTGACCGGCGCGGGCAAAGCTTTCTCCGCGGGCATGGACCTCGAGAATCTGAAAGCGCTGATCGGCCGAACTCGCCCGAGCAGAACCTGCAAGATTCGGAGACGATGGTCCGCATGTTCCGTTCGCTCTACGAATTTCCCAAGGTCACCATTGCCGCCGTGAACGGCCCGGCCATCGCGGGCGGCACCGGACTCGCTTTGCTTTGCGACTTCACGCTGGCCGTGCCGGAAGCCAAGTTCGGCTACACCGAAGTGCGCATCGGCTTTGTGCCCGCCATCGTTTCGACGTTTCTGCTGCGCCAGGTTGGCGAGAAGCACGCGCGCGATCTGTTGCTGACCGGCAGAATTCTCGGCGCCGAGGAAGCGGCGCGCATGGGCCTGGTCAACGAAATCGTCGCGCCGGAAAATCTGATGACGCGTGCCCGCGAACTGGCGGCGCTGCTGATGGAGAACAGTCCAGCTTCCCTGCGCGCGACCAAGAAACTGCTGAGCGATCATGCGCGCGCCGAACTCGACACGCAGATTGAAGCTGCCGTGCGCGAGAATGCTGCCATCCGCACCACCGCCGACTTCCGCGAAGGCATCACGTCATTTCTCGAAAAGCGCAAGCCGGTGTGGACGGGCAAATGACATTCGAATCATCGCCAACGCCGTTGCAATGAAACTCGACTGCGCGTGCGTTACGCCGAGACCGATCAGATGGGTGTGGTCTATCACTCCAACCATTTCATCTGGTTTGAGGTAGGCCGCGTCGAATTGTTGCGGCAACTGGGCTTTTCCTATCGCGACATGGAGAGCCAGGACGACTGCTTCATCGCCGTGGCCGAGGCCAAATGCCGCTATCGCGCACCGGTGCGCTATGACGAAGAGGTGCTGGTGCGCACCAATTGTTGAACGTGCGCGAGTCGGTGATTCACTTTGGTTACGAATTGCGGCGCGCGGATGACGGTGCGTTGTTGGCGGAAGGCGAGACCACGCACATCGTCACGGATGCGACGATGAAGATTGCCGAGTTGCCGGAAAAGTATTTGAAAGTGTTTCGCGCGGCGGTTGGAAAATCTAGATGACGCTCGGCACCAGAACTCGAAACTGGAAACCAAAAACTGGAAACTCTCTTGAACGCACTTCACATTAACGGTAACGATCTCACGCTGGAAGCGGTGCGCGAAGTCGCGGCCGATCGCCGTCCCGTGCTTTTGTCAGCCGACGCTCGCGAGGCCGTCGATCGGGCGCGCGCCGTGGTCGACGAGATCGTCGCCGGCAACAAAGTGGCCTATGCCATCACCACCGGCGTGGGCAAGCTCAGTGACGTGCGCATCGCCGGCGACCAGATTCGCGAGCTGCAAGTCAACCTGGTGCGCTCGCACGCGGCCGGCGTGGGCGATCCGCTGTCCGTGGCGGAAACGCGCGCCATGATGCTTTTGCGCGCCAATTCCCTTGCCAAAGGATATTCCGGCGTGCGCGCGGTCGTCATCGACACGCTCTGCGAAATGCTGAACCGCGGCGTCACGCCCTTCGTGCCGTCGCAGGGCAGCGTGGGCGCGAGCGGCGATCTGGCTCCGCTGGCGCATCTGGCGCTGGCTCTGATCGGCGAAGGCGAATGCGTCGACGCAGCCGGCGCGCGCATTCCCAGCGGCGACGCGCTGAAGCGGGCGCAGATCAAGCCGCTGGTGCTGGAAGCGAAGGAATCCATTTCGCTCATCAACGGAACGCAGGGCATGCTGGCCGTGGGCACGCTGGCGCTGCTGGCCGCCGAAACGCTGGTGGATTCCGCCGACGTGCTTGGGCGGTCTCTGCTGCGACGCGCTGAAAGGCACCGACGCGGCCTTCGATGAACGCATCCACAAAGCGCGTCCGCACAGCGGACAGATGAAGACGGCGGCGAATCTGCGCAGGATGCTCGAAGGCAGCCAGATTCGCGAATCGCACCGCGAGTGCGGCCGCGTGCAGGACGCTTACTCGCTGCGCTGCATCCCGCAAGTGCACGGCGCGGTGCGCGACACGCTGGCGCACTGCCGCGACGTGTTTGAGACCGAGGCGAACTCCGCCGTGGATAATCCTCTGGTCTTCATCACCGACGCGAAGAATTTCAAAGGCGATGTGATCTCGGGAGGAAACTTTCACGGCGAGCCGCTGGCCTTTGCTTTGGATTTTCTGGGCATCGCCGCTGAGCGCGCTCGCGGGCATCAGCGAGCGAAGAATCGAGCGGTTGGTGAATCCCGCACTCAGCGAGGGTTTGCCGCCGTTTCTGGCGCACGGCGCAGGACTGAATTCCGGCTTCATGCTGCCGCAGGTCACGGCGGCGGCACTGGTCAGCGAGAACAAAGTGCTGGCGCATCCCGCATCGGTGGATTCGATCACGACCTCGGGCAACAAAGAAGATTACGTCTCCATGGGCATGACGGCGGCGATCAAGCTGAAGCGCATCGTCGAGAACACGCGCAACGTGCTGGCCATCGAAGCCATGGCGGTGGCGCAGGCGATCGATTTTCTCGCCCCGCTGAAAACCTCGAAGCGCGGACAGGCGGCGCACGCGGCGATCCGGTCCGTGTGTCCTACGATGGAGAAAGACCGCGTCATGTACAAAGATTTCGCGCGGATCGCGGAGCTGATTGCCAGCGGGAAGGTTGCCGAAGTTATCCGCTGAAGATTGACACAGAATTCACGCGCATCTAACCTTGCTGCACTCCTGATGGCATGGCTTACCGATAGCGTCCAGAACAAGCGCATTCATTACATCCTGCTAGCTGTGGCCGTGCTCGCCTGTCTGCTCCCATTTTCCGGAAAGGCTTTCAATGTCGATGACACTTTGTTCATTTATGTCGCACGTCAGATTACGCAGCACCCGCTTGATCCTTACGGATTCAAAGTGAACTGGTTTCTCGACGCCGTGCCCATGGCGCGCGAAACCAAGAACCCTCCGCTCGCGTCTTACTACATCGCAGCGGCAGCCAGTTTCGTTGGATGGTCGGAGCGCGCATTGCATTTTGCCTTCCTGCTGCCGGCGCTGGCAGTAGTTTTGGGCACCTATCGTCTAGCGCAGCGGTTTACAAATTCGCCGCTGCTTGCGGCTGCAGCCACTTTGCTCACGCCGGTGGTTCTCGTCTGCGCCAGCAGCGTGATGTGCGACACGCTCATGTTAGCCCTCTGGCTTTGGGCCATCATTTTCTGGATTGAGGGTTTTGAGCCGCAGAGGCCGAGCTATCTGGCCATCTCTGCGCTTCTGATCACTCTGTGCGCTCTGACCAAATATTTCGGGATGGCTTTGATTCCTCTGCTCGCGGCGTATTCGTTGGCGCGGCAGCGCCGTTTAGGAAGCTGGGCGTGGTATCTGCTGTTTCCAATACTGGCTCTAACCGGATACCAGCACTGGACGAAGGCGGTCTACGGGCTGCGCATGATTTCAGAAGCGGCTCATATGTCTGCCGGCGTGCGGCAGGCGAGGCAAAGTTCCCCGCTGGCCACAACGCTGGTGGATCTGAGCTTTATCGGCGGATTAACTCTGCCCGCTCTCACATTTGCTGCTTTCATATGGTCCCGCAGCAAAATTCTCGCCGTCTGCGTGGCGAGTGGAATTGCAGGATTTCTGATTAGCTCCGGACGAATCGGTCTCGGCACAATGCTGTGGCCATATGACTTTTACGGGCACTGGTTGCTGGTAGGCATTCATTTGACACTCTTCATCGCCGCGGGGTTTTCCGTGCTGGCGCTGGCCGCCGCAGACCCGTGGAAACGCAGAGACGCCGATTCCCTGTTGCTAATGCTTTGGGTGTTCGGGACTTTTATTTTTACAGGGTTTTTGAACTGGGCGATCAACGCCCGCTCTGTGCTGCCACTGATTCCGGCAGCCGGAATCCTGCTCGCCAGGCGCGTGGATACGCTCCGGGTCAACTCTCGCTGGCGCCTCGCGATGTTGGCAATCCCGTTAGCCGTGGCGGGCGCAGTGTCGCTCTGGCTGACGGAGGCCGACACCGAGCTGGCAAATTCTGGACGAAGCGCAGCCGCGCAGATCGAGCAGAAGACCCGCAATCAACCCGGCACGGTTTGGTTCCTCGGCCACTGGGGATTCCAATACTACATGGAATCATTCGGCGCGCATCCCGTGGTGGTCGATGACCCGCCGCACCGCCCGGGAGACTTCCTCGCCACCGCAGGAGACCGATTGCTGTTCGAAATGCGCCCTACATTCGTGAGTTCCCGCGAGTTAATTGAGATTCCTATGCGCCTTGAAAGTACAACCGCGCAAGGCAAGTTGGGCGCGGGTTTTTACTCCTCCGACCTGGGCCCGCTGCCCTTTGCCATCGGGCCCGTTCCGTCTGAGCGCTACGAACTAATTCGGTTCGGACCGCAATCGATTGCGGCTGCGGCATCACCTTAAGTTGATCCAACAACCTTCGCTGCGCTGCCATCCAGTCCCAACTTATCGGCGACTCCCTGCAGCGCCGCGATGCAAAAGGTAATGTGTTCGTCGAGATCGACGCCTAGAGCGGCAGCGCCGTTGACGATGTCGTCCCGATTCACCTTGCGCGCGAAGGCTTTGTCCTTCATCCTCTTCCTCACCGACTTCGCATCGACTTCGGCCAGCGATTTCCCCGGTTTGATCAGGGCCACGGCGGTGATGAATCCGGCGAGTTCGTCACAGGCGAAGAGGGCTTTTTCCATCGGCGTATCGCGCGTGACGCCGGTGTATTCGGCGTGCGACATGACGGCTCGGGTGACCACGTCAGGCCATCCGCGCTGCTTCAAAATTTCGTTGCCCTTGTAGGGATGCTCTTCGGCGCTGGGGTATTTCTCGTAGTCGAAGTCGTGGATGAGGCCGACGATGCCCCAGAGGTCTTCCTCGGACATTCCCTCAGGGGCTAGAGCCCTGGATTCCTTGTGGCCGCTTTCCGGCACGCCTGAAGGCGTGCCCTGATACGAACCGCCGAACTTTCTCGCGCAGGCGCGCATGCAAGCCTCAACTGCCAGCGCGTGCTTGCGCAAACTTTCCGATTGGGTGAACTCAGTTAGTAAACACCATGCCGTCTCGCGATCAATCATGCTCTCAACCTGTTTTTCTGCGGGATTTCACCGCTCAACTTGAGTTTTCGCCGGTGAAATTCACGGCTTCCTGCATTTTAACCTTGACATCCACAGGCGTTGTACCGCAGATTAAGCCCTGCGGTCGGAACCTCTCCCCCAATTATTCTGGTTCCGTCGTTTAGCAGTAAGGAGTAGCCGGCTCTGGCACTCCCACAACCCGATGGCCACGACTCTTGCCCCGGTAGATTCTAGGGAAGTCGTCCGTTGCGATCACTGCCTGCTGGTTCAATTCCGTACGGTCAATAACAACTGCCGCCGCTGCCACTCGTCCCTGGACGAGGAACCCGAGCCTGAGCCGGTGGTGCTGGCGCCGCCGGTAATGATGCCCATGCCCGGCAACGGCCGCGGGCACCTGAACCTGGCCACGTCAATCCGCTCGCTGCGCTTGCGCAGCGGGCTGAGCCAGCGGCAACTGGCAGGCCGCATGTCAGTGCCGCGCACCTACGTTTCCAAGATCGAGAACGAGAAAGCCACGCCGACGCTGTCATCCCTGGAACGGCTGGCGCGAGCATTGGAGGTGACCGTGCCCGAACTGCTCAGTGGCGGAGAAAAGAACCGTCAGGACGAAATCAGCGAGTTGATGAAAGATCAATTCATCGCGGAAATTCTGCCGTTCGTGTCGCAACTGAACGGGATGCAGATGTCGAGCGTCCTGACGCAGTTGCGGGATTTGACGGTGCGCCCGAGAAGAACGGCGTAAGCAAAGGGTTTGGGGACAGCTGCCTTCGGCTGTCCGCCGGGCGAAGCCCGGTTGCTCTGCAAAATTTATCCGGGCGACCAGCCAACTAGATGCCGGGACCGATCATTGGTCCCGGCTTTTTTCTGTCTCGGGCCGGATGAATCCCAAATAGATCGACCGACATCTATCCAGCATGAACCTGGAAGAAGTTGGGAACGTTTTTTCTGCTCTGCCTGCCCACCCTGCATCTGTGAGTCAACCGGAAGCCAATGGATGGGACAAGGAGTCGCAGCGGCGCGCGGCCTCTGGGAGTTCCACTGGCGACGACTTGCTGCTCGATGCCTACTCGCGCGCGGTTACAGGCGCGGTCGAGCGCGTCAGCCCTTCGCTGGTCAACATCGAAGTGCATCAGTCCTCCGGCCGCGCGCGTTCGGGCGAAGAGCGCGAGCGGCGCGGAGGAGGTTCGGGCTTCGTATTCACTCCCGACGGCCTGATTCTCACCAACAGCCATGTCGTGCATGATGCGCGCCGCATCGATGTAACACTGTCTGACGGACGCCGCATGCCCGCCAACGCCATCGGTGACGATCCGGCGAGCGATCTTGCGGTGATCCGCATAGATCAAGCGCGAGTCGATGAGCCTGGGCTTACTGCGGCCGCGCTCGGCGACTCGCAGCAGCTTCGCGTGGGACAGCTCGTGATCGCGCTCGGCAGTCCGTACGGGTTTCAGTCGACCGTGACGGCAGGCGTGGTCAGCGCGCTGGGACGGTCTCTGCGGTCGTATTCCGGGCGGCTGATCGACGACGTCATCCAGACCGACGCCGCGCTGAATCCGGGAAACTCCGGCGGGCCGCTGGTCGATTCGGCGGGGCGCGTGGTCGGCGTGAACACAGCAACCATTCTGCCGGCGCAGGGAATCTGTTTTGCCATCGGCATCAATACGGCGAAGTTCGTGGCCAGCCGCCTGCTGCGCGATGGACGCATCCGGCGCAGCTACATCGGCGTCTCGGCGCAGACCGTGCCGGTGCATCGCCGCGTGGTCCGCTTCTACGATCTGGCAAAGGAATCGGGCGCGCTGGTTTTGTCGGTGGAAGAGAATAGTCCGGCAAAGCGCGCGGGCTTGCGGGACGGCGACATCATCGTCGCGCTGGAAGGCAAGCCCGTCGCTGGTGTGGACGATCTGCACCGCCTGCTGGCCGACATTCGCGCGGGCGCGACTTGCTCGCTCACAGTGCTGCGGCATACGGAGAAGCTGGACTTGAAGATCGTGCCGGAGGAAGCGAAGTAGGCGGTGTGGCCGCGCGGGTCAATCAACAACCCAACTATCAAGACTAATTCCCAAGACGTGTCGGCCCCGGATTGCGTAGTTTCCAGGGCTCGTGAACTCAATCAAACCCAGGTCTCGAAGAACTTGTAGCTGCTGTCGTATTTTCGGCCGCACATTTCGATTGTGCGGATGAATCTTCTGCAGGTAGGGCTCAAGTTCATACAACTCTTGAAGTGAGAAGCGCCGCTTTGCTAGCTTGCGCACGGTGGTAAGGACATCGAGCGTCCAGCCCCTCACGGAGGGCGGAACCTCCGCTAGCTTCCGGATGCGAGAGAATTCCTCTCGAACGTGCTGCTCTGCAACAGCAAAGCCGTTCGAGACTACGGGAATCTTCCCGTCCGGAGCGATTCGATCCAAGAGGATGTTGCACCCTACCCAACCGGCCCGCCGCGCCTTGGGGCCTAGGGGAGGGCGTTTCTCGATGACTGTCTCAGTGAAGAAAACCCTCGGGACCAACATGAGATTCTTGACTAACCAGTCGGCTGAGTACTGCAGGACGAGCAGGTTTGGGACCCTATCCGACCGTATCGCGCGAAGCATCGAGTCGTAGGCGGCGTCTGGAATTTTCTTCCGGCTCCACGTTTTGAGGCTCTTCAACTGGAAGCACTGGTCACAAGCGGGGCAAACAAAGTCAATCGCGGGGGTGTTGATCCTTGACGACGTCAGCCGGTCGGAGCTGCAGGCCGCGCAGTAGAGTTCGCGCGTGCACCAATCTTCGCTGATTACGCGAGCGATCTGCGAACCGGCTTTGTAGCGGAGTCCGAGCTCAGCCCTGCATTGCAGATTCATCGTTGCGATGTTCGTGGAGCTTGATATAGATCGCGTTCAGTGCAGTATTGGAGAGCCTCCATTGATGGAAAGCTGTCCCCCGCCTCGACGTTGTCGAAGTCTATGACCTCGACCGCGAAGCCCTGAGGCACGGTGTCCTCCATTACGTAGGCACAGCCACCGGACACGGTGACAAATATTTTCTTCATTCGCCGTCCCCTTGCTTTTTCGATTCGTAATCTGCAGAAGGATACCACGCCGAAGATTGCCTCCTAAGGGTCCCCTCTTGGTCTTTGGTGCACGGCGTCTGGCCTCACCTTTCCCCTCATTGCCTCCCCCCTCCCGCCCGTGTTAGCCTCTTACCGAAGGGGATCACTTTGCAGCACAAAGTTCCCGCCGGGCTGGATCGCAAGGAAGCCGAGATTTACCGGCAATTCGATCCAGAGCGGCTTCCAAAACACATCGCTATCATCATGGACGGCAACGGGCGCTGGGCGAAACGCCGCCATATGCCGCGCGTGGCCGGACACCGCGCCGGAGTCGCGGCGGTGCGCTCGACGGTCGAGACCGCGGCGCGGGTCGGCATTCATGCGCTTACGCTCTACGCTTTCTCGGAAGAAAACTGGAAGAAGCGGCCCGCGAGCGAAGTCGACTTTCTGATGGGGCTGCTGAGCCGCTACCTGAAGGCGGAAGTGCCCACGCTGAACGAGAACAATATTCGCCTGGAATACATCGGCCGGCAGCAGCAACTGCCGAAAGATGTTCAGGAGCGCATGGAGTGGGCGCGCTCTAGCACAGCGCGCAATACCGGCACGGTGCTGACGCTGGCGCTGAACTACAGCGCGCGCAGCGAACTGGTGGACGCATTCCGCTCCATGGTGAACGCCGCGTCACAGAACGGCGGCCTCGAGCATCTCCGCATTGACGAGGAAATGGTCGGCAAGCATCTGTACACGCGGCATTTGCCCGATCCCGACCTGGTGGTGCGCACCTCAGGCGAGATGCGGCTGAGCAACTTTCTGCTGTGGCAGTTGGCTTATGCCGAGATTTACGTGACGCCGACTTTGTGGCCCGATTTCCGCGGCGTACATTTGCTGGAAGCGATCGCCGAATATCAGAAGCGGGAGCGGCGGTATGGCGGTCTGAACCACGGCGATGCGCACGCCGAGCCCGCGAAGGCCCATCAGTAGCCCTTCAGATTCGTATCAGGGCACGGCTTTAGCCGTGCCAAAATTACGGCTAGGATTGAATGGGCTTCAGCCCCTGCGCCTGAAGGCGCACTCTAAAGGGCGGTCCGGGCGGCACGCCTGAAGGCGTGCCCTGATACGAATCACCCACTGCCCTGATACGAACCACCCACCCGCCCTGATACGAACCTGCGCACTGCGGAAAACGATAATAGTTAGGTAAGATGGACGCACCTTGCTAACGCGCATCGCGACCGCGGTCGTACTGATTCCGATTGTGATGTTGCTGGTGCTGCGCGCGCCGGTGCCGGTGCTGGCCGTATTTGCCGCGGCCGTGGCGCTGGTCACGGTGCGGGAATTCTTGAAGCTCACGGAATCCTATGGCGTCGAACCGCTGCGCCTGCCTACCTACATTTTCGTGGGATTGTTATTTCTGCTGCTGGCCTGGACCACGGCCGGTGAAACTCCGCAGGTTGCTTCGCTGAAGTTCGTGCTGGGAGTGGGGTTCGCGTCCGCGATTGCGCCGTTTGTGTTTCTGACCATCGCCATGCGGCGCTCGCAGATGAGCGGGGCGTATCCGGCGGCGGCGGCTTCGGCGTTCGCTTTCGTTTACGTCGCCCTGCCCATGGTGATGCTGGTGCAACTCCGCCAGCAGTGGGCGGGAGCGTTCTGGCTGCTCTATCTTCTTCTCGTCGTTTGGGCGGGAGACATTTTCGCTTACTTCGTGGGCCGGTCTTTGGGACGGCACTTGATGGCGCCGCGTATCAGCCCCAAGAAAACCTGGGAAGGCGCGGCGGCTTCGCTGGCCGCGAGCCTGCTGGTCGGGAGCCTGCTCTTCACCTACGCGCTGCAGATCAGTTCCTTTCTGCTGCGCATGAAGCTGATCGAGAAGCGCGACGGCCTGTTCGGGCTGGAGAAACCGGAACTATGGCCGATCATCGTGCTCACGGTCGCGCTAAACATCGCGGCGCAGCTGGGCGATCTGGTGGAGTCGCTGCTCAAGCGCGGGGCCGGAGTGAAAGACTCCGGGACGCTACTTCCCGGGCACGGCGGCATGCTCGACCGCATCGATGCCCTGCTCTTTGCCGCGCCGGTGCTGTGGTACTATGCGGCTTGGCGTGTGATGCAGTAGTGGTGAATAGATGTCCGACTCGCCAAAGTACCCTCCCCTGGTTTCTCTTCACGCAGACAGCTCTCTGAACAAAGCAAAACTTGAGCAGATGGAACGGCTTTCGACGGAAGCCTTGCGTTCCTCGCTTGTGCCTCCATTGCAATGCTGCCTGAAAACCCGGCGGGATGGCACTATACTGGATGGACATCATCGCATCCACGTCCTTCGCAAGCGGGGCGTGGACGTTGACAGTCTTCCCCGGGACGTCGTGGTGAAGGATCAAGATAAGGATCAAGATTAACGATGCGGAAGGAACTTTATTGGCTCGATGAATCATGGCCTGGAAAGCTGGCGGTGGCACCTCGTCCACGCGGTGGAGATTGGCTAAGGGACGACATCGCCGCTTGGAAGCGCGCAAACGTAAATGCGGTGCTCTCATTGCTTACGGCTGATGAGGAAAAAGACTTTGATCTCCGGGGCGAAGCGGACGAGGTCAGAATTCAGGGGATGGACTTCACTTCATTTCCAATTCCAGATCGCCAGGTTCCGAGATCAGAGTCAAAATTAGCAGAAGTTTTGGAGAGACTTACTAGCTCTCTCTCGACCGGCAAGAATGTGCTCGTGCACTGCCGGCAGGGAATCGGGCGCAGCGGATTGGTGGCCGCTTGTCTGCTGGTGAAAAAGGGGATGAGTCCCGGGGCTGCCATGGCTTCGGTCTCGGCGGCGCGCGGTGTATCTATTCCGGAAACAACCGAGCAACGGGATTGGATTGACCATTTCGCTGTAGCGTTGACGGGCATTAAATAATGAAACGCATCTCCATCCTGGGTTCCACTGGCTCGATCGGACGCAGCACGCTGAGCGTGGCCGAGAGCTATCCCGAACGCTTTCAGATTGTCGCGCTGGCCGCGGGCAGCAATCTGGAGGCGGCATTCGAGCAGGCGCGCCGCTGGCGGCCCCGCATAATTTCATTAGCCGCAGAGTCTGACGCCGATGTGCTACGTACGCGGCTGAGGCAAACAGGCCTGAATGAAATCGAAATAGTGCACGGCGCAGCCGGCACGGTAAAGGTCGCAACCCATCCCGAGGCCGACTTCGTAGTGAGCGCCATCGTGGGCGTGGCCGGACTTGAGGCCACCTACGAAGCCGTGAAAGCGGGAAAGACAGTCGGCGTGGCCAACAAAGAATGTCTGGTTGCGGCGGGCGAGTTGATCACCACCGAGGCGCGCCGGCAGGGTAAACCACTGTTGCCCATCGACAGCGAGCACAACGCCGTTCATCAGTGCTTGCGCGGAGGGCGCGTGGAGGAAGTGGAACGCATCTGGCTGACGGCCTCGGGCGGACCGTTTCTGAATACTCCGCGGTCGGAGTTCAGCTCCATCACAGTAGAGCAGGCGCTCAATCATCCTACGTGGAAGATGGGCAAGCGCATTACCATCGACTCGGCGACGTTAATGAACAAGGGTTTCGAAGTCATCGAAGCTTGCAGATTGTTTCACATGCCGCCGGCCAAGGTGGAAGTTCTGGTGCATCCGCAGTCGACAATTCACTCCATGGTGGAGTTTGTGGATGGCAGCATACTTGCTCAGTTTTCGGTGACCGATATGCGGCTGCCGATTCTCTACGCCCTGACTTATCCCGAGCGCATTCAATCGGATATGCGGTTCCCGGTGGGTAACCTGCGGCATCTGGACTTTTGCCCTCCAGATATGAATAAATTCCCTTGTCTGCGTCTCGCGTACGAGGCGGCAGAGGCCGGCGGGGCGAAGACGGTTGCGCTGAACGCAGCTGATGAGATCGCAGTAGCCGCGTTCCTTGAAGGCAGAATCGGCTTCGACGAGATTCCTAAAATCATCGAAGACACGGTTTCAGCATCTAATTCTGGGAAGCTGGAGTCGATCGCCAAAGTGCTTGAAGCCGACACCGAAGCTCGCCGATATGCTAAGGAACGGGTAAGTAAAAAAAGCCTTCGTCCGCGGGTAATATCTGTGGTGTAGTAGCTGAATTTAATGGGGGAGTTGTTCACTTTCTTTATGTCTGATTTCTTGATCGCCATCGCTGCCGTCGCCGTGGTTCTGGGCTTCATGATCCTGATCCATGAGTTCGGCCACTATGCCGTGGCCAAGCTGCTCGGGGTTCGGGTGGAGGTTTTCTCCATTGGGTTCGGCAAGCGGCTGGTTGGGGTTCGCAAGGGAGACACCGACTACCGCATCAGCGCCATTCCGCTCGGCGGCTACGTCAAGATGAGCGGCGAAAATCCCATGGACGAGCGCACCGGCGACCCGGCCGAATTCATGTCGCACCCCCGCTGGCACCGCTTCCTGATCGCGATTGCCGGCCCGGCCATGAATATTCTGCTCGCCATCTTTCTGCTCACCGCGGTTTACATGGTGCATTACGAGTACGCGGTTTTTCTGGATAAACCGGCGGTGATTGAGGGCGTGAAGCACGGCTCTCCTGCGGACAAAGCCGGCCTGCAGCCGGGCGACCGGATCATCAAAGTCGATGGCATCGACAACCCGACTTGGGAACAACTGCAGCCCAGGGTGTGGCTCAGTCCCAACCAGCCACTGAACATCACCGTTAAGCGCGGAGATCAGGTATTTCAGAAGACCGTTGTGCCCCAGGCCGTGACTACATCGAAGGTGGGTTCGGCGGGATGGTTTCCCGAGGATCCCGTCATCGTCGGTCAAACCGAGGCCGATACGCCCGCTGCCGCCGCCGGTTTGAAAGAAGACGACAGAATTGTCGCTCTGGATGGCAAGCCGCTGGCCTCCATCGAAGCCATGATCGATCGCTTGCAGCAGACCAAGGACAAGCCTGTCGATCTCACCGTGGTTCGGGGTAATCAGACTTTGAATCTTCGCCTGACCCCGATCCTGGCGAAGACGGAAGATCCAAAAGAGCAGAGATATCGCCTGGGTTTCATCGCCAAAAGCGAGACCAAGGTCACCACGTTGCCCTTCGACCAGGCCCTGAATCTTTCGCTGGAGCAAAACAAGAAATACTCGCTGCTCATTCTTGAATTAGCCAAAAAGATTGTGCAGGGGAAAGTGTCGCTGCGCGCGGTTTCCGGGCCCATCGGCATCGCGCAGGATGCCGGCTATGCGGCACAGCAAAAAGGCTGGACGCCGCTGCTGGAGCTGACCGCAGGCATCAGCCTGAACCTCGGCATCATCAACCTGCTGCCCATCCCCATTCTCGACGGTGGCGTCATCCTGTTTCTCTTGATCGAAGGCCTCATGCGGCGCGACGTCAGCCTGCGCATCAAAGAGCGCGTCTACCAGGCCGCATTCGTTTTCCTGGTCCTGTTCGCGGTCATGGTCATCTACAACGATTTGATGAAAACGTTGCCGGGGCTCATGGATAGACTGCCGTAAACCGCATTTCCGCAGACACTGTTTGCTTCTGGCGTCAGGCGCGCTTCTTGCGCAACGACAGGACGGTCAGCCCCGCCAGTCCTGCCAGGCAGAGCCAGGCAAACCCGTCCCCAAGCCGTGAATAGATGGTCCTAATGCCTCTGGTCGGAACCTGGGAAACCATGGCGTAGTCGGTGGTCTGGTAGTGATCCATGGCCGCTAACCTTCGGCCCTGGTAGTCGAACGCGGCCGAGAGTCCCCCACTGGTTTGCCGAATCAGGTTGAAGCCTTGCTCGATGGCGCGGAAGCTCGCCATCTGGGTGTGCCACGGGTCAATCGCCCTCCAATCATTTGAGGGATCAAGCATCACGTCGGCCCGCAACGCTCCTGCTTGGGCCAGCAATTGCGGAAAGTCTCCATCGAAGCAGATGATCGAACTCAACCGTCCGTAGGGAGTATCCAAGGCTCGCAACTTGCCGTCCCCCGGCACCTGCATAACGGCCTCGGGACCCGGCACTGGCCTCGCTTTGTTGTACTCCCAGGCCACCTGCCCGTTGGGCTGGATCAAAACCAGCTTGTTCTCCAGAGACGGGGTCTGGCTCTTGTTCCACACGCCCAGCGCCATGCCGAGATAGACGTGATACTTCGCGGCCATGTCGCCGCCGCGCGCGACGAATGCGGCTTCACCTTCCTTCAGAACGGGGGCATTGGCCTCGCCCCAGAACACAACCTTGGCACCCGATTGCATCTCCCGTTCCGCTCGCGACAGTAAGTCGTCTTGCATAGCCGTGGACCAGCGTTGGATCGCGTCCATGTCCTCGCTCGTGGCTTTGCCCTCAAACATTCGTTCTGAAACGGCGTCGCTGAGTTCCGGCTCTACTTTTCTCTTGGAAATTGAGGCCACACGCGCGGTCTGTGAAGACGGTGGAAACAGCGCCATGCGGACGCCGCCCAGCAGCGTCACCACAGCAATCGCTCCCACGCACAGCCAGGCTCCTGCACGTGCGCGCGTGGAATCGAGTCCTTCTTCCCATAGCCAGTTGCACACGGCCGCGAACCAGCCAATCAGGAATGTGATGCCCCACATGCCGGTCACGGAGAGAATCTGAAGAAACGCCAAGCTCCCGTATTGTGAATATGCAGCCGATCCCCAGGTCGCATACGGCCCTCGCGACAAGACGTACTCGGTCGCGGCCCATGCGGCTGGAAACACCAGAGATGCCCTTAAGCCGCTGAGCCGGCGCGTTAGCAGCCGGTCAATGATGTACGGCAAAACCAGCGGAATCCCCCACACCACGAGAAAGATGTAATACGCAACCCCCGGGATGGGCACCATTCCCCGGAACTGAAACGTAAATGCCGCGACCAACAGAACGTAGGCGACTGGCAGGCCCACTTTGAGACTCTGACCGCGTACAAATCGCAGCATAAACACTGGCGACAGCCACCCGGCTAGGGGAATATTGTTCGCTCCGTTGGAAAACAAAAGCAGCACTGCCGCGATTGCCAGCCAAATCCACGAGCGCGATGCCGTGCGGGCAGGCCGGTCTGCCGGGCGCGGCAACTCTTTCAGGTGGGATTCTTCATACGCTGCCGATGTTTGCATGCTGCCCTCCCGCCTCTGCCGATGCTCGCGGTGACGCCGTCAGGCTGTCGACGGCGGTGTCGATTATCTGCGCGATCAATTCCTTTTTCGGTACCCAGGGAAATGCCGGTCTCTGGATCAGCAATGAAGTAATGCCGTGAACCGATGCCCACAGGGCCTGACTTGTGGTTTCCACATCGACCGCACGAAAGCGCTTTTCATTCACACAACGCCCCACCATATAGCGAAGCGCCTCAAATGCCCCATGCACTTTGTAGGGACGCTTCTCCATCGGGGGCCTTAGCATGAAGGCAAAACGGTAGTCGTTTGGGTTGCGCAGCCCGAACTCCACATAGGCCCGCATGCCCTTCTTGAGTTCTGCGAGCGGATCCTGCAGTTCGTTCCCGTTCCGCAGGGCCGACAGGGTTTTCAGCAGGCGCGCGAAACTTTCGTCCACGAGGCACTCGAACAACTCTTCTTTATTCTTGAAGTGCAGATAGACACTGCCGGGCGAATACTCGATCTTCTGCGCCAGCTTCCGCATGGAGAAGCTCTCATACCCGTGGCGGACGAAGATCTCTCGGGCGGCATCCAGAATTACCCTGCGCAGCTCCTCTTTATGTTTCCGGCGGCGGGATATTGCGCTCATACAGGTGAACGATGTTCATAATACTGAACATCGTTCATTTTGTCAAGAGATAGTTTCCGCATGCTAAAATAGTATTTTCCATGGCCATGATTCCCCGCAGGAAGACCGTCACCGTCCTTGTCGGCGGAGTCCGCGTCGGGTCGGATGCACCAGTTGCGGTGCAATCCATGACCAACACTGACACGGCCGACATCCCCTCGACCGTCCAGCAGTGTGCCGCCCTGGCTCGGGCCGGCTCAGAGTTGGTGCGCGTCACCGTCAACAACGAAGAGGCCGCCGCCGCCGTTCCTCGCATCGTTGAGGAACTCGACAAGCAGGGCGTGCGCGTGCCCATCATCGGCGACTTCCATTACAACGGCCACGTGCTGCTCACCAAGTATCCCGAGTGTGCCCGCGATCTCGCCAAGTACCGTATCAACCCGGGCAACGCGAGCATCGGCAAAACCGGCGATTCGAACTTTCGCACCATGATCGAAGTGGCGGTGAAGTACCAAAAGCCGGTGCGCATCGGCGTGAACTGGGGCTCGCTGGATCAGGTACTGCTCACGCGCATGATGGACGAGAACTCGCGCCTCGACGAGCCGAAAGACGCACGTGAAGTCACCATGGAAGCGATGGTGGTGAGCGCGCTGAACTCCGCCGATCTGGCGCAGAAATTCGGCCTGCGCCCCAACCAGATCATCTTGAGCGCGAAAGTCAGCGGAGTGCAGGATCTGATCGATGTCTACCGCGCGCTGGCCGTGCGCTGCGACTACCCGCTGCATCTAGGCCTGACGGAGGCCGGCATGGGAGCGAAGGGCGTGGTCGCGTCGAGCGCGGCCATGGGAGTCTTGTTGCAGGAGGGCATTGGCGACACGATCCGCGTCTCGCTTACGCCTGCGCCGGGTGGCGACCGCACTGAAGAAGTTCGCGTGGCGCAGCAGATTCTGCAATCCATGGGCCTTCGCAGCTTCACGCCGCAAGTCACAGCCTGCCCCGGCTGTGGACGCACCACCAGCACCTTCTTCCAGGAAATGGCCGAGCAGATCCAAACTTACCTACGCGAGCAGATGCCAAGCTGGAAGGGCCGCTACGTAGGAGTGGAAGAAATGAAGCTGGCCGTGATGGGCTGCGTGGTCAACGGCCCCGGCGAATCGAAGCACGCCAACATCGGCATCTCGCTGCCAGGAACGTTTGAGGAACCGAAGGCCCCAGTCTACGTGGATGGACGCCTGTTCACCACGCTCAAGGGCGATCGCATCGTGGCGGAGTTCATCGAGATCCTCGATGAGTATGTGGACTCACACTACGCGGCGAGAGAAGTTGTGAAGGAAGAAGCAGCGGTCCGCAGCTAGAGAAGTTTCAGAGCCGGCGGGCTGTTCGGCTAGCGCGGCGGGCAAATGGGCCACGCGAGATCTCGATCACTTTACCGGCTTGGCCGGGATGTCTTTTCCATCCGCGTGCAGCACCATCCGCGTGACGCGCCCCTGCGCATCGGTTTCGAATGTGTAAACATCTTCAGCGATCGTATAAAACTGGGTTGGACTCTCCGGCAGCAACTCCTGTTTCGGTTCATCATTCTCCTGCACCGTCAGATGATTGCCCTCCCAGCGCACGGTAAGAACTATGTTTGGGGCAACTTCCGGCGGTATCTGGTAGCGTCCGACGTAACGGCGAAGAACGTTCGCATCCACGGCAACTTGCTTATGCTGTTTGAGCGGCGGCCGCGGCGGCAGTTTGTCGTAAGGCGTGTAGCCTTCCCACGCGGGCGTGTATGTGTCCTTGAGCAGGCTCTCCAATAACGGAAGGAAAATTCCCTCTCCGTTCCCGCTGTTGGTCATAATCACGATCGCTGTCTTTGGCCCGTCGAAGCAGACGGTGTAGTTTCTCCAACCAACGTCGTGCCCTTCTTTGAAAAACGCCTTTCCGTATGGAGTCCAGAACAGGCCCCAGCCAAGGCCGTAGCTCAGGCGGATGCTTTTGTATTCGTCCGTGGTCTCATGGTTCAGGGAAGGAAATTCGCGCTTCGAGTTGATAGCGATTTGCGGGCTGAGCATCATCTCGCGGGTCTTGGGGTTCAGCCGCTTCCCTGCCATCACCGCTTGCATGAAACGGGCAAAATCAGAAACGGTGGTCTGCATTGAACCGGCCGCATCGGCATGCGTGCGTCTCTGCGGTCCCAGTGAACGCCCGTACTCGTCATAACCGTTGGCGTAATCGCTCTCAAAGCGCTGCTGCCAGACCATGCTGGTGCGGGTCATGCCCAGAGGACCAAAGACCCGTTCCTGCATCAGCTCATCAAGAGGCTTTTTTGTGACCGTCTCGACCACCATTTGCAGCAGCAAGATCCCTTCACCCGAATAGGCAAACCGCGAGCCAGGCGTGAAATGAATCTTCAGCTTGCGGTCGTCCTCGAACGCGCGGTAATTAGCAAACCCAGCCGTATGACTCAACAGCATTCGAGCGGTGATCAGCTTGTAACGCGCGTCATTGGCAAGGTCGGCATAGTTGGGATACTCAGGGAGCGGCTTGGGAAGGTACTGATAGATCGGCTTATCGAGATCGAGAACACCTTCATCCACGAGTTGCATCACCATGTAGGCGAAGGCCACTTTCGAAAACGACGCCGCGGACATTACCGAATCGACCGTCAAAGGCAAGTTATGTTCTTTGTCGCGGAAGCCGTAAGCCTTTTCGTAAACGATCTTGCCATTGTTGAAGATGGCAATGCCGGCGCCGGTCACCTCGGCTGCGCTCATGAGCCGCGAGACCGTTTGGTCAATTTCCGCAGGACTGATGGTGCTGTCATCCAGCCGCTTGATGCCTGCGTCGCGGCCAAAAGCGGCGGTGCTGAGAGCAACCACCAACGCAAGGGTCGAAAGGATTCGATTCATTCTGCATCCCCCGTCCGCCCCTCCGGTGAGGCTGTAAACGTTCGCCCATTCCACCGTCCCTGCTTATAAGCGTCCCAACTATTGCCCGGTCAGCATAAAGATTGGGTTCTGCAACGGTGCGCCGGAGTTTGCGGAAGCGCCGGCATAAGGCGCAGGCAGGTCGGTGACCAGCGAATCGGCGGGAGTGCCGCTCCCGCCCAAGTTGTTCGTATTGCTGTCGGTGGTATTGATGTCGGCGATGGCGTTGGCATCGCACATACTCACGTAGACGTGGCTGCTATCTACTGAGGCAGCCGTAAATACGCGGAAGCGCGTAGCCCCAGGCGTGTAGAGCGCGGGCAAGACAGGCGAAGCGCAAGCAGCGACCGGCGGCACGGCATATTGATACTGATTGGTAGATATATCCGCCTGGAATGGTGGATCAGTCAGCAAAGTCAGGGCCGGAGTGATCTTCGGCGTGATGCTAAGGGCATCAAATACGGTGAGGCCAGGGATCACGCAGGGAAAAGCCGTGCCTATGAATGGGTCCGGGCACGATGTCGCTGTCTGGTAGCTCGCCACATAAAACCGGCTGCCATCCTGCAAAGCCGTCACCGAAGTGGGCGCGCATCCCAAGGGACACATAGCCGAGCCCGCCGCGAACGAGATCGCCGCCAGTTGCACAGGAGTGTCGCTGGCGCCGTCGGTATCGGAAAACACGTAGACCATGCTGGTCGCAGGATTCGTCACGTAAAGCCGGTTCAGGTTTCGATCAAAGAAGATGAAGTTGGCTCCGGCACCCACCGAAGGGCTACAGGGAAGCGGAGCCGGTGCACAGACGACCATATCTGAGGCGACATCGATCGTAACCAGTTGCCCGTCCCCTTGCGTGAGCACGTAGACTTTCTGGCTGTCGCCACGAGCCACAACCCAAACCGGGGCTATCCCGGTGAAGCCCGCAACCAGCCCGGTCGCAGTGTTCGCAGCCAGGGTCGTGGTGTTCAGGGTGCTGACGGAATTGTCCCCTTGATTGGCCACGTAGAGCTTGAAGCCATTCGGAGTCTCGGCCAGGCTGACCGGATGCACGCCCACGGTGACGCTATTGGTGACGGAGTTGGTTTGTGTGTTAATCGCCGAAACCGAGTTGGTGTTGTAGTTCGCCACAAACATGGCGGTGTTCTGAGTGCTGTTGAGGAAGACCGGCTGCGGCGGGATCGATGCGGCCGCAGTGGCGGGGCAGGGGTTATCCATCACCGTTGGGCCGCACGCAGTTAAACCGGTGATCGCATCGACATAGGTAACGGTGGTCCCGCTGATTGAGTTGATTGGGAACGTGCCGTTGTATCCGCTTGTAGTTGGGTTTGTGCCCGTAATGCTGATGGAGTATCCAGCCGTGACGTTGCCGAAGGGTGCACTGAGCGTGACCGTGACTTGATTGCCGGACTCGCTGATCGCCGTGATGCTTGATGTCTGGCTGGCTATTGGAACATACAAATTGACGGCAGACACCGGGCCAAAACCCGTCGAGACGGTGGATTGGAATTCAGGCGAAAACGACAAGACACCATCGACCCCACCCGAGACAGTGCCCGCACTCGCGACGAACAATCGCGCATTGTTAGGAAGAACGGCCGCGTGAGTGGGGGTTTGGCCGCTGCCCTGGGGCGCATCGGGACCGTTGATGGGAGTTTCCGCGAGGATGGTATCTCCAGAAACGTCGATCTGCGTGGCCCAGCCGGGGTAGGCGGGGACATTGGCGCTAATGCCAAACACCGCATGAAAACTGGCTGGAGTGGGAGGCGGCTGCGGTGGGCATCCAGGAACATTTCCCGACGAGCAAGGAATGACCACGGGACGATATACCTGCCCGCAAGCCATCCACAGCAAACTTGAAAGCACCATGGCGGCCAATCGGCCTGCACGTCGAAGACTCATCGACACTCCAAAGAAAGCATTCTGGCTACGCTGCGAGGAATTAAACATTCTAACGGCTGGGTGCAATCTGCGCTAGTCGGGCTTCGGCTTTCGGGCTTCGGGCTTCGGCTGCTTGCCTCTTCTGGGATGCTTGAATGGTATTGGCGAGTTGGACGGGCGAGGACATCGTTCGCCACGGTTGCGAGCAGACTGCAATCGGCGAAGGTGGCGCCGCCGAGGAATCAGAGAGAAGACTAGAAGACCAAAACGAGAAGCCGAAGCCCGAAGCCAAGCCTGAAGCCGACGCCCGAAGCCTGAAGCCCGAAAGCCGAAGCCCGCTGTACCGGCCGAAGCCCGCAGCCCGCTCTACCTGCGTCGCGATTTGCCCCCTGCAGCAGCTGCCGGTTCCTCTGACTTGGCGGCGGCCGCGGGCTTCTTCTTGCCTTCCATCTGCGCCAGGCTCTGTTTGAGAGCGGCCATGAGATCAACGACGGGCGCGAGCTTCTTGGGCTTCTCGACTGCAGCCACTTCTCCACCTTCAAGCTTGGTCTCGATCAACTGCTTCAGATTTTCCTGGAAGCTGTCTTTGTACTTCTCCGGGTCCCACTCATCGGCCAGCGCTTCGATGAGCTGGTGCGCCACTTTCACTTCCGCTTCTTTCAGTTCCACGTCGGGCGCGCCAAAGCCTTCCACTTTCTTCACTTCTTCCGCGTAGTACATCGTGTGCAGCATCAATCCGCCCTCGTGCGGCCGCAGGAAGACTGTGTACTCGCGGTTGTGCATGGTGATCTTGGCGATGGCGACGTACTCGCTCTCTTCCAGAGCCTTGGTCAGCAGCGCGTAAGGACGCCGCCCCGCTTCCTCGGGCATCATGTAATACGACGACTCGAAATACACGGGATCGACGTCACCCGCCTTGACGAACTCAAGAATCTCCATGGTCTTCGCGGTCTGCGGTTCGATCTTCTTGATCTCTTCGGGCTCGATGACGATGTATTCGTCTTTGCGGAACTCGTAGCCCTTCACCATGTCAGAGCGCTCGACGACCACGCCCTCAGCCTGGCAAATGTACTGCTGCTTCAGCCGGGACTTGTCCGTACGATGCAGCATGTTGAAAGAGATGCCGCTACTCCGCGCGCCCGAGAACAAGCGCACCGGCATGGAGATGAGACCGAAAGTTAAGTGCCCAGACCAGACTGAGGCTGCCATAGTTCCTCTCGCGTTCACCGGGATGCTATCACCCCGGCAAGTGGACCACAAACCCTCCTAAACTGCCCAGAATTGGGAGTTTAGCCTAGAAATAAGGCTTAGATGCACAAATCTTAGGGCGGGAGGAACCGAAATGCGAAGCCGGAGGGAATGGGGTGAGGAGCGATTGGACGCTAGGGGTTGTAGTTAACTGAGGGGGTTCCCTGATTGCGAGGATTATCGCTCTGGCAATGCCTGGGCGGCGGCCAGCAGTTTCGCGTTTGGCGCAGGTGGCTTCTCCAGAAGACTAACAATCCGCAAACTGTCTCTTTCGGACAGCTGAACGTGCCGCCACGGTGATGTAATCTTAGTCCGATTGCCCATGGGCTCCTGCGGGTACTGTCGCCGCCATGAAAGAACTCGCCGTTTCGATCTTACGCTGCGTCGATGACGAACACCAACCCGGCTGGATCGAGTGCGGGTTCGCGGATGCCGAGATGGAGCGAGGAACACTCACGAGGGCAGCATGCTTCTTCTTTGCACCTTCCCCGCTCCCGAGTCATCTGTGAAGAAACGCTCGCGACCGGAGGACACCATGAACGACCTGCGCTATCCCATCGGAAAGTTCCACTTCGACGGGTCCCTGACTGAAGATGAGAAGCAGAAGTTCCTGCACGACATTGCTCAAGCTCCCGCGCACTTGCGCGCAGCCGTGAAGGGGCTCTCTGATCAGCAACTGGACACGCCCTACCGCCCCGAGGGATGGACCGTGCGCCAGGTCGTGCACCACGTCCCGGACAGCCACCTCAACGCCTATGTGCGATACAAACTGGCGCTCACCGAGGAAGAACCGACGATCAAGCCCTATGCCGAAGACCGCTGGGCTCGGCTGGCTGACACGCAAGACACTCCTGTGGAAGTTTCGCTCGCGATGCTGGATTCGCTGCATGACCGCTGGGTTCGCCTCCTGAGGTCACTGCAGCCGGAGGACTGGAAGCGCACATTCCGCCATCCCGAACTTGGCCTGGTGAGTCTGGAAAAGAATCTGGCGCTCTACGCCTGGCACGGACGCCATCACGTGGCCCACATCACCTCGCTGCGGGAGCGAAACGGCTGGTAGGAACAGTTTCGAGTTTCTAGTTTCGAGTTTCTAGTTTCGAGTTTCTAGTTTCGAGTTTCTAGTTTCTAGTTTCGAGTTTCTAGGAGCTATCGCATAAGTCCTCAACAGTCGGATGCGAGCATACTTCAGGGGCTGAAAGCCGCGTCTTAGGAACTGGAAACTAGAAACTGGAAACTCGAAACTGTCTTCTTTTCGTCATCAGTTCACAGAACTTTGGTCATCTTTTTCTGCCTAAAGCCGGCGGATACGATTCCGTGTGACCATTTTGTCCTCAACATGTGCCGGTTTGCGGAGTGGCCTGCTTCGAGCTTCTGTTATTGCCCTTCTCGCCTCGGCCGCCGTCGCCCAGTCTCCGACTCCAGTGGCTCCTGCGGTGCCCGAGCCGACCTACACGGGAAAGGAAGAGCCTCTGGGGACCGTAGTCAAGAACTCCAAAAAGCAACCCACGCCGCGCGCGAAGAAAGTAATTACGGAAGACGACATGGACGCCCTCGCCAACATTCTTCCGCGGATCCGCCTGGAAGGCGCTGAAAATGCCGACGAGATCATTGCGGCGATTGGCCAATACAAAGCGAGTCACACCCCGGAAGAGACCGAAGCGGCAGTGCAGGCGTGGTACGAAAGGTACGATCAGGACTTGGCCGCCGCCATTCAGCAAAATCAGGTCGTCAGTACTCTGCGGGAAGAAAACTTCAGCAACGGGAACGAACTCTGCCGCGAAGCCGGCGACTACTGGGCCTGCGAGAAGCGGCGCCGCGCCGAGTACATTGGGCAGCGGCACGATCAGTACACCATCCGCAACAACATGGCTCTGGAGGTGCGAATTCAGCACGTCTTCATGAAGGTTCGCGGGGGTATCGGGCGTTACAACCTCCGCTACCCATGGTTCAGGATTCGCACTACCAACGGCATCGATACTTTCTGAAGTTCAGAGCAGTTTCCAGTTTCTGGTTTCCAGTCTCCGGTTCTGAGCTATAACGCAACTGCCTGCGCGTCCCGCAGCACTGCCGACCCGCCAATCCATACTGCAAAATCCTTCATCTTGCGCGCCATAGCCCTTTGGACTAGCATGGCCTCGCCTTTCCCCAAGGCCTGCTCACCATCTCTTCCTCTCGATCTTCCCGCGACTTGTTGCGTCATGAGCTAAAGCAACTGGAAACCACAAACTTGAAACTCGTTCCTACGTCATGCCCAACTTCCATAGTAAATAGCTGCTCGCCTCGCGCAAAATGGCATACGCGCGCTGCGCAACGCTGTGCGGACGGGAGTCGGGCCTGGGGGCAACGTACACCGGGCCTACGCCCTCGTGCTCCAGCAATTTCCTGATGCGGAATACGTGATACGCGTCGCTGACCGCCACGCAACTGTGCAGCCCGTTGGCCCGCATGATCACAGCCACACGCACGGCCGATTGGGCGGTATCGGAACCCTGGGTTTCGGCGATCAAGGCGCGCTCGGGGATGCCGCGGCGCTTCAGATAGCTGCTGCCCACGCCGCCTTCAGTGAAGGTGGGGTCGGATGCAGCGCCGCCGGTGGTAATGACAACGGGCGCGATACCTTGGCGGAAAAGATCGAAGGCGTGATCGAGGCGCGCGCGCAACACCGGCGAGGGATGGCCGGCATACTCCGCGGCACCGAACACGATGATGGCGTCCGCAGGGTGCAGCTCCTGCAACCGTCCCGCATGCACCACGCGAATTCCGGTCAGCGCAAGGAACAGCACCACCGCGGCCAAGGCCAGCGCGCCGCACTTCAGCAACCGGCGGCGTTGCGGAGGACGGGGAACAGAGTCGTCGCTCATCCTTTGGCAAAAAAAGTGGAGATCTCTTCTGCAGGGATTGCGCCTTCGCGGATGACGCGCCAGCGCTCCCCTTCATCGGTGAGGTCAACAATGGTGGAAGCGACGTCGCGAGGTGAAGTTCCACCATCCACGATAATGCTGATGCGGCCCTGGAGTTGATCGCGCACCTGCTCGGCGCTGGTACACTCGGTCGCTCCGCTCAGATTGGCCGAGGTGGCCGTGATTGGAATTGCGGCAGCCGCCACTACCGCCAGCGGTATCTGTGCATTGGGCACGCGCAGGGCCACGTTGCCGGTGTTGGCGGTTACTTTCAGCGGCAGACGCGATCCGGCTTTCACGATGATGGTCAGCGGTCCCGGCCAGTACTTGCGGGCAAGAGCGTAAAATTCCTCGGGCAGCGCTTTGGCGAGTTCTTCCGCCTGATCCACGCTTTCGATGAGCAGCGACAGGGGTTTGTGGCGCGAGCGGGTCTTGATGTCATAAACGCGGTCGACGGCGCGCAGGTTGAATGGATCGGCCGCCAGCCCGTAGAAAGTGTCGGTCGGCATGCCCAGCACTTCGCCGGCGCGAATCTGGTCAGCGGCGTACTTTACCAGTGAAATCTCAGGAGTTTCACAATTGATCTTTAGGATTTCGGCGCGCACGGCGCTCCCTTCCCGATGATTCCGAGTGGAATATTTTGATTGTGGAACCTACCATAATACGGCAAAGAGCTTCAAGGCGGTGAGCAGCGTATCATGCGGTGACGATTCGCACGGGATCCCCGGGCTTCTTAACATGAGGAAACGTTCAGAAACTGTGCTCGACATGCGTCACCGTCTCCGCCGCATTGAGGGGCGCCACAACCCGCTGGTCAAGCAACTGCGGCAGGCGTTTGCGCGCGCGGAACTTACCGACAGCGGTGATTGTGCCATTGAAGGCTTGCGCATTCTTGAAGAGGCGATCCGCAGCGGCCTCCGCTTCAGCGCGGTATTCTTTCGCGAGTCCGCGCAGGACCGGGCCGAGCGTTTGCTGCCTCAGATTGGCGCACAGATCGAAACTTTGCTGCTTCCTGACAAGTTATTCGACAGCCTGGTGCCCAGCGAGTCTCCGCAGGGTGTGGCCGCGCTGGTGCGGCTGAAGGAATTTTCGCTGGATGACGTCATGGAGAAAGAGCGGCTGCGTGCAGGGCCTATCGTCGTGCTCGCCGGATTACAGGATCCCGGCAATCTGGGTACGATTTTGCGTTCGGCCGAGGCTTTCGGCAGCGCGGGCGTGGTACTTGGCGAAGGCACGGTAAGCCCGTTCAATTCGAAAGTGGTTCGCGCCTCGGCCGGATCGGTGTTCAGGCTGCCCCTGGTTCATACACACGGAAAGTCAGCGTCTTCCAAACTGGAGGAAGTTTCAGAGAAGCTGCGGGCACAAGGCGTGCGCCTGATTGCAACCTCCTCGCACAAGGGAACGCCGCTAGATCAAGCAGACTTGAAGGGCAAGACCGCGATCTACTTCGGCAATGAGGGAGCAGGATTGCCGCGCGACTTGATGGCTAAGATGGACGAACTCATTTCCATCCCGCACACTTCGCAGGTGGAATCTCTCAACGCCGGCGTTGCCGCGAGCATCGTATTGTACGAGGCGGCAAGGCAGAGGAAAAACGCTCTTAGCCGTTAGCTCTTGGCTTTTAGCTAAAGGCCAAAGGCTAAGAGCTAAAGGCTTGTTATGGGACTCTTTCAACCCATCCCGAACGTGGATGCCGCCACCGACCGCACGCGGCCGTTGGCGGACCGCATGCGTCCGCGCACGCTGGAAGAGTTCGCCGGCCAGGAACATTTGATCGGCCCCGGCAAGCCGCTGCGCACGCAGATCGAGCGCGACGATACCGGTTCGCTCATCTTCTGGGGACCGCCGGGGACGGGCAAGACCACACTGGCGAAGATCATCGCGCGCATGACCAAGGCGGATTTCATTGAATTCTCCGCCGTTCTCGCCGGCATAAAAGAGATCAAGCAAGTCATGGCCGACGCTGAGCGCGCCCGCCAGTACGGCACGCGCACCATCGTCTTCATCGATGAGATTCACCGCTTCAACAAAGCTCAGCAGGACGCTTTTCTGCCTCACGTGGAAAAGGGCAACATCCGGCTGATCGGCGCGACTACTGAGAACCCGTCATTCGAAATCAACGGCGCGTTGCTCTCGCGCTGCCGCGTCTATGTGTTGCAGCCGCTGACGGAAGATCAGATTGTGCAACTGCTGAAGCGGGCGCTAGCGGACGAAGAGCGTGGCCTGGGCACCATGAAGTTGCGCGCATCCGACGATGTGCTCAAGATAATCGCCAGCTATACCAGCGGCGACGCGCGCAGCGCCTATAACGTGCTGGAGGTCGCCGCTGGACTCGCGCAGCAATCCGGAAAGCAGCCTGCAGAGATCACCGACGACATAATCCGCGATGCGCTGCAGAAGCGCACCCTGCTCTACGACAAAGCCGGCGAAGAACACTACAACCTGATTTCCGCCCTGCACAAGTCCGTGCGCAATAGCGATCCTGACGCCGCACTCTACTGGCTGGGCCGCATGATCGAGGCCGGTGAAGATCCGCTCTACATTGCGCGCCGCGTCGTGCGCATGTCGGTGGAAGACATTGGCTTGGCCGATCCTAATGCGCTTTCTCTCTGCATGGCCGCACGCGATGCCGTGGACTTCATCGGCATGCCGGAAGGAAATCTCGCTCTCGCGCAAGCCGTCGTCTATCTCTCGGTCGCGCCGAAATCGAATGCGCTCTATACCGCGTACAGCGATGTGCAACACGACATCGAACAAACTGCGGCTGAACCCGTCCCGCTGCACTTGCGCAACGCGCCCACCGGATTGATGAAAGGCTTGGGCTACGGCAAAGATTATCAGTACGCCCACGATGTCGAAGGCAAGGTCGCGAACATGCAATGCCTGCCGGAAAATCTTCGCGATCGTACCTACTACCGTCCGACGAACGAGGGCATCGAGAAGCGCATCCGCGAGCGGCTGGAAGAAATCAGGAAACTGCGCTCACCAGTCGCCGGGAAGACGTCCTCACGTCCCAAGAAAGAATCCTAACCAGCCCGCAACTCATCTTATAGGCATCGCACGTGGGTTTGGTTGTTCCCCTTCTGTGGGGAGGGCTCAAAGAAACATGGCCACGATTCCCAGTCCGGTTCCCACCGATGCTGTTCCGGTTCACCCCTTGCGAGCCGAGCAGGTGGAGGACCTGCAGAAGCTGCAGAAAGCGGCGCAGAAGATCACTTCGATCCTCGACCTCGATCCCCTGATCGACAACATAGTGAATGATGTGGCGCGGTCTTTTGGCCTGCTGGAAACCAGCGTCTATCTTCATGACGAAGCTCGCGGAGAGATGGTGATGGGTGGCGTCCACGGGTGTTCCGTGCACAGCAAGGGTTTTCGGTTGAAGATTGGCAAAAACGGTGGAGGGATGGTCGGCTACGCGGCCTCCATCGGCCAGATGCGCTATGCCCCGGATGTGCGCAAGGATGAGTACTACATCGCCTGCGAGCCCTCCACACACTCGGAAGTGGCGATTCCACTTCAAGTCGGCCAGCAGTTGGTAGGGGTATTCACGGCGTCTCATCCCGATTTGGACGCCTTTCCCCGGCAGCAACTCAGGCTGCTGCAGGCTCTGTGCGATCACATGGCCATTGCGATCTATAACGCGCGCCGCTTCCAATCGGAACGCACAGAACGAGAAGCCATGCATCGCGAGGTTCAGGAAGCTCGTGCGATTCAGCAGGCCCTTCTGCCGAAGGCTTCTCCGTATGTGCCTGGATTCGCCATTTCCGGCCTCAGCATTTCCGCTCAGGCTGTCGGCGGAGACTGGTATGACTTCATCCCATTTCCCGATGGCCGCTGGGGTTTGGTGCTGGCTGACGTCTCCGGAAAAGGCACTGCCGCCGCGCTCCTCATGTCGGCTACGCGCGGAATGTTGCGATCCCTGGCGGAGGCCTGCTGCACGCCCGCCGAGGTTTTGACCAAACTGAACGGCCTGCTCGTAGAGGACTTTCCGGCAGGCAAGTTCGTCACGCTCGTCTATGCGGTATTGGATCCAGCGAATCGCAGCCTCACATTCGCTAACGCTGGACACTTGCAGCCGGTGCTGGTCGACAATGATGGAGCGCGTTTCCTCGATACCGAACGCGGATTGCCACTGGGCTTGAGTTGCGGAGACTATTCACAAAGCACTGTCGCTCTTAGCCCAGGTTCGAGGCTTGCCTTCTATAGCGATGGCATCAGCGAAGCCGTCAACGAAGGAGAGGAAGAATACGGCTTGGACCGCCTCGCACAGCAAGTTTCCATCCCCAGCTCTTCTGCGATCAGCATTCTCGACGATGTCCGGGCCTTCGCCAAGGGCGTGCCGCTGCGAGATGACGCCAGCGTGGTATTTGTTAAGAGCAGTTCGTAGAAAGACGTAGTGCGCCAGGCTGCTTTGTTCCCGAGATCGCGCCGGGCCCTAAACTCATCGGAATCGTGCCCGATGTTCCCTCAGGATGCAGCGATCCATGACCACGAAAATTCCTGCCTTGCGGGCCATCTCCGCAGCTTTCTCGTCGATCACTTCCTCCTGCATCCAGATCGCTGGAACCTTCAACCGGATGGCCTGATCCACAATCTCTTCTACGAACTCTGGCCGCCGGAAGATGTTCACGATGTCGATCTTCTCCGGCACCTCAGGCAATGAGGCGTAAGCTTTTTCGCCCAGGCAAGACTGGATCTGCGGATTCACGGGAATAATGCGGTAGCCCTGATCCTGCATGTAGGACGCCACCTCATGGCTCGGGCGCAGCGGATCGTCGGAGAGCCCGACGACGACGATGGTTTTCGCGCGCGTGAGGAGTTCGGTGACAGGATCTGCTTGCGGAGAAAGCATGGGTTCGTTTTCTATTTCTTTTGCGCCGCATCCATCTTCTGCTTGAACATCTTCATTGCCAGCTTGCGCACGGTCTCAGAAACTTCCTTGTTCGCCGATAGGTTTTTCAAGTCCAGCACTTGCAGGTGCTTCATCAACCCCAAGGCAAGATCGAGCGGCGTGCGCGGGTTCGACACCAGATTCCGAATTACGATGTAATTCTTCATGAAGCGCCGCTTCAGTGGAATCTGCCGCAGCACCGCTTCCAGCACGTTTTTCTGAAGGGCAAACTTTTCTACCTCTCCATCGGAAAGCTTGGGGGCATCGAGCACTGCCAGCGCAACCACTTTTGTGCCGTCGCGAATCAGAATCGACCGCTCTTCCTTGTTACCCTTCAAAGCCAACTGGATGCGGCCCTTCACATCCAGGCGTCTGACCTTCTGCAGAGTATTGTCGCGCTGCCCGGCTTGAGGTTTCACAACCGCAGGTTTAGGACGCGCCGCCGCGGCCGCAGCGACGCTGGCGGGAGCGACGGTTTTCTCTTCACTCCCGGCAATCTCCGACATCTCTTTTACTTCCAACACAGGGAAGTAGTCGGCACCCAGCAAATCCACGATCCCGCCAACTGGCTGGAACGGTTTTTCCTGCTCGGCGGCAATCTCCGTCGCATGCTCGGCGAGGTAGACGGATATTTCTTCATCCGGAACATCTCCGCCTTCGTTGTGCGCGGCAGCCTCGTCACTCGCTGCCGGCCTGGCGGCAGGTCCGGCTTCCTTCGCGGCCACTGTCTCGTCAACTCGCGGCTCCCTGTCTGCCGTCGCAACGGAGGTCAGCTGGCCCGCGTTCAGCAGGCCAGCAACAGCGGATGCTTGCTCGGGCTTCAAGTAAGGGTTCGACCGAAGAACATTCAGAATTCCCGCCGCAGCGCGTACGCGCGGGCTCTGCAGCATGGCATCGATGGATTCCTGCGACGCGGAGATGGCAAACTTGGCCAGCTCACCGTCTGCTACGGAGGGATTCTCCAGCAGCGCAGGCAGCAGCTTGGGTCGAAGATTCTCGGGCTTTATCAAATAGTCAAGCACTTCGCGCGAGGTCTTTGGATCGGACGCCGCAGCCAGCGAAGCTTTCTCGTCCCAACCTGCCAAGGTGATGCGGGCGGTATCGGCAAAAATCTTGTTGTGTTTCGCCAGGTAAACCAGGATCTCAATGTTTTCGTCAGGCGGAACTTGCAGCGCACCCTTCGCCGCAAACTGCATCATGTTCGACGGCAGTTTGGAGGCACGAATTAGGTCGATCGTCCGCGGCATCAGTTCACCTCCTGGATCTGCTGGCGAGGAATGGTAGCGCCGTCGGTCTGACTCACCGTGGCTTCAAGTTCCCGAATCTCAAGTTCAAGTTCTCGAACCAACCGGTTCGGCTTGCGCCGAAGAAATTCCTGCAAAAGAGTTTTGTAATACCAAAGAGTGCCATCGCGCCCGCCCTTGAAGCGATCCCAAACCGATTCTCCAACTTCGCGGTAGTCGGCGAGAATGGAGCGGACATTGTTCAGTTTGTCCGCGGCAGAAACCAGTCTGGTTTCCGCATCGGCGCTTTTCAAATGCTGGATGTAAGTTTCCTTTCGTTCACGCCACGGGGGTTTGGGATAGACGTCGGAATCGGTGCAGCCATCCACAATCTTCGCCACCCGGCTACCGAACTGCCGCCGGACTTCTTTCAGCATAGGCGCGCCGCCGCAGTCTTCGACAACATCGTGCAGCAGCGCCGCGATCGCCATATCTTCGTCGCCACCGAACTCCAGCACCAGCGACGCAACACCCATCAGGTGTGCGACGTAAGGAATCGCCGAAGCCTTGCGGGTCTGCCCAGCGTGCTTCTCGGCAGCAAAATTAAAAGCGCGCAGAAATCTCGGACCAAGGTTTACCTTGTGTGTATCCCGTGTCCGTAGCCTGCCCTGAGCGGAGCCGAAGGGTGGTTGATGCTTTTTCGCCGCTGTACTCACGATTTCTCTCCCCGCCGCGCCAGCAAATAAGCGCGAATGAACGGCTGCAAGTCGCCGTCGAGCACACGATCCACATCGCCGACTTCGGCCTTGGTGCGGTGATCTTTGATCATGCGGTAAGGCTGCAGCACGTACGAACGAATCTGCGAGCCGAAGTCGCTGTCGAGTTTCGAGTCTTCAATTTTCTTCGTGGCCGCACGCTTTTTCTCCATCTCAAATTCATACAGCTTGGATCGCAGCATGCTCATGGCGCGTTCGCGATTCTTGTGCTGCGAGCGCTCGTTCTGGCAGCTCGCCACCAGGCCGGTGGCAATGTGCGTAATGCGCACCGCCGAATCCGTGGTGTTGACGTGCTGCCCACCTTTGCCGCTCGAGCGGTAGGTATCCGTGCGAATGTCTTCCGGCTTGATGACCACTTCTATGCTGTCGTCGATTTCCGGAGAAACAAAAACGCTGGCAAACGAAGTATGCCGGCGCTTGGCCTGATCGAAGGGCGAAATCCGCACTAGCCGATGCACGCCGATCTCGCTGCTCAGCAGCCCGAAGGCATACTCGCCGTTCACCGCGAACGTCGCCGATTTCAAGCCAGCTTCTTCGCCGGGCTGGTAATCGTAGAGCACGGTCTCGAATCCCTGCCGCTCCGCCCAGCGCAAATACATTCGCAGCAGCATGTCGGCCCAGTCTTGCGATTCCGTTCCTCCCGCGCCGGGATGAATGGTCACAATCGCATTGAGCGCGTCGTTCGCCCCGGAGAGCAGTGTTTCAGTTTCAAGCTTGTCGACCAACTCGCGCAGCGAGTCGATGTCGCGGCGCAAATCACCATCGACACTTTCGCCTTCTTTCGCCAGTTCGAAATACGCGGCAATATCGTCGCTGCGGCGCGCCAGATCGGCGTCAGTGGCGAGCAAGTGTTCCAGACGCTTTTTCTCGCGCATCACCTGCTGCGAGCGCTGCGGATTCGACCACAGATTCGGCTCGGCGGCCTGCTTTTCAATTTCGGCTAGCTGCGGACGGAGCTTGTCCGCGTCAAAGATACTCCCGGAGTTCGCGGACCTTCTTGCTCAAGGACCCGTATTCCTGTTCGAACTCTTGATTCATGAGGATGCTTCTGCTTTCTTGCCAGCTTTCATAGGAGGCGCGAAGCGCGCGATCAGCGCTCCAGCTGAAATTATCGCACACAGCCAGCAGAACCAGTCGCCATGGCGAGTGTAGAACGTGGTTACGGAAGTGAGAGCATAGCTCGTCACCAGCGCCGCGCGCGTCTTGCGAGGAAGCCGGCGATCTCCAGTTCGCCCGTAAGGATCAATCGAGGCCGTGACTCCCGTATTGGTTGCGCTCAACAGCCAGCGGTCGTTCTCAATGGCGCGCATGCGCGTCTGATTCAAGTGCTGCGCGTAGGCGCCGCTGTCGCCATACCAGCCGTCGTTCGACAGATTCACCAACACTTGCGCCCCGTTATTGGCAAACTGGCGAACTTCATCCGGGAAAACCGATTCGTAGCAGATGAAAACTCCCAGCTTCATGCCGGCCGCGTCGAGCGGAGCGCGCGACGCTCCCGGCTGAAACTCTCCCACTTCTTTGCTCAGTCCTCCGACGAATGAAAACAATCGCGGGAAAGGCAAATATTCTCCGAAGGGCACGAGATGCACTTTGTCGTACCGGGCGCTCCAATCACCAGCAGGACTGATGAGCGCAGCCGAGTTGAACACCGGCGAACCTGGCTTGCCGCCTTGCATGACAGGCGTACTCCCGATGGCGCCCGTCACTACCCATGCGTGCGCTTCGCGAGCCATATCGCTCACCGGCTCACGAAATAGCGGATCGCTCGTAAAAAAGGGGGCAGGAGATTCCGGCCAGACAATCAAATCAACTTTGCCCGGCTTAACGTCGGTTGCAGCTTCGTGACTCTTAACACTGTTTACGCTGAGGTCCATCAACTCGCGCAGGGTGCGCTCGAAAGCATCGCGAGTCCAGTTTGCTTCCACCGGAATAGTTTCCTGCATCAACAGCACAGCATGATCGGCAGGTAGCTCTGGAGCGTCAACCAGCCTGGCCGCCTGCAATACCGCAGCCGCCGCCAACGATGCAATGAGCATCGTCTTGCGCTTTCTTCTAGGAACCAGAAACGCCGCCGCCACCGCAACATTCACCAGCATGATCTCGAACGAGACGCCGTACACCCCGGTCCACGTGGTAATGCGGCTAAGCGAAATGTTATCCACCTGAGCGGTGCCCAGCAGATTCCAGGGAAAGCCGGTGACGCGGGTCCGCGCCAACTCTACCGCGACCCAGAGAAATGGAGCGGCTATGAGCGCGAGGCGATGGTCACGGCCCGACCCCGCCGACAAGCTCAACAACAAGCCGAAGAAGCCGTGATAAAGCCCCAGATAAAGACAAAAAAGAATTAGCGCCAGCAGGGCCGCCGGCACGTTCAGGCCGCCGTATTGGTGCATGGTGTCGTAAATCCAATAACACGTGCCCGCATACCAGAGGATTCCGGAAACGTACGCCAGCAGAAACGCCTGTCGCGGCGTCGCCGCCCGAAGATTGACGGAGCCGTCAACCTCCAGCGCCCCCGCCGGACGCGCCCGCAGCAGCGCCACGATCAACGGCGCGAATGCTACCCACGACAGAACATAAATCCCAGGAAGCGGGAAGATAAGAACCTGCAGAAGCGATGAGATGCCGACTAACAACCAGGCGCTGGGATGAATTTGCCTCACCGGGAAGGATAACAAAACAGTCAGTCGCCCGGGCGCCGGATGCCTGCTGCCTCTCATCTTGGAATCTTGTCATTCCGAGCGTTTCCCGCGAGGAGTCTGCGCGCGCCGCAATTTCATGATTGCAAGTATGCTTTCAGGCGTGGCGCGGCCTCGATTCCCACACAACTCACCGGCAACCCAATCGCCGCGAGTCAACTCCTGCGGCACAAGAATATCAGCGTGACAATGACGCCCTACATCAAGGCCGACCGCACGGCCCTGACGAACGGTATGAAGCTCTTGGAAGAGAGCCTGAGCAAAGAGTAAAATCCCGGCACGCGAGGTGACGGGAGTGACGAAGAGACTCAAAGAGCAAATGTTGGATGTTGAACTTGAACGGTTGATGAAGGCCGATTTCTCGGTGCGTGAAGATTACGAGAAGATCATTCGGGCACGGCAGCTGTCACGCACTTTGCCTTTTGATCCACGCAACGAGATTACAGCGGATGCCCGGTACATCGCTGACCGCATCGTAAGCAACCTGTGGATCATCTGTGTTGGTCTGCCCATTGTTGCCGGTCTGCTGTTTGTTGCTCTTACGATCAAATAACCGGGCCGGGTTGGGATGAGACTACTTGGTCAAATGGGCTTTTAGCCAGTCGGCGAATCCAAGCTTGGTTTCGGTGTCAGCTTTCCAAGCACGAACTTCGACCTGCTCCCATTCTGCGAAGGACAGACCTGTCGGTTTGCCGAATTGCGCGTAAGACTCCATCGCGGCCCGATCTAATGTGGCTCGATCTTGGTCCTGCTTGGCTTGTAACGTCGCCTTAATCTTAGCTTCGGCGGCTGCGGTCTGAGCGGGTTGATCGGCTTTGCAAATTTGTTTCGGTCGTTAGTTTTGAGATTTGTGTCACAACTCTTGAACGGGAAAACTGCTGCACCGTTTAAGTAAACAAGGTGACCGTTTCCGAGTGCTTCAGGGCTGGGGGTTTTTGTTGGAATCGGAATAAGTTTTCCGGCTGAGTCGAGGTGATTTTTCTTCCATTCCGTGAACGTCAGTGTGGTCTTACTGTCATGTACATAAGCGCTCATGATTGGATCGTCGGACAATTCGGGGCTGTCCGTTTCTTGGTCGTATGCCCGTGCTTCGGGAAGCGGTTGTGTTTCAACGCAACCGGCGGCGTTGCACACAACGTGATGGGTGCCGTTGGTTGCCTCACAAGTTAGATTCCACCCATCACCTGTGCAGGATGAACTTTGGCCTATAGCGGTCGTGGTTGTTAAGATCAGGATTCCAATTGCAAGTTTGATTGTGTCTTTCATTTTGATGGGACTGTCGAATCATAAGGGGCTGCGTTGCTACGCCAGTAGAGCCTGAAAGTGAGGGATCGAAAGTAACATTCACCATCAGCCAGCAGAGCGGCAGCCGCTGTCCTGTAATCAACGAGTTGCAAACGTAAAATGGTCACTGCAACCGCGAAGATCACGAATTTTGCCGCTTCCTGAAGAACTTGGGACTTGCAGATTGCACAGACGGTCTCATCACTGTGGCTCAAGGCGGGTCCCCGCGGTCTCCACCGAACCCCGCACAAACTCGACAATTTCTTGCGTTACATAAGGTGGTGGCGCGATCCGAAACACCGGCCGCCCGGCCACCGGTTTCAAAGAAACACCTTGCCATGCTGAACCGGCGGATACCGATTCCTCATGAAGAATCACACCGCCGGCGCGGTCCAGAAACTCCCGCGCAGATTTCTTGAAATCTTCGGTGCAGGGGTCGAGCACTGTCAGATACAAGTCCGGCCGCAAGAACTTCAGCACGCTGTTCGATTCCACAATCACGTGGCGCGACTGCTCAAGCCGCTGCCGCAATGCCGGCATTGCTTCGGCCAGCCTGCCCTGCTCCGCGCGCACCCACAATGCCCGAACTGCACCCGCCAGCAGAAACCGCGACGTGTCCGATTCCCCACCACGATCTTTCTCCTCGGTGATCGCCCAAGTGTGGTCAGACGTGGCGCAGTCGCAAGGCGCTCCATTGGCGGAGCAGACTCCATGCCCGTATTGCGTGATCTTCACGGCAGTCCAATCGAACTCGCGCAACGCGGAAATCAGCCCTGCAACCACGCTGGTCTTCCCTACGCTGCGTGAATGCCCGCCAACCACCACGATCGCCATAAATGCCGACTTCCGTACGCGACCGCCGGAGGCCGGAAGCCCGAAGCCGATTATTTTTTTCCGGACAGCCGCGCCAGCGCCGCCAACTGCTTCAAATATTGTCGCACGGGCTGTGCCGGAGTTCCCCAAAAAGCAACACCCTTGCCGCGCAGAACTTTGTTCGGGAGCACACCGCCCTGCCCGCCGAGCATCACTCCTTCTTCGATGCGCGCATGTTCGCCAATGCCGACCTGCCCTCCGAGCACAACGTCGTTTTCAATGACGATGCTGCCGGAAAGCCCCGTCTGTGCTGCGATCACCACATTCTCCCCAAGACGGCAATTGTGGCCGATGTGAACCAAGTTGTCGATCTTCGTTCCCCGTCCGATGCGAGTTTCGTCGAGCGCTCCGCGGTCGATGGTGGTGTTGGCGCCAATCTCCACATCGTCTTCGATTACGAGCCTGCCGGCTTGTGGAAACTTTTCGTAGCGTCCGCTCGCCGGATCGCGCACATAACCGAAGCCATCGCTCCCCAACACCGCGCCCGCATGCACAATCACGCGATCACCCAAAGTGGTCCCGGGATAGATTGTGACGTGCGGATAAATCTTGCACTCACGCCCGATCTTCACTCCGCGCGCAATCGCGCACCCGATGCCGATCCGCGAGTTCTGCCCAACGTCTGCATCCTCGGCAATCACGGCGCGTTCCCCGACCACCACTCCCGAACCGAGACGAGCGGAAGAATGCAATACCGCACTCCCGCACACGCCAACTGCAACCCCCTCGCCCTCCTGCAGAAAGCGCGCCGCCCGCGCAAATGCCAGCTTGGGATGTCGGCTGATCAGCAGCGGCTTCCCGCCCGCTCCCGAAACAGACTTCCCCGAAGCCAAATTCCCCGCCGCGAACTCTCCCGCGATTACCGCGCCCGCGCCGCACTGCAACGCCCGCACAAGATATTTCTCGTCTTCCACAAACACCAAGTCGCTCTGAGCAGCCGATCCAATGCTGGCCACACCGCTGATCTCTACACTCCCATCCCCTTGCAGGCGGGCGTCAACGGCCTCAGCAACCTGTTGCAGCGAGCGCTTCATCGCTCCCACTCTATAGCAGACCCAGCACATGACGAAAGTGCTGGCACGAAAGCCCTGCCGCCACCGGCGCCCGCGAACTTACAATTGTTTTATGGAAAGGAAAATCTTCTGGATGACCTTCACCGTGCTCGGCCTGCTGGCGGATTTTCTGCTGCCGATCTGGTGGGCCTTCGCCTCGACCCTTCCCATCCTCTACGTCTCATGGTGGGTCGCTTACCGCAGCGATTGGTTCTGAACCTCATCCACTCGTGCTTTGGGTCATCGTAAAGCTGGTGTTGCCGTTGGTAACGGTACACTCGGGGCTCCCTGTCATGGTCCACGTGCCTGTGGCCACGCCCCCGGAAAGCGTTCCCTGCCCGAACACACCATTCTCCGTTCCGGTCACGCTTCCATTGAGGGTAAGGACGTTGCCCCCAGACTGCACCGTAAACACAATCGGGCCGGTCACCTGGAAGTTGCTCGACTCGGTCAACACCATCGTCCCGGTCGGGTCCTCTCCATTCACTGGGAAACAAGCCCCAGCCGTAAGGAACTGAAAGGTCGAGACGGTCAACTGCCCGCCACTGCCGCTCACCGTGAACGACGTGATAAAGCTCAACCCGGAGGCCGTTCCGTCCCCGCCCAGCATCGTCGCTGACCAGGTCCCGCTAGCCGCCGCCTGCGTGTAGGACGAACTGGTGCCACAGCCGTTCAGCATAATTGCGGCCGCCAGCAGGATTGCAACTGCCTTCATGAATTTTCCTTCAGCTTAGGATTGGCTTCAGAAATAGAATGCCAGTTTTCTCTTGCAAGATTACAGAGATGCAGCCCAGCCGGTCAATGGATGTAAGCGGGTATTGCGATTCCCATGGTAGGCTTGATCTCGCCAGGAGATTGAGACATTATGGTTTTGCAGCCCGTCGTACGATGCAAGAACCCAGACTGCCCCACGCCCTCTGCCACACGAATTCGCCTGCCTTATCCCGACCCGCCGAAAACCGGAGCGACCCCGCCAGACTGGCCGCCGAACGGATGGGAATTACGCTTGATCTGCCGCGAGTGCGACCATTGGTACGTTTATGGGAAAGACGATGTGATGTGGGGGCCCTACTCTTCGCCCCTGGAGGAATACAGCGGCCTCGATTTCCAACGCATCGAACTGGAATGCGCCGAGCCCGGTTGCGGATCACGCACCCGCTGGCACGTGCTCGATAACAGCCAGTTGTCCGAAACCGAATTGGAAGAGTTCGTCCTGCGCGCCGACCCAGTCGTAGTCTGCGAAAACGGCCACCCGCTCTCGCTCTCGGGAGTAGCGTCGAGCTCCGCGCAAAAAGCGTCTTCGGTTTGAGCGTCGAAGGCTTTGAAAGGGTACGGCTTCAGCCGCGCCGCAAATGCCCACTCACGGTCATCCTGAGCGGAGCAAGTGCTTGCGCGCTTAGCGCAAGCGCTTGCGCAGTCGAAGGACCCCTGCAAGCCTGGAAAGCTGCGCAGAAGTTTCAAGGCGTCCTACCCGTGTCCCCGCCCGCGATCATCCCGCTTAGCAGAGGACGCAAATAACCTTGTCACCCTAAGCGGAGCTGCTACGCTCCCCGCTTCCCCTTCAACTCCGCCAGCAGCTGCTCAATGCGATCCTCTTTCTCCAGCGCGGCCAGCCGGTCTTCCATATTGTCTCCGGCGATTTCCGCCTTCGCCTGACCGACAGCCTCCGAATGCGCCACCTTGCGCTTCATGCGGTCAAAGGCCGCGGCTTTCGAGCCGTCGCCAATCGCCAGGCGCGCGTCGCTGGCCTTGCCCACGGCGCGGGCGCGGCGATGTTGCGCAATCAGCAGATCGGCCTTGGACTGCGCCTCGGCCAGCTTCTGCTCCAGTTGCCGCAGCGCCGACTTCAGGTTCTCCACCTGCGCCTTCTGGTCGGCTACCTGCTGCGTGAAGCTCTCGCTCATCTCGCGATAGCTTTCCACCCGCTGAAGCGACGCGCGCGCCAGGTCATCCTGTTTCTTGTCGACCGACAACTCGGCCTTGCGCATCCACTCCGCCACTTTGTCTTCGTTCTCTTTTTGTTTTCTCGAGCAGGTGCTGATCGGCAATCGCGATCGCCACCTGCGTCTTCACCTGCAGCAGTTGGTTCTGCATGTCGAGAATCACCTGTTTGATCATCTTCTCCGGCTCCTCGGCCTTATCGATCAGGTCGTTGAGGTTGGCCCGGACTAACGTCGAAACACGCTCCAGTAATGCCATATCGAACCCCCTTCTTTAGCTTTTAGCTTCTAGCTTCTAGCTCCTAGCTCCTGGCTTCTAGCTCTTTCCAGTTGTCATCCTGAGCGAAGTGGATGCTTCGCGAAGCGAAGCATCCACGCAGTCGAAGGACCCCTTGCCCGTCGTCACCAGCATCGGCTCTGCAAGGCATCCCGGCCACGGCTCTCAGCTCTGAGCCGCTCCGTGAAAACTATGCCCACTATCAATTCCGCTTAATTACTTTTGCCGCATTCGAAAACCTCCCTCGCGCGACTGCACTTCCAATCAAGATTCCAATCACCGCAATTCCTACCGCGATCGTGATTGTGAGATAGCCCGTGAGCACGCCGATCGCCGCCACTATCGCGGTGACGAGCACAATCGCGACTCCAATCCTTCTGTGCGTTGTCATGCCTGCCTCCTCGCTTCGTGTGCGCGGTGGATCTGTGCGCACTCCGGACATTCCGTTTCCTTCCTGCGGAACGAGGCGCCGATCATCATTCCGATGGCGATTCCCACCGCCAGCCATATCGCCAGATGTCCTGCCGCCACGCCGAGCGCGGCGCCCAATGCCGCGCCCAGCGCAATGGCCAATCCCGTATGTTTCGCTTTGTTCATAGCTCACTCCAATTTCGACACGGCCCGTGTGGAAAGGCCCGTGTGGGGACGGACGCATTCGCGAGCCTGCCCTGAGCGGAGCCGAAGGGTCCCGCCGAGCACAGCGAGGCGGCCAGCGCCCTACTTCTTCGCATCCACCACGGGTGCCTTCTCTGTCTTATCCCCGATCTGCCGCACCTTCCCCAGCAACTCCGACAACGGCATGCCCGAAAGCGTCTCGAACAACGCCGGCACCTGTGCCGCCATCTTCGCGATGTCGCCGGTGATCTTGTTCATCCCCGACGCATCGCCGTTTCCCGTGGAAACAATGGTGATCTTGTCGACGTTCGCCAGCGGACTGGCCAGCGCCCTCACCACCTCCGGCATCGCCGTGAACAACCTGTCGATCACCGCCGCCTGGTTGTATTCCTGATACGCCTCAGCTTTCACGTTCATGGCTTTGGCTTCGGCTTCGCCTTTTTTGAAAATGATTTCCGACTCAGCCTCGCCCTGCGCGCGAATCGAGGAAGCATGTCCTTCAGCTTCGGCGATCAAGCGCTGCTTCTCGGCCGCAGCCAGAGTTTCAATCCGCTGACGATCGATTTCAGCCGGCTTCAAAACCGTCGCAATCAGTTCTTTCTCGCGGCGGTTGATTTCCGCTTCCTGCACTTTGACCTGCTGCTCTTTCTCGATCTGCTGCACCTTCACCTGCTCCGCGATCACCTGCTGCTGCATGATGTTCGTCTGGATGTCGTAAGCCTTGTCGGCCTGCGCCTGCTGGCGCTTCGTGACTTCCAGAAATTGCGCCTTCTTCACTTCCAGGTCGCGTTGCGACTCCGCCTGCTTGGCCAGAGACAAAGTCTCCGCCAGCACACGCTCCTGATCGGCTTGCGCCTTGGCCACAGCCGATTCCCGCTGCGCCAGCGCGCGCTTGATCGCCGTATCGCGATCGGCCTCCGCCGTGGCAACGTCGGCGTCGCGCTTGATGCGGGCCACGTCCGGCTTGCCCATGTTGGTGATGTACTCGTTCTTGTCGCGCACTTCCTTGATGGTGAACGAAATCACCTCGAGCCCCATCTTGTTCATATCCTCGGCGCAGGTTCCGCGCATGCGATCCGAAACCATCTCCGGCTGCTTCACGATTTCTTCCACCGTGAGCTGCCCGATAATTCCGCGGAGATGGCCTTCCATCACCAACCGGATCAGCGCTTCGCGCTCCTGATCTGACTTGGTGAGGAACTGCTCGGCCGCAGTCAGCACAGATTCGCGGTCGGACTTCACCTTGATCTGCGCGACAGCTTCCACCGTCACCGCAACACCTTGTTTGGTATACAGATCCTGCTGCGGCGCCACGTCGAACGACATCAACTCCAGCGACAGGTCCTTGCAAACCTGCACCATGGGAAGCACCAGCGTGCCGTGACCCTGCACCACGCGCGTCCCGCCCAGGCCATACACGATGAGCGCCTCGTGCGGCCCCGCTTTGCGATATAGCCTGGCCATTCCGCTCATCAGGAACAGAAGGACCATCACTCCCAGCCCGGCGAAAATCCAAATCTCCACCATCCGTGACATCTCTGGCATAACGCCTCCTCCTACAAATGCGGTTCCGCAACTCGGTTCGTATCAGGGTATGCCTTCAGGCATACCGCAAGAGTCTCACCACGACCGGCGCCTTCAGGCGCTGTCTCTCAAACGGTCAGATCACTCATCCCCCGACATCTCACTCCACAACCTCACATAAGCGATCCCCTTGTCGTAGCGCGTGACCACCACTTCGGTGTCTTTGGCGACGGCGGCGCCATCCTCACTGCGCGCCCCACATACCCGCCGCGTTCCCATTTGCGTATAGACCATCTCGCCCGTTCCCCCTTCGCGGATGGAACTCGAAACCCGGCCCAGCACTCCCACCATTTCGTAATCCGCCGGATCCATGTTCTCGTCCTCCGAAATCAGCACACGGCTCAGGAACAGGAACACAACGCTTGCAGCCACGAGTCCGGCCACGACTGAAGCCAGCAATCCAAAACCAACCCACAAGCCGGAGTAGCGCGTCAGCAAATATCCCGTGCCGCCAAACCAGGCCAGGAACGCCGTCAGCGTGATGAAATTGAACGGAGAAACTCCGCCGTCCTGCTGGGATTGCGCGCCCGTCGCCGCCCGCGCGCCCCCTGCAACCGGTGCATGGCCGGCTGTGATTGGGCCATGCGCCGCGGGACCTCCCGCCGAAGGCAGATGTGCGCCCCCAACGTGCCCGTGGAAATGCGGCAGATGCAGCCGGCCCGTGCGCGCGCCTCCGAACAGGAACGAAAAAAAACTGAAGCAGAAGCCGACCGCGAAACAGACCAAATAAAAGTCCGCCCATGTCACGGAGTAGTTCATCGGATTCTCCTCCCCTCTGCGCCCGAGGCGTGGCCATGATTGCCGCAAGAAACATTCTCGCGGCCGTTCGCCTCGCGAAGGCGATCTTCACGAAGACGATTGCCGCTCGCCGCTAAATCCGGCCGCAAAGCCTCCAGCAACCGCTCTGCCAATCCCGGCGTGTCCAGAATCGCTCCCAATAGCAACAGACAGCGTCTCGTATCTTTCTCGCGCGCGGCCTTGATCAGCACTTCGCTCACTTCCGCATCCCCCACAAAGCGCTCGGCCCCCTGCAGCAGCCAAGCATCCAGCTGACTTTCACTGGTCCGCAAGTCCGAGGTCAGCTCCGTGTGATAACCCTCGGGGTCATCCACCAAAAAGCCCGGATGCACCTTGAAAAACTTCGCCAGCAGCGCGCGCGACGACTGCGTCATATGCGGCCGCGCCCCGTTTTCGATCTGCGACAAATACGACTGGCTGATGCTCTTGCGCAGCTCCTGGCGGATGGCCTTCACCAGCTCCTGCTGGGTCATAGGCCGCCCCAGGCCGCGCAGCGAGCCTTCCACCTCGCGCAGATAACGAATTTTCTCTCCCAGTTTCATATTTCAGATAGGAATATTTATATTGCAATATGCGATCTTTGTCAAGCAATAGATTTGTCCTGTTATCAGCGGGTTGTAGAGATTTAGATTCCGGCTTCGATCCGGGAACGCGGATCGAGATAGTCGCGGAGCGCGTCGCCGATGAAGTTGAACGACAGCACCGCCAGCATCACGGCGAGCGCAGGAAAGAGCACCAGATGGGGCGCGTCGAACAGGTGCGCGCGTCCATCGTTCAGCATGGTGCCCCAGCTTGCAGTTGGTTGCGGCACGCCGAGTCCCAGGAAGCTCATGGTGGCTTCGGCGAGAATGGCTCCAGCCATGCCGATCGCAGCCTGCACGATCACAGGCTGAATAATGTTGGGCAGAATGTGGCGGACGATGATGCGCAGATCGCTGGCGCCAAGGGCGCGGGCCGCCTCGACAAATTCACGCTCGCGCGCGGCAAGGACTTGTCCGCGCACCAGGCGCGCGTAGCCCACCCATCCTCCAAGCGAAAGCGCCAACACGAGATTGAAGATGCCGGGGCCGCGGAAGGCAACGAAGGCAATCGCGAGAAGAATTCCAGGGAACGAGAGGAATGCGTTCATCAGGATGACGTTGACGAAGCGGTCGATGCCTCCGCCGTAGTAGCCTGCGATGGAGCCGATGATGAGACCAAGCGCGAGCGAGGTGACGACAACCGAGCTTCCAACCAGCATCGAGATGCGCGCGCCGTAGATGATGCGCGAGAGAATGTCGCGGCCGAGTTCGTCTGTGCCGAACCAGTGGGTGTGCGATGGCGTGTCGAGGCGCGCGGGAAGATTGATAGCGGCAGGATCTTGCGGCGCGATCCAGGGCGCGAAGAGCGCAAAGATTATGAAGACGATGACCAGCACCAAACCTGTGGCCGCCAGCGGGTTGTGGCGGGCGTTTCCCGCAGCCCAACGACGGAACGAGATGGCAGTGGTGGACATGGTCGAACCGTACGGGCAATCTTAGACGGTGCGGGCTGCGCCGCGCAAAGTCGTGGAAGACATACTCACTTAGCCTCGCTTCCAAACCGCTTGAATGTTCCAACCGGAACATTTCAAAATCACAAATTTCCTAAACGCAAGTCATTGATTTATTTGGTGCGCCTTATCACGCACCCAATGGATTCATAGGGTTAGGCTGTGGAAAAACTGTCCACTTTCGGGGGGGTGAATGTCTACTAAAGTAGACTTGACAGGCGCGGGACGTACTTTTTATGGTACAGGATGGAGGACTGACAATCTATGCGCAGGAAGCGTGTGGCGGCGAAGGTTGCCGCCTTTTTGGCGAAGGAAAACATCTTCGAGAAAGCTCTGGCGCGCCCGGTCAAGGAGGCCGTGGTTTCACAATTGGCCGCGGCTATGAAGAAGAAAAAGATTTCCAAGGCGCGCATAGCCGTGTTGCTGAAGACCAGCCGCTCGCAGGTTGACCGGATTCTCGATGTGAAATGCGATACTACGCTGTCGAGCTTGCAGAGGGCCGCGGCTTTGGTGGGGCGGCGGGTGGTGGTTCAACTGGTTTGACACGCCTTCTGGCGAAAACAAAAGTCAAAGGCTTAAACACAGAGGGCACAGGGGTTCACGGGGTAGTTCATACACAACCAATCTGCTCACGGAACATTGGCGAATGGATTTTCGACCTGAACGCCGGCGATTCTCTGTTGAGCGTTCAGATCTTCGGAGAGGATGCGTTCGGCGCCGGACTTGGCTGCCGAGGCAACGATCAGCGCATCCCAAAACCCGATGCGGGATTCGTCTTCGAGGCGGAATGCGGCTGCAATTTCGGCGGGCGTGGTTTCCATGCACCAGATGGAATAGCTGGTCACCACGAGCCGCGCTGCGTCTTTGGGAAGGGGAGACGCAATCTTCCGGGTAACGTTCACATAGAATTCCTGCAGCACTTGCATACTGAGAACGCCGGTACGCTGGCTCCACAGTTCGCGCAGAATGCTCTTGGCCGCCTCGTGCTTGGCTTTCGCATCCACGTCGTGGGCATAGATCAAGACGTTGGTATCGACAAACGTCTTAGCGCTCATGCCATTCGTCCCGGGTAGCGCGAATCACGCCGCCCAGATGAAAGCCCTGGTCTAGCAATAGCGAGGCCTGCCGCTCGGCGCGCTCGTAGGCTTCTTCCTCCCCGACCAAAATCTCGACCTGCTGAGCTAACAGGCCGCTGATCGAGGAACCCCGCCGCGCAGCCAGAATCTTTGCCTTCCGAACTGTTTGTCGACTGAGCGTCACTGTAACATTCTGTTTTTCCATGATTTATGGTATTCTACACGTAATACACGTGTATCACGTATAGTACGTGTAGTCAAGGAATTTTATCTTGGCCTTTAGCAAGAGTCAAAGGCTTAACCACGGAGGTCACGGGGTTTCACAGGGTAGATCTGAATCATCCTTCTAGAAATTTTTCTTTAGATACTCCCGCAGGCGGTCCAGGCGGAAGGTGGCGTCGCCGATCTCGATCTGCAGCAGCAACTGGGCTGTGGTTAGCTGGTTGCGGAAGTCCAGGGCTGCGGTGGTGTCGGCTGTGGTCACCAGTTGCAGGTTGCTTTCGATTTGTTTCTGCTGTTCCTGGAGAGCTTTCAGGCGGCCGTCTTGAACCGAAATTCCGTCCACGACCTGCTGTTTTAGGATGTCGGAGTTGCGGATGACGTCGCCTTCCTGAACTTTTTTCCAATTGTCATAGGCTTCGGCGGCCTGGTCGAGATGCTTGTTGATGGTGTGGCTGGCGAGATTGTAGCTGATCGACACCTCACCGTACGCTCCCCGGCTGTCGACCCACGGACTGATCTGCTGGTGCGCGCCCACGGAGAGCGCCACGTCCCAGTTATTCTGGCGACTCAGTTTGTCTAACGCCTTTTGCTCGTTCGCTTCCCTGCCTTGCTTTTCGGCGACCAGTTCTTTCAGCGGCCTGTCGCTTAATTGCGGCGTATAGAGAGAGACTACCTTCGATTGCGTATCGGCGCGGTCCGCGTCCAGCTTGATCCTGGTGGTTTGCAATGCGAAGGCCATGGGACGGGTCAGGTTCTGCGCTTCCATCATCTTTCTGGTCGTGGCGGTGAGCGCCTCCAGGCTTTCAGAAGCTTGCTGGATCAGCTCCAATCGGTGTTGCAGCGCCTGCTTCTCCAGGCTTGGCAGCGCATATTGGATATCCTGCTGGGTGGAAGTAGTCGCGGTGTAGAGTTCGCAGTTCTTGCGCGCCGCATCCATCGTGAGCACGCCTTTTCTCACGCTGGATAGGTTGCCGGAGACTCCCCAGACCGCCTGCATGGGCAGGCCGGTATTGGGCTGGGTGACGCCGGCAACCGCATCGGGCGTCATCAGGAGATCGCGCTGCGCCGCGGCCTGCTCGGTCAAATATCTGCAATAGGCCTGCTGATCGTTATTTCTATTTCCCGTGCTCACCTTGGCGTCGTCCGCAAAAGCGGCGGGGACCAACAGGGCAATCGCGAGCCCCGTGCTGAAGGTTCCCCGGGATGTACGCGACTTTACTTCTGGCTTTACCTTGCTTATGGGCATCTAGCGTCTCCTCAGAAGAATCGGAAGAAGGGTCAGAAGAAAAGCGGTTTGCGGTTCAGGAACACGGTTTTGGATTTCGCGGATTCGGGATGATCGAGTTGCATCTGGATGAGGAAGCCGCGGATGTCGGTCCGGAAGATGGGATGGATGGCGTGTTCTTCACCGGCAAAGATCTGCTTCACCGTGCCCACCTTTCTGCACAGCACCATGTTCAAGTAGCAGTCGTAGACTGCACTGCCGATGGAGGCGGTGCTCTGGTTGTCATAGGGCACGAAGGCAAAGTACACGGCGCTATTTCCGGAGACGCTGAGGTAATAGGGCGTCTGCTTGGCGGTGGCCAGCGCCTCTCGCAGCCGAGTGATCTGTTTCGTCTCTTCGTACATCTGTTTTTGCGCCACGCCAATCGCGATGTCGAGTTGCGCAATCTCGGAGATCAGCTCAGCCTGCTTGTTGAGCACGTCGAGGGTTTTGGTGTCGGTGGTGGTCTTTTCAAGAATGCTGTCGGTGAGCAGAATCTCGCCAATCTTGCTGTCGGTATAGGAATTCTGGACTTGATTGAGGGCCGCTCGCTGGGTGGCGGCATCGCCTTTGGTGATCAGCCCGGCGGCGAGGTCTTTGTCGATGGCGGCTTCCACTTCCTTCACTTGCGCCAGAACTTTTTGCGTTTTCACATTGTCGGCCTGCTTCTGCTTGTCGAGTTGCAAAAGCTGCGGACCGGTGGCCTGATTGTGTTGTTGCTCGCGGGCGATGGCCAGCTGAAGCTCGGGCTCGAGGGCTTCCAGCGCTGCCCGATGTTTGGTCATTTCGCCGACGCCATCCTGCAGCTTCTTCATGTCGACGTTCAGATCTTCCAGCGTCTGCCGCGTGGTTACCAGCTTCTCGGTGAAGTCGAGACTCTTGTCGTCGGCTGGAGAAAGAATCACAGGCGCGGCCCACGATGTGTTCAGCGCATAAAAGCCCATGACGAAGCCGTAGGCCACCACGCCGGCGAGCACCAGGTAGAGCGTTAGGATGGCAAAGATGCGGTAAACCGTGACCACCGACTTGTAGAGAATCGGCTGGATCACGGCAGGTTTCACTTCAGGCTCTTTCTTGACGACTTCGGTCGCCATGGTCAGCCTCCTGTTGTGCTTCTTGTTCTTTCATACGCGTGCCCCAATCGCGGGAGTCTAGGGTGCACAACGCCAGCGTGGTTAGAAATAAACTGCTGATCAGCGTCCAGCCTAAATAGGCGCCGAAGGCGAGCGGATTGTTGACCGCTTCGCGGGCGCTATATTTTCTGATGACGATGCTCAGGATGGCCGCGATCGCGAGGTAAGCAACCAGCGGGCCCGGACCGGCCAGCTCCATGGGATTGCCGACCATCATGGTGAGAACCACGAGTAATCCCAGCAGCGCGCCGAGGGGTGTGAGTACCAGCGTCAGCACTGTGTTGGGATGGAGCGTCCAGACGTGCCGAGGCAAGGTGCGCAGCGTGTAGAAAAGATCGCGAATGATGCTGCGCTTCCAGCGCAGCTGTTGCTTGAACAAATCCGGCAGTGTGTTTGGCACGGTGGTCCAGCACAGGGCGTCGGTGTTGATGTACGTTCCGTATCCGCGCAGCAGTGTCTGATGGGTGAGGAAGCGGTCTTCGCCCTGGTTGACGGGAATGCCGAACCAGTGGCGGCTGCGAATCTTGGGTTCGATTTCGAGCAGCAGCTCGCGGCGGATGGCGAACAGGCATCCGCTGATGCAGCCGATGCTGCGCGTCCAGTTCTCGGGCACTTTGTAGATTTGAAACGCCGCGTAGTAGATGAAGGTCTGGATCGCCGTGATCGCGTTCTCGTTGGGATTTCTTACTCCGACGCGGCCACCGACAGATCCGATCTTCGGCTCTGAAAAGCAGGCGGCCAGCTCGCGGATCGCGTCGGGATGGAAGATGCAATCGGAGTCGATGGAGATGATCATGTCGGCGGTGGAGTGCTGCAGTGCATTGCAAACGGTGCGGGCCTTGCCGCTATTCACGGCGTTGCGTCCCACGCTGACTTTTATGTTCGAGAAGTCGCGCTGCGCCTTGAGCATCCACTCGTAGCTGTCGTTGACCGAGCAGTCGTCTTGTGCGATCACTTCAAACTTGTCGTTGGGATAATTGCTGTTGCTGATACTCTCGATGGTCTCGTAAACCGTCTTGCCTTCGTTGAAGCAAGGCATGAGAATACTGACCGTGGGCTGGTAGGTGTAGTCTTTCTCGACTGCCGCTCCGGGGACGGACCACTTCAGGATCAGCGCGAAGGTGTATTTCAGGATCGAGATCAGCAGGCAGAGGAACAAAATCAGCCAGACCAAAACCGGTGCCATGTACTCCTCGCCCGCGATGTCGTGAACTCACCGCTCGATTAATGGCTTTAAGGATTGCAGATGATTATGGCCTGAGGCGCGGAAAATAGGAATAGGCCGGTGCGGCGGGAGGGTTAGATTCCGGGCACAATCACGTTGCACTCAGATTACAAAACTTGACACGCCGGCGGAGTCAAGCTCGTTTTTCTGGCACAGGCAGATCTCATCTACGATTTGCCTACGCTGCGGAACAGCGCGGCCACATTTTCTGGAAGAGTCTCATCGAGCTTGCGGGCCAGCCATTCCTGCAGTTCTGATTTTTGCGGCGCCGCCAACGATTGAAACTGCAGTCCCACCAGGCCGCCCTCGTGCCGCCAGACCACTGTGGTTTCGGCGAACAACTGGTTGGTGCGCCCGGGGAGGCTAAAGCGCACCAGCGCGGGAGTATCGGGATCGAGCGGGGCAGAGCACTGGAGGGCGATCCCGCCCTCGCTGATGTTCACAGTTTGGCAAAGAAGATCTTCGGGCTGCGCCGCTCTGACGAAAGCGGGAATCGTGACCGGGCAGCGGAAGTAGCGGCGCCGCTCGCGTACCACCAAGCCGAAGGAAGCCCGCAGAGTCAGGCTGATCGCTGCGGCCGAAAGCGGCCTTTGCAGGACGAAGGTGGAGTCCGGTCTAGCCGAGCCTTGGGGTTCCTTCCCGGTGGTGATGGCAAAGGTGACGGCGGTGCGGTTGGCGCGCGAGAAGCGGAGCTGCCGCAAGACGAGCACAGCTTCATCGCCTAGCTGCAAATCCACAATGACCGCCTCGAACTTCTGCTTATCCAAAAGTCTGGCGGCGACGAACCCCTCCTCGCAGATCTCCGAAAGGATAGCCAGCGGGCGCAAAGATTCGAGAATTAACTCCAGAGCTGAGGCGTCTTTGCACAGAATCAACACGGTGCCGGCAGCGGCTGGCGTTTCTGGCGAATTCTTCGTTGTCATCTGCGACCCCCTGAGACAGGGCTGCCGTCGGCGTCGGGATGCGCTGGAGCTCGAGATGGATCGCTGCGTGTTCTATGAAGGAGAGCCACTAGCAGCGCTCCACTGGCCGAGCTAAACAATGCAAGTCCCAAAATCAGCAGATAGTTCACGGTCGCTTCTCCCCATCCGGGCCGCGGAAAAAAGATGCGGTTTGCGGCCGCTATTAAGGTCAGACTGAGCGCGAGTGCGCTTGGTGTCAATGAAATTGAGGGCGAGGAACAGCATAAGTTACTAAGTAATTTACAGTAGTTAGTAAGTTTTTAAGTTAGTAAGTGAGTAAGTATATTTTGAGCGAGTGCCAGCGGTTTCCCGATCCGGATTTTTTACCATTTTGAAAATGAACTGAGTGCCGAAATTTCGGCAAGTGCCGAAGCTTCGGCACTTCAAGAAGGCCTAAATCATTGAAAACATTGAGGCGGCTTTTCCAAACTTTGGAAAGCGAGGACTACTCGGTGAAACGGAGTATGCGCTGGAGATCAAAGAGCTTCAGGGCAGGTGCGGATCGTTGGTAAGGCTGCTTCAGCCGCGCCATCTGTTGTTTACTGTTGTGCTATGAGCACTTTAGCTGTTGACCTTAACACCGTCAAATGAGGTATGCTCTGGTGCAGGTGGTTCCCCAGCAGGAGAGTGCATGGCTGATCTAGATGCGGTTCTAGAACAGTTGAAGAAAGAACGAGAACGTGCGGTGGGCGAGCTTAGACAACTGGAAAAGGTGATTGCGGAGCTGAGCAAGGTGACGGCAAGAGGTTTACGAACCTCATATAGTTCCGGCACCCGCATGAAACGCCAGTTGTCAGCGGCCGCCCGTGAGCGCATCGCGGCAGCGCAAAGAGCGCGCTGGGCGAAGGTGCGTGCGCAGTCCAGCAAAGCGTCGTAGGTTTCAATAGGCCGGTGCAGGAAGCAGAGGCGAGCTTGGGTTCGCGCGGATTGCACCGCCTTTTTTTTGGAGCATTTGCCCTTCGGCGAGTCCGCTTAGGGGACCAATCAGGTCCACAAATGGGGATGAGAAATCAGTCGGCGGCCGCGGTTTGGTCTGCGGCATCATCCTGCTGCGGGCGCCGGGGGGCGCGGTTGGAAGGCAGGCCGGCGTCGCGGATTTTGTAAAGCAAAGCACGATAGCTGATGTTCAAAGCGCGGGCCGCGCTCTTGCGGTTCCAGTGATGATGCTGGAGAACTTTCAGGATGATCTTGCGTTCCAGTTCTCGCACGGCCTGGCGGGTGATTTTCTTCAGCGAGATGGGTCCTTCAACGGCGATATCGGCATTGAAGAAATCCGGTTCATGCGGACGTAGATCGCCGGAGATGGATTCCTCGGTGCCGAGAATCACATAGCGCTTCATCAGGTTTTCCAACTCGCGGACGTTGCCCGGCCAGTGGTACTTCTTAAGCGAGTTCATCAAATCGGCCGAGGGCTGGCTGGCGCGCGCGTTGAATTTCCGGTTGTAATACTCGATGAAGTAGGCGATGAGTTGCGGAATGTCGGCGGCGCGATCGCGCAGCGCCGGCATGTGCAGATTCACGACGTTGATGCGATAGAACAGATCCGCGCGAAAGGCGCCGGCGGCGATTTCCTCTTCCAGTTTTCGATTGGTGGCGCACACCACGCGGACTTCCACTTTCTTGTCTTCCTGGGCCCCAATGCGGCAGAACTGGCCGTCCTGCAGCAATTGCAGCAGCTTCGACTGCAAAGCCATGTCGAGTTCGGAAATTTCATCGAGAAACAGGGTGCCGCGGTGCGCCATTTCGACGCGTCCCGGTTTCGTGCCGTAGGCGCCGGTAAACGCGCCCTTTTCGTAGCCAAAGAGTTCGCTTTCGAGAAGGGTGCCGGGAATCGCGGGGCAATTCACCTTGACCCATGGTCCGGTCTTCCAGGGGGAAGAGGCATGGATCATGCGCGCGATAATGTCTTTGCCCGTGCCGCTCTCTCCGTGGATGAGAACCGGAACGTTGGCGCCGGCGATTTTCGCCAACCGCTCGCGCAGAGCCCGCATGGCATCGGTACTCCCGAATATGACAGGATCGGGAGGCATCTCGCCGAGGGGCTGGATCAGCGGGCTGACTGGATTTTGCGTGCTCATATGCTTCCTGGCTTCCGCAGCCCAGGCTTACCTTCTGGAGTGCATCCGGGGAACCAAAACACAAGGGGGGAGCAAGACCTATTCGCGTAGGTTAATCTATCTGATTGATCAAAAGCAACTTACTAAAGATTGTGGGGGACCAGAACCGGTAATCCCCGGAGCCAAAAGGCACTTGCCGCCTCAAGAAAAACGTGGGAAAACATTTTCACACAGGGGAAGTCAGCTTCCGTCGAGCCTTGATGGGCATGTGATCCACCAATGGCTTCGAGAACTTCAAACCAACCAAGTTGTAGCCTTCGCCGTGCTGCATGCGCAATACCTTGGCGCGCAGATTTCGAGTGACGGTTGGCAGGTCAGCCATTGCCGCTAAAGGAGCGCTTGGAATCTCAAGAGAAACCTGGGCGGCAGCAGGAATGGAGCGCCGGACCGCGACCAGCATCCCTCCGGCAGAGACGTTGAGAGCCGTGGCAAACTCCAGGACTTCCTTGTCTGACTCAGCCCGGCTTCGGACAAAGACCGGGATGGCCAAAGGCAAGCGCGGCCACTGCCGACGCTCAGCCGTTGGAGTCGCACCGTTCACGCACACCCCTTCCCTGGTACTCTAACCGAACATTTCAAGCATCTTAGGGGCCAAAGCCTGACTTAGCGGCCAAATACAGCCAAGAGGCCCGAAAGGAACGGAAGGAGACAATGTCAACTCGCGGCGTTCAAGGCTTAGCGCCGCAGAAGTACGGGCTTTTCATGGCTTTGGCACGAACGGCCATCTCCGGGAGGGGCTGCCGCGAAACGTCCTCCGGGTATGGAAAAGTGCAACGTTTTGCCACACTTGGGTAATCAGCTTTCATTTTTCGTTGACACGGAAAAGCGCCGTGGCATACGATTTTGATACAGCATTCTTCTTTTAACCAGTCGAGTGCATCCCCCCTCTCAAGACCGCGGCGCCCACGTATGGCCACTGTGCAAAAGAACCCATGTGCTCCCGAACCTGGTGAAGGCAAAGCGGGAGGACCGACGTCTGCGGCTGCGGCACAAGAAGAAGGAATGCCCAGCCCGGCGGACTTACAGCAGGCTTACTCCGACCTGCAGCAGCGGTTCCAGCGGACGACCAACGCACTCGGGTCCGCGGCGCATGATCTGAAGACCCCGCTGGCGATTTTGAACGGCTACGTGGAGTTGTTGCAGAGCGAGAAGCTGGGACCTATGAATCCGCGGCAACGGGAAGTGCTGCGCGACATGCAGTCGAGCGGCAAACGATTGCAGCAGTTCATCCAGGATTTCCTCACCTACAGCGCCCTGGAAACCGGCGGCCTGAAGATGCAGTTCGAAGCGGGCAACATCAACCATTGCCTCTCGGATGTGTGCCGCTTGTGGTCAACCCGTTTTCAAGAGAAGGGATTGGCCCTTTATTTTCTGGCCAACGACAAGCTGCCGGTGTTTCCCTTCGACTCTCCCAAGCTGGAGCGAGTGATCTCGAACCTGCTGGAGAACTCCTTCAAATTTATACCGCAGGGTGGAACGGTGTGGCTGCATGCGGAACCCTACATGTGGGAGCGGCGTGCGACGGCGCAGCCGGCGGCCGCGGGGGAGCGGCGCCGCCAGGATATTGGGCAGCCCAACTCGGTGAAGGTCAGCGTGTCGGATACGGGTCCGGGAATTCCTGCGGAGTTTCATCAGGAAGTGTTCGATGATTTCTTCCGCCTGCCCGGCACCGAGAACAAGGAAGGCATGGGGCTGGGCCTGGCCATTGTGCGCCGCCTGGTGCAGGGCATGGGCGGGAAAGTCTGGGTGGAAAGCGATCCTGGAGCGGGCTGCAAATTCTCGTTCCTGATTCCCTTCAAACCCTCCTCGAATTCTGCTGCCAAAGGAAAGAATCGATGAAGGAGACCGCCAAGATTCTTCTGGTGGATGACGAACCGGCCATGCTCCGCTATATCCGGACGCTGCTGGAAGTTGACGACTACAAAGTGGAGACTGCGGCGACCGGGGAAGAAGCTTTGCAGCGCGTCGACAAAGGCATGGAGCCGGACCTGGTGCTGCTGGATGTGCTGATGCCGGGAATCGATGGCCTGGAGACTCTGGAACAGTTGCGCCAGAAGCGGCCCGGAGTAAAGGTCGTAATGCTCTCCTGTGTCAACGACACCAAGAAGGTCGTGCAGGCGATGCGCCTGGGAGCGCACGACTATCTGACCAAGCCCTTTCAGAAGGCGGAACTGGATGCGGTGATCGACCAATGCTTGAGCCAGGGCAAGACGCCGGCTGGGGGAGAAGCCGAGGACGTCGGCGACGATATCTTCTTCATCGCGGCGAGTCCGGCCATGCGGAAGATCCGTTCGCAAGCCGCGCTGGTCGCAAAGGTGGATATTCCGGTATTGCTGCTCGGCGAAAGCGGCACTGGCAAAGAAGTGCTGGCGCGCTTGATTCACAAGCTTTCTGCGCGCGCGCACCGCACCTTCCTGAAGGTAAATTGCGCGGCCGTCCCTGCCGATCTGCTGGAGAGCGAGCTGTTCGGTTACGAACCGGGCGCATTTACCGGGGCCACGCATGCCAAGCCGGGCAAGTTCGAACTGTGCAACAAAGGCACCATCCTGCTGGATGAAATCGGCGAAATGCCGCCGCAGTTGCAGGCCAAGCTCCTGCACGTGCTGCAGGACCAGAGTTTCTCGCGGCTAGGGAGCCGAAGTGTCATCAAAGTGGATGTACGCATCCTGGCGGCCACGAACATCGACATTCCGCAGGCTCTGGCGGCCAAACGCCTGCGCGAAGACCTCTACTATCGTCTCAACGCCTTCACTCTGCAACTGCCGCCGCTGCGCGAACGCAAAGAAGAAATTCCTATTCTGCTGAAACATTTCATGACGCGCATGGCCGAGCGCTACGCGCGGCCTCCGCTTCCGCTTTCGCCCCCGCTGCTCGAAGCCTGCCAGTCGCACTCCTGGCCGGGCAATTTGCGCGAGCTGAACAATTTTCTGAAGCGCTATCTGATCCTGGGCGACGAGAATCTGGCGGCGGCCGAATTGCAGCCGCGAACCGACGGCAACGGCGGCGCTGCTGGGGGAAATTCCGGTGCGAGAGGCGCGGAAGCCGGCGGAGGGTTAAAATCTCTGGCGCGCAGCGCCAAAGACGAAGCCGAGGGTGAAGCCATCCGGCAAGCACTCGAGCAAACCAACTGGAACCGCAAGCGCGCCGCGGCCCTTCTGCAAATCAGCTACAAAGCGCTGCTTTACAAGATCCGGCAGTATGGAATTGCCGAAACCAAAAGCCACCACAAGCTCTCCGCTGGAGCGTAGAATCAGTTTCCAGTTTCTGGCGCACCTGAAGTACTTGAAAGTTGGAAACTTGAAACTGTTCTCACGGCGTCACCGTCAGCTGGAACCCCACACTAACGCTGAACGAACCTGAGGTTGCTGTAACCGTGAGCGGGTAGACGCCAGCGGGAGTTCCACTCACCGGCGGCGGTATCTGGCGGCTACTACAGGCGGGCTGGAGCAGAACCAGCGCGAAGAACACCGACAGCATAAGCAGCCCCAGGAACTGGCTCTTCTTCCCACCCAGGCCGCCGCGGTTTTTGCCGCCCGCAGCCAATCCCAAGAGAATCATCCCAGGAACCATCAACCAGAGTGCGTACAGCGAGCGCCCCCGGCTCGCTGTACCGGCCGTAGAGACGGGTTGCGCGGTGGTGGTGATGTTCAGAGTCGTCGCCTGAGGGCCGTTCGCTAAATTGACGGTGCCGTTCGTAAAGTTGAAAGCCGCCCCAGAGGGAAGGGCGCTGCAACTGAAGGAGACATTGCCTCCAAAAACCCCATTCGTTGGACTCACCTGCACGCCATATTGAGCGATCTGACCAGCCGCCACGTTCTGAGCTGAAGGGTTGATAGTTATAGAATAACTGCCCGCCTTGAACGAAGCGGTCGCCTGCTTATTTGTGCTCGTATTGTTGTTGGCAGTTACCTGGGCCGTCACCGAATAATTGCCGGAGTTGGTCGGAATCACGGTGAAAACGACTTGCGAACTGGCGCCGGATTGCAGCGTCAGGATCTGGCAGGTCACCACATTTTGCACGGGCGCGCTGCAAGTCCCGCCACTCGCGCTCCCGCTGAAGAACGTCGCTCCGGGGGTGACCGATCCGGTCACGGTCACGAGCGTCGCCGGGTCAGGTCCCTCGTTGGCAAGGGTAAAGGTTGTTGTAACCTGGTTGCCCGCGCTCACTGTGCCGAGCGGGGATATCACTGGCACCGGGCAAGAAGGTGGCCCGATGCACAAAGCCGTCGCCGTGCCCAGCTTCGCCACGAAGGCGTTGCGGGCTCCGTTCAGCGTGCTTTGCAAGGGATTAAAGGTGGGGAAGTTCGTGCTGGATGTAGTATCGCCGACGAGATAGCTATTCAGCCCAGGATCGACCGCGATGCTGGTGCCGCGATCGACGCCATTGCCGCCGAAATAGGTGACGTAAGAACCCACGCCGGTTTGCCCCGTAGTGGTCATGGTATCGATTTGCGCAAAGAAGGCGTTCTGCGTGCCGTTCAGCGCGCTCTGGATGGGGGACGGTGTGACCGGGAAGTTCGTCGAACTGGTCGTTCCGGTAACGACTACGTCGCCCAGCGTAGTATTCGCCGCGTCCAACACCGCGATCGCCAATCCAGCATCGTTCCCCGCGCCTCCCAGGTACGAAAAATAATTGAGCGCCACACCATTTGGAATCGTCGTAGTGCTCGGCGTGGGGTTGCTCATGCTCGCGACATAGGCATCGGTGCTCGTTGTGTTGGCGGTAACGCAAGCGGCCGTCGATCCTGCGAGATTCTGGTTATTCAAGCAACTTTCGTAGGGCGCAGAGTTGGTGGGAAGTACGAAATCTGTGGAAGTGGTCGAGCCCGTCAGGTAAACGTGGGCCGCGCCGGAATCGATCGCAATCGCGGTGGCCGTGTCGTCACCCATGCCCCCGAGGTAGGTCGAGAACAGCAACTGCGCGCCGCCGGTTTGACCCGCGTTGGGATTAATCTTGGCCATGAAGGCGTCGGTCGCATACGAGGTCGTTCCCGGAGCAGTACACGGGTTTGAACTGGTGATGACCGTCGGCGGAGGCGTATCCAGGCAGGGCTGATACGCGTTGAGGATGGGAAAGTCCGCCGTTTGTCCGCTCTCGCCGTACTGACCCGAGCCGCTATTGTAGAAATTTGTCGTGCCGTCGAAATAAATGTTGCCCGTAGGGTCGACTGCGATGCCGCCGCCAACGTTGCAGGGTGGCGTGGTGCACGTTGCCGTCGTGCTCCCGCCGAAGTACGTGGAATATGCGATGCCGCCCGGACCCGGTACGTTGGTATTCACCTTGGTGACGAAGAACTGAAGGCTCGTCTTCGGTGTGGGTTGATACGTGAACTGGGTTGCGGGAAAGGCGTCGGTGGATGTCGGCGCGTCGTTAGAAGTCGTGGTGCCGGTGATAAAGACATCCGCATTCAGGTCAATTGCCATCCCGCTGGCTTGGTCGTTGCCGGTGCCCGAGACATAGGACGAGTAAGTGAGCTGTGTACCCAAGGCGTTAAGCTCGCTGACAAATATGGAAGTGCAGGTGATGCCAGCGCATTGCGCGCCCTTGGCCTCCGGTGAGGATAGATAGAAAAGTCCAACGGCGGGGAAGTCAGTGGAAGTGGTGTTGCCCACGAGGAAGGCGTCGCCCTGGCCGTCCACGCTGATGCCGACACTGCTGTCCGATCCAGTGCCACCGATGAAAGTTTCATACAGCACCGAGGGCGGCTGCGAGGGATAGATCTCGGCGACGAAGATGTGGCTGGGAGTAGTCGCGGTGAGGGGAGAGAGCGTCGGCGGAATGAACGTCAGGACGTCAGGAGGAGGAAACGAGTTCGTCGGCGAGCCCAGCGTCGAAGTTTCCGACGAACCCTGCGTCGTGCCAGCGATGTAGATATTGCCGTTGCCGTTGATGGCGACCGAAGGTGAGGTCTCCGTACCGCTGCCGCCGAAGTAGCTGGAAAAATCGAGCACCGGGTCGATGATCAATTCGCGGCTGCGGTCGTAGGCACCGATTTCGAAACCAACGCGGTTCGCCGCTCGCAGCACAAAACGTCCCTCGACCGGCTTTTGCCGGTCTCCGTCACGTTGGTAAATGTGCGGCGCTTGCAGGCGCAAGCCGCCGTCGTCTTTACCGGTGAGAATCAGATCGCCGCCGCTCAGTTCCAATTTTGTTGCGCCGTCAAACTGCAGCTCGGCTTGCGCCGGATCGGCTCCCGCACTAACCCGGAAATCGTATTCCAGTCGCCCCTGGTTTCCATAGAAGACCAGATCGATTCCGGGATAAACACTCTGATAACGAGCTCCGCCAAACTGCGGAACGCCCGTATGCCACTTGTGCGGGTCGTTGCCAAAGATGTAGTTGCTCTTGCCCGGCAGTGGATCGGCTCCAGCGGTCGCCGCCGCAGCGTTGGCACCAACCAGTTTCATGCGCACCCATGGTTCGCTGCGAGCTGACGAGTGCGCCGTCGGCATGGCAAGTATTGCCCCAGTGGCATCGAGGAAGAGGCTGTATCCCGCGCCCCGCGCGAGAAATTTCACTTGCGGATCGGCTTGGCCCTCATTCGGTTCGAAGATCAGCGGCAACTGCGCGAGAATGGCGCGCGCGTCCGATTTCGACTGCCGTGAATTCCAACCCACCTGATCCGATCGCGGAGAAGACGTGGAAGAAGTTGAAATCGGAGAGACCGGAAGCTGAAGGGCCGCTGGCTGCGCGGAGCGGCAGAAACCCGGCGCGAGCAGCGCCGAACCTGCCAGTAAAAGCGCCAACATTGCCCCAAAGACAAAAGGCCACGCGCGGCTGCCCGCCAAGTTTTTTCCCCATCTTCTTCCCGACCCAGGGCCATTCCCCATCACGCTTTTCCTCCGATTCAAACCGGTCATTTGGAGAGAGTAGATACGGCGCGCGAGTCAGTACTCACCCTGCGCCGGACGAAACCGCCCGCTGCTGACATGTCACTTAGGAACTGGCGGAAAACAATTCACTACTTAAACATCTGGCGGATAGCCAAGTCAAGCGATGCTCCGCCATCACGCGCGCTCCCGCAGTTGTCAGATGCGTTGTACGACGTGGAAAGATGCCGCGCTGCGGTACGAAACTGCAGCGCGAAAAGAGGGGCGGAGGATCACAGGGCAGCAAAGCGACGCAGTCCTCTCCGCCCCGCGCCGTGGTTACGCGACGCGAAAAATCATGGCACTCGGAAGGCCACGTTGCTCGAGAGCGTGCCGCTGGGCGTTACCACCTTGACCGTTCCCGTTGTCGCGCCGGTTGGGACCTTTGTCGTGATTTCGGTGCCCGAGACGACGGTAAATGTAGCCGCCGTGCCGTTGAATTTGACGCTGGTCGCGCCGCTTAGGTCCGTCCCTAGGATCGTGACCGCCGTCCCCACTGCGCCGGAGGCGGGAACGGTTTTCACGAACGCGCCCAGCCCCACATTCATGCTGAAGACCGTGCCGCCCTGGTCGTAGAGCCCGCCGGCATACGTCGTCCCGTATATTATCCCGTTTGTGGCTTGAACCAGTCCGCCTTCCGGCTCCGCGCCGTCGGTGCAGCCATCGCCATCGGGGCAGAAACTGTAAAGTGTCGTCAGCACGCCCGCCGAGGTGATTTTGAAGACCGTGCCCTCGCCGTGGGCCCCTCCGGAACCTGTTGCCCCATAGAAGTTCCCGTCGGTGCCTTGAATCAGCGCGCCTTGGGGATATTCGCCGTCGGCGCAGTCGGTCTTGCCGCAAAAACTGTTAAGAGTCGTCAGCACGCCCGCCGAGGTGATTTTGAAGACCGTGCCTTCGCCGTTGGCCCCGCCTCCCTCGGTCATCCCGTAGAAATTCCCGTTGGTGGCCTGAACCAGCGCACCCACAGGATCCTTGCCGTCAGTGCAGCCGGGCGTCGCGCAAAAACTGTAGAGTGTCGTTAGCGCGCCGCTTGAACTCATTTTGAAGACCGTGCCCCCGCTGTTGGCCCCGCCATTTTGCGTCGTCCCATAGAAGTTCCCGTCGGCGCCCTGGATCATCCCCCAGGGACCATAGCCGTCTGTGAAGTCGAAGCTGTGCAGTGTCGTCAGCGTGCCCCCTGTCGTGATTTTGAAGATCGTGCCGTAGCCGTAAACGCCGCCGGTGTCGCTCCCGTAGAGGTTCCCGTCGGTGCCCTGAATCAGCGGGACGAAGGGGCCTCCGCCGGAAGCGCAATTGTCCCCGGTGCAAAAGTTGTAAAGCGTCGTTAGCGTGCCCCCGGCAGTGGTCTTGAAGATGGTGCCCGTTTTGTTGGTCCCACCGGCCGCGGTCGTGCCGTAGAAGTATCCATCGGTAGCTAAGACCAGCCCGCCCCAGGGCGTCTGGCCGTCCGTTTGGTCGAAGCTAAATAGTACCGTCAGCGCGCCCCCTGGTGTGATTTTGAAGACCTCGCCGTAGCCGTCGGCGCCGCCGGGAAGGTCCCCGTAGAGGTCCCCGTCAGCACCCTGGACGAGGGATAGATATCTGGGTTCAGCTCCGTCGGTGACGTCAAAACTGAACAGGCTAGTAAAGGTTTGCGCCGTCGCGGGCGCCGCTCCTACCGACGTCAGCGCGACAGTCAAAAGCACCGCAACCAAGGCACCAGCGAGCGAGGATTCCTCAGGTTTCACTGTGAGTCTCCTTGAACGGATTTTGAGTTTCCTAGATTCCCGCCGTGATCCCCAAGCGCCGCAGTACTTCGTTGCAAGTATTATGTCATTCTTCTCCTATCCCGATTTCCACAATCGGGCAGCCGGCGCCGCCTCAGGAGTCACGGGGCCGCCGGACCGTGGCACGAAAGTGGGATGAAGAGAATTGCAAACCGCATCGCGCCCCCCGCTGCATTTACCGAATCAGTTCCTCGGAGTCTTTTTGCTCTTGCAAAGCGCTGGCAATTCGATACAGTTGGATAGTAATCAGGGCCTGCCGTGGGGCGGCGGGACCCTGGCCCTCCCAGCCGGTGTTGATTCCGTACTGCCCTGGTTCAGTCTAGGATGTCCAGTCTTGGATGTTCAGTCTAGGATGCTCAGTCCAGGTAATCGGTCTTCGTTGAGAAGAATGCTTTCGGAATATACACGCGGGATGCAACCGGAGTTTCAGGAACGGCGGATGATGCGGCGCTTTGATATGCGCCTGCCCGCACTCGTTCGCCTGAATCCCGCTGCGGCTCATTCAAATGACGTTCGGGCAAATGACGTTCGGACAAATGAAGATCGGACAAGTGAAGATCAGACCAAAGAATTCCACACCGAAACCCAGAACGTAAGCGCCCGCGGAGTTTTTTTTTACCTCGACCGGCCCATCCCGGCGGGAACGCCTTGTGAAGTCACTCTCACCTTCCCACCCCACATCACGCTGACCGACGCGGTTCGGGTGCGCTTCACCGCGCGCGTGATCCGCGTGGAATCTCCGCTGCCCTCATTGCGCATAGGAACCGCCGCCATGATCGAGGATTACGAATTCCTGCGCTCAGGTGGAAGTACGGATTTCTTCAGCGCATTGCAGCGGGAAGCGGAAAACTGAAAAGCGGCTTCGGCTGTCGGGCTTCGGGCTTCGGCAAACCAGCAGTTGGCAACTGGCAGAGGCCGCTTGTGGTCCGTGCAAAGCTCCACTTGCCCGCCTTGGCTAATTGCTAATGGCTAAGTGCTGGTTTGCCGAAAGCCGGAGCCCGAAGCCCTACTTTCCCAACTCCTTCATCTGCTTCCGCAACCGGCTGTAGCGTCGCACCAAGCTGCCAATATACAGAGAGTGAATCAGCCACGTGGCAATGTAGGCGGCGTAGAGGAATTTAATGGCACTAGCGGATTTCATTGCGACCCCCGGCTTAGAGGAACTTTGGCTTTGGAAGCTTGCGCCGATGGACTGCCCGGCTCCATCAAAGATTCGAGCGCCTCGGCTTCCTCCACTTCGCGGCGCAACTTCTCCAGCTGGAATCGCGACCAGCAGACCAGAAAAGCGAAGCAAAGAAACGCCATCCAACTGATCAACAGCACATGCAACATTCGCGGATCCATCGATCCGCCTCCGCCGATCACGGGCTGAGGATGCTGCGTGCGGAAAAACCAGATGGAAAAATAAACCAGAGGAACGTCGAGCGCTCCAAAGACTGCGAGAACGGCCGCCAACTTTTGCGTCTGCGCGCTGTCGGAGAATCGCCGCAGAACCAGGTAGCTCACATAAATCAACCACAACACCAGCGTCGAGGTGAGGCGAATGTCTCCCGGCGCCCACCAGATGCCCCACACCGGCCGCGCCCAGATGGGCCCGGTAATCAGGACGATGGTGCAGAAAACCACGCCCACTTCCGCCGCGGTGACCGCGAGCACGTCAACGTCCTGGCCGGGGAAGAAATTTCCAATCAGGAAATAGAGAGCCGGAATCATCAACGCCGTAGTCGCCGCCGAACTGGGATACATTCCAATCGTCTGCAACCACTGCCGCACCTGAGGCACGTAAGGCACAATGACGCCGATAATTCCCACCGCAATCACAATCCACTTTGCGGCGCGCTGAGTTGACGGTTTCGGATCGGCAAGATAATGCACCGAAGCCATGAAGTTGATAAAGAACAGCAGGAAGGCCGTCCACGCCGAAGGAACGTGGTAATAAATGATGCGGTAAACGTCGCCCTGCAGAGCGTCGGTGGGCGCAACAAACATCGCCTGGTAGAACGCGTACGCCAGGAAAAGCGCCGTCAGCACTGCCAGGATGGGAAACGCTTTTTTCATTTACTCTTTTAACTCATTCCGCTTGCAACACCGTGTCAAACAAGCCGATGCAAGCTGTAGTAAACACCACATCGTAGGTGAGAAGCAATACGATGTAGAAGTGCGCGGAATCGTCTCCGGTAAGAATGCTGGTAGTGGCCGCAACCATGCTCACCACCGCGGGAATGGAAATGGGAAACAGCAGCAGAGGCAGCATGAGTTCGCGGCTGCGCGTGCGAATGGACATGGCTGCGAAAAATGTTCCGTTCACCACCAGCGCCCAGGTTCCAAACAGCGCCACAGGAATCAACTGCCATGCCGGACCGAGCACGCGCAGGTTGTAGAAGATCACGAACAAAGGCGTCATCAACGCTTCCAACAAACTGACGAACACGAAGTTGCCCAAAACTTTTGCCACAAACAGTGCCGTCGCCGGCGCGGGAGACACGCGGTAGGCGTCGAGCACCTGATTGCGCAATTCCCGCGCCCAGGTCTGGTTGAGCGCCACTACCGACGCAAATAAAAACGCCACCCAAACCAGCCCGCCGACAATGTGCCGCGATTCCTCCGCCAGAGGATCGAAGGAAAACATGAAGATCACGACCACCAGCAGAGAGAAGAACAGCATGGCGTTGAGCGCATCTTTGGAGCGCCACTCCAGGCGGATATCTTTGGCCAGCGTGGTGAGCGTGATCGACCAGAAAGACTTCATGGTTGCCCCGCTCGCGTAACGTCAGGGCCGAGACGATGAGTGCGGTCCACAATCTGCCCGCTCTGCATCCAGACAAATTCATCGGCCGCGCCTTCCAGCAGCGCAGCCTGATGTGTGACCACGAAAATGGTCTTGCCCGCGTCGCGCATGCCCTTGAGCAAGCCGACCATCTCCCGTGCCGAGTGCACGTCGACATTCGAAAATGGCTCATCGAGCAGCAGTATCTTCGGATCGTGCAGAATGGCCCGCGCCAGCGACATGCGCTGCCGCATGCCTTGCGAATACTTCCCCACGGGACGCGACAACTCAGGGTCAAGCCCCACGGCGCGAATCACCTGCTCGCAGCGGCCGTCGCCGGCGATGTCATAGAGGCGTGCGAAGTAGCGCAGGTTTTCCATCCCGCTCATCTCGTCATAAAGCAGCGACGGATGAGCCATGTAACCGACGTCGCGGCAAGCTTCATGCGGCGTCTTGCCCAGGATGGAAACGGTGCCGCGCGTGGGATGAGCCAATCCCGCCAGCGCGCGCAGCAGGGTAGTCTTCCCTGCCCCGTTGTCGCCCAGAATCACGTGGAACTTGCCTGCATCAAACTCCGCCGTCACATCGCGCAGGGCGGCGAAGCGGCCGAACTGCTTGACCAGATTGCTGACGGCAATGAGCGGAACGCTCGCAGTCATGGCATTAAGTTGAAAGGTAGAAGATAGCGAAAGCGCGCGGCGAAGTCGAGGACGCGACTGCGTTTGAAAAAATTTAGCGGCGGAGATTTAGTTCGAAGTCTTAGTTCGAACTCATGGCGGGCTGAGTAGCGGGTTGCGCCTGGGTCACGCTCTTGGCCGGTTCCACCTGCATTTTATTGCCGGGTTGCTGCGGAGCATATTTCGACGCGCATTTCGCCTGCAGCGCCTTGGCGTGAAAGACGCCGTCGTGGCCAAAGCTGCCGTCGGCCAGCGCCTGCGAGTCGTCTTTGAAAGTGTCGGGAGGCGCTTCGGTTCCGGTGTAATCCACTGAGAGCAACTGATCCTGCTCCATCAACACAAACTGCACGTGCGTTCCGGTGCGCTTGATCGAGCCGGGCTGCACGTTGCCCGCAACCCGCAGGCGCTTCGAGTAAGCTCCGTTGCCCATCTTGTGAAGCTCGCTGATGGTCACGTAGTAGCTCTTGCTATCCTGCACGCCGGTGTAGGCGAGGTAGCCGAGCAGGAAAAGAATCAAAACCGTAGCGCCGCCGAACTTGAGATAAGTCTTGCCTTGACTGGACATAAGACACCACCCCCACGAACAACTGCCCCACTCAAGACTCTACCCGACACGACCGCCAGAATCAAGATTCCAGCGGGGAAACGAAAGTGTCGGCCGATATTGGGCGGCGGGCGCCACTCACCAGATGCGCACGCGGTCTGCAGGCGCTAGGTACAGTTTCTCTCCGGGCTGCACATCGAAGGCGGCGTACCAGGCGTCGATGTTGCGCACCTCGAGGGCGCGGTATTGGCCGGGAGAGTGGCCATCAGAGAGCACTTGCTGGCGCAGCGCCGCGTCGCGATCCTTCTCCGCCCAGGCTTGCGCGAATGCCAGAAAGAATTGCTGGTCGCCAGTCAAGCCGTCCTGCGCGGGCACGGCTTTGCCCCCCACAGAAGCTTTATACGCATCGTAGGACGCGGCTAGTCCGCCCAGATCGGCGATGTTTTCCCCGAGCGTCTGCTTCCCGTTAAGGGCGAGGTCGGGGAAAGGTTTGTAGGTGTCATAGAGTGCGGCCAGCTTTGCGGTGGCGGCTTCGAAATGCGCCAGGTCTTCGGGCGTCCACCAGTTGCGCACGCGGCCTTTGGAGTCGAAGGCGCTGCCTTCGTTGTCGAAGGTGTGGCTGATCTCGTGGCCGATGACCGCTCCGATGGAGCCGTAGTTGGCCGCGGCGGGAGCTTTCGGATCGAAAAATGGCGGCTGCAGAATTCCGGCGGGAAAGTTCAACGCGTTTTGCAGCGGCAGGTTCACCGCGTTGATGGTTTGCGGGGTCATCGACCACTCGTGCCGGTCGATCGGCTTGCCTAGCCGCGCCACCTGACGGTGGTACTCAGAGAGGCGGCCGCGCCAGAGGTTGCCGAAAAGGTCATCGGCTTTCACCTCATAATTCGAGTAGTCGTGCCAGCTTTCCCCGTAGCCGACGCCCACATAAAGCGTGTCGAGCTTGGCCTGGGCCTCGGCTTTGGTCACGGGATTCATCCACGTTAACGCGTCGATTCGCTTGCGGAAAGCCACCTTGATGTTGGCCACCATGGCCTCGACCTGCGCCTTCGATTCAGGAGGGAAGTAGCGCCGCGCGTAGAGTTGCCCCACGTCGTCGCCCAGGAAGGCATTGACCAGGGCTACACCACGCTTCCAGCGGTCCTGCTGCTCGGGCGTGCCCGAGAGGATTTTCCCGAACAAAGCGAATTGCTCGTCAGCGAATGCTTTTGGCAATCCGAAGGCGAGGCCTTCGATCAGATGGTAGGCCAGCCAATCCTTCCAGGTTTCGAGTGGAGTGGAGGCGACCAGAGCCGATTCTGCGGTGAACGCGGTGGGCTGCCAGACGATAAAACTCTTCTGCTTACTGAGGCCTGCGCCCTGGAAGTAATCGGCCCAGTCGAGGCCGGGGGCTTTGGTGGTGAAATCGTGCAGCGTCCACGTATTGTTGGCTTTGTGGATGTCATCGTTTTCCGCCAGGCTGATATGTTTTTCCGCAATCGCGCGCTCCAGTTCGACGATGCGCGCGGCGCGAGCGTCGCTATCGCTGAAGCCGGCGAGCTTCAGCATCGTGGCCACGTGCGCTTGATACTTGGTGCGTGTATCGCGCATGGCGTCGGTGTTGGAAATGTAGTATTCGCGGTCGGGGAGCCCCAGCCCGCCTTGCAGTAGATACGCGGTGTAGTGGTCCACGTCGTTAAAGTTGGGGGCGACCCAGAGTCCGAAAAGATTCGAAGTGTGGAAGTTGGTGTTGTTGAGCGCGTCCACATCGGCCCGCAGAGTTTCGCCCAGGGCACGCGCCAGGTCGCGCTTATTGCGGATCGCGGCGATGGCGTCAAGGTGCGGTTGCAGCGGCTTGAGATGTTTGGCCTCAATGCCGGCCTCATCCATGTAAGAGTTGTAGAGGTCGGCGATTTTGCGGGCTTTATCGCCGGGCGCGGCGTTCTTGGCCGCCTCGGTGATCAGGCCGGCCACCCGCTTGTCGGTTTCATCCACCAGCGGCAGAGCGGGTGAAGTGCCTCCGCGGTCGGCGGGAATCTCGGTGTGCTTGATCCACTCTCCGCAGGCGTATTCGTAAAAGTCATCGCCCGGACGAACTGTGCGATCCATGTAAGAAAAGTTAACGGCCGGGCCCTTGGGCAACGAGGCGGACGGCGAAGGATCGTCTTTAACCGGGGCTGCGGCTAGCGCCGCCAACAGCGGCAGCAGGATCGCGCTGCAGACAAAAACATTCGTGAGGAAAGAATTACGACGCGTTGTTTTCATGATGTGCTCCGGGAATATTATCGGCGAAAAGGCTGTAGATTAGACGGAATTCTGAAGAGACGGATAGCGCGTGGATGGCATGGGCTATTCGGCGCGCTTGACCCCGCGAGCTCACGCGGCGCAAGAGTTTTCCACAGCGCTCATGTGACATCTGACCTTGTGCCCGCTCTCGGAGTTGCGCGATCATAGTCGAGGCACTGACGGTCCAGAGAGATCGAATCAGACCGCTCTAAGTCACCTGTTATCAAGATTTTGATATCTAAGTTCTTTGAAAACAAGATTTTGCGAAATCCGTTCTTCGAAACCCGCGCCCAGCAAGGCTTTCGGCGACATCGAAATAAAATTGTCTCGCCAGATCCGTCTCGAAACGGCAATCTCTCATCATGGCGAACTGCCGGCCGAACTTTATTTTGATGGAGAAATCCACTTCAAAGCAGGGTGCCATCAACTAACCAGGAAAGCCATCGAGGCTACGGACAAACGGAGAATTGGGGAACTGAGTACAATATCTACAAGCTGATTTCCTGAAAGCTCGAAGCCCTCCGCTAGAATGAACTCATGATCCATCCCTGGCACGACGTAACTCCCGGCGACAAGCTGCCGCAGGAATTCGACTGCGTGATCGAGATCCCGTTCGGATCGAGTGTGAAGTACGAACTCGACAAAGCCAGCGGGCTGATCAAACTCGACCGCGTCCTCTATTCCGCCGTCTACTATCCCGCAAACTATGGTTTCATTCCGCAGACGCTGGCTGAAGACGACGATCCGCTTGATGTGCTCGTGCTGTGCCAGGAAACTGTGGTGCCGCTCACCATCATTCACGCCCGCGCCATCGGGCTGATGACCATGATTGACGCCGGCAAGCAGGATCATAAGATCATCGCCGTCGCCACGGAAGACCCCGAGTTCAACTCCTACCACGAGGCCGCGGAGATGCCGCCCCACCGCCTGCTCATGCTGCGGCGCTTCTTTCAGGATTACAAACTGCTCGAAGGCAAGGCCGTCGAGGTCGACGAGATTCGCCCCGCCGGCGAGGCGTATCCCATCATCCTCGACGCGCTGCACCGCTACAGCGAACAACGCCGCAAGGGCTTTAGAGCGCCGGAGAAGCATTGAAGAAAACCTCGATCTAACCCTTCCAACCATTTTTCGGATAACCTCGATTTTTCCCTTGACTCAATGTACTAATAGTGTAGTACACTGACACACATGGGACGCACACCCGCTAATGGTCGGGGTTTCCAGCTCAAGCTGGACTTGCGCTCCGGAGTTCCCGTCTACCGGCAGATCATCGACCAGGTGCGGACCGGCGTTGCGGCGGGAACATTGGCCGCCGGCGATCAACTGCCCACGGTGCGGCAACTGGCGGTCGATCTCGCCATCAATCCGAATACGGTAATGCGGGCCTACCGCGAACTCGAACTCGGCGGCATGCTCGAAACCCATCAGGGAACGGGGACATTCATCAGCGACAAAAAGATCACACGAAACAGCGGAGAGCGGGAACGGCATCTCACGCAGTTAGCCAACGAATTCGCGGCCCGCGCCGGAGCCGCAGGATTTTCTGTAGAAGAATTGCTGGATCGTTTGCGCGAGTTAGCGCCGCAGTCGAAGCAAAGGAGATAAGCCATGACGAAAATCGAAATCGGTCAGATCAGCGGAGTTGGAAGATCGTTATTTGTTATCTGCCTGTTGGCCGGAGCCATCGTCACCGGCGCCACCAAACATCCGGCTGGCATCATTGCGGGCGCCATTCTTGGCATCTACCTCATGTTTGCCATCAAGGTGGTGCAGCAGTGGGAGAAGGTCGCCGTACTGCGACTGGGTAAGTATGTCGGACTGCGCGGGCCGGGCTTGTTTCACATTGTTCCTATCGTTGAGACTCTCAGCCCCTATGTGGATCAGCGCGTGCGTGTGGCCAATGTCTCGGCCGAGTCAACGCTGACTCGCGATACCGTCCCGGTCAACGTGGATGCGATTGTTTTCTGGATGGTATGGAATGCGGAGAAATCCATTCTGGAAGTGGAGAACTTTATCGAGGCCATCAACATGAGCGCGCAGACTGCGCTGCGCGAATCGATTGGCCGTCATGAATTGGCGCAGATGATCACCGAGCGCGAAACCCTCGGGCGCGAACTGCAGCGCATCCTCGATGAGAAGACAAATCCGTGGGGCATTACGGTGCAGTCGGTAGAGATTCGCGACGTAAGAATTCCGCAAGGATTAGAGGACGCGATGTCTCGCCAGGCGCAGGCCGAGCGCGAGCGGCAGGCGCGCATCATTCTGGGCCAGGCGGAAACCGAAATCTCGAACAGCTTTGTGCAGGCTGCGGCGTCTTACGCGGAGAATCCGGTGGCCTTGCATTTGCGCGCCATGAACATGCTCTATGAGGCGATTAAAGAAAGAGGATCGATGGTGATTGTGCCCTCGTCGGCAGTGGAAACGATGGGCCTGGGCGGAACGCTCGCGACCGCATCGCTGGGCGGAGCCAAGGCTCAATAACGAACAAATGAAAGTGAATAACACGGCCGGAATCGGCTACGAGAGGAGAAAACATATGAGTCGGAAAAGAAATAATCTCGCAAGACTGAAGAACACAGTCGGGAGCTTGGCACTGTTGGCGGTTGTAGCTGCGGTGACACTTGTTCCCCGAAGCGCCGCTCAGGCGATGCAAAAAGGGATCAGCGTAGAGTTGGCGCCCACCAGCAGCGCGGTGCCGGTACCAGATGCGGACCGCCAGGACGCATTGATCATCACCGTGACCGACAGCGGCAGAATGTATTTTGGAATCGATGCGGTTACGCCCGATTCGCTGGCGGAAAAGCTCAAAGCTCGTCCGTCTCATCAGACACAGACTCTTTACATCAAGGCGGATGCCCGGGCGGCTTACGCAAGCGTTGTGAAGGTTTTGGATGCGGCGCGTACGGCGGGTGTCGCGGGTGTGACCCTGCTAACGACTCAACCAAAGGCGACCCAGGCGGGAGCGGTTGTGCCGCCGGAAGGAATTGCAATGGAGTTGGCGCGACGCTCGCCTGCGTCGCCGAAATGAAACGGCAACTCTATGTTCTGGTGACCACGGGAGCGTAGAGTTGCGACAGCGGAGGTGCTTATGATCGATGCACAGTCTGCACGGGGTCCAACGTTCGGGCAGGGTTGTCGCTGGCTGTCGGCGGCCGCCTCTCTGGCTGCGGGCGCGGCATTCTTAGCCTTGTGGTTCTGGCTGCTGCCGGCATGGCTCGGCTTCAGCGTGGAGATGGCGGGCGCGGCGCGCTGGCGATGGCTGGCCGCCGTCCCGTCTGTGCTCGGGTTCGCCGTTGCCCTGCGCTGCATCTGGGACTTCGGCTGGACGGGACGGGGCACGCCGGTTCCGCTCGCTCCGCCGCAGCGACTGGTTGTGGTGGGCTTCTACCGCTACGTGCGCAATCCCATGTACGTGGGCTTCGCCGCGGGATGGATTGGGTTGTGGGTAATCTTCGGGCATCCGGATCCGCGAATCATCGCTACTGTGGCAACAGTTGCCCTCGGCGTGCATCTGTTTGTCCTTCTTTACGAAGAGCCAACACTGCATCGTAAGTTCGGTGGAGAGTATGATGAGTATCGCCGCAATGTGCGCCGCTGGTGGCCGCGGCTGCGGGGCTGGGATCAACCTCAATGACCAAGTGCGCCACACTTCCGACAGTGGCGATGAAAAATAAGAGACCAGTCGGGTAAACCCGTTTGCTCAGAATCTTCGCAACATAAAACCAACTCCTCCAAGAATCTCGTATTTCGCGGAAAAAGAAGACCTCCTCATTTGGCGCGGTGGTTGCAAGGCACCGCGTGACATCGCGAGTCTGCCTAGCCTGTCGGAGCCCCAGCCAGTCCTCGCCTTGACCATCCCGAGGAGGTTTCTGTTTTGTCAACTGCATGTTTGCTCGCTTTGCTGCTTCTGATTTCAACCCACGCCGGGGCCCAAAATCGCAAGCCCACCGATGTGTCCCTCGAAGTGAACAAAGAAATCAGTCTGCCGAACGGATTCACTCCCGTCCCAATCACGACGGCATCTCTTCCAGAAGCGCCCACTCCGCACAAAGTCATCGACAAAAAGTTCGTCTTCATCACGGGTGCGCTGGGAGGCGCTGAGGCGCTGCGCTTCACCTCGCGCCGGTTGGTCCTCGAGAATGAGTTCGCGGCCGGAGCCCCCTGGGTCACCAGAGTTCCTTCCAACCAGCACGATGTCGCCGGGCACGCGGGAATCTTTGCAGCCGAATTGCTCGTAACCTACGAACTGAAGAAGCCTCACTCCTGGCTTCCCGGCGACCGGGTCATCCGCAGGCTCTGGTGGGCCTATCCGGCGGCAATGGCTGTAATCCACGTCAAGAACGGAGTGGGCAACATCGGCACACAAGGTCCCGGCGGTTGCACTTCGGTGGAGTGCGCGGCGCAAATGCAATAGCGGCCGTTGAGAGTAGGGCGGGCGGCGGTACGTCGAGCGCGCGGCTCTCGGCGTACTATTCCCGCTGCGTCCGAGTATAATCGGGGACTGTAGAATCCCATGAAAGCTGGCCCTGATATGACCCCGAACAACGGCAATTCCGGCAATGGCAATAACGGCTACAGCGTCCCCAAGCCGCGCGCAGAGTGGATTGCGCAGCGCAAGCAGGCGAACATCGATGGCAACTTCTCGCAGATGCACTACGCGCGCCAGGGTGTGATCACCGAAGAGATGGGCTACGTTGCCCATCGCGAGAAACTCACGCCCGAACTGGTGCGCGATGAAGTGGCGCGCGGCCGCATGATTATTCCCGCGAACATTAACCATCCCGAACTGGAGCCTATGGCGATCGGCGTGGCGTCGCTGTGCAAGATCAACGCCAACATCGGCAACTCGGCGGTCACTTCGGAAGTGAACGAGGAGTTGAAGAAGTTGCACACGGCCGTGCATTACGGCGCCGACACCGTGATGGATTTGTCGACGGGCGGCAACATTCACGAGATTCGCGAGGCCATTCTGCGGCATTCTCCGGTGCCGATTGGCACGGTGCCGATTTATGAAGCGATTGCGCGCGTGAAGCGTGTGGAAGATTTGAATGCTTCGGTGATGCTTGAGGTGATTGAAGAGCAAGCCGCGCAGGGCGTCGATTACATGACGATTCATGCTGGAGTGCTGATCCAATATCTGCCGATGATTTCGAAGCGCATTACCGGCATCGTGAGCCGCGGCGGCGCGATCCTGGCGCAGTGGATGGCTCACAACCACAAGCAGAATTTTCTGTACGAGCGCTTCGACGACATCTGCAAGATCATGAAGAAGTATGACGTCAGCTTTTCACTGGGCGACGGCTTGCGGCCCGGCTGCGTGGCCGACGCCAGCGACGAGGCACAGTTCGCCGAATTGAAAACTCTGGGCGAGTTGACGAAGATTGCCTGGCAGCACGACGTGCAGGTGATGATCGAAGGCCCCGGCCACGTTTCGATGGACAAGATCAAGGAGCAGGTCGAAAAAGAAGTCGAGCTTTGCTACGAGGCTCCGTTCTACACGCTGGGGCCGCTGGTGATTGATATCGCTCCCGGCTACGACCACATCACGTCGGCCATCGGCGCGGCCATGATTGGATGGTACGGCGCGGCCATGCTGTGCTACGTCACGCCGAAGGAGCATTTAGGTTTGCCGAATGAGAAAGACGTGAAAGACGGCATTATCGCCTACAAGATTTCTGCGCACGCAGCCGACATTGCCCGCGGACGCCCCGGCGCCCGCGACCGCGACGACGCGCTGAGCTATGCGCGCTATAAGTTCGATTGGGAAAAACAATTTGCTTTGTCTTTGGATCCTGAGACCGCGCGCTCGATGCACGACGAAACCCTGCCCGACGACTACTACAAAGAAGCAGCCTTCTGCTCCATGTGCGGCCCGAAATTCTGCTCGATGAATTATTCGTCGAAGGTGGACGAGTACAACAAGCAGGTGCATGGCATCGAGAAGAAAGATTATTCGGAGTTGGTGGAGCGGTTGGTTTCGATTAAGTAGAGACCTGCCGTAGAAGCGTGCCAGACTTTAACGCCCCACGCAAAGGGCGCTAAATGATCTCGCCGAAATCATTAGCCACATTGCCAACTTGGCCAGAGAAAAGCTTGCGGCTTTGCTTGCTGAATTTTGAATTGAGTCCCGGAGTTGACTTGTTGTTCTTTTTCCTGCCACCGAGCATCAGAGTTCCGAGCGAGCATCCCGCGATTTCAAGGGCGAGAAGGATGAAGACACTTACGTTAAAGATGGCGGTCCAATCGCCGCGCGTTACCATGAAGACGTTGTTTTCCGAGGCGTACAGGAAATGTTCATAAAGATCGGCGCTCATTGCCGCCAAGAAGAAAATCAGCGAGACGGACCCAGCAACCTTATCGCTGAGCTTCCATAACAGGATTGAAACGACCACATGACCTGACGTTATCAAAGTTACGGCTAGCCAACTGGCGTGATTGTTTGGCGCGGGAAGAATCTTGGCCGCAACGAACAGGTGCCAGATGGCTACGATGCAGTGTGCGGCGACTACTAGTAGGGCGAGCGTACGTGTTTTTGTCATGGTCTGATGCCTTTCTCCCCGGGCAGCTAGCCCATGCTTTCGGAATTATATTACCAGCGGCTGCCCTGGGGACGAGCCGGCGGTAATGACTTAGCCACGATCACCTTTGCCGGCGCGAGCACAATCAGTGCAACCCCGACGATCGCCAGTGGAAGTACGGCGCGCAGCAGGTCTTCGCGAGCGAGGCTCGCGCCTCGGGGTGTGCATGAGAATTCAGTCGTCCCCACGGGACTTGTTCCTCTTTCCCAAATTTCCCCAGCCCCAAGGCGCTGGGCTATTATCGCGATGCCCCTCCGGGGCGGAGCATCGGCTCTTCGCTCCATCTGCTCAGGGCGGGCTCTTGAAGCCGTCGTTCCTGAACCCAGTCACGAGGCGGCTTTCGTTTGTACGCATTGGCGAGGCGAACTCGGAATAACCAGAAAATCATCAACAACAGGGGCAGGACGCTCAGGAAAATAAGTACGCCCGTCTTCTGTAATATCGCGGGGAACAGCTGTTGCCGCGCCATGAAGATGGACCCTGCGGCGATGAACAGCGCGAAGCACATGCGCCACAGATGCCGGGCGAGACGTTGCGTGCCGGCAATGCCGCCGCGCACGAGCATGCGAATATCGCCGACGGTCGCGAGCGCCGCTATCGAACCGAGGAAGAAATAAGGACCGGGAGGATAATCATATTTCAATCCCGACGGGCTGATCGCCGCTTGTAACCCAAAAATCATCTCGGTCGCGGCGAGCGCGAAGACAACCAGAAGGGCGCCCCAATCGGCGATGCTGGTTCCCGTGTCTTTGTCCTGGCGCCAAGCGGTCAGCCATGCCGTTGCGACCAGATAGAACGTTAGAGTTCCTCCCAGAATATTGCCCGGCTGGTGCTTCAATATCCCGAGGAACACCCCGCTTGAGGAGAGGATCAGCATGGAAATCACAAATACTTTTCCGGCGAGGGCGTGGCGGCGGGAGCCTTTGCGCAGAAATACTGCGACAAATCCCGAGAGCATTCCCAAGGTGCCGGCGATGATGTGAAGAGGTAATATGACGGATCGCATTTGAGCCTCCTAGCGAATCATTTCTCACTTCTCACTCAGATCGGGCCCCGATAGCGTCGCAGCCGGACCGCTACAGCGAGGAATATCGCAGCGACCGCAAGGCCGATCCACAGGCCGGGCGTGCTAAAAAAATGGTGGGGGATGAGTGTGGTGAAATCCTTCGCGTGGCCGTTCTCTGCCATTGTGCCTCCCGGCCCCTCAAAGCGGTCATGCAGCAGCGCGAGGAAATACGAAGTGTTGAATGCAATCTTCTCCACTCCGGAGATCACGAACGGCGGCAAGAAGGCCCAAATGAATGGAGCGCGTGGCGCCCACGCCGAAACCATCAGCAGCCAGCCGTAGATTGGCGCGTAGTAGAGGCCGTGAACTGTCAGAACGTGATAAAGGAGCGCACCAGAGACGCGGAAGAAGGACAACTCCGTCCACAACGCCGCGATATTTACGCCAGTGCCCAACAGCATCACGCTGCCTATCACGAGCATGATGAATTGGGTTGCGATGGCGATAGCGAAACTGAGAAGCGGCAGAACCACCAGGGGAATGGTTAGCTTCGAGAGTACGGTGATGAGATCGGAAACCGGCAGCGACTTCCAGAAGAGGATGCTGCGATCGCGGCGCTCCCCGTACAGGGCGTCGAGTGAGTAGAAGATTCCCACGATGAAAGCTATTCCCATGATCAGTGATGCCGAGAATTCGTAGTGCGTGGCGAACAAATCGTGCGGTTGCGCCGGGCCGAGCAGCGATGCGGAAAGCTGGCGCCGCATCACCAGCATGTGGATCACGGAGCCGAATAGAAAGAGGCCGGCGGCGGCCAGGGGAGCGATGTAGACCGCACGGTTCTCCCAGATTTCGCGCCGGATCGACCAGTACATCACTCGAAAAGGCGACACGGCTGCTGGCGCGGTTCCATGCGACTGGATAGAAGACTCATTCATGGCGTTCGATTGAGTGCTCATTGAGCCGCTCCTTGTGCGGCGTATTGGTTACCCACCACCGCCACGAATAAGTCGGCGATGCTGGGCGTGCGTACCTCTCCCAGCGCAGTGAGTTGCAGGCGGTCGATGTTCTGATTGGTTCCGCGAGCCGGCTTTAGATCGAAGATCAGAATGCTCCGCCCGAACACCTGGCGCTCATAGATCGGCTTGAGCGCGCGGGCCGCGGCGACCTTGTCGGGATTCACCGTCGCTTCCACGTAGCGCGACTCGAATTCCTCCATGGTGCAGCTCAGTACGATTCGGCCGCGGTCCATGAACATCAAGTCGGTAAGAATGTGCTGCAACTCTTCCACTTGATGGGTTGTCACCACGATGGTGCGGCTGCGATCGAAGTAATCATTGAGCAGGGAATCGTAAAACTGTTTGCGAAACAGGATGTCGAGTCCGAGGGTCGGCTCATCGAGGACGAGCAACCTCGCATCGATCGCCATCACCAGCGCAAGATGCAGTTGCGCCACCATGCCCTTCGACAAGTGCCGGATCTTGCTCGTGTGGTGGATAGTGGTTTTTGCCAGGAGGCCTTCCGCCTTGGCGCGATCGAATCGCGGATGCACTCCGGCCACGTAGTCGAGCGCCTGGGAAACCCGCATCCAGCGCGGCAGCACGGCGACATCGGCGATAAAGCAGACATCGCGCATCAACTGGTCGCGCTCCTCCCAGGGGTTGCGACTGAGCACTCTCAGTTCCCCCTGATATTGGGTGAGGCCGAGAATGGCATTCAGCGCTGTGCTTTTGCCGGCGCCGTTGGGACCGATGAGACCGAGGATGCGGCCCTCCTCGACATGCAAATCGACGCCGTCGAGCGCGATGGTTTTACCGAAGGCCTTGCGCAGGCCGTGTGCTTCGATGACGTTCATGGCTTCGGCTCCTCTTTTGTGACGTTCGACGGCCTGCCGTCTATGGGCGCATCATTATTCACTGGTACTTCATTCAGCAGTTCTTCCCGTGTCAGGCCGAGCCGCTGAATGGTGGCGGAAACGCGGGGCCATTCTTCGGCAAGAAATTTCTGGCGCTCGCCTCGCAGCAGCAGATTGCGCGCGCCCGCATTGATGAACATGCCGCGACCTCTTCTACTCTCGACCAGTTGCTCGTCGACCAATTGTTGATAGCTCTTCAGAACCGTGAGCGGATTGACCCGATATTCAGCCGCAACATTGCGTACGGAGGGCAGCGGATCGCCTTCCTTGAGCACGCCGTCGAGTATCATGGCGACGACGCGGTCGCGAATCTGGCGGTAAATCGGCTGACTGTCGTTCCACTCACGGTCCATATTGGTTTCCAGTTGCTCCGTCCCGATGCTCTTTAGCCTGGAGATCCTTCGTCGAGCTAACGCTCTCCTAGGATGACGCCAGCGGGCTCAGACGCCCGCAAAACGGCGTCACTTCGTGCGCTTCAGCTCGAGTACTCCGCCCATCGTTTTGCCGTCGGCCATCGCGAACTCCCATTTTTCCGTGTGATGATCGGGATCGATGAAGGTGAATGTGACGTGTTGCATGTGTCCGTTGACCGTGCTGCCACTGACGTCGAGAAACTCGAATTCCAATGTCTTCCCATCGGGCGACAGCTTGCCCACCATACGAGGCCGGTTTCCTACGTCGCAATAATGGGTCAAGAGCAGGCGGTCGGAGTCCAGATTGAACATGGTGATGGGATCCTCCGGGCCCTCGCCCTTCATCTCATGCATGAGCGCGTTGCCCATGGACGTGACCCGAAGGGTGACATCTAAGCGGTGGCCTTCGAAAGTGCCCTCCCACGTGCCCGCGAGAGCTTTCAGTTTGTCGAAGGATTTTTGTGCGTCCGACTGGGCGGCGGGGGTATCCGCTGCGAAGGCGGTGGCGGCGATCAGAACGACTAGAAGCGAAAGTGCGATGCGTGATTTCATTTGGTGATCTCCTTTTCGTTGTTTCTGGCTCCCATAGTGTTATAGTTAACTACAACACTATATTAAATGCAAGTGTTTTTTGGAGGTTTCTGCCGCTATGGCTATCTATCTTAGAAACAATAGCTTGGGGAACATGTTCCCGAAGGATATTTCGGCGAACAGAAGGTAAGGATGGATTATTCGCAGTATGGTGTAAGGCCGCTGCCACTGCCACACGACCCTAGGTCTTGAAGTCGGCCACGCCGTCCCACACCAATTGGACGGCGATGGCTAGAATCAGAAAACCAAAAATTTTGTTGATGGCTCCTACTGCGCTGGGGCCGAGGCGGCGAACCAGCGGGCCTCCCAGCCAGAAGAAAAGCAATACGGAAAGCGCGATCCCGGCGATGCCGATCACCATGCCAATGTAAGAGGCGGCGCTATCCACGTGGGCCGCCAGAGCCATGACCACGCCGATGGCTCCCGGACCGGACATCAGCGGCATGGCGAGCGGAGTAAGAGAAATGTCTTCCTTGTCCTGCGCCTCGTGGCTCTCCTCTGGCGTGATGCGCGCGTGCGATGTGACCATACCCCAAGCCGTATTGGCGACGATGAGCCCGCCGGCAATCTTCAGCACGGGGAGTGAAATGCCAAAGAAGTGCAGCACGAAGCGCCCGAAAAACAGAAACGTTACCAGGATGACGAACACCCAGAGACCGGTCTTCACCGCGGTGCGCCGGCGATCCTGCGGAGTCCAGGAAGAGGTCATGGTGAAGAATATCGGAATGCCGCCGAAGGGATCCACGATGGGAAACAGCGCCAGAAACGTGGCCGCCGCAGAGTGCGGCAGCGTGCGCAGGAATTGCCCGAGAGCGTGGGTGCCATTCATGATTTAGCGGAATTTGAACGGGTTGATGATCTCTACTCCAAGATGCTTGAAGTCCCTCTCGTCTCTTGTGGCCACGGTGAACCCGTGAATTCTGGCCGTTGCAGCAATCATGGCGTCCACACGCAGGGCATCCGGTTTTCCACACATCAGCCGCGACCATTCACGAAAGCAGGCCGAGTCCATCGGCACGAAAGCATACGACATTTCCACTGATGTTAAGAAAGACTCGATCTCACGGGCTTTCGCAGGGTCTTGCCTCCGCGTCAGTTCCACACCGTCCTGCAGTTCGCCCATCGTTACTGCTGAAAGAAAAATCTGTTCGAGGTGAAGAGTCTCCAACCAGGCCACGACCCCACCGTGAGGCTTGACCTTACGCAATTCGGAGATCACGTTGGTGTCGAGTAGAAAGCGGGTCACTTGAAATCCGGATGAGTGAAGTCAATGGGTGGCCGGCGCTTCCACCTGGTTCGCTTGGGAATGACGATGTCAAAGCGCGGCCCCGGGCCGAGGAGCAGTTCTTTAATATTGGGACGGCTCGACTGCTGAAGCCGGCGCCATTCCTCGATAGGTACAAGTACAGCAGCTTCTACGCCGCGGCGCGTCACCACCTGCGGCCCCTTCGTCAGGGCGGCGTCAAGGAATTCGCTAAACCGGGACTTCGCTTCTTGCAGTTGCCAGGAACCCACAGGTCTCACCTCCTGCTCCATCATTGTATGACTAGTCAGATGACTAGTCAACGCAAATTAACTAACGATACCCCTCCAGCACCTTGGCCGCGCGCTCCAGCGCCGCCGTCAGAACCGCCAACTGCTGCCGCACCCGTTCCGCGTCGCCTTTGTCGAGAGCTTCATTCACTCCCGGAATCACTACCGCAGCATATCCCGTGTACACACCCGGAGCATAGATGACGTGGCGAAACCATGGACGGTTCGGCAATCCCTGCGACACCAGCAGGGCGCGCTCGGCATTTAGCAACCCCTGGTTCAGCCGGGCGACATCCCGCGGCGGATTTTTTTGCCTCAGCAGAATCTTTGCCCCCGCATCCTGAAAATGCTTCGCCGCGGCGGTCGCCGCACTCAGATCGAGCGCGTGTTCGCCGAACTTGCCGGCCACACGTTTTCTGGCCGCATCCAGGTAGACGGCAACTTCCTTTCCGTATTCGTCATAGTCGTAGGGCAGGACATCGGCATCGGCCATCCGCAATGCTTCCAGGCCGAACACTCTCGCCATCTGCTGCTCGTAGACGAAATCCGGATCGCCGAACTTCTTGAACCAGGCAAAATTGTCGAACACCGAGTGGTACACGCCGTACGGCCCGGTAGAGCTGATATCGGTGGAGGGCACGCCGAGATGCTGCTGAAAAGCGCTGTAATCGGAGCCGCTGCCCAGGTCGCCGACCGGAACCACGCCCGCGGTCGGCGCGGCTGGCATGCCTCGGTGGCCCTCGATGGCTTCCGCGCGAGATTGCATCGTTGAAGTGGCCGGTTGGTCCGCCTTCCGCCATGCCTCATACACAGTCCCACCCCTGGGACTGGGCACGGCCTTGGTCACGTCGCGCACAAACTGCTTCAAGCTGGGCACGGCCGAAGCGCCAAACTTCGGCCCGGAGTCAGCCACGTCCATGTTGAAATATGCCGCGGCATTGGCGAGGTTGGCTTCGTGTTGCTCGGCCCATTCGGTGGAACCCATCAGGCCTTCTTCTTCGCCATCCCAACTTGCAAAGATCAGGGTGCGCTTCGGCTTCCAGCCCGACTTCAGCAACTCGTTGATTCCATGTACAGCTTCGAGCATCGCGGCGGTGCCGCTGTTGGGGTCGACCGCACCGTAGACCCAGGCATCGCGATGATTGCCGGCAATCACCCATTCGTCGGGAAACTCGCTGCCCCGCACCCGGCCGGTAACATCCCAGAGGGTACGGAACTGATAATCCTGCTTGAGGTGCATCTTCACCCGCACCGGCCCCGGCCCCACGTGGTAAGTAAAAGGCAATGCGCCCTGCCACTCGCGCGGCGAGACGGGTCCGCTCAGATTTTGCAGAATGGGCGAAGCGTCGTGGTAGGAGAGCGGCGTGACCGGAATCTTCGGCATCTGCGCGGATTTGTCAGGTGAAACGCGTTTACTCTCCGGCAACGACGGCAGCGACGCAAATCCTGGCGTGGTCGGATCGCCGGGAAATTCGAACATGTAGCCTACCGATCCGCGCTGCACGCCGGTATCGGGTCGCCACGGCCCGGTGGGATACTTATCGCCGCGCCGCCAGCCATCGTCGAAAGGATCGGAATAGAGGATGACTCCAGCGGCACCATGCTCTTGTGCGACGAATACCTTCACCCCGCGAAAGTTCTGGCCGTAGCGCACCAGCACGATCTTGCCGCGGACATCGATCTTCAACTTCTCCAACTTCTCGAAATCTTCGGGCGCGCCGTAGTTGGCGTAAACCACTTCGGCGTCGACATCGCCTGAGGGCGACATGCCGCTGAAAGGCATGACAACGCGTGGATCCTCGTCATAAGGATCGCCGTCAACGTGTTCGCGCGTGGGCCCGTGCATTACGACTCCGGCGGGCGCGGTGATGTTGACGCTGATCTCCGCGGGATAGTTCATCCACACTTTGTATTCGACGATCTCGGTGTCAAGCCCGGCGGCGCGAAACTTCTGCGCCACATAATCGGCCGTGGCTTTGTCTTCTACCGTGCCCGCCATGTGCGGGGATTGAGTCAGCGTGCGCAGGTGCTCTTCCGCAAGCTTGGGATCAGGGACGGCTAGAAACCGAGCTTCAGTGGCAGTTTCCGCGGGGGAGTCACGGAAGCCGAAGATGGATTGACTCGTGCCGGAAGGTTCGGGCAGGTGGCCGCTGACACTAGGTGAGAGAAATAAGAATAGAACGACCGAGGAAAAAAGAACGGATGAGAACAATTTCATGAGGCTCCCGCAGTGAAAGTATGTACGTTAGCACAGCGGGTGCTCTCGCCGGTTTGCTTGACGCCAGAAAACGGGCCCATCTCTCAGCGCACCAACTTCACCAGTTGGTGATATACTCAATCCATGAAACGCGCCACGATGACGCTGCCGGATGAGTTAGCGAAGGCGGTGGAAGAGTACCGTCAAGCGCAGGAAAACCCGCCGACTCTGACGAAAGTCGTACAAGCGGCACTACGTGAATACCTGACAGGCCGCGGGTACATTCAAAGCTATCGGCCACTTAAACTCACGGTTCTCGGTCGTAGTGGACGCAGCGATGTGAGCCAGAATCACGACTTATATCTGGCCGGAATTAAGAAATGATCCGCGCCGTACTGGCTGATTCCACCCCACTGTATGCCATCACAGACGATCAAGATATTCATCACGAGCGCGCAGTCAGTGAGCTTGCTCTGCTGTCGCAGGAGCAGCGGCCGGTCGTTATCGCTTACCCCACGCTGCTAGAGGCTTACACTCTAGTCTTATTCAACCTTGGCCGGAACGCTGCGGGCAAATGGCTGACTCAAATAACCCCAGGCATTTTCGTTAATCCTGTACCAGAGGACTACCGCCAGGCGATAGAGCAAGTGTACGCAATGCCCGATCAAGCGATCACGCTGGTGGATGCCACATTAGCCGTCATTGCCCGCCGCTTGGGCTTGCAAATCTGGACTTACGACTTCCACTTTGATGTGATGCGCGCGCCGGTCTGGCGCTAGGAGAGAGACTACCGCACCTGCCCCGTCCCCACAATCTCATACTTCGAAGAAGTGAGTTCCGCCAGCGCGAAGGGACCGCGGCAGTGCAGCTTTTGCGTGCTGATGCCCATCTCGGCGCCGAAGCCGAACTCCGCGCCATCGGTGAAACGGGTGGATGCGTTCCAGTACACTGCGGCAGAATCTACTCCGCGCAGAAACTTGCGGGCGTTGGCCTCAGTGCGGGTGACGATGGAATCGGAGTGCTTTGTCGAATAGCGATTGATGTGGGCGATCGCCTCATCCACATTCGCGACCACGCGCACCGCCATGCAGAGTCGCAGATATTCTTCGGGCCAATCCTGCTCTGCGGCGGGCACAATGTTGAGTCCAGACGCGAGGCTTCGCGACTTGCTGTCTCCACGAACTTCGACGCCGGCGTCGATGAGCTTCTTCACGATTCGTGGGACATATTCCGCCGCGACGCGTTCATGCACCAGCAACTTCTCCGCGGCGTTGCATACTGACGGCCGCTGCGTCTTGGCATTGATGACGATGGGGTCGGCCATGGCGAAGTCGGCAGATTCGTCGACGAAGATGTGGCAGTTCCCCGCTCCGGTTTCGATCACAGGCACGGCGGAGTTCTCCGTGACGAATGCGATCAGCCCTGCGCCACCGCGTGGAATAATCACGTCGACCAGCCCACGAGCCTTGATTAGTTCCTGTACCGATTGCCGCGTGCTTGAATCGAGAAGCTCGATTGCCCCCTCGGGCACTCCGGGCACGGCGGCTAGAATCTCCACCATCCGCTGATTGCTGCGCGCCGCTTCTTTGCCGCCCCGCAACACTATGGCATTGCCGGTTTTCAGCGCGAGCACGGCTGTATCAACTGTAACGTTGGGGCGCGACTCGTAAATGATTCCTACGACGCCCAGCGGCACGCGCAGCTTGCGAATACGAAGGCCGTTGGGACGAGTCCACTCCGCGAGAGTTTCGCCGATCGGATCGGCGAGCGCTGCCACGTCGCGCACACCTTGCGCCATATCCTTGATTCGCGCTGGGGTCAGCAGCAAGCGGTCGCGCATTGCGCCTTCGAGGCCTGAGGTTTCCACGTCCTCGCGGTTTGCTGCAAGAATCGTCTGCGCCTGGGCTTCAATCGCATCGGCGATCGCCAGCAGCAAGGCGTTCTTCTCGCTGGTGGAGAGCTGCGCCAGGTTCGCAGCCGCGCCGCGCGCGCGCAGAAGCTTTTCCTGCGTGGAAGCCGAGTTGGTGATCGTCGTCGCCATCAAATCTTCCCGTTCATTGGAGGGAAATATGTTCCGATCTTGCGTTCCATCGCCAGCTTGATCCCTTGCGGATGGCGGCCATTCACAATGGCCACGTGCACTCCGCCTTCACTCGCCAGCTTCGCGGCGCGCAATTTGGAAATCATGCCGCCACGCCCCAGCGTGCTCTTGCCGTTGCACTGCGCCTCCAGCGCGGGAGTCAGTTTGCGCACGACGCGCACCAGGCGCGGTTTCTTGCGCGACCTCTTCGGTCCAGCGGGCATGAAGAATCCGTCAACATCAGTCAGCAACAGGAGCCAGTCGGCTTTCACGGCGGTCGCGAGCAGCGAACTGAGTTCGTCATTGTCGCCAAATGCGCCAACCAACTCGCGCACGCTTACGCTGTCGTTCTCATTCACGATGGGGACTACGCCGAGTGAAAGCAGTTCGGCCAGAGCGTTCTGCAAGTTGCGGTAGCGGACCGGCGAAGTGAAGTCGTCGCTCGAAAGCAGAAGCTGCGCCACCACCTTCTTGCCGAAGAATAGGCGCTCGTAGGTGTGCATGAGCTTGCTTTGCCCCACAGCGGCGCAGGCCTGCATGCCGGGAACGTCGCTTGGCCTCTTGCGCAGCGCCAATCCGGACATGCCTGCAGCGATCGCGCCCGAGGTGACGATCAGGTACTCGTTCTTACTGAGATCAAATTGATCGACCATGGCACGAAGGAGGTTCGCGTCAATCTGGCCGCCGGGAGCGATCAGGCTGGTGCCGACTTTGATAACAACTCTCACGCAATCAAAACTTTCATGACTTAGTTGAAATGGTATCGCACTTGACGCTGGAGGGGGATTTCCCTTCTTGTTCTGTTTGCCCTCTCAATTCGCTATCGAAGTCGCTCGGGTTTGCGGCACAGGGGAAGCCCGGCGGGGAAGGACAATATAGCTATCCTGCAATTAAAATGGCTTTCTGGCAAGATGAAAAAACTTGCCACTTTGAAGTCCTATGCCTGCCTCCAATGCTACCAGCCGCTTTTCCGATCGAGTGGAAAACTATGTGCGCTACCGGCCAGGATATCCGCCGCAAGTGATTCAGGAACTGCAAGCCCAGTGCGGCTTGACGCCCAGCCATGTGGTTGCCGATATCGCCTCCGGCACAGGTATTTGGACTCGCATGCTGCTGGAGAATGGCAACACGGTCTTTGGCATCGAGCCCAATGCGGAGATGCGCGAGGCGGGCGAGCGCTTGCTTACGGCGTTCCCCAAGTTCTCGAGCGTTGCGGGGACAGCCGAAGCGACTACGCTGGCGAATCACAGCGTAGACTTCGTTACCGCGGCGCAGGCGGCGCACTGGTTCGACCGCGCGCGGGCTCGGCGCGAGTTTGTCCGCATATTGAAATCCGGGGGATGGCTGGTGCTGCTGTGGAACGAGCGGCTCACGGAGTCGACACAATTTCTCCGCGACTACGAGCAGATGCTGCTGACTTACGGCACGGATTACGAAGAAGTTCGCCACGAGCACACCACTGATTCGGTGAATGAATTCTTCGACCCCGCGCCCTTTCAAGAGCGGGTGTTCGAGATGCGCCAGGAGTTCGACTACGCCGGGGTGGAAGGCCGTTTGCTGTCGTCATCGTACGTGCCCGGGCGGGGGCATCCTCAACATGCGCACATGCTGCGTGAGTTGCGGCGCGTGTTTGACGCTGGCGCTGTCGATGGACGCGCCGTGTTCGAATACAAGACGCGATTATATTTCGGAGGGCTTATCTGAACGCAGTTCCTTCGTGTAACGAAGCCTGCCCTGAGCAGAGTCGAAGGGTGACCTTCGTGGTTGAGGTTTGCCTTGCCTAGAAGAAAGAAAGAGAATAACCACGAAGGGCACGAAGGTTCACGAAGGAAAACTGAATCTGTTCTGATACGATCTGCTTTTGCAGCATCCTCACGAGGTAAAGCTCGTGCCTGACGAAAAGTCTTTTCACATGACGCCCGAGGAGTTCCGCCGCCACGGCCATGCCGTGGTGGATTGGATTGCCGACTACCACTCGCGCATCGAGTCATTTCCTGTGCTCTCGCAAGGGAAGCCGGGACAAATTCGCGCGTCGCTGCCGACGAATCCTCCTGAAAGAGGTGAGCCATTCGAGGCGCTGTTGAAAGATGTGGAGGATCTGATCCTGCCGGGTGTGACGCACTGGCAGTCGCCGAATTTCTTTGCCTATTTTCCTTGCAATGCTTCCGGACCTGGAATTCTTGGCGATCTCCTCTCTTCCGGGCTCGGCGTGCAGGGCATGCTGTGGTCTACGAGTCCGGCATGCACAGAACTGGAAACGCATGTGCTCGACTGGCTTGTGCCGATGCTCGGGTTACCAGAGAAATTTTTGTCATCGAACACCGGCGGGGGAGTGATTCAAGATGCGGCATCAAGCGCCGCGCTGTGCGCGCTTTTGGCGGCACGCGAACGCGCCACCAACTACACCAGCAACCAAAAAGGATGCGATGGGCACATTGTGGCCTACGCTTCTTCGCAGACGCATTCTTCCTTGGAGAAGGCGGCGATGATTGCGGGCATCGGCGTCTCGAATTTGCGTTTGATCGAAGTGGACGACAACTTCGCCATGCGCCCCGAAGCTCTCGCGCGCCAGATTGAAGCGGACAAGCGTGCTGGGCTGCTTCCCTGCTTTGTGTGCGCGACTGTGGGCACGACGTCTTCGAATGCCATGGACCCGATCGCTTCGATCGCTCAGGTCTGCCGCCCGCACAATCTTTGGCTGCACGTGGATGCCGCCATGTCTGGCACGGCGGCGCTGTGCCCTGAGTTTCGGCATCTGCAGAATGGAGTCGAGTGCGCCGACAGTTACAACTTCAATCCGCATAAATGGATGTTCACCAACTTCGACTGCAACTGCTTCTGGGTGGCGGACCGCAAGGCGCTGATTCAGACCCTGAGTATTCTGCCCGAATACCTGCGGAACCAGGCCACGGAATCTGGCGCGGTGATCGACTATCGCGACTGGCACATCCAGCTGGGGCGGCGCTTCCGGTCGCTGAAGCTTTGGTTTGTGATTCGTCACTACGGCGTGGAGGGCTTGCAGCACCACATTCGCTGCCACGTGCAACTGGCGCAGACGTTCGCGCACTGGGTGCGCGGTGACTCCCGATTTGAACTCGCGGCGCCGGTTCCGCTCAATCTGGTTTGTTTCCGCCACAAAGGCGGGGACGCAGCGAATCAAACCATTATGGACCGGTTGAACCGGAGCGGCGATCTCTTCCTCACGCACACCAAGCTGAACGGGAAGTTCGCTCTGCGGCTGTGTGTGGGCCAGACCAACACCGAGGCGCGGCACGTGGAGCGGGCTTGGCGGAGGATCTGCGAGGAAGCGGAGAAGGTGACGGCGGCAGCGTAAGTGGAAGGTTACGCTTTCCAGGGATTCAGGATCGGCGCCCGCGTGCTGGCGAAATCGTTGACGTTGCGGGAGACAATTGTGAGGTTGTGGTGAAGCGCGGTGGCGGCCAGTAAGCCGTCGATCGCCGCCAGAGGCGTCCCTTGTTTTTCGGCCTCGGCGGCCAGCCATGCCCATCGATCTGCAATCGCATTATCGATTCCCAGAATTCTTCCCGAAAATCGAACTTGCACATCTAATGCCAGCCAACTCTCCAGGTAGGTGCGGCGCTTGCTGTGAGGAAGAGTGGCCGCACCCTTCCGGATTTCGCCCAGTGTCAGAACGCTTAGGTAGAGCAGGCTCTCATCCGCCGCCCTCATCCAATTCAGGACGCGGGGCTCCGGCTTGATACGGACCAGCTCGGAGATGCAATTCGTATCCAGCAGAAACCCGCTCATAGATCTTCGTCTATAAATCGATGTCGCGCGCCGGGCTGCGGTCCCGCTTCAGCTCCAGTTCCAGGCCCACCAGAGGCGATTGCCGGAAAAAGTCAACGATATTCTTCGGTTGGCGCGATTTACCCACCAGTTGGTCGAATTGTTCTTCGGCCACCATCACCACGCCTTCTTTGCCCTGGCGCGTGATGCGTTGCGGGCCCTCGGTGCGCGCCTTGCGGAATACTTCACTGAAGCGGGCTTTGGCGCTTTGGATCTGCCAGGAATCGGCGGCAGCCTTTGGCGCCAGTGAGGGTGCGCGATTGGGCTTATTCAGGGATTTGGGCATAGGCCTCGGAATTATGACTAGTCTGACTAGACTGATTATTACCTGCTGAAAGCGGGTTTGTCAAGGTTGAGGTTTGGGCCGGCAGTGTCTTAAGCAGTTTAGTCCGCGGGCATGGGTGCGGGGCGCGCTACTGCTGGGCGTGCTTTCCTCGGGGCTTTCGCCGGAGCGGGAGCTGCCGCCGGGGCTTCCAGCCATTTGCGCACTGCGGGCATGGCTTGACGCATGGCTATTTCTCCGGCGCGGATCAGTTCGCCGGCTCGCTTGAAGTCGTCGTAGGCGAAGCCGGCTACGTCGGGCTCGACTACCAGGTCGGCGGCGCCTCGCCACAGGCTGGACATCGCGTCCTGAGCGATGGCGAAGGATTGTCCGATCACATCGAAAAGATGGCGGGGCGCTCCGCCCTTGGCCCAAGTGCCTTTCAGATGCACGGCCAGCACCCGTTCGGCGCCCATCTCGCGCAGCGGGCGCGTGGGCACGGGATGCGAGAGCATGCCATCGACCAGGTAGCGGCCGCGAATCTCCACCGGAAGAAACATTCCGGGATAGGCGCAACTGGCGCGCACCGGATCGATGATTGAACCGGAGTGAAAGACCACGCCCTCGCCGCTATTGAAATCGGTTGCCGTGACGCCGAGAGGAATGCGCAGCTCTTCGAAGGTCTTGACCTTGAGCGTCCGCGTGAGGAATGACACCATGCGATCGTTGGAGGCGAAACCGTAACGCGATACCGTCCAGCGGGCAAAAGTAGTAAAGCGGCAGGAGTGCGCTACTTTCTCGAGATCATCAAGGGGAAGACCGCTGCAGTAGGACGCGCCGATCAAAGCGCCCACACTGGTTCCGGTTACGATGCGGACCGGAATTCCTTCTTCTTCGAGGACCTTGAGGACTCCGATGTGAGCCATACCACGGGCGAAACCGCCGCCGAGAGCCACCCCGATTGCGGGAAGACGCGGTTCCGCCGCACTGCCTTTGCGTGAGAGTTCCCGTCCAAAGGCCTGCACGGACCGAATAATCTTGCCCAGACTCTTCACCGAAACCCCACGTCCCCGGCTTGCCGGGAACCCAACTGCAGATATATCTACTAAGATGCCATATCTATCGGTAAAAGCTGCAGTCCACTTTGGTGCCATCTCGGGTTACAAGAGAAACAATTCTGGGTTACCAGTGTGTTACCCCTCCTCGGTGGGGATGACTAACTCCCGCAATCCTGCTAACTTGCCGACTATATGGTGCGGGAGATTTCTGCCGGCGGGGTGGTGATCCGGAAGCGGGAGGGCGAATGGTGGATGGCCGCGATTGAGCCGCCTACCGAGGCCGCGCACGCCGAACGAGTTAAACTTGGTCGGGCCAAGAAAGGGCAGTCCAGACACACAACGGGATGGCAAAGACGAGTACTGGCCCTGCCCAAGGGTCTGGTGGATCCGGGCGAGAAAGCGCTGGAAAGCGCGGTTCGCGAAGTTTATGAAGAGACCGGAGTGTTGGCCGAACCAGTCGCCAAACTGGGTGATAGCAAGTACGTCTATACGCGAACGTGGGGCGATGGCCTGCGGGTTTACAAGATTGTCAGCTTCTATCTGATGCGCTATGGCTCTGGACGCATCAACGATATTGCTCCCGAGATGCGCGTTGAAGTTGCGCGGGCGCGGTGGGTGCGGCTGGAAGATGCTCCGCGGCTGCTGGCTTATACCGGGGAGAAGCAGATGGCGCGGCGGGCGCTGGAGTATGTGAGAAGGCACGAGGAGCTTTAATGGAGGCTGACCTTCGCCGAAGTACCTCAGGAGCTTAAGCCCACGAATTGTGGGCGTTGCATGGCGGAGGACTTGGAAGGTCCTGCTCCACCCGCTTGTTCTTAACGCATAATGCTTCAATGCCTGTTCACAAAGCCTTCCATCCTGTCGCGGTGCCGCTGATTCTTTTCCTGTGCCTGATTTTGCCTCTGGCGGCCAAGACTCGGCCTGCTCCCGCTCTGAACTCAGGCTACGTCTCCGCCCTTGCAGCTGCCGATCACTTACTTCAGGCTTGGCAGTCTGGCGACCTGGAAAGCGGGATGGTGCTGCTCACCAGCCATGCGAAGGAAAAGGCCACCACGGATGTAATCGAGAGATTCTTTTCCAATTCCGGTCCCACTGCTTATGAAATCGACAGGGGAAAGCTGTTGAAGCGCGGGCGCTACGAGTTTCCCGTCGTCCTGGTGAGCATTTCGAAGAACCACGCGCGCCGACAATTTTCCAGCATTGTGATTGTGGACACTGGCAAGAATGACTGGGCGGTAGATAAACTTCCATAGGGGGAAGAAATTGCCGATTGTCGATTTCCAATTGCCGATTGAAATTCTTGAATCTTCGGTTTTCAATCGGCAATCGGAAATTGGCAATCGGCAATACGCTGTGCTCCCACAAGTCCTATATGTATTGAAGATTTTCTTTCCAAGATTTTTATCGAGGCTCGATCATGAAACGCATTAATAGAGTTGCTATTCTTGGCGCCGGAACCATGGGCGCCCGCATCGCCGCGCATTTTGCTAACGCCGGCGTCCCCAGCTATTTGCTTGATATTGTTCCGCCGGACGCCGATGCTCCGGCACGGAACAAGATCGCGGCGGCCGGTCTCGACGCGGCGAAGAAATCCAAACCCGCGGCCTTTATGGATGCGTCGCTCGCCCGATTGGTCACCGTCGGCAACTTCGACGACGATTTGAATAAGTTGGCTGAAGTCGACTGGATCATCGAAGCCGTCGTGGAGAATCTGGACATCAAGCGTGCACTGCTGCGCAAAGTCGATGCCATTCGCAAACCCGGCACCATTGTCACCACCAATACCAGCGGCCTGCCGGTGGGAAAGATCTCGGAGGGATTCTCGAACGACTTCCGGCGGGCTTGGTTCGGCACGCACTTCTTTAATCCGCCGCGCTACATGCGCTTGCTGGAGATTATTCCGACCTCGGACGCCGATCCCGCTGCCATCGATGCCATCGCACACTTTTGCGATGTGCGGCTGGGCAAGGGAGTGGTCATCGCTAAAGACACACCCAACTTCATCGGCAACCGTATCGGCACATTTTCGGTATTGAATGTGATTCGCCTGATGCAGGAGATGGATCTGACCGTCGAAGAGGTTGACGCTCTGACGGGACAAGCCGTTGGCTGGCCGAAGTCAGCCACCTTCCGCACGATTGATTTGGTGGGGCTGGACGTTCTCGGGCACGTGGTTGGCAATATGACGGCGAACGTCCGCGACGAACGCAGCGATTTGCGCCTGCCTGACTTCTTCGCGCAGATGGTGCAGCGCAAATGGCTGGGTGATAAAACCAAGGGCGGCTTCTACAAGAAGGCAAAAAGCCGCGACGGCAAGGAAGACGAGCGGTTGGCGCTTGACTGGAGGACGCTGGAATATCATCCGCGGCAGAAGCCGAAGTTTGCGGCGCTCGACATGGCTAAGAATATTGAGGACACGGGCGCGCGGGTGCGCACTTTGCTTGGCCTGGAAGGCAGCGGGCCGTCGAAGGGAGATAAGGCGGGAGCGTTTCTGTGGTCAGCACTCACTGATTTGTGGACCTACTCGGCCAACCGAGTACCCGAAATCTCTGACTCGATCGTCGAGATCGATCGCGCGATGCGCCTGGGATTTAATTGGGAACTTGGACCTTTCGAGCTTTGGGACGCTGCTGGCGTCGAGGCCACCGTGGCGCGCATGAAAAAAGAAGGCAAGCCGGTGGCGGCCAATGTTGAGAAGTTGCTCGCCTCGGGCAAGAAGACTTGGTACAGCGACGATCCGAAAGCTGCGTCCGGGCGAGTTTACTTCGATTTGGCAACTGGAAACTTGCAGCCAGTCGAGGTTCCCCCGGGCGTGTGGTCGGTCACGGTGGCAAAGAAATCCAACGGCGTGGTGAAGAAAAATTCCGGGGCGTCGCTGGTCGATCTGGGCGATGGCGTGGGCTGCATTGAGTTCCACAGCAAGATGAACTCGCTTGGGGCCGACATCGTGGGCCTTATTTTGCAAACCCTAAAGGCGGGCGGGCCCGGCGACAACTTCGACGCTTTTGTAATCACCAACGATGCGGCGAATTTTTCCGTCGGCGCCAACCTGATGCTGCTGCTCATGAGCGTGCAGGAAGAAGAGTGGGACGAGGTGGACCTCGCCATCCGGCAATTTCAGGGCATGACGCAAGCCATCAAGTTTTCGCCCAAGCCGGTGGTGGTTTCGGCATTTGGATTATGCCTGGGCGGCGGCACGGAAATTTCGCTGCACGCCGCGGCGCGCCAGCCTCATGCTGAGCTTTACACGGGATTGGTTGAAGTCGGCGTCGGCTTGCTGCCCGGCGGCGGAGGTTGCAAGGAGATGCTGCTGCGCGCCGTTGACGGGGCCACTGCGGCGCGCGGTGGGAAAGTTTCTGGTGATTCGCTCCCCGGATCCATCGAGATGCTGGAAGCCATGAAGCGCGCGTTTGAGACGATTGCGACTGCCAAGGTTGCAACCTCGGCGCACGAAGCCCGCGGCCTCGGGTTCCTTGATGACGGCGACCGCATAACCATGAACCGCGAGCGCGTGCTGTCTGACGCCAAAGCCCGGGCGCTCGAACTGGTCCGCGCCGGTTACGAGCCGCCTGTGCCTCGCAGAGACATTCCGGCGCCCGGTGAAAATCTTCTGGCGACGCTGAAGATGGGCGTTCACATGATGCGCCAGGGAGACTACATCACGGACTACGAGGTGAAGCTGGGTGGGAAGATCGCTGAAGTTCTTTGCGGCGGCAACGTCACTCCGGGCTCGCTGGTGAGCGAGCAGTACATTCTCGATCTGGAGCGCGAGGGGTTCAAATCGCTTTGCGGCGAGAAGAAGACGCAGGAGCGGATTCAATACACGCTGAAGACGGGGAAGACGCTGAGGAATTAACAGCTTTGCATTCTGTTTGCCTAGTATATATCATTGATATATACTCTTCGGAGGTGCCTGCCATGCCGAAAACTAACATTGCCAAGCTTTTTCAGAATGGCCGCAGTCAGGCGGTGCGGTTGCCGCGGGAGTTCCGCTTTGAGGGTGACCGCGTGCGCGTGCGGCGCGTGGGCAAAGGAGTGCTGCTTGAGCCCCTCATTCAAGACCCGAGGGAATTGTTCCGCCGTCTCGATGAATTGAACGAATTGAATTCCGAACCGTTCCCATCCCGCGACGAACAGCCCCCCGCGACCAAGCGACCGGCCATTAAGTGAACTACCTGCTGGACACGAACGCCTGCATCGCGCTGATGAACGGGGCGCCGGTCGCCGTTCGAAGCCGGTTTGAAAAGGCTGTTCGAGCCGATTCCCAAATCTATATCTCCTCGATCGTCGCCTTTGAACTTTGGGAGGGAATTGCAAAGAGTGCACGCGTGGAAACGAATGCCCTGCGCCTCGAAGCGCTCCTGTCCAGTTCAGTACTCGCGCTTCCCTTCGACAACGAGGATTCCCGCGTGGCAGGATCGATCCGCGCCGCCCTGCGAGCTGCGGGCAAACCCATTGGCGCATACGACTACCTGATCGCCGGCCAGGCTCTGGCGCGTCAACTCACACTGGTAACCGCCAACGTCTCGGAGTTCTCGCGTGTGAAGGGTCTTTCCTGGCAGGACTGGGCGAAGCCATAAAATGGCGGGGCAAGACCTTTGCAGTTCGCCTTCGTCTAAGCTCAGAATGCTCGGTGAGCAGTCCCGCATCCGAAAGGAACGGATGAACCCTGCAAAATTTCGTACACCGTTGCTGCTTCCTTTCAGCTTGACACTGGCTCATGCCCAAGACATCCGCAACGGCGAAGACGTCCTGCGAGTCATGCATGACCGCTATGCGAAGACTTGGTATGAAACCTTGACCTTCACGCAGAAGAGCACGACCTACAACGCCGACGGCACCACCAAATCCGAAACCTGGCATGAAGCTTTGTCAGCGCCCGCCAAGTTGCGCATCGATATTGGAACACCGAGCGATGGCAACGGGTATCTCATGGTAGATGGAACGCTTACCGTAGTGCGGGCGGGAAAAGAGGCGGGCACTCAACCTCTGGTGAACATGCTTCTGGTGTTGGGATTTGATGTTTACCGTCAGAGCCCGGAGGCCACGGCCAAGGTCGCAAAAGCTGAGGGGTACGATCTTGCAAAATTTCACGAGGAGACGTGGGAGGGACACCCGGTCTACGTGGTGGGCGCGGAGAAGGGCGATCTGAAGTCGAAGCAGTTCTGGGTGGACAAAAATCGCCTGTTGTTTGTGCGGCTGTTTGAGCCGACGCAGAAGGATGCCAACAAGCTTCAGGACATCCGCTTTGAAGACTACCGCGAGATGGCGGGCGGCTGGGTGGCTGCGCGGGTGGAAGTTCACGTTGATGACAAGATGGTCTTCAGCGAAGATTACACGGACCTTTTATGCAATGCGAAGCTCGATCCGGGCACGTTTGATCCCAAGCAATTCAACTCAACGCATTGGGAGAAGCCTTGAGGCATTTGGATTCTTGCCTGTTACAATCGGCCTCATGCTAAGACTTCTCCTTGCTCCTGCCACAGTCGCCGGTTTCGGCATCCTCATCCTTGGAGCCTCCCTCGCGGGTGCGCAAGCGAAAGATGTTCCGCAAAAAGAGGATCGGCCGGACGTGCCCGACTCGATCCAGGCGCCGTCGGGAGAGGAAGTTGTTTTGTTGGCGCACGGGGTTGGATCGCAGATCTACACCTGCCAGGCCACGGCGGACGGCAAGGTCAGTTGGACGCTCAAAGCCCCCGATGCCGAACTAAAAGACCGAAAAGATAAAGTGATCGGCCAGCATTCCGCGGGACCCTCCTGGAAGCTGAAGGACGGCAGCGAAGTCACCGGCAAAGCGGCCGCCAAAGTGGATGCGCTTGATCCGGCGTCAATCCCCTGGCTGCTGGTGAAAGTCGTCAGTCATACGGGAAACGGTTTGCTGACCAACGTGACGACCATCCAGCGAGTTCGCACGCACGGCGGTCAGCCTCCATCCGAGGGCTGTGATGCGGCTCACAAGGGCGGGGAAACCAAGAGCAGCTACACTGCGGACTATTACTTCTACGCTCCGGCCAAGTGAAGCTCGCCTACGCTGCCGAACATCCAATAGAATAGTCAATAGTAGAAGTGGAAATTCTTATGCGAGAAGTCATTATTGCCTCATCCGTCCGCACGCCCGTGGGACGCGCCTACAAGGGCACGCTCCGCGCCACCCGTCCCGATGAACTGGCCGCTGTTGCCATCAAAGGCGCGCTCGAACGCGTGCCGCAACTCGATCCCGGGGGTAAGAATAAATACGAAATTGAAGACGTTATCCTGGGCTGTGCCATGCCCGAGGCCGAGCAAGGGATGAACGTGGCCCGCATTGCCTCATTACGCGCGGGACTGCCGGTCGAAGTTTCGGCGCTCACCATCAACCGCTTCTGCTCGTCGGGCCTGCAGGCGATTGCCATGGCGGCCGAACGCATCATGAGCGGCGGCGCGGAGGCGATTGTCGCCGGCGGCACCGAGTCGATGACGATGATCCCGATGGGCGGCCACAAAGTTGCGCCAAATCCGTGGCTCGTCGATCACTACCCCGACGCATACCTCAACATGGGCCTCACCGCCGAACGCGTGGGGCAGCGGTTCGGCATCACGCGCGAAGCGGCGGATGAATTCTCTTACCGCAGCCACCAGAAAGCGCTCGCCGCAATCCAAGCCGGAAGATTCGACGAGGAAATTGTGCCCGTGCCGGTGAGCTTTACTACTCCGAATGGCGCGAAGCCCAAGCGGCAGGAAATTGTTTTCAAAATGGACGAGGGGCCGCGGGCCGACACTTCACTGGAAGCGTTGCTCGCGCTGAAGCCCGCATTCCACGTGAAGGGAACAGTCACCGCGGGAAATTCTTCGCAAATGTCGGACGGCGCGGCGGCGGCCGTAGTCATGTCGGCAGAGCGCGCGAAAGCGCTCGGCATCAAACCACTGGTACGTTATGTTTCGTTCGCCACCGCGGGATATAAGCCCGAAGAAATGGGACTGGGCCCGGTGTTCGCTATTCCGAAAGCTCTGAAGATGGCTGGGCTGAAACTTTCTGACATCGACGTGATCGAGTTGAACGAAGCCTTCGCCGCCCAATCTCTGGCCGTGATGAAGGAAGCGGGTCTCGACCCGGAGAAGGTGAACCCCAACGGCGGCGCGATCGCTCTCGGACATCCGCTGGGCTGTACGGGAGCCAAGCTGACGGCTACGATCATCCGTGAACTCAAACGGCGCAGCGCGCGTTACGGCATGGTGACCATGTGCGTGGGCGGAGGAATGGGCGCGGCTGGCATTTTCGAAAACCTTAATTAACCACGCAGGGCACGAAGGTTCACGAAGGAAACCCCAAGCAAATAGGATTCCCTTTGTAAAACTTCGTGCCCTTCGTGGTTAATTTATTTTGGTGGATGACCTGGACTTCCTATGCCAAATGCGATACCGCTGGGGTTGGAGGTATCTATGGCCACCGTTCCCATTCACAGACTCACGGCCCAACAGGTCAGCCACGCGGTCATAACCGCTGATGATTGCCGGTTGCCGATTTCCAATTGCCGAATGAGCACGCTGACGGTTTCAAATCGACAATCGGAAATTGGCAATCGGCAATCGTGATTCTGAACACAGCGAGGCCCGAATCCATTCGTATCTCAAACTCAGTGGTAAATCCATCGGATTGCTTATAAACTTCAATGTTGTACATCTGAAGGATGGCATCAAGCGCTTTATAAACGGCACCAGCTGGAAATAAAAAGAAATAACCACGAAGGACACGAAGTCACACTAAAGGAAAAACCTCAGGACTTGTATTCCTTCGTGCACCTTAGTGCCCTTCGTGGCTGAAAGGTTTTCTTATGGCGACTACTACTGCAATTCCTAAAGCAAGAATCTCTGGCGGCAGCTTTCTCTTGGAAGAGCGCCGCTCCGAAGAAGTGTTCACCCCTGAAGACTTTACCGAACAGCAGCAATTGATCGGGCAGACGGCGGAAGAATTCACTGTCAACGAAATTTTGCCCAACATTGAGAAGATGGAGCACAAAGATTTCTCCATTTCTCGCGATCTGGTGAAAAAGGCCGGCGACCTAGGCTTGAGCGGGGTCGAAGTCCCCGAAGCTTACGGCGGCCTTGAGTTGGACAAAGTAACCGCCGCCGTGATCGCCGACCATATCGCCAAATATGCCGGCTTCGCCACCACGTGGGGAGCGCACAGCGGCATCGGCCTGCTGCCGCTGGTTTATTTCGGCACCGAGGAACAGAAGAAGAAATATCTACCGCGCCTCGCTGCCGGCGAAATTGTTGGCGCGTACGCGCTATCGGAAGCCTCCTCCGGCTCCGATGCTCTGAACTGCCGCGCCCGGGCGCAACTCTCGCCCGACGGCAAACACTACATTCTGAACGGCGAAAAGATGTGGATTACCAATGCAGGCTTCGCCGATCTCTTCACTGTGTTTGCCAAAATCGATGGAGAAAAGTTCACCGCGTTCCTGATCGAGAGAGATTTCCCCGGGTTCTCCATCGGCGCGGAAGAGCACAAGTTAGGCATTCGCGGCTCCTCCACTTGTCCCATCATCTTGAACGATTGCAAGGTGCCGGTGGAAAATCTGCTGGGCGAAATCGGGAAGGGCCACACCATCGCCTTCAACATTCTCAACATCGGCCGCTTCAAGCTGGGCGCGATGTGCGTGGGCGGAGGCCGCGTCTCGTTCGAGCACGCCATTGCTTACGCCAAGCAGCGCAAGGCTTTCAATAAAGTCATCGCCGACTTCGGTCTGGTCCGGGAGAAGATTGCCAACATGGCGACGCTGCTCTACGTCGGCGAATCGCTCGTCTTTCGCACCGTCGGCATGATGGACAGTGCGCTCAGCGAAGTCGACAAATCCGGCGCAGACGCGATGAAGGAGACTCGCAAGGCCATCGAGGAATACGCGGTGGAGTGTTCCATCATCAAAGTCTGGTGTTCGGAGATGATCGACTACGTGGTCGATGAGACCATGCAGATCTTTGGCGGCTACGGTTTTGTCGAGGAGTATCCCGCCGAGCGCGCCTACCGCGACGCCCGCATCAACCGCATCTTCGAAGGCACCAACGAAATCAACCGCCTCATCATTACGGGATTCCTGTTGAAGCGCGCCATGAGCGGGCAGTTGCCGCTGATGCCCGCAATCAAGAAACTGATGGACGAAGTGCTTTCCGGGCCTTCGATGAGCGAAGAAGTTGAAGGTCCGCTGGCCGACGAACGCAAACTGGTGGCACAAGCCAAGAAGCTCGGCCTGTTTGCCGCCGGGTCCGCAACGCAGAAATATATGCAGGCGATCCAGGAGCAGCAGGAGATTATGGGCGCCATCGCCGATATGACCATGGAAACGTACGCCATGGAATCGGCCGTGCTGCGCGCGCAAAAAATCGCCGAGACAAAAGGCGAAGCTGCCGCAGCTCTACCGATTGCCATGACTCGCGTGTATCTCACGCAAGCCATGGAGAAGGTCGAATCCGCGGCGAAGAAGGTGATTGCGGCGGTTGCCGACGGCGACATGCTCCGCACTCAGTTGGCGATTCTGCGCCGGCTGGCGAAATACGAGCCGTTCAACACCATCGAACTGCGCCAGCAGATCGCGCAGAAGGCGATTGAGCGCGGCAAGTACACACTGGCGTAACCCTTACGAGCCACCCGAAGCTACGGGCGCCGCAGCTTCGGGATAACAAATCGTGTGCTTTATCGTCAAAAACTCAGTTTCCTGCCGTAGCTCCGTTGCGTTGCCAATTCTTGCCGATGGCCAGGCATGCATCTCTCACGGAGTTCCCGAGCAGCATTGAGTCGCCAGACGCAATCACGTCACCATTCCTGTCAGAAAGCGCCCATCGGTTTCCCTTGCCGCCGCCGTGTTGCAGAAGCAGAAAGTAATCCGCCTTCTCCTTCACCATGTTTTCAGTGAAGGACTGGCATTCTTTTCGATGTTGCAGTTCCTGATAGATTTTCGCCACCTGAGGCTCTTTCCCGTTATGCGAAGAGTCCACTACGACTTGTGAATTGTTGCCGGGTCCCGGATTGGTTACGGCATTGGGCATCACATAGACGATGGGATGGTGTGTGCCCGGCGAAGGGCTGCTATCTCCGCTCGACTGCGCCTGAGTACTGGAACGCGCCGACAAACAGAACGCGACAACAACCGGAACAAGTAGAATCGCGCTAGTGGCAGAACGCTTCATAACTCCTCCCCGCCCGATAGGATCGGAAATCGGTCCCCATAGAATCTGAACCATCAACGGGGGGTGGAGGTTGTCTACGGGTTTGTATAGATTTGTGAGTCGCGCCTCCGACGTTAGGAATCTCGGCGGCAAACGCCTCTTACGTGACGCTGGGTTTTATTGCGCCTGATTTTTGACCTTCAGTTCTTCCATCACGCTCTGGATCAATTCCTTGGCGTCGCTTAGGCTCTTCATGATGATCTGGATGTCCATGACGGGTTTGCCCGGCCAGCGCTGGCTTTGGCAGTAGACGCCGTGCTGGCCGACCAGCGCCATGGCGTCGGTGATGGCGTCCATGGTCACGGCGAGGCGCCCGCGCGGCACGCCCATCATGGTCTCGTAGTGTTCGAGTTCTTCCTGCTTTTCGTCGAATACCGGCATTTGGAGATTGTAACTTGCGCGCGCGAGAGAGCATAATTGCTCCGCAGCTTGGGGCGTCAAAGCAATTCGCTATTGGCAGTTAACTGAATGGAACCTGGCTAACGGGAACCACGAGGACTACTGATTTGCCAATGCCAACTGCTGGCTGCTAAATACTTCTTCCTGGAGAATCCTGTGCGAAAACGAATTGTCCTTCCCGCGCTTCTTATCCTGTTCACCACTGCCACCTTTGCTCAGATGGGCGGAGCCAAGGCCAGTCCGCCTGCCTCAACTACGTGCGATCTGGGCGGCGGCAAGACCATCAAGACCGACTACTCGAGTCCGCGCAGGAAGGGCCGCACGATCTACGGCGGACTTGTGCCTTTTGGCAAAATCTGGCGCACCGGGGCCAACGAGGCCACAACCTTCGTCACCAGCACCGATGTCGTGGTTCACGGCAAGACCGTGCCCGCGGGCAGCTACACCCTCTTCACCCTGCCCACTGCCGACAAGTGGACGCTGATCATTAACAAAAAAACCGGCGAATGGGGCATCCCTTACAAATACGAGAGCGAAGAACTGGTGCGCGTGGACATGGACGTTAGCAAGTTGGATCCGCCCGTGGAGAACCTCACCCTCGCCTACGACAAGGTGGGCGGCAATGATTGCACGCTGAGGATCGACTGGGAAACGACGCGCGCCTCGGTTCACATCAGGACGAGGTGATGCGCGGCGAGCGCCGGCAGCCTGCCCCTGCGCGAAGCGTCCCGGCGGCTGTCCCTTCGGCAGTCTCAGGGCAAGCGTAGGTGCGTCCCTCCCACAGCCGGCGAGAACCTTCGACTTCGCTCAGGGCAGGCCGCCGGCGCTACGCCGGCTTCCAGCGCAGCACAGGCTTCCTAGCTGCGGCCGTCTCGTCGAGCCGCGAAACCCGCGTGGAATGCGGGGCATTAAGCACCGTCTGCGGATCCTCTTCCACCTCTCCCGCGATCGACTTCATGGCCTCGATGAACAAATCCATTTCTTCTATCGACTCGCTTTCAGTGGGCTCGATCATCATCGCGCCGGACACGATCAGCGGAAACGCCGTCGTATAGGGATGGAAGCCGTAGTCGATCAGGCGTTTGGCAATGTCCATGGTGCGCACGCCTTTTTTCGCCTGCAACTTGTCGCTGAAAACAACCTCGTGCATCGTGGGCGTGGAATACGGCAGATCGTACGTGCCTTCAAGCCCCTTGCGAATATAGTTGGCGTTCAGCACCGCGTCTTCAGTGGTTTGCCGCAGACCATCCGGGCCGTTGGCTTGAATGTAAGCCAGCGCGCGGACAAACATGCCAAAGTTGCCGTAAAACGCACGCACCCGCCCTACCGACTGCGGCCGGTTGTAATCGAAACCCAGCGTGCCATCGGCCTTGGTGACCACCACAGGCTTTGGCAAAAACGGCTCGAGAATTTTCTTAACCGCCACCGGGCCCGATCCTGGGCCACCGCCGCCATGCGGAGTCGAAAAAGTCTTGTGCAAGTTCAGGTGCATCACATCAACGCCAAAATCGCCGGGGCGCACCTTGCCCACCAGCGCGTTCATGTTCGCGCCATCCATGTAGAGCAGGCCGCCCTTGGCGTGCAGAATCGCGGCGATCTTCGCGATGTCCTGCTCGAAGACTCCGAGCGTGTTGGGATTGGTAAGCATGAGCGCCGCTACGTCTTCGCTCATCTGCGCCTCGAGCGCGGCGATATCCACCATGCCCCGCGAGTCTGACTTCAGGTTTTCAACGGCATAATCGACCATCGCTGCGGTTGCCGGATTCGTGCCATGCGCCGAGTCCGGAATCAAGACCTTTTTCCGCGGGCGTCCCTGCGAATGGTGATACGCCCGTACCATAAGCAACCCGGTCATCTCGCCGTGCGCGCCGGCGGCGGGCTGCAGTGTAATCGCATCCATGCCCGTGATTTCGAGCAGGCACTCGCGCAGCATTTTGATAATTTGCAGAGCGCCTTGCGAAATTTTCTCCGGCTGGTAGGGATGCCCGTTGGCAATGCCCTCCACGCGCGCCACCGCTTCATTCACGCGCGGGTTGTACTTCATCGTGCACGAGCCCAGCGGGTACATGCCGAGATCGATCGCATAATTCCACGTGGAGAGCCGCGTGAAATGGCGGATGATTTCGATCTCGCTGACTTCGGGCATGTTCCCCAGATCTTTTCTTTCCGATGAACCGAGAAGCTTTGAAGTGTCCACTTCCGGCACGTCGAGCGGCGGCAGCCTCCATGCGGCCTTGCCCGCCGATGACTTCTCGAAGATCAGGCCTTCGTTCTGATTAACGTGCCGCGTGGCCTTGCGTGTCTCGTGCTTCATCGCTAACGCCCTTCTCCGCTAGATTCCGAGATCCAGAATTTCCGGACCCTGCGAAAGCATACTGCCCGTTCCGCCGCAGCTTGGACACACACCGCTTCCAGAACAGCTCCTGCACTTCGGCTCGCTTTCATTGAGGTGTACATTCGTGCCGGTTCCGGAACACTCGGAACACTTTCCATCTCCCAAACACGCTCTGCATCTTGTATCCATGGGCGCATTCGCTCACCGCTCGATTCCTGAACTCTTAGCGCGCAAGTTGCTCAACCTCTTCCTTTGCCGTTCGAACCGAGCCCTCGCTCTCGGCCACGAGCTTCACCGCCGTGTCGATCGAGCCGCGCGTGGTCAGCTCGGTGCAGCACCACAGCGCCGCACTCCCCAGCTCGGGGTAGAATTTCTTCAGCGGCAAGCCTCCAACCACTTTGTGATCGAGCAACCGGCTGTTGATCGAATAAGGATCTTCACTGGTCTGCAACACAAATTCGTTGAAGCGCGGCGCGCCCGCAAACAGCACCTTGCCGTGCGTGGCGAACTGCGCCGCCGCGTATGCCGTCTTTGCCAGATTCTGTTTCGCCAACTCTTTCAATCCGATTTTGCCGTAAACCGTCATGAAGATGTTGACCATGAGCGCGACCAGCGCCTGGTTGGTGCAGATATTCGACGTAGCTTTTTCGCGGCGAATGTGCTGCTCGCGCGTGGCCAGGGTCAGTACGAATCCACGCCTGCCCTGCTTGTCGACCGTCTGGCCGACCAGCCGCCCTGGCATCTGCCGCACAAATTTTTCGCGCGTGGCGATCACGCCGCAGTATGGACCACCGAATCCAAGCGGCACTCCGAACGACTGCGCCTCCATTGCGATTACATCGGCCTCGCGCGGCGGCTCGACGATCCCTAGCGACACGGCTTCGGCAATCGAAACCACCAGCATCGCACCGAGTTGATGAGCGATCTTGGCAATCGCACCCACGTCTTCAATCGTGCCAAAGAAATTCGGCGATTGAATCAGCACGCACGCCGTTTCTTCAGTGATCGATCTCTCCAGTTCCTTCAGATTCAAACGGCCATCCTCGCCAAATCCCGCGAGAGACAGCGGCATTCCCTGATGCGTGGCGTAGGTTGCCAGCACCTCGCGATACTCCGGATGCAAGCTGCGCGCAACAACGACCGACCGTCGCCCCGTGAGCCGCACCGCCATCATCACGGCCTCGGCCGCGGCGGTTGAGCCGTCATACATGGAAGCGTTGGCCACCTCCATGCCCGTCAACTCGCAGATCATCGTCTGAAATTCGAAGATCGATTGCAGAGTTCCCTGGGAAATCTCCGCCTGGTAAGGCGTGTATGCGGTAAGGAATTCGCCGCGCGAGATCAGCGAATCAATGATGATGGGCCGGTAATGAGCATACGCACCCGCACCCAGAAAACTGGTATAGCCTTCTCCATTGTCGCGCGAGCGTTGGCGGAAATAGTCCACGATTTCCGATTCCGCCATCTGGCGCGGCACTTTGAGGTCGCGGCTCAGGCGATATTCCGCGGGAATAGGCGCGAACAATTCGTCGACCGAGCGCAGGCCAAGGGCCTTCAGCATGGCTTCGCGGTCGGCAGGAGATTTCGGTAGATAGCGCATAGGAAATTGATTAGATGTCGCTCAGGGTCAGTTCGATTGTGACAGTCATCCGCTGGCCCGCGCTGTGTCCAGAATCACGCAATTGTCGATTGCCAATTTCCGCTTGTCGATTTGAAACCGGGCCGTTGTTCATTCGACGATTGGAAATCGGCAATCGGCGCTCTTCAGCCCTCTTCTGCCACGAACTTCTCATAATCAGCGGCGGAAAGCAGGCCGTCCAACTCGCTTGGATTTTTCAACGTGATCTTCACCATCCACGACCCGTGCGGATCCTTATTCACCTTCTCAGGGGACGTGGCCAGATCGCCGTTAGTCTCGGTCACGGTGCCTGAGGCCGGAGCATATAAATCCGACACAGCTTTCACGGATTCGACTGTGCCAAACGCCTTACCCGCCGTCAATTCCGCACCGACCTTGGGCAACTCGACAAACACAATATCGCCTAGCGACTCCTGCGCGTGGTCGGTAATGCCGATGGCGGCGGTCGTCCCGCTCGGCTGAATCCACTCGTGCTCTTTGGTGTATTTGCGATCTGTTGGATAGGCCATGGTTGTTGCTAGCTCCTGCGCGCTCATCGTAGCGCCGGCATCTTGCCGCCTGTCCCGAGGGCGTCTCGCCCTGTGGCGGCGAGGACGCCACGACAGCCGCCGGGACGGCGGCGCTACAATTTCTTCGGTCTTTTATAAAATGGCGTCGGCACAACCTGCGCTGCCACGCCTTGCCCGCGAATTTCTACTTTCACTGCCGTGCCCACGGCCGCAAACTCCGGCGGCACGTATGCGAGCCCGATATTCTTCTTAAGAAATGGCGCGGGCGATCCGCTGGTCACGTAGCCGATCTCGCGACCTCCGGCGTCGAGCACCTTGTATCCATCTCGCGCGATGCCTCGCTCCACCATGTCCAAGCCAACCAAGGTTCGAGTCACGTCTTCAGCCTTCGCTTTCTCCAGCGCGGCGCGGCCGATGAACTCCGGCTTCTCCATCTTGCAGAAGCGGTCGAGCCCGGCCTCCCAAACATTGATGGTATCGGAAATCTCGTGGCCGTAGAGCGGCAGTTTGCCTTCGAGCCGCAAAGTGTTGCGCGCACCCAGGCCGCACGGTACAAGACCCAACTCTTTGCCTGCCTGCAGAATCTCGTTCCAAACCCGGGCGCTGGTCGCCTCGTCGGCCGGAATGTAAATCTCGAAACCGTCTTCCGCGGTATATCCGGTGCGCGCAATCAGAATATCCTTCAGCCCGCAGACCGTACCTCGCGTGACCCAATAAAACTTTACCGCGCTCAAATCTGCGTCCGTCAGCTTCTGAAGCGTATTGACGCCCTTCGGGCCCTGGATCGCAATCTGCGTAAAGTCGTCCGAAAGATTCTCGACCGCGCAATCAAACTGCCGTGTGTTGTCGCGCACCCAGTTAAAATCTTTTTCGCGTGTGCCCGCGTTGATCACCAGCAGGTATTCGTCTTCGCCCAGCCGGTGAACGATCACGTCGTCAACAAACGTCCCCTGCGGATAGAGCAGGGCAGAATACTGCGCCTGCCCCACAGCCAGCCGCGAAGCGTCATTCATCGAAATGTGTTGCACGGCAGCCAGCGCCTGCGGCCCCGCCAGACGAATGTCACCCATGTGGCTGACGTCGAAAATGCCCACGCCCGTGCGCACCGCCATGTGCTCGTTGATGATGCCGCAGCCGATCGCCGCGGGATACTCGACCGGCATGTCCCAGCCATTGAAGTCGACCATCTTCGCGCCCATCTGGCGATGGACGGCGTTCAGCGCAGTTTTGCGAACGGCGAGAGTGGTCGTCTCAACGACGGACAAGCGAGACCTCAATCAGCGCAGGAGCGGCCTGCAGGATGGTGACTGATTACCGTATCACGCGGTTTTTCTGCGGGTCAAACAGGTAAAGGCATTCAACACAGAGGACATAGAGATCACACGGGAAATCGGAGTTTTGCATTACCCTGTTAGACCCCGTGTCCTCTATGTTTAATGTTTTATCTTCCGAACTGCACAGTCACATGAGCGCCCGCAGCCACGTGCGTGCCTGCGGGCGGGGATTGTTGTCGTGCCACGCCGCTGCCCATGGCTTCCAACTCGAGACCCGCGTCCTGCGCAGCTTCCACGGCACCGCGCACGGTTTTGCCGATGAACGACGGCACCTCGATTCCGCCCTGCTCGACGGCTAGGACGACAGTTCCCGTTGAGGGAAGCTTGGCTTCGGTCGTGAGAGAGGCATCGGAGTTCGGAGCTTTCTGCTGCGCTTGAGCCTCGCTCGTCGCGGAGGCTCCCGATGCCGGCTCAGATTGCAGCATCGCCGCCTGGACCACTTTTCCCTCACCGCTAGCAGTCGCGGGCGAGGGCGCCCGCGCCACACGGTCCTTGCCAGCCCCGTCTGCGTTCAACTCCGCCGTCTCCAGCGGCTCGCCCGGATGGTCCGGCGTGCCTTCTTCCAGATCCTTATCCTTCATCTGTGCCTGCGCCAGCAGCAACTGGTGTTTCGGCGCGAGCGGCAGATCGTGCGGCGTGTGCAGATATTCAAGCACCTGCTGCGCTACGCGGCGAAACACCGGCGCCGATACCTGGCCGCCCTGGTGCAATCCCACCGCCGAATCCAGAATCACCGCGACCACGATCTGAGGATTGTTGATCGGCGCGAATCCTGCGAACGATCCAATATATTTTGTCTTCGAATACGCTCCGGTCGCAGGATCCACCTTCTGCGCTGTCCCAGTTTTCCCCGCCGATGTGTAGCCTTCCAGAATTGCTTTGCGCCCTGTGCCTTCAAGCACAACTTTCTGCATCATCGAACGCATTTCGCCTGCGGTGAAACTCGAAATCACACGGTGCGACGCTCCCGGATGAAATGCCACGGTCTGCGGTGTACCCTGCAGCTCAACTTTTCCGGCAACAATCCGCGGTGCGACCCACACGCCGTCGTTGGCAAACGTGGAGACCAGTCCCGCCAGCTGAAGCGGCGAAATGCCAATCTCCTGGCCCATGGAAATCGCCGCAATCGAAACCTTCGACCAACGACTCACCGGCTTGGTCAGTCCGCGCGTCTCGCCCGGCAATTCGATTCCGGTCTGCTGCCCGAATCCATACGCGCGAATGTATCTGTAGAAGCGGTCTTCACCGAGCCGCAGCGCAATCTTGATCGCGCCCACATCGCTCGACTCCGCCAGCACGCCCCAAACCGGCAGCAATCCGTGAGGCTTCGAATCACGAATACGCATGCCGTTGTAAACGATCGCTCCCATCTGGCAGTCGAATATTTCATCCGGATTCGTCAGCTTTTCTTCCAGCGCCGCTGAAATCGTCACCAGCTTAAAGGTGGATCCGGGCTCGTATACGTAGCTCACGGCGCGGTTGGTCAAAGCTGCGGGCGTGATCTGCTTACGCAAGTTGGGATTGAACGTCGGCCGATTGGCCAGAGCCAGAATTTCTCCGGTGTGCGGATTCTCGACGATCACCGTGCCGGCAATCGCCTGCGTGTCGTGAATCGCCTGATCCAACTCCTTCTCGGCGATGTACTGAATATTCTTGTCGATGGTCAGCACCAGGCTCTCGCCTGGCTCCGGCTGCTTCTCGACGTCGGAAAACCATTGCCGGCGAGCATCCACCGAAATGAACATTTTCCCCGCGCGCCCGCGCAGTTCATTGTCGAAGGCATGCTCGATGCCGCTCTGGCCGGAGTCTTCCATGCCGACCGTGCCGACCACCTGCGCCGCCAAATCGCGCGCCGGGTAGAACCGCTTCGGCTCTTTTTGAAAATGGATGCCCTGCAGCCTGAGCGACTTGATGCGCTCGATGGTCTCGTCATCGGCCTTGCGCGCCACCCAGCAGAAAGTTTTGTGGTTACGGCAGTCAGCGAGCACCATGTTGTGGTCTTCGCCGGTGATGCGGGTGATCAGAGAAATTGCTGTTGGCAGATCTTTAACTTCCGAGGGCACCGCAAAGGCCGAATCCACGAGCACCGACATCGCCAATTCGCGGCCGGCACGGTCATAAATGACGCCGCGCTTGGCGGCGAGCGGAATCGCGCGCTGCTGCTGGTGCTCGGCCTGCTTCACGAAACTGCCGTAGCGAAAGATCTGCAAATAAACCAGCCGCCCGCAGATCGCCACGCACCAGAACAAAAGCATCCCGCCCATCAGATAAAGCCGGAAATTCTTGCCGAGGGTTGAGTCGGTCGCCATGGAAACCTGCATTCAGCACTCAGCACTTAGCATTCAGCCAGTCGGCGGGTGCAGCGGTCATGCCAGAAACGTACTGACTAAATGCTGAGTGCTGACTGCTGAGTGCTGATTTCTAGACAAACATGGCGGACCACCCGCAGGCAGACCGCCAAATTAAGATCGTGTGGGGACGGGCACTCTTGCCCGTCCGCCGAGCCAGCTCTTCGCGAAGAAGCTCGGCTGTTTCTTGCCCGCAGCTACTGCCCCGCCAACACCAAGCCCGGTTCCGCACTAGCCATCACCGGCACACTCGAATCGGCAGACGCGCTATCCATGCGAATCACCTGACCCGGCTCCGGCGGCACCAAGCCCATCCGCCGCGCCATTACATCGATTCTTTCCGGATCGCGCAGCGACGCATTCTCCAACCGCAGCGCCCGGTTCATCTCCGTCAGGTCGTTCAGCGCGCGCTTCGACGACTCGATCTGGTAGCCGTACTCAATCGCGCGGAAGTGCTGCCAGGCATAAGCAAACACCAGCAGGAACAGCACCGCCAGTGCTGTTGCAAACTGCTTCATCTCGCGATTGCGTCCGGGATCTTCCACCTTCACCAGCCGCGAATTGTCGATCGCCTTGGCGAAGTAGATTTCCGGCGTTCCGGTGAAGAACGTATGCCGCCGCGCTGCCGGGATTGCACCTCGAAGTGCCGCCGCTGCCGCCGCCATTTATGCCGCTCCTGCGTAAACCGTTTCACTTTGCATCCGCGGAATCTGCAGATCGAACATCCGCCGCAGTTCCGCTTCATCGGCGACGCGCTTCTGTTGCGCGCCCCGTTCGGCCCGCTCCACCGTCGCCATCAAGTCCTTGATCAATGTTCCCGTGTACATTTCCCAGCCTCAATTTGGATTCCTACCACGGAACCCCTTAAACCCGGCTTCGGGCTTCGGCTTTTTGATTTGGGCCTTACGCTGAAGCCCGATAGCCGAATGCCTGAAGCACGCTTTTCAAAACCTGAACTCCCGGCACGCCATGACAGCTGTGCCGGGGACTCCGGCAGGTTTTCCGGAATCAAACTTGGCCCTCGGGCTTCGGCCTTCAGCAAAACCAGCATGCGCGTACTGCACTTGCCGAAGCCCGATAGCCGGAGCCCGAAGCCCGCTTCTAAACTCTCTCTGCCGCCCGCAATTTCGCGCTGCGAGCCCGCGGATTGCGATCACTCTCTTCTTCAGTTGCCGTTACCGGCTTTTTCGTCAGCAATCTTAAGTAACCCTGCTTCGCCGCTTCCCGGAAGGCATCTTTTACGATGCGATCTTCCAACGAATGAAAGCTGATCACCACCACGCGTCCTCCTGGCTTCAGAATCCGGGGCGCCGCACCCACCAGCGCCCGCAGATCGTCCAGTTCGCGGTTTACGAAGATTCGAAGAGCCTGAAAAGTTCGCGTCGCGGGATGAATCCTACGTTCATACTTATCTGTACCGGAATTCATTGGCCGGGCCGCGGCTGATATGACCTGCGCAAGTTGCGCCGTAGATCGTATCGGCCGCGACCGGACAATGGCTCTGGCGATTCTCCGCGACCTCCTTTCCTCTCCGAATTCGTAAATCACATCGGCAAGCTCACGCTCGTCGAGGTGGTTTACCACTTGTTCGGCGGTACGCTCGCTCTGCGGGTCCATCCGCATGTCGAGCGGTCCATCCGCCTGAAAACTGAATCCGCGCGCGGCATCGGAAAGCTGAAGGCTGCTTACTCCAATATCCGCAAGCAGGCCGTCGGCTATCGGGCTTCGGGCTTCGGCCAAACTTGCAAATGGCGCCTGCCGCAACTCAATCCGAGGCCAGTCAGCTTCGCCGAAGCCCGAAGCCCGAAGCCCGACAGCCGCTCTCTCCAGCGCCGCCGGGTCCTTATCGAGCCCAATCAAATGTCCCCGTGCGCCGAGGCGTTTTGCGATTTCGTAACTGTGTCCGCCCAAGCCCACGGTGGCGTCGATATAGGTCCCGCCACGCCGCACGTTTAAAAAGTCGATCGCTTCTTTTAAAAGAACCGGAACATGACTGGCTTCCCTTCCACCACCATGCCCAACCCCCTGAGGGGTGTCTGTTGAACCCTCGCCCACTAGATGCCCAGTTCGGAAAGCTTCTTTTCATCCTCAGGCGTAAACTTGTTCTGCTCGATCTCTTTGCGGTACGCCTCCAGATTGCGCACTTCCAAATACTTCTGGAAACCGACCACCGCAACATCGCCCTTCAGTTGGGCCGCATCCCGCAGCAACTGCGGAAGCAACAAACGCCCCTGACCATCAATCTCTACTGACTGGCCCCAATAACCGGTCGTGCTTAGAAACTTCTTTTTCGTCTGGTCGAAGGTGGGCAGCGCGTCCAGCTTCTGCTCGATCCGCTCCCACTCTTCGAAGGGATACAATTGAGCAATAGTTCCGTCGAAACTGGTGATGTAGAATTTCTGACCATACTTCTCGTCGATCACCCGCTTGAACTCGGCCGGGACCTTGAGCCGTCCCTTTTCGTCAACCCGAGTTGGATGATTGCCGCGAAACATTTTCTTGCTCTGTCATCCTGAGGCGCCGTTTTTTGGCACCGAAGGATCTGAGTGCGCCGCGCGAACATTTGCGCGTTCTGTGCGCAATTGCGAAATCGCGCGTTTGGCGCATTTCCTTTGCTGCGACTGCTATGAGGGAGGTAAAAGCAACGCAAAATCTGATCAAACTCGGGTGGTTCGGGCGATTTGTCGTGCTTTTGGGTCGGTTTCCCACCGGCTCCTCTTTATCAGCTTCCCGTTCCCACGACCTTAACTGTCTTGACCATTTCTTACCACTTTCTCCCACATCTTACCCGTAAGTCCTTAATTGTCAACAACAAACTTAAGGGCTGGCATCCCACTCTTGAAGCGATCCGGCAAAGCGCGAGGACTTGTGGTTAACTAGAAATACGACCACAAGCTGTAGGGTTTATGCCTCAGGTTCCTTCGCTATTTATTCGCTAATATTTTTCTTGCATCCCGCGCCAGTGGCGGACTTTCCTGTGGATAAGACGGCGGTAAAAGCTCTTTAGCGCCGCCGTCCCGGCGGCTGTGGCGGGCGGTCGCGCCCCAGCTACCGGAAGCCAGCGAGACGCCGGCGCAATTAGGCGGCCCTATCTAATACAACGCGCGGCTGGCGTGAATCTTCCCCGCTTCCACCGAGATCGAGTAAGCCTCGCCGCCATCGCCGCTCCAGGCGCGCACGTCGAACGTAGCGCCCGTGGGTGCGTGATAGGCAGCGACATTGCGTAATGTCAGCGGCTGCCCAGGCTTGCAGACCTCTGGAGCGTCCGTGAGCTGCAGAAAATAAACTCCCAATCCAATACCCACAACTTGCGCACGGCCGCTGGCTTCCACCAGCAGTGCAGACTTCTCATCAATGGCAATCTCGCGCGGTGTTTTCGACCAGCCATCCTGCACGATGCGCGCCAGAAATCCCAGGCTGCGCCCCATGCGGTCGCGCTTGGCGAAATGGCTGTCGGTAAGAATGTTCTCGAGGCCGGGAACTTTCAGAAAATCGCTCACCAGGGTCACGCGCTTGATGTAAGGATCGGCAAGAACTTCGCGCGAGGTGAGATCGGGATCATCCGGCTTGTCTTCTAAGCAGCCATAGACGAATTGGCCCAGCACAGCGAGTCCGGCGCTGGTTCCTCCGATGGGTTTGCCGGCGGCCACGTGCGCGTTGATCGCGTCTTCAACCGGAGTTCCTTTCCAGAAGTTGACGTAACGCGACTGATCGCCGCCCGCGATGAAAATGGCCTCCGCCTGTCCGATGATCTCGGCGACGCGCGGCTCCTGCGCCGTTTTCCGGCTGGGAATGATCAGTGTCGCCACGGAGTTCGTCTTGCACAAACCGTTGACGTAAGGGTTGTAGTCGGCGCCGCCGTGCGCCCGCACAATTAGAAAGTCGCCGCCGTTGGCCTTCGCGCAAAGCCAGCGGAACGCTTCGTCGAGATCGCTGCCGCCGCCCATCAAGGCCACTCCGGCTTCAGCGCGAGTTTGCACATCTTGCGGATTGCCTTGGCGAATGTATTTGAAGTCGGCCGCGCCCACTGCGGCGCAAAACACGAGACTGACAAGCAGAGCAGCGGCGGATTTCATGACGTAATGACTATACCCCAGCGAAGAAATTTTCCCAGCATCCTCTTCTCTCCTCCGCGTTTTTCATTTGACCGTTCAAGGTGTACACTGCCCCGTCGATTAAGCAGCACCTACGGAGGCGCTTATGCAACTGAACCGGGGCAGGATTTGGCTGGGCGGTTTGGCAGGCGGCGTGGTCTGGACACTCTGGAGTTTTCTCGTCGGAAAGTACGTCATCACCGATGCGCGCTACGTGGCGGCACAGAACGCTGGGTATTTTCTGAAGACGCCGCGCTATCCATTCTTCGTGCTGCAGTGGATCGTGCTGCTGTTTATTCTGGCGATCGCAGTCGCACATCTTTATGCCTGGTCGCGCCAGGGCTTGGGAGCCGGTCCCGGTACTGCGCTCAAGGTCGGCTTTCTCTCCGGCTTCTTCGCCGGCTTTCCGGGAAACTTCGCGCAAGAAACCTGGTTCGCCGGCGACCGAAGCCTTCCTTTTGGCTGGATGATCGAAATGTGGCTGGGCGCGATCCTGGCCGCGCTGGTGGCGGGATGGCTCTATAAAGATTAAGGCCGCGTCTACTTCACCGGTTCGACGACCACCGCCGTCCCGTAAGCCAGGACTTCGGTGACGCCCTGCATCACCTCGGTGGCGTCGTAGCGTGCGCCGACCACGGCGTTGCCGCCCAGTTCGGCGGCGTGCTGCAGCATCAGATCGAAGGCCTCACCGCGCGTTTTCTCGCACAAGTTGGTGAGCAACGTTATGTTGCCGCCCACCAGCGTCTGCAATCCCGCGCCGATGGTGCCGAAGATGGAGCGCGAGCGCACCACGATGCCGCGCACCACTCCCAGCGTGCGCGTCACCCGGAAACCATCCAACTCAAACTGCGTTGTGACCATGTTGTGCGCCACCATTCGACTGCCGCCTGCATAGGTTGCCATCGCCTCATTCCTTTCCGAGTCCGGGTTCGCAATCGGTGTTCGAGCAACTAACTATATCGCGAATCCTTACATTAATGAATTTTGGAGACTCTCCGCGCTCTCCGCGCGTTTGCTCTCCGCGGCCTCCGCGTTGCAGGCTTTTGATCTGATCCAGACAAAACCTTCCGTGCGGAGTTCGCTGAGAACTGCCGCGGAGAACGCGGAGACTACTCGCTCCTTGTCATTCGAGAGCGGCCGTGATGAAGAATTCCTGCGACGACGCATCGTACTCCACGCGCAGCACGTTAGGCCGGCAGCAGATCTGGCAGTCCTCGACGTAACTTTGCCGGCGTCCTGCGGATTCGTCAACGCGGGTAGAATTCCACTCGCCGCAACTCGCGCATTGAAAGCCCGCTTCCATTCAGAGAATTATCTATCACGACACCGCCTAGAGCATTTCTATGATATTCCATACAATTAACCGACGGGTTATAGCCCTTAGCGATCATCGATTTTCGCCTAGGGGCCGTTTTAAGAGCTTCCCCGCCTCTGGACAGGGAAAACATCGTCCGCGCTCTAAACATCCCTGTACGGGGCTGCAAAGGCCCTTGCCGTTCGTTTTATTCGGGGTTCGGATATCGAGTTTCACCCCGCTTGCTCTCACCATGCCTCGCGGAGGCAATAGCTCATAGTTTTCAACGACTTCGACCATAACTCAACAACTTGCAGCGAACTTCAACGACTTACACCAGCTTTCAACGACTTAGCTCGGCTCGCGGAAAACGGCGTGCCCGATGCTTTGGCAAGCGAGGAATTTTGACTGCCCTATAATGGCCAATCCGATTTCATTCACTTGGAGGCTTCATGATCTCGCGGAGGCAGTTCCTCGAAGCAGGCAGTATAGCGGCAGGAACTGCCGCTGTTTCGCATCGCCTGCTGGCGGCGGGCATTGCAACCGAGGAACGGCCGGACGATGCTTCCCTTCCGCCATCTATCGCCCGCTTGAAGTCGCGGAGGAGTGAAGCTCAGCCAATTACCCGTCAAGAACGGCACGAGCGCCAGGAAAGCGCCCGCAAGCTGATGACCGAGAACACGCTTGACGCCATTGTGCTCATGGAAGGCACGTCGCTGCGATACTTCACCGGCATTCGGTGGTGGGGCGGCGAGCGCATGTTCACGCTGGTGCTGCCGGCAAAAGGCGCCGCGTTCTATGTGTGTCCGGCATTTGAAGAAGGGCGCGCTCGCGAGCTGATCGCCAACGCTCCTGAGGGCGACCGTGCCGATGTGCGCACCTGGCAGGAAGACGAAAGCCCTTACCAGCGCCTCGCCCAAGGACTGAACGATCGCGGCATCGCCACCGGCAGGCTGGGGATAATCGCCACCGCCAGGTTGGGGATAGAGGAGGCCGTGCGCTTTGTCTTTGTGGATGGAATTGCCAAAGCCGCCCCTCAAGCCACGCTCACCAGCGCGACTCCGGTCACCGCAGGCTGCCGCATGATCAAAAGCGCACACGAGATCACGCTCATGGGTTTGGCCAATCAGGTAACGCTCGCCGCGTATGAGGCGCTCTATCACGCATTGCACGAAGGCATGACACAGCATGACGTAGGAAATTTGATTACCGCAGCTTACGCACAGCTCGGTTTCCCGGGAGAGGCCAGCGTGCAGGTGGGAGAATACACCGCGCTACCCCACGGCTCGGCTACTCCGCAGGTGATCCGCGAAGGTTCGATCGTCATGATCGACGATGGCTGCACGGTGGAGGGATATCAATCAGACATCACGCGTACATTCGTACTGGGGAAGCCGTCCGACAAGATGAAGCAAGTGTTTGATATCGTGCACCGCGCGCAAGCAGCCGCGCTGGCCGCGGCGCACCCGGGAGTTGAATGCGGTGCGGTGGATGCAGCGGCACGCAAGGTGATCACGGACGCAGGCTACGGACCAGACTACAAATACTTCAGCCACCGTCTCGGCCACGGCATCGGCATGGACGGACACGAGTGGCCTTATCTGGTGCGCGGCAACCCGGCCAAACTTCAACCCAACGTGACCACCAGCAACGAGCCCGGCATTTACCTTCGCGGAGAATTCGGCATCCGTCTCGAAGACGACATGCACGTCACAGAGAGCGGCGCCGAATTGTTCACGCCGCAAAGCCCCTCGCTGGAGGATCCATTTGGGAAAACGTGAGCTCAACGGTCCCACCAGCCTCTACTTCGGCGGTTCTATGCGAAGATTGTTCGTCACGGAAAAGATTCCGGAAACCCCGTTGGCGCGTAATCCCGCCAGGTTCTTGTCGGCTTCGCTGTCGACCACTCCTTCGAGGGTAACGTTGCCATTCTTCACGATGATGCGAATCGGCTTCTGCACACCCAGGGCATATTTCTCCAGCGCTGGATATCCGTAGATCGCGCGGTACAACTGCAACCGCAGACGATCATCCATGGGCGAAGTCGGCAGCACTTCGATCTGGTTCATGACTTTCTCGACGCCTTCGATGTGCTTCACTGCATTCTCGGCGTCGGACTTGAGCGTAGGCCGCACGACCTGCCCCATCAGCGTGACGGTGTAGCCATCCACTCGAAAGGTAATATTGTCGAATACGCCAAACCACGGCAGCATGAGAAGTTCGTGGCGAACTTCCTTGATGATGCGTTCTTGCGCCTTGGCTGAGGGTTGATCACGATCCTGAGCAAAACTGAGGGTGGCGAGCGAAAACAGAGTAACGACGACAACCAACAACTTGCGCTTCATGGCAGTCTCTCCTTACTCGAAGATTTCCCCGGTGAGTTTACTTCATGCTGTCGCAAACCCCAGTACATCGAAACCCTTAGAAGGGCCTACTGCGTTTGCTGTAGTGCGCAGTTTGTGGCACTAATGGAGTCTTGCAGGTGGAATCGAAGAACAATCAAAATCGCGGAGGACGCGGAGGAACGCAAACGGCATTTCACGTGAGTGACGACGCGAAGTTTCCCTGTCTTCTCAGCGTCCTCTGCGTCCTCTGCGGTTTTCATTTGTCTTCCTGCGATAGCTAATTCGCCAGAAGCTTGTCTATGCAGCATTTGACTCCGCATGACGTGATGACCATGTTCATGGCGCTGGCCACGTTGCTGGGCTGCGCCAAGCTGGCCGCCGAGTTCATGCAGAAGATCGGCCAGCCTCCCATTCTCGGGGAGATCTCGGTCGGGATTTGCTAGGCGATGCCAGCGAACTGTTCAGCCGCAAAGAAGCGGTGGAGCGGGCGGTGAACGTGAAGACCTTTCTGGAACTGATGGCGGCGCTGAACGCGCCGGTGCAGTAAGCGGGCGGGGAGGGCTTGGTTCCCGCCAACTGCACCGGCTGAGGTGCCGATCAGGACCTGGTGATCAAGGCTTGGCAATCAAGCCGAAACGCTGAGGCCTCCGCTGCCGGAGGAAGTGCTCGACGTAGTGCCGGTGGGAGAGGACGCGCCCAACAGGTTCAGAACGATTTCTTCGTTGCTGTTGGGCGCCAGATTGAGCGTAACCTGCTGCTGGTTGGAACCTTGTTGACCAACGCTGAGAGAAACTTGTTCCCCTCCGCCTTGGGTGGGGTTGAGGTTGATGGTGATCTGCTCGGGGCTGGTGCTGCTGCTGCTGAGGTTGAGGACAATTTCCGGGCCAACCGCAGGGCTGGGCGCGCCAGGGTTGGGAAGGGGGTTTGAGATGGTGGCGGGGGGCTGGCCCCCCTTGTCGTTCTCAAACGTGGCCTTGAGATCGCTGAACGCCTGTTGGGCGCCGGCCAGGTCGCCGGATTGCAGCGCCTTACCGATGGCGGTGAAATCCTGCTCGCGCTGCGGGTTAGAGAAGGGATTTCCACTGGCAAATGGCCCGCCCTGTCCCAGTTTAGCAATGGCCTGGAAGGCAGCTTGAGCGCCGGCCAAATCGCCGGTCCCTAAGGCCTTGCCGAGATCGTGCAGATCGGTCTGCCGGGTGTGGAAATACTGCTGAATTTGCTGGCTCAGTGAGCTAGCCGAAACGGCTGATGTCGACATAAGTGTCTCCTCAGAAATCGGTTGATCTGACAAGGAACGGTATGCAGGTTCTTGCCATCCAAGGGCCATATCGGCTGGGGGGTAACAAACTTTAGAATCGGCCGGGGGGCAAAGTTTGCCTGGGCGGGTTCGCCATCGCGGCTACCGGGTTTTATTCTCGCCACTCAGTTGATCCTTGAACTGCTGCGCCGGTCCCACAAAAAATTCCTGGTATTTTCGCGGGATCGAAGCTGCGGCTTTTTCCCCGCTGATCTTCCCCCAAATCAGCCGGGCCGGGCCGGAGTCCGGCAGCGGGCGGGGGCCTTGCGCAGAGTCGTAATAGTAGTGATCGCGGGCCCATCCATATTGTTCCGGGGAAGAGGTTTGCAGCACGCCGGTTAAAGGAATCTTAATGACGTACTGCCCGCCTTCTAGCGGCAACGGTGGCGCGCCCACGACTTCGAACTCGATTCGTATCCAGCCTGTGTAGCCATCGGGAATCATGAAGCGACACGAGCGCTGCGCCGAATTCCGAGTACTCATGCCCAGCCACAACGCGGCTGTCAGCAACGCGAGACTAGCTGCGCCAATGCAGATTTTCGCAAACCGTCCTGCACCTTGCGGAAAAATCCAGCTTGTGCCGCCTTGGGCATCCCTGAAGCTGACGATTGCGGAGTATGCGCTGGCTAGCGCCAGCAGAGCGGTGGCTAGGTAGGGCAATATCATTGGAGACCGGAATGCAGGCTTTGCGCGCGTCCCGTCGATACCCATTTGAAGTCGGGAGGCGTAACCATCGCCGGCCCGTGCATTCCAGCATTTTGTTTGTCGAATCTCGTGCGGATGGTTTTCGCGATGGCGGGTCCGTAGAAACACCAAATCGCGAGCGAGGCGATCAGCGCCAGTCTGGCGGCCGCATGGGGTTTGAATAGGCTGACATACGCGGCGAGCATAAGACCCAATGATCCTAACAACGAAACCAGTTCCAAGGGATTGAAGGGAGTGCCTAGGACGGTCAGGGCCAGCAGGGTGTAAACGTGGAATCCGGTCACGGCTCCTGCTACGAGATATAGAAAAAACGGAAGCATATTGAAATCATACCGCCCGCATTACAAGATCTGCGATTGACGCATGTCTTATCTGCCGGCCGTGTGAAGAAGCCGCCTCGCTTCGCTCGGCGGGACGGGCGAGGCGCCCGTCACCACATGAGTATTACTCCGGCGGGTGCCAGTACAGGACCACCAGCAGGAAGATCAGACCCACCAGTGCTCCAATCGAGAGCGAAAGCAGAATTCCCTGCCGGGTGGTGAACGACGATTGTTTCTTTTTTCTGTTCGCTGTCTTCATGAGCCCGGCCGTCTGCGCAAGGCACGAAGTCCATTCGAGCCTCTGGGTTACGCTAGCTTTGGATTGCTCCGGCGCATCAATCAAAAGCGGGCCGGAGTTAAGGCTGCGCCCCAATCTGAAAGTTCAGGGTTGAGAGAGACAGCCGGTACTGGTACTGAGCGCCGACATAGCCGATGGCGGCATCGGTTTGCTGCAACTGCGCCTGACTGAGTTCGACGATCGAACCCAGTCCCAAGCGATAACGTTCCTGGGCGAGACTCAATCCCAAGTCGGCTTCCTTAGCAAGTTCCGCGGCCACAGTGACGCGCTGAAACGCCGTGTTGGTAGAGAGCCATGCGGTGCGAACATCGCGCACGACGCGGTCGCGCAGATCGCGCGTGTTCTCGGCGGCGGCTCTTGCCCGGTAGTTGGCCTCGGAAGCCTGCGAAGTGAAAAGAAATCCGTTAAAGATTGGGACGTTCATATTCACGCCGATGGCGCCGTACCAACTGGAAATAAAATAGTTGGGAAAGCAGCCGCCGAAGCAGTCGGGACGCACCGGAGTCGCTCCCGTGATGCCGAGCGCGCTGATGGTGGGCAGAAGCAGATCGCGCTGGGCGCGGCGGAATTTTTCCGCCGCCTGCTGATTGTAGGTAAGCGCTTGCAAGTCCGGGCGCTGCTGCAAAGCCGTGGTGATGAGCACGTCCACATCCGGCGGCGGGGGCGGAGGTTGCGTGTCGTCATCGGCCAATTCGTATTGGACTTGCTTGTCGAAGCCGAGGACTGCCGATAGAGCGGCGAGCGTGGAATCGACATTGTTCTGCGCGTCGAGCAGCAGCAGCTTGGCTTGCGACAGGTTCACTTGGGCAAAGGACAGGTCCAGAGTGGATTTCAGCTTGTTTTTCGCCAGTTCGTCGATTTGATGTTCAACCGACCCGCGAGTGTCGACGGTTTGTTGCGCGACCTTGAGCAGGGCCTGAGCCTGCAGTGCGTTGTAAAAAGCCTGGTCGGTTGCCAGGACCATATCTTCGGTGGTGGCCACGGAGTTGGCGTTTTGCGCCTTTTCGAGGAGCTTTGACGAAGACACGAGGTTCGCGGTGCGGCCGAAATCGGTGATGAGTTGGCTAAGAGTGACGCCAGCGCCGGCGTGTTCAAGCAGGCGGGACGCAACGAGCGCGCCCGCGCCGATTCGGCTGCCTTCGTTGGCGTCGACCGCAGTTATGGCGCCATTAAAGTTGGGAAGTTCTGCCGCTCTGGTCTCGCGATAGATCTGATGTTGTGCCAGCGCGAGCAAGCGTCCCACGCTGATGCGGGGGTTGTTCTTGATCGCGAGCTGTTCTGCCTGCGCGCGGGTTAGACGCATGGGGCTGTTGGGTGCTGACGCCGCGGCGGCTTGAGGAACAGCGGCGGACGCTTGCGATCCAGCTTCGCGTGGGAAGGTAACGGCCAGCGTCAGTTGAGCCTCCGGAAGCGCCGGCATGCGAGTCCGAGTTTGCGCAAGTTGGGGCTGCGGGGCGGAAGGCAAGTCTTCGACTGACGCAAGTACGCCGGCGTTTTGTGCCAAGCCGCACTGCGGCAGAATCGCCCATACACATAGCAGCAGCGTGCAGGGAATGAAAATATTGGCCCTGGTCATCGGGTTGCCTCTCGATCTCCTCCACGAGGTGCCGTGTGGGTCTGCGAGCCATTCCGGTCAGCGGGACGTTTCTTCATTGTGCTGTCTCCGGCGCCGGGGTCGCGTCGTTCCTCTGCCCGCGCTTGCCATAGACCAACAAGTAAGCCGCCGGCACGATGAAGATGGTCAGCAGAACCGACGAAGTGAGGCCGCCGATGATGGCGCGCGCCATGGGCGTATATTGTTCGGCTCCGGTTCCCAGGCGCAGCGCCATCGGAATCATGCCGATGATCGTAGCCAGCGAAGTCATCAGGATCGGGCGCAGGCGTACCCGGCATGCGGTGATGACCGCATCGGCCGGCGACATTCCCTGCTTCTCCAGATTGTGGGCGAAGTCCACGATCAGAATGCTGTTGGAATCGGCGATGCCCACCAGCATTAGCACTCCCATCAGCGACATCACATTCAGAGTGCTGTGGGTCAGCGGCAGGATAATCAGCACGCCGACAAATCCCATCGGAATCGCCAGCATGATGAGGAAGGGATCGATGAAGGATTTGAATTGAGCCGTGAGAATCAGGAAGAGCAGGATAAAAGAAATCAGAAATCCCAGCGCGAAGCTCGTGAACGACGCTTCCATGCCCTGCACCATGCCGCGCAGATTGATGCGGACGTTGCCGGGAATCTTGCCTTTGTCTTTGGCGAGAATGTCGCGCACTGCGTCGGTGACTCGGCCGAGATCTTCCGCTTTGGGAGTGACGTAAATATCGACAGCACGCTGAATCTGATAGTGGTCGACTTCTGTCGGAGTCAGGATCTGTTTCACGCTGACAACATTCTTGAGCACGGTAGTCGGCCTGCCTGCGCCCGTGCATGCCCACGCCGAGTGGCCAGTACCCGGCTTGGCTGGGCCGGAAGGACCGCATGTCATTCCGGCGCCGCTGCCCAGATCGCGTAAGGGAATCTGGCCCAGATCGGCGAGGTTGTGAATGGCGGCGTCGCCGTGCTCGAAGTATTGGACGGTGAGGTAATAGTCGTTGCCGCTTTTGCGATCGACCCAGTAATTAGGGGCGATCATGTAGTTGGAATTGAGCGCGGTGATGACGTTGTCGACTACATCTTTCTGCGAAAGTCCCAACTCGCCGGCGTGCACGCGGTCAACATCAAGCCGCAGCGCCGGATAATTCATGTCCTGCGGAATGTAAACTTCGCCAACGCCATGAATATCGCGGAAGCGCGTGGCCAGGTTCTGCGCAATGCCGTAGATCTGATCCAGATCGGGGCTGCTGACCTGCACATCGATTGGCGCCGGCATTCCCATGTTCAGAATGGCGTCCACCATCGAGCCGCTGGAAAAAAATGTCCGGACATCTGGAAGCTGGGCTGCGATCGCCTTCCGCACCCGGTCCATATATTCAAAACTGCTCAAGTGGTGCGGCTCGTTGAGGGCGACTTGGACGGTCGCGGTATAGGGACCAGAATTGGTGGTGTAGAGTGCGGAAAAATCCGGCACGACTCCAATGTTCGAGACCACCAGTTTCAGATCCTTCGGTTCAACCTCATGCCGGATCAGGTCCTCCACCTTGGCAACGTATTGATCCGTCATCTCAATGCGAGTGCCGGTTGGCACTTTCAGGTTGATGGTGAACTGGCCCGCGTCGGTCTTCGGGAAAAATGCCAAGCCTAGAAGCGGATAAATCGCCAGGCTGGCCAGGAACACTCCGCTTAACAGCGCCACGGTAAGCCCGGGACGCTGCAAGGCGCGCCGCACCCAGTGCTCGTAATAGTCGAGGATCTTATTAAACATCTGGTTGAAGCGCGCGTTGAATCTCTCCATTCTGGAGGGACTCTTCACCGCGGGGTCATACTCCTTGTTATCGTGAACTTCGCCGTGCGGCTTGGCCTTGAGGAAGCGCGAACAGAACAAGGGAATGACCGTCATCGCCACCACAAACGAAGCCAGCAGCGACAGACAAAATGCCAGCGCCAATGCCGAGAAGAGAAACTTGGCAACGCCATAAAGGAAAATCACGGGGAAGAAATCGACCACATCGACCAATGTGGCGGCCAAGACGGCCAGGTTCACTTCCGCGCCGCCGACCTCAGCAGCGACCCTGGGGACGGCTCCCATTTCCAGATGGCGATAGATGTTTTCGAGCGAGATCACCGAATTGTCGATCACGCGTGAGAACGCCAGCGCCATTCCACCCAGGATCATGGTATTGATCGTGCCTCCCATAAGAGCCAGCACGACAAATGCGGCCAGTGCCGATAACGGAATGGAGAGCAGAACGGCAGACGTGGCGCGGAAGCTTCCGAGAAAGATGAGAATCATCAAGCTGGTCAGAACCAACCCCAAGAACCCTTCGTGCAATACCGTGTCGATGGCCTCCTTCACATATACGGATTGGTCGAAGACGATGCTGGTCTTCATCTGCTGCGGAATGTCGTAGAGATGCTTAATGAGTTTGCGGACGCCGTCCACCACCGCGATGGTGTTAGTGTCTCCACCCTGCTTCATGATGGGAATGTAGGCGGAATGCTGGCCATCGATCCGCACGATGTTCGATTGAATCCCGTGGGCGTCTTCGGCTTTCCCTATGTCGTTGACCGTGACCCAGGAGTTTCCCTTTACCTTGAGAGGAAGATCTCCCAACTGCTTCATGTTGTCGACCAGGCTGTTGGAGTACACGAAGTAGTCGTAGGGCCCCATCTTGACGTCGCCGGCGGGCAAAATCAGATTGGAATTATTGACCGCGCCTACGACATCCATCACACTCAATTGCCGTGACGCAAGTTTGTAGGGATCGACGTAGACCATGATCTGGCGGTAAATTCCGCCGAAAACGCCGGGGATTTCCGCGCCGGGCACGACCGCGATCTGATTACGAATCTGAAACTGCGCGTAATCGTGGAGCTGAGTTTCATTGAGCCCTTCACCCTTCACCGTCACCAGTGCGACCGGCAAACTGGACGCGTCGAACTTCAGCACCACGGGAGGCAGGGTGCCCGGCGGAAGGCGCTTCAAGTCGGCCAGAGCCAGGTTCGACAACTCGCTGACATCGGCATCCGCGCTGGTTCCGGGCTGGAAGTAGACGCGGATGATGCTGACGCCCAACAGCGAGCGCGATTCCATGTGATCCACGCCGGCGGCCAGGGTGAAGAAGCGCTCCAGGGGATCGGTGATGTCGGTCTCGATATCCTCCGGCGGCATGCCTGAATAAAATGTGGCGACTACAACTTCCGGCAAGTTGATGGGAGGAAAAAGATCGATCGGCATCCGCCACAAGCTCGTGACGCCGATCACCAGCAGCGTCAGGCAGATCACGATGATGAAGTACGGATTACGAATTGAAAACCCTGGCATAAAATTTGTCCTGCTGCACTCGCAGCTACTGAGCGTTTTCGTCGTGGTACTGCATCACGGCCACGGTTTGGGGATGAACTTTCTGGCCGGCCCTCAGGCCGCTGCGATCGCTCACCACCACCTGCTCTCCCTCTTTCAATCCAGAAACAACTTCCGCATCGCTCGCAGTTTGCAGTCCCAGCTGCACATTCCGGTCTTCCAGTTCTCCATTCGCATTCACCACGAAGACGGTGGTCTTGTCGCGCGCGTGATTCAAAGCCTGGATGGGCACGGTCGGAACGTCCTCTTTTCGATCGAGCGAAAGTTCGGCATCGGCATAGAGACCCGGAAGCAGAACATGCTCTGGATTCGGAACATCCACTTCCGTGTGCATGGTGCGCGTGTCTTCCCTTACATCCACGGAGAAGCGCGCCACCTTGCCGGGAAAAGTGCGGTTCAGCGACGGAACATGAACATCCACGTGGTCGTTCACGTGGATGTAGCGCACGTAAGATTCCGGCACCGGGATCACAAGCCGGAAAAGATCGTCTTGAGACAGGCGAACCAGGGGCATGGCTTGCGTGCTGGAACCCGTGCCTGCCTGCATCAGGGTTCCGAGATTGGCGTACCGCTCGGTCACAACCCCGGCGAACGGTGCCGTGATGCGTGAATAGTCGAACAACGTCTGATCGTGACTCAGTTTTGCCTTGGCCACTGAGAGCTGACTCTGAGCCGCCTCTAAAGCTGCCCGACCGGCATCCACCTGCGCCGAGGCCGCCAGATCTTTTCCTTGTGCGTCGTCCACTTCCTGCTGCGCGACAATTCCGGGCTGACTCTCAAAGACTCCGTTCAGCCGCGTGTATTGCAGATGAAGCGCTTTGTACTGGGCCTGATAGCGGTTCAACTCGTGCTCGGCACGGGTAACTTGGTTCGCAGCATTCTTGATTTCCGCCTGGTCTTCCTGAAGCTGCGCTTCCAGTTCCGGAATTTCCAGCACTGCCATCACCTGGCCCGCCTTCACGTGCGTCCCATAATCGACATCGAGCTTCTTCACATAGCCCGACTCTTTGGCGTAAACGTCAATTTCCTGAAAAGGCACCAACTCGGACGACAAAGTCAGTTGCCGGCCGAGGGACTTCTTCACGACTTTGGTCACGCCAACGGTGATCGCCGGACCGCCCGCTTGAACTCCCTCGTTTCCATTTCGCGAACACGATGGAGCAACCAAAGCCATCGCCGCTAGAGCAGCGGTGAATACAACCAGCCGCAGCCTCTTTGATCTGCGGACGCGCATCGGTTTGGATGTGTTGCAACCTTGAGTCATCGACGTCCCCTCGACCAGCATTTTCCGGCCGCTCCTAGCACTGCGTTTTCATCAGCTGGCACAGCTTTTCTACTGAGAAATCCGGTGATTGGCAGAACTCAATTATCTTTTGCTCCACTTGCCGCAATCTTTGCGCGACGGCGGGAACCTTGGCCGCAATCCCGGCCGGAACGGTCAGAACGCCGTTGCGATCTCCGTGCAACAAATCGCCCCACCGCACTTCCATGCCGCCCACATTAATTTCTGACCCAACCTCGAAGATGTGGGCGTAGGCATGGGAGACAGCGACATTCCCGGCGAACAACTGAATGCCGATGGCACCTACCGAAGGCAATTCACGTACGGCCCCGTTGGTCACGTAGCCGACGCAACCCAACGCCCTCAGGATGGCGGCATGCATATCGCCGACGAAAGCTCCCCGCCCCGGCGGATCGTCCATATCCTCGAGCACGAGGATGCGGGGTGCGGGAATTTCGAGAATGTTGTTCCAGAAACCCGCCCGGTCGTGGAAAATACCGCCGACGATCGGAGGTTCGCCGGTGCGCAGGCGGGCGGTAACTGCGTAGCCCACCATGGGGGGCGCGTCCGGAAACATGCAGCGAACGCTGGAGTTGGCATAGCCTGCATTACGCAGCCTGACGTGAAACGACTCGATCGCGTTTGCAACCATGCACGTATCGAACTGGCGAAGAGCGTCAAGTTCTTCTTCGGTCAACAGAGGAGCAACCTGCATGAGATTCCCCTTCCCGGCTCAATCCGCATTGACAGATGCAACTTCGTCGGCTCAGGTTTCAGCAATCCTGTAAAACGAGGCGCAACCGGCTACCGGCCGGCGCCGCATATTTCCTTGTGTATAAGCCTCAATACATCGCTGTATCTGCCCTGCCTGTGGCGGATGCAAATCCTGTGAGCGATGACCACTTATGAAGCAAGCGATTGCTGTGACAATACTACGAGTGGAATTCGGAGAGTGGAGGCGGGCGATTGTAGAGGTTTTGTTCAAACAGGGGGCTTGGCGCCGGACGCCCGGCCCGCGCGATTCGGGGATACGAACTAGGCACTCGCAACCCATCGAAGCACACCAACAGAGGCAGCCAATTGGCTGCATTCTTGGCCAGACGCTGCCGTTTCACGTCCGGCGCGGTGTGCGTGTGGACGGTCTTCATGGTGGATGACGAAGGAGTGTCAGGGGAGGAATAGCGCGTCGCCACGCTCACCGTCAGCGAGCACACGGCCGCTAAAACCACCAGCGCACACCATGTCCGATGCCGTTGACGATCGAAATGTCTTAGCGGTGATATCAAGAGCGGTAAAAGCCCCGGTAGTTTGTAGCATATAAAACGCAGCCGCCGCAAGCAAGGACGTGGATGTAACTGCGGTAACTGGGGCATTTCATTAGATAACAGTGGCGTAGACGCTGGTTGCACGATCCGGCAGGATAATTTCAATTTCGGAGCCGGATTTCCTGGATTCCCAACCCTCATTGCGAAGCTTCCAATTCCTCCAGCGCCACACGGGCTTCCTCTAGATTCGGATCCAGATCGAAAGCTCTCTGATATGAGATTAACGCTTCGGGCACGCGTCCCGCCACCCTCTGCAGATTCCCCAGTTGAAGATAGAGCTTCGCGTCCGGATGCTCGGCAACCGCGCGGGCAAGCGCAGCGATCGTCTCCTCCAGAGACGGCATCTTCTCTTCTTTATCGACTCGGGCAAGGCCTTTTACGGCATCCTGATCGCCGGGATCAATTTTCAGACATTGGTTGAAAGAGTTTCGCGCCAGAGCAAATTGGCGCAAAGCCCGGTACGCGCCTCCCAGATTGATCAGCGCTCTCTTCTTCAGAAACTTGCTGCGTGCCCCCTGCAGCGCAGCCTGATATTCCTTGATGGCCTCTTGCAGGTTCCCCTGCGTCTCCCGGCAAAAACCGAGGTCGATGTGTCCGAGAGTATCTTCTGAATTAATGCGCACGGCATTCTCGAAATGAACCAGGGCTTCTGTGGCGCACTTTTGCCCCGTGGTTCTGAAAGCCTCCTCCAGCAGCGCCGTTCCCACAATGTTCTCGGCCACGTAATTGTCCGGAGCCACTTGCAAGGAGTGCGTGAAGAGTGCGTAGCTGCTTTCCCAGTTTCTCAGTTGCCCGCGAGTCAGAAAAGACAGTACGAGGAGAACAGCACAAGCTGCCGCTGCACTCCATCGGGACTCGATGCGACTCCTCTCCGCCAGATCCGCGAGGCCCCAGACGGCAGCTATGAAAATTCCCACATAGGGCAGATAGGCATATCGATCGGCCATGCCCTGGTCGCCCACCTGAACGATCCCGATCATCGGCACCAGTGTTCCCAGAAACCACAACCACCCGAATAGCAAATAAGGTCGCGACCGCCGCTCCCTCCACACCAGAATGCTGATCGCAGTTATGAATGCCAGGCACAAAACCGCCTGCCAGATCGCCAGCCGCGAGCCTTGGGGCGCGTAGAAAACCGAAAGGTGCACAGGCCAGACAAACTTCCACAAATACATCACATAGGAAAAAATCGCGTTCACGACGCGGTCTCTCAGCGGAAAGGCTTCCATCGTCTTCAGGGCCACGCGGTGCTGCGCGATCACTGTAACCGTGCAACTGGCGGCGCTGAGCGCAAACAGCGGCAGCTTTTCTGTGAACAATCGAAGCGGCGGAACCTGAGGCAAAGACAGGGTCTCCGAAGGGGATTGCCAATCGTTGTCTTGTTGCAGCTTGATCCGTTGGAGCTTGATCCGTTGCAGCGGCCAGTAATCCAGCAACAGCAGAAGAAACGGGAACGTGACGGCCATGGGTTTGGCGGCAAGCGCCAGCGCAAACAGCGCGTCCACGCAGCCGTGCCGGCCAATGCCAGGCTTTCGCACGTACCAGAGATACGCCCAGAGCGCGAGCAGCAGAAACAACATGCTCAACACGGTTTTTCGCTCGGCGACCCACGCCACGCTTTCAACATTCACCGGATGCAACCCAAACAGTAGTGCCACCATGAGGCTGCGCCCGATTTTGCCCGTCATGCGCGACAACAGGAAAAACAGAATCACCGCGTTGATGGCGTGCAGCAAAAGGCTGGTAAAGTGGTGCCCGCCTGCATCGAGGCCGAAGAGTTCGCAATCGAGAGCATGCGACATCCACGTCAGCGGATGCCAATTCGAGAACTGCATCGAAGTCAGTGCCCAGCGCAAGGTCCCGAGCGTAAGCCCTTGCTGTACTTGCTGGTTCTGGCTGACGTAATCCACATCGTCATAAATGACAAAGGGATGTCTCAATACCGGAAAATATACGGCAAAAACCACAACCGCCAGCAGGAGGCAGACCGCCCATGTGCGCCACTGATCCCCTTGTGGCGAGCCCTGCGCAAAGGCCCCGGTCTTGCTGCGTACTGGCCGTGACCCCGGCGCGGCCTTGCGTGAGATTGTTTTCTTAGGCATTGGCGCCGTGAGGAGAGCAACAAGTCAGGCTTCCAGCCCGAACTCTAATCCAATGTAATGGAAATCCGGCGCCAACGTCAGCCGCCATCCAGGCCAAACCGGGTACGGCCGAAATTCTCGAGCATCGACTTTCACGAACCTACGAAGATTTTCGTTGACGCTACGAATACTTTCGTAGTATGTTCTTTTGCCATGAAGCGCTCCCCTCAGAAACCCACCGCGTCAGAGCTCGAAATCCTCCGCGTTCTCTGGACCCGCGGCCCGTCCACGGTCCGGGAAGTGCACGACGCTCTGCAAGAGAAACGGGCGATGGGATATACCAGCGTGCTGAAATTTCTGCAAATTATGACCGCAAAAGGCACGGTTCGCCGTAACGAAAGCCAGAGGGCGCACGTCTATGAAGCGTGCCTGCCGGCCGAGCAAACCAAGCGTCAGCTTGCCGGGGATGTGCTGCAGAGGGTCTTCGAAGGCTCCGCCAGCCAGCTCATGATGCATGCCCTGGCCGGGCGCAAAGCCTCGCGCGAAGAAATTGAAGAACTACGCCGTTTGCTGAACCAATACGAGCATGACGAGCACGAAAGGAGCCGGCGATGACCGCTCTTACAAATTGGCTTTCCCCGAGCGTGATGCATTCCCTGGGTTGGGCGCTGCTGCATTTCCTGTGGCAAGGAACGGGAGTGGCGGCGCTGGCAGCGGTCCTGCTGGCATTTTGCCGGCGTGCTTCCGCCCGCTACGCGGTGGCCGTAGGCGCGCTCGTGATTATGCTGGCAGCGCCGGTGGCTACGTTCTTTTCCGTTGCGCGTTCGAGAGCGGCGATGCCGGAGAGTTCGTATCCATTTGTAACGCAGTCTGTGGCGTCGAGCAGCGCGACTATAAGACATTCGTCCCCCATGGCTAGCTTCTCGCCCTCGCTTGATGCGCTGCCCTGGCTGGTGGAAGCGTGGCTGCTCGGAGTGGCGTTCTTCAGCCTTCGCTCTGCGGCCGGATTTTTGCTGCTGGAACGCGAACGCCGCAGGCAATCGGCCACGGTAAGCGATCGCGTGCTCGCGATCTGCCACGCCCTGCAACAGCGTCTCGGCCTCGAACGCGCCATCCAATATTGCGAGTGCAAATGGCTGCAAGCGCCGGCGGTGATCGGCTGGTTCCGTCCCATCGTCTTGTTGCCTGTGACCGCGCTCACCGGACTCTCCGACCAGCAACTGCAATCGATCATCGCGCACGAGTTGGCGCACATCCAGCGCTTCGACGCCTTCGTGAATGTCTTCCAGATCGCGGTTGAAACTCTTCTCTTCTATCACCCCGCGGTGTGGTGGTTGAACAAACGCATTCGCGCCGAGCGCGAGCATTGCTGTGACGATGTCGCGGTCTCGCTCTGCGGCAACCCTGTGGAATACGCCCGTGCCCTCACCCTGATGGAGGAATGGCGCAGCGCTCCCGCTCTCGCCATGGCCGCCAATCGTGGTCCGCTCTCCGAGCGCATCTTCCGCGTGCTCGGCTTGAAGTCAATCGGAAACGGAAAACGCGGCCTCGGAGTCGTGGGCGGCGTTCTGTGTCTCACCGCCGCGCTGGTTGCCGGCAATGCGCTGCTTGGCATCGCTTACCCGAAGATGCATGCCGGTGCGGTTTCGGCGGCGAGGGTTTCTCTGGCACATTTCGGCTTTGCGGGCGCTTCGCAATCCGCTCCTGCTGCCGCGCCCTCCCGTGCTACCGCCGCTGCTCCAGCCGCCAAGCCATCTCCTGCGCGCCCTCAAGCCGCCCCGCGCCCCGCGACAGAGGCCACAAGCGGCTCGTACATCGACGGCATGAAGGCTGCCGTGGGCGGCGATCTTACGGTTGACGAACTCATTGCCATGAAGATCCAGGGCGTCACTCCCGAATACGTCCGGGGATTGCATGATCAGGGATTGCATCCCACTGTTCAACGAAATCGTGTCGATGAAAATCCAGGGCGTCACGCCTGAGTATGTCCACGACCTGCGCGGCCTCGGTCTCAACCCCAACGCAGACGAGACCGTTGCCATGAAAATCCAGGGTGTCACTCCCGACTATGTGCGCGGGCTGAAAAAAGCCGGAATTCAATTCGATGTCGACCAGCTTATTGCCATGAAGATTCAAGGCGTGAGCCCAGACTATGTGCACGGTCTCCACGAGCAGGGTTTGCAGCCCGATGCCGACGAACTTGTATCCATGCGCGTGCAATCCGTGACCCCGGAATACGTTCGCGACATCTGCGCTCTCGGCCTCAAGCCGGATGCCGATGAATTCATCTCCATGCGCGTGCAGTCGGTGACGGCTGAGTACATCAAGGCCATGCAAGCCGCCGGTTTTAAACTCGATGTGGATGGCATTCTCGCGGCGAAGGTACAGGGCATTACGCCGGAATTCGTCGACAAAGCCCGCAAGCATGGATTCCAGAACCTCACCATCGACAAGCTGATCCAGCTGAAACATCTTGAAATCCTGGAATCGCCCGCTGACCTGTGAGACGAGATCTGAGACGTTTAAGAGGAGAAAATTTATGAGACTTATCCGAACCCTCGCTTTTTTGGTCTTCGCTTTCTGCCTGCTCTTCGCCGTGTTGAAGGATCGTACCGCTCAGGCCCGCAGCGGAGATCACGCCGACCTTAACAGCGGTAACTGGACCATCAGCAAGTCCGACGAACCGGGCAAGGTTGAGTTCTCTCTGATCGAGCACCATCACGGCGGAAACTCCAGTCACGCATCGGATTGGCCGATGGCGTCATTCCCCGGCGTTGACTTCTCCAAGAGCGGCCGCCAAGATGTGCATTTCACGATCACGCGGGATGCCGGCGAGGTCGAATGCGAAGGCTTCCTGAACAACGGCGAGGGCGCAGGCGTCTTCCACTTTCAGTCCAACCCCAACTACGCAGGCGAAATGCACAAGCTTGGCTTCGACATCGACGAAGAGAAGCAGTACAGCATGGCAGTGCAGGACGTCAGCCTCGAATTCGCGCGGCAGATGAAAAACGAGCGTCTTTCCGATCTGGACACCGGCAAGCTGATCGCCTTCCGCATCTTCCACGTGGACTCCGCTTTCATCGAGGAACTGCGCGCGGCCGGCCTCAAGATTTCAGACAGCGACAAGCTCGTGGCTTTCCGCATCCACGGCGTAACACCGCAGATGGTTCGCTCTCTGCATCAAGCCGGCTACACTCCGGATGAAGACACGCTGATTGCCATGCGGATCCACGGCGCGACGACGGAATGGATGGAGGAACTAAAAAAGCGCGGCTACGATCACGTGGACCTCGAACAGCTGATCGCCTTCAGAATCCACGGCGTTTCCCCGGAATTCATCGCGAAGCTGCAGGGCCTGGGCTATCCCCATCCCGAGCCGGATGAACTGGTGGCTATGCGCATCCACGACGTAACCCCGGAATACATAAGCGATCTGCGCTCGCGCGGAATGCAAAACCTGAGCGTCGATCAACTGGTCAGTATGCGCATTCACGGCATCGACTGAGCAGCTTCAACGTAAATCTATTCTGATATTTTCTTGCCATGGCCCGCTTCGCTCGTGCGCCGTCGTGGCCCCTGGGTGCAAGAGGGATTAGAAAATCTGGCGGAGAGAGTGGGATTCTGCTCGGCGCAACTTCAAAATTCACAGCGAGACTGCGAAAATCGATTCATCCCATTGATGACGCAGTGATTTAGAAAACATCTGCCACGAAGCTCGACGGAGTTCGACGAAGCCCGCAGCAGCCCAAAAACCGAGCCATCATACGCCAAAATAGTAACCAATAGTAACCATAAATTCTGTATCGCTCCTGACACCCGTCTGGAACTGAGCGAACGATCACAAGGCGTCACTCCTACTTTTTCTTCTTCCGCTCCAGACCCATCTTCCAAGTGAAGAAATCCACTTCCTGAGCGGGCCAACCGAGCGTCGTTGCGGCTAACAGCAGGTCCTCCAGATATTTTTGGTATTCGGACAACGAGAATCCTGACCTTTCTTCTCCGTAGATGACTTCCCAAAGAACCGGGTCAATAACGCCATGTTGATCCGGAAACCTCAACGCAGTAATGGCGCTGGCAATTCCCATATCAACTCCCGGTATGCCTTGCAGAACGCTAATACGTCCTCTGACCAACGACTTCCGATCCGAATGGCTTAGAGCAAACGCACAAGTCGTAATCAGCCGGACGAAATCTTCAGTGACCTTTTCACCTCTGGTATGACGGGTTCGATCTTCCTGCCTTTCGAGTTTCCACGAGACGATTTCGTTGAAAAGGTCAAGCGTAAGCCCAGTAACGGGATGGTTCCTGACGTGTTCTTCGATTTTCTTTTTGAGGGCCTTGGTGCCCACCCAATCTTTGTCTTCTTCGTCGAAGTGCGCACGGAACTTTTCGACATCCGTCACCCACGACGCGCTCGCCGTTAGATTTTTTACCTTCCTACGTTCGGCCACTGCACGCCTCGTCAATAAGCATTTTCATCGAATTCATTCGCGTTCTGTGAAAGTCGGGGGCAACGATTCGGTTCGGCACAACCGCGCGGCATCTTAGCTCTTGGTTTCGCCTAGCCTAAGCATCGGAGACTCGCTTCGGCAGCAAACTCCATAGCTCTGCCAAAGCCGAAACCACGGACTGTTCGCGAGCAGTTCATCGTGCCTTCGATTCGCAGCAGAAATGTCGTTTGCGCTGAGGGGCCTGATATCCGGCGCTTCGAACATTTCCTGTAGCTGCTCGATCTCGTCAATGAGGCGTTCAACGTCCATCCCATCTCAATATCCAACATAGGCACGGCACTGGTCAAACGGGACGGCGACCATTCGGCAGAGTTGTGATCTAGCTCATATACCAGCCGCCATTCACCGAAAGTGTCTGTCCGGTCATGTAGTCATTCATCGCCAGCATCACCGCTACCGAAGCTACGTCGTCAACTGAACCGAAATGTCCCATCGGAATCAGAGCCGGGGTCGCGTTTGGATTGCTGGTCACCATGTCTGTCTCAATCAGCGCCGGAGCAATGGCGTTTACAGTTATTCCGTCCTTTACGAAGGCTGCGGCACAGGAGTGAGTCAGCCCAATGATCCCCGCTTTGGACGCGGCGTAGTGCGCCCCGACAGCCCCTCCCGTCTGTGCTGCGACCGATGACAAGTTGATGATCCGTCCCCATTTTCTTTGCCGCATCCCGCCGATCACCGCCTGCGTCACCAAGAACACCGACTTGAGATTGACAGTGAGCACTTCATCCCATTCCGTTTCCGTGATCTCCTCCAATTTGCGAGGATGGGCGATGGCAGCGTTGTTGACGAGGATGGCGATCCCACCGAGTTGCCTTTCAACCTCGCCGATCATGCGCTTCACGTCGGCGGCGACCGATACGTCGGCCTGAACCGCGATTGCCTTCCGCCCGGTCCCTGTAATTTCGCCGCAGACGGCATTGGCAGCATCGGCTCGCTCACGGTAGTTAACGGCGAGATCGGCACCAGCCTTAGCCAGTGCGACTGCGATTGCGGCTCCGATTCCGCGACTACCGCCAGTCACAAGAGCAACTCGATCCCTGAGGTCCTGCATGGCGTCATTGTATGCGCGAGGCAGGACTGCCTGTCCGTCCGCACGGCTGGCGGTCGGCTAGAGGTCGTAGAATCTTAGTAGAGGAGCAAGCCATGAAAATCAGCGTAAAAGGTCTAGCAGTGGCATCGGGAATCCTGTGGGGAGTGGCGATGCTGGGCATGGGTCTGGCGAACTTGATCTGGGCTAATTATGGTCAGCAATTCCTCCAGACGATGGCGTCGGTCTATCCCGGCTACCATGCCAACAGCAGCGTGGCAGAGGTCATCGTCGGGACTCTCTACGGATTCGTGGACGGGCTTATTGCCGGAGCGGTTTTTGCTTGGCTCTACAACCAGTTTGCAGGATCGCGTGTGTGAGAATCAGGTCGCTCCTCTAAGTAATTTCACGCGGGCTAATCATGAAACCTAAACCGACCGGATTCGTCGCGATTGGAGTATTCCTTTTCTTCGGCGCAGCAATGGCGAGCCTTGCAGCCACGACTTTGCTTTGGCGTGGCACAGTCCTCGACCGCGTTTGGACGCTCAACCAAGCGGCCTATCGGCAACTTTCTCCTCTTGGCACCAAGGTCGGATTGCTATTCGTGCTCCTGAGTGCAGCACTTCTCACATCAGGAATAGGGTGGTTCCGTCATCGGCGGTGGGGATGGAGACTAGCAGTGGCAATCATCGCGATCCAAGTCCTCGGCGACATCTTCAACATTGTGCGAGGCGACCTGCTGCACGGGGCAACAGGAGTCATCATCGCCGGAGCATTGTTGCTCTGTCTCTTGTCATCTCGAATCAGAGCCGCATTTTCGGGCGTTGCCGACTGAACCCACGAGTTCTTCGCCAATCGAACGGTTCTTTACGGAAAAACGCGCTAAAACCTGTCACTGCTAAGATTCACGTGTGAATGTTCGCGAGCCAAAGAGTCGTTATCTGTCGCCCGCAGGGGCGAAGCGATTCTATGACCGCCTTGGCTCTGCGCAAGATTGGCAACGATTCTACGAGAATCCCGCCACTATCCAACTGATCGCCCATGCTGGTTTCGACTCCGCGCATTCCGTCTTCGAATTCGGCTGTGGCACGGGGGCATTTGCCGCAGGTCTATTGCAACACCGTCTGCCCGCTGACGCCCGCTACGTCGGGCTCGACATCAGCGGCAAAATGGTTTCGCTTGCCGTGGAGCGTCTGAAGCCGTGGTCAGATCGCGCACGTGTATATCAGAGTGACGATTCCCCGCGTATGCCTGAGCCAGATGGCACCTTCGACCACTTCGTTTCGACCTACGTCCTCGATCTGCTTGCACCCGACTTCATCGAGCAACTGCTGTCGGAGGCTCACCGCGTACTCGTTCCCGGAGGCAAGCTCTGTCTTGTAAGCATGACGTTCGGGGCGTCTCCCTTCGCCCGTGTGGTCTGTTGGGGCTGGCAACACTTGTGGCGGCTCAGTCCGGGCATCGTGGGCGGCTGCCATCCCATTGAACTCTCGGACTATCTCCCATCCGGGGCGTGGAAGTCTAACCTCCAGACCAAGGTGACAAGCTGGGGTGTCACCTCCGAAATTCTTGTAGCCTCGGCACGTAAAATGGAGAACTCGGCAGACAATTAGCATGCCGCAGATCGCAACTCAAGCCACCGTCCGGCGCATCAAGCGAGTTCAGGCAATCACAATCGCTTGGATGAGCGCCGAGGCCGCAATCGCTCTCTTCGCGGCATGGCGGGCTAGGAGTCCAGCACTGCTTGCGTTTGGTGGAGACAGTGCCATCGAACTCGCATCGGCGGTCGTCGTGTTCTGGAGGTTCCGCACTAATGCTGCGCAAGAGCATGCTGAGCGCAGAGCAGGCCACATCGCAGGACTGCTGCTTTTTGCCCTCGCTGCTTGTGTTGTCGCAGTTTCCGTCATGGCGTTGCTCGGATACAACGAGGCGAAGCCAACGCCTCTGGGGATCGCCATTCTGATAGCCGCAGCCGTGTGCATGCCTCTGCTTGCGAGAGAGAAACGTCGGCTGTCGGCAGTGACGGATAGCGCAGCCCTCAGAGCGGACGCCGCAGAGTCGGCACTATGCGGGTATCTTTCCTTGATCGCCTTGACGGGACTGGTTGTGAATGCCTTTTGGCATGTGGCGTGGGCTGATTCAGTCGCGGCTTTAGCGATTGTTCCGCTTGTTCTTTGGGAAGGATACGAAGCCACACGGGGCAAGCCTTGCGGGTGTTCTTGGGCCTAAATCCCTTTTTTTCGTTGGTGGTTCGCAAGGGGTTCGCGAGTGCCCTCATTTTTCGCGGACTTTCGCCCCCTGTTTTGCTTCGCTGGAGATGGTTCGCCGAGTAAAGGTTCGAACCATTTCAAGGGCTGATAGCTGTCCTCTCTGCGATTTGTAATCGTCCCGACCGTTTACAATGCGGGACTTCGGGAATCTCAAGTGACAGCAGAAGACAGACTCATCCGGTTCTACGCTGGCGATGGCGCAGATCATCGTGGTCGTCCCCTTCGCGAGATTCAGCAGTGGCCGGACGATCAGTTGGAAACAGTTCATGACTATATCCAATGGCTCTTTCCGCTTCCGGAAGCAAGCGGATTCAACCTTGCCGCGCCTACCCTGACGGAGAACTCCATATTGAAGTTCCGCAACCGTCCTGACCTGCAACAGAAGCTGCGGGATTCCTTCCTCCGCATGATGAATTTCTACGGACTTGAGGCGTCATCAGGAGAGCAGATCGTTGTGAATCCTGCCGCCATTTTTGATTCTAAGTCCCGCATCTGGCTCTCTCCCGGCAACCATAATCATCTGCGGATCACACGAATCCTGAGGTGCCTGACGATACTGGGACTCGAATCCGAGGCGAAAGCATTCTTCGAGTGTTTGTCTGAGATTTACAAAGGCGAGCAAAACAAACCAATCCCCGCAATCAGCGATGAGACGATGCGCTACTGGAGAGCAGCGGTAGGCGATACGCCTAGCCGAATGATCTTCTAAGACGGGCTTACCCTGTCGCGCCGAGAGTACCTAAACATCACGGTCATCCGCTCAGCGTCCCTGTGCTGTGACCGGGGTAACTTTTTAACCGCAAAGATGCCCTCTAACATCGCCAGTGTCGGTATTCCCGTCCAACGGATTCGCTTGGGCTGGACATCTGCTGTGAGGTCGTGATGGGCACTCAATGGTATGGAACCGCACCCGCAAAGAGCGCGCGCGAACAATTTCACATAAGACCTGACTGGCCTGTTCTTGTCGTCGAGGATACGGAGGATCGCATCTCGTGGTTTCGGCAGCGTATGCCCAAAGCGGTCTTTGCCAAGAACGCAGAGGAGGCACTGCGAGCTTTGAGTGAGCAGGAGTTCAAGGTCGCCTTCCTCGACCATGACCTGCACTGGATGCATGCCGACAATTCCATCTTCAAGGGAACCGGGAAGGAAGTCGCTCGGTTCATGGCACAGCAAGGGTTCAAAGGCATCGTGATTATCCACTCGAAGCACGTAGAGGGTGCAGCAATCATGAAGAAGTTTCTCCCCAACGCTAGGCTCGCGCCCTTTGACACCTTTGACATTGTTACGGAGGCGAACACGCGAACGTAGGCGCATCACTGATTGTCCCGTCAGTGATTCCTTGCCAAGCTCACTGGAGACTTTTCAAGGTTTCAAGGAAGGTAAAGCATGAAAGGAACGCGGACGCCAATGCCTGTGCGGCTCAGCAGGATTCGGCGCGAGATCGATTTTTTGAAGGCTGTGCTCAGAAACAACCAAATACTTCTCCCTCGCGCTCTTGCTGACCTTCTCGCCACCAAAATGCCCGAAAAGATGGATTCTCGTGATCGCAGACGGCTCCAACTCTGCCAGCGTCAGGAGCGGGCGTTGAGGGCTTTGCGGGACAGGACGTGCCCGCAGAAGGTATCCTTTGCGCCACGAGTCAAAGGTAAACCTGTGAGCCCTGCACGCTTCTGCTCTGGGGGGCTTCCGGGTCTCGGTAGAGGGTCGTCCTGATGACTGAACCACCGCGAACACGATACGACCGATTGGCTCAACACCAAGTCTTGGCTGAGTGACTTCGGCAGCCGTGCGGTTAGGCTGTGGCATTTGCCCTTAGCGGCTGTGTCTCGCAATCCGATGGCATTCGGCGGCTATTTCGCGACGAAGGCTGGCAGGCTTTAGAACGAGCGCGTCCGCGCCAAAGCCGATAAGCCACCTCTTGACCTCGCCCAAATCAGCAACTCTCAGACGCAGAACGATGCTGCCGTTGGGCTTGGTCTCGGTGCTCTGACTGGGGTGCCACGTGCGTTCCCGAACATACGGCGCTTGGTCTCTCGAAAACCTGATCTCCACCTCTTGCGGTTCTCCCCCGATCACGACGAAAGCCGAGTGCGAGAACTTCTGGAAATCGAAGCCAGAGGGATCGAATCGGCGGTTCGTCAGCGAGACCGAGTTAATCCGCTCGACCGCGAATACCCTGAGATCGTCGCTCCGATGGTCGTGCCCCACCAGATACAAACCGTTGTTCACGTACCAGAGTTTGTAAGGATCGATTTCCCGCGAAACGGGTTCCTTGTACCCGACAGCCGTGTGTTCAATGCGAGCCGTGTATCGGTGCAGCACCCCTTTGGTCAGTTTGTCCATGATGTCGCGGGAACGGCTGTAGTCCTTCCAGCCCGACGTGCTGACAGCCACCGCTCCTTCCAATTCCCTCATGAGCCGCAGGCTCTGCGCTGGCAGTGTCGCGCCGACTTTTTGCATCGCGGACTCAATGGAGTCGTAGATGATACTCCCCTGAAGAGGGCGAAGGAGCCCACGACTGTAATACAGAGCCATCAATTCCGTCAGGGTAAGTGAGACTGGCGATTCAGCCGAGAATCCCTCGATGAAATGCCAAAAGATCGTCCCTTCTCTGGCCTCCGACACGATTGGGAAACCAGCGCGTTCCAGACCCGCGATATCCCGTTGCACCGTTCGTTTATTCACTCCCAATTCTGAACGCAGTTGGGCAAGCGAACGTCCCAGTTTTCCGCTCAGGAGTCGGACGAGTTTCCACTGCCGCGTTAGTTGATCGCCACGTGCCATTGAGCGAACCGCACCCGATAGGGTATCCGCCTGCGAGGATCGTCGCAATGACGTGCGTCATACGAGGTCACTACAATTTGTGCTTCCCAAGGACGCTCGCGGTGACCTCCCCTGTCACACGTGCCGACTACAGTGTTCTCATGACGAATTCGACGCAGATTCGCTTTGCTCCCGCCGTGACATCCATGCGCGACTACTTGGAGCCGCATTTGTCGTGGCTGGAGAAGGCTGTGGGCTGCCCCTATGCCGAAACGCTGACGTTCGAGATCGACTTGCCGATTGGTCGGCTTGTCATCGGCGATTTGCTGGCTGGAGTTCCGCTCGATGACGAAGCCGAAACGCCCCGGTTCCGGTCAGAGATCGACCATTGGGAAATGGCCGGGGAGACTAGCCCCCGTATATCCCTTGCACCATCTCGTAGGCGTGGAACTTCCGTAGTGGAGCGCGAACCCGCTTGGCACGCCGAATGGCAGGACTGCCCCATTGCAGTTTGGATGAAGAGAGAACCCACAGCATTTGTGATTGCCAATGTGCCTTACGTCTCTTTTCAACAGGGCTTGTTTTCGAAGTGGAAGGGTTGGCTGATAGTCAACCGTGCCTCCTCCACTGCTGTACTCAATCGGCTGCTCGCGTTGATTCAGAAGCCGTCGAAGAGGGTCAGCGTATGGGGCGGAGATCATCTACGCTTCAACCCGAACTACGACTGGGATTCAGTTGTGCTCGATCCCTCTATCGTCCAACTGGTCAGGAACGACTTCGAGTCCTTCTTTCGGCGCGAACACTGGTTCCGGGAACACGGACTCCCGTTCCGGCGAGGCTATCTGTTCTATGGCCCTCCGGGTAACGGCAAAACCACAGTCATCAAAGTCATGGCTTCGCACCCAGCGATCACGCCACTGACGTTTGATTTTGGCAGTGAGTGCATGAACAACGAATCGCTTTATGGATTCTTCGAAGAAGCTGCTCGGAACGCACCATCGCTGCTCATATTCGAAGACCTAGACCGAGCCTTCGTGGGGCAGGACGATCAGCGGCCTAGAATAACGCTTCAGCACTTCTTGAATTGCCTTGATGGCGTCGGCACCCAAGAGGGCCTGATCGTGGTTGCAACGGCAAATGACCCGTCGAGGCTGGATGCGGCAATCCTCAAGCGTCCCGGCAGGTTTGACCGAGTTGTCGCTTTTCGCCCTCCCGACCGTGACCTGTGCGCAGGTTACCTCCATCACTTGAGCCGTGGCGCGTTTAATGCCGCATTGTTGGAAAGGGTGGCTGGTGAAGCCGAAGGGCTCTCTTTCGCCCAGCTTCGAGAAAGCTACATCCTTGCGGGGCAGCTAGCACTCGATGGTGGGCCAATCATGAGGATTGAACACTTGAGAGAGGGCTTGAAATTTGTTCGCAGCCAAATGTCAGCAGTCAAGTACGGAGGCGAAGCATCCAACGCGGGATTCAGTGTCCGCTCTAGTGCGATTCTGAGCTAGGAACAGCAGTCATGCTCTGCCGAAGAGTGATGACGGTCACACAAACTCGTATGATTGGCTGTCAGCATTGGGCGGATAGGAAGTAGTAGCTGTTGTAGTTAGGGCTAGTCACTTCCCTAGACGCCATCGAGCTTGGCACGAGGGAACTGAAACGCCATGAACTTCGAACGCAGTCATCGCAATCTAAATCTGTTTTGGCACTTTGGTGATAGTGCCCAAAACGAAAACAACACGACTCGCGCATTCTTGATTGCAGCCAGTCGGTCGCCGTGGAGTTCGATTCTTTTACGCGGATTCTTCGACTTAGTGTTTTCTCGTGCCTGCGACACGAAACCAGAGTTCGGCAGGTCGATCAAACGGTTCTTTACAGAGTGGCCTGAAGCTGTCGAGTTTTCTCTAGAGCGAGACATCACTCCTCAATCGTTTCCGGGGCTGGGCGTGCAGCACGCAATCGTCATCGAACTAACACCACAGTCAAAGGCCGCACAGGAGGAAGCCCCATCCGAAGACCTCGATCTCCGGGGCCGAGTCGATGCAACGATTGTGGTACGCAACGCAAAGGGAAATGGCCTCGCTCTTGTTGTTGAAAGCAAACTTTACCATCGCGCAGGACGGGATCAACTGGAGCGTTATCGAAGAGGGCTGGACGCGAAAGGTGTCTCGGCAGTTTTGATCTCATTCTCTTGGGAGGAAGTTTACGCCATTGCGAATTCGCTGCCGGAAGAGGCTAGCTACGATCCGATCATGAGTGATTTCAAATCATTTCTGGAAAGAGACTCCCGCTTGACGGGTTTCACCGCATTTCGAGTTGAGGAGTTTTCTTTACAGAATGATTTGATGGACGAGAAGCTGGGGCGGTGCTGCAACAAGCTATTGGCTAGTCCCGCATGGGATGCTAGGTTCAACAACGCGACATTGGAACGGAAACGCGGTGGCTTGGACTACGACATATTGCTGGCAAACCAATCGGTGCTTATCGGCAACCTCGGCGTGGCGACTTGGGAGAACGATGCACTCTACTTGAAGCTGGTGGTTGGCTGGCGTACGCACTGGCAGACTGACCAACTGCTCGATTCTGCACGTGGATCGAAAGACACCCCCACAGTGATGGCGGCAATTGCAGGACGGTCGCATCTGGAACTACACGTCAATATTCGTCCCCACTTCTCGCGCTTCGATTATCAGCCAGCCGCAGTTTGGAACAGTGGGGCGATTGACGCGAACCACGCTGAAGAAAAATGGTTAAAGGCTCTCCAATTCGCGAAGCACTTTCACGGGAAGCCCCTCGACCAGACTCGGCTGAAGGAGTTGCGATCTGATCCAAATGTGTGGACTGACCGCCACCTTCTACAAAGAGCTTTTGAAGCGCAAGTCAACTGCTTTGTTCCAGTTGACTTCGTAGTCTCTTGGACACCGAGCGAAATTGGCACGCGGAAGTCAGATGAACAAATCGAACTCTTGCGGAGCACCCTGTCTGAATTGGCAGCGATTCTTTTCCAACTCAGCGGACAGCACAAATCGTCCCAGTAAACCGCACGTTGTTCATTTGAGTTTGAAGTCCAAAAGGTATACCGGGCGGACTCCTCTTCGGCATCCAAGCCAGCCTGAGAAACAGGCATGAGACGGAGAGAAAAACATGGGCTCTGGAAATAGCCTTCGAACCACAGGCGTTTTTCAATCACATAGCGATTCCTGCCTGCCTTGAAAAGGTTCCTGCTCTTGCAGATAATGACACTCCATCATGCCGAGAAACGCAGTTAACTTCGACACCGTGCGGAAGATAGGCTTGGCGCTGCCGGGCGTGAAGGAGAGCACGGCATACGGCGCACCCGCGCTCAAGATTCGCGGGAAGCTCTTGGCGTGCGTGCCTACTCACCGCTCGGCTGAGCCGGGTTCGCTTGCGGTTCGCGTCGGCTTCGACGACCGCGCGGAACTGCTCGGAGCCGCTCCCGATGTTTACTACGTAACCGACCACTATCTCGCCTACAGTTCCGTACTGGTTCGTCTCTCTCGTGTCACTCCAGATGTCCTGCGGGACTTGCTAGGCATGGCTCACAAGTTTGTGACCACGCACGCGGCACGCCGCTCGCCATCGCGGAACCGCCCCAAGCGCACGTGATTCAGGGGAAACCCTTGGAAATTTCGAAGACGTGCCTCGTTCACCGCTTGGAAGCCTGCGGTCAGAAGTGCATAATCTCTCCAACTCCCATGGCTGAGCAATCCCTAGCGGAGATCGCGGTAATACCCGATAACACACTGGCGGCGACCCAGTATCGCGTTCTCTATGACGGACAATGCGAGATTTGTCAGGCTTGCGTGGCGTGGTTGAAAACTCTCGACCACAAGAACAAGACTCTTCCGCTGCCAATCAGTGTGGAGGTCTTGTCCGCAGTGGATTCTCGACTCAGATTGGAGGAATGCCTACGGCAGTTGCACATCGTCACTCCTAAAGGCGCAATCTTCGTCGGCTGGGATGCTGTCGCGAGTCTCGGTCGCTTGTTCCCGTCCACATGGATCATCGGCATGCTGGGGCAGTGGTTCCCGTTCCGGAATCTAGGGCGGCTCCTCTATGGTTTTGTAGCGACAAACCGATATTCGCTCAGCAAGTGCCGAGGCGGTGCGTGCCGAGTCGCAAAACCAGAAGCAGTGCGGCGGCAAGCTCGACTGGGAGCATTCTGGTCGTGCTACACGCTAGGCTTCTTCATTCGCTTGCCGCTTGTACTGTGGGCAGGAATTAAAGCTGCGATACAACGAGTAAGCATTTTTGCCCGGACGTATCACAAGCGGCTCGACCTGCTGGATGGCAAGCTCACCATTTTCTTTCTGAATGGGTTCTTACCCAATACGGTTCCGTTGCTGTTTGGCGAACTGTTCACGACCGTGCTCTACGATGGAGTGGCGGTCGATCCCGGCTCGCCCAAGATGCGCTGGTCGCTTCAGAGGCACCTTCGCCGAATAAAACCAAAGATCACAAAAGTCATCGCCACTCACGCCCATGAGGAGCACGTCGGCAACCTGAACTGGCTTTCCGACCTGATAGGTGCTCCCGTCTATGTTTCGGAGATGACCGCCCAGTTCCTGACGCCATTCAAGAAGCTTCCGTGGGTACGAGCCACGATAATCGGACAGCCTCCGAATTTGACGCAGCCCTACCACCTGTTGGGCGAGACCATCGATACCGAGTCCGGCTACTTGCAGGTCATCGCTACTCCCGGTCATTGCGACGACCACGTCGTTCTCTATGACCCCAAAGAGAAAGTATTGCTAGCGGGTGATGCCTTCATGGGAAGCTATTTCGCGACACCCAATCCCGATGTTGACAGCAGAAAGTGGCTCGTGAGCCTCGAACGGCTGATGGAACTCGACATCGAGATTCTGGTCGAAGGACACGGGCACATCCACACATTGCGGTCTGACATCCCCGATTTCCCCGGTGTCGTCGTCCGAGAAGACCCAAAAATCGCGATCTCTCAGAAACTCGACTATATGCGATGGCTTCGCGAACAGATTGAGACTGGGCTTCGAGAGCAGCTTCCAGTTCGTGTCATCGAAGCAAGTTGCTTCCCGTGGGGACGGCGTACCTCTTGGGAGAGTTGCGCGACCGATGAATGCATCCGGATTCTGAGTCTCGGTCACTTTTCCCGCACCGAACTGGTTCGCAGTTTTGTTCGCACCGACCCAAATCCGCTTCCCACCGTCTATGAGATTCGACTGTCAGGAGGCGAGTGACCGCTTTGCCGACAAGTGGAGCACAGCCGATTGAATCGGCTGAACGCGTGCAAAGCTCCCAGTGGCTGGGCTGGCTCCCGATCTCGATTTTGCCTCTGACCGCCTTTGCCTGTCGTAATTTGATGTCAGCTTGGGCGTTCATGTGGACGCTGTCTTTCGCCATCTTCGTCAGCCTCAAGTGGCTGACTTGGTGGAAAGCACGAGCACGGGTCGCACATCCAGCTTGGCGTTCCATAGCCTATCTTCTCGCTTGGCCGGGAATGGATGCCGAGGCGTTCTTGGACGAGAGCGAGAAAGCTACGTCGCCTCCAGCAAGAACGTGGTTCTGGGCGACCCTCGAAACGACTCTGGGCGCGGCGATGCTCTGGGTTGTGGCGCGATCCGTTCCACAAGGTGACCCCCTTCTGCGCGGTTGGTTCGGTATGGTGGGTCTGATCCTGTTGCTACACTTCGGCACTTTCCAAATCGTGGGTCTCGTGTGGCAAAGCGTCGGCGTCCAAGCAACACGAATCATGTCAGCACCGCTCCGATCCACATCCCTTGCTGAATTTTGGGGAAAGCGATGGAATCTCGGCTTCCGCCAACTTGCACACGAGTTGATATTTCATCCCCTCCATCGGAAGGTGGGGGTAGGCGTGGCTGGCTTTTTCGTGTTCGTGTTCTCCGGGTTGATCCATGACTTGGTCATCTCAGTTCCCGCTCGCGGAGGCTATGGTCTCCCCACGCTCTATTTCTTGCTGCAAGGTACGGGAATGACTATCGAGCGTTCGCGGTTCGGGAGGCAGTTCGGTCTCGGACAGGGAGTGCTTGGCTGGAGTTTCATGATGGTGTTTCTTGTGGCACCAGTCTTTTGGCTCTTTCACCCGTGGTTTGTGCTGCGTGTGATACTTCCTTTCATGCAAGCGATCCACGCCCTATGACAAACTCACTCGCAGAGCGATTCTTCGACTTCGATCTATGGCTGGTTGGCGCTGCGCATTTCGTGATCTTGTTTGCCAGCTTTCAAGTGCCATACCGATTGGATTGGAAGCGAGACTTGCGGCAGTTGATGCCCTTCAACCGGAAACTGCTGTGGGTACAGAGTGGATTTACGGTGTTGACCATCATTGCTTTCGGCACACTGACTCTGGTGCTTCACAAGGAACTGCTCCGAGGCGACCGTGCTGCCTTGGGACTTGCCTGCTTTATCGGGCTCTACTGGACTGCGCGGATTCTTGTGGATGCATTCTACTTCTCGCACGCAGACTGGCCTAAGGGAACGATGTTCGTGGTGGGACACACGCTTCTGACCCTACTGTTTCTTGCGCTTGCCGCAAGCTACCTTGGGCTATTTCTCTGGCGTGTGGCTGCAACCGAATAGTTGAGGAGAAACGGCTGACGTGTTCTGCCTGACGGCACCCTCGCAAGATGAAATTCGACGCTTCATTTCGCAGCAGAAGGACTCAGGCTTCTCTTACTCGGCTGTCGGAGCGTCGGCTACTGCCGTGCCAAAGGGTTACAACGTGGATCACAATCATATCGAGCTTGGCAGGGGCGAAATCGCATGGCAGCAGGCATTGGAAGCGATCCGAGCGTGGCGAATGTTCAGCATGCCGTGGGTGAACCTCCATTGGCCGAGTGCCCCGATACAGGTCGGCACCGACGTAGCGGTTTCCGTACACCACTTGGGGTTCTACTCGCTAAATGCCTGTCGCATCGTTTACGTCGTCGATGAAGAACACCCAATAAAGCGATTTGGCTTTGCCTACGGCACGTTGGCGGAACACGCAGAAAGCGGAGAAGAGCGATTCTCTGTTGAATGGAAGCGGGACGAAGATAAGGTCTCGTATGACATCCTCGCGTTTTCTCGCCTCCGGCAGATGCTCGCAAAACTGGGTTATCCGCTGTCGCGGTTGCTTCAAAAGAGATTTGCCGAAGGTTCAAAAGCGGCGATGCTTGAGGCAGTAAATAGCAGGTAGGGGAGGCGTGAAGCAGTTCATCCAAGCGGATGGTGCGGCTTGGATTAGGCACTGAGCGGACTTAATTCGCGTTTTTCAGAAGCGGTTCCTGAGTCAAGTTTTCTGGAAACGTGTCTCAATAACTCCAGTCGATTCCAGCAGTACGAGGCATTCTCTCGTGCTCATCCGTTTCCAGCCCTTGTTCGGCAGGAATCGCCGCTCAATCGGCGGAATCGTCACATCTCGCACTTCGAGGCTGAATCGCGACAGCGCAGGATCGGCAAGTCCGTCGTTGTCGTCAACGGCGAACTCCCCTAGCTTTTCGTCACAGGCGACAAGTTCCCAAGCGTTCGTCGTTCCGTCGATGACGACCGGGCGCACCTTTATATGCGTGATGATGACGCCGTTCAACCTGAACTGGAAGTTCGACACCACAGGCGTTCCCTCCTTCAAACCGTGCATCGAGAAATTCAATTCGCAGTAGAAGCTAGCGGCTGGCAAGGTAACTTGGAATGCTCAAATGACTCCTGCCGCGAAAAGACTTGCTCGCAGATCAGGCATTTTCTCGACGACGCACCCTCCCCGCAGACGATGAACACCTTCGAATAGCCTTCATCCACGAAAGCTCTGATTGGTGTGCCTTGTGTTCCGGACATCATTGTCCGGCTCCAACTCGCTGCGCCAATTCAACAGCAGGAACGAGAACAGCGGGGATGGAACGGTCGTTGGCTTCTTTCACCAATCGGCAGACGCTGGCCCGCGAAATGCGATGCTTGTTCGCGACCTGAGTCAGGCTCAACCCAGAACGGCGGTCAAGGACGACTTGCTCACGGTCAACATCGAGCCGCGCACGTCCGATTTACGGTTTTTCAGGTTTACGATTGTCACAGCGCACCGTGAAAGGCCCGTGACTTCAAGGGTGATGAGCCATGGCGCAAAAGCGAAGGAAAAAATCGGAGCCGCAAGGAAAGACCATAGACCGCTCTCGCTGGGAAGAGGGGATGATTTCAAAGGCTCCACCAAAGTTCCCAAACGAGGAATATGTAGAAAAAACGCGACAGATTTACCTTCGAGCGGTTGAAAGAAGGCTGAAGCGCGAAAACACTTTGACGGGCCGCCAAAGGGATATCCTTTTTTGCATCATGGCACGATTCTCCAACAAAGAAATCGCCGCGAAGCTAAACATGAGCCGCCAGAGAGTTGACCAGCACATAGCGGCTCTTCTGAAGAAAACGAGAGAGAAAGATAAAGTTGGATTGATTATGTGGATTCTCGGTTTTGGTTCCTATGCGGACCTTCCATGATCTGCGGGGGTTGCCTCGCAATGGCACTTTCAGGCTGTTGTCTTTCGGGTCTGTCGGGGTAATGTAATTCGTCGGTTAAAGTGACGGGCTGAGATCAAACTGGCTCACGGGGGCTGCCGATGTCCAATTGCCAGCCCTCCCTTTCAGGCAACACTTCGGACTGCTTAGGCTGCTTTTCTTGTCTGGATGCCTTGGAATGCTGGTAAGCGCCTCTGGGACCGCTCTGGACACCGAGAGATTTCCCGTTCTTGCAGCCAGTTAGCAATCGCAGCAGGGTCGTAGCGATATTCTCGACCTATTCGGTATGCCGGGATTCGCCCCGCCCGTGTCCAGTCCCTCAGCGTCACTGGGTGCAGGTTAATCAACTCGCAGACCTCGGCTGAAGTCAGTGCAGTGCTGCGATTTCGGAGGTCGGCAATTAGGCTCACAACTACTAATACTCAACCTAATGGCGCGAAGATGTCCTTAAAGGAAAGTTACGAGGGGCACGTTGCGAACAGCGGGGGCGCTTTCGATGATGCCATTTCATTGGCGACTCAACAATAGTTGGAGCGGTGGGCTGAGGCGCAGTGAACTCTTTGAAGGTCTCCTCAACTGCACGTCTCGTCTCGGGCGAATTCAAATCTGGAATTCCGAGATAACGCATGGTTGTCTTGATGTCCTTGTGCCCAAGGAGATATTGAATCGTCTGGATTTTCGTCGTACCTGAGAAGAGGGTGGCGTAGGTACGCCTGAATGTGTGGAGATCGGCATGGAACGTATTCCCCGCCCGCTCTGCGATGCGTTGAACTACCCGAAGCAGGTGCTGGTTCGGCCTCCCCACTCCATTTGGAAAAATCAGCTTGCAGCCGGGATTTTTCTTTTGGCGTGCGGCAATTGCTACAACGAGGTCGTTGGGGATCGGGATGCGACGAATGTGCCACTGCTTCGGATGCCATTTAAGATGTGGCTTGTCCACGATATTCAGAAACCCGTCTTTCACGTCTGTGTATTCCGCATGGGCCGCCTCACCGTCGCGAACCCCGGTTTTTAGAAAATAATCCAACGTGAACCGTTCTTCTTCGTCGATTACAGCGATATAAAGAGTCTTGACCTGTGCAGAGTCGTAGAAGACCACTGGCTTTTCAGCGAACTTCGGATACTGACACTTCTTGAGCAGGCGGTTGATTCCGTTTGCACTCAAGAAAATGACAACGTTATTCACTTTGTTGAAGTATGTCCGATTCGGATCGCCAGACCTCCGAGCCTTTCGGGGCTTACCGTCCTTCCGCAGTTTGGCAGGTTGGATGCGGAGCCATCCCATAAAGTCCAACAAATCTTGTTTGCAAATCTCGTCTAAGAACTGCTTGGAACAAGACTCACGGAACTCCCTCAGAGCGACCCGATACGCTCGTATCGTCTTCCGATCTTTGCCTTGCGATTCAAGGTTCTTGAAATACTGCTCGACCGCCGAGTCAAACGTCCGGCGACCGTTCTCCTGCTTTGGGTTTTCCGGGATAGGAGTCACTACGCCCCGTTCCCGATCCCGCAGCCAACGCTCTTGTTCGGCGGCTTTATCCAACGCCAAATAGGGGTCATTCCCAAGCGGCACCATCTCTTGTCTGCCGCTGTCACCACCAAAGCGCATGTAATAGACTCCCTCCGGGCGATGCTCAGGTTCGCCGTCAACGAGCGCGTAGAGGGGTTTGAGACGGCCTTTGGCGAGGTAGACAGGCTTGCAAAAGGGCTTCTTGCCGTCAGCGGTTTTGATCCGAAGATATAGGGTTACAGCACGGTTTGCCATGAAATCTCCACACTCTTCAATACTGCGTCGGAGTGGAAATTCCACGATTTAGTAACCGCAACCCGGAAAAAATAGTAACCGGATCACGGAACCCGCATGTTTGGCTGTGATTTTGAAAACTGGCGGAGAGAGTGGGATTCGAACCCACGTTACCCTTTCGAGTAAACACGCTTTCCAAGCGTGCGCCTTCAGCCACTCGGCCATCTCTCCGGCGGAAAAATTGGGAGGGGCGACAGCTTTTCCGGAGGGCTATCGCGTCGCGCCGAGTCGGCTGCATTCAGAACCAACCCGGCCTCTGTTCATTCTATGGACCGAGACGCGCGAGCGCAAATCGGCAGCAACATCCTCGAGAACGACACCCGGAAGCAGCGAACGCGGACAACTGCTAGTTGAGTTTTTCGGGCGGAGTCAGATCGGGCACAGCTTGACTGGCTGGGCTCGGCGATGCAGTGGACGCGGTTGCACCCGCCCCTGCGCGAGCTGAGGAAGCAATCACCGGATCACCGACTTGTTGATTAGTGGCAGGAACCGGAGGCGGCTTGACACCATCAACGACGTGATGGCTCAGGCAGTAGAGCGCAAGTTCGAGCCGATCCGCAACGCCGAGCTTGTCGTACACCTTGCGCAGATAATTTTTCACCACCTGCTCGGTCGTCCCCACGCGAACCGCGATTTCTTTGTTCTTCATGCCCTGGGTCACGGAGGAAACGATCAATGTTTCCTTGGGCGTGAGCTGGACCTTGGGCCGCGCTCCGGAGGGGCGCAAGCTGTGGCCGCGATAGGCTTCCATTACCCAATGGACGGCCTGGCTCTCGAGCCAGGGTTCGCCGCCGGCAACTTTGCGCAGGCAGTCAACCAATATCTCCGGTTCGACTTCGCGCGACAGGATGCCGTGAGCGCCGCGGCGAAATAGATCGAGCGTGAGTTGCTCGTCGGATCCTGGAGTAACCACTACGATCTTCAGTTGCGGGGACTGGCGCAGGAGTTCCGTTACGGTTTCAACCGGATTGGGCGCCAGTGCCGACTCGAAGATCAGGATGTCCGCAGAGAACTTTGTCACCGCTGACTGGGTCTGAGGCAGCGTCTCGGCCTGGGCGACCACGCGAATGTCGTCTTCAAGGGCGAATATCTTGCGCAGGCCGGCGCGGAAGATGGCTTGAGTATCGGCCAGGATCACGCGGATCAACTGGCCGGAGCCGTTCCCCGCGTGTGCGCCGTGATTTTCTCCCGCACTGACCGAAGTGCTCGCCATCAGTTTTCTTGCACCTTATGCTCGCTCGAAGTGGTATTCGTCAATCACCACGCCAACGCCGCGCCGGCCTTTGTCTTCAAAGCTGCGAACCACGCGGCCGTGGCAGTCAATCTGCACATCACAACGGGAACCCACGACGTCTCCGGGAAGCAGGATGGTAAAGTCAACGATTGAGCCCACCGGCACGTCGCGATCGATCGCGAAGAGTACGCCGTTGGCGGAGATGTTTTGCGTCTCGGCCGCGCAAGCCCCGCTCTGCGATTGCAACTCCACGGGCAGATGCAAGGGAAACCGCGGAGCACTCTGCATTTCGGCATAGTGCTTGATCGCAGTCTGCGCCTGCGGATCCATCGTCTGCGGATCCGTCGCCAGTTGCTCCTCTGCTGCTTCGCCTGACACCGTCTTTAACGAACCTTCCTTCCAGTGCGCGCACGCCTTTCCGCGCATCTGGATTTCTGCGGGACTTATGGGCAGCGTACACCCAGGAATCAGGTGTGCAAAGTTACCGAAGTCATGGAACAAAAGGGTGCTAACTGCTTGCAGATGAGTGGATTAGAGGGAATTTAACCCAGCAAGAGTGCGCCACTACCGGCACGCGCCAGCACTCAGCATTCAGCACTTAGCATTTAGCCTAATAGGAGCCTGAGGTAGCTGAATGCTGAAGGCTGAATGCTGGGTACTAGAATTTCGTCACTTCGGTGAAATTAAAGTCGCGGATCTTCATGGCAGGCACGACCATGTCGAACGACTCTTCGCCGCAGGAACGAAGCGGTACACTCATGGCCTCGACGTTCGAAAGCATGTGGATGAGGCTCTCGTTAAACCGAAAGTTGCGGATTCCCTGTTTAACTTTTCCGTCTTCCACCAGAAACGTTCCGTCGCGCGTCATGCCGGTAACAATTTTTTCGTAGGGATCGACTTCGCGGATGTACCACATCCTGGTAACTAGCATGCCGCGCTCGGTGGAAGCAATCATCTCTGCTAGCGTTTGCGGCTTGCTCGGAGTCGCAAACACAATGTTGAGAGGCATCTCTCCCATTTCGTTGGGCAGAGGAAATCCGTGGCCGGTGGGCGCGATGGGCCCAACCTTATCTTTATGTTCGGAGCGTATCATTCTCTCAGCGGTGGCCCGCGCATAGACCACACGCTTGACGATTCCGTTCTCGACCAGCGGCAGGCTCAGCCGCCGCATGCCCTCGCCATCGAAGGGAGAGCCGGTTTGGAGCGGATGCGTAACGTCATCCCAGATCGTGATGTTCTCGCCGAACAACTGGCTGCCGATGCGTCCGGTGAGAAACGAACGCTGGTCGAGGATCGCCATGCCGGAGTAATCCCAGAACATGAAGCCAACGATGTCGAGGACGGCGGATGGCTCGAGAATTACCGTGTACTTCCCTGCCGGGATCTCCGCGGGATGCGCCGAGTCGAGCGCCTTTTGCGCCGCAGTCTCAGCCATTCGCAGCGGATCAAGGTTGGTCACGTCGGGCGAGTTGGCCTTCTGCCATCCGGAGGAGTCGGCGCCCAGCATAGTGATGGAAACTTCGGCCAGCGTTTGCGTATGCCACTTGCTTAAGCCGCGCGAGTTGAAGATACCTTCGACAGATTCGGCGCTGGAGAAAATGCCCGCGGTGGTGAGTTTGTACTTTTGTGCAACATTGACGATCTTCTTTACGCCCTCGGCGCGGAGTTCGGGCGTGATGGCGGCAGTCTCGGCGAAATAACGGGATGGCACGGCCTGTGTGGAGACGGGCGACTCGCTCGCGCCGCCGGCAGCATCGGCCGAGTCCGGCATGGGTAGCAAGTCAGGATCGGGATGCTGCACCTTAGCCAGCGCTTCTGACGATGCGACTACTCGCCGCAAACTATCGTCGTCAAACTTGTTAGTAGAAGCGCGAGCCGTGCGTCCGCCAAACGCCGTGCGCACGGAAACGATGTGATTTTCGTCCTCGACGTTTTGGTGAATCGTGCTGTTAGCAAACCGGGTCAGTGCAAAGCGTCCGCCTGAGAAAAGAACTTCAACCTCATCAGCAGACGAGAGCCTCCGAATTCGATCGAACAGGTCGGCGGCACGTTCTTGGGTTAGCATCGGCTGGTTCTTGCTCTTCTCTGTGCCTCTGTGTCTCTGTGGTGAACTAGCTTCCCTTATAAGCGCTTCCCACTTTGATCTGCCGAAATCGCGAGGGCGCCGCTCCGTGGCCAGTGCCCATCACCTGTTGCGGTTGTCCCTTGCCGCAATTCGGCGTGCCCCAGAGGGTCCACTCATCGCGGGAGCAGATCGCGTCCAGCGAATTCCAGAACTCGGTCGTGATGCCGGAATACGACGGGTTCTTCACAATGCGCACACGCTTGCCATGTTTGATCTCCCAACCGATCTCGCAGCCAAATTGAAAATTGTATCGACGATCGTCGATTGACCACGAACGGTTGGTCTTCATCAGAATGCCGTGATCGGTGGCGGCAATCATTTGATCGAGTGTCATCGGCTTCTCGCCGGGCAGCAAGCTGATGTTGGTCATGCGAATCATGGGCAGGCGGTTCCAGCCTTCGGCGCGCAACGTTCCTCCCGAACGGCTCTCGCCAATGGTGTGCGCAGTCTCGCGCGAACTGAGATAGCCGGTGAATAATCCGTTAGTGATGATCGGCGTGCACTGCGCGGGGACGCCTTCGTCGTCGAAGCCAAAAGTCCCCAGGCCCGGTCCGTGCTCCTGACGCGCGTCAGCAACCACGTTTACGATTTCGCTGCCATAACGCAGCGTGCGCAATTTGTCGAGCGTCAAGAATGACGTGCCGGCGAAGTTCGCCTCCATGCCCAGCACGCGATCGAGTTCGATGGGGTGCCCGATAGATTCGTGAATCTGCAAGCCCAACTGAGAACTGTCGAGAATGATGTCGAACGTGCCTTCCGGGCACTGGTCGGCATGGTGCAAAGCAACGGCTTCTTCCGCGATACGGCGCGCGTTCTCGACGAGTTTCAATTCTTCGATCAGCTCGTAGCCTTTATTTTGCCACTGTCCGCCGTATGAATTTGGATACGATCGTTTCTGAATTTCGTTTCCCGCAAACGCGTATGCGGTATAGCCCGCGCCAGCGGAATACTTGGCCTGATGGATGTCAGTTCCTTCCGATGAGACGAACCACTGCTCCTCACGATTGAAGTTGAGGTTGGTTTCTGCCAAAGTGACGCCGGCAACCGAGCGCAGCTCTGAGTCGATGTTCAGCAACAGCGAAATGTTTTGCTCGACGGAAATCGAAAATGGATCGATCACATGCGGCGTGACCCACTCGGCGGTCACAGGTTTCTCTGGAGCGAGAGAAATATTGTGCTGCTTCACTCGCGCCGAGGCGCGGGCGATTTCGACTGCGCGGTCCGCAGTGGCTTCAACGCCGGAGCGCGACAAATCCTCCGAGGCCGCGAATCCCCACGCTCCATCGGCAATCACGCGCACGCTCATGCCCTCAGATTCTGCGTCAGAGGCGCTGCCCACTTTGCCATTCTTCGTGGTGAGCATGCGGCTGCACTGGCTGACGATGCGCGCATCGGCATAGGTCGCGCCGCGCATCGTGGCGACGTTCAAGGCCCAGTTGGCGACTTCCTTCATGGGGAGATTCAAATCTACCACGGAGTCACCCTTCGGCTGCGCTCAGGGCAGGCTACGTCACGGAGAAAGGCAAACGCGAGCTACGGTGTGGAGTGCGCCACATCCAGCGCTTTTCTCACTGCCAGCAGTTCTTTCAGCAATTCACGCAGCTTAGTGGATTCCAGCGCATTCGCTCCGTCGGACTTCGCGACCTTGGGATTGTCGTGCACTTCGAGGAAAACCCCATCCACACCGGCGGCGACTGCGGCGCGCGCCAGCACCGGGATGAATTCAGGTTGACCGCCGCTGACCGCCGGACTCCCATCGTCAGCTTGCGCAGAAGGGAGCTGGACGGAATGCGTCGCGTCGAAAACCACTGGCGCAAACTTGCGCATGATGGCGAGCGAACGCATGTCGACGACCAGATTGTTGTAGCCAAAACTCGAGCCACGCTCGGTGAGAAAGACTTGACTGTTGCCCGCCTCTCTGCATTTTTCTACCGCGTGCCGCATGTCCCAGGGGGAAACGAATTGGCCCTTCTTGATGTTGACGGCGCGCCCGCTGAGCGCAGCCGCGACTACCAGATCTGTTTGGCGGCACAGAAACGCGGGAATTTGCAACACGTCGACCACTTCTGCAACCTTGCCCACATCGGCCACTTCGTGCACGTCTGATAGCACCGGAAGCTGCAGATCGTCCTTAATTTTCTTCAGAATGCGCAGGCCTTCCTTGATTCCGGGCCCGCGAAAACTGCGAATCGAAGTGCGATTGGCTTTGTCGTAGCTGGCCTTGAAGATAAACGGAAAACCGAGCGCTTTCGTGACTCCCTTTATGATCTCGGCCATGCGAATAGCGTGCGCTTCACTTTCGATCACGCAAGGGCCGGCAATCAAGAACAGATCTCCCGCGCCGATACGAACGTCGCCGACTTGGAAGGATGTGGGCAACAATTTCACCAGGAATCATTTCACCACGGAGACACAGAGAAACGGAGAAATCTACTTCATTAGTTTTGCCTTCTCCGTGTCTCTGTGACTCTGTGGTGAACCTCACTCCTTTAGTGCTACCTTCGCGCTACTTTGTCCGGACGGTGAAACATTTCCACCGCGGCAGTCTCTTTTACTGCCCGCCGTTTCGAACCGTGCTCATACGCCGCCGCGATGAATGTGCTGAACAAGGGATGGGGCTCCAAGGGCTTCGACTTGAATTCGGGATGGAACTGGCAGCCGATGAAATGGGGATGGTCCGGCAATTCCACCATCTCTACGTAAGTGCCGTCGGGCGTCGAGCCAGAGATTCGCAGACCTGCCGCTACCATCGGCTCTTCGTATTCGCGATTGAATTCGTAACGATGGCGATGGCGCTCGCTGATCTCAAGCTTGCCATAAATTTTGTGCGCCAGCGTATTGGGTTCGATCTTGCAAGTCCATGCGCCCAGACGCATGGTGCCGCCAAGTTCTTCGACGCCGCGAAGCTCTCGCAGTTTGTAGATCACGCGATGCGGCGTCGCCTGGTCGAACTCGCTGGAATTGGCATCTTCCAGTCCAACCACGTTGCGGGCGAATTCAACGCAAGCCGTCTGCATTCCCAGGCAGATTCCGAAGTAAGGAACTTTATTCTCACGCGCATAACGAATCGCGATCAGCATGCCTTCGATGCCGCGCTTGCCAAAACCCCCGGGAACAAGAATCCCGTCGTAGCCTTCGAGTTGGGCTTCAACGCTCGCGTCGTCAGCCTCCAGCCCTTCAGCTTCGATCCAGTTCAATTGAAGTTTCAGATTGTGCGCCAGCGCGCCATGCACCAGCGCTTCCTTCAGTGATTTGTAAGAATCTTCGTACTCGACATACTTGCCGACAATCCCAATCGTTACTGTATCTTTCGGGTTGTACACACGGTGCACAATGTCTTCCCACTTGGAGATGTCGCGATCCTTCGCCTCCATGCGCAAATACTTCAGGACTAGCGTGTCCACACCTTCGTTCGCGAACACGAGCGGCACTTCATACACCGAAGCCACGTCCTTGGCCGTGATCACCGCTTCCTCCTGCACGTTACAGAAGAGCGCAATCTTCGACTTAAGCTCTTTCGCCAGGAAGCGGTCAGTGCGGCAGAGCAAAATGTCGGGTTGAATTCCGATGCTGAGAAGTTCCTTCACCGAGTGTTGCGTAGGCTTGGTCTTCAATTCCTGCGCCGCGGCGATGAACGGTACCAGCGTCACGTGAACGAATAGAGTATCCTCGCGGCCCAGTTCCTGGCGCATTTGCCGGATCGCCTCCATGAACGGCAGCGATTCGATGTCGCCCACGGTGCCCCCAATTTCTACGATCGCTACATCCACGTCCTGCGCCACTTTCTTCATGGCCGCCTTGATTTCATTGGTCACGTGCGGAATCACCTGAACAGTTTTGCCGAGATAATCGCCGCGGCGCTCTTTGGCGATGATCTGCTCGTAGAGCCGGCCAGTGGTCCAGTTGTTGTCGCGAGAAAGTTTGGCGTGGGTGAAGCGTTCGTAGTGGCCGAGATCGAGATCGGTTTCGGCGCCGTCATCGGTTACAAAAACTTCGCCATGCTGAAACGGCGACATCGTGCCCGGATCGACGTTGAGATAGGGATCGAACTTCATCAGGTTGACCTTCAACCCGCGACTCTCCAGCAGGCAACCGATGGAGGCCGCGGCCAAGCCCTTGCCCAAAGAAGACACAACTCCGCCCGTCACAAAGATGTACTTTGCTGGCATCTCTTCCTCGCTCTAAATTGTGTTTGAAAGTTTGTGCAGGTGGGGTGCACGATCAATTATGCCAGAACCGGCCTGTGGAAACAAACAGAAGAATCAGCATAGCAACTTAAATTCATCAACCACGAAGGACACGAAGTTCCACGAAGGTGAATGGCAGAAGCTCTCCTTCGTGATCCTTAGTGTCCTTCGTGGTTTATCGCAGCGCGCGTTGACTATCCCGGAAATGTGGGCGAAAATGAATTTGGTACTTCCCCCAGATCCCGACTTGTCGGGCTCAGGAGTTTTTGTCTCCACACGTGGGCCTGTGGCGCAGCTGGGAGCGCGCTTCCATGGCATGGAAGAGGTCGCCGGTTCGATCCCGGCCAGGTCCACCATCTCTCTCAATGGCAAGGTCGCTGGCTCGTTAGCGCCAAAGTGAAACGAGGCTCCATGCGCAATTACAAGAGCATATTCGAGCGGGTGGAAAGTAGCCTTCTGGATGAGGCCTCACGTTCGATGCCGCGTGCTGACGTACAAGCAGCCTTGGATAAATGTAAACACGTCGAAGGCAAGCGTTTTTCGGATAATGAGTGCTATCAGAAGCTGGTTCACATCATCTACTACGCTGGTTTCACGGCCAACACGGTCACCCAAAAAATCCCTACGATAAACAAGTGGTTCCCGCATTTCACCGTGGTCGCGGAATACGATGACGCCAAGCTGAAGCAGATCCTCGCCGATCCCGACATGATTAAGTTCGAAGCGAAGGCCAGAGCTTGCATCCTGAACGCACGCGAGTTCAAGAAAGTAGTTAAGAAGTACGGTTCGTTTCACAACTATGTCGATTCATTTCAGGCGCAACGGAGCAACGAGAACTGGCTCCGGTTGAAAAATGACCTTCGGGCGCGCTTCAGCCGGATGGGCCTAATCGCCCCATACCATTTCATGATGGTCATCGGATTACCAGTGATGAAACCGGACATTGTGGTGTCCCGCATCTTCTACAGGCTTGGACTTATTCCACGCGAACAGATCAGGAATGATTCAGACGCTGAGGCCGTAGTCCGACAAGGAGAGCAATTCGCAGCAGCCACGGGGCATTCCATTCGGTACATCGATATCGTTTTCGTATGCTATGGGCAGGTAAAGAGCGTCGATCTTGGGCTTGAACGAGGAATCTGTTTGGGTGACAAGTTCAAACCCCGCTGTGAAGTGTGTCAGGTGACCGACGAATGCGAGTATTTCAAGAAGCATCGAACGGCCAAACCGACAAAGGGTTGCCCCCTTGTCTATACGAACAAGCCCGTTCCTGGCATCTGAGCGGCAGAGCGGGTGGTCATAGCGCGATGTGATCAGGGTTTTGCCGCCTGCCTCCGGGCCTGTTCGGTAGCAACGGCTTTTTGATTGATTGCCGGGATCACATAGAGGTGATCTAAGACGTACCTGATCAGGGCCTCAAGGTACGGAATATCTTCGGGCACGAGACCGCCAAGATCGGCATGCGCCGCGACGTTGCGCAATCCCGTTGCGCCTTGAACCTTCGCGAGACCCTCTTGCGTGATCAGCTGGTCAAGACGCTTGCGTAGGAAGATTGGCCTGCCCTCAGCGGTTTCGCCGGGGATCCCCTTGTCGGAGCAGACAGCATCCAGTACGCGGCCGAGTAAAGACGCATATCCATTGGGATTTCGCATCCTCTCTTTCAGGGCGTCGCCATATTCTTTCGCGACTCTGTCAGGTAAGCCTGCTGGAATTACAACCGGCTGTGGATATAGAAGCTCCACTTCCTCCGGTTCACCGTCGTGCGTGAAAACCCTGTCAAAGCTGGCTTTTTTGCACACTGGGCAGATCAGCATGCGGTGCACCCAACCACGTGAAACCGAGTCGTCCATTACTCCCCAAGGCGTTGGGTGTTCAAACTCATGCGTCACGACTCCCGAAAAATCCTCAGCAACGACGGTGAATGAAGTCGTGTTTCCGCAGTATTCACATTGCATCGGACCAATTTCGTAGTTTTCGTGCACTGCTAATTCCCCCGACGGGCCACGACGACCTCACGTGCTCACGGCCAGCGGTCGTCAATAGCCTTCACAATTTCCTTCGCCCATCGTATCGCGTCCACGATTACACCGCACGGTACAATCAAGCATTGAGGTTCGGTTATGAGAAACAGCTTCCGAGGCCTGCCTTGCGTACGGCAAGGGTTTCCATCGCTGTCCGCTTTTCTGGCGAAGCTTCGCAAGAGCCGAAACAGCTACGCCTGCGAGAGGGCCCACCAAATCCCATCCTAGCTGGTTCGTCTCAACGTCTTGACTTGTGCCACTTCGCAGAACCGACCTTATCCAGCGCCTGCCCCAAATCCGCAATCAGGTCCTCAACATCTTCAATCCCCACGGAATAACGGACAAGCGCCTCCGGAATACCCGCCGCCGCGCGTTCCTGCCTGGTGGACTCGACGTGGCTCGTAGTAGAGGGTGGACCAGCAACCGTTTCGACCGCGCCCAGGTTCGCAGCCAGATGTGCGTAGCGCAAACGCGGCAGGAACGACTTTACGGAATCGAAACCGCCTCGGATAACGAAGCTGAGCGCGCCTCCAAAACCGCGCATTTGTCGGCGAGCAACTTCGTGGTGTTCGTGGGACTCCAATCCGGGATAAAAGACTTTCACCACGCTCGGGTGTGATTCCAGAAATCTCGCGATCTTCAGCGCGCTCTGGTTCTGCCGTTCGATTCGGAGGTGAAGCGTTTTCATCCCTCGAAGCAGCAGGTAAGCCGACATGGCATCGAGGCAAGCGCCCGTGATCTCTCGAAAGTGATAGATCTTCGCAACGAGAGCGGCGGACCCGCAAACCACGCCACCAAGCGCATCCGCATGCCCGCCAAGAAACTTGGTCGCGCTGTGAATCACCAGATCGGCGCCGAGGTCGATGGGTTGCTGGTTGATCGGCGTGGCAAACGTGTTGTCGACAATGACCACCGCTTTGTGGCGATGGGCCACGGCAGCCAGGCGGGCGAGATCCACCACCTTGATGGTTGGGTTCGTCGGACTTTCCAGGTACACGACCTTGCAGCCCCGGCCGATTGCCGCTTCAATCGCTTCATGGTCACTGGTATCGCACAGTGACACCTTGATGCCGAATCGAGGCAGGAATGCGATGAAGAGCTTGTTCGTCCCGCCGTAAGTATCTTTGATAGACACGACGCGATCGCCGGGCGACAGGAGCGCAAACAGCGTATTGCTGATTGCCGCCATGCCGCTGGAAAAACTGGTGGCGGCTTCTGCCATCTCGAGATTCTTCACCTTCTCTTCAAAAGCGGCGACGGTTGGGTTCGTGTTCCGGCTATAGATATGACCGCGCGTCTTTCCTCGCGCCACCGCGAGCCACTCATCCACACTGTCATAACCGAAGGAGACGCTAAGGGCCACTGGTATTTGAGTAGCACCCTCCCAACTCTTGCCGCCCTCACCGGCCCATACTGCCCGGGTTCCGAGTCCGGCATGGTTTTTCTTCTCGCTGCGTCGGTGCACGGAAAGGCGCCTCCTTAGTTAGTGTCAGGGTTTTCTCTTACCAGCATTCAGCACTTAGCACTCAGCATTCAGCCATAACGGATTCGGATTGGCTGAATGCCGAGTGCTGAATGCTTCGCTCGTCGGCCAGTCTAGCAGGACGGGAATGACAATGCGGCGCTTTCGACCACGCGAGCGAGTGTTGTCGCTCAAGCCTGCACAGCAATGCTAGGCTTGTAGGGTGACCCTCCGGCGCATCGCACCTCTTCTTTTCTTTGTCTCCTTAGTCCTCTCCGTGATTCCATCCTCAGCCGCAAACTGGACCGTGCGCGCGCAACCAGCGCGGCTGGTAAATGGCGGACCCGTGTTATTTGAAGTCAAGCCCACAGCGCGGCTGGAATCATTGAGCGGCACATGGCTGGGTCATGATGTTTCCTTCAGCTTCGATGCGAAGAGCAAGAGTTGGTTTGCGCTGGCGGGCGTCAGCTTTGAAACAGCTCCTGGGACCTATTTGCTGGAATTAAGTGGCGAACCCGCAGCGGAGAAGGTTGCCGGCGCCAAGGTGACGTTCAGCCGCAAGTTCACGGTCGCCTCCGGCAAATATCCTAAAATCCAGGCCAAGCTCAGTGTCGAAAACAAGTTCACTGAGCCCACCCCGGAGCAGCAGAAACAAATCCAAGAGAGCCAGCAAATCAAAAAAGATTATCTGAACCGGGTGACGCCCGAGCGCGAATGGTCCGGCACGTTCGCCACCCCGGCCACCGCCGAAATTTCAGACGTGTTCGGCTCGCAACGGATTTTCAACGGCAAGACATCAAGTCCCCATTTGGGGCTCGATTTCCGCGTCCCAAGCGGAACTCCCGTTGAGGCCATGAATGACGGCACGGTGCTGCTCGCTCGGCCACTCTATTTTGAAGGCAACTTCGTCGTGCTGGATCACGGCCAGGGCCTGCTCACCATCTACATGCATCTTTCGGAATTCAAAGTGAAGGAAGGGGATCAGGTAAAGCGCGGCCAGGTAATCGCGTTGAGCGGCGGCACCGGCCGGGCCACCGGCCCGCATCTCCATGTCGGAGTGCGATGGCAGGGCACGTATCTCGACCCCGCGGCGCTGATCCGCTTGCGCCTGCCGTGACGAGGAATTAGCAGTTAGCAATTAGCCAACGCAGGCGAAAGTGGCGTTGATTGCTAGCTGCTAATTGCTAATTCCTGCCTGCCCTCACGCGTTCCCGCCGGAGAGCCCGCTCAAATCAGCGCGCCGGAATGTCGCGCAGCGCTTCCTTCAATGCCTCTTTCAGTTCGAGGTTGCGGATCAAGCGATGCAAATAGTTGGGATGCACGCCCAGAATGCGCGCGGCGTCGGCATAGCTGCCTTGCGCCTGCTCCACGGCGTCGAGGATTAATTGCTTCTTCAACTCTTTGACGGCCGCATGATATTTCGCCTCGGTCATATCCGGCGGCGGAGTGCGCTCCAGCAGCGTCTCCGGCAGGTCCTCGGGCAAAATCATGTCGGATGCCCCCAGCACCAGCGCCCGCTCGATCGCGTTTTCCAGCTCGCGCACATTCCCCGGCCAGTCGTAATTCACCAGGCAAGCCAGAGCTTCCCGCGAAACCGGCCGCACCTTTACCTTGCAGCGTTTCGCATGTTTCTGCACGAAATGCCGCACCAGCATTGGAATATCCTCTTTGCGTTCCCGCAGCGTCGGCATGGTAATCTTCAACACCGCCAGCCGGTAGTACAAATCCTGGCGAAAGCGCCCGTCACGCATCGCCAGTTCCAGGTTGCAGTTAGTAGCGGCAATCAGGCGGATGTCCACCTTAACGGGCTGCGTGCCGCCGACGCGTTCAAATTCACGCTCCTGCAGCACGCGCAGCAATTTCACCTGCAACGTTGGCGTCATTTCGCCGATTTCGTCGAGAAAAACCACGCCTCCGTCGGCCACTTCGAGCCGCCCCCTCTTCAGAGATGCGGCTCCGGTAAACGCTCCACGCTCGTGGCCGAACAGATCGCTCTCCAAAAGTGTTTCCGGGATCGCAGAGCAGTTGATCGCCACAAACGGTTTGCCTGCACGCGGACTATTGCGGTGTAAGGCCCGCGCCGCCAATTCCTTGCCGGTTCCGCTTTCGCCCTCGATCAACACCGTCGAATCGGTGGGCGCAACGCGCCTCAGGAACTGGTAAACCTCTTTCATGCTCGCGCCCTCTCCAACCAGGCTCCCTTCCTGGCTGATCTCCACCGTCAACCGCTCGTTCTCCTGCTCCAGCCAGTACAGGTGGCGGGCATTCTCCAGCGCAACCGCGGAGATGCCTGCGATCGCGGTCACCAACTCCAAATGCTCCTCGTTAAAACGTTTGTCAACGCTGTCGCTGTCGAGATAAATGCAGCCAATCACCCGCTGAAATACTGTCAAGGGCACGCACAGCAGCGAGCGCACCTGCGATGCCGCTAGGCTCTCGACCTCTCGCAACTCGCTGCTGCCCGGCACATCACTACCTAGCATTGCGATTCCCTCCTCCAGCACTTGGCGCGCGACCGTGCGGCTCACCTTGACCAACTGCGTTTGCCCGGCCTGCCGCATGCGGGCGAACGTCGAATTAAACTCATGGCCCTCTCTATCGGCCAGCAGGATCGCGCCCCGGCCGGCCGGAACAACCTCAAAGATCAGATCCAGCAACTGGCCTTGCAGATCGTTTACATCGCGAATCGCATGGACGATACGGCTGATCTTGAGCAGCGCATTCAAATTGCGGGCCACGCGCGAAGTCACGGGCAACTCGCGCAACAAGCGGTCCGGCTGCAGATAGACCACGTCCCGCGGATGGATGATGGTGGTTTCCGCTACCGCCTGACCGTCTTCCAATTCCACCCGGCTCGCAGCCGCAGTAATATCTTCGTCTTCCAGCAGAAACAAAAAAGACGAGTCGCCGGCGGCGATCTCGTCTCCATGTTGCAGCCACTGCTCTTCGATTACGGTACCGTTCACCAACGTACCATTGCGGCTGTCGAGGTCCCGCACCCGGAACCTCCCGTCTTGTCGGCCAATCAGACAATGCTTTCGTGACACCGATGGGTTGACGACAGCGATCCCATTCGACGCTTCCCGTCCGATGGTGACTTCGCCTTCAGACAACGGAATCGTCGAGTCCTTCAAGGGCCCGGAAAGAACCAGCAGTCTGGGGCGCACGGTCTTTAACCTCGGGGCCTTTCTTATCACATTTCAGCCCTAAATTCATGCCCGAAATGAACTTGTATCGTTATCCGAAAAGATAGGAGGCACTATCCGATCGGATAGCAGATGGCTCCAACTTCCGGGCCATTAATACCAGTGCAGATCTGGACCGTTGTCATAAACGCTTTAGCGAGAATAAGTTGCCAGATTAGCTGGATTTCTCGCCAGGCCAACGCCGACTGGCACGCGGCATGCATGATGTGAGGGTGCGCAGAACTCGGTAAAAGGCGATAGGGGAAGCGCTTTTGATTCCGTTCTAGCCGAGTTCGCGCAACCAGGGATCCGAGGGGCCCCCTCATCGGATCCCTGGTTCTTTTTGAAGAGGACAACCCACGAGCGCTCTAACTGGCCACAGCTTCGTTGCCGTTGGATGATGCAACCGCAGACTCCGTGATCGCCGCGCCATCGCGAAACGTAACGCTGTTCCCTGAAATCGCCGGCACGCGCTCGCCCGGAACCAGAATCCCCACCAGGTTCAGTGGATCGGCCGCCGACAGCGTGATCGTTCCCGCAGGCGAATCGAGCTTGCGCATCGCCCGCACCGATTCCACCGCCACCGGCAGGGCAAACTGCTCGCCTAGGAATCCGTTCGACGAAACGGCCCCCGCGAATTTCGCCGCGGTCCTCAAGCCGGCGAAAAGCCCCAAGCAGTTCGCGCCATGGCGGCAGGTTCGCCTCCCGCGCCAGCACATCGCGAACGACGATGCCATAACGCCGCAGCAGCATCCAGCAGGCTGCTTCCACCGCGCGAGGCCGCTCCACAACTTCATCGGTGTGCAGCAAAGCCCAGCGCCCGGCATTGTGCCGCGGACGCGTCGTACGCCCGCTGCCCTGCCCGGCGCGCCGCTTCGGGTCGATCAACGAACGCAGATTATCGAATCCGTCAGCGGTCACCAAGCCCGCCGCCACAAGTTCCCAAAGCGCAGTCTCGATTTCCGCCTTCAGCTTGTTGGCGCCGCGCACGATGTCGGCAAAAAAAGATGCGCCCCGCTGCCGCAGAAAATCGAGCACGCCCTGCGCTGCGTGACTGAGACCATTGTTTTCCGACGACTCCGCGCTGGGATGCCGCGGCGTCATCCAATCGGCATCTTCCCGGACGAAAAACGTGATCGGCGCAACGCTCGTAGGAATCACGCGCCGCTGGCGAGGAGCCGCCGGTTGAGACTCCGTTCCCCGATTTGCACTCGAGTACTCTAGCGTCGCCGGATGCGGCGACAACCTTCCCCAACCCACCGCACCGGTGAGGCAAAGCTGGTCAAGCCACTTGGGATCGTAGTCCGCAACCCGCCGAGCCAGCACCTGCCGCTCCCACGCATTCGCCGGAATCTCGAACCCCTGCAGCTGCCGCAGAACTTCGAGCGTGCCCCGCTCGCCAGAAACCTGTGTGCCCGGAGCCACATGCTGCCAGCGCAACAACCACTGCATAAACTGCGCCGCCGTAACCGGCTCAATCTGCTTCCGCAGGGTAGCGACAGTGAGCCGATGAATACGAGCCAGCAACCGCCGCTCGCACCACTCGATCTCGCGCTGCTGGTCATGTGGAGCGGGCACTCCTGCCCGCTGGGCAGGGCCACTGAAATTTCCCCGCAGCACAGTCCCGCTAGCTTCCATGCGAAGAAGAGCATTCGAAATATCAGAAGAAGGAATCCCTACAGTCTCACCAAGCTGCGTAGCGGTAGTCGGCCCCAAGTGCGACATCCATCCTGTGACCAGTGTCAACAAAGCATCGTCGCGAGAAGGAGTCGCCGCCTCAACATCGGCTAACTCCAAATCGAACCGTGCGCCAGGAAACAGGACGGAAAAAGTCCGAGCGCGCTCCGCCGCGATCCAATAAATTCGTCCGCCAGAGACTGCCGATGCGGCGCGCCCTTCGCGGACCAATCGCTCGAAATGAAACTTCCACTGCTCAGCACTGAAACGGGGCCTACCTTCCGGCAGCGCCACCAACGTATGCAGAACATCATGCAGCTCATCCGCATCCCGCACATCCGGCCAAGCTTCTTCCCTCACCTGCGCAATCGCCGCCGGATCAAGCCCGCCCACTTCTTCGAGCACCGATTCCGGCAGCATGCGCCGCATCTGCACCGCGCGCGCCCGCCGCTCCTCGAGCGGTGCGTCATCGAGAAAGGCATACGGATTCGCATTCAGAATCTCGTGCGAAAACTGCGATGGAACCGGCGTGTCAACCGCAAGACAACGAATCCGCCCATCGGCCAGCCCGCCCAGCACAGACCTCAGGCCATCGATATCCATCGCCTCGGTGAGCACGTCTTTCATAACCTCGCCCACCAGCGGATGATCGGGAATCTGGCGTTCGCCCTGAATATTTTCGAAGCATGCGGCCGCGTCGGGAAAAACCGAGGCCAGCAGATCATCGGAGCGCATACGCTGAATCTGCGCTGGAACTTTCTTTCCGTTTTGAAAGCGCAGCAGCGCCAGCGAGCGGTTCGCATCCCAACGCCAGCGCGTGGCAAAGATGGGCGAGTCGAGGGCAGCCTGTTCCAGAATCGGCTGCACCGTCGCCGCCTGCAAGAAATTAAACACGTCGCCGAGGGGAAAGCTATGCTGCTCGGCCAGCGCAATGTTCAAACCGTTGTCGGTGGCGGCAGCCTGCAACTCAAAGTTGAAGCCAACGCAGAAGCGTTTGCGCAGCGCCAGCCCCCAAGCCTTGTTGATGCGTCCTCCGAAGGGTGCGTGGATCACCAACTGCATGCCGCCGCCTTCATCGAAGAAGCGCTCTGCAATCACGGTGGTTTGCGTCGGCACCGCGCCGAGAACTGCCCGGCCTTGCAGGATGTATTCGATCGCTTGTTCTGCGCCGGAATCATCCAGGCCGCATTCGTTCTTCAACCAGCTCACGGCTGCGGCCACATCGGGCTGCGTCGCGGAAAATCCTACTGGAGAAGTATGGGGCAGCATCTCGCTGATCTTTTCCCGCAGCGTTCCAACGTGCTCCGAAAGCTCTTGAGTTCGCGCCGGAGCTTCGCCCCGCCAGAACGGCACGCTGGGAGGCGCGCCATGCGCATCTTGCACCAGCATGCGTCCGGCGTTGGTCTCGATGCGGCGAATCATCCACGATGTGTTGCCTAACAGCATGATGTCGCCGCGGTTGCTTTCCACGGCAAAGTCTTCATCGACCGTGCCGACAACGATGCCATCCGGCTCCGCCACCACAGCGTAAAGCGAGTTATCGGGAATCGCTCCTCCGCTGGTGATGGCTGCCAGCCGCGCCCCGCGCCGCGCCCGCAACTTGCCGTTCACACGATCCCGGTGCAGATATGCGCCATAACGCCCGCGCCTCGCCGCAATTCCTTCGGACAGCATTTCCAGAATCGCATTGAAGGTTTCGCGCTTCAGATTGCGATACGGATAAGCACGCCGGGCCAGCGCAAACATCTCATCCTCTGCCCACTCTTCGGCAGCACACGCCGCCACAATCTGCTGCGCCAGCACATCCAGCGGCGCTTCCGGAATCATCAGCCGGTCCAGATCGCCCTGCCGGATCGCGCGCACCAAAGCCGCACACTCCAGCAAATCGTCGCGCGTAGTGCAGAAAAGACGTCCCTTGGGAACCGCGCCGCGCCAGTGTCCCGATCTCCCCACGCGCTGCAGCGCCACTGCAATCGCCCGGCACGAATTGATTTGCACGACCAGATCCACCGTACCCACATCAATTCCCAGTTCAAGCGACGCGGTCGCCACCAGCACCCGCACCTGGCCTTCTTTCAGTTTTTTTTCCGCCGCCAGACGCAGCTTGCGCGACAAACTGCCGTGGTGCGCCGCGACATTCTCTTCCCCAATGCGCTCGCCCAGTTGATGCGCGACGCGCTCGGCCATGCGCCGCGTATTCACAAACACCAGCGTCGACCGGTGCTGCTCGACCAGCACAACCAACCGGTTGTAAACCTCGTCCCACATTTCGTTCGAAGCCACCGGCCCCAGCGGCATCGCAGGAACTTCCACCGCCAGATCGAGCTTCCGCTTGTGTCCGATGTTCACGATGACGGGATCAGGCCGACCGCTGCCCGTGAGAAAATGCGCGACCTCTTCAATCGGCTTCTGCGTGGCCGAAAGCCCAATCCGCACAGGCGGTTTGTAAGTCAGCGCCTCAAGCCGTTCCAAAGAAAGCGTCAAATGCGCCCCACGCTTGTCATCAGCCACCGCGTGGATTTCATCCACAATCACCGTCTCGACATCGCGTAGAATCGCGCGGCTCTTATCCGCGGTCAGCAAGATGTAGAGCGACTCCGGCGTGGTCACCAGAATGTGGGGAGGCCGCTTCAACATGGCGCGCCGCTCGGGCGTCGGCGTGTCTCCGGTGCGAACCGCAGTGCGAATCTCCGGCATGAGCAGTCCGCGCTCACCGGCCATCGCAAGGATTTCTCCCAGCGGCACCTCAAGGTTTTTCTGGATGTCGTTGCCCAAAGCTTTCAGCGGGGAGACGTAGAGAACTTCGGTTCGATCCGCGAGATCGCCCGCCAGCGCTTTGCGCACGAGCCGGTCGATGCATGCGAGAAATGCGGCGAGAGTTTTGCCCGACCCGGTGGGCGCGGAAATCAGCGTGGTTCGTCCAGCCAGAATATGCGGCCAACCCTGCTCCTGCGGCTCAGTAGGCGTGCCAAAGCGCTGCACAAACCACTCCGCCACCAGAGGATGGGCCCAAGCAAACGAGACAGGAAGGGACGGCATCCGGATATTGTAGCCGGAAGATGGAGTTTCGTAAAATGTTCGCTTTTGCGAGGGCTATTCAATCTGGAAAGCGCACTGAACTGACGCGCTGACCGCTATCTTCTGCGGTTGCGGCGGGGGCGGAGGTGGTGGCGGCTGTTCCTTCTTATTTCTCCAACTGCCTCCGCCGCTGCCGGTTTCCACGATCTCGGCCGTCGAATACATGGGCATGGTTTGCAACTGCGCCACACCCACCAATTGCCTGACGTCCAGGCTCATGTAACGGAGAGCACCAAGCTTCTGTCCTTTTTGCTCGAGTGCAATCGAAGCCCGTCCAATGGCGCGCCGCATGGCTTCTGCCACCGCCTGTTTCTTCGCGGCTTCCTCGTTGGCCAACGAATAGGCCAGTGAACGGAAGTCGGCCACGCCATCCTCCACCGATCCGTCGAGGATCGGCCCAATCCGCGAAAAATCGTGGATGCGCAGCACAATGTTGCCCTGCACGTAATACGAGCGAACTCGTTTCTTGCGGTCGCCTTCGTACACGGGAGCGACGGTTAGGACGCCGGTGGTCACATCATCTTTCTTCAGTCCGTTCTGACTCCCGAGATCGGCGACGCGCTGCATCGACTGCGTCGCAGCGGCGTAAGCATGTTTGATGTCTTTGTCCTGAGAGAAAATCTGGAAGGTCATGGTGGCAAGATCAGGGTCAGCCTCATAGGTTCCGTCGGCCTGCACGACCAGCGTGTCGGCAATGAACTTCACTTCCGGAGCCTGTGCGGCCGAGGACATGGAGCCGAGTAGAAGCAGGACACTCAATCCGCAGAAAAGTCTTTTCATCGAAGTCGCACCTCAGGGTGTGAACGAACGACTGCCTTCACCTTGCATAGCACCCGCAGCGTGCAGGTACAATTCGTTATCTTGGTTACAGGCTGGCCGAACAACCGGTCATCACGCTGCAATTCTCGGCCTGCTAGAATTCCGCGATGCCAAAACGTTCTCCTCAATCGCGCGCCCGTAAAATCAGGCTTCTTCTCTTCGACGTTGACGGTGTTCTCACCGACGGCAAGCTGTTCTTCTTACCTTTTCCCGCCGAGTCGCAAACAGGCCGGATTGAGTTCAAAGGCTTTCACGCCCACGACGGCGCGGCTATTTCATTAGCACGTCTCGGCGGCATTCTGACGGGTTTGATTACCAAGCGCTCTTCGGAGACGGTTGCGCTCCGAGCGCGCGACCTGAAGCTCGAATACGTCTACCAAGGGGTGGACGATAAACGCACTTGCTTCGACGAGGTCGCAGGAAAGGCAGGGCTCAAGCCGGACGAAGTTGCGTTTGTCGGCGACGACGTGATCGACCTCCCGGCGATGCGCGCTGGCGGACTTGCGATCGCAGTGAAGAACGCGCGCGCCGAAGTGAAGAAGGAAGCTCACTACGTGACTCCACACGCCGGCGGCGACGGCGCGCTGCGCGATGCCGTCGAGTTCATTCTGAAAGCGCAGGGCAAATGGAAGCGCGTGGTGGAAGGTTACATCGGCGAGGGAAGCAGCCATAAGAGCAGCGGTCAGCCATCAGCCGTCGGCCGTCAGCCAGAAACCAAACCCCGTTGACTATAAGCATCTTTCAGCGCCTTTAGCCAAGCCCAAAAAAAACCGGGCGGCCCGAAGAGGATCCGCTGTTGAATTGGTTTTAGCTGACGGCTGAAAGCTGATGGCTGACGGCAAGAAAAAACCCACCGGATGCTTGCTTGGGGCGTGCTCGGGTCAGCATCCGATGGGCTACCGTTTCTCCTTACTCACCCTGTTGTTTTCAGGAGTATTTGAGTGATTAAACCCTAGAACTGCGCGAAGTTGCGTCTAGTTTTGTAAAACTTTGTAATAGTTGCGCAGGTCAAACCCAAATTTCACGCAATCAATCCGGTATTTCCTGTATGCGACAGCGCGACTTCTTGTAGTACTAAGGCCATCCGAGGAATCTTAGGCGCGTTTAATCCGTAAGCACGGGTGTTTTCGAGGCCATCAGCTCGGTGAAGCGCGGATTCTTGCGCAGTTCGGAGAACTCTACATCTTTGTACACGTTCTTCAGATCCTTGTAGCCGGCTTCAATTGCTTTCTTCAAATACTCGAGCGACTGATCAGACAAGCCCATTTTGGCGTACAACTTCGCGACGGTGTAGTCGTAGCGGGCACGGTCTTCGGGGCTGGGCAGTTGCGCCTGCACACCAGTGCGTGAAGTCCGCATAAAAACGTCCGCATCCAATTCCAGCGCGTGCTGGTAAGCCGCCACGGCGGGATTAAATTCTTTCTTGGAGAAATACGCGGCACCCAGATTGCTGTAGAACGACGCTGAGCTGTTGTCCCTGGCAATCGCTTTCTCGTACTGCTTGATGGCTTCTGCATACTTCTTGCTCTCGTACAAAACTACGCCGAGATTGTTGTAGGCATCGGCGTAGCCGTGATCGTAGTGGATGGCACGCTCGAAGGCTTTCTTCGCTTCCTTGTAGCGCTGCACCATGAGTTCCGTGATGCCAATCTTGTTCAGCAGGCGGGCATCATTTTTTTTCTTGGCCAGCGCCGCGTGGTAGTAGTCGAGGGCATCGAGATAAAGTTTTTCGGCGCGCAGCTTGTCGGCTTGTTGCTCGAGGGCGGCTGCGGTTGCGTCCGGGGCGGGAGGATCGACGGCGCGTATCAGAGGCGGCGCGATCTGCACTTGTTCGGAATGAGAAACTTGCGCCAGTGCGGCGGTTGAGAGAACTAAAACAACAAGAATCAGGCAGGCTTTCCGGCAGGACATACACACCCCCAGACCACCAGTCCCACAAGGTCATTTTGCCACAGTTTTGGCGAGGCGGCGCGGAATATTGTGTTCGGGCTAACGCTAATCAAACTGTTAATTTCCGCGAAAAATAAATTTCGTCCGAGGTTGGAGCATGCCGCGACTGGTTGGGGATTAAAGTTGCAAAATGGGTAGCTTTGAGTAAGGTACCCCCCTCCCCCTGGTTTATTGGAATCATCATGTTAGAGGGAAAACGCGAAGTAATCTCTTGAAATCAATCACTTGCGGGCAAAATCTTGATGTCAAAGAACTTACAGGTCAAATTCCAGAAAAACGCGGGAGTTGCGGCCGGGCCGGTGAGGCCCGCCGCAGTACGCCTGCCTCGGCCATGATCGCGCGAATCAAATGTGCTGCGCAAGGTCAGATGTCACAACCAGCTGTGGAAAACTTCCGGAGACAGGACGCGACCGTAGCGATCAGCGCGGGCAAATCTGGCAAGTCAATGAAAGGCTCTTGGATACTCGGGCCTGCGGCGCTGCTCTTCCACGGTTGTGCTGACATCGTAAAAGAGCCTCGGGCACTGGTTGAAAGAAAGGGATCCTTCGACTCGCTTAGGGATGACAGAGTGTGTGCTCTACGAGGTTTTCTGGATCTTTTTCCAGAAGATCAGGGCGATGATTAACATGATGAACGCCAGCGCCCGCTCTCCGCGGTGTAATGAGTCCTGAGCAGCGTAGAGCGAATACAAGGTTAAACCCAGCAGGACAACGATCAGCAGCGGAATTTGTTTCTTCATGTACGTTTAGTCCGTCTCCTTCTAATTCTTCCACACATCAATAGGAATCGGCAATCCCAGGGTCTGGAGTTTTGTTTCGAACTCCCTTTTAGAGATCAAAATCTTTCAACCACAGGAGGCACGGAGGGGCACAGGGTAAACCTCTCTTTGTCCCGGTTTTCTTGTCGAGCCTTTGCAAGGGGAGGTGAGGTCCAGTCCTAAGGCGCCTCGATCAGTTCCATCTTGCCATCGCGAGTGCGGTGCAGGATCATGACTTTGCCTTTGGGATCGCGGAAGACGAAGACGTCCCGGTCGCGGAAGTGGGCTTCTTTGATGGCTTCTTCGAGAGTCATGGGGCGCATGGCAACGGCCTCATCGGAGCGGACCAGGTGAACCTCGGTGGTTTTGGCGACAGGAGGATACCGGTGAACAGCGACGGGCACGGCGGTTTTTTCGGTCAGACCGACTTTAGTTTGCGCTTCGGCGCCGTCGCCGGGCGTGGAGTGGCCGTCCCACTTCTTTACTTCTTCAGTTTTGCGAGCTGATCGCTTCTTGGATTGCCAGCGCGTTTTGTATTTCACCGCCTGCGTTTCGAGGTGGTCGAGGGCTTCGCTGACCGCGATCATCATGTCTTTGGCTTGGGCCAGGCCGACCAGCAGGCTATTGCGAGGGTTAATGGTAATTTCGGCTTTGTGACGGTGCTTTTCGACGGCCAGGATGACTTTGGAATCAAATCGGTCGCCCAGAATTTTGCGGATTTTTGTGAGGCCGGTTTCCACTTCTTTGCGGATGGCGGGAGTTACTTCGTAGTGCCTGCCGGTGTATTCCACGTTCACTAGCGGCCCTCCTTGAATTCTTGCTCAGATCAATTGGGCACTGCTTTTTAAGTCAGAAATCAGAGTGCAGAAGTAAAATCAACACCTTCACCACAGGGGACCCCGAGGTCCACGGGGTAAGGACCTTCGGTTTTACTTTTGCATTCTGACTTCTTACTTCTGACTTTCTTCATTCCTTTACCCTGCGCTGATGGGTGCTCGGAATGCGCATGTCTTCCCGGTATTTCGCCACCGTTCGGCGCGTTACTTGAATGCCTTGCGATTGCAGGATGCGGGTGAGTTGCTCGTCGGTCAGCGGACGGGCGGGGTCCTCCTCGTCGATCAGCTTTTTGACGCGGCGCTTGAGGATCAGCAAACTCGTGTTGCCGCCCTCCGGCCCTTGCACGCTCTCACTGAAGAAGTAACGCAACTCGAATACGCCCTGCGGTGTGTGAGCGTATTTGCTGGCCACGGCGCGGCTCACGGTGGATGGATGGACGCCGATTTCTTCGGCGACTTCCTTGATCATCATGGGCTTCAAGTGATCGATGCCTTTTTCCAGAAAGTCCTGCTGGCGCGCGACGATACAGTAACAGACTTTGGTGATGGTCTGCTTGCGCTGCTCGATGTTCTTGATGAGCTGGATGGCGCTCTTGTAACGCTCCTTCACATAGTCCCGAGTATTTTTGTCGTTGGTGTCGCGCGTGAGCAGTCGCTTGTAGGCTGGGTTGAGGCGAAGCTGGGGAAGATCGTCGTCGTTCATGAGGACGAGCCACTCGTCGCCGTGCTTGATGAATGCGACGTCGGGCTCGATCAGGCGGGCCGAAACCTTGTTGTACTGCAGTCCGGGGCGGGGATCGAGGGTGCGGATGTAGTCGATGGCCTGCTGCACGGCGTCGGCGGGGCGGCCGATCGCCTTGGCGATTTCCTTATGCTGTTTGCCTTGCAGGGCGCGCAGATGCTGGTTGACAACGGCGATGGCATCCTGCAGAACCTGCGCCGTTCCGTTGCCGTTTTTCTCTCCGTTTTTGTGGAGCGCGAGCTGGTGCTGGTGATGGCGCAACTGGAGAAGCAGGCATTCGCGCAAAGTCCGGCAACCCACGCCCGGAGGGTCGAGCTGGCGAATCACTTCGAGGGCTTCCTGCAGATCGGCAGCGGTGAAGGTGGACTTATAGACTTGGCGCTGGGGTGCTGGGGCGGCGGCTGCAGCGGAATCGCCGGCGCGCGAACTGACGGACGCTTCAACCGGCAAGCTCGGAGCGGCCAACTCTGGCTCTCCAGGCGAATTTTCGACACTAGCGTGCGCGGCCGAGAGTTCGGCAGAGTTCGATTCAATGACCGGTCCATTTGACTCGGTTGCCGCAGCGTCTTGGGAGATTGCTTCACTCTGAGCCTCGTCTTGCCCTAATCCCAGAGCAGCGGCTTCGCTGACGATATTTCTTGCGGCCGCGGCGTCGGCCTCGGGAGGCGCAGGTGGTGCCACGCCTAGCATCTCCTCGTCACTGGCGATCAGGTAGCCATCTTCGTTCAGGTTGCCGATGATCTGCTCGGCGGCTTCACGGACCTCGCGCCGCAGGCTCAAGGCGCCCAGTTGCCAGGCCAGGTGGTCGGTCAGCGTGGTGGGTCGGGAGAGAAAATTTTCAAACGACGGCCGCTCGATCTCTTCCATCTCGCCGCGAGTGCGATAGCCAGGGTCGAGGTAGTCCTGGAAGAAGGACCCAAAATCGATTTCTTCAAACGGGTCCTTCTTCTCGGCAGTGATGGGCGCTTCTTCGGTGGAAGTCTTGGTGGTAAGGCGGTCGCGGTCTTCTTCTTTGCGGCCTACTTCGTCGATCAACGGGACGGAATCTTCCAGTTCTTCGAGAACCGGGTTCTCGACCATCTCGGCGTTGATCATGTCCTTGAGTTCAAGCTTGTTGAGCGCGAGGACAGACACCATCTGCACCAGACCCGGGGTGAGGATCTGGCGCTGAGATAGTTTGACGCTCAGTTTGTGCTGAAGTAAAACCATGTCGTTGGTCGTTCGTCGTTGGTCGTTCGCTATTCATCGTTGTCGCCGGCTTTTGATTTTGCCAACGACCAACGACGAACGGCCAACGACGTTTCTCACACTAGCGAAAAGCTTTCCCCCAGGTACACTCGCCTCACTTCCGGATCGGCTGCCAACTGCTCGGGCTGGCCCTGGCGGAAGATGCGGCCGTCGTCGATGATGTAGGCGCGATCCGTGACAGAAAGCGTTTCGCGCACGTTGTGATCGGTGATCAGCACTCCGATGCCGCTGGCTCGCAAGCCGCTGATAATTTTCTGCAGGTCGAGAACGGCAATGGGATCGATCCCGGAAAACGGTTCGTCCAGCAAAATGAACGTGGGATTGATGCACAGGCAGCGGGCGATTTCCACGCGCCGGCGCTCGCCGCCGGATAGTGCATAGCCGCGATTGTGCCGAATGTGCTCCAAGCCAAGCTCATCGATAAACTTCTCCATCTTTTCGCGGCGCTCGTGCCACGACATCGGCTGCGCCTCCAACACGGCGAGAATGTTTTCTTCCACCGTGAGTTTGCGAAACACCGATGCTTCTTGCGGGAGATAGCTGATGCCATACTGGCGTGCCCGCAAATACATGGGAACGTCAGTAATGTCCTGGTCGTCGTACAGCACGCGACCAGTGTCAGGGGGGATCAGGCCAACAATGGCGTAAAAAGTAGTTGTCTTGCCTGCGCCGTTCGGGCCGAGTAGCCCAACCACTTCGCCTTGATCGACGCGCAGACTGACACCGTTTACGACGCGCCGGCCACGATACGACTTGCCGATTTCATCTGTGGCCAGGGTACGCATTTATCTTGCCATCTATCGGGCCACTCGGGTCTGAGTTACCACAGGAGTACTTGCCTTGCCTTCTACGAGCACCCTATCATCGGCCCTGAAGAAAGTCAACGAAACCCCGGTAATCTTGCCACGTTCGGCATCAAAAATGCTAGGAGGTCCGCCGGTGAGGACGAATTTGTCGTCGGAAGCCGTGTAAACCAGGGTTTGCCCTTCGGCTCGGCGGGTCGGTTGGATGACAACAACGTTGCCCTGCGCCACCATGTGATCGAGTTGTCCAGGACCGGCAAGTGTTTGATTGCCGGAGGCTTGGCTGCGAGGCAGAAGGTAAGCGTCCATGGTGTTGGCGGAGGCGGTGAAGCTGGCACCTTTGGCGACGACGCTGCCCTCGTAATGAGCAAGGCGGTCTGCATCGGCATATGTCAGCCGCGCCGATGTAATGGCCACAGAGCCAGTGTCGCCTGGCTTTTCCTCAGATTTTTCCGCATTTGCTTTACTTTCTCGCGCGGCCCGAGGGGTAGCGGGCTGAACTTTAGTTGGCTGAATCTTAGTTGGCTGAAGCAATTTTCCCTGAACCAGCACGGTCGAGACAGGTTGCGCAGCCGTACCCTGGGCCACGAGGAAACGGCGGTCGCGGTCGAACTGGATGGAGGGAGCGACTACGATGTTCGCGTCCTGCCACAGGCGCGCATTGCCCTGATACAGAGCTATTGCGGGCGAGTTGTGCGCCGTCATGGTGGTTGCGGTCACATGAATCGGCGAAGCCGACGCCAGCAACGCTCCGTTTGGCTGCTCGGTGAGTTCGCTGTACGTGCTCTTGACGTTGCCGTCGGCGAAGGCGTCGTCGGTGTCGCGATTGATGCGGATCGCTCGGGCGGTTGTGACCATGCTGCCTTCGGAGACGCGCGGACTGCCGGTGAGCACGAGGATGCGATCGGCGGGAGTGTAGAGAGCTTTTTCCGCCCAGGCTTGCGTGCGCTTGCTGGGAACCTGGCCGTCGTCGTATGCGACGCTTCCCTGCTGGATAACGGTCGCAATTCCTCCCTGCGGAAAAAACGTGGCGTCGAGCGTCTGGCTGGTGCTGACACGCTCGGGCAGACCCGGAGCGAGATTGACGATCTTCGCATTGGGCGCGCCGTGGATCGAAGTTAACCGGCTTGAGCTTTCGGGAGTCGCGGCAAATTTCGCATCGAACCGCCCCGCGGTGATGACAGTTCGCTGGCCAGAAGCTTGCGGGCCGGCTGCGCTGGAGTTCTGTGCCGGCGTGATCGTGATCCTCGCTGCCCCGGACGTTATGGCGTGGTCCAAGCGGCTTCCTTCTACGACAAAGAAGTCGATGATCGGCGCGGCGATGTCGTAATCCTGGGGTGCCGTGGAACTTGCCGATGAACCTGCCGCAGTCGCACCGCTGCTTGCATTGTGTTGTGAAAGGCGAACGCCATCCATGGCATGCACCTTTTGGAGTTCGTTCCGGCCGAGGAAATCGAGGGTCGCGCGTCCGGCATCGCCTTGCATCGGTTGCGATCCGATGCGCTCGACGTGAACGTTGCCCGTGAGCGTAGCCGTGCGCAGCAGGTTTTGCTTGCCGGCAAGCAACATCTCCCCTTGATCGGCGCGGGCTTGCAGCACGTCGGCGTCCTTTCGGGCGGATTCCGCGTTCACATTTCCTGTCGCCAGCACGCGCTGCACTTCGTTGTCTGGTCCCAGAATCAACGTTGCCTGTTCCGCTTCAACGTTGCCGCTTTCGTTCTGCAGCCGGGGATGCTCCAGCACCGCTTCATGAGGATCGTGTGTGATTCTGGCGTGAGTAGCGACAAGGTTCTCGGCCTTTTTCCCCGCCATCGTCACATGAACCTGCGAGACCAGCGTGAGCACGTTGGTCTTTCCGGAATACTGCACGCCCACAGCCCAACCGCTGGCCTGCGGCGTGTGAAAATCAACCCGCGCATCGGTGGTGGCGTCGCCGCTTTCCTGGTTGAAGACCAGGTCTCTGGTTCTGAGGTGGATGGGATTCTTGAGTTCTCTGGGCGTGCTTTGGTCGGGCCCGACCATGCCGGTTGGATTGGCTTCCAGATCGATCTGCACCTCGCCGTGACCGGTAACGTTGCCGCTTTTCTTATCATAGGAAAAATCCTCCCCGTAAATCTGGTCGAAGCGGGAGGAATCGCGGCCGTAGAGAACAATGCTGACGTTGTGCAGCTCGGCGCTGCCGTCCAGCTTGAATTGCTTGAGCTTACCTGCCTGGACGGTGAACAAAGTCCGCTTGCCGTCTGACTTGGAAAACTGAAACCCGTTCGCGGTCTGCTTGATGTCGATCCCGATCTTGTTGGGAACTTCCCGCAACACGTTACGCAGGCGCAGGCGGGCGTAGAAATACGTCCCGGCAATCACCGCGATAAAAAGGACGGCGATCACGGCCAGCCAGCGTCGGAGGCGGTAGATGGGGAGCGGCATCCAAGTTCAGTCTAATCCAACTCATATGGCTTTTCGCACACACCTAGTCTCTATCGCCGATCATCCTTTCGTCTAGAAAGTCTCCTGCACACTCACTTCCATGATGATGCGATCCAGTTCAGTCCTGGCCTGGGCTTGCTGGGCCGCAAGATCGCTGGACTCCTTACGCAGAGCCGCGAGGCGGTTCTCTTGCGCGTCAAGTTGTCCGACGTAGCGCTGCAACAGGGCTTTTTCCTCGGAGCTTCCTTTCAACGCCTTCATATTCTCGCGGATGCGACTCTGGTCGGCTGCAATCTGGTCGCTCTCACGCTGGCGCTCGGCCATCTGGTTGGAAATCTCATCGACCTTCTCCTTCTGTTTCAAGATGCGGTCGAAGGCCTGCTGCATGGCGGGAGTCGTGCGCTTCTGTTCCACAAGGAGCGCGACTTCCTCCTCGTCGAGATTGGTCAACTCGTAGCGAGTCTCCTCCGGATGGACGGACTCAACCGTCAGCTCCGCCGTTTTGCCGGCGTCGACCGGAACCCGGAAGCGGTGATACGACTCCGAAGATTCTTCCGGCTTTGGAGTGGCGGGTGTAAGAGTCCATTCCTTTTCCGCCGGATATTCCACGATGACCTGGCGCGGCTCTGTGTCGGCGTTCCGGATGGTGAACTTGTTCGACTTGCGCTGCTCTTTGGTGAGCAGCATGATGCCCTTGGCGATGCGCACGCGGCTAAATGGCTTTTCAGTTTCGTCGGTTGTGTATTTCACGTGCACCGCGGAATCCGCCGCGTACGAGAGCAAACGCCGCTCCTCCGGGTGGATGGTTTCTAAAATTCCTTCCCCCGCGAAAGTGTCGGCCTCCAGCACGTTGAACGAACCCTGGTCCAGCACCTGGCCGGTGGTGTTCTTGATCCACAACGCACGCAGTGGGGCCGAGGCCTCATTCCAAAGTGTCACCTTCTCGGCGTCGATGTGAGCCTGCAGAATCGGCACGAGAGCCGACTGGTTCTTGCCGATGGTTATCTTTTGCTTGATTTTGTATTCGAAAAAATCTCCAGCGGATTTGCCTTCGGCTTCGGAGCCCTGCTTGCCAGCCACAGTGGCGATCTCCGCAGTTTCGGTCTGCAGCGTCGGCGCCGCGCCTGTCACCTCGACCGTTTCGCTGGCAGCGCCCACATTCAGCGTCGCATCGATCTCGTTCGTACGGCCGACGCCGATATACACGTTGGACAAGTTGAAGCGCTGAAAGCCGGGAGCGCTCACGAAGATTGCCGAGTTGCCCGGCTGGATGTCAGTGAAGCTGTAACGGCCTTGCCGGTCGGTGTAGGCAACCTGCGAACCGCCAGTTTCTTCGTTGCGCACGGTTACATGAGCTCCGGAAACGACCGCTCCCGAGGGATCTTTCACGATTCCCGACAGGGCCGTCGTGGCATTCGAGGCACGGAAGACACCGCCTCCGACTCCGCCCCCCGAGCCGGATCCTACGCCGCCCGAGAGCTTGGCATATGTCTGCAATCGGTCCGTCTCTACCGTGGCTTCGTGCGACTGCGGCGTCAGCATCACCGATTCCGGCAGCGGCACCACGGGCCGCCGAGCATAGAAAGGCTGAGAGATGTTTTGGATGAAAGATTGCGGCGCGCCGGCGACCAGCGAAAGCTGAACGTCTTTCCAGTCTTCACCGATGGTGTTGTCGACGATCGCCCAGCCCTGCAACAGCGGCTTGTCGCCGGGCTTGTCGGAAAACAGAATGCGGTAAGTGCTCTTCCAGATGGGCACCTCGCTGATGTAGCTGACGAAGATATCGCGGTCGCCCGCGCCGGCCGCAGTGAAGCTCATGCGCCGTACGTCGCGGGCGCGGGAAGAACCAATAAGGCCGAGGTAGCGGCCAACTTCATCGGTAAGTTCGCGCTCTGCGATGCGGACCGACGTGCCTGCGCCGAGTTCGAAGTTCCTCATTTCGCCCGCATCGGTCACGATTGAAAATGCGGTTACGTCCTCGAAATCATCTTTCGTGCGCTGCTTGCGGATTTTCTCGACACTGAGCAAACGTCCGGCCGCGGTCGCCGAACCGCTGCGCACTTCCACGCGCGCCCCGCGCAGAGCCAGAAGATATTCGGCTTGCGTCACCTGCTCGCCAAACGGCAGCCTCAGCGACTTCAGCCGCTCATCCAGCGGCGCGATCGAGTTGTAGCGAACCGATGAAACCCGGCCCTCCCCAAGATCGACTGCCGTCAGCGACTTCAGCACGTCGTTGAGCTGCGCCGTCGTGAAGTCGATGCTCAGATCCTGTGTACCGTGAACCCGCGCCGTATGCTCAAAATAGCCCACACCGTTCTTATAAAGAACAACGCGTTTGACGGGCAGCCGCGAAGAAGAGTCACTGGTCGCAGGTGCCGTAGGGCCAGCAAGAGAAGGCTTGTGAGGTTCAGGTTTTTTCTGGGCCCAGGAAACAGGGCTCATCGAGAAGGCAGCCAGCACAGCCAGAGTTGAAAGACGCATAGACACCTCCGGTTCTTGAGAAGCGCAAGTCTAGCACTTGCGTTGCATGAAGGTCGGGTGCGGTGCGCCTAGCCTATCTCGGGTTTCGCGGCTTCGGTTTCATCGGAATCGAGTGTCGGCACTGCGGTCGGACAAGTCCTGAAATCCCGCAGCGACAGTTCCAGTCCGCCGAAGTCGGGATGGTCGTTGTGGCCGATGGTGAAGGCGATGTCGATGGCGTCGCCAGCCAGGAGCGGCGACTGCTGCAGGCGTTCGGCCATGTGCCAGCCCAGGGCGTCGAAGACAGTTCTCACCCTAGTTCTCAGTTCTCGGTTCTCAGTTCTCAGTTGAAAACCCTTAGCTTCGGCTTTGTCGGCACGGCTTATGGCTGCGCCATCCGGGTGACAGCGTGGCGTGGTGAGGATCGCGACTGCTGAGAGATCCTCGTAACCAGGATTTTCTTGGGACACTTGGGGGCAGAATTGGTGGCTGTCGTCCTCTCCCGCTTTCAGTTTGAGCTTGATGTGTTTGTCTTTCAAAATTTTCGGAGGCGCAATCAGGCGAACTCCTCGGGCGCTGAATGCGGGTTCGTGATTGCCGGTTCCATAAGGCTCGAGCAGACGCAGCACCTGATACAGTTCCGGAGTAATTTCATCGAGATAGAGTTCCGCCTCCACATCTAGCACAGGATCGAAATCTGCCAGGCTCAGCCGGTTTCGGGCGAAGGCGTCCAGTTCAGCTCGCAGTTGAGGCACGTTCGCTGACGGCATGGCGAAGCCGCAGGCGTGAGAGTGTCCGCCGTAGCGCGTGAACAGAGCATGCGACGACTCGACGGCTTCGAGCAGATGAAACGGGCGGATCGAGCGGCCCGAGCCAAACGCCTCCTCGCCCTCGCGGGCGATTACGATCGCGGGCCGGTGGTAGCGCTCGACCACGCGTGTGGCCGCGATGCCAATGACGCCGCGGTGCCAGCCCTCGCCATCGACCACGATGCAGTAGGCCTCGCACAGCGCGGGGTCGCCGCTGATGCGCTCGTCAATCGAGCGCAGGATGCGGCGCTCTTCTTCCTGACGTTCGGCATTCAAGCGATCAAGCTTCCCAGCCAGCAACCGGGCGCGGTCGGAGTCTTTCACGCTGAATAACTCGATCACGTCGCGGGCAACGTCCATGCGCCCGGCGGCGTTGATGCGCGGCGCGATGCGAAAGGCAACTTCGGTGGAAGTCGGCGAACGTTTGCTCGAAATCTGAGCCACTTCCAGCAGCGCTTTCAGTCCTGGATTCACGGCGCGGCGCAGTGCCTCGAGGCCGAGCTTGGCAAACACGCGATTCTCGCCGGTCAGCGGCACGGCGTCGGCGATGGTCGCGATGGCCACGACTTTCATGAACGATTGCAGCATGCGCGCGTGATCTTTTGCGTCCATGCGGCGTTGCATCAATCCCTGCGCCACTTTGAAGGCTACGCCCGCCCCGCAAAGCTGCTTGTACGGATATTCGCATCCCGCCTGATTGGGATTGACCACCGCCAGCGCATTGGGCACGCCGTCCGGGCCGGGCAAGTGATGATCGGTGACAATGAGATCGACGCCCAGCCGTTGCGCGGTGGCGGCCGGAGTAAATGCGCGGATCCCCATATCGACGCTGATGATGAGGCGAATGCCCGCTGCCGCCGCGCGCTCGATTACATCGTCGCGCAGATCGTAGCCTTCGCGAATGCGGTGCGGCACGTGAAAATCAGCCGCACCTCCACAGAGTTCGATGGCGGTCTTGAGAATGATGATCGCCATGGTGCCGTCCACGTCGTAGTCACCGTAGATCAGGATGGGTTCGTTGCGTTCGATCGCTGCATCGATGCGGTCGACAGCGGCGCGTAAGCCAGTCATTCGCTCGGGGGCATGCAAGTGGGCAACGGAGGGAAAAAGAAAGCGAGCCGCGGCATCACGCTCGGTCAAGCCCCGCCGGATAAGCAGGCGCGCCAGCGTATGAAGAGGAGAACCCTTTGAACGGGGTAGGAACTCGGGCAGATCGCGAAGGGCGGCAGCCAGGCTTTGCACTCGAACTGGATCCTCCTCAGCCAGTTCCCAGCGCACGGCTAGCTCTCGTCGTCCTGGTCCGGTTCGTCGATCGGGATGCCGCCGAAATCCTCCGATACTTCCAGCAGGCGCTGGTAGCGGTCGTACCACTCGGTGCTGACTTCGCAGAGAAACATCGATCCCTGGTAGGCCCAGCCTAGCTGTAGAAATCCGACCTTACCCACATGCGCGCGCAGCCAGCGCGCGTCTTCTACGTCGTCGCCGTCGGAGAACTCAGAGTTGGTAAGGCGTTGCACCAACTCGTCCAGTTCTTCGCGCTCCAGCTTCCATGAATGCATGGTCAGGAACGGAGCGCCCGCTGTCTTGGCGAGTTCGACGAAATCCTTCCAGCCCTCGGGATTCGTGCCCATCTCCCACATGACGCACTGCACCTCGTCGTAATCCACGTAGCCGTGGAAACGGCTCATGCCATGGCCTTCGATGAAGGCGACCATGTCATCTTTTACGATGGTTAAATCTTCTGGCGTGGGCGACATAGCGGATCTCGAATCAACATTGTATGACGTTTGGGCAGGAACGTGCCAGCGCTGGCCTCTTTCCTCCACTCCATTTAGAATCCTCTGTCCCACTTCGACAAGGAGAATCCGCCTTGATCCCGCGTTACACCCGCCCGGAAATGGGCCGCATCTGGAGCGACGAGAACCGCTTCCGCACCTGGCTGGCCGTTGAAGTCGCCGCGACTGAGACTTTGGCCGAGGCGGGCATGGTGCCGAAAGAAGCGGCGCACGCGATCCGCGAGCGCGCCGACTTCAGCGTGCAGCGCATCCACGAGATCGAAGCCGAGGTGCGCCACGATGTAATCGCTTTCACCACGGCGGTGGCCGAAATCGTAGGCCCACATGCGCGCTGGTTTCATTACGGACTTACCTCGAACGATGTGGTCGACACGGCGCAGGCGCTGCTCATCAAGCAGGCGTCCGCGCTGATTAAGCAAGATCTCGAGCGCCTGGCGGAGATACTCGAACGGCGAGCGTGGGAGTTCAAAGACACGCCCATGGTGGGGCGCACCCACGGCATTCACGCCGAGCCCATTACATTTGGATTCAAGCTGGCCAACTGGTATTCGGAGACGCAGCGCAACATCGCGCGATTCAAGGCTGCGGCTGAAGACATGCGGGTCGGAAAGTTTTCTGGCGCAGTTGGAATCTTTGCCCATCTGACGCCGGAGATCGAAGAAAAGATTTGCGCGCGCCTCGGTTTGAAAGCGGCGGCGGTTTCCTCGCAGGTAATTCAGCGCGACCGCCACGCGTACTACTTGGCGACTCTAGCCGTGATTGCTTCGACGCTGGACAAGATCGCGACCGAGATCCGCCACCTGCAGCGAACCGAAGTCCGCGAGGCTGAGGAGTTCTTCAGCGAAAAGCAGAAAGGCTCGTCGGCCATGCCGCACAAGCGGAATCCGGTGAACAGCGAGCAGATCAGCGGACTGGCGCGCGTGGTGCGCAGCAACGCTCAGGCGGGTTTTGAAAATGTTGCCTTGTGGCACGAACGCGACATCTCACATTCTTCGGCAGAACGGGTGATCCTGCCGGATTCGACCACGCTGGTCGATTACCTGTTGAGCAGAACCGCAAACCTGATTGAGACCATGTTCGTCTATCCCGGGCGCATGCGGGCCAATCTGGAGAGCACGCACGGCCTGATCTTCAGCGGGCAACTCCTGCTCGATCTGGTGGAGCACGGTGTTTCCCGTGAGGATGCTTATCGCGTAGTGCAGGCGCACGCCATGCGGGCGTGGAAAGAGGGTTTGGACTTTCATCAACTGGTGCTGGCCGATCAGGAAATTACCGGGAAGGTTCCGCGCAAGCAGATCGAGTACGCCTTCGATCTGCCGCGCCAGTTGCGAAACGTAGACAAGATCTTTGCCCGCGTCTTCGGGAATGAGAGCCAGAGCGGCGCGAAATCAAACAAGCGGGGGAAGACTTCGCCCGCTCGAGGCCGCAAGCGCTAAGCACACCAAGCCGCGCCTTTTTTGCTTCATTTCGGCGGCGTGTGCTGGAACGGGAGCTTGGTGTAGCGCTCCTTCTCCACTTCAATGACCAGGGCCACGCGGCCTTCCGGACTGCGCATGGGGAAGGGCTTGCCTGTGTACTTGTGCGAAATGGGATCCATGACTTTCAACTCAGGATCAGGCCGCCGCTCAATCACGCGGCCGCGGATCTGCACTTCGTCATAGGGATTGTCAAAATCCACAATGGACAGGGCTACGCGTGGATCCCGGCGCGTGTTCCTGGCTTTGAGCGATTTCTCCCCGGTACAGACAATCAGGTGATCGCCCTCGCGCCCGATCCAAACCGGCACGGATTGCGGAGAACCGTCTGGCATGAGTGTCGCCAAGTGCGCAAAGTTTGGACTGTCGATTAACTTCTTGGCATTTTCCGACAGCGTGATAGCCACAAGTGTTCCTCCCCTGCGGAATGATTTTAGGGAAGCCGGTTGATCAGCGATGCGACATATCCCGCACCGAATCCGTTATCGATATTCACCACGCTCACGTTCGATGCGCAGGAGTTTAACATGCCAAGCAGCGCGGTCAGGCCTTTGAAGGATGCGCCGTAACCCACGCTGGTGGGCACGGCGATGACCGGAACACCGATGAGGCCTCCGACGACGCTAGGCAGCGCGCCTTCCATGCCGGCGCAGACAATTACCACGCGGGCTTTCATTAGCGCCTCGCGATTGGCCAGCAGCCGGTGAATTCCCGCGACGCCCACGTCATAGAAGTGCTCGACTTCGTTGCCCATGAGTTCGGCAGTCACGACGGCTTCTTCCGCCACCGGAATGTCGCTCGTTCCCGCCGAAACAACGGCAATGGTTCCTTTGCCGTACTTGTGCGGATCGCGCTGCAGCACGATGGCCCGCCCCAATTCGCGATATTCTGCCGCGCGGATCTTCTTCTTCACCGCGGCAAACTGCTTCTTATCGGCATGCGTGGCTAAGACGTTGCCCCCGTGTTTGGCCAGCCGGGAAAATATTTGCGCGGTCTGCGCCGGAGTCTTCCCTTCTCCGAAAATCACTTCTGGCATTCCCGCGCGCAGCCTGCGATGGTGGTCGACCTTGGCAAAGCCCAGATCTTCAAACGGTAAATGGCGAAGACGATCAACGGCGTCGTCGGGCGTCAGTTTGCCCCGGCGCACCTGCTCGAAAAGTTTTCGGATGGATTCGGCGTTCACGGTAGCAGTCAGCACTCAGCATTCAGCCAAGCGGAGTCTAGATTAGCATCCGCGATCAGCTCGTTGTGTAGATTGTCGCGCCGGCATCCTGCCGGCTGTCCCCAGGGCGTCCCGCCCTCGGCGCGGCCACAGGCGGTGTGCCTGAGCTTGTCGAAGGGACGGTGTGGCGCTACTTTGACGCGGAGCGAAGTTTGGCAATCACGGCGGTACAGACTTTGCGCGCAGCGCCCGGCTGGTCGAGATGAGCGAGGAACAACCGGCGCAGACCCCTCGGCTTCACTTTGCCTGTCAGGTAGACGTTATAGATCTGGCTTCCGATGCAATATCCCCACTCCTGCGCTGCGGATTCAAACTTCTCCGCATCTGCTCGGATAGCTGCTTGTGCGGCTTTTTCGCACCCTATGCGCGACAGCACGGGCAAGTTTTCCATCTCGACAGCCGGCCTTGAGGGATAAAGCACTCGCGAGCCGAAGTAGGCCACGGCGTGTTCGACCACGCGCCTGTAGAAAACGTCGAGTGGACGAGCCACACTTGCATCTCGCGGCAGGCCACTCCCGTTTGTGCCTCGCCCATTGAGACGGTCGGGCAGTCCCCGGCAGGCGTGATGTAGAAAGCGAGCTGCATCTTCGGCAGCATGCATCATCTGAAATTCGCGAATGTGAAAGGCATTCACCTGGGGAAAATAAGCGCTGCCGCGCTCTTCCACGCTGGCCAGCATGGTTTCGAGATGTTGCCCAGCGATGCCTTTGCGCGAGAGCAGGCGGCGCAGCATGGCATCCGACGAGTTGCCATGAACTTCCGGCAGCATGTCGATGAGAAACTTCGGCTGCGTCCCATTGTGCGGCGAGTAGCGGTTGATCTCAAGGAAGCTGGCCAGGCTGTCGATCAGGTTGTAGATAGTTGGCGCGAAATCCGGACCGCTATCGCAGCGGCTCCACTGGTCAAGAAAGAGGCGATAGCTTTCGTACTTTTCGAGAGGAGTGGCATTGAAAACGCACAAGACGTCATCGTTCACTCGCACCGCCTCCACCTTGTCGGCGCGCTCGCCAGCCGCACGCCAATAAAGCGCGTCGATGTTTTGCAACACGGTGAGGACGCCGGCGTCCGGCATTGCCTTGCGCAGCATGCGCGGGAGATGTCCGGGAGCGAGGTGCGACTCGCCAAATAGCACGAAGATCACCGCATTGGGATGGTGCGCACGGATTTCGGCGAGCTTGGCGGCGGCGTGACGATCCCGCGCGGCGATCTTGCGCAAGTTTTCGCGGGGCATACAATCGAGGCCGTAAATGGCTTCGCCGTGATCGCGCGCGGCCACAAGCAATTCGTGGAACGGCGGCCAGTCATAGCCCCAGTCGAGATCGAAGCGGATCCGTTGGCGCAGTTCGCTTTCATCGATCTCGCGCCGCCACCATTCTTCGAGGATGTGCTGATCGCGGGCGAAGATGGTTTCGACTCCCAGCACGACGCGGCGATCTCCGGCGAGCGCACGCTGCTCAATCAGTGATGCAGCATAGCGCTGCGCCGCAGGAAGAGCATGGTAGTCGCCGATGAGAACCACGTCGGCGGAATGCAGCGCATGTTGAATCTGTTGCGCGTCGAGCACAGAATCGTAGCTGCGGAAGGCCTGATTGAATTCGCGAAGATACTTGCGGCGGCTGTGCGAATCCTGAGCACGGATTTCGCGCTCCACTCCAGCCAGGGCGTGGAGTTGCGCTACGCTGCGGCGGGATCGCAAATTAACGGTCGATGCCATATCTCAGCTTCGAGCTCCGAGCTTCGAGCCAGCAGCTTCGAGCTTGAAAGGTCGCGTTTGCTCGCAGCTCGTAGCTCGCGGCTCGCAGCTTCTCTTGACTCCTGCTCCTCGACTGCCTATGCTCCAAATCCGGAGGCGCTTTGCCCAATCATTCGCCGCAAAATCTGACCATCGCGACCACCGGCGCCAGCGGGTCAGTATTTCTGCGGCAACTACTGATCGCGGTTGAGCGTGATGCCCGCATTAACACTGTGAACTTCATCGCTTCCGACTCCGGCCTGCGCGTGCTGGCCGAAGAACTCAGCATTAAAGGCCGCGCGAATCTTGTCCGCCAGATCCTTGCCGACGAAAAGACGAAAACCTCCGCTCGCACGAGCGCTTCTTCCAAAATCAAAGAGCAGTCGAACGCCGACATCGGAGCCAACGTGGCCAGCGGTTCTTATCCCGCCGATGCCATGATCGTGATCCCGTGCAGCATGGGCACGCTCGCCCGCATCGCGAACGGCATCGCATCGCACCTGATCGAGCGCGCCGCCGACGTCTGCCTGAAAGAAAAACGTCCGCTGGTGCTGTGCGTGCGCGAAACGCCGCTCAATAAAATCCATATCCGCAACCTGTACCGGGCCGCCGACGCCGGCGCGACTATCTTTCCGCTCATCCCGGCGTTCTATTACCGGCCCGCGAGCTTAGATGATCTGGCTCGCGAATTCGCCTATCGCGTGCTCGCCCATCTAGGCCTTCCCCAAGCCGACGCCTTCCGCTGGAAGGGTTGAACTATCAGCGAGTTAGCCTTCTACATGCAAACAATCGTCTACCTAGATCAAGATCGGACTTGGCTTCAGGGGAGATCTCAAGTTTAGATAGTCGAAAGTGCGGGCCCCAGATGCCCGCTGGTCATGTACGACCGGAACCAGGGGAATGAGGCAAAGCAGCTGCGATTGAAACCGTGACGACGACTCTCCAAGCCAAATGCTGCATCGTGGGCGGGGGCCCTGCCGGAATGATGCTAGGTTTTCTGCTGGCTCGGGCTGGCGTGGAAATCGTCGTGCTCGAGAAGCACGCTGATTTCCTGCGCGACTTTCGCGGCGACACCATTCACCCTTCCACTCTTGAGCTGATGCATGAACTCGGGGTTCTGGAGGAGTTCCTGAAGCGCCCCCATCAAGAGGTGCGTGAAATCGCCGGCCAGGTTGGCCATGAAATGCTCAAGATTGGCGACTTCACGCATCTTCCAACCAGATGCAAGTTTCTGGCATTGATGCCGCAATGGGATTTTCTTAACTTCATCGCGGAACAGGGCAAGCGCTATCCGGGATTTCAAGTCAGGATGCAAGCCGAAGTGACAGATCTCATCGAACAGAATGGACGCATCGTTGGCGTGAGTGCCAGGACCCCGCAAGGAGCGCTGGAGGCTCGCGCCACTCTCACAGTGGGAGCGGACGGCCACCGTTCCATCGTGCGCGACCGCGCCGGCTTGCAAGTGATCGATTTGGGCGCTCCCATGGATGTGCTTTGGATGAGGATCAGCCGCCACTCCACCGATCCCGACCAGACTTTGGGCCACGCCGCAGCCGGCAAGATATTCGTTATGATCGACCGCGAAGATTACTGGCAGTGTGGGTTGGTCATTCCAAAGGGCGGGGCAGATGAGATTCGCAAGCGGGGCATTGAGAAATTTCGCGAGGAGATTGCCCGCCTGCAACCTTTCTTGCGCGACCGGGTCAGCGAATTACGGGACTGGAACGACGTCAGCCTTCTCACGGTCGAGGTAGATCGACTGCGGCAGTGGTGGCGTCCAAGACTTCTCTGCATCGGGGATGCGGCACACGCAATGTCGCCGGTTGGAGGTGTAGGCATCAACCTCGCGATTCAGGACGCGGTGGCCGCAGCCAACATTCTGGCCTCTAAGCTGGGCGCGGGCAGCCTCACTGATCGCGACCTTTACGCCGTGCAGCGGCGTCGGCAGTTCCCGGCGCGCGCCACGCAGAGGCTGCAAATTCTCGTGCAGAATAGGGTGATCCGGCGCGTGCTTGGCAGCGCCAAGCCGCTGGCAGTCCCCGCACCGTTAAAACTGATGCAGCAATGGCCTTGGCTGCGACGCATTCCCGCCCGCGTCATTGGAATAGGATTTCGTCCCGAACATGTGCGACACGTGTGACGACTCGCATCGTCGCTGACAATTCCGGCTCGGTTGCGGTAACCCACTACGATCCATAGGAAAAACGCTGTTCCAAAATTTAACCTCTTACCTGGGGGTTTTCCCCTAGGTTCCCTACGTACATCCTTCTAGTTTTTCCCGATCAGCAGGAACTTGCAGTGAACTTCTTGCTCTCGTCGTTAAGTGTTGACTCATAGATAGTTAGCTCAGTCATTTTTCGGCCGCCCGAAAAATTTACCCTCCACCGTTTCGCGCGAGGATCAGCCGATCGTCTCCAAGCTGTTGAAATGGGGACGATTCGTTCCAGCCAGCGCAGTTTGGCAAGGTGGTTGCAGCATTCTCTTGGAACTCGCGTCTTCGTCGAGGAGGTGTTTCAACTTATGAAAAAGCGATACCTGTACTTAAGGCAATACTCGGTACTTTTAACGCTCGCAAGTTTGCTTTGGATTATGCCGTCGGTGAACGCGCAGGAAGTGCCGCCTCATACGGCGCCGCCGACGCCTCAGCCGTCAGATATCACCCAATCCGAGCTGGCGAATTTCGATGCCTTCCTGGACAAACATCCTGAGATGGCCGAGCAACTGCGCGCGAACCCGTCTCTGGTCAACGACCGCGACTACCTCAACAACCATCCGGCGCTGCAAGCCTATCTGCAGGAAAAGCCGCAGGTTCGCGAGGAATTAACGGAGAACCCACGCGCCTTCTTGCGCGACGAACGCCGCTATGACCGCCGGGAAGACGAAACCACGCGGCGGGAATTAGCCGCCTTCGACGGCTTCCTGGACAAACATCCTGAGATTGCCGAGCAACTGCGCAGGAATCCGCGCCTCGCAGATAACCAGGAGTTCCTGGAAAACCATCCTGCCCTGAAGCAATTCTTGCAGGACCACTCGGGAGTACGGGGGCAATTGGCGCAGGATCCGGGCGTCTTCATGAAACAGGAAGACCGCTTCGACCGCAGAGAGGGAGACAGGGATAGAGACGGGGACGACGTCAACCGGCGGGAGTTGGCTACCTTTGACAACTTCCTCGATAAGCATCCTGAGATCGCCGAACAATTGCGCAGGAATCCAGCGCTGGCCGATAACAAAGAATTCTTGGAGAACCATCCTGCGTTGCAGCAGTTCCTGCAGGAGCATCCCCGCGTTCAGGATCAATTGGCAGACAATCCGCAGGTCTTCATGAAAGCGGAAGATCGCTTTGACCGCAGCGACAACGACCGAGACAGGGATCGGGATAGGGACAGCGACGCCAACCGGCGGGAATTCGCGAACGGCTTCCTGAACAGCCATCGCGATATCGCAGACCAGCTGTCGAAAGACCCGTCCTTGGTCAAAAGCCAGGAGTATTTAGAGAACCACCCGGAATTGCGGGATTACTTGAATACCCACAGCGCCGTACAGCAGGAGATAGCGGCGAACCCGCAGGCGTTCATGAACTCGATGAAGCAGTTTGACAACAGCAACAGCGGGACAACTACTACCAAGAAGCCAATGACAGAGCCGAAACCAAAACAATAGCTTCCCCGGGAGCGGTGGCTGGGAGGCCGAATTTAATAGGCCTCCCGGCTGCTTCGCTAAGAAACGGTGCGCTCTGACATTCTCGCCATAGCGTGCCGCGACCGATAAGAAGCCACCAGAAAGGGAGGCGCAATGAAATCGAAAATGTTACTCATGGCAGCGCTTGTTCTCGCCGTAGCCCTACCGGCGGCGGGAAAGAAGAAGCATGGCGAAAGAGCCATGATCGAGAAGATGGAAGCCGTGCCTTGTGGCGCGAAGGAGAAAGGCTTTACCGGGCTCGGGAGTGTGTGGGCCTCAGCCGGCATTACACACATGAATTCGGACGAGAAATTGTGCCCTCAATATCTGATTCGGAGCGACGAGATGGAATATCACATCCGTCCGCTCGATAAGAAGCACCCCGTAATTCTGCCAGTCGGTAAGGAAGGAGAATTCCGCATCGATAAAGACAAGCTCTTTCTGACGGTGGTTGAAGGAGACCGGAAAACCCGGCCTTACCAGGTGGTCTCAATGAAGCCTACGGGAGGTGAACCAGATAAGGTGTCGACAACCAAGCCTATGAACCCGTCCCAGTAAGGGGAAAGAGGTGATGCACGATCCGCGGCGTCTAAACGTGTCTGATCGCGATAAATCCGCCGTCAAAACCGGAGAACAGCTCCGGCGGAGACCCGGTAGTTGGTCTGGCTCGTGCGGAGACCCTCAATCAGCGTGCCCCCGAAAGCGCTCGTGTAAAACTTGTTCAGATTAATGCTGGTGTGGTACCAATCCAACTGTCCCGCGCGAACCGAGAAGTGGTGGGTGATCCTGTAATCAACTCCGCCTCCCAATGCAATCACGAAGTCGTCGTAGGTTGTGGCGGCGACGGCTACTGGTGACGTCACGCTGCCGCCGACGGTGCTCGCACCCAGGCTGGCTCGCTCCCAACCGAATAGGGTGTGCACAAATGGAGTCAGTCTCGATTTCGTCCGGTATGAGAACGCCGGTCCTGCCAGAAATGAATACGTAGCTCCTTTCGGAAGACCAGTGAGCGTCCGGTCCCTGGATGCCGAAATGGGCGAACCGTAGCGCCCCCCAAAGTCCGCCACGACTCCCAGCCAGCGGCCGGCGTTGTATTGCGCTTCCGCATTCCAGCCATTCAGAAAATAGATCGGTACGGCAAACGGGTTCGAGGTTTGGCGCAAATCCGCATCCAGTAGCGGCCCAGAGAACCCGCCAGGATCCGCGCGCAATAGCGAATAGCCTCCGAATACCTGCACCTTTTGCATTGCGTCTTGAGCGAAAGAAAACCAACTGATCAGGGCAAAAATAATCGCTGCCGCAGCGAAACGAATCATTTCACGTTCTCCCTCTTTGAAAACAGCGCACCTGAGCATAGCGCATCCGGAAAGCCCACGTCTCCAGAACGGACGTGTTCGCCGACGCGTCACAGCGATTGTATCTATGAATCAATTTAAGAACTAAAACGTGCCCGGCCGGGTTGCAAGGAGAAGAAATAAAAGTGGGCAGGCGGCAGGAATCTTGCGGGAAGAATAGGTTTAGCGCTGCCGTTCAGGATCGATAGTCTGGTCAAGATAGATCCAGAGAACACGAGCAAAGAGCGTAATCGTGGGCGCAAGCGGCAGGAATAACACGACGGCCCAGATGGTATCTTTCGTGATCCACCACCCGGTCACATACCAAAGCACTGCCGCGATCACCGCGACAATCACCAGCGCCAGAGCATAGCTGACGTACATGGCGCCCAGAAAATAGCCCGGCTCGCGTTCGAACTTGAGATCGCAGACCGGGCAGCGTGCGTGCATTTTTGGAAACCCCCGGAAGATGGAATAGCGAAAAATATTTCCGATGCGGCACCGGGGACAGCGCTGATGAAGAATATCTCCCACCGTTGACAGTTTTGCGGCAGTTCCCATCGCCATTTCATCGGTTGCAACTAAGCTAACAGATGAAGGGCATAATACTCTCGGCACCCATACCTGGGAAAAGGCGTGACGCTACGCCCGTAAAAGCAACACGACAGAGGAGACGGTAAAATATGAGGAGTGAAGAATACCAAACCTCGGGACGAGAAGTTAGCTGGCAAGATTGTCGAAGAGTTTCACGCCGCAGGCCAGCGAGGTGATGTTGCGGCCTTCAAGCGGCTCCTGGGAAAATATGGGGCACACCTGTTGACCGAAGTAAAAAATCAGTTGATTGCAGAATTCAAGAAACACGCTAGCGCGTTGCAGGACGCTCTGCGCGGGAAGTAGGCTTCTTGCCGCCTTTCGCCGCGTCCGGGTTCGGCGGGGTTGACTCAATCGTGTCGATAACAGAGTCAATAAAACCTGCCATCTTCGCCCGCGCCTGCACTTCTTTGTCGGTTACTCGACTTGGGGTTGCTGTGCTCATCGCTCCCTACGATCATAGCTTCCAGGCATCCTCGCGTCAATGTAATCCTGAGCCGAGGTGATGTCAAGCTGCCTGTGTAAATAGGTTGAGGGTGCGGGTTTTCCATTCCAGGTTGAATCTCTGGAAGATGGAGTAGAGGATGCGGTCGACACTAGCTACATTCACAAAACAAACCATGGGCCGGGTGCGGCGGCGCACTTCCACGAAGCAGCGTTCAATCACGTTAGTGGTGCGCAGCTTCTTACGCAGGTGCGCGGGGAAAGCGAACACCGAAAGCAGCTCCGGCAGATCGCACTCCAGTTGGCGCACCATGGGACCGTACTTCCCCCGCCAATGGGCGCGGAAGGCGCGAAAAGCGGCCTCGGCATGGGCACGGCTTTCGGCTTGGTAGATGGCTTGCGCGTCCTGTTTCACCGCGTCGAAATCGGCCTTCTTCACCTTCTCTAAAATGTTGCGCATCTTGTGCGCCCAGCAACGCTGATGCCGCACGCGCGGATACACGGTGCGGATCGCCGCCGCCAGGCCAGCACAGCCATCGGTGACGATCAGGCCCAGCGCCTTGCCCTCCAGTCCGCGCCGATACATATCCTGCAGCAGCCCTTCCCAGTCCGCCTGGCTTTCGCCTTGGCTGCGCAAAAACGCCAGCAGATGGCGCGTGCCGTCGCGCCGCACTCCGTAGGCCACCAGCATCTGCACCCGCTTGCGCCCCGCCGGACGCCGCACCCGCAAGCTCACTCCGTCCAAAAACAGATACGCGTAGTTGTCTTCTAACCGCGCCTGGTGAAACTGGCGCACCACCTCGTCCAGATCCCGCGTCAGCTTCGACACCGTCTGCGGGCTCACCACTTCTTCGCTCACCGTGGCCACCACCCGCCCCACTTGCCGCGTCGAGAGGCCGCGCAGAAACGCCTCCCGAATCAGCATCGACACATCTTCGGCGCGCCGCTGAAAAGGTTCTAGCCCACGCGGCAGAAAACTCTTCCCGCGGGTGCGCGCCACCCGCAGCCGGATCGTCCCCAACCGAGTCACGAAATCCCGTTCGTAGTAGCCATTGCGATAGGGCTGCCGCCGGCTGCTCCGCCGCTGATACACTTCGCGCACCGCATACCGGTCCCGCTCCCGCCGCGAATCCGCCTCCAAACGCTCTTTCCACAGCCGTTTCGTCTCGCCGTACACATCGCCCCAGAAACTCTCTTTCATCTCCGCCAGAAAATGTTGGTAATGCTCCGTGATTGGGATTATCTTCGCCATGGGTGTAGGTCTCCTTTCGGAAAGGCTTTAGCTTGCTAGGCCAAAGCCAACTTACACCCTCTCGCTTTTTACACAATCAAAGTTACGTCACCGTGAGCCGGTCAGCTTGGATGTTGCATCTTCAGGCACCCACTTTCGTGCCAGTTGACGCACAGGCCGGCTCCGTACTAATCTGCGATTACACCGGAAAGGAGGTGGTCGAATGACAAGTTCTGAATGTGGCAGTTGTTGTGGGACTCTAAGACCAGGTGAGGTGGCTGAGACTTAGAGCTGGTTGCTCTAAGCGGGGCTTTCGGACGCTGATTTCAACCGAGCGCCGGAAGCTACAGCCCGCACACTAGCCGGTGAGTACGGATGAACGCATCGCGTGGTCGCGCGAAGGCTTTCATCCTTGGGGCTTCGGTTCTTATGCCAGAGTCCCGGCCCGGGAGTTGCCGTGAGAGGCCACGTAGAGTGACCACCTCTTGGTCAATCCCAAACAGACCACCGGACGGCCCGCAGTTTACACCTGCGGGCCGTTTGTTTTTTCATGGCTGCCAATCTGAATCGAAACAGCAGCCTACACGCATGGTTCAAGACACATGAACAACATCTCATCAAAGCGTTGACAGCCCATCTTCCTGCGTAGACACTAGCCAGCTATGGCTTCGCCCCAGCGGAAGCAGCGCACACTCAATGATCACCTGTACGGACCCGGACCGAAACGAATGCTGGCGCTCGACGGCGGCGGAGTGCGCGGGGTTCTTTCTCTGGGCTATCTCAGCCGCTTCGAGAAAATCCTGCAGGAGCGTTACGGCAAGGAATTCCGCCTGTGCGACTACTTCGATCTCATCGGTGGAACCTCCACCGGATCGATGATTGCAACCGCACTGGCGCTCGGCTACAGCGTGGAAGAGCTTCAGAAACTCTACAGTAAACTGGCTGCGGAAATCTTCAAGAAGTCGTTTTGGAGCCTGGGTTTGATCGGCTCTAAATTTCCCAAGGAACCCCTCGAAAAAGCCCTTCGCGAGAGCTTGGGAGAAACGACCCTGGGCAGCGAAAAGCTGCGAACCGGGCTGATGATCGTCAGCAAGCGTCTTGACACAGGCAGCCCGTGGGTTATCCACAATAGCTCTCGTGGAATTTTTTTTGACAGTCCGGGGAAGGACGCCAAAGGGAAACCGAACCGGGATTTCGTATTGCGCCAACTCATTCGCGCCAGCACCGCGGCTCCCCACTACTTCGAGCCAGAACACCTGGAGGTAGGCCCCGGCCTGGAGGGCGCGTTCGTTGACGGTGGCGTCAGCCCTTTTAATAATCCTTCGCTGCAAATGTTGTTAATGGCCTCGCTCGACGGCTTTGGTTTGAAGTGGCCTCTGGGCGCCGACAATCTGCTGCTGGTTTCGGTTGGGACCGGTTACCGCGAGTTTCGTCTGCCTCCCGGGGACGTGATGAAAATGCCCGCGACCCTGCTCGCCGTGCGCGCTCTGACCTCTCTGATGACTGATTGCGACTGGCTCACTCAAACCATGCTGCAATGGATGTCAGACACTCCGACGCCGTGGCCGATCAACCAGGAAATCGGCGATCTCCAAGGAAATTGGTTTGGCGGGCAGAAATGGCTATCCTATTTGAGGTATAACGTTCATCTCGTGCATAGCTGGTTGAAAGAGCAGTTGAACATCGAAATGAGCGAGCAGGAAGCGGCCGCTCTTTTTGATATGGATGCTCCGCGGAATGTGCAGAAGCTCAGAGAGATTGCTGAAGTTGCGGCAGTGAAACAGGTAAAACCGGACCACTTTCCCGGGAGCTTCGACCTCGCCTGAGCGGCAGGAATCGTGATTGAACGCTATGGCAAAAAATATTCGCGGGATGTTACAACTTGGGATGCAACATTGAGGTGCGATACTTTGGAATATAAGCCCGACCCGATCGACACTTCTGGAGTAGTGTTAGATGAAGATGTAAAACGTGTGGCGGAGTTCCTTGCCCGGAACACGCACGCGGTCTGGGCGCACGAACGTATTGCGGAGGGCTGGCATTATGGGCCGGAGCGCGACGATATCCACAAAAAGCATCCGGGCCTGGTTCCCTACGACGAACTGCCGGAAAGTGAAAAAGATTACGACCGGCGAACCGCAATGCAGGTAATGAAAACGCTTTTGGCGATGGGATACAAGATCACTCGCTCGCCTGCGAAGGACCTCGAGCCATAAATACGATTCGCATCTTCGTTTCGTCTCCCGGCGACGTTGGTGAAGAACGTTTGCTCACGGAACGCGTTATCGAGCGCCTCAAGGCGGAGTTTCAACGCGTTGTGGCCATCGAACCCATCTTCTGGGAGCACGAGCCTTGCCGCGCCACGGCCACATTTCAGGAGCAGATTCCCCGAGCCGGAGAATCCGATATCGTCGTCTTCATTTTGTGGTCGCGCCTTGGGACTCCCTTACTCCGCCCGCTGCGCCCGGATGGCACTCAATTCTCTTCCGGCACTGAATTTGAATTCGAAGATGCCCTCGACGCGCATAAAGCGCGCGGGGTTCCCGATCTGCTCGTCTATCGCAAGACTGCCGAACCCTTCACCGTTCTGGACGAGCACGTAGTCCAGCGTCTCGAGCAGAAGAGAGCCGTCGAAGCCTTCCTGAAAAAGTGGTTCTTCAACCCGGAAGGCAGCTTTACCGCTGCTTTCAACGACTTCAAGGCGCCGGCGCAATTCGAAGACCGCCTGGAAAAGCACCTGCGCAAGCTGATCGAGGCTCGCCTTCCGCAACTTCGCGCTCAGGGAGTCGTTGAAGCGCCACGGGCGATCTGGACCAAAGGTTCTCCCTTTCGCGGCTTGCAGCACTTCGATTTCGAGCACTCGGCGGTATTTTGCGGCCGCACCGAGGCCATCAGCGAGATTCTGGACGTTCTGCGCAAGCAATCCAATCAGGGCTGCGCCTTCGCTTTGATTACGGGCATGAGTGGAGTCGGGAAGTCTTCCCTGATGCGTGCAGGCTTGCTCCCCACGCTCACCACTCCAGGTGTCATCGAGGGAGTCGGCTTGTGGCGGCGGGCGATCTTCCGCCCCAGCGATTCGTCGCGAAGCCTGCTCGACGGGCTGGCGACCGCGTTGACCAAAGAGGATGCATTGCCAGAATTATTGGCCGAGGGGACGTCGGTCGAGGAACTGGCGCGCATCATGCGCGTTCCGGAATCTCTTCCCCCGCTGATTCGCGCGCGCCTGCAGATTCTTTCGCACGAAGTCTACAACGCCGAAAACTTGGCGCACCCCCCGGTTCCTCGTTTCGCGCTGGCCATCGATCAGTTGGAGGAGATTTTCACCACGCAGTGGGTAACGCCCGCGGACCGCACCGCTTTTGTTTCCGTGTTGAGCGCTCTGGCCCGGAGCGGTGTGGTCTGGGTCTTCGCGACCATGCGCAGCGATTTCTATCCGCGATGCGGGGAAGTTCCAGAACTGCTGACGCTGAAGGCCAACGGTCAATACGACCTGCGCCCTCCGAGTCCGGGGGAAATCAGCCAGATGATCCGCTACCCCACTCGCGTCGCCGGCCTGCGTTTTGATGAAGACGTCAAGTTCGCCGACCAGCGGCTCGACGACGTCCTCCGAGACCATGCGGTTCGTGATCCTCAAGCTCTGCCCTTGCTCGAGTTCACGTTGGAGGAGTTGTATAACAGCCGCGCCGAAGGTGGCGTTCTAACTTACCATGCCTATCAGGCGCTTGGCGGCTTGGAAGGCGCATTGGCGAAACGCGCCGAGGACGTCTTCACCGCGCTCCCCCCTGCCGCGAAGGCAACTTTTTCCCAGGTGATGAGTTCTCTGATCGTTTTCGGACAGGAGGAAAGCGGAACAGCCGCCCGCAGGCGGGCGCCGCTGGCGGAGACCTGTTCCAGTCCTGAAAGCCAACAACTGGTGGAAGCGTTTGTAGCGGCTCGTCTGTTCGTTGCCGATCGCGCCGACGACGATACCCCCGTGGTAAATCTTGCCCACGAGGCGCTCCTGCTGCATTGGCCCCGGCTGACGAATTGGTTGGCCCTGAACAAAGATCGATTGCGCATGCGGGCGCGCATTGTTGCGGCGGCAGCCTTCTGGTCCGAGCAAAAAGAGAAGCCTGAGTACCTGCTTCCGGCCGGCGACTTCCTGGCTGAGGCGCAGCAGATGCTGGGCGACAGAAGCAATCAACTCGGCGCCAATGAGGCCCGGTTCATTCAGAAGTCCGTTGAGGAGTCGGGGCGCAAGCGGCGCCGAACCCAAGGCACTCGCATCGCTGTCGGAACAGCGCTATTCCTGATTCTGGCCGCGGTGGTGGGTTACTGGGATGGTTTTGTCGCAACCCACACCGAGTACTACTCCAGCTTTGTCAGGATTCACACCATTCCCATCGGCATCGGGCAGGTCAGCCCATCCGTGGCCAGTCATCGTCACTTCACATTCAAGCTCTATAAAAAGGGCCGCTATGGACGCCTCGAAAAAGCGGAACAGGTTGACGGGTATGACAAATTGTCAACCGAGCCCGGCGTTTTTCAATGGATCACCGGCTTCCGCGAGCCGTTAACAAAAGAGCAAAAAGTAACCGTATGGAAATTTTTCTACAACGAGCAGGGGGAGATCACCGAGGAAGCTTGGGAAAACAGTTGGGGAAAGGTTTTGTACCGGTTCAAGTACGCCACCCACGACGATCCCAACCAGGTGTATGCCCATTTCGCAACGGCCCAGGGCCTTCCCACCGCGCCGATGCCGGGATCCTATGCAACCTATGTAAGGTTTACTCGCAACTCGGCCGGGTATGACACAAAAGTCGAGTTTCTGTACAACGACGAGGAAAATAATCCGCATCCCGCCGCCGATATCGATGGCAACTACGGATATCGCGTGGAGTATTCTGGCAAAGGCCCGGCCACCAAGTTGGTGTTGCTGGGCGATAAGCTGTCTCCCAAATTCAACGACATATTTGGCCTTACCTCAGCTGAAATCAAAAATGACAGCCAGGGCAATCCCACGGAAGCGACGTGGTTCGATGATAATCACAAGCCTCTTCGACAAATTGATTCGGGTTACGATCAATATGGGAACACGATTTCGGTGATTGTGCACCAATACAACGACAAGGGAGAGAAGTCTCCCTTCCTTCGGATCGAATACGAATACGGGAATCGAGGAGAATTGCTGGCCAAGGTCTGGTCCGGATACAACAACGGAAATCCCTATCCCATATTTCGGGTCGAATACAACGTCGCCGGAGACCCGATTCGTCAAATCTACGTCAACGCCAAGGGTCAGCCCACCATGAACCCCGGACTTGGTTGTGCCACGATAAAGTGGACTTACGATGCCCAGGGCCAACCCACCGGCTCGACCGGCTATGACGCAAGCGGCAAAGCATTGGGAACGGTTCGGCCGACCATTACCGAAGTTGACAAGAGGAACCCGCTGGATATGCGGGCGGGAGACATCATTGCCAGCTATAACAAGGTGCCAACCTTCAGTTGGATGGTGCTCTCCGACAAAATGAACACTACCGGAGGCGACCGGCCTATCGTCCTTGAGCGCAACAGTTCGAAGATGGAATTCAAGGTGCCGTCTGGCTACCTGTGGCTAACCATCCAGGACAAACTTTATCCGTCCACGGCAACACCCGACGCGAGGGAACAAGGCCAGCATGGAAACCAGTGATTACCCCTCTCTGTACGCCGCCAGCGATAGCGCTTCACGTCGCGCCAAGAACAGATACTACCGGCTGCTGGGAGCGCAACTGCTCGTGTTCACGGTGATTACGCTCTCGGCCATGTTGAGTTCAGGCGGCGGCGACCGGGAAAAGTTTTTCTCCAGCGTTTCCGCTTTCCTTCTGGGGGTGAGCCTGCTTCTGTCCTGGATCAACAAGGCTCAGCATTACGACCGGATTTGGTACGAGTGCCGCGCCATCGCAGAAACAGTTAAGACTCTAACCTGGCGCTACATGATGCAGGCGGTACCCTTTGGGCCGGATCTCGAAACCTCCGCGGCGAAAAAAAAATTCCTCGTCGAACTGAAAGAAATTCGAAAAATCTACTCCGGTGGTGGCGCTACTCTGGCCGAATTTGGCCCGTCGCCCACCATCTTTTCGCATGCCATGGACGATGCCAGAGCTGCGTCCTGGCAAGATCGCAAAGTGAAGTATCTTGAGGAAAGGGTTGAGCCGGAAAGAGAATGGTATGCGCGCAATGCCCGCGCCAGCAGTCTGGGCTCGGAGAAGTGGCTCTGGCTGATCATCATCCTGCAGATCATTGCGTTTTTCTTCGCGGTGGTTCAGCCTTCCGCGCATCTGACTTTTCTAAGACCTGTCCCCCTGCTCATTACTTTGGCGTCCAGTGTTACAGCGTGGAATCAGGCCAAGCGGAGCGATGAGGTAGCCCGCTCCTACCTCAGCGCCGCCCAAGTGCTCGCTGAATTCCAGGGAGTGGCCGCGCTTGAGATTGCGGATTCGGCATCGTTCGAATCCTTCGTTGGGGACGTGGAACAGAGCCTGTCCCACGAACGATCCACCTGGCTTATACGAAAGAGCGTGGCGACCATGGATCTGGGCCATGGCTAAACTCTTCGGTAGTCCGCCGATGCGTGCGTCCATTCTTGGCGCCCTGATTCTTGGAGCGTTGACCCTCGCCCCTGTGATCCACAGAGCTGAGCTTCGGTCAGAAACCAGGCCTGCTGCCGCCGCCCATGCCCAAAGCATTTCGAACCCTTGTCCGAACGCCCAGCCAGTTCCTCCACCACTGCGCCTTCCGCCGACTCTGCCGCCCGGCGAGCCAGTGGAGTTCGAGAAGCAGGTACTCCAATACCTCAACACTCTTGCCTACCGCAAGCTCGGCTGGTGCGAAGACAAATGGGTGCGCGACACCGGACCTCTTTTGAACGGCGTGAACGCCATCGTGCATCAGCCGGTACGCGTTTTTTACTCGCCAGAAGTTTCCAAATGGCTTCTCCATGGCCGCAACGGCGCTATTGCCGACGGCGCAGTAATCATTAAGGAGCAATTCACCCCCCCGCCGGCGGCACGCTACCGCGATATACCGCCGGATAAGCTGGGCTGCTCCAATGACTGGACGATCATGATCAAGAATTCGGCCGCATCGCGCGACGGCTGGTTCTGGGGGGAAGTGTGGAATAGCGACAGGGTGCCCATGAATTTTGCCGACCCCTTTCAATATCCGAACGCCGGGTACGGGCTGTACTGCCTCCGCTGCCACGCTTCGGCCGAGAAGGAACTTACCTTTGCGGCACTCGATAATATCAAGGGCGCGCCAGGATGGCCCCTGCAATCCCGAGTCGATGATAGTTGGATGTCCGTTCCCGCATCCCTCCCCGGGCCTTGCGGCCATGGACCCAGCGCGGTCGACCCGGTCACCGGCGTATTCCCCATGCACGCGCAAAACGCTACGCTCGAAAGCAAGACCGTGCGCCCTGAGATTCCTTCCAATCGGCTGCCACCTCCAACCATTCAGAACATGCCTCCCGAGCCACTTGACGACGTGGTCGCGCTCCCGGTCAAGTCTCACGCTGCCGCCCATGTGACAAAGGCTCCCGAGTTTGTCACCTCCGCCCAGTGCCTGGGATGCCACAGCGGACACTCCAATCCCGACTTCGGATTGAGTATGGTCCTTTTGCCTGAGGTCAACGTTTCCCCTTATGGGGAATGGCGCTGGTCGCCCATGGGATTGGCAGGACGCGATCCCGTCTTTTACTCGCAGCTGGATAGCGAACTCGCCCATCTGAGCGAAAAACCAGCCCAACAACAGGAGCTTGTAAACACCTGCATGACCTGCCACGGCGCGATGGGCAAGAGGTCATTTGCCGCGGAACACCCCAAGGAAGACTTCAAACTGGATTTTGTCTATGACACTGATCCGTCCTCGGTGGGGTTCAAATACGGCGGCCTGGCACGCGATGGCGTCAGTTGCATGGTTTGCCATCGCATGGCCGCGCCGAAAGATCCCAGCGTGTCCTACTTCCTGGCCAACAAGATCAACGGCAACTTCGACCTCACTACGCCCGATGAACTCAACGGGCCCTTCAAGGACGACGTCATTACGACGTATCCCATGAGCACCGCATTGGGCGTCAAGCCAAAGTTCAATCCATACATTCAATCGGCGCAGATGTGCGGGAGTTGCCATACGATCGTCTTGCCGGTTCTCGACAACCCGGACCCCAATAAGAAGTCGGTGGAACAGGCGACCTACCCGGAGTGGCTCAACAGCCAGTATCGCGACGAATACGGATCGGTGGGTTCAACCCCAAAAACCTGCCAGGACTGTCACATGCCTACGGGCTACAACAGCACGCGCCACGGGAAGTCTGTATCGGTGATCCAGACCAGGATGGCGACCGTACAGGACCTGACGCTGCCGCCGGCAGAACATCTGGCTACGCCCGATCAACTGAATGTGCGCTTCCGGAGCGAGGGATACCGGCGTCACGAACTGCTCGGGACGAATGGATTTCTGCTGCAAATGTTTCAGCAGCCGATCGATGAAGATGGCAACAACAAGATTCTTGGGGTGCGGACCAAAGACTACATGACCGGCTTTACCACCGGTCTGCCAAACGCCTCAGACAATGTGGTGCAACAGGCGCGAACTAACACGGCCTTGGTCGAGATCAGCAAATGGGAAATCAGCGGCGGCAAGCTGATCGCTGAAGTGACGGTAACGAACCGGGCCGGGCATCGCTTTCCCAGCGGAGTCGGATTCCGCCGGGCGTTCCTCGAATTTCAGGCGACGATGGGCGGCAAGCCGTTCTGGACCTCGGGAACCACGAACGATAAAGGACAGATCACCGATTTTGATGGAAAGGTTCTGCCTACCGAGTCCTTCACGGATGGCAAATATCAGCCGCATTTCAGCCAATCGGACCCGATCACAAGCTCCGATCAAGTGCAGATCTACGAAGAACTAGTGGAGAATGCCGATCACCAACTTACCACCAGCTTCACCAGCCGCGATTACGACATCAAGGACAATCGCCTGCTGCCGGCGGGATGGTCTCAGCAGGGTCCCGGGGATTTGAAGATCCCGGAGCAGTTTCTAGTAGCTACGTGGCCGGTGGGCGATGCGTCGAAGGATCCTGTGTATCTGGCAGGCAAGGGCCAGTCCATGGTGCGCTACGAAGTGCCTCTGCCGGAGGGTGCGAATGCAGGCAACATCAATGTCACGGTGTCGCTGTGGTCGCAGACCATGCCGCCTTACTTCCTTGCGGATCGCAGTAAAACACAAACCCCGGCAACGGCGCGCTTGCAATACCTGGTCGAATCGCTCGGAACGCTGGCGGGTACTGATTTTGCGAAATGGAAGCTCTTGATCGCTTCGACAAAACGATAGGATCGCACTAGGGGCGCGCGGCCTCGTCTCGAATGTCGCTGAGCCGGTCCTCGATCTCCGACAATTCCAGCAACCGCGCGCTGTACCCGCTGTCATCGCATGCGCAAAGGCTGCGTTCCGTTTCCATGTCCCTACGAGCAAAGCCCAGTTGCTCGCGTGCCGCTTCCACGTACACGCCGCTCTGCGATCGATCAAGGTAAACTTTGGAGAGCGCGAAGACCATCCGATAAAGATGCTCCATCGCTCCGATCCGGGCCCCGGCGGGAGTCGGCTTCCCGTTGCCGCCGTCCGCGACACAGGCCGCCCTGCCCAGATCCTCGAACCCAAGATCTTCAAGCCGATGTGCAGCCGAGGAAAGCGTGTCGGTCAAATCCGCAAGCCCGACCGATTCGTCGTCCAGAACACAGGTGCCGTCCACCGATGAGCCCTTTACCGCCGCATCCTCAGCCGTCTGGCAAGACCCTTGTGTGATTTCGTAAAGCATGCGGGAAGAAAACCGTATCGCTGCACTCTCCAGAAGCAGGTCCTTCGCCTCCAGTTCTGCATTCGGTGTTTCATGCATGAGCGCGTTCGTGTAAGCGTCGGAGAGAGTATGAGCAAGCTGCGGCAAGTTTCTATCACCTTGACTGATCGGAAACAACATGGAAAGGGCAGCGGTAGGGACCAGGATCACGAGCGCCAGCGGCTTTTTCCGGGGACACATCCCTCCAATATTGTGGGGCAGGACTCGCACCGTCCATCCGGTCAACTCCCCATTTCTAACGTGTGTATTCCCGTATAACAAGCAGGTTCGTTACGGAAAGCGATAACCCGGTTTCGCCGTGCAACGATAGACGCGCCCTCGGTCCGGATTAACGGCGCTATCGCAACTCGCCCAACTCAGAAACAGCGATGGTCCCAAAGGAAAGATGATCGTCTGCCCGTCAAGGTCCGCCTCAATGCTCACACTCTCCGCCGTCGAGGGCAGCGTAAAAGAGAGTCCTTCGCCCAAAATGACGGGATACGACCAGTGTTCGCTCTGACTCACCATCGGACGATACACCTCAGCCTCCAGCACAAAAGTTGCAGTGTCAGACCAATCACGCGCCGAGACGGTGATGACTCGTCCGCCCTGCGAAAAATGGTCCGCCTCAATTCTCGTGAAGGGACATGGGCCGGCAATGCATGAAGCGCGGGCATTGCGAAATTGATTGCCCACCCCCGCATCCAAAGTAACCGAACCTAGGGCCGCCTTCCATTTGCCGTCCGGCGAGCAAGGATGCTGTCCCTTGCAGGGCACATTGCCCTGGTTCTCGATTTCAAAACTCTTTACCGCGCTCCCAACATTCAATTCCGTTTCAGCCTTCACCGTATATCGAACGCGGATGTTGGTCACTATAGCTTCCGGTTGATTCTGCGGAGCGGGAGTGTTCGACAGCGGAACCAGATGCACCACGTACAACTGGTTAGTAACGTACTCATCGAGATCAAGGGGACGGTATTGCGGCTGGCGAAACTCCAGAACAATCGGGTGCCCCCTGCGGATTGGCTTGCGCAGCTTCAGCACGAAGAGTCCGGATGCATCCGTGGTGGCGCCGGTCGGAGCCAGACCGCCCGCGGAAATGGCCACGCCCGCGATGGGCAGCTGTTTTCGAGGATCGGCATCCTGCACCAGTACGGCTCCCCGCAGCGTAACCGGCCTCTGCCAGCCGAGGATTGCCACCGCGCCAGCAATCAGCAAGAGAGCGATAAACAAAGAGATGCCAGCTTCGATTATGTGAGCGCGAGTCATGCGCATCATTAGCAGCATCTATAAGATGCCACCGTAGCCTCGAACGTTTCAGCCGGCGGCGGCAACGGCTGATACTCTATCAGCATCCTTAATTGTTGTTGTAGATTGGCAAATCAGGCAATTCGTCTTCCCTCATCGTAGATAGCAGCGAGTCGTTTGCTGTCATTTTCAAGTTGTGGTGGATCACGATTGTTCAAGTCAGCCCACGCGCATGACTGATTCCGAATCCAATCTGCTTTCGCGCCGGCAGATCCTGCGTCAGGTTCTGGGAACCGGCCTTTGTCTGCCGTTTGCAGAGTTCCTCTCAACCTCGTTCGCAGAGGCGCAAACCGCTGCCATGCGAAGCGCTAACGCGGCGATGATCCTATCAGCCGAAGACGACCAGTTCCTGAACGATGTGCAGACCGCAAATTTCCTTTTCTTCTGGGAACAGGGCAGCCCGAAGACGGGGATGGTCAAGGATCGCTGCAATGTTCATAACCCCAGTCAGCCGGCCGCAGCCAGCATTGCCGCAACCGGCTTTGGCCTCACCGCTCTCTGCATAGGAGACAAGCGCGGCTTCATTCCCGCCGGCGAGGCGCTGGAGCGCGTCTTCGTCACCCTTCGCTTTCTGTGGAAGAAGTTACCCAATCACCGCGGTTTTTTCTACCACTTCGCTAACCCCGAGACGGGCGAACGCATGTTCGACTCTGAAGTATCTTCCGTGGATACGGCGATTCTCCTCTGCGGAGTTCTCACCTGCCGCGAGCACTTCCACCACCCCGGCGTCACACAACTCGCGAATCTCATCTTCAACCGTGTGGATTGGACCTGGCTCTCGGAAGACACGTCCTTGCTAACCCACGGGTGGACCCCGGAAATCGGATTTCTTCCCTCGCGATGGGATTACTACAGCGAGCTGATGATGATGTATCTGCTGGGTATGGGATCGTCAGCCTATCCTCTGAAGCAGGAAATGTGGAACGCATGGAAGCGCCTGACATTTGAATACGACGGCATGCGTTATATCGGCTCGTTCGCTCCGATCTTTGTGCATCAGTTCTCGCAGGCGTGGTTTGATTTTCGCGGCAAGCGCGACAAATATGCGGACTACTTCCAGAATTCTGTGACGGCCACAGAAGTCCATCGACGTTTCTGTCTCGAGCTGAGCAAGCAGTTCCCGGATTACAGCGACGATCTCTGGGGAATTTCGGCTTCCGACTCCGAGCACGGCTATGTGGCCTGGGGCGGCCCTCCAGCCACGGGCCCCATCGATGGCAGCGTCGTTCCCAGCGCGGCCGGCGGATCATTGCCCTTCCTGCCCGCAGCCACCCTGCGGGTTTTGAAAGCAATTCGAAGCCGCTATCCGTCGGCGTGGAGCAAGTACGGCTTCGTAAACGCATTCAATCCCCTCAAGAACTGGTATGACACCGACGTGATTGGGATCGATACCGGAATCATCCTGTTGATGGCCGAAAATCTGCGCACCGGATTCGTCTGGGACACTTTCATGAAGACCGCGGAAGCCCAGCGCGGAATGCAGCGGGCAGGGTTTCACAAGTACTAGCTGCGGATTGCCTGCCTCGCATACAAGCCAACCGGCCGGGCCTTTTTTTCATCGAATATTTGCTCGATCATCTAAAATGGTTTGCCTGGAAGCGATCCGGTGCCCCTCGGAGTATCCGCCACTCGACTCACGCCTGGATCGCGTTGATTCACTCAGGTCGATTCACGCATGAGCCAAAACCCGGAGTTCCGCGGCGGATGGCGGGAGCGAGTCTCAGCTCTCCGCAACGTTCCCGCTGTTCTGCGTTTTGTGTGGGAGTCCGGACGCACCGTCGTCGTGCTCGGCCTGATCTCCCGAGTTCTCGCTTCCCTGCTTCCGCCCGCGCTGTTCTGGGTTTCCAAGCTCATCATTGACACCATCGTCCGCATCGTCACGGCGCACCAACTCGTGGGCGCGAGGCTGTGGTGGCTGGTCGCGGCCGAATTCGCCCTCGCCCTGGCCACGGCCGTACTCGGCCGCGTGATCGACTACCTCGACGCCCTGCTCGCCGGCAAGTACATGCACCATGTAAGCGTTCGGGTCATGGAACACGCCGCCAGTCTCGATCTCATGGCCTACGAGGATCCCGTTTTCTATGACCGCCTGGAGCGCGCGCGCGTCCAGGCCACCGACCGCCTGTACATGATCCAGGCCATGGGTCGCCTGGTTCAGCAAGTAATTACCACGATTACGCTGTCGATCTCGATCATGGTTTTCTCGCCCTGGCTCTTGCTGCTGCTGATCGTCGGGGTCATTCCAGCCTTCGTGGGAGAAACTCACTTTGCATTCCTCGGTTACGCCAAGAATTTTCGCCAGACTCCTATACGCCGCCAACTCGACTACCTTCGCATTCTGGGGGGCAGCAAAGAGGCCGCCAAGGAACTGAAGTTGTTCGGCCTGAAAAACTTCCTCACCAATAGGTTTGAGCGGCTTTCTACGCAGGTTTACGAGGAAGACGTGGCCTTGGCGCGCCGTAAGGTGACGATGGGCTCAGTTCTTTCCGCGATCGGCACCGCGGGCTACTACACAGCCTACATATTCGCGGTTTGGAAGACGGTGACCGGAGTTTTCTCGATCGGCACCCTGACTTTCCTGGCGAACGCCATCCGTGACGCCAGTTCGAACCTTCAGCAGACTTTTTCCACTCTCTCCACCATCGCCGATCAAGCCTTGTTCCTCACCGACCTCATCGCATTTTTCGAAATGCGTCCCACCATCGCATCCAAGCCTAACGCTCTGCCGGCGCCGCGTCCCATTCAGCGCGGCTTTGAATTTCGCAACGTTTCCTTCCGCTATCCGGGAAGCTCGCGCTTGGTCTTGAATGGACTGAATTTTCATTTGCGCCCGGGCGAACGCGTTGCGCTTATCGGCGAAAATGGCGAAGGCAAAACCACCATCGTCAAGCTGCTGACCCGCCTCTACGATCCGGTCAACGGACAAATCCTGCTCGATGGTATGGATCTGCGCGAGTACGACCTTGAGGATCTGTACCGCGAGATTGGCGTCATCTTCCAGGACTACATGCGCTACGAGATGACCGCGCGGGAAAACATCGCAGTGGGCCGCATCGAGCAGATCGACAACCTGCAACTGCTTCGCCAGTCTGCCGCGAAAAGCATGGCAGACGAGGTAGTGGGAAAACTCTCCTCCGGATATGAACAAATGCTGGGCCGCCGCTTTGACGGCGGGGTCGACCTCTCCGGCGGCGAATGGCAAAAAGTCGCGCTGGCCCGCGCTTATCTGCGCGATGCGCAAGTGCTCATTCTTGATGAGCCCACCTCCGCGCTCGACGCGCGCAGTGAGTACGAAGTTTTCCAGCGCTTTGCCGAGTTGACCGCCGGAAAGATGGCCATATTTATTTCGCACCGGTTCTCCACGGTGCGCATGGCAGATCGAATCGTAGTTCTCGAGAACGGGCGCATTGCCGAAGAAGGAGACCACGATGCTTTGACCAATCTCGGCGGCCGCTACGCAGAAATGTTCGAACTGCAGGCGGCCAGTTATCGGTGAAGAATCTGAGCACGAAAAGAAGAATCGATTAAAGAAGGATCGATTAGGGGTTCGATTAAGGAAGGACGACTAGCAGTGATGGTTCCCAAAACTCAGATGCTCGGCGCGGTTGGCGAAGAAGAGCAGCAGGCTTACAGCGCCAGTGCAGAGGCGCGGCCGATCCGCAACGTGGCGGCAATGCTTGCCGCGAATCTGGGCTGGAGGCCAGGGACCTCATCGTCCGATACGTTTTCGCGTCGTTGCCAAAAGCTCGCAAAAACCTTTGACACTATCTTCGAAAACGTGGATGCAGCCTTTGCGAGTGCTCCCGATTCCGAAGACCTGCTCTGGCTCCGTGACAACGCGCAGCAGCTTTCCTCGGCAACCCGCGGCGTGTCGGCCGACCTTGGCCCGCTGACCCACCTGCCTCACGTCACCAGCAAAGGCGAAATTCTCCCTCGCGTGTTGGCAATAACCCAGGCCTTTATCGATGAAACCACGTTTTCCGAAAGCAAGTTCGCCGAGTTTTGCATCGCGTTCGAGGAGATCACGCCCCTGCAGTTCCACGAAATTGGCGCACTCGTACCCGCGCTAAAACTGGTGTTACTGGAACAGATTGCCGGCCGGGGCAGCGCCATCGTAAAAGATCCCACCAACAAATCTCACAAGCGCGTCACCACCTGCATCCGCAGCCTGGAAAACGTAACCCAAGCCTCGTGGACCGACGTTCTAGAGCAACTGGTCCCATTCGACGGAATTCTGAGTCAGGATCCCGCCGGCGCGTACGCCTCCCTCGACGTTGAAACCAGGAATGTATATCGCGAGAGGGTCGCGAGAATCGCCGAACGCTCCGATCGAACCGAGTTGGAAGTCGCACAGGAAGCGCTCACGCTGGCGCACCAGGCTCGCGAAAGAAAATATCGTGACCCGCGCATCGGATTGCGGGAGTCCCATGTTGGCTTCTATCTCCTTGCCGAAGGAGCCTCGCTTCTCCACGAAAGAGTCGGCTTTCACCCGACTTTTCGCGAACGCTTTCAGGTATGGCTGCGCAGGCATCCCGATGAATTCCTTCTCTTCGGAGTTGCAACCCTAACCTTGGCCATCATCAGCGGGACCCTGTGGCAACTGACTCCGCCCACCACTTCCCTTCTTTTCGTCCTTCTTTCGATGTTGATTCTGTTACTGCCAAGTTCCCAGGCGGCGGTTCAGTTGATGAACTATCTAACCACCAACCTGCTGCCGGTCGAAGCCCTGCCCAAGCTGGATTTCTCCAAGGGCATTCCCGACGACTGTGTGACCCTGGTTGCGATTCCGACTCTGCTGCTCAATGAAAAACAGGTGCTTGGGCTGGTCGAGAGTCTGGAGGTACGCTTCCTCGGCAACCACGATCGCAATATTCATTTTGCCTTGGTCTCCGATCTCCCCGATTCCCCACAACCCGCTCCAGAAGAAAATTCGCTGGTCGCACTGGCCGCCAGACTAATCGGCGAACTCAACGAGCGCTACTCTGCCAAGAGCACAAGCTCGTTCTTCCTCCTCCATCGCCACCGCGTCTATAACCCTCGCGAAAGAGGATGGATGGGATGGGAGCGCAAGCGCGGCAAACTGCTCGATCTCAATCAGTTGCTGCGTCACCAGTACGACAGCTTTCCTGTCAAGGTGGGTGCCCTTTCGATCCTCCCCAAAGTCCGCTTTGTGATTACGCTCGACTCTGATACCGAACTACCGCGAGGGTCGGCGCACCGCATGGTAGGGGCGATCGCGCATCCGTTGAATCAGGCAATCGTCGATCCGGTTAAGAACGTCGTGGTCGCGGGATACGGTATTCTGCAGCCCCGCGTCGGCGTCAGCGTGCAGTGCACTACGCGCTCGCGGCTGGCCGCCATCTTTGCCGGAGAGACCGGCCTCGATCCCTACACGCGGGCCGTTTCCGATGTCTATCAAGATCTGTATGGAGAAGGCACCTTCACCGGAAAAGGCATTTACGAAGTCGATACCATGTTCGCCGTTTTGCATCGCCGCTTCCCCCGCAATGCCCTGCTAAGTCACGACCTCATTGAAGGCGCCTACGCGCGTGCCGGACTGGCCACCGATATTATTGTGATCGAAGACTATCCCTCGCACTTCAGTGCCTACAACCGGCGGAAACATCGCTGGCTCCGCGGCGATTGGCAGATTCTGGATTGGTTAACCGACCGCGTGCCCGACGAATCCGGCGGTCGGGTTTCCAATCCGATTTCGCTGGTCTCGCGCTGGAAAATCTTCGACAACTTGCGCCGCAGCCTCGTCGAGCCCGCAACGTTCGTCCTGCTTTTGTACGGCTGGCTCGTGACCGGTCACCCGGTTCTGTGGACGCTCGCTGCCGTTTGCATTCTGTTTGTTCCGGCCTGGGTTGAACTAGGTTTTGGACTGACTCGCGCCGTGATCGCCCGCCAGCCACGAATGGCCAAAGACGCTCTGGACAATCTCTTCTCTGCCAACGTCACGGTCCTGCTTACGCTGACGTTGTTGGCTCACCAGACTCTGTTGTCACTCGATGCCGTCGTGCGCGCGCTCGTCCGGCATACGGTGACGCGCGAGCGCCTGCTCGAGTGGGAAACGGCTGCGCAAGCAGAAATGGGACACCGCCGCACTCCGGTCGACCGCTATATTGACTGGATGCCGTTCCTCGCCCTCGGGCTGGGCGTCGTAATCTGGCTGGTACGCCCTCAATCCCTGCTGGCCGCATCCCCCGTTCTTTTGATGTGGGCCTGCAGCAAGTTTTTCGTCGAGTGGCTCAATTCGTCTCCCCTCGAACCCGCGCCGGAATTGGACCTCCGCGATTTCACTCTTCTGCGCAAGACCACTTTGCATATCTGGCGCTACTTTGCCGAGTTTTCCAACCAGGAGCACAACTGGCTCGTTCCCGATAACGTCGAGGACAATCCGCGAAAAATCACGGCCACCGTATCCCCGACGAACGTAGGCCTTCTGCTGAACGCCAGGCAGGTCGCGACGGAGTTGGGCTATCTCACAGTTCCGGAGATGATGGAACTGACCCAGAAAACTTTGGATACCGTAACCCGCCTGCGCAAATATCGCGGCCACCTGTTGAACTGGTATGAGACCCGCACCCTTGAAGCGAAACCGCCGTTTTTCGTTTCCTCAGTTGACAACGGCAACCTGGTAGCTTCTCTCTGGACGCTGCAACAAGGCTGTTTCGATCGCCTGCGCCGGCCCCTGCTCACAAGAGCGCTCCCTATTGGTCTTCTGGAGCATCTCCGCGCTCTCGTCGCCCTTCGGGCCCTTCCCAAGCGGGTATTGGCGCGTTGCGAAGCGGAATTCCAAGGCGAAGATTGGCTGACCGCCATCTTGAATTTCTCCGAGGAAGTCCTCGACGAGAAACCTCCTTCAGCGAAGCCGGCCCACGCTGCCGATGTCGCATGGTTCCGCGAGCAGACGCACTTGCGACTCCGAAAAATACGCGAGCTAGTACCAGCCTATTTACCCTGGAAGCTCCCGGAGTTCGCCGCCGTAAGAAAAGAATGGTCAGCCGGCGGCGTACTCATTGACGACGCGCCTCTGCAGCAACTGCCTGATTTGATCTCACAACTCGAAGCGCGCCTCGACGCCACGCTTGGATCCGCAAAAAACGGAACCGCATCGGCAGGCGAGCGCCTCAAGCCCATGCTCACTGAGGCCCGGCAGAATGCGAATCGCCTGATCGAACACCTGCGGCAAGCCAGCCAACAAGCTCGCGATTTGGCAGATGCAATGGACTTTTCTTTCCTGCTCGACAAGCAGCGCCTGCTGCTGTCAGTAGGCTTCGACGCCGGCTCCGAAGAGCTGCAACCGTACTGCTACAACTTGCTGGCCACCGAACCGCGCACTGCAGTCTTCATCGCCATCGCAAAAGAAGACATTTCCCAGGATTGCTGGTTCCGCCTCGACCGGCCTTACACCAGCGATCACGGCCGCCCGGTTTTGCTTTCCTGGACCGGAACCATGTTCGAGTACCTGATGCCTTCCATCTGGATGCGCAGCTATCCCAATACCTTGCTTGACCGCGCAGCCCGGGCGGCGGTGCGGTCGCAACAAGCTTATGCCACCGAGAAAAATATTCTGTGGGGCATTTCCGAATCTGCCTGCGCGAAACGCAACGAGGCAGGAGACTATCATTACGAAGCCTTTGGCGTGCCGAGTCTCGCGCTCAGAAAAAACGGATCTGAGCCCTTGATCGTTTCCCCGTACTCCACACTGCTAGCCCTGAATGTCGATCCCAAAGGCGCTCTCGCGAATCTGCATCGCATGCAAGCCCAGGGATGGTTCGGCCCCTATGGATTCTACGAAGCCGCCGACTACTCCCGCCGCCGGTTCCTCGGGCCCAGGTACGATCTTGTCCGATCCTGGATGGTTCACCACCAAGGCATGAGCCTGCTCTCGCTGGCGAACTTTCTCTGCAACAACGTAGTGCAACGCTGGTTTCACTCCGACCGCCGGGTGCAGGCCACAGCACTGCTCTTGCAGGAAAAGCCCGTCTCCCACAGCCCAAACTAAAACCAGAGAGCTGCGCCCCGGAGGGGCGTCTGATAATAGCCCGGCGCTTCCAGCGCCGGGGAGAGTGGGAAACCGAGACGCGTCCCGGCAGGGACGCCTGATGTTCTCCGCAAACTCTTCGGAACTGCGCCACCTTCGACTCTTATGAACCGGGTATCCCGTCGCTTGCCACTCCCCCACGTGACCTACATCACAGCTTGAGACCAGCGAATTCAGTACATTATTTTCAGCATGACCGGATTCTCCATCCTCACCAACCGCAAACGCGCCATCGTCGCGCTGGTCCACTCCATCGTGTTCCTTCTGATTGCAGTGCGGCAAATGGTTGCAGCCACTCCGGCCGCCGGCGTCTGGATACCGTCCACGGTTCGACCCGGCACATGGGTTCTCTGCGGCATCTTTGCCGTAGTCTCCACCATTCTTCTGTGGCTTTTCGCAATCTCTCGCGGATGGATGGAAAAAATCTATTTCGGATTCTGCACTGTCAGCGCCACCTCAGGCCTTCTCCGAACCGCCGCCGGCGACCAGGCTTTTCACGCCGGCCTCTACATAAGAGTTGCCATGCTGGTCAGCGCGGTTCTGGTCGGACTGCTGATCGTCCGCCGGCACTCCGCGAACTCACAAACTCACGCCAGCGGTATTCCCAGCCTCACGCAGCCTTAGATTCAGCGCAAAGCTGCTGATAGTAATCCCGCCCGCGCTCGTATCCTTTTCTAAACGGTTCGGCTACGTTACCGCCCGGATGCTGACGCTCGAGTTCCTCAATCTTCGAGTCCATCTCAGCCAGTGTCTGGTCGTATTCCTTACAACGGGTTCGCGCGTGCAGTGCCGATTCGAAACCCAGCCGGTAGAACTTCTCGTCCTCCCCAAATTTCCTGGCATGACCTGTATAGTGTTCCTGTTCCGCGCTGCGTAAACCGATCCACCACTGCTCACGAGCCGCATCGATTGATTCCGCTCCTTCCGCCTTCAGCAACTCGCGGAATACCGACGCTTCCACGTCATCGCTCGCCATGGCGACCACCACGCTGCGGCCTTTGCGCAGGGCGTCTTCGTAAACGAATATCTCGTCTTCCGGCAGCCCCTCGGTCGTAGAATTTTCCAGCTTTTCCCCTGCAACCGCGCCCACGGTGGCTCCCGCTGCCGCCACTACTGCTTCGCCCAACAACCCAATGGCCGTAATCGGGCCCACCCCAGGAATCAGTGCGGCCACCAGCAGCGGACCCGTCGATATGCCCGCGGCCGCTCCAACCACCGCGCCCATGGCTTTCCCCATGCCCGGCTGTTCTGCAGCGGTAACCGGCACCTCGGGCTCATGCGTATCCACCCCTCCCGGCGTCAGCAGGGTCAGGCGATCTTCCGCCAACCCCAGTGAGCGGAGCTGGGCCAGCGCGCGTTGCGCATCCGTTTGGGAGCTAAATACACCCGTCACAGCTTTCATGCAAAGGTCCCCCTTATGGAATTCGATGCAATTCAGATGAGCCTGTGGCCGGTAGGGTTGTCGGCGGGCAAACACCCGATCCCAAACAAAGCGTCCCGGCCCGACAGACTGCATGAGAACTGGAGGTGGAGCGTGGGGGACCATTGTGGAATGAGTCGCCACAGTTCCGCCCCGGAGGGGCATCGCGATAATAGCCCAGCGCCTGTGGCGCTGGGAAAAGTGGGAACACGGGAATGAGTCCCGGAGGGACGACTGAGTTCTCACCCATCCTCTTTCAGCCTGAGGTCCACTCTCCGCTGCCAGCAGCCTATTCGAGTTCCGGTAGTGGCCGAAGTGTGCGTTGAGGTATCCAAAACAGGCCCCGGTGAGCGAGTCGGAGCCTGTCTCGGCTCTTATCTGTTCTTTTCTAGGAGTTCTCGAGCGGACTCCATTGTGAAATTGTGAGCTTTCAGATTGCTTGGATCGAACGAACGCTGATGTTTTAGCTTTGACCCAACGGGTTCCAGTTCTTTCAGGACGCCGTCGGTTTCTGCTTGGGAGTATTCGAGCGCGAGTAGGAGTGCAGTTAGTTCTTTGTCCGACCCGACCTCCGTTACGTTGGCGAATCCTTGGTCCAACGGAGTAATTGTTATGCCGTATTTGCCGCGTAGATTCGGAGGACGATGATTGATTGCAACGGTACGTTCAACAGACATTATTGTGCTCCTAAGTGAAATAAAAGGGGCCCGACCTGTCGGGTTACGGGCCTGTGGCAAGATCAGAGCCTGGCGGGGCGTCTAGCTTGGGTGTCGCTGACCGCACTGCTGTCGCCGAATCCATTTTACCTCGGAGGCGGCGCGATGCAAAGAGTTGGCGGCCAGCTAGATTTTCCGAGGGGCGTCAACATGGGCTAACGAATTTTCCGAGATGCCCGAAGAATAAATTCGTGAGTGCTGACGGATGTACGCACGAATTGCAATAGCGTCGTAAGACAATCTGGACAAAGTTCGGCATCACATTTCAGAAAAGAATTGCGGAGTTCATCGCGCATCCTCTCGTAAGCCCTAAGGCTATTACCAGTAGCCTTACCTTGACGAATCTCTCTGTGTGCGCCGCATCTGAGACAGGTGTAGACCATTGGCACGATCCCTCCGCCTAGCGGCAGAGATTATCTCATGCGGCCAAACTCCCTCCCAGTTGGCGGATAGGCCCCTGTCGCAGTATGCTACGCGAGTGTCATTCGCATCAGACCCTCAGCCGAGCGATTCTTTTACGGACAAGCAACGCGAGCAGCGCCGCCTGGTGGCGAATTATGCCGGCATGACTGACGGAGAGCTGCAGCAGCTTGCCCAGAGCGCAGAGTCGCTCACCGACATTGCCTGGGATGCGCTCGAAGATGAACTCGACCGAAGGCATCTCGATTATTCGGACGATGCGGCACAGGAACCGCGGCAGGAAATGGAAGTGCGCCAGCTTGTGACCATCCGCCAGTTTCGCGATCTGCCGGAGGCGCTGCTGGCGAAGGGCAGCCTGGAGTCGGCGGGCATCGAATGTTCCCTGGCCGACGATAATCTGGTCCGCCTCGACTGGTTCATTTCCAACTTCATCGGCGGAATCAAACTAAACGTGCGCGCCGCCGACGCAGAGAACGCGCAGAAGCTTCTCGACGAGCCGATTCTCGAAGGCCTCTACGTGCAGGGCGTCGGCCTCTACGAGCAGCCGCGCTGCCCCAACTGCGGCTCGCTCGATGTGAACTTCCAGGAACTGGACCGCCCCATCGCCTACATGAGCGCCTTCCTCCGCGTGCCCATACCTATGCAGCGCCCGGCTTGGCATTGCCAAGCCTGCGACGCTGAATGGGAAGACGATGACACAGACGCTGACAGGAGCCAGACAACTCCCTAGCGCCCCCGAAATGGTGCTGTAAATGCCCCGTTACCGAAGCCTGGTTTGCAAATTCCTTCATCTTGACACCTGAAATTCCCCATGATGAAGTAGATAACCTCGCACCGCGCCGTCTCTACGCGGTAACTACGGGACGGATGCTCGCTTTAAGAAAACAGGGGGATATGTCCATGCTGCAGTCGCTTCGTCTGGCCACTCTGGTAAACGGTTTCGGTGTTTACGGAGGCGGCGCCACCATCCGCCCCATGCGGCGGCTTGCCTTGGTTGCTATGTTTTTCTCTCTCTGCACCGCGCCCATCGTTGTCTGGGGCCAGGCCAAAGCCGCGGAGAAAGCTCCGGAAAAGGCTCAGGCAAAAACGCCGGCACCCAAGTCCGGCAGCGAGACGCTAGGCGAGTGGGCTGCGCCCGTCAATTTCTGCACCTATCCCTGCATGGTCGGCGCCAATGCCGCGGTGATGAACAATGGCAATGTGCTTTTCTACTACTACCCGGCAGCCAACACGAGTAACTCCCAGGCGATGGTGCTGAATCCCATTACCGGCGCTCTAACCAATGTCGCGCTGCCGGTTTCGGAAGATATCTTCTGCTCTGGCATAACCATTCTGGCCAACGGCAACGTAATGTCCACCGGCGGAAACGTCGAAGGCATCACTTGTGACCACACCGCAAGCGGATGCGGCACCACCAACGTGATGATATTCAATCCCAGCACTTCCACATGGTCCACCGGCACAGATATGTACGACGCACGCTGGTATCCCAGTAACGTGGAACTGACAGACGGCACGCTGCTGGAGGTGTCCGGAACCAACTCGACCGGCCAGCTCGTGCAGAAGCAGATGGAAACCTACAGCTACAAGACCGGCCTCTGGACGACCCTGCCCACTTCGGCGAACCTGCCCACCCCGGTGGCTCAGGTTTACCCGCGCCTTACGCTGTTGTCCAACGGAAAGGTGTTTCTGTCCTCGCCGGCGGCGGAGTCCTACCAGTTCAACCCGGCCACCAATAAGTGGTCGTACGTAGCCACCGTCAATTTTGGCTACCGCTATTTCGCTCCTCACGTGTTATTGCCCGGTGGGACGAAAATTATGGTTGCAGGCGGCTCGCCCAGCAAATTGAACGGCGGCGGCACGGCCACCAATACCGCCGAGATCATTGACATGTCCCAGACCAAGCCTGCGTGGTCCTATAGCAACTCCATGAACTACGCCCGCTATAACGAAAACCTCGTGCTGTTGGCCGATGGAACCGTGCTCGCGGTCGGCGGCGGAGGCGGCGGCGGACGCTACGCGAACCCGGTGCTCTCGTCCGAGATATACAATCCGACGACCGGACAGTGGTCCCTGATGGCATCGCAAACCATTCAGCGAACCTATCACTCAACGGCAGTTCTGATACCGGACGGCCGCGTCGTCTCCGCCGGCTCCGACAATGGCGCACCCACGCAAGTCACCTACGAAATCTACAGCCCACCGTACTTATTCAACGGCGCGCGCCCGGTGATTACAGCTGCGCCCACGACACTCACCTACGGCTCTCAGTTCACCATCACCACCTCGCAGGCCTCAACCATCGCAAGCGTGGCTCTGGTACATCCTGGAGCAACCACTCACGCCGACGACTTTGACCAGCGCTACGTGAACCTGACCTTCACCGTTGGCAACGGAACGCTCACAGCCACCGCACCGGCAAATGGCAACATTGCCCCGCCTGGCTATTACATGCTGGTAATCGTAAACACCAGCGGCGTGCCCTCAGTCATGCCGTTCCTGCAATTGACCAGCGCTGCGAAACACTAACCGCATCGCCTGCCATCCGGCACGCGCCGAAAAAGAAAAAGCCGCCCGGACTATGGGCGGCGTTTTCTTTCGTTCTTAAGCTCACGCCACAGCCTGAGTGGGCGCGTCGCCTTTCAAAGACCGGATTGCACTGGCCTCGTCTTTCTCAATATCAAACACGCTGGACAATCTCGTCATCTGCAGCAAGTCGTTGATCCGCTGGTTCAGATTGATGAGCCTCAGCTGCCCACCCTGATTTCGAATGGTGGTGTGAGTCTTGACCAGCTCGCCGACGCCTGAACTGTCCACATACAGGACTTCAGCCAGATTAAGCACGATCTTTTTATTTCCTTTGTCCACTAACTCCCGAACGATCTCGCGGAGCATCACGTTGCCTTCGCCCAGCGTGATCCTTCCGGTAATATCCAGAACTGTAACATCGTCGACATGGCGGGTTGCAGTTTGCATTTTGACGGGTGTACGGTTCTGCATGCCCAGCCCCAGCCGGTCAAGCACCTCGCAGGCAGTCGTCGCAAGTTCCGGCGTCTCGGTTCGAACCACAATCAGTGAGCGCCCTTCCTTGAGCACCTCCTTGAAGAACGCGCCGTCCTCAGAGGACTTCTCAGTCGATGTCGGCTTGGGCGCGTCCGCGTCGCGGGTTGCCGCCGAACCCAGCGCGGCGCCCGCACCCGCTCCAGCACCCGCGCCGGTGAGCAGTGCCGCCGCTCCGATGCCCAGCGCAAACACCGTCCCAATCCCGGGAAGAAGCAGCGACGCAGCTACCACTCCGGTTGTAATCCCGGCGGCTCCTCCTACAAAGCCTCCCATGTACGCGCCCAGCTCTTTGGCAACGGTCTTGGCCTCACTTTCTGAGCGGGTCAGAAAAACAATCGATTCCTCGGGCACACCCCGGTCCCGTAATTCCTTAACCGCTCCCTGCGCATGATCACGCGAACTGAATACTCCGATTGCAGTTTCCATGTGAGCCTCCTCGGCAACCGCGACGGTTCGACGCTTTCCTCCACCTGCGCCCGGCGTCCGGCCTAGGCGGGAAAGCATAGCAAAGGAAACCCGCCCAGCCAAGCACAAACTTCATTTTTCGAGGAATGTCACCGGCAAAGCCGGAGGCTTTGGCCCCCAGCAAGGGCGGACCCACTCCGCCCTTGCCTAACCACATGGAAGATTCAGATTTGTCCAAACCCACCGTCCACGTTGATTTCCACGCCCGTGATGTACGACGCGTCCTGTGAAGCCAGGAACGCCACGGCGCCCGCCACCTCTTCGGGCTGTCCAAAGCGCTTCATCGGAATCCGCTCCACGACCCCTCTGGCGAACTCATCGATCGCCTCCTGTGGCAGGCCGGTCCGCCCAAAGATCGGCGTCTCAATCGGTCCCGGCGCCACCGCGTTCACGCGGATGCGGCGTCCCACCAACTCCGCGGCTGTGGTTCGCGCCAAAGAGCGCAGCGCCGCTTTGGTTGCCGCGTACGCGCTGGCGCCCGCGGTGCCCTTTTGGTCGGCCACACTGGTATTCACGATGATCGACGCGCCGTCATTCAGCAACGGCAACGCCTTCTGGATCGTGAAATACGCTCCCTTGATGTTGGTGTCAAAATTCTCGTCGTATGTGCTCTCGGAAGTCTCGGCAAAGGGCGCGAACTTTGCCACACCCGCATTCACGAATAGCACATCAATCTTGCCCAGCTTTTGCGAAACCTCAGCGTATAGCTTGTCCACATCGCTGAGCTTGGCCACGTCCGCCTGCACCGCCACCACTCCATTTCCGATGGTGTTCACCGCTTCATCCAGAGTTTTCTTGTTTCGCCCTGCGATGGCCACTTTCGCGCCTTCATCCTGCAGACGCTTGGCCGCCGCCAGCCCAATGCCACTGTTTCCGCCGGTTACTACCGCTACTTTCCCTTCGAGCCTTTTCATATGAGTCTCCCTGTTTGGCGAATTAGGCCGCCCGGAGTTTCGCATGCAACCGTTCTCCGCTCTCGGGCAACTTAGACAGTTAGATGATTATCGAAATACAGAGTCGCAACTTTTTGTAACACTTCCGCGGCGTGGCCGTTTCCGCGCTGGCGGACGGCGGGCGTCTTCGCTACACTCTAGGCACAACCATGGACGCTTCTGCGATCGAAAAAATATCGAAAGCCTTGGCCGACAAGACCCGCCTCAGGATCTTTGAGGCCATCTCGGCAACCAAAAACATGAATTGTGGTGAGATTGTCTCCCTGCGCGGCGTGACCCGCGCGACTGTTTCTCATCATCTCAAGATCTTGAATGAGGCCGGCCTGATCGCCTGCCGCCGCAAGGGACAATTCGTCTATAGCGAGACTGTCCCTGAAACCATTGCAGCTTACACGCGCGCGCTGGCACGAATCGCGCACGGCAAGCGAACGGCCCGCCGCCGCTGAGAAGACTATCGTTTGGCGAACCCTTTCCGAATCACATCCAGCGTGTCCTCCGCCAGCTTCAACCCCGGCAGTTCGTCCCGTGTGAACCACCGCACCTCCGCCGCATCGCTGGCGGCAGCAAGATCCCCCGCAACCCGGCGGCATAGAAAATCAATCAAAACATAGTGATATTGCACACGCTTGTCTGGATCGCGCAAAACGCGGTCATAGACCCCGAGCAACTCGCCGGGTTCGACGGTGAGTCCAGTTTCTTCGCGAGCCTCGCGCACGGCAGCCTCGCGCACCAGTTCGCCAACTTCCAACACCCCTCCAGGGATGGACCACTCGGCCTGCAGAGGCGGATGCGCGCGCCGAACCAGCACCACGCGCGAGTCTTCAAGAATGATGGCGCCCACGCCCACCAATGGCACTTCAGGAAACTCGCGTCGCATAATGGATGGATTCTAAAACAAAAGGTTTACCCCGTGTTCCCCCGTGTCCTCCGTGGTAAAAGGTTTTGACTTTGCCCGTATGGTTAAATAGTTCGAAACATGGCCCTGGAAGAATACAAACGAAAACGCAAGTTCGACCAAACGCCCGAGCCTCCCGCGAAAGTCGAAACCAAAGCGGGCCACCGCTTCGTAGTCCAAAAACACGACGCCACCCGCCTGCACTACGACTTCCGCCTGGAGATGGAGGGCGTCCTGAAATCATGGGCCGTACCCAAAGGCCCGTCGCTCGATCCCGCCGACAAGCGCCTCGCCATGCAGGTCGAGGATCATCCGGTTTCGTATTTCGATTTCGAAGGCATCATCCCCGAAGACAACTACGGCGCCGGCACAGTGATGGTGTGGGATGTAGGCACCTGGCAACCGCTTTCTCCAATCGCGGTGCAAGGAAAATATGTCCCCGGCACCGAAGGCGAAGCAGCCGCCATGCTCGCCAAGGGCGATCTGAAATTCCGCCTCGATGGCAAAAAGTTGAAGGGAGACTTCGCGCTGGTCAAGATGAAGGGCCGCCGTCCGGGAAGCAAGGGAACCGAGTGGCTGTTAATCAAAAAGCACGACCAATACGTTGTGGAAGGCTACGACATTGATGAGTATGACTGGTCGGTGCTGACCAAACGCAGCCTGGCCGAGATCGCCGGAGACGCCGACTCGGCCGAATGGAGAAGCCGCCCCGCAGGCCGCGGAAAGCTGAAGGCGGCCTGGCTAGCGGATGCCGTAGCCAAACTCGACAAAAAGAAAGCAGAGGCAAGCGGTCAAAAAAAAAAGCAAAAACAAGTGAAAACCGCAGAGGACGCTGAGGATGCTGAGGAAGGCAATGGAAAAACCTCTTCCGTGAATGTCACGCCGGTTACTTCCTCGCCCCCGGCCATCCAGAAGCAATCAAAATCCTCTGCGTCCTCCGCGTCCTCCGCGGTTTTGGTTTCCTCAGGCCCAGTGAGGCGCCCCATGCCCAACGCGATCCACCCCATGCTGGCCACATCAATCGACAAGCCCTTCGACGATCCAGACTGGCTCTTCGAGATCAAATGGGACGGCTACCGGGCAATCGCTTTCATCGACGACGGCAAACTGCGCCTGGTCTCGCGCAATCAGAACGAACTCACGCCCCGCTATCCGGAACTAAAAGACCTGCCCAAGTTCGTCCACGCAAAAACTGCGATCCTGGACGGCGAAGTAGTCGCTCTCGACGAACAAGGACGAGCATCGTTCAGCCTAATGCAGCAAAGAACAGGCTTCCGTCCCGGCGGCCGCCGCGGAGCCGTCAATGCCGACGTGCCCGTGCTCTACTACGCATTCGATCTGCTCTACCTCGATGGCTACGATTGGCGAAAGGTCCCGCTCGAAGAGCGCAAGAAAAAACTGGCCTCTCTGCTGGTCACAGGCGGCTCGGTCCGTTATTCCGACCATTATGAGACCCAAGGCAAGGCGCTCTTCGAGATGGCGCGCGCCAAAGGCCTGGAAGGCATCCTCGCCAAAAAGCGCGACAGCATTTACCAGGAGCGCCGCTCCAGCGAATGGCTGAAGATCAAAATCAGGCACCGCCTCGAAGCCGTCATCGGAGGCTACACCGAACCCGAAGGCAGCCGCGCCCACTTCGGCTCCATCGTCCTCGGACTCTACGACAAGCAAGCCCGCCTCATCCACGTAGGACAAGCCGGCAGCGGATTCGACCAAAAGACTCTCGAGGAAGTCTGGAAGTTGCTGAAGAAACGCGAGACCAAAAAGAACCCGTTCTTCGGAGAAGTAGAGGCGCTAAGAAAAGTGTACTGGGTGAAGCCAGACCTGGTAGCCGAGATCGAATACGCTGAATGGACCGAAGGCGCCAGTAAAGGCAGCGGCCCCAAGCTGCGAGCACCAGTATTCCTGGGCCTGCGCGACGACAAAAATCCACAAGATTGTGTGCTAGATCAAGAACTGAGAACTGAGAACTGAGAACTGAGAACTGAGAACTGAACTGCCCTACGCATTGTGCCGGGAAAGTGTGATGGCCCTCTTAGCCTCGACGCAATTCGTCAGCGAGTATCGGATCGGCGTAGTGACGGACGCCTCCACGCCTGCCGGCGATGCCGTGTCCTTGTAATTCTTCGTACTATTTCTTCGAATCGGCGGGTGCAGCTGTAAATTGCCAATCCAGGATGTAATGGTTCTCATAACCCCCGCCAGTACCGGCCGTAAACCCGACAAAGGCGGAATTCTTCCCGAGGAAGAGTGTGGGGATATCAATCGGGTAACTAATGATGTTCGCCGGGCGGGTGGTGGAATCATCGGCTAGAGCCACATTAAGGTAGGTGCCGTCGTAGTCAATCCAGACTGACCAGACATCCCCGTTGGACATGCAACCGAACGCACCCGTGGGTTGGCAGTTCGTAACCCCATAGGGCGTTTGCGGGTCAATCTCGAGGAATTCGCCGTTCGTCAGTATCCCCACGTGGTTATCGTTGTAGCCACCCCATGTATCGAACTCCACAGCAATGCTGGGCATGATGCTACCGGGTTTGGGGCCACATCTGCCGACGGCCGGGGAACCCGCGTAACCCAAGCACCCGCCCTGACCGCCCAGAGCGGTGGCACTCTCCGCCTGCAGCACAAAGGTCATGCCATCTGACGCCCCACCGGGGCCCGGGTCCGTCATCTGGAACTGGAAGAAGGCGCTGAACTGATACTCGGGATCGAATACGGTCGGGTTCGTGGTGAAGACCGAGCCCGCCTGTTGGTTCTGCGCGGGCGTAAGCCAGAGCGCGGAACCGCCGCCAGATAGGGTTAAGAGTTTTGCGGAGCCGTTAAACGTCAGCGCCGAGGTGTTCATGGCAGTTTGCGCGGCCGTGACGGTGGCGAACAACAGCATCGCGGCAAGAGCGTGCAGAATCGCTTTCAACTGCGTTCTTAGAGAAAACATCGTTCTCCCTCCTTCACCGGAAATTATCTGGGGTTTCCATTTTGCATCCCAAACCGCGCACAGCATACACCTCGCGTAACACCTGGTCGGTGATCTCGGTCACGCTTCGTTGCTCACCCCGGCTCCCGTGCGATGATCACGCCCAGGCCGCATGAGTACTAGCCTTGGCTCGATCATACGGCCACTTATTCCAACTTCAAAAAGGAATGTGGTTTGAGAACGAAAACTGGCGGCTGGCAGCTGGCAACCGGCAACTGCTCTTACTTAATCTCTTTCATAGCTAGCATCGTCCCATACTCGTGCCCGGCAGGATCGACCGCCCGGGCATTAATCCCCGCGAATCCGCCTTTCAGTTCAGGAAACTTCGCCACCAGCGCCTTCATGAGACCAACGTTGTTCTGAAAAATCTGGTTGGTGTTAGAAATATCGCTAGCCTGATATCTCACCGTCAAATCCAGATCATTGCCCTCGACCTCGGGGTAGAGAGCTGTAAGCTTGTAAGTCGCAGCGCCGGCGGAAAGATCCACGGTCTTCCCTTCACCTGGAAAATCCGCTGGCTGCAGCTTCTCCGAATCATCGTAAAGCTTGTCGGTCACCGCAGTGCTCATGAACGGCAAAGGCGAAACCAGCGTGCGCGCCACCAGATAATAAAGCCACGCATTGTGCAATTGGCCTTTGCTCTGGTATTCGCGGGCACGCGCGATGAACCAGTCGCTATCGTGGCCATTCAGCTGTGCCGCTTTTATATAGAGCCCTCCCAGCTTCCAATCGGACCCCATCTGCTGCACGATCACCGAAACCGTGTATGGGCCTTTGGCTGACGATGCATCCAAAATGATCACGCCATATTTGCCGGGCGCAAGATTGTTGAGGTAGAAAGCCGCGCTGTCGCGAGTCTGCCCGTTCTTCCCGAAAACGCCGCAGAAAAATTCCGCGCGCGGAATCGCCGCCGTGCCTTGCGCTTCCAGCAAGAATGGCGGACGAGCAGCCGCCTTGGACCCGGCAAGTGCCGCCTGATTCCCTTTCACCGTGTCTTCAATACTGGAAAAGTTAGCCGCCAGGCTCGGAATGGCATTCTGCCGCAGCGAAGCCGCATCGCCCGCGGCTACAAAGTTAAAATAGCGCATCCCCGCCCCCGTGAGCGCAGCGGGCGTCGCATCATCCATGTCGCTGGAGGTGAGACAACTCTCCGCCACAACACTCGACGATGAAAATGCCAGCAGCGCCACGACGGCACAGCCGGGCAGCATCCAGCGCAACCGGATCGCGAACCTGTTACTAACAAAACCGCGTTTCAACGAGCACCCTCTAACCTGTACTTTACTATTCCCTAGGAGAAAGATTGTACGCTCCAAGCGATTTCCGTAAGTGCAACTAGTTGCACATGCGGCCTTGCCCCTGCTATCGAAATTCTTCCTGCAAGAGAATAAAGTCAATACGCTCTATAGGGTAGCTAAGCCGTCGTATGGCGGCTCAGGGTCACTCGCGGCCCAAAGCGGTGCTAAAATTGCTGTTACACATCCACCGTCTCCCGGAAGCGAGTAGTGGGTCAACATCCAAGATCGACGTAAGAACGCAAAGGGGTTCTCATGAACGCGAGAATGAAGTTTACCGGGTTGCTGATGGCAGGCGTCCTGTGCCTGCCGGTTGCAGGACGGGCCGACACGACCGCCACGCCGCATAAGGTACACAAAGTCAAGAAGCAGCCCGCCTTGCCGCCGCCGCTCCCCTCCGGACCGCAAGGCCCCGTGCCCCAGGTTCCGCTGGATGCAATGTCTCCGGTGGCGCCCCAGGTAACCTATCAGAACGGCCAGTTGACCATCGTAGCTCCCAACTCCACTCTGGGCGACATTCTGCGCGGCGTGCGCAGGCACACTTCAGCCGATATCGAAATCCCGCCCACCGCCAGTGAGCGCGTAGTAACGCGCCTGGGTCCGGGTCCGGCGCGCGAAGTGATGGCCGAGTTGCTGAATGGATCGCACTTCAATTACATTTTGCTGGGATCGCCGGAGAACCCCAACGCGCTCGTCCGCGTTGTCCTGGTTCCCAAGACCGGGGATACGCCAACTCCCGCGCCAGGCGATAAAACCAAGTCTCCAGAAGTAGCCAAAACGGGGCCCGATGCTCCCGACGCCGACCCTCCGGACGACGCCGCCGACGATAACCCCGACCAGGGCACAGCCGAAATCGAACAACCGCCGGCCCCCGCAGAGCAGCCTGCTGTAAAAACTCCGCAGCAAATGTTGCAGGAAATGCAGCAGCGGCAACTACAACTGCAGCAGCAACAGCCCGGACTCTATCCCCCGGGCAGGCCCGGTGCAATAGTTCCAGGCCAACCGCCCCAGCAGCCACCAGACCAGCAGTAGCAGCGGTGTTTTTAGGGTGATTTAAATCAAGGCAACGTTCGGCAAGGGCACGAGGTGATAAACCGCGATGTCCCGCCCCGGAGGGGCATCGCGACAATAGCCCAGCTTCAGCGCTGGGTATGCACCATAAAAGGGGAACAAGTCCCGTAGGGACGACTGAACCCGTCCTGCATCACCGCTGCGTGAAATTAATTTTGGCTTCCGTGAATCCCTACTCGGACTTCCGGGCCTCAATCAAGGCTGATTCCCAGTGCGCTCCACTCGCACCAGCCCACCACCCTGCATCGGTCTGCGCCATCGCGCGGCCACCTCGCCATCCGGACCATTCATGGCTCTCTGCAGCAAATTCCAATCCCGCGTGATATCACTTTCCGAAGCTTTGGGCGGATTCCCCTTCCGCAGTTCCGCATGCAACCGCGCCTCCAGCAACTGCTCGGTGAATTGCTCCGGCGCATCGCTGGCGAAGAGGTTGCTGCCGGCAACGCCCACGCTGACCAATTCTTCTCCCACGTGAATCCGCAGCACGGGACGCCCTTCCGCATCGAAACCCGGAACGGCTGAGCGCACAACGCGTCCCCACTTTTCAACCCGGGCTCCGTTCTCGAAAGCAGGACCCGCCAGATGGTTCAGCGAGTTTTGATAAGACCGCCGATCCTCAGCCCCCAGCGGCGGTTCCAAATCGCGCCCGGCATTGTACACAAGCGCCTCCCGCGAAGGATCAAATCGTCCCGCTCCCGTCCCCACATAAACCGCCACCACGCTTCCCGCAAGAATCGGATTAACCACGGCCGTCGGCACAATATATTTCTTCGATTTCAGAAAAGACTCAACCACGCCATGCACTGGAGTGCTGCGCGCCGCGCTGCCCGGCACCTGCGGTATCACATACCGCGTAAACTTCAACTCCTCGTGCCGCCCGCTGTACCTGATCAGCATCTTCGCCATCTGCTTCGGCGTCGTAATTCCGGCATCGGCCACCACGCTGCGATGCAGCGCCTTGGGGTAATAAAAATTGAGCACGTCCTTGGCGAAGTCGGCGCAGTTGCGGTACGTGAGATGAAAGTGCGAACGGTTCGGCGACGAATTATAGCGCTCGATGAAAGCCGCATCCTGCTCAGCAGTAGTTTCAATTTCAAAACCGTAGGCCGCGCGGTCATAGGCAGAGCCGATCAACTCATACCAGTTCCCACCCGGAGCGTTTCCGTTATCTCGATCCGGCGCAACTCCCTCCAAATGCGAGCGGCGGTACTGGTCCCGCAGAAAATACACCATCTTCGGATCCGCAAACAGCGGAATATCCTCCGGCCGCTCCACCGCATAAAGATACGGGATCAACGGGATCGCGACCCAGTCGTATCCCCCAACTCCGTCATAGCGGCTGATCACCGCTCCCAGTTCTCCCGGAGCGCAAGGCCGCAACACCAGCGGCGTCTCCGCGCACACCCCAGACAAATACACCGCCGCATGTCCGGTAGCCGTAAAGAATCCCAGATGCCCGTAAGGCTCTTCCAGAAGCAGCGTAGCCGACGATGCCGCAGCCACACCGGCACACGCCCACCCCAGCACCAACAACGTGCACAGAGCGCGCCACACTCTCCCCAGACCAGGCATAGCTATCCCTTAGTAAGAACCCCTTCAAAATAGATTAGTTGCCGATAAACCCGAACGCGAGTTACGGAAGTCAGCGAGTAGACAAAAAATCCCGAATACAGCGCCTACCCGATAGAAAAATCAGCAGATATGGGAGTGTGAAAGCAATGTTAAATCTGCGTCAAGCCCAGCAAAAGCCGAAAAAACAAATCACCAGAATTCAGTTTCCAAATGGGCGTTCGAGGGAGGGTGCCCTGCCCTTGCCGCGTTCTTTGCGGCAGGGTGGGGATTTTGACTTCCTGTCCCGGGTAGGAATCCAATTTCAAACTCTTGTCATTCCGACCGGAGCCGGAGCGCCAGCGACGGCGCAGTGGAGGAACCTGATGTTTCCCTGACGAGCGAACGGCCAGGTCCGATATGATATAAGTAGATCGATCCTGCTACAGAATTCCCCTTGGCGTCATGTGAGTTTACCTATGGAAGTCTACCTCGATGAAGCGGGCTTTTCTGGCAACTACCTGTCGGACAAGAACTCGCCGACTTTTGTTTTTGCCAGCGTTGCGATGCCAGCCGGTGAAGCAGACGAGTACGTCAGCCGAGTTGTGCGCGACTTTCGCGTGCAAGGAGACGAACTCAAAGGAAAGAATCTCACCAAAACAGCAATGGGCAGGAGGGCGATAGGACGGATACTCGCCGACTGTCTGCCCCGCTCTAACAGCATCATCTTCGATAAGACGTTTGCCCTTTGCTGCAAACTGTTCGAGTACATCTTTGAGCCCGTCATCGCCGACAAAAGCAGCCTCTTTTACGATATCGGTTTTCACCAGTTCGTAGCGCATTGGTTGTACGTCGAACTCATCGCGACGGGAGAGAGCGTTGCAAACGATCTGTTGCTTGACTTCGAGAAGATGATGAGACAGCAGGACGTAGCGGGCCTGAAGAAGTTGTTTGGCGTCTCTGGCACCTCAGCCGTTAGCCACCGCGTTTCTGAGCAAATTTTGAACTTTGCACTGGCTCACCGTGAAGCCGTGCTTCTTGAGCTCGAAACGGTGCGCGGCGTAGGAGCAATTGGGAATTGGGTGCTCGATCTGTCTGACACCGCAGCTTCGGCTCTACTATGCCACTGGGGTGAGAAGTTCGACGAGCTGGATGTTTCTTGCGACAGATCAAAGCCACTAGAGGCCCTGAGGGTAGCCTTCGATTGCATGGTGGGCCGAACGGATAAGACCTACGTCACTGTGAATGGAAGAACCGAGTTGATAACCTACAACTTGGTTCGCCCGATTCAGTTCGTGGATTCGGCTGATCAAAGAGGTGTGCAGCTCGCTGATGTGATCGCGTCGGCACTTCTGTACGCACTCCGTCATCGGGACGATCCCGAGTGCTCGGTTGGCTGCGTCAATTTCATACCACGGATGCGCTGAACCCGAGATGCAATTTGCCGGACACGGAATGTGTTGACTTGCGGAAGCCCGAAGCGCTAACGAACTACACCGTTTTCCTCGAACTGATGAGAAGAACACAAAGCGGGCAGGACGTGCTCGACAGGATGGGAGAGTTCATCCGGGTGACAGCTGAGAACGCTCCCGCATACTGCGCATGGCAAGAAGCTCGGGAGAACGGCGCAAGGAAGTGACGATGGAGACAGGGCGGGTCAACGAGAAAGCGAGGTGCGAGAGAGCCCTGGCCGACCCTCGAATTCCCTTGACTCCAATCCCCAACCCTGAGACCATGTTCCCTACGCATTAGCTCTTTGACAAAATAATAGCAACGAGATAACTCCAGCGAAATCAAGATTTTGCGGGCGGCCCGCTGATTCCAAAGCACTTAGCCAAGCAAGAATCGTCTAAGTCCTTTGAATGGAAGATTTTACGGGCAAGTATTTTGTTATCAAGATTTTAGCCGGATCTCGAAAGACCAGAATCCCGTAACTTACTGATTCCAGATATTTTAACTAGATCGATCCGTAATTTTTTTCATCCGGATCTAAGGTCAGCTTCCGGCGAGCCCACGCAGCGCTCTCAGCGACAACTCCGTCCTCATCCCCCGCCAGTTTCTCCAGAAGAGGCAGGAATTCCCGCTCCCCGCTATTCCCGATAGCTATTGCAGTATTTCTACGCAATCCTGCAAGCTTAGCCCGCCGCACCGCTGATCCGCGCAAGGTTTCGCGAAACTCCGCCGCGCTCATCTCGGCCAGCCAGTCCAGCGCAGGATTCACCAACTCCTGCCGCGCCTGCAACTCATCGACATGAGTCACCGGAGCCTTCCGGTTCCACGGGCAAACATCCTGGCAGATGTCGCACCCGAAAACATGCCGCCCCATCCCGGAACGCAGCTCTTCAGCAATCGCGCCGCGCTTTTCGATCGTGAGATAAGAGATGCACTTGTTCGAATCGAGCTGATAAGGCGCGATGAATGCCTGAGTCGGACAAGCCTCAATGCAGCGCGTACAAGTGCCACATCGATCCGGCGCAGGCAAATCAGCAGCGAGATCAAGCGAGGTAAGAATGACGCCGAGAAACAGCCACGATCCCAGCTTCTGGTTGAGGATGCAGGTGTTCTTCCCAATCCATCCGATGCCGGCGTACTTCGCCACCACGCGCTCAACAATCGGCCCAGTGTCAACGTAACACCGAGTGGTGACGTCGTCGCTTCCACAAGCATCTCTTAGCGCTGCCTCGACGCGCCGCAGGCGCACCATCACCACGTCGTGATAGTCCTGCCGGCTCCATGCATAGCGCGAGATCCAGCCGCGAGATGCATCCTTTATCTGCGTGGAATAAGGTTGAGCGGTGTTGTAGTTGAGAGCGCAAACCACAACGCTGCGCGCCCACGGCGCGGCATGCACGAGAGACGCGCGCTTCAATCGTCCGTGCTCATCGCGCGCTTCCAGATACTTCATCTCCCCCGCGTGCCCGTCAGCAATCCACTGCGGAAAGTACTCCAGCTCCGCAGCTTCATCAACCGGAGCGACGCCCGCGAGTTCGAATCCCGCGTCGCCGGCGGCGGCTGTCACCGCACCCTTGATTTCAGCGCCTGAAAGCATGATGGATGAACCCGCCCGTCGTAGAGACGTAGCTTGCTACGTCTTGCCAGCAGCGCCTCCAAACCTGGCGCCCGAATGGGCCGGCGGCAGAGGCGTCGCGAGCAACGTCTCTACAAATCGCAAACGCAAGGTTCCAATTTGGAACCGTGCTTCAACTTTTTTGGCGGCTTGAACATTCCCTCCGCCTACTCAGCGTATAAGCTTTTTCTAACAGAGTCACGCATCTCACGCTGCGCGTTCTCCAAATTCAGTGTTAAGGAGGCCAAACTGTATGCCGCAACTCACCCACGCACAAACCCCAACCATCCAAATCTCTGTGATCAACGAGAGCACCGTGCTGGCCGACTCCGATGTCGTGCCGGTCGTGGCCGCGCTCCAGAAGCAAGTGACCAATGACTTCCGCCCAGTCTGGGGAACCGACGCCGAACTCACCATCGTCCCCAAGGGCACGCAGCCGTCCAGCGGAAGCTGGTGGCTCGTGATGCTCGACGACACTGACCAGGCCAACGCTCTTGGTTATCACGATCTCACCACCGAGGGCCTGCCCATCGGCAAGGTCTTCGCCGCCAGCGATCTCAAGGCGGGCACATCCTGGACCGTAACCGCCAGCCACGAGTTGCTCGAAATGCTGGGCGACCCCAACATCAACCTCACCGTGTTCGTGCAAAACGCCAACACCGCCGGAACTCTCTACGCCTACGAAGTCTGCGACGCCTGCGAAGACGACAGCCTCGGCTATCAGATCGACAACATCCTCTTGTCCGACTTTGTCTACCCAACCTGGTTCGAGAGTTTCCGCACCGAAGGCTCCACGCAATTCGATCGCATGAACAAGATACAGAATCCGTTTCAGTTGCTGGTGAATGGCTACATCGGGATCTTCAACGTAACCTCTGGCAGCGGCTGGCAGCAACAAACCGCGGAGAAGCACCCGACGAACATCCTGCATCGGGGAGTCGTCGGCACACGCCGCGAACGCCGCAACATCCCCCACGAACTGTGGATCAACAGCCTGCCGCAGCGCAAGATTGTGGGCAACGCGCAGAAGTATCGCCAGACCTTGCTGACCATCCAGAAGCGGCGCGAAGCAGCCTGAAGACTTTCCTCTGTGTCCCTACACTCGCACGCCCCGCGCGAAAGATCGCGCGGGGCGTTTTTTGTAAGACAGGGGCCAGGGGATAGGGATCAGAGGCCAACCAACGCCTATGCCTCTTGAGGTTACTGACCTCTGACCCCTGACCCTGACCCCTAGCCTTTGTATATCCTGTCTATGACGAATCCCATTCCCACTGGAGATCGCGATCGACCCTACCACGCTGCATGTTTTACTCATCGTGTTTATCGCCACGCTGATTCGCTCGGCATTCGGTTTCGGCGAAGCTCTCGTTGCCGTCCCGTTGCTCGCGTTTTCCATTCCGCTGGAAGTGGCCGCGCCACTCGCCGTGCTGGTATCGATTACAGTTGCGGCCATCGTCGTCGTGCAGGACTGGAAGCACATCCACCTGCGCAGTTCAGGCTGGCTTGTCTTCTCCACACTTTTCGGAATTCCGCTGGGCCTTCTGCTCTTGACGAGCAGCCATCAAAGGCTGGTCAAAGCCGCGCTGGGAGTGATCATCATGGCGTTCTCGATCTACTCCCTAGCTGGCAGTTCGCCCCCCGAACTAAAACGCGACAGCCGGGGATGGCTTTTCGCCTGCGGTCTCTGCGCCGGAATCCTGGGCGGAGCCTACGGTATGAACGGCCCGCCGCTTGTCATTTACGGAGCGATGCGGCGGTGGACCGCGCAGCATTTCCGCGCGACCCTGCAAGGCTATTTCCTGCCCGCCAGCATCATTGGCATGGGAGGCTATTGGCTGGCCGGACTCTGGACTCCCGCCGTGACGCACTACTATCTGCTCTCACTACCTGTCACTCTGCTAGGAGTGTTCCTGGGCAGAGTAATCAATCATCGCCTGCACGGAGAAGCCTTTCTGAAGTACATTTACCTCGGGTTGACAGGCATCGGAGCGCTCTTGCTGGTGCAGGCAAGCACTGGCAGATTGTGAGCACGGCTCCCCTGGATCTGGCCAAGCACTCACTCACACGCCCAGCTTCTCCACTTCCTCGTTGTAATACCTGCGGTAGAGAATGTCCCACTGCGAGCCTTCAAGGATGGCGCGCTTCTGGCTCTCGATTTTTTGGCGCAGCCCGGTTGACTCGCTCTTCTTGCGTCTATTCGCCGGTACCCGTCAATGCCACGCTCGTTAGCAGATTGCCAGTTTTGTCTGTGACTTGCAGCGTGGCGATGCGTTGCCCGGTCGCCTTTGGCGTGAACGAAGTCTCCAGAGTGCAAACCCCACTCGGGCCCAGATAATTGCAGCTTTGTTGAACCCCAAAGTCTTTGGCATTGGCTCCGACGATCGAAAATTTTAAGTCGGTTCCTACTGTGCCAGTGTTGGTCAACAGCACAAAATAGTCCTGAAACGTCCCATCGCCATTGCCCAGAAAAACGTTGCCGGGAAAATAGGGACCCGCTGTGACCAGGTCTGACACACCATTGCCGGTAAAATCGCCAACCGCGATGGAAGACATCAGGAGCTGGCTGACGTATGAGACTGCCGGCTGAAAGGTTCCATTCCCGTTGCCCAGCAGGATGCTGAAGTTCGCGCTCCCGTAACTGATGACCGCTAAGTCTTCTTTACCGTCGCCGTTGAAGTCCGCGGTAACCGTGGTGGTTGGTTCCACGCCCACCCTGTACTGAACTGGCGGCTGGAACGTGCCATTGCCTTTCCCCAACAGAACGCACACGGTATTACCCTGAAATGTATTGCCTTCCGATCCCACTGCGAGATCGAGCTTGCCGTCCCCGTTGAAATCATAGGCGACAAGGGCGGTTGGGCCGGCGGCCGTCGAGGATTTAATCACGCTCTGAAACGTGCCGTTTCCGTTCCCCAGCAAAACCCCAACGTTTCCGCCGGCGCTGGATTGCAACGAGACGGCGATATCCATTTTGCCGTCGCCGTTGAAATCCCCAAGCGCCACAGAAGTAGCGGAAGCTCCCACCTTGTATGTGGTGGACTTGAGCAGAGTGCCGTCACCCTTGCCGAGCAGAACGCTTACGGTATCGCCTGAATAGTTAGCCACGACCACATCGGGTATTCCGTCACCGTTGACATCGCCAACGGCCAAGCCAACTCCTGCGTACCCGGTCGAGTACTCAGCAGCTTTTTGAAAGGTCCCGTTGCCCTTGTTAAGGAAAACCCCGACACTGGATTCGTAATTGGCGGTCACCAGGTCCAGTTTGCCGTCGCCGCGAAGGTCTGCCGCGACGATAAATTGCGGGCCCTGGCTGTCCGAATAGTTCACTGCTGGTTGGAAACTACCTTTGCCGTTGCCGAAGAGGACACTGATGTTGTTGCCCGATGAGTTCGCCACAGCAATGTCCAACTTACCATCGCCATTGAAGTCGCCAGTAGCCACAGAGTACGGGTTGGCGCCCGCATTGTAACTGAGCGTTGTGGTGGTTTTGCCCACGGATTGGTTCCCAAAAGCAATGCCGCTCGGGGTTGCCGTTACGGTTGTCCCTTGCGCGTGGGCGCAGAGGGTGGCACACAGCAGCGCAACAAAAAGAGTCAGTGGACGGCGCATGGCGAATCCTCCCCGAAGTGAATTACGGAATATCAAGGCGAAACAAGGCTTGCAATGCCATCCCGCTTCTCAATCTCGCCTGGCCGGAGGTAGGGTAAGACGAGAGCCGGTTCCAGTTGTCTCCGAGATGTCACAAAATTGTAAATTCTTTAAGCGCCGGATGGCGGGATCAGATGCCGAGCTTCTTCACTTCTTCGTTGTAGTACTTGCGGTAGAGGATGTCCCACTCCTGCGAGCCTTCGAGGATGGTGCGCTTCTGGCTTTCGATCTTCTGGCGGGCACTCTGGTCAATTCTCGCTTCCTGATTGAGAAGGTCCTCGAGGATCTTGCGGGTTTCCTGGCGGATGGTGTTGGGGTCTTCGATGAAGTCGACCTCGTCCATCTGTTTGAGGGCGTCGGCGACGGCGCGGGCCAGCACGTTCACTTTGTCGCGGCTCAGTCTCACAGCACCGCCTTGTACTTGCGCACCAGTTCCGTTTTCACTTTGCGGAACATCTCCTGGTAGTTGGCGCCGGTCTTGTTCATCTCTTCAGCGTAGGCCTCGAGGATGACGCGCACTTCGTCGTTGATGCGGTCTTCGAGCGTGAGTTCTTCGAGCAACGCCGCGTGGACGCGCTCCGTGACTTTGGGTACAGACGAGGTCTCGATGGCCTTGGCGGCAATCAGTTTCTTGGTCACTTCGCGGGCCAGGTAGCCCACATAATCCTTGGAAAGAAGCATGTGCGGATCGGACGTCCTATGATAGCGGGAGCTTGTCTGTGAATTATAAAGTGTAACACGTCAACGACGTATAACCGATTTGCGAGATCAGGAGTGCTGGGCCAAGGACTTGAAGAGCGGCGGTCCCAACAACTCCATCCCATATTTCGCCATCACTTCTTTCATTTTATTCTGGGCTCCTCCAGATTGCGGGGCCGTAGGGAAGCTGACCAGCAATGTGTCCTTTCAGCCGATGCCGTAAGCATGCCGTTAAACCTAACTGTTGACTGGCAGCCATTCTCGCGTGCTATCGATTTCCAACCTGTATCGTTATACGATATAATATGGAGTGTCGCTGAATCGCGGCACGATACAATCGGCGGCATGAAGAAGCTCACTTTGTCGGACTATCAGGCGCTGGCGGAGTTTCGCTACCAGATCCGCCGCTTTCTTCACTTCAGCGAGGAAGTGGTCAAGCGGGCGGGCCTGGAGCGCGGCCAGTACCAGCTCATGCTGGCGATCAAGGGCATGCCAGCCGGGGTGCGTCCGCGGATTCGCGAACTGGCCAATCGCATGCAGATCCGCCACCATAGCGCCGTGGAACTTGTGAACCGCCTGGAAGCGGGAGGATTCGTCCACCGCGCGCGCGCCAGGGACGATCGCCGCGAGGTCTTGCTCGCGCTCACTCCGAAAGGCGAAAAGGTTCTCGGGGAACTCGCGCTGCACCATCACGACGAACTGCGCTCGAATGGACCTGAACTGGTCTCGGCTCTTCGCCGCATCATGCGGGAAGGCGGCGACGCTGCGTTCCTGAATTCTACCGCTCTCCAAGCGAAAGGAAGACCTTCAAAGCATACATGAGCGGCGGCAATGGAACTCCAGAACAGGCATTTTCTTCGGCAAATTCAGCGGCCTCCCAGGCGGCTTTGGGGCGTGACGGCGATCGCCCCAAGATCGACCCGCCCGCGCCTTTCCGTATGCTGCTGGTTTCGTTCCTCTCCGCTGCGATCGGCCTGGTAGCCGGCGTAGTAGCGTTCGCTCTTTACAAGCTGATCGGCCTATTCACGAATATCTTCTTCTTTCATCGCTGGTCAGCCGACTTCTCGAGCGCGCAGCACAACCACCTGGGCTGGATGGTCATCTTTGTTCCGGTGATTGGCGGTTTGATTGTCGGCGTCATGGCCAAATACGGGACCTCCAAAATCAAGGGGCACGGCATTCCTGAAGCCATGGAGGCCGTGCTGTTCAACCGCAGCCGGATCGCGCCGCGCGTGGCGATCCTGAAGCCGATTTCGGCGGCGATTGCGATCGGTACGGGCGGTCCTTTCGGCGCGGAAGGCCCGATCATTCAAACCGGCGGAGCCATCGGTTCGCTGGTCGGCCAGGCCTTCCACACTACGGCGGTCGAGCGCAAAGTGCTGCTGGCCTGCGGCGCTGCAGCGGGCATGTCGGCAACGTTCAACACTCCAATTGCCGGCGTGATTCTCGCCATCGAGTTACTGCTGTTTGAATTCAAGTCAAGATCTTTTATTCCACTCGTAATCGCAAGTACGTTGGCAACAGCAGTCCATATGCAACTTCTGGGACTCGGGCCGATGTTCCAGGTCAGCCCCATGGACTTCGCCATTCCGCGAGCGCTGCCGTTCTATCTCGTCCTGGGAGCGATCTGCGGCCTGGCAGCGGTTGGATTCAGCAAGCTGCTCTACTGGGTGGAGGATCAATTCGATAAACTTCCGATCGACGAAGTGTGGTGGCCGGCCATCGGCGCGCTCGGACTTGGCATCATTGGCTTCTTCGTGCCGCGCGTGCTTGGGGTCGGCTACGACACGATCGGCGACATTCTCAACGGCAATCTCGCCTGGAAGCTTCTGCTGGTGGTCATGGTAGCCAAGGCTATCGCTCTGGCCATCTCACTCGGCTCCGGCACTTCCGGCGGATTGCTGGCGCCCTGCTTCATGTGGAGCGCCGCCATGGGCGGCATCTTCGCGATGGTCTGCAATTCTTTCGTACCGGGCGTGCACCTTTCTGCGGGAGCTTTCGCGTTGGTAGCCATGGGCGCGGTTTTTGCTGCGGCCTCGCGGGCCACGTTTACGTTCATCATCTTCGCCTTCGAGATCACGCGCGATTACAACTCCGTGTTGCCGCTGATGCTGGTGAGCGTGATCGCCGACGGCATCGCCATGCTGTTGATGCCCACCAGTTCGATCATGACGGAGAAGCTGGCGCGCCGCGGCCTGCATGTTCATCAGGACTACGAGGCAGACGTTCTTTCCCAGGCCAGAGTCGCGGATACGATGGAGCGGGAATTGCCTTCCATCCCTGCTAATACCACAGTGAGCGCTCTGGCTGCGCGCATTGCGCAACACGATCCCGCTGTGGCTCGTCATGAAGCTTTTCTGATCCTCGACGACGAGGGAAAGCTGGCCGGCATCATCACCCGCGGCGACTTGCTCCGCGCGCTGGATAAAGATTCTTCGGGAGCGATGACGGTGCAGCAGGCGGGCAGCACGCGGCTGGTGGTCACTCATCCGGATGAAGTGGTCTCCGAAGCGGCTGCCAAGATGCTGCGCAATGACGTCGGACGCCTGCCGGTAGTGGATCGCGCCGACCCTCGCAAAGCCGTTGGCTACTTCCCCCGCAGATGCGTGATGGCTGCGCGTCTTCTCCGCCTTCAAGATGAACACGTGCGGGAGCCGGGATGGTTCCCCAGAAAAGCTGGCCTGACGGTATCGGGATTGAAGTAAATTCGTGGGAGCAGATTACTGATTTTTCCCCGCGGCCTCGATCAGCGGGCGCAAGGCCTCTACTGAGACGCCCAGCGTGCCGCCGGAGAATCCGTCAATGTAGGCGGAGTTCACTCCGATCACTTCTGCGTTGGAGTCGAACACCGGACCGCCGCTGCCGCCGTGCGCTGTGGGAGCGTCGTAGATCAACTTGTCGCCCACTACATCGCCCAGATGGCCGCAGGTGGTAGAAGGACGAATCAGGGATAGCGCCGCCAGTTCGCTGGCCGCCGTGATGTCATTGTGCCGGTAGGCAAGCCGCTGGTAAATGCCGCTGGGCGACTTGGCGACCATCCCGGCGATGCCCATGGGATAGCCGATCACGGTTACCAGTTCTCCAGGCGACGAGACACTTTTTGCCAGGGGCAGCACGGCTAGCCCGCGTACGGCGTCTTTATTTTCCATGCGCAGCACAGCCAGATCGCCGGTGGAAGACACCGTGCCCGGCTTCAGAGTCACAGGCGTTGGCGAGCCGGGAAAGAAGACCACCAGACTTTCCAGCATCGCGGTTGCGCCATGATCGATCAGGCCTTCGGCCTCGGTGTCTCCATACCAGGGTTCGGCCACGTGGCGGTTGGTGGCCAGTAGTCCGTCGCCAACTAGAAATCCGGTGCCCGAGACGCGCGAGCGAATCGCCGGCGAGTGGTGGGCGAAGCCAACCTGGTACACGCCGTAAATGTAGCCGATGGAATTACGATAGCGGCTCAGCGCGAGCGCCGGCATGGCCTGTTGTCTCTTGAGTTCTGCTACCTGCCTGGTGAGCTGGCTTACCTGCGTGTGCAGGTCATCCGGCTGAGGGGCCTCGACCGGTGTGGGCGCGTAATAACGGAACATGGCTATGGCGCAGGCCAGCAACACCACCGCCAGGGCGGCCTGCACCAGTTGCTGCCAGCTATCGCTGACTGGGTTCGGTTCCTGCGGAATTTCCGGTCCGGACATGAGTGGTCATCTTCCCTCGTCCGGAAGGACTTTTCCACGGTACGGAAGATGATGTACAGCAGATATGGAAGGTGTCTGGAGGATGGCACGCGCCGCTGATTTTGGGCAGCGCAGCGCTAAGACTTCGCAACTCCCAGGCGCTTGGCCATTGCGTCGTAGAGAAATCCCTTGCCGGGGACGTAGGGCTGGACCCACTCGCCGTCGATCACGAATTGTGGGATGGCCTGCTTGCCGGTGTGCTTGACCACCTCAGCCGCCGCGCCCGGCGTGGTTTCGATGTCGATGTCTTTATACGGAATATTGTGCTGGGCCAAAAAGCGCTTGGCCGCGCGGCAATCGGGACACCAGGCGGCCGAGTAAACCGTGAGTTCCATCGTTAGACGCGCTCCAGTTGAGCGACGGTGCGCTCGTTGACGACGTTGCCGGTGTTCAGCGTGGAAGCCGGCTCGAACAGGATAATCCAGCATTCTTCGTCGGCCACCGGACGATGCTCGACGCCGCGGGGCACCACGATGAACTCGCCTTCTTCGATCCATTCGTGGCGGTCGCGGAATTCGTCGTCACGGTACTCCATGCGGAAGCGGCCTTTGACTACGAGAAACATCTCGTCTTCGTGTTCGTGGTGATGAAACACGAACTCGCCCTTGAGTTTGTCGAGCTTCACATGTTGGCCGTTCAGCTCGGCGGCAATGTAGGGCTTCCAGTATTCTGAAATTTTGGCGAACTTGTCGGCGAGGTTGACTTTGTTCATGGGTATTCTCCGGCTGGGAGTCTTATGTGAGATTCGTTGGGGACGGAGTTGGTCGCAAAAAAGCTGGGGCTTTTGCACGGCGCGATGGTGTCTAATACACGCATGAAGTTGATCTTCCTTTGCGGCCTAGCCGCGCTGATGTCTTTTTCACCCCTAGCTACGGCCCAATCCAGACCGCATCCACTTCCATGCGAGTTTTCAGGGGCACTAATGCGAAAACAAGATGGCGCTGCGTTGTGGTTCACATCGGATCAGATGAAGAAGCGAGCGACGCATAGAATGGATATCGGGCCCGTTCTCAAGCAAGCCGACATAAGGGACACTGAAATCATCGAACTGATTGTCGGACCCTCCGGCGCAGTCGTCTGTGTTAAGAGCGTTCTTGGACTCCCAATGGTTCGTCCAGAGATCGAGAAGGCTCTGAAGAACTGGACGTTCACACCTGCAAACATGGATGGGAAGCCCGTTGCCTACCTGGGTGAGATGGAGTTCAGTCTCTGTAATACCAGATGCGGTGAAGACGGTCCCTCCATGACATTGTTGAAGTAGGACGAACTACACCATCACGATTGCAAAAAACAAAAGCCGCCAGTTTTCACTGGCGGCTCTGAGTTGAATACATCGAAGCGTGATGGTTAGAGCCCCGGCGTCCCGGTATTCACGCGCCCTGCGTGCAATGTCACGCGCACACCGCGCTGGTTGTTGACGCGGGTGGTGGCGCTCCAGTCGACATCGTCGGTGCTTATCACACCGCCTCCTCCGTGTTCCAGGGTGTAGGTAATCCGGCCATCCAGGTATTGATAGCTTCCCACGGCCAGCATGGTGCCCGAGTTCAGGATGAACACCGGTCTGCCGGCAGGTGCTGCCGGATCTGCTGAAGCAGCGCTGGTTGAAACGAAGCTGGCATAAGATGCGCGAGGAATTTCGACCGCTGCCGAAACCTCGGTGCTTCGCGTAACTACGCTGCTGCGTATGGCGAGGGCGGGCCGGTCACGGGTGGTGCCTTCGGATTCGCCGAACGACTGGTTTCGCGGCCGGGTGCTGAAGGAGTGTAATCGGGGCGCGGCGGCTGAGGCGACCTGGGGCAGTTCTACGTCATCCATCAAACGCAGGCTGAGTACGGTTTCGCCCTTGAGTGCGGGACGCGGGCCGCGCGCCGGCAGCATGATTACCTTCCAGGGCCACAGCGGAGGCAACATCCACTCGACGACGTCGCGCTTGGCGTGTCCCTTCCCGTCGATTTTGCCTTCCTTATCGACCTTGAATCCCCGCGTCGCGATTACTTTCGCTTGCAGAGGCATATCGCCGCTGGGCAACCCGATGCGGTCGAATTGCAGCTTCAGATAGCCTTTGCCGACGAAATGTCCGGGATCTTTCGCGGCTTCGAGATGGCCCACCAGATAGCTGCCGCGGGGGAATGCCTGCTGTCCGAACGAAGTAACGCCGCGCAGGTGGCAGAGAACCGGGTCCCCAACCTCCGCTGTCGCCGAAGAGAAGTTGGGTTCATTCAGAGTGCATTGCAATAGAGTGCCAGCGGGCAAGACGACCTCGCGTGCGCCGGCGCCGGCAGAGAGAGCTAGTACGGTTACGACAAGAGTTGCGCAAACCAGACTGCACTTCATACATCCTCCTTGGTTTCCGCACGCCCCTCTTCGTTGGCGGGTCAGCCCCAAACGCCGCCCAGTGTTGGGCATCTAATCACAATTCTTTACAAAGGTCAATTGGTTTCCGCTGGTTGGTGATGTCAAGCTGCCTGTGTAAATAGGTTGAGGGTGCGGGTTTTCCATTCCAGGTTGAATCTCTGGAAGATGGAGTAGAGGATGCGGTTGACACTAGCTACATTCACAAAACAAACCATGGGCCGGGTGCGGCGGCGCACTTCCACGAAGCAGCGTTCAATCACGTTAGTGGTGCGCAGCTTCTTACGCAGGTGCGCGGGGAAAGCGAACACCGAAAGCAGCTCCGGCAGATCGCACTCCAGTTGGCGCACCATGGGACCGTACTTCCCCCGCCAATGGGCGCGGAAGGCGCGAAAAGCGGCCTCGGCATGGGCACGGCTTTCGGCTTGGTAGATGGCTTGCGCGTCCTGTTTCACCGCGTTGAAATCGGCCTTCTTCACCTTCTCTAAAATGTTGCGCATCTTGTGGACCCAGCAGCGCTGATGCCGTACTCGCGGATACACGGTGCGGATCGCCGCCGCCAGGCCAGCACAGCCATCGGTGACGATCAGGCCCAGCGCCTTGCCCTCCAGTCCGCGCCGATACATATCCTGCAGCAGCCCTTCCCAGTCCGCCTGGCTTTCGCCTTGGCTGCGCAAAAACGCCAGCAGATGGCGGGTGCCGTCGCGCCGCACTCCGTAGGCCACCAGCATCTGCACCCGCTTGCGTCCCGCCGGACGCCGCACCCGCAAGCTCACTCCGTCCAAAAACAGATACGCGTAGTTGTCTTCTAACCGCGCCTGATGGAACTGGCGCACCACCTCGTCCAGATCCCGCGTCAGCTTCGACACCGTCTGCGGGCTCACCACTTCTTCGCTCACCGTGGCCACCACCCGCCCCACCTGCCGCGTCGAGAGGCCGCGCAGAAACGCCTCCCGAATCAGCATCGACACATCTTCGGCGCGCCGCTGAAAAGGTTCTAGCCCACGCGGCAGAAAACTCTTCCCGCGGGTGCGCGCCACCCGCAGCCGGATCGTCCCCAACCGAGTCACGAAATCCCGTTCGTAGTAGCCATTGCGATAGGGCTGCCGCCGGCTGCTCCGCCGCTGATACACTTCGCGCACCGCATACCGGTCCCGCTCCCGCCGCGAATCCGCCTCCAAACGCTCTTTCCACAGCCGTTTCGTCTCGCCGTACACATCGCCCCAGAAACTCTCTTTCATCTCCGCCAGAAAATGTTGGTAATGCTCCGTGATTGGGATTATCTTCGCCATGGGTGTAGGTCTCCTTTCGGAAAGGCTTTAGCTTGCTAGGCCAAAGCCAACTTACACCCTCTCGCTTTTTACACAATCAAAGTTACGTCACCTGAGGAGATCCCCCGTCCGGAACCTCCCCACCACTTTCCCTACCAGAACCAGGGACGGCGGTGGACCCGGCGGGATTCGAACCCGCACCTTGTAACTAGACGGGTTAATGTGCTGCCAATTACACCACGGGCCCTGAACCACCCTAGGGGCTGGTTGTGTGGTGTGTAAGTTCATTTGTCACGAACGGCGCTGATTCCCGATATGGAATTCCCGCGATAGGACGAACTAGCAGCGCAGCGTACAACATCCTGTCTGCTATAGAATGCTGCCATGGGCAGAAAAGCCAAAGTGCGATTGGTTCGCGACGGTTCTGAGGAACCTTTGCGGCTGCCGCGGGTCAACAAGAAAGCTCCCACGATCTCTGCGCTCATGCGCAGCCTAAAACACGTAAAATCGTCCGGGCCCTATACCCGCGACGAGATGAACGAGCGCTAGATCCCGTTCCACGACACCCCGCATCCTTCCCCATCCTGCTAGACTCAAATGTTTCGGAGGCAAAACTTTGCAGGCAGTCTACATTCTCTCCGCAGTGCGCACGCCGATTGGGAAGTTTGGCGGATCACTAGCCTCACTGACGGCGGCTGACCTAGGCGTGGTGGCCGCTAAGGCTGCGATCGAGCGCGCCGGAATTCAGCCGGAGCAGGTGGAAGAAACCATCTTCGGCAATGCGCGGCAGGCAGGCGGCGGACCGAATCCAGCGCGGCAGATTTCCATTCGCAGCGGCGTGCCGCAGGAAGCGCCGGCATTTACGGTGAACAAAGCCTGCGCTTCGGGGATGAAGACCATCGCGCTGGCTTATCAGGCAATTCTGCTGGGCGATGCTAGTTGCATTCTGGCGGGCGGCACGGAATCCATGTCGCGGCTTCCTTATTATCTTGAAGCGCGCTGGGGATACCGGTTGGGCAACCAGGAACTGGTCGACGGCATGTATCGCGACGGTTTTTTTTGTCCGCTGGCGAAGATGCTGATGGGCGAAACCGCCGAAGTGCTGGCCGAGCATTACAAGATTTCTCGCGAAGAACAAGATGAATATGCGCTGATGTCGCAAACCCGCGCTGGACGGGCCATTGCCGCCGGACGATTCGATGCGGAACTTGCGCCGGTCACGATTGAGGGCAAGAAAGGCGCGACCATCTTCAGCCGCGACGAACATCCGTTTCCGGATGCGAGCATGGAAAAGCTGGGCAAGCTGGCTCCGGTGTTTTCGAAGACTGGGACGATCACGGCGGGCAATTCTTCGGGTATCACCGACGGCGCTGCCGCGGTTGTTCTCGCGAGCGAGCATTTCGTGAAGAAGAACAATCTCAAGCCTCTGGCGAGGATCTCGGCCGTGACTTCGGCGGGAGTCGATCCGCGGACGATGGGCATTGGTCCCGTCCCGGCTTTGAGCAAGCTGGAAGAGAAGCACAACCTCAAGCTGCACGAGTTCGGACTGATCGAGCTGAACGAAGCCTTCGCCGCGCAGGTGCTCGCTTGCGACCGCGAATTGAATTTCAACCGCGACCGGCTCAACGTAAATGGTGGAGCGATCGCAATTGGGCACCCGATTGGCTGCACGGGAACGCGAATCGCGGTCACGCTGCTTCACGAAATGCTGAAGCGCAACACCCGGCGCGGCGTGGCTACTCTCTGCGTGAGTGGCGGCTTGGGGATGGCTCTAGCGTTGGAGAGTGCACTGTGACAGCCAGGAGGGCTTCCCACCACTGAGCGCATAGCTGGGTCCGCCCGACGAGTCCTAACTTTGCCCAGAACGCGGCTTCTGCTATGCTTTTTCCGCTCCTCACTCTGAGGCTCGCGTCGGTCGGGAACTCGGCGACATATTAAGGAGGCTACCGTGAATCGATGGATCTTACGTGGTTCGTGTTTCGTTGTATTGCTGCTAATCGCACAGGTAGTGTTGGCGCAGGAGTTTTCCGCGGACGTGGTGAACACCAAACCAGGCAGTGGTGGGAAACTAAACAAGGTCTACGCGAGCAAGGACAAAGTGCGATTCGAAGTAGCAAGTGAAAATGCGGCAATGGGTCCCAGCGCCATCATCTTTGACGATGCGCGACACACTCACACCCTGGTCATGGCGGAGCGGCACATGTACATGGACGTGCCTACGCCGACGGTCAAGTACATAATCACGAATTACTGGCGCGTGCAGGACGTAGATGATGCCTGCCCGGCATGGAAGAAAATGGCAGAAGAAGGTGGGAACGACAAGAACTGGGGGAGCTGCACAAAAATGGGCAGCGACACTCTGAACGGACGCAGTGCCGTCAAATACGAGGGCGTTTCCAAAAAGGGCGAGAAGATGCATGTGTGGGTGGACACGAAACTGCATGTTGTCGTGAAGACCGATGAAGGGGGAATCGAGCTGCGCAATATCCAGGAAGGAGCGCAGCCGGCGAGCCTGTTCGAAGTTCCTGCCGGCTACACCAAGTTCGATATGGGCGGCATGATGCAGAAGCAGCGCTGACGTTCTGGACGGCGGCTGCGTTGACGCGGGCAAAACGCGATCGCTATACTTTTCTCAGGCGCCGATTTCAGGAGATGGAATGCCCCTTTCTGCGGTAATCGTGGACGATGAGCAACTCGCCCGCGATGAACTCGCCTACCTGCTCAAAAGCGCTGGCGACGTCAACGTGGTCGCGCAGGGGAAAAACGGTCTCGAAGCCGTCAGCCTGATCAAGGAACATACTCCGGATCTCGTCTTTCTCGACGTCCAGATGCCCGGCCTCGACGGCTTTGGCGTCATCAAGAAGCTGCTCGACAAGAAAATCCCGTTGCCCAAGATCGTCTTCGCCACGGCTTTCGACCAGTATGCAGTCAAGGCCTTCGAGGTCAACGCGGTGGATTACCTGCTGAAGCCGTTCGACAAGAAACGCGTGGCGCTGTCGGTGCAGAAGGCCCGCGCCCAACAAGGGTCAGAGGGCTTGCCGGCGGAGAAAATCGATACTCTGATGCGAATCCTGCAGGCGCCGAGAACACACACCTCGAAGATTTTGCTCAAGGCCCTGGGACGAATGTTCCTGGTGGACCAGCGCGAGATCTGTTACGCCTCGATCGAAGACGGTGTGATTACGGTGGTGACGGCCGGCCCGTCAGGCATGGAAGGACATTCGAACTGCCGCACTTTGGAAGAATTACTCGCCAGCCTCGATCCCGGCTTGTTCTGGCGCGCTCACCGCTCCTACCTGGTAAACATCAATCGCATTCGCGAAGTCGTGCCCTGGTTCAAGAGTTCGTATCAGTTGCGCATGGACGATAAGAAGCAGAGCGAGATTCCGGTCAGCCGCGCGCAAACCAAACGGCTTCGCGAACTGTTCGGGCTTTGAGTTCTTTGTACCTAAGTTCCGAGTCCCGAGCCCCGAGTCCCGAGAAAAAGCACTTCACACTCGCAATGGCATAGCTCGGTACTCGCAACTCCGCTCTGTGTTCGGAGGGGGCCATTAGTCCCGAGTTCCGAGAAAATCACACCAGCAGTCGCATGGCTCGGTACTCGCAACTCGGAACTCGGTATTGGGGAACTCGGTATTGGGGAGCTCGGTACTCGCAACTCGGAACTCGGGACTCGTTCAGAGGGCGGCTCCAGCCTCGAAACCGCCCTCCACGACGGGGGAGAAATCAAACCGTCAGCGCTTCCAGACCGGTGCGGTTGCGAATCACCAGGTTCGCACCATCCAGCCTGATCAATCTCTTTTTCTTAAGATCACTCAGCAGCCGCGTCACCGTCTCCCGCGAGGCGCCGATTCGCTGCGCCATCTCTTCGTGGGTCATGGTGGAACGCAGGTGCAATTCCTGTGACTCGCGAAACGCTGGAGGAGCGCATGATGACAACAACAGCCTCGCCAGCTTTCCTGACGAAGAACGCGCCAGCACCAGATCATGGATGTCGCGATACGCGCTCTGAAACTCCCGGCTCAGCGATAGGGTGGAGTGCACCCCCACTTCACTTTCTTTCTGCAGGAGAGCCATGAAGTCCGGCCGGTTGATGAAATTCAACTGGCACGGCACGGCAGTTTCGGCCGTCATCTCGTAGTTGGTGCCGGAAATCGCGGCGCTTAACCCCAGCACTTCTCCGGCTTCAGCCTGTTTCAGGATCAGAACTTTGCCTTCCTTGGACGTCGTATACAGCTTCACCTTGCCGGAACAAAGCACGAAAACACCGCGCGGTGTCTGTCCTTCAACGAAGAGGAGAGCCCCGGCAGGCATAACGGTGTGGTGGCTGTCCTCGTCCATGGACCGCAGGACCGACGGCGCCAAGCGGCAGAAAAAGCCGGCACGACTGGCTTTGCAACCCATGCAGCTCTCGATGATTTCAAGGCCGTAGGGAGTTCTCATATTTGGCTCCGTGGTTGGAATACCCCGGTCTTCCCGCTCCACGGGATTCTGTTCCAGGGGTTGGATTTCCATTTGCTGCAAGCGTTCGAGCAATGACCGGGCATAGGCACGCGTGGCGGCGTGCGCGCTGCGCGCGGCAGAAACGACTTCCCATGCCGCGCTGGGATCGGCATTCCGCTCCCATTCCGCCTGGCAGGCAAACAAGTACAGCGGATCTCTTGCCTCTGGGTGGGCCGCACCGAGGACTTGATCGCGGTGCGGCGCCGGCGCGACGATAAAACCGGGCGGAATGCCCGCCCAGTCATCCGCGCGTCTGCGTGGCCGATGACGCCAAGTTTCACTCCTTGCGATCTTGCCGGGCTGGGTTGGTGGTCTGATGGGCGCCGGAAGCGGACGAACTAAGTTGTCCGGCTGGTAGTTCCTGGCTACTAACACGATTCGCTCCTGACCCGGATGGAGTCGATTGTAGTGAGGGTGCAACTCGGTCCGTCTGCATCGGGAAAAGCCGCCCCAACTTCCTTCCCGATGAAGGAATGCCTTGCACCTGTTGTTCCAGAATGAATCCCTAGCGAAAGTGGTCTAACTCGTAGAAGAGAAAGCTCGCGGGTTGGGGGAGTGTAACGATTGCGCCCAGCCGATTGCCGACTATTCGGCATGGGAAATCCCGGTCGGCACTTGAGAACTCTTCGGCTTTGCCCGCAGCCTACTCTGGTTCGCGGCCGGAATAGTCTTCGCGAGTGATTCCCAGCCGCTCCATTTTCGATTGCAGGGTGGTGCGTTTCACTCCAAGCCGCCGCGCCGCCCCCGCGGGTCCGGAAATAACTCCGGCAGTCTCTCGCAGGACGCGAATGATGTGTTCGCGTTCGGTGGCTTCCAGAGAGTGTCCCGCAGGGCCTGAGTTTTCTGCTTGAAGATCAGACAGCGGGGCTCGCAAGGCGGTTCCATCGGTGAGAATGACAGATCGCTCAATGAAGTTTTCCAATTCCCTGACGTTTCCCGGCCAATGCCAATTAACCAATGCTTTCATGGTTTCGGTCGGAATGCTTTCAATGTCGCGATTCATCTCGCGGGCAAATTTTAGGACGAAATACCGGACCAGCAGCGGAATGTCTTCGCGCCGCTCGCGCAAGGCCGGAGTGCGAATGGGAAACACGTTCAAGCGGTAAAACAGGTCGCTGCGAAATTCTTTCTCGGCCACGCTCTTCGCCAAATTCCGGTTGGTGGCGGCAATCAGACGCAGGTCTACCTTGATCGTCCGCGTCCCTCCCAAACGCTCGAACTCGTGGTCTTGCAAGACGCGGAGCAGCTTGGGTTGCAACTCCAGGGGAATCTCCCCGATCTCGTCGAGGAAAAGCGTGCCCTTGTCCGCCAGTTCCAGCCGCCCAATCTTCTGGCTGACGGCTCCGGTGAATGCTCCCTTCTCATGTCCGAACAATTCGCTTTCCAGCAGACCGGTTGGAATCGCAGCGCAATGCAAGGTGATGAATGATCGGTCTCGACGTCTGCTGACACGATGGATCGAACGGGCGATCAGCCCCTTCCCTGTTCCGGTTTCTCCCAGGATCATAACCGTCGCCTCGCTGCCGGCGACGATTGCAACCTGCTCCAGCATCTGCTGGAGAGCCGCGCTTTCCCCGATGATCTCTTCAAAATGAAGCTTCGTGCGGGATTCGCCTTCCAGGTGGCGTTTGTCCAACTCCAGCCGGCTGCGCAGTAGTTCGACCTCGCGGGCGGTACGCGCGTTCTCCAAAGCGATGGCGAGTTGAGCGGCAACCTGGTTCAGCAGCCCCAAATCGTCCGTCTTAAAAGCATTGGCACGTGTGCTGCCCAGTACCAGAACTCCCAGGGGACCCTTGGGCCGGAGCAAGGGAACACAACAAAGCGACTGCAAGCCCTCCGCCAGAAAGATGTCTGTGGTCCCAGAAGGGAAGCCCTGCATTTCGTTTTTAGTGAAAATCATAGGCTCGCGCTCCAGCAAGGCTTTGCCGTGCGGATCCTTCGCAGGATTGATTTCGGGAGCCGCCGCCGGCCCTTTGCGCAGGGGAAAATCAATCGCCTGCCGCATCAAATGCCCGCTTTTTTCATCGTGCACGGCGAGGGCCGCATACTCCTGCCGCAGAACTCGCCGCAGATAGGCCGAGATCTGGGGAAAGGCCTGCCGCACATCCGACTTTGCGGCCAGCGCACCACTGACTTCGATCATCACCTCCTGCCGCTTCTTTTCCACCCGCAAGGTTTCGGAAACGTCACGCAGCGATTGCTCGAGTCTCTTTTGTTCCGTGATCTCCACCACAACCGCGCCGATCTGCGTTACCTTGCCGGTCGCGCCTTTGATGGGAACGTAATGCAGAACCCAGTGGCCGGGTTCGGTCCTGGTTGGGATCGTGAAGGTGACTTCGGTGTTGAACACCGGCTGCTCAGTTTCCAACACCCGCTTGAATTGCGGCTCGACTATTTCGGCAAAATCCCCCAGCATGTCGCGGACGCTCCTCCCCAAATGTGCTGCGGCGGGAATGCCATTCATCGCCGCGAGAGTGTGGTTGATTGCGAGGTAGCGGAAGTCGGTGTCAAGAATGCAAAGCCCCACTCCCGATGCGCGGAAATAAGCGGACAACAGCTGCTCCGATTCAGACAGGGCTTCCGCCGGGTCATGGCTGCGGGCGACTACATTCGCCATTTCCAGCAGCGCAGCGCGGCGCTGCGCATCCGATTCTAAGCTTGGCGCGCTTGAGGGAGACACTGCACTCGGGCTCCTGGCGGCCGCTCCCCCTCAAAAGCGTGCCGCACGCCTCGGCCAGATAACTCGGCATTATTACCACAGATTGCAATCGGATTGCCCGTTTTTATGGGCAACCTCGTTTTTCCGAACAACCTTCCCAAGATGGGAGTGTTGCTTCTTACTACTCGCAATGTTGCGCTGCAACTACGCTTTGGAAGAAGCGCTATGGCCAGAATCGTGTGAGCTTGTCCCTCCCCCTTCGTCCCGGGGTTTCAAGATCAAGCGGATCTGTTTGAGCAAGGTTTGGTCGCCGGATGGTTTTCCGAGAACGTTCAATGCTCCCAACTGGCGCGCCAGAGCCCGGGATCTTTCATCCTCGGAAGAAGTGATGAAGATGATCGGGATATGACGGCCAGCGGCTGCCAAATGGCTCTGAAGCTGAAGTCCGCTCATGCCCGGCAGTTGCACATCGACAATAAGGCAGGCGGTACAGGGCATTTGATCGGACCGAATGAAGTGCTCCGCCGAGGGGAAAACTGAGACGCGAAAGCCTGCCGAGCCGACCATCCCTGCCACCGCCCAACCCACCGAGTCATTATCGTCGATGATCGAAATCAGGGGAACCTTCGACAAGCCACCTCCTACAACCCAACTAAAAGGTAAATGGGAGCGGTGGCCGAATCTATTGGGCGTTGGTATGGATGCCTTTACTTTAGTAAAGGTGAGATTCACGAAGGTTTATTCGTTTTGGGGTCTCTATCGCTTTGAGCCGGAAATACCAATCTTCTCCGCCATCCTCACCAATTCTGGCAGCGAGTCCGCCCCCATTTTTTTCATGAGCTGGCTGCGATGGACCTTTACGGTGGCTTCGGTGGTTCCGATTTCGGCGGCGACTTGTTTATTAAGCCAGCCTGAAACGACCAAGGGCAGCACTTCACGCTCGCGCGGAGTGAGCGACTCGAGACGCCCCTGGAGCATGGCCGCTTCCGCCTCTCGCTGGCGCCTGGTGCGGTCCTCTTCTATCCCAGCCTGGATTGCATCCAGCAGATCCTGATCGTTGAAAGGCTTGGGGAAGAACTCAATGGCTCCCGCTTTCATGGCCCGCACTGACATGGGAATATCGCCGTGTCCGGTGATAAAGACGATCGGAATGTGGATGTCGGCCTCAGCCAACTCGCGCTGAAGATCAAGCCCGCTCATCCCGCGTAACCTGACGTCAAGGACCAGGCAACTCGGCGCATCCGGCCTATTCGCGCGTAGAAATTCTAGAAATTCGGTTGGCGAGCCGAAGAGTTCGACTCTTAGACCCACCGAGCGGATCAGGCTTTTGAGCGCATCGCGGATCGATGCGTCGTCATCCACGACGAATACGATGGGGGACTGCTCCGTCATGAGATTCAATCTGCCCTTGGCACCGTAAACTGAAAAACCACCCCGTGGGGTGATCCCCGGGTGAACCACAAACGCCCGCCATGAGCCTCGATAATTGAACGGCCAATCGACAGTCCCATGCCAATGCCCTGGGGTTTGGTGGTGAAGAATGGTTCAAAGATGCGGTCCGCCTGCTCCGGGTCGACTCCCACGCCCGAATCCTGTACCTCGATCAGCACGCCCTCGGGATGGTTGACCGACTTAATGAGCAAATCCCGCGGCCGATTCGCCATCGTGCTCATCGCATCGATGCCGTTCAGAATCAGGTTCAATAGAACCTGCTGTAGCTGAACACGATCCCCGAGCACAATGGGAACATCCGGCGCCAGGTCTGTCTGAATCGTAACCCTGCCCCGCAGAATTTCGTTGCCGGCCAAAGTCAGTACTTCGCGGATGACGGCATTCAGATCAAGCCGCTCCATCTGGGGTGGGCCTTTTTGCAGCAGCGCGCGAATTCTCCGGATCACGTCGCTCGCCCGATTCGCTTCCCGGACGGTCCTCTCCGTGGCATCCCGAGCCTCCTCCAGATCGGGAGGTTGCCCCGCCAACCAGCGCAGAGACGCACTTGCATTCGTCACCACAGCCCCGAGGGGCTGGTTGACCTCGTGGGCGATCGCCGCAGCCAGTTCTCCCATCGCTGCTATGCGTGTGACGCGGGCGAGATCCGCCTGTGCCTGATGCAGTTGCTCTTGCGCTCGCCTCTGCTCGGTCACGTCAATACACGAGCCGATGTAACCGGCAAACGATCCATCCGGACTGAATCGTGGCACCCCAATGTCGGAAACCCATCGAAACTCTCCGTCGTGCCGCCGCAGGCGATACTCCATCCGGAACGCCTCGCGACGATCAAAGGCCTGAATATATGTAGTCAGGCATTTCTGCAAATCCTCAGGATGGACGCCCTCCGCCCAGCCATTGCCCAATTCCTGGTCAATCGATCGGCCGGTGAAGTCCAACCATGGCTTGTTGAAGTAAGTGCAGAGCTTGTCCGTCCCCGACATCCAGATCATCACCGGGGCACTATCGGCCACCAGCCGAAAGCGTGCCTCACTCTCGCGCAGTACAGCCTCAGCGCGCTTGCGCTCCGTCGTGTCTCGTCCGATGAAAAGGGTCGAACCGTCGGAGAGATGTACAAAGGTAGCGGTCACGTCTATGACGTGCCCGTCCTTCACACGCACCTTAAGGTCGGTCCACTCACCAGTTGACGCGGCAATGAGATCCCGAATCACTTGACGATAGTGCAGATCAGGGAAAAACTCGGCTAATGCATCCACATTCTGTTCCCGTATTTCTTTCAACTTCCAACCCATCGTGCGCTCCCATTCAGGATTGACCAGCGCGATGCGGCCACCCGCGTCCCTGAACGCTATTAAAACGGGGATATTCTCGAATATCTTCTGGAAAACCTCCTTCTGCTTTCGCAATTCCTCTTCGGCGCGCTTCTTTTCGCTGATATCGCGGATAAAGCCGGTAAACATCCTGTGCCCGCTACTGGTCATTTCTGCGAACGACACTTCCACCGGGAACTCCTGGCCATTCTTGCGCAGGGCGGTAAGTTCGGTACCGTGCCAATTGAGATGCCGTTCGCCAGTCGCCAAATATCGTTTGAACCCAGCCTCGTGCAGCTTCCGTATATATTCCGGCATGAGTACGGTTAGGGGTTTCCCGATTAACTCGGCCGGGTCATAACCAAAGATTCTCGCCGTGGCGGGGTTAGCAAGCAGGATGCCGCCCCTTTCATCCATGCTGATCACAGCATCGCTGGCTGCTTCGACAATGACACGATGCCTCTCTTCGCTGGTCTTGAGTTCCTCTTCAGCCCGCTTCCGGTCTTCGATATCGGTAGCGGACCCGTACCACTTCACTATGCTGCCCGCTTCATCGCGTAGCGGTACTTTGCGAAGAAGCATCAGGCGGTACTCTCCATCGGCCCGCCGAAGCCGGGCTTCCGCTTCGAAGGGCTGGCCGGTAGCCACCGATGAGCGCCACTTGCCCACTACGCGTTCCACGTCGCCGGGGTGAATTACATTGGTCCATCCCCATCCCGAAATATCTTCCAGAGAAACGCCCACATATTCCAGCCAGCGCTTGTTGAAATAATCGACATAGCCGTCGGGACGAGCGCTGTGGAGCATCGCGGGAGTTGTGTCGATCACGAGCCGAAGGCGCTCTTCACTTCGGCGCACAGCATCTTCTGCCCGCTCGCGCTCGGCAATTTCATTTCTCAGCGCCTGATTCACCGCTTCAAGCTGTAACGTCCGTTCGGCGACGCGTTGCTCCAAGTCCTGGTTCAGCCGCTGAATTTCAGCACTCGCCCGCCGGTCGACGGACGACGTGATGACGGCGGCGGCGAGCACGATCAGGGTCGCGATAGCAACTCCGGAGTTGCCCACGGGAGTAATACTCAGGGCGTGGGAAAGATCCGGAGGCGGCGCGGGGAAGAAAGTCGCGGCGGCCATCCCGGTGTAATGCATGGCGGAAACGGCAATTCCCATCACCGTGGCGCTGCCAACCCTTCGCGGCACACTCCATCTGGTTTCCTCGCGGAGATCGAACGCCATTAGCAGCGCAATTAGAGAAAACAAGATTGCGAGCAGGAGGGAACACGTCACCAGAATGGGAGAGTACCGGGCGGTGGCCGGCAATCTCATTGCGGCCATACCGATGTAGTGCATGCCGGCGATGCCGGCGCCCATAACGACACTGCCGGTCAAAGCCTCAACCCAGCGCAACTTCTGGCGGCTCGCCACGTACAGCGCAACAGCGGAGGCTAGGATGGCCACCACGAGTGAGACCAGAACCGTTGGCCAGTGATACTCGACGGGTACCGGCAGGTGGAAGGCCAACATGCCCTTGAGGTGCATCGCCCAGATGCCGAGGCCCATTGCAACCGCGCCACCGCTCAGCCATGCTAAACGAACCCGGCCGCGTGCCGCGGTTACGCGTCCCGCAAGGTCGAGCGCGGCATAGGACGCGGCGATGGCTATGAATACCGAGCGCGCCACTTCGCCGTAGTCGTAGTAGCCGACGAGCGCTGTGTTTGCGGAGATCATCACAACGGATCCCTCGCCGCTTTTGCGTACCTCAAGACTTATAGGCCGAACCGAAGTGCTGAAATACTAACTACGTGGCCCGAATTACCGAACCGCCCGAGATCCTACACCAGGGGACTGAAGCGTTTAATAGTGTACCCCCGTGCGTCAACCCTGAACATAGGGTTTAAGAACTAATAGATCGAAGATCATTGCGAATCGCCGCAGACTGTCGCCGGTAGCTCGGTTATACCTCGATTCGACTGACGGTATAATTCTTAGTGTGGCGCGCGGGTGGGAGAGTAAGTCGGTTGAACTTCAACAGGACGATGCCCGTTCGCCCGGAGAACCCAAACAACGCCTCACACCCGAACAAAGAGAAGTCGAATCCCGCAAAGAAGGATTAATCCTCTCGCGCAGCCGGATTTTACAGCAGCTCCACTCGGCACAAAACCCGCGCTACCGACAAATCCTGGAGCAAGCTCTGGCCGTTCTCGACGAGCAGATCGTTCGGCTGGGCTGAGCCCAGGTTGCTGAGCCCAGGTTACTTGAGTGCCTCCAGGGCGTAATCTTCGTGCCGTATAATGCCTTTATCCCCATGAAGGCCTACGTCTACGTTTCGCTCAAGAAAAGCGTCCTCGATCCTCAAGGCAAAACCATTCAGGGTGCGCTCAAGAAGATGGGTTACAAGGGTCTGGAAGACGTCCGCCAGGGCAAGTACTTCGAACTTACGCTGGATGGCGGGCTAAGCCGGGAGGAAGCGCAAACCGAAGTTGAGCGGATTGCGCGCGAAGTGCTCACCAACCCGGTGATTGAAGAGTTTCGCTGCTCCCTCGCAGACTGATTTCTGGAGTTCCGCATGTGTGGCATTGTTGGTTATGTCGGCAAGAAGGAAGTGGTTCCGATCATCCTCGATGGACTGAGGCGGCTCGAATACCGCGGTTACGACTCGGCAGGAATCGCCGTTGCCGGCAATGGGGACAAACTGCAGGTACGCCGCGCCGAAGGTAAGCTGCGCAACCTGGAAGAGGTCATCCGCCTCAAGCCACTCGACGGCACTTACGGCATCGGCCACACGCGTTGGGCCACTCACGGACGTCCCACCGAAGAAAACGCTCATCCTCACCGTGACTGCACCGGAAAAATCGTCGTCGTGCATAACGGCATCGTCGAGAATTATCTCAGTCTGAAAAAGAAGCTGATTGAAGAAGGCCACAAGTTTTCGACTGAAACCGATACCGAGGTTATCGCGCACCTGATCGAGAAACATCTTTTCAAAACCGGCAACGGCCATCATCCCACGCTTGAAGAAGCCGTCGGCCGAACCGTGAAGGAACTCAGCGGAGTTTTCGCCATGGCCGTCATCTCCGTCGACGAGCCCAACAAGATCGTAGCCGCCCGCAACGGGCCTCCTCTGGTGGTTGGCTTGGGCAACGACGAATACTTTGTTGCCTCCGACGTGCCCGCCATTCTCTACCACACGCGCGATATTTTCTTTCTAGCCGATGGCGATCTCGCCGTAGTCACACCCGAAGGCGTGCAACTCACCGATTTCGACGGGAAGGCCATCCAGCGCCAGGTGCAGCACGTGACCTGGGACCCGATCATGGCGGAAAAGGGCGGCTTCAAGCATTTCATGCTCAAAGAGATTTACGAGCAGCCGCGCGCCGTCCGCGATACTACGCTAGGACGCATTTCTCTCGACACCGGCCACATCTTCCTCGATGAGATGCAAATCGGCGCGGCCGAATTCCGCGCCGCGAAGAAGATCAACATTGTGGCCTGCGGCACGAGTTGGCACGCCGGACAAGCCGGCAAGTTCATGATCGAGAGTTTCGCCCGCGTCCCGGTCGAAGTCGATTACGCCAGCGAGTGGCGTTATCGCGACCCCATCGTCGGCCCCGATACCATTACTCTTGTGATTTCGCAATCCGGCGAAACTGCCGACACCATCGCCGCCCAGCGCGAGGCCAAGGCCAAAGGCTCGCACACTCTGGCCATTTGCAACGTGGTCGGCTCCATGATCACGCGCGAGGCTGCCGGCACTATCTACACTCACGCCGGGCCCGAGATCGGCGTCGCTTCCACCAAGGCCTTCACCTGTCAGCTCACCGCTCTTTATCTCTTTGCGCTCTATCTCGCGCAGGTGCGAGCCGCCATGACCGCCGAACAGATCGGCAACGCCGCGCAGGAACTCACACTCATCCCCGGAAAGCTCGAGAACATTCTCACCCACGACGAAGCATGTGAAGATCTGGCCAAACGATTCCAGCGTGCCCAGGATTTTCTCTTCCTCGGCCGCGGCATTCACTATCCCATCGCTCTCGAAGGCGCGTTGAAGCTCAAAGAAATCTCCTACATCCACGCCGAGGGCTATCCCGCCGGTGAGATGAAGCACGGCCCCAACGCCCTCATCGATGAAAATCTTCCTGTCGTGATCGTCGCCACGCGAGACGCGAACAATCCCGACTCGATGGTGCGCTACGAGAAGACGATGTCAAACCTGAAGGAAGTAAAAGCGCGTTCCGGGGTCGTCATTGCACTCGCCACCGAAGGCGACGAAGAGATTAAAGAGGCCGCCGACCACGTCCTGTATGTTCCCGCTGCGCCGGAAGAACTTTCGCCAATTCTCGAAATTGTCCCTCTGCAGTTGCTGGCCTATCACATCGCGGTAAGAAGAGGATGCGATGTGGATCAGCCCAGGAATCTGGCTAAGTCGGTCACGGTAGAGTAAACAGGGTTCAGCCGTTAGAACTTGCAGGGCTCAATATCGGTGTGTCGAAAATCATTTCCTTTGAACAGCAGCGGCTCGCCTTTCTCCCTCGCCAGCGCATACGCGAAGCAATCCCCGAAATTAAGGCCCGCGCGATGACGGCCTTTGCCGAAGTCGCGATAGGCTTCGCGAGCAATGCGCGCCTGGTTCAAGGTTACCGGCTCGACGCCGATTTCGACATCGCGCAGCAAGTCATCGAACCGCCGGCTCAAAACCGGATTCCGGTTGCTATCGACGACCACGGCAGCCTCGACGTAGCTCACGGCCGACATGCGGCGAACCTGCTGTCTCGCCAGGGCTTCCTCGATTGCGGCAGCGTCTGGTTCATCTCGCAGGATCGCAATAATCACTGATGTGTCGACGATCACTTTGGCAGACCTTTCTCGTCATACAACAAATCGCCGTGATCCATCGACTTGTATGGTTCCTTCCATAAAGGGGCGCACTCCCGCCCGATCTTCAGCAGCCGCTCCGCCAGACTCCCTTTCTTCTTACCGCGCACACGCTCCAGCCGCTCTCGGACCGCCTTATCAACCGCCGCGGTCATGCTCTCTCCCGTAACTTTCGCCAATTGCCGAACCAGCCGATGCGTCTCTTCATTCTTGATATTCAAGCTCATATTCTACCCTTCTACCCTATACTTCAACCATTCTACCACATTCCCGAACCCGAGGATGCCGGCACGCTGCGACAAAAAGAAAAGGCCCGGATCTGACGATCCGGGCCTTCCCTGGTAAGTTTCACCGCACCTGCTAGGTGATGGTAAGGGTGAAGGTAGTGGTCTCGGTCACGCCGCCGCCCGTGCCGGTAATGGTGATCGTGTAAGTTCCAGCCGCCACTTTGCTGCTCGTCTGGAGGCGCATCGCCGCGGTTCCTGAACCGCCCGCGATGGAAGCAGGAAGGAAGTGAATGATCACTCCGCTCGGTTGTCCCGAAGCAGACAGAGCGATCGCCGAGTTGAAGCCGCCAGAAGGAGTAGCCGTGATCTTGGCTTGTGCGTGTCCACCAGGAGCAATGCTGGCCTTGCTGGGCTGTGCGGCGAGCGCAAAGCTGCCCACCGGAGCCGGAGCCAATACGTTGATCAGTTCCGCTTGCGGGCTGCCGATACCAGTAGCCAAATCGTAGCCGACGGTTGCCCCGAGAGTGTTGCCTCCAGTAAGGATGTCGTGGAAGTCACTGTCGTAGCCCGAGCTCGAATAGGCTGCGTAGAGTGCCGGGTTGACGAAGCCGAGCAACGGTTGCCCGTTGGCCACGGCCTGTTCGTTGGCGAGAGCCAGGAAGCCAGCCCACATGGGCGTAGCAAAGCTGGTTCCACCATACAGGTTTTCTGTGCACGAGGTTTGGTCGGCGCAGACGTAGAAGGTGAAATTCGAATTGGCCGAAATATCGGGGCCGTTGCGAAGGGTTTGGGAGCACTTGGCGCAGCCAGCAGCCGCGGTTACCTGCCAGGAGGGGATGGCAAAGCCATTCTTTGTGATGCCGCCGCCACCGTCCACCCAGCCAGTTTCCGAACTCCAGGGACCGCCCGCGCTGCTCGTCTCCAGGTCTGTGCCGCCGACTGACACGATATTCACATCATCCGCCGGCCAGACAAAGGAGGCATGGGCCCAGTTTCCGTCGTCGCCAGCGGCAACGAAGAAGTTCTGACCCTGCATCGCCATCGTAATGAAATAGGGGTCGTCGGTAGTGTTGTCAGCTGGCTTCCACTCCCACGAGCAGCTCAACTGCGCTTGCAAGGGGCTCGCGGTGGTCATGCCATTCAGGATGCCGGGATCGTCGAGAGTCTGTCCCGACAAGCCGCCGGTTCCAATCCACATCGTCAGACCGGACATATTTGGTGCCATGCCCATTGCCTGGGTCATGTCCAAGGTCTGTTCCGTGTCGTCGCAAGAGGGTTCCTTGCAAAGCGTGCTCTGCGTGTCGACCGAAGTCAGCGTGACCGGCACGTTTTGGGTTTGGCCTGCGCCTGTGTAGTACGCGGTCAGGTCAGTCAGATCGGTTCCGAGGAACTCAAACAAGCCGACCGACTGGCCGGCGCCTGTGAGTGCCGTTCCGCCGTAGTAGGCCGCGCGCATGTCGCTGCCGCAGAAAGACGCTCCCGGGCAGGAACCAGTCGTGGCGTTAGAGGTCACGCCATCTGGTCGCGCAGCATTCAGATCGCGCTTTGTGACCATCGGGTGAGGAGTGGAATAAGTGTCCATGCTGCCGACTGCCCAAAGGCGAACCGGCATATCCAGCGAGGGCTCCCGGTCAGGAGCGAAGAAGGTGCGAGCTTCGGTGGGGTGCTGATAGACGTTCATCTTCAGATTCAGCGCCCTCTCAATGGTCTCCACCGTTCCCCGGACTCGCAGGTTCATGCGATTGCGGGAAGTGGATAAAATTTGGAAACCGTTTGCCCTCGCGAAGGCCTTCACAGTTTCGTAGTCCTCGCGGCTGGGACCAAACTTTTCCGTGAACTGTTCCACCGTAAGGAACTGGCGGTAAACGGAACTGCTCGGATCGTAGAGATCTTTCAACAACTGATCCCGTTCTTCCTGGTTGCGCTGTTGGAGAATAAAAGTAATATCCATCGTCTGGTTTGCTGGGAGGTGCCCGACCAAAGGTACCCGCCCTGTAACAACTTCATCACGAGTATGACGTGTCACTGGGTTCTGTGGCTGGGCCTGGGAAACGATGGTCGCGCCGGACACGATCGCGACAATCGCGAGCAAGAATACAAGTTTTCGAATCACGTTTTCTCCTTTGGGATTTGCCGGATTTCCGTTTTTGATTATCAGGGAGGCAACGGGAATTCCGTTTCGGACTTTTCTGGCTCGGGAATAGTACTACGATTCACGCCTTTCGCGCACAAGGAATTTGTTAAATTTTCAGTCGTACTCTTTTAGATCCCCTTCGTGCATGCAAATTCTTGCAGATGTTTGGCTTGGATACACGTTCCTCCAAAACAGGCTTCTGGACCGGGGTTGAGCTGATGGAGCATAAAGTCTCCTACCCGGATGGCGAAGTCGCATGCTGCCGGATCACGGTCATGAGCCGCCATAAGACCCACGCGAGCGCCGCAGTCACAGCTCCCCAAATCGTGAACGCAATCTTCACTACCCAGCCCGGCGCCGCTCCCACCCTTCGCAGCAGAAACGGCAGAAAATTCCAGGTCGTAATGTGAACATAATCCCACGCATCCCACTGCATAGCCTCTGTGTTCAATCCCCACACCTGCATCTTGCCCAGCGCAAACGCCGCAATGTTTTCGAACCGCAGCCCGATCACAAACGTGGGATGGCCCAGCGTTTCCATCTGATAAATCTCCAGCGGCAGCCAGAATGCCAGTGAAGCGAGCTGAATCGTCAAGCTGGCTGCAATCACAACCATTCCCCCGCGCCAGATCCACGCGCCCACGTCGTGACGATGGCGCAGCAGCAACGGCACCGCAAGCAAGGCCACCATCTCCACCGCTGTAGAAACGTACCGGTCGCCCCAGGCAAAATCTCCGGCCCAGGAGTAGTAACGCGCATAAAAGCTGATGTAGCCGAGCACCAGCAAAAGCGAAGCCACGCCATAGGCGCGGACCTCCACCGGCACGCGCTTCCACAACACCACCAGCAAAAAAATCGCCAGCACCAGCAGGGGATCGAAAAGAAAAATCGATTTCTCCGGCTTGAACAGCGCATCCAGAAAGCCTGCATGAAAAGGATTCGACCACGGAAAATTCGCCGGCAACGTTGGATCCAGCAACCTTTGTTCTTTCCCAAATACCGACAGATAATTATTGGTAAACGATTCGAAGCGGTAGAACTGGTAGAGCCGGTCCAGCAGAAAGAAAAACGCAAACACCGGACCGGCGATCTTGCAGTAAGCCAAAAACCGTTGCCACAGTTCCCTTCCCCGCACGCCTTCCCACCAAAGCACCAGAAGAAGAAAAACTCCCGCGCCCATCAGATCGAGGCCGGTCGTGAGTCGTGTAAGCAGGTTCAATCCCAGCGCGGTACAACCCGTCAACAGAGCGCCCTTGCTTCCCGTCCGCAGCCATTCATATTGAAAGGAGAATCCGGTCAGCGTCAGCAGCATGATGTAATTGTTCTCGGTCATGTTCTGCGTGTAATGCAGATGCGTAGTGCAGAACAGCAGCGCCAGCACGCCCAGCACAGATTCCCGCACGCTGAAACGCAACTGCCGCAGCAACCGGAAGCTCACTAGCGCCGTAAGCACGTTCACCAGGATGTTGGTGGTGTAGGTGACGAAAATGCTGCGCACCGCGGGGTCGTCGCCATAACCAGAGAAGACTCGCCAGTGCGCGATCGAAGTGCCCACGAGATCGGACGGCAGCATCAGCAAAGACTGCCCGATGCCATACCAGCTATAGAGCCGGCCGCCGCGGCCATGCAGGCCGAACTCCGGATACTCGTTGGGAAACACCTGCGGCTCGGAAGTCCACAGCCAGTGCGAGGCTTGCAGCCGGTGCGTCGTGTCGGAAGTCCCCAACTCGCCCGACTGCACCACAAAGGCAAGCAGCCCCGCCGTGAGACACAAAAGGAAAAGTGGATCGCGCAGCCATCGCCGGACGCCGGAAGTCATCGCTCGGATGGTAATACATCAGGTCTCAGGTGTTAGGTCTTGGGTCTTAGGTTCGGCCTAAGACCTGAGACCTAAGACCTGAGACCTTGAAGGCGGCAGAGACAAACACGCGGCCGCCGCGCTACAATTCCCCCGTCCAAACGACAGCCCAACACAGACCATCCGATGTGATCAGGGCGCGACCCCTTCTCTGCTGGGCTGCCAAATCTCATTTAGGAGAGGTGTTCCATGAAAAAGTTGCTGCTGGCGCTGGTGCTGCTCGCATCCGCAACGCTGTTTGCCCAAAGCCCGTTCGATGGAACCTGGATGACCAAGCTCGACACTGCCAAGTTCCCCACCAAGCCTGATAAATACACATTGACCAATAACAAGTATGAGTGCCTGACCTGCGTTCCCAAGGTCGAGGTCAAGTCCGACGGAACCGATCAAAAGGTGACCGGGCATCCCTACTTCGACAGCGTTGCCGTCAAAATCGTCGACGCCAGTTCGGTCGAGATCATCGAGAAGAAAGACGGCAAAGTCATGTATAGCGATCACGAAACCGTTTCGTCTGACGGCAAAACCCTTACCGACAAGTTCACGGATAACAGCGGAACCCAACCCGTGACCGGAGAAATGACCTCCACACGGGTAAGCGCGGGGCCGGCAGGTTCGCACGTGCTCTCCGGAGCGTGGCGGACCAGCAAGGTGAACAACATCTCCAACAACGGCCTCACCGTCACTTATCAGGGCACAGAAAATGGACTGAAGATGTCAGACCCCAACGGCAACAGCTACGACGCCAAGTTCGACGGCAAAGAGTATCCCATCAACGGAGATCCGGGCCATACCATGGTCACGCTGAAGCGCGTCGGAAAGGACACCATTGAAGAAACCGACAAGCGCGACGGGAAAATCGTCGGCATCTACCGCATGACGGTTTCTCCTGATGGCAAGTCGATCAAGGCCCAATACACCGATAAGGAACGCGGGACGACAATGTCGTTCACGATGGAGAAGCAGTCGTAAGGAACGTGCCCGGTGCCCCATTTCTCGCGTCCTTTGCGAGAAGTGGGGCTTTTGACTTCCCTTGACAAAGTTTCCCGACGCCCCTGCGCCCTCTTTTGCGTTATGATTCCGCTCAGAGAGATCACTCATGGACGGAGACACCCGACCCTGCCCAGTCTGCGGCGAAACCATCAAGACCGTTGCTCTGAAATGCCGCTTCTGCAACACCGACCTGACTGCCTTCGCCACGAAGCAGGACCACGAAACTGAAAAGGATTTGTTTTCCGGCTACCCGGCGATGATTTACAGCGTCGGCCAATTACTGCCCTTTCTGGTCGTCATCGCGCTGGCCATCGGAGTCGGCTATGCCGCCCAGCACTATGCCGCCCAGTCCCGGTCCAGGGATGCCGGCATCCTGTACACAATCCTCGGTTGCCTGATCGCGTGCGGCATTATTTGGTTGCGCTTCTATCTGAAGAGCAGGAGCACGCACTACGAGATCACCACGCAGCGGATCAAACTCGAATGGGGACTGCTTTCAAAGGTCCAGGAAAGTCTGGAACTGTTCCGCGTCGATCATTTTGAATTTCGCAAACCGCTGGGCATGCGGCTGCTGGGCCAGGCACGACTGCACCTGTTTTCCTCGGATGTGGAATTTGAAAACTTTTCCATCTACGGCGTTCCCAACCTGGAAGCAATCGCCGAAACGCTGCGCGAGTGTCAACTCCGCGAACGCACACGTCGCGGTTTGACAACATTCGTCAAAGCATGAGGTTGCGTAGAGTACCGCTCTTGCCCCTCGCGTTAGACTGTATCGTGAAAAATCATGCCTCCGTGTTCATCCTGCGGTTCTGAAGTTCCCACGACCGGACGCTTCTGCTCGGCCTGCGGCGCGCCCAGCAATTCAGACGACGTTGCTACCTTCGACTATGCGGCCACCGCAACCTCGCCCCTGCCACCGCGCCCCAAGTCCGCATCCTCCTCGCGGCCCAGCAGTTCCGCTGAATATCAAAGCGAAGGCCGCTTCCTTCCCGGCCGGCTGCTCGCCGGCCGTTACCGCATCATTGCTCTGTTGGGAAAAGGCGGCATGGGCGAGGTGTATCGCTCCGACGACCTCACGCTCGGCCAGCCCGTAGCTCTGAAATTTCTCCCCGACGAAGCGGCGCGCGATCAAGGATTGCTTGAGCGTTTCAAAAACGAAGTGCGGGTGGCGCGCCGCGTGTCGCATCCCAACGTGTGCCGCGTCTACGACGTGGGCGAAGTGGAGGGCCACACTTTCTTCACCATGGAGTACGTCGATGGCGAAGACCTGGCCTCGCTACTGCGCCGCATCGGCCGTCTGCCCGAAGACAAGGCTCTCGATATCGCGCGCCAGCTGTGCGCCGGCTTGGCCGCAGCTCACGCCAAGGGCGTCCTCCACCGCGATTTGAAACCCGCGAACATTATGCTCGATGGACGTGGGCAGGTGGTGATCACCGATTTCGGTCTGGCCGGAGTCGCCGATCAAATCCAGGGATCCGATGTGCGCAGCGGAACTCCCGCCTACATGGCGCCCGAGCAACTGGCCGGGAAAGAGGTCAGCACACGCAGTGACATCTATTCTCTCGGCCTCGTGCTGTACGAAGTCTTCACCGGCAAGCGCGCCTTCTCGGAAAAGCCAGGCCAGCGCGCGGATACCGACAGAACTCTCAGCCGGCCAACATCGCTCGTCAAAGATCTCAACCCGATCATTGAGCGCGTCATTCTTCGCTGCCTGGAGAATGAACCGTCGGGCCGCCCAGCCACCGTTTTCAGCGTGGCTGCCGCTTTGCCCGGCGGAGATCCCCTGGCTGCGGCGTTAGCCGCGGGTGAGACGCCTTCGCCGCAGTTGGTAGCTGCATCGGGCGAAACCTCCGGCCTGCGTCCGCGCACGGCGGTCCTTTGCCTTGCCTCTGTGCTGGTTGTTCTCGGCGTGTTGATGCTCGCCGCCGCGCACTACAACGGCCTGAAGAAAATGGATCTGCAGTTGACTCCCGAAGTGCTGGCGCAGAAAGCGCGCGAGATCACCGCCAGGCTTGGATATCCGGAGCGTCCCATCGACACCGCCTTCAGCTTCGATTACGACGGCGACTTCCAAAACTATGTGGAGAAGAACGATAAACCGCACCCGAACTGGGATGCGGTGCTTGCCGGACGACCATCGATGCTTCAATTCTGGTACCGCCAGAGTCCCGATGACATGATGGCATCAGGCTTTCTTGATCAGTTCCTCACTCCCGACATCGTGACTCGCAGCGATCCGCCGCCGGTTCTTTCGGGGATGATCAATCTGGAACTCGATCCCCAGGGGCGGCTCACTTATTTCGAAGCGATCCCGCCGCAGAAGTACGACTCTGTCGCTTCGCAGACGTTTGACTGGAGCCTTCTGTTCAATGCTGCGGGGCTTGATCCAGCGCAGTTCCAGAAAGCGGAACCTCAGTGGAACTCGCTGGCCGATTCCGACGCGCGCATGGCGTGGACCGGAACCTGGCCGGGAACCACGCGGCCGTTGCGCGTGGAAGCGGCAGCGTGGCATGGCAAACCGGTCTTCTTCTCGCTGATCGGAGACTGGAAAAAGCCACAGCGGATGAAGGCTCCGGAAACTTCAACCGGCAGCAAAGCGCGTGGGCTTCTTTTCACCGGCTTGTTGGTGGTGGGGTTGCTTGGATCTCTGCATCTGGCGCGGCGGAATTACCGGCAGGGCCGTTGCGACCGCGAGGGCGCACTCCGGCTGGCTTTGGTGATGTTTGTCCTGGAGATGCTTTTATGGCTGTGCCGCGGCCATTTCACCCTCAGCCTCGATGTGCTCGGTGCACTCGCGCTTGCCATCAGCACCGGGCTGTTTGTTTCGGGCGTGGCCTGGATTCTTTATCTTGCGCTCGAACCCTGGGTGCGGCGGCGCTGGCCGCAGGCGATTATCTCGTGGAGCCGGCTGCTTTCAGGACAGCTGCGCGATCCCGTGGTGGGACGCGACGTTTTGTTCGGCGTGATGCTGGGCTTGGTCTGGATCCTTATCTTCCTGCCTCGCAACATTCTGGAGACACGTTTGGGAGCTGCGCCGAGCCTCGGCGCCTCCGAATATCTTACCGGCGGACGCGAGGCGCTGGGCCAGTGGCTGATACAAATTCCAGGCTCGATCCTGTCCACTCTGTTCTTCTTTATTCTGTTGCTCGGCTTGAAAGCCCTGCTGCGCAAGGATTGGCTGGCTGCCATTGTGTTTGTAGCCATCTACGCGCTGCCCATCGGATTTACCTCTTCGTATGTAGCCATAGAGCTGCCCACGCAGATTCTCGCCTACGCGGTCGCGTTGCTCATCGTTTACCGCTTCGGCCTGGTGCCGCTCGCCTGCGCCATCTTCACCATTAACATGGTGGGCAATGTTCCCCTCACCACAGACACTTCGGCCTGGTATTTCACAGGCTCCGTTCTGGCGCTGCTCAGCATAGTGGCCCTTGCCGTCTGGGGCTTCTACCACTCGCTCGGCGGCGAGCCAGTGTGGAGGCCAGAGATCGAGTAGCAGTAATCGTCCCAGGAGGAAAGTGTGCCGTTCGCTCAGGATGACAGCGGCCGAGTGATCGACAAAAACCCTAGTGGGATGGGGCCGTGGAATCCGACGTTTCGCAAAGGACGCGAAACATGGGGCACCCTTTTTCGTTGAGCGGGACGGAAACGAGCCACCGCCTGCGAACTTTGAGCGGACCGTTTTCTCCAATTCGAATCGAAACATGTATAATCCGCCGATGCAAGCAATACCCTGGAGCACAATTGCGCTCGGCTCGCTGTTGCTCATCTCGGCCTACTCAAAAGGAGGACAGAAAGTGGAATCTTCGCAACCTGAAAAGTCGAAGCCGCCTGTCAAAGTGGAGCAGCGCGGGCGCATCCTTGGAATCGGCGGTGTCTTCTTCAAATCCGCGAATCGCGATCAGATGCGCGAATGGTATGCGAAGCATCTTGGACTCGCTGACAAAGGCTCAGGCGCGATGCTTCCGTGGCGCGAACACGACGACCCGCAAAAGGAACACGTTACAGTTTGGACTATTTTCCCCGCCTCCACTAAGTATCTCGATCCCAGCCCCGCACCGTTCATGATCAACTACATCGTGGACGATATGGATGCTCTGCTCGACCGCTTGAAACAAGAGGGAGTCAAAATCGACGACAAACGGATGGACGAATCCTACGGTCGCTTTGCCTGGATCTATGATTCGGATGGAAATAAGATTGAGCTTTGGCAGCCGCTGCCCGCAAAGCCCTAAGGGCGTTCCTCCTGCTCTGTCGTCCCCAGCGGAGTGAGGCAATTTCGAGAATGGAACGCTTTCCCGGACGCTGCTGGAGCCGGTGGCTTGGAGTGCTTTCGGATGGCCTCCAACGATGCGACGCGGATTTCGATGGTCACGGATAGCTTTCAAGCCGGGGCATACCGCTTGATCGCGATGCGCCCCGCCTGCTCCCGCGTTTTCGCCACGTCGTAGGCGAGCTGCATTCGGAGAAGGTGATCCATGTCTGAGCCGAAGGCTTTTTCGATGCGCAAGGCCATTTCCGGCGTCAGCGCGGCCTTGCCGTGCAGAAGATCGGAGAGCGTAGCGCGGCGCACCTGCAGAATCCCCGCCGCCTTCGACACGGAGAGGCCGAGGGCTTCGATGACTTCGGTTCTTATCAGGTCGCCCGGGTGGGGCGGGTTCTTCATGGGCATTGCGAAAGCTATTACTCTTTCGAGTATGTACGGTTGCACCGTACGGGTCAAGTGATTTCGGCGCGGCCCCGCGGATTAGTCCGCCTGCTCTACCGCGATTGCCAGCGCCTCGGATTACGTCTGCCGTGGAAGCAGGCGATTATCACGATCCGATTCTCCAGAACCTCGAAGAAGACGCTGTACGGAAAGCGCCTCACTCCTGCGCGGCGGCGATTCCGGTAGACGACGGGGAATTGCAACGGATGTTCCGCGATTGCCTCAAGCGTGGCTTCGACTGCTAAGGCGAACCGCTCGCCCAGCTCTGGACGGATGTTGTCATACCACGCTCGCGCTTCCAGCAGATCCTCATTCGCTTCTGGGGTCCAGACGACCGGGAGCGTCACGGCTTCTTAAACAGGCCCGCCCTGACTTGCTGCCACGGGATGACATCAGAGGGATTCTGCTCATGCCGGGCGATGCGGTAATCGAGTTCCGCCCGTTGCGCGTCGGTTAGTGATGCGGAGTCCGCTTCCAGACTCTCCCAGAGCGTATCGAGCAGTTCCGCCTTCTCCGCGGCGGATAGGCTGTTGATCTGGCTTCGCAGATCGCTCATATGCCTAACCCTAACGCGGTTTTTCCTCTCTTGCAAGCCGAACTTCCAAAAGCCAGCGGTCCGGTTCTTCCTGCGTGTCGAGCAGGCGGAGCAGAACTTCCTCGACGCTGCTGGAGCCGGTGGCCTGGAGTTGCTTTCGGATTCTGGCCTCCAATGATGCGTCGCGGATTTCGATGGTCATGGTTCGCTCCTTGGGTTTAAGGGTACGGGAAAGAGTGCGGGTGAATCAACAAAAGCCCCGGAGGGATGGGGCCGTGGAATCCCACGTTTCGCAAAAGACGCGAAACATGGGGCACCCGTTTTTCGTGGAGCGGGACGGGAGAAGCGGGCCATCCGCCTTCCACTGACTTAGCGATAAGATTTCTGCGGAGAAGGGCCATGGTGCATAAAATGACTGGATTGGCGGACGAGGAGGAATTATGCCGCTGATCTATTGGGCTCTCGGCACCTTGGTAAGCGCATTCATCGGCTCCTATTTGGCGTCATATCTGAAACAAAAAGGGAAGAACTTCGCGACGCATGAGGACATCGACAGGGTTGTGGAGCAAGTGCGGGCAGTGACGTCTGCCACAAAAGAGATTGAGGCCAAGATTTCCGGCGAACTGTGGGACAAGCAAAAACAGTGGGAAATGCGTCGCGAGGTTTTATTTTCAGCCGCAAAGCAAGTTGGAGGGCTTGTTGATTTTCTGATGGACTATCGGATTTCGACTGAGAAGTATATAAAGAGCCCCAACAGTTACGACTTCGCAAGAGCAAAGCTCGATTGTGAGCAGCGAGCTCGTACCATCCTTATCAAGTTCGAGGAGATGGATGCTTTGGTCGCGGTGACATGCAAGACTGAAACACAGGAGGCGCTGCATAAGCTACATATGTGCGTGAGGCATTTAATAGTAGAAACTGGGAAAGGCCAACTAACCATAATCGACGATTCAGTAGAAGAACTAGGAGAAACAATTCGCGCGGCACAGTCTGCCATTCGGCGCGAACTAGGCGTAACATCGTTGGATCGCATCACGCCTCAACCAGTGGATCTTCGGTAGCTCCCAGCCCCTAGCTCACAAGCCCGCTGGAGCCTAGGCTACGCCGACCGCCGGGTCGCTGACCTGGTCGTCTTCTTCTTTGAGCCTTTCTGGCTCTGACTCAACCCTGTCTGGCGTAAGCCAGTCGCTGTCAGGACGACACACAAGACGCGCATTTTGATAAGCCCATTCCAGGGGAAGGACCGTTCGCCCCTGATACGAGCCGGATGGATTGCGCGTGACGACCAAAGCAATGTCCACTTTCTCGTCGCTGACCAGCGCCAAAGGGAGCAGCAAGCTCATTATGTTCTGTGTCGGGTAATACTGGGGAATGGCAGTCTTGAAGTTCCAGCGGGTGCGTTTCTCGGCCAATGCCTTGGCGTCTTCGAGGCGGTTCTTGATCCCGCGGGTACACTGCAGGTCCTGTTCGATTGCGCTGCTGAGCTTTACGAGGTAGCTCTGCTTCTCCGCACGTTGTAGCCGAGTATGGTCTTCCCATTTGAATCCCTTGGGCACATGGTGGGACAAGAATTCCATCGGGAATCGGTCCCGACTGACTCCGTCCATGATGACATGTTCGTAATCGACGTGGATGTCTTTGCTCGTGTCGAGGAGCATGTCGAAGTTGCTGCCAAAGTAGGTAGCTGGCTCAGGGAGGGGATCAAAAATCTCCGTCAGCTTCTTGCCCGACTGGCCTTTTCCCGGTATGCAGAAATCATAGAACTTCCACGCCGGTCTCGGGTGATCGTTATGGGCGAATAATGCGTAGATGGGGTCGTAGAGACGATCAACGAGGCCGGTGTTGAAGGTCGCCCAACCGATGCGGCCGCTCTTAAATTCGAGGACCCGTTTTTCTTGCTTTAATTTGAAGAAGGTGTACCGCAGGTGGCTGTCGAGTATCGGGAACGCATTTTTCGGATCAGCCTTCTTACCGAAATGCCATCTTTCCTCAATGGCTAGATCGGCTAGCAGCTCCAAGGCAGAGGTGTATTCCTTGTTATTTCTGGCCCGGAACTTAACGTACGGGACGAAGGACCATTGCTTCAGGGCTTCGCCTGGGCGCACAACGAGTGATCGAGCTTTGGCAGTTGGGTTGACCAAGTCTTGCATATCCGTCTCCTGTCGGTTCGAGGTTTATCATTACGGGGGCCGACGATCATCGTGGGCGCGATTAGCGCACTTCTTTCTGGAGTATTGTCCGGGGAAGTCTGGATCATACGTCAGAGAATGCAGCTCCCGCAACTGGTTTTGGGCCCTTGGGAAAGAGCCGAATCCCAAAGCAAAATTCCGCTCGCATCCATGAGGCTCTCCACCGCATCTAAACCTTGACAACATCCCACTCAGGTCTTAGCATGGGAGCGTTGGCAATCATAAGCGCATTGATTACAAAGCACTTATTTGCATCAGGAAAGATCACAGGAGACGATTATGGCCAAGATTATTGGAATTGACCTTGGGACGACCAATTCTTGCGTGGCGGTGATGGAGGGCGGCGAGCCCAAAGTTATCCCTAACGAAGAAGGAGGGCGGACTACGCCTTCCGTGGTTGGTTTTACCAAGACTGGGGAACGGTTGGTGGGGCAGGTCGCGAAACGGCAGGCGATTACCAATCCGGAGAACACGATTTATTCGATCAAGCGCTTCATGGGGCGGCGCTACGACGAGGTGCAGGAAGAGATCAAGATGGTCCCATATAAGGTCGTGAAGTCGGGCGACCATGTAGCGGTGCTGGCGCAGGGCAAGGAGTACACGCCTCCGCAGGTTTCGGCGCTGATTTTGCAGAAGCTGAAGAAGGCGGCGGAAGACTACTTGGGCGAGAAAGTTAGCGAGGCGGTCATTACCGTGCCGGCTTACTTTAACGATGCGCAGCGGCAGGCCACGAAAGATGCCGGGCAGATTGCCGGGCTCGAGGTGAAGCGGATTATCAACGAGCCTACGGCGGCAGCGCTGGCGTATGGGCTCGACAAGACTAAAGACGAGATGATCGCCGTGTACGACTTTGGCGGCGGGACCTTCGACATTTCGATTCTGGAAGTGGGCGAGGGCGTGATTGAAGTGAAGGCCACCAATGGCGACACGCACCTGGGCGGCGACAACCTGGATCAGCGGATCGTTGACTGGCTGATTGATGAGTTCAAGAAGGATGAAGGGCTCGATCTGCGGGGCAAGGGCAACGAGATGGCTTTGCAGCGGCTGCGCGACGCGGCCGAGCGCGCGAAGATTGAGCTTTCTACCACTATGGAGACCGAGATCAATCTGCCGTTCATTACGGCGGATGCCAGCGGGCCGAAGCATCTGGTGAAGAAGCTGACGCGGGCCAAGCTGGAGTCGATGGTGGAAGACATCATTCAGCGCTCGGTTGGGCCTTGCAAGCAGTGCATGAAGGATGCGGGCGTGGATGCCGGCAAGATCCAGGAAGTGGTGCTGGTTGGCGGGCAGACTCGTATGCCGCGGATTCAGGCGCTGGTGAAGGAGTTGTTCGGGCGCGAAGGCCACAAGGGCGTCAACCCGGATGAAGTTGTGGCAGTGGGTGCGGCGATTCAGGGTGGCGTGCTGGGCGGCGAGGTGAAAGACCTGCTGCTGCTGGATGTGACTCCGCTGTCTTTGTCGATTGAGACTTTGGGCGGAGTGGCTACGCCGATGATTCCGCGGAACACTACGATTCCGACCAAGAAGACGGAGACGTTCTCGACTGCGGCCGATAATCAGACCTCGGTTGAGGTGCATGTGCTGCAGGGTGAGCGTCCGATGGCGGCGCAGAACCGGACTCTGGGGAAGTTCCACTTGACCGGGATTCCGACGGCTCCGCGCGGCGTACCGCAGATTGAGGTGACGTTCGACATTGACGCCAACGGCATCCTGAACGTGACCGCGAAAGATACGGCCACGGGCAAGGACCAGAAGATTACCATTACCTCGTCGTCTGGTCTTTCAAAAGAAGAAGTCGAGCGCATGGCCAAGGAAGCCGACGCGCATGCGGCGGAGGACAAGGCGCAGCGCGACGCGATCGAGGCCAAAAATCAGCTCGACACCATGGTGTACAACGTTGAGAAGATGCTGCGCGAGAACGGGGATAAGATCTCCGGCTCGGAGCGTGGCGACGTGGAGAACGCCGTGGCTGATGCCAAGAAGGCGCTGGAGTCGAACGACAAGGCGCAGATGGATAAGGCTCGCGAGAACCTGACCAAGGCTTCGCACAAGCTGGCCGAAGAGATGTACAAGGCGGCGCAGGCGAAGGGTGCTCCGGCTGGCGGCGGTCCGGGTGCTGGCCCGACAGACGGGGCTGGCGCGGGATCTGGATCGAGTGCGGGCGCGAACGGCGGCGGTCAGAAGAAAGACGAAGGCGTGATCGACGCTGAGTACGTGGATGTGGAAGACAAGAAGTAAAGGCTCTGTCATCCTGAACGTAGTGGGTGCTTCGAGAAGCGGAGCGCCTGCTGAGTCGGAGGATTCGCGTACCTTCGGAGCTGGGAGCAGGGCGATTCCCAGATTCGTTTAGCTCAACTGGCCCTTTTGTTAAACTCTCTGCGAGGATGGTGAATTCCATGCCCGTCGGTACATTTACCGCAGTAATGCACAAGGAAGGCGCCCTTTACGTTGCGGAGTGCCCGGAAGTCGGCACGGTCAGCCAAGGCAAGACCATTGAGGAGGCCATTGCCAATCTCAAGGAAGCGACGGAACTCTATTTAGAAGAGTTCCCGCCGGAGAATTTGGGGCCTCCGTTGGTCACGGTTTTTGAGGCTCGCTATGCCTAAACTGCCCCGCGTGTCGGGGGCCGAGGCCATCCGCGCCTTGGCAAGGCTGGGGTTCGAGCACGTGCGGCAGCGCGGCAGTCATGTAGTTCTAAAGCGGACGGACGCAAATGGCGTAATAGGTTGCGTCGTTCCTATGCATGCTGAACTGGCTACGGGTACCCTGCGCGGCATATTGAAGCAGGCCGGGGTATCCGTGGAAAAGTTCACGGAGCAGCTATGAAATGAATCTCGGGTCTACCCCACCAGCCACCGACCGACGAAAGACCACCGGATCCATCCAATGGCAACCACCACAAAGAAAGACTATTACGAAATCCTCGGGGTGAAGAAGTCCGCATCCGCGGAGGACATTCGCAAGGCGTTTCGCAAGCTGGCGCGCAAGTACCATCCTGACGTCAATCCCGGAGACAAGTCGGCGGAGGAGAAATTTAAGGCGCTCTCCGAGGCGAACGACGTTCTCAGCGATCCCAAAAAACGCAAGATCTACGACCAGGTTGGGTTCTACTCCGACAACATCGACCCTGCTACGGCGGAAGCCTATGCGCGGGGCGGAGGACAAGGCGGGTTTGCTGGAGGAGCGCCGGGTGGATTTCCCGGCGGCGGTGCGGGCAATGCGGGTGGGCAGGGCGTTCCTTTTGATTTCAGCGGCTTCGATTTTTCGGATTTGGGCGATACTGCCGGCCGAGGCCGAAAAAGCGGCGGCGGGGGAGGGTTCCGCGACATCTTCTCGGGAATCTTCGGCGGCGGGCGCGGTGGGGCTGTTGCTGATACCGAGCCGGAGACGGGCACCGACCTGGAATATCAGGTCAACGTGCCATTCTGGACGGCGATTCGCGGCGGCGTGATGCGGCTTAACATCACGCGGCAGGATGTCTGCACGAACTGCCGCGGTCAGGGGTACATTGAGGCGCCGGGCAAATGTCCCGAATGCGACGGGAAGGGGCAAGTCACGCAAACCGGCGGGCGGATGAAATTCAATGTGTCGTGCCCGAACTGTCAAGGGACGGGAAAGAACATTTCCGCATGTCCTGATTGCCACGGTGAAGGAACCGTCAGCCGGACCGAACCGCTGGAGGTGCGCATCAAGCCTGGAACGCGCGATGGGCAGCGTATTCGGCTGGCTGGCAAAGGCAACGCCGGGGCTCACGGCGGCGCGGCTGGCGATTTGTATGTGATCATCCGGATCGGGGAGCATCCTGTTTTCCGGCGCGAGGGGGATGACATCTATTTGACGGTGCCTGTGACTGCGACCGAAGCCGCGCTGGGCGCGAAGATTGAGGTGCCAACGATTGACGGACGGGCGCTGCTGAAGATTCCTCCGGGGACGCAGTCTGGACAAAAGCTGCGCCTGCGCGAGAAGGGCGTGCCCTCGGCCACCAAGGAAGGCGTGCGCGGGGACGAGATTGTCGAGATCACGGTGACCGTTCCCATGCCCCGGGACGAGCGCACCAAAGAACTGCTGCGCGAATTGGCCAAGCTGAACCCGGAAGATCCGCGGGAAGATCTTTGGAAGAAAGTTTAACCTTTGCCGGTCCAGCCGCACTCTATAGATGACTTCGTCACATACATTACTTGACTAAGTCAACCATGCTTGCGACAATCAAACATGGCTTCCGCAACCGCGTTACAAGTTCCCTCTGACCGCATCGCCGCCGTTCGCCGCTTCAATCGCTTCTATACCCGGCAGATCGGGCTGCTCGATGAAGGCCTGCTCAGCAGTCCCCTTTCCCTGACCGAGGCGCGCACGTTATACGAACTGGCGCATCTCAAACAATCAACAGCGGCAGAGCTGTGCAGCGCCCTGGGGCTTGACCCGGGATATCTGAGCCGAATCCTGAGCGGCTTCGAGAAGAAGCTACTGCTGGAAAAGAAGCAGTCGCCTACAGACGCCCGGCAGACACTGCTGGCACTTACCAAAAAAGGGCGCCAGGTGTTCGAGCCGCTGAATGCCCGGTCCGACGATCAGGTGAGAGACATCCTAAGCAGGCTGTCTCCCGCGAAGCAGGATGATCTCTTGCACTCCATGCAGACGGTCGAGTCGGTGCTGGGCTTAGGAGCCGAAGGCGCAAAAACCTATGTGCTCCGGCAACACCGCCCCGGGGATATGGGGTGGGTGGTCTGGCGCCACGGCGTGCTGTATTCGCAGGAATATCGCTACGACGAGCGCTTTGAGGCGCTGGTCGCCAAGATTGTGGCGGAGTTTGTGGCCAAACTGGATGCCGCGCACGAGTGCTGCTGGATCGCCGAACGGGATGGGGAAAATGTCGGGTCAGTATTTCTCGTAAAGAAGTCCACATCGGTGGCCAAACTTCGCCTGCTGCTGGTGGAGCCTTCGGCACGCGGGTTGGGGATTGGAAAGCGGCTGGTGGCGGAGTGTGTGCGATTCGCCCGGCAGGCTGGATACAGGAAAATCCGGCTATGGACGCAAAGCGAGTTGGCAGCGGCACGGGGCATTTATCAGGACGCTGGATTCAAACTGGTGCGCGAAGAAAAACACTCCAGTTGGAGCCGGAAGAATCTGGTGGCCGAGACCTGGGAGCTGAAGCTGTGAGTAGCGTCGAGCGTGTTACGTCGGTACAGTGACCCTCCTGACAAAACTTTTCGAAACAATTTCCACATTTTTCTTGCATCGCCGGGAAATTGCCGTAATCTCTACATTGCGAACTAACTCCAGCGGAATTTCTGGAATCTAACCAAACCAGAAAGCTCCGGCGACGTTTTTCGTAACGACGGCCAGCCGCGGCGGAGTAGCTGAGAGTGAGTCGCTTGAGGAGGAAGACATCGAAATTGGCAACAGCTAGCGCCCCGCGTTGACAACTCGAAAATCCCCCGCCTCTCGCCGCCATACCCAACCGGAAAAAGTTTGTCCGCCTCACCCTGTGGCCTCTGGTCGCCGCCACCTTCTTTATGGTTTCGGGCGGAACCTATGGCACCGAAGAAATTGTGCACGGCGCCGGCTACGGACGCGGCATCTTGATCCTGCTGCTCACCCCGCTGCTCTGGAGCCTGCCTACGGCCTTCATGATCGGCGAGCTTTCTAGCGCACTGCCCTACGAAGGCGGCTACTACGCCTGGGTGCGCCGCGCCATGGGAAATTTCTGGGGATTTCAGGAAGCCTGGCTCTCGCTGGTGGCGTCGATTTTCGATATGGCGATTTATCCCACACTGTTCGTGGCCTACCTCACGCGGATGTTCCCCTGGTTCCAGCAGGGGAATCGCGGATGGTGGGTTGCGTTCGCCGTGGTAGTTGCGTGCGCGCTGCTGAATATTGCCGGCGTGAAAGTGGTTTCGCTCACGTCGTTGTGGCTGTTCTTCGCGCTGTCGGCGCCGTTTGCGGCGATCGTGGTGCTGGCGCCGTTCAAACTGGGTGCACTCGCTAACGCCGTTACCAAGCCCACCACGTCCGGCGTCGATATTCTCGGCGGGCTGTTGATCTGCATGTGGAACTACATGGGCTGGGACAACGCCTCGACCATTGCCACGGAAGTAGAAAAGCCACAGCGCACCTATCCGCGGGCCATGCTGGTTGCGGTTTGCATCGTGGCTTTCAGCTACGTGCTTCCGTTCGCCGCCATGTGGATGACCGGGCTGACTTCCACCGCATGGGAGACTGGATCATGGGCAGACATCGCCGGCTTGCTCGGAGGACCGCTGCTGCGCATCGGCGTCGTGCTCGGCGGGGTAATCAGCGCTTTCGGGATGTTCAACGCGCTGGTGATGAGCTACTCTCGCCTGCCTTTGGCGATGGCGCAGGACGGCATGCTGCCGGGAATCTTCGCCAAGCTGCAGAAAAAATCGCGTGCGCCCTGGGTTGCGATCATCGCGCTGGCCACGTGCTGGGCGATGTGCCTCGGCCTGGGCTTTGCCCGGCTGGTGACGCTCGACATCCTTCTCTACGGCTTCAGCCTGTTGCTGGAATTCGCGGCGCTGGCCGTGTTGCGCTTCCGCGAGCCCGATTTGGCACGCCCCTTCCGCGTTCCCGGCGGATTGTTTGGAGCGATCGCGATCGGCATCCCGCCCATGCTGCTACTCGTCTTCTCCATCGTCCGCAGCGAGCATGAGCAGGTTTGGAACATGAGTTCGTTCGCCTTCGGCATGATCCTGATCGCGGCCGGCTTTGTGGCGTACGCCGTCAATCATTTCTTGAAGCCGCAGGGGTGGGCTGCCGCGCAGGAAAAGGCCGAACCAGCATCATAGATTCCGGCCACGGATTTTCACGGTGAACACGGATTTGTCTTTCTTGATCCGTGTAACTCCTTGATGATCCGTGGCCGCTTTGTTTTTGTTATAAATTGATGACAGGTGAACAAGCGTAAGTCCAAAGGCGCGTACATGATCTCGGTCGTCGCCGAGATGTATGGCATCCATCCCCAGACCCTGCGCCTTTATGAGCGCGAGGGGCTGCTCAAGCCGTCGCGCACGGAGGGCAACACACGCCTTTACACGGACGAAGACTTGCAGCGGCTGGAGTTCATTCTGTCGCTGGCGCGCGATCTGGGTGTGAACATCAGCGGCATGGCGATCATCCTGCAAATGCGCGAGCGCATGGAAGAAATGCAGCGCCAGATCCAGGAGTTCGTGCAGTATATCCAGCAGGAAGTGCTCACCCGCGCCAATGCGGCGGCTGATCCATCAAAGGGCGCGATTGTGCCGGTCCGCAGGCCGATGGTTGTGCCTTCGCCGCAGCCGGGGAAAAAGCGGTAGGGGCGAGCAGTCAGCAGTCAGCACTCAGCACTCAGCATTCAGCCATTACAGAGCACGGTGACTCCAGCAATTGGCGGTTGGTAATTGGCAATTAGCTTTCCTGCCGTTAGCTTCCTTCTGGTGGCGTAGGCGCCCCCTTCGTCCGGCAAGTGCTAAAGCGCTATATGCTAATTGCCAATTGCTCCCTTCGCGTATCATATGAAGTCCCGTGCGCCCAGCTGGCTAAATGCTGAGTGCTGAGTGCTGCATGCTTCCCTTCAAGCTGATCTACAGCAACGGCTATTACCTGCCCATCGGCGCACACGTGTTCCCCGCTGAGAAGTATCGCCGCATCCACGACCAACTGCTGGCAAGCGGCGTCGCCGAGGCGAGCGACTTTCTCGAACCCGAGCCAGCTACCGATGAGGACATTCTGCTGGTTCACAAACCGGAGTATGTGGTTAAGCTGGTCACCGGGCGGCTCAGCCCGCACGAGGAGATGGAAATGGAAATTCCCTACTCGCGCGATCTGGTGGACGCGTTCTACCTGGCGGCCGGGGGATCGATCCTGGCGGCGCGGCAGGCATTGGCCGACTGCGTTGGCATCAGCATTGGCGGCGGATTTCATCATGCCTTTCCCGACCACGGCGAGGGCTTCTGCATGATTCACGATGTGGCCGTCGCCATCCGGCGGTTGCAGCGTGACGAGAAGATTCGCACCGCCATGACGGTGGATTGCGACGTGCATCAGGGCAACGGGACGGCCATAATTTTTGCCGGGACACAAACTGACCGTGAGCCGTTACCGTCAGCTGGGTCGTCGACGCGGAGTTCGTCGATTCGAACCGCAGGGCCACCGGGCAGGTTGCGCGGGGCGCCCCCCCGGGATGTTTTCACCATTTCGCTGCATCAGCACAACAACTATCCGCTGTGGAAGCCGCCGTCTTCGATTGACGTGGACCTGCCGGATGGGATCGGAGATGACGACTACCTGGCGTGGCTCGATAATGCGCTCAGTTCAGGGCTGCGGCACTTCGAGCCTGATCTGCTGTGCTATCTCGCCGGCGCCGACCCTTACCGCGAAGATCAACTGGGCGGACTTTCTTTGACGATTGAGGGATTAAAGAAGCGCGACGAACTTGTGTTTCGCGTGGCCCGCGCGCGCAACATTCCAGTGATGGTGACCTTCGCCGGCGGCTACGCGCAGAAGGTCGAAGACACCGTGACCATCCACTGCAATACGGTGATCGCGGCGAGGGAAGTGTTTGGCGCGCGCCTGTCATCGTCATCGGGCTGATAAAATAAATAATTACCTCTATGTTCGAGAATCTTCAGGAGAAACTGCAGCGCGCCTTCAAGTCTCTTCGCGGCCAGGCCCGGCTCAACGAGGAGAACATTGCCGAGGCGTTGCGCGAAATCCGGCTTGCGCTGCTTGAAGCTGACGTGAATTTCAAGGTGGTCAAAGGTCTGATTGACCGCATCCAGGCTAAGGCCGTGGGCCAGGAAGTGATGACTGCACTCTCGCCCGGCGAGCAGGTCATCAAGATCGTGCGCGACGAACTGGTCGAGACCCTGGGCAAAGACACGGCGCGCATGAAGTTTGCGTCGCAGCCACCCACGGTTGTGCTCATGGCCGGATTGCAAGGCTCGGGTAAGACCACCACTTCGGGCAAGCTGGCGAACTGGTTCAAGACCGGCGGGCATCGTCCGCTGCTGGTTTCGGTGGACGTGTACCGTCCCGCGGCGCGCGAGCAGTTAAAAATTGTGGCGGAGGCCGTCAAGAGCCACATCTACGAAGGCGAAGTGGGCGAGGCGAATACGGCCACGGTTGAGCGGTTGGTGAAAGAGGCGCGGCGCGAGGCCATCGTCTCCGGATGCGACGTGCTGATCGTCGACACCGCCGGCCGTCTCCACATCGACGATCAACTCATGGACGAGATGCAGTCGCTGAAAAAACTGCTGAATCCGTCGGAGATTCTATTCGTCGCCGACGCCATGACCGGACAGGACGCAGTGCGGTCTGCCGACGAATTTCACAAGAAGCTCTCCCTCACTGGCGTCATCCTCACCAAGATGGATGGCGACGCTCGCGGCGGCGCGGCGCTTTCCATACGGCAGGTCACGGGGCAGCCCATCAAGTTCATCGGCGTGGGTGAGAAGTACGATGCACTTGAGCCGTTTCATCCCGACCGCATCGTGTCGCGCATTCTCGGCATGGGCGACATTCTCTCGCTCATTGAGCGCGCCGAATCGCAGATCGACAAGAAGAAGGCGCAGGAGATAGCCAGCAAGGCCCTCAGCGGCGACGGCTTCTCGCTCGAAGACTTTCGTGACCAGTTGCGGCAAGTAAAGAAGATGGGGTCGATCAAGAGCCTGATTGGCATGATGCCGAGCATCGGCCCGTTTTCCGGCTTGCAAAAAGCTGCCGACAACGTGGACGAAAAGCAGATCAACCGCGTCGAGGCCATCATCAATTCGATGACGATGTACGAACGCAATCACCACGAAGTGATCAACGGCAGCCGCCGAAAACGCATCTCCCGCGGCTCTGGCACCACGGTGCAGGAAGTGAACAACCTGCTCCGCCAATACGCGCAGATGAAAAAGATGTTCAAGCAGATGGGCAAGCCCAGCTTCGCGCGCAGGATGGCGGGGATGAAGCTGCCGGGAATGTAGGGTAAAGTCAGTTGCCTGCGGCCAGTTGCCGGTTGCCGATAAGGACGGGAACTGCGGCGGTTTTGACTTTCTGGCAACTGACGGCTGGCAACTGGCGGCTGCTCTTATGAAATGGCGCTCCCTCGAAGAATCGAATCCGGAAACTGACATTCGCCCGCTGCGCGAGATCCTCGCTGAGCGCAAGGAACTGATTGCGAAATATGTTTCGGCGGAGACGCAGGCTATTCATGCCCGCGCCGTTGCGGAACTCAAGCAGACACGCTTGGCGGCGAACATTCTGCCCGTCGGCTCCAAGGTTCCCGAATTCCATCTCCACGATCACGACGACAGAGTTGTTTCTTCCTCCGACCTTCTCGCCAAAGGACGCCTCGTACTCTGCTTCATTCGCGGGCGCTGGTGCCCGTTCTGTGTGGGTCAGATGGAAGCGATGAACCTCGTCCTGCCGGAGATCGAGCAGGCCGGCGCGACGCTTGAAGCCATCTCCCCGCAGACGGTGAAGCAATCGTTCTTCATGCGCGACCAGCACAAGCTGCACTTTCCGCTGCTCTCGGATGCTGGTAATAAAGTCGCGAAGCAGTTCGGCCTTGCCTACCGCATCTCCGATGCACAGCAGGCCGTGTATCAACGCGCGTTCGTCAACTTGCCCTTCGTAAATGGCGACGATAGTTGGGAGCTGCCGGTTCCAGCAACCTATATCATCGGCCACGACGGCACCGTACTCTACGCTTCCGCCAACGAAGATTACACGGACCGGCCCGAGCCAGCGGAGATCATACGCTTCCTCACTGCGGCCGTCAGGGGCTAAAGCCCGATCTTTACACGGCATCTTACGGCACGACCGAAGTCGTGCCCTTCCCCATCCACGTGAACAAAAATGTCGAGCACTCTCCGCATTCGCAGCTTTCGGTACACTGATAGTTCGTCACTGGCAACTGACCACCGGCAACTGGCAACTGCTCTTATGAACTATATCTACGGCATCAACGCCGTCACCGAAGCGCTCAAGGCGCGCGGACGCGCCTTCCAGTGGGTCGGCATGGCGAAGGAGCGGCACGACATTCGGCTGCAACGCATGATCGAAGACTGCCGTAAACTCGGACTGCCCGTGCGCTTTCTCACTCGCATGGAACTCGACCGCATGGCCGGCAACGCCGCGCATCAGGGGGTCGTCGCGGTCACCTCGGCCAAGCAATACAGCGATCTCGACGATGTGGTCGGCGCCAAGCGCGGACGGTATTCCTTCGTCATCGTGCTCGACGGCGTGGAAGATCCGCACAATCTGGGAGCGCTCCTGCGCACTGCCGACGCTGCCGGCGCCGATGGCGTGGTGATTCCTGAACGCCGCGCCGCGCCCGTCACCGGAACCGTCACGAAAGCCTCTGCCGGCGCCAGCGAACATTTGCCCATTGCGAAAGTCACGAACATCTCGCGCACGGTCGAAGAACTGAAGGAGCGAAATATCTGGACGGTCGGTCTTGACGAACGCGGCCCGCAAACCTATGACGCTCTCGACTACAACATGGATTGCGCCTTGGTTCTGGGCGCAGAAGGCAAAGGCCTGCACGACCTGGTGAAGAAGAAATGCGATTTCCTGGTCTCGATTCCAATGCTGGGCAAAGTGCCATCGCTAAACGTTTCAGTCGCCGGAGCGGTCGTGATGTATGAAGTTGTGCGGCAGCGGCGTGTGCAAGCCTCATCACAAAACAAAGAGGCGTCCGCGGGTGGGAAATGAAGTTGTGGCGCCTCTGTTTTCTTTGTGTCCTCTGCGCATCCGCTTTGAATGCTTTTGCAATCGACCGTGAAGCGTTTACTTTCACGGCCTACGACCTGAGCATCCGCATCGAACCTGAGCAACAACGGCTGGGAGTTCGCGGCAAGATCACGCTGCGCAACGATTCGTCAGCCCCTCAGAAGATTGCCGTGTTGCAGATTTCTTCTTCGCTGGACTGGCGCTCGATCAGGGCCGGCGGGAAGCAGTTGCAGTTCGTCTCGCAACCCTACACCTCTGATATCGATCACACGGGAGCGCTTTCCGAGGCGGTCGTGACTCTACCTAATACGGTCGCACCCAAAGCCACAATAGATCTGGAGATTGCCTACGAAGGCGTGATCGTACTCGATGCGACGCGACTGAGGCGGATCGGCACGCCGGAAGCTATCGCCAACAGCACCGACTGGGACCAGATCAGTGCAACATTTACTGCCGTCCGGGGCGCGGGCAACGTCGCATGGTACCCGATCGCGACCGAGGCCGTTGACCTTGCCGAACAAAACAGTTTGTTCGCTGTTGTAGGCAAGCTAAAGGCGCGCGAGGCTGCTTCGAAGATGCGCTTCCACGTCGAGGAGACCGGCGAAGGCGAACCGCCCCAGATTCTCGTAAGCGGCGCCATGTGCGCAGTTATTATGATCGAGCAGATGGGCCTGCAACACCATCTGGTCACGGATTGCGAACCCATGCTGCCGGGAACAACTGTCCCGATGTTGGTGATTGGCAGCTATGCGGTTCTGGAACGGCCGGACATCACCGTTCGATATTTTCACGGCCACGATGCGGCGGCGGCGGCTTATGCGGATGCGGCCGAGCATGCGGTTCCTTTCGTCGTCGACTGGTTTGGCGCGCTGCGAAAAAAGGCGGAGACAACCGATCTCGCGGAGACCAATGCTCCTCCGGTTGAAAGCGGTGCGTTCTTGCTCACCCCGCTCGCGAGCACGGACTCCAAGCTTGCGGGCCTGGCGGCCGTCCACCAGTTGACCCATGCGGCTTTTTCTTCGCCGCGGCCATGGATTAACGAAGGCCTAGCACACTTCGCGCAAGCGCTGTATCTGGAACGGCAAAGTGGACGCCAGGCCGCGCTCGATTACATGGGATTGCACCGCTCCGCGCTGAGAACCGTGGAGCAAGAAAAGCAGACGATCGCACCCAGATCAGAAGATGAGGTGAACCATTCTCTAGTCAACACCTTCAACGAGGATCTCTACCGCAGCAAAGCGATGTCTGTGTGGTGGATGCTGCGCGAGATGGTCGGCGATCCGGCACTGAAAAAAGCCCTCGCGTCGTACCGCGCGGAGGAAGATAAGGATCCTTCCTACATGCAGCGCCTCATCCAGGCGCAAACGCAGCGCGATCTGGAGTGGTTCTTCGACGACTGGGTTTACCGCGACCGCGGCCTGCCCGACTTCAAAGTGGCGGCAGCGTTTGCGCGCAAGACGTTGCCCGCGGGCTATCTGCTCACGATCACAGTCGAGAACCTGGGCGCGGCGGGAGCGGAGGTTCCGCTGACGGTGAAGTTCGATGGCGGTGTAATCACCAAGCGCCTACTGGTGCGCGGCAAGGCCAATTCAGTGATTCGTGTCGAAGTTCCGAAAACGCCCGAAGAAATTGCGGTCAACGACGGCAGCGTGCCTGAGAGCGATGTGACGAACAATGTGTTCAAGATCGAAAGCGCCGACGCCGCGAAGTGATTGGAAATCAGTGGTCAGTGGCCAGTGTCCAGTGGTCAGTAAACTCCGACTGGCCACTGATCCTGGCATCACTGGCCACCGACCACTTTTGTAAAGCTTGCCAGCGCCGCAAGTTTAGCCGCCGCCGCACCCGAATCGATCGACTGCGCTGCCAGCGGGATCCCCTCCGCCAGATGATCGACACGCCCGGCCGCCACGAGTGCCGCCGCAGAGTTCAGCAAGACCACGTCGCGGCGCGGAGATTTCTTTCCGCTCAAAACCTTGCGGATAATGGCTGCATTTTCTGCCGCATCCCCACCCGAAATATCAGCGAGCGTAGCTCGACTCAGTCCGAACTCTTCGGGATCGACTTCGTAAGTCCGCACCGTTCCATCTCGAGCCTCGGCCACGCGCGTGGGCCCCGTAATGGTGATCTCGTCGAGGCCGTCGAGTCCGTGCACCACCAGCGCGCGATGCAGACCTAGCATGCTGAGCGCCTCGGCCAGCTTTTCGACCATGTCGAGCGCATACACTCCTACGACTTGCCCCGAGGCGTGCGCGGGATTGGTGAGCGGGCCGAGCAGATTAAACATCGTGCGCAGGCGCAGCTCGCGCCGCACCTTCTGCACCTGCTTCATCGAAGTGTGCAGATCGGGCGCGTACAGAAAACAGATTCCAACCTCGCGCAGGCACTGCGCGGCACGCTCGGGAGACAACTGGATGTTCACGCCCAGCGCTTCCATCACGTCGGCCGAGCCGCACTTCGAACTGATGCTGCGGTTACCGTGCTTGGCCACGCGCACGCCCGCCCCAGCAGTCACGAATGCAGTGGCGGTTGAAATGTTGAAGGTACCGCTGGCATCACCGCCGGTGCCGCTGGTGTCAACGAGCGCATCGCGTCCCGTGCCGCTTACGTAGAGGGCGCCAGAAACGGACGCGGCCTCAGCGACAGGCGAAATGGGCAAAGGCGTGGCCGCGGCACGAATCGCTTCCGCAAAACCAACAATCTCTTCAACGGTCTCGCCTTTCATGCGCAAGGCCGCCAGCAGCGCCGCGATTTGCGCGTCCGTGCAAGTGCCCGCGAGCACTTCCGCCATCACTTCGCGCGCCTCCGCACGCGCCAGCGATTGGCCGTGATGGGCGATGCGATGCAGGGCGTCCAGGATCATCTCTGCCGGAATTGTACGGGATTGCTGCCGATAAACAGAATGACAAACCTGCTAGGCGTTCGCGGCAGGGCCATTTAATCGGGGCACAAAGTATTCGCGCCAGCTCTCAGGCAGCGCGGCCGTGGCAATCGCCTTGTGCAGAAGATCTCGATTGTATCGGTCGCGGACGAAAAGCCGGTTCATTTCTGCGATCGTGATGCCGGTCTGATTTTGCGACAGAACTTCGAGAGAATCTCCTGCGCCCACCTCGCCTTCCTCTTCCACCGAAAAATAAAATCCGCTCCGTCCGCTAACCAGGAAGCGCTCGATCATGTCATCCCGCTGAAACTTGGCCGCTAATTTGTAACAAGGCATGCGCGGCTGACGCACCATCAGCGTGGCCGAACCGACTTTCAACCGATCGCCGACATGAAGCTCGTCCTCGCTAAGACCCTCCGTCGTAAAGTTCTCGCCAAACGCGCCCCATGGCAACTCCACGCCGGGCAGTTCCTGCCGCCAGTATGCATAGTGCTCGGACGGGTAGGCATAGACCGCCTTGTAGGGCCCTCCGTGGACGCTGAGGTCCGCCTGCTGGTCGCCAGCGAGGTTCAACGTGCGCAACGCCACGCGGCCAGACACGGGCTGCTTGAAGATGCCAGTGTTGATGGTTGCTCCTTTGTAGAGCGTCAGTCGCGGCCTCCCGACGTTGAGCGAAATCAATTTCACGATTTACAACCTCCCCGCCAGCTGCTCTCTTTTCGGTCTAGCTTGCCGATTTAGGCTTAGATGTCCTCTCGACTAAAAAGGCGCGAGCCCTCCGTTTGCCCTAATCCGTCCCTCTTCTATAAACTTGAAGGTTTGCTGCCCGCAGTCGACAGCCGCAAGCAGGTTCCTTCCGATTCTCAACTGACGAGCGTCATTATGAAAATCCATGAGTACCAGGGTAAAGGGATTCTTAAGAAATATGGCGTAACCGTGCCCCGCGGGACGATGGCGGCCTCGCGCGAAGAAGCCGAAGCCTCCGCCAGAGAACTGCTCAGCTCCGGCGCGAGCGGTGTCGTGGTCAAAGCACAGATTCATGCGGGCGGGCGTGGCAAGGGCGGTGGCGTAAAAATCGCCAAGTCGGTGAGTGAGGTGGGAGATCTCGCCGATAAGATGCTGGGCATGAAGCTGATCACGCACCAGACCGGCCCCGAAGGCCGCATCGTGCGGCGGTTGCTGATCGAAGAAACTCTGCCTATTGAAAAAGAACTGTACTTGGGAATTCTCGTGGACCGCGCCGAAGGCAAGCCGGTATTCATGGCTTCGGCTGCGGGGGGAATGGAGATTGAGCAGGTGGCAGCGGAGAATCCTGTTGCGATTCTCAAGCAGCACATCGATCCCGGCATGGGCCTTGAAGCGTTTCAGGCGCGCAAGATGGCGTTCAAGCTGGGACTCAACGCCAGGCAGATCAATCCCGCAGTGCAATTTCTCTCGAACCTCTACAAAGCGTTTCTCGATACTGACGCTTCGCTCGTCGAGATCAATCCTTTTATCACCACTACCGATGGCCGGCTGTTTGCGCTCGACGCCAAGCTGACCTTCGACGATAACGCGTTGTTCCGCCATCCTGACATTCGCGAACTGCGCGACATCACTGAAGAAGATCCGCTCGAAGTCGAAGCTTCAAAATACAGCCTGAATTACATCAAGCTCGACGGCAGCGTCGGCTGCATGGTCAACGGAGCCGGGCTGGCGATGGCCACGATGGACATCATCAAATATGCCGGGGGCATGCCCGCGAACTTTCTCGATGTGGGCGGCGGCGCGAATGCCGAACAGGTTGCGCACGCGTTCGAAATTCTGCTGAGCGACAAAAACGTGAAAGCGGTGCTGATCAATATTTTCGGCGGCATCCTGCGCGTAGATACGCTGGCCACGGGCGTGGTGGAAGCCGCCAAGAAAACTAACATCCAGCTTCCTGTGGTGCTGCGCCTCGAAGGTACGAACGTGGACGAAGGAAAAAAGATTCTGATGGAATCAGGGCTGAACTTCGTCGTGACCGACACCATGAAAGATGCGGCCGACAAAGTTGTGGCTGCGGCGCGCGGTTAGAGTGCGAGGAACCGGCGATGGAAGAATTGAGGAATCATTCTTATGGCAATCCTGGTTAATAAAACTACGCGGTTGATCGTGCAGGGATTGACGGGACGCGAAGGCACCTTCCACGCCAAAGCCTGCGCGGCGTACGGAACGCAAGTGGTCGGCGGAGTGACGCCAGGCAAAGGCGGCACCACGCATGAAGGCTGGCCGATTTTCGATACCGTCCAGGAAGCCGTTGAGAAAACTGGCGCGGATACGACGATGATTTTCGTGCCTCCGCCGTTCGCCGCCGATGCAATCATGGAAGCCGCTGACGCCGAACTCGACCTCATCGTCTGCATCACCGAGGGCATCCCCACGCTCGACATGGTCAGGGCCTGGGAATTTCTGCAGAACCGGCGCTCGCGGCTGATCGGGCCAAATTGTCCCGGCATCATTTCGCCGGGCAAATGCAAAATTGGAATTATGCCGGGGTCGATTCACAAAGAAGGCTCGATCGGCATCGTCTCGCGCTCAGGTACGCTGACATACGAAGCCGTGCACCAACTCACGCAGCGCGGCATTGGACAGTCCACCGCCATCGGCATCGGCGGCGATCCGATCATCGGGACCAACTTCCTCGATGCGCTCGACCTGTTCAATCGCGATCCTGAAACCGAAGCCGTAATCATGATTGGCGAGATCGGCGGCGACGCCGAGGAAACCGCGGCGCAATTTGTGAAGACGAAGATGAAGAAGCCCGTGGTCGGATTCATCGCCGGGCAGACCGCGCCTCCGGGACGCCGCATGGGCCACGCGGGAGCGATCATCTCCGGCGGCAAAGGCACGGCGGCGGAGAAAATCAAGGCCATGGAAGCGGCCGGCATCCGGGTGGCAAAATCTCCAGCGGACATCGGGGAAACTCTCGTCGCGGCGCTGGGAGTGAAGGTCTAGCACCGAGTACCTTGTGCATAGCGGGCCGAGACCGACGACCGACGACTGACGACCAAGGGCCAACGACCAACAACGACTTATGAAAACTCTGCAACGCACTCTTACCATCGTGAAACCTGACGCCGTCGCCAAGAACGCAGTCGGCGACATCATTGAACAATTCGAGAAACAGGGCTTCCGCATTCTCGCCATGAAGATGCTTGAAATCTCCCAGCATCAGGCGGAGCAGTTCTACGCCGTGCATGCCAGCCGGCCATTCTATGGCTCGCTTACACATTTCATGTCGAGCGGACCAATTGTCGTCCTGGCGTTGGAAAAGGAAAACGCCATCGCCGACCTGCGCAAGCTGATGGGCGCAACCAATCCGGCCAACGCCGAGGAAGGCACCATCCGCAAGAAGTGGGCGTCGAGCATCGAGCACAATGCGATTCACGGCTCCGATGCCGAAGATACTGCGCGCTTCGAATTGAGTTTCTTCTTCGCCGGCTACGAGTTGGCGAAGTAACAGTTCTCAGTTCCCGGTTCTCAGTTCTCAGTGAAAAACCTCACCGGGGGCTGAGCGGCACTTACTGAGAACTGAGAACTGAGAACTGAGAACTGAGAACTGCCTTTATGCCTCTAGTTCAAATCACCATGCTGCAAGGCCGCACTGCCGAGCAGAAGCGCAAGATCGCAAAGCGTGTCACCGATGCGCTGGTCGAGGAAGCCGGAGCAAAGCGCGAAGGCATCACGATCGCTTTTTACGAAGTATCGAAGGAAAGTTACGCCAGCGGCGGCGAGTTGATGATCGATCGGGGTAAGTGACTGGCTTTGTGGAAAGTGGCCGCGAAGTTTGATGCGTCTATCTTCATGGCTAGAAGCGGGTAGGAGTGCCCGCTCCACACAAGCTGCCCACACGAACTACCCCAGCGGCTCGAACAGATTGCCTTCCACGCGGTCCGCGACCTTGAGCAGGTCTTTGCGCGCGTATTGCAAGAAGTGCGGCGTGGCACGGTGGGCTTCAAGCGCGGCGTCATCTTTGTATTGCTCGTAGATGAAGAAGCGCCGCGGTTCCGTCTTGTGCCGGTGTACCTGAAACATAAGGCAACCGGGTTCTTTGCGGGCCTCTTCGGTCAGCTTCGCCAAAATTGGGGCAACATCGGCATCGTGCCCCGCCTTCGCCATCCACGTCACCGCCAAAACCACCATCGTGCGCTCCTTGCGTAATTTACGTAGTGTTAGGGAAGGACCAATCGGAAGTCAAGACTAGACTTTCCGTGATAAGGCTGTCTTTATTTCCGTCATCTCCGATGCAAATTCGTCGGCAAAAATAATTTGATCCCGGTCCGGCCCGGTTGAAACCATGCCGACTTTGGTCCCAGTTTCTTTCTCCACGAACGCGAGGTATTCGCGAGCGGCTTTGGGCAACTTGTCGAACTGCGTGATGCCCTGCGTGGAACTTCTCCACCCCGGCATCTTGCGATAAACGCATTCCAGCTTTTCGTAGCCGCTGGCCTGCGCAGGGATCTCCACGGTCTTCTTTCCATCCACAACATAACCCACGCAGACCGGAATCTCCGCCAGTTCGTCGAGCACATCCAGTTTGGTCACTACGAACCACGAGATTCCGTTAATCATGCCAGCGTAGCGCAACAGAGGCAAGTCGAGCCAACCGGTGCGCCGCGGACGTCCCGTAACCGCGCCAAACTCGTTGCCGCGCTGCCGCAACTGCTGGCCAAGTTCGCCCTTCTCTTCGCTGGGGAACGGGCCTTCGCCAACGCGCGTGCAATAAGCCTTGGTCAGTCCAATCACCGAATCGATCGCATTCGGAGCAACGCCGGTGCCGGTCGCCGCGCCTCCCGAGGTCGCGCTGGAAGAAGTCACGAAGGGATAAGTTCCATGATCGATATCGAGCATCGTGCCCTGTGCGCCTTCGAACAAAATGGACTCGCCGCCGGCCAGCGCCTGGTTCAGCAGCAGAGCGGTGTCCGTTACAAAAGGCGCAATCTTCTCAGCCGCCGCAGCGTAGTCGGAATACATCTTGTCGGCGTCGAGCGGTTCGGAATTAAACAGCGCGTGCGCGATCATGTTCTTCTCCCGCACCGCGTTTTCGATGTGCTTCTTCAGAAGTTGTAGATCGAGCAGATCCGCCACGCGCAGCCCCCGGCGGCCCATCTTGTCTTCGTACGCCGGCCCGATGCCGCGCGAGGTAGTTCCGATCTTTACGCGCCCCGGAGCATTCTCCGCGGCCAACTCGATCATGCGATGGTAGGGCAGGATCACTTGCGCACGGTTCGAGACAAACAGATTTCCGTCGACCCTGACGCCCGCTTCGCGCAGCGCTCCGACTTCTTTCAGGAACGCCATGGGGTCGAGCACCACACCATTGCCGACCACGCTGCGGCAGCCCGCCCGCAGCACTCCGCAGGGAACAAGCTGAAGCACAAATTTCTTGCCGTTGATGATGACCGTATGGCCGGCATTGTGGCCGCCGGCATAGCGGGCCACAACAGAAAAGCTCTCCGACAAAACGTCGACAATTTTGCCTTTACCTTCGTCGCCCCACTGGGCGCCGACAATCACCGCGGTCTTGCCTCGTTTCAATGCCAAACTCCGTAAACAGAAATTCGCACGTGCACAGACGTGCCGCGCGTACGCATGAAGTCCGGGGGTCGCACACGCCTTGCCGCGGCAGTACTTTAATGACTTACTGGAATGAAAGCGGGAGAAGATGTGTACGAAGTATCTTATCGCGCCGACGCAACGAATGGCAACGCAAGGGTGGCCGGCGAAGCTTCCGAAGTCAATCGTAAAGCTCACTCAAGGAAAGCGGGATTTACCCTGTGCGACCCCGTGGCCTCTGTGGTAAAGATTTAAGCTTCAAAGCGTAAACTGAGGAACGTTATGACCGTTAAGGCTGGCTACTCAACCCCAATGCTGCACGTCGCGGAGATCGAAAGATCGATCCGCTTCTACGAACTGCTGGGATTCACCACCATCGACACCGATCGCTGTGTCCCCATAGGATGGGCGCGCCTGCACTGCGACGATGGCTCTGCTGTAATGTTCCTTAGAGCTGAGCATGCTATCGATTCTTGCGCGCAGGCTTTCATGCTCTACATGTATACGCCCGACCTGAGCGGCCTTCGCGAGCATCTGCTGGCCAGCGGGATCAAGGTGCCGCCCATAAGCCCAACCGGATATATGCCCAGCGGCAAAATCAACATCGTCGATCCCGATGGTTACAAAATCGAGGTTGCGCATTGGGGAAAGAAGGAGCAGCAAGCTTGGGAGGAGCGGCTCAAAATGTAGCGCCGCCGTCTCGGCGGCTTCACGGGCGGGATGCCTAAGGGACAGACGGCCAGAGGCCGGCAATACCAAAAGCCAGGGGACCCTTATGAAAAAGGTCTTTCACTTCGACGCTCCGCGGGAGAAGTATCAATGCGACGCGGCCATTCTCTGGTGCTTCGACAACCGGTTCGACGTGGGCTTCCGCAAATTCCTGAAGCGCATCGGCGTGTTGAATTCCGATCCCATCAAAGTTGCCGGCGGGGCCAAATGCCTGGCCTCACCCGAGCACGAGACCGACCGTGAGTTCGTCCTGGACCAGATTCGCAAATCGATACGCCTCCACGGCACCAAACGCGTCATCCTGATGGTGCACTCCGATTGCGGCGCCTACGGCGGCCTCGCCGGCTTCCGCGGCAATGCTCAGGCCGAAGCCGAGCATCACCAGCGCGAACTGGGTCGCGCCGCCGAGTATCTACAGACGGCAATTCCCGGAATCGAAGTGCAAGGTTACTTCGTCGATTTTGAGGGCATCTGGGACGCCGAGGTCGCAAGCTCTCGATCTCTGCGAAACGCGTCGTAGCGTGTGTTCAAGAGGTCTAATATTCCTTCACGGGACCCATGCCAAAATTCGAAAAGCACATTTTTATCTGCGGCAACCAGCGCCCTCCCGAAAATCCGCGCGGGTGCTGCGATCCCGCGGGCCAGGCGAAGCTGCAAAAACTATTCAAGCAGAAATTGGCCGAGCGCGGACTGAAAGGCAAAGTACGGGCCAACCAGTCGGGCTGTCTCGATCAATGCGAACACGGCCCGAATGTCGTGGTCTATCCCGAAGCCGTATGGTATGGACACGTGACCGAGGCCGACGTTGACGAAATCATCGAATCGCACATCATCGGCGGCAAACCAGTAGAGCGACTGATGCTAGCCGACGGCTGCCTGAATACGCCGAGCTGCGAGCACAGGAAAAGCAGGGATTAGGGATCAGGGACTAGGGACCAGTAAAATTAGACCATACTTGTTGAAGGGATGGCGCTCCGGTAGTTTAACTGGCCCCTGACCCCTAGCCCCTGAGCCCTGTTTTCCTGGTAGGCGCGGCAGGACTTGAACCTGCAACCACCGGATTAGAAATCCGGTGCTCTATCCAATTGAGCTACGCGCCCATGGTCCGTCATTTATAACTATATCAATTGCGCGGGCGGATCATGCTCGCCCCAGGGGCGAATCGTGACATTCCACATCAACTTAGTTTCTTCCGCGCGAACGGAACCGCGTAGGCTGCCGGCGGACTGTGCGACGCCGACAGGAAAGCCTTGTTGTAATGTTCCGATGCCTTCCCTTTCTGCCCCAGCTTTTCATAGCTTTGTGCCATCATGCACTGGACCGCCGGGTCATTCTGGTTGGCCTCCATGTAGGCGGCCAGCGCCGAGGAGTAATCTTTCGCATAGAATGCAACGTAGCCTCTTAGCGAAGGCAGAAATTGCGCCTGCTCGGCAATGTTCCCCTTGTCGAGAATCGCTTTGGCAGCGTCAACGTGCTGCTGCGCCTCCGCTGGATTGCCGCGCCGGGCCGCGATTCGCGCGTCCGCGTTCTCCAGCCGGAAATCCCACAGATCCTGGCGCGCGGGCTTGATGTCCGGTTCCTTCAGGCCGGTCTCGTGCCCGATCTTGTACCATTTCTCAGCGGCTTCTAAATTCCCGGAATCCAGACAGACTCGGGCAACCTCATTGGCGACGTTCCCCTGCTCATAGAACCGCTTCATGCCGGCGTAATAGTCGAAAACCTGCTGTTCGTACTCGATGGCTTTGCCACAATTGCTTTCGAAAGCATAGGAAATGGCCATCGCCCGTTGCGCCATGGCTTTGTGCTCCGGCGAGTCCGCCGCTTCGATTGCCTTCGTGAAATGCTTCCTCGCCTCCTTGCCTTTCCCCATCCAATCGAGGATGCCGCCGGCTCCGAGGTTGGCCGGAAGAGAACCCGGCGAAATCTTCAGCTCCTGCAGGTATACGGCAAGAGCCCCCTCCGGCTTCCCGTCCTGCACCAACTGCAGCGCCTCTTTCACGAACTCAGGCTGTTGCTGCTGTGTGGGAGCTTGCGCCGAGAGGGAAGCCGGCGAATTCAAAACGCACAATAACAGCGCGGCAAGCGCGGTGATGGTTTGCACGACGGCAATCGTACCACCGGATATTGAGCAATGTGTCAAGAGCGGTTCCCGAATCGCCGTTTCACAAGCCCTGGAGTGGAGTAAGATGCGATGTTCCGTTGACCTCCGCCGCCCCATCTCGCCTCGCCTACATCGATTGGATGCGGGGCCTGGCCTGCTTGCTGATGTTCCAGACCCATTGCTACGACTCATGGCTCAGTCCCAGCGCACGCCAGAGCAAGTTCTTCATGTACTCGCAACTGGGTGGGACTTTCCCTGCTCCTCTGTTTTTATTTCTGGCAGGCGTTTCGTTCGCGCTGGTAACCGAGAAGCTGTGGAAGAAGAATCTTCCGCCTGCGCAGATCGCCCGTACTACCATAAGGCGCGGCGCGGAAATTTTCGGCTTCGGGCTGCTTTTTCGCCTGCAGGAATATCTCATTGCCTGGGGCTGGGCGCCGCTTAGCGATTTGCTGCGCGTGGATATACTCAACACCATCGGCCTCTCCATGATGCTGATGGGCGTCCTCTGCTGGCTGGTGCTTTCAGTTCGGCGCGGCGCGCACACCAGGCTCGCCCTTATTCTTGCCTCCGCTGGAACGGCGGTGCTGATTTCCCTGCTTACGCCGCCGCTGTGGACAACCTTGCGCCCAAGTTGGCTTCCGTGGCCGCTGGAGTCCTACATCAACGGCATCCACAATCTGGGCACGCCGCAGGCATGGCTCTTCCCGGTTTTTCCCTGGGCGGCGTTCGCCTTCGCGGGATTGGCTGCCGGATTTATTTTGCAAAGCGAGTGGGCGCACCAGCGAGAAGGTCCGACTTTCTTTTTGCTAGGCGCGGCCGGCTTGGTGTTCGTAGCGGCATCACGCTGGCTCGACTCGCAGCCGCGCCAGCTTTATGCAACCTATGACTACTGGCACACCAGTCCAAACTTCTGGTTGATTCGCGTGGGCATGTTGCTCCTGATTCTCACGGCGAGTTATGCCTGGTGCCGCTGGGGTTTCGGACAACGCCCTGCTGGACACTGGGGATTCAGTCCACTCATTCAGTTAGGCCAGGCTTCCCTGCTGGTTTACTGGGTGCACATCGAATTCGTGTATGGACGTTTCTCCATCCTGCCCAAGCACACCCAGAGTATTCGCGGCGCTTCGTTTGGATTGCTGACGATTTTCCTGACAATGCTTCTGCTCGCATACCTGCGCACGCGGCTGAAGGGGCGCGGTGCCGAGATGCTGGCGTGGTTCCGGAGTCCTGCCCGCGCAAACTGAATATATGGCTGCTATCGAAACTGCTTCGCGAACTCCACGACTTCGCGCTCAGCCCAGCGACCATCGTAGGCTGAGTCGCCGTCACGCTCGCCGACGAAGGCGCAATGGCCGCCGTCCTCAGTTTCAATGTAGCTAATGTTGCGATTGGAAAGAAGCGCTCGCCGCGTCTCCGGCAAAATACGAATGAAGGGATCGTTGGCCGCGTGAATAACTAATGCAGGCCGCGCGATGCGGTCGATCACGTTGGCAGCCGCGGCTCGGGCGTAATAATCGTCGGCGCCAGTGAACCCACAATAATAGGCGGTCACACGATCATCAAACTCCCGCAGCGTCTTAACTCCGCGCATACGTGAAGCATCGAAGCTCGCGGGAAACAGCCGCACCTTGCGGCGATAGCGCTGGAACAACTGCAGCAGAAAATAGTATTCGTACACCCGGTTGGCGGGCTCGTGCAGCGCATCGGCCCCGGCCGCCAGATTCACCGCCGGACAAACCGCCGCCACGCCGCGAAACGGAGCAGGACCGTCGCTGCCCCACTCCCCGGCCAGCTTCAAAACCAAATTGCCGCCCATGGAGAAGCCAACAAGCACGAAGCCAGGAATTCCATCGCGCTCGACCAGATTGCGCGCTACCGCAGCTACATCCCCCGACCGGCTTGAGTTGTAAAGCGTGGGCGCACAATGATCCATCCCGCCGCAGTTGCGCTGGTTCATGCGCACCACGTTCATGCCCGCGGCCAAACAATTGCGCGCGATTCCCAACATGTACTGCGACTCGCTCGATCCCTCCAGCCCATGCACCACAATCAACGTCAGCGCGCGCCGGTCTTTCTGCCAGTGACAGTGGCACAGCACTGGAACACCCGGTTCCACCTCGATCAAACGCTGTTCGGCAACCGGCAGGTCTATTCGCCGCGGAAGAAAAAAAGCAGCAAGTGTTTGCACATGCCCGCCGCCCAGCCAGCGACGTGGCCGAAAGACGGTGGGCACGAACGCCGACGGCTTCTCCGTCAAGCCATCCTCGAACTCAGCTCTTGAACTTGAAGATGTCAGGCGTCACCGCGATTGTTTGCGAGGTAAGCTCGCAAAGTAAGGTTGCGAAGTTCCCACCAATTGATTCTAATAGGAGCAGTCAGACCCACGGGAGTGATTCGTCATGCCGATTTTTGAATACATCTGTCAGGAATGTCAGCACGAGTTTGAAACCCTGCTCTTCGGCCGCGACAAGGCCAAGTGCCCCAAGTGCCAAAGCCAGAAGCTAAGCCCGCAGCTCAGCGTGTTTGCCGTGTCGGCCAAAGGCATGTCGGCCAAGGGTTCCGCGGCTAGCTCGGCTCCCACTGGCGCTTGCGGCTCCTGCGGCGATCCCCGCGGTCCGGGCGCATGCTCGCTCGGCGACATGGATTAGCGCCTCAATCCCCGCCGACCTCACGTCACCAAACTTTCGGCACAGGTTTCGCCTGTGACTGAGGTTACCTATGTTTCCCCACGCCGCCCCACTACGATTCCTTGACCCCCATTCAAGATCACTATTCAAGATCAAGGAGCATCGCATGGACCGGCGCCGCCAGTCGCGTGTTTTCGTTGACCTTCCCGTCCAGATTTGGGGTATGGACGCTCATTCCCGCCCCTTCACCCAGCCCGCCAGCCTGCGCTCCATCAGCGGACGCGGCGCGACCCTGCAGTGCGTAGATGCGCAACTGAAGCCGGGAGACGTGGTGGACGTGCTGTATCTGGGCACGAAAGCGCAATTCCGCATCGTGTGGTGCGGCAAGCCCGGCACAGAAATGGCCGGCGAAGTTGGAGTCGAGAGCCTTTCCGTTGAAACCAAGCTTTGGGACTTCGATCCGCTGCGCTGTGCGGCCACCGCGGGCCAAAGCTAAATCGTCAGGAAGAATCGCGTAACAATCGGGGGAGGGCAGGGGGAGGGCCGAAACCGCGCTCTGCGCGCGCCATTTGCAGTATGCAGCGCGAACGGTGCAAAGGCAAGAAGAAAGCGGAGCCGAGGTAAAAATACTCCATCAAAGTTGCAGGATCTTTCACACTTGTCGCATTCCATCGTCGAAAATCTTGCAAGTCTTGTCACACTCTCTCACTTAAGTGACGGTTTCCTTCGTGAAACTTTGTGTCCTTCGTAGTTAACTGAAGTCCTCCCGAAAGGCTGTAAACTCACCAAAGATGCAGGTAAGGATTCTTGGATCCGCGGCTGGCGGCGCATTTCCGCAGTGGAACTGCGCCTGCGCCAATTGTCGCGCGGCAAGAGCCGGCACATTCCACGGCAAGCCGCGCACTCAGACCCAAGTTGCTCTCGCCGAAGACGGCCGCTCGTGGTTTCTGTTAGGCGCGTCTCCCGACCTGCGCACGCAAATCGAGTCCACGCCTGAATTGCATCCGGGCGATGGCGGGCGCCAGTCGCCGATCGAAGGCGTAGTGTTGGCTAACGCCGATCTCGACCACGTCCTCGGACTGCTTTTGTTACGCGAACTTCAGCCGCTGCGCATCTGCGCCACAGCTTCCGTTCGCCACATTCTCCGCGACGACAACTCGATGTTCGCCATGCTGCAGCGAGTTCCGAATCAAGCGGTGTGGACTGATTTTGAAGCCGGAAAGGAATTTTCTTTGTGCGATGCTCAAGGCAAAGATTCCGGGGTCCGCTGCCGGGCGTGGCCATTGAGCGCTCACTATCCCGCGTACGTCACGGCAGAACGCCAGGCGCACCTTTCTCCCGGCGAAGCTTCCCTGGGCTTCTTCGTCCATGCAAATTCCGGCGCGCGATTGGCTTATCTGCCCGCGGTACCGGAAATGGATGACGCGTTGTTCGCGGAACTGGACACCTGCGACATCATGCTCTTCGATGGCACGTTCTGGAGCGACGACGAACTGATTCGCGTACAGGGCGGCGGACAGACGGCGCGCCAAATGGGCCACATCCCGGTCGAAGAGACGCTCGTCAAGTTGGCGGGATTGCGCCGCCCGCGTAAAATATTTCTGCACATCAACAACACCAATCCCATGCTGGACGAGGCGAGCCCCCAACATCGCCAGGTGCGCGCCGCGGGCTGGGAAGTTGCGGAGGATGGATGGCAGTTCAACCTGTAGAAACCGAAACCGCAACGCCAGCCCGCCTGCTTTCGCTCGACGAATTGCGCGCGCAGTTACATGCCACAGGCGAGGAGCGCTACCACCACAAGCATCCGTTTCATTTGTTGATGCACGAAGGCAAGCTCAACCGCGGACAACTGCAGGCCTGGGCGCTGAACCGCTATTACTATCAGAGCATCATCCCGATCAAGGATGCGATCATTCTTTCGCGCGGCCCCGATCCGGTCTTTCGCCGCGCCTGGCGCAAGCGCATCGTCGACCACGACGGCGACGCTACCAGCGAAGGCGGCATCAAGCGCTGGATTAAGCTGGCGGAAGCCACGGGCCTCAATCCCTCCCAGGTGCGCGCCGGCAAAGGCATTCTCCCCGCGACTCGCTTCGCGGTCAACGAGTATCTGAACATCGTTCGCAGCCGCACTCTGCTGGAGGCGGTCGCCTCTTCACTCACGGAATTATTCTCGCCCAAGCTGATCACCCTGCGGGTTGACAAATTGCGTCAGCACTATCCGTGGTTAGCGGGAGGCCTGGATTATTTCGAGGCCAGACTTTACCAGGCGCCGGAAGACTCGCAGTTCGCGGTCAACTACGTCTACGACAACGCGAAGACGCGCGCCGACCAAGAGTTGGCAATCCAGGCCCTGCGCGACAAGTGCGACATTCTATGGGCCCAGCTCGACGCGCTCTACTTCGCCTATGTCCAGCCAGGATGGCCCCCGCCCGGCGCGTTCCGAATCGAGGGGAGTTAGCGTGAGCGGACTCCAAGACTTTGTCATTCCGACCGGAGCGGAGCGAAGCGAGCGAAGTGGAGGAACCTGCTTTCGCTTGCAGCTCCACCGCGGCTGGCGTTTACCCATGCCGCGCATTCCCGGGAGTTGCCACTAGCATGCCCCCTCCCGAAGACTCCAGCCAGCCGCGTCTTGCCGTCGGTTGCCGCTGGGGTGCAGAAAATAAGACGGGCACCGAAGACGCGCGCGTCATCCTGTTCCCCGAAGGCGCAATCAAACTGCAAGGTACAGGCCGGCAAGTCTTGGAGCGCTGCGACGGCCAGCGCACCTTCGCGCAGATCATCGCAGAATTGCAGTCTCAGTTCGCCGACGCCGATGCCAACAAGATTCGTGCCGACATCAGCCAGTTCCTCGAGCAACTGCGGCACAAGCGCATCATCGACTATTAGGTATGGCAACAGAGAGCATCAAAGTAATGGTCTTCTTGCGGACTCGTGAAGGGTAAAATGCGACGAGGAGGGCAACCATATGAACGTGCTTTCTAATCCTTTTCACGGTGACCTTATTGGGCCGGATGGACATTCGGTTTTCGAGCCAGGTCTGCATGGAGGGCCGCCCCTGCCCGGATTCGTCGTTTGCGATCGATGCTTGGGGTTCGCGTGTGAGAACGAGGCGTCCACGCTGCTGCGTTTGCCGCCGCCCTGCAAGAAATGCGACGGGTGCGGTCAGCTTCCCGTCCAGAATGCTGATCGACTGGCCCCCCTAGGCGCATCATCAGCGGCCAGTATCAGTGGACGATGCTCACGATAAGGCCATATCGGGCGCTGTGCAGTGCGATCATAGCGCTAGCCGTCACCGCGCTGTCCATTGCTCAGCGGCAGAATGTGAAGAAACCGCTCCCCCTGGGCGCAGGAGTAGTGTCCGGTCGGGCCTTCGGCATCACCGAAGGAGGCGATCTGAAGCCCGCACGTTTGGCAAACGTTTACTTGATATTCGAGGGCAGCGTAAAAACAAGTCCGCAGTCGCCCCCCGAAGACGGAACCGCTGGTTGGGTCTTCAACGACGCGGCGCTGGATAACTTCCTGAAGGCAGAAAAAGCGACCACAAAAATCCTACCCTGCCGTCAGAAACTGCTGGCGTTAGACCAATCGATTAAGGACACGACCGAATGGGTCCTGGCCAGCAAAAAACCGAAGCAGTTGCTGTTCGCCGATGCCGATGAAGAGGGATATTTCCGAATATTGAACGTACCCGCTGGAAGGTACAAGGTAGAGGCCCGCGGGCAGGCGGGCGCCAACGACGCATCCTGGTCTGCGGACATAACCGTAAACCAGGGCGAGGAGGTCTCCCTAAAGCTCGCGTCCCCAGGGCTGGCCTGCCCCGTCCTCACGCCTTCCGAGTGACGGCCGTAACCGAGATGAGGGTGTCGCAATGAACTTCGACGTTGCAGGTCCTTTCAAGCTTACTCGCCACGGAACAAAGAAACTCATCACCGACCGGTCGCTGACCGATCTTAAGGCACAATTGGAAACTTTGCATTCTGGCCTTTCCAAGGCATGCGGATGCTACGTCTTCGCAATACACACTCCTAAAGGGTACACGCCATACTACGTAGGTCAGGCCAGCAAGAGCTCGATCGCCGGTGAGGCCCTGAACCCTTTAAACAGGGAGAAGTACAACAAAGCTTGCTCCGAGAGCAAGGGGAGCCCAACCATATTTCTCCTGCCGAAGCTAACTCCCAAAGGACGGTACAAGAAAAAGGGTCGAGCTAGTACTACTATCGATTTTCTAGAGCGTTGGCTCATAGCCGCTGCTCTCGAAAAGAATCCGGACCTTATTAACACCAAAGAAACTCGGTTTCTTAGGAAAATATCGGTCGTCGGTATCTTTAATGCGAAAAAAGGAAAACCCCCAAAAGCGTCGCAACATCTGAGGAAGACACTCTGGTAATTTAGGCGAGTGTTGCGGTCAAAAAGCGCGAACATCTCCTGAGGACTCGCTCACCGTCTGTACGGGAACTGGTGCTGCAAGGCTGCGAGCGGCGAACTGCAAGACCTCGATAACCTGCTGTTTCGAGACGTCAAACCATTCCGTAATCTCATCTACAGTCGCCCCAGCTTCGAGATTTTCGAATACGGTGGATACGGGCATGCGCGTATCGCGAAACACCCACGCACCGCTTAGCCTCCCCGGCACGCTTTCAACTGCGGGGCATTGCGACCAATCGAGAGCTGCCATGTTCTTACCCCCTTAATCTTAACTCCTACCAGATCCAGAGTGCGGCTTGTTTCTCAGCCTGCGCTCGATGATCTCCAGTGGTATGAGCTCGTCCTCGCCATTCTCAAGACGCGCCTTTGCGGCATCGTACGCCTTCACGTCGGCGAGCGTCTCGGCATCTTCTGTCAACTTAATACCCATCAATAGATTCTACCTCTTACCAGGAATCCACAGCCCCATTGTGACATCCGACCTTGCCTTCCACTCGAAATCAGGCCATCATGGTCAAGGCGGAGGCGGTAGGCTCAAATAGCGCGGGTAAGGCCGTAACTCGTTTGCTGTCAAGATTTTGGTATCTAAATCCTTTAGGCTCAAGATCTTGACACACCTGTTTTGCGAGACCCGCGCTGGGCAAGGCTTTCACAGGTATGGGGGGAGGGGGCCTACCCTGGGAGATAATAACTTCTCCATAAAACTTGAGCCTCGCGAGAGCGCCTGAATCGCCTCGCAGAAAAGATTATTTCGACGACAAATCCACAGGCCAGTTCATCAGCCGTAACCATGATTCCCAACCCGCTCGCCCTCATCGCCGAGATCACGCACCGCTGCCCGCTGCATTGCGTCTATTGCTCCAATCCGCTTGAGTTGGCGGCGGCAAGCTCAGAGCTTTCCACCGCAGAGTGGATCGGCGTTTTCCAGCAGGCAGGCAAGCTGGGAATGCTGCACGCGCACTTCACCGGAGGCGAACCGCTGGCGCGGCCCGATCTGACGGAACTCATCGCAGGCGCGCGCCAAGCAGGCCTTTACACCAACCTCATCACATCAGGAATTGGGCTTGCCGAGCCGCGACTAAAGGCGCTGGTCGAGGCTGGACTCGATCACATCCAGATCAGCTTTCAGGATTCGCGCGAAGACTCCGCCAATTGGATCGCCGGAGCCAGAGCGCATGCGCACAAAGTCGAATTGTCGCGCATCATTCGCCGCTACAAGATTGCCTTCACCGTAAACCTTGTCGTGCATCGTCAGAACATCGACCACCTCGAGGAGATGATCGCATTCATCGAGCAACTCGCGCCCGAGCGCATGGAGATCGCCCACACGCAGTATTACGGCTGGGCCTTGAAGAACCGCGCCGCGCTGCTGCCCACACGCGCGCAGCTTGACCGGGCTGTCGAAGCTGTCGCCGCGGCGGAAAAGCGCCTCGCCGGGCGCATCCGCATCGACTCGGTTGTCCCTGATTATTACGCGCGCTTTCCCAAAGCCTGCATGGGCGGTTGGGGACGTAGATTGATGCTCATCAATCCAGCAGGCAAGGTCCTTCCCTGCCATGCTGCGGAAGTAATTCCCGGACTCGAATTCGAAAACGTCCGCCAGCAGACTCTGGAATTCATCTGGCAGCAGTCCGCGTCGTTCCAGCGCTTTCGCGGAGAGGATTGGATGCCGGAACCCTGCCGCAGTTGCGACCAGCGCGCGCAGGATTTCGGTGGATGCCGCTGCCAGGCCCTGCTGCTCACGGGTAACGCAGCAGCCACAGATCCCGCCTGCTCGCTTGCGCCCGCGCACCACATTGTCGAAGCAGCGCTGGCCGAAGCCAATTCGAGCGCTGCGGTTTCGCAGCCGGTTCCTGCTGCGTCATTTGTGCAGTTGCAGGAACGCGCTGGAAGTCTTTGGAGCTACCGGACTAATCCGGAATGAGGCCGATCAGAGACAGATCTTTACCACAGAGGACACGGGTTTCACGGGGGAATTCTTGAACGTCTTCCCTACCAGCGAAATCCTATCGTGATCGGGCGATAGTCCGTGGTGATGCCGTTGTGGGTTCCGTGCATGAGGCGAATCTCCCCGTAGAACTCGACTCCACTCGGCATCTTGCGGGTCACGCCTCCCCCAAGGTTGTATCCGAATTCGTTCAGGCTGGAATTAGTAAAGCTGCCGCTGAGAGGAACGGAATAATTGAAAGTCTGGCACGCGCCCCACCAGTTCCAGAACGGACTGCACGGTGACCCTGCAATCGTGGTGTCGGATTGCAGGCTTCCGGAGCGATGATGGAAAGCAGGCCCGAAGAGAACATATCCGCCCCACAGCTTGGTAACCGGCAAGTTGATGATGGGATCGAGCGTGAGGGAGTAGACATGGGTTGAAGCTCCCGTGGCTTGCGCCACTTCCAGAGTGGAGTCGCGCAGCGGCAGGTTCGCAAAAGTAAAGTCCATGCGCAGCCCCAAATATTTGTTCCCGTTGCGAGCGACGCCGCCCGATGCCACAAAGCCTCCCTGTCTTACCCAGGTGCGCGTCGTGCCGCTGTTAAGGTTGGCGCCGGCGCCAACGTTGTAGCTCCAATTCTTGTAATCGTGAATGCGCTTCCGCTTCGAACTGGATTCTTCATTGGCGGGTTCCTGGCCGCTGTCCGGTTTCTGAGCTGCCGGAGCAAGCGCAGCGGGTTGCTGCGCCGCAGGCGCTGGCGGCGGACTCTGTTGCGTGGGCGTGCTCTGAGCGGACGCCTGTCTCTGCGCTCCCAGCACGACCATGCTTATCTGAATCAGCAGTGCCAGCAGGCTCGCAGTCACGAACTTTCCCATCATCCGTTCTCCTCCCATAACCGGGCTTGGCGGCGGACCGTAGCGCTCAGCACGAAGAGGCGAGAGGCGCGAGTAAGGGTTCCGCTTGTGATTCCTCGCAGACAGGCATTGCCTTGATTGCGGTGGGATCGCATTATAGTACCAACTTTGATGCTGATTCTGCCCGACGAGCCGCCCGCGCCGCGTGGTTCGCTTTCCGTTCCAAGGAGTCGCAGCCCCACGTATGATAAAAATGAGTTTCCACTCTTGCGAGCAGACATTGCACAGGACTCCGCCAGAGCAGTCGCCCGACTCCGATCCCGCACCCAGTTCGCGGCATCATCCTCCCGCGCTCCGGGTTGCCCTTGTCGGCCTCGGAACCGTGGGCAGCGCAGTCGCCAGGATTCTGTTCGAGCGCAATAACGATGACGGCTGGCTCCGGCTCACCCACATCTGCAATCGCAACTTCGAGCGCAAAAAGCAATCCTGGGGTACCGGACTATCGATTCCAGACGGCATAATCTGGACCGACGACATTCACACCATTCTCTCCTCCGAAGCCGACATCGTCGTCGAGCTGATCGGCGGGTTAACTCCTGCGGAGGAGTTGGTACGCGGGGCTCTGAATGCCGGCATGTCGGTGGTGACGGCCAATAAGCAGCTCATCGCGCGCCATGGCCCCGATCTGCTGGCGCTGGCCAGCGCGAACGGCTGCCAGCTTGAGTTTGGAGCGTCCGTCGCCGGCGGCGTTCCCGTTCTGCCCGCGCTGCGCACCGGGCTTTGCGGAGATCGACTGCACGGCATTGCCGGCATTCTGAACGGCACTTGCAATTACATTCTCAGCCGCATCGAGACGGCGCGCATTCCTTTCAGCGAGGCTCTCGAAGAAGCGCAGGCGCGCGGCTACGCCGAGTCTGATGCCAGCGAAGACCTCGACGGCGGCGACGCTCGTGCCAAGCTTTCTATTCTCGCGCTGGCTGGGTTGCAAGTCCGCGTTGCTCCGGGAGACATTCGCGCCCGCACCATCCGCCCCGTCGATGCAGTCGATTTCGATTACGCCGCCGAGCTGGGTTGCACCATCCGCCAAATTTCGCGTGCTGATTTGAAAGAGGGCACATTGTTTGCCGAGGTTGGGCCGAGCCTGGTTCCCACTGACTCGCCGTTCGGGCGCGTGCAGCGGAATCTGAATCTGGTTTTGACGTCGGGAAAGTACGGCGGCGACATGGCGTTGCTAGGCGCGGGTGCGGGAGGCGATCCCACGGCAGTCGCCGTGGTCTCAGACTTGATGGCTGTAGCGGAGAGCTTCGCAGCCGGACCCCGGCCGCGGCGCGCGCTGCAATTCGCCTCGCCAAAAGTAAGCTGTGACTTTGAGACGCCGTGGTATCTGCGCCTGGTGGTGAAAGATCAGCCGGGGATTATCGCGGGGCTGGCGGCGATTCTTTCGGCCCACAAGTTGAATATCGATGCCGTGCTGCAGAAGCCGGGATTTGAGAAAAGCACACTGCCCTTCGTGATCACGCTCGAGCCTTGCCGCGACTCGCAATTGCACCCAGCGCTGGACGAAATGTCCAAGCTGCCGTTCGCGCTTCGCCCGTGCCTCGCGCTCCCGATCTTGCGGTAGAGAAGGCAACCGCCAATCGCGGAGATCGCTGAGAAAAAGCGCGCGGAGAGAAGCTTCTACTTCCAGAACGGATTCTTCAATCCGGTCGGCTTGAGGGCGCTGTCGAGCCTCGCTTCGGCATCGGAATCGTCCGACATTTTTTCGTCCATCAATCGAGACGAGGGAGCGTGCGGATCTTCCTGGCAGTAAGACGGCATCGGGTTAGAAGGACATTCTGATTTCACGGGGCTACCTCCACAGGGTTTATGATCTAGGTTCATTGAAACACCGGAAGCGTGATCTGGCGGCCGCAAAATCTCGATGCGGCGCATCGAAAAATCAGCAGAGCGAAATCACTGACAATTCGCTCATTTTTTGTGTCCCGGACAAAACTGCTAGGATTGGCGGTAGTGGTGCAGTTTGGCTTTACACGACTTTGTCATCCTGAGCGTAGCCGTTTTTCAGGCGAAGCGAAGGATCTCCCGCTTAACCGGCCTAATGCGTAAGCCAAAGTGCACCACTGCCTGATTGGCTCTACAAGTATACGTCTTTAAAAACACGAAACCCATCTTCAAGGAATAGGCTGCATGAAATACCGCAAGCTGGGCCGGACCGGATTCAACGTCAGCGATATCGCCTATGGACTCTGGGGCATGAGCGGCTGGACCGGCTCCGATGACCAGCAGTCGCTCGATTCGCTACAAGTCGCCGTCGATGCGGGCTGCAACTTCTTCGATACCGCTTGGGCTTACGGCGAGGGCAAGAGCGACGGCCTGCTCGCCGAAATCATGGCGCGAAACTCCAAGAAGCGGCTCTACGCGGCATCGAAAATTCCTCCCGCCAACGGCAAGTGGCCCGCACTTTCGAAATACAAATACCACGACGTGTTTTCTGAAGACCACGTGCTCAAGTATGCGGACCTGATTCGGAAGAAGCTCCGTGTTGACTCGATCGACTTGCTGCAATTCCATGTGTGGGACGACAGTTGGGCCGATGACGCGGAATTTCATTCCACAGTAGAGAAGTTGAAAGACGGGGGCTGGATTCGTCACTTCGGCCTTAGCCTGAATCGCTGGGAACCGGAGAATGGCATCAAGGCGATGCATACTGGATTAGTTGACGTGGTGCAGGTGATCTACAACATCTTCGATCAAGCGCCTGAGGATAAGCTTTTCCCTCTCTGCCAGGAACTCAACGTGGGCGTGATCGCGCGCGTGCCTCTCGACGAAGGCAGCCTGGGCGGAAAGATGACGCTGGAAACCCGCTTCCCGAAAAGCGATTGGCGCTCCGGCTATTTTGGACCGGAGAATCTGGCGAAGACAATTCGGGGCGTCGACAAACTCAAGAAGATCCTGCCCGCAGGCATGACGCTTCCAGAAATGTCGTTGCGCTTCATCCTGTCTCATCCCGCGGTTAGCACCACGATCGTGGGTATGCGAAACCCGGAGCACGTGCGCCAAAACGTCGCCGCCAGCCACGCCGGCTCGCTCGACTCCGGCCTGCTCGCCGAATTGAAAAAGCACCGCTGGGACCGCACGCCGCAGCGCTGGTCGGGCTGAGATAGTTTCGCGGGAATTTACCGCACCCCTGATTGATCTCCCTCCTCTGCAAGCGCTGCTGACAGCGGAAAGACCGCATCCAGCTTCTTCAGTGCGACGTCGGCCTGGATTTTCTTTTCGTGCCTGGCGTATATCTGAATAATTCCCCCATAGCCCTCGAGTGGAGGACCATCCTTCGACGGTCTCGTGTTCAGCGCAACGTTAATATCTACCTGAAATCTGCCCCTCCAGTATTCGCAAGCGAACTTGCGGCATCGGGACGTTGTCTTTTTCACGTCTTCTTCCTTCAGTCGTTCCGCGTCGGTTCGGATCGTTTCCCGGCTGGCCTTGTCTACGTGCTCTCGAGCGAGTCTGGCCGCCCAGTACTTCACACCGTCGGCTACACCGTCACGCCGCGCTTGTAGGCCTCGCACCCTCCTCTCATCACCTTCATAGCTACCGTCGTCGTAGATGACGGCATCGAAGTCCGCATCCCAGGCACAACCGGATGGCTGCGGCAACAGGTTCTCCATTGAGACCATGCGCTCCCCCGGTTCCAAAACATCACGGTTAGTGTGAATTCCGGCGACACCGCGCCCCGGCCCGCTCCTCGAAGTCCCCGCGCTGTCCAGAGCGTCGTAACTTGTTTCACTGCCCATTCTCATCCACCCCTCACTCATACATTTGGCTGAGAAGTGATAGGCCTCGATGGTCTTCTGCGAGTCGTTGACCAGAATGGCCCACCCACTCGTTCCGTCTGACAGTTCCAGGTGATAGCCGCGGCCTTGAGCGAGCACCGGCACGCAGCCGCAAAGCATTGTCAGGTAAACGAAGAGGAAGGGTGCAGGACGCAGTGACATAGATGGCCCCCCTGACATTGGATTCTAAGCGTCTTTTCTATGGGCAGTCCACCAAGTTTCGCAAAGCCACTGGCACCCTACGACCTCTGGTAGTAGCTCGTTCCGCGGGCTAGTCTCGCTTCTGTCCGAAAGCATGAAGAAGAACTTACAGAAGACAAGGTTTGCTTCAGCGCTGATTGCCATTTTGCTGACCGCGACCCTCCACGCCCAGAACCCGCGCGGATCGCTGCGTGGCACGGTGCAGGATGTCACGGGAGCCCGCATTCCCTCTGCCAAGATCGTTGCGCAATTATCAGGGTCGTCAGTCAAACGCGAGGCCACCAGCGAAGACCGCGGCGAGTTTCGTCTTGATGACGTTCTCCCCGGCAACTACCGCATAACCGTCACTGCTGCGGGCTTCACTCCGGCGCAGGCCGATGTCATAGTCGCGGTCGCCACCGTTCGAGACCTTACGGTTACGATGAAGCCCGCGGCCGCCGCGGAAACCGTCAACGTGCAGGGAATTTCTTCCTCGATAACGACTGCAGCGATTGACACATCGAGCGCGGTGCGCGGAGGCGTAGTGGGCAGCCATGACCTGGAAACTCTGCCGCTGCCGGCGCGAAGTTTCGCCAATATTGCCTATCTCGTGCCTGGAACCGAGCCGGTCGAGCCTTCCGACCCTACCAAGGCGCGCATTACCGCAGTCTCCACCGGCGGAAGCTCCGGGTTGAACAACGAGCTGTCAGTGGATGGCGCGGAAAACTCCGACGACTGGATCGGCGGCTTCCTGCAAAATTTCTCTCCAGACGGCATTCAGGAATTCGCCGTGCGCACGTCCAACGAAGAAGCCGACACGGGCTGGACCACGGCCGGCTCGGTCGTGATTACCACCAAGCACGGCACCAACGAATGGCACGGCAGCGGGGCATTTTTTGACCGCCAGGCCGCGCTGAACGCGCGCTTCCCCATCGAGAATCCGGCGCCTAATCCGAAACAGCCGTTCTCCCGCCAGAACTATGTTGGAACCATCGGCGGTCCCATCGTGAAAGACAAAGTCTGGTTCTTTACTACGTTCGAAAATGTCCACGAAAACGCAAGCATCGCCTACAGTCCCGCCAGCACCGCGCAATTTGATGCGCTCGCGCAGTTGGCGTCTGAGGGATTGATCACCGGCATTCCTTCCATCCCGGTTCCTGCCACCGTTCCAATTCCTTTTCGCGACTACCTCAGTTCGCTGCGGCTGGACTGGGCGCAATCGCCGAAATCGACCTGGTTCCTGCGCACCTCGCAGGACAGCTATCTCACGCATAACGCCCTGGTGCAGCAGGCCACGCTGCCTTCGACGGGCCTGATCACACACAACAATTACTGGAACGTGGCGCTCAGCAACACCCATGCCTTCAGCTCGACCTGGCTGGGCAATCTGGTTCTGGATGCCAGCCTGTTGCACCTCACGCAGACGCGGAATTCGAATCTTGGTTTCGCCATACAGTTTCCCTTCAGTGTTACTGCGTTGACCATCTCCGGCTTCGAGACCTTCGGCGACAATCAGTTTGCCACTCCGATCACTCTTTTTCCCGACCTACGCAATCAGGATAAATATCAGTTTCGCTACGACCTGAGCCACGTTGTCGGCGATCATGCGTTCAAGTTCGGAGTCGACTTCATTCACGAACCGGTGCTCAGCGGCGCGTTCGCGTCGACGGCGGAGCAATTCACCACCTATCCCTCGAATCCCGATTGCTACATCAATCCGCCCGGCCCGGATTGCGGCGGCATCACGACTGCTTTGCCGTTTTATTACACTCCGCCAACCTCGCAGTGTAATCCGCCTCCAGATCCCGCCAGCGGCATTAGCTGCACGTTTACTCCCGCCGGCGATGGCAGCTTTTCGCAGAATGTTCAGCGTCTCGCCTTCTACGCCGAGGATTCCTGGCGCGTCTCGCACCAGCTCACTGTTAATTACGGCTTGCGCTATCAGACAACCTGGGGACTGTTCACCGGCTCGGGCCGCAGTGAAGCCGAGAATCCCGCGTATCTCACGCTGCAGGCGTTGGAGATTCCGATTGTGCCCAGCGTTCCAAACGACTATCGCAAGCAAATCGCGCCTCGCCTTGGATTTGCTTACTCGCCCGGCAGCAGCGGGAAGACGGTAATTCGCGCTGGATTCGGCCTCTACTACGACGATCTGGCGCAGAATGGATGGGCGGCGGCGTTTCAGGGTGTCAACAATTCGACTTACGCCACCGGGCCGTGCAGCTTTAGTGGGGGCACACTCTCGGGCGCGGGCTGCCTGACCGGCGGCGCGGGTGCCACCGGCAACCTGATCGGGTCTCCTTACAAAACTCCTTACGCCATTCACACCACCGGCGGCGTGCAGCACGCCTTCAACCAGCATTGGCTGGTGAGCGCCGACTACGTCCACGAGCAAGGCAATCACGGGTACCGCGGCTTCCCTTACAAGAGCGGTGCCACGCTATTCACACCGCTGTTTCCTGCCTCGGATGCAACGGATCAGACGGCGCTGGTGCCCAACGTGAATGTGTTCGAGTCGAACAACCGCTCCAGCTACAACGGGCTGATGCTGCATGCGCAAGGCAACATGCGCCGCTTCAATGTGGTGGCGAACTACACACTCTCCAAGGCGCAAACCTGGGGATGCCTCTTGGGCGAACTATTCGATTACGTGGATGGCGTCTGCCCACAACAACCCAGCCCCAGCCAGCCGAATCCCACATCCCTGAGTGCTTTCGGACCAGGCGACTACGGCCCGTCCGGCGAAGATGTGCGTCACCGCTTCGTGCTGGCAGGCACCCTGCACTTGCCGGGCGGTTTCGAGTTGAGCACCATCAATCAGTTCGAAAGCGCCCGCCCCATCACCATCACAAACGCCAACAACACCGACCGCATCTATGTAAACGGAAACTACACCAGCCTCGACGAATTCCGCGGCACGCCTTACATTCAGTCCGACCTGCGCGTCACGCGTCCTTTCAAGATCAACGAGCGCTGGCAGGTTGATCCCTTCATCGAGTTCTTTAACCTGTTCAACCGCAATAATCCGGGCGCAAATTTCGCGGTCAATGTGGCTCAATTGCCGGTTCCGTCGAACCAGATGATGCCGGTCGGGGGGATCACGAATGTCACCAGCGTCTGCGCCAACGCAGACTGCTCTCAAACCGTGCCCATCACTACCCTGAAACAACTTGAGATACCCGAGGGCGCGCTGGGAGATTTCTTCGGACCAGGGACAACGGTAGGAATTCCGTTCGCCGCGCAGTTGGGCGTGCGGGTTACATTTTGAGTTGACTCGGTTTCCGTGACCCGGGTCACATACTTTCCGTCAGTTTTCCACGTACAAGTGAAATAGCCGTCTTGCGCTCTTTTCGGCGGCCATTCTTTCGGCAATCATCGGGCTATCCATCCTTGCTCGGAGGTCCGCCATGTCCCATGCGATCTCGGCTCCCGTACTCAGTTGCGATACTGGCGAAATCCGTTGGCACTTCCTATATCGAACTGCCGCGATCGCCGCATTGATCACCGTGGCACTGTTTCTGTTTCAAATTATCGCGTATTTTATCTGGCCGCCGCCCTCCACCGTGGCCAGCTATTTCGCTCTGTTGCAATCGCGTCCCCTGGTTGGCTTGGTCGGTCTCGATTTCCTGATCATCGTGGACGAGGTGCTTGCTATCCCGTTGTGTCTGGCGCTTTACCTGAGCCTGCGCCGCACGCATGAATCGCTGATGCTTATCGCCACCGGCCTCTCAGCAGCTTCTATTATGTGCTTCCTCATCGCCACGCCCGCCTTGAACATGCTGTACCTCAGCCAGCAGTATGCCGCGGCCACGACCGCGGTGGAACGCGACGGTTTGCTCGCCGCCGGGCAAGCGGTGATTTCCTCCTGGATGGGAACGCCATTTCAGGTGGGCAATGTGGTGGGATCGATCGGTATGGTGATCGTCGGGTGGGTGATGTTGCGCAGCCAGATCTTCAGCAGGGCTGCAGGCTATGTCGGAATCGTGTCAGGCCTGGTTGGCCTTGGGATGTACGTGCCCAAGGTTGGAGTCTACATTTCCATTCTGTCGGTGGTGGGCATGCAGGCCTGGTACGTGATGATCGCTCTGACTCTCTTCCGCCTCTGCAGCCGCCCGACTCAATCGGCGCTTGAGCTCAGAGACACAGGAAGCAGGATCGCAGCTTGAGTGCTCCCATCGCGCAAACCGAACCCGGCCGGTGGGCACTCTGGCTCAGCTTCCCGCTGGCAGTGTGCCTCGCCGTCGCCTCGCTTGGAGGACTCTTCTTTCGCTCCATGTATGCGGAGGAAACGCGGCTCCATGCTGCCCAATGCGTCGGAATTGACGCGGGGAACCTCGTAGTCATCTTGCCGGTTTTGGTGATCGCCACCATCCTTTCGCTTCGCGGCTCGGTTGCGGCACGACTGATGTGGATGGGAACCATCGTCGATCTTGCCTACAACTTCCTCAACTACGCGTTTGCGATTCACTTCAACTCGATGTTTCTGGCGTACTGCGGCGTTCTGGGGCTCAGCTTCTACGCCCTCGCCGGAAGCCTCATGGCACTACGTACAGCGGAGGTCGCCCGCCTCTACAGTCCGCGCGCTCCGGTGAAAACTACGGCGGTCGTGCTGCTGCTGATGGGTGGGGTGACGGCCATCCACTGGCTGAGTGAGATCATTCCCGCGATAGTTGCAGGCTCGGTGCCGCAGGCCGTCCGTAATTCTGGTCTGCTGACGGAGGCAGTCGCGGTTCTGGACTGGCTTTTCTGGCGCCGGCCTGTTTGATGGCCGCAATCTTGCTGCTGCTGCGCAAGCCGCTGGGATTTGTTCTCGGCCCGGTGGTGCTAACGTTTCTCGTGCTTAGCGGCTTGGGGCTCGCCCCCGTGGGAATGGCGATGGCCCGGCGCGGCTTCGATGGGGGCTACGCGCTGAGCGCGATTGGCCTGGGAATTGCCGCAGGCGGCGCCGTCTTGCTGGCGCTGTTTCTTGCGCGGAGGCGCCAGCGCATCAACCACTCAGTCGCCGCGTGCACCCGGACCAGCAGTTCGCTGTAAGTGACCGCTAGTGTAACCACCACGGCAGTTGCTGCACACAGCGCATATCCCCACGAGTATCGTCGCTTCCCAACGTCCTGAACAGGCGGGATAGGTATACACTGAATGCCGTTTTTGAAGTCAAGAGCAGAGAGAAGATTCTGGTTGACCTGGTGCGGGCGGGCTCGCCTCGTCTTTGGGTCGCTTCCAACCAGGGGCCACCGGTTCGAAGAAGGAAACGTTCCATGAGTCGCCTCGGGTTGTTGGTAGCCGGCACCTTTCTACCGCTTTGCATAGCGTCGGGCAGGTCTGGCCTCAATCACATCTGCATTCTCAGTTTCAACATCACCCTCCGCAACAGCGGCGCTATTTATTTCTTCGGTCTCTTCATTGTCGGATTCGGCCTGCTGGTTGTTGGCATCGGAGTCCACAGCTACCGCACCCTCCGCCTGTTGAAGAACACGCCTATGACGCCGATCGGCAGGCTCACCACGGGATTGGTGCACATTTACGGCAAGGCGGTGGGCGAAGAACTTCTGACCAGCCCCATCACCGGGCTCGCATGTCTTTACTACGCGGTGACGATTCAAGTCTGGACCGGGCGAAGGGGACAGCTTTGGGCAACGTCTCTCATCGACACCCGCCACGTGAGCTTCCATCTTCAGGATGCGACTGGAAGAGTGGCGATCAATCTCCACCAGGCGGAACTCGATTTATTCACAACGTTCAAGGCTGAAACCGGACCGCGGGCCTCGCAAAAGCGTACCGTCGACCCCAGTCTGGGTGGTGCGAACGGGCCCTCCGATGGCGAACTGCTGGACTATCTTTCCCGGGCCAACGTGAGAATCCACGAGGAACAAGCCGCTCACGGTGAGGCTTGGATCCGTGCCGCTATGAACGACAATAGCCGTACCCTCATGCCCGCAGTAGTTCCTCCTGAGGCTGGCGGACGGCGCCTGCGCTTCGTCGAGCAATGCCTCTTGCCCGACCGCGAATACAACATCCTCGGCACTTGCGTCGAGAATCCGAATCCCATGGGCGAGCAGGATCGTAAGTTGATCGCGCGGGGAGGGGGAACGCGCCATTTCGTAATCTCCTGCCGGCCCGAGCGGTCGCTGGAGACGCGCACGATGTGGACCACCTTCGCTCTGTTTGCCGCGGGCATAGTCGTGATCGCAGGCGGTATCATTTTCCTTGTCTACATCCGTTAGACGGAACTGGCCCCGAATGTATACTCTGTGCCGTTTCTTATGTCGAGGAGGAAGTGCCCCAGGAAACATCATGAGTCGCCTCGCATCGCTGACTGGTATGGCCTTGCTTCTCCTCTGTAACTGTGCCGCTCTAGCGCACCAGCCACTCAGTCGCGGCATGAACCCGGACCAGCAGTTCGCTGTAAGTGACGGCGAGCGTAATCACTACAACAGCGGCGGCGCAAAGTGCATATGCCCATGAATATCCCTTCGCGGGACCTTGGCTGCGTTCCGTCCAGGCGATCAGGCGTTCGACACGCGCATGCACCGACTCCGCGGGACTGTGGACCAGCGCAGTGGTCAACTCGGCAGGCGCTTCCAGCGGAGCCAGCCGCGACAGCTTGATCACGGCCGCAGCCAGATCCAGCGCTTCCACCGCGCTTGAAACCGCGGCATCGTCGGCGGCCATTTCAGTCGCCTCGCGCCACGCACTCTCCAGTTCGGCCATGCCGGGAAATGCCACCACGCGCAGGATCAGCTTTCTCAGATTGTCCCGGCGGCGAATGTGCGCCACTTCATGCCGCAGAGCGCTCTGCAATTCTTGCTCGGTCAGCACAGACTCCGCTGCGCGCGACAACCACACGCTGGGCTGCAGAATGCCGGCCGCGGTGAGCGGAGGCGCCGCCGCCGAAACCCGTAACACTGGCACCGAAACTTTGGAACTTGCAGCGCTCGAATCGATCTCGCGAGACTCGTTCGACCACCGCGCCACCGTTCGCGAAGCCCGCAGCCATGCGGCAGCCGCGTTCCACATTCCCGTCAGCACCATCGCCATTCCGCACAGACTCAACCCTAAAGGCAGAGTGCCAATCGGCTCATTCACGGCGCGAGGTTCGAGGAGCAGGAATGACGGCACAGCCAGCGTTAGCGTGACTCCACTTGCCACTACGAAAGGAAGCATGCGCAAGGAGAAGAGCAAGTCCGCGCAGCGCCGCGCGGAGTAGCGCTGCGCGCCAAGCCACACCCTCCGACACACGCCGCAAACCGCCAACGATAGGGCGCAGTAGAGCAGCATGAAGATCGAGAAAGAAACCGCGATCCCGCGTATGGCGAACATCACTCTGGTCTTACCTTTCCTTCAGAAATTTGGTCCAAGCTTCTGCCCCGATCATCCTTTCTCGGTCCTCACTGCTTGCAATCGAGCCTGCTCCAGTTTCCCCGCGGGGCAATCGGGAGAGTGAATGAACTTGCTCATGATGTTTCCTTCCTCCAGACAGAACGTACACTCCATTCGATAGCTTTCGCCTCCGTCATCCGTGGGCAGCATCCGGTACGGATTCTCAAGATCGGTCATCGGGTTCGCTCATTGGGTTCGTCATTCCCGTTTTCCCAACTCGCGGCGCTTGCGATCTACCAGCTTCCGCAGATCGTCGAGCAACTGCTCGTCCCGTTCGCCCAGAATCTCGACCAGAAACGAAAGCGGCAAAGGCGAGGCCGGACTCGCATCCAGCAGTTGGCGAAAGGCATGGCCCGCCGCCTCGCGATGCAACTCTTCCCGAGTGAATTTCGGAGCGTAACGGAACGCCCTGCCTTCCTCCGACCGCGTCAGCAGGCCTTTCTTGAACAATCGGTCGAGCGTGGTCATCACTGTGGTGTAGGCGAGATCCTGGCAGCCGCCTTCCACCACTTCGCGGACGGTCGCACTGCCCTTGGCCCACAGCCCGTCGAGCAGGCGCTGCTCCAGCGGTCCAAGCTGTCGCGAAGAGCTGCGAAATGGATGGAAAATCCGCTTCATGGGCTTTGCAAGAATCAATCCGCCAAGTGGTTATACCATATTTCTATAAAGAATCTTGGTGGTGGCTCAGTTTGAATTTATTCTCCTAGGAGGCCGTCATCCCGAAACGCGGCGTACTTCAGCAGCCCATAGCTCGCCGCGAAGCAATTGAGCCCGCCGTCCTTACGCCGCGCCCTCGCGGCTCTTCCGCGTCACATCCTCAATGGCCTAGCGCCTTGGCCGCTTGCTACTTTTTATCTACCCGCACCGTCAAGTCGAGATCCGGGGCAATGTCGCCCTTAAGATACTTGCCAAAAAATTCCACGACCAGAGATCGAGTTAAGGCGCTCGTGAGCGCGGCTCGTTGGAATGCACTGTCGTCTGGTTTCCGTTCGCGTGAGAATCTGCTGGAAAGGAGTTCCGCGTCGGTAAAGCTCATGTGATCGGCGCCATTTACCACCACGTAGTAGGTATTGGATTCGCTGCCCATGTACTCACGAGCGCCGCCATCCTCTGATGCATGCTCTTCCGTGGCCAGGAACAGAAAAGGCTTGTGCACTGGAACCGGGCGAACGTCGCCGTTCATACCGGGATAAGTGGAGCCGTCCAGGTTGACGCCCGCCAGAATGCGGGATTCTTCCTGTGTGGCCAGTGCTGCTGTCGTTCCACCCATCGAGTGACCTACGATTCCAATCTTCGACAGGTCCAGGTCGCCATGCCAGAAATGATCGTGCGAATTCATTTGCTGGAGCTGGTCGAGAACGAATCGCACATCTGCCACCAAGACCTCGTCCGCGAACTTACCAATAGCCACGCCTTGAGTTCGTCGATCGGCTTCTGCGGGCCAGCAGGCCGTGAATTTGATTTCATGCCCGTCCGGGAACGCCGCAATCAGGGAGTCCGGGGGATGATTGGTGGCGACCACGATGAAGCCACTACTCGCCAGACCCTCAGCCAAAATCGTGTAGATGGCCGGCACCACGCCCGATCCGTGTTCCAGAAGAACAACGGGAAAAGGTCCGCCTCTATCGGTCGGAGCCCGAAGCTTGGCGTGCGTACGCACGAGGCGTTGGAAATCCGGCTGCAGTTTCCATTCTTCGGCCAGCGCGTCCGCAGTCTTCTTGTCCATGTAAGGCGCAAGCGTTGACGTACTCCACTCCGCGGGATACCACATCGTGACCATCAGATCCCGGCTGCGGTGCGGATCTCTCAACACCACAGTTATAGTTCCTACGGAGTGGCAGCCATTCGGTTCGGGAAGATCAAATCCCGGCTCGCTTGCAGGAGAGGCGTGAAAGGGTGAAGTGAGTAGAGCCAGCGCAACAATAAGAAAGGCATTCGATCCAGCTTTGAGGCTCATTGCTTCTCGCTCCCAGCAACGACGATCAATGACCCTCTTCTAGGACGCACGGGGGCCAGATTGGTGAGCGCTACACTGACCCGTTCCACCCCATACGCTAACCTACATCGCGCTGTCTCATGCCGCCCCCTCTCTGGCCTTCTGCGTCACATCTTCGATGGCCAGCAGGATGAACGGATGCCCTGGCTGCACTTCGATCCGGCGGGCGTTGAGCAGCATGTCGCGCAATCCGAGGTGGGGAAAATCGTGGCTCATCTCGAAATCATCCACCCGCGAATTGTGGGGGACAATTTCCTCCAGCAGTTGGCGCAGCTTTGGGATGTTCCACTGCCCATTGCCTAGTTCATAGATCAGCCGCTCTTCGGTTTCCTCGGGAGTCACTTCGAAAGACCGGTAAAACGCGGGGTTCGCGGCCGTAACTTGCAGGCTGGTGTTCAACACCAGGATCGGCTCGCGGGCGCTTTCGACAATCGTATCCGCGTATTCGCGGGTCTGATCCAGCGAGCGTTTGAGGGCGTTGACGTCCTGCAAGCTGATCACTGCGCCCTCGATTCGATTGTCCCAGGTCCTGTAGGGCCGAACATGCAGCACCTGCCATTCGCCTTCTTTGCTGCGCACCTGCCGTTGCTGCGGCGCGGCGTGGCGGATGGCTTCGCGGGCCAGCGTCTCCAAATCTTCCACGTCAAGGTTGGGCCGGATCTCGCCCAGCCGCCGCCCAATATCCCCGGGCAACAGGTTCAGGAGTTTTTGCGCGGGCGGAGTAAAACGGCGAATGCGCAAATCATTGCTCACCATGACCACCGGGACATCGACGTGTCCCAGCAGGTTCAGCAGATCATTGTTCGCCGAGCCCAATTCCACGTTACGGTTCTGCATTTCCTCGTTGAGGGTCGTGAGTTCCTCATTGGTGGATTGCAGCTCCTCCTTGGCCGTCTCCAGTTCTTCATTTGTGCTCTGCAATTCTTCGTTGGCCGATAAAACCTCTTCGTGCGCGGCTTTGAACTCTTCCACGTTGCCTTCATGCTCGCAGATCAGCGACCGTAACTGCGACCGCAACTGTTCCACCTCCCGCTTCAAAAGGTCCGCATCCCGCGCCGTGGATCGCGCCGCTTTTGCCACCCTGCCACCCCTGGTCTTCTCCTGGACTGCTTCCGGCTTGGCAGCCGGCTCCTGAAACACCACGACATAGAAGCGCTCCTGGGCCGAAGGCCCGCGCAAAGGCATTACTTCGATATTCACCGTTCGCTTCCCGCTTTCCGATTGAATCTGGAGGCCTTCTTTGCGCACGGTACTGTTGGTCTTCCTGGCGGTATCGAGCGCGGCGCTTAAATCCACCAGCAAACCTTCGCGCGCCATTCTTGCCAGGTTGAAGCTGGGCAGTCCCGCCGGGGGTTCCAGGTAGGCGCCCGTCTTGCCATGGAACTGAACAATCTCTTTCTGATCGTTCACCACAATACTGGCGGGAATAAAGCGGTTCAGCAGCAGATGCTCAACTTCGCGTTCCACGGTAAAGGGCCCCGGCAACTCCCGCGACGGTTTTGACTCAGCCGCGCGGCCCGGCAGGTAATCCGCGCTGGAGAAGTAGGTGGTCAACCGGGCTGCGCTCTTTCGTTTCTGGTAGATCTTGTCTTTCTTGTCGATCAGCCCAAAGTGTTCGGCAAATCCGCTCAGATTCTCCGCCGTTCCCAGCATCAGGTAGCCACCGGGTTTCAGAGCGTAGTGCAGCGCGGGGATAACCCTGCGCTGCAAAACCGGTCCCAGGTAGATCAGCAGATTGCGGCAGCTCACCAGATCCAGGTTGGAAAAAGGCGGATCCTTCACCAGGTTTTGCCGGGCGAAGATACACATGTCCCGGATGGACTTGTTGATCTGAAATCCTCCATCCACGCGCATGAAGAACCGCTTCAATCGTTCCGCCGAGATCTCGGAAACCGCGGCTTCGGTGTACAGGCCGGTGCGGGCGCGGTCAAGCGCGGTGTCGCTGATATCGGTGGCGAAAATCTGGATGGCGGTGGCGGCCTGCGAAATGTTGCGGCTGTGCACCCACATGTATTCGAGAAGCGTGATCGCAATCGAGTAAACCTCTTCGCCCGTGGAGCAGCCGGCCACCCAAATGCGGATGGGATTATCCGGCTTGCGGCCTTCGAACAGCTTGGGATAAACGTGCTTGCGCAGCGCAGTGAAAGTTTCCGGCTCGCGAAAAAATCCAGTCACGTGGATCAGCAGGTCGCGGTAAAGCTCGTCCAGTTCCTCCGGTTTTTTCCCGATGACCTTCAGGTACTCTTTCAGCGTCTCGACCTTGTGCAGAACCATGCGCCGCCGGATGCGCCGCTGCAAGGTGCTGTGCTTGTAGTTGGAGAAATCCACGCCGCTCGATTCGCGCAGAAGTCCGAACAGCGCGTTCACTTCGCTTCCTACCATACTCTGAATTCCTTCCGTCTCCGGCGGCAACGCCCGGGCAACATAAGGATGCTGGCCGATTGCGCCCAACTCCACGGCAATATCCTTTGGAGATAAGATGAAGTCGATGCATCCAGCGTTGACCGCGCTGCGCGGCATGCTGTCGAATTTTGCCGACTCCTCGTCCTGCGCAAACGTGATGCCTCCTGCCGCTTTGATGGCGCGGCAGCCCTCGGTACCGTCTGAAGCTGTGCCCGACAAAATGACGCCAATCGCCTGTTGCCCGGAACTTTCCGCCAGCGAGCGAAAGAAATTATCGATGGGCATGTGTTGCCCGCGCGTGAGCACACGGGAACCCAGTTGCAGCATTCCATTCTTGATAGTCAGGCTCGTGTTCGCCGGAATCACATAAGCGTGGTCGGGCTCGACCACCACTCCCTGAGTAACTTCGGTGACGGGAATCTTGGTCGTCCGCGACAGAATTTCTCGCAGCGTGCTGCCATGTTTGGGGTCGAGGTGCTGCACCAGCACGAACGCCATGCCGGTCTCTTCCGGCAGGTAGCGCAACAGTTCGGAGAATGCCTCCAGCCCGCCCGCCGACGCACCGATCCCCACAATGGGGAACAATTCAGGGAACCGCTTGGTCCCATTCGCAAGGGTGGCTTTGCGGCGGGATTTGATTTGCTTGCGCGCGGAACTCTTCATCGAGTTCCTCCTAGAGACAGAAACTTCCAAGGAGCCTGGGGCCCGTAATTTCGGAACCCGTGAATCTGCTTCCCCTCTGTCGTCGGCGACAGGCCCTGCAAGGCGCGGTCGCGCCCGCAAGAAGATTCGTCCCGGATTTTAGTCCGGCGGGGTGTGCGGGTCAACGAATACGGGCGGAGAAAAGCGTGGCAGATGAGGAAGCATTCCCAAAATGGTCCTCAATGGCCTGGAGCATGGACGGGAAAAGCCCCAGATACTCTTCGTAGAGACGTAGCTTGCTACGTCTCTGCCGGCGGCGGCAAGACGATGCCAGCAACGTCTCTACAGCTAGAAGAGAGAAAAATTCTGGGGTGGGAAACGGGAATCGAACCCGCAACCGTCGGAGCCACAGTCCGGTGCTCTGCCAGTTGAGCTATTCCCACCGCCGCCTTCGATTATAGCAACTGTGCTTCGCAGATGTCAGAAACCGCAGCATCGTTTCGCGGACGCCGTTCCGAAACGGCCGCCAGATTATGCCAAACTTCTTGAACTGCGACGCCACAGAGCCTTTCGCCGCACGCCCCTGTGGAAAACTTCCGATTTTCATGTGACGGATGACCTTTACTTCGATTTTTCTTTCTCCTACTCTGGAAGGCGTTGGCCAGGATATTGTGCCGCGCAGATCCGGACCCCTCGCGGCCCTGCCCTCATCCCTCTGGCGATGCGACGCAGGACATCTGATGCGGGCGTTTCATAGGCTTCCCTGGAAAGCCCAGGGCTGGCGCCCGTTGTGGGAGTGATCACTCCTCAGCTAAAAAATGGTTCCACCAGGAAGTTAGAATGTAAGTCAGGCTGGAAAACGACAAGTAGAAGAAAGAAGCCGAGACATTATCAAGAATTGTTGAGAAGAAATCAGAAAAACGGTGGGTCAACGGCAGGCGCTCAGGCTGTCGGGTAGACTGCTGCGCGGTATTGAGAGATTCTTCGCTCACGTATCCTGGGAGGACTTTGTCTGCCGGCAACTGTGCTGGAGATGATTCGTATCGGGGTATGCCTTCAGGCGTACCGTAAGGGACTGCCCTACCCAACTGCGCCTTCAGCGCTGCGCCAACGCGCGTTATCCCCGGCCCACGCCCACGTATTCAAACCCCATAGCCCGCAGCCGCGTAGCATCCAGCAGGTTCTTCGTATCCACGATGATGGGTTTCTTGAGCAGGTGCTTGATGCGGTCAAAATCGAGCACGCGGAACTCAGGCCAGCCCGTGCCCACCACCAGGGCATCCATGCCTTCCGCGGCGGCGTACGCCGACTCGCAATAGCGTACGGAACCATCCAGCCGCAGCTTTGCCTCGGCGAGGGCGACCGGGTCATAGGCACGAACCCGCGCGCCTTTGGCGACCAGCGATTCGGCCAGCCGTATCGCAGACGAACCCGCCACCGAATTTGTATTCGGCTTGAACGCCAGGCCGAGAATGCCGACGTCCTTGTTCTCGACCGAGTTCAAAGCCATGGCAATCTTATCGACCAGGCGATCGGCCAGAGTGTGGTTCACGTCGCGCGCCGCGCTTAGCACTTTCAGCGGAACGCCGTTGTCCAGAGCCAACTGCGCCAGCGAATCCATGTCGGACTCGGCAAACACGCCGCCCATGCCCGCTCCCGGCTGCAGGCAGCGCGGAGCGATCTTCTTGTCGAGCCCCAGGGCGAGAGCCAGGCTGACTGCGTCGGCGCCCACGCGCTCGCACAGCGCAGCAACTTCGTTGATAAAAGAAATCTTGGTGGCCACAAACGCCGTCGCGGATTCGCGCACCAGTTCCGCCGTCGACTGGTTGGTCACAATCACCGGCACGCCGCGCATTACCAGGGGATGAAAAATCTGTTTGAGAACCTGCACTGCTTCGTTGGAGGTCGACCCCAGAATCAGCCGGTCGGGCCAGTTGAAATCCTCGACAGCGCAACCGTCGGTGAAGAACATGGGCTGCGAAACAATCGTCCCATGAACGCCCGCATCCTTCAGCGATTTCTCGAGCGCCGCAGCCGTCCCCACCGCCACAGGCGTGACGATGGTCAAAATCGGAGACTTGGTCGCCAGCCGCGCGATCCGCATGACCACGTCGGCCAGATGGTCCGCATTATCTTCCGCCAGAAAAATGACTTGCGTCTTGCGCGCGAACGACTCGATATCGGTGGAATACGCCAGCCGCCCGGCCCGCACATTGCGCCGGATCACTTCTTTGAGGTTTTTCTCGTGGAAAGGAATATTGCCCTGAGCCATCTCAACCATGCGCGTCCGGTCGGGATGACAACATGAAACGGGAGTACCAAAGTCTGCCAGACAAGCCGAAATCACCGTTCCCAGATAACCCGAACCGTAGACTCCGATCTGCATGCTGTGCCCTCCGGCTGGTGCTGAAATCCACGCCCGAAGCGGCACCGGGGGCGGGATTCAAGCCATTCCCTCTCTTCTGTTTACAGTGCGGCAACGGCATCTGCAACGCACGGGAGGGAAATGTACCAGGGGCCATGCACGACTGTGCTGGAGTAACGTAATGGGCGGTAATCAAGGCGGGATTACCGCAAACGAACTAAAATGAGATGTGCGGCTAAAAGGGGAATCGGCCGCAACTAAGCAAGAAATTATGGGTTTTTTGAGGAAACTGGAGACTCTCCTCCTCCTCCTGGATTAGAAACCTGCGAGCGCTTCTGACACGGTTGGGTTCCAATGTACGAGCTTATCTACGCTGGTGATCTTCAGTACCTGCTCGATGTGTTTATTGGCGCCGGCGAGGCGCAACTCTCCCCCTGCCCCTTTCACCTGGCCGGCGGACATGACGATGATGCCAATTCCAGTGCTGTCGATGTGGGTAACGCCGCTCAAGTCAAAGATGATCTTCTTCTGCTGCTTCTCGCGGACCAGGCTGTCGGTGGCCCATTCCAGTTGCTTGCACTCCCGGCCGATGGTGATTCTGCCCGTGATTTCGAGCACAACAATGTCCGGCGGCAACTGCTTGGTCTGAATCTCCAGCATAAGCCAGGGTCCTTTCTAATCTCTCCGGTTTCGATCTACGAAACGTGTTAGCGGAAACCGCTGAACATGACGACATCGGTATCGTTGTAGCGGGCGCGCGTAACCGCGAACTTCTTGCCGTCTAATGACCACGCATACGCAGCCACAACCGATGGTTCAGAATCGAAGTGGGTCAACTGAACCGGTGCGCCGCCAGCCAGCGGTTGCATGTACACGTTCTCCGTGTTGCCCGTCGTATTGCGTACGTAAGTGAGAGAGCGCCCATCGGGCGTCCACCCGAGTTCGAACCAGTAGTACATTGAGGGCATCTCGATCTCCTGCACGGGTGCGCCCCCCTCCAACTTCTGCAATACGATCTTCGACTTTGCGCTGGCCCCCTGGCCGTCGATCCTGCCATAGGCGAGTAGGGTGCTGTCTGGGGACACAATTGGGTCAAACACTTGTCCTTTCGCCAATTCCACCGGTGTTCCGCCGTCGATTGAGACCTTGAAGATGTGTCGCACGTTATCGGCGTCACCGAGTCCGGGGTAAACGACCCATCTGCCGTCTGGGGTGCAGGAGGAACTCTCCACGTCCTTGAGAAACGTAAGCTGCTTCAACTCACCAGTTGCGACATTCAAACGCCAGAGGTTGGGCGCATTGCTCTCGCCAATTTTCGACACGACGACTAAGTCCCCTGAGCCGCAGGCCTGAGGACTGAAACCGATCTCATCATTCTCCAGCAGACGAACTCGGTTAGAGCCATCGCCGCCGGCAAGATAGGGGTGGTACGCGGAATCCACTTGCAGGAGCTTTCCAGCTGCCGTCCAGGAGAGCGAGTATCCCGTCGCTTGTTCATTCGAGATCGGCATCAGCTTCCAGTCGATCTTGTCATTCAGGACCGCTGGAGAATCGCCTACGTAAATCGTTGCCTGCTGGCGCTGTTGAGTGCTCACGAACGACTTTCCGTCCGCCGTAACACTGAGTGAGCTGTACTGGTTCAAGTCGTTAGTGATCTTGAAAGGCTCCCCGTCAGGATAAGGTTGAAACCAAATCTGATTCCGCAGGCCAGTCGATTTTTCAGCGGTTATGAGAAATAAGCCGGAGGAGTCGGGCAGCCAAGCCACTGTGTGGAAGACGCTCGGGAGCGGAAAGCTCTTGACTAGCTTGCCTTCAGGCGTGATCACGAGAATGGTCGTAATTTGGTTCACTCCCTGTTCAATGGCGCCCACCGCGATCAAGTTTGAAGCAGACCAGGAAGGATCACCGATCAGGCCCTTCATTCCGGACTCATGCCGAAAGATAACCTGCTCACCGCTGCCGTCGGCATTCGCAATCAACACCTGATCTTCCCCTTTATCCTGAATCGTGCGCCGATACACGATTTGCCTGCCGTCAGGGGAGAATGACACTGCGCTGACTGCATCGCTCACAATCTGCCGGGACGCCCCGCCAAGAGCGGGCACGGCATAGACATTTGTGCTGTTAGCATTGGCCGGGTCCCCGTGCGTGTAGTAAAGATAGTTGCCGTCGGGCGTAAAAGTGGCGCCGTAACCGAAGAACCCAGTCTGTGGCGGCACCACAGTGACCTCGCTGCCCGTCGCTACCTGTTTAACCCGCAGACTGCGTTCGCCTTCCCGTCTGCCGTAAGCCACCAATCGGCCGTCTGCCGAGATGCTGGCAAATCCAATGACCTGGCCGTGCTCGGTCAGCGGGCGGATGGTCATGTTGCGAGTGTCGATCGCTGGCGCGTTTTTGTGCAGAAGTTTGTAAGCACCAAAAGCTACGGCGATCACCACGACCACAAGCGCCACTGCCGCAACGACCAGCTGCCCCTTGTGCCGCTGCGCTTCGGCAATCAGCACGGAATTCGACGACGCCGAGGCAGAAGCCGGAATCGCTGCGGCCGCAGAAGCTCGAAGTGGAAGTACGCGGCTCGACCGGACCCGGCGCACTCGTTGCCGCCGACGCAGATTCAGCCACTACCCTGCCCGATTCCGTCTCGCGCTTCAGCCGCTTCAGATCGGCCCGCAGTTCGGATGCATGCTGGTAGCGTAAGTCCTTATCCTTCTCTAAAGCTTTGTTAATAATGCGTTCGAGTTCAACGGGAACTTCCGGATTCAGCCGGACAGCCGCAGTCGGCGCTTTGTGCAGGATCGCGTCAAAAATATCGCCCGAACCTTCGCCGCGGAAGGGCAGCATGCCCGTCACCATTTCGTAGAGAACTGCGCCGAAAGAAAACAGGTCGGTGCGCGCGTCCAGTTCTTTTCCCCGCACCTGCTCCGGCGACATGTAAGCCACCGTGCCCAGCGTAGACCCGGGACTGGTCAGGTGCTCTTCGCTCGCTAACGTCTCTTGCGCCGTAGCGGTCGCGCCCTCCGGCACCCGGTTGCTGCTCAGCGTCACCTTAGCTAAGCCGAAGTCGAGAATCTTGGCGTGGCCGCGCTTGGTCACGAAAAGATTTGCCGGCTTGATGTCGCGGTGAACGATTCCGCCTTCATGCGCCGCGTCAAGCGCGTCGGCGATCTCGATGGCGAGGGTCAAGACCGTCTCGATCTCCATCGACTTTTCGGCAATGCTGTGCTTCAGGGTCACGCCATCCAGAAACTCCATGGCGATGAAGGTTTCGCCATGCTGGTCGTCAATTTCGTGAATGGTGCAGATGTTGGGATGGTTCAGCGCGGAGGCAGCTTTCGCCTCGCGCTGGAAGCGGCTGAGAGCCTGCGGATCTTTGGCAACTTCATCGGGCAGGAACTTGAGGGCGACAAAGCGGCCAAGTTTAACGTCTTCGGCTTTATAGACGACACCCATCCCGCCGCCGCCGAGCATTTCAATGATGCGGTAATGCGAGATGGTTTGGCCGATCACGCAGGCACGGTCTATCCTTGGCCGATCATCTTAGGGGGCCGGACAGCGGCAAGTCAATGCGTTGCAGGCAGGGGTGATGTCAAGCTGCCTGTGTAAATAGGTTGAGGGTGCGGGTTTTCCATTCCAAGTTGAATCTCTGGAAGATGGAGTAGAGGATGCGGTCGACACTAGCTACATTCACAAAACAAACCATGGGCCGGGTGCGGCGGCGCACTTCGACGAAGCAGCGCTCGATCACGTTAGTGGTGCGCAGCTTCTTACGCAGGTGCGCGGGGAAAGCGAACACCGAAAGCAGCTCCGGCAGATCGCGCTCCAGTTGGCGCACCATGGGACCGTAGTTTCCCCGCCAGCGGGCGCGGAAGGCGCGAAAAGCGGCCTCGGCATGGGCGCGGCTTTCGGCTTGGTAGATGGCTTGTGCGTCCTGCTTCACCGCGTCGAAATCGGCCTTCTTCACTTTCTCCAAAATGTTGCGCATCTTGTGCGCCCAGCAACGCTGATGCCGCACGCGCGGATACACCGTGCGAATCGCCGCCGCCAGGCCGGCGCAGCCGTCGGTGACGATCAGACCCAGCGCCTTGCCCTCCAGTCCGCGCCGATACATATCCTGCAGCAGCCCTTCCCAGTCCGCCTGGCTTTCGCCCTGACTCCGCAAGAACGCCAGCAGATGGCGCGTGCCGTCGCGCCGCACTCCGTAGGCCACCAGCATCTGCACCCGCTTGCGCCCCGCCGGACGCCGCACCCGCAAGCTCACTCCGTCCAAAAACAGATACGCGTAGTTGTCTTCTAACCGCGCCTGGTGAAACTGGCGCACCACCTCGTCCAGATCCCGCGTCAGCTTCGACACCGTCTGCGGGCTCACCACTTCTTCGCTCACCGTGGCCACCACCCGCCCCACTTGCCGCGTCGAGAGGCCGCGCAGAAACGCCTCCCGAATCAGCATCGACACATCTTCGGCGCGCCGCTGAAAAGGTTCTAGCCCACGCGGCAGAAAACTCTTCCCGCGGGTGCGCGCCACCCGCAGCCGGATCGTCCCCAACCGAGTCACGAAATCCCGTTCGTAGTAGCCATTGCGATAGGGCTGCCGCCGGCTGCTCCGCCGCTGATACACTTCGCGCACCGCATACCGGTCCCGCTCCCGCCGCGAATCCGCCTCCAAACGCTCTTTCCACAGCCGTTTCGTCTCGCCGTACACATCGCCCCAGAAACTCTCTTTCATCTCCGCCAGAAAATGTTGGTAATGCTCCGTGATTGGGATTATCTTCGCCATGGGTGTAGGTCTCCTTTCGGAAAGGCTTTAGCTTGCTAGGCCAAAGCCAACTTACACCCTCTCGCTTTTTACACAATCAAAGTTACGTCACCGCAGGCAGGCGGGACCTTACGGCGAGACCAAACTTCCGCCAAGCAGCACCGGGGCCAGGTCAGTCCAGTGGTCTTGCGCGTCTTCGCGGACAAAGGTGAGCTGGTCGAGCCGGATGCGGCGGCTGCCCGGATACTCCTGCCAGCGTTCGCGGGCGATCCCCAGTCCCTGGTTCGCCGCCTCTTCGGTCGGCATCTTCGCAATCGTCAGGTGCGGGATGTAGGGCCACTCCTCGGCGAAGGGCAGCGCCTGCGAGTTGAGCTGCTCGTGCAACTCCAACAGCCGCGCTGCGGCATGAGCCACGCGGATGTAGATCGTGGGAGTAGCCGGCACGAACGTGTCAACGTCGCCCAGCGTCACTTCAAAGGGCTCAGTCTGGCCGCAGATACCTGCCAGCAGCTGCAGGGCATCGCTCACGGTTCCCGGCAGAGGCCGCGGCGGCAGAAACGTGATGTGGGCCGCGAGATGGGGACAGGTGGGATGCAGCTCCCGCCGGAGGGTCTCGACGAACTCCCCTACTGGACTTCGTACATACGCAACCAACGCATACCGCGGGCTCGGCATATCCAGTAATGAATTATAGCGCGTTCGGTCGGTTCTTATCGAAGGTGCGGGTTTGATTGAAAGCAGTCAACAAAATCCGGATGTAGCTCTTCCCGTGGAGCACACAACGGCGCTGTCCCTTGACGGAGCCCTGATTCCCTGCGGCGGCCGAGCTACGGATAAAACTCGTATGTGGTCTTCGTAATCGATTTGCATTCTCCCTTTAGCTTGAAATGAGAGTCTTCGATGACGAATCCTTTGGAGTCACGTTTGAACGTGTCCCACACGTTCCGCGTGACCCCATCAGAGCCAAATTCCTCTTCCTTGGTGTTCTGCCCGTTCTCGTCGAAGGTGTAAACGGTCTTCGAGGAGAGATGGCCGCTGGCATCGTATGTCTCTTCCTTGGTTTGATGCCCGGCCGCGTCGTACGCGTAACCGGTTTTCGAAGAGAGATGGCCGCTGGCATCGTATATCTCTTCCTTGGTCCGATGCCCGGCCGAGTCGTACATGTATACGGTTTTTGAGGAGAGATGGCCGCTGGCGTCGTATGTCTCCTCCTGGGTTTTATGTCCTCCTCCGTCATACGCGTAAACAGTCCTTGAAGGATCCTGGCCGTAAACGAGAATCTCCACTATTTCCTCTTTGTCGTTGTAGGTGTTTGTGGTTTTCGCAATCAGATCGCCATGTCCGTTGAACTCAGCCGACTCAAGCACGTTTCCCGCTGCGTCGTATTTGAACGTGTGCTTGACGCCCTCATAAGCGTCTTCGACGATCTTACCCTTGTCGTTCAGAGTGTACTTGTGCTCGATGCGGGTCGTAACGCTGTGATTCATTTCCTCCTCGACTACGCTGTCCATGTCGTCATACTTGAAGGTTGTATTGATGATCACATCCTGACCGTTATCCAGGTAATCAAAGGTCCGATTTCCGCGTGAGTCGTACTTGTATATAGATGTCCAGGTCAGACCTTTCCATCCGTCGGGGTACTTAGCGTCGGGCTCGCAAGAATCTTGGGTCACGTTTCTAACCTCTTTGATTTTTTTTTTTACCGCTTCCGGTTTGGAGGTCGATTGCTGAGCGCAGAGGCCGCTCGGAACGACCTGCGCGAACAGCAGCATTAGACATGGCAAAAGTGGTTTCATCGGCACATTCCTCACGAGTGCTGGAATTATATTCCCCCCCAGTGGGAATCGTCAGATGCAGCCAGCCGGCGTATCCACGGTACGTTCTCATCAACTCCTGCACGGCTGCAACCTTGCGTGGACTGCTGCCAGCCTTTAGGATGGATGCAGAAGAAAAGACGCGTAGCCGCTGAATGTCGGGGCGTAGCGCAGCCTGGTAGCGCACCTGCCTTGGGCGCAGGGGGTCCGCGGTTCAAATCCGCGCGCCCCGACCAATTACTCGGTTCAGCTTTCTTTTCGGCTTCGTCTCACATCACACGTGAGCAGGGCTTCGGCTATCGGGCTCCGGGCTTCGGCTAACTCGCGCCGGAAGAAGGTGTTCTGCCGGAGCCCGAAAGCCGAAGCCCGAAGCCCTACGGAGTCTCAAGGCACAATCACCGCCGCTCCGTCGATGGCATCGTTCTTGACGGCGGCAAGCGCTTCGTTGGCTTGATCCAAAGAAAACACGGTCACCATGGGTTGCAGCCGAATATCCGCAGCGATTTTCAAGAAGTCTCGCGCGTCGGACCGCGTCATATTTGCCACGCTGCGGATTTGACGCTCGCCCCACAGCAGCCGGTCGTAGTCGAACTCAGGAATGCGGTCGAGATGGATCGCGTTGATGGCCACGACGCCGCCCTTTCGCAAGCTGGAGAGCGCGGCGATCACGACGTCTCCGCTGGGAGCGAAAGTCACGGCGCGGTCGAGCTCGACCGGAGGCTTGTCGGTTTCGCTGCCCACCCATTTCGCGCCTAAAGACTCAGCCAGCTTTTGATGCGAAGCGCCGCGAGTGGAGACATACACCTCGCACTTCCATGATCGCAGGACCGCGATCGCTAGATGCGCGGATGAGCCGAAGCCGAAAAGTCCAATGCGGTCACCCGGCTCGACGCCGGCTATACGCAGACTGCGAAAGCCAATGATGCCGGCGCAGAGCAGAGGCGCGGCGTGCAGGTCGTCCAATTCTGGAGGCAGTTTGAACACAAAGTCGCTGCGCGCCGTGGCATACTCGGCATAGCCGCCATCGACCGTGTATCCGGTGAAGGTCGGCGCGTCGCAGAGATTTTCCCAGCCGCGGCGGCAATAGGGGCAGGTTCCGTCTATCCCGCCGATCCAGGAAACGCCGACGCGCGTGCCGACTGGCAACTCGGGCGTAGCAGCCTCCACGATATCGCCCACGATTTGGTGGCCTGGAATCAGCGCATCCTTTCGCGGCGGCAATTCACCTTCGACAATGTGCAGATCGGTACGGCAAACGCCGCACGCGCGTACGCGCAGCAGGACTTGACCCGCAGTCGGTTCAGGCTTCGGCGCGTCTTCGATTTGAAGGTGCTTTGTCGCGCGTTTGAGGATGGCGGCTTTCACCGGCTTGTGCCCTGAAGTCGAGTTTACGACTTGCGCTTGGCCTTCGCACGTACACGCTTGTACTTGAGCGCGATCATCCCTCTGGAATAAGTCTTGTTCTCGATCAGCGAGAAATTACGTTGCGGAAAGCCGCTGGGGAACAGCGGAATGCCTTCTCCCAACAACACCGGAACGACTCCGACGTGGAGTTCGTCCACCAAGTCCGCCTTGAGAAATTCACGGGCAAGTTCCCCGCCGCCCATCAGCCAGATGTCTTTGTTCTTGCCCTTGCGCTTACGCAGCCGTTTAACGAGTGCGGCCGGCGATTCGTTGACGAACGTGAGCCCATCCCGCTCACCCGCTGGCTTGGAACGGGAGAAAACGTAGGTCGCCATTCCTCCGAAGCTTGAGACGGAGCCACCCATTTTGAAAGCGGCATCGAGTGTCTTGCGCCCCAGGATATAGGTATCGATAGTGGCGAAAAACGGAGCCATCGAGTAGTCTTTCGGCGTAAACAAGAAGTCGACTTCTCCCGTTCGGGCGTGCGATGTGGCCGTCGAGACTGATGCCGAGGCTGAGGACAATTTTTCTCATGACGCAGCATTGTAAACGCTGATAAGCGTGATCCGCGCCCTGAATAATATTCATATCCATGCCTAATCCAAACGTAGCCCCGGAGCCCGCGCGCCACCCCCTCCGCAAATCCACGCCGCAAGCCGTTCTACGCCTCGCTGTGGGTGCAGGTGCTGATCGCCATGGTCGTTGCCGTGGCGTTGGGATACTTCTCCCCCGCACGCGCCATCGCCATGAAGCCGTTGGGCGACGCCTTCATCCGGATGATCACCATGATCATCACCATCCTGATTTTCTGCACCGTCGTGACCGGCATCGCCGGCATGCAGGATTTGAAAAAAGTGGGCCGGGTGGGCGGCAAAGCCCTGCTTTATTTTGAAATCGTTTCGACCATCGCGCTGGGGATTGGCCTGGTCGTGGGCAATGTGGTCCGTCCCGGCAGCGGCTTCAACGTGAACGCCGCCTCGCTCGACGCCAAAGCCGTCGCCGATTATGCCGGCCAGGCCAAAGCGCAAAGCGTCACCGAATTCCTGATGCACATCATCCCGACCACGGTCACCGATGCGTTTGCCAAGGGCGACATTCTGCAGGTGGTATTTATTTCGATTCTGTTTGGCTTTGGGCTGTCGGCGGCAGGGGCGCGCGGGAAGCCGATTGTGGCTCTGCTGGAAGCGCTGACCCATGTCGTTTTTCGCGTGGTCAATATCCTGATGCTCTTTGCGCCAATCGGCTGCTTCGGAGCCATGGCCTTCACCATCGGCAAATATGGATTGGCCTCGCTGGGGCCGCTGGTCAAGCTGATTGGCACGTTTTGGATAACTTCCACTCTGTTTGTGCTCATCGTGCTGGGCGCGATTTGTTGGGTCGCGGGATTCAGCATTGTGAAGTTCCTGCTGCACATCAAAGAAGAAATTCTTGCTGGTGCTGGCCACCAGTTCGTCGGAGACCGCAATCCCTACCTTGATGGAGAAGCTGGAAAACCTGGGCTGCTCGCGCTCTCTGGTAGGCCTGGTGGTTCCCACCGGCTACACTTTCAATACCGACGGCAGCAGTCTGTACATGACGCTGGCGGCGCTGTTCGTGGCGCAGGCCACCAACACTCACCTGACACTGTTGCAACAGATGACAATTTTTTCGGTGGCAACACTGACTTCGAAGGGAGCGAGCGGAGTGCAGGGAGCGTCTTTCATCGCGCTGGTCGCCACGTTGTCGGTGATCCCGACGATTCCGGTGGCGGGGATGGCGCTCATCCTCGGCATTGACCGCTTCATGAGCATGTTCCGCGCGCTGGTGAATATGATCGGCAACGGCGTGGCCACGCTGGTGGTGGCGCGGTGGGAGAATGAGGTGGGTAGGGAGGCGCTGCGAGAGAAGCTTGCATAAGGACTCGGAGCGGCAAGGCCAGCGGAACCACGCAGCAAGCTGCGACGGTCCCATTTTGGTAACTACAGTAACTCCCCTACTGCACAATTTTTGCTGCACGTTAACATTCTTGAAACATCTTACATCTACTATTAATGCAGGAGGTAACCCATGGGCTCGCCGCGCATTGCGAAGTCGCTGCCGTTGCAGGTGGCTGCCGTCTGCTACCGCAGGCGAGGCGACGCGGTGGAGTTTCTGCTGGTAAACACCAACGGCGGAAACAAGTGGACCTTTCCCAAGGGATCGCCGGAAGCCCGCCTCTCGCACAGCCAGTCCGCCGAACTGGAAGCCGCAGAGGAAGCCGGAGCTATCGGTACCATCGAGCCGCGCCACTTTCATCTCTACATCCACTCTAAGGGCGTGTTCTGGCAGCCGGGCGGCGTGCAGGAATTTGTGGTGAAAGCCTTTCTGATGGAAGTGCACGAAATGCACCGGCCCGATGAGCCACTGCGTCATCCCACATGGTTCAGCCCGGAAGAAGCCCGGCAGCGGCTGGCCAAAGGCCGCGAAGTAAAGTACGCCCATGAACTCGAAGCGGCGATCGACCGCGCCTTCGAGCGCATTCACTTCCATAGCGAGCTGTGGGGCAAGTATCCGGAAAGCCGCAACGGACGCGCCGTCGCGCATCCCTGAGCTGCGAGCTTCGAGCTACGAGCTTCGAACATCCAACAACCGAAGTAGCTCCCAACGCACTGGATCGCTCGCAGCTCATAGCTCGCAGCCCGCAGCTGTTTATGAGACGATGAATCCAGCCCATGATCCAGCTTTCTGGCGCCGGAAAACGTTTCGGCCACAAACTTCTTTTTGAAAACACCGACTGGCTGATCACGCCCCACGACCGCGTCGGCCTGGTGGGCGCGAACGGCACCGGCAAATCCACGCTGATGAAGATTCTCGCCGGGCTCGACACGTTCGACTACGGCTCGCTCATCATCGCCAAGGGAACGACTGCCGGATACCTTCCGCAGGATGGCCTCTCGCTTTCCGGCCGCACCGTGTTTGCCGAGTGCATGACGGTGTTCAGCGATCTGCACGCCATGGAGCGTGAACTGGAAACGCTCACCCATAAGATCTCAGAACTCGACCATGAGAGCGCGGAATACGCCGACGTCGCCGACCGCTATCACAGCCTGGAGCACGAATTCCGCACGCGCGACGGCTATTCGATTGAAGCTGAAGTGGGACGCGTGCTGCAGGGCCTCGGCTTTCGCAAAGAAGACTGGGAGCGGCAAACGGATGAGTTTTCCGGCGGATGGCAAATGCGGCTGGCGCTGGCCAAACTGCTGCTGCAGAAACCAAACCTGCTGCTGCTCGACGAACCCACGAACCACCTCGACCTTGAAGCGCGCAACTGGCTGGAAGAATATCTGCACGACTATCCGCACGCGCTGGTGCTGATCTCGCACGACCGCTATTTTCTTGACGTGGTGGTCACGAAGATCGCGGAAATCTGGAACAAGCGCTTCTGGTTCTACACGGGCAATTACGACAAGTTTCTGGCGCAGAAGACGCAGCGCAACGAGCAGCTACAGGCCGCATACAAGAATCAGCGCGACCGCATCGAGCAACTGGAAGTATTCATCAACCGCTTCCGCTACCAGGCGACGAAGGCGAAGCAGGTACAGAGCCGAATCAAAGAACTGGAAAAGATCGAGCGCATCGAGATCCCTCCAGAAGAAAAGACGATTCACTTTTCCTTTCCGCAACCGAAGCCCAGCGGACGCATTGTCGCTGAGTTCGCAGGTGTGGCCAAGACATATCCTGCGAAGCCGGGAACGAATGGCGCCGAAAAAGAAGTTTTCCGCGACGTCAGTTTTCTGATCGAGCGCGGCGACCGCATCGCGCTGGTGGGAGTAAACGGAGCGGGCAAGTCCACGCTGATCAAGCTGCTCGCGGGCACGGAACACACGACGCAGGGCGAATACAAACTCGGCCACAACGTGCAAGCTGATTACTTCGCGCAGGATCAGTACAAGGAGCTTGATCCGGAAGCGCGCATGATCGACGACCTCGGCAGCGCTTCTCCAGGCTCCTCACAGACCGAGCTGCGCAGCTTGCTGGGGTGTTTTCTTTTCTCCGAAGACGACGTGTTCAAGAAAATTGGCGTGCTCTCTGGCGGCGAGCGCGGACGCTATGCCCTGCTACGCCTGCTGCTGCATCCCGCAAACTTCCTGCTGCTCGACGAACCCACGAACCACCTCGACCTGCGCGCCAAAGACGTTCTGCTCGAAGCGCTCATGGAATACACCGGCACCGTCGTCTTCGTCTCGCACGACCGTTACTTCATCGACAAGCTGGCCACGCGCGTTTTCGAGATCGGAGACGGCAAGGTCGAAGTCTATCCCGGCAATTATGAAGATTATCTCTGGCGCAAACAAGGCGGAAGCGCGAAGCAGAATGAGTCGATCCGTCAGCAATTGAAGATAGTGGAAACTGCGCCTGAGGTGCCCACAAACGGCAATCAGGCCTCAGGGGACGCTGCTCCCAAAGCAAAGCGTCTTAATCCCATCAAGCGTAAGAAGATGGAAGACCGCATCCGCGAACTGGAGGCAGAAATCAGCCGCGCCGAGACTTTGATCACGCGATGCGAAACCGCCTTGCAGGAATTCGTCAGCGCCGAAGAAAGCCAGCGCCAGTCCGAGGAACTCGACCGGCAGAAAGCCGCGCACGCCACCTTCATCAAGGAATGGGAAGACCTCAGCCGGTCGCTGCAGGAGGCCGATTAGGCGTAGCGCCGGCATCTTGCCGGCTTCGGCGCGGCGGGCGAGACGCCCGCCGGACAGCCGCCGAGACGGCGGCGCTACTTTCGTGACGACGTTGCGATACTGGGCGACCCTTCCGCGCAACCGTACACTCTCTTTCGTAATCTCGGAGAATCACTTACCTGTGTGCGATAGTCAGACTGGCCGAAGGGACACGCACAACCAGAGGCCCAAGATCCCAGACACTCACCGCAGGCGGCGCGAAGGGCCGCGCGGCAACAAAGGAAGGTCGCATGCTCCAGTCGAACCAGTACGACGTGAAATCCACCTCGCCAGCCTCGAGCCCTAACTCTTACAATCCGGTGAAGACGACCAGCGTGCCCATCGAGCAGGCCACCATTGGCCGCACGCTCGTGATCAAGGGCGAACTCAGCGGAGCGGAAGCGCTCTACATTGACGGCCGCGTCGAAGGCAAGATCAGCCTGCCCGACCACCGTGTCACCATCGGCCGCAACGGCAGCGCGCAGGCCAACATCACCGCCCGCGAAGTTGTCGTGATGGGCAAGGTCAACGGAAACATCGATTGCACCGACCGCGTGGATATCCGCGCCGAAGGCACGGTCACGGGAGACGTGACCACCATGCGCATCAGCGTGGAAGACGGCGCCGTGCTCAAGGGCGGCATCCAAGTGCGGAGCGGTGAGCACAAGCAACACCAGGCGCAGTCCCAGCCGAAAGCGGCGGAGGCTCCGAAGCCGGCCGCAATCGAACTGCCGAAGACGATGGCCGCAACCGCCAGCGCGTAGCCTCTGCCCAAGGCAGCCACGGATTCACACGGATTTCCACGGATAATCCAAGAATTGGTCTATCCGTGCTCATCCGTGTAATCCGTGGCCGAGCCTTCTTACCTCTTCTCTTTTACTTCTGGCTTCAAATCCAGCGCGGCGGAGTTCATGCAATAGCGCAGCCCGGTCGGCGCGGGACCATCCTCGAACACGTGCCCGAGGTGAGCGCCACAGGTTGCGCAGCGCGCCTCGGTGCGAACCATCCCGTAGGTAGAGTCTTTGTGCTCTTCTACCTTGCTCTCGTCCGCAGGCTTGAAGAAGCTGGGCCAGCCCGTGCCGGAATCGAACTTCGTCGAAGAGTCAAACAATGGTTCTCCGCAGCACACGCAATGGTAGGTCCCCGCGTCCTTGGTCTTCCAGTACTTGCCGGTGAAAGCCGGTTCGGTCCCCGCCTCGCGCGTAACGTGATACTGCTCCGGCGTAAGTTTCTGTTTCCACTCTGACTCGCTCTTCGAAATTTTCTCTGTCATAAATGTAAGCCCTCAAAAACAGCGGTCAGGGATTAGGGGCCAGGGCTCAGTAAACCCTGCTTCACAAGCGCGGTACCGGTTTTTACTGACCTCTGACCCCTAGCCCCTGACCCCTGCTCCTTAGATGTTCTGTACTCAGAAAAGTGGCTCACGCCGAATCACATCTCGCCCGGCCTTGTCTAGTACATCCGTCACAACGTGATTGTGACATCTAACCTTGTCTTGCACAGGCGCGTCAGGCAAATATGGTCGAAACGTCTGCGAGTCCCTCCGGCCCGGTGTTCTCCTCATGAGACGCCGGGCCTTCAAGTTAGTCCCCCACGTCCTCGCCAATCTTTGCGTACTTGCCGCGGAAGTACAACAGCGGCTCGCCTAAACGGACGACTACGTCCTCCACTTCGGCAATGAAGATGGTATGGTCGCCCGCCTCCTGGGCCGATTGCAACTTGCATTCCAGATAGGCCAGCGCCCCGTGCAAGATCGGAGTTCCCTTCGCCGTGCGGTCGAAACGCGCCCCGGCTGCCTCTTCGGCACGCTCGTGAGTGTGTTCCGGCAGCGCGTAGTATTCAGAAATCTCCCGCTGATCTTCAGCCAGAATATTGATCCCGAAGCGCTTCTTGGCATGCATGTGAGCATGGGTGCGCGCGCTGTGGTCGACACAGACCAGCATCAGCGCCGGATCGAGCGATACGGACGCGAAGGCGTTGGCAGTCATGCCGTGGACCTCGCCCTCCAAGTCGAGAGTGATAATGGTCACTCCCGTGGCGAAGCATCCCATCGCTTTTCGGAATTCGGTTGGACTGAGGCTCATCGTGGGATCTAGAGTTTCTGCCGCGACTGCCTACATTAACATGGGGGCGGCCCGTCGGGGTCGATGAGTCAAATGGCCCGTTTGCGCCGGTTAGCCGCGTAACCTACACTGGTCTGCAGGCGCGCTCTGGCGGGCGAAGAAACCAAGAGAGTAGAGACCGGAAATGCCCCATTTTATTGACGAATACGCAGATCAACTCAACAGGATGCTTCACACGATACTGAATCCGACATGGTGCTATAAGCAAGAAATTGTCATTGTTCCGGGCCTAATTACAGCAATCTTTATCACATATGACGGAGTTCGCGACGATTCACGTGAAATTCGGGAGGCATCATGGGACGATTTTGTGAAACGGATTACGGCTGTTGACCCCGATTGGGATGTGAACCCTGAGTTCATGCAGGAGGTGGAGAGCACAAAGCCAGCATTCGGCATGGGCGGTTGGCTGCGTCGAACCATCCATTTGATGAAGGCCGGGCAGCATCCGGAGTATTGGACTGCGGACAATGCTACGGAAGAGGCCACAAATCTAATGATGTCAACCGCCATCGGATCGGCTAAGGCCATCCAAGCGGAGACAGAACATCTTCGAGAAGTTGTTCCTCCAGGACCGGAACACTTCAAAAGCTTTGAGCACATCGTGAGAGTGGTGTTCAATTTTCTGTTCATCGGAGAACTTGGGGAAGGCAAAGCACAAAGCCGCACAGAACCCGAAGATGAAGGCGTGGAAATACGCGATCTCATTTTCGCGAATAACGCTGAGTCGGGATTTTGGAAAGACTTAAAAATGAAATATGCAGCGTCTGAGATCGTTGTTGACGCTAAAAACAAAGACGAAGTAACACGCGACGACCTACGGCAACTATATTGCTATTTGAAACCCGCTCTAGGTTTCTGGGGATTTATCGTTTGCCGTACCGAGCCACCGAGTAAGATAATCGCCTTCAACCGCGCGCTTTGTCGAAATTTTAACCAATTGCGAGGTGTTTTGATTCTCAGCGATGCTGATCTGCGTCGTATGGTTAGAATGAAAATGCAGGGTCAAAATGCATCGACATACCTGCAGGATCGCATGTCAGAATTCGTGCGCAGCTTATGACATCCAGCGTAGTGACTCCAACCGCCATCAGAACGGCCTCTTCAGTGCATGACTCATCGTGCGCGGCCGAGCTGCCCGATCTTCAGCCCGGCTCGCCCATCTCACGCGATCTAGCCCTGCGCCTGATCAACTGCAGTCACGACGATCTGCCCGCGCTTCTCGCCGCCGCCCGCGCCGCAAGAGATAACTTCAAGCCCGGCGTCGTCACCTACTCGCGCAAGGTTTTCCTCCCACTGACCAACCTCTGCCGCGACTACTGCGGCTATTGCACTTTCCGCCGCGATCCCGGAGAACCCGGCGCGCATACGATGACTCCCGAAGAAGTCCTCGCGGTCGCACGCGCCGGCGAAAAACTCGGATGCACCGAAGCCCTTTTCAGTCTGGGCGATAAACCGGAACTGCTTTTCCCCGAGATGCGCGAAACGCTGCGCCATCTTGGATATAAATCCACGCTGCACTATCTCGAAGCCATGTGCGAACTCGTGCTACGCGAGACCAGCTTGCTGCCACACCCGAATCCCGGCCTGCTCAGCGCCGAATGGATCGCCCGCCTGGCTGACGTTTCGCCCAGCATGGGCTTGATGGTCGAAACTACCAGCCACGCCCTGCTTGCCCTCGGCGCGGCTCACGACAACGCGCCCGACAAAGTACCCGCCAATCGCCTGCGCACCATTGAAGACGCCGGCAAACAGCAAGTTCCCTTCACCACTGGCCTGCTGATCGGAATAGGCGAAACTCCCGAAGACCGCGTCGATACGCTGCTCGCCATCCGCGGCCTGCACGAGCGTTACGGCCACATCCAGGAAGTGATCGTGCAAAACTTCCGCGCCAAGCCAACCATCCCCATGGCCCTTGTGCCCGAACCCAGCCAGGGCGAGATGCTGCGGGCCGTGGCGGTAGCTCGCTTGTTAATGCCCAACGTCAATATTCAGGCGCCTCCCAACCTCAATGCGCCGTATTATGAAGAGTTGCTGGAAGCAGGCATCAACGATTGGGGAGGAATTTCGCCGCTGACCCCTGACTACATCAATCCCGAGAAGCCGTGGCCGCATCTGGAACAACTGCGCCTGCGTACCGAGAGTAAGGGATTGCAACTACGCCAGCGCTTGCCGGTCTATCCGGAGTTTTTGCCCACAGTGTTGTCGAGACCCGGATTGCTTTCAGAAAAACTTCAAGCAGCGTGCGACCGCGAAGGCCTCGCCAAGGAAAAGAGGGCGGCATGATCTGCGTACTGACCGGAGGCACGGGCGGCGCAAAATTCGTCGATGGTCTACGGCAAGTCATCCCGCCAGAAGAAATTACTCTCATCGTCAACACCGGCGACGATTTGTTGTGGTGGGGACTCTACGTTTCGCCAGATATTGATTCGATCACTTACGTTCTCTCTGGCCTGCTCAGCCGTGAGCGCGGCTGGGGCGTGAAGGGCGACACTTTTCTCTGCCTGCAGGCCATGGGGCAACTCGGCGAGCCGACGTGGTTCCACACCGGCGACCGCGACCTGGCCGTGCATCTGCTGCGCTCGCGCCTGCTGGCGGAGGGCAAAACGCTCTCCGAAGCCACATCGGCTATTTGCGAAAAGCTGGGCGTGAAGGCGCGCATCCTTCCCATGAGCGATTCGCGCGTGGAAACGCGTGTGGATACGCCTTCCGGCGAGCTGAGTTTCGAAGAGTATTTCGTGCAGCGCTGGTATCAGGATCCTGTGAACTCGGTGCGTTTCGCGGGAGCCTCCGACGCTGAGCCTGCGCCCGGTGTGATCGATGCGATCTTGTCCGCCGACGCGGTCATCATCGCTCCGAGCAATCCCATCACCAGCATAGGTCCGATTCTCTCAGTGCCCGGAATTCGTGAGGCTTTGTGCAGCGCGCGCGGCAAGATTGCCGCCGTGAGTCCAATCGTCGGGAATGCCCCGGTGGCCGGACCTGCGGGCATTCTCATGACCGCGCAAGGACTGCCTTGCTCGATTGCAGGCGTGGCCAGGGCCTACGAGGATTTTCTCGATCTCCTGGTTTGCGACAAGCGCGATGCTGGCGCGGCGGAAGCGCTGCGCGAAAACGGATTGCGGGTCGAGTGTGCTCAGACCATCATGCGCTCCGTCGAAGACCGGGCTGCGCTCGCGAGAACCGTCCTTTCGCACACGATCAATGGACTGCTTTCCGAGGAGCAGTCGGGCGGCGAGCCCGCTTCGGACAAACCGGCAACCGTCGAGCAGCCGTGATTCTCATTCCCGTAAAAAATCTGTCGGCAGCCAAACAGCGGCTCGCCGCCGTCCTTGATCAACCCGCGCGAACCGAGCTTGCGCAAGCCATGCTGCATGATGTTGTGTCTGCCATTGCGGCCTGGCGGCGCCGGCCCGCGTGCGCGCTGGTTACCAGCGACCCGTTCGCGAGAGAACTCGCGGAGCGGCACGATTTAGAAATCATCGCCGAACACACCAACCCCGGCGAAACTGGCGCCATCGAGATGGCCACACAACTTTGCGTTTCGCGCGGTAGCGACTGGACACTCATCATCCCCGCGGACATTCCGCTGATTCAGGCGAGCGAGCTTGAGCAGATCCTCGCGCAAGCTCCCGCCGAAGGCTCGGTGCTGGCGCCCGCCGCCGACGGACGCGGCACCAACGCCGCCTTCCGCCGCCCCGCAAATCTTTTCCCCTTGCGCTTCGGCGACGACAGCTTCAAACCGCACCTCGCCGCGGCTCGCGCAACCGGCAAGGAGTGCATCGTGCTGCAATTGCCCAGCATCGCGATCGACGTCGACAATCCCGAAGACTTGCGGCAAATCCTCACGCATCCCGGCGAAACCCGTACCCAAAGCCTGCTGCGCAGGTGGGCACTCGATGGCCGCTTGTTGGCCACAGGGACGGAGGGCGCGTGAGCCGGCCAGCCGCAAAGCGGCGAAAGAAGCGCACGTCGCACGAACTTCACACCGAACTGCGCATCATCCCCATCCCGCTCGCCGATGAAATCAAACCAAACGATTCGCTGGCCGACAAACTCTTGCAATCTTTACGGCAACATAAACTCACCTTCGAACCTGGCGATATCCTGGTCGTCAAGCACAAGATCGTGTCCAAAGCAGAGGGCCGCACGGTTGACCTGGCAACCATCAATCCGTCAGCCCACTCGATCGCCTGGGCGGAAAAATACAACCTCGACGCCCGCGTCATCGAACTAGCCCTGCGCGAGAGCCGCGACATCATCCGGTGCAAGAACGGCGTGCTCATCACCGAGACGCGCCACGGTTTCATCTGCGCCAACAGCGGCATAGATCTCTCGAACGTAGATGGCGGACGCCACGCTCTGCTCCTGCCCGCCGATTCCGGCCGCTCCGCTCATAAGCTTCATCGCGAGATCAAAAAGCGCACAAGAATCTCAATCCCCGTCCTCATCACCGACACCTTCGGCCGCCCCTGGCGCGAAGGTCTGGTTGACTTCTGCATCGGCATCGCCGGAATGAGAGCGCTGCGCGACCATCGCGGCCGCCGCGATCCGCACGGCTATATTCTGCACTCCAGCCTTGAAGCCGTTGCCGACGAACTGGCCGCCGCCGCCGGGCTGGTCTGCGGCAAACTCAACCGCACCCCGGCGGGCATCATTCGCGGATTTCCCTACGAACCTGCTGCCGGCCAAGCCCGCGACCTGCTTCGCCCCAAAGCCAATGATTTATTTCGCTAGACTCCGTTACACTAAACATCCGTTACACTGTAGACACGTTGCTGGCAATGTCTTGCCGCCGGCAAAGACGTAGCAAGCTACGTCTCTAGGGAGGGTCGTGTGGCTCGCCAAATTTTGCCCTCGGAACTGGAAAGATTTTCCGCCCTCGAGTGGTTTGACGTCGCGTCCCGAGTCGCGCCCACTGTTCGCTCTTCCCTCGAACGAATTCTCGAAGCTCAAAACGGCAACGCCATATCGCAGGAAGAAGCCTATGCGCTCGCCCACGCCGAGAACGACGATCTGCTCGGCCTGCTCGCTGCAGCCAACCTGCTGCGCGCCGAGCTTTCGGGCAACATCGTTACCTACGTCGTGAATCGCAACATCAACTTCACGAACATTTGTTTTGTGGGATGCAAGTTCTGCGCGTTCAGCCGCGGCCCGCGCGAGTCCGACACGTATTTCCTGGAGCCGGATCAGGTCGCGCAGAAGGCAGTCGAAGCCTGGCAACTCGGCGCCACCGAAGTTTGCATTCAAGGCGGACTGCCGCACGGCCTGCCTCCGTTCTACTATCGCGACATTCTGCGGGCGGTGAAGCGCGCTGTGCCCGGAATGCACATCCACGCTTTCTCACCGATGGAAATTGTTTACGGCGTCGAACTCACTGGCATGCCGCTGGCCGACTACCTCTCGATGCTGCGTGACGACGGCCTGGGCACGCTGCCCGGCACGGCCGCCGAAATTCTCGACGACGAAATTCGCAATATCCTTTCACGCAATAAGCTCTCCACCGCGCAGTGGATCGAAGTCATTCGCACCGCTCACCGCGCCGGCATCCGTTCCACTTCGACCATGATGTACGGGCATGCTGAAACGCCCGAGCACTGGGTGCGCCAGATGCGGCTCTTGCGCGATATTCAGGATGAGACCGCAGGTTTCACCGAATTCGTTCCGCTGGGCTTTGTGCACCAGAACACGCTGCTCTATCAACAAGGCCTGGCGCGCAGCGGTCCCACGTTGGCCGAACATCTTAAGGTTCATGCCCTGGCGCGGCTGCTGCTCGCAGGCTCCATCCACAACATTCAAGTTTCGTGGGTGAAGCTAAACCGCCATCTTTCACAACTCTGCCTGCACGCCGGGGCCAACGATTACGGCGGCACGCTGATGGAAGAAAATATTTCCCGCGAAGCCGGGGCCACCGCCGGCCAGTACACCAGCCCGGAAGATTTTCAGTCGCTGATTCTGGAAGCCGGCCGCGTCCCCGCCGAACGCAACACCACTTACACGCGCATCAAGCTGAAGCTGCCCCTAGAAGAGTTCACCGCAGAAGAAACGCTGGAGCCGGAATTTGCATGAGTGACGCCCCGCGTCCCATCGCTATTCTCGGCGGGACCGGACCAGCAGGCATGGGCCTCGCTTTGCGATGGGCACGAGCAGGAGAAACCATCATCATCGGATCGCGCAACGCGCAGCGCGCGCAAGAAGCTGCCGACAAGATCAAGCAGAGAGCCGGAAATCAAGCCCGCGTTTCCGGCGTGGAAAATTCCGCCGCCTGCGCCGCCGCGGATCTCCTCGTACTTACCGTGCCATTCGAAGGACAAGCCGCGCTGCTCAAGCAACTGAAGCCTGCAATCCGTCCCGGCAGCATTGTGATTGACGCCACCGTTGCGCTCGCTGCCAGCGTCGGTGGACGCGCCTCGCGCACTCTCGGCGTGTGGCAGGGCTCAGCCGCGCAGCAAGCCGCAGAACTCGTGCCCAAGGGAGTAGGCGTGGTCGCGGCGTTTCACAACTTATCTGCGGAAATGCTCAACGGAGATGACCCTCTCGACTGCGACGTGATCGTCTGCAGCGACGACGCCAACGCATCTCAAGTCGGGCGCACTCTCGCCGCGAAGATTCCCGGCGTCCGCGCCATCGACGGCGGCAAACTGGAAAACGCCCGCATCCTCGAGCAGATCACCGCCCTGCTCATCGGCCTCAACATCCGCCACAAAGGCCACGGCGGCATCCGCATCACCGGATTGCCGCCGGAAGCGTATCTCAAGGGCTAAAGCCCATCAGTTTGGGGCATTTGACGGCACGGCTTAAGCCGTGCCCTGATACGAACCAGTTGCGACGAGCTTCGTATCAGGGTATGCCTTTAGGCATACCGAAAGCGCTGCTTCATTAATCGCGCCTTCAGGCGCTGGGACGCGGCGACAACCGCTAGAACCCGTACTTCAACGAAAACTGAATCAGCCGCGGTGTGCCAATGGTGGAACTGATCGGCGCCGATCCTCCTCCGCCGGTTAGAGCCCCGCCCGTGAAGACCTGCGGCGAAACCGCTGCCAACGCCGGAATCGCGAATGACGGATGGTTGAACAGGTTGAAGAAATCCGTCCGGAATCGCAGGCTTTGCCGTTCGCCCAGCTTGAAGGTTTTGTCCAGCGTGAAGTCAACATTTTTCTGCGGCGGCCCGATGATGCAGTTGCGCGGCGTATTGCCGTACACGGTGGCATCACTCATAGTGCCATCGGAAAGAATCGCGTGCGGATCGGTAGTGTAAGCCGCGGGATTCACCCAGTTGCCCAACCGCTGTTCCGGGGTTCCCCGGCTGGGAGCGCTGGTGCAGCCAAATCCCGGAGCGAAGGTTGCGGTCGATGATGGTGTGCTGGCCAGCGCATAAGCTGTGCCTCCCGCAGGATCGTAAACCGTGAACGGCGCTCCCGATTGCAAGACCAGCACGCCGCTGGCCTGCCAGCCGCCCAGCGCCGTTTTCGCAACCCCGCTTGAGTTGGCGAAGAGGGGCAACTGATAAACCGCGCTGGTTACGAAGCGCTGCCGCCGGTCGAAGTCGGAAAGCCCGCGCGAGGCGCGCGCGTTATTCTGATCGTTAACCCGCGTAAGGAATGCCACGGAAGCAGTGGAGACATCGTCAATTGACTTGGACCACGTGTAGGCGCTCTGAAAATACAGCCCTTTGCTGAAGCGGTGCGCCAACGTTGCCTGCAGCGCGCTGTAGTGCGAGTCGGAGTTGGGCGCGAAGTCTTCGAAATCTCCGGGCGCAATCCCGATATATGGCGCACGGGCCGAGGCATTCTCGGTAGTCGTATCCACAATCTGGCATGACAAGCCTTGACTCTGCAGATTGGCGCAGCCCTGTCCGGGGATGGTGACGGGGTTCTGGGTTGTGGCCAGCGTGCCCTGATCGGGATCGTAGGTCGAGCGCAGCCGGCTGCCTTTGGTGCCGACATACCCGAGTTCCATAAACCAATCGCGCCCTAACTCGTGCTGGATGGTGAAGTTCCACTGCTGGGTGGTACCCACGACCCAATGGAGCGGCACCGCAAGTTGGATTAGGCCATTCACGTTGCCCGAAAACCCAGGACCACATCGCTCGATCGAGGCAGGCGCAGAGTACGAACAACCGTTGTAGGAGAAGCCTTGCAAAATCGCAGCCGTGGGCACGTAAGTCTGAGTGGGATTGGCACCCAACGCCGGGATGCCGTTCGGGAACGCGGCGCTGGATGCAAACAAGTTGGCCAGGCTGCCGGCCCCGGGAAGGAAGCCCACGAGAAATGGATATGTGGGTGGAACAATCGCGAGATTGTCTACCGCTCCCAGGTCCTCGCGCACGCTGTAAATGCCATAGCCGCCGCGAATCGAGGTGGTGTGGCGCCCCGCGACGTCATAGGCAAAACCAATACGCGGCTCCCAAACCGTCGCGTACTCGTTGTTGAGTCCGGCGGAATTGAGCGTTCCGCTGATGCCGGAGAGCCCAAACTTGCTGATGCACTTCGGGTAGACATAGGGCTGCCCAGTCGTGATCGCCAGATTGGGATCAGTGTTGCCAGTGTGGCAGAGGGTGTCGTAGGGGGCGCCCAGAAATTCGTTGCGGAAGCCGATGTTCAGAGTGAGGGTCTTGCTCGCGCGATAATCGTCTTGCGCAAACCAAGCGTAGCCGGGAATGCGGTAGTCGTGGTTGCCCAGCCCGCCGCCGCCCTCGCCGAGGAAGGGCGCACCCGATAGAAAGCTTTGAAAATCCGATCCGAACGCGGTTGCGCCGGAAATGAAAAATATCAGCCCATTGTCGGCGATGGGAAGACTTCGGCGCATAGCCACGCGGTCAACCTCGCCGCCAAAGCGCAGTTGATGCGGACCATGGGTCCAGCTCACAGTGTTGACCCAGATGTAATTGTTGGAGAGCGCCGACTGCAGTTGCGTGGGATACGCTCCAAAGGCGAAAGTGTCGAACTGAAAGCGGTAGATATTGGGATCGCCCGCCTGTCCACCCACTCCGGTGGCAGTGGGCAGATTGATGCCGGCCTGCACATTGGTGATGGGCGGAATGTTATTCAGTTTGTCGCTGATGATGTTCACGCCAAAGCGAAAGTCATTGATCAAGCTGTTGTTGAATATGTGCGTTTCGGTAATGCTGCCAAAGCGGCTGTGCAACGGGATATCTAACGGGAAATTCAAATTGTTTACGCCGGGCTGGCCCCCGGTTTGGATGCCATAAGAATCAGCGCCGAAAGGCTCGAACGTGTCGGAATTGGACCAGAAGAAGCGCTCCGACAGCCGGTCTTTGCCGCCGCGGAATTCGCGGTCCCAGTTCAAGGTGAACTGGTTGTCGGTGAACTTGCCCGGGTCGCTCACCAGGAAAGGCACGGGGTTGCCGCAGGGTGTGGTTGCCAGCGCATTGGTGGGCAGCGGAAACAGGTATCCTCCCGCCCCCGCCCCAAACTGATTGCTCTTAAAAGCCAGCAGGTTGAACGCCACCGGATCGACGGCGGTGGAAACTCCGCAGTCCGCCGCCAGGGCGCTGCTCGATTGCCGGTCCGCCAATGGCACGTACGGAATACTCGTGTTGATGAACGTTCCCGCCGAATCGCCACTGCGCTGGCGCGTGCCTTGCAGATTGAAGTAGAAGAATCCGAATTTGGCCCCGGAGCCGATCGGCCCGCCAATGTCGCCGCCGAAAATGTTCTGTTTGACGACCACCTTTCCGAGAAAATAGTCGTTCGCATCCAGCGCCGTGTTGCGGAAGTACTCCCAAAGATCGCCGTGGAACTTCGACGTCCCGCTCTTGAGGGTGGCGTTAATGTTGCCGCCTCCGTTGCGTCCCTGGGTCGCATCGTACAAACTCGTACTGACTTTGAATTCCTGGATCGCGTCCGGGCTGGGCAGCGGCGTATACGTCAATTCGCCGAAGGCATAGTCGGCCACGGTGATGCCGTCGATCAGGTAATTGTTGTTATCTTCTCTGCCGCCGTTTACGTGCATATAGACCAGGCCACGGCCCAACTGAGCAGCGCCGTTCAAATCGGAGGAAGCGCCCGCGGAGAGCGCCAGCAATTGCTGAAAGTTTCGCGTAGCCAGAGGCAGATCGGTAATCGTCTCGGCCCCCAGCGATTGGCCGGTGGTGGCGTCGGTGGTATTCACCTGCTCCACCTGGGACTGCACTTCGACAATTTCCTTGACCGTACTTACTTTCAACACGGCGGTCATGCGCGTGGTTTCGGTAATGCGCACCACCACGCCGGCAAACTTGGTGTCAGGAAAGCCCGCCGCAGTCACTTCCACCGTGTAATTGCCTACAGGCAACAGTGTGGCCGTAAACAGCCCGGATGCATCGGCGGTCACTTGCCGCAGCACCTCGCCTGTGGCTTCGCCCCTGATGCTCACTTTGGCGTTCGCGATTACAGCTCCCGAGGCGTCTTGAACCACTCCACCAATCGCGCCGGTTGCGCCGCCTTGCGCAAACATCATCCCAGTAACAATCACCACCATGAATACACTCGATGCAATCACGCTGCGAAAGGAACTCATCTTGTCCTCCGTTCGGACAACTACCTGCGGCCCGCTCGCCCTCGACCGTGGATCGGTGGGCGGGACCAGTTACCTGGTGAGATAAGTGCGGATATATCACGATCCGGCGGCGATGTTCAAGAAATATGGGGGCTGGCGGTCACGCAGAGGTTGAATCGGCCCGATTGAAATTCACGATGAGCTTTGTGACGTAAATCACTGTAGTTGTGGCGGTTATTCCGGTAAGCTAACGTTCCACCGCTTGCGTTGTCATCTCTGAAGGTTCGCCGCCCGCCGCGGCCTGGGCGACGATCAACCGCCGCGCTTCCACGCGAATCTTCGGCAGGTGCAGCGCGAACCAGCCCGCAGCCAGCAAACATGCGAACCCGCCGATCGCCACGGTGCGTGGGGCACCTAAACGCTCGGCCAACGCACCACCCAGCAGCGCTCCAATCGGAGCCATGCCCATGAACATCATCGAGTACACGGCCATCACGCGGCCACGCAGCGCGTCCGGGACCATCACTTGAATCAAGGTGTTCGAGCAGGCCATCTGCAACATCATCGAGTAGCCCACCGGCAACAGCAGAAGCACCGAAAGCCAGAACGTGTGCGATAGCGCGAACACCACGAGACTCGCTCCGAATCCCGCGCAGCACCACGCCACCCATCTTCCCAAACCTTTCACGCCCTCCCGAAACGCTAGAGTCAAAGCGCCGAACAGCGCTCCCACGCCGGTAGCGCCCATCAGAATGCCCAATCCCCGTGCGCCACCGTGCAGAATCTGGTCGGCGAAAATCGGCATCAGCACCACGTACGGCATACCCACCAGGCTCACCAAACCCAGCAGCAACAGCAACGCCTTGATCGGCGCCGTCCGCTCGACGAAGCGGAAACCCTCCATCATGTGCTCGAGCGGCGAAGCCATTGCTGCACGCACTGGGCTCTGCACCCTCATCAGCAGCAATCCGATGATCACTGCGATGTAGCTCACCGCGTTGGCGAAGAAGCACCAGCCCTCGCCAATCTTCGCCACCAGAATTCCGGCGATGGCCGGGCCGATCACGCGCGCCCCATTAAACATGGAAGAATTCAGCGCGATTGCATTCATCAGGTCGTCTCTGCCAACCATCTCCACCAGAAACGACTGCCGTCCGGGAATATCGAACGCATTCACCACGCCCAGCAGCGCGGCCAGCACAAAGATGAGCCACACCCGATGATCAATCGCATGCGAGAGCGTGAGCGCCGCCAGAATAAAGGCCAGCACCATGGACGCGGTTTGCGTGGCGATGACAACCTTGCGGCGGTTCACTCGATCCGCCGTGATTCCTCCCAACGGTGCAAACAAAAACACAGGAATCTGGCTGGCGAATCCCACCGACCCCAGCAGCAACGCGGAGCCAGTCAGCCGATAGACGAGCCACGACTGCGCCACGCTCTGCATCCACGTGCCGATCAGTGAGATCAGTTGTCCGCTGAAGAAGAGCTGGAAATTACGATGCCGCAGCGCACGAACGCCCGCCTGCCAGCGCGATCCCGTGCTGGCAGGCGATTCCGCGCCAAGCGGCGCCGGGTTTTCCTGGGCCGGGATTCTCGATTCAGGCACGTTCGCTTCTTTGGATGATGGCATCCCCTCTGTTGATTACTATAACTTGCGTCGTGCCTTGGTAGTGGTTTCCGGGAAGACCAACGGATTAGGAGGAGTCGATTGGGGCGTGTGAGTGTAGGTGCGATTCTACAACCGTGTCGGGGCGCGGAAGGGGGCCAACGAGGAGTCCAGCTGCGCGGTGAAATCGATCAGACCCTTTTGGGCTTCTTTCATTCACTCCAATCTCACACTGACCTCGGTAGTGGCTAACATATATTCCCGAGGTTGAAATTGCCCCTTTTAAAGAAGAAAACAAGACAGACGCGAGTTTTCCATCACAGGTGGTTCCTTGTCCTTTAACAAACCGAGCGAGAACTTGCAGCATTCAGTCAACTTTTAGAATTGGTTTTGCAGTGGTTGCCCACAGATCGAGTGTCTTAAAGAGTTCCGTTCCGCACTGAGAATCGCTACTTGAATCACAGAGCATTGGGTTCATGGAAGAGCCGTCTAGGGCCATATGACATTCAATCGGGCCAACACACTTTGCGAGTCCATAGGCACTTGCGACCGCTACAGTGTTGTTGCGTTCCATGCATGCCATCTGGACAAATACGACCTTGTCACTCTTGCCTTCGTCGTGTAGCTCCTCAGTCAGCCTATACCTATGTGATGCGGTTAGCGCGTCTTTAAATGACGACAACAGCGCTGCAGACAGTTTGCCGTCGCATTTCGCCTTGATGAATATGGGGATGATAGGTTTCGAGTCAGGTTTTGAGTCTGCTTGCGCGTTGGCGGCTTGCGGGCGCTCTTTGGTTTGAGGGTGTTGTTGTTGAACCAGCGGGACGCTTGGTAAGGAATTTAATGAAGCTGTCTGCGTGGCCGGATGCGCCTCTTCCCATTTGCGAATACGTCCCTGCACGTCAGCAAGCTGAGCTGGCGTGAGCACTGCTTCGACTTTGTCGCGATAGTCTTTGACAAGTCCTTGGTCGAGGGATGTCGCAGCGATCGCAATCCAGAAGTACGCTTGCAAATTATCCTTTTCTACACCTGCACCAGCGCGATAAGCCATCCCGAGGTTGTATTGAGCCTTTGCCATGCCTTGTTCGGCAGCCTTCTGCCACCACCGGGCGGCTTCGGCGGGATCCTTTTCGACGCCAATTCCTACGTTGTAGGCCTGTCCGAGGTTGTATTGAGCCGCTGCGTAGCCATGGTCGCCTGCCTTGCGATACCAGCGCAAAGCTTCGGCGATATCCTTCGCGACGCCTCCGCCGTAGTAGTATGCGTTTCCGAGCCAGAACTCACCGCCAGCATTGCCCTGTTCCGCGGACTTGCGCAGCCACTTGACTCCCTCGGCCTCGTCCTTCGGAACTCCTGCGCCTTGAAGGTAGAACATTCCGAGGCTTAACTGGGAAGCTGCGTTCCCATTTTCGGCAGCCTTGGTGTGCCAGCGCACGCTTTCCACTTCATCTTTCGGAACGCCCATTCCCAAGCCATACGCCGTTCCGAGGTTGCCTTCAGCCGTTACTTCGCCTTGCTCGGCGGCCTTCTTCCACCAGCGCACGGCTGCAGCGTAGTTCTTTGGAACGCCCACTCCTAGGGAATAAGCCCCTCCAAGGCTGACCTGCGCTGATACGTTGCCATGCTCAGCAGCCTTCTCCCACCACTGCACGGCTTTCTCCTCATCCTTCGGGACTCCGTCACCTAGGTGATACGCCTTGGCAAGGGCCAATTGTGCTTGCACATCACCGTCCTGAGCCTTGCTCTTGAGTTCGGTGATGCTTTGCGCGTACCCGAAGGGCGGGATCGCGAGCAAACAGAGAACGGCGCACAACAAGATATGCCAGCGAGCGGCTTGCATAGGTGCCTCCGTTCTAACGCACAGTAGCTTACTCCTGAATTTGCGCCAATTCCAGATCGCTATCGTTTAACAGGCCGTTAGCGCTCGCAACTGGAGCGGATTCTTGGCAGTCGAACGGGCTTGCCAGGAAACTGACCTACGACATGTGCCTGCGCATCTCGGCAATGAAGTTTTCCACAGAGGGGATGAGCCCCGCGCCATTCCAGATACGAAGCAACTGCCTAACCGCTTTCCCGGGACTCACTTCCCCACTTCCAGACGCGCCCCAACAATTTTTGACTTCCCAGACCGGCGGGACTGCGCTACAGTTACGGTTGCAGTCGCGCTCCCCGGCGATTCCCTAAGGAAGTGACACGGCCATGACTGCTCCTCCGGTTGGTGTTGAACGCCGCATTGGACAACGCTTCGCTTTCAATCTTCCGGTTTCTCTGCGTGATGTTGCAACCTCCGCCGAAGGGCTCGGCTTCACGCAAGACTTGAGTTCCCGGGGAGCATTTCTGTTCACCGACATGGCGCTTCACGAGGACGCAGAAATCGAATTGACCTTGAAGATGCCCTCTGAGATCACTCTGGGCGAGAACATGCGCGTCCGTTGCCGGGGCCGTGTTCTACGCATCGTCAAGCCCGCGGACAAAGGCTGGAAGCCCGCTGCCTCGAGCGAAGCCGAGACCAAGATCGGCGTGGCCGTCTGCTTAAAAGGCTACGAATACCTTCCCGAAACCGAGGACAGTTCCGCCGATTTCCGGCGCATCTCCGCCCTGCACAGCCCCAGCGGGACCGAGCGGCCCGCCACGCCTCCGCCGCCCGGAAACCCGCGAGCAGCGGCCCATTAGCCAGTGTCCAGAGTTCCCGGTCTGGGCCGGGCGCGGCTAACTTTAGTTTTTTCGGCACTTCTCAGTCCTGTTCAATCTGCTCAGGTTAGCTTAGAATCGTTAGTCAACAGTGCGGATTCGCTTGGGAGTCCTCCTGCGGTGCGCCTCACGCTGACTTTCATGATTTTGCCAATCGCCGCTCGTACAGATGGACGCGCACGCCAGCGCCCGTTGTACAATCACCTGCTCATACGTAGTTACCTGAGTCACTTGGCGAAGGGGAGTTTCTCTTTCTAACATGCAAACACCGAGAGAAATCAGCGAGAACCGCGCCATGCATGGGATCGCAGTTGCAGTTCTGACCGAAGACCGGGATCATCTATCCGAACTGCAGAACCGCCTGGAGGCGACTCGTCTGGCCCATGTGGTGTTCGCAAATGTCGGCTTCCCTACGGCAGCCACCGATTCCATCCTGCGCCACATTCAGGATCAGCGCGCCGAAGTCGTTTTAGTCGATATCTCTCCCGCGAATCCTCAGCCCGCCATCCGAGCCATCGAACTGATTCAAGCCAACACCCTGCAGCTCGCGATCTTCGCCAACGGCACGCTGCAACAGCCCACCGTCATCGTGGCCAGCATGCGCGCCGGAGCCGGTGAATACCTGGACGACAGCGCCGGCGTGGATGCTCTGCTCGAAGCCCTCACGCGTTTCAGTTCCAACCGCACCCGCACCCGGGGCGGCGCAGGCAAGGCCCGCATTTTCACTTTTCTCAGCGCCAAAGGAGGCGCCGGCGCCACCACTGCCGCCGTCAACACGGCGGTCGCTCTACAGCAATCCCACGGCAGCGTGGTGCTGGTGGATTTCGCCCCCGTCGGACACGCGCAACTCCACCTCAACCTGCGCCCCACTTTCGGAGTGCCTGACGCGCTCCAGAATCTCCACCGCCTCGATGTTTCGTTGCTCGATGGCCTGATGACCACCGCCAAAGACGGCCTGCATCTTCTTGCCGGCCCGCAGCAGCCATATCCTTCCATGCCCACTCCGGCTGAACTCGCGCGCCTGTTCGACCTGCTGGTGAATCATTACCGCTACGTGGTCGTCAACGCTTCCAGCCGCCTCGATTCCACCACGCGCCTGCTCTCCGATCTCTCAAACGCCGTGCTACTGGTCGCGCAGACCGACGTTGTCTCGCTGTGGAGTGCAGGCCGCATCCATGCCTTCCTCGAAGAAGGCACCGGCCGCAACCGCCTGCGCATGGTTCTGAATCGCTACAAAAAAATTCCCGGCTTCACCGACGAAGACGTGGAACACGCTACACGCTGCAAGGTTCTGTGGAAGGTTCCCAACGCATTTCAAGCAGTCTCGCCCGCCATCGATCACGGCACACCGGTAGTTCTGCAGGAAAGCCAGGAAGTGAGCCGCTCCTACCGCGCGCTGGCCGCGGCGTTGGCCGAGGCGTCCACCACGGACGAGGGCGGACTCGACCTCATCTATGGGCAAGAAAAAGGCGCAGTCAAGACGAAAGCCCCCGGCCGCTTGGTAATCACACCCGCCCGCGCCGGCCATTCCAGCTAGCATCTAGTCCCGAGCTGCGAGTACCGAGAAAAAACGCATTCGCTCATATTATTTATGAATAAGTAGCCGCCTGGATTTTTTTCTCGGGACTCGCGACTCGGGACTCGGGACTAGTTAAGATAGAACGATGCGCCAAACCCCGGGCCCAGTGCTGGAAGAGACCGAACCGCAGGTCGCGGAGTTGCATCTGCTGGTCGTGCCCGAGCCCCGGTCGCGCGTCTTCCTCCAGAATCTCGCCGCCTTCTTTCAACGGCCCGAGCCCTTCAATCAGCAATCCTCAGCGGACTTCTGGCCCGACGTTTTCGTTGACCGCGGCCTGCCCTGGCCTCGCTTTCTCGAATCCGGAGTCTGTCACGCTCTCGCGCTCATCGCCATCTGGATGGGATCGCGCGTGCTCGCCCTGCAACCCCAAGTCGCGCCCCAGCCCGCATTTACCCATGCCGACGTGGTTTACTACGCGCCTTCGGAATACCTGCCGCCGCTCGACACTCGTCGCCCGAAATCCGTTCGCCCCAGCAAAGCCGATCCCGAATACTCTGTGCAGCCCATCATTTCCGTTCCTCCCGAGGCCGACAACCGCTCGCAGACCATTGTCACTCCGCCAGATATCCAGCTAAAGCAAGACGTGCCTTTGCCCAATATCGTCGAATTGTCGGGACAGCCAAAGCTCCCGATCGCCCCAGCCCCAGCCGTCCTTGTGTCAGAAACATCTCGCGTTGCGCCGCAGTTGGAACACTCCGTCGTTGCCCCGCCACCTGACCTGCAGTTCAAGTCGCAAACATTCCAGGCCCCGGAGCCGGCCGTGATTGCTCCGCCGCCCGCAGTGGAAGCCAAATCTACGCGCCGCCTGGGCGACCTGAGTGTAGGACACAGCTCCATGATTGCCCCCGCACCACAGCTTGCGCTCGACGAACAACGCGCAATCCCAGGCAGAAGTTCCGCCGCGTTAAGCAGACGCTCCGGGGTGATTGCGCCGCCACCATCTCTCGCCGCATCCGGAGGGTCGCGCTCCGGCGGCAGCATGATTGCGCTCAACCTCCATCCCGCAATCGGCGCGCCGCCCGACCCGCCCGCAGGCAATCGCCGCGGCAACTTCGCCGCTACGCCGGAAGGCCATCGCGGAGCCTCAGGCGCGCCCGGCGCAACTGCCGGAAGCGAAAAAGAGAATGCAACCGGATCAGGGAGCGGATCGAAGGACAGCGACCTTCCCTCGGGACTCTACGTGGGCAAAGCCTCGAGCCCTCCGTCGCCGGTCGCAGGCGATCCTGCGCCGAAGAGTGCTCCAGCCAACTCTGTCAATCCGAACCTGATTGCCAACATGCGCCCGCCTCGCGTGACGGCGCGCATGCAACCGGAAAGCAAGAGCAAGCTCTCCGAAGAAGAGCGCTCCGTCTTCGGCAGCCGTAAGTTCTATTCGCTCAGCCTCAGCATGCCCAATCTGAACTCTGCCGGAGGCAGCTGGATCGTCCGCTTCGCCGCGCTCAAGCCCGAGGCCAGCTCCGGCATCCCCCCTGCTCGCGCCGCATCCTCAGACGATCCATTGCCGGAAGATCTCTCCGCGCCATCGGCCACACGCAAAGTGGATCCCGCATATCCGCAGGAACTGATGCGGCAGAACGTCGGCGGCACGGTCATCCTTTATGCTGTCATTCACACCGACGGCACGGTAGGCAGCGTGCGCGTGCTGCGCAGCGTTGACGACCGCATCGACCGCTTCGCCACCGAGGCCATCGCGAAATGGCAATTCCAGCCTGCTACGAAAAACGGCGCTCCCGTGGACGTGGAAGCCACGTTCTCGATTCCATTCCGGCCTGCGCGCGTGGGATCAAGCTTCTGAGAGGACAGGGTGGCGCCCCGCTCGGTTTCGTGAGGGGATCGCCCGCCTCGGCCTTACCCCTTCCAGAATTGCCACCATTTTGGCCGAGCGGATGGCGTCTCTTTCTCGGGGGTAGCCTGATACTTCTTTTCAGCTACTGCGAGTGCCATCGCATCGACGAAGGGATGCGCCCCAAATATAGTGCGCGTGACTCCCGTCGCTTCTGGAGTCCCGGTGATGTAAGGTCCAAGTTGTGCCATACAGGGTTCGCAGACGTTCCAATCCGAGGTGTCCCTTGCCACCAAAGGTTTCCAGTTGTCGTAGGACCAGCTAAGCCCGCCGAGACTGGGGGCGAGTCCAAGCACAAAGGGATTGAACCCCTTGCCGAAAACCGCCTGACGCATGTTCTCTGAGCTGATGATCGTCCCCATCCCGGGCTTGCTGCAAATATCACAAACAGCCATTTTGTCGTCTCCCTCTATCCAACCGAATCTTTCCCACCCTTAGTGGAATTCGCTGGCGCCGAGGTTAAGGAGCGGGTCGCCCGGCCACACTGAACAGCGACCAAGAGTGAACGAGGCTCTCACGTCTAGGAGCGTGTTGAAACGCCAACGACGGACAGCGTGGCAGCAGCCAAAGAGAAATGCTCCGCATGGAGCGCCCCAAATCTGGGAAGCAAGGGGTCAAAGAACGGCTCGGCCTTCCGTGGGTCCCAAATATTTGGCGTAAGTATCTCTCTCATGAACACAAGAATCGGTGACCACGGGCACGCATGGAAGTGATGCAATTCACGTCACCCTCCCGGCTCCGCAGCGCCCGCCACTGGCTCTTCCGCTCCCGCGGCGAGGCGTCGTACCCGCGATTAGGCCTCGATAAGAACGAAGGCGATGTCAAGGGCAAAGGCTGCTTCACGGTTTAAGACGTGAAGGAGGAGTCCGATGCGCGGCACGCATCAATGCGTGCCCTGATACGAATCACTTGCAGGGCACTTCCTTGTTCTCGCTTTTCTCCGTGTCTCTGTGTCTCCGTGGTAAGGGTTCTTACGCCTTGGCGCCCTTCTTCTTCTCCAGCGCGGCGTAAATAGCAGGGTCGGTGCAGACTTCGTAGTAGGTACGGCCGGTCCAGCCCTGGACCGAGAAATCCGCCGGATTGATTCGCGGCACGCGGCTCTGGCGCACCACGATTTTGCGGAAGATGTCGCGGTTGACGGGCACAGTTGCGCTGAACAGGTGGTATTCCCCTTTATCGGACGCCGCGATCGCAGGCGGCAGCTTCACCGACAGGGGCACAAGCGAGACTTCCTGCTCCAGCTTGCGGAAGGCCGCTTCATTCATGCGAATGCCGCCGAGGTTGTAGCTGATGACGTCTTCGGGATTCTCCGCGTCGTCTTTAGAAACCTCGCCAGCCTTCGAAACCTCGCCGACCTTCGAGGCCTCGCCAGCCTTCGAAACCTCGCCGCCCGACTGGAACACGAAAACGTGAAATGGCCCGGCCTGCGGCTCCATTACTTTGCGGGCGCGCTTGTTGCAGGAAGAGAGCCGGTCGCTCTCATTCAGCGCTTCCGAGATCATGATCTGGTGCTCGCCATCCATCAGATACAGCGGCGCTGCCTCCTGCAGCGTGATGCCCACGCCCAACTCGAGTTCTGGCATGCCCGAGCGCTGCATCAGCTCGTTGTAGCCGCGCACGATCTCGATGATCTCGCGGGCCAGCACGCAGGCGCGGCTCACCGCAAGTTCGGGTTCGCCGGTTCGCTCGAGGATTGCCAGGATGATCGCATCGCCCTCAAGAAAAACTTTCTGCGCTCCATACTTGGCGAGCAGCTTGTTGACCGGATCATAAAAATTCAAGCTGAAGTAGGACGCGGGATTCAGCCCTTTTTCCATCAAGGTGCGCGTGAGCCGCGTGGAGTCGCGCACGTCGGCCTTGAGCACCACATGCCGCAGCACGCGATCTTCCTCCGGTTGCTGCTCCTCGGGCAGAAGGAATTCGTAGAGCGTGCCGTTCATGCGGGAAAGTTCGCGCAGTTTCTCTGTGCTCACCACATTCACCGAGTCGAGCGCGGCGTTCAAAGTTTCGAGCCGCCGCAGATCGCGGTGATACTGGGAAAAATCCTGCAAGAAGCGCGCCGCCACCTTGGCCCGCTCCGTGCCTCGGCAGCCCGCGACCTTGCCCACCGCCGCATAAAGACTGTTGGGCGAGAGCTTGCCGTGTTCCTGAATCATGCGCTCCACGCGGTCGCATTCTGGACGCGAGATGAGGGCATTCTTCAACTGCTGCGGATTAATGCGCGGCGCGTATTCGCTGAGCAACGGAACAGTATGATACGACGCGATCACGCACTCCATGACTTGCTCGTCTTCGAGCAGCCGCACCCACTTGGCGAGGCGCTGCTGCTGGGTGACTCCCTCGGCCGTGGAATCGTCGGGCGTGCCCGTACCTACAAGCGCCCGCGCATTTTGCGGTGCGCACAGCCAGGCATCAATCGTCTCGGAAGAAGTCTCTTCGCCGAACAGGGAACGGACAAAGCCCCACACGATATCTTTCAGGTGCGGGTAGCGGTCGGGGTCGCGATCCCAGTTGCCCAGCATGACGTAATGTTCGGCGCACAAGTAGTCGTCGCGGCCATCCTCGGAAAATGCCAGGCGGTTCAGGAAAAGTCCATAGCTCGCGAGGGCGGAACTGGAGGTCTCGCCAGTCTTCGCCTGCCCAGGATTCGCTTCTCCGGTCTTTGCTTCTCCAAACAGGGACCGCCGCATGCGCGCCAGGGTTTCTTTCTCGATCTCGCGCAAGGTTTCAAAAAGATCCTGCCCGGTCTTGCGCAGAATGATTTTCTTGCGCACCTGGAAGGCGGCCACGCGCTCGCGATACTCGACCGCCTTGCCCTGCCGCATGCCTTCATAACTCTTGAGCAGAACGCGGCAGCGCTCCAGCACTTGCGCGAACTGCTGGTGCATCTCGATGCGCAGAAATTTGGTCACAGCCAGACGCGCCAGCAGATCGACGGAAATGTTTTCTTCTTTCTTGGCTCGATTCAGCGCCGCCAGATGCAGTTCGGCGAGCAGCGGCTTCCAGTCGGATTTTTCGGCAGAGCTGCGAGTTGCGCCTGCCGCGGTGTTTCGCATCCAGGACGGTCCCTGCGTTTTCTGCGTGGCCTCGGCGGCGAGAAGTCCTTCCAGTTCTCCGTGACGCACGATCAAGCGCATCACATGCGCCCGCGCGGCTTCGACAAAGCGCGGACTCAAGGACACGTCGTGCCGCAGGTTGTCGACCCCAACTGCCAGCCCTTCGAGCGCGATCGATGGCGCAGCCGCAAGCATTTCCGGCAAAGCCGGTTTGTCGGGATCCCTGCCCAGGCGAAAGATGGGAAGTCGAGGCATCGTAAATGGCTAAATTTGTTGGAAGCTACTGATTACACATGTACATATCGAGGCTAGCATGCGTAGTAAAGCGGCTAAAGTTACCTAGGTTATGGGGCGAGGAACGAAGGATCAATTGCTGATTGCTGATTGTCGATTGTTGATTGAAAAGACCTAAAACCCCCGCATGCGTCCGAGTCTCCAATCGGCAATCAACAATCAACCATTCCCCCGCTGCGTCCATGTGTTCACGTTCGCCTCCACGCCGACTGCAAGCTACTTGTGGCGAATCTCCACGGGGGCTCTGACTCTATCCAGCGGAAGGACTTGCAGTTGCCATTTGACCGGGACGGAAGTCGGCTGGTAGCACTTGGTCTGATCGCAAGCCTGGTACTCAAGCTTGCCGGTAATCGCGAAGGTTTTTCCATCTTTGCCGAGTGAACTCCAGAACTCGGCTCCGGAGCTGACTTTCACGTCCTGGCTGATGCGGAAGGTTCCATCGAAAACCGGGACGCGCTCGTTGATCACCGGCAAGAACAAGGTTTTCGATGGCGGATAAACTGCCGGCGGAAATTTCATTTCTGGCGTCTCGTCCATCACCAGCTTGATCGGCTTGTAACCCTGCGCGCCAGGCGCGTACACGTGCGCGTCTTGGGGAAGCCGCACTTCGGCGACCAGAGTGATGCGCGTGCCCGGAAAGGCGTTGGAATCGGATTGTTCCAGCGCCAGTTGCAGGTGCGGGGCTGCGATGGTCTGCGTTACCTCCTGGCCTAACTCCGGAAAGAGTTTTGCGATGACGCTGTTTCCCGTGAGCCGCTCCCGGTATTTCGCTTCGAAGAACTTTTCTCGAATGACACCCTTGGTATCGATAAAGAAATATCCAGGGCGGGCAAATCCCTTCTGCATCCCCGTCGCTTCGGGATTGAGGACGCCATACGCCTTGATGATTCTCGAGTCAGCGTCCCCCAGCATGGGGTATTCGATCTTGTGCCGGTCGGCAAAAAATTTCAGGATATCTTCCGTGTCGTAGCTGATGGCCGCCAGCTTGACCCCTTGCTTCTCGAATCGTGGGATTGCATTTTGCAGCTGGACCAGCTGCCCTTTGCAGAACGGTCACCAATCGGCGGAACGAAAGAAGAGCAAGACGGTGCCGTTCGATCCTTTCAAGGTTTCGAGAGTTTGTGCGCGGCCAAATTGGTCACGAACCGAAAAAGCCGGGGCCTTCTGGCCGACCGCGAGTCCAATCGACATCAACTCAACGAAAGCCACATGAATCGTATCGCCATCCATCGCTCCGCGGACAGTCACGGTATCTCCAAGGTGGGCGGCTACCGATTTCTGGGGCTCAAGGCCGTAGATGACCCGGTTCGTATCGTCATACAGCGACAGCTTTGCGCCCGGCACGCTCTTCACGCACTCGGGAGATTCGTTGAAGGCTTCGTCCGCATTGCATGCGCTGGAAACGATGACGCCAGACCACGATCCGGAACTTGTGTCCTGCCCAGCCGCAGCAAGGGTCGTTATGCAAGAAAGCGCTACCAGGCACTGGACGAGGAGTTTGGCAGCGGCATCAGTTCTGATCGATAGCATCAACTCGAAGCCTCTTCAATTTTTATTGAATCCGCCCTTACTGTATAATTGACGGACTCAGCGCACAAGGTTCGTTACGCAGTACACGCTGGGGTATTCGATGAGGAAAAGGGTGCTGGGAAACTTTGTTAGTGCTGTCGTTGGCATGTCTCTGGGCCCTGGGCGTTTTCTGGGCGATGGCAACGCCCGCTTCTGGGGATTTCAGATCTACTACATCTCGATCAAGCCTTCGGTCAGCCGGTGGGGGGAATTGGGCGAAGTTCCAAAACGAACATGCTGATTGCCGGGTACATTCGCATTCGCACCCAACCGCGAGTCCAGTTCATTGACATTGACATTGACCCGCCCATGCTCGACGCTCAGGGCAAACCTCGCCCCGAACTATTCCGGTGGGATGGTCTGCACATGAACGCCAAGGGCTATGCCATCTGGACGTCGATCATCAAGCCCATACTCTTAAGCCGTTTCCACGGCGGCTAGGGCTTTGCTTCGTTTTCCCGCGACCGCGGGATTAATTCTTCGAGCTTCAACCGGCGCGGAAGTCATGCACATCTTCTCCGGGCTTAAACATCGACGCTGCGGGAATCTTTTGCGCCTCTGCCATCTTTCGGTTGATCGCGTCGAAGTCTGCCTTCACCCAACCCACGCTGGAGATTTCAATCTCGCCATCCTGCGCGATCCAGAATACTGCCGGAACGTTGGTCAAGCCGTAGGCGTTCGACACGGGATAGGTGTCCGTATCGTCGAGCAGCACGGGGAAGGTCACGCCAAATTCTTTGTTGAACGCGGCAGTCTGCTTGGGATCGTTCTGCGAGACGCCGATGAGCCTGACGCCCTGGTGCCCATAAGCTCGCTCCAAGCGCTCCAGGAACGGAAATGCATACTGGCATACGGGACACGACACCTTGAAAAACGCCAGCACCACGGGCCCTCGCGTCAGCTCCTCGCGCAGCACGAAGCGCTTGCCATCCATCGCTTTCAATTCAAAATCGGGCGCCTTGGTGCCCGCGGTCAACGCCGCCATCGGTCGTCCTCCGGTTCGTTTTTTCAGAATGCTTCGCAGCCAGCGCATCGCCCCAAGCCCTGACCCTGCAATCATTTTAGTTAAAGCCGTTGCCCGCCGCCAGTTGCCAAATTCGAAGCTGAAGCGGATTCTTACCTCAAAGGATTACTGCTTTCCGCAGAATCTTTCGCGCCAATCCCGTAAGCGCAACCTTTCCCAGCCGCTCTACCGCAATCCATTTGCCTGACCCGCGCGAAGACACTGCGCGCCATACTTGCACACGGTAGTCTGTCACCGTGATCGAATGCCGCAGCGTGAATAAGGGATTCTTCGCTCCATTCATGCTTGTCATCTCGGGCAGTTCCCACATGCCCGGCATCAGTGAAGCATCCTGCGAACGGTGCGTTAGAAACACTGCTTGATCCCGGCCGTCACCCCCACGCACATCGAGTGCGTAGTGAATCTCGCGCCTCTTATGCTCCGCAACCTTGGCCGTCGCCGCCAACTCCCCGCGTGTCGCGCACAGCTCGATCACCGGACACGTCAAACACGTCGGCGCGCGCGGCGTGCAAACCGTTGCCCCCAACTCCATCACCGCCTGATTGAAGTCGCCCGGCCGGTTAACATCGAGCAAGCGATTCGCCTCCGTCCACAATTCCTCTCCAGCCAGGCGCGTCCCTGCTACACGCTGCAACACACGTTCGACATTGCCATCGACCACCGCGACCGGCTCGCCGAACGCGATGCTGGCGATGGCCGCGGCGGTGTAGCGGCCAATGCCGGGCAACGCGCGCCATCCTTCCTCACTCTCCGGAAACTTTCCGCCGTGATCGCGCACGATCAGCTTGGCGGCCGCGTGCATCATGCGCGCCCGCCGGTAGTAGCCGAGGCCGCTCCACGCCGCGAGCACGCTGGCTTCGCGCGCCGCCGCCAGCTTCTCCACCGTCGGAAAGCGCCTCAGGAATTCGCGATAGTGCGCGATCACCGCCGCGACGCGCGTCTGCTGCAGCATGATTTCGGAAAGCCACACGCGGTAGGGATCGCGGCTGGCGCGCCAGGGCAGGTCGCGGCGATGAAGGTCGTACCACGCGAGAAGGCTTTTGCGAAACCGGCGTTGTTGGGAATCGGAAAGCGAGCCGGGCATGGGCTGTCGATCCTTCAGCCTCTTCATGCTGCTCACGTTACCAGAAAAGGATTTCTCACTCGCACCGTGCCGTACTTGCGGCCGTGTTCAAAATCTTCAGTGAGAAGCTCAGGCAAGCCGTAGTGTTCGGCATAGGCCCAGAGGTGGGCGTCATACCAGGGGAACTTGTACGCCGCCATGCCAAGCATGGCGGTGCGAAATACTTTCTCATTCGGATAAAGAATCTCGAACTCGTTAAGGAAATCTTCAGCTTGACGCCACGCTTCTTCCCGGCTGAGAAAGGGCCCTGCTGTCCGCTGTCTGGTCACTGCGCTAACAAACTCCACCATGGCCTGATGCGGGATACGCAGAAGGCTTGCCGAAGCCCCTCGACGTAGGAGGTGGCGCGCCGTCAACCGTTTCCTCATGTCGCTCGGATCGTAGCAGTAGACCATGACGTTGGTATCAACGAGGGAAGCCACGCGGTAGCCCCCGGTCATCGTTGTACAAATCCTCTCGCGTCCAGCCACGATTGCGGGGGGCTGGTTTCCCTTGATTCGCTTTCAGTTCCGCAGCTTGCAGTTTGTCCACGCGTGCCATACCCGCGTCGAACAGGGCCACTCGTTCCTCGGCGGTCAGTTCGTGTCCAGCCTTAGCCTTGCGGCGCACCAGCTCGACTCGGATGCTATCCCCTGCAGGAATCCACTCCAACTCGTCGCCGGGACGGATGCCGTACTGGTCGGCAATCTTCTTGGGCACGGTCAGCTGCAGCTTGGAGGTCACCTTGGGCATAATCCTTACTTTATCAAGGATCAGATCCTTGCTGCAACAAGGATTTCCAGGCCCGGTTGGGAATTGCTGATTGTTGATTGCTGATTGTTGATTGAAACCGGAGGGGGGGATTTTAATCAACAATCATCAATCATCCATTCCGCGCTGATCCATCCCTGCCGTTGACCTGCGCCCTCAAGCACGAAATAATACTCCTGCCTGGCATCCGCAACTTTCGCGTGAGTTCATTCACGCCCAGCAGCAGCGAGGAGCATTATGGACGACTTCAACCGCAAGGTGGAAGACGCGTCGGCGCGCGTCAGCAAGACGGTCGCCGACGCCGCCGAACGCATCGAGAAAGAGATCCCCGAATTCATCAAGTACCTGAACGACGAAGTTGTGCCCGCCGTGCGCCAGCACTCGACCAAGGCGCTGCGGACAGCCAGCGTAAAGCTCGTCGAGCTGGCCGACTATATGGAGCAGCAAAACGCTTCAAAAAAGTGAAGCTGCGCTGCGCGGGTTTTGCCCACTACGCTGTGATTCTGGTTCTGCTTGCGATCTTGCTGTTCCTGCTTGCCGGCTGCGGCCATCCCAAGCAGACGCCGGTGAACGTGCCGTCTCCGCCGGAGCCTTCCGCAACCGAGTCCGCCCCAGCGCCGCCTTCCCGAAGCGCTGCGAAGAATAAACCTTCGAAGGCCGAAAACGGTAACGAAGGGAGCGACGCTGACCTCGCCGAACCGACCATTCCCGCCGACGCCACGCCGCTAGCCACGGAAATCGGGCGGGCGAGCTGGTACGGTCCGCCGTATCACAACCGGCGCGGATCGAACGGCGAAGTGTACAACATGCACGCTATGACGGCCGCGCATCGCACACTGCCGATGGGCGCGATCGTGCGCGTCACCAATCTGAAGACTGGACACACCGCGCTGGTGCGCATCACCGACCGTGGTCCGTTCATCCCCGGGCGTGTTCTGGATTTGTCGTTGGCCGCGGCCCACAAGCTCGACGTCTTTCAGCCGGGAGTCGCCGAAGTGAAAGTGGAGGTGATGCAATCCCCCGTGCCGCTCGACACCGGCGGAAAATGGGCGGTGCAGATTGGCGGTTTCCCTGACGAAGAGGAAGCAACAAAGATCGCCGATCATCTCACTCGCCGCTACCGCACCGCCCAAGTGCAGCGCTTCCACAGTCCCGCAGGAGATTGGTGGGTGCGAGTGCGCGTTTTCGACGATGACCGCCAGCGCGCCGAGCAACTTGCTGGTGAGACCACGACTACTGAGGGCGCTGTATTTCTGGTGAGACTGGATTAGAGCAGGGATCAGGGATCAGGGGTCAGTAAGATCACCCGGGTTTACTGACCCCTGACCCCTGACCCGTAACCCCTAGCCACTTTCTGCTATGCTCACGCGGAGCTTACACGATGCCAGACGTTATTCCCGGAGCCGCGCGCCTGCGTGGCGCGAAGATGATTGCGGGTGCGGCCGCGATCTACCGGGTGCTGCGCATCGCGGGCTTTCATAAGTTCTTCGAGAACGACGCGGAAGGGATCGGCGCGCTTCTCCAGATCATCGGCACGCTCTATAGCGTGGTCTACGCTTTTGCCATCTATGTGATTTGGGGACAGTTCACTTCTGTCGAGAACGAGATCCAGAAAGAGTCGGGAGCGTTGAAGGACCTGCTCGTTTTCAGCCAGCGCTTGAAAGAAACCGTGCGTGAACCGATGGTGCGCGCGGTGAAAACTTACGCGCGGGGAGTCGCGGAAACGGAATGGAGCGCGCTCGCGGCACGCGAGGGAACGGACAAGACCGACAAACAATTCTCCTCGGTAATTTCGAGCGTCACGGAAGTAAGGCCTGAGGACGATACCGAGCGCATCCTCTACCAGAGGCTGCTGGAGATTGCGAATCAGGCCAGCGCCCACCGCGACGAGCGGCTTGCCCTCAGCGTAAAACGAATGCCGCAGACACTGCTGGTGTTTGTCACGCTTACAGCGGCGATGATTCTGTTTCTGCTTCTCTTTTTTCCGTTCCGCAATGTTGTGCTTGGCGTGGTCGCCATCGCGATTACGACTATGGTGCTCTTCTTCGCCAACTTCGTGTTGACCGACCTGGACAATCCCTTCGAAGGCACATGGAACGTGGGCTCTGAACCGTTCGCCGAGTTGATCACGAAATTTCGATAGCCCGGTGGATTAGTAAGCGGGGTCTTCGGTCGTCGCCGTTGGTCGATGGTCGTTAGCCGAATCAGTTTGTTTTCGAGCCTTTCTCGTGGTGGAATATAAGCGTCGAAGGTTTTTGCCGACGAATAACGACCAACGACTAACAATCACATGACCGACCCCAGCAGCAATTGCCTTTTCTGCCGTATGGTCCGCGGCGAGATTCCCGCCAAGAAAGTCTATGAGGACGAACATGTCTTCGCCTTCGAAGACATTAACCCGAAGGCGCCCACGCACGTGCTCGTCATCCCGAAGAGACATTTTGCGGGATTGAAAGAGGCGCAGGCTGAGGATGCTGAATTGATCGGGCGCTGTCACTTGGTGGCGGCGCAGATTGCGCGCGACCGCGACATCGAGGATGGGTATCGCACCGTTCTTAATGTGGGTCCGGGTGCGGGGCAGTCAGTGTTTCATCTGCACGTCCATCTTCTGGGGGGACGTGGGCTGAAATGGCCTCCGGGGTAGGTGGTTGGCGGGAGGCCACTATAGCTCTAAGGAATAAATATATCCCAAAAAGTGGAGACGCGCCCTTTCAACAACTTGCAGCCAGAAGCGGCTACTGCACCGTCGTATTCTCGTCTTCCGGGGCTCCGTGGCGGCGCAACAGTTGAGGAAGGTTCTGCGAGAACGCGGAGCGCGGCAGGACCATGTCGCAGCCCACCTCGTGAGCCTTCTGCTTCAGATCGCCTTGCACGTGCGAGAGGAATCCGATGATCGAGGTTCCCTTCTTCAGCTTCGATTTCAGCTTGGGGATGAGCGTCAGCGGTTTGGCGGCGGCATTGTTGAGGTCAAAGATGATTAGCGAGGGCTTCTCTTCGCCGTTCTGCTGCATGCGGTCGGCAAGGTCTTTGTCGTTCTTGGCGAACTCTACCTTGACGTTGAGCTTGCGCGCCGTCTCTTGAATCTTGGCGGCGAAGAACAGGTCGTCGACGAAGGCGAAGATGCGCGAGTTGGAATCCTCGCGCAATGCGGGCAGAGGCTCGGGATCAACCGGCGCAAACGGCGCGGCGAAGCCGGGACGCTGCCGGCGTCCTCCGCCATTGCCGTTGCCCGAGAGCGCGGCGCGATAGCTGTGATCCATGGGCGCGGTGTAGATGCCGTCCTGATTGTGGCGCGCCTGGCCGGGGCCGGCGTTGCGGGGGCCGCGGGGATTGTTGGGGCGGCGTCCGCGACGCCGTCGGCTTCTGCCTCCACCTCCGCCACCGGAGGGTCTTCCTGATCCTTGTCCACGTCCTGGTCCTGACGGTCCTGCGTTCATAGTCCTCTCAAGCTGCTGGCCGGGTATCGGACCCGGTACAGGATTGCAAACTTACAGATTTCAGTTTCCCCATTGGTTGCGGCAGACTCTCACAGTGTTGCAATTGAGTCATCGGGCAATTTGGTGATTGAGCGATTGGAACCCCTACTTCGGCAAGGGGTTTTCAATCACGCAATCACCCGATGGCACAATCACACAATTCCTCTGACGCTCACTGGTAAAGCAAACACGTACTGGCGAAAAACAACTCTTAAGTTTTGCGTATTCGGTTATCCGTTATCGGAACCCGTCGCGCCGCCGGGAACGGCCTGGGGCGCGGAAGGCCTACGCGGGAACGTGGCCAATGAGAACAACCTAATGGTACTCGTCCCGGCAAAAGCGCGCAAGGGGCAAAGTGGAAGCCGTTTTGCACAGGAGGTCATGGCTGTCCGGAAAGCAGTGGTCAGGGGCCGGGGCTAGGGGTCAGAAAAAGCGTTCGCGCTCACCGATACCTGCCTTACTGGCCCCTGACCCCTGAACCCTGGCTCCTGTTTCTAGTTCACTACCACCTGAATCGTAAACGGCGTATTGGAGTTGATGAGCGGCACAGCTCCGCCTGTGGTGGCGCTGATGGTCACCGTGTAAGTACCTTTGGGCGTGCCAGGGTTCATTGGGTTGGTATTGCTGCTGCTGCTGCCGCCGCACGAACCCAGCCACAGCGTGGACATGCCCAGAACCACAATCAGGCTCAGCAGGCGCAGGCCGCGTGTGCGCGATCCCGCAGCAAAGACAACTCCGAACAAACCGGGCAGCAGCAAGGCATAGAAGATGCGCTTGCCGCCGAGCGGCGGACGCAGTTGCGTTGTGGGGGCCGTGGTCGCCAGGGTCACCGTGACCGCGGTCGCATTGGTAGGCTGGCCGTTGCCGGGACTGATAGTGCAGGCAATTTCCGCAGTAGAAAGAGTGGGGCTTCCCGTACAGGTGTAGGTAAGTTGCAAAGCGGTGGTGGTCCCTGGGCCGGTGCCCACGATGAAACCGTTCGTGCCATTGACCGTAATACCGACCGGGATGTTTCCGCCCACGCCCACAGTGAACGTGCTGGCGCCGCTGGTTGTGGAGAGGCTGAAGGTTTCGGTGGTCGGGGTCACGGTCAGGCTGACCTGCGCAGTCTGTGATGTGCCGCCGACGCCGCTGGCCGTCCCTTTCACCGTAATGGTCGGGGTGACCGGCGTCGTCATGTTGGCCGCGGTCGCGATGGTCAGGGTGATCGTTTGAGGATTGGTGCCGTCGAGCGTGACGCTGCCGGGATTGCCGGGATTGTTGGGATTGTTAAACGTGCAGAGCGCCCCCGCGGGCAGACCTGCCGAGCAACTGCCGGGATTCGAGCTTGTGGAGTTCGTGAAGTTGATAGTCTGCGTGGATCCATTCACCGGCGTGATCGTCAGGGTGACGGATGCTGATTGTCCAGCGGAAACAGATGCAGGGGTTGCGGCACTGGCTGCGAGGGTGAAGTTCTGAGCCGTATTTGATCCGGCCCATGCGACGAACAGGGCATTGGCATCTACCGAACCAAGACCAGTGACGAGGTTATAGCCCGTCGTTGCATCGGCGCTGGAGGCGTCGTATCCGAACGATCCGACGGTGCCAGAGGTGCCGGGGCACTGTAATGCTGCGGGCCAAGGGCTCGGCGGCTGTCCACCCTCACAGTAGACGACATTGTTGCCGCTGGTAACCTGGTGAAACGCGCCGTTCGTAGTGGTCTTGGCCAAGGTGTAGAGCATGGGGTTGATATTGCCCAAGCCGTTGGCACCGAGATACTGATTGAGCATGGCCACAATGCCGGCGAAGATCGGGGAAGAAGCAGATGTGCCACCGACAAGGGACGGGTTGACGATGGTGTTGTTGCCGTTGCAGGCTCCGCTGCAGACGCCATTCACGGCGGCCGCTATGTCGGCGGTGCTGCCCGTGCCACAGCTGCTGGTTGTCTCGGTGTCATATGGGCTGGTTTGCGAAAGTTCCTCGATAGGAGTGCAGTAAATATACCCGGGGAAGTTCGGTGATGCCAGTAGCGAAACATCGGGTACCAGGCGCGTAGTCTGGCCAGCGATGGTTACCGTCTGCCAGGAAGGCTGCGGGAAGCCCGAAACGCAGTTGGAGAAGTCGAACGTCTGGACTGAGCAGTTGCTCGCACCTCCGCCACTGGCAACGATGGCGTAGCTCTCCTGAACTTGGAGCGGAGTGCCCGCCGCGTAGGCGGCGCCAAGCTCCACGTCGTCGTTCCAAGAGGTTTCGGGTAGCGGCGCGTTTTGAGCCGTGCCGCCGTTGGCACCGATTGTCGTGCTCCAATATGTGGTGTCAAAGCCTGTGGGGTAAGCGATCGCAGTGCCCCCTACGGCGGTAACTTCGGGACTGCTAGCTGGATAAGATACCGCCAGCCCGTTCACTGCTAGATTGTTGGTGAACGAGTTCGTAGAACCATCGCAACTGGCTGCGCCGGAATCACCCGACGAGTTCATGAAGGTGATGCCGAGCATATTGGCTTTTTTCAGCTCAATTTCGTCGTTGGGAAGATTATTGTCGTAAAACTCGCAAGGGTAACCGTAGCTCATGCTGATCACCGGAGCGAGGTTGTTGTCGATGGCGTAGTAGTAAGAATCAAAAACACCGCCGCCATTAACGTTGGTCGAGATCGCCGTATTTACAAAGATGATCTTCGCGCCCGGGGCCGTCGCAGCTGACCACTCAAGGTCCAGATCTGACTCAGTCAGGTCGTAGAGAGAAACGCCCGGATCGCCGCCGTTCAACACATACTGAAAATTGCTGGTATCGCAGGCGGTGATAACGCCACTCGAGTTTGTACTGCAACCGCTGATTAACGGCAATCCGAAACCGGTACGGAAGGCGTTGAGGTCGTCCAGGTAAACATCAGTCTCGCCCACGATCACAATCTTCTGGCCGCTGCCGTCAATTCCTGCGATGTGGAGAGCGTTGATATCATAAATAGTGGCGATATCGCCGGGAGCTAGAAAATCCGGAATCTGGTAGTTGCTGTCGAAGTAATCAGGGTGCGGCCTTTGGGCTTGGAATACGGCTTTTCTAACGTTCATCGGCCTCGGCCGGAAGTCATCCAATCCACGGATTCCCGTGGTGATGCGCGAGAGTACCGCCGGGATCGAGGGCATATTTGCAGCGGCGAAGTGCATTTCGCCATTCACGCTGTAACGGTGGATTTGGGTTCGGAAGGCGCTCTCGACCTGCGCTGCCGTGCCGCTAAAGACGACCCAATTGCGTCCGCGAGCGACGCTGACGACGGTTAAGCCCTGCGATTTTAACCACACCGAAATTTTCTGAACGTCACTCTGGCTTAGGCCGAAACGGTCCGCGTACTGTTCGGGAGTAAGCCACTTGTGAAAATTGGGCGACTTTGGATCCTGCTGTTCAGTCACGAGAAGGGCCAGCGCCTTTTGCTGGCTGGGGGTGGGCAGCGTGAGCAATGTGACATGGTTAAGCAGAAACGACCCCGGCACCGTGCCCTGGTCATTTTGCGCTTTCGCATTGGGATTGACATGGCCGGGCAGGACGACCATCTGGCTGGAATCGATGGGTCCACTGATGCGGTCGGATTGTGCGGCGTGGCACAGAGTTGAGGCTAGCAGGGGTAGAGCAAGCTTCCAAAATCGCATGAAACACTCCGTCTGGGGCCGGGGTTGGGTGCTGGGTATTCCCTCAAGCTTATCAGATTAATTCGCTTGCTTTTATGCACTCTGATCAAGTTTTAGGGCGGGAAGGTTGTATGGCACCAAGAAAGTTACAAGGTCACGCGCGGGGCCATGGTTACTTGCGTCACATGCCAAGCAGGTTGGGATGGAGTTTGGCGTATCCATGCTCCTGCGCCCAGAGGTTGAGCGGAACGGAAGCGAGTTCGTTGACCAGCGGGTCGGCCAGGCCGTTTTTGGTGAAGTCGATGGATTTGATGTAGGTCTGGCAAGTGTCGCAGCATTCGACGCGGATGTAGGGAAGCTCCTCGGCGGTGTAGACGGGAAGCTTAGCGTGGTCTTCCTGGCCGCATCCGGGGCAGACGACGCGGCGGAACTCCCATTCGGTCAGGCAGAACCCGCAGAGCAGGCTGCGGCGGCCGCCGTCGCCCTGCTGGCGCAGGATGCCGTTGGCAGGTTTGCGATTGCAGAACGGGCACAGAGGATGGGTGTAACCGTCAAGCTGCAGGCGGGCTTGGGAGCGCGCGAACTCGGCGGCGGGTTGAAGAAATGCCAGCACCAGGAATTCCTGGGGATCAGTGGGAGGGTCGATATTGTTCCAGCATTGGGTGAAGAGGTCAGTCCAGGTGTTGGGGTTGGAATTGCGCAGGTTGTGCGCTACCTGGGCGAGGCGGGCGGGGCCATGCTCTTCTGCGAGCGAGAGGAATTGCGGGAAGGCGGCTAGTGTAGCGCCAGCGTCTCGCTGGCCGAAGAGTGGGCGGGACGCCCACGTAGCTTGCCCTGAGCTTGCCGAAGGGACAGCCGGCGGGACGCCGGCGCTACTTTCACGTTCGAGGCGCTGGCAAAGGTCCTCTTGAAAACGCGCTACGTGGATGTAGAAGCCAAGGATCTCCGCCGCAAACGGATGTTTAGCGGCGAGATGCTCCGCGCGGCGGATGCGCTGCTGCCAGGGAGTAATGGGCACCGGGCGATTATGGGGCTTGGGCTCGCCGCAAGCAAATGCAACGGCTTCACCACAGAGGCACAGAGAAAACCGAAAGAAGATGGAAAAACAGGACCCCAAGAATTTCTCTGTGTCGGAGCCTGCCCTGAGCGGAGCCGAAGGGTGACTCTGTGGTGAAGGATTTGTGGCTGGATCTGCCCCGCAACACCTACAGATTTTCCGGCATTGACTCTGGTGCCGCGTGGGATTATAGTTCTCTGCAAATTTGGGGTGCAGTCCGTTCGGCTTGTGATACGAAGCAGTCGGAGGATGCGCAATGGAATTTTCCCGCAGAACCTTCATTAAAGGCGCGCTGGTTGGTGGAGCGGGCTTTTCGATTCTGGGATTCGATCTGACTCCCGCCGTCGCACAACTCAAAGAACTCAAAATCGCGCGCGCCACCGAGACGCGATCCACCTGCCCGTATTGTTCGGTGAGTTGCGGCGTCCTCATTTATACGATCGGCGACAAGGCGAAGAACGTCACGCCGCAGGTGATTCACGTTGAGGGCGATCCCGACCATCCCATCAATCGCGGCACTCTGTGCCCCAAGGGCGCATCGCTCGAGCAGGACATCATGAACGAGCGGAGGCTGCTGAAGCCGCAGGTGCGCCGGCCCGGCTCCGATCATTGGGAAGACATTGCCTGGACGCAGGCGATCGACGAGATCGCGCAGAGGGTGAAGAAGACACGCGACGATACTTTCATCGAGAAAGACGCGCAGGGCCGCACCGTGAACCGCTGCGAGAGCATTGCCTTTACTGGCGGCTGCACCGACACCAACGAATTTAATTACCTTGTAGTAAAAACCATGAGGAGTATGGGCCTGACCTATGTTGAAAACCAGGCCCGGGTTTGACACGGCCCCACGGTCTCAAGTTTGGGACCAACATTTGGACGAGGGGCGATGACGAATGGCTGGATCGACATCAAGAACGCAGATGTGATGTTGATCATGGGCGGGAATCCCGCCGAGAACCATCCCTGCGGCTTCAAGTGGGCCATTGAAGCCAAGCGCACCCGCAACGCGAAGATGATCGTCGTTGACCCTCGGTATACGCGGACGGCGGCCACTTCCGACGTGTTTTGCCAGATTCGCGCGGGGTCAGATATTGCGTTCTTGGGGGGAGTGATCCGCTACGCCATCGAGAATAATCGCGTCGCGCACGATTATCTGGTCAACTACACGAACGCGGCTTTTATCGTCAAGGAAGGTTTCAAGCTGCCAGAGGATGGCCTGTACTCGGGCTTCGATCCGCAGTCGCAGACGTACGATCGCTCGACCTGGACGTACGAAGAAGGAAATGATTCTGGCGGCGTTGTTCCGGGCCATGTTCCGAGCCATGCCGCCGCGCACGCTGGAGCGGCAGCTCCGCAAGGGAGTGGAGGAAGCACGCACCAGCAATCAGGCCAGGGTCTCACAGGCCAGGGTCTCCAGGGCATGGGCCCGGCAGGCGCGAAGGCTTCAGCTTCGAATGCTCCCGTGGTCTTACCGCCACTGCCCGGCAAAGTTGCCTATGATTTGACGCTGCAGCATCCGCGCTGCGTGTTCCAACTGCTCAAGCAGCAGTATTCGCGCTACACGCCCGAGATGGTCGAGCGCATCACGGGCATCCCCAAAGATCAGTTCATCAAGGCGGCGGACACTTACACCTCTATCCGCAAAGATGGCGACACGAAAAAAGTCGCCACCATTTTGTACGCCGTGGGCTGGACGCAGCACAGCTTTGGCACGCAAATCATCCGCACGGCCGCGATGTTGCAGTTGCTGCTGGGCAATGTGGGACGCGCGGGAGGCGGAGTCAACGCTCTCCGCGGCCACTCCAACATTCAGGGCGCAACCGATATGGGCGGAGTCTTTGACATCTGGCCCGGATATTTGAAGGTTCCGAATCCGACCGACACTGACCTGGCGGCCTATCTGAAGCGCATCACGCCCACGGCCTCCAAACCCGAGCCCTGGGCCTCGTTCAATTACTGGTCGAACACGCCGAAGTTTGTCGTGTCTCAATTGAAATCCTTTTTCGGCGATGCGGCCACGAAAGAGAACGATTTCTGTTTCAACTGGATGCCGAAGGTGGACCGCAATTATTCCTGGACGCAGATCTGGGACAACATGTATCGCGGTTCGGTCAAGGGATTGTTCGCGTTCGGCATGAACGGCGTAGCGATCGGGCCGGACTCGCAGAAAAATATCGAGGCGTTGAAGAAGGCTGATTTCCTGGTAGTTGGAGAAATTTATCCCGATGAGACGAGCGAATTCTGGCGCTCTCCGGGAATCACCGCCGATGAAATGAAGAATATTCAGACGACGGTCTATCGCCTGCCTTGCGCGGGGTTCGCGGAAAAAGATGGCTCGATGACCAACTCGGCCCGCTGGCTGCAGTGGAAGTACGCGGCCGTTCCGCCGCCGGGGCAGGCGCGGCTTGATCAGGACATCGTCGCGCAAATCTTCTTGAAGCTGCGCGACCTCTATCAGACGCAGGGCGGCAAGTTTCCCGACCCGATTCTGAAGTTGACGTGGGGATACACCAATCCGCAGCATCCCGCCCTCGGCGACTTGGCGAAAGAGATGAATGGCAAGGCGCTGGCGGATCTCACCGATCCGAAGACGCAGGTCACGATTAAAAAAGGTCAGCAGGTGCCGGGATTCGCGTGGCTCAAAGATGATGGCACCACCGCCTGCGGCAACTGGCTTTACGCCGGCTGCTGGACCGAGGCCGGCAACCAGATGGCTCGCCGGGGCACGGAAGATCCGGCAGGCCTGGGTATCTACCAGAATTGGGCGTGGTCGTGGCCTGCGAACCGCCGCGTCTTGTACAACCGCGCTTCCTGCGATCCTGCGGGCAAGCCTTGGGATTCCACACGGAAACAAGTTTGGTGGAACGAGTCAGCGCAAGTTTGGCAGGGCAACGATGTTCCGGACTTCAAGCCCGATTCGAACCCCAAGGATCATATGGGGCCTTTCATTATGAATCCCGAGGGCGTGGGCAGAATTTTTGGTCCGCTGGCCGCCTTTGCCGATGGTCCCTTCCCCGAGCATTACGAGCCGATTGAAAGCCCGGTGCAAAATGCATTGCATCCCAACCAGTCCAATAATCCCGTGGTCAAGAAGTTCAAAACACCCGCGGATAAGTACTCGACGCCCGGCGACGGCTTCAACGTGATCTGCACAACGTATCGTCTGACCGAGCATTACCACTACTGGACCAAAAATAATCCGATGAACGTGCAGCTGATTCCGGAGCCGTTCATCGAGATTCCGGTGGAGTTGGCGAATGACTTGGGGATCAAAGGCAACGACAAGGTGAAGATCACGAGCGCGCGCAGCTACTACATCGCGAAGGCGTTCGTGACCAAGCGCATCAAGCCGATGAATATCGATGGCAAGAAGGTTTATCAGATCGGGATTCCCATTCACCAGGGTTATCGCGGCATTCAGGAAGACGCCGGCAAGGACGCGAGGACAATTTTGAACCGGCTCACGCCGACCGTGGTCGATCCGAACGCCTACACGCCGGAGTTTAAGGGGTTCATGGTGAAGGTGGAGAAAGCGTGAAGGGAAATTTGGTAATTGAGTAATTTGGTAATTTTGTAATTTGAAAACCGCCGTGCGCAGCGCATCGTGAGGTTTCAAATTACCCAATTACAAAATTACCAAATTACAAAATGATTCTATGAGCCAGGCGACACTATCGGTTAAGAGGATTTCCGGCCACGCTGGGCCCGCTCCCGGCGAGAACGTGGAGCGCGGCGAACTGGTGTGCAAGCTGGTCGATACCACCACGTGCATCGGCTGCAAGGCGTGCGAAGTCGCCTGCCTCGAGTGGAACGGCTACACGTTCACCGACACGGTGTTCGACAACAGCTACCAGACCATGCCATCGACGGCGTGGAATTACTGGAATCTGATCAAGTTCAACGAGCACGAGCGCGAAGATGGCAGCATCACGCTGCTGATGCGCAAAGACCAGTGTATGCACTGCGCCGATCCGGGCTGCCTGGCGGCCTGCCCCGCAGATGGCGCGATCGTGCAGTACACCAACGGCATCGTGGATTTCCAGCAGCAGAATTGCATTGGCTGCGGATATTGCGTAAGCGGATGCCCTTTCGATATTCCCAAGTTCAATCCGGCGACCAAGAAGATGTTCAAGTGCACGCTCTGCTCCGACCGCGTGAGCGAGGGCTTGGAACCGGCGTGCATCAAGTCCTGTCCCACGGGCTGTCTGCACTTTGGGACCAAGGATGACATGGTGGGTCTGGCGGAGGCTCGCGCCAGGCAGCTGCGCGAGAACTACGGCATCGAGAAGGCGGGCGTCTATGATCCGGCGGGCGTGGGCGGGACGGGCGTCATCTATGTGCTGCACGATGTAAACAATCCTGAAGCTTATGGAGGGTTGCCGAAAGATCCGCACATTCCGTGGGTGGTGAAGTTCTGGAAGGGTCCGGCGAAGTGGATTGGAAATCTCGCCATGCTCTTCGGCGTTATCGGGGTCACGCTGCACTACTTCCGCTATGGTCCGAAGGAAGTGCACACCGAGAAGCACGAGAACGGAGGCCAACGGTGAGTTCGCAAGCCATTTCCTCGCCACGCACCACGGGCGAACCGGGAGAACGGATCCTCCGCTACACGCTGACCGAGCGCATCAACCACTGGTTCGCCGCTGTGACTTACTCCTACTGCCTGATTACTGGCTTGGCATTCTGGTCGCCGTACATGTACTGGCTGGCCGCGGTTGTGGGCGGCGGGCCGACGGCGCGCTTCTGGCATCCCTGGTTAGGATTGGCCTTCACCGTGTCTGTATTCTTGATGTACGCCATGTGGCACGGCGACATGGCTACGACCGAAGCCGACCTGCGCTGGAAGAAGGCGATCGAGCACTACATCGAGAACGACGACCAGCATCTTCCACCCGAAGGCCGCTTCAACTATGGCCAGAAATTATTTTTCTGGTTGATGTTTTATGGAATCATTCTGTTGCTGATTTCAGGCATTGGCCTGTGGTTCGTGGAAGACATTCCCTGGAGCCTGCGCTGGCTGCGTTATCTCTCGGTCACGGTACACGTGGCCGCGGCGCTGGCGACCATCGGCGGTTTCATTATTCACGTTTACATGGGCACGGCCATGGTCCGCGGCGGTTTCACTTCCATCATTCGTGGAGAAGTTTCCACGGCATGGGCGAAGACCCATCACCGCCTCTGGTACGACCAGATCACGAAAGGCAAACCCACAGAGAAGTAAATCTTCCGAAAATCCCAGCGCAGCCCCGGTGCATCCAAACTTAAGGGCGAAATATCATCCAAGAGGATTTATGCGCTCGTTTGCCAATTCATGCGCTCGTATCGCGGCGGCCATTCTGCTGCCTGCAGCGTTTCTACTCGCAGCCGATGTAGACGCCAACTTCCACAATGCGCCCGCTTCGGCGCAAGAAATGAAAAATCCGTACGAAGGCCAGCCTGCGGCACTTGCCGCGGGCAGGAGGCTCTACGCACGCAATTGCCTCTCGTGCCACGGCAAGCGCGGAGAAGGCGCCGGCGATGTTCCATCACTGGTTGACGGTAAGCTTGAGACGACCACGCCAGGCGAAGTCTTTTGGTTCATTACCAAAGGCGACAAAGACAACGGCATGCCGTCTTGGGCGCAGTTGCCGGCAAAACAGCGCTGGCAAATCGTCACCTTTGTGAAGTCGTGGGGGCTGCCCCAGATCGCCCTTGTAGCCGGCGGCGTTGCCTCGGAATCGAGCGGATCAGGTGTTCATTACATAAGTACTCTAAAAGACCCGCCGCCCACACCTCCATTTACTGACTTCCGTTACGAGAAGCCGGGAACATTCCGCAAGATCACGGCGAACGATCTGCCGAAGCCGTATGCAACGCGATCGGCGAGCAACGGTCCGGAAGTGGTGGCAAGACCGGAAGATGTTTGGCCGGTGGCGCCTCCCGGGTTCAAAGTAGAACTATATGCCGCCGGGCTTGATAATCCCCGAAACTTGCGCACGGCTCCGAACGGCGACATTTTTCTTACGGAAAGCGATGCCGGACGCATCCGAATCTTTCGCGGAATGACCAGCGATGGGAAACCCGAGTTGTCAGCCGTGTTCGCCGTTGACCTGAAGCGTCCCTACGGTCTGGCGTTCTACCCTCCGGGACCTGATCCGCAGTGGTTATACGTCGGTGACACGAACGAAGTTGTTCGCATCCCGTATCACAACGGCGATTTGAAGGCGACCGGCGCGCCGCAGCATATCGCCGATTTGCCGAGTGGTGGCGGGCATTGGACGCGCGCGGTAGCGTTCTCCAACGATGGCAAGAAAATGTTTGTTGCAGTAGGTTCGGCCTCGAACGTGAACGACCCCGACACGCATCCGGAAGAAAAGAACCGCGCCGATATTCTTGTCTGCGACCCTGCGAACTGCCAACTGAGCGTCTATGCCTACGGCATTCGCAACGCCGGGGGCGGGATCGCGGTGGATCCGCAAACCGGCGAACTGTGGTGCTCAGTGAATGAGCGCGATGCGCTGGGCGACAATCTCGTTCCGGACTACATCACGCACGTGCAGGAAGGCGGATTCTACGGCTGGCCCTGGTGGTACATAGGCGGGCATCAGGATCCGCGGCATGCGGGCAAACATCCGGAATTGAAAGACAAGGCGATCGTGCCAGACGTGCTGCTGCAGCCGCACAACGCTTCGCTGGAATTGACTTTCTACGAAGGCCAGCAATTCCCTGCCGAATACAAGGGGGACATTTTCTCGCCTCAACACGGATCCTGGAATAAAACCGTGCGCGCGGGATACGAAGTGATCCGCGTGCCGCTGCACCAGACCGGCCACGCCAGCGGCGAGTATGAAGACTTCCTCACCGGCTTCGTACTGCCCGATGGCAATGTGTGGGGACGTCCCGTGGGCGTAACGGTAGCTCCCGATGGCTCGCTGCTGGTGAGCGACGACGGATCGGACTCGATCTGGAGGGTCAGCTACGCGGGGAAGTGAATGGAACTGTAAGTTAGAGCGGGCAGGCTTTCCGCTTCACACATCCTTGTCAATTGTCACAACGCGAATATTGGCATCGCTTACGCCGTTTCTGATGAGCCACTCACGGTGCTCCTCCGCGGATTTGCGGTTAACAAAAGTTCGGAAGCCCCTCTGCGGACAGTCGAACACCTCAACTCTGTACCTCTGTTGTTGCAATTGCGTGTAATACCCTCTGCATTCCTCCAGCTGTTTTTCGTCAACAATTTGTTCGCCAAGGTCTACGCGAAGAGTTCCGCCAGTGCGTGGGAAGAAGTCCTCCTGCGCAATTTGCCAATAGGTTCCATCTGGCTTCCGAAAGACGCCCCAGCCGTCAGTCTCATCTTCCATCCGTCCACTAATTATCCAACAGCCCGGATAATCTACCGGCTGACCGCCTTTGACGATCAAATGTTTTTCACCCATGTCTTGGCTAGCCTCATGACCTTCCCTAAAGTTTAGCTCTCTCGCATGCCGGACAAGGCAAGTGTGGCCTATCTGCACACTCATGTCCCGGATACAAAATCTCGTAACCGCGCCTCTCTAACTCTAATGCGAGCTCCCCATCTGTCACCTCGACAAATCTTCGGCGCGTGCGGTAGTGCCATCGCCCATTCCGCTTATAGCCGGAGCGCCCATGTCCAAAATCAATAGGTGACCTCGCTGTGCCGAGATTGGGGAGGGACTGCAATACTTTGGACTCCTAAAACGTTTCTATTCCCAAATTGGATGCACCCGCAACAGCGGCAGGAGGCACGAAAGGCCATGTCCTTTGGTAACGTACGCCAGGGATCTCCTCCGCGGGGACGCCCCGTGGGCATAACGGTGGCGCCGGATGGCTCGCTGCTGGTGACCGACGACGGGTCGGACTCGATCGGGAGAGTCAGCACACTGGGAAGTAGGAAACGGAAACTCTCTACAAGACCATGAGCACAGCCCTGGCCAACCCGGCGAAAATGATTGCGCACGGCGCCCCCCGCGTCATCCACAACGATGTGGAACTTGAAATGTATACCGACGCTCTCTTCCGGCTGACGGCGCTGGAAGATCCTTCTGTGTCTGAAGTGGAAGCCATCGAACTCCTGACCTTGCTCGTGGAACGTTATGAGCAGGAGCATTACCCCATTCCTGCGGCCGATCCAGTTTCCGTCGTTCGGTTTCTTATGGAACGGCAGAACCTCACCCAGCGTGACCTGATTCCTCAATTTGGTTCGGAGAGCGCGGTTTCGATGTTCATGACAGGTCAGCGAAGTCTCACCCTGGAACAAGTGCGGAAATTGAGCGCCCGGTTCAAACTTCCTGCGGATGTTTTCATCCCGAAAATTTCCGTCCGCCGTAGCAGAAACCGACTCGCGAAGGGGCGCTCTCGCTCTCACTGATTTACCGATAGGAAACGCCCTCTGGATGACTGACCGGAGTGTCTTAGTCTGCCGGCCTCTAGGAAGCGCCGCCTCGCTTCGCTTGGCGGGACAGCCGAGGCGGTCGTCGCCACATGAGCATCTCCACTTTTCGGCCAAATCGATTAAGATGCTAGAGCCCCACACTGGGGCGCGCCATGGATACCCCGTCTTCCCCGAAAAAACTGGCAGGCCGCTACGAGGTCCGGCAGGTCCTCGGCCAGGGCGGCATGGGCCTGGTCTACCGCGCCTACGACACGGTCGTGCGCCGCGAAGTTGCCGTCAAGACCATCCTCGACATTCCCGACCCCGCTTCGCTGCAGTTGTTCTACAAAGAATGCGATGTGCTCGCTTCCATGAGCCATCCCAACATCGTTGAGATCTTCGACATCGGCGAATTCGAGGAAGACGGCAAGAAGAAGCCCTACTTCGTGATGCCGCTGCTGCCCGGCACGACGCTCGACTACTTCATTCGCAAAGCCAGCCATCGCCTCACGGTGGAGCGGACGATCGACATCATTTCCCAGACCTGCCGCGGCTTGCAGGCTGCACACGAACGTGGTCTGATCCACCGCGATCTGAAACCGAGCAACATCTTCGTGATGGAAGACGACTCGGTGAAGATCATTGACTTTGGCGTGGCGCACATGGCCGATGCGCACACCACGCGCGCGCAAAAAGGGACTCTGCTCTACATGTCTCCCGAGCAGATCGAATTGAAGCCGTTGTCGCCGGCCTCCGACATTTTTTCGCTCAGCGTGGTCTGCTACGAAGCCATGACCGGCCGCAATCCATTCCAGCGCGCCCGCGCCGATGAAGTTGTCGACGCGATTCTCCGTCACATCCCACCGCTCGCGACGGAACTAAATTCAACGGTGAGCCAGCCCGTGAGCCGCGTGCTGCACAAGGCGATGGCGAAGCAATCGTGGCATCGCTTCGCCAGCGCGCGCGAATTCGGCGACACGCTGAGCAAGGCGCAGCGCAACGAGGCCATCGAGTTCTTCGATCCCGAGCGCACGCGCCCCCGGTTGCAGCGCGCCACCAAGGCTTTGGAAGAAGGCGACTTTCAGTTTGCCGGAGAAATTCTCGGCGAACTCGAGGCGGAAGGCCACATGGACACCACCATTGGATCGCTACGCCGCCAACTCGACGGCGCGGTCCGGCGGAAAACGCTTTCTCAGTTGCTCGATGCCGCTCGCGCTCGATTTGAGGAAGAAGAGGATCCGCTCGCTCTACAGAAGTTGCAGGAAGCTCTACAGATCGAGCCCGACAATGCCACCGCGCTGACTCTGAAGAGCCGGATTGAAAACCGGCGCAGCGAACGGCAGATCGACAACTGGTATCGCCTGGCGCGGCAGCACATCGACAATCACGCCTATGCTCATGCCCGCGAGGCATTGCAGAATGTTCTTCAACTCAAGCCCCAGGAAGCACGTGCCCTGCAGTTGCTGGCTGAGGTTGATCGGCAGGAGCAGGAGTACAAAAAGCTCCGCCAGGAGAAAGAACAACTGCACCGCGCCGCCATGGACGCGTGGCATAAAGGCGACGTCAGCAATGCCCTGGCAAAACTAGGCGTAGTGCTCGACCTCGACCGGCGCGCTCCGGATTCCATCAACCGCGAGAGCGGCGCCAATTACCAGTCCTTTTATAATGAAGTCCGCTCCGAGCACGACGCGATGAATACGGCGTATGCGGAGGCGCGCCGGCTCCTCACCGAGCACAACTTCCGCAAGGCCGCGGACGTCTGCCAGACCTACCTCGCCAAGTATCCGGGCAACGCCATCTTTCAGGCTCTCAAGTACGACATCGAGGAGCAGCAGCGCCAGGAGCTTTCGGCGTTCGTCGCGTCGGTCGATCGCCAGGTGGAAGCGGAGCCGGATCTCGACAAGCGCGTGAACATTCTGCGCGAGGCGATGGATCTCCATCCCGGAGAATCGCATTTCGAGCGCGCGTTCCGGCTGGTGCAGGACAAGCGCGACCTGGTCAACTCCATCGTTGCCCGCGCGCATCTTCACGAAGAGCAGGGATCATATGGCGACGCTCTCAACGATTGGGAAATTCTGCGGACGATCTACAACCAGTATCCGGGATTGACCTTCGAGGTTGAACGCTTGCAGAAGCGGCGCGATCAGCAGGCGCGGATTGAATCGAAAACTCGTCTGGTCGAGCAGGTTGACACCTGTTTGCATTCCAGCGACTACGCCCGCGCACTGGATTTGCTGCAAGGCGCAACTGCCGAATTTCCCAACGATGCAGAACTCACCGAACTCGAAAAGCTCGCGCAGGATGGCATCAAGCGAAAAACCGAAGCCCACCGCCTGATGACCGAAGGCCAGGAGTTGTGTGCGCAGCACAAATCACCCGAGGGGATTAAGTTGTTGCGCGAAGCCTATGAGATGGATGAGAACAATTCCCTGGCTCGCGCCGTGCTGGCTAACAGCCTGGTGGAGTACGCACACTCTATCGTCGAAAACGATTGGCGGGAAGCGGAAAAATTGTCTCGTGAAGCGCTGGAATTGAATCCAGCGCATCCCATGTCCAAAACCATCCGCACTTTGATCCTCGACAAGAAGAAGGAGACATTCGTCGAGGAATGCGTTTCGCACGCGCGAAAGCTGCAGACTACCTCCGATTTTGCGGGAGCTTTGTCGCGCATCGAAGAGGGATTGTCGGTTTATCCGCGCGAGCCCCGCCTGACTCAGATTCAGGAGACGGTGCAACGTGACCTGCAGACGCAGCGCCGTCAACTCCGCCGCCGCGATCTGGAAGAACTGCGGCGCATCGAGAGCGAAATCGATGCCGCAGCAGATGCCGAGTCAAAGCAAGCATTAGGCGAACGCGTGGGAAGTGTGGCCGACAAATATCCGGCGGATGGAGAAGTTCTCTCGGTTGCAAATGGGATATTGCATCGCCTCGGCTTGCTGGAAGTGGACCGAAAGATTGGAACGCAATCGCCTGTCAGCGAAAGCGCTACGCTGACGTACCACACTCCACCGCCGGCCAGCGTGCCGCAGTCTTCGTTGGAGGTCACCAGCAATGCTTCCGTGATTCTGCCTGGGGCAAGTCCAACTCCCACTACTCCGCCGGCGTCTGTTGTGTCTGAGGCTGCGGCGGCGGACCCTGCTCTGCCCGCGTCGCCTCCTCCTTCGCCATCTGTACCAGGGGCTGTTGCCGCGGCGAAGCCTCCGACAAGCGCGCCCAAAGCGCCGGCTTCGGCTTCGGGTATTAAGCAACCCGCCAAGCAGCCAGCGGGATCACCGAAGCGGTACACAACGATGATCCTGGCGTCCGCTGCTGTGATCGTCGTTGCAGGAGCAGCGTTTTTGTTCGTGAGAGAGCATCGCGCGGCCCCGGCCGCCCCGCCACAGGAAGCGGCAACGCCTGTGGTCACGGCCCCGGTAACGCCGCCCCCAGCGCCGTCTCTGCCGGCAGTGAGGCTGTCGTCGGACACGGGGACGGGAAAAGTCACACTCGACGATCAGCCGCCCGCCGAATTTCAGGATGGTCAGTGGTCTCTCGACAAAATTCCAGCGGGCGAACATACGCTGAAATTCGAAGGGCCGCAAGGAGGCGCTTCCTTCACATTCTCAGCCAATGCGGGTGCTGCTCCACTCATCAAAGGCCCCATCGATTCGAAAGGCGTATTGGCGGTGGTTGTGAGCGGCATGGCCGATCACCTGCACGTGTATTCCAGCGACTCGGCCGCCAAGGTGAGTCTTGATGGCCAGCCTGCGCTCGCTGTGCCGGCGGACGGTCTCGATATTCCTTCCATCTCCGCCGGCGCACATCAGCTCGCGGTGGCTCGCGGCGGCGATGAATACAAACTCGACGTTGACGCCGGAGTTGGGCCGATCCTGAATGCTTTCCTGGAGTCAGGCCAGGACCTGAGCACACTCGTCGTGATCACTGGCCAGGACAATGCACGAGTCTTTCTCAACGGAAAACTTCAGCGGCAGACTACCGACGGTGGGCGGTTGCGCATCCCCAATCTCGAACTCAAAGAATACGTTGTGCGCGTCTCGAAGAGCGGATTCCAGGATTTGCCGGAACAAAAGATCCGGCTTCACAAGGGCGAGCAGGCCAAGGTCATCTTCAATCTGCAACCCGCGCTGGTTTCGTCTTCGCTCACAATCCAGGGTGGAGTCCCGGGGGCGACGGTTCTCATCGATCAAACTCCGGTTGGAACGGTGCGGTCTGATGGCACGCTCACGGTGGCGGCGGTCAAACCTGGAGATCACACCATTGACTTTCGCAAAGACCGCTTCAAGCCGCGACAGATCAAAAAGCATTTTGTGGCAGGACAAGCCGTATCTCTCACTGCCACAGATACGACGCTGGAAGCTGCCCCCGGTGAGTTGAAGATCACCTTCACGCCCGCCGATGCTCAGGTAACGATTAACAAAGCAGGAGAGGCTTCAGCGAAAGTCAGCAGCGGCGGGGCGCTCAGTCTGCCAGCCGGCTCCTATACTCTCACGGCCAAGATGAAAGACAACTTCACTCGCACGGCAACGGTCGAGGTTGCAGCCGGTCAGTCGCGCGCACTGGATCTATCTCTTGCACCCAGCGGCATGTCGAAGTGGGACGATCCTGCGGGCTGGAAACAGGAGAAAGGCTCGTACGTTCGCAAGGGCGGCGACTTCGTGATGTATAGTGTCACTCCCACAACGGGTACGTTTGTCTTTTCCGCGATGCTCAACAAGGGTCACCGCCTGCAGTGGATGGTCAACTGCGTCAACGTCAACAACTACGTGCTCTTCCAGATGGACGACAACAACTTCTACCGCACGGTGGTGAAGGACGGACAGAAAGCTGCAGAGACCAAGATTCCCCACAAGGGCGGCAAGAAGAGCTTCAACACGCTGCAAGTCCGCGTGGGCGCCAATGAGATCCTCCACCAGATCAGGCAGGGAGACAATTGGGTAGTTCTCGACCGCTGGACTCCGGCCGGAAGCAATTTAACTCTCGGCAAGTTCGGCTTCTACATTCCGGGCAACGACCAAGTCACACTCTCCAGCTTCGGTTACTACGTCGATCTGAACATCCATTAGCCAAATCGCTATATCGCCATAGGGATTCGAACCTGGCCCTCTTCATAATCAACGTTTACTCGCGCGAGCCGGGTGGGCAACTAAAATACCGCAATGTCGCTGTTAACTGCGGGGTTTGCGCGTGTAGATCCGAGACTGTTTAGATCCTTTCAACGAACGCGGCCTCCCTTGGGAGGCTTTTCTATCGCCGGCTGCAAAACTCTCTCTTCGCACAGCCCACCATTAGGCGGCGCAGCCAGGCGACCCACAATGGGCGGTGAAGTTTTGTCAAAAGAATCTATAAGTGGGTTCTTGTTTCATCCGTGGTTGGGGTATATTTAAAAAAGCACAGACAACTCTTCAGTGGACGTCGCCCAACCGCGGCACAAGCGGCGATCCTCCACCACCCACAATCACCTTCAGAGCCGCAGCTCAAATTCCACACACCGCCGGAGGATGATCCCATGGCGACGAATTTCGTCCAGATTGAAAATGACTCGGAAATTAAACAGCGATTGAAAGCCGAGCGCATGCGCTTGCGGAAGATTGCCGGACTTGACCAGTCGAACCACTTCCACCGTCCGATCGAGCGCGCCTTTACCGCAGAAGAACGCGGCCGCGTGACGATTCTATTCGGCGGCTTCACCTGGAAGCACGAGGATTTGATTCGCGCGGTCTTCCAGGGCTGCGGATATCGCTGCGAGAAACTACCCGCGCCGGACGTGCCTGCATTCCAGATCGGCAAGGAATACGGCAACAACGGGCAGTGCAATCCGACCTATTTCACCGTGGGGAATCTGGTGCAGTATCTCCAGTTCCTGGAGAAGGAAGGCATTCCACGCCAGGACATTCTGGACAATTATGTCTTCTTCACCGCCGGTTCATGCGGCCCGTGCCGTTTCGGCATGTATGAGGCCGAGTATCGATTTGCGCTGAAGAACGCCGGATTCGATGGCTTCCGCGTGCTGCTATTCAAGGACAGCGACGGCATTAAAGCCGCTTCGGGCGAGCCCGGGTTGAAGTTCACCATCGACTTCGGATTCGGCATGCTCAATGCCATGCACCTTGGCGACGTGTTTAACGACATGATCTACCAGATTCGTCCGTTCGAGGTGAATAAGGGCGAGACCGATCGGGTGTTTCGCGAAACGGTGGACGGACTTTGCGACGACCTTCGAAGCAGGAAATCGTTTGAGATTGAGCAGCGGGCTCCGAACTGGGCCAAGCCCAAGTTTAAGCGCAACAAGATTCTGCGCAACACGTTTAACGTGTTCGGCAAGATGAACGAGCATCTGCGGGGCAAAGACTATCTCAATGCCCTGGCCGCAGGCCGCGAAAAAATGGACGGCATTGAAGTCGACCGCACCAAGATCAAACCCGTAGTGAAGATCACGGGCGAGTTCTGGGCGCAAATTACCGAGGGCGATGGCAACTTTCACATGTTCGAATTTCTGGAGCGCGAAGGCGCTCAGGTGATGGTCGAGCCGATCGCTACCTGGGTGGCGTACCTGCTGTATCAGGCAAAAGCCCAGTCCAAAGCCAAGTGGCCGGCGAATCGTCCGCACCGGAATCCGAAGTGGTGGGAACTGAAGAAGCATCTGGCCAATGACTTGGGATTGCGCAAGAAGCTGACGGGGCTCGGCGTCGGCGAGTGGATGTGGAATGGCCTGTATCACCGGACCATCAAAAATCTCGGCGGGCTCACGCATCACCTGGTGCCGCAGACGGAGTTGGCGGAAATGGCTCATCCTTTCTACAACCAGTTTGCGCGCGGCGGAGAAGGCCATCTTGAGGTGGGGAAGAACGTGTATTACACGGTTCATCATCTCTGCCACATGGTGCTGGCGTTGAAGCCGTTCGGATGCATGCCGTCATCGCAGTCCGATGGAGTTCAATCCGCCGTCATCAACAAGTTCAAGGACATGATCTTTCTTCCCATCGAAACCTCTGGCGAGGGCGAGGTCAACGCACACAGCCGGGTGCAGATGGCGCTGGGCGAAGCCAAAGTAAAGGCCAAGACGGAATTCGAACAGTGCCTCAAGTCCACCGGCAAGAGTTTGGACGAAATCCGGAAATATATCGCCGAGCATCCTGAATTGAAGCGGCCCTTCTACCATGTGCCGCATCGCAAAGGCATTGCCGGCACGGCGGCGCAGTTCATCCTCCATGTCGGCGATCGTATGGATAAGAGCAGCCGGCTGTGGCGCCGCGCACGCGTGCCGGGCATAGCGCTTCCCAATGCCGCTTAACCGATCTGACCGGCGGCGCCGCTTGCCGCTGCCCGTCTCATATGTCGTTCAAAAGTTGATCGGAGAGATTAAATGCACGACCATCTTGCCGAACATGATCACAAGCCACCTCAGCTATTTCAGATAGCCGCGGCTCCGTATCAGAAGCCCCATAACCATCACACGCAGTACCTGGTGGGCCTCGACGTCGGCTCTACGACGGTGAAAGCGACGGCGGTCGATGCCGCGACGGACGAGATTCTGTGGCAGGACTACCAGCGTCACGAAACCAAGCAACCGGAGAAAACCCTGGAATTTCTGCGCCGGATGGAGGCGGAGGTCGGAATCAACCGGCACAACACCCGGATGTTCATGACCGGCTCCGGTGGCGGCGGGATTGCCGATCAGATCGGCGCGAAGTTTGTGCAGGAGGTCACCGCCGTTTCACTGGCGGTCGAAAAGCTCCATCCCGAGGTGTATTCGGTGATTGAGCTGGGCGGACAGGACGCGAAGATCATCGTATTCAAGGACGACGACGAAACCGGACGCAAAAAGAAAATCCCCTCGATGAACGATAAGTGCGCGGGCGGCACCGGGGCCGTCATTGACAAGATAAACGCGAAACTGAAGATTCCAGTAGCCGAGTTGGCCCTGCAGGGTTATCACGGAATCAAGCTGCATAAGGTCGCGGGCAAGTGTGGAGTATTTGCCGAGACCGACATTAACAGCCTGCAGAAAGTCGGAACCCCGCCTGACGAATTGATGGCTTCGCTGTTTGAGGCGATCGTGCTGCAGAATCTGAGCGTCTTAACGCGTGGCCACACGCTTCGGCCACACGTGCTCCTGCTCGGCGGTCCAAACAGCTTCATCAAAGGCATGCGCGAGGCCTGGCAGGCCAACATTCCACGCATGTGGCAGGAACGCAAGGTTGCCGTTCCCAATGGAGCCAAGCCCGAAGATCTGATCAAAGTTCCAAACAACGCGCAATACTTCGCGGCGCTGGGTGCAATTGAATTCGGCAAGAGCGAAGAAGATTGCGTCGGCTGCTACCAGGGCTGCGAGCAGCTCGTGTATTACATCGAATTCGGCCGGCAGGAGGAAAAATCCAAGTCAGGTGCGAAAGGCCTGGTTTCAAAGGACGGCGAACTCGACGGATTCAAGGAAGCCTACCGCCGCAAGAAGTTCACTCCCGCGACGTTTCAGAAAGGCCAGACAGTCGGAGGCTTTATCGGTATCGACGGAGGCTCGACTTCTACCAAGGCCGTGTTACTGGATGAGCGCGGCGACATTCTTTGCAAGGCTTACCAGCTTTCAAACGGCAATCCGATCCAGGACACGATTGAAATGTTCGAGAATCTGCGCGGACAAGTCGAAGCGCAGAATGCCAAACTCGAAGTGCTGGGAGTGGCCACTACCGGCTATGCCAAGGACATTTTGAAAGACGTCCTGCACGCCGACGTGGCGCTGGTCGAGACCGTCGCTCACACCGAATCGGCGCTCAAGTTTTACGAGGATCCGCACGTCATCGTCGATGTGGGCGGACAAGATATCAAGATCATCATCCTGCACAACGGCCGGGTGAAGGATTTCAAGCTGAACACGCAGTGCTCCGCGGGCAATGGATACTTTCTGCAGTCCACTGCCGAGGGATTCGGGTTGGGCGTCGAGCAATATGCCGATCTGGCCTTCTCGGCCCAGTCCATGCCTGTTTTCGGCTACGGCTGCGCGGTGTTCATGCAATCGGACATCGTGAATTTTCAGCGTCAGGGCTGGCGCGCGCAAGAAATCCTCGCAGGTCTGGCGGCGGTGCTGCCCAAGAACGTGTTCCTTTACGTTGCCAGCATTCCCAATCTCGCTGCGCTGGGGACGCGTTTTGTGCTGCAAGGCGGAACGCAGAACAACATGGCGGTGGTGAAAGCGGAAGTGGATTTCATTCACAACAGCTTCCGGGCCGCCGGCAGAAAACCCGAGATTATCGTCCACGAGTTCTGCGGCGAATCAGGAGCGATCGGCGCCGCAGCAGAATCGCTGCGCCTGTGGCGCAAAGGCCAGGAAACCACGTTTGTCGGCTTGGATGCGGTGCGGAAGATTCAGTACCGCACCACGCGCAACGAGGCCACGCGCTGCAATTTCTGCAAGAACAATTGTCTGCGCACTTTCATTGACATTAGAACTGTTCCCAAGGACGACATGAGCGTCGTTCCCATTCAGAAGGTGACCAAGGTTCCGCTCATGCATGGGGAACAGCGGCTGATCATCGCAACCTGCGAAAAAGGCCTGGTCGAAGATGTGAACGACATGAAGGACATCAAGGCAGGCCTGGATGATATCAAAGGCAAGCACCCCAACTTTGTTGACCTGGCCGCGCACGAAGTTTTCCGGCCGGTGAATGCAAAGAGCGTCGCTGACCCCATTCCTGTGGCGAAATTCTGGAACAAGGCGGCGAAAGAGCGCATTCCCCTCATGGAGAACCGCAAAATGCTCCGCGTCGGCATTCCCCGTGTGCTGAACATCTACACTTACGCTCCGCTTTTCAACGGATACCTGGAGAGCCTTGGAGTACAGCCGGAAAACATTGTCTATTCCGACTACACCAGTTCCGATCTCTATCGGGCGGGAGCAAGCCGGGGCGCGATCGATCCCTGCTTCCCTGCCAAGATCGGCATTTCTCACGTCTACAACCTGATCCAGGAGAAACATCGCAAGAAGCCGCTGAACGTCATCTTCTTCCCGATGTACGACGTGCTGACTTCGCCGCTGGTGAAGATTGTCGGCGCGAATGCCTGCCCGACAGTTACCGCAACTCCGGAGACAGTGAAGGCCGCATTCACCAAGGAGAATGATGTCTTCGCCGAGCACAACGTCAAGTATGTAGATCCGGTGCTGAATTTCGCAGATCGCAAACTGTTTGCCCACCAGATGCTGCAGCCATGGCAACCGATCCTTGGATTGTCACAGGAGGAAAACGATCGCGCAATTGAGATAGGCTTCAAAGCTCTCGCCGATTATGAGAACGGGATCCGCCGGAAGGCGCGCCAGGTGCTCGACCAGCTTGAACGCGAGGACCGCATTGGCATCGTGATGTTGGGTCGGCCGTATCACCATGATCCCGGACTCAATCAAGAGATCATGGAGGAGTTTCAGAAGCTGGGCTATCCCATTTTCTCGCAGAACACGCTGCCACTCGATGAGGACATGCTGGAGCGTCTGTTCGGCGAGGAGGTGCGCGCTGGGGTGATCAGTCATCCTCTCGACATCACCGACGCCTGGAAGAACTCGTACTCATGCAGCACGAACCACAAAGTGTGGGCCGCAAAATTCACAGCACGGCATCCCAATCTGGTGGCGCTCGAGGTTTCGAGCTTCAAGTGCGGCCACGATGCTCCCATTTATGGCGTGGTTGAAGGAATCATCGAAGGATCCGGCACGCCGTACTTTTGCTTCAAGGATCTGGACGAGAACAAACCCTCAGGCTCAATCAGGATCCGCGTCGAGACGATCGATTACTTCCTGCGGCGGTATCGCGATGAAGTCATCCGCAAGCGCAAGGCCGCGGAAGAGATTGAAGCTCAACTAGCCGCATTGGAAGCGGAGCTGCGTGGGCCCATGGCGCAGCTGCCGATTCAATCCCAGCCGCAGGTACAGGAGGTGGCGGCAGATTGAGGTGACTCGTTCCGGGCCGCGTTTCAAAGCCGTGGGTTAGTGTGCCGAACGGTGAATGGTGGGCGCTATAGGATTCGAACCTATGACTTCCACCGTGTGAAGATGGCACTCTACCGCTGAGTTAAGCGCCCACGTATAATGCGGTAAGTTCATCATTATACACAAGTTCCCGATCCACTCGCGCTCGCTGCAGCGCTGGTAGTGTCCTGAACTTCCAGTTTAGGACGCTGCTGGATCGTCTTTCGAACATAGGTTGTGGCGCTCGCTTCGCTCGCTTTGCGGGACAGCCAAGGCGGTCTCTACATGGTTCTTGCCGGTGGAATCTGATACCTCTTCTCGCCCTAGTAGCGGGTGAAGATTGGGGCCACTACCGCCGAAGCCACTTTTACGAAAAGAACGCGGCCACGCCGCCGAGGGTGTCTTGGAGTCCGTGGACCAGCATCCCTGGGAGCAGGCTCTTGCGCCAGTGGGCAAGCAGGCCGAGCAGACATCCAAGGACCATGACGGCCACCATAGCCTTGCCGTAGTAGCCGTGTCCGAGGCCAAAGGCCACCCCTTGCAGGACGATAGCGAGCGCCGTGCTACCGGTCCATGCGGTCAATTGCCGGGTAAGATATCCACGGAAGATGAGTTCTTCACAGAAGCCGGCCGTTGTGGCGAGCACCAGCCACACCATGAGTTCGGCGATGGTCTTGGGCGTGACGCCGGCCATGTTGCTGTGGGCTTCGCCCCCAATCAGATGAACCAGTATCCCTAACAGCGGAATTGACACAACAAGAAACGCGATCGAAATTCCGAAGTCCCGAAAGAAGTCGTCGAGCGTGTGCCAGCGGCCTGAAACGATATTGCCGATTGAGATTCCGCGGCGCCGGAGCCCGAGCCAGATCAGAAGCACCATGAACCACTCCGCTACCAGTACCGTGAAATAGCCCGAAAGCCGTACACCGAGGCCTGGTAAATGTGCGTTTGGAAACCCATGTTGGCGCCAACTGGCGACGGACATGACAGCCACCGGCAGCAGCACCAGAACCGTGTGCCACCAGGGCGCGATGGGCCCCTGCGTACTGCCGGCGAAGATTTTTACCGGGCTTGATGACATTTTGCTGTTTTCATCCGTTGTGGGCTCGGGCGACAGCAGGGCCGAGGTTCCAGCGGTCTTCAGTGTGTTTGTGAGCGTCATCGCCTTTCCCTCCTTATTCGGTGATCAGGTACCAGACAATCAAGACTATGTAGACCACAGCTACCGACAGGACGACTGCCAACAGATCCCAACTCCGGATGTGGTTCACGAAATAGCGGTAGCCGAAAAGAATGTCGGCGACGAGGAAGCCGATTAACCCGCCAATTCTCTGGGCGCGCCGGCGATAGGTCAGAAAACGTTCGTCCACTAACTTACCGAGGATCGGAACCTTCTTCAGTTGCTTGCCGATTAATACGAGAAGTGGGATTACCATTACTCGTCCTCCCGCGCTTCGCCCGGCTTCATGTCACCATTCAGGGTGAAAATCTCGTCGGTGGAACAGCCGAACACTCGCGCGAAGGTCAGCGCCAGCGGAAGGCTGGGCACATAACGGTCACGCTCGATCGAGTTGATACTTTGCCGCGAGACTCCCACCGCTTCGGCAAGCTGTTCTTGCGTCCACCCGCGAGTGGTGCGGAGTTCCTTGACCCGGTTTTGAATGTTCGGCGTCATGTCAAGCCAACTTTCCGTAAAGTATACTTTCCAAGACGAAATGTCAAGTAAACTTTCCATAAAGGGGGTGGGTGCGAATGAAAGGCGAATTCTGCCCACATTTGCGAGCAAATTTGATTCAAGAAATCGCAACCTACCCGGAGTATTTGAGGAACGAAAGATTTGAAGCTGGGCGCCTCGCGCTAACGGTCAACCCAACCGTACCGATGATTACCCGTAGGGAGTGGTCATCCGATGATCCGGTGGGTTCCGGTCGTATTCTTGCTTGTGATCGGAGGAGCGCGTGGGCAGGAGTTGCCGGATGCACCGATATCGAAGGCAACGTGGGCGACGTTCGCGGGGCTAGGCGCAGAGATTCTGGCCGACGGCGTGACGACCAGAATCCTTTATCAGAGAGGCTATGACGAAATCGATCCGCTGGCCAAGCCGTTCGTTCATGCTGGAGTGCCGGGGCAGGTCGGAGCCAGCCTGCTTGCCGTGGGAGCGATGAGTGGAGCGTGGTTTGTGCTGCGCCGCACGCACCACCCGCGCGTGGCAAACTGGTTGCTCCGCTCGGTGACGGCTGGCGAAGGTTTCAACGTTGCCCGCCAGGCTTCGATTCTACGGCCGAGCCAGTCCGAGCAGGCGACGGCCAGCGCGGACCTCAAATCCAAAAGCGGCCCCAAATTCTGCAGGAAAAGTCTTCCTAGGGATAGGTCAGTAAATTTCTCGCGCTTACCCCTTCAACGAAGGTGATGAGTCAGTCGTCTCGCTTTGTCCCATGCGGGAGCGGGCGCTCTGGAGACGTCCGATTGCGGGCAGGTGCTCGGCGGCATGGGCGAGGCCGAAGCGCGGCATGTTGGCGTAGACGCTCTCATACCCGCCGGACGGGATGGTATAGGTTTCATGCCAGATTCCGACGGAGCCGTCGCCGCCAATGCGCCGGTTGAAGTCCGCCCATGCCGGCAGGTGTTTGGCATCCTTGGCATGGGCGTAGGCGTGGAGGTGGTCAAAGCTCCTCCAGTACTGCAGAACGCCGAGGCCGCGCCAGTAGACGAAGAACTCCGCATGAAGCATGCCGAGCGCGGGATTGCGCTCGAGTTCAGCGATCATGGGCGGCATGGCAGCCGCGACCTTCGTCCACCGGTGCAGGGCGAAGATGCGGTTGATGCGCATCCCGATGAGGAAGACGACAAAGGGTCCTTCTAGTTGGGCCGTGTAGCGTCCGGAAAAGACTGTGGCCATGGCCGTACTCCTTGAAGCCCCATGAGGTTCTAGACTGCAGCCGCCTCCTATTCAAACATCTGAAGGTGGTTGCCAGCAACCGAACCGTATGGTGCGGACTGGAACCGAGGTCGTTCCGATCCGTCGTTCGATCCGTAGAAGAGGGTTTGGACCGGGGAAGCGGGCGTGATAGCCTATCGGCGGCAGCGGCAGGGGCGGGTTCGGGTCGCCCGCGTCGGCGTGCCTAAAGTAACCTCCATGCCGGACCAAAACAGGCCACTTCGACCGGCGGTATCCCCCACATCTGCGGGGACTTCCGATAGTTCGGCTCATCGAGAAAAAGAACAACTTTCCCCCCAGCACGGGGTTCGATCTAGTGTGAGCACTGCCGCCATGGACCGAGGGGTTCTCATGGCCGCGCTTGGGCCTCGCCCAACCGGCGCATTGGAACCTGCGATGGCCGGCGCCGAAAGCTACACCGACGCCGAGGTCATGCTGCGGGTGAAGGCGGGGGACCAGTCCGCTTTCGACTTTCTCGTGCACAAGTATCGCCGCCCGCTGGTGAGTTTTATGTACCGCATGGCGCGGAACGCGGCCGCGGCGGAGGATCTGGCGCAGGAAGTTTTTCTGCGGGTGTACCGCTCGCGGCAGAGTTACGAAGCCAGCGCGAAGTTCACCACATGGCTGTATCGCATTGCGACCAATCTCGCGGTGAATCATGCGCGCGACACGCGCAAAGAGCGGCCGGAGGTGACGGCCAGCCTGGACGAGCCGGATGAGGAAAGCGGCACCACGATGGACGTGGCCGACTCCCGGATGACGGCTGAAGAAGCGCTGGTGCGGCGGGAACGGATGCTGGCGATCCGGAGCAAAGTGGAAGCGCTTCCGGAACGGCAGCGGCTCGCCGTGGTCATGCACAAGTATCAACAGATGGATTATAAGCAGATCGCCGAAGTATTGAAGTTGAGCGAGTCGGCAACGAAATCGTTGTTGTTTCGGGCGTACGAGACTTTGCGGGAACAGTTAAAACAGTTTGTATGAGAGCCTTCGCGGGACAAAAAGCGTCCCGCTCAGGATGACAATTAAAGTTGGCGACTAACGGTAGGAAAAAGAAGTTAAGGGGACATGGTTATGAAGTGCGAAGAGATTCGAGAGATGATGCCGGACCTGGCATCTGGCCTGATGGAAGTGACGCCGGAGATCGGCGGGCACCTGGCGGGTTGCGGCGCGTGTGCGGGAAAGCTGGAAGAGTTCAAGCAGACGATGGCGTTGCTTGATGAATGGCAGGCTCCGGAGCCGTCGCCGTATTTCGATGTGCGTCTGCAGGCGCGTCTGCGGGAAGAGATGGCCAAGCCGCAAGTCGGCTGGATGGCGTGGTTCCGGCGTCCGGCGCTGGCCGCGGCGCTTACCGTGCTCATAGCAGTTGGTGTGGGCTTGTTCTTCACGCAGGACGGCGGTATCTACAAATCTGACCGTGGCGAACTGGCAGCGATTGAGACGCAGCATGAGGCGCAGCAACCGGGCACGGCGGTAAGTGACTTGCAAGCTTTGGAGAAGAATCACGATCTGTATTCCGAGTTCGAATTGCTGGATGATCTGCAAGTGCAGCACGACGTGGTCGAGAATCCGTAAGGGAAAAGTGGAAGTTCGAAGTGGCAGGACACAAGTTCAAAGAACCCAAGGGCGGGGAGAATGCGGAAAGTCATAACGGGATGGATGGCGACGGCTGTGCTGTCGGCAGTGACCGTTGTGCTGTCTCTCTCCCCATGCCGGGCGCAGGGCGGCAACTACCGGCCTATGCAGGCACGTCCGCCGGCGCAGAATCATCCGCAGCCCCACCCTCCGCAAGCGCATGCCGGGGACTGGCTGCGACGCTACAAGGGTCTGCCGCCGAGTGAGCAGGACCGCGCTTTGCAAAACGATCCCGGATTCCGCCACATGACTCCTCAGCAGCAACAGCGCTTGCGGCAGCAGTTGCACTATTTTGCGAGCCTTCCGCCGCGGCAACAGCAGCGCATCGTGGACAACATGGACCGGTGGGCGCACCTGACGCCGGATCAGAAGCAACAGGCGCGTGACGTCTTCAACCGGATGCAGCACATTCCACCCGAGCGGCGGCCCATGGTAAGAACCGCGATCCGCGACCTGAGCGCCATGCCTCCGGAGCGACGCGAGCCGCTCATCGATTCCAACCGGTTCAAGAAGATGTTCTCCCCGGAAGAGCGCGAGGTCATGCGCGCGGCCGTCAGGCTGCCATTCGCGCCGCAACAAGGCGGTGGGCCCGAGGGACCGCCGTGAGACAGTTCTCAGTTTCGAGTTTCTAGAATTCGGCTTAGTGGAAGTCGTGGGATGTGGTTTCGGCTTTTGTGACGAACAGGGGCTGCACTCGTTCTGCTTTGACCGAAATCACGTTGTCCTGATTCTGCAAAATTCCCTCGATCGCCAGAAACCGCTCTGAGGCCAGCAGCAGGCGGTTGCGGTGAAAAAGATCGGGCGTGATGATCGCGTTGGCCACTCCGGTTTCATCTTCCAGACTCACAAACACAAAACCTTTGGCAGTACCTGGGCGCTGGCGCGTGATTACGCAGCCTCCGATGCGCAGGCGCTTGCCGCTGGGAAGGTCGCGCAGTTCGCTGGCACGGCAAATACCCATGGCGTTGAGCCATTCGCGGCGGTAGGCCATGGGATGCGGTCCGACGGTGAGGCCGGTGCCGTGGAAGTCGGCCACCAGACGTTCTTCGTGGTTCATGGGCTGGAGTGGGGAAGAGGAATCGGGCTCGGGTTGTTGCTCGAGCAACGGCCCGGAGTTGCGCACGGCGCGCTCGACCTGCCAGAGCGCGTCGCGGCGATGAAGCTGCGAGTACCGAGTCCCGAGTACCGAGTCCCGAGTAAGGCAGCTGCCAGTACCCAGTTGCCAGTTGCCAGTAAAACCGCGAGATTCCTCTGCCCCTCGCTTGCGCTTGGAGGTCTGGAGGGCAAGGGTTTTACTCAGTACTCGGGACTCGGGACTCGCTACTGAATTCAGCGCACCGATCTCCGCCAGCGTGGTGAGTTCGTCCTTGCGCAGTTCCGGAACACGGCGGGTGAGATCGTGAATCGAAGTAAACGGAGCATGCATTCGCTCGCGTACAAGAGCCTGAGCAGCCTCTTCGCGTAACCCGCGAACGTAACGCAATCCCAAGCGTAACGCGATTTTGCTGACGGCTGACGACTGATGGCTGACGGCCTCCAGCGTGCACATCCACTCCGACCGCGTCACATCCACCGGCAGCATTTTCAATCCGTGACGCTGCGCGTCTTTGGTGATCGTCGCCGGAGAATAAAAGCCCATCGGCTGGTTGTTGAGCAGGGCAGCGGTGAATGCAGCGAGGTAGTGGCATTTCAAATAAGCGCTGGCATACGCGATCAGCGCGAAGCTGGCGGCGTGCGATTCAGGAAATCCGTAGAGCGCGAACGATGTGATGGAAAGAATGATTTTTTCCTGCGCGTCAAGCGGAATTTTGTTGTGCGTCATGCCGGCACGCAGCTTGGCTTCGATTTCCTTCATGCGCGCCTGCGAGCGCTTGAAGCCCATGGCGCGGCGCAGGTCTTCCGCCTCACCGCCGGTGAAGTTGGCCGCGATCATAGCCAGGCGAAGCAGTTGCTCCTGAAAAAGCGGCACGCCGAGCGTGCGTTTGAGCACAGGTTCGAGCGAAGGATGCGGATACGTAACTTCTTCGCGTCCCTGGCGGCGTTGCAGGAAAGGATTCACCATCTGGCCGACGATGGGCCCCGGCCGGATGATGGCGACCTGCACCACAATGTCATAGAAGCGTTTTGGTTGCAGCCGCGGCAGGCACGACATTTGCGCGCGGCTTTCCACCTGGAACAGACCTATAGTGTCAGCCTTTTGCAGAGCCGAATACACCGCGGGATCATCTTGCGGAAGATGCGCCAGATCGACTTCTTCGTCATAGTGTTTGCGAATAAGCTCGATCGAATCCTTGAGCACAGCCATCATGCCCAGGCCGAGCAGATCAACTTTGATGATGCCCATATCAGCGCAATCTTCTTTGTCCCACTGCACCACCACGCGGCCGGGCATGGATGCGGGTTCGAGCGGCACGACCGAATCGAGTTGCCCCTGGCAGATGACCATGCCGCCGGAGTGCTGGCCGAGATGGCGCGGCATATCTTGCACGGCGAGGCACAGCTCGTAATATTTGCGCAGTCGGGGATGATTGAGGTCGAGTCCGGCATCGCGGAAACGGCGGTCCAGTGCGTCATTTTCGTCGCGGAATTCCCAGGTGGCGACCGCGGCAGAAATTTTGCCGAGCGTCTCCGGATCGAATCCCAGCGTCTTGCCCATTTCGCGCGCTGCCATGCGGTTGCGATACGTGATGACATTCGCGGTCATGGCTGCGCCGCGCTCGCCATAGCGCCGGTAAACATACTGGATAACTTTTTCGCGCTCGTCACCGCTGGGCAGGTCGAGGTCGATGTCGGGCCACTCGCCGCGCTCCTCCGATAGAAAGCGCTCAAAAAGAAGCTCCATGCTGACGGGATCGACGGCAGTGATGCCCAGCGAATAGCAGACAGCGCTGTTGGCGGCCGATCCGCGGCCTTGCAGCAGAATGTTTTGCTCACGGCAGAAGCGCACCAGATCCCACACGATAAGAAAGTAGCCTTCCAGTTTAAGTTTCTCGATGAGCGCGAGTTCTTTTTCGATCTGGCGGCGGGCGCGGGCTTGCATGTCGACAGCGGCGCGGCCATAGCGATGGCGAAAACCTTCCCAGGCACGCTCGCGCAGGAACGAGGTCATGGTCTCGCCTTCGGGAACGGGATAGCGGGGGAATTCATAGCCGAGATCGTTGAGCGTGAATTCGAGGCGTGAAGAAAGCTCGATCGTGTTGGCGATTGCTTCAGGCAGGTCAGCGAAGAGCTGCTGCATCTCTTGAGATGATTTCAAGTGACGCTCGGAGTTGCGCGCCAGCAGCCGTCCGGCGGTCGGCAGCGTGCGGTGATGGCGGATGGCGGTGAATGCGTCGCAGAGTTCGCGATCTTTTGCGGCAGCGTAGCAAACGCCGTTGGTCGCAAGCAGCGGAAGATTGAGCGATTGGGCAATTGCGATGGCCGCCCGGTTGCGGATTTCTTCTTCACGATGAAAATGGCGCTGCAATTCGACGAACACATTGCCGCGGCCGAAAATTCCAAACAGTTGCTCGATTTGCTTGCGGGCTGTTTCGATGCCGCCCCGCTGCAAAGCGGCGGCCAGCGGCCCGTCTGCGCTGCCGGTCAGGCAGATGAGCCCATCGGCATGTTCTTCCAACTCTTCCTGGAGAACTGCCCCCTCACCTTTTTTCGCGCGCAACTTCATTCTGGTGATCAGGCGGCAGAGGTTCTGATAGCCGGTGCGGGAGGAAACCAGGAGAGGAAGACGGAACGAATTGCCGATTGCCCATTGCCGATTGCCGATTGCTGCAAGGGCAATTGTTGATTTTTGATTGCTGATTGCTGATTGACTGACGACTGAGGGAGAATTCGGCAATTGGCAATCGGCAATTGGCAATTCCTCCGCACTTATTCTGTTTGGAAATGCCGCGCACGTAACTTCCGCGCCGATGTGCGCTTTGATTCCAATTTTTTTCGCGGCCAGGTGAAAGCGCGGCGCACCATAGACGCCGTCAGTATCGAGCAGCGCCATGGCGTGCATGCCCAGCCGGGCGCAGGTTGACATCAGATCCTCGGGCAAGGAAGAACCCTCGAGGAAGCTGAAAGCGGAGCGGGCATGAAGCTCGATGTACATTGGTTTTAACCATTCACCACAGAGTCACAGAGACACAGAGAAAACCCCCTGATTTGTTTTTCTTTGTTTTTCTTTGTTTTTCTTTGTTTTTCTTTGTTTTCCTCTGTGTCTCTGTGCCTCTGTGGTGAATAAGTTTCAGATCTCAATCGTATGTGCCTTCCACAAACCAACCTCCTCCCAACAAGTCGTGCCCGAGGCGGTAGAGAGCGGCGCCGTCTGCAGTTTGCAGGGCGATGTCCCACTCATCGCGCGCCCAGGCTTCGCGCTCCCACCAATCCCCGGAACTGCGCCAGGGGCCTGCCTTCCAGAGCACATTGCCCTGCACTTCTTTTTTCTTCGAGCAGACCACGCGCACCGGCTCTCCATTTTCCAAAGTCACGGTGACGCGCAGCAGCGGACGAAACATGCGCAGAGCCGCGATTGCGGCTTGTTTTTCTACAGCGGCTTTTTTGCGGTTCGTTTCTGGAGCTGATCCTTTTGAATATGCCCCAGGCACAAAACGTTTCATGCGGAAACCTTCAGCGCGGTAGGTGTCCAGCAACTCCAGCGAGCCCACGCGGGATTCGCCGACCAGACTCGAAATGCGCGCCAGCGTGAGTTCCAGTTTTTCCGGCTCCGGCGATGGAGGCAGAAACAGGCCACCCTGGGCCGATCTGGGCCGCGCCGGTTCCGCGGCGAGATGAATCTTGATTATCGGCGCGCCCGGCGGATGCGCGTTCAAATCCAGTTGCAGCAATTTAAGGAAAAGTTTGGTGTCTAGCATGGGAAGAGGAAGGCGAAGCGTGCGCTGAAAGCAGGTAGAACGGATTGCCGATTGCCGATTGCCAATTTCCGATTGAAATTGTTGATTATTGATTTCTGATTGTTGATTGCAAGACGAGAAGTTTTCGAGTTCCAGCGTTAGCCGCAGTTCCTGCGTGTTCAGAGCGCGCGAGGCCAGGCGCGCACAAATCTGCTCGAGTAGGCGATTCAGCAGAAAAGCCAGCGGCTCCAGCAGCACGATGGAATATTCCAACTCGACCGCCTCTTCAAATACCGCCGGCGCTTCAACGGGAATTAGCGTGCGAGAAGCCACGCCCCGCGCCAGTTGCTGCAAGCGCAAGCCTTCCTGGCCCAGGCGCTCGCTCAGAGCAATTTCCGGCAGCTCGGCCAGAGCGCGCAGATTGCGAATGCCCCAACGATCGAGGGTTGCGAGCAGACGCTCGGCATCTTCTTTCTGCTTGGCTTCTTTCTCTTTTGCTTCAATTTTTTTCCCCGCATTCCAATCGGCAAATAAAACTTCCACCGGCAGCGATCCCAAAGATTCTCTTTCCTTTCCCGGCGGAATCACGGTCACACCGGAAAAGCCGCGAGCGGCGAGCACGGCAGCATCAGGATTCGAGGCCACCGCAACATTGGCTTCGAGACCGAGGCTGGCAGCGCGATGAGACATGGCGTTAGCGATTTCAGGCAGCGAGCCGAAAAGAGATTCCATGCCTTCGAGATCGACCAGTGCCGTATCAGGCGCGGCATCTTCGACACAAGGTGAGAACGACTGCGCGCAATCCAGCAGGGCGGCGTGCGCCGCGGCTTCCTGCAACTGAGAACGCGGGCGCAGCGTCAACTCCGAGCACAGTTCTGCCTGGGCCTTCGTCATGCCGGGTGCAATGCCAACGCGGGCTGCGCTCTCGTTCACGGCAAAAACTTTTTCCAGCGGAGGCTTGCCTTCGAAAATGGCTACGGCCTGCGCGCGCAACTCCGGCTCGGCGCGCGACACCGCGGCCACGGGAAAGTTCGGCACGAAGATGCAGGCAAAAGGCATGACGGCATTGAGCCATTGAGCGATTGAGCGATTGAGCGATTGAGCGATTGAGTCATTTGAAAATCAAATCACTCAATGACTCAATCGCTCAATGACTCAATTTTTTCATCCCGCCCAAGCGGTTTTGCTGGTGAACCTGATCTCGGCGGAACGAACTGGCTTGCGATCCATCCGAGACCGCACTATCTCCGCAGAGATTTCCAGTTCAGTCAGCAATTGCGCATGCGTAGGCGCCGGGAATAAAGACTCCGTAGGCCGCTCGTTGGTTCGATTTCCTGATGCTCCCAGCTTGATTAATAAGGAAGAGCAGCTTCCGGCGATGGACTGCCGCTCGATTGCCAGCAGCACGGTGGGCGTATGTTCCACGGCGCGGCGGAAACGGAACCACGTGGTCAGCGGGATGCGGCGTGCCGCCTGCTGCGGCAGATCGCCAAGATCGAGGGCGATCAATCCGAAGCCTCCGCTTTCGAGCAGCAGGTCCGTTGCGCGCAAAAGCTGTTCCAGTCGATGTTCAGGACGAAATGCTCGAGTTTCATCGAATTTGTAAATTTGATCATTATTCGGATTTTTCTTCTCCGTGTCTCCGTGTCTCCGTGGTGGGTTCTCCTTTCCGCATCGAACCCATAGCAGCCGATCCAACTCGATCCCAACATCGGCGGCGGACTGCGGATCGAGCGCGTCGCTGGCGTCCACTGCCGCACAGCATTCCCCGCGCCGGGTGGCCGCGGCCAGCGCGGCCAGCAGGAAGGTGGTGCGGCCGGAAGACGCCGGACCGCAAATTTCAGTCAGGCAACCGCGCGGCAGGCCTCCGGTAAGGGCGTCGATGGCGGCGATGCCGCTGGAAACCATTTCTGGCGTGGAACGCACTGCCAGCCGCGAAGCTGGGGTAACGCTGGCGAGTTTCGCATCTGTAGAAGTAGAAAAAGCTCGCTGCGGCGGGCGCGCTTCGGCAAGTTCCGCCCCGGAAGGCTGCGGGCAGGGTTCAGCCCCATCTTCAACATCAAAAACAAAAGGGCGGCCCTGGGCCGCCGAAGTGGAAACCACTGCGGAAGACATAGATTCCTCGGGAAATTTCAGGGAACGCCGGGCTCGGAAAGCCGCGGAGGCGTATTCGCTTTTTATTCGCCTACAAGAATTCTGGACCTGCGCAAGCGGTTTGTCAAGTCCCCCATCGAGCGATGCGAGCAAATAGCGATTTCTTCCGATAACTCGCTATCGATAACTGCTTGTTTTCATTGACTTGACCTCGCGCCGGACCTAACATGACCCGCAACCATGGTTGGCCGAACCATCTCGCACTACCGAATCCTCGAGAAGCTGGGGCGGGGCGGTATGGGCGAAGTTTATCTGGCGGAGGACCAATCGCTGGGCCGGAAGGTCGCGATTAAGTTTCTCCCTCCCGAGATCGCTAACGATGAACGTGCCAGACAACGCCTGCTGCGTGAGGCCAAAACCGCGGCCACGCTCGACCACCCGAACATCTGCGCGATCTACGAAGTTGGACAGGAGGGCGATTGCAGCTTCATCGTCCTGCAATACATCGAAGGGGAAACCCTGGCAGCAAGGCTGCGGCACCACCGGCCCGATGTGCGGGAAGCACTCGCGATCGCCGAACAGGTTGCCGAGGCGCTGAAACAAGCACATGCCCGCGGCATCATTCATCGTGACATCAAACCGGAAAATATCATGCTCACGACCGGCGCGCAGGTCAAAGTGCTCGACTTCGGACTGGCCAAAGTGGTGCACGATCCCCAAATGGTTGATGCCGATACGGCAAGCCTGTTGACCATGCCGGGAATGCTGGTGGGAACGCTGCCCTACATGTCTCCTGAGCAAGTGCGCGGCGAGGAACTGGATTGCCGCAGCGACATCTTCAGCTTCGGCGCAGTACTGCATGAATTGTTGAGTGGACGGAGACCTTTCGACGCGAAAAACAAGGCAGAGCTTATCTCCGCGATCCTCACCATGGATCCTCCGCCGATCAGTAACACCGGCGTCGCCCGTGATAGCGGCGGGGAAGAGCAACTGGTCCATAAGTGCCTCGAGAAGAATGCCGCCCTGCGTTATCAGACGATGAGCGATCTGATTGCGGACCTGCGGTATGTCCGCAAAGAGCCTGAGGGTGGACAGGGGATACCAAGGCGCACGGCAACATCTTCCAAGCCGCACGCAGCCGGCGTCGCCGCTGAGGGAAAACCGTTCCGCCTCAGCGCCGCAAGAGTTGGGCTGCTGCTCGGAGTTGTCGTGCTGGTCGCGGCGGCAGCCATATATCTACGGTCGCTGCTGACGCCGAAGCAGACGCCTGTGTCCCGTGCCCCGTCCGCGAACTCCGCAGCCTACGATGCCTATCTGCGCGGCAAGGTGAATGTCAGCAGCGAGAATCCAGCGAATAATGAAGCTGCGATCAAACTGTTCCAGCAGGCCACCGCAGCTGACCCAAATTTCGCGGCGGCCTATGCCGAACTGGCTCGCGCTTATTCTATAAAAGCGCGCCTGTTCGCGCCCGGCCCCGAGAAGAACAAGCTGAATGAAGATGCGGAAGTGGCGGTGGAAAAAGCGCTGGCCATCGACCCCAATCTGGCCGAGGGGCATTTTGCCCGCGGCCTGATTTTGTGGACGCCCTATAAGCGTTTCCCCCACGAACAGGCGATTCATTCTTACCAGCGGGCCATCGAACTGAACCCTAATTTCGATGAGGCGCATCATCAGTTGGGATACGTCTATCTTCACATCGGCTTGCTGGACAAAGGATGGCAAGAGCTTGAAAAAGCATTAGCGATCAATCCGGGCAACACGCTGGCGAGATTCCGCTTGGGGCAGATACAGATGTGCCGGGCTAAGTACGAGGAAGCGTTTCAGATCTTCGACACCACGCCGGTCGAAAAAAACCCTGGCGTTGCCGCTTACAAAGCCAACGCTTTATTTCGCCTGGGGCGGAACGAAGAAGCGTCGGCGTTAATTGAACAATTGCTCAAAAACTATCCCAAAGACGAGGGCGGTCTGGTCACAAGCGTGAAGGCCATGATGCTGGCCCAGGCCGGCAAGCAGAAGGAAGCGGAAGCCGCAATCCAGCACTCGATTGAGATCGGCCGCGGATTCATTCACTTTCATCACACGTCCTATAACATCGCTTCTGCCTACGCGCTGATGCGGCAGCCCGAGCCGGCACTCAAGTGGTTGCAAGTGACCGCGGAGGAGGGCTTCCCCAACTGCCCACTGTTTGAGGGCGACGCAAATCTGGACAACCTGAGAAAGGACCCGCGATTCATTTCATTCATGGAAAACCTGAAGCTGCAGTGGCAAACCTACCAAGCCACGCTCTGAAATCACAATTATCGGATCCCAATTTCCGATTGCTTACCCCGGCAATCCCCATCCGTCTAAGCCCAACAGCACAGCGGTCAGGCGCACGTGCTCCATCGAAATTGCTTCGTCCCAGGGTTGCGGCTGAATCGGCTGTTCGATATCCCCACAGAATGAGGTGTCTTCCATGCACAGAACCCGGCTGTTTGTTTTGTTAGCCAGTATTTTGTTATTAGCCAGCCTTTGCTCCGCCCAAACCGTAATGCTCGATCTGCCGCGGCAGAGCCAGCATGCCGTGATCACGCAGCGCATCGGCCTTACCGACATTACCGTCAACTACCACCGGCCGCTGGTGAACAGCCGCCAAATCTGGGGCAAGGTTGTGCCTTATGGAGAAGTCTGGCGCGCCGGAGCCAACGAAAATACCACCGTCACGTTCACCGACCCAGTTACGATTGAAGGCCAGCCGATCGGCAAGGGAACCTACGGATTGCACATGATTCCCGGCGAGAATCAGTGGACGGTGATCTTCTCGAAAATGTCGACCGCGTGGGGAAGTTTCAGTTACAAGCAGGATGAAGATGCGCTGCGGGTCACCGTGAAACCGCAGGCTGCCGAATTCCATGACGCGCTGACCTACGACTTTGATGACGTCAGACCCGACTCCACCGTAGTCACCCTGCGCTGGGAAAAGGTTGCGGTGCCATTCAAGGTTGCCGTAAACCTGAACGACACAGTCGATGCCAGGATTCACGAGGAGTTGCGCGGGCTCAATCAGTATTACTGGGAGAGCTGGGACGACGTGGCGACCTATTACCTCACCAATAAAATAAATCTGGACGAGGCGCTGAAGGATGAAGAGCAGTCCATCAAGACGGAAGCCCGCTTCGACAACCTGATGACCAAGTCGAAGATTCTCGAGGCCATGGGCCGCAAAGACGACGCCGCGGCTGCCCTGAACAACGCGTTGGCGATGGCGTCGGCGCAGCAACTTTATTTCTACGGCCGCCAGTTGCAGGGCGAGAAGAAGCAGGAAGAAGCATTCGCCGTTTTTCGCTCCAATGCCAGGAAGTTTCCCGATTATTGGACGTCGCACGTAGGTATGGCCCGCGTTTACAGCAGCCAGGGCGACTTCGACAAAGCGGTCAAAGAAATTCAGGCCGCTCTCGCCGGCACGCCAGATGATGCCAACCGGGCCAATCTGGAAAAATACGTGAAGCGCTTGCAGTCGAAGGAGGACATCAACCGGTAGAAGCAGTGGCCAGTGGTCAGTGGTTAGTGAAACGAGGGGTTTTACTGGTCACTGGCCACTGACGCCAATGATCACTGGCCACTTATTTGGGCGATTCGAAGCGATAGCCGATACCGCGCAGGGTCTTCAGATATTTGGGGTGACGCGGATCGGCTTCGATTTTTTCGCGCAGCCGGCGTACATAAACGTCGATCGAGCGCGGGGTTACGAAGGGAGTCTCTTTCCATACTGCATCGAGCAACTGGTCGCGCGTGAGCACGCGTCCGCAGTGAGTAGCCAGATATTCCAGCAGGCGAAATTCGCGCACCGTGGTGAGAACCGCCCGGCTCTGCACCTGCACCGTCATCGACGAGGCATCGATTTCAAGATCGCCCAGACGAAGCACCTCCGGTTTTACCGGCGGCTGGCGCAAGCCGCGCAGCACGCTGCGCACCCGCGCCACCAATTCGCGCGGGCTGAAGGGCTTGGAGATGTAATCGTCTCCCCCCATTTCGAGCCCCTTTACGCGGTCAGCCTCCCCCGTCTTGGCGGTCAGGAAAATGATGGGCGTCGAGGAAAGCGTGGGCGTCTGCCGGATTTGACGGCATAGATCGAAGCCGTCCGCGCCGGGCAGCATCACATCCAGCAGAAAAAGTGACGGCATTTCGCGCAAGGCTTCCGAAACCACCGACCCGCCGCTGACAAAGCTTTGTACGTCAAAGCCTGCCGCCTGCAAGTTGTGCGAGATCAGCCGCGCGATGTCTTCCTCATCTTCCACCACAAAGACAAGAACGCGAGACACGGCTGCGATACCCGTGTCGCCGAGCGCTTCATACGATCCCATGGGAGAATGCATCGTCACCTGTGGCGGCCTGGCGCGTCAGACGAGGTCTCTCTGCGCGCTGGATTCTGCATAGACTCTATGTTGGGAATGTTGCGAGAATGTTTCCCGCGTGTTAACGAATGATGAATTTAGGAACAGCTGCCAGTTGCCAGTTGATGGCAGGAAGAACTGGCAACTGGCCGCTGGCAACCGGCAACTGGTCTTACGTCGCTGCCCTCTTCTTCGGCGCGTGCCGCAGGCTGCGGCCCTCGATCAGGCTATAGAGATCTTCGGCGAGATTGGTCGTGTGATCACCGGCGCGCTCCAGGGCTTGTGCCATCAGAAGCACGTCAAATGCGGAAGGATTTTCTGACGCGTGTTCGGTTAAATGCTTCTGGAAAAGAGCATGACAGACGCGGTCGATGTCCTTATCCATTTGCAGAACCTTGCGGGCGCACTCCAGATCGAGATCGACGAATCCGCGATAGACCAGATCGAGCATCTCGCGCAGCGTTGCCGACATTTCCACCAGTTGGCGAACGTCGGAGGGCGCCATCTTATCCGTCCGCGACTGCACCCGCATGGCGACGCTCATCATCAGGTCACCGATGCGTTCCAGGTTGGTGGTGCACTTCAGGCTGGTGAGCAACTGCCGTGCCCGTATCTCGTTCACGCGCGTGATGGCCGCGGGCAGGCGCTCATCGATATAGCGCTCGATGACGTCCAGTTCCTGTTCGCAGTCTTTGATAGCCAGAAACGCCATCCGCGATGAGTGCGTGAGCAGGTCGCGCACGTTGAAGGCGGCGTCGCGGGCGATGAGGAAGGCTTTGAGCGCGGTCCGCGATAGCTCGTCGAGCGATGCAGCGCCTTTCCTGAGTGCCTTCTTGGCGTCTTCCTGAATCTGCGCCGGCTTCGCCTCGTCCTCGAGTGCGGCCGGCTCTTCTACTGCAGTGCGCGAACTTGCAGCTTTGCGGGCCATAGTTTCGCAAGTCTACCCCCAGATTGTGAACGGACTGTTAAGATATTTTCGCCGATTCAGTCTGCTCGACGCCGGGAAAAGTCATGGAGTTATTCGGACATCTGCGCCGTCAGTTTTCCTACGATGCCTGGGCGAACCGCGAAGTGCTCGCCGGATTAAAAGCAAGCGCCCGCCCAACCGTGCGGCCGCGGCAGCTTCTGGCGCACATTCTCTCTGCCGAGCGCTTGTGGCTGGAGCGGATCCGCAACCAGCCACAAAGCCTGCCCGTGTGGCCGGATTTCACCCTCGACGAATGCCAAACCCAAATCGCCGACCTCGCCCGGCAATGGAGCGAATTTCTGGGCCAGCTTTCAGCTCCGGGCCTCTCGCAGAAGCTCACCTACAAAAACAGTAAAGGCGAGCCGTGGACCAGCACCGTCGAAGATATTCTCACCCACGTCGTGCTGCACTCGGCGTATCATCGCGGCCAGATCGCCAGCTTGGTGCGGGCCGGCGGAGAGCAACCCGCGTACACAGACTTCATCCACGCCGCGCGCCAGGGTTTGATTGAATAAGATTTGGTTCAGAATGCGAAAGGCCACAATGAGACAACTCGTAATTCTCATCCTCGCGACAATATTCGCGGCTCTAACCGCGATGGCGCAACAGCCGCCCGTCAATTCCCCGCTGCTCGATCATCTTGCCGGCAAATGGCTGCTTCAGGGCACCGTGGGCAAGCAAGCCGTCGCGCATGACTTCGATGCAGAGTGGGTTCTCCAGCACCACTACCTGCGCTTCCACGAAGTCTCGCGGGAGAAGAACGACAAGGGCGAACCGCAGTACGAAGCGACCGTGTTTGTCGCCTGGAACGAGAAGACCAAGCAATACTCCTGCGTGTGGCTGGACGTGTACGGCGGGGCAACCGTGGAGTCCATCGGCGTCGCTACCCCCAAAGAGAACGAGCTTGATTTCGTCTTCCGCAATGAGCTCGGAGAAACCACCTTCACCAATAGCTACGTCTACGACCCCAAAACCAACACTTGGGACAATCTGCTCGACAACATAGTCAAAGGCGAAGCCAAGCCATTCGCGCGATTCAAGCTGACCAAACCATGAAGGATAAACGCCAAAACTCCGGATCCGCTCTCCCTGCGCACGCTCTCAACCTTTAGCGTACTTCAACCATTTAACGATCTCAGGCAGGGTGGGCCGCTTGCCATACATCAAGATGCCGATGCGGTAAATACGCGCGCACAGAACGAGAATGCCCGCGATCGTTCCGACTAGCAGCAGCAGAGAAAGAGCGATTTGCCAGATCGGCGGCGGCTGCACCGCAATCCGCAAATACATCAGCACCGGCGAGAAGAACGGAACCATCGAAGTCCACACCGCCACCGGAGCATCCGGCGCGCGCATGACCGGCCCCATCATGAAAACCGAAACGATCAGCGGCAGAATGATGATGAACTGCAGTTGTTGCCCTTCCTGCTCGCTGGTGATGACAGCGCCGATGGCGGCATAAACGCTGCTGTAGAGCAAGTAGCCCAGCAGAAAGAACAGGGCAAATGCCGCCAGCGTTAGAGGCGCAATGTGGATCTCCCCCGTGCTGGCGCTCGCCGCCAGTGCCGGCAGCGCATAGACTCCGGCCATCACGATCCAGATGCCGATCTGCGTCAGGCCCACTGCGCCCACGCCAATCAATTTCCCCGCCATCAGTTCGGTCGATGTTGCGGAGGAGAGCAAAACTTCCATGACGCGCGAGTTTTTTTCTTCGAGCACTGCGCGCATCACCGACACGCCATAGAAAATGACAGCCGTATACAACAGCATCACCATGGCAAAAATCGTGAAGAACATTCCCTTGTCGTTGGCCTTGGTTTCTTTGCCGCCTTCAACGCGCATGGTCTCAAGCTTCACTGGCTTAAGCAGTTCGTCAACCTGCGCGCCGCTGACTCCGCGCTTCGCCAGTTCCTGCACCAGGATGGCGTGGTCCAACTGGTCCTTCAGCCACGACTTCTCCAGGAACCCACCGCTCTCCCGGCCATAATATGTAACGTTTCGCTCAGCGACCGCGTCATCGCTCAGCCATAGGAAACCGTCGATCCCGCCCGAGTTCACCCGATTCCTTAAAGCTGTCTTCTCGGCTTCGCTGGCATTCGCATCCACTTCGATTGCGTAGTCGCGGCCGGGTTTGTCGAAGTCGTCTTCCTTGTCTTTATCTTTGGTGGCGCCGGCTGCCTCGTCATCCGGCTTGCTGGCGGCCAGAAGCTGCTGGCGCACAATCTCGCCGAACTGCGGCGTCGAAGTCACCACCACCAGCCGCTTCATCGTGGAACTCTTCATGCGCGAAAGCTTTGCCGGAATCACGAATGCGCCAATCATGATCCCGGGCAGCAGCAGCGTGAGCACAATGAACGAACGCTGGCGCACCCGCTCCAGATATTCGCGTTTGATCACCAGCCAGATATTACGCATGAGCCTTCCCCACAGCCTCGATGAAGATTTCTTCCAGCGAAGGCTCCATCAACTCGAACTTGCTCACCCGGGCGTGCGACGCCGCCGCTTGCAGCAACTCCTGCGGATCAGCCCCCGCAGCCAGCCGAACTTCCACATAATTTCCGTAGTCGTTGAACGACTGCACCAGTTTCGCATCCTGCAAAAATTGCGCATCGCCTTCATACTTGATCTGCACGTTGCGCTTCCCGTATCCCGCGCGGATCTTGCCCAGATCGCCTTCCAGCACCGCTCGCCCGTGATTGATCAGGCAGATGGAATCGCATAACCGCTCCGCGGTATCCATGCGATGCGTGGAAAAAAGAAGCGTCTTGCCAGCTTTCTTCAAATCGAGGAACGCATCCTTCAGCACGACTGCGCTCGATGGATCAAGCCCGGAGAAGGGCTCATCCATCACCACGAACTGAGGATCGTGCACCACCGCCCCAATAAACTGCGCCTTCTGCTGCATGCCTTTGGAGAGTTCTTCCACTTTCTTGCCCCTCCATTCTTTCAACCCTAGGCGCTCGCACCATTGCTGGGATCGCTGCGCCGCATCGTGTGCCGATAATCCTTTCAGCTCCCCGAGAAACACCAGCTGATCCAAGACTTTCATTTTCTTGTACAAGCCGCGCTCCTCGGGCAAATAGCCAAGCCGCTGCGAGTGCGCCCGCCGCAAAGGTTCGCCAAACATCGAAATGCTCCCGGAATCCGGAAACGTAATGCCGATCATCATGCGCAGCGTGCTGGTCTTGCCCGCGCCATTCGGCCCCAGCAGGCCGTACACTTCTCCCGGCCGGATGACTAATGACAAATCGTCCACAGCGACAAACTCGTCGTAGCTCTTGCGGATTTTATTCAGTTCTACGGTGTTCAACGGAAGTCCTCTAAAACTGGAAGATAAGAGATGGCGTCAGGGGAGCCATCTCGCATACCACGCTACTGTGAAATCGATACAGTAGAACACAATAGGGTTTCCTCTTCAAACTCGTAAACGTAGTACATCAGTTTGTCAGAGGTAGAGGAAAGCCGGATAAACCACGAAGGACACAAAGCACCACGAAGACCCTAGTCTTAGGATTGTCCTTCGTGTACCTTTGTGTCCTTTGTGGTTCATCAAAGGTTAATATCTGTGCGATGAAGAAACTGCCAGTTCTTATCCTCCTGCTCTGTGCCGCGACTACTCCAGCCGCAGACCAAAAGAACATTCCTTCCCTGCCAACTGCACTCTCGGGCAATGCTGTCGCCGTTCTCGAAAACGGCCTGGAGATCGTTTCCCTGATGGGAGTCGGCCCCAAGCGAACTTGGGACGACGTCACCAACAAGGTCTACACCTTGAGCCTCGCCCACCCCAAGTGGCGCGAAGCCCGCACCGTGCCCGGAGTCGCAGGCCGCGTGAATGCCTCCGCAGTGGCAGCCAAGAGCCTGGTCATTCTTATGGGCGGCTTTGTGGTGGATAATCAGGGCGCCGAACTCACGCTCCCCGATGTAAACGTGTATGAAGGCAGCGCCCGCCGCTGGTCCCGCGGCAAAGACATTCCGGTTGCCGTGGATGGCGCGGTCGCCGGCGTCACGCACAGCCGCTACGTCTATCTGATCGGCGGCCGCTCGCGCAATGGCCCGGTAAACAATGTGCAGGTCTACGACCTCGAAAAAGATTCCTGGACCCAGGCCACTCCGTTCCCCGGCACGCCCGTCTTCGGACTCTCCGGCGGTGTGGCCGACGAAACCATCGTGGTCGTCGACGGCGCCAAAGCCGGCCCGGCAGGCGGAGCGAAATACGTAGCCAGCGACGAGTGCTGGCTGGGCAAGATCGACCACAAAGATCCCAACAAGATTGAATGGAGCAAGCTGCCCGCACATCCCGGCACAGCGCGCTTCGGAATCGCCGGCGGCGGCTCGAACCGCGAGCACAAGATTTTATTTTCCGGAGGCACGCCCACATCCCACGACTACAAAGGCGCAGCCTACGACGGCGAACCCACGGAAGCATCCGCCGTAACCTTCGCCTACGATGTACACCACCATCAGTGGGAAACCATCAGCGAAGATACTCCCGACCCGCGAGCCGACAGCCGCGGTATAATCTTCACCCCAATCGGACCGCTGGTTGTGGGAGGGATGGCAAAGAATCTAGCCGCCACCGCGGCAGTGACCCAGTTGCCGCAGAAGTAAGGCTGCGCCCTGGTTGGAGACAACACAAGTGCTTTCATTTGTCGAAGGCCGCCCTTTCGCGATACAATCCGCTGAGTAGCTTGTGGGGTCCGTGCGCCTCCATCTAAGGTTCGCGCCATGAAAACGACAATGTTTAACCCGCGGTAGTTTGCCATCCTCCTGAGTCCGCAAGTCGGACGTCTCGTTCCGTCTCTGAATTTTGATCGGCGCATTCGCCAGGTTTTTTCCTAACGAAGAGCGTGGAACACTCGCAGGTATCTATGAAAGCCACAGCCGCGGCTACGGAGAAAGAGCAGCAGCACACATTATGGGCCTCTCTGTGGGAAGCCGTTCGCGGCTCGCATCAGGACTACACCGCAGGCAGCCTGAACCGCGCCATCCTGCTGTTGGCCGTGCCCATGATGCTGGAGATGGTGCTGGAATCGCTGTTCGCAGTGGTCGACATCTTCTGGGTAGGACGCCTCGGTGCGAACGCGGTTGCGACAGTAGGACTCACAGAGTCGATCCTGAGCCTCGTGTTCTCCGTCGCGATGGGGCTGAGCCTGTCGACTACCGCCATGGTGGCGCGCCGCATCGGAGAAAAAGATCCTGAAGGCGCGGCCGTCGCGGGCGTGCAGGCGATCGCGCTTGGGTTGATGGTCTCGCTAGCGATCGGCCTGCCGTGCGGATTGTATGCGCCGAATCTACTTCGGCTGATGGGCGCATCGCCGGAGATCGTCGCGACCGGCAGCGGATACACCAGAATCTGCCTGGGCGGAAGTGCGGCGGTGCTTCTGCTGTTTCTGAATAACGCGATCTTCCGCGGTGCGGGAGATGCGGCCATCGCGATGCGCCTGCTCTGGGTCTCGAACATCATCAACCTGATACTCGACCCCTGCCTGATCTTTGGCTGGGGACCGTTCCCGCGACTCGGCGTGACCGGCGCAGCTTTGGCGACGCTCGTCGGCCGCAGTATCGGCGTGCTCTACCAGTTCTATCGCCTCATGCGCGGGACGGAACGTATCCGCATTCTCGCCAGCCAGGTTCGCCTGAACTGGAAAGTATTCTGGCGTCTGATCCGGGTGTCGCTAACAGGCATCCTGCAGTTCGCCATCGCGCACTCAAGTTGGATTGGGCTGGTGCGCATCGTCAGCATCTTCGGCGCAGCCGCACTGGCCGGATACACGATTGCAATACGCATCGTAATCTTCGTGATCCTGCCGTCGTGGGGATTGAGCAACGCGGCCGCGACTCTTGTCGGGCAAAATCTCGGCGCAGGCCATCCCGAGCGCGCCGAAAAAGCAGTTTGGCGCACGGGCCTTTACAACATGATCTTCCTGGGCGCGATCGGAATTATTTTTATATTCTTTTCCGAGCCGATCGTGCGCCTGTTCACCAACGATCCAGAAGTAGTGCCGCTGGGAGCGGCCTGCCTGCGCATCATCAGCTACGGCAACCTCGGCTATGCGTATTTCATGGTAATGATGCAGGCCTTCAACGGCGCGGGCGACACAATCACTCCGACCATTGTGAATCTTTTCGGCTTCTGGCTGCTCGAGATTCCGCTGGCCTACTGGCTGTCGATTCCGCTGAAGATGCATTCGAATGGAGTGTTCTTTTCCATCGCGATCGCTGAGAGTTCGATGGCCGTAGCCAGCGCGATCCTGTTCAAGCAAGGCCGCTGGAAAAAGCAGAAAATATGATGAACGGAGCCTGAGACCTGAGACCCGAGACCTATCTTGCCCGCGCCAGCACCAGCGTGATGTCATCCGGCTGCTCGTGATCGCCGATCCAGTCATCGACCGCGGACGTGACGGCCTCGCTAATCTGCACCAGCGGAGCGTGCCGGTTCGCGCTCACCAGATCAATCAGCCGTTCCTCGCCAAATTCGCCGAACTCGTTTTCCGGCTCCGTGACGCCGTCGCTGTAAGCGACGAGGATTTCTCCGGGATGCATTTCGACCGAGCCTTCGTCGTACGTCATGTTATCGAACAGCCCGACCACGGTCCCACCGGCTTCCAGCCTGCGCACCGCACCGTCTCGGCTAATCAGGATGGGCGGCAAATGGCCGCCGTTGCTATAGGTCAGCTTGTGCGATCGCCCATCGTAGATTCCGAGAAACAGCGTGGCATACTTTTCCGGCCGAGTGCTCTCGTAGAGCTGGTGATTGAGTAGGCCGAGCAGCGCCCCGGGAGAAATCTCGATGCCTTCGGGCCAAGCCGCCAGCATGCGGCCCGCGCCCGCCACTGCGCCCACCGCCACGGGCTCGCGCGCCACTGCCTCGCGAATCTGGGGCAAGCTCTCTATGCTGTAAGCGCGCACCGCCGAGTGGATGGTCGCCATCAGCAACGCCGCCGAAATTCCCTTCCCGCTGATATCGCCCACTGCGAGAATAAGCTTGTGGGAACTGGCGGTGACGAAGTCGTAATAATCGCCGCTCACCGTACGCGCAGGACGGCAGAAACCGTGCACTTCAAGCGATTCCAGCTCCGTAACCTGCCGCGGAAATAATTGCGCCTGCACTTCCTGCGCGATCGCGAGTTCGCCTTCCAGCCGCTGCTTCTCTTTCTGCTCTTTGATCAGCTTCTCGATGGACTCGGTCATCGAATTGAACGACAGCGAAAGCTGCGCCAACTGGTCGTTGGACTTCACGGGGATGCGATGACTGAAATCGCCGCGATCCACATGCTTGGTCGCGTCGTACAGTTGCGCCACTGCGCCCGTAACCGTTCGGGTCATTCGCGTGCCAATAATCAGGGCGATAAGTTCGATCAGCGCGAAGAAGATAAGGATTCCAAGAAGAATTCCCTCTACACCCCGCACAAACTCTCCGAGCGCGGCAAACAGATGGCCGTAGAGCACCGAAGGACGGGTTCGCACCTGCACTAACAAAGTCCCGCTCGGCTCGCTTTTGCCCGTTTTCCAGTCCAGCACCGATAAAGGTGCGAAGAAAGTAACCTCGCGATCCAAGCTGCTGGCGGCAACCGGCACGGTGCCCACGGTGAAGGTGGGACTGGGGTGCAAATCAATCGTGGTCCCGTTCTCCTTCTCGCTGATAGTAATTCCACTTTTCTTTGCGTCAGATTTTCCATCTGGGCTCGTTTGCGGTGCGGAGCGAGGCTGTCCACCGGCGTTTTCCTGCAAAAAACCCGGGTCATCCAACAGCGTGATTTCGCCCATGTCGGCCGCAATCTTTCCTACGAGTTCCTTGTCAAAGGGCTCGCCAGTAACGATGGTGAGGGTTTTCGCTCCCACGGGAAGCAGCGTCACCACGCGCAAGTGCAGACCGTCGCGGTCGCGGGTGATTTCGCGCAGGCCTCCCTTGGCAAAAGCGGGAAGCGAGAGTTCAGGACCCTTGAAATCATCGCCTAGAGATAAAAGGTGTTCGCCGTGCCAGGCGTGCACCCGGCGGCGTCCCCACGCGGCATCGCGTTTCCTCAGGCCCGACAGCGACTCGGCCGTGGGGTTCTCCCCACGCTCCAGGCGTGCCGCCAGTTCGTTGCCGACCGCGGCATTCACCGCTTCCAGGCTGCGCAACTGCGAATTGATTTCCGAAGTCACTACGAAAACGGCAAACTGCCCGGCGAATCCGTAGAGAGTGATAAGAGCCATCGCTATCAACAACACCGCGGGAATCACGCCGATGAAGATGTAGGTCACGATCAGCCGGTTGCGCAGGCGCCACAGAATCTTTCGCTTCAGCCAGCGGAAAGCGAGAATGGAAAAGAGTAAAGCTGCGTCGAAAACGAGAAATTTGACCCATCCCCCAAGGCTGTTGCTGGCGCGCGGGGCAACCAGCCTCAACAGCATTTGAAGGACGAAAAGCCCTACCGCCAAGCCCAACGAGTAGCAGGCTCCGCGCGCGATCCATCCCTGCGGCCACAGACCGGCCGCCAGCATTCTTGCGCGCAGCTTCCAATAAAACTGCTTCATGGTATCGATTCGCCGGACCGCTGGGAGGCCGCCCAAAAAACATTCGGCCCCCAAAAAAAGGGTACCTCAGGCGCTGAAGCGCCGACATATCTTGGACGACTCAGCTGCACGACTGAAGTCGTGCCCTTCCCGAACCTCGATTCGAGCCCAGTCTTTGTCGCAGAATTCTTAAATCTCCGGATACAGATCGAAGAACGCCTCCAGGCTGGTGCGCAACTGCTTCTCGATCTCTTCCTTGCTGCCTTCGAGCACGTGCATGGTGACGTGCGCCTCGCGTCCGTTGGTGAGCTTCACCGGAGCGGATCCCACCTCGGCCACATCCTCAGAGGGCAGCAGCCTCATGCCGTAAACCAGTGTCAGATTCGCCATGAGGGAATTCTAATCGAAACCAGTTCTCAGTTCTCAGTTCCCACTTAGAACAAGATTGCCAACTTCCGATTGCCAATTGCCGATTGAAAGCCAACGACCGCATCTCAATCGGCAATTGGAAATTGGCAATCGGCAATATGGCAAGCATCAGTTAGAATTCTGCTGTGCTCTCAAAATTCATTCTGCTTCCCACTGCCTTTCTTTTAGCTCTTCCCGCCATATCCCAACAGGCTGCCGAATCCCCTTCGGCGCAGCAGCCGCAAGTAAAAGTCAATTTGCTGAACGTTTGCACGCCCTCCGCCGCGGAGCAAAAAGAGATCGCCGCGGCCCTGGCGCGCGTGCCGAAGCAGCCGCTGTTCGCCCCGGACTTCGAAATTTCTCATGGGCTTTCTACGCTGACTGACGCGCCCAACTTCCTTCAGCCCGGACAAGGCGCGCAAATGTCCGACGAAGCATCGGTGGCACGCTACGTCCGCATACGCCGTGAATTCGCGGTGCAGGCCCTGTTTGCCAGCGTGCAGTACTCCTTCAGCAACGATGGACGGAACATGGTTGAGACCCTTGTGCTGCATGTGCGGGATCCGAAGGACCTGATCCAGCTCTCGATGGAAGACAGCGCTTCGGCGATCGGCAGCGCGGAAACCATGGTCACGGCCAACACTCCGGCCAGCCGGATCCGGCTGGAGCGTTTCGGAAAATCATCGATTGCGCTGGCCCGCTGCATGGCATCGGAAAACGGGCCCGCTCCCGATCAGAGCGCTTACGAACCGTTATTCCGCAGCGCCTCCGAAGTGCTGGCCAACTATCGCAAGCTGCTCGGCGTGCGGCGGACCGTGCCGGCGGAGTTGGCCCAGATGCCGGGTGCGGGAGCGTCTACGACGTCAAAAGCGAAGTCCGCAAAACCGGCTGCCAAACCATCAGTAGAAAAGAAATGACAGAGAATTACCCTGTGTACCCGTGCCCTCTGTGGTGAAGATTTTGGTTTTTGGCCTCGCATGGGGCAGTGCATCGAAATCTGGAATCAGCAATCTAACGGCTAGCCAATCATGAGCGAAACCCGCAACGTCGTCATCATCGGTTCCGGCTGCGCCGGACACACCGCCGCGCTTTACACCGCGCGCGCCAACCTGAAGCCTCTTGTGGTCGAAGGCCACGAGCCCGGCGGCCAGCTTTCCCTCACCACGCTGGTGGAAAATTTCCCCGGCTTTCCCGAAGGAATCATGGGACCGCAGTTGGTCGAGAACATGCGCAAGCAATCGGAACGCTTCGGCGCCGAATACCGCCTGTCGCACCTAACCAGCGCTGACCTCAGTAAGCGCCCGTTTCTGCTTCATCTGGGCGTGCATCAGGTGCACGCGCAGGCGCTCATTATTGCCAGCGGAGCTTCGGCCCGGTGGCTGGGCCTGCCCAACGAGCAGAAGCTGATCGGGCACGGCGTTTCGTCATGCGCGACCTGCGACGGCTTTTTCTTTTCAGGAAAAGAGATTGTTGTCGTGGGCGGCGGCGATTCCGCCATGGAGGAAGCCACGTTCCTCACTCGCTTTGCCACCAAGGTGACGCTGATTCACCGCCGCGGAAGTTTTCGCGCTTCCAAGATCATGCTGGAGCGTGCGCAAAAAAACCCGAAAATCCATTTCCTGACTGACACCGTGGTCGAAGACGTCTACGATCACACCAAGAACGAGGTCACTGGCCTCAAACTGCGAAACGTAAAGACGGGCGACTTTACCAACTTCCCCACCAGCGCCCTGTTTCTCGGCATCGGCCACGAGCCCAATGCGAAGATATTCCACGGCCAGCTCGACACCGACGCGGATGGCTATCTCAAGACGCACAACTATGTGCACACACGCGTCCACGGCGTTTATGCCTGTGGAGATGTGCAGGACCGGCGCTACCGCCAGGCCATCACCGCCGCCGGCACTGGCTGCATGGCGGCCATTGAGGTCGAGAAGTTTCTGGAAGAGCATGGAAGCTGAACCGCAGCAAGCCTGGGCCCAGAACTAAGCGTTCTCTCGCTCGGGGTTGCCTCGCCGCATTACCGGGGTAATCTACCTTCGTCCATTACATTCATCTTATTCTGAATACGGACGATTCACTATGAAGAACCGGATCGCGGTTGCTTTATTTGTATTCGTACCAATACTGGTGTTCGCTTCCAGCCTTGCTGCTGCTCAGGACTCACCCGGCATCCGCAAAATTGTGACCAAAGTGGAGGCGGAATATCCCGGCCTCGCCCGCACCATGAACATACGAGGAAGCGTGAGGGTGGACGTGCTGGTTGCCCCCAATGGCGCGGTAAAGTCCCTCGACGTTAGGGGTGGACATCCATTGCTGGCGCAAGCTGCGCAGAACGCGCTGCGCAATTGGAAGTGGGAGCCTGCCCCTCACGAAACCCACGAGAGCGTTGAACTGAAATTTAATCCCTAACGGCGATCCTGCCTCGTACCCAACCCGCCCCGGCATAAGGTCGCCGGGCGGTGGCTCGGTTTGAATTTATTCTCCACGACGGCGTCATCCCGAAACGCGGCGTACTTCAGCCGCGTGAGGGATCCTTCGTTCCGCCTGAAAAACGGCTGCACACAGGATGACGCGAACCACAGGCGTAAGAATTCAAACTGAGCCACCACTTGCGATGGTCTCCCGCTTGCGGCGCGCCTTCGTTGTGATACAACGTTCTGTGCTCCTAATCTCTATTCATCCATTGGTACCGGCTGTCAATGTTCTAGGTGCGGAATGTTAAGAGCTTTTTTCGTCCATCTTTCCGAGAATCCGACTCTGCGCAACTTCGCCGAGCGTTCCTCGCTGGGCCGCCGCGTCTCCGGCCGCTTCGTGGCCGGCACTGAGATTGCCGACGCTGTCCGCGCCACGCAGACGATCAACCGCTCCGGTATGAGCGTGACCATCGACAATTTAGGCGAAAACGTCACCAATCCCGACGAGGCTCGACACAGCGCCCAGCTTTATCATCAGATTCTCGAGGCCATCGCCGCCAACCACCTCAACGCCAACATCAGCCTCAAGCTCACACACATGGGCCTCGATGTGGATGAGCAGCTGGCCCGCGACACCGTCGGCGGCCTGGTTGCCAAAGCCGCGGCCATGAATCCGACGGGCTTTGTGCGCGTCGACATGGAGGGCTCGCCCTACACGCAGCGCACGCTCGATTTCGTCCACGAACTCCACCGCATGCCGGGCTATGGCAACTCCGTCGGCACGGTGATTCAGGCGTACCTGAAACGCTCCGAGAGTGATATTGAGAAACTGCTCGCAGAAGGCATCCGCATCCGGCTCTGCAAAGGCGCATATAAGGAACCTCCGGAGATCGCTTTCGAGTCGAAGGCCGACGTCGACGCCAACTACATCAAGCTGATGAAGATCCTGATGAAGAGCGGCATCTATCACGGCATGGCCACGCACGATCCGCACATCATCCAGGAAGCCCAGGCCTTCGCGACCAGCGAAAAGCTTTCCCGCGACTCCTTCGAGTTCCAGATGCTCTACGGCATCCGCCGCGACCTGCAGCAAAGCCTGGTAAAGAATGGCTGGCGCGTCCGCATCTATATTCCGTTTGGCACGGAATGGTATCCCTACTTCATGCGCCGCCTGGGCGAGCGCCCGGCGAATGTGTTGTTCATCGCGCGGAATCTATTGCGGGCTTAAAGACTAGTCGGGAACCTCGCGGCGCCACAGGTTCGGCACATGCCAGGGATGCTTGGCAAGATATTTGACAATCGGCGGACGCCCCGGCGGATGAGTGTTCAAGTTAGCGTTCTGCGGCAACGCGAAGGGCAGATGGCGAACACTCCCAGACACCTTCATCTCCTGTACGGCCGCAAGGGTCGCGCGCAGTGCCGCCAGTTGACCGGCGGAGTCGCCCGGCAGCCCGACGGTGAGACCGAACGGGTACTCAATCGCAGCGATGCGCGGCACGCATACGGCCGCGGTCAAATCCGGAATGTTCGACAACGCAATCGTGCTGAAGCCTGCGGCCTCAATCTGTCGTTGAACCAGTCCCACGGACCAGCAGCAGACCGGTCATGCGGGTACCAGCACCACCACATCCACAGCTTCCTCGCGCAGTTTGCCGATGATGGCTGGAACGCTCTCGCTGAGCAGGCGCTCGGGCTTGCAAGTGTAACCGATATAGGAATAATGCGACGGCGCCGCGCGCCCAATCTCGCCGCCGGCTTCCAGTTCCGCCAGCCGCTGCAGCGGCAACGCGCAGTTGATGTCCTGTTGGATGAACTGCGGGTTGATATGCAAATGGTAGACGCCAATATCTTGTGCCATTGTTCCCCGCGGAATGATTCTGAATGAGGGGTCACTGATCCAGGGATTCCGGCGTTCGATTTCCTGGTCGAAAGGCTTGTCGCTTGCAAGCGCCAGGCCCGCCGAACTGATCAACGCGACCGTCAACTGGTTCAGCGGTTTATTGGGAGGAGTCCAAGGGATGTCACGCGGTTTTTCCAGGCTGATCCAGTTCCTGATCATGCGGCTCGACAGGCCGTCCAGGAAGCGATAAGAGTTGACTTTGTGGTCTCCCGTCATTACCTCATCATCCGGTAGGGCATTGTGCGGGATCACCGGATCCGAAATCGCTCGTCGCTCAAGCGGGACCGCGGCAGGAATTTGGTAGCGCTACCGGGAATCGAACCCGGGTTTGAAGATTGAGAATCTTCCGTCCTAACCCCTAGACGATAGCGCCACTTGCAGACCTTCGATTATAGCAAAGGCATCCCCGCCGATTTCTTCGAGAAAACAGGTTTCCACAGCCCCCGGAGGTTTATACTAATGCCAACTCCGCCACCAAGTTTAATGTTCTCCTAAACGCTGTGGGGCGAGGTGTTTGTGGTTCTCTGAACCACCCAAATTCATTCCTAAATTCAGGTATCTAAAAGGAGTATCCGTATATGGCGAGAAAATCTACTTCCGGCAGTAAGGCTAATCGCAGCAACGCAAACCCAGAGCAAACCAATACCGGCACCGCGGCCAGCGTGCCCGATTTGCAGAAGGATGTACCGATGGATGTCCAGAAGGATGTGCGGGCCGTTTCAGCCGAAACCGCGCCTGTCGCAACCAGGCCGGAAGCCAAGATCGTGGCCGAACCCCGGAAGAAGTTTGAAGTGGTGAAGACGGAGCCCCGCCGGGTGGTTCCGATCAACATCGAAGATGAGATTCGGCGGCGTGCCTACGAACTTTTCCAGCAGCGCGGAGCCGCGCCTGGCAGCGAACGCGAGGACTGGCTGGCCGCAGAACGTGAAGTACGGCAGCGCTACCATCAACAGCAAACCGCTTAACCGCGTCCGACCTGGAATTGCAAGCGGCGGTAGCACTTCGGGCCGCCGCCCTCCGGCACTGATCGAGATTCCATCAGTGCCCTGCCGGCGGTTGCCTCGGAGGGGTATTTCTGAAAAAATAGCCTGGGGCTCTGTCACATGGCAGTATTGGGTAGTTTCGCGCTGCTTCTCGCTTTGGCGTTGAGCGTTTACGCTTTCCTCGCCGGGATCATCGCACTCGTCTTCCAGAAGCGGCCTGCTTTGGCGGGGGGTCAGACGCTTGGGCGTGCAGGCTTCGCCGATTCCGATGGCACCTCGTTCACTGCGCTTCTTCGCCAGGGCTCGGAGCGCATCGGCGAGACCGCTCGCCGCGCCGGAGTGGCTACATTCGGCGCAGTCTTATTCGCTTCTGTCATCCTCGTCATCTGCGCCTTCCGCGACGACTTCTCCATCGCTTACATCTTCCACCACAGCAACCGCGACCTGCCCGGCCCTTATAAGTTCGCCGTGCTGTGGTCCGGTCAGGAAGGTTCGCTGCTGTTCTGGTCGCTGCTGCTCGCCGCCTACGGATTCGTTCTACGCCTGCGCTACAAAACCGATCCGCGCCTGTTCGCTTACGCGTCGATCGTTCTAGCTGGCGTGCAGATTTTCTTTTTGTCGTTGCTCGATTTCGCGGCGCGTCCCTTCGCCATCATGACCGGCAACATTCCCGCCGATGGCAACGGACTCAACCCCTTGCTGCAGTATCCCGAGATGGTGATTCACCCGCCCATGCTTTATCTGGGCTACGTGGGGTTCACCGTGCCCTTCGCCTTCGCGCTGGGCGCGCTGATCATGAAGTATCCCGGCGAGAAGTGGATTCACATTACCCGCCGCTGGACCATGGTCACCTGGGCCTTCCTCACCTGCGGAGTCTTTCTCGGCGCGCACTGGGCGTACTCCGTTCTGGGCTGGGGCGGCTACTGGGGATGGGACCCCGTCGAAAACGCCTCGCTCATGCCCTGGCTCACCGGCACCGCCTTCCTGCACTCGGTAATGATGCAGGAAAAGCGCGGTATGCTGAAGATGTGGAACATGTGGCTGGTCTTCGCCACATTCTGGCTCGCGATCCTCGGAACGTTTCTGACGCGCAGCGGCATCATCAGTTCCGTTCACGCCTTCGCGCAATCGTCCATCGGCGACTGGTTCGCGGTGTTCCTCGTCATCACTTTCGCAGTGTTCCTCATCTTCTTCGTCAAGAACAAATCGCACCTGCGCAGCGAGCACAAACTGGAGTCGCTGGTCTCGCGCGAGTCCAGTTTCCTGTTCAACAATCTGCTGTTCGTTCTCTTGTGCTTCACCGTGCTCTGGGGAACCTGGTTCCCGAAAATCTCCGAACTTGTGCAGGGCAACAAAGTTACAGTGGGAGCGCCGTTCTACAACCGCGTCGCCATCCCCGTTGCCTTACTCCTCTTGATCCTCACCGCCGTGGGCCCGCTGCTTGCCTGGCGCAAGACTTCTCTCGAAAGTCTGAAACGCAACTTCATGTGGCCGACCATCGGCGCCATCGTGGTCGCCGTCTTCCTGATGGTCACGCCACAAAGCTGGGGCTCGGCATTCGGTCTCAAGCCGTGGAAGGACATCTCATACTTCTATTCGTTGATGGCGATCGCGCTCTCGGTGCTCGTGGCGCTCACTGTGGCTTCCGAGTTCTACCGCGGTGGCCGCGTCATCTCCAAGCACACCGGCCAGGGCCTGTTCGCCTCCATGGTGCAACTCACGCACCGCAACACACGCCGCTACGGAGGTTACATCGTCCACTTCGGCGTGGTGGTGGTGATCATCGGTTTCGCCGGAGCCGCCTTCAATCTCGACAAAGAGCAGGAGATGGCCAACGGCGACAAGATGATCATCGGTCCCTACACGCTGATCTGCCGCTCTTACACCGACGACGATGCGCCGAACTATGCCAGCGAGTGGGCGATCATGGATGTTTACAAGGGCGGCAAGCAGATCGACACCATGACCCCGGTCCGCCGTTTCTACAAGGCCAGCCAGCAGACCTCGACCATGCCCGACATTCGCTCCAATCTGAACGAGGATCTCTATCTGGTCTTCGAAGGGCTGAACACGGATAACGGTCACCCCATCATCAAAGCGCACTTGAACGCGCTCGTAATGTGGATCTGGATGGGCGTCTGGATCATGCTGATCGGAACTGTCCTGGCCTTGATACCAAACGCGCCCGCGCCAGTCCGTGTGGCTGCGCCCGCACGGCTCGATCAAGCGCACGCCGCTCCAGTGGCCACAGGAGACTGATGTCCAATTTCTTATTTTCGAATTGGGGTGCCCCATTTCTCGCGTCTTTTGCGAGAAGTGGGACTCTGCGCCGCAAACTGGCCCACACGGTTCTGCTCTGCGCCGCCATCTTCACTCTCCTCGGCGCCGGCGATCCCGCCTCGCGCTTCAACGAAATCGGCCACCAGATGATGTGCATCTGCGGCTGCAACCAGATTCTTCTGGAATGCAACCACGTCGGCTGCCCCGCCTCCGACGGCATGCGCAACGAGCTTCAGGCAGCCGTCACGCGCGGCGACAGCGACAGCCTGGTCGAACAAGCCTTCGTCCAAAAGTATGGCCCCACGGTTCTCGCCGCTCCCACCGCCAAGGGCTTTGATCGCGCGGCCTACATAGTTCCGTTCGTAGCTCTGTTCCTCGGCTTCGGGTTGATCGTGCTGGTGATTCGCGTATGGAAAAATCGTCCCGAGCCGGCCCTCGCCGACGGCCTGCGCCCCGTCAAAGGCGCTGAACTCGACCGGTTCCGCGACCAGGCCCGCAAGGAGACTGATCTATGACGGAGAACGGCCTATGACCTGGTTTCTGTGCGGCCTGATGCTCGCACTCTCTTTCTTCTACGTTTTCTACATGCCGGGAAGACTCTTTCTCGGCCCGGAGAAAACCCGCGCCGGCTATCTGCGCGAGCGCAAGGACGCCGTCTACGAAAACCTGCGCGATCTCAACTTCGAATACAAAGCGGGCAAGGTGCCCGACGCCGACTACGCGTCGCTGAAATCGTCCCTGCAGGACGAGGCCGCCACCATCCTGGCCGAGATCGCCCGCCTGGAAAATCCCGCGCCGCAAAAAGGACCCCGAAATTGACCCTAAATCGCATTGTCATCCTGAGCGAAGTAACTGCTTCGCGAAGCGAAGCAGTTACGCAGTCGAAGGACCCCATGCGAGCTAGCACCAACACGAGTCCTCGCAAGGCGTTCCCTCCTCACTCCGCACTGTCGTCCGTTCGAGCAGCATGCGCTGCAGCCGTCCTCCTCCTAACCTCCCTGGCCTCCGCCCAAACCCTAACCGGCACAGTCAGGAACTCCACCACCGGCAAGCCCGCTGCCGGGGACGAAGTCGTCCTGCTCAAGCTCGGCGCGGGCATGGACGAAACCGGCCGCGCCAAAACTGACGCCAAGGGCCACTTCAGTTTCAAGATCGATGACGATAAGGCTCCGCACCTGGTCCGCGCCATCCATCAGGGCGTGACCTATCACCGCATGGCGCCTCCCGGAACCACATCCGTGGAACTTGAAGTTTACGACGTGGCGAAAAAGGTCGCGGACATCGCAGTGGTCGCCGACGTCGTGCGCCTTCAGGTAGAGCAGGGAAAGCTCGAGATGTTGCGCGAGTTCTTTGTGCAGAACAAGTCCAAGCCTGCGCGCACGCAAATGAACGATCGCAACGTTGAGTTCTACCTGCCTGAGGGAGCCCAGCTTATTCCGGATTCAGCCACCGCCACCACCGAGGGCGGCAATCCGCTGAAAACCGCTCCCGTGCCAGAGGGCGAGAAAAACCGCTATGCCTTCATCTTCCCGTTGCGGCCGGGGCTGACGCGCTTCGAAGTGGCTTACCAGATGGCCTACTCGGGAAGCGCGAATCTTGATCCCAAGTCGCTCTATCCCACGGAGCACTTCGTCGTCATGCACCCGAAGACGATGCAGTTCACCGCGGCGTCTGATTCCGCCGGATTCAAACCGACTCCCTACCCGGACGAACCTGACGCGGTCATGCAGGTAGCTTCCAACACGAAGCTGGGCGAGAACCTGGCCTTCAAGATCTCCGGCGAAGGCATGCTGCCATCTCCGCAGGAAGCGGATACAGCCAAAGGTGAAGCCGGCGGCAAGGCGGACAACCGCCCTGGCGGCGGACTCGGCCCGCCCATCGACGCTCCTGACCCTTTGCAGAAATACCGCTGGCAGATTCTCGGAGGCATCGCGGCAGCGTTAATCCTCGGCGGAGTGTATGTAGCCATGCGGCAGCAATCCGCAGCTCGCGCTCTGGCGCGCCAGAAGACTTCTTCACGCGCGGCAACGGCTGTGCCTTTCGACGAAGACGAGTACGGCCCCGCTCCCATTGTTACGACGCCCGCCGCGCGCCCGGCCCCGGTGGCGCGTCCGGCGTCCAAGCTGCTCGATGCGCTGAAAGAAGAACTCTTCCAGCTGGAGGTCGAACGCAGGCAAGGCCAAATCTCGCAGTCGGAATACGAGAGCGCCAAATCGGCTCTCGATCAAACCCTAGATCGCGCGCTAAAGCGCGAAGCGCAAAAAGCCTGAAAGTATGGAGCGGACACTCCTGTCCGCTGCCTTTGACGTTGAACTTGACTTTGACTTCCGAAGTTGTACGTACCGAGCAACCCGGAACGAATAATCTACCTTGCCGCCGTCCCAAAATCGGCAACGCCAACCTTAACCACCGTGCCGCCGCGCGGCTTGGGCGGCGCAGCTTCAGGCTTAGTCTCGAGCTTATCCGCCTTTTTATCTTTATCACTCTCCGGAACCACCACCGGCTTCTCCGTCCAGACCCCATAAACCCGCCCGCCGGATGCCGCAATCCCGGAGTAATCGCCAAAGAAAACTCCGCCCGCTACGAAGGGCTCGGTGGTCCAGGCATAGTTCTGAAACGTGCTTCCGCCATCGGTTGAGCGCGCCAGGGTAACGGTCTGCGCCCGATTTTTCGGATCTCCCCGCCGGTCATAAAAAATAACGTTGACGGAGCCGTCAACCGGATCAACCGCGAGCCACTGAAAAAATTGGTCCACGCCATTGCGCAGCGCATCGTTATTCACCCGCACCGGAGCGCTCCATTTCTTCCCGCCGTCGGTCGAGGTCGCACAGAAAACATCCAGATCGCCGTTGCGGTAGTCAGTCCAGGTCACGTAAAGCCGGTGGCCAGTCGGATCGTTGCCTCGAGGATCAATGGCAATCTGCGGAAAGCCATTGGCTCGCTCCAGCGTATCCACGGCAAACATGATGGGGGCTGTGTGAATGACCGCGCGAGCCCGCGAAAATGTTTTCCCGCCATCGCGCGAAGTAGCGAGCATTATTTCGTTGTCCTGGCTCCATACCGCGTAGAGGCGGCCATCCGGCCCCGCCGCTCCCGCAAATCCTTCGGCAGCTCCGTTGTCATCGCGCGGCAGGCCGGGATGCCGGTCGATCTCGACCGGCTGCAACCAGCTTTGTCCATCGTTAGTCGACCGCGAAACCAATATTTCCGAGCCGTTCAGCGTCCATCGCGTCCAGCCCACGTAGAGATTTCCGGCGTAGCGGCCATTACTGGTGTCGGCCACGATGTAGGGCTTGTCTTCAAACGGAATCCCCGGATCGCTCGCATTCTCGGCGACCGAGACCTGTTTCGCCTCCCACGTCTTGCCGCCGTCGAGCGAGCGCCGCACAAATACGCCATTGCGCGTAGCGCCGTGCGCCCAGTAGTTGAATGAGCCGAGCTTGTCGAATGCGATGTAACAGATGAACGCATGCCCCAGATTGTCGAAGGTTGTGGACACATCGCCCGAAACGCGATAATTCGCCGACGCCACGCCTTCAGCCGCATGCCAACTGCGCCCCGCGTCCTCAGAATAAGAGGCATGAGCGTTGTCCTGAAAAACCGCCACCACCTGCTGCGGATTATTCGGATTAACCGTGATCGACGGCTCGGTAAAAAAGCCCGGCGCAGGAGTAAGTATAAACACTTCGGCGCCAGGAGCCTTGGGCAGGGCTTGGCCGAAGAGCGACGTGGCAAGGCTGATGAATGCGGCAAAGGATATGCAGCGAACAAGGACCAAGTACGCCGTGCCTGTCATCTAGGCGCGGCCCTCATAAAAACTTTCGCGCGTAAAGCTCTCAGCAGAGAGATTGGGCAGGTTTTCGGAACCCGCGCGCAGCGCCTGAAGCATCGCATGAAACTCTTCCACCGTTAGACTCCCCTTCGGCACGGCACGAGAAGCCAATGCCTCCTGCAAAAGGCGTTCCGCCACCGTCTCCAGAGATACACCCTGAGCCTCGGCCACGGCAAGAAGCCGCGCTGCTGCCTCTGGCGTAAGCTCCCCACGGATGGTCATAGTGCTTCGCCTCCAAGCAATAGCTTACCCACGTTCGAGTTTGAACACCAGAGCGAGCACACAGTCGTTCACGCGCCGTTTGAAACGCCTGGAAGCACCCACACACCTGTGACGCCTCACCTTCCCTCCACAGCTACCCACCGCCAAACCCAGGTGACGGTGCCCTATTGCGAAATCCTGAAGCTAATGTTGCTCGTCAATGTCCCGCTGGGCGTCGTAACGACGGCGGGTCCCGTGGATGCACCGGCCGGAACCACCGCAGTCATGGAAGTGTCGGAGTTCACGCGGAAGCTGCTGGCGGCAATGCCGTTGAAGGTCACCGAAGTTGTGCCGGTCAGTCCCTGACCCAGGATCTGAGCCGTGCCACCGGCCTTGCCCGTGGGTTGCACGAATGTGATGAACGGGCCGAGCCCCATACCCATGCTGTACAACGTTCCCATCTCATGCGCTCCACCATGAGTGAACGTGCCGTAGAACGTCCCGTTTGTGTCCTGCATCAAAGCCGTTTCCGGGATGCAGCCACCGCCGCGACTGGCGCAGCTATCGCCCCAGATAGGCGTTTCATCGCCACTGGTCGAGGTCATATAGATGACGCCATAGGAATCCCCCCCAGCCGCCGAAACCCCGTACAGATTTCCGTCCGTGCCTTGCGCCAAACCTCCCCATGCGCCAGTGGCATCCCACCAGTCAAATTCCTGAAACAGGTGGATAAGCGTAACGATGCCATCCGGCGTCAATTGGTAAATCGTGCCGCAACCGTCCACACAGCGCTTCGTGACATATCCGCCCTCATCGGTCGTGCCGTAGAGATTTCCGTCGGTGGCCTGAAGGATGGCGCCTTGCGGATATTCCCCGTTCTTTTTGCATTCAAAGTTATATTGGCTGAGAACTTCCCCGGCGGTGGTCAATTTCAAGATAGTTCCACAATTAAATTGCCCTCCCTCGAACGTCGTAACGTACAGATTCGAGTCGGCTGCCTGCGTCACTGGGGAACTGAAGATAGTTCCCTGCGATCCATCCATATTCAGGCTGAAGATTGTGGTCACCGAACCGGCGGCACTGAATTTGTAAATCGTCCCTGGACTCTGCTGATAAACGCCGTAAGTAACGCCGTAAAGACTTCCGTCGGAGGCCTGGATCGGGGTATAGGTGGGATTCGCCCCATCACCCAGTCCCTGGAAGTTGTAGAGGACAGCATAAGCTCCGCCCGAGGTGATGCGATAGAGCGCTCCCAGATTCGCCGTACCGCCGTATGCGACTCCGTAGAAGTTGCCGTCTGTGGCCAGAGTTAATCCGCCGATGGGGCCGCATTCCGCCGTACCGTCGAACTGGAACAGTGTCCCTCCCACTCCCGTCGTGCTCATGCGGTAAACCGAGCCGCAGCCGTTCTCACCACCAAACGCCGTCCCATATAGATACCCGTCGCGTCCTTGAACAGGCGTGCTGGCCGGTTCGCCGGACCTGAAGGCGAAAACGACGCCGAACTCCTGTGCAAACGCGCCCGCGCTCAGGCCAACGAGTACGCAAAGCAGCAACAGCACGAAAAGGATCCGTCGATTGGAATGCATAGTCTCTCCTGCCTCTTGCTCGGTTTTCCTCTTAACCTCAGGAACGAGGGGCAGTGTATACCCGCTTTGCTGACTCGCGATAGGCTGAAAGAATCTGCATCATCGGATCGCAAGGGATCCAGACCAGAGTCGTCGCAATCTAGCTCGAGCAGCGCCGGTGACCGCTCGAATCGTCTCGGCTTGTGACATCTGACCTTGCCTTCCACAGCTCGCTTCGTCAATCATCGTGAAGCGGAAAGCTTGCGACCTGTTCGGGCGCGAGTCGTAACTCTCTTGCTTTCAAGATTTTGCCCGCAAGTTATTGATTCCAAGAGATTATTTCGCAATTTCTCTCTAAGATGATGATTCCAATATACCGAGGGGGGGTACCACCTTCAGCCGGATTTTTCCCGAAACCGGCCGAACTGCATCGCGCCACGAGTCGTAACATCTAATAGTTGAGATTCGATTATGGGAAATACTTTTAAGACCGCGTTCCTACTGACCGCGCTTACGCTGTTGCTGATGTTCATTGGCCGCTACTTTGGCGGCGAGAATGGGATGCTGCTTGCGCTGGCCTTTGCCGCCGTGATGAACTTCGTCTCTTATTTCTACTCCGACAAGATCGCGCTGGCCATGTACCGCGCCCAGCCGGTCACGCGCGAGCAACTGCCGCGCGCTTACGAGATCATCGAGCGGCTGACCCAAAAGATCGGCTTGCCCATGCCGAAGATTTATGTGATCCCCACCGAATCGCCGAACGCGTTTGCCACCGGACGCAATCCGAGCCACGCGTCCGTAGCCGTGACCCACGGGATTTTGGGTTTACTGAATGATGAAGAACTGGAAGGCGTGCTGGCGCATGAACTCGGGCACGTCGGCAACCGCGACATCCTGATCAGCTCGGTAGCCGCGACCATCGCGGGCGCGATCACCATGCTGGCCAGCATGGGACGCTTTGCCATGATCTTCGGCGGCATGGGCGGAGGCCGCGACGACCGCCGCGGCGGAGGCCTTACGGCGCTGTTCATGCTGATTGTGGCGCCCATCGCAGCCAGCCTGATTCAGCTCGCGGTATCGCGCTCGCGCGAGTATCAAGCGGACGCGACAGGTGCAAAGTACACAGGCAATCCTTATGCCTTGGCGAGCGCGTTGCAGAAGCTCGACGCCTATTCGCGGCGGGTGCCCATGCAAGCCAGCCCATCGACGGCGCATCTGTTCATCATCCAGCCGCTGCTGGGCATGAATTTTGGAAATCTGTTTTCGACCCATCCGCCGATTGCCAAGCGAATCGAGCGGCTCACCGGACGGCCGGCGGAGTTTATGCAGTAAGCCATCAGCCGTCAGCGATCAGCCCTCAGCTAAACCGTGCTGCAAGACCGGTCTTTCGTCGCGTTCTAAATTCGCGGCAGGAGACCTGATCTTGCGCTGGTTTGACTGATGGCTGACGGCTGATGGCTGACGGCTGGTCCAGTGACATTCGTAACCCCATCCGCTGCTGCGCCAGATAGTAAAATCCATCCCATGTCGCCCGAGACTGCCATCGCTGTATCCCACAAGGCCATCGAACTGGAGCGAGCGCTGCGCCGCGTCATTCGCGGCAAGGACGATGTGGTACGCCTCGCCCTGGTCAGCGTTTTTGCCCGCGGACACCTGTTGATCGAAGGCGTTCCGGGAGTTGGCAAAACTACGCTGGGACAAGCTCTGGCCCGCGCCATCGATTGCACCTTTCAGCGCGTGCAGTTCACCAGCGACATGCTGCCTTCCGACGTGCTGGGCATCTCGGTGTACTCGGCGATGGAGCAGGAGTTCGAGTTCAAACGCGGCCCCGTGTTCACCAATGTGCTGCTGGCCGACGAGATCAATCGCACCACGCCGAAAACGCAGTCGGCGCTGCTGGAAGCCATGAACGAAGGCCAGGTCACGGTGGACGCGCATTCTTACGAACTGCCGCAGCCGTTTCTGGTAATCGCCACCCAGAATCCGGTGGAGCATCACGGAACTTATCCGCTGCCCGAATCGCAACTCGACCGCTTTCTGATGCGGGTGCGCATGGGCTATCCCGAGGCGGCGGCGGAGCGCGAGATTCTGCGTTCTGAGGCGGGCGCGGCGCACTTGCAGGGTTTGCATCCGGTGCTGACAGGCGCGGATGTGCTTGAGATGCAGGAAACCGTCAAGCTGATTCGCGTGGATGAATCGCTGGTGACCTACGCCCTCGAAATCGTGCGCCGCACGCGCGCGGCGGAGCATCTGTCGCTGGGAGTCTCGCCGCGCGGAGCGCAGGCGCTTTACCGGGCGGCCCAGGCCATGGCGTTCCTCGACGGCCGCAGCTTCTGCACTCCGGGAGATTTCAAGACGCTGGCCGTGCCGGTCTTCGCCCACCGCGTGGTGGTCAACGGAGGCTATGCCTCGACCGCGAAGAAGTCGGAGCAGGCCGATCAGGTTTTGCGCGAGATCGTGGAGAACGTAGCGGTGCCGGTTTAGAAGCAGTGGCCAGTGATCAGTGATTGGTGGCCAGTTATCGTGTAGTTCATCAGGCTCGTTAGGAGAGAATCGGATCCGACCCTGATGATCGCTGAAGTCATCCCGGAAGCTTACGACGCGATTGGTCGGCCAGTCAGTCGTCCATTCGAACGACATCGTGGTTTTCATTCGACGTTCCCATTCGGTCGTTACGTCAGCCAGCCGCTTGGCATTAAATGCAACACAATGGGCGACGTGCGAAGGTTCCTAGCCGACTGCAAATATGTCTCTGACAAGGAGCAATTTGGCAGGGAAGACTAGTGGCAACCGCCTGAGGAGTTCGAGAAAAAGAAAAAAGGTGATTGCGAAGATTTCGCATTGTGGACGTGGAGGCAGCTTCTGAGCCTGGGTTACGACGCGCGATTCGTCGTTGGCTCGTGTGGTAGATACGGTTCAGGACACGCCTGGGTCGAATACTTCGAGGACGACAAATGTTACCTAGTGGAGTCTTTGGCCAGCCGAGTCGGAACATTGCCTCGCTTATCCACCGTTAAGTACTTACCTCGTTTTTCGGTTTCCTGGAAGGGCGAGAGCGTACGGTACTTCTCACACACGAAGCCGCGCTCTTCTCTCACAGCGGGCGTCGTGATGCCGCTGGTAGCGGATTACCTGATCTTTTGGGCGTGGTTCTGGGTTGCGAATTCTTACCGGCTGCCCCAGCTTCTATGGAAGTTCCTTCGACGGAATCTTTTCAGACGCGAGCTTTGGCTGCAGCACAAGACCCGAGAACGCTGAGTCTTCTGTTCCCTGCCTAAGACCCAATACGGAATCCGGACGCGGGTTGACCCCAAGGTATTGGATAACTAAATAGTTACTCGCAATCCACAGGGGAGGCGAGTATGCTCTCTGGCATGTGTGTCACGGTTTCGATGCTGGCCAGCGGCAGCCGGGGGAATTGCGCGTTTGTGGCCAGCGCCCGCACCCGAATTCTGGTCGATGCCGGCATCTCTTGCCGCGAAACCTTCAAGCGCATGAAGTCGCTGGGCGAAGATCCGCAAGCGCTTTCGGCGATTCTGATCACCCACGAACATTCCGACCACGTTTACGGCTTAGCGATGCTGGCGAAGAAGTTGCGCATCCCAGTTTTTATGACGGGGGCTACGCATGCGGCCTGGGCGCGGGCCCTGCGCACGGTGAACGGCGAGCAGCCGCAACTCGAGAGACTCGAGCGCTTCGAGTCCGGGCATCGCTTTCAGGTTGGCGACATTGAGGTGAAGCCCTTCACCATCCCGCATGATGCGGCCGATCCGGTTGGATTCACGTTTCGCGTGGAGGGCGCGAAGGTGAGCGTCGCTACCGATCTTGGTTACCTGCCGGTGAATGTTCGCGACCACTTGCGCGGCTCCGACATCCTGATCATGGAATCGAACCACGATGTCGAGATGTTGCGCGGCGGGTCGTATCCGTGGTCGGTAAAGCAGCGGGTGGCGAGCAACGTGGGCCACCTGTCGAATGAGAAACTCGCGGATTTCTTCGCTGGGGACTATGATAATAATGCAGCCTTTGTGGTGCTGGCGCATCTTTCTGAGCAGAATAATCATCCAGAAATAGCGCGCAGAGGGGCAGAACGGGCGCTGGCCGAGCGCGGCGGCTTATTTCAGAACCAAGTGCTGGTGGCGATGCAGTCTGAGGTTTTGCCGCCGATCCGGCTGTAGTAGAGCGGGTGTTAGGTCTTAGGTCACAGGTCTTCGGAAAATCCTAAGACCTATGACCTAAGACCCGGCTCTTGCCGTCACTTATGAGTCAGCAGTGCATCGATCCGATTGTAGGCAAGATTCTGGCTGGCTGGCGCTATGACATCTCCGGCCTGGCGCCGGAGATGTGCGGCGACTACGAAAGCCATTTCGAGGGATGCGAGCGTTGCCGCAGCCGGCAGCGGATGCACCGTATCGTTGACGTCGGCCTGATCGCGCTGGCCTCGATTTCAGGGGGCATGTTTCTGTTGGCTTTTGGCGTGATCCGGCACTTTGGTCCACGGCACGCGTTCTGGCTGGAGATTGCGGCGCTGGCAGGCTTTGCTTTGTCGGCACTCATCTGGCTGGTCGTGGCCGTAGCCACGCCCGCGCCGGTCACCGTGCTGGATGCGGCCAAGGAAGGTGCGCGGCGCGTGCACGACCGCCTGCCCCAGGAAATTCGCGAACGCCTGCCGGAAGAACTGCGCGTAAAGATTACGGGGACTTAGCTGTGGCCAAGCTTTTCTCTCGCATTGTCGCGATGGCGCAGAAAAATCTGAAACGACACCGGGTGGTTGCCATAGGCCGCATCCAGCACGGCGGGCTTCGAAGAAATCGTGACGTCCGCGCCCAGCCCGCGCCGGTATCTTCTTGCCGTTTGTAACCAAAAATTAACAATCAACGCACAGTCACATTTCTTGCCGCCGGATAGAATCATTGGGCCGCATTTCCAGGAAGCGGTTTGAGTCCGGAACATCCCTATGTCGGCACGCAAGATCCCGCTCACTCCCGTGACAGTCATAGTTGGGGCCGTGTTTCTGGCCTTCCTGGGCGGACTTCTCTGGCTGCGGTTGGTCAGAACCGGTCTTCATTCAAAGGTCGGTGCGCACGACGTTATTCTCCGGTTGAGCGGGTCCAATACGATTGGAGCGGGTTTGGCTCCCGCGCTCGCGGAGGAGTTTCTCAAGCAGCAGGGCGCCACGAAAATTAAAACCGTACCTGGAGATGGGGATGATGAAGTGCGTGTGCAGGGAGTCCTGCCCGGGGATCGCGGTCCAAAGGCGATTGAGATTCATGCCCACGGCTCGGCTACGGCCTTTGAAGACTTGGCCAACGGACGGGCCGATATCGGGATGTCTTCACGAAAAATCAAAGCTGAAGAAGCGGCGCAGTTAGCCAGTCTCGGAGACATGACTTCTCCGGTATGCGAACACATTGTGGGGTTGGACGGGATTGCCGTGATCGTCAGCCGAAAGAATCCAGTGCGAATGCTGGCGAAGGATCAGATCGCGCAAATCTTCACGGGAGCGATCACGAATTGGCTGCAGGTTGGCGGGGCAGATGGCGCGATCAAACTATATGCGCGCGACGACAAGTCGGGGACCTACGACACGTTCAAGAACCTTGTGCTGGGCAACGCTCCGTTAGCGCCTACGGCGAAGCGCATCGAAGACAGCCGCAAACTTTCGCGGCGCTTGTACTTTTACATGCCCGCTCAGCCGCAGCAGGAACTGGCTCGCAAGTTCGTGGACTTTGCCCTCTCCAGCATGGGGCAGAACATCGTGGCGGAGATCGGCTTCGTGGGCCAGAACGTCTCGGCGGCAGCCGCAGCCGCTCCTACCGCTGTGCCAGAAGACTATCGCCGCCTTACGAGTGGCTACGACCGGTTGTCGCTTGATTTCCGTTTTCGCGAGGGCAGCTCACAGCTCGACAATAAAGCCGTGGCCGATCTCGCCCGCGTCGTGACCTTCATCGCCGATCTGCACTACAGCGGCGATCACCTGGTGCTGCTGGGTTTCGACGATAGCAAGGAGTCCACCGACAATCTGTCAAAAGCTCGCGCCGATGCCGTGGCGCAGCAATTTGAGCAGCGTGGCATTAAGGCCGCCACGGTCGTGGGATTCGGCTCGCAACTGGCCGTGGCCTCGAACGACAGCCCAGAAGGGAGGCAGAAGAATCGGAGGGTGGAGATCTGGTTGAAGAGATAGAAAGTTGATCGCAGCGCAGGAAGCGCGGCGCCACCCAAAAACTCCCCTACGCCCTGATGTGGCAACTGGCCAGGCCGCGCTTCTCCAAATACTGCTGGTGGTAGTCCTCTGCAGGGAAAAACGTCACTGCGGGAACGATCTGCGTGGCGATCGGCTTGGAGTAGCGATGCGCCTTCTCCAGCGCTTCCTTCGAGGCTTGCGCCTCGGTTTGCTGTTCCGGCGTATGGAAGAAGATGGCGGTGCGGTACTGCGTGCCCCAGTCCGGGCCCTGGCGGTTAACCTGGGTGGGGTCGTGGTTCGCCCAGAAGACTTTCAGCAGGTCGCTGTAGCGCACTTTGGCAGGATCGAATTCCACTTCGACGGCTTCGGCGTGGCCCGTGCGATCGGTACAAACGTCTTTGTAGGTAGGATTGTCGGTTTTGCCGCCGGTGTAGCCCACGCGAGTTGCGATTACGCCTGGAATCTGCCGGAAAGTGGCTTCTACTCCCCAGAAACACCCTGCTGCAAATGTGGCTTTCTCCATCTTTGGATTGCTCCTTCTTTAGCGCCGCCTTTTCGGCCCGCTACGATTAGATGACAAACTCGTCAGAAAGTCACGCCCCATGGATGCCGGCTGTCCTTAGCAAAATTAAAATGTCCGGAAAAGCGGAAAGATCAGTCGCTATCTCGACCGGAACATATCATGTGCTAACGACAGGCTGACAACTTCTTCCTTGACACGATAATGGGCGTTGGGTAGGATTGATGAAACCGACCGACCGGTCGGTTTGCACGAATGGATTCTGGCCGTCCCCCAGACTCTGGTTGACCGGAATCCATCCCTATAAAACAAGGGCCTTTCTACTCCCTTGGAACGAGAGGAGCACGCTGGTGGCTACTATTTTTTATGAACACGACGCCAATGCGAATGCCCTGAGGGGCAAAACCATCGCCATTCTGGGCTACGGCAGCCAGGGACATGCGCAGGCGCAGAACCTGCGCGACAGTGGATACAAGGTCATCGTTGGGCTGGAGCCGACTCGTGCCAGCGCGCAGCAGGCACGCGCCGACGGCATGGTGGTGGTGGCGCCCGATGAGGCGGCCAAGCGCGCTGACTGGATCCACGTGCTCACTCCCGATGAGACGCAGGCAGCCGTGTATGAGCAGTACATCAAGCCTTATCTGCATCCCGGAAAGATTCTGGGCTTCTCGCACGGGTTCAGCATTCATTTCAAGACGATCGTCCCGCCCGATGATGTGGACGTGGTGATGATCGCTCCGAAGTCGCCGGGGCATTTGTTGCGGCGGGTTTATATGGAAGGGCGCGGCGTGCCGTCGCTGATCGCAATCAATCAGGATTCGAGCAAGCGCGCTCACGAATATGCTTTGGCCTACGCCCACGGCATTGGCTCGACCCGCGCGGGCGTGCTGCAAACTACTTTCAAAGAAGAAACCGAGAGCGATCTTTTCGGCGAGCAGGCGGTTCTTTGTGGCGGGCTGACTTCGCTGATCAAGAAAGGATTCGAGACGCTAGTGGAAGCCGGCTACGCGCCGGAGATCGCTTATTTCGAGTGCCTGCATGAGGTGAAGCTGATTGTGGACCTGATCTACGAGGGCGGGCTCGGACGCATGCGTTACTCGGTTTCGAATACCGCGGAGTACGGCGATCTGACACGCGGCGAGAAAATCGTGGGCGATGCTACTCGGGCGGCTATGAAGAAGACTCTGGCTGATATTCAGGATGGGACGTTTGCTCGCGAGTGGATCAAAGAAAACAAAGATGGCGGGCAGCATTTCGCCGAGTTGCGGAAGAAAGAGCTGCAGCATCCGATTGAGATCGTTGGAGCGCAGTTGCGCGGGATGATGAGTTGGCTGCCGGGACGCGAGGCCAAGAAACCGGCTGAGGCGCCGAAAGAAGAAATCAAGCAGGCGGTTAATGCGTAGCCGGATGCGCCGGTGGTGCGGGAGATCCTTCGCTACGTTTCCGTTCACTTCGTGAACGGAAACTTCGCTCAGGATGACAAGAGCGACTTGAATGCTTAGAGGAGCCGAAATCGTTTTGCAGTGCATGCGGGCTGAAGGGGTGGACCTGGTGTTTGGGTATCCCGGCGGCGCGATCATGCCGTTGTACGACGCGTTGGATGGAAGCGGAATCAGGCACGTTCTCACGCGGCATGAGCAGGGCGCGGCGTTTGCGGCTTCGGGTTACGCACGGGTGACGGGAAAAGTTGGCGTGGCCATGGCTACGAGCGGGCCGGGCGCGACCAACCTGGTGACTGGTATCGCCGATGCGAAGATGGACTCGGTGCCTCTGGTTTGCATCACCGGGCAGGTACGCACAGCGGTGATTGGCACCGATGCATTTCAGGAGACTGACGTTTTCGGCGTTACCCTTTCGTTGACGAAATGGAGCCGGCTGGTGCGCACGCTCGACGAAATCCCGGAGGTGATCGCTGAGGGATTCTACTGGGCACGCAGCGGGCGGCCGGGCCCGGTGGTCATCGACATTCCTACCGACATACTGAAGGCCAAGAAGGAATTCTCCGGGCCGGCAACGTTCACGCCGCACGCGCGGCCAGCGGATGCCAAGGCTGATGGCGCATTCAGCGACACGATTGTGGCCTTGCTGCAACGGGCGATCAAGCCGGTGGCGCTGGTGGGCGCCGGGGCGAAGCTCTCTGGAGCGATTCCAGAGCTGCGGCGGCTGCTCGATGATTTGAATGTTCCCACCTTCGCCACGGTGCATGGGTTGGGCGCAGTGCCACCGCAGTCTCCGTATTACCTGGGCATGGTGGGCATGCATGGAACGCGTGCGGCCAACACTGCTCTGCATGAGACCGATCTGCTGATGGTGTTCGGAGCGCGCCTCGATGATCGCGTCACTGGCGATCCTACGCGCTTTGCCCCGCATGCCAAGATCGTCCACTTTGAAATTGATCCCGCGCAGCTTGACCGGGTGCGGGCTTGCGAGTTGCCGGTGATTGGAAATTTGGCGGATACGATTCCGGCATTTCACGGGGAGTTGCGCCACGCTTCCCTGCCCGACTGGAGCGACTGGCGCGCGATCGCGTGCGGGCCCGAGCGAGGCGAGAGTGATCCGCGTGGATTGGCGCAGCCCACGATTCGTTTTCTCGATGAGCTTTTCAGCCGGCTGCCGGAAGATAACGTGATTATTGCCGACGTGGGCCAGCACCAGATGTGGGCGGCGCAACGCTATCGATCTTCGTCGCCGCGCGGCTTTATTACTTCGGGCGGCCTGGGAGCGATGGGTTTCGCTCTGCCGGCTGCGGTCGGCGTGCAACTGGCCAAGCCTGAGACTTGCGTGCTTTGCGTTTCTGGCGATGGCGGATTTCAGATGAACATTCAGGAACTCGCCACCGTGCACCGGCTCGGGCTGCCTATCAAAATGGTGATCATCGATAACAAATATCTGGGCATGGTGCGGCAGTGGCAGCAACTTTTCTACGAGCGCAACTATGCCGAAACCGATTTGAGCGACAATCCCGATTTCGTCGAGATCGCCAAGGCTTACAAGATTCACGGATGGCGGCTGAACGAAGCTGCCATGGCGGAGTATCCGGTGTCGGCAGAGACAGGAGATCTCATCGAGAACTTTCTGCGGTCGCCGAATGCGGAATTGCTGGTGTTTGATTGCCATCCCGAGGCGAATGTTTACCCCATGGTTCCGGCGGGAGCGGCGTTGTCCGAGATGGTTTACGGGGACGAGTGAAGAAGAATTGAGTAATTGGGAAATTTGGTAATTGAGTAATTGAAGCTGTAGCTTTGGCGTTTCTCAAATTACTCAATTACTAAATTTCCCAATTACTAAATCCGGTTTTTGAGGGAATTCACATGCAAGTCTTTCACGTTCGCTATCGCAACACGCAAGGCGCGTTGATGCGCATCCTCAACGCGGTTTCGCGCCGGGGGCTTGACCTCACTTCAGTGCACGCAGAGTATGCTGGGCACGATCACGCGGTTACCCTGATGCTGGAGGTCACGCACAAGCAGAGCGGGCAGCTTTACCGCGAGTGGCATGCGATCGTGGATGTGATCGAAGTACGTTCCAACGCCATCTTGCGTGAGCACGAAGAAGCGGTTTGGGCGCCGCATCCCCCGGCGAGCGTCGCCGAGCAGTCCGCACGGGCTGCGCGGGCCTAGGTCGTTCGGGTTTGAGAGTGTCAGCAGCATGAGCGCTCCCTGGGTAAGCGCCATGCGATTGGGGAACCTGCAGTCGGGAAGCGGCTGGCCGCTTTAGCTGCGAGTTCCCCGTTTTTCTTTCCCTAAACGTCGAGTGTGATCCCGCGCGATGCGAGGTCTTGGGTCGCAGGTGTTAGGTCTTCGCCGATGACCTGAGACCCAGCGACGGTTCACGTCGCAACCTTCGCGGTGTATTCTGACCCTCATGGACCTTAAGCATCGCAGCCGCGGAATTACTGACGGGCGCGACCGGGCTCCGGCGCGTTCCATGTTCAAGGCGATTGGTTTCACTGACGATGACCTGCGGAGGCCGCTGATCGGCGTGGCCAACACGTGGATCGAAACCATGCCCTGCAACTTTCACCTGCGGCGGCTCTCGGCCAAAGTGAAAGAAGGCATTCGCACCGCCGGCGGCACGCCCATGGAGTTCAACACTATCGCCATCTCCGACGGCGAAACCATGGGCACCGAAGGTATGCGCGCTTCGCTGGTAAGCCGCGAACTGATTGCCGATTCGATTGAACTGGTCTGCCGCGGGCAATTGTTCGACGCCGTGGTGTGCGTGGTGGGCTGCGATAAGACGATTCCGGCCGCGGCTATGGCGCTAGCGCGCATGAATCTTCCGGGACTTGTGCTCTACGGCGGCACCATCGCGCCAGGCAGCTATCGCGGCAAGGATGTCACTATTCAAGACGTGTTTGAAGCCGTGGGCGCGAACGCAGCTGGAAAAATAACTGACCAGGAATTGCAAGATCTGGAAAACGTGGCCTGCCCCGGCGCGGGCGCCTGCGGCGGGCAGTACACGGCCAACACGATGTTGACCGTGATGGAGATGATCGGACTTTCTCCCATGGGCTTCAACAGCGTGCCCGCGATGGATGCGCAGAAAGATCAGGTTGCCTTCGCTTGCGGCAAGGTAGTGCTGAATCTGTTGCAGAAAGAAATTTTTCCCCGGGATGTTTTGACCCGGGCGGCTTTCGAGAATGCCATCGCATCCGTGGCCGCAACCGGAGGATCGACCAATGCCGTTTTGCATCTCTTGGCAATCGCTCGCGAAGCCGGAGTTGATTTGCAAATCGACGATTTCCAAACCGTCAGCGAGCGCACGCCGCTGCTGGCTGATCTAAAGCCTTCCGGACGTTTTGTTGCCGCCGATATGCACCGAGCCGGCGGCGTGCGTTTGCTGGTCCGGCGCCTGCTGCACGGAAATCATCTTCATCCTGACGCCAAAACTGTAACTGGACTTTCTCTGGAAGCGGAAAGCGAGAACGCCATCGAAACGCCCAATCAAGAAGTGATCGCACCTCTTGATCGGCCGCTGAAGAAAACCGGAGGGCTCGTCATCCTGAAAGGCAATCTTGCGCCCGAGGGTTGCGTGGCGAAGATCAGCGGGCAAGAGCGGCTGGAGCATCGCGGCCCGGCGCGGGTTTTCGAATCGGAAGAAGACGCCATGACGGCGGTCACGGGCAAAGAAATTAAATCCGGCGATGTAGTCGTTATCCGCAACGAAGGCCCAAAAGGCGGTCCGGGGATGCGCGAAATGCTGAGCGTCACCGGTGCGATCGTTGGCGAAGGATTGGGATCGTCGGTTGCGCTCCTAACCGACGGTCGCTTCAGCGGCGCGACCCACGGACTGATGGCCGGCCACGTCTCACCGGAAGCCGCGCTGGGCGGCCCAATCGCCGCCGTCCGCGATGGAGATATGATCCGCTTCGACGTCAGCCAGCGCGTTTTGGAAGTTGAGATCAGCGACGAAGTTCTGCGGCAGCGCATGGAAGAGTGGAAGCAGCCGCAACCGCGCTATCCCACCGGCGTGTTTGCCAAGTATGCGGCGCTGGTCTCCTCGGCGTCGCAGGGAGCAATCACGCGTCCACCGGAATGAAGCGTCTCTGCTAAACCGCAAAAGTCAAAAGCCCCATCCCTTCGGCCTCGCTCAGGGCAGGCTCTGCCGCAAAGAACGCGGCAAGGATAGGGTCCTCACTTATTCAGAAACATAGCCAACTGCCTACTGCGCACAACCCTGACTGAAGTACGTCAACAGGTTCCCTACGGCGGCGAGGTCGCAAACGTACGCTGCTGCGGTCGAGTCCCAGTAGTTGTATTGCTGCGCGCTCGATTGGTTGGAATTGATGAACGTGTTGAAGTTGACTGTGTCCTTATGCTGGCCCGTATTCACCTGATTACTGGTGTAGGTCACCATATTGTTCACCTTGGTGGTCAAAGCCGAACTGTAGGTCTGATCGGCGGTGGTGGTTTGATCCAGGTCTCCGTTCGACGCGAAAAATTGGTGGATATCCATGGTAAGCGGGAATTTATAGGTCTGCGTGTTGACCGTCGTCGGCAGTCCCCCGCCAGACGTGGTAGTCGTCGAAGACACTGAGGAACCCAGCGAAATATCCTGCAGGTAGTTCGTACTGGTGATGTCAAAATACTGGTCGTTGGAAAAATCGATCGTCTGAGTGACCTTCGTGGTCACCGGACCGCCAGAGGTGTTGACGTAGCCCGAGATGGTGAAAGTGCGGTTTGAAGTCACGTCCACCGTGCCCGTGATGGAGGTCGACTGCACATTCAGTTTCTCCGTGACCACGGGAGATGGCGCGGCTAGCGTGTTCTTCGTGATGGCGCCCGTCGTCTGAGTAGTGGACGGATCAAGATAGAGCAACAGCGACGCGGTCGCCGAGAAATAGTTGTCGGCGTTGTACACGCTGAGCGAAACCGTGTGCTGCTGCTGGCCGTTGCTTAGCTGCGCCGCAAACGGGGTCAGGTTCACACGATAAGGAATGAAGTTCAGAGTCTGCACGCCGGGAATCGGAAGCCAGAGATAAGGATCGATGCCTCCGGTAAAAACCCAGGGGTAGACAGGGGCCACCCCTGCCGCCTGTCCGTCGATGGTGATTTGGGTCTCGCGGAAGCCGGTGTCGCCGCAGCTGAACAGCTCCCCGGCAACGTCGTTGGGCACGCAGGTGTACCAGAACTCGTCATTCGACTGGCTCTGGGCGTAGACATCCAGATAAGCGCTCTGCACGTTGGTGGGCATGGTAAAAGTACCGGAGAGCGTGCTGGTGGTGGTGTTCAGCGCAACCGTTCCGCCCGAAGGTCCGGCCGAAAGCGCAAACACCTGGTTGGCGGTTACGGGCGCAGTCTGGCCCTCAGCCAATGGATAGAAGTAAAGCCACGCCGAAGCATAAATGGTTGAAGTGAGGCCGCAGCACAACGTATTGCCGATGTCAGCCTGGCCGGATTGCGCGGTGTAAAAAATGGAACTGTAATCCGTCAGATCGTTTTCGATTTGCCACGACGGGCCGATGTTCGACGGTTCGGCGGTGGTGCCGAAATAAATGTTCACCGGGCCCAGCCAGAAATTGGCGGTGCGATCATATTGAATGCCGGCGTTCAGGTTGATGTCAGCTACAAGCACCACTTTGGCCCAGGGGCCGGGACAGGAAGAGGGCGGAGCGTAGGTGAAATTCTCCACGTTGAAATCGAAAAAGGCCGCATCGCTGAAAAGCTCCACCACGCAAGGTGTGGTTTTGGGCACAGTCACATTCGGGTCAGCGCTTACGGTGTTGGCCGAACCAATCACGTACGGACCGGAAGCGGAAGCAAATGGAACTAAGAGGGCGGCAACCAGCAGAACCGGAAAAAGAGTTCGCACGACACAGACAAAGCGGGGCATGTTAATCCTCCTGGGAGAAGTGCAAAAGCCGCGCCAGTCTTGGCCTTGCGGGAGCACAAGCCAGACGGCGCTGGGGTCGAAGTATGGCGTGTTCCAGACTGGCATGTCAACTGAAAACGAAAGTCTCTACGGAGCGGGAGGCGTAAACTCTCCATTTTCCTCCTAGCTTTATTCTCTTCCGATGGACAAGTAAGGGGCACGTTCATGGTAGTCTGTGCTCGAGCGGATCGCGCTATACTACCCAGTGCTGGCTTCTCCCGCAGCCAGGAACTTTTCGAACTCTTCAGGGTTTTCCGGTTTATGGCCGCTCATGGTGATCCACTCGGGGCGAAAAAGCGTTTGGATTCGTGGAAGGAGATTGCCACCTTCTTCGACCGCGACGAGCGCACCGTAAAACGTTGGGAAAAAGAACGCGGTCTGCCCGTGTATCGCGTGCCGGGAAGCGCTCGCGGCGGGGTATTCGCTTACGCCGAGGAACTGGCGGAATGGCTCAAGTCCCCGAATCAGAATTTGGAAAGTTCCGAAGCAGCAACACAAACACGCTCCGCCGGCGAAGAAAACGACCGCGCTATGCCCGCCAGAGTGGTGGCCATCAAGGCTCCGGCCGATGTTCCCTCCGCGGTCCCGCCCGCACGCGATCTTCGTCCCGCCCCTGCTTTTTCCAGACTGACTGCGGCTAGAACGATTCTTTGGCTCCTGCCCCTGCTTCTTTGTCTTGGCTCGTTTCTTGTTGTCACGTCCAGCCATCGAGAGCCGCGGTATAAGAAGGCGCTGGCCGCTCCGCACGTTCCCGGCGCCGAGGCTCAGGATCTCTACCTCAAAGGCCGCTACTATTTTGAAAAGCGCACGCCCGACGACTTGAACCGCGCCGTGGACTTTTTCACGCAGGCCATCGTGCATGATCCCGGCTATGCGGCGCCCTACGTTGGGCTGGCCGACAGTTATAACCTGCTGCGGGAGTACAGTGCGATGCCTCCGGAGGAAGCCTTTCCGCGCGCGCGTGCGGCCGCCAGCAAGGCCGTGGAACTCGATCCCAACTCCGCCGAGGCCCACAATTCGCTGGCCTTTGCCAGCTTCTGGGGATTCTTCGACGCAACCACGGCCGACCGCGAATTCAAACGCGCCATCGAACTGGACCCAAATTTGCCCCGCGCTCACCACTGGTATGCAACGTTCCTCATCGCGATTCAGCGCAACCACGATGCGATGACGGAGATCGAGCGCGCCCGGCAACTCGAACCTTCGTCCACACCCATTCTCGCTGACAAGGGATTTATTCTCGCCGCAGCGGGGAAGAAGGAAGAAGCTCGAGCGCTGCTGGCGCAGCTTGCAGCTTCCCAACCCGACTTTGTCCCTCCGCATCGCTACCTGGCGGAGGAGATTTATTTTCCCGAAGCAAATTACGCCGGGTACCTGTCAGAAATGGGGACGGTCGCGCATCTACGCCACGACACGAAGGCGCAGAAGCAGATTGACGCCGAGCAAAAAGCCTATGCCGACGGCGGTCAGCAGACATTGTTTGAGCAGAGGCTCGCCGCCGCGCGAGAATCGTTCGACCAAGGCGGCGGTTCAGCCTTTGAATTGGCTGCTGCTTACGCAGACCTTGGACAGAAAAGCGACGCCTTGAAATATCTCGAAATCGCCTACCAGCGCCATGATCTGCTGCTCACCTCGCTCACCGCCAAGCGCGCGTTTCAATCGCTGCATCAGGAACCGGAGTTCCGCGAGCTTGTCGCCAAAGTTGGACTCCCGCCGGTGCAGTGAGACTTCACTAAGAAACACCTTGCGAATCCTCCCCAAGCGCCGCTACCCGTACCGCGTGCCGCGGGTTGTATCGCCGACCATCGACCATTATGCTTGTAGTCTTGCCGGGGATGATGGCACCTGCCTGCAGTCGATCCTGGAAGGAAATATATGAAGATTGCCAATGACATAACCGAGCTGATCGGCAACACACCGCTGGTTCGGCTCAACAAAGTGACCCAAGGCTCCGCCGCCGAAGTGGTGGCGAAGCTGGAGAGTGGGAACCCTTGCGCCAGCGTAAAGGACCGTATTGGCGTTAGCATGATCACCGGAGCCGAACGCGCCGGAAAAATTCAGCCCGGCAAAACCGTGCTGGTCGAGCCCACCAGCGGCAACACGGGCATCGGCCTGGCTTTCGTGGCGGCGGTGAAAGGGTACAGGTTCATCCTGACGATGCCCGACACCATGAGCCTGGAACGGCGCGTACTGCTCCTCGCATTTGGTGCAGAGATCGTTCTCACTCCCGGCCCAAGCGGGATGAAGGGTGCCATCGCCAAAGCGCACGAGATCCTCGCCCAGACTCCAAATAGTTTCATGCTGCAGCAGTTCGACAATCCGGATAATCCCAAGATTCACTTCGAGACCACCGGCCCCGAAATCTGGAACGACACCGAGGGGCGCGCCGATATCTTGATCTCCGGCGTCGGAACCGGCGGCACCATCACGGGAGTGTGCCAATACATCAAGCCGAAGAAGCCGTCATTCAAGGCGGTTGCCGTTGAACCGGCCGACAGCCCGGTGCTCTCCGGCGGCAAGCCTTCACCTCACAAGATCCAGGGCATCGGCGCCGGATTTGTGCCCAGCATTCTGCGCCGCGATTATATCGATGAAGTCATTACCGTCACGAACGATGAAGCGGTCAACCTGGCGCGCCGACTCGCCAAAGAAGAGGGTCTTCTGGTGGGCATTTCGTCGGGAGCCGCCGTGGTCGCTGCTCTCAAAGTCGCGAGCCGAAAAGAAAATGCAGGCAAGCTGATCGTCGTCGTGCTGCCGGATTTCGGCGAGCGCTATCTGACCAGCATCCTGTTCGACGCGCTCCGCAACCAGGCGTTGCAGATTCCGACCTCTGAGGTTCCGAGCTGATTCACACTTCATCTGGTGGAATATCATATGAGCTTCGTCAAAGAGTGGACGCGGATACTAACGGGTCAGAAGGAGCCTGCGCAGGCCTCAGCGCCCGGCCGCGAGTTGTGGCAAGAAATTCTGGCCGGCGCTCCGCCCAGCTTTATTCCGTTGGTGTGACTGTGAAGGCAGCGCGCAGACCCAGAAGGATCGCGTCTACCTCAGCGACGGAACACTTTGCCTGCAGCAACCGCAAGGTGAAAAGGCGGACTATAACCCCGGAGCTTTTCTTCCAAAAACGCCATGGCGCAAGCCCACGGACTGGGAAAGCAAACGTTTGTGGCAAGACTCCGGCATAACGCTTGTGGACTTCGTAGGCATTGCGAGCATCCCAGATGAACTGCTCGCCGAGTTGCGCAATCTCGTGCGCGACACAGACACGAACGCCCTTCGGCAGCTCGAACCGCGCCGCATCCGAGAGTTCATCGGCCCCTTAGTCGATTACATTCGCGACCGCTTCGCCTACAAGAGCGAACCGTTCAATCATGGCATTCACGTGCATCGTCCCGGGCGGGAAACGGTGACTATTAATACATCTACCGGCAAATATTTGGGGCTGCACTTGGACAGCTGGGAGCCCAACCCCGTGGAGGCGCGCGCCCGCTCTCTTAACCGAATCTGCGTGAACATCGGAGCCGAGCCACGGCATCTTCTGTTTTTAAATTTGCCGTTGATGAATGTTGCGCGCCTCGCGCAAGCCTCCCAGGAAAACGCGGCTCACGCCTACGATTCGGTTGGTCCGGCCTTCATGTCGCGGTTTCCAGGCTATCCAATCGTGAAAATCCGCATCGCCCCCGGAGAAGCCTACATAGCTCCAACCGATAATATTATTCATGACGCTTCGACGGTTGGCTCCCAGAGCCCGAGCGTTACTCTTACCTTGCGAGGCTGGTTCACCGTTCCCGCGGTGCAAGCGCGCAGCACACAGTAACGCCAAGATTACAGCGAACTCAAAAACGTCAGCAGTTCTTTTTTCTGCTTCGGCGACAGCTTGAGAAATTCCGCAATCACCATTTGGGCTTCGCCGCCGTGGCGCAGAATTGCATGTTCCGGCGTAGGCGAAGCCCCGTCATGCATCAATTCCGGCCGTGTGCGCAATCCCCACAACGGTGCCGTGCGCATTTTGTTCGCGGTTGTTTGCCCTCCGCTCTGCACCGGAACGCCATCGCCGGTGCCGAGCGTGTGCAGCAGAAAATCGCTGTACGGATGAATCACCTTGTCTCCCAGAGCCTCGGGTACCTGATACTGGCCGCCATTGATCTTAGTTCCGGCCGGCGCAGTCCGGATGGAAGCAACATGGCAAATGCTGCAGCCGATCTGCTCAAAGACTTGCTCGCCCGCGCGCGCCTCAGGCGTAGCCGCAAGCTTCTCGTCGCGCGGCGGCGCTTTGGTGGCACGAATGAAATTAACGAAGCGGTCAAGATGCGAGAAACCATCGCTGTGCCGTTCATCCTCCGGATCAGCCAAGGACTTGTACTGCGCGACGGATTTGCCCAGCGCAGTATTTTCCTCCGGAAAATACCGGTTGGTAATCCCCTCCTCGTTAAGATAAGCGTCGGCAGAGAATGAAACTACGCTCGCGTGCTGGCTCTTCCAGCCGAAGCGGCCCACGCGAAGTATGTTCCCCGCCTCTGCAATCGGCACCATCACCGCCACGCCTGCGATGCGCCCGTTCGATTTTTCCCGCTGGCTGTCGGCTATGGCGAGCAAGGTCGAGTCATCAATCGCTTCCACATAGCCATCGCCCAAGATAGAAGTCGCCTTGCGAGTCGAGCGGATATTCTCGTTGTCTGGGGGATGAAGATCGATCGCTGGATTGATCGCATAAGCATGCATCAGCGTTCCGCCGGACGCGGGCACGAACAATCCAGTCGCCGCGTCCTCGTGCCCGGCGCGCAAGACTGACTTTATGCTGTTGCCGCCGGAAACCGGACTGCGATGACATTCCAAACAAGATTTGCCGTTGTAAATCGGCCCCAGGCCGCTGGCTACAGTCTCTGGTTGCTCAAAGATGGCGCGCGCGGAATCATACGCCGCCTGGCTGATGAATCCATTGGTCAGGTTGTCGAATCCCGTCTCAGCCTCGCTGCCGCCGGCTCCCGCCGCCGCTACGCCAATGAACAAAAGAGTAAGCGCAAAGGAAGAAATAAGAACCAGCCATGAAGAAGAGTGCCAGGAGAGAAAACGGTTACTCCAACGCAAGCCGTGGGGGATGATGCGGGATGCTTGACTAGTCTCGGAGCCTTCGTCCTTCATAAATCCTGCTGCAAACTAAAAGAATTGAGTCATTGAGCGATTGAGTGATTGAGCCATTGGCCATCTCCGTCGCTTTCAAGTTCCGAAAAATCGCTAAATGACTCAATTGCTCAATCACTCAATTTCGGAGAAGGAGATTCCCTAAGCTACCTGGCTTCCAGTTCTTCCAGCATCGCTGTGTTCGGAATGGGCTGCCTCACCGCTGGAATATACAAGGAAGCGCCGCTCAGTTCCTCCACCGTCGCGTCCGACAATCGCTCGAGGGGATAGCTGGATATTTTCTCCGGATGCTCTCCGCTAGCGGTCGAACGCACCAACGACACGCGGTGGTCCTTGGGATAAGCCTGAAGCAGATGATCGACCAGGCCCGTCAACGCGTCGCCGCTCAGCCGTTTGCCGTAGTGCGAGCGATACGATCCAAAGGAACCCATCTGCATCAGAATCACGTGAGTATCGACGCGCGGAACGATCTGGAAGGCCATCATCCACGAGGCCTCAAACACCTGGATGGCCGGCGCGATATCAACCTGCATGTCGCAAAGAATCGAGTCCAGCGATGATATTCCCGGCACCACGCGAGCCTTGCGCCCCAACTCCGCGGCCTTCTTCACAATCAGTTGAGCCACAGTGTCGTACGCCATGGGGTTGCCGTACGTGACGTAGCCCACCGACCTGGCCGTCGCTGCTCGCCTGCACCACCAAGTCCGCAGCACGGTTGTAATTCTCTATGCGAAGTGTGCCGTCAACGTAGGAGTCCAGCAGGTTGATGACTTCCACTTTCCCCATTTTATCCGCCGGAAGCCAGGGCAGCAGAGGTTCTTGCACGATCGAGAAAAGCTTGGCGCAGCTTGCCATCGCGTCGATGGCCTGCTTCGTCAGATGCTCCGGAAAGGACACGCCGAGCCCGATGACGTACAAGTCATTCTGCACCGTCATGCCACCTGCACCGGATGATTTTGAGGACCCGATTTCTGAGGAGTTATCCCAAGCTGCATTTCGGCCTGCGCCAGCATGATGTCGATCGGGATCTGGATGACGCTGCGGCAGTAGACCGTTTCGGTGGAGTCAAAGCTGCCATTCTCGAAATACTTGTTGGAGGGCGCGCCCCCGCCGCAAACCGAAAAGTACTGGCAAGTTTCGGCGCAGCGCTTGCAGCCCGCGTCGATTGCGCTTGCAATTTGCTTGAACTTGGGCGAGCTGAAAATCTCCGGTATGGGATCGCGAAGAATGTTGCCCAGGATGAAATCGCCGTAATCCTTGCTGCTCGCGTCGATCAACTCCGGGGAGAACGCTGTCATCGACCCATCCCAGGCCACGGTCAAGATTGCGTAAGGCAAGGTTTGCTCGTTCCGCAAATCGGGCGATGGACAGTCCTGCACGTGCGTGCCCTTGTATGGCTCCGCGCGCATTTTCAAATTCACGAATCGTCAGCTTGCCCTGGCTGCGTTCCTCGCCTGCCGCCATGACATCGAAGAATCGACGGACGTTCGAAATGTTGTCGCCAGCAACGCTGCTGCTCTTGTTCGCCCCCTCGAGTTCTTCGATATTGAAACCCACGCGATCAATTCCAGTTTCCAGGAAAAAATTGATCACCGCCTCCGGGTTGAGCAGCGACTCGGCAGTGACCACCGCAATCGCATGGAACGGAACGCGGTTGCGCTGCAGCGTCCGAATACCATCCATCACCTTGGCATGCGTTCCCTTGCCTGTACGGTCCTTGCGGTGGGCATCGTGGATCGACTCCGGTCCATCCACGCTGACCCCAACGTTCACACACCATTTTTGGAAAAAAATACACCACTCATCGTTGATGAGCATTCCGTTGGTTTGGAAGGAGTGGCGTATCGTGAAGGGATAGTGGCGATCGGCTAAAGCTTGCGAAGATCTCGCCGTAGTAGCCCGGTTGAAGCACCAGAGGCTCCCCGGCATGCCACACCATGCTGAGGTCCGTGCCGACTGCGCCAGCGGAAACAAGACGGTCAACAATGTCAACCGCCTGAGCAGGCAACATTTTCTTGGTGCTCAGGCGGTTGGCAAGATAACAGTAATCGCAGTCGATATTACAAAACGGTGTGGGCTGCAAGACGAGCAGCTTGACAGTCTTATCGGCCGATCCCCGATTGGAGCAACTAGTAGCACCTGCGGACACAGCCCGACCTCCAGCCAAACCTCAGTAGCAGCTTGACAGTCCAACCGATTTACCCCTAATTAGGGGCGACTGGCCAGCGGACCAAGGTCCGGCGTCCAGACAAACCTTAGTAATTTCCCCAGTTTGCCCAGTTGTTCCAGGAGACCCAGTTGTTCCAGTTTCCCCAGTTGTTCCAGTTCGCCCAGCGATTGCCCCATTGGGCAATAAGGGTCGTCTCGCCCTTGTCGCTCTTGGTCTGGCTCACCGCAGGGTTCTGCTGCAGATCCTGCATGCGGCTTCGGACTGTGGCCAACCGCTCCGGAATCGCTCGCGCAGGCTTGTTGTCGGTAGACGCGTTAGACGGTTGCACGCCGGCCTGGACACCAATCAGCAGTCCGACCAGCACTAAGAACCAGTTGCGGATTCTCTCATACATCGATAGAAGTCGAGCCATGTTTCCTCCCCTGTTGCCGCCATACTTCAAATGCTCAGATCACTCAAACCCTGCTGCGGCGCTAAAGTTGTTCCGCCGCTGCCGTGAAAGATTCTTGCATCACTTTGTCGTAGTCTTTCTGAATCTCCAGGCTGCCGATCCACCCTCTCACCTCGTTGTTGGGTTGCACATCTTCATAGAAGTGAGCCCCGGCGACCTTTCCCGCCCAGAAATACTTCGTCGGCGTACCCTCCGGGTGCGCGCCTGAGCCAAACGCCGCCTGGAAAATCTTCAGCAGGTTCGTGCCATTGTAACCCCCATCGGCATGCAGGGAAACCGCATAAAACTTGTCATGCACAAACACGTACACGATGTTGGTAAGCGTCACGTTCCCGAGATTCAGATCCTCGTCGGTCTTCCGATAGGCTTTAATAGCGCCCCTATCGTGCAAAACCTCAAGATTCTTGAACTGGCTGACGGGCGTTCCGAAAGTGATTCCCCGAAAACCGTTCTTGTGATCCAGAAATTCTGTATGTCCCGGAACGTTAGCCGGAAGATCGTGCACAACGGGCTGAGTGGATGACGTCGGCGCGCCCACTGTAGTGTTTTGTGCCGTCGTCGTTTGAGCCGCTGCTTGTGCGCCAAGAACCCCAATCACCAAGGCGAGCACAGCGACGAGTGAGACCGCAGATTGAACCTTTCGAGTGTTAGTCATTGTAAAACCCTCCCCAGAAACTGCATACCTGCACAAAGATTGCCAGAGTGGACGAACTAGGTCCCGACACAATTACAGGAACGCTGGTTCTTTGTCAACAAAAAAAATAATTCCAAACGCGCGCAGGCCGTGGAAATCGGCCTCACGCAGTAATCACTTTTCCCGGATTTGGCTGTGACGGCGGATGCCGTGCCGTGCGGCAACCGGAGGCCCATTTTCGCGCGGCGGATTCTTCGACTCTTCCACTCGGCTTTCTATGTTCGCTTGTCCGGATCGCGCTCTCCCGGCACTGACAACGCGCCAGGTGACCGCACTGGTTCTTCCTACCTGCGAGATTCCTGTTTCGGGAAATCGCGAAGCTTCCAGCGCTTATTTCGTGGTTTCGGCTTGTGTCAGCTTCACCAACCGCTCTCGTTCGCCAGCCGCCAGCTTCGCCAAGTCCGGGTTCGAACTCACGTACTTCAGCGCTTCCTCCACCGATGCCAGTCCTTCTTTATACTTTTTCTGGTGATCTTGGGCCAGCGCCAGGTGGTACCAGATATACGGGTCGGATAGCGGCGCGTTGAGCTTGGCGGCGGCGGCAAGTTCTTTCTCCGCTTCGGCGTCTTCGCCCAACTTGAGATCGGTTACACCCAGGGCTGAGTGCGCCATCGATTGCAGTGTCTTCCTGTAGGACGCTACCTGTTCCGGAGTAGTGTTCGCCGGCGGAGTAAATTCGTTGACAAACTTTATCGCGTTGTTGGCGTTGGCTTTGATCTCCTCAATTTTCTGCGTCCGGTCGGCGTCGTTATCACTTAGGCCGTCCGACAGCGCGGTTGCGGTCAACACCAAAGCGATGGTGTTGTGTGGGTCCAGTGCGAGAACTTTCTCCCCCATCGCCAGCATTTTCCCCGCGTTGTTCTCGTTCTGGTAGTTCCGCATGGCCTTGGAGTACAGGTAGGCGCGCAGCGCGCTGTCGGGATACTTCGTGGCAAACTCATTCGCGGCCTGTTCCATGGCAGGGCCGCCGCTAATGGCATATGCCTTGTTGTAGTCTTCGTATTCCTGTTGCGTCCTCGCGTGCGCGGGTTTGCCCGAGTTTTGCGCGTAACCATGCCACAGGGCAGGCAAAACAACCAGAAAGAGTGCAACCGTGCGCAGTCTCATGATTCTGTCTTCCACGCCCCATAGGCCAAAGATCACCGACGCGAAGCCACTCGGCGTCCGTGACCCGTTTCCAGAACCTTCCTAATTCAATAGCAGGAAGGGCATGATCGAGGGTACACCGCCTGAATTCACGATTACCAGCATGTAATAGCCGGGCGGGGCGACGCTGCCGTTGGCAGGCGCCGTGGCCGTGATCGTTCCTGAACCAATCGTGAATGTCAGGTTCACATAGCGTTGGTCAAAGTCGTCAGCGTGCGTGGTCGCTCCCGGCCGTACCAGGGCCACGCTCGTAATCGTGGAAGCGTCCGAGGTGGTGATGTTGAAACCTTGACCGTAGGTCAGCGACGTCGGCGCGGATTGGATCGCTGGCCGCGTGCCGTTGAACAGGTACGGTGGGCTGTAGATTTCGTAGGTGTGTTCCGTGCTGGGGCCGTTGTCCGAGCCAGAAGAAACTACGCGCCCATCCGGCAGCAGAACCGCAGTCGAGTGATAGGTTCGCTGGATCGTCTGCGAGGCCATCACAGTCCACTGCCCGGTCGTGGGATTGTACAACTCAGCCGCGTACACCGGATTCGTGTATTCGCCGCCACCGCCGCCGCCGCCGACCGCCAGCACTGTTCCATCCGCCAGCAACACCAGGTTTTCGTTATATCGGGCATAGTTCATAGAGCCCGTATAGGTCCACACGGGATGGGTTGCGGACATATTAATGATCTCGGCGGTATTCGTCGCAGTAGTTCCGCCGTCGGCGTGGCTCGGCGAACCGCCCGCGACCATCACCCGCTCCTGCCCTGGCAGCAACACGTGGGGAGCAAAATACCGGAAACCAAAATTCATGGCGGCTACGAACGACCAAACATTTGTGCTGGGATTGAACTGGTAACTTTTCCCCGCCGGCGCCGACAGCAGCACATTGCCGGTGGGCAACAACGAGAGTCGAGGATAGGTCTGAAGTACAGCTTTGGGCATGTTGGCCGAACTGGGCAGAGCTGTCCAGTCGCCGGTCGTGTAGTCGTACGACTCCAGAACATTCTGCACCCACGCTCCCGTCTCGTTTGATCCCGAGAGTTCAAGCACCGACCCGTCGGTAATCTCGATGCTGCTCGGGTACCAGCGCGCGTAGTTCATGTCGTTGCCCTGCGTCCAGGTAGATGTGCTGGGATTGAACAGCATCGTGGTGTAGGTTCCGTCGTTGTCCTGAATCATAGCGACGCTGTGTGCCGCCTCCACCACCCCGCCCGTCACCAGCACGTTCCCGTTCTCCAGAACCGTCACGCCGGAACAAAAGATATCTTCGGGCACGGTCAGCGCGACAGAGGTTAGGCTGCCCGTAATCGGATTCAGCACCATAGCCTGGGAGCCTTTTCCGGGGGATGGTGGGTAGTAGTAGAAGAGCACGTTCCCGGTATTGAGCACCACGGCATTGGCCCCGACCACGCACGGAGTGGTCGGGCAGAAATAGACCGGCGCAGCCCACTGCCCTAACGGGCTCGCAGAGACGGGGTGGGCTGGGGTTTTGGCCTTGGCCTGCCCCCACGCAGCAGGCGCGGCGAAGAAACCTGCTGCGGCAAGACTGGCGATCGTTGCAATGAGCCCAAGCCGCATCCACATGCCTCGGACCGGCCAGCAACCTCTGTGAACGACGCAGGAGTTTGGCAGATTTGTACGGCGAAGTGACCACAACATGAGCGGATCCCCCGTTCCTTTCAAGCGAGTGCCCCGCCGGCGGGGGGATCGGCGTAAAGGCCACGAAAATACCACAATGGCCCATGCAAGTCCACTCATTTCATCGCCAGCAGCGGCTCGCACAGCGCCCCGCAGGCCGCAGAGCTTCGGGCATTTGAGGATTTGGTGCCGGGAGGGGGAGTCGAACCCCCAAGGTACTAAGTACCGGCGGATTTTGAGTCCGCTGCGTCTGCCAGTTCCGCCATCCCGGCTGAGTGCTTCAACTGAGGAGAACTTTAGCTTAATTTACAAGCTGGGCCTTTGCAACCGTAGTGGCCGAATGACATTTGGAGTTTGGAGGAATTGGTGAGATTATGGCATCAGAGGACAGCAGGGGTGGGAACATGAAATACCGAATCCTGATGTGGGCGGGTGCAGGCTTTCTGGTGGCGGGCTTCTGGGCGCTTTATTTCTTTCCGACGGCCTCGATGGCGTCTGCCGGACCGATGTGGACCCTGGCCCGGCTAACTTGCCCAGTGGCGTTTGCCAGTTCTTATTTTCATTTCCCGCTTGGCATCTACTGGTCTTTTCTTTTGAACTCCGCGACTTATGCGGTGCTCGGCCTAACCGTGGAAACCCTCCGGCGGCGGCTCATCCACGCAAGCTGATCTGACAGCGCATTCTTCCCAACGCGAATCGCCTGCCTAGGCTATTTCGTAAGCTCGCCGATAAAAACTCCAAATGGCTCGAGTGAAACTTCACTTCCGTTCCCTTCCGACTTCCCCGTCGCCAACAGCCTCCTGGCTGCCGTGAAGCCGCTGCTTTTTAACTCGAGGTTCACTTTCTGCGGCGCATCTGACATGTTCAGCGCCACTACCACGCCGTGGTCTTTATAAACGCGCAGGTAGGAAAGCACGTTCGCATCATTCTCATTGATCGCAGTGTAGCTTCCGTCCGTCAGCGCCGGGTTCGTATGCCGCAGCCTGAGCACTTGTTTGTAGAACACCAAAACTGAATCCGGATCCTTTAACTCATCGGCCACGTTGTGCGTCTTGTAAGTCTCGGGCACCGGAAGCCAGGGTGTTCCCTTGGTGAAGCCCGCGTTCTCGCTGCCGTCCCATTGCATGGGAGTACGCTCGCCGTCGCGGCCTTTCTCTTGCGGCCATCCCGTACGCCCGATCGGATCCTTCACATCCTCCCGGCGCGTGGGCGGCGTGGTTTTCATTCCAATCTCTTCCCCGTAATACATGATCGGAGTTCCGCGCAACGTGAGATAAAGCGCCGCCATCACTTTGGCGATCTGGTCATTATGCTGGCCGTCGCCATAACGGTCATAAGAGCGCACGATGTCATGGTTGCTGATCACGAACGTAGGCCAGCCCCTCGCCCCATTTACCGCGGCAATTTGTTTGCGGAATTCCGCGGGCGAGAGCTTGTTCACCATGGTGAAAAGAAAATCCATGGGCAACTGCAGCTCATTATTGCCTTCGCCGTAGTACTTGTTGAGTTCGGCCACGTCTGCCGTCCAGGTTTCGCCGATCAGCACCGCATTGTGCTGGTTGGCCACTTTGCGCAATCCGCGCAAGATGTCATGCACTTCAGGCAGCTTTGTGTTGTATTTGTTGTCTTCAATCGGGTCCCCAAAAGCATTCTTGCCGGGACTCTTGATGGGATTGTCCTTGAGGCCTGGATCTTCAAACAACGTGTCCACCGCATCCAGCCGGAACCCCGACACGCCGCGCTTATACCACCAGCGGGTCACGTCAAACATCGCCTTTTTCACCGCCGGGTTGCGCCAGTTCAGGTCCGGCTGCTCCGCGTAGAAGAAATGGTAGTAATACTGATTCGTCGCAGGATCAAACTTCCACGCCGACCCTCCAAATGTCGAAACCCAGTTGTTCGGCGGCTCACCCGGTCCTTTTCCATCGCGCCAGATATACCAGTTGCGATGCGCCGACGTGCGCGACGACTTCGAATCCAGAAACCATGGGTGCTGATCGGAAGTGTGATTGACCACAAAATCCAGAATAATGTGGATGTCCCGCTTCTTCGCCTCGCTGGCCAGATGATCGAAGTCCGCCAGGGTTCCATACATGGGATCGATGTTCTCGTAATCGGAAACGTCGTAGCCGAAGTCCACCTGCGGCGACGGAAAACACGGCGTAATCCAGATTGCATCTACGCCGAGATCTTTCAGGTAGTCAAGTTTCGAAGTAATCCCGTTGAGATCGCCGATGCCGTCATTGTTGCTGTCGGCAAAGCTGCGCGGATAAATCTCATAGAACACCGCGTTCTGCCACCACGGATGCCCCGCTGCATCCAGGGCAGGGGAAGATTTCTGTGCGGCCGCAGTCAACCCTAATACGAACACCCAGGTCAGGAATTTTGCTATCCGTGAAATGACGATCTTCTTCATTGAGGACCCCTGCGCAAAGAGCGCCTATTCAGGATGATAACCAAAACGAGCCACGACTCGCGGGCGACTCTACTTCCGGCACTGATCTAAGGAACCTCTGAAGGACTCTGCGATCCACAGGGGAAGCGGGTAGGGTGTAAGTCGAGGTGAAAAGGCGGATGCGACAGCAAACTTTGGCGGCGCAGACGGGTTTCGAGAAGTACGGACGGAAGACGAGGCGGGAGCGGTTTCTGGAGGAGATGGAACAGATCGTGCCGTGGGCGGAATTACAGGCGCTGGTGGAACCGCACTATCCGAAGGGAGAGAACGGGCGGCCTCCGGTAGGACTGAGCATCATGTTGCGGGTGTACTTTCTGCAGCAGTGGTTCAACCTGAGCGATCCGGGGGCGGAGGATGCGCTGTATGAATCGCCGGTGCTGCGGCGCTTTGTGGGAATTGATCTGGGGCGGGCGCCGGTGCCGGACGAGAGCACCATCCTTCAGTTCCGTCACCTGCTGGAGAAACACGAACTGGGCGGGGCGATGCTGAACGCGGTGAACCAGTATCTGGAAAGCCGGGGCATCCGCATCACCACGGGAACGATTGTGGACGCCACCATTATTCATGCGCCTTCGTCGACCAAGAACCGGAGTGGAGAGCGCGACCCGGAGATGCACCAGACGCGCAAGGGAAAGCAGTGGTACTTCGGGCTGAAGGCGCACATCGGAGTGGACTCCAAGCAAGGCCATGTGCATTCGCTGTGCACATCGGCGGCTTCGGTAGCGGACAAACACATGCTGCCGGATCTGTTGCACGGCGAGGAGCGCAAGGTGTGGGGCGATGGTGGATACCAGGGACAGGGAGAAGCCATCCGGCAGGCGGCTCCGCGAGCGCAAGATATGACCAGCCGGAGAGTGCAGTACAAGAACTTCGTGGACGAGTTACAGAAGGCTAAGAACCGGGTGAAGGCCAGAGTGCGAGCGAAGGTGGAACATCCGTTCCGGATTCTGAAGCGCATCTTCGGTTTCGAGAAGGTGAGATACCGCGGGATTCAGAAGAACCATCATCGGCTGTGCGCCAGCTTCGCGCTGGTGAACCTGTACCTGCACCGCAGACGGCTGGCAGTGGCGAGGGCGTAGTGTCTCTGAACCTCGCGTAAATAGCGAGTTCCGGTACGGCCGTAAGCAACACAGGGGGAGTTCGTGGCCTGTGAAGGCCTGAAATTCCTGGAGCCTTCAAAAGCGATGGTTGCTCAGAGGTTCCCTAAATGTGTGGAATTAGATCAGTGCCCTAGTTCCCGTTCGCTGGCGCTGCTTGTTCCTGCTCCCGCGCCAGCCGCTCCACCATCTCTTCCGGCAAACCGTGCAGCAACTCCAAGAACGCCGCATTGGTCCAGCCAAATCCAACCACGTTCATGTGGTATCCAAGCTCCACATGGGCTTCCGACGATCGGCTTACAACGTTGTATTTCTCCCGAATATTTCCGTCGCGGCGAAAGTTTTCCGCCACCATCGATAGAAACTCGTAGGAAATGCGGTCTGCCTCAGCGTTGAATCCGTAACGGCGCAAGCCCTCGACTGCCAGCATCTCAATATTTCCCCAACCATAGGGCAAATCCCATTGCGCCCCAGTGTCTTTGTTGCTCATCGCCAAGCCACCCGGTTTCTCGAAAGCCGCTAGATTCTTTACCACCGCCTTCGCCTGTTCCGCCGTCGCCAGGCCAACCCACAGGGGATAAAAAGTCGTCGCGTAGCGATAAGACGATCGCTGCCCGGTCCGCAAGTCGTAATCGAAAAAGAATCCTGAATTCTCATCCCAGAGGTAGCGAGTAATCAGCTTTTTCCGTTTGTCGGCGCGCTTGCTCCACTTTTCCGCATCAGCCGAATGGCCCAGCCAGCGGCTGATCTGCTCCATATCTTTCTCCGTCTTGTAGAGCAGGCTGTTCAAGCACACCGGCGCGTAGTGATGTGTCGCCGCGCCGAACGGCCCGAAGCGGAAGCTCACGTCGAATCCCGATTCCCGCATCGACCGGTCGCCCTTGTAGTAGTCGGCACTCAGCTTGAATTCCCGCCGCTTCTCGCACTCCGCCCGCGCCGTCGTAGAGAAAACGTCGCACACCTGTAGCGTATAGGCAGCCCCGGCAACCGGCTCCGTCATCGCCGGCAGATCTTCCACAATATAGTGATCCGCTTGCGCGGGATGAAAGAAGAAATAAGTAGCGACCTTCCGGTAAAAACCAGTTTCATCCTGCAGCGCTTCCGGCGGTGGACCCTCGCCGAAATCGTAATAACGGGACAATCCCGTGTCGCCCGCCCGGTGCGGCTCGCGATTCCACATCTCATAATCTTTTTCAAGATCGGCGTAGGCTTTCGTGAGCCACGCGGGGTCCGCGCGTCCGGATTTCTGCAGCGCGTCGTACACTTCCACAAACATCGAACTCAGAAACGGAGGCTGCGAACGAGTCAGGTAGTAAGTCCGGTTCGCGTTCAGCATTGCGCCGTAGTGCTCAACTTCAAAAAAGAAATTGTCCACCATGCCCCGCGCCAGCTCGACACGCCCCGCACGCAGCAGCCCGCGAATAATGAAGTAGCTGTCCCAGCCGTACATCTCGTTGAAGCGCCCTCCGGGCACGACGTATTTATGCTCCAGATAAAGCAGGCCAGGAGGCTCGATCTTGCTGGTGTCCACCTCGCCGGGACGATGAATCGCAATCGGCAGGTGTTCGATCTGTACATGGCAATCGCTCGAAAGTTTCTGCACCGCCGGCGGCACGGCCATGCCCGCCGGCAAATACAAAACTGGAGCGACCTTTATTTTGGGGTCGACAAGACTCTGGCAGTCCGTCATGGAACGCGTAAGCGTATCCCACGCCGTCGAAATGTAGTCGAGAATCGGCTTGAGTTCTTTTTCCTGCGGAGATGCCGATTGCGCGGCCGCGGGAGTCAGCGCGAGCGTCCCGCAAACAACCGTGACCAGCACGAAGGCGCGCAGACTCTTTCGGAAGACTAACGCCGCTCGGCGAAACATTTTCGAAACGCCAGTAGTCATTGGCCGCAAGGAAATCCAGAAGTTTTCCCATTGTAGCCCCGCGATTCAATGGCGATGGGCAATGCTCATGTAGGGACAGCCGCCTCGGCTGTCGCGCTAAGCGAAGCGAGGCGGCTCCTCAGCTACAGCTGCCGGCGAATCACCCTACCCGAGCAATCGAGAAGTGGCTCTACCCCGTGATCCCCGTGACCTCCGTGGTAAAGCTTTTCCTGCCGGGCACCCTCAAGGGTCTAGCCCAGCACTCTGCCCACGCCATGTCGAAAGCACCCCGCGACATGATCGTCCACCATGCCCACGGCCTGCATAAACGCATAGCAAATAGTCGATCCCACAAAATTGAACCCGCGCTTCTTCAGTTCTTTACTCATGGCATCCGATTGCGCAGTCCGCGCCGGAACCTGACGCCGCGACTTCCACGAATTCACCCGCGGCCGGCCATCCACCAACTGCCACACGTACTGGTCGAAGCTGTCGAATTCCTCCTGCACGCGCAGCATTGCCTGCGCATTCTTCACCGCAGATGCGATCTTCAGCCGGTTGCGCACGATTCCCGGATTCTTCAGCAACTGCGCGATCTTCCGCTTGTCGTAGCCCGCCACGCGCACGGCATCAAACCCATCCAACGCCGCCCGATAGTTTTCCCGCTTGTTAAGAATCGTCTCCCAGCTAAGCCCAGCCTGCGCGCCTTCAAGAATCAGAAATTCAAAGAGCGTGCCGTCATCATGCGCCGGCACGCCCCACTCTTCGTCGTGATACCGAATCATCAACTCGCTGCGCGCCCAGTCACAACGCACGAGCAGGCTCTTAGCTTCGCGAGTTCTGTTCCAAATCCTATTCATCGAGAATCTCCTGTTGCCGTATATTGCTGGCATGCGAATCCACAGTCTTCTCGCCGCCCTTCTCGCCGGTATCCTTTCTTCGAGCATAGCGGGCTTCTGCTCTGACCTCGCTCTGGTTCATGCCAGGATTTATCCCTCCCCAACGGAGTCGCCAATCGAAGATGGAGCAATTATTGTGCATGATGGCAACATCGTTGCTGTAGGGTCGTCCTCAAAGATCAAAGTCCCGCACCACGCAACTGTGATCGACTGCCAGGGCCGTGCTGTGACCGCCGGTTTCTGGAATAGCCATGTACACATCCTCACCCCCGGCCTGCTCCACGCCAAAGAACTCTCATCCCAGCAGCTTACTTCGCAACTCCAGGAAATCTTCACCCGCTGGGGTTTCACTTCGGTCTTTGATATAGCGTCCGTGCTGGCAAACACGACCGTCATCCGCCAAAGAATACAGACTGGAGAAGTAAAAGGACCAAGAATCCTTACCGTCGGCGAGCCCTTCTGGATCAAAGGCGGTACTCCGATTTACGTAAGAGATTTCCTCAAAGCCAACCACATCACAATGCCCGAAGTTGAATCCGCAGCCCAGGCGACAGAGCGCGTGCGCCTGCAGATCCGCAACGGCGCAGACGGCGTCAAGATTTTTGTCAACTCCATCGAAGCAGATGGCGTCCTGACCATGCCCGTAGATTTGGCTAAGCCGATCGCAGCCGAGGCTCATCGGGCCGGCAAACCCGTCTTTGCTCACGTTTCCAACAATCAGGGAATCGAAGTCGCCATTCAGAGCGGCGTAGACATTCTGGCCCACACCACTCCCGCCGATGATTTCTGGAGTCCGTCGCTGGTTCAGCGCATGCTAGCTGCGCACATGGCCCTCACTCCGACGCTGACCCTGTGGGATGTCGAATTCAGCAAGGGCAATGGCCCGCCCGAGAACCGCGATAAAGTAATGAGCAGAGCAGCCGAGCAACTGAAGGCATTCTCTCAAGCGGGAGGACAGGTCCTGTTCGGCACCGACGTTGGCTACATCGAAAAGTTCGATACCTCGGAGGAATTCACGTGGATGTCCCGCGCCGGAATGGATTTCTCGCAGATTCTGGCTTCTCTTACCACCAACCCAGCCGCGCGCTTCGGATACTCCAGCCGCAGCGGGCGCATCGCTAGAGGCATGGACGCCGATCTGGTCGTGCTCGATGGAGATCCAGCAGAAGACGTCACTGCCTTTTCTAAACTTCACCGGGTAATCCGCAGCGGAAAGTTAATCTACGCAGCGCCGTAATACGCAATGCGCGCGCCGCACTAATCCAGCGACCGCGGATCCGACTTATTCTTCGGCGACTTCGTATTCAGCAGCGATACCAACTCACGCGCGCAAGCCGGAACCGCAGCCTTGTGTTCCAAGATAATTTCCTTCGCGCTCAATTGTTTCCCGTACAACTTTTCATTCGCGCTGCCATCGGAGCGCAGCGTCGAACCCTCGAGCGATATCCCCGCGAACAATCCCTTGTTCCGCGAGTAAGAAAGAATCTCCGCATTCATCACAATGTCCGTAGCGCTCTCCGCAGTCCGTCCCTTGGGACCCGCAGCCGCCGAAGCGTCCGCCCCCAGCTTCACTTTGCTCGACAGCAGCGACCGCGCTCCCTTCGGATTCATCACCAGCAATACAAAATCCGTAGCTTGCCCGCCAATCTGAAATCCAATGCTCATTCCTTCCAGCGCGTACAGCGCCGGAGACTCCCCAGGGCCCGTTATAGTGCGCGCCGCTGCGGCAAATCATTACTCCGCGGCCAAAGCTGCCTCCCACACCCAAGGCGCCCTTGAGCACCTTTGGCAGAATCACTACGCACTCCGCCTTGTCCAGCAAGTCTTGCGGAATGTCATCGGGAATATTCAATATGTCTTTCATCACCTGCCCGGAATCTCTCACCCGCCCTTCTTCTTTCACATCATTGGGGCTGGCCAATGCCGGAGCCGCAATCAAGCACACGGCTACAAACCACGCCGCAGGTTTTCGCATCTTCATCTTCATCAGCATCAATTCCTCCAAATTCGCTCCCTCAATCGTGAGCCGGCATACGCTCGTTGAAAATTGTAGTCGCAAGTCTGGCAATCGAACCTTACCCCCAGTACACTCGCCGACACTCCAAATGGCCCGCCTCACGCGGTTTTTCAGCCATGACCCTTCGTGTGCTCCTTTTGTAACTTGGCACGCGCCTTTACGCCCTTCTACAGTCAATCAAGTAAGATATGGCGGATAAGGCCATCCGCCCTTCGGCACGCGGCTTGCATCTAATAAATAAAGAGCCCTCTGGCCATGGGTAAGCGTGCAAAAATTAGACGTTTTCAGAATGACTTACACGGCACCACATTGTCCTTGTCGGCTGATCGCAGCGCTTCTGGCGGCTTTCGCCATCGTTTGCGCAACCATCGTCTGCGCAACGCCGGCTCGCGCCCAGGATTACACCAGCAGCGCCGTCCGCGCGTATCCTTCCACTTCTGACGAAGATCAGTCCGGCACCCTCCTCACCATCCACAAAAGAGTTGACGAGGTGAACGTTCTGTTCATCGCTACTGACAAGCACGGCAAGTTTGTTCGCGATCTTAATCAAACCGATTTCGCCATTCTCGACGATCACAAACCGCCGCAGTCGATTCTCAACTTCCGCCGCGAGACCGATCTGCCGCTGCACCTCGGCTTGCTCATCGACGTCAGCGGCTCGGTCCACAGCCGCTTCGATTTCGAACAGGATGCCGCCATCAGCTTCCTGCAGCACTCCATCCGCGCTGGCTTCGACAAGGCTTTCATCGTCGGCTTCAATACCAAGAGCCAGATGTCGCAGGATTTCACCGACGACGTTAAGCTGCTCTCCGCCGGCGTGCACAAGCTAAACGATGGCGGAGGCACCGCGCTCTACGACGCCGTCTACCGTGCCTGCAAAGAAACATTTTTGAAGGATCGCCCAGATCACCCCGCGCGCAAAGCCATCGTGATCGTGAGCGATGGCGAGGATAACCAGAGCGAAGTCACGCGCGCCCAGGCCATCGAAATGGCGCAGCGCGCCGAAGTCATCATCTATGCCATCTCCACTGACGACAGCGGCCTGATCCTGCGCGGCGACAAAGTTCTCGAGCAACTCGCCGAAGCCACCGGCGGCCGCGCCTTCTTCCCCTTCAAGATGAAGGACATCACGCGCTCCTACGCCGCCATCGAAGACGAACTGCGCAGCCAGTACATCGTCAGCTACAAGCCCGCCGACTTCGACGCCGACGGCCGCTTCCGCTCCATCGAAATCTCCGCCCTCAAGAAAGATCTGCAAGTCCGCGCCCGCAAGGGATATTTCGCGCCACAACAGTAGGAAGCCGGTTCTCAGTTCTCAGTTCTCAGTTCTCAGGAAATACCAGTGGGTGCCCCATTCTCGCGTCTTTGGCGAGAAGTGGGGCTTTTTCCGGCTCATCCCTGGAACACTGCCCGGAACATTTTCCGAACGGCGGACCTCCGCATCAATTCTCTATCGCTCTCAGCGGCATCGCTCTCAACGGCATCGCTCTCAGCTGGCTCTCTCTCATCGCAACACGCTTGAATGCTGATCGGCCCGTCAGTTTTGCCCTTGCAAGCATCCACCAGCAAATGCCAGGCTTCTCGATACTTTTCGTACTTCTGCCCCTTCATGCCCGGCTTGAAAAACACATTCGCATCCCGATCCCCCACCACCGCATATGGGATGATGTACCAATCATCCGTCGGAATAATGTAAATCGCGAAAAAGTCCACCATCCCCGGAGCATACCCGCGCCGTCCCCGAGCCCCTTGCTTCATATTGATGCTCATGCAGTAGCTGCCCGCGGAACACAGATAAAGCGTGCACTTCACCTGCACCCGCAAGATCGGCCCCGTGCCATTCTCTACGCCCACGTCGTAAGGCCCGATCCCTCCATACGGACTAGACACCCTCAGCCCGTAACTCATAGCCAGCACCATGAAGTACATCTCGGCCCAGGCTCCGCGCTCCCGAGTTCCCTTGATCCGCCCTCCCATAATCTTCCGGTGTTTCATTTCGCCTCACTCCTTTTTTGCCCACAAATAGAAATCGCGGCCAAAAGGCCGCGACGTTTGTACTATTCCGAATTGTCATCCTGAGCGAAGGAAATGCTTCGCGATAGCGAAGCATTTACGCAGTCGAAGGGCCCCTATTACTCAGACGATCTCGACCCCCCGCAGGGAATTCTCTTTTCTTGATTCTATAATACCATTATATCATACCGCATAGGGTAAAAGTGACATATTAGCCGACTTTATTTCTCCTTTCCTTTCAACAACCTGGCTCGTTTGTTCGCCTTCTCTTCCTCTTGACAACAATTTTGAGCGATTTTGTATAACTGCTGGCTAAGTCATCCGTAAACCCTTCCAGCAGAGAGGGTTGACCGCGAAGTGGCCTCGAAGGCGCCCAGCCCTTGTCGGGGACTGGCCGCCCTCACGACCATTGCTTCACGGCAGGCTGTAGGCTTGGTATTCTCCGAGGTTCGTGCCGGTATAAACCACACCATCTACCACAGTGGGCGAAGAAGCTTGAATATTCGAACCGCTCCACAGCAGGACGCCGGTGCGTGCGTTCAAAGCGATTAGGGGGCCAGCGAGCGAGCAGGCATAGACCACGCCGTTGGCCACGGCGGGCGAGCAAAGATACACATAGCTGCTGGCAGTGTAACTCCACAGCAAGGCTCCGTTCTTTGCATTCAGCGCATACACGTTGCTGTCGTCCGAGCCGATATAGACGATCCCATTCGCCACGGCGGGCGAGGATTCCACGCCGCCGCCGGTGGTGTAGCTCCATAGCAAGGCGCCGGTGTCGGCGTTCAGCGCATACACCTTGTTGTCCAGCGAACCCACATACACCACCCCATTGGCCACGGCGGGCGAGGAGTCCACGCCGCCGCCGGTAGTGTAGCGCCATAGCAAGGCGCCGGTGCCGGCGTTCAACGCGTACAGGTTGCCGTCATCTGAGCCGATGTACACCGCTCCATTTGCCACGGCGGGGGAGGAATACACATAGCCCCCAGTGGGGTAGCTCCACAGCAAGGCGCCAGTACCGGCGTCTAGCGCATACACGTTGGTGGACGTGCCGACGTAGACCGCTCCATTTGCCACGGCGGGGGAGGAATACGCCACGGTGTTGACCGCGCCGGTCGCGTAAGTCCACAGCACAATGCCGGTGTTGGCCTCCAGAGCGTACACGGTGCCCAAATACGTGCCGAAATAAACGACTCCATTCGCCACGGCGAGTGAGTCCCACACTTGGTTGGCGGGCGGGCCGCTGCCGGTATCGTAGCTCCACAGCAGCGCGCCGGTGCTAGCTTCCATCGCGTAAACGTTGCCGTTGCCAGAAGCGCCATACACTACCCCATTCACAACCGCGGGCGAGGAAAACACACCGCCGCCGAAGAAGTAGTTCCACTTTAGCTGGAGTTTCTCAACATTGTGGATGTTGAGTATGTTTTCATACGGGTTATAGCGCATCATGTTGAGGTAGTGGAACTCGCTCCAGTTGTTGAGGGAGTTGGTGGCGGGCTGCTGGCCCCATGCCGCGGACGCGAAGCATGCACATGCCATCAAAACCGAAATACGGATGTGTCTCATGACGAACCTCCGGAAAATGCGTGTCGGACGGACTATGTTTTTCCTGGAACCTGGGCCATTTGCCTCCGGGGCGAATTGCGTCTCAACAGGGCGAAACTGTTCTTTGAGAGACGAGACGTGAGCGTTCCACGCTTTGGGGGGGCAGTCAAGATGAATGACTTTGCATATAGGCGACAAGGAGATCTGGCGAAGGTCGCCATAGCAATAGGCAATATACTGGTCGCAAAATCCTGCGTCTTGACGGAGGCAAGTTCCGGGAGGATGATCTCTTCGTCCGGCAAACGCCTTGGGCTGCGTCCGCAGGCGCGCCCAGGGGCAGGAGGAATCCCTCATGCAAAGCAGAAATTTCTCGCTTGGATTGATGGCAGCAGCGATCGTTGCTGTCACTGTGTTGGGAACGGCCACGCGCTCGGCGGCGCAGCAAGAGAGTGTGCTTTATAGCTTCGAGTACACGCATGGGTCTAGCCCCAACGCTGGCGTGACTTTCGATGCCGCCGGCAATCTTTATGGCACGACCTATTGGGGTGGGGTTGATGAAATCGGGTCGGCGTTCGAGCTGAGCCCCAAGGCGGGCGGGGGCTGGGCCGAGAAAGTGCTGCATACCTTCGGCACCGGCACAGATGGGAGCAACCCCTCCTACGGGGGCCTGATCTTCGATGCCGCCGGCAATCTTTACGGCGAAACCTTCTATGGCGGCGCTTACAGTGAGGGTATGGTGTTCGAGCTGAGCCCCAAGGCGGGCGGAGGCTGGACCGAGAAGGTGCTGCATAACTTCGGCAACGGCACAGATGGGAGCAATCCTGTTGGCGGCCTGATCTTCGATGGCGCCGGCAATCTCTACGGCACGGCACAACATGGGGGCCCTTACGGTGGGGGCTCGGCGTTCGAGCTCACGCCCAAAGCGGGTGGGGGGTGGACCGAGACGGTGCTGCATAACTTCGGCAACGGCACGGATGGGTCCCAGTCGTCTGGCGGCGTGATCTTCGATGCCGCCGGCAATCTCTACGGCACCACATGGGTAGGCGGCGCCTACGGTGCGGGTATAGTGTTCGAGCTGACGCCCAAGGCGGGTGGAGGCTGGGCCGAGAAGGTGCTGCATAACTTCGGCAACGGCACGGATGCGGCCAATGCTCAGGCCAGCCTGATCTTCGATGCTGCCGGCAATCTCTACAGCACGACATCATACGGAGGTACTAATGGGGACGGCACGGTGTTCGAGCTGACGCCCAAGGCAGGCGGAGGCTGGTTCGAGAAGGTGCTGCACAGCTTTGGCAGCGGCACGGATGGGATCAACCCCGTTGACGGGAACGTAATCTTCGATGCCGCCGGCAATCTGTACGGCACGACATTTCAGGGCGGGATCTACGGCAGTTCTGGGTACGATGGTGAGGGTACTCTGTTCGAGTTGAGCCCCAAGGCGGGCGGGGGCTGGGCCGAGAGGGTGCTGCATAACTTCGGCAACGGCACGGATGGGGGTCTGCCTCTGTCAGGCATGATTTTCGATGCTGCCGGCAATCTCTACGGCACGACCGCAATCGGCGGCGCGTACAATCAGGGTACGGTATACGAGGTCACTCCTTAGCGGCAGGTCTCCGCTACGCCCCACTATTCGTGCGCGGGACTGGATTCCGGGCGATGTGGCGAAGCTGACCTACCCATGCCTCGAGCTAGTTTGCGCCCGCGCCCCCTCTGTGCTACCGTCCCATTGATTCCAGATTAAGATTTCGGGATTAAATCTCCGCCCCAAGGAGACGCCCATGGTCGGCATCATCTTGCTCGTAATCCTCGTCGTCATTGCCGTCGTGCTCGTCGGCATGTACAACAGCCTGGTGCAGTTGCGGGTGCGCGCCGACTCTTCCTGGTCTGACATTGACGTGCAACTCAAGCGGCGGCATGACCTCATCCCCAACCTGGTTGAGACCGTGAAAGGCTACGCCGCGCACGAAAAAGGCACGTTCGAAAACATTGCCAAGTTCCGCTCGCAGGCCATGCAGGCCACCACGCCCGAGGGCAAAGCCGTCGCCGAGAATCAGCTCACCGGAGCGCTCAAGAGCCTGTTCGCCGTGGCCGAGAATTATCCCGAGCTGAAGGCCTCGGAAGAGTTCACCCAACTCCAGGGATCGCTGAGCGAGGTCGAAGACACCATCCAGAACTCGCGGCGCTACTACAACGCCGTGGTGCGCGACCTGAATACCAAGATTCAGTCGTTCCCGACGAATATTATCGCCGGCATGTTCAACTTCACCCCGCGCCAGTTCTTCGAAACCGCCGCCGCCGACCGCGAACCAGTCGCGGTAAAGTTCTGATCGTATGATCGGGACGACACATGAGACATCGGTTGGAAAACCCTGTCATTCCGACCGGAGCGGAGCGAAGCGAGCGGAGTGGAGGAACCTGCTGTTCTGGCGGCTTGCGGAGCCCCTGCTCCTGCTCGCAACTATCCCCGCCCTCGCAACGCCGCTCTTCGCCAAATCCTGGCGTGTCTCCAACTTTCAGGACACCATCACCGTCAACTCCGACGGCAGCGCGCTGGTCAATGAAACCATCACGCTGAACTTCGTCGGCGAGTGGCACGGCATTCACCGCACCATCCCCATCGAATATCCCGGGCCGAACGGCACGAATTACCAACTGTTCGTCGAGGTCACCAGCATCACCGGCGAGAACGGCGCCAAGCTGAAATACGATTCGTCAACCTCGGGCGCTTACCGCGATTACAAGATCTACATCCCAAACGCCGTCAACGCCACACGCACCGTCGAGATCGCCTACCGCGTGCGCAACGGCACGCGCTTCTTCGATGGCTACGACGAATTCTATTGGAACGTGACCGGCAACGATTGGCCCGTGCCCATCGATCACGCTTCGGCCAGCGTGCACTTCCCCGCGTCGGCCAGCGAATCGCTGCGGGCGCAGGCCTTCACCGGCGTTTATGGCTCGACCGAGAAGAACGCAACCGCGACCGTAAACGGCTCGGACGTTGAATTCGCAACCAGCAATCCTCTGCCCATGCGCGGCGGGTTGACCATCGATGTCTACATTCCCAAAGGCATTCTTAAAGAGCCGACCAAGCTCACAAAATTCTTCTGGTTCATCGGCGGCAATCCCGCGGTTTTCCTGCCGCTGGTTACGTTCGCCGTAATGCTCGTTCTGTGGTGGTACAAAGGCCGCGACCCCGACCCCGGCATGTCGGTCGCGCCCATCTATGAGGCACCGGCGGGAATGTCTCCCGCAGAATGCGGAACCCTGATCGACGACAGCATTCATCCGCGAGATATTACATCGACCATCGTCGATCTTGCCGTGCGCGGCTACCTCAAGATCGAAGAGACCGACGACAAGGGCATGCTTTTCCACCACAAGGATTACATCTTCCATCTGCTCAAACCAATGTCGCAGTGGACCGACAAGGACTTGACCCCGCATGAACGCGTCATGCTGACAAACATTTTTTTGGATGATGCGCAGGAAACGCGCCTCTCGAGTTTGAAAAACCGTTTCTACACGGCAGTGCCTCGGGTGCGCGCCGACATTATGTCGGAGCTGAAGCAGAAAGGCATCTACGCGCTCGATCCCGACTCCGCCAACGGCTACAGCGTGATGGCGGCGGTGGGCATCCTGATTCCGTTCGCCGTGCTCCAGTTCCTGGGCTGGGTGAATTTTTTCAGTTCAGCCCCGGTGGTCATCGTGAGTGTGTTGATCTCGGCGGCGATCTGGTGGCTCTTTGCCCGGGTGATGACGGCGAAGACTCTTAAGGGATCACGCATCCATACAGCCGTGCTGGGATTCCAGGAATTCATGAACCGCGTAGATGGCGAGCGCCTGAAGACCATGCCGCCCGACACCTTCGAAAAATTCCTCCCGTACGCGATGGCGCTAGGCGTAGAACATCATTGGGCGCAAGCCTTTTCTGGAATAGTGCAAAATCCACCGAGTTGGTACGCGGGCCCAGGCTACGGCTACGGCATGGCCTTCAACCCCCTTCTGTTTTCGTCATCGATGCACGGCTTGGCGACGGATATGCATCAGGTGTTCGTATCGGCGCCGCGCGCCAGTTCGTCGGGATCAGGATGGGGCGGTGGTGGCGGCTTCGGCGGAGGCGGAGGATTCTCCGGCGGCGGCTTCGGCGGCGGGGGCGGGAGCGCGTTCTAAGCGCGGCACGGTCAACCGCAACACAAAGTCAAAAGCGTCGGACAGAGCCTGCGCTGAGCGGAGTTGAAGGGAGTGTCCGACCCACACGAGCAAATTCTGGTGCGCCCGGAGAGACTCGAACTCCCAACCCTCTGCTCCGAAGGCAGATGCTCTATCCAGTTGAGCTACGGGCGCGTGAGGATATTTTACGGCAATTAGCGGTTGCTGGCGAAGGCGAGATCGTTGAGTCAGCCGAGATTGCCTTACATTTGGGCACACTACGGCCAGTTGCATACTCCCCATTGATCAGCCCAAAATTTGATCGGCCCAAACTCACTTATGTGCCGCTACCACCTGAAACTGCGGGTCTCCCAACTGCCAGAACAAGAACGCAATCTCATCCGCCAGTTCGTCATCGCGCTGGCTCTTGGTTGAGCCCAATCCGTGTCCCGCATCGTAATCGACGCGCAGCAGGACTGGCTTTCCGCTAGTGGTGGAAGCCTGCAAGCGCGCCGTCATCTTGGCGGCCTGCCATGACGCCACGCGCGGATCATTCACCCCAGTCGTGAGCAGCACCGCCGGATATTTTGTATTTGCTTTTACATGCTGATAAGCATCCATCGCGTAAAGCGCCTTAAAACCGTCGGCTTCCTTCACCGTGCCAAACTCGGGAATGTTCGCGGGTCCGCTGGCCATCAGTTCAGATCGTAGCGAGTCGGAGTCACCCACGCGAATGAGCGCCGCTCCGAATAAGTCAGGACGCTGGGTGATCGCGCCGCCAATCGTGATTCCCCCTGCGCTTGTGCCTTCGCCGGCGAGATGGGCCGCTGAAGTGTATTTGTGTTCGATCAAATATTGCGCTCCCGCCAGCATGTCATCAATGGTGTGTTGTTTGGTCAGTTTCTGGCCAGCCAAATGCCAGTCCTCGCCATATTCTCCGCCGCCACGAACGTGAGCCACGGCGTATATCCCACCGCGCTCGAAAAATGCCAGAAGCGTTGGACGAAATGAAGGATCGAAGGTGATCCCGTAAGCGCCGTATCCCGTCAGCCAGGTGGGATGTGATCCATCGAGCGCGAGGCCTCGTTTATGAACAATCGAGAGCGGCACCATGGTGCCGTCCGCACTCTTGGCCTTCACCTCTTCCGCAACCACCTGCGAGTAATCCACGGGCGAAGGCGCGACCAGCCGAGTGTCAGTCAGGTTGCCGGACCCTGCATCCAGCGCGTACCACAGTGGCGATTTCGTCCACGACGTCAGCTCCAGCCAGGCACCAGCCCCGGTCGGATTAGTAACCAGAGACTGAATCGCGCCCTCGAACGGGAGCTTCACCGGCTGGGTGGTTGCGTTGTCATAAGGCAAGCGGCGCAATCGCCCAATGCCGCCATCCAGATCCTGGACATAAAGCGCATCGCCGCCCGCGGAAATGCCGGCCACAACAACTTCGCTCGCCGGAACCACAGCCGTAGCATGCGCCAGATCAGGATTTGCCAGGCTAGTTCGCAAAACCTTATAGCGGGAAGCATTTTTGTGGGAAAGGAGGAAGAGACTCTCGCCATGCAGATCGAAGGCTGTAACTGCATCCACCTCGCCAGCAACTTTTCTCCAATCCTGTTTCGCGCCGGCGTTGCCCTGAAAAGCCGACACGTACAGATCAAGCTCCCGCTTCACGCCATGAATCACCAGGCCCACAAGATACCTGGGAGCGCCCGGAGAAAATGCGACGACGGAAAAATCGTCCTCGGTCACCTTAACGTTCGGCAAAACCTCGTAGCCAAAAACAGCCGGCTCCGAATCTGGATCTCTTCCCAGAACGTGGTGATAAACACGCAATTTCTGATACTTCGCGGTGGCCGGCGCGTCCGGAGCCAGTTTCTGGGTGCGGGTGTAGAAGAAGGAACCATCTTCCAGCCAGTTGGGCGATCCGAACTGCGCGCGATCGATAACATCGCTCAACACCTTGCCGCTCGCACTCTCGATCACGTGTAAAACGCTCTCTTCCGAGCCACCCGAAGAAATTCCATAGGCCACATACTTTCCATCCAGCGACGGCTGAAAGTAATCGATGGAAAAATGTGCGCCATCGGCCGTAGTCAGTTTCTCCGGATCGACCAGCAAGCGCTCCGCAGCCGTCAAGTTGTCTCGCACATAGAGCTTGCGGTTGTCGGAGCCGGGCTCGGTCTTGTAATAGAAGTAGCGCCTCGCCCACACTTGCAGCGCTGAAACCACATCGCCCGCATTATCCAGAGCCTTGATGCGATTCCGCAGTTGGTCCCTCCCAGGAATGCTGGCCAGTATAGCCCGGGTGTAGTCATTCTGGGCCTTCATCCAGGCAACCACTTCCGGATCGGCTGTCTTCTCAAGCCAGCGATAGGGATCGGAAACCTTGGTGCCGAAATAATCTTCCGTGACGTCGCGCACAGGCGTGTTGGGCAGCTTGGATTGCGCTATGGAAAAAACAGAATGAATCACCACTACAAGAAACAGGACTCTCGCCGGACGTCGCATGACAATTCCTTTTGGAATCCGGAATCAAAAACGGCAGCCATTGTACATCGCCAACACGATTGAGTGGGATGGGGCGAGAGTGTCGGGTAGTGTCTGGTAGCGGCAAAACTGTACAAGACCCCAAGTGACGTTGGGGCTTTCTCTTTTCTGTGGATAACCTAAAAGTGCAATTGCCCTACTTTTGGTGCTAATATCGCTCCCTATGAATCTTATTGGTCTTGACCTCACCTACGCGCCGAAGGACAAAGAGCAGAAAGCAACGCCAGAAACCGCGCCGTCGCCAGCGCCACAGAGCACGAACGATCTTTCGTTTCTGCTCATGGTAATCGCTGTCATTTTCATGGCTGGCGCGGTTGCTATGATGTCTGGCGCTTTGTTGGCGCAATCGGCTCGGGCTTAGCCGCGATTTGCGTTTTTTCGCCGCTGTTAACGCCCGGAGTGTGCCTCAACGCAGATTTCAGACACTACCGGAGTGTCGGTAGTGGGTCAACATCTTTTCCACAGGGCTTCACTCGCTCCCGAAAGAATTGTGTGGTCTTCTACCGAAACGGTTATCAGGCGTCAGCAAACTGAATAAAGCGTTGATTCTACGTGCCCTAGGGGAATGAATTGACGTCGGTGATACAATAAAACTTGCAAAGAGCTTTCCCCAATCGCTCTGGCCACAGCAACCACTGGAGGACCAATGGCGACCGTACATGATGTTGCCGCATACATTCTGATGCGGCGGGGCCAAATGACAGCCATGAAGCTTCAGAAGCTTGTGTACTACTCACAAGCGTGGGGATTGGTGTGGGATGAAGCGCCAGTGTTTCCTGAACGGATAGAGGCATGGGCGAATGGCCCCGTTGTGTTTGAGTTATATGACAGGCACCGTGGACGCTTCAAGGTTTCTGAATGGGATGGAGACTATCACGCCTTAAGTAAGACGGAGCGGGAAACCATTGAAATCGTTCTTGACTTCTACGGCAAAATGTCTTCTCAAGAACTAAGCAATCTTACCCACCAAGAAGACCCCTGGCGGGATGCTAGGAAGGGGCTGGGCCCCGGCGAACGCGGTAGTCGTGAAATCACTCATGCTGCAATGGCGGAGTATTACGGCAGTCTCTAACCGTAGCCAAAGGGCAACCGACCTTCAAGAACATCGTTGCGGCGGCTAAGACTCCTAAAATCATTGTCTCCAAGGAGAACTGCTATCCTCACAAGCCTGCTTGGCGGGTCGCCTTAATGGAAATGGTTGACCCTTACGGCTGGCATCAAATCGAATCCGAGAAACTGCTGGAGATTCGTACCCAACTCGCCGGTATCGAGGGGAATACGTGGAAAGAATTGCTGGTCAGAGACGCCAAGCACAACCACTTTATAGCCGTCGAAAAGATTTGCCCAGAAGCACAGGAAAGATTAAGGATTCTGCATTTGGATGACACAGACGCGTTGCTCACCCTACGGGTTGGGCACTTAGATCGAATCTGGGGAATCCTTGAACTCAACGTTCTAAAAGTCCTGTGGTGGGACCCAGAGCATCTGATATATCCCATGAACGTGGCGGACAACTAATTTCCGCACTGTGGAAATCATATTGACCCGCTACCGGAGTGTCTTGCTCTTGGAGCGGTGGGCGAGGACGCCACCGGACAGCCGGCGGGACGCCGGCGCTACGTTATCGGCGGGACGCCGGCGCTACGTTATCGGCGGGACGCCGGCGCTACGTTATCAGCGAGACGCCGGCGCTACTTTATCGGTGGGACGCCGGCGCTACCTTGCAAACTAAAGGCGAAAGGGGCCGCTCCCTTAGAGAGACTGGGCCCCTTCTTGTTGAAAGTTAAATCCGGAGTTGAGTTTTAGTTTTCTCCGGCGGTTACGTTGCTGCCCCAGAGAACGTTGCTACCCCACAGCACGTTGCTTCCCCAGAGAACGTTGCTGCCCCACAGGACATTGGAACCCCAAAGCACGTTGCTGCCCCACACGGCGTCGGAGCCCCACAGGACGTTGCTGCCGGATACGGTGGCCGATCCGGTGCCCGTCGAGGTTGACGATGCGCCGGCGAGGAATTGTTGCGGGCCCCACACCGTTGTGTACGACCAGGTGGAGGATGTATTCCAAACCGCGGAAGGATCGGCGGTCATGCTCACCTGATTGGTGGCCGAATTAAACGTCGCGACCGGTGACATCGCCGTGCCCTTGGCAACATCGTTGTTGGTCATGGCAGCTTCCACATCAACGTAGCCGGCGCCTACGGTGAAGACATCATACTGGTCGGTGTAGGTGATGCCGGTGGTTGGATCAGTGGTGCTGCTGTAGGCCGGCAGCGACTTCCAGGCCGTCTTCATCAAGCGCGCTTTCACCTGATCGGGATTAAGGTTGGGAAATTTCTGCAGCAGATCGGCTACGACTCCGCTGAGGACTCCTGCAGCCATGCTGGTTCCACTCAGCGTGAAGTAAAGCGGGGATGAGTTGCTGTTGCCGTTCTTGATGTAGTAGTTGTTCGGCACGCGGTTGCCGGGATTCTGGGTGTAAAGTGTCGAGCCCTGGGCCTCGAGCGACACGAGCAGGTTGCCGGGCGCGACCAGGTCGGGCTTCACGACCGCATCCACTACCGTTGGGCCTTTGGAACTGTAGCTGGCGATGAGGTCATCTACACGCGTGGGCGTGCCCATGGGCTTCATGGCGCCCACGGTGATGACATAGGGATCGTTGCCGGGCGAAGTGACGGTGGCGTAGCCGTCGGTGGGCTGATAGCGTCCGTTGTTTCCGGCGGCGACTACTACTACGATGCCGTTCTTCCACGCGGCTTCTACGGCCTGGCAGAGTGGATCGAGTTTGTACGTTTCGTAGACCGCGCGGCCTAACGACAGATTGATTACGCGAATGTTGTATTGCGACTTCAGGGCGATGGCCTGATTGATGGCGGCGATCACTTCACTGTCGGTTCCGGAGCCGTTGGCATCGAGCACGCGCAGGTTGATGATCTTCGCGCCGGGCGCGATGCCTTTAAATGTCCTGGTGTAAAGAGGGCCGGTGGAGCTGAGACCGTCTCCGGCGATGAGGCCGGCTACGTGAGTGCCGTGGCCGTACTGGTCAGCGGCGCTCGAATTTCCCGGCACGAAGGATTGCTGATAAACGACACGCGAAAAGGGAAGAATCCCCAGGTTGAGATCGGGGTGACTGTTTACCCCGCTGTCGATGAGGGCTACTCCAATGCCGGCACCGGTGTAGTTCGACTGCCAGGCGAATTCAGCGTTGACTGCAGAGGCGGCGTTGCTTAGCGTCGGCGCCAACGGGCGGTCGCTGCTGATGTACACGACATTCGACTGGTTCGAGAGATTCACGATACCGGTGCCATCGAGCAAGGCAACTACGCCATTGATCAGCGGTATCTGACTGAGAATCTTGCCACCCAGCTTCTCGATGTCGTTCAGGAGGCAGTCCACCAGACCAAGCAGGCCGCTGCAGTTCACCTGGGTTCCGGGCGCGTATTGGACGATGACTTGTATCTGCTGCTTACTCGTCTCCTGGTTGCGCAGTTCGGGCGAGATTTTGGAGTCGTCGGCATGAGCCAGCGTTGCGGCGACGATCAAGAATAGAGCTAGAAATCTTTTCATATCCCCTCAGAGGCGGACCCACTCCGCCCAGCGGCAGGATTGAGTTACGTAGTTGGAGGAGCAGGGCGAGTGCCAAAGTGGCAAAGGAATTGGCCTTAGAAATCAGTGGGTTAGCGGAGGCGGGTGCTTCGAGGATGGGACAGGTTGTCCCATGGCGGTGGGCGGGGACAAATTGTCACCTTGGCGCGACGGCCGGTAGTGGCGCAGTTTGGCTTACGCATTAGGCCGGTTAAGCAGGAGATCCTTCGCTACGCCTGAAAAACGGCTACGCTCAGGATGACAAAGTCGCCTCCGGGGCCAATGAATGGCGCCGCTGAAGCGGCCGGCGTTCGGTGGTTCCAGTTGACATCTTCGCCTAGAAGGCAGTTCTCACGCACACCCTCAAGCGGACACGATGGTAACCAATCGGGTCAGTTTTGGGCGGACATTCGCGGCTGATTGGGCAAGAATTTATGGGGAATCCCAATGTCGTGGGCTCGACAAATCGGCGCGCGGGCTTATATCGCCGGAATGGCGTTGGCGGCGTTCGCGTGCTTCTCTGCGTCGTTTTTCTACTGGCATTCCAGCGATCCGGTTAAGTTCGTCTGCTATTTGATCGCGGCGCTGCTGGCCTCGTCCTTCAAAGTGAGCCTGCCCGGCATTGAAGGCACGCTGTCGATGAACTTCCTGTTCACGCTGGTGGGCGTTCTGGAAATGAGCCTGCCGGAGACTTTGCTGATCGGGCTGGTGAGCACTCTGGCGCAGTTTTACTGGAAGCCGTCGCGGCGGCTGAAGCTGGTGCAGCTTGTCTTCAATGTGTCGCATGTGACGGTTTGCGGAGCGGCGGCGTATGGCGCGTACAAGCTAGTTTCCGTTCATGTTCTTCATGGACCTTCGAATGGCCTCAGCCCGCTTGCGCTTCTGGCGGCGGCGATTACGCACTTCCTGTTTGGGACCGTCGCGATGTCAACCATTATTGGGCTGACGGAAGACAAGCCCATTCTGAAGGTCTGGAATGGAAGCTATTTGTGGTTGTTTCCCTACTATCTGGTGGGAGCGGCCATCGCGGGGTTTGTCAGCTTTTTGAACTTGCACATTGGATGGCAGGCTTCGCTGCTGGTTCTGCCGCCGATTTATCTTTTGTACCGTTCGTATCGGCTTTACCTGGGCAAGCTGGAGGCGGAGAAGCAGCACGCAGAAAAAGTTTCGAGCCTACACCTACGGACTATTGAAGCGTTGGCGCTGGCCATCGAGGCAAAGGATCAAACCACCGGCGAGCACCTGCAACGGGTGCGAGTTTATGCGATGGAACTGGCGCGGGATTTGGGTTTGACTGAAGACGAAACGGAAGCTTTGCGGGCGGCCTCTGTGCTGCACGATATTGGCAAGCTGGCGGTGCCGGAACATATTATTTCGAAGCCCGGCAAGCTTACGCCGGAAGAGTTCGAGAAGATGAAGATCCATCCTATTGTTGGGGCGGAGATTTTGGAGCAGGTGGATTTTCCGTATCCGGTGGTGCCGATTGTGCGGGCGCATCACGAGAAGTGGGACGGCAGCGGTTACCCGAACGGTCTGGAAGGAGAAGCGATACCGATAGGCGCCCGCATCCTTGCGGCCGTCGATTGCCTCGACGCTCTGGCTTCCGACCGGCAATACCGCAAGGCGTTGCCGTTGGATGAAGCCATGGCGAAGGTGGCATCGGAGGCGGGGATCAGCTTTGATCCACGCGTGGTGGGGATTTTGCAGCGGCGTTATGTGGAACTGGAGAAACTTGCCCATGAGCAGCCTTTCCAGGCGCCGCCGAAGTTGTCCACTGACATCAAAGTGGAACGGGGATTGGCGCCGGATGCGGGGTTTGCGGAGTCCGAAAAACCTGTCGCTCACGAGCCTGGACCGGCGAAGGATTACAACAATGTTCTGGCGGCGGCTCGGCAGGAAGCGCAGGCGCTGGCTGAGTTCGGCCTGAAGCTGGGCACGGCTTTCAGACTGGAGGATATGTTCTCGCTGCTGGCGGTGCGGGTGAAGCATCTGGTCCAGTACGACACTCTGGCGGTGTATGTGGTTCGCAACAAGACGCTGATTCCGGAGTTTGTGAGCGGGGAGAATTACCGGCTGTTCTTCTCTTTGAAGATTCCGATGGGGGAGGGTTTGTCGGGGTGGGTCGCGCAGAATGCAAAACCGATTTTGAATGGAAACCCTTCGGTCGAACCCGGGTATCTCAATGATCCTACAAAGTACAGCACTCTGCGCTCGGCACTGGCTGTGCCGCTGGAGGGAACATCTCAGGTCGTGGCGGTGCTGGCGCTGTATCGGGGTGGCGCGGATGCGTTTAGCCCGGAGGATTTGGGTGTGTTGCAGGCTTTGATCGCTGGGTTAGGGCCGGCTGTGGAGAGGGCCTTGCATGATTCGCGAGGCGCTGCTGCATTGGCGGCGCGCGCGGGCGGCGATTAGAGGATCAGGCGTCCACATCAAAAACCTTCGCCGCAGAATTCACGAATTCCCACTTCTCGCAAAAGACGCGAGAAGTGGGGCACCCTCTGTCGTGGTACTGCTCGAGTAATATTGCACACGTAAACCAAGCCTAGTGTCTTATTCCATTTCAAAACTTAAATACGTCAGGCCGTCGGAGCGTTCGACTTGGATCACCACGGGATCGCCGGTCTTCAGGCTTTGCACGGCGGCGCGGAGAGTCGCCATGTCGGTTACGGGCGTGGTGTTGATGGCGTGGATTACGTCGCCGGTTTGCAGGCCGGTGTCGGGCAGGATTAAATCGGCGGCGCGGCCGAGAACGATTACACCGGAGGGAATTCGGAGCTGACCGATCTGCTTGCGCAGATCGGGGGTGAAATCGATGGCGAGAATGCCCAGACGCGGGACAATATCTTTTTGAGCGTCGGCGGCGTCGAAGAGCTGGTCCATGTGATCGCGATGCTCGATAGCGGGGATGTAAAGGGTTTTCTTCTGGTCGCCGCGCAGGATTTCCAGCTCGAGCACCTGATCGAGGCGATGAAGATAGAGCGAGGCAGAGAGCTGGGGAAGAGTTTCGATGCGGCGGCCGTCGGCCGTGAGGACGATGTCCTGAATCTGCAGGCCGGCGGCGGCGGCAGGGCCGTCGGGCTTGACGTCGGCGATAATGACTCCCCAGTGTTGCGCAAGGTGGAGGCCGTCGGCGAGTGTAGGTGTAATCTCTTGCGCGGTAGCACCGATCTCGGTGCGGTGCACGTGGCCGTACTGGCGCAGGCTGTGGTAGACGAAGTCGACGATGCGGGCGGGGATGGCGAAGCCCAGGCCTTCACTGCCGCCGCCCTGGGAAAGAATGAAAGTGTTGATGCCGACGACCGATCCATTCATATCGACGAGCGGTCCGCCGCTGTTGCCGGGGTTGATGGGAGCGTCGGTCTGGATGTAAGTAATGGGCTTTTCGGGATCGGCCTGGCGGGCGACGGCGCTGACCACGCCCATGGTGACCGAGTTCTGCAGGCCCTCTGGGCTGCCGATGGCGAAGACCATCTGGCCCACGCGGGGACGCTGCTGCGTGAGCAGCGGGAGCGTGGGGAGATCCGTCTCTTCGATCTTGAGCAGGGCAAGATCGGTGTCTTTGTGCAGGCCAATGAGGCGGGCTTCGAAGATGCGGCGTTTGCCGGAGGCCTGGGCGCGGCCGGTATCGCCGGCAGGCAGGGGAAGGGCGACGCGGATGCGCTGCGCACTTTCGACGACGTGGGCATTGGTCATGATGTAGCCGGTAGGATCGAGGATGACTCCGGAGCCGACGGCGTGCTGGCGCACGATGAGAGCGGTCTGGCTGCGGTTCTCCTCGTGCAGGGGTCCCCAGCCGGTGACCAGAATCTGAACCACCGCGGGGGAAACTTTGGCGGCCAGGCCCTCCATCGCATTGTTGATCTGAATCAGTGCTGCGGCTGCGGTGGCGGATTCGTCCGGCTTGGGCTGGAGCTTTTCCGGCGTGGACTTTTTCCCGGCTTTCTTTTCCACGGCGGATTGGTCTGGCGTGGCGGGTTTCTGCGCCGGCGGCTCCTGGGACATCAGGCACGTGGCCAACGTCAGAATGAGCGCGGCTAACTGGCAGACCAAGTGGCGCGGGCTACGAAAGGCGCAGGGGATGAATGAAGCGTGCATGGCTGGGTCTCCTGAGAGAAGAAGCTTACATCAAACGGCAGCTGTTGCAAGGCGGATTGGAAACGGACGGGAAAATCCCGCTTCTCGCAAAAGACGCGAGAAGTGGGGCACCCCGGTCTGGGAAGATGCAAGCAAAGTCAGGCGCTTCTTGTAAGGTACACATAATTGTGAGATTCTTACACATAGGAGACTTGGCATCATGCGCACGAATATTGAGATCGATGACCGGCTCATGCGGGAGGCGATGCGGCGCAGCGGAGCGTCCACCAAAAGGGCAGCCGTGGAGGCCGGGCTGCGCTTGCTGGCAGAGACGCATGCTCAAGGTTCGATTCGGCGCTTGAAGGGGAAAGTGGTTTGGGAAGGGGACCTTGATCAGTCGCGCCTGGCGCGGAGGCGAGAGTAGCCGGCGATGGTCATCGTCGATACGACCGTGTGGATCGACTATCTGCGCGGCACGGAGAATGCGGAAACTCGCTGGCTGGATCGCGAGTTGCAACGCCAGCGGCTGGGGTTCACTGATCTCATCCTGTGCGAGGTGTTGCAGGGGATCAGGGAGCAAATCGTGTTCGCGCGGGTAAGAGCGGACATGTTGAAGTTCCAGATTTTTGACACTGGCGGCAGCGGACTGGCCGTGGCCGCTGCCCAGAACTATCGCGACCTCCGACAGCGGGGCTACACCGTTCACAAGACAATCGATTGTCTCATTGCCACTTTCTGTTTGCAGGCCAAACACGAACTGCTGCACCGGGATCGCGATTTTGATTGCTTTGAGAAAGTGCTTGGACTGAGGGTACTGCACGCGGTATAGCGTGCGGGATCAAGAGCAACGTCACGATCAAGTCAAAAGCAAGGTCTAAAGTCAAAGGCAGCGGACAGGAGTGTCCGCTCCACACGATTAAGCTCTCAGGGGCGGCTTGCCGCCCCTGAGACTGCGGGGGGGAGGGCCCCGTTTCCGAAGACGGTTGCTTCGGAAGTGTTTAGGCCGCGACCGGCCTAATAGCGGGCTTCTTGGGCCCAGAGGCGGACCTGCTCTTCGACCGAAAAGCGGTGAGTGGGCGAGGCCACGAACTTTGATTCCAGAGAAAACGCCTGCGCCTCGAGGGGCACGGAGAAGTGCAGCTTGGTATTTACGAAGCCGCGAACGAAAAGCTCCGAGTAGCGCTCGAGTCCGAGAACTTCAATCTGAACCACATGCACGAGCCCGTGGAACAGGGCCCGCTCGGTGAAGATGTCATTGAAAACCACGACATCGAGAAAGGTCAGGGAGTGCATGTGGGTGAGCTCGGGCAGATTGGCAAAACCCAGGGCGCGGGCTTCGGCATAAAACGGCGGATTGGAAACGCGCGCTCCGTCAAGTTGGGCGATCTTCACCCGCTCCAGCAGGTCTGGCGGAAAATATGGCCACAGAAGCGCTTTCTGGCGATTGGTGAGGGGCTTCGCGGAAGGAAAGTAGCGCTCGCGCTGGTCGCGCAGATAGGACGAAAGACGACCGGCGGCCTCATGGATGCGCTCTTCGGTGAGTGCCGGGACAGGCGCAGAGAGATCTTCTCCCTGGGGGATTTTGCTTTCGATCGACGTGTAATAATCGCTGAGCGCAGTGGCGGCTTCCACCGACTTGCGCAGGACGTCGCGCTGGCCGAAGCGGGCCAGATCCTCGGTGGAAAAGCGGAGGCGAAGCTGATGGGCGGCGCAATGAGCGCTGAGCAACTCCAGTTGGGCGTGGCGTAATTCGGAATTCATGTGGACGATCGCCACTCGATCGTCAGGGTTGTCCCACGAATACATCACACTGCTCCTGAAAAAAACTTAAGATGCCGGGAGGGGGTCCCAATTACTAATAACTTATACACTGTTATGTGTACATCGTCAACGTATTAAGTAGAAATTACTAAAGGGAATACGCCCATGGAGGGCCACTTTGTATTTCCTTTACATTGTTATGTTTACGTAGTACACATAATTGTTCGATCTCTGCGTGTTCGGAGACAACCGTGCCTCGGCGACCCAACCCTGAACTGGAAGACCAGATTTTGAAGGCAGCACGAACGCTGTGGAAGAAGGGAGGGGAAGAAGCTCTCACCATGCGAGCGGTGGCGCAGGCGGCGGGGACCAATACGCCGGCGATGTACCGGCGCTTTCAGAACCGGGACGACATTCTACGGGCGCTGCTGCAGGGCGTCCGGATGGACTTTGCCGCCGCCGTGGGAGGCGCCTCGTCTCCGGAAGAGGCTTGCGAGAAGGGACTCGATTATGCGCTGAGCCATCCCCGCGAGTACCAGTTATTTTTTCAGAAGGAATACGAACTTTTTTATTCTGCCCGCTCCAGCCAGACTGCGAACAAGCTGGGCAGGCCTGCGTTGGAGGGCGTAAAGCGAAAGCTGGCGGAAAAGCTGGGGGGATCGGCCGCGGATCACGAAAAGCTGGCATGGGCTTTATTTATGGTGGTGCACGGCGCGGCGATGCTACTGATTGAAAAGACGATTCTCCCCAAACATACGGCGGAGGCGCGCACGATCTTTACAGCTTCGGTGGCGGCGCTGCTGCGGAACGGTTCGACATAGCCGATCATACCCTTACAGTCGTGTAAGGCTACCTGCACGGACCAACTTCAAAAACGGGGTCAAAAGCGTCGGACTGGGGCGTCCGCGCCTCCACGTTCAGGGGGAACCTAGGTTTCTACTCTTAACTAACTGGGAATGAGGCTTTTATCCCGGCGGCATCCGTGATATAACCTGCCCTAAGCAACAAAAGTGGGTGATCCGCCCGCCAGGGGCGTATTCTGGTGGGGTTGGCTCGGCTGTGCAGCACGAATCCGACGATCAGATTTGGGAAGATCGGTTTCGAGAGATCCGTTTAGGAAGATCAGTCGGAGGATCAGATCCGGAAGATTGGGTCAGAAAGATTGAGCCACGTGAGATCAAGCGATGAATTAGGAGGCACTGTGGCCGAAGCGCGGACCGGAAAAAGATTTCCGCTGGAATTGCCAATCAAGATTCACGAAGAGAATGCCAGCGGCGGCACCAAGGGGCTTACTGGGAATCTGAGCGCAGCGGGAGTTTATATACGCGCCGATGCGTCGCTGGAGATTGGGTCGCCGGTGGAGTTTGAGATCACGCTTCCACCCGACGTCACCGGGGGGCAGGAGAACGTTACGATTCAGTGCAAAGGGCGCGTGGTGCGTTCCGACCCGACTGGAACCAGCCCGGACGGCAAAGGTGTGGCGTGTGTGATTGATTCGTATGAGTTTGTGAGGAAGGCGTAAAGAAATTGGCGATTGAGTGATTGCCGATTGTCGATTGAAAACCAGGATCAAGGACTCTTAATCGACAGTTGGAAATCGGCGATCGGCAATTTCCTACCGGTAAAGAGCTGACTTTGGACCGAAATTTTGGAGCGTCGAAAACATGCTCAAACTGATATTGGCCGATAACCAGGCAATCTTTCGCGCCGGCATCGCCAAAGTGCTGGCGGTTGAAGATGAGATGCGCATTGTGGCGCAGGCGCAGACGCCGGAGCAGATGTTTATGGCTCTGGACAAATTCCGCGCTGCGGTGCTGATCGTGGCGGCGGGCTTTCACAACGACTTCGCTACGATCATACAGTCGGCGAACCGGGCGAAGACGCGCGTGGTGATCCTGGCCGATACCGGCGAGAGCGCGCAGCGGCACATGGCGAACGGGGCGCATGGCGTGGTCTACCGCAACGTGACCAGCGCGGCCCTAGTGGATTGCGTGCGCAAGGTGGCACGCGGCGAGACCTGGGTGCAGGACGTGGCAGTGCCGAGCGAACTCACCGAAAACGACATGGTCGGACTGCGCGTGCGCGACCGCCTGACGGCGAAAGAGCTGCGCATCGTGGCGCTGATCGTGCAGGGTTACAAGAACAAAGAAATCGCCACGCAGCTGGGCACGACGGAGCAGGTCATCAAGAATTATCTGCGCAACGTGTATGACAAGATCGGAGTATCGGACCGGCTGGAGCTGGCGCTGTTTACCATTCATCACCGGATTTTGAACGAGGCCGCCGCGGCTACTACTGCGGGACCGGGACCACAGGCGCCCGCGGGAGTTATGCCGTAAGATTTCGTTTGATAAAAGAAAAGCCGCCCGAACGGGCGGCTTTTTTCTTGCGGCTGGCTATCTGCTGGAACTGCGCTTCGGCGCCTGAGGATGATCATCCTGCGTTGTGCTGGCGGGCATTCGCCGGGCGGCCGTTCCCGTTGACCACTGCGCAAAGACTCGATCACCATCGAAAGGAGCGATGGCCAGCTTGACCATCAGTCCAAGAGTCTTGAAGAGTTCGGCGGTTGCACGTGGAATGTGAGTCTTCGAGAACAGGATCACGGCGAACAAGTCGCGAGAGGGCAGCAGGCCGCCAAAACCCAGAACCGACTTTAAGCCCTGGGCGCGCACGAAATCCTGGGCAGGAACGTAGGGACTTCCGAGAGCCTCGGGTACGTGGAAGACATTGAAGTTGGTTTGCTCCGTGTCGAGCATAAGAGCGCGATCACCCTTCACGAGCGCCTGCGCGCTGAGCCCCATCTCGGAGAGAAGCTGCGAGATCATAGGAGCCTGGTTAATCGCCGCTTCGTTGGGCAGCGGGATCGCCTGGTGTCCCTTGGAACCCGCCCTCGAATTCCACTCCGGCCTGTCGCCGGCGGTGGCGAAGAGCACCAGGCACTTCATGGCAGGCGTCGCGTCCGCGCCAGCGAGTCTGGCGCGTGCAAACTGGCAAAGGCTCTCATCGAGCTGGCCGAAAGCGTGCGTCTTGAAGAGGCGAACGAGCGCACAAGCTCGCTGACCGGTTGCTTGAGAGGCCAGGTTCTCGTACAGATGGCGAACGATCCGGTCAGCCGCCTCTTCCATGCTCTTGGCTCCCTTGCCTATTTCTCGCAGGTTGGAGCCCAGCTCGAGCATATGTGCCAGGGAAAAGTCTTCGAGAGCAAAGGCGCTGCGGACTTCACCCATACGAACCTCGCTAACACCGCGATGGTAATCCCGATGGGAGTTGGAAAGAGAGAGATATCTGGGACGGGATGAATTTTCGTGTTGCGCGAGTTCCGTTTCGGAACGGCGACATCGGGATTAGCTGTCAGAGGTTGCGATCTATCTGCGGACCGTGGCGGCTTTCGACTTGGTTGCGAGATGTTCTTGGGTGGCCCTCTGTCGCTCTTTCCGAAGGATCCCTCGGGACGACAAGATGATCTCGGATGACGAGATGATCTTTACTAGCCGACCTTTTCCGCTATCGACTTTGCCTGCGTAAACAAATACAGATAATCCGGCCCGCCGGATTTGGAGTCGGTGCCCGACATGTTGAAGCCGCCGAACGGGTGTGCGCCCACCATCGCTCCCGTGCACTTGCGGTTGATGTAGAGGTTGCCTACATGGAAGTCGCGTTTGGCGCGGTCGATCTTGTCGCGCGACTTGGTGTAGATGGCGCCGGTGAGGCCGAACTCGGTGTCGTTGGCGATTTCGAGGGCGTGGTCGAAGCCGTGGGCTTTGACCACCACCAGGACCGGGCCGAAGATTTCTTCTTGCTCGAGTTTTGACTTGGCCGGAATGTCAGCGAACACCGTCGGGCGGATGTAGTAACCTTCTCCGGCTTCGGTGGCGCGCTCGCCGCCGGTGACGAGGCGTCCATCTTTCTTGCCTTGCTCGATGTAGGCGAGAATCGTTTTCATGGAACCTTCGTTGATCACTGCGCCCATGTTGCTGTTTTCCGCGGGATCGCCGACCTTGATCTTTTCGACGCGGGCTTTGAGTTGGTCGAGGAACTTGTCGTAGATGCGCTCGTCGACGATGGCGCGGGAGCAGGCCGAGCACTTCTGTCCCTGGAAGCCGAATGCGGACTGCGCCACGCCTTCGACGGCGGAGTCGATATCGGCGTCGGCGTCGACGATGATGGCGTCTTTGCCGCCCATCTCAAGGATGGTGCGCTTGATCCAGATCTGGCCGGGAGCCTGCGTGGCGGCGGTCTTGTTGATGTGCAGTCCGACTTCGCGCGAGCCGGTGAAGGCGATGTAGCGCGTCTTGGGGTGGGCGACGATGGCGTCGCCGAAACTCGCTCCGGAGCCGGGGCAGAAGTTCACCACGCCTTCGGGCATGCCGGCCTCTTCGAGGAGTTCGATGAACTTTGCGGCAATGGTGGGGGAATCGCTCGACGGCTTCAAAATTACGGTATTGCCGCTGACGATGGATGCCACGACCAGGCCGGACATGATGGCGCAGGGAAAATTCCACGGAGGAATCACCGCGCCCACGCCGAGCGGAATGTAGGTGAGTTCATCGCGCTCGCCGGGCATCTGCACCGTTGTTTCGGCTTTCGCGAGACGCAGGGCTTCGCGCGCATAATATTCGCAGAAGTCGATGGTCTCGGAGATATCGGCATCGGCCTCGCCCCAGTTCTTGCTGACTTCGAAGACGAGCCAGGCCATGTAATCCATTTTGTGCTGGCGCAGCAGGTCGGCGGTGCGGAACAACAGGCTGGCTCGCTCTTCCACGGGGGTGTACTTCCAGGAATCGAAGGCTTTCAGCGCGGCTTTCATGGCTGGTTCCACGTGTTCTTTGCCCGCCTTCTGATGAATGCCGACGATCTGCGACGGCTTCGACGGATTCAGGGACTTGATCTTGTCGGCAGTCTTGATGCGCTGGCCGCCGATGATGAGGTCATACTCGTGGCCGAGTTGTCCGCGAACGCGTTCGATGGCGGCGCGCATCTTGCGCGCGTTTTCTTCGTGGCGGAAGTCGTAGAAAGGCTCATTGATAAAAGGGCCTTGATGGGAGTGCGACGAGGATGACGTTCGAGGCCGGACAGAGGCTTCGGCGATTGCCATGGGGGAACCCTTTCGGAATGCGAGGTTACATATTAGGGATACTTGAGTATTTTACACCTCGGTCGAGCGGAGATCTGACCGCGTGATCCCCGCGCGGTGGCGGATGACGATTCCTTCCGGCAGTTGTTGTGGCCTTGCGATCGCCGCACAGCGTAGTGAGATGTGATTCAAGTCACTGACATCACGCGTCCGAAGGGTGTGGCATTAGTATTGTCTGCTCTGCTCGTTGCTCCGAAGAGCGGTCCCTGCCAGTTGAGACGCAACAGCGCTGAGGGGAGGAAGACTGTCTATGGCCAGCCGTGCGTTAGGCCAGGATTTGCTCATTGGCAGTGAACTGGGCCACTATCGCATCGGCGAGAAGATCGGCGCTGGCGGCATGGGAGAGGTCTACCGCGCCCGCGACGAGCACCTGGCCCGCGACGTTGCCGTCAAAGTCCTTTCGCCCGGTACGCTCACCGACGAGTCCGCCCGCAAGCATTTCCACAAAGAAGCTCTGATTCTCTCGCAGCTTAACCACCCCAACATCGCCACCATCTATGACTTCGACACGAACCAGGGTGTGGACTTCCTGGTGATGGAGTACATCCCCGGAATCACACTCGGCGACAGGGCTGCTGGACCGCTGCCGGAAAAGGAAGTCCTCCGTCTGGGCGTGCAACTCGCGGAAGGCTTGGCCGCAGCCCATGACCATGGGGTTGTTCATCGTGACCTGAAGCCCGGCAACTTGCGGGTCACGAGCGAAGGGCGCCTGAAGATTCTGGATTTCGGGCTGGCCAAGCTGTGGCATCCGGTCACGGCGAGTGCCGCGACGGAGAGTCTCACCGAGACGCAAGGCATAGCGGGAACTCTGCCCTACATGGCGCCGGAGCAGTTGCTGGGCGAAGAAATAGACGCTCGCACTGATATTCATGCCGCTGGATTGGTCCTGTACGAGATGGCCACGGGACGTTACGCGTTTGCTGAAGTAGAACGCTCACAGTTGATTGCTGCCATTCTGCACAGGTCACCGCGATCACCCGCCGCCCTCCACTCCAAGCTGTCTCAAGAACTGGAGAGAATCATCGGGAAGTGCCTGGAGAAGGAACCCGAGAACCGTTACCAGTCGGCCAAAGAGCTGGCAATTGATCTGCGGCGGCTGCTCACACCGAGCGCGGCGAAAGTGGCCGAAATCCCCGTAGTGCGCAGGAAACTCTGGAAGGTTCTGGTTCCCGCTGCCCTGATCGTGGTGGCGGCTGCCATTGGGGGAACGTTGTACTTCAACTCGCAGCGCGCCCATGCCCTGACCGACAAGGACACTATTGTTCTTTCCGATTTCACGAACATGACGGGAGACGCGGTGTTTGACGGCTCGCTTCGGCAAGGGTTGACCGTACAGCTCGAACAATCTCCCTTCCTTAGCCTTGTCCCTGAGCAACGCGTCAGGGAAACGTTGCGACTGATGGGGCAGCCAGCCGAGACGAAGCTCACCCCTGAGATTTCGCGTGAAGTTTGCCAACGTAGAGGGAGCAAGGCCGTCATTGACGGCTCGATTGCGCAGATTGGCACGCAATACCTTCTGACCCTCAAGGCAGTCAACTGCTTCAGTGGAGAATCGCTGGCGAGCGAGGAAGCTCAGGCGAACGACAAAAACCGTGTGCTCGATGCTCTGGGAAAAACAGCTTTGGAAATTCGCAACAAACTGGGCGAATCGCTGAGCACGGTGCAGAAGTTCGATACGCCGCTGGAACAAGCGACTACACCCTCTCTAGAAGCCCTTCAAGCCTACAGCTTAGGCTGGAAAAAACTAGCCGGAGACGACGATCCCGCCTCTGCAATACCTATGTTCCAACAGGCCATCAGACTCGATCCGAAGTTCGCGATAGCTTACAACTTTCTCGGGATGAGTTATAACAATTTGGGCGAATCCACGCTAGCTTCGGATAATTTTCGGAAGGCATACCAACTGCGCGAGCGCGCGAGCGAGAGAGAGAAACTGTACATCGAGGCTACCTACCATGGATTTGCCACCCGTGATTTGGAGAAGGCGGAACGGGCCTACGGAGTTGTTGTACAAATCTATCCAAGATACTGGGCACCGCGAAATGACCTGGGATGGGCCTACACACTTCTCGGACAACATGACAAAGCCCTTGCGGAATACCGCGAGGTCCTCCGCCTGGATGTGAACGGTGTAATCTATACCAACCTTGTCCTGACCTATCTCTCTCTAAATCGGCTGGAGGATGCCCAGGCCACAGCCAAGGAGGCGCAGGCGCAGAAGATCGATTCTCCTGACCTGCACGGCTTAGTGTATCTACTTGCCTTCGTGCAAAACGACCCGGCTGGGATGGCGCAGCAGGTGGCGTGGGCTACGGGCAAGCCGGGGGTGGAAGATCAACTGCTGTTTTCCGAAGCTAATACAGTGGCCTATTCCGGGCGGCTCAGGGCGGCCCGAGAATTTTTCCACCGGGCGATGGATTCCGCTACACGAGCAGAGGAAAAGGAAACGGCCGCAGCGTACTCTGCCCAATCTGGCCTGAGGGAAGCCTTGTTCGGCAACGCGGCGGAGGCGCGGCAGCAGGCAGAGTCCGCACTCAGGCTTTCGACTGGACGGGATGTCAAGTATCTGGCTGCATTGACGCTAGCGATGGCAGGGGATACAGTTCGGGCGCAGGTACTGGCCGATGATTTGGGTACGCGCTTTCCAGAAGATACTCTTGTCCGAGTCGCTTACCTCCCAACACTGCACGCGCAGATTGCGCTCAACCGTGGCGATTCAGCGAACGCCATTGGGGTTCTTCAGGCCGCCATACCCTATGAGCTAGGGGCAGCATCTCTCTATCCCGCGTATCTGCGTGGCGAAGCGTATCTGGCCGCGCATCAGGGACGGGAAGCCGCCGTTGAATTCCAAAAAATTCTCGACCATCGCGGAATTGTCCTAAACGATCCAGTCGGCGGACTGGCTCATCTCCAACTTGCCCGGGCTTACACGCTGCAGGGCGACACGGTGAAAGCCCGCGCCGCCTATCAGGATTTCCTCACCCTCTGGAAAGACGCCGACCCCGACATCCCCATCCTGAAGCAAGCCAAAGCGGAATACGCGCGGCTGCGATAGCCGGGCTAAGCGCATAATCACGGGCGTAGCGCCGCGACTTCCACTGGCTCCAGGTGCGCGGTGAAGTGGCGCAGGAACGGGGCTTCGTAGGTCAGGCGCATTCCGGGAATGTCCTCGCGATGCTTCCAGACTTCGAGGATGATTTCGACTACGTAGTCGATGTGGCTTTGGGTATAGACGCGGCGGGGAATGGCGAGGCGCACCAGATCCATTTGTGCGGCGGCGGCAAACATTAGCGTGCCGATCTCGACCGAGCGGATTCCGCCTTCGAGGTAAAGCTCGGCGGCCAAAGCCACGCCGGGAAATTGGTCGGGCGGAATGTGCGGCAGGAAGGCGCGGGCGTCGAGATAGATGGCATGGCCGCCGGGCGGCTGCACGATGGGCACTCCCTGCGACGCGATGTGATTGCCCAGATAGGCGGTTGAGGCGATGCGGTAGCGCAGGTAATCCTCTTCGAGCGCCTCTTGCACGCCCACGGCAATGGCTTCGAGATCGCGGCCCGCGAGTCCCCCATACGTCGGATAACCTTCCGTAAGGATGAGCAGATCTTTTTCCTGTTGCGCCAGCAGGTCATCGTTGGTGCATAGAAAGCCGCCGATGTTGGCCATGCCGTCTTTCTTGGCCGACATGGTGCAGCCGTCGCCGAAGCGGAACATCTCCTGCGCGATCTCTTTAGGAGTTTTGTTTTCGTAACCTTTTTCGCGCAGCTTAATGAACCATGCATTTTCGGCGAAGCGGCAGGCATCGAAGTACAACGGGATGCCGTGGCGCTTGCAGACGGAGCTTACCCGGCGGACGTTTTCCATGGAAACGGGCTGGCCGCCACCGGAGTTGTTGGTGACGGTGAGCATGACCAGCGGGACGCGCTTGCGGCCTACGCGCTCAATCAAGGCTTCGAGGGCGGATACGTCCATGTTGCCTTTGAAGGGATGAGACAGGCCCGGCTGGTGGCCTTCGGGAATAACCAGATCGATAGCCTCGGCGCCGACGAACTCTACGTTCGCACGTGTGGTATCGAAGTGAGTATTGTTGGGAACAATGTCCCCCTTCTTGCAGGCCACGGAAAACAGGATGCGCTCGGCAGCGCGGCCCTGGTGCGCTGGGATGACGTTTCTGTAGCCGAAAATTTCCTGGACGGAATTTTTGAAGCGCTCGAAGCTTCTGCTGCCGGCGTAGCTCTCGTCGCCCTCCATGATCGCCGCCCACTGATGCGTGGACATTGCGCCGGTACCAGAGTCGGTGAGCAGATCGATCAGAACGTCGTCGGCTGGCAGGAGAAACAGGTTGTAGTGTGCAGCCTCGAGAAGCTGCTCGCGCTGTTGGCGGGTGGTCCAGCGGATGGGTTCGACGCTTTTGATGCGGAAGGGTTCGATGATGGTTTGGATGGACATTTAGGACACCTTGGGAAAATTGGGAATCAGGAAGACCTTTCATGATACGCCGCAATGGTGGGGCGGGAGGCGAATGTGGTTGACGCGCCGTTGATGATGAGCGCGGCGGCGCGCGATTCGCGGATGATTCCGCCCACGTATGAGAGAAGTTCGGGCGGATTTCAAGCCGCCCTGCAGTTTATCGATACTGGAACGATATCGAATTGCTCTCTCCGTTGGCGTTGAGCACGGACGCTTTGAAGATCCGAATGCCGTGAGCGGAACTGCTCCCCGCAGCGGCAGGCGCACGAAATGTAATTGTTTTGCCGTCTGGTGAAGACAGATTGTCTACGACCGAGGCGCCGATCCGCACCCTGTTGCCGCTCGCGGTAAAGCCGCTGCCGCGCACGGTGATCGTATCGCCCGCTGAGACAAAGGAGATCGGATACATCAGCGAAATGACAACTGGAGTCGGTTGCGGCGCGGTTACGATAAACGGTACGGGAGCCAGGCTGACCCCGGCTGACGTGATAAGAAGCTGATAGGTCGCGGGCGGTATCGGTATGCCACAAAAGTTTGAAGATCCGTCGCTCTTCCGCGGACAGTCGTTGACGTCTACATGATTCGGCGGAATGGGAAGACAGAATCCTCCAATCAAGATACGCCCTTCCTGACAGCTAACGGTCAGGATCGAGGTGGGAACCTCGAATGTGAGGGACTTTCCATCCTCACCGAGAATGGCGTTAAGATCGTCCGTCACGCCACTGAGGCTCACGATCGCCTTGGAATTGAACAAAGTAAATCCCTCGCCGTAAATCGTAACCGTAGTTCCGGGACCAGCCGACTGCGGAGATACCCTCGAAACGATGATGGGCGGCTTTAAGTGCAAGGTCTTGAGCATCGACACTGCCTCGGCGAAAACCTGCCCGAGTTCCTGGCTGCCTCGCTTGGGCAGGCTATTCACATCCGCGGTGTTATAGGAAAGTGTAATCGTGTACTCGCTCTCGGGCCCCTCTCCGCTAAAGAACGAACCGAACCAAGCCGGCGGACTGCTGGTCGGAAGAACACAGCCATTCCCCATCTTCGAGCCGTCGGTGTAAAGATTGCCCAGTGCAATTGTTTTTGTAACCTTCAGCGCCTGCGATGGGTATAGCGCGCATTCGCCGCCGCTTGCCGGTTGGTCCACATTTCCGGTCACTGCATCAAGGCTAGGCATTCCCACAGCGATTTCGCTGAACCTCCCGCCCTCTACTCCGCTGGCATGTGTGAATATGGGATCGATGGTCAAGAGATATTTACCCTTGACCAGCTTCAGCTTCTGATCAGCAGAGGGACCCACGGTCCATCCGGGCAAGATCGTCATGGTCAGGAATTGATTGTCGAACCGTTTGCCGGCAGGTGGAGAAGTTTGTCCGGCCAGGACTGCGGCTCCTGCAAGCAAGATAACGATGGACGGTAATGTCTTCAACTTCATCAGGCAAACTGCTGCGAAAACGTAGTCTATTGTAAGCTGCTTGGGGACGGCGAGTGGTCTAGTTTGCGAGAAGAGGATTCATGGACATCAAGAAAGTTGGAGTCATCGGAGCAGGAACCATGGGCAACGGCATAGCCCACGTCTTTGCCCGCAGCGGTTACTCCGTGGTTCTGTGTGATGTGGAACAGCGCTTCCTGGATCGTGGGTTGGCCACCATCACGAAAAATCTGGATCGTGAGGTCGCGAAGAACAGGATCACGGCGGAAGATAAGGCGTCCGCGTTGAAAAAGATCGAATCAGTAACCGATCGCAGTAAGCTTGCCGATTGCGACTTCATCGTGGAAGCGGCAACTGAGAAGTTCGAGATCAAGACGGAGATTTTTCGCGATCTTGACCGGCTGGCTCGGCCTGAGGTGATTCTGGCTTCAAATACTTCGTCGATTTCCATCACCAAGCTCGCCGCGCTAACCAAGCGGCCGGACAGAGTGATCGGAATGCACTTCTTTAATCCCGTCCCGGTGATGAAGTTGGTGGAGGTGATACGCGGGCTGGCGACTTCGCAGGAAACTTTTGCGACCGTGCGCGAGTTGTCGGTGAAGCTGGATAAGACGCCGGTCGAAGTCAACGACGCGCCGGGATTCGTTTCGAACCGCGTGCTGATGCCTCTGCTGAACGAAGCCATGTATGCCGTGATGGAGGGCGTGGCCACGCCTGAGGCGGTCGATGAAGTGTTCAAGCTGGGCATGGCGCATCCCATGGGGCCGCTGACGCTGGCGGACTTCATTGGGCTCGACGTTTGCCTCGACATCATGCGCGTGATGCTGGATGGGTTGGGCGATCCGAAGTACCGGCCGTGTCCGCTGCTCATCAAGATGGTGGATGCGGGGTGGCTGGGGAGGAAGAGCGGGCGCGGGTTTTATAGGTATTGATCTGAAGAGTACCTAGTACCTGGTACCTAGAACCGAGTCAGAGAAACTGCACAGCAATTATGGCGATTGATTCCGTTTCTCCGCCAGCCCGCAGCGATGCTCCCTTCTACCTGCTGGCTGCGCTCGCTGGCATGGGCACGGGCTGGGCGGACGTGGTGGTCAACGATCTGCTTCTTACTGCGCTGCTGGTACTGATGGCGTGCATGCTGTTGGGGCTGCTGCGACCGCGCTTTCCTTGGCGGTGGGTGGTGGTGGTGGTCGTGTTCATCCCGCTGAGCGAACTGGCAGCCTACGTGATCTTGACCGTGAAGCCTACGCGCGGCCAGATGTATGGATCATTCCTCACCGCATTGCCGGGTGTTGCCGGCGCTTACGGCGGATCGCTCATGCGCGGCGTTTTGGACAATCTGCGGCAGGGGAAGTGAAACAGTGTCCAGTGGTCAGTGGCCAGTGGCCAGTGGCCAGTCAATCTTCTGACCATTATGCTTCCCGTGCTGCCAGGCGCTTGCAAGCTATAATGCTCACGCTATGTCTTTCCTTCGTTTCCTCATGTTGCTTTCGCTCATCCTCTGGATCGGCGGGCTGATCTTTTTTGCGTTTGTGCTGGCGCCTACGGCATTCTCCGTTCTGCCCAATACTCACCTTGCCGGAAACGTGGTGGGACGCGCTTTGGGCAAACTGCATTGGATTGCCATCATTTCGGGCGTCGTCTATCTGATCAGTTCCCTGCTCTACAGCCGCCTTACCGACGGCACCGCCCATTTGTTCGCGGCGCGTCACGTGTTGATCTGCGCGATGCTCGCGCTCACGTTGATCTCGCAGTTCGGCATCATTCCGCGCATGGATGTATTGCGGGCGTCTCTCGGCGACGTGGGCGCGGCGCCGATCGACAATCCTCAGCGTATTCAGTTCGATGCGCTGCATGTGTGGTCCACGCGGGTGGAAGGCGCGGTGCTGCTGCTGGGGTTGGTGGTGGTGTATTTGACAGCACGGAGCTTCTAGCTTTCAGCTCTTAGCTCTTAGCTCTTAGCCTTTAGCTCTTAGCTTGGATCTTTGCCTTCCGATGTTCCGCGTGGGAGACTGCGCATCTGGGAAATATCCCTTCGATGATTTATTCTGAAATGTTGCCTTACCGTCGCTGAAGTGCACAGTGCGTATCCACTTCCGAGCGTGCCGCGGCGAGGCATCCGCTAAAAGCCAAGAGCTAACAGCTAAGAGCTTCTTATGAAAACCGGCATTATTGGCCTGCCTCAGGTGGCTCTTAGCTCTTAGCCTTTAGCTCTTAGCTTGGATCTTTGCCTTCCGATGTTCCGCGTGGGAGACTGCGCATCTGGGAAATATCCCTTCGATGATTTATTCTGAAATGTTGCCTTACCGTCGCTGAAGTGCACAGTGCGTATCCACTTCCGAGCGTGCCGCGGCGAGGGCATCCGCTAAAAGCCAAGAGCTAACAACTAAGAGCTTCTTATGAAAACCGGCATTATTGGCCTGCCTCAGGTGGGCAAAACATCGTTGTTTCGGATTCTTACCAAGGCGCATCTTTCGGATCAGGCGCATGCCAACCCGCGTGAGGCGCATATTGGCGTGGCCAAAGTTCCCGACGACCGGCTTGACCGCCTGGCCGCGCTTTACAACCCTAAGAAGCTCACGCATACATCGGTGGAATACGTGGATGTGGGTGCGATCGGGCAGGAGGCTTTGAAGGACAGCGCCTACTCCGCTCATTTGCGCACTGTGGATGCGCTGGCGCATGTGGTGCGCGCGTTTGACGATCCGGCGGTGCCGCTGGTGGGCGAGATCGATCCGCTACGCGACATCAAGAACGTGGAATTCGATCTGCTGGTCAGCGATCTTGGGCAGATCGAGAAGCGGCTGGAGCGTTTGGAAAAAGATTTGAAGAAGATGAAGACGCCGGAACTGGAAAAAGAATTCGAGTTGCTGAAGCGCGCCAAGGCGCAGGTGGAATCGGACAAGCCGCTGCGCGAGATGGAAATGACTCCGGAGGACAAGAAGCGCATCAAGGGTTTCATGTTTCTGAGCGAGAAGCCGATTCTCTACGTGCTGAACATCGGCGAGTCGAGCGAACTGGGCAAAGAACTGGACGAAGCGGTGAGCAAGTACAAGCTTACGGAAATTGCGGCGCGGCCAAATGCTGCGGCCACGGCGATCTGCGGCAAGGTCGAAGCCGAACTGGCCGAGATGAGCGACACGGACGCGGCAGAATTCCTGTCGAGCTATGGGCTGAAAGAGAGTGGCTTGGTGCGGCTGATTCGGACCACTTATAAACTGCTAGGCCTGATTTCATTTTTTACGGCTGGCGAAGACGAATGCCGCGCCTGGCAGGTTCCCGCGCACTCGCGCGCGCAGGAGGCGGCGGGGGCGATTCACTCCGATCTGGAAAAACATTTCATCCGGGCGGAGACGATTCGCTGGGATCAACTCTTGGAAGCGGGGTCGGAGGCCAACGCGCGTGCGAAAGGAACATTGCGCCTGGAGGGAAAAGATTACATCGTGCAGGACGGCGATGTAATGCACATTCGGCACTCAGGATAAATTCCAAATCCACCACGGAGTCACGGAGTCACGGAGAAAAACAAGAAATTGGTTTTCTCTGTGGCTCCGTGACTCCGTGGTGGGTTCAAGCGTCAGAACTGATATCATCCTCGCCGACTGCACATGAGCCCGATCTACATCAGCATTCTGCTCGGCCTGACCGCCGCCGCCGCCAACGTCTTCGGCGGGGCGATCATTGTGCAGCGCAGTTGGGAGCGGCGCTATCTTCGCTACTTCGTCGCGCTGGGCGCAGGATTTATGCTGGCGACGGCGCTGGTCGAGATGGTGCCGGAAAGCCTGGAGTTGCGCGGCCGCAGCGCGGCTTTTCTAATCCTGGCCGGTTACCTCATCATTCATTTCTTCGAGCACACCGTCACGCCGCACTTTCATTTCGGCGAGGAGACGCACAAAGATGAGTTCATGCACTCGCACAAGGGATACTCGGTGTTGCTGGGTCTGATCATCCATACTTTCTTTGACGGCATCGCCATCGCATCTGGATTTCTGGTATCGAGCGCTCTGGGCTGGCTCATTTTTTTCGCCGTCTTCCTGCACAAAATTCCTGAAGGCTTCACGGTGAGTTCGGTCATGCTGGCCAGCGGACGCAGCCGGGGCACGGCCTGGGGCGCGTCCGTGATTCTGGGTGGGGCGACGTTGGCCGGGGTTCTGACCATGGCGATCTTCCGCCAGCACGTGGACGCAGGGTTGCCGCTCGCCGCAGGGGTCACGATCTACGTGGCGGCTTCAGATCTGGTTCCCGAAGTGAATAAGGAACCGGCGATGAAGATGGCGCTACTGGTCTTCGTGGGCGGGGGATTGTTCTTCTTGCTGGAGAAGCTGTTTCAATTGCACTGAGCGTAGGCTCAGTTCTCAGTTCTCAGAAATCTTGGCGCGGCCGGACGGAGCGGGCAACTCAATTTCTTGTTTTGTGTTCTGGGAGCGGTAGGACGTGCAAACCCGGAATCTTCTTAAAATCTTTCGCACCTGACGTCACCAAGACAGCTTCCTTCGCGGCGGTGGCGGCTGCGAAACAGTCGGCGTAGGGAAGGCCATGTCCGGCTTTGAGTTGGGCAGCTCGCGCCGTGACCCCCTCTCCTGCATCCAAAACCGTGAGAGGCAGCAACTTGACTCGCTCCATCACCCGGGCTGTTTCCGTGAACCCTTCGCTTTTGGCAATGGTGTAGTAAACCTCACCCCAGTTGATCACCGACATGCGCAGCGGCTGCTCCGCATCCCGAGCTTCCTTGAAGAGGCGATTAACAATGTCGGCGCCCGGCCCACCCGTGAGAAAGCGATAGAGGGCGTTGGCATCAAGCACGTGTACCTTCATCGCAGATCCCGATCCTTGCTCCGCTCAACTCTGGCGGGCAGGCCACGCCCCGAAAGCACCCCGTTCATCGCGTCAATAAACTCGTCCGTGACGGGCTGAATAAAAAGACGCCCTTGCTCTTCCAGAAACGCTACCCGCGTTCCCTCGTCGATCCGGAACTTGCGCCGGATATCTGCTGGGATCACTACCTGACCCTTGGCTTTGACGGTTGCATACTCGATCGCCATAGTATGACATTGTACGCTCTAGTCGCACTCTGTTCAAGAGGTTAGACTTAGCTTTAGTAGGTTGGAATATTCGTGGGCACTACGAGACTCAAAGCCGAATCGCGTCCTATCTCTCTCAATCCACCGTATGCTTGGCGGTGTATCCATCCCGGGCGACGACCTCGATTTTCTGCTCCTTGCCTTTCTGGTCTTTCACTTTGAGCGGTCCGCCGTCGGGCGCAACCACCTGCACTTTCAACTTTCGGTAGGTGCCATCGAGTTTCGTGTTGGTGGGATGATAGGCCAGCGAGTACTGATTGCGAATGTCGTTGCCAATATCCTGGAAGTCCTCGCCATACTCTGCCTGAAACCGCGGAAAGTACGCGCGGCCCCCGGTCATGGCAGTGAAGGTTCTCAGTTCGTTATCGGCCTGCAGGTAATCCATCGTGCTGTGGGGAATGCCCATGCCACGGTACGGATTGTTGACCATCGCGCGCAGAAACCCGCCTAGGCTGATGGCGAAGATTGTCACATCCTTCGTGTCCTTGATCTTCTTCACGATCTTGTCCAGCGTGAGCTTGCTGAATGTATCGACTCCAGTGGTAACCAGAATGACGTACTTCTTGCCCTCGACGCGGTCGAGGCGGTCGAGTGTGTCGTACAACGCGTCGAAGAAATTAGTCTCGGCGAATCCGGGAAAATGTAACTGATTCAGCGCTCCGTAGACGGCTTGCTTGTCCTGAGTGAAATCCACCAGAATGTGGGGTTGCATGTCGTAATAGCTGACCGCGATCCAGTCGTCCTTCTTGAGTGAGTTGGCAAACGCATAGGAAGCGCGCAGGGCATCCAACAGGAAGTAGTAGTTGGTCGAACGCGTATTCCACCAGAAGCACAGCGGTGATGGGAGCCTTGGTTACCTGGAAATTGCTAATCTGCTGCGGCGATCCGTCTTCGAATAGACGGAAATTATCCTTCCCCAGGCCGGGAATAAACTGGCCGCTCTTGGTGGTGACCAGTACGTCCACATTCACCAGGGGCACATTCACCTTGATGGAATAGTCGGGCATGCCCTCAACCTTGTTAGGCGTGCGCGGAGGCGGGGGCGGAGGCGGAGCCTCAGGATTCTTCTTGGGGACGGCATAGGGGCCGACGTCATCGGTGGGCCCACCCGCTTCGGCGGGAACGTCCTGTTTGGGCTTGCTGTTGGTTTGGGTGCTGCTGTCTTGTGCCGGAGCTTGCGACTGGTCCTGGGCAGAAACCGCAACGCCACCAATCAGGAGCAACGAAACCGCGAACGCCAGCCAGATAGCCTTCCTGCGATGTAACCACCGGTCTGTAACCATCCATTTGCGACGCATAATAAGCCTCGTGCTAAGCCTCTTGGAAGTGGGAGATAAGACTCTATGACGCGTAAATCCCCTGTGCTAGTATAGACGCAGGGATTCGCGATTGGGATGTTTTGCCCGGCTCCCGGTATTCCCCTCCTGGCAACGACTTACAATCTGGCGGAGTCTAATCAAGTACAAGGTGGGGCTTGTACAGTTCTTCCGGGTGTTGTTCATGAAAAAGCTGGTTCTCGCGCTCTTCGTCGCTGTCGCTTTAGTGCTTCCCTGCTTAACGTTTGCGCAAACGGCATCAACCGCGCCCAACCCTCAAACCATTCCCGTTAGCCAGATTCACGCAGGCATGCATGGCGTCGCCTACACGGTATTCCAAGGCGTGAAGCCTGAGTCCATGGAAGTGGAAGTGCTCGGCGTGCTGCACAACATGAATGGGCCCAAAGGCGACATTATTCTGGTGCGGCTGCATGGGCAGAAGGTGGAATACACAGGCGTAGTTGCCGGCATGAGCGGCAGCCCAGTTTATTTCGACGGCAAACTGGCTGGCGCGATCGCCTTTCGTATCGGAGAATTCTCCAAAGAGCCGATCGCCGGAGTTACGCCCATTGCCGACATGCTGGAAATCAGCGCGCTCGACGGCTCGCCGGCGGAAGAGACCAGCGCGGTCAAACCCGCAGTGAATACGGTCGCGGGCAAGACTGCCGGGCCCGGCGAAGCATCCACGATCCCGGCTTCCGGTGCGGGCTTTACCAATTACCTCAAACCCATCGAGACTCCGCTGGTGTTCAATGGATTCTCCGAAGAAGCGGTTCGTCTTTTCGCGGGGCAGTTCGCCTCGGCTGGAGTCGTCCCTGTGATGGGTGCGGGTTCGGTCAGCAACGACAAACAACCGGAGCCGCTCGAACCCGGCTCGGCCGTCAGCGCCATTCTCGTCCGCGGTGACATGGACATCGCGGGCACCTGCACCGTCACCTATATCGATCCCCAGCGCTTGCTGGCTTGCGGACATCCGCTGTTGCAGTTCGGCTCGGTTGACCTGCCCATGACCAAGGCCGAGGTTCTGGCCACCCTGCCGTCGCCGCTCAACGCTTTCAAAATTGTGAACACCACCGAGGCCGTCGGGACTTTCGTGCAGGATCGCCACACCGGCATTCTCGGAGTCTTCGACCGGCAGCCGCAGATGATTCCGGTCACGCTGACCATCCACAGCGCCGCCGGATCGAAGCAGTTCCATTACGAGGTGCTGAATAATCCCAAGCTGACGCCGGTGGCTCTGATGGTGACGGTGTTCAACGCACTGCACGGCGTCAACGAGTTCGGCGAAGAAATTACCTATCGCCTCACGGGAAACATCGGCGTAAAGGGATTTCCAGAGGTCACAATGCGCAACATGTTCGCTCCGGCGGAAGGCGCGCAGCCCGCCGCTATGCAAGCCGCGCTTTCACTCGGCGAGCGCTTTGGACGCATCTATGACAATCCCTACAACGCTCCGGCCATCGCGGGCGTGAAGCTCGATTTCGACCTGGTCCGCGAGCGCCGCTGGGCGCGCCTGGAAAGTGCCCGCGCTAGCGTCACAGAGGCTCGCCCCGGCGAAGACATCACCATTGAAACCGTACTCGCTCCCTACCGCGGCGAGCGCATCGTGCGCCAGATTCCAGTAAAGATTCCGACTTCAGCCAGCAAGGGAAACTTGCGCATTCTGGTGAGCGACGGCGACACCCTCGACCGCATCGGCCACACCAACGCCGCTTTCGGCCGCAAGCTCGACCTCGCCTCCACCATCGCCCTGCTCAATAAAGAGCACTCCAACAATCGCGTCTACGTATCGCTGCTCGAGGCCGACCCCGAAGCTCGCGTCGCCGACAAGGTGATGCCCACCCTGCCCATCTCGGTTATGAATGTCATGGATGGCATGCGCGGCAATCAGGAAATGATCGTCAGCGGCGAATCGAACGTGGATGAAACGGCGACCGCCCCGCTGGACTATGTTGTGTCAGGCGCGCATTTGCTGACGATCACGGTGAAGTAAGTACCGAGTACTGAGCCTCGTGCTTTCTTCTAGTCTGCGGCGCTCTGACAAACACCCGCCTCCGATGTATTGTGCGCTTGTATTGTGCGATATAATGCGCACTCTTACCCTTGCAGCGCACTGTGCTGCCGCTAAGACAACTCTTTCGAGCCATTGAGGAGGAAACGGTGTCACACGATCTCGATCCTCTGAACCACGATAGCCAGCCTCAACTACACCAGCATGCTTGCGGAAACTTATTCGGATGCGGCGAAGTGCAAGGCACGGGCGTTTTCCGCGAAGACATCACGGACGCGGCCTTCACCAAGCGAGCCGCAGACCGGCTGCTGCGCATGGATGAGGTGAACCAGGAGCAACTCGATGGCTTTCTCACCGCCCGCGGCCACTTCCGCCGCCGACTGCTGCGCGCCAGCGGTTTCATGGGGGCGCTGGCGGGCATCGGGCCGTGGTTCAGCAAATTGGCGCGTGCCGCAGACGCATTGGACGGCCATCCTGCCCCCGGCGCTGCGGCGGCGCAAAAGCAGAACAAAGATGAGCAAGGCCACGTTCACGTCGTCGAGAGCAACGACAAGACGGTGCGCCTGGGCGTTTACGACACCACACTCCAACCTGTCCTCAAAGTCGATTCCGGCGATACCATCAGCTTTCCAAACACCTGGTCGCACTTTCTGAACCAGTTGCAGCCGGGCGTTCCCATCGAGACTCTAGCGAAACTTCGAGTCAGTAACCCGGGTCACGGCCCGCACTCCATCATCGGTCCCATTTATGTGAACGGCGCTGAACCCGGCGATGTGTTGGAAGTTCGCTACAAGCGCATTCGTCCGTTCGACTGGGGAGCGGTATTCAATAACCCGGGGTCTCTCGGAACCGGTTTGCTGGCTCAGGATTTTCCCGAAGGACAGGTGAAATATCTGAAGCTCGACCTGCCCAAGATGACGGCGGAGTTTAACCAGAACATCCATGTCCCTCTCAAGCCTTTTCAGGGAACCCTGGGCGTGGCGCCGCCGGATGGCTTCTATCCCCCTTTAAGTCCTGGAGTCACGAGTTCCGTTCCTCCCGGTCCTCACGCCGGCAATACGGACCTCAGTGAAATGACTGAAGGCTCGACCATGTTTATTCCAGTGTGGAAGCCGGGCGCGCTGATCTTCACCGGCGATTCTCACGCTGTACAAGGCGACGGTGAGATCAATCTTTCCGCGCTGGAGACGCGCATGCAGGAATTGCGCATCGAGGTGGCGCTGCACAAGCAGAAGAATTTCAGCTGGCCAGTGGCGGAGACCGCGACCCACTGGATCACTTTAGGCTTGGACAAGGATCTCAACGTGGCCATGACTCTGGCCGCGCGCAACGCCATCAACTTCCTGGCCGCACACGCCGATCTCACCAAGCTCGACGCCTACGCCTTGTGCAGCATCGCTGTCAATTTCCGGGTCACGCAGGTGGTGGACATCGTGCGCGGCGTGCACGCCATGATCCCGAAGAACCTTTTCGCACCCGGCCTGCGCAAGCAGATTGCCGTGGTTTAGCGTGGCGCGGGCAGGAGTGCCTGCGCCACACCAGCAACCCCTATTCTTCGATCTCGCCCATCTGCTGCGACAGATAATTCTCGTAGCCCAGTTCTTTGATCTGATGCGTCTGGGCTTCTAGAAAGTCGACGTGCTCTTCTTCGTCTTTAACTAACTTCTCCAGCAGTTCGCGCGAACCGTTGTCTCCTTCGTTGACTGCAATCGCGACGGCTTCGTTATACATTTTGACCGCGCCGAGTTCGAGCGCCAGATCGTTCTCGATCATAACTTTGACCGTGCCGCCGATCTTCACCTCCAGCGGCTGCATCGATGGCGTGCCGTCGAGAAACAGGATGCGTTCCATCAGCGATTCTGCGTGCTTCATTTCGCCAATAGACTGCTTCTTGATGAAATCCGCGAGCCGGTGATATCCCCAGTTTTCGCACATCTCGGCATGCAGAAAATACTGGTTGATGGCCGTCAGCTCTTCGCGGAGTGCCTTATTCAATTCAGCAATGACTTTGGGATTACCTTTCATAGCGAACCGAGTATGCCAGAACAGAGGGGACAGCAGCAAGGTCTGTAATCACACTAAAGTGCCTTCAGAACAGCAGTGCCCCCACTTTTTCCATGTGCTTGAAGCCATCGGTGGAGACTGCGGCCAGCATCATCAGAGTCCCGTTGTAGCCCACATGCGCCAGAAAGCTTGCGGCCACGGACTTGGTCATCGCCCGCACCGCGGTGAGCACAACGCCGACCATAAAAACAATCAGCACGGCTCCCCAGGAATTTCCGTATTGATAAAAGTGCATCAGGCCGAAGGGCAAGGCGGTGAGCAGGATTCCCGAAACCGCTCCCCAGCGCCGCGCCACCACGGGATAAAGAAAGCCTCGAAAGAAAAGTTCTTCCATCAGCGGACCGAGCGTAACCGCGAAAGCCGCGGTGAGATAGGCATCGAAAGGCCGGTCGAAAAATTGATCGAACGGAGTGCTCTTCGGCATGGGCAGGAATTTCCCCAGAATATCGAACCCGAGCATGAGAACTCCCACGCCCACAAAACCCACTCCGGCGATGCCCGGCCAATTCCAGCGAATGGCCGGCCAGAAGCGCGCGTGATATTTCCCCTCAACCAGCAGGACCATGAAAACCGCCATCACAGCGTAAAGCAGCAACTGGGAGAGCAGCAGCAGTGGCGGCTTCTGCGACAACTCCATCGCACTAGCGTGAGGATAAAACGTCCGGACGAATCCCGCGAGCACGAATTTCTGCGCGAGCACGAACGTCACAGCTGTCAGAACAAGAATCAAGAGCACGTCCCACCCGCTCCAGACGGGGTTCTCGCCAGCTTTTGGTGCAGGCGGCGGTGCTTGAGCCGGGGGCACCGGAAACGGCACGACAAAAGGCGCGGGCGTCTGCGGCTCGCTGTTCAGCGGCGGTGGATCAAGCTGCGGATTTTCGGGTGCTGACAAAAGGACCTTCCTTGCCGACAAGCCAATACATAGAAGATTACGATGTTTGGAGAAATCTGGCGAATGAGGTGCCACCCCACTTCTCGCTTCTTTTGCGAGAAGTGGGATGCGGAGACAGCCGCCCTCAGCATGGCGGATTCGCACTCTTGACAGCAACGATTGCCGGCGAATCTCGGTGCGCTTGAAATTGGTTGTCATATTTGACGACTTAGCGAGGGAGGAGGAGCATGCGGTGTGAGTGTGGCGCGGGCACTCCTGCCCGCGAGATCTAACCACGAGCAAGAATGCGGCAGGCTCCATTCGCCGCCTTTGCCTGTCATCCAGAGGAAGCGAAGGACCTCTGCATTTTTGTGGTCACGACTCTCCTGCTAATCTCTATGCGCTTCAACGTAAGAGCGCAACACCGCGTTCATGCGGGTAAGATGGCCCTCGCCTTGTTCCTTGAACCACTCGAATACGTCGCGGTCAACACGAAGATGCACCGATGTCTTGCCGGGCGGCATCACAATCCGGGCGCGTTTCCAGAAACCGTCGCCTATAGGCGGCGCTTCGGGCGCGCCGGCCCGGGTTTTGCTCGCGCCGCGGGAGATTTTGCTTTTGATCGCCTTAAGCGAATACCTTACGGTAGTATTTTTCTGCGTCATGCCGGTTTGCCCTCCTCGCGCTGATGATGCGGAAAACGTCTTCGTCCCTCCGGGTGTAGACAACGTTCAGCACCGTCTGACCCGATAACCCAAGAGCGATGTATCTTACCTCGCCGTAATCGGCGCGATCGTCAATCGCCTCAATCGTGGGACTTTCGAAGATCAGAGCAGCGTCTAAGAAATCGATCCCGTGATTTTTGATGTTGGCCGCATTCTTTTTCTCGTCCCATTCGAAGCTCAGCTCGGCCATCGCGTGTCCTATAGTACACAACTGTGTACACAGTTTCAAGGATAACTCGCCTACAGCCGACAGGGCGCAACAACCGGGCCGGTAGTAGTGACTCACGGGGGAAGCTGACCAGCAACGTCAGTTTCAGGGTTATTAACTGAGCGGCCCGTAAGTCTATGTAATCGGCACTCGCCTCTGCCGACTGCGACCAACGTTCACGATCTCCAACGCCTTTTCTTCGCCCTGTGGTTTCTATACCACTTTTTCGGCCCGTCCGCTAAATCCAACCGCATCAGCAACCTGCCGCCCGCCAACTATAGCTTTAAGGTGGTTTTCCGAGTTTTCCGCAATTTCCACAGTGTTCCGGTAAAAACGCAGTTGTGTTCCAACTGGAACATTTTGTATGTACAAAATGTTCCAGTCGGAACATAACGTCGATTTGGCGGCTAGGCGCTCCGCTTCCCGTTGCCCGCAAAGTACCCCGCCAGCGCCTGCCCCGTGTACGATTTCTTCACCCGCGCCACCTGCTCGGGCGTGCCTTGCGCCACGATGCGGCCGCCTTCTTCGCCACCCTCGGGGCCGAGGTCGATGATCCAATCCGCATTGCGGATCACGTCCAGATTGTGTTCGATAATGACGATCGAGTTGCCCAGGTCGGTCAGCCGGTGCAGCACGTCGAGCAGCTTCTTCACGTCGTCGAAGTGCAGGCCGGTCGTGGGCTCATCGAGAAGGTAAAGAGTCTTGCCCGTCTGCCGCTTGCTCAGCTCGCGGGCCAGCTTGATGCGCTGCGCTTCGCCGCCAGAGAGCGTAACCGCAGACTGGCCCAGATGAATGTAGCCGAGGCCAACGTCGACCAGCGTTTGCAGCTTCTGCTTCACCTGCGGAATGTTTTCGAGAATCGGCAGCGCGTCTGCGACCGGCATCTCCAGCAGATCGGCGATGGAGTAGCCGTTGTACTTCACGGCCAGCGTTTCATGATTGTAGCGGCGTCCGCCGCACACCTCGCAGAGCACGTAAACGTCGGGCAGAAAATTCATCTCGATGCGGCGCTGGCCTTCGCCCTGGCAGGCCTCGCAGCGTCCGCCGGAAACGTTGAAGGAAAAACGTCCAGCCTTGTAGCCGCGCTCGCGGGCTTCGGGCAGCATGGTATAGATCTCGCGGATCGCAGTGAAGACGCCGGTGTAGGTCGCAGGATTCGAGCGCGGCGTGCGCCCAATCGGCGACTGATCGATGCGAATCACTTTATCGATGTTCTCCGCACCAACAATCGCCTTGTGCTCGCCAGACTTCTCGCGCGAACGATAAAGCTGCCGCGCCAGCGCGTGATAAAGAATGTCGTTCACCAAAGTAGACTTGCCCGAGCCGGAAACGCCAGTCACAACCGTCATAACGCCGAGCGGAAAAGTCACATCGAGATTCTTGAGATTGTTTTCCTTCGCGCCGAGAATGGTGAGCGCCGCGCCATTTTTCTGCCGCCGCTCGGGACGCATCTCGATCTGCACTCTGCCAGAAATGTACGCGCCAGTCAGCGAATTAGGTTCACGCATGATTTCTTCAGGCGTTCCGTGAGCTACAAGACCTCCGCCATGGCGCCCCGCGCCTGGGCCTAGATCGATCACATAGTCAGCTCGCCGAATGGTTTCTTCGTCGTGCTCGACCACGAGCACCGTGTTGCCCAGGTCGCGTAGATTTTCCAGCGCGTTCAGCAGGCGGCCGTTGTCGCGATGATGCAGGCCGATCGAAGGCTCATCCAGCACATAGAGCACGCCGCGCAGCTTCGATCCAATCTGCGTGGCCAGGCGAATGCGCTGCCCTTCGCCACCAGAGAGCGTAGCGGCCGAGCGGTCTAAAGAAATGTAATTCAGTCCCACAGCATTCAGGAATTGCAAACGCTCGACGACTTCATGCATGACGCGGCCAGCGATCTTCTCCTCGCGTCCGGCGAGCTTGATGCTCTTCGCCACTTCGAGCGCCTTTGAGATTGGCAGCGCAGTGAATTCGGCAATCGACATGCCGTTCACCTTCACCGCCAGGCTCTCCGGCCGCAACCGCTTGCCGCCGCACGCCGGACACTCTGTCGCCGACATGTGATCCATGAGCCAGTCGCGATAGCCTTCAGAAGTTGACTCCTCCAGGTTCTGCTTCAGATATCCAAAGATTCCGCGGAAGCCTGTCTTGCCTCGACCTGACTCGCCATTCAGCAGCAGATCCTGAATCTGCTCGGGAAACTTTTCAAACGGTTTGCTCAGATCGATGCCGTGCGCCGCCGCAGTGATCTGCAAAGCATGAATCAGCCCTTGCGACGCCGAACCCGGCCCCAGGCCGCCATCGAGCAGCGGCTTCGACCAGTCGGTAATCACCTTCGCGGGATCGAAATCGTAACGGCTGCCGAGGCCGTGGCACTCAGGGCAAGCTCCGTACATGCTGTTGAAAGAGAACGAGCGCGGCTCGAGCTGCGGGACGCTGATGCCACAGTCCGGACACGCCAGCTTCTCGGAATAGAGCTGCTCATCGCCGCCAACCACAGCGATCTGAACTAGACCACCGGCCAGCTTCATGGCCAGGCCAACCGACATTTCGAGGCGATGCTCGATGCCCGGCTTCACCAGCAGGCGGTCGATCACGACTTCGATGGTGTGGTTCTTGCGCTTGTCTAGATTGAGGTCGTCATCCAGATTCACGATTTCGCCATCGACGCGGGCGCGCGTGTAGCCATGCTTGAGCAGCGTCTCCATCTCTTTTTTGAACTCGCCTTTGCGGCCGCGCACGATGGGCGCGAGAATCATTACGCGATCCTCAGGAGTGAGTTGCATCACGCGCTGCACGATCTGCTCGGCCGACTGGCGGCTGATCGGCCGACCGCACTTGGGGCAGTGCGGCACACCAATCGAGGCGAACAAAAGACGAAGATAGTCGTAGATCTCGGTGATTGTGCCCACGGTCGAGCGCGGGCTACGGCTGGTGGTCTTCTGCTCGATTGAGATAGATGGGCTAAGTCCATCAATAGCATCGACATCCGGGCGTTCCATCTGGTCCAGGAACTGCCGCGCGTAGGTTGACAGAGTCTCCACGTAGCGGCGCTGCCCCTCGGCATAAATCGTGTCAAATGCCAGCGAAGACTTGCCCGACCCGCTCAGTCCGGTCACCACGGTGAAGGTGTTGCGCGGAATCTCGACGTCGATGTTCTTGAGGTTATGCTGGCGCGCCCCGCGCACCGATATCTTGGTAATCGCCATTTGGAGACTGTCTGAAAATCCGGGTTGGATTGCCCTTCCGTAATATCGACAGGCCTACAGAGATGTTCGACATTAGGAGTGCGCAACTCTACTCCGTATCTTATTCGTCACTAGCGGCGGGCGTCAACGCAGGTAGATTGAAGAAGCCACATAGACGAAAGTTGAGTTCGCGGCATCTGACTACTGCTGGTAAGGATGACTGATCGTGATTTCGCTCTTCATGCCTCTGATTCTCTGCCTGACTGTGGTTGCTTCCGTTGGGATCGGCGTACTCTCCGCTTACTTCGCAGTCATCGGCATTCTTGAAGTGTGCGGCCGCGCCTCGCAGTATCGTCCCGCTGAAGGGCGCCCGCGGCTCATTCTTGTGCCCACGCAGAACCACGCCAGCGGGGATTAGTTAGGTCCTTCGCAACCCACAAACTCAAACGCATTTGCGACCGGGAAGGGCATGGGTTCCACTCGTGCCGAACGCCAAGTTAAGGATTTTCTTCATAAGCAAGAAATTCCGCACTGACTCCATCGAGTGATCGTTAGGATTCACTGAACCGGTGTGCCGATAAAATTAGCGACCGTACCGTTATTCATGTCGGCTTCGGCGGCGATCTGGCCGTTGTTATTGATGCCTCCAAGAGCGGTCGAAAATGAGTTGGGAACGTCAACCTGCGTATACACGCCGCCGCTATAGGTGAATCCATGGACGATGAAGTTGGCATCCTGGAAGGAGCCGGCTACCGTTCCCGCGTTATCAATACCGGCTGGATAAGTCCAGTTTGCGCCGGGAAAGCCCAACTGGCTAAAAACGCCGTTCACGTACATATAGCCGTGCAGTTGAGTGGAGTGCACTTCGTAGAAGCCCACGATGGTTCCCGCATCGTTGATGGCGTTCGCCTGTGTGCCGATTGCTCCCGGGTAATCGAGCGTCGTCAGCACACCGCGACTCAGCAGAAAGGCGTGGTTGCTCGGGCTGATACCGCCGGAGCAAGTCGTTGACCCGGGACAGTACCCTCCGACGACCTGCCCCAGATTGTTGATACCAAAGGCCGCGAGAGATGTCCCTGTGATCGGGTAGTCGAGTTTTGTGTATTTTCCACCCTCATAAAGAAAGCCGTGTTGAACCGTTACCCCCCCGCAGTTGATCGTATCGCAGTAGCCGCCCACCGCATCGCCTTTATCGTTGATGCCTTCCAAGTATGAGGAAATAGCACCAGGCGGCTCGACCGTTTTGAAGTTTTTTCCAGCCTGCAGATACCCATGATCATACCCGCCGCTCTGCAGGTAGTAGCCGACCACCGTTCTTGGCAGGTTCAGTCCTCGCGACACGGTGCTAGCGGCAGAGGGGTACACGCCCAAGTACCGGAAGGAGTATGTTCCCGAAGAGGCGAAAAGAAGTGCCGTTGCGCCAATCACGCCTGCGAGACTGGGGCCCACTCTCATATGCCGGATCTCCTTACTGGCTCCATCGAGCCAACATTCCGCAGTTCGTACCGAAGCCAGCGTTCGTACATTGTGTAGAGATACCTTGGCCGCCTATATAGACCTGGCCGTTCGCCGCGGCAGGCAGTGTGAATTCATTCGCAATCGACCCATTCAAGCTGGCGGCCGGGATTATCGTCTGTAGGTTCTGCGTGCCGGAGGTACCATCGTTTCGGAACGACTTCTAAGATTCACTGAACCGGTGTGCCGATGAAGTTACCGGTCGTACCGTTATTCATGTCGGCTCCGGCAGTGACCTGGCCGCTGTTATTGATGCCTCCAAGGGCGGTCGAAAATGAGTTGGGAACGTCAACCTGCGTATACACGCCGCCGCTATAACTGAATCCATGGACGATGAGATTGGCGTCTTGGAAGGAGCCGGCGACCGTCCCCGCGTTATCAATACCGGCTGGATAGGTCCAGTTGGCGCTCGGGAAATCCAGATTTGTGAAGACGCCATTGACGTACATATAGCCATGCAGGCGTCCGGCAGCATCTTCGTAGAAGCCGACGATGCTGCCGGAGTCGCTGATGGCGTTGGCCTGTGTGCCGATCGCGCCTGGATAGTCGAGCGTGGTAAATACACCGCCGTTTAACAGAAAGGCGTGGTTGCTCGGGAAGAGGCCGCCAACGCAAACCGTTGATCCCGGGCAGTACCCGCCGACGACTTGACCAAGATTATTGATACCCTCAGGGGCAATGGACGTTCCGCTGACCGGGTAGTCGAGCTTGGTATATTTGCCGCTGCTGTACAGGAAGCCGTGCTGTACGTCGGGCCCTACACAGTTTAGGACAGTGCAATAACCTCCGACCGCTTCACCTTTGTCGTTGATGCCTTCCAAGTATGAGGAAATTGCACCCGGCGGCTGGATGGTCTCGAACTTTCTTCCGACTTGCAGGTAGCCGTGATAGTTGCCGTCGCTCTGCAAATCAGAGCCAACTATCGTCCTGCTGGCGTTCAGCCCGCGCGGATAGGTTATGGCCGCGTTGGGATAGCTTCCGATGGTCCGGAACACGAAGTTACCGGTCGCCGCGAACAGGAGGCCTGCCAGCCCCAGCACTGAGCAGGGGTACGAAAACATTTTCACCGCGAGTGCCCTCCCTTTACTGGCTCCATCGAGCCAGCATTCCGCAATTTGTTCCAAAATGGGCGTTTCCGCATTGGGTAGAAGTGCCTTGGCCACCTATATAGACTTGGCCGTTCACCACCGCGGGTAGCGTGAACTTGTTCGCGATCGGCCCGTTCGAGCTATCCGCCGGAATTATTGTCCCGTTGTTCTGCGAGCCGACCGTCATTTTAGCCGGGTAGGCCAAAAGAACGGCGGCCTTACCGTTGGAATAGCCGCTGGAATCAGCCACCCACAAAATCGCGTCGCTTGTGCTGCCTGCACTGTTCCAAGTAACGAGCGTGGCCCCGCCGGGGTAAGGGAACGAGTGGTTCTGATTGGGGGCGGGGCAGGGATTGCCGGTCCCATGCAGGGGAGGCAGGGCCGTCGTCGAAACCGACGTGTTGAACGTACCGTTTTTCATGTTCGGATCCATCTGCCAGACTCGTAATTCGCAGTCTTGACTGCCCGCCGTATAGAGAAAATTCTGGCTGGTGCCACTGCCGCCCCAGAATGCCGGAGGGACGCGGCTACCGCTGCCATCGATGACCGTGGTCCCGCTGCTGTTCAGCTTGAGCGTGATGGGCTGGAAGCACTGAACGGGGTGACTGCTGCCTGTTGTTGTACAGGGATCAGCCGTATCGGCGGCCTGGAGCCCAGTACCCATCTGTGTGGGGTCGAGTACATAAGCGACGCCCTCCTTCCCGGCACCGATGACCTCGTATCCCTTGCTGTTGATGGTCTGCCCGACCGGATGCATCAGCACAGGACCACTAGAGCCGAGGTCCTGATCGCCGGGGATGCCCACAGTGATCGAAGCCGGAGGGGGCAGAGTGACGGTGCCGACGCCGGTGTTGAGCGTGCTCCACTTGTTGGGCGTGTAGGAGCCATTCACGGCGAGCGTGGTCCCGTTCAGACGAGCGAAGGTCTGGCCGAAGTGCTGGGGATTAGTCGTCGTGGAAAAATCGCCGTTTCCGGTCAGGACATAGACGTCGCCCGTGGCGTCGTCAATGGCGGGCGCCGCCCCGGCCATCCAGATTCCCCCCTCGGTGCTGGTTGAATCCTCGTCTTGAGCGGAGGCCAGAAGCGAAAAGGTTCCGGTATCGGAGGTCGTGCTGTAGGTGTATTTCACGGCGGCAACCCAGCCGTAGTAGGGGTAAGCGCCCTGATGAGAGCCGGGGATGGCGCTGCTGTCGCAATGCGAGCCCCAAGCGATATAGATGATGGCGTTGCCCGACGAATCGTGGGCCAGCGCGAGGCCAGCCCGCTGATTCTGCATGAGCGCGCTTTGATTCGGCCCGCCGATGGCGCCGATCAGGCCAGTCGTCCATCCTAGCGCTGAGCCTACGTCGAACCACGTATCTGTCCCTTTGATGAAATCCCAGGCATGAATGTACTGGTAGTAGGTGAGGTCGGACCTTTTGAACTTTGCGACGGCGAACACGACGGGGTCGCCGCTCTTACTGGGCGGGGACGGGTCAATGACCGGCGTTCCGGTGATACCGACTTGGTAGGTGATGTTGTTGCAAGACATGCCCGAGTTATCGTCCCACGGAAGCTCCGCCTGCGGTATGGCGATATCGCCGCTTTGAACCAATAACGATTGCGAGTTCTTGGTCGAAAGGCTGGATGCGTCGAGGGCGTGCAGGGTGTCGTTTTCCGTGGCGACGAACACCGCATTGCCGCTGGCGACGAAGGTGGTCGGCAGGCCGCTCATGTAGAGTGGCTGGGCATAGACTTGCCCGTCCACAATCACCGACGTCTGAAATTTGAAAGTGGAATTCGCTAGGGTGCTTGCCTTCAGCTGCGTTTCGTATGGGTTCACCCCCTGCCGCGTATCATCTACAGTGATCGTCGTTCCATTCCCTGACGCGTAGCCCCGGTAGGAGAGCAGACAGGCCGAAGAGCAAAGAGATGATTGTGCGTTTACTGGAACCGAGATGCTAAACAGAGCAAAGGCGATGAGCGCGAATACGGTCAGGCGCGGGGGCACTATGTTTTGCATTTTTGCACACCCTTTCAAGCGGGCTTGAACTGCCTGACGCTGGGCTGCCAACGAGGCAGTGGACGGGCGGCGGCTGACTTGGCCGCTAACTATGTCACGGGTGGGAATGTCCGTCAAGCATGAAAGATTATGCAACCTGTTACTGCCGCTGCTAACGCGCCGACCGGAACTCCGGGGCATAACTTGCTGCAATTTGCCCCGCGCTAGCACCATACGAATCCTCATCCCTCGGATAGCAGCGGTTTGTTTCCCAAAGCTACGCGGAAACCGTAGAACAGAAGCGCAAGAAAAACCGCAAACATGAACAGCGATTGAGCGGAATACCACTGCGAGAAATCGACTGTGATGGGCCAGGAGGTCCACAGGGTCAAGACGAAAAAGCTCACCGCCACACCGAGAATGCCGAGGCGCACCAGGGCAAACATGATGATGGCGGTGGTCAGGACCACGAACGGCATCTCCACAACGAAGTTTTCTCCTCCGAGGGCGGTGAGCAGCACCATGACTCCGGTTACGGCCACGCTGAGCCAATAGTTTCGCAGCAACAAGCGCACCAGGAAAAAGCTGAACATGATCGCAAGCGCGGGAAAGATTCCATTGGCTAGGGAGCTGCCGAGCAGATAGCCCAACACATCTCGCGCCGAACTCAGTGTCAGCGGATTGCTCGGAATGCCGGTTTGGCCGGGAATGTTATGCCAGTAGGGAAGCGAATTGGAAATGTGAACGCCCAGTGCGACCACGCTGCCAAGAAGAGAACCAGCCAGCAGGTCGCGCCCGATCAGGGGGTCGCGAAACTTGCCCGCGAGCAAACGGCTCCACGAGATGAGCAGTTCGGGCATCTGGCGGCGGACGTAGGGCTCGAGCGCCATGTAATAAAGCCAAACGAAGGCGGCGGCAAAGAGCGCCTGGGCGATCATGCGGACGAACATCTGCCATTCCTGGCCGAGCGCAGGAATGTGATGAGCGGCCAACAAACCCGCAATCATGGCGGTGGAAAACACGAAGGCAGAGATGCGGAATGCGCCCCTGCGATCCCCGCGGCCCAGCCGGATGTTATTCCGGGCGAAGAGTGCGGCGAGAATCAACGTAACGAACCCGCCGGTGAGGAAAGTGCTGTCGCGCACCACCCTCGCCCGGCTGCGCCGCGGTTGCGTCTGCATACGCCAGGGAGTTGTCCACGGGCCGATCACGTGGAAGTAGATTGGCTTACCCCGATAACTGGCCGCGCTTATCTCCATCTCGGTCTTGGGATCTTCCGGATAAAATCCGCGCCAGCCGTAGCGGCGATCAAATCCCACGGGTGGCAACCAGGTCGGCTCCGCCGATTTCAAGCTGGCTAGGTCGATTCCGCTTGCCGCGAGCATGTCGCTCCAATTCGGATCCGCCACCGGCCCCGACGCGCGATCCACTTGCGGGGGCACAGCCGCCAATAGGACCAGCCGGCCATCCGAGCCCAGGTAAACCGTGACCATGCCTGACACTTCGTAGGGAGGATCCAAACCGTTGACCCTCAGACTGTCATTCGATGGTGCCATCACATCGGGGCTCTGCCGATAGAAGAATCCCAACACGCCTTGAGCTGCGTGTGGCAACTCGTGGCTGGCTTGGGCAGTCGGCAGATGTGTGGCTCGATAAAAGAGGAAGTCGTAGTTGCGCTCGAACCAGGAGGCCCGGTCGGCGACGGCTGCCGTATAACCGGCTTTTTCGATGAGCTCCTGGGCTCGGACTTCCAGCGCGCTCGGAGTCTTTCGCGGAGGCGCGATGCCCAAGTCAGTGGAGTAAGGCGCAAGCCCCACGATCACCGCGGCGATCACCAGAGTTGCCAGGAGCATTGACCAGGCCGCTTTCGGCGGCAATGCCCCTTCGCCGCCTGCCGCAGCCACCATCTCTGGCGAGGGCGTCTCGCCCGCCGCCAGCGCAGCCGCCAGCGGATCTCCGCCGGGCAGTGCGGCTGCAACCTGCAATGCGGAGCTTGGCCTGCTGTGCGGTTCCGCTTCCAGGCAGCGCAAGATCACGCGCTCGATCAGCGGGTCCAGGCCCTCAACCAGTTTGCTCGGGTTCGTGGGGGTAGCGCTCTTGTGCTGCTGGATCAAGTCCGCCAGCGTGGCAGCCTCGAACACTCGCTTTCCGGTAAAGACTTCATACAGCACCAGACCCAGCGCGTAGATGTCGCTGGAAACTGTTGCTGCCTTGCCAGAGAGCTGCTCCGGAGCCATGTAAGCCGGGGTGCCGGCGCCGATCTGGTCGTCGCCGATGGTGGTCAATCCCGCCAGTCCAAAATCGGTGATGCGCACTTTGCCGCGATTGTCGAGCATCACATTAGCGGGCTTGAGATCGCGGTGCAGCACGCCGGCTTCATGGGCTGCGGCTAAGCCTGCGCACAATTGTCTGGAGATTTCTGTCGCTTTGTCCTGCGGCAGCCGTCCGATGCGGCGCAGCAATGAGGCCAGATCCTCGCCGTCCACGTACTCCATGGTGAGAAACGGCAGACCGTTGGCTTCGCCGATATCAAAAACGCGGCAGACGTTAGGATGAGAAACCTGGCGCGCGAGCCGAACTTCGCGGTGAAACCGGGCCAGGGCGGCGCCATCCTGCGACACCGCCTGCGGAAGGAACTTCATGGCCACCGGCTGGCCCAAGCGGAGATCGTCAGCCCGGTAGACCTCGCCCATGCCGCCCTGGCCGAGCAAGGCTACGATGCGGTATCTCTCAGCAAGGATTTGTCCGGGAACAAAACGCCCTTGATCCAGTGCGGGAGTGTCCAGCAAATTCCTGCGGGGAGTTGGATCGTCGAGCGTGGCGGCATTCGACTCGACGGTGGCTTCAAGCTGGGCGTCGGCCGGAGCGCCGCACTTCGGGCAAAATTTCGCCGTCGCAGGCAGGTCGGTGGTGCAGCGGGCGCAGCGGAGAGTCTCCACCATGGGCTTTCACTACAGCCTGATGTTAGGAGGCGGCCCAGGGGAAGTCAAAACGGGCAGACTGCTTCTAGGCTCGTAGCGTGACGATCTCGGCAATCGTGAGGAACACGGCATAGGTGGCGAAAAGAAAAGCTCCGTATTTCCCCGCTGTTTCAGGATGCATCCTGGGCATGAGGGTGGCGAAGCACGAGAGCAGCAAGGCCTCGCCGAACATTCCGGGAAGCGCAATCAGCAGCGCAGCCGAAGCCCACTCCGTGGCCGGCACATGGCCCCACCTGAGAATTAGGACGCAGATCACCGATGTCACGATCGGCGTGAGCACGAAGTTGATCCAGTAGCGCTGGCTGCCACTTTCGAACACCTGCGGACCGCGAGACTGGTAGAAGATGGTCCCGATCACCCAGAAGGCCGCGCCGAACAGCAGGAAGAGCAATTTGTCATTGACTTTCATGGAGCCACCCTCGATTGAAGGTTGATGTACCAGTTGGTACATTCATAGTTGTACCATATGGTACATTATGAAAGCAACATGCCCCGCAAGAAGCAGCACCGCAACCGGGAACAACTGCTGGAAGCCTGCCTGGCCGCATACGCCCGGGCCGGAACGCTGGACCTGAGCCTGGATCAACTGGCCAAGGCAGTAAAAATCAGCAAGCGCATGCTGATTCACTATTTCGGCAGCCGCGATGCCCTCGAAGCGGCGGCCATGTCGCTGCTCGAAGACCGGCTGCGGGCAAGATTCCGCGCGGGCGCGTTTCCTCCAGGCGCGTCGTTGCGGTCTGTGGTTGCGGCTTTGTGGGACCAGACGACCAGCGCCGAATCCCGCGGCGTTGCTCGGCTGGCGATGGACCTCACACGCCGAAGCTGGAGCGGTTCAGAACGGGCCCGCAGATTCTTCCAAGAGCAGCAGCGGCTGTGGGCCGATATGCTGCGAGAATTTTTGCCGGATGCAGCCGCGGTCGAAACCCTGCTGCAACTCTTTCAAGGCGCGATGCTCGTCTATCTCGTCACCGGAGACAAGGAACGCGGCAGGCGTGCCCTCGACCGCTTCACTTTAATGGAGACAGACGCGAAGCGAGACGCGAAGCAAGACACGAAACAACACAACCGTAGCTAAGTTTTTCTCAGCGTGCTCCGCGGCCATGGTCCGCGACCCCATTCTCCCCGACCTCCGCGATTCAGTTTTGCGTTTGCCGAAATCTACCAGGACCCAACAACCCGAATCAATAAACGCTCCCCAGCAGGCCTCGTGTTAGCATTTTGGTAGCAGATCTCCCCGTCGAAACGCCCATGGCCAGCAGTCGTCCCATCACGATTTCATTGCTTCGAGCGATCCTTGTGGGCTTTCTATTGTCCGCCTCCGCTTCAGCAGCCGAGCAATCGCCGTGGCTCGAAATCCACTCCAGCCACTACACCGTGATCACCGATGCCGGCGAGAAGAAAGGCCAGGAAGTCGCGTTGCGCTTCGAGCAGATGCGCGCTGTCTTCGCCAGCCTGCTGATGAAAGAGCGCCTCAACGAGCCGCTGCCGCTGACGATTCTTGCTTTCAAAAACGACAAGAGCTACTACCAGAGCGCTCCGCTGCGCCAGGGCCAGCCCATCGACGTCCCAGGCTTTTTGCTCCCCGGCGAAGATCAGAACTTCATGGTGCTGAATTTATTCGAGGTGGAATCCTGGCGCGCCGTCGCCCACGACTACGCCCATCTGCTGTTGAACTCCAACTATCCTCCAGTTCCGGGATGGTTCGACGAAGGCCTGGCCGAATATTTCAGCTCGATCCGACTCGACGATAAGAAGTACGAAATCGGCGGCGACCCGGAATTGACGCCAGCGTTTAGGCAAGACCTACTGGAGAACCAGCGCGAGGCCAACCCGCAGAAGTCGCTCACCGAGTTCCTCAGTGGCCAGGTCTGGCTGGCGCTCCCCGACCTGCTCACCATGAAGCACGACACGTCAACTTACGCCGAAGGCACGCACCACACGCTCTTCTATGCCCAGTCGTGGATGGTTATCCACTACCTGTTGCACGAAAAGAGAATGGAGCAGACCGGAACTTATTTCGATCTGGTCGAGAACCAGCACGTGCCGGTGGAGCAAGCGATTCAGCAGGCTTATGGAGTGACGCCTGCCCAGTTCGACCAGGCAGTGAAAGACTACTTTCACTCGCTCACGCCACTGTTTGTGGCGCTCGACGTTTCCAAGCAGCCTGGCAGTCATCCCGATCCCCCGCAGGTTTACCAGTTCCCTGAAATCGTTGCGCCGGACGCGCGCGTGATCACCGCCAAGGTTCTCCCAGAGTCGGATGCGCACGCCCTGATCGATGAGGTCAAGATCAGGATTCCCGAACGTCGCGACGACGGCGTGAAGGATTTGCAGATGCTGGCGACAACTCCCGACGCGGCTGCGGTTGCCAAGCTGGCAAAGGACAAGGACAAAGAGCCCCTTCTAGACGACAAGAACAATCCGATCCTCGTCACAACCGTGGGCAACGAGATCGCGCACCGCGTTCTCGCCTGGGACCACATCCAGCGCAAAGAGTTCGATGCCGCCGGCGCAGAACTGGCCAGCGCCGCCGCCTTCAACCACCACGATTTCTGGATCCGCTACTACCTTTCTGTGCTGAAGTACCGCGTGGCGCAGTCGAAGCACATCGACATCATCGGCCTGCCCAATATGATTCAGGACTTGCGCGCCGTCCTCGAGTGGTATCCCGAATTCGCCAACGCCTATGACTTGCTGGCCTTTGCGCACATGAAAGGCGGAGGCCCGGCCGCGGCCATGCAGGCCGAACGCGCCGCCATAAAGCTTAGCCCGCGCAACCAGCAATACGTTTACAACATGGCGGAAATCTACATTGCCGATAAAAAGTGGGAAGCCGCGGTAACTTTGCTGAACCACTTGAAGGCCAGCGGCAATCCGCAGATCGCGGCTGCCGCGCGCGACCGGCTGGGGACGATCCCGAACGAGCAGAAATATGGCATCTCCGCCGCAGCCATGGCGGCGGCACAGAAGCCCGCAGCCCAGCCTTCGCCCTTCGACGTGCTGGAGCAGGACGCCGCCAAGCGCGCCGCCGCCGAAAAAGCCGCGCAATCCACAACCTCGGTCGACAAGCGTCCGGCAAAGTTTCTTCAGGGACGCCTCGTAGGCGTCGACTGCTCCCAGTCCCCGGCCGCGGTTCTCACCGTCAATTCCGGCGGGGTTGTCCTGAAACTTCGCACCGCCGACTACAAATTGCTGCCGCTCATCGGAGTAGACGCGTTCTCCTGCGCCTGGAACGACCGCGCCGTCTCGGTGAACTACAAGCCCGGCGGTGTGTCGGATGGAGATCTGGTGTCGGTGGAAGTGCGGTGAGGCTAAAGAATCGAAATTAATGGAAAACGTCCCGTCTGTCCCCGCATTTCTCCCCAGCGCCCCCCGTCGCACCTAGGGCGTCCGGCGGTAACAGCGACAGCGACTGAGGGAGGATGCACTGACGATGAGCAACTGGAAGAGGATCGTGTTGGTAAACGTGGCCAGTCTGGTAGGTATCGCCGTGTCGCTGTTCGTTCTTCCGCAACAAATCCCGTTCTGGTTTTGGGCATCGGTTTCCGTAGCCGTCCTCGCTCTTCTGAACTACGTGTTTCTTCGGCCACGCCAGCCGGCCACCGCAGCCCGGAAGCGGGGCGCGAGGGTCATTGTGGGCCTAGGGCTCGTTTTGCTGCTCCTCGACCTGCTCTGGCGGCGATTCAGTCATTGAGGAAGGGCGGGGAATCGCGGGCAAGACCAATCACGAGGGGCTTAGCGCGTCGGCGTTAACCAACAACCAGCTCACCGGCTTCGGCTACGACGCGGCGGGCAACATGACCAGCAACGGCACCGCATCCTATGTGTACGACGCCGAGAATCGCTTGATCGCCACCGCCGGATACTCGTACATTTACGACGCGGACGGCCTGCGCGTGGAGAAGTGTACCGAAGGCGCGACGCCGGGCGCCTGCGCCAGCGGAGCGACCGGAACCCTCTACTGGCGCGGCCTGGGCAGCGACGCGCTGCGCGAGACCGATCTGACAATCCGGGGACAGACGGGTGGAGTGCACCCCTGAGGTGAGACAAAAGAACTAGGGACAGTTGCGTTGCGAAAAACATTGTAAACCGGGGAGTGGGGTCTGGGGCGAGGGGGCGGTTAGCTCCCTCGCCCCAGTCAGCTCTGTAGAAGCTTCGAGGCTGCGGGCCCACAACTGCTGCTCGAAAGCGGCGGGCGTTTGATATCCGAGCGCCGAATGCAGCCGCTGGTGGTTGTAAGTGGTCTCTAAGAACGTCGCCAGGTCACCGCGCAAGGCGTCCAGATCGCGCCAGTGGTTGCCGCGTACTTGCTCCTGCTTCAGGGTCTTCATGAAAGATTCAGCCTTGGCATTGTCGTAAGGATTGCCCACCCGACTCATGCTCGGTTGCGCGCCATGGTCGGCGAGCAGGGTGAGATAGTCGGAACATGCGTACTGGATGCCGCGGTCGGAATGATGAATCAAGCCCGGCGCGGGTTGTCGTTCCGCCAGTGCCAGGCGCAACGCCTCCAGTGCCAAACTCGCGCCCAGATGTCGCGCCAGCGCCCACCCGATCACCCGCCGGGAATGTGCATCCAGCACCACGGCGAGATAGACAAACTCCTCCTGCAATCGCACATAGGTGATATCGGCCACCCAGAGTTCATTGAGGTTTTGCGTCACCAGGCCGCGCGCCAGGTTCGGCCATACCCGCCAGCCATGCTGCGAATCCGTCGTCGCCGGCACAAATCGCCGCCTGCGCAAACCGAGCAGATTGTCCTCGCGCATGAGCCGCAACACGCGCTTGGCGTTGACCGGGAGCCCGCGCTGCCGCAACTCTCGCTGCACTCGCCGATAGCCATAGAACCGCTTCGCCACGATCACTTGCTGGATGGCATCGCGCACTGCCGTATCTACCTGTCGCGGTGCGGAGGCTTCCCAGTGCCGATAAAATCCCGCGCGGCTCACGCCGCTCAACTCGCACATTCGCTCCACCCTGAGGCCGCCTTGCTCGGCCCGCTCCGCGATCAACGTGCAGATCGCTTCCCGTCCACTCCGATGCGCCGCAAGGCTTCGCCGAAAAAATCCAGTTCCAACTCCTGCTGCCCTACTTTGCGTTCTAACTCTGCGATCCGCTTCCGCGCCGCCAGCAACTCCCCACGTCCGGCCATGGCTTCCGACCCACTGGCCGCTGCCAGCGTTTGCTTTCGCGGTCTTCCTCTCCGCCGATGCACGAGCCCAGCTTCCCCTAACTCTGCGTACCGATCCTTCCACACGTACAGCCGCTTCCGTCGAATGCCCAGCTCTTGCGCCACCCCGCTCACGCTTTCTCCCGATAACACCCGCCGTACCGCGGCCAGCTTCAACTCCTTCGCGTATTCAATCTGCTTCGGTTCGCCTTGTGACATGCGTTCTCCTCTCGAGAACTGTCACCATTTTCCTTGTCTCAGTTTTGGGGTGCACTCCACGGGACGTACCCCATTATCCTAGCCCGAGCTTCAGGCCCAGCCCGAGAGGATGATCCAACAAGCCCTGTACCATAAAAAGTACAAACCGCGCCTGTCAAGTCTACTTTAGTGGACATGCAACGTCCTCGAAAGTAGACATCTGCGCCGTAAGGCGCACTCGAGGAATCAACAACTTGCCAAACTCGATTTCATGCTTTTCCACAGTGTTCCGGTCGGAACATTACGCCAATCTGTAAAGCGAGTTCAAAACCGCTCCAATGTTCCAGCCGGAACATAACGCACAATTTTTCAGTCGGAACATAAGGCAAGGAAAAACCCTCCCGCCGGGCGGGAGGGTTCGCGATCCGGGATGATCGAGGTTAGGCGCGGACTACGTTGCCCGCCTGAAAGCCTTTGGGACCTTTCAGCAGATCGAACTCCACGGTCTCACCCTCGTTGAGCGAGCGGTAGCCGTTCTCTTGAATCGCGGAGAAATGCACGAAAACATCCTCTCCCGTGGAGCGCTGGATGAAACCATATCCCTTCGCCCCGTTGAACCACTTCACTGTTCCCTTCTCTCTCACAGAAAAACTCCTTTCCTCTGATCATTAAGAATTAGGTCCCCGGATTTCCCGATTGTTGCTCCGCTCGCGCGGCGCGCCCCCTCAGGAAAGCCGATGAAACCTGGTTGTGTCTCTTTGTGTGCGGAAGAAATTGCCCCAAAGCAAAAAAGACTCCTGGGTTCAACGGCGCGTGAAGAAAATGCGGCGCGAACTTGCGGAGCCCGACCAGCGGCGCTGATTTCTACTGCCCTGCTCAAGACATCAACCTGCCTTACGAATTCATGACCCGGCAAGTGGCCGCGCCATGAGCGAACCGATAATAAGGACTATTAAATCGTTTCGCAAGAAAAATTAGTGGCTGGGACGAAAATATAGGCGGAAGTCTCATTTTAAGCTTTAACAAGGTATAAGTAACGCCTGTGGCGGCCCTTGTGGGGGACAAAACCGAAGGAAAGGCGAAACTAGCCGCGATCCTTTGATAGAATTAAGGAACACGCCTGTGCCCGACCAGACCTCTGTTAGCGCGCCGCCAGCTCCGGAAAGCAAGCCTGTTCCCTCGCGGCGGCCGCGCCGCGGGCGTTCAGGCCTGGCCTTTTCGACGCTGAAATACCTGCTGCGCACTGACGTACACACTTTCGCCTTTTCGGTGGCGGCCAATTCGATCCTGTCGTTTTTCCCTTTTGTGGTGTTGTTGATGACGCTGATCCGGCGCGTGTTTCACTCGCGCGTGATGTATGACGTGGTGATTGAGTTGCTGCGCGACTACCTTCCCGCAGGGCAGGAGTTCGTCATCCGCAACCTGAACGCCATGGTGAATTCGCGGCAGCGGGTGCAGATTTTCTCGCTGATCATCCTGCTGGTGACTTCAACCGGCGTATTTATGCCGCTGGAAGTGGCGCTGAACCGCATCTGGCGCTTTCCGAATAATCGCTCGTATGTCGGCAATCAGTTGATCGCGCTGGGGCTGGCTTTCGGCTGCGGCGTGCTGGCTTTGCTCTCGGTTGCGGCGACCGCGGGGAACGTGGCTTTGATGGGATTTCTGCTGCGCGGGCACGGCTCGGGGTTTATTCGTGTGGTGGGATTTGTGGTGATGAAAGCTTTCGCCATCGCCGCCAGCATCGCGATCTTCTTTCTGATCTACTGGGTGTTGCCCAACGGCAAAGTTCCGGCGCGCGCCGTGCTGCCGAGCGCCGTCATTATGGGATTGCTCTCGGAGGCTTTGAAATATGGCTACATCCTGGCGCTGCCCTGGCTCAATTTTGCCGAAGTCTATGGGCCTTTCGCGCTGTCGGTTAGCATGATGTTCTGGGCATTTCTGACGGGACTGCTACTGCTGGCTGGTGCGAACCTTAGCGCTGAGGAGCATCTGAGGCATGGGTTGTGATGCGACCGGTTCCTTCAGGGGCTGAAGAATGCGCGATGCCCCTCCGGGGCGAAGCAATATCCCAAGACCATTTGTGAGGTAGATTCACCTGCCCGCGCGTCCGGCTAGTCAGCCCGAATTGGGAATGACCCTTTAATCCACAGGCTCGTTGTGACATCCGTCACACTGCCAATTCCCGGATGCTGATTAAGATAGCTCCGGTTTCCCAGATTCCTCCGAGCAGATACTCGTTGCCAGGTGATGGTATGAGCGGGAGTTGCTGGCGTCTGCTCGCCCTTTTTTCGCTGATCGTTGTCTTTGGTTCGATCTTCGTAGCGCCTGCGTCTCTGCGTGGGCAGGATGACGCGGATCGTTTGCCTGCACGCGTTCCTGCCGCCGGGCCCGCGGTTGCGCCAAACTTTGCGCCGCCGCGCTATTCCCCGCCTATTGCACCCGTTTCGATTCCTCCCCCCAGTGCGCCACGGCATTACCCCATTGCTCCGCAGTTGCCCGTTTTTTCACACCTGGTGCGCGCGGCCGGAATCATCTTTTCTGGACGTGTCACTTCCATCGGGCGCGCGCCCTCGTCCTCGGGGCAAGCGTCTGCGTGTACTACCGTTACGTTTCAGGTTGAACATGCCATGCGCGGCACTGCACCGGGTCAAAGTCTGACGATCCGCGAGTGGGCCGGCCTGTGGACTGGCGGCGAGCGCTACCGCATTGGCGAACACGTGCTGCTCTTTCTCTATTCGCCGAGCAAATTGGGGCTCACCAGTCCAGTGGCTGGGGCGCTGGGCCGATTCGCGGTGGATTCTCAAGGCAGGATCGCGATGAATCCGCAGCACGTGTTAACGTTGGCGGCCGATCCAATTCTGGGTGGAAAAACAACCATCCCTTACGCCGTATTCACCCTGGCCGTACGGCGTGCCAGCGGAGAGGAATGAGCCGGATGACCATATCCAAGAGCATGGCTGCGCGCTCATTCCTCTTGCGGCTGGCCTCGGCGCTGGCCATCGTTCTGATGTTTGCTATGCTGGCGCGTTCCGGCGGCCCGGAGTATGTGGCCGGCTCCAGCTATTTCAACTCTGGGGCCATGGGCCAGCCCATCACCTGGTCGCTCGGGCAGGTGAACTACTACACCGATCAGGGCGATCTCAGCCCCATCCTGCCCAACGCCTTGGCTAATGCGCTGGTCGCCAGCGCGTTCAGCCAATGGACGTCGGTTTCTACCGCGGCCCTCACGGCAAACTCTGCTGGCCAGCTTGCCGAAGATGTGAACGGCAGCAACATCACGGTCAGCTCCAGCGGGATGGTCACCGCACCCGCCGACATCACTCCCTCGGCGACGCAAACTCCAGTGGGAATCGTTTACGACTATGACGGCTCGGTCACGGATGCTTTGCTTGGCTCGGGCGCCGGCGACGCCTCGGAATGCTTCTGGAACGCAGTCTACGGGGGCGTGGACAACTTCGGCGCAGGCGCCAATTTTCTGCACGCGCTGGTGGTCATCAATGGCCAGTGCGCGCTGCAATCATCGCAACTTACGGATGTCGAATACCGGCTGGTGCGGGTGCTCGGCAACGTCATGGGTTTGGGCTGGTCGCAGATGAATCTAAATGTGATCACGGGCAAGCCGCATCCTACCCCCGATGACTACGCCGGCTTTCCCGTGATGCACTTTATGGACCCGGTTAACTGCGTGCCGATCACGCTCTGCTACGCCAATCCCTATCAGTTCGCGCCTGATGATGTGGCCGCGCTGTCGCGTCTTTATCCTACTAGCGCATCGACCACGACCGCCCGCATTTACGGCTCGGTCTACTTTGTAGACCGCCTGGGTAACGCGGCCCAGCCTATGCAAGGCGTGAACGTGGTCGCGCGCTGGATTGATCCCTCAACCAACCTGCCTTCAGACGCCTATGGAGCTACGTCGATTTCGGGATTCCTGTTCACGGGAAATGCCGGTAATCCAATCACGGGCCTGAACGATGCACTGGGAAATGCTTACAGCGAGTTCGGATCATCGGATCCGACGCTGGAGGGGTTCTTCGATCTCGGCGGATTGCCTATCCCGAATGGCGCTAGCACAGCGCAATATCAGCTCTCGGTTGAGGCTCTGGATCCGCTGTGGTCGTTCGGCGTGTGTCCCTATGACCCGGCGCAGGTTGCACCCTCGGGAACTTTCCAGCCCATCGTAGTCACTGTGAGTTCGGGCGGCGAGCTTGCACAGAATATCCTCATGTCCGGCAACGCGCAGCCGGTTCCGTCGTGGGCTGCAAGCGAGACCTGGAGCGTTCCCGCACCGGTTCCTGCGCCAGGCGATTGGGTCGGCTCGTTGAGCGGCTACGGCGATGTTGGATATTTTCTGATCACAGCGCAGGCTAACCGCACTCTGTCAGTCGCCGTGACCGCGCTCGATGAAACCAGTTCTCCCAGCGAATCAAAGGCTGAACCTGTGGTCGGCATTTGGAGTCTCGGCGATCCACAGGGCACGCCTCCGCCGGCTTTTACCGCGGCTCCATTCATTTCTGGGACTTTCGGCATGAGCCGTCTCGACGCGCAGGTTTTGAGTTCGAGTAGTTTCATCATCGGCATCGCCGATCTGCGCGGTGATGGGCGCCCCGATTACCACTACCACGCGCATGTGCTTTATGGAGACACGGCGAGCCCGGCGCGCATTTCGGTGAATGGCGGCGCAATCACTTTGCAGGGCACCGGCTTTGCGCCCGGGCTTACTGCCAGCGTGGGGAGCGTAAGCGCACCCCTGCTGGCTACCAACGCGAGTCAGATGCTCGTGTCCGTCCTTTCCCAAAGCGACGGCCCGCAAACCATTACCATCAGCGATCCGGTAAGCGGCGCATTTTCGATCATGACCGGAGTGCTTACTTTCGGAGCCGCTTCTACGGATCAGATCCTGCTATTGCAGGGCGCAAATCCTTCCACGCCCGTGGGAACTCAAGCCACGTATCCTGTCATCGTGCGCGTGCTCGCTGCCGATGGAGTTACGCCCGTGGATGGCGCGACCGTAGGATGGACCGCCACGAACGGCGCCGCACTCTCGGTCTGCGGCGGGGCGTCCAGTTGTCCGGCGATCAGCGACGAGAGCGGGATGGCTTCCACCTGGATCACGCCCACGGCTACGGGAAATGCAACGATCACAGCTACTCTCGCGCCCGGCGTTTACAATTCTTCACCGTCGGTCGTGGCCACGATGACGGCTACATCTTCGTCCCTGGACATTGGAGTTGCGACACCTTATCTCTGGATCGCGCAGGGGGCATCGGCCAGCGTGCCGCTGGGCGCGTGGGTTTTGAGCAACGGCGTGCCGCAGAGCGGCGTCACGGTAAACTTTGCGATCGCGCAGGGATCTGGTTCGCTCAGTTCCGCTAGCGCCGTGACCAACAGCCAGGGCTACGCGTCGGACACGCTGACCTTGACGAACTTCACTGCCAACGTGCAGATCACCGCTTGCGTTGCGCCGGGGAATAATCCTTGCAAAACTATTTACGGAAACGCGGTGGCCACGGCGATGCTGAATTTGCAGGCCGTGGCGGGAGCGGCTCAGGTTGTCACGGGGACGGTGTTTCAGCCTCTGAGGGTCCGAGTCACTGATTCGTCTACGCCGCCGAATCCAGTGCTTGGGGCTGGCGTGGTGTTTCAATCCACGGTGATGGCTCCTGCGGGAGAGAATCTAACGCCGCCGGGCGACCCAGCCGTTTCTCAAACCGGAATGCCCGTCATCCTCAGCGTGAGCCAGAGCACGGTGCAGAGCGATATCAACGGCATGGCGAGTTTGGTGCCCTCGGTGGGAGCGTTCACTGGTCTGTTAGAGATTGAGATTCAGGTTTCGGCCGGAACTACAGCCGTACTCGAGGACGAACTGGAGAGTATCCCGGCCGGCAACGGCGGAAACACTTCTCCCACCTTAAGCCAGTGGCGCGGAAGTGTTTCCGCTTGGAGGCAGCTGCTCTTCGTGGAACATTGACCGTGGAATAGCAGCCTCATGTCATTGCGAGTCTTCGCGAAGCGAGGCTAGGAACCTTCTATTCTGCCGGCTCGGGCAGACAGCAGATCCCTCCCTTCGGTCGGAATGACAAGATATTTGGGCGCGCGATGGAGCTACTCTTCGTGGCCAGCCCGTCGGCGCGGCTTTTGCTTTGCGGCGACTGCCCGGATGACGATTTTGCGGCGGCCGCGGGCGGGCATCGATACCTTTGCGCGGTTGAGGGCCACGTTGATCAGGGTGAGCACTTCTGGATCGTCAAGCACATGTTCGTCGGGTTCGCCCATTTCATACAGCCGGATGTTGCGTACCATGTTGCCGCTGCCCTGGAGGCGCTTGGCTGGATCGGGCAAGCCTGCGCCTTGCAGAAAGCACAGCGTCACGCGGCCGGGAGGCAGCACTAGAGAGAAGATCGCCTCTGAGGGCCGCTCCGTGGGGCTGAAGCCGATGACCAGCCAGTTGTAGTTGTCGTAGACCATCTCGATAGCGCCGGGGACGAGCTTGCGCATTTTCGCGAGCGCGCGGCGGGCGAAGGCGGAGACCTCGGGATCGTATTTCGCAAGGAAGGAATTGAGTTGCTGTTCGGCGTCAGCCTGCGTGTCGGCCAGCGGCTTCGGCGCGTTGCGGTTCGTCGATTTACGAATAGGCATGGTCTGGGTCCTCGCTCCGCTCGGATGGACGGCCGAGGCGGCCGTCCCTACATTGACCTTGCCAAAGCCCGGCAGCCAAAGCCCGAAGCCCGCTCACTTCTTCGTCCCCTGATCTTTCGTCCACTGATCCACCCAGGCGTTCACCGTTTCATACCACAGCTTGCTGTTCTGCGGCTTCAGTACCCAATGGCCTTCGTCGGGAAAATACAGCATCTTTGACGGCACGTTTTCCATTTGCAGCGTGGTGAACAGATCGAATCCCTGCGACACATCGAGCCGGTAATCCTTCTGGCCGTGAATCACCAGCGTGGGCGTTTTGAAATTTTTCGCGTATTCGTGCGGCGACCATTTTCTATACATCTCGCGGTTATCGTAGGGAGTGCCTTTGAACTCCCAGTCGTTGAACCAGAGTTCTTCGGTGGTGCCCCAGGCGGATTCGGCGTTGAACATGCCGTCGTGCGACACCAGGCACTTGAAGCGGTCGGTGTGGCCGAGCACCCAGCTGATCATGTATCCGCCGTAGCTCGCGCCCAGCGCGCATTCGCGGTCTTTATCGATGAAAGGGTAAGTCTTCTCGGCGTAGTCGAGGCCTTTCATCAGGTCTTCAAACGGAGCGCCGCCCCAGTCGCCGTTGATGGCGTCGATGAACTTCTGTCCGTAGCCGGTCGAGCCGTGGAAGTTGATCATGATGACCACGTAGCCGCTAGGCGTCGCAGAAGTCGGGGACGCGAACAGTTCGGGATTCCAGCGGTAGCTCCAGTCGTCTCCCCAGGCGCCCTGCGGCCCGCCGTGGATGAGGAATTTCACGGGATATTTCTTGCTGGGGTCGAAGTTCGGCGGCTTGACCAGGAAGCCTTCGACTTTGTCGCCGTGCGCCCCGGTGAACCAGAAGGACTCCAGCGCGGACATATCTACATGGGAGAGGACGACATCGTTGAGGTGCGTGAGTTGCCGGATGTTCGCTATCCCACACCCGGGCAACGGGTCCTTGGACTCTCCGAGAAGCGCCGCTTTGATCTTGTCAAGACCAACAGCGCAGTCAGAATGCTCAAGCACAAAGATCCCTGACGGCGCTCGCAGCGACATTCTGCTGACGACTACAGTGGCTGAGATGCTGGTTGATCTATCGGCGAGAGTGTTCTCAGTGACAGAGATGTCTCCGTTGTATCCATTGAGAACTTTGATCGGATGGCAGCGTTCGAGGCATATTTCTGGCGTAATCATGTACAGGGGGGACATGCCCTCATTGTCGGCGGAGAAGACGATGTCGTGTCTGCCTATCCAGTCGAACGACCCGACCCAGCTATCGAAGTTTTCGGTTAGATTAGTGACCTTTCCCGTCTTGCGGTCGTACAGCATCAGCCGGAAGCGGTCGCTCTCGTATCCCGGACGCTGCTGGGCACGGTAGGCGATGTAGCGGCCATCGGGGGAATAGAGCGGCGTCGAGTCGCTGGCGGGATTGTCGGCGGTGATGTTCCTGGTCTGTGCCAAAACCTGGACGGGCGAGGCGCCCGTCCCCACATGGTCCGTGCCTGTGCCTGCATTGACCGGGACGATCCAGAGATCGTTGTTGGTGGAAGCGGCCGGGTTCTTGTCGTGATTCGAGGTGTAGCAAATCTCCTGCCCGTCGGGCGAGAAGGCATAGTCATCCTGCCCGCCGAGAGAAAAGACGGGAGAGTCGTAGTCGCCGGGGGTGAGATCGCGGGCGGTCATGACCATGCCTCGCGCTGGGTCCCCCTTCGAGCTGGCCCAGCGGGGGTCCCGGCCTGTCCCACAAGAAGTACAGGCGCCGGGACTATGAGGATATGCGTTCGCTTGCCTTCCTTGTACGCGCTCCAGTGCCGATAGAGAAGGTGGGTGAAGACTTGGGCTTTGACCTTCGACTCTTCGGCAGCCCTTAAACTCCGCGCATTGCAATCCATTTCACGTCGTGGATCGTCGCTGTCACATTGGGGATAAACGTCCGATGTAAACAAAATATTCTTGCCATCTGGCGACCACAGTTCACCGCCTGCCTCAGTTTCATTCGACGTCAGCTTCCACGCAGCAGTCACGGCACCCACCGTGCCGCTGAACTCCGCGATCCAGACTTGCGAGCCACCTTCTTTCGTCGAGATAAACGCGAACCGCTTCCCATCTGGCGCCCAGCGCGGACGGTCGGCGTCCTGATCGGCGATGATCTCCCGCTCCTGGCCGCCAGCCGTGGGCACGATCCAGATGTGCGGGGTCTTGGTGTTGGCGTCGAGATTCACATCGACCACGCTGAAGATCACCCACTTGCCGTCGGGCGAAACCTGCGGATCGCCGACGCGTTTGAGCTTCATCATGTCTTCGAAGGTGAAAGGATGCTTGGCCTGGGCGAAGGCGGGAAATGCGAAAGTGATGATGGCTAGAAAAGCAAAAAAGAAACGGCGCATGGGGGACCTCCTCGAAACCAATTCGTAGAGACGTAGCTTGCTACGTCTTTGCGGCAAACGGAGAAGTTTAGCAGGTTTGCGTAGCTGTGCCGTTCGTAGGGCCGGCGTTCGTAGGGCCGGCGTTCGTAGCGCCGCCGTCCCCGGCGGCTGTCCAGCGGGCGTCCCGCCCGCTGCGTTGATAGCGTTGAACCGGCTGGCAATATGGTTGACCTTTCGCTTAATCGGAGCTTGCCGGGCCGAGCACAAGTTGCGCTCGAGACAGCCGGCGGGACGCCGGCGCTACTTTCTTCGCGACAACCTCTTCATCGATATGGCATCCAAATGGGCGGCAGAACTGCGAGCGTCCGCCCCCGGCCTCACTGAGCGGAGAGGGGTCGGGGGAGGCCGCCGCGGTTCGCCGCCAGGCGATCTGCAAATCCAGTAAAATAGAGGTATGCAACTGGCTTCCCGCAGTTCTCTGATCCTCGCACTCTTCCTACTGGCGGGTGCGCTGACCGCTCTGCCTGCCGCCGCGCAGGAGGGCCCGCTCGAGAGCACTCCGCCTAACGGCATTCCTCCCGAGCAAATCATCCAGCGCTTCGCAGCGAAGGAAAAAGAATTCAAAGAGGCGCGCGATCAGTATACCTACCGGCAAGATATTCACGTGATGACGCTGGATGGCAACACCGTTACCGGCGAATACCGCGAGGCCTTCGATGTGCTGTTCGATGACAAGGGCCACCGCTTGGAAAACGTGGTGTTCGCGCCGCAGTCAACGTTGGAGGCGGGTGGGCTTTCACTCGACGAAGGCGACGTGCAGGATTTTCGCAACCGCTTGCCCTTTGTCCTTACGAGCGATGAGATTCCGGAATACAACATCCTGTACGTGGGACAGCAGCAGGAAGATGAGTTGCACTGCTATGTGTTCGACATCGCTCCCAAGCAGATTGTCGGCAAGAAGCGTTATTTCCAGGGGCGGATCTGGGTGGATAGCAGGGATTTGCAGATCGTAAAAACCTACGGCCAGGCGGTGCCGGAAATTCGCGATACCAAGAAGAAGGGCAAGGAAGAACATCTCTACCCCAAATTCACGACCTGGCGGGAGCAGATCGACGGCAAATACTGGTTCCCGACCTACACGCGCGCCGACGATACGCTGCACTTCAACCTCAACGACATTCACATCCGCGAGGTCGTGAAGTATGAGGACTACAAGCGGTTTGGTTCGAGCGTGAAGATTTTGTATCAGGGGCAGGAGATTCCGAAGGCGGATCAGAAGGATCAGAAGAAGCCGGACGCGCCGCAGAAATAAGCCGTCAGCCTTCAGCCGTCAGCCTTCAGGAACGTCAACACCAAGATCCCTCGCTTCGTTCGGGATGACATTGCAGGCGTGCATTCAATGTGCATCGTAATCCAGTTGAATGTTGCTTTAGCTGAAGGCTGATGGCTGATGGCTGACTGCTCAGTAGAACAGATACTTCCTCCACTTATCGTCAGACCGGCCCATCAGGCGCATGATGTGGCGGCTGGTGTGGAGGTTGAAGGCGCGGGGCTCGCGCATCAGTTTCATGCTGGCTTCGGCGGGAAACTGGTTGCCCTTGCGGCGATTGCAGGGATGACAGCAGGCTACGAGGTTCTCCCAGGTGGAGGAGCCTCCGCGGGAGCGGGGGATGACGTGGTCGAGCGTCAGCTCGCCGGACGGCAGCACGGTGGCGCAATACTGGCAAGTGTTGCGATCACGCAGCAGAATATTTTTCCGCGACAAGGCACGGCTCTGGTGCGGGATGCGGCGGTATTCGAGCAGCCGGATCACCGAGGGCACACGCACGGCAATGCGCGCCGCGTGCAGGAAGTGTCCATTCTCCTCTTCCGTCATGGCCACGCCCTTGAGCACAAGAACCAGGGCGCGGCGGGCGGCGCAAACGTTGATGGGTTCGTAGGATGCATTCAGGACGAGCACCGGCGCGTGCAGCGCGTTGCCGTTGCTATCGCGATGCATGGCCGCCGCCGCAAACAGGCCGGCCGCGTGCCTGCCTGTTGGTCCTACGTCGGGTTCGATCCTGCCTGACATATATCTACATTCCTACCGCTATCTACATTCCTACCGCTATCTACATTCCTACCGCTATCTACATTCCTACCGCTTTAGCCATTCGAGCGCGCTCTGACGCGTCTTCCACTTGCTCGGCGGCGCGTGGTTCAAGCTCCGCGTGTTGCGCCGAGATCTTCAGAGTGCGCGCCACAGTGGCGACCCAAACCCTGGTTGCGCCGGCGCGGCGCAGAACCCGGGCACATTCCGAAACGGTTGCGCCCGTGGTGTAAACGTCGTCTACCACCAGCACTTCGCGGCCCTTCACCAGTTTACGCTGATGAGCCACCGCGAAAGCACCCCGCAAGTTTTCCCGGCGCTGGTGACTGGTGAGTCCAATCTGCGATGCGGTTTCGCGCGTTCTTTCGAGAACTCCCGCGCAGAAATGCAAACGCTCCCGCGCGGGGCTGATTTTTATCGCGGCGCGCGCAATAAGTTCTGCCTGATTGAAGCCGCGCTGGCGAAACTTGGTGCGATGCAACGGCACCGGAACCACGGCCACACCTTCAGCCGGGAACTCGGGGGCAAGCGTCGCGATCGCCTCTGCCAACATGCGTCCTAAAACGTTTGCCGCCGGGCGCACGCCGCCAAACTTCAGCAGATGAATCAGTTCGCGCAGCCCGCTTTCATAGCTGCCGTAGGCCACGGCGCGCGCAAATGCCGGTTCAATGCGGCGGCATAGTCCGCATCGGGGTTCGCTTAGAGCGCCGGCAACTGCGTAGGGCGAAAACAAACGCTCGCCGCAAGTTGCGCAGAGTCCGCCCGTGATGGGGCGCATGGCATCGAGGCAATCCTGACAAACCGGCAGACGCGAGATCCGGGTCAGCGGTGTGCCGCAGATACGGCAATCCGAGGGAAACAAAACCGCGAAGAGGCTTTCGGCAATGGGACTGGTCCGAACCCGTTCGGCCCAGCTTCGGCTGATCTCGATTTGGCCGCTCTGGGTTCGGGTGCCGCCGGAAGCAATAGGAGGGCCTGCCACTGCAGCATTGGCCTGGCTAGCCCGAATTCTGTCCCCACTACTGCTGAAGACGGCCTCCGTGATGCCCACACAGTTTTGGCTTAGGCGGGCGGCTCTGCGATTGCCTGCTGAAATAGAGTATAACTGCGGCCGGGTCCGCTAGGCAACGTTACGCTCAGCGTGCGGCGCTGCAGTCGCCACTTTTTTGACCGCCTCGGGAACACGCTCTCTCACTGGCACGAACAGCCAACGATAGTCCCGCCGGAAGCATTCCGCGCAACGCACCGGTTGCAGCAGAAACACCGGCAGAAAATAACGTTCGGAGAACGTCCGGCGCCGCGAGCGGAAGCCCGTGTCGCTACCGCAATCGTCGCAGTGATATCCAAAGTACCGCTGGAACCAGAGTCGGTCGAGGGAATTCCTTACCACGCTACACCTCACAATGACGGAACTTCGAAGGGGCGGCAACAGATTAGCGTTATTTTACCGCAAGCCGGGACACAAGCCAATCGGAACATCGTCGCCGGTGATGTCAAGCTGCCTGTGTAAATAGGTTGAGGGTGCGGGTTTTCCATTCCAGGTTGAATCTCTGGAAGATGGAGTAGAGGATGCGGTCAACACTAGCTACATTCACAAAACAAACCATGGGCCGGGTGCGGCGGCGCACTTCCACGAAGCAGCGTTCAATCACGTTAGTGGTGCGCAGCTTCTTACGCAGGTGCGCGGGGAAAGCGAACACCGAAAGCAGCTCCGGCAGATCGCGCTCCAGTTGGCGCACCATGGGACCGTAGTTTCCCCGCCAGCGGGCGCGGAAGGCGCGAAAAGCGGCCTCGGCATGGGCGCGGCTTTCGGCTTGGTAGATGGCTTGTGCGTCCTGCTTCACCGCGTCGAAATCGGCCTTCTTCACTTTCTCCAAAATGTTGCGCATCTTGTGCGCCCAGCAACGCTGATGCCGCACGCGCGGATACACCGTGCGAATCGCCGCCGCCAGGCCGGCGCAGCCGTCGGTGACGATCAGACCCAGCGCCTTGCCCTCCAGTCCGCGCCGATACATATCCTGCAGCAGCCCTTCCCAGTCCGCCTGGCTTTCGCCTTGGCTGCGCAAAAACGCCAGCAGATGGCGGGTGCCGTCGCGCCGCACTCCGTAGGCCACCAGCATCTGCACCCGCTTGCGTCCCGCCGGACGCCGCACCCGCAAGCTCACTCCGTCCAAAAACAGATACGCGTAGTTGTCTTCCAACCGCGCCTGATGGAACTGGCGCACCACTTCGTCCAGATCCCGCGTCAGCTTCGACACCGTCTGCGGGCTCACCACTTCTTCGCTCACCGTGGCCACCACCCGCCCCACTTGCCGCGTCGAGAGGCCGCGCAGAAACGCCTCCCGAATCAGCATCGACACATCTTCGGCGCGCCGCTGAAAAGGTTCTAGCCCACGCGGCAGAAAACTCTTCCCGCGGGTGCGCGCCACCCGCAGCCGGATCGTCCCCAACCGAGTCACGAAATCCCGTTCGTAGTAGCCATTGCGATAGGGCTGCCGCCGGCTGCTCCGCCGCTGATACACTTCGCGCACCGCATACCGGTCCCGCTCCCGCCGCGAATCCGCCTCCAAACGCTCTTTCCACAGCCGTTTCGTCTCGCCGTACACATCGCCCCAGAAACTCTCTTTCATCTCCGCTAGAAAATGTTGGTAATGCTCCGTGATTGGGATTATCTTCGCCATGGGTGTAGGTCTCCTTTCGGAAAGGCTTTAGCTTGCTAGGCCAAAGCCAACTTACACCCTCTCGCTTTTTACACAATCAAAGTTACGTCACCTCGTCGCCGGTAGTGCCCACGCCGGAACCCGCATCCCACTTGTAAAGCAGACCGCCCGCGTGCTAACGTGCCGCCGTCCAGCGTTTTGAATAAGTTAGGCAAGCACGTTATTCTCAATCGAATCATCCTTTACGAGGACCTTACTCATGAGCCCGGTGGCCCCGCCTGTTCCTGCCAAGAAACATGTTCCCTACGTTCCCGAAACCATGGAGATGAAGGAGTTCACCTTCCGCGCCCTGCTCATTGGGTTGGTGATGACGGCGATTCTGGGGTCGGCCAATGCCTACCTCGGGCTAAAGGCCGGGATGACCATTGCAGCTACGTATCCAGCGGCAGTAATCGGCATGGCGCTGCTGCGGCTGATGAAAGGATCTCTGCTGGAAGAGAACATCGCGCGAACCGTCGGCTCGATTGGCGAGTCGGTGGCGGCGGGCGCGGTGTTCACGATCCCAGCGTTCGTGATGGCGGGATTGTGGCCGGGGCTGACTCGCGAGAAATATTGGAACTCGGTCGCGCTGATGATGATCGGCGGCACCCTGGGAATTCTTTTTGTTACGTTACTGCGGCGCGTGATGGTGGAAGACCCCGACCTTCCTTATCCGGAATCAGTGGCTGCATCTGAAATTCACAAGGCCGGACAGCAGGGCGCCAAGGCCGCGAAGATTCTGTTCGCCAACATGGGCTTTGGCGGGCTGATGTACCTGCTGGGCGCGGTCAATGTTTTCTCGGCGAACAACACTTTTCCGGTCACCATCAGCGCGCTCGGCAAGAAGCTGCTTCTGCGCACCGGCACGAATCCGAATGTGGCAACGACGATCACTGGAGGTGCGACGCTGCTTACGGCACCCGACATCAGTCCAGCGTATCTCGGCGTCGGCTATATCATTGGTCCACGGTTGGCGGCGCTCAATTTTGCGGGAGGTGTGCTGGCCTGGGGTTTGCTGGTTCCGCTCCTAACCTTCACCGTTGGTCCGTACATTCAGGCGGCACAGCCCGCCGGGCAAACTCTGGCGTGGCCCCTGCTGGCGGGCGCGATTTACTATTCGATTGTTCGTCCCATCGCGGTAGGCGGAATGCTGGTGGGAGCTACCTACACTTTGTTCAAAATGCGTAAACAATTGGGTGCGGGGATGGCACGCGCCGTTTCTGATCTGAAGAAGTCGGCCGCGGCGCACGAGGCCACGAGTCGGACGGACCGCGATCTTCCGTCGAAGGCGATCTTTTCCGGGATAGCGCTCGTGTTCGTGGCGATGATCGCGCTTTATTACTATTTCATTGGGGGAGCAGGAAATCTATCGAGTTCGCAAGTCATTACTGCTTCGGTGGTGGCCGCGCTGGTGATGATCGTCTTGGGCTTTTTCTTCGCCGCGGTTTCTGGCAACTTGGTGGGCCTCATTGGGTCGTCGAATAACCCTGTGTCGGGGCTGACGCTGTGCACGTTGGTGATTGCTGCGCTCTTGATGGTAGCGCTGGGCGTTTCGGGAACGGGAGGCGTGGCGGCTGTGTTGGGAGTGGCGGCCGTGGTCTGCGTGTCCTCCGCTGTCGCGGGCGAGATGCTACAGGATTTGAAAGTCGGCCACATCCTCGGCGGCACGCCCTCCAAGATGCAGATCGGAGATTTGCTGGGCATCGTGGTCGCATCGCTGGTGCTGTTCATTCCTCTGGCGGTGCTCGACCGGGCTTACCACTTTGGCAGCGCGGCGCTGCCCGCACCGCAGGCTGGATTGATGGCCATGCTCTCCAAGGGAATTGTCGGCGGCGACATGGCTTGGCCGCTAGTGATTGTGGGGATCTTGCTCGGTATTGCAATGATCATGATCGAAGTGAGGAGCGTGATGTTGTTCGCGGTCGGAATGTATCTGCCGCTGGGGACCACGTTTGCGATTTTCCTGGGCGGCGTGATCCGCTGGATCACCGACAAACTGCGCGACCGCCGCGGTTACAACGATGCGCAAAAGGCGCGAGTGGAGAACGCAGGCGTGCTCACTGCTTCCGGTCTGATCGCGGGCGAGGCGCTCTGCGGCCTGGTGATTGCAGGACTCGTGGGATCGGGCAAAGACGTGACGCTGGTCCATTGGACGCCATCGTTCTGGGTCGCGCTGGCTGCGCTGGCCGTGCTCATACTCGTGATGGTGCGGGTACCGCTGGCCAACGCCGGCAGTCCGGATGAGCCGGCGCCTCCGACGGCGATTATGTAACTTCGTTCAACCACGAAGGGCACGAAGGAACACGAAGGGATCCCCGATTTCCTTTGTGCAACTTCGTGCCCTTCGTGGTTTAGTGTTTCTATGTCGATCTCCGAAAATATCGCCGCGGTGCGGGAGCGTATTGCCAATGCCGCACGCCGCGCTGGACGCAACGTTGACGACATTGCGCTGATGGCCGTCAGCAAGACGCAGCCGCCGGAGCCCATCCGCGAAGCTTACGACGCGGGACAGCGCCTGTTCGGAGAGAATCGCGTGCAGGAGTTTGCCGGCAAGGTCGCGGCGGTTCAAGAGTTGCGCGCCGCGGAATGGCACATGATCGGCCACCTGCAGACGAACAAAGCTGCAAAGACTGCGGAGTTGTTTCGTGCCGTGGATTCGGTTGATTCTCTCAAACTGGCGGAGAAATTGGACGCGGCCGCCCGTGCCCTGGGCAAGAAATTGGAGGTGCTTATCGAAATCAATGTCGGCGGCGAGGCCGCGAAGAGTGGCGTGCCGCCAGACTCGACTGCGCTCGAGGAATTGCTGATGGCGGCGCCCCGCCTGGACGCGCTGTGGTTCCGCGGGCTGATGACCGTGCCTCCGTTTACTGACGATCCCGAAGGAGCACGGCCTTACTTCCGAAAGCTGCGCGAGTTGCGCGATACGATCGCCGCCCGCAGGCTCCCCGCCATCGCTATGGACCAGCTTTCCATGGGCATGTCGCACGATTTCGAGGTCGCAATCGAAGAGGGATCGAGCTGCGTGCGCGTGGGCACGGCTATCTTCGGAGAAAGAACAAAACCTTAACAACGCTTCGCCAGATTCAAGGTAAACTCCGCACACCGGATCACAGAGGCTGTGAGAATCTTCGATACGCTTTTCGCGGGCGCGCTTTTCGTTCTAGCAATCGTCAACTGCCTGCTCGTGCCCAAAACTTACACCGGAAGAATCTGGATTTTCGGCACGGGCCTGGCTTTGCTGTTCGCGGCCTTGTTGAATCTGTTGCGCGTTCGCAACGGCCGCGGAATAAAAGGCCTGAAGCTGTCTTGCATCACTGCGAACGCAACGATGCTTGTATTCGTGATTGCGCTGATGGCCAGCATTGGAAAGTCGCGCACGCTGCAACATCCGCAAATCCTTCTCGTTGGAACCCTCCTGCTCGCCGAAATATGGTTTTCTCTGGGAAGGAACTCGTGATCCCCATTCAAGAGTTCGCGGGCGGGGTGACGTTCGCAGTTAAAGTCCATCCCAAGGCAAAGAAGAACGCCATCACCGGAGAGTTTGGCGACGCGCTCAAGCTGTCTCTGACATCACCTCCCGTCGAGGGCCGCGCCAACGACGCCTGCATCGAATTCTTCGCAAAACTTTTGAACGTGCCGCGATCTTCCGTTACCATTGCCTCCGGTCAGAGCAGGCGCGAAAAAGTGATTCGCGTTACCGGACTCTCAGCTGAAGAAGTCCGGAAGCACATTGGGATGTAAACGCGCGCTGACGTAAGACGGAAACGAACGCGGGCAAGCCTGTCCTGAACGTAGTCGAAGAAAGTGCCCGCGTCCACATTCCACACGATTCACCAGGGAGCCACTCTTGAGCTTTTCCGAACGCTTGCAGGAAATTCGTACCGGCTTCGAGCGTCCCTTCTGGGTCGCCAACATCAGCGAGATCTTCGAGCGGCTTTCCTACTACGGCGCTTTCGCTTCTCTTGCCTTGTACCTGCAAGAGCGGCTGAATTTTTCTACCGAGCAGACTGGAACGCTCACTGGCATCTTCGGCGGCATGGTATGGTTTCTCGCCATCTTCGGCGGAGCGGCCGCCGATCGCCTGGGCTTTCGGCGCGCTCTGTCGATGGCCTACCTCATTCTGGCAACCGCGTATTTCCTGATCGGTTCCATCGGAGCATCCTGGCTTGCTCCCGTCCGCAACACTGTGCCGCTCAGTTTGTTTGTCGGGTTCATTCTCATCCTGCCGGCGCTCGGCATCTCGCTGGTGAAACCCTGCGTGGTCGGCACCACGGCGCGCGCCTCCAAGCCGAATGTCCGCTCCATCGGATATTCGATTTACTACACCATGGTCAACATCGGCGGCGCGGCCGGACCTTATTTCGCGTCCTGGGCGCATCGTCATCTCGGAGTCGAGGGCGTTTATCGGGTTGCCGCACTCAGCGTTTTCGCGATGTTCTTTGTCGTTCTGCTTTTCTTCCGCGAACCGCGCCAGGCCGGAGATGCGCCTCCACCTTCGATTGCAACTGTCGCCCGGAACTTCTGCGTGGTAGTCGGCAACTACCGGCTGGTTTTGCCCGTGCTGATGATCGCGCTGGTTCTCCGCATCGCGCTGTGGATCTATCCCAGCTTTGCCGTGCCCTGGTGGATTTGGGTCGGGCTCCTCGCGCTGGTGCTGGCGGGGATCAGCCGTTTCATGTGGTTCCTCGTGCTCTTCACCGGCTACTGGATCGTTTTCTGGCAACAGTACATCAGTTTGCCTGGCTACCTTCATGGCTACATCAATCCTCATGCAGATGTTGAAATCATTTTGGTTACTGACGGCCTGACTGTGATTTGTCTCACTCTCGCGGTAAATTTCCTCACGCGCAAGATTCCGGCGTTTCAGGCCGTCATCCTAGGCACTCTCATCACTTCGGTTTCGTGGCTGATCCTTGTCTTGCGGCCGACGGTCTGGGGAGCGATTCTCTCGATATTTGTTCTGGCGCTCGGCGAGATCATCCAGCAGCCGCGCTACTACGAGTACATCGCGCTGCTCGCACCTCCGGGACAGCAGGGAACCTACATGGGGTTTGCGTTCATGCCGATCGGGATTGGCTCACTGATAGGGGGATGGTTCGGCGGCACACTGCTGCACCACTTCGGGGAGGTCACGCATCAACCGGGGCGCATCTGGTGGACCGTTAGCGGCGTAGGCGTGGTGACGACGGCTCTGCTCTGGCTGTATGACAGATATTTCAGAGTGAACTCACCTTCCGCGAAATGAAACGCGACGTCACGGCCGGCCGTTCCAAGACTCGCCCCGCAGCGACTCAGTTGACAACCTCGCCCGCGGAAGTCGCCGCACAGATCCGCCGCGCGCTGAGAGACGGCGGTTCCGCCGAACATGCCGCGGGCGTGCAGTGGTTCTTCAAAGAGGAAATCAAATCGCATGGCTGGTATATGGCAGACTTGCGCCGCGCCGTCTTCCGGTTTCGGTTGGAAGTGAGAAAAGAGCGCGGGCTGAATTTTCTGGTGGAGGTTGCAGATCATCTCTTCTCCGGTTCAGTGCTGGAAGAGAAAATTGCGGCCGTCTTCCTGCTGGAGAAACTCGACGCCGAATTCGGTGACCCCGAGTTCAAGCGCTTCGAATCCTGGCTCGATCGCATCGGCAGTTGGGCGGATCACGATGGACTGGTGCACTACTTGATCGCGCCGATGGTCGCGGCCAAGCCCACACGCGCAAAAGCTGTCTTCCGCTGGGCAAAATCGCCAAATCGATGGCGTCGCCGCGCCGCCTGCGTGGCGCTCATTCGCGGAGCGCGCGCAAGAATGTTCTTCCCCGATGTCACAAGGCTATCGAACATGCTTCTCATGGATAGCGATGACATGGTCCAGAAGGGATTAGGCTGGCTTCTGCGCGAGACGGCGAAATTCGATTCCAAGCGGACAGTTCCATATCTGATGAAGATTCGCGAACATGCACCACGCTTAGTGTTGCGCACGGCCTGCGAGACTCTGCCGCCAGTTGTGAAAAAAAGAATTCTGCTTCAGAAATAACTCAGCCAGGCATCGCTGCGTCGCCGCTTCAACTCTGCAAACCAGCGGCAGAGCGGATACAGCGTAATCACCACCACAGCCCATACGAAATAAATAATCGGCAGCGAGTATCCCCATCCCGGCGGCTTGGTGATGGGAAATTGACTGAGGTTCGACGATTCGAACATCCAGTGCACCTGTCCGTAGCGCGCGTAGCACACGGCAATCGCGAGTAGATGAATGAGAGGTATGTGCAGCAAATAGTAGAACATCGGCACTTTGCCGATAATGAGTGCCGGCCGCAACCATCGCGGCGTTCCGGCATCAACCGCCCATAGGAAAAGCAGGGCCGGGCCCAGCGTCATCAGCAGGTACAGCAGCGATGGCGGGTATTTCGTGGTATTCAAGAATGAAAGCGCGGTGAAGGCTGAGGACCTTTGCGTGCTCCAGGGCAGCGGATCTCCGTAAACATTGATGCCGCGCAAAACCAAGAATCCAGCAGTCATGCCAATGCCCAGCGGTAGCAGAAACGCCCTGCGGCGTTCGGATGGCCAGCGATAGATCTGTCCCAGGCCGTATCCCGCCGCTGTAACTCCGATCCAAGGAATCAGCGCATAAGTCACAAAGATGATGCGCCCGGCACTGTTCAAGATGAACCCAGGCGAGTGCAGGACGGTCCAAAGCGGGTTTGAAGATTGCACCGAGTCGAGCAGGTTGTGAGTCGCGATCATCACGATGCCGAACGTTGTCACGGCCCAAGCCGGCAGATAGACCAGACCCGAGAGTGTAATCATCGCCCAACCCAAGGCCCACAAAACCAGAAGCAGCGTCACGTGGTAGTCGAAGTTAAACTGCCAGCCGAGACAGCGCGTTACTGTGAGTTCCAGAAAGATCAGCCAGAGACCGCGCGTGAATAGAAACCGCGACAACTCGCTTTTGGTTTTCTTGCCCAACGAAAGATATGCGCCCGTGCCAGTGAGAAGAAAGAAAACGGGTGCGCAGAAATGCGTGATCCAGCGCGTGAAGAACAGAGGGATCGTCGTGTTGGCGGGATCGGTGGGGTTGAAGCCGGAATTGCCGAAGAAATCACGTGCGTGATCGAGCGCCATGAGAATCATAATGACACCGCGAACCACGTCGATCGATTCGATGCGGACGCGCTTCGTAACCGCCGGCGCAACCACGGGTTCGGCTATCGTAGCCATCTAGCGCCATAGTGTAACAAGAGACAGCCGCATGCGAATGCGCTTTCGAATGCGTCTCTCTGCTCCGGTCCTCGGCTTCGATTCGCCCAAATCCTTCTCATTGTTTACAATAGAGGTTTGCCCATGGAACTGGCTGCCATCCAATCAGCGCTGCGCGAACGCAACATCGATGCGTGGCTGTTCTACGACCACCATCATCGTGATCCGATCGCTTACCGAGTGCTCGGCCTGCCCGCGAATCTCATGGTCACGAGGCGCTGGTTTTATCTGGTGCCGGCGCAGGGCGAACCCGTAAAGCTGGTTCACAAAATTGAAGCCGGTCACCTCGACACGATGCCCGGCAGCAAGCGCCAGTATTCGGGATGGCAGGAGCTGTTCGACAGCCTGAAGTCGATGCTCGCGCCGTACCGCGACATCGCGATGCAGTATTCGCCGAACAATATCGTCTTCACAATTTCTCTGGTCGATGCCGGCACCATCGAACTGCTGCGCGGCCTCGGTAAGAACGTCGTCAGCTCCGCCGACCTGGTCGCCCAGTTCGAAGCGACCTGGAGCGAAGAGCAGATCAAGACGCACTTTGCCGCTCGCGACAGCGTAGATTCAATCGTGGCAGCGGCGTTCAAGGAAATCGGGCAGCGAAGCCGCAACGGTGGAACCACGGAGTATGCAATCCAAAACTGGTTTATGGAAGCGTTTCGCCGCGAGAACCTCCTGACCGACGACCCGCCGATCGTGGCCGTCAATGCCAATGCTGGGAACCCGCACTACGAGCCTCGTGCCGATCATCCGGTTCCCATTCGCGAGGGCGATCTGGTACTGCTCGACGTGTGGGGTAAAAAAGACAGTCCCGGCGCAGTGTATTACGACATTACCTGGATGGGCTTCGTGGGCGCAGCTCCATCGGGCCGCATGCGCGAGGTGTTCGAAATTGTGCGCGACGCACGCGATGCAGGCGTGAAGACCGTGACCGACGCAATCAGCGCCGGACGCCGCCTCGCCGGATGGGAAGTCGATCGCGCCACCCGCAACCACATCAAGCAAAAAGGTTACGGGGAATATTTTATTCACCGCACCGGACATTCCATCGGCACCGACGTCCATTCCAACGGAGCCAACATGGACGATCTGGAAATTCACGACGAGCGCCAGATTCTCCCCAACTCCTGCTTCTCCATCGAGCCCGGGATTTATTTGCCCGAGTTCGGCGTGCGCAGCGAGGTCAACATGCTGGTCCGGCCCAAATCGGCGGAAGTTACGGGCAACATTCAGCGTGAGATTGTGACGATCTGATGGCAAATCCGACTGCTGCTAAAGCCAAAGCGACCGAGCCGGCGCAGGCCGCGGGCACGATGTCTGTTATCGCGCCCGCTGTGGGCTGGCTGATTCCCGGTGCGGGCCACATCATCCAGAGGCGCTGGATTCGCGGTTTCCTGCTGCTCATCTCCATCGGAACCCTGTTCGTGCTTGGCTTAATGATGCAAGGCCACATCTACAAAGCGAACGGTGGAGATATCCTCGACATTCTTGGATTCATCGGCGACCTGGGCGCGGGCGGATTGTACATTGTGACCCTCGCTATGAACTGGGGCCAGGGCGCGGTCGCCTTCGCCATCGCTGATTATGGAACCAAGTTCATGATTGTCGCTGGACTATTGAACTTCATTGCGGTGGCCGATGCCTACCACATTGCCATAGGGAAAAAGCAATGAACCAACTCTCAGCCGTCAGCCGTCAGCCATCAGCTAGAACCCCACACCCGGCGGGGATTTCATGACCATCCAGCTCACCCACTTCAGCGCGGCTTTTGTATTTGCACTATTCGCCTCCATCGTCTTCGGCATCACCCACCGCGAGACCACGCGCGAGATGATCCGCTACGGTCTGTATTGTTTCGCGTTGTTCCTGGGCGGCGTTTTCCTGGCAGGCTGGGCCATGTGGCTGGTGCGGAGATAAGCTGCGAGCTACGAGCTATGAGCTTCGGGCAATCTCGACTCTCGGCAATCGGCTAGTTCTGACCTTTCATCTCAGACAGCGCTGCCCCGTCATTCCGCCGAGATTGCTCCGCCATTTCGATTGTCGGTGGCTCGCTGCCCGTAGCTCGCCGCTCGCAGCTACCCCTCCCACACGAAGGCATCGAAGACTCGCTTCGAATCGAAATTCAGACGACGGTACAGAGCAACAGCTCCGGCGTTGGCCTCGGTCACGGTCAGCGAGAGCATCGTAAAGCCGCGCTTGCGAAGGTTGATGGATGTCGCGGCCAGCAACGATTCCCCTATGCCACGCGAGCGATATTCGGGCAGTACGCAGACCTGCGTCACGTGGCCGACGTCGCTACGCACACGCGAGCACAGGATCAGTCCAATCAAATTCTTCGCCTTGCGGTCCACCGCCGCAAAAGACGATTCCGCGTCGAACACTCCGCATCCCGGAAAACGCACAATATTATTCAGAAAGCGCAGCGATCCGCTCAGCGTGTGGTATTGGTCATTGATCTGGGCATCGACGTGGCCGCGATAAGCCGCGGTGATCACGGCTGCGGCGGGCTGGTAGTCCGCTTCCATCCAGTGGCGGATTTCGATCTCCGGATGCGTCGCCGCCTGCGAGACAATCTCGCTCAGATCGAGAACCATAAACAGCCGCGGATGGCGCTGGAATCCCTGATTGAGAAATGGCCGCGCGACGCTCCCCGAATCGTGCGCGAGCAATTGAGCTTCGACACGATGGATTCCCGGAGACTGCTGCAGGGTTTCGATGACATGCGTCAGCAGCTTGAGTTCCACCTCGCGCGGGTTGGGAAGGCGGCCGCCGTTCGCCACGAAAAGATCGCCGACCACTCCCTTGCTGCCTTCGTACACGAAAAAACTGTAGCCGAAGATGCGTCCGCGTTCGATGGCGGCATATCCAGGCAGAATCTTGGCATCGACATAACGCAGGATCATCTCCGCTGACCCGTGGTAATCCCACGAGAGCAGATTCGCCCAGGCTCGCGTTTCATCGTCGAGCAGGGGGCGCAAGTCGACAGAGGAAAAATGCCTGAGGTCGAGAATCTCCACGGGGCTCCTGCAAAGCCGGGCGCAGACTCCGGCCTCGTTTGCAATGGCAAAACTCAGAGTTTAGTGCGTTCCAGCACGTGAGGCAAACCGGCGGAACACGTGGCGGCAATAGCGCCGGTCAACCGGGTGCGGCACGCGGGCCGAGTTTAAGTTGACGGGTTCCGATCGGGCTTCAGGCCCCGAAGGTATTCTTCGGCAGCTTAGTAGTGCGTGGAATCCGCGCCCGCCACCCAGTAATAGTCCACATGCTGCGCGGCGTAGTGTCCGAGATACGAGACACGCCTGCCCGCCACCAGTTTCACAATTTCCGCCTGCGCATTTTCCGGAGCCACCAGCAAATGTTCCACCCGGGGAATACTGCCCCAGTCGTAGTTGAAGGTGAGCCGGTTGCGATAAAACGTCAGGCCATATTCCAGTTCGCGACGGACATGGTAGACAGCCAGCGGAAGCGGATGGGTTTCCATCGCGGCAATTTCTCGCGCCAAGGGCCGGGCGGAGCAACTCTGATCGAGAGCTACCGACCCCAGTTTCAACACCACTCCCACCACCACCAAGACTGGAATCACAGTGACGAACCGCAGCATGCGGAGACCTGTCTTGCGAACCAGCGTGAGAGCGATTCCCGCACACAACACAAATGCAACACCGAGGGCCACCAGCATAGGCTGCCCCGCTGGAAATCGATGCTGCGTGATCAAGTAGGCAATAAGCAGGGCCGGAACAATCGGAGCCGCCGCCACGAGCGCGTGCGGCACAACCAGCCACATCGCGGGCGGCTTGGCCTCGCTTTGCTGCAGATGTTGCCGCAGATAACCGACTAACAACAGCGCCCCTGCTGGAATTGCGGGAAGAACATAGCCCGGCAATTTCGACCGCGAGATCGAGAAAAATACTACGGGCACTAGCAGCCAGCAACACGCGAAAATGCTGAACTGCACTTCCAAACCGGAGGGGTCTGCCCTTCGTTTTGCCAACCACAGGCGCACAGCCTCAGCTAAGGCTGCAATCACAAAGATGATCCATGGAGTCAGAGCCAGCGCCGCTACTGGCAGGTAATACCACAAGGGCTCGATATGGTGATAAAGATTCTCCGAAAACCGGCCGAGATTTTGCTGGACAATGAATTCATGAAAGAACGCTGGGTTCCGCATCTGCACCACCACATACCAGGGCAAAGCGATCGCGCAGAACAAGAAGATTCCCGGTAACCAGAGTGATTTCAGCACGTGCCGCCATTCCCGAACCGCACTCGCGTACAGGACAATCGCCACCGCAGCCAGAAAGGGCGCGACTGGCCCCTTCGCCAGCATCCCCAAAGCCATGAAGCCGTAAAAGACTGCCAGGTAAATTCTCTTCCCACTCTCCCGCCAGGCCCACCAGTTGAGCATTCCAATGCCGAAAGCCGCGGCCAGCGGCATGTCGGTTGAGGCGGCGTGCGCATATCCGATAATTCCTGCGGAAGAAGCGGTGATCAGTGCGCCATCCAGCTCCAATCCGGGGCGGAAGCGCCGCAAGAAGAAGTACATCGCGAGTACCAGCAGAGTCGCATCCAGCGCCGAGGGCAGGCGCGCGGCCCAGTCGCTCACGCCAAAGATCGAGTATGCGAGCATGGCCTGCCAGTAATAAAGCGGAGGCTTTTCGAGCCACGGCCGGCCGCCAAGCACAGGAGTGACCCAATCGTGGCGTTGGAGCATCTCGTGCGCGACCTGGGCGTAGCGCGGTTCGTCTGCCCCAATCAGGCCGAACTGTCCCAGACCGTAGAGAAATAAAAACGCGCAGAAACCCGCCAGCAACAGCGAATCGGTGCGGGTGCGATTGGTCATGGGAAGTGCAAGGTTTCAAGGTTTCGGAGGTTTCAAGGTTTCCGGTTGATGGCAGGCGAAGTTGCATCGAACAACATCGACCTTCGAAACATTGAAACCTTGAACATTGAAACTTAAACCCGCTGCTGATTATTGTACGGAAGGACCGCGGCGCAGCAATTCCAGAACCTGGCGCACCGCCTGAGCCAGCGGACCCTCCAGCGAGCAGCCGCTGGCGCACTCATGGCCGCCGCCGCCAAAACACTCAGCTACTCGCGCCACATCGAGCTTGCCCTTGCTGCGCAGGCTGACGCGACAACGCCCGTCGGGCAGTTCGCGGAAGAATGCCGCTACGTCAACCTCGCCGATCGAGAGCACGTAATTCACCAGGCCTTCGCAGTCTTCTTCCTTCGCCTCGCAGCGCTCCATTTGTTTCTGCGTCACCCACGTCCAGCCTACGTGGGCTTCGGTATTTAGATTTCGCAGGGCTTCGCCGAGCAGCCTCATCTTGGCCACGGAATGCGCAAAATAAATACTGCGTGCACAGTGCGAAGGGTCGGCGCCCGCCAGAACCAGTTCGCGCGCCAGAGCGAACGTATACTCGTTGGTTCCCTGAAACATGAACGATCCGGTATCGGTCATCAGCGCGGTGTAGAGACAGGTCGCAATCTCCGGTGAGAACGGCGTGCCGGCCTCGCGCGCCAAACGGAACACCATTTCCCCCGTGGCCACGGCGTGCGGATCAATCCAGTTCACGTGTGCGAACGGTCGTCCGCTGACGTGATGATCGATGCTGATCAGGAAGCGGTCTTCCAAACCCTCCAGCCGCGTGCGGTGAATGCTGTCACACTCAAGAATGATTGCAGCCTGGTAATTGCCGTCAACGCGGCTGGCCTGGAGCACCTGATCGGCAAACGGCAGTCCGCGATAAATGCGCGGCACGCCGTCGTGCAGCACAACGTCAGCCTGTTTCCCCATGGCGCGTAAAACCTGGCAGCACGCCAGTGCCGATCCGATGGCATCGCCATCGGGCCGCGCGTGCGACGTGAGCACGAACCGGTCGCGCCGCTCGATTTGCTGGAGAACATCCTGCAACATAATCTCTACGCCTTCTTCTCACCCGATCCCGCACGGGTCTTCATTCTCTTTTTCGCGCGCGCCAGCAACTCTTCCACACGCGCCTTTTCCCGCTCCGAGCGGTCCAGGCGGAAAAACAATTCTGGAGCACGTCGTATCCGCAAACGCTCCACCAGTTCGTGCCTTATATATTCCTTGGCCGCGATCAAGCCTTCGAGGCTGCGGTCCGCTTCCTGATCGTCGCCATCCACATCCACCAGAACCTGCGCCGAGCGGCCATCGTCGGCCACGTGCACCGCGGTCACGCCCACCAGTCCGATGCGCGGATCTGCCAGTTCCCCCTCCACCAAGGTTTCGATTTCCTCGCGCAAGGCCTCACCCAACCGCCCGCGATGGTACTTTACGCCGCGCTTCTCCACCTCTCACCCCGATGTAAAACGCATGAGAATATCAGAAAATCAGCCGCAGGTGTTGGCCCTCAAGTGCCATTGTCGCGCACGACAGAGGGGTGGAGGAAAGTACAGAGGTAATGTGCGGTAGCGGACGCATTGTCGCTGGTAGAGAGGCCCTCGGGCTTCGGCTTTCGGGCTTCGGTGAAGCCGAACAGATCGATCTGCGAGTGGGTCCAAGATTTGCGCCGAAGCCCGATAGCCGAGGCCCCGCATTACAGGTATTCCACGAACGAGTCCGACACCTCTGCCCCGTGGTTGTTGGCGATGCGATTGGCCGCCCGCTCCACGTTCTTCATCAATCCATCGAGATAATCGCGCGAGTCGGAGACGCTAACCACGCCAACGGTGGCGCGATTCCAAATGGGGCTGGGATCAAGTTCGGCGACCGAGACATTGAAACTGGCCCGCAGGCGGTCTTTGAGGCTGCGCACGACTTGCCGTTTGTCCTTCAACGATTGCGCCGCTTCGATGTGAAGTTCGAGGGTGAGGAAGGCGATGGGCATTCAGTTCTCAGTTCCCAGTTCTCAGTCCTCAGCAAATACGCCGGAGCAAGGACTGAGAACTGAGAACCGAGAACTGCTTTCAAGCAATCACTTCCGCGGCAATCCGCTCGGTAACAAAAGCCTCGATCACATCGCCGACTTTGATGTCACCGTAGTTGGAAATCGAGATGCCGCACTCCATGCCGTTCGTGACTTCTTTCGCGTCGTCCTTGAAGCGCCGCAGCGATCCCACTTTGCCCTTGAACACCTGCACGTTATCGCGCAGCAGGCGCACTTCGGAGTCGCGCTTGATCAAGCCGTCGCTCACACGGCAGCCGGCGACGGTCCCAACTTTCGGGATGCGGAAAACATTCAATACATCGGCTCGGCCCTGATAGTGTTCTTTGAACGTGGGTTCGAGCAAGCCGCTCATGGCGCGCTTGATCTCATCCTGCAATTCGTAAATGATCGAGTGCAGGCGGATGTCCACTTTTTCCTGCTCGGCGATTTCCTGCGCCTTGCGCTCCGGACGCACGTTGAATCCAATGATGATTGCGTTCGACGCCGAGGCCAGCAGGACGTCAGTTTCCGTAATCGCGCCTACGCCCGAGCGCAGCAGCTTCAACCGCACCTTTTCGTTCGAGAGCTTGGTCAGCAGGTCGGTGATCACTTCCACGGAGCCCTGCACATCGCCCTTCAGAATTACGTTCAGTTCCTTGGTGCCGGCAGCTTTGATCTGCTCCGCCAATCCTTCCAGCGAAACGCGCGAACTCTTAGCCAGCGCGGCTTCGCGGGCCTTCTGTTCGCGGTATTCCGAAATGCCGCGCGCCTTGTCGCGATCGGCGACCACCACGAACTGGTCGCCGGCCTGCGGCAGCGATTCCATTCCAATAATCTCGACCGGAGTAGACGGCGGAGCCGTCTGCAATGCCGAGCCGCGGTCGTCAAACATCGCCCGCACTTTCCCGTACACGTTGCCGACCACGAAATTGTCGCCCGCGTTCAAAGTTCCGTTCTGCACCAGGACCGTAGCCACCGGACCGCGCCCGCGATCCAGCTTCGCTTCCAGAACTACGCCGGTTGCCGCGCGCTCCGGCGTCGCCTTCAATTCGCCCAGGTCGGCCACCAGGCAAATCATTTCCATCAGCAAATTCAGATTCGTTTTCTTCTTCGCCGAGACGTCAACGAATACCGTCTTGCCGCCCCACTCTTCCGGCACTAAGCCACGGTCGGCGAGTTGTTTCTTTACTCTGTCGGGCAAGGCATCCGGCTTGTCAATCTTGTTCACGGCCACAATGATGGGAACTTCGGCCGCATGTGCGTGGTCGATAGCTTCAAGCGTCTGCGGCATGACGCCGTCGTCGGCCGCTACCACCAGCACGACAATGTCGGTGGCCTTCGCGCCGCGCGAGCGCATGCGCGTGAAGGCTTCGTGGCCGGGCGTATCGAGAAAAACAATCTCGCGCCCGAACGCCGGGGAATCCTTGTCGGTAATGCGAACTTTGTAGGCACCAATGTGCTGCGTGATGCCTCCAGCCTCGCCTTCGGCCACATTGCTGAGGCGGATCGAGTCGAGCAGTGTAGTCTTGCCATGGTCAACGTGCCCCATGATCGTAACCACCGGCGGACGTATCCCGGTTTCCGGAACCAGTTCTTCGCTGGCCGCGGCCGCATCAATCTCTTTCGCCGTTTGCTCCTCGAACGTGATCACGTTCGTATCCGCGCCGAAAAAGCGCGCCATCTCGCTCGCCAACTCGGCGTCCAGCGTCTGGTTGATCGTGGCGAACACGCCCTTGGCCAGCAGCCGCGAGATCAGATCCTTGGCGCGAATCTCTAGTTTCTCCGCCAGATCCTTCACGCTGATCCCTTCGGTGATCGTGATGCTGCGCGTGATCGGCATGGGCTCGTTCGACACCACCATGCGCGGTGGCGGCGTATAGCCCTTCATCGGGCCTTCTTTCACGCCACGCGGAACATAGCGTTGACCGGGCCTCCGAGCCGGCGCACCCGGACGGCTTCCCGGCCGCGTGGTTCCCGGAGGCGGAAGCGCCGGACCTACGCCCAGCGGACGCGCTCCCGCAGGCGCCGACCGCGTGGGATGCATCGGCCTGCGCTCGCCTGGACGCAGCGGCGGACGCGGAGCACCTGGAGGGGCCCCCGCAACCGGCGGACGGCGTTGAAAGATGGGCTGGCCGGGCACGGGACGTCCGGGCACGGGACGCGACGTTCCACCAATCGGAACTCCAGGCTGCACCGGCGGCGGCGTTGGACGCAGCGGGGCTTTGTACACTGGCCGAGGCCCAGTCTGAGGAACGATCATGCGCGGCATCGGAGACGGCGGAGCAGATGGACGTGCCGCGACCGGAGCCACTGGCGGTGCGCTCGCTGAAATTATCGGAGGCGACGCGGCAGGAGGAACCTGTACCGCGGGAGGCGGCGTCACCGGACGCGCCGGCGCACTCACTGACGGAGCTGCTGCTGGAGGCGCGACCACCGGGTGGTGCGCAGGAACGACCGGAGCCGCCGGTTGCGCAGCCACAGGAGCAGCCGGCGGCGCCGCCACGGGTTTCACAGGTGGTGCGACCAAGGGTCGGCTAATGGCAGCCGGAGGCACAACCACCGCAGGTTTTTCCGCCGGAGCATGCGTCACCGGTGGGGCTACCGGACGCGGAGGAACAACTGGCGTCGCCGCAGCTTCCTTCTTCTGTGTAATCGCTCGCAGCACATCTCCAGGACGGGAAATGTGCGATAGGTCAATTTTTGTCTTGATTTCTTCTTCGCCACGAATGGTGCGCGAACTCGACTTGCCAGCCGGAGAGGAACCATCCACCGAGGAGCGGATGTAGGCGCGTACTTTTTCCGCTTCGAACTCTTCCAGAGAACTGGAGTGCGTCTTCTTCTCGGTGACTCCCACCAGCGGGAGCGTGTCGAGAATAGCTTTGCTCTTGACTTCCAGCTCTCGGGCTAGATCGTTGATTCGAACCTTACTCATCCGGCCTTTCGTTTCTCCGTGTTGTAGTTAGGTCATCATCGACCTCACGGAGTCAATTTCTTCGGTCCCACGCCGTTCAACCTATGCCAGCGGGCCATAATTATTCTCTGGTTTTGGAAGCGGATTCTTCTTCGGGAGCAGCTTGCCCACTGGAAGAGTCCGCCTGCGTTTCATTTTCGTCTGCCGCAAGCGTGTCTGCTTCGACAGTGCCTTCATCGCTCGACGCAACTTCCGCGCTCGACGCAACTTCCGCACTCGCCGCCGTTTCGTCAGCGGGCGCCACTTCTTCCACCGCCGCCGGAACCTCCGCAGTTATCTCCTCAGAACTCGGCACAGGCTCCGCCGCAGCAGCCGCGCCTTCGGCTGCCACTTCGCCTTCAGCCGCGCCTTCAACGGCCGCGCCCGGCTCCAGGCTGGCAAAATAATTATTCACCGCCAGGCTGATTTTTTCCACCGTCTTCGGCCCAATGCCCTCAATCGCCTCAAGTTGCTCGGGCGTCATGTCGGCCAGCGCTTCCACCGTACTTACCCCCGCGGCGTTAAGTTTCTCCACCACGCCCTCGCCGAGGCCGGGGACATTTTCAAGCGGCGTCGCAGTCTGGGGAACCATCGCCGACATCTGCTGCTCCACTTCCTGCCGCTTCTCCTCTTCGCTCTTGATGTCGATCTTCCACCCCAGCAGCTTCGCCGCCAGCCGCACATTCTGCCCCTTCTTGCCAATCGCAAGTGAAAGTTGGCTGTCGTTGACCACAACTTCAAGATGCTTACCGCCGGAGTCGACCACGGTTACTTTACTGACCTTCGCCGGCTGCAATGCTTTTTCAGCGAAGGTCACCGCGTCTTCGTGATACTCGATGATGTCGATCTTTTCCCCGTGCAGTTCGCGGATGATCGACTGCACCCGCATCCCCTTCATGCCCACGCAGGCGCCCACCGCATCCACGTCTTTGTCCTTGGACATGACGGCAATCTTGGTACGCTCGCCGGCTTCGCGCGCGATCGCGCGAATCACTACCGTTCCGTCGTAAATCTCCGGCACCTCGGTCTGAAACAAGTGCTGCACCAAATCCGGCACGGCGCGAGAGACCACCACGCCCGGCCCCTTCGAAGCTTTCTCCACGCGCGCAATTACCACTCGCACGCGCTCCCCGATCGCGAACGACTCCAGCCGTGACTGCTCCTTGCGCGGCATGCGTGCTTCCGCCTTGCCGATGTCGAAGATCACATCCGGACCTTCCACCCGCTTCACTGTTGCGTTCACCACTTCGCCCACGCGTCCGATGTACTCGTTGTAAACCGTGTCGCGTTCCGCCTCGCGCACTTTCTGGAAGATCACCTGCTTCGCCAGTTGTGCCGCAATGCGCCCCAGAATGCCTTCTGTGACTTTCGGGGTCCGCAACTCACCACCCACTTCCAGGTTCGGATCAACCTTGCGGGCGTCTTCCAGCGAGATCTGCAACAGCGGATCTTCCACCTGCTCCGGAGTCTCCACCACGGTCTTCACCGCATAGGCATTGATCTTGCCGGTTTCTTTATCCAGCTCCGCGCGCAGGTTTTCCTGCGTCTTGTAGTATTTGCGCGTCGCCATCACAATGGCGTCTTCCACCGCGCTCACCACAATCTGCGGATCAATCCCCTTCTCGCGGCTCAACGCGTCGATCGTGTTGTAAAGCTCACTAGCCATAAGAAACCATTTTGTAATTGGGTAATTTTGTAATTTGGTAATTGAAAGTCAAAAGACGGCGGCTTTTGGTTTTCAAATTACCAAATTACAAAATTACCAAATTACCCAATCTCTTCAGATTTCCGGCACCAGATTCGCCTTCTCCACGTTGGCGAATTCAATCCCAACCTTCTGCCCTTGCTCGGCTGCCGATGCGCCCATCTTCTTGCGCGACTTCTTGCTGGCCACGCTCAGGTCCAGCGTCAACCACCCGTCGTGAAAATTTTCCAGCCGGCCCTCGAAGTACCGGTTACCGTTCACCGGATTCCTCGTCATCACCTTCATCCGGCTGCCGACAAAGCGCTCGAACTCTGCCGCCTTCGACAGCTTCCGGTCCAGGCCCGGCGACGAAACTTCCAGCGTGTAGCTTCCCGGCACGGCATCCTCGACGTCGAGGATCGTGCCAAACTCGCGGCTGAAGTTGGCGCAATCGCCGTGCGTCACCCCTGCCAGCACATCGCCGCTTGCCGCTCCAGGCTTGTCGAGAAACACGCGCAGCATGCGGGCATTGCCGCTCCCGCGAAACTCCACTTCGACCACTTCCAGCCCGCTGGAGGCCGCTACCCGCTCCGCAATCTCGCGTACTCGATCAAACTCAAGTGCCATGCATCCAATAACTTACAACTCGGCCCACCCGGCAAATTCCTCCGAAACTAAAAAGTGGGCTTGCGCCCACTGGTGTGCTTCGCCAAATGCCGGTATTACACAACAGTTCTCAGTTTCTTAATATACGCCGGATGGGGGTGAAAAGACAAACGCCCCCTGCATGTAGATGCTCCAAGATAATGTCACCCCATAACTGCAACGAGATTCTGTCACCCTGCAAGGATGGTGACGATGAGTCAGAAAGAGTTCCAGCGCGTGAAGGTGATGGAAAATGCGGCAGGCGGGAGGCTGAGCGTACGCTCAGCCTCCCGCCTGTTGCATTTGAGCGAGCGCCAGGTACAGCGGCTCAAACGCCGCTACCAGCCCGATTCCACCGACTGGATGCACCACGGCAATCGCGGGCATGCCATGCCTTGGGCAGTTTCCCTTCCCCAGAAGCAGTTGATCTTAACCTTGGCCCGCGGCAAGTATGTGGGCTTCAACGATTCCCATCTGACAGAAAAACTTTGTGCCGAAGAGGGTCTCTCGCTCAGCCGCGAGACCGTGCGCCGCATTCTGCGGGCGGCCAAGCTGGCCTCTCCGCAGAAGCGCCGGCCGCGCCAGTACCGCTCCCGTCGCCCGCCCCGCCCGCGTTTCGGCATGATGGCGCTGACCGACGCCAGTTGCCATGACTGGCTCGAAGGCCGCGGCCCCGAGCTTACCCTGATCGGCTTTCAGGACGACGCTACCCATAGGATTCTCGCCGCCCACTTCCAACTCGAAGCCGAAAATACTGTCGGCTATCTATTTTCGTTGCGCACCATGATTCTCACCCACGGCATTCCGCTCAGCCTCTATCGCGACCGCCACGCCATCTTTCAGCGCAACGATGCGCACTGGACCGTGGCCGAAGAACTCGCCGGAAAACAATCGCCCACCCAGCTCGGACGCGCGCTGGAGGAACTCGGCATCCAGCAGATCCCGGCCTACTCGCCCCAAGCCAAAGGCCGCATCGAGCGCGCCTGGCGCACCTTCCAGGACCGTCTGGTCAGCGAACTGCGCCTCGCTGGCGCCGCCACTCTGGACCAAGCCAACGCCGTGCTCCAGCAGTTTTGCGCCGACTACAACCAGCGCTTCGCCCGTCCCGCCGCCGACGCGGTTTGCGACTTTCGCCGCTTGCCCCGCCGCTTCGACCTGGCCCGCTGCCTGAACCTGCACTATCAGCGCGTCGTCAACCCCGATCACACCGTCACTCTGGGCACGCACTCCATCGCCCTGCCCCCGTTGCCCGGCCCGCGCGGTTATGCCGGCGAAACCGTCGAACTCTCCCATCAGCTCGACGGCACCCTGCGCATCTATCGCGGAGACACGCTGTTGACCGCGCTGCCCCTGCCCCTGCAAGAACACGCCCAACGCCGCCCTGCGCCCATTACCTCGGCGCAGAAAAGAAAAACCCCGATGCCACGCATCTACAACCTCTCCGGCCGGCCCGCTTTGGCGGCCGTTACCTAAACGACCAGGGGGTGACAGAATCTCGTTGCAGTTAATACGACATTTTCTGGTTGCAACAACAGACAAACGCCCCCTGCACCAATTTAACTCAGGCTCATTGAGATTGCGTCACCTTCCGTCTTAACAATCGCCCTGTTACGAATGGGTACTGGGATAGTTATTGTTCTGCTGGTTCCCCCCAGGAGATGACAAACATTCAGGACTTATGTAGTTGCTACAATAGAATCACTCGACAATGCGGCTCGTTAGTCCACTATTGAAGCACGCGGTTTATCCGGTTCTGCATCACAGCGGATGCCTGAGCCATATGCTGCCCACCGGCGGCTGCGCGGTCGTGAACTACCACGGCGTGGTTCCGGCGGGCAATTCGCACGACGAGATTTTTCTTGACGGCCATCTGGTGCGACCGGAGGCCTTTCGCGAGCAGATCCGTTTCCTGAAGTCGCGCTATCACGTCGTTCACCCAGATGACTTTCGATCCTGGATTGAGCAAGGCAAGGCGCTTCCTCCGCGCGCTGTTCTGGTGACCTGCGATGACGGCCTGGTGAACACCCTGGCTGACACGCTTCCGGTGCTGCAAAGTGAGGCCATCCCATGCCTTTTCCTGGTGACTGCCGCTTCGTGCAGCAGTCATCCCGGCCCGCTCTGGTACGAGGAACTCTACCTCTTGATGCGCTGCAATCCTCTGGGAGCAGACCTTCAGCTTCCCCCCGAAGAAGGCGCAAGATCCGAGTCCTCCACAAGTTTCCACGCTCTTTGGTGGAGGACAGTCAGACAAGCCTCGCGGCTGGACGCAAGAGCAAGAGCGGACTGGATGGACCGAGTGCGTGATCACAGCACACCAGCGCAGGCTTTTCCTTGTGACCAACAACGGCGCGTTCTCAACATCGCTGAACTGAAGCAGTTGGCGGACGCTGGAATTAGCATCGGTGCTCACACCTTGACCCATCCCGTTCTGTCTTTGTGCAGCGAAGAAGAAGCCTGCCGCGAAATTAGAGAAAGCAAGCTCAGCCTGGAGCGGGCCTTGGGAAGGCCGGTCTGGGCATTCGCTTATCCGTTTGGCAACCCTTCCACGATGGGAGATCGAGAAGTGCGCCTGGCTCGCGAAGCCGGATTCTCTTGCGCATTCCTCAACGTGGAACACTGGGGCTCGGAGCCTTCGCATGCATTTGCCATTCCTCGAACCCATGTAACGTCGAATACAACGCTGCCCGAGTTCGCAGCTCATCTGAGCGGGCTTCACTCGCGCCTTCAGCGCGCCGTGGGAGCGTAGCCCGCGCTTCGATTGCACCTTCCGTGAACCTGGGCGTCGTGGCATTAGCCATTGATCCCAACCGCCGCGCAATGCCCTCTGGTCTCCAGCATCGCTTCCGGCAACCCGAGCGATATGACACGCAACCATAGGGTTGCATTTCTGGTAGAACTGCATTAATATGCAACCTGGAGGTTGCTTAAATGAACGACCGTATCGAGAAACGCATTGAACTCAAGGCGCCGGTTTCGCGAGTCTGGCGCGCCCTCACCGATTACCGTGAGTTTGGCGAGTGGTTTCGCGTAAAACTCGATGGCCCCTTTGTCCCCGGTCAAGTCTCGCACGGCCAGATTACCTATCCCGGCTATGAGCACATCAGGTTCGAGGCGGTCGTGCAGAAGATGGAACCCGAACGGCTCTTTTCCTTCGCCTGGCCCCATCTAAAATCTCATGACAAAGCGGACCAGCCAGCGGACTATTCCGGGGAGCCAACCACGCTCGTCGAATTCAGGCTGGAGAAGACCGCTACTGGCACATTGCTGGTGCTCACCGAGTCCGGTTTCGATAAGCTCCCCGCTGACCGACGTCTCGAAGCGTTCCGAAGAAATGATGGTGGGTGGACCGAGCAAATGAAGAACATCGAAAAACATGTCGCGCAAACGTCATAACATGGCGGCGAAGCGGCATCTTCGTGCCCCCGTTTTTGCCGCCCTCGGTGACGATACACGCCTGTCGCTGGTTGCGAAGCTCTGTACCGGGCAACCGTATTCGATCTCTCAATTAACCCGGGGCTCCCGGCTGACGCGGCAGGCGATCACGAAGCATCTTCGGGTACTGGAGAGCGTGGGAATCGTGCGCAGCGTCCACAGGGGCCGCGAGAGCCTGTTTGAGTTCGATGCAAAACCGATTGAAGAGACTAGGAAATATCTCGATTTCGTCTCGGAGCAGTGGGATCAGGCACTCAACAGGCTGAAGTCATTCGTAGAAGACTGAGGGCGACGGAAATATCATGTGGAGACAGCCGCCTCGGCTGTCCGGTCGGGCGAAGCGAGACCGTGTCTGAGCACTGTCGGCGGTCCAGGCCGGATCCTGAAGACGTTCCAGGTTGCCTCATTTCTCCGCGCTCTCTAGAATAAGATTCATCTCCACAACTGGGAGAATTTCCGAGACACTTATGATTCATTTTCCCGTACCCGAAGCTCTCACCTTCGACGATGTCCTTCTCTTACCCGCACGCTCCGATGTAATTCCCGCAACCGCCACCACCCAGACCCAGCTCACCCGCAACATCAGCCTGAACATCCCTATCGTCAGCGCCGCCATGGATACCGTCACCGAATCGCACATGGCGATTGCGGTCGCCCAACAGGGCGGCCTCGGCATTATCCATCGCAACCTCACTATCGAGCAGCAGGCTAATGAGGTAGACAAGGTCAAGCGTTCGGAAAGCGGCATGATCGTCGACCCGGTCACCATGTCGCCGACCGACAAAGTCAGCGACGCGCTGGAAGTGATGCGAAAATATAAAATTTCCGGCGTGCCCATCACGCTGGAGGGCAAACTCGTCGGCATTCTCACCAACCGCGACCTGCGCTTCGAAACCCGCTACGACATTCCCATTGATCGCGTGATGACCAAGAAAAATCTCATCACCGTGCCTGTCGGCACCACCCTCGAAGATGCCGAAGAGATCCTGCACGAGCATCGGGTGGAAAAACTCCTGGTCGTTGACGATAAGTACAATCTCAAGGGACTGATCACCGTAAAAGACATCCAAAAGAAGCTGAAGTATCCCAACGCCGCCAAAGATTCTCAAGGACGCCTGCGCGTAGGCGCAGCCATCGGCGCCACTGGAGATTTTCTCGAGCGCGCCCAGGAACTGGCTGAAGCAAAGGTAGACGTGCTGGCCATCGACAGTGCTCACGGCCATTCCACCAAAGTGCTCGATGCAGTGAAGCTGGTGAAGTCGAAACTGCCTGAGATGCAATTGTTGGCGGGCAACGTTGCCACCTTCGACGGCGCTTGCGAGTTAGCTCGCGCCGGTGCCGACGGCATCAAGGTCGGCATTGGCCCCGGTTCGATTTGCACAACGCGCGTGGTCACGGGCGCCGGCGTGCCGCAGATCACGGCCATTGCCGAAGCCTTCCGCGCCGTAAAAGATGCCAGCGTTCCCATCATCGCCGACGGCGGCATCAAGTATTCCGGCGACATCACCAAAGCGCTGGCCGCGGGCGCGAGCGCAGTCATGATCGGTTCGCTCTTTGCCGGCACCGACGAAAGTCCCGGCGACCTGATCCTCTATCAAGGCCGCTCCTACAAGTCGTATCGCGGCATGGGATCGATCGGCGCCATGGCACAGGGTTCCAGCGAGCGCTACTTCCAAAGCACCGAGGGAGATTCATCGGCCGCGGCGTCTGCCAACGACGGCGACTCCAATCGTCTCGGCAAACTTGTTCCCGAAGGCATTGAAGGACGCGTGCCCTATCGCGGCTCCGTCGCCATGATCGTGCACCAGATGGTCGGCGGGCTAAAGTCAGGCATGGGCTACTGTGGTTGCGCCACCATCGCCGAACTCTTGCAGAAAACGCGCTTCGTGCGCATCAGCGGCGCCGGACTCCGCGAGAGCCACGTCCACGACGTAATGATCACCCGCGAGGCTCCCAACTATGGCGTCGAATAATCATCGTTGTGGATCTCCCAGAACCTTGGGTGCCCCGCTTCTCGCCGCATCTGCGAGAAGTGGGAATTCGAATCCCTCAGGCACATCTCCCGCTTGAACCCGGATCGCCAGGACGTTCTAAAACCGTGGATCGCCGCGATCCTGTGGCTCATCCTCATTGCTGTTGAATCCACCGCGTTGCTCTCAGCCCACAATACCAGCCGCATTCTCTATCCTCTGTTGCATTTCTTCTTCGGCATGGACTGGGAGCGCTTCGAAGTCTGGCACTTCTACATTCGCAAATCGGGCCACGTCGTCGGTTACGGCATCCTCAGCATCCTGCTTTTCCGCGCGTGGCGCGCCACCTTGCCTGCAATGTCAGATGCCAAGTGGACACTGCGCTGGGCTACGATCGCGATCCTGGGCACGGCTTTCGTCGCCAGCCTCGACGAATGGCATCAGAGCTTCATCCCGTCACGCACCGGAACGATTCGCGATGTGGTTCTCGACACGTGCGCCGGAATTGGAGCGCAGTTGCTCATCTTTCTTTGGTGGAAGAGTCTTAGGAAACGTACGGCCTCGAGCTCTTAGCGCTTGGAGGAGTTGCTTCAAGCCGGATGGAGCGGACGCTCCAAGCCGGGTGGAGCAGGCCTTCCAGGCCTGCGTCTAAGACATGCTTCTTTGAATCGGGCTTCAGCCCCTGGCGCGTTCACTTTTACGCCTCGCCCCCTGCAACAATCCTGCAGCCGCTAGTGCCATCGCGGCTGAAAAATAAAACGGAATCGCAGCGCCGAAATACTTCCATAATCCTCCAGTGATCAAACTCGCAGCCAGGGTGGCCACGCTGGTCACGAAAAAATAAATTCCAAGCGCGCGCCCACGGACAGTCTCGCCAACAGTCTCAACCACCAGAGCCTTCAGCACAGGCTGCGTCAAAGCGTAATAGAAACCATAAACCGCCATCGCAATCCAGATGGCCAGAGTCGAGGGCGCCCGCCCGAAAACAAAATAAACCGCGGCAAAAATCATGTAGCCTGCGGAGCCAACCAGCCGCCGCGAAACATGATCGCTGAACCACCCCGCAGGCCAGGACGCTACCGTGTAAGTGATGTTGAAGACCAGCCCGAGCAGCGGCGCAAGAGCCACTGCGATGCCAATGTTCTGTGCGCGCAGAACAAGAAACATGTCGCTTGAGTTGCCCAGAGAAAACAGTGTCACCGCGACAAGAACGAAATAGAAACTAGCGGGAAGCTTGACGCTCCGGTCCTTCGCCCAGGGTGACGAACTAGGCTCGACTTTCTTCGGCGCATCGTCCCGTGCCCGCAAACGCCTGGTCTCACGGATCCCCAGCAGTGCGACCATCACGCACAGCGCTCCCGGAACCGCGGCCGCCCAGAACACCGTTCTGATTCCGTAGTGCGAGAGTAAAACCAGCGCAGTCACAGGACCGGCAATCGCTCCGGCGGAATCCATCGACTGAATCAGCCCATACGCCGATCCCAGCCGCCCTTTCGGCACTGACTCGGCGACCATCACGTCGCGCGGCGCTCCACGAACACCCTTGGCCAATCGGTCGGTAAAACGGATCAGCAGAATCTGAGGCCAGCCAGTGACGATGGCAAGCAGAGGCTTGACCGCATTCGCAACAAAATACCCGGCGACCACGACTGGTTTGCGGCGCTGGATGTGGTCGGTGAGGTATCCGGAGAAAAGCTTGGCAAATGACGCCACGCTCTCGGCGATGCCCTCGATCAATCCCAACTGCGCCGGCCCCGCCCCCAGAGTTGCCAGAAACGCCGGCAACACCCAGTACGCCATCTCGGTAGCAGTGTCGTTCAAAAACGAAGTGATGCCGAAGGCATAGATATTGCGTGCTGCGGAAGCCTCACGCTCGGCGGACGGGTCGGGCATTACTAATTTCTATCACGGAGGCACGGAGACACAGGGAGGGACAGGACAATTCTGGATCGCACGATGGATTCAATGCACCGCGCCCCAAGACTGAGAACTGAGAACTGGTTCTAATACATCGAGTCGTACTTAGTAACCACCCACTGCCCGTCCTTGTTCTCAGTGGTAACGGTGAAGAGTTCCTTGTAGGTGCCGGCCTGGCCCGGGCTGTTCAGGCGCTTGCCGCGGTAGTGAAGGATGGTGAGCGGTGGCTTGCTCTCCCACTCGGCCAACTCCCAGGAGAGAAGTGGATGCTTCGCCTCGGAGTTGCAGATAAAGTGCGCATACTGCTTGCGATAGTCGTGCTCCCACTTGGAGAGCAGATCGTCGCAATGTCCGTCGCGCAACTCGTGGAGAAATTTGTTGGCGCTGTGCTCGATGGTGCGGTCGCGCAGCGGATTCATCCGGATGCTGACGGGCAGACCGGTCAGCGGGTCGTGGTCGTCCGAGCGCGCCAACACCGGTCCCTGATTGCTCAGCCACCAGATATAGCCGAGAAATCCAAACACCAGCAGCGCAGCCACGCCGACAGCAATCCCGATCTGTATGCGGGAGAATCCCATCCTGAGAGAAAGTTTATAAGGTTGGCAACCTAGGGCAAGATTACTGCTGCGGGACGCAGCAGTACATGTACGTCCGCGTGGCTGGTCCCTGTTTGATTTTAGTTTGGGAATGGGCGCGTCGCCCGCCTGCCCTGAGCGGAGCCGAAGGGTTCAGCCAAGCGAAGCGAGGCGCATGTCGCAACTACTCTTTCTTCTCTTCTGCTTCTTCCTTGACCGGCTCAACGCCGCCGTCGTGCTGCGCCTGCGCTTCGGCCTCTTCCATCGCCTTCTTGGCTTCCGCAACCTTCTTGGCGCGGGCTTCAGCGCGCTTCTCGCGCTTTTCGTCCAGCACTTTTTCGCTGCCGAGCAGTTCGAGGAAGGCCTTGTCGGCGCCGTCGCCTTTGTTCCACCCGGTGCGAATGATGCGGGTGTAGCCGCCGTTGCGATCGCCGAAGCGGGGCCCGACCGTATCAAAAAGTTTCACCACCGCTTCGTCGGTCATCAGGTAAGCGCCGGCAATGCGCCGCGCGGCGAGGTCTCCGCGCTTGCCGAGCGTGATCATCTTCTCAACGATGGGCTTCGCGGCCTTGGCCTTGGGAACGGTCGTCTCGACGCGCTCCTCCACGATCACCGATGTGACCAGGTTGCGCAGCAGCGAGCGCCGGTGCGATGTGTTCCGTCCGAGTTTGTAGCCTGCTACTTTGTGACGCATGATGACCCTCAGTGGTCAGTGGCCAGTGGTCAGTGGCCAGTCCTAGATGTCGAAGTCAGTGGCCAGCGGCTAGTCTTTGGGGTCGGTTTTCTGACCACTGACCACTGGCCACTGACCACTTTCTTACAGCTGATCGTCCGGTCCGTAGGCCGAAGCCGGCAGAACCAGATTCGAAGTCGGCCCGGGCACCGCATTGCCGTGCTCGTCGATCTTCATACCCAGGCTCAGACCCATCGAGGACAAAATTTCCTTGATCTCGTTCAGCGACTTGCGGCCGAAGTTCTTGGTCTTGAGCATTTCCGATTCCGTCTTCTGCACCAGTTCGCCGATGGTCTGAATGTTCGCGTTCTTCAAACAGTTGTAACTGCGCACCGAAAGCTCAAGTTCCTCAACGGAGCGGTTCAGATTTTCGTTGTGGATCTCGGGCTTGCGGTCGTCCGCCGAGGAAACGCCGGTTTCAATCTCTTCCTCGAAGTTGATGAAAATGTTCATATGGTCCTTCATCAGTTTCGCCGAAAGGCCGATCGCGTCGGCAGGAGTGATCGAGCCATTCGTCCACACTTCGAGCGTGAGCTTGTCGTAGTCGGTGATCTGGCCGAGACGCGCGGCTTCGACCGTGTAGTTGCATTTGCGCACCGGCGAGTGCACGGAGTCGATGGGAATGAATCCGATGCCGAGATCCTCGTCGAAATTCTTGTCGGCGGAAGTGTAACCGCGGCCGCGTTTCAGGCGCATTTCCATGTCGAGCTTGCCGCCTTCACTAACCGTAGCAATGTAAACGTCCTTGTCGAGCACTTCCACATCGCCATCCGCTTCGATCATGCCGCTCGTAACTACGCCGGGCTGATCAGCGCGCAGATAAATCGCCTTCGGCGCATCGCCCGCCAGCTTGAACGGAATCTGTTTCAGGTTAAGGATAATGTCGGTCGCGTCTTCCACCACGCCGGGGATCGACTGAAATTCGTGCAGCACGCCTTCCATCTTCACCGCGGTGACGGCGGCGCCTTCAATCGAACTCAGCAGCACGCGGCGCAGAGCGTTGCCCACCGTAGTGCCGAAGCCGCGCTCAAACGGCTGTGCCCAGAAAATTCCGTACTTGTCGGTGAGGGTGGAAGTGTTGACTGCGAGACGTTTCGGTTTCTGAAAACCTTTCCAAAGCATTTGTTTCTCCTTCGGCCCGTTTGGCTCAGTGCTGACTCCCTGAATCGGTCCGGATTCAACTCAACGTCAGCCCAGGCTGATCTGGCTCGAAAATATGGACCGGGAATTGAGCGATTTAGCGATCGGGAGATTGAGTGATTTCAAATCGCTCAATGGCCCGACGGCACAATCGCTCAATCTCTTACTTGCTATAAAGTTCAACAATCAACTGCTCATTCACCGGCAGTTGAATATCTTCGCGCTTGGGCAACGAGAGCACTCGTCCCGTGTAAGTGTCGCGATTCACTTCCAGCCAGTTGGGCTGTGTGCCGTGGCTGGCAAATTCCTTGGCCATTTCCAGCACCACGAGTTTCTTGCTGTTCTCGCGAATGGAAATTTCCTCGCCCGCACTCACTTCGTAAGAAGGAATGTTGACCTTGCGCCCGTTGACGGCGACGTGCCCGTGGCGCACCAGTTGCCGCGCCTGGCGCCGGGATTGTGCAAAGCCCAGGCGGAAGACTACGTTATCCAGACGCCGCTCAAGCTGCTGCAAAAGCAATTCGCCGGTAACACCACGCGTGCGCGCGGCCTTCTCGAAATAGTTGCGGAACTGGCCTTCGAGGGTGAAGTAGATGCGTTTGGCTTTCTGCTTCTCGCGCAACTGCAGGCCGTAACCAACGATCTTGGCCTTGCGGTCCTTCCCATGTTGTCCGGGAGCGAAGTTTCTCTTCTCGATGGGACACTTATCGCTGAAACACTTTGCGCCTTTGAGGAAAAGCTTCATGCCCTCACGGCGGCATAGACGGCAAACTGCATCGGTATAACGTGCCAAGTTGTTCTCCTTTTAGATGACCGGTTTACGGGTTTGGCTTCACCCTTCGTCCCGGACGAAAATCAGGGATTAGGGGCCAGGGATCAGGGATCAGTTTTAGAATAGTTGCTGATCCCTGGCCCCTAACCCCTGGTCCCTTACTTACACTCTTCTCCGCTTCGGCGGACGGCATCCATTATGCGGAATCGGCGTCACGTCGCGAATGGAGCGCACTTCAATGCCCGAAGACGCCAGAGCGCGCACCGCCGACTCGCGGCCGGAACCAGGACCGCTTACGCGTACGTCAACGCTGCGCACGCCGTGATCGCGCGCCATGTTGGCCGCATTCGACGCCGCCTGCTGGGCCGCGAATGGCGTGCCTTTGCGCGATCCGCGGAAACCCAGCGACCCCGAACTCTTCCACGACAAAACGTTCCCGTTCATGTCGGTGATGGTTACGATCGTGTTGTTGAAGGACGCCTGCACGTAACACAAGCCATGCGGAACGTGCTTACGCTCCTTCTTCTTGAACGTCTTCTTCTTGCCCTTTTTCTCCGGTGCGGCCGTGCCGCCCGCTGCTGCTGCTGGTTTTGCCATAATTAGCCTTTAGCTCTTAGCCATTAGCCATTAGCCATTAGCTTGAACCTTGGGCCGTTGAGCTAACGGCTAAGAGCTAATAGCTAAAGGCTGGTTCTTACGTTTTTGCCGACGCCTTCTTCTTGGTTGCCACCGTTCCCTTGCGCGGACCTTTGCGGGTGCGTGCGTTCGTGTGCGTGCGCTGCCCGCGCACCGGCAGGTTGCGGCGGTGACGGAATCCGCGATAGGAACCGATTTCGATGAGCCGCTTGATGTTCATCGAAACCTCCTTGCGCAGATCGCCCTCCACCATCCCTTGCGCCTCAATCACGGTGCGGATGCGGTTGACTTCTTCTTCGCTCAGATCCTGGACCTTCTTCATCGGCTCCACTTTGGCCTCATCGAGAATGGCCCCGGCGCGCGGATTCCCAATGCCGTAGATGTAGGTCAGCGCAATGTTGATGTGCTTCTGGCGCGGTAAGTTGACGCCTGCGATACGTGCCATAAGTCTTTATGCCTCCAACTGCTGCCAACTCGTGGCTGCGAGCTTCGAGCCGCGAGCGACGAGCGACACATCCGATGGCTTTGCTCGTAGCTCGAGGCTCATAGCTCGAAGCTCTACCCCTGGCGCTGTTTGTGTTTCGTGTTGACGCAGATCACCCGCACCACACCTTTGCGGTGGATGACCTTGCACTTGTCACAGATTTTCTTTACCGATGCTCGTACTTTCATAACAGTTCTCAGTTCTCAGTTCTCAGTTCTCAGTCGAACCTTCTCGACTTGAACGAGTTGAGAACGTCATCCTCACAATCTCATTTATAGCGATACACAATTCTGCCGCGATTCAGGTCGTAGGGCGAGAGTTCCACCGCAACCTTGTCCCCGGGCAGGATGCGGATAAAATTCTTGCGCATCTTGCCCGATACATGCGCCAGTACCTGGTGCTTGTTCTCCAGTTCTACCTTGAACATGGCATTGGGCAGCGGTTCCAGAACCGTCGCCATCACTTCAATCGCGTCTTCTTTGCTCATGCACCCCTTGAAACCAGCTCTTAGCCTTTAGCTCTTGGCTCTTAGCGAAAAGCCAAGAGCTAAAAGCTAACAGCTTATTTCGTCAAAATCACCGGCCCGTTTTTCGTCACCGCGACGCAGTGTTCAAAATGCGCGCTGAAGCTGCCGTCTACCGTGACTGCCGTCCACTTGTCGCCGAGCACTCGCGTTTCCGGCTTGCCGTAGTTCACCATGGGCTCGATGGCGAGCACCATGCCTTCGCGCAACTTCGCGCCATGGCCGCGGGCTCCAAAATTCGGCACTTGCGGCTCTTCGTGCAGCCGCGTTCCGATGCCATGCCCCACAAATTCCCGTACCACGCTGAAGCCGTTGGCTTCCACGTGTTCCTGCACCGCCGCTCCCACATCGCCCACCGCATTGCCGATCCTTGCCTGGTCGATGCCGCGGTAGAGCGATTCTTCGGTTACGGTCAGCAGCTTGCGCAGCTCCGGCTTCACCGCGTCGCTCACCGGAACCGTAATCGCCGCGTCGCCGTAATAGCCGTCGAGCACCACTCCGCAATCAATCGAAACGATGTCGCCTTCCTTCAGCGCACGTTTCTCCGACGGAATGCCGTGCACAATCTCTTCGTTCACCGACGTGCACAGCACGCAGGGATAATCGTAGTATCCCTTGAACGCCGGCTTGGCCCCGAGTTCCGCGATCTTCTTCTCGGCGGCGCGTTCCAAATCCATAGTGGTCACGCCGGGCGCTACCATGGCGCGCACTTCGTCGAGAACCTGCCGCACGATGCGGCCACTGTGCCGCATCCGCTCAATTTCCGCCGCCGATTTGCAGACAATCGCCATTCCTAAACTGTGCCTACCCTCAAGTCTGATGGTCCTCGATAATCCTGAAAATCTGCTCTGCAACTTCGTCCATCGGCAGATCGCCGTTCACCGAACTCAGCCTTCCCGTGCGCCGGTAATAATCCACCACGGGACGAGTCTGCTCCTGGTAGGCCGCCAAACGCGGCTGAATGACTTCCAACCTATCGTCATTGCGGGTTACCAGCTTCGTCCCGTCAAAGTCGCATAGTTCATCGACACGGGGCGGCTGGAAGTGGACGTTGTAGATCCGCCCACAGGTGGGACAAGAACGGCGTCCAGTGATCCGGAGCAACAATTGATTATAGTCTACGTCCATCAGGATCACAATTGGCCATGCCCGGGTCGGGCGCGAGTTGTCAAAGAGCTTGTCGTCGAGCAGTGCGTCCAGCCATCCGGCCTGAGCCGCAGTCCGCGGAAAGCCGTCCAGAATGTAGCCCCGTTTGCAGTCCGGCTGGCTCAGCCTGTGCCGCACCATCTCGCAAACCAGGTCGTCGGAAACCAGTTCGCCTCGCGCCATGATTGCCTTGGCAGTCATGCCGAGTTCCGTACCCCTGGCCACGTTATCCCGCAGAATGTCTCCCGTGGAGATCTGCGGAACCGCGTACCGTTCCATGATGCGCTTGGCCTGCGTACCCTTACCGGCTCCCGGGGGTCCAAGCAGAACCACGGGGCCGACATCGCGTGAGGTTTCCTGCACCATCAGTTGGCCAAAGCCTCCCGATCTGAATTTTCCTGGTCAGCCTCCCACAAGGCCAAGCCAGGTGCAGCAACCCCAGCATTGAGTAATTGGGAAATTTAGTAATTGAGAAATTTGAAAAACCTCTGGTTCCGAACAGAGGTCACAAATTTCACAACTTCCAAATCCACAATTGCCCAATTACTAAATTACCCAATTACTCAATCCCTACGACCAATTCCTGCGGCCGCGAATGCGTCCGCTGCGCGGCGTAAATCCATCGTAGTGGCGCATGATCAGCTGCGCCTCGATCTGCGTCACCGTATCCATGGCCACGCCTACCACGATCAGCAACGACGTTCCGCCGAAATAGAAAGTCACGCCTAAGCCGTTGGTCACCCAGACCGGAAGGTTCTCAAACATCCTGCCTCCCAGCCAAAAGGGCAGGTGGTTCAAGTGAATGCCGGCCATCATCCACTCGGGGATGAACGAAATGATAATCAGATACAGCGCACCCACCAGCGTGATGCGGGTCAATACTTCATTGATGTAGTCGGCCGTGCGTTTGCCCGGACGAATGCCCGGAATGAAGCCGCCATACTTCCGCATATTGTCGGCGACTTCGCTGGGATTGAACACGATCGACACGTAGAAGTACGCAAAGAAAACGATGCCCAGCGCATACAAAACCGTGTAGAGCGGCTCGCCCCAGCCCAGCATCCGAATCATGTCGCCGAAGTAGCGGCTGTTTTTCAAGCTATAGCCAAGCATCTGCGGCAAACCCAGAATCGAAGACGCGAAGATCACCGGCATAACGCCGCCCGCGTTCACGCGCAAGGGCAAATGTGTGGACTGTCCACCCATAACTTTTCGCCCCACCACGCGCTTGGCGTACTGCACCGGGATGCGCCGCTCGCAGCGCTCAACGTAAACGATGAACGCCACCACCGCGATCATGAATGCTATCAGACCCGCCATCAGCACAGGTGTGACGGCTCCCCAGGTTCCATTCCTGGCTTTATCAAAAAGATCCTCGACGCCGCGGGGCAGGCCCACCACAATGCCGGCAAAGATCAGCAGCGACATGCCGTTGCCGATGCCCCGGTCGGTAATCTGTTCGCCCAGCCACATGATGAACGCGCTGCCCGTGGTAAGGGTCAGCATGGTCATCAAAATGAATCCAGGGCCAGGGTGCAACACGAAGTCTCCGGCTTTCTCCAGGCCGATGGCGATGCCGAACGACTGCACCGCGCTGAGAATCACGGTGATGTAACGCGTCCACTGGGTAATCTTCTTGCGTCCCAGCTCGCCTTCTTTTTGCAGTTTGGCCAGCGGCTCATAAACCACGGTCAAAAGCTGCAGGATGATCGACGCCGTGATGTACGGCATAATGCCCAAGGCAAAGATGGTCATTTTGCGCAGGCTGCCGCCGGAAAACAGATCCACAAAACCGAGGAGCGATCCCCCGGTTCGATTGAAGGCTTGCTCGAGCTTAATGAAGTTGACGCCCGGAGTCGGTAGATGTCCGCCCAGCCGGTAAATCGCGAGCATGGCGAGCGTAAACAGAACCCGGTTGCGCAGGTCGGGGATGCGGAAGATGTTGGCCAGCTTCCCCCAGATTGGAAATGCTCCTTGCTCAGCCATTACTGCAAGACCTCAACCTTGCCGCCTGCCTTGGCGATTTTTTCCTGTGCCGACTTCGAAAACTTGTGCGCGTGCACGGTGATGGCAATCGTCAACTCGCCATCGCCCAGAATCTTCACGGGAAGCTTGGCCTTGATCACTCCCGCCTTGCGCAGCACCTCGGGCGTGATTGGCTCGGCATGCAGATCCGCGCCCAGCGCGGCCAGCCGCTCCAGGCTCACGATGTTGAATTCCTTGCGGAAGATGTTGGTAAAGCCGCGCTTCGGCATGCGCCGGTGCAGCGGCATCTGGCCACCCTCAAATCCGCGGATCATCCGCGAACCGGTGCGCGAGCGTTGCCCTTTGTGCCCGCGAGTGGAGGTCTTGCCCATGCCCGAGCCCATGCCGCGCCCCACGCGCTTGCGCTTTTCCGACGCCTTCTTCGGTGCGTGAATGTTGGATAAATTCATAAATAAGCTCTCAGCCTTGAGCTGCGAGCTATGAGCTGCGAGCAATCGGTGCCAGGTTGCTCAAAGCTCGTAGCTCGAAGCTCACAGCTATCCTACAATCTCAACCAGATGCGGAACCTTCGCCACCATGCCCCGGATAGCCGCATTATCGGGACGCTCAATCACCTGATTCAGCCGGGTAAATCCCAGCCCCTTCACTACCCGCTTGTGTTTCACCGGCGAGCAAATGGCCGAAACCACCCACTTCAGGTGTATCTTTCCAGCAACCGCTTTCGGTTTCTTCGTCGTCATCGATAAGTCCTCAATCTCAGCAGAGCGCCGATGTCTCGGTACTCGGACTGGGTACTCGGTACTACAACTCGTCGACCGCTTTGCCCCGCATAGCGGCAACACTCTCTCTGCTCTTCAAGTGCCGCAGCGCGTCGAACGTCGCCTTGATCACGTTGTGGGGGTTGGTCGTTCCGATCGACTTGGTCAGCACATTCTGAATCCCCACCGAGGTCATCACCGCGCGCACCGCGCCGCCGGCAATCACTCCCGTGCCTTCCGGGGCGGGCTTCAGCAGCACTTTGCCGGAACCATACCGCCCCAGCACCAGGTGCGGAATCGAAGTTTGCGTCAGGTTAACCTTGACCAGATTCTTCTTCGCCGACTCGATCGCCTTGCGAATGGCCTGCGGAACTTCCTTGGCCTTGCCCGCCCCGTGGCCCACCACCGCGGCCGACGGATCGCCCACCACCACCAGCGCCGCAAACGAAAGGTTCTTGCCGCCCTTCACCACTTTGGTGACGCGGTTGATCGCCACCACCTGGTCTTTCAACTGAAACGAATTTGCATCGAGCTTCTTGACGACTGTTGGCATTATTTGAACTCTCGTTTCATTTGGCGATTGTGCGATTGGGTAATTTTGCGATTGAAAACCGATTCCCGTTTTTCAATCGCCCGATCACTCAATCGCACAGTCGCTCAATTCTTAAAACTGCAATCCGGCCTCGCGCGCCGCATCGGCCAGCGCCTTCACGCGGCCGTGGTAAATGTAACCGCCGCGGTCAAACACCACCTTGCTCACGCCCTTTGCCTTGGCGCGCTCCGCGATGGTCTTGCCCACAGCCTTCGCGGCCGCTACGTTGCCTCCGGTTCGGCGGTCTTCTTTCTTGCCTTCCGCCGAACTCGCCGAAACCAGCGTCTCGCCGTGCAAGTCATCGATGACCTGCACGTAAATGTGATTCAGTGAACGGTATACATTCAGCCGCGGACGCTCCGCCGTCCCCTGCATCTTCTTGCGGATGCGGTCGTGAATATGGCCGCGCTTCTGATTCTTCGATTTCTTGGTAAACATAAGATCTGTCCTTGGTCGTTGGTCCTTGGCCGTTCGCCCAGGACCCGACACTTCAGAACCGCTGCCGTCATCTGGCTGGCCAACGACGAACGACCAACGACGACTTTGTTCTACTTCGCTCCGGTCTTGCCCACTTTCTTCTTCAACCGCTCGCCCGCATACCGCACTCCCTTATTCTTATAAGGGTCCGGCGGACGCAACGAGCGCATTTCCGCCGCCACCTGGCCCACTTGCTGGCGGTCGATTCCCGTGAGCGCGATCTTCGTCTGCTTGGGATCGACCGAAGCCTCGACGCCGGTCGGCAGCGGGTATTCGATCGGATGCGAATATCCCAGGTTGAACACCACTGTCCCTTTGCCCTTCATCTCGGCGCGATAACCGATGCCGACGATCTCCAAGTCGCGCGTCCATCCCTTGGTCACGCCCTCGACGGCGTTGTTCACCAGCGCGCGCGCCAGTCCGTGCAGAGCGGCCTGCGAATCGTCTTCGCGCACCGCGACGATCGTGCCGTCCTTCTGCTCCACCTTGATGCCCGCGGGAAGAGCCGTATCCAGCTTGCCCTTCGGCCCCTGCACCAGCACGGTATTGCCTTCGATTTTGACCGTCACCCCTTTGGGGATCGGGATCGGCTTTTTTCCAATTCGTGACATAAGGTCTCTGTTCTCAGCTTTCAGCTCTCAGCTTTTTTCGCCACCGCGCTTTTACTGACGGCTGATGGCTGATGGCTGACAGCTGCTTCTCTACCAAATCTCGCAAAGCAACTCGCCGCCCACGCCTTCTTTGCGCGCCTGGCGCCCAGTCATCACGCCCCGCGGGGTCGTGAGGATGTTGATCCCCATGCCGCCCAGAACGCGTGGAATCTCGCTGCGCCGCACGTAGACGCGGCAGCCCGGGCGCGACACGCGCTCCGCCTTCGAAATCGCCGCCTCATTGTGCGCGCCGTATTTCAAATAAATCCGGATGACCTTGTGTCCTTCTTCCTCCGTGGCCTTGAAGTTCGAGATGTAGCCCTCCTCCTTCAGGATGCGGGCGATCTCCACCTTCAGCCGGGAAGCCGGAACGTCCACCTTCTGGTGCCGCGCCTGCAGCGCGTTGCGCACCCTCGTCAGCATATCTGCGACCGGATCGGTCAACCTCATCGTTTGCTTCTCCTCTCGCCACCCGTTCGCTCCGCATCCAGCGGAGAACCTGCGGCAGCTCGCTTACCTCTTACTTCTGTCATCCTGAGCGAGACGTTTTTTGTCTCGCGAAGGATCTCAGCGGGCACGGTACCCGGCGCGCTCCCTACCACGACGACTTCGACACTCCCGGAATCTCCCCCTGCAGCGCCAGCTGCCGGAAGCACAAGCGGCACAATCCGAACTTGCGCAAATAAGCGCGCGGCCGCCCGCACCGCTTGCAGCGATTGTGCCGGCGCGTGGAAAATTTCGGAGTCTTCTCCTTGTTATTCCGCGCCGTTTCAAACTTCTTCTCGATCTTCGCGTCTTTAACTCGCTTCGCTGTAGTCATGAAATCCTTAACGAATCTTGTTGTCGCACTCGGAAACTTTGAAACCTTGAAACTTTGAAACTTTGCTCTTAAGCCCGGAACGGCATGCCCAGATGCTTCAACAGTGTTCGTGCCTGGTTGTCGTTTGCCGCCGTGGTCACAATGGTGACGTTCATTCCCTTTTGCTTGTCAACCTTCTCATAGGAAATCTCCGGGAAAATCAACTGGTCGTGCAGCCCGAGCGTGTAGTTGCCGCGGCCGTCGAACGACTTGGTCGAGACTCCCTTGAAGTCGCGCACGCGCGGCAGCACGATATTCACCAGTCGGTCAAAAAACTCATACATGCGGTCGCCGCGCAGCGTCACCATGGTTCCAATGGACTGCCCTTCGCGCACCTTGAAAGCCGCAATCGATTTCTTCGCCTTGGTGATGATCGGCTTCTGGCCGGTGATCAGTCCCAACTCGTTCACCGCAGGATCGAGAACCTTCGAGTTCTGCGTAGCCTCGCCCATGCCCATGTTCACCACAATCTTGTTGAGCCGCGGAACCGCCATCGTGTTCTTCAGCTCAAGCTCTTTCAGCAGAGCCGGAGCCACTTCCTTCTCGAAGCGGGCCCGCAACCGCGGCCGCTCCTTGGCGCTGTGGTGCGCCTGCGCCGGAGCCTTCTGCTCCTGCGCCGATTCCTTCGAACCCTTTTTGTCTTTTGCCATCGCGCCTCTTCAACTCCGTAAGAATTGAGCGATCTTGCGATTGTGCCATTTGGCGATTGAAAGTCCAGAACCCAAGACTCCCAATCGCTCAATCACCCGATCGCCCAATCACTCAATCATTTATCCAGCGTCGTTCCGCACTTCTTGCACACCCGCACTTTCCGGTCGCCGCGCTCTTCGTGTCCGATGCGCACCGGCCCGCAGCTCGGGCAAACCAGTTGCACGTTGGAAATCGCAATCCGGCTCTCCTGCTCGGCGATGCCGCCCTTGATGTTGCGTTGCGGGTTCGGGCGCACATGCTTCTTCACGATCATCACGTGCTCGACCAGCAGCTTGCTGTCGTCGGGAAACACGCGCAACACGCGCCCTTCCTTGCCCTTGTCCCGCCCCGTGATCACTTTCACGGTATCGTTCCGGCGGATATCCACTCGCTTGTGTTCTGTGCTGACAGTTCTCATAAGTCCTATTTAGCGATTGCGCGATTGAGTCATCAAGCGATTGAAAAACCACCGTTTGCAGCTTTGATCCTCAATCGCAAAATCACCCGATCGCAAAATCGCCCAATCCTTTCAAAGGCCTAAATCACTTCCGGCGCCAATGACACGATCTTCAAAAACTTCTTTTCACGCAGCTCGCGGGCCACGGGACCAAAGACGCGCGTCCCTACCGGCTCACCTGCTTCGTTGATCAGAACCGCGGCATTCTGGTCGAACCGGATGTAGGTTCCGTCGCGCCGCCGGTGCTCCTTGCGCGTGCGCACGATCACCGCTTTCACCACTTTGCCCTTCTGCACCTGGCCATCGGGAGCCGCTTCTTTCACCGCCGCGGTGATTATGTCGCCCAGCCCGGCATTCAGCCCGGTCGAGCCGCCGAGCGGCAGAATCATCTGCAGCTTGCGGGCGCCGGAGTTGTCGGCGACCTCCAGCATGCTTCTCATCATCACAGCCATGGCTAATCTCCCTCGGTCTCGCTTGTCACCCTGAGCGAAACGCCCTTTAGTCTCGCCTTGTCATCCTGAGCGAGACGCTCTTTGTCTCGCCTTGTCATCCTGAGCGCCCTTGTCATCCTGAGCGAGACGCTTTTTGTCCCGCCTTGTCATCCTGAGCGGGACGCTTTTTGTCCCGCGAAGGATCTCGGACTCAACCGAACCCGCCCGCCGCGACAGCGGCCGAACCGCCGCTCCCTACTTGACGTCCTGCTCCAGCGCGATCTCCGGCACCAGCGCAGTCTTGCGCACAATATCTTTCAGTTTCCAGCGCTTCAACTTCGACAGCGGACGCGTCTCCTCAATCCGCACCACATCGCCCACGTGCGCTTCGTTCTTCTCATCGTGCGCGTAAAATTTCTTGTGCCGCGCCACCACCCGCCCGTAGAACGGATGCGCTTTCTTGCGCGTCACCTGCACCACGATGGTTTTCTGCATGCGGTTGGCGGCCACTTCTCCCACCACTTCCTTGCGCCGCCCCTGCACGTGCTCGGCTTGCGGGGTTGCCGACTTTCCGGTTGCGGTTTCCGCCATTAGCGTTTCTCCGTTGTGGCGGCGCGCGTGCGCTCGCCTAAAATTGTTTTAACGCGCGCAATGTCTTTGCGCAGGCCGCGAATCTTTTTCAGGCTCTCGGTCTGTCCCATGTTCAGCTGAAACTTCAGCTTGAACAACTGGTCGGCGAGATCCTGCCCCTGGTGCTGCAGTTCGGCGTCGGTTAAGTTGCGAATCTTGTCTGATTTCATAATGTTCCTAGCTCTGAGCTACGAGCAACCTGCCGCAGTCGCAACCATGCACTCTGTTTGCTCGCGGCTCGTAGCTCGTGGCTCGCAGCTCTAATGCGCCGTTTCCCGCTTCACCAGCGTCGTGCGCAGCGCCAGCTTGTGCGATGCCAGCCGCATAGCTTCGCTCGCATCCGCCAGCGAGACCCCTTCCATCTCAAACAAAATCTTGCCCGGCTTCACTACCGCGACCCAATGATCGGGCGCGCCCTTGCCCTTGCCCATACGGGTTTCAGCCGGCTTCTTGGTCACCGGCTTGTCCGGGAACACGCGAATCCAGATTTTGCCGCCGCGCTTCACGAAGCGGGTCATGGCCACGCGGCTGGCTTCGATCTGCCGGTCGGTGATCCATCCTGGCTCGAGCACTTTGAGCCCGAAATCCCCAAACGCCAGCGTGCTCCCGCGCCATGCCTTGCCCGTCATGCGCCCGCGCTGCTGCTTGCGGTACTTAACCTTTTTTGGCATCAACATAAAGTCAGCTCTTAGCTTCTAGCTCTTGGCCCTTAGCCAAGCCTTTTGAGTCGCTTTTGATCCTACTGGCCACTGGTCACTGACCACTGGCCACTTACTTAGAACGCTCCCACCCCCGACTGCTGCTCCCGCTTCTTGGTCGGGAGAATCTCGCCCTTGTATACCCAGACCTTCACGCCGATCACGCCATAAGTCGTCCGGGCTTCCGAAAAACCAAACTCAATGTCGGCCCGCAGCGTGTGCAGCGGCAACCGGCCCTGCAAATACCACTCCGAGCGCGCGATTTCATTTCCGTTCAACCGTCCGCTCACTCGCACCTTGATGCCCTTGCAACCGAAACGCAGCGCCGAATCCACCGCCTTGCGCATCGCGCGCCGGAAGCCAACGCGCTTTTCCAGTTGTAAAGCGATCGCTTCCGAGACCAGCTGCGCATCGAGTTCAGGCTTGTGCACTTCCTGAATGTCGACAAACACCTCGCGCGAGGTGCGCTTCTGCAAGTCGCCCTTCAGCTTGTCGATCTCCGCGCCCTTGCGCCCGATGATAATTCCCGGTCGCGCCGTCTTGACGATGATGCGCAGCTTGTTGCCCGGCCGCTCGATCTCAATCGCGCTCACGCCCGCCGACTTCAGCTTCTCCTTCAGTTCCTTCTTCAGCTTGATGTCTTCAAGCAGCAGCTTGTCGTAGTCCCGCTCCACAAACCAGCGCGACTTCCACGGCTTGGTATAGCCGAGCCGAAAACCATAAGGATGGACTTTTTGTCCCATTGCTTCTCCTAATCAAACCTGCTCAAAAACTAAACCTGTTCAAAAACCGTAGCGCATTCGATCGTAGCGCCGGCGGCTCGCCGGCTGTCCGGCGGGCGCCCCACCCGCCGCGCGGCCACTATTTCGCAGCCGCCTTTTTCTTGCCCGCGCCCGCCGCCTTCTTCGCCACCGGCGCACGCCGCTTAGCGGGAGCCGCAGCCGCTGAACCACCGCCGCCAGCGTGAGCCGCGCCATTCCCGCGCTCCGCCAGCACCAGTGTGATATGCGAGATGCGCCGCTGATACCGGTAGGCTCGTCCCTGCGGCGCTGGACGAATCCGCTTCATGCGCGGACCGTCGTTCGCAATCGCGCTCTTCACATACAGGTTGTCCAGCTCGACGTCCAGATTCTTCTCGGCGCTCAAAAAATTCGCATTGTCGAGCGCCGACTGCAGCAGCTTGCCTACATGCGCCGCGACCCGCTTCTTCGTATACAGCAGCGTGTTGCGCGCGTCTTCCACCTTGCGCCCTTTGATCAGATCCAGCACCAGGCGCGCCTTCTGCGGCGAGACTCGCAAGTAACGCATTTCCGCTCGGAATTCCATATTCTCGTCTCTGTCCTAGCCTTCCGCCCTCTTAACCTCGGTTAAGCTCAGGGTTAGGGTCTAAACCGTTTTATGCCTTCGGCGCCGGGGCCGCCGCCGGGGCCGACGGCGTAATCGCTCCCGGACCTCCCGGAATACCTGCCGGCTTCGCTGCCACTTCCGTAGCCGCCCGCATGGAGTGGCCCTTGAAGTTGCGGGTGAAGCTGAACTCGCCCAGCTTGTGCCCCACCATGTTCTCCGTGACGTACACCGGAATAAATTTCTTGCCGTTGTGCACCGCAATGGTGTGGCCGACCATCTCCGGAACCACAGTGGAACGCCGCGACCAGGTGCGCAAAACTTTCTTCTCGTTGCGCGAATTCATGGCCTCCACGCGCGACATCAGGAAGCCGTCCACAAACGCGCCCTTCTTGGTTGAACGTGCCATAAATTTCTCGACCTCAACTGAAACTTGTCATTCCGAAGGTCGCGAAGCGACCAGAGGAACCTGCTGTTGCTCGCAGCCCTACTTGCTTCTCCGGTTCACAATAAACTTATCCGTCCGCTTGTTATTCCGCGTCTTGTACCCGCGCGTAGGCTGTCCCCAGGGCGTTACCGGATGACGTCCGCCCGAAGTCTTGCCTTCACCCCCGCCATGCGGATGATCCACCGGATTCATCGAAACGCCGCGGTTGTGCGGACGCTTTCCCAGCCAGCGCGAGCGTCCCGCTTTGCCGATGGTGACATTCTCGTGATCGAGATTGCCCACCTGGCCGATGGTCGCCATGCAGTCTTGCGAAACTTTGCGGGTTTCGCCGGAGGGCAGCTTCACCAGAGCGTACTCTTCTTCTTTGGCGACCAACTGCGCCGCTCCGCCCGCGGAGCGCACCATCTGGCCGCCCTTGCCCGGCTTCAGTTCCAGATTATGGATCTGCGTGCCGGGAGGAATATTCCGCAGCGGCAGCGCGTTGCCCACCAGAATATCCGCCTCGGGACCGCTGACCACCTTCTGCCCCACCTTCAGGCCTTCCGGCTGAATGATGTAACGCTTTTCGCCGTCGGCATACGCCAGCAGCGCGATGCGCGAAGAACGGTTGGGATCGTATTCGATCGTCACCACGGTGGCCGGAATCCCAGTCTTGTCGCGCTTGAAATCGACGATGCGCAGCTTGCGCTTGTGCCCGCCGCCGATGAAGCGCATCGTCATGTCGCCCGAATTGCGACGCCCGCCGGTGCGCGGTTTGGGCTCGATCAGCGGCTTATGCGGATGCCGCGTCGTGATGTCGTCGTTGACGATGGTCGTGCGATAGCGCAACGTCTGCGTCGTCGGTCGGTATGTCTTAATGGCCATAATCAGCTCTTAACTCGTCGTTGGTCGTTCGTCGTTCGTCGTTGGCAATTTCAAAACCGACTCGGCCAACGATCAACGGCCAACGACTGCTCTTACAAATTCTGCGCGTACTCGGGCATCTTCTCGCCGGCCCGCAGCCGTACATACGCCTTTTTCCAATCCGGACGGTAGCCGGCAAACTTTCCCCGCCGCCGTTCTTTTCCCGGATACGTGGCCGTGCGCACGGAAAACACTTTCACTTTGAAAATCGTCTGCACTGCTTGCTTGATTTCGGTCTTCGTGGCCTTGGGCGCAACCTGGAAGACCAGCGTGTTCTGGTTTTCCTTGATCGCCAAACCCTTTTCGGTGATCACCGGACGCCGAATAATCTGGTATGCGGATTTCATATTGATTAGGCCCTAGGCCACCTCCGCCGCTTTTTCATGCCGCACGCGCTTGCGCGGAGCCGCCGATGCCTTCTTCGCGCCCTCGTCTTCTTTGGCCTTGCGCTGCCGCTTGGGCACTGAATTCTGCAGCGTAAGCTGCAATTTTTCGATGGCCGGCTGCGAGAAAATCACGCGATCGTAACGCAGCAAGTGATAAGGATGAACCTCATTGCCCGGCAGCAACTCAAGGCCTTCAATATTCCGCGAGCTCAACTCCAGGTTGCGATTGCCCGAGTTCGGCGCGTCCACAATCAGAACCGTCGATTCCACTTTCAGCGCATCCAGCGCCGCCCGGAACGCTTTCGTCTTTCCATCTTTCAGATCGAAAGCATTCACGATGGTCAACTTGCCATCGGCAAACTTCGAGGCCAGCGCCGAGCGCAACGCCCCCAAAAGCTTTTTGCGTGGAAACGCGTAGTCATACGACCGCGGAACCGGGCCATGCACCGTGCCGCCATGCCGCCAGAGTGGCGAACGGATCGAGCCGATGCGCGCACGTCCCGTGCCTTTTTGCTTCCACAGTTTCTTGCCCGATCCGGAAACCTGCCAGCGGGCCTTGGTGGCATGCGTGCCGCGGTGCTGCCCGGCGCGGTAGTGCTTCACCGCCTCCCACAGCAGATCTTCGTTGACCGCGCCGAAAATCTCGTCCGCCAGATCGAACGTCCCAACCTTCTCGCCGCTCAAATTGTAGATATCAATAGTTGCCATATTGCTTCTCGGTACTAGGTACTGGGTACTATGCCTTCTTCGCCGCTCTCTTGGCCGCCTTCAACGGATCGACCGTGGCCGAACCCGCAAATCCGCGGCGCTCTCTAGGCGGCTTCTTCGCCTTGATGATGACGATGTACCCGCCCTGCGGCCCCGGCACACTGCCTTCGACGACCAGCAAATTCTCTTCCTTGTCCACACCTAAAACTCTAAGGTTGCGCTGCGTCACACGCGCGTTGCCCATGTGACCCGACATGCGCATTCCCTTGAACACGCGCGAAGGAAACGCCGACGATCCAATCGAGCCCGTGATCTGAAACATCGACCCGTGTGACTTCGGGCCGCCGCCGAAATGATGCCGCTTCACCACGCCCTGGAAGCCTTTGCCTTTGCTGACTCCTACGATGTCGACAAACTTTTCGCCTTCAAAAATCTCGACCAGCACGCGGTCGCCAACCTTCACCGCACTTCCTTCTGCACCATCGCCATCGCTTTCGAGCGGCACTTCGCGCATGAACTTCACCGGAGGAAGATTGTTCTTCGCCAGGTGCCCGCGCGCGGGCTTGGTCAGCCGCGATTCCTTCACAAACTCGACCAGACCGATCTGGGCCGCTTCGTAACCGTCCTTGGTCGCAGACTTGTGCTGCGTAATCACGCAGGGGCCAGCCTGCAGCACCGTAACCGGGCGGACGTCGCCCTTCGAGTCAAACAACTGCGTCATGCCGACCTTCTTGCCCAGAATGCCTGTAACTCGCGTCGCCATTTCGATCTCCAAACCAGCTTGGCTCGTTCTCTGGAAGCAACGGCTATTGGCTGGGAGCTTTCCGCCTTAGCTGATCGCTGAAGGCTGAGAGCTGACAGCTTTACTTATGCTCTTTCCCGAACGCCTTAATCTCCACATCCACGCCCGCGGGCAGATCGAGCTTCATGAGCGCATCCACGGTCTGCTGCGTCGGCTCGAGAATATCGAGCAAACGCTTGTGCGTGCGGATCTCAAACTGCTCCCGCGACTTCTTATCCACGTGCGGCGAACGCAGCACGCAGTACTTGTTCTTCATCGTGGGCAACGGAATCGGCCCCGCAATCTGCGCCCCGGTGCGGCGGGCGGTTTCCACTATCTCGCCCGTCAACTGATCCAGGATGCGGTAGTCGTAAGCCTTCAACCGGATGCGAATTCTTTCTTTTCCAATCACGTTTCACTCTCTCTAACCCCTCCCGGCGTCTCCGGAAGGAAAGAACTGGCGGCAGGATGCAAGCCGCTGAAAACCAGCTTCTAGCTATTAGCTCTTAGCTTCTAGCTCAACCTTTACTGCACAATCTCGGCAATCGTTCCTGCGCCCACGGTGTGCCCGCCTTCGCGAATGGCGAAGCGCAAGCCCTTTTCCATCGCCACCGGAGTAATCAACTCGATCACCAGGCTCACATTGTCGCCGGGCATCACCATTTCCGTGCCAGCTGGCAATTCGGCCACTCCCGTCACGTCCGTCGTCCGCAAATAAAACTGCGGACGGTATCCCTTGAAGAACGGCGTATGCCGCCCGCCTTCTTCCTTCGTCAGGATGTACACTTCCGCCTTGAACTTCGTGTGCGGAGTGATCGATCCCGGCTTCGCCAGCACCATGCCGCGCTCCACATCTTCTTTCGCAATGCCGCGCAGCAAGAGGCCAGCATTGTCGCCTGCCAGGCCTTCGTCCAACTGCTTCTTGAACATTTCGACGCCCGTGACCACCGTCTTGCGCGTCTCGCGGAAGCCGACAATCTCCACTTCCTCGCCGACTTTCACTTTTCCGCGCTCGATGCGGCCCGTCACCACCGTGCCACGTCCCTGAATCGAGAAGATGTCTTCAATCGGCATCAGGAACGGCTTGTCGAGTTCGCGCGCCGGCTGCGGCACGCTCTTATCGACCGCCTCCATCAGCGCGTCAATCTGCTTCTCCCACTTTTCTTCGCCATTCAAAGCGCCCAGAGCCGAGAGCCGGACCACCGGCACATCGTCTCCGGGAAACTTGTAGGTCTTCAGCAACTCGCGCACTTCCAGTTCCACCAGGTCGAGCAACTCGGGATCATCCACGGCATCGCACTTGTTCAGCGCGACAACGATGTAAGGCACACCCACCTGCCGCGCCAGCAGCACGTGCTCACGCGTCTGCGGCATGGGACCATCCGTCGCCGCGACTACCAGAATCGCGCCATCCATCTGCGCCGCGCCCGTGATCATGTTCTTGATGTAGTCGGCGTGGCCGGGACAGTCGACGTGCGCGTAGTGCCGGTTCGCCGTCTCATACTCCACGTGCGCCGTGGCGATGGTGATGCCGCGCGCCTTTTCTTCCGGAGCGTTATCAATCGAGTCGAAAGACCGGAACACGATCTTCGGATTGTGCTTCTGCAACACCTTCGTGATGGCCGCCGTCAGCGTGGTTTTGCCATGGTCGATGTGACCAATCGTCCCTACGTTGCAGTGCGGCTTAGTACGATCAAATTTCTCTTTCGCCATATTCGTCCTTTGTAGCTTCTCCGTAGCGCCGGCGTCCCCGCCGGCTGTCGCGCGGGCGTCCCGCCCGCGCCATCGTTCGGCACATCAGCTTGTGCCGAACCAATCTTCCGTTGCCGCGGGCTATCGCCCGCTACTAGGCCGGCGAGACGCCGGCGCTACTTCGTCGTCCCCTGCACCTTGGCGATGATTTCCTCCGCGACGGATCGCGGAGCCTCCTCATAACGCGCAAAGTGCATCGAGTACTCGGCGCGGCCCTGCGTCAACGAACGCATGTGGGTCGCATAGCCAAACATTTCCGCCAGCGGAACGATCGCCTTGATCACCTGCGAGCCGGCGCGATGCTCCATGCCTTCGATGCGTCCGCGACGCGAACTCAGGTCGCCCATGATCACGCCTGCGTAATCTTCCGGCGTCACCACTTCAACTTGCATCACCGGCTCCAGCAGCACCGGCGACGCCTTGCGCGCAGCCTCTTTGAAGGCCATCGAGCCGGCGATCTTGAACGCCATTTCGTTCGAGTCAACGTCGTGGTAGCTGCCGTCGTAGAGCGTAGCCTTCACATCGACCATGGGATAGCCGGCGAGAATTCCGCCTTCGAGCGCTTCCTGAATTCCCTGATCGATCGGCTTGATGAATTCTTTGGGCACGGAACCGCCGACTATATCGTTGACGAATTCGTAACCCGCGCCCGGCGGTTGCGGATCCAGCTTGATCTTGGCGTGGCCATACTGGCCGCGTCCGCCGGTCTGGCGAATGTACTTGCCTTCCGCCTCGGAGTGCCTGCGAATCGTCTCGCGATACGCGACCTGCGGCTTGCCGACGTTCGCTTCAACCTTGTACTCGCGCATCATGCGGTCGACGATGATTTCCAGATGCAACTCGCCCATGCCGCTGATGATGGTCTGGCCGCTGTCGGGATCGGTGTGAACTTTAAAGGTGGGATCTTCCTGGGCGAGGCGGCCGAGCGCCATCCCCATTTTTTCCTGATCGGCTTTCGTCTTGGGTTCGACCGCAACTGAAATCACGGGAACCGCAAACGTAATATTTTCGAGCGCGATGGGATGCTTCTCGTCGCAAATCGTGTCGCCGGTGCTCACGCCCTTGAGTCCGACGGCGGCGCAAATGTCGCCTGCGAGGATTTCACTGATTTCTTCGCGTTTGTTGGCGTGCATCTTGAGCAACCGCCCAATGCGCTCACTGCGTCGCCGGCCCGTGTTCAGCACGGAGTCTCCGGTCTTGAGCTGGCCGGAATAGACTCGGATAAACGTCAACTGGCCGACAAACGGATCGGCCATAATTTTGAACGCCAAAGCCGAAAACGGCTCTTTGTCGTCAGCTTTGCGGAAAATCTTTTCCCCGCTATCGGGATTCAGCCCGTGCGTCTCCGGCACATCGAGCGGGGAAGGAAGATAGTCGACCACCGCATCGAGCAGCGGCTGCACACCTTTGTTCTTGAATGCGGTTCCGACCACGACCGGAAACACTTTCAGCGCAATGGTCGATTTGCGCAGCGACGCGCGCAGTTCGTCGGCGGTAATCTCTTCGCCTTCCAGAAATTTGTGCAGGATTTCGTCGTCGTTCTCGGCAATGCTTTCGACCAGCTGGGCGTGGAAGGCTTCGGCTTTCTTCTTCAGTTCGGCGGGAATTTCTTCAGTGACGTACTCGGCGCCCATGGTGTCATCCACCCACACGATGGCCTTCATGCCGATCAAATCGACGACGCCCTTGAATTTATCTTCCTGGCCGATGGGAATTTGGATTGCGACGGGCTTGGCGCTGAGGCGCTTGCGGATGGTATCGATGGCATGCTCGAAATCGGCACCCATCTTGTCGATCTTATTAATGAAGCAAATTCGCGGCACGCCATACTTGTCGGCCTGGCGCCAGACTTTTTCGGACTGCGGCTGCACTCCGTGGACAGCGTCAAACACGGCGACGGCGCCGTCGAGCACGCGCAGCGAGCGCTCCACCTCGGCGGTGAAATCTACGTGGCCGGGAGTATCGATAATGTTGATGCGAATGTCGCGCCAGGTGCAGGTCGTGGCCGCGGAGGTAATGGTGATGCCGCGCTCCTGCTCCTGCTCCATCCAGTCCATGGTCGCAGTGCCTTCGTGGACCTCTCCGATGCGGTGCGTCTTTCCCGTATAAAAAAGGATGCGCTCCGTCGTAGTGGTCTTGCCGGCATCGATGTGGGCCATGATGCCGATGTTTCTGCAGCGTTCTAGCGGGACTGTTCTAGGCACGACTCTAACTCTTCTTTCTAGGGCTCCGAAATCAGCTTTTAGCTCTTAGCCTTTAGCTGTTAGCTCAATCAGCCCCGGTTCAGCTAAGGGCTAAAGGCTAAGAGCTAAAAGCTGCTTCACCACCGGTAGTGCGCAAAAGCCTTATTGGCCTCGGCCATGCGGTGCACATCTTCTTTCTTCTTGATGGCCGCGCCTTTACCGTTGGCCGCGTCCAGCAACTCGTTGCTCAACTTGTCAACCATGCCGCGCTCGGCTCGGCCGCGCGCATAAGTCAGCAGCCAGCGGATCGCGAGCGAGGTGCGCCGGTCGGCATTCACTTCCACCGGCACCTGATAGTTGGCGCCGCCAACGCGGCGCGTCTTCACCTCGAGCAGCGGCTTGGCATTCTCGACGGCTTTCGTGAACAACTTCAAAGCTTCGTCGCCGCCCTTTTCCTGAACCTTGGTGAGGGCTTCATAAAAAATGCCCTCGGCGGTCGAGCGCTTGCCCTGCCACATCATCGAGTTGATAAATTTCGTCACCAGGTTCGAGCCGTAGACGGCATCGGCTGGCACGGTCCGCTTGGATGTATGTCCTTTACGAGGCATTTAAGCTTCTAGCTCCTGTAGCGCCGCCGTCCCGGCGGCCCTTTGCCGGCGAGACGCCGGCGCTACCCTAACCCTTTTTGGCACGCTTGGCGCCGTATTTCGAGCGCCCTTGCTGGCGTCCGGCCACGCCCACTGCATCCAGCGTGCCGCGAATCACGTGATAGCGGACGCCCGGCAGATCCTTTACGCGGCCGCCGCGGATCAGCACAATCGAGTGCTCCTGCAGGTTGTGACCGACGCCGGGAATATAAGTCGTAACTTCGATTCCATTCGTTAGCCGCACCCGCGCCACTTTCCGCAACGCCGAGTTCGGCTTCTTGGGAGTTTGCGTGTACACGCGGGTGCAAACGCCGCGCTTCTGCGGACATCCCTGCAGCGCCGGACTCGCCGTCTTATACCGCGGCCGCTTCCGGCCCTGCGCCACCAACTGATTAAAAGTAGGCACTCTTCGCCGCTCCTTAAATCGCTCTCTGAAGTCGCGCACCACCGTCGCGCACTGAATCCGCCCTTCGCAGGCGGGCAGCGCGCGGCGCCATCAGCTTTCCCGGACTTTCACTGCGCAATCCAGGCTGGCAGGCACAATCGGCCAGCCATGCTTCTCGCCGCACACGAATCACGGTGAGAGATTCTCGGGTACCAACTCGAGATTTCTGCTGCCGACGGTGGCACCCGGCCAAACCTTCGGGGATGCTCCGTATCGCCAGCTCTGTCCTGCATATCCTTTCGCAGACCACCGTTGCGCCTGACTCAGGCGCTCCAGCAGCCCTCGTGATAGGGCGAAAGGCAGCGCAGGAACGTTTCAGCGAGGAAAGTTTCCGGAACTCTTAGTTCTAAGTTCTACTACTCACCGGAAACGCATTTCTCAAAAGCTCTACCGCAAGCTCCCGCACAACTCCGCAGAAACTCACGGCCCACACCAAGCCTGGATTGACTCGCGGAACTTAACAACTATAACAACTGAGTGGAAACATCGTCAACCCATCTTTTTTGCATAATGAGAAATCGGAAAGCGGCTGGCATCAGGGGGATAGCCGGAGCAGGGGGGCTACCCATATTGCAGGCCTCCCGGATCATTACCGTCACCTCTTCGGCTCGCCGCTGAAAACTTCTCCACGACCTCCGGCAGAAGACCCCGCTTGCAGCTCACCTTCCGGAGGGAGGCCGGCGCTACCTGTAGCCTTTTCGGGCAATTGACCCTGATAACCGTTTCACGATAAAGTGCGTCCAACGTGGTCGCAGTTCGTTGTCGCAGTTAGCCGTCCCAGGAGAAGTCTGTGGTTTCAGGTTCCAGCCGCGCCAGAGGTGTCCTGAGGCTTGCCATGTGCCTGCTTATGGCGCTGGCGGCCGCGCAGGCTGCACTGGCTGTTCCGAATTTCACTCCACAACAACGCGTCGGCTACACCACCGGAGACCAGTGGGAGCCCGCGATGGCCGCCGACGGGCGTGGACACATCTACATTCTTTTTCCCCAGTATGGCGCGATCAACGACTGCCCCACCTGTATTGCGCCCACGATGGCGCTGGCGGTCAGCAACGACAATGGAGTAACTTGGCAAGCGCCGCGCGCGCTGGTGCCGTCCCCGACCGGCCAGTTCGATCCGCAGATTGTGGTTGATCCCGTGGACCGGCAGACGGTTTACGCCTCGTGGCTGCAGAACAATAAGCGTGACGTGATGGTCGCCCGGTCGCAGGATTTCGGCGCCAACTGGTATCTCACGATCGCGGAGCATTCGCCGGAGGATGCTGACAAGCCTGCACTCGCGGTGCATGGCGCCGATGTGTACGTCGGATTCAATCACGATCAGACATTTGTGGTCGCAGCATCGCATGATTATGCCCAGAACTTTTCTTCGACGACCGTAAATCCCAGCGCGGAGCCGGGCTGGTCGCTGGCGGGCGGCGCAACGGTCGGTCCCTCAGGCGACGTCTATTTTGCGTGGACGGCGTACGCGCGGCGGGAACTTAACACCCACCCGGTCAGCGTTCACGTGAGCCGGTCGGCGGATGCTGGGCGCAGTTGGAACACAGCTCTGTTGGACGTTTCGAGCGCGCCGCCGGGTTGCGCCGCGCAGGCGTGCGAGGCGGGCTATCTTGGCGCGCAAATAGCGCTGGCGTCGGACGCTGCGGGAACAGTCTACGCGTTGTGGAACGCGGGCAGCGGGCACGGCGGGCCGGAGCGCATGTATTTCTCTTCTTCCACCACGGGCGGGGCAAGCTGGTCGGCGAAGGCGGACGTTTCGACCGCGGATGATCACGTGGAACATTGCTTCCCGGCAATCACCGCGGGCTCGCCCGGCGACGTGCGGATTGCGTGGATGGACACGCGCAACGCACCGCTGTGGAATGTTCTTCAGCGCAGTTCGAGCAACGGCGGCGCTACATGGTCGGCCGAGACTCAACTCTCGGGCGGGGCGCGAGGCTTCGACCGGAGCTACGATTATGTGCGGCCGGGCGGCTTCCGCTTTCCTTTCGGCGATTATTTCTCGATCGCCATCGATAACCTCGGGAACACGCACGTGGTGTGGGGTGAGGGACGGAACTACAAGTCGCCAGGGTCGATCTGGTACGTGCGTGGGCGTTAACGGGGAAGTGCCCGGCTCTCCTACCGTTATAGATACACCAGGTTACCCTTTAGTTCGCGTGAGCCCGGCACCTATCTCAATCCTTCTCGCAACGTCCGGTCGCGGCTTAGATTAATAGGTCCTCGAGTTACGAGTCGTGAGAGCCAATCCATTGGAACCAGCATCACGCAATTAGACAGATATAGTATTGCTGAGTATACTTGGCCCGCCGAATCGTTAGTTCTGAGGTGGTTTATGCCATTGAATATCACGGGCGAGGCGATTCCACAACCGATAGATGTACAAGAGATCCCACCGGCAGGACCTATTGTCGCTCAGCCGATAGGCGCGAATGCTCCGGCCGTTGCTCCAACGCCGGTAGCTGTAGGATCGGCCCCACCGGTAACCCCTGCACCCACCGATGCGACTGCGCAAAACATCCCGCCAACTACTCCCTTTTTGGGTTTCCGGCTGGCGAAGATTGTTTTGACCATAACGGCAGCGTCAATCCTGGCGTTAGTTCTCTATCTGTTGTTCATGGAATGGCGTATAGCATATGACGTTCGAGAAGCATACCATGAGGTACTTACTCCTGACCGCGTAGGGGCGCAATATCTGGTCGTCGCGCAATTGCAGAAGTTATCGGACGATCTCGGCAACGTTCGCCAGAATGCCTCTGCCCAGATGGGCGCTGACTCGCTTGACAACGCCAGGAAGGTCGTGGCGCAAATAGTGCAACTTCCCGCGATCACGACTGCGCAGCGCACTCAATTGCAGGGCTGTGTTCCTCCGCCGGCGGCGACCGACGCAGCGAGGGCCAGCAAGATTGAGGATTGTCTGATCCTGCTCGGAGCCGTGAAACAGGCCACTCTACAGGCCCTGGCCTCCGGAACAGACGCGAAAATCGCAGCCGATTCGTCGGGCAGGATCGGTGATCAGCGCGAGAACCTGCACAAGTTTTGGATCCAGGCCGCGCAGCTGATTCTGCTGAACCTTCTGCTCCCGCTTTTGACTGCGCTGTTCGGCTATATTTTTGGAACTCAGCAAGTACAACAACAACCGCAAAAGACATGAATGCTCAGCCGTGTGCGACTCAGCGCCGCCATGCTACGCAGCAAGCCAATGGTTCATTTCGTGATCGCCTGTGCTGCAGCCGCTGGTTCCGCTTTCTTTCCTGCATCCGATGGCGCCGCTTTCTCCAGCGTGGTCATCGCCAATCTTGTGACCTTCTCTCCGTCCTCATCGGAGGACAGAACCAACCGGCCCTTGGCACGCTCGTCCACCGCCCAATTGAACAGTGTGAGCGCGTCTTTCGCGATGTCCGTAACCTTGATGTTTCCCAGTTTGTCCTGAAATTTTTGAACCAACTCATCTGGAATTTGAAGCCTAACCTCTGCCATGTGTTTGATTCCTCCATTATTAGTGCTAATATACTCCACGATTAATCCGTGTCAAGTCCAAAATTATACCACCTAGCTGGCCAGGGCTCTGAATCGCCAAGCGGAGCCTTAGGGCTTCGACCGCAGCTACGATTATCTGCGGCCGGGCAGCTTCTTTCTCGACCACCATCGGATAATCTCGGGCACACGCACGCAGTGCGCGAGGGAGGAACTATAAGTCTCCGGGGTCGATCTGGTACACTCACGGGCGTTAATGGGCAGGTCTTTAGGTTGACAGGTACTAGGTCTTAGGCGTCTTCTCAGTTCGGGATTCATGTTTTCGTAGCGGGCTCACTCGCCCGATCCTCAGTAATTTAACGGAGGCATTCCATGCATTTCATGGGTGTAAATCTGTGGGCTGTGTTGGTCAGCGGGCTGGCGACGATGGTGGTTGGATTTGTCTGGTACTCGCCGCTGTTGTTTGCGCGTCCGTGGACGATTCTGATGGGCTACGATCCGGACGACAAAGCGAAGCTCGCCGAAATGCAGAAGAGTGCTGGACCGTCTTACATGCTGTCGCTGATTTGCAGCTTTGTGTCGGCGGCGGTGCTGGGAAAAATCATTGCGGTGGCGACCATCAATTCGCCGCTGTACGGCATGAAAGTGGGGCTGGCAGTTTGGCTGGGATTCGTGACTACGGTGCAACTGACGAATGCTCTTTTTAGCCGGCAGCCGGCGAAGCTGTACGCCATCAACACCGGCTATCAGTTGGTTTGTTATCTGGCAACCGGAGCAATCATGGGGGCTTGGCGGTAGGCGGTCTGTCTCCCCTTCGGGGTGGGTTGACGCCAGAGTCCACCCACGGCTCGCGCCGTGGGCTGCATTCTTTCGCCGCTCCGCGGCTACTCCAGAATCATGCCGCCGGTTAGGTCGGCCAGACGCGTGATGTCGCGGTCCTGGCACCAGCGTTGCAGTTCGTCCACGATCTTCTCGGTGGCGCAGGGATCCCAATAGCTGGCGGTGCCAATCTGCACGGCGGTTGCGCCTGCCAGCATGAATTCGGCGACATCGGCCGCGGTGGAGATGCCTCCCATGCCGATTACTGGAATCTTCACCGCGTGCGCGGCGTCGTAGACCATGCGCAGGGCGATGGGCTTGATGGCGGGGCCGGAGAGCCCGGCGGTTACGTTGGCGATGCGGGGCTTGCGGGTGTCGGCGTCGATGGCCATGGCCATGAAAGTGTTGACCAGCGAGATCGCGTCAGCGCCCGCTTCCTGCGCGACGTGGGCCATCTGCGCGATGCTGGTCACGTTGGGCGACAGCTTGACGATCAGAGGCCGGCGGGCGGCGCGCTTCGCGGTGGTAACGACCTCGTCGAGGGAGCGCGGATCGCTGCCGAATTGCAACCCGCCCTCGGTGGTGTTGGGGCAGGAAACGTTGAGTTCGTAGGCGGCGATGCCTTCGCCGTCGTTGAGAATCTCGATGGTTCTCTCGTAGTCGTCGCGGGTGTAGCCGAAGACATTGGTGAAAACCACGATGTTCTTGATCTGCTGGAGTCTGGGCAGCTTTTCCGCGAGAAACGCGGCTGCGCCGATGTTCTGCAAGCCGATGGCGTTAAGCATGCCGGCCGCGGTCTCCCAGAGGCGCGGCGGCGGATTGCCCGTCATGGGCTCGCGGGACAGACCTTTGACCACGAATCCACCCAGCTTATCGAGGTGAACTACATCTTCGAATTCGACTCCGTAGCCGAAGGTTCCGCTGGCCGCAATGATGGGGTTCTTGAGTGGAATGCCCGCGACGGTCACACTCAGATCGAGAGGCTTGCCGCCGTTTCCGGAGGTGGGGGTCACTGCGGCGCTCCTTCGTTAGGGGATCGCTCAGAGTTCCCTGCGTGATGCGAAGGAGCAAGGGCCTCGGTGAGCACGCGTCCGACGGCGTGCGTGGGAGCGTTGATGCCAAGGAGCGATGCGAACGTAACCGCAAGATCGACCGGCTCGGCGTGGGTGCGATAGGTTCCCGCGCGAAATGGCAGCCCATAGAAAGCCAGTGGCACATGGGTATCGTAGGTGTAGGGGGAGGCGTGGTCGGTGCCTCTGGACGAGCCTACCGTGTAGATCTGTGGCACTCCCAACACATACCAGCCACCTTCGGGCGAGTAGCTGTTCAAGAATTTCTTGCCGAGAGCGTTGGCGGGGACTTCGCCTTCTGCGAGTTGTGACTTCGTATAGTAGTCGCGCAGTCCGGCTTGCTTCATCGCCTCGCCCACGGCGGTCTCGGCGTCGCGCTCTTTCACGTGAACGGCAGCGAAAGCGTCCTGATCGAGCCAGGCGACCGGGTAGTCGAGCTTGATGTAGGAGGCGGCGTGGCCGGGCGAGAACTTTGCCGCCAGCGAGGCGTTGATCTGAGCTTCAAGTTTACGGGCATCCAAATTGGCGGCGGGAATGCGAAGTTTTTTCGCCACGTCGGGCAAAGCGGAGATGCCATGATCGGCCGAGAGCGCGATCCACGTGTCTGCCAGGCCCACACGATGACCGAGGAAGTTGAAAAAGTCGGTGAGTTCGCGATCGAGCGCGAGCGCCATGGCAGCAGCCTCCGGCGAATCGGGGCCGACCTGATGGCCGAGGATATCGTTGGCAGAGAGGCTGATGGCGAGGAGGTCGGTGGCTGTTCCCGAACCGAGATTCTCGTAAACGACCAACTCTTTGGCGAATTCGAATTCATACTCGTTGGCGAAGGGCGTGGAGCCTACGACTTCGTAGAAACCCGCGTCGGAACCGTCTTTGCCCTTGCGATGCGCGGTTGAGCGTAAGAGTTCTCCGTTGCTCTCCCAGTTGCGATTCCAGTATTTTGCCGCTCGATTGCCGGCGTTGAAATCCTGCGCCCACTGCGGCAAGTCGGGGCGATAGTAGGTGGAGGTAATCCAGGCGCCGCTCTTGGGGTCGATCCAGTAGGCGCCGTCGGCTGCGAAGCCGCCGGGCAGGATGGCTGCGCGGTCTTTCAGGGAAAGGCTGAAGACTCGCGCCTGGCCTTGGGTTGCCAGTTTCAGTTCGTCGCCGAGAGTGTCGGCGAGCAGGTTGTGCGGCGAGGCGCCGGACTTGTCGCCCGCAATCCCTACTTGCCTGGCTTCGTCATCTTCCACCGACGTGACTATTTTCTTTTTCTTCGGATCCCACCATTCGTTCGCCACGATGCCGTGACCGTTGCTGTAAGCGCCGGAGAACAGCGTGGCGTGTCCGGGAGCGGTGCGGGTGTTGGCGTAATCGAAGTTACAGTCGGTGAAGTTGGCGCCATGGTCGAGGAAGAGGCGGAATCCGCCTTCGCCGAACTGGTCGCGGTAGCGCTCCAGGTAATCGCCGCGGAACTGGTCGATGACGATCACCACGATCAGCTTGGGATGGGCGTTGTAGGCCGAGGCGAAGCCGGCAGGGACCGAAGCGAGGAGGAGGACGGTAATCGCCGCGAGCAGAAGACACCAGCGGCCAGCAATGGAGCGGGGGAAGAATCTCATCGCGAAGTTAGTTTACACAGTCGGGAGGGCTGCGCGAAAGCGGCTGGATTCGACAGGGGTTCGTGGGGCAGTATAAAATTCCGCGACGTAAATTCCATTTCAAACTTAGAGGGTTTCCATGTTTAGGATGATTGCCGCTGTGGCTGCGACCACCTTGTTTCTCGCGCCTGTGCTGCTTGGGCAAGCGCCGCAGAAAAAAAATGCATCCACGTCATCGCTCGCCCGCGGAAAGTACCTGGTTGAAGATGTCGGCATGTGCGGCGACTGCCACTCTCCACACAACGAAAAAGGCGAAGCGATCAATGAGCAGAAACTCCAGGGCACAACGCTGCCCTTTAAGCCGAGCGTACCCATGCCTGTGTGGGCAGACAAAACTCCCGCTATCGCCGGGCTGCCCGGCTGGGAGAAGGATGCCGCCATCAAGTTTCTGATGACGGGTATCGCTTATAACGGATTGCCCGGGCGTCCGCCTATGCCGCAATACCGCTTCAATCAGCCGGATGCGGAAGCCATCGTGGCTTATTTGAAGTCACTGGCGCCGGCGAAGTAAAGCCAGCTTTTTGCCAGAGGCGTCTTCCCGAAACCCGGCGCGGTTCAGATGGGTGAGGGATCTCCCTTAGACAAAGCGATGTAGAGGGGAGAACCCTTCGCGCTGCCGCTTAGGGCAGGCTCTTCGCTCCGCCTGAAAAGCGTCTCCGCTCAGGATGGCGCGCCAGCCAAAAGAATTGACACTGCACCAGCGCCCAAGGGTGCGACGGGCGTGCATTCTCCGCCCGATTTCCGATACAGTAGTTGGTTCCCATGCTTGATCTGAATTTTGTTCGCGACCATCTCACGCAAGTGGAAGAAATGCTGCGCCGGCGCGGAACCGATCCGGCTGCCGTGCTCAAGGATTTCCGCGAGGTGGATACACAGCGGCGCCAGGCCATCACCGAAGCCGAAACGCTTAAGGCGCGCCGCAACATATTGATCGAGGAGTTTCAGCGGCTCAAGAGTGAAGAGAAGCAACTCAAGAGTGCGAACCTGGATGCCGCGGCGAACGACGCATTGCGAACCGGTAACCTCGCGGAACAGGCGGAACTCAAGAAGAGAATTCAATCCGCGGACAAGCTGGCGGAGGACCTGAACGCGAAACTGAGAGACACGCTTGACGGAATTCCGAACATGCCGCATGCGAGCGTTCCGGCCGGCCACAGTGCGGAGGAGAATGTTGAAGTTCGCCGCTGGGGGACGCCGCCCAAGTTCAACTTCACTCCGAAGCCGCATTGGGATCTGGGAGCCGAACTGGGTGTGCTCGATTTAGAGCGAGCGGTTAAGCTCACGGGCGCACGCTTCGCGGTTTACTGGGATCTGGGCGCGAAGCTCGAGCGCGCGCTGGCGAACTTCATGCTCGATCTGCATACCCGCGAGCATGGATATACCGAGGTGCTGCCTCCGTACCTGGTGAATTCCGAGTCGATGTATGGCACGGGACAACTGCCCAAGTTTGCGGCCGATCTTTTTCGCGTGCCTCACGGCGAAAAGGATCTTTGGCTGATTCCGACAGCGGAAGTGCCGGTGACGAATCTCTATCGCGATGAAATCATCGACGCGGCGCGGCTGCCAATCTCACTCACGGCATACACGCCGTGCTTCCGCAGCGAAGCGGGATCTTACGGGAAAGACGTGCGCGGCATTATCCGCCAGCATCAGTTTCAGAAGGTGGAGCTGGTGAAGTTTACCCGGCCGGAGAATTCGTACGAAGAGCACGAGAAGCTGACGCGGGACGCTGAGACCGTACTCCAAAAGCTCGGACTGCACTATCGAACGATGGCTTTGTGTACCGGTGACATGGGTCCATCCTCGGCGAAGACGTACGACATTGAAGTCTGGCTGCCGGGGCAGCAATTATTTCGGGAGATTTCTTCGTGCTCGAATTTCGAATCGTACCAGGCGCGGCGGGCCAATATCCGCTACCGTCCAGAGGGCAAGAACAAGCCCGAGTTCGTTCACACGCTCAACGGAAGCGGCTTGGCCGTGGGCCGCACTTGGGTTGCGATTGTGGAGAACTATCAGCAGGCCGACGGCAGCGTGGTGATTCCCGAGGGGCTGCGGCCGTACATTGGGGCTGAGAGGATTACGAAGAAGAGCTTCTAGCTTCTAGCTTCTAGCTTCGAGCGTCGAGCGTCGAGCTTGAACCTCGATCTGCGGCGTATGCTCGCAGTTCAAAGCTCGCCGCTCGCGGCTTCTCATTGCCAAGAAAGGACGCGGTCACTAAACTTGCAACGTGTGCAGATCGGCACCACCGCCGCGGGCGCGCCTTCCCTACCGATGAAGGGCGTCTGGGGGACAATCCGAAGCTATATCCTGTGGCAGCATGAGCGGGGCACGCTGCACTACGACATCATGGTCACGCTGATCCTCATCTTTGTCTTCTTCTCGCCCCGCGTAATCAATTTCAACGATAAACCTGTGCTTCATGATCCGCATCTGACGGATGTCGTGGTAACGCCCGACGCGCAGGGCGGTCTGATGTACCAGATTTCGGCCAGCGCGATTACGCCGGGAGACGATGAGTCGGTCCGGAATCAGTTGCTCCACGTCATTCAACCAATTTCGGGCGACGTCTCGATTGTGAACTACCTAGCCGTGCCGGAGAAAGGCAACGTTCAGAGTTACCGCGTTTGGGTGAAACGAAAATAGTGATCCCGATCCACTTCTTACTTCTCGCCTTGAGCCTCCTGGTACCGCAGCAGGAAGCTTCTTCCCTCGAAAGCGTATTGAAGAAAATGGACGCTGCGGCAGCCAGCTTCCGCAGCGCGCAAGCCGATTTCCAGTGGGACCAATATCAGAAAGTTGTGGACGAAACCGATACGCAGAAGGGCACGGTTTACTATCGGCGGTCGGGCAACGAAATAGAAATGATGGCCGACATTAAAGAGCCCGACGTGAAGTTCGTGCTCTACAGAGACGGTAAGCTGCAAATCTACCAGCCCAAGATCGAGCAGGTTATGGTGTTCTCGGCGGGCGGCAACCGGAACGAGATGGAGAGCTATCTGGTGCTGGGTTTCGGAGGAAGCGGCGAGGATCTGAAGAAGACTTACGACGTCTCCTACCTGGGCGAAGAACGTATCGATAACATCCCAACTGCAAAGTTGCAACTGATTCCCAAGAGTGACAAAGTACGCAATTACTTCTCGAAGGCGATTCTGTGGATTGATTTGAGCCGCGGCATCTCTGTGCAACAACAGTTTTTCGAGCCCCAGGGCGATCGTCGCCTGGCAAAGTATTCCAACATACGCATCCCCGCGAAGATTGGACACGACGTGTTTCAGTTGAAAACCACCAGGAAGACACAATTTGTCACACCTCGGGGGTAAGTAGTTGAATCTAAAGCCAAGAATGTGTGCTGAAAAGTCAAGGGCGGGAGCTATACTGCGTTAAGATTCCATTCGAGTTCATCCATGGCCAAAGTTTTTACCATTCCTGTCCCGCCCAAGTTGGGTCGTCCGAAAAAAAGAGAGCGCACCTCCGATCCTCGATACGTTAACGGACAGCGCCTGCTGGTAGAGGCTATGAGATATCTGGCGCAAAGCGACCCCGTGTCCAACCGTCCGGCGATCGAACTGATTTCCGAGCACGTGCGCACGCGCTTCCGCATGAGCGATTCGCCGCTGGCGTAGGCGGGATTTCGCTACATTCCACGAGTCAATGCCGGCGCATTTCTTCTGCGGCTTCATGCTGTTTTGGCACCCCGACGCGATTTCCCGACGAATAGTGCCGCCGCGAGGACGATGACCACGGGATAGCACTCCAGCGTATAGCGGGGCTCGGGGTTCTCCAGAGTTCCGAGGAAAAGCGACCGCAGCAATAGAAACAGAACAAATAGTCCGACGCCGGCAACGTCGCGCGAGCGCAGCAGCCCGGCGGCGGCCGCTCCGACACAGGCGAGGTTGATGATGCCGAAGACGATGCTCACCGCGAGCCACGTGGGTTCGTCATCGAACTCCCACCAGCGCGGGTCAGAGGGCAGCAACTCAGTTCGCGGGCGCAGCCACATGTCGGCAATGCGTGCGATCGGAAGCCAGACGTAGTAGCGCAAGGGTGACGAGCGAATGCGCGCCGCGGCCAGCGCCGTAAACTGTGCGTCGAGTTCGGGAGTCAGATCGTGATCATGGTTGTAGTCGGCGAAGAGTTGCGCCGTCTGCTGCCGCTGCCCGGGCGAATCGAAGGCACGCTGTGGCAGCCGGGTTACATCGATGGCGTCATCGGGCACCCTCCAATAGATTTCCTGCACAGAGGTGTACTCGGCGATCCAAGTCTTGATCCAGCGGTTGAATCCCACCATCACCGATTCATTCGTTTCGGTCGCGTATCGAGGGGCGAGCGGCTGGAAGCGATGCATGGTGTGAAGATTACGCAGGGTCCATGGCACCAGAGGCGCGAACGCTCCGATAGTTAAAATCACTCCGACGCGAAGCATCGGAAGTGCTCGAGGCGCTGAGCTGGAACTTCCCGCCAGCTTTACCGCGATGTACCGCAGGACCATGAGCCGCCAGAGAAGGAGAAGCCAATACGCGGCAACAGCCGCGAACAGAATGCCGCCGTCCGGCCGCAACAGGACGCATGCCCCAATAGAAAGGCCGCAACCGAGCCATGCTGCGGGCGCAGGCGTTGAAGGTGAGTCGATGTCTCGGGGAAGAGCAGCCAGTCCGCGCACAGCGAAATCCAGCGCCAACGCCGTGAAGAAGATTTCCAATGTTTCAGTGAGCGCAGCTGCCGCATAGTTGGCCAGAAACGGGCAAAGTGCAGCCAGCAGGAATGCAGCTTTCGACGCACGCTCGGAAAACATTTGGCGCGCGAGATCGGCAACGAGAAAGCACGTTCCCAGATCGAACAGGACCTGAATCAGCAGCACGGCGCGGAAATTGTTCGCTCCGAAGATGGCGAAAATCGCAGCCAGAAATGCCGGGTATCCCGGCAGGCGCGAGAATGTCGGCACAACCTGGCCGGAGTTCGAAATGCCGTAGACGCCATGCAGCCAGTTCGCGGCAATATCGGCGTAGAGCCGCGAATCGTTGACGACGGCGGGAAAACGAAATACAAAGAGCAGCCGCAGCGCCAACGCCGCCAGACTCGCCCCAAGAAAGAACCGCGCATTCTTCCGCACCAGTTCGAGCACGCTGAGAATATAGCGCGTTTGCAGCCGTCACCGGTCATCTTCAGTCAACATTTCGTCTGGGAAGGTGCATCTTAACCGTTAAGGACGATTGCCCTGTACCCTGTCCCGCCGAGAATTGACCGTCTGCCGCGCGCGGCATACGATAAACGATTAGCTCTCCATGGCCGAACCTGTCTTTTACGATCCGAAACGTGCCCGCTGGAAGCGCCTGAGACGTTTCGTCGACGCGCTGGTCCTGGCATTATCGGCGCTGGTTATTTTCTTTGGTTACACCACGCTGCGCGACGAGCGCCTGCCCGAATTGCTGTTTTCGCCGCAGAAGCGCGCTTTTAAGGCGTTGAAGGAAAGTGAAAAAGAAAAGGCTCGCGACCGCCAGAAGAAGGCAGCCCTCCGGTCGCACCGCAAGTCGAAGCTGCCTGCTTCGGAAGTCAAGCTGAACCAGGAAGAAGGCATCCGCGCGGCTTTCTACACTCCCTGGGACGCCGCCAGTTTCTCTTCGCTCCGCGATTTCTCCCGCCAGATTGACCTGCTCTATCCCGACTGGCTGCACGTGCTCACCGCCGACGGCCGGTTGCAGGCCGTGGACGACCAGACCAACAAGTTCTTCGACGTGGTGCAGAACAATCACGTGCGCTCCTTCGACGACCGCGTGATGCCGTTTCTGAAGGCCGAAAACAACTCCATGGAAGTCTTTCCCATGGTGAACAACTTTGACGGCACCGAGTGGGTAGGGGAAATCACGAACTTTCTGAATAATCCGGAGGCCCGCGCCGCCTTTCGCCAGCAGGTGGCGGCGGTTCTCTCCTCCGACCATTTTCGTGGCCTGATGGTGGATTTTGAAGCTTTCCCCAAAGTTGGGCAGCCCGGCTACGTCGCGCTTCTGAACGAGCTTTCGTCGGACCTGCATGCCCGCGGCATGAAGCTTTACGTCAGCGTTCCCGCGCACAATCAGGAATTCGACTATGCAGGGATCGCCGCGCCGGCCGACGGTGTAGTGGTCATGAACTACGACGAACACTACCCCGGGGCCGCGTCCGGGCCGGTCGCCTCCCAAGATTGGTTCGTCGACAATCTCAAGTTCGCCGTGAATGTCATTCCCCGGGAAAAGCTGATCTGCGCCATCGCCAACTACGGCTATGACTGGGCGCAGAAGCCGAAGAAGGGTACCCTGCCGCCCGACGTCAAAGACCACAGCGTTTCGGTGCAGGAAGCCTGGCTTGAGGCCCGCGATTCCGATGTGGACGTAACCTTCGATGACGATGCGCTGAATCCGCATTTCAGTTATTTGGATGAACGCAGCTTCCGCCACGACGTCTGGTTTCTCGACGCAGTGACGGCCCTCAACCACATGCGGGCCGCGCAGATGCTGGGCATCCAGACCTTCGCGCTGTGGCGGCTTGGGGGAGAAGACCGCACGATCTGGAGAGTATGGGACATTCCCGGCGACCCCACGTCAGCCTCAAAACTGAAGACCGTGACTCCCGGCCAGGATGTGGATATGGAGGGTCAGGGTGAGATCCTGCACATCGAAGAGCGCCCGACTCCGGGCATTCGCGACCTGACGATCGATGCCAAGACGCATCTGATCACCGACGAGAACTTTCAGTCTCTGCCAGAACCCTACCGTGTGGCGCGCTACGGCTACAGCCCCAACAAAGTCGCGCTCACCTTTGATGACGGCCCTGATCCGCAGTGGACCCCTAAAATCCTCGATGTCCTCAAACGCGAACATGCATCTGCCACATTTTTCCTGATAGGCATTCAGGGCGACAAGTTCTCCGGGCTGGTAAAACGCATCTATGACGAAGGCCATACCATCGGGAACCACACCTTCACGCATCCGGACGTGAGCAACATCTCCAACACCTACATGAAGGTGGAGTTGAATCTGACCGAACGCTTTTTCGCCAGCCTGGTGGGGGTTCGCGCTACATTATTCCGGCCGCCTTATGCCATTGACGAGGAACCCGACACTGCCGACCAGGTGCGGCCGCTGGAAATTCCGCAGGACATGGGATACATCACGGTGGGAAACCGGATTGATCCCAATGATTGGAGCAGCAATCCCCGCCGCACCGCGGAGCAGATCTCATCCTATGTCCTGGCGCACCTGCCCCCGTGCCGGGTCGAAGACCTAAGGTGCGGCAATATTGTCCTGCTGCATGATGGCGGGGGCAATCGCGCGGAAACCGTACGCGCGCTGCCCATGATCATTGAAGGCATCCGGGCACGCGGTTATGAAATTGCGCCGGTTTATGAATTGATGGGAAAGACTCGCGCCGACGTCATGGCTCCCTTGCCCAGGGGCCAGCGCTGGGCGGCGCGGCTTGACCGGTTGGGTTTCTGGCTATTCGACGTGGCCGTGATGAGCATTACCTTGATCTTCTTCCTCGGCGATCTGCTCATGACCGGCCGCTTGCTGTTTATCGGGGCGGCTGCCGTTTACGACCGCGCGCACGAGAAGATTTTTGGAAGGCCCGCCGAAGTCGCTTCGTACAAACCTAAGGTTGCGGTGCTCATCCCCGCTTACAATGAAGAGAAAGTGATTGTGCGCACGGTGCGCGCCGCGCTGAACTCGAACTATCCCAACTTGCATGTGATCGTAATCGACGACGGTTCCCGCGATCGCACCCTCGAGGTCGCGCGCGCGGCTTTCGTCCGCGAAGCCGCTGCTGGAAGAGTTTTGATTCTTACCAAGCCCAACGCCGGCAAGGCCGAGGCGCTCAATTATGGCATTGAACACATTGAGGATGCTGAACTCTTCGTTGGCATCGACGCCGACACCATCATCGCCAGCGACGCGATCTCGCGACTGGTGCCGCATTTCATCAATCCTGAAGTCGGCGCCATCGCGGGCAATGCCAAAGTGGGGAACCGCGTAAATCTTTGGACGCGCTGGCAGGCCCTCGAATACATCACCAGCCAGAATTTCGAGCGCCGTGCTCTGGATGTTTTGGGCGCGGTCAGCGTGGTGCCGGGAGCGATCGGAGCATGGCGCGTCTCCGCTGTGCGTGAGGCGGGCGGCTACCAGATCGACACCGTTGCCGAAGACGCCGATCTCACTATGGCTCTCTTGCGCCGCGGTTACCGCGTGGAATATGAAGACATGGCCTTGGCCTACACCGAGGCCCCGACCACCGCGAATGGGCTGATGCGCCAGCGTTTTCGCTGGTCTTTCGGGATTCTGCAAGCCGTCTACAAGCACAGCGAGGTTTTCGGGCGGAAAGGGGCGCTGGGCTTTGTGGCGCTGCCAAATATCGTGATCTTCCAGATTCTGCTGCCGCTGGTGTCGCCGCTCATCGACATCATGTTCGCCGTCGGCGCCATCTGGTATTTCATTCAGAAACACTTCCATCCTGATTCCACCGATCCTGCAAGCTTTCACAAGCTGGTGGCGTTCTTCTTCGTGTTTCTGGTGGTTGACTTCCTGGCGTCAGCCCTGGCGTTCGCGCTGGAACGCCGCCGTCCCGACGATAAAGAGGACGCGTGGCTGCTGAGCCAGGTCTGGCTGCAGCGCTTCGCCTACCGGCAGTTGTTTTCGGTGGTCCTGTTCAAGACTTTGAAACGCGCTTTGGAAGGCCGCCGGTTTGCTTGGGACAAACTGGAACGGACGGCCGCGGTGAAGTATGTGCCGTCGGAGACCCGGGATCAGGTGAACGTGCCGTAAGAGTGCGGTTATGAAGGATCGATTTCTGCGATCGTTCGCAGGGGCAGGATCAATCGCATGGAATCGGGCAATTTGATAAACCCGTGTGCCTGGTAAAAACTCACTGCTCGATCATCGATCGCGTCGACAACAACCATGGATGAGCCCACGACAGAGGCATTCTCATACGCTTTATGGAGAGCCTTTGCAAGGAGGAGTGAGCCCAAGCCGCTTCCCTGAGCATCCAGGTGGATGGCGAGACGCCCAATCAACGTTGCGCTTACGACGGGATATTTAGGGATATGCTTTCGCGCGGCTTCGGGAACGATTCCGGGAGCGATTCCGTAAGCGCAGAGCGTAAAATATCCCGCAATTTTGTGTGGCGTCCCAGCCGCGACAAGAACGAAGACTGCATTTGCTTTGCGCCTCATGTCCTGGGATGCCTGAGTTTTCAGATACGCGTCGAGGCTACCGACGCCGCAAGCGAAGCCTTCCCGGTCGTGATGCTTGGCTAAAACCTCAAGCCGGTACTGAGTCTTATGGGTCAAAAACTGATCAAGAACTGACTCGCTCGCGCGCAGAACGAAAGGCGCGTCGCAGGCGGGCGTCTGGCTTCGGCGGATGAACCAGGGCGTCGAAAAATACGTGGCGGTCGCGATCGGAGAGCAGGATCGTCTCATGCCGGGCGATGGTGGCCCGCGTCGCTTCGCTCAACGCACTGAGGCAGAACTCGGTCAGGCTCCGGCGTTCCAGCGCGGCCGCCTTTTCCACCAACTCCTTAGTCTGGGCGTCCACCCGAAAACCAAGACGGGCAGCGCGATTGCGTCGCCTTTCCTGATCGGGCAAAGATGAGACTCGCGGCATGGTCGCCTTTTTCCTACCTTGTAGAATTGTACGTCCAATGGAATAACAATGCAAATAAGAGGCTGGCATGGCGGGGGAATAGCCGAGCCGCAATCCGGTCCCGGCCGCCGGCAACAGACTTCGGGGCATGATGGAATTCTTATGATTTCTTTTCCGCCACGTCCAACCGCGTCTCCGCTTTGTGCAGAGCGTTCAGGCAACGTTCCACATCGACGCTGGGATCGCCGCTGGTCAGCCGCCGCTCGGCGCGCTCTTTGGCTTTGCGCGCCCGTTCCACATCGATTTCAGGCGGACGCTCGGCGGTCTCGGCCAGAATCGTCACTTTATCGGGCAGCACTTCAGCAAATCCCCACGCCACCGCGAGCCGCTGCTCCTCGGCGCCCGTGTGGAACGTGATTTCGCCCACCGCTAGCTCTGTGATAAGCGGCGCATGCCCCGGCAAAACGCCCAGATACCCATTCTTACCGGGAATCTGAACGTCCTCCGCCGCCGTGTTGACCACTTTCTTTTCCGGCGTGACGATCTCGAGTTGGAAAGTATCGGACATCAGTGGTCAGTGGTCAGTGTCCAGTGGTCAGTTTGCTTCGTCAATCAGCCGGTTTGACTGATCACTGAACACTGATCACTGGCCACTGCCTTTTACGCTGCCGCCTTCATCTTCTCTGCCGCTTCCAGCACTTCTTCAATCGGGCCCTTCATGTAAAATGCCTGCTCGGGGATGTCGTCGTACTTGCCGTTGACAATCGCCTTGAAACCTTTCACCGTATCGGCAATCTTTACGTAACGTCCAGGAGCGCCCGTGAATTGTTCCGCCACATGGAACGGCTGCGACAGGAACTTCTGGATCTTTCGCGCGCGCGCCACGGTCAGCTTTTGATCTTCGCTCAACTCGTCGATACCGAGAATCGCGATGATGTCCTGCAGGTCTTTGTAGGTCTGCAGCGTCTTCTTCACCCGTTGTGCGACGTCGTAATGCTCCTGGCCCACGATGCGAGCATCGAGAATGCGCGAAGTCGAAGCCAGCGGATCGACCGCAGGATAAATTCCAATCTCAGTCAATGCGCGCGACAGCACGGTAGTCGCGTCAAGGTGAGCGAACGTGGTTGCCGGCGCGGGATCGGTCAAGTCGTCGGCAGGCACGTAAATCGCCTGCACGGAAGTCACCGAACCTTTCTTGGTCGACGTAATGCGTTCCTGCAATTCGCCCATTTCCGTCGCCAGGTTCGGCTGATAGCCAACGGCGCTGGGCATGCGGCCGAGAAGCGCCGACACTTCCGACCCAGCCTGCGTGAAGCGGAAAATGTTGTCGATGAAGAGCAGCGTGTCCGCGCCCTCGGCATCGCGGAAATATTCCGCGACCGTTAATCCCGTTAGCGCCACGCGCAAGCGCGCACCGGGAGGCTCCGTCATCTGCCCGTAGATAAGCGCGGCCTTCGATTCCGCGGGCTTGCCCGGCTTGATCACGCCGGACTCCGTCATCTCCAGCCACAAGTCGTTGCCCTCGCGCGTGCGCTCGCCCACGCCGGCAAACACGGAATAGCCGCCGTGCTGCTTGGCAACGTTGTTGATCAATTCCATGATGACGACAGTCTTGCCCACGCCTGCGCCGCCAAACAAGCCAATCTTGCCGCCCTTGAGGAAGGGTTGGATCAGATCGATGACCTTCACGCCGGTCTCAAACATTTCTGCAGTCGTGGCCTGTTCGTCGAAGGCCGGCGCGAGACGGTGAATCGGCATTCGTTCGGTGTACTCGACCGGACCTAAGTTATCGACAGGTTCGCCGATCACATTCATTACGCGCCCCAGCGTGCCGCGGCCCACGGGCACGGAGATCGGCCCGCCCTGGTCGATGGCCTTCATTCCGCGCACCATGCCTTCGGTAGCTTCCATGGCAACGCAGCGCACTCGGCCTTCGCCCAGGTGCTGTTGCACCTCGAGGATCACGTTGACGGGATTGGGCACGTTGAAGCCGTCGCTCACCACTTTGACAGCTTCATAAATAGGCGGCAGGTGGCCTTCGGCGAACTGCACATCCACCGCCGGCCCCGCAATTTGAACGACATGTCCGATGTTTTCTGGCATAAACCCTCAGCTCTTAGCTGTTAGCTCTTGGCTCTTAGCTTACTCACTACACTTCACCAACTCTACCGAACAAGCTAAGAGCTAAAGGCTAAGAGCTAATAGCTTCTTCTTCACATCGCCGCTGCGCCACTCACGATCTCGATAATCTCCTTCGTGATCTTCGCCTGCCGGGCCCGGTTCATAGCCAGCGTCAGCGAGTCGATCATGTCGGTGGCGTTGCTGGTGGCGGAATCCATCGCGGTCATACGCGCGGCATGCTCGGCCGCCACCGACTCCAGCAGCGCACGGAAAACCTGGATCGCCATATATTTCGGCAACAACGCCCGGAACAAATCCTCAGGCGCTTGCTCGTAGATGTAATCTACCTGCGCCGTGCCGAATTGTGCAGCAGCATGTTCAGCCGGAGTTTCGGTACTCCGCATGCCCACTCCCGCGCTGATCGCCGCTTCCTTAGCCTTTCTCTTCTCTTCTTCCGTCATCTCCTCAGCCAGACGGACAGCCTGCTCGCCAATCTGTTCGATGGGAAGAATCTGTTCGACGATAAGCCGCTGCGCAATCACCGACTTGAATTCATTGAAGACGACGTAGACGGCGTCGATCTCCTCGCGCTGATAACGATCGATCACACTCTCCGCCAGGCGTCGAGCTTGCGCAAATTCCAGTTTGCCGAGAACTCCAACGTGTTCTCCTGTAATTTGAATCGCTCCCGCTCGTTCTTGCGCCTTGGGCTGAGTCTCGAGCGATTCTTCGGTCTCGGCCAGAGTGCGAGTCTGCACCGGAGCGGCCGGATAGCGACGCCGCAAAAAGTCGCGCCCCTTGCGGCCAATCGCCTCGATGTCGACATTCTTACCCGCTTTGGATTCGAGGAAGCGAGTAGCAGCCTTGGTAATATTGGCGCTGAACGCACCCGCCAATCCTTTGTCTCCCGTAACGACGATCAGGAGAATATGTTTCTCGGGGCGTTGCGCCAGCAAAGGATGCTTCGGCTCACCGGTTTCGGGATCATAAATCTCCGCCCGCGCGACCAGCGACTTCAGCACATTCGTCAGCATCTGCGCATAGGGACGCGCCGACAAAGCGCGGTCCTGTGCCTTGCGCAGCTTCGCCGCCGACACCACCTTCATGGCCTTGGTGATCTGCCGCGTGTTCACCACGCTGCGAATACGGCGCCGAATGTCGAGAATATTGGCCATGTTGTTAGCTGCTAGTCCCGAGTTGCGAGTCCCGAGCAAAACCGATGCCCCACTCGGTACTCGCGACTCGCGACTACTTCGCTACTGCTTCCCTGCTCGCCACAAACTGCTGCTTCGCCTGCTTAATCACATCCGTGATCTGCGCTTTCAGATCATCGTCGAGAATCTTTTTCTCCATGATCGTGCGCAGCAGGCCGGCGTTGGTTGCGTCCACGTACTCGTAAAGTTCCTTTTCGAAGTCGCGAACCTGATTCACTGGTAGATCGTCGAGGAATCCGCCCGTACCTGCGAAGATGATCAGAATCTGTTTCGAGAACGGCAGCGGCGAAAATTGATTCTGCTTGAGAAGCTCAACCAGCCGTTGTCCGCGATTGAGCTGCGCCTGCGTGGCTTTGTCGAGATCGCTGCCAAACTGCGCGAACGCCGCCAGTTCGCGGTATTGCGCGAGTTCCAGTTTCAGCGTTCCGGCCACCTGCCGCATGGCCTTGATCTGCGCGCTGCCGCCCACGCGGCTCACCGACAGACCGACGTTTACCGCCGGCCGCACGCCCTGGTTAAACAAATCTGTTTCCAGATAAATCTGCCCATCGGTAATCGAGATCACATTGGTCGGAATGTAGGCGGAAACGTCGCCAGCCTGCGTCTCAATGATCGGCAGCGCAGTCAGCGATCCGCCGCCGTTTTTGTCGCTCAATTTCGCCGAGCGCTCGAGCAGCCGTGAGTGGAGATAGAACACATCGCCCGGATACGCCTCGCGCCCCGGCGGCCGCCGCAGCAGCAAAGAAATCTCGCGGTAAGACGCCGCATGTTTCGAAAGATCGTCGTAGATCACCAGCGCGTGCCGTTTGTTGTCGCGGAAGTATTCTCCCAGGGCAGTTGCGGCGTACGGCGAAATGTACTGCATGGGCGCGGGTTCCGACGCCGACGCCGCCACCACGATGGTGTATTCCATCGCGCCGGCGTCTTCCAGAATCTTCACCACCTGCGCAATCGACGAGCGCTTCTGCCCGATCGCGTTGTAAATGCAGATCAGGTCGTTACCTTTGCTATTGATGATGGTGTCGAGCGCGACCGCAGTCTTTCCCGTCTGCCGGTCGCCAATGATCAACTCGCGCTGCCCGCGGCCGATCGGAATCATGCTGTCGATGGCCTTCAGTCCGGTCGCCATGGGCTCGCGCACAGGCTGACGGGCAATCACGCCCGGCGCCAGCCGTTCCAGAGCGATGAATTGGTCAGTAGAAATTGGACCTTTGTCGTCGATGGGCCGGCCCAGGGAATCGACCACGCGCCCGATCATGGCATCGCCCACGGGCACGCTCATGATGCGGCCCGTGCGCTTCACTTCGTCGCCTTCTTTGATCTCGGTGTATTCGCCCAGCAGCACCACGCCGACCTGGTCTTCTTCCAGGTTCATGGCGATGCCGGCCACGCCGTGCGGAAAAGAAAGAAGTTCGCCGGCCATCACTTTATCGAGTCCGTACACGCGCGCGATGCCGTCGCCCAGCGTGATCACCGTGCCGGTCTCGTCCACCGAGATCTTCGATTCGTAGTTCTCGATCTGCTCGCGGATCAGTTTGGTAATTTCGTCTGCCTTGATTTGTGCCATAGAATCAGCTCTTAGCCTTTAGCTGTTAGCTCTTAGCTCTTCCTACGCGCTCTCCGCGGCCGTTCTCCGCGATGCTCCGCGTTTCAGGTTCTTAGTTTCAGCCCGATACTCGAACGCTCCGGTTCGAGCTAAGAGAGCTAAAGGCTAAGAGCTAATAGCTTCTCTCAATCTCTCCAACTGCCCTTTCACCGAACCGTCGTAAATCGTGCTGCCCAGGCGGACCACCGCGCCTCCCAACAGTGCCGCATCTTGCCCGTACTTCGCGCGCACTTTTTTCCCAGTCAGCTTCCCGACTTGCGCTTCGAACTCGCGCTTCTCGGCATCAGCCAGCGGGCGGGCGCTGAGAATCTCGGCCTCTGCGAATCCCAGCCTCGCGTCGAGTTCCTTTTCAAGTTGCGCGATGATCGGCTCCAGAAAATGCATTCGCCGGTGATCGATCAGGATCGCGACAAGATTTCTCACTTGCTTTGAAATCTCATCACGCTCGGCGATGACATCCAGCACTCGCCGCTTCTGCTCGGCGGGAATCGCCGGATTCTCCCATACCCGCCGCAGATCTGAACTCTCTTTAAGCAAGCCCGAGATGGCCCGCAACTCCGCGATCGAACGATCCGCGTTGAGATGCTGGCCGAGAACCACATCCGCGAAGGCCCGGGCATAGGTGCTGGCGACGGAAGCCATCTAGTTCCTTGCCTTTCCTGGCCCAGAGCCTTCAGACGCGCCCAACTCTCCCGCAAAACTCCGCACCAGCGCCTGATCGGTGGCGGCATCCACGTGAATCTGCTTCTGCGCCAGTCCCACGGCCAAATCTGCCGCGTAGGCGGTCAATTCCCGCCGCGCCGCTTTGGCGAAAGCCGCAATTTCCTGCTGTGCCGCTTCCACCAGTTTCCGCGCATCTTCCTGAGCCGCGGCCTGGATGCGCGCTTCCTCCGCGGCTCCGTCTCTCTCCGCGGCATCGCGCATCATGCCAATCTCAACATCCAGCTTCATCAGGCGCGATTCAATTTCCGCCAGCCTCCGCCGCGCTTCCTCGCTGGCCTTTTGCGCCTCCTGCATCGCCTTTTGGATCGCCGCCGTGCGGGCGCTGAAGATCCCCGGCAAAAACTTGCGGCCCGCCCAGAAGATCACCACGGCGATCACCAAGAAGTTCGACAGCACGCTCAACCAATAAGCATGTTGCAGGCTCATCCCCGTCCACTTCGCGATCAGCCGCACCGACGCAGATTGCTTGAACTCCGCCGTCTCGTCTGCTTCTTCTCCCGCGGCTTCGCGCGTCTCGTGCGCCAGTTGCCGTCCGATGCCAGGCTGCTCTTTCGGAGCCCGTCTTACCTCGGGCTTCTGCGCATCCTCCTGCCGTTGCGGAGTTGAAGAATCCTGCTGCGCATGGAGCGGTGCGGCAGCGGCAAAACTCACCGCCAGCACCGTCAGCAGGCACACCGGGATAAGCCGAGTGGCGGAAGTCATTTTCCTCTTTGCTAATGCGGCCGCCCATCCTGTGGATTTCGCCATCAGCGGCCGGCTCCGGCCGGCTCCAGCACACGCCGTATGATCTCTGCCGCGAGCGTCTGCACCTCACCCTGCACACCGCCCTGAGCCGCTTCGCGGTCTTTCTGGATATCGGCTTTCGCCGCTTGCACCTGCGCCTGAGCCTTGTTGCGGGCTTCGTTCAGCGCTGCCGTGCGCGCCTCGAGTGCCGCCTTGCGCCGCGCCTCCTGTGCCCGAAACACGGTCGCCCGAGCTTCACGCAGCCGCTGCTCGTATTCCGCCGTGCGCGCCTCGGCCGCGGCAACGTCAGCCCGCGACTTCTCGACCGCACCCTCTGTCTTGCTGCGCCGCTGCTCCAGCACCCCGCGCAAAGGCTTGTGCACGATTGTGCTGTAGAGAAGATAGAGCAGTGCCAGCAGAATCACCGTGGGCACAGACCCGAGCAGTAATTCGCCTAGTTGTCGTAGCGTTTCATCCATGGATTGCTGGTATACAGGATCAATGAGGGCTATGAAAACTGTTAAGTCTAACGTCCGCAGCAGTTTATGTCAACGCATGTGGTCTGAAAAAGAATGTGTGGGGACGGGCGCCTTCGCCCGTCCAGCCGAGCGCAACGAGGCGCATGCGTGCGCAACGGCAATGCTGGAAGCCGGCATGTGCCTTTCCCCACGCTGACCCGCCAAAACGGTTCAAAACGGGCGAAATCCGCTGATCAAGCCTGATCCGACACCCCATGCAGAAATCTGCAACTAACCCTTGACTTCCCGGTAAAGAAGATTAGCATTGAAGTATCACCTCCGATCCAATTCAGGATCGAATGGGCCGATAGCCAAGGAATGTCACCGCTTCTTGGTTGCCGGCCCATTTAATCTTTACACTGGAATCCTCTCATCAGCGGAGAACAAACCATGCGAATCGTGGCCTGGAACTGCCGTATGGGGTTCGCTAAGAAACGGGAACTGCTCTATAAGCTTCGCCCCGATATCGTGGTCATCTCTGAGTGCTCGCGGGATTCGATGCTCGCGTGCAAACAGGACGGATTCGACAGTTGCTGGTGGGGAGAAAACAAGAACAAAGGATTGGGAGTACTTGCTCGAAAACCTTGGGCACTCGAGTGTCCCGGCAAACCGGGGCGCCAGCCGAGACAACGATGGATTGCGCCGGTTCGGATCCGTGGCCCAGTCGAGTTTCTGCTCTTGGCCGTCTGGGCCGGACGCGTCGGAAAGGACAAGGAGATAAATTATGTTGGCCAGATACACGAGGCGGTGGTTAGGCACCCCAGTTGGTTCGCGAGAGAACATCCGGCCGTGATTTGTGGCGATTTCAATAGCAATGCAATTTTCGATCGTGGGCGGAAGAAGCTGACGCACTCAAGGCTGGTACATTGGCTGGCCGAGAGAGGCTTGGTTAGCGCGTATCACACTTTTTTCTGGGAGGCTCAGGGCAAAGAAAGCCGCCCAACTTACTACTTCTGGTGTCAGAAGGAACGGCCCTTTCACCTCGATTATATTTTTCTACCCACGAAATGGAGCATGAACGACTGCAGGGTCGGAACGTACAAGGCATGGAGGCCAGTAAGCGACCACGTTCCCATAATGGTGGAAGCTGCGGTAGGAACGGTTATCGCCCCTTCCGGCCGCGCTTGATCGTCTCCGACATGGGCTCGCCGGGAATTTCGACGGGCTCAAACTCGGGTACAAAGAACTCCCGGACTTTCCGCACCACAGACGCCGGCGCCTCTACCTCCAACTCCACCGCCCCATCCCGATACGCCCGCGAATAAATCCGCGCCTTGGCCTCGAGCATCGCCAAAGTTTTCCCTTCCTTCTGCGGTACGCGCAGATGCACGCGGCTGACCGGATCTTCTTCGATCATCGCGTCGATGCGGGCCAGCAGCCGGTCCAGTCCTGTGCCTTCGGCCGCGGATACATACACCGTCTTCGCATCCAGCACAGCGCCACCGACTAAGCTCTCCGCCACTTCCACATCGAGCAAATCCACTTTGTTCATCACGCGCAGCCGCGGCTTCTTCTCCGCTTCCAACTCTTTCAGGACAAGCTCCACCTGTGCATCCTGCTCGGCAGAAAGCCGGCTGCTGGCATCGGAAACATGCAGAATCAGCGACGCGCGCTGCACCTCTTCGAGCGTCGCACGAAACGCCGAGACCAGTGTGTGCGGCAGGCTGCGAATGAATCCCACAGTATCTGAGAGCAGCACCTTGCGCTTCGACGGCAGCACCACCGCGCGAATCGTCGGATCAAGTGTCGCAAACATGCGTGGCGAAGCCAGCACCGCGGCCCGCGTCAACGCGTTAAACAGCGTCGACTTGCCCGCGTTCGTATAGCCCACCAACGCCACGGTAGCCACCGGCGCCGACTCCCGCCGCTGCCGTTGTTGTGCCCGGATGCGGCGCACGTTCTCCAGTTGCTGCTCAACGTGGCGCACGCGCCGCGCAATCTTCCGCCGGTCGGTTTCAAGCTGCGTTTCACCAGGACCGCGCGTGCCAATGCCGCCGCCGAGTTGCGACATCTCCACGCCGCGCCCCGCCAGCCGCGGCAGCAGATATTGCAGCTGCGCCAGTTCCACCTGCAACTGCCCTTCCCGCGTGCGCGCGTGCCGCGCAAAAATGTCGAGGATCAACTGCGTGCGATCGATTACCCTCCGCTTCACAATTTTCTCGATATTGCGCTGCTGCGATGCGGTCAGATCGTGATCGAAAAGAAGAAGGTCGGCATTCACCGACGCGGCCGCGCCGGCGATTTCCTCAAGCTTGCCTGCACCGATCAAAGTAGCGGGATCGGGCCGGTCGCGCCGCTGCAGAAGTTCGCCGACCACGTTCGCGCCCGCGCTTCCCGCCAGCGTGTGCAACTCGGCCAGCGACTCCTCGGCATCGAACTCCGGAATGCTCGGCTTGTTGGTGGACTTTCCTGAACCTTGACCTGAACCTTGACCCGAACCTTGACCTGAACCCAGGCCCGAACCCTGCAGCCCAGTCTTTACGCCGGCGGGCGCAGCAGAGGCCGCATCCCGCGCCGCCTGCGCCTGCGCAGTAACCGTACCCTTAGCTCCGCTGCGGCCGCGCGTGCGCACATCAATCCCTACCAGAAACGCACGCTCCTGCAAATCCTCGCGACGCGCACTCCCGGTGCCAAGCGGCACACGTCCGCCGGCAGACTTACCATCGCGGGACTTCTTGGGATGAAACCTGCGCAAGCCGAAAACGCCTTACCCTTCGGTGCCTGATGCGCTCGCCGCCGATGCCGCCACCGGCGCCGCTGCCGACGACGCCCCAGGCGCGGCCGCACCCCTCGCCTCCGGATGCGCCCCATGCGACACAGTTCGCCCCATCACCACGGTCGAGATGGCATGCTTAAAGATCAATTGCTCTTGTCCGTTGGCTTCCAACACCACGGAGTATTTGTCGAAGGAACGAATCCGGCCCGTCAACTTCACCCCACTCAGCAGGTAAATGGTGATGCTCAACCGCTCCTTACGGGCCGTATTCAGAAAGGAATCCTGGATGTTCTGCGCCGGCTTGCCGCTTTCCATAGCCGATCTCCTTGGGTTCTTCGTTCGCAACACACCAACTCGCCCACTCCGCAGACTCAGGGCAAGCGCAAACCAACAGCATGTTCCTCGCGGATTTCGCCTCAAGGAACACGGGGGGACAACCTGCCTCCTCGCCGCCTCGGTTTCCCGGAGCGGCGCCGCCCGGCAGATAGCTGTGAGTACGATACGGGGTCCCCGAACTCTTTTCAACCCGGAACTTGCCCAAGTTCGAACTTTTCTTGCACAGTGTAAAGCTTTCCTTCATCCCTCTTTGCCGTTGTGTACAATCCCGGCGTAGGTGATTTTCATTTTTATGCAGCTCAACGGCACCTTCTTCCGTCTTCCGAAGGACCGGTAATATCTCAGGAGGCATCATGGCAAGCGCCGCTCTCGCAACCTTTCTTGCTCTACGAATCAACGCTCCCCAAATCGACTTCCCCTCGGACTTCACCACCAATCTTCAAATGCTGCTTCGCTGGATCCACTTTCTGGCCGGCATCACCTGGATCGGCCTGCTTTATTTCTTCAACCTGGTGAACGTCCCGCTGATGAAGGAACTCGACGCATCCACCAAGGGCAAAGTAATGCCCGCGCTGATGACCCGTGCCATGATGTGGTTCCGCATGTCGGCCGCGTTGACCGTGCTCGCGGGAATCACCTACTGGGAAATCATTGTGACGGCTGACGTCCACAACGCCCAAAACGTAGGATTGACCCCCTCCCACGGCCTGGTCATGGGCAGCTTCTTTCTCATCTGGACCATCGTCTGGGGCATCCTCTACGCCAGCCTGATCCCCGGCAAAGGAATCTTCGACAACGGCGCATTTGTTGGCGTTGTCCATGCGGTCGTGGTCGCGGCCGCTGCGTGGCTCTTCCTCATCCTGAACACTCACGGCTGGGAGAGCAACCGACTGCTCGCCATCGGCATCGGCGGCGGCATCGGCTGGGTTATGCTGCTCAACGTCTGGGGAGTGATCTGGCGCATCCAGAAGCGCCTGATTCAATGGACGCGCGACAATGCCGCCAACGGCACGCCCATGCCCGACAAAGCCAAAGCCATGGCCCGCCAGGCCTTCCTGGTCAGCCGCGCTAATGCCTATCTGTCGATCGTAATGCTGTTCTTCATGGGCGCCGCCAGCCACTACCCCATATTCGGCAAGTAGAGGACGAACCTGGGAATGCAAGTTCTCGCGAAACCAGCGTTCCCAAATTCGGTCGGAAAAGGTATAGAATTTAATGTCTGCAGTCGCTTCAGGGCCCCTACCCCGGAACGCACGAATTAAGCAAATCAGGAGGTCGAATCCCATGCGCCCACTTACTACGTCGTCGCGCACACTAGCGGCCGTCGTGCTGCTGGGGCTCGCAACCGGTTACGCGCAAAATCCGAACACGACGGTTTTCCGCTGGAAGTATGGTGCGCCTAATGCCGTCACAGATATCAGGCACGCCGCAAAGGTTGAAGGGCTGAAGACGGACGACGTGCACATCTACGTCGCCCTATTCGACATCAAGGACACGGACTACAACCGGGCCTGGGTCCAGGTTGTGAATCATAGCAAGACACCCATCCAGTTCGACCCGCAGTCTGCCTTCCTCAAAGATGGCAGGATAGTTCCTGCCGAGGTGCCCGATAAAGCAGCCAACTCCGTCGAGCGATGGGGCGAAGCCAAGTCCCAGGAAATAGCTTCCCCCCCATGCACCACGATGAACGCCGGCGGCAACGGGTCTGGCATCTCGGCATCGGCAACGCTCGCTTGCCGGCCCACGGATATGCAGGTGGAGTTGTCGAAAGAAGTACGTGCTGTTTCTGATAAGTGGGCGGAGTTCATCCGCAAGAGAGCGCTGAAACCAACCACGGTTGCCCCCGGCGAGCAGGTTGTAGGCGCAATCCTTTTCAAGAAGGGCAAGAAGCCCACCAGCTATACGCTGGCAGTCCCGGTCGGCAGTGAGACCTTTGAGTTTCCTGTGAGCGCCATGAACGCCCCGCGGACTGACTATTAGTGTTTAAGTTTTCAGATTTGTTCACAATGAATGGAAGATATCAGGAGGCAATGAACATGAATGCAGTATTCGCTCCCCGAGTGCTGGCAGCCACCGTGTTGCTGGCTTTGACCGCCTTTGCGCAGAGTAGCCCGCCCCCGGTTCTTCGCTGGGCTGAAGGCACGCCCAACGCCACATCCGAAGTCAAGAGCGATATGAAAGTCGAAGGCCTGAAGACTGACGACATTCACATCTATGTGGGCATCGCCGATCTTAAGGACACGCAATATAACCGGCTGTGGGTGTCGATATCGAATCACGGCAAGTCGCCCATCGACTTCAATCCTCAATCTGCGGTGCTGCTCAAGGGTGACAAGTCGATACGCGCTGAGGATACCAAGAAAGCCGCGAACTCGGTTCAGAAGTACGGCGAAGCCAAGGCGCAGGAACTCACCTCCGCCAAATGCACCAATATGATTGCCACGCAATGCGCTCCCAACAACTCGCAGATCTCGTCCGCGAAACAGATACAGGCCAACACAACTCAACAGGGACAGTGGCTCCGTGAAAACGCGATTAAACAGCAGACGTTGGCCCCCGGCGCGGAGGCATCCGGCTTCATCGCCTTCAAGAAAGACAAGAAGGCGGCGGAATATATTCTTCGCATCCCGGTTGGAACCCAAACCTTCGAGTTCCCGCTGAGCGCCCAGAACAAACCGCCCTCTTACGATAACCTGTAAATGCAGCGCGGCGGGAAGCGGATGATCGCTTCCCGCCATGGTGCAATCGCCCGCATTGCCCAATCTGAAACGCCAGCTTTTTTCGTGGCGTTACCGAAGTGAACTTCTAGGGACATCTGCCATTCCTCGGGTATAGAATCGTCTCCTCGCCTGCGGAGGTGCGTATGTCCACCCGCCTCGTGTGTGTGCTTCTGATTCTCCTCGCTGTCCCGTGCATTAGCCAATCCAACAACGCACAGCAAATCAGAAATCGGATACGGTCGCAAGATAGGAGTAACGAAGTGAGACGCGAAGCCGCGCCTGAACTCGATACCAGAGCGGCCCGGCTGGAAGCCATTCATCACGATGCCGTTGATCTCTCAACTTTGAGCGCATCCCTGCAATCCGATCTGGAGCAACTGCAGAAGGGACTGTTGGCCAAGGACCTGGCGCAGAAGCTCAAGAAGGTAGAGAAGCTCTCCAAAAAGCTGCGCCAGGAAATGTCGCCCTAGCAGGTTCGAAAAAACTCCGTTTCAAGCGGGTCCGCGAAGGGCCCCAGAGGTTACAGAAGAACTCAATTTCGATCCAGTTCAGGAACGCACGAGTTCCAGAGGTTACAGAAGAACTCGATTCCGAGCCGGTTCGGGAAGGGCACGAGTTCCACTCGTGCCGTTAAGCCGGTCACAACGGGTCCGCGCTTCAGCGCCTGAGGTAAGCTCTTTCGCTGGCGCGCTCCTGAAGTTGCGCCTTTCGCCCGCAGTTGCCACCAATGAAAAAGCGGCCTCGAAATTCGAGGCCGCTCTGCCAGAATCCGCTGGCGCGGGTTAAAGTGATCTTAGAAGTTGAACTTCGCCGTCAACTGGATCAACCGGGTCGAAGCGTCGCCGCCCAGGAACGAACCGAGAATGCTGGTCGGCGGGTTCACCGTGCCGCGCACCTGCCCGAAGTGCGGGCTGCTCTCATCGTTCACAGGTGATGCAAAGTTGGGGTGGTTGAACAGGTTGAAGAACTGCACGCCAATTCCCAGCTTAGCTGTCTCCCAGTGCGGGATCTGCGTGTACTTCATGATGGTCATGTCCGTATCGAAGTAATGCGGCCCGTAGAACTGGTTGCGGGTTTGACCATACTCGCCGCCGGCATATCCCGGACCCGTTCCGGTTGCGCCCGACGTGAGAAATCCGAGTTGGGCCTGGCCAGTGCCGTAAGGGCCGCCAGTAGCCGGGTTGGTGAGCCCGCCCGCCACGACGTCTGGGAAGTTCGAAACCAGAGGCGAACCACTCACAACAGTATATGGGAGGCAGGGGTTGATTCCGGTATCCAGCGCTCCAGAAGTCCCTCTGCAAACAGGGTGGCCGCTACCCGTGTAGTTGGCGAACACCGGCCCGCCGAAACCGTTTCCGCTGAGGATGCCCTGAGCACCATTGTTAAACGGCGTGTAGGGGAATCCAGTTCGCCAGAACACTGTGCCCGAAAGCTGCCAGCCCTTCAGAGCAGGGGTCGGCCCTTTCGGAATTTCATACACATAGTTCCCGTTGATGGAATGCCGCGTGTCGTAGTCGGCATTGCCGTAGTTGAGTGAGCGCAGATTTTGGTCGTTGGCCGGAGTCAGAATGCTGTTTCCATAACCGTTGGCGATAAACGGATTTAGACCGCCATTGGAGACTTCGTCCAAGGCATGCCCGTACAGGTAGTTGGCTTGCATCTGTAACCCGTGGGCAAAGCGATGCTGCACAGTGAAGGCCAAGCCGTTGTAGCGGGAGACTCCCACTGTGCGGTAATCGGTTACGGTTACGAAGCGGCCATCGGGGGCGGCCGACGGCAGCCCTGGCGGCGCGGTCACGCAGCCGGTGCCGCTGGCGGAACTGAATGCCGGACAGTATCCGTTGAGGCCGTTGAAAGCCATGGTCTCGTGAATACCGTGACTGCCCACGTAGTTGACAATCAGCGAGGTGTTGTTCCCGAAGGAGTGCTGAACCTCAAAGTTCCACTCCGTGGTTGTCGGGGCCACGATGTTCCCGACGGTGGCGACGCCGGGGGGCGAGAACAGACCGCCTGTATCAGCTTCGAGCTGGGCCAGGTTCTCGCCTGCCTTGAAACCATTCACCAACGCCGTATTGGATGCGGCAGCCGTCGCAAAACCGTTGCCCTGCGCCGCCTCCGTGGCCGCGATGTTGCCGACCACGAGGAAGAAGTTATCCTGTGGAGTGTTCTCAATTAAGCTGTCGGCAATCGACCCCTGGAACGTGTCCATGAAGATGCCGATGCCGCCGCGGAATACGGTGTTCTTGGCCCAGGCCGGCGACCACGCGAAACCGAGGCGTGGCTGCCAGGCAACACTGGTAAAGGACGGTACCGAATTGTTTAAGCCGGTCAGAATCGCCTGGTTGTACGGCGCATTGATCCCCTGCTGGCTAACCGTGGAAAAAGGTCCGGCCAAGCGCGCAAAGCAGTTCGTCCCGCACGTCGGGGTTGCGTTGTGGTCGCCGCGCAGGGCGATCGTCAACTTCAGATCGCTCCTTGGCTTCCACTCGTCTTGCACGTAAAACCCAAGTTGATACAGCTTGACTGGCTGGTCGAGCGATGAAGGAAATTGCTGCTCGATGACGCCCGGTCCGCCGCTCCAGAACTGCGCCAGGCCGAAGGGCAGAGAGAGGCCGCTTGAGAGGACACCCATATCGTGGTCACTGATCAGGTTGCGGTGGAAGTACAGGCCGAGCTTCAACGTGTGCTTGGCGTTCAGGCTGTAGGAGTAATCGTCCACCACTTGATAGCCGGTGACGTTGCGCCCCTGCGGCCAAATGTAGTCGAGGCCACCCACGGTTGCGAGCGAACCATCCAGCGGAAACATTGTGGTCGGGAAGGTGTTGAGAGCCCCGGGCAGATTGGACGGGCCAAAGATGGCGCGATAGTACTGCAGGGAGAACAGCAGGTTGTTCGCGGCCTTCACTCCGAGGGCCCGGTTCCAGCTCATTTGCGACTGATATTCCGGCTGATAGCTGGTCGAGTTGAAGATCGGGTTCAATGCGTCGGTAGCGGTGGCCTGCGTGCCAATATCCTCCTGCAACCGGATGAAGAACTTGTCGTTGTTGGTGAGGTTAAAGTCAAAGCGGCCGGAGGTCACATACTCATGCGTAAAGTTGCCGACCGTATTCGAGAAGCTCTGGGTGCAATTATTACCCGTGCCGGGCCCGAACGATGTGAGTGTTATTGGATCCTGAAATACGTTGCCTTGGCAACCTGTTGGATCCGCTGCACCCGGACTGCCTGCCGCTGCGGTCGAATATCCCTTGGCGCCGTTATAGACGGCGAAGGCTTGGCTGTACCAGGGAACCGAATCACCAAAGCCAGAGTTGTTCAGGTTGTCTGTGATCGCGGTCTCGAACGCGCTGGTGGGCGCCAAAAGCCCATTGTTGGTAACCGGGATAAGGACCCGCAAGCCTTCATAGTTCCAGAAAAAGAAGGCCTTGTTCTTCCAGATCGGCCCGCCAAACGACGCGGCGTACTGGTTGGCGTTCACGAAGCCACGCGGTAGATCGAAATCTTTATGGTCGGCGAAGTCCGTGTGGAAATAGTCGTTGGCGTTCATCACGCGGCCATTCCACCAGTAGTTGGCGTTGCCGTGCCAGTTGTTGGAGCCGGACTTGGTGATGTAATTGATATTGGCGCCCACGAAGCCGCCGTACTGGCCGGAGTAGCCGTTGGTCACCACCGTCGCTTCCTGCACTTCGTTGTTGCCCAGCAGCAGGTTGGTCGCGCCCGAGTTGTTCAGGTTCAGGAACGGATCGTTGTCATACATTCCGTTCAGCGTAAACAGGTTCGAACTTGCCGAAAGGCCGAAGTTCGAGAAGTTTCCGTAGCCCGAACCGGTATTCATCACCGACCCAGCCGCTGTCTGCGCAACAAAGGTCAAGTCATTGCCGGGGTTCGGTACTTCTGAAATCTCGCGCGCGTTGAAGGTCGTCGAAATCTCTGCCGTTTCCGTTTGCAGCAGCGGAACCTCGCCCGAAACTTCTACCGTGGTGCCGGCGGCGCCCACTTCCAGCTTGGCGTTCATGACCACGTTCTGGCCGACGCTCACCGTGGTGGTTGTCGTCCATCCCTTGAAGCTGGGGGCAGCAATCGTAATCTGATAAACGCCCGGCTCCAGCAAGGGGAACTGGTAGAACCCCGAGGAGTTCGTCTTCGCCGCTTGGGTGTTGCCTCTCTCGGTACTCTTCAGGTTTACCGTGACATCGGGTAGAACCGCGCCACTGGGATCGGTTACAGTTCCGCTGACTGCGCCGTTGACCGTGCTCTGTCCGAACAGCACGCAAGGCAGCAACAGGGACATAACCGCTATCAGAACGAGTAGCCTGGTCGATGTGTTAAATCGCATGTGTTATCTCCGCCTGTATTGGAATTCTGGCTTAACTGGGAAACCACTAACTCAAACCAAAAATCGACGCCAACCTTACGAACCTAGAGACCTGGTTTGGCGCGCAACTCTTCGAACGAAAGTACTTAGCAACTGGCACTCCAAAACGGGCCAAGCTAACAGCCATTGTTTTCAATGAGTTGCAACTGCGACATGAACGACTGATCTTTGAATTGGAAGATCGACCAGTGGTTTTATATGGATTTACGTAGAATCAGCCCGCGTAGCTGTACGTTCGTCCCAATATGTTCGTCCCTACCGCCGGGAGGCCCTCAGCGAAACGGTGGCAGCGGAGAACCGATTGGCTGTTTGGCAATTCAAGCCACGCCGGTCACTTCCGTGGATAAGCCTCCCTGCTACAATCTCCTTCCGTGACTACTTCTTCTTCCACGAAGCTCAAATCGCACAAGTCGGGCCCGGTGAAGTCGCATTCCCCGCGCGCAGTGCGACCAGACTCTGTGCCGATGCTCGATTTGCGGCGGCAGTATGAGCAGGTAAGCGAAGAGGTGTTGGCCGCAGTCAGCCGGGTTTGTGCGTCTCAGCACTACATTCTGGGTTCTGAGGTCGAGGCTTTCGAGCGCGAGCTTGCCAGCTTCTGCGGCGCGCGCGAGGCTGTTGGTTGCGCCTCCGGCACCGACGCGTTGTGGCTGGCTCTTGCGGCCGCTGGCGTGCAGCCCGGAGATCAGGTTCTCACCACGCCTTTCAGCTTCTTCGCCTCGGCCAGCGCGATTGTGCGCGCCGGAGCGCGCCCGGTGTTTGCCGATATCGATCCACACACTTTCAATCTCGATCCGCGGCATGTCGAATCTTTTCTGCGTGGTGCGAAGCGCGACAAATTGCGCGCGCTGCTCCCGGTTCATCTCTACGGCCAGTGCGCCAGCATGGTTGCATTCCAGCGGCTGGCGGACGAATTCCAACTATCTTTGATCGAAGACGCCGCGCAGGCGATTGGAGCGCGTTGCGGAGATGAAACCGGGAAAGCCCGCAACGCGGGATCCATGGGCGTCTGCGCAGCCTTCAGTTTTTATCCCACAAAAAATCTCAGCGCCTATGGCGACGCCGGTTTGGTGACTACCAGCGATCCCGAGATGGCGGCGCACATGCGGCGCCTGCGCAATCACGGCAGCCCGCGCCGCTACGTTCACGAGGAGCTTGGATGGAACAGCCGCCTCGACGCCATGCAGGCCGCGATTCTGCGCGTGAAGCTGAAATATGTGGAAGGATGGAACGAAGCCCGCCGCCTGCGCGCCGCAAGCTACGATCGCTTATTCGCAGAAGCTGGCCTGGCGAGTTCTCAATCAACAATCAACAATCAACAATCAACAATTGTTCCGGACGACTTCCCCATTCATCTGCCGCACACGGCCGAGCCGGCTCACCACGTTTTCCATCAGTACGTCGTCCGCGCCTACCGCCGCGAAGAACTGCGCGAGTTCCTTACCGCGCGCAAGATCGGCACCCAGATCTACTATCCCATCCCGCTGCACCTGCAGCCCTGTTTCGTATATCTCGGATACCGCGAGGGCGACTTCCCGGAAGCCGAGCGCGCCGCGAAGGAAGTGCTGGCCCTGCCCATGTTCCCGGAACTCACCGAAGACGAGCAGCGTTGGGTGGTGGAAAACATCGCGGATTTCTACTGCTGACAGTTCCTTCAGGCTTGTTCGATCGTAACTTCCTGTCGGAACAATCATCGAATTCGCATGGAGGAGATGAGGGCGATGAGAAATTTCCGGGTGTTCGGGCTATCTCTCGCGCTCTTGGTCGTCTGCGCAGCCCTGGCCGCCTTGCCCAGAGCGCAAACGTCCAGTGCGGAAGATGGCCGCAAACCCGTGGTGATTGAACTCTTCACTTCGGAGGGCTGTTCCTCGTGTCCGCCGGCGGATACGTTACTGCAGAAGCTGGAAGCCGAGCAACCTGTGGCCGGAGCGGAGATCATCGCGCTCGAAGAACACGTGGATTATTGGAATCACCTCGGCTGGGCCGACCCCTATTCTTCCCCGGAATGGACCGAGCGGCAGCAGGCTTATGCGGCCCGGTTCAAGAACGACTCCTATACGCCGGAACTCGTGGTGGATGGGCACAGCCAGTTCGTGGGCAGCAATGAGCGAGAAGCTAAATTCGAAATCGGAAAAGCGACGCGCGTCGCGAAGACGGAGGTTGCAATCATTCCCGCAAAGCCGGATGCGAGCGGTTCACAACGCTTCACCGTGTCAGTGGGAAAGCTCGCTGAAAATGACTCCGGCGATGTGGCGGAGGTTTGGCTGGCGGTAACCGAGGATGGCCTGCATTCGTCAGTGAGTCGCGGAGAGAACGCCGGGCATGTTCTGCATCACGTGGCCACGCTGCGTTCGCTGCGCAGGATTGGGGTCGCGGACGCAAATGGGACGTCGACCTCGTTCACGGGAGGCACTCTGGTGAAATTCGACTCGCACTGGAATACGGAGAATTTGCACGTAACGGTTTTTGTCCAGGAGAAAAAGGGCCGCGAGATTCTGGGCGGGGCCTCGACAAGAATCAAAGGCTAGTGGCGCCGGCGCTTCTTCGTCGGCCTGGAGGCCGCCGGCTTCGGCGCCGCCTTCTGCTCACCCGGCGCCAGCACCCGTCGCACAATGGGCGTGTTCATCTTGTATTTGCGCTCGCTGACGTTGCCGGCATCATCTTTCACGCGCAGGATGAAGACCGGCAGCGTACCTTCTTTGTCGAAATTTTCTTTCGTCACGGTTATGGGAAGCACACCGTTCAGTCCATGTTCTCGATAAGCAGTTTCGTAGCGATGCTTGCGGACGTTCCAGGTGAAAACGCGTATCTGATCGTAATCGTAGGGCAGGCCGTCGTGCGGTTCGGTGATGGCGCACAGATACTGTGAAACTTCTTTATCTGCTCCCTCTTTGCCCGCATCCTGCACTTGATTCAGCACGAAGAACGCGACGAAGCGCTGGCCTTCGGCGTACTGCGCAACTTCGAGCGGGACGTCGAGGTCCACCATGCGGGCCAGCACCCAACCCACGCGGTTCTGCGCGTCGCGCACCAGCCACCAGTCTTCCAGCACCGGGCCGGAGGACGCTTTCCCGCCGGAAGTTCTTCCCGTGGAAGTCTTTCCCGTGGAAGTCTTCGCAGATTTGGCCGGCGCGGGCGCTGTTCCGGACTTCTCCGCTGTGGCCCGCTTCAGCACCACGACCTTCGCTCCTGCCGAAAGCTGATACAGATGCTCGGACTCGCGGCCGGGCGTGAGGTGCAGGTTGGTGTCGTTGCGCAGCACACCGGGCGCCTGCGCGGGATCGTTCAAGTTGTCTCGCGTGAGCTTCTGCAGTCCATCATAGACTTCCTGATTGACCAGGTAACGCTGCTCGATCCATCCCTCGAGGCCGCTCGCGGTGCGCACGCGGGAAAAACGCTTTTCATGTTCCAGCACCTCGACGCGGTCGCCGTTCTTCACCGTGCCGACGCGGGTGTAGATGGTGGATAGCTGGTCGCGCAGCGTGGCCTGCACCGCCGAGACGTAATTCACCTCCAGCACGCGGTGGCCTCGGCGATTGCAGCCGGTGAGGGTGATAAGGAAAACAGTGGCCAGCACAAACACTGGCGCGGGCCGATAAAGATGCGATGGATGATACGGTTTCACGATATTTGCGACACACACTTCGCGAGATCGCCGGGCAAAGCTCAATTCCACTATAGCGCGTTGCAACGCGGTCTCCCGGCACGAAAGGTTTACGATAAATGCACTCTGAACCTGAATTGGAGGGCCGTCGGACAAACGCGGCAACGCTGTTTCAGTCTATAGTCGGCGAATGCAGGATAGTATGGAGAAGGACCCACTTCGAGGACCGCGCTATGGGCTCGTCCCCTTTGGGGCCTTTCTTTTTTTTGGCGTGGCGATGGCTTCGCTCGCGGGAACAACGTTGACCTGGCCGGGCACGGTTCTCGACCAGGTGTGGAAACTCAATCCCATCGCCTACAATCAACTCATCCCGCTCGGTAGAACGGCGGGTGTCGCCTTCCTGATGCTCGGCGCGGTCTTGGCGCTTGCCGGAGTGGGATGGTTTCGCCGTCGGCCTTGGGGATGGAGAGTCGCCATTGCCATCATCGCCACTCAAGTTCTGGGAGACTTGGTCAATTGCGTCCGAGGGGATTTCCTGCGCGGCGGAGTGGGCGTCGCGATTGCGGGGGGATTGCTGATTTACCTGTGGCGGCCAAATGTCCGGGCCCAGTTTGAGAAACCCCAAGCGGGACATCCTGACACGACCGCACCGCTTCGGTTACCATGAGAGAAACACGCAATGAAAAACATATCCAACCTTCGAATTTTTCTTCTGACGCTGCTGGCTGTGGTATTTGCCGCGGGATGGTGCGCGGCTGCGGATCAGGCGGTGAACGAGGTGTTGCGTCCGCCCAAGGGCTCGCAGGTGGCTCTTGTGGTCTTTGAGGATTTGCAATGCCCGCAATGCCGCCGCGTGGCGCCCATTCTCGAGCAGGCGTCGAAGACCTACAAGATTCCGCTGGTGCGGCACGACTTTCCTCTGCCCATGCACAACTGGTCTTATGACGCGGCCGTGACGGCGCGCTACTTCGACTCGATTTCAAAATCGCTGGGCAACGAGTTCCGCGACTATGTTTTCTCCAACCAGTTCGAGATCAATCCGCAGAACCTGCGCAGCTATGAAGAGAAGTTTGCCGCCGCGCACAAAGTGGATTTCCCGTTCATCGTCGATCCACAAGGCAAGTTCGCCGCCGAAGTAAACGCCGACCGCGATCAGGGCAAGGCCATCAACCTCAATCACACGCCCACGATATACGTGGTGAGCAGCCGGCATCCCGACAGGCCTTACGTGGAGGTCGATCCCACGCAGATCAACAACCAGTTGTACACGCTGATTGACGCGATGATGAAGGAATAGTTCCCAGTTCTCAGTTCTCAGTTCTCAGTTTCTGATTCACGCATCACGCCTCACGGCTTCGCGGCACGGCTAAGTTGTTGAGTCTTGGTGGAAGTGATTCATTCTACTGAGATGTCTCCTGGCTGAGTGCTGACTGGTGAGTGCTGACTGCTGTTTCGCTTCCGGCTAAGTTGTTGAGTCTTCATAGAAGCAGTTCCCGTGGCAAAAATCGACATCAAACCTGCGCGTAGAATGCCCTTGTTTTGCGTTTAGAAGCCTCTGGGACGCGTTTCGAGGTCCAGGACAGGGGAAAGCTCATCTCGGAGATTTCCACAGGCTTAAATCGCCCCTAATGCAGCTATTATCTTAAAGCTAACAGCCAAAATTTCACTCTTACGAAGAATCAACAACTTATGGTCCCTTCACGAAGAATCAATCACTTACAGCGCTCGCACCAAGAATCAGTAACTTAGCGTCCTTCGGTAGATTCATGGCGCTGCCCGGCTGAGTGCTGAGCGCTGACTGCTGAATGCTGGCGACTTACTACTCTGGCCGCCCGGTGTAGTGTTCCTGGGAGTGGACATCGGCGTGGTCTTCCAGCGATTCGAGGTGCGTGATCACCTCGGCGGGACTTGCCAGTTCTACCGGCAAGCGCTCTTCGAGAACCGTGGCCAAGCGATGTGCCACTCCTACTGGAGTGGTGTGCGGAAAGAGCAAGTGGACTTCGATAATTTGGCGATAGCCAGTCGTGCGGAAGCGCACGCCGTGATAATTCACGCCGAGGTCGGAGCAGATTGCGTCCAGCTTTTCGCGAATCTTTTTTCCAGTTGCGGGGTCGGAGTAATCGAGCAGGCCAACCGCTGACCGCCAAGCCAGTCGTCCACCGGACCAGAGAATATTAGCAGCGACGGCGAAGGCGATGAGCGGGTCGAACGGCTTCCATCCCGTGAGCATCACCAGGACAAGTCCGGCCACCACGCCAAAGCTGGTGAAGCTGTCGGTGAGAACGTGTTTGCCATCGGCTTCGAGAATGAGCGAGTGGCTGCGCTTTCCCACGCGTAGCAGGTACCAGCCCAGCCCCGCATTGAGGAAGCCGGCGCCGAGCAGAAGCAGCGTGCCTGAGCCCAGATGCTCCAGTCTCAAGCCGGCCAGCCACTTTTGGGTTGTGGCCACGAGGATCCAGACGGCGGCCAGAACGATCATTGCGCCTTCAAAGCCGGCCGAGAAAAACGTGATTCGTTCGTAACCGTAGAGGAATTTGGGCGCGGCGGGCTTCGCGCTCAGCCGCAGGCTGAACGCAGCAAAGGCTACAGCAACGACGTGTACGACGGACTCGGCAAAATCAGAAAGGATGGCCGCCGAGCCCGTCATGAAATACGCCGCAGTCTTTCCCACGAGCATCATCACGCCGACCAGCAGAGACAGTCGCATGGCAAAGCGGGCCGCGCGCAGTTCTTCCTGACCGCGGTTTGCAGCGGACGAACGGGGCAACGCAGCTACGGTGTCGGCCATGGACGCTCACGACGCAGAAAATGACATTTACCATGGTGACATTGGCGATTCGAGGTTGGCTGTGATCCGGATCACCTGGAAGGCGGCGGTGGGGTTCCTAACTCTCTATTGCGATCGCGGCATTCCTGCGAAATTTCAACGGACCAGCATGAACAGCCTGGCGAGAAGCAGAAGAGACAATCCGATGGCAGCGAGGCTGTTGGCTCGAACCGCGCGATAGCTGGCCGCCCAGGGGAACAGCAGCACGTCAAAGAGCGGCCTGAATTTCTCCGGCCAAAAAAGTCCGGCCAGTCCGAATGCTAAACAGAGCTGGATAACGAGGCACAATTCCAAAACATTCATGGCTATGATTCCAACGCAGGTATACCCTTCTATTGAAACGTGGCTTAGATTTCTGGGGGAGATAACGAAGGTACCTTATCGACGCCTAGGACGGCAAGAGGTTTTCTTCCCACTGCTCAACCCCGGGCGGAACATCGCCCTTGAGTAAGCCCGCAAAAATTTCGAGCGTCTTGCGGGCGTCGCCGATCAGGTAATAGAACGCTTCCCAGTTATCACTGTCCTCGCCGTCATGATTCGGGATTACATATTGGAAGTGCCAAGCCTCTTTCATTTCACGGTAGGCATTGGAGGCGCGCGTCTCGATGTTCTCCAGGTCTGGAGCCGACAGCTCTCCTTTCTGGCGGCGAGTGCGCCGCAACAACTTTCGCCGCATGACGTCGGTGAGAAAATCCTTTAAAGAGAGGTTGCGCTCGGGCGCCTTCAGGTAAGTGATCTCCGCCTTCGAAAGTGGCGAGATGAAGATGCTCAACCGGTTCACATTTGCGAGGCGAGGATGCGTCTGCAGAGCCCGGCCAACATAGGCATTCCCTTCGAAGAGAGTGTTGCCACGGCGAAGGGATGCCTCCAACTCCGGAACATCCAGTGCTTGCAGGTCGCTGCGTGCTTCCAGCACGGCGTAGCGATTGTCGGACCGCAGCGCTTCGACCTGGGCGCGCGTGCGAAAGTGAAAGTCGATGCCGTCCAGTTCGCCGGGACGCGGAGCCCGGCTGTTCACCAGCACCAGTTTGTGAAACTGCGCGCGCAGTTCGGGATAGAACTTGCCCAGGGCTTTGTAGAGCGGACTCTTACCTACACACGACGGCCCACTCACAATTACGAGACGACCGCTCTGGTCAGGACCCATGGATTACCACCTGTATCTAGGCAGCCGCGTGCTGCGGGTAACGGCCGGTGATCTTGCGGACAAATCCGTGAAAGCGATGGTAGCCGGCGGTATTGGGCAAAAACATGAACGGACATTCGCCCGGAATCACCTGCAGCCCGCGCTCGCGGCAGAACTCGACCGCTCTTGGGCTGACGGCGCCTTTGCCGGCCGCCCTATACATCCAAATCCGCTGTACGTGCGCCTCGGCGCAATCTTTCACGACTGCTTCTGTTTCATTGGGAGCGGTCATCAGCAACGCTGCGTCCACAGGAGGTTGGATGTCCTGCACGCGAGCAAAGCAGCGCCGTCCCTTCACTTCCTTGACGTTGGGATTCACCGGAACAACATCATAGCCGCGGCGGCAGAGTTCATCGAACAGCGCCACGCTGAAATTGGCAGGGTCGCGCGAAACTCCTGCCATGGCAATACGTTTCTGAGCCAGGAAATCCTGGATGGTTTCGAGCGATGCACGCTGAGTTGCCATAATCCCTCCTCACCCGAGAGCAAGATAGGCGGACGCTCCGGGCGTCCTTAATTTCTACGCCCCTGCCCGGCAAACGTCAGTGATCAGGAACACGCACGCACCCGCCGCGGCAAGGAATCGGGTCTTGGGTGTCAGATCTTAGGGAAAACCCCAAGACCTGACACCCAAAACCTCCAACGAGGATTCAGTCGCCGAAGCAAATGCCGATGGCGCGGGCGGTGCGCACCAGTTCGCCTTTGGGGTCGACGGATTTGAGGCGGCCGATGGCGTCGGCCACGTCGACGGAGACGATTTTGCCGCCGCGCAGGGCGACCATCTTGCCGAATCCGCCTTCGGCAATCAGTTCGACCGCGGCGACGCCGAAGCGCGTAGCCAGCACGCGGTCAAAGGGAGAAGGCGAGCCGCCGCGCTGAATGTGTCCCAGCACGCTCACGCGGACTTCTTTATTAGAGAACAAGCCGATGGCATCGCCGATAGTGTTGCCCACGGGCCAGCCGCGGGCCATTTGCCGCAGTTCGTGCGGCAGTTTGACGCCTTCGGCTACGACGACGATGGTGAAATACTTGCCCAGCTTCTCGCGCAACGCAATGGATTCGCAAATGCTTTTGATGGTGAAGGGAATCTCCGGGATGAGGATGACGTGAGCGCCGCCCGCGATGCCGCCGGCCAGCGCGATCCAGCCGCAGTCGCGTCCCATGACCTCGACCACGATCACACGATGGTGCGAGGCCGCGGTGGTGTGAATCTTGTCGACCGCGTCGGTGACGGTGTGAATCGCGGTGTCGAAGCCGAATGTCACTTCCGTGGCGGAGAGATCGTTGTCGATGGTCTTGGGTACGCCGACGATCTTCATTCCCTTCTGCGAAAGTTCGTAGCCGATCTTCTGCGATCCGTCGCCACCGATGGTGATGACGGCATCGATGCCCAGCTTGGCGGCATTGGCGATCACCTGGTCGGAGATGTCTCGCGTGATTTCCTCGCCATTCTCGTAGCTTTTATAGTGAAAGGGATCGCCGCGGTTGGTGGTGCCGAGAATGGTTCCACCGCGGGGCAGAATGCCTGAGATTTCTTTCAGCGTGAGTTCGAACGACTTCTCCGGCCAGATGAGGCCGTCGAAGCCATCGGGGATGCCAATGACCTTCCATCCGTATTTGAGGATGGCGGCTTTGGTGGCGGCGCGAATGACCGCGTTGAGGCCGGGAGCGTCTCCGCCGCCGGTGGCGATGCCGATACAGCGAATGTCAGACATAGAAAAAACCGTCGTTCGTCCCTTCGCAAGGCTCAGGGCAAGCTAAGTGCGGTCTTTGGTAGTTGGCCAAATCGGGATACGATCAGGCCACCTCTTACGATAATACTTTGAGTTTGCGGGATGGCAACTTACGTGTGGTCGTGGATTCGATCAGCGATAGACTTCGCTGCGGTGGCCGACGCGCACCACTAGAATTCTTACCGTTGCGTGCTGGATCTCGCAAATGATGCGGTAATCGCCGATTCTGTAACGCCACAGAGCGCCGAGCGATCCGGTTAATGCTTTGCCGAGAGTTCGAGGGTCTTCATGTTTTGCGACCCGGTTGTCCATGAAATCTAAAATACGCCGGGCGACAGCTTTGTCCAGCTTTTTGAGTTGGTTTCTGGCGGACTTAGTGTAATCAATCGTCCAGGCCAAGGTCGCTTCTCACTTGGGGGCTGGAATAGATCTCTTCCTTCCCTTTACGGACGCGCTCGAGCACATCGGCCGCGAGGTAGTAGTCCTCGAGATCGTCGAGGCCGTTCTCGATCATCTGCCGCAGGTAGAAGGCCTTGGTGCGGCCGGTTTGGGCGGCGAGGAAATCTAGGCGTTGTTCTGCTTTCACGGAAAGTCGGATGGAAGTGGCCATATGAATACGTGTATTCATTGTATCACAAATACCATTTTACGCTGGACCGGCAACTGCGGGCTGACGCCGAGTTGGAAGGGGTTCGATTGCTGGGGATGTAGACGGGGTTTCCCAATTCAAGCAGAAAAGTCAAAAGCCCCACTTCTCGCAAAGAACGCGAGAAATGGGGCACTCAGATTTCGTGATGGGCTTGCCTCAAGAACTACGCCGCCCTCCCGGTCGTTACGGTGCCAGGGTGACGGTTAGCATGGCGGTGACCGGGGTGCCCGTGTACCCGGCGTACACGACCTCGATGGTATACACGGTCTGGACGGTTATCGAGTTTTGCTGCGCGAGACAATCCTGGGCTGACACGCCGTCATAAGTGCAAACGATATTGGTTTGAGCGACGCCATTCAGAAGAGGTGTGAGCGTAACCAGCCCCGAGATGTTCTGGGTGCCGGAGGGGGTTGTCCCCATGATGGTGAATACCGCGGCCGTGGTGTCGTCGTCCGGTATTGAGGTCGAGGTCGGGCTTATCGTCATGGAAGAAACGGTCTCGACGACCGAAGCCGTAGTCGTGCCGATGACGGTACCGGAAGAGGCTGTTATGGTCGTCGAGCCCGTCGTAACCCCTGACAACAGGCCGCCCGTGCTGATAGTGGCGACGGTCGTGTCGGAACTCGTCCAGCAAACAGTATTCCCGCTGCAGCTCGTGCCGCCACTTAGGTTACCGGTGCTCCCGTCGTTGTAGGTGGCTGCCGCGATCAATTGCAAATTCGTATTAACATCCACCGATGGCGTAGGAGGATCAATCGTAATCGTCGATACCGTGGGGTTTTGGAAGAATCCGGTGCAGCTTACGGCTAGAGCCAAGGCTCCGAGCGCGGCGAAGGCTCCAGCCAGCCGCAGTTTGCTTTTCATGGATGACATTTGATCTGAAACTCCTTGGTGCGCTTCCCTGGCCTGCAGCTTGTCTGGCTTCCGCTGTAAATCACCTGCTGACGCGCGGTAGAAGTAACCCGCCGCGTCTCTCCTGTGCCATCAGAATACGATTTCAGCGCAGCCACCGTTGTAAAAATTGTAGCAGAGAAGATTCGGGGCCGAGCGTGCAAGTGCACTTTCGTGCAGGCACGGAACCAGCGCGGCTAACGCTGCATTCTGGGTAGGAACGTCCGGGAATCGGAGAACTTGCAGGAAAAGTGGTGCTGCCGAGAAAACCGCGGAGCTGCGCTCCGCGGACAGCCGGGAGCCTGCCCTGAGCGAAGCCGAAGGGGCGGCTGTCCCCACACCGTTTGCTGCTTTACCAATCGTAGAAACGGCCAGCGCTGGAATTCAGCGCCGGCCACATGCTTCACTAACTCACTGCTTCACTTTCCCTTGTGCTCTTTCGGCGGAGGACTTTGCTTTTGCGGCTTGGGCGCGCTCGCTTTAGGCGCACTCTGCCTGGGCGCCGGATGCGTATTTTGCGCGTGCGGCTCCGGTCGCGCCTTCTCCTGTTGCGACGCGTTCACGCGTGGCTCCTTTGCCGGAGCCGCCTTCTGTTGATGCACGGGAGGCTTGGCCTTCGCCTCGGTCGATGGACGAGGTTTCTCGCTGTGCGCGGGAGCCTTGGGCCGTGGTTCGTTGGCCGCGTGAGTTTTCGGTTCACGCGCAGGAGCCTTGGCCTTCGGCTCGTTTGCAGCGCGCGTCTTCGGTTCATGCGATGGAGCCTTGGCTGGAGCTTTCGCCCGCGCCTCACTTGTCGGATGAGTCTTCTCTGCATGGGCTGGAGCTTTGGCCTTCGGTTCGTTTGCCGCATGAGTGTTCGCTTCGTGCGCTGGAGTTTTGGCTCGTGGTTCGTTGGCAGCGCGCGATTTCTCCGTATGCGCCGGAGTCTTAGCCCGCGGTTCATTGGCCGCACGTGATTTCTCGGTGCGTGGCGAAGGCTTGCCCTTGGGTTCGCTCGCCGCTCGCGTAGCCGCACGATTTCCCGACGAGGCCTTGGCGCGCGCTTCCTTGGGCGAGATTGCAGGCGCATGATAGGGCGCTCCGGCCGCTTTGGCGGCTACTGCGCCGTGTCCTTTAAATTCGCCAGGTTTGGCCGTGGCGGCCACCGGGGGCGCGCCGTGATTTCTCGAAGCGGCCAGTTCGGGGTTGCGGCTGGCGGCGCGGGCTTGCTGCACCTGCGAGGCCAGCGGAGCCGTGTGCTTCTCGTGGGCATAGGCTTCCTGGCGAGCAGTCGGGCGGGCCTGAACTCCGCCTTCACCACCGTTAAAGGCAACGTGGGATCCGTTGTTGACGACGACCGAGCGGTTCACGTACACGTTCCTGATCTCCGTGGTGTTCACATTCATCACCGCGGTGTTATAAAAGAACGCGCCGCCCCGCCATTCGCCGCCATAGAAGCCTTCGCCGCCGTAGCCGAATCCATAGTCAATGCCGCCGTAGAATCCGATTTCCGGCCCCCAGTAGCCTTCATTCCACAGGTAAGCGCCGTCAACCCAACCCCAGTAGCCGGGAGTCCACAGCAGGCCCACAGGGGCGACCACCCAGGTGCCCGGCACCCAGTAGTAGCCGACGTCGTCGCTCCACGCCCAGTAGCCGGGAGTCCAAAAATAGCCGGGCCCGGGACAGAGCGGCTGCTCGTAAACCGGCAGCGCAGGCGGGCCGATGCTCACCGAAATGCCAACCGCGATCTGCGCGGAAGATGGAGAAGAGAGAGCTGCTGGAATCATCAGCAGCAGAAGTCCGAACGCTAACCAATGCAGTGAAGGGTGATGTTTCATTGTTTTTTCCTCGTGCCCGGCGCGCTTGCCCTGGAAGGTTACAGCGCCACTACCGGGCGAAATTCCTGTTTCGAAACGGTATCAATGTAAACCCGAAGACTTTGAGGATGTTGTTGGATGAAAAGTTGTTTGGAATCTGCGTGGCGAGGGATTTCCGTAGTCGGTTCTTACTAGGGCAAATACTGCAGTTCTCAGTTCTCACTTCTCAGTTTGAGAGCAAAATCCTGCAGAACGTGTCAATAGAGCCAGGTCGGAGAAGTAAAAGCTCGAGGCAATTGGGTTGGTTTTAACTGAGAACTGAGAGCTGGGAACTAATTCGTTCTCTTCGAGCGCGCGATGCGTTCATCGATCGGCTTGCGGCCGGCGAATCCTTCGGAGGTGCCGTGCCAGTGCGTGATGGAATGTTCGCCCATCCGCCAGCAGAGCAGCACGATGCTGCCTTCGACTTCGCAGGGAAAATCGAGCAGTCCGATGTCGAGATCCTTAACCTGCACGCCGATGGAGTCGATTTCGGCGATTGCATCTTTGGCGCGCTGTTCGGCCTTGGCGCGCTCGGCCTTGCGGCGGGCGACCGCGACTACGTCGACGCGAGTTCCACCGTTCAAGAAAATCCGATGGTTGAGCGCCTGCATTTCGGTTTCGACTTCTTCCATGGTCTTTTTGCCGTTGATGGCCGTGCGCAGCAGAGATTCAAGCACCGGAAGGAGTGTCTGAGCTTCGTCGAGAGTAAAAGTACGATCGGACATGGAGGATGGTTCTATTGTAGCGCAAACGAAAAGGCGTCGTTGGTCGTTCGTCGTTGGTCGTTGGCCCTTCGCTTCTGACTTTCCAGTCCTGCCAAAGACCCGCGAAGCCTTCGACCCAAAATCCGGCGAAATGAAGGATGCTGTTCCCGCATCAGCACTGCGAACGGCCAACGACTAACGGCCAACGACGGTTTTCTACTTCTTGATCATCTCAATATCGAGCGTGATGTTGATTTCAGCGCCAACGATGCCGGGAGCGCCGTTTACTCCAAAATCCTTGCGGCTGATTTTTGTGGTCGCGGAGGCGCCCATACGCTGGTTGCCCCACGGGTCTTTCATCGCTGGTGTGGGCCCATCCACGTCGAGCACAACCTCTTTGGTGACGCCATGGATCGTGAGATCTCCCGTGACCTTAAGATTGCCCGCTCCTGCGGCTTCGATCTTCTTCGATTGAAAAGTGATGGTGGGATATTTCTGCACGTCGAGGAAGTTCGGGCTGCGGAGGTCGTTGTCGCGCATCTCGACGCGAGTGTCAACGGAAGCGGCGTCGATGGTGGCTTGAATGGAAGACTTGCCAAGATTAGCCGCGTCATATACCACTGCCCCACTCACTTTGGTGAAGGCTCCGCGCACGGTCGAGACCCCCAGATGACGGACCGAAAACTGCGCTGAGGAGTGTGCTGGATCGAGCTGCCAGGTTTCCTGTGCGGCGGCGGTGAGGGTCAAAGTGACGAGCAGGGCGATTGCAATGACGAGTGCGGATTGGGTGCGGGACATGCGGCGGTTTCTCCTTGCTGGATTCTTGGGAGCCGTTCCAGTTTAGCAAACCGTGCAGTCGTGGTCGCGCAGGCCCAGGCCGTGTGGGGACGGGCGCCTCGCCCGTCCAAGCCGAGCGCAGCGAGGCGGCAGCCCCGGCATAACTCTCTCCACCTACTCGCTAGCGCGATCTGCCGTTTGAGGGGTCAGGGCTTGTGGCCGTGTTCACGTCGATGTAAAGCTGCTGCGCGGGAGAGATCCCACGGGGATAGCAGTTTGCATCGCGACTGTAGCCGAAGCAACGGCCGGCGACTTCCGGGCGCTGCGGCGACTGCGCGAGCTGCCAGACCTCGGCAAAGCTAACACCGCTCTGTGCTGGACTGGGCGGCCGGGCGGGAAAAACGCAACCGGGCGAGGGCGGGCAGGCGTCGTTGATTGCCCAGTAGACGATCTCGCGCCTGCCGGCGCTCTGGCGAATGTCTTCGGCAGTCACGATGTTGCTGTCATCCTTCGAGGGGATTCCCGAGCAGTAGATGCCGGCACGAAATCCGGCGGCGGTGACGGCGTCGACCCAGGCGTAGATGTAGGCTTTCTGCTCAGGCAACATGCGTCCGCCTTGCTCCTGGTCGAGGAAGATGACGGCATGCGCGGGAAAGCCCTCGCGGTGCGCGGCAACCGTGGCGGCATGCGCGTCGGAAGCGCCAACTTTCTTTGCGTGGGCGACGGATTTCAGTTCGGCATAGACACGTCCGTTGAAAAGCACGAGGAAGCCGAAGCCAGCGGATTCGACGGCGGGGCGGTGGCCGGCCCAAGTGTTCGCGCGCTCGCCCGGGGGATTGTTGAGCCAGTAGCCGGTGTAGGAAAAAGTTTGGCGCAGAGCTTTGAGGTTGGCGTCGCCGGGGTAGGTGTTGCGGTCGAAGCCGAGGTAGGAAACCGCATGGGCATCGTCGGATGACTGCGAGTTGATTAGCCGTCCCGCAATAAAAAGCAGAATCGCGAGTGCCCAAGTGTAGCGTCGCACAAAAACCATGTTACTTGAACAGCTTCATTTTTCCGTGAGATTTGCCATGGGTTGTCGTCGTTGGAAGGAGCGGAGCAGCCGGGGACGACCCAAACCCAAGCTAGGGCCGTTGGACGCTGCGCGGCCTCGGCGCCGCCTTCACCTCAGTGTAGTGACCGTCCCGGGCGACCGCCCTCCATACCCATAGGCGGGGGTTTCCAGGCCAACACATCACTGTTCCGGCCACCCGATGAGGCTCTCTACACCTTAGTTGCCCCCCAGATTTCGGCCAGTCTCTCCCTGGGCTGGCGGGCCTCCTTAATCAAGACACCTAAGTCGTTAAAGAATAATGCCCTTCCAGCGGAAGGCGTTGGGCTGGGGCAGGCCTACGTGGGCGAGCACGCGATAGGCAAACTCACGGGCCATGTCATCTAAGGTTGCCGGCTGGTAGTAGAAGGCCGGGATGAGCGGAAAGATGGTCGCCCCGGCGTCGGCGGCCCGATATAGGTTGCGGATGTGGATTTTGCTGAGCGGCGTTTCGCGCGCGCACAAGCACCAGCGGACGCTTCTCTTTGAGGCAGACGTCGGCCGCGCGCTCCGATCAGGTGCGCCGCGATGCCGTTGGCGATGCGTGCCAGGATGCCCATGCTGCACGGGATCACGATCATGGCGTCGGCGGGGTAGGAACCGCTGGCCACGTTGGCTCCGATGTCGGCGTTCAGCTTGAATCTTCTGGGCCGTGTGCCCGAGGGGTAGGCAGAAACAGGAATCAGTGGAAAAACCAGAAAGCAAACGACCGCTTCCGCTCAAGAGGTCACATTATGAAAAGCACACAGGTGGTTCGCAAGAACAACAAATCGCATGGGGATGAAATCGAGCATCAGCGTATGAAGTACAACCATGTCGAGGCGCTAGTCGGCATGGGCATTGTTGCTGCAATAGCAATCGGCGGACTTGTGTGCATGGCAGTGGGTATTCCAGCGGGGAAGGATATAGTCTTAGCGGTGGTCGGCTTCTCTGCTGGGTATGGGATAAAAAGCAAAACGGGAAGTGGGGCATCGCGACGCTCCCGCCCCGACAAATGAACGATCAGAGCGGATTTGCCGACGCCCAAATCGTCTGAAACTCCGAGCGGAGGCGAGCGACGGCAACCGAGTCTTCCAGCTTGTTCAGCAGCGACAATTTGTCACCGAGGTCTTTGATCGATGCGCCCAGAGCGAAGAAGTCCTTGTCATCGATGATTATCACTCTGTCGTGGACTTCCCTCTGGTGAAGTTTGACCTCAACCCTTGGCCCGTACTGCCTCTGAAAAGCCATGACCGCGATTTTGAAATCCGCTGAAGGTTTGAACGTCAGGAGCCGGACAGCAGGCTTCGAGGATATCGCTTCAATCATCTCCAGTATTGAACTATCGAGGTAGTTGTCCACTACGACAATTTCCTTTGTCGCCGTTCGCATGATGCTCGTAACGGCCTTGAATGCCTCATACTGGGTTCCTTTCGGGAAGACTTGCTCGTCGTGAACCGTGGCGCTTTTTGATGATTCGTACAATCTGATTAGCTGCGCCTTCGGTCTGCCGTTACCGGGAATGTTCGACTGCTCCAGTAACCCCTCTTCTTCCAGCACCCATTGATTGCGTCGGATGTCCTGAGCTTCCACACCGAGATATTCCAAATTCGCTTCGGACTCGAATTCAACGGGAAACCGATTGCCGTGGCGATAGCTCAACCAGTAGGCTTCGTGAAGAATAAACTGCCGGATTTCTTGGTCACTCGCTCGTGGCTGCTGCTCAAAGTCGGAGGGTCTTAACCGGATTTCCTTATACGTCTGCTCTTCAGGCACGTCGAACGTCAACTCTCCAGAATCGAAACCTCGCCGAATTCTGTTCTGTAAAACCGTGTCGATTCGTCGGTCAAATACGCTGACGCTCGGAGCATAGTGGTCTCGCGGGCCTCCGCGAAACACAGATACTCTTCTCGTTCCTCTGTTTCTGATTAAGTCAACCAAATGAAAGTAGTGTAAAACTCCGTCGCGGTTGCCAGCCCGGTCCTTGTCCTGTGCGACAACCTCAAAGCACTCGCCGTGCCGTGTGACAAGCCGAGATTGTGCTGGCATACGTCTCCACCTCAGTAAGGCGGCTTAAAGTCTGTAACATCTGCTACGGAATGAAAGGCCACCGATAATTTGTATCGAAGCTCGTCGGGAAGCTTCCCGGTTTATCCCCGCACAGTTTTTATCCCCCGATATGCACCATCGTTCTTGACGCGGGCACGAAATCCGGTTCGCCGATGTGGTGGCGTTCTTCTTTTTTCTGGATGACGCCGCGGATGAAATCTTCCAGCTCTTCGTCGCTCGAGCCGCGGCGCATTTGGGCGTGGAGGTCGTGGTCCCACACGGAGAACAGGCAGGTGCGGATTTTGCCGTCGCTGGTGATGCGGATGCGGCTGCAGTGTCCGCAGAAGGGATGCGAGACGGGGGCGATGATGCCGATTTCGCCGACGCCGTCGTCGAAGCGGTAGCGGCGGGCGGTCTCCGAACGCGCGTGTGGGACTTCGACCAGCGGCCGGTACTCGGCCATGCGCGCCAGGATTTCGTCGAGCGTGACCACTGTGGCGGGCGACCAGGTGCGGCCTTCTTCGAGCGGCATGAATTCGATGAAGCGCACGGTGACGCCTTCCTCGCGCGCGAACATGCCGAAGGGGATGATCTGATCTTCGTTGAAGCCGCGCATCAGCACGCAGTTCACTTTCAGCGGCCACAGTCCGGCGCGGCGGGCGGCGCGGATGCCGGCGAGAACGTGGTCGTATCCGTTGGGCACGCGGGTGATGCGGGCGAAGCGGTCGGGATCGACGGCGTCCATGGAAACGGTGACGCGGGTGAGACCAGCATCTTTAAGCGGCTGGGCGAGATCGGCGAGCAGATGTCCGTTGGTGGTGAGAGCGATGTCGAGCGCGTCTTCGTCTCGGCCTCTGTGGCCGTTATTGGGCTTGCGGAGTTGTGCGAGTTCACGCACGAACTCGACCACGCTTTTCCGCAGCAGCGGCTCACCTCCGGTGAGGCGAATCTTGGTAATCCCCATGCCGACCAGCACGCGCGCCATGCGCAGGTAATCCTCAAACGGAAGGTCGCCGTAGAGCGCGCCTTCGTTGCCGGTGCGGCAGTAGACACACTTATAGTTGCAGCGGTCGGTGATGGAGATCCGCAGGTCGGTGATAGGGCGGCCGAATTTGTCGGTGAGAGCAGCCATTAGCAGTTGGCAATTAGCATTTGGCCCGCTGCGTCCTCGGCCGGGCTAAATGCCAATTGCTAATTGCCACTCGCTCGAAGGCACGGCCCCCGCTCGAATAGGTAGCTGAAAAGGAAAAATACGCAGGCGGGAATATCCCGGCGGGCGCTTCCTTTCCAATGCGCTCCTCGCGGGGCGCGGGAGGCGCTGGCGTTTCCACCAGCACCCTTGGGATGATTTTCTTCGCGACCTTTGCGATTCCTTGGCGGACTTTGCGGTCAAAAGCTTCTAACCGCGAAGCTCGCGAACAAAGGCCGCTAAGGGCGCAAAGAAAGACAATCCCTTGCCGCCACGGCCTGGGTATGCCCGCAGGCCGGGGTGGTCGGAAACTCGCTTCATTATAGAGCCTGTGGAAGAGAAAAGGTTTCAAGGTTTGAACTACATGCCGTCGTGGTTCGGGCCGCCGCCACCCAGGGCAGAAATTCTGGCAGGGGTTGCCGAACTCAGGGCCCGTGCATTTGCCTAGCTGGATTTGGGTGTAAACTGAGCGTCATGGAAGTGCACTTCAGACCCGAAACCGGGCTCCCCATGAGCGGGGGTGGACTGTGAGCACCGCCAAACACGACGCGGAGTTGCTGCTGAACAAGCTGCCGGACAATTGTTCCGTTGAGGATATCCAATACCACCTGTATGTTCTCGACAAGGTGCGACGCGGTTTGGAAGACGCTCGCGTTGACGGAACATTGTCTCAGGAAGAAGTTGAAGCCCGCCTCGGCAAATGGCTTACCGAGTAGTTCTGGTCGCGGCGCGCCTCGGAAGATTTGGCGGCCATCGCCGATTATATTGCTGCCGACTCTCCCACCTACGCAGGCATTGTCGTGAAGAAAGTTGTGCATCAAACCAGGGCGTTGTCGCGCTTTCCTCGCTCTGGCCGCAAGGTTCCCGAATTCGACAATGAGGATATCCGCGAGCTTCTGGTGTATAGCTACCGGGTCATCTATCGATTGGAAGAACTGGAAGTGGTGATTGCAGCTGTGATCCACGGCAAGCGCATGTTGCAATAGAGATACGGATAATCGAGCCTGTGATGCGCCAACTTGAGCCTCACATGCCGTCGTAGTTCGGTCCCACGCCTTCCGGCGGAACCCAGATGACAATCTGGTAGGGTCGGCGATGTCGCAGGTTTCGCGGACGAGGTACTGCGCTGGTATAAACTACGTTTATGGAAGTCCGTCTCAAACCGGAAACCGAGTCCCGCCTGCAGGAACTTGCTGCGCAAACCGGACGCGCACCTGACGAACTTGTCGAGGACGCGATGGTGGGCTATCTGCAAGAACTGGCGCACACGCGGCAAATGCTCGATGGCCGTTATGATGACATCAAGAGCGGCCGAGTGAAGCCGATTGATGGCGAAGCTTTCTTCGACAGCTTGCGGCAGCGTGAGGAAGAACTGCTTAAGCCCCGTTCTTCGGAATGAATCCGGAGCCGGGCTTCGATCTTCATCCTGGCGCGGCCCAGGACATAACGGAAATATGGGAATACATTGCGGACAACAGTGTGCCGGCCGCCCGGCGCTTCCGCATGGAGATATTCGACGCAATCACCAGCCTCGTGCCTTTTCCCCGCCAAGGCCATAAACGGCCTGATCTTACCAAGCGGCCGCTGCGCTTTCGACCGGTCCGGGAGTACCTGATCGCCTACGCGCCCGAGGAAAGGCCTCTTCTCGTGATTGCCGTTTTGCATGGCCGGCGAAATCCGCAGGCGATTTCTACCATCCTCAAACAGCGGCAGTAGGTTTCCTCCGACCGAGCTCGCTACGCCACTCACATGCCGTCGTAATTCGGGCCGCCGCCGCCTTCAGGCGGGACCCAGGTGATGATCTGGTAGGGGTCGGCGACGTCGCAGGTTTTGCAGTGGACGCAGTTCGACGGGTTCAGGCTAATGCGTTTGCCGTTGGGCTGAGTGGAGTCGTCCACCATTTCGTAGACGTTTGCCGGGCAGAAATTCTGGCATGGGCTGCCGAATTCCTTCACGCATCTGGTGTTGCAGATCTTGGTGTCATCGATGACCAGGTGCGCGGGCTGGTCTTCTTCGTGCTTCGTGCCGGAGTGGTAGAGGTCGGTGAGCTTGTCGAAGGTAAGTTTGCCGTCGCCCTTCGCGGGCCCGAGCAGATGAGCTTCAGCGCCTCCGTTGGCGGGGAGTTCCGCAAGTTTGCGCATATGTTCGTGACCGGCGTGCGCGGGATAGCGGTTGCGCAAGCCGCGTCCGCCGGTGACCATCTGCAGGGCGGTATGGAACATGCCGGCGTAGAAGCCGTTTTCGAATCCCTGGTGCATGTTGCGGACTTTCCAGAGCTCTTCCTTGATCCAGCTGGATTCGACGTTTTTCTGGTAAGCGGCGAGCGCGCCGGCGGACGAATCATCTTTCTTCAGAGCTTCGAATGCGGTCTCGGCGGCGAGCATGCCGCTCTTGATGGCGAGATGAATTCCCTTCAGGCGCGCGGAGTTTAGGAACCCGGCGGAGTCGCCGAGAATCATCCAGCCGTTGCCGGCCACGGGCGGAATCGCCCACCAGCCGCCGTAAGGCATCGATTTAGCGCCGTAGCGGATCATCTTGCCGCCCTCAAGCAGCTTCGCGACGAGCGGATGCTTTTTGAATTCCTGAAGCACGCGCTGCGGGTCGAGGCGCGGGTCGGGATAGTCGAGTCCGGTGACGAAGCCGAGCGAGACCACCTTGTCTTTGCCGCCGTAGATCCACGCGCCGCCGTATTCTTTTGTGGTGAGCGGCCAGCCCATGGTGTAGATGACTTCGCCGGGAGCGATGCGGCCAGCAGGGACTTCCCAGAGTTCTTTCACGCCGACGCCGTAGGTTTGCGGGTTGGCATTTTTGGCCAGATCGAATTTGTTTACAAGTTGCTTAGTCAAAGATCCGCGGGGGCCTTCGGCGAGGATGATTACTTTTGCGTTCAGGTCGTAGCCGGGCTCGAAGTTGGATTTCTGGTGGCCCTCTTTGTCTACGCCTTTGTCGTCGGTGCGGACGCCGGTGACGCGGTCGCCGTGGAATAGCAACTCTGACCCCGCAAATCCCGTGAAGATGGTGATGCCCGTCTCCTCCACCTTGCCACCCAGCCACTTCACAAAACGGTTGAGCGAAATGACGTAGTTGCCGTGGTCACGCAGCGGGGGCGGCGTGATGGGCAGCTTGAACTTACTCTTCTCGGTGAGAAAGTAGACGGCTTCTTTCGTGACTTCGGCGTCGAGTGGGGCTTCCTTTTCGAATCCGGGAAACAGTTCGCGCATGGACCGCGGGTCAAGCAGCGCGCCGGAAAGGCAGTGCTGGCCGATCTCGCGGGCTTTTTCGAGCACGTAGATGTTTTCTTTGCTGAGGGGAGAATCAGGATTTTGCGCGTTATGCGCGTCGACTAACTGCGACAAGCGCAGAGCGCATGCCATGCCAGCAGGGCCGCCGCCAACGATGACTACGTCGGCGGGCATTTGCGGGCGTTCGACGCCTTCGATGGGTTTGCGGAAGATCAGCATGTGCTAGCTTCCCGCCCTTACCTTCTTCACTTCCTCAGTCAACGGCGGCACGATGTCGAACAGATTCCCCACGATGGCGTAATCGGCAATCTCAAAGATCGGCGCCTCGGAATCCTTATTGACTGCAATGATGGTCTTCGAACCCTTCATACCGACGATGTGCTGAATCGCGCCGCTGATGCCGAGGGCTAAATACAGCTTGGGCGCGACGGTTTGGCCCGACGAGCCGATCTGGCGGTCCATGGGGAGCCAACCGTTGTCGCAGATGGGGCGCGAGGCCGCGAGTTCGCCGCCTAAGGCGTCGGCGAGTTGCTTCACTAAGTCGAGATTTTTCTGCTCCTTGATGCCGCGGCCTACCGACACGATAATTTCGGCCTGCGTCAGGTCAACGGCCTGCTTCGCTTCTTTGAATACTTCCTGCGGTTTGTTGCGAATTACGCCATCCGCAATGTCGGCCGTGATGGTTTCAACTGGGGCGGGGCTGGTGCCGTCTTCGGCTTTGTCTCCACGAAATGCACCATTCTGGAACGTGGCGAACCATGGGGCGCCGGAAGCGAAGCTGACGTCGGCGGCGAACTTGCCCTGGAACATCTGGCGGGTAAAGAGCAGCTTGCCGTTTTCGTGCTTGAAGCCGATGCAGTCGCTGATGACGGCGCGTCCCATGGCCGTGGCGAGCTTGGGGACGAAGTCGCGCACCTGGTAGGTGTGCGGCATGAGCACGAGCTTGGGTTGCTTCGCGGTAAGGAGTTGCTTCAGCGCGGCGGCGAAGGCGTCGGGCGTGTAAGGCTCAAGCTTGGGCGATTCGACTGCGTAGACCTTCGCGACTTTCTTGGCGGCGACTTCGGCGGCGAAGGCAGAGGCTGTGCCTCCAACGACGGCGGCTTCGAGAGTCCAACCCGTGGCGGCGGCGATGGCCTGGCCGGCAGCGATGGTTTCCCAGGAGACGCGATTGAGTTTGCCTTCGCGTTGTTCGACGACTACTAAGATGGTATCGGGCATAAGGGCAGCTTCTAGCTCCTAGCTTCTAGCTCACAATAAAGCCGGCGGGACGCCGGCGCTACGTTTACAGCACGCGCAGTTCGTTGCGCAGTTTGTCGACCAGCTTCTTTGCGATCTCGGCTGGCGAGCCTTCGATGTGCTCGGTCTTCTTTGTTTTTTGCGGCACGTAGAGGCGTTCAATTTTTTGCAGGTTCTCGCCGATTGCCGACTGCACCTCAGCCAGCGCTACTTTGCGAATGGGCTTATTCTTCGCCTGCTTGATGCCGATCAGCGTGGCGTAGCGCAGCTTGTTGATGCCGGATTGAATCGTGAGCACGGCGGGCAGCGGCATGTCGACGAACTGGAAGAATCCGGCTTCCAGTTCGCGCTTCACGCGGATGCCGGCGTCGTTTTTCTCGATCTGCATGATGATGGTGGCGTGCGGCCAGCCCAGCAGCTCTGCCAGGATCACGCCGGTCTGCGCGTAGCCGTAATCGTCGGATTGCAGGCCAGTGAAGATCAGATCGAACTTTTCGTCTTTGATGGCGGCGGCGAAGGCCTTGGCGGTGTTGAAGGCATCGAGGCCGACGAAGGCGTTGTCCTCAAGATGAATGGCGCGGTCCGCGCCCTTAGCCAGGGCTTCGCGCAACACCTGCTGCGCGCGCGCCGGGCCGGAAGTGATGACCACCACTTCTCCCGTATGCTTTTCTTTCTGGCGCAGCGCCTCTTCCAGCGCGAAGGCGTCCGGCTCGTTCACTTCATACGAGACGTCTTCGCGGATCCAGGCGGCGGTTTCGTTGAGCTTGAGCGGTGCGTCTTTTTGCGGCACCTGCTTCATGCAAACCAGGATTTTCAAAACAGGACTCCTTCATCCCTGTGGCTTCGGGGCAACAGGAAAACCGATAAGTATAAATGAACGGAGAACAATTGGGAGTAGCCCGCCAAACTATTCGGTGAAGACCACCGACTGTACGCCGGAGATTTCAAAGCGCTTGCGGCAGCGCATATTTTTGCAACCCATCAGGTCATCTTTGCGCAGCATGTAGGAGCGGGCTTTGGCGAAGCGGGCGCGGTCGCGCTCGTCGGCGCGGCCGGCAAGCTGGCGTTTCTTGGTGCGCACCACCCAGGTGACTTCGTACTCGGCGGGCTGGTGGCAGTGGGGACAGTTCAGCGTTGCCGGTTTCTTCTGCGTGCTCTCGTCGAAAAAATCGCGTTCTTCCATAATGAAATCGTCGTTGGCCGTTCGTCGTTGGTCGTTGGCCAACACCACTTTAACCAACAACTTGACCTGCAAATCACGATTATTGCATGGTCGGCACGCTACAAGCTATGGCAACATGAATGTCAGGGTCCACCGGGAAAATGGCGCGCAAGAAAAAGGTGAAGCGGTTTCGCGCGGTGCAGGCGGTAAAAGAGTTGGCGCGTGAGCGCGTCGGCGCACCCCCTGCCGAGAAAGTCGTTCCGCACAAGAACAAGAAAGCGGAGAAGCACAAGCCCACGCTCGGGAAGCTGCTCGGTGAGGGCGAGTAACCGCACGGCTGCGGCTCAGCGCCCCGGCATTTAATTGAAAGTAGCGGTCACGGTGGTGCTGATTTCGACGGTGACGCTGCAAACCGAGCTATTGGGCCCGCTGGTCGAGGTGCAGTTGCTCCAACCCTCAAACATCGATCCGCCAGTGGGAGCTGCCGTCAGCGTAACTGTCTGCCCGGTAGTGAATTGTTCGCTGCAAGACGACGGGCTCGAGCAATTGATTGCGCCCGTGACGGTTCCCGTGCCCAAACCGGCAAAGTCGACCGTGAGAATCGGCTGGGGACCGGCCGGCGTGCAGCCCAAAGCGGCTGGGCCGTTTACGATAATGTGGGCTTCGTTGCTGGTGACCTGACTGGGGTTGTCATAGTACGTGGCATAAACGTTTGCCGATCCGCAGTTTGTGTTGGGGCTGACTGCTCCCGCGCTGGTGACCTGAGCCACTTGCGGCGTGTCCGACACCCAGGTCACGAGATTCGTAATGTCCTTGGTTTCCGGCGGATGAGCGTAGGTTCCCGAGGCCGTGAAGTTTACAAAAAGGGTGTTATCGACTGCTCCGAACATGGCTCCGGTTGGCGTGATCGAGATCGAAGTCAGATGCTGGTTAAATCCGCAGCTGGAAAGATTGAAGAAAAACGCCGCGACAGCGATAAGAGCGCAAAGGCTGAACCACTTCCGGCTCATCAAGAACTCCTGGGATCCAGCAACCCGGTTGAATGCTTAAGCAGTGAGCGAATGCTAAATTTAGTCAAAGGTGGGGCAAAAAGCAACCGTCAAGCGGGGAGTCGAGAACCGCTCATCCGCCTTTCACCGCCTCCGCAACCACCTCGACAAACTTACGGATGTCGTCTTCCGTGGTGTCAAACGAGCACATCCAGCGCACGATCGATTCTTCCTCGATCCAAACGTAGAAAAAATATTGCTGTTTGATCTTATCGATGGCGTGGCGCGGGATCTGGCAGAAGACCCCGTTGGCCTCGACCTTCCAAACAACTTTGACTCCGGGGATGCGGCGGAGTTCTTTTTCCAGCGCACGAGTCATGCGGTTAGCGTGTTCGGCGCTGCGCCGCCAAAGGTCGTTGGTCAGCAGAGCCTCGAATTGCGCTGCGATGAAGCGCATCTTCGAGGCCAATTGCATGCTTTGCTTGCGCAGGTAGAGGAAGTTCTGGCCGTCTTCGGGGCGAAAAAACACCACCGCTTCGCCGCCCAGAATTCCATTCTTCGTGCCACCGAAAGTGAGCACGTCCACGCCTAAATCGCGGGTAGCCTGGCGCAGCGTTTGGCCGAGCGAGGCCGCGGCATTAGCGATGCGCGCGCCATCCATGTGCAGGAACATGCCGCGCTCGTGTGCGAAGCGGGCGAGCGCCTGAATTTCTTCCGGGTGGTACACGGTGCCCATCTCCGTGGCCTGTGTGATCGAGATGCCGCGGGGCTGCGAGTGATGTTGATCGCCGATGCCGTGGTAGGCGTGGCGAACGGATTCCAGCGTGATCTTGCCATCCAGATGCGGCAGCGGGATCAGCTTGCAGCCCGTGTGTTTTTCCGGCGCGCCGCATTCGTCGGTATAGATGTGGGCATAATCGCTGCATAGGATCGAGTGAAACGACCGGGTCAGGGCTTGCAGGCTCAAGACATTCGCCCCCGTTCCGTTAAATGTAAAAAAGACGGCGATGTCCGGTCCGAAGTGCTCTTCGAATTTCTTGACTGCCGAACGCGTGTAGGCATCGTCGCCGTAGGCGACCACGTGGCCCTGGTTCACGCGGGCTATGGCCTCCAGAATTTCAGGATGCACGCCGGCGTTGTTGTCGCTGGCAAAGCCGCGGAAGGGCTGGGCGGGAGTCTTCTCCATAGGGCAACAATGTAGCAGAAGTGGAATGCTCGAAGGACGAAGGGCCGCAGTTCAATTGCGCTTCAGTCCGCTTTTTCCGGCCTTCTCCATTTGTTCACTGGCGTGCGGCGATTATTTTGCGTCCGAATGAAGCTCCCAATAATCTTTATCTTCTGACCGGAGGCTAACCACCCGGATGGCGCCCTCGTCTAATGTGGCGGAGCAGTCCGCCTGGGAACCTCGCCGTTCGGACGACAGCCAACTCGTCGCGCTCGGCTGGGCGGTTCAATGGTAAATTCATGTTGATGAAATTTCGTGATCATTTATCCCGGAGCCTTCTACTTGTAGCGCTTTCGGCCAGCGGAGCGACCCTCGCGTGCTCGAGCCACGCCGAGCCGAGTGCTCAGGCGGCCGGCGGCGTCCCCGCTATGCCGGTGAAAGTGCAAGAGGCGCGCCCTACCGCCGTGAATGACGCCAGCGAATACGTGGCCACGCTGAAGTCGCGCGATTCTGCCGTGATGATGCCGCAAGTAGAGGGTCAGATCGTTAAGATCTTCGTGCGCTCCGGCGAGGCGGTCAGCGCCGGCGCGCCGCTGATGGAAATCGATCCGCTCAAGCAGCAAGCCACGGTCAAGAGCCAGGAAAGTGCGCGAGCGGCGCAGCAGGCGAACCTGAGTTATGCCAAGCAGCAGTATGTGCGCGCCCAGGGACTCTATGCCGCGGGAGTTGTGAGCAAGCAGGATCTCGACCAGGCCAAGACCGCGATGGAGTCGGCTCAGGCCCAAATGGACTCGCTCGATGCTCAAGTGCGCGAGCAGCAAGTGCAACTGCATTACTACCGCGTGGTTGCGCCCTGGAGCGGAATTGTCGGTGACATTCCGGTGCGCGTCGGCGACCGGGTCGCGGTCACGACCCAACTCACCACCGTGGACAAGCCCGGCAGTCTTGAAGTCTACGTGTATGTGCCGGTGGAGCGCTCCTCGCAACTCAAGTTGGACCTGCCGGTGCAGGTGCTGGATAGCGACGGCAAAGTGCTGGCTGACACTCGCGTGAGCTTCGTTTCGCCGGAGGTGGACAACACGACACAGACGGTGCTGGTGAAAGCGCGCATCCCCAACAGCAAAGACTTGCTGCGCCAGTCGCAATTCATCCGCGCTCGCATTGTGTGGGGAACGCACCAGAACCCGCAGGTGCCGATTCTGGCCGTGTCGCGGCTGGCAGGTCAGTACTTTGCCTTCGTGGCCGAGCCGCAGAAGGGCGGTTCCTACGTGGCGCGACAGAAGCCGCTGAAGATAGGCCAGACCGTGGGGAACGATTATGAAGTCCAGGAGGGCCTCAAACCCGGCGACAAAGTGATCGTCTCGGGAACCCAGTTCCTGCTGGATGGTGCGCCGGTCATTCCGCAGAGCTAGAGTCGGGCTTTCGGCCTCTGGGCTTCGGCTTTCGGGCTTCGGGCCTCGGCTCTTAGGTCGCAGTGTTCTGGTAATTCAGGAGTCAGCAATTAGCAGTTAGCAATTAGCCGGGGAAGGTGTAGCCCAATCCCGGGAAGCTGTTGGACTGGCCGAGCGCTGAGTGCCAATTGCCGATTTCTAATTGCTAATTGCTTGAGCCGAAGCCCGAAGCCCGAAAGCCGAAGCCCGAAGCCTAATTCCTTATGTTCGTTGAATTCTTTATCCGGCGTCCTGTATTTGCGACAGTCTGCGCGCTGCTGATTATTCTGGCGGGCGCAGCCGCGATTCCCACGCTCCCCATCGCCCAATTTCCCGATCTGGCTCCGCCGCAGGTGGGAGTTTCCAGTTTCTACACGGGAGCCAGCGCACAAACGGTGGAGAGCGCCGTCACCATTCCTCTGGAGCAGCAGATCAATGGAGCGGAGGGCATGAAATATATGACCTCCACCAGCGGCAACGACGGATCGAGCAACATTACGGTCACGTTTGATCTGAGCCGTAATCCCGATCTGGCCACCGTCGACATCCAGAACCGCGTCAACACGGCGCAAGGACGCCTGCCCGCCGCCGTAAAGAATGTTGGAATCACGACCGCGAAAAGCTCGGAGAACTTCGTATTCGGCGCCGCGGTGATCGCCGATAACAACAAATACGACACGCTCTTCATGAGCAATTACCTCGACATTTACGTCCGGGACGCGCTGAAGCGCATTCCGGGCGTGGCCGATGTGATCGTCTTCGGCGAACGCAAATATTCCATGCGCTTGTGGCTTGATCCAGGGCGCTTGGCGGGACGGGGTCTAACGGCGCCGGATGTGATAAGCGCTCTCTCGGAACAGAACGTGGAAGTTGCGGCCGGCCAGGTTGGCCAGCAACCCGCCAAGGAAGGGCAGCAGTATCAGATCAGCGTGCGGGCCGTGGGGCGGCTCAGCGAAGCCAGCCAGTTCGACAACATCATTCTGAAGACCAATGCGGACGGAACTTTGGTCCGGCTCAGGGATGTGGGCCGCGCCGAACTGGGCTCGGAAGATTACAGTTCAGACCTGCAATTCAATGGACAGGATGCGGTCGGCATTGGTGTCACGCAGCTTTCCACCGCGAACGCTCTCGATGTCGACCGCCGCGCCATCGCCGAACTGCAGCGGCTTTCGCAGAACTTTCCCCCCGGGATGCGCTACAAGCTGGCATTCGACGTCACGGACGCAGTGAAGGAATCGATTCGTGACGTGGTCTACACGGTAGGTGGGGCGATCCTGCTGGTCATCCTGGTGATCTTTATCTTCTTGGGCGACTGGAGGACGACGATGATTCACTTCATCGCCACTCCGGTTTCGCTCATCGGCACCTTCATGTTTGTGAAGTTGCTGGGTTTCTCCATCAACACTTTGACATTGTTCGGCATCACGCTGGCCACCGGCCTGGTCGTCGACGACGCCATCGTCGTGATTGAAAACATTGAGCGCCACATCGCTGAGGGCGAACACGATTCCCATAAAGCGGCGGCTGCCGCCACGGCTGAGATTACCAGCGCCGTCATCGCGACCTCGCTGGTGCTGGTTGCCGTGTTTGTGCCGGTCGCATTCTTTCCCGGGACGACCGGCATCCTGTTCCGCCAGTTTGCGCTGACCATCGCATTTTCCATCGCCATTTCCGCCTTCAACGCGCTCACTCTGGCTCCCGTGCTGGCGGCGATTTTTCTGAGCGGCCCCCATCGGGAAAAGTGGTGGTGGCTGCGAAAGTTTGACGACGGCGTCTCCGTCCTCACCCGCGGCTACCGTCGCCTGCTGCACCACCTGCTGGATTACAAGTTCGCGGCGGCTGTGGTCTTCTTCGCGGGGCTGGGGCTTACTTACTTCGTATTTACGCGCGTCCCCACCGGCTTCGTTCCGGATGAAGATCAGGGTTACCTGATCATTGTCGTCCAGGCGCCGTCCGGCGCATCGCTCGAATACACCAAGGCGATCGGTAAACAGGTTTCCGCCTTGCTGAGCGATATTCCGGAGTCCGAGGGAACTTTTTCCGTGGCCGGCTTCAGCTTCTCCGGCAGCGCGTCGAACCAGGGCATTATCTTCGTTCCTCTCAAGCCTTATTCTCAGCGCAAGGGCGAAGAACACACCGCTTCGGCTATTCTGAACCGGATTCGTCCGAGGCTGTTTTCAGTCTCAGGGGCAATCGTCTTTGCGGCGCTGCCTCCTGAGATCAACGGGCTCGGGCAATTCGGTGGATTTCAGTACATCCTGCAGGATCAGTCCGCACACACTCTTGAGGAACTTTACAATGCGACGCGCGGGTTGATGGAGCAATCCGCTCAACACAAGGAGTTGGTGGGGCTCTACTCGCCCTTCACCGCGAACGATCCGCAATATCTGGTGACCATTGACCGCGAGAAGGCGAAGAGCCTGCATGTGCCGCTGTCGCAGATCACCGACACGCTCGGCGTGTACATGGGCTCATCCTACGTGAACGATTTCACTTTCAGTAACCGGTCGTACCGGGTTTACGTGCAGGCGGACAAGCAGTTCCGCTCGGAAGCGAAAGACATGAAGCAGTACTACGTGCGCTCCGATAGCGGCGCGATGGTGCCTCTGGATAACTTGATCAGCATCGCGCAAACCACCACGCCACAGGTGATCAGCCATTACAACCTCTTCCGCTCGGCTGAAATCGATGGCTCGGCCGCGCCGGGTTACAGCTCGGGGCAGGCGATCGCGGGCATGGAACAGTTATCCAAGAAGCTGCCTCAGGGTTTCAGCTACAGTTGGACGGGGCTGTCACTCGAAGAATTGCAGGCCGGCGGAACCTCTCTGATCTTGTTTGGTTTGGGAACGCTGGTCGTGTACCTGACGCTCTCCGCGCAATATGAGAGCTTTGTGTTGCCCTTCATCGTGCTGCTGGCCGTGCCCATGGCGCTGCTGGGAGCGCTGGGAGCGCAGTACATCCGCGGCTTGCAGAATGACGTTTTCTGCCAGGTGGGACTGGTGATGCTGGTCGGACTCTCCAGCAAGAACGCGATTCTGATCGTGGAGTTCGCCGAACAATTGCGGGAGCGCGGCATACCGCTGGTGGAATCCGCAGTGCAAGCGGCAACCATTCGCTTGCGGCCGATTCTGATGACTTCGTTAGCGTTCATTCTCGGCGTCGTGCCCCTGGTGTTCGCCACGGGAGCGGGTGAAAACGGGCGTCACTCCGTGGGCACAACCGTATTCGGCGGCATGATCATGTCGACCCTGCTCAATCTTTTCTTCATCCCAGTGCTGTATTTGATTATCGAGGGTTGGCGGGAACACGGGAAGGCAGGAAGCATAAAGGGCCGTTAGCGAATGCCGCTCGTAGACTTATACCTTGCTTGCTCCGCGGACTTCTTCTTCTGCGCCTTGCGCCGCATCTTGGCCATCCATTCCCGCGAATACATTGTCCCGCGGCATTTCCGCGAACCGCAGTGGCAGGGCGCGGGGTCTTCGTCGTCATAGAGGTTGTAGTCCCAAAGCAGTTCTTCACCGGCGGCGATGTCGCGAATGGCAAAGATCCACGCCCGGTTCTTGATTTCATCGATCTCACAGTTGGGATCGCAGGAATGGTTCAGGTAAGCGCCCAGCCCTTCCCCGTCGATCACTGTCCTGCCGTCCTCTAAACCATACAGGTAAGTGCGGGGGGCGCCGTCGTACAACCGGTCGGCTTCTTCCGGGGTGATGCGTGGACCGTCATACTCGACGATGCGGGTACCTTTGCGAATTGGCGTGGTGGTGAACACGCCAGCCGAATGAATTCGTGACGGACGAATGACGAGAGGCATGCAACTAATTTCGCATGACTGAGAGATTTGAAGGAAGGCAAAGAAACGTAAATTCGCGCATAGCCTTTCGGCTAGGGATCTTACACCGCGCTCCCGCGGCCCCCTAGGCGCCTATGCTGGATAATCTGCTGCCCGTGATCGCAGGGACGATCTGAATCTGCACCAGCCGCGGCGGCGAGGCCTTCTCTTTATTCGCCAGCTTCTTCGCCAGCAAATTAACCGACGGAATCCCGGTCCGCGCGTAGGATTTCTCACAGTCCGCCGTAGAAGGCCCGCGCATATTCCCTTCCATAAACGCCAAGCCGGGGCATCGAGTGCAGGTCGAGCCGTGCGCGCACTGCGAGCAACTGGAAAGATCGCGCAAGCGAATCGATCGAACCTCTTTCAGCTTCTCAGAGTTGCGCCAGATATCGATGAAGCGCTGCTGCCGCACATTGCCGCACGACAAGGGAAACTGAACGCAGGGATAAAACTCGCCGTAAGGAGAAACGTAGCAGGCGGTGTGGCCGGCGCTGCACGGCAAGGACGCCATGCTCTCTTCATTGTCATTGGGCGCGGGCGGCGGCGCGCAGAACTCTTCGGCGTTGCCGACAAAATACTCATCGCGAAACAGATTGTGCAGCGCGGATTCGTCCGCATTGAGCTTGAGGATGGAACGGTCGCCATCCATCATCGGGGTGATCGTCGGGTCGAGAGTGTATCTGGCGTCGATCTCCTCGGCCAGCGCCCGCACCCCGTGATAATCCTGCATGTTCTGGGTCATCAGCACATTGCCGATGACGACCTTCAAGCCCTGCGCCCGCAGAAACCGAATCGCAGCGATCGAGCGCCGCAGCGAGCCTGGAACTTTCGTGATGGCGTCATGCACCTCGGGCCGGTGCGAGTAAATGCTGATCTGAACCGACTCCACGCCGAGATCACGCAGGCGCGCCGCCTGCGCTTCGCGAATCAGCACGGCATTGGTCTTGAGCTTGATGCAGAACGTGAGGGCGCGCGCGTATTCCAGAATTTCGAAAAGATCCTTGCGCAGGAAGATCTCGCCGCCGCTCAGGGTGAGGATGAAAACGCCGGCGTCGGCCATCTCCTTGAGCAAATGCTTGATCTCAATCGTGGTCATCTCGCCGTGATCGTCATGGTCGAGGTAGCAGTGAATGCACTTCTCGTTGCAGCGATAGGTGAGATCCAGTTGCACGCTGAGAGGAACGCCCAGCCGCAGCGCCCGCTCGCTCACGTCCTGCATTAAGGCGCTCATCGTTTTTGTCCTGACCCCTGTTCTAACCCCTGTTCTAACCCCTGCACAGACGCGACCGGCTTCGAGATGGGCTGCTCTGAGATCAGCAGAATGCCGTGCTTCGCCAAATCCTCGGCCAGCGCTTCGGCGTCACGCAAGGCTTCTTCGGGTTGCACTTCGAATTCGGTGCAGATGCGGCGCTCGACGATCTCATCGAGAGGCGTGGCCCCATCGGCTGCTTGCCAGAGAATGGTCGCGGTAGGGTTCAGCGTGAACAGCGTCGACCCCTGCCCCGCCATGACCAGCATCTCTTCCCCCAGCATGCGGGCGGCGATGCGTGGACTGCGTGCGATATAGCGTTTCGTAGTCATGCTCATCCAATCATCTCCCATACGCGCGCATCCGGCATAAACGCAAGACTGAAAACCGGCACGCGATGGACGAAGTCACACGCAGCCTGAAATACCCGGTGAACCATCTCCTGATCTTCGGCAAAGAAAAGCATGTTGGCCAGAAGTTCGCGCCCCGCATCAGCCGCACCCACCGGCTCGATGCGATTCTCAGGGCCCTGCGCCAACAAATAAAGCGCGGCCACCGGCGCCGACGTATTCTCGCCCAGCTTCGCCAGTTCCCCGGTGAAGGGCGTGCCGAACGCAACATAGCCTTCACTCTTCGCGGAAGCGTCCACTTTGCGGACGTACGAGATCTCATCAGTAAGCAGAGTAACGTCAGCGGGGGCGAGCCGCGAGATGGTCGTCTTCCCCGCTCCCGATACGCCCGCAAATAAAAATGCTTTCCCGTTGCGGATGGCGCTGGCCGAATGCAAGAGAAATCCGCCCTGCCGGGCAAGTACTAGCGTATGCGTGATGCGCAGCACGGCGTCGATCGAATAAGGATTCGCGGTCTGGCGAATCCAGCCACGGCGCGCCGCAGGATTCCACTCGGCGCGGAAATCACCCCGCTGCATGAGCCAACGGCCAGAGCGGTGCGTGACGCTCACAGCCGCCTCCGGATCGGCGAAGGCAGACGCGGCCAGGTCCACATCGAACTCGAATTCCGCCCGTGTTTCCTCGCCGGTTGCCGCAATAACGAACCCGGCGTAGCGCTCTTCCAGCAGCGCAAGAAAATCCGCATCAGCCGTGTTCACCCGGACGGGGACACCGCCGATCGCAATCACCACGCTGTAACGCTCGACTTGTGTGGCTAGCCCTGGCACGGAAGCACCGATTCCCTTGTACGCGATATTTCTGGGGCTCGAACTAAAGAATGCAGATAGACGAGGGCGCTGGCTGCGAAAAACGATCGCACAATCTTTGCGACTACTTTCGCCGGCACACTCAACTCCGTGGGCACTGCAACGCACTTTCCCGCCCGGATCACGTAAGCGACGCGGCCAAGCAACTCGTTCCCAGCAACGGGATGATCCGGCACGGGCAGCGCATCTCCTTGTGTAATCCACTGCGGATTCCGAGAATCGCCGGCCGTCCCAATGACGCGATGAGCGCAGAGCCTGCCTTCGCGCCTCACCAGAACCAGTTCCCCAATGCGAACCTGCTCGGGTTCGATCCGCTCGACCACCGAAGTCTCCCCAGGCCAGATAGAAGGCAGCATGCTCCAGCCAGTCGCGGCGAAACGAAATGTGCCGAATAAGCGCAGAACCTCCGCCGCCAGTTCGCACTTCACGGCGCTTCCATCCGGCATGGCGCTGTCGGGCTGCGTCATGAAGCTGAGGTATTCGCGTTGCAGCCGTGCTGACTGCTGATGATCTTGCCGCAAGACAGCGCCGAGGTCACAAAGACCTGCTCGTAGCGAAAGCTCGGCTTCTCGTAAGCTTTTTTCTCGATCGCCGCAGGACGCGGCTCTTCCTCGGATGATTGATTCATTGCCATAAATGATCGTCCCTCACTACTCTAGGCCGATTGCGTCCCGCAATGCGCACCCGGACTCTTGGTTGGCTGTTGGAAGATGATCATACACCTGCATCTTTCGCGGAAATTCCCAAAATTTATTAGCAGGGGAAAGATTTCCACAGACATTTCCACTGCACAAAGCCACCTGGCATCCTGATGCGAATCGCGCAGCTGAAGGCGACGCGCTGCGGTAAGCTATCTCCCTATGGGGGATCAGGAGCATCCAGAGGCCGATCTCGGCAGCGGGGCATTAATTCCGGGAAACTACGGAAGACTCACCCTGCTGCTGCCGGAGAACAACCGGCAGGAATTCACCTTATCGAAGGCCCGGGTCACGATCGGGCGCGCCTCCAACAGCGACATCGTCGTGCGCGATCTCAAAGTATCGCGCCGGCATGCCTTCATCGAGTGCGCCGCGTCGGGCTGTACCTTGGTCGATGCCGGGTCGCCTAACGGCACGTGGATCAACGGCGTACGCGTGGAGCGCCGCCTGCTCCACTCCGGCGACACCGTGGTGGTGGGCGGCGTCATCCGCGCGCTTCGAAGCGGGCGCTTCCGCAGCCGAGGAGCAGGTGACCCGGCTCGACACCATTGCCGACGTCGACACTGCGCTCTCGCACATTTCCCTGCAAATGGAAGTGGAGGAAACGAACGTCGCCCGGCTGGCAGTGCGCGCCGCCGGCAAAACCTGGGAGGTCGCGCTCGATCGCGACACGCTGACCATCGGGCGTTTGCCTGAGAACGATCTCGTGCTTGACCGCCCCGGAGTTTCGCGCCGCCACGCCCGCGTCGAGCGCCGCGGCGATGGTTTCGCGATTCAGGACTTGAACAGCGGCAATGGCACCCGGGTCGGCGGCGTGCGCATAGATAAAGACAAGCACGTGCTGGCGGATGGCGACGCCATCCGCATCGGGGATGCGCGGCTCATCTATAAGGCGCGCTTCTCCTGCGACGATCTCACCATAATCGACCAGGCGCTCAAGCCCGCGCGCCGCCCCGTTGTCATCGTGCCGGGTCTCGGAGGCTCCAAGTTGTGGCGTGGCAAGCAACTGGTCTGGCCCAATGTCCGCTACCTGCTCACGCACGTGGAAGAGTTGGCCATGTCCACTCCGCTCGGAGCCGCGCGGCCTGTTGGATGAAGTCGTCATCATTCCGAATTTCATCAAGATGCAGCAGTATGGCGGCCTGACTGATTATCTGGTGGAGGATCTGGGTTATGAGCGGGGCCGGGACTTGCTGGAGTTTGCCTACGACTCCCGACAAGACGCGAGGGCGAGCGCCCGCAAGCTGGCCGCGGTTCTTGACGAATGGAAGGTCGCCGCGCCGATTACGATTGTCGCGCACAGTCTGGGCTGCCTGGTCAGCCGCTATTATGTGGAGTGTCTCGGCGGCGGGAAGAGAATCGGCCGGCTCGTGCTCATGGGTGGCCCGCATTCCGGCGCGCCCGAAACCTTAGTGACCATGATGCAGGGTGTGCATCTGACTCCCCTCGGCCTGCTCGATCGCAAATTCCGCGAGGCCATGGCTTCATGGCCGTCCACGTATCAGTTGCTGCCCGCGTATCCCTGTGTTACCTCTCCAGCAGGATCGCATTTGGATGTGGTAGGAAACGGAAGCTGGCTGCCGGAACAGCGGCGGGGACTGCTGGCCGCAGCGCGTGAGTTTCGCGCCGAACTCCCCGCTCACTCCACCGTGCCCACCGTCTGCATCTTCGGCTATGGACTGAAGACGACCACCAAGGTCCGCTTCGAATGCGACGCGGCTGGCCTGTGCCGCAGGGTTGGCTCATCCTCCGAACTGGCCGGCGACGGCACCGTGCCCGAATCAAGCGCCTGCATGGAGGGAACCGAGATCCATCCCGTTCGCCAGCATCATGGCGTGATGTTCGTCGATAGCGACGTGAAGAAGCGCTTAAAGCTGGAACTGCTGCGCGAGGCTGGCGTGAAGGTGTGAGCAGCGGAACCCAAGTCCCGGCTTGCAAGATGCTCATGTGGAGACAGCCGCATCGGGCCGCCCAACCCGTGTGGGAACGGGCGCCTCGTGAGCCTGCCCTGAGCGGAGCCGAAGGGTTCAGCCGGGCGAAGCGAGGCGGCCGGTTAACTAATGCCGTGAGAGTCGAGAGAGTGCAGACAAAGGGCAGTCGCGAAAGGCGGTCCCAAGTTTCGTTCCGCATAGTATTATGCGGACGGCATCCCGCGGTTCGTACAGTCTCGGCAAACAGGCCAGGCATCTCCAGAGGTAGTAATTCGAAATGCTGTCAGAGCCACTAACCATCGAGCGCTTTGAAGGCGCGAACCCCGAACAACGCGTCTTGCGCCTGACCGGGCCGTTGACGGCGGGCACTACGCAGCCTTTCCAAAATGCCCTGCGATCAGAAAATGCCGGAACCATTATTCTCGATCTAAGCCACGTTCCCTACATGGATTCGACCGGACTGGGATCTCTAGTCGGAACCTATGTGAGTTGCCAAAAATCCGGCAGACGGATGGCCTTGAGCGGAATCAACCCACGCGTGAAACAGTTGTTTGAAATTACAAAGTTGGAGCCATTTTTCCTGGTGTTTCCCAACCTGATGTCTGCCCTCGATGCTCTGACCAACGCCGGCAGCGCCTGACCCAGGGTTTGAAAAATGGCGGAAGCGAGTGGGGGTCGAACCCACCGGCGACAGGAAGACCTGCCGCCCGCCGGTTTTGAAGACCGGGACGATCACCGGACCGCATGCGCTTCCACAAGCCACGGTCTTCGCTGTCTACGAATCGTAACGAGCGTATCAGCAAACCAAAGATCCGTGTGAATCCGCGCAAATCCGTGGCTTGATTTTTTTCCAGCCGGCGGCCCGCCCCCGACTTTCTGCGTCACTTCGGCTGCGGCACAATCCTCAAATACGGCTTCGGCGACTTCCACCCTCCCGGATATTTCTGTTGCGCTTCCTCGTTCGATACCGAAGGCAGAATGATCACCTCGTCGCCCGGCTTCCAGTTCACCGGTGTGGCCACTTTGTGCTTCGCCGTCAACTGGATCGAGTCGACCACGCGAAGTATCTCGTCGAAATTGCGGCCCGTACTCATGGGATAGGCAAGCTGAAGCTTGATCTTCTTATCGGGACCGATCACGAACACCGTGCGCACCGTTGCATTATCCGCCGCCGTACGGCCCTCGGAAGTGGTCCCGCTTTCAGCCGGCAACATGCCATACAGCTTGGCAACCTTCAACTGGGGGTCCCCGATCATCGGATAGTTCACCTTGTGCCCCTGCGTTTCTTCAATATCGGAGGCCCATTTGCCATGGCTGCTCACTGGGTCCACGCTCAATCCGATTATCTTCGTATTGCGTTTGGCGAATTCCGGCTGCAGTCCTGCCATGTAGCCCAGTTCGGTGGTGCACACCGGCGTGAAGTCTTTGGGATGCGAAAACAAAATCGCCCAGCCGTCGCCAATCCATTCGTGAAAGTGAATCGTGCCCTGCGTGGTCTCGGCCGTGAAGTCAGGCGCAGTGTCGTTGATGCGGGGAATTCTGCCGGTGATCTCGGTTGCAATTGCGGTGCTCATAGTTTTCTCCTTGTTGAAATCGATTTCGTTAATTTTAATTCGCTCGAAGTGGCAAAACCTCGCTGGCCGAGTCTGTTAATCCTGCTTAAAGGTCGCATAAAAACGAATCCCACCCAGTCGCCGGGTGGGTGGGAAGAAAATCCAGAGTCGCTCCCTACCCGCGCGGCGGCGAACCCATGCAACAACAAGGGGCGCAGACGTTGGAGGGGCAAGACACCAAGTTAGGATAGAATTCTGCACCAACGCTGTCAACCGCGATGCTTCGATCGGTGATGTCAAGCTGCCTGTGTAAATAGGTTGAGGGTGCGGGTTTTCCATTCCAGGTTGAATCTCTGGAAGATGGAGTAGAGGATGCGGTCGACACTAGCTACATTCACAAAACAAACCATGGGCCGGGTGCGGCGGCGCACTTCCACGAAGCAGCGTTCAATCACGTTAGTGGTGCGCAGCTTCTTACGCAGGTGCGCGGGGAAAGCGAACACCGAAAGCAGCCCGGCAGATCGCGCTCCAGTTGGCGCACCATGGGACCGTAGTTTCCCCGCCAGCGGGCGCGGAAGGCGCGAAAAGCGGCCTCGGCATGGGCGCGGCTTTCGGCTTGGTAGATGGCTTGTGCGTCCTGCTTCACCGCGTCGAAATCGGCCTTCTTCACTTTCTCCAAAATGTTGCGCATCTTGTGCGCCCAGCAACGCTGATGCCGCACGCGCGGATACACCGTGCGAATCGCCGCCGCCAGGCCGGCGCAGCCGTCGGTGACGATCAGACCCAGCGCCTTGCCCTCCAGTCCGCGCCGATACATATCCTGCAGCAGCCCTTCCCAGTCCGCCTGGCTTTCGCCCTGACTCCGCAAGAACGCCAGCAGATGGCGCGTGCCGTCGCGCCGCACTCCGTAGGCCACCAGCATCTGCACCCGCTTGCGCCCCGCCGGACGCCGCACCCGCAAGCTCACTCCGTCCAAAAACAGATACGCGTAGTTGTCTTCTAACCGCGCCTGGTGAAACTGGCGCACCACCTCGTCCAGATCCCGCGTCAGCTTCGACACCGTCTGCGGGCTCACCACTTCTTCGCTCACCGTGGCCACCACCCGCCCCACTTGCCGCGTCGAGAGGCCGCGCAGAAACGCCTCCCGAATCAGCATCGACACATCTTCGGCGCGCCGCTGAAAAGGTTCTAGCCCACGCGGCAGAAAACTCTTCCCGCGGGTGCGCGCCACCCGCAGCCGGATCGTCCCCAACCGAGTCACGAAATCCCGTTCGTAGTAGCCATTGCGATAGGGCTGCCGCCGGCTGCTCCGCCGCTGATACACTTCGCGCACCGCATACCGGTCCCGCTCCCGCCGCGAATCCGCCTCCAAACGCTCTTTCCACAGCCGTTTCGTCTCGCCGTACACATCGCCCCAGAAACTCTCTTTCATCTCCGCCAGAAAATGTTGGTAATGCTCCGTGATTGGGATTATCTTCGCCATGGGTGTAGGTCTCCTTTCGGAAAGGCTTTAGCTTGCTAGGCCAAAGCCAACTTACACCCTCTCGCTTTTTACACAATCAAAGTTACGTCACCGCTTCGATCTACCCTATGTAACCCCGTGCCCTCTGTGGTTGAAGATTTAGGATGCCATCTACTGCCAGCAGAGCCGTCACCAAAGTTTTCCTGCATCGCAAAAGCAGCCCCCAGCATCCTCTAACTTTTAGAGCTGTTCTTGCAAACCTCCATATCAACCTGAACCTCAACCGCACGAAACGAGAAAAAGGAGAAGCCAATGCCCTACGTTACCGTCGGAAAAGAAAACTCCGTCAACATCGATCTCTACTACGAGGACCACGGCGCCGGCAAGCCCATCGTCCTGATTCACGGATATCCTCTAAGCGGCGCATCCTGGGAGAAGCAACTGCCAGTTCTTTTGGGCGCAGGCCACCGCGTCATCACTTACGACCGCCGCGGCTTCGGCAAATCCAGCCAGCCCACCGCCGGCTACAACTACGACACCTTCGCCGAGGATCTGCACAACCTCGTGACCAAACTCAAACTGCGTGACTTCTCACTCGCTGGTTTCTCGATGGGCGGCGGCGAGGTAGCGCGTTACCTCGGCAAATATGGATCGAAGGGAGTGAGCAAGGCTGTAATCATTTCCGGCGTCCCGCCATTTCTGCTGAAGACGCCCGAGAATCCCGAAGGTGTAGACGCCAGCGTCTTCGAAGGCATCGAGAAAGCCGTCGCCGCAGACCGCTACGCGTTCTTCACTGACTTTTTCAAGAACTTCTACAACACGGACGTTTTTCTAGGCAAGCGCGTGAGCGAACAAGTTGTGCAGGCCAGTTGGAACGTGGCTGCCGGAGCTTCGGCCACCGCCAGCCTCGCCTGCGTTCCAACCTGGCATGAGGATTTCCGCAACGACGTCAGCAAAATCGACGTGCCCACGCTGGTCATCCAGGGCGACGCCGATCGCATCCTGCCCATCACAGCCTCGGGAGAGCGAACGGCCAAGCTGATCAAAGGAGCCAGCCTCGTGGTGATAAAAGACGGGCCGCACTGCATAACCTGGACGCATGCCGACGAAGTGAATAGCGCGCTGCTGAACTTCCTGGGCAAAGACGCCGCGGTGGATGCAAGCTCCACGCACCAGAAAAAGACAGCCGCGTAAAAACTGTCGTCGCGAAATAGGCCGGGAAGGGCACGGCTTCAGCCGTGCCGTCCCGAGCCAGTCAAGATGCGGGCTTTAGCCTCTGCGGTGCGCTCTTCCTGGAGTCAATTCATGCCCCAATCACCACGTCGCCTGTCAATGACGCAATGGGACGTATTCTCTTCGCGTCCGCTCGAAGGCAACTCTCTCGCCGTAATCCTCGACGGCCGCGGCCTAACCGACGCAGAGATGCAGTCGATCGCCAAGGAGATGAATCTCTCCGAGACCACATTCATCCTGCCGCGCGACGCCGCCACCGAGCGCGAGCGCGGTGTTCGCGTGCGCATCTTCACGGTGCAGGAAGAGCTACCCTTCGCGGGCCATCCCACGCTGGGCACGGCATTCGCCTTGCGCGGCCAAAGCGGCGCGAACAACATCACGCTTGAATTGAATGTCGGCAAAGTGCCGGTCCATTTTGAAGACTCGATCGGCCAGCCTGCCTTCGGCGAGATGACGCAGATTGACCCAACCTTCGGCATACAGCATGATCGCGAAGCGGTCGCCCGCGCAACTGGACTAGCCGCGCAAGACTTCGACGACTCGCTGCCCATTCAAACTGTTTCCACCGGAGTTCCCTTCACCGTGGCTCCGCTGAAGTCGCTGGCGGTGATGCAAAACTTCTCGCGCATCGACTTGAGCCGCGCCTCCGAGTACCTCGCCAAGAGCTCAGGAAAGTTTTTTTACTTCGTGACCCGCGAGACCATCGATCGCGAAGCCCGCCTCCACGCCCGCATGCTCTTCTACAACGGCGAGGACCCGGCCACCGGCTCCGCCGCAGGTTGCGCGGCGGCATGGATGGTCGCCCACGGCGTGGCCAAGCCCGACGAGCGCGTACTCATCGAACAAGGCATCGAAATGAAACGCCCGAGCCGGATTTTCGTGCGCGCTTCTTTCGATGGCAAGAGCAGCGATAACCGCGTAGTAAACGTTCGCGTCGGCGGCAACTCGGTGGAAATCATGCGCGGCGAAATCTACCTCTAACGGGCCATCTGCAAGCGCCGCAGAATCGCGTCTTTCGTGCCTCCCCAAAAAGTCAATAGCTAAAACCTGCCATTTGCTTCCGCGCTACTTTACAGCGTGACCGCTTACCGATAGGATGCATTCGCTATTCTATTCTTCGCGAACAGAGAAAACTTCCGCGCGAGTTCCGGCACCTGGCCTGCCGGCAGCCGGCGGATTCCAGGCGGTGGATGAAACCAAAGCGCACGATTCTTTGTGTTGACGACAACGAACAATCTCTCTCCTATCGTAAGATCATGCTGGAAACCCGCGGCTACCGCGTGGCCAGCTACTCCCGCGGCGAAGAAGCGCTGGAGCGCTTCAAGCAGGGCGGCGTCGATCTAGTGGTCACTGACATGGCCATGCCCGGGCTCGATGGCCCGCAACTGATCGCCGCCATCAAGAATCTCTCGCCTCACACTCCGGCCATTCTGATTTCAAGCAAGGTCCGCGTTTACGATCACGAATCGCAAGCCGACGTCTTCCTCGCGCGAGGAATGTACGCGCCCGCAGATCTGCTCGAAAGAATCCGTCTGCTGCTGGTTCGCAAGCGCGGCCCCAAACGAATGCATGAGCGCTCCCCACAATTCTCGCCCCGCCAAGGCGCGGCTTGAAATGTCCATGTGGGGACGGGCGCATTCGCCCGTCCCGCGGAGCGAAGTGAGCCCGCCTGCTCCGCGCAGTCCGCGGCCGTTCTCCGCGCCTCCGCGATTACGCCTTTGCGGCTAAAACCAACCCTCACCCATCGTGTAAACTCGAATCACGCATGCCGGCATTCATCGAAGCGATTGACTTACATAAAACTTACCGCGTAGGAAAAATCGACGTCCCCGCGCTCCGTGGTATCTCCTTCAGCGTGCAAAAAGGAGAATTCGTCACGGTTGTCGGCCCCTCCGGCAGCGGAAAATCCACACTCTTCTACATGCTGGGCGGCTTAACCCGCGCCGACTCCGGCAAAGTAATTCTCGATGGCGACGACTTCGCCACACTCTCCGATGCCGAGCGCACCAAAATGCGCAAGCGCAAGATCGGCTTCGTATTTCAAAAGTTCAACCTGCTGCCCACGCTCGATGCTCGCTCCAACATCGCCATCGCGCAGGAAATCGCCGGCAAGAACGGCGGCGATCCCGCTTTCTTCGCTCGCATCTGCGATCTCTTGGGACTAACCAAGCGCCTCAACCATCGCCCCTCCGAACTCTCCGGCGGCGAGCAACAGCGTGTAGCCCTGGCTCGAGCCCTGATCAATCAGCCGGCAGTGGTTTTGGCCGACGAACCCACCGGCAATCTCGACACCGAAAACTCCAACATAGTTCTGAAGATGTTGCGCCAATCGAATCAGGAGTTGGGTCAAACGGTCCTGATGATCACCCACAACCCGGAAGCCGCCAAATACGGCGATCGCATCATCCACATGCGCGACGGCCACATCGTAAAACCAGAAGAAGATCCGCAATGGTCCGTTCACTGATGCTCAAGTGAGGACGGGGCCCATGTGGGGACGGGCGAAGCGAGGCGCGCCCTCTTCCCAGACTCCGCCAGCCTGAGTCACTGCCGGCCACCGCCTAATCATTGCCCCGCTCCAACCCCTCATTTATAATCAAACTCGCTGAGCGGGAGTAACTCAGTGGTAGAGTGCGACCTTGCCAAGGTCGAAGTCGCGGGTTCAAATCCCGTCTCCCGCTCCAGTTTCTCTCAAGGCCCACTGAGGAGATTCCATGAGACCTCGGCCAGCGTTTTTCGTTTGCATTCTCCTCGCAATGTCAGCCCTACTGGCCTGCGGCGGCAACAATCATCCACTCCAGTCCGTCACCGTAACTCCCGCTACCGCCACCAGTTCCCAGGCGCAGTTCACCGCCATGGGCACTTACAACACCATGCCTACCAGCGCCAACATCACCGGCACCACGAATTGGTGTATCGGCTCGAGCACCGGCCTCTGCTCAGCTGACACGGCCGCGTTCGCGGAGGTAACCGCCGGATTGGCCCAGTGCGCCTCGGGCTTTTCCGGAACCGTAACTGTCCTCGCGGGACAACCTGCTTCCCGCCCCGGCATCAATCAGGGATATCAGCTGCAACCGTTCGGCGCCGCCCAGCTCACCTGCCCCTAATTCCCTCGCCGACCGCGCCCCGTGCGGTCCCTGACTCGTCAATCATTGTCCGGCGGCCCGATCGGCCGCTTAGGATCGAGGAAAACTTCCTTCTTGATCGGCGCCGCAATGCTCTGGAAACTGCGCGGCGGTTTGTTGAACTCGAAAAACTCTCCCAGATCGTCGTTGGCGTAAGAGTCGGCGTAATCGCCCGGGGAAATGTATCCCACGTTGAAAATCTCTTCGATGAACTTGAGCATGGCCCCGAAATCAAGCCCCGCCACATTGCTGACTGTCCCCGCCGGAGTATACGCAGACACCACCAGCAACGGCACGCGGAACCCATACACATAAGAAGACGCATTCGCGGGCGCCTTCGAAGACAGTGCCGGCGGTACCACGTGGTCGTACCAGCCTCCCCAATCGTCCCACGTGATTAAGATCACTGTAGAGTCCCAGTACGTGTCTCCGTTCTTGCATTTGGGTTGATTGCCGACCGCGTTTACGATGGCAGCTACCCACGATGGTCCGGACCCATCCGTCTGTGTGGCGTGATCGGACTCAAGCGCGGTGGGAATGACCCAGCTCACATTTTTCAGTTTGCAATTTTCAATATCGCTCAGCGCGTCCGCCGGGTTCACGTCGACGTATCCGTTCGAGTCGCCTTTGGTCCAGTACGGCCCGGTGCATTTACCATTCACGTTGGTGCAGATGGCTTGAATCGCGTCAGGCGCCGACCACAAGTAGCCCTGCCCGGGCGTGTAATATCTCCATGTGATTTGCGGCTTCGCAGCGGCGAAAACATCCGCCATGGTCTCGTGATTGAAGCAGGGGTACATTTTTGTTTTCTCATCCTGCGTGGCCGGATTCACCAATGTCACCGTCGCGGCAGCAGTGGCGATGCAACCATTCGTGGCATTGACGGTGTGGGCAGCATTTTCTGCAACGAACCAGGTCGGCTCCGTGCCGTTCCCCGGCTGTGACGTCCCTCCAAAAATAAACTGGTGCGCCGGAAAGCTCGGCCCCTGATTCGTCTGGAACATGTAGTTGGCATAGCCGTATTGCGAAGCGATTTGAAAATACGGCGCCACGTCCGAATACTGAACATAAGCATATGTGGGATAGGCGGGTCCCGGGCATCCCGTAGCTCCGGCCAAACACGTAACCGCCGGCTGGTTAAATCCGTCCAAGGCGCAAGCCGTGCTCGGGTCCGTGATCACCGGCGCGTCACACGCTGATCCCCATGCAGTGTGCGAGTGGTTGGGATCGTAATCATCGGCGTTGATACTGCCTTTGCTCCCCAGCGTCGATGCCAGCGGAAGCGAGACCGCGTTGACCGTGAACACAGTCTTCTTCCCGTTCTTGATCGTATAAGCCTGCCCTGTCGTCGACACGACCAAGCCGGGCAGATAATACTGGTTGCTCGGCGAATTGCTCCCGAACAGGTTGTCGACCGTCCGGTTTTCCTGGTCAATCAAGATGACATGTTTAATTGGAGTGGGATACGAAATTTGCGCGCAGGCTGCGGTGGCAGCGAGCCCGGCCACAAGAGCCAACTGCAACCTGGAAATATGTCTCATCTGAATCCCCCTGGCGGTGTCAAAACTGGGATTAGAAATCGTTCTCCTGTGGGGGAAGAAAGAGGAGTGGAGCGCTCTGCATGCCCAATTTACGCTAACTCCGCGCACTCCGCAAGATGAACGATCTTGCGTATCACCCGTTCACACGAACGTTGCAAATTTCAGCATTCACCCATCAAAAAGCTCCAAGCTCAACTCCGTTGTTGACTCCGGCCTTACTCAGAGGTACAGTTCATGCCGGAGTTCTCGTCTTTTGCGTTAAGTCTCCCCCCGAACCGGGCACTGAGAGCGGCTTTCAAGCTCGCACACAATTTCCCCTTGCGCTCAATGCCTAGGTAAACATTCGCCACGCCAGTTTTAGTCGGAGAAGAAGCCATGCGCCTTAGCACGAGTTGTGGTTGTCTTGTTCGCTCCACACTGTTCTCCACGATATTCCTTCTGCTTCCGCTCGCGCTCACCGCGCAGAACGTCCTTACCTGGCACAATGACATTTCCCGCACCGGCCAGAATTTGAAAGAAACCACTCTCACTCTCAGCAACGTCAACTCCACCCAGTTTGGTTTGAAATTTAAGCTCTCCGTAGACGGGCACATCTTCGCGCAGCCGCTCTATGTCGGCAACGTGAGCATCGTAGGCCAGGGCACCCACAACGTCGTTTACGTGGCAACGGAGAACGACAGCGTCTATGCCTTTGACGCCGGTGGCAGTCCCACCACTCCGCTCTGGCACACCAGTTTCACCGGGATTGGTGTCGTCGCGGTTCCTTGCGCCGATGTGGGCACCTGCGAAATCTCTCCGACGGTTGGAATCACGGGAACCCCAGTGATCGATGCCACCAGCAACACTCTCTACGTCGTCGCTTTTACTCTCGAGGGCAGCACGTATTATCAGCGCCTCCATGCGCTCGACATTACCTCCGGCGCGGAAAAGTTCGGCGGCCCGATTGTCATTCAAGCATCGGTTCCAGGCACTGGAGCCGGAAGCGTGGGTGGGACGATCGACTTTACTCCCGTCCTTCAGAATCAACGCTCCGCCCTCCTGTTATCCCAGGGATTGGTCTACATCGCCTGGGCATCGTTCGCCGACCTTGGCAACTATCACGGATGGGTCATCAGCTATAACGCCAAAACCCTCGCGCGGGTGAACGTATTCAACGACACGCCCAACGGCTCGCAGGGAGGTATCTGGCATAGCGCCGGCGGTCTCTCAGCCGATAGCAGCGGCAACGTCTATCTGATAACCGGCAACGGCACGTTCGATGAGAACACAGGTGGCGGAGATTACGGTGACAGTTTCCTGAGGATGACGCGCGCCCTGTCAGTGACCGACTACTTTGCCCCCGACAATGAATCAATACTCGACGACGACGATCTGGACTTGGGCTCCAGCGCGGGCCTGATTCTTCCCAAACAAGCGGGCTCATACCCCGATGAAATCACCGGAGCCGATAAGCAGGGCACGATCTATCTGGTTGATCGCGACAACATGGGCAAATTCAACCTTGGCAGCAACAATGTGATTCAAACGATAAACGGTTCGCCCATGGGCTATTACAGCAGCCCGGCTTATTTCGCCAATGCAGTCTACTACTCCGGCCAAGGAGACTATCTGGACCGGTACACCCTGATAAAAGGGGCGCTGTCGGCAACTCCAGTCTCACAGTCGCCCACCACGCTCGCCGCCGGAGGCACACCCTCCATTTCCGCGAATGGTTTGGCGAACGGCATCGTGTGGGTGGTTGACGCCCCGTCCACCACCGGAACCACTGCCGTGCTCCACGCCTACAAGGCCTCAAAGGTTTCGGTGGAGTTGTACAACAGCCAGCAGAACGCAACGCGAGACACTCTGGGAAGGGGCATACGATTCTCCGTCCCCTCCATCGCCAATGGAAACGTATACATAGGCAGCAAAAGCGGATCCAACGACAGCCTGTACATTTACGGCCTGTTGCAGTGATTCGGTGTCTGTGCGATTCGCCTCAGGGGTCTGAGCTTCGTATCAGGGCACGCCTTCAGGCGTGACGCAACCAACGCCCCCATCGAGGCGCCTTCAGGGGCGCCGGGAAGCCGTTTCAGCCGCGAAGCGGCGCAAGAATGCAGCCCACGGTGTAAGCCGTGGGCAGGAAGTGGGAAAAAAAGAACAAGCCCCGAAGAGGCGGAAGAAAGCTACACCAAGGGCTCCGTAGGGACGACTGAGCGCTCCCATTTCTGCCGGTGATTCGTTCTTCACTCAGTCAACCAACCGCTCAGTTAGTGATCGTGAAATTCTTGCTGCTCGTCAGCTTGCCTTTCGGCGTGGTAACGACCAGCGGGCCGGTGGTTGCGCCGGTGGGCACGGTCGCTGTGATTTCTGTGCTCGACACCAGGGTAAACGTCGCCGCTGTCCCGTTGAATGTGACTTTACTCGCGCCGGTCATATTCGTTCCCAAGATGATCACCGACGAACCGGCTGCGCCGGAAGCGGTGACGGTTTCAACGAACGCGCCTAATCCCACCGAAACCTTGAACGCGGTGCCGTGGCCGGAAAGTCCACCCCGTTGGGCGACGCCATAAAAGTTACCGTCGGTAGCTTGAACAAGAGGCGCAGGGGATTCGCCGTCGGTGCAGTGCTGGCCGCCTTTGGTGCAGAAGTTGTGAAGCGTGGTCAGCACCCCCGCCGAAGTGAGTTTGAAAAGCGTGCCGTAATAAGAGGCTCCGCCGTTGCTCGTAGCTCCGTAGAAATTGCCGTCGGTGGCTTGAAGGATGCCCGAGGGAACGTCTCCGTCGGCGCAGTTTGCCAGGGAACAGAAGCTATAGAGCGAGGTGAAGACGCCCGCTGTGGTGATTTTGAAGACTGTGCCGTAATTCTTCGCGCCGCCGTAGACAGTGATTCCGTAGAGGTTTCCGTCGGCCGCTTGAACGAGGCTTCCTCTGGGACCGTTACCGTCGGTGCAGTTGGTCTGTTCGCAGAAATTGTAGAGAGTTGTGAGCGTACCCCCGGAGGTAATCTTGAATACCGTGCCGCAGTCGCCACCGGCACATCCGGCACCGGAACCGCCGCTCGCAGTTGTTCCATAGAAGTTGCCGTCGGTCGCCTGAATCAACGCGCCATACGGACTATTGCCCTCGGTCGAAGCGAAGCTGTGCAGTGTGGTCAGAGTTCCATCGGTGGTTACGGAAAAGACCGTCCCTAGGTTGTTCACGCCCCCGCCCGGTGTAACCCCGTAGAAGTTGCCATCGCTGCCTTGGATCACGGGAGAAAAAGGATCGTCGCCATCGTCGCACGCCACTAACGAGCAAAAACTGTAGATGGTGTTCAACCCGCCTTGAGGATTCAATTGCAAGACGGTGCCGCCGGGATAGCGGCTCGATGATCGATATGCACCGTCGCCACCCTCGTAGGTTGTGCCGTAGAAGTTGCCATCGCTGGCCAGCACAAGTCCGGCGTAGGGCTGGTGGCCGGTGCAGTAGTTTTCGGTGCATGCGTAATCGAAGGTGGAGAACGTCCCCCCGGGCGTCATTTTGAAAGCGAAGCCATTCGAGGGCCACGGGCCGTTCAGCGTCGTGCCGTAGAGGTTGCCATCGGTTCCCTGAGCGAGAGGCGCATTGGGATATTGGCCGTTGCCGTTACCGAAGTCGGCCAGCTTGGTGAAGTTTGCCAGAAACGGGACACTGTCGTGTCCGTTGGACGTGTGAACGCTTGCGGCTGAAGTTTGCGCCACGCTCACGCTGAGCAGCACAGCCAGTGCAGCAAGCATCACAACGAAAAATCGGGAAGGCCGCATAATAATCTCCTTGGGGCTTGTGGCAGTGACGGGCCTGACGCAGAAGAGCGGCGCTTCACGACCGCTTCAAAGCATTTCGAAAAGCGGGCTTTGGTCCCGTAGAGCCAAAACCCGACCTGTCTGAGAATTTCTCCGTGCCTCCGTGGTGAACTAAACCTCAGCGCTCAACCCGGAAAATCTTCCGGCTCTTCACCACCCCCGACGCAGTAGTCACTTCGATATAGCCCGAAGTAGCTCCGTGCGGAACAGTAGCGCTCAAGTGCGTATCCGACTTCACCTCAAAGCTGGTCGGCATGCCGTTGAACGTGACCTTGCTCGCTCCGGTTAGGTGTTGTCCCAGGATCAACACGCTGCCGCCCTCTTTGCCGCTAAACAGCGGAGAGTTCACAAACGCCGGCAGGCTCATGTTCAGGCTGTAAATCGTTCCCTCGTCGTCGGTGCCGCCAAACTCCGTCACGCCGTACATCGACCCGTTCGTGTTCTGCACCGGCGGCGACAGCGGAGACATTTGCAGCAGATTCGAGCTGTTATTGAAGCTGTAAAGGTCCGTGTAGACTCCGCCCACAGTCGTGTTGAACAGAATTCCATCGTCGTAGGTTCCGCCTTCTGCCGCCGAACCGTAATAGTTTCCATCGGTCGCGAGCAATAATCCCGCACCCGGATATTCGCCATCTCCGAACAACGCGCCAAAGCTGTGCAGCACAGTCACGCCCAGTGAAGTCGTGACCTCGTACACCGTTCCTTCTCCATTCGTGCCGCCATCCTGCGTCGTGCTATAGAAGTTTCCATTCGAGGCCTGCACCAGCGGACCAATCGGGAACTGGCCGCCCGCCCCGCAAGGGAAGAAGTAGCTGCTGTTCAAAACTCCAGCCGTTGTGAATTTCAAAATGCTTCCGCAGGAATTCGCCCCGCCCAGCGAAACCGGAATGTACAAGTAGCCATCCGTGCCCTGCGTCGGCGGCGCAATAGGATAGGTTCCGATGGCCGCGGTCAGAATATAAAGCGTAGTGTAGGTGCCCGCGCTGGTGATCTTGTAAAGCAGTCCGTTATTTCCCTTGCCGCCGCTCGCGGTCCCGTAAAAATTCCCGTCCGTCCCCTCGATCGGAGGGCCCCAGGGGAATGCGCCGTCGGTTACGCTGTTGAAGCTGTGCAGCAGGGTGATGGTGCCCGTGGTCGTCATCTTGAAGACGGTTCCCTGCAAGCTGGCGCCGCCCATTTGTGTGGTGCCGTAGAAATTTCCGTCGGTGCCGAGCGTGAGCCCGCCCGTGGGACTGGCGCCGTCCGTCTTGCCGCCAGCGAAGCTGTGCAGCACGGTCAGCGTGCCCGATGTGGTCACTTCAAAAAATGTGCCCAGGCCCTTGCTGCCCCCGTTATAAGTTGTTCCGTAGAGCTGGCCGTTGGTGCCCTGCACCAGCGTGACGTACCACGGATTGGCGCCGCTAGTTTTCCCTCCAACAAAGCTGTACAACGTGGTGACGGTTTGCGCGCCCGCCATCGCCCCCGCCAACAGCAGAAATGCCGCGGCCAAAATCGTTCCCTTGACGTAGGAATTCGCCTGTCGCGCCGGTTGTTGACGCACGGCGATCACTTCCGCAGAAATGCTTCTTTGCATGACGTAACCTCTGGGATTTGGAATCGTTCCTCTGTGGGAGGGTCAGAGAAAACGGCTTGGACCAGAAGAGTACCCCAGCTCTCACGTCCCCGCAAGATGAAGAATTTTGCATACTTTTCGGCCTTGCCGGGGAACTCATTCAGTTTGTCATTCCGAGCGAAGAGAGGAATCTGCTGTCCCTGCTGCCAGCAATAATCGCGCGTCGGGCTAGCTTCCTCCCCGGGTGGACTTTTCGCCCTCGAAACGCTAACTTATTTCCTAGGGGCGCGGTACCCAAGTGGTAAGGGAGAGGTCTGCAAAACCTTTATGCGTCGGTTCGATTCCGACCCGCGCCTCCACCCCTCTTGCTACTCCAACAGTAAGGAATCCCAGGTCTGTCACTCGTTCTCTCCCGTCAGGAGTGCACTAGGGTGCATGCTTGCAGGTTGCGCGGAGCGCAGCTAGATTAGGTGCGAGCGTTGGAGATGAACATGAAAAAACCCGTTCCGGCGGAATCTGCCTCTGCATTCATTGACCGGCTGATCGCAAAACTCACGGACTGGCGTGGCAAAACGTTGGGCAGCATCCGCAAAACCATCCTTGCCGCCGACCCGGAAATCATCGAGGAATGGAAGTGGATGGGAAGCCCAGTGTGGTCTCACGACGGAATTATTACGGTCGCCACTGTCCTCAAAGATAAGGTGAAGCTGACCTTTGCCCACGGAGCGAGCCTCCCAGATCCTGACCAGCTCTTCAACGCGGGACTCGGAGGCAACCAGTGGCGCGCCATCGATCTTTTCGAGGGCGATAAGATCAACGAGCATGCTCTAAAAAATCTCGTCCGTGCCGGCGCGGTTTTCAATCAGCTCAAAGTGAAGAAGAAGCCGCCTGCGGGTACTCGAGCGAAAGTCCGCAAAAGCAAGAAGTGATCCGGCAATCGCGATTGAACCATGGGTTGAGGCCCATGGCGCCGCACTCGTCAAAAACCGCGACGAGTGGCACAGCCTCGGTCGTGATAGTCCATGAAAGTAACGGGAACTCGTATGCGCCAGCCCCAAAAATGGGTCTGAGGTTCCATTGCACGAATCCGTGATAGACGTAGTTCAGATTGTCCTGCCAATTTCCGGTGATCTGGCCTTTAATCGGATCGCTAAAAGAGCCCACTCAGGTCAAAGCCGGGGTTGAGTGTTGGGAAAGTCAGGCAGTGTGATCGGGTGAAATTCGCCGATCCATGAGCAGCGCAACGGCACAGACACACGCAGCGAGCAGAGCCGCTACTGTCAAAACCAAGGCAAACCGGTAGGTGGTGGAGCGTTCGGCGGCGGCCTTCTTGATGGCATCGTCTACCTTCATCTCACACTCCGCCATTTCGAGCGGACTCATCCCAGGGCCAGCCACGATGGGGGAGCACATCTCCTGGTTCGCGGCCTGTTCGGAAAGCTCGATTCGGTAATGGTCGCTGCCAGCAAGCGCAGCTCCCCAGGCGAGAGTTGCGCCGGCGACCAGGGCGAGTGCGGGTTTGTGGATGCCCGCCCAGCGCCGTCGGGATCGTTGAAAGCGTTCAAAGCCATTCTTGCTGAACTCGCAGAGCAAAACTCCAAGAGGATCATCTGAAATGCCTTTTACTGCGCACAGCGGCTTGGCCTCGTGAGGAGCAGTGAGCAAAATGTAATTGGTGCCAGTCAGCGATTGCGGAAGAGTCCTGCCAGTAGCCCTTTCGAAGAATTCTTTGAAATTGAGATATCGTTCGCGCCGGCTGTAGACTCCGCCAAAATCGAAGGGAAACGCCAGCAGCACTGGCTTGAAAGGATCATGCTTGAAAACCGTGGCCAACTCCCATACAAGTCCTTCCGACGATCGGCGGCCCGCCTGAAAAACGATAAGACAGCTTTCCGCGACTAGGCGGGAGACGGTTGGCTTCCATTCCTCGTCGGTCGTGTAAATTCTCGCCGGGCCGATCGTCGGGATCTTCTCATCGGGCCGGCCGATCGTGAGAAACGGGCCGGCGTAGCGAAGAATGCGGGTAAGCCGTTCCTCGAAAGAAACCGTGAAAACATCAGATAGCTGCTCTTTGAGTTCTCGTTCGTCCCCAAAGGCGCGCAGGTAGAGCACAGGGCTGCGTCCGTCACGAAGCCGAGTCTCAATCCCGGACCGTACAAAATACAAGCGGCCGGTCCGCAAGAGCCAACGCACGCCAAACGAACCGAGCAGCACAGGCAAAAGTGCCAGTTGAAAGTCCTCGGTCTGGAGATAAATGCCGTGGAACAGGAGCAAAGAAGTCCCGACCGTTGCCAGGCCGGCAAGGTAAGCAAGAACACCGACGATTTTGGTATGTCGCCTGAACATGGCGATTCTGGGAACCGGCCCGCCCACCTCAGTGACCTTTGGCAAGCAGACTCTCAGTTCCAGGGACTCCGACGAGAGCTTGCCCTGAACGCGCCGAAGGGTTCCGCCAAGCAAGGCGAGGCGACCTCCTTGACAATCCCAGCCCCGCTCTTCACTGCCGCGTGATATTCAAAAAACTGTTGTGCGCCGAATCCACTCCAAACATTTGCTTGGCGCTCATTTCGACCGATGAAAAACCAATCTTGCCCTGCAAGTAGGCTGGCGGCTGTCCCTGGCAATCGGCAACCTTCAGCATCAGGAACTTGCTTTGCGGATTGTAGACGCCGCTGATGGCGCACTTGGCCGAGTTGTCCCCTTCCGAATCGAAAACCATGGTGCCGGTGAACAAGTCGGTGCTGTTTTTGGAAATCTGCAAAGTCACCTTCGAGACTTGCTTCGTATTCGTATAATCGCCCTCCCAAAATCCGGAGAGGTCGGCCGACGGCGGGCTCGCCGCAGTCTCTGCGGGTTTTGCCGGCGCGGATGCAGCAGGAGACGCGCCCGAACTACCGCCCGCCGCTTTATGCGTTTCGGCAGCAGGAGCCTGGGCCGCGGTTGACGGCGCTGTAGCCGCAGGTGTGTCCGATGTCGCGGTCGCAGGCTGTGCCGGTGCGGGCGTGTCCGAAGCCGGCGTCGCAGACGGCGCCGCCGACGGTTTGTTCGCGGCCGACGTCGCAGGCTGTGAAACTGTCGTGTTGTTCGGAGTGCTGCTCATCGCGTGCTTGCGTAGAAGATACCAGTAAGTGATTCCGCCGAAAACCAGCCCCAGCACTGCCACACTGGTAAGCAGGATAGCTGTGCGATTGCTGGGGCCAGGGGAACCGGCGTATGGGATCTCGGGCGGCGGAGTTCTCCTCGTTTCTAACTCGGGAGCGGGCCTGGGAACCGGGCGCACTCTAGCCGGAGGCGTCGCCGAAAAGGTCTCGGGGCGAGTGCTGATATCAGGCCGCGGCGGCGCAGCCGACGCGTAGCTCTCGGGAAGCGGTTCGGAAACTGGCGGTGGTACATACGTTGGCGTCGTCTCAATCTTGGGGCGAGCCTCTCTTTCAAATTGCGGTGTCGCCGTAATCGGCGGCGCCTCCCATGGCCGAGGTGACGAGGCTGGTGGAGCAAATGCCGAGATCGGCGAGCGCTCAGGCGCTGCCGGCGGAGCAGCCGCCTCAATGGCGGTGGGAGCCGCTTCCGGCCGGGCGACAGCCGCTGCGGTGGGCTTGCCGCACGCTTTGCAGAACTTGGCGCCCGGCTGCAATTCCGCACCACAACTCACGCACTTCTTCTCCCCAGCCGGCGCGGCCGCGCGCGCTCCTGCCACAGCCAGCGGCTCCGCGCACTTCCCACAAAACTTCGCTCCCGGTAGAACGCTGCTCCCGCACGATGGACACACACCCGCTGGCGCAGTGGCAGTCGGCGCGGCATTTTGCGCTACAGCCATGGGCGTTCCGCACTGCCGGCAGAACTTTCCCGACACTTCCGCCTTGCATTTGGGACACTGCATATTCCCCTCCCTCGCAAAGAACTAGTCCCCCCAACGACGGTCGTCGCTCGTTAGCCATCGGCAAAATCGCACACCGACTGCCCGAAGACCGACGGCCGACGACCGGCAACCCCGTCACCTGATACTAGCGTCATCAAGACTACGAAGCCTCGCGCCTCGCCATTCTCCGAATGTTGATGGCAATGTCCACCGTAACCACCACCAGTTCCGCCAGAGCGTAGAACACAACCAAAGCCAGAAACGCCACCACAGTCAGAACCACGACGAAGATCACCCCATCCAAAAAACCGCCGCCCCCCGCGGGCATGCCTGGAATCGCATCCCCCAGTCCCCCCAGCAGCGACCGCGGGCTCATCCCGCTGAACCAGGTAAAAATACAACCACCCACTCCCAGGGCGAGTGCCAGCACTGCATAGGTTTCTCCCGCCGCGCGAAACAGGATCGAAAGAATCGGCACCACCGTAAAAGGGGAGTCTTCCAATTCGCGCACCGATTGCGCCCGGAACAAGTAAATCTGCGCAATCGCGAAGACCGCGGCCGCCACGCAAACCGCAACCACCAGCCCTCCCACCGTGGCCGTGGCCGAACTCAAGGAGAATGCCAGCTTCAGAATCTGGATCAGCGCCAGCAACCCGCCCAGCAAAATCAGCACCGCCACCACTTGCATCACAATCGCAATTGAGCTGCGGATAATTCTGCCTTCCGACAGCGCTTTGAGCACTGTCCGGGTTATGCCCAACACTCCAAATCCAGCCTTCTTGTATGCGGGAACCGAAACGTGAGCCGCGGCCACCGGAGCAGCCGCCGGCTGCTCAACCCTGGCGCCACAAGCGGGGCAGATTCTATCCTGCGAATTCAACGTCGCACCACACTCGGCACAGAACATGTCGTCCTCCAACGGACCCCGGATTTCTTCCTCGACCTCCAAAGCGGCACAATTGTACGCCTATCCAGTCCGTTCGACGATATAGTTCCGCGCGAAGAAAACACGGTGGAGCAGGCCTCCACGCCTCGTCAAGGATCGCTAAAAAGGATCGCTAAAAATAAAGAAGCGCGCGGATAGAATCGTCACGAACTTGTGCCGTGACGTTGAAGCGCGGCGCTAACATTTTCGTTCGATAACGGCCTCTCCTGCACCGCCGAAACCCCTCCCTGAGGTAAAATTTTTCTCGCAACCGCACTCGATGAATCCGCATCCCTGATCCTGTCATCAGTACAATAAGAATCTGGAGGGAAAATCATGGCTCACGAACTACCGCCCCTGCCTTATGACTACGCCGCCCTGGAACCCATCATCGACAAACAAACGATGACCCTGCACCACGACATGCACCACGGCGCCTACGTAAAAAATCTCAACGCCGCTCTGGAAAAACATCCCGAGCTGTTCAAGAAGAGCCCCGAAGATCTAATCCGCGACTACAATGCCATCCCCGAAGACATTCGCGCCGCTGTCCGCAACAACGGCGGAGGCCACGTCAACCACTCCATGTTCTGGAAAATCATGAAGCCCAAAGGCGGAGGCGATCCCACCGGTCCCATCGCCCAGGCCATCACCAAAACCTTCGGCAGCTTCAAAGATTTCCAAACCAAGTTTAACGACGCTGGCGCAAAACAATTCGGCAGCGGATGGGTCTGGCTAGCCGGCAACGCCGGCCAAGTCCATATCATGACCACACCGAACCAGGACAACCCCATCACGCAGGGCCACTATCCCATCTTCGGCAACGACGTCTGGGAGCACGCCTACTATCTGAAATACAACAACCGCCGTCCGGAATACCTGGCCGCCTGGTGGAACGTGATCAACTGGGACGAAGTCAACGCCCGTTACGAAGCCTTCAAGAGTGGCAAGGCTGTTCACGAACCAGCCATGGCCGGACGGTAAGCCCAAGCAAATTTTGTCATCCTGAGCGTAGTGGCCGCTCCGCGAAAGCGGAGCGGCCACCTAGTCGAAGGACCCCGCAACACCCGGTAGCGCCCAACGGACTGAAGGCATTCTCCCTGTGCGCTAGGTTTTCCGTAGCGGAGCCACAAAAAGGCCCCGCGCACAGCGGGGCCTTTTTGATCTCGCTGCGGCACTCAAGCCGCAGCAGTCTCCATATATGCACCAGGATCATCCTCAAATTCCTTCCTGCATTCCTCCGAGCAGAAAAAATACCGCTTGCCCGCAAACTGCGACTGAAATTCCGACTTCTTCCTCTCGTCAAGTTCCATTCCACAAACCGGATCTGTCGTCATGATTCCTCCTCCCACAGATTTCTTTCGTACTCTCCCCCTGACAGCAAAGACCTCTCCGTTCTCGGCCCTGCCCAACTCACTGACCGCATTCACTTTCCACCCGGAAGAATTCCCTCTACACCAAACCCCCGAAGAAAATTCTTCTACCCCCGTGCACCTTATACCCACTCCTGTTCGCTAGGAGTCACGCTTTTAAGTAAAAGGGTGGAGCAGGCCTTCTTAGGCCTGCGTCAAGGCTCACCATGCACTTGCCGGGGCTTCAGCCCCTGGGGTCGCGCATCGTTTTCCTGCGGCGGTGCCGTCAACGCGGAACAACAACTCCCAGTTTCCCGTACCATTCTCCAAGCCCAATGCGCCCAACCAGACAATTCCGCCGCATTCTGTTGTTCCTCTCGCTCTATTTCGCGTTCTGTTTGATAGCGGGCATCTTCGTAGCCGATGGCACGCTCCATCCCACACGCCGCCCTCTAACTCCAGAAGAAGAAACCGCCATGCGGGACATCGCGAACAAACTCGACTCCGATCTCGAAGACGTTTCCATCCTCACGCCAGACACCATCACGCTTCGTGCCTGGAACATCCATCCTCACCACAGCAACGGCGACGCTGTGATCCTCTTCCACGGCCTGGCCGACAATCGCATCGGCATGACCGGATACGCACAACTCTTTCTCGCTCACGGATTCACCGTCCTGCTCCCCGACGCCCGCGCCCACGGCGCCAGTGGAGGCCAACTCGCCACCTATGGCCTCCTGGAACGCAACGACATCCACCAGTGGTTCGACTTTCTAGTCGCCCAACTTCACCCGCATTGCATTTACGGATTCGGAGAATCCATGGGCGCAGCTGAACTCTTGCAGTCAGTCACCATCGAGCCGCACTTCTGCGCCGTAGTCGCCGAATCTTCTTTCTCCACCTTCCGCGAGATCGCCTACGACCGCATGGGCCAGCCCTTTCATCTAGGCCCGTGGTTCGGACGCACGCTCTTTCGCCCTGTGATCGAATTCGCCTTCCTCTACGTCCGCTGGAAGCACCATCTCGACATGCAACAAGTCTCTCCAGAAGATTCAATAGCAACCAGCAAGGTCCCGGTCTTGCTTATCCACGGCCAGATCGATGGCAACATCCCTCCGCGCCATTCGCAAAGAATTCAAGCCAGCAATCCAAAAGCAGTTCTCTGGAAAGTCCCCAACGCCGACCACTGCGGAGCCATAAGCGCAGCCCCAAGAGAATTCGAACTACGCGTACTAGACTGGTTCTCCCGAACTCATGTGGCGACAGCCGCCTCGGCGTCCCGCCGAAGCCTGCCCTGAAGCTTGTCGAACGGGCGAAGCGAGGCGGAACGGCAACGAAAACTGAAAACTGGCAACCGGAAGCGCGCAACTGGCAACTGCCTTTCTGCATTTCCTGTGCAGCCCCTGTGCACAATCCGTCTTCCTACTCCCCAAGATTTTCCTTCTCACGCGCGCACAAAAATCCAAGCCAAGCCCCCTATGCGCCTTACAGCCACATCGTTCAGAGAATTCTTGATCCGTGCGAATCCGTGAAAATCCGTGGCAAACATTTTTCCTCAACTGCACCAAAAATACTGAATTGACCGCGCGCCCTTTCGCTCGTACATTCTGATTCGCCCTCAACAAAAAAAGAATCGGTCCTGGCTAAGACAAGAACCAGCCGGGGAAGCATCGCGGATTCGGCAAACATTCGATCGGCAACAACTCATCAAGCTCACCATCACAAACTGAGAACTGAGAACCGAGAACTGAGAACTGAACCGTGCACTCATGAAAGCCACAGCCCCATGGATCACCTATCGCACCCGCTTCCTAATCAAAGCCAAGCAACTCACCACCAGCCTAACCTTCATCGATCTACTGGGACGTCACCAATCCGGACGCAAGGGCGACTACCTGGTCGAATCGAGCGAGGGCGTTCTAAGCATCGCCCCCCGCCAGATCTTCGAGGACATCTATGTCCCGCTCCAAGCCGGCGAGACTTCAGCTCTGGAAGAGACTTTCGGTCAGATCGAGACGCCATCGCAATACGAAACTGCAACCCGAGACGAAACGCCGCCGCAGGCAGCAACCGGGCGCCAGCGCGAAACTCCCACGCTCCCGCTCCATCTGACCCGCAAATCCCCCCAACCCTATCGCGACCGCCGCACTCCCAGCCCCGGCCTTCGCTCCCTCTGAGCCATCTTCGCAGTCTGCAGCGCGAAGATTTTACTGGCCACTGACCACTGGCCACCGACCACTGCTTTTATGACTTGTGGAAAACGAATCCGCCACCCCAGCACCAAGCCCGTCATTGCTGGAGATACAACCTATGGTGTTTCCCTCTTGACAGGCACAATAAGCGGGAGTAACTTTGCAATCCCAAGCAACTTTTTTGATCCTCACCTCGCGGGAACGAGGTGGGTTTCAGAATGGCAGAGAAGTCAGGAAAACACTTACCGGAGGGCGTCAGGCCAGAGGTGACCCGGCGCCACCGTAAGTGTAAGAAAAAAAAAGACTATAACAACCGGAAACTAGAGACAAGAAACTAGAAACCGGAAACTTGAAACTGGTTTTAAGAGTGCGGTGGCCGTCACCCGACCCTCCCCCGGGTGCACGACAATTCACTGAATTTGGAACTTGTTATCTAGCAACGCGGTTTCCAAGGCCGAAGCCCGAAAGCCAAAGCCCGAAGCCGGTTTTTGAGGAGCCCAAAATGGAAGCTCTAACCCGCATCGTAGCCGATTCTCTTGCCCGCCACGGCTTCGACCGCCCTGTCGACCCGCGCCGCCTGCAATGGTCGCGCTGGTCCCGCTGCGATTCCCCCCATAGCCTGCTGGTAGTCCCCAGCAAACCCGGCATCTTCGCCCTGGCCGAAGAAATCATGGACTTGAGCACCACCACAGCTCACGTGGGGACGGACGCATTCGGGAGCCTGCCCCGAACGGAGTCGAGGGGTCCAGCCGAGCAAAGCTCGCCAGAGGGTGTGTGGGACCGGGTCTCAGACCCGGTCGGGCCGAGCAAAGCTCGGCTTGATTTCCCCTCCAGCACCACAGCTCCGGCCACGCGCCGCATGCTGGCCGTCCTCCAATTCTCCGAGGACGACGACATGGCCTTCACCCTCGACCGCATGTTCACCTGCGCCAACCCCATGCGCGATCGTCTAGCCTCCGGCCGCTGCTTCCTCCGCTTCGTAGTAATAGAAGATGAAACCCAGCGCCGCACCATCTGCGCCGCCCTGAACCAGTGGATGCTCTCCACCGCTGAGAAGGTAAGTGGCATACCCGCGAACTTCTCCTCGTCGTTGGAACTGACCACAGATCCTGTGGGTCGGACACTCCTGTCCGACTCTGCCAACAGCATTCCAAGTCCGGCCAAGGCTCAGCAGTCGAAACCAGCGGTTCTAAATGTAGATTCCGGCGCCAACAAAAATCTCCATTGTCCCCATCCCCTCCCCTCCGGCTTTTAACTGGAGGGATTTCTTGGCGGCGGCTGGGAATTGACCACCCCAGCGCCTCCGGGTGGCGCAGCGCTTCAGCGCTGCGATTAGACGGTCGTTGGATTCGCATCAGGGCGCGGCTTCAAGCCGTGCCGCAAAAGGATTCGTATCAGGGCGCGGCTTCAGCCGTGCCGCAAAAGGATTCGTATCAGGGCGCGGCTTCAGCCGTGCCGCTCGATGGACAAATGGGAACGGGCTTTAGCCCCTGAGGTCTTGAATCAAAGCGCCATCGGCGCAAGCAGTACCGTGGAAGAGCGGCGCTTAAGCGCCGCGTCAGAAGCAGAAATGACCCGGGGCTTTAGCCCCCGACGTACCAGCCGCGAAGCGGCGAAAGAAAACGCTCTTTGAAACTCCGTAAGACCCGCACCACCCCCGAACCCATTCCCGGTTCGGGAGCGCCCGAAACCCCGCCTCCGCCGCCACGGAACGCCGAATCGAGCAATGTTGATTAGAATCTAATTAATGGAGAGATCAATGCCAGAACTCAAGACCACCACCGTTGAAACCACCACCGCCGCTCCCGACAAGAACGACAAGAAGAAAGTGGGCCTATCCTTCCGCCGCTTCTTCACCAAGCCCGGCGTCTCCCCCTACGACGAACTCGAGTGGGATCTCCGCCTCGCCCAGATCACCGACTCCCATGGCAACGTGATCTTCGAACAGAAAGACGTGGAAGTCCCCAAAGACTGGTCCATGACCGCCACCAACATTGTGGCCAGCAAATATCTGCACGGCAAGGTAGGCACGCCCGAGCGTGAAACCGGAGTTCGCCAGTTAGTCACGCGCGTTGCCGAAACCATCCGCAACTGGGGACAGGCCCAGGGCTACTTCAAAACCGGCGACGACGCAGCCACGTTCCACGACGAACTGGTCCACATTCTCGTGCGCCAGTACGCCGCCTTCAACTCGCCCGTCTGGTTCAACGTAGGCTGCGACCGCATCGAGCCCAACTCCGACGCCCGCAACTGGCACTGGAATCCCCAGACCCAGCAGGTAGAGTTCGGCATCACCGGCTACAGCAAGCCGCAATGTTCCGCTTGCTTCATCAACTCAGTAAAAGATTCGCTCGACTCGATCCTAACCTTGGCGAAAACCGAGGGCATGCTCTTCAAGTGGGGCAGCGGCACCGGCACCAATCTCTCCCCGTTGCGCAGCTCCACCGAAGGCTTAAGCGGAGGCGGCACAGCCAGCGGCCCGCTCAGCTTCATGAAAGGCTTCGATGCCTTCGCCGGAGTGATCAAGTCCGGAGGCAAAACTCGCCGCGCCGCCAAGATGGTCATCCTGAACATCGACCATCCCGACATCGTAGAGTTCATCGAATGCAAACAGAAAGAAGAAGCCAAAGCCCATGCTCTGGTCGCCATGGGATACGACGGTTCGCATCCCGATTCCGACGCCTACTCCTCCATCTTCTTTCAAAACGCGAACAACAGCGTCCGCGTAACCGACGACTTCATGTACGCCGTAATCCGCGACACCGATTTCTCCACGAAAAAAGTGCAGGACGGCAGCGTCATGCGCACCTACAAAGCGAAAGAACTAATGCGGATGATTTCCGAGGCCACCTGGCACTGCGGCGATCCCGGCATGCAATACGACACCACGGTCAACCGCTGGCATACCTCCAAGAACACGGCCAGAATCAACGCCAGCAATCCGTGCAGCGAATACATGTTCCTCGACGATTCAGCCTGCAACCTCGCCAGCCTGAACCTCCTGAAGTTCGCCCCGAATGGCACCTTCGACGTGGAAGCCTATCGCCACGCGGTAGACGTCTTAATCACGGCGCAAGAGATTCTGGTAGACAACGCCGGCTATCCCACAGAAGCGATCATGCGCAACTCCCACGACTACCGGCCGTTAGGCCTGGGCTATGCAAACTTGGGAGCGTTACTAATGGCCGCAGGCCTCCCATATGACAGCGAAGCCGGCCGCGACTACGCCGCCTGCGTAACCGCAATCATGTGCGGCCAAGCCTACCTGCAGAGTTCAAGAATAGCCGAACAATGCGACCCGCTAACCCCAGCCACAGAAGCCACAAAAAAGAATCTAGCCGAAACCAATCTAGGTGCAGGCATAGGCACAACTCATGTGGGAACTGGCCAAGTGGGCACAGGCCGTGTGGGGACGGACGCATTCGTCCGTCCAGCGAGCGAAGCAAGCGCCCCCTCTGCACAGACCATGCCCGGCGGAGCCGCCCCCGGCTGGTACATAAACCGCGAACCATTCTTAGACGTAATCCGCATGCACCGCGCCAGCGTAAACAACATAAACAAGACCAACGTCCCAACCAATCTCTACGAAGCGAGCAAAGCAAGCTGGGACGAAGCCCTGGCCCACGGCGAAAAGTTTGGTTACCGCAACAGCCAAGTAACAGTCCTAGCGCCAACGGGAACAATAGGCTTCATGATGGATTGCGACACAACCGGGGTGGAGCCGGATTTGGCGCTGGTTAAGTACAAGAAACTGGTTGGCGGAGGGATGATCAAAATCGTTAATCAGACTGTGCCTACTGCTTTGTTCAAGCTGGGTTACACGCACGAGCAGGCGGATGCGATTGTTAGCTACATCGACGCCACCGGCACGATCGAAGGGGCGCCGCATATTAAGGATGAGCATCTGGCGGTGTTTGATTGCTCGTTCAAGCCGGCGAAGGGGACGCGGTCGATTGCTTACATGGGGCATCTGCGGATGATGGCTGCGGCGCAGCCGTTTATCTCCGGAGCCATATCGAAGACCGTCAATCTTCCCGAGAGCGCTTCGGTTGAGGACATCATGGAGGCTTATCTTCAGGCCTGGAAGCTTGGGCTGAAAGCTGTCGCGGTTTATCGCGACGGGTGCAAGAAGTCGCAGCCGCTTTCGGCTGCTGGGACTAAGACGGCAGAAGCGGGCGGGGGCGCCCGCTCCACACAAGTTGTGGAAGAAGAAAATCTGAATGCGCCTCCGCGGGCGGTGCGGCACAAGCTGCAGGCCGAGCGCGCGTCGATCACGCACAAGTTCAACATCGGGGGCCACGAGGGCTACATCACCGTCGGCCTCTATCCCAACGGAGACCCCGGCGAGCTGTTCATCACCATGGCCAAGGAAGGTTCGACGGTCTCGGGGCTGATGGATAGCTTTGCGCTAGCCACGTCGATTGCGCTGCAGCATGGGGTGCGTCTGAGCCTGCTCTGCGAAAAGTTTGCGCACACGCGCTTCGAGCCCAGCGGCTGGAGCGGCAATCCCGACATCGGCTTTGCCAAGTCGATCATGGACTACATCTTCCGCTGGCTCCAGTTGCGCTTCCTCACCGGCCAGCAGCAGATGCTGTTTGAGAGTTTCCGTCCGAAGCTGTCAGGTGTCAGCTCTCAGCCGTCAGAGATCGGCGATATGAATGGTTCCGAGCCGAAGCCCGAAGCCCGAGGACCGAAGCCCGGCTCTCTTCACGCCGCCGACGCGCTGGCCGGCATCATCGACCTGGGCGACGCTCCCACCTGCAGCTTCTGCGGCAGCATCATGACGAGAAACGGTTCGTGCTATCGCTGTGGGAGTTGCGGGAGCACGAGCGGCTGCAGCTAACGATACGAATGAGAGGAGCATTTTATGCGCGGCAAATTGTATATCGAACGGCGGCCAGAGGAGGGTGATTACGCCATCCGAAGGCCGAGCGCTGAAAGAATCAGTGGCCACCAGTCCACACAGGCAGATGCCATCGAACGCGCTAAGGAGATTGATCCCAGTGCGGCCATTCTTGTGGAGCGCGTTCGTCATACCGACAGAGGCCATCCGGACAAATGGCGCAGGCCGTAGACTCAGCGGCACGAAGCTCATAGGGTCGGGCGCGAAAGGACACAAGGGTTGCCGCGTGGCCTGACTGATCGGTCGTAACGAGGACTCCCTCGGTCCTCGTGCGCCTGGTAAACTACTGCACGGAGACTGTTGCCAGGAAAGTTCCAGCCGAAGCACCATTCCCCTTCGTTTTCGGGAACGGGAAACTGGTGCGTTAACGTTCTAAAAACATTTTCAGCTACCAATCCGAAGTGTTTGGAGTTATCATTTCCAGAAATTCGCTTTTTGTTCGCCAGCAATGTTGGCGATCTACAGAAAGTTGCTAATATGAACACGACCGCGATTGCAGACGAAAGTGACGTGAAGCAGGAGCAAATGAAGGCAGGCGAGGGGAGTAAGCGAGCGGTAGACATCTACTTTTCAGCCGATGTTGAGACCGACGGGCCCATACCCGGCCCGTTCTCGATGCTTTCGTTCGCCCTCGTGTACGCGGGAGCTTTCGACGGTAAGCATTTCGCCCCGCCGCACGACTACAAGCAGACTTTCTACCGCGAACTCAGACCCATCTCGGAGAGTTTTCAGCCAGAAGCACTTCGCGTCAACGGTTTGGACAGGAGCAGACTGCTTGTAGAGGGTGATGCTCCGGAGGCGGCAATGACGGATGCTTGCCGGTGGATCAAGAATATTTCGGACAATGCAAAGCCGGTTCTCGTGGCTTACCCGTTGAGCTTCGATTGGGCCTGGCTTTATTGGTATTTTGTCCGGTTTGCTGCGGAGGGATCTCCTTTCAACCACTCCCTCTGCTTCGATATGAAGACCGCCTTCGCGGTGAAGGCGTCTGTTCCGATCTCCGAGGCCGGCCGGTCGAAGCTCCTTCCCTCCCTTCGACCTCAGCATAAGCACACGCACCACGCTCTCGAAGACGCGATAGAACAAGCGGAGATTTTCACCAAAATCTTCCAGTGGGAGGGGGTACATGGGAGAAATCCTTGATCGTCGGCGATTAGAAACGGCGAAGCGCATTCAGGCTCTTCGCGGGGAGTTGACCCGGGCGGAACAGCTTTGCGGCGACACGGCCTGTGTCTACATGACCGGTTCTTTTGGCCGTGGTGAGGCGAGCAGTCACAGTGATCTCGACGTCTTTATCGTGGGTCTCGGCACCCACGAAACTCCTGCGCTGTCTCGCCTAAATCAAATTCTGGTTAAGGCGGATCTCATTGAAGCCAACAAGGAACTGGGCCTCCCTGAGTTTTCGGCGGACGGCGAATATCTCACGCATCATACAGTCGCGGAGTTGCTCGATACTCTGGGTAAGCCGGAAGATGACGCTAACAATACGTTCACGGCGCGATTACTTCTGTTGCTCGAAAGCACGCCACTGGTGGGAGAATCGGCGTACCGTCGAATCGTCGACGACGTGATCGCGTCCTACTGGAGAGACTATCAGGACAATAAGAATAACTTTGTTCCGGCGTTTCTGGCGAACGACATTCTCCGGATGTGGCGAACATTTTGCGTCAACTATGAGGCTCGGACCCAGAGCGTGCCAGCCGAGAAAAGGGCCAAGCGAAGCGTAAAGAACTACAAGCTGAAACACAGTCGGCTGTTGACCTGTTACTCGGGGTTGCTCTACTTGCTTGCGGTGTTCTCGAAGAATGGAACGGTCAGTCCCACTGATGCCGCAACCATGATTGCCCTCAGCCCGACACAGCGACTTGAATGGATGCTCTCGCAGACTGAACTCAAAGAGGCTAGCCAAACGGTCAGACAGCTGATCGAAGGCTACGAGCGTTTCCTTGCTAAAACGGAAGTGTCGGAGGTTGAGCTCGTAGCAAGATTCCTGGACAAGCAGACTAAGAAGAGTTACAGCGCGTCAGCCTTCGAATTTGGAGATCTGGTGTTCGCGGTTTTCAACAATATCGGGATGGGCAGTCGATTCCATCGCCTCCTAGTAGTGTAGCCGCGAGCCGTCCTCGCGGGACTCGGCTCCATTTTCTAGGGCTTGCGGCACGACTGAAGTCGTGCCCTTCCCGGTCGTGGCGCTTCCAAAATCCACAGAATTTTGAAGTTTTCCACAGGGCATTCTTGTGACATCTGACCGTGACATGCGTGGTAAGTGTTGAGACACTGGGAGTAGTTGGCGGGAAAGTGGTTTGGGGCGACGATCAGGGGCAGTGGTGGCGGAGATCCTTCGGCGGGCAAAAAGGGCGCGCCTCAGGATGACAATGCATACGCGAGGCTTGGGAGAGCCTCGTATTTTTTTGTCTGGAAGACAAGGAGGAGTTGAGCGATGAGGTGGAAGGCTAATCGGTTGGCGGGCGGGTTGTTGAAGGGGTGCAAGGAGCGCGGGGAGTGGGCGGAACTTTACTTCATGATGCTGGCGGTGGGGCTGGGGATGAAGGTGTTGCGGCTGTTTGGGGATTCGGGGAGATATGACGTGGGGGTGGAGAATGGGTCGCGGGTGGTGCGGGTGCAGGTTAAGTCCACGATTTACAAGCGGCGTGGGGAGGGTTACAGCTTGAATGTGATTGGGCCGCAGCGGAAGAAATATGAGCCGGGGTCGGTGGATTTTTTTGCGATTCTGCTGATTCCGATTGATGAGTGGTACATCATCCCGTTTGAGGTTCTGGGGCTGACGAATTTTTCGATCCACTTCACGCCGGGGAGCGCGCGGGAGAAGTATGGTCAGTATCGGGAGGCCTGGCATTTGTTGAAGGAGACTGGGCTGACGATTCAGGCTTGCGTGGATCCGGAGTGGGAGGATGGCACGACCGAAGTCGCGCCCTTGCCGGTCGTGACGCTCTCGAACGCTCAGATGGGTGAGGTTGTGGAATCCCATGTCTCGCAAAAGGCGCGAGACCCTTCGACAAGCTCAGGGCAGGCTATGGGGCACCCCAAGTCGTGGTGGCGTCGGCTGACGGGGGGTTCCTCCCCCTCGGCTTCGCTCGGGGCTCCGCCCTTCGGGCTCCGGCAGAATCGCTCGGAATGACAAGAATGTAAATCACTGGTGTGGATTTGGCCGCGGGTCTTGGGTTTCGCATGGTTTGCGGAGCCTGGGCTTGCGGCTTTTTCTGTTTTCCGGACAAAGGCTCGGGGCTTGTGAGCGGGACTTGTTTTGTGTGGTATGCTGCTTCCCCTCTGATCCCCCCTGGTGATGTTTGGACCCCTGCTTCACGATTGATTGGTACAGGAGTAGATTGCGATGCCCGCTGGCCTGGATAACCTCAAGCACATTGTGGTTTTGATGATGGAGAACCGGTCGTTTGATCACATGCTGGGCTTCATGAAACAGCAGATGCCGGGCATCAATGGGCTGAACGGGGATGAAAGCAATCCGGACACGGGGGTGCCTCCGCAGAATGTGGTGGTGCAGCCGAAGGCCGCGGCGCAGGCGGAGCTTGATCCTGATCCAGATCACTCCTGGGTGGGAACGAACGTGGAAATATTTGGCAACGAGCAGGGGACCGACGATGGCTCGCCCAAGATGAAGGGATTCGTGAAGCGGTATTTTTACAAGCGGCAGGATGTGAATCACTCGCACAATATCATGAATTGTTTTTCGCCGGAGAACCTTCCGGTACTCACCTACCTGGCCCAGCAGTATGCGGTTTGCGACCGATGGTTTGCCTCGCTGCCGGGGCCGACGGTGCCGAACCGGCTGTTTGCGCACTTCGGGACTTCGTTTAACAACGTCGACAATTCCATGAAGTTTGGCGACAACGGGAAGAGCATTTATTCGCGCCTCATGAATGCGGGCCGCAGCACGAAGATTTACTACTTCGACGAGCAGAGCGCCAGCGTGGGATTCACTTTTTTGTTGACGAATCAGCCGCAGACCATGGGCACTTACGCAGATTTCCAGTCGGATTGCGCGCAAGGGCTGCTTCCGGACTACAGCTTCGTCGAACCCAATTATTCCGACCACGACAACTTGCTGGCTTCGGATCAGCATCCGGATCACAACATGATTGCGGGGGAGAATTTTATCGGCGACGTTTACAACCACATCCGGCAGAGTCCTTTGTGGGAGAACACATTGTTGCTGATTGTTTACGACGAGCACGGCGGGACGTTCGACCATGTGCAGCCACCGCAGATTCCGCCGGACGGCGTTCCGGACCCGGTGAGCGGCTTCAACTTCGACCGGCTGGGGATTCGAGTACCGGCGATCTTTGTCTCGCCGTGGATTCAGCCAGGGACGATCATTCACACGCAGTACGAGCATGCGTCGATTGGGGCGTCGGTGGCGAGCAAGTTTATTGCCGATCCGGCACAGCGCAACCTGACGGTGCGGGAGTCGCGGGCGAATGTGTTCCTCAACGATCCTAATCTGTTCACGCTGAACGCAGCGAATCCTGACAGCTTCTACTTCCAGCCGCGGACGGTGGAAGAAATGGCTGCGCCGATGGCGATCGCGGCCGCGGCCGCCGCCCCGGAGGCGCGGGAGATTTCGGTCCCGAAGCCTCCGACGGAGGCTTATGATCCGTCGCGGCCAATGAACCTGTTGCTGAAGGACCACGTGCAGAACCTGAGCGATCTGGAGCAGACGCTTCCGCCGGATCAGCAGACCGGAGTGAACGTAGGCGATCTGAAGAGCGAGGCGGATGCTAGCGCGTACAGCGCGCGGGTTGTGCCGCTGCTCCGCGCTCAGGGGATGAAAGGAGCGCAGCCGTGACAGGATGGAAGCTGATTGCCTTTTGGATTTTATTTTCGCTTCCGATGTGCTGTGCTGCGCAGCAGAGCGGCGGCGACCAAAGTTATTTTGGCTCAATCTTCACGGTCGAAGGGCACGACATCAAGGATGGCTGTGCACGGACGGACGCGACCGGCAACAAGCCCGTGAGCAAGTTTGTGCCGGGATGCCTGGAGAGCCTGTTTCATGGCAACAAGGGCCTGTATGGATCATTCGAAAATCTTCCGCCGGGAAACAGCTTTGCGTTGGGAGTAGCCTTCAAAGACAGCGAACTGAATACGAAGAACTGGCGGCTTAACTATCAGATCGACGGGCAGGGATCGTTCAATGGCTCCTGGACCTCGGGCGCGTTCCTCACCATGAAACGATCGCCGTCGTTCAAGACGGTTACCACGAGTGCACCCAGCCCGCCGTCGGTAGTGGTGCATGGTCCGATTCCGAAAAATCTTCCCAAACTCGGCGAGAACGAAAGCTCTTTAGTTCTGAATCTTTATGCCTTTCACACTTCTCTGAACCAGGTTACTTATTACGGGATTGGGGAAACAACTTCGCGCGCCAACCGCGCTTTCTTTGGCATGCGAGAAACCATAACGGGGATCAATGCCGACCGACTGTTGAAGTACGGATTTCATTTTGTGGGAGAGATGAATGGACGCTGGCCCGATATTGAACCCGACCACGGCCAGTCGTCTCCGTCGATCGAGCAGATATACACGGAGGCAACCGCGCCTGGCTTGATGCGGCAGCCTGGATTTCTGCAGTTCGGCGAAGGCGTGCAGTACAAAGGCCACGCGGGCGGGTTAGGCAAAGACGCGTCGTTTGGCGTGAATGTCGATTTGGACTACGGGGTTAATTTTCAACAGTTCATCGCCCCGAGCGACACGGACATGTCTTTCCGCAGGTTGACGGTCGATTTCACGAACGACGTACACCTGCTCAAGAAATTCACTCCGAAAAATGGTGCGGCGACCAGCGAGCAATTCGGAACGCTGGAGTTGCGGGGATGGATGGCGGAATCGATCGCTCCGGCGGGAAATTTCGTGCCCTTTTATTTCCAGCCAACGCTGGGAGGGGGTGACATCGACAAGGAGCGCACGCTGAGCAGTTTTGCCGATTATCGTTTTCGGGCGCCCGACGCCTTGCTGTTCCGGGCGCAATATGAGGAGCCGTTGCCGAAATACAGTTTCCTGGGAGTGGTGTTTCGAGCCGATAGCGGCAAAGTGGCCGATTCCCGCGACGGCCTTGACATATCGCACATGCGGCACAGCTTCGGCGCGGGACTCAGCCTTCGCGCGGGCAATTTCCCTTATGTCTTCCTGATGTATTCGTGGGCGGGTGGGGAAGGCTCGCGCACGTTTGCAGATGTGAATCTTTCGGCGATCTCCTCGACCGGCGGTGCAGCGTCGCTTTGGTAGGGCGGAAATTTGCGTTTCCTGGTGAGTTTGCATGGCACGACTGAAGTCGTGCCATTCCCGGTCGTGGCGCTGCCCAAATCCTCAGAGGGATGGGGCCGTGGAAGCCCATGTCTCGCAAAAGACGCGAGACATCGGGCACCCCGTGGGGGCTGAAGCCCGGTCCCCTTTGGGGGTGCTTAACGCGGCGCTTAAGCGCCGCTCTTCCACGGTGCTGCATGCGGCGGTTTTCCACGCTGGTGTGCGGGCTTGCGGCACGAGTGAAGTCGTGCCTTTCCCGGTCGTGGCGCTGCCCAAAATCCTCAGAGGGGTGGGGCCGTGGAATCCCGTCTCGCAAAAGACGCGACGCATGGGGCACCCTCAGTTGTGGTGGTGGCGGCTGGGCGGGCGAAGGCGCCCGTCCCCACACCATCAACCATTTCTTCTACACGAGTATTTCTTCCACACAGCTCTAGTTTGCGGGTGGGCCGAGGATTTCACGGACTTTGCGGGCCAAGCTTTGCAGGGTGAAGGGTTTTTGCAGGAAGGTTCTTGGGGTATCAGCGGCTAGCGGGGTGGAGAAGGCGTCCTGGGCGTAGCCGGAGAGGTAGAGGACTTTGATGCCGGGGCGCGTGGGCTGGAGTTGCTGGATCAGTTCGTGGCCGTTGAGGCCAGGCATGACGACGTCGGTGATGACTAAGTGGATTGTGTCGGGATGGTTCGCGGCTACGGTTAGAGCAGCCTGGCCGTTGCCGGCTTCGAGGACGCGATAGCCGCGGGATTCGAGAGTTTCGCGGACCAGCTGGCGGACGGAGTCTTCGTCTTCGACCAGCAGAACAGTTTCGGTACCGCCGGCGGCAGTCAGCGAAACGGGAAGGTCGCCATGAGCTTCGGAGGGTTCGTCAACGCGCGGGAAGTAAATGGTGAAGACGGTGCCGCGGCCGAGCTCGCTTTGGACGAAGACGTAGCCGCCGCTTTGTTTGATGATGCCGTAAACCGTGGAGAGTCCGAGGCCGGTGCCTTTGCCTTTTTCTTTGGTGGTGAAGAACGGTTCGAAGATGCGGGCCTGGGTTTCGCGGTCCATGCCCTGGCCATTGTCGTTGACGGAGATCATCACGTAAGGGCCGTTCTTGATGAGAGTGTTTTCGGGGCGGTAGGAATCGTCGAGGGTGACGCTGGCGGTGCGGATGCAGATTTTGCCGCCGGTGGGCATGGCGTCTTTGGCATTGACGACGAGATTCATGATGACTTGCTCGAGCTGGCCGGCGTCGGCGCGAGTGCAGCCGACATTGGGAGCAAGCGTGGTGGTGAGTTCGATGTCTTCACCGATGAGCGGGCGGAGGAGGCGCTCCATGTCGGTGACGATGGCGTTGACGTCGATGACCTTGAGTTCGAGAAGCTGTTTGCGGCTGAAGGCCAGGAGTTGGCGGGTGAGCGTGGTGGCGCGATCGGAGGCCTGCTGGATGGCTTCGGCTTTGGCGTGCAGCGGATGACCGAGGGTGAGTTGGTCGAGCAGAACTTCGGTGTAACCGCTGATGACCATTAACAGGTTGTTGAAGTCGTGCGCGATGCCGCCGGCGAGGCGGCCGACGGCTTCCATTTTCTGGGCCTGACGGAACTGGTCTTCGAGCAGACGTCGTTCGGTGATGTCTTCGGCAATGGCTTCGAGAACGTCGGAAGGTTCGTCGCCACCGGCTACGGCGCGGCCGCTGATACGGACGGTGATGATGCCTTCGTCTTTGCGCCTCCAGCGAACTTCAAAACCGTCCATGCGACCGGAGCGGCGGAATTCATCGACCAGGCGCGTGTATTCGGCGGCATCCACGAAGACGTCTTTTTGCGGATCGAGGGCGAGGATCTCGAGCGCGGAGTTGTAGCCGAGCATTCCGATTAGTGCGGGGTTGACATCGAGAAAGCGGCCGTCGAGGCTGGAGCGGTAAATTCCGTAGACGGCGGTTTGCACCAACGAACGGTAGCGGACCTCAGAGCGGCGCAGAGCCTGCTCGTTGCGTTTGCGGTCGATGGCGGCGGCCAACTGCTGGGCAACGAGAGTAAGCACGTCGCGGTCGTGTTCGGAGAAGCGGATGTTTTTGGAATAGCTCTGGAGGACGAGCGCTCCCAGGCCGTGATGGTTGATCTTAAGCGGGACGCCCAGCCAGTGAAGCGGAGGCTTGCCGGTGAGTTCGACTTCTCCGCGGCGCTGCATTTGTTGCGCGATCTCGGGGGTGCAGAGCAGGGGTTCGCCGGTGCGCATCACGTATTCGATGAGGCCGGAAGCTTGTTTTGCGGGAGCCAGGGCGGATTCGTGCTCGTCAACGAAGTAGGGAAAGCTGAGCAATTGCGATTCCGGGTCGTGAAGGACGATGGCGAAATTGCGGGCGCACATGAGTTCGTCGACAATGCCGTGGATAGCGGCGAAGAACTGCTGGAGATCCTGCGCCGCGCCGGCCTTTTGGGCAATGCGGTAAAGAGCTGAGCTGAGAGCCTCGGCGCGCTTGCGCGCGGAAATGTCGCGGTAGTGAGCGTAGAAAGCATCCGGCTGGCCGGCGACGATTAAGGGTGCGGCGGAGATGGAGACGTCGATGAGAGATCCATCCTGACGGCGGCGCTGGGTTTCGAGAGTGATCTGCTCGCCGCGCTGCAGGCACTGCCTTACCCAATCCGATTCGGCGGTGCGATCGGGAGGGAGGATGAGCGAGTCAATGGGCTGGCCTATGGCCTGCGAAGCGGAGTAGCCGAACATGCGCTGGAACTCGCGGTTGACGCATTGAGTACGGAATTCAGCATCTACGACGAGAAGAGCATCGGGCGAAGCTTCGAAGAGTTGTTCGAGATACTGGCGGCGGAGGTCAAGAATCTCTTCGACGCTTTTTTGTTGCGAATCCTCTTCCGAGGAATTCTTTTCCGCTTTTTCGGCGGAATACCAGGAAAGAGAAGACAGCTGGGCCGGCGGATTGGGAGTGGTGGGAGGAATGAACGTGGGTGGGGCTCCGCGCTTGAGCGCGCGGCGCAAAGTTTTGGCGCGTACTAATTCCCCCGACGGTGCCCGGGTGACACGATCACCCATTGCGGAAGCTCCCCCTCTGAAGCTCTGCCAAAGGCATGGTAGAACGCCGGGGAAGCGCTCGAAAGTTACTGAGGTAATTGTGGGAAATTGGGCGATCGGGCGATTTTGTGATTTGGCGATTGAAACCATAGACTGGTGCCCGCACTCGACATCTCTATGAAAAAAATCTTCTGTGCTTGCGTTGCTGCGTTGGTTTTGTTGGAAGTCGCCACGCCGTTTGTTTGTGCGCAAACCGCTTCTCTTGTTTCTGAGAACGTCGCGAAGTATGTACGGGGCGAGATGCAGCGGCAGCATATTCCGGGCTTGGCCCTTCTGGTGTCGCGCGGCGGCAAGATTGTGCAGGCTGAGGGATTCGGGCTCGCCAATGTTGAACTGCAAGTTCCGGTGAAGCCGGAGACAGTGTTCCAGTCGGGATCGGTGGGCAAGCAGTTCACCGCTACCGCGGTGATGATGCTGGTGGAAGAAGGCAAGGTGGGACTTGACGATCCGCTCACCAAGTATTTTGCGGATGCTCCGGCCAGTTGGAAAGACGTTACGGTGCGGGAGTTGTTGAGCCACACGGCGGGCTTCGGCGACTATCCTGAGAAGTTCGACTTTCGCAAGGACTGGACCGAAGATGAGGAGTTGAAGCTGGTGGAGAGCATGCCGCTGAAATTTGCTCCAGGCACGAAGTGGGAGTACAGCAATCTCGGATATCTCACGCTGGGAGTTTTGATCCACCGCGTCACCGGAGAGTTCTACGGGGACTTTCTACAGCAGCGCATCTTCCGTCCGCTGGGAATGGAAACGACGCGCATCATCGGCGAGGCCGATATCGTTCCCAATCGCGCCGCCGGTTACCGGTTGGTGAAAGGCGAGTTGAAGAATCAGGAATGGGTATCGCCCGTCGTCAACACTACGGCCGATGGCAGCCTGTATTTTTCTATTTTGGATCTGGCGAAATGGGATGCCGCGCTGTACACGGAGAAGCTGCTGAAGCGATCGAGCCTGGAGCAGATGTGGACTCCGGCGAAGTTGAAGGACGGGCAGCCTAATAAGGATGGCTATGGCTTTGGCTGGGAGATCGGAGAACGGCACGGACATCGTGTGATCAGCCACGACGGTGCGTGGCAGGGATTCGAGACTACCATCGTGCGCTATGTAGATGATCAGTTGACCGCGGTGGTGTTGACAAATTTGGCTGAGGCTAAGCTGGATGGGATGGCGGAGCATATTGTGGAGGTGTATTTGGCGCAGGGGAAGAATTGAGCAGCCGCGAGTGGGCTGAATGTAGTGCTTCTCGCCGGCATCGCGCAGGCCAAGATCGACGAACACGTTGCACGAACTTTGAAAGTATGGCCTCGTTGTTCCTTCCGTTGGCCATTTCTCGCCTCGTAACCCTTGTATTATCCCAGTTCTAGGATATCCCGGGTTGTTCAGAAGCGGCCTACAGTCTTAGGTTCTCGGCATTCGTGAAGAGGCCGCCTCGCTTCGCTCGGCGGGACAGCCGAGGCGGCTGTCTCCACCGTTATTGCTTCTGCAGTTGATCCAGCGCGGCTAGTACTTCTTCGCTGTGGCGGGCTGGATCGACGCTGGTATAAGCTTTCGCGATCTTGCCGGTGGGATCGATTAGGAAAGTATTCCGTTTGGCGAACTTTACTACTGCAAGATCTGTCAGCGAACCGTAGGCTTGGCTTGGCTTACCTTGCCTTCACTATCGGCCAGCAGCTTGAAGTTCAGTCGTTCTTTGGCGCAGAACTTTCTGTGCGAGTCTACGCTGTCTACGCTCACGCCCAGGACTACCGCGTGGCGCTCGGCATATTTCGATTGATCGACCTGGAAGTTGTGGGCTTCGCGGGTACAGCCGGGAGTTTGATCCTTGGGATAAAAATAGAGGACGATCCAGCGGCCGCGGTAGTCTTTCAGGCTGACGGGAGTGCCCTGCTGCGATGGCAATGCGAAATCGGGCGCGGCGCTGCCGGCGGTGGGGGCGGCGGCGCGCGAGCCTGAGATCAAGCGCGGAACCACGACGACTACGATTGCAACCACCAGCACGAGCAATGCGATTCGCAACATCGGGGACCTCCTGCGTTCGAGCGGACGTTGGCATTGTAGAACGTTTGGGCGTCGTCACTAATGGCTGTCTTCAGTTTGCTAGCCTCTGGTGGAAGCCACCTCGCTTCGCTCGGCGGGACAGCCGGGGCGGCTGTCTCCATATGAGCACGGTGCCTTCGTGCCAGCAAAAATCCGCGCAATTGAATATCATGGAATCTTCGGCCTTCACCGACGGAGAGATTAGACGTGGCTCAAACGGAAACTGACGGTCAAGAAGTATTGGAGACACGAGAGTGGGTGGACTCGCTGGACTATGTGTTGTCCAAAGGCGGCGGCCCGACGCGGGCAGGGCGACTGCTGCAACAATTGGCGCTGCACGCACGGCGCGCCGCTGGAGTGAATCTTCCCTTCTCGGCGACCACTCCTTATCAGAATACGATTCCATCGGCGCAACAACCGCCGTTCCCCGGAAGCCAAGAAATGGAACGCCGCATCAAGAGCCTGGTGCGCTGGAACGCGCTGGCCATGGTGGTGCGGGCCAACAAAATTCAGGAAGGCATCGGCGGGCACATTTCGACATTCGCTTCGGCGGCAACTTTGTACGAAGTTGCTTTCAATCATTTTTTTCAGGCGCGGACGGAGAGCGGCGACCGCGACTTCGTTTATTTTCAGGGACACGCCGCGCCTGGAATCTATGCGCGCGCCTATCTTGAAGGTCGCATCCCGAAAGAGAAGCTGGAGAATTTTCGCCGCGAGCTGAAACCGGGGGGCGGGCTGAGTTCGTATCCGCATCCGTGGCTGATGCCGAATTTCTGGGAGTTTCCCACGGTTTCGATGGGGCTGGGTCCGATCCAGGCGATTTATCACGCGCGCTTTATTCGCTATCTGGAAAATCGCGGGCTGAAGCAGTCGCGCGGCGGCAAGGTGTGGGCGTTTCTGGGCGACGGCGAAATGGATGAGCCGGAGTCGCTGGGGTCGATCACGCTGGCTTCGCGGGAGCAATTGGACAATTTGATTTTTGTGGTGAACTGCAACCTGCAACGGCTGGATGGGCCGGTGCGCGGCAACGGGAAGATTATTCAGGAACTCGAAGCGATTTTCCGCGGCGCGGGATGGAACGTCATCAAAGTTATCTGGGGCACCGACTGGGACAGTTTGATTCGGGCCGACCGTGACGGGCTGCTGGTGCGGCGTTTGGGCGAAATCAGCGACGGGCAGTATCAGAAATATTTCGTGGAGAGCGGGGCTTACTTCCGACAGAATTTGTTCGGCACCGACCCGCGGCTGTTGAAGATGGTGGATCACCTTTCCGACGAGCAACTCGCGCGCATGCGGTTGGGCGGGCACGATCCGATCAAGGTGCATGCGGCTTACCGGGCTGCGGTCGATCATGCGGGGTCGCCGACGATCATTTTGGCTAAAACTATTAAAGGTTACGGATTGGGCGAGGCTGGCGAAGGCAAGAACATCACGCACCAGCAAAAAAAGCTGAATGAGGATGAGTTGGAACTTTTCCGCTCGCGATTTGGGATTCCGATTCCGGATGAAGAGCTGCACAACGCGCCGTTTTACCGGCCGTCCGATGAGAGCGCGGAGATCAAGTACATGCAGGCGCGGCGGCAACAGTTGGGTGGATACATGCCGCAGCGTAAGGTGCAGGCTCCGCCGCTGAAGGCTGTGCCGGAGTCGTACTTTGAAGAATTCTACAAAGGCACTGAGGGACGCGAGGCTTCGACCACGATGGTTTTCGTGCGGCTGCTGGCGAAATTGCTGCGCGATCCGGAATTGGGCAAGCTGATTGTGCCGATTATCCCTGATGAAGCTCGCACGTTTGGCATGGAGGCGTTGTTCCGGCAGGTTGGGATTTACTCGAGCGTCGGACAACTCTATGAGCCGGTCGACATGGACACGCTTCTTTATTACAAGGAGGCGAAGAACGGGCAGATCCTCGAGGAAGGGATTACGGAAGCCGGGTCGATGTGCTCGTTGATCGCGGCGGGCACGGCTTATGCGAACCACGGCATCAATACGATCCCATTCTTTATTTATTACTCGATGTTCGGGTTCCAGCGCATTGGAGATTTGATCTGGGCGGCTGCCGATATGCGGTGCCGCGGATTTCTTGTCGGTGGAACGGCGGGTCGAACCACGCTGGCCGGCGAGGGCTTGCAGCATCAGGATGGACACAGTCACGTGCTGGCGCTGCCGGTGCCGAATTTGCTGGCTTACGATCCGGCGTTCGCTTACGAGATCGCCATCATCATTCAGGATGGCATCAAGCGCATGTACGTAGACCAGGAATCGATTTTCTATTACCTCACCGTGACCAACGAGCCGCTGCACATGCCGGAGATGCCGAAGGGCGAGCATGTGCGCGAGGGCGTGCTGCGCGGGCTCTACCGCTTCAACGAATCGGACACGCCAGATGCCAAGCTGCGCGTGCAACTGCTGGGCAGCGGGACGATCATGTACGAAGTTTTGAAGGCGCAGACGATCCTGAAAGAAAAATACGGCGTGGCCGCGGATGTGTGGAGCGTGACCAGCTATAAAGAACTCTATCGCGACGCCAACGACTGTGAACGCTGGAACATGCTGCATCCCGGGGAATCGCCGCGAGTTCCTTTTGTCACCCAGACTTTGAAAGATGCGCCAGGACCGTTCATTGCGGCGTCCGATTACATGAAGGTGCTGCCGGAGTCTGTGGCGAAGTGGGTGCCGGGACAACTGGTGGCGCTAGGGACCGATGGCTTTGGACGCAGCGAGAACCGCGCGGCGTTGCGGGACTTTTTCGAGGTGGATGCGAAGCACATTGTGCTGGCCACGCTGGGCGCATTGACGCGGGAAAAGAAAATCAGCGTGGACGCGCTGAAGCAGGCGGTCGGCGATCTTGGGATCGATGCGGAGAAACCGAACCCGGCTACGAGTTAACGAGAAGTCATTTTGTGCGTGGCGCCGCACAGCGAAAAGCTTGAACGCGGGGTGCGCTGAGAAATGCCGCGGAGGATGCGGAGGAATCTGGCAGCATAGAGGAATGGAGCAGTGATCGAATTTAAACTTCCCGCACTTGGCGAGAACATTGAACAAGGCGATCTTGTGCGCCTGATGATCGCGCCTGGGGCGACGGTGAGCGAGGGCCAGTCGGTGATGGAACTCGAAACCGATAAGGCCGTTGTGGAGGTGCCTTCATCGGTAAGCGGAACGGTGAAGGACATTCTGGTCAAAGAAGGCGACAAAATAAAAGTCGGGCAAGTTGTTTTTACCGCGGATAGTAATGGTGCGTCGGCAGCGGAAGTGAAGGAAACTCCGCGTCAAAAGGGGACGGAGAAACCAGATAAGAAGGCTCAGCCGGCGCAAGTTCCTTCTAGCACGTCTTCGAGTTCAGGAGCAGCTGCCGCTAGACCGCAGCCTGTCAGCGCCGCAGAAACTCAACCTGCGCCTCCACGAACCCGGTCAACCGACGCGCCTGCCGCCAGCGAATTCCGCCTGCAGGAACTTGGGGAAAACATTTCGGAGGGCGATCTGGTGCGGTTGATGATCGCTCCGGGCACAAAAGTTTCTGAGGGCCAGCCGGTGATGGAACTGGAAACTGACAAGGCCGTGGTTGAAGTTCCTTCCACCGTGAGCGGCGTTGTGAGTGAAGTGAAGGTCAAGGAAGGCGAGAGGATCAAAGTTGGGCAAGTGATTTTTACTTTGCAGGGTACGGGGCCGTCGCAGGCTGAGTCCCTGCGGCCTCGGAGCGCGCCTGTCGAGCACGTCACCGGGCAGCACGGCGCGCGGCTGGCTTTTCAGGCTGCGATTCGCGCCGAAGGTAAGACTGAAGAACAAGCGCTGCCTCCCGACCAGCCGCAGCCACGGCCTGCCACGTTCTCCATGCCGGTGCAGTTGGGCAAGGTTGCTGGAACTGAACATCGTGATCCGGTTCCCGCGGCTCCGAGCACGCGCCGGCTGGCCCGAGAAATTGGCGTCGACATTTACGAAGTCAAGGGCACTGGGCCCGGCGGACGCATCAGCGAAGACGACGTGAAAGCCTATGCCAAGGCCCTGGTGACCGCCGTTGCTGTGGCAGCGCAGGCGCCGCCGCGCGCCGGACATTTCATCGAACCCAAACTTCCGGACTTCGCGAAGTACGGGAAGATCGAGCGGGTTTCCATGCGCGGGGTTCGCCGGAAGACGGCGGAACATCTGGCGGAGTCCTGGAACACGATTCCGCACGTTACACAGCACGACCGCGCCGACATCACCGAGCTCGAGCAGCTGCGCGCACGTTTCGCTCCCAAGGCCGAGCAAGCCGGCGGCAAGATGACCGTAACCGCGATCGCGCTGAAGGTTTGCGCCGCCGCGCTGAAGGTGTTTCCGCAATTCAACGCCAGCATCGATATGGAGAAGGAAGAAATCGTTTACAAGCAGTACATCCATATCGGGGTTGCGGCGGATACAGATCGCGGCTTGCTGGTTCCGGTGATCCGCGACGTGGACAAGAAAAATATCGTCGAGCTGGCGGTGGAGTTGTCGCAACTGTCGCAGAAGGCGCGGGAGAAGAAGATCACGCTCGCCGACATGGAAGGCGGCACGTTTACCATCACCAACCTTGGCGGCATCGGGGGCACGGCATTTACGCCGATTGTGAATCATCCTGAGGTTGCGATACTCGGGCTCTCGCGTTCGCGCATGGAGCCGGAGTGGATTGGCGGAAAGTTTGAGCCGCGGCTGATCCTGCCGCTGTCGCTTTCGTACGATCATCGCCTGATTGACGGCGCGGACGCCGCGCGCTTTCTGCGCTGGGTGGCGGAGGCGTTCGAACAGCCTTTCCTGCTCTCGGTGCAGGGATAGGCGTGCGTGCGTTTTGGGGAAACAAATCCCACTGAAAGTCTTTCATGAACGAACCTCTCAGCCAAACGCAAGACGGCACTCCGGAAACAAATAAATTGCGCATCGCCATAGTTGGCGCAGGTCCTGGCGGTTACGCCGCCGCGTTTCTCGCCGCTGACCTCGGCATGAACGTTACGCTGATCGATCCGGAGTTGAACCCTGGCGGCGTGTGCCTCTATCGCGGCTGCATTCCTTCGAAGGCCTTGCTGCACGTCGCCAAGTTGATTGAAGAATCGCAGCAGGCCAAGAACTGGGGAATCGAATTTCCTGCGCCGAAGATCGATCTGTCGCGGCTGCGCTCGTGGAAAGAGAGCGTAGTCAAGAAACTAACTGGAGGGTTGGGAATACTTTCGAAGCAGCGGCACGTGGAATACATTCGAGGCCGCGCGGCGTTTCAGAATTCCACGGCCCTACGCATCAGCAAAGCGGACGGCACTGAAACAGTTCTCAGTTTCGATCGCATTATTCTGGCGACAGGCTCGCGGCCTGCCGTCATTCCGGCGCTGAAACTCGATTCTCCGCGCATGATGGATTCGACTGGCGCGCTCGACCTTCAAGACATTCCCGCCAGCTTGCTGGTTGTCGGCGGCGGATACATCGGCCTGGAACTCGGTTCGGTGTATGCCGCGCTGGGAACGCGCGTCACCGTGGTGGAGATGCTGCCGGGGCTGCTCCCCGGCGCCGATCGCGATCTGGTTCTTCCTCTGCACAAGCGTTTGGAGAAGATGTTCGAAACCATTCTGCTGAACACGACTGTCGCCTCACTCAAAGAAGATGGCGCTGGAATTCGCGCGACTTTCGCTGGCGCGGCGATGCAAGACGCCGTACACGACAAAGATCGCGAGAAAGTTTTCGATCGCGTGCTGGTTTCCGTAGGGCGCAAGCCGAACTCGGAGATTCCCGGCCTTGAGACCACGCAGGTGCATGTCAGCCCTCGCGGATTCATAGAAGTGAACAAGCAATTGCAGACTGCCGATCCATCTATCTATGCGATCGGCGACGTGGTTGGCGAGCCTATGCTGGCGCACAAGGCTTCGCATGAAGGACGCACCGCCGTTGAGGCCATCGCTGGGCACAAGGTTGCGTTCGAGCCTGCCGCAATTCCGGCGGTCGTGTTCACTGATCCGGAGGCTGCCTGGTGCGGTCTTACCGAGACCCAGGCGGAAAAAGAGAATCGTGAAATCAAGGTTGCGAAATTTCCCTGGGCCGCATCGGGCCGCGCCGTTACGCTGGACCGTCCCGAAGGCATGACCAAACTCCTCATCGACCCGCAGACCGAGCGCGTGCTGGGCGTGGGGATTGTTGGCGCGGGCGCCGGCGAGCTGATTGCCGAGGGCGTGCTGGCCGTCGAAATGGCCGCGCTGGCGCGCGATGTGGCGATGAGCATTCATCCGCATCCCACGCTTTCCGAAACGGTGATGGAGTCCGCCGAAGTTTTCTTTGGCACGAGCACGCACGTATACCGCCCCAAGCGCGCATAGGCTGGAAAGAACCCATGTACAGATTTTCGAAAGGAATTATTTTTCTCGCCCTGTCGGTCGCGGCTTGCCTGCCGCTCTCGGCACAGAGTTTGCTCACGCAACTCCTGCAACCTTCTGCCCCTGCGAGCACTTCGTCCACGACCCCGACGGATCAACTGGGCCGCGATACGCCGTATGGAACCGTCTACGGATTTCTGCAGGCGGCGCAAGCGGGCAACTACAGCATCGCAGCGCAATATCTGCAGATGAGCGCGGGCCGGCGCCAGAGCGAAGGCGATGCGATGGCGATGAAGCTGTATGCCGTAATGAACGGCGCTTTCGCCGGCAACCTGAGACCGAGCCGGCAGGCTGAAGGCGCGCTGCAGGAAGATGTCCCACCCGGCCGGCAACGGCTGGGGACCATGTCAGCCGGCGATGTCGAAGCGGAACTCGAACTGGTGCGAGTGAGCAATCCCACGGCGGGGAAAATCTGGCTGATTTCTTCCGAAACGCTGGCCAAAGTTCCCGAACTTTACGACCAAGTCGAGGCGCGGCAGGTCGAAACAAAGTTGCCTTTGTGGACTGTGAAGCATCAGTACGGCGGCATGCCGCTGTGGCAATGGTTGGCTTTGCTGCTGCTGATTCCCATGGCCGCTGCGGCGGCCTGGCTGCTGCTGGTACTGCTGCAAATTCCCTTACGCTGGTGGGCAAAGAGGCGTGGGCAAACGGAACTGGCGCAACGGCGCTCGGTTTCCGGGCCAGCGTGGCTTCTTGCAGGTGCAATCGTTCACAGGGTCCTGGCCGGCTACCTTGGCCTGCCGCTGCTGCCGCGGCACTACTACAACCAGGCGGTCGCGGTCGCTGTCATTATCGGCGCCAACTGGATTCTGTGGCGCGTGGTTCGCTGGTTCCTGCAGCGCGTGCGCAACCGGGCTCTGGCTCATGGCCACTCGGGCACCGGTTCGCTGATGTTGTTGGGCGAGCGCATCATAAAGGCGGTGGTCTTCGTGATGGCGATCTTTCTCGTCCTGAGCGTGCTGGGCTTCAACATGAGCACGGCCCTGGCGGGCGTGGGCATCGGCACCCTGGCCATTGGCTTCGGGGCGCAGCAGACCATCGCGAACTTGTTTGGCGGCGTTTCGGTGCTGGGCGATGAGGTCATGCGCGTGGGCGACGTCTGCAAGTTCGGCGACCGTACGGGAACGGTCGAGGATATTGGCCTGCGTTCCACCCGCGTGCGCACCGAAGAGCGAACGCTGCTCGCCATTCCCAACGGCACGGTCGCGGCGATCAATCTCGAGAACCTGAGCCGGCGCGACAAAATTCTCTTCAAGACTGTGCTGGGTCTGCACCTGGAAACCCCGGCGGAGCATCTTCGCTTAGTGCTTTCAGAAATCCGCAAGGTTTTAGCCGGCCATCCCAAGATCGAGACCAACACAATTCGCGTGCGGCTTATCGAGTTGGCGGCGAGCGCCATTAATGTCGAGCTTTTTTGCTACGTGATGACGCGGGATTTCAATGAATTCGCCGCCGTCCGCGAAGAGTTGCTGCTGCGCATTATGACTTTCGTGGAGGACTCGGGGACCAATCTTGCATCTTCATCCCAGACTCTCTATCTGAGCGGCGATCCAGCGTCGAAGAAAGCTGCCGTGCAGCAGCTGGCTGACGCCCACCAGGGCAAGCCAGTGACGGCGGCTGAAGATAAGGATAAGGATGCTTCGTCTGCCCAAGCAAAAAAGTGAATCTCGCGCGTTTGTCCGTCACCACAGTTTGTGATTTAAATCACAGGTTTGCCCAGGTAGACAGTGGCATCATTACATCTCTAGCCATCTGGCTATCGTGAGAGATCCTATGGTCACACTTCCCTCTGTCAGCTTCTCGAGTTTTGAATTCCGACCTGGCCGGCACGCATCATGAGCGCCGACGAGGCGGCCGCGCTGATCGAGTTCGGCACACGCATCGGCATGAGTGGATTCACCGGCGCCGGTTATCCGAAGGCCGTGCCGCTGGCATTGGCGCGGCGCATCTCTGACGCAAACCTGCGCGGCCAGAAAGCTCAGGTCAGCATCTTCACGGGCGCTTCCACCGGGCCGGAGTTGGATGGGGCGCTGGCCATGGCTGGCGGAATCAATCTACGGCTGCCCTATCAGTCGGATCCGGAGACGCGCAAGCGAATCAACGCCGGCGAGATGGAATATATGGACATCCACCTCGGCCACGTCGCCCAATATGTGGAATACGGCTTCCTGGGCAAGATGGATTGGGCGCTGATCGAGGTCACCGCGATTCTGGAAGACGGGCGGCTGGTTCCCAGTTCCTCTGTGGGCAACAACCGCACGTGGATCGAGCAGGCGGAGAAGGTGATTGTCGAAGTGAACGCGTGGCAACCGGCCGAACTCGAGGGCATGCACGACATTTATTACGGCCTGCAACCGCCGCCGAACCGGCAGCCGATTCCGCTGGTGCATACCGGGCAAAGGATTGGCAGTCCTTATCTTCATGTTCCACTGGAAAAAGTCGCGGCCGTGGTGCTCACCGATTCTCCCGATCGCAACAGCTCATTCAAAGCGCCGGACATTACTTCGCGCCTGATTGCCGGCCACATTCTGGAGTTTCTCGGGTGGGAAGTGCAGAAGGGGCGCATTCCTGCCTCGCTTCTGCCGCTGCAGTCGGGCGTGGGCAACATCGCCAACGCAGTTCTGTTCGGGCTGCTGGAAGCGAACTTTGAAAATCTGACGTCGTATACAGAGGTCATTCAAGACGGCATGATCGAGCTTCTGCGCAGCGGCAAGCTGACGTGCGCCTCGGCAACCGCGTTTTCGCTTAGCCCGGAAATGGGGGTGAAGGTCAACGCCGAGATGGCGAACTTCCGCGAGCGTATTATCCTTCGGCCGCAGGAAATTTCCAACCATCCGGAAATTATCCGCCGGCTGGGCGTGATCGGCATGAATGGAATGATTGAAGCCGACATTTACGGCAACGTGAATTCCACCCACATCATGGGATCGCGAATTCAGAACGGCATTGGCGGGTCAGGCGATTTTGCGCGCAATGGGTATCTGGCGATCTTCATGGCTCCCTCGACCGCGCAACAAGGGGACATCACCACGATTGTGCCCATGGTCTCGCACGTGGACCACACCGAGCACGATGTGGATGTGATCGTAACCGAGCAGGGTCTTGCCGACTTGCGGGGCTTGTCGCCGCGGCAGCGAGCCAAGGTCATCATCGAAAAATGCGTGCACCCGGACTATCGTTCTCAGCTGCGCGATTATGCGGAGCGCGCGGAGCGCCTCTCGTATGGCAAACATACTCCTCACCTGCTCCGCGAGAGCCTGAGTTGGCATGAACGCTACGTGCGCAGCGGGCGCATGCACCCGGGCGAAGAGTGAAGTGAGGGCTTTATGGGAACCAGCCTCGCGAAGTGCTGCGAGAAATTTGCCCGAAGCTTCACGCAGCGCGATTGGAGCAAGGCCATGCTGCGACTCTCGGCCTCGGCGTTGCCCATTCTTGTTCATGCCGGGCTGTTTCTAGCCAGCGGTTCTCCGCCGATGGTAGGGGCGTCGGACGAGATCCGCGTGGTGACGGTCGTGCTCAACTCCGGGAAGGAGCAAATCCTGGACAACCCGTACGGCTATCTGACCCTGGATGGAGTTGACTACCAGCTAAAGACGGCTATGGATATGATCGACTCGTTTGCGCCTGCCGTGGACGGTGGATTGGAGGTTACGTTCAACAATGGGGAGCGGATGACCGTTCGGAAAATTTCTGGCGATATCACGTTTCGCGGGGACTTCGGCGACGTCAAGCTGCCTGCATCAAGCATCCGCAAACTGAGCACCGTGAAGAATACAAGCGCTCGCAAGCAGGATCGGTCTTTCGATCGGGATTACTACAAGGAAATGGCCAAGCTAAGATTCGGGAGCGGAGAGACGTCCATCGTTTATCTGGCACCGAGTGATCTGGTCATCTCCGGAAAATACAAACAGTTGAAGGTCCAGATCGACCCCGGCAAGGCAAGCATGGAGTTCGACTGGCCCCGGGGGATGGTAAGGCTCATGCACCGAGCGGGCAGACCGAGGAGTTCGTCGAGACCAGCACGCCCGCGGCCATGCCGCGTGTTCATACTGACTTAGGCATGATTACGTTCGCGTGGCAGAGGTTGGTCGCCTCCGAATTGGTGCAGAAGAACAGCGAATCCTTCGAGCGAAAATGGGCCGTCCAGCTGGCCGACGGAACCGAGGTGGCCGCAAGCGACCTTCACGTTCCGCATCGCTATTCTGCTCGTCCAGACTGCCTCCTGGACGGGCGCAAGACCGAAGTTTTCTGGGACAATGTGGAGGCTATTACTCCCGCAGAGCAGGACTCAAGCGCAAAGGTCACCTTCTCCGACCGAACCGAACATTCCGTCCTAACGGACGGTTTCGTCGTCAATTGGACGTTCGGTACGCTCGATCTTCCGCTCAATCGGGCAACCGTATCCCGCATCTCATGGGCGGGGCCGAAGCGTGAGAAACTCCCAGGGCCTCGACAGAGGCTCCGTCTGGCCGATGGAACCGAGCTCGCGGGAGGGGTTTCCAAAATCCACCAGGCCACTGTCACCACCGCAGAGCCGATGGTGCTTCATCTCGTCGAGTTCGACGTCCCCCTCGGGACCTGGCTAGCGGAAGCAGATACGTTGGACCTGACGGTATCGGACGGGCGTGTGACAGTGAATGGCCTTGGGCTGGCAATGCTGGCAAAGGATGGAGCCTTGAAATCGGGTCTCGAGATCAAGACGGCGTATGGTGAAATGGAAGTCGATCACGCCGACATACGGGCCATACAGGCTGTTCGCCCTCAAACAGCCGACAAGCCCAGACGCCGCGTTTCCATGACGTTGCGCAACGGCGACAAACACGAGTTGATGTGCGCTACAGTTGAATTCGTTCGATACCCTGACCGTCTCTATAGCGGCACCCGTTACAACCAGGAACTCGGCGCTTGGTTTTGGCGCCGGTCTGACAAGATCGCGGTGAGGACGGCAGAGTCCACTATCGACGTGGAACTCGGAAAAGTTAGGGTGCTTAAGCTCTCGGGCGATTATCCGTCTTGGGATGTGGAACTTACCAGCGCCAAGTCTGGCACCGTGCTGACGGGCAAGATTGTTGCCGGAGAAGTCGCTGACCAGAAGAAGAATTGGGGCGGAGTGGCGTCCTGGGACAAGGCCCGGGAAGGGTTTTGGTTCGCGTCGCCGGGCAGCCGCTCCTTCCTCTTTGTACCTGCCGCGGCGGTCGCCGAGATTGATATGACGCCCGCGCCATTACCCTAAGCCCGGCGGGATTGCCCTCAGAGCTGTAATGCGAGTTCGTTGAACGTGGGTAACTCAATTAAGGTTCCGCGTTCCATCGTTCCGTCAGCCAGAGCAGAAACCGGTGCGTCGGAAAGTACACCGCGGCGGGAACAACTATTAGATAAGCCAACAGATATAACAGGCCGGGGATCGTGTGCTGTTCGTGAAAGAAAGGGCCGCGGGCCCAGTTCACATCCTCTCCCGGACGCCAGAAATAATTGATGGGAACCACGATCCAAGCGGTTAGCGTCTGATATTTCCAACCTCGCGGATCGTAGCCCAAACGCCAGATCGCCCACAGAAGCAATGGCGGTGTCACCACGTGAAACAGGCTGAGCAGCCGAATAGCAAGCGGAATGTGTGGATCGAACATGAATTCGGTTCCGCCGATCAAGTGCCTTCCACTTACGAGAGCGCTCGCCAGATCGATGGTGAACAGACTTTGGAATATAAACAGTCCGGTCGCCTGCCAGGAAAACAGAAGCGGACTCTCGAGCCAGAGCGCGGCGGTGATAAAGAGATTGCCGAGATCGCAGAAGAAAAGAAAATTCTGCAGTCCGTATTGTCGCCAGTACAAAGGGATCCACGCGATCACGCACACGGTCCAGACCACTTTGAGCCAGAGCGGGATGCGCATGAGACGGTATTGTATCCGCCGCCAGCAGAAGCACCTACCACGGAGGCACCGAGACACTGAGGAATCCTTCAAAAAAATCTTCTCCGTGTCTCAGTACTTCAGCGGTGGACTCTCGAACGGGCGAAGCCCCGAAAAGCCCATTCTGGCAAGCCAAACCGCCTCAAGTGCGAGTACCACAGTAACTTGATGAGGCTTACGCGTGTACCTACGATGACCTTGGTATGGGTTATCAAGCGCTATTATTCTGTCCCGACGAGAAGACGGCTCGCACGGTAACGCAGGTTCTCAGCGAACTGGACTTCTCCGTTGTGCCCTGCACGGAACCATTCGCCGCGGTTAAGAAACTGATGGGCGAGCACTTCGACGCAGTAGTGGTCGACTGCGACAACGAGCAGAACGCCACATTGCTGTTCAAGAGCGCCCGCAACGCGCCCAATAACCATTCGTCTCTGGCGGTCGCGGTGGTGGAAGGGCAAGCGGGAGTGGCGAAAGCCTTCCGCATCGGCGCCAACCTGGTTCTCACCAAGCCGGTGAATGTGGAGCAGGCAAAAGGCACGTTGCGGGTTGCGCGCGGACTACTGCGCAAGAGCGAAACGGCAAAACCCGCGACCGGAGCGGCAAGCGCAGCCGTAAAGCCCGCGGCGCCGATAGCGACACCTTCGACCTCGACGCCGCGACGCCCGGTTTCGATTATTTCAACGTCCGGCGCAGCGGCGAATGCGCATGGGGCATCGGCGAGTATTGCGGCTCCCGAGCAGGCGCGACCGAGGGTTGTAGCGTCTATTTCGGAAGAAAACATTGACGCGGACGTTGATCTTCTCGATGACGTTCATGAGGACGCAGCTTCCGCTGCAAGCGTTGCGCCAGAGGCAAAGAGTGCCGCCAGCCAGCCAACGATTCTGTCATCGACAGGTAAACAGCCGTCGAGTTCGGCAGGCTCAGGAGCTGGGGCCGCAAGTGCGCCCGCGCGCGAATCGAAACCGATTATTACGCCGAAGCACGAGCCTTCAAGCGTTGACTCGCCCGAGGTTCCGATCAAGAAAGCCGCTGCGGTCGAGAGCAGTTCTCCCGACGAAGATGCAACAGCACCTGCACTCACTCTCGGGGGCATGGTTGAAAGCGGCGCCAAGCCTGCGGGCGGAAGCAAGAAAGTGCTCCTCGCAGTGGCTGCAGTTGTTCTGGTTGCAGCTCTTGGCTACGCAGTCTGGATGCAATGGGTACGTTCGGGCGGGGAGGCAACTCCTTTCAGCCAGGTTGCCAAACCGATGACGATGGCTGCCAAGGTTCCTGCGGTGGCGGCGAGCGTGGCTCCCGCAGCCGCGCCTGCAAATCCATCTTCGGCAGTTGCGCCGACTTCTGACGCAGATTCAACTGTTGCAGCCGACAAAGGTGAGGTCAAGAAACTTACGGCAACAGAACAACCCGTTACGAAAACGGTTGCAAAGCCCATTGTCGTAAAAGGCGGCAACTCGCGGCCTGCAGCCAAGCCTGTCGCGGCGGCCGATGCTCCGGCGCCGAGCCTGACAGGAATTGTTCCCGCAACTGGTGCTGCGCTGCCTAATCTCATTGGCAGCCCGGGCAAAGCTGCGACTCCGGTGCTTCAGGTTATGCACGTTTCGCAGGGAGTATCGCGGGGATTGCTGGTGAAAGAAGTTCCTCCCAAGTATCCCGTGCCTGCGTTGCAGAGGCGGGTTGAAGGCGCCGTTGACCTTCAGGCAACGATCTCGAAAAATGGAGACATCACCGCAGTGAAGGCTCTCAGCGGCGATGCGCAACTGGCATACGCTGCGGTTCAGGCGGTGAAGCAGTGGAAGTACAAACCGTATCTGCTCGATGGTGAACCGATCGAGATTCAGACGCAGATCACGGTGAACTTCAAGCTGCCTCACTGAGGGCTGCGCTAGCTTCTGGGCTTAACCTGATAATTGCCGATTGTCGAGTTCTCCGCCCAAGCGAAGCTTAGACTGGCAGGCTCGAACCTGGGTACGGAGGCGAGTTCCCACTGGGTTCAAGCGTCACTCCGGGACGCGGTTCGTTTACCACTTTCCCGGCGCTGGAAGCGCCGGGCTATTATCAGGCACCCCTCCCGGGCGCAAATCTGTGGTTATCGGCGAGAGCTTTTTCCCTCTGCCTTCACGGTGCGAGGTTCTGAGTTGCTTTGTTCGTTCGCTTTGAGAGTTGCCTGGATGGTTTTCACTTGCCGGGTCAGCCGAGCGATCTGTGCCTGCTGTTCGCGGATCAGTGTCTGCTGCTCTTTTGTGGCCTCGATCAGCAGCGCGGTCAGACGCGCGTAGTCCACGCCAAGCGCGTCCGTGCCGTTCCTATCCCAGCTCACAACTTCTGGAACCACTGCGCCCACTTCTTCGGCAATCACGCCGATTTCGTGCTTACCGGAGCCTTTCCGGTCGTAGGAGACGCCGCGCAACTGACCAACCTTGCCGAGCGCACCGTGCAACGTGTTGATGTTTGTTTTCCAGCGGCGTGAACTGGAACTGTGCAGGTTGCCGCTGCTGTCAAGGTACGCTGACCATCCGTTATAACCCCCTGAGGAGTTCGTGTTGACGAACCACCAGCCACCATATCCCAGTCCTTCGTTGTTGACGAAATCAGTTTCTCCTTGGCCGGCAGACATATTCCATCCCAGATAAGCGCCCTGAACTGTAGTGGGACCAATCGTTCCAACGTGAACGCTGCCGCTCTGTACGTCGAGCGCGGCGACGGGAGCCGTGGTGCCAATGCCGACCCAAGTGTTGTATCCTGCGCCATTTTGGCCGGCAACCGCACCCAGCACAAGCGAGTTGCTTTGCGTCACGTCCGCCTGGGCCCCGATGGCGGTGGCGTTGATGAGGTTGGGTTGGCTGGAGTCTGGCCCGGCCATGTAGCCCACGGCCGTGTTGTAACTGCCGGCGGCGTTGTTGATGAGCGCCCCAACCCCATCGGCGGTGTTGTAGTTGCCGATGGTGTTGGAGAGGAGGGCCTCGTAGCCGTCGGCGGTATTGGAGTTGCCAGTGGTGTTACTCTCGAGCGCATAAAGGCCGTCAGCAGTGTTGCCGCTGCCATAGGTGTTGCCGCCGAGCGCAAACTGACCGTTGGCGGTGTTGCCCGTGCCCGAGGTCCCGGCATTCCCCGAGAATCCGAGAAATGCGTTCATATATTCCCACGAGCCGTAGGCAAAGAGGGTGCTTCCAATCTGGAAGCTGCCGCCCGACACCGTGCCCGTCGAGGTCAGGTTCCCGTTCACCAGCTGATTGCCGGTGAAGGTATTTGCCGCGGCCAGTTGCGGAACCTTGGTGGTGTCAAGTTTCAGCGTGACTGTGCCGCTGGTGCCGCCGCCGGTGAGGTCCGTTCCCGCCGTGACGCCAGTGATAGTGCCCGTTCCTGAGACGGTGGCGCAGCCCCATGCCGTCCCGTTGTATTGCAGAATCTGGCCAGAGGAACAGGTCTTGAGGCCGATCGTGTAGGTGTCGCCGAGGGTCATCGCTCCCGGGACCGTCAGGCCGCCGGCGGTGCTGGCGTTCAACGTAATCTTCGAGCTGGCCAGCATCGCGTTGGTGATGCCGGCCGAGGGGACTTTCAAGCTTAGCGTTCCGGTTGTGCCTCCGCCGGATAAGCCGCTGCCGCTCGCCGTTGTGATGCCGGTGATCGTGCCTGTCCCGGGGAACGTCTGTCCCGTGATGAACGTGACCTTGCCCGTGCTGTCGATCTTGAAGTTCGTCCCGTTCACGGCAAGGGTGTTGTCTGTGCTCTTGGGATAGAGCGTCAGCGTGTCGCGAATGTCAGTCTTCCCGTTTACATCCAGCGTCGCCGCCGGAGTGGTTGTGTTGATACCGATCTCCGAACTCTTTTGGAAGATGATGGAGTCCACGATGTCGCTGGTCGTATCCCACATGGGAATGTAGTCGATCACTCCTTTGCCGGTCACAGCAGCATTGGCCGCCGGCTGTGGATTTTTCAGGTTAGGTGTCGCGGCTTGTGCGGTTTCGCTTTTAGTGCTGCCCGCTCCGGTAGAGCTGTTGGCCAGTTGGAAGGCTGAGGGCGGAAGTCCACCGATGGTTTCCGCGTCTCCGGCTTTCAGGGCGTAGGGTACCGACACGAGGAGCGCGCGAGGCTGTTCGCTCTGGCCCTCGGGCTGCACTCCCAACCATTGCGCCTGGCCGGAGGTGAAGAGATCGACCGCCAGCCCGTCGGGCTTGGTGGAACCAAGCAGGACGGTGTAGTGGCCGTTCTTGTCCGGCTGAACATTCTGCATCTCGAGCCATAGGGGCACGCCGCCGCTCTGCTCCGAGTAGAGCGCGAAGGTGACGCCCACTGTGCCGCTGGCCGGGTTGCCGTTGACGTCTTTCAAGGTTCCGCTGAACTTCACCAGGTGCGGGATTTGGGCGATTGCCGTGGAGTCTGCGCTTTGTTGCGACCAAAGGGCCGTTGTGCAAATTAGTAAAAGAATTGCTGACCACGTTGTATACCTCTTCATGACAGCCTCCTAACTGTGTGGGAGAACTTCAGGCGTCCCGCCGGGACGCGGACTCGGTTTGCCAGCTTTCCCGGCACTGGAAGCGCCGGGCTATTGTCAGTCGCCCCTCTGGTCCTCGGGCTTGAAAGTTTGCCGGTGGGCAGGGAAGAAGTGGATGTGCGTCTCCTTTCAGAATCCGAACGGAAATGACCAGGGCATCTGAGAAAAGGCTTGCTCGGGATGATGCGAGCAGAAAAGCACTGAAATGTCAGTGATCAGCCTCACGTGACAGGGTGATGACACGCGGAATCGGGATTGGCATTGCTCTTTCGGAGACAACCACCAAAATAGTGTTCGCGCCGGGATGGCCGCCAGATAGGGTGTTCTCCCTGCCACGGTTTTAGTACTTCTGATTTTCGCTCGAGCCGATTTTTCATTGCAACCTGTCTTGCTTTCCTTTAGAAGAAAGGCATCCACGGCGTCTGTTTGCGCCGCGATTTCGATTAGCCGCCCCTGATCGAATCCAAATTGCACCATTCTCTTCGATTCCTTTGAGATCTGCAGCCTGGGAGGGTTTTGTCGTGAGGAAGAGCCATGCCATTTTGTCTGCGCTCGTGGTAGTTGTGTGCTTGCCAGGTTTTTCGCTGGGCCAGGCGCATCGCGCAAACTCGAGCGGAACTACCATTCAGCAGTCTTTTTTTGGCACCGACTTCAGTGTGGGGTTCATTTGGCCGCCGACGGACGGTGAAGGAAAGACCGCCACCCTCGGCGGCATCCGCCTTTGGGCTGACGGCGTGCAGTGGGCCGCTATCAATACGGGCTCGGGGGTTTACAACTGGTCAGGAATGGACGAGTGGATCGGCAAGGCGCAATCAGAAGGAGTCGATGTGCTCTACACTATCGCGGATACGCCGCAATGGGCAGGGTCCATTCCGAAGGGCAGTCCGTGTCTTGCCACGCTCGGACCGTATAGCTGCTCGGCTCCCAACGACGTGAACTCAGACGGCAGCGGAAGCGATGCGGATTTCTCGAATTTCATCACCGCGCTGGTCACACGCTATAAGGGCGAGATTGCCTACTATGAACTCTGGAACGAAGCCGATTGCACCTGTTTCTGGAGCGGCACAACGGCGCAGATCGTGCGCATGGGTCAGGATGCCTCTGCGATCATTCGCTCCATCGATCCGAATGCGAGGATTCTGAGTCCCTCCGCGCACGGCCCCACGATGAAAACCTGGTTTGACGGCTACGTCGCAGCAGGAGGCGCCGCGAGTTTCGACATCGTCAATGCCCATATGCGCGGCCAAGGATCGACCAATGCCGATCCGGAAGAATTTCTTACCATGTACGATGACGTGGTCGCCGAAGTAGAGAAGCGGAATCTCACCAGCATGCCGATTTGGGACGACGAGCACGGAATCAAGGTAGGCGAACTCACCGATCCTGATGAATTGGCCGGGTATGCCGCGAGGTCGGCAATCCTGCGCGCCGGGGTGGGCCTGCAGCGCCAGTATGTATATACGTGGGACGGCGCTGACCCTTATGCCCTGCAAGGGAACGAGTCGGGGACGGCTTGGGACGTGGTAGCCGGCTGGCTCATAGGCCACACGATCAGCCCATGTACGGCGAGCGGCACAGTCTACACCTGTGCTCTGAATGATGGACAGATTGTGTGGGACACCGCGCAATCCTGTAGCAGCGGCACCTGCACGACCTCAAAGTATACGTATCCGGCGGGCTACAAATGGCAGACCAATGTGACAGGCACGAAAGCAGGATTGAGTGGCAAGACTGTGCCCATCGGATATAAACCGATTTTGCTGACAACAAACTAGGGACTCCGCGCGTGCCCTCGGGACTTCCCCACCGCTCGCCTCGCTTTGCTCGGCTGGGCCTTCGGCTTCGCTCAGGGCCGCCTCCCGAGGCGGCCGTCCCCACACGAGCCGTTTCTACATGAGCTAACAACTTGAGCTTCACACCGTTCTAACGCTAGTCGTGCTTCAGGACTTCGTCGATTACGGCTTTGCCGCCCTTGTCTACCGTGATTACTTTGTGGATGGGAGTGTAGCCGCTCATGGTGATGTCGATGATGTAGTTGCCGGGGTCGAGAGCGAAGTCTACCGGCGAGTTTTTGTCGAGCATGTGCTGGTTGACGGCGACCTGGGCTCCCTTGGGCTGAGTCTTGATGCTGACGCTGCCCATGTTCTGCGCTTCCTTGCGGCCGAACAACTTGTTCATTTTCCCGACGGTCTTGATGTCATCAACGTTGCCCAGCGGACGCATTGTGGGCGAGAAGTTCACAGTCTGACCTAGGGTGAACTGGGCGCTGTTGGTCTCGTCGAGGAAACCGGACTTGCGCACCAAAATTGTGTGCTGCCCCTTGTCGATAGAAACCTGGGCGGGAGTGAGCTTGCCGGTGTCTTTGCCGTCAATGTAGATGTTGGCACCGGCGGGTGTGCTGGAGACCGCCAGCGTCGCCGTGAGTTGGGTGAGGTGGGTTACTACGAACGACTTGCTGCCGGAGGTGACTGCGACGGTTCGTGTGTCGGAGGAGTAGCCGGGCTTGCTGGCCGTCACAGTGTGTTGACCGGGATCTAATCCCGGCAAGGTGAATGGCGTTACCCATGAGGGATCGGATTTTCCATCGATCTGCACTTGCGCTCCCTGGGGAACGGAGTCAACGGCCATTTGTCCGGGGACTACTAGCGGAGCTGCAGGGGCGGCGGGTTTCTTTTTCGCATTTTTGCCTTTGGCGTGGGTTGGCGCGGGCTCGGCATCGGCCACAGCGTTATCGGGTTGGGCTTGAGCCGTCGCAGGCTGCGCCGGTTGTGCGGGTACAGGCTGGGTCTGGGCCGGCTGGCTGGCGGCAGGTTGGGTTGTAGATTCGGCGGCGGGGCGAGGCGAATCGTTGTCGCTATTCAAACTGTTGACATGGAGTACGAGAACCACTGCGATGATGAGAATGATTACGGCCGCGCCGGCAATGGAATAAACCATCAGCCGCGGGGGAACGCTTTTGATTTCCTTGATCGCCTTCTCGGCGACTTCGCGCGGCTGGACCTTGGGCTTCTCCGGCTCATGTTCATACAGCGTGGAGTTTGGTGCGTGCGATGCGGAATGGTCGAAAGCTGGCGGTGGCGGAGGAGGCGCTATGTAGACTTCCTTGAGCGGAGGCAGTTCGGTCATTTCCGAAAAACTCAAGCTGCCGCCGCGAGATGGAGCGTTGTCCGCAGCCATCATGGGATCGACGGCGATTTTGGGCGCTTGAGTTCGGGGAGCTTCCACGGCTGGCTGATCGAGCACGGACGACTGCATGGGCGGCGCGGTGTTGGAGGCATCGTTGACGCGTGTAGATGATGCAGCGTGGCCGCCAGTGTGTACGGCTGCGGCGGCTACGGCCTTGCCAGGAGCGGATAACGGAGCTGCGGACTTCTTTTCGGCCGGCTGGGCGCGTTGAAAAGTCGGCGCCGGAGGGCGGCTTGGAACGGGAGCCGCGGCGGCTGGTTTGGGCGGAGCAGGTGAGGTGGACGCGCCGGCGAACTTCGCCTGAGTTGCAGACTTGACCGCCTCTGGAATGGCTGGGCTCTTGGCGGGTGCGGCAGCGGCCGTCTTGGAAGCCTGTGCTTTGGATTCCTTGCACTTCTCCAGATCGTCGAGCAGCTCACGTCCGCTCTGGTAACGCTCGCCTGGATCCTTGGCCAGCGCTTTCATGATTAGATCACTCAGCATCGGGTGGAGTTTGGGATTCAGTTGGATGGGAGGCTGAGGCTCGCTTTCGAGGATGCTTTGGCGCAGAGATTCAGTATTTTCTCCATCGAAGGCCTTATTGACTGCAACCATTTCATAGAACATGGCGCCCAGACTGAAGAGGTTGGAGCGTGCGTCGATACTCTCGCCGCGCACCTGCTCGGGAGCCATGTAATGCAAGATGGATGGGACACCGGGCATCTGCGCCGTAAACTTGCCTACGCTGGAGACGCCGAATCCTAAAATCCTGACGGTGCCATCCCAGCCGCACATGATTTTGGCGGGCTCCAAACTATAGTGAAAAACTTTGTGGGAGTGGGCATGATCAAGGCCGCTGCAGACCTGCCTTCCGATATCGAGCAGGTCCCAGATGGAAAACCCTTCTTTGCGGGCGAGCATGGTGGCGATGCTGTTGCCCTGAATGTATTCCATGGCGGCGCAGAATTGGCCGTCCATTTCTCCCGCGCCGAAAACCGGTGGGAGATTGGGGTGGCTAAGAACTTTGGTGGTCTCGGCCTCTGCGAGCAGACACTCCTCGAGTTCTGCGGCGCGTTCGCCAAAGGCAGACAACTGGATGGTCTTCAACGCAACCGTTTGGCTGGTTTGCGGGTCGTTCGCCTTGTAAACGGCGCCGGTGGCAGACTTTGCCAGTTCACTGATGATTTCGAAGTGGCCGATCTTTGTGGACATGGTTCCGTGCCTCATCCCAGAAAAAAGCCGCACAGCTTCCAAGTGGGGCTGTGTGGTTAAAACTTGGGGCAGGTCAAGGCTAGGATAGCTCTCAGTGGTTCCAGGTTCGAGTTACCAAGGTACTGTGAAATCCGGGGGAACAGTCTCCGGCAGGGCTGAAGTCCGCAGTTAGTTTTTGGGGCTTTGCGGGCGCGGCTGGAAGGCTCGCTGTTTCCAAACAGGTCAGGGAATAACGCAGTCGCGGGCGTGACCTTTGATTCCACAGGCGCGTTAACTTTATTGAAACCAACAAGTGTGACAATTGTCATGCAGGGCGGATGACGATCTCCACTGGCGGCCCGGCGCGCGCGAATTGAGTATGGATGTGGGCAGTTTGGTGTGCGTGGTTACAGTTTGCAGAATCGGACGCAGGTTGTGAGGAGCCGAGTAGTTCGTTTATGCTTAAGGTCTGCACGGACTAAGCTGGTCCGCTGTACGGCGCGCCTTATCTTTCCTGGGATTCAATTGGGGTTCAGAATATGACTTTGACCCGATTTGTCACCAAAAATGCCCTCCGCAACAAACGCCGGAGCATTCTGACGGTGCTGAGCGTCGGAGTTTCGCTGCTGCTGCTGACCTTCATGATTACGCTGTGGCACGGTTTCTATCTTGACAAGGGCAGCGCTGAATCGATGCGCCGGCTGGTGACGCGGCACCGAGTGTCGCTTACTTTCAGCCTGCCGAGCTTCTATCGCGAAAAAATCCGTGCTTTACCGGGTGTCGTGGCGATCGTGCCCAACTCGTGGTTTGGAGGCTTATATAAGGATGACAAGCCGGAGAACTTTTTCGCGCAGTTCGGCACCGATCCCGACGAGTTCATAAAGGTCTACCCGGAGATGCAGATACAGCCGGATCAGCTTGCGGCTTGGCAACGCGACCGGGCTGGCGTGATCGTGAGTGACGAACTGGTCAAGCAATTTGGCTGGAAGCTCGGCGATCGCATCGTACTGCAGGGCACGATCTATCCCGTAAACCTGGAGTTGACCATTCGTGGCATCTACCATTGGCCGACGACTAATAAGACGGTCTACTTCAATGCGAAATATGTGGAAGAGGCGGTGAGCTGGTTCAAAGGGCAGGCGGGGACTTTTAGCATTATGTCCGCGTCGCCTGACGACGTGGCGAAAATCTCGGCTGCCGTTGATGATATGTTTCGCAACTCGCCGCAGCCCACCAAGACAGAGAGCGAGAAAGCCTTCGGCCTCACCTTCGTCAACATGCTGGGCAACGTGAAAGCTTTCATTCTCAGCATTTGCATGGCTGTGGTTTTCACCACCCTTCTGGTTTCCGCCAACACGATGGCGATGTCGATTCGAGAACGGACGCGCGAAGTGGCCCTGCTCAAGACGCTGGGTTTCGAACGGCAGACGATTCTGGGACTGTTTGTGGGCGAGGCGATGTCGCTTTCGCTTGCGGGTGGACTGTTTGGCTGCGGCTTCGCGTGGTTGCTGCTGACGATGATGAAACAGTCGCCGATGGGGTTTTTCCTGGCTCAGATGCAGGTCACGCTGGGAACGCTGGCTCTGGTGCTGGGTGCGGCGGCTTTCGTCGGGTTCTTCAGTTCACTGGTGCCGTCTTATCATGCGTCGCGGGTGGAGATTGTGGAAGGGCTCCGGCACATAGGTTAAGACGGCGGGTTGAAAGTTGAATTTATGACGTTGGGCAGTTTTGTGATGCGCAATGCGTTCCGCAACCGGCGGCGCAGCCTGCTGACGATGATCAGCATCAGCTTTTCGCTGCTGTTGCTGACGATGATGGTTTCCATCTGGCGCACGTTTTACGTTGACATGGGTTCGCCGCTTACGGCGAAGCGAGTAATGACCCGCGACCGGGTCTCGTTATCGTTCTTGCTGCCTGCGTATTACCGGGAGAAGATTCGACACATTCCGGGAGTGGTGGCCGTCGCACCCATGACTTATTTTGGAAATCATTATAAGGATGATCGTTCGGGCAATGCGTTCGCTCAGATGGCCACCGACCCGGATGAGTATCTGAAAGTTGCGTCGGACAAGATTATTCCACCGGATCAGGTAGCGGCGTGGCAGCGCGATCGCGCCGGGGCGATCGTGGATGTGACGCTGGCGGATAAATATGGCTGGAAAATCGGCGACAAGATCACGCTCATTGGCGCAATATTTCCGGTGAATCCCGAGTTGACGATTCGTGGCATCTATCACCGCGATCCGCCGCAGAACGCGCTCTATTTCAACGCCAAATATCTGGAAGAGTCCATGGAATACTTGAAAGGGCGAGTCGGCTGGTATGCCGTTCAGGTGGCTGAACCGGGAGACGTGGCGCGGGTTTCAAGTGAGGTCGACGCGATGTTTCGCAACTCACCGCAGCGGACCAAGACGGAGAGTGAAAAAGCTTTTCAACTTTCGATTGTGGCCATGCTGGGAAATGTGAAGGCATTTATTCTCGGCGTTTGCGGCGCGGTGGTGTTTGCCATTTTGCTGGTTTCGGCAAATACGATGGCGATGTCGGTGCGCAGCCGGACTCGCGAAGTTGCGGTGTTGAAGACGTTGGGCTTTACCCGCCAAGGGGTGCTGTCTTTATTTGTGTTGGAGGCCGTTGCCCTGGCAGTGGCGGGCGGTATGTTGGGAATCGCGGCGGCGGCGGGATTGATCCGCTGGCTGACGCATTCGTCGGTGGCGCTGGGCGTTCCAACGGACATGCGGGTCACGCTGCCCGGTGTGGGGTTATCGCTGCTGGTTGCCACCGTCGTAGGATTTCTGAGCGGATATATTCCCGCTTATGGCGCTTCACGGGGAAACATTGTGGAGGGGCTGCGGCATATCGGCTGAGTGCGCTCCAGAATAGAGTTTACTTATGGCGATACCGATCAGTTATAACATTCGCAATTTGAAGCTTCGCAAGGGGCTCACCATTATGACCGCACTGGGCATCGCGCTTACGGTTACTACCGCGATCTTTCTAATGGCGCTGCTGGCGGGGTTGAAGCGGGCTTTCGTCTCGAGCGGCAATCCGCAGAATGTGCTGGTGTTGCGCAAGGGATCGGAGGCGGAGTTGTCGGGCGGCTTCGATGCCGCGCTGTTTCCCACGCTCAAGGTTCTGCCCGGCATCGCGAAAGACAGTCACGGTGAGCCTATGGTTTCCGGCGAATGGGTGGTGGTGATTGTGCTTCCGCGCAAAGACGGAACGGGCGAAGTGAACGTAACAGTGCGCGGCATGATGCCCGACGGCCTTGAGCTTCGGCCCACGACGAAACTGATCGAGGGACGTTGGTTCCAGCCGGGGCAGAGAGAGGTTGTCGTAAGCAAATCCATTCGGTCGCGTTTTTCCCACGCCAACATTGGCGACACTATGGAGTTTGGCAAAGGCTCCTGGAAAGTGGTTGGCGTGTTTGACGCTGGTGGGTCGGCGTACGAATCGGAAATATGGGGCGATGTGAATCAGATGGCCTCGGATTTCGACAGACAAGGCGGGTATGCATCGGCATACCTGCGCGCAACCGATCCCGTGACCGCCGACGCTCTCACGAAGCGCGTGAGCGACGACCAGCGTCTGAAGCTCGAAGGCGTGCTGGAGACGGATTATTACGCGAAGCAAACCAGTTCCGGCGCTCCTATCAAGTACATCGGCATTGTGGTCGCGGTGATCATGGCGATCGGATCGAGTTTTGCGGCGATGAATACGATGTATGCCGCAGTGGCGTACCGCGGGCGCGAAATCGCGACCTTGCGCGTGCTGGGATTTTCGCGTCCCGCAATTCTGACTTCGTTTGTTCTGGAATCGCTGATGCTGGCTTTGCTGGGCGCGCTCGTTGGGATATTGCTTATGCTGCCCTTCAATGGAATGCAAACGGGAACATCGAATCAGGTCACGTTTAGCGAGGTGGTGTTCAGCCTGCAGATTACGGGGGAGGTTGCAGCGTATGCGATTTTGTTCGCGCTGGTCATGGGATTGGTGGGCGGATTTGCTCCGGCGTGGCACGCGGCGCGGCAGAATATTCTGACGGCGTTGCGAGGTTGAGGCTCAGTGGTCGGCCAGGAAGAAATATGCAGTCGTGGTAGAGACTCCCTTATGAGCCAGTGGTCGTACTTGCTTGAGTGGGGTCCTTCGACTGCGCTCGGGATGACAAGGTGATAGATGCCGATTGACGCAAAACACGAAGACTTGCAGAGCTTGCGCATCGACCGCACGGAGCGGGGCTCGGGCAGCGGAGAACCACCGGCCTGGGCGCGCCGCTACATTGTGATTGGGATTGTGATCGTGGCTGTGCTGAGTGTGTCCGCTCTGGCCTATCGTTTTCTTTCGCGCGATGTGCCTGAAGTGGAGGTGACGCGCGCTTCCGCGGAGAGCAGCGACGTTGGCGGAACGGTGCTTTCCGCCACGGGTTACATTGTGGCTCATCACACCATCAACGTGAATTCGAAAGTCACCGGGCGCCTGGCCTGGATTGGCGTGGAAAAGGGTGACAAGGTGAAAGAGGGCCAGGTTCTGGTGCGGTTGGAGGATGAGGAATTTCGCGCTTCTTATGAACAGGCGAAGGGCGCGCTGGACAATGCCCGTGCATATCTCGAGGAACTGGAACATGGGTCGCGGCCGGAGGAGATTCAACAGGCGCAGCACAATTTGGATGAAGCGCGCGCCACGCTGACCAATGACAAACTGACTCTCGACCGTACCAAAGAACTCTCAGCAGGGGGCGTAGTGTCGCGCCAGGCGCTTGACGACGCGACCGCAAAGTTCGAAGCGGACCAGCAGCGCGTGAATTCCTTGGAAAAGGCTTTTCAACTGATGAAGATAGGCCCGCGGCAGGAAGAGATCGCGCGGGCGCGCGGGTCGGTGGCGCAAGCTCAAGGACAGTTCGATTACGCCAAATCACAGCTCGAAGCTACGGTGATTCGTGCGCCGGTCACCGGCACAATTCTTGACCGCACGGCCGAAAAAGGGGAATTGATTACCGCCCAGTTTGCGAGCGCGGCGGCGGGTGGGCCGCAAGGATCGGTGGTGTCGCTCGCGGATTTGAACGATATTCAGGTTGAGCTGGATATCGCGCAGGCGGATTTTGCGCGGCTCGGCCCGAAACAGAAAGGGATCGTCACTACCGATGCTTATCCGGATCGCAAGTACAAAGGTGAGATCGCGCAGATCTCGCCGGAAGCCAACCGGCAGAAAGCCACCGTGCAGGTGAAAGTGCAGGTGCTGAATCCAGATGAATATCTGCGGCCGGAGATGAATGCCACGGTGAAGTTTCTGGCGGATGAACCTAAATCCACGAGCAAGCAACCAGCGGGAGCGTTTGTACCGGCAAGTGCGGTGCGGGATCACGAGGGTAAGAAGGTAGTGTTTCTGGCCTTCAATGGAAAGGCGCGCATGCGCGAGGTTCACGTGTTGAGTGAGCGCAGCGATGGGTTTCTGGTCGACGGACTGGTGGGCGGCGAGAGCGTGATCGTAAAGGGGCCGCAAGAGATGAAAGACGGAGACACAATTAAAATCAAGGGGCAGTCATAATCATGAGCACCGTTATGGAAAACAAAGTCGCTACCGGAACCAAAGTTGTCCAGGCGCGCAACGTGAGCAAGATTTTCAAACGCGAGGCTTTTCAAGTGACGGCCCTCGACGACGTCTCGATTGACATTGCGGCCGGTGAGTTCATGGCGCTGATGGGGCCGTCCGGCTCGGGGAAGACCACGCTGCTGAACATGATCGCAGCCATCGACCGGCCGACCTCGGGCGAATTGCTGGTGCAGGGTCAGAATGTTTTCCGGTTCAGCGATTCGCAGGCAGCGCACTGGCGCAACGAACACATCGGTTATGTTTTCCAGACGTTTAATTTGATCCCGGTGCTGACCGCATTTGAAAACGTGGAACTGCCTCTGTTGCTAACCAAGCTCAACCAGCAGCAGAGGCGCGACCATGTTATGACCGCGTTGAAACTTGTTGGCCTGGAAGAACGCGTAAACCATCTTCCCAAGCAGCTTTCCGGCGGACAGGAGCAACGCGTGGCAATCGCCCGCGCGATTGTCAGCGACCCTACGCTTCTTCTGGCGGATGAGCCTACGGGAGACCTGGACAGTCATTCGGCAACCGAAGTTTTGGAAATCCTGAAGCGGTTGAACGAGGACTTCCAGAAGACGATCGTGATGGTAACGCACGATCCGCATGCGGCTTCGTATGCGCACGTAACCCGGCATCTGGAAAAAGGGATGCTGCTGCCGCCGGGATAGACTGCTCACTTTGCGGATTAAAAAACGCCTGAGCCCCGATTTAACTAGCCGAACTCCACTCGGACGCACGTCGAGTTGCGCCTGATGTGGAGAGAGACTGCTGCGGCGAACGACGAGTGAACAGGATCGCAATGAGCGAACCTATGCCCAACCCCGCCATGAGGAAGGTCACCGCCGTCGGAAGATCATATTGAGGCCGGGATTGCATATCAAGAACCTCCGCTGTATGAAAGTTGGCCGTGCTTCACTCCTGCGCAACGAATTCATATCAGCGCGGAGGGTGGATGGCAATTCCCTCCGCGCATAGGATTCATCGCGGCTCAGGCAGAATCCTGAGGTCTTACGAAATTGGTTCGATGCGATCCACTTGGATCGTGTTGCTGTCCATGTGGAGCTTGCCCGTCACCTTCACCTGCTTGCCTATGTATTGTTTCGCCTTTGCCGGATCGTCGAGCTTGTAAACCACCTTTGTAACTGGGTCCTTCAGGACCATTGCCCCGTTCTCTTTCACAATACGGCCGATGAAGGTTTGGGCCTGCTGCGTGGTGGCATCGCCGGAGGCAGGCATCTGGGCCTCATTCTGTTGCTGTTGCTGAGCGGCCGCCGGGTCAGCCTGATGAGGAGTTGCGGGAGCGGCGTCCTGGTCGGCTTGTTGTGCCTGAAGTGACGGTGCAAACGCTAGGGTCGAACAGAGTGACGGCCGCGGCCAAAGAGAAACATAGCCAAAACTTCTTCATAATGAAAATCCTCCAAAGATGGCGTTGTGTTGCCCAGGAGTGTTGCAACAGGCTTGCCATTTGGCACGGCGGAGCTTAGGGCTTGCAAACAAGGACCTTAGGCAATGAACTTCTGTTCGGACTGTGAAGTTTGGAATGCCAGCCTAGAACTTCTTGCCAACCCCCCTGGACCCGGGTTGCTTCGTGTCGTCTCTTGCTGGCAGCGGACTTGGAATGTGTACGCTGCGTGACGTTCTCGTCAAAAAATCGGCCGATCTACATGATTTACCCGAGTGCCATCGCTTGGGGGAAACGTGTATTTTTGCGCATGATCCAGCCGGATGGAACGGCGCAGTCCGGCTCGGTACCGGTCGCCACAGAAAGTTGAGCGCCCCAAGAGTTCTCAAGTCTTGCGCTTCCCCATCATAGTAAGCCCGCAGGATGGAGACGAACTCCAGCAGAAATACGGCCAACGTGGAGCAATCGCCATGGCAGTAAACGCAGCAGCTGCATACGGACTCTACTCCCAAAATGTTGCCTTGAGCGACATCGTGCGCAATCTAAACCAGGCGGGATTCGAAAACGAAGATATCTGCATGATGCTGTCGCCGGCGCATCCCATTGCGTCGATTGTCCGGGACGCAAGCCTGTTTAATTCGGAAAGGGAAGCCAGCGCGATGACCGCTGGGCTGATTGGCTGGCTCTCCGAATTCGGAGCGGTGCTGATTCCCAGGGTAGGTTTCTTCATCCGGTCTCAGGCCTTCTTTCATGCTTTGATGGTGGCTCGGGAAGGTCCCGCTTTCTGCGGAAATGCCAGGACGCTGGAGGGGCTGGGTTTTTCGAAGGAAGAAGCGGAACGCTTCGAGGATCAACTTGAAGATCTGGGAGTGCTGGTGTACGTCTCCTGCGCAGAGGATGCGAAGACGTTGTGGGCGCGGGAAGTGCTGCGCCACACCGGAGCCCAGGAAGCCTCTACGCTGGCAGATTCGCAAGATAGGATGAGTATCGCGGCCACGGCTTAATGACGCCGGTTGCGTTGATTTTCTCCGTGCCCTTACTGCCCAAGATTCTCAATTCTGCAAATCAGGGAGAATCCTTATGCCAACAACAGGGTTTGCACCGCCGTTTCCTGGCTACCTTACTCGCCGGGAGGACATCGAAACATAAGTTGTCGAGAAGGAGGTTCTTGTGATCAAAACATCGGCAGCATCGACTGTAGTTATGGTAGTGGGTGCAGCATCTTTGCTTCTTGCCGGGTATGTGTTGCTTTCAACCCTTCCGGACCTGCGGCGTTATATCAGGATCAGCACCATGTAATAGAGAGGTAATAGGAGAAGACGATTACCGGAGGATCTACAGTCGGCAGGCGTCGCTAAAGTTTAGGAAGTCCAGCCGAAGGGGCTTTATGATTCCGTGATCTGTGCCTAGCCGCTCAAGCCGCGTAACCCGCAGCAGCAGAGAAGTACCGGGAAAGCGAAGGGTGAGCGCGAAAGAAGGGACACAATGCCTAACGGTTTCTCGGTTCGTTCGCTAACGCGTGGTCTGTTGGCGCTCGTCCTCGTGGTGTTAGCCATGTCGGCGGCGTCGTTTGGGCAATTCAGAGTGGCGATCACGTTCGGCCCACCTGCGATACCGGTGTATGAGCAGCCGATTTGCCCCGGCGACGGTTATCTTTGGGTGCCTGGGTATTGGTATTGGGACGACGACTTCGAAGATTACTACTGGGTGCCGGGGACATGGGTGCTCGCTCCTGAGGTTGGTTTTCTTTGGACTCCGGGTTGGTGGGGTTGGGGCGGCGACGTGTTTGTCTGGCACGAGGGTTTCTGGGGCCCCGCGGTAGGTTTTTATGGCGGGATCAATTACGGATTCGGTTACTTCGGCGTGGGCTTCGTGGGCGGGCGTTGGGACGGTGGACACTTTTTCTATAACCGTGAAGTGTTGAATGTGAACGTTACCGAGATTCACAACGTTTACAACGAGCGGGTGCAGATCAACAACAATGTGACCCGCGTGAGTTACAACGGGGGAGAAGGAGGAATTCAGGCGCGAGCAACATCACAAGAAGAAGCGGCGATGCGTGGAAGACATATTCCGCCGGTGGCAGCTCAAACGCAGCATTTACAAGCGGCTCGCAGTAACCCGCAGCTTCGCGCCTCAGCCAACCAGGGCAAGCCGCCGGTCGCCGCCACGGCAAGACCCGGAGAATTCAGCGGCCGCGGAGTGGTCCCGGCCAAGGAAGCAGGAGGAACGTATCACCCGCCCGCGAATCGTGGTGGTAGCGCGGCCCGCGCTGAATCACCAGCGGGGCGGCCGGCAGTCCATGCAAAAGATCTTCCGCCGCCGGAGCGTCCCGCAGCGCCAAACACGGGGAACCCGCAGCTGGACAAAAAATACCAGCAACAGCAGGAAAAGCTGGCTGCTCAACAGGAGAAAGAACGGCAGAAGCTTCAGCAACAACAAGATAAGGAACACCAGCAACTAGACAGACAAAAGGCCGACGAGGCCACCCGGCAACGGGTGGAGCAGAAGCACCAGCGACAGACGCTGCAATTGCAGCAGAGACACGCGGCCCAGGTGCAGCACATGCAGGCACGCCAGGCCCCGGCGGGGAGGCCCCATCGTTAGCAGGTTCGCCCTGCTGGAGCCCTTGCTCGTACAATTGCTCGATTCTTATGCGGCCGGGTGCAAGGCACCCGGCCGCTGTTTCACAAGGAGCATTTCTGTTGTCCACGCCAACCTCACATCCTCCAGCGTTAGGATCCGGACGAGCAAGGGGCGCGAAAAAGTTCGGGAAATGGATCGCCTTGGCCGCCGTTGTTTTTCTGGCGGGCGCCGGTGTGGCAGTGCGGTTGGTGATCCAGCGGGCGCAACCGATTCTTCGAACTCGGGTGATTAACACTTTATCGAATCGCTTTAATAGCCGGGTGGAACTGGCCAATTTTCAAGTTTCCGTGAACAACGGCATTGAGGTTTCCGGAGGCGGCGTTAAGCTCTTCGGCAAGGACGATCCTAACCCATACGAACCGGGCATTCAGCCGCTCATCAGCATCCGGGAATTCCGCTTTCACAGCTCCTTGCGCAGCCTTTTTCGTTCTCCCATGCATGTGGAGACTGTGTATGTGAAGGGATTGGAGCTGAACATTCCGCCCAAGGGAGATCGTCAAGAAATGACGAACATGGGTTCGAAGACGCCAAGCATGTCTATCTTCGTGGACCAGTTTGTTTGCGAGGATACAAGACTTGTGATTAACACGTCGAATGTAGACAAGCCGCCGCTCGAATTTGCTATCGCAACCTTGAAGATGAAGGATATCGGGCGCGGCCAACCATTTCAGTTTAATGCCACATTGGTCAATCCCAAGCCTGTGGGAGACATTCAATCCAGCGGTCTGTTCGGGCCCTGGCAACAAGACGGTCCGCGGGATACGCCGGTGCAAGGGGACTACTCCTTCGAGCATGCCGACCTGAGCACAATCAAGGGCATTGCCGGAACGCTCTCTTCCACCGGCCACTACTCTGGAACTCTGGGCAACATTGCGGTCCATGGAACAACCGACACGCCCGACTTCCGGATTGAGACCAGCGGGCATGCGGTTCCGCTGCACACGGAGTTCGAAGCGATTGTTGACGGCACCAGTGGCGACACCTATCTTAGGCCGGTAAATGCGACGTTCCTGCATTCTTCCCTTACGGCAAAGGGATCCGTGATCCGCGTGAAAACACCGAGGGGGCACGACATAGAACTTGACGTTGCTTTAGATCGTTCGCGGATTGAGGATCTGCTCAAGCTCGGCGTGCGCACCGACCCGCCGGTTGTAACTGGTCCAGTGCAAATGAAGACACACCTGAGCCTTTCTCCCGGCGATGCCAGTGTGGCCGACAGGTTGAAGCTCGCCGGCAGCTTTCACGTGCTCGATGCACACTTCACAAACGAGAAAGTCCAGGAGAAGATCGACTCATTAAGTCTGCGCAGTCAGGGGAAACCCAAAGAAGCGAAAGAGCAAGCCGAGGAAGATGTGCCGGTTGATTTGCAGGGCGTGTTCGCCCTCAAGGGCGGAATGCTGTCCTTCTCTTTACTTCATTTTCTAATTCCCGGAACGCACGTCGATATGACGGGGACGTATAGCCTAGATGGAAGAGAGTTTGATTTTCACGGAAAGGCCCGGCTTGATGCCAAGGTCTCGCAAATGATGACCGGGTGGAAGGCAATTCTTCTGAAGCCGGTTGACCCATTCTTCAGCAAGGACGGAGCTGGTACGGAGGTCCCGATTCGAATCACCGGCACGCAATCGGAACCGCACATCGGACTGGATTTTGGTCACAAGGATGAGGGTGGCAGGGGCGAGGGTCACAAGGACGAGCACGAGAACATCGTGAAGAACGGCGATACGGCATCAAAGCGCAAATAGGGAGCGCAGCGACGGCAAGACTTCAGGCTGGGCCCGCCTGGACGCGTAAATCCGTATTTCCGGTAGCATGTCGAGCTGTCATAGCTCGTGAAGCGAGGAAACTCCTATGAGCGATAAACCCAGCACCACTCTGCCTGCAACTGTGGAAAAAATTATCCAGTCTCCTTCTCCGAACGTGCCTGAGAAGGCTCAGATCGCAGTGGAAGGAGCCGACCATCTCTATCGAGAACTTCGCATCGAAAACACTCTCACCGACGAGAATGGCGAGAAAGTACGCCTTAAGCAGGGTGCAGAGGTGGAAGTGACGATTGAAGCGGAATCGAATGCGACGACCCCCAAAAACAGCGCGCAAGGCTCAGAGGCATCGAAGCCATGAGCGTTCCGCGCGTCCAGACGAGAGATTACTTTAACCCGCCCGCGAGCAAGATTCTAATCAGCAACAACCACCGCCTGACGTTGGTTGTCATCAGGAAATTCTCTTTCACATGCGCGTGGCCATTCTGGCCGAGTTGGCTGGCGAAGTCCGGATGGGTCAAGAGGTAACGCATCTGATACGCGCAGCCGTCCACGGAATGCACCAAGGCTCCGGTTAATTTGTGAATGATCTGATTCGGAATGCCTCCGACGGCTCCGGCGATTGTCGGTTTTCCCTTCCAGAGGGCCTCGGTTACGGTCAAACCAAAGCCTTCTCTGATCGATTTCTGAACGATGAGTGTTGAAGCGCGCTGCAGGGCATTGATTTCCAGGGCGCACCAGGGAGGCAGATCGAGAATAATGATGTCGGGATCCTCGCCGGCAGCCTCTTTCACCTCTTTGAGGACCGCAGCACCTTCGGGATCATCCGTGGCCCCGCCGCCGGCCATTACGAGCTGGCAATCCACGTACTTGCGCGCCTGCTTGAAGGCCTGGATGACGCCGACCGGGTCCTTGGCGCGGTCGAAGCGCGAAACCTGCGTGACGATGGGGCGCGAGCGATCGACGCCGAAGTCGTCGCACACCTTCTGCACGAAACTGTCGTCGAGATCTTTATTCTTCTCAGACAGGGGATCGATACACGGATAGAACAGATATTGAGGAATCTGCAATTGACGCGTGAAAGATTGCGAAGAAAAGATCGCAGCGTCGTATTGCTCGATGAATGGCCGGAGGAAATCCCACACCTGCAGGTTGGGATTGGACAAATCGATGTGGCAACGCCATATCCAGCGCCGGGGTGATTTCTCGCGATCTTGAACGAGCGCGGCAGGCTGAGGGTCGTGAATCACGACCACATCTTCGCAAAACTGGATGCGCTGGCGGTTCAGACCGTTGTGCATCAGGAAAATGTCGCGAGCTTGCTGCGTAAGTTCGTAATTGCTGCCCTGAAGAGCATTGTGGAAGGCCTTGGTCACTTCGAAGAAGTCGTTTCCTCCGGTGATGACCTCCCAGTGTGTATTCACTTCCAGTTCATTGAGCAGCGGAACCAGTTGGTTGAGCATCTCGGCGACTCCTCCACCTACCGCAGTGGAGTTCACCATCTTCACCGTCTTGCCCTTAAGTTCCTGAGCAAGATACTTCAGCTCATCTATGTATGCCGCGCCGACAATGTTTTTGTAGTCGTCGAGGCGTGGCGGAGGAACCGGCGCCGGGGGAGTTTCCCAGGTGCGAGGCTTCTTCCGCCGCTCCTTGCGGATGGGCGCGGGGGGGGGAGACGAGACGGTGTCAAGATCAGGCTGACTTTCTTTATGAACCACTTCGGCTTCAGTTTGCGATTCCATTGGTTCCATATGAATTGCGCGCGGGCTAGACGAGCGCTCTCTCCACGATGCGAATAATCTGGTTGCGAACGTCCTCCAAGGTTGCGGTATAAATGTCGATCCGGTTCAACTGGCGAGCCGCTTCGGCCAGTCCCATATCCTCATACAACCACTGCGAGAAATCGTTCGACATCAGCTTGAGCCTCAGGCGCGCCTCGATAAAGTGGTGATGAATGCTGTGCACGCTTACGCCGCGCAGGCCCTCCGCGAACTTGGGCAGGGTATGGGCGACGAAGCTGGTCGGAATGACTACGCTGTCGGAGGCGCAAAAATAGAAAGTTTCTCGAGCCGCCCGCGTGCCCGCGGCTGGAGTACGGCGCAAAAAGTTCTCCACGATCTCGATAAACCGCTCGCGCAACTCTGCGACCGACGTAAACTCGCGCACATCCACGCTGGCCAACCCTTCCGCCAAACTGGGCTCGTTGCACGCTGATAGCGCCCAGTGTGCGAAGTCGTTGGAGAAGCCTTCTCGAATGAAGTGATGTTCCTCCAGCGTTTGAAAACTATGCTGGAAGATAGAACCTTCCGGACATTGCCCAAGAGCCTCCAGAAACTCGGCAAGCGTGCTCGCTTTTTGCCGGGTAATGCGCATAAGATGCGCCGATGTGTTGAAGTAAAAAGGCTTCGCCGAAGTGCGCGGCAGGTTGGGTGCGGTTGCAGCGGTCGTCAAACATTCACCTCCAGGGTGGTGTCGTTGCTCAAGAAATCCTGCTCCTGGCAGGCCTGAAGCCAACGCTGCAGGAAGTCGAGAACTTCGTGGGGTGGTGTGAGCCACAACTGCGCGGCGGTTCTTCGCCATCGTGGTCTCACCAATATGCTTAGACCTCGGCCATTCACGGCCTGGAATGCGTGCTCGTCGGTAGCATCGTCCCCCAAATAAGCGGCGGGGGTATCTTGATTCATTTCATTCAAGAGGGTGCGGACTGCGTCCCCTTTGTCGGCATGATGGGCGCGGATTTCAACGCCGCCATCGAATTCTAGAAGATCCAGCCGTGTATATTTAACGAGCGGCCTCCAGCCCAACAGCACGCGCCCCCGAATTGACTCGGCTTCGCACTCATCCAGACCGCGCCAGTGCACCGCGATACTCCCGGTCTTAAATTCGGCGGCGGGTTCGAGGCGCTGATAGCGGAGCCAATCCTCTGCCGCGGCCAATTCTGCTACGCTTCGCTCGTCCAGGGGCGAAAGCTCGACGCTTCCGTCTGGTTTGAGACGCTGCAATCCGTGCAGCCCCCAAATTTCAGGGTGAGGCTGAATTTCCAGTAGGGGAACGACGTCGCTGGCATCCCTTCCGGTGATAATAACCAGACGAGTCCTGAGTGTGAGCATGATCTGACCAAGCAACTGCAAAACGCCGGGATAGGGAAATGCCTGCGCCGGATCCACCCGGAAGGGCGCGATGGTGCCGTCATAGTCAAGCATCAGCAGCGACTGAGGCGATCGGGCCACCGCTCGAAAAAGTGATTCGACCTGGAGCTTAGCTTCCGAGCTCAATACTTCCTCCTGACCCTGCGGCACATCACGCCGCAGTTACACTCCCACGAAACTTCTCTTGAGCGCGATCCACATCGAGCCTTAACTCACAAAGTTCCGTGATCAGATTTCCAGCCCAACGGTAAATGTTGTGTTCTTTAACCACTCTGCGCATACGGTGCATGCGCATCTGCTTTTCTTCCGGCTCCATTTCCAACGCAGCGCGGATGGCTTCGGCGGTCTGATCGATGTCGTAGGGGTTCACCAGCAAAGCATCGCGCAGTTCGCGGGCAGCGCCGGTGAACTGGCTCAAGATCAACACGCCACGTTCGTCGCGGCGCGCTGCGATAAACTCCTTTGCGACCAGGTTCATGCCATCGTGCAGCGACGTCACCAGACAAAGATCGGCGGCGCGAATAGTAGCGCTCGATCTCCTGATGGTTATGATGCCGCTTCAGAGAGATGATGGGCTTCCACTTGCTGGTCTGGAAGCGCCAATTGATTCGTTCCGCTTCGGCTTCGACTTCCGCAAGCAGATCGTGATAACGCTTGATGTGAGTGCGGCTGGGCGCGCCAATTTGCACGAAAGTGAATTTGCCCAGATATTTTGGGTAACGTTCGAGAAAGCGCTCGATCGCCCGAAAACGCTCGGGGATTCCCTTGGTATAGTCCACGCGATCGACGCCGATCCCCATGAACTCCGCTTCCACGCCCAGGCTACGCATTAACGTCGAGCGCTCGAGGTAGTTGACTCGGTGGTTATCGCTCTCGATGGATTCGTCGTCTGTAAGGTCCACGCTAATCGGGAAAGGACGCACCATGGTCCGATGGCCCTGGCGCAATACGGAAAAGTGTTCCCAGTCCACGCGCGATTCCACGACCCGATCCACCGTCTGCAGGAAATTGTTACAGTGCGATTGGATGTGGAAGCCGACGAGATCCGCTCCCAGGAGTCCGTCCACCAATTGGCGTTGCCACGGACAGATGGCGAAACCTTCGGGGTTGGGCCACGGAATGTGCCAGAAAATGGCAACGCGTGCGTCCGGCCTTTTCTCCTTGATAATCCGGGGCAGCAACGCAAAGTGGTAGTCCTGGACCAGCACTACCGGCTTGGGCGTGTCCTCGATCTCCTCGAGCACTGCCGCGGTGAACTTGCGATTGACGTCCTGATAGTGATGCCAATCCTGCGCCCGAAAAATGGGCCGGGTGTGGGCGATATGACAAAGCGGCCACAGACCTTCGTTGGCAAAGCCGTAGTAATAACCTTCTTCCTCCTCCTTGTTCAGCCACACTCGACGCAGGGTATAGCGAGGATCGTCGGGAGGAACGCGCAGGCGATCGTGCGCGTCCACGACTTCAGTGTCAGCGTCTCCACTGCCGTGTGCGATCCATGTTCCGTCGCAGGCATCGAGTACCGGTTCCAGAGCGGTCACCAGGCCGCTGGGCGGCACAACCACTTCCAGCGACTTGCCATTGCGCTGGTGCATGTAGGGCTCGCGATTGGAGACGACAAAAAGCCGGGCGCCATCCAGACGAGTCTGGACCTGCACGGCCAGCCGGTCAGCTGTCCACATGGATTCAGAGGCTTCCCGCAGGCGAGCTTCATTTTCCGCGGCATTGCGCGCCTGGCTGAGGCTTTCCGCTAAAGTAGCTACTTCCCACGCCAGTGGCCGGAATAGATCAAGGTCCGGCATATCCGCCATTTGCTGGCGCGAAGAAATTCTGCCCATACGAAGGGCGCGCATCCACTGCGCGGCGCGCGCGATGGGGCCGGCGATGCTCCAGCGCACGATCAGCAGGGTGATAAACACTATGAGGAATACCTGGACCAGGACTTTCAGAAAAGCCTCGCGCCAGACACGAAGACTTTGCGCGCGGATGTAGCTTGCGTCGTGCACTACTGCGAGCCCGCCCGCAACTTCATCCTGGCGGTGCAGAGGCAACGCCAGAATCTGCACCGGAGTCTTGCCGAGACGGACAAACGAACTCTCTCCGTAGCCTTCTGTCATGGCCTTGACTATTTCCGGCGGTGTCGCCTGAAGAATTTCTCCCAACCCGGAAGTGATCGCCACCACTTTGCCTTCGCGGTCGTAGACGGCGATTCCCAGCAAATGTTCACGATTTCCGAAACGCTGCACCAAGCGTTGAAGTCCGCGCTCCGAGCCGTTCTCCCATGACTTCTCAACATTGCCGGCGACGCTCTCGCCGAGAACTTCCGCGCGATGTTCCAAATCGCTGCGCAGCGCGCGCTTTTCTCCCACTACCTCGTAGTATGAAAAACCTAGAGATACCAATGTGACGCCGACGATGAGCGACACGATGAGCCGGACACTCAACAGACGCATAGCGATCGCTTCCCCAGAGATATCCAATCAAGGGTAACGAGGTTGAGCGTTGGAGGAACATACGGGAATCACCCTAGTGCTTCGCAGGAAAACGGTGGCGAGGGAAGGAGAGGGAAAAAGAAAATAGGTTACGAAGTTTGAATCAGTAAATTGGCAGGTTTCAATAAACTGTGGAAACAACTCAGGCGGCCCCTAAGTTGTGCCCATCGCCAGTTGCCAGGTCCTGAAGAGGCAAGATCGCGGTCACTGCTGTACCCGTTGCGTCCGACCGGATTTCCAGATTCCCGCCTAATTGCCTGAGGCGCTCACGCATACCGCGAAATCCCACTCCGGTGCGACCAGGCGAACTCAGGTCCAACTGTTTTTCGAGAGGTATGCCTTTGCCCTGGTCGCGGACTTCAACCAGAACCCGGTGATCCTCCTCATGAACGCGTATGACGGCAGCAGTTCCCCCGGAATGGCGATGAATATTGGTAAGGCACTCCTGTACCATGCGGAAAATCGCTATTTCCAGCTCGTCGGAAAGCCGGCCAAATTCCTGCGGAATATCCAGGTCGATTTTGATCTTACTGCGCTCCGAGAACCCGTCCACGTACCAGCGCAGCGCTGAGGCGAGGCCAGCGGCGTCCAGCAATGGGGGATGCAGCAGATGGGAAATGGTACGAATTTCCCGGCTGACTTGCTCCGTGAGGGCGGCATTCTCAGAAACTGCGCGCGCTCCTCTCGAATCGAGCTTGTCGGATTGCTGCTGGATGGTCGCGATATTCATGCTCAAGGCCGCGAGCAGCTGCCCTACGCTGTCATGCAACCCCCGCGCAATTTGCCGGCGCTCTTCATCGCGCATCTGCTGCAACCGGCCTGAAAGTTCCCGCAGGCTGTCGTTTGCCATCTTCAGCTCTTCGGTCCGCTCTTGTACCTTGCGATCGAGTTCGTCATGCGCCATTCGCAGTTGTTGCTCAGCCCACTTGCTGCTGGCGAGGGAGCGGCGGTTGGCCTCACCGAGAGCGATGATCATCCCAGAGAAGACCAGAAAACCGAGCATTCCGGGGATTGCGGTCTGCGGGTCTTGAAGAGCAAAGGAACGGTCGGGCGGCAGGAACCAATACCAGACACCGATGCATGAGGTCAGTGTGGTGACGATGGAGGGACCAAGTCCGCAGTACCATGCAGAAAAGACGACCGCGGGCCAAACCGTGTGGTAAGGGTTGTGCTGCCCGAAAAAGGGGGCGAGGAGTTTGCGGAACAAAAGAGCAGCGATGGCCGCTAATATGGCGAGACTATAGCGGCGCGCCGCGTCATAGGTACCACCAGCTTCTGAAACTTGATCAGTCGGCATCCTGGACCCTACCTTACAGAGTCACTACAGAGTCACTGAGACGGCGCGACCAGACTGGCCGCGCTTACAACGCGGGCTCAGGTCTCGCGCGCGGAACATCGCTTTCGGGCCTTGCTTTGCGTTTTGCAATTTTGGCGTTTAAGTACTCCAACCTGCTGGGGTCCGTTACGATTGTAGCGTGACGCAGCAGTTCGGCCATGACCGACTGTCGCCGGCTTCGCAGTGGCCTTGCGGTCTGGCGGCACATGCGTTTCATAAAAATCTCACCCTTCTGCCAGACGCGGCTTCTGGCTGCTGGCCGGCGTAGACATTCTGAATTCCAACCCTTGAAGCAATTGCAGAGTGTGCAGGGCTTCGGCCATGGCTTGCATCTCTTCCCAAGCCGCAAGGCCGCGATTGGTTGTCAATTCTTCTCTTGCGCGCTGTATGGCTGTTTGAGCAGCCTCAATCCTGCCGGGCAGCAGGTCGCGATCGAGTTCCAGCACCGCTGCGGTGTACAAGTCGTGCCACAAAATATTGCCGGTCACGGGGGACCTTCCTTTTCCTAACCTACCTGAGCATAGCTCCGCCACTAAAAATAGGTGGACTATTTGCTTTCGTCTTTCGTGGCTGCGGCGAGCGCATGGAAAAAGAAATTGCGCCAGCGGTGAACAACGTAATCGTATTACTATCACAGAATAGTCGTATCACATTACATTCATTGTCATTGCGAATGTTATAATATAAATATACTTGACACAGATATTACGTTTTGCTATTTTGTTTTCGAGTAGGGGAGGACGAAACATGGGGAACGAGCAAAAAACAAGGGTTCAGCGGCCAGTGGCGAAGTATCTCCAGGTTGACATCGGCAGCTTAAGAAAGGGCAGACGCGGAAAGCACCACGAACTGGTGCAGGGTATTGTGCAGGAGTTGGCGACTCTGAAGCCCGGTTCGGCGCTCGAGATTCCACTTGCCGATGTGGGCGGCGTGGGTTTAGCGAATTTACGTTCGGCTGTCCATCGAGCCGCTGCCTCCAGTGGACTGAACATCGAGACCGTCGCAGACGGGGGCAAGTTCTACGTGTGGAATGCCAATTCGAAGTAGACGCTAGTTTCGCTCCTTTCGGGCTCGTTATACAGTAAAGACCCTAGAGTCAGTCTGCGGTTTTCCGTGTTTCAATTAAGGCTCGGCGGTGAAGTTCCCGTAGTTTCACATCAACAGATGGCCCGGGCTATGCCTGATCTCGCTGTTTCTGTATTCGGCGGTTCGTCGGCCCCTGCCACTCCGCCTGCGATTGCCTCTGATCCCGCAGCTGCCAAGTCTTTTCCCTGCAGGGCCCCAAGTCTGCCACCAAGCATGCTAGACCAAGCAATTTATAAGCTCGTCAAAGCGCCACATACCCGGTCCTGGAGAAGACCATGAAGAGAAATAATCACGCCCCGGCGGTTGCCGTGGCCAACGGCACGTCCGGTGAGGGTCAGGAGAAGCATAACGGGAATTCTGTTCTCGTTGCCGATCCTGTTTCGGGCGACCTCAGCGTAATTCTGGCCAGCCTGCAAACCATGCGGAACGGTGACTTTTCCGTTCGCCTTCCGGGCTCATGGACCGGACTTTCGGGCAAAATTGCCGACACTTTCAATTCCATCGTTGCGGCGAACCAGCAGATGGCGCAAGAACTGAAACGCGTCGGGCAAGTGGTGGGGAAGGAAGGCAGGACTCGCGAGCGCACCCGCTTTCATGAATCGCGGGGAGCGTGGGGGGAGATGGAGGTCTCGATCAACACGCTGGTGGAGGACCTGCTCCGGCCAACGGAGGGCGTGACCCGAGCCATCGCCGCGGTCGCGCAGGGAAACTTGACCCAGACGGTTCGCTTGGACGTGGATGGACGGCCGCTGGAAGGCGAATTCTTGCGTTCCGCCGACATCGTCAACACGATGATTCAGCAGCTTAGCGTCTTCACCGCCGAAGTGACGCGCGTGGCCCGCGAAGTCGGAACGGACGGAAAGCTGGGAGGACAGGCGCAGGTGCCGGGCGTGGCCGGAACGTGGAAGGACCTCACGGACTCGGTGAACTCGATGGCCAGCAACCTGACCGGCCAGGTGCGGAACATCGCCGAGGTCGCAACCGCGGTGGCCAGCGGCGATCTCTCGCGCAAAATCACGGTGGATGTCCGCGGCGAAATTCTTCAGCTCAAAGAAGCGATTAACACGATGGTGGATCAGTTGCGCTCGTTCGCGTCCGAAGTAACGCGCGTGGCTCGTGAAGTGGGGACGGACGGAAAGCTGGGCGGACAGGCCGTCGTGGTAGGCGTGGCGGGTACGTGGAAAGACCTTACCGACTCGGTCAACGCCATGGCCGGCAACTTGACGGCGCAAGTGCGGAACATCGCCGAGGTGACCACGGCCGTGGCTCGTGGCGATTTGTCGCGCAAGATCACGGTCAACGTAAAGGGAGAAATTCTCGAGCTCAAAGACACCATTAACACAATGGTGGATCAGCTTAACGCGTTCGCCGGCGAAGTGACCCGCGTGGCTCGTGAAGTGGGTACCGAAGGCAAGCTGGGCGGACAGGCGCAGGTTCCCGGCGTGGGCGGTACGTGGAAGGATCTCACCGACAATGTGAACTTCATGGCCAGCAACCTCACTGGCCAGGTACGAAACATCGCCGAAGTGGCGACGGCAATCGCCACCGGAGACTTGTCGCGCAAGATCACGGTCGACGTCCGCGGAGAAATCTTACAGCTCAAAGAGACGCTGAACACGATGGTGGATCAGCTAAACCGGTTCGCTGGTGAAGTAACCCGCGTGGCTCGTGAAGTCGGTACGGAAGGCCGACTGGGTGGACAGGCGAACGTGCCCGGCGTCGCCGGAACGTGGAAAGACTTGACCGACTCGGTGAACTCGATGGCCGGTAACCTTACCGGTCAGGTTCGTAACATCGCCGAGGTGACCACGGCTGTGGCCCGCGGCGATTTGTCGCGCAAGATCACGGTCAACGTGAAAGGCGAAATTCTGGAACTCAAGAACACCATCAACACGATGGTCGATCAACTCAACGCGTTCGCCGGCGAAGTCACGCGTGTGGCGCGTGAAGTCGGTACCGAAGGTAAGTTGGGCGGACAGGCGCAGGTGCCGGGCGTTGCAGGAACCTGGAAGGATCTGACCGACAACGTCAACTTCATGGCCAGCAACCTGACTGGCCAGGTGCGAAACATCGCTGAAGTTGCAACGGCTGTGGCCCGCGGCGACTTGTCGCGAAAGATCACGGTCAACGTGAGAGGAGAAATTCTCGAACTCAAGGACACCATCAACACGATGGTCAACCAATTGCGTTCGTTTGCATCGGAAGTGACCCGTGTGGCCCGCGAAGTCGGCACCGACGGAAAACTGGGAGGTCAGGCGCAAGTGCCGGGCGTGGGCGGAACGTGGAAGGACCTTACCGACTCGGTGAACTCGATGGCCAGTAACCTTACTGGCCAGGTTCGAAACATCGCCGAAGTAGCGACGGCTATCGCGAGCGGCGACCTTTCGAAGAAGATTACGGTCAACGTCAGCGGCGAAATCCTGCTGCTCAAAGAGACCATTAACACAATGGTCGACCAGCTCAACGCGTTCGCCGGCGAAGTGACGCGCGTGGCCCGCGAAGTTGGTACTGAAGGCCGTCTGGGTGGACAAGCGAACGTTCCCGGTGTCGCTGGAACCTGGAAAGACCTTACGGACTCGGTCAACTCGATGGCCGGAAACCTCACAGGTCAGGTGCGTAACATCGCCGAGGTGACCACGGCTGTGGCTCGCGGCGATTTGTCGCGCAAGATCACGGTCGATGTGAAGGGCGAAATTCTCGAACTCAAGAACACCATCAACACAATGGTGGACCAGCTTAACGCGTTCGCCGGCGAAGTGACTCGTGTGGCGCGCGAAGTGGGCACCGACGGAAAACTCGGCGGACAAGCGCAGGTCCCCGGCGTCGCAGGAACGTGGAAAGATCTCACCGACAACGTGAATTTCATGGCCAGCAACCTCACGGGCCAGGTGCGGAACATCGCCGAGGTCGCAACAGCCATTGCGAACGGCGATCTTTCGAAAAAAATCACGGTGGACGTGCGCGGCGAAATCTTGCAGTTAAAAGAAACGCTGAACACGATGGTCGAGCAACTGCGCTCGTTCGCCGCCGAAGTAACGCGCGTGGCCCGCGAAGTGGGCAGCGAGGGCCGGCTGGGTGGACAGGCCAACGTTTCCGGCGTCGCGGGAACGTGGAAGGATCTTACCGATTCGGTGAACGCCATGGCCGGAAACCTCACCGGCCAGGTACGTAACATTGCCGAGGTGACCACGGCCGTGGCCCGCGGTGATTTGTCCCGCAAAATTACCGTGGACGTAAAGGGAGAAATTCTCGAACTCAAGAACACAATTAACACGATGGTTGATCAGCTTAATGCGTTCGCTGCCGAAGTGACTCGCGTGGCACGCGAAGTGGGCACGGAAGGCAAACTGGGCGGGCAGGCGCAGGTGCCGGGCGTGGCCGGAACGTGGAAGGATCTTACTGACAACGTGAACGTAATGGCCGCCAACCTGACAGAACAGGTGCGCGGCATCGTCAAAGTGGTGACGGCCGTCGCCAATGGCGAACTGACGCAGAAGCTCACAGTCAACGCGAAGGGTGAAGTTGCGGCTCTCGCCGAAACCATTAACAACATGACCGACACGCTTGCGACTTTCGCTGACCAGGTTACGACCGTCGCACGCGAAGTCGGCGTGGAAGGCCGGCTTGGCGGCCAGGCCAACGTGCCCGGCGCGGCCGGTACGTGGAAGGATCTCACCGGCAACGTCAACCTGCTGGCCGACAACTTGACCAACCAGGTGCGCGCTATCGCGGAAGTCGCCACCGCTGTGACCAAGGGTGACCTTACGCGTTCTATTCAGGTGGAAGCGAGCGGCGAAGTGGCCGAGTTGAAAGACAACATCAACACCATGATCGACAACCTCCGGCTCACTACCGACCGCAATACGGAGCAGGACTGGCTGAAGACAAACCTGGCCCGCTTCACTGGCATGTTGCAGGGGCAGCGTGATCTGGCAACCGTGGGACGCATGCTCCTGTCGGAACTCGCGCCCCTGGTAAGCGCGCAGCAGGGCGTGATCTATCAGATGGGCACGGAGGAATCGGCGGAAATGATGCTGCTTTCCGCCTTCGCCGGCGATGGCGAAGATGGACATCTGCGGCGCTTGAAGCTGGGCGAAGGACTGGTGGGGCAGTGCGCGGCGGAAAAACGCAGAATGCTGATTTCGGATCTGCCCCCGAACACGATTTCGATTCGCTCCGGTTTGTTCGAGGCGGTTCCGCGAAACGTAATCGTGCTGCCTGTACTTTTTGAAGACCGCGTGAAGGCCGTGATTGAGCTGGCTTCGCTCAGCAATTTCACAACCTCTCACCTGGCATTTCTGGAGCAGTTGACGGCCAGCATCGGCATCGTGCTCAACAGCATTGAAGCCACCATGCAGACCGAGGGACTGTTGAAGCAGTCGCAGCAATTAGCCACCGAGCTCCAAGTGCAGCAAAAAGAATTGCAGCAGACCAACGAGCAGCTCGCGCAAAAGGCGCAGCAACTCGCCGAACAGAACGTCGAGGTCGAACGTAAGAACCAGGAAATCGAGCAAGCCCGCCGCGCCTTGGAAGATAAGGCGAAGGAGTTGGCTTTGACCTCGAAATACAAATCCGAATTCCTGGCAAACATGTCTCACGAGTTGCGTACCCCACTCAACAGCATTCTGGTTTTGGGCCAGCAGCTCAGCGACAATCCCGATGCCAACCTGACGCCGAAACAGGTGGAGTTTGCGCGTACGATTCATGGCGCCGGAACGGACCTGTTGAACCTGATCACGGACATTCTTGATTTGTCGAAGATCGAATCCGGAACTGTTTCCGTGGAAGCCGAGGAGGTCTACTTCGCGAGCCTGCTGGACGCGGTGGAACGTCCGTTCCGGCATGAAGCAGAAAACCGGCATCTCAGTTTCGAGGTGCACGCCGATCCGCACCTTGCCCGAAGCGTGGTCACCGATTCGAAGCGTTTGCAGCAGGTCTTGAAGAACCTGCTGTCGAACGCATTTAAATTCACCGAGCTTGGAGGAGTTAGCCTGTCGGTGTCGGTGGCCCGGAGCGGCTGGACGGAGGATCACCCGATTCTGAGCAAGGCAGCGTCTGTGGTGGCCTTCGAAGTTTCCGATACTGGCATTGGCATTCCGCTGGAAAAGCAGCGAATCATCTTTGAAGCCTTCCAGCAGGCAGATGCCGGCACCAGCCGCAAGTACGGCGGGACAGGCCTGGGGCTGGCGATCAGCCGCGAGTTGGCCAGCCTGCTGGGCGGAGAAATTCAGCTGCGCAGCGCCCCCGGCAAAGGCAGCACGTTTACTCTCTATCTGCCACAGACGTATGTGGGGCCTTCCACGGCGAGCGCCGTGTTCGAACGAAATTCTCCGTCGTCGGTTTCCCCGGCGCCGTTATCGGTTGTGGAGCATCCGGTCGAGAAGATTCCGGACGACCGGGACAACCTGCACCCTGACGACGCAGTCTTGCTGATTGTGGAAGATGATCCGCACTATGCCCGCGTGTTGTGCGATCTTTCCCGGGACAAGGGCTTCAAAGTGCTTATCGCTACTCGTGGCGCAGAAGCCCTCGCGCTGGCCCAGGAATACCATCCGACCGCAGTGTCTCTCGACGTATTCCTGCCCGACATGTTGGGCTGGACTGTGCTGAATCACTTGAAACAGGACCCAGCAACGAGGCATATACCTGTGCAGATGCTCACGCTCGATGAAGACCGTCACCACGGCCTGGCGCGCGGTGCGTTTGCATTTGTTACAAAACCGACCACGCCGGAGGGACTGGAATCGGCTCTGTCCCGCATCAAGGAATATTCCGCTCCCCGGCGGAAGCGGCTGCTGGTGGTGGAAGACAATCCGGCCGAGCAACTCAGCATCAAGGAACTGCTGGGTTATGACGACATCGACGTCACAGTCGTTTCAACTGGTGCGGATGCAATTCAGATCGTGAACGAGCAGGCCTTTGACTGCGTGGTCCTTGATTTGCGCCTGCCCGATATATCGGGCTTCGAGGTGCTGGAACGGTTCCGCGACACTCCGGCATTGAGTGATTTGCCAGTAGTGGTTTTCACTGGCAAGGAACTTTCGCCGGAAGAAGATGCCCGCCTGCATTCGCTGGCGCGCAGTGTTGTGGTGAAAGGTGTGGAGTCGCCGGAACGCCTGCTGGATGAAACTGCATTGTTCCTGCATCGCGTGGTCTCCGATCTTCCCGTGGAGAAACAGAAACTGCTCGACCGGTTGCACCACTCCGATGATGCGCTGGTGGGCAAGAGAGTGCTCGTAGTAGACGATGACGTACGCAACATCTTCGCTCTCAGCAGCGTGATTGAACGCAGGGGCATGAACGTGATCACTGCCGGTACGGGCCGCGAAGCGATCGCCAAGATCGAATCGACCCCAGATATCGCAATCGTCCTGATGGACATCATGATGCCCGAGATGGACGGGTATGAGACCATGCAGGTGATCCGGCAGAATCCCAAGTTCCGGCGCTTGCCGATCATCGCGCTTACGGCAAAGGCAATGAAAGGGGATCGCGAGAAATGTCTTGAGGCAGGAGCTTCGGAATATTTGGCGAAACCGGTCAATACTGAGCAACTGCTTTCGTCTCTGCGCATGTGGCTACACCGGTAGCGTTTATGGGCACAAACGAGAAAATCAATATCCTCATGGTGGATGATCAGCCCTCCAAGCTGCTCAGCTATGAGGTCATGCTGGGTGGGCTGGGCGAGAATCTGATCAAAGCTTCTTCTGCGAAGCAGGCTCTCGAGGTTCTTCTGAAGAATGACATCGCCGTGGTGTTGATGGATGTAAGCATGCCCGAGCTCGATGGTTTTCAATTGGCGGCGATGATTCGCCAGCATCCGCGCTTTCAGAGGACCGCGATTATTTTTGTGTCGGCGGTGCATTTAACCGATTTGGACCAGCTCAAAGGGTACGAGCACGGGGCCGTCAACTACATTTCGGTTCCGGTTGTGCCCGAGCTTTTACGCGCGAAAGTCAGAGTGTTCGGGGAGTTGCACCGCAAGACGCGGCAACTGGAAACCTTGAATCGCGAACTGGAGCAGCGCGTGCTGGAGCGGACGGAAGAATTGGCCGGCAAAGCGGAATTGCTGCTGCAACTGAACATGGAGCTGGTGGGAAAGAATCAGGAACTGGACGCCATTATCCACACCGCGCCCGACATAATTTTCAGCCGTAAAGCCGACGGATCGAGAGATTACATCAGCGACCGGTTTTATGACTTTACCGGCGCTCTACAGGGTTCCGCGAACGGCTTTGGCTGGCTGGACTTTGTGCATCCAGACGACAAGGAAAAAGCCATGGCGGACTGGATGCGCTGTGTCGAAACCGGGACGAACTACGAAGCTGAGTATCGCCTCCAGTCCAAAGATGCGACTTACCGCTGGTTCCGGTCTCGTGCGGTTCCGATTCGCGATCTGGATGGAACGATCCTAAAGTGGTATGGGACGTGTTCCGACATCGAGGACAGCAAGCAGCTGGAACAATCGATTCGGCACAACGCTGCTGAGTTGGAGAAAATGGTGGACCGGAGGACAGACGAACTGCGGCGTCTCTCCATCCGGCTGATGACTATGCAGGATCAAGAGCGGCGCAGGCTGGCGCGCGATCTGCACGACGGGCTAGGGCAGGAACTGGCCGTGGCCAAGATGGTGCTGGACAAAGTGATCCTGCAGAAATCCAAATCATCGGAACCGCCCGAAGAGGCATGGACTCAGGCCAGCGGCATTATTGACCGAGCAATTCAGCAAGTTCGCACCATGTCTCATCTTTTGCATCCGCCGTTGCTCGATGAAGTAGGCTTGCTTTCAGCGCTTGCCTGGTACGTAGAGGGGCTGACAAAACGGAGCGGTGTCGAAACAAGTCTCGACGTTCAGCCCAGCGATTTTCCGAGGCTCGGGGCTGAGGTAGAGACCGCGGTGTTTCGCATCGTGCAAGAAGCTCTTACCAATGTCTTCCGGCATTCCGAAGCAAAGAAGGTATGGATTACGCTGACGCAAAAGGATGGGATCATTGCGGTTGCCGTGCGCGATGATGGCAAGGGAATCGGCAGAAGGGTTGCCGAGCTACAGCCGGATAGCGTGGGCGTTGGGATCGGGGGCATGAAGCAGCGGGCCAAAGAACTTGGTGGGGAGTTGCGGCTGAAAAATGCGCATCCCGGAACCCTGGTTGAGCTGCTGATTCCCTACAGTTCGGTGCTGAGCGAGACGAGCGCCGCCCTGGATGGGGTGTCTGAGATTGTCCGGTAAATAAAATATGGAGAAGCAAGAGTTACAACAGTACACCTCGACGTACGTGCACGCAGCCGGACAAGAATCTGCGGAGGAAATCAGGGCCAGGATGGCGGCGATTGTGGAGAATTCTGACGACGCGATTGTCGCCAAAAACCTGAACGGGATCATTACCGGTTGGAACCGCAGTGCGGAGCGAATCTTCGGCTACACAGAACAAGAAGTTCTGGGAAAGCCGATCGCTATCATCATTCCCCCTAACTTACAGGACGAAGAGGTGCAGATCCTGCGCCGGCTAAGGGCAGGGGAACGCATCGACCATTTCGAAACCGTGCGCGTAGCAAAGGGAGGAAGGCAAGTTCTTGTATCGCTCTCCATCTCCCCTATAAGGGATTCGTCCGGCAAGATCGTGGGTGCTTCCAAGACAGCCCGCGACATCACAAAATTAAGGCAGGTTGAACAGGCACTGCAAGAGAGCGAACAAAGAATGCGTTTCTGCCTGGAGGCCGCGAATATCGGAACCTGGGATTGGGACATCGAAAGCGGAATTGTCCGCTGGTCGGAGAACATGCGGAACATCCACGGACAGCGGCCGGGATCGTTCGAAGGAAACGTCGAGGAGTTTCTGGAAGGCCTTTGCGCTGAAGACCGCGAGCGGGCGAGGCAGGCGATTCAGCAGGCACTGAGTGGCGATGGCAAGTACCGCGTGGAATATCGCCAAGTGAAAGGGGACGGAACGCTTGCATGGAAGGAAGCGCATGGGCAGGTGATTTACGATTCGTCGAAGCGTCCGGTGAAAATGATGGGCGTGTACTGGGACATCAGCGAACATAAGCGTTCCCAAGCGGCGCTGCAGGCGGCTCATGCACAATTGGAATCGAGAGTGAAGGAACGCACATCTGAGCTGGATCGGGCACAGGAGAGACTGCGCCTGCTTTCCGCGCGCCTGTTGCAGATGCAGGATGATGAACGACGCCGTATTGCCCGCGAACTGCACGACACAGCCGGTCAGATTCTGGTGGCGTTAAATCTGAACCTGGTACCGGTGGAAGAGGAACTTCAGAGGACCAACTCCGAACTGGCCAAGCCAGTTACAGGGAGCCTGCGACTTATTGAAGAGCTGTCGAGAGACTTGCGGACGATGTCTCATCTGCTGCACCCGCCGTTGCTCGACGAGGCCGGACTGCACTCGGCCGTACGCTGGTATGTAGAGGGATTTGCCGAACGAAGCAAGATCGACGTAGACCTCCAGTTGGACCCTGAAGTTGGACGGTTGCCCGCCGAACTCGAGACTGCGATTTTTCGCATCGTGCAGGAATGCCTCACCAATATCCACCGTCACTCCGGCAGTAACTCGGCCAGCATCGCCGTCCTCCGTGACCCGCAGAATGTCACGATCGAGATTCGCGACCAGGGCAAAGGCATGCCGATGCCGGTCCGCGCCGGCGTGGGCATTCAGGGCATGGGCGAGCGAGTGCGGCAGCTGGGGGGGCAGCTGGAGATAGATTCCGGAAATTACGGCACGCGAGTCACTGCAATCTTTCCGGCGAATGCTGCTTTTCCGGAAGTTTCCGCCCGGGTTGAAGACGTGGCGTGACGATTTCCTTGCAACGTTCTGCCTCATCAAGCCCTGCGATTTCTGTGCTCCGACTGAAACCTACCCGCTTCAGATACCCAAGTACCCAACAGTTTGTTTCTGCCTAAGGACTTCGACCGATTGGCTTACGCAATCACATGGCGGAGTCTGGAGTGCAGTGGAAAACCGGCGTGATTCCATGCTCGCGGCGGTATTCCCAAAACGAATTGATATTTAACAGGAGATGTGTCGATGACAAAAAACATGTCGGTTTTTGGAATCTACCTGATGCGAAGCGAAGCGGAAACCGCGGTGACGGCTCTGAGGGACGTCGGATTCTTAAATTCGGATATTTCCGTTTTGTTGCCGGAAAATCCTGGCTCCGGAGAACTGGTAACCGAAAAAGCCACGAAAGCGCCGGAAGGAGCGGCATTCGGCGCGGGGTCGGGGGCAGCCGTGGGAGGCGCTCTTGGCTGGCTGGTTGGAGTGGGCGCGCTCGCAATTCCCGGCATCGGACCCGTGATCGCAGCCGGACCTCTGGTGGCAGCTCTGGCGGGAATTGGTGTGGGCGGGGCTCTGGGCGGGTTCGCAGGAGTGTTAATCGGAGTGGGCATTCCTGAAGACGAAGCCAAGAGGTACGAAGGAAGACTGCTGAAGGGCGGCATTCTGGTTGCGGTTCATTGCGATACATCCCAAGAAATCAAGCGCGCCAAAGGAATTCTGGAGGTCACAGGCGCCGAGGACATCGAATCTTCCGGGGAAGTTTCGGCGGATAAGCAAAGTGCCGCCTGAAATCAACGGGCGGCGATGTCTCGACCGCCCGGAATTTTGCGGGGTTCCCGAATTTCTGCTGGTGGTTTTCTATACGGCGATGACTGTACTGCTCAAAGTTCTCGGCAGTAGCAGCCCCCAGTGTGGAACTTTTTTCTTCTGGAACTCCGGCATGCACCGGATTCACTTTACAGCTTAAACCCTATGGAAGCAGACCCACGGGAAAGCTAGGGTTACCTGTGCAGGAAAATTCACAACAGTTGCTCGCTTCGAGCACGAAAGAGGTTCGGTTATGAAAAAAATCAGCTTTACATTGGCGAAATATCTCCTGGTGCTCAGCACGGGCTTGCTTTTCACCAGCACGGCCTGGTGTGCCGATGAAAAGGAACAATCGGACGTTGAAAAACGCATTGAAGCATCCGCTAGAGTTCTCGACGAAATTATGGCCACCCCAGATAAGGCTATCCCTGACAAAGTGATGAGAGATGCCAAGTGCATCGCAGTCGTTCCTTCGATGGTGAAAATCGCTCTCGGTTTCGGCGGCAGCCATGGCAAAGGCGTGGCTACGTGCCGGACCGGGAACGGTCACTGGAGCGCTCCTGCGCCGATCACCATAACCGGAGGAAGCTGGGGATTACAACTGGGCGGGCAAGCGGTCGACCTGGTAATGATCGTGACGAATGACGAAGGAATGCAACATTTGTTGTCGAGCAAATTCAAACTCGGCGCTGAGGCTTCCGTGGCCGCAGGCCCCGTTGGGCGTGATGCCGGCGCCGATACAGACTGGAAGATGAAAGCGGAGGTGCTGGCTTATTCCCGGACCCGAGGGGTGTTCGCGGGAATTGATTTGAGCGGTTCCGCAATCACGCAAGATAAGGACGAGACCCGAATTCTTTACGGGAAGTTCGAGCCCTTCAGCCAAATCCTCAATGGGAAGGTCCGTCCGCCGGAAACGAGTGAACCATTCCTCTCTGCGGTAAGGAGATACTCTGGTCAGGCCAGGGAACATGGTGAGTTGACTTCTCCGGGACACACCGTCACCTCGAGTCGTTGAAGGTTCTGGGAAATGGGCGGGGTTGCATAGAGGTCCGAGCTGGTTATTTAAGACCGGACCTCGGTTTTGAATACGATGGATTGGAGGATTGCTCGTGCTGACAATTTTGCTTATTGTTCTGGTGCTGATGTTGCTTGGAGCTTTACCCGCTTGGCCATATAGCCGATCTTGGGGCTATTATCCCAGCGGCGGTCTCGGCCTGGTGGTTGTAATCTTGCTGGTTCTGCTGCTCGCCGGACGGTTGTGAGAAAAAGGGCGTCGGCCAAGTCCGCGAAGCCGGCGCCCTCTTCAGTCTCATCTCTACATCTAGTTTTTAGTCTTTGCCTCTCCACAAATCTCTACCAGTTCGCCTCAGCATCGCGCATGAACTAAAAGCCTCAGCATTTCACTCCACTTGAGCTGTACAGCAAGTCTGTCAATCAATTACAGGGGCATCCTGATGGGCCATGGAGGGCGTTGTCGTTAGTCTGTTTTTCAGAAAGTGAATGCTCCCGGAATCATGGAGAGCACACACAACACTTTAGTTGGAAAGAAGGAGACTACAGTGGCGACTTGCGTGATTACCGCGACAGAGACCGATGCGATTCCAGCCAAAGAAATAACCAAACGAGATGAATCCGAACGCAGCCTGGTTCAACGCGCACAGCGCGGCGACGAGCAGGCTTTTGCCACGCTCTTCCAGTTGCATAAGAAGCGCGTGTATTCCGTGTGCCTGCTGATGACGAAAGATGCGGCCGAAGCAGAAGACTTGACCCAGGAAGCGTTCCTGCAGGTGTTTCGCAGCGTGGGTTCGTTTCGATGCGACTCTGCTTTTTCCACGTGGCTGTACCGCATCGCGGTCAACACGGTGCTGATGAAGCTCAGGCGCCGCAAGGCCCCTCCGGTGTCTCTGGACGAGCCGGTGTCGGCAGAGTCTCCTTCTCTGAAACGCGACATCGGAAGAGCGGATCTGCGCTTGTCTGGCGCCATCGACCGGATTGCATTGCGGCGCGCGATGCAGGAACTGCCCGAGGGATGCCGAAAGATTTTTGCGCTTCACGAGGTTGAAGGTTACCAGCATCACGAGATTGCCAGGATGCTGGATTGCTCGGTGGGCAACTCAAAATCACAGTTGCACAAAGCGAAGATGAAGATGCGCGACTTGCTGTTTCCGAAGCGCAGGGTTCTGCGGCGGCAAGTGGCTATTCCGGCGGCCGAAACGTCGTCGTCCGAGAAAAATTCAACGCGCCGTCAATTTTCGCTGTCGTATGGCGGAGTCAGCAAATAAGTAAAGGGACTGACGGCATGTATGCATTCCCGGGATACTCAGGCGTTTACGGTATTGTGGGGCCGTGACCGGGCCCCTATCGTTGAAGAAAATGAGAATGCGGAAAGAGGAGCCAAAAGCTCTAACAAGCAGGTCGTGGGCAGTGGATCAGCCTTGTTGCAACCGCAAGTAGGAAGGAAGGTACCGCTTGGTTCGAATTCTTGTAGTAGACGACAACCCGGCGGTGCGGCATTATCTTCGGGCTCTGCTTGAGCAGCAGAGTACATGGCAGGTCTGTGATGAGGCCCGGACCGGAGGAGAAGCGCTAGAGCGGGTAAAGAAGAACCCGCCTGACATGATCCTGCTCGATTTCCAGATGCCTGATCTGAATGGACTCGATGTGGCCCGGCAAATCACCGGACTCTTTCCTGAAATTCCCATTCTTATGGTGACAATTCATCTTTCCAAGCAACTAGCCGAGGAAGCGCGCCGAGTGGGGATTCGCGGGGCATGTGCTAAGTCCGATGTCGGTTCGATTGTGCAGGCGGTGGACGCATTGCTGCACGCCGGAACCTATTTCCCGGCAACGAATTCGCTGCAGAACTAGACGCGGCCAAATATACAGGATTCCCTGTATTCGGGGGCAGGTGCTACCATGCTAGTTTTTAAGAGATTCACTTAGCATTTGCGTTTCGGCCAGGTACCGGTTTAGCCTGCGGCAGAGACGAGACAAAGGTGAAGCCAGAGCCAGCCGGAGACCTGTATCGCCTGAGCGCATCAGGCTGCCTGCACAGAGAGAGCCCAGAAACCTTATGGCGGTCCGCATATTGCTAGTGGATGACCACCCTATTGTGAGACAAGGGCTGCGGACTCTGTTGGAAGGGCGATCCGGCTGGGAAGTAGTGGGGGAAGCGTCCGATGGTCTGGAAGCCTTGGAGAAAATCGAGAGTTTGCGACCCGACGTTGTGGTGCTCGATGTCACCATGCCCCGAATGAATGGTCTGGAAGCGTGCCGTTTGATTCAGCGAAGGCGGAAGACTTCTGATCCTGAGGTTCTGTTCGTCACCCAACACGACTCACCGCAAATGATGCGGGAAGCCCTGGATGCGGGGGCGAGAGGCTATGTCGTCAAGTCGAATGCCGCGCGGGATCTTTTGGAGGCTGTCAACGCAGTGAGCCAACATCGTGTGTTTACAGCGCTGGCAACAAGTTCACACGCTGCCTCGTACGGGGGCAGCCAGTCCGAGTCTATCTCCGAGGCCGTATCTGGGAGGAATGATCTGCCATGAAACTACGTATCCTGTTAGCCGACGATCACGAAATTGTGCGAAAAGGCCTGTGTGCCCTTCTCCAGAAGCATGAAGGATGGGAAGTGTGCGGAGAGGCTGCCGATGGCCGAGAGGCTATTGAAATGGCCAAGCAGTTGAAACCGGATGTTGTGATCGTGGACATTGGCATGCCATTCCTCAATGGCTTGGACACCACACGCCAGCTTATGCAGCATGATCCGCACTTCAAGGTAATAGTCCTGACGATCACGGATTCCGATCAAGTCATCCGTGAGGCGCTCGACGCTGGAGCGCGTGGATTTGTGCTTAAGTCCGATGCTGCACGCGATTTGGTGTCAGCGGTAGAAGCCTTGCAGAGCAAGCGCATGTTCTTCACGCCCAGGGTGAACGATCTGGTGTTGGCGGGCTTTCTGGATAAGGGGCACGCCGTATCGCGGAATGAGCCTCCGAGCTTGCCGACGCTCACAGTTAGGGAGCGCGAGGTTACACAGCTTCTGGCTGAAGGAAAGAGTTCGAAGGAAGTGGCTACGCTCCTGAACCTGAGCACCAAAACGGTGGAAACCCATCGCAGCAACATCATGCGGAAACTGAGCTTGCACTCTATCCGCGATCTGGTGGTGTATGCCATCAAGAACAATATCATCCAGATCCAAATGCCGCCGCAGATTCAGCGCACAACCGAAACTACGGTGGTCTGAAGCTCCAATATTTATTCCTACATGTTTCGTCCAGCGATATTGTGTTTTCGCCTGCCTCTACAGTAAACACCTGAGTAAATCTATTGGGAATCCTGACTGTTGGAAAAACTTACATCTACTTCGTGAGCTCGATTTTCAACTAACGTGTTGTAACGCAAAGAATTGCGATTTGGCAGTTTCCGTGCTGATCAATGGGGTTCGTTCCCCTTGCATAATTCCGCGCACACGGACCGGGGGTTGTTTTGTGCTGGATGGGATGCAACCGGGTTGGTCATTAGCGCAACTATCTCAATGCGGAGATTCCTTGCGATGAGACTCGGCATCGGAACCGCTCGATGCCTTTTCTGGGAGGTAGAGCTTGAGCGTGCTTCGAATCCTTGTCGCGGATGACCACGAAGTTGCCAGAAAGGGCATTCGGTCGCTGCTAGAAGACCACTTGGGATGGGAGGTTTGCGGGGAAGCCCGAGACGGCCGGGAAGCGGTAGAACTTGCCGGCAGGTTGAAGCCTGACGTGCTCTTGCTGGACATTGGCATGCCGAACCTCAACGGACTGGATGCAGCGCGACAGATTCTTGCAAGCACTCCAGAGGCCCGGATTCTGATTCTGACCATACACGATTCCGAACAAGTGGTACGGGAAGTGCTGGCCGCCGGAGCGCGTGGCTTCCTGCTAAAATCTGACGCCGGCCGGGACCTGGTGGCTGCTGTCGAGGCGCTGCAACATCGGCGAACGTTCTTCACTCCCAAGGTGGCGCAGATGATGCTGGATGGCTACTTGCGTCCGCACGAAAGCGAAAATTCGGAAAAGTGCGTCCTAACACCTCGCGAAAGAGAAGTGATTCAACTGGTGGCAGAAGGAAAGACGACGAAGGAAGTAGCCACCGCCCTTAGTTTAAGCGTCAAGACCGCCGAAACTCACCGTACGAATCTCATGCGGAAACTCGACCTGCACTCGGTTGCAGACCTTACGCTCTATGCCGTGCGCAATGGAATTGTTCAGGTTTACTGAGGATACACTTCATTATCCTGTTGTTCCCTCCTGCATTTCAACGAGTAAGACGCACTCGCATAGGGCGACATTGCGCTTTGAATAGGGACTTTACAGGATACCTGCCGCGCGCCAGGCCACTTACACTCCGGTACAGTCTCGGTTGGTGGAAGACAAGCTTCCAAGATAGGAGCGCGATGCTTTGGACTATAGCGGTTTTGCTTTTGATCTTGTGGCTGTTGGGTATGGTGACTTCTTACACACTGGGTGGATTTATTCACATTCTGCTCGTCCTGGCGGTGGTTGCGATTTTGATCCGCCTGATCCAAGGCCGAAGCGCGGTGTGAATCAAGAGTTTGGCAGCACGCATTTTCACTTGCTAGATTTCGAACGCACATTATTTCGGAGGAATACTCATGAACAAAGATCAAGTAAAAGGTAAGGTGAAGGACGTTGCCGGCCGCATTGAGCGTCAAGCTGGAGAATGGACCGGGGACCCGGAGAAACAAGTCCACGGAGCGGCGAAACAGGCTGAGGGCAAAGTGCAAAACACCTGGGGCAACGCCAAGGACGCAGCGGAGAAGGCCAGCAAAGAGAAGAACAAGACAGACGAACCGGTCGACGACTCCGCGGAGAGAGAAACCGATGTAGAAATTCGCTCGCACCGCAAAGCGAGCTAATCGCTTGCTAAACTGACGGGGGTACATCGCCTGACCCGCGATTATTCCCGATACTTTTTTAAGTTGCTTGCAGTCGGGTCTTCTTCCCTTCAGGAGATTTCGCCCGCTTGATTTAGACCTTCCACAGTAGAGCCAGAGCTTGAGCTGCGTCTGAAAGCGCGCGCTTTTCCGCGCCCGCTGGGGACGTTTCGTAGAGTCTTCTTCGCGGAACTATAGGCGCGTAGTATTCCGGCTTTTTTCCAGCAGCCCGTTCAGCCTGATGAATCTGGCACACGGCTGTCTCAAATGCTCGTCTTAGATCCTCTACGCAGACCGGACGACGTACTTCCATGCGGGGCGTTGCAATTTTATATGCCATTGGGAGAAGGGCTCACTTTCTAAATACTCTCTGCACAGTAAAATGCGCCCGCTTCTGGGACAATACTGCGGAGCCCTAGTTGCCGACGATTATTCCCCTATTTGTCGGCGCTTACGGAAGGTAAGGTTTTAATCGAGAGCCCGTTCTTTGGAAAACATGCACAAGAACACCTGCTCTACAAGAACACGTGCTCATTCGATGTGGAGGCACGCGCGCTATGAATTAGGGAATTGAGGTCCTTTTAGGCTGCAGCGCGGAAATCCAGGCAGCTCTGGAGTGCTCGCAAGGCATATAGGGCATCGTCAAGTGCCTGGTCTTCCTCGATGCTGTCTGAGCCGGCGGCAAAGAGTTCTCTCGCCCGCGCTATGATCGCTTTCTCAGCATCGGCGATTCGGGCGGGGATGCGGTTCTTATCCGTTTCGAACAGCGCGGCGGTGTAGAGGTCACGCCACTTTCGCAACATGGATGGGGGAGCGTTCTGGAGCATAAGTTACCTCAAATGCGATGCAGCGGATTCCCGCGGAATAATGTGGTTACTGTATCTGCGCTTACGGGACTATACCATCGGGTAAATTCCGTATTTTGGGGGTGCATCCAGACAAATGGAAGGGCTTTGGGGGCCCTTCCACTCCCGCCCATCCGCCTTAGGCTACTCTCTTGGCTTTTGAGGAGCCGTGACCTTCGCGAGAGGCCGACGACGTGCTCTCCTTTCCCGGCCCCTGGACTGCCTGCAGGTTAATCTCCCGCGAAAGCTCCGTTAGGTTCTCGTGGGCTTGTTTTTCTTCCTCCAGAGTCTCTTCGAGCAAGGAGACATGATCGTTCTCGCCGAGGAGTTCGGCGAGGGCCCGGACTGTTCCGTAACCGGCCATCTCATAGTGTTCGACCCGCTGGGCTGCGCTAATGATGGCGGCGTCCTTTACGGCCTCGGCGTAGTCTTCTTTCATAGTTTCAGACCCTTCTTTGACCAAGCCTTCCATGCCGAGGCACTTTTTGCCAGTGGGTTTCTCTTCGAGTTGTTCGAAGATCTGCTCTAGGCGCGACACATGCCCCTCGGTCTGGCGCAGGTGTTCTTCGAATGCCTTGCGCAACTGATGATTGGATGAGGCCTTGGCCATCTTGGGCAAAGCTTTGACGAGCTGCGTTTCGGCGCTGTAAAGATCACGAAGCTCATCGATATAAAGCTCTTGTAATGAGTCCTTCTGCATTTTGTCCTCCCTGAATTTAGGTCAGCCGCGCAGATGCACTGTATCGCGGTGGCAGTGCTTGTGAGCGGCTGCCTATGCGAAACTAGCTCTGGGCTGCAGTTCGAAACAATACCGCCGTCGCTGTACGACCAGAGAATTTCTTAGGAAGGACTTTCAGGATGCCCGCTTGGGCGTGGATCCAAGCGCCGAGTTTATTTGTGCGCGCGGACTGACTTTGAGTTGGCGCGAGAGGATTTCTTAATTCGGGATTTCCGCACCGGAGCGGCCTTGTGCGTCCGTTTCTTCGGATGCCGGACCTTCGATCGCCGGCGTCTCCCCGGCGCGCCCACCTCAGCCGGCTTGCGCAGCCTTGCCGTAACCGTTTCCGGGAGCACCGAAATGCTCTCCGTCAGCTCGTGTGTCGCCTTGGTTAAAGTCCCCGCCGCATGGCCCAGCTTACGGGCGACGACGCTTAGTAGCGGCTCCTGCTTTTTAGGCTGTTTTCTGGTTGGCATCGGCTTCCTCCAAGAATTCCATGTCAGGTTTTTGGGTCAAGCTGTAGGTTCTTCGTTTAACTCTGACAAAATGAAGTCCCAGCCACAAGGGCTGGGACCTCAAGGTAGCGAATCAGTGCAGCGAGAAAAAACTACGACGCACGACGCTGACGATCGCGGTTCTGGTCGTCTTCTTCGTTGGGTTGTCCCTGGCCGCTCTTCTTTGGCTGGAATTGGCCGGGCTGACCGCTCTGTTGACCCTGCCCGTGCTGGCCGGACTGGCCGGACTGACCACTCTGGTGACCTTGCCCTGATTGACCGCCCTGCTGACCGTACTGATTACCCTGTTGCCCCTTCTTCTCCATATCGTCTGCCATGAAATCTTCCTCCTGAGAAAACGTGGGCTTCCCCACGCTTTCGGAATTTATATCGCCTTCACAACTTAGTTGCCGCCAGAGATTGCAAAGGTTGGGGAGAACAAATTCGCCTATACACCACTGCCCCGGCGCGAGAAATGAGTAACCAGGGAGATCAGAAATAGCACCAGGAAAATGACAAACAGCAACTTCGCCAAACCCGCTGCCGCGACTGCTATCCCAGTGAAACCCAAGACTCCAGCGATCAACGCCACTACCAGGAACATCAGCGCCCAATAAAGCATGATGCCTCCTTTCGATTTGGTGGTTCTGACAGGAACGATAACTCGCGAAGCAGGAATGCCGAATCCCTTTCAATCTGTATTTCGCGCTTCCCTGCCCTGTAATTCTTTTTGCAACAGGTTCCGGAGAAGGGAGCAGGTGCCTGTCCCCAGTGAACTGGCACCTGCTCGATGGGGGCGTCTGTCAGTAGAAGGCCAATGTAATGGAAGGCGCGCTTCGGGCCCATACAGTGAATCTGGTAAATGTCCGAAAACCTCCCTTGACTGGTTGGCCACAAGAAATCCCTGCGTTCATGTTTGACTCGAACCTTAGAAGCGTTACAGGCAACGAAGTATGGACGAGCGGTTGCACGTTATGTAAAAAGGCATAAGTAAAGGATGCAAGATTTGCACGTGTGCCGGTCATGGTGTCCGCAAGTTAGGCAACCGTTAGGCTGCGATGGCAAGCCAATTGCGTACCCTACTGAGAGCCGCTTCGTCTTCGGAGGTCAGTGATGAAACGAAAGACTTGTCTGTTAGCGACGCTGGCTTTCCTCTCAGGGACTGTCCCGCTTATGCACACGCAAGATACGCAGAGTCAGCTTCCGTCCGGCACTCTCGGGCCACAACTGATTGCGTGGTCGCAACTGCAAAAACCGGAACCTGTGCCGCAGCCTCTACCACCACCAGATCGGCCTGTCCAACAGCCTGATCAGCCGACGGATCAACAATCGGTGCAACCAGCTAACCCGCAGGCCCAGCGGCAGCCACCTGCCGCGCAAACGTTCACGGGCACGATCGTCAAGGATGGCGGCAGATACCTATTGGAGATGGCGAATAAGAACATTTACGAACTCGACGACCAGGAGAAGGCGAAACGATACGACGGGAAACAGGTCAGAATCGAAGGGACTCTGGACGCGAAGGGCAACAGTCTTCATATCACCAGCATCGAGTTGCTCTCTTAATGCTAACCAAAACCAAGGTGAAACCCGCGGTGGCAATTCCATCTTCGCTGAGGCCGCGTTTCTGGATCGGCGCGATTGCGCTCGTTTGCGCGATTGCTTGTGCCGTCGCTTTGGTCTTTGTGGCTTTAGGCATGGCAACCGGTAAGGGGGTTGTCCAGCCTCAATCGAGTGTGCCGCAGCCGCCATCCACAATCCCGCTCCAGACCTTTGAAGGCATCGTCACAGACACGCAGTGCGGCGCCAGGCATTCGGCGGCGATAGGCAAAACGGCCGCCGATTGTACTCTGGCTTGCGTGCATGGAGGCGGGCAGTTCGCCCTGGTCGACGGCGATGTAACTTATGTGCTCGAGGGCGACCTGGCGATGCTGAAGCGAGCAGCAGGTCAGCGTGTGAAGATTATCGGCACGCTCAACGGGACGAAGATCTCGGTGACGTCTGTGGGTGCGGCTTAAAATCCTGCAAAAGTCAGATCTGTGCGGGTTCATCGGGATCGGGCTCGCGGACCGGCGCATCCGGATTCTCCGATGGATTCGGCGGTTCTTTGATAGGCGCCGGAGAAGGCTCCGGCGGAGTACGGAAGTAGTGACCGAGCGGCAGCTGCATCTCCGATCGCAGTTCACATCGCATGCAATGTCTGATGCCATGACCGTTCGAATGGCAGCCCGGCATTTGGACGGGAAATAAAGTCGAAGCTTCCCTCATCGCTTCCAAAGGCCCGCAGTTACGTCTGCCGTACCGAGTGAGCGTTTTAGACGGTCTACGCTGGAGCCCAAAAACACATCTAACAATCTAAGGAACCGACTCACCAGGATTGCGCGCCCGGGTGAAAATGTTTGGAAGGAGATGTTTTGTATGAAGACACTACTGATGGGAATTATTGCAGGAGGGCTGCTGAGCGCTACCTCTTTTGCGCAAAACACAGCCACACCGCCTGCGAATGGGACGGAGCAAGAGACCCAACAGAGCCACCAGGCTCAGCCCGAGTCAAAGCCAGCGCCACCGAGCGCAACGGCGACCCGCATCGCCCCTGGGAGTGTGATCCCAGTGCAGCTAACCAAAACAGTCGATGCCAAGAAAGTGAAGACCGGTGACGCCGTCGAAGCCAAGGTTACGGAGGACCTGAAGGCGAATAATGGCGAGGTAGTTGTGCCGAAAGATACGAAGGTGATGGGACACGTCACGGAAGCGCAACCTCGCAGCAAGGAGCAGAAAGAGTCACAAATCGGCATAGCCTTTGACCATGCTGTCATGAAGAACGGAAATGACATGCCGCTGCCCATGTCGATACAGGCAATCATTGCGCCGGCGGCTCTTAACCCCGGCAGCAATGAGCAACCGGCCGCCATGCCGAGTGGCGGCGGAATGTCGCCATCGACTAATAGCGGCCGGATGGGCACGGGAACCATGCCACCGTCGCCTAATCCTCCTGCAGCCGGTGGCCAGTGGCCGAGCAACTCGCAAACCGGACCCAATCCACCTATCACCGGGAATACCAAGGGCGTGGTGGGAATGTCGAACCTGCAATTGTCTACGGCGCAGAACACGACGGAAGGCTCCATCGTCAGTTCGGAAAAGAGCAATGTGAAGCTGGATAGCGGCACGCTGATGCTTCTACGCGTGAATCCATAACTGCGCCTCGTCAATGGGAAGACGCGAGGGAACGAATCGCCGATGCCGCGTCGGCAAGCCCGGCGGATTTAGGATCCCCTGCAAATCTGGTCGAGCAATTTTCCGTCGGAAGAAAGCAGGCTGATTTGCAGGGCCATCTCTCCGACCGCGTGCGTGGAGCAACTCAGGCACGGGTCAAAGGCGCGGATCACGGCTTCTACGCGGTTCAGCATGCCTTCGGTGAGTTTTTCGCTGCGTACGAAATGCCGTGCGGTCTGTAGAATGCCGCGGTTCATCGCCAGATTGTTGTGCCCCGTGGCAATCATCAGGTTGGCCCAGGTGATAAGTCCTTGCTCATCCACGCGGTAGTGGTGGATCAGCGTGCCGCGCGGCGCTTCGCAGCATCCAACTCCTTCCAGATTATTCAGCGATGCGGTGTAGCGGGCTTGGCGCTTGGTGATGATTGGATCGAGCAAGTACTCCTCAATGTGCTCGAGTGCAAAAATTATTTCGATCAGCCGCGCGTAGTGATAATGAAACGAACTCAATACTGCGCCCCGTTCCAGCGTGCGGAATTCCACCCATTCCTGCTGCGCCAATGGCGTGCCGCAGTTCTCGACCAGGTTGATCCGCGCCAGAGGGCCCACGCGATAGATGCCCTCGGGATAGCCCAGCGGCTTGTAGTAGGGAAACTTCATGAAGGTGAACGGTTCGACGGCCTCGCCCAAATAATCCGGATAATTTGCCGCCTCCAGTCGGTCCGCCACGATGTTTCCGTGCGAATCCGTAAAGCGCAGTTTGCCCTCGTAATAGCCGGCGCGCTCATCTGCTGTGACCAGTCCCATGAACAGGCTGGGGAAATTCGCGAAGGTGCGGATCTCCTCGCGGAACTTCTCGAATTCAATCTTGAACCACGCCAACGCCTTCTGCGCGATCGCGATCACCTCCGGTATCTGCGCCAGCAGCTTGTCGCGTTTGTCGATGCTCAGCGGTTCATTCACTCCGCCGGGAACCACCCAGCCGGGATGAATGCGTTTGCCGGCGAGCGTTTCAATTACCTGCTGTCCGAATTGGCGCAGACGGATGCCGCCCCGTCCCAACTCCGGACGCTTGCGCATCACGCCGAAAAGATTGCGCTCTTTGGGGTCGGCATCCATCCCGATGAGAAAGTCAGGGGAGGAAAGATAGAAAAAACTCAACGCGTGCGACTGAATGATTTGGGCGAGATTCAAGATGCGCCGGAGCTTTCCAGCGGACGGCGGAACTTTCACGGCAAGCAGTGCGTCGCACGCTTTCGCCGAGGCCAGCAGATGGCTCACGGGACAGATGCCGCAGATCCGTTCCATAAGGTAGGGCATTTCGTAGAACGGCCGCCCTACGCAGAGCCTTTCGAATCCGCGGAATTGTGTGACGTGGAAATACGCATCGGAGACCTCGCCCTGATCGTCGAGTTGCAGCGTGATCTTGGCGTGGCCTTCAATGCGTGTAACCGGATCAATCGTAATTGTCTTGGACATGATCCTGTCTTTCCGACTCCACAGGGCTAAGTCTCAAAGCGAGCTAGGCGCCAAAGCGCGACAATGCCGCCACATCCGGAACGCGGCCGGCGAGCAACTCGCTAACTACCGTGAAGATTGTGTCGGCAGAGGGCGGGCAGCCTGGTACGAACACATCTACTTTCACCACTTCATGAACTGGTCGCACCCGCGGCAACAGGGTCGGCAAGCTCTTTGTCGGCACCTGCTCCTGCAGCAAACTGTTCCCTTTGTAAATGCAGTCCAGCAGTTCGCGTACCGGTATGGGGTTGCGCATCGCGGGAACATTGCCCGTCACCGCGCAATCGCCAAGCGAAACGAGCACGCCGGTGTGCGCCCGCACCTGGCGTATCTTGTGCTCGTCTTCGTCGGTGCTCACGGAGCCCTCGATCAGGGCGATGTCCACGTGCGATGGGAATTGCTTGTAATCCACCAGCGGCGAATAGACCAATTCGAACTGTTCGCTAAGCTCTACCAGCCGTTCATCCATATCGAGGATCGACATGTGGCAACCGGAGCAGCCATCCAGCCAGACGGTGGCGAGCGTGGGTTTGCTCATCGCAGGCCCTCCCGCATATCGTTCAAGTAGGAGAGAAAGTCCGGATCCTTCCGCACTTTGCCGCCGACCTTGCTTTTATCAAAGAGCGCTCCGGTCGGGCAAACGGCTACGCACTTCCCGCAACTGGTGCAGGTATCGGATTCGCCCCAGGGCTGTTGCAGGTCGCTGATGAGCAGCGAATTGACTCCGCGCCCGAGAAGATCCCAGGTATGCGCGCCTTCAATTTCGTTGCACACCCGCACGCAACGCGTGCACAGAATGCAGCGATTGTGATCCAGAGCGAAGCGTTCGTGAGACACGTCCACGGCAAGCTGCGGAGAGCGATAGGGAAAGCGCACATGGGTCACGCCGTGCTCTTTCGCCTGATCCTGCAATTCGCACATGTTGTTGGCGACGCACACGGAACAGACGTGATTCCGCTCGGCAAACAGGAGTTCCAGTATCATGCGCCGGTATTTTTGCAGGCGTGGCGTCTGCGTGGTGATCTCCATGCCCTCTTCCACCAGCGTCACGCACGCGGGCTGCAGCCGGGTAGAACCCTTCAGTTCCACCAGGCACATCCGGCAGGCGCCTACTTCGGTAAGCCCGTCGAGGTGGCACAGCGTGGGAATCGAAATGCCATTTTCCCGCGCGGCATCGAGAATCGTTTGGTCGGCGTTGGCGCTGACATCTGTGCCATCGATGCAAAGAGTTTTTACCGGGGGAGGCGCGGGATTCATGAGGAGACCTCCGCCACTTTGCTGCATTCGCACACCCCAGCACGGCAGAGTTTGTGCACGATATGCTCTGTGTATTCATCGCGGAAGTAGCGCAGCGTGCTCAGCACGGGATTGGGTGCGCTCTGCCCCAGTCCGCACAGGCTGGTGCTGCCCACCATGTCGCAGAGGTCTTCGAGAAGTCCCAGGTCCTGCGGCGTCGCGGTGCCATTGGTCATGCGCGTCAGGAGTTCGAACATCTGCGCCGTCCCCGCGCGGCACGGGATGCACTTGCCGCACGATTCCGACATGCAGAACTCCATAAAATAGCGCGCCACGTTGACCATGCAGGCGGTATCATCCATCACGATCATGCCGCCCGAGCCCATGATCGACCCGACTTCCTTCAACGATTCGTAGTCCACCGGAAGATCGAGAAACTGTTCGGGAATGCAGCCTCCCGATGGTCCCCCGGTCTGCACGGCCTTGAATCGGTGCCCCTCCGGTACACCACCGCCAATTTCAAAAACAATCTGGCGCAGAGTAATGCCCATGGGCACTTCAATCAAGCCGACGTTCTGTACTTTCCCGGACAGCGCAAATACCTTTGTGCCTTTGCTTTTCTTGGTCCCCAGCGAGGCATACCATTCACTACCCCGCCGCAGGATGGTGGGAATGTTGGCGAACGACTCCACGTTGTTGATCAGCGTAGGCATGCCCCACAGACCGGACTGCGCCGGAAATGGCGGCCGCGGGCGCGGCGTGCCTCGCTTGCCTTCAATCGAGGCGATCAGAGCCGTCTCCTCACCGCAGACGAATGCGCCGCCTCCGATGCGGATTTCAATGTCAAAGCTGAACTTCGCGTTGCAAATCTGGCTGCCCAAAAAACCCAGCCGCCGGGCTTCGCGAATCGCAGTTTGCAACCGCTTGATCGCCAGTGGATATTCCGCGCGGACATAGATGTAACCCTGATTGGCTCCCACTGCGTAGCCGGCTATGATCATTCCCTCGAGCACACGGTGCGGATCGCTCTCGAGCACGCTGCGATCCATGAACGCGCCCGGATCGCCCTCATCCGCATTGCAGACGACGTATTTCGTGACCCCGCTTGTCTTGGCTACTGTGCCCCACTTCAAGCCCGTGGGATAACCAGCCCCACCGCGGCCGCGCAGCCCGCTTTTCGAAATCTCCTGCACAATTTGCGGCGGAGCCTTCTCCGTCAGGGTGCGTACCAGCGCCTGGTAGCCGTCGGCGGCGATGTACTCTTCAATCTTCTCAGGATCGATCCGTCCAGAGTTTTCCAGAACGATGCTGGTCTGACGTTGGAAAAAAGGCTGTTCCCTCGAGCAGGCCAGACGCTCTGGCACAGTGGCATTGAGCGTTGCAACGATCTCCGCCGCGTCCGTTTCCGCTACCTTCTTTAAGAGGTGGCCGTCTGGCTCCCTGCTCACTAGCGGTCCGAGGGAACAAAGACCCATGCAGCCGGTTCCACGCACCCGGCAATTCACTTCCGCGCGCTGCACTTCTTTTTCAAGCGCAGATTTGATGGCACCGCCGTGAAGAGACAGGCAACCCGCGGCGACACAAACATTTAGTTCGCGCGGAGAGTTCTCCTTCACCGCCCGCGCGTCCGTAGCAATCTGTTCGAGTTCCTCGAGCGTCATCAGTTTTTCCAGCCTTCGACCTTGTTGCGAAGAGCGGCTTCAGAGACGTTGCCGATGGTTTCTCCATCAAAAATGAAAGCCGGCGCCATGCTGCAGGATCCGATGCAGCGCGCGCTCACCAGGGAAACATTTCCGTCTGATGTAGTTTCACCGGCTTTAACGTTGAGTGTTCCCTCCGCTGCGGCGAGCAGTTGTCCGGCTCCCTTGATGTAGCACGCCGTACCCAGGCACACCAGGCATGTGTGTTTGCCGGGCGGCTTTAACGTGAAAAAGTGGTAGAAGGTTGCGACGCCGTAAGCCTGACTGAGCGGTACGCGCAGCGACAGAGCGACAAACCTCAGCGATGACTTGTCGAGGTATCCGAAATATTCTTGAACGGTGTGCAGCGTTTCGATAAGGGCGTCGCGGGCAAATCCGTGCCGCCTCATGGTTCCATTTACGATTCGCCACCGCTTGTCGTTGGAAGGAAGTGGGGGCCTCTTCGGTGTAGTAGGCATGACTTCATCGCGCGCGGTGAAATTTTAGTATATACCACGAAAATTCTTCTTCCTCTTTACAGCAACGCTACTTTGGTGCACGCTGCGGCGGTTAGTTCCTGATTTGGAACATTTTCGTATCCGCCGAGAGCGCGTGCGTTGGGGACACTGCGGCACACCATTGCCACAGCTATATGTTCACTTCAGTGAGGGCTTTTCCAATGCAGTCTTTAGAGATTCGAATGCGTTCTTCTGAAATGGCTCTGCGTCTTTGCGAGTGAACACCGGCGTCACGGTCTGAACATACGCTCGCGCCGCATCGTAATTGCGCCGGCGATAAGCGATCTCAGCCTGCGCCAAAGTCACACCGGCGCCCCAGTCGGGATCGCCAGTGAGCTGCGTAACCGGCGCCACATCGATCTGCTGCAACAGGGTCGTCGCCTCGTCCAACTTTCCCGGGCCGATCAGACAACTCGCCAAGGTGTATGCCGTGGCTCCAGTCAAGCCGGCGCGCGCGCCAAACGCTTTTGCAGACGCCTCATAAGCTTTGCGAGCATTGGCTTCACCCTCGCGATCGTGGCCCGCTCGGCATTGCGCCAGCGCGGCATCGGTAAGCGTTGCCACGGCAAAGAACGAGAGCGGTCCCTGCTTGCGCACCGCCAGATTGTAGATGGCCATGTCGTCGCGGACCGCGTCATCCCAAAGTCCGAGGCTGGCTTCCGACTGCGCCCGAGTCGCGAGCAACTGCATGGTGAGTTCATGGTCGGCGCCGAGCCGGGAAACAAACTCAGGATAAATTGCGGTGGCCTCCTTCACTGCCTCCGCATGTTTTTTCTCGATCATGAAAGCCTGCGCCAAATTCAGGCGAACTCGCAACACATGAGGACTGTCGGGACCCGCTACTCGCGTGAAAGCGACAATGAGGTCGCGAAATGTCTGCTCCGCCTTGTCGCCCTCGCCCAGGCGAATATAGCAAAATCCTAGTCTTTGCTTGAACGTGAGGCGCCCGCTCTCGTCGAATTCGGGAAGAGCCTCTACCTTGTCCACCGCCGCCTGGAAGTTCTCGGCTGCGGACTTTGCGTCGTTGTCAATGAGTGCGATCATTCCCTGCGCGGACGACAGCCAGACCGGCAAATCCGGCCGCGGATGCGGCAGCCTCGCAATCAGCAATTTCTGTTGTTCGAGAATCGACTTTGCTAATGGAAGCGAGTCCTTCTCATAACTTCGCGCTTCGAGGGTGCTGCGTTGCAGCTGGACGATGATCGCGTCTTGTGAGAGCTCGCCATCCACCTGTTTGAAAAGGGTTGCAGCGCGGTCATATTCCTGACGGGCATCCGGATAATCCGTCCGGTTATCGAGAGCTCGGGCAATCGTCTGGTGAAGGCGCGCGGCGACGAGGGGTTCATCCTTGAATTTGCGGTCGATGCTGGGTGAAGCCTGCCTGATCGCATCCATCAGCGATTCGCCGGACTTGCCACTCACGAACGGATTGCTGCGCCCCAGAAAATCGTCCGCCAGAAATCGGTTGATGGAACTTGCAATGGTAGTCTGCCGATTGGCGTTGTCCCTTTCGCGAGCGGCTCGCCGGTAAAGTGCGAAGCTGACTGCCAATCCGGCAGCCAATGCAATCACCGCAAGCACCACCCAGGGCCGCCGCGCGCGAGTCTCAGCCAATTTGCGCTCAGCGACCTGCGCCCGCAACCTTGCCGCTTCCAGTTCGTTACGCTTGATTCTGCGTTGCTCCACGTTATGCAAACGCTCGGCGAGATCCGCAGCGCTATTGAGTCGCTTGGCTGGATCGCCGCACGCGGCATCCGCAATATCCTCGCGAAGCAGGGGATCTTGAATCTCCGCTTCCCACCCCGGCGCCAGCGGCTTGCGGAAATCGCCAATCGTCAATTGATAGAGCATGACGCCCAGGGCATAAACATCTGCCCCAGCGCTGGGCGATTGTCCCGCCAGAACTTCGGGCGCCAGGTACATGAGCGTCCCGGTTAATGCCTGGTCCAGCGACGCGGTGTGAGTGAACCCCAGGTTTGTGATTCCCAGCGCCTGCAGGCGCGACGGATCGAACAGTGACGCACTGCCGAAGTCCGCCAGTTTGACCTGCCACCTTCCATTGCCGCCGGGCACAACCAGAATGTTGGCGGGCTTCAAGTCTTTGTGAAGCACTCCGATGCCGTGCGCGTCGGCGACCGCTTTGGCAACATCGACCAACAATTGCAGACGAATGTTGCCCGGCACCTTGGAAAGGTCTCCCTGCGTCTCGGCCCATTCCGCCAGGTTCGGCCCGGCATACTCGCTCTCCAGAAAAAAAGGAGTGGTCTCAAAATTCCATTCCAGGATGCGGACAAACTCCGGCCGGTCCCCCAGTGACTCCCGCAGGAAGCGTGAGACTGTAATCTCCCGCTTCAGCCCCTTCAAGCGCACCCCATCTCCGGCGAACTTGAATACTCTCTGCTCATGAGTCTTCGGATTTTCGGCCAACCAGACTTCACTCGATCCTGAACGTTCCATGGCGCGAGTGAGCCTCCACTGTTCCCGTCCAGGTATCGCATCCCCAATCTTGAACCCGAGCTCCGGCCCGGCTGCCGCCGCCACCGTCTTGCAGTAGACCGGCACGCCCAGCCGGTAGCCGACTCGGGGAACCGTAACAATCGCCGGATGATCCTCATCCCCCATCGCCTTGCGGAGCTTCGAAACCGCGGTCGCCAAGGATCCATCCACCACCGTGACGTCGGGCCAGACCTACTCCAGCAATTCCTCTTTGGTCACGACCTCCCCGGCATGCAGAAGAAGCTGCAGCAGGATATCCAGGGGCTTGGATTCCAGTTCTAGCGGCCTGCCCTTGACCCTCAACTCCCGTGCCAATTCGTCAAATTCGTAGTCGGCGAAACGCCAGAGCCGACCGGAACTCTCTGCAACTTCTCGTGCAGGTCCTTTGTAATTCATAGGTTAGCCACGCTTTAGAGTTCTTAAGAATTAGTTGAGGAACATGCAGCGCGGAATGTTGTAGGCTGCTCGTCCTACGGCCACTGGCAAGCCGTTTCGCGGATACATTGTCCCACGAGCCAGTGCGCCGGGCACGCAAATTTTTCGCTGCGGAGTCTCCCATGCGCCGTGCGTCGGTTCGTCTCGTCACACTGTCGGTCACCCTCGTCTGCCTGGTCGCAATTTTTGGCACATTTTCCGGTCTGGCTGCTGGTCAAACCGCCGGCGTATCGAAGCGAAAGATGTTGCGCCAGCCGGGACTCAGTCAGGCTCCGCAGGCCAGCAATTCAGCCGCAGCCAAGTGGGGAGTGGTACCGCCCCTCACGACCGATTCCTGGACAGGCGCGAGCGGCGGCAGTTGGAACACCTCCACCAACTGGAGCGCTGGGGTGCCGACCAGCTCGGATGCGGTGACCATTGGCACCACCACGACCGTAGTGAACCTAGCTTCAGGTGCTGCCGGGACAGCAGGCAGCCTGACGCTTAGCAACACTGGCGATACGCTGAACATCGGCGGGGAAACCCTGACCGTGAGCGGGGCCACCACCAACTCGGGCACGATCGCGGTGAACAATAACAGCACCCTGACCGTGGACGGAAACATCTCGGGCGCCGGCACGATCACGATGAACTCCACCGGAAACTTCACCGAGTTGATCTTGGGCGGAAACGTAACTCTGAGCGGCGGCACGCTTACGATGTCGAACAACACCCAGAACTACATCCAAGGCTCAACTGCATTGGACCAACTCACAAACCAAGAGACGATTCAAGGCGCAGGGCAGATCGGGCACGGGCAGATGGCTCTGGTGAACACCGGGACGATCGATGCCAACCAGTCGGCGGGGCTGACCATTGATGCCAACGATGGATTGACCAACACGGGCACGCTGGAAGCTACAGGCGGGAGCGGAAACACCTTGACGCTGCAAAGCATGGGGTCAGTCAACAACACCGGAGGAACGATTTCGGCCAACGGCAGTAAGGTGGTGGTGAACAGTTCGACGATCACTGGGGGCAATGTAACGCTCACCGGCGCCGGGACGGTGCAGTTGAACTCAAGCACATTCGTCGGCGGCACGCTAACCAACAGTTCCACAGGGACGATCGAGATTGCATCGGGCACGAATGTGCTCGGTGGAACCATCAACAACTCCGCCGGTGGGACGTTCAAGATCGATAACAACGCCACCTTGGATCTTGAAGGAGGGACGTACTCCCAGCTTGGGGCGCTGCAGCTAAACTCGTCGGGGAACTTTACCGAACTGGTGCTGGAAGGCAACGTCACGCTGAGTGGTGGCTCGATAACGATGTCGAACAACACTCAGAACTACATCTTTGGCCAGGTCTCAACCGATACGCTGACCAATCAGGAAACGATTTCCGGGGCGGGGCAGATCGGCCACGGGCAGATGACGCTGGTCAACTCAGGGACGATCAATGCTAATCAATCGTCAGGAATCACGATTCAGGCCAATGGCGGCGTAACCAACACCGGTACGCTGGAAGCGACCTCCGGAGCAACTTTGGCGTTGTCCAGCACGGGGGTCATCAACAACGCTGGGGGAACGATCTCCGCCAACACCGGTACGGTTCAGCTCACAAGTTCGACGGTGAACGGGGGAACGGTGACACTGACCGGGGCGTCGACGTTGCAGTTGAACAGTGGCACGATTCATGGCGGCAGCACCCTCACCAACAGTTCCACGGGGACAATCGAGATCGCGTCGGGTACGAACGTCTTGGGAGGCACGATCAACAACTCGGCAGGCGGGACGTTCAAGATAGACAACAACGCGACGCTGGACTTGGAAGGTGGAACCTACTCGCAGCTGGGGACGTTGCAATTGAACTCATCCGGCAACTTCACCGAGTTAGTCCTGGACGGAAACGTAACCTTGAGCGGCGGCACGGTCACGCTGTCGAACAACACCCAAAACTACATCTTCGGGCAAGTTTCGACGGATACGCTGACCAACAAGGAGACGATCCAAGGCGCAGGACAGATCGGCCACGGGCAGATGACCCTGGTGAACTCCGGGACGATTAATGCGAACTCGTCTTCCGGAATGACGATCCAAGCCAACGGCGGCGTCACTAACACCGGCACGCTGGAAGCAACCTCAGGGGCAACGCTGGCGCTTTCCAGCACGGGTGTCATCAATAACGCCGGGGGAACGATCTCCGCTAACACCGGTACGGTTCAGGTGACCAGTTCGACGGTGAACGGCGGAACGATAACGCTGACCGGCGCGTCCTTATTGCAGCTAAACACTGGGACGATTCACGGCGGCAGCACGATCACCAACAGCTCGACGGGAACGATCGAGATCGCGTCGGGCACCAACGTACTCGGCGGCACAATTAACAACTCCGCGGGCGGAACGTTCAAGATCGATAACAACGCAACCCTGGAGTTGGACGGCGGAACCTACTCACAGTTGGGAACCCTGCAACTGAACTCGTCAGGCAACTTCACCGAATTAGTGCTGGAAGGCAACGTCACGCTAAGCGGCGGCGCGATCACGATGTCGAACAACACCCAGAACTACATCTTTGGCGCAACCTCGGCGGTCACGCTGACGAATGAGGAGACGATTTCCGGCGCCGGGCAGATCGGTCACGGGCAGATGACGCTGGTGAACTCGGGGACGATCAACTCCAACCAGTCTGGCGGAATCACCATTCAGGCCAACGGCGGGTTCACCAACACGGGCACGCTCGAGGCGACTTCCGGGGCAACCTTGACGCTATCCAGCACGGGGGTCGTCAACAATACCGGAGGAACAATCTCGGCCAACACAGGAACTGTGCAGGTGAATAGCTCGACGGTAAATGGTGGAACGATCACGCTGACCGGAGCGTCATTATTACAGTTGAACAGCGGATCGATCCACGCGGGCACCCTGACCAACAGTTCCACCGGAACAATCGAGATCGCGTCGGGCACGAATGTGCTGGGCGGCACGATCAACAACTCAGCGGGCGGCGTCCTCAAAATAGACAACAACGCGGCTCTCGACCTGGAAGGCGGCACCTACACGCAAATGGGAGCCGTGCAGCTAAACTCATCGGGAAACTTCACCGAATTAGTCCTGCAGGGCAACGTCACCCTGAGCGGCGGCACGGTGACGCTCTCGAACAACACCCAGAACTACATATTCGGCCAGCTCTCCACCGACACGCTGACCAACCAGGAAACGATTTCCGGCGGCGGCCAGATCGGCCACGGCCAGATGACGCTGGTGAACTCGGGCACGATCGACTCGAACCAAACGTCGGGAATCACCATCCAGGCCAATGGCGGAGTGACCAACACGGGAACGCTGGAGGCAACCTCCGGATCGACATTGGCGCTATCCAGCACGGGAACGGTTAACAATGTTGGCGGGACGATCTCCGCCAACACCGGGACGCTGCAGGTGACGAATTCGACGGTGAACGGCGGCACGATAACGCTAACCGGTGCGTCGTCGTTGCAATTGAACAGCGGGACGATTCACGGCGGCAGCACGCTCACCAACAGTTCAACGGGAACGATCGAGATCGCGTCAGGCACGAACGTGCTGGGCGGCACCATCAACAATTCGGCCGGCGGCATTCTGAAGATCGACAACAATACGACTTTGGAACTGGAAGGCGGAACCTACTCGCAATTGGGTGCCGTGCAACTGAACTCCTCGGGGAACTTCACCGAGTTGGTGATCGAGGGCAATGTGACGCTGAGCGGTGGCACGGTGACGATGTCCGCAAACTCGCAGAACTACATCTTTGGAGCGACCGGATTCGACGTGCTCACCAACGCGGAAACGATTCAAGGCGCGGGCAACCTCGGCAACGGTCAAATGGGCCTGGTCAATTCAGGAACCATCAACGCGAATGCCAGTGGGAACATGGTCATCAACGTCAGCAACCTGAACTTCAACAACACCGGCACCATCGAAGCGACCGGGGCCACGCTCACCATTGAAGGGCCGTCGGGATCCGTCAACTTCTTTACTAACGACAACCAGAGCACGGCCACGCTTACCGGCGGCACTTACATTGCAAATGGCGCGAATATCCAGTGGAACGCCGGGCCCAACGGCCTCACTACTCTCGCCGCCAACGTAACCGAGGAGGGCGGCGGACAGTTGATCAACACCTACAACAACCTCAATGCCAACGCTCTGGCCGGCCTGACCAGCATCACCTCTTCCGGTTCACTCACCATCGGTGGCACAGCCTTCACGGACGCGGGCAACTTCAGCAACGCTGGCTCGCTGACTATTCTTTCCGGTGAGACTTTCAAGGTGGCCACACTCTCGCAGATCAGCGGCGGCTCGCTGACCGCGGGAACCTACGTGCTGGATGCGAATCTTGCCCTAACGGGCGCGACCCAGACCATCACCACCAACGCGGCTAATCTGACGCTGGCCGGCGGCACCATAGAAAATGCGAACAGCACCAGCGCCCTCGCCAGTCTGGCTACCAACACCGGCACGCTGACCATCGGAGGTACGAGCAACAATGTCTCAACTACCGCGACCAGCTTCAGCAACACCGGCACGCTGACCATCAACAGCGGCGACAGCCTCACCGCCACGAAGCTGACCCAGATCAGCGGCACCACTCTTTCGGGCGGCACGTTCGTGCTGGCGGGCAATCTCGATTTGACCACCAGCGGCATCAGCGTCACCACGAACTCATCCACGCTCACGCTCGAAGGTGGCACCATCAATTCTAACGGCGTGAACGCGCTGAGCGGGCTGACCACCAACACCAAGACCCTGACCCTGGCCAGCAGCGCGACCTTGACCACCGCCGCCAGCAACTTCACCAACTCGGGTACGGTAACTGTTGAAAACGGCACGACCCTGACGGTTGGCGGCACGAGCAAGAGCTACAACCAAACTGCCGGCACGACAACTATCGATGGAACGCTCTCTGGCGGCACCTCCGGCTCGGCCAGCTTCACCGGGGGCAAGATCTTTGGCGCAGGCACGCTAGTGGCGAACACCACCGTGGGCAACGCCAGCGGTACCGCAGTCACCATCAATGTGGGCGACAGCGGAGCGGCCGGCCTGCTGACGATTACTGGCACCTACAAGCAACTGGCCACCGGCACCATGACAGGCTTGATCAACGGAACTACGGCGGGCTCGGGATACAGCCAGCTCAAAATCAGCGGCACTGCCGCTCTGGCCGGGACTATCGGCTTCACGGTCTCCAGCAGCTTCCAATCCAGCCTCACGGTGGGCGAGACCTTCACCGCGCTGACGGCAAGCAGCGTGTCAGGCGCGTTCTCCAACAGCACCATCGCTATCAACTCAACTCTCCAGTTTGATGTCAGCTACACCTCCACAGGAGTAGTTCTGACGGTCGCGGACGTGGCGCATTCGAGCAATTCGTCCCAGCCCACGAGCGCCGCGGCAAAGGCCACCACCACGGCGGTCGCGCATGACCGGAATCTGAACTCGATCAGCGACCTGCGCCACTTCCGCGGCGTCACGAAGTCCGCGCATCCGCTTATGGTTGCAGGGTGGGGACCAACGGCCCACTCCAACGCCATTCTGGCTCGCGGGTCTGAGCTGAATAATCTGCGCAGCTGGGAACGCATTCCGGTAATCGTAGAAATTCCGGTCCACCGGGTAGGCGTGGCACAGGTGCCGCGCGCGGTGAATGCAAATTCGTCGCGTAGCGACGACATGCCCACCTCCGACCTCCGGAGTGAACGGATCCACCAGATCGGCGTCCAGGCTCCTCTGGCACATTGGATGGGAACGTCGAACAATCATCGGGAACCAGTCAGGCCGCTGCCGCCGATGCTGCCTCGGATTACCCGGTAATGGCATGCAGTGACAGATGTGTGTCTGTGATACACGGGACTCGCGGCGGAGCGCTCTATCTGGAGCGCGGCAGGCATTCGTCGATTAGATGTACAGGCCAAAACGAGCAAGGACGGTCGATCTTCCAGACTTTGGTTGCCGACGTTTAAGATTTCTTCGGCGGGACCTTCGCACCTTTTTCCCGCGCTTCCGAAAGGCCGATAGCAATGGCCTGCTTTCGGCTCTTAACCTTCCCACCTTTGCCGCCCTTGCCTGAACGTAGCGTTCCGAGCTTTTTCCGGCGCATCGCACTTGCAACACGTTTCCCTGCTGCCTTGCCGTATCGGCGACTCCGCGATTGTTTCTTTACCGGCATGCGATTCCCTCTCTAATTCAGATCTTTGATGTACTGCAAAATGAGAGGGTTGCCGGCGATGCAAATTGATCGCGCAAGGGCACGGTGGTCGTCGCCACAAGCCCGGCCAGCAAGAAACCGTTGTGAATATTGATAAAAGGTGTGGGGGCGCGATGCGCCCCCACGAGCCATGAAAAGCGACAACTTCGGGTGTAGCCGATCCAAACAGCGGCAACAACCGGTAGCTGAGAGCCTTTGTCTTCGCCGATCTCAGGCTAAGTCATAGCGATCAAGGTTCATCACCTTGTTCCACGCAGCCGCGAACTGCTTTATAAACGCCTCCTTTGAGTCGTCAGACGCATACACTTCTGCGAGTGCCCGGAGCTGGGAGTTAGAACCGAACACAAGGTCGACGCGAGTGCCCGTCCATTTGAGTTTGCCCGTCGCCCGATCGCGCCCCTCATACACGCCTTCGGCTGTAGAGGACTGTTCCCACTTCGTGTTCATGTCGAGCAGGTTGACGAAGAAATCATTCGTCAGTGTCTCAGGCCGGCTGGTGAAGACGCCATGTTTAGTCTGCCCGAAGTTCGCATTGAGGGCTCGCATACCGCCGACGAGTACAGTCACCTCGGGGGCAGTCAGGGTCAGCAACTGCGCCCGATCCACCAGAAACTCCTCAGCCGAGAAGACCTGCCCACTTCGGAGATAGTTGCGGAACCCGTCTGCCACCGGCTCCATTACGGCGAACGAGTGCACATCGGTCTGCTTCTGCGAAGCATCCGTGCGCCCCGGCGAGAAAGGAATTTTCAGCTTGTGCCCGGCCCTCTTCGCAGCTTCCTCGACGGCCGCGCAGCCGCCCAGAACGATCAAGTCAGCCAGCGAGACCTTCTTCGCTTTATTCCCATTGGACTGCGAGTTATTAAACTCCTTTTGGATCGCCTCCAGCTTCTTGAGAACCTTCGCCAGTTCGGCCGGCCGGTTCACTTCCCAATCTTTCTGCGGCGCAAGGCGAATGCGCGCCCCGTTCGCCCCACCGCGCTTGTCGGAGCCACGGAACGACGCCGCCGACGCCCAGGCAGTCGTAACCAGTTGGGAGATCGACAGTCCGGATGCGAGGATCTTCGCCTTCAGCGCAGCAATGTCCTTCTCCCCGATCAATTTATGATCCACGGCAGGGACGGGATCTTGCCAGAGCTGGGGTTCCTTGGGAACGAGCGGGCCATGGTAGCGCGAGATCGGCCCCATGTCGCGGTGCGTCAGCTTGAACCAAGCCCGGGCAAACGCGTCAGCGAACTGATCGGGATGCTCGTAGAAGCGCCGCGAAATTTTTTCGTAAGCAGGGTCGAACCGCAGAGCGAGGTCAGTGGTCAGCATGGATGGCGCGTGACGATCTGAGGGATCGTGCGCATCCGGCACCGAACCTTTGCCGGCGCCATTCTTCGGTGTCCACTGATGGGCACCAGCGGGGCTCTTGGTCAGTTCCCATTCGTATTTGAAGAGGTTGTCGAAGAAGTTGTTGCTCCACTTGGTCGGCGTGGTGGTCCAAATGACCTCCAGGCCGCTGCCGATTGTGTCATCGCCACAACCTTTGCCAAGTTTATTCTTCCATCCAAGTCCCTGCTCCTCGATGGGAGCGCCTTCTGGTTCGGGACCTACATATTGAGCGGGAACGCCAGCGCCATGTGTTTTGCCGAAGGTGTGACCGCCCGCAATGAGCGCGACCGTCTCTTCGTCATTCATCGCCATGCGGGCGAAAGTCTCGCGGATATCGCGTGCCGCGGCAATCGGGTCCGGATTTCCATTCGGCCCTTCGGGATTCACATAGATCAGGCCCATTTGCACGGCAGCCAGCGGATTGGCAAGATCACGGTCGCCGCTGTAGCGCTCGTCCGCCAGCCACTTGCCCTCAGGCCCCCAATAAATGTCCTCTTCGGGCTCCCAGACGTCGGCGCGCCCGCCGCCAAAACCGAACGTCTTGAAGCCCATCGACTCGAGGGCGACGTTGCCGGCGAGAATCATGAGGTCGGCCCAGGAGATTTTCCGCCCGTATTTTTGCTTGATCGGCCATAGCAGCCGGCGCGCCTTGTCGAGGTTCACGTTGTCAGGCCAGCTATTGAGCGGAGCGAAGCGCTGCTGCCCGGATCCGGCTCCGCCGCGGCCGTCGCCGATGCGGTACGTACCCGCGCTGTGCCACGCCATACGAATAAAAAGCGGCCCGTAGTGGCCAAAGTCGGCCGGCCACCACTCCTGCGAGTCTGTCATAAAGGCATTCAAGTCCTTGATAACGGCATTCAGGTCGAGCGTCTTAAACTCTTCCGCATAATTGAACTCCTTGCTCATCGGATCGGCGAGCGGGGAATGCTGGTGGAGGACCCTGAGGTTCACCTGATTCGGCCACCAATCGACATTCGTATAAGAGTTGCGAGCGCCGTGCGCTACCGGGCACTTCGATTCGGTTGCGGTGTTTTTTTCTTTAGCTTCGGGGACAACACTCCCCGATGAAGTCGCGAGTGTATTTTCCATAATTTGTTCCTCTATGAGTTGGAATTTGAGTAAAAACTATTTTTTGGTGCGGCAGCGGCGACAGAGGCCAAAGACCTCGATCAAGGGCTGCGTCAGATCAAAGCCGTCCGGCAGTTGCCGGGACAGCCGTTTGAAATCGATGAAATCTCCTTCGATGTCCTGCACCGCTTTGCAGCGGAAGCAGACCAGGTGGTGATGAGGTTTGAGATTACCGTCCACGCGCAACGTGGTCGAATGTGGAGTGACCTCTCGCAGCATTCCACACTCGATGAAAAGCCGCAGATTGTTGTAGATCGTGGCCAGAGAAATGGATGGAATGCGGCGCCGGACCGTGGCGTAAATGTCTTCCGGGGAATAGTGGCCATGAGCAGCAATGACGGCCTCGTATACCACCTGGCGCTGGTGCGTGACCGCCAAACCGTGCTCCGCGGCCAGCTCACGGAACTGTCCATGGGTAAGACGCATAATTATCGGATGAGAATAATTATAAACGATTGGCAGTGGTGTCAACCGAAATTTTGCCTTCGATTTCGAAAGCGAAGCGGGAGGCACTCAATGACCTCCCACCCAATGACCTCCCGTTGCTTCCGAGCCCCAATGGCGCGATCCCAGCAGTGAACCATACGCAAATCACAATGCTTTTGGACCGGGGACTTTTCAGTCACTTGCCGATCGCTGGACGATACCGCATCCGTGATTGCGTTAGCTCTTTAACGTCGAGTTCTCCGTTGTGATTGGCGTCCAATCGATCGAACCCCGCCTCCATAAACTTCATCCATTCTTCCTTGGAGATTTTGCCGTTCTTGTCGGTGTCCATTAAGAGCAGAAGTTGCTTGGCATGCTCCGTTGCAGCTGCAAGCTGCTTCTCTTTTTCAGGTTTTTCGGCCTGCGGCACGGGAGTGACTGCGCCCATTGACTTCTCAGCTTGAGCTTCAACGCGATTCACGGCCACAGCTCCGGTTGCCAATACCGCTGCCATGATGGCAAACGCGATCAGGTAGGGTCTGAACATTATTCCACCTCCATTTCTTCGTTGAGCCCGCCAGATATGTTTGTTCACTGCATTCCACAACACCCCTAGAACTTAACCATGATGTCGATGTCGATGAGCTGTTCGTCTCTGCGCAGATCGGGGAACCATACGCTGCTTCCCTGTGCCGCGCAGGCCGATGTTGCGCCGCTGAGGGTCAATGCCCCCGACGTATTCCCGTCGTTGCAGGCAAAGAACTGCGGAGATCCGTTGTTGGTGTAAGGCACTCCGCCGGAGCCCGGCGGCGTAACTCCGCCCTTGCCAGACCAGTACGGCACACTCGCGTGACGGTAGTCATATTCCCAGCGTAAGGTGAGCCACTGCCTCGGCATATAGTCGAACGTGAGCGACGTGTCCCACGCCTTGAATGGGTCTGAGGGATTCCCTGTAAAGTAGGGCGCGTTGATTGCCGCCGAGGACGCCGTCTCACCATTGATGGGCGGAAGCAGTACCAGATAGCGCCCGGGGTTGTTGATTTGCCCGCCGCCAATCGTCAATCCGTAAAGATCCTTCTTGAACCACGTGCGGTCGTAAATCATGTAGCCGATGAAGCTCTGTTTAGGGTTGATTCCCGCGCTGAAATAATCTCCGCCGAGCGACCTTGGATCCTTCTTGTCACCGTGGCAGCCAACGCCTTGCAGATACACGCCTGTCGATGTGGTCGTGCTGGGACCAAATTCACAACCCAGATCGCCGGTGAATGAAAATGCCATCTTGTCGATAAACTTCAGCGGCCTGTCGTAGTACTTAATCTCGATACTGTTGTCCGTGTGGATGCGGCCGCGGTTTGGGATGTACAGGTCGTCATGGCCGAGCCCGTAGTTGTTGGAGATGATGTTCATCCACGGTTTCGGAGTCCACTTGATCTGCCCGCCCAGACCTTTCCTCGAATTGGACGAACCGTACGATTGCCATCCATTGATGAACCAGGGTTCAATTTTTAAGTGTGGATTGGGGAAAATTTGAATTCGTATGCCCTCGAAAAACCAGGGCGTATTAGAGGACACATAGGAGGGTTGGTAGGCCCAGTTATCGAAGTTGTAGTAGCTGAACAAACCGACGTAGGACATGAAAATTCCCGCGTCGAGGTTGATGCCGTTCAATACGTCGAGGTGGTAACCGCCGTAGGCTTCTGAAAGGTAGCGGTCGGCGTCGCCGATGTTCCATTGCCCCTTGGAGTAGCTGGGGTCATTGCGCACCGTAGCTGTGGAATACATGCCGAACTGGGTCATGAACCGCGCCCGGACGTTGTCGTAGTGGAAGTCGCCGCCGATGCCCAGTTGCTCCAACTGGATTTCGTTCGAGCGAAACAGTTCGCTGGACCCGCCCATCGAGTTGTCGACTGGCTTGTTGAAATCGTAGGTATAGGTGACGTCAGCCCGGATTTCCGGAGTGAAAAACTTGGAATCGAAAGCGGTGTCTTTGTTGCGCGGGTTGCCGTTCAACCAAGTCCAATCCCAGTCCGAAAAAGGTACGATCTTTCCCTTTTTGGCGGGCGCCGTACCGGGGGATGGAGCCGGAGCAGATACCGCGAGAGAAGACGAGTTCGACGGCAGTCCCGCTGCCAGACCGCCAGTTGGCGGAACAGCGCTGGTTGACGTGGTTACCACCGGCGCCGGTGCTCCCGTCTTGCCGGAAACGGCCGCAGGCACCGACGGCTCTGCTGCAGAAGTGTGACTCTTCAATTCACTCAATTCCGCTTCGAGTTGCTCCAGGCGCAACCTCATGGCAGCAAGCTCTTTCTCAATCGAGAGGGTCACTGCCGGATCGGCGGCAACCGCGGGCCGTGCAGCCGCAGGTGCTGTGCTGTTTGCGGTGCTTGTGTCACTGGGCGCCGGTTCGCGCAGCGCAGCCACTTTCGGCGTATCATTCGCCTGGGCCTGAGTCTGCGCGTAACAGTGCACACCCTGACCAGCAATAAGACTCAGGACAAACATCAGGAAGAAGGCTGAAACCACTAAGGGCTCACGCAAGAAGGCTCTCATGATAGTTGGAATCCTTTCGGGACCGAAGGCCGGTTCTCTTCACTCAATGGCAGTGGGTTCGATCTGACTGAATAGCCGAATCTCATTCTTGCCGGGTGTGTCCGAGGCCAACCTACCATCACATCCGAAAACTCATAAGGATGGGGTAAGAAATTTATAAAGGGGACATAAGCCCCTTCGATCAGAAACGGCTCCCTGCGGACACACGTGATCCCTGTCCAGCACGATGCATGCGGCTTTCCCTATTTCCGGTCACCCCTGCTGGGAAGAAAGTGATGCAAGGTGGGTGTCGGAAGACACACGCCATTGGCATTACGGTTCAACGCCGCGAATGTGACCTGTGAAAGTAACGCCAGAAACGAAGCTAGTCCAATTCATATTTCTTATTGCGCCCATCAGCGGCGTCAACGGTTATTCAAGGATTTTGTTCCGCACGCAGGCCGTGTACAGGCAAGAGTTTCAAGAGGATGGTCTGTCTAAAGTAATCCGGAAGAATCGGGATTCGGCGGTGAGTTCATCCTAGCGTGGAAGTAGCCGCTTTCGATCGAGGGGCTGGGAGGTTTGCCGTGTGGTCCTTACTCAGAAGCTGCTCGATGGCCTCGGCAGCAACGGGCTTGGAATAGAGGTAGCCTTGGGCTAGTTCGCAGCCAATCTCTTTGAGTAGATCCACCTGCGCCTGGGTTTCGACGCCCTCCGCAACCACCTTCAGCCGCAGACCGTGGGCGAGCATGACAATGATGCGGACGATCTGATGGGTTGCGGGGTCAGTATCCATGCGCGAGATGAAAGCGCGGTCGATCTTTAGCGTGTCCACGGGGAAGCGTTGCAGGCGGTTGAGGGAAGAGTAGCCGGTGCCGAAATCGTCGATGTCGAGCTGAACGCCAAGCGCTTTCAACTCAGAGAGCACGACGGCAGACCTCTCAGCGTCAGCCATGGCGATCGTCTCTGTGATCTCCAGATTGACGCAGTGGGGATCGAGTCCGGTCTCTTGCAAGGTCTTCCCTATCTGAGATGCGAGGTCCGGCTGCGCGAACTGTTTCGGCGTGATGTTTATGTTAATTGTGAGTGGCGGATCAGCGGGGAAAAGAGCCTGCCAGGAACGGAGTTGTTTGCAGGCATCGTAAAGCAATTGGCGGTTCATCGGCAGAATAATGCCGATCTCATCCGCAACCGCGATGAATTCCCCCGGCATGACCAGACGCTCGGGACGCTGCCAGCGACTAAGCGCCTCGAAGCCTACGATCTTGCCGGTGCTCAAGGAGACGATGGGCTGGTAGTAAACGCGGAACTGGTTCAACTCGAGCGCTTTGCGCAGGTCGGTTTCGAGCTGCAAACGCTGGATAGCGCCGGCGTGCATGGCGTGGTCGAATACTTCACAGCGGGCTTTGCCGGTGCTCTTGGCGCGATACATGGCAATCTCGGCATCGCGGAGGATGTCCTGTGCCTCGGCTCCCACATTGCCGCTGAAAGCGATTCCGATGCTCACGGTCAGCACAATCTCCTGGCCGTTCAAATCGAACGGGATGGCTAACCTCTGCTGAATCCGCTCGGCAACCCGAATGGTGTCGCTGGGGTCATGAAGTTCTTCAAGGAGCACCGTGAACTCGTCGCCACCCGGCCGAGCCAGAGTACTCTCGTTTGCGAGCGGCTCGGCCGTTTTTCCCAAGCGGGGACGTGAAACAAGGTCAGCCCCGCGCAGGCTGGCAGTTAGACGCTGCGCGATCTGGATGAGCAAGGCGTCGCCGGCAGCATGGCCCAGGCTATCGTTGAACACTTTGAACTCGTCGATATCGATGAACAGCACGGCGAACCTGAAGTCAGTGTGCCGCCGGGAAAGAGTAATGGCACGCTGCAACCGGTCGAGAAAAAGCGCCCGGTTGGGCAAGTTGGTTAAGCCGTCGTGGAAGGACTGGTGCGCAAGCTTTTCTTCGGCCCGCTTCCTCTGCGTGATGTCGCGGTTCACGATCACGAGCCCTTCCGTCTCGCCTTTCGGGCCGCGAATGGCGCTTGCAGTGGACTCAACAAAGCGCCACGAGCCGTCTTTGTGCCGGATACGGTATTCGAGCCGTTCCCCCCGGCCTGTGTTGCGAGCTTTCTCCGCAGCCTCGAGAACGCGCGCGCAATCGTCAGGATGGATTTGGTCTGTCGAGGAAGTTGCCGCCAGTTCTTCGGGACCGTACCCCAGGATTTTTTGATACGCGGGACTGTTATAGAGCCGCTTTCCATTGCGGTCGATCACGGCGATCATGTCCGCCGCATTTTCCGTAATCAAATGAAAAAGGTGTTCGCGCTCGGCCAGTTGGCGGCGGATTCGTTGCAACTCCCGCTGCTGGTAGAGGGTGTAAATATCGAACAGGAGTACGAGAGCTGCCAGTCCACGCACCCACTCTTTGAGGTTTAGTGAATACGCGTAGTCGTTTGGCAGGTGAAAACCATTAAAGGTTAAAGAGAGGATGCCGAATGTCAGGACCAGAGTAACGGCAACGGCAGAGCCCCAAAGCCACCATTCGCGGCCCTCGACTCGGCGCATGCGGAGAGCTGCGGATTTCGTACTCGCGGATATAGATTCGGTACTCAAAGCGGAAGGTCAACTTCACTTTCCCTGGAAAATTACACTCGGGGGACAACTTAGATTCTAGATTAGGAAAAATTGGCAGAAAGTTACCAAAGTCAGAATCGAGATCGTTCTGGGCGCTCCCTGCCGTTTTTCTAACCGGAGTCGCGAGTCAAACATTCATTGCCAGGAATTTGACGGATGTGTCTCCACTTCTCCTTGCGGGCGCTAATGCTCCGGCCCAGGCTGAAGGTTAACCGGGCGCCAGATCCACCACAAAATCAACTACTTCCAAGCTATGCGATCTGGTGGACCGCAGCCAACAGTCTCGCTGCGCAGCCTGCCAAAACAAATTCGGCTTGGCGGCGCGGACCCGGCTCACAAACGTGTGTGACGTATGTCACGGAGGCAGAAAGAGGTACTCGCCCATAATGAATTGCCTCGAATCGGTTGGAAAGGCGCGCACCGTCGGTTCTTGCTCCCAAGGGCGAAACAATAAGCACATTCAAGATGGTTGAGGAGGCCTTTCCATGGCAAACCGCGGAGTTTCTTCCAGATTGTTCGCGGGCGACACATCGTCCCATTCCGGGTCGAATCCTCTAAGGAATCTTCCCCGATGCACTTCCGTGATCTACCGTATTGACATGTGCTGAATTATATTGTAGCCACCTCGGCTTAATTGTCCGCCAGCTAAGCCCGGCCTCGCAAGAAAACAAGCAAGCATGGAGCGACGTAATGAGAAGATGCAGGAATATCTCTGTCTTTGCGGTGCTAGCCTTGGCCGCGTGTTTACCGCTGACGCCCAGCGCTTTCGCCCAGATTCAATCGACTATCTCTTGCCCCTCCGGACACGGCTATTGGGACGTCTTGAGCGTTATGATGATGGACTCAGGATTGGCCGCTGGCTATCACATGGAGGGCATCACCAACGGCCTGCCCTCAGCCTACGTCTATACCATATGGGATCAAAGCGACACTAAGATTTATTACGTGAAAAATCCCCAAGGTAATCCCTGGGACATCAATCTTTACGACTCCAATTACATTTACCAATGGGTCACGGAACTGGGTACCTTCGATGGCGTAAACCACTGGAACGATCCGACCAGTTGCAAGAAGTTCAACAACGGTAGTCAGAACAGCACTGCTGACTACTCTATGCGATGGGCCGCCCGCTGCGCGGCTCCGGGGGGCGACGGCAGCACGATCTGGAATCCTCACCCTCCTGCCCAATCTTCAAATACGAATTACTACACCTACGTGGAGCAGGTGCTGCAACCCACGGCCCAGAATCTCGACTATTCCCAGCTTAGCCTGCAACCCACAAGTACCATGACCATTACCGACAGCCGGGCGACTCCGCCACAGTCTTTCTCGGTGACAACCGTGCCTCTGCAATACACCTACAGTTGCAGTCTTTCGAAGAACATCAACTCGTGCAAGTTCCGCGAGATCTTCGACTATGCGCTGGATACCGACGTGAATCCGGTGGACAACATCAAGCACAGCTATGGCTGGGTACGCTGGCGCTACTACACCAACTCGACCGGTGGGAATCCAGAGAAGGCCGCCAATTGGGTGCTGGCGAACACATCAACCTCTGACCAGTTGACGGCCGGACAAGTGAACCTCAACTTCCAGTGTTTCTAGACCTCGTGCAACCACAGTTCTTTCGCTAGTCTGGGTTCATCTCGATCTGCCGGGGAGGCAGGGCCGGCAGGTCGGGATGCTCCGAATCACGCCAGCTTACGTGAAAACATTCGCCTTCGCTTTGAGGGTGCCAGGTCGTTCCATCTTCGTACTTAACGGAATAAGGAAAAAAGACCCATCCCAGAACGGCCTGGGCGCTGGTGGCACGAATGCCGGGCTTTTCGAGAATCTGTTCCTGACCGGGAAGGATGGGCTTGGCCGATGACCACTCGGCGTTGAACGGCCGCCGCAAATCCTGGGGCGCCAACAGCATTTCCGAAGTGAGCACAAGGTTGGCGATCGCCTTATCGCTCGTATTCTTGACCGTCAGCGTAAAATTCTCCGGATGCTTCCAGAAGTCTCCGCCAACGAACGCAAGTGGGCAGGGCCGCGCAGATGGAGCGTAGACCGTATAGACAGCCATCATTCCTGCCTCCATGTGATCTTGCACATGGCAGTGAAACATCCAGGTGCCGGGATTGTCGGCCAGCATGTCGACCGTGGTCATGCTTCCAGGTAGAAGTTCGATCACATCTGTGTTTTGTTTTCCGTCGGTGACAGTTTCACCGTGCCAATGAGGAGTGTGCAGGTCGATTTCGTTTCCCATCCCCAGCAAATACCAGCGGACCTTGTCTCCCTGCTTCATGGTCAGACCAGGAAGGTTCCCGAAGATGAAACCGTTGATGGCATAAAACTGGCCGGCAGGCTTGCCTGCCAGTTCGTTGAAAATCATGAACGAGGCAACGAATTCCCGGTCAACGTCCTTTGGAGATCCGTCGGGTTTCGCCTTGCCTTTTGCCGTAACAATGATCGGTCCCAACAAACCGGCGTTGATCTCAACGCCCGGGTCGAACATGAGAGTGATACCACCACACGATTGAACTGGGCTGACCCGGACCCGGTCCGCTGCCCTGAGTCGCGAACCAGTGATAGGTGTAGCGAGCACCAGGAGCGACGAATGCCCCTTTGGCTACAGGTATGTAGAGAGAACCTTCATTGCTTTTGTCGTAGCGCAAGCCGTGCGGATGCAGACTGTGGCCGCGATGGCTGCGATTCAGGAAGGCCACCACGATCTCGTCTCCAACTTCGGCACGAATCACGGGGCCGAGGATTCCCAGCCACTCGGGTTGCCGCTTCGGAGTCGTAAAGGTGTCGTCGGTATATTCGATGAAACGGCTCTTCGGCCACTCCACCTTTTGCGACCACGGCTGTGGTATGGGGTTAGCATTCAGCAGATTATGGCCGCTCGGCGCGTAGTTCCATGTCACGTCTTCGGCTGCAATGTAGTAATGCCTGGTTGCCGCCAGGCAAGAGGACACGGCGTACAAGGCAAGCCAGAGTCCCACGGCAACCGATCGTTGGATTTTCACGGAACTCATTATCCCATTGCGGGGATCATTCTTGGAATGATCTGAGCTGGAATGATCGGAGGCTGCGACGATGATGACTTGCGCGCCTTGGCCTCGCTAGAGGTCTCCATCAGGGAGTGGGCGCGGCTAGAGAGCACTGTCCACTTGTAATCTGAGGCTTGGGGTTCGGGGGCGTAGCCCACGGGACATTTACGAAATCAAAGAAATCGGCACTCATGTCGGCTTGGGCAGCGTCGCGCTTGGTCAACGCAGGCACACTGAAGCGCTTCTCGATGAGCGTCAGGATCGCCGTGTAATCGTACACGGTATGCGAGACGTAATTCTTCTTGGCAAATGGCGAGATCACGATTAGCGGCACGCGATATCCGGTGTAAGTAAAATTGCAGGTCCCGGTTCCGAGCTGTCCGGGCGCGTCGCAGATGTCCATGGGCTGCAAGTCGATCGGCTCTATGCCGTCGGGACTCGGCATCGGCTGCGGCGAAACGTGATCGTAGAAACCTCCGAATTCATCGTAGGTGAAAATCATGGCGGAATCTTTCCAGTTCGGACCAGCCATGAGAGCGTTGATCAAGCCTGAGGCGTAGCTGGCTCCCGCCTGAATGTCGATTGGGGATTCCGTGTCCTGATCGTTGGGATGCTCATCCAATTGCGCGACCGAGGCGGGCTCGATCAGCGCGACCTGGGGCAGAGTCCCATTCTGCGCGTCGGTTGTGAACTGCGAAATCGGAACGATGTTTTGCAACAGGTTCGGCGTGTCGAGTATGGTCTGCTCGTACGTAAACATATTGATGTAGGAGAAACCGGCGAGACATGCGGAATCAGTGGCCGCGCAGTTTGTGCCCTCCGGATTCACATAGATCTTCCAGGTGATGCCCGCATTCTGCAGTTCCTCAAAAATAGTTGTATTCGTGAGCGGGCCATATGGCGCTGCGAGGGGATACACGTGCCCGGCGGATGTGGCGGCCAAAAGATACATGCGGTTCAGTTGGGTGCGACTCATGGTGGGGGTAAACCACCGGTCGGACGTGGCAAAATTGGAAGCCATGAAGTAGTAATAATTCAAATCGCCACCGTCAAAATACCCCATGGCGCGTAGTCCGTTGGTATCGTTCAGAGCCGGAGTTACCTGACGGGCGTCATCGGCGGCCGTGACTACGAATCCGTTGAAAGTGGGCGGATTAAGGCCGGTGGGATCACTCAAGTCCCAATCGTTATGAGCTTCATTCCAAAACGGACTCGGCTCTTCCGTGCACATCGATGTCATATGGAAAGAGGTGACTAAATTGCTGGTGTCTGGGCTACACGAAGTATTCTGCGCCGGCATGCCGCCGCTAGGCGGGATGTACGGAAACGCAGGATCGCAGCCCGTGATTGCAGGAACTGGGCCTTGCAGAGGAGCAATTCCGCTGGCTGGATTGAATTGCGGCAGACCGTCGAAGGATTGATCTGCGATGGCATTCTGCGCCCAGTATTGCCGCATCGCACCGAAATAATGATCAAACGAGCGGTTCTCTTGAGCGAAGACAACAATGTGGTTCAGGTTTTGCAGGCTTCCTGTGACAGGCACAGGCGGCTCAGAGCGCAAACCTACGCATCCGACCAGGGCCAGAATGTTCAGTCCGGAAAACAAAGCTAATCCTAAACGATGTCGAGTTTTCATTGGGCGAGCTACTTGTGCACAGAGTCCGAAATTCGATGAAAGTGCTTACAAGATGGTTGCCTGTTGTAAAGGACCTGGCGGGGAGTGAGATCTTGGCACAGTGCTGTCGGGTCTTCGGGCGCCCGGCGCTGGGTCTCTGTCTATCCGGTGGTAGGGACATGTGAGCCCTCGCGGTCGAGCTTGTTCTGCAATGCCTGATCGATGACCACCTGGCTGTCGTCAAATAACCACGTGACCCAGTGCCCCGCGTAGCGCAGAAGGGTGGAAAGGTCTGTCTGGTACCAGCAGCAATCCATCATGTGGGGGGAGAAACCGCATAAAAAGCGGAAGCGCTGATGAGCATCATGCGTTGACGCCAGGACCGCCGCAGTCATTCGGTGGTTGCCTTCGATGATGGTCAAAGGGCTGGCTTCGTCCAGGCCGATTAGCAAGACTGTGTCCCGTCCCCCGTGTTCCGTGGTCTGCGGATGCGCGAGTCCGGCACTGAGTGAGCGAACCTTGTTAAGGAAGGCGTCCGACGCTTGGGTAATCCGGTTGCCGATGCGCTCCGCCGTATCCAGTAGGTAGTAGCTGCGGTCTGAGTGTTTGCGCCACTGGTCCCGCGGGAACACTCGAATGCGTCGTAGATCGCTTCTCTGGAGTTCGACTTCCCACCACTCGGTATCAGCCGGGATCTCGCGCCAGAGTCTGCCACGGCGGCAGTACAGAAGGGCGCGCCGCAGCCTATTGTCAGGTTCGCTGCTGAGATCCGGATAAGCCACAATGTCCTGAAACGATTCGCGATATCGGTCGAATTCCCGTTGATAGAATTCGCTCTTCAGGAACTCCGCGATGGCTTCGTCCTCGGTCACGCGATACACCTTCGTTAATGTGCCCTGCGTTTGCTCAATGGCCAGTGACAAGGGCCGCTTCCAAATCTCGATCTGCAGGAATGGCACTGACACCCAAACCAGAAGCGCCATCATTAAGACCGTCTGGACCATGATGACATCATGCAATGTGGTGTGGATAAGGTAGATGCCTGCGACAATGGCAGCGCTGAAGGCGAGTTGCACCCAACTGACGTTGCCGATCTTGCGCGATATCTCGTAGCTCATCAAAACCACGCCGAGCGAGTAGATTCCGGTAGTGGCGGCGTACAGTACCAACAGAGCCCGGTAGGAGCCTCCCTGATTCAAAGGGAACCCGCTCCCGAGAAGAATGTGCCAAACATGCGCTGGGGCACCCCACACAGCAAGCGTGAACACACCGGAAATCAAGATAACCAATGTCAGCGCCGTTCCCAAAACCGCCCGGCCGTCTTGTTCCTCTGAGCGGACACCGGCGGAGAATGGGAACATACTGCTCACCACCGACCACGAAAGCATGTAAACCACCCGCCCAACCAGAGCCACTGCCGCATATACGCCGGCTTCAATGGGCGGGAAGAAATGTTTTACCAGGATAATGTCCAGGTTATTTATGATCACCTGCCCGGCAAAAAACAGAGAGGCTTGCACACCTTCGCCCAGCGCCACCCGCAATGGCAAACGGACTCGCGGATGGGCCATCAAGTCCAGTTGCGGCCTGGAAAACATGTAGGCCAACACTACCGAGGCGACGATCGCCGCAATGACCCCGCTTACACCAAATCCCAAGGCCATAAACAAGAACGCGCCACCGACTTTGACAACGGCCTCCAGAACGAAATTAGAAGCGAGTGGGCGAAAGTCACACAACCCCTGCATCAAACCCCGCCGCGCGCCCAATGGAATGAAGAAGACGGTAGCCACAGCCAGCATGATGATGTAGTTCGGTGTGGGTAAGTTCAGATATGTGGAAATTACGGATCGGCAGTAGAGCAAGGTCAGTCCGACGCCAATGCCGTAGAACCACGCGCGGCGATGAAGGTGACGGTAGATAGCGACCTTTTCGGTTAGCGAGTCGTTCCTGGCGACGAGCTTTGAACACAAGAGCTGAAAAGACAGGTGGAATGAAGAGAGCAACATCAGCACGGTGTAGACCGCGCTGGCGTGGCCGAGGCCGCCCGCTCCTAGCTCATGGGCAATGGCCAGATTGTAGACAAGGTTCAACACTCCTACGAAGGCCGAACTGAGCAGCATGATCATGCTGCCGCTCAGGACCCGTGCTCGCAGGTTGGGGGAAGACGCTATCAGAGTTTTCTTCATGGATACGGACACAATCCCTGCTGGTGGAGCAAACGCTGCGTTTAAGACGAAAGTCCGTAGAAGTAGGTTGTTTCTGGGAAGGCTCAAACCGACACCCCCTGGCATAAGGCCGGAATGTCATTAATGCATACCTTAAGATCCCGGTCGTGGGTGCCCGCAATCACCATGACGTAGGTCAGCGTCCGTAGTCCATGCGGTGAACACTGTATGCCGGGGCCGCGGTTAGAGTAGTCCAGTTCTATGCCGCGTAGAACCTAAGGTATTCTCCGCTCGAATTTAGGAGCTTGCCCGAACATTCATTGCCTTCCCTCAGAGATTAATTCTGGCGACAATCCCGCGGAATTTTGCATCTGATTTTTGGCACGTTCAAATTGAGCGCCTAGCGTGTGCGTAGGCTTACATGTCGATGAAAGAACAGTTCCCTGTCCTGTACCCCACTCAAGCCCCGTCCTCTCAGGCGGCTACCGAGAAAAATGGCCTGCCGGAGATGACGCAGGATCATAAACTGCTGGTCCGCTTTGCTCGCAAGCTGCACGACAGCGAGACGGCATTCGCATTCTTGCGGAGTGTATTTCGCATGTTCCAGCGTATCGGGCTCACTGTGAGTCCGAACCACTACTATTGGCCTGTGCCCGACGTTCGCGAACTCGAGTCCCGGAAATGGCCCACCGAGACGGCGCCCATTGGGTTAGACCTTGCCTTCGACCGGCAGTTGGACTTCCTGCAAACCGTGGTTCCGCGGTATGAGCCCGAATGGGCATCGGACTCGTCACCGTTTTTCAGCATGGACTACAACTACAGCAATGGCTTCTTCGAGACGGTCGATGCTGAGATCGCCTACTGCCTGGTTCGCCATTACAAGCCGCGCCGGATTGTGGAAGTGGGCGGGGGCTACAGCACCCGGGTTATGGCCGCCGCCCTCGATGTCAACCTCAAGCTGGACGGAGTGCGCGGCGAGCTAACCACGATTGAACCATACCCGGATCGGTTTCCCACGAAGGGGCTGAGTGATCGCGTCCATCTGGTTACTCAACCGGTACAGAACGTGGACCTCAACTTATTCCTTAGCCTGCACAGCGGCGATTTTCTGTTTCTGGATTCAAGTCACGTAGTAGGAATCGGCAGCGATGTCGTGCGCGAGTACCTCGAGATCATTCCGCGCATGGCCGATGGTGTGCTAATCCACGCCCATGACATATTCATCCCCGCCGACTATCCGCGCGAGGCGGTCTTGCAAAATCTGGCTTTCTGGTCTGAACAGTACCTGCTGCAGGCCCTGCTCATGTTCAATCCGCAATTCGAAGTGTTGTGGGGCAGCAGCTGCATGCAAAGCCGGGCCACTACCGCGCTCGAAAACGCTTTCCCGCACTGGCAGCGCAGTTATCGCAACATGCCTGCGGAAAAGCGCCGTTTCCTTCCCACGCGCGATGGCGAACGCGTCTGGCCCTCCAGCTTCTGGATACGGAAGCTGGCTTGAGTGGAATGCGCTTGAGTTGATCGCAACATGAGTGCTTGGCCAGGAAGCGCAGGGAGTGCTTCCGCGATCTTCCGCGAAACTACCAAATTCCCTTGTCGTCGCCGGTAATCCGCAGATTGACAAAGGCAGCGGCCGCCAGCGCCGGCAATAAAGACAAGCGTGCGGCAGCGCGAAACTGCCGTGCCGCGCCGGTTCCGATAAGTTGCTGCAGAAAGAGTTGCAAGCCTTGCGGCATCATGGGCACACGCAAAAACTGTTCCCCCATGTACGTGACCTCGGCCCCAAATCGTGCCGAGCGCACTACAAACCCGGGCAGCGGGAGCTGGCCCGCGCCCACACGCTGGTTGTAATCTGCAGTGATCTTCAGCAATGTCGCCACACCGGGCCAGATCGACCATCGCTGGGTGGACGTGCGGAGCCGGGTAAAATCCAGGCGGCCTGCCCGCACCAGCCCGGTAAGGTTCAGCAGGTCGGTGAAACGAATGTAGAAATGGCGGTACATTCTTTGCAAAGTCGCGAGCGTGACTTGCTCCTCTGCCGCTGGAACGCGAAAGCTATACGAGCCCACATCGCGCATCACGCTGGTTTTTTGCAGATCGGCAGGCAGCGCCTCCTGCTCACCCGTTTGTCCAAGGCATCCCACGTGGATCTCAACCAGTTGAGGCAGTCCAGGAATGCGGAAGTTCCATTTGTGGGCCAGACGATCGCCCCAACTCTGTGGCTGCGGCTCGGCTTGCAGTTCGCTCTGCATTACGCGCACGGTATCGGCTTCGGTGGCCGCGGTAAAGAGATCGAGGTCGCTGCCGATATCGGGCCAATGGTCGAGGGTTTTGATCACAATGGGGGAGTGCCCAGTGAGTTCAAGTGCGCGCACCACCTTCTGCAACATCGAGAGCGCGTGTTCGATCCGCTGCTGTTCGGCTTGCGCCAAACCCTCCAGAACGTAAAATGGCGGCGCGAGCGCATCCGCCACGGCCCATTTCTCTAGGAACTGTAAGGTGCGGAGGCCTGCGCGTTGCAGTTCCGCGAAGCGCAGGAAGTCCTCCCACTCCTCCCTCGACATACGTTGCAGTTGCGATAGAACACCTTTGACCTGCGGGCTCGGTTCGCCCTCCTGGCCCGCAGCTGTAAGCGCGTGAAAGTGTAAGGTTGCAAGCGCGTCGAACATCGCAGCCGTCCGCACGTTTCCCCGCATCATGGATGCCCTCCATGCGAGGCGTCCGCTTTCGCGTCGCCGCAATGCGGCAGGCCGCGCTCAATCGCCGTTCCTTCTTCGTAATCGTTCCACGTGGCAATCAGGACAAACGGAATCGGGTGCGCGGATTCGTTGTTCTCCTGGAACAAGCGCAGCGTATCTTCGAATGTCTGTCCACACCGTGGATCGATGTGCCGGCTCAGGCTCCAAGAAGCCTTCGCATCGTTGAAACCCGGCCACACTCCCCCCACCGTAACTTGATCCGGATGCTTCGTCCGCATCTTCGCATAGAAATCGCGCAAGTAATCTTCGCCCCATGCCTGGCCATCTGCCGCCCATCCTTTGCGCCCGGGATAGACCCACGCGTACTCACCGTCGAAAGCTTTGGCGAACTGCGCGGGCGGGTCGTCCTGATACAGCAAGATCGGTGGCGATTCCCACTGATTCACCTGCTGGCGCACCTGACTCCAATCTGTGTGGCCGCGCTTGGGGAATACGAAGATGACGGGTCGCCCGCGGTAGAGCAGATACGCGTCGCGTCCCGGGGCGCTGGGGCCGATGTATTTCTGGTAAGCGAGATCCATGGCTTCCATGGCATCGTCAGTCGCGTGCCCGTTGTCATCCTGGGTTTCGTCGTACATCAGCGCGATGTGAAAGTGCTCCTCGCTGGCAATTCGCTGCAGGAGCGCAGTGCTGCGATCGAGAAAGGGACGCCGCGATCCATACCAATCCACCGCAAAGGCATAGATGCCCATGTTGCGAGCACTCTCGATCTGCTTGCGCAACACCTTCGGGTCCAGGCTGCTGTAGCCGACATCGATGTGGTCAGGGTCGCCGAACCAGGGCTGATAGTCAGCAAGAATCTTGGGGTTGCCGGGCGAGTCAGCAATATCTTTGAGCGCGAGATTCCGCGCATTCGCACGAGAGCACGCACTGGGAATGCAGCTCGCGGCCAAGACATACGCCAACAGGGCGCACCGATGAAGTTTTGTCCGAAGTTTCATGCTCTGGTTACGATGAGACGGCTACGTGAAGAGTTGGCTCGCAGCAGGCCTTCGCGCTGGACTCTCTAGAAGCGTTTGGCAGAGACTTCCTCGAGGTCGCGGACGTACCAGCGATCGGCGCCTGGCGTCATGAGAACCATGTACTCGTGGAGCTCGTTCTGTGTATCGAGCAACTTGTTTCCGTCGAAGGTCTGAATCTCCAGTTGGGCCTGATCGCGAAGCTGCATGGCAGCTCCATCGGTCGAATAAAACATTGCCTTCAGATGGTGGCCGTGGTCCACGATTCGAACGTGCACGCCCGTCTGATTCTGCTCGGCGACTCTCTGCTTCAGCCGATCGTTGGCAAATCCTACAAACTCTTCGCTCAGCCCCTCAGCGCGACCGGACTCCAACGCCTCCGCCAGATCACGCCAGGCCTGCGCATAATGGCGTGCGATCGTCGTTCCCGTAAGTTCTTCGATGGGACGTGGAGAAAGGCCTTCGGCATCAAGATGGACTCGAGGAAGTTGAATCTGTGGCGATGATTGTGCGATCGTCAGGGCACCCGACGCGACGACGAAGCCAGCGGCGAGGACGAATGGGCGCGCGATCCTCTTGAGCGTGAGCTTAGCCATGCTTTTCATAGTTTTCCATTGAGGGCGACTTCGTTGCCCAGTACCACACCGCATGCGACGCTGATCTGTGCGGGCCCGTGGAGGCTGAACTGCACTCGCGCGATACCCTTTTTGATCGGCGTGTCCACCGTGCTCTTGCCCGCCTGGTCAATCTTGGTGAATGAAACGACTGTGCCATCGGGAAGCGCATTGCCGCTGCAATCGCGCACGGGATCGGTTTCGAGGATCACCTTATCGCCGCTAGTCACGGCTTTCATGCGCAACCCGCAGGCTTCCGCCGCGACCTGTTGAATCACTCGCGCTTCCTCCACATCGCCCAAGACCGCAGTCACCTGAACCCGTCCCTCGTGCGGCGTCGAGTCCATGCGCATCCAGGCCACACCGTCGTGGGTAGCAACCCGCCGCGAGAAACGATCCCCGTTGGCAGGAGTGATGTGGAAATCCACTGTAGCCGGATTCAAAACAAGATTGAAGTATCGGTCAAACACAAACGCAGTAGCATCAATCGAATCCGGCGTGGAGACCGGGACCCGCGAAGGATGTAGGAAAAAGCTCAGGTGTTCCGGTTGCGCGGCATTCACCTCGAACGTTGCCGAATTGCACGATGAAGCGCAGAGGATTACCTGATAACGGCCCGCGGCACGCACATCGCTGGATTGAATTTTCAGATCACTCCCGAGATTCACGGTGCGTTTCGCAACATGATCGGGACCGACGAGATAGAAAGTGGCCTGCCCGGAGCCGGGGCCCTCCAAGGAAATCGAGAAGCTTTGGCCAGCTTCCACACTGGCGGGGACGCGCAGGTCACCAGCTATTGCCCAGCCCGGCGAGGCGCACAGCAAGGCGGACATAGCGAGGACCGGGAACAACGCAAAATGGCTGGCGGGAGCGCGCTTCATGCTAGTTGCTCGCCTGCGAGTAGTGATTGACCGTAACGCGATAAGTATGCAGCCGGGCCGCGATCTCGTTCGGAATGTCCACAGCAAACGGTACGGCAACCTGCGGCATGAGCGCCTTGTCGACATAGCCATCGGAGACCCAGATTACTTTCCCCGAGTTGTCGTAGAAGGCTGCCAGGACTTGAGCGATGTTGACGGGACGGCCGCTTTGATTCACCAGTTCACCCTTCAACACGTTTCGATCCAGTGCATCTTTGCTCACCGTCTGATCACTCACGGCAATCACCGGATCAGCGCTGGCCGAAACCAAAAGGGCGCGCGCATCCATGCGCACACTCTTTACCGCATCCATGCGAACACCCGGAAAGTCAATGCGATAAGGTGAAACCTGCTTGGGAAGCAGCACGTGCGAGATCAAGTCGAAGCTGCCTTCTTCTTCGATGGGAGAGCCGTCAGCCTTCAGCAACGCCGCATTTACGTTCAAGTAGGCGGGCACTGTGTCTTCATTCTCGACTTCGCCAAGAATCACTACGCGGCCAGGACGCGAGATGGCGTTCATGGATGTGATGCGCACTTTCGGCGAATCTACATCCTGCGCGCCCCAGGTCTGCGATGCGTTGCGGCCGATGACATCCCAGCGCAAGTAGTTCACCGTCACCACTTGCGGAGGCACCGTGGAGAGCGCGGGTTTCGGCCACACCACACGCCAGACCGAGCCATCGCGGCGCACGTGCAAGTCCCGCACATCATCGAGTGAGCCCAGCGCGCTCGACCAGACCATTCGAACGCGGACGAGGGCCTGGTCGCGGTCGGCATGCAACGGCGAAACATCCGCGCTCTGCAGCGAGGAGTATGTCCGCAAGCTGCCGTCGCTGCCCGCCATCTCGCGAGTGAAGGACGTGAGATCGACATCGCTGGGATCGAGCGAGTCATACGCGCGCTGGTAGTTGTGAGCCTGAATCTCGCTCATCAGCGCCTGCACGGCTACTTCCGGAGTTGCAGCCGCCAGCATAGTGTGCTGCCTCATCCCCCCAGACTGCAGCCACGCAACAGCAACCAGCACAACGGTCGCAATGGTTAGAAATGCGGCCAGCCCCCACTTCATGAGCGCACCCCGCTGGCATATACGCTGTCCGGCCTCTCCCTGGGAAGAGTGATCCGTTCCGGCAGGCGGCGCGGCTCTACCAGGAACCACACAAACAAAACAGCCATGATGCTGCTGCCAATGGGCAGAAGGCCCCAGATCAATCCCTCCCAGGGCGCGGGCACGGCGTCAGATGGAATCGCCCTTGCGGGAGGGGCATCGTCCTTCGACCAGACGGTGATGGCGCCGGAGCCATAGCTCTCGACCCGTCGCCATCCACCGAAAACCAAAAGGGGCTCGTAAAACGGATCGTGCACGAAAATGAATTTCAGCCCATAGTGGTTGGCATGCTGGAGCATGGCGCGGAGCGAATCCATGCCGGCCGTGCCGAAGTACTTCGCGCTGGTCAATTGCGCTGCGCCGTACCGCGTCATCTCGGGCAACAGGCGGGCCGAGTTGTATTCGCCATCCACGCTGCCCGCATTGGCGTAGGTCGAAACCTTGGAGAGAGCGTTGCCAAATCCGAGCGTCAGATAGCGGTATTGATCGTGGCCATCGCGATTCAAGAACGCAACCACTGAATCCACATTGAGCGAACTGGAGGTTCGAAATGGACTCCACGTGAGCCAACCGAGCGCGAGTGCCAGGCTGGCAACAGCAGCCGTGCTGACGCCAATCGCACCCCAGCGCGGGGAGCGGTCGATGACTTGCTCCACTAACAATCCCACAATCGGCAATGCCAGCACCGTCGCCCACAGCGTGAACCGCTCGTAGGTGAGAATTTCGAAAGCCCGGCCGAAGATCCAGCGAGGAACCGGGGTGGTGCCGCCCAGCGCAATCAGGAACGTAACCCAAAATGCGAGCAGCAGCACTCGCAAACGAGGATTCGATGCGCCCTTGATCACGATGAAGGGCAACGCCAGGAGCAAAGCGCCATACGGCACGATGAAGTAGTTCATCCCGTACAGCCAATTCATCAGGAAGTTTGAACGGCTGGCGTGGGGAATTGGCATCTGGTCGATCGGATGCCGGATGATCGCAATCCAGTAAGGCAATAGGACAACGCCCACCCCCACCGCAGCAATCGCTGCGAAAACCAAACCGCGTCCGGCGATCGCCGCACCAGAGTGCTGTTCCTCGCGGCCGTCATACCACGCCAGCCACAAGACCGGCAGGGCAAACAGCACGGAACCGAAGATGAGCGTGACGTGATGGGCCGATGCCGCGGCCAGCGTGAGAGCAACACCCTTCAGCAGGGATCGCCAGCTGGCGGATTTGCACCACGAATAAAAATAAGGTAAGGCGAGAAAGTACAAAGGCGCCGACAGTGTGGTGGGCAACTGCCCCGCCGAATATACGAGAAATGCAATGCTGCCTGCGAAGACGGCCAGCACCCCGGCGTAGCTAGCGGCGCGATCATCGACCCAAAGTTGCGCGAACCGGTACGCGCCTACCGCAAGGAGCACAACAGCAGCCAACTGCACCAGCATGAAAGCCTCAACCAGACCCACCACATACGAGAGCAGCGCAATCCACTGGTGAGTCAGGGGCGGGTAGGTAGTTTGGGAGAAACCGGCAAACCATTTTTCGTTCCACGGATCGAACCAATGGTGCGCATAGTGCGACGCAAAAAACATGTGCAAGTTGGCGTCGTAAGACGTTGTCGCCGGCAACTGCATAACCAGCAGAGGCCCGTGAATCGCGAGCGCCAGCAAAATAATGGCGGCCACGGGAATTGGGCGTTGCCAAACGCTGGTCGCAGGCCTGAGGACAAATGTTTCCTGGCGCTCGTTCATGGAGTGAGTCGCACTGCGTGAATCGCAACGTTTGATTCGCCGATGCCTGGCAAAGGTTGGCAACAATTTCCAAAGTGCAATCCATTGGCGTGCAAAGGCTCGCAACCACATCGGCGGTTATCTGCATCTGAGCCACGACGGAAGGGTAGATGTGTACCCCTTCGCTGCCAGCCGGATTTTCAGCCAGGAGGCCGGGAGAGGGATGTTGCGATCAGCATTCAGAGGATCGGTGCGGCTTGCAGTGCTGCTTGTGGCCACGGCCAGCGCGGCCCAGACCTTTGACGTGAATGGGCAAAGCAATCCCACCCCACCGCCTTCGAAAAAGCGGGCTGCGCAGAAACCGAACAACGAAACCGGTATGGGCTGGGGCAACAGCATTGAGGTGGCGCGCGAGGCGCGAGCCGCGCAAACCGCACTGCAGCATGGAGACGCCACAGGGGCAACTGCACATGCCCAGCGCGCGGTGAACGCCGCGCCGCAAAATCCCGATCTCTGGTTTACCTTGGCCTACGCGGCCCGGCTGAGCGGCCAGTATTCGCTGTCTGTCGATGCTTATCGCAGGGGTCTGGCTCTGAAACCAAATTCGGTGCAGGGCCTTTCCGGCCTGGCGCAAACCTACGCCCGCATGGGGCGCAGCGCGGAGGCCCAGCAGACCCTGGAGCAGGTCTTGGCTGCGGATCCTAAGAGCGAGGTTGACCTTCAACTTGCGGGCGAGTTGCTGCTAACCAGCGATCCGAAACGAGCCCTTGAGTATCTGCACCGTTCAGAAGCGGTAAAGGCATCGTCACGAACTGAACTCTTATTGGCTCGCGCGTACGAACGACTGGGCGATGGCGAGTCAGCCCACACGATGCTGGAGAAAGCGCGGCAGGCGGCTCCGAACAATCCCGAGGTCGCGCGGGCGGTTGCGTCTTACTACCGCGACACAGGTCATTACGACACGGCGATCCGGATCCTGGAAGACTTACATACCAAAGACGTGGGAACGCTCACGGAACTGGGATATACCTATGGGCTCGCGGGCGATACTCACGCGGCGGCGCGCAACTATGCGGCTGCGGCCAGCCGGATGCCGCGGGCGATTGAGATCCAACTCAATGCCGCGCAAGCCATGCTCAATGCCGGCGAGTTCGACAAAGCGACTGCCCTCCTGAACCACGCAGCCACCCTGAATCCTGACCACTACCGCCTGTATGCCTTGCGGGCACGGCTCGACGCGACGGAGCATCGAAGCCAGGACGCGATTCGCGAATACGAGGCGGCACTGCAGCATCTGCCCCAAGATGTGCCGGAGGGCGTTCTCTATCCGATTTCCTTGCGTGTGGATCTGGCCGAGATTTACCGCGATTCGGGAGATATTGCGAACGCGGAGCGCGTCACAAAAGATGCATCGACTGCAATCGGCGCCCTCGATATTACCGGCCCAGAGCGGCCCGACTTTTTGCGGCTGCGGGCGGCGACTGAAATGGCCGCAGGCAATGCCGATTCCGCCGAAAAAGATCTAAAGGAAGCCCTCCAACTCGCACCTCGCAACGGCGTGTTGCTTCTCAACTATGCGCATCTTCTCTGGAAGACGGATCGAACACAAGAAGCGTTAAAGACCTACCGCGAAGCGCTGGCCATCGATTCATCGAACGCAAGCGCACTGGGCTCTCTCGGCTTCCTGTCACGGGAGATGGGCGATTCCGAGGCTGCGCGAAACTACTTCCTGGAGCTTGCGAAGAAGCATCCCGCAGACTATGTGCCCTACCTGGCGCTGGCTGATTTGTATAGCTCGAACCGTCAATTTCCCGAGGCGCAAGAGAGTTACGAGAAGGCCTTTCAGAAGGCGCCGAGTAATCCTCTGATTGTTTCCGGCGCAATGAACGCGGCGCTCGAAGCGCACCACACCGCCCAAGCCAAGGATTGGCTCACGCGGGCGTCCGAAACGGTGCGGCAAAATCCGCAAGTCATGCGCGAGCATGAACGGTATCTGACCATAACGGGGAACTACGCAGAGTCTGCGGATCTTGGGTATCAGGTGATTCAGAAGCTGCCGAAGGATCGTGAAGGAGTCAACTATCTGGCTTATGATCTTCTGTTTCTCAAACGCCCCGATGACGCGATGAAGATCGTAGACCGCTATCAACCGGTTTTTGAAAATGATCGCGACCTGCCCTTAATTGCGGGACACGTACACGCCGATCGCGGCGAATACCAAGCCGCCGTTCTGGCGTTCACGCAAGCCCTGGAGATCGATCCCAATATGGCGGTCGGCTACATGAACCGGGGATATGTGTACAACGATATGCGCCTGGCCACAAAAGCTGAGCAGGACTTCCGCAAGGCTCTGGCGCTGAATGCGCAATACGGGGAAGCGCACCTCGGACTAGCCTACGCTCTGCTCCAGTTGCGGCGTTCCACGCCGGCGCTGAAAGAAGCAGAGATAGCAACCCGTCTGCTTCCCGACTCGGAGAGCCTGCATCTCGTCAAAGCTGAAGCCTACCGGCAGCGAGGCATGTTTGCCCGTGCGGAAGGCGAGTACAAGGTAGCTCTCAAGCTGAATCCGAATGCCCCGACTTCCTACCTCGCGCTCGCCGACGTGCAGTACCGCGCACACAGATATGAGGCCTCGGCTGAGACTTTGCGCAATGCGCTCGCGATCGCGCCCAATAACCCGATGATTTCGGCGGATCTGGGTAGGTCCTATGCGCGACTCCAGCGGTCGCCCGAGGCCCTGCAGGCGATTGATTCTGCAGAGCGCACTGGTGGAAAAGATTACAAAGTCCTGCTCGTGACGGCGGACGCTCTGCGCATCCTGGGCCGCCGCGACCGCGCCATGACGTCATATGCGCGGGCTCTGGAAAGTTCCGATGAAGATCGCTTGCAGGTCCGGCTCGCCTTGGGCCGGTTGTTTGCAGATGAGGGCAAAACATCCAACGCGCAGCAGCAAATTGCGCTCGGCTTTGCCGAGGCGAGGGTCGCGCCCACCGATGTGACCTCGGCTGACGATTACCTGAACGCGGCAGACATCCTGATGAGCATCCACGAGTATCCGCTCGCGCAGCGCATGTATGGGCGCGCCCAGGCGTTGGGGGCCGATGACGCCGCAGTCGCGGTAGTCATGGCCAATGCCTCGCTCGCTTTGGGCGACACGCGCAGCGCGGACTTGCAACTGGCTAGCCTGCGCGACGATCCCGAGAGCAAGAATAACTACGAATTTCTGGTCGCTCAGGCCAACGTCTACCGCCAGCGCGGCCAGGATGATCGCGCGCTCGCGAACTTCGCCCTCGCCAATCAACTGGATCCGCAGGACCCAGCGACCCACACGGCGGAAATGGAATTAGCCCAGGAAGAAGGCCGCCCTATAACCGATCACCTTGGCATGGGCTCGGATGTGCGGGTGGGCGCTGTCTTTGAAGATGAAACCATCTATCAAGAGGACGCTCGTCTGCTTGGCGTACAAAATAACGGAGCATTGTTACCTCCGCCGCGGCGATCCATCGAGACCTTCGCCGATTCGCGCTTTCTATACCGGCCGAATTCGTTTCCTGTCATTCAAGGTTTTGTGGCCGAACGCAATGCGCAGGGTACGATTTCATTTCCCAGCCAGCTTCTGATTCAGAATCGCAATACCTTTGACACCATCTTCAATATGTCCGTGGGACCGATATTTCAAGTGGGCAACGTGAAGCTTAGCGTTATGCCTGGCCTGCAGTACACGATCCGGCGCGATACCCTTTCGCCGGTCTTCATGAATCAGAATCTGTTTCGCCAGTTTCTTTATGTCGCCAGCAGCCCCATCGCCAATTGGCTATCGTTTTCCGGCAACGTGATTCGTGAAGCAGGGCCCTTTACAGATGAGAATCTGCACTCGCGGGACTTTTCTGGCGCTATCGATTTTCGCATAGGTCAACCCTGGAGCAAGACCGCACTGCTGACCGGGTATAACGGGCGCGACCTGCTCTTCGGACCGGCGGTTTATGAGTACTACCAGACGATTTCCTACGCGGGTCTGCAGCGTGGCTTCGGCTCACGCATCCGCGCGTCGGCGGTCGCGGAGTTTCTGCGCTCATGGCGGGTCGAAGGCAACCAATATGCGATCGCGCAGACGCTTCGTCCGCGCTTTGGCGTAGACGCCAAGATCAAGGAGCACTGGGCGCTGTCCGCCTCGGGCGCCTGGTCTTCGGGACGCAGCTTTCACGCGTATGACAATGTGACGTCGAGTTTCCTGGTCTCCTACACGCGCGAACGAGGTTTTAACAAGAGCCTGGGTTCGGAGACGGCGTCCATTGCTTATCCCATGAGGTTTTCTTTCGGCCTGTCGCAGCAAACTTTTTATGATTTTCCCGGACAGGGACGCACGCAAATTGTTCCGTCTGCGCAGTTTAGTTTTTGACGCAGTTGACTCCGCCCGTGCCGCCTGCCTGAGTACGGCAATTTTGTTATGACGCTTCCGCAAACCCAAGCAAAGACCAAGCCGGGCCATCTCGAACTTCTCCAGGCGCGCGTAGTGCGGGGCAGCGCCATCCTGTTGCTCAGCACCGGACTGGTAGCCGGAACCAACCTGGCCTACAACATCCTGATCGCGCGGATGCTGGGCGCCTCCGGCTTCGGCCACGCTTCCGCCCTGTACACGCTCTTGATGCTGGTCACGGCCATCACCCTGTCGTTTCAGATCGTAACCTCAAAGTTTATCGCCCGGAACTCAGAGACGCTTGTACGAGCGCAAATCTACGCAAGATTGCTGCGCCGGGCTTGGCAGGTTGGCGTTGGAGTTGCAATATTCCTCGCCGCAGGTAGTGCCTTCCTCAAGTCATATTTCAACCTGCCGCAGCAGCATGACCTGTTCTTGCTGGCAATTGCGGCGGGAGTTTACATCCCGCTGGGCGTGCAGCGCGGAAGGATGCAGGGACGGTGCAACTTCCGTGGTCTGGCCGGCAACGTGGTGGTGGAGGCAGTGGTTAAGTTCGGCGGGGCCCTGTTCTTCCTTCATCTCGGGATGGGCGTGACAGGTGTGATGACAGCAGTGCTGCTTTCCATAGTGGCTGCCTATATTGCCGGGGAGCCGGGATCGCAACACCGCGCGAAAGCGGGGGTGATCAAGATCGCGCCTTTTGGCGAGGGCATGCAGGCCGTGCTGTACTTCATTGGGCAGGTGATTCTCAGCAACCTCGACATCCTGCTGGTGAAGCACTTCTTCCCGACCTCGGAAGCGGGCATCTATGCGGCTGTGGCCCTGGTGGGGCGCGTCGTCTTCATGTTGTCGTGGTCGGTAGTGAGCAGCATGTTTCCAGTGTCGGCCAGTCATACGGAGCGCCAAAGCGGGCACTCGGTACTGTACACCGCATTACTTCTGGTCGGAACTCTTACCGGCGCATTCATCGCGGCAATAGCGCTGGCGCCGCAGAGCCTGTGGATTCTGCTGCTAGGGAAGGCTTTCCTGCCGGGCACGGCCGCGCCATTCTCCGCGCTCCTGACACAGTATGCGGTCATGACCGCCATTTATTGCATTGCGGTGGTGCTCATGATGTACGAGATCTCGCGCCGCATCGGCACTGCGGCGTGGGTGCAGTTGGGCGCGAGCGTGTTGTTGACCGGAGGCATCTGGCGTTATCACCGCTCCTTGTCTCAGGTCATTTTGGTGCAAGTGTTTGTGATGTGCGGGCTGCTGCTGACGGTCGCGATCCGGCTCTTCCTCGAGCCTGACACATCGGAGTTTCCTCCGGCAACCGAACCCTTGCGTCGCCTGCGGCCCGTACCGGAGGAGGAGGTCATCGCGGAATTCTTGCGCGGAGAGTTCTAACATCCCGAGTTTGATTCGTATTGCCCTGGCGCGCTATGCGCGGCACACCATCCGTTACATATTCCGCGATGTAGGCTTCTTCGTTGCTCGGACACTGAAGGAAAAACTGACGCAGCTTGAGACATCCTGATGGCTTACGAAGCGCTTGCGGAAACTCCAACAATCTATTGATTGGTGGGCGCCACTGGGGTGACCGTGCGAACGTTATAACGGTCCCCGTCGAATTGAGCCTGAATGCTCACATCGGCGCCTTCGTGCAGAAGACCGAGACTAGTAGTGTCCAGCGATCCGATGGTGAGTTCGCGCACGCTTTGGTCGGAATCGTTGGACAAAACCAGCGTTTGAGAGCGAAGATCAACTGCCACAACTCGGCCCGCGAATGAAAAAGTACTTCCTCGCGCAGCAAGGATCTCAATGTTGTTCGCCGCATTGTGGGCACTAAACGTTACCCGCACAAGCATGCCGGGAGCCAGGGCCTGCGGTGAAGCAGGTTTGCCGCGGTTGACAACCGTTGTGTTCGGGGTAATCCGAAGCGAAACGCTTTGTTCTGGACTAAGAGGGTCGCGCACGGTGAACTGAGACTTGGCGGGGTCACACCGCAAGATCTGCCCATTAAGTTCAGCTGCATGGGATGGGCTGGTTCGCACCGAGGCGGCAAATAGCTTCCCATTGTCGATCACAGTATCGACCGACACAACGGAGCCAACCGGAATGCTGGTCAAACGCGTGGTCGCGTTCTCGGCGAGGAACCGAGTCCGCGGATCGAAGGCAATGCGGACGTCGCCACCCCCGAAGGAATGAATCACCAGCTGATCGTGGATCGGATCCATCCGCTTCAGGACGCCACGCATCAGACTAACCTTGCGATTCGGCCCGCCGGGCAAGGGAACGTCAGCAATGGAGGCGGCTTGCTGCCTGCCTGCGTCGCTGGAGGTAACGGAGGATGCAGCAGGTTCGGCAACCTGTGCCGCCGCACAGCCGAACATCAAGATCACAGTAAAGAGGAACTTTGTCATCCCGACTTCGATGCGAACTGCAGCCATTTCGGACAGGTGCGCCCCTCTAAGGTATTTCCTGTAGTCAACCAGAGGCACGCTTTGGGACATCTTAGTATCGGCAGTACGGCCCCGCGTATCGGGTCAGGGCCGGGTCTTGAACAAATTGAAAACACTCTTTACGATTCCGTGTTTGCTGGCCATGCAGCTTATCGCTGGGGCGAGCCTGGGGTTTGCCGGCGATTTGAGGGTGCCAATTCCGGAGCGGAGCATTTCCACGCCCAGCCAGAAGTTAAACCGCGACGGTGTCGCCGAATTGAAGCGCGGCCATCAGGAAAAAGCCAAGCGGCTGTTCTACCGGGCTTACCTGCTAGATCCGGAAGACCCCTTCACCCTGAATAATCTGGGATACATCGCCGAGTTGGAGGGCGACGCGGATCGAGCGATTCGCTTTTACGCTCTGGCCGCACGAACGCACACGGATGCGTTGATTGACAAATCCAGCGATGCGGTTTTGCAGGGCAAGCCGCTGGATCAGGCCTTTCAGAACGTGCAGGGTTCTAATCAGGAAATCAGCAAACTGAACGAACGGGCGATTGTGTTGCTTCAGGATGGGCAGGTATTTGAAGCCAGGAATCTGTTGAACTCGGCCCTGCCGAACCATCCCAACGATCCGTTTCTGCTCAACAACCTCGGTTACGCGATGGAATCCCTCGGAGATCTCGAGGGGGCGCTGCGCAGTTACTCGGCAGCGGCCAGCGTGCATTCCAACCAGCGGGTGGTGGTAACTCCGCGGGCAAAATGGCGCGGCCGGCCAATTAGCGAGGTAGCCACGGACAACGCTAAGGCCGTTAGCCAGCAAATCGCCCGGGGAGAAGGACCAGAGGCAGCGAGCGCTCGGCTCAATTTGCGTGGGGTGGCGGCGCTAAACGACAATCACCCGGCAGCAGCGCAGGAGTTTTTCTTGCAGGCTTATAAGCGGGATGCGCAGAACGCCTTCACTCTGAATAATCTCGGCTACGTAGCCGAGTTGGGAGGTGATCGGGAGAGCGCCGAAATGTATTACGAGGCCGCGCGCTCTGGGCGTGATGCAAGAGCCAAGGTTAGCTATGCCACTCGTCGCGATGCTGAGGGAAGAAAGATCGACAACGTCGCCGATGAAAACCAGTTGGACGTGCAAGCGACAATGAAAGCGATTCAAGAGTCGAAGCGCCAGGCAAGAAAACCCATCGAACTCAAGCGCCGCGATGGGATCTCAGTCAGTACTGAGCAGGATGTTAAGCCCGTGCCTCCCATTGGGGTTCAGGCCCCAGATCTACCCGCTCTGCCGCTGCCGGACTCGGAGCAAAACCGAAATTCGGCGCCGAGCACGCAGCCGCCGAACTCTCAGTTTCAGAAGCCCCAAGGTCCAAATCAGAAATAGACTGAGTGATAGACTCTAACAGCCTGAGTCCCAGTGGTCGTGTTGCCGGGTTGAACGAGCTTCTGCGGTGTGCGGGGTTAAGCAAAAGGGCTGGCAACTTCGTCTTCGTCCTGCCATCTTTGAATGGTTTCGCCCACCGCGCGAGCGAGATCATCTTCCCTGCGGATTTGACCGGCGCGGCGCAGGCCCGCCGCCTTTTGCAGAACCTTGATGCGCTCGTGCTGGCGGAAAGACTGAATGTATTCCCGCACCACGAAGGGCATGCTCATGGCGATTCCGGCTGAGTAATTTCGCCAGGCCATCACTCTCATGTCCTCCGGAGAATTCAAAGCCAGAAGCAACTGTTCCACCAGACTGTCCACATCGCCCGGCTTGAAGAACCGGATTGCGATCCCTTCATGCTCCGCTAATTCCCGAAAATCCTGAATATCAGAGGCGATGACCGGCACCCCGTACTGCGCCGCGAGATGCGCCACGCCGCTCGATCCGGCCGACGACGTGTACGGCATCACTGCCAGGCTCGCCGCACGAAACAGCTCGGAAACCGACTGCTCCGGGACATAGCCCAGGAAGCGAATGCGGTCGCTCGCGTGGCGCTGTGCCATCGAGTGCACATAGCCGGGTGTTTTTGGATGGTCTCCGCCACCGATTACCAGCTTCACATCGGGCATCTTCTCTGCCAGGCGTTCAAACGCTGCGATCAAGAGTTCGAGACGTTTGTACGTACCCCACTTTCCAAACGCAAGAATGCGGTGGATGGGATTTCCGCGCAGTGTGAAATCCGGAGGATCCGGTTTGCCAGTGAATATCCCATGCGACCGCACACTAACCCTGCCGCGCCCGTACTTCTCGGCTAAAGTCTGACGATAAGTAGGAAGCAGTACGGAGAGCGAGTTGGCACTCAACAGCAGGTGCGTAGTCAGCCAGCCTCCCATTCGATGCAGCCGGGGAGTGGAAACAGCAGCATCCTTCAAGTTGACCGTCTCGAACAACTGGTGCAGGGTAACGTGCGAGTAGACTCCGTTGAGGCGTGCCAGAGCCGGCGTCAAGAGACCCAGCCCGGCTGAAAGAGGACGATCGCCGAAACTGGCGAACCCCAGATTAAACCACGCCACGTCGGGCTTCACTTTATGGATGGCACGCACCAGACTGGCTACGTTGCCGACCTTCCCGAAACCCCAACACCGGGTGACCTTAAAGCCGGGCAGTTCATCGCCGGGTGCTGGAAGATAATCTCCCAACACGGTCAGATCGATGCGCCGCTCTTGCCGCAATTGCTCAGCAACGTGAAACCCATACTCATTGAGCGCACGCCGGCTGGGCGGAAACGAAGTAATGAGCGCAATTTTCATTGCTCGCTCGAACGCAACACCAGATCTCGCGAGAGCCGGCCCAGAAGGTGCAAGTAGTGAACAGCGACCGTGGCATTGGCCTTGCTTTTGCCATTCTGGCGAAGACCGAAGTGATAAGGGACTTCGCGTGCTGTCCGAATCCGCCCGCGAACCAGAATCTCAAGCAACAGTTTGAAGCCGCTGGTCTGGAAGCTCAGCCCCTCGATGCAGCGGCGATGAATCACGAAAAAACCGGACATCGGATCGGTGACCCGCAGCTTCTTCTTGTAAATCAGAGGCTCGGCCACGAGCGTGCTCAGGCGCGACACTGCGGCGCGCACCGGATTCCAACCTTTCGTTCCGTTTTCCCTGGCATATCGGCTGGCGATGGCGATATCGGCTTGTTCGGCTTCCTGCAAAAGTTGCGGCAGCACCTGAGGGGGATGTTGCAGGTCCGCATCGATCACGCCGAGCAGGTTCGCTGAGGAATGACTCCAGCCATACAACACTGCGCCGGCCAAGCCCCGCTGGCCTACGCGTGAGAGGGTGCGAATACGCGGATCTCGTTCTGTCCACTCACGAACCCGGTCCACGGTTCCGTCAGTGCTTCCATCATCGACAACGATGATCTCGTATTCATATTGGGTTTCGCTCAATGCATGGGTGAGTTCACCGAGCAACTTGTCGATATTTCCCGCTTCATTGAGGGTGGGTACTGCCAGGGCAAAACGATTTTCAGAACTCCCGGGAATCATTCAAGGCCTCGCTTCTCAGAACGCGCAAGCCTTGGATGGCAGCTAGATACTGGCCGTTGTGCCGTTTCCGACCCTACAGGAATTCTGTCAGAGGACTACGGTATCGGCCACCGCAACTGCAGTTTTTCCCTCAAGCGAAGTGCCCGCTGCAAGCCGTGTTCGGCGGATGTGCAAATAAATTTCACTTCTCACCTCCTCTGCGGCCGCAGGAGAAATTACGATCATCTCCGGAACAAGCTCGCGGAGATCCAGGAAAATCTGACGATTCTTAATCACGAATTCGAGAGGATATTCCGGTTTCCTCGCGAAAGCTGCGCTCGGCGATGCATCGATGACGAAAACCAGGTCAGGGGTGGGCGTCCGCGCCAACAGCATCTTGCTGTAGAAGCGGGCGGCAACTGATCGCGAATAGAAATTTGCGATCTGGTCGTAAATGTACCGGTCAAAAATTATGACATCGAAGTTTCTTGACCGTGGCGTGGTGAGCAGCCAGCGCAACCGCGCCGCATCCAGCATGTAGAATCCCAACCGCGCCGCAGTCAGATACCATTTGCGAATGTGTTTGTTGTTTTTAGGGGAGAATGAAACCGCAGCCGTCTCACCCGCGTGGCTGGATTCAGCGGTTCTGTATCCGACTTCCGCGCGCAGTCGCGACCAGACCGCAACGTGATCCCAGAAACTGAGCAGCAGCACGCGCAATCCCTGTTCCTTCAGGTAGGACGAGAGGTGCTCGATTTGCGTGGTCTTCCCGGCTCCATCGATTCCAGAGAAGGTAATCAGAAACGGGCGAGAACTAGTAGCCTGGGCTTCGGCTTTGTCCGCGGTCATTGGTTTGAAGAACTCCGTAATTCATAGATCGAGGTTCGTGGATGAAACGCTATGGGTGCATAGCCGCCGCCGCGCCGGGCGGCCGCGTCGGACTTTTCTCTGACATGGCGACCACCGAACCCACAGCGATTCCGGCGCCAGCCACCAACCCCAATTTGATCAACAATGAGCGATGGCCGCGCTGGCGGACGGGCGCCACTGCCGCGCCCGCGGGCTGGGCCACCGGAGCGCCTTTCGGGTTAGCGCTCTTCGCTCCTGCAGCCCCGGAAGGAACAGGTGTGGTCTGCTGGCCCGCCGGCGGCTGCGCAGACTGAGCTTGCGGTGCATCTGGCAAGGCATCTTCCTGCTTCTGGCTCGCAGAGTTGGGTTGTCCAGACTGTTGAGGGCTCGCCATAAGCGGCATCTCGCTCGAGATCAGAAATGCGCCTGACACCATGGCAATCGAGAAGCATTTTAAATATGCGCGAAGCTTGCGATTCATTTATGCACTCCCAACGCTTTGAGATGGGCTCGCACTTTGATTCTCACCGCCATTCACGGCCGGTATCTTGGGATAACCAATCGCTTCTTCCACTGAATCGAAGACGGGCACGAGCGAGGCAATGCGAGTCACTTCGAGGAGCACTCGATTCACCCCAGAGCCCGCAGCCAGGAGCACCTGCATATCCCTGCCCGCCACTTGGCCCAGGCTCTCCAGCAGCAAGTCGATGTCTTCATGATTCAATGAGTCACAGCCTGAGAAATCCACGATCACTGAAGATCCGGAACCGCGCACAGAGCTTAAGAAGTTCTTCCGCAGCGCCCGTCGGCTCACAGAACTCGACGCATGGGGAAAAGGCACCACCGTCCAGGCAACGTTTTTCATAGCTGTACCTGGAGCCACGGCTGCGACGCAGTGGAAGATGACGCAACGTCCCAGGCCAACGCGCCGTCCGCTCTCGGGAAAGCGTCGCACACGTTCTCTCCAACGGTACGTCTGCGGAATTCAAGCGGCCGGATTCTGCTTCCCAAACCTGCTGGCCCTAGATCTGCGACCGCGCCCCAACTAAGATCTTCCAAGTATCCGCCGTCCACCAGTTCTTGCCGAATCAGGAGCCCGGGCGCGAGATATGTGTACGGAAGAACCGTGGATCGCTCCACCGTAGTGCCGCAATCCACCACGCAATCGTGTTCTACCGACGCAAAAGGACCGATGGTCGCGCCGGCGCGGATGGTGGTGTGCGCGCCAATGTAGGTTGGGCCAATGATCCGTGCTGAATCCGCAAGGTCCACGCCTTCTCCCACCCATACCTGGTCGCGAATCTGCGTCCCCGCTGGTCGCATGGCGCAGGCTCCGGTCAGTGCATCTCCCACCAGCTCCTGCCTTTCCCTTGCCGATAAAATGCACTTGGCGTATCCGCTGAAGCGATAAGGGACACGCCCGCAGTCCGTTGGAACAGAATATTTCTCCCCGGTCGCACGCAACGCCAGCCGATCCAGCAGGCAAACTCCCAGCTGACCTCGAGCATCATGCGCCTCGGTCACTGGATTCCGGCGCTCGCAATGAAAGCGAAGTAAATCGGCAAGATCCATTTCCGCATACGACTTGAGCTTGATCACGAGCAATCGCTCAATCCCTTGGCGGACAAACTTGGCCAGCGCAGAAAGTCCTACGCTCCCGTCGTGAGCACCGGAGGTGAGCCAAAGGCTCGGCACTCCCAGTTTGCGGACGCGCTCCATCCACGGGTGCAGAACGTCGTTGCCCAGTATCGGCATCCGCGAAGAATGAAGCGGCCGCGGATTCTCGAAAGCCGCCAGCGCATCGGGCTGCGCTTCACGGATCCCTGCGAGGTCTTCTCTGGCCGGAACTACGACGACTGCACCCAATTCCACGGACGTATACTCCCTTTCCGAGACGGCCCACGCGACGTGAAGGCCTCTCCACGACCCCTCATTGGCTACTTGATACCGTAGAGGTGTGTTTGAGATGTGGGAGATCCGCCTCAAAGATGTCTCAAGAAGCGAAAATACGGTATCAAGGTGGCGTATCTCCATGAAAACCTTTAGGGTTAGCCGGGACCCGCCATATCGCTGGAATGGTACACGCCGGGACTAGAACCTTCGATTACCCGAATTGGCTTTCTTCCTTGAGTACAACTCCCAAAATACATAGAATGCCTGAAATCCATTCTTGAATCCCTGTAGGACAGCCGCTCCCTGTACCCTACCCTGGAGCATTTTTTGATGAAAAAGTATGCCCTTCTCCTGCTCGCACTCTGTTCGGGAACCCTGGCTTTTGCCGGCGTCACGGTTTCCGCGCCCGCCAATGGAAGCCAGGTAGGCACAACCGTTCAATACGTTGCAAGCGCTACTACCAGCTGCCCCGAGGGAGTCTCTGCGGTCGGAATTTATTCTGCCCCCGGTGTTCTGGCGTATAGCACCAACGGAAGCAGCCTCAACGCCGAGTTATCTCTGAGCCCAGGCACCTATCAGACCACGGTGCAGTCTTGGGACAATTGCGGAGGCTCCAGCAAGATGCCGGTCACCATCTACGTTTCCTCCGCCGCCGCGGAGGTACAAGTCACAGCGCCCGCGAATAACGCAAACGTGTCATCCCAGGTTCAGTATGTCGCCAGTTCATCTTCGGCGTGTTCCAAGGGCGTCTCCGCGATGGGTATCTACACCGCGCCCGGCGTGCTGACCTACGTGAGCCAAGGCGCCAGCCTGAATACTATTCTGACGCTAAACCCTGGCACCTACCACACGGTCGTGCAGGAGTGGGATGGCTGCGGAGGCAGCGCCTACACTCCGATCACCGTCACGGTGAATGGTGCCAACAGCAGCGGCTCGCAGGTCACCGTGACCGCCCCGCAGACCAACAGCACAGTCAGTTCGAACGTGCAGTTTGTGGCATCGGCGACCACATCTTGCTCAAGAGGCGTTTCCGCCATGGGTATCTATACGGCACCCGGGGTACTGGTTTACACCACACCAGGCGCCGCCCTCAATAAGCAGATCACGCTTAACCCCGGCACTTACCACACAGTAGTCGAAGAATGGGATAACTGCGGCGGAGCCGCCACGGCTCAGATCACGATCACGGTAGGCAGCGGCAGTTCGGGCTCCGGCAGTGTCTTTACCAACCTTCATCAAAAGGGCGGATGGACCGGATATGCTCTGCTGCCCTCCGCATACAATATTTGTAATTACTGTTCCCCCTCAGGACCGCAGGCTACCTGGTCGATGACCCAGAATGTTTCGTCGCCATCGCTGAGCGGCAACTCCAGCCGTATGGACATTGGAGGAGAGACCGTCTATTCCGACATCCTCTGGAACAACCACCTGATCGGAAACTTCTCCTCCCAGGGCATGCCAGATAACAACCAGACGATTGTCCCGACCCTTCACAATTTCACCTACGACGTCTATTTTTACGTCGAGGACGTCAACGTCTCCCAGGCGCTCGAGTTTGATATCAACCAGTTTGTCGGTGGCTACTCCTACATCTGGGGTCACGAGTGCCGCATCGCGGGCGGCAACGAATGGGACATCTGGGACAATCCCGGTCAGAAGTGGCACCCCACCGGGGTGGGCTGTTATCCCGTGGCGAATTCGTGGAACCATCTCGTTCTTCAGGTCCAACGCACCACAGACAATCACTTGCTCTTTCAGTCCATCACGCTGAACGGAGTGACTTCCACTCTCAACTACTACGAGAGTCCCACGACGACGACGTGGTATGGCGTGACCGTAAACTACCAGCAGGACGGCAACTCCGCCCAGTCGCCGTACTCGGTCTGGCTCGATGAACTGAATTTCTCTTACTGGTGAAAACTTCGGAACGCCTTGATGACACGCGACCCCCTCGATAGAGGGGGTCGCTCTTTTTCTATCTAAAAATTCCGACCAACTCTCTGCTCTTGGATTTCATCTAGTCTTGGGGTCCGAAAGGGGTCGGCTTCTGTTCACTACTGGGTTTGGAGAAGCGATGGCTACGCGTCCATGGGGCAGAAGTCTGGCCGTGGGCGCCATATTCTTTGCGTCCTTGCTGCCGGGTGTGAGTTCTGGACAGAGTGCAAGCATCCCTGCCGCGCTGCCCCAGTCGAGCGGCCAGCAGGCGCCCGACGCCGCCGCGCCACAGGACGCCGCCCCGCAGGATGGTGAAACTCCAGGCTTCGTCTTCAAGAAAGAAGTCGAAGAAGTGGTCTTGCACGCGACGGTTGTGGACGATCAGAATCACCTCATCACCGATCTTTCTCGTGACAACTTCAAGGTGTATGAAGATCAAAAACTGCAGGAAGTGACTTCGTTCCGCAGGGAGCGTGTTCCGGTTGCGCTGGGAATCCTGATCGACAACTCGGGCTCGATGCTGCCGAAGCGCGCCAAAGTGAACGAGGCCGCCCTGCAACTAGTTGACGCAAGCCAGCAGGAGGATCGCGTATTCGTCGTCAACTTCGGCGAAGATGCGTTTCTTGACCAGGATTACACGCAGGACGTCGGTAAGCTGAAGGCCGCACTGCAGCGGGTAGAGACGCGGGGCAGCACCGCGCTGTATGACGCTATCATTGCCGCGGTCGATCACCTCAACCAGGCTTCTCCGTTGCAAAAGAAAATTCTGCTGGTTGTGACCGACGGCGAGGACAATGCCAGCCAAGCCACATTCCAGCAGGTTCTCCATAAGTTGCAATCGAAGAATGGACCTGTGCTCTACACGATCGCGCTCGGTCAGAATGACCGCCGGGATTACGCTAACCGGCAATCCTTGCAGACGCTCTCCGAGCAAACTGGAGGTACGGCGTTCTTCCCCTCGAGTCTCGACGAGGTGCAGTCAATCGCGAGTGCGATTGCACGCGACATCCGGAGTCAGTACGTAATCGGCTATCGCTCGTCGAACCCGCACACGCCGGGTGTCTACCACTCGATTCAGGTTCAGGCGCTTGAAGGATCCACTCGCCTGCGCGCCGCAACCCGCACCGGCTATTACTCAGGGAACGCGGGCTCTGAATTGCATTGAGCATTCTATCGCAGCACAAAATCTTCAACGGCGCGCCTACTTTTCTGCACGGTACTCTTCTGTAGTGGGTCGTAATTGAAAGTTGGAGATTCGTATCAGGGCATGGCTTCAGCCGTGCCGGAGTGAGCGCTTTAGAAAGCGCCTTCAGGCGCTGCCGGGGCTGAGGCCCAATTCGTTCTTGTGTTTATGGCATGGCTGAAGCCACGCCGTGATTATGAATCTTTTCTTGAAGAAACAATTAAGAGTCTCATGCCAAGCCCCCATCAATATAACCGAAACCCAACCTCCACGCTGATTTGGACATTCACCGGTTTGCCATCCTTGAGCGCGGGTTCGAAGCGCCACTGCTTCACGGCATCGATTGCCTTTCTATCCAGTCCAAACCCCAACCCGTGGATCACACGAATATCGCGCGGATGCCCTTCTGCATCGACGACCAGCCAGAGTACGCAGGTTCCCTGAGTCTTTGCCTGGCGGGCCTCCTCCGTATACACCGGGTCCGGCGTCGCAATTGGCCGTGGAGCCGATATGCCACCACCCACCTTGAAGACTCCGCCGCCAATGCCGCCTCCGGTGCCCGTGCCAACTCCCGGCCCGCGGCCCACGCCAATTCCTCCGCCCGAGCCAGACCCTATGCCGCCGCCCGAGCCCGATCCATTCGATGGCGGCGCTGATGGCAGAGGCGCAGCCGCAGGATTGCCCAGGTTGGGCATGTGATTTTCCGCAAGACGCACTTGCGGAGGCGCCACGACTGTGGGTTCTGCCGTCAGCTTTGGCTTCTCGTTGCGCACCACGATCTGTGGGGGCGTGATCTGCTCCATCGCAAACTTCGGCAGCCTCCCCTTCGTAGCAGGGAGCGGATCATGATCACCTCCTCCGCCGCCACCACTCACTTCTTTCTTCGAGGTCGGCAAGGTGTACGTATCCGGCGAGGGTGCGATCAGCGTCACGTGCTCATGCTGTTCGGCGCGCTGCACAATTTGATGACCGAACGATGCGCTGGCAAGAATCAAACACAGCGCTGCGACGTGGATCACCGCTGATCCCATAAGGCCGTTCGATCGATAGTTGTTGTACTGTCCCCAGATCGCGTCCGGAGCAACGGACTTTTGGTGTGCTGCGGGCCGGGGTATCCCTTGCGTTCGAACTGCGGGCGCTCGATTGACATATAGACCAGCAAGCGTTGCAGATTGCGAAGATGGAAATGTTGCTTGAGCGGAATAGCAAGAATCCTGCTGCTTCAGCATTGGCGCTCCTAATTCTGACGGAAATTTGCTGGCATGGTTAAGATGCGCCGAATGAGGAAGGTGTTTACATCTGGCAGAGCGCACAGTTGGAAAAGCGCTGTAGGAAAAAAAGAATACAAGGAATAAAACAACAAAATCTACACGGTTCACCTGATTGGCCAAATATTGCACTAACGCAAACTGAACCTGTCGCGACGCGCGAACTGCCAGGCGATATTCCAAACCACTCTGCCCAATAGCATGCCGACATTCTCCTTCTCACTCCGCGAGAGGAAGGTGCATCCAGCAGGTACCTCCATGTGCTATGTTTGATGCGGTTTCGTTTTGTTGCTATAGTAGTTGCTAAACATTTCTAAATATTTCGCGATTAGTTAGTCGATATAGAGCAGTAGGGCCGGAAGTCAGGAAGGAATGAGCTTGGTTCACCTGCAGGCGTTGCTCGGCGCGAGCGATCAGGAAAAAGAGGCCCGCGGCATCCGTTACACTCCGCGCGAAATCCTGCAGCAGCCCGCTACCTGGCAGACGACGTATCAGATTTGCGCGCAGCGGCGGCCTGAACTGGTGCAGTTCCTGCGACGGGCGGGCATCGGCGCAGAGCATTTGCCCTGCCCCACCGTGTTTCTTGTGGGCGCGGGAACTTCCGATTATGTGGGACAGGCTCTGGCGCCCTTGCTGCGCCGGTTGTGGAGATGCGAAGCGTGGGCGGTTCCAAGCACCGACCTTCTTACCAACTTTGAGGATCTGGTTTTTCTCGACCGGCCTTACTTGTGGATTTCGTTTTCGCGATCGGGCGAGAGTTCCGAGGGGTTGGCCGTACTCGAAGCCGCAATTGAGAAGTACCCCAACGTGCGGCATCTGCTGGTCACGTGTAACCAAGCAGGGCGGATGGCTGCGGTGTGTGAAAACATTCCTGAGCGCGCTTTCGTGCTTGCTCTGGACGATATTTCGAACGATCGCGGCTTGGCTATGACCAGTTCTTACACGAACATGGTCGTCGCCGGCCACTGCCTGGCCCACGCGTTTTCTCCCGACGACTACCGTGAACCATTTTCAGTATTGCGGCAAGCCGGAGAACGCTTTCTCGAGCGCGCCGAGGAAGTTGCCGCTGTGATTTCGCAGGACGATTTCACGAAAGCATGTTTTGTGGGTTCTGGGGTGCTGCGAGCCGTAGCCCGGGAATCGGCGCTGAAGCTATTGGAACTGACTGCGGGCAAGATACAGACCATATCGGAATCTACTTTGGGGCTGCGTCACGGGCCCATGTCGGCGTTGGACAGGAACACACTCTTCGTCAGCTTCGTTTCCCAGGATCGCCGCCGGCAAAACTACGAACTGGATCTGCTTGAGGAAGTGCACAGAAAGCAACTCGGGAAGCTGCGAGTGGTGGTCACTCCCGTCGCTATAGATCGGCTTGGCGCTATGGCCAAGCATGTTCTTTCCCTGCACGCACCGGAACTCGGCGACGAATACCGCGCACCTGCCGATGCGATGCTGGCCCAACTGCTGGGGTTGTTCTGCTCATTGCGGCTGGGGCTCAAGCCAGATAATCCGAGTCCGAACGGCGCCATCAGCCGGGTTGTTTCTCACGTGAACATTTACCCTTGAGGGCGATGCGAACCTCCTTGCCTGAAATCGCGGTGCACCCGTCCCGATATAATGGTCACGATCTTGCTTGGCTTTGGCGCGATCGTTGACGGTCATTACACTTATCCAAAAAGCGTTCCGCTCACCAAGCCGCACGGCAGATTAGCAGGAGTTGCACCTGGACATTTATCTAGTTGACGGCACGTATGAACTGTTTCGGCACTATTACGCGCTGCCCTCCGCCCGCGACAGGGACGGGCGTGAAGTCGCCGCGGTCCGAGGAGTCCTCGCTTCCGTGCTGGGCATTCTCAAAGCTGGCGCCACGCACATTGCCCTTGCCACTGATCACATCATCGAGTCATTTCGCAATGACCTGTGGCCCGGCTACAAGACGGGCGAAGGCATCGAACCTGACCTGCTGGCGCAATTTCCACTGCTCGAAGAGACGCTCGCGGCAGCCGGCATTGTCGTTTGGCCGATGGTCGAGTTCGAGGCGGACGACGCGCTCGCGGCCGCGGCACTCGCGGCTGCTCGAGATGCGCGCGTCGATCACGTGATCATTTGCACGCCCGACAAAGACCTGGCTCAGTGTGTGAGGGGCACGCGCATCGTCCAACTGAATCGCCGGACGCGCGTTACCTTAGATGAGGCTGGTGTGGTCAAGAAATTCGGCGTCTCGCCCGCATCGATCCCCGATTATCTGGCGCTGGTGGGCGATGCAGCGGACGGTTATCCGGGACTGCCGGGTTGGGGCGCAAAGTCGTCGGCTGCCGTGCTGGCAAAGTTTGGACATCTTGAAGCGATTCCTGCTGACTATCGCGAGTGGCACGTGAAGGCCGCCAATGCGAGCGCCCTCGCCGATACTCTCAATCGCGAGCGGGACCGCGCTGTGCTTTTTCGAAAGCTCGCCACGCTCCGCACCGACGTCACACTCTTCGACAATGTCGATGAGCTACGCTGGAAAGGCCCTACACCCGCCTTCGCTGCACTCGGCTCAAAACTTGACGCGGCCGTCACCGCGACACGGCAAGCCAACGTGATCAGATCCTGAGCGCAACGTATTTCTCATTGAGTCGCTACGCCGGATTGATCGCGTAGCTGATAAAGTTCCTGATGGGGCGTTGTGAGGATATTTAGCCAGTGAATCACCGACCTCGTATGGCAGCCCGGATTTTGTTACGTCGCAGCCTTGTGCACGGTTCCGTTCTCGCGCTCGCCGTGGTGACGGTTATTTTTACTGCACCGCTCACCCGTGCGCAGGGCAACTACGAAATCCAGGTCTACGGATCGGACCTGGTCGATCCAGCGCACACGATGGTGGAGCTTCACAGCAACTTTACGATCGACGGGTCGAAGACGATTGTCAACGGTCTTTATCCGACCAATCACTCCGCGCATGAGACCGTCGAAATCACGCACGGCTTCAGTGATTGGTTCGAGTGCGGCTTTTACATTTTCACTTCGATCACCGGGGGCCAAAGCTGGCAATGGGTCGGAGACCATATCCGGCCCCGCGTCGCTGTTCCCAAGAAATGGCACTGGCCCATAGGGCTAAGTCTCTCCAATGAAATCGGCTACCAGCGGCGGCCATATTCCGTGGACACCTGGACGTGGGAAATCCGCCCCATCGTGGATCAAAAACTCGGACGCTGGTATTGGGCGCTGAATCCCGCGCTGGACCGTTCGTTTCATGGCCAGAGCGTGAACCAGGGGGTTGTCTTTTCGCCGAACTTCAAATTCAGTTACGATTTTTCTCCTAAAGTTGCGGGAGGCCTGGAATACTACGGTTCGGTCGGTCCAGTAACGGGCTTGGACGCAGTCTCGCAGCAACAGCATCAGTTTTACCCCGCGGTTGATTTGAACATCGCTCCGCAATGGGAGATCAACTTCGGCGTGGGCGTTGGGGTTACTGGCGCGACTGACCACCTTATTGCCAAGATGATTCTGGGTTACCGCTTTAATTTCTGAGACAGCAGCGCCGCCGGCAATGCGTTTGGAAATAACCATGGATCGGAGACAATTTCTCTCTCTGCTGGGCACCTCGGCTTGTGTCGAATTGGCGCGGCGCATTGGCCCGCAAACTGCGCCAGTCTCCAAGGCTGACGTAACGATTCACATCTCGCCCGTGGAAGTTGAAGTTGCCCCTCGCAAAGTTATCAAGACGACCGGATATAACGGCTCGGCTCCCGGCCCAATCCTGCGGCTGCGCGAAGGGCAGCCCGTCACGATAGAAGTATTCAACGAAACCAAAATTCCCGAACTCGTGCATTGGCATGGCTTGTTCGTTCCTTCCGCGGTGGATGGTTCTGAAGAGGAAGGGACGCCGCTGATCCCGCCAGGAGCAATCCGGCGTTACTCGTTCGTACCACGTCCTTCGGGCACGCGCTGGTATCACAGCCACGTCCATGCCGGACGCGATATGAAAAGAGCCACTTACACGGGGCAATTCGGTTTTCTCTACGTCGAACCGAAAGAAGAACCAGGCCGTTACGACGCAGAAGTCTTTCTCGCGCTGCACGGGTGGGACCCTTATCTGACGACCCAAGGCGAGGAGGGCAGTCTGGAGGTGGGCTATCCCATTTATTCCATCAATGATCACATGCTGGGCTCCGGTGATCCCGTACGCGGGAAAGAAGGTCAGCAGGTGCTGTTTCGCATCTTGAACGCCAACGCCACTCAATCGCATCGCCTGGCGTTGCCGGGGCACAAGTTTAAAATCATCGCCCTGGATGGAAACCCGGTACCTGTGCCCCGCGCGGTGGATGTGATCGAGATGGGCCCGGCGGAGCGCGTGGATGCTGTCGTCACCATGAATCAACCCGGCGTGTGGATTCTTGGCGAGACGGACGATCATGTTCGAAGTGCCGGATTGGGCATCGTGGTGGAATATGCGAACCGCAGCCAATCGCCGCAGTGGTCCGCGCCACCGAAAACTTCCTGGGACTACACGGAGTTCGGGCGCGAAGTTGAAATTCCCGAACCGGCGGGCGGCCTGGTGCCACTGGTCTTCCGCAAGAAATTCGCAGGCAACCGCTGGGTCGATCACTGGACCATTAACGGGAAATCGTTCCCGAAGACCGATCCAATCCGCGTGCGCGCCAATCATCGGTATCGCCTTCGCTTCGACAATCAAAGCGATGAAGCGCACCCCGTCCACCTGCACCGGCACACCTTCGAGCTGACCAGGTTCGCCGGCAAAGCCACCGCCGGCGTCATGAAAGACGTTGTCGTCGTGCCGGCCCGCAAGCAAGTCGAGGTGGATTTTACTGCGGATAATCCGGGGCCAACTCTTTTCCATTGCCACCAACAATTGCACATGGACAACGGCTTCATGACGATGGTGCAATATGAAAGCTGAGAAACTTATACTTTTTGTACCAACCTGAGAAGGAAAGAACGATCTAAGGAGATCTCCGCCCCGCACCTCTCATGAGTCTCGCTCACATACCGCAGGCCGAGAACTCCGCAAGGCCCCTAACCTTGGCCGCGCATGCGGCATTTGTTCCCGTCGGAATCGTGACCGTGTTGCTGGGCCCTCTTCTACCCACGCTCTCGGCCCGATGGTCATTGAACTATGAACAAGCAGGGTCACTTTTCACGGTTCAGTTCCTGGCGTCAACCGTCGGCGTGGCGCTTTCCGGATTGTGTGTATCCCGCTGGGGCTTTCGGTTTGCGATCAAAACCGGTCTGCTTGCCATGGCGGTTGGGGTGGCAGCTCTGCCTTACGGATCACGAACCTTGGGTATGGCTTGCATAGCGCTTTCCGGAACGGGTCTTGGCCTCGCGATTCCGACCGCCAACTTGCTCGTAGCCGAAGTAAACCCGGTACGGCGGAGTGCCGCTCTGAATTTACTGAATTTTTCCTGGAGCGTAGGGGCGGTTGCATGCCCGTTCATGGTGGCAGCGGCCGCACGCGGGCACAAATTGTCCCTTCTGCTGGCCATTTTTGCGGCATCCCTACTCCTTGTGGCGCTCAGCATCGCGGTCATGCCGTCGCATATTGCAGAACCCCGGGCGATTCGCACTAGCCGAGCAGAGAGTGCCCAGCACATCGATTGGAAAAGCTCTCCTGCCTTACTGCTCGCCGCGCTCTTCTTTCTATATGTAGGAGTGGAGAATTCCTTGGGTGGGTGGATCGCTTCCTACGCCAAGACGTTGGGCAATTGGCCGCTGGAGCGTTCTTTGATGAGCCCCGCCTTCTTTTACTTTGCCCTGATGGCAGGAAGGTGGCTGGCTGCTCTGCTGCTACGTAAAGTCGAGGAGATCACATTGGTACGCGCGGGACTCTTGACGGCTTGGACGGGAATGGTATGGCTGCTGGTGTCCCATAGTTTGCTAAGTCTACTGGCGGCCGCAAGCATCGCCGGGCTCGGCCTCGCGTCTGTTTATCCGATTACCATATCTCTTATGTCACGGGAATTCGGGGAGGCGGCATCGCGTGTGGGTTCGGTCATGTTCACGATGGCAAATCTTGGAGGCGCCTTTTTGCCATGGCTGCTCGGATACAGCTCCAATCATTTCGGCAGCGTGAGAGCCGGCATGGTGGTTCCTTTGATTGCGGGGACCTCGATGTGTGCCTTGTATCTTGCGAACTGGAGCCCTCAGCAAAAGCAAGTTGTGACCTCGGCCGCTAGCCGCTGATCAAGAACGATTCATTTCCCCGCCGACTGTTTCAGCCCCAGCGCACGCAGGATATTGTCATCGGGGACGCTTTGCCCATCTTTCTTCGTCACTACGCCGAAACTGCCGGAATAATCCACATGGTCCATCCCATGCCATGCCGCTCCAGCGCAGTGCGGACGTCGCGAATCCATGCCGCACGATCCTGCGGCTCCGCAAAGTCGCGGTACACGCCGAATTCGTTGCACACCACCGGAACGCCGCGTTGCCGGGCCCATTCCGCAACTTGCGCGACCTCGGCATCAATCCGCGCCGCATCCCAGTGATCCTGGCCATAGCGGACGAGTGCCAGACGGTCCACTGTATCGGGCAGCGCTGCCGCCACTTTCGCTGCCGATTCCGGAGAGGAAGGATAATGCAGCCTCCGCACCCACTGCCAGGAGTACGTTCCCCATGAAGCGCCCTGGTGGGTAAAGATATGAGGCTCGTAGAAATGGAAGTTGTAAATCACATTGGTATCGCGCAAGGGCTCGAGAAAAACCAGGTCATCGTCATCCGACCAGCGCGCTCCGGCAGCGATGATGGTGTGTCGGGGAGCGCCCTCGCGAATCGCCGTCGCCAATTTCGCCTGCACCCCAAACCAGCGGTAGCGATCGCCGAACTCGGGTTCATTCAGAATTTCGAAGAACACACTTTCCGCATCCCACGTCGAATAATGGCGAGCCAGCGCCCGCCAAAAATCGGCGAAAGCTTGCACAAAGCCATCGTCCTTCGTAAGCCGGGCCTTGAAGTCGCTCTCCGGATGCAGATCGATCACCACGGCGAGACCCTGATCCAGAATCATCTTCACAGCAGAGTCCAGATAGCCGAGATACTCTGGCGGAATCTCGTCGGGCCGATGGTTCTCCATCATCGGTTGCGGGTTCACACTCAGCCGCACGTGATCGAACCCCATGGATTTGATCAGTGGGATGTCTTCGCGCGTAGTCCAGCTCTGAAAGTGCTCCTTCGTGTACCCAGCCTTGTCGTAAACCTGTGCGAACCAACCGCTGGTGTTGATGCCATGCCGCAGGCGTGCCACGCGTGCTGTTGTGACGGAAGAAGCCGGTTGTGAGCCGGAACTTGCAGGAGTCTGTGCCGGCAGGAAACTCGCAGACAAGCTGCTCATAATGGTCAGTAGCGCGAGATTTCGCACGACCCGCAAATCGTTCATGCCAGGTCTTAATAGTATCGTAGGGTCCGCCTACAGGTGGAATCCGGAAGCGAAGGTCTGCTTTTGTTTCTTGTGAAGATGCACCCGGCATATGAATGTGAAAAAGTATTAACCTTATTTTTCATAATCCCGTAACAAAGCCTTCCTAGAATTCCTAATCATCCGGGAAAAGAAGTTCCTGTCGAGTCGCGGATCCGTTTCCGCCGGACCGCTCGTTTGCGCTATGTCGGCGTAGCCACGTACGTCTTGCCTTTATCGTTAGGAGTACTTGCATGAGCAGAAATCACTCCGCCTCATCCTTATTCCGTGGTTCGAAGTTCACTGCCGGTCTGGTCCTCGCTCTATGCCTGGGGAGAATGGCTCTGGCTCAAATCGATCGTGCCGTGCTGGAAGGTACGGTTAGCGATCAGAGTGGAGCGTCTGTGGTCGGGGCCAGCGTGAAAATCCTGGCCGTCGATACGGGGATTGCGCAGGAACAAAGGACCAATTCGAACGGCTACTACCGTTTTCCAGGCCTCGCAGTGGGCCGCTACACCGTAACTGTTACGAATACCGGCTTCAAAACCAAAGTGATTGAAAACGTGATACTGCAAGTGGGCCAAACGCGGACCTTGGACGCCACGCTTGCAGTCGGCGCGCCCACGGAAAAAGTCGAGGTGAACGCATCGGCGGCGCCGGCCGACCGCAGTTCGGCGGAAGCAGCAACCGTAATCCGCAGCGACCAGATCGCAAATCTGCCCAACAACGGGCGCGACTGGTCAAGTTTTACCCTGCTCGCGCCTTTCGCGCAAGACGACGGCGGTGGTGATCAGCGCACCATTCGCTTTGCCGGCCGGGCGCGTGACGACAACAACTTTCAGATTGACGGAGTCGATGCGGGCGGCATTCAGGAGCAGGCGCAGAAATCACAAACCCGCCTGCAAATCTCCCAGGACGCCATCGAGGAGTATCGCGTCAACAGCGCGTTGTACGATGCACAATACGGAACGCAAGCTGGCGGTCAAATTGACGTCGAGACCAAGCACGGTGGCAACGATTTCCACGGCTCGCTTTTTGGATACCTCAGGAATTCCGTCTTTGACTCGCGCAATTTCAACGACTTTGACGTGAACGGCAATCCTGCGATCCCGCCCTTCCGCTATGGGCAGTACGGAATGTCGTTTGGAGGCCCGGTCAAGAAGGACAAGTTATTCTTCTTCGTCAACTACGAGGGTCTTCGTCAATACGGCGCGACGACGAACCAAGTCCTCGTTCCCAACCCGGTCACCCAACAGGCAACCCTCGCCACCTCCCCGCAGATGTGCTCGATCCTCCAGGCATTTCCCTGGCGCGCATCGACCGGTGCCATCGGGGGCTGCAACCCTATCCATGTTTACCCCGACGGAGGCTTCGCGGATCAAACCAATAATCCGAATACTCCACTGCCCGACTCCGATCTGTTCACCAGTCCTGCCCCAACCACGGTCCACGAGGACACCTGGCTTATCCGAATGGACTACAAGCTCAACGAGAAGACCCTGTTGTACGGAAGCGCGCACCGCGACATCAGCCTGGTGAGCGGAACCAACGGCAGCAGTTCTCTCCCCTACGATCTCATTCAGACGATCAATCATCCTGCCGGCTACTACGTTGCCCTGCAGAACACTTTTTCGCCGCGACTGGTGAATGAGGTCAAGGTTTTTATTAACCGGGCACCGTTTATCAACCCACAGATCCCTCCTTTACCCTATTCTGTCGTGACTAACAACTGGGCCACGATCAACAATAACCAGACGGATCACGAAATTGGAACCACTTTTGGCATTGTCGATAACCTGACCTTCGTGCACGGCCGTAATACTTTTAAGACGGGGATGGAGATTCGCCGGGTTCGACTCAATCAGGGGTTGACGGCCGGCAACACGCTCTCTTTTCAGGACAACAGCAGCACTGCAGATACGGGTTTCGAAAACGCGGACCTATACGGAATTTCCTACACCTCGACTTGGTGCTGCCACAAGCTGCGGCGCACGTTTTATATGCCCTATTTCCAGGATGAGTGGAAGGTCACTCCCACACTCACTCTGAACCTTGGCGTGCGATGGGAATATTACGGAGTGGCGCACGAAGCCGACAATCGCACCACAGTCTTTGATGTCACCCAATTTCACGGGGTCTGCTTCGGCTCAGCTTCCACTTGGCGCTTCGCCCTTCCCACTGCGATTCCAACCCCGATCAATACTCCGGCGTGTCCGGCAAACCCCGCCCTTTATAACGCGGACTATAGGAACTTCGATCCGCGCGTCAGTTTTGCCTGGGCTCCGAGTATCTTTCATGGGAAGACGGTAATTCGCTCGGGATTTGGAATTTATCACGGCGCGGCGCAGAACGACGACTTGAACGCCGGACTGGAAAGCGACCGGTATACTGCGTTTGCCACTTTCGATCCGTCGTCCAACGGCACGCCTCTGGTGCCCGCTTATCAGCAGACCAACCCGGACCTGAGCAGCCTGCCCATCACGCCAGCGCAGCAACCGCGCGCCTTGCAGCGGCACGGTCGCCGTGACCTGTACGTCGAAACCTGGGGTCTGACCATTGATCGCGAACTGCCCGCTAACTTTTTGGCTTCGGCGCAGTACCTGGGATCGCGCGGAGTGCGGCTGTTCTCTCGCGGAGGAGTGAACTTCTGTTCGACTCAGCCGCAGGGGACCGACTCAAGCGGCAACATCCTGTGCACCCGCCCGCTCGATCAATACTACCCGGTGACCTCGTCCAATCCTGTGGGAGACCCCTACGGCTCGGTAGACTATAAGTCCGACATCGGATCCAGCACCTACAACGCCATGCTTCTCACCCTGGAACGGCGCTTCACGAATGGTTTGTCGTTCCAAGGCCGTTACACCTGGTCGCATTCGATTAATGACGGATCGGTCGGCGGGGGCGAGTCCAACGGCCCTGAAAACGTAAATTGCCTTCAATGCGACAAAGGCCCAAGCGTCTTCGATGTGCGCGACAACGTGACCGTGAATACCGTCTACGACCTGCCTTTTGGGCCGGGCAAGGCGTTCGTGAATGACAAAGGATTATTGGGCAAGATCGTCGGCGGCTGGCAATTGGGCAGCATCGGCATTTGGCACACCGGCCATCCCCTCACCATCACAATGAATATTTCTCCCGACCAGTTGCCGGACGGGAACGATCAAACCACCCAGAGGCCCGATCTCGTTCCGGGAGTTCCCATATTCCTCCCGGGAGGCGTACATGGCCACACCCTCCCTATCAATCCGGCCGCTTTTGCTCCTCCCCCGCTCGATCCAACGGGACTCCTCAACGGCAGCAGCGGCACCTGCACCAACACCTGCGGCATTGTAAGCCGCTTTGGCGATGCTCCCAACGGGTTGATCCGGGCAATCAATGTTTGGCAAATCGACTTGGCACTGACCAAGGAAACCAGGCTTACAGAGCGCGTATCCATGAAACTTGGCGCGCAGGTATTCAACATTTTCAATCACGTTCAGTTCGGCGATCCCAATCCAAACAACATAGCCTTTAACTACACCAACGTGCTCGATAGTTCGATGAACCCAACCAATACTTGGATACTTCAACCAGCCGGCAGCCTCGGCTTGATCGACACCACGGTGAACTTCAACAACAACAACGATAACGCTGCCTCGCCGAATACGGGCACGGGCTTGCCAAGGCAAATTCAGCTTATGCTGCGCTTTGAGTTTTAGCTTGATAAAGACAAAGAAGAAGACTCTGCCACGAGCCAAGACGATGGCCCTCGATCCGAAAACCCATCGGCTTTTCCTGTTGAACCGTAGAATCAGGGCAGTTCGAGGTCCTGGTCGTCGGGAGGTAGCGGTAACTGAACACGGGGCGTAATCTTTAACTATGCTTTGCCAACACAGGCGCTTCGCGCACACGTTGTCGCTGTTCTGTCTCGCAGCAGCGCTGTTTGCGTTGACCGGTTGCACGAAAAAGTCAACTGCGCAAACTACGATTGATCTGCAGCAGAATGTGACTCTCCCATTCCGCTTCGTGGCTTATGGCGACACTCGCTTCCATGACCCAAAAGATACCGACACCGCGAATCCCGCGGCTCGCGTAGCTTTGGTGCAAGCCATCGCCCAGGTCAATCCCGCATTTGTGTGCTTCACCGGCGACATCGTTTACAACGGGTACGACGTCGACGACTGGAAAACCTGGGACAGCGAAACCAGCATCTGGCGCGACAAGCACATTCCGATTTATCCGGCGCTCGGCAACCACGATTTGCACGGGGACGAGAAGACCGCCCTCGATAACTATTTCCAGCGCTTCCCCGAACTGAAAAATAGCCGCTATTATTCGGTCCGTGCTGCGAACACGCTCATGCTGGTGCTCGACAGCTCACTGGACGAAACGGAAGGCCCACAAGGCCAGTGGCTCATCCACAAACTGGACAACCTCCCCCCGGATGTGGATTTCGTCTTCTTCATGTTTCACCATCCGCCGTACACCAGTTCCTCCGACGAAAAAAAGTACGGTGGCGGACACTCGTCCCGATCGAAGGAGCACCAGCTAGCGAAGCTGCTGGAGGACCACCAGGCTCACACTCGCGCCCGTTTCCTGGTCTTCAATGGCCATGTACATAACTACGAACGCCACGAACACGGGGGCGTCACCTACTTCGTCACGGGTGGAGGAGGAGCCCATGCATATCCCATTCCGCGCGCTCCCGATGATCCCTTCCAGAGCAAATTAGTGAACTACCACTACCTTCTTATCGAAGTGGACCATCAGCAGTTGACGGTTACGATGAACAGGCTGGAATTGAATGACGGCAAGGCGTCCTGGACGCAGCCAGACTCCGTGAAGATTACGCTTTCCACGTCAACCTCCGCAATGTCGGGCCCACACTGATCTGGGAAAAAACCTGACGCCGGCATCCCCATCGTGGAGGAATTACAGGGTGGCAAATGGACACCGACGCACGATCCCACGTGGTACTAAAGAAACTGCCCAAGCATGTTCAGGGTATTCCGAGCAAGCGGCGAGGATGTTTCTTTGCGGCACAGACTGCATGGCGGAGGGAGAGGGATTCGAACCCCCGGTACGGTTTCCCGTACAGCGGTTTTCAAGACCGCCTGTTTCAACCACTCACACATCCCTCCGCAAGACAAGCGGAATACGGTTATTATTTTACACTCGACCCCGCGGGAAACCGCCACGATTCTAACAGCCTAGTTGAGGCCGAATGCGCGCGAGTGAAATTCCATCACCTCGGAGAAGTGATTCAGGAAATAAGACAGGCTGTGGTCACCAGGGTAAGCGCGGTAATCGTGTTTCACGCCTTCCTTTTGCAGTTGCTCGTGCAACGCGGCTGCGCCTTTTTCGAAACCATAGTTGTCATCCTGCCCGCAGTTAAAATAAATTGCAAGCGTTCTCAGGCCTGCGACATTTCTCTGCGCCAGAACGAATGGACTATTGTCCTTCCAGTGCCGCGCCTCAATCGGGCTTCCGAACACTGTAGCCAGTAACTTGCCCCGGGCAGCGCCCGAGCTGGCCGCGGCGTCCAGTTCTTGGGGAGACTCGGTGAATAGCGCTGCGCTTTGCGCGCTGACGGCGGAGAACATTTCGGGATGAGCGAAAGCGAATCGCAGCGCACCGTAACCACCCATGGAGATGCCGCTGATCGCCCGATTTCTCCGGCCCTTGCTGATGCGGTATTTCGTTTCGATCAGCGGGATGAATTCTTGCAGGAAGAAATCACTGTAGCGCACCGAACCATCGGCGGAATTGATGTAAAACGTCTGGCCGCCTTCTGGCGCGACAATGAGGAAGTCTCCCATCTTGTGCTGCCGTCGAAGATCGTCGAAGAGCGTCCATCCGCCGCTGTTGAAGAGGGTTCGTTCGTTGTCGCCCAGGCCGTGGAGGAAGTAAAGCACTGGATATCTCGATGCGGGGTGATCGTTAGCGCCGGCGTCATAGCCAGCTGGAAGGTAGACGCAGTAATGAACCGGATGTTTCAGAATGCGGCTCTTCAGCGCGTCGCAGTCGATGCGGCTTTGCCCATGCGCAGAAAGCGCAACGGCACAAACCGCGAACCGGAGGATAATTCGGAGCCGGCGATCCATTCGTTTCAGTTTACTCGTAGCGTAGAGCCTGCACCGGATCGAGCCGGGCGGCGCGTCCTGCCGGGTAAAGGCCGGCAGCTAGACTCACGAGAAAAGAAAACAGCAAGGCAAACCCTACGAGCCACCACGGCACCGACCAGAAATGTTCTGCCGGAAAAGACTGACTCTTCAGATACACATTGGTCCCCAGGTTGATGACTTGCCCGATCGCCCAGCCGAGGGCGACTCCCACGATGCCGCCCAGAATGCCCATGGCGCCCGCTTCCGCGAAGAAAAGTTTTTTAATGTCGCGGTCGCTGGCGCCGATGGCTTTCATAATGCCGATCTCGCGGCGGCGCTCGAGGATCGCCATGACCAGCGTGTTTACGATCCCGATGAAAGCGACAGCCAGCGCAAGGCTTCCGAAGATTCCAAGAAACACGTCCAGCACCTTAAAGAATTGCTGAATGCTCTTGCTGGCATCAAGAATCGAAAAGGTGTTGAAGCCCATTTTCTTGATGGCATCTTCCACCTTCTGCACCTGGCTGGGGTTTTTGACTCGCACGCTCACTGAAGAATAAACCGGCTGATCGCTTGCCGACCGCGAAATTTCGCGCAGATCCGTAGGCTGCATGACGTGCAGGCTCTCGGCCAGTCCAAGCGGAAGAAACACTCGCGCCCGGGTTGGCCCGCGCATGCTCTCGGGATCGAGATCGGCGACGCCGACAATTTTCAGTATCTGTTCGCGCGAAACCACCGAATATGCTGCACCCGCAACACTCTGGCTCCCAGAAGCCGAGCTGTCACTGGCTTGTGTCGGAGATGCACTCTTCGCTGTCTCCCTCTGGGCGTAGCGCATGGTCAGTTCTTTCCCAAGCAGAGGGTCGGCCAGGTCCTTCACATTCGTTACGTCCACGCCGGGTTTCGGAGTCTTCCCCAGTAACTCTTCGGCGAATGCCTTCTGCAGGATCGCTTCGGGCGCTACGTCGGAAGAGAAGAAGTTCCCTTGCACTGATTCAAACGCATCGTTCGATTTGGCGGAAGCAGGCAGCGCCGCAATCATTGTCAAATGCGGTTTGTCTTCGTAGCGCAACTCTGTGATGAAGCGGATGTCGGGATAAGCCTCAGACACGCCGGGCAGATGCTCGATCTCCTGCCGCGTAGGTTCGTCGAGGATGCGGCTTTCGCCAGGCGCAGGCCCGCTGCGTTCTTCCTCGCGATTGAAGTTGCGCAGATCGCGGCGCGAAGTGACAACGACCGTATCGAACAATCCGGACTTCATCAACCGCCGCGAGGCGAGCTGTTGCAGCCCTACTCCTAGAGAAAGCATCGCAACAAGCGACGCGACACCCACGGATATGCCGATAGTGGTCAGCGAGTTTCGCAGCAGAGATTCGCGCAGATTGCGCAGGGCGAGTTCGGTGAGGTCGGGAAGCTTCATGCGCGCCCTCCATCTGCGATGGCATCACCCGCTACAGCCGCCACGGCTGAGTTCGATTCATCGCCAACCAATTTGCCATCCGCCAGGAAGATGAGCCGCTGCGCGTAGCGCTCGGCCAAAGCACGCTCGTGTGTCACCATTACAACCGTCATTCCCAATTGCCGATTCAACTCGCGAACCAAATCCATGATCTCGGTTCCGGTGTGGCTGTCGAGATTGCCGGTGGGTTCGTCGGCGAGCAAGAGCTGAGGACGATTGATCAGAGCCCTAGCCAGGGCCGCACGTTGCTGCTCCCCGCCCGAGAGTTCGCTGGGACGATGATCCCTGCGCGCCTGCAGGCCAACTCTCGCAAGAGCTTCGCGGGCCAGGCTGTCACGCTTCCCGCGATCGATCTCCGCAAAGCGCATGGGCAATTCCACATTTTCCGCGAGCGTCATGCTGGCGATGAGGTTGAATGACTGGAAAACCATCCCCACCGTATGCAGGCGATAGTGGGCGAGTTCCTCGCGAGAGAGCTGGGCGAGATTTCGTTCGTGAACAATCACGCTGCCGGAGGTGGGACGATCCAGGCCCGCGATCAGATTCAATACTGAAGATTTTCCGGAGCCCGAACTACCGAGCAGGGCGACGAATTCACCGACGCGCACGTCGAGAGTTACGCCATCGACGGCCCGAATGAGCGTCTCGCCCATGCGGTAGTGACGGCAAAGCTGTTCCGCGCGAATCGCCGGAGCCTTGACTGTTTGTTCAGCGATCACCGGAGTGTCGCTCAGAGAATATCTATCAGCGCTACTCATCACGCTAGCGGACCTCTCCTCTGAGCACTCGCAATGCATCAGTGGCCTTCACGTCGCCATTCCGCGCTGCGCCGGCGCTGCCGTTCCCTTCCGCATCAAGCGTGTCGCCTTCGCCCGGCGCGAGAAACAGGTTCTCCTCTACTCCATGTTGTCGGGTGTAGAGATCGTAGTAGCGGCCTTGCGCAGCATAAAGTTGTTCGTGCGTACCTCGCTCCACAATTTGCCCCTGCTCCATCACCAGAATCTGGTCAGCGCGGCGGATGGTCGAAAGCCGGTGTGCGATCACGAAGGTAGTCCGGCCCTGCATGAGATAAGAAAGTCCGTGCTGGATCATTTGTTCCGATTCCGAGTCAAGACTCGAGGTTGCCTCATCAAGAATCAGAATGCGCGGCTCGGCCAGAATTGCGCGGGCAATCGAAATCCGCTGCCGCTGGCCTCCAGAAAGCTTCACGCCGCGCTCTCCAACCACGGTGTCGTACTTGTCGGCGAAGGCCTCTGCGAATTCATCTACGCGCGCGATGCGGCAGGCACGCAGGAACTCTTCTTCACTAGCACCGGGACGTGAAAACATTACATTCTCTCGAATCGTTCCATCAAACAAAAAAGACTCCTGCAACACAACTCCCAGGCGCGTGCGGTAAGAGTCGAGCCGCACCGTGCTCAAATCCGTCCCATCCACAAGGATTCTGCCTTTGGTGGGCACATAAAAAGCGGAGATCAGGCCAATGGTTGTGGATTTACCCGAGCCGGAGGATCCCACCAGCGCGGTGACTGTGCCAGGCTCGGCGCGAAAAGAAATATCGCGCAGCACGTCGTGAACTCCATCGTAGCTGAAACTCACGTGGTCGAATTCGATCCTTCCCACGATGTCGCGCAGAGCCACAGCACGCGTGGGATCCTGATCTTCCGGCCGCTCCCGCATAATTTCCTGCGTCCGTTCAAGTCCCGCCAAAGCTTCCGTGAGCTGAGTCCCGATGGAAACAATTTGCATAATGGGCGCCACGAGAAAGCCCAGCAACAATGTGTAGGAAAAAAAACCGCCGACGGTCAGCGTGCCAGCAGCGATCTGATGCGTGCCGACATACATCGTGACCGCGCCCACGCATCCCAGCAGCACGCTTGCTGAAAGACTCATGACCGAGGTCGCGGTCAGCGTGCGCATCACGTTATCGAGAAGTCGGCGCACGCCCGTGGCAAAGATGGCTTCCTCTCGTTCTTCCGCGTGATATCCCTTGATCACGCGCACGCCGCCCAGCGATTCCGTAAGCCGGCCAGTGACCTCTGCGTTAATCTTGCCGCGCTCGCGAAAAATCGGCCGGATGGTCGCGAAGGCTTTATTCAGCGCCACCGCAAAACACAGCAGCGAACCAACCGCGATCAGCGTCATCTGCGGGCTGGTGCGGAACAACAAGACCAGCGCGATCCCAGAAGTAACCAATCCGCCGGCGAAGTCCACCAGGCCCGTGCCCAACAGGTTGCGCACGCCCTCTACATCGCTCATGATGCGCGACACCAGATTGCCAGTTTTATTGCCGTCGTAAAACGCAACCGGCAGGCGGGAGATGTGTACCTGCACCTGTTCGCGCAACTCCGCGATCAAGCGCTGCGCCGCCTTTGATAACAATTGCGTCAGCGAAAACGACGTAAGCCCCTGCACCACCGTAGCCGCCAATACAAGCAAAACCAGCGGCCGCAGTTTGTCCATGTGATGCTTGGTGATCACGGTGTCAATCAGGAACTTGGTGGAATAAGGCAACACCAGCGCCGCGACGCGGTTGATCACCATCAACACAAACCCCAACACAAGCAACAAGCGCCGCGGGCGCATCAGCTTCCAGATTTCCGGCAGAACGGCACGGAGTCTCTGGACTTTCGGGGGCTTCTGGGGTGGTTTGGGATCGGTACTCAATCTGTAATTGGACTCCGCTGAAGCCCGACTCGCTTCATTATTACTGCATTGTGACACGTTTGGGCCCGCCGTTGTATCCTCGGGGCGTGCCACGCCCGCTTTCGCCGGAACGCTCTCCAACCCTGGGCTTGCTGCTCGGGCTTTTTGTCACGCTCGCGGCGGTCGTGGCTTACTCCGCTTATATCACGTGGCATGTGGCGGGTTTGCGCAAGCTTCAGTCCGAACTGATCGACCGCAATCGCAGGAATTCTCTGCAGTTGCTGCGCATTCAAAACGACCTGAATCTGCTCGCGATAGCCATGCGCGACATGATCGGCAACGACGAACCCTATCCTTTGACAGCGTGGTCGGCACAGTTCCAACGCATTCGTACCGACCTGGACGATGCCATGCGCCTCGAAGCCGCACTAGCGCCTGCGACTCGGACAACCGAACAGAGCGCTTCGTTAAGCAGTTCGCTCACACAATTCTGGGATGCGGTCAACCGCGTGTTTGCTCTGGCTCGCGAGGGCAAGGAAAAGGATGCGAGGGCAGAGATCCAGCTTTCGCTGCAAGCGCGGCAGGAGGCTTTGAGCGCAACCGTGGCGCGACTGCTGGTGCAGAACAGCGGGAATGAAGAACAAGCGGCGCAACATATTGTCGAGATCTACGATCGGGTGCAGCGTCAGGTGTATGTGTTTCTGGCGGCGACGCTGGCCGCGATCCTGCTGACAGGATTTTCCATGCTCCGCTGGAACCGGCGGCTCTTTGCCCGCATGGCAGAACTTTCAGAGCGGCGCAGCGAACTGGCACAGAAACTCATTGCCACGCAGGAGTCAACTTTGCGCTACATCTCACGCGAATTGCACGATGAGTTCGGCCAGATTCTCACCGCGATGGGATCGATGCTCGGCCGCGCCGGTGCTCACGCTCCCGAAGGATCATCTTTGCGCGGCGACTTGCAAGAAGTCCAGCAGGTCGCGCAGGATACGCTGGATCGCGTCCGCAGCCTGTCTCAGGCGTTGCATCCCGTGATGTTGGACGAGGTTGGGCTGGAGGCCACACTCGACTGGTACATCCCCACCGTGGAAAGACAGACCGGAATTGCCATATCCTATGAGAAGCAGGGTGTGGCGTTTGCAGTGGGTGGGAACGCCGCGGTACAGATTTATCGCATCCTGCAGGAAGCTCTGAACAACGTGGCGCGGCACTCCGGCACAAAGCAGGCATGGGTACGATTGTGTTTTCTGCCTGCGACGTTAGAGTTGGAAGTGGAGGATCACGGCTTAGGCTTCAGCGGAAGGCCGGCGAAACAGGGCATCGGCTTAGTCGCGATGCGCGAGCGTTCGGAATTGATAGGCGGACGAATTGTGTTTTCGACTCCCGCTGCGGGCGGCACATTGTTGCACTTAACTGTGCCCAGCGAGAAAGTCGAATCCAGAGGCAAAGATCAAAGGTAGACAAGATTAAAGACATAAAGATAAATATGACAAAGAAAATCACAGTGCTGCTGGTAGATGACCACGGCTTGGTGCGACGGGGTTTCCGGCGCATGTTGGAGGATGAACCCGATATAGCCGTTGTGGGCGAGGCCAGCGATGGCGACGAGGCCATCAGATTCGCGCGCGAACTGAAACCAAACGTCATCGTCATGGACTGCGCTTTGCCCACAATGAACGGCCTGGATGCAACCCGCCAAATTCTCGATGAGTTGCCCGAGACTGCGGTTCTCATGCTCAGCATGCATTCGGAAAGCACCTGGGTGCGGCAGGCAATCGAAGCCGGCGCCAAGGGATACATCCTCAAGAACGCGATGAACCTCGAACTGGGCCCAGCCGTGAGGCGCATAGCCAACGGTGAAACAATTTTTGATCCACAGGTGGAACCGCATTCCGGGCTTAAAGGTGAACGCAGCTCCGGTCTGACTCCGCGGGAACTCGAAGTCCTGCAAATGATTGTCAACGGCAAGTCAAACAAGGAAATCGCTTCTGCACTCGACCTCAGCGCCAACACGGTTGCTGTGCATCGCGCCAACATCATGAATGCGCTCGGCATCCACAAAACTGCCGAGCTTGTGGTTTACGCCATTCGCGCCGGGCTGGTAAACGTTCCGTGAATCGCAGAACCTTTCTGCGGGGAGCGGCAGGGCTGGCGTCGGTATCACACTTGCCGCTGCTGAGGGCTCTGGACGCGGCGCTCGGCCCAACCGCTTCCCCCGGCTTTCTCTTGGTTGATGTAACGTCGAGCGCGGGCATTCAGTTTCAGCACAACAGCGGCGCCTTTGGAGGGAAGTTCCTGCCTGAGACTCTCGGTTCCGGTTGCGCCTTTCTCGATTACGACCGTGACGGCTGGCAGGACATTCTTCTCATCAACGGCATGGATTGGCCCGGCCACAAGCAGCGCCGCTCCACGCTGAGTCTTTACCACAACAACGGAAACGGCACCTTCACCGATGTCACCGTCCGTGCCGGACTCGATATCGAAATGTATGGCATGGGTGTGGCTGCCGGTGACTATGACAATGACGGCTTTGCCGACATCCTGGTCACCTGTGTCGGCCAGAATCGCCTATTCCACAACACCGGCAAAGGAACGTTCACGGACGTAACCAACACCAGCGGCCTGGGAAAACGTCTGGGTTTCAGCACCTCCGCTCTCTGGTTTGATTACGACCGTGACGGCCTGCTCGACCTTTTTGTCTGCAACTATGTGAAGTGGTCGCCGGAGCACGATGTGTTCTGCAGCCTCGACGGCAAGCACAAATCCTATTGCACGCCCGAGGCCTACCGCGGAGAAACTTGCTGGCTGTTTCACAATCGCGGCAACGGCACCTTCGAAGACGTCACCGCCTCCAGCGGCATTTTCGACAGCAGTTCAAAATCTCTGGGCGCCGCCATGCTCGATCAAGACCAGAGCGGATGGGCCGATCTGCTGGTGGCAAACGACACTCAACCCAACAAGCTCTACCGAAATCAGCGCAATGGGACTTTCAAAGATGCTGCCGTCGAGGCTGGACTGGCCTTCAGCAGCGAGGGCAAAGCCCGCGCCGGCATGGGCGTGGACGCCGCTGATTTCACCAACTCGGGGCATTCCGGCGTGGCCATCACAAATTTCGACAATGAAATGACAGGCCTCTACGAATTTGGAGGCAAAGCCTACGAAGACATTGCGGCGCAGGCGGGCGTGGGCTTGGCCTCCAAAAACAGTTTGGGGTTCGGATGTATTTTTCTCGATGCCAATCTCGACGGTTGGCTCGATCTTGCCGTAGCCAACGGCCACATCGACGAGACGGTTCGCAACATTCGCGGCAACGTGGGCTACGCTCAGCCGCCGCAATTATTTCTCAACAATGGCAAGGGACATTTTCACGACATCGCCGCCGAGGTCGGCGGCGGATTCGATCATCCCAAGGTGGGGCGCGGGCTGGCCTATGCGGACTTCGATCGCGATGGCGATCTCGACCTGCTGCTGACCACGAATAACGGCCCCGCCTATCTCTACCGGAATGATCAGCTCGCGGGAAATCGCAGCATTCGTTTTCGCCTGGTCGGTACAAAGTCGAACCGTGACGGAATCGGCGCAACCGTGCGCGTCTTCGCCGGCGGTTTGAGCCAGTCGCGCATGGTGAAAAGTGGATCCAGCTATCTGTCGCAGTCTGAACTTCCGGTTACATTCGGCCTTGAGAAACGCGATCGGGTCGAGCGCGTCGTCATCACCTGGCCCAGCGGAAGAACCGAAGATTACACCAACCTCGCCGCAGGACGATGCTACGAATGCACCGAAGGTAAGGGAATATCGCCGCAGGATGGATTTTGATTTAGCGCGCAATTCCTGTGTCACGCCGTCAACAATCCCCACCCTAAAGTAAGCCCATCGAGGGCAAGGTGAACCGGCGAGAGAGATCCTACGTGCAGGGCCAGCAATCTGCGAAAAACCTCGGGATGTTCGCGAAAAGACTGAATCGTACGTTGTTGAACCCTGCGACGGCCATCGAGGGTCAACATCAATCGCGCCATCAGTAAGGGACGAAGAGCCAGTTGACGGTGCGCGGCCTGGTAACCCGCAAGGTTGCCGGAAACGAGACAGTCGGTCAGCGCCACGGCTTGGCTGAAGGCAAGACCCAGACCTTGCCCAGTGATCGCATCGACGGTGCCGGAGGCATCCCCGATCAATGCAACATTTCCTCGCCAGACGCGCTTCAGCTTGCGGTTGGCAGAAACTGAACCTCTTTCAACGGAGGACGTTTCCATCCCGCGAACGCGGGCAGCGAGTTCCGGGAACGTAGGGAGCGATTCATCCAGGCGCAGCTCAGGATTGTGTGAGGCCACAGCCACGCAGACTTCATCATTGCCCACGGGCATGGCATAGCCCTGACTGTACTTGCCCCAATATATTTCCATGCGGTCGGTCCAGGGCGCACCGCGATAATGCCGGCGAAACGCATACCTAAGGTTGGTTCGCGACTGGGCGTCGAGCCTCGCCCAGCGCCGCACGCGCGAGTTGGCGCCATCGGCTCCCACAATCCACCGCGCCCGAACCATACGGTCCCCAAGCTGAACTGCCTCTCTGGAAATTCCCGTGACCACGCTCTGCCACAGCAGGTCAACTCCCAGCCCAGCCGCCCGTTCGATCATGATGCGATGCAATGCGGTCCGGCGAATGGAGAGGCCGCGCTCACCCGAAGGAAAGTCCGCTTCTGCAGACAATGCAGAGCTAAGAAAGCGAACACCGCGAACGGGACAGGCCTCAGCTGCAGGCACTGCAATTCCCAGTCGCTCCAGCGCTGTGATCGCGTCGGGCATCAGCGCTTCACCGCAGGCCTTGTCAATTGGCGGCTTCGCTCCGTCGGCGACCACAACGCGGAATCCCTGCTGACGTGCGGCAATTGCCGCCGCCAATCACGAAGACATCTGTCGAATTCAGCAACTAACGCGACCTCACCACTGCAGAAGCAAAAGCTCGGAGCAAAACCCCGGTCCCATGGCGGCCAGCAGGCCCAGCGAGCCCGGGTCAGGACGCCGGTTCTTCATCACGTCTTCAAGCACGCACAGCACGGACGCCGAAGAAAGATTCCCCACCTTCCGCAGGCAATCCCATGAAGCATCGAGCTGTCCGTTGTGCAATCCCAACGCGTCAGCCGAAGCATCGAGCACCTTCGGTCCTCCGGTATGCAGAACGAAGCTCTTAAGGTCGTCTCGCTTGTGCCCGTTGTCCGCCAGAAATGCATCCACATCCCGTCCCAGATTTTCTCGAATCAGAGTCGGAACCTCGGTAGACAGTATGATTCGGAAACCCTTCTCGGAAATATCCCAGCCCATCATTTCCTCGGTGCTGGGATAAAACACAGATCGAGTAGCTAGAATCTTGGGCCCCGAAATCTCTTGCCCTGAGGATTCAAATTCCGGCCCAGTCACAATCACGGCCGCCGCGCCATCGGCGAAAAGTCCCGACGAGATCAGGTTTGCAACCGATAGATCCTCCCGCTGCAGGGTGAGCGAGCAAAGCTCGACCGACACGAGAGCAGCCGCCTGCTTCGGATAGGCGCGTACATAATCGGCGGAGCGTGCGATTCCGGCGGCGCCGGCCACGCATCCCAAACCAAAAATCGGCGTCCGGCGAATGTTGGCCGGAAGCCCCATGCGGTTGATCAGCAGGGCGTCGATCGACGGGCTCGCAACCCCGGTGACAGTCGTGAACAACAGCGCTCCCAGATCGCTCGGCTGCAATCCGGCGGTCTGCAGGGCACGGCAGAGAGCCTGCTCCCCCAGTTCCTGCGCCACCCTGATCCAGATATTATTGGCCTCGCCCCAGGTCTTGATGTCCACGTATTGCTCCGCGGGAATCGCGAGGTAGCGGCCATCCACAGTTACATTGCGATGCAGGCGTGCGAGCAGCAGAGGATTCTTGAGTTGGTCGCCCCAGTAATCCTGCAGCCGTTCGAGAAGGACTTTCTGGGTATAGTAGTGCTTCGGGAAGGCGCTTGCAGCGCTTGCGATCCTCATGTTGTGGCTCCTGAAGGCTGTCTCAGTGAATTAACTCCACAGCAAACCGAATGCGGGAAGCCTTCCCCGATTCGGTGTTGGCCCCGCGATGGCAACACGGGAACCTCGTGCCAGTCTAGCTATTGTCGCAGAGTTGGAAATTTTTGTTTGTCATTGGCCCGTAAAACGGCTTGCCAGGCACAGACATGGTTCTGTTCACCTACTGCAACACCACGATCGAAGTGGGCGTATTCCCGACGTGATATGTAAAGATATCGGTCAAACCGCCGCTACTCACGCTAAATGACTCAATCCCTGCCCCGGAGCCCTGGTTCCCCACAAACAAATATTCGCCATTCGGGTCGGACGCCAGAATGCTGGGGTTGCCCGCAGTGAAGTAAGCACCTGTGCCGTTGGAACCGGTAAGCACGGGCAGTCCTGTGCTGGAGCCAATCGAATACACGGCAACGTTGCTGGATCCCTCATTGGCCACGTAGAGATACGCTCCTTTGCTATCGAGAATCAGCGAAATCGGAGAGATATCGTTTTGGGGCAGATTCAGAGGAGCGCCGGGCACCAGGGACAGCGCGCCCGACGAACCAATGGAGAAAATGGAGATAGTGTTCGGCGCGGTGTTCGCGGTGTACAGATGGGTGCCACTCGGGTCAATTGCAAGCCCGTTGGGGTTTTCCCCGATGCTGCTGGTGGGGGAGCCAAGCGATGTAAGTACTCCCGCATTCACGCTGAAGCCAAAGATGAACCCACCAGACTGGCCTGATGTGGTGACGTAAAGAAAGCTGCCCGAGGGCGTCACTTGCATATTCAGCGGCGGCAACCCAACCGCGAAGGGGGAATTGGCAAGCTGTGTGAGAGCGCCAGTGCTGCTGTCGATCGAGAAAACCGAAATGTTATTCGATAAGGTATTCGCCACATAAAGGTAATTGCCGGCGGGGTCCAGGGCCAGGAATTCGGGCTGCGAGGCGTTTACTCCGATTGGTGTCCGCGGGGTGATTTCGGTCAAAACGCCGTCGCTGCCGATATCGAACAAGGAAATGTCGTTTTCGAGCTGGCCAGGATTCGCCACGTACAAGAATTTCCCCGAAGGATGGAGAACTACGGAATGTGCTCCCTCGCCTGCAGGATACGGACTTCCCGAGAGCAACGTGAGTTCGCCCGTGTTGGAGTCTTCCCGGTAGGCGAAAATCTGATTTGCGGCCGGGACGGTCGCATAGACGTAGTGGCTCGTACCCTTGCCGCAACTGATGGAACTAATGATGCCCGCAACCGCAAACACCAAAACCAACGCCTTCTGAAGCATCCGTAACTCCTGAGAGAATATGAGAGCGAAAAACAATAATACCCCTGCCGGGAAAATCCAGCAGGGAAAGGTATCCCCTATCATACGGTGACTGCGAAGAAAAAGGGGGTCGCTTCCCTTCGGTACGGCCCAGCGCACATGTGGTGTGGGGCCTCTGAGGACGGCATACGTTTCCTGGCTTTATTCAGTCCCGCCATGCTGCGCACATGAAAGCAGGTTGTACACATGCTCTTTTCGAGCACACTTTCAAAGGACCGACCAGGAGTCCAATCGCTCAGTGTGCGGGGCTCGGCCTGGGATCGCCGGAAGAACCTTCCGCCAAAGAAGTGTCTTCCCCGCCGCGCAAAGACCGCAAAAACATTCGGAAGCGGTCGAGATATACATAGACGACGGGAGTGGTAAACAAAGTAAGCGCCTGGCTGACAATCAGTCCGCCAACGATTGTAATGCCGAGAGGGCGGTGCAACTCCGAACCAACGCCCCTGCCGAGCGCCAGTGGCAGCCCTCCCAACAGCGCAGCCATGGTTGTCATCATGATTGGGCGGAAGCGGAGCAGGCAGGCATCATAAATGGCCTCGGCCGGTTTCTTTCCCTGAGTGCGCTCTACGTCGAGCGCCACATCGATCATCATAATGGCATTCTTCTTCACCAGCCCGATCAGCAGGATGATGCCGATCGTGCCAATCACGTTAAGCTCATTGTGCGTCAGCCGCAGTGCCAACAGGGCGCCCACACCCGCCGAAGGCAGCGTCCACAGAATCGTGATGGGATGAATGTAGCTCTCATACAACATCCCTAACACGATATATACCGCGATCAGCGCGGTAAGAATCAAGATCGGTTCGCTGGAGAGCGAATCCTTGAAGGCAGCCGCTGTGCCCTGGAAGCTGGCGTGGATCGTAGGAGGGAAACCGATGGAACGCTGCGCTTCTTCGATGGCCAGTGTCGCCTGCCCAAGAGAAACCCCGGGGGGCAAATTGAATGAAATCGTGACCGACGGGATCTGCCCCTGATGATTCACCGCCAAAGGCGTATTGGAAGGAACGAAACGGGTGAACGCCGACAACGGAATGGGGTTGCCGTTGGAGGCGCGCAAATAAATGTTCTGCAAAGCCTCAGTGGTTTGCTGGAACTCGGGCGCAACCTCCATAACCACGTGATACTGATTGAGCGGGCGGTACATGGTGGATACCTGGCGCTGCCCGAACGCGTCATAAAGAGCGTTGTCAAGATCCTGCGGACTAACTCCCAACCGGCTGGCGGTATCGCGATCGATGACCAGCTTCGCCTGCAAACCACGATCCTGCTGATCGGTATTCACGTCGGCCAGCCCAGGCAACTGCCGCAGTTTCTCCAATAGCCGTGGCGACCAGTTGTTCAAATCTTCGAGACTCTCGCCTTGCAGCGTGTACTGGTATTGCGCGCCTCCAAAGCGTCCTCCGATGGTGAGATCCTGATAGGACTGCAGAAAGAGCGTCGCTCCCGGCACGACCGCCAGCTTGTGGCGAAGACGGTTGATCACATCGTCGGCCGAAACGTTGGGGCAAGACTGCCAGAAATGAAGCCCCGGGCACTTGGAGCGTTCCGCCAGCGGCTTCAACATGATGAAGAACCGGCCCTGATTGGAAACCGTATTCCCTCCGGCGAACCCCACGACCGTGCTCACTGCGGGATCGGTCATCACAATCTTCAGGTACTGCTCCATCTTGCCACGCATCGCCTGAAATGAGATATCCTGCGCCGCCTGTACCGATCCCCCGATGCGCCCTGTATCCTGCTGCGGGAAGAAGCCCTTGGGCACGATGGTGTAGAGATACACACTCAGGCACGCCACCAGGATGGTCACGATCAAAGTGATCAGCTGATAATCCAGAACCAGTTTCAGTCCATGGCGGTACGCTTCCAGTGTCTTGTCAAAAATTCTTTCGCTGACACGATAGAAGATATTATGGCGCTCATCTTTTTCTGGCGGGTGCAGGAATTTGGCGCACATCGTGGGAGTAGTGGTCAGCGAGACCAGCAACGAAACGCCGATCGCAATGCTCAGCGTGACCGCGAACTCGCGAAACAGCCGCCCCACGATTCCCCCCATCATCAGCAACGGGATGAACACTGCGACCAGCGACGTGCTCATGGAAAGGACGGTAAACCCAATTTCTGCCGCTCCTTTGAACGCCGCCTCCACCGCACCCATGCCGCGCTCCACATAGCGGGTAATGTTTTCCAGTACGACGATGGCGTCGTCGACCACGAATCCAGTGGAAATCGCCAATGCCATAAGCGACAGATTATCCAGACTGTAACCCAGCAGGTACATGACGGCGAACGTGCCCACCAGCGAAAGCGGCACGGCGATGCTGGGAATAATCGTCGCCCGCACCGTTCGCAAAAACGCAAACACCACCAGAATTACGAGAACGGTCGAGATCAGCAGAGTGGATTCAATGTCCTTGACCGAAGCGCGCACCGTGACCGTGCGGTCCATGGCGACGGTCAGGGTAATCGCAGGCGAAATCGACGATTGCAAGTACGGCATCAATGAAGTGACCCGGTCCACCGTTTCGATGACGTTGGCTCCGGGCTGCCGGAAGATGACAACCAGAACGCTCGGTTTTGCGCCAGCCCCGGGATCTTTCGCGTTGCCGAGCAGTCCGATATTGCGAACGTCCGCAACCGAATTCTCGACCCTCGCCACATCTCCCAGTCGCACCGGCGCGCCGTTGCGGTAGGCAACGATCAGCGGACGGTATTGATCCGCCGTAAACAATTGATCGTTGTCGCTCAACGTCCAGGACGTTTTTTCGTCCGACACTTGTCCCTTGGCTCGGTTCGCATTTGCCAGATTGAGCGCGTTGCGAACCGTATCCAGCCCAACCCCGAGTTTGTTGAGCAACATCGGGTTTACTTCCGCACGCACTGCAGGCTGCGCTGCACCAAAGACGAAGACCTGTCCTACTCCCGTCACCTGCGAGAGCTTTTGCGCCAGGATCGAGTCGGCCGCGTCGTACATCTGCGGCACCGTCTGGGTATCCGAACTCAGCGCCAGGATCATAATTGGTGCGTCCGCCGGGTTGGCCTTGCGATAGGTTGGATTGCTCGGCAAGTTGGCTGGAAGCTGGCTGCGCGCGGCATTAATGGCCGCCTGCACATCGCGGGCTGCGGCATTGATGTCGCGATTCAAATCAAATACAAGAATGACGCTGGTCGAGCCCAACTGGCTGGTCGAGGTCATCTGGTTCACGGCCGCAATGCGTCCGAACTGCCGCTCCAGTGGCGTAGCCACAGCAGAAGCCATGGTTTCTGGATCTGCTCCTGGCAAACCGGCTCCAACGCCGATCACGGGGAAGTCCACTCTCGGTAGCGAAGCCACCGGCAGGTAATTAAAGGCAAGTATCCCGGAAAGCAGCAACGCCGCCGCCAGCAGCGACGTGCCAATCGGACGCCGGATAAATGGAGCCGAGATACTCATCGTTTAATGGATGTCATCCTGAGGCGGCGCTTTTGCCCACCGCAGGACCTGGGCGAGCTGCGCGACGCATGAATCGCGCGTTTGGCTCGCTTCCTTATTCGCCTGCACTCCGACATTCCTCTAATCCGCCGGGAATTCGTGCGGAATCGGATTGCCGATCCTGTACCGCTCAAACCGATGCGCCAGCCGATCAAACCACAGGTAAACCACCGGTGTGGTGTAAAGCGTGAGCAATTGGCTCAGCAACAATCCGCCCACGATGGTGATGCCCAGGGGGCGCCGCAACTCCGCGCCCGTTCCTGATCCCAGCGCCAGCGGCAAACCGCCAAGCAGCGCCGCCATCGTCGTCATCATGATGGGACGGAAGCGCAGCAAACACGCCTGAAAAATCGCTTCCTCCGGCGGCTTGTGCTCCTCACGCTCAGCTTCAAGAGCAAAGTCGATCATCATAATGGCGTTCTTCTTCACGATTCCGATCAGCAGGATGATGCCGATCAGCGCCACCACCGTCAGATCGTTGCGCGTGATCTGCAACGCTAAAATCGCCCCCACGCCGGCCGAGGGCAGCGTCGAGAGAATCGTGATGGGATGAATGTAGCTCTCATACAACACTCCCAGCACGATGTAGACCGTGATAATTGCGGCGAGAATCAGGAACGGCTCGCTCGAAAGCGAATTCTGAAATGCGGCCGCCGTTCCTTGAAAGGCGGCGTGAATGCTCGCCGGCATCTGGATTTCCTTCTCCACGTCCTGGATGGCCTTCGTGGCGTCGCCCAAAGAGGCTCCCGGCGCCAGGTTGAATGAAAGTGTCACAACCGGAAACTGCCCCTGGTGATTCACAGAGAGGGGCGTACTGCTCGAATGCATCTTGACAAAAGTCGTGATCGGAACCGGGTTCCCGCTGGTGGTCGCTGCGGCTGCATTGGCGGTGGGCGCGCCGGTATTGGGTAGAGTGCTGGAAGGACGAATGTACACGTCGTTCATCGCCTCGGGAGTCTTGGCGAAGTTCGGCATCACTTCCAGCACCACGTGGTATTGGTTCAACTGCGTAAAGATGATGGAAACCTGCCGCTGCCCGAAGGCGTCGTAAAGCGTGTTGTCGATGGCTTGCGGAAGGATTCCCAGCCGTGACGCCGTGTCGCGGTCGATGGTGAGGTTGGTCTTGAGTCCGCCATTGAGTTGGTCCGTAGCCACGTCGCGCAGCGCCGGCGCCGCGCGCAATTTCTCCACCAGCTTCGGAGTCCATTGCGCCAGCTCTTGCGCGTCCGCATCTTCAATCGAGTACTGGAACTGCGTGCGGCTCACTCGATCCTCCACCGTCAAATCCTGCACGGGCTGCATGTAGAGCGTGATACCGCTTACATTGGCCAATTCCGGCTGCATTCGCCGGATGATCGCAGACGCATCGTCGCTGCGCTCATCGCGCGGCTTCAGGTTGATCTGAATGCGGCCGCTGTTCGGAGTCGTATTCGTGCCATCCACGCCGATGAAAGACGACAAGCTCTCTACATCTTTGTCTTTGAGAATCACTTTCGCCAGTTCCTGCTGGCGCTGCGACATCGCATCAAACGAAATACTGTCCGGAGCTTCCGAAATCCCCAGAATCACGCCTGTATCCTGCACCGGGAAAAACCCCTTGGGCACAACCACGTACATAACCAGCGTGAGAACCAGCGTTCCGAAAGTTACAAACAAGGTTGCCGTCTGGTGCTTCAACACCCATTTCAAAGTGCGGCCGTAATATGCAATCACCCGGTTGTAATAGTCTTCCGTGACCTCGTAGAAGCGGCCCTTCTCGCCTTCCTTGCGGTGCTTGAGCAGCTTGGCGCACATCATCGGCGTCAGGCTCAGCGAAACCCCCGCCGAAACCAGAATGGTGACTGCCAATGTAACCGCGAATTCGCGGAATAGCCGGCCCACAATGTCGCCCATAAACAACAGCGGAATGAGTACGGCAATAAGCGACACCGTGAGGGAGACGATGGTGAATCCAATTTGCCCCGACCCGTTGAGCGCCGCATCCAGCGGCGAGTCTCCGGCTTCCAGGTAGCGGTCGATGTTTTCAATCATCACGATGGCGTCATCGACCACGAATCCAGTGGAAATGGTCAACGCCATCAGCGTGAGGTTGTTCAAGCTGTATCCCAGCAGGTACATCACACCGAACGTGCCCACGATCGACAGCGGAACGGCCACGCTGGGAATGAACGTGGCCCGCAGATTCCGCAGGAAGAAGAAAATAACGATGACCACCAGCACGATGGTCAAGGCCAGTTCGAACTCGACATCTTTCACCGACGCGCGAATCGTCGTGGTCCGGTCGGTGAGAATCTGCATCTTTACCGCCGAAGGCAGCGATGCCTGCAACTGCGGCAGCAACTTTTTGATCCGGTCGACGACGCTGATGATGTTCGCCCCCGGCTGCCGCTGGATGTTCACGATGACTGCAGGAGTCTGATTCATCCACGCCGCGAGCCGCGTGTTCTCCGTGCCGTCAATCACGTTGGCCACGTCGCTCAGCCTCACCGGCGCTCCGTTGCGATAGGCGATGACGATCGGCTTGTACTGATCGGCAGACAAGAGCTGGTCGGTGGCGCCGATGGTGTACGACTGCCTCGACCCATCGATCACGCCCTTGGCCTGATCCACGTTGGCCTGGGCCAGCGCCGTGCGAACGTCCTCGAGGCTTAATCCGTAGGAAGCAAGTGCGGTCGGGTTAACCTGTACTCGGACCGCCGGCTTTTGTCCGCCGCTGATGGAAACCAGCCCCACGCCCGGCAGCTGCGAAATTTTCTGCGCCAGTGCGGTGTCGGCGAGATCCTCCACCTTCGACAACGCCAGCGAGTCTGAAGTCATGGCCAGCGTGAGAATCGGAGCATCGGCCGGATTTACTTTGTTGTAAATCGGAGGATTCGGCAGATCCCCGGGCAGGTAGGTAGATGCCGCGTTCACCGCCGCCTGCACCTGCTGTTCTTCGACGTCGATATTCTGGTCGAGGGCAAACTGCAGAGTAATGACCGAACTGCCAAATGAACTCGTCGAGGTCATCTGGCTCAATCCCGGAACTTGCCCGAACTGCCGCTCCAACGGGGAAGTGACGGACGACGCCATCACCTCGGGATCTGCCCCAGGATAAAACGTGACAACCTGAATGGTCGGGTAATCGACTTCGGGCAGCGCCGAAACGGGCAGTTGCAGGAACGCGACCCACCCCACCAGCAGCACGCCCACCATCAACAGCGTGGTCGCCACCGGCCGGAGAATGAATAATCGTGAAGGACTCATGAAGCCGGAGTTCCCGATCCCTTGCTGCCGTTTGCTCCGCCGGCACTGTTACCTGCGCCGGCGCTGCGGAACTCGATCTTGCTGCCGGTCTGCAGTTTGTCCTGGCCGTCCGTCACCACCACGTCTCCGGGAACAAGCCCGCTTGCAATGGCCGTATTGTTGCCTTGAGTCACCGACACGGTCACCGCGCGCGCTTCAACGGTCTTATCCGGTTTCACGAGATAAACGAACGTTCCCTGCGGACCGCGCAGGATCGCAGCCGTGGGCAGCACCGTGCTGTTCTTCCGCGTCTCCAGCAGCAGATTCGCATTCACAAACTGATTGGGCCAGAGCTGATTGTCTTTGTTATCGAAAACGGCTTTCAGCTTGGCGGTCCCTGTGGTCTGGTCGATCTGGTTGTCAATGGTCTGCAGTTTGCCCGTCGCCAGCTTGGTCTGATCGTCGCGGCTGTAGGCCTCCACCAGCAGCGTCGAGTTTTTCATGTGTTGCGCCACCGTCGGCAACTCATCCTCGGGCAAAGTAAAAGTCACCGCAATCGGCTGCAACTGCGTGAGGATCAGCATGGGATTCGTATCAGCCGCATGAACAATATTTCCCGGATCCACCTGCCGCAACCCCACGCGCCCGGTAAACGGTGCCGTGATATTGCAGTAGACAAGCTGTAGTTTGGCGTTATCGATCTGGGCCTGATCGGTGCGCACCTGGCCATCCAGCTGATCCACCAACGACTTCTGCGTGTCCACCTGCTGCTGCGCAATGCTCCCCGACGGAATCAGCGTGGTATAGCGCTCCAGGTTCAGCCGGGCATCGCGCAACGTCGCCTGGTCCTTGAACAGCTGTGCCTGCATCTGTTCCAGCTGCACCTCGAAGGGCCGCGGATCGATCACGATCAGGAGGTCACCCTGCTTTACCGTCTGGCCCTCCTGGAAGTTGACGCGCATGATCTGCCCGTCAACGCGGCTCTTGATGTTCGCCGTGTAAAACGCAGTCACGGATCCCAGCCCAACCAGGTAAACCGGCATGTCCTGCTGCTGCACCTTGGCCACCGACACCGAGACCACGCGCGGACCGGCGGCTTGCGCTTGGTGCTGTTTGGAGTCGCTGCCACCGCAGCCGGAAAGCAGCAAGCACACCACGCCCAGCGCCGTCGTCAAGACGAGTCCAAGCCGCGAGCGCAGAACCAACAGCCGTTCTTTTCGAGGAGAACATGAATTGATCATTTTCACGATGTCAGTCGGATGTGCCTTTCCACAAACTCGGCGCAGAACGTGCGATTTGTTAGACGTTTTCATTTTCGATTCGGTTGCGGCAACTCCGCAAGGGAAAGGCGGCAAATGGCCTTACTAAAGTCCTCCAAGCTGGAGAGGCTCAGGTGAGAACCGGAATGCAGGCGGCAATAGTAAAACCGCACTAAACCAGCATCAACTCTGGCGACGAAGAGGTCAAGGCCGGGGCGAAAGTTTTACAAATCTTTACTCGGTTTGACCAAACGTTAACGTTAAGGAAAACCAAGGTGGAAGACTGGCACCCATTCAGCAGACGCAGGGCAGGCTCTCGCCTGTTCGCGGTGCGAAGTTCCGCTGCTAGCTCAGTGCCGTCGGCGCCGGATGCCGCGCTTCATAAGCGGCAATCTCGGTCTCATGCTGCAATGTAAGTCCGATATCATCCAGCCCATTCAGCAAACAATGGCGCACAAATTCATCGATCGCAAACTTGGCGAGAAATCCCTGATCGTCGCGCACTTCGCACTGCTCCAGATCAATGCTGAGCTGGTAGTCGTTGACGTCGAGGGCGCGCCGCATCAGCTCCGCTGCTTCATCTTCGCGAAGGCGAACGGTAAGAAAACCGTTCTTGGTGCCGTTGTTGGCGAAGATGTCCGCAAAGGAAGACGAAATCACGGCGCGGAATCCGAAATCTGCCAGCGCCCAGACCGCATGCTCGCGCGAAGACCCGCAGCCAAAATTCTTCCCCGCAACCAGAATGCTGGCGCCCGCATACCGAGGCTCGTCGAGAATAAACCCGCCATTCTTCTTTCCGTCAGCCGCGAACCGCCAATCGTAAAACAAAAACTGGCCAAAACCAGTCCGCTCAATCCGCTTCAAAAACTGCTTTGGGATGATCTGGTCCGTATCAACGTTGATCCGCTCCAACGGAGCGACAAGCCCGCGATGTTGCCGAAATGCTTGCATCAAATCCCTCCGCGTTCTCCGCGGCCTTTCTCGCGCTCTCCGCGATTAAACTTTTCTACCGGAACTTCCACTCCCGAATATCGGTAAAATGCCCGGCAATCGCCGCCGCCGCGGCCATCATCGGACTCACCAGATGCGTTCGTCCCCCGCGTCCCTGCCGCCCTTCAAAATTCCGGTTGCTGGTCGAAGCGCATCTCTCGCCCGGCTGCAAAATATCCGGATTCATTCCCAAACACATCGAGCACCCCGACTCTCTCCATTCAAATCCCGCATCCAGAAAAATTCGATGCAGTCCTTCCTCTTCCGCCGCCCGCTTCACCGTCTGCGATCCCGGTACCACCATCGCGCGTACTGTCGCATTCACATGATGACCCTTGGCAACCCGCGCCGCCGCCCGCAGATCCTCCAGCCGAGAATTCGTGCACGACCCAATAAACACGCGATCGATCCCGATGTCTTCAATACGCTTCCCCGGCTCCAACCCCATATACTGCAAAGCCAGTTCAGTAGCGCGACGGTCAGCGTCCATCAAACTCCCAACCTCAGGCACGCGCCCGGTAACTGGCGCAACCATTCCTGGATTCGTTCCCCACGTCACAAACGGCGAAAGCTGCGCCGCATCCATCTCCACGACCTTGTCGAACGTCGCACCTTCATCAGTAGGCAAGCTGCTCCAATACTCGACCGCCCGACCCCATTCTCCATCCCGCGGAGCAAAGCGCTTCCCCTTCACATAAGCAAACGTGGTCTCATCCGGCGCGACCATCCCAGCCCGCGCCCCAGCCTCAATGCTCATATTGCACAAAGTCATGCGGCCTTCCATCGAGAGCCCGCGCACCGCCTCGCCGCGGTATTCGATCACATGGCCGGTAGCGCCGTCGGTGCCGATCTGTCCGATGATGCCGAGAGCCAAATCCTTAGCCGTTACTCCCTCCGCCAGCCCACCGCGCACCTCGATCTTCATCGTCTTAGGCTTCTGCTGCGCCAGACACTGCGTAGCCAGAACGTGCTCCACTTCCGAGGTCCCAATGCCAAAAGCGAGCGCCCCAAAAGCTCCGTGCGTGCTGGTGTGGCTGTCGCCGCAAACAATCGTCATCCCCGGCTGCGTAAGCCCCAACTCCGGACCAATCACGTGCACGATCCCCTGCTCGGGAGAATCCATGTCAAACAGCCGCACGCCGAATTCTTTGCAGTTAGCCTGCAGCGCGGCAATCTGCCGGGCAGCAATAAGATCGGTAATCGGAGTCCCGCGCGGCTCGGTAGGAATGTTGTGGTCGACAGTAGCGACGGTCCGCGCAGGCTGACGAACTTTTCTTCCCGCTGCCCGCAACCCATCAAAAGCCTGGGGCGAAGTCACCTCATGCACGAGATGCAGATCGATATAAATGATCGGAGACCGGCCGCCCGGCTGCGCCACCAAATGCGCGTCCCAAATCTTCTCGAAAAGTGTTCTCTTAGCAGCCATGGTTGCTGTTGAAATGAAGGTAGGCTTCTAGTTTTTCACAATGCGTCGACAGGAGCAAGGCACTCAGGACCCGTCCTAGCGCTCCTAAGTGAACGCCAAAGTATGCAAAATCCTTCATCTTGCCCGGGTCACTGGCTATAGATATACTGGCCGCCACTCGCCGAACCAGGCTCTGCGTCCGCTACTCCCCCCGCAGAAAACGCAACGGAGGAACGCTATGCGTCAGGCTACGGTCCATTCGATCCTGCGAGAAACTTCCCGAAGCATTCTTGTTCACGCGTCAATCCTGATTTCCCTCGCGATCTTGTTGGCTTTTGCCGTGGCGCCCAGTTCTGCCCAAACCTACGAAGTACTCTATAATTTTTCCACCGCGACCGGTGCCCAGCCGATGGGCCAGATTGCCTTCGATAAAGCAGGCAACATCTACGGCACAACCGAAGACGGCGGCAGCGAAAGCGCAGGCACGGTATTCGAGCTTTCCCCACCCGCAGCTCCCGGCGCTGCTTGGACGGAGACAGTTCTCTATTCCTTTAGCGGCACGGATGCGGGCGGCTACTACCCAGTCGGCGGAATCACCATCGACAAATTGGGAAATCTCTATGGCACTACGACCTGGGGCGGTGGCACGCGCTGCAACTGCGGAACCGTGTTCAAGCTTGAGCCGCCCACTACTCCCGGCGGAGCCTGGAGCTATCGCACCTTGCATCACTTCGGGGGCTGGCCGAGTGACGGATCAGACCCAGAAGCTCCGGTTACGGTCGACAACTCCGGAAACATCTTCGGCACGACATATACCGGAGGTCTGTATTACAACAGCTCGGAGGAAGCAGGAGGAGTCGCGTTCAAGCTAAGCCCCCAGGGCAATGGCTGGGTGGAAACCGTCCTGTGGAACTTCGGCGCACCGGGCGACGCATCCTATCCCATGTCTGACCTAGTGTCAGACTCCCTCGGCAATTACTATGGAACCAGCATCGTTGGCGGGTCCGCCGGTGTCGGAGCCGTCTTCAAACTAAGCCCGCCTTCCGCTGGCGGCACAGCATGGACGGAGAGCGTCCTCTACAGCTTCCCGCTGCCAGGTTCCGAGTTCGGCGACTTCCCACAGGGATCTTTGCTCATTGACTCTCATGGCAACCTCTTCGGCACTGCGACGGGGAGCATAGCCTTCTGTTGCAGCTCGGTCTTTGAACTCTCGCCGCCAGCCAGCGGATCGGCTTGGACCATCAAGTCGCTGTACACCTTCACGCTCGCATCCAGTTCGTACGGGCCCGTCGGCCTAACCAAGGATTCCACGGCGCAGAACCTGTACGGCGTGACTTCGCTGTTCAGGTATTACCCCGTCGCTTTTCAATTGGCGAAACCTACAGGGTCCGGCGGCGCGTGGACGTATTCGCAATTGCATGCATTCGGCTCACAAGATGGCGCGGGTCCTAAAACCCCGCCACTTTGGGACACGTCCGGAAACCTCCACGGCACTGTGTGGGGCGGGGGAAATAAGGGGGGCGACGGAGCGATTTATGAAATAACGCCGTAGCCACTTTGCCGTCTGGATTTTGCGGAGAATTTCCCGCTAAGTCCGTGATTCCAGAGATTTCGAAAAAAAGGGGGCTGCTGGCGCTCCGACCAAGCCGCTGTCGGTTCCGCGATCAGCCCATCACTTTTTTTTCGACAAGAATCCCAGCACTTTGCTGGCGAATTCGTCGGAGAACCCAAACCGCACTTTGGCCCGCGAGTAAAGATCGAGAACCTTCTTATCCGTCCAGATCATCGCCGATTTCCACCAGCCGTCCTGCGGTCGGGCAAAATAATCGGTCGAATGCCCGCTGAATTTCTTGTCCGGCTCGATCGTGTAGTAGTACAAAGCCAGGCTCTTGCGCGATTGCCCTTCGGGGCAAGTCAGAGGATCAGGAAAACCATGCAGCGACCTCTCATCGGTGGTGAAGATAAGCGCATGGTTGAGCAGCGGCGGATACTTCACCGCGCATCGCGACATCTTCCCATCCTGCCGCTCCCACAACTCGATGGCTCCGCCCCACTCCTCATGCCACTCCGGATTCAGATACAGAATCAGATTCACGCGCCGGCGCCAGTGCGTGTGAAAGTGGTGCATGGAGAAATCCGTGTGCACGTTCAGATAACCGCCCGGCCCCGACTGATGCAACCCCCCGCCTTCAAGCATCGGGTCCGCCATCAGGTTGGGAATCCCGGTCAATTCCGAAACCCAGGCTACAAACTCCGGCGAGTTCAACTCGTCTACAACCGCCCCGAGCGCCGGCGGAAAGAGCTGCCGCTTCGCCATGCCCAGCTTGTTTTCGTTCGCATGCTTATACTGCGTCCATTCCTCGGTCGAAGCTTGCGGGAACTCCTTCGCCATCCCCAGCGCGACCTCGGGATCAAGAAACTCCTTCAACAAAATATGGGGGCAAGGATGGTTCTCGCGGTATTGTCGAGCCAGCGCAGGAAGCGGAGAGCCCCACTTTTCGTATGGAAATAGCCGGACCGGAGCTATAGCCCGCGCAGTAGACATGCTTAGACGCACCTCATTTTTGAAATTGTATCCGAATCGGCAATCGCGAAGGGCGGATTTTGCCAGCGAATGCGCTTCAGAAGTTACCGTCTCGATTACCTTTAGGGAATCCGGCAAACGCGCACCGCGCTGTTCTGATAAGGGCAATCGAGCCCGCCAACTCCTGGCTGTTGCAACACCACCCAGCTTGCGCCGTATTTATTCTTTAAGCGCAAAAAATCTTCTGCATGGAAACTCTTCCACGGAGTCTGCGCCCGGACCTGCGCCCACCACTCCTCAGCCAGCCCCGGAAACATGCTGACCACGCCGTTGTCCTTGACTCCGTCGGCGAGGTGGCTTCGCTCGGCGAGACATCGAAATCCAATCTCATCTTCGCCTTTGAGATCCATATATTCCGGATCGATGGCGAAAACTGCATCCACCGGCGTGTTCTGCCGGATCCACACAAACGCCTGCGCCCACGGATTCTTCGGCGCCGCACCCGGCCATTCCACGTGCGCACTCGCCGGAAAAAGCGCACGCTGGCCCATAAACATTCCCAGGCTCAAAGGCACAAAAAGCAGCAGCCAGCGCCAAACGCGGTCTTTCAGCACATACTCGGCGAGACACCCGCCCATCACGATAAACATCACCATGTAAAGAAAATGCAGGCTGCGCGTGGGCTGCAGGCGAGCCAGAGCTTCAAACCGCGCAGGCAAATCGACAACAAGCGCCGCGACAATATAGATCAAGTCATAGAGAACAAGGGCGCGGCTCACATGTTCGAGAACCGGCCACTTCCGGCCCTGCGCGATTCGCGCAAACCACCAGAACAAGACCACCGGAGCAACCATTCCCAGCAACTCGTACCATGTCCAGTTCTGAATGTAGTGATAGGCGTGCCGCTTCGCCGCCTCGTGATATGCGGCCGAAGCCGCGGGCGACAAAGGTATCCACATCAAGCTCGCGAGCGCAGCCGAGTTGTTCCAGCCGCCTTCGAATTTTTCCATCACCAGCAGCAACACACAAAACGAAAATGGAAACACCCACATCAGCGGATGCATGCACGCGGCAAAGGCCAGCCACAACAACGCGCGCAAATATTTCTTCTCCAGAGTTCGCGCCGCCATGAAAACTCCCGCGAACGCCGCCAGATTTCGCGGGTTCAAATACTGGTCCATGATGTAGAGCGCGGTGCCGGCCACCGGAATCGTCAACAACGCGGCCACCAGGCAGACTCCACCCCACCGCGCCCTTCGCGCATCCGGGAAGAACAGTCCGCTCAACTCCCAACAGGCGAGCAGCAGTAAGAAGATGGACGCCAGATGCCACAGAAACAGTCCAACTTCCATCGGCAGATGTGTCACGCGCAGAGAAGCCGCGACCACGTTGGGGAACAAAGTCATGCTGGCATGGGACAGGAAAAATTCTTGCCCCGTAGGAAAGAGTTCAGGATGAAGAATCTTCTCCACGCCCGGCAGGTAAATCTCCGCGTCCTCTGAGAAAGGATGGTAGCCCTGCACCAGCACGGCTGCGAAGGTCAGCAGCCAAAGTCCGAGGATGGACTTCCATTTCCCTGGAGTTGATTGAGTGGAGATACTCAATGCGAATCAGGCCTCGACCAGTTCGCTGTCGTCCTGCCGCACATCCAACTCTTCTTTTTTGGCTTGTTTCTTCAGTTTCCGTGCCGGCACAAGAGACGCCGCAAGAATAACGATCAACGGGTCGATGGGACGACGGTAGTAAACCTCAGGGCTGGTGATGTAGTAAACCGCAGGGAAGCTGACCAGCACAAGAGCAAAGAGCGCAGCGATAGCCGGTTCCAATCGAAATGCCCGCCACAATCCGACCAGCGCAAGCCCGGTAAAAATCGTACACAAAAAAATATTGGGCGGGTCGAGCGGCTCCTGCGCCAGGTACTCGCGATCCAAGCTCCAGAATCCCGTCCACATGTAAATCGCCCGGCGCAGCGTGGTCCACGCATACCAACCCGGGTTCGCGCTGATGAACTCGACCGCCTGCTTCTTTTCCTTCGCCATGTAACCAAGTTCGCCCAACTGCTGGTATTGCGCCCATTCTGCTTCGCTGTGCCACGGGCCGAGATCATACGGCGCCCAGTGGCTGGTCGCGCCCTTGGTGCCCAGCCGCATGACCATGCCCATGTTGTCGCGGAACGGGATGAAGCGATGGAAGGTGTTGTAGTTGCGAATAAACCACGGCGACACAAAGAGGATGAAGGCCAGCGCCGCAAACGCCGCGGGACGAAACCACGCTTGCCTACGCCGGTGAAGACGATAGCAAATCCATCCACCGAGGAACGGCAGCACGGAAACGATCGCCGGACTCGTGAGCGCGGCCAAGCCCGCAAGCGCTCCGAAGCCGATCCAACTTTGCCACACCGGCTCCGCTTCAGATCGATCCTCAAGGTGCAGAGCGAAGAGAAAGAGCAGAGTGAGCAGCAACGTTGCCAGCCAGGTTTCCCAAATCCTCTCGACCGGGAAATAAACGGCGTAGGGGAAAAAGACCCAGCCCCATCCTGCCCACTTCGCAGCCCGCTTCCCAAAAACCTTGCGCGCGATCAAGAAGATAGGAATACAAGTCAAAGCCGAGGTCAGTGCATTCAGCGAAAGCAGCACCACTGCCGAAGCGGTGGTGTAGATGCCAAACACTTTGAAAACGCCAGCAACGATGTAGGGATAAACCGGGCTCATCCAGGCCGTTGGCCCCGTCTCTGCGAAAAGCGGACTGCTGAATCCCTTGCCTTGCACAATCGAGCGGGCGATCCGGCCAGTCTCGTAGCCGAAGTGCCAGTGATCGCGCGATGGGTCAAGTTGCTCGGGCAACAAGAAGACCATCACAACCAGGCGGATGGCCAGAGCCGTGAGAACCATCCACATCAGGGTTGACTTGGTGAACCGGTTGCCTCGGGTGGATGCCCTAGGTCTGTGCGCAACCGAAACGTAGGATTCCTCAAGGACTTGGCTCATTCCATTCCCAAAAAGGCACAACTCTACCGGCAGAGGCTCGGACGCCTTCGATTCCCATTACGGTATACCATCCGTCCCAGAATGGGAAGTGGATGAGGAGCGCCTTGTGGAAAGGAATCCGGCCCTAGAATCTCAACCAGATTGAGAGGTTAAGACAGGGGCATAGACACCGACACCTTGCGCGCATCGCCGGTCCTACGTAGCATCTAACTAAATATGGCTGCTGCCCTTATGCCCGAGCGCCTTCGGCCCAACATGGCCCTGGGTGAGATCGTCAACTTTGCCTATGACACCTTCTGCAGCAACAAGGTGCGCTTCATTCTGACGGCGCTGGGCATGGTGATCGGAACGGCCTCTCTGATTCTGGTCGTCACCATCGGCATGACCGGACGTCAGTACGTTCTCAACCAGATCCAAGCCATTGGGGCTAATCTCATCTACGCGCAATACCAGGGTGCGCCCCACATCAGCCAATCCACGCCCGACAACCTGACCATCGACGACGTGGAAGCGGTACGCAGCCAGGTCCCCGGAGTAGTCGCAGCCACACCCGTGGTTTCGCTCTCGGAACGCGTTCCCTTCGGCAACGGCAAAGAGCGCGAAGTGCAGATCCTCGGCGTTTATCCCGAATATCTGCAAGTGCGCAATCTGGTAGTGCTCTCCGGCCGCTTCTTCGACGCCGAGGATTCGCAGGCCCACAACAAGGTCGGACTCATCACCGAAAAGATGGCGCAGGAGGTTTACGGCTCAACCCGCGCGGCGATTGGAAAGGTCATCAAGTTGACGGGTTTGCCATTCACCATCATCGGAACCTTCAAGGAGCGCGTCAACACCTTCGATCAGTCGGAAGTAGTCGGCAGCACCATGCTGATCCCCTACACGGTGAGCCGTTATTTCACCGATACGCCCAGCGTCAAGCTGATTTACTTTTCCATGGAAGATCCTTCGATGGTGGTCGCAGGCACTGCGCAAATCAAGAAGGTGCTGCAATCACGCCATCGCTCGGAGTCGGTCTACGATGTTACGGACCTCACTGAGTTGCTCGCGGTGGCCGACCGCTCGGCGACCATGCTCACCTGGATGCTGCTGTTGATCTCCGCGGTCACGCTGCTGGTCGGCGGCATTGGCATCATGAACATCATGCTTTCGACCGTGACCTCGCGCATCCGCGAGATCGGCATCCGCAAGGCGGTCGGCGCCACCAACCGCGAAATCCGCTTTCAGTTTCTGGCCGAGGCCATTCTGATCTCCCTCATCGGAGGCTTCGCCGGTATCGTCATCGGCCTCGCCATCCCTTACTCGGTGCGCTTCCTTACCGAATACCGCATACCCATCAACGGCTGGTCCGCCGTCATCGCCATCGTCGTGTCGTCGCTCGTAGGGGTGATTTTCGGAACGGTCCCAGCCGCCCGCGCCGCCCAACTTGACCCCGTCGAAAGCCTGCGCTACGAGTAGCCGCGGTAGCCCTTAAGACATTGAAAATAAATAGCCTATGGGCGATGTTGCGCAGGCGGTTCAGCCGCGAAGCGGCGCAAGAATGCAGCCCACGGCGCAAACCGTGGGTTGACAGTCGAACAGGCGCAAAGCCCCGAAAGGGGCGAAAGAGACTGCGTCGAATAGTCGCCCAGGTCCACATCCTGTCAGACCGGACGGCCCATCCCCGTCTTGCTCCATCCCCCAAAAACCCTCACGATGCCTCTTGCCACAAAAAAGTTGCATTTTTCCTGGTGACCGAAGTAATATCGTTTACGTACCTTGACAATTGGTTTCCCAGTGTTCCAGACCCTGTACCGCTAAAAGCTAACTTCCAAACTTGCAATTCGGCTGTGCAAAAAACATAACGAGGTGGTTGGTCCGCCTCCGTCCCGGTTCGGAGAGTTCAATATGGCGTGGTACGCATACTGCCTTACCGAGCACCAGACCCTCCCAAATGGCACCCGTTCCAGACGCCCATTCGTAATTGAGAATGTCCAAGGCGTGAACGGAGCCCCTGTGCTCAGCTATCCCAGCGGTGAGTTTGCTGTGATCGTGAGCGAGTACGACCAGAACGCCGCCCAGCTTGATCAGAAAGCCGCCATCGACCACGCCCGCGTCGTCAGCGGCTGTTTCCGCAATTCCACCGTGTTGCCGTTCCGTTTCGGAACCATCTTCGAAAGCGACGACGCTCTCCGCCAGGCGGTCCGGGTTAACCGGCGCGCCTTTGGAGTCAGCGTAGCCAAGCTTCGCGGCAAGTCCGAAATGCACATCAAGCTCACTGTCACAGACGGCTCACTACGCGAAGCCATGATCGACGTCATCCTGCCCGACACCGTCGGCGGCGACTATCTTTCGAAGCTGCGCGTCAAAGCTTCCCGCGAACGCGAACGCCAAACCAAGGCCCGCGCGCTCTCGGTACAAGTGCACAAACTATTCAACCCGCTGGAAGAAGAAGTGAGCTGCAAGAAAGTCGCTCCGCAAGGCATGCTCATCGACATCGCCCATCTCATCGATTCCAAATCGGTAGAGAAATATCAGAACCGCTACTCGACCGCCGCCAAGCAGTTGAAAAACTGCGAGGTCGCCATCAGCGGACCCTGGCCCCCGTACCACTTCCTGCCCGGGAAGCTGCGTACCGTGGCCGGAAATAGCTAATCGTATCCCGGATATTCGGATGCCCCATCCTTCTCGCAGTTTTTGCGAGAGGGTGGGGATTTTGATCTCCGTCGGAGGTTGGTCAGCCTTCTTTTACCGAGCGCCCTTCTTCGACGAACTACACCCCTAGCCGTTCCAGCGCCTCGCGCGCCGAAACAATCGGAATGCTGTCCACTCTCCCCAGCGCAAGCAGGTCCGTCTTGTCGCCGGTGACCAGCAGCGTCGCCCGGCCATCCACTGCGGTATTCAGGAACACATCGTCATCCGGGTCAGGACTCATTCTCATCCGCGACCGCAACTCGACCCGTTCGGTTTGATAAACCAGATAAGCGGCGATGTCGGCGACGAACGCGTCAGTGATTTTCCTGAATCTTCGGATGCGGGGATAGTCGAGCACGCGCAAGTACTCTTCCACCACCGGATCTGAAACCAGGTGGACGACCCGCTTCTCTTGCAAGAGCCGCCCCGGCGAGCCTTCCCCCGAAATCAATCCGCTCACAAAGACGTTGGTGTCGATGACAAGCCGCGGAGGCAATCCCTCTTTTTCCACGTCAGCTGCTTGCTTTCTTTACGCCAAGCTCGCGCCGGGCCTTCCTGACCGCCTTCACGGCCTTGGCGACCGAATTCTCAACTTCTGTCGCAGGTACTCCCCGGTTGGCGGATTGCACTTCCTCGATGGATTTCCAGGGATCGACGTTACGAAGAGCCCGCCGGACGATCAAAGCTTGCGCCAATATCCCGCTGATGGAAGTACCCCTGTCGAAAGCTTCCTTGGCGACTTCCTCATGAACGCTGGCCGGAACCCTGACGTGAATTTGGCCGTTGAACGCTCGGGACATAACCTACTCCAAATTGATATTATACCACTATACCGTGGTACACTCATCCCCCGCTGGCCGCCCGGTGATGTCAAGCTGCCTGTGTAAATAGGTTGAGGGTGCGGGTTTTCCATTCCAGGTTGAATCTCTGGAAGATGGAGTAGAGGATGCGGTTGACACTAGCTACATTCACAAAACAAACCATGGGCCGGGTGCGGCGGCGCACTTCCACGAAGCAGCGTTCAATCACGTTAGTGGTGCGCAGCTTCTTACGCAGGTGCGCGGGGAAAGCGAACACCGAAAGCAGCTCCGGCAGATCGCACTCCAGTTGGCGCACCATGGGACCGTACTTCCCCCGCCAATGGGCGCGGAAGGCGCGAAAAGCGGCCTCGGCATGGGCACGGCTTTCGGCTTGGTAGATGGCTTGCGCGTCCTGTTTCACCGCGTTGAAATCGGCCTTCTTCACCTTCTCTAAAATGTTGCGCATCTTGTGGACCCAGCAGCGCTGATGCCGTACTCGCGGATACACGGTGCGGATCGCCGCCGCCAGGCCAGCACAGCCATCGGTGACGATCAGGCCCAGCGCCTTGCCCTCCAGTCCGCGCCGATACATATCCTGCAGCAGCCCTTCCCAGTCCGCCTGGCTTTCGCCCTGACTCCGCAAGAACGCCAGCAGATGGCGCGTGCCGTCGCGCCGCACTCCGTAGGCCACCAGCATCTGCACCCGCTTGCGCCCCGCCGGACGCCGCACCCGCAAGCTCACTCCGTCCAAAAACAGATACGCGTAGTTGTCTTCTAACCGCGCCTGGTGAAACTGGCGCACCACCTCGTCCAGATCCCGCGTCAGCTTCGACACCGTCTGCGGGCTCACCACTTCTTCGCTCACCGTGGCCACCACCCGCCCCACCTGCCGCGTCGAGAGGCCGCGCAGAAACGCCTCCCGAATCAGCATCGACACATCTTCGGCGCGCCGCTGAAAAGGTTCTAGCCCACGCGGCAGAAAACTCTTCCCGCGGGTGCGCGCCACCCGCAGCCGGATCGTCCCCAACCGAGTCACGAAATCCCGTTCGTAGTAGCCATTGCGATAGGGCTGCCGCCGGCTGCTCCGCCGCTGATACACTTCGCGCACCGCATACCGGTCCCGCTCCCGCCGCGAATCCGCCTCCAAACGCTCTTTCCACAGCCGTTTCGTCTCGCCGTACACATCGCCCCAGAAACTCTCTTTCATCTCCGCCAGAAAATGTTGGTAATGCTCCGTGATTGGGATTATCTTCGCCATGGGTGTAGGTCTCCTTTCGGAAAGGCTTTAGCTTGCTAGGCCAAAGCCAACTTACACCCTCTCGCTTTTTACACAATCAAAGTTACGTCACCTGGCCGCCCACGATTGGCAAATCCCCGTGCACTCAATATGCACGCTTCTGCACTTCCATGCCGCGCCACGCTTCGCTATCCGTCTCTGCTCTTGCGGCCGAGTGGCGCCTAAGACGCGTCCCATCAATCGCTTACAGATTCACGTGATCCCAATCACGAAGTTTCAGTCTTTGGTTCGGCAAGTGCTCGGTTTCACAGTACTAAAGAGGCCGCAACCTAGAAAATGACCTTCAACTTCGTCTCCAGTCACCATTTCCCGAAGTGCCGCTTCGCCTTGCGAAACAGCTACTTCCATTGCCTTTCCTGACCATCGCCTACCAACCTTGACCTCTTTGAAACGCGGCCCCAGCAATGGGGCCGCATTTTTGTCCCGCTGAGTTGGGTGGTAGGACCCGATATGTACGTGTGGGGACAGCCGCTCCCGGCTGTCCGCTGGACGCAGCCCAGCTCGGCTACCACTGGCCATGACCACTTTCCCGCCGCCGCCCTTCTCAGCTACACTGCCTGCACCTATGACCAAGGCCTCGCGCTCGATAGCATCGCTGCCGATACGGATTTCAGTCGCACTCCTCCTAATCTCTCCGATACTCACGAGCGCGCAGAACCAACAAAAGACTCCCCCCGTGCCCTCATGGATGGCCGCACCTCAAACCTCCAATCCCAACTTTCCTCCATTACTTCTCCAGCAGCTTTCCGCCATCAAATCCGCCGCGCTCAATGACGACTATGCCTACCGCCAGCTCGCCCACCTAACCGAAAACATCGGACCGCGCCCCAGCGGCTCGCCCCAAGCCCGCGCCGCAGCCGAGTACGTCGCCGCCGAACTCCGCAAACTAGGCCTCGATGTCCGTCTCGAACCCGTTACCGTCCCACACTGGGTTCGCGGCGCTGAAACGGCCGCCCTAGTCGAATATCCGGGCATGGTTCCCAACACAACGCAGAAGATCGCTCTGACGGCGCTGGGCGGAAGCACCTCCACGCCCGCCGACGGCCTCACAGCAGACGTAATCACCGTCGATAATTTCGACGAACTCCAGGCCCTGGGCCGAGAGAAAGTCGCCGGCAAGATCGTCCTCTTCAACGAACTCTTCGACAAGCAAAAAGCCGCCGCCGGACTATCCTTCGCCGCCTACGGCGAAGCCGTCCGTTACCGCGCCATCGGACCCAAAATTGCCGCCGACCTGGGCGCGGCAGCCGCCCTGATCCGCTCCGTAGCCAGCGCCGACTATCGCCTTCCCCACACCGGATTCAGCTTCCCCGCGCCCATCCCCGCCGCAGCCGTCACCGCCGAAGACGCCGACCTCATCGTTCACTTAGCCGCACAGGGCAAAGTTCGAATGCACTTAACTCTCACTCCGCAAAAACTCCCGGACGAAACCGGCTACAACGTCATCGCCGACCTCAAAGGTTCCGAACACCCCGAGCAAATCGTAATCGTCTCCGGCCATCTCGATTCCTGGGACCTGGGCACCGGAGCCATCGACGACGGAGCCGGCGTAGTCATGGCCATGCAAACCGCCGAAGTTCTTCAGCGCCTGCACCTGCGCCCCGCCCGCACCCTCCGCGTAATCGCCTGGATGGACGAAGAAACCGGAGGCAATGGCGGCAAGGCTTACGCCACGGAATACCTCAATGACTTTCCCCACCACATAGCCGCCATCGAAAGCGACGCTGGCGCCGCCCATCCTCTGGGCTTCGACGTCAAAGCCCCCTCTGCCGCCATCGACGCCCTGCGCCCAATTCAATCCGTTCTCCTGAGTATCGGCGCAACGGTCTTCCAGCCCACCACCTATTCTCCCGGCGCAGACATCTCCCCCATCTCCGACGCCGGGGTCCCCTCCTTCGGCCTGCTCGACGACGGCCGCAAATATTTCGACTACCACCACTCCGCCGCCGATACGCTGGATAAAGTAGTCCCCAGCGAACTCCGCGAAAACGCCGCCGCCATGGCCGTCCTGGCCTATGCTTTAACGAACATGAAAGACCCGCTACCAAGATAGAGAGGAAGCGCCACAGCCCGTGTGGTGACGGGCGCATTCGCCCGTCAACTCGTACCCGATTCGCCATACAGGATGCACTGTATCGCGCAGCGCTCGAAGTCACCCATAGAATCTCCCAAGTTCTCAAGGAGGAGAAAACTTGATTCAACGACTTGGAAAGACAGCAGCAGCATTAGTAATGGTAGGAGCGCTTCTATTATTCGTATCGGTAACCCCGCAGGTCCGCGCCGATGACCACTCGAAATGCCAGCACGCTATCGAAAAAGCCGAGGCCAGACTCGACCGAGCGATCCATGACCGGGGCGAGCACAGCCGCGAGGCCGAGGACCGCCGCCGCGATCTGAACGCCGAACGCGAGCGTTGCTGGAACGAATATCACGGTTGGTGGAACGGCAAAGAACATCGCTGGGAAACCGAACGCAATTGGGACCACGAACCGCCCGATCACCACTGAAGCGGATCGCCGGAAATAGCGTCGTCATCTCAGAGACAATGATTTGGTGTGCCTGCTTCTCGCGTCGTCCGCGAGAAGCGGGGCTTTTAACCCTCGCCCTCCGGTCGCAATTCATTAGTCCCGGACGAGTCCGCCGGCAAAGCGCGACCGGGATCAAGCCCACTCCGGCGGCACCAGTTCTCGCACCAACACAATTCCCACAAACACCGCCCGCAACCAACCGCATCCAACGTTGTGCAACAATCGACGCAGGGTTTGGACAATCGAAGACGAACAGTGTCAGAGAACCGGCGGAGGGTATAAGGCAACGAAGTTCAGATTTTTACTGTTTCTCTGAATGGAGCCAACATTCTACCTACACCGGTTCAGGTCCAACCCCCCAATATATGGATCAAAACTAGTGTGAACACCGAAAACAACAGCGAAGCAACGATCGGCCGCGTAACCAACGGACGGCTGGCCCATTCATGCCGTCCTTTGGCTTCAGTGGGGCAGTTCGACTCCAGAGGAAACCCGGGGGACGTTCCCCATTTTTCGCCGCGACGGCGACCGGAATCCGGAGACGGCATCCGGAGATATCCCACGCTATCATCCTGGTGAGCCGCTATTCCCGTGGCTAAGCTGCCTGTCGTTTTGGCTCAACTGGAAATCCCGCGTTCTGCCACGCCTGGAATCCGCCCTGAAGAGCCCACACATCTTTATATCCACGTTCCCGAAGTTTCTGCGCCAAACTGGCGCTGGACCCTTCGTTCGGTCAAGTGCAGTACGCCACCACGGGCTTGTTCTTGGGAATTCTGGGCAGGCTTTCTTCGAGCGAATCCATCGTCACTCGAATTGCTTCCGGTATCACAGTGTCCGCCTCCGCCCAGGCATTCGGGTTTCGGATGTCGATCACCGTGAAATCTTCTCCAGCATCCATTCGTCTTTTCAGTTCTTCCGGCGTAATCCGCGGAGCATCCGCCATACACACCTCCTCAAACGTCGCATAGTAGATGCCAGAAGACAGATTTGGGCTGTCGTTCTTCAAAATGAAGCTGAACAAAGACAAATCCACGCTAATCTGCAACTGAATTCCTATCCTCAGGCGGCATCCCAAAAGAAACCTACGACGACCGCCTAGACAACCGCTCCGCACTGGAATGGGTTATCGACCCTATCGCCGCGAGGAATAAGCAAGGCGGGCATATACAGACTACGATCTACAGGCCAAGAGATTCCTAATCCTGATTACCTTGCAACGTGTCAGCGAGACGCGGCACTAACGAGACTTCGGATTTTCTTCCGCCGGGAGCCTAGCCTTCCTGCGGGTCCCGCGATACTATCAGTAGATTGCGCCTTCCGCGCTGCATCCATGCCCAACAAGAAAACGAAATCCAAAATAAATTCGAACGGTAACCGCTCGCGGAATGGGGTGTCTGCGTCAAAATCCACATCTGGTGAGAACTCCTACCTCCGCACTTACTCCATCCCCGACACCCGCCTCGAGCACCCGAACTTCACCGTCCGCCAAGCCATTGAAAAAGATAAAGACGGCACCGAGCATGTGCATTACGAAGTCAGCGGCAACCTCAACGCCCCGGTCCCGCCGATTCGCGATTCGAAGTATCTCGACCAGCAGCAAGCCATCGAGATCTACCGCTACATGCTGCTCAACCGCAAAATGGAGATCGCGCTCGAAAATCTCTACAAGCAAGGCAAGGTGGTCGGCGGAGTTTATTTCGGACTCGGCCAGGAAGCCTGCTCCTGCGCCTCCGCCTACGCGCTCGATAAAGACGACTGGTTCGCGCCCATGATCCGCAACCAGGGCTCGCTGCTGGTGCGCGGCTTCCGCGCCAGTGACACCATGATGCAATACATGGCCAAGGCCGATTCGCCCACCCGCGGCCGCGACGGCACCTCACACTTCGGCGACATCGAAAAGCGCAACATGGTCTCGCCTATCTCTATGCTCGGCGATCTCATTCCTGTGATGGCTGGCGTGGCGCTCGGCGCGCGCCTGCAAGGCCGCAACATCGCCGTCATGACCTACATCGGCGACGGAGGCCTGTCCACCGGCGTCACCTACGAAGGCATCAACTTCGCCGCCGTGCAAAATCTCGGCCTCGTGCTCTTCGTCGAGAGCAACGAGTGGGCCTACTCCACGCCCTCAGAAATGCAGTACCGCTGCAAAGACCTAGCCGAGCGCGCCATCGGATACGGCATCCCCGGCGTAATCGTCGACGGCACCGACGCCTGCCAGGTCTACGACGCCGCCCGCGAAGCCGTCGAGCGCGCCCACCGCGGCGAAGGCCCCACCATGATCGAAGCCAAAATGATGCGCATGAAAGGCCACGCCATCCACGACGCCGCCGCGTACGTTCCGAAACCGATGTTTGAATTCTGGAAGAAGCGCGACCCGATTGCGCGCTTCGAGAATTATCTGGTGAAAGAAAAAAAGTGGCTGACGGCGGAAGAGAATGCAGAATTGATTTCAGAAGTCGAGCGCGTGATCGAAGCCGAACGCGAGATGGCCGTGAACTCGCCAATGCCAACGCCGGAGTCAGCCGAAGGCGGCGTCTTCTGCGAGGACGGCTGCCACGCAATTAAACCGAAGTATGGAATGCCGAAAGTGAAGAAGGGAACGGGTGGCTTCAAGCAGACCGAAGCTGCCGTGCACTTGAAGTAATGCTTACGAGCGATCTTAGTATCCAACGTTGTCTAGCGCAGAGCCAGGAGCCGTGCCCATGAGGCGATTGTGCATGACAATTGCCTCATGTTCAGCCATGCCCGCGATGAGGTCTACGACAATGCGACGGCAAGTATGGTCCCACTCTCCGTCCACATTTTCCAGCCCTTCCCGAAATCCAGCTGGGAAAATGCTGAAGTCCTTCGCGAGCGCGGCGTCGCGAAAAGTCTCATACAAGCACCGTATGACGCGTCGCAGCCCGTGTTGGTGAGTTGCAAGGCTGGGTCTGCTGATGACGTAATACCACGTCAGCTGCTTCCACATCCAAACTTCGGCCCTTAGGACAGGCTCGAATCTAAGCGGGCACGAGTTCTTGCCCGTAGGTTGCCTCAGTTTTATTGCGTTGATATATCTCGCTATCAAAACGCCGGTCACGTGTCGCAGAGCAGCACGCAAATTTCGGCTACTCGAGTATGGCTCAGTAAGAGGAATGTAGGAGAGAAGTTCTGAGAAGCCGTCCCTAACAAGTTCCCACTTCAACTCCCGGTTTTTGTATCTTGAGCCAGAGAATATCAAGAATCGCTCCCGCTCACGCGGATCGTTCTTTAACCGATCGAGCGGAATTCGCCCAGCCCGGTAAAAATCCTCCACGTCGTGTACTGCATAAGTTACGTCGTCGGCCCAATCCATGATCTCCGCTTCGACGGACCTTACGTTGTCTCGATGTCCTTGACGAGCCCAATCGAACACGCCACGGTCCGACTCGTAGGAGCCCCACTTCTCCGATCGCTCTCCGCCCGCACATCGTAGCCAAGGGTATTTGAGAACGCCGTTCAATGTTGCTCTGGTGAGGTTGAGACCGGGAGGGTTTGAGCGCCGCAACGCAAGGCGGGTAATAATCCGGAAAGACTGTGCATTGCCATTGAATCCATCTTTGATGTCGTCTTGAACTAAGAGTCGATCAAGCTCCTCTTCGGCGATATGGCCAAAGGGCGGGTGGCCAAGATCGTGAGCAAGGGCGGCTGCTTCCGCAACGTCCGGATCGACGCCACCCAGCGATCGCGCAACCTTCGGTTGCTCCCGGGCGAGTTTTTCCGCCGCGCGTCGCGCAAGCTGGGCAACCTCCAAGGAGTGTGTAAGACGATTGTGGAATACATGCCCCTCGTGTGCCGAAATGACCTGTGTTACACCCGCGAGGCGACGGAAAGCAGAAGTATAGAGGATCCTGTCTCTGTCACGTTGGCCGTCATTGCGGTTGTCTGGCGGGCTATCCGGGTGGAAGCGATCGTAACGGGGATCGGACTTTTTCTTTGTCTTCCTAGATCGAGCCAAGCGTCACCCTCCCGTGAGGCGAAAGGGAATGTCGCTCAGGACTTGCGGCGAAGCGTGCGCTGCTGGGATAAGAGCAGCTTCCCCTCAGAAATGAGGCGCCAAATCGCTTCTAAAACCAAGTCCCGATTCCAATCGGCACTCCCCCGACCCGCAACCTGCTCGACCAACTCTAAGGGTTTATAGTCCTCACCGGGCCGAGCGGCGTCCAGAACTGCCTTCTCGATTTCGCTTTCCTTCTGCAGAATCGCAGCATTCATAAATTAGACCGCCTTCCGGCAGTGCTTGCGCGGGGGAACGCGCAGGTAGCAAGTACGATGCACTCTACTGGCACCAGGGATGGAAGTCAATGTGGAAAAAAGGCCCGTGCCAACTGTTGCAACCGGAATGGGAAACACCACAAGATTCACGGAACTCTGATAACATTTTAATACTTTTTCAGCTTCACATCTACGGTTCGAACAATCGAAGCATGCCTCAACTCACCTACCTCGAAGCCATCCGCCAGGGAATCTGGGAAGAAATGGACCGCGACCCCTCTGTCTTCTGCCTCGGCGAAGACATCGGCATTTACGGCGGGGCTTTTAAAGTCACGGATGGTTTCATCGACCGCTTCGGCCCCGAGCGCGTCATCGACACGCCCATCGCCGAGTCCGCCATCGTGGGCGCGGCCTTCGGAGCGTCGCTCACCGGCATGCGCCCCGTCGCCGAATTCCAGTTCATGGACTTCATCGGCTGCGCCTTCAACCAGATCAGCAACATGGTCGCGAAGACGCATTACCTCTGGGGCGCGCCCGCCCCGCTAGTTCTGCGCGGCCCCAGCGGCGGATACGTCCACGGCGGCCCCTTCCACTCGCAGAATCCCGAAATGTGGTTCGTCCACAATCCCGGCCTCAAAGTCATCTGCCCCGCGACTCCATACGACGCGAAGGGCTTAATCAAAGCCGCCATCCGCGACAACAATCCGTGTATCTTCTTCGAGCACAAATATCTCTATCGCCGCATCAAAGGCGAAGTGCCTGCCGAAGATTACGTGGTCCCCATCGGCAAGGCCCGCGTCGCCCGCGAGGGCCGCGACCTAAGCATCATTACTTATGCGGCCATGGTTCACACCGCTTTAGAAGCAGCCGAGGTACTTAATAAAGACGGGATTGACCTCGAAATCCTCGACCTGCGCACCGTCTCGCCGCTCGACCGCGAAGCCATCGCGCAGACCGTAAAGAAAACGAACAAGGTCATCATTCTGCACGAGCACTCCCGCACCGGAGGCCTCGCCGGCGAAATCGCAGCCATCATCAACGAAGAAGCCTTCGACGACCTCGACGGCCCCATAGTCCGCATCGCCGGACTCGACTCGGCGATCCCATTTTCGCCGCCACAAGAAGAGCACTACCTACCCAAGGTGGCAGACGTAATCCGCGAAGCCCACAAGCTGAAGGCGTATTAGTTTCAAGAAACAAAGAAAGGATATGTGGGAAACGGGCGCCTTCGCCCGGTCAGCCGAGCGCAGCGAGGCATCGGCGACCTGCACGAACGTTGCGTTCACGCTTTGCCCGGCCAAACTAGCGCACCTACCCGTCCTTCTGCCACAATGGTCCAGAGGCTCTATGGGCAAGTTCTTACTCGGAGTAATCGTAACTCTTCTAGTTCTCATTCTCGGCGGCCTCGGCTTCGCCATGCTCGGCTTCTTCCCCACAAACGCAAACGTAGCCCCACCCAGCCTCGAGAAGCGCATTGCTCTGGGAGCAATCGACGCCTCCATGGAGCGCCACGCTCCCCACATCACCAACCCCGTCCCGCCCACCGACCAGAACCTCGAAGACGGCATGAAGCTTTACACCATGCGCTGCGCCGACTGCCACGGCACGCTCGATCGCAAGCCCGCGCGCTTTACGAATTTCTACCCGCCCGCTCCCAATCTGATCTCCGATCCGCCCGACGATCCCGAGTGGCACGTCTTCTACTGCATCCGCACCGGCGTGCGCTACACCGCCATGCCCTCATGGGAAAAAACCCTCAAAGACGAGGAGATGTGGAAGATCACCAGCTTCCTGTCCCACATGGAGAAACTGCCACCCGCAGTGCAGGAGTACTGGAAGACAAGCTTCGGCGTAGCTGCACCAAACGGAGAAGAAGAAAAAGACGAACACAAACGCTAGAACCGGCGACGCCCCGTTCTTCTAGTGAGGGTGGCGATATCCGGCATCCGTCTTTTCATCCCGGCTCCCGCACCCGCTATAATATCCGTTTGCATCCGGCCCTCCATCCCAAACCGGGGCCGCGTGGAAGGAAATCATGCCGACTGACATCATCATGCCCCAGATGGGCGAGTCCATCGTCGAGGGCACTATTACCAAGTGGCTGAAGAAGCCCGGCGACAAAGTCCAGCGCGACGAGCCGCTTTTTGAAATCTCCACCGACAAGGTTGACGCAGAGATTCCCGCACCTGCCTCCGGCGTTCTCCAGGAAATCAAAGTCACCGAGGGAACGACCGTTGGCGTAAACACTGTGGTCGGCACAATTGCGGCGGATGGCGAAGCCGCAACCGCGCCCGCGAAGGCCGCTCCGGCCCCAGCGCCGCCGGCGAAAGATGAAAAGAAAGAAGAGAAGAAGCCCGCTTCGGTGGCAGCCCCGAGGCCGGCAGCCAGCCCCGCACCGCCGCAAGAGTTATCCGACGACGACGAAGAAGCCCGCTCCTCACCGCTCGTCCGCAAAATTGCCCGTGAGCACGGCATCAGTCTCTCGCAAATCTCCGGCACGGGACTCGGCGGCCGCATCACCAAGCAGGACATCATGGCCTTCATCGAGCGTCAGGAATCGCAACCTGCCGGTGTAGGGACGGATCGTGTGGGGACGGCCGCATTCGTCCGTCCCGCCGAAAGCGAGGCGGCAGCGTCACCTAAACCCGCACCGCCTGCGCCGCGCCGCCCTGCCGCGGCCTATCCCGGCGACCTCGTCCCCATGACCAATATGCGCAAGATCATCGCCCAGCGCATGATCGAGTCGCGCCGCACCAGCGCCCACGTCCACTGCATGTACGAAGTGGATTTCACCCGCATCGTCACCCTGCGCGCCAAGCACAAGAACGCATTCGAGCAGCGCCACGGAGTCCGCCTTACCTTCATGCCGTTCTTCGTGCGCGCCGCCATCATCGCGGTGCAGCAGTGGCCGATCATCAACGCATCGATCGAAGGCGAAAATATCCGCTACCACCGTGAGATCAACGTGGGCATCGCCGTAGCTCTCGACTGGGGACTCATCGTCCCCGTCCTCAAAAACGCCGGCGACCTCAACTTTCTCGGCCTGCAACGCGGCATCACCGACCTCGGCGAACGCGCCCGCAACAAGAAGCTTAAGCCTGAAGATGTCGAGGGCTCCACGTTCACCGTCACCAACCCCGGCCAGTTCGGCGCCGTCTTCGGCCTGCCCATCATCAACCAGCCGAACTCGGCGATCATGGGCGTCGGCGGCATCACGAAGATGCCGCTGGTGGTCACCGACAAAGAAGGCAACGATTCCATCGCCATCCGCTCAGTCGTTCACCTCACGCTCGGCTACGATCACCGCCTCATCGACGGAGCCGTAGCCGACCAGTTCATGGCCTTGGTGAAGAAAAATCTGGAAACGTGGAGCGAAGAAATCGGCTAGAGAGCGTCAAGCCGACGGCGGAGTGTTTGTGGATGGTGGCTGTTTGCACCAGGTTGAGGCGTTAAGGCACTCCACCGTGCCGTCAATAATTTTGGAAATACCGTCACGAAATTTTTCTGGCGCGATTATCTCACGCGCGGCCACCGCATCGACAGTCGACAGCGCACTCTGCAAAAACGACATAGCCGCATCTTTTTTTTCCGCCCCGGACTTACTTGCGAACAGCCCCTCGATTCCGTTCACCAGGGCCGGAACAAACGCAATCCCGCGCAGCAATTGCGACAAAAAATCCATAACTTCCTCCTTAAATATTCTTCGTATGCCAGCGTGATTAGCCACAGGCACTCAAGATACTTTTCGTAGAGACGTAGCTTGCTACGTCTCGGCCGCCGGCGGCAAGACTGTCGCAAGCACTCTTTCGGTTAGCCCCTTACGTAAGGCTGGCCAAAATATCGTTAAGCGTAGTCAGGTTGGGATCTGCGCCGTCGGTGGATCTCACCACCAGCGTCAGGCAATTCTTCAGTTCGTTAGCCTTGCTCAAAGCCAACGCCAGCATCCCTTGCATGTCGAGTCCCCCCGCTCCAGCGTTTTTCAACGTGTTGGCAGTGGAAGCGCTCGCGCTCTTCAGATTGGTGATGATCGTGGTGCTCGGTATCGTGCTCATAGTTCTCCTTTGGTGGAAATGAAATGCCTTCCAGTGAAATGTCTACTTCAGCCAGTACTTATGCAGAGCGATGGCCACGCTGATCGCGGCGCTGATCGCCCCATTCACAATCCGGTTGTGGACGCTGTTGCGCAAATCGTTCCGCTCCAGCACTGCCACCTTATCCTCGGTCATCTTCATGCGCCCCGGTTGCCCGTTCCCCACCAGCGCATCCATCTTTGTTTCCAGCCGGACCAACTTATCGAGCACCTCTCGCTGGAACTCGATGTCGATTGCTTTTATCAACTCCCTGTCGCTAACTCCCATAAGCTGTAGCCCTCCCCGCCTGAAGATCCTCACAGCGGATAATCAACATGCAGCGCCGCAGAATATCGCGAATACTTTGGGGGAGAAGCATTGTCGTACAGGCGTAGAAAATAATTCTGAGTTCGCGCCAGCCGGGGCAGGCTGAACGTCTGCGTGCTGAACCGTCCTTGCAGATTCCGGTCGTTCGCCTGTCCAAATCCATAGTCATTCTCCCGCACCTCAATTCCGCCCCCACTCGGTGGCGCAATCCCTGCATCAACCGAAACCGTTGTAGACGTCACCGCCGTGATCTGTGCATCCGTCAAGTCCACTTGGTAGTAGGCTCCCACCTGAGCCGTCTTCAGCAAAGGAGGCATATCCTGCAACGCAATCACAGCCATACTGGCCCCATACTCAATTCCCAAGGGTGCAGCCAAATCGTTCGCGAACCCAAGCGTATAGAACCCGCGATCGTCTGCCGGATCGGTAATCGCAATTTCGACTTCTCGTACAATGGCCGTGAACGATGCGCCACGCGACGGAACATTGACGGCAATCGCATCGCCCGGAAAGATATCCGCGGCATCGCCCGGCAAGAAGTCGCTCCAGGTCTCGTAACTTCCCGACCACGCAGTCCCCAAAGAATCATCCAGAATGGCCAACGCCGCGTTTTCGCAATCTACGTCTGTGCGCGCCCCCGGATTCTTTGCAACGCGCACAGCCCCCCGCGTCCCGTCATCCGCGCCATTCTGTAAAGAGGCCACGCTCGCCGCGTTTTGCACCTGCGCTACTGCCCGGCCCGATCCCCTGTAACTCGCCACGATAAGTTCATTCAATGCCGGCACGTAAGCCGGATAAAAATCCAGCGAAGAGTCGCTCGCGACCTCGCACGCCGCCCCGTCCGAAAGCGCGCCTACCAGTTGTGTAACGTAGCTCGCACTCGGCAACGCCGTTCTTACCGATGCCAGTGATATGTGGGACACATACGTGTAGGCGATGCTGCATTGCACGTTTGCAGCGTTAACCAAGGCGTACGTGCAAAAACCTGGAGCCCCAGTAATGACTCCGTCGTACAACACCGTAGCTGGCGCCACCAAGGTCGCCGGATTGCTTGGATCAATGTCCTGCACTTCCAGCACGAAGCGCACATCCGCCGCCACTGCCGCACCGCCCCAACCACTTCCCGCCGGATGCGACGACGAGTGATAAGTCTCCCCGCTGCGGTACACCTCCATCGAGTACATGTAAGTCGTAAAGAAATACTGGTGCCCGGGCGTGGTTGCTATCACAGGTCCGGTGAGCGCTCCGTTGATCAAAGCCTGAATATTCGAGCCAGCACCAGACGGTGTGATCTGAAACCCCGCCAAACATCCCGCCACCGAGATTGCTCCCGCATACAGCCCGCCGAGTACTCCCTGCGACGCCGCCGTAAAGCTCACATCGCCATGCTGCAGCTCGAGCGCACCTCCCAACTCGATCTGCTCGATAAAGCTCACCGTGGTCTGTCCGTCCACGCCGGTCCCACCTGCAATCTGCAGCGTCTGCGCCACCACTGAAACCGCAGCCGAAGGATCATTCACGACCCACGTCGACGGATCCAGCTCCGATCCCAGATACTCCTCGTCAATCAGCGCCGGCTTAGCCTGCGCGAACGGTTTCTGCGAAAGATAGAATTTCAAACTCAGCCCATCGCCAACAAAGTAATCCCGCACGTAAGCTTGAGGCTCGCTTTCTCCAATCACAGTCAGCTCATTCACCAACAAATTCGGACTATTCAGCCACAGTCCCTCTGGCGAAAAGTTGGCATCGCTCTCATTCAGCGCGTGCTCGGCCGCCCCCACCGGCGCCAGTATCAAAGCCCCATTCATGCTGCGAAAGCTTCCCCGCGTGGCCAGCGCAATTTCTGCCGCGTGAAACGAAAAACTTTTTTGCGGATTCACGGCGTAGACTGCCAGCGTGTCCACATCCTGCACCGCGCTAGTGTCGAACTGCCCCGGCAACAGATTCTGCGCCAGTTGCCGGAGCGCGTCACCCGCGCTCCGGTCCACAAAAGGGGATCGGTTCGGCAACGCCTTCTGATCGAGCAACACCTCGTCACTCTGCGCCACCACGTTGTAGCGATACACCGGACCTTGCTCTCCCCATCCCAGATATTCATACTGTGGGGCTGCAGTCACATACCCAGTGAACACATCACTGCCATTCGCCTTGCCCAGGGTCACTCGCGCACCGGTGACCGGAATCACAAAGCCGGGCGTGTTCGCCAATAAACTGAACTGCAATTCCGCTGGCTGGTTGAGCTTGCGCTCGACTTTCGGCGGCTTCGTTCCGTCCAATGCTGCCGTATAGTCTTGCGGCCCTTGCCCCTGAAGATTATCGATTGTGAGTTTCATCTCTGTTTTGGGATGCTACCTTTCTCGCCGTGCGACACAATCTCACTCGCCTGCAACATCATCATCTGCAGACCGCGGGCCTTTTATGATTCGGGTGCTTGCGCTGAGACAGTATGTTCAGATTGTCACATTCCCGGCGCGATAAGTAAGAAGACTGTACGTCGCATTTTTCCCGGCGTGGGAAGCTGCCTTTTCGCGATTGGCTCTTTGTTCCCGTCTGATTTCGAAGGCGATTGTCCTCAATACACCGCCGCCATCGCCGCCGGAAAGTAGCTTCGATAACACAGCACCATTTGCCCATCATTGGTGTCAGTGAAAGGCAGCGCGATAAACGACGCGTGCAGACTCACCGACGTCAGAGGTTTCGCAATCTCCGCAAAATCTTCCCGCAGAAACTTTTGCGACGCACTCCCCCCGCTGTTCCCTTGCGCCTTCGCAGTCGCATTCGTTTTCGCTGCGCCCCCGCTCTTCAGTGGCTTCCATCCCGCGCCAGACTTCATGCTCAATCCGCCGCGCCCTGCCCCAGGATTCGGACTCAATCGCGGATAGTAGAAGCAAATCCGCCCGCCCGATTCCGGTTCGGCCACAAACAAAGCTGACCATTCCTGGAAGAATGATCCGCCTTCTCGATCCACAAATGCGGCCACCACCTGTGCCGACGCTCCCGTCGCGGGCGCTCCAGCCAGCAGAGGTTGCGCCAGGATCACCGAAGTTGCCGTCACTTCCACTACCCGCCCCACATTGAACGTAACCCTCCGCACATAATTCAGATCGCGGTTTACCGCCGCCGGATCGCTCACATACGCCGCCGCAATCCCCGATCCCACGTATCCAATCTGCTGCTGGTAATCCACATCCACGGCAATCAAATTTCCTGGCATGAATGCATTCACGGCCCCCACGCCAAATACAAGTACGCTCGCCGTCGATCCAGCCAGAACCGCAGCCCCCGCAATTGGTGTCCCCCCAGAAGGCGCCGGGGCCGCGCTCGGGCTCGTCGCCAGCACATTCATGTGCTCCGACCCGCCTGCTAACGCCATCTGCAGCTTGCCCCACTCTCGAAATTCAAACTCTACCCTCGCCTCAATGGGCCCTCTAAACTGCGCCGTTGGCAGCGCATTCGCTCCCGACCGCACCACTCCCGTCGGCGTATCGTAGAAGCGCTCGAAACCATCAATCCATCCCAAATCCAGCCACGGCGCCGGCGGCGCATCGAGCGCGAACGTCCCACTCGCGGCTGGATCAAAAATCGTCGGCGTCTCTGTCGTTCGATTCACGGGCGCAAAGTACGCCCGCATCTGCCGTGTCACCGGAACCATCGCCGGTCGCAGCGGAGAAGTGCTCATAGCAACGTCACCTCCGAAAAAAAGAAAACAGTTAACCCGGTCCGCCGCTCCACGCGCCCATCCTGGTGAGCTTGTTCATACATTGCCCGCCGAATTGCGCGCCCCTGATAAGCCGCTGTGTTGTCTTCCACACCACTCGTCGTCGCCTCCTGAAACTCCGGCTGATTCCAGAAGACGCTCGTTCCCAGGTCTACGCTTGGCGACTGCGTATAGTCGTACTTCTCGGTATTCGTGGGCTGGCAAATCGCGAGCAGTTCTCCGTCGAGCTGTCCCAGCACGCGCCCCCGATCCACCATGCTCTGCACCGTCCCCAACGTGTAATACCTGATCACGCATTCCAGGCTCATCAGCGCAGCGTTGCCGGCGTGCCCGTTGACAACGGTAGCTGTGCTCCACTCGATGTAGAACGCATTCGGCTGCGGCTCCGCCGCGGCCGGCGGCAGGTTTTCCACCACCAGCACCGCCGGCACGGTCGCGCCATTGATCGTCACCGTCCGCGCCGGATTCAGCCCCGCCAGACGCGTTTGCAACGCAAGAAAAAAACTGTCTTTGGCAAATTGCATGAACACAGCCCTCAGCTTTCAGCCGTCAGCCCTCAGCAAAATTTTCAGCGCCCCGTCCCCTCCAACCTGTTGCTGACGGCTGACGGCTGATGGCTGACGGCTCGCTTTTACTCCACCGCCGTCACCACGTAGAAATAAGCCGTCCCCGCAAAATTCTCAGTCACGACCGCTTCAATGTGAAAAAGATCGCCGTCGTACACCAGACCCAGCGCGGCTTGGAACAGCGCCTCGACCGAGCCCATTCCGAGTGCGGGCAACTGAACCTCAATCGCCGAAGCCGGCAGCGTGAACTCGATTCTCCGCGCTGGCCCCAAGTTTCCGGTTGGCAGGTTGGTAGCCACCACCGGCGCGATGATTACGCTTTGCACTCCAGGATCAACCAAGCCCAACTGCCCCGCAGCGTCGCTCGCGGTCGCCGTCGCCGGCAGCAGCAAACTCACCTGGTCTCCCCCCAGCGCCGTCAACATGGCATTCGCCGCACGCACCAAAGCCGCCCCACAAATCCCGCTACCCATAATTCCCTCCGTCCGCAAGTACGCCAATCCGGGTTGGCCAACGACCAACGACGAACGACCAACGGCGCTCTTCCTCACGCACCCTTCTGCGACACATACGGCGCCAACAGGCTGCGCACCATGTCATCCACCAACGTCGGCCCAAAATATTGCAGCCGCAGTTGGTTGATCTGGCTCGATTGCACATTCAGCCCCGGCGTAGCCTGTGCATTCTTGACAATCTGTGCGCAAGCAACCTGCACCGGACCCGGAATGACGCTGAACCCCGCGTTGTAGACCACATCCACTTCGTTGAAGAACAATCCCAGTGCATTCACTGGAAAAGTAAGCTCGCCGCTGTCCGCCCAGAGATCAATCGTTGTCGGATCAATCGTCGTCCACATCCCCGGCAGCGAGAACACCAGCGCAAACTCCAGGCTCATTTCCGGAAAAGGCCATTCACCCCGTCGCGGAATCCCATAGCGCCCCTGCAGCGTGACAATCGGAGTAGTGGCCGGAGCCACCGTCACCATCGGCAGATAGCTGACCCGCACCGTATTCAACTCCGGAGGCACTTTCAGCCGCTCCTCGTATTGATTCACGCCCAGCGTCACCCGCCGGCAATGCGCATCGATAATGGCCGAAGCCGCCGTGATCCACGATGGATCAGTCGTAGCATCCAGCCCGTAAGTCAGATAATCCGTTGTAGCGAGATAATTCATAATTGAGTCCTGGTCGTCAGTGGTTGTCTGTGGGTTGTAAAACGCCAGTTGTCAGTGGCTAACTTGTCCGCTGCCCGTCGAGGTCCGCCGGTGCGGTTTGACTGGCAACTGGCAACTGGCCACTGACAACTGGCAACTGCTTTATCTCTGCACGTTCACCTGGTAATGCGCAAAGTTCGCCCCCTTCACCACAGGTGCGCCAAACTTCACCACCACCATCTGCTGCGTCAAAGCATTGGGCAGCCCCAGCTTGAACACCCGCGGATTCGGATCGGTCAGCCAGTGATACTCGATCAGATCCTCGGTCACGATGTACGCCGGATACGTGCCCGGTGATCCCGCCGTATACGGAATCGCCCAATCCGGAATCAGCGGCAGATCGCCCGCTTGCGTGCTCAACGCTTTCACCCGCAACCCGCCAGTGATCTCGACGGTATTGAGCACAACGTTGAACTCCGCCTTCATCTCCCGGTCGATCAGGTCCAACAGCACCGGGTTGGAGTAAATCGCGGTAGGCCGCACCGCGTACGCCGCGCTCGAAACCATCTGCGCGATCGTGCTCTTGATTCCGTCCACGATGCTGGCAGCGGTTCCGATCGTCGTTGTGTTTCCGCCGGCCACAATCTGTCCAATCACGCCGAAATACTGCAACGTAGTCGGCGAACTGAGTGACGTGTCGTTGCCGTTCCACAGCGCAACGTCGTGCGTGCGCAGCAGTCCGTCCACCGAATCGGCCAGATCCTTCGCCTGCAGATAAGCGAACTGGCTCTGCTGCGCCGTCATCTCTAGGTCGAACAGGTTGTAGTTGATCTGCGACACCAGCGCCTTCAGCGGCACCGCCAGCTCCACGCGAGTCGGCGATCCCACAGTCGGCGCAATGTTTCGCGGATCGACGAATGCCTGCGTCGCCGTCGGCGAGTTAATCGCTGTCTCTTCAAAGAACCGCGATGGATGTCCGGTTGCCGGCACCTGCTTGATCCTCTGCCCGAAAGCGCCGCGCCTCCGGACGATGTCGAAGATCTCCGTCTGGTACCGGTCAATCTCAATCGCGCCCGGCCCAAGGTAGTCGGCCGAGGCGTACAAATCCACAAATTGTCCCTTCATGTTTTCTCCTGTTTTGATTTTTCCTGCGATTGGAATTCGATTGCTTTTAGTCCCGTGTTCCCTGTTCCGCTTTATTTCTCTGTCATGCTGAGCGCAGGAGGTGCTTCACGAAGTGAAGCACCTCCGCAGTCGAAGCACCCCATGCCCGCCGGATAGTCAGCAACGGCTCGCCAAGGAGTTCTCTTCGATGTGGGGTTGAATTTGCGCGCCCGCTCGAGCGCCACACATTCGCGACACAAACAAAAAGGCACGATCAAAGTCGTGCCCCTCATGCCCGTATTTGTTGACGGCCTAAGACCTAATACCTAGGACCTAAGACCTGCTACTCGATGATCCCCGCCCGCGCCAGTTCCGACTTCACCGCGATCCGCTGCTCTACGCTAAGACTCTGCAGAGTCTTGTCGAGCACGCCCTTGTCCAGCTTCTCGCTGCCAGACTCATCGCAGCTCTTGGCCAGAATCGCCGAGACCAGCGGTGGAAGCGTCTTCCGCGCCATCCGCGCCGCCTGCGCTTTCAAATCCGCATTCGATTTCTCCAGCTCAGCCAGACGCTCCTGCAAATGCCGTCCGCCATCCCCGCGTGCCGACATCTCATACGACGGCTGCTCTTCCACCGCCGCCACAATCCGGTCCACCTTCGTGTTAAGCGCCTCTTGCTGCGCATCCAGCCGCCCCAGCACACGATCCAACGATTCGGCCGCATTCGCCAGCCGTTCCGCCGTCGTCATCAACTGCTGCACCATTTCTTCGTTCATGCCTTTCTCCTTCTCGGTGATCTACACCAAAAGCTTTTAGTTCAGTACTAGGTACTCGGTAGTAGGTACTGAGCTCAATCCAAGTATCCTGGTAAGCCGCCTTATCCCTCCGCAGAATCGCAGCTCCCGTGAACGTCACTTTCGATAACGTCCAAATCTGTGCCCGCGTGTCCGCGATCTGCACGTCCGTCACTTCATAAGACAAGCCAAGCCCAGCCGGACCCGCCGCCACGCAGGTCTCGGCCCGTATCGTCGGACGAAAGTCTTTATCCAGCTCCAGTGTGCTTTCCCGACTCCCTCCGAAGGCTGTCGTCAGGCTGCGAATCCGTCCCACAGCAGCTCGCAGAGCAGCTCTCAACCTAAGTCCCTCCCTCCGGCGCGCGGATTCTGGAGGACTCACCGCCGCATGGATCACCCCAGAGTTCATGAGCCTTGCCCGGAAGGAATCGATAGGCTTGCGATCGCGCTCAGGCCGCGCCTTCGCAATCTCCTCCACGATCTCGGGGAAGTCCCGGGCAAACAGATATCCGCCCAACTCCACATTTCGCCCGACAATCTCCGCGCGCGTGATCACGCCCACCTTGCGCCGCACATCATGCCGGTCTAGCGAAGGCGAATAATCCAACGCCATCCCCAGCAAAGAAGGCAGCGCAGCCTCCGCCGCTCTCTTAGTGAGCATCACCAGATGCCCCTTCGCGCCCGAAGGCGCCCGCTGCGAAGGCACATCGACCATCGTCAATACTCCAGTAAACGCCGCCCGGTTCGGATGCCCCACCACTTCAGGCATCGCCACCGCCATGCTTTTCAGTTCAATCATTTCGATTCCTTATATTCCTCTGTCATCCTGAGCAAAGCAGACGAGGAGCGAAGCGACTCGTATGCGCAGTCGAAGGACCCCCGTACTGTTTCGTTGGCCACACCGCTGCGGGGAGTTCTCATCGCGAACTTGCCTAGGAGCTAGCGGACTTTGACTCCCCATGCCCTCCTCTGCTAAGTCACTGACACAATTCGCAACCTGTGCTAAATTCACTCCAAAGTCATGAAGTTACTCCTCGCCTTATCCCTGACGCCCTTCCTTCTCATCTCACCTTCTCGAGCTCAAACTGTTCCGGATTACGACGATGCCCTGAAACGCATGACTGATCAACAGCTCGTCGCGTGTCTGAGAGACAAGCCAACAAACTGTCCGATCCCAGACCATGACCGCGACCTGGCCTGGATCGCCGGTACCTTAGGACAACGCAAACATCCTGACTTGTTAATCTCCGCATATAGGACCGCTGATCAATACCAGCGCTACTATCTTGTTCGTGCGCTGTCGATGATCAACAAGCCCAAAGTCACCGAGTTCATGCGCTCCATCGCTTTCGAGAATCTACCCGAGGGCCAGGACAACGACGACGTTTTCTTCCCTCTCGATTACATGGCTCGTCACTGCGACCAACGCGCCCTTGCGCGCCTGAATCGCCGCGTCAACTTCGACAAGAGCTTCCCCATGGGCTGCATCTACTTCGCCCCCACCGTCGCAGCCTTTGCTCGCTGCAACTACCGCGCCGCCGCTCCGAATCTCGTCCTCGCTCTAAACGCAGCCTGCGGCAACATCATCGACGCAGCAGAAGAAGGTCTGCTCAAATTCTTTCCCCACGCTTGCAAGCAGGCTCAGACCATCGAGGAACAAGCGCAGTGCTATACGAAGCTGCTTCAAGACAACGCCACCAAGCCCCAATAACCGGTCGCCGCCAGGACACCTGCGGGGTTTTACTGACGGCTGACGGCTGACGGCTGATGGCTGTCCTCCAAATCCCCCAACCCCCGCATCCTCCGCACCTCATTCACCGTCAACACTCCGTTCTGCAACAGAATCTGCTGAATCTGCGCCTCCTCCAGCGGATCCTGCGTATCCAACTCCGCAAACACAAACTCCAGATCGTTCCATCCCAGCCGTTTCTGAATCGCATCCCGCGTCAGATGCTCCGCCAGCAGCCGCGCCGTCGGCACAATCGCCTGACGGAATGCGAGGTCGTTGTATTCCTCCGCCGTCGAACGGTTCACATCGCGATCGATCCCCAAATAAAATGGAGGCAGGTCGAAAGCATCCGCGATCACGCGCAGCAAAAATTCCTGCCACTGCAATCGCAAATCAGCATCGGTGCCTCCGCCGAATCGCAGAACTTCAGGTTTGCTTTCGACCGACAGGATCGGCACTCGCCCCGTTCCCTCAATCTCGTCTTGCCACCAGCGAATCAGCCGTTCGTGATGTTCCGGCGTCAAATCCTGCAACCACAACGCATACTGCACCACAGAATTCGAAGCCAGCCGCGACGCATACCGGTGCGCGCCCAGAAAAGCGTTGATCGTTTCAAACGCCACTTCCAGCCGCCCCAACCCAAACGGCGTATGCGTCCGCGGATTCAGCCGGATGTAAATCAGCTCATCGTCATCCAAAGTGATCTGACTCTTCGGCCCCGACTGATCTGTGACTTGCAAGTAGCGCGCCCCATGCGGCGAGCCATCCCAATCCAGATTCATCCGGATCGACGAACCATCCACCGGCCACAACAGCAGGGGACGTTTCGCATCACCCGAAGTCTGCACCTCGACAGCCCCATACCCGCCTACGATGATGTCTTCCAGCACCTGTTCAGAAAACGAGCGGAAGGAATCATCAGGATTCGGTGAGTGAAAGTTCTCCGTGAGAACCTCCGCGCGCTCCACGCCATCTGGAATCGCATCGAGCGTAAGTCCCTGCCGTGCCTGAATTCGCCAGCGCATGCCCGCGATCCGATCCTTAATGCAGTTAATCGCCCGCCGCGGCACCGGAATCTCCGAAAACCGCCGCAAGTTGTAAGCCGTAGGCTTCGGCATGATGTCGCCCGGCGGCCCATACGAGTTGAAAATGGAAGGCAACGGCAAAGTCCGCCGCTTCTTCTCGGCCGTCGCCAAAGAAGCAGCCGAAGACACTCCCGCAATCCGGCGCAAAGCGCCGCGCAACGTCTCTTTAATGTTCATAAGATTGTGTAGCGCCGGCGTCCCGCCGGCTGTCGCGAGGGCGTCTCGCCCTCGCAGTCGTTAGCGTTCCAAAAGAAAAGCCCCGCCGTAGCGGAGCTGCGATTCAAACACTAAACCTTCCGTTATCGAAGCCTAAACGCGTCGCGGTTTCACGCCCGCAACTCCCGCCGCGCCACTTCCGCAATCATCGGCATCTCAGCCGCCACCGCGATGCGAATCCTTTCATCCTCCATCATGCTGAGTGCAAACTGCACATTCTCCTGCCCTCGATCCAGATCGTCATCAATCACCGCGGTCAGTATTGGCGCAGCTCCCGCAACCTTCGACATGACCGGAGCAATCCGCGGATAACGCGCCGCCAGCAAAACCGCCGAGTCCACACCCGCTTTCAGCGAAACAGCATGGAACAACTTGATCTCGCCCCCAACACGATATCCAAAATCAAACTGGAACGGATCGCCCGGCTTCGTGTAAGCCGCCACCGGAACCGGCAGAACAAACTTCGCAACCCCAGCCTGCTCAAACGCTTCCCGCATCGTCGTCAAAATCCTCTGCCGCCCGCTCAACTCACGCTTCCCACCAACCTTCGCCGCCTCCAGATACATCGAAGCCATCGCCTCGATCTCCTGCACCGGATCTTCCGCCAGGCATCCCTTCGCCGGCGAAAGCTGAATCACATTTGAAAACGAATCCTCCAACCGCCGCAGCAAAACGTGACGATCATGCCCAGACGCCAGTTGCCCGCGAATCTCCCGCTCCAGCGCCGCCAGCATCTCCACATCCGCCTGCGGATCCAAACACCGCACCCGCCGCCAATCCCGCGTAAACCGCACCTCCGCGAACCCAGCCCCATTCGCCCCAGCCTCAACCATCACCAAGCCAATATTGACAAACTCCCCCTTAACCGCGTCCGGCACATACCGCAGCAGGAAAAACTCAAGCTTTTTAAAAGCAGCCATCAGCCATCAGCCGTCAGCCGTCAGGCCGCGGCACCCTCGTTAAGGTGTTGAATAAATCCAGTCAGCATCCGCTTGACTTCACCCACTCGAACCGTCAACCCCTGATGATTCTCACTTGCGAGATAACCAAGATCGCGCGCCAACAGCACGTGATACTCCAACTCGCTCGCCGACCCAAGCGCGTTCTGCAAATATCTGGCGAAGTCCGGCCTGCTATGCTTTCCACACCCCTCCGCAATATTCGCACCGATCGAAACTGCAGCCCGCCGGGTCTGGCTCGTCAGCCCATAAAGTTCGTCCCTCGGAAATGTTCGAGTGGCCTTGTAGACGTCCAAGGTGAGACTGTGCGCCTTGCCCCAAACTTTCAGTTCACGAAAGTCTCGCATAAACCCTCCTCGTGCCAACCGGGTTTTCCTGACGGCTGATGGCTGATGGCTGACGGCTTTAGTGCCTCACCCACTCCGGAAACGGCATCCGCGGCGAAACTCGAAATGCCTCAATCAGCTCCCGCACCAGACCTCGCCGCACAATCAAAGTCCGCACCAGCTTCTCCAACTCGTCCCACTCCCCGCCGTACCACTCCGGAGGAATCTCTCCCGCCAAACTCCACACCACATCCTCTTCCATCTTTTCAATCCGCGAGAGCCACGGCTCAAACGACTCCCACCCCCGCACTCCTTCATACACCTCATTCCGCGCATACACCCCGCGCAGCGGATAATCCGGAAACGTCCACTCCCCCGCGTTGAAGCAATATCCCTGATCGATAAATGTCGCCGTGTATTTCTTCTCGCGCAACTTCCTCCAAAACGCCGCCTGCCGCCCGTTCGCGTTCCCCGTCCACTTGTCCACGACAAGCATCCCAGGGAACGTCTCCAGGTTTCGCACCAGCCCGAACATCTCTGCCGGAAGATAATCAAACACCTGCCCTTCCAGCGGACTCACCGCGTACCGCGATCCGAATTGTAATCCCGCCTGGCACCGGATTGTGTTGTGCGCCAGTTGAATACTCAACTCCGCAGTATGCTCCACCAGCCAGTCGCCAACTTCCACCACTTCCGTCCCCGGCACCGGCAACCCCACGCGCTCCGCCAATCGCGTCGCCAGCATCTCGTTCGTCAGCACCCGCAGATGCTGCGGATTGTTCCGGAACTTCACCACGTAGAACTGCCCATCGGAGCAGCGCATCAAATGCCCCTGCGCCCCGCCCCGCATCCGCCGTACGTGTTGGACCGCTTCCACCAAGGCGTAGCGCCGGCCCGCCGGCTTTCGACGCCCATCCCACAAAGGGCGCCAGCCTTCAACCACAAGGCCAGCCATCTTACCCCAACTCACCCCAATTCTGATGTGACGAATGAACCATTTCTCGCCCGCCCTCATTCATCCATCTTCAGGCTCCCCATCTCCAGCGTCCTCTTCTTAGTCCCTCGTCCCACATCCAACCGCCGCACCGCCAGAGCAATCGCCATCGCCATAACGCAATCATCATGTGTGCCGTCCGCCGCAGCCGCACTTCCATCCGCATGCCGCACAAACGTCCGGCACTCCTCCAGCAGCCGCAGGCTGTGAAACAACTCCGGCTCCGATGCCATCACGGCCGCCATATTCTCAATCATCACCGGACGGCTGGCCGCCGAAGTCAACCACCCCAACTGCCCATCTTTCTCAAAAATGTTTCCGTACTCCAGGCTATTCAGGTACGCCAGCACTCCGAACCCATGATTGTTCCGCTCTACCGCCACCAGCGCGCGTTCGTATCGAAACCCGAGGTCCGCCACGCGCCGCGCCAGTTCGTAAGGCGGAAAGTGCCCGTGCAATTCCGCGCACTGCACTCCCATCTCCCGCTCGATCACCTGCGCGCACGCATAATCCCCCTCCGACCCTCCTCCCGCCGTGTCCACTCCCAAAATGTATCGTCTGTTTTTTTGCGGCGGAAACCAGATCGAAAGCCGTCGGTTATCTTCCGATCCCGTCTCCTTCCCCGCCATCCCAATCGCTTTTTCAATCGCTGCCAGCTCGAACACGCATTCCCCGGAAGCCAGAAAACACGAACTGGAATCTTCTGCATATTCCTGAGCCGCCAGCCCGCGCAACGCATTCCACTGCTTGCGCCGCCAGGCAATTTGCGCTTCATTCAGTTCGTGCTGCTTCATCAACTCCATCTCTTCCGTCGTCAATTCCAGCGGCGGCAGTGTCGTCCCCTTCTTGGCGACGACTTGATAGCTCGCGTCGTACCACCAGGGGAAAAAATGCTGCGTGTATCCGGTCTCGCTCGCCTTTTGCCACTCGTTATAAAAAACTCCGGTTGCCCCATTCGGCGTGGATTCCAGCACTATCTCCCCATCCGGCACCACCCCCGCTCTCAGCGAAGCCAACGTTTCCGCGCCGCGGGGCCAGCGGGAGACCTCTGAACAGTGCAGATTGTGAATGGTCATCCCGCGCCCCGCGTTGTCGTCAGCCGTTTCCACCCGATACTCGCTGTCGAGCCGGGGAAAAACGATCTGCCGGACATTCGAGCGCGACTTTACCAGCGCGCCCTTCAGTATCGCCTTGGGCAGGTTCTCCCAAAAGCGCTGCACAATGTTGAATATCGCCTCCGCCGACTCCTGGCTGTGCGCCACCTGCACCGTCAACGTCCCGGGATGCGTGATCGTCTGCAAAAAGAATCGCGCCGCGATATACGTCGTGATCCCCACCTGCCGCGCCTTCAGCACAATGTTCTGCTTGCTGCAACTCCGCGAGTACTCCTGCTGCGCCCGGTTCAAGCGCAGCCACTTGCTCCCGCCCCTCTTGGGACGAATCTTCAGCAACCCGGCAATCAAGTGGTCCCGAACCGTTTCGTCCTTAATCCGCTGATCATTCATCCGCTGATCCAGAAACGATCCGAACTGCTGCAACAAGTAAAGATCAATCTCCAAAATTCACCTCAATGCCGGAAGCGGAGCGGTTTTGGTTTTAGCTGACGGCTGACGGCTGATGGCTGACGGCTGTTCTTTCACACTTCCGTCGAATCCTCATTCCGCATCCGCGCATACTGTCTGATTCCATCCCGCAGCATCAAACTTCGATCCGTAAGCTGGTGCAGCCCCTGCCAGTCCCGCTTCAAATCGATCTGCGGGTCGTAACCCGATTGCGCCAGAAATTTCCAGCGCTGGTCATAAGCGCGATTCCGCTTAGCTCCATGAAAAAGATGATTCACCAGTCCCGGCAAATAACCGACATTCCGCCGGATATACTTCTCGGCCCGCTCCTGCCACTCCCGGCATAACTGGATATAAGCCGGCGAATATCCCGAATACAAAGACCGGTGCACCTGCCCCACCAGCGCCGAAGCCATGTGCCAATCGCCCGAACCAAGAATGGCGTGATCCATCAACATGCCAACGCTCTCCAGCGAACTTCGCTTCGCCGCCCACGCAAATCCCGGATGCCAGAACTGCCCGCTATTCACGCTGTAATACCCATACGCCGGCTTCGGCGCCAGGAACGCCGCTTCATGCGGACTCGGCCGGTCCGTCACCCACTTGTAAAGAAATCCCGGAGTCGTGTTCAGCGGCTCATAGTCCGGCCCCACATCCTGCGCGTGGCTGAATAACTGCAGCACGTCATGATGCTGCAAAAGCTGCATCGTCTCCTGCGCCCAATCCGGACGATTGAACTTGATGTCCGCATCAATCCACGCCACATACTTCGACTCAGCCGGCAGCCGCTGAATCAGCAAGTTCAGCGCATTCTCCTTGTGCCATATCTCGCTCGCAGTCCGCAATTGCAAATGCCGCGGATTGCCCGCCTGCGTCACTTCAAAGTGCCGCTCCCCAAACGCAATCTCCGCCGTATACAAAATCGCGCCTGCCGCCTCGCACTCGCGCTCAAACATCCAATAATTCCAGTAGCGCGACCGCCAGCGCAGCGGATTCTCCAGCATGGTTACGACATGCAGCCGCTCGGGCAAAACATGGACCCCAGGCCGCGCCTGCGAAGGATGATCGATAAAACCAGCGCATTCGCAAGACACGTGATGTTGCAGCTTCCACTCGTCAGTCACAAAATAATCCCCCGTAAAACTCACTGTCATCCTGAGACGGGCGCTTTTTGCCCGGCGAAGGACCTGGGCGAGCCGCGCGAAGCGTCGCGTTCTTTGCGACGGAATACTCGCGCGTTTGGCTCGCTTCCTTTGCGCTCCGCACTCTTACTTCAAAACTCCCGCGCTAGCCCAGCGAGCAAACTTCCCATGCAGATGAATCCTCATCCCCGCCGTCGCGCGATCCAATTCCGCATTGCCGGTCTTAGCCGTCATAGTCGCGTTGTACGAAGCCACAAACTCACTAGCCGTCAGCGGAGGCTTTTTCTGAACCTGCTTCACCGCCATCGCCATCATCTCCGGCGAAGCGCCCCCATTCGCCAGCGGCACAACCGCCGCCACCGACTCCACTTCCGAAAGCAATATCCCAATCACCGCCGTAATCTTCGCCTGGGTGGCCGCATCCTTAATATGCAAAGCTGGAAGCAATCCATTCAAATTCGATTGCACCGCGCTAATCGCAACCTGAATCTGACTAAGCAGCCCCGGCTGCGCCGCCGCATCCGCCTTCTGATACTGCGCAATCAACGACTGCATCAATTGCAAATCCGCCCCAGCCTGCGCCCCCGCGTTCTGAATCGTCTGCAGATCCGCAGCCGAAACGCTCTTCCCCTGCAAAGTCGCCACCAGCGTCACCAGGTTCGCCAACCCCGGAATCAGCGCCGCCACAATCTGCTCCGCCTCGCCAATCCACGCCGTCGAGCAAGCAGTCCACATCAGCGTCGCGCACAACACCACTGCCACCAATGCCTTCCCCATTCCAGCCTTCTTCATAACTCGTCTCCTTTGTCGATTCTCGATCGCAAATGAAAAGGCACGGCTCTCGCCGTGCCTGTAGTAGCCAAAATCTGTAGCGCCGCCGTCTCGGCGGCTGTCGGGCGGGCGTCCTCGCCCGCCCGCTCTCTAATGAATGACAACCGCCTTGATCCCTACCGGAACCGTATGCCCCGAAATCGCGATCGGAGTACTCGCCGTCGTCATGTCCTGATACTGTGTCCATTGCGTAGCCACTGTCTGGTTCCCGGTGCTGCACGAACCACTCGAGCAACTTTGCGCCGTATCCCACATAATCAGGTATTGCGTTCCCCCGTTCAGAATCGTGCACGACCACACGGTCCCCCTGGCTGCGCACGGAGTGATCAGAGTCGCATTCACCAGCCAGTTGTAAGTCTGCTGATACGACGTCTCCGCCGACCCCGGCTCCGCCTGCGAACTGGCGTAGTACCAGGCCATGCCATCGAGCCCAAGCGACCAGTTCAACAAATAAAATCGCGGCATAAACGAAGCCGCCATATCCGCATCGGCGTAAGTGTTGATGAACCCGGTGCTTGAGTATTGCGCCTCTCCATCCCACAGCGGTTTCGCCAGCTCCGCGGGCTGAAGAATACTGCGAATGTTCGAGATGTACCACTGCATCGCCGCTTCCGGCGTGCACGCAGTCGGGGCCGGGCAATTGTTCCCACTTTCGTTCCCCGGCTTCATATGGAAGTTGATGATGTCCACCGCCGCCGCAATCGCATTCGGCGGGTTGGGACACGGCAACTCGTATGCCGGTATCCCGGAGGTGTTGTTGCAATACAGTTCGTTCTGCCCGTAGGTCAACGCCACTCCCTTGGCGTGCGCCGAGGCCATCACAATCTGCGCCGTGGGATCAATCGCGGTTGCGGTGCACGCAGTCGCGGTTCCATTCCCACTCTGATGGATCACTCCCCGCCCCGTGATAATGCAATTCGCATCTTCCGTAAGCCGCGCCAACTGCGCGATGCTGCCCGCCCAGAACGGCTGCGTGTCGGGTTCGTTCCAGATTTCCCAGTATTTGATGTGAGCGTGCGTCTGCAAAAACGTTGGATCATTGACGTGGGTTGCAATCGCCGTAACCCACGCCTTCCAGATCGCGTTCGCTCCGCTTCCATCGCTGTTCAAATCGTTGGGCGCGTCGCACTCCCCATCGCCCAGACCGGCGCCGCTGCCCGTGTAATTACACGATGCGTCCGTGGGATCTGAACTCGCCCACGGCGGAGTGCGGGCAAGTGTGTACATTCCTTCCATCGCGCCGTTGGAATACGCCAGAGCTAAATCAGAATCCAGGCTCGTGAAATTGAACACCCCCGACGCCGTGTTGAGATAGGGCCACTGCAGCGGCGGTGAGTCCCAGAACCGCTGCATTCCATAGCTCACCGTAGGCCAGCTCGCGCCACTTGTATTGGACTCCGAGAAGCCAAAGAACGCTGCACCCAACGGCCCCGTCGAGCTATCCGGGTAAGGTCCGGGCGAACCGCAGGCCGTGGCGCAAACATAAACGTTCTGCGTCTGGGCCGCGTCCAGCGCCGGAATGTTCGCGCCCATGTCCGTCCCGTCTGAAGCCTGCCCCGAACCTCCAGCCTTGAATGTGCTCCCGGCCATCAGTGCATAGCCGTGGTAGTCAGCCAGCGCTAGTGGCAGCGAACTCGCGCTCATGGCTCCGGTAAACCCCACACAGCCCGCCGTGGGGGTTGATCCCGTGCAATACGACGTTGCTGGAAAATACATGGTCACAGGGGGATTGCACCCCGAACCCTTGCAACCCGCCGAGTCAGGATAACTGGGATTGTTGCCGTACTCTGTGTACGTCGAGGCTGTCCTGCCCGGCCACACAAGGTAACTGGCGGTCATCGTGGAAACATCGTAATTGAACTGCTCAGTTGGAGTTCCTTCACCGACGACTGTGTTATCCCATCCCGCGCCGCCAGACGTAGCTCCATTTGTAAATATGCTGTTGGTGAACAAGTGATTCACCATATAGGTCGGCCCCGGTGTCGTTGACGGCCCCTCACCAATGGACTCAATCGCATCAGTGATTAGGGTGTGGTGAACTATCTGTAAATTCTGGGGGCTGCCTTCCACGTTCGCCAGCACGCAGTTGCCGCTTGTGTCGCTGGCATTGGCCGTGGCCGTCCAGGGGTAAGTTACCGATAGGCCCAGCGGGTTGGTGCCACTCACCGCTAAAGGCCCCACGGCGGCAGCTACGGTTGCCCCTCCCGCCGTGTGGGTAGGCATATTGAAAGCGGTTACGGCTGTGCATCCCGTCACAAATACCGGGTCGCCTGCGGTCGCGTCCGTCTGCTGAAACCCTACCGATGGCGGTCCCGCGGGGCAGTCGCCGCCATCCACCGAGCAGGTAATCGTGAATGTTGCCTGGGTGCCGGCAGAGTTCTCCGTGATCGTGCCTTTCCAGGTTTGTCCCGGAGACGCCACTTGCATCCCGAACGTATTGCCGCCGCATCCTGGATTCGTAGGCTTGCTGATGTTGTATTCGAGAACGTTGCCGATCAGCATTCGCTTGATGGGATAGGAAACGCCGCCGCCGTTTCCAGGAGAACTGGCCGAACGGCCGGCGACAATGATCCCCTCGCAGGCATTACGGTCTATCTCGTTCGTGTAAGTTACGTCGTTGATCGTGGCCTGGTAATTCGTTCCCGTGGCGCCAGTGCCGGATACTTGACGAATGTTGATGTCAGTTAGTCCGCCATTCTGCCCGCCGGAGTTGTCCACGTTCTCGCAGATGTTCCCGTCACGCAAGATGCGCTCGCCTTCCTTCCACTCCTGGCAGTTCTTGCGCACCAGAGACTGCCCTGCCCACACATCTCCCGAAGGTATCGTCATCACTCCCAGCCAGGCGTAAGGGAAAGTAAACCGATTGCGCCGAATCTCAACATCTTGAAATGGTACAAAGCCGGCGATGAGCGGGGTCGCAGAAAACCCGCCTGAAAATATCGAACTGGATTGGCCTTCCATCCAATTGTGGTTGATTTTGTAGGGACCCGGTCCCTGCGACAAAATAACGTGCCCCTCTGCGCCGGGTCGCAGCATCTCGCTGAACTGAGAGTCCACCATCGAGCAGTATGCGCAGGGCATCTGTATCCCGGCAGAAACTTTATTCGAGCCATTCAGGGTTGCGTAATCCCCGTGCGCCCAGATTTTTCTAAAATGAACGTGTGCCGGAAACTGCGTTGAAGCAGTCAGCACGTTTTCAAATCCCACCTGAATGACGTTGTTCGCCCCGGTATTTCCTGCGCTCATGCGAGCTTCCATGTCTTCGATCAGCCAGTGGTCTGGGCCGATATTGCTTGCACAGGTGGGCGCAGTCGCCGTGGCCGAAGCGTTGCAAAACGTCAACGGTATGAGGTTCGTTCCTGAGGCCTCCACCGTCCACATATACTGCGCGTCGTCGTAGTTGGCCGTGTTCTGTGGCTGCCCATTCGCCAGCGTGAAGGCGCCGGTCGGAATCGAGGTCACTGTCTTACCCAACTGGTAGGCCAAGGCATCGCCCGCGCAGTCTGCATTGATGAGCCCAATGTCAGTCGAAGTGGCCAGATTGTCTTGAATCCCGTGGGAGCACACCGTCTGACCGTTGGGCAGATTGGCATCCTGCGTAGAGCGCAGCACCAGAAAGGCCGTTGCCGCAGCGCTGTTGGTCTGCGGAATAGTAATCCCGCTGGCGGAAGTGTAGAGCGCCGGAGGAATATCCAGCGCAATCCCCGCTCCCGTAGCCGTGCGGCAGGCTTCTATATCGGCGATTGCCGATTGCAATCCCGAACTGCTCGGCGATCCCGTCCAATACGGCGTGTGGAACGTGCAACCCGGAGCGGCCGATGTTACCCAGGTTGACGGAAGAGACAGTTCGTAACTGAACAGCGTGTCTCCCTCGTAACTGTTCACCCAAACCTGGGGCAACGTCGCCCCAGCAAGGGGCTGGTTCGCCGTTGTGCCAATTGTGAACCTGCCCGTCCCCGTGCCTTCACCATACGTCGCATATCCCTGGTACACCTGCGCCCCAATCTCCCACCCACTCCCGTAGCTGTTCTGGTTCACGCCATTGATGTCGAGTTCATACGCCGCTCCCAGATTCTGCCCCGCATCCACCACCGGCGAATCTTCCGTGGGACGGAAATCCAGCGCCATGCTCGTCGCGGCGGATTTGTAGTAGGCATTGCCATCGGTCCCGCTCTCCTGCGTCCCGTTGAGCAGCCAGTTCACCAGCCCCGTATTCGTGTAGATCGTCGCTCCGCTGTTCTTGAAATCCTGAATCAGATTCGTAATCTCGGTCCCGCCCACCGGATCGTTATTCGTCAGCTCATTCAAATGCCAGAAAATCCCCCAGGGCACTCCCCACACCGATTCTTTCCACACCAGCGCCTGAATCTTCTGATTCAACACCGCCGGTTCGAGCCCCATCCACGAAGGATTCACTCCAAAGCTGGTAATGTTCTGCACATTGAATCCATCGGCGTATGTGTCCTTCACGCCCAGGTCTTCCTTCAGCGCCCCCCGCGCTCCGATGTACGGCACGCCCGCCGTGATCCCCTGCATCGTCGTCGTCTCATATCCTCCCGGATACACATACACCGGCGTTGCCGGCAGCCCAGTCAGATTCGTCGTCATCCACTGCCGCGACAATGTGATCTCGTCCGTCGTCAGCCGCGTCACATCCAGTTGCATGTGGTAAACGGATGTCTTCACATCCTGCCCGCTCACGTCGGCCAGGTCCTGCGCCAGCAGCGCCGCTTCCGTGTACGCCGAACATCCCGTCCCATAAGGCCCCTGGCAGGTTGGGATCTCCGTAGCCGTGAACTTCCCCGTAGCCAACAGCGCCAGGCGTAATCCTTTTATTGTCCCCTGCGTCTGCCCCTGCGCCAGGTTGTACGTCACGCCGTCGCTCGCCCCCGTCACCGTGATCGTCAGCGTCTTGTTGCTGATGCTCAACGTCGCCGCGGTTCCGCTTCCCGTGTACTGGATCTCCAGCGCATCGGTATTCGTGTAATAGGTGTGCGACATCGAATGCGTGGTCACATCCCTCCCCGCATTCACCCACCCCTGAAATTCCGAAACCAGAGTCTGCGCCAGCGGATATCCCACCGTAACCGCCGCTCCCACCGGAACTCCCGCCGCATCCGCTACCGGCAACACTGTGTTCGCGTAATACGTATCCGTGCCCGCCGTCATCCCCGCATCGTCCACCGTCAAACTAACCAGCGCTGGATACCTCTGATAAACCTGCACCGCCGGCGCCGTATCCGCCGCAATATTCCCCGCTCCCGCCGTCGGCCCTGTCCCCGTCACGTAGGGTGGCTCCAACACATCCGTCGATCCCGCCACCGCCAGGCTCGAAGCATAAAAATGACAGTAGGAGTACGTCACCGCTCCCGTGTTATCCACCAGCGCCCCATCGCGATTGGCATAGCCCTTGTCATTCACCATCGTGATCGCAGTCGCCGCCCCATCGAACCGGAAGCCGTCATAATTCATATGCGCCTCCGAGTTATAGATCTTGATATCGCCCGGCCCCGGCGCACTTTCATTCACATAAAATCCCAGCGGCTGCGTCCCCTGCGGAATCATCGAGTCCGCTTCCATGTTCGCGAATACCAGATGATCGCTAGCCCCCTGGACGTAAACGCCATACTGATCAAACCAGTTCACCAGAAAATGCTGGAACGTCAGCCAAGACTGTCCGTTGATGTTGATCACCGGAACATTGCTAAGCGCCATCGGCACAATCGGTAACAGGTTCGGGTTCGCACCCGGATTTCCCGCTGAGTACACATACAAATACCCGTTCGCCAGATAAAAATCCCACTGCGCCGCCAGGTTCGACGTCGCAGCGGGAACCTTCTGCCCCCACACCGACCCAAACAAACAGAAGTTCACGCTGGAGTACATTCCGTTCGGAAGCTGCGCCTTCCATGCGGTCGCAACCCCGAACACCTGCTCCCAAGCCGTCGCCGGCACCGCGTAATATCCCGTCAAGTTCGGCGCCGCCCCGGTGCCATACGCGTCAAACGTAATCGGATTCCCCGCACTCCCCGAAGAAGCCGGCGCCAGGCTTTCATTCCAGACATCCCCGCGCCGGAACAGAATCGAATCTCCAGGATGAAACGATTGCCCATTCACATGAGCAATCGTCTGCCACGCCGCAGATGAAGATGTCCCGCCGTTCGCATCATTCCCCGTGCTCGAACTAACGTAGTAAGTAGTCGCCGAAGCGCTCGCCCCGAGCACGAACAGCATTACAACCAGCCCTGTCATCCTGAGCGGAGCGATACGATTCGCAAAGCGAATCGTATCGCGCAGTCGAAGGATCCCTAGCCCGTCCGCGCAACCTGCGACTCTTCTTGGCATTTCCACCACGATTTCTCTCCTGCCGGGTGCCCCATTTCTCGCGTTCTTTGCGAGAAGTGGGGCTTTTGCTCTTTTCAGTTCCAATAGAAAAGGCCACCAGCTCTCGCCAATGGCCCCACCCACTCTATGCCGAAGTCAGCCACTCGCCGCCTTTACTGATGGCTGACGGCTGAAAGCTGACGGCTGTTCTCACCCCTGCCGTTCCGCCTCATCCTCAACCCCGTCAGCGCTGTCCCCAGTGTCGTAGTTCTGCAGCCCCGCATTCGCCGACGGCGAAGGCCCAGGTTGCGTCACACGGCTCTCCGAGCCCGCCGGCGCGGCCGTCTGCCCACCCTCGGCATCGTCCCCGCCCCAATTCGCGACCGCAGGATTCCGATCGCTCTGCTCAAACCCCTGTGTACTGGATGGTTCCCCCGCTTCCGGGTTGATCACGCTGCTCATGTTTTTCTCCTTCGTAGAAAGATTTGTGAAACCGCCGTACGCGTACATGTGGGGGCAGCCCCCACCCTTCGCCGATGGCCAATGGCCAAACAAAAATCTAACAATTCAAATCCGGCGCACTCCCGCACCGTCGGCGCCCAGCCAACAACCACCCTACTGCACCTGCCTCAATGCCATCCGCACGGCATACGTCCCCGTCCCCGTCGTGCACCCCGTGTACGACATCGAGTATGTGATGTTCGCGCTTCCCGCCGACCACAGCGAAATATCGCCGCTCCCGAAGTTCGCCGTGTTGCCCAGGCTCAAACTGTTTCCGCCGGAAATGCCGCTTCCGCTCAACGGAACCTGAAGGGTCTTCGCATTCGTCTCATCCGTCCAACTGATGGTTAAGGCCGCGGCGGCGCTTCCCACCGTCGTGCACCCCAAAGTGGAATCGACGTAGTAATTCACGATGTATTGCCCGGCCCCGCACGTCGCGCTCGCACACAGCGTCGTTGAGCTGATAGCTGCAGTCTGCCCGGCCAGCGAAACCGTCCCGTAAATCGGAGCCAGACCAGTTCCCGCCGTGGTCTTCCCGTTGTAGGTTGTCGCGGATCCGCTCATGATCAGGTTCCGGCCCAGGTAGAAATCCCGCACCCGCAAACTCGACGTTCCAATATCCCGCGAGTTGTCGTTGAACGGCTTGAAGGCGGTAGTCGTGTCCACCGCCCACTTGCATGAATTGTTTACACCGAAGCAGAACCCGTGCTGTGCCCCGGTGCCCGCCTGCTGGGTCTGCAATTCGTAGTAAGTATCTGCCCCCACATATGCGAGACTGGCTCGTTCGTAATTCGAAGAGTTGGTGTAGGTGCCGTACACGTTGAAAGTCTGCACGTTGGTTCCGTTGTACTGCTCCACCGTATTCGCGTTGGTCACATAGAGGGGCGCTGCACCCAGCCCGTTCGTGTTCGTCCAATACGCAAACTGCGGAGTCGTTCCGCTCCCGCCCAGAGTGCCCGTTCCCGGTGGGCAACCCACCGTCGTGATCGTCAGATTTCCTGTTCCATCCGTACACAGCGGAGCGCCCGTTCCGCTCACTGTCCCCGCTGTCATCAAATTCGTCAACGGCGTCCCGATCACGCTCGATAACGCCATGCCATTCAAGGTCAAGCTCGGTGTAACCACTCCCGTGCCGAAGTAGCCATTCCGTACTCGGAACGTACTCGAGCCCAAGTCATACACATTGTCTTGGAAGGGCTTTAACACGTCGGTTTGGTCGATCCCCCACCGCGCCGCACCATTCACCCAGAATGCTAACCCGCGATGTGTGCCAGTTCCCATCGCCTGCGCATCCAGCTTGAAATAACCCGTGTTGACCGTATCGTAGGTCAGGGCTAACCGTTCATAGTTGCTCGCGTCGGTTCGCGTCCCGTAGAGGTTCAAACCCTGCGCCGTCGTCCCGTTATACTCGCCCAAATCGTTCGCATCTTCCTGAAACAGATTCGAAAAATACGAACTGCTGGCCGTAGTCGCCACCTTCTGCGGCGCCCCCGCATTCGCGGAAATATAAAAGTTCCCATCGTTCGAGATTCCCAGCGCCGAGGTCCCCGCTCCCGCCGCCGCCATCGCCGTTCCCGGAATCGGCGAACTCACCATCCACGGACCCGCCACCAATAACTGCCCATTCACCGTCACATTCCCGCTGAACGTTCCCGCCGCCGCCGAGATTCCATTGCTGCCCGCATAGTTCAGCGTCGTCCCGCTATCCGTGAGTCCACTATCGCCGCTCACCGCCGCCCCATTCGCCGCATACATCGCCACCTGCGTGGCCGTCCCGCTGTTTACCGTTCCCGATCCGCCCCCGCCGCAACCCGTACACGTTCCCGTTACCGTTAGATTTCCATTGATCTTTACCGGTACGTTGAACGTCTTCAGCGCAGCCGTCAGCCGTTCCAGATAGCTCAAGTTGTCCCCGGTATTTCCGATGTAGAAAGAAATTCCTTGTGGCGCTCCAAACGACAGGTTGCGAAAGTTCCCCGAGGTATCGTCCGTGCCGATGAAGACATCGTTTGCGCTCGCCGCCAGTCGCCCGTTGTTGGCCAGTGTCGCCTGCTGCTGCGAGTCGTGCAGCGTAATCACATGATTCGGAGTCGCAGGGTTTCCCTCGAAGAGCAACGATCCCTGCAGAATCGGCGATGATCCTCCTCCTTGCGGAAATGCAGGCCCGTTGACTATCACTGCAGATTGCCCCGGGCTCTGCGGCGCACACACCTGCCCCGCAATACTGGGAAATGACTGAGTAGCGCAACTCAAAGCGTGATAAGCAGGCGAGTTTCCTGCAGCCACCAGCGCGGAACCCGAATTGTCGGTAAAGATGTCGGTGAAATACTGCGGCAGTGCAAATGTGTTGGTAGCGTCAGAGGAAGGCGCAAGCACCACATGTCCCGGCCATTCGTCCAGCTCCGGTATCAGCGTGGGGTTCGTGCCGACGGTATAAGACGCCGCTGCAGCTTGACTATCCGAGAAGCTGCAAATCCCGGCCACGCAATTTCCTGATATCGCCGTGGCCAGGGCAAAGTTTCCCGTTCCCACAGGCACCTGCGAACTCAACGCTCCCAACAGCACATCGTAGGTGATCGTTCCATCCACGCTGGGATTCGTTGCCGGCATCTCCGGCCAGTAAACGCTGATGGTTCCAGCACCTCCGTTCGTCTTCGCGTATCCGGCAAACAATGGAATCGCATATGTCGGTCCGATCGACGAGTGCGTCACGATGTAATAATTTCGCTCCGTGCTTCCGCTCGTTCCCGAGAAGGCAAACTGCGGGCTCTGCCCCACCATCAGCGTCCCGCCCCGCGCCGTAGCCGGTTGCCCCAGGTTCACCAGGCCGGAGGCGGAATAGACTGTCCCAGGATAAGCCGGGTTTGCGCAATCCACTTCCTCATACACGCCGTCGTAAAGACCGCCCTGATACCCCGATCCTTGGAAAATTCCATGCTGCGAGAAGGCCTGGATGACAGTATCCCGGATGGTCATGAAGTTGCCGCTCCGGTTGTTCACTCCATTCGCACAAGCCATCGACAGATTCGATCCGCCATCGATGGTAACCACCGCGGCGTTCCCTTGATCTCCACGGGACCACGCGCCCCATCCCACCCAGTTCGCGTCGTGACGAAGCTGCGCTCCACCCTCAGTGTCGAAGTGGTGGATCAGTGCCGCCTGATCGTTGTCCACCACCATGTCATTGTTGAAAACTCCAGGGTAGCCGTACGAGGACATGTCAATGTCCGTCATCGATCCGACCTGGCTGTTATCCTCGATCGCCGCTGTTTCAAGGGCTGCCGTACCGAACGCCGCGGTCGCTCCGGCGTTCGTCGCGCTGGCCACCGAGAATGTGAACGTGTTCGTAGTGGTCGAGCTGATAAGCCAGAATCCGTGATAGGCCCCATAGCTCGGAACCGAAACGTTGGTGGCGACGTAATCCCCCGCCAGAAAAGGATGCCCAGCAGCCGTCATCGTAACCGTGTTTCCGCCCGTCACCGTAACTGACGTGACCTGCACGCCGTCGATGTTCACCGCCGATGTGAACCGCAGTCCTTTCAACTTCTGGCTCGGAAAATCATTGGCGGACGTGCGATCTCCCATAAACCAGCACACCGCTCGCGTGTGGCACTCGAGCAGCGCCCCGTATCCTTCTACGGTCGAACGAAGATTCTGCTGGTAGATCGTGGCATAGACTTGATAGGCATTCGCATTGGCTCCCGTGGGTGGAACCACAATGAAAGCGTTCGGGCTTCCCGCATCGTTCAGCGCCTCCTGGATTCCGCCATACGCGCTTTGAATCGTATTCGAGGAAGCCGAGTGCGCCACTGTCGTAGTAACCACAATCGTTCCGCTGGTCGCCCCTGAAGTGCAAGTGCCTCCGGTCACCAGTGCGGCCTCGGGATTCGTCGTCGGAATGTAAACGTAATAAGGCTGCGTGGGATTGTTGCTGGTGTTAATCCCCAAAGGGCAGGGACTTAAATTGATCGTCTGACCCGAATTCGGAGTCGCCAGATTCCCCGTGACCGTCTGTGACCAGTTGTCCGAAGGCGTCACGTAGCGAACATTATTGAATGTGTTGTCGTTGAAACTCGTGCCCACCGGCTGTGCCACATTCTGGCTCCCTGACGGACTGGTCACCACCCCTCCCACCCCGCCCGCCGGAGTCGCCGGCGCATATTGCCCGGTCGCCGAAGAGTACGCCAGCACTTGTCCATTCGTAGGCGCAGCCACTCCCACCGGCACGCTCTGAATCTCGGTCGCGTTCGCGCTCGATCCGCACGATCCCCACGTCCCATTTCCCAGCAGGCAGTTCAACCCCGAAGCCGCTCCCGTCCCCAACTCGCTCGTGGGCACCAGCCCGCTCACCAGGTCAGCCTTCACCGCGATGTTCGAATCCACGTAGAGCTTGTCCGCGGCCTGTAATGGCGCCGTCGGCGGCCCGCTCAGCGTCAGAGCCCCGCTCATCGCCCCGCCTGCAGTTGGCAAATAATTTCCCGCACCCACATTTGCGATCGCAGTATCCACGTAAGATTTATTCGTAACGTCGCCCGTATTCACCGGAGTCGGCACATTCGGCGGCGTCGTGAAACTCTTGGTCCCCGTAACCGTCTCCGTCCCCGTCAGATGCACCACGGTGTTGTCATTCGCCTTCGCCGCCAGCGCCGTGTTCACATACTGCATGGAAACCGGTTGCGCCGCCGTTCCCGATCCCGGCGTAGTCCGCACCTGCGCCAGCGTCGCCGGAGACGTAGTCGGCACCACCCAGTACTCGGTTCGCACCTCGCTGGGTTGCAGTTGGTACACAACCGTAAAATACGTGTTCGCAGGCGTAGCTCCGGCGTTCGGCGTCAATGCCACGTTTAACGCGCCATTCGTCCCCAAACTCACGTTCAATGACCCAGGAGCCACCGCCGTCCCGCCAGCCGTCACAAACGCCGGCCACGTAATCAGCAGCACGCCCGTAGCAGGAGTTCCATTCGCCATGTAAACGGTATCCACCACGCTGGTCAGCGGCGGCCCACTCTGGGGTGCCGCAACCAACGCGCTCGATGCCGTCACCATCACCACCGCCAGCACCCAATAAAAAAGCCGCCCCACCGGGCGGCAAGCCTGCAACATACTTCCTCCTAAACTACATTGTCATCCTGAGCGAAGGTGGTGCTTCGCGAAAGCGAAGCACCACCGCAGTCGAAGGACCCCATACCCGCGAGCAGAACCACAGGCCCCGCAAGGAGTTTCCGCTACGGCCTCAGTCCGAAGCCCGAAAGCCGAAGCCCGCTGCCCTACTCCCTCCCGTTCAAAAACCTCTCCACACTCCGCACATAAACATCCGCGAAATCGGCCGCCGGCCGCAGCCTCTCAATCAAATCCATGCCATCTTCCACCGTCGAGCCCATCACCCCCAGCAGCGCCAGCGCCATCATCGGCGCCCGGTGCACTCCCGCCGCGCAATGGATAAACAGCTTCGCCCCGTTCTTCTCCAATGCCGTTAGCGCAAACGCCACACCGCGCTCAAATACTTCCGGAGGCTTGGGCTCAAAATCATCGTCCACCGGATTCCAGCAAACCTCAATCCCATGCGGCCCCGCCAGCGGCGTATCGTCAAACTCGATCTGCATGTCGATGATGTGCGTAATCCCCGCACGCGATACCGCCGCCATGTTATCCGCGTTCCAGATTCCACCCCCGACCGCAATCCGGTCGTCCAGCCACGTTATATCCATCCCCACCTTGCGTCTTGTGACGCGGACTCTTCTGTCCGCCCAAATTTTGCGAAAAGAGCCGAGACCCGAACCACCATCTGCCGGAACCGTACCCAGCAGCTTCCGAGGCGACCCGGCACGCGGCGAAACCGACAGCCCAGCCGGCCTGTCCATCTCTCCTGCACTCCAACTCCCGCGTTTCATTCTACGGTATCCTCTAGGCAAACTCTCGACAGCTCATCCGCGCTCTCCGCAGCCGTTCTCCGCGAATCTCCGCGTAAAGCTCTTGATCTCGAATCCACAACCGAAGCTCAAACGCTATTCCGGCCCGAATGCAAAGCTACTGTTCGCCGTCTGGAGGAACAGCTTCGTTCGTGTCCTCACGCCCAGCTTCGTCCGTACTCGGCATCGTAGTCTCAGCCTTCGTGCCGTTTACTTCGAGGGCCGGCACACCCTCCGGCTCGTCCTCATAACTCACCGGCTCAGTCGGAATTCCCATCCGCGCCAACAGCGTGCCCGCCAGCGTATCCTTCAGCGGCACCGGCGCCGCCGTCTGCTCCGTAGCCGGATACAACCCCACAGCCTCAAACAAATACCTCGCCGACGCCAGCTGACCGGTCTCCGCCACGGCTATCACCTTGCTTGCGATTTTCTTCGCTGACGCCTTTACCAGTTCGTTGATGCCCTCTCGCACCTGCACGATATCCTTGCCTTTTTTTTTCTTCGGAGTACGGGTCCTCACCGCAGGCTTCTTGACCTCAGACTTCCTTGCCGCCGCCTGACCCTTCCCCTTTGCCTTCTTCTTAATGCTCACGCCTTGCCCTCCCCTAAACACCGCCAAACCTGGGTGGAGCAGGCCTTAAGGCCTGCGCACAGGAGCGCCCTCAATACAAGCGGGCTTCAGCCCCTGAGGTCCCCGATTCTTCTACACCCAGAAAAGCGAAAGGCGCGCTTCGCAGCGCGCCCTTACTGAGTATTTCTTTTTTTCTTTACTCTATATATTCAGAATAGCATTTTGCAGAGGGTAAACCCGCCACATTTTGCAAATTTATTTTTGCCGTCTCTTCAACAACTTACAGAGATTTCGGCAAAAATACCCTCTTGACAAGATTTTTGTCGTCACGAAGACCGTCCCCTCGCGGGCGCCTCCGACAGCAATCCCACTCTAAGAAAGTCTTCGCTTAGCAAGTCAATGGCGATAGGAAATCTACGCTCGATCGTCCTCAGGCCCCAGTGCAGAATGCGCGCTGCTTGTTCCTGACTGTATTCCTGAAAAACCAGGCGCGCGATCAACTGTTGATCCCAATACTCCAATCTCTCCAATGACTTCTCCACGTCACGCACGAAGATGACTCGGTCTTCAAACGTGGTCGTTGTATAGCATGTCACCTGCGTTCGGAAGAACTCACGCCCAACAAACGAGGGCAGCCGTCCAGTCTCCAGCGAAAAGCGCATATAACGGCGCAGCAAGGTCACTGTACGCTTTCTGTACATCCACAGATCAGGGTTCCGATCAAGCGGATCCTCTTCCAGTTGACCATCGCTCGGAGCACTTAGCGGTGCCGGAAAGTTATGCGCCGGCAGATCCTGCCACGCTACACCAGCAGGCAAGGCTTCTTTGACAGATTGCTCATCCGCCGGTTCGAACCGCTGGGAGAAGTTACTTGCACCCTTCGGATCTGGCTCATCCGCCTGTGCCCCAATCCAATCCACGTATCCATTCATGCCACACCTCCCGACGCATCCAGATCCAGTCCCTCGTATTCCTCATAGCCTTCGAAATCGACATCGGCTCCCCATCGCACCCGTCGCGGCAACCTCGCGCTTTCCGCTTTGCGCGAACCTCGCGGCAACTCCCCCATCGCTCCCGCGCACCCCACGCAATAAACTTGCCCTCCGCCCACCGGACGCAGCCATAAACCGCCGCAGCGTTCGCAATACTTCAGTTCGAATTGCAACTCGTTTCCAGCACTGCTCTCTCTTCCCTTAACTTTCATCGCTTCTCCTGAGGCTCCGGGCTCGAATTGCGAACCTGGGCGGTTGTGTTTCACACGCTTTGCCGAGCCCGAAGGCTGCGGCTGAAGAAAAAAAAGCCCTGCGCCGGTCGCCGCTTTCAAAGCCGGAACCGGACGCAGGGCTCGTTTCTCTTACGATGACCTGCTTGAGCTATTTATTTGTCGAACTTATCCTGCCGCTAACCTGGGTCCCCTCCTGTTCGCCTGCCCTACCCGGCAGAAAGGCCTAACCCGATTGCCACCAGCTATTTATGGTTCAATCGAAACCCCGTGTTCCAGCATCGTCCCGGATTCCCGCTGGCGAAAGAATCCCTCTTCATACCCTGACTTAAGAACCCGGCCGTTCTGCACGACCACGCTGATTCGCCCGCTGAAGTTGACTGACCTCAACAGCCGCTCCATGGCTGCGGAAAGCACCTCTGCCGCCCGCACCTTCCTTCGAAATTCGACGAAGTCCTTTTCCTCGTTGCACTTATCTTCACTGCCCATGGCTGGTAATCCCCGGAATCGAATTGGGTTATAGACTGTGGCGATCGTATAGCTGTCAAATATCGGAGTCAAGGTCACTTATCCTGAGCTGGCTGTGGAAAACTTTTTTCGTTAGCGTATTGCTATATTTACCGTGCTATACTCCCAGCTATGAAATTCCGAGTGCTGCAAGACAACCTCCGCGAAACTCTTTGGGAGCGCATCGATGAAGGCGAGTTGACCGGCCTCCGTCTGGCCCAACAGACGGGATTCAAGCAGGCTCACATCTCTAACTTCTTGAATCGCAAGCGCGGCTTGAGCCTCGAGGGCATGGACCGTGTCCTTGCCGTCCAGCATCTTTCCGTGCTGGATCTGCTCGACCCGGCCGAGGTCAACAAGCGCGCTTCGATCCTGCCTCCCAGCAACGACGAGTTCCAAAATGTTCTCCTGACCGATGGAAACGTCGCTGCCACCCAACCACTCATCACCAGCATGCACGTCAAGGAAATCCTCAAATTCAAGAAAAGCTTCCTCAAGAAGCTGAAAGCAGAAACCGAGGGCGATCGGGAACAGTGGGAACGCTTTGTGCTCATCAAAGTGGACGGCCGCGAAGGCATGAGCATGTACCCGCGCCTGCTGCCCGGAGCCACACTCCTCATCGACCGCCACTACAACTCACTCAAGCCCTATCGTAAGGGCGAGTTCAATATGTACGCTGTGCTCAAGAACGAAGATTGCACCGTGAAGTACGTCGAAATTGCCGGCAACCACCTGATTCTTCGGCCCCATAACCAGGCGTACCCCATCGAAGTCATGACCATGGAAGATGGCAAATCCGCCTCCGACTACCTGGTCGGTCGCGTTTGCCACGTAGGAATTGAAACGTAAGAAACCAGTTCTCAGTTCTCAGTCGCCTCGGCGTTCTTACTGAAAACTGAGAACTGGGAACTGAATTACTACTTATCGGTGGATCCATCGAAACACCCCGCGCGATGCAACCCGCGCGATGCAGCACAAATCCTACGTTCAGTTCGTTTTTTGTAACAAGCTCGCCTTATTGTGTTCCAGGTCCTTGACATCCCGGTTCTTCCGTGACAGAGTTGGCAGTTCAGTCGCCCCATCCTTCGCGCGTTCCATTCCTCATCCGGCGGCTGAATTGTTCAACGGGCCGAGCCAATCAAAAATCCAGAAATGGAAATCTAGGAATGGACTTGGAGGCTCTTCATGTCACGCACCCGCATCTGGTCGGTAATTCTGTTTGTGTGCCTGGCGACTCTGGCATGGGGCCAGCAGTCCCCGAGCACCGCCGAAAACAGTAACTGGAGTGAGTTTCTCCGCGCCAACATGCAGCGCTGGAACCCGTATGAAACCAAGCTCAGCCTTCAGACCGTCCCTCACCTGGAGTTAAAGTGGACCTCCGGTTCGGTTGGGTCCATCTATTCCTCGCCCGCCGTGCTGAATAATGTGGTGTATGCCGGTTCGCAGAATGGCAACCTCTACGCCTGGAACGCCACCACCGGCGCTTTGCTGTGGAGCTTCTTCACCGAAGCCGGCAGTTGGGTGCAATCCGCGCCTGCGGTGGCGAACGGCGTGGTTTACATCGCCACGGTGTATCCCGGCGCGCCCGGCGTAATCTACGCGGTGGAGGCCAGCAGCGGCGCCCAGCTTTGGAGCTACCCCACCGATAATGGCTCATTCGCCTCACCCACCGTCGCCAACGGAGTGGTGTATTGCGGCGATTGGGGAGGACGCCTCTACGCGCTGGACGCCGCGACCGGGGTTGAGCGATGGATCTATGACACCGGCACTCAGATCTCGGACGCACCGGCGGTCGTAGATGGCGTAGTTTACGTCGGCTCCCAGAACTACTCTGCGTACGCCCTGAACGCAACCACCGGCGCAGTCATGTGGAATTTTGCAACCGGCAGCTATATCCAGTCTTCTCCGACAGTGGCCGACGGCGTGCTTTACGTCGGCTCGGACGACAACAACGTTTACGCGTTCAATGCCTCGACCGGCGCCCGGTTGTGGACCTACACCACAGGAAATATAGTTTTTTCGTCGCCCGCCATTGCCTACGACACGGTGTATGTCGGCTCGGCGGACAACAACTTGTACGCGCTGAACGCTAAGACTGGAGCGCTGCGGTGGAGTTTTACCGCCAACGCCCAGGTTTTCGCCTCGCCCGCCGTCGCTAACGGTGTGGTTTACATTGTTTCCGAGGGCAACGAGGCTTACGCTCTGAACGCTCGCACCGGCGCGCTGCTGTGGAGTTACTCTCTCCCCATCACCTGGACCAGTTCCTCACCGTCGGTCGCGAACGGCATGCTTTACATCGGCTCGGGAACTACTCCCGCAGATTCGGGTGCGTTATACGCCTTCGGTCCCGAGTGAAACCGGGATTTGGAAGTTCCCGGGGCATCTCCCGCGCACTCTGTGCGCGAGAGCATCCTCGGGCTTGAAACTACTCACTCAGGCTGTCGAACATCTTGAAAAGTTTGTCTCCAGTGGGGCGATAGATTATGTAGCCGCTGCCCGCGTCTGTGGTTTCCCGAAACAGTAGCTCGCCGCGGCCGTCTCCATCAGCATCCACTGCATCAATGAATTCCAGACGCGGGGTTACGTCGAGGTGGAACTTGTCCGTCACTCCCGAATACAACTTGATCAGGTTCCCATAGATGTCGGTGCGCGCTACCAGCGTGATCGAATACTGTTCCGGCGCCGCAGTCGCGTTCGGCGCAGGAGGAAAGTGCGCTTCAGCGCTCAAGATGAGCACAGGCTGGTTATTTAGCCACACATCGAACGTTCTAAACTGAACGTTTTCAAGTACTGGCGGCGCAGGCTTTGCCGCAGCTTTGTGGCCTGCGGCTGTCTTCTTCGCGGGAGCCGCAGGCGTGGCCGGAATGCGGTTCGTGGCCAACGCAGTCACATAAGCCTGCAGTTCATTTGTGGCGAGCGCAAGCATTTGCTGGCGGCGGTCGTCCTCCTCGCCGGTCTTCCAATAGAACTTGAAGGGCCGCGGCTCGGGTCCACCTGCATCAGAAATTGCCACCACGAGTTTCACCGGCTCGCCGCTGACGGCTGCGATCGTCCCCGTGGCCGCAGGTTTGCCGGTATTCGATTTGTCGTTGAGGCCCGTTAGATCCTCTTCCGGCGCGGACTCTGTTGGCTTGCCCCGGCGCAACGTGGGGCGATAGTAGTTATCGGAGGTTTGATTTTTCCCAGCTTGACTTGGCGAAGCTTGACTTGGCGAAGCCTGACTCTGCGAAGCTTGCCCCTGAGATTCTTTCCCCGGCGTGCTCTGAGCTGGTGACGCCTGACCGGCCGCTGGCGCTGGTTGCTTGGCATTTTGATCGGCAGGTTTGTCAGAAGTCGCCGGAGTTGCGAGCTTGGGCCTGTCCTGGCTGGTCGATGCACCTGCGGACGAACTGCTCGTCGGTTGAGAAGACGCGGGCGACGCTGCTGTGCCCGGCTTCGCCGCTGCTGCCGCATCCTTGGTGCTTGAAGCAGGAGCGGGCGCCGGACTGGAAGACGCCGCCGGTGCCGGTGTGTTTCCTCGAGTCAGCCGCGGCCGCTCGTCGCTGCTGCCTCCTCCGCTGCCGAACCCGACCGGCACGTCTTCGGCTTTGCGCGTCGTCTTCGGACCCTCCACTCCATTCGGCAAATAAGAACCCGCGCCCAGCCACGGATGCGCAGCGCCCTGTGTTTTGCTGTGCAGCACTCCACGCACCGTAAACAGCCCCTGCGAACTGCCCGCCTGTTCTGCCTCGTAGACCGTGCCGGATTCCAGCGCCATAGGCACCGGGTCAGCCTTATAGAGGCCGGCATCGTAAAATTTGCCATCAACCAGAATGGCGATAGGAATCAGCGTCCCTTTGCCGTTGCTGTTGAGCTGCAACACCCCCACGGCCCGCGGCCCTTTCACGTTCTTTTTTGGCTTCTTCTCTTTGTCTACGGGAAGTTTTTCTTCAGGAATATCGATCGGGCGCTTCAGCTGCGGCCTGTCCTGCGCGGCCACGCGCGGCGGAGCCATCACGGCGAGCAGCCACAGAATAGCGATGACGGACCACCCCCATGTGCGGTATAAACACGTTCTAGGCCTGAGTCGTTCCGGCCCCGGCAGTGCTGAGACGGACGCCGGCTTCAACTCTAATTTCCCTGGAAATGAGGCGATCATGAGCATCAACGTCAATGATAAGGCTCCCGAGTTTACTTTGCAGGACGAGAATGGAAAGGAAATCTCGCTGAAAAGTTTGCGGGGCAAAGTGGTGGTGCTGTATTTCTATCCGCGCGCGGATACTCCGGGATGCACCATCGAAGCCTGCGAGTTTCGCGACACTTACAAACAGATGCAGAAAACTGGCGCCGTGTTACTCGGCATCTCGCCCGACACTCCCCAGGCGCAAAAGAAATTCCAGGATAAATTCAAGCTGCCCTTCTCGCTGCTAGCCGACGCCGACAAGAAAGTCGCCGTGGCTTTCGACGTGTTGAAAGAGAAGAACATGTACGGCAAGAAGGTCATGGGCATCGTCCGGACCACGTTCATCATCGGACCGGATGGCAAGATCCAGCACATTTTTCCCAAGGTGAAGGCCGAAGGCCATGCGGGAGAGGTGCTGGCTTATCTGAAAGAGTCGGCGAAGGGCGCGGCGTAGCGCCGCCGCCCCTTTCGGCGAAGCTTCAGGGCGGGCTTCGGGCGGCTGTTGCGGCGTTGTAGCGCCGCCGTCCCTTCGGCAAGCTCAGGGCAGGCTCCGGCGGCTGTGGTGGCGGCGTCTCGCCGCCACAGACGGATACTACAAAGCTCCCGGCGCCTCTTGAGTGAAATCGATGAGGGCGGTGCAGATTAAGGCTGCGAGGGCAAGACGCCCCCGCGACAGCCGGCAGGATGCCGGCGCTACAAGGAGACGTTATGCGAAACGCGATCAGAGTTGTTTCAATCGTTGGAATACTCGTTCTCAGCGCCTATGGCGCTGATCCAAGTGCCAAGACCGATAAGGAGAAGGCGAACGATCAGACCTTGATCGTCATTACCTTCAAGGACGGCCACCAGGAAAGCTATGCGATGGCGGACATCGCACGCGTGGAATACAAGGGCGCCGATGAATCCGCCGTGGGACCGGAACAATTTCTGGGCAAGTGGGAAGCCGGCACCGGCAGCAGCAACGGGACGTTCTTCATCACGCTCGCGGCCAACGGAGAGGCCAGCAAAACGCTGGGTGCGAGCCACGGAACCTGGGCTATTGTCGGCGATGAGGTCCAGATCAGTTGGGACGATGGGTGGCACGACGCGATACGTAAGACCGACAAGAAAAAATACGAGAAGCTCGCCTTCGCGCCCGGCACATCTTTCAGCGATGGGCCCGAAAATGTCACCGAAGCGTGGAGGATCAAGAAATTCAAACCGTGAAGCCGCTGGGGCGCGCATTCTTTGCCCGCGGTCCGCGGCGCGTGGCTCGCGAACTCGTCGGCAAGGTGCTGGTGCGCGACATTCTCGCGCCAAACAGCGGAAAGCTGCGCCTGGCGGCCCGCATCGTCGAGGTTGAAGCTTATCTTGGAGAGAACGATCCCGCTGCGCACTCCTATGCCGGCAAGACCGCGCGCAACGCGGTTCTCTTCGGACCGCCCGGCTACGCTTACGTTTACTTCATCTACGGCAATCACTATTGCCTGAACGTGTCCTGCGACCGCGACGGGAAGGCCGGGGGAGTTCTTTTCCGCGCAGCCGAACCGCTTGAGGGCATCGAGGAAATGGCGCGGGCCAGGGAAGTGGTCGTGCACGGGCCACGCGATCTGGTTCGGCTGACCAGCGGCCCGGGACGGCTGGCGGAAGCTTTCGGCATCACGCGCGTACGAGACAACGGGGTCGATCTCACCTCGCCTGATTCCGGCTTGTGGATTGGAGACGACGGCTTGCGCGCGGGAAAGGTTCAGATCACTCCGCGCATTGGCATTAGCAAGGCAGCCGACGAGCTCTTGCGATATGTCCTTGGGGGAAACGCGTTTGTTTCCGGAAGAAGTGCGCCCGGCAGAGACTGAAGTGTGCGCCGGGGATTTGAAAAATGGGTGTAAACTGTTCCCGGGTGGAATGCGCGGAAAGCCGCTCTGCTCAAGGCATTTGGCCGCAGGCCGAGAATGTTCGGGGGAGTGAGAAGAATCGGCGAACGGGTCTCGTCGAAGGAACGCCCCGGCGATGATCATCCAGCAAATGATTGTCCGTTTTTTCCCGCAACCCCCAGCGGAGCGTATCATCTGATTCATTGGGAGCCCGCGTGCGCCGGTTCGCTTTATTTCGCGCTTCGGTTGTAACACCTCTCGTCACTCTGACGATCCTGGTTGCGACTACGCCGGCGTTTTCGCGAGGGGCGAATACCGCGCCGTCCCTGCCTGAGACTACTGCGGCTCCTTCCAGCATCGTGATCGGCTTCGTCGGTGGCTTTGTCCACCACGACAACCAGCATCATGGCCCGGTGCGGCTCGCAGAGCAGATGCGGCGATCCGCCGCCAAAGACACCTACGTTCGGGTTTTTGAAAACCGGCGCAGAAAACAAGCCTATGACGCCATCCTTCGCCTGCTCGATACGAATCACGACGGCGTACTTTCCGCCGAGGAGAAAGCTCGGGCCCGCATTATTCTCTTCGGCCACAGTTGGGGAGCGTCCGCGGCGGTGCTGCTGGCGCGCGATTTGCGGCGGGAGGGCGTTCCGGTTTTGCTGACGGTGCAGGTGGATAGCGTCGCCAAAGTGTGGCAGAACGATTCCGTGATTCCCGACAACGTGGCCGAAGCGGTGAATTTTTATCAGCCGCATGGCTTCGTGCACGGGCGGGCGCGTATCAAAGCGGCTGACCCCAAGAAGACTGAAATTCTCGGGAATTACCGCACGGATTACAAGAAAAATCCAATCGAGTGCCGGGAGTCTTCCTGGGTTGACCGTTTTTTCACCCCCGGCCACATGCAGAGCGAATGCGACCCCCACGTGTGGTCGCAAATCGAAAGCATCATGTTGCAGCGGCTGGCGTCTTCAGGCGCTTCCCAGAATAATTCGGTGGCAGTGTCCGCCGCCGTTCATCCGTAACGCTACGCGGTTACAACTCCTAGTAAGACTTCTTGGGAAGCAGGATGTTGTCGATAAGCCGCGTCCCGCCTATGAACGCGGCGACCGCGACCAGCGCGCCTGCGGAAACGCTTTCAGCCGGATCCAGACTCTCGGGATCGACGATTTCGAAATAATCGAGGCGGGCTGATGTTTCTGCGGCAAATTCTTCCTGAGCCGCAGCCAACAGTTTTGCCGCGTTGCGCTCGCCGGCCTCCCAGGATTTCTGCACGCGCACGAGCGAACGATGCAACACCAGCGCCTGTGTTCTCTGTTGCGCGTCGAGATAGGCGTTGCGCGAACTCATGGCCAGGCCGTCCGGCTCGCGCACAATCGGGCAGGCGGCGATTTCCACGGAAAAGTTCAGGTCGCGCACCATGCGGCGGATGATTGCCACCTGCGCCGCGTCTTTCTGTCCGAAGAAAGCCTCATCCGGCTCGACGATGTGGAACAGCTTGGACACCACTGTTGTGACGCCGCGAAAGTGCCCGGGCCGGGAACGGCCGTCCAGCTTGCCGCTTAGCCCCTCGACCGTAACCCACGTGACGGCGCCCGCCGGATACATTTCCTCGACCGATGGAGCGAAGAGCAAGTCGACGCCTTCTTTTTCGAGGAGCTCGCAATCGCGCTCGAAGCTTCGCGGATACTTTGCCAGATCCTCCGCTGGTCCGAACTGCGTGGGGTTCACAAAGATTGACGCTGCGACCGCGTCGCACGAAGATTTCGCCGCCCGCACCAGGGACAAGTGGCCCTCATGCAGGGCGCCCATGGTGGGCACAAATCCCAGCCGCCTGACGCCGTCGCGCGCGGCGCGGCACGCGGCCCGCATGTCTTCGATAGTCTTGCAGATTTTCATTGTGATGAAGAGTAGATCAGGATGCCGGAATCCAGTTGATGGCAACGTGCGCGCCCTCGATATCGCCTTCGACAATGCCGCGGCTTCGGCGCAGCGCGGCCTTGTCCTGTTCGGAAGCCGCCGGCTTTTCTTCCACCAGGATCGCAACTGCGCGTCCGTAAGGCCAATCCGATGCGGGCAATCGTGCCAACGCGTTCAAAACTTCCTCCGGCTTCAGAATCTGTTCTTCGTTGGGAGCGCTGGCAGTGAGCAGGCCAACCGCGTTGGGACGGATCACGAGATAGGGATTGCTCCAGTGCCCGGGTTCTTGCTTGGACGGATACTTCGATGGATCAGCGGCGGGAATGGCCTGCAGCAGCGTAGCCGCATCCGGCGGCGGTGGCGCATTCTGGCGCGAGCAAGCTGCAAGCGAGAAGCTTACCGTCAGAACAAATACCAGAACAGATGCCAGGCCGGGTTGCGTGCAGCCCCGGTTGGTGCACAAACTCACCGCACCACCATGGGAACGTCGGTCTTCACCGCCCAGACCAATGCCACCACCCAACCGATCATCGTCCATCCCAGAAAGAAGTTGAGCAGGATGATGGCGGCGATGTCTCGCTTGTTGCGGGCGAGAGCAATGATCGAGGGCAGAAAATACATGACAAACCCGAAGCCGAAAATAGGCAGGAAAAACGCAGGAAAGAGGTGCGTCATAGGAACCTCCTCAACACAATAGCCTAGCACTGTTGCGGTGTGTTTGCAGCCCCCGGTCCGGCCGCTCTATCCGTGTTGATCCGTGCAAATCCGTGGCGAAGATTTTCTTACTACCGCATCGCCTGTTTGCGGGCGAGAACCGTCTCCAGCCCGGCTTTGGTGTCTTTCGGCAGATGATAAGACTCTTCATCTGACGGATATTGCAGCGATTTCACATCGGCGCGGAAGGCTTGCACCGCTTGCGTGATCAGCGCGGCCGCGTCGCCGTAGCGGCGCACAAACTTGGCCGGCGGAGCAAACGTCAGGTTGAGCAGGTCGTGGATGACCAGCACCTGGCCATCGCACTCCGGGCCGGCGCCAATGCCGATGGTCGGCGTCTCCACTTCGGCGGTAATCATCGCCGCCACTTCGCGGGGAATGCCTTCGAGCACCAGGCAGGCCACGCCGGCGCGATCGAGCGCCACTGCGTCGCGCATCAGTTGCTCGATGCCGCTGAGGTTTTTTCCCTGCACCTTGTAGCCACCCATCACGTTGACCGACTGCGGAGTCAGCCCGATGTGGCCGGCCACAGGAATTTCGGCGTCGATGATGCGGCGAATCAGGTCGGCGCGCTTTTCGCCGCCTTCGATCTTCACCACCTCCGCGCCGCCTTCTTTCACAAAGCGCGCAGCGTTGCGCAGCGCGTCGTCGGCGTCGACGTGATAAGACCCGTAAGGCATGTCAGCGAGCAGCAGCGCGCGCTTCACGCCGCGGCGGACCGCCTTCACATGGTGCAGCATCTCGTCCATGGTGACCGAGAGCGTATTTTCATAACCGAGCATGGCCTGGGCGAGCGAATCGCCGACCAGGATCATCTCGATGCCGGCCTCGTCCACGAGACGCGCGGTTGCGTAATCGTAGGCGGTGAGGCAGGTGATGGGTTCGTGACGGAGTTTCTGCTCCCGGATGGAAGCAGTGGTAACCTTCCGGCGGTTCGCATCTTCATCTTTGCCAGGAAAGCCGGGATGCCCGCCAATCAGGGTGATGCTCATCTTGTCCTCCAGTGCCCCTCCGGCTTGCCGGATAGAGCCTGTTCAGCATCTGGGTGGATGCTAGCAGTATTCTACCCCTGACAACGAACTTTGGCGAGCGCGCAAAATCGACGGCAGTGTCCTAAACACTGTGGTTCTGCTCTGTCGTCGTTTGAAGCGACTGACTGCCGGTTTCACCGTTCTTTTTTCGTACCTAGAATTCCCGTAATTGTGATTTGTAACTCCTCGATCCGCAGTTTCGCCTTTTGAATGGCGGGAATCCTAAGAATTTACCTCGAATGCCATCTTTTCGGTTGACAATAGTATTAGACATGATAAATTACTTTTGAGGTTGGCATGATAAGCGACTCCGAGAAGAAAGTGATTGAACAATACTTTTCCGATCTGCGCGATTTGAGTAACGCTCGGATGTTGATCGACTACAAAATGAATCGCGTCGAAACAGGAATTCGCGCTATTCTTGCGCTGTCTAGCGATGACGAGGTCACGCCCTACCTCGAACGTCTCGACGATATTGTTAGACCAGAGGGATTCACAGACGCGGTTCGCAGATTGTTGCGGTCTAGCGATGAAGCCCTTACGCCTGTAGAACTTAGAGCAAAATTGCCTGACGCTGGATTTTCTTTGACGGATTACTCTAATCCGCTTGCGTCCATCCACACGATTCTCAAGCGCCTTGTAAAGACGGGGGAGGCAAGAATGGTTCTGAAAGGCGATAAAACGGCCTATCTGCGAACGGCTGGCCTCCCAGCCCCGATTGGCCCAGACCATCCCCTGCATAAGCTGAGAGCAAATCCGCGAGGTCGCACTGTCCCGCCACCGCCGGGGCTGGACGCATTGGCTGGCATTCCCAACCGATTCGGAACGACTTTGGGCGAAATGCTGAAACAGCCTGAAAAAAAGAAATGACTTTAGGTGTCCAATCCACACGAGGGGAGCTTTCGGGGAGGCACTGATTAGGCAAGCATGGCCGAAAGAGGCAAACGCGATCTGGAGCGCCGCATCGACGGGTTCTACTCCGTCTGCGAAAAAATTCTGCTGCGAACTTTGATCTTTGGCTGCTTCGTTTATGAACTCGGCAGATTTGCCCGATGGTTATTGCGGTAGCTAGGTACGCTGATTGGAGAATTCGAATATGCGGATTAGTTCGAAGGGGCGAGTGACGATTCCGGCCGAGTTGCGGAAGAGACTCGGGCTCAATCCCGGCACGCTCGTCAACTGGAGCAAAGGGAAGGGGAAGTTAGTGCTTACCGCTCTGACCGCGCGCCGCTCGCCGGAGTCAGAAAATCTCCCAAGGCCTAGGCCAACGACCAACGACTAACGACCAATGACGGTTCTTACGCCCCCACGGCCTCCTGCCCGCCCAGCGGCAGGAAGTATTGCGTGCCTTTAATTGGCTCCGTTACTTTGCGCAGCAGTTCCTGCAGGTCTTCGTTGCGGTCGACGAAATCGATGTCGGACGTGTTGACGATTAGAAGGTCCGACGACGTGTAGTGAAAGAAGAAGTGTTCGTAGGCCTTGACCACTTCCTCCAGATACTCGTCGCTGACGGCGCGCTCGCCGGGAGCGTTCTTTTTCTTCAGGCGCTTCTTCAGCACCTCGGGCGTGGCCTGAAGGTAGATGACAAGGTCTGGCGTGGGCAATTGCCCGCGGAAGTTGTTGTAGTAGCGGTTGTAGGTGTCGAGTTCCTGGTCGGTAAGGTTGAGGCAGGCGAACAGCTTATCTTTTTCGATGATGTAGTCGGCGACCACCGTCTTCTGCGAGCGCGGGCCGAGGTCGAGGGCCTGCAACTGCTCGAAGCGCTTCACGAGGAAGGTGAATTGCGCCTGAAACGCAGCGCCCCGCTCGCCCTCATAGAAGGCAGTCAGAAAAGGATTGGATTCGGGCTCCATCACGCGCTGCGCATTCAAGCGCTCGGCCAGGATGCGGGCCAGCGTGCTCTTGCCCACTCGGATGGGACCCTCCACCGCAATGTAACGGGGCAGTTCGAAGAGATTAGCCATGGGCTTGCATTTGTTCGGAAATTGCAGGATAGCTCGGATGGAGGCGGGTGACAATTGAGGGAAGAGTTAACAGAGGAAAATTTGGTAATTGGGTAATTTGGTGATTGGGTAATTTGAAAGCGTTTGGGGTTCAATTTCCCAATTACTCAATTCCACAATTCCTCAATTCAGGCATTTACAATCCCTTCATGCTCGCCCTTGCCCTGACTGGCGTTTCCGCTGCGGCTGCTGTTGCCGCGGGCTACCAGTCGATGGCGCCGACTGGACAGTGGTATGGGCGAACTTTCACTGGATTGCCGCGCGGCTCGCGCCAGATTGCGCTGACCTACGACGACGGCCCCAATGATCCGCACACTTTGAGATTGCTGGAAGTCCTCGCCAGGCATGGCGTGCAGGCAACTTTTTTTCTGATTGGGCGCTATGTGCAGGAGCGTCCGGACATCCCCCGGGAAATTGTTCGAGCTGGCCACGTTGTGGGCAATCATACCTTCACGCATCCGCTGCTGATCTTCAAGAGCGAGGCGGAGATGCGGCGGGAAATTTCGGAATGCCGCGCCGCTTTGCAGGACGCTGTCGGGGAGCACTCCAATCTCTTTCGCCCGCCGTTCGGCGGACGCCGCCCTGCGGTGCTGCGCGTGGTGCGCGAACTTGGCCTCGAGCCCGTGATGTGGAATGTCACTGGCTACGACTGGAATGCGCCGCCTGCTGAAGTGATCGAGCGCAAGGTGGATAGGCAAATTCGCGGCGGGGACGTGATCTTGCTGCATGATGGGGGACACAAGCAGATGGGCGCGGACCGGACGCAGACGGTGATCGCTACCGATCGGCTGATTGCGCGGTATAAATCCGAAGGGTATGAGTTTCTCGCTATTCCGCAGATGATGGCAAAGTCAGCTATCAGCCGTCAGCCATCAGCCGTCAGCTAGATCAGTTTAATGGTTGGGATTTTCTCTGTGCCTCTGTGACTCTGTGGTGAATTATCCCTTGGCCGCCTGAAACGCCTGCTTTGCCGCTGCTATTGTTTGCTGAACATCTTCCGGCGTGTGGGTTGCGCCGAGGAACGCTGCCTCGAATTGCGATGGCGGCAGGTAGACTCCGCTGTCGAGCATGCTGCGGAAGAATTTGCCGAAGGCTTCGGTGTTCGATTTCGAGGCCGAATCCCAGTCGGTCACTGGACCCGGCGTGAAGAACCAGGTGAACATCGATCCCACGCGGTTGTAGCACAGCGGCACTCCTGCATTTTTGGCGGCGGCGGCCACTCCTTCGACCAATTCTCCGCTCAACTTGTCGATGCGCGAATAAATCTCCTGCTTGTGATCGCGCAGATGTTTGACCATCGCGCATCCCGCGGCCATCGCCAGCGGATTGCCTGAGAGCGTGCCCGCCTGATACATGGGGCCGAGCGGCGCGACCAGGTTCATTATCTCGCTCGGGCCGCCGTAGGCGCCGACCGGCAAGCCTCCGCCGATGATCTTGCCCATGGTCGTGAGGTCAGGGCGAATGCTGTAGAGTTCCTGCGCTCCGCCGAAGGCGACGCGGAATCCGGTCATGACTTCGTCGAAAATCAGCACTGCCTTCTCGCGCTCGGTTAACAAGCGCAACGCGACCAGATAATCGTCTGTGGCGGGGACGCATCCCATGTTTCCCACGACAGGCTCTACGATTACGCAGGCGATTTGATGCTTGAATTTCTGGAATGCGTATTCCACCGCGGTGATGTTGTTGAAGGGCAGGGCCAGCGTGAATTGGGTGAACTCCTCGGGAACGCCCGCCGATCCAGGGATGCCCAGCGTTGCCACACCCGAACCTGCTTTCACCAGCAGAGAATCAGAGTGCCCGTGGTAGCAGCCTTCGAACTTCACAATGTATTTGCGTTTGGTGTAAGCGCGGGCCAGGCGGATGGCCGACATAGTGGCTTCAGTTCCGGAGCTCACGAAGCGAACTTTCTGCATCGAGGGAAATGCCGCCAGCACTAACTCGGCGAGATCGGCTTCAGAGGGAGTGGAAGCGCCAAAGCTGGTGCCGTTGCAAGCTGCGCTTACGATGGCGTCGAGCACGTCGGGAGCGGCGTGGCCGAGAATGAGCGGCCCCCAGGAACCGACGTAGTCGATGAACTCGTTCTCGTCCGCATCAAAAATGTGCGAGCCCTTGCCGCGCACGATGAACGGCGGCTCGCCACCCACGGAACCAAAGGCGCGCACCGGCGAATTCACTCCGCCAGGAATCATGCTTTCGGCGCGTTGCTGCAAACGCCGCGACTGCTCTAGTTTTCGAGAAGTTGTGGACGGCATCGAAGCTCCCACAAGCGGATTCAACAGACATTCACCAGATCGGGCTGCGCGATTACTATAGCAGCGCCCGGGCAAACGAATTCATCAGATATTCACTTTTTCGCCATCATCTTGCAACATCGCGCAGGTAACGTAGGGTCATCAAGTTGCCCTTCTAACCGGGAGGGTTCCAAAGGACGGCTTCGGGGGCTCCGAGCTGTCCTTGTTTTATTTTGGCAGGAATCCGCGGCGACCAGGTATTGTGCAGCTTCCTGTTGCGCTGCTTTTCTTTGCGAACTTTGCGGCTTTTCTTTGCGGTCTTTGCGGATCAAAAGCTTTTAACCGCAAAGTGCGCGAAGAAATGCCGCGAAGAACGCAAAGAAAAGCCCACCCACCACCACTACCTCAATGCGCCTTTGACTTCCCCTCGCGCTCACCCTAACATGGCAGTTTCGCGCTTGTGCGCCTCTCATGATCGGCCAAACCATCTCGCACTATCGAATTCTGCAAATGCTCGGCGGCGGCGGAATGGGCGTGGTTTATGAGGCCGAAGACCTCAAGCTGGGGCGGAACGTCGCGTTGAAGTTTTTGCCGCAGGAATTGGCGAAGGATCCGCAGGCTCTGGAACGCTTTCGCCGGGAAGCGCGCGCGGCTTCGGCGCTCAATCATCCGAATATCTGCACCATCTATGACATCGATCAGGCCGACGGCGTGTGGTTTATCGCCATGGAGCGGCTTGAGGGCGAAACGCTCAAGCACAAGATCGCGGGCAAGCCGCTGGAAACTGAGTCGGTTGTCAATTGGGGAATTCAGATCGCTGATGCCCTCGACGCCGCACATTCCAAGAGCATTGTCCACCGCGACATCAAGCCGGCAAATATTTTCGTCACCGCTCGCGGCCAGGCGAAGATTCTCGACTTCGGCTTGGCTAAACAGACTATCGCCCAGACTAGCGGCTCTGCGGCGCTGCTGGCAGCGACAGCGGAGCAGCAGTTAACCAGCCCCGGCACGGCTCTCGGGACGGTTGCCTATATGTCTCCCGAGCAGGTGCGCGGCAAGGAACTGGACGCCCGCACCGATTTGTTTTCCTTCGGCGTCGTGCTCTATGAGATGGCGACCGGCGTAATGCCCTTTCGTGGCGAGACCTCGGGCGTGCTTTCCGAGTCGATTCTCAATCGTGCGCCTACGCCTCCCATCCGTCTGAACCCGGAACTTCCCGCCAAGCTGGAAGCGATCATCGACAAGTCCCTGGAAAAAGATCCCGAGGTGCGGTATCAATCGGCCGCGGAACTGCGTGCTGATCTCAAGCGGGTGAGGCGGGATACGGAATCGGGGAGAACTCCCGTGACGGCTGAGCCTTCCCCGGTCAAGAGGCTGCCCTTTCAAAAGGTGACTCTCGCTTTACTGGCAGTGTTGCTGGTAGTGGGGATCACGGGCGTTTGGTGGTTGCGGAAATCAGCGCAAAAATCGGCGGTGGCGACGACCGCCGGAGCCAAGACTTCGCTGGCTGTTCTTCCTTTGCAGAATCTGAGTGGCGATCCTGCGAACGAATACTTCAGCGATGGCATGACGGAGGAGATTGGCACGAAGCTGTCGAAGATCGATGGATTACGGATTGCGCCTCCCGCTGCCGCCGCCCGCTACAAAGGCGCACAGAAAGATCCCAAGGATATGGGACAGGAGTTGGGTGTCCAATATCTGCTGCAGGGTAGCGTGCGCAAGGCCGGCGACCAGGTGCGCATCAGCGTGCAACTGATCGACGCTTCCACCGGATTTCAAACCTGGGCCGATGATTTTGTGGGCGACTTGAAAGACGTCTTCTCGCTGCAGGACCAGACTGCGCTGAAGATTGCGCAAGCGCTGAACCTCAAGCTTACGCCTCAAGAGCAAAAAGCCGTTCAACGGCGTTACACGCAAAATCCGCAGGCCTACGAAGCGTATCTGCGAGGCCGCGCGCTGGTGGATTTCATCGATCAGCCCAAAGCCCTGGAAAGCGCGCGTACGAATTACGAGAAGGCGCTGCAACTCGATCCCAACTACGCTCCGGCGCTCGCGGGGCTTTCCATCGTGGAGGGCTTCTACTACCGCAACCTTGATTCCAGCGAGGCCCACCTGCGCCAGGCCCGGCAACTGGCCGAGCGAGCGTTGGCCATCGATCCTCAACTGGCCGAGGCGGACGTGGCCCTGGCCAACGTTTATGGGGACATGTTCGACTACGTGCACGCGGCCGAAAAATCGCGGGAGGCGGCTGCCCTTGAACCGGACAATGCTCACGCCTGGGACCAGCTCTCCTGGGCGCTTGGCTATGAGCAACCACCCGACTCAGCGGGGGCGGAGAAAGCGGCGCGGGAGGCGATCCGGTTGCAGCCGAGCATGTTCCAGGCCCACTACCACCTTGGCCGGGCCCTGATGCAGCAAAAACGATTCCCCGAGGCGATCGCCGCTCTCGAACAGGCCAAGAGCATCAGTCCTAATTCTGGCACAGCGAATTTCGGATTAGCCCAGGTTTATATCGCCCAAGGCGACTATGATCGGGCCATTACCACGCTGCTGAGCTTGCCCAAAGCCGATCAGAGCACTCCCATCGCCCACTTTCAGTTAAGTTCAGCCTATGCAGGCCGCGGAGACAAACAGAAATCGCTGCTGGAATTGCAGAAGGCGGTCGAGCTGGGTTATCGCGATTCTGCCGCGATCAAGTCCAACCCGCACTTTGATTCTTTGCGTTCAGACCCGCGCTTTCAGAAGGCGCTGAGTCAGGCCAGCGAGTCCCGATAATGCAGTGGGGGGCAGATGGGGGACTGAAGCATTCAGCCCTGATCTGTAACATTCCCTTAACCACGCCTGCGTAAGCTCGGTGACTGGCGGCGGTTCTCAACCTGGTTGTGAGGTTCCCAATCACCGGAGCGGCAGGCGAAGTGTGGTTAACCATAGTTAACCTAGCGAGATATATTTGCGTTCAATGAGGAGGGTGGGGAAGAACTACGAGCGGCAGGGGACCTGTGGGTCTTTCGCCCAAAGTGAGGATCGTGACGAATGTCACATCGGATGGTGACGATGAGCCTTGAGGGCAATTCTCCACTGGCCTAAGTTGTAATTATGAAAATGAAATTCATTTTCAATATCGCAGGGGTTGCTCTCTGGTTACTGGGCGCAGCCGCCTTTGCAGCGCCCGCGCTGGCGCAGCAGCCGAATGCTCCCTCCGCTACGAATTCATCGCCCCCGCCGCAGGCAGACTTCCCGGCCTCGGCGAGCGTGGCCGATCCGCCCCCGGGTGACGACACGCAAGCGATGTTCCCCCACTTCAAGGACACGCGCTTCTGGCTCTCCGGCCAGGCGAATTTTATTTTCCAAACGCATCCCCCGTTTGACGCCGCCTATAGCGGCCCGCATAGTCTCAGCCCTAATTACGAAAAAGCCACGTCGCGGGTGATGACGCTTTACACCGGCATGCGCTTCAATAACTCCACGGAGATTCTGGTCGACATTGAAGAAGCCGGCGGCTCCGCGCTCACCATGGGCTTTGGGCTCGCGGGAAACACCGATCTTGACATCGTGCGGAACCCGTTGCTGAGCAAGGAGCCTTATCTGGGCCGGGGCATGATTCACAAAGTATTTGCGCTGAGCAAGGACAAAGTCGAAAATCAGCGCAGCGCGTTCTCACTCTTTGAGGAACTGCCGCGCCGGCGACTGGAAATCCGCTTCGGCAAGTTCAGCATGCCGGACTTCTTCGATATCAATTCGGTGGGCTCCGATACCCACTTTCAATTCACCAACTGGACCGTCGACAACAATGGCGCATGGGATTATGCGGCCGACACGCGCGGCTATACGGTCGGCCTTACCGCCGACTTCGAAGACCGCAACTGGGGTTTCCGCTTCGCTGAAGAACTTATGCCCAAGATTGCGAACGGAATCGATCTGGTTTGGAAGCCGTGGCAGGCCCACGCGGAAAACTTTGAATACGAACTGCGTCACGGCCTGATCCCGAAAAAATCGGGCGTGGTTCGTCTGCTGGCCTACACCAACTATGCGAATATGGGGATTTATCGCGATCAGGTCGCGCTGGCCGAGCAAAACCACGTCACTCCCGATATCACCGACCATCCCTGGCACATCACGCGCAAATATGGATTCGGAATCAACATCGAGCAGAGTCTCACCCGCTACCTGACCGCCTTCACTCGTTTCGGCTGGGACAACGGCAAGACGGAATCCTTCGCCTACACCGAAGTCGATCAAACCTTCACCGGAGGAGTGGGAGCGAACGGCGCGTGGTGGCATCGCAAGCAGGATCGCGCCGGACTCGCCCTGGTGACGAACGCCATCAAGAAGGACCACCAGATTTATCTCGCCGATGGCGGTCAGGGTTTTCTGCTCGGCGATGGCAAGCTCAATTATGGCCGGGAGAATATTGTGGAGACTTACTACACCATCCACGCATGGCGCGGCATCTATGTCGGCCCCGGCCTGCAACACATTGTGGATCCCGGATACAATCGCGACCGCGGCCCCGTGCTGGTGCCTGCTTTCCGCGCGCATGTGGAGTTCTAGGGATAGCGCTGCCCCAGATATGGGCGAAGCCGGTCTACGCCCAACTCTGCCGTTCCTTGTGAAGATGTCGGGATGGATACGCCTTGGCCGCTAGGCCTCGAATAGCCGCGCGGTGCGACGCTGGCTTCTGCAGTACCAGCACCTTCTTTCCTCGCACCACCACCAAAACCTTATCGCCGGCTTTCAAATCGAGCGCTTCCCGCGCTTCCCGCGGGATTACGATTTGGTTCCTGGAAGAAATGGTCGCTTGCGCCATGCATTACGTTAGCACAAAGTAAGGCAATCTACTTCTCCACCTTTACGCCCTTCCAGAAGGCCACGTATCCCTTGATCTGCTTGGCCGCCAGCTTCGGCTCCGGATAGAACCAGGCCGCGCCGGCGTTCCGCTGGCCTTTGACTTCAACATCGTAATAGCTGGCCGTTCCCTTCCACGGACACACGGTGTGCGCGTCGCTCGGTTTGAAATATTCTTTGCGAATCGCCTCCGGCGGAAAATACTGGTTGCCTTCCACTTCCAGGGTCTTATCGCTTTCGGCGAGCACCGCGCCTTCCCAGGTTGCTTTTGCCATGATGCCCCATATAGATTCCTATCAGGCTCGGCAGTTTCAGAACGTTTTGCGGCAAGATGCCAGACGTAGCAACATGCGCGTGGTTTAACGGACACTCCATGGTGGGCGAACTGGAGCGCGTGATGGTGTGTTCTCCGCGCTCCGCTGGATGGAACCGGCCTGAGTATGCGGCACGATGGCGCGACCTCGGCTTCCATCACGTGCCTGACTTTGAACGGGCGCAGGCGCAGCACGATGCCCTCTGCCATGAACTGGAAACGGCCGGCGCAGAAGTCATTGAACTGGTTCCCGCGCTCGATCTGTCAATCGACGCCGTATACACCCATGACGCGTCGCTGCCTACCGATTTCGGTGTGATCGTCATGCGTCCGGGCAAACGCAATCGTCTGTCCGAGGGGCAGCATCACGGGGCATTCTGTGTCCGGTTTTTGATTCCGACGCTGGCCAAAATCATTGCGCCCGGCGCCACCGAGGCGGGAGACATTGTATGGCTGGATCCCAAGACTCTGTTGATCGGCCAGGGCTACCGCACGAACGCCAGCGGCATTCGACAGATACGTGATCTGCTCGCGCCGAAGGGCATCGAAGTTCTCTCTGCGCCGCTGCCGTATGGCGCCGGTCCATCGGCCTGCCTGCATCTGATGTCGCTGATCAGCCTGCTCGATGAGCGCACCGCATTGGTTGACTTGCCCTGGCTCGCGGTCGAGACTGTCGAACTGCTCAAATCTCGCGGATTCAACTTCGTCGAGATCGATTCTTCTGAGCGCGACACGCTGGCTTGCAATGTATTGGCGCTCGGCAATAAACGCTTGCTGGCGGTCGAAGAGAATCGCAGAACGAATGCCCGCCTCCGCGATGCCGGATTCGACGTCCGCACTTTCCCCGGGAGCGAACTCTGTGTGAACGGCGGCGGTGGGCCGACATGCCTGACGCGGCCACTGCTGCGGGGATGAGGATCGGCAGGGACGATGTGGGAACGGGCCATGTGGGAACGGGCGCCTTCGCCCGTTCCGCCGAGCGCAGCGAGGCGAGCGCTGTCACGAACCTCGCACGAGCCGAGTTCCACTCTTCGACCCCTTCGCTCCTGTTAAAATAATCCTGCATGCTTCTTCCCTTCGTCCGCGAACTCTTCGTGGACGTAGAAATGCTTCCCGCCTTCGTGCGTGTAGCCTCCCACCTCAAGGAGGGCACGGGGCGCATTCGTGTCTCCGGCCTCACCCCCACGGCAAAAGCCTTGCTGCTTGTGCTGTTTCAGCGCGCCGCCGCGCGCCCTCTGATCTTTGTTGTCAACGACAACCGCGCTGTCGAAGACTTCGTTCCGGTGATTCGCGGCTTTTGTGAACTCACTGCCGCCTGCGATCCCGAGTCGGTTATCTCACTCCCGGCGCGTGATGTGCTTCCCTTTCAGAATCTCTCGCCGCATCCTGAACTCCAGGAAGAGCGCGCCACCGCTTTGTGGAAGATCGCCACTGGAGCGGCATCCATTGTGGTCTCGCCGGTCGCGGCCACGGCCATTCGGCAACGCTCGAATGAGTATTATGTAAACCTCGCACGAACCGTCCGCCGCGGCGAATCGTTCGATCTCGATGCCCTGCTCGCTCATCTCAACACGGTTGGCTACACGTCAACCGACGTGGTCGAGATGCCGGGGCAGTACGCTGTGCGCGGCGGGATTCTCGACGTTTACTCTCCCGAGGCGGATCGCCCCCTGCGGATAGAATTTTTTGGCGACGAGGCCGACTCGATTCGCAAGTTTGATCCCACTTCGCAACGCTCGTCGAATCCCGTGGATGAAGCTTTGCTGCTTCCGCTCACCGAGACGCCTGTCAGCGAGCATCTGCTAGGCGCCATCCACACGCGGCTCAGCGGCAAGCGAATCACCGGTAACGAGGAGATTATCGAGGCCGCCGTCCGCGCCGGCGGAGTGAACGTTTTTCCCGGCTGGGAATTTTATTCTCCCGTCGCCGGCGCCGACAGCAGTATCTTCGATCTCATTCCGCGCGCCGCCGTTCTGCTTGACGAGACCGATCAACTCAAGCAGGAGTTCGACCGTTTCTGGACGCGTGTCACTGAGGCCCACGAGCGCAGCGGCGTGGGCAACCTGGTGCGTCCTGAAGATCTCTATCTGCCGCCGGACGATTGGTGGGAGAAAACCGCAGCCCTTCCCGGCGCTGACATTGAGCACCTGGGCATCACTCGCCCTGATGAAGAAGCAGTTTCATTTCTTACTCAGCCCTCGCCCCGCTTCCATGGCGCAGTGCCCGCGATGCTGGAAGAGGTGCAGAAGCTCAACGCCGACGGCAAACGCGTGCTCTTCGCCGTGCCCAACACCGGCGAAGTTGAGCGCCTCGCCGATGTTTTCACGGAGTACAACGTCTCGTTTCGCCTGGGAAGCCGCACCCGGGGCGGCGAAAGCTATGCCGACGAAACCAGTTATTTTGCTGGCGAAGTCCTCACCACTACTCTCGCCACAGCCTACGTTCCCGACGGAGTTCTGCTGCCCGAGGCCAATCTCGCCGTTTTTGGTGCGCGTGATCTGTTCGACGAGTCTGACGCGGTCGCGTCGCGTCCGCAGCGCTCGAAATCCAAAGTCTCCGCTTTTCTCTCTGACTTCCGCGACCTGCAGGTCGGCGATTATGTGGTGCACGTGGAACACGGCATCGGCCAGTACCAGGGCTTGAAAGAAATCAACCACGGGGATGGCCCTGCCGAATTCATGCTGCTCGAATTCGCCGAAGCCGCGCGGCTTTACGTTCCACTCACGCGCCTCGATCTGGTGCAGAAGTATCGTTCCTCGGAAGGCGCCAAGCCGGCCTTGAGTCATCTCGGTACGCAGTCGTGGGCCAAGACGAAGTCTCGTGTGCGCAAGGCCATGAAAGACATGGCCGACGAACTGCTCAAGCTCTACGCCGAGCGCAAATTGGCGGTGGGGCACGCCTTCCCGCCGGGCAACGAGTGGTTCCGCGAATTCGAGGACGCTTTTGAATTCAACGAGACTGAGGACCAGTCTCAGGCCATCAAAGACGTAATTCGCGATATGGAATCTTCCCAGCCCATGGACCGGCTGCTCTGCGGCGATGTGGGTTACGGCAAGACGGAAGTCGCGATGCGCGCCGCATTCAAAGCGATCAACGACAACAAGCAGGTCGCGGTTCTGGCGCCGACGACGGTCCTAGCCTTCCAGCACTTCGAAACTTTCAAGCAGCGGTTCGCTCCGTTCCCCGTCACCATCGAAATGATCAGCCGCTTCCGCACCACGAAACAGCAAAAAGAAATACTGCAGAAGACCGAGGCGGGCAAGATTGATGTTCTCATAGGAACTCACCGCATACTTTCCAAAGACATCAAGTTCTCCGATCTCGGCCTGCTCATCGTCGACGAAGAACAGCGCTTCGGCGTCCGCCACAAGGAACGCATCAAGCAAATGCGCAAGCAGGTGGACGTGCTCACCATGTCGGCCACGCCCATCCCGCGCACGCTGCACATGTCGCTGGTCGGCCTGCGCGACATGAGCGTGATCGAGACTCCCCCGAAAGACCGCATGGCGATTCAGACAGTCGTCGCCAGTTGGGACGAGAAGCTGATCCAGTCTGCCATCGAGCAGGAATTGGAACGCGGCGGGCAGGTATATTTCGTTCACAACCGCGTCGATACGATCTGGGAGATTGCCGCCAAGATTCAGGCTCTGGTTCCGCCGGCGCGGATCATCGTCGGCCACGGGCAGATGTCGGAAGGCGAACTCGAAAAAGTGATGCTGAAGTTCATGCACCACGAAGCCGACATTCTGGTCTCGACCACGATCATCGAGAATGGTCTCGACATTCCATTGTGCAACACAATTCTGATTAATCGCGCGGATCGCTTAGGACTCTCGGAGCTTTATCAACTGCGTGGCCGCGTCGGACGGTCGAACCGCCGCGCCTACGCTTATCTGATGCTTCCGCCGGAGGTCGAACTTACGCCCATCGCGCGCCGACGGCTCGCGGCGTTGAAAGAATTTTCCGATCTCGGTGCGGGATTCAAAATTGCGGCGCTTGATCTCGAACTGCGCGGGGCGGGCAACATGCTGGGCGGCGAGCAGAGCGGTCACATCGAAGCCATCGGCTTCGAACTTTATACTCAGATGCTCGAGCGCGCCGTGCGCGAGATGAAAGGCGAAGCCGCGCCGGACGAGGCCGAAACTCAGCTCAACCTCGGCCTCAACATTCGCATTCCTGCAGATTATGTTCCTGAAGAAAACCAGCGCCTGCAGATGTATAAGCGCGTGGCCCGGGTCGAAACCGAATCACAACTCGCCGATGTAGCCGCGGAGATGCAGGACCGTTACGGCCCGCCTCCGCCGGCGGTGCGCAATTTGCTCGACTACGCTTCACTCAAGCTTTTGTGCATGAAAGTCGGCGTGAATGCTATCGAACGCAAACGCGACTCAGTCACTTTGAAGTTCCAGCAAAACGCATCCGTCGATCCCGAGCAGCTAGCCCGCTTCGTTTCCGCGCAGCGCGGCGCCCAGTTCACACCAGATGGCATGTTGAAGTTTGTCTTGAAGGCAACGGCGGCGGATGACGTTCTGCGCGCACTTCGTACCGTGTTGGAGCAACTGGCCAGTTCAGAAACGGCCTCAGCGGTGCAGTCCGCTACCGGATCAAACAATTGACCGTAAGGTAGAATCAGGCCGTCGGCGAACAACGAAAGGCCAACGACGAACGACCAACGACGCTCTTATGCCCATGAAAGTCCGCAAAGCCGTATTTCCTGCAGCCGGCCTGGGCACACGCTTTCTGCCCGCGACCAAGGCCCAGCCCAAAGAGATGCTCCCGCTGGTGGATAAGCCCATCATTCAATACGGAGTGGAAGAAGCCATGGCCTCGGGCTGCGACCAGATCCTCATCATTACCGGCCGCGGCAAGCAGGCCATCGAAGACCACTTCGATGTCAGCTACGAACTCGAAAGAATGCTCGAGGATCGCAGGAAACTTGACCTGCTCAAGATCGTGCGCTCCATCTCCGACATGATGCACGTCGCCTACGTTCGCCAGAAAGAAGCGCTGGGCCTGGGCCACGCCGTGCTGATGGCGCGCGAACTTGTGGGCAACGAGCCTTTCGCCGTTCTGCTGGCCGATGACGTGATCGATGCCAAGGTTCCCTGCCTCAAGCAGATGGTCGAGGTTTTCGACCAGACCCAATGCTCGGTGATCGCGACTCAGATCGTCGAAGGGAAAATGATTTCTTCTTACGGCGTCCTCGACGTGAAGCCCGTCGACAGCCGTTTTGGCGAACGTCTTGTTGAAATCAAGAACATGGTGGAGAAGCCCAAGCCTGAAGACGCGCCCTCAAACCTGGCCATCACTGGCCGTTACATTCTCACGCCCGCGATCTTCGATTGCCTTGCCAACACGCCGACGGGCGCGGGCGGCGAGCTGCAACTCACCGACGGCATGCGCCTGCTGCTGCAAAAAGAAAAAATGTACGCCTACGTCTACGAAGGCCGCCGCCACGACACGGGAGACAAGCTGGGATTCTTGAAAGCTACGGTCGAGTTCGCCCTAAAGCGTGAGGATTTGGGCGCTCCGTTCCGTGAATACCTAAAGGGATTGAAGCTCTAAATTGCCGATTGCCAATTGCCAATTTGCGATTGAAAGAACCAAAGCATGACGCCGCGTGGTTCAATCAGAAATTGGCAATCGGAAATCGGCATTTGAAAATACTCACTCACCCCTGAGTTTTTTCGACTTCTCTTCCACGCCGCGCGCCAGCTTCTCTTTATGCGCCACAAGCTTCTTCGCAACCGAAGCATCCGCCAAAGCAATCATCTGCGCCGCAAGAATACCCGCATTGGTCGCGCCCGGCTTGCCGATCGCAACCGTGGCGACGGGAATGCCCGCCGGCATCTGCACGGTGGCCAGCAGGGAATCCATCCCTTGCAGCGATGTGGAAGGAATCGGCACGCCGATCACCGGCAGCGTGGTGTGAGCTGCGATGACACCGGCCAGATGCGCCGCGCCTCCGGCGCCGGCGATGATCACGCAAATGCCACGTCCCGCGGCCTTGCGCGCGAAGTCGGCGGTGCGATCCGGCGATCGGTGCGCCGAGGTTACGTCAATCTCGTAGGCGATCCCAAACACTTCCAGCGCTTTCCCGGCCTCGCGCATGATCTCGAGGTCAGAATCGCTGCCCATCACAATGGACACCAATGGCTTGCTCATCAATCTCCTCAGAATTATTTCTTCGTCATTATTTCTTCATCGCCCGCGCGGCGATGTCTTTACGATAGTGCGCGCCATCGAAATGAATCTTCCCGCAGGCCTCATAGGCCCGTTGCACGGCGGTACTCAACTCCGGCGCGCGCGCCGACACGCCGAGCACTCGCCCGCCAGCGGTATAGAATTCTCCGTCGCGTTTCGAAGTCCCCGCGTGAAAGACCTTCACGCCGTCAATGGCCGCGGCCTGACCGAGTCCCACGATATTTTTCCCCACATCATACGTCCCCGGATAACCTCCGACGCCATCACAACGCACACGGAGGCATCGCCCGACCACTTGAAATCGCCTTCGCTGACCCGGCCTGCAATCGAGGCTTCCAGCGCATCCACCAGATCGCTCTCCAGCCGCATCAGGATGGGCTGCGTCTCGGGATCGCCGAAGCGGCAGTTGAATTCAAGCACCATGGGACCGCGAGCCGTCATCATCAGCCCGCAGTACAGAACGCCCTTAAACTCCGCGCCCTCAGCCTTCATGCCCTCGACCACGGGGCGCGCAATGTGATGCACCAGCCAGTCGCGCATCTTGTCGTCGATGATGCTCGGCGTTGAATAGGCGCCCATACCGCCGGTATTGGGCCCGGTGTCGCCATCGCCCACACGCTTGTGATCCTGCGCCGCCACCAGCGGAGCCACGCGCTCACCATCGCTGAGCACAAGAAATGAAAGCTCGTCACCCTTCAAACATTCCTCGAGCACGACGCGCGCGCCCGCCTGGCCCACCATCTTGCCGCTAAGCATTTCTGCCGCCACGCGGGCAGCCTCTTCTTTGCTGGTGGCGATCACCACACCCTTGCCCGCCGCTAATCCATCGGCCTTGACCACGACAGGCAGGTGGAAATGCGCCAGAGCCGTGCGCACCTCTTCCACTGAATCGCAGATCGCATAAGGAGCCGTGGGGATGTGATGCCGCTGCAGGAATTCCTTAGCGAAGCTCTTACTTGCTTCGAGTTGCGCAGCCGCTTTAGTAGGGCCGAATGCAGGCCATCCGCGGCGCGTGAATTCATCCACTATCCCCAGGGTCAGCGGCAACTCAGGCCCCACTACGGTAAGGTCCGGCCTAACTTGCTCACCCAAAGCAATGATTGAATCCAGCATCTTCAAGTCCACCGGCAGGCATTCCGCTTCCTCCGCGATACCGCCGTTGCCCGGGGCGCAGTAGAGTTTCGAAACGCCCGGGGACTGCCGCAGCTTCCATACGAGAGCGTGCTCGCGTCCACCGTTGCCGAGAACCAGAACTTTCATAGCCAGAGAGAATCAGGTTAGGGGCAGAGTGGGAAAGCTGTCAAACCGGAGAAGGAAAGGAAAGTCAGAAGTCAGACGTCAGAATGCAGAAGTAAAACCTGGGGGGCGACCAGACAATAGGTTTTACTTCTGCATTCTGACTTCTGACTTCTGCATTCGTCCCTCCCCGGGGAAATCAGCCTTAACCACACTTAACTCCATCGTATAATCTCCCCAGATGATTACAGTTTCAAAGGAAGACTATCTCAAGGCGATTCTCGAGGCCGAAAGTGAAGGCGAAAGTGTTATCTCGGCTCGGCTTGCGGATTGGCTGAAGGTGTCGGCGCCAGCGGTCACTATGGCGGTGCGGCGGCTGAGGAAGGACGGTCTGGTTCGCGTCCAGGCCGACGGCCACGTGCGCCTTACGGCTGCCGGCCGCAGAATTGCCCGCAAACTCACGCTGCGCCACCACCTGATCGAACGCATGTTGGCGGAACTTTTCGGCATGGAGTGGTGGAAGGTACACGACGAAGCGGAGCGTCTCGAGCACGCCGTGTCGCCCGACTTCGAGGCAAAGCTTCTCGCGAAGTTAGGCAAAGGAGGCGCGTGCCCTCATGGCAATCTCAGCGAGATGGAAAGCCCCGCCAGCCGCCGCCAGCGCGGGCTTACTCTGCTAGCTGACGCCGCGCCCGGAGCCGTCTATGCCGTCAGTGGAATTTATGAACGCGACCGCCGCCTGCTCGAGTTTCTCGAAGCCCGCGGCATTCGTCCCGGCTCCAGGTTGCGCCTGCTCGAACGCAATTACGATCAGACCCTCACTTTATCCACCAGGGCCGGCAACATCTCTTTGGGCCGGGCTGCAGCGGAGCGCGTGTGGGTTTCCGCCGACTTGCATCCCGCCGGCTGAGACAACGTTTGTCATCCTGGGCGTAGCCGAAGGATCCCTTTACATCTTTGGGCACAACACGGCTTAGCGAGGCATTTCTTTGACAACTCGCGGGCGTATCACTGTTTAGTTAACCATAGTTTAGTCTATACTGTATACTTACGCTAATCTCCGCAAAGACATGTCAGCGGGGATTGGCTCGATGCCGCAATTACTCCAGCTCAACCAATGAAGCCAGTCGTCGCCCAAAACGAAGACGAAGCCGTAGTCATTACTCACGAAGACGTGGACCGCGCCCATGACCGCGTGCGCGTTTCCGAGGCTCGTGCCCGGCGTGGCTTTTCTTCCCGAGCGCGGCTGCTGTGGCTGCTGGTTGGCCCGGGTGTTCTGGTCATGCTGGGAGAGAACGACGGCCCCAGCATGCTCTCCTACGCCGCGACGGGCGCGAAGTTCGGCGTGGGATTCTTCATCCCATTCGTCGCCCTCACATTTTGCATGGCGATCGTCGTGCAAGAGATGACGGTGCGCCTGGGCGCCGCCACGCATCGCGGACACGCCGAACTGATCTTCGAACGCTTCGGCCCTTTCTGGGGATGGTTTTCCATGATCGACCTCGGCATCGGAAACTTCCTCACGCTGATCACCGAGTTCATCGCGATACGCGCCGGCCTGGGTTTCTTCGGTGTGCCTCCCTGGATTGCAATTTTGATTGCCCTCGTCATCCTCTACGCCGCGCTCATGAGTCACCGCTATTGGACCTGGGAGCGCATCACGCTCGCCGCCGCAGTATTCAACTTGATATTCATTCCAGTCGCGCTGATGACCCACCCGAACAGGCACTCGGTCGGCCATGCATTTGCCACGTGGCGACCGCTGCCCGGCTTCAACAAAGACACTTTGCTGCTCATGCTCGCCGACATTGGCGCCACCGTCACGCCCTGGATGCTTTTCTTTCAGCAGAGCGCGACCGTCGACAAAGGAATGACCACGAAAGACATCCGCTTCGGCCGCATCGACACTGTGCTGGGAGCAACACTAGCAGCGGCAGCGGCGATAGCAACGATCCTGGCGACCGCGCCGTTGTTCACCCATCAGATGACGGCCGACAATTTTCAAGCTGCCGAATTCGCTCAAGCGCTTGAGCCGATCATCGGCCGCTTCGGGGCATCGCTGTTTGCGCTCGGCATGGTTGAGGCGGGCATCGTCGCCGCCATCACCATTTCAACTTCATCGGCCTATGCCTTCGGCGAGGTGGCGCACAAGCCGCACAGCCTCAATCTGCCCATGGGAGAAGGCAAGTCGTTCTACGCGGTTTTGAGTCTGTGCGCTGTGGCTGCGGCGGCCATCGTTCTAATCCCCGGCCTGCCGCTGGTGTACGTGGTTCTGCTGGTGAACGTGGTCGCGGTTTTGGCTATGCCTCCGGCGTTGGTGTTTCTTTTTCTGCTGGTGAACGATAAAGAAATCATGGGCGACCTGGTCAGCCCGCTGTGGGCAAATGTATTGTCGACTGGCGTGGTACTTGTCCTTGCGGCCGCGGGTGTGCTTTTCGGCGTCAGCATAATCGCGCCCAACATTTTCACCGCTCTGGGCGGAACTTAGTCGGGGTGGGCAGGCCGTCAGCCTGCGTTACAAGCAAGAAATTCAGTGGCCACTAGTTCACGAATTGGGCTTCAGCCCTGAGGTACATCACAGTGATGAAAAAGGACGACACGCACGCCGCAGCTTCCGATCAAAGCTGGGTCTTGTCCTCGCTCGAGCACGACCAACTCGCGCGAGCCAAAAAACATTTCATCCCCCGGAGGCGGCTCAAAGGTGCCGAACTCCTCATCGTGTGGGCGCTGCGGCTCTATCTTCTGTTCATGATGGTGGTAGTCGCGTATCAGGTATGGATTGCACACGCTTATCGGTAGCTTCAATTGGCGCTCAAACAAAAAGCCGCTCTCACGAGCGGCTTCGGATTCCGCAGTGCCTTTAGTGGGCGAACGAGAAGTTCAACCCAGTCGTTAGCACAACGTCATTCTGCTTCGTGCCTGCAGGAGGGTTCGAAACGTAGATATCATTGAACTGGTTCTGCCAGCCCAGCCATTTGCTGATCTTCGTGACCAGCCCCAGATCAAACGTTCCGCGGTATTCGCCAGTCTGCGTGAGGTCGGGAAAGAGATACAGTTTCTGGGTCAGCACGGTGCTCTTGCCCAGCTTGTGCATCAGCTCTTCGCCTAGAGTCAGCGCGCCGAAATTGTGTATCAGCTTGGTGGAATAGGTAAAGGCGGGTGTCGAGCCCATGGCCGGCACCATAATGAACTGGGTGTAGTTTTCATCCGTGAAGTTGCCGCCTGCCAGCAGGTCCAGCGTCGTCTTGTTGCCCTTGATGGCGTGGTAGCCAAGACCCACACTGCCCACCGAGCGCAGATTCAGGTCCTGCAGAGCATTGGCCATGAAATCGGCTGCTACAAAGGCAAACATTTTCGGAGTGATGTTGCGGTCATAACGAATGCCGCCGGTCTCAATGTTGGCGGTCGTGCTGGGAGTGGCTAGTTGGTTCGTGCCATACACGGCAGTCGTGTACAGGCTGAGCTTGTCATCCTTGGTGGCGCGGGCGGCATTGAAAGCGACCGACAGGTTCTCGGTTTGGCTATTGCCGCCGGTCAGCGAAAAGCCCACGGCGGCTCCGCCCTTCCAACCTTCCAGAAGGCCGGGATGCAGCGACTTCTCATAGGCTAACTGGTCGGCATCGTTGCGGATCGCGACCACGCTATCCGTCGGCGCTTCCACCGGAGCGCCGGTCCTCGAAGCAACCTCCAGCTTTCCATTGCTCGTGGTGATCGGTCCTACCACGGTCTGGCCATTCTTCAATGCCACGTGCAACGGCTTCTCGGTGGCGATCTGTGTGATCGCGGCAAACTGCAGGGTGACGTCTCCCGCAAATTCCGTGTGCAACACCAGAGTCTTGCCGTCGGATTTGACGACCGTACCGGTCAGGTGGTCGCCATTCTTCAAAGTGATCTGGTCGGCGAAAGCCGCCGAGGCCATGACTAAAAACACAATCAGCGCAACCAGCTCGAGTTTACGCAACGCTGCCTACCTCCAGAATTTAGAGTCAGTGTCAAGGCTCAGATGCTATTTAAGGGGCCCAGGGCTACTTTGGAACGAGACAGAAAACGGCGACAAAACTGCGGCTGAAGCAAAGAAGATTACTGTCCGCGAAGCGAGCGGCTAGCTCTTGGTTTCCTTGGAATCCTTGGACTCGGTGTTCTTGGCCTGCTCGGCCGAAGCCGGCGGGTTGTCTTTCATGCCTTCCTTCAGGGCACGGATCCCCTCACCCAGCCCCTTGCCGAGTTCGGGCAATTTCCTGGGGCCAAAAATCAGGAGCGCAATCGCGAAAATGATAATCAGGTGCGTCGGTTGAAACAGACCTTCGAACATACAGAACCTCCAAGGACCACACTTTCAGCTATTTATACGGTACCGGACGGATATGGGGAAGTCAAACCTCGCCTCCGGACTTCAGCTCGGTCTCAAACCCCGCTTCCAGTTTTCTTGATATGAAGTGGGGTTCCCATCCCTGCCCTTCAGTCTTTCATCCAGACGGGATGAAAGCTGTGATGAAAATCACAGCACGTGGTGACAGCCATTGGACGGGTCCGGACGCAACTGAGTTATGCCGGGATATTACTTCCGTGACCTTACCTACGGCTCCATCGGGGCGCTAATGTGGGCTTGGCGGTTCCGAAGAAGCGGGACCGCGCCAAAGAGTAGGCCATCAACGCAACCCAGCCAGCCAAACCGTTGCCGGAGAGTCGAGTGAAGCGCAAGGGCCTTTCATTGTTTCTGTTTCTTATTGCAGCGGCTTTCGCTGCCCACGCCAGCGAAAGCCAGCCGGTAAACTCCGTTCAGTTGATGGCTTGGCTCACGGCCGGCGTGCCCAGTAGCCGTCTCGTGCGCATCGTGCAAGAGCGCGGCATCGCCAGCGTTCCTGGCAGGCAGGAGATTCGTCAGCTTGAAGCTGCCGGCGCCGATGCAACCCTGGTGCACACTCTGACGAAGGCCAATCTGAAGCCTTCCGCTACTGCGGACTCTTCGGTTTCCGAAACCGGGGCCTCCGAGATTCCGGCAATCCTGGTGGAGGCTGCCGCTGACGCCCGGGCTCAACGCTTACACGAAGCTGAACTTGATTTGCGCCAAGCTCTGAATTCCGATCCCCAGAATGCCTCGCTGCACTTCGCCCTAGGCGCCATGCTCCGGCAACAGGGACGCTTCGAAGATGCTTTCGACGAGTTCACACAGTCTGCGCACCTTATGCCGGACTTGCCTGAGAATCACAGCGCCCTGGCTTACCTGTTTTATTTACTCGATGACGGTCCCAACGCGATTGCGGAAGCGCGCACCGCCCTCAGCATGGATCCGCAGAACGCCGAGGCGTATCAGTTCCTCGGCCTCGCGCTGTATTCCAACGGACAATACCGCGCCGCCGTTCACGCTTTTAATGAGGCCCTCGCCCGCGATGCCGATAACGTGGATTCTTATTACGACCTGGGCATCACTCTTCACGCCGATGGAAACGCGCCCGCCGCCATTGCCGCTTATCGCCACGCTCTTCATCTGAACCCGGAATTCTGGCAGGCCCATGCCAATCTGGCGCTGATTTTGCACGAAACCAACAAGCTCGATGAAGCCATCGCCGAGTATCAGGAAGCCAAGCGCCTTGCGCCCGAGGAAGCGTCCGTTCGCAACAACCTGGGCAACACTTATTGCGATAAGGGCGACTTCGAGGGCGCCATCGTCGAATTGCGCGAGCTTTATCGCGAGCATCCCGAGTGGGAGCAGGGGCACAGTTGCATGGCTCGCGCTTACATGTCGAGGAAGGACTACAGCAGCGCCATCGATGAATTGCAACTGGCGGTTCGCCAGAATCCCACGGGTTCGCCGGAACACCGCGCCCTGGGTGAGGCGTTGTTGCTGGGTGACAAGCTGGAGGAAGGCGTGCGCGAACTGCGCGTGGCCGTCAGCCTGAATCCCGATTCCGACGCCGCCCACCACGCTCTCGGCACGGCGCTGTTTCAGCTGGGGCAACTGGCGGCGGCGGAAAGAGAATTTCGTGAGGCGCTTCGCCTCAAACCTTCGCCCGACAACCACTACGCTCTGGCGGCCTGCCTGATGAGCATGGACCGCTATGAAGAAGCTTTGTTGGAACTGGAGACCGCCGCGCGGCTCGATCCCGAGCGCAAGCTTTACCGCGCCCGCCGCGACGAACTCCAAAAGCTGATGCAGACGCAGTTGGAGATGCAGAGCAAATGAAGGACACGAAGTCGCAGCCACGCGACGCGGCCGCAGGGACAGTATCAGGCAGTGTACTCCCGATATTACCGGCGGGCCCGCGGGACTGCATAGACTAAAACTCAAGACTCTGGAGCCTGAATTTATGGATGTGACGCGATCCACAACCGCCGCAGCCGCCAAACCGGCAAAATCGATCATGCCGGAAAACGACGCCCGCAACAATGATGTTAGGAACACTGATGTTAGGAACAATGTTCGCAACGATCTGCGAAACGCTGTGCGTCACGAGGCTGAGGCGCAGCACAAGTCTTCCGGCTATGGACTCCCTTGCGCCAACTGCCGTCTTTATTATCCCGCCAACGCTGACACGTGCCCGGCTTGCAACAGCCGAGAGCGGGTTTCGCCCAACGTGGTCCCGGCCACTCCGAAAACGCAGGCGGCTGCCGAACCTTTGCCCGACACTGCCGTCGTCGAGCAGGAGCGGGAAGCCTTTCTGAAAGAGTTCAAGTCGCAGCTTTTCGCGGCGCACGCCGAAGTCGCCAGCTCACCAGTCGTGTGTACGCTGGGAGAACACCACGCGCAAGGCGCCGAGGCGGCAACCATCTGCAAGGGGTGTTACGAACGGCTGCAGGAGCGCGCAGATGTCTACGAAGCCGCCCTGCACATCGACTTGAAGGAAGCGGCGCAGATTATCTACGACGCAGTCTGGGCCGATCCCTCCGACCCGAGCAAGACCTACACCAACGCGGCCAGCGCCCTGCTCAGCGAATTGCGCAGGCGCTCCGGAGTCTCCAGCCTGCTGAGCCCGTTCCAGCCGCTGGGTAACTGACGAGTACTGGTACCGAGTACCCTACCCGAGAGCTGCTGATTTGCTTTGCCCGCAAGATTCGGATAGTCCGCTAGGGCATCAACATCTTAGGCTGTCGTTATTATGACTTCCGCTGATGTGACTTTCCCGAGCATGACTGGCGATGCCATACTGGTTGAAGACATTGCAAACCCAATGGCCTCGGCGCACTCCAACTCCGCGAAGGCAGACAACGACTCACCCAGCAACGACTATCGCTGGAATGCCGTGGTGGCGCGCGATTCTGACCACGACGGCGAGTTCGTCTTCGCGGTAGCCAGCACCGGCGTTTACTGCCGGCCGTCGTGTCCGGCGCGGCGCCCGCGGCGGGCTAATGTCACCTTCTATTCGCGTCCCGAACAGGCTGAGAAGGCTGGGTTTCGCGCCTGCCTGCGCTGCCGCCCCAAGTCGGTCAGCGGCAATCCGCAATCTGATTTGGCGAAGGAGATCTGCCGCTACATCGAGCAGCACCTTGACGAGCCGATCACGCTCGAACGGCTGGGCAAGGCGTTTCGGCAAAGTCCCTTCCATTTGCAGCGGCGCTTCAAGGCTGCACTTGGAATCACGCCGCGCGAGTATGCCGATTCCTGCCGACTGCGCCAGCTCAAACGCAACTTACAAGCCGGGGACAACGTGACCCGCGCTATGTATGACGCCGGTTACGGCTCCAGCAGCCGGCTTTACGAGAAGACCGCTTCGCAACTCGGCATGACGCCCGACAAATATCGGCGCGGAGCCATCGCCGCTTCGATTCGCTATGCCTGCGCCGACTCGCCGCTGGGGCGCATGCTGATCGCGGCTACAGACCGGGGCGTCTGCTCGATCCAGTTCGCGCGCTCCGACGGCGAGTTGATTGAGGGCCTGAAGCGCGAGTTTCCCTTTGCCGTGCGCAAGCCTGACCAGGGTGGATTGCAAGCGTGGATCGAGGCTGTGCTTTCGAAGATGACCGGGCGCGAGCTGAATGCTGCTCTACCTTTGGATATTCGCGCTACCGTATTTCAGCGGCGGGTGTGGACTTACTTGCAGTCGATCCCGTTTGGCGAGACGCGTTCCTACAGCCAGGTGGCCAAGGGGATAGGTCAACCCAGCGCGAGGCGGGCCGTGGCGCGGGCGTGCGCTACGAATCCCGTCGCGATTGCAATTCCGTGCCATCGCGTGGTCCGCGAGGACGGCGGCATCAGCGGCTATCGTTGGGGCATTGAGCGCAAGAAGACACTGCTGGAGATGGAGCAGCGGGGAGTGTAGAGTCCCTGCTTCTTAAAAAATAGGGCTGGCAGAATGATTCAGGAGGAATGCCGTCAATGACCGCTGAGACTTGTCCTTTCTGCGGCAAATGCGAGCCGGTGCGGACAAGCAATCAGCACGCCATTGCCATCTCTGACCAAAGGCCGATTTCCCGAGGTCACACTCTAATTGTCGCTCGCCTTCACGTCCCCACTATTTTTGACCTGCCCCTGTCCGACTACGTTGGTTGTTTTGAACTTGTTCGGGAAACAAAGGATCTGGTTGCGAAAGAGTACGGCGCCGAAAGTTTTCATGTCGTGGTGAACTGCGGATCGGCGGCCCATCAGACTGTGCTTCACGCGCACATTCATCTTGTACCGCGATACCCGGGCGTGGACTTACCCGTTGCCTGCAAATCATGGACTGAAGTGGTCTGACATACACAATCGTCGAACGGGCCTACCTTAGAAATACCTCCCATTTCCTGGCCAGGGGATCGACTTCGACGACGCCACCCGTGATCTTCGAGCCGGCGGCAATTATTTTTCCCACCCGCAAGGAACCAATGGTTCCTGGCAAGGAAACCGAGGATGGAGAAGGTCCCTCACCAAGATTGAACCGCAACCGCCAACCTCGTCCATCCAGCGGTTCGAGTTCCAGATCGATACTTCCAAAACGGCTTGGAGAATTCCGCAAGACGTAGCGCGCGGGAGACGTCAATTCCGCTGACGTTACACCGTTGAGCAGTCGAAGTGATTTACCGTCTTCCAGAGCGAGCATGTGCCGCAGATAACGAACGCACTCGGCGCTCGCCCAGTTGTGTGGCATATCGCCCCAGTTTTGCCCGACGAGGGCATGTTGCAGCGGCTGTTCTTCGCGCCAGCAATATAGTGGCGACGCGTGGTTGAGAAAGCCGATGAAGGTGCGATGCGCCCAATCGCGCAGTCCAGCCCACAGATAGACGTGCGCCGCAAACGAAGCGTTGTAAGTCCACAAACTGTCATGCCAGAGCCAGCCGGTTTCAATCGGGACGTCTTCCTGCGTGCAAGATTGCAGCAGCGCAATGTGTCCGCGAACAATGGGATCGTCCTTCGCGAAAACCCCGCCCGGATAGATGGCGTGCGAGAGCGCCCATTGGGCTGTCTGCGGACGAGGGCGATTCCATGGATCAGGATCAGACAGCGACGGATCGTCGTGCGCGATCATCGGCAGATATTCGAATCCCGCGGAATGCCGCACCATCTCCCTCTTCGCCATTTGCTGGAATGCTTGATAAAGCTCCTGGAAAAATTTGCCGGCCTTCGCGAGCGCCGGCATTTTCAGTTGCTCGGCTGCACCTGCGACGGCGCGGAGGGCCGCCAGTGTCCACACGGTATTGGTGAAATCGGAGCGGACGCCGCCAATGCCGCCATCGGCGAAACCGGGCGCGAGCAGTCCGTAGCGCCCGTTTGTGTTGTTTCCCAAACGAGCCTGGTCGCGCAGACTGATCAGGAAATCCAGGGCGCGGACAACGTTCATTTCGAGGTCGCGGAAAAACGTCCAGTCTTGCTTCAGTTCGCACTGGCGCACGAGAGTGAACATTGCGATCGCCGTATCCTTCCAGTGCTCGCCACCGCTTCCCGCGATGATCTGCCCGCTTTCCACCTGCTTGGACCATTCCGACAGCAACCCTTCGTCGGCCGCCTGGCCGTAGCCGAGATAACGCGCCGCTTCCAGCAGAAAATTGCCATCGACGATCCACAAACCGTGATAGATTGTGGGACCAACCTGAAAGACGAGCCGGCCATTCTTGATCTCGCGCGCCTGCTGAATGTTGCGCGCGCATGCGGTAAGAAATTCTCCCTCCCGGCTGGGATAACTCCATTCCGTGCTGCCGAAGGGCTGCCACTTGCTCCAGAACTCGCGGGTTTCTGCCAGAAGCATTTCGGGATCGAGCAGATGTTCTTGCAAGGACGCGGCTGATTGCTCTTCCTGCGGAAGGCGCAGGAAGTAACGCGCCTCCGCTGCCTCGCTCGCTTCGCCGTGCGGCAGATAAAGAGTGAATCCTTCTTCTTCCCACAACATGCAGGCGCCGAGACTGCTATCGAGCTGCGCGGCGACGAGCAGGGGCGATTTGCTCCCCTGCGCGCTGAGCGTAGCTGTGGGGGCAGTGTAGCTTTGCAGTTCAAATTTTTCACACGTCCTGATGTGGACCTTCGGTACGACCGCGACGCTCCCTTTCTTGGACCGAATCGAGAGCAGCACGTTGTCGACCCTTCCTTCGTCGGCATGACGGGTTGCGAAAGCAATCAGGTCCAACGTCGCCTTGGGTCGGTCGATTAACGTATGCACGACGGGGACAGCGGGGGATTCGATCCATTGGCGGAGAATCTTGTCGTCCTGAAAGCCAGCGAGAGAGAATTCAATGACGGTGCCGAAGTCTTCCATGCCGGCTGACAAGGACTTGTTGAATCCATATCGCAGGTCGCCGGCTTCACCCACAATAGTTTTCCTGGGATCGTCTGGAAAACAGATGGTCGACTGCGACTGATGGGGAGCGTACCGGAAATCAACCTTTGTGTTGTGGAGATTCGCGGACGAAATTTGTGGCTCTGGAGTCGGGGAGTCCTTTTTAACTTCAATGCTTCGCGCGGGCACGGCAGCAGCGGCGCCAGAAACAACCAGGGCGGTCACAAATTGGCGGCGGTCCAGGGTCATGCGTTTCCTCGCGAAAGCCCGTAGCTTGAGAAGCGGTTCGTGGCCGCTCTCGAATCGCAGGTAGAAAACGTCGAATGAAACATTCTACTATTTGCTTTTGAGCCATAAAACCAGATTGTCTTGATCGAAATTAGGGAAATACAAATTTTCTTCGCCGTTCAGGGAATTTCGGCTGCGGATATGATCTTTTTGTAATCCCGGGGATTCGGCGTACTATGGTTCGTGGGCCGGTTTCGTTTTCGATGAAATCGCAAGCGCCGGCTTCGCCAAGAGTTTCGTTTTAACCTGCCTGGGATCGAAGGAAACCGCAAAATGATCAGGCGTCAAAGGCCATCGTCGCCAGGAGCGGGCCCGAATGGACGACCAGAGTCCGGAGGAAGCGTCTCTCAGGATAAGCAGCAGCTCCGGTTTACTGCGATTCTAAGCGGCCTCCAGCAAACTGGACGAGTTTCGGTGGAAACGCTCAGTGCTCAACTGGATGTCTCGGTAGTGACCATACGGCGCGACCTGGACACTCTTGAGCAGAAGGGACTGCTACGCCGTACGCACGGCGGGGCGGTTTCGATTGAGCCACTGTTTTACGAGCCCTTCCGCCGCGACCGATCCTTCCTGGCGCAAGTGGAGCGTGCCGCGGACGAGAAACGCCGCATCGGGCGGGCCGCCGCCGCTCTGATCACGGCAGGTGAGACGATCGCGGTCACCCCCGGCACCACGACGACCGAGGTAATCCGGGGACTGCCCATCAACTACAACATCACGGTGGTCACGAACACGGTCAACGTGGCCATGGAGCTTTCCAAGCGCAAGGACGTGTACGTTTTCGTGACCGGGGGACATCTTCATGGCGAGTGGTTCTCGCTGGTAGGATCCGCCGCCTTGCGGTCTCTCGACAATATGCTGATTAACACAATGTTCATCGGCGCTGACGGGATGGATGCCTCGTGGGGCGCGAGCTGTTTCAATGCGGATGAGGCGGAACTCAATTCAACCATGATGAAGCTGGCGCGTCGCCGCGTCGCCGTGGTGGATAGCGGCAAGCTAGGGGTGGTGGCAAACTGGCGAATCTGCAAAGCGGATGAATTGAATGTCCTGGTGACCGACACGACGGCGACCGACGAAATGGTCGCGCCCTTCCAGAAGCTGGGCATCGAGGTCATGCGCGTTTGAGGTTATGCCAACCTGATCGTACGGATCTGAGGCGATCAGGCTTTCTGCCGGTAAGCTCCTTCTTTCGTGATCGTGTACAGACCATCTTGGTATCGCAGATTCTCCAGCCGAGCGGTGGGATCGAAGCTGGCCAGGTGCGAATCGACTTTGATCCCGGCGGAGAGCGTAAGGTCCGCGCCAAAGATCGAGTCGATCACCATTTCCGTGAAGGCGCCGACCGCAATGCAGCACCAGTCTTCGATGAAGGGCGCATCTTCCGATGACTTGAAAGCCCCGCCATTGACGGGCGGATAGACCTCCTCCACGAAATGCGCTTGCCCGATCGGCCCCTGATTGCCTGCCTTGGCCACCTCTCGCAGCCAGCGCGCGATCTCTTCTGGCGAATCGATCTTGAACAAGCCCTTCGCCGTCATCGGCGGCCACGCCGCATATGCGCCCAGGCAACTATGATCCGGGCGAATATTCCAGGTCGAATCCGCGTCGCCCTGCGCGAGCGCCCTCATCCATTTCCGGCTGTGCAGTTCCCGCCAAAAAAATCCGCTCATCTCACGCTTCTGCGTGGACGTAAGGTCCTCGGCCATGTTGTCGAGAACCGCGAGAAAGTCGTAACAGTGGCGAACCTCGTTGAATGTGCCGTCAGGCTGAGCACAACGCCAGTATCCTTTGCCGTCAACGTAGAGCAAATGATTGATGCGGTCCGCCAGCGCCTTCGCTTCGATGTGCAATTCCTTGGCGCGGGCTGAGTTGCCGCGGCGCCGGTGCAGTTCGGCCAGCACCCGCATGCTGTGCACGTTGCCGGCGTTTACCCCGGCGACTTCGTGCAGGTAGGTGCTGACGACCTCGAGCAGGTTTTCAATGGTCCCGTAATCCCCGAGGCCATGGTGGAAGTGGTCGAGTTTTTTCCAATAAAGGGCGTGTTCTTCGAGGTGATCGAGAACGGTGCGGCCGGTAAGCTTTTTGTCGAGCCAGGCAAAATCTCCGGTGACGCACAGATAGCGCCAGGCGCTGCGGACGATCGCCGCATCGTTCGCTGCATACCATGGCCCAACGGCCTCGCCCGTCACGTAATCGGTGGAATGATGTTCGTGCATTCCGTTCTTCAACCACACTTCGACGAGCGTGCGCAGCGGAATCGGATCAAGCAGTGCCAGCGCGAGTGAAGTCAGCGACGTATCCCACGGAAAGCTCAGAGTGGGCAGCACATGACCACTCAGGGTCAGATACGTTGGGCCGTAGGCCGAATCCGGAGAGAGCCGGCGAGCGAACAACAGATTGGCAAACCCGTTATGGTAGAGCTTCCACAGCGATTCGTCATTTGTAACCAGCCGCGGCAGACTTCCGCTGAATGCTGAATTTCCTGGGGTAAACGCATCGCGTACCAGGCCGGCAAAAACTGACTCGTTTTCTTTTTCAAGAGTGGCAAAGCCCGCTTGTAGGCCATCGTAGAGTTCGAAGGCGGCCCGGCCGTTTTCGGCGATTGCGAGTACAAAATTGAGTTCCTTTTGTTCGCCCGCCCCAAGTTCCATGTCGAACAGCAGCATCCGCGTTTGCTCAACTCGATTCGGCGCGGGATGGAATCCCTGGGCGGCTGCAATCTCTGAATGCTGCGCTTCAAACAGGAGACAGCCTCGCTGGGCGTCCCATGTAATGCGGTTGTCGGCTTCGCCCGGAGAGTTTACAAACCAGGGTTTGGTTTTCCTGGCGACGGCCCCTCGCATATCGAAGCCGAGCGTAAAGCGACGTTGAGCCCCGCTGAGATTCTTTACGGCAATCGATTGCGCCACCGCACGGCGCTTGCTGGGCAGAAACAGGCGAGTGGTGAACCGCAATCGCTCGGCGGTCTGGGTGCGCACCACACAGTGCGGAAACCACTGATACTCAACGTTGCCGTCGGGCGGCCCAGCAATCGCGAGGAAACGGCCATTCAGGAAAACTTCGCAGGTCAGAAGAAAACCGGGGCTCCAGGCGGTCTCGGGCACACCACAGCAGGCGTAAGGGGGAAACGACACAGCGGTGATCGCCGACACCGACTTTCCCACTTGCGCGTAGCCGAACTCGTTCATTGCCACCGGGCAGTTAAATAGATCGCGCAGACGGTAGGTGAGCCGGTCGGACGCCATGGAGGCCAGGGTGGGAGGAGGCATGAGTGTTCCTCTGGCAAGCAGCGAAGCCGCATGCGTGGGATGGTCAACGGCAGCGAAGGCGGTCCCGGCCGCTCCTAATTTTAAAAAGGTACGACGATCCAGATATCCGCTTGCACTCATGGATTTCTCCTGTAATGGTAAAAAACGACGACCTAATCATGAACTATCGGAAGCCTGTACAGTCTAATCACTCTATTTCATAGACCAATCATGTTCTTTTCGCTAGTATTCGTTCATTGCTGGGGAAACAGGACTCATGAGCATAAACGGATACCTGGTGAAGAGCACTTTCGTGAGTGCTCTCGGGGGGTTGCTGTTTGGTTTCGATACTGCCGTCATCGCAGGGACCACGCACCAGTTGACCCAGGTTTACAACCTCACTCCTTATTTATTGGGATTGACTGTGTCGAGCGCACTCTGGGGAACCGTCGCCGGGGCAATGACGTCGGGCTATCCGGGACAGCGGTTCGGCCGGCGCGACAGTTTGCGCATTATGGCTGTGCTCTATCTGGTGTCGGCGCTGGGCTGCGCCTTCGCATGGAGCTGGGATTCATTGCTCGCTTTCCGCATCATCGGAGGGGTGGGGATCGGTGGATCGTCGGTTCTTGCCCCCATGTACATCGCTGAGCTATCGCCCGCTGAGTGGCGTGGCCGGCTGGTGGGTTGCTTTCAAATAACGATCGTTATGGGCATTCTGCTGGCGTACTTGTCGAACTTCGTAATTGTCGAAATGAACCTGGGCTTGGCGGAATGGCGTTGGGAGTTAGGCATCGCAGCTGTGCCGGCCTTTTTGTTTCTTTTGATGTTGTTTTTCATTCCGCGCAGCCCGCGGTGGCTGGCGTTGAAAAACCGGACGCAGGAAGCTCTCGAAGTTCTGCGGCTGACCGGCAACCCGAATCCCGAGCAGGAACTCAGCTCGATCGTGGCCTCCATTCACCTGGAACGCAGCTCGGCGTCTGAGCCGATCTTCCAGCGGAAATACCTGCTGCCCATCGCACTGGCTGTAACGGCGGGCGCCTTCAACCAACTGACCGGCATCAATGCCTGCCTCTACTACCTGAACGACATTTTTGCTGCGGCCGGAGCCAGCAAGTATTCCGCCGGCATGCAATCGGTAACGATCGGATTCACCAACCTGATTTTCACCCTGATTGCCATGAGCGTCATCGACCAGTTTGGCCGCAAGAAACTCTTGCTGACTGGAACCGCGGGCGTATGCATCTTCCTCGCCGCGATCGGAGAAATTTTTCACACCAGCACTCACCAGAGCTGGCTGATCTGGCTGGTCATGGGGTTCATGGGCTTCTTCGCTATTTCGCAAGGTGCCGTGATTTGGGTCTATATCAGCGAAGTCTTTCCCACCCGGGTCCGGGCCAAAGGGCAGGCGATTGGAACTTCGACACTCTGGGTGATGAATGCCTTAATATCTGCCATCTTCCCGGTGCTGGCGAAAAAATCGAGCGCTACACCATTCTTCTTCTTTGCGGCCATGATGCTGATCGATTTCATTCTGGTCGCGACCGTCTATCCCGAAACCAAGGGAGTCTCGCTGGAAGAACTGGAGCAGCGGCTCGGCGTCGCCAACTGATGGACTCACATTTCGAAGGCAGGCCACACCGATGCAGCCCGGGCTGGCTCGGAAACCCACTGGATGCTGTCAGGGTCGGTGGCAAATTGCTCATAGATCGGGGTATGCGCGTTCAAGCCCAATTCCGGGTAGGTACGGGGGCCGCGAATCGCGAGATAAGACGTTCGATAGGAGAGATTCGGTTCCCACCGAATGTTGCGCCCATCGTCGAGAACTGGAAACCAGGCGAGGCCATGATGCGCCCGGATCGCATCATAGAGAAATCCATACTGACGATCGCACCATGCGCCGAATGTCATGGGCGATTCCGGATCGGCATTGATGACGGCATGTGCCCAATTGGGAGGCACAACCACCTTGTCCCCCGGGCCTGCCGTTACCGCAAGACAGCGCCCCGGATCGTCGTCGGCGCTCTGTTGCGCGTAGATGATCGCGTGCCCTTCCCAGATCTCAAACAATTCCGGGGTTGACCGGCCGCAATGCGGTGCGATGGCATGAGTATGGCCCTGGCTCCGCACCGGTTCATTCCCAAGTTGGCCGGCGGCGTAGATGACAACGCCAAAGAGCAGCATGCGCCGCTGCAGTTCGGCGCGGTGTTCGTGGCGGCCAACATCCATGACAATCGAATAGACTGGGTCGGGACCCTGACATTCGGGGTCGCGTAAACTGCGGCGGATATCGTCGAGCCGGCGAAATTCCGGCTTCGGCCCGAAAACTCCTTCGTCATAGCTGAATTGCAGATCGCCGCCGCGCCTGTGCACACCGAGTTTGGGATCGAACTTGGGAGAAGGAAGTTGGCTCTCGGGGCCCACGATCAGTCCTTCGAACTCACCAGGACGGGAGCGCCCTGTTCTTCGACGATCCGTGCGCCGAATCCGCCGCCGGGGAGTTCATAATCATGACCTGCATCGCTCGGCCAGCAGGCCATCACCCGGATGGGAACGTCTCCGGTATTCACGATGCGGTGAGCGACTTCGCCGGCAACATAGTGCAGACTCCCGGGGGTCATATCTTCCGACCAGGTATGCTGGCCGCGGTCGATGAGGACGAGTTTTCCCGTCCCTGCAACCGTTCCGTAGAATTCTGCGCGATTGCGGATGACGTGCCAGTGGCCGCGGGTCATAAAGTATTCATTCCCGACACGGCCAGGCTGGATTTCGGTAAGTCCCCAGAACAAGCCTCCTTCCGTGCCGGAGGGGACCGGTTCCCACGACCAGACTCGGTACACGATGGTTTCGGGATCGAGCCCTCGCCAGGCTTGCTGATCGCGAAAGATTCCTGTAAGTTGGCCTAGTTTCTTTTCCGACACTTTGAGCCCGGGAACCCGCAACGCGCCGTCGGCCCAATTCACGAAACCGAAGACGGGATTCATAACCGTATAGACTAATGACAAAAGTTCTCGACTGCAACCAAAAAGAACAAAAAAACGATCATTGTTGGCCAAAAACGACTATTATTTGGTTTCTTAGCGCCTGAAGCGGTTCATTCTTAGTCATGACTCGACCTGCCATTGGAATTGATCTGGGCGGCAGCCACGCCACCATCGCCGTCGTGAGAGACGACAGGATTCTGACGTCTCACGAGGTTTCACTCGATTCCTCGCAGCCGCTTCGGCCAGCGCTCGATATATTTGCGGCCGCCATTGTCAAACTGCTGGCAGAATTGCGGATGAAGGCCGCGGAGTTCGAAGGCGTAGCGCTGGGGTTCTGCGGGCTCGCCGACGCGCGCATTGGCCGGGTAGTCTCGACCAACAAGAAATACGAAGACGCGCCGTCGATCGACTTCAATGCGTGGTGCAAGCGGGAACTCGGAATGCGCTTCGCCATCGAGAATGATGCGCGCATGGCGTTGCTCGGTGAGCGTCATGCAGGCGCTGCGCGGGGTTGCGACGATCTCGTAATGATCACTCTTGGTACCGGAATCGGGGGTGCGGCAATGATCGAAGGCAAGCTGCTTCGCGGAAAGCACGCTCAGGCCGGTTGCCTGGGCGGCCACTTGCCGGCAAAAGTCGGCGGCCGCCTCTGCACGTGCGGCGCGATTGGCTGCCTTGAAGCCGAGGCCTCCGGATGGTCGCTGCCTCTACTGGCACGCGAGTGGAAGGGCTTCTCTGCCAGCAGGCTCGCCGGGCCCGGGAATATCAATTTCCAGAGGCTCTTTGAACTTGCGGATGCAGGCGACCGGGTTGCGGCCGAGATTCGCGAATATTGTCTTGAGGTTTGGGCTACGGCAGCCGTGGGATTGATCCACGCCTACGATCCCGAGCAGATTGTGATGGGGGGCGGCGTGATGCGCAGCGCCGCCGTCATTCTTCCCTACATTCAAGCTTACGTGAATGAACACGCCTGGACGCCCTGGGGAAAAGTCCAGATTGTGGGCGCACAACTGGGCAACGACGCTGGCCTTTTTGGCGCGATTCCACTGCTCACCGGAAATGTTTAGTCGCATGCCAAGACAATTCCCCAATGCCCAGCTTTCGCGGCCGATCTCGGGAAACGAAAACCTTCGTTTCCTGAACTTTCGGAGCGATGCCTTGGGATATCGCGGCGATGTCCTGCTGTTCAGCCCACCTGGTGTGGAACAACTCCCTCGCGTGCCGCTGCTCCTGCTGCTGCATGGCGTATACGGCTGCCAGTGGAATTGGTGGCTGAACGGCGATATCGACGCGACAGCAAACGAGATGCTCCGCGACGGAACGACCATCCCGATGATGATCGCCATGCCCTCCGACGGACTCTGGGGTGACGGAAGCGGCTACGTTCCTCACGCGCATGCTGATTACGAAAAGTGGATCGTCGATGACATCCCGCATTGCCTGCGCGAATTGTTTCCGCAGTTGCACCCGGAGAAATTCCTGATCGCGGGGCTTTCGATGGGTGGTTATGGCGCTTTGCGGTTAGGAATGAAATATGCGTCACAAGTGCAAGGAATTTCCTCTCATTCCTCGATCACCAGGGTTGCGCAGCTTTCCCAGTTCATTCCCTACCCGCCAAGTGCGTTTCTGTACGCCGGCCAGGCCGACACTGACATGTTGCACTGGGCGAAGTTGAACCACGACAAACTTCCGCCCATTCGCTTTGATTGTGGAACGGAGGATTCGCTGATCGAGGCCAATCGTGAGCTGCACAGGGCGCTCACGGATTTGCGCGTGCCACATGTCTATGAAGAGTTCCCCGGCGGCCACGACTGGCAGTATTGGACCGAACACGTCCGGCAAACGCTCGCCTTCTGCAAACGGGTGCTTTCAGACTAGCTATTTTTTGGCGGCGTCCGGCATCGGCATGCGCACCACCTGCGGGAAGTAAATGTTGGTTTCCGCCGTCAGCTTCTTCGGCTTCATCGTGTTGCACACGTACGTGAACAGGAGTTCGCCGGGCTTCTCGAACTCAGGATGCTCCTTGCCGGCGTAACAGAACGTGTCAGCATCGTATTTCGGATCGCTCTTCTGCAGGATCGGAATGTGGTAGATCACGTCGCCATCGGTCCATGGGCCGGTCATGCTGGGCGAGGTGCGAAGAATCACTTTGTCGGAAAAGATCTGCGGATCGACCATGACGGCCACCCACTTCTTCAGTTCCGGGTGGTAACGCACCGACATCTCCGAGGCCCCGGTCTTCATGATGACTTTGGCCTTTGGCGGCTCAATCCCATCATGCCACGCGTCGTCGCTGCCGAGGTACTGCAGGTTCTTCTTCGGAGCGTCGAGTCCCTTCAATGGAATTCGCGTCAGAATCTGTGGCCTGCTCCCTTGTTCGTACATGGCGTAAATGTAAAGATAGTCGGCCTCGATCAGTGCCGAAGCTGAAGGATTCGCGTGCACGCCCTCGGGCACCAGCGGGAAATATGTAACCTTCCAATCCTGAGGATCGTTGTTCAGTCCGGTCATATGCGCCAGATCGGTTCCGCAAATCTCGAAGCCCAGCGCAAAGGCGTTTGAATTGGGAGCATTGCGCACGCAGAGCAGGGTAATCCACAGCTCATTCTTGTCTTCCACACCATCGAGCGCCCAATAGTACGTACCGTTGTTCTGCGGTGGTTTGAAAAAGCTGTCGGGCTTGCCTTTGGCGTCTCGTTTGATCGCATAGTCAATCTTCCACTTACCGTTCTCGCAAGTAGAAATGGCAAGTGTGTTGTGCACCATCCGCGGTTCTTCGCCGCTAACCAAGCGCTCGTCTCCGTAGAGCGTGTCACCGAAGATCCAAACGACTCGCCCATCCCGTAGCGGGATCGAATACGCGGCGTCAGCGCCTTGCCACTGCTGTTGGAAAGGAAACGACGGGGTGCAATCATAGTGTTGGCTCTCGGCGAGGACGACATTCGCGGAGAAGAAAACCAGGAAGAGTGCGGCCACCTGCAATATCTGTCTCATAAGCTGCTCCCATCGCGGCTGGACCACCGAATGTCGTTGACTTGCCTCCGCTTTTGGCGGTTGGAGTTTTCGCGCGTTGGTGTGCGTTGCCTTCCGCGGGCCAACGCGCTTCTGCTCACGGATGCAGCGTGTTTGCGCAGCAGACTCTCGGCATACTGCAGATCTTCCAGCACGGCTTTCCGGGCCAGTTCCGGCTTGTGATCGCGAATAAAGGCAAACACGCGTTCGTGGCGCCGCCAGTGCTTATCCCAGTTGTCGATGAATGGCAGCACTGCCTTTCGAGCTTCCGAGGTCGCGTGATACAGCATCCGCATGGTTGTCTGAATCGCGGCGTTGCCGGACGCCTGGGCGAACGCCTCGTGAAATTGAATATCGAACGCGCGAAACACTTCGGGATTCCCCCGGGCGTCAGCCATCCCCTCGAGAGCCGCTTCCAGGCGTTCTATATCGGCGCGAGTCGCCCGTTTTGCCGCGAGAGCGGCTACGTCGGGCTCGATGATTTTCCTTAGCTCGTAGATTTCGAGGTGCTTCACCTCGTTGAGCAAAATCATCCATTGAAAATGCTGGCTGAGCACCCGGCTCAAAGAAGACTGAATGTAGGTTCCATCGCCTGCCCTGGACTTGATGAGGCCAAGATACATCAAACCCTTCAGCGCTTCGCGCAACGAGTTGCGGCTTACACGAAGCATGTGAGCGAGTTCCGGCTCAGGCGGTAGTCGATCGCCTTGCTTAAGGTCGCCGCTGCGCACGAGTTGTTCGATCCTGCGCGCCACCATATCCATTACGGTTTCGCGTTGGATCGGCTCAAGCTGGGTGGCAGTGATTGCGATATTTCGGTGGGACGCCATTTGCTCCCGTTCTGACTTTGTCCTACAAGTTGACTCGCGCCTGGATGCCCGCCTTCACTTCTCACCCGCTTCGCTGCACGCGATTGGAAATCCGTCCAATCCGTTCAATCTCCACTTCGACTACGTCGCCGTCTTTCAGGTAGAACGGAGGCTTGCGCGAGAAGCCCACGCCCGAAGGCGTTCCCGTCGCGATCAGGTCCCCCGGATAAAGCGTAAAACTATGTGAAAAATATGAAACCAGCTTCGGAACGTTGAAGATGAGTTGATCGGTATTCGAATCCTGCATGGTCTCGCCGTTTACACGCGTTGTGATGCGCAGTGCCCCGGGATTGGGAACTTCATCGGCACTCACCAGGAATGGGCCGTTGGGTGCAAACGTGTCACAGGACTTACCGCGTGTCCACTGACCATCGTCAAACTGCCATTTCCGTTCAGAAACATCGTTGAACACAACGTAGCCAGCGACATAACGCAGGGCTTCGCCTTCCGCCACGTGTTGGGCTTTCCGGCCAATGATGACGCCCAGTTCCCCTTCAAAATCGACCTTCGATCCCTCTTCCGGAAGTTGAATCGGATCGAACGGTCCCGACAAACTCGAGGTAAACTTTGCAAAGCACAAAGGAGCGCCGGGAATCTTCAGCCCGGCCTCGATCGCGTGATCTCTGTAGTTCAAACCAACGGCAACGATTTTTCGGGACGCAACGGGGCAATCTAAATGCACGGTGGAGAGAGCAACGGCGTTGTTGTCGCTCTTCAAGCCTCGCACAAAGGCGAGCGCCTGCTCGCCTGCTTCCAGCAGCGCCAGGGTCGAAGCGAATGGTCTCGTATCTAGTCCGGCGGAAGTGGCCGCGCTTTGGACGTCGACGATCCGATCTTCGATCACCGCCCCGAGCCGACTTTCGCCCTGCGCCGAGTATTGAGCAAGCCGCATTTAACTCCTCCATCCCTTGACCGGAAGGCAAAATCACTATATATGTTCAAATGTCCTACAAACAAGGGGAACAACAATTCTCGCCATCAGGGCTCGGAATGCGGCCTGAAATACCGTTGGAAAAGTTTGAGATCTTCGCCGAAGGGCTTGACCACCCCGAAGGCCTTGCTTTTGACGCTGACGGGAACCTTTGGGCTGGGGGAGAACTCGGCCAAATCTACAAGATCAATCGAAAAGGTAAAGTCCGAACCGTCGCCACACTCGGAGGCTTCAATCTCGGACTTACCTTTTCCGCGCGGCAGGATCTGTTTGTTTGCAACTTCAAGCTTGGCGCACTTATACAACTCGACCGCTCAGGCAAGATGATTCATTCCTGGGAAAGAGCCGGACGATATCGGCTCCGCAATCCGAATTTCTCGGTCTTCGATCGTGAGGGCAATCTTTATTTCACCGATTCTGGCGAGTTCAAGCAGAATGACGGATTTCTGTTTGTCTTAAGACCAACTGGCAAGATCGAGCAATTGCTGGATCGGCTGGCGTTCCCCAATGGGCTGTCGCTGAGCGCCGATGAACGAACCCTCTATGTTGTGCAGAGCACGAATGACAACGTTCTTGCCGTCCCCATTCTGAACACTGGATCGATTGGCAAGCCTCGCGTTTACGCTTCCGGATTGCATCATGTGCCGGACGGCGCGGCTCTCGACGCCGCGGGCAATCTGTACGTGACCTGCTACGCCTCGCATAATGTCTACCGGGTTGCGCCGGAAGGAACCGTCACGCTGTTCGCAGGCGATCCGGAAGGGACCATGATTGCCAGTCCGACGAACGCTGCATTCGGAGGCGCGAAATTCGACGAAATGTATTTTGCCAACCTGAGCCGCTGGCACATCTGCCGCGTCCGGGTCGGAATCAGAGGACAACGGCTTGCCAACCAGCGCTAGCTGGCCGGAGGCGCGATGAAAATTACTGACGTTCGCTGGACCCCTGCCTTCATTCCGATTGAAGCGCCCTTGCGCTATTCTGTCGGATCGCATCCCGGATTCTCGCGCATTGTCATCGAAGTGGAAACCGATGAAGGCATTACCGGCCTTGGCGAGTGCTACAGCGGCGCCAGCCGCGCCGGTCAACTTGCTGACTTGAAGCCTTTACTGCTCGGCGAAGATCCCATGAACCTTGAGCGTATTCGCTGGAAGGTGGCAGCGCCGAGTTCCGAAAAGCTTTTCGGCTTCGTCCTCGGGTTCGCCGGACTTGAGTTCGCGATTCTCGATATTCAGGGGAAAGCGTTGCATCGTCCGATATGCGATCTTCTCGGAGGCCGAATTCGCGACGAGGTTCCTTTCGCCGCCTACCTCTTCTATCGCTACGCGAATGACAACGGCGTGGGGGAAATATCAAACATCCGGCAGATGGTTGATTTTGCCCAGGAACTCGTCGGCAGGTATGGCTTCAGGACTTTGAAGTACAAGAACGGCGTGCTTCCTCCCGATGAAGAGGTCGATACTTTCATCGCGCTGCGGCAGGCATTTCCCAAGCACCGCATCCGGCTCGATCCGAATGCGGTCTGGACAGTGACCACCGCCCTCGATGTTGCCCGCCGCCTGCACGACTACAACATGGAGTATCTGGAAGATCCAGTGTGGGGAATGCGCGCGATGAAGCGGGTAAACGAAAAGGCGCCATGGGTAACTTTGGCGTCCAATATGTCAGTGTTCGCGTTTGAGGACCTTGCCCCCGCAATTATGGCCGATGTGCTCGATGTCGTTCTGCTTGACCCGCACTGGTACGGGGGGATTCATCGCGCCAAGCTCGCGGGACAGATATGCGAGGCGATGGGCGTAGATGCAGGCATGCACAGCGGCGCAGAGTTCGGCATCTCGCAAGCTGCCATGATTCACCTCGCAGCCTGTCTGCCGAATCTCGTGCTCGCCCCTGACTCGCATTACCACCATCTCACCGACGACATCATTGTGGGCGGCAAGATGCAATATAAGAACGGCGCAATGGCTGTGCCCACCGGTCCGGGCCTGGGGGTGGAACTCGACCGCGACAAACTTGCCCGTTATCACGAACTTTCCAAACGTCAGCAGATGGGAACCTGGACGGACGATCCGCGCCGGCCAGGCATGGTGATCACGCAGCCGAAATGGTAGCCATGAAAAAGATTGCAACGGCGGCTGCTCTGCTGGCCGCGGCCATGCTTCCGGCGGTCGGGCACGCAAGCGAAAAAACGCTCTGGAAGATCGGCGCTTTTGACGGGTCATCCAGCGAATTCAAGAGCCAGGACATCAACTACGCCGATCCGAAGAGTGATCCCGTGTTTGTAGTTGGCCAGAATGGCGACAAGGATTGGTATCGTTTTCAGCCGGGACCAGCCAACGCCATGACTGGCGCGCGCCTGCATCCCTTCACGCTGAAGTTTTCGCTGCAAGATGCGCCCCACGGCGTGTATCGCCTGAAGATCGCGATCCTCTATGAGACTCCACGTCTTTCGTTTCTAAAGCTCGACACCAATGGTCACACCGGATATTTCTACTTCCACCCCAAGCTCGATTTCCGTGCCGGCGACTGGGAAGGTACGTTTGTTCCGCAAACCTCCACCGACCAAAAAATAATTTTGATTCCTGCGGCCTGGCTTCGGAAAGGTGAGAACAGTTTCGTTCTCACCGCAATGGATGACCCCGCCACACCGCAATCGTCGCTCGGCTCAATTGCCCCGGGACATACCGGTTTGATCTACGACGCGCTTGAATTCGTTCAAGTTGACGGACAGACGTACAACTCAAATGCGTTTACCGCTCAAATTGAGCCGACCATCTTCTATCGCGAGACAACGGCGGGGATGAAGGAGGTAGTAGATGTTTTCATCAGCGCTGCCAGACTTTCGAAGAGCGGCTCTATCGAACTTCGCCTTGCCGGACGTTCCTTGCGCAAGCCTCTCTCAACCAAGAACGAATTCGGCGAGGTGCGGGTTGAGTTCGAGGTGCCTGAATGGAGCGGTTCGACCGAAGCCATGGTGCGCATGGACAAGCTCTCCAGTTCTGCCACGATCGAGCCGGCAAAGAAGTGGACGGTGGCGCTCATACCGCACGAGCATCTCGACATTGGATTCACGGATTACGCTGCGAAAGTGGCTGAACTGCATTCTCAATCGATCGATCAGGCAATGGATCTGATCGGCAAGACGCCGGGCTTTCGCTGGACGCTCGATGGAAGCTGGGTTGCCGACCAGTATCTGAGTGGACGCAGTACAGAGGAGCGGCAACACTTTCTCGAACACGTGCGCGACGGCAGCATCGTCATTCCGCCCGAGTTCGCCAATCTACATACCGGGAACGCATCGTGGGAAGGCCTGGCTCGCTCGTTTTACGGCCAGTTCCATCTCGCCCGCGAATACAAATTGCCTGCGGCGGATGCAGCGCAGATCGTGGATGTGCCTTCCTATACCTGGAGTTATGCCTCGATACTGCATGATGCAGGCATCAAGTATTTCGTCGCTGCCAGCAACAGTTGGCGCGCTCCGGTGATGCTGCTGGGGCGCTGGAATGAGAAGTCGCCATTCTACTGGGAAGGACCGGATGGCGACCGAGTGTTGATGTGGTACTCGCGCGCCTACCTGCAGGCCCATACCCTGTTTGGCAGCCCGTGGCAAATGGAATCGATCCGCGATTCGCTTCCTGTTTTTCTGCAAGCGTATACACGTCCTGGCTACACGGCCAATACCGTGATCATTTTTGGTACTCAGTTGGAGAACACCCCGCTCGCCGGGGAACAAAGCGAGATCGTTTCGCGGGTCAGCCATGAATACGCCTGGCCGAAGTTCGAATTCTCCACGGTCCACTCGGCGATGCAAACGATCGAGCGCGAGTGGAAAGGTGATTTCCCCGTATTTCGTGGCGACTTCGGTCCTTATTGGGAAGACGGATACGGCTCCGATGCCGCCTACACCGCCATTCACCGTGAGAACCAACATCGCATCGTCACGGCTGAAATCATGGGCTCAGCCGCTTCCTCGCTCGACCCGCGAGTGCGTCCCGACAGAGCCATGCTCGATGATGCGTGGCGCAACGAGCTCCTTTATGACGAACACACCTGGACGTTCGTTAGCGCTACGACTCAGCCCGAGCATCATCAAAGTGAAGATCAGATCGCGCTCAAGCGCTCGCGCGTGATCCGGGCGCGCGACGACATCAAAGAATCGATTCAGCGCGAGTGGGCACAGCTTGAAGCGCTCGTGAAAACCAAGGACAGTTCGGTTGCGGTCTTCAACTCCTTGAACTGGCCGCGCAATGGCATCGTCGAGACCGACTTGCCGGAGGGCGCTACTCTGGTTGATGCCTCCACCGGCGCAGAGGTTCCAGTGGAAATACTCTGGAAAGGTAAAGGCATTTCACTGCCGGGCTTCGGCCCAGGCAGCGTTCGCGTTCGCTTCCTGGCTGCTGCTGTGCCCGCCGTGGGATACAAAGTGTACGCCATCAAGCCCATTTCCAAAGAACCGGCTCCTTCGGAGGAACTCCACGGAAACATTCTTGAGAACCCGTTCTATCGAATTACGCTGGATCCATCATCCGGCTCAATCGCGAGCGTTTTTGACAAAAATCTCGGACGAGAGCTGGTCGATCGCTCAAGTCCATATAAGTTTGCCCAGTATCTTTATGTGACTGGTGGGGACAGCTACCCCAACAACTCTCTGTACCGATTTGGAGCCGGACTGAAACCTCCTGCGTTAACGATTCATCCGGCGCAGGAAGGAATGTTAGTCTCCGTGAAGAAGACCTCGATCGGGATTGTCGCAACGCTGAGTTCCTCGGCGCCGAATACTCCATCGATTCAGACCGAAATCCTGCTCCCTGCCTTCGAAAAAAGTATTCTGATTACGTATCGCTTGCACAAAGAGCGCGTGCTCACGAAAGAGTCGGCGTATGTGGCCTTTCCTTTTGCCGTGGCTGGTCCCGAGTTCACGTACGGCTCGCAGATGGCATGGGTAAATCCAGCGAAAGATGAGCTTGCCGGGGGAAGCCGCGAATGGTATCTGCCCACGACCTGGGCCTCCGTATACAATCCTCAATTGACTGCGGCGGTCGTTCCGCTGGACGCTCCCCTGGTTGCCTTCGGAGATATCGTTCGCGGCGACTGGCCCGCAGAGTTCACGCCAAAAAGCAGTACGATCTTTTCCTGGCTCATGAACAACTATTGGGGTACGAACTTTCCCGCCTGGCAAGGCGGCGATTTCACCTTTCGCTACGCCATTACAAGCGGTGCGCAGTTCAATCCTCAATCGCTGGCGCGCTTCGGATTGGAAGCGTTAACTCCCTTGGAACACGATGACCTGCCGGCTTCACGGGATGCCTCTCCACTGCCGGATCGAGAAGCGAGTTTACTCGAGATTGCAAATCCCGGCGCAGCCTTGCTGACGTGGAAACGCGCGGAAGATGGCGATGGAACCATCCTGCGGCTGCAGGACACAGTGGGCGAGTCGTCGGACATCAGAATTCACAGCCAGTACCTGAAATTCGAGCAGGCGTGGCTGTGCGATTTGCTGGAAGAGAACCGGGCCGAACTCAAAATTGAAGGCGACGATCTTAGCGTTCCGATCCGGCCATTTCAGGTGCTTACACTCCGGCTTCGCACAGCACCGCGCATTATAGGTACGCCAAAATGAACATTGATTTCGCAGGCAAAGTTGCCATCGTGACCGGCGGCGCGATGGGAATTGGAGAAGCCACAGCGCGAAAGCTGGCCGGACTCGGAGCGGCCGTCGCTATCTTCGACATTGACCGTGATGCCGGGCACAAAGGCGCCGCCGCAATCGCCAAGGGCGGGGCGATCTGCGAATTCTTTTCCTGTAACGTCAGTGTCGCCGTTGAGGTCTCGCAAGCCGTTGATGCGGCTGTCAGGAAGTTCGGAGGCATCGACATATTGGTCAGCAATGCCGGCATCCAGCTTTACGGCGACGCTGTAACCACTACCGAAGAAAATTGGGACCGCTTGATGGGGATCAACCTGAAAGGGTGTTTTCTGGTCTCGAAGTTTGTCGTTCCCCACATGCTTAAGCGCCGCGGCGGCGCAATCGTGATCGTCGGCTCGGTGCAGAGCATGACGGCAATCGGGAACTCGGTTGCCTATGTCACTTCGAAGCACGGTTTGCTGGGACTCACGCGCGCCATGTCGCTGGATTATGCGAAGAATGGTATCCGTGTGAATTGCGTCTGCCCTGGGGCGATCGACACCCCCATGCTGCGCTGGGCCGCTGGTTTGTCAGACGATCCCGAGAAAGTTATGCGCACTTGTGATCGCATGCACCCGCTGGGCCGTATGGGCAGAGCGGAAGAGGTCGCCGACTCCATCGTCTATCTCGCATCACCGATGGCCTCCTTTATTACTGGAGCAGCTTTGCTGGTGGATGGCGGCATGCTTGTGCCTGCCGGAGGAATGGGCTTTCAGGAAGGTGGCACGGGGGCCGCGACTCACAAATGAAGCTTGAGGGCAAGACCGCCATCATCACCGGTGCGGCCGCCGGAATCGGCACAGCCTCCGCCGTATTATTCGCGCGTGAAGGTGCGAAGATCGTCGCGGTTGACATCGACCGCAAACTCCTGGATGAGCTTTCAGGTCAGATCGAAAGAGCAGGCGGCAACTGTTTGGCGGTCACTGCCGATGTCAGTCAACGAGAGGACGTGCAAAACGTTCTCCGCTCGGCAACCGATAAATTCGGCCGCGTTGACATTCTCTTCAACAATGCGGGCATCGTTCCGGTGGGCAAGGTTGAGGCCATCAGCGAAGAGCAATGGGACCGCGCCATGGCGATCAATGTGAAGAGCATGTACTTGTTCTGTCACGCGATCATTCCGAAATTTAAAGCACAAGGCGGAGGGGTGATCCTCAATACAGCTTCCGCGACCGCTTTACGCACGGTGGTAGATCGCGCGTGCTATACGGCGACGAAAGCGGCCGTGATTGGACTTACAAAATCGATGGCTCTCGACTACGTCCGCGACAACATACGAGTGAACTGCTTGTGCCCCGGCACGGTCGACACGCCGTCGCTGGCGCAGCGCCTCGCCGCATTTCCCGATCCTGCGGAAGCCCGCAAGAACTTCATCGCCCGCCAGCCGATGGGGCGATTCGGCACTGCAGAAGAGATTGCACAGGCTGCGCTTTATCTGGTTTCGCCGGAAGCGGGATTCGTAACCGGCGTCGCGTTTCCCATTGACGGGGGCCTCAGCATCTGAATGTCGCGCTGCGCCGCGGATGCCGTTCAGTGGAAAAATCGCCGGGCATACCGTCTCTCGAATGGGATGGTCGAACTTACGGTGCTGCCCGGGGGTGGGCACATTGCGGACTTCCGCCTCTGTGGTTCTCCGGTCAATGCACTCTGGGAGTCGCCCTGGCCGACGATCGAACCGCAAACGTTTTCTTCGCGTGAACACGCCGCACTGTATGGCGATGGTCCCGTCGGCAGGTTCCTCTGCGGCTACACCGGACACGCAGTGGCGCTCGGCTACTTCGGCATGCCGTCAGGGGACGAGGCCGAGAGCGGACTGCCATTGCACGGCGAAGCCGCCAGCGCCGAGTGGAAGATCATTTCTGCGGCATCGGACGATCATCTCGCAAAGCTGGCGATGGAAGTCACACTTCCCTTTCAACAGCTGAACTTTCGCCGTGAGCTTTCTCTGGCTGCGAATGCTTTCATCGCTCGCATAAGGGAGGTGGTTACGAACCGGAGCAGCGGCGAGGTCGAATTTCAATGGGTGCAGCACGCAGCTTTCGGTGAGCCCTTGTTCGCAGGCGGTGAAGCGAACCTGTTTGTATCAGGTGCTCACGGGCTGACCTGGCCTCTTGGGTATGAGGGTCACGAACTTCTTGCGAACAACGAGGAGTACCGGTGGCCGTATGCGCCGTCGACGAGCGGTGAACCGGTCGATCTCTCGCAACCCTTCTTGCGAGATGGAACCGGTTTTGTGGCTGCACTGCTGACCGCTTCCGGTAGCGGAAATGCTTTTATCGCGGTTCACAATCGGCGGCACGCCTTGATCGCCGGGTACTCTTTTGACCGCACACTTTTTCCCTGGATTGCGCTCTGGGAGGAAAACCGCGCCCGCACGCATTCTCCGTGGAATGGAACAACCAGGGTCCGCGGCGTAGAGTTCGGCAACAGCCCTATGCCGCTAGGACTCGACCACGCCCGTAAGATGCGCAGTTTGTTCGATACGCCCGTGCTTGCCACCATCCCCCGGGGTTCGCACTCCGAGACGCAGTACGATCTATTTCTGCACCCGACGCCGCCGCAATGGACACAAATCGAAGATGTCCGGCAATCCGATGGAACTCTTGTCGTGCGAGGGGACGGCAATGAGGAAATCAGGCTCGAAGGCCCCAACCTGCACTATTAGCTTGGGATTCACGGAAGCAGGCCGTGCGTGCGCAGGAATTCGTGGATCTTCTGGTAGGCGTCTTCGAGTTCCGCTTCCTTAAACTGCCCGTGTCCGCTGCCTTTAATCGTCACCAGTTCATTCGGGACTCCTGCCGCAGTGAGCGCCTGGTGCAGCCGCATCGACTGGTCATAGGGCACGACGGGGTCGGCATCCCCATGAATACTCAGAATCGGCGGTAGCCCGGCGCGAACGTAGCTAAGTGGCGAAACCCGCTTTGCAATCGCGAGTGCATCGCTTTGACTGCCCACCCACATGACCGCGTAGGTCTTCAGGTTGGGTCCCTGAATCAGATCGGCCACGTCGCTGATGCCGTACCAGTTGATGATCGCGGCGACTTTCAATTTTTCGTTCCCGTAGCAATTGTTATCGAGGCCGGTCCCTTCGGGCAGCATCCCGGTAATTAAAGATAAGTGGCCGCCCGCAGAATGGCCTGTCAAGACGATTCGATCGGTGTCGATGTTGAACTGTTTCGCGTTCCTCACCGCCCAACGAAGAGCGCACCGGCAGTCCTCCACCGCAGCAGGAGCGAGTGAAACGCTTGCCATGCGGTATTCCACGTTGATCACATTCCAGCCCATCTCCAGATACGGCAGAAAAAGAAGCGTGGCGCCAGTACGATCGCCGATCACCCAGCCGCCCCCGTGGTAATAGATCAACGTCGGTACGGCCGTCTTGGCGCCCTTCCGCTGCCATACGTCGAGTTTCAGCTGGTAATTGTTTTCTGTGCCGTAGGTAATGTCGGGATGAATTTCATATTTCTCACTGACCGTGGAAGCCCAGTGAGCCGTCGCAGAGAGCGTGGTCGTTTTGTCCTGAGAACCGGCGAAGATGGAGCAAAACGTATAGAAGATCAGGATGGGGCAGAAACGAAAAATTGATCTCATAAGGCCTCCCTAGCGGGCTAAGGTTTCATCTCTCCCTACGGATGCGTGCGAACATACGCCTTGATCGTTGCGCATCGCTGCCCTTCGGACGAACCATGGGGCCGGATCACGTAATCGCCAACCGCAGCAGGAACAATGAAGGTTTCCGCATAGTGGACGATGAGCGGCGGGAATTTTCCAGTCGGACTCTCCACCACGGCTTCTCGTCCTTCGCAGAGGTTCAGGACATTTACGCCCCCATTTGTGGAGTGCGGCGCGGGCGCACTGAACCAATGCCGCCGTGTCTCGATGAATTCACGTTCGTGAAGCCCGGTACGCTCTTCCTGCCATCCCGGGCCTTCGGCAACCGGTTCGATAACGTTGATGAGGTTTCTCTCGACCCAGGGCGTCATCCGGTCCCACTGAATATTTCGAAACCCGTGTTGCAGATGGATCGGGCGCGGCGTGCCGTCCAGGCCAAGCCGTCCCCAGTCCCACATTTTGAAGGTGAAGATGTAGGGGGTCGCGCTAATCTCCAGCACCATGCTGTTCTTGCCCGAGCAATGCGGCGTTCCGGCCGGAATCAGGAAATGGTCGTGCTTCCTGGCGGGAAATCGGTTGACGTACTTGTCGGCGTCAAACTGAATCGCGCCCTCCTGCGCCTCTAACAGATCCGCCATCATTTGTTTGCAATCGACGTTCTCTTTGACTCCGAGAAATACACACCCTCCGTCTCCGGCATCCAGAAGGTAGTAACTTTCGTCCTGCGTATACGCCATTCCAAACTGTTGTTGAATGTATTCGGTCAGCGGGTGCACCTGAAACGAAAGATTTCCGCCATCCATGGTGTCGAGAAAATCGAAGCGGATGGGGAACTCGGTCCCGAAACGCGCATGCACCGCTTCGCCGAGGAGCTGATGGGGATGCCGGAAGACCAAATTAATCGACGGGATCTCTAAGTTTACGTCGCCGAAGCCGAGCAGGAGACTGTTCTCTTCCGGCACACAATCAAAGCACCAGGCGTAGTTCTCGGTCTCGCGGGGAAGGTCGCAAATTTCCTTCATCCATTGCCCGCCCCAGGGTCCGGGATCGAAGAAGGGCACCACGCGAAAAGGCCGATGCGCGGCCTTCTGCAAGCCTTGCAGATGCTGGCTGCCGGTGATCATCTTTGGCACATCGCGCTGATTTGTGTCCAGCAGAAAGTCAATTTTAGAAATCAGCGTTTTTTTCAAGCGGTCCGCGGCGCGCCAGTCGAACAAAGAATGCGCGTTTGTATTTCGCCTGCGGGCGCTCAGCGCAATTCTGCAAACCGAGGTTCGTAATTTCCCCGGCCCGCTGCCGCTGCTGGATCTCCCACCTCGCCATGTCGCAGTAGACGAGAAGGTCCCATTCCTCGGCGAGCAGAGTTGCGCCTGTGCCGATTACGAGCGCAAGCCCCGATGCCTGGCGAAGGCGGCTTTTCTGTTTCGCGAGTTCGCGTTCGTCCAGGAAGTCGGAAAGCTCATACTTGCCCATGAAGGCAAACACCGGATCGTCGCCCAGATCGCGCGCACAGAGGGATTGAATGGCGCTCTCCGGCAGATAACAATCCCCGGCGCGCAGCACGATCTGCGGCTCCAGTGCGCGGACCAACTGTTTTTCAATTTCTTTTTCGAAACAGCCGGGATAACACTCGACACACATTACGAACCGGCCAGGCCGCACACTCGCTTTCAGGCGCTGGCCGACGGCCTGCCACCCCACCTCGCAGTCGTCACGAGAATCGGAGACATGAACTACGGGATGCTTATCGTAGTTCGAGATGTATGGCTCCGACATTTATCTTTGATTCGTGAGAGGGTCGAACACGGCAGCAACGTTCGATTGTTGCTGCCGTGGCTTGGCGGGGGGAATAATCAGAAAATGAACTTGAGCGAGAATTGAGTTTGGCGTGCAGTGCCGCCTCCGATCTGAGTCCCATTTTCGCTGGCAACGGTTTGGCCGGTCCGGCCGAAATTGGTATTGACGGTACATGCCGCCGGCGTACTTCCCGACGCATATGCGACACCGGTGCAGATACCGCCGTCGGGGTTTGCAAAGTTTGGATGGTTAAAGATGTTGAAAATATCAGCCCGGAATTGCATCGTCACCCGCTCCGTAATCACGAAGTTCTTCATTCCGGAGAAATCGAGCTGGAAGTAGGCCGGACCGCGCAGGGCATTGCGCCCAACGCTTCCGAGCGTAGCGCCCGGAGTTCCATCGTAGGTCGGTTCGATCGAGAAAGCGTTGATGTTATAGCTCGAATAGGGCCAATTGGCATTGGGAACAAGAAGTGGCTGTCCGGGCACATAGTTCGGCCGCACAGGATTGCCAAAAAATCCGCTGATGAGTGTGATGTTGGTCGGAAGTCCTGAGCGAGCCTGCACGATGCCGGAGGTCTGCCATCCGCCCAGCACTTCGCGAACCAGCGTATTGGAGCCCTTCAACTCGGGCAAACTGTAGAGCGCGCTACCCGTGAAATTGTTCCGTACGTCCCAATCTCCGCTGCCATGGTCGTAGATGGGAGTGTACGGGCTCTCGAAACCCGGGCTGAAAACGTTGACCATATCGTCTATTTCGTGAGACCACGTGTAGTTCGCCTCGAGAGTAAGCCTTCCCTCCTGGCGGTGCAGCTTGGCCTGGAGGGCGTTGTAATTGGAACCGAGTTCGCCGGAGTCTACGTTCTCGTTCGCGAAACCAGAATACGGGCGAGCGCCAGTGACTGGGTTCATGGGGTTGAAGTTCAAAGCGGCAAAGTCTACGTTGGCCTGCATGTGGTGAACATTGTTGCCGACGTAATTGATGGTCAGGATCGTGTTGCGCGCGACTTCCTGATCAATGCCGAACAGCCAGCTGGTGGAAGACTGGTCTTTGGGATTCCGCGGAAACGCGTTTACGTTGGCTGTTCCCGCGATCAGCGGAGGATTGGGCGAGGGATAGTTGATCGAAAACGGGGGGTTGCCGAAGATCGCCTGAAAAATGTTGTCGTTATAGCTTGCGAGCGCGGGCACGTTGGGAGTCGTGGTGAAGTTGAAGTGCATGGGATTGTAGAACAAACCCACATACCCGTGAATGGCGGTCTTTCCCCTGCCATACGGATCCCAGGCGAAGCCCACGCGAGGGGCTATGTCGCCTTTTGGCGCAGTGTATGCAGCTTGGTTGGCGGGCAGAAGCGCCTGTGTGGCGACATCGAAATTCTGCCCCTGGTTTGCCCCGGTCGCCCACACAGTGTTGTAGTCGTATCGCAGGCCGAGGTTCAGGGTCAGATTCTTATTTACCTTCCAGTCGTCCTGGAAATAGAAATCCCAGTTGGAATTCCGGTTGCCAACAAATCCTGGGTACCCGATTTTCTGCAGAACGAAAACAGTATTGGTTTCCAGGTTGGAAATACTGGCGTAGTCGTAGGTCTGTTGTGGCCTCAGCCACTCGTTGTTGCGGTTAATACGAATCTGCGGACCAAACTTGATCGTGTGCCGCCCGATGGTCTTGCTTACGTTGTCAAAAATCTCCACGTCGCCGAACGCGTTAATCTGATTGAAAGTGTTCGCCCCCGGCAGCGATCCCAGGTCCTTGAAGAAACCGGCAAACCCGACCAGCGGCGTAGGAGTGTCAGAATTAGTGTTGGAATGGAAACGGTTGATGGCTACGCTGAACTCGTTCAGCGTGGTCGAGTTGAAGGTATGCGTCTCATCGACTTTTGCCAGCTGCGTTCTCAAGGCCTGCGGCGACACCTGCCCCATGTTCGGGCCATAGGTATCGTTGGTCAGGGAATCGTTGATGTTGTAGCGGAAGAAAATGCGGTCCTTATCCGAAATGTTGTCGTCGATCCTTACCGAGCCGGTGTCCTCGCGAACTCTGGTGGGAAGCGAAACCGGATCGTAAATCATGTCTGAGCCTTCGGCGGGATTTGCGTCTGTAAAGCCGGGATAGACGCAGTTCGCGGGCGCAGGAATGCCGTTGCAGCCGGCTGGGATAGGCGCCATCTGTGCCAATACCGGCTGCATGGACGCCACGAACTGTGACCGGGGGTACGCGCTCAGCGTATGGTTCAGAGCGTTGAACAGAGTAACTATCGTGCGGTCGCCCTCATAGTTCGCGAAGAAAAAGAGCTTGTTTCTGATGATGGGGCCGCCGATATTGCCGCCGAACTGGTTGAGCCTCAAAGGCTGCTTCGACGTCTGAAAATAATCATAGGCATCGAGAGCGTTGTTGCGGAAAAATTCAAATAACTCGCCATGGAAATTATTGGTCCCGGCTTTCGTGATGATGTTCATCTGCGGGCCAAGCGAGTGGCCATTTTCCGCGGTGTAGCCGCTGTTGGAATAGTCGATCTCCTGAACGCTATCCACACTGGCTCGCGTGATGCGCGCCCCCTCCTGGCCTTCGGTATCGAGGAAGCCGTTGATATCGCCGCGCATCGCGCTCTGGCCGTCCAAAGTGATGTTCAGCCCGGTGAAAATATTCTCCATTCCATTGACGCTGCCCTGGAAGAATCCGGTGGAGTTCACCGAACCGGGAGCGATCGCCAGGAAGTCGCTGACATCGCGTCCGTTGATGGGCAGGTTGGCGATCTGGTTGGTGTCCAGCGTCGTGCCCGCCGTACTCGAGGAGGTATCGACCGTCGTAAGCGTACCCGTGACTTGGATACTCTCCTGCGAAGACGCGACCGCCACGACCAGATTAACTTTCACGGTGGCGCCCACGTTTAGCCGGATTTCGTTGCTCTTGGTTTCGGCGAAACCGGTGGCGCGGACCGTTACTACATAAATCCCGAAAGGCACTGAGGAAGCTACGAAATCGCCACTCTGATCGGTGACCAGCCTTTTCCGAAACCCCGTGCCGGTATTCATCACTGTGACCGTAGCGTTCGCTACGACCGCACCTGATGCGTCAGTCACCGTGCCGGTGATGGTGCCGGTGTCGAATTGGGCAAGCAGCGGCAGCGAGCCGAAAGCAAGAACGGCCAGAACAACGATCAGGTGCAAGGCTTTTGAGGCCCATTTCACTTTTGAAAACTGCGCATTTCGCATCATGGCGATTGTCTCCCTGCTTCTGTCAATTTCACTTTGACGTGATCCTGCGCAACCGGACAACAGGGAATCCTAATGCCGCTCTTATGCCATAGTCAACATTTTTATTTCTTTTTTATGAAAAACGGTCTTTGCTTTGTTCTTTTGCGGCTAAATCGGCTGAGCCCTGGGCTCGCTGTCATAACCATTGCGGTTTCGGGAAGCATTCAGACACAAGCGTTCGACGAGCATTCCATCGGCTCGGGAAAAATTCCCCAGCTATTTTCAGAGAGCATTAGGCGAAGGCGAAGCAATCAGAACTTGGGCATTACGACTTTGGGAGAAAAGTGGAGAATAATTCACAGGAAAATGCTCGGAATCGGCAGCGGATCCACGCAGAGCTTGTCTTACCGCCGGCATCGTATATACTCCTCGCATTAAGCGCCACAAGCTCTCTCTGGGTCAATTCGAGGGGTTTTACAATAGTCAAGCTTCGCGCCGTATCGAGATCGCATCATGGATGACTCCAGATTACGATCTGACAAGAAATCGGCTGCCCAAAAGCCTGCCTCACCGGGCGTCAGAACTCCGTTTGCGGGCGAGAGTTCCAGCGGCGATGTGCCTGCTCCTCCGCTCGACGATGTTACCCGCGCCGATTTTTCCCCGGCGGCAGTCGATTCGGACGCCTCGATTGCCGATGCCGCCCCGTTGCAACGCGAACCCCACGCTACGAGCGTAGATGCCGGACCGAGCCATGACCTCGACGCCACACTGGCGGACATTGACGCCACGATCGCGTCGGGAGTTTCGTTTCGCCGGACTTCCTCCCCGTCATCCAACCGCATGGCCCCTGCGCCCGACAGCGCCGCCGTATTTAGAATCGGCGAACTGGTCGGCGGCCGATATGAAATTCTGCAATTACTCGGTGAGGGCGGCATGGGAGCGGTATACAAGGCCACCGACCGCGAACTCGACCGCTTCGTCGCGCTGAAAGTCATACGGCGTGAGTTGGCTTCGAACTCCGCGATACTGGCCCGTTTTAAGCAGGAGTTGCTGCTCTCCCGCCAGGTCACGCACCGCAATGTCATCCGAATTTACGATCTCGGTGATGCTGACGGCGTGAAGTTCATCACCATGGAGTTCGTCGAGGGCGAGGACTTACGCTCCCTCATTCGCGAGAAAAAGAAATTTTCTCCCGAAGAAGCGGTGGAAGTGATTCAGCAGGTGTGCCAGGCGCTCGACGCCGCGCACAGCGTGGGCGTGATTCATCGCGACCTCAAACCGCAAAACATCATGCAGGACCCCACCGGGCGAATCCTGGTAATGGATTTCGGCCTGGCCCGCACCGTGGAAGGCGACGGGATGACGCAAACCGGCGCGCTCGTAGGCACCATGGCGTACATGTCTCCGGAGCAGGCTCTGGGCAAGGATCTCGACCAAAGATCTGACATTTTTGCCCTTGGCCTGATCTTGTTCGAATTGCTGACCGGCAAAACGCCTTTCCACGCCGAGAGCGCTCTCGCCAGCCTTATTAAACGAACCCAGGAGCGTGCCATTTCAGTCTCGGATATCGACGCTCAGATTCCCGGCGCGTTGGCTGGGATCGTCAGCAAGTGCCTGGAGCGCGACTTGAACGAGAGGTACCAGACTGCAACGGCCATTGTGGCAGACCTGAATACCTGGAAAGACAAGAGAGCCGCAGGCACCATCAAGTTCGATGCTGCGGTACAGCCTCTGGGACACGCTCCTCCATGGCCGCTCATTACTGGAGTCTTAGCAGCCATCATCGTGGCCATGGCGGCGCTGATAGCAGTGCCCGCCGTGCGGCATCGGATTTTCGGCGGCGGCGGAGCCGTGGCGGTTGCCCCTCATCAGCCGGTCACCGTGCTGGTCGCCGACTTTGTGAACCATACCGGCGATCCGGTTTTGGATGACACACTGGAACCGATGATCAATGTGGCCTTGGAGGGCGCCAGCTTTGTCAACGCTTACAGTCGCGGGGATGCGCGCAAGCTGGCGAAGAAACTGGCCAATCCCACGGACAAGCTCGATGTGCAGTCAGCGCGCTTGGTCGCGGTTGACCAGGGCGTCAACGCCGTCATTACGGGCGATATCAGCTTGCGAGGCGACAAATACAATGTTTCGGCGACCGCCCTGGACGCGGTGAGCGGCAATGTGCTCGCAAAATCGGAAATAACCGCCGCCAATAAGCAGGAGATTCTGAGCGACCTTCCCAAGCTCGCCGCGCCGATTCGAAAAGCTCTGGGCGACAGCACGCCGCCCTCTGTGCAGTTCGCTGCCGTCAGCGGAGGGTTTACCGCCATGTCGCTCGAGGCCGTTCAGCAGGACGCTCTCGGGGTCGAAGAACAGTTCGCGGGCAAGTTCCAGGAGGCGTTCGATTCGTTCCAGAAGGCTGCGCAGCTGGATCCGAAGTTCGCGCGGGCGTACACCGGCATGGCGGCCATGGCCCAGAACCTGGGAAGGTCAAAGGACGCCGTCGACTACATGAAGCTCGCGATGGAACACGTGGACCGCATGACCGAGCGGGAACGCTATCGCAACCGCGGGCTCTACTATCTCACCACGGGTGACTGGCAGAATTGCGCTCAGGAATACACGCAGCTCGTCACGCGTTACCCCGCCGATCGCGTCGGTCAGAACAACCTCGCGAGCTGCTATACGCAATTGCGCAACGCGCCGAAGGCACTGGAAGCGGCGCAACACGCAGTTCAGATTGTCCCCAGGGGCGTCGGGCAGCGGCTGAACCTGTCATTCATCAGTTCCTTTGCCGGAGATTTTGCCGGGGGCGAAAAAGAGGCGCGCGCCGCGCTGGAAATCAATCCGAAGGCCGCGCAAGGATACCTGGTGCTCGCCGAGGCGCAACTCGGGCAGGGGCAGATCGAGAAGGCGACCGATGGGTACCATCAGCTGGAGAAGTTTGGTCCGCTGGGCGTATCTACCGCGACTTCCGGACTAGCCGATCTTGCTGCCTATCAGGGGAAGTATGTCGAGGCCGCGCGCATCCTCGAACTAGGAGCCACGGCCGATGTCGCGGCCAAGATGACCGACAACGCTGCGAGCAAGTACGCGGCGCTGGGGAACTTGGAGGAACTGCAAGGACACCATGCGGCAGCGCTCTCCGGCATTGGCAAGGCGTTGGCGAACAGCCAGTCCACCCAGATTAAGTTCCTCGCGGCGAGCACCTACGTCGATGCTGGAGACGTCGCTAAAGCGCAAAAGCTTGCGGTGAGCCTTTCTTCCGAAGCGACCAGCGAGCCGCAGGCCTACGGCAAGATCATCGATGGGATGATCGCACTGAAGAAGAAAGAAGCCAAGGAAGCGGTGAAACAGATCACCGCCGCAAACAACCTGCTGGACACCTGGATCGGCCGCTTCGAACTGGGGCGGGCCTACCTGGAAGCGGGATTGTTCACGGAGGCTGACTCAGAGTTCGATCAATGTGTGAAGCGGCGAGGCGAAGCTATCGAACTGTTTATGGATAACGTGCCGAGTTATGCCTATTTTCCGTCCGTGTATTACTATCAGGGACGCGTTCGGGAAGGAATGAAGAGCGAGGGTTTCGCGGACTTTTACAAAACCTATCTCAGCATCCGCGGGCAGTCTACGGAAGATCCGCTGGTGGCCGAAATCCGCCGCCGTATCGGCCAATAAACGACGGCGGAATTACGCTGCCGAGCCGTCTTACTCGATTACATCCAGGCCCGCATCAGGTTTGTTTCCTCCACCCCATCCATCTCCATTACTGCCCGGTGCCTGACAAATACAGCGTCTGGGGGCTGTTGTTGGCATCGTCGTTCACCACGACCTTGGCCGTCCTCGTCCCCACATCGCTTGGGGTAAACGTCACGGAAATCGTGCAGCTCGAGCCGGCCGCCAAGCTGCTCGGACAGTTATTGCTGGAAGCGAAATCACCGGCATTCGTCCCCGAAACCGTAATGCTGGAGATGATGTGCGCAATGGCGTCGTTGTTGGTGAGGACCGCCGTCAGGGCAGCGCTCGTCGTATGCTGGTTCTGTGTGGCAAAGGACAGGCTGCTCGGCGAGACGCTCATCGGGGCAATAGTCGGAACCAGGCCGGCCCCTGGGCTGAAGAAACCGGTGTAGTTGGTCAACCCGCCGCCGGTAGCGCCGAAAATAACCGACGCCTTGTAAGTTTCCGGCGTGCCGGCCGGATCTGTACCGTTAGCATCGGCGGAGCCGTCTTCTGCATTCACACCCAAAACGTTGCTGTTGCTGGTGGTCGCATAGGTCGCGCTAAGCGAGGTATAGACCGCCGCTCCCCATTGCCACTGCAACGTGACTCCCGGGGAGTCGGTCGTGAACGCGGCCGACCATGCCACGTTCTGGATGCCGGTCGGGAAGTTGACCGGCACAGGGAACGCTACTCCGGTGACAAAGGTATTGCCCGTAAGAGCCGATGCAGCCACCGCCGTACTCCATCTGTTGTTTGTGAGGTCATAGATCGTCTTTGCGCCAGAAGTCTGTGACGCAGAGTTGAAGGTGACGACGGCGTTGGGTACGGCCACGTTGTAGGTGGTGTTGTTGGCGGTGAAACTGATGGTCGAATTGGTGACGTACAACTTCACCTGGCCCGTGCCAAGATTCTGGAGATTATTGACCACGGCGTTGAACCAGATATAGTTCCCTGACTTGATGTTGGGAAGGTTCGTGTCGTAGTGGATTGCCCCGTTGCCGCTATTGGTGAGTGTGCTCCCAATAATGGACCCGTAGAAGTCGGCATTGCCGCTCATGTTGACGATGGCATTGGGTGCGTAGACCGTGGCGTAGCTGCTTGACCCGCCGGAGAGATTCACCCCCTGGGATCCGGCATAATTGAACTGGAGGTTCGCGGGAATCGAGGTCGGATTCTCCATACTGCCGCCGCTCAGATCCAGGGCCGGACTGCCCCCGCTGAGCGCAGCGCCGGCCAGATTTACAACGACGGGTGAAGAACCCACAACCGAGAGAACGCTGTTGCCGCTGAGCACGAGGCTGTTGAAGTTATAAGTGCCTCCGCTGAGGTCGCCGGTGGTCCCGCCGGTCAGCGATACGTTGCCGTAGGTTCCCGGAGCCAGCGTAACGGTCTTACTGCCCGGTCCATTGGTGCACCCGGACATGCCCGAGGGACACGTCCCGGAAATGGTTTGTTTGGTCGTGGGCGGAGCCGGTTTGGGCGCGGGAGGAGCAGGATAGGTTATGGGCCCATTGAGCGCCACCAACCCGCCGGTCACCTTTGCGTTGCCGCTGGTCGTGACCCCGGTCACCGATGTCTTGCTGCAAGTACCGGTGGTCAGCACGTCGACTGCTGCAGAGCCGTAGATGGTGCTGTTGCCACTGACCGTCACGTTCCCGTTGGTGCCAACGTTTCCCCCACTGAGCACGTGGGATGAGTTATAGCCCAGGGAGGAATTGAAGCTGTCAACGGTGCCGTTGCCGCTCCCCGAGATACTGCCGCAGCCGGTGGCGGTCGCGAACATGGCGTCGGCATAGAGCGAACCGCTCTTAATCGTACTCAGTCCAGCGCCCGTCAGCGAGACAATCTGTTGTGCGCCCGTTGAGTCGTCGTCGTTGTCGGTGATCTGCAAGCTCGCCGTCTGGACGCCGGTGTCCACGGGTGTGAACGTTATCGTGATCGTGCAACTCTTCGTCGCCGCCAGGCTCGAGCCGCAATTGTTCGTCTGGGCGAATTGGGTATCTGTACTCGGGTTGATCGAGATCCCGTTGGTGCTTATGTTCAGCGTTGCGTCGCCGATATTCGTGAGGGTCACGGTGGCAGCGCTGCTCTTCGTGTTCACATTCTGGTTGCCGAACGAAACGAACATCGGGCTCAGGCTGACCTCGGGCGCCGGGCTAACCGTCTGCACAAGCGGGGAAGCCGTGTTGCCGCTGCCTGTGAAGTTGCCGTCCCCTCCGTACACCGCCACAATACTGTTGGAGTAAGTATCCTGGAGCGTCGCGGTGCTGAATGTCGCCACGTTCTGCCCATTCAAGACGCTCAGCGTGCCGGTTCCAAGCGTCGTCGTGGTGCCATTAACGGTCTCCTGGAAGGTGACGGTACCGGTTGGCGTGGTTCCGCTGTACTGCGGTGTCACCGTGGCCGTGAAGGTAACCATTTGCATGAAGGTTGACGGATTCACCGAAGAACTCACCGCGGTAGTGCTTGAAGCCTGGGTGACCGCCACACTGCCCGCCATGTAGCTGATTGTGTAATTGCTGTCCACCGCCCCCGAGCAAGTGCTCACATAATACGGGCTCTGGATGACCGGGCTCGTACTCGTCGCCGCCGTTCCACAGGTCGGCTGCGTGGTCAGGTTTGACGCGCCCTGGCCGGGCGCAAATCCGTTATAAATGGGTGTGATGGGCGGCACAGGCCCGCCATAAATCATCGAGCTACTGCTGGCGGTAATTGTGAGCGTCGGTTTGCTGATGGTCAGTGAGCCGCTCACATAAAGGAAATCGTAATTGGCCGCGGCCAGCGTGCCGGTCATTACCGTGATCGGATAGCTTCCCGCATTGCTCCCCGAAGTAGCTGTCGTGGAGAGTGACGGTATGCCGCTCACTACGGAAGATGTATCCCCATTCACAAATCCGCTGTAGTTATAGGTCAACGTTGGGAGCGGTTGCCCATACACACTCGTGAGGTTATAAGCAGTCACCTTAAGTACCGCCGGAGCAATGACGAACGACTGGGTTACCGAGGCGGCGCTATAGGTGGAGTTTGCCGGCGCCGATGCCGTGATCGTGCACACGCCGACTGCAGTTGTGCTGCCGGTTGTGCCGCTGGTTGTGCATGGCCCGGACGGAGTGAAGCTGACCGCCAAGCCGGAAGAGGACGACGCGCTCAACGAGAACGTGTTGCCATACTGCACTTCGGGCAATGGCGCAAAGCTGATCGTCTGCGACAAGGTGTTGGAACCTTGCGCCAGAATGGCGAACGTTCCGGACACAGCACTGGCCGCGTTGTAGGCCGTGGTGCCGAGTTGCGACGCGGTGACGGTGCAACTTCCCGTGCTGTTGAGATTCACGGTGGCCGAGGAAACGTTGTTCGTGATCGACTGGCTACCGATGGAGCACGATCCCGTCGCGCTAAAGCTCACCTGCAATCCGTTCGGCATGCCAGACGACATGGCAGTCGCGGTGACCGTGAGCGGAGTAGTCGAGATCGTGACGGAACTTGGCACGGGGCCGAGGGAGATGGTCTGGTTCATCGTGAGCACCGCCGGTGGCGACGGTGGACTCTGGCGTTGCCCACCAGTTGGGTCCGCAACGAGAGTGGTCGTGATCGTGTAGACCACGGTTTTTGAAGTCAGATCCGGGTTGGTGTCAGTAAACGTAGTCGCCGGTGGATATCCATTTACGCCGCTGACACTGCCAATCTCGATTGGCGTAGCGCCATCGGAACTGCGATAAATGGTGTAGGTGGACACGACTCCGAAGAGTGGCGCAGTCCAATTGACCGTGACGAACGCCGGCGATACACCTGCGGCCGATGGCGTCTCGGTGGCCGCAGGCGGTGGACGAACGATGGAGTTGGCAGCCTCATAAGTCAACTCGCTGAAGACGGGGCCGCCACTGCCAAGGGTGCTGCTGCCGCCGCTGCCCAAGGCGATGGTGCCCCCGCTGCCCAGGGTTACATTTCCGCCGCTGCCCAGAGTTACGTTGCCGCCGCTTCCCAAGGTTACGTTCCCACCGCTGCCCAACGTTACCGTACCGCCGCTACCCAGGGTTATGTTGCCGCCGCTTCCCAGTGCGATGGTGCCGCCACTACCCAGCGTCACATTCCCGCCGCTGCCCAGCGTTACATTGCCGCCGCTGCCTAAGGCAACGATGCCGCCGCTGCCCAGCGTTACAATGCCACCGCTGCCCAGGGTCACCGTTCCACCGGCATTGGGAGTGATGACTCCACCGCTGCTGTTGAGGGTATAGCTGCCGCCGCTGCCCAGCGTCACCGTGCCGCCGCTGCCAAGGACTATGGTTCCGCCGCTGCCAAGCGTGACGGTGCCTCCACTGCCGAGCGTAACCGTGCCGCCGCTGCCCGGTGTGATCGTGCCGCCGAGGCTACCCACAGTTGCCGTGCCGCCGCTGCCGAGCGTGACGTTGCCGCCGCTGCCCATGGTGACAGTCCCGCCGCTACCGAGTGTTACGTTGCCACCACTGCCCAGCGTTACATTCCCGCCACTCCCTAGCGTCACCGTACCGCCGGCCCCCAGTGTCGCGCTTCCCCCGCTGCCCAGGGTCACATTGCCGCCGCTGCCCAGCGTGACGTTGCCGCCGCTGCCGAGTGTCACGGTTCCACCGCTGCCCAGCGTGACGTTGCCGCCGCTGCCCAGCGTTACATTCCCGCCGCTGCCCAGCGCAATGGTGCCGCCACTGCCGAGCGTGACATTCCCACCGCTTCCCAAAGTCACATTGCCGCCGCTGCCCAGCGCAACGATGCCGCCGCTGCCAAGTGTGACAATGCCGCCGCTGCCCAGCGTCACAGTCCCACCGCTGCCCAGCGTGATCGTGCCGCCGCTGCCCAGCGTGACGTTGCCGCCGCTGCCCAGTGTCACATTACCGCCGCTGCCCAGCGTGATGATCCCACCGTTGCTGGGGAGGCTGTAGCTGCCCCCGCTCGAAGGAATCGTCACCGAGCCGCCGCTGCCGAGCGCGATCGTGCCGCCGCTGCCAAGCGTGACAGTACCACCGCTACCCAAGGTCACGGTTCCGCCGCTGCCCAGGGTAATCGTGCCGCCGCTGCTGAGCGTGGCCGCGCCTCCGCTGCCTAACGTGACGGTGCCATTGCTGCCCGGTGTTACCGTGCCACCGCTGCCCAGGGTCACGGTGCCACCGCTGCCGAGCGTGACGTTGCCACCACTCCCGAGCGTGATAGTGCCGCCGCTGCCTAGAGTGACGTTCCCACCACTGCCCAGGGTTACTGTTCCGCCGCTGCCCAGAGCTACGGTCCCACCGCTGCCCAGGGCTACGTTTCCGCCCGCGTTTACGTTCATCGGCGCTACCGAGGAACCAAACGAAAGCACGGTCGCCAAGGATGCGAACTCACCACCGGTGGCGCCTACCTGCCGCAGGTCGATGTTGCCCCAGTCGTTGTATCCGCGCATCTGCGTATTCAGCACGCCGTCATAGTTAATGTCCTGCCCATTCGTCCACGCCGGTGTTATGGGCGAAATGGGAGCATTCACGCGATAGGCCTGCGCGCCGGTGATTGGAGCGCCATTGCAATACAGCGTGGCGGGGCTCGCCGAGGTCCCGGTTGTGTAAGGAACGTACCAGGCCGAGGTTGAGTACGTCGCAGGGTTACTCAGGAGGTCGGTCAGTTGAGTCACCGAACCCGCTGTGCTCTCGTTCAAGGTGACGAGTTGCTGGTTAGAGAAATCAACGGCTTGATTCGGTCCCACGAGATCAAGCTGGAAAAGATAATTCATCACGCTTACATAATTCGGCTTGCAATTGGCTTCGAACGTCGGAATATAACTACCCGGGCCGCCGTCGTAGTAGAGCCCGCCGTGGGTCAAACCAAGCGTATGGCCGATCTCGTGAAACAGCGTGCCGGCTTCTACCGTCGCGCGCTTGCTCATGTCCTGATTCGGAGCCGTCAACCAAAGGCCCAGGGTAATCGCCGAATCAGCGCCGCCGAGATCGGAGTAGCCGGAGATACTTGTAATCGTGCCGGAAGTGAGGCCGATTTCAGGTTCAGGCAACGTACTGTTGGGGTAGCTCCAGTTGGTGACGCCAGGAGTTGCCACAGTAATTGTCGTCGAATTAGCGCAGCCTGTTGTGTTGTACACACCGTTGAGACCCGGGTTTCCCAGCACGCCGGAAATCGTGATGCGGCTTGGGCAATAGTTAATCCCGATGCCTCGGTCGACCGTCCCAATCGTCGTAACGCCGCTTGCCACGGTTATCGACGTCAAGGTTTGGTAACGCGTGTTCCAGGCCGGTATCGCCAGAGAGTGGCCGAACAGAACGTAGTGATAGCTGTCCTTCTGCCCGTAGGGATATCGGGTTGTGCAATCGCCACCCGACACGCAAGATGCAAAATTACGTGGCCACAGCTTCGAGAATTCCAGGCTGTTCTTCCAGCCGATCACTCCCGGCTGGCCAGGGAACTGGCATAGTTGCGGCGGAGTGGTGGTGAGGTTGTCGGTGCAGGTGCTTTCGGGCACGGCGTTTCCAACTTCGAGATGGAGAACGACTCCATGCGCGGCAAAGGCCGACGTCACCATCGCGAGTGGATCGTTGCCCTGGGCGTCAGGCGAGGGGTACAGATTCTCCTGTGCGGGATCGCACGAGCCGTTGGCTAACACGGCGCCGCACATGTAATCGAGTTGAACGAACAGGTCCTTTTCACCGTGTAGCGCGCCCGGCAAAGGAACCCACGTTGAGGTCGCCACGTCGTAATAACCGGGCTGTCCTGCATGGAAATCGCCCGCCCCGGGCCCGCTCTTCCAGGCGTCCAAAATTCCATCGTTATCGCTATTGGTGACCGGCGTACTGAGAATCACCGCGGCGTAGGCATTGCCAGTATTCAGTGGCCCAAGGTACTGATTCGCATGTGCACTGAGCGTGACGGAACTGGCGATGTTGTTGTTCCAAACGCTACTCGCGGCATAAAGGCTGGTAAACTCTACCGTCCCGCCGAGCGCGTCATAGAATCCCTGCATCGTCTGGTTTCCAGAGCTGGCTGGTATCGTCGACCCGTCGTAAATGACTACCGACTTGAGCGGGAAGTTCTGCGACAGTACGCGATAGATCATCACCAGGCTCGCGCCCTCGGTGAGGGGTAATGCGGTTCCTCCGTCCGGCAAAGAAACCGTGAACGTGCCCGAGGCATAGCGCACGCCGCTCCCGTTCGACGCGACCGGCAAGTAACTGTTCACGTCGGCGCGATACACGCGCAGCGTCCCGCTAAACGCACCATCCGTGTAGGCGGCGTCTTTTCCTATCTGCTGGCCGGTAATGCCATACCCGTTGAAGGTTCCATTGGTGGACGAGGGCGACGGCGTATTCTCCAGCGTCTCCCAGTACAAGTAAGCGTCAATAATGTCGGCGCCGTCGGGAACACCCTGGGTGGCGCTTGGGTTGGCGGTGCTGCTGGGGATGGTGATGGTTCCGGTCGCCATGCCGCCGTGGCCGGTTCCGCGGAGTGTGACTCCCGCCGAGGCATAGTCACCGGTAACGAAGTAGTTGTTCAGCAGCGAGAGCGGGTTTGGCGGCGGTGGTGTCGGCTGGCCAGTGGAGACGAGCAGTTGGACCGCGGAGCCGACATTGACTAGAGTCCCGCCCGCCGGGCTCGAACTGATCACACTGCCCGAAGCCACGCTGTCGCTGGATGCGGTGCTCACCGTGCCCAGCGCCAGGTCAATACCGGTGATGGACGTGGTCGCCGCCGCTTGCGTCAGCCCAACCACGTTGGGCACGGCCACGGTGGCAGCCTGGCCGTTCACGCCGGAGGTGCCGCTGAGGTTGATGGCCTGTACAGTCGAAGAACCGTTCAGAGTGTTGTCGCTAGAATACTGCACCTCGGTGAGATAGCCAGTGGTCTGGGGGGTGAAGCTGAAACCCTCAGAACAAATCGCGCCGGGAGACAACGTGAAGCTGCTGCCGCAGGGGCTTGAATTTTCGATAAAGTTGTTCGTGTTCGGAAGGCTAAGGGAGACCGTCAGCGGCTGATTGCCGACGTTTTGAATGGAAACCGATTGGGGACTGTCAGTGCTCGTGCTGCCCACATTCGTCAAGGCAAAGGTCAACACCGGCGGCTGCGACTGATTGATCTCAAAAAGCGGACCGTCTGTGGCGGCGAAGACCTGTCCTGTCGCACTCACCGTAACGGCAAACGGGTCGGGCGCTCCCGCGGTCAACAAAAGGATTTGGCAGTTGCTGTTGCTGCAGCCGGCTGGAACCTCCACTACGCCGCCGGCGTCGATTTCGCCATCGACCGTAAGTTCGAAGTCCGCTACAATCACGTCTCCCGCGGCATCAACCGCCACGCCTAGTGGATAAACCCATCCGCTGCCGATCTTGGTCTGGCAGCTTGCAGTTGTGCAACCGGCCGGGATTTCCACGACTTGCTTGAGACCGTTATCGGCAACGAAGATGTCGCCGGCGGCGTCCACCGCCACGCTCTGCACATTCGAATTACCTCCGGGGCTGTACAGCGCGATCAGGCTGCTCGGGCTGCTTGCGGGAATCTCAAAGACCCCAGCGGTAGGTTGGGAGAAGAAGACATCACCTGAACCATCGACCGCTACGCCATACGGTCCGGGCGAGGCAGACGCCGCGTATAAGACAGTCGCGCAGGATGTGCTCCCGCAACCAGGCGCAAACTTCACCACCTCGCCATAGCTGCCAAGACCGCTATCCGCGACATAGAAATTGCCTGCACCATCGATCGCCACACCTTCCGGATTGCTCAAGCCGGTGGCCACAGTGGTTGGATTGCCGCCTGGCACAACTTTCACCAGCCCTAATTGTGGGCTGACTTGGTATAGATTGCCCCCCCCATCTGTCGTCAGGCCGCCGCCGGGGCTCGCCAGATTGGGCACCTGGGTCACTTGGCTGCTGAAGAAGATGGTCGATTGGGGGGTCAGGGGAGGGGTAAAGGTCACCGCCGGACCAAAGGCAATCGCCGGCGCCTGGCCAACGCCGTAAGCCGGAGCGCTCGCCAACACACTGCCGTTGTTATCGAAGAGTTGCACCGCACCCATGCGTAATCCGGGTGCGAGCGGGGCGAAGCTGACGTTCACGGTGCAGGAACTCCCCGCGGAGACAGTACCGGTGCAACTACTACCGCTGCCCAGCGTGAAGTCGAGATTGGGTGCACCTTGCGTGACTACCTGGATCGCGCCCAGAGACGTGGTCGCCGCGGCATAGTAGCTAAGCGTGATGGTGCGGTTGCAGGGCGCAGGCGTGCTCTGTCCCGCAGGGCAAACGTTGACGCTGCCGAAGCTGCTGTATTCCAGCACCCGATTGTTCCCTAAGTCCGTCACGTAGAGGTTGCCGCTGCCGTCCAGGGCGACCGCCCAGGTTTGACTTAAGCTGTTGGCGCTGATCCCGCCGTTGTTCGCGGTGTTGCTGGTGAAGCTGCCGCCCTGACCGTAGACCCGCGTGGCAGTGGTGCTGCCGGAGGGATAGAACAGCACCCGACTGTTATAGCTGTCGGCCACGTAGAGATTGCCGCCGCTGTCCACGGCGACTCCAGCCGGATTCTCCAGGCTGTTGGCGCTGATGCCGCCGTTGTTCGCGGTGTTGCTGGTGAAGCTGCCGCCCTGCCCGTAGACCTGTGTGGCGGTGGTGCTGTCGAAGGGATAGAACAGCACCCGACTGTTATTACCGTCACCCACGTAGAGATTGCCACTGCTGTCTAGGGCGACCCCTGCCGGATAAGCTAAGCTGTTGGCGCTGATCCCGCCGCTGTTCGCGGTGCCGCTGGTGAAGCTGCCTCCCTGTCCGTAGACCCGCGTGGCGGTGGTGCTGCCGGAGGGATAGAACAGCACCCGACTGTTATACTGGTCGGCCACGTAGAGATTGTCGCTGCTGTCTAGGGCGACGGCTGTCGGAAGGTACAAGCTGTTGGCGCTGATCCCGCCTTTGTTCTGGGTGTTGGTGGTGAAGCTGCCGCCCTGCCCGTAGACCCGCGTGGCGGTGGTGCTGCCGGAAGGATAGAACAGCACCCGATAGTTACCGTAGTCGGCCACGTAGAGATTGCCGCTGCTGTCTAGGGCGAGACCATACGGCCAGCTTAAGCTGTTGGCGCTGACCCCGCCGTTGTTCTGGGGGCCGCTGGTGAAGCTGCCCAACTGCCCGTAGACCCGCGTGGGGGTGGTGCTGCCGCGAGGGTAGAACAGCACTCGCGAGTTTTGCTGGTCAGCCACGTAGAGATTACCGCTGCTGTCCAAGGCGAACCCATCTGGATCATGTAAGCTGTTGGCGCTGAGCCCGCCGTCGTTGCCGATACCACTGGTGAAGCTGCCGGCCTGCCCGTAGACAACGCCCGCGGTAATGGATTTAAGCGTTCCCGACTGACTTGCCCCTGGCGCAACAAAACTTGCGCTAACGTTGACCGCCGAATTCATTGTCACGCTGCAGAATGCACTCGCTCCCGAACTCGCGCACGCGCCGCCCCAGCCTACGAACGTAGAGGTTCCGGTGGAACTCGCCGTCAGGGTCACCGTGGTTCCGCTACCATAACCTGCCAAACACGTTCCCGAGACGCTTCCGTTGGCTTCGCTGCAAGTAATCTCTTCGAGATTGTCGGTCACCGTGCCGCTGCCCGTGCCCACTTCCGTCACAGTCAGGGTGTAGGCCAGCGAGAAGTTCGCGACGACGGTTGAATTCGAACTCAGCGAAAACGAGCAGCTGCCGAGACCGCTGCACGTTCCTCCGCTCCAGCCCGTAAATTGCGAGCCGGCGTTCGGCGTCTCCGTGCAGGTCACGGTGGTCCCTTGCGAATAGCTTCCCGTCGAACAGTTCGCGCCCGACACCGCGCCACTACCGCTGCCGGCAGTACTCACACTCAGCGTGTAGTTGGTGGACACACCTGTGCCGCTGAGGGCAATGGCCTGCGTTCCTACAGTAGAAGGAGAAATAGCGTTCAGGTTGTTGTCCGTAAGCACCAGGGATTCACTGAGAGTCCCCGCTGACATCGGAGCAAAGGTGACCGAATAGACGCACTGCGCCCCGGGCGCCAGCGTGCCCGGCGAGGAGGACGATACGGTTGTGAGCGGGCAGTCGCCTGCGCCGCTGCTGAACAGCAAGAAGTCTGGCCCGATGCTGGGATCGTTGCCCGAGGATGGAATGGGGAAGGTGAGCGTAGTATTGCCCACGTTTTGGAGGGTTGTCGTCTCCGCACCGTCGGTGGTGTCGGTTGAACCGACGTTCGTCGGCGTCGGGAAGCTCAACGTTGGCGGCTGCGACCGGTTGAGTTCGAATACCAGGGTGCCGAAAGTTTGGGGGATGAAGAGATTGCCCTTTGCATCCACCGCCAAACCGTACGCTTCGGTTTCGCTCACCGTGATCTGGCAACTGCCGCTGCCGCAACCGGCCGGAACCTCTACCACATAAGGCGCGAATTCTTGCGCGACGAAGACATCGCCTGCGGCATCCACCGCTACGGCTTCCGGAGAACTCCAGCCGGTGCCCACCGTGGTCTGGCAGCTGCTGCTGGTGCAACCGGCCGGAATCTTCACTACTTCGTTGAGGCCATAATCGGCGACGAACAGATCCCCGGCTGCATCCACCGCCAAACCGACCGGATTGGAGCTAGTCCCTGGGCTGTACAGTACGATCTGAGGTCCTCCATTGGCTGGAACCTCCACGACCTCGTGGCCCGTGAAATCGCCGACGAAAAGATCGCCCGCTCCGTCCACCGCCACTCCCAATTGGGCGGCCAGGTTGCTAGTCAGAACGATCTGACAGCTGTAGCTGATGCAGCCAGCCGGAACCTCCACCACCTCATTCAGGTTGTTGTCCGCGATGAAGAGATCACCCGCGCCATCCACCGCCAAACCCTGCGGGTAATTCAGATTGAAGCCCACCGTAGTCTGAGTGCCGTTAGCCGCAACCTCCACCACCCGGTGGTTGTTGTTATCCGAGATGAAGATATTGCCCGCCGCATCCACGGCCACGCCCTTTGGACTGTTCAGCGTGTAGCTTCCGGTATTCACCGTGGTCTGCGTGCCCAGCCCAAAGGCAACCGCCGGTCCCTGGCCAACGCCGTAGATCGGAGAACTCACCAACAAGTTGCCGCTGTTGTCGAAGAGTTGCGCTGCGCCCAGGCGCAATCCGGGGGCGAGCGGAGCAAACTTAACGTTCACGGTGCAGGTGCCGCCTGCGGAGACCGTACCAGTACAGGTGCTGCCGGTGCTCAGTGTGAAGTCGAGACCAGGTGTGCCTTGCGTGACCACTTGGGTCGTGCCAAAAGTGGTGGTCGCCGCAAGGTTGTAGGTCAGCGCGAGAGTATTGCTGCACGGCGCCGGAGTGCTCTGTCCTGAGGGACAAACATTGACGTTGCCGAAATTCCCCGGGTAACTCCATACCCACGTGTCGTTGAACAGGCTGCTGCCGACTCCTCCAAACTCGACCACCTGGCCTTGCGCCGCGTCGTAGGCCGAATTGTGGAAGACGCGTGCGGGGGGGATGTTGGCAGGGCTCTCCTGAGTCCAGTTAGTCCCGTCCCACACCCAGGTGTCGTTGAGATAAGCGTTGCTGGCGTTCTCTCCTCCGAATAAAATGATCTGGCCTGTCTGTGCATCGAAGGCCATGGTGTGGCCGTAACGGGCGGGGGGACTATTGGCAGGGCTCTCCTGAGTCCAGTTGGTTCCGTTCCACACCCACGTGTCGCTGAGAGCACCACCCGAGATGCTGGGTTGTCCTCCAAACAAGACCACTTGATTGTGCACCGCGTCGTAGGCCATGGCGCTGAAATAACGCGCAGCGGGGCTGGTTGCAGGGCTCTGCTGGGTCCATGTGGTCCCGTTCCACACCCACGTGTCGCCTAACGTGGTGCCCGTATCTGTGAATCCTCCGAACAAAACCACGTTGCCCTGCGCCGCATCGTAGGCCATGGCGTGATCGGCGCGTGCGGATGGGCTGGTGGCAGGGCTCTGCTGGGTCCATGTGGTCCCGTCCCACACCCAAGTATCGTTGGAACGGAAGGGAGCATTATTGCTAAGGTACCCTCCGAACAAAACCACCTGGCTCTGCGCTCCATCGTAGGCCATGGCCGACTGGTCGCGCGACGGTGGGCTGGTTGCAGGGCTCTGCTGGGTCCACGTGGTCCCGTTCCACAGCCACGTGTCGGCGAGTTGGTTGCCGTTGTATCCGCCGAACAAGACTACCTGGCCGTGCGCTGTATCGTAGGTCATGCTTGACTGCCAACGCGCGGCGGGGCTGGTTGCAGGCGATTGCTGATTCCAATTCCCCATGAGCGTCTGCGCCTGTGCCGGGACGCAAACCGCGCCGACCATCATCAGCGCCGCGACAACCGAGGCAACGGACCGCGACCACGCCAGAGCCCGCCGCGAAGCTTCGAGTAGAGAGTTCAAGCCCCGGTCAGTGGAGCTCTTAGAAGAAACGGACAAGCCCGCGAAACACACACTCGAAGCCAAGCCAGTGGACGAAGTGGTCATTTCTTGAAATCTCCTGGGACCAGAGCTGCTGATGAATGGGGCAGACACACTTACAGACGATCAGGGCTCACCGCTGGCCGGGCAAAGAACGCTCGAGGGAAACAGAATAGAAGCCCCCACGCAGCCCCACTCAGAACTTCGCCGGCAGAATCAGGCAACCCCAATTTCCTTCTTGCCCCAGAAGACGACGGGTTCATGGCCCGGACCTTGCGTAAGTTTCGCTTACCCCGTCATCACTTACGGAGGATCGTAATGAGGAAAGAAAGGCGGCGAAGCATACCACAACTCTGGCTCGAAATCTAGTCACACATTTGGAGGTGTCAGAGCTCGATAGCGATGGCGATTGCAGAGTTTTTGTAGCGATCACTTACGCTCAGACTTCGCCCGATGTACCATCCGGCTTGTAACTGAAGTAGACTGCTCCAGCGATGATCAACGCCCCTCCTGCCAGAGCCATAACCCCCAACTGCTCGTGCAGCAAAGAGACCCCGAGAATCGCCCCGACTAGCGGCTCTAAATTTACAAAAATTCCCGCCTGCGATGCGGGAACTCGCTTCAGTCCCCAATTCCACAAAACGGTTGTGCTCGCTGTGGCCAAGAACCCCTGCTCCGCTACTGCAATCCATGCGCGGGCCGAGTAATGAAACGTCGGAATCCCCGATGTGGTTATGACCACAACCGCCAGCAGCGCCGTGCCGATCCAAAGGACGAAAGCCGTCACCATCAGTGGTGAATGCTGTCGCATGAGACGCTTCGAAATCAGAATCCATCCGATGGCTGCAAACATTGAAAAAACTACAAGCAGATCGCCCCACACGCTTGCATGTGCCGCGCCAGAAGCTTTCTTGCTGGAAAATGCGATCAGGGCCGCACCGCAGGTCGATGCAGCAAGCGCAAGCCAACCACCCAAGTGCAATCGCTCTCCTGCGAACACCACGGCTGCGATGGCGAGCAGCATGGGAAGTGTGCCAACCATTAAAGCTGCGTGCGAAACCGTGGTGAGAGAGAGCCCTTTGAATTGCACCAAGAACTGAATAGGAACGCCGAGAACTGACGCCGCGAACACCCAAGCCCATTCGCTCGTATTGAAGTGAGAACGAACGCAAAAAATGACCGGAACCAGACCGACGCAGGCAAACCCTAAGCGAAATAAAACCATATTCGGTACGGACATCTCTGTCAGGGCTAGTTTCCCGAAGAAAAATCCTGTTCCCCAAAGGCACCCAGCGGTCGCGAGAGCAAGCATGGGAACGACATGAGCGTGCCGTTTAAGCATTGCCTTCGATTGTAAGATAGGCGGCGAATCAGCATGGCTGCTGCCCTCAGAGACGGGATTGCTAATGAGGGAATGAGAAAAAATGAAAAGAAAAATCAGAGTGAAGCTAAACGGAGATGAGTCTCGCGACAATTCGACTGCTTCGTTCACGCTGCCGTTCGACACACAAAAGGTCCGGCGGGGCTAAGGTCCCCGTCAAGGTGACGATAAATGGCTGCACTTGGCGCAGCACAGTCGGGAACAGGGGTAGGAATCAGTACATCGTTGTCAAAGCGGAGGCCCCTCAGCATGCGGGGAAGTTCATCAGTTGATCAGCTACTTCGAGCTTACTTCGAGCTACTTACCATTTCTCGGATGATCTCTTCCACTTGCCGGGAAAGTTCAACAGTGAGCCCTTGCTGTTCCGGTTCATGTTTTGCACGCCCTCCGTCAGCGAACTCGCAACCTACCATGTGTTCTAGACAGTCCCGGTCCAGCAACGGAGGGGCACCGGTCGTATGCGATGGTTCCGAGTAGACGATCTTGACTAGCGAGGATATTTCCGACAGCCGCCTTCGGTCTGTTTCCGTCAGCATGGGGCAGGAAACCACTACATCCTGCCATCTGTAGATCCATCCGTTAATGGCGGCTGATAGTGTTTCCATTCGGAAAGATGGATCGGCGTTGGGAACAGCATTGCGGTTCCGCGCACCGAAATCATGAGGATGAAGATTCTCGCCATCGACAAATTCCCATCCCAAGTTATCTGCAAGGAGCCTGCCGACTATGTTCCGATCTGACTCAACGTTTCCCGCGATGACGAAGACCATATGGCTCACCTCCTTTTGCGGAGGCGAAACACCTACTTGTTGCCAAGCAACAAAGCTGCGACGACCAGGCTGGCAAAGAGTAACCCTACGCCAACAATGATCGGCACGACCCACACGCTGATCACCAGGGGCTTGTTTATCGCGCGGTTCTCCTCGGCTTCCGCTGCGTGCCACTGCGATTGAGGAGAAAGATTCTGATTCATGGTCATCCTCCATCTGGCGAAGCATCTTCTCTCAAACAGAGCTGCTGCCCCGCAGGCCGCCACGTCTCGCTGTACAACGGGAGATCCACCGATTAATGCGGCGAGTGAATGACGTGGGCAAAATACAGAGGAGGCAGCCAAACCTGGTCATTAGCATGGGTTGCGCTGGAATGATCGCGTGGTCTTCCATGGCTGCACCCCTCGAGTCAAGGGCTATCTACGCTGACATGAAGCGCGGCGGCTCTCACAACGTGTCCGGCACGCTATGAAAAAAGAGACCAGGAAAGGCCTCACGAACAAGCTATGCAGCCCATAGCTATGCGACAAAAAGGGCGCAAAGTCAGTGATGGCTATCACTCATTGCAGTGATTTCACGACCTCCTCGATGGATTTGTTGAACTACCCTGTCTGGATTGGATCTTGCCCATTCACTTCGATCGCGACAATTTCTTCTTGCGATTCAAAATCACTCTTCTGTGGTTGCAAATAGACTTCCCACTGTGACGGTCGTCACACCCACTGAATCGATGCAAGCTCTCACCAGTGAAGGGATTCGGAGAGAAGGCAACGACCCTGCAGTCATCAATATCCTCGAAATGCAGTTCTTGCTCACGCGAATGGGTGATTCGAGTCACTGACAATTGGGGCCGGCGGGACCATAAGTAACACCACGTTCCAGGTTCCGTCTGGCGGATGAATGTGCCGCAGAACCGAACGAACGTTCGATACTTCCGAGAGGTGGATTGTTGGAGGCTCCCCCTCACTGCCGCCTGAAAGAATCGACCCGCTCTGGGTTGTTATCCCCCCAACTGCCGTACATCCAGGGCACCCGTTGCGCCAGTTCCGCTGCTCGGGTCGAATTCGGGTTTAACGCAGCAATCACCGATCGCAGGAGATAAGAACAAAGCAGCACTAATTCAAGTCCGGTAGGAGGTACAGCATGGCAGCGCGACTTGCCGAAGAATGGTTTGCCATATGTGGAGGATGCGAAGTAACGATCCTCGACATCGGCGAACCGCTACTCGACGTACTCAAACAGGTAGAGATCGTACACATGCCGGTGCTGATGGACCACAAGCTCTATGGTCAGACTGGCGAAGGTACAGAGATGGAAATCCCCGCGGCGGATGTCGGGCTGATATCGGGAGGAATCCGCAGTGAAGAGCACAAGAAACTGGCGCAGGAGATGCGCAAGAAATGCAAGATCCTGATCTCTCTGGGTTCTTGCGCCTGTTTTGGTGGGATACCGGCGCTGGCGAATCAATTCAGCAAGGAAGAGTTGCTGGAGAAGGTCTACCGCGACAGCGTCACCACGGAGAAAAACGGTTTGCCTCACGAGCAGATTCCCGAACTTACTGACAGAGTTTATGCGCTCCACGAAGTCGTGAAGGTGGATGCGTACCTGCCCGGATGTCCAACGACGCCGGAGATGGTGGCCGGAGCGCTGGTCGCTCTGGTCGAGGGCAAGCCCCTGCCCGTGCTGCCCTCGAAGAGCGTTTGCGACGAGTGTCCGACCAAGCGCGAAAAGAAAGCAGTCTCTACCCTGAAACGCCGCTATGAGGCGCCCGACTTCAAGCCGGGAGCGCCCTTGAGCGAAATGCGTTGCCTGATGGAGCAGGGCATCCTGTGCCTGGGCCCGGCCACCCGCGCCGGCTGCGGCGGCAGCGAAGGCAATCCGCGCTGCATCCGCGCCTACATGCCATGCGAGGGTTGCTTCGGCCCATTGTCGGAGAAAGCCAATCCCATGGTGGACATGATGGGCGCGCTTTCCTCCATTGGACTCGATCCCAAGCAGATCCCGGATCGAGCCGCAACTTTCAACCGTTTTTCTGGCGCTGGCCGTCTGCGGCCCACGCCCCGGAGGTGATCCATGGCAAAGACACTCGTCATTCAACCTGTCACCCGCATCGAAGGCCACGCCAAGGTGACCATTCAACTCAACGATGCCGGCAACGTGGACACCGCCCGGGTGAACGTCATTGAACTGCGCGGCTTCGAGAAGTTCTGTCTCGGCAAGCCCGTGGAAGATCTCCCACGCATCACGCCGCGCATTTGCGGTGTGTGCCCGTGGTCGCATCACCTGGCCTCGGCCAAGGCTTGCGACGCGGTCTTTGGAGTCGAGCCGCCACCGGCGGGCAAGAAGTTGCGCGAGCTGTGCAACAGCATTGCCTACATGGAAGAGCACATCCTGCACTTCTACTTCCTGGCGGGAGCCGACTTCCTGCTCGGTCCGGATGCCGACTACTCCATACGCAATGTCATCGGCGTCCTGCAGGCAGCGCCCGACATCGCCAGAAAAGTAGTGAAAGTGCGCCACCTCTGCGCCAAGATGCTGGAAACCATCGCGGGCAAGTCCATCCATCCGCAGGCTGCCGTTCCGGGCGGATTCAGCAAGCCGCTGTCTGCCGCCGAGCGCGACGAATTGCGCAAGCAGGCCGATGACACGCTGGACCTGGCCAAGTTCTCCATCGCTTTCGCCAAGGAGAATGTGTTCCCCAAGTACCTTCACGTTGTGAAGTCGTTGGGAGTGATCACTACCGGCTTCATCGGCACTGTCAAGGAAAATGGTGCGCTCAATCTCTACGACGGAAAACTTCGTCTGATGGCGCGCAACGGCTCATATCAGGACTTCCCTGTCGACCGCTATACCGAGTTCATCTCGGAGCACATTGAGTCCTGGAGCTACCTGAAGTTCCCCTACGCCAAACAGTGGGGCGAAGGTTTCTCCATGGATGTCGAAAATCCCAAGGGCGTGTATCGCGCGAACACGCTGGCACGCATCAACGTCTGCGACTTTATCGACACACCACTGGCGCAGGCTGAACTGGAGGAGTTCCGCGCAAAGTTCGGGCGGCCCGCACAACTCACCCTGTTGTATCACTGGGCGCGGCTGATCGAACTGCTCTACAACGCGGAGAACACCATTCGTTTACTGGATGATCCCGAGATCACCAGCACGGAAACGCGCGTCAAGGTTACGCCCCGGGCAGCGCGAGGCGTCGGCGTTACTGAAGCGCCACGCGGCACGCTCATCCACGACTACACGACCGATGCCGACGGCCTGATTACCAATGTCAACCTAATTGTCGGCACCACGCACAACAACGCTCCCATCAACATGTCGGTCACACAAGCCGCCAAGAGTTTGATCCATGACGGCAAGTACGACCAGGGAGTGCTGAACACGGTAGAAATGTCGATCCGCGCCTACGACCCATGCTTGTCCTGCGCGACCCACCGGCTGGATGGGAAGCTTTCGGTCAAGCTGGATATTTTCGATGCGGAAGGCATGTTGGTCGGCTCGCTCGCCAACTGAACCGCAGCGAGCAGGAGGAAGAATGTCGGAGATCGGTCAATCCGGGATCGGCCACACCGAGAACGGTCAATCCGAGGTCGATAGATCCGATCTTCCCGACTTCTGTCGCAAGCCGATCGTAGTGCTCGGCATCGGCAATCTTCTGTTCGGAGACGATGGCTTCGGGTGCGCGGTAGTGGACTATCTCGAGTCACACTACCAAATACCCGAAGCCATCTGCTTGCTGGATGCCGGCACGGGCGTGCGCAAGCTCTTATTCACCCTCTGTCTAAGCCCCGCACGTCCGCGACGATTGCTCATCCTCGACGCGATCGATGCGGGACGCACTCCCGGAGAAATATTCGAGATCGATCCCGCCGAGATTCCTGCGGTTAAGCTTGACGATTTCTCGATGCACCAGTTGCCCACGTCCAACCTGCTGCGCGAGTTGCAGGAAAGCTGCGGGGTCAAAGTGCGGGTGCTGGCTTGCCAAACCGGGCCATTACCGGAAGTGATCTCTCAGGGGTTGTCGGAAGAAGTAAGCAGCGCGGTTCCGCAAGCCGCGGAGTGGCTGGTCCGCGAGTATTTTCCCTTCGCCAGAGCACTGCGGAAGAGAGGCGTCTTCTCCGCAGCGTGTTGAGTCTTTGGAGGCATCGTATGAGCCCGAATCTCGCAATGATCATTGATGGCAAGAAGTTCATGTGGGATGGGCAACCTTACGACAGCACGGAAGAAGCATCCCGCAAATGCGAGTCCTATCAGAACGAAAACTTTGAGACTCACGCCGTAGAAGAAGACGGAAAGTTCCTGGTGTACGCCAGGAGAACTGTGAAGGAGTGGGCCGCCGCTACACAGTAGCGGCCTCCCGTAGAGGTGGCAAATGGCAGCCGGCACATTGCCTGTTCAATGCGATCCCACACTGCTGAACGACATTCGGCGATACGGCAAGTTCGATCCCACAGGCTGCTACCAGTGTGGAAGCTGCACTGTTTCGTGTGATCTGGTCGAAGGTTCGGTGACCTTTCCCCGCAAAAGCCTTCGCTACGCCCTGCTGGGGCTGAGGCAACCGCTGGTCGGAAACCTGGACCCGTGGGTTTGCCACGACTGCGGCGATTGTTCTCTAGTCTGCCCGCGTCAATCGGAGCCCAGAATTTCCATGCAGACGCTGCGCCGCTTCCTCAGCGCGCAGTATGACTGGACGGGCATTGCCGCCAAGCTGCTCCAGTCCAAGGCGTGGTACCTAAGTTCCTTATTCTCGGTGGCGATTGTCGTCCTGTTCCTGATCGTGGCTTACCACGTGTGGTACGTGGGGATGGCAGCTAAAGACTTCGCCACTACGGCGTTGGGCTTGGATCACATGTTCCCGCTCATGACCTACTACACACTGACGGTGATCCTGCTCCCGCTGTTGCTTTTGTTCTCGCGTGTCTTCCGCATCTGGCACCTCACGATGAGTGGGCAAAGGACACGTCCGCCGCTTTCTGTCTACGTGATCGAGGCCTGGACGTACGTCCACCAATCGGCGGCTCATTCGTTGATGAGGAAGTGTCCGGAAAAAGGCCGGTGGTTCGGCCATTGGGTCATGGCAATGGGCGTTGTGCTGATGATCACCATCAAAGTCTTCGCATTGCGATGGTTTCAAACCGACAACATCTATCCCCTATACCATCCGCAGCGCTGGCTCGGATATCTCGCGAGCGGCCTCATCCTCTATGGTCTCGGAGAAATTTTCGTTGGCCGGTGGCGAAAACAGAAGGAAATCTATAAAGAATCGTCCTTTCAAGATCTCGTCTTTCCCGTCTTGCTCGGGTTGACCGCGCTCAGCGGTCTGGCGGCGCACATATTCCGCTATGCCGGCTTTGCCCTGACCTGTCATTTCACATACGCCCTGCACATCATCATCGCCACGCCCATGCTGCTGGTCGAGATGTCGTTTGGAAAGTGGTCACACATGGTCTATCGGCCGCTGGCACTGTATTTCCTGGCGGTCAAGGAAAGAACTGCGCGGCAGGCGTCCGCGGCGGAGGTGGTGTCCCATGCCCTCTGAGAAATTCCAAGCCGCACCTGTGGGCGCTGCCCTCGTCGTCGGAGGCGGCATCGGCGGCATGCAGGCAGCCCTCGATCTGGCCAACGGCGGCATCAAGGTGTATTTAGCCGAGAAAGGCCCAGCCATCGGCGGGGTGATGGCCCAGCTCGACAAGACTTTTCCCACCAACGATTGCGCGATGTGCACGATGGCGCCGCGTCTGGTTGAAATCGGCAGGCACAAAGACATCGACATACTCACTCTAACCGAGGTGGAGAAAGTCGCCGGCCAGCCCGGGAATTTCAAGGTCACTCTCAAGCAGCAGCCCCGTTTTATCGATGCGGCGAAGTGCACTGGTTGCGGCGCTTGCACCACGGATTGTCCAGTCACACTGCCCTCCGAGTTCGATCAGGGACTCGGTCAGCGCAAGGCAATCTACCGGCCCTTCCCGCAGGCCGTTCCCAACATCTTCACGATTTCGCGCCGCGGGAACTCTCCCTGCGAGGCTGGATGTCCCATCCACCAGAGCGCACAGGGATATGTGACACTGATCGCGCAAGGACGCTTCGAAGAAGCGCTCCAGGTCATTCTGCGAGACAACCCGATTCCGTCCATCTGCGGGCGCATCTGCACTCACCCGTGCACCGCCGCCTGCACCCGCACCAATGTGGACGATCCGGTGAATTTGCCGGCGTTGAAGCGTTTCGTCACCGACCAGTTCCCAGGCTACCAGTTGCCGCAACCCACCGTGCTCGAACGTCCAGAAAAGATTGCCATCGTGGGCTCCGGCCCAGCCGGCCTCCTCTGCGCATACGAGCTTCGGCAAAAAGGTTATGGCACGACGATTTTCGAAGCGCTTCCGGTAGCAGGTGGTATGCTCGCCGCCGGTATTCCTTCCTTCCGCTTACCTCGGCCTTTATTGAATGCCGAGTTGGATAGGCTTCGCGCAATCGGAATCGACATCCTGCTGGAGACACCAGTCGGCCGCAGCATCACGTTCGAAGAATTGCGCCAGAGCTACGCTGCGGTGTTCCTTGCCATCGGCGCTCACGTGGAACGCAGACTCGGAATTCCAGGTGAAAATCTTCCTGGAGTCACAGGCGGAGTCGAGTTCTTACGGCGAGTGAATCTCGGGAATCCGGTCGCGCCGGGTCAGCATGTGCTGGTGGTCGGTGGAGGCAACTCCGCGCTGGACGCGGCGCGCGCCGCCCTGCGCTGCGGCGCGGCCGAGGTGACGATCGTTTACCGGCGAACCCGGACAGAAATGCCCGCGGACCATCGCGAAGTCGAAGACGCGGAACGCGAAGGCATCAAGCTGATGTTCCTCGCAGCGCCCAAATCATTCCAGCCGGGCCCCGGCGGCCGCGTAGCGGGCCTGGAGTGTGTGAAGATGAAACTCGGCCGGCCCGATGCCAGCGGCCGTCCCGCTCCCGAGCCGATTCCGGGTTCGGAGTTCGTCATTCCCTGCGACGCGGTCGTGGCGACGATCGGCCAGATCCCCGATGTGAATGGCCTGGGCGAACGCCTTGGACTGGCGACCACAAAATCGGGAACGCTTCGCGCCGATCCGCTGACGCTCGAGACCGAACTGCCCGGAGTGTTCGCTGGCGGAGATTGCGTGACCGGTCCCGACGTCGTGGTGACCGCGATGCTCGCGGGCAAGAAAGCTGCTAACTCCATCGACCGATGGATCAACGGCCAAGATCTCCGCGCCGACCGCGAACTCGAAGGGCCGTATCACACCAGCTACGTTGTAGATACGGCTGGGGTGCTGATGCAGCGCCAAATTCCAGTGCCCTCGCTCGAGGCCGCAACCCGCGGCAGAAACTTCAACGAGGTTCACACGGGATACACCACCGAGCAAGCGATCGCGGAAGCCAAACGCTGCCTTGCCTGCGGTATTTGCTGCGATTGTCATATCTGCGCTTCGGCCTGCCAGGCCAATGCCATCGACTACGCGCAAAAACCTCAGACTCGCGAATTAAACGTGGGCGCGGTCGTCCTTGCACCCGGATACGAGATCTTCGACGCGCGTTTGAAGAAAGACCTGGGTTATGGCCGTTTCCCGAACGTGCTCACGTCTCTGGAGTTCGAGCGGATTCTTTCCGCTTCCGGACCCTACTCCGGCCATGTGCAACGGCCTTTCGACCAGAAGGAGCCCAAGCGGATCGCTTTTCTGCAGTGCGTTGGCTCGCGGGATTTCGACCACGACTATTGTTCGTCCGTCTGCTGCATGTACGCGACCAAAGAAGCCATCATCGCCAAAGAACATCTCGGCGAAGGTCTGCAATGTGACGTCTTCTTCATGGATATGCGCGCCTTCAGCAAAGGCTTCGAGCAGTATTACCGCCGGGCGCAAGAACTCGGCGTGCGCTATATCCGCTCTCGCGTGCCGAAAATCGAAGAAGTCCCTGGTTCACGCAATCTCATCGTCCACTATCTTGGGGAGGACGACAGGAAACTTTTCCAGGAATATGACGTTGTGGTCCTCTCGGTCGGCATGCAGCCACCCAAAGAAGTTAAAGCGCTCGCCGAACGATTCGGCGTAGCGCTCAATGAATTCAATTTCTGCGGCACCTCCGCATTCAAACCGGCGGAATCCTCTCGCGAAGGAATCTTTGTAGCCGGACCGTTTGCCGAACCAAAGGATATTCCGGAAACCGTCATGCAAGCCTCGGCGGCTGCCGCCCAGGTGCTGTCGCTCTTGCACAAAGCTCGCGGCACATTGATTACTCCCAAAACCTATCCTACCGAGAGGGATGTAAAGGGAGAAGAGCCGCGCATCGGAGTCTTTGTCTGCCACTGCGGAACCAATATCGCCGGCGTGGTCAATGTCCCGGACGTTGTGGAATATGCCAAGACGCTGCCCAACGTCGTGTACGCCGAGAACAATCTCTATACCTGCTCCAACGACACCCAGGATCGGATCAAGGAGAAGATCGCCGAATTTCTTCTGAATCGCGTGGTGGTGGCCTCCTGCACTCCGCGAACCCACGAACCGCTGTTCCGCAACACCCTAGCTGAGGCCGGCCTCAATCCCTACCTGTTTGAGATGGCCAACATCCGCGACCAGTGCTCCTGGGTGCACATGCACGAACCGGAAAAAGCCACGCAAAAATCCAAAGACCTGGTGCGGATGGCGCTGGCCAAGGTCCGGCTATCGCAACCGCTCAGCCGGCAAACGGTCAGGATAGAAAAGTCTGCCTTGGTCATCGGCGGCGGGTTGTCAGGTATGACCGCCGCGCTATCGCTGGCACGCCAGGGCTTCGATGCCTATCTGGTGGAAAGAGAGAGGGAGTTGGGCGGAAATCTGCGCCACGTTCATTACTTGCTCAATGGCGACAAGCCGCAAGACGAATTAACCCGCCTGCGCAACGAGATCGTACAGAACACCAGAATCCATCTCTTTACCGGCGCGGAGATCGAGAGGATCGAAGGCACGATCGGTAACTTCAAGACCACGGTCTCAGCCTGTGGCGTGAGCACCGAGATCATGCACGGAGTCGTAATCGTAGCCACAGGTGCGAAGCAGTACCAGCCCAAAGAGTACCTGTTTGAACAAGATGCCAGTGTCATCACGCAGCGCGACCTCGAAGCACACCTCGCTGCCCCGAATTGCTACTTGGGGCTGGAAGCCTACCGCCCCGCAAAGACCATCGTCATGATCCAGTGCGTGGGGTCACGCGATGCCGACCACCCCTACTGCTCTCGCGTTTGCTGCGCCGAAGCCATCAAAAATGCGTTGAAGATCAAAGCGCTCTCCCCGCAGACGCATGTGTACATTCTGTACCGCGACATTAGAACCTACGGTTTCAAGGAGAGCTATTACACCAAAGCCCGGCAGCAGGGAGTCGCATTTGTGCGCTACGACGAGGAGCGCAAGCCTGAGGTGTCACGCAATGGCGAAGGACTCGAAGTCACAGTCTACGACCAGACCCTGGGAATGCCGCTCGCCATCTCCGCCGACCTAGTGGTTTTGTCCGCGGGCATTCATCCGCATGAAGATAATCACAAGATCGCGCAGTTCCTCAAAGTTCCGCTTAACGCTGAGGGATTTTTCCTCGAAGCTCACATGAAGCTCCGCCCTGTGGACTTCATGACCGACGGCGTCTTTCTGTGTGGTCTGGCCCATTCGCCGAAGGGCATCGACGAATCCATCCTGCAGGCCCAGGCAGCGGCCGCGCGCGCCGCATCCATCCTCGTGCAGGATAGTCTCGAACTGGGAGCGAATATCTCGCAGGTGGTCGACGAAAGCTGCGACGGTTGCGCCTACTGCGTTGATACCTGCCCTTACAAAGCGATCTCCCTTGTCGAATACAAGTGGCAGGGATCGGTCAAGAAAGTCGTCGAAACCAACGACTCCACTTGTAAGGGCTGTGGCTGCTGCCAGGCCACCTGTCCGAAGAAGGGCATATTCATCCGTGGATTTACCCTCGATCAGATCGAGGCTCAGATTCATGCTGCTTTGGGAGTAGAGTGATGGACGACAACTTTCAGCCTTTGATCATCGCTCTGTGTTGCAACTGGTGCTCCTACGCCGGTGCCGACCTGGCCGGTGTCTCGCGCACCCAATACCCGCCCAGCATCCGGATCGTTCGCGTCATGTGCTCGGGAATGGTGCATCCCAACCTGGTGATTGATGCCTTCACCAAGGGAGCCGACGGCGTTCTCATTTGCGGCTGCCATCTTGGAGATTGTCATTATCAGGAGGGCAATTACAAAACCGAAAAGCGCGCCGACGCCATCAAGCTGATGCTTGCCGATTTCGGCATCGAGGAAGAGCGCTTTCGCCTGGAATGGGTTTCGGCGGCCGAAGGTCCGAGGTTTGCCCAGGTGGTGCGAGAGTTCACCGAGCAAGTGCAGAAGCTGGGCGTCAGCCCGTACCGGTCTTAGGAGATGTTTCACTGTAACCAGAGGCAGAACGAAACCAGGGAGATTTGTAATGTCGACGATAAGCGCTCCACCCCGCATTAAACTGCGCAATATTCTATTTGCCACCGACTTCTCATCCGCTGAACAGTCAGGCCTGCCCCATGCCATCGACCTCGCCCGCCGTTACGGCGGCGTGCTGCATACCGTTCACGTGCTGCCGCATATGCCGTTTGTCGAGGCGGTGCAGCCCGATCCCGAGCAAGTCAGGCTGCAGGCGAAGCAACATATGCAGGACTTGACCAACCATGCATCCTTCAAGGATGTCGAACACAAGGAAATGATCGTGCAGGGGGAAGTTGCCGAAGTGCTTTTGAACCTCGCCCTTGACCATGCCATTGACCTCATCATAATCAGCACGGGAGGCCGCAAAGGTGTGGGCAAATTCCTTTTGGGCTCCGTAGCGGAGGAGGTTTTCCGCAATGCCGAGTGCCCAGTGCTCATCACAGGCCCGCACGCCACCCGCTGGGGCCTCGAGGGCAGCCTGCAGCACATTCTGTTTGCCACCGACCTCGGGCCAGAGTCCTTGCACGCGCTGCCCTACGCTCTGTCTTTTGCGGAGCAGAATCGGGCTCGCCTGACCCTTCTGTACGCGTCGCAATTTCCGCTCCATCTGCCGGAGTTCCGGCCCGAAGACCCCAAAGAGATGGTGGCTCGCGGAAGGGATCGGCTTCGCGCCTTGATTCCCGAAGGAACGCAACTTTGGCATGAGCCCGAGTACCTGGTGCAATTTGGGTCCCCGCATGAGATTGCAGAGATCATTTTGAAAATTGCCGCGCCGTCGGCCGACATGATCGTGCTGGGCGCGAAACGGAAACAGCCGACAACTGTGACCAAGCACGTGGGCGCGGGAGTAGCGTACAAAGTCGTCTGCGAAGCGCCCTGCCCCGTGCTTTCCGTGAGTGCCCGAAGTTTTGTGTAACGCGAACGGGAACGGTTGCTGAACGAATCGACGACGTTTCGATACTAGAAATGTTGCACCCGGCATTTTGCGTTGGATCGTTTGGGTTTTGGTCCGCAGTTCAGATTCGCCGCAATTGGCCTAAGGGCAACGAGGAAAGGACAATTCATCATGGCATCAAACACTCTTACCATCACTGACAATCGCACTAACACAAACTATGACCTGCCCATCGAGAACGGCACGATCCGGGCCATGGACTTGCGGAAGATCAAGACTGGCCCTGACGATTTTGGGCTTATGACCTACGATCCCGCGTTCATGAATACTGCCTCCTGCCACAGCAGCATCACCTTTATTGACGGCGGACGCGGCATCCTTCGCTACCGCGGCTACCCCATCGAGGTGCTCGCCGAACACTGCACCTTCCTCGAGGTGGCCTACCTGCTGCTGTTCGGTGATCTGCCCGCTCCAGAGGATTTGAAAAACTGGACCCACCAAATCACTCATCACACCATGTTGCACGAAACCACGAAGAAGTTCATGGAAGGCTTTCACTACGATGCCCATCCCATGGCGATGCTGGTGAGCACGGTGGCAGCCTTGTCCGGTGTCTATCCCGAGGCCAGACAGATTCACGATCCCGCCAACCGGCTGCTGCAGATCAAGCGGCTGATTGGCAAGATGCCCTCCATCGCGGCTATGTCGTACCGGCACAGCCTCGGTTTTCCCTACGTTTACCCGGACAATGATCTCAGCTATCCGGAAAACTTCATGAACATGCTGTGGAGGATGGTGGAACCGAAGTACGTGGCCAATCCGGTATTAGCCCGCGCGTTGGACATTCTCTTCATTCTCCATGCCGACCACGAACAGAACTGCAGCACCAACGCCATGCGGGCGGTGGGCAGTGCCCAATCCGATCCGTACCTGTCGACCGCAGCTGCGGCCGCCGCTCTGGCCGGACCTCTGCACGGCGGAGCCAACGAAGCCGTTCTGCAGATGCTCGACGAAATTGGCTCCAAGGTGAATGTCCCGGCCTATATCAAGAAAATCAAGGAAGGCAAGGGCAAGCTGATGGGCTTTGGCCACCGCGTTTACAAGAACTACGATCCGCGCGCCAAGATCATCAAGTGGACGGCCTCGAAAGTGTTCGCCGTCACCGGCGGAAACCCTAAACTTGACATCGCACTAGAGCTGGAGCGAATCGCTCTTGAGGACGAATACTTCGTCACGCGCAAACTGTACCCAAACGTGGACTTTTACTCGGGAATCATCTATCAGGCCATGGGCTTCAAGCCGGAGATGTTCACCGTGCTGTTTGCCATTCCACGCACTGCAGGCTGGTTGGCACAGTGGCAGGAGATGCTCGCCGACCCCGAGCAGAAAATTGCTCGTCCGCGGCAGGTTTACACCGGACACGAAGCACGAGAGTTTGTCCCGGCGGAAAGACGCGCACTCCTGGCCACGACGCGTTAGAACCTGCTGTTGTGGTGTCAGACGTGATCGGGCGGCGGTGACTCGCACCTCCGCCGCCCGATCTTCGCGTCTGTGTTCCCCTCTCTGTTTCTTGGCTGGGCCTGCTGTTGGACCAAGGGTGTTCTCATCGCAGTTCTGCCTTGACGGCGCATGCCGTTGCTATCGAAATTCAAAAACTATCAGGCTCGGCGGCTGCTCAATGCGGACTTGACGGTCTCGATGCCGGCCACCACTGTTCGTCAATGCCGCCTCGTGAGGGTTGGAGGCGCGTAGACTGTTCTGTCCATCTCATTCCTCCTTCAAGGCTTCGACATCCCGGAAAATGCGCGCCGGTGGTGTGCGACGATGGCATACACTATCGGGAGTTCGCAATGCTGCGCAAACCAATTTAAGTGCGGTATCCGCATCGAGAGAGAGGAAACATGGTTTCAATCAAGGCCAGCCGCTGGTTTGCAGTTTGCGCAGTGCTGATCATGCTCACGGCAACCGTGGCGGCCAAGACCCGGGTCGCTAAGGAGTCATTTGGACAGACGCCGGAAGGAACGCCGGTGGAGCTCTATTCGCTAATGGAGGGAAATATTGCGGTCCGCGTTATCACCTACGGAGGGATCATCGTTTCGCTGCGCACCCCCGATCGAAACGGAAAGCTCGACGATGTGGTGCTGGGATGCGATTCGGTGAAGCAGTATGTAGAGCAGACGGCGCATTTCGGAGGCATCATCGGCCGCTATGCGAACCGCATTGCGCACGGCACATTCCAGCTCGATGGCAACACGTATCACATTCCAAAAAACGACGGCGACAATGCGCTTCACGGGGGAACCCGTGGATTTGACAAGGTGGTGTGGGCGGCGAAACAGATTCCAAATGGGGTCGAACTCACCTACGTGAGCAAGGATGGGGAGCAGGGTTTCCCGGGCACGCTCACCACGACCGTGCGCTACACCTTGAGTGTTGGAGCTTTACGAATCGAATACTCAGCTACCACCGACAAAGATACGGTCGTGAATCTTACCAATCATTCCTACTTCAATTTAAAGGGCCAGGGGAAGGGTGACATTCTGGGCCACGTGCTGAAGATCGATGCTTCCCGCATCACTCCTATCGATGCAAATCTGATTCCTACAGGAGAGCTGAAGTCCGTGGAGGCCACGCCGTTCGATTTTCGGACCCCGCACGCCATCGGAGAGCGGATTGATGCGGACGATCCCCAAATTCGTCTTGGCCGCGGGTACGACCACAATTTTGTGCTGGATCATGCGCCCGCTCAGTTGGCCGAGGCAGCCGAGGTATATGAGCCGACCACCGGCCGAATCCTGCGGGTGCTGACCACCGAACCCGGGCTGCAGCTCTACACGGGAAACTTCCTGGACGGATCGATCAAGGGAAAAGAGGGCCGCGTCTACAACCGGCGATTTGCCTTTTGTCTGGAGACGCAGCATTTTCCAGATTCGCCGAACCATCCCAGTTTTCCCACGACCGAACTGAAGCCGGGGCAGGAGTTTCACAGCGTGACCATCTTCGAGTTCAGCACCCGTCCGCGCTAACATGCCGCCGTGAGGCTTGCGCTCGGCGTCGTCACGGGCGCTATGCGAGCGCGCGGGATGAATATTCGCGGTGGATGCGTGTCTTCCGTAACCTTGCTGTCAACTTGCGAGCGAGTAACACTTACCATGGGCCGGCTAGCCGGTTCCACCATCCCCTCGATTCGATAAATCCCGAACGGAGACACACTTCATGCGCACCAAGCTCGCTCTAATTTTATTCGTGCTGATAGCAGCAGTTGCTTCCGCACAAACCCTGGCCCAGTACCAATATCCAGTTGACGGGTTCAAAGCTAGCTACCCGAGTGAACCAAAGCTGCAGAAGAATAATGTGCCCACCGATTCCGGGACCTTCGAATTACGGTCCTATGTTGCCGAGTCGGGGCAGGCGGCGCTCTTTACGGGAGTCTGCGATTACGGATCTCAGGTCGCTGGAATCGACCCGGCCAAGCTGTTACAGGGCGCCAAGAACGGGGCCTTGGAGAATTCCAAGAGCCATCTGGTGGCGGGAAGCGAAAAATCGTTTACGTTGCAAGGCTACCCCGCGCTGGAGTTTCAAGCGGAAAGTGATCAGGGACATTTCCGCGCCCGCATTTATATGGTCGGCACCACTCTCTATCAGACGCTGGTCGTCTCACCCCTTGGAACCCCATACGCGAACACACAGGAATTCCTCGATTCCTTTGCGCTGATTCCTCGGACGAAGTGAGGGCGCAGCCAGGCCATCGATTCGGATTAGTACCCATTAGTACGAGCCTTGGTACTCAGCCTGAGTACTTATTGAACGTGCCTGCAGTATTTCGCAAATTCTTCCTTACAGTACCGTCCGCTTCCAAAGGTCGGATCCCTCGCCTAGATCGCTTTTGAACCTTGTCCCTGCAAGCCAGGACGACCTATGCTCTGCGCTGGGGATTGCTCTGTGAGACGAGTCCGTGTGCTGGTGGCAAATCATCCACGTCTGATGCGGGAGTTGGTGATGGCTACGATTGCCGACCAGCCCGACATCGAAGTTGTGGGCGAGGTGCAGAACGAGAGCGACTTGGCGGACATCGTCGAACAAGCGCAGCCCGACGTTCTGATCATTGCCATCAATAAGTATTTCTACACCATTCTGGGCAAGCGCGGCGATGGCCGTATCCAGGTGATCTCCTCCGACCTCCGATTGTTCGGAAACTGGAACGATCTCGCGGCCCTGCCCACCCACAACAGCGGTCTGGAAATCCCTCTCGCGGTACTCAAGGACCTGGGCGCCGACCTTGCCGCCGATCTGTTCCTGGCTTCCGAAATCCCTCCCGGCACCGGACTCGGTTCCTCGGCGAGTGTTTGCGTAAATCTCTTGAAAGTGCTCACCACTTACTTGCGTTCTCCGCTGTCGAAATACGATCTCGCAGAGCGGGCCTTCCGCATCACCCGCTTCGGCTTGGGGCGGCACGTAGGGAAGCAGGACGAATATGCCGCGGCCTTTGGCGGACTCAACTACATTCGCTTCCACCCGGATGGGACCACCCAGGTCGAGCCTTTACAGCTCGATCCCGGCATCCTTTCCGCGCTGCAATCGAATCTCATGCTGTTCTTCACCGGGGCGGCTCATCATTCGTGGGACATCCTCGCCGACCAGGAAGAATCCACACGGCTTCCGGCCGGCCCCGCCGTGGAGGCGCTGCATCAGGTGAAGGAGGCTGCGGCGCTGATGAAAGAGGCCCTGCTGTGCGGGGACCTGGAACACTTCGGAAATCTGCTCGACGATGCCTGGCAAGCCAAGAAGCGCGTTTCCCATCGCATCTCGAGTCCGCGCATTGATGCTCTCTACCAGGCCGCGCGCCAGCACGGCGCGCTGGGCGGCAAGATCACCGGCGCCGGCGGCGGAGGATTTCTGCTGCTTTACTGCGAGCCCGGTTGCCACGAGGCCGTTCGTACTGGGATGCAGCACGAAGGGGTGCAAGAAATGGCCTTTGCCTTCGACGGCCAGGGCGCACAGGTCATTGTGAACGATCCCTTCATCGATCACGACGAGCGTGCGGGTACGCGATGGACGTTCCTTCCATTGTCATCGGCGGCGGCCGTTTGATTTTTACCGGTATCTCGAACCGCAAGACGCAACCTTGAAAGCATTCTTGCTGGCCGGGGGGTATGGCACGCGTCTTCGTCCGCTCACCGATTCCGTTCCCAAGTGCCTCTTGCCGATCCGTGGCAGGCCCTTGCTCGATATATGGCTCGATCTTTGCGCGCGTTCAGGCATCACCGAAGTCCTCATCAACCTGCACGCTCATGCGCAACTCATTGAGCGGCACCTTCAGCGGAGCGGGTCGCAGGTAAACGTTCGGTTGGTTCATGAAGACCAATTGCTCGGTTCAGCAGGAACGGTTGCGGCGAATCGGGAGTGGATCGGTTCTGATCCGGCGTTTTGGATCTTCTATTCGGATGTGCTCACCAACACGAACCTGGCGCGCATGAGTGAATTCCATTCGAGACATGGGGGCATCGCAACCCTCGGTCTCTACCAGGTACCCGACCCTTCACGCTGCGGTGTGGCCATCACAGACGAGGCGGGTGTCATCATCAGCTTCGAAGAGAAGCCTAAAATCCCTCGCAGCAATTGGGTCTTCTCGGGGCTTATAGTGGCAAGGCCTCGCCTTTTCGAGTTGATTCCGGACTCCATTCCGGCAGATATCGGTTTTCACGTCTTACCCCGTCTACTCGGCGAAATGTTCGGGTATCCCATCGCAGACTATTTGCTCGACATTGGCACGCTGCCGAACTACAGAAGGGCACAGATCACTTGGCCGGGCCTGAACGTGGCCTCATCGGGCCACCATGAGGAGCAAACCCCTTGCACAGCGCGAGCGGCTTGTGGGCAGCACGCGCGGATTTCATCTGGAGAAATTTCATGAGCGCCGGACCTCTGCGCGGCGTCATCTTCGACATGGATGGGGTCCTCGTGGATAGCCACGCCACGCACCGCAAGGCTTGGGGCTTGTTCTTAGAAACCCTGGGGCGGAAGGTGCCCGAGCACGAGTTGGACTTTATTCTCGACGGCCGCAAGCGCAGCGACATCCTGCGTCACTTTCTGGGCAATTGCCCAGAGGCCGAACTCGAAGAATTCGGCAGGCGCAAGGATTGCATCTTTCGGCAGATGCGGCTGGAAGTTGTTGCGGTTCCCGGTGCGACGCGTATTGTCCGCGAGCTTCATCTCAGCGGCGTTGCCTTGGCTCTCGCCACCTCCGCCAGCCATAGCCGCGCGCGGTCGACGATGGCTGATTTGGGATTGCTGAATTGTTTTCAGGTGATCGTGGCCGGGGAAGAAGTTCCCGTGGGCAAACCGGACCCCTCAATTTACCGGCTGGCCTGCGAGCGGATCGAGATCGAGCCCGACTGCCTATTGGCGTTCGAAGACGCTGTCTCAGGAATTCGGGCGGCGGCCGGCGCCGGGTTGCGCTGCATTGGAGTGGCGTCGCATGAAACCCCCGAAACTCTAACCGTCGCAGGCGCGGTGCACGTGGTTCGCAACTTCGAAACGATGTCGGCGCGGGATCTGGAAGGCCTGCTTGCCCACAACCCGGCGTCTCGCCAAGCTGCCGCCGGCCTCGGCTAAACGCTCAGGCCCTCGTTGCGGCAAACTTCGACGATGGAAAGCCGGTCCGACGCTCCCACCTTGCGCAACATGCGGTGCACGTGGTTCTTGACGGTTTGTTCGGAGAGATTCAGCCGGCTGGCCATTTCCTTATTAGTGAAACCCTGCTGGATCAGGCCAACCAGTTGCTGTTCCCTGCGGCTGAGGCCAAGACGGTTCTTGAGGTGCAGGCTCGGAATGGCAGGCTGATGCCGCGCCACCCACTGAAATAACACTCCGGAGAGCGCAGCTGGACACACTGCTTCGCCGGCTGCGACTGCGCGAATCGTTCGTGCTACTTCCACAGCCGAAGCATCCTTGAGTATGTAACCCACAGCGCCCGCCTGCACCACGCGAAGAAAGAGGGCCTCATCGGCCTCCATGCCTACCATCACCACTCTGATGGCGGGATTCAGCTGATGCAGTTCGCGTACCACGCCATGTTCAGCCAGAACTGGAGCGACCGAATCGAGCACCACCACGTTGGCTCGTGTCTCCGCAATTTGCTCGAACATGTCGGGGTCGTACGATCCCGCTCCCACCACCTGAATGTCGTCTTTCTTCGACAAGATGCGCAATAGGGCTTCGCGCAGCAGCCGGTTCTCAGCCAGCAAGAACACTGCGGCAACCGGCCCCGAGAATCCTGAAACCACCGTTCCCATCTGCTAACCAACCTCGCCTGGAACCCTTCGCCCCAATCTGAAATCACTCCGCGCTAGCTGCTGCGCTCCGTTTTCTCTCACCTTCAAACGCTAGCTGCCTCGCAAACCAGAGGTCAAGGGGAAACCTCATTTAGCCGGAGCTGTGATTCCGTCTACGGGAAGGTGTCTACTGGATTCCCGAAAATGGTCTGTGGGGACCAAGAAACGGACTCAGAGGTATCAGCGGAACGACTCTACGCCAATCCTTGACGTGCTCCGGCGTGGCTGCTAGATTTCGGTCCTACACCTGAATTTCCGGGGGCACCGTTCTGAGTCGGGCAGGGAAGACGCGTCATCCGGCCGATTTCCAGCCAAAAGACCCGAGTCGCCGTGACTTTCTCGTGCGCTTTTGCCAGGGCGCTTCCACCGCCATGGTTCCCGCCAGACTTCTCGGCTTCGCTTTCCCCACCATCTCTGCCATCGATTCTCCCGCCGCACCCCCATCAGATGCTGAGCTCTATGTGAGTCCTCACTATCGCGCCCAGCGGCCTATCGATGCACTACTCCTCAAGACGCAAGCTGGCCTGGACGATTTCATCACCGAAAAATATCACAACCCGATCGCGGTCATTCTTGCGGAGTGGAGTGCGAGCCTTCATCGTTCTCCCCAAGACATGCACGCCTTTGAAAGAGTGCTTGCTCCAGATTTCTCAGCCTCCTCCCTGCGCCCGAGCGACTCGCGACTCGTGCGTCCAGGTTCGGTGCTTGAAGTTCATCAGAACAAATTCAGCTCTCAGACAAATCTTGACCGGAATGCCTTTCTTCGGGAATTGCGAGCGGCCATGGATGTTTTCTCCAAGCTTGCAACCGCGGAATTCCAAGTGACGAAGATTGAGGCAAGTTCTAACTCTTCCTCTCAACTGCCCGAGCGGCTGCAGACTCGCGTACGTTACGAGTTTGCAGGCGCCGGCGCTGGTTTCCATCGAGAGCAGCGAGTGGGATACTGGGACCTCGAATGGAAAAGTTCTTCGTCTACCTCCGCGGCCGGCGCGTTTCAGCTCCGGAGCTTGAGGGTGCTGGACGAAACACGAAGCCGCTCCACCTCACCCGTCTTCGTTGACGTCACGGCATCGCTCCTCGGAGGCAATGCTTCTTATTCGGCTCAAATGCTTCGCGGCGTTGACTATTGGCGCACCGTTCTCGACGGCGCCTGCGGCATCGACATCTACGGGCACAATGGAGTCTCGGTCGCCGACATCGACAATGACGGCTTCGACGATCTCTACGTTTGCCAACCCGCGGGACTGCCCAACCGGCTTTATCGGAACCGCGGAGATGGAACGTTCGAAGACATCACGGAAGCCTCCGGCTTGGGGATCCTCGACAACACGGCTTGCGCGCTCTTTGCCGATTTCGACAACGATGGACGCCAGGATGTGGTCGTGGTGCGCGCGAGCGGGCCGCTTCTGTTCTTGAACCAGGGCGGCGGAAAGTTTCGATACAAACCCGGCGCGTTTCAATTCGCGAACCCTCCGCAAGGGACTTTTACCGGCGCCGCGGTTGCCGACTATGACCGCGATGGATGGCTGGATATTTACTTTTGCCTTTACGCCTATTACCAAGGAACGGACCAATACAAATATCCCCTGCCCTATCACGATGCAGAAAACGGTCCCCCCAACTTCATGATGCGCAACCAGCGCGATGGAACCTTTCGCGACGTCACCGCGGACGCGGGCCTCAATCAAAACAACACACGCTACAGTTTCTGCTGCGGATGGAGCGATTACAACGGGGATGGCTGGTCCGATCTTTATGTGGTGAACGATTTCGGCCGCAAGAACCTCTACCGCAATAACGGCAACGGAACATTTACCGATGTTGCTCCGCAGGCGGGAGTTGAGGACGTCGGCGCGGGCATGAGCGTTTGCTGGCTCGACTACGACAATGATGGCGCCGCGGATCTTTACGTCGCCGACATGTGGACCGCTGCCGGTGATCGTATCTCGGCGCAGGAAATTTTCAAGAAAGACTCGCCAAAGAAGGTTCGCGCCCTCTATCGAAAACATGCAATGGGCAATTCGTTATTTCGCAACAGCAGTTTTCACAGCAGCGGGTCTGGCAATGGCGGCGGTGCCTTTCAGGATAAAACCGCATTCGCCGGAGTTGGGATGGGCCGCTGGTCGTGGTCGAGCGATGCATTTGACTTCGACCATGATGGCTTTCCCGATCTCTACATCGCGAATGGCATGATCTCGGGCCCATTGCGCGCGGATTTGAATAGTTTTTTTTGGCGGCAAGTGGTTGCCAATTCGCCGGACCAGGCGAAGCCCTCGCATGACTACGAACAAGGGTGGAGCGCCATCAACGAACTCATTCGCGCCGACGGCACCTGGAGCGGGTTCGAGCGCAATGTTTTCTATGCGAATAACCGCGATGGAACGTTCTCTGACGTTTCCGGCGCCGTAGGAATGGACTTTCTCGAGGACGGGAGGGCCTTTGCGCTGGCCGATTTCGATCATGACGGCCGCCAGGAAGTGTTTCTCAAGAACCGTAACGGCTCGCAGCTACGCATCATGAAGAATGTGATGGAAAATCTGCCAGCATCGATTGTTTTCCACCTCAGCGGTACGAAGAGCAATCGTGACGCCATTGGCGCGGCGGTTACAGTGGAAACCGAATCAGGCCGCCAGACTCGCATGCTGCAAGCCGGTTCAGGATTTCTTGCTCAGCACAGCAAGGAAGTATTTTTTGGCCTGGGAGACGCGAAGAATCGCGTGCGAACGTCGATTCGCTGGCCGAGCGGCCTCGTGCAGGATCTTCACGACCTTCCGCTCAACCACAGAATCTATGTGGAGGAAGGAAACGAGACTTTTCGAGTCAAAGCGTTTACTAAGCAAACTTCATTGCGGGGCCAATTCCCTGCTCCGCCGACAAGAACCGAATCTTCTCCTACGACGGTTGGGACTTGGCTGCTCACGCCTGTAACCGCGCCGGATTTTTCGCTTCCCGACTTGAATGGGCAAGTACAGGCCCTGACTTCGTTTCAAGGGAAACCGTTCCTGCTCAATTTCTGGGTCGCGCAATCGGCGAAGTGCGTGGAGAACCTGAAAGTGTTCAACCGATTCCATGCGCGTTGGGCGGGTCAGGGCCTTCAACTGCTCACCGTGAACATTGACGATCGTGCCGACGATGACAACTTCAAAACGCTGGTGCGCGAGCGGCGGCTTTCATTCCCCATCCTTCGCGGGACCGATGACGTAGTCGGCATCTACAACATTCTCTATCGTTATATGTTCGACCGGCATCGTGATCTTGGCCTGCCAACCTCTTTCTTAATTGACGACAAAGGGCGGATCGTTAAGGTCTATCAGGGGCCCGTCAATCCTGAGCAGGCCGAACAAGACTTTCGGCGCATTCCTGAAACCGACTCAGAGCGGTTGGTGCGGGCGCTGCCTTTTCCGGGCATCGCTGAAACCTATGAGTTTGGCCGCAACCACCTCTCTTACGGCGCAGTATTTTTTCAGCGCGGCTATTTCGATCAAGCCGCGGCATCGTTCCAGCTTGCCCTTCGCGACGATCCATCAAGCGCTGAAGCCTGCTACGGCCTGGGAAGCGCCTACCTGAGTCTGCAGAAAACGGCGGAAGCGCGTGAGAGTTTTGAACATGCAACAAAATTGCGCGCCAGCTATCCCGACACTCTCGCGAACGCCTGGAATAATCTCGGGCTTCTCGCCACGCAGGAAGGCCGCACCGATGAAGCCATACGGTGCTTTCAGCAGGCCCTGCAGTTGAATCCCGATCATCTTATTGCCCTCAATAATCTGGGCAACGCGTATCGCCTGCAGAAAAGCTGGGATGCGGCTCGCAAGACATTCGAGCGCGCTCTCGAAGTCAGTTCCAACGATCCTGATGCGAACTATGGTCTGGGCATGGTCTACGCGCAAGCCGACGACAGCACTCACGCCTACGAATATCTGCAGAGAGCTTTGCAGTATCGTCCCGATTACCCGGAAGCCTTGAATAATCTTGGGATACTGTACTTGCGTACACAGCGTCGAGATCAGGCGGTCGCAAGTTTCGAAGAGTGTAACGGGGTTGCACCTGCCTTCGATCAGTGTTACCTGAACCTGGCCCGGGTCCACATCATAGAACGCGCGCCGGAAAAAGCGCGGGCAGTCCTGCTCGAACTGCTCAAGCAGCATCCTGATAACGCCGAGGCGAAGAGCTTGCTCGATCAGCTTCCGCAATAGCTCGCTGCCCTGCTGGCGCTTAATTCCGGTTTTTCGGTGGACTTGAAGGCTGTGCGATCCTACAGTAGGGCGAATGACCATCCAATTCAAAAAGCTACAGCTAAAGATGAGAAATGACCGAATCCTGCGCTGCACAGCGGTTGCGCTAATCGCCTCATGCCTCACATGCTGGGCTCAGGAGAAACGGAAGATTATCATCGATCAGGACGCGGCCGGACCCGCGGGGACGGACCAGCAGTCGATGCTCCTGCTGATCCAGTCGCCACAAACTGAGGTTCTCGGCATCACGGTGGTGACCGGCGATCAGTGGCTCATGGAAGAAGTGGCGCACACGCTGCGCATGCTCGAACTCATTGGACGAACGGATATTCCGGTCGTGCCGGGCGCGGAGTATCCACTGGTCAGGCGAAAGAAGGATACCGAGCAATGGGAACGTCGGTTTGGTTCCGTGCCGTGGCTCGGCGCCTGGACTCCAAGGTTTTATCACCCGCCGGACCAGTTAGGAGAGATGCCGGAGGGCAGGCCCGCGACCAAGCCGGCCGATGAGGACGCGGCACACTTTCTGCTGCGCATGGTACACAAATTTCCGAATCAGGTAACCATTTACGAGGGCGGCCCCATGACCAACCTCGCCCTTGCCATTTCCATCGACCCTGCATTCGCGGAGCTGGCAAAAGAGTTGGTCTTCATGGGAGGCAGCTTCAATCCGCGGACTGACGATCCCGAGTTCGCTAACACTCCAACCCACGAATTCAATCTCTGGTTCGATCCGGAAGCGGCTCACATTGTGCTTGGAGCGCCATGGAAGAAAATTGTGTGCACGCCGGTGGACATTTCGGTAAAGACGAGGTTGACCGCCGACCTGATCAATCGCATAAAAGCGGGCGACTCTCGGGCGGCGCGCTACCTGGGAAAATATGCGCGGCTTCGCGGCAACTACAACTATTTGTGGGATGAGCTGGCGGCGGCTGCATGGCTCGATCCGAGCTTGATCACGAAGAAGGAAACGGTCTTCATGGATGTGGACCTGGACCGCGGAGCCGGTTACGGCAATACTTTGAGCTGGACAGAGCAAAATAAGCCCGACAGCAAGGCCCAGCCGGTCGAAGTGCAGGACGAGCTGAACCTTGAAAAGTTCTACAAAATGTTCGTAGATCTGCTGACCTCGCCTCTCGATCCAGCACGAAATGCCGGCCGGCAGAATTCGACCGCGCAGCCTGAGTTCTTCGACGAACCCCACTTCACCGTGGCAGGCGTTACCGACACAACCAGTCTCGGCGGCCACGGTTCCGATGCGATTGTGCGGAACAGAGAAGCCTTGGTCCGGGCAACGGTTTCGCTGAACCAGCCTATGCCCGGCAGTTCTGCACCCCCTTCGGAAAATACCACCACCGAAACGTCGCTGCGCGAAGCCCTCGCACGGCAGCCGGAAAGCTTTGACGCGAACCATCATCTCGGGACCCTGCTTGTCGATGAAGGCAAGGCGCGGGAAGGACTTTCCTATCTGGAACGTGCTTCGCGGCTGAATCCCGGCGACTACGACAATGCCTACGAACTCGCGCTGGCGCGTGCCAACTGCGGTGATTACGAGCGTGCGCGCACAGATGTTCAAGCCTTGCTCAGGGTGCAGAACAAATCCAGTCAGGAAAAGGCGCAGGCTCATCATTTGCTCGGCGAGGTGGACGAGAAGCTGGGGAATCCTCTGGAAGCGGTTCAAGAATTTCAGCGTGCCGCGGAATCGAACCCGAACGAGCCCAATCTATTCGATTGGGGAGCCGAACTGCTGTTGCACCACGCAATTGATCCCGCACTCGAAGTTTTCACGGAAGGCAATCGACTATACCCGCGTTCCGTCCGGATGCTGGCCGGCCTCGGGGCATCCTGGTACGCTCGCGGTTCCTACGAAAATGCGGCCCAGCGTCTGTGCGAGGCCTCGGACCTGGACCCCAACGATCCGAACCCCTACCTTCTAATGGGAAAGATGCAAGTGGCTGAGGCAACTCAATCCGAAGCGATTACCGAAAGACTCGAGAGATTTGTCTGGCTTCAACCCGAGAATGCCCTGGCCAACTACTACTATGCGGTCAGTCTTTGGAAGCGGCGCAAGTCGCCGGATGACGTGGCAGATCTGGCGCAGGTGAAGTCCCTGCTAGAGAAGGCCATCCACCTCGACCCTACGCTCGGGCCCGCGTATCTGCAACTTGGAGTGCTCTATTCAGAACGAAAAGAAATATCGAGCGCAATTGCCGCTTATCGCCAGGCGATCAAGGCCGCTCCCCGGCTGGAAGAGGCACACTACCGGCTGGCCCAGGCCTACAGGCAAGCCGGGGAAACTGCCAACGCGCAGGCCGAACTGCAACTGTACGCACAAGTATCAAAAGAAACGGCAGAGGAGACTGCGCGGCAGCGGCACGAAGTGCAGCAGTTTGTGTATGAGTTACGCGATCGAACGCAGGGCACACCGGCGCAATAGGAAGATTCCCGACCTAGCGCCTAGAGTTAAGGGCAGACCGGGTCGAACCCAGCCTGCCCTAATTTGAAACACGCGCCAGCTCCTGTCTAGAAATTGAGCCTCAAAGCAAACTGAATCAGACGCGGGTTATTTACCGTGTTGTTGACCACTCCGAAACTAGAGGGAGTGTTTATGTCCTGCTCCCCGGTGCCGGCGAAACCGTTCAGATAGTACTGGGCATGGTTGAAGAGATTGAAGAACTCAGCCCGGAATTGCAGCTTCATGGCCTCGCGGAAGGGCAAAGGAAAATCCTTGAATATCGAGAAATCCGTATTGACGAAACGGGGGCCATAGACCGGAGCGCGAGGAGCTGTTCCAAGTTCGCCAACGGTGACCTGTTGTGGCGTACCCGGATTGAGCACGAAAGTTGGGGCCTTCTCGAAAGCGCAAGGATTGAACCAGTTCTGCAAGGTATGAATCCGCGACGGTGCCGCACAACCGGGGTTGCCTGCAACCGGTCCTGCCTTGTTGGGATCACCAACTTCGTTCGGACGCTGAAGCGTATTGCCGTTATAGGAGAAGAAAACGCCCGATTCATCGGCGCTATCCACCACAAACAGCGGGAACCCGGACGTCGCTCTTTCAATCAGATTCACCTGCCAATGCCCAAAGATGGCGTCGCTCGCTCCGCTCCAGTCGTTTCCGTACCTCTTGCCCTTCCCGAATGGCAATTCATAAAGGACGCTCGCGGTGAAGCTGTTATTCAGGTTCAGTTGAGACAATCCCCAATCGAGTTTATTGAATCCGGGGAGCGGGTAGTACAGCGCGCCCGGGTTAGTACCCAATCCATCGGTCAAGCCGGAATCGAAATTGCGCGAATAGGTGTAGCCGATCAGAGCGTAAAGGCCATGCCGCGCACTCTTGGTTTCTGCCTTCACCTGCAGCGAATCGTAACGGGCGGCGCCGATGCTGTTATTGGTGTTGACGCTTTGAAAAGGGAATGCATACGGGAACGAGGGAAAGTTGCAGCCCACCGTGTAGCCGGCAATGGCGCCACAGGCGCTGGGTGACGAGATATTTTCATTCAACTGGCTCACCAGAATGTGCGCGCTGCGCGAGCCGGCATAGCCCACCGTGAGCACTACATTCCCCGGCAGTTGGCGCTCAACGTTCAGGTTGAATTGCTGCACCACTCCCTGCTTGAAGTTGCGGTTCTCAGACTGAATGGTTCCCGAGTACAGCTGGGGATTCACAGGCGCGTTGTAAACGGCGCCGCCCGCGACCGGCGTGGTGGAAGGAGTCCCGGCTGCGAGCAGGAAGCCATTGGAAAGACCGCAGCCGGTGCTGCCGAAGGGCATGCATACACCGGTTGGGAAAGGATCCACTTCCGCGTAATAAGGCGGGTTTTGCCACAGCCCCTGTCCGCCCTGATTCCAGGCGGAATCGTGGAAGATTGCGTATCCACCGCGCACCGCCGTTTTGTCACTTCCGCTGGGTTTCCAGGCGAATCCGATTCGCGGTTCCAGAGCGGTTTTGTCAAATTGGATGCCCACTCGTCCATCGGTAGGGACGCAAACTGTACAACCGCTGATCCCCGGGCTGCCGGATGGCACGAACCACTTCAGGCTGGCAATATCGAAGTTCGCCTGCCGATTGGCTTCCTCGGTTTCCGGGGTCGCCAACGCCCAGGCAATACCCAGGTTCAAGGTCAAATTCTTGGTAACCCGCCAATTGTCCTGTACGAAGGGACGAAACAGTTTCCAGCGGCGCCCCGTGGTCGCCCCTAGAAATGTTTGATCGTGGGCCGCAAAAACGCCCAGGCTGCCCAGCAGTAAATCGGCCAAATTGTCGCCGGTCGCAGAACCCACGTTCACGATGAAGCCATCCTGGAACGCATTGTTTCTTACGTTCATTTCATTGGCGCGAAACACCAGCCCGGCCCGGATCTCGTGTTTGCCCTTAATCAAGTCGAGCGTGTCGGAGAGCGAATAGACGTTGGTGCCACCCTGGTAGGGAGCATATCCGCGATCGCCGATAGAAAAGTAGGCAGACATATCGAACGAAGTCAGGCCGCAGCTTTCGCACTCCTGGGGCGCCTGGTTCAGACTCGCGGGATAGCCGGTTATGCTATCGCACGAACTGGCTAGGTCCGCACCCGGGATGCCGAGAAGAGCTGCCTCGCAGGTGCCGGTGCCATAGGAGAGAATGTGGTTGAAAATCCGGCTGTACCCGGCAGTGACCTGGTTGATCAAGTTTGGAGAGAAAACATGTGTTTCAGTGACTACGGCATTGCGACCGTGGTTTTCAATGTGCTGATTGCTGCCAAATGCGTTGGCCTCCGACCACGTCGGCGAGCCTCCGGGAACGAAGTTCGTTGCCTGGTCATAGCTGAAGCGGGCGAAAGCGGAATCCTTGCTGGAAAAATTGTGGTCGAAGCGAATGTCCCAAGTGCCCTCGTTGAGCTTCCTTACCGGCTGGTTGGCGTAGTTGAAGCTGGCATTGCCCACAAGGCCGGGGGTGGGCGCAGGATAAAGCTGAATCACCTTCGCCCCGATGGGATTGATCATTGCCGCGGGAATCACATTGCAATTCTGAGTTACGCCGGACACGTACGGTTGGCTCCCCCCCACCGGGGTTTCAGGAAGGCCGGTCGCTATGTCGCATTGAAACGGAACCGGAACGGGAACCCCCATACTCGTGGGAAGAACCTGCTGGGGCGTGTAGGGATTGATGAGCTGCGTGCCCAGTGGATCGCTGCTGAAATCATAGTTACCATTAGCGTTTGGCGTCGTCATTGCAGTGGTCGGCACGAACCCCGTAAACGGCACGCCCTCCCGCTCGATTTTGGCCTGATAATCGAAAAAGAAAAACGTTTTGTCCTTTTGGATCGGGCCGCCCAGCGAACCGCCAAACTGGTTCAGATTGAATTTCTGCGGAGACGTAAAGAAGTAGCGAGTGGCATCGAGCGATGTATTGCGGAAGAACTCAAACAGCGAACCGTGCCACTGGTTCGACCCTGATTTCGTCGTAACCAGAACCGTAGGCCCGGCGCGCTCCCCATATTCGGCCGAGTAGTTGTAGGTCAACACCTTGAATTCCTGGATGTCGTCGATCGAGGAGAAAATCGCGATCCCGCCTTCATCGAGTTGGTTGTTATCGTTGCCGTCGAGCAGCCAGTCGGTTTCCTGTTCGCGCGAACCGCCGGAGGAAAGCGAGAACGAGCCGCGCGTGGCAGCTTCGCTGCTGGCAGCGCTGGTGAAGAAACTGACCGGGCTAGTGGATGATGTCGTGCCCGGCGTCAGGGTGGCCAGTTGCGTGAAGTTGCGGCCATTCAGCGGAAGGTCCGCGACCTGCTCGGAGGTGATGACCTGGCCCAGCGTGGGATTGGCAGTTTCCACCGCCACTTCAGTCGCGCTCACCTCAACCGACGTCGAAACCGACGCAGGGTTAAGACTGAAATTGATCTCAAGATGTTCATCGACCTGCAGGCGAATATCCTTCTGCTCCGTCGTCTTGAAGCCCTGGGCCTCCACGTGGATCGTGTAGAAAGAAACCGGTAGCAAGGGGACGAGGTAATGGCCGGAGTCGTCGGTTTTGGCCTGACGGGACAGGCCCGTGCCTTGTGAGGTGACGGTCACGGCGGCGCCCGTGACTACCGCACCCGCTTTATCTGAGACAGTGCCTGAAAAACTGCCGGTTGCCTGGCCGTACAGCAGTGGACAGATTGAGAATGCAAGCGAAAAGACAACGACAACGAGCAGCGCCCTCTTATGCAGCATTGCAACCCTTTCGGCGGCCCCACACCGCATGACGCACAGACTTCCCCTCAGCATTGATTCTGGGAGGTTTTGTTCTGTAGGAGGGCCTTATAAATCCCCACTCCATGCGAAGTCAAGACTTTTCCGTAGTAGAAAACCATTAGCCTGAGTTTCTTCCCTGTTTTGCACAGGAGGCGCCGTCGCTGGACGGACGCGCGACAAACCGCTACTTTCGGCCTTGAGCAGCCCACTCAGCATCAAAATGCGCTCGATCATAGAAGGATTTTTGCGTTCCCACGCCGGTAGTCGAGAGTCCGGCATATAGATTGGCGCGGCGCACCGCCTCTCGTTCCGGTACTCCTTCCGCGAGAAATACGGCAAAACTCCCGATGAACGCGTCGCCCGCCCCGGTACTGTCGATACTCTTCACGGCAAACGGTGGCACGTGCTCACTTAACCCCGCGCCGGCCAGGAGCGATCCTTTGGCGCCCAAGGTGATGATCACGCGGCGAATTCCTCCCGCCACCAGCTTCTCCGCGCAGCGCTCCGCGTCTTCGACATTCTGGACTGCGATCCCGGTAATGGTCTCGGCCTCGCTCTCGTTCGGAACAAAGTAATCGAGGCCAGCCAGCGCAGACATATCGACGGCCTGGCCGGGCGCCGGGTTCAGGATGCAGCGAATGCCGTGCTTTCGCGCAAATGCCACTGTGTAGTAAACGGTTTGGAGAGGAATCTCAAACTGCAGGACAATACAATCGGCGGCCTTCAACATCTCCGCCGCAGCGTCAACGTCCGCTGCCTTCAATGAGTCGTTGGCCCCTTTTACTACGAGAATGCGATTCTGTCCGTTCGGCTCGACAAAAATTGGCGCAACTCCGCTGGATAATCCGTCAACCTGCTTCACATGAGTTGTGTCGATACCAAGTTTTTTAAAGTTCTCGATCGTCGCGGGACCGAACAGGTCGCTCCCAACTCTTGCCACCATGAACACATCCGCGCCACAAAGACGGGCAGCGACCGCCTGATTCGCTCCCTTGCCGCCAAATCCGAGATCGAATTTTTGTCCGAAGATAGTCTCTCCGGGTTTCGGGAATCGATCAGTGAATGTTGTCAGATCGACGTTGGCGCTTCCCACCACGGCAATACGAGGGCGTCTGGCCATAGGTTCTTAGGAAAACCCTGAGGTTGCCGAGTCTATGTGGCATCCACTTTTGTGTCAACGCAGATTGTGTCCCATGTGCGACCGAGTGCGAATGACAGTTACGCGGGGATTATTCCAAAGAAGTTTTCTGCTATAGTTGCGTTCCTCGGAGGTCGCGTCCCATGCCCCGAATTGTGCGTTGTGCCTTGATTCAAGCCAGCAATGCGCTCAGCACAGAGCGCCCCCTCGCGCAGATCAGAAAAGCCATGATCGACAAGCACTTGAAGTTGATCGAGCAGGCGGCGCGAAAGAAAACGCAAGTCCTGTGCCTGCAGGAACTTTTCTACGGCCCCTATTTTTGCGCGGAGCAGAATGCGCGCTGGTATGAACTGACCGAGCGCGTGCCGGATGGCCCGACGGTGCGCATGATGCAAAAGCTCGCTGCGAAGCATCGCATGGTAATCGTGGTACCCGTGTATGAAGAGCAGATGCCTGGAGTTTATTTCAATACTGCCGCGGTCATCGATGCCGACGGCCGCTATCTGGGAAAATATCGCAAGCACCATATCCCGCACTGCCATCCCGGTTTCTGGGAGAAGTTTTATTTCACTCCGGGCGACGGCGGATATCCGGTGTTTGAGACAAAGTACGCGCGCGTCGGGGTCTACATTTGCTACGACCGCCATTTTCCCGAAGGCGCGCGCATTCTCGGCTTGAATGGGGCAGAGATCGTGTTCAATCCTTCCGCCACGGTTGCCGGACTTTCGGAATATCTGTGGGAACTCGAGCAACCGGCTCATGCCGTCGCGAACGGTTATTTTGTGGGCGCCATCAACCGCGTGGGCGTCGAGAAGCCGTGGAGCATCGGCGAGTTCTACGGCAAGAGTTATTTCTGCAATCCGCGCGGAAAAATTATCGCCCAGGCTAGCCGCGATAAAGACGAAGTAGTAGTGGCATATCTCGACCTGGACATGATCGCCGAAGTTCGCAAAGTGTGGCAGTTCTTCCGCGACCGCCGTCCCGATAGCTATGGACCGATTACCGCACAGACCGGAGAAGCCGCAGCGGCGGACTGAAGTAGCGCAGCCGTCCCGGCGGCTGTCCAGAGGGCGTTCCGCCCGCCGGCCCAATGATGAGACACTGTCAGCACTGTCGGTAGGGATTCAGCGCTGAAGAACCTAAAAGCGAATGACAACTTCCACCTCTCGAATCGAATCCAGCCCTCTCTACAATCCTGACCTCGCGCCCGCCGACGCCTCGCGCCGGCACTGGGGAACGTACAACTTCGCAGCTCTGTGGATTTCGATGTCGGTGAACATTCTCACCTACATGCTGGCGGCAAGTTTGATTCAGGGTGGAATGAACTGGAAGCAGGCGGTGCTGACGATTTTTCTCGGCAACGTGATCGTGCTGGTGCCGATGTTGCTGAACTCTCATCCCGGAGCCAAGTATGGCGTTCCATTTCCCGTGCTGGCTCGCGCTTCGTTTGGAGTGCTGGGTGCTAACGTGGCCGCAGTTTTACGAGCGCTGGTGGCGTGCGGATGGTTCGGCATTCAGACCTGGATCGGCGGCGAAGCGATCAGCACGCTGCTGGCCACGCTCGCGCCAGGATGGAAGCACTTTCACTATGGCACAGCCGTTTGCTTTCTTCTGTTTTGGCTAATCAATCTCGCTGTGATTCTGATGGGGATTGAATACATACGCATTCTGCAAGGGATCAGCGCACCGGTATTACTGGCGGTCGGCCTGCTCCTCCTGGCATGGGCCTACCACAATGCGGGCGGCTTCGGCCCCATGCTGGCCGCGCCCTCGCGGTTCACCAGTTTTGCCGATTTCCTGAAGTTCCTGATTCCAGCGCTGAACGGCACGGTGGGTTTTTGGGCGACGGTTTCGTTGAACATTCCGGACTTCACGCGATTCGCCCGCAATCAGCGAGAACAGGCCATTGGGCAGGCCCTAGCTCTGCCGACAACGATGACTCTCTATGCTTTCATCGGCATCGCCGTAACGTCGGCCACAGTCGTGATCTACGGGAACGCCATCTCGGATCCCGTGCAACTGCTCAGCCGGTTTCATTCCCCCGTCGCTGTGGTGATCTCGCTGATCGCGATTCTGCTGGCGACACTGAACGTCAACATAGGAGCCAATGTGGTGTCGCCGGCCAATGACTTCTCCAATCTGTGGCCGCGGCGAATCAGCTTCCGTACCGGCGGCGTAATCACTTGCTTTATGGGCATCGCACTAATGCCATGGAAGCTGCTCGCCGATTACAAAACGTTTATTCTCGGCTGGCTTGGCGGCTATGCAGCTTTTCTTGGACCCGTCGCGGGCATCATGATCTGCGACTATTTCGTAGTGCGAAGACGCGTTCTACAAGTGGATGACCTCTATCTTCGCGGCGGAATCTACGAATATTCCAAAGGATTCAATTGGCGCGCGGTAATGGCGCTCGCGCTGGGAGCAGGGACGGCGCTAATTGGGCTGGCGGTTCCGTCTGTGCGCGTTCTCTATGATTATTCCTGGTTCGTCGGCTTCGCAGTTTCCTTTGTGGCCTATTACGCGATGATGAAATTTCAGCGCCCGGCGGTGCTTGCTCCGATGGCAGCCTCATAGATTAGGGTTTCGTCTTTTCTGTCCCCTGAAACGCCGGCAGAACGTGGCGCTGATAGGTATCGAGTGACTGCTCTTCATCGCCGCACATCAAATACAGATTGAACTGCGTCACGCCAACGCTGGCCAGCTTGCGCAGTTTTTCGTGATGAGCCTTAACCGGCCCCACCAGGCAAAAACGATCAACCACATCGTCGGTGACAAAGTTCGCGTTACTGCTATCCACTTCGCAATGGTGCAGGTAATCGTAACCGCCGCGATCCTGCACGTACGCAGTAAGCGCTGGAGGCAGATCTTCCGGCTTGTACTGCCGGATGAGATCCATCACGTGGTTCGAAACCAGGGCCGGGAACCAGCGCACGCGTTCGCGCGCCACAGAGAGATCGTCAGACACCCAAACCGGAGCGGCCGACATTACCTCGATCTGGCTCATGTTTCGGCCCGCGGCGCGAGCGCCCTCTTTCACAAAACCAAGGCACCACGAAATTAAATCAGGATCGGCAAACTGAAGAATGATTCCATCGGCGACGCGGCCTGCCATGTGCAACACTTTGGGCCCGTATCCGGCGATCCAAACTCGTGGAGGAATTCTGGCCCATGTGAGCCTGGTCGGCTGGCCGTCGTATTCAATTTCACGGCTGGAAGTGAGGTCGCGGAAAATCTTTACCGCAGTCTCCAACTGCGACCAACTCACCGGCTTTTTGCCGAGCACACGTCTGGAACTGTCTCCCCGTCCAATGCCCAGTTCCATCCTGCCGCCAGAAATCAGATTCAGCGTAGCGAACAGGCTGGAGGTAACCGTGAGATCGCGCACCGCAGGATTCGTGACCAGTGTGCCGAGGTGCATCCGCCGGGTATTCGCGGCCATCAGCGTGAGCAAAGGGTACGGATCCATCCACAAAACATGGGAGTCGAAAAGCCATCCGTACTCAAAACCGGCGGCTTCGGCTTGCCGCGTTAAACCGATGATGCGATCGACCGTTATGTCTGGCTTTAGCGTAATGCCAAACTGCATGGCGGGCTCCTTTTCGCTGTTCGAGCGATAACACAAGCTGAGGAGCGGCAGTTTAGCATAGAATTCCTTCTTCAATCTCAGCCATCAGTGGAGGGATCGATGGGCTTCGATACGATCATCGGCAATGGTTCAGTTGCGACTGCGACGGATACCTACGTGGCGGATGTTGCGATCGCTGACGGCAAGATAGCAGCCATTGGTAAAAACCTGCCGCGAGAGAATGCCACGAAGGTGCTGGACGCGTCCGGAAAATATGTTCTGCCCGGCGGCATCGACGTGCACACACACCTGGATATGCCCTTCGGCGGCACCACCAGCGCTGACGATTTTGAAACCGGCACACGCGCGGCAGCTTTCGGCGGAACGACCACGCTGATCGACTTCGCCATTCAGTACAAAGGGCAGCCCCTGCGCAGAGCCTTCGACACGTGGATGGACAAAGCTTCAAAGAAAGCTGTTTGCGACTACGCCTTTCATTGCATCGTGACCGACATCAGCAACGGTCAACTGCAGGAGATGAATGCCCTCGTGGGCGAGGGCGTGACCAGCTTCAAGCTGTTCATGGCTTATCCCGGCGTGTTCATGCTCGACGATGCCAGCATCTTTCGCGCGCTGCAGACCACTGCGAAAAATGGTGGGCTCATCTGCATGCATGCCGAGAACGGAAGTGCGATTGACGTGATCGTGCAGCAGGCGCTCGCCGAAGGAAAGAAGGCGCCGAAGTATCACGCGCTCACACGTCCTACGACGGCGGAAGCTGAAGCCGTGTCCCGCGCCATTGCTTTAGCAGAGATCGCCGGAGCGCCAATCTACATCGTACATTTAAGCTGCAACGACGCTCTCGAAAAAGTGCGGGAGGCGCGCGACCGCGGCCTCCCCGTCTACGCCGAAACGTGCCCGCAGTATTTATATCTCTCGATCGAAAACTTTGACGTCCCCGGCTTCGAAGGCGCGAAATATGTTTTTACACCACCACTGCGGGAAAAGTGGCATCAGGAAAAGTTATGGAACGGCCTCAAGCGCGATCATCTGCAGGTCGTCTCCACCGACCACTGTCCATTCTGCTTCAAGGAGCAGAAAGAACTCGGACGCGACGACTTCACGAAGATCCCCAACGGCGGCCCGGGCATTGAGCACCGCATGAGTCTGATTTACTCCGGCGGCGTGGTCCAGGGCCGTTTCAGCGTGAATCGATTCGTCGAACTCGTTTCCACCACTCCGGCCAAGCTCTTCGGCCTGTACCCGCGCAAGGGAACGATCGCCGTGGGGAGCGACGCTGATCTGGTGATTTTCGATCCCAAACGCAAACACACCATCAGCTCCAAGACTCATCACATGCGGGTGGACTACTCGATGTTCGAAGGCATTGAGGTCACAGGCATGCCCGACGTCGTTCTGTCTCGAGGGCGAGTGGTAGTGGATGGCGACAAGTTCCTGGGCCGCGCTGGACAGGGCGAGTTTCTCAAGAGATCCACTTACGCGCAGGTAAACGGTTAGCAAAGGAGAACCGATTGTTTACACCATCGAGTCTGACGGTTGCGCTGTTGATGATGATCACGAGCGCGGTTTGCTGGGGCTCGTGGGCCAACACCTATAAGGGCGTTAAGGGATACAGGTTTGAGCTTTTCTACTGGGACTATGCGGTTGGCATTTTTCTGATCTCAGTTGTGCTTGCCTTCACGATGGGAAGCACGGGAAACGATTCCTCCAGTTTTCTGAACAACGTGCGCTCGGCGGACACTTCAAACATTGTCAACGCGCTGATCGGCGGCGCGCTGTTCAATCTTGCCAATCTGTTGCTGGTCGCAGCGATTGACATGGCGGGACTGGCCGTCGCATTTCCGGTTTCCATTGGAATTGCGCTGGTTGTCGGAACTGTTCTGAGCTACGTTCTTCAGCCGAAGGGAAACGGCCTCTTCCTGGCGCTCGGCGTCGCGTGCGCATTCATTGCCGTGCTCTTGGACGGCAAAGCTTACGGAAGTCTTGCTGCCGCAGGACGCGTCGTTTCAAAGAAAAGTCTGATCACCTGCGTAGTGTCGGGAGTTCTGATGGGTTTGTGGGCTCCATTCATGACGCACGCCATGACTCGCGGTAATGCCTTGGGACCCTACAGCGCTGCTGTGTTCCTGACGCTGGGAGCGTTGCTCTCCTGCTTCCTCTGGAATATTTATTTTATGAAGCACCCGCTGGTGGGAGAACCGGTAAGCTTCGCAGGATTTTTCCGCGGGCCTGCCTCAGGGCACATGCTCGGGCTTCTTGGCGGATGCATCTGGGGCGTCGGCACGGTTTTCAATTTGGTCGCCGCGAGTTTTACCGGAGTCGCCATTTCCTACGCCATCGGTCAATCCGCACCGATGGTCGCCGCGCTCTGGGGAATTCTCGCGTGGAAAGAATTCGAGAACTCGGGGCCGCGCGCCAAGGCCTACCTCGGCTTGATGTTCGTCTTCTATGGGTTGGCCATCTTCCTAGTGGCGCGCGCGAATGGATAGTGCCAGTACGCTTCACGAGTTGAAAAACTTAGAGGGCATGTGCGGCTAAATGCTAAGCCTCGTGTTTTCAGCAGCGCCGATTCTCGAGGAAATAGTCGAGAATCAGCGATCTCTTTCCGAAGCAACACGTTAGAGCGCCAAACATTCTCATGTTAGCTTATAGCAAATACCGCATTAGACGCGATTTAAGCGTTAACGAACCGCCGGATGACCTCCAGGCTGCCCGCGAGTGAGATCGTCGCTCTGCGTGCCTCCTAGGCCCATTGGCATGCGTTCTACGCGATGACTGAAACGGGATTTGTCCCTGCCGCCAGAATGGGCTTCCGTTTGGAATCAATAACTTAGGGCTAACTATATGATTCCAAACGATCAACCATGCCCGCAACGGAATCAGCAGGTTAGAGGCAAGTCGTTGATTCCATTACGCGCCGCCCTCTCGATAAGCTCGCCCCGCCTACTTGCCTCGGATCCGGCTGATGAACAGGTTCAAGAAACGGTCGGCATTTGAAGCCAGGCAAACTCGCGCGTTCGGCTTAAGCTCGATAACGCCTTCGATCTCGTAATGGTCTCCATGCAGGACGTTGTTTTCGTTCGAGCCCATGCGGTTCGCCACAGTCTCTCCACGGGTAAACTCACCTTTCGTTTCCACATCCACGTGCATTTCTTTGAGCGTACCCAAAGATGGATCGAGGGCGATGCCGACCGCCAGCGGGTCATACATCGCTGCGCCGCTGTATCCGCTCTTCTCGCTGCGGTTCAAATAGAAGTCGGCAATTTTCGCGATGAAGTCGCTTTGCGGTCCGTGAGACGACTGCAACTCCGCGAGATACTTACGCGTGATCAGCGTTCGCTCCCCCACATCCGAACCGACCATCGTCACCATCCAGCCGGCATTGAAAACGATCTGCGCTGCCTCAGGATCGTTGTAAATGTTCGCCTCCGCCGCTCCGTTGACGTTTCCGCCGCCGATCGAACCGCCCATGATGACGATATCTTTGACTAGCGTAGCAATGGACGGATCTTTCGAAACCGCCAGCGCAATATTAGTGAGCGGCCCTACGGGAATCAAAGTGATCTCATGTGGGTATTTGTGGACCAGCTCAATGATAAGATCCGGACCAAACCGGGGATCAGCCTTGCATTTCGAAGCTGGCAGCTCAACGTCCGCCAGCCCATTTTTTCCGTGCCAGAATTGCGCAGTAATCAGCTTCTGATTCAGTGGATGGTGCGCTCCTCTTGCGACTGCAACGTCGCAGCGTCTCGCCAGCGAGACAATCTTCAGCGCATTCTCTAATCCTTGTTGCGAATCCACGTTGCCGGGCACCACTGTCAGCGCCTCGACTTTGAACTCCGGAGAATTCAAGGCGAGGATAATGGCCATGGCATCGTCGGTGCCGGGATCGGTGTCAATGATTACCCGCCTAGGCGCGGCCTGCGCTACCGCGGTTGCCTGAAAACTGAGGATGGAAAACGAAATGAGAACAGAGATAGCCCAGAGTTTCTTCACGCGAGATTCCTTTCTCGAATTTTTGGTGTGGACTAAAGCAGCATGCCCGCGATTGATGCAGACATCAGGTTTGCCATGGTTCCGGCCAGCATCGCGCGAATTCCCAGTCGCGCGAGTTCGCCTTTCTTATTCGGCGCAAGCGCCCCAATGCCGCCAATCTGGATTCCGATGGAGCTGAGATTGGCGAAACCGCAGAGAGCAAACGTCGCAATCGTGAACGAGCGCGGATCGAGCGCCGCTTTCATCGGCCCAAGCATGGAAAATGCCACCAGTTCGTTCAGCACCATGCGCGTGCCGAGCAAAGTTCCAATCACTCCGCAGTCGTGCCACGGAACGCCAATCACCCAGGCAACCGGAGCGAAGACCGCTCCGAAAATCTTTTCCAGACTCTCTGGAAACCACGTCACCCAATGGTGGATTCCACCAAGAATCCCGTCCGCCAGGGCGATTAGAGCCAGGAACGCAATCAGCATGGCCGCGATGTTCAAAGCCATATGCAGACCATCTGTCGTACCTCGGGCGACCGCGCCCAGCAGATTTTCTTCTTTCTCAGTTTTTTCCTCGGCTTCGGGCATCACCACGCGTCCAGCGGTTCTCGGCTGCTCGGTTTCGGGCACGAGCATCTTTGCCATGAGCAGTGTGCCCGGAGCGGTCATGATGACTGCGCTCAACAGGTGTTTGGGTTCTATACCGAATGCAATGTAGGCCGCCATGATCCCGCCGGAAACGTGGGCCATGCCGCTGGTCATTACCGTCATCAGTTCCGAGCGGGTCAGATCGGGCAGAAACGGCCGGATCGTCACCGGCGCTTCCGTTTGCCCCATGAAAATGCTGGCTGCGATGTTGAGTGATTCCGCGCCGCTGGCGCCCATTACACGGGTCATCACCCAGGCGGCAATCTTGATGATGAACTGCATAACGCCGAAGTGATACAGCACGGCGAAAAACGCGCAGATGAAAATGATGGTTGGCAGCACTTGAAATGCGAAATAGAAACCCCAGTGGGAGTTTTGCTTTCCGAGATCGCCGAAAACAAACTGTGAGCCGATATAGGAATAGCTCAGCAGGCGGCTGACGACGTCGCCGGCACTCTGGAAAATCCGCCGTCCCACATCGATTCGCAACACGCACACCGCGAAGGCGAATTGCAACCCCAGGCCCCACGCCACAGTTTTCAGTTGAATGGCGCGGCGATTGGTCGAAAAGGCGTAGGCCAACGTCAACATGGTCAAAAGGCCGAGGATTCCAGTAAAGCGTCCCATTCAGTTTTTCTCTCCGGACTTTCGGATGACTCGGTGGATCAGTGGCCGTTTTTCGCGTGGCGCCGAATCGGCGATTTGATAGCTCTGTTCAAGCAACTGCCTGGCACGACCCGCGCGCGCTTCCGCATTGTAGTGGATCGTTGCCAGCGGTTCGCCTGCGGAAACGGCATCCCCGACTTTCTTGTGAAGCACGATTCCCACCGCAGGGTCAACCGAGTCTTCTTTCCGCTCGCGTCCGCCGCCGAGAATGACACACGCGGTTCCAATCTGTTCGCACTGCACGGATGCGACATATCCGCTCTTCGGACTGGAAAGTGTCATCTTATGCTGAGCCTGAGGAAGTTTCTCTGGATGGTCGATCGCCCGCGGATCTCCACCCTGCAACACCACCATCTGGCGAAACTTCTCCAGCGCCTTGCCGGACGCAATCAGCTTCTCGCTCCGCTCTTTTCCTTTCGCGACCGTATCCGAGACTCCGCCCAGATGCAGCATCCAGCCCGCAAGCTCGAGGCAGAGCTGGCGTAAATCTTCTGGCCCCGCGCCGCGCAGAACTTCCACTACTTCAACCACCTCAAGCGCGTTGCCGATCATTTTTCCCAGAGGCTGATCCATGTCCGTAATCAGCGCCACCATCTGTTTGCCCATGCGCTCGCCGGTTTCCACCATGAGTTCGGAGAGAAAGGCGGCGTCCTTTTCATTCTTCATGAATGCTCCGGAGCCGGTTTTTACATCGAGGACGAGTGCGTCAATGCCTTCGGCAAGTTTCTTGCTCATGATGGACGCGCAGATCAGATATGGGCTTTCCACCGTTCCGGTCACATCGCGCAGCGCGTAAAGCTTGCGGTCGGCGGGGGCGATTTCGGCGGTCTGGCCAATCATGGCGCAGCCACAAGTCTCGAGCACGCGCCGAAATTGAGCGACCGGAAGATTTACGTTGAAGCCGGGGATTGCTTCCAGCTTGTCCAACGTACCGCCAGTGTGTCCCAGACCGCGGCCACTGATCATGGGAACGGCCACGCCTGCGGCGGCGGCGAGCGGCGCTAACACAAGTGAAGTCTTATCGCCCACGCCGCCGGTCGAATGCTTGTCCACTTTCCGGTTGGGAAGCGAGGAGAGATCGAGCACTTCGCCCGACCGCAGCATGGCGTCAGTCAGCGCCGCAGTCTCGGGACGCGTCATGCCGCGCAGCACCACCGCCATCAACCAGGCTGAGACCTGATAGTCAGGAATATCGCCGGATGTGTACGCGTTGACCAAAGACTCGATTTCGTTTCGCGACAACTCGCCGCCATCGCGCTTCTTGCGGATCGCATCGATGGCGCGGAAGTTTTGGGTCGGAGCTGGCGTCGGATTCACTGGAGACGGAATCCTTCTGGAAGGAGTTCGGTAATATGAGCCTGCTTTGGCCCGTTAGCGCCTTGAAAGAAGATCGTTGCGTCGGGGCCGAATTCGTAAATGACCTGGCGGCATGCGCCGCAGGGCGAACAGGGCGCTCCCTGGTCGTTGACCACAGAGACGGCGCGGATCTCGATCTTCGGACCAAGCTGCGCCACAGCCGAGAAAATCGCGGTGCGCTCGGCGCAGTTGGTCATTCCGTAGGAGGCGTTCTCCACATTGCAACCCGAAAAGATTTTGCCGTTCGAAAGCAGAATGGCTGCCCCCACCCGGAACTTCGAGTAGGGTGCGTGCGCGTTCTTCATGACTTTCTTCGCAGAACGCAGCAGTCGTGCCGACACGCCGCCAGCCAATTTCTTCTTGCTCATAACGGAAATGTTTCGCGGCGGACCCGCGAAATCGAGGGCCATTGTAAACCCTGGCTCCAAGATTCATCGGTTTTTCTTGGAGCACGTTTAAATCAAGCCCAGAGATAGGCAGGTACGCCGCGACCTCGCGTTGCGAGATTTCCTGCCGTACAATTACAAAACGCAAGGGAAGCGGCTAGCGGCTTGGCCCGCGTGGGCGCAAAGTGTGGCGAAATCTAGTGCCAACCGATCACAATCCCGGAGCAGTTCACGAAATGACGCGAAAAGCTGGCGGGCTTCAGCCTTACGCTGAGAATTCCGTCGCGATTCTTGGCGGGCGTCCGCTGCAACCAAACTCTGGAATTCCTCTCGACCTGAATTGGGTGCAGGAAGTTCGGGTGAATACAAGCGCGGTGGAACGCCGTGCCCAGACACAGGTAGCGCGAAGAACGGTGAAGAAAGATTGGCAGGCGGCATGGCTTCTGCGGGCGATCACCTGCATGGATCTGACGACGCTTTCCGGCGATGACACCGACGAACGTGTGCGGCGCCTGTGCGCGAAGGCACGGCATCCGGTGCAGCAAGATCTGGTACACAAGTTGGGGATTGAAGAACTCGAAGTGAAGGTCGCTGCCGTTTGCGTGTATCACGCATTCGTTGAGACCGCGCTTCATGCTTTGGAAGGCAGCGCCATTCACGTCGCGGCGGTATCTACCGGTTTTCCTGCAGGCTTGTCGCCCCTTGCCGAGCGCGTTGCAGAGATTCGCCGTTCGGTGGAAGCGGGCGCTCACGAGATTGACGTTGTAATCACGCGCGCCCACGTATTTGGCGGACGCTGGCAGGCGCTGTATGACGAAGTTGCCGCCTTCAAACAGGCCTGCGGCGCTGCTCACATGAAGGTCATCCTCGCGACCGGCGATCTGCTGACTTTGCGCAACGTGGCGCGCGCCAGCGTCGTTGCGATGATGGCAGGGGCCGACTTCATCAAAACATCAACCGGCAAAGAGCCTGTGAACGCCACGCTGCCCGTGGGATTAGTGATGACTCGTGCCATCCGCGAATATGCCGAGCGAACTGGAATGGCTGTAGGCTTCAAGGCAGCCGGCGGAATTCGTACGGCAAAGCAGTCGACCGACTGGCTGGCCATGATGAAAGAAGAATTGGGTCAGTCGTGGATGCGCGCCGAATTGTTTCGCTTCGGTGCCAGTGGACTGTTGGGCGATATCGAGCGGCAACTCGAGCACCATGTTACGGGACGTTACTCGGCGGAGTATCGCCATCCCATCGCATAGTTGCGGAGTGGGTTGTTGGACGATGAGGGAATCGAGCGATCGACATGAGCATAGCTGAAAAGTTTTTGACCATGGAGTACGGTCCCGCTCCAGAAGATCCGAAAGAAGCGCAGGCGTGGTTGGCCCGTCACGACCACCGGTTCGGACACTTCATCGACGGCGACTGGCAGGCACCGGCCACCGCCGAGTATTTCGAAACGCTTGATCCTTCCAATGGAGAGAAGTTGGCTTCCGTTGCCCAGGGCTCATCCGCGGACGTCGACGCCGCCGCGCGGGCAGCGCGGGCAGCATTTCCAAAATGGCGCGCGCTCACTCCGCATGTCCGGGCGCGTTACCTGTATGCCCTGGCGCGATTAGTGCAGAAACATTCCCGCCTTCTCGCGGTGCTCGAGACGATGGACAACGGCAAGCCTATCCGCGAGAGCCGTGACATCGACATTCCGCTGGTGGCGCGGCACTTCTATTACCACGCTGGCTGGGCGCAACTTCTCGAGCAGGAATTTCCTGAGTACGAACCTTGCGGTGTGGTGGGGCAGATTATCCCCTGGAATTTTCCGCTGCTCATGGCGGCGTGGAAAATTGCCCCGGCTCTGGCCACTGGAAACACTGTGGTGTTGAAGCCCGCTGAATTCACACCTCTGACTGCGCTCGTTCTCGCTGAACTTTGCCAGGAAGCCGGATTGCCCGCCGGAGTCGTCAACATCGTCACCGGAGACGGCTCTACCGGTGAGGCCTTGGTGAAACATCCCGACGTCGACAAAATTGCGTTCACCGGCTCGACCGAAGTGGGACGCGCGATTCGCAGCGCCACCGCCGCAAGTCACAAGCGTTTATCGCTTGAGTTGGGAGGAAAATCTCCATTCATCATTTTCGACGATGCTGATTTGGACAGCGCGGTCGAGGGACTGGTGGACGGAATCTGGTTCAACCAGGGGCAGGTTTGCTGCGCCGGCTCGCGCGTGTTGATGCAGGAAAGTATCGCCGAAACTTTGATCGGCAAGATCAGGGAGCGCATGAGCAGCCTGCGTGTCGGCCTTCCGTTGGACAAAGCAATTGACATTGGAGCGATCGTGGCGCGCGTACAACTGGATCGCATCCAGCGCATGGTTGGCCAGGGGATCGCGGAGGGCGCTACCTGCTGGCAACCGCAAGTCGCTTTGCCCGCGCGCGGCTTTTATTATCCACCCACGCTGCTGAGCAATGTGCATCCGACTTCGATCGTGGCGCAACAGGAAATCTTCGGACCTGTGCTCGCTGCCATGACTTTCCGCACTCCGAGAGAAGCGGTTGAACTGGCGAACAACACGGTCTACGGTCTGGCCGCGTGCGTTTGGAGCGAGAACATCAACGTGGCATTGCATGTTGCGGCGCAACTGAAAGCCGGTGTCGTCTGGGTGAACTGCACGAACCTGTTCGACGCCTCGTGCGGCTTCGGCGGCTATCGCGAGAGCGGTTACGGGCGCGAGGGTGGACGGGAGGGCTTGCTGGAATATTTGCAACCTTCATGGTTCAAGAATGCTCCCGCGTTGCCGGTCACGCCCGCAGCCGCGGTTCTGCAGGCAGGCGATCAAACGGAGGGAAAACCTGAGGCCAGCGCTCCGGCCATCGATCGCACTGTGAAGCTTTACATTGGTGGCAAGCAGGTGCGGCCGGACTCCGGATACAGCATGGAAGTGCGTTCAGCAGATGGGCGTTTGTTGGGCGAAGCATCACTCGGCAACCGCAAAGACATTCGCAACGCCGTCGAAGCCGCCCACAAAGCGGAGGCGTGGGCGAGGGCCACCGCACACAATCGCGCGCAGGTTCTTTACTACTGCGCCGAAAATCTCTCCCAAATGCGGGACGAAATTATCCGCGAACTAACCCCGGTCGTCGGCGCCAAGCAAGCCGCAGCCGAATTGGATCTCGGCATTGAGCGCATCTTTTCCTACGCCGCCTGGGCCGACAAGTTTGATGGCGCCGTACACAATCCCCCATTCCGTAATATTGCGATCGCGATGAACGAGCCGCTGGGAATCATGGGCATCATCTGTCCCACGGAAGCGCCGCTGCTGGGCTTCCTGTCTCTCGTACTGCCCGCGCTCGCTGTGGGGAACACGGTGGTCGCAGTTCCATCGGAGACGTACCCGCTCATCACTGCCGATCTCTATCACCTCTTTGACACCAGCGATGTGCCTGGGGGCGCTGTGAACATTGTGACGGGTTCTACTTCGCAACTGCTGAAGGTCCTGACTGAGCACGATGACGTGGATGCGATCTGGTCGTTTGGGGACGAAGCCAATGCCGCCGCTGCGAAGGCGATGTCGGTCGGCAACCTGAAACAGGTGTGGACCAACGAGGGCCGGGCCATCGACTGGTTCAATCCGAACCTTGCCGAAGGACGCTGGTTCCTTGAGCATGCGACGCAGGTCAAGAATATTTGGGTTCCCTACGGTGAATGATCTTGGGTTCGCGAGCTGGGAGCGTGGCGCGGCTGGCGACGCGGGGTTACACCCGATTGCTTTTGTTCTGACTCGGCGCTAGCATGATTGCCGGGTTCTTATCCGCGCGGCAACTTATCTGACATCATGCAGGTTCTGGCTTGATCTTTCGTATTGTCTGATGCTCGATTTAAGGAGGAACTATGGGCATAGCAGTGTCACCGCAGATTCATCCGCAGGTCGCGGAGTTTATCGACAAGCCGCGCAAGATGTTGATCAACGGCAAGTGGGTAAGCTCAATTTCCGGTAAGACTTTTCCTACCTACAACCCCGCCACCGGTGAAGTTCTGGCGCAGGTGGCGGAAGGGGATCGTGAAGATATCGAACAGGCTGTAAAGGCTGCACGCAAAGCCTTCGACCAGGGACCCTGGCGGAAGTTGACTGCATCCGAACGCGGACGCCTTATCTGGAAACTCTCCGATTTATTGGAATCGCACACCGAAGAATTCGCGTATCTGGAGAGCCTGGACAACGGCAAGCCCCTCACCATCGCTCGGGCCGCCGATGTGCCATTGGCCGTCGATTTGTTTCGCTACATGGCAGGCTGGACGACGAAAATCGAAGGCAATACGATTCCGATCTCGGTCCCCTACACGCCAGGAGCGAAATATCTCGCCTATACGTTGCGTGAGCCGGTCGGAGTTGCGGGGCAGATCATTCCCTGGAACTTTCCGCTGCTGATGGCGGCGTGGAAACTGGGTCCGGCGCTGGCTTGCGGCTGCACCGTGGTGTTGAAGCCGGCGGAACAAACGCCGCTTTCAGCGCTGCGTCTCGGCGAACTCATCATGGAAGCCGGGTTCCCTGAGGGCGTGGTCAACATCGTTCCGGGCTATGGCGAGACGGCAGGCGCCGCGCTGGCCGCTCATCCCGACGTGGACAAAGTCGCCTTCACCGGTTCCACAGAAGTTGGAAAGTTAATTGTCCATGCTGCCGCCGGCAACTTGAAGAAAGTGTCGCTGGAACTTGGCGGTAAATCTCCGAACGTCGTGTTCAAGGACGCGGATCTCGACACGGCGATCCCAGGGGCCGCGAGCGCAATCTTCTTCAACCATGGGCAGTGTTGCTGCGCTGGTTCGCGGCTTTACGTCGAGAAATCAATCTTCGACCGGGTTGTCGAAGGGGTCGCCGAACACGCCAAGAACATCAACGTAGGGTCAGGTCTCGATCCTGAAACGAATATGGGACCGCTCGTCTCTGAGGAACAGCTCAGCCGGGTCTGCGGTTATCTGGAGGCCGGCTTCTCGGAAGGCGCCACAGCGGTCACGGGCGGACGCAAGAAAGGAGACAAAGGCTATTTCGTGGAGCCCACCGTTCTTGTGAACACTCGCGAAGACATGAAGGTGGTGCGGGAAGAAATCTTCGGGCCGGTGGTGACGGCGATGCCGTTCGACGATCCCGAGGAGATTTTACCGCGCGCCAACAACAGCGAATACGGCCTGGCTGCCGCCGTGTGGACCAGCGACATCAGCAAAGGCCACCGCGTGGCAGAGCTTCTGCGCGCAGGCACCGTGTGGATCAACTGCTACAACATTTTCGACGCGGCGCTGCCCTTCGGGGGATACAAACAATCCGGATGGGGCCGGGAAATGGGCCACGATGTTCTCAACAATTACACGCAGACCAAGGCGGTCTGCACCAAGTTGGTCTAGCGGATCGCTCCAAAATAAGAAGGACGGCGGTTTCACCGCCGTCCTTTTCTTTTCTGATCCCCGTTTGCGCTGGGCTATCTCTCCATCAAAAGGACTTTTTCCGCATTGTCGATCTCAGTCAACTTGACCTCGATCACTTCGTTCATGGTGGTCTGAACGCTGCGGCCGACAAAACTGGCCTCGACCGGGATTTCACGATGTCCGCGGTCAATCAGAACACACAATTGCACCCGCCGCGGTCTGCCGTGCGAGAAGAGCGCGTCCAGCGCGGCTCGTGTCGTGCGTCCCGTGAAAAGAACGTCGTCGACCAAAACGATATTCTTATCCTCGATGGGAAATCCAATCTCCCTGTCTTGAACGACCGGTTTAGGCCCCAGAGTCGAAAGATCATCGCGATAGAAAGTGATGTCCAACGTGCCCACAGGGACCTTGGCATTTTCGATGCGGGCGATGATCTTCCCCAGGCGTTCTGCGATGGGTACGCCGCGACGCCGAATACCGACCAGACCCAAACCTTCGGCGCCTCCGTTTTTCTCTACGATCTCATACGCCAAGCGCACCAAGGTTCGCTCGATTTCAGATGCCGACATCAGTTGCGCTTTCTGGGTCAGGCCAGTCTGGCGGGAAGTTTTTGCATTCATCGTGGAGTATGCCTCATAAATTTCGATTCTATGATTGGCGCGGCCTCTTCAGCCAGGCGAAAGTCGTGCCCGGCAAGGCGGTTCCCACTGTATTCAACGCAGCGACGTAGGTCAAGCGGCCCGACGCACTGCTGCGATAGAAATCAAGCGTGTTGTTGTTCGCTCGAGAATGCGCTTTCGGCAGAAGGATGGGTGCCGCTGGAATTCTTTACATTAACAGTTCGAGTCAGAACACCGTTGTCGTTTTGCACCGCCTCCAGGGTAATTGCACTGGGGTTCGCGATTGCTCCATCGCCGGGCAGGATTGCCACACCCTGATTGCGTCCCGCAGCCTTTGCGCGGTAGAGCGCTGTGTCGGCGAGTTCGATGGTTTCTTCCGCGCACAGGGCTTCGTATGCACCGCGGCACCACGGGAAGGGAGCCCAGCCCACAGAACAAGTCTTCCGCACCAGGACTCCGTGCGCGAGATCGAAGGGTTCGGACGCCATGACGTCCAAAATTCGCTCGCAGAATGCGGGCGTACCCGCCGGGTCCGCAGAGCGGGACATGATCAGGAATTCTTCCCCTCCCCAACGAACCAGGACATCGGATTTTCGCACGACCTTGGTCAGGCGCTCGGCCACACGCTGCAAAAAGCGATCACCCGCGGGATGACCATGAAGATCGTTGACTTGTTTGAAGAAGTCGACATCCACCATGATGAAGACCAGATCCCGGTGATCCAACTTGCGAATGTCGGCACCTCGGGCCCGCTCGTAATTTCGTAGAACCTGGCCGGCTTCTGCCGCAAGAATCTCTTCGAGATACCGCCGGTTCCACACGCCGGTGAGCGCGTCGGTGAAAGAAATCTCCTGCAGTTCAAGATTCTTGCGTTGCAGTTCTTGACTGTGCCACCTGAGAGACTGTTCTTTATTTTCCAGCTCGTCTTTCAGTTTGCAGGTCTCATCCAGATTCTGGCGCGACATGTGCAGCAGGTGCAGCAGTTCCCGATCCATCCAGTGCTGCTTGATAAACACGAGTGCGCCCATGAAGACCATCGCCGCCACCGTTAACACCAGCCTGTAAGAGCGCACTTGGGACGGGGTTCCTCCGCCGAATTCCGCCCAGGCCACCATGAGTGGCGTGGAAAACACGGCCAGCATGGCCAAATGCGCGGTCCACATGCTGTGGTGCGGGCGCGTTTCCTGATCGGCGGGCCGGTCAAGCGGAGACCCGCGCGCACTGAAACCCACCACTCCGAACCACGCCATGCCGGCCACGAGCGGAACATCGTAGAGGCTTCCGGTGTAATAGCGGTGATAATCGATTGCGACGCTCGCGAGAATGGAGCCCGCTCCGTAAAGAATTGCCGCTTTAAAAAGCTGGCCATAAAGAGCCCGCCAGCGCCCCTGGCTGCGCTTCCAAACCAAGCCTACCCCTGCGATCAAAACGATCTGTTCGCAGGCATAGAGCAAATCGAAGCTACGGCCGTACACCACTTCATCCGGCGAAACATACTGCCACGGAATCACGATAAACAGATAGAGATAAAGCCACCACGCCAGCAGCAGAAAAAAATCGAGTGAGGCCAGCCGCAGGGAATGGTCATCCTGCCGTACATGCGGCTGCACAACCAGAGCCGCCATCATGGGAACGACATGCAGGAACAGGACCACGTCTCCGACGAATGGATTCGGCACCTCCTGCCGCAGGAAGACCTCGAAATAGGTCCAGAGAACCTGCGTGCACAACCACATCCCGCAACCGACTGCCATAAGAACCCAGAAGAGTTGGGCTTTTTTGTAGCTGGTCCTGATGTTCGCGAGAATGGCTAGCGTTGCCCACAACAACAGAGCAGACTGCGTCAGATCGCCGAAAGCGGTGAGTCCAGTGCCGCGCGGAGCCAGCAGAGACACCAACAGGTGAACGCATACGACTGCGCACACGATTCCCGTCCATTTGCTGGATTGCTTTACGGAAATTGAACTCACATTTAAGAGTGTATGTTTCGGCTTAAAGGCGCGGATGTTACCGAAGTAATCGCACAGGAAGCAGGAACATGCCATGCGGTTTTACTTGATCGCGGCTGTGAATCGCTGAACAAAGTGAAAAACATCCCGATAGGAGTTATACAGAGGAACGGGGGCCACCCGGAAAGTGTCCGGCTCCCGCCAGTCGCCCACTACACCTTCCCGGGCTAGCCGTTCGCACACGCTCCTACCGTTCTGACGGAGGCGAATCGAAATTTGCGCGCCGCGACGGTCCTTTTCGCGCGGCGTGATAATTGAGAAGTTTGGCGATGCTTCTTGACTTAGCAAGAACTCCAGATAACCGGTCAGCGACACGCTTTTGGCCCTTAGCCTCTCCATGCCTGCCTCGTGGAAAATGTCCATCGACGCGCGCAGGACAGCCAGGCTGACAATCGATGGGTTGCTCAACTGCCAGCCGTCGGCGCCAGTCATCGCCCGAAAGTCCGGCCCCATCTCGAACCTTGATCCTTCGTCGTGACCCCACCAGCCCGCAAAGCGAGGCAGACCCCATGCGCGAGCATGCCGTTCATGAACAAAACAGCCAGCCACACATCCCGGGCCACCGTTTAAATACTTGTAGCTGCACCACACGGCAAAGTCCGGGCCCCACTCATGGAGCTTCAAAAGCAAATTGCCGGCTGCGTGAGCGAGATCGAAGCCCACTACGCAGCCCTGCGCGTGCCCCAGGCGCGTGATTCGCGCCATGTCAAACGCCTGGCCCGTCGCGTAATTCACGCCTCCCAACATGATCAGCGCGATGGCATCTCCCTCGCGTCCGATCAGGGCTTCAATGTCTTCCTCGCGCAAGCAGGACTGCCCTGGCCGCGGTGACAACTCGATCAGTGCAGTCGCGGGGTCAAAGCCGTGGAAAACAATCTGCGACTTCACTGCATACTGATCGGAGGGGAAAGCTCCACGCTCGACGACAATTTTGTGCCTTTCCTTCGTCGGGCGGTAAAACGAAACCATCATCAGGTGCAGGTTCACGGTGAGCGAATTCATCACCACAACTTCGAGAGGCTTTGCTCCGACCAGTTTCGCGGTCTGTTCGGTGAGTAATCGGTGGTAGGGCATCCACGGGTTCTTTGCGTGAAAATGGCCTTCTACGCCCAGTTCGGCCCAGTCTTTCAATTCCTGCTCAACATAGGCCGCTGCGGTCTTAGGCTGCAGGCCGAGCGAGTGACCGCACAGATACACGCAATTACCGCTGCTTGTCTTGGGGATCAAGAAACGCTCACGGTAGACCCTTAGCGGATCGTGTTCATCCATCGCGAGCGCAAAGTCCTCGCCAAGTCGAAACTCTGGTTGCGGCTTGAGGTCTGTCACTCACTAAGCTCCAGCGGAGTGAGATCGCGGTGAATCAATCGGTCCGCTTGTTCCCAATCGAGATCCTCCGCCCGATCGATGGACTCACAGAGTTCAGCGAGCATGCGGTCCTGAACCACGCCGCGCGCCAATGCAACAGAGTAGGGAATGCGGTGAAATGTGACCATGGCATACTTCGGCACAAAGAGTTGCGGATATTTTGCTTCCAGGGCCAATTCCACTTTCTTTCGAAATAAGAACCGTGGGTCCGCAACTCGATCCCTCATCTCTACGAAGTTCTCAATGGCCATGTCCGCGATGGCGTCGGTATTTATCTTGCGTTCTGTCTCGAACTCGGCGAATACGCGCGGCCAGTCTGCGCCGTACCTGTCGAGCAACCCGGCAAGGCGGGTACAATCTTCGAATCCGCAGTTTATTCCCTGACCGAAAAATGGGACGATGGCATGAGCTGCATCGCCGAGAAGCAGGGATCGTCCTCCCACATGCCACGGCGAGCACTTGATGGTGACCATCGCACCTGTTGGATTGGCGAAGAAGTTCTCGGCCAGCTGCGGCATCAGCGGAACGGCATCCGGAAAACGAGACTCGAAAAACTGTTTTATCTGCGCCGACGTGATCAGGCCGGCAAAACTGTCCGCGCCCTCGAAGGGAAGAAACAGAATGCAAGCGAACGTACCATCAATATTGGGTAACGCAATCAGCATGTGATTGCCGCGTGGCCAGATATGCAGGGCGTGAGTCTCGAGCGCATGTTCACCTTTCGCTCCGGCGGGAATCGTCAACTCCTTGTACCCATAATCCAGATATTGTTGTGAGAAGTTGAAGCGGTTCAGCTTGAACATCTCGGCTCGAATCGCCGATGCCGAACCGTCGCACCCAATCACGACCCCAATTTCTCGGGTCGTCTCTTCTCCCGTTTCCTCGTTGCGCAATCGTATTGCCCCTGCTTTCAGTTCGTATCCCGCACAGCGCCGATTGAAATGGATGGTCGCGCCGTGTTCCTCCGCGGCGTTTATAAGCGCGATGTTCAACTCTGCCCGGGAAATCGAGTTGATGACCTCCGTCTCATTCTTCCCATACGGCTGGAACGTCAGTTCTCGAGCAACTGAATGCATCATCCGGCCTTTCATCGGGATGATGATGTTCCGCATCCGCTCCCACAGGCCGGCTTGCTGCAAGGCGTGAATGCCACGGGTCGAGAGCGCGAGATTGATGGACCTTCCGGCACTCATGCGCACGCGCCGCATGTCCGGACGCCGCTCATAAATCTCGACTGCGAGTCCCCTCTGCATGAGGAGAATTGCCAGCAGGGGACCGTTCAGTCCGGCGCCGATTAGTGTGATTTTGTCGGATGTGGCCTTCATGGATTCGACGGGCAATTTGTTGACGATCAAAAGCGCACGACGTAACGCGTCATTCGGTCAGTAGTGTCCTTGCCTCCCACAACTCGGGAAAGAACTTTTTGTCGAGAGTGAGCTTCAAATAGGACGCTCCCGAACTCCCGCCCGTACCCATGCGCAGCCCGATGATGCGCTCAACCAGTTGAATGTGGCGCAAGCGCCAGCTCACGACCAACTCGTCGAACTCAGTCAACCGCTCGCACACATCGATCCAGTCGCGATGATGATGTTCATCCTTGTAGAGCGCATGGACAGCGCGGGCGCGCGCCTCAAATCTTTGCCTATCACTCGCCCCCTCGGCGGGCGGCGCCAGCTTACCCATGGCTTGCAAAGCTCCGAAGAACACGTCATGCAGCGACGGCTCTTCGAGCCGGCGCTTCAGAGTTGCGTAGGCCTCCGGCGTAGGCCTGTGATAGCGAAGCATCTTCTCGTCCTTCAAGCCGCACAGGAATTCGATCTCGCGGAATTGCTCGGACTGAAATCCGCTCGCCGGCTCCAGCAGGCCACGAAATGCGAGAAAATGCGTAGGCAGCATTGTTTCCAGAATCGTGAACTGCTCCACCAATACGCGAGTGATCTCGGTGCACCGCCGTAGCAGCCGGGCCGCCTCATAGACGTCATCGTGCGACTGCGGAGCTGCTCCAGCCCTGCGCAAATTCGCAACGACTGCGTCGAGGTCATGCAATAGCTCCTTGAACCACAACTCGTAGGTTTGATGCACGATAATGAAGAGCATCTCATCGTGGTGCTGCGGGGAAGACTGCGGCTGCTGCAAATCCAAGAGTTCCGGAACTTTTAAGTAAGAGCTGTAGGTGAGTTGGCCCCGCTCAGGCGTAAGCGGAGCAGAACCAGCGACTGCACCCGACTCATGAACCCAGGTCTCACGCGACTCGGCTTTAAATCCCAGGAACCGGATTGCATTCCCGCTCAGAAGTTTATTCTTGGTCTGTTGCGGTAAATTACTCTGGCGGATGAGCGACCCTACACGTTCTTCACCCAGCGGAAAGGGATAGTCCGAACCGAGCATCACGCGATCCGTTCCCATCGTTCCCACCAGGAATTGCAGCGCCCGCTGGTCGAACACCGCGGAGTCCGCACAGAAACGGTTGAGATAGTGGCTTGGTGGAAATTCACACTCACCGCGCGCTACTGGATGATGATGCCAGGCATTTTCCAGCCGCCCAAGCAAGTATGCAAAACTTCCGCCACCGTGCGCGAAACAAATGCGCAAAGTGCTCGGCAGCCGGTCAAATCCACCACTCAACATCAATGCGACAACGGAGAGTTGGGTCTCCGCCGGCATGCCCACCGTCCACGGCATCATGTATTTCGGCATGCGCTCCATGCCAAACATATCCCAGGGGTGGACGAGCACGGCCGCATCCTCGCCCGCGCAGTGCTGCAGAAAGGTTACGATTCCAGCATCATCGAGGTTCTTCCCGCCAACATGATTGCCGATTTGCACGCCGACATGTCCAGCTCGCATGCAGCGGCTGAGTTCCTTGCAAGCCGCATCAATATTTTGTAGCGGGACCTGGCAAAACGATTTCAACCTGCCTTTACCGCGGCTGCAAAGCTCAAGCGCGGCATCATTGAATAGTTGCGCGCAATCCAGCGCATGTTCCGCCGGACGCTCATATGCGAATAGCACGGGCGTCGCCGAAATAACCTGCAAGTTGACGCCATCGCGATCCATCTCCTGCAGCCGAACTTCCGGATCCCAACACGCCGAATAAATATGGCGGAAGAATCGATCCCCCACCATAATTTCAGCTTTCCCCGGCTCGGTGTGTTTGATCCAGGGCCAGTTTGGCGTACCGTACCGCGCCGCCAGGTCAGGCCAGGAGTTGGGGAAAAAATGGTTGTGAATGTCGATGACTTGCATGCTTCATTTGCCTGGATGAATCGTGCCACAATGCTTGCACTTGCGCCTACTCTCGTTCGAATAGAACTGCTCAAACAGCGGCGGCAGATCCTTGACGATGCTTTTCAGCTTCACTTCAGCGCGATAGACCAACTGATGGCAGTTCGGGCAGTACCATTCGAACGCGTCCAGAGAGCCTTCGGGGCGCGGCACTTCGACGACTACTCCGATGGTATCTGCCGGCCGCTGTGGCGAGTGGCGTAAGTGTTTCGGTAAAAGGAAAATCTCGCCTTCTTTGATCGGAATTTCCAGCGGCGGCTTGCCGGGTGTCTCCATGATGCGGAGAGAAATGTTCCCTTTTAACTGGTAGAAGAATTCCTCCGTGGGATCGTCGTGATAGTCGCGCCGCTGATTGGGCCCGCCCACCACCGTCACCATCATCTCTCCGTCTTCCCACACCTGCGCGTTTCCTACGGGCGGTTTGAGCTTCTGCTTATGCTCTTCGATCCACGCCTGAAAATTGAAAGCTTTCAGATTCTTGATGGACGCCATCGTGTCTCCTATTTCAGCGGCTTGTATGCCGTGGCTCTGATCTCAATCAGCAAGTGCGGATGCGGCAACTGATGAACGGCGACGGTGGTTCTAGCCGGACCATCGTATCCGAAGAATTCTCCGTAGACCTCGTTGTAGCCGGCGAAGTCATTCATGTTCACCAAATAGGTGGAAACCTCGACCACATCCTGCAATCGCGCTCCAGCACTTTGCAAAATGTCGGCAATGTTCTCGATCACCGCGCGCGTTTGCGAGCGAATGTCGAGCCGCGTAGTGCCCAGTGGATCGACGTCGGCTCCGGCGATCGTGTTATCGGCGCGGCGCGCACTGGTTCCGGAGACAAACAGAAAGTCGCCGGCCCGCTTGACGTGGGGATACTTCCCGCGCGGCGTCGCTTTCCCTTCGACGACTTTGCCCTCCGTCATGCTCATCTCATTCGCGCAAATTCAAAGGCGTCACAGCCGAATGCAAATGTTGTTCAGTTCGGAATAGAAATTCAACGAGTGCATTCCGCCTTCGCGGCCAATGCCGGAAAGTCCCGCCCCACCAAACGGCGTCCGCAAGTCACGCAAGAACCAGCAATTCACCCACGTAATGCCCACATTCATTTGCTGAGCGACACGATGGCCGCGCTTCAGGTCATTGGTCCAGATCGATGCCGCGAGGCCGTACTTCGTGTCATTGGCCATAGCCACGGCTTCCTCTTCCGAATCAAACGGCGCGACGTGGCACACCGGCCCGAAGATTTCCTCTTTCACGCAGCGCGCCGATTCTGGAAGTCCAGTATAGATGGTCGGTTGCACGTAAAAGCCGTTGTCCCGACCGTCGCCAAACTTCGGAACGCCGCCGCCAGTTACCACTGTCGCGCCTTCGTCCTGGGCCAGTTTGTAGTAGGAGAGCACTTTTTCTCGATGTTGCTTGGAAATCAGCGGACCGAGGTCGGTTTTCTTGTCGTTCGGCCAGCCCGGATGCAGGCTCTCGGCCTTCCGTTTCAGCGCCTCCACAAATGAATCGAAGATTTTGCGTTCCACGTAAACGCGCTCCGCGCACAGGCAGACTTGACCGGTGTTAAGGAACACGGCATCGGATAGTCCGCTCACTGCCTCCTCAAAGTTGCAATCCGCGAACATGATCGCCGCGTTCTTTCCGCCCAGCTCAAACGAAACCGGCTTCACTGTGGGCGCGACTGACTTCATGATGGCTGCACCCGTTCTTGATTCGCCGGTAAAGGTCACGGCGTCGACGTCGGGATGTTGTGTCAGGAATTCTCCCGCGGACCCCGGGCCGAAGCCGTGCACGACGTTGTAGACGCCATTCGGAATCCCCGCATCCTGCATCGCCTCGGCCAGCAGTGTAGCTGTCGCCGGAGTCTCCTCCGAAGGTTTGACCACTACTGCGTTCCCGCAAGCCAGCGCCGGCGCGACTTTCCAGGTGAGCAAAAGCAGCGGCAGGTTCCACGGCGTGATCACACCGACGACGCCCAGAGGCTTACGCACCGCATAGTTCAGAGCACTCGTTCCGTCTGGAATTTCTGTCTGAAACGACTCGAGCCCCGAAAGTTTCACAAGGTCGGCAAAAACGCGGAAATTCGCGGCGGCCCGAGGAACATCGAGTCTTGTCGCCAATGAGACTGGCTTGCCCGTATCGGCAACCTCAGCCTCAACGAAGCAGTCGAACCGCTTCTCAATCGCGTCCGCAACCCTGTGCAGTCGCGCCGCGCGTTCGCGAACTCCCAACTGGCCCCATTCTCCGCGCAACCCACGTCGAGCCGCATGAACAGCCTCATCGACTTGCGCTTGATCTGCCTCAGAAACCTGCGCGATGATATTGCCGTCCGCCGGATTCACGTCCGCGAAATCGCGTTTCCCGGACACGAAGCGGCCATCAATGTAGTTCTGAATTAATTTCACGAGATCCCAGGCGAGCCCCGGGCAATCGTAGCAGGGCTGCGCGATGCGAGGCAATCGCTACACTCGCGTTCAGTCTCTTCGCTCTTCCAGATAGCGCTGCAATGCATCCCGCCACGAAGGCAATTCAATTCCGAGACGCTGCAGACGAGCCGGCGACAAAACGGAATACGCCGGTCGGGGCGCAGGCCTGGCCATCTGCCGGCTGCTCACGGGCCGCACGATTGTGGCGAGCCCGGAAGCTCCGAACAATCCCTTGAGCAAACTCGAACCACGTGCAGTCGCCCGTATTCGTCACGTGCACAATTCCGGACACGTTATTCCTGCACAATTGCATGATTGCGCGTGCCAAATCGATCGCATACGTCGGACAACCACGCTGATCATTTACCACATCGATTGCCTCACGACCCGCAGCAAGTTTCAAGATTGTGTCGGGAAAGCATTTTCCTCCCGTGCCGAACAGCCACGACGTTCTGGCGATGCAACAATCCGGCATCAGCTCTAGCAGCCTGATCTCCGCCTCGGCCTTGGTTCGCCCGTAAACGCTCTGCGGATTCCGCGCATCGCCCACCTCGTAGGGTGTGTTCTTCGTTCCATCGAATACATAATCGGAACTAAGAAAAACCAGCCGCGCCCCCGCCAGTTTGGCCGCGGTTGCGACATTTACGGCTCCATCGCGGTTGACCGCAAACGCCAGCTCGGGATTGCCTTCGCAGCCGTCCACGTCAGTGTAGGCTGCAGCCAGCACGATCCACTCCGGATGCGTCTCCTGCACCGCCTGCAGTACGCTCTTTGCATTACGGATGTCCGCATCCCGCGAAGTGAGCCCGGTCACGGGATCTTCCCTGCACTCGCGCATGAGCGCCTTGCCAAGAAGGCCGGAGGCTCCAAAAACTGTGACTCGCATGGGAATTTAGTCGTAACTCTCGGCGTCGCGAAATGCCGCGCCGCGCTGGTCTTTTGCCGATACAATCGGCATGCCGTCCAGTTCCCAATTGATTTTCAGCTCGGGATCGTTCCAGGCGAGGGTGCGTTCGTGCTCTGGTGAGTAGAAGTCAGTAGCTTTGTAAAGCACATGAGCTTTTTCTGAGAGCACGCGGAAGCCGTGCGCAAAGCCCGCGGGGATCCACAGCATGCGCTTATTCTCACCCGACAACCGCACCGCCTCCCAGCGGCCAAAGCTTTCAGAACTGCGGCGCATGTCTACGGCGACATCCAAAATCTCTCCGTCGGCGACGCGCACCAGTTTTCCTTGCGGATGCTTTACCTGATAATGCAATCCGCGCAGAACGTTGTGAGAGGAGCACGAGTGGTTATCTTGCACAAACTTGTCGGTAATTCCCACATCCGCTATGAGTTGCTGGTTATAGCTCTCGAAGAAAAATCCGCGCTCGTCGCCGAACACGCGTGGCTCGAGGATGAATACTCCAGGCAGCGACGTCGGAATTTTATTGAGCGCGTCCATCGCAGGGCGAACTACCTGAACTGCATTCATCAGAATACCTTCTCCCGCAAAAGTTGCAGCAGATATGCGCCGTAAGTATTGTTTTTCATCGAGTTCCCGATTTTTTCCACCTGCGCCGCGGTGATGTAACCGGAGCGCAGCGCAATCTCTTCCGGACATGCCACCATCAGCCCTTGTCTTTTTTCGATGGCTTGGATGTAGAGCGATGCATCCATTAAAGATTCGTGCGTTCCCGTGTCCAGCCAGGCCATACCTCGTCCCATGACCACGACTTCCAATTGACCGCGCTCAAGGTACGCCTTGTTCACGTCGGTGATTTCCAATTCGCCGCGCGCGCTGGGCTTCAGCGACTTCGCGATTCTCACAACCTGGTCATCGTAGAAATAAAGTCCGGTCACCACGTAACGTGACTTCGGACTGCTGGGCTTTTCCTCGATGCTGAGAGCCCGTCCGGCGTGGTCGAATTCCACGACACCGTACCGTTCAGGATCGTGCACCGGGTACGCGAATACGCGTGCGCCCTGAGCCTTGGTGGCCGCGTCCCGCAAATCCTTGGCCAGATCGTGCCCGTAGAAAATATTGTCGCCCAGCACCAGGGCGCTAGGGCTGGCTCCAAGAAACGCCTCACCCAGCAAGAAAGCCTGAGCGATTCCCTCCGGCTTTTGCTGTACCTGGTACTGCAACCGGATGCCGAACTGACTTCCATCACCCAGCAGCGCTTGAAATTTGCTCACGTCTTCGGGAGTGGTAATGAGAAGAATGTCGCGAATTCCCGCCAGCATCAGCGTGCACAGCGGGTAATAGATCATGGGCTTGTTGTATACCGGAAGCAGACTCTTCCCCATGGCGTGAGTCACGGGATACAGGCGGGTTCCCGAGCCTCCCGCCAGAATGATTCCCTTGTAAGTCGAAGCTTGCATCATAGAGCGATTTTTTCGGACGAATGGCGGGCCCTTATGCCACGGCCCGCGGTTCATAGCAATCAAGAAGAGTAGTGTGTTTCAATCCACTGCCGGTAGCTGCCGCTGGTTACGTCGCGAACCCACTCTTCGTTTTCCAAATACCAACGCACCGTCTTGCGAATTCCACTCTCAAAGGTTTCTCGCGGCCGCCAGCCGAGTTCCCGTTCCATCTTACTTGCGTTCATGGCGTAACGCCGGTCGTGTCCGGGACGGTCCTTCACAAATGTAATCAGGCTGCGGCGTGGCGCCCCGCGGCGCCCGGCCGTCTCATCCACAATGTCGCAGATGGTTTCCACGATGTCGATGTTCCGCTTCTCATTCCCACCTCCGATGTTGTACGTCTGTCCAACTTGTCCTCGTGTAAGCACAGTGGCGATGGCTGCGCAGTGATCCTCAACATAAAGCCAGTCGCGAACATTCTGTCCATCGCCGTAAACGGGCAGTGGCTTACCCTCACGCGCGTTCAGGATCATGAGCGGTATCAATTTTTCCGGGAATTGAAATCGTCCATAATTATTCGAGCAGTTCGTGGTCAGCACCGGCAAACCGTAAGTGTGATGGTAGGAGCGAACAAAATGGTCAGAGGCCGCTTTCGACGCGGCGTATGGACTATTGGGGGCGTAGGGAGTTGTTTCAGAAAAAGCAGGATCTTTAGGCCCCAGCGACCCATAGACCTCGTCAGTGGAAACGTGCAGAAAGCGGAAGTCGGTCTTCTCCTGCCCGGCCAGAGTTCCCCAATACGCCCGCACTACCTCCAGGAGAGCGAAAGTTCCGTCTACGTTGGTGCGGATGAAATCGTCCGGCCCCCGGATGGAGCGATCCACGTGGCTCTCGGCGGCAAAATGCACGATAGCCCGTGGTTTGCGGCGTTCCAACAGACTGCGTACCAGGCTGCGGTCTGCAATGTCTCCATGCACAAACTCGTAGCGGCGCTCGTTGGCGAGGGTTTCCAGATTGCGCAGATTGCCCGCGTAGGTAAGTTTGTCCAGATTCACAATGGAGGCTGAATCCCGCTCCATTCGTTGCAGGATGAAGTTGGACCCGATAAAACCTGCGCCACCAGTGACGAGGATCGTATTTTCCATATTCGGTGGTTGGTCTGGATCACTGGCGCGCAATCGCGCGATACCGCCGCATTCCGCGAGCGAACCGTTCATTGTAAACAAAAAGGACGGGATTCCCCGTCCTCTTTGTGAAGCATTCGTTTTTTGCGTTGGGCAAGAGTGTTTCGAGCAACTGCGAGGGATGATGCGTTACCCCGCTTTTCGCTGCTGCGGCGGTGCGGCAGTTACCGCGTGGCCAATCGGCTTTCTGGCCGGCGTTTCTGCCGACTCCCAGCCCATCATTTCGAGATAGACCCTTTCGATCTCCGCGGCAATCTGCGGCCACTGATAATTCTCGTGGATACGGCGTTTGGCGGCTTTCCCCGCGGCCTCACGCACCGCTGGATTTGCGATCAGGAATCGCAGGCGGTCGGCCAAATCTGCAGCGTCACCGCGCCGGAAGGTGAAGCCAGCGTCGGCCACGGCTTCTCGATTCTCGGCAACGTCACTGCTGAGCACGCACAGCCCGGCGCCCATCGCATCCAGCAGCGCCAACGATAAGCCCTCCAGATCGGACGGCAGGACGAATATCATGGCATTCGTCAGCAACTCGTCGAGCTGTTCTCCGGATACCCAATCCAGAAGCTTGATCTGTTCGCTGACGTGATTCCGTAACTCTCGTGAGTAGTTGTCGCAGTAGCTCGATGCCCCCGCCATTACGAGCTTTACGTCGGTTTCCAATTTCTCGTATGCCTCGACCAGCAGGTGGCAACCTTTTTCCGGAGAAAATCTTCCGAGAAACAAAATGTATTTCTCCGGCTCCAGGCCCCAGTCGAAGATTTTGTCCGGCAAACGCCGCTCGCGCAGCAAGCCTCCGTTCGGTACGTAAGACGTCTCCGCTCCATGGACGTCCATGTAGTACTTCTGCAACGCTTGTGAGACCACCATCGTGTGTGTGGGCAATTTCACAGCCGCGCGTTCCCCAAGCCGCAGAACGGCCGAAGCTATGCGCCCCCATTTCTTGCGTTGCCAATCCAGCCCCTGCACCGTGACCACTGTTTTCTTTCCCACTAGACGCGGGATAAAGGAAAAGAGAGCCGGCCCAAGCGCGTGATAGTGCACGATATCGCAAGGCCGAAAGAGAACATGCAGCGTGCTTAGAAACGTGTGCACCAGCGTTTCCAGATGCTTGGACCGGATTGTCGGCAGGCGCACCACCTGCATGCCGTTGTGTTTTCTGCCCGGCGGAGTGAAATAGGACCGGCAATACACCGTGACTCTGTGCCCCATTCCCGCCAGCCTCTTCCCAATTTCTTCGTAGTAAGTTTCAATGCCGCTGTACTTTGAGACCACGCCCCGTCCACCGATGAAGGCGATGCGGAGCGCTGTTTTCTGCGCGACCACGGGCGGAGCGTCAACCGGGCGTGGCATTTTCCGCGTCGACGTATTTGAAATTCGTCTCTTTCCAGCAGACAAGCGTTCGTACAAACCAACCAGTGCGTCGTAGTGCGCCTGCGGCGTGTAGTTCTGTCGCATCTGCTCAAGGCCCGCTCGTCCCATCTCGTCCGCGAGGTTAGGTTGTGAACTGAGAAACCGGATAGCGGATGCCAGTTGCTCTACATCGCCGGTCCCGTACAAAACTCCAGTCTTGCCCGCGTGAACGAGTTCCCGCCGCGATCCCAGGTCGGTCGCGATCACGGCTCGCGCCCGCGCGTAGGATTCAAGAATCGTCTTGCCCAGGGTTTCATAGGCGTGCGACGGCAGCACGGTGAAGCGGGAAGTGGCAATCGCGCTTTCCAATGCGGCATCGCTCAGGTGGCCGGCAAACTCTACGTTAGCCAATTCCAGTTCAGCGGCCAACTGCTGCAGGCTGGCCAGCTCCGGTCCGTCCCCGGCAACGATCAGGCGGAGATTTGGCAGGCGCTTCATCGCACGCAGCAAATCGGCTACTCCTTTTTCCAGCGACAACCGTCCGAAGTAAAGCAGTGGAGCGTCTTCCGGGGTGCGCGTTGCAGCCGGTCTGATTCTCTGGAAGTGGGGCAGAACCTCGATCTGGGCCGAATCCCATCCGTGTTCGACAAACTTGTCGCGTACGAATTGGCTGGGTGCAAGAAAGCAATCCACGCATTTTCGGTATGTCCCCAACCATTTGTGCACGTAAGCCTCCGCCACCAGCGTCATCCGCGCGCCCCACCCCGGATAGCACTTCTCCTTCAGCGCGCGCAGGAACTCACCGCCCTTGCAGGCCTCGCAGGCTTCGCCGTGTGCGACCATGTTGTAGCTGGGACACAGCACTTTGAAATCGTTCACGTGGTAGGCGACCGGAACGTTCTGCGCTTTCAACTCCCATAAGATCGACGGTGACAGATGGTGATAAATGTTCCGCACATGGGCGACATCCGGCCGGAATTCCGCGATCATCGCCCGAATGCGCCGCCGGGCCTCGCGTGAATAAATCGCGCGGCCCGCCAGGCGCGCCTTGTGGAACCAACCGCTCTGGTTCTTGAAATCGATGTGCGGCACGAAGTGGCGATCATACGGTGTGGGTTTGCCGCGAGAATCGGCCATGGAAAAGAGCGCCACTTCGTGTCCCATGGAACGCATGAGTTCCATGGCTTCGAACAGGTAAACCTCGGTGCCGCTGAATGCGTAGTTATATTTGTTGCAATACAAAATCCTCATGAGGAGAGCTCCAGTCTTGAGGTGAGAACTCCGCGGTTACGATCCGTTGCAGGAACCGGTCGCCAAAGCGAGCCAGGTTGATTCCGCGACTGAAGTTGTGAAGTACCTGAACTCGCGCCGCATGACGAATCCAATCCAGACGGCTTACGGTATTGCCATCCTCCGCACGCATCAGTTGTTGCAGGAAGAAAATTCTCGCCACGAAGTCCTCCAGCACACCCGGCTGATAGAGGAATCCGGTCTTTCCGCCAACGACAATCTCCGGAATTCCGGTGATCGCAGGGGCGAGCACGATTGTGCCGCGTGCCATCGCTTCCATCAACACTAGCGGAATTCCTTCGCTGCGGCTGGTAAGCGCAACCACATCCGCGCGCCGGTAGAGTGAATCGATTTGTGATCGAGGCACATGGCCGAGCAGAGTGACCCGGCGCTGCAGGCGGTTTTCCCGGATCAGCACTTCCAAGCGTCGCCGCTCCGGTCCTTCACCTGCAATCAAGCATTCGGAGTCGAGGCCCTGATCGCGCAGCCGAGCGCAAGCGCGAACCAAGAATGCGTGATCTTTGACCGCATGCAGGCGCCCAACGGCCAGCAGAGTGAATGGGTGAGGGCTGCCAGAAAACCTGTGTCGAGATCCAGCATGCTCCGGCGCATCAGTTCCCAGGCGCGAGACCACGATCTTGCCAGGGTCGATTGCCGGGAAATGCTCCAGAATGTAGCGCCGGTTGTATTCGGAAATGGTTACGCAAAACCGGCAATTTTTCAGTTTCGTCTCGAGGTAGACGCCGTCGCGCAGCAGGTCCGACCCGTGCAGCGTCAGGCTGAAACTCACGCCCAGCAGGCGCGCCGCCGTCATCGCAATCCACGAACCAAAATAGCCGTGATGGGCATGGATGTGAGTCACGCCGCGTTCCCGCAACAGCCCGGCGTAGTATGCGCCCAGCCATGTGTGCAGCAGGGCTTTCAGCCGGCGCCTGGGCGATTCCTTCCCTCGCAGTAGTATTCGCGTCATTAGGCCGGCAATTCGCTCCCATCGGCTTGCTGCGAATCCGAGGGCTCGCAGTAGACGCAGCAGTCTCAGAGGCTGCAGGGAGAGAATCTCCGCTTCGGAATCTGCGCCAACGTGCCCGCATTGGGCTGCATCTCGTTTGCGCACACTGCCCGCAATGAGCTCGACTCCGCGCTGCCGCAGTTCCTGGATCTCTTCGCCCACATAGGGCTCCACGGAAGCGGGAAACCGATTTGCGAGATAAGCGATGGTCAACACAAAATCAAAATGCCCGGAGGTCGAAAGAAGTAAGAATTAAGCAACGGAAGCGTGAAATGCGTGGATCGAGGGACCTTTGCTTGCCAGCTCGTTCACAGCGCGCCGGTGCTGCGCCGCCAGCATTCCCGCCATCGTGAACAGGAGGCTATTCACAAACTGATAATTCATCACCACGACAGTTGCATTTGCCCAATAAATGAAAAGCAATACCGGCCACATGGCATGGAACTGCTGATTCAGAACTCCATCGCGTTCGGCTCGCGGAACCAGGCCGCGTCCAAGCATAAAAATCTCCGACATCAGCCATGCATAGAGTCCTAAGCCAAGGATGCCGTGCTCCACCAGCAGTTCCAGGTAGGTATTGTGCGGATCCAAATCTTTCTTCTCCTTGTAGCCGCTGACGTGCCGCGCCAACTCCGCGGGCATCTGGTTTACACCCCATCCGGTAAGTGGTTTTTCCAGAAACATCTGCCAGCCGCCGGCGTAGACGGCCTGCCGAAAATCGAGTGGGCCAGATTCATGCAGCCGGTCCGCAAGCGCACGGCGGTGGTCATCGAAACTCAAAGTAACGACTAATCCCAGAGAGCCTACAATCGCCACTGCGACGCAGAAACGCCGCAGCCGCCGGTTGTGCGAGCGAAAGATCAGCAGCGCGACGCTGAGTGCGAACGAGACCCAGACGGCACGAGTCATCGTCGCCAGGATCGCTACCGGAAGCGAGGCTAATAGCACGCCGGCTCTGAGTCCGCGTATTCTTCCACGCAGCAGGGCGTGCAGCGCGAGCACGCCCAGCAAATTCAGAGAAACACCGTTTGCCACGGCCTGAAGCAGTGGTCCTCGCGCCCGGTCGGCGTGGTAGCCGAGGCTTTCATCGAGAATGAAGCGCGGAAAAATCAATGACTTCGCGTCCACCAGAAAGGCGATCGATGTGAAAGAGAGATAGGCAAGTATGACAAGGGCAAAAACCTCGAACTGCCGAATCCGCCTTTCCTCTCGAAATACGAGACCCGCCAAGTGAAACAGGGCGAATGGCACGAAAAACTTCGCCGCGACCAAGGACCAGGTCTGGGGGTCGAACGGCTGTTGCACGGCGCTCGCAACCGCCACGAGTGTCAGCCCGATCATGGGCCACGTCGCCCGCTCAACCACCAACATGCGCTGGCCCGTCACGACTGCCCGTCCGGCCACCGCGACGATTAACAATACGAAGGCGACGCGGTCGATTTCGTAAAATGCCACATCGGGGGGACGCAACAGCATGGCCGTCAACGCCGCTAGAAACATCGCAACCGGCGCGGTCATCATGGCCTGAAGAGGACGAAGCCCCATCCGAATGCCGCGCGCGGCTGCTTCTGCGGCCCACGAAGCGGGCGATGCCATCGTCTCAGAAGCCAACGACCTCACTCCCCTCCCCCTCGCAGGACAACGGCTGCGGTTTTAAGCAGGATCCTCAGGTCCATGCCAAGGCTCCAGCGGTGGATGTATTCAATGTCGAGGTTTATTCCGGCTTGAAAAGATGGGTTTCGTCGCGCCGTGACTTGCCAAAGTCCTGTCATACCGGGCAGCACATCCAGCCGAGGCAAGTGTTCGATCGCATAGCCGGAAAAATCATCCAGCGGATGAGGCCGCGGCCCGACCAGGCTCATCTCGCCTTTCAACACGTTCCAAAGCTGTGGGAGTTCGTCCAGACTGTGGCGGCGGAGAAGCCGACCGACCCAAGTGATTCGCGGATCATCTGTGATCTTGAAAAACGGGCCCTGTCTTTGATTTCGTTGCCGAAGGGCGTCTTTCAGGGCATCCGCATCCTGAACCATGGTGCGAAACTTATAGCACCGAAATGGTCTGCCCTTGCGTCCTGCGCGTGGCGCCGCATAGAGCACGGGCCCGGGCGAATCAAGTTTCACGGCGATTGCAAGCAGAGCCAGCGCGGGCGCCAGCAGGATGAGCGCCGTCCCGGCGCCCGCCACATCCAGGGCGCGTTTCAATAATAATCCTGTGACCGGCAGTCGCTCCTGATGCAGGCTGATGAGAGGAATACCCGCGACACATTCGGTTTCCCACATCGACTCACAGCCGAATAAATCAGGCGCCAACTTTACGTCCAGGTGCAGTTGCCGGCAGGCCCGCACCACACGGAGAGTCTTTTCCCGATCATGTGGTCCCGCCAAAATTACTTCGTCCACAAATCCGGCTCGAGCTAACTGGGCCAGTTCACTGATTCGGCCGATTACGCCATTTCGCAACGGCTTCCAGTCGTCCACAAACCCGCAAACCGACCGGCCCAGCTCTGGATGTTTTTCCAAGTAGCCGCCCAATCGCTGTCCCAATCCGCCCGCTCCCACGATGAGGACATTTCGCATGCCACCAATGGCGCCCGCGTCGCGCTGGTTGCCTTTCCGTTCAGCCCATCGCGATGCCAGCAATGCGCCGGAATGCAAAACGCTGGCAATCCATGCGAGCGCTGATTGCAACCAGGGTTTGCCGACTCGAACCTGCGAAGGAACGGCTGGGCGGGGAGAAAAAGCATCCGCGTCCGCTGTCGGGCCAGGGAGCCGGCTCGCTCTCGAAGACGAGAATGCAGCATAGCTCCCTGCTTCCCGCTGCGGCGTTTTCCTGCCGCAGGCGGAGTCTGAACCGAGGATCAACCGCGCAGCCCACTCGGTTCCCTCAGGTTTCGCCTGCCCTGGATTGAGAAAAGGAGAAGACACTTCAGATCAGTTCCAACTCGTACCCTTGGATTTCAACCGCCAACGAGCGTTGGATCGATTCGATTGAGATCACCAGCTTTCCTTTTGCGTGTTGCACCAGCAAGCCTTCCACTCCTTGCAGGCAACCGCCCCGGATTCGCACGCGCTGCCCGGCTTGTATGAACGCGTGCAATGAGAAGAGTCCCTTTTGTTGCAGCAGCAACTGCAGATCTTCAATCTGTTTCGAGGGTACGGGCGTCGCCATCCCCCCGAAACTCACGAAGCCGATCAGCCCCGCGGTTTGCAATACCATTTGCCGCTCAATCAGGGACGGATCGATATGTACGAACGCGTATCCTGGAAACAGCGGGGCCGTCACCGCTTTTATCCGGTCGCTCCATGAATGGTGTTCGGTCAGCAGAGGCAGGTAGACTTCGCAGCTTTTGTGCTGAAGCTGTGCCACAACCCTTTTTTCAAAACGGTATCGTGTCTGCACGGCAAACCACTGCCGCTGTATGGCCGCCCCAACCATCCGCGGCTGCGGTTCGATGCAACGTGCCACGGCGGCCGCAGCGAGCCCATAGCTACCGCTCATTGAGTCCCATCGCTATTTTCTTTTCTTTTGCACAGCACTTTCGCTCTTGAAACGCCGCAGAACTTGCGGCAAGAAATCTTTGCCCGGTGGAGCTGTCGTGCCCGGAGAATGCAATTTACAGCCGGCGATATATCCGCTCCGGAATGGGAAAGGATCTTTCGCTCAGCACCGTTCCCAGAATTCGAGCCTGCGCCGCTTCCAGTGTCTGCTTGACCTTGCGAGCAGCCGCCCTCCGCGTGCTGTGAGCCCCTAACACAAGGATGATTCCGTCCGCGAACTGCGCCAGCACCAGGGCCTCGCTCGATATCCCCGCTGCCGGTCCGTGAATTACGGCAAAATCAAACTCGATGCGCAGTCCTGCGAGGCAGGAAAGCCAATAATGACCCATCCCTGGTTTCTCGCTGCCTTCGCGCAAGCCGAACCCCGATACGCGCCACAGGTTCGTTCCTATCTGAGCGGACCAGGATTTGATCGCACCACTCTCCACTTCCCGAGGATAATCCTGCACCATTTCCCGTGATTGCGGTCCGCGGCTCACGATGGCGATATCGGCGCGCGTCTCCTGCGCCAGAGCCCGCCCCACTTGATCGCAAATACTGGCCACGTCTGTGCCCTCGTCCGCGGCGCTGAAGACGACCTGTTTCGGCGTTTGCGTCCCATTGGTTAGGAACACTCGCTGCACCAGGCCCCGAATCTGTTCGTGTGCGAAGGCCGCTGGGTCCCAAGCATTCCCCACGGGGGAAACGCCCAACCGCGGCAACCCTGCTTCTCGAGTGGGAAACCCCATCAGATCGGACCTTCGCAGCACCTCCGCATTCGTGCCCATGTCATCTCCTTCAGGCGGACAACCGCCTGTCCATCTTTTCCGGCAGCGAAGCTAAGACCGGAATTTCCAGGCATGCCAACACATCATCCGGCGTTCGCAACGCCGGGTCGAGATAATCTGCCGCGAATGCCGCTCCTGTGCCTGACGTGAGAGCAGCCACAAAGCCCACAACCACGACCACTCCCGCAGGCCAAACTGGCAGCGCCGGAACAACTGGCTGCTCGGCAATGGCTACGTTGACAATGCCGCCTTGGTCCAGCGCATCGCCCATGCGTGCTTCTTCCCGTTTCTTCACATAGAGCAGGTAATTCTCCTGCGCCGCCTTCTCGCTGCTGGTCAGATCATCCTGCAGGATCGCGTCCTCGCCCAGTTGACGCGCCAGAGTGCGATATCCCGCCAGGTGAACGCTCGTAGTTGCCTGGCGCGCTTCCAACCCCTTCATCTGGACCTGCGCCTTCTGGAGTTCCGCCCGGGCCCACTCATAGTTCACATTCTGGTCTGTGGTTTCATCGTGGAGAGGAGTCAATCTCTCGGCCGCGATGGTAGCCTTGGCTTGAAGGATCTGTTGCTCGACTTCCTGCACCAGGCGTGTATTCGGCTCAAACTTGGTCAGCAACTGTGTCTTCTTCAACTCGAGATCCAGCAGGCTCGCCTTCAATGCTCGCAACAGCTCAGGATTGTCGGCGGTGCGAACCTGAGTAGTGGTACGTTCGGGCAACCTCAACTGCGACCTAAGTTCCTCAACCCGATGTTCGTTCTCCGACATCTCCGCCTGGGTTTGCTGGTAACTAGCTTCGAGTTCGTCAACGCGTTGCAGGGCCAGATCACGTTGCTGCGCGGCCATCACCACGCCGCGACTTTTCGTGAAGTCCATCAGCTTTTTATTTTCCTTTTCCAGTTGTCGCCGGGATTCTCCGGTCTGCTGATCGAAGAAATGCAATTGTCCACCTGGCCGGTGAACTTCCATATGCTTTTCCAGGTAGACGCTGGCCAGGGATTGCAGCACATGTGCCGCCAGTTGCGGATCAGACGCGTCATAACTCACTGCGATCAAATTGGTTTTCTTAATCGGTTCCACGTCCAGTTGCCGGGCCAGTTTCTTGGCGGCTCGCTCCACGCGCGCCGCTTTCTTCTCGCGCGGCCGGAGCCATCGCAACCAATCGCGTGCAGCAAGATCGTTGGCCTCCGCTACGCGGCGCAAGACATCGTCGTCTCTTAGCAGTTCCACTTCTGAATTCAGCTCTTCCTCTGTGACCGCTGCCCGGGAAAAATCAGGAGGGGCGTTCTCCTGTGCGGCCATGGGAGGATCGGAACGCCCTCGACGCACCAGCACGCGGACCTGTGCCCGATAGGTTGCCCCCGCAAACGCATAGACCACGGCCAGCACAAAAACCAAGCCTGAAACGCCTGCAAACAGTCTCCACTGTCGAAATAGGACCATGGCCAGCTCCCGCATGGTCGGGGACGCCGGTTTTTCTTCTCCGCGCACTAGAATTTGATCTGGCATGGGGATCGAAACTGCGTTGCTTAAAACTGGGTCGAACTTACGTACATGCTCAAAGAAGGCCGGCTGATAAACCGCTCGATTTTCGAAATCGAGTTTTGCGGGACAAATACCAAGTCACCGGGTTGCAAGTGCGCGACCTCTCCTAAGCTTTTTTCCTTCAACATTTTTTTCAGATTGAAAATATGCGCCTCGACCAGATCATCGTTGTTTACGCGCCGGAACAAAAGCACCTGCGAATGCCTTGCCTCGTGGGTAAAACCGCCCGCGATCTGTACCGCCTCAAGGATGGAAGTCTCGGAGCGCAGTTCGTACTTTCCGGGCTTTCCCACCTCTCCCCCGGCCACAAAATAGGGATGCTCAAACTCCTTCAGCGCGACCGCCACCTGCGGATCGTGCAGGTAACCGGTGTACGCCTTCCGAACCTCTTCATGGAACTCCTGCAGCGTGAGTCCCTGGGCGAGAACGGGCGGTGCGTCCTTTAGCGTGACATAGCCGTCAGGTTGTACGGTGAGCGTCTGGTCGAATTCCGGAGACAACGTGAAACTCAATGCCACAACGTCGCTGCGTGTGAGCCGGTAGAGCGGACGGCTTCCCCCTCCGAGCCGAGGGTTTCCCGAGCCGTCCGCCTGTCCGGGTTTCGCAGCCGACATTGCCGTGCTTCCCGTCCCAGCCCCGGTTTGGCCGGTTGGAGAAGACTGCAAGGTTGAACCCAGGTCCTGCTTACTCTTTTCTTCCTGGGCGAATGCGGCCACGCAAAGCAGCGTTAATGACACGCCCATCACCATAACTCTTGTCCAACCAACGAAAGGCCTCATGGATGATGGGTTCGACTTCCTGGATTCCGAGAGCCGCTCAGCCTCCACGGTTCTCTTTGTGCAAGGTATCTACATGTAGATTCCACGGCAAGACATGGGAAGTTCTGTCTACTAAAGTAGTCATCGCCGAGAGGAGAGGAGACGTTGCGAAGCAGGTTAGGGTCGCGGGTTTCCTTCGTAGGGGACCATTTGATAGGCCCACAGGACCGTCCCCTAACGGGCTACCCACGAAAGTAGACTTGCATGTTCACCCCATCACAACCACACGAGAGCGGGAACATCTGAAAGTGCGAAGCGAGTGGCAAAATTGCGCCATTTCCGTAGGAATTCCCCCAACCTTACAGATGGGCGGGCTTGTTTGCCGTCGCCTTTCCACAGCATCACCTTCAGTTTTCCCGATTTGAAAGGCTTCACCAAAATTATCTGACACGTTTCCTTGAGTACTCGCCCGCGCGCACCTACCATCAGGACGTTACCTAGTCCCGTTTCATTCGGAGCCCGCTTCATGAGTCCGTCTTCCGCCGCCGTCTCGTCCGCAATCACAGTCCTTATTGCGGACTCCAACCGGATGCAGGCGCAGCTTCTCACCAGCGCCCTGCGCCGCCGCCCTGAGTTCCGCATCTCCACTTGCCAGGTCGATGTCGCCTCCATCCTTCAGGCGGTCACCTCCGCTCCCGCCAAAGTGGTTGTGCTTTCGCTGAATCACTCCGTCAACATCCCCGGTCAGATGGCCACATTGCGCCGAGTGCATCTTTGCCATCCAGCGATGGCTAAGGTTCTGCTGGTTGAGTCGTATGACCGCGAGTTGGTGGTGAGCGCGTTTCGTTCCGGCATCCGCGGCATCTTCTGCATTTCGGATACACACTTCCGGCTGCTCTGCCGGTGCATCCAGCGGGTCGCTGGCGGTCAGATCTGGGCCAATAGTGAACAGATGTCTATCCTGCTCGATCTGGTCTCGGAAGTGCCTTCACTGCGCGTGCTTAACTCCCGCGGCCACCAACTGCTCACCCCGCGCGAGGAGCAGGTTGTCGCACTGGTCGCCGAAGGTCTCAGCAATCGCGATACTGCCCGCGAACTCAACCTCAGCGAGCACACCATCAAGAAACACTTGTTCCGTATCTTCGATAAGCTGGGCATCTCATCCCGGGTCGAGCTGGTGCTCTACGCCGTCAACCATGGTGATCCCCTGCGCGCGGAATGGCTCGCCGGCGTGAGCCTGACTCCACCAGCCGCTTGAGGGAACGGCGCCTCAATTTGAAAACCTCAGCGCGCGCCTGTATAAAACTTGGGACGGACCTCCGTGCCCGACAACCCGTCCAACCCCGAGCCCAATCCACAGCCGCGCGGCGCGACGATCATCGCCGCTGGGCTGCTGCTCGCCGCTCTAGCCCTGGTCATCCTCTATACCACCCGGGGAGCGTTGCTAAGTCCGGTAGCTTTGGTTGTAGTTGCCGCCATCGGCGTCGCCGCGTTGCTCCTGCAACTGCGCCTGCGTCCCGATCTTTCCTCCGTTCGAGCTACTCGAGGTCCTCTTTGGCTCAACGCAATTGGCGTGGTCTGCGCCCTCGGAGCCTTGTTCGCCGACGTTCTTCATCTCAACGACGTATTCATGCTCATCTTTGCGCTGGCCGCCGTGGTAGCCTTCGCCATTGGCGGCATTATCGTTTTGAACGCGCTGCGCAAACACAGGTAACGCCGTCTGGCTTCGGGCTTCCGGCCGCTGACCTTTATGGAGTGCTGGTTTTTCGTTTTGCCTGGATCTGAAGCAAGAAACTTCAAGACACAATGGCTATGGCCGGATGCCGGGATCGGGATGCTCACTCATTCCGGGGGCCGACTCACGGCTTAAACTCGACTGCCACCGTCGTCTCAACGACTACTGGCTGGCCGTCAACGCGGTAGGGCTCGAACCGCCACCAGCGCAAGGCGTCCATCGCGGCTTGCGCCAGTACGTCCGGCCCATTCAGTGCGTGCATGTTCACGACTGATCCGTCGCGTCCAACCACCACATCCAGAACGATCACTCCTCGCAGATTCGCCGGTCGCGCCGCCTCGGGATAGTCAGGATCCACGCGGTGCGTTACCAGCTTCTCCATCACATCGGCTGGAACGTGGGCTTGAGGCTGCAGGGCCTCAGTAGTCTTTTCGTTTTTCGGCAGGCCCGCTTCCAGGTCTTCCCATCCGCGATTCCAATGCCACCACATCACCGCCAGCAGGATGGCGGCCGACAGTAACAAAAATATCCATCCCCGCCCAGGCCGCTTGCGGGCTGGAGGCTGTGCGCCTCCCGATCCTCCACTCTCGGAACCTTTCCCCGCGGCGGCTTCAATAGGAATCGCCGCGCGTACCGCGATCTCCGGCTCCGCTTTTGTTTCTCCAGCCCAAACCCGAATCGCCGCCTGCTGCTCTGGCGACAGACCCACAAACTCCATCCCCGAGCGCAGCTTGTCGTGATGCCGCACCAGCGCTCGTGTGCGCAGCGGATCCGACGCGAGTGGCAGGTGGATCTCCACTCCCACCGCCTCACCGGGCAACAATTCTCCGGCCAGTACAGCGGCCACTCCGCCCTCGCCTAAGTTGACCGACCGCCCCGGCACAGTATCTGGAATTCCCGAACGCAGCACGGTTACATCCAGCGGCGCCTGCACGCGGTAGCGCAGCACGCGCCGCCGCGACGGTCGATCCCACCCTTGTGCATGTGCCCCGGCTGCCATTCGATCCCCTGGTTTCGTGGAAATTGCAAAAGACTAATCCACCACGGAGACACAGAGGCACAGAGAAGAAAGAAAATAACGGTTTCTCCGTGCCTCCGTGGTGAGTTACTTGCTGTGAGCCCACAGCTCTACGATCTCGCTTCCGTTCGCCACCAGCACCACGCTAGCCATACCAATAAATAAGCCGTGCTCCACCAATCCTGGCATATCGCTCAGCTGCCGTGCCAGCCCATCTGCATCCCGAATCTGCCCGAAACGGCAATCAAGAATGTGATTGTTTTCGTCGGTCAAGAACGGCTTTCCATCCGCTCCGCGACGCAACTCAACCTTAGCGCCGAGTCCTTCGATCTTCTTCACCACCACCGCCTGCGCAAACTTGATCACTTCAACCGGCAGCGGAAACCTTCCCAGCACCGGAACTCTCTTGGTCGCATCGGCCACAATCACAAGCTGCTTGGTTGCAGAAGCCACGATCTTTTCCCGCAGCAGCGCCCCGCCCCCGCCTTTAATCAATCGTAGTTGGGGATCAACTTCGTCCGCACCGTCCACGGTCACGTCGATCTGCTGATATTCATCCAGCGTGGTAAGCGGAATCCCCAGGCTGGCCGCCTGCTCCCGCGAACGGTCCGAGGTGGGGATGCCGCGAATCCGCAGCCCATTCTTTACCTGCTCGCCCAGCAATTGAATAAAATAAGCCGCCGTTGATCCCGTCCCCAATCCGACGATTTGACCGTCTTTCACGAACCGCAGGCTCGCCCGCGCCGCCGCCTCTTTTTCCTGATCGTTCGCCATAGGTTTTCGAAGCTAGGAACACTCGACGTTCTTCTCCCGCAGTCTGCTCTAACTTAAACTTTTCTCCACGTAAATCAGATACCCAGCCAGGGCCAAACCAAACAACGCAGTGAGAATTGTCACCAGATCCACAATGAACCCCGCCGGCTCGAACTTCCCCTCTTCTAATTGCGCACGCGTCCTGCGATAGCGCAACAGCCCCGCCACTACCATTACGACTCCGGCGAGAATCGAGATCATCCCCATCCAGACCGAAAGGCCCGTGGTCTTGGGCGCCTGTCCCTGAAATCTGGCTAACTGCCTCAGTGCGATCGCGAACCGCCCGATGGCGAACCCGAATACCACAATCGCTACACTCGTCCGCACCCACGCCAGAAATGTGCGCTCGTTCGCTAAATGGTCGCGAGCTCGATTGGGATTCTCAATCACAGGGTCTCCCGGCAGCGAAGGATAATGACGGACAGCATTATTCCACAGCCTTCGTCACCAACGCGCCTACCACCGCAATATTCTTGATCAAGTCCTCGGGCACGCCGTGCCGCTGCTGCAGATATTCGGGACTGTTGTAGGTAACCCAAACCTTGCCGCCTTCGTCCTCCCACACCAGTGTCTTCAGCGGCAGATCGATGGCCAGCGTGGGCGCGGCCACCATCAGCGGCGTGCCGCCCTTGGGATTGCCGAAGATCAGCAGTTTGGTCGGACGCATCTTCATCCCAACCTTTTCCGCTTCGCCGCTATGATCGATCAGAGCGAACACCTGCACTCCGCGTTGGGCGAGAATGGATACCAGTCGCTGCAACGTCTCGCTCACCGTATGCGGGCTCGCAACCTGCAAGAGACCGTTTCCTGCCATACCCCCCTCCTTTCACACTTTCAGATTAGGTTCCCTCTATCCTACACAGGGATTCATCTCGTCTTCGCGCCTCTCAAGAATCCAATGCTAGATGCTAACCGCTGTTTGCCCCGTGTGCGTTCGGCGCGTACGAAGCTGTAGAATTGGCAGTCTGAGCCGTTGCCACGAACTGCGGCGCAAACGAGTGGAAGTGACCCGGAAGACCCGGTCCCTCCCAAGACGAGTCTGTGACGACACTCAACGAATTATATTCATCACTTTCTGCCCGACGCCGCTACGAAGTCTGGTTTATTCGTCTCGGACTCGCCGACGGGAGCGGAGCCTGGTGGTTCCGGTATCTGCTGATGAATCCGGGCCGGCGCGGCTGCCCGGACAACCCTCGCGGGATGCCTGTTCAAGTGTGGGCTACCTGGTTTCCGCGGGAACAAAAGCCACAAAGCTTCATTCAAGGATTTCCCATACACGATCTGGATCTTAGCGCCAGAGGGCAAACTCCATTTCACTTCCATGTAGGCAACAATGAAATCGGCGAGGATTCCTGCCAAGGTGCATTGCAAGTTGATGGGCACGCGGTTTCATGGGCTCTGCAATATCGTTCTACGTTTCGCGTCACACTGAGCAGCAAAGGCTGGATTGGATTCTCGCGTACCCCGCACTCCGATGCCGTTTTTTCCGGCCAGATAACGCTGGATGGCCAAACTGTTGCAGCGAACCCTCTGGGGTTTGGAGTGCAAGGACACAACTGCGGATACCGCCATCGCAACTTCTGGACATGGACGCACGCATATTTTCCCCGCTCCAACGCTCCTCCGAGCACATTGGAAGCGTTGGTTTATGAAATGCCGCTCGGGCTGGTATTTCGCAAAGCGCTGCTCTGGCACGATGGAAAAGCGCACGAAATCAGAAATCTGCAAGAGATCAGAAGAGATCCGGACGGATTGAATTGGAACTTTCGCGGTTCCACAAAGGATGGATTGCGGCTGAACGCGGCGATTGATGGTGCTGGGGCGAGCATCCACCGCTTGCCCTACCTCAAGACGAATTGTGCGGGCAGCTTCGAAGTCGTAAACAATAGCCTGGCCACAGCCGTGGTGCGGTTGGACAGGCGTGGCAAGTCGACCGAAGATTTAGAAACGAAACATGGAGCTGTGCTAGAGATGGTCGGCGGGCGACTTCAGTCGGAAGATTGCGCCTGCGCCAAGCGGTCCGCGACGATGGAGTATGCCGTAGGATTAAATGCCATTCCGATGTGCGTGCCCGGAACTTCGTAGTCCCATTCAGGATTCCTGGTCATGCAGTACCGCCAATCCACGATGCCATCGTCGCGCGTATAAATTGCGGTCTGCAACAAGGAACCGGGAACGTCGCGCCGCAGCGAGTCCACGAAATTGCAGGTACAGCGCCCGGTGTAGCAGTGCGGCAGGACGCCATCGCCATGCTCCTGCAAGATGCGGAGTCGGATGGCGTCGGCGGCGTTGATGACGGCACGATTCGCCACGGTTCCGCGAATCGGCGAAGCCAAAGTGATAACCGAGGCAATGTCTTTGGGCCGCCCACCAGCGACGGAGCGGGCGATCACGCCTCCCAGGCTGTGACCGATAAGGTGAATCTTTCGGCCGGTCTCGTCCAGCGCTCTTTCTATGGTTTCGCTCAGATGTCGCTGTACCAGGATGTTTGGACAGTCAGCATTGATGCCGATGCCGGAAAAATAGGCCCGATAGCCGATGCGGCCCAGCCAGGAATGGAGTTCCGTCAGATAAAGATCGGTTCCGAGAAAGCCCGGAATAAGAACGACGCCCGAGCCGTCGCCGCGCGGCACGCCAAAACCGTAGTACACCGGCATCGCATGCAACAAAAGAACTTCAGCCCCGAATAGGGCTTCTGTCCACAGGGACGCCTCGGCCTGCGGGTGAGCTAGAGGTGATTGCTTGCGAATGAACTTCGACGGACGGCTTGCTTTTTTTGGTGTCCGCAACTTCGTCCTGGGTCGGCCCGGCATTCACGCTCCTTTACCCTGAGTGCTTCTGGCGGGCGTCTTCTTACCATCGCGCATTATACTTCTCACCGCCCGGCGGCTCCATAGCACGTTCGGGTGATATTGGGGCGAGAGAACGGATTCTAAACCCGGTTTCTTCTGTGCCTCGTCTTTGCTGACGGCGGCTATTTGTTGCGCTTGGCGCTCTTCTTGTTGCGCTTGGCGCTCTTCTTGTTGCCCACTACGCTCTTCCGTCGCCCGCTTCGCACGCCCTTTTGCAGGCGCGCCTCTAGTTCCGCCAGTCGTTTGCGCAGGGCATCGAGTTCCGGTTCAGCCTCAGCCCGCGGCTGGGATATCGCCGGGGCCAGGAATTTCTTCATCGTGTCTACCGGCGACAGAATCGTGGATTGGACTTCGCCCAGCCGGCTCTGCACTCCATCCTTCACCTTCTGATAAGTGTCGAAAGCGGATTTCAAATACCACATCACGAACTCCTGCCCTGCCTCGTCCGATGCGACAATGAGTTCGCGCAGCAGTTCCAGTGGCAATCCCGTTGGTTTACCTTTAGCGTCCTCCGTGATGATTTGTGTCAGGGTCACGCGAGTCAGGTCCTGGCCTGTGTTCGCGTCGACTACCTTCACTTCTCTACCTTCGCGAATAAATGCCGCAATATCGTCGAGATTTACATATTTGCTGTGGGAGGAATCGTACAGCCTGCGGTTACCGTACTTCTTGATGAGGATGGGGGAGGGTTTCATTGGGATTCTTCCCATGCTGCTGTGCACACAGGACATATATATCTTGACACAAATACCTTCCAGCCGTATAGTTTAGTTGATGCTGCAATGCAGCAATTCTGGGAGGTGTCAAATGCCAACCGCAGTAAAATCTGAATCATCCTTTGTTTCTCTCCTATCGGGCTGGGCGCAGCAGGGAGTCCAGGGATTCTTTGCCACGCAACGGATCCTGCTCGACCTGGCGATGCGCCAGAACGCCAGCTTGATGCACTCTGTACGTAAACAATTGTCTGACCCCGATCATTCTCCGGCCGCGATTCTGAGCGAAGTGGCTGCCGAGGGCGTGTCGAACTTCATTGAAGGACAAAAGATCCTTCTTGAACTGGGCAAGAAACAGAACGAAATCCTGATCCCCGGCGTAAAAGCGCGCGTCGGTGACGGGCCTGCGGCGCAGGCGATTGTCGATCTGCTGAGCCGCAGCGTGGAAACTTTCATCCAGTTGCAGGAGGAATACCTGAAGATCGCCGGCAAGCAGACTCACACTTGGGTGGAGGCTGCCAAGGCCGGCAAACCCTATCAGACCGAACACCTGGTGGAACTGGCCCGCGAGTCGATGGAGAGCTTTGTGAAAGCCCAGAAGCACTTCATGGACGTAGTCTCCGACGAAGTAGCCAAGGCCACGGGCGCCAAGCCCACCAACGGCGTCAAGAAAACCAAAAAGACCGAGTTGTCTCAAGTGGCGCGTGAAGCCACCGAGGCATTGATCGAAGCCCAGAAGAAACTGGTGGATGTAGCTGGGCGGCAACTGAATGACGGCGTGAAAAGCGCAGGCAAGACGCTGGAGCTTGTAAAGCCGTTCCCTTTCCTGCCGCTGGCGGAGCTGACACGCGAAGGCGTGAAAAGCTACGTCGACGCGCAGAAGGAACTGATGGGCGCTATCGTAAAGCCAGCTGAGCATGCCGCTCCCAAGGCGGAGCATCGCGCTAAGCGGACTGGGAAGAAAGCGGCCGCAGCAGCCTGAGCCGCGCCGAAAGAACTCCGGTAAGGCTCGGCCTTTTGTCATCGGGCGCCGTGCCTCCACGGTGAAAAATGCGCCAACGAGTCCTTGCGAACCTGCGAGGGCAGTTGGCGCGTTTTGCGTCTGCGCTTTTAAGAGATGATGATTTTCTCCGTCGAACATCCCTTCGCTTGCTCCAGAGTTAACAGCCATCCTCTCCGTCTTGAAGCTCAAGATAGGCAGACCGTTCCTGCAGTGAGCTGTACCACAGTGCGCCAGAGAACATTTCCCTGTGATAGCTCTCACAACGCAGGGTGACTGACGCTACGGACTCAGCCCCGGCCCCGTGATGTAGTAACCATAGCGTCATGAGTCGAGAACGGCGAGGATCTCCGATGGACTTACGAGAGTGGTCGAAATCGAACGCCAACTATGGCGAAAGGCTTGTCAACTCTGGAATTGAGGGCGCCCGTTGTGGCGGGGAAGCATACCTCAACGGTGAATCTTTCGCTCCCTTTCTTAGCGAGTCAGTTCGAAGCGCTCTGAGACCCGCGGCGCTTGGGGCGTGCCTTGGTGCGCTGGGTATTTCTTCAAGATCCCGCCAGAAATCCCTGGGCAGAGCGTTGGCGTTTGGTTTGCTCGGCGGGGCTATTGGCTTGGGCGCGGGCGTGGTGTGGAGAAGCCGCCGTTTGGTGGCAAGTGCCGCTGGTGGCGCCGCTCGGAGCATCGGCAGAGTGCGCGATGAACGTTGGCTGGACAGGCATCCGATCAACTACGCGTAAGAGCTGTGACAGTTATTCCCGGCGATCCGAAATCGATTTCGACGCCACAGACTATAGTCACGATCACTTCGTTATCAGAGTAAGCAGTTCCTCACTGGCAAGGAACTCCGACGGTTATTGAAAGGGGCAGCAATGGCCACCAGTGAAGTGGTTCAGGAACGAATTCAAATCCCTCTTGCCGCAGAAACCCTCAGTGAAGAGCGGATTGCCTACCTGGAGAGACTAGTCAGTCAAGCCAAAACCGCCGCTGCCGTCTTTACCCAATTCACCCAAGAGGACGTGGACCGCATCGTCAAAGCGATGGTGCTGGCCGGCCTGGGACAGGCTCAATATCTGGCGCGGTTGGCGGTTGAGGAAACCAAGCTCGGCGTCATGGAAGACAAGGTCCTTAAGAATATGTGCGCCACCGAGTTTGCCTACAACTACATCAAGGACAAACGCACCGTTGGAGTGATTCGCGAATTTCCGGAGCGCAATCTGCAGGAGATCGCCGAACCGATCGGCGTTATCTTCTCGCTTACGCCGATTACGAACCCGACATCTACGGTGCTGTTCAAATGCATCATGGCCATCAAGACGCGCAATGCGGTCATTTTCAGTCCGCATCCAAACGCGTGGCATTGCTGCTCCGAAGCCGCAAAGATCATGTACGAGAGTGCGCTGAAGCATGGCGCGCCCGAAGGAGTTTTCAGCTGCCTGGAGTCGCACACCCTGCTGGATAACAGCTTCCTGATGCGCCACAAGGACGTGGCTCTGATCGATGCCACCGGCGGGCCGGGCGCAGTAAGGGCTGCCTACAGTTCTGGCAAGCCGGCCTTGGGTGTAGGTCCGGGCAACACTCCGGTTTATTTGGAAAAAACTGCGGACCTGAATACAGCCGTGGTGGACATCATTCTCTCGAAGACCTTCGATAACGGAACCATCTGCGCCTCAGAGCAAACGGTTGTGATTGACGATGAAGTCTATGACCGCGTCCTGAAGAAGTTTGAGGAATTGGGCACCCACATCTGCAATGAGAAAGAAACGGAACTGCTGGGACGCACGGTGATCGATCCGAAGACTGGATTTATGCAAGCCGCGGCAGTCGGGCAGAAGGCGTCCGACATTGCGCGAATGGTTGGTCTGGCAGTGAAGCCGGGCACCAAACTTCTGATCGCGCCGATTCAGGGCGTGGGCCGTGAATATCCGCTGTCAGTGGAGAAGTTGTTCCCGCTGCTCGCGGTCTATCGGGCGAAATCTGTCGATGAAGCTCTTAAGGTGTGCATCGATGTGAATCATGCCGGCGGGCTCGGACATACAGCGGTCATTTTCTCGCGCAACGATGAGATCATCCGCAAGTTCGGTGAGTTGATGAATGCGGGGCGAATCATTGTGAACTCGCCCGGCTCAGTCGGAGCGCTGGGCGCGGTTTACAACGATCTGGTTCCGACCTTCTCCTTTGGATGCGGCACCGGCGGCGGCAACAGCACCACCGACAACGTAAATATCTATCACTACCTCAACATCAAGCGCGTGGCTCGGAGGACACAAGCCCATATGTGGTTCCGGGTTCCCAATCAGATCTATTTCAACCTGAAGGCGGTGGAGAATGTGCGCCAGTTTCCATCGCTCTCCACCGTCATCGTGACGAATCCCTCCATGGAGCAGATCGGCCACGTCGATATCGTCCGGCGCTACCTTCCCGATGGAACGCGCGTCCATGTCTCCGTCATTCCCGATGCAGAGCCTGAGGTAAAGGTGATCCTGCAAGGAGTGCAGGAACTCAACTTCTACAAGGCAGACCAAATCATTGCGCTGGGCGGCGGATCGGTGATCGATGCGGCCAAGATCATGAAACTCAAGTACGAGTCGCCCGAGGCTGACTTGGAAGAACTGGCTGCGCCTTTTCTGGATCTGCGCAAGCGCGTGGTCCAGTACCCGACCGAGAAAACGAACCGGGCCCGGCTAATCGCCATCTCCACCACCAGTGGCACGGGAAGCGAAGTCACTCCTTTTGCGGTGCTCACCGACAAAGAGCACGGGCGTAAAGTGACCCTCGCTGACTACTCGCTGACCCCGGATGTGGCCATCGTTGATCCGCAATTTGTTATGTCCATGCCGAAAGGCCTCACCGCCGATACCGGCATCGACTGCCTGACACATGCGCTGGAAGCTGCCGTTTCCAGTTACGGTTCGGCTTATACGGACTGCAACGCTATGCAGGCCATCCGCATGGTCTTCAAGTACCTGCCCATCGCCTATGAGCACCCCCGCGATGAAGAAGCACGCAGCGAGATGCACAATGCCGCTTGTATTGCCGCGATGGCGTTCTCCAACGCGTCGGTGGGCGTGAACCACGCGCTGGCGCATGCCTTCGGGGCGCGCTTCGGCGTGGCACATGGCCGGGCCAACGCGCTCATGTTGCCGCACGTCATTGCGTACAACGCATCCGTACCCACCAAGTCCGTGCCTTCGCCGTATCAGAAGGGATATCTCGCACATAAAAAGTATGCAACGATCTCGGATTTGCTTGGCCTCGGCGGATACACGATCGAGGAGAAAGTGAAGAACCTGGTGGCGGCGACGGAGAAGTTGCTCGACCAACTGGAAGTCCCACGTTCGATCGCTGAGTTGGGAATCTCGCGGGAAGAATTCGAGCGGGCAATTCCTGAGCTGATCAAGCTGGCTTTCGACGATCCCTCGTGGCGGTCGAATCCTCGTATGCCGCTGATGAGCGAATTGGCCGACCTGTTTTGGAAGGCCTATGAAGGGCGAGGGCTGGCGAAACTGGCTGGTGGGCCGCAGCAAGTAACCGTGTAGCAGATAGGAGCACGTATGGCGATGATCGCGGTGTGGCTGAAGATCGATGAAGAGAGTCTGGCCCACGCGCTGCAAGATGCCGGTGAAAAACTGGACGGAGTGGAGGGCGAAGTGGCGCTGGATTTTTCCTCCGTACGCCGGATTGACCCTGGCGCGCTCAGAGCCATGGAAGAGTTCGCCCGCCTGGCTGACGAGAAGGCTGTCAAGGTGGTGCTGCGCGGCGTCAACGTCAGCGTCTACAAAGTGCTCAAGCTGGTGAAGCTGACTTCGCGATTTTCTTTTGCGAGCTAGATGCGCGTGCAGGGAGTGAGGATTTCAAGTTTAGTTCGGTAACTGAAGGAGAGCTGTAAATGCAGAACGATCAACAGGGTGACCGCCTTTCCTGGGGTGACACGGTTTTCCTCCACCTTGAGCGCGAGAACATGCCGCTCAATGTGGCTTGTGTCTGCGTGTTTGAGGGCAAGCTTCCTTTCGAGGATTGCGTTCAGTTTGTCGAATCGAAGCTGCCGCTCATTCCCCGCTATCTGAAGCGGGTGGTACCGCCTCCACTTAATCTTGGCCTTCCCAGCTGGGAATACGATCCCACCTTCGACATCAACAGGCACGTGCGCGAGGTGACGCTCAAGCACGGATCGGAGGCGGAGTTGAAAACCCTTGCAGGGAAGATCTTCAGCAAAGTGATGGACCGGCAACACCCGCTGTGGGACCTCACTTGGGTGCACGGGCTGAAAGGCAATCGCAGCGCGCTCATCTTCCGCTTGCACCACTGCCTCGCGGACGGAATCGCCGGGGTTGAGTTGATGAACGTGCTGATGGACGCGAGTCCCGTGGCGCCGCGCCTGCCAAAACGAAAACTTCGCCTGCGTGTCCCGCCTCCGAAAGACGTGGTGACCTCGATCGCGAGCGGCTTCGTCGAGTCCTATTCCGAATTCCTCAAACGAATTCTGGGAGGGATAGGAGATGTCTCCAGCATGGCGGAGCGCTTTGCCGCGAGCGGCGGAAACTTGGCCACAGACGAGTTCAAGCAACTGCTTCCGGAACTAAGCGCTAGCACCGAGCGTCTGCGCTTCAACGTTCTCTACCGCGGACCACAGAAATTCGCCTGGGCCGAAATTCCTCTCGCAGAAGTCAAAGCCATAAAGCAAACCTGCGGAACCAGCGTGAATGACGTCATTTTAGCGCTGGTGACGGCCACCATCCGGCGCTACGTCGAAGGGCATGGCGATCCGGTGAAAGCGCATCTGCTGCGCTTGATGGTTCCAGTGAATCTGCGCGGCAATGATAGTCCCGGCGATTTAGGGAATCGCATTTCGCTCGTTCCGGTCACCATTCCTCTGGATATCCGCAACCCGCTCAAGCTGCTGGCTGCGGTTCATCGCAGAACCGAATTTCTCAAGCGGGCTCACGCCGCCGAGTTGGTGAGCCTTGCGGGCGGTCTGCTGGGCATGCTCCCAACGACAGTGCAGGCGGTGGGCGGCCAGATTCTGAGCCAGGTGCCGTTCACGCCTTTCAACATGGTGTGCACCAACGTGCCGGGTCCGCAATATCCGCTGTACCTGCTCGGACACAAGATGGTGGCCTGCTATCCCTACGTGCCGGTCGGCGGCGAGATGGCGCTCAACTGCGCCATCTTGACCTATGACGGCACGGCGTACTTCGGCTTCAGTGGGGATGTGCACGCAGCGCCGGATCTGCGCCTTTTGGAAGCGTTGTTGAAGTTGAGTTTTACAGAACTGCGCGACGCCGCGGCGGCCGGCGCTCCACGAAACAAAGAAGAAAAGAAAAGAAAGAAGAGAGTGCGCGCGAAAGCGCAGGCTGCGGTGACAAAAATCGCACCGGCAAAAGTTGCATCGACAACAGCGGCGCTAAGGCCAAAGGCAGTCCGTGCGGCCGTTTCCGGTCCGCCACTCCCATCGGACGAAACAGCAACGACATCAACTCCCCCAGTTAAGGAGGAAAAAGTCTTGACGCAATTGATCGCCTAGGTTCGTCAAGCAGAAAGGTAGAGCGTGGTAGGCACGCAATCCATCGAGCAAGTGACATCCTGGCTGGTCCCGGGGAGAACGCTGTTCCTGACCATTCATGTGCTGGGTGTCGCATGTTTTGCGTATATTGTGGCAAAACGCCTGGTCCCACTTGTTCGAGGCCAACGCGATCTTCGTTTTGACCATCCATTGCAGCGGCTGGGGAGGGTTCTGAAATTCTGGCTGGGCCAGTGGAAGCATCCGCGCTACCGGTTCGCAGGAACCATCCACATTTTCATTTTTGCCGGATTCATCGTCCTGGCGATGCGCGCCTTCACTGTGCTGATCATCGGCGTCTCCGAAAATTTTGTCATGCCCGGTCTTTCCGGAAAGGCCGGACCAATCTACGACGTTGTCACAGATTACGCGGCCACCATCGTTTTCCTTTGCATGGTGATCGCCATAATTCGAAGGCTGGTTTTCAAACCTGCGCGGTACTCGGTGCCGGCCAAGTACGGCAAAGCCCACACGGCCGACGCTATCTTCCTTCTGGCGTTGATCGCAATCCTGATGTTAGCCGACAGCCTGTTTGCCGCCGCGAAAGCTGCTGGGCAGGCCATTGAAGTATTGCCCACGTTCTCGCTGCCATGGATGTTGCAGAAAGCCCTGGCCTCAGCCTCGTTGCCCACTCTGGGCAGGCACTACTTCGGAGGCTATCTTCTTCATGAACTGACCTTTTACTTCCTGCTCTGCTACCGGCCCTTTGGCATCCAGTTTCACGTAGAGACATCCCTCTTCAACATTTATTTCGCAAAGCTGGATCGCGAGATTCTGAAGCCGGTTCGATGGGGCGTGAGCGATGAGCATCTGGATCGGGTGAAATCCTTCGGCGTGAAGACGTTCGAAGATTTCACCTGGAAGCAGATGCTCGATTTCTATTCCTGCGCCGACTGCGGACGGTGTTCCGACAATTGCCCGTCGAATGCCGTGGGAAGACCGTTGTCGCCGCGGTTTCTCACGATTAAGGCAAGAGACTATGTCTTCCGGCACTATCCCGTGCTTGGGCGTGCGCACAACGGCACACCGCTGATCGGCGACAAAGAGTCGGGCAGTATCTACTCCGACGATGAAATCTGGTCGTGCACGACCTGCGGCGCTTGCGAAGAAGAGTGCCCGCTGCTGGTGGAGTACATCGACAAGATCGTCGACTTGCGGCGGGGCATGGTCGATGACGGGAATGTGCCCCAGTCCCTGCAAAAGCCGCTGAAGGCGCTGGCGAGCCGCGGCAATCCCTACGGCAAGCTGGAGAAGAAGAAAGCCGACTGGACGACGGCCAAAGACTTCGCGCCCACCTGCAACGTCAAAATCCTGAACGGGAAGAATTCCGCCGACACTTTGTACTTTGTCGACAGCATCACTTCGTACGACGACCGCATGCAGGCGATCGGTCGCGCCACGGCCCGGATTCTTGACCACGTCGAAACGAATTTCGGAATTCTCGGCGCGTCGGAAAAAGATAGCGGCCATGAAGTCCGGCGATTCGGAGAAGAAACCCTTTTCATCGCCTTACGCGACCACAACGTGGACGCCATCAAAGCCTCCGGTGTGCAGCGGATTGTCACTTCCGATCCTCACGCCTACGACGCGCTGAAACACGACTACAAAGATAAGGATAAAGATGTGCCGCCCGTCGAGCACATCAGCCAGGTGATCGCCCGCGAAGTGAAAGCCGGCAAGATCAAGTTCAATCCCGTAGAAAACGAAAACAGCGTGTACACCTACCACGACCCCTGCTACTTGGGGCGCCACAACAAGGTCTACGACGATCCTCGCGCAGTGCTGGACGCGATCCCTGGTTTGAAGCGAGTCGAAATGAGCCGGACCCGCGACCGTTCATTCTGCTGCGGTGGCGGCGGCCTGATGCTGTTCTACGAGCCAAAAGAAGATCAACGCATGGGAGTGAAGAGAGTGCAGATGGCGGCGGAAGCGGGGGCCAATGTGATTGTCACGGCTTGTCCCTTCTGCATGACGAATATAGAGGATGCGATCAAGGTAGCAGGCTTGGAAGGAAAGATGACCGCCATCGATCTGGCGGAGTTGGTGGATCAACAAATCTCACGCCAACAAAAAGTGGCGTGAAAGCTCAGGAGGTGAACTATGGAGATTCTGGTTTGCGTGAGAAGAGTGCCTGACACTTCGGAAAACGAAATTGAACTCAATAGCGCCGGAAATGACATCGAGCGCGATGAGTTGGTCTATTCCATCAACGAGCCCGACAACTATGCGGTCGAAGAGGCCCTTCAGATCGTCGCTCGAGTCGGTGGAAGCGTCACGGTCGCTACCGTCGGCGCTGAAGACGATGAAGAAGTTCTTCGTCGCGAGATGGCGATGGGCGCGACCCATGGAATTCTGATAACTGACGATGCCTTCTCCGGATCGGATGGCAGAGGCATTGCCACCATCTTGAAAGCCTGCGTGCAGAAGGGCAAGTACGACCTCATTCTGACTGGGGTGCAGGCCGAGGACGGAGGCGCTCAGGTCGGCGGAATGCTGGCGGCGTTGCTCGATTACCCGTTTGCCTCTCTCGTCAATTCCATTGAAGTCTTGAACAACAAGAAGCTGAAAGTCAGCCGTGAAATTGAAGGAGGCAACAGGGAAATGAACGAGATTGATCTGCCCTGCGTGCTGTCGATTCAGACCGGCATCAACGAACCACGTTATGTCGGCATGCGGGGCATCCGGCAGGTGGCCTCTGTGCCCATGCCAAATTTTGACGCGGGCGAGCTCGGCATTGACCGAGGTGCTGTAGGGGCGAGCGCAGCGAAAGTGAAACGGGTGGACTACTTCATCCCAACGATGGGCAAGGGCGCCGAGATTCTGAGTGGTTCGCGAGAACAGAACATCGACAAAGTTCTGGAATTAGTGGCGGCTAAAGGAGGGTTGAAATAATGGCTCGCATCTTCGCTTACATCGTGCACAAAAATGGCGTGGCCGACGATTCCGCATTCGAGCTGGCGGCGGCTGTGCGCAAGATCGACTCCACTGCCTCGCCTACCGCGATTCTCACCGGCTGGGGTGCGGACCTCGATGCGGCCTGTGACTCGCTCGGCGCTTCCTACCCTGAGATTTGGAAGATCGCAAACGAAGCCCTGGCTCATCCCAATGCCGAACTGGTGCGGAAGGCTCTGCTGAAAGTCTTGCCCAGCAATAGCATCGTGTTGGTTGCCCACGATCATTTCGGAATCGATCTCGCGCCGGGTCTTTCCATCAAGCTGAATTCCGCTTTCGTCTCCGACGCGGTAGACATCGCTGGCGTTGACGGCGCAGGCCTCAAAGTAATCCGCCAGGAATTTGGCGGACAGGTCAGCGCTCATGTTCATTGCGACATTTCATCGGGTGCGGTGCTCACGATACGTCCGGGCGCGTTCAAGGCGGCAAAGATTGCCTCGGGAAGCAGCCTGATCGTTGATCAATCAGCAGATGTCGGCGCTCTGGTCGCGGGGCGCCGTTATCTCGAGACGGTCGTGGCCGAGGCGGGCGATGTCGACATCACCAAGCACAACGTTTTGGTGTCCATTGGCCGCGGCATTCAGGAAAAAGACAACGTCGCCATCGCCGAGGAACTGGCTGAAGCCCTCGGCGCGGCGGTGAGCTGCTCGAGACCCGTGGTCGATGCCAAGTGGATGGAAAAATCACGCCAGGTGGGTTCGTCCGGAAAAACCGTCAAGCCCAAAGTTTATCTGGCATGCGGCATCAGTGGCGCTTTCCAGCATCTGGCGGGCCTTAAAGGCAGCCCGTTCCTGATTGCCATCAACAAGAATCCCAAAGCCCCAATCTTTCAAGTGGCAGACGTCGGAATTGTCGATGACATTCTGGAGTTTCTACCCGAGTTGACCAACAAAGTCCGAGAACTGCGCGCCGTCGCAGCAAAGTGAGGAACCGAAAATGATCACCGCGAAAACGCTGAAGCTGAGTTTGAAGTCGCTCAAGGACTTTGCCAAGAAACGCCTGCCGGACGAAGTGCTTCGTGAGCTGGATGCGCGCGACGAGTGTCCGCTCGAAATCGTCCACCACATGTGCAGCCCAGACAAGCTGGGCATTCAACTTTTGTTCATTCCTGAAGAGTTCGGAGGAATGGGCGGTGGAACCTTCGACGTGTACTGCGTCTGCGAAGAGATGGCGCGCATCGACCTAGGTGTCGCGACGGCCGTGCTGGCCACGTTTCTGGGCAGCGACCCCATCTTTGTCGGCGCCACTCCAGAGCAGAAGAAGATCTGGCTGACGCGCATCGCCGAAGAGGGATTGCTGTTCGCCTACGGTGCAACCGAACCGGAAGCGGGCAGCGATCTTGGAGCGCTGAAGACCACGGCGGACCCGGTCAGCGAAAACGGCCGCGTCGTCGGCTACAAGATCAATGGCGCGAAACAATGGATCAGCAACGGCGGAATCGCCGATGCCTACACAGTGCTAGCCAATACGCCCAGCGGGCCGAGCTGGTTCATCGTTGAGAAAGATGCCAAGGGCTTCACCCACGACAAGCCGGAAGATAAGCACGGCATCCGCCTCAGCAATACCGCAGCGCTCGCGTTAGACAACGTGTACGCCGGCATCGACCGGCTCATCGGCGGCATCGAGGGCCAGGGTCTCATTCAGGCGCAGGCAGTATTCGGTTACACGCGCTTGATGGTCGCAGCGTTTGGCTTGGGAGGCGGATGGGCCGCGCTCGACCGCGCGATTCCATACTCCACCAAACGCATTCAAGCCGGAGCGCCGCTTTCAGAAAAACAGGGATACACGCACAAGCTGATCATCCCCAACGTCGCGCGACTCGAAGCAGCCCGCGCTTATATCGAAGAAACTGCGGAGCGCATCGACGCCCACACGGAAGGAAGTTTGAACACCGAAGGCGCCATCGCCAAGTACATGGCAACCGAAGCCGGCAATGCCGCAGCCGAGGCCAGCATCCAGGCTCTCGGCGGCTACGGTTACACGCACGAGTACATGGTCGAGAAAATCAGCCGCGATGTTCGCATCACCACGATCTATGAAGGCACGTCCGAAATCATGGAGATGACCATCAGCCGCGACCGCTGGCAGTTGCACTTGAAAACACGCGGGCAGCACTATCACGAGCGAGCGCGTGAATTCGAAGCGTTACACGCCCGCAACGCGAGCGTGGGCGCGGGTACAGCGGCATTGGCCTTTCATGCATTGGCCGAAGTGATGGAGAAAGCCCGGGTGGCGCGCCTCACGCGCTATCAGCACATTCTTCTGCGCCTGGGCGAGTTGATCGCTTATGCCGAGTGTGCGGGAAGTCTGTGCCGTCGCGCGGTACGCCTGGCTGAAAACAAGCTGCACGAGAAAGCCAACCGGCGCTTCGATGCGACGGCGCTGGCGGCGATCAGCCGGGTTTTTGCCCGCGAGGCCGCGTTCAAGGTGGCCGAAGACGGTTTGCGCTGGGCGATTGGAGCGGGCGGCGTAGGCGAGGCCGAGATCGCCGCGTTTGAAACCACTTTGGGATTGCCCGCCATTCACCGTGCGCAGTCGGGCCTGATTGCGGATTTGGATTACATAGCAGACGTACTGTACGGGCGCGCGGCCAAGCGCACAGAACTGGCCGCGTAGCCCTTAGAGAGGATTTAGCAGGAGTTATGTCATGGAAGACACTTCATATCGAGCTATCGCAATTGTGGGAGTTGGAGCCGTTTTACCCGATGCTCCGAACGTGGAAGCTTTCTGGAAGAACGTAAAAGAGGGCCGTTACAGTATTAGCGAAGTAAAACCCGACCGCTGGGATCCAGAGCTGTACTACGATCCGGATCACAGCGCCCCCGACAAAACCTACTCAAAAATCGGCGGCTGGGTGCGGGAGCATGTTTGGGACCCGATCAAGTGGCGCCTGCCCATCCCGCCGCGTGTCGTCGATGCTATGGATGTGTCGCAAAAATGGGCCATCGCCTCCACTCGCGAAGCGTTGGAAGACTACGGCTATCCCAAGCGCCCGCTGAACACTGATCGCACGGCGGTGATCCTGGGCAATGCCATCGGAGGAGAAAAACACTATCTAACAGTCAGCCGCGTGCTCTTTCCGGAATTCGCGCGCGAATTGGCCGATACCGCCAGTTTCGCCGCGTTGCCCGAAGCGATCCGCCGCGACATCACACGTCAGTTCCACGATCGTGTCGGAAAGCTTTTTCCCGAAGTGACGGAAGACACCATGCCCGGCGAATTGTCCAACTGCATCGCCGGACGCATTGCCAACGTCTTCAACTTCCACGGCCCTAACTATGTTTGTGACGCCGCCTGCGCTTCCGCGATGGCAGCGCTCAATTCCGCGGCAGAAGGACTGATACAGAACGATTTCGACGTTGCTGTCACCGGCGGTCTTGACCGCAATATGGGCGTCTCGAGTTTCGTGAAGTTCTCCAAGATCGGTGCGCTCTCGGCGACGGGTACTCGTCCTTATGCCGAAGGGGCAGACGGTTTTGTGATGGGCGAAGGTGCTGCCATCTTTCTGCTCAAGCGCCTGGCAGATGCCGAGCGCGACGGGGACAAGATCTACGCCGTGCTGCGCGGCATCGGCGGATCGAGCGATGGCAAGGGGAAGGGTATCACCGCGCCCAACCCCGTCGGCCAAAAATTTGCCATCGAGCGCGCCTGGCAGAATGCCGGTCTGTCGCCCGCTACGGTAACCTTGATTGAAGGCCACGGCACCTCCACTGCCGTGGGCGACGTGGTCGAAGTGCAGAGCATGATTGATGTGCTCAGCAGTGCTCAACTTCCGGCCCACTCCGTGGCGCTGGGGTCGGTCAAATCGAACTTCGGGCACCTCAAAGGAGCGGCCGGTGCTGCCGGATTGTTAAAAGCCACCCTGGCGCTTCGCGACAAAGTGCTGCCGCCGAGCGTGCATTGTGACCACCTCAATCCCAACATCGACTTTGCCCACTCACCGCTCTACGTCAACACCGAACTGAAACCGTGGACGATGCCAGCCGATGGTGTGCGGCGCGCCGGTTTGAGCGCTTTTGGCTTTGGCGGAACCAACTTCCACGCGGTACTCGAAGAATATATTCCCCACCGGCTCAACGGAAACGGCAAGAAGTCAGTGGCAGTCAGCGAGATTCCTTCGCCAGTGAAAGAGTCAATTATGAATTCGCAAGATGTCGCTCGCACTTCTACTCCTGCTTTTAAAGCTCCGTTACGGGGAGCGCTGGTAATCGGCGCGACTTCGGATACCGCCCTCGTTGAGCGTCTGCGTGCGATAGAGAAAAACGCCAAAGTTGGCCGGGCCCCAGCACCCACTGCTCCGGCTGAATCCGAACTGCGCGCGCCCGAGCGTCTGGCCATCGACTACGCCAACGCCGCCGAACTGGCGGAGAAAGCCGGCAACGCACTCAAGGCGCTGGCGGCCAATCAACCGGCGATGTGGAAAGCCCTGCGCGCGCAGGGCATATTTCGCGGTCGCGGTCCCGCTCCGAAAGTTGCATTCCTGTATACGGGTCAAGGCTCGCAGTACGTGAACATGCTCGCGCAGCTCCGCGCGACGGAACCGATTGTGACTGACACTTTTGCCGAAGCCGATCGCGTGATGACGCCCTTGCTCGGCAAGCCGCTCAGCAAATTCATCTTCGTTGACAACGCCGACGCCAGAGGCCGTCGCAAAGGCGGAAGAAGACCTCCGCCAAACTGAGATTACTCAGCCCACCGTGCTCGCAATCGACCTCGCGCTGACCCGGCTGCTGGCAGCTTACGGTATTGAGCCCGACTTCACGATGGGACACAGTCTGGGCGAATACGGCGCGCTGGTTGCCGCCGGCGCCTGCCTTTTGAAGACTCGCTGGAGGCCGTCAGCGCCCGTGGCCGCGGAATGACCCAAGTAGCAACGAAAGATAACGGCCGCATGGCTGCGGTGTTTGCTCCGCTGGAAGAGATCGAGCGAATTCTGAAAACCATCGACGGCTATGTCGTGATCGCCAACGTGAACAGCAACCGCCAGGGAGTGATCGGCGGAGCGAGCCAAGCGGTTGAGCAAGCGATGGAAGCCTTCCAAAAAGCCGGCTATGACGTAGCCCCGCTGCCGGTCAGCCACGCTTTTCACACCTCGATTGTGGCCGGAGCCAGCGAGCCCTTGCGGCGAGTGCTGGAGCGCTTGCATCTCGAATCTCCGCGTCTGCCCATCGTCGCCAACACAAACGGCGAGTTTTATCCCACCGGGCCTAACGTCGTGCCGCAGATGCTCGACGTCCTCACGCAGCAGGTCGCTTCCCCGGTCCAATTCGTTAAGGGATTGCACACGCTGTACGATGCCGGCGCCCGCATGTTTGTCGAAGTCGGACCGAAGAAGGCCTTGCAGGGATTTGCCGAGGATGTGCTCGGCAGCCATGGCGATGTGGTTTCACTGTTCACCAATCATCCGAAAGTCGGTGATCTGGTTGCATTCAACCAAGCGCTGTGCGGACTTTACGCGGTCGGGCTGGGCCGCGGTACCTCGGAAGCCTTGCGTGAGTCGTCGGTGACCGCCCTTGCCGCACCAGCGGAAACGAAGCCAAGCGCGATAGCACCGAAAGCCGCAGGCACACCAACCGCAGTTGGCTCCGCAACTCCAACCGCGCCATCGAATGGAGACCGCTACAAAGAACTCGGCCGCTTGTTCGCCGACGTTCTCGATCGCGGCTATGAAATCTACCGCGGCAAAAATGAGCGTCCCACTTCTGAACCCGTTGTCATCACAGGAGCGGCATTAGGGCTACCTGGAACAGAGCACATTTTCGATGATGCCAACATCGGCCGCATTCTGCGAGGCGATCAGTTCATCGAGTCGATTCCCAAACCGCTCCGCAGTGCCATGCTCGACAAGCACATCACTCGGTTGGTAAAGAGCGAGAACGGCGAACCTCGATTTGAAACCCTGACCGATGTCGCCGACGTCATCAAGCTGGCAGGCCGCGGAGGCGCTTTCGATCTGGAAAGTGAATTTGGGATTTCCGCCGAGCGCGTAGGCGCACTCGACCGTGATACTCAACTTGCAATCGCCGTGGGCATTGACGCATTGCGCGACGCCGGCATCCCGTTGGTGATGCGCTATAAAACCACAACCAAGGGCACGCAATTACCGGAGCGCTGGGGATTGCCCGACTCGTTGCGCGACCACACCGGAGTGATTTTTGCTTCCGCTTTCCCCGGTTTGGATTCGTTCGCCGATGAGATGGAACGTTATTACGCGGACCACGAACGACGCGAGAAGTTGGCCGAGCTTGAGACTCTGCTCGCCCGCGCAGTAGAAGGCAACGGTCACTCCACTCTCGTACAGCAGCTAAAGCGGCGTATCGAAGAGTTGCGCGCCGCAATCGACAAAGAACCTTATGTTTTCAACCGGCGCTTCCTGCTCCGCGTCCTGTCCATGGGACATTCGCAGTTTGCCGAATTCATCGGCGCACGCGGTCCCAACACTCAAATGAACGCAGCCTGCGCTAGCACCACGCAGGCGATATCGCTGGCGCAGGACTGGATCCACGCCGGACGGTGCAGCCGCGTAATCGTTGTCTCCGCCGACGACATTACCTCCGATCATCTGATCGACTGGATGGGCGCCGGCTTCCTGGCAACGGGAGCGGCAGCCACCGACGAAGTGGTCGACAGATGCCGCGATACCATTCGATCGCCGGCGGCACGGCATGATTATCGGCATGGGCGCCGCGGCGCTAGTAGTGGAGAGCGCCGCCGCCGCACAGGAACGAGGAATACAGCCTATCTGCGAAGTGCTGTCCACGGTTACCGCCAACAGCGCATTCCACGGCACTCGTCTCGACGTGCAGCACATCGGCCAGGTGATGGAATCCTTGATCGCCAAAGCCGAAGCGGACAGCGGCATTTCGCGTCGCGAGATAGCGCCACAGACCGTTTTCGTCTCCCACGAAACCTATACCCCGGCGCGCGGCGGCAGCGCCTCCGCCGAGATTAACGCCCTTCGCCGCATCTTCGGCGATGTTGCCGATCGCATCGTGATCGCCAATACCAAGGGCTTCACCGGCCACGCCATGGCCACCGGCATTGAAGATGTCGTTGCGGTCAAGGCTCTGGAAACCGGTTGCGTGCCTCCGGTCGCCAACTTCAAGGAAGTCGATCCCGAGCTAGGGCCGTTGAACCTATCCAAAGGCGGTTCCTATCCAGTCGAGTACGCCTTACATCTGGGAGCGGGGTTTGGCTCGCAGATCAGCATGATGCTACTGCGCTGGGTAAAGACGAAAGACGGAGTCCGTCGCAGTCCGAACGCTCTGGGCTATACCTACCGCATCGCCGACGAGACTGCATGGAATTCGTGGCTAAGTGGAATTGCGGGCCGTCCCGTCGCCGATCTGGAAGTGGTCCATCGCACGCTGCGCGTGCGGGATCAAGGGTTAGCCGCACGGGTTGCAGAAGCCGCTGACGAACTCCGAGAGGTCCCGGTGGCAGCTCCAGCGCCGCAGCAGCCTCAGATCACTCCAGCCGCAGCGGAGAGAGCGGCGCGACCACCGTTGAAGACAGCCGCCGAACCCGCACCCAAAGTTCAGGTCGCCGCAGCGAAGCTGGAAGTCGAAGTCGCTTCTGCCGCACTTCGCTGCGCCGCCCAAACCGCAGGCGACGGGCGATACCGTGAAAGAGAAAGTGCTGGCTCTGGTAGCCGAGAAGACGGGCTATCCAGTTGACATGCTCGATCTGGATCTCGATCTGGAAGCCGACCTGGGCGTCGACACCGTGAAGCAGGCAGAGGTCTTTGCCAGCATTCGCGAAACTTACAACATTGCGCGCGACGAGAATCGCAAGCTGCGCGATTACCCTACCTCTGGCGCACGTGATTCGTTTCGTGTATGACAAGCGCCCGGACTTGAAAGGTGCCGCTGTAGCACCAGCCCAGTCTCCTGCGGCCGCAGTTGTCAAGGAAGAACCCCAACCTCCCATTGCCCCCGCAGCGATTCCTTCACAAGTCGTTTCTGCGAGAGGCGATGCCGGCGAATCGGTCAAGGATCGCATCCTCGCTTTGACTGTGGAGAAGACCGGCTATCCCATCGAGATGCTGGACCTGGATCTCGACCTCGAAGCCGACCTCGGCGTCGACACAGTGAAGCAGGCGGAAATGTTTACGGCAATTCGAACCACCTACAACATTCCGCGCGACGAAAACCGGAAGCTGCGCGATTACCCTACCCTGGCGCACGTTATCCGCTTCGTGTACGAAAAACGCCCCGACCTGGCCGCAGGTCCAGCGCCAGCGAAGGACGAAGTGAAAGTTTCTGCGCCCACAACCGCTGTAGTGCCTGAGAAACCTTCGCCCGCTGCGGTACCTGCGCAAGGCGCCAGCGGCGATTCCGTAAAAGATCGCATCCTCGCCTTGGCCGTGGAGAAGACCGGCTATCCCATCGAGATGCTGGACCTGGATCTCGATCTCGAAGCCGACCTCGGAGTCGACACGGTGAAGCAGGCGGAAATGTTCACGGCAATTCGAACCACCTACAACATTCCGCGCGACGAAAACCGCAAACTGCGCGATTACCCAACGCTGGCACACGTTATCCGTTTCGTGTACGAAAAACGCCCCGACCTGGCCGGAGCGTCTGCGGCACCATCTGCGCCAACCATCAGCGAGCCAACTCTGCCCTCGCCCGTCCCCGCCCCCGCAGCGGTTCAAGCGGCAACGGACGATGCGATTAAAGAGAAGGTGCTGGAGATCGTCGCTGAGAAGTCAGGTTATCCCAAAGACATGCTGGACCTTGATCTCGACCTCGAAGCCGACCTCGGCATCGACACGGTGAAGCAGGCGGAGATGTTCGCGGCCGTGCGGGTGGCGTACAACATTCCGCGCGATGAGAATCTCAAGCTGCGCGAATTCCCCACCCTCAATCATGTGATCAAGTTTGCACACGACCGGCAGCCCGGCTTGGCGAAAATTTCCGCTCCAAGTCCTGATGTCTCGACAGAGAAACAACAGCTGTCGCAGAAGAAACCGCCGGCATCGGCATCCGCAGTTTCGAAGCCGACTGTTCCACGCCCCGCCCCGGCCAGTTTCGACGCCGCCAATCGTATTCCGCGACGCGTGCCTGTTCCCAACTTGCGTCCGCCGCTTGCCGTTTGCAAACCAACTGCGGTAACGCTAGGGTCTGGCCGCCGCGTGCTCATCATGCCGGACAAGTCCGGAGTCGGAGACGCGCTGGCGCAACGGCTCCAGAAGATGGGTGTAGAAGTTCTCCGCGTCGAAGACACACCCGATACGGACACACTCGCAAGCCTGCTCAAAAGTTGGCTGGCTGCAGGCTCGATACACGGAGTGTACTGGCTGCCTGCGCTCGACAACGAGGGAAGCCTCGCTGACATGGATCTCGCCCGGTGGCGTGAAGCGCTTCGAGTGCGCGTCAAATCGCTGTATACCACAATGCGTATTCTGTACGAGCAGGTTGCCGCCACGGGCACATTCCTCGTATCGGCGACACGGCTGGGAGGCCAGCATGGCTACGATGAGGCAGGCGCAACGTCGCCGTTAGGCGGCGCGGTCGTAGGCTTCACCAAGACTTACAACTGGGAGCGGTTGGACGCTTTAGCCAAAGTGGTCGATTTTGAAGCAGAGCGAAAGCCGTTAGAAATCGCAGATATCCTGATCGAAGAGACTCTGCGCGATCCGGGCGCGGTCGAAATCGGTTACCAACAAGGCCTGCGCTGGACAGTTGGCCTGCAGGAACAGCCAGCCGCCGATGGCAAGCCCGGTCTCACTCTCGATAGCAGCACCGTATTTCTAATCACCGGTGCGGCTGGCAGCATCGTCTCTGCCATCACCGCAGATTTGGCCGCGGCCTCTGGAGGCACGTTCTACCTGCTCGACCTCGTGCCCGAGCCTGATCCAGAGAATCCCGATCTCAAGCGCTTCGTAACCGAGAAGGACGGCCTCAAGCGGGATCTGTTCGCACGTATCCAGTCACGCGGCGAGCGCGCCACACCGGCCCTTGTAGAAAAAGAGTTGGCCGGCCTGGAGCGCGCGCAGGCGGCTAATAACGCTATCCAGGCTGTGCGAGCCGCTGGCGGCACGGCGCATTACTTCAGCGTCAACCTCACCGACGCAGACGCCGTTGCAAAAGTAATCCAGCAAGTGCGCGAGCGCAGCGGGCGCATCGACGTCTTGTTGCATGCCGCCGGCACCGAGCGCAGTCACTTCCTGCCCGACAAAGAACCGAGGGAATTCGATCTGGTCTTCGACGTCAAGAGCGATGGCTGGTTCAATCTTCTGCGCGCCATCGGCGGCATGCCCCTCGGTGCCACGGTCGCATTCAGTTCGATCGCCGGACGCTTCGGCAACGCCGGGCAAACCGATTACAGCGCGGCCAACGATTTGTTGTGCAAGATCACGTCGAGCTTCCGCAGGACCCGCCCGGCCACCCGCGGCATCGTCATCGACTGGACGGCGTGGGGCGGCATCGGCATGGCGACCCGCGGCTCCATCCCGAAGATGATGGAACTGGCGGGCATCGATATGCTGCCACCGGAGGCGGGGATTCCGCTGATTCGCCGCGAACTGACCGCAGGGGGGACCCGCGGCGAAATCGTGGTCGCGCAGCGTCTCGGCATTCTGATGAACGAGTGGGATGTGACCGGCGGGCTGGATACATCCGCGTTCGAAGCTTCAAAAAACCTTCCGACGCGAGGGCCGATGATTGGCAGGCTGGCAAGCGTCGGCCTCTACGGCGGTATCACCGTTGAAACAGCGCTCGAGCCGGCCACTCAGCCGTTTCTACACGATCATCAAATTGACGGCACGCCGGTGCTGCCCGGGGTGATGGGCATCGAGGCCTTTGCTGAAGCTGCATCCTGCCTGCTTCCCGGCTGGAATGTCGAAGCGATAGAAGACGTGAACTTCCTGTCGCCCTTCAAGTTCTACCGGAACAAACCGCGCACTCTGACGATTGATGCGGCCGTCCATCCGCAGCGCGAAAGCTTGCTCGTTGACTGCCGCTTGATCGGCACGCGGCCGCTTCCCAATCAGGCCGAGCCGCGAGAGACCACACACTTCACCGCGCAAGTTCGCCTCAATAATGACCAACCCGCAAAAGAGACGCCGAAGGCAGTGACGGGACCGGCCCTGGGCTCGCCCGAAGGCCATATCATCGAAGCCGCCGAAATCTATCGCCTCTATTTCCACGGACTCGCATACCAGGTTATCGAACGGGCATGGTGGGATGGACACAGAGTTGTCGGACTGCTAGCCAAGGGCTTGCCGGCGAATCATCTGCCGTCCGAGCTGCCCACAGTGTTGGCGCCGCGCCTGATTGAGCTTTGCTTCCAAACCGCGGGAGTCTGGGAGATGGGCGTGCAGGGCCGGATGGGCCTGCCGTTACACATCGACCGCGTTTCAGTATTTCCATCATCTTCGGGATCAGCGGACACTCGCTGGCACTCGGTGGTGACTCCCGACCAGGCCCGCGGCAGCTTCGATGCCGAGGTTGTAGACGCAAAAGGGAACTGCTGCCTGCAGCTCAGCGGCTACCGCACTGCCGCGTTTCCCGGCGCCGTGGATGCCGAACCGTTGAAGGCGTTGCAAGCCGCGATGTCGCTGGAAGCCGTCGCCGTATGAAAAACATGACCCAGTTCGTCCTGACGATTCCGTCGCCACGACTCTTGCCACTGTCCTGACGGAGCGCGTCTTGACGAACCTTGTCCTGACGATCTTTGATCGGAGGACTTATGAATTACGAATTTCAACGCGTAGCCATTGTGAATCGCGGCGAAGCTGCCATGCGTTTTATCCACGCGGCCCGCGATTTCAATCAGGAACACGGCACGTCGTTGCGCACCATTGCGCTTTTCACCGAGCCTGACCGCCATAGCATGTTTGTGCATGAGGCCGACGAGGCAGTCTGTCTCGGTCCCGCGCACGTCCTTGACCCAAACACCAAGCAGACTAAGAGCAGCTACGTCGACTATGCCCGGCTCGAACGCGCGCTGTCGGAAGCGCGTGCAGAGGCCGCATGGGTGGGATGGGGTTTTGTAGCGGAACACGCCGCATTCGCCGACCTTTGCCACCGGCTCGGCATCGTGTTCATTGGACCGGAAGGCGATGTCATGCGGCGCGTGGGCGACAAAATCGCCTCCAAACAATTAGCCGAGCAGGCCCAAGTACCGGTGACGCCCTGGAGTCATGGCCCGGTGGAAACACTCGATGACGCGTGGGTGCATGCAGAACGGCTGGGCTATCCACTCCTTATTAAAGCCACCGCCGGCGGCGGCGGACACGGGATTCGCCTGGTGCGTTCTGCCGACCAACTCCCGCAAGCTTTCGCCAGTGCGGGTGCGGAAGCGTTCAAAGCGTTCGGCGATCCAAGCGTTTTCCTGGAGCAGTTGGTGCACGACGCACGTCACGTCGAGGTCCAGATTATTGCCGACTACTACGGAACAACGTGGGCGGTCGGCGTGCGCGACTGCACCGTTCAGCGCCGCCACCAAAAGATCCTCGAAGAAGCACCCTCGCCAGCGCTTTCTCCGGAGCAAGATGAGGCGCTGCGCGCGGCGGCGGTGCGCCTCAGTCAGGCAGCCGGATATCACAACGCCGGCACCGTCGAGTTCCTCTACGAACCGGAAGTCAATCGCTTCGCCTTCATGGAGATGAACACCCGATTACAGGTTGAACATCCGGTGACCGAGTGCACCACCGGGCTCGATCTCGTGAAGCTTCAGATTCATGTTGCCCGGGGTGGCCGTCTCGAAGGCGAGCCGCCGCGCACCATCGGTCACGCCATTGAAGTTCGCCTGAATGCGGAAGACCCACAGAACGGGTTCGCTCCAGCCCCGGGTTGTATTGAGCGTTTCAGAATCCTGACCGGACCAGGCATTCGCATCGACACTGGTGTGGCAGAAGGCGACGCCATCCCGTCGGAATTCGATTCTATGATCGCCAAGATCATCGCCTATGGCCAGACTCGGAAAGAAGCGCTTTCCCGCCTGCAGCGGGCGCTGGGAGAGGCCGTTGTTGTCATCAAAGGCGGAGCCAGCAACAAAGCGTTTCTGTTGGAACTTCTCAACCGCCCCGAAGTTCAGAGTGGAGAATTTCACAACGGGTGGCTTGATCAGTTGGCATCAACCGGCAAGCATGTCTCGCGTCGTTACGCTGACGTGGCCCTCGTTCAGGCGGCTATCGAGTCTTACGACTCTCAATTGGCGGTAGAACAGGCGCAGTTCTATGCGTCGGCTATGCGCGGGCGGCCCCATGTCCGCAGTGAGGTAGGCTGGACTGCGGAACTACGCTATCGCGGCCACTCTTACTCACCCAGGACATACCGCCTCGGTCCCCAACAGTACCGTGTGAACGTCAATGGATCGCGCATCGATGCCGAGATCGATCGCATCGGCCCGTTCGAATGCCGGCTCACCGTCTTCGGGCAGCGCTTCCGCATCATCTCGGTGGTAGAGGGATCGAGTTACCGGATCGAAGTAGACGGCGTCTCCCACCAGATCGATCGAGACGACGGAGGCGTCGTACACGCAGCGGCGCCCGCGGTAGTCGTTTCCATTGCCGTTAAGCCGGGCGACACGGTAGCGGCCGGCGACCGGCTGGCTGTTCTCGAGGCCATGAAAATGGAGATGCCGGTCCTGGCCCCGTTTGCCGGAAAAATCCGCCAGGTCATGACCATAGCCAATGTGCAGGTGGACGCCGGAGCCCCGCTCCTGCAGATCGATCCTGTGGCCGGGGGAGAAACGGTCGCGGACTCGGAGAGAGTAATCTTCGGCTCGTCCGTCATCGCGGGCAACGACGGAAAAACTAATCAATCCAGATGCCATCAGAGTCTGGATGAAGTGCGCCAGCTCATGATGGGCTTCGATGTAGATCCGAAGCACGCTACCCGGTCATTCGCGGAATGGAGTCAGACTTGCCCCGCGGACAGCGACGAAATAAGTCAGCGCGAAGATGAAATCCTCAACATCTTTGTCGACATATGTTCTCTGTTCCGCCGCGATCCGGAGGTGAACCACCGGGCGAGTAGTGAAGAGCCCAGCGCCGAAGCCTTCCTGTTTTCTTACTTGCGCATACTGGAAGGCGGCGGTGAAGGTCTGCCACCAGCTTTTGTCAGCGCACTGCGGCGCGCGCTGGCGCACTATGGAGTGAAAACGCTGGATCGCTCGCCCGCTCTGGAGCAGAGCTTACTCTGGATTTACAAATCGCATCAACGCGTAGAGCAGCAAATCCCGCCGGTTCTGGGCGTTCTGGAGCGGCGTTTGCAGCACGTTCAGAAGCCATCGCCCATTGCGGAGGAATCCCGTCGCGGGCTGCTGGATCGCATGATCTCGATGGCAAGCGGGCTTTTTCCGGCAGTCGCCGACCTAGCCCGTGAAGTGCGCTATCGCTACTTCGACCAGCCTCTGTTTGAGCGGGCACGCCAGCAGGTGTACGACGAGATGGAAGAACACCTCGCCCATCTGGCTGCCGATCCTCATGCCGCGGATCGTCACCATAGAGTGCGCACCCTGGTCGACTGTCCGCAGCCGCTCTTCAGCCTGATCTCCAGCCGTTTTGCTGCCGCCGACCGGACCATGCGCAAACTGATGTTGGAAGCTCTGACTTTGCGGTATTACCGCCTTCGAAAGCTCACGAACTTTCGCTCGGTGGCTTTGGACGGACAGTTCTGCGCGACGGCTGACTACGATTACGAAGGCAAACGCATCCACGTTTTCACCACGCACTCCGAGTTCTCCCGCCTTGCCGAGGCAGCCCGGGCGCTGTTTCCCATGATCATGGAAGTCCCGGCTGACCATGACGTCGTCATCGATTTCTACATTTTCCATAACGAACACCTGAGCGATCCCGAAGTAACGCAGCAGGAATTGCACTCGGTGCTCAATCAGGTGGGCTTTCCGCGCTCCATCCGCCGCATCGTCGTGACAGCTGCCGGCGCCGGTCACGTCCGGGGCAAAGCCGGCATGCATTTCACCTATCGCCCCAGAGGAAATAGGTATGAGGAGCAGAAGTTCTACCGCGGCATCCACCCCATGATGGGGAAGCGGCTGCACCTCTGGCGGCTTGAAAATTTCAAGATTGAGCGCCTGCCCTCCGTCGAAGATGTCTACCTCATCCATGCTGTCGCTCGTGACAATCCCAAGGATGAGCGCTTATTCGCGTGCGCAGAGGTGCGCGACGTGACGCCAGTCCGCGATCAGGCGGGCCGCATCGTGCAACTCCCACATCTGGAACGCATGTTAACCGAGGCAATGGCCGGCATCCGCCTGTTTCAATCGCGGCGGTCGAACTATCAGCGCCTCTATTGGAATCGCATCCTGTTGAACGTGTGGCCGCCATTCACCCTCGAGCGGGATGATTTGCGTGAACTGGTACGCCGGCTCGCGCCCGAGACCGAAGGCCTGGGGCTCGAACAGGTAATCGTGCGCGCCCGCATTCCCAATCCGGAAACCGGCGCGTTGCGCGACATGGTCGTGCGCATATCGAGCCCAGGCGGCCGAGGTATGCTCATTACGTTCCGTCCCGCCGACCAACCGCAGCCCATGAAGTCGCTGTCCGAGTACGACCAGAAGGTCGTGCGCATGCGGCAGCGCGGTCTCATCTACCCTTATGAAATCATCCGGATGCTGACTCCGGCTTCGGAGAACACGCGGGCGGAATTTCCCGCCGGCGATTTTGTCGAGTACGATCTCAACTCCGCGGGGCGTCTGGTGCCCGTCGATCGTCCCTACGGCCAGAACAAAGCCAACATCATCGCTGGCGTGATCCGGAACTTTACCAGCAAGTATCCCGAGGGCATGGAGCGCGTTCTGTTGCTGGGAGATCCAAGTAAAGATCTCGGTGCCATCGCTGAACCGGAATGCCAGCGCATTCTCGGTGCTTTGGATCTGGCCAAAGCCAAGGGTGTACCGCTGGAATGGTTCACTCTCTCGGCTGGCGCCAAGATCTCGATGGACAGCGGCGTAGAAAACATGGATTGGATCGCCCGCGTTCTGCGACTCCTGGTGGAGTTCACGCAAGCCGGCGGTGAAATAAATCTGGTAGTGAACGGCATCAACGTGGGCGCACAGCCTTACTGGAACGCAGAGGCCACCATGCTCATGCACACCCGGGGCATTCTGATCATGACGCCGAAAGCCGCGATGGTGCTCACTGGCAAGCGCGCGTTGGAATTCTCAGGGTCCATTTCGGCCGAGGATAACCAAGGGATCGGCGGCTACGATCGCATCATGGGCATCAACGGCCAGGCGCAGTACTGGGCAAAAGACATTGATGAGGCCTGCCACATTCTATTACGCCACTACGAGCACACTTACGTCGCTCCGGGTGAGCGTTTCCCGCGGCAGGCCGCGACTACTGATCCTGTTGATCGAGATGTGCGCGTCTATCCGCACGGCAAAAACGCCAATGGTGACGACGGTTTCGAAACGGTCGGCGAGATCTTGTCGGACGAAACCAATCCTGGACGCAAGAAATCCTTCGACATTCGCAAGGTAATGATGGCGGCAGCGGATCAGGATCACGCCCCGCTGGAGCGCTGGGCTGGCATGCGCGCGGCAGAAACGGCGGTTGTGTGGGATGCCCATCTCGGGGGTTATCCCGTTTGTCTGATCGGTATCGAATCGCAGCCCTTGCCGCGGATGGGATTTGTCCCCGCTGACGGACCCGAACAGTGGACTTCCGGCACGCTCTTCCCGCAGTCCTCCAAGAAAGTCGCGCGCGCGATCAACGCGGCCAGCAACAATCGGCCAGTGGTAGTCCTGGCGAATCTCTCTGGATTTGACGGTTCGCCGGAGTCGATGCGCAGGTTGCAACTCGAGTACGGAGCTGAGATCGGAAGGGCCGTAGTCAACTTCAAAGGTCCAATCGTCTTTTGCGTGATCTCCCGGTATCACGGTGGCGCTTATGTGGTTTTCTCGCGGGGACTGAATGAAAACGTTGAAGTGGCAGCGCTGGAGGGAACGTTTGCTTCCGTCATCGGTGGCGCTCCGGCGGCCGGTGTGGTTTTCGCCGGTGAGGTCGAGGCTAAGGCCAAAAAAGACCCACGCCTGCAGGCGCTGACCGACGCGATAGCCAAGGCTGAAGGCGCGGAGAAAGGCCGGTTGCGCGCCCAGTGGGATGAACTTTTCAAAGTCGTTCACTCCGAAAAGCTGGGCGAGACGGCTGCCGAATTTGACCGCATCCACAGCGTGCAGCGCGCCCTCGACGTGGGCGCACTGAATTACATCATTCCACCCGCAAAACTGCGCCCTTATCTTATTGAGGCCATCGAACGTGGGATTCAAAGAGAAGAAACGAGCTTTACAAAGTCAAAAGCCACAGTATCGGAAATGAAGATCACGGAAGCGGCCTAGTCTCGGGCTGGCGTGAAATGCGATGAACGTTTATTGGCTGGAACAAACCGAAGCAGATGTACCCGCGGAGAATGATTGGCTGAGCCCAAACGAAGCAATTCGCCTCGAGGGCCAGCGCTTCGCCAAGCGCCGCGTCGACTGGCGACTGGGACGCTGGACTGCAAAACAGGCCTTAGCCGTCTGCCTGGAAGTACCTGCCCATCCTCAAATTTTCCGGAAGATGGAGATCCGTCCGGCGCCGTACGGCGCGCCCGAAGCCTTTTTCAACAACCGGCCTGCGGCAGTTACTATTTCTCTCAGCCATCGTGACGGCGTTGCGGTGTGTGCGGTGGTGAAGGCCCAGGTGGAAATGGGTTGTGATCTGGAGATGGTCGAGCCGCGCAGCGATGCTTTTGTCGCCGACTATTTTACCCAGGAAGAGCAGGCGCTGGTTGCGCGCGCATCTGCGGCGGACCGGGATAGACTCCTGGCCCTGCTCTGGAGCGCGAAAGAAAGCGCGCTCAAAGCGCTGCGGGCCGGCCTCCGACTCGACACGCGCTGCGTGGTCGTTAGCCCTTTCGCAGCATCAAGCGACATCAATGGCTGGAGCCGGTTGTTGGTTCGTCATATCGGCGAGAGCCGCGCCGAAGCTAAACTCTTCCACGGCTGGTGGCAAAATGCGGGCCGCATTGTGCGAACTGTGGTCGCCGCTCCGCCGCCCGATTCGCCCATTCCCTTAATCATCCCCGCGTATTTTTTCGACAGCACGTCCTGTTGCGCGTAGCGGATGGGCGGTTTGCACATGGGATTTTGTTATGGCACACCGCGACCATCAATTCGATTTTGATTTCATCGTCATCGGCTCCGGCTTTGGCGGCAGTGTCTCCGCTCTTCGGCTCGCGGAAAAGGGATACAAAGTCGCGGTCATCGAAATGGGCCGCCGCTGGACCCCGGCCAATCTGCCGCACAGCAGTTGGTATATTCATCGCTGGTTGTGGCGTCCCCACCTGGGCCTTCGCGGCTTCTTCAACATGCGGTTCTTCAAGCACGCAACTATTTTTCATGGCTGCGCCGTCGGAGGCGGATCCATTACCTACGCCTGCACTCTGCTCTCTCCGCCCGAAAAAGTTTGGGAAGCGGGGTCGTGGAAGGGTTTAGCCGACTGGAAAGCAGAGATGCCCCAACATTACGAAACTGCTTCACGGATGCTGGGCGTGACTGAAAACAGAATCCTCGGACCAGCCGACCATCTATTAAGGAGGGCTGCGGAAGCCGCGGGTTCTGGAGAGACTTTCTACCACACCCGGGTGGGTATTTTTGAACCAGCGGAAGGAGAGCCCGGCAATCAAACGTTCCCCGACCCGTACTTTCGCGGGGAAGGTCCGGCGCGAACCACTTGTATCGGCTGCGGCGGCTGCATGATGGGTTGCAGGTATGGGGCAAAGAATACGCTGGACATCACCTACCTGTATCTGGCCGAAAAGCACGGAGCGCAAATTTTCCCGGAAACTCGGGTGGTAGATGTTCAGCCATTGAACGGGATCAACGACGGAAGCAGCGGCTACGAAGTATCCACAGTAGAGTCCACTTCTTGGATTCGCCGGCAGCCCGAAAACTTTACCTGTCGCGGCGTAGTTTTCTCCGCATCCTCATTGGGCACGATGGAACTTCTTTTTCAACTGAAGGAAAAAGGCTCATTGCCAGCCATCAGCAACCAACTCGGTCAACATGTGCGCACCAACTCCGAGTCGCTCATCGGTGCGCGCACTCCGGGCTACTCCGAAGATGTGTCACAAGGCATCGCAATCGGCTCCGGCATTTATATCGACGAGCACACTCACATCGAGGCCGTCCGTTATCCCAGCGGCTCCGATGCGATGGGATTTCTCACCACCATCCTCACCAACGGCCGTCCCGGTCCGCAACGCATCGCGCTCTGGTTCAAGAACGTGATGGCCTCTCTGCTTCGCCATCCGTTCAAGACGATACGAGTGTTGCAGCCGCTGGGCTGGGCCCGCGAGTTTGTGATTCTCCTCTGCATGCAGGCGCTCGATGGAGAAATCGAGATGCGCTGGCAACGGCCGTGGTTCTGGCCCTTCAGAAAATTCCTGGTCAGCCGCGGCGAAAAGGTGCCAACTTACATTCCAAAGGCTAACGAATTTGCGGAAAAGCTGGCGCAGGTTACCGGCGGTTTTCCCATGAGCATGTTGCCGGAGATCCTCTTCGATATTCCCGGCACCGCGCATTGCATCGGAGGTTGCGTGATCGCCGACAATTCCACTCACGGCGTGGTTGACGCTCAGCACCGCGTCTTCAACTACAAGAATATGTACATTTGCGACGGATCGGTAGTGTCGGCCAACCTCGGCGTCAATCCCAGCCTCACCATTACTGCGCTGGCCGAACGCGCGATGAGCTTCATCCCTCCAGCGAGGCAAACCAATTGGAACGATGCTGCCGACGACATTTCGTATCCGGGCACGCCTTCAGGCGTGCCGACAGGGTTACAACCATAACGCAGCCATCAGGTGCTGTATTCATCCAGTAGGAACAGCCGGGCCCGTCATAGCTGCAGGCAGCAGCCGGTCCAGAATTGCCTGTTCGCTCTGCAGCCACAAACGGCTGGTATAAAGCAAGGCGCTGCACTGGAGCGTGATCCAGTCCTTGGTCATCAGCGGCGAACGAAACTCTTTTCGATTCTTGATCCAATGCTGGGCGACGTGGCGCGCGACGGCGAACCCCATGCCGTTGCCGGGGCCTCCAACATCTTCCAGAATTCCATCCAGCGTGAACACTACTTTGGACAACATGATCAGCGATCCGGGGAACTTAATGCCTTTCATTGCGACGCGTTCCAGAAGCCTCATCGCATCCGCCCCGCTCGGCAAACGCCACGCCGGCAGTTCATCGAGAAAATTCTTGACCATCTCCGCCACCATCCGCCCCTTTGGGGAAGCGCCTCTGATGTGCTGCTGCGTGAGAGCCAGAATTTCGTTGCAGGTGCCAACCGGATCGCGCAAGCTCACCATTAGAAACAAAAGCGCGAGATGCCGCCGTTGATCGCGGCTCAGCGTTCCCTCAGTGCCCAGTCGATGATCGTCAGCTCGCCGGTGCGGTTGTCGTAGAGCAGATTGCCGGCATGAGGATCGCCGTGAAAAATGGCGTCTTCCTGCGACGCCAAGAGCGGGACCGCGATCAGCGCTTCGATCAGTTGCTCGGCCACTTTCCTGCGCCGCGCGGCCGGCAGGCGCGCGGCTGCGTTCGTCACTTTGATCCCACGCTCCTCAGTCATCGCGGTAATTCTGGATGTACACAGCGGCCGAATCAGCCGCGGCACGCGAACGCCTTTCATCGACCGATACAGATTCCACGCTTCGATCAGCGTCTTCTGCTCACGGGGAAAATTGACCTCGTGCTTCAGCAAGCGGCGGACCTTCTTGAACGTATCCGGAAGCAGGTTCGCGGGAAATCCGTAATTGTGATGGCGGTCGGCGAAGTATTGAGCCAGTCCCTGCAGGTAATCCATGTCCTCGGCAAAATACTCGGGGATGTGAGGTTTCAAGACTTTGAAAACGCCGCGTTCGCGCTGTCCGCTCTCCGGGTCGCGCCAGGTGAAGCGCACGACCGCGCTGACGCTGGCCTCCGAAAGTATTGACGGCGCGATTTCAACGGCGTATTTCTCGATCTCGCGGTCCCAACTCTTGCCGAATGATCGCGACAACATCCTCCGGCCGGACGTCACGAATGCCATTTTCCAGCCGCGCCAGCGCATTCCGCAGCGCCGGTCGAAGATTCCGGTTGCGGGCGATGACTTGTCCCAGTTTCTGCAGGCCGGGCACTTTCGCGATTAACCGCAACAAGCGCACTTCCGCCGAAGTGTTCGGCGGCAGCTCAAGTTGCTCCACGAGCTTGGGAGCGAGGCGCGCGGGCGAGAGCCGCGCCACCACGAACGTCATGGCGTCCCGAACCGGCGGACGCCACGCCACATAAGCCTTCGGAACCAACCTTTCTACCGGAACGATCCCGTCGACGATCCATTTCGCCATCGTTTCCCGCATGGCCTGCCCAGCGGGGCTTCGCAAGCCTGCTTCAATGGCTTTCGTCTGCTCGGCTGCAGTGGCGTCCTTGGGCAGGAAGTTTGCGAGGGCAGCGCGCAACTGTTCCGGAGCAAGTTGGGGCAAAGCGTCTCCGAGGGTTGGCGAAGACAGCATAGGTTCACCTTTATACGTTAAACCCCCGGGAAGCGCTGCACTGTGATTGTCGTCACGGGATGAGGAAGCGAGAGTTTTCCGAGGTCCGGGCTAAGCTTCTCCCAAGTACTGTCCGACTACAGCGGCGCAGGCTTCGGCGAAGTCTTGCTCGGGTTTGTTGAATGTGCCGGCAAAGTAGCTCTCGATATCGAGTTCCGCTGCCAGTTCGTTCTTCACGAAGATGGGGATGACAATTTCACTATTCACCATGGACGATCCCGAGAGATAACGGGGATCTTTGGCAACGTCATCCACGACTACGGTCTGTCCGGTCGTGGCGGCGGCGCCGCACAGTCCGGTATCGAGCGGAATGCGGGCGTTAGGGGTAAAGCTGCCGACGAAAGGTCCGACGAGCAGAGTACCGGGGTCAGTCGGGTTCGACGAGATAAAAGCCCACCCAGTTATAGCGCGCCATCTTTTCATGCAGACGCTGGGCGATGTGCTCCATAAGGGACTTGGCGCTTGGAGCAGTTCGAGCGAAGCCCTGAAATTCCAGAAGAAGTTCTTCGTGCGCAGGGAACATGGTTTCGGCCTCGTGCTGCTGTCAGCAGGTCCCGGTGGCAGTCGATGTTCGCCACCGTTTCCACATTAGTTAACGCGGCAAACATAATAACTTAGCAGGTAGCGGAATCGCGCGCACTCATGTAGTCTCCTGTGTTCAGAGCGATTGCGATGGACGCTGTTGTCATCATCGGCGGGATCGTGCTGTTTATGCTGCTTGGTCCCTGGATTCTGGCCTGGCGGATCAACGTTAAGCGCGGCCGGGAACGCAACGAAGATCAAGCACGCTGGCAAGAGTTCGTTTCCCGCATTTCTGCGCTCGAGTTCGCGGTGCAGAAGCTGCAGACTCCGCGCACAATTCCAACCGCGGAAGACGCGGCACAGATATCGCAACATCCTGCGCCGACTTCGCAGCCCGTGCCGCCTCAGCCACTAAGTATTGCTTCATCGTCCGCCGTCGAGCCTGCAGCTTCAGTTCAAGCTGCCAAGCGCTGGGTGACTCAACGAAGCGCCGAAGTCACAGCACGCGGAGATTCCTCTACCGCGGATCGCGTAATTCCACCCACTTACCGGGCCATTCCAACTCAACCCGCAGTCACACCATCGCCCGAACCAAGCTTCGCGCCAACTGACGCGCGACCATCGCTGGCCGACCGCTTCAAATCGGCGCTTGACCTGGAAGAAATGATGGGGACGAACTGGCTTAACAAGCTGGGCATCGTCATCCTGGTACTAGGTGTCGCGTTTTTCCTTGCGTACCAACTCAAGACGCTCGGGCCTGCCGGCAAAGTTCTTGTGGGATTCATGACTGCCGCCGTGATGCTGGGAGCAGGGGTATGGTTTGACCGTGGGGAACGTTACCGGATCCTGGCGCGGGCCGGGATCGGAGGCGGTTGGGCGCTGCTGTTCTTCACGACTTTCGCGATGTATCACGTGCCGGCGGCGCAGGTGCTTACGTCGCAAGCCCTCGACCTGGTGCTGATGCTGGCGGTCGCGGCGGCAATGGTGGCGCACACACTGCGCTATCGCTCGCAGGTGGTGACCGGACTCGCATTCCTGCTGGCGTTTTTGACGGTGACCATCAGCCACTCCAATGTGTACAGCTTGTCGGCAGGCGCGGTGCTGGCAGCGGGGCTGGTGGTGATTGTCGGGCGCATGCAGTGGTTCGAGTTGGAAGTATTCGGCATTCTCGCCAGCTATCTGAATCATTATTTATGGCTGCGACCGATCATCGAGCCGATGCATGGCAAGCGGCATCCCTTTCCGGAGTTTGCCGCCAGTGCGGGAATCTTGGGGTTGTACTGGCTGATCTTCCGCATGTCATATGTTTTCCGGCGCCCAAGCGAGGAAGGGCAGGAGCGCGTCTCCACCGTAGCGGCGCTGCTGAATACGGCGCTATTGCTGGCATTGTTTAAGTACCAATCGGCGCATCCAGAGTGGGCATTCTGGGCGTTGCTGGCGATTGGAGCGATTGAAACTCTACTGGGCCAGTTGCCCATTACCCGCCGGCGCCGCAGCGCCGTCATTGTGCTGAGCACGCTGGGTGTTGTTCTTCTGATTGCGGCCTTTCCCTTCCGCTACTCCGCCATGCGCTTGTCGGTGTTATGGCTGCTGGAGGCAGAGGCGCTGTTGCTGATTGGAGTGTGGACGAAAGAAATTGTCTTTCGCCGCCTCGGCGGGCTGGCAGCGATATTGGTCTCAGGCCAGATGATCGCGGTAGATGCGGCACGCATTTTCGGCAGGCGCATGGATGACGCGGATCTGAGCCCAGATTTCAGACTGGCAATTGTCTTTGTTGTGGCGGCTGCGGTGTTCTACGCCAACGCCCACTGGGTGCTGCGCCGATGGGCTGATTCGTTCACGAAAGAGGTTGACCGGCGCGTGATGCAGCGCTTGTCGTATGTCGCGGCCATCATGCTGTTGATCGCTGCGTGGCTCGCATTCCCTGAATCCTGGACGGCTGTTGCCTGGTGTGTGCTTGGGCTGGGATTGGCTTTGGCTGCGCACGGCTTTGTTTTGCGACAGCCTGATTCGGCAGAGATTCCTTCCCCGGAGTTGGTGTATCAGGCGAACTTTTTGGCGCTGGCCTCCGTGCTTCGCGTTCTGACCATCAACCTGGAGACCGCCGACAAATATCACGGTGTGAGCTTGCGCTTGTTGACGATCACGCTCGCTTCCGCCTTGCTATATGTCACTTCGAGATGGAGCGGTGATTCTGATCGCAGCCGCGGGATTGCAATTGGCAAGCGTCTTCTTTCTTCCGGGCAATTGGCAAAACCGTCCTACACGTGGTCGGCGTCTGGATTGCTTGGCTTGCTGGCCTGGTACGAATTGCTGCCGGTCGGCGTGGCCGATGCTTGGCTGGTCGGCGGGTTGATCTTGTTCGAACTTGGGTTGGCGCAAAAGAAGCTTAGCCTCCGATTGCAGGGTTATGCCGCATTTGCCGCGAGCTTTCTGCGCATCTTCTTTGTGAATTTGAATGCCGCGGGAAATCCGGGCGAAATCAGTCCACGGTTCTATACGGTGGTTCCACTGGCGTCGGGCTTCTTCTACGCGTATTGGAGGCTTCACGAGAGCACCGAAGATTTGCACGATGCGGAGCGTAAGTTCAGGGTGGCAGAGATTTGCTGCTGGCTGGGCACGATTACGTTCGCCGCGCTCATGCGCTTTAAACTGGAAGCGGACTGGGTGGCCGCCGCGTGGGCGGCGCTGGTGTTTGCGTTGCTGGCGATCGCCTGGCGCAGCGAGCGCAGAGTCTTTCTGTATCAGGGATTGCTAATTGCGGCGGGAGTGTTGTTCCGCACCGTGCTGCACAATTTCTACGAGCGCAGTTATTTTCCTGCACCGGCGTGGGAGAGCCGCTGGATCACCGTTGGAACCGCGGTCGGGTTTTTGTTGGCGGCGTTGCCTTTCGCATTTCAACTTCGCCAGAAGGACGAGGGAAGTATTGAGAGGGGATTGGTTCGTCTGCTGCAAGCGGTGGTGCGGCGCCCCGAGCAAATTTTGTTTTTCACTGCGGTCGGGCTGCTGACCGTGCTGCTGGCGCTCGAGATGCGGCATGGCATGGTCACCCTCGCCTGGGGCGTGGAAGGCGTGGCGGTTTTTGTGCTGGCACTTTGGCTGAGTGAGCGCAGCTTCCGGCTCACGGGATTGGGTTTGTTGCTGCTTTGCGTGGGGAAAATTTTGCTGGTGGATGTCTGGAGGCTGGACCCTCGGGATCGTTATCTGACTTTCATCGTGCTGGGCGCGGCCCTGCTGCTGGTGTCGTTCCTCTACACGCGGAATCGCGAGGCGTTGCGGCAATACTTATGAAGCGCTGGATTATATGAAGCGTTGGATCATATTCGCGGGGATTGTGCTGCTGGGCCTCGCTGCCATCGTGGTGAGCCAGCGGCAGAAAGTAGATTTGCCCGCGAGTCCCGCCGCTTTGTTGTACCTGGTGGCCGACACCGAGCGGGAACTGACGCGAATGCCGGTGCATTTCGTGCGCATGTCAGATGCGGAGGAGATCCGCATCGGAAACACGCTGGCATACTACTACTCCAGCAGGGAACGGCGAGACAAGACTCCGGAAAATACGATTATCCAGCATTACCTCACGCGGGTCGGCACGGAGCTGGCCACGCACGCGCATCGCGTACTGCCTTACAAGTTTCATTACATTCCAGATGCTGATCTCGTCAATGCCTTTGCTCTGCCTGGTGGGCATGTTTACGTGGGCGGTGGGCTGGTCGCGCTGATGGATAGCGAAGATGAACTGGCGGCCGTGGTCGGGCACGAGATCGAACACATTGACCACTACCATTGTTCCGACCGCGTACAGCAGGAGCAGGCGCTGCGCCGTATTCCGCTGGGAGGATTGGTGGCGATACCGATCGAAGTGTTCGAAGCCGGATACAGCAAAGATCAGGAACTTGAGGCAGACCGCGAGGGAACGCGCCTGGCGGTGCAGACGGGATACTCGGCGACTGGAGCCGTCCGCATGTTTGAAACGTTCGCGCGGTTGCAGAAGGAGTATCAGGCCCAGGCAAAGAATCCGCAGGAAGAAATGTCGCAGGTGGCGGAGCAGGCGTTGGAGGGATATTTCCGTTCGCATCCGCTGCCTTCGGAGCGGATTGCTCAGGTGCAGAAAATGATTGCCAGTGAAGGCTGGACGCCGCGCGCGGAGCGGGACTTGCGCATCGCGTATCTTTTCGCAACCGCAAAAGCGCAGCGAGCGCTGGACGCGAAGAATTATACCCAGGCAGAGCAATTGGCGAATCAATCGTTGCGGCTGCGGCCCGATCAGCCTAGGGCTTTCCAGGTTTTGTCCACAGCACAGTTTGCACAAGCCAAGTTTTCAGAAGCGGCGGCGAACTTCCGCAAAATCCTTGAGACGGGTTCGCCGCTGCCAGAGATTGTCCATTCTTATGCTCGGGCTCTCGCGGCATCGGATCGCAGGAGTGCGGCTGCGGAGTTTCGCCGCTGGGCGGAGGACGTCAATGGCCAAAGACCGCGAGAGGTCGATGTTGCGGGCACGGGGCTGGCTTTGCTCGCCGGAGACGTCGAGGGCGCGCATCGCCTCGAAATCGAACTCAAGCAAAGCGGCGACGTGCAGGTGCCGGTATGGATTGGCGAGTTGGGCTGGTGGCACTATCTGAATGGGGATTATCAGCAAGCAGTCGAATTGTTGTCGGAAGCGAGGCAGCGACGCCCGGGAGACACGAATTTAGGGACAGAACAGGCGTGGGCGTTCATCGAAATCCATCACTACGGTGACGCGCTGCAGACGCTCGAAAGTTATTCCTACGAACGGCAGGCGCCAACTGAGAAAGCAATCGTTCAGGCTGTCGCGCACTGGCAGGCACAAGAACGCGATGAAGCTATGCGGAACTTTGACTTCGCGATGGGCAATCTGCCGGAATGGGAGAATCCCAAGTGGGTGAGCGCGCTATACTCGCCGCTGGTGACACAAAGCATCCAGGAGATGCAGGCCGAGCGCGAGCGGCGGCGGCAGAAAGCGAAAGCGGACGCGAGTCGCGCAGCGGCGCGGAATTAAACGGCGAGTCTGTTTCCGGGCCAGCGACCGCCGACGCAGGCTTTCGAGTAAGCTTTCGCTGGGTTACTGCTTCAGAGTTCCAGTCCAGTTGAGAATAACTTCCTGAGGAGGCGCCTGGCCGCCACTCAGCGCCTTCAGCGCTGGAAAACGTTCACCGGGCGCGGGCGGGCCAAGCGCGGCGAATTCGTTCACGTGGATCGGTAACTCGGTCGGGGCTCCGAATTCGAAAGTCTCGACGTTCTGCACGGACACAACCATCATCTTATCTCCGGCAGCGTAGTAGATTTGTTTGCCATCGGCAGTCCAGTGAGGGGAAGTCCCGCCACCATTGGAGACCTGCCATTTGCCTCCGGGACCGGGGAATGCGGTTACGTAGACTTCATACCTGCCAGATTCGTCGGATTGGTAGGCCAGCCATTTTCCATTGGGCGACAAAACCGCTCCGGTTTCATTGGCCGGCGATTGAATGATAGGAGTCAACTTCTTGTCGCCGTTCAGGTCGATGAAATACACGTCTTGGCGCGTAGCATTGTTCTGCACCATCAGGAAAAGATAGCGGCCGTTGGGAGACCAGCTGCTGATGCTGCCAAAGGTCTTAGGCGTTTCCAGCTTTTCCTGTGTACCGGAACCACTAGCCGGCTGGAGCCAGATTCCGCTCGATGCCGTACCTGCGACGGTGCCGACGGCGAGCCGCTTGCCGTCAGGAGAAAATGCGTAGCTGATGCTGGCCGCGTCTGCGAACGTGCTGCGCGACATCGTGTTGCGGTTGGTGTCGACGATCCAAACGTCTCCCTTGCCGGTGTCAGGATCGGGCCGCACCATGCCGACGAGCGCGCCGTCGGGGGAGGGTCGCGGCGACATATAAAGGCCGGGTTCGCCGAAACGTCCGACTTCTTTTCCAGTGCGATCGACCCACATGGGTTGGGTTTTCTGCAACGAACCATGACGGTAGACGAGTGTGTCGTGGGCGGCGGTGAACGCGGCCACGTCGCGCGCGTTCCAGTAGTCGAGTTTCTCGGCTACCGGCGTGGGATCACCACTGAGCTTAAGCGATTTGGGATCAAAACGCTGCGCCACCAGCACGGTTTCGCGCAGGTACAGAAGATACCCGTCGGAATACTGCACGTTCGAGGCGCCCGCTAATATCTCACGCGGCTGTTCACCGGAGAGCGACGCACCCCACAGCGCCCCTACGCCGGTGTTTGCGGTGGGGACCCCGACTGCCTCGCGATAGGTAAAGAGGAAGTGATCGCCATCGGGCAGGAAGTATGGGTTGCGATGAGTCCAGCCCGATTTTGCCTCGGTGATTTTTTCGGGCGTGCCTCCGCCCTCCGGCACCTTGTAGAGCGGCTCGCGAATGTTAGGCGTGAAGATGATCACGCCGCGCGGACTCCAGGATGCGCCGCGGCCTTCAGGCGCATCGCACAGCACCTGCACGGGTCCGCCAGCCAGGGCTACTTTCTTTAACTTGCCCGCGGAAAAAAATCCAATGTACTTGCCATCGGGCGACCAGAAGGGAAAGGTAGGCCGCTCGACTTCCAGTGGATGGACCCCGCCGGTGGTTACGTCGCGCACCCACAGCTTGGTTTCGGAAGTATCACCGGCAAGGAAGGCGAGTTTAGAACCATCCGGGGAAAGTGCCAGGGGACCGGCAGCAACAGGCGTGAATTCCGTATCGGCGGGAGGCAGCCAGGATGCGGTCATCGGCCGTCGCGCATCTTCAAGCCTGGCACGGCTCGACAGGAAAACAACGAGAGCAGCGGCCGCCAGAATCCAACCGACGGCGGCGGCAATCACCAGTGTGCGCTTCTGAACTACGCGGCGGGCGCGGACCTGGGCCGGAGCGCCAAGTTGGCTGGCCGATGCCGCCACAATCCATTTCAATTGCAGCTTCAGATCGTGCACCGTCTGGAAGCGCTCCTCCGGATCCTTGGCCAGGCAGGACTTGATCACCTGCTCCAGCGCCGGCGGTGACATGGGCTGCACCATGGAAATGGGCGGAGGGTCCGAAGCTAGAATCGCCGCGACCAGGCTGGCCTGACTCTTCCCCGTAAACGCGCGCTTGCCCGTCGCCATCTCGTAGAGCACTGCGCCCAAAGCGAAGATGTCAGAACGCGCGTCGGCTTCTTTGCCTTCCGTCTGCTCCGGAGACATGTACTGAAACGTTCCCACGATCGTGCCCTGTGCTGTAAGAGGCTGGTCGGCTGACGGGTGGGAAATCGTCATGGTCAGGCTGGATGCGGGTGAAGCGCCCGATGGAACGGCCTTGGCCAGCCCGAAATCCATCAGTTTGGCGCCCATCTTGGTGAGCATCACATTTCCCGGCTTCAGGTCACGATGGACGACGCCGCTCTTGTGCGCGCGCTCCAGCCCCTCGCAAATCTCGATAGCGATTTTCAGCACCTGCTCGGTCGGCAGCGGGCCTTTGCGCAAGCGGTCGGCCAGCGTCTCGCCTTCGAGAAACTCCATCACCAGGAAATCGATCCCGTCCTGATGGCCGACGTCATGCAACGTACAGATGTTGGGATGGTTCAAAGAAGAAATGGCGCGAGCTTCGCGATCGAAACGTTGTTTGGCTTCGATGTTAGCGGAGAGATGGCTCGGCAGAATTTTCACGGCGACTGTGCGGTCGAGGCGAGTGTCCTTCGCTCGATACACCTCTCCCATGCCGCCGGCGCCCAAGGGAGATTGAATTTCATAGGGACCGAGTTTCGTGCCTGAAGTGAGTGACATGCGCGGGCACAATTATAGCCTGATCAGTCGTGAAGCGCGGGGGGTTGTTCCCGTGTCACTTGACCCTGCGATTCTGGAATCCCAGTTCTGCTTACATTTTGGTGGTATGCTTCCGGCCAAGCTGTTTTGCGTAGGCCGGGGTCGGTTGCTGCCTGCGCGCTGTGTTTGCGCCGCGGAGGCTGCCCAGATGAGCAAATTCTTTTTGACCAGTCTGCTTTCGGCTGTGCTTGTGGCCAGCGCGCTCGCGCAGGCGCCGACGCTGCAAATGAATGTTGTTTATGTGTGTTCGGACGGACAGAGCTTCAAAGTTTTCTCCTGCGACAACGCGACGGGCGCTTGCGATTATCAGAACTATAAAAAGGGGCAGGCATACCAGCGAGGTCAGGCGCTCCGCGTGCAGCTGTCTGCTTTGCTTCCGGCGAAATGCCATGTGCAGACTCCGGCCGAGGCGCAGGCTGATCCGCACCGCGGCGAAATTCCGCCTGCGCCTTCTCCGTTTAAGGCGCGCGCTGCCGGCGCCGGCAGTGGTTCGGCCCCAGCAACCGCTAATCAAAGCGGGCCCGGCGCCGGTGGATTCAAGGTCGGCGACACGGTGCGCGTTTTGGTCAACGGCTGGCAGGAAGCTACAGTCATCGAGGTCCACGGCCGCTCTTACCTGGTGCATTTGCCGAATGGGATTAACGTTTCAAAAATGTGGCCGTACGAAGTGCACCGAGTCGGAACACTCACGGCAGAAGATCACGCGGCGGGACAATACGACCTACACGATCGCGTGCAAGTGCTGGTGAACGGCAAGTGGATGGAGGGCGAAATCCGCGGGCAGAATAACGTCAACATGTACGACATAAAAGTGCCGGGTGTAGACACAGGCTTCGGCTCTGACATTGTGAACACGACCGCAGAGAATATCCGCATGTCGACTACGCCGGCGCCCCCGCCTCCTGCACAGCGGGCGGCTGGGCAGGCTCCCAAGCCGGGGCTGGTCAGTTGCGCCGGCAAGTATGAAGGCCGGTGGGAGCACGTCTCGGGCATGGGAGGAATGAAGGTCGTCTTTCGTTCCGGCAAGGCGACGATCACCGAGGGATTGGGCGGGGAGATGCCGTTCGATTGCTTCGTGGATGACGGCAAAGTCGTTTTCTACAAGGCCGGATCATTCAAGCCCTTTTCCTACGACTTCGACATTAATCTCGACGGAACATTGCAGACGCCCCTCGGAACCATCAAGAAGATGGGGAATTGATGGCCAACTCCCCAGTGCAATTTCGGACGCAGTTCAAGCGCGGCAGTCCCCTACTGCCTCTGACCCAGCGAGCAATCCGGATTCACATTCTGGATGTAGATGCCATTGTTACCAGTCCGGTCGTCTTCGAACGCCACTGCGGCGATACTGGATGGCGCAATCGCCGCCACCAGCCGGGATTTATCCGAGGGCACGGACGATACTGGAAACTGCGCGCATACGGTCGCACCGGAATCGTCGAGCCGCGTCGCTTGAATCGTGGACGATCCAAAGCTCTGCATATCAACCCAGAACACGAGCGCACCGCTTCCCATTTGCACAGTCGAGACGAAAATCTGCTGATCGGTTCCCAGCGGCACAATGGCCAATCCGTCCGCGCCCCACTCCAACCCACCAGTTGAGCTGAACTTCTGGCCATACACTCCGTTCAATACCTGGTTGGAATCCTCTTCGGTCCAGAACAGAAAGACTTCGTCGGTCGCCTTGCTGTAAGCCGCCGCGGGCGACACGCGCACGTTAATAGTGTTGCCGGACCCGGCCACGCCATTCTGCGGGAACGCCGCGCTGCCATCGCTTCGGATGTGCTGCGCAAAGCATTGCAGCGTAGGAATGCTGGTGTACCATGCAAAAACCGCGCCGCCGTTTCCGTCGTAAACGAAATAAGGGAAATTGCCGAACTGCAGTGATCCTACGTTGAAAATATTCACGTTGCCGCTTCCCCATAACAGGCTGCCAGAGGAAGAGATCTTATTCGTCCACAGTTGGCTGTTGCTGCCAAACCCATGATTGCTCACCCAGGAGACAATTACCGAACCATCGTCGGCGGCGTGCAAGTCGGCCAGCAGATAGTCGTACCCCGTCTGGCTGAACGTAACGCCGCTTCCCCATTGCGCGGCTCCCTTGCTATCGAGCTTTTGCAGCACGACGTCGCTGTTGCTGGTCCAGGCCACCACAATGTATCCATCGCTCGTGCCCACAATCTTTGGTGCGGCGTGAAAATTGGAATCATTGGTCAACTGCACCCCATGCCGGCTCCAAAGTGCCTCGCCGGAAGGAGACATTCTAGCCGCAGTCACCTGCTGATTCGAAATGCCTTCCCGCGTATCCAGAAACGCGATCAGCGCGTTGCCCGTCGTGTCAATGCCGAGACCGTAGTCTTCTGTGGAGCTGTTGGTGAGATCTGCCACCATAATGCCGCCCTGCGGAAATTTCTCGACGCCGCCCGAACTCAAGCGCTGATAGAACACGTCATACCCCTGCGGATGCGAAGTGGCCGGATTCGAGTCAAACCAGCTCACGTACCATCCGCTCTGCTTCATCGGTAACAGCTTCGGCTGCACTTGGTCGCTGCCGTTCGGGTTGGCGGCAAGAGCCAGGTTGACCATGGGATCAGATGACCACTGCGCCCACGCAAGCGAACTGAAAGCAATCGTCAACAACGCGGCAGCTGAAACGCGAAACAGGTTTTTCATGATTTCCCCGGAAGTTGGATTAAAGCCTGGCAATTTGGCCCCACGCAGAGTACTACCTGCCGAATGCCGCGTCAATCAAGGAGTTTGGCTCTGTCTCGGCAGAGATGTCAAAAGCCTGAGAGGCAACAGATCAGTGACCGCTCTTCTCGCCGAAGACTTCCGCGGTGAAGGCTTCGATAGTCGCGCCTTTTTGCCAGGCATCGAGGGGCAGGCCGGCTTTGCGGCAGGTTTGTACGAGAAAAGTTGTCCGGTCCCAGTCGCGCTCGACGGGCACCTGGGGCAACAGCAGGCCCCGGCGGCCATGCCAGCTGATGAGCAGACCGTGGCGGCCGACTTCGATTTCTTCGGCGCGAATTGGTTTAGGCGGCGATAGAACGCTCAGCTCAATTGCGAGGTACGGGGCTTCCTCCTGGGTGACAGCTGTGAAGCGGTTGTCCTCGAAAGCGGCAGCGCGCGCGGTTTCAGCCACAGCACGGAAGACTGAACAGGTGGGAAGCACGTAGCCGACACATCCCCGCAATTCTCCCCATAGATAGAGCGAAGTGAACGCGCCGCGGGGTTCAGCGAGATGAGAAGTGGGAGGTTCCAGCGAAATCTCGCGGTGCTGCAACGCCGACGAAATGGAATCGTGAACCAGGCGCAAAAGTAGAGTGCGCTCTTCGGGAGAGAATTCCTGGCCGGAGGCGGCGCCGATTATGGAGTTGCTGTCTTCAGGTTTATTTGCTTCCGAGGCAGCAACTGCGGGGGACGAATTAGGTTGTAGAGGCGACATCGGCATCTGCCCGTCGCGGCGCTGGCTGCGCCTTCTGGCGACGGCTGAGAATGAAAGCGCGGCGCCGGCGCTTGGAAACGCGCCGGTCAATCTTCGACCAGAATGCAGCGAAGTAATCGACGCCGGAAACCAATGAAACGCAGACCACGAACCAGACCGAGGCGTAAGCGATCCAGTGCACGGGGAAAATGAAGTTCCCGTAAACCGGCCACTCTTTCCAACGGTGGTCGAGAATTACCGCGACCACGGAAACGATTTGCACCACCATTTTGAACTTGCCCAGTTCGCTGGCTTCGATGGTAAAGCCGCCGGATGCGGCAATGGAACGCAAGCCGCTTACCAGAAACTCGCGGCCGATGATGATGACTGCGATCCACGCGGGAACCAGGCTGGGATTGAACTGCACGAGAGTAACGAAAGCGGCGGCGATCAGCAGTTTGTCGGCCATGGGATCGAGCAGAATGCCCATGGTTGTGATCTCGCCGCGTTTGCGGGCCAGGTATCCATCGATGCCGTCGGTCATGGAGGCAGCAATGAATATCGCCGAGGCCAACAGCTCTTTCGCGCCGTGTTCGCTGCTGAAATGATTGGAAGATAAAATCCAGATCAGCAGAGGAATGCTGCAGATGCGGATCAGCGAAATGGAATTGGGCAGGTTCACCGCGGCTCAACAACGCTTCCGGAGACACTAAGATTATCCTCCACGCTGAGAGGGAACGCAATCGTGGAGAATGCGCTCTTTGACACGAAAGTTCTCAGGGCGTTTCGGGGAACGGAACTCCGCGCGATTATTTTGGCGCAGAGGGAGCTGCGGCACTCGGCTTCGGCTGATGGGCAATAATCTGATCTTTGATTTTGTCGTACGTGGCCTGGGGAATAATCTTTTTATGCACCAGATCCAGCTTCGTTCGATAAGGGCGGCCGTCGATAATCTTTTGTGAATAGGCGTCACCGATTCCCGGCAAAGCCTTGAGTTGATCCTTGGTCGCGGTGTTGAGATCGAGCTTGTCGGCAGCAGCAGCGGCGTGCGCCGCGGCGGCGTAAGAGAGCCTCGGCGCAACAGCGGGCAACATCAGGGACGCAAGCAGCAGAGGCAACATCCGTGCAAACAGTCTCTTGGTGCGTAAGCTCATAAAATCCCTCCTTAAATTCCTCAGTGCCTCGCCCCATGCCGCAAGTTCGCGGTTTTAACTGGGAACTGGCAACTGACAACTGGTTTCAAGCGTAAATGCCGCGCTGGCGGATGGTGTAAGCCACGCGATCGATGGCCAGCATGTAGGCCGCGATGCGATTGTTGACCTTGTGCGTCTCGGCGTAGCGGACCACGTCCCCAAACGACGAGATCATGATCTCTTCCAGTTGCTCGTTGACCACCGACTCCTTCCAGAAGTAGCCCTGGCGGTCCTGCACCCACTCGAAGTAAGAAGTCGTAACGCCGCCGGCATTGGCCAGAATGTCTGGGATCACAAAGACTCCCTTGTCGGTTAAGACATCATCGGCGGCTGCGGTCGTAGGGCCGTTGGCGCCCTCGGCCAGGATGCGGCACTTTACACGATCGACGTTGCGCGACGTGATGACGTTCTCGGTCGCCGCGGGAATGAGGATTTCGCAGTCCGTGGTAAGCAACTCGGCGGCGTCATAGGCTTCTGCGCCCGGGAATCCGTGCACCGTCCCGTTTTTCTGCCGGAATTCGACGAGCGCGTTCAGGTCGATGCCATTCTTGTTGTAAAGTCCGCCGCCGACCTCGGCGATGCCCACGATTTTGTACCCGGCCTGGTGCATCAGGTGAGCAGCATTCGATCCCACGTTGCCGAAGCCCTGCACAATCACGCGGCTGCTCTCACGTGCCAAGCCGAGCTTCTTGATGGCCTGGTCGCATACCACCATTACGCCGCGGCCGGTGGCCTCGCGGCGTCCGCGGGAGCCGCCGATGTTGATGGGCTTGCCGGTCACTACCGCAGTGACCGTCTGGCGCATGTGCATGGAATAGGTGTCCATCATCCACGCCATGATTTGTTCGTTGGTGTTCACGTCGGGAGCGGGCACGTCTTTTTCCGGGCCGATGAATTCGATCAGCTCTGAGGTATAGCGCCGCGTCATGCGCTCGATTTCGCCCATCGACATCTTGTGCGGGTCGCAGATAATGCCACCCTTCGCGCCGCCGAAAGGAATGTTGACCACGGCGCACTTCCAGGTCATCCAACTGGCGAGCGCGCGCACTTCATCAAGTGTGACGTCGGGGGCGTAACGCACTCCGCCTTTGGCCGGGCCGCGCGCGATCGAATGCTGTACGCGGAAGCCGGTAAACACTTCGAGGCGCCCGTCATCCATCTGCACCGGGATGTAGACCGTGAGTTCGCGGTTGGGATAGCGCAGAACCCGCCACAGGCCGTCATCCAGATTGAGCTTCTGCGCAGCCAGATCAAAGCGCGCCCGCTGCGATTCCCAGGGATTGCTTTCTTTATCGACTTGCGGTGGGGCGGTGAGCGTGGTCATAAATGTGTCTCCGGGAATGATTGCGATTCTTTACCTCGAAACAAGGTGTTGGCCGGCGCCGGGACGAATTCCCGGAGTGAACAGGCAAACGTTCCGAGTATATGAGGGGGGATGGGCCGGAAGCAAGGTGGAGGGCGCTGAGTGGAATCCCGCAAGGGAGATGGAGCGGACTTCTATATGTTGATCTCCATCCCCTCAGCCGCCGCCCGCACTTTCGGATAGTAATTCCGGGCTTCCTTCACGACCTTGTCGATCACAGTATCGGTGTGCTCGGGATCGTGGTGGAATAGTACAAGCTCTTTCGCTCCGCTCTCCATCACTACGTTAACGGCTTCGCGCCAATGGCTGTGTCCCCAGCCGCGGCGGCGGGCTTGGTATTCCTCGGGCAGATATTGCGCGTCGTAGATCAACACGTCCGCGCCCTCGGCTAACTTGCGCACGGCCTTATCGAACTCGGCATCGCCAGGTTCGTTGTCGGTGGCGTAGACGAGCACTCCATCTTTGGTTTCAAGGCGGAAGCCCATGCATCCCTGCGGATGGTTGAGCCACGCGGTCTGCATCTGGACGCCATCTTCGATCGTGACGCGTCCGGCCTCGATGTCGTAGAAGTCCCGATGCGCGGTCATCTGATCGAGCCTTACGGGGAAGTACGGCGCGGCCATCTGATCGGCCAGCACCTGTTTGAGGCTGCGGGTTCGCGTAGAGCATTGGAAGATAAAACGGTTCTCCGCATTCGAATACAGAGGACGGAAGAACGGCATGCCCTGAATATGGTCCCAATGAAAATGCGAGACGAAGACGTGGGCGGAAAAAGGCCGCTCTCCAAACTCGCTCAGAAGTTGTTGGCCGAGCACGCGGAATCCAGTGCCGCAATCGAAGATGTAAATGCGGGCGCCGAAGCGCACTTCCACACAGGAGGTATTGCCTCCATAGCGCATGTTCTCGGGTTGTGGGGTCGGCGTAGAACCGCGTACGCCCCAGAACTTAATCCGCATAGGCTCGTGACCACACGAGGGCCTGGTTGCCGGGTGTTCTTTGGTATCTTCCGTCGGCGGGCGGCGCGAGTCAATTGCCGGATTGGTTCCCGGACCCGATTTCGCAGCAGAGTCAGGATAACGACGAGGACGATCTGAATACCGGGACGTGACGATTACTCAGCGCGACCACGTGAGCCCGCGGCCCAGCACAAAAATAAACACCAGGCTGCCGATAGCCCCTACGGCGATCCATGCCCTGCTGCGCTCTATCGGTCCGACCGGTTCTTGTTCGCTGCCGCTCCATCGCCGCAACATGCTCGGCAGGCTCAACAGGCCGGCATTTGCGCCCAAGGTCGAGGGCAGAGCCGAGGCGATAACATAGAACAATCCGGCCGGATTGAGCAGCCCCCCAAGACCGGCGAGAACGCCGTCCGTAAAGTAGGGAGTCCAGCATAGTCCGCGCAGCCGTCGCGTCCCTTCCCCTTTGGCACGAAACGCCTTCAGTTGCGCTCCTACCAGAAGCATCGAGGCGTAGTAGGAAATCGCACCGAGCACAACCAGCCCAGTCTGCCACATCCAGTGGGGCTGCAAGCCTCGAATCACCGCCGCCCAGTCGCCAAAATTGGCCACGCCGGAAAACAAAAAATAGCCGGTCCCAGTGAACAGATTGCCCATCATCGCCAGCACGAGGAAGTAGCGAGTGGCGGGGCGATAGCGCCCCGGCTTTTGCAGGATGAGCCAGAAGATCCCCGCGAAAACAAGGTTTACCAACGTACCGTTGGCTGAGATCCAGCGCGTATCGATATCGCATTGCAGCGCGACCGTACTGATGGTAATGGTATGGGCTCCGCTCAACCACGCGGTCACACCGTGGCCCAGGCCTTCGTGCAGAACATCCTGGAGAATGCAGGCCAGCGCCGAAATGGCGATCAGCGTGGGGCTGTCGTCCTTACCCAAAACCGCGGGGGCGGGCATGATGGCTTCCATAGTAACGCGCGCCCGTCTCTCTCCACGCGCCTCCCCTATAATGAACCGCGACGCCCTGCCGACGCTGGCGGCCTCATCCTTCACATGATCAACCCCGAGTTCAAGGAGTTTTCGCGCCTGGCCCGTGCGGCATCGCTGGTGCCGGTGGTGAAATCGGTAAGCGCCGACCTGCTTACGCCAGTTTCCGCTTTTCTCTCGATTGCGGAAAACGAGCCGCACGCGTTTCTGCTGGAGTCCGTCGAGCGCGGCGAGCAGATCGGCCGCTACACTTTTCTGGGGGTGCGGCCCTACATGCGGCTGCGGGCGCGGGGGAACGTTGTTGAAATTGAACGCGGACGGCGGCGCGAACGGCACGACGGAAACGTTTTTGAGTTTGTGAAGCTTTTGTTGAGCGAGCATCAGCCATCTGCGATGCCGGGGCTGCCACCATTCACTGCGGGTGCCGTCGGGTACTTTTCCTACGATGTCGTGCGGCAATTGGAAAAGATTGGCGAGCGAGCGGAGGACGACCTCTACCTGCCGGATTGCGAACTGATGTTCTTCGACCGGCTGCTGGCCTTTGATCACCTGCGCCACCAGATTCACATCGTGGCGGCGGCGGACGTTTCGCGGGAGAGCCCGCGCCGAGCCTACGACCGCGCGGTTCGCGACATTGCCGCTCTCGACAGAAAGCTGGCTGCAGGGTTGCGTCCCGCGGTGTGGCGGAAAGCCACTAATTCCAAACCAGGGAAACTCAAGATCCATGCAGGAACTACACGCGCGAAATTTCTGCGCAGCGTGGAGCGCTGCAAAGAATACATTGCCGCGGGCGACATTTTTCAGGTCGTGCTCTCGCAGCGGCTGGACTTCGTTCCCGGAGTTGCGCCCTTCGATCTTTACCGCGCCCTGCGCCAGGTAAATCCTTCGCCGTATCTTTATTTCTTGCGGATGGGCGAGACGCAAATTCTCGGCTCTTCGCCCGAAATGCTGGTGCGCGTTACCGGGCGCAAGCTGGAATACCGTCCCATTGCGGGCACGCATCCGCGCGGACGGGACGAGGCCGAAGACCTGCGCCTCGAGCAGCAGATGCGCAGCGACGAAAAAGAACGCGCCGAGCACGTCATGCTGGTCGATCTCGGCCGCAACGATCTGGGCCGCGTCAGCGAGTACGGCTCGGTCAAAGTGAAAGACCTGATGTATGTCGAGCGCTACTCGCACGTGATGCACCTGGTCTCGGCGCTCGAAGGCACGCTGCGCAAGGAACTCGGCGCGCTCGACGCGTTCGCCGCATGTTTTCCCGCGGGCACGCTGAGCGGAGCCCCGAAAGTCCGCGCCATGCAGATTATCGAAGCACTCGAACCGGTGCGCCGCGGCATCTACGGCGGATCGGTGCTGTACGCCGATTTCGCCGGAAATCTCGATTCCTGCATCGGCATTCGCACCATGCTCATGCAAGGCAAGCATGCTTATCTGCAGGCGGGAGCAGGAATCGTGGCCGATTCTGATCCCGCGCGGGAATTCGAGGAGTCGATGAATAAGGCGCAGGCGCTGTTGAGGGCAGTGGAGATGGCTAGAGGCAGGGGCTAGGGGTCAGGGGTCAGGGAAATTAAGTAAAATAGCCTACTTTCTGTCCAGGAAACTAAGCAGACCGTTCAAGACTTTGCCCACCTCGGTGGCACGATAGAGCAAGATACTTGATTGGCCGGAGTTGATGTAACCGAGCCTTTGTGAAATCAGAACTTGCGTTTCGATCTCCATTAGCGAACCTCGCGAGTGCCCTAGAAATTGCTTGAATTCGCCAGTTGACAATCGCGCGTGGCCTTCCGCAATGTTGCTAGGAACGGAAACCGACGCTCGTCTCAATTGAGAAACCAGTCCATAGGTCTCCGCCTTGGGAAAACCCTGTGTCGCCCGATAAATCTCAAGCACCAGCTCAATCGATTTTTGCCAGACTATCAAGTCGCGATAGGATTGCACGCGGGGCATCGCTAGACATTTCATACTGAGCATTTTTCCGCGCGTCGAAGCTCGTGGATGTGAGAAGCGTCACATCTCCCCTGTGGATATCCCCAAAATGGGAAAAACTGGCCCCTGGCCCCTGACCCCTAGCCCCTGACCCTGCTCCCTGCTAAGAAGTTCGCCACTAACTTCCTTCCTGCATCCGTCAACACACTCTCCGGATGAAACTGCACACCTTCAACTGCGAACTCTCTGTGCCGCAAACCCATAATCGTGCGTGAGCCGTCTTTCTCCGTGGTCCATGCGCTGACTTCTAATTCTGCGGGGAGATCTTTTTCCTCCACGATGAGCGAGTGATAGCGCGTGGCCGTCATTGGCATGGGCAGACCGTGGAAGATGGTCTTGCCATCGTGAATGACTGCGCTGGTCTTGCCGTGCATCAGATGAGGAGCGCGCACCACCCGGCCGCCAAACGCCGCGCCGATCGCCTGGTGTCCCAGACAAACGCCGAGCACCGGCACTTTGCCCGCGAAGTGCCGGATCAGAGCGATGCTGATTCCCGCATCTTGCGGCGTGCACGGCCCCGGCGAGATCACGATACGTTCCGGCCGCATCGCCTCGACGTCTTCCACCGTGACCTGATCGTTGCGGCGCACTTCGACCTTCGCCCCCAGTTCCCCTAGATACTGAACCAGGTTGTAAGTAAAAGAGTCGTAGTTATCCAGAACGAAGACCACGAAACCGTCCTGCGTGAAGTTTACATGCAGAGACTATTTATGGCCTCTATCAGAGCCACAATTGCCCGGCTTACTACAAGCGCGCCTCCCACCTGCCGGAAAGAGCCATCCCAATCCCCAAGGGTGGTATTGACGGGACAGGCCCTTCACCGTCATCCTTGCACATAGTTAATCGCCACTTCATTAGCTTTGGAGTTAACGCATGGCAGAGGCCCAGCAGGAGAAAAGGGCTGCACGACGTTTCGGGCTCCGAATTCCGGTAGCCGTCGCCCGCGGCGAGGCTACAAACTACGGCGAATCCGCTGAAATCCGCGACGTCAGCGCGCGCGGCATTTGCTTTTATCTGGACTCGCCCATCGAGCAGGGGTCGCCCATCGGCTTCACACTCACGCTTCCGCCCGAAATCACGCTCACGGAGAGCATTCGCGTGCAGTGCAAAGGGCGGGTGGTGCGGATCGAGGACAACACCGCCCAGGGCAAGATGGCGGTAGCCGCAGTCATTGAAGAGTACGAATTCCTGCCCCAGAGCTGAAACGGGTTCTGGCACTGCCAGCGGCCTTTCGGACCCCCTCCGCCACTTTTTTCGCCCTCTGACAAGTGATAAGGTTTCTTTAAAGGTTCAACTGTTCTTCGTTTCAGGGGATTTCCTTGCCGCGATCTGGCGATCACTGGGTCGTTCTTGTGCTGCTGGCGGCGCTGCTGGTGACAACGGCCTCATCGCAAAAAACCAAACCTCAAACTACAAACTCCCTCAAGCCCGGTGTCGCGGTTGTCAGCAGCGTACGAGTGGTGCAGGACCATGGTGTTCCCGCCCTGGAAGTTGTTTCCACTCACCCCGTCGTCCCCACAATTCGAATGCTGGATTCGCCTCCGCGCCTGGTGATGGACCTCTCCAACGCGCGCATGGGTCTGAAGCGCAAGCGGATTCCCGTATTGCAGGAAAATATTCTGACCATACGGGCCGAACAATACCAGATAGAACCTCCAGTCACCAGGATTGTGCTCGACCTTCTGGTTCCCTACGGCTTCACATGGGATGTCGCCGGCAATCGCCTGATGGTGCGGCTCAAAGCGCCGGAAGACCCCAACACAGCCAAAAAAACACAGTTCCAGCCGCCGAAGGCGTTGTCATTGTTACCCGCAGCTGCGACAGCGGTTGTGCCGGTCACGAGCGGTGTCGGCGAGGTCGTGGTGGCCGATAAGCGGTTCGCGGCAGGATCCTCGCTGACCGCCGGCAGCGAAACCGCGATCCTGGCGCTGTCACGTGGAGGCGAGGTCCGGGTTTGCCCCGGCACAACGGTTTCGGTAACGCCCTCGAAGAATACGAAAGACCTCATGCTGGGCCTGAGCGCCGGCGCGCTGGAGACGCACTACGCGCTCGACGCCTCGGCCGATACCGTGCTTACCCCCGACTTCCGCATCCTATTCGCGGGTCCCGGAGAATTCCACTTCGCCATCAGCACGGACTCGCACGGCAACACCTGTGTGCGGGGACTGAACGGCAACACATCTTCGGCGCTGGTCGCAGAGTTGATTGGGGACCAGGTCTACAAGGTGAAACCAACCGAGCAGGCGGTGTTTCATTCGGGACGGATCGACAAGATCGACACTAATGTCCCGCTCGAATGTGGCTGTCCGCCGCCTGTGCCCATCCAGAAAACAGAAGCGCCTCCACCGGCGACAAAAGATTCTGACTCATCGGCGGATAGTAGCTCAACTCAGACGCTCTCGAACGGACCCGAAACCCGTCCCCTGCCGCCTTCGCAGCCGGGTGACGTTCACATCCAAGTTGACGCGCCAATCGTTTTCGAAGGCAGGAAGCGAACCCCGCCTGCACCTGCAGACGAGGTGGCGGCTCTGCCACCGGCGGCAACCGTATCCAGGCCAATCCAGCTTGAGCCACAACCACAGGTGCAACCGCCGCCGGCTCCCAGCCCGCAGCCGAAGCCCGAGCACAACCGCCTGCTGCACCGCATCGGAAGATTTTTCGCCGGAATCTTCCGCTAGAACTATTTAGCCGCGGTTGATCACTCGCCGCAGTGGCTCCACTTTCTCGCGCGCCACATCGCGCAGGCCTTCCGCCATGTCGGCGCCGCGCTCGGCCACATCGCGCACTCGTTCTTTCGCGTCGCGGACCCGGTCCTTCGCGTCCTCGGTCCAATCCTGCACCGCGTCTCTGGCGTCTTCATAGCCGCGTTTCAGGTCGCGGCGGAATTGCTTGCCCGTTTTCGGCGCCAGGGCCAGGGCCGTCAGGGCTCCTGCGCCGAGCCCGATCAGAAAGAAAGTGACGGCTGTCCCTATGTTGCTTCCCTCAGATGATTCATAACGTCCAAAGCTCATAATGTTGACCTCGTTTCCAATTGGCGGGAAAACCCGGACCAACTCCGCGCCGGCTGCAATCCTCTCGCCAGCCTGTAATTCTAGTCCTCCACAAGAGCGCTGGCGAATCTACCCGGCGCAACGAATGTGGCCTCGTTACGATGAATGCAGCTTCGGGAAGGTTTCCTTTCCGGCGGCCTGAGTGTAAAATAACTTTTCGGACTGGTGCGACAGAATTGGCACGGCGGAAAATGTGGCCCTCCCCGCCTTCCGTCAGCTCAGCAAACCGCATTATTTTTGAGGAGATTGTTTCCAGCGATGTCGATCCCTGCCACCCAACTGCGTCCCGGCATGATCATCAAGCACAACAATGATCTGCACTCTGTCTTCGCCGTCGAACACCGCACGCCCGGCAACCTGCGTGCCTTCATCCAGGCCAAGCTGCGCAACCTTCGCACCGGCGCCATGTTCGAGCACCGTTTTCGCTCGCCCGACCCCATCGAAAAGGTCAACGTGGACGAAGTTGACATGCAGTTCCTCTACTCCGAAGGCGACAATTACTACTTCATGGATACGGCGAACTACGAGCAGACGTACCTGAGCAAAGAGATTCTGGGCGACGCCGTGGATTACCTCATCGCCAACCTCGAAATCAAGGTGGAATTCTTCGACGGCAAGGCCGTGGGCATCGAGCTGCCGCAGACGGTGGAACTCACCGTGATCGAGACCGAGCCGGGACTGAAGAGCGCGACCGCATCCAGCGTCACCAAAGCCGCGAAGACCGAAACCGGGCTGGTCGTGCAGGTGCCGCCGTTCATCAACGAAGGCGAGAAGATCAAAGTGGATACGGCTGAGGGTGTGTATTTGTCGCGGGCGTAAAATTCAATTTGTCATCCTGAGCGTAGTGAGAACCTCGCAACGCGAGGCTCTCACGGAGTCGAAGGATCTGAAACTCCGACCCAGCCTACAGGCTAACGTGAAATTGCACATTACTATTCAGCGTGCCGCTGGGCGTTATTACCTGTACAGTGCCCGTGCTCGCACCAACAGGCACCGTCGCAGTGATCTCGGTACCTGAAACCACCGCGAACGCAGCCGCAGTTCCATTAAAGCTCACGGACGTAGTGCCGGTAAGACTGTTTCCCAGGATAACGACCGTCGTCCCCGCCCCGCCGAAGGTAGGTCGCGTCGCCACAAATGGGCGGAGGCGCATGTCGAGGCCGAAGACCGTGCCACAACCATTGCTGGCTGAAGTGCAGGATCCACCAAAGCCGGTCGTGCCATAAAAGGTCCCGTTGGTTGCCTGGAGCAGGGTGCCAGAGGCGTAGCTACCGTCAGCACCATCGAAGTCGTGAAGCGTTGTCAGTGTTCCGGCTGGCGTCATTTTGAAGATACTGCCGCCGGTGCTGGCTCCATCGTAAAGGGTCGTCCCGTAGAAATTCCCATCACTGCCCAGCACCAACCCAGAGAACGGGCCATTGCCGTCCGTGCCGTCGAAACTATGCAGCGTTGTTACTACGCCGGCTGGAGTCATTTTGAAAACGACTCCGTCGCCATGCGCGCCGCCTCCGCCGGCTGTTCCGTAGAAGATCCCGTCATTGCCTTGCACCAGCGCCGCGTAGGGATATGCGCCGTCGGTGCAGCTTGTCTGGGAACAGAAGTTGTACAGCGTGGTCAGTTCGCCGGTGACTGTGATTTGGAAAATTGTACCCTGGCCGTACGCTCCGCCTTCGTAGGTGACTCCGTATAAATCTCCATTCGCAGCCAACATCAGGCCCCAGGGCCCGTCTCCATCGGAGCCCTCGAAAAAGTGGAGCGTGGTTACGCTGCCCTCTACGGTGGTCTTGAAGACTGTGCCAAAACCGGCACCACCCTGCGGGGTTGTCCCGTAGAGATCCCCGCTCGGGGCCTGCACCATTGTAGCGGAAGGGTACTCGCCAGAGACACCGTCCCCGAACGCGTAAAGTGAGGCCATCGCTCCGCCTGAAGTCACCCTAAAAGATGTTGCCGGTCCCTTGTGTTCCCCCTTCCTGGGTAGTGCCATAGAAATCGCCGTTAGTATCTTGGAGAAGGGTGGCAGTGGGGTTAAAACCGTCACCGATCGCCGTGCCGAAGTTATAGAGTGTGGTCAAAGTGCCATTGAGGCTCATTTTGAAGAGCGTGCCGCAGGGTTGGCCACAGTGGGACGTACCGCCGAACGAGGTTGCCCCGTAAAGATTGCCGTCGGTGCCCTGCACTAGCCCCGGGAAAGGGAAAGCTCCAGTGTTCGTGGCGAAATTGTTCAGGTTCTTGAAGGTCTGCGCGGGCGAGGCGACGGTCGTTGCGATGCAGAACATCACAGCCAGTGCCGCCATTTGCGGTGAGATAAAGGTTTTCATGGTCTTTCCTTTTTTAGCCCGTCATGGGAGGCGCACAGTGCGCATTCGCAAACCGATCAAACTTCCGTGGGAACCAGACCTAGGCTCAGGCCAAACTTGCGGGGAGGTCGCATAGCGCCGAGTGCGGCGATTATCAGTCGCTGCGGATTGGCTGTCAAGATGCAGGATTTTGCACTGTCATACCACAATAGAAATGCCCCCGGCTTGCGCACAATAGAAATGTCCCCTGGGTGTGGTTTCATTCAGCCTCGGGGGGAATGCGGGGAAGACGGGACTGGCACCATTGTTTTCTCCAGACTCGAGAACATTGTTCCGAAGATTGGAGCAATGCCAACCACCTCCACGCTCCTCAACTTTTCCACAGCCCCATTGTGACATCTGACCTTGTGCACACCCCATAACTTGCGCCATCATGGTCGAGGCCGTGACGGTCGGATAAGCGCACACCGTCGCACCCGTAAGTCTTTTGTTTTGCCGATTTTAGTATCTAAGTCCTTTAGGCTCCCGATCTTGCGGGGAAAAACTTGCTAACGTGATGATTCCAATCACGGGAGGGGGTGGGGAGGGTATCGAGAGGGGGTACAGACCGGGCGCATCCCTGACAAAACAGACCGGCACACTTCTGACACCACAAAAATTTATTTTTAGTCAGTTTCAGGGACTCTTCATCCGGGACCTGCCGTTGTACGAAAATGCGTCGTGCTGTTATTTTGATAAAGCTCAATGACAGAAGACGTGCAAGCCCGGCGCTTCGTGGTTCGCGGACGCGTCCAAGGCGTAGGATTCCGCTGGTTTGTCGAGCGCGAGGCGCACATTCTCGGCATCGCCGGCTGGGTACGCAACAACGCCAACGGCAGCGTCGAGGTGCTGGCGCAGGGAACTCGCGATCAGCTCTTGGGCCTGCGCTCGCGCCTGCGCGAGGGCCCGCGCGCTGCCCGCGTCGATGCCGTCGAAGAATCCGAAGCCCGCCCCGCTGCCGGTATCAGTTCATTTCGCATCGAAGGAGCATGGTAGATTGTCTCCCAACCCAAGGATGAATGCCGACCAGCTCAAGCGGCTGATCCGCGAAGTTCCCGACTTCCCCAGGAAGGGGATCCTCTTCTACGACATCACCACTCTGCTGAAAGACAAGGTCGGTTTTGCCACGCTAGTCAACCGGCTTTCCGAGCACTACATCGACCAGAAGATCGACCTCGTCCTCGGCATGGAAGCCCGCGGCTTCATCTTCGCCCCCGCGCTCGCCTATCGCCTGAATGCCGGCTTCGTTCCCGTGCGCAAAGTCGGCAAACTTCCCGCCGAAACCGTGAAGTTCGATTACGCGCTCGAGTACGGCACCAACTCGCTCGAGATGCACAAGGACGCGATCCAGAAAGGCCAGAAAGTGCTGATCGTAGACGACCTGCTCGCCACCGGAGGCACGGCCGAAGCTACGGCAAGGCTGGCGACTCTGCTAGGCGCAGAGATCGCCGGACTTGGCTTCGTAGTCGAGTTGGATTTCCTGCACGGCCGGGAGAAGCTCAAAGGCTACGACGTAATGTCGCTCCTCCACTACGACAAATAGCGCAGACTCTTACTTCCCCTGCGAGGCTGGGAGGCTTTACTGACCACCGACCACCGACCACTGACCACTGATCACTGACCCCTAACCCCTGACCCCCAGCCCCTGTCCCCTGAAAATAAAACCGGAGACGGTTATGGAGTGCACCCCAAAACTGAGACAAGGAAAATGGTGACAGTTCTCGAGAGGAGAACGCATGTCACAAGGCGAACCGAAGCAGATTGAATACGCGAAGGAGTTGAAGCTGGCCGCGGTACGGCGGGTGTTATCGGGAGAAAGCGTGAGCGGGGTGGCGCAAGAGCTGGGCATTCGACGGAAGCGGCTGTACGTGTGGAAGGATCGGTACGCAGAGTTAGGGGAAGCTGGGCTCGTGCATCGGCGGAGAGGAAGACCGCGAAAGCAAACGCTGGCAGCGGCCAGTGGGTCGGAAGCCATGGCCGGACGTGGGGAGTTGCTGGCGGCGCGGAAGCGGATCGCAGAGTTAGAACGCAAAGTAGGGCAGCAGGAGTTGGAACTGGATTTTTTCGGCGAAGCCTTGCGGCGCATCGGAGTGGACGGGAAGCGATCTGCACGTTGATCGCGGAGCGGGCCGAGCAAGGCGGCCTCAGGGTGGAGCGAATGTGCGAGTTGAGCGGCGTGAGCCGCGCGGGATTTTATCGGCACTGGGAAGCCTCCGCACCGCGACAGGTAGATACGGCAGTGCGCGATGCCATCCAGCAAGTGATCGTGGCGAAGCGGTTCTATGGCTATCGGCGAGTGCAGCGAGAGTTGCGGCAGCGCGGGCTCCCGGTCAACGCCAAGCGCGTGTTGCGGCTCATGCGCGAGGACAATCTGCTCGGTTTGCGCAGGCGGCGATTTGTGCCGGCGACGACGGATTCGCAGCATGGCTGGCGGGTATGGCCGAACCTGGCGCGCGGCCTGGTGACGCAAAACCTCAATGAACTCTGGGTGGCCGATATCACCTATGTGCGATTGCAGGAGGAGTTTGTCTATCTCGCCGTGGTGCTGGATGCACATTCCCGGCGGGTGATCGGGTGGGCGCTGGCGCGACATCTGGGCGCGAGTTTGGCACTGGAGGCGTTGCGCCTGGCACTGGCGGAACGACAACCCGCGCCGGGCTTGATTCATCATTCCGACCGCGGCATCCAGTACGCATGTTCCGACTATCTCACCCTGCTCGCCGACCATGGCGCGCAACCGAGCATGAGTCGGGTGGGCAATCCTTACGACAATGCCAAGGCTGAATCTTTCATGAAGACCCTGAAGCAGGAGCAAGTACGCGGCAACCACTGGCGCGATCTGGACGCCTTGCGCGGTGACCTGGCGACGTTCTTAGAGACCACTTACAACCACCAGCGGCTGCATTCGGCGCTCGGATATCAAACGCCCGCCGCTTTCGAGCAGCAGTTGTGGGCCCGCAGCCTCGAAGCTTCTACAGAGCTGACTGGGGCGAGGGAGCTAACCGCCCCCTCGCCCCAGACCCCACTCCCCGGTTTACAATGTTTTTCGCAACGCAACTGTCCCTAGTTCTTTTGTCTCACCTCAGGGGTGCACTCCAGTTACCCGTCCCCGGTGTGACTGCGTTCCGGCCAGAGGTTATTGTGCTTGTTGCGCCTCGTCTAATTCCACGCCGTCACCGACGTGCATATCTTCCATGGCAAATACGATCATCCCCGTAGCCGTGGTCGGCGTAACCCCGATGACCACGATCTCGCCTACGGCGCGGCGCGGCAGATCTTTCACGTGAATCACCGGACCGTTCGCTTTCTCAAATAATCCTGGATCCACAGACGCCTGCTTCTTCTGTGTGTCTTCACTGAGCGCGGCCCGGAACGAAAGCGAATCCACCGGATCGTGCAGGTCCGCCTCGTAGTTGCGCACCGCGCGGAAATAGTCGCCCACCTTCACGCCCTGGTTCGCTCCCACGTTGAAGTAAACTTTCTGTCCCGTTCCCAGCTGCGAGTCAAAATCCTTTCCCATCAGGATGCGTCCGGAAACCTTGCTGCCCGCGGGCAGGAAGCGATCAAACCTGAGGGGCGGATGGAATGCCACCATCGGCTTCTCGGCAAAAGGAATCGCCGTATCTCCAGGATTCAGGGGATCGCAAGAGTACTCGATCAGCGCGACCGCTGCCCGGCTGCGCGTGTCGATCACTTTCACGCGGCCAACTTCCATGTACGGCTGTCCCGTCATCTTGATCAGTTTGCGCTGTCCGGGAAACATTTCATATTCATTGATGTCCTTCAGGGCGCGCACAATCTCGTACTCCGCTCCGGGCGCGTAGCCCGTCCCTTGCAAATAAACTACGTCGCCCCTGACGAACTTCGTGTCGTACGGAGTCTCCAACCCGCCGGCAACAAACTTGGCGTCAGGCAGGGTCTCGTGGTTGATGAACCCGGCACAGTACACATCTGCGTAAGTGGGCATCTGTACCCGCTGCGTGGGGAAGTTGGCCGACGTCAAAATCGTCCCCTCCGGTGTAGGCGAGGCCGCTGCGTTTCCGTCCGCCGCCGATTGGGCCCACGCTGCCGTGGCCATCAACAACACTAAAAGTCCTGTTTTCTTCATGTTACCTCCGAGAAGGGACGCACGAGGCCCCCTCCCAGCAAGAATCCGCGGAAGCAAGGCTTCTGTTGGACGGTAACAAGGGGGTAAGAGGGGGTCAAGGTTACGAGGGTGTCAGTCAGCGCTGGAAATAGGTTTTTTCGCGTAATTTGTGAATACTTAGTTGCATCTGCAATTAAGCCCCTGTAAGATTCGCGCCGAACCTAATTGACACAACCTATAGACTCAAACCACTGATTCAAGATGATTTCGGCCACCAACAGCTACCCGCCACGCCTGCTCCCCCTGCGCCTGCCGCGGGTTTGCGTGGCGGTCGCCGCTTCCGACGCCACCGAACTGGTCGAAAAGGCCGAGGCCCTGGTTCGCGATAACCCCTTCCTCGAGTTCAGGTTGGACTACATCTCGAAGCCCACCCTGGCCCTTCCGAAGCTCAAGAATTTTATCGATGCTCACCCCGGAACAGTGGTGATCGCCACCTGCCGCCGCGCCGCCGCCGGAGGCAAGTTCCGCGGCTCCATCGCCTCCGAACTCGACATCCTGGCCAAAGCCTCCGCCCTCGGCTGCCAACTGGTCGATGTCGAACTCTCCACCGCACAGAAGTGCAAGCCCGCGCAACTGCAGAAGCTTCGAGCCCGCTCCGCCCTAATCGTCTCCTACCACGACTTTCGAGGCACCAAGAAGCTCGACGAAACTCTGGAGAAGATGCGCGCCTTCCCCGCCGACTTCTACAAAGTGGTCGGCACCGCCACCACCCTCTCCGACAATGTGTCAATGATCCAGTTCCTGGGCCGCGAGGCTGACAACCATTCCATCGTCGGCCTTTGCATGGGCGAACAAGGCATCATCAGCCGCGTCCTCGGAGTCCGCGCCGGCAGCGTCTTCACCTTCGCCGCCGTCGGTCCCGGTGAAGAAACCGCCCCCGGGCAGGCCACCGCGCAGGATCTGCGCAGCGTTTACCGCATTGACACCGTTGACGCCGCCACCCGCGTCTACGGAGTCGCTGGACACCCCGTCTCCCACTCGCTCTCGCCCGCCATCATGAACGCCGCGTTCCGCCGCGAAAACGTAAACGCCGTCTACCTCGCCCTGCATGCCAAGACTCTCAAAGATCTTCTCAACTGCGTGCGCGAGATTCCCATCCACGGCCTAAGCATCACCATGCCGTACAAGGAAGCCATCCTTTCTCATCTCGACAACACCGACTCGCACACCACGAAGATCGGAGCCTGCAACACCGTAGTCCGCGCCCAGGACGGCAAACTCTACGGCTTCAACACCGACACGTCAGGAGTAGTTCGCCCTTTAGAACGCCGCCTGTCAACTTTGCAAGGTGCAAAGATTCTGGTGCTGGGCGCCGGAGGCGCAGCCCGCGCCGCCGTCTTCGGCCTGAAAGAACGCGGCGCCGAGGTCTACATCCTGAACCGCAACGTAGCTGCGGGACAAAAGCTGGCCCGCCGCGCCCGTGCCCGCTCCATGAAGCGCGCGGACCTGAAAAAATTTGCCTTCGACGTGATCATCAACGCCACGCCGGTAGGCATGGGCAACACCCGCGAAACTCCGCTCCAGGAAAAAGAAATCAACGCGCGCTACGTCTTCGACATGATCTACGACCCGCCCGAAACCCGCCTGCTGCAACTGGCAAAACAGCGAGGCGCACAGATCATCCCCGGCATAGAAATGTTCGTCCACCAGGCCGCCCGCCAGTTTGAAATCTGGACCGGCAAACCGGCCCCACAAGATGACATGCTCCAGGTCGTGCTGCTAGCCATGCAGGAGCGCGTCAACAGAGCCGCCGCAGCCGCCGCGTCCCAAAAAAAAGTAAGACCTTGATCTCGTGCGGCATACAGTGGCGATGAAACAGCGTCCCACACTTCACCGGAGGGCGACCGGGTTGCAAAGTCTTGCACATTGACGCCAACACAGATTGGGGGGACAATCGAGCCGCTTGTTCTAGGAAAGGAGATTCCGTAGTAAATGACTCCCATCGGGCCCCGTGTCGAGGCGCAGGATACCTGCGGACGACTGTGGCGATTTGCGGGCTGCGAATTCGACGAATTGAGCCTGCAACTCAGGGTCAAAGGCCGCCTGGCCGAACTCGAACTCAAGCCTCTGGAAGTTCTGCTGCAACTGCTGCTGCGCCCCGGCGAGGTCGTCTCCAAGGAAGACCTGCTCGAGGCCGTCTGGCCCGGCCTGCATGTGGTCGATGGCTCTCTCGCCACAGCCATCTCCAAGCTGCGCAAAGCTCTGGCCGACGAACGGGCCGACATTATTCTCACTGTCCCACGTGTGGGCTACCGGCTCGCAGTCGCGGTGCAAAGCGCTCCAGTTCCTTCACCTACTGCTTGGGCAGCTGCCTCCACGCTCGAACCGGGCGACGCCGTCCCCGGACGCGAACATTGGCGCTTGATTCGCCGGCTTGATCTCTCCCACAGCAGCGAGGTGTGGCTGGCCGAACAGCCCAAAACTCGCGAGCAGCGCGTCTTCAAGTTCGCCTCCAACGAAGCCCGGCTGAAAGGCCTGAAGCGCGAAGTGACCGTAGCCCGGTTCCTGCGCGAATCGCTCGGCGAAAGCCCCGACTTTGTCCGCGTCCTCGAATGGAATCTGGAAAACCACCCCTACGTTATCGAAAGCGAATACGGGGGTCCCAATCTTAACGAATGGTCGCAGCAGCAGGGCGGGCTGGAAAAAATCTCTCTCCCCACTCGCATCTCGGTGATCGCCGACGTTGCCAAGGCCGTGGCCGCCGCTCACGATGCTGGAGTTCTGCACAAGGACCTGAAACCCGCCAACATTCTGCTGAAATCCAACTCCGACGGCACCTGGCAGGTTAAAGTCGCCGACTTCGGCAGCGCCTCGCTGGTCGAGCCCGCCCGCCTCCGCGCCCTCGGCATTACCAATCTCGGACTCACGCAAACCGGCGGCCCGCAGTCGCCGTCACTCACCGGCACGCTGATGTATCTCGCACCGGAAGTCCTTTCCGGCCAACCACCAAAGGCATCTGCCGACGTTTACGCACTGGGCGTGATGCTCTACCAAGCCGTGGTGGGCGATTTCCGGCGTCCTCTGGCGGCGGGATGGGAGGCCGACGTCGAGGATCCGTTATTGCGGGAGGACATTGCCCTCGCAGCCTGCGGCGATCCGGCACGCCGGCTGAAGACCGCGGCGGAACTGGCCGAACGTCTTACCAATCTCGACCGCCGCCGCGCCGAGCGCGAACAGCAGGCCGAAGCCGCACGGCGCCGCCAACTTGCCGAACGCCGTAACGCGCAAGCCCGCGCCCGCATTCCATGGTTCCTGTTGGCCGCGGTCCTGGTGGTGGCGGCTGGCATTGCGCTGCGCATGCTCCCAAAGAAGCCGATATTACCAGCCACCGGCGTTCGGATCGTTGCCGTGCTGCCCTTCCAAAATCTCGGCACCGATCCCAAGTTTGATTTTCTGCGTCTCGTCCTCCCCGATGAGATCGCAACCGCCCTGAGCTACGTCCACGGAGTATCAATCCGGCCGTCCACCACCACCCGCAAGTACGACGCTGCCAATCTTGACCTGCAGAAAGTGGCTCAGGAGATGGGCGTTTCCGTGGTCATCACCGGCCACTTCATGACCGAGCAAGATCAGTTGCAGCTTACTTACGAAGCCGTCGATGTCGCCGACAATCACATTGTCTGGCGCGATACCATTGTCTCTCCTCTGCAGAATCTGATCGATGCCCGTCAGAAGATGTATCAGCAGGCGCAGAGCGGGCTAGCCGTGGCCCTGGGTGCGCGTCAGGTTGACGGTTCCAACGCGCCCGCCACTGTTCCAACGAATGAGGAAGCGTACGACCTCTACCTCCGCGCCTTCATGTTGCCCGCGGATGCCGAATCCAACCGCAAGGCTAAGGCGATGCTGGAACGTGCCGTTCAACTGGATCCGGGTTATGCTCCGTACTGGCTGACGCTGGGCGGCCGCTACTATAACGAGTCCCACTACATCAAGGGAAAAGTGGATGACGAGGCGCGGAACAAAGGTTTGGCCGCCGACGAACGGGCTCTAGCCCTCGATCCCCACTATGGCTTTGCTCAGTACGGATTGGCGCTGGAGTATACCGAACGCGGCGACCTGTTGCCGGGATATCGCACTGCGGCAAACATGCTTCGCGAAAATCCTGGAAATGCCATTTCACCTTTCGCGGTGGCCTATGTTCTGCGTTATGCCGGGTTGGAGGAGGAAGCCGAAAAGCAGTGCGAGATCGCCCGCTCCTTCGACCGCCAGAGTAGCTTCATGCGCTCCTGCGGCGTCGCCTTTCTGGAGCATGGCGACTACGGCAAGGCGCTCGAATACCTCCACCTCGACGCCAACAGCGATTGGAACCACGCGCTTACCATTGATGTTCTGTTGCGCGAGGGCAAAGAAAAAGAAGCGCTCCAAGTCAGCCGACCGAGCGTCGGCGCGTGGACCAGCTACGACATGCTGCTGACCTGCGCCGCCCACAAGCCCGCCGGCGAGATCGCTACCCTTGCCAGTCGCATTCAGCCCGCAGACGATCCCGAAACCAACTACTTCGCCGCCTCCCATCTCGCCTACTGCGGCCAAACCGCCGCCGCGCTCGATCTGCTGAAACGCACCGTGCAGGCCAATTACTGCGCCTATCCCGCCATGGACACCGACCCCATGTTCGCCAGCATCCGCACCCAACCCGAATACGCCGCAATCCGCGCTGCGGGCAAGGCGTGTCAGGACAACTTCTTGGCCGGACGAGCGAAGATGCAGTAATCCCTAACGTCCAAAACAAATGGCCATCCCGCGAGTGCACGAAAACAAACCTGATCGCTCTGTGCGTTGGCAGGTTGTTAGCGACAAATTGTGCTAGAACTTATTGAACCGGCTGCCCCCTTGAGTCCCGCCGCCATGCACCTTTAAAAGTACGTCCCGCGCCTGTCAAGCCTACTTTAGTAGGCAACCACCCCCCCTCGAAAGTAGCAATTTCTTCCACAGGCTAACCCCTTGATTCCATTGAGTTGTGCAAAACCCCGCACGAAGAATCAACGACTTAGCCCGGCAAGTTTTCTGCAAAGTGAAATGTTCCGACTGGAACATTACCCCGATTCTGCGACAGCCTGAAAACGTTCCCACAGCGCGCAACCGAGCCCCGCCAAACCATTTATGCCGAACCATTTATGATGGAGGGACCCATCCCATGACTCGCCGGTTTCACCTTACTCTTCTCCCCCTCGCCTGGTTGTTTCCTGTGGTCATATCCGCCAACTGCGCACTGCCTCAGACCAAAGTGGAGACTCAGTCGCCGCACGTGCGCGCCATCGGCCGCCGCCTGGAAGAAAAAGGTGTCCCCAACTTCGGCGAAGTCACTCCCAACCTTTATCGCGGAGGCCTGCTCAACCTCACAGGTCTCAAAGCGCTGGCGAAGATGGGCATCCGCATCGTGGTCGATGTGCGCGCCAACGACCCCAACGAAGAAAAAGAAGCCCGCAGCCTCGGCATGCAATATGTAGCGATCCCTTGGCACTGTCCCTGGCCGAGGGACGAAGTCTTCGCCAAGTTTCTGAAGCTCTTGCAGGAAAACAAAGGCAAGAAAGTCTTTGTGCATTGCCGCCTGGGCGATGACCGCACCGGCATGATGGTGGCCGCTTACCGCATGGCCGAAGAAGGCTGGACCGCCGGCGAAGCCATGAACGAAATGAGATCCTTCGGATTCTCCCGCACGCACCACCTCATCTGCCCCAGCCTCGCGCACTATGAAAAAGAATTTCCCGATCGCTTGCAGAATGATCCCGCGTTCGAAGAAGTCAGGCCCAAGCGATAGAAGTATCGGGCGCCCTTGTCACTCGGGTAATTTACCTAGTATAAATTCGGGCTAGAAAAAATCACTTGCGGCCTTGACTCTGTTCGCTAGCGTACTATCATAAAAGTAACGCTCCTCCCTAGGGCAGGGACAATCCAACCAACAACCGTAGTTCAAAAATTGGAGGAAGTCCCATGAAACTGAACGACAGCATTTCAACCTATGACGTTGCCGAAGCTCTGCAGGGCGAGACCGGCAAATTTGAAGTAACCAGCCCCAACGGAGAACGCTATTTCGTTACGTGCCAGCCCGGACACTCCATCGTCAGTCTGGAGTGGGCCGGCTCCGAGCCGAACCTGCAACCTTTCCTCGTGCGAAAAGTAGCTCAACCCGTCACGACGGAGGGTCGCTCCAAGAGATCCGCGGCTGCCTAGCGTTTTCGGCAACCCAAAGAATAGAGCCCGGTCCCGATCAGGCCGGGCTTTTGATTTTCCCAGCGGATTCCCGCCGAAGGCCGCGGCCCGCCGGGCCGCCTCAAGTTCAGATATTGCTGTTCCGGGATCGCAGAATTATCTCGTGCATAGAGGCGTCACAAAAATCGGCTACGCTATATTCATGATGAGCCTTTCTTCTGCTGATGCGGTGGCCGGGCCAGGCGACTATCCCGCGCCCCGGCCGGGAAATTTTGTCGTCAAAGACTTTCCATTCAAGTCTGGCGAAAGATTGCCGGAACTCAAGCTGCACTATTGGACTCTGGGTTCGCCGCAGAAGGACGCAAGTGGAAAGGTGCACAACGCTGTCCTGATCCTTCACAGCACCAATGGTTTCGGCGGCCAATTCCTCACTCCCGCCTTCGCCGGCATGCTTTTCGGTCCCGGCCAGCTGCTCGACGCCACAAAATACTTCATCATCCTGCCTGACAACGTGGGCCACGGTGAATCCAGCAAGCCCAGCGACGGCCTGCGCCTGCGTTTTCCCCGCTACGAGTACGACGACATGGTCGAGCTGCAATACCGCTTGCTCACCCAGGGCCTGGGAGTGAACCACCTGCGGCTGGTGATGGGTACATCCATGGGCGGAATGCATACCTGGCTGTGGGCCGAACAGCATCCCGATTTCATGGACGCCGCCATGCCCATGGCCAGCTTGCCAGCCGAGATTGCCGGGCGCAACCGCATGTGGCGCCGCATGATCCTCGATTCAATTCGCACTTCTCCGGATTGGAACAATGGTGACTATAGGCACCAGCCCCGTGGATTGACTGCAGCGCTGGAAGTGTTTCTCATCATGACCGGCTGCCCGCTGCAGATGCAGAAAGAAGCTCCTACGCGTGACAAGGCAGACGCTTTTCTCGAGAACGAACATTTCCACGCGCTTGAAAACCACCGATGCCAACGACTTGCTCTACGCCTTCGATGCATCTCGAAACTACAATCCGTCGCCACACTTGGAAAAGATTACGGTGCCCCTCACTGTCGTGAACTCAGCCGACGATCTCATCAACCCGCCGGAACTGAAGATCCTCGACCAGGAAATTCTGCGGGTGAAGCTGGGCAAGTACGTGTTGTTGCCGATCACGGACGCGACTCGAGGCCACAGCACCCATTCCCTGCCGGCAATCTGGGGAGAAGATCTGAAGGAATTGCTACATCGATCCGGCGGGCAATAACGAGCAGCCGGCAGGCCGCCCAAAAACCACAAAGCCGGGCTGGTTTGCCCGGCTCTCGCTTGTGGAACTGGTTCGGCCGATTTCGATCAACCGACCCAGTAATGTCAAAATCTTGCCTACTTTTGCCGCGTGTCTTGCTACTTCGGGCTCACTCCCACGGGGCCGTTTAACCCCGGAGGAGTCCGCAGTCCCAATCCTCGCTCATTCTCACCGCTACTCTGCGCCGCGGGTTCACCGGCCCGCGCCGCCTCAACCCTTACACCACCAACGCCAGGTTCTCCAGTTCATACTGCAGGACCGGCAGTGCGCACCCCGCCATCTCCACGCGGCCAGCCGCGTCCAACGCCGCTTTGGGCGAAACCCCATAGCCGCGCCCCATTAGGAAGACTTGCAGCAGTTCAGCAGCCTCGTAGGAATCGATCATGCCTCCCTGCAGCAGATCGCTCCGCAACGCCGCCAGTTCGGTTGCCGTGAATCTGTCCTTATCGATTTGGACTCTGTCGTTCATTGCCTTTTCCCACATGGCCGTCATCACCTCCGACTCCGACCTTGTACCTCTTTTGGCTATTAGACTCATCGGCAGCCACGCAAGTTGCATGCAATTTGACTGCCGCTCCTGCCTTCTAGTTCTAAATACGGAAAACAGGCGGCCTTGGTTTCATAAACCCCTGTGAATGTCGGAAGTTGCGGATACCCCTGGGGAAGTCCCATCCCCCTCAAGGGTGGTTGGCAGTCCTCAATCGTCCCAAAAAAAGACGCAGAGTGTCATTTCAGGCGGAACGCTGTGTTCAATTGCGCTACAGGAATGAATGTGGTCTCCGGCACAACTGCCCGACTGGCAAGAGTGAGACCCTTAAGGGGGAATACGGCGGGACCCGGGGGGCCGCGGACCGGCTAGCCCTCGATGGTTGCCTGGTCCACCAGCATGATAGGGATGTCGTCCTTCACCGGATACACGCGGCGGCACAGCGTACACTTCAAGCTCTCCGGCTTCTCCCGGTACTCGAGGGGCTGCTTACAGGCAGGGCAGACCAGAATTTCCAGCAAGTCCTTGGCAATCATGACCAGAGCATTGTACGCCGGAAGAGCAAGAACCGAATTCACCACAGAGACACAGAGGCACAGAGAAAACCGATTCGACCGGGAAACTTTAAACCCCCATGGCTCCCGATTGCCGTGAGAAGTCATTATCTTGTTTTTCTCGGTGACTCTGTGTCTCTGTGGTGAGTGATTGCCCGGTGATTTCCCAGGAAGCTGCGGCGGTGTAAGATTTTCTAGCCGACGCCCGAAAGCCGAAGCCCGGAGCCCGAATGACCGCCAGAATCCTCGACGGCAAGAAGATCGCGAGCGACATCCGCAACGAAGTGGCTGCGGAGGTAAAGACCATGGCTGCCGCCGGAAGACGTCCCGGCCTCGCCGTCATTCTCGTCGGCCATAATCCGGCATCGGAAATTTACGTACGCGGCAAAGTCAAAGCCTGCGAAGAAGTCGGCATCTACAGCGAGCAGCACACACCGCCCGAAACCGCAACTACCGCGCAACTGCTCACTCTGATTGAGGAGTTGAACCGCGACAACAATATCGACGGCATCCTGGTGCAGTTGCCCCTGCCCCCGCAGGTGGATGCGAAACGTATATTGATGGCCGTCGATCCAGCCAAAGATGTCGACGGCTTCCATCCAGTGAATGTTGGTTTTCTTTCGACGCAGCGTCCCGGCCTGGTCCCGTGCACGCCCGCCGGAGTGATCGAGATATTGAATCGCAGCCACATCCCCATCGCCGGCCAGGAAGCCGTCGTCGTAGGACGCAGCGACATCGTGGGCAAGCCTGCGGCGATGCTGCTGCTCAACGCCAACGCCACGGTTACTGTCTGCCATTCGAAAACCCGCGACCTGCCCGAAGTTTGCCGTCGCGCCGACCTTCTCATAGCCGCCATTGGCCGCGCAGGCATGATCACTCGCGAATTCGTGAAGCCCGGAGCAACGGTGATTGATGTCGGCATGAACAAAGTGACAGACCCGGCGGTTTTCCAACGCCTGTTCGGCGGAAGGTTGTACAAGAACGCCAAGCGCGAAGACGCATTTCGCGCGAAGGGTTCCACGCTGGCCGGCGATGTGCATCCCGAAGTGGCCGAAGTCGCGGGAGCGCTGACCCCGGTCCCCGGCGGCGTCGGACCGCTGACCATCGCCATGTTGATGTACAACACCGTGAAAGCCGCCAAGATGCGGAGGAGCCAGGGGTCAGGGACCAGGGGTCAGGGGTCAGTGGGTTCGCATTCGGTTTTGGCAGGAAGGTAAAGTTGCTTGGGGAAGTCCCTGGGAATCTCGTGAGAGGTGCATTTACTGGCCCCTGACCCCTGGCCCCTGAATCTATGCTGAAAGTCGGTCTCACCGGTGGCATCGCGTCCGGCAAATCCGTTGTCGGAGAAATGCTGGTCTCCTTCGGCGCGCACCTGGTCGAGGCCGACCGCATCGCTCATCAGTTGATGCAACCCGGCCAAAGCGTCTACTACGATGTGGTTGCTCATTTTGGCCGCGAGATTCTCAACTACGACGGCACCGTGAACCGCGCGAAGCTCGCTGAATCTGCCTTCGGCAAAGCCCCTTCCGAACCCTCCTCCCGCGTGCAAGAGTTGAATCGCATCGTGCATCCTGCGGTGATTCGCAGCCAGGAAGAGTGGATGGAGGAAATGGGACGCCAAGATCCGCACGCCGTCGCCATCGTGGAAGCTGCGCTGATTGTCGAAGCCGGCGCAGCGAAACGCTTCGACCGCCTGATCGTGGTCACCTGCAGCGACGAGCAACGCATCGCCCGCTTCGCCGCACGCCAGAAGCTAGACCTCGACGGAGCCCGCAAAGAAGTTGCACGCCGCATGGCCGCGCAACTGCACGAAGCGGAAAAAATCAAAGCCGCCGACTACGTGATCGACAACTCCGGCTCGCTCGACCACACGCGAGAACAAGTTCGTCAGGTAGGGGAAAAGCTGCGTACTGAGGCGATGGCCAAACCCTGAATAGTCGGCGTTGAACTCAAGACTTCTTCAGGAAACTCCCCTTCTCGAGCTCCTCGAAGGCCTGCCTTAACTGCTCCTGCGTGTTCATCACAATCGGTCCGTACCACGCGACTGGCTCTTCAAGCGGTTTCCCCGAGACCAGCAGAAAGCGAATGCCGTCATCTCCGGCTTGCACGCTCACTTCGTCGCCACGATCGAAAAGAATGAGCGAGCGATTATCCGCTTCCACGGGAGGCGTTGTGTCCAGCCATTTCACCGCCTCTGTCGGCACCGCGAGTGGGCCGGATGCGTTACAGAACTTGCCGCTCCCGCCGAACACATAGGCGAACGCGTGCCGGGTCGTCTCCACCGGCAAAGTTTTTCTCTTGCCCGGAGCCACCGACACGTCGAGATAAATCGGATCGGCAGCAATCCCATCCACCGGCCCTTTCTTTCCCCAGAAACTTCCGCACACCACGCGCACGTGCGTGCCGTCGTCATCTTTGATCTCGGGGATATCGAGCGCCTTCACTTCCTGGTAGCGCGGCGCAGTCATCTTCAGCGCCGACGGAAGATTCGCCCACAACTGAAAGCCATGCATGCGCCCCGCCGGATCGCCCTTCGGCATCTCTTGATGAATGATGCCGCTGCCCGCCGTCATCCACTGCACATCGCCGGCGGCGATAGCGCCGCGGTTTCCCATGCTGTCGCCGTGCTCCACTGTTCCCGCGAGCACATACGTGATGGTCTCGATCCCGCGATGAGGATGCCAGGGAAAGCCCGCCAGATAATCCTCGGGAACGTCATTGCGGAAATCGTCGAGCAGAAGAAACGGATCCGTCTCCTTCGTGTTGCCAAAGCCAAAGGCACGGCGCAAATGCACGCCCGCACCCTCAAGCGTAGGCTTCGACTGAATCAGCCGCTTCACCGGTCGTATGGACATAAAAGGCCTCGTTTCGGAAGTCTTTTGATGTCGAATCGGCGATCCGGGATTCTTAGACGCTGAATTGTCGGGTCTTAGGTCTTAGGGTTAGGCGCCACGACCTAAGACCTATGACCTAAGACCCACGAATCAGCGTGAAGGCCGAAGTGTTTCACGCCGCCGCTTGCTTGCGCTGCTCGAAGAATGCGAGCAGGTCGGCATTGATCGTGTCCGCCTGGGTTGTAGGCATTCCGTGCGGGAAGCCCGGATATACCTTGAGCTTCGCGCCCTTCACAAGTTTCGAAGACTGCAGGGCCGCCGCGGCGATCGGAACGATCTGGTCATCGTCCCCATGAAGAATGAGAGTGGGCACGTCGAACTTCTTTAAATCTTCAGTGAAGTCCGTCTCGGAGAAAGCCTTGATACAGTCGTAGCCCGCATTCATCCCGCCCATCATCCCTTGCAGCCACCACTTGTCCCGGATCCCCTCCGATATTTTGGCGCCGGGCCGGTTGTAGCCGTAGAACGGAAGGCTAATGTCCCGGTAAAACTGCGGCCGATTTTTCACATATTGGGCTCGCAGGTCGTCGAACACCTCGATCGGCGCCCCCGCAGGATTCTTGTCCGTCTTCACCATCAGCGGTGGCACGGCGCTGATCAGTACCGCCATGCCGACACGTTTTGATCCATGCCGTCCAATGTAGCGCGCCACTTCTCCGCCGCCGGTTGAGTGACCCACGTGGATTGCATCCTTCAGGCCGAGTTTTTCCGTCAGCGCTGCCAGGTCGTCGGCGTAGGTGTCCATGTCGTTGCCATCCCACGTTTGAGTGGAACGGCCGTGCCCTCGCCGGTCGTGAGCGATGACTCGATAGCCGCGCTGGCCGAAGAACAACATCTGTCCGTCCCAGTCATCCGCGGTCAGCGGCCAGCCGTGACTGAACACGATGGGCTGGCCCTTTCCCCAGTCCTTGTAGAAAATCTGTGTGCCGTCTTTGGTCGGAATCGTTGGCATGATGTTCTCCTTTGGGGTGTGGTTGGTGGAGTTCGAGGTCGAAGACGCAGTCAGGAAGATAAGTGGGCAGGCCGCTCACTTAGTGCGGTCAAGTATACGCCGGACTGCCGCGCTTGGAAAAATCCTGAGGCCTGCGTTCTCTGCGGGCCGAAGGACCTATCTCGCCGGCGCATCCTGTGAATCGCTGCCGTGAAATAATCTTGTGCGCGCTCGCTGGTTGCCGATATAAACAATATTGTTTATAATGCAAACGTGACGAGCAAAGAGTTCAAGCGTTGGCTCGCGCAACAGGGAGCGGTCTTCAAACCCGGCAAAGGCTCTCACCTTAAGGTTTATCTGAACGGGAAGCAGTCCGTGCTGCCGATGCACAATGCCGAGCTCAAACGAGGTCTGGTCGAGGCCATCAAGAAACAACTCGGCCTGAAATAGGTGAGCGCAATGTTCCTCTATCCAGTTACGCTAAAGCGCGACGAAGACGGCGGATTCGTCGCCATGTTCAAAGACATCCCCGAAGCCATCACTCAGGGCGAAACCGAGGCGGAGACGCTGGCCGCAGCCAGGGACGCACTGGAGACAGCCCTCGATTTCTATTTCGAAGACAATCGCGCGGTACCGCTGCCTTCCAAACCCAAGCCTCGGCAACGGGTCGTCGAACTGCCCGCAAGCCTCTCCGCCAAGATTCTTCTCCTGAACGAGATGATCCAGCAGCATGTGCGCCCCGCGGAACTGGCCCGCCGATTGAAGACCACCCCGCAGGAGGTCAACCGCCTAACCAACGTCCAGCACACCTCCCGAATCGACGGCATCGCCGCCGCCCTGAAAGCGCTGGGCAAGCGGCTGGATATGCGTACAGTGTGATGCGATGGATCATTTCAGCCCGAAGAGCAACGCAAAATGAGCAAGACGACTACTTCCAGCAAAACGCTTAGGCCAATGACGCCTGCGGCTATTGAGGCGGCGGCCCGCGCCGACCGCGACGCGCAGCCGCTGACTGCCGAAGATCTTCGGCGCATGAAGCGAACGCCCCAGGCAAAAATCATTCGCCGCGCTCTGGCATTAACGCAGGAGGAATTCGCCGTCCGCTACCACATCCCCCTGGGCACCCTCCGGGACTGGGAGCAAGGGCGCGCGCAGCCGGACCGGCCAACCCAGGCTTATTTGAAGATCATTGCCTGCGAACCGGAGCGGGTCGAGCGGCTGTTGAATCAGAGGACGTAGAGCGCGACGATTTTGCACTGGAGCGGACCGTCACGGCCTCGACCACGATCGCTGAATCAGATTGTGGGCAAGGTCAGATGTCACAGGGTATGCCAGTGGAAAGGTGTGGAAAAGGGCTGGGTGTGGGATTGGGGTTGGAGATTCCAAGTTCCCCGCCTACAATAACGCGTATGGAAATTTCTTTAGCGCCCGAGGTTGAAGCGAGGCTCGCGAGGATCGCCTCCGAAGAGGGCAAGGCCGCGAACCAAGTCGTGCAGGAGTTGGTCGAAAGCTACCTCGATCATGACGAGTGGTTCAGGCGGGAAGTGCAGAAAGGGCTGGCTTCTTTGGACAGCGGCAAGTTTGTGTCGCATGAGGAAGTGGGCCGGCAGATCGAGCGCATCCTCAGGTCTTGATGACGGTTCGATGGTCTCCCGAAGCCGGAGCCGATTTCGCGGCGATTGTCGAGTATATCCGCAAGCAGAATCCATCAGCGGCCGACCGTGTGGCCGGTGCGATATACGACGGTTGTGCCTCGCTCGCATCGTTCCCAAGAAAAGGACGCCTCGGCAGAACAAAGGGCACGCGTGAATTGGTCTTGTCGCCTCTTCCGTTTATTGTTGTGTATCGAGTGGGGGAGGAAGCAGTGGAGATTGCGCGGGTGCTGCATGGGGCGCAGCGCTGGCCATGAGGTTTCTCGGTGGCTTCTCACGGCATGCCCGTTCATTTGGCAATCGTAAAGCTCTTGTTGCTGGTCAGCGCGCCAGTAGGAGTCGTCACCACGACCGCGCCCGTGGTCGCGCCAGTCGGCACCGCCGCCGTCATATAAGTATCACTGACCAGGGTAAACTTCGTGGCCTCGACGCCGTTGAACGTGACCGATGTGGCCCCGGTCAACCCCTGCCCCAGAATCTCCGCCGTCTGCCCAACTTTCCCCGAGGGAATCACGAACGCGACAGCCGGGCTGAGGCCCACATTGAGGCTGTAGATCGCACAACTAGGATATTCCCAGTAGTACGTTCCGTAGAACAGCCCGTCGGTGCCCTGCAAGACCGCAGTCGCCGCGAAGCCCGTCGAGAACGCGTACACCGTCGTGAACGTGGTCGGCGGAATGAGCTTCCAGACCACGTCGCTGTCTCCATAGATGTTCCCATCGCTGGCCAGCACGAAGCCGTAGGGTGCGCCTGGGTCGTCGTTCTGGGCATACTTGTGTACAATCGCGAACGTGCCCCCAGACGAAATTTTGAAGACGGTGCCACATCCAACGCTGCAACCATAAAAACCCACATCCCCGCCCTCGGACGCTGTGCCGTAGAAAGCGCCATTGTTGTCCTGAGCCAGCGGGGCAAAAATCCTATTTCCGTCGCTGAAGTCAAAGCTATGCAACAACGTAAACGTGCCGCCGGTTGTGACCTTAAAGATCGTGCCACAACCGCCGGGGCAGTCGTACGAAGAGTAAGCTCCCCCTGCAACCGTCGTTCCGTAAAGGCTGCCGTCGGAACCCTGAGTCAGCGGCGCAGAAGGACCGGAGCCGTCGCCGCCGTAAAAGCTGTGCAGCGTGGTTAGCGCGCCGGCCGCACTGATCTTGAAAAGCGTCCCACAGCATCCGCCGGAACCGCCGGAGCCAGTCGTTCCGTAGAAGTTCCGGTCGCTAGCCAGCACCAGCCCCGCATCTGGACCGGAGCCGTCGCTGCCGCTAAAACTGTGCAGCAAGGTATACCTGCCGCCAGGCGTGATCTTGAAGACAACGCCCATGCCGCTGGCCCCGCCGTTCTGAGCCGTCCCATACAAATTCCCGTCCGTGCCCAGCGACAGCCCACCGGACGGATAGAAGCCATCCGCGCAATTGGTCTGAGAGCAGAATGTGTAAAGAGTAGTCAGCGTGCCGGAGGGCGTCACCTTGAACACGGTGCCGTAGCCTCCTGCTCCCCCGTTATTCGACGTGCCGTAGAAATTGCCGTCGCGTCCTTGAATCAAATACGAGTCAACTGTCGTGCCGTCGGTGAAGTATGCAAGCGTTGCAAGAGTTTGCGCCGATGAGGCGATCGTCGTCGCAAATAGCACGCAGGTTAGGCACGCTGTTTTCCAGCAGTTCATGTTTCCTCCGACTGCCCCGACAAGGGCGAGCGCACCGGAAGTTTACTTCGTTCCCGCGAGATTGGGCAGTATGAAAGATTCTGCACACTGAATAACAACCGCGCGGATTCCTTGCTTAGGTGTACACATTGGCGTACACTACAACTGGTCGAAGGAGCCAGCATGGCAGCTCTCAAAGTTGGCGTACGCGAGTTTCGCGAACAAATCGCCAGTTTTCTGGAGTCGGATACGCCCATCGCCGTTACCCGCCGTGGCGAGACTCTCGGCGTCTATGTCCCAACCCGTCGCAAGCAGGGCCCGTCCGCCGATCCTCGCGATCTGAAGGCGGCCGCGGACCGTCTTGCTCAGGCGCTGACAGATGTTGACGAGGAAGAGCTGTTGAGCGACTTCAAACAGATGCGTCGCCGCAGGCGCTAATCCGGAGCAGAAGGTTTCACATTAAGTAGCGCCGGCATCTTTGCCGCTCTCGGCGCGGCGGGCGGGACGCCCGCCGGACAGCCGCCGGGACGGCGGCGCTACGACCTTCCGCGCGGAAATTAGGACGCTACCGAGGAGACCGTCCCTCGTGCCTCTGAGTGGAACATTGTTTAGAATCGAACGTAGAATCGAACTGGGCCTTCTTCCCAGATCTGGTTCGCGGTCCTGAAGGTTTGAACCTATGAAACTCATACGACCTGCAATATTGGCACTGCTGATGGCTGGCGCGTTCTTCTACTTCACCACCTGGCGTTCGAATCCGAAATTCGCGGGCGCGAATCCGGTGAACTGGATCAGCCAGCCTGCGCATGTGGAGATCACCGAGGCTTCCGGAGGCGAGGGGCTCGACGGCGAGGAGCAGAACAACATCGGCGTCTATAAGAAGAATATTCCGTCGGTGGTGAACGTTACCTCGCGCGTGATGACCTTCGACTTCTTCTACGGACTGGTGCCGCAGGATGGACAAGGCTCGGGCTTCATTATCGACAAAGATGGCCACATCCTTACCAACTATCACGTCATCGAGAATGCGCGCCAGGTGGAAGTCACGCTGCATAACCGCAAGAAGTACAAGGCTACCGTCGTGGGCACGGACCAGGCGCACGACTTGGCTGTGATCCAGATCAAGGCGCCTGATTTGATTCCCGCGGTGCTTGGCGACTCGGCGCACTTGCAGGTGGGGCAGAAGGTTTATGCCATCGGCAACCCGTTCGGGCTGGCGGGGACGATGACGCGCGGCATTGTGAGTTCCATCCGTCCGGTGCGCGAGCCGAGTGGCGCGACCATCGGAGACGCTATTCAGACTGATGCGGCGATCAATCCCGGGAACTCGGGCGGTCCGCTGATGAACTGGCACGGAGAAGTGATTGGCATCAACACCATGATTCTTTCCAGCGTCGGCCAGAATGCGGGCATCGGGTTTGCCATACCCATCAACACGGCGAAGGCCGTGCTCAACGATCTGATGACGCTGGGCCGCGTGCGGCGGCCGGCGCTGGGCGTGCGCACTATCCCGATCAGCGCCGACCTGGCCGACGAAATGGGATTGCCCGTCGATTACGGCCTGCTGATTCTGCAGGTGACCCCCGGCGGCGCCGCCGATGCGGCCGGCCTGCGCGGCGGCACCGAGCGCGCTTACCTGGGCAACAAGCTGATCATGCTGGGCGGCGACCTGATCGTGGCCATCGACGGCCAAAAAGTTGAAGACGAGATGGACCTGTCGCAGACTCATGAACAACCATCGCGCCGGAGACACGGTGAAGGTAACCATCTACCGCAATAAGAAGAAGATGGATGTGGAGGTGTCGTTGGCGGAAGCGCGGGAACAGGTGTAGAAAAACAGCTGTCAGCCGTCAGCTTTCAGTTCCGCACCGCGTGCCCAATCTCGCCGCGCTTTCGCGCGGCTGCGAACGACTCGGAATGACAAAGTTTTTACCTCCTACCAGACGTGGATGGAGTTTCCTTCACGCGGCGGTTTCTTGCGAAGAAGTCTTCGATTTCGTTGATTTCTTTGTCGTTGAGGCGCAGGTCGCCGGCCCGCATTACACCTTCGGCCTGCAGTGCGTTGCGTGCGCCGACGATGGCTCCGGTTACGGCTGGATTGTGCAACGTCCAGGCGATTGCTACTTCTCCGGTTGAGCGGTTGTGCCGTTTGGCGATTTCGCGCAAGCGCTCAACCAGCGCCAGATTGCGGGAGAGACCTGGTTCGGTAAAGTCGGGATGCCCTTTACGCCAATCGTCTTTCGGTAGTCTGGCCGCGCGTTCGCGGGTCATCGCGCCGGTCAGGAGGCCGGAGGCCATGGGGGAATAAACGATCACACCGATTCCTTTATGCAGGCAGTAAGGCAGGATGTCGTCTTCGACCTCACGGTGTACCAGCGAGTAAGGAGGCTGCAGAGAGGTCACAGGAGCGATGGCTTGTGCGCGCTTCAGTTGCTGGACGTTGAAGTTTGAGACTCCGATCCAGCGCACCTTGCCTTCGCGTTGCAGAGCTGCCATCGTCGACCATCCTTCTTCGAGGGCGGGTGAATCGGGATCGGGAGGCCAGTGAATCTGGTAGAGATCGATCACGTCGACGCCAAGGCGATGGAGGCTGTCTTCGACTTCGCGGCGAATCGAACTGGCGCTCAGAACTTTTTGTACCTGGCCCGACGTATCCCAGCGCAGACCGCATTTCGTGAAAACGTAAGGCCGCGGACCGGACCAACTTTTTAGGGCGCGGGCGACTACTTCTTCGGAGTGTCCGAGGCCGTAGACGGCGGCGCTGTCGATCCAGTTGACGCCGAGTTCGAGCGAGCGGTGAATGGCGGCGATGGAGTCGTTGTCGTCCTGCGATCCCCAGGCGAATTGCCAACCGGAGCCGCCGACGGCCCAGGCTCCGTAGCCGACGGGAGTGATGTGGAGATCGGAGTTGCCAAGTTTGCGGGTTTGCATTGCAATGTCTCCTTGTCTCTTTACAAAGTTTGATTTACAGCTGGAGCAATCCGATTCAGAATTGAGAACGCCATGAATCCCGACGCGATTCGCGAATTTTGCCTGGCATTTCCGCAAGCGACCGAGAACTTGCAGTGGGGCGACGATCTTTGCTTCAAAATTGGCGGGAAGATCTTTGCGATCGTCAGCCTGGACCATCCGCGGCTTTGTTTCAAGTGCACGCCGGAGATTTTTGCCGAGCTGATCGAGCGCGAGGACATTCATCCAGCGCCGTATGTGGGGCGCTACAAGTGGGTGATGCTGGACCGAATCGATGCGCTGCGGTGGGATGAGATGCGGGAGCTGATTCGGCAGTCGTATGAGATGGTGGCGGCGAAGGCGCCGAAGAGAAAGTCTGGGGAAAAACAAAAAACGTCAAGATCCATGCTCGGAAGAAGTTGAAGAGCGGGTGAGATTCTACTTTGTGGATAGAGTTGGCGGGCAAGAGTGCCCGCCCCACACACACATTCGTGATTTGACTCTGCTTGCCGCGGTCGGCTAGCCTCAAGAGTCCGCCCGATCCTGGACATCTTCGACCTTTCATGCGATTCCGGCACAAATCATTGATTCTGCTGGTGATGGCGGCGGTTGGGCTGTGGTCAACCCCGGCCGCGATCGGGTCCACAGAGCCGGTGCATGCGCGGCACGCAATCGTGGTGAGCATTCACGAGTTGGCGTCGAGGGCTGGAGTTGAGATCATGCAGGCCGGGGGCAACGCGATCGATGCCGCGGTGGCGACGGGATTTGCGCTGGCGGTGGTGCATCCGGCGGCGGGAAATCTGGGCGGCGGCGGATTCATGCTGGTGCGGATGGCCGATGGCAAAGTGCATTTCATCGACTATCGGGAGAAGGCTCCGGCGGCGGCGACGGCCGATATGTATCTGGACGCGCACGGGAACGTGATCGAGGGCGCCAGTGAGTATGGATACAAGGCGATCAGTGTGCCGGGATCGGTAGCGGGCATGGTTTACGCCGAGCAGAAATATGGGAAGCTTACGCTGGCGCAGGTGATCGCTCCGGCGATTCGGCTGGCACGCGAGGGTTTTGGGTTGAGTTGGGAAGAGGCTCGCGATTTTCAGAATGATCACTACCTGGCAAAGTTCGCCGAGTCGCGGCGAATCTTTCAGCGGGACGGCAACTACTACAAGCCAGGGGAGATTTTCCGCCAGCCTGACCTGGCGCGAACCCTGGAACGGATTGCCGCGAAGCCGGATGATTTTTACCACGGCGGCCTGGCGCGGGAGCTGGCTGCGGCGATGCAGAAGGGCGGAGGGCTGATTGCGGTTGAGGATCTGGCCCGCTATGAAGTGAAAGAACGCGAGCCGGTTCGCGGCACCTATCGCGGATATGAAATCATCAGCGCGCCGCCGCCGTCTTCTGGTGGGACGGTTTTGATTGAATCGCTGAATATTCTGGAAGGATACAATCTGGCCAAGCTCGGGGACCGCTCGGCGCAGTCGATTCACTTCACGACCGAAGCGTTCCGGCGTGCGTTTTTCGACCGCGCGGAATTTATGGGCGATCCTGACTTTTCGAAAATTCCCGTGGCGCAGCTTATCGACAAGAAATACGCGGCGGCCTGGCGCGATACGATCGACGAAGATCACGCCAGCGCAAGCAAAGAGTTGAAGCGACCCGCGATTTTCAGCGAACTGGAGCAATATGCCGCGAGTCATCCCGTGCCGACGGAGAGTCGGGAGTCTCCGCACACCACGCATTACTCCGTCGTGGATGCGGAGGGGAACGCGGTTGCGGTTACGACGACCCTCAATGAATCGTACGGCTCGCGGGTCACGGCGGAGGGTCTGGGGTTTTTGATGAACGACGAGATGGATGACTTCTCAGCCAAGCCGGGTGTGCCGAATGCATATGGGCTCGTTCAGGGACCAGCCAACGCAATTGGGCCGGCTAAGCGGCCGCTCTCGTCGATGACGCCAACCATCGTTGTGCGGGACGGCAAGACATTTATGGTGCTGGGTTCACCGGGCGGTTCGAGGATTACTACTACAGTGGCGAACGTTCTCATAGGCGTGATTGATTACGGGATGAATATCCAGGAAGCGGTGAACGCTCCCCGGTTCCACAACCAGTGGCTGCCGGATGTTTTGAACGTCGAGCGATGGTTTTCGCCAGATACTGTACAGGCGCTGCAGAAGGTTGGATACAACGTGGACGTTTCTGGATACTGGAGCGACGCGGAGTGCATCGCCATCGAGGCGAAGACTGGCGAGCGGCTGGGAGCGAGCGATTACCGGTATAACGGTAGGGCAGTGGGTTACTAGAACATTGTCGATTGCTGATTGTTGATTGCTGATTGAAAAACGTAAACATCCGGTGAGTCCTAGGTTTTAATCAGCAATTAACAATCAGCAATTCTCGAATGAGGATCGGGTATGTTGAAAGCGGTATCAACTTACTTGTACGTAAAGGAGCGGCTGCATCCTGGAATTCTGGATGGGCTGACTCGCAGCGGAGTGCAGGCGATCGAAATTTTTGCGGCGCGGCAGCATCTTGATTATGCCAATCGCAAGGCGCACGTGAAAGAAATTGCCGAATGGTTCCGCGGGAGCGGGATTCCGCTGAATTCCGTGCACTCGCCGCTCTATGCCGATTACGAGTGGGGCCGGGCGGGAGCGCCTCCGATCAACCTGGCGTCGACGGACCGCGCTGGGCTGGTGGAGGCGATGGACGAGGTGAAGCGGGCTTTGGAGATTGCGGAGCAGATTCCGTTCCGTTTTCTGGTGCAGCACTTGGGTTTGCCGAATGAGAGCTTCAGCGAAAAGAAATTCGAGTCGGCGATGACGTCGATCGAACATTTGCGCGCGTTCGCCAAACCGCTGGGCGTGCGCATTCTGCTGGAAAATATTCCCAACGAACTTTCCACGCCGGACCGGCTGATGGAGATGATTCATACGGCGCATTTCGACGACATCGGGATTTGTTTCGATTTCGGACACGCCCACATGATGAGTTCGGTGCACGAGGCGTTCGCAATCGTGAGCAGGCTGGTGTGCTCGACGCATGTTCACGACAACGACAAGCTCCGCGATTCACACCTGTGGCCGGGACAGGGAACGATCGATTGGAAAGAAGCGATGGAACTGCTGCGCACCGCTCCGCAAAGGCCGCCCCTGATGCTGGAACTGGAGGAGAACGAGAAGGTGAATCCGCTGGAGAAGCTGGGGGAGACGTTCGATAAGCTGGAGACGGCGTAGAACATTTGGTAATTGAGTAATTTTGTAATTTGGTAATTTGAAAAACCTTATGACCTTGGGATTTGAAATTACTAAATTACAAATTGAATTATGTCTCCTGTAACTACTATCGCAGAGATCGGAAAGCACGAAGGTCAAAGTGTCACCGTTCGGGGCTGGCTTTATAACTTGCGCGAGAGCGGGAAGCTGCTGTTCCCGCAGTTTCGCGACGGCTCGGGCGTGATTCAGGGTGTGGTGCCGAAGAACGCGGTCACGCCGGAAGTGTTCGAGGCCGTCAAGACCTTGACGCAGGAGTCGAGCGTGATCGTCGAAGGCAAGGTTCGCGCCGATAAGCGCGCGCCCGGCGGCTACGAACTCGATGTGTCGAACGTGCACGTGGTGCAACGGGTGCCGGAATCCGATCCTTACCCGATTACTCCCAAGGAGCACGGCACGGAGTTCCTGATGGAGCACCGGCATCTCTGGGTGCGATCGCAGCGTCAGGCTTCGATTCTGCGGGTGCGCGCGGAGATCATTAAAGCGGTACGCGATTTTTTCGACGAGCGTGGATTCACGCTGACCGATCCGCCGATTCTTACTCCGGCGGCTTGCGAGGGAACGAGCACGCTTTTCCCCGTCGATTATTTCGAGGAGCAGGCTTATCTCACGCAATCGGGCCAGCTTTACATTGAAGCCACCGCGATGGCGCTGGGCAAGGTGTATTCGTTTGGTCCAACGTTTCGCGCGGAGAAATCGAAGACGCGGCGTCACCTCACCGAGTTCTGGATGGTCGAGCCGGAGGTTGCATACGCGGAACTTGACGACTTAATGGATTTGGCCGAGGGGCTGATCAGTTTTGTAGTGAGGCGCTGTCTGGAGCGGCGGCGCATGGATCTTACGGCGATAGGCCGCGACCTCTCGAAGCTCGAAACAATTGAGCCGCCTTTCCCGCGCATCACTTACGACGATGCGGTGAAAAATCTGCAGGAAGGCCACGCCAAGGGCGCATTGGAAACGAAATTCGAGTGGGGCGGCGATCTGGGCTCGCCCGATGAAACTTATCTTTCGGCACAATTCGACAAGCCGGTGATGGTGCATCGCTATCCGGCGAAGGTGAAGGCGTTCTACATGGAACCTGATCCGCAGCGGCCCGAGTTGGCGCTGTGCGTGGATGTGCTGGCGCCCGAGGGCTACGGCGAGATTATTGGCGGCTCGCAGCGTATGGCTTCGCACGAATTGCTGGTGCAGCGCATTCACGAGCACGGGCTGCCGGAGGAAGCGTTCAAGTGGTATCTGGACTTGCGCAAGTATGGCAGCGTGCCGCACGGCGGTTTTGGGATGGGCATTGAGCGGGCCGTGGCCTGGATCTGCGGGCTTGAGCACGTACGGGAAACGATTCCGTTCCCGAGAATGCTGCATCGGCTCTACCCGTAAAGAAATTTAGCAATTTGGTAATTTGGTAATTGGGTAATTTAAGAGGCAAAAGAAGGCCGCGTTTTGGGTTTTCAAATTACCAAATTACCCAATTGCCAAATTACCAAATCCTATGACATCCATAAGCACCACCAACATTTCCCCCAAGAAGATTCGGGTGATCGGCGTGCCGCTCGATCTGGGGCAGTCGCGGCGCGGCGTTGATATGGGGCCTTCGGCTGTCCGAGTGGCCGGACTTGAGGCGCGGCTGGAGGCGCTGGGGCATCAAGTGGAAGATGGCGGCAATGTTGCCGTGGCCATCCCCGAACAGAAGAAAGAAGGCGACACTCACGCGAAGTATTTGAAGGAAATCACGGCGACCTGCACCAAGCATGCGGAATTGGTCGTCAAGACGCTCGAGGCGGGGAAAATTCCGCTGGCGTTGGGCGGTGATCATTCGATGGCGGCGGGAACGGTGTCTGGCGTGGCGGAATTCTATCGCCGGCAGAACCAGCGAATTGGGCTGATCTGGATTGACGCGCACACCGACATCAATACGCCTGAGTCTTCACCGAGCGGCAATGTGCACGGGATGCCGCTGGCGGCGCTGATGGGGTTGGGTCCGGCAGAGCTGCAGAACATTTTCGATTTTTCCCCGAAGGTGCAGCCGGAGAATTGTGTGCTGGTCGGCGTGCGTGATATCGACGCCGTCGAAAAAGAAAATGTGCGCCGCGCCGGCATTGGCGTTTTTACCATGCGCGACATCGACGAGCGCGGCATGCGTACCGTGATGGAAGAAGCGTTGCGCATGGCTGGGCGCGGGACTGCGGGCTACCACATTTCGCTCGATATGGACTGGATCGACCCTGAGGATGCGCCCGGCGTAGGCACTCCAGTGCGCGGCGGCGCTACTTATCGCGAAGCTCACCTGGCGATGGAGATCATCGCCGACCACGGTCGCATGCTGAGCTTCGAAATCGTCGAGGTGAATCCCGTGATCGACGAGCACAACCGGACGGCTGACCTGGCGGTGGAGTTGGCGCTGTCGGCATTTGGAAAAAAGATTCTTTAGGCTCGCGTAGAACGAGGAACGATCATGAAACTGCGGACGCTTCTGGCCCTGTTCATTTTTGCGCTGATCATTGTGCCGCTGCTGGCGGCGGTGTGCGCGGCTCAGATGCCTGCAGAGCAGACATCGACCGTTTTCGGAGAGAGCATTCATTACTTCGAAGCCGGACAGGGACCGACGGTCATCCTTTTGCACGGACTGGGCGCGAATGCCGGCATCTGGGTCGCAAACATCGGTCCGCTTTCCGCGCACTATCACGTCATTGCTCCCGACCAGATTGGTTTTGGGCATTCGGATAAACCGCTGATCGATTACAAGATTGCAACGTTTGTCGACTTCCTTTACGGCTTCATGCAGGCGCAGAAGATTACCAAGGCCACGCTGGTGGGCAATTCGCTGGGCGGCTGGATCGCTGTCGAGTTCGCGATTCAGCATCCGGAGATGGTGGAGAAGCTCGTGCTGGTGGATGCCGGCGGACTTTCCTTCGCGGCGACGCCGCCGGCCATTAATCTCAACCCGGCTTCGCTCGATGATACGAAGAAAGTTCTTGGAATCGTTTTTTACAACCAGGCTTTCGTCACGGATATGGCCGTTGCCGCCGTGTTTGCCCGGCATTTGAAGGACAACGACGGCTACACCATCCAGCGAATTATGAACGGGATTTTCACTACGGATCAGAGCGAAGATAAGAAACTTTCATCGGTGCACGCGGCTACGCTTGTGGTTTGGGGAGCCAATGACGCGCTGCTTCCGTTGTCGATGGGCGAGCGATTTCATGCCGGCATCAGCGGGTCGAAGCTCGTTGCCATCAAGGAGTGTGGGCACATTCCTCAGCTGGAAAAACCGGAAGAATTCAATCGTGCTGTGCTGGAGTTTCTGGGGCCGTAGTAGTAGTGAGGGAAAGGGCACGCTGTCCAGTTCGCAATTAATGATGGTGCGGATCTGCAATTAGACCGGAAGGCTATGAAAAAGCTTCGAGTCGGAGTTCTTTTTGGCGGGCGCAGCGGGGAGCATGAGGTTTCGCTGCTCTCGGCTGCGTCGGTTTTACAGGCCATCGATAAAGATAAATATGAGGTTGTGCCCATCGGCATTACGAAGGACGGCCGATGGCTGACCGCGGATGACGCAGAGAACCTGCTGCAGGGCAAGCTGGTCATCGAGCCACGGCACTTGCGCGCGGGCGATCCTGAAACCACGCAGGCCGCGGCGGTACTGGCTCAGGGTGAGGCAGTCGTGGTGCCGCCGGAGCCGGTACATCGGCAGAGTGGGCTCGTCCCTTTTCAGACGGATGCTGCGCTGACTCGGCGCGCCAGCGATCGAGCCATCAACGTCGATGTGATCTTTCCCGTGTTGCATGGCACCTTCGGCGAAGACGGAACCATTCAGGGCCTGCTCGAACTCGCCGACATCGCTTATGTGGGCGCGGGCGTGCTGGGCTCCGCTGCGGGCATGGACAAGGACATTATGAAGTCGCTGTTCATTGCGGCGGGATTGCCCATCGTGAAACACGTCACCATTTTGCGCAGCGCGTGGGAGAAAGAACCGAAGAAAGTTGAGAGATTAGTCGCGAGCAAGCTGAAGTATCCCGTGTTTGTGAAGCCGGCGAACCTTGGGTCGTCGGTCGGGATCAGCAAGGCGCATAACCGCAAGGAACTCGGCCCCGCGATTGAGGAAGCAGCGAAGTTCGATCGCAAGATTGTCATCGAACAGGGCGTGGGCGGGAAGAAGAACAAAGCCCGTGAGATCGAGTGCTCGGTGCTGGGCAACGATGAGCCGGCCGCCTCGATTCCCGGCGAAATCGTTCCGGTGAAGGAATTCTACGACTACAACGCCAAGTATCTCGATGAGGGTTCCGAGTTGATCATTCCCGCGAAGCTTACCAAGGCGGAAACGAAGAAGGTCCAGGAGTTGGCCGTGCAGTCATTCAAAGCCGTGGATTGCTCGGGCCTGGCGCGCGTGGATTTTCTCATGGATCCCGCCACGCGGAAGATTTATGTGAACGAGATCAACACTATGCCGGGATTCACTGCGATCAGCATGTATCCCAAACTATGGGCAGCGTCGGGACTTGAGTATTCGGAGTTGATCGACAGGCTGATTCAGTTTGGGTTGGAGCGGCATGCGGACAAGAAGAAGAATCAGTACAGCCGGTGAGGACTGCGAATGTCTCTGTGGGAACGGATTCTTCACCATTCATCATTTGTCGTTTGCCTTGGGATGCCGTTCTGCGCGACGCTGACTCACTCCGCTGCGCTGCTATAATAAAAGATTGCGCCCATGTCCACGAAGCGACTGATACGTTCCACGACAGTTTTGTCCATCCGCCGCAACGGCAGCGTGGTGCTGGCCGGCGACGGACAGGTTACGCTCGGCGAGTCCGTGATTAAACATACGGCGAAAAAGATTCGCCGGCTGTACAACGACAAGATCCTCGCGGGATTCGCGGGGTCAACCGCTGACGCATTTACTCTTTTCAGCCGTTTCGAATCGAAGCTGGAGCAGTACCACGGCAACCTGGGACGCGGCGCCGTAGAACTGGCCAAGGATTGGCGCACCGATAAATACCTGCGGCATCTGGAAGCGTTGCTGTTGGTCTGCGACAAGGAGCAGACCTTCTTGCTGAGCGGACAAGGAGACGTGATCGAGCCCGACGGCGGAGTAGCGGCCATCGGCAGCGGCGGCCCCTACGCCCACGCCGCAGCTCAGGCGCTGGCCGAACACACGCAGCTGACCGCCCGGCAGATCGCCGTAGAAGCCATGAAGATTGCCGGCAAGATGTGCATCTATACCAATGATGTGGTAACGATTGAGGAACTGTAAGAAGGGATCAGGGGCCAGGGTTCAGGGGTCAGAAAAATGCAGCGGGCACTAACGACTAACCCCTGATCCCTGATCCCAGACCACTTATTTATGGCCATCTATCTTCCCAGCAGCGCCGAAGAAGAACAACTCGCACTCGACGAACTCACGCCGCGCGAGATCGTCGTTGAACTCGACAAACACGTGATCGGGCAGAAGGACGCCAAGCGCGCGGTCGCGATCGCCTTGCGCAACCGCATGCGGCGGCAAAAGCTAACCCCAGAACTGGCGGAAGAAATCATCCCGAAAAACATAATCATGATCGGGCCCACGGGGGTGGGAAAGACGGAGATTGCGCGGCGGCTGGCCAAGCTGGCGAATTCTCCTTTTTTGAAAGTGGAGGCTTCGAAGTTTACAGAGGTTGGGTATGTGGGGCGGGATGTGGAGTCGATGGTGCGCGATTTGGTGGAAATTGCGATCGACAACGTCCGCGAAGAGAAACTGGAGGATGTTGCCGACAAGGCTGAGTTGAATGCCGAGGAACGCTTGCTGGATATTCTGTTGCCGCCTTCTCCGCCGGCGAGGCCGGCTGAGCCCACCACCGCGGGTGGAGTGGTGATTGACGGCAACACAGCGTTGGCCGAGTCTTCTTCGCGCACGCGGGAGAAACTGCGGCAGCAGTTGCGCGAGGGCAAACTGGACGAGCGGCAAGTGGAAATTGATGTGCGGGAGCGCAATTTTCCATCTTTTGAAATTATGACGAACCAGGGTGTTGAGGAGATGGATATCAACATCAAGGACATGCTGCCCAACATTTTTGGCGGGCGCACCAAGAAGCGGAAGATGAAGGTGAATGAGGCTTTTGAATATTTAATTCAGGAAGAAGAGCAACGGCTGATCGACATGGACCAGGTTACGCGCATGGCGATTGACCGGGTGGAAAACTCTGGGATTGTGTTTCTGGATGAGATCGACAAGATTGCGGGGCGCGAGGGCGGGCATGGTCCGGATGTTTCGCGGGAAGGTGTGCAGCGCGACATTCTGCCGATTGTCGAAGGCACTACGGTGAACACGCGGTATGGGATGGTGCGGACGGATCACATTTTGTTTATTGCTGCCGGCGCGTTTCATGTTTCGAAGCCCAGCGATCTCATTCCGGAGTTGCAGGGGCGGTTTCCGATCCGCGTGGAATTGCAGTCGCTTACCATGGATGATTTTGTGCGCATTCTAACCGAGCCGAAGTCTTCTTTGGTTAAGCAGTACACCGCTCTGCTGGAGACTGAGGGCGTGAAGCTGGAGTTTACGCCGGAGGCGTTGCAGGAAGTGGCTCACTTTGCTTTTCGGGTGAATGAGAGTACGGAGAACATTGGGGCGCGGCGGCTGCATACGATTATGGAGCGCGTGCTGGATGAGCTTAGCTTTGATGCACCGGAGAAAAAAGGTGAGCACGTGATTGTCGATGCGGATTATGTGCGCAAGATGCTTACCGATATTGTTAAGGATCAGGATTTGTCGCGGTACATTCTGTAGAAAAATCTTTAACACCCTTCGACTTCGCTCAGAGCAGGCTCCGGACACGGGGGAGCACGGGGTAAACCCCTGAATGCTCCCAGTTTAAATTGTCAACCGAAAGAGTAGTTCCAAGCCCTCAGGACTGAAGCCCAAATCAAAACACTCTTTTAACCAGGCCTGGCAGGCCTGCTCCACTCTCCTCTCATGATCCTTGCAATGATGTAGTCTGTTGTTTCTACGCATGAGACCTCCATTGGGACAGTTGGTGCTGGCGCTGACGGCGCTGGTGTGGTTGACGGGGTGCGCTCAGATGGGGCCGCCTTTGCCGCCTGAGCTGGAGTTGCCTAAGGCGCCATCGGATTTGCGGGCTGTGCGCAAGGGTGATCGGGTTACGCTTACCTGGACTATTCCGGCGCGGACTACCGACCGGCAGCGGGTGCGGTATTTGGGGAAGACTCGGGTTTGCCGCAGGGTGGATGCGGCGCTCACCAACTGCGACGCTCCTATAGGCGAAGTTGCGCCTCCGCCGGATTTTGCGCGACAGAACGAAGCTGCTGGAAAGAAGGTGACGGCCAGCTACACCGACACTCTGGCGCTCGATGTTCAGCTGCACAATCCTTCCGGCTCGGCTAGTTATGCGGTGGAGGTGTTGAACCGGGATGGGCGCGGTGCTGGATTGTCGAATCAGGTGCATGTTCCCCTGGCGCCGGCTCTGCCTGCGCCGAAAGATTTCAACGCGCAGGTGACGGCACAGGGAGTGGTGCTGACTTGGACTGGCGTGCCGCTGTCTCCGCCGCTCCCCAATCCTATACGGCGCAGTTACCGCGTCTATCGCCGGGCCGAGGGCAGCCAACAGAAAATCCTGGTAGGCGAGCGGGAGGCCGGTAGCGAGATTCATCAGACTCTCACCGACCAGAGTTTTGAGTGGGAGAAGACTTATTACTATCACGCGGATACTTTGACGGTGATTACGGAGGCCGGGAAGCCACCGGTCTCGATCGAGGGTGACGACACGCCCGAGGTGAAAATATTCGCGCATGACGTTTTTCCTCCCGCTGTGCCTTCAGGTTTGCAGGCGGTGTTTTCGGGGCCGGGGCAGCAGGCGTTTATCGATTTGATATGGACTCCGGTGAGCGATGCAGATCTTGATGGATACAATGTTTACCGCCGCTCGGAGGATTTTCCGGCGGTTAAGGTGAATGCTGAACTGGTGAAGTTGCCGGCGTTTCGGGATACGAAGGTGGTTTCGGGGAAGACTTACTTTTATTCGGTGTCGGCGGTGGATTTGCGGGGAAATGAGAGTGCGAGGTCGGAGGAGGCTGGCGAGAGCGTGCCGTGAGAATTTGTAATTGGGTAATTTTGTAATTTTGTAATTTGGTAATTTAAGAACGTGTAGCCTACCTCAGGCCCGGGTCGATGGAAGTGCCTTTCAGGGCCGCATGTGCCGCAATGGTGAAAGGGGTCCTTCGACTCCGACATCCGCTCCGTTTCGCGGTGCGCATGTCTCCGCTCAGGAGGACAGACTCCATGGGTTCGCGAAAAGTCTCGCGTGATTTCGTTGTCTCGTGGTTAGATAGATTTTATGAAATATTGCCGGTTTCAATTGAATGGTGAGGCTCACTACGGGCTGGTGGAGTCCGTGGCCGGGCGGGACGCAATTTTGCGGATTTTGCTTACGGCTCCCGAGGAGTCGGATGGGGACGTGGAGGGATTGCGCACCCGGCGGATTGAACCCATTGCTTTGGAGGAGGCGGCGCTGCTGCCGCCGGTGCGTCCTTCGAAGATTGTTTGCGTAGGGCGCAATTACCGGGAGCATGCGACCGAACTGGGGCATGACGTCCCGAAAGAGCCGCTGCTGTTCTTCAAGCCTAGCTCGGCGCTGCTGGCCCCGGGGGGCATGGTGCGGCGGCCCCGGCTTTCGGAGCGCGTGGATTATGAAGGCGAGCTTTGCGTGGTGATGGGGAAGACTTGCTATCAACCGGCAGCCGATGAAGATGTGCGAGGTTACATTCTCGGCTATACCTGTTTGAACGACGTTACCGCGCGCGATCTGCAGAATAAAGATGGACAGTGGGCTCGGGCCAAGGGGTTTGATACTTTTTGTCCGGTTGGGCCTGTGGTGGCGGATGGCGTGGATATCGATCCTTGGGCTGGGGTTGACGTGGAGACGCGGGTGAATGGTGCGGTGCGGCAGGCGGGAAATACTCGGGACTTTATTTTTCCTTTGGATGTAGTCATCCGGTACATCGCGCAGGCGATGACTCTTTTCCCAGGGGATCTGATCGCTACTGGCACTCCTGCGGGAGTGGGGCCTGTGATGGCTGGGGATGTGATGGAGGTTACGGTTTCGGGAGTAGGGACTTTGCGGAATTCTGTGGTGGATGAATAGAAATCAAAATCTTTCACCACACGGGCAGAGGTTCACGGGTAAACCTTTCAGGTTATTGCAGGCGGTAACGCTCTCGCATCAGGCGTTGGAGGCGGGGTTTGTAGAGCAGGTCGTAGGCTAGTTCTTTATCGGGAAACATGGCCAGCGCGGCTCGTTTGGCGCCTGCGGCTAGTTCGGAAGCTTCTTCTACCGTCAGGCCCGGGTCCTGGCTGATCACGGACGTGACCATGCTCATCATGATTTGCAGCCGGCGGAGTCTGCGGGCTTCATCATGATCTTCTTTTGGTTTTTCTCCTAGTTTTTCTCCGGGGAGAGGATTCGGTTGGTTGGCAGATTCCCCGATGTTCATGCTGGCCCCTTTTATCGCCCACAGGTTGGATGTTGCGGCGTGTTTCGCCGTTGCGTCCCTTGATTGCCATTCTCCTCTAACGCGGAAGCAAAGCAAACGGCCCGAAAGTGCTGGGGCGAAGGGAGACCAATGGCGTAAGTGGTGGCGGAGCCAAAAAGCTCTTAACCGCTAAGGACGCAAAGAAAGGCCGCAAAGTTCGCTAAGAGGAACCTGAATCAGGGCCTCCAGTGTTTCGCCTAAGGGCCTTACCTCGGGGGCTGAAGCTCGCTTATTTCTGGGGATTTCGCGCGCCGGCCTGGAGGGCCTGCTCCATCCTCCTGCTCTTCCACACTACTACTGCGGCAAGCCGAAGCGGCGCATTAAATCGGCGTAGCGGGGGTCGGAGCGGAGTGTGTCGAGGGCGGGGTAGCGAATGGCGATCATGAGTTCGTTGTCGCCCTCAGTGTAGGCTTTCTCAAGATTTTGGAACGCCTGGTCTTTGTCTGACGCGAGGGACGACGCTACGGCCACGGCGCCAGAGCGAACGGAGCCTTCGAGGGTCAACATTAGTTTGAGATAGCCTTTTGCATCGCCGGTTACTTCGGTGGTTTTGGAGAAAGCCTTGTGGAATTCGGCGACTGCCTCGGGGAAGCGGCCGGTGGTGGCGTAGAGCTGGGAGAGGCGGTAATGGGCGGGGGCAAAATTCGGATCGCCCTCGAGCGTTTTCTGGAACTGGGCCAGCGATTCGGGATAGTGTTTGGCGCACATCAAAGCGATCCCGTAATTCGTGTTAACGATAGTGGAAAGAGGGTCGAGCGATAGGGCGATGCGGTACTGCGCCTGTGCTTCCTCGAGCCGATTTTCGGGAACGAGGTAGGCAAGGGCGTAGAAGTAGTGGGCGTTGGCGTTGTTGGGGTCCAGTTCGATGGCGCGTTTGAATTCGGGCTCGGCATCGTCCCACTTCCAGGCTGTGGCGAGCGCGAGGGCGCGGGCAGAGTGCGCTTCAGCCAGAGAGTCATTGAGTTCTAGGGCCTTGCGCGCCGCCTGGTCGGCAAGCCTTACACTTTCCTTCGGGGCAATGGGAAGGTAGCCGGGGGCGATGTTGTAGGTGTCGGCCAGGCCGGCATACGCGAGCGCATAATTGGGATCGGCGGCGATCGCCTTCTCGAATAAATCGATGCTGCGCTTGAGCCCTGCCGACGTACGGCCGTACCAAAGCTGACGGCCTTCGAGATACAAACGGTAGGCCTCGGGGTTGGAGGTGCCTGCGTTTCCCAACTTTTGCGACGCCTTGGCGGAGCGCAGCCGCCGGGAAAGATCGTGGGTAATTTCGGCCTGGACCTGGGTAACGTCGGCGGGCTTGCACTCGTACTGCGAACCCCACAGCTCGGTACCGTCGGCGGTGTCAACGAGCTCGGCGTGAATGCGCAGCTCATCGCCATGTTGCGTGATGCGTCCGGTTAGAACGGCGCTTACCTGTAAGGTCTGGCCGATCTGGCGGGGATCATCCTGGTTGGTCTTGAAGCGGAAGACCGTGCTGCGCGCCAGGACACGGAGATCGGGCAGTTGTGAAAGTGCGCCGATCAGGCTTTCGGTCAGGCCGTCGCCCAGGTAGTCGTTGCCAGCATCCGAGGTGGCGTTGACGAAAGGCAGGACGGCAATGGAGCTAATCTTGCGGGTTTCAGTTCGTATGCGCAGGAAGTAGAAGCCTGCGACGAGGACCGCAACCAGCAAAATTGCGCCGATGCCGGCGGCTAGCCCCTTGCGGGAACGTGTGGGCGTGGCGGCGGTCGGAATGGAGGACGAGACGGCTGAGGCAGCGGCGCCGTCGATCACGGTGGAGGCGCTCGAGAAGCGGCCGGATTCGGTGTCGCGCTTAAGGCGCGTCAGGTCAGTGCGGAGATCGGCCGCGCTCTGATAACGGAGGTTGCGATCCTTCTCGAGAGCTTTGTCCAGGATGCGTTGCAAGTCGGCGGACACCGAAGGATTGAAGCGCACGGCGGGGATGGGGGTTCCATCGAGAATAGCTTTGAAGATTTCCGCGGTACTGCCACCGTGAAACGGGAGCGTGCCGGTCGCCATTTCGTAGAGAACTACGCCGAAAGAGAACAAGTCGGTGCGGGCGTCCAGATCTTTAGCGCGGGCCTGCTCGGGCGACATATAGGAGATAGTGCCGAGGGTCGAGCCGGGGCTGGTGAGTTCGTGTTCGTTCATGCTGGCTGTGTTGGCGGAAGCGGCCTGGCTGGTGGTCGTGACTGGAGGCGCTAACTTGGCCAGGCCGAAATCGAGGACTTTGGCGTGGCCGCGTTTGGTTACGAAGATGTTGGCCGGCTTGATGTCGCGGTGGACGATGCCCTGGGAATGTGCGGCGTCTAATCCATCGGCGATCTCGATGGCCAGCGAGAGCATGGTTTCGTTAGCCAGCGGCTTGCCTGCGATCTGATGGCGCAGGGTGACGCCATCCAGATATTCCATGGCGATGAAGGAGTCGTCGCCATGTTTGCCGATCTCGTAGATGGTGCAGATGTTGGGATGATTAAGCGCCGAGGCGGCGCGCGCCTCGCGGCGAAAGCGCTCGAGCGCTTGAGGGTCTTGCGACATGCGATCGGGCAGGAATTTGAGGGCAACGAAGCGGCCGAGTTCGGTGTCCTCAGCCTTGTAGACCACACCCATGCCGCCCCCGCCGATTTTTTCGACGATGCGATAGTGCGAGATGGTCTGTTCGATCATTAGCGGCGCAAGAGTCTGGATGCCAATCTTAGGAGCGCAGCGAAGGCGAAGTCAATCTTGGCAGCAGGGTAGATCGTTATCTCTTTTCAGGGGTATACGGAATACCCGGGTTTGATTCGGCGGCGGCGAGGGTCAAGCGCCGTGCCTGATGACTCTTCCTGGAATGTCGACATTGGAGCTCCTAATGAAAAATCGCATGCTGGACGATAGATGAAGAGATAGAGGGCGATGGGACCAATTCCATAACATGAAAGTTTACTCACACTGGAAATGCGTGGCCTAGCGGTCCAGGCGTGGAATCGCTACAGGTTGGGAAGGAATGATTGCGATGAGCGACGGTGACATCGTCAAAGATTTTTTGATCGAGAGTTACGAGAACCTGGACCGGCTGGACCGTGATCTGGTCGGGCTGGAAAAGAATCCGGAAGACAAGGATGCACTGGCCGGCGTGTTTCGCACCATTCACACCATTAAGGGCACGTGCGGATTTCTGGGCTTTACCAAGCTGGAGGCGGTGGCGCATGTGGGAGAAAACCTGCTGACGCGGCTCCGGGACCGTCAGCTCACGCTGACTCCGGAGATCACGACGGCGCTGTTGAACATGGTGGATGCCGTCCGAGAGATGCTGAACCGGATTGAGACGGAGGGACAGGAAGGCGAGCGTGACGACTCTGTTCTGATTGCGACGTTGACTCGTTTGCAGCAGGCGCCTGTGGCGGCGAAGCCGGCCGAGCCTGGCAATGAGCTGGAGAGCACACCCGAAACCTCCGGCTTGCCGCCTTCAATCGGCGACATTTTGATGCAACGCACGGGGGTCACGGCCGCAGACTTACAGCTTGCGGCCGCAAAGCAGAAGGAAGGCGATCCCCGCCGCTTGGGCGAGATTCTGGTAGAGCACGGGGCAGTGCGGCCGGCCGATATCGTGGATGCGCTGCGCGTCCAGCAATCCTCGCGTGTGGCGGCGGCGTCCGCCTCCGACAGCACCATCCGTGTAGATGTTGGACTATTGGACAAGGTGATGAATCTGGTGGGCGAACTGGTTCTGGCGCGCAATCAGGTGCTGCAATTCGCCAACCGCATGAAAGACACCAGCTTTCTGGCCGCTTCGCAGCGTCTGAATCTGATCACTACCGAACTGCAGGCCGGGGTGATGAAAACCCGCATGCAGCCCATCGGAAACATCTGGAGCCAGTTTCCCCGCACGGTGCGCGACGTGGCGCTCGGTTGCGGCAAGGATGTGAAGATCGAGATGGAGGGCAAAGAGACGGAGCTGGACAAGACCATTATCGAGGCGATCAAAGATCCGCTCACCCATCTGGTGCGTAATTCCGTCGATCATGGAATCGAGTTGCCCGAAGCTCGCGAGAAGGCGGGCAAGGATCGAACCGGGCGCCTGATTCTGCGCGCTTTTCATGAAGGTGGGCAGGTCAATATTGAAATCAGCGACGATGGCGCAGGCTTGAATGTGGAGCGCATTCGGCAGAAGGCGCTGGAGCGCGGAGTGATTACTGCCGACCAGGCCGCGCGCATGACGGAGCGGGAAATTTTCAATTTGATCTTCCTGCCGGGCTTTTCCACGGCAGAAAAAGTGACGAACGTCTCCGGCCGTGGTGTTGGCATGGATGTGGTGAAAACCAACGTGGAAAAGATTGGGGGCACAGTGGACCTTCAGTCCACCTTTGGGCGGGGCACTACGATTCGGGTCAAGATTCCTTTGACGCTAGCCATCATTCCCGCACTCATTGTGACCTGCAGCGGAGACCGTTACGCGATTCCGCAGGTAAGCCTACTTGAACTGGTTCGGCTTGGGGCGGAAGAAGTCGGCAAAGGCATTGAATTGGTGCATGGCGCGCCGGTCTACCGGCTGCGGGGGCGGCTGCTGCCTTTGGTTTATCTAAACCGGGAGTTGCAACTGGCTCAGGACGCGAATCCCGCGGCCAAAAAGGACGGAGCCGTCAACATCGTGGTGCTGCAAGCCGACGAGCGGCAATTCGGTTTGGTGGTGGATTCCATCAACGACACGGAAGAAATCGTGGTGAAGCCGCTGCGAAAACAATTGAAGACGGTGAAGATTTTTGCCGGCTCGAGCATCATGGGGGATGGCAAAGTGGCGCTCATTCTGGATGTGCTCGGTCTGGCGCAATTTGCCAGCGTGATTACAGAGACCAGAGACCGGGCGCTGGTGGAAAAAGCTACGGGAACGGCGAGTGGGGCGGCGGGAAAACAAACTTTCCTGCTGTTTGCGGGCCCGGGCGATTCCCGCATGGCCATTCCGCTTAGCACGCTGGCGCGGCTGGAGGAGTTTCCGGCGGCGCAGGTGGAAATGTCGGGCAGCCAATGGGTGACGCAGTATCGCGGCCAGATCTTGCCCCTGATTCGCCTGAATGTCGCGCTCCGAGATCAGGCCAGCCAACTGCAAGCCTTGCAGGCTCCGCCATCGCGCGATTCCGGTCCGATTCAGGTGCTGGTGCTAAATCATGAGGGCCGTTCCTTCGGGCTGGTCGTGGAGCGGATTCTGGACATTGTCGAAGACCGGGCGGATGTGCGGTCTGCGGCGAACCGGGCGGCGGTGCTTTATTCGGTTGTGATTGGCAATCGGGTTACGGAATTGCTCGACATCCCTGCCATACTACGAAGCGCGGATTTGAGCGCGGTGCGGCCCGGGGCGGCGACGAATTCGGCGGAGGTTACAAACTAAGCTATGGCTCAAACTTTGCAGTTTTGCACGTTCTATCTGGACAAGCTACTGTTTGGCGTGGAGTTGAAAGGCGTTCAGGAAGTCATCCGTTCACTCGATATGACGAAGGTGCCGCTGGCCCCGGCAGTGGTCAGTGGGCTGATTAACTTGCGCGGGCAAATCGTGACCGCAGTCGATCTGCGGCGTCGTCTCGAACTGGAGCCCAGCCCGGCGGGCACGCTGGCCATGAATGTGGTGGTGCGGTCCGAGGACGGCTCGGTAAGCCTGCTGGTGGATGAGATTGGCGATGTGGTCGAGGTCGAGGAAACTACGTTCGAACCGCCGCCGGAAACTTTGCGGGGTCCGGCTCGGAGCATGATCCTGGGGGTTCACAAACTGCAGGACCGCCTGATGCACGTGCTGGATATTGAGAAAGCTTGTCAGATGACGGATGTGGGGGAGGCCGCGGCGGCTGGCCGGTAGGGAGTGGGAAGGACGGACAAGCTTTCAGCAGCGACAAACTGCCGGCTTTGATGAAAGAGGGTGCGCCTCGCTGCGCTCGGCTGGACCCTTCGGCTTTGCTCAGGGCAGGCTCGCGAAGGCGCCCGTCCCCACACGAACTCGTCCCTACCGAACCCGCCCCACATTAAGGGGCGGCGCTTACTTGCCTTGCCCATTGCAGGGCTTGCCAGTAGGACTCGGCGACGTCGCTTTCGCTCAGGTGAAGCTGTTTGGTCAGCTCATTCACCGTCGCCCACTCTCCTGATTCTTGGGCCAGCATCAGCCGGTAGAAGGGCTGCAGGCGGCTCGCTCCGCCCAGCAGAACGGATTTGCTTTCCTGGTCGATGGGGACGCTATCGAGCACCTGGCGCATAGGAATCTCAAGAATGTTGTCCATGAGGGAAAGCATGCCCATGAGGAAGAGATCGGAATCTCCATGCTGAATTTTGGGCGAAAGTTGTTCGCAGAAGCGGGCGCGGACCAGCGAGGCCAGCACTAGGTCGCTGGCCTTATCCTGGCCGGCGCCCAGAGTGGCCACCAGGCGAATCCAGCGACGAACTTCGCGTTCTCCGAGAATGGAAAGGGCGTGTCGCACGGAATGAATCTCGGCCCCGAATCCGAACGCGGCGGAGTTTAGATAGCGCAGCAAGCGGTAGCACAGTGAAGTCTCACCTTTGACCAGGTTCTCGATGTCGCGCAGGTCCAACTCAGACTGCGAAACTGCCGTCAGCATGCGCAGATAATTGAGCCGGTTGCCGGGAATCTCATGGGCGGTTAAGGTTTCCGGACGGCGGAAGAAATAGCCCTGGAAATAACGAAAGCCGGCCTTGCTGCTGGCGATGAACTCGTCGCGAGTTTCGACCTTTTCCGCCAGCATGCGGCAGCGCCAGGGTCCGTAGCGTTTGACCATGGCGGCGGCGGCGGCCGCCGAAGTGGCTCTGAGATCCACTTTGATGATGTCGGCGAGATCGGTGAGGGCTTCGCGCGGATCGTTCACGGCAAAGTCGTCCAAAGCAATCATGTATCCCGCTTCCTTCAGCCGCTGGCAGGCTGCCACCACCAAATCATCGGCGGGGACGGTCTCGAGAACCTCGACCACAGTCTGGCCAGAGGGCAGCAAGGTCATGTAGTCCTTGAGCAGAATGTCGCGGGTGCAGTTCACAAAAGCCCGGCGCCCGTCACAAAGCACATCGAGGCCAAGCAGCATGGAAGTGTTCACGGTGCTGCGCGAAGCTGCCTCGGCCTCGGCCGCGGAGCCGCTGAAGAAATCTTCGACGCCATCGCGAAACAGGAGTTCGTAGCCGAAAACCTTCTCGTCGGCGGTGAGAATGGGTTGGCGGGCGACAAAATGGGCACCGGGCTTGGGCCCGGGTTTGCCCGGTCCGGGGCTCAGAGCGGAGAAAGGAGCGGTCACACCGGCTTTATCGGCGGAACTGCTCCGGGAGATTAGCCGGGGTCTGTTCCCGCTAAAGTCTGTGCTTTCTGTGCCGATGAAGAGCTTGTCTGGATAGATGCTGTTCTGCGAACTGCGGACGCCCGGAGCCCGCCGCTAGCCAACCCGCAATCAATTTCGCCACGAGGAGAACGGGAAATGAAGAGCGCGCCGATGCAGAAGAAGAACGTCACGGAACAGGACCTAGGATTGAAGGCATTGCTGGCAGACACCCTCATGCTGTCGAATGCGGCAACCGAAGGCAAGCTGTCGGCGCGGGCCGATGCCAGTAAGCACGAGGGAACATACGCGGAGATTGTGCGCGGCATGAATGCCATGCTGGACGCGATTCTGCTGCCCATCGGGGAGGGCAACCGCGTTCTCGCCCAGATTTCGAACGGCAAAATCGACGAACTGATTGCGCAAACTTACAAAGGCGACCACGAGAAGATGAAGCAGGCGGTCAACAACATTGCGGTTGTCCTGCAGGGCTTGCAGAAGGAAATGGCGCGCCTAACCGACGCTTCCAAGGACGGGCAGCTTTCCGACCACGGCAAGCCGGAGGAGTTTCAGGGGGCATATGCCGAGATTGTGCGTTGTGTGAACACCATGCTGGATGCGATTCTGCTGCCCATCGGGGAAGGCAATCGCATTCTCGCCCAAATCTCCAAGGGCAAGATCGACGAACTGATTACGCAAACCTACAAGGGTGACCACGAGAAGATGAAGCAGGCGGTGAACAACATCGCCATCGTGGTGCAGAGCCTGCAAAAAGAAATGGCGCGCCTAACCGACGCTTCCAAGGACGGGCAGCTTTCCGACCGCGGCAAGCCGGAGCAGTTTCAGGGGGCCTATGCCGAGATCGTGCGCGGCGTGAACACCATGCTGGATGCGATTCTGCTGCCCATCGGAGAAGGCAACCGCATTCTCGCCCTGATCCGGGGCGGCAACTTGCGGGAGAAAGTCGAGATCGCCTGCAAGGGCGACCACGCCAAGATGAAGGATGCCGTCAACGGAGTGCATGCCTGGCTGACTGAGTTGACGGCCTACGCGACCAAGATCGCGAACGGCGACATGTCGGCCACCATGACGAAAGCATCGGATCTCGATCAGATTCACGAATGGCTGGTGTTGATGAAAACCAACATCCATGCGCTGATTGCCGATGTCGTCCTGCTGTCGAAGACGGCGGTCGAAGGCAAATTGGCTACCCGCGCCGATGCCTCCAAGCACAGCGGCGAATATAGGAAGATCGTAGAGGGGTTCAACGGCACGCTGGACGCCGTGATCGGGCCGCTGAACATGGCCGCCAAGTACGTCGACGACATCGCCAAAGGCAAGGTGCCGGCCAAGATTACCGAAACCTACAGCGGGGACTTCAACGCTCTCAAAAACAATCTCAACGCTTGCATCGACGGCCTGGGCGGGCTGGTTGAGACCAACGAGGTTCTGCAGTTAATGGCTGCAAACGACTACACGCACCGCGTGCAGGGATCGTATCAGGGAATTTTTGCGGAGGTCGGGAAGGCGACGAATAAGACGGCCGACACGCTGCGCGGAAGCATAGAGATGCTGGGCCAAAGCGTGCAGGCGCTGTCGAGCGCGGCGGAAGAGTTGACGGCGACCAGCCAGCAGATGAGCGCCAACGCGGAGGAGACTTCGACGCAGACCAAAGTGGTTTCTTCGGCGACGGCGCAGGTTAGCCAGAACTTGCAGACGGTAGCGACCGGGGCGGAGGAGATGGGCGCCAGCATCAAGGAGATCGCCAAGAACGCCACGGAAGCAGCCAAGGTGGCGACCTCTGCGGTGAAGGTCGCGGAAACTGCCAACACTACTGTCTCCAAGCTTGGCGATTCTTCGACGGAGATCGGACAAGTGATCAAGGTCATCACTTCGATCGCCCAGCAAACCAACCTGCTGGCGCTGAACGCGACTATCGAGGCTGCGCGCGCCGGGGAAGCAGGCAAGGGCTTTGCAGTCGTAGCCAACGAAGTGAAGGAGTTGGCCAAGGAAACCGCGAAGGCCACGGAGGACATCAGCCGCAAGATCGAAGCCATCCAGACCGACACCAAGGCGGCAGTGGACGCCATCGGCACCATCAGCGAAGTGATCAACCAGATCAACGGCATCTCCAGCACGATTGCTTCAGCGGTCGAGGAGCAGAACGCGACCACGAACGAGATGTCGCGCAACGTCAGCGAAGCGGCCCGCGGTAGCGGTGAGATCACCAGCAACATCGCGGGCGTGGCGCAGGCGGCGGAGAGTACGTCGCGCGGAGCGGGCGACACTCAGAAGGCAGCGCAGGACCTGGTGGAAACTTCGACGCAATTGCGGCGGCTGGTCGAGCAATTCAAAGTCAACGCCGGCGAAAACGCGCGCGGGCACGCGGCGGCGCAGAGCAGGGTGGCACATGCTGGGTCGTAAGCAGACTGCACTGAAATGACGGATATGATTTCCTATGAGCCCGATTCGCATCCTGGTGGTGGATGATTCCGTAGTGATTCGCAAGCTGCTCTCCGAAACCTTGTCGGGAGATCGCGCCCTGGAGGTAGTCGGCACGGCGAGCGACGGGCGAATCGCATTGGCGAAGATTCCCCAGGTCAAACCCGATCTGCTCACGCTGGACATCGAAATGCCGGTGATGAACGGCCTGCAGGCGCTGGCGGCGGTGCGCAAGTTGTATCCCAAGCTGCCCGTGATCATGTTCAGCACGCTGACCGAACGGGGAGCGGCAGCGACTCTAGATGCGCTTTCGCTGGGCGCATCGGACTATGCGACCAAGCCGAGCAATACCGGCAATCCCGCGGTTGCGATCGAACGCATACGCGCGGAGCTAATCCCGAAGATCAAGGCGTTATGCGGCGGCGGCGTTCCTCTAAAGCTCGTGGCCCTGCCCCAGGTGCGCCCGGCGTTAAAGGTTCGCGTGCGGACCAACCCGCGGATCGAAATTGTGGCGATCGGAACCTCGACCGGAGGCCCGAACGCTTTGGCGGAAGTCTTGCCGAGAATCCCGAGTGACTTTCCTGTCCCGATTGTCGTGGTGCAGCATATGCCGCCAATTTTTACGCGCCTGCTGGCGGACCGCCTGGCCAGCCACTCGACGATTGCTGTGGAAGAGGGCAGTGCGGGCGTGGTTCTGGCGCCGGGGCACGCCTGGATCGCTCCGGGAAACTTTCATATGAAGGTGGTGCGGGCGGGTGTGAACTGGCGACTGGACTTGAATCAGGGGCCGCAGGAAAACTCCTGCCGGCCAGCGGTCGATGTGTTGTTTCGTTCGGTGGCGGCAGCCTGCGGGGGAAACGTTCTTGCAGTGGTGATGACCGGTATGGGCTCGGACGGCGTGTTGGGGGCGCAGGATATTCGCGACGCGGGCGGCGACGTGATCATTCAGGACGAGGCTTCCTCCGTGGTCTGGGGCATGCCTGGCCTGGTGCACGCTTCAGGGCTGGACGATGCCGCTTATCCTCTCGATCAGTTGGCGGAGCAGATCACGCGCCGCGTGCTGAACAGCCGTGGTTCTCACCACGTTGACCAGAAGAGTTATGCGGCCCAGGCGCAACCGTCAAAATGAGTAGCGCTCCCCAACCCGCAGCCGCGTCGCTGGCTCCCGCGAGGAGCACCGGACCTGTCGATCCGGTGTACAGGCAGATCCGCGACCTTGTGTACAAGGTTTCGGGTATCTACAAAGCGGAAGAAAAACTTTACCTGCTGGCGGATGGCTGCGGACGTCGGATGAAACAGCTTAACGCACGTACTCCACGTGAGTATTGGGATCAGCTTACGGCGCAGCCCGGGCGGGACGGGGAATTGCGGCATCTGCTGAATGAGATCACCATTGGGGAAACCAGCTTGTTCCGCAGCCAGCCCCAACTCGATGCGCTGCGCAAAGTAATCCTGCCCGAGTTGGTGGCGGAGAAAACCAAGCAAATCACCAAGCGGTTACGCATCTGGAGTGCGGGTTGTTCCACCGGCGAGGAGCCCTACACGCTGGCAATGACGTTGCTCGAGGAAAGCGAGCGTTTGCTGAAAGGCTGGACGGTGGAAATTCTCGCCACCGACCTGAATGACCGCTCCGTGGAAGCCGCCAAGGCCGGCATTTATGGCGATTACGCGCTGCGCAACACTGCGGAGTACTTCAAACGAAAATATTTCTCGGAGGTTGGTGACAAGAAACTGCAGATACGTCCGGAGACAAAAAAGCTGATCAGCTTCAGCCGGCTGAATCTTCAGGACGACTCCAAGATGCTTTTCATGAAAGGTATGGATCTGGTTTTCTGCTGCAACGTGCTGATTTACTTCGACGGGGCCTCGAAGTCGAAGGTCATCAACCATTTTTTTTCCAACCTTAATTTTGGCGGATATTTCTTTCTGGGAACCTCGGAGTCGCTGATGAAGTTGAATGACCAGTTTCACCTGGTGCACTTTCCGGGAACCATCGCGTATTGGAAACCATCGCTGAGCAGCGGCAAGTTATGACTACATCCTTTAGCGCAACAATTCGCGAGCGGGTGCAGCGTATCGACACCATGCCCGCCATTCCCGCAGTCTTTCTGCCTTTGCTGAAGATGTTGAGCGGCTCCACAGAAGAAGTGAAAGTGGATGAGGTGGTGCGCCTGGTGTCTTATGACAACACGATCGCGGCGCAATGCCTCCGCGTGGCCAGTTCGCCACTCTTCGGGCTGGCGCAGTTACCGCAGTCGATCAAAAGCGCGGTCATGAGCCTGGGCCTGCGCCGCGTTGAAACGATCCTTCTCACCTGCTGCCTGGGGCAGGCCTTCCCCGCGGAAAAATGGGCCCTGGATCCGGACGTATTTTGGAGACACTCGCTGGGCTGCGCCATGGTCTGCCGGAAGTTCAGCGAAAAGCTGGCCACAGTCGATGTTGAGAAGGCCTATATGGCGGGCCTGCTGCATGACCTGGGGTTCATGGTGAACTGCATGGCATTTTCCAAAGAATTTGCGGCGGCGATGGAGCGCGCCTGCCGGGAGGAGATTCCACTGCACGAGGCGGAACTTGCCACGATGGGATTCACGCACTGCGAGACCGGGCAGGCCCTGGCGGAAAAGTGGAAACTGGCTGACGACATTGTCGAAGTCATCGCCCATCATCATGCCATCGAGCAGAGTCACAAGGCTCAGCCGCTGGTGGCCCTGGTGCATTTGAGCGACCTGCTCTGCCGCATGCGTGGCCTGGGATACGGCTACTACGAGTGCCACAAGGTGGATTTGGTCTCCGACCCAGCATGGGCGATCCTGCTGAAGGAACACCGCGACCTCGAAGGGATGGACCTGGTGCGCTTCACCTTTGAACTGGATGAAGCGATCGAGGAAATTCACTCCATGGTGGCGATGGTATTTGGCTCGTCGGCGGCACGAACCTGACCTGGCAAGAGCGCGCCCCTAGCTGTGAATCTCGAGAGAGATGACAATGGGCAGGCCTTCGAACAGCAGTCTGACCTCTAGCGCTGGGGCAACCGCCAGGGAGTGCAGATCGTAGTCACTGCCGGTGACCACGGTGGGCGGGGAGAGCATACAACCGTCACCCAGACCGGCAATCTTGTTCTTGAAGTTGCCCGCAATCATGTTGCAGACTTCGCCGAGCGCGTCCGACACATCGTCGCCGGCCTTGTCCAGGGGCACGCCCAGCATTCTGGAAGTCATGAGCGCGGCGGCTTTGTGGTCGCAGCACACACTTAAGACGCCGCACAGTTGCCCGGCCAATCCCACCATGGAAGTGACGTCCCGCTTAACTTCGTGCGCGGCCCCCGGCTCGGTCAGTTGGGAACTCAGCATGAGCTTCGAAGACTTCGCGCGTCGCCACTTCGAGCAGAGGAATCCAGTTTTCGTGGCTGCTATTGTCAGCCAGCAACTCACTCATCGGCTTCATGATTTACCTGCCAAAACGGGGATGACATGCTCTTTGACCTGCTCTGCGGTGAAGGGCTTGCGGATGTAGCCCTTCGCCCCGCAGGATATGGCTTGCACGACGTGGGCTTCGCTGCCTTCAGTGGTAATCATCACCACTGGCACGCCTTTCGCGTTGGCCACTCCAGCGAGGCTCTTGACGAACTCCAGACCGTCCATCACAGGCATGTTGATATCACAAAGAATGAGATCGACGACGTTGTCCTGAAGCACGCCGAGAGCCTCGGCTCCATTGCCGGCCTGGAATACTTCAGTCATTTCGACGCCCGCCTGGCGCAACGAACGCTCCACGATCTTGCGCATGACCGAGGAATCGTCCACGATAAGAGCACGGATATTATTCATGAAAGGGCACTCATTTTCTGAGCTGAGCAGCGTTCCTGTTTTCCCCACTATCCTGCTTTCTAGTTATCGGCACAGGGCCAGAGAACTTCAGGGCCCAGAAAGTAGTCTCCTGGCAATGTGGCCGCGGTGAGGCAGTGTTAATCAAGACTCCGGTTGGATTGATCCACTTCCAATTCCAAACTGAACTCGCGCCCGATCTGGGACCTTTCCTCGACCGCAATGGTGGCTGGTGTTCTCGCAAAGCAACGGCGCGAATGAAAACTCACCGATGTGAACAGGGTAGGCGAAGATTGTGTCAACCGCGGCCCAACTCGCACCCTCTCTTCTACGCGTGCTGCTCGTAGGAAGCCAGGAGGAAGACTTCTTTCTTATCCGGGAAATCCTTGCCCGGAACCGAAGTGCCTTGCCCGCAGAACTGGATCACGCGAACTCGCTGGAAGAAGCCAAGACGATGTTGCAGGGCGGCGACTACGGACTGGTCTTGTTTGAACATGAGACCGGAGATGCGGCAGCCACCAAGCTGCTCGCGGAATTTCTACACACCCGCGGCGTTGTTCCCTTTATCTTGCTGACTGAGCACGCCGATGAGAAAGCGGTTGCTGAAATCATCCAGGCAGGCGCCTATGACTGCGTGGAGAGATCGCCGCTCAACGGAGTCAATCTGGTGCGCACGATCCGTTGCGCGCTCAGCTTGCACGCGACCCAGCAACAGCAGCAGATGGCAGAGCACTCCCTGCGCAAGCTCTCCTGCGCGGTCGAACAATCTGCCGATGCGATCTTAATCACGAATAGCGAAGGCATCATCGAATATGTGAACCCGACGTTTGAGACGCTGACTGGTTATTCCCCGCAGGAGGTCCTGGGCAAGACTCCGGCCATGCTGAAATCCGGACAGCAGGCCCCGGTACTCTATCGTGAGCTGTGGGAAACCATTTGCTCCGGCAACGTCTTCCGCAGCGTTCTGGTCAATCGCAAGAAGAATGGCGACGTGTACTACGTGGACGAGACGATCAGCCCCATACAGGATGCAGAAGGACGGATCACGCACTTTGTTTCCAACGGCCGCGATTACACGGAACGTCTTCGTCTGGAAGCCCAGTTGATTCAGGCTCAAAAAATGGACGCCATCGGCCGCCTGGCCGGAGGCATTGCGCATGACTTCAACAATCTGCTCACCATCATCACCAGTTACTCTGAGCTGGCGCTCGATTCGGTGATCCCTGGAAGCGCCACGCAATCGCGGATGCTGGAAATCATTGCTGCGGCGCGCCGCGCCGCTGAATTGACGCGTCAACTGCTCGCCTTCAGCCGCCAACAGCCACAAGCTTTGCGGGTCGCGGACCTGAATCCCGTGGTTAGCGGAATTGTGAAGACTTTACCCCGCCTTATCGGAGAAGACATCGAACTGGTCTTTGTTCCCGGCGAGGGGCTGGGCAGAGTGCGTCTGGATCCGGTGCAGATCGAGCAGATTCTCATGAACCTCGCGGCTAACTCGCGCGATGCCATGCCGCAAGGGGGACGATGCACGATTGAGACGTCCAACGTGCAACTCGACGAACAGTACGCCGACCGCAAGCGGGCCATGATTCCGACCGGGCGCTATGCCGTTCTAACTATGAGCGACACGGGGGCCGGCATTTCTGCCGATCATCTGGCGCACATTTTTGAACCTTTCTACACCACCAAACCTTCCGGCGAGGGAACTGGACTCGGTTTGGCCACGGTGTACGGCATCGTGAAACAGAATCACGGATTCGTGTGGGCCTACAGCGAACCGGGAATGGGAACAACTTTTAAGATCTACTTGCCCGCCGTGCAGGATCAGCCGGGTACTCAGGAGGCGCCGGATCAGGGTGCGGAGACCATGCTGCGCGGCACCGAGACTGTTCTGCTGGTCGAGGATGAGGAGCCTCTGCGGCGGGCGGCGGCCGAACTTCTCAGCCTGCGTGGATACTGCGTGCTGGAGGCGAGGGACGGCTTGGATGCCTTGGCCATCGCCACGAATTACGGGTCGACGATCCACCTGACTGTCACTGACGTGGTGATGCCGCACATGAGTGGCGGCGAATTGGCCAGGAAACTGGAAATACTGCGCCCGGAAACTAGAGTTTTGTTCGTCTCGGGCTACGCTGGTCAAACCGTACTGGACCATGACGTTGTCGATGTCGAAAACAATTTTTTGCAGAAGCCTTTCACTCTGAAACAACTGGCGAGCAAAATCCGCACGGTCCTTGATCACAGCCGCAGCGTCACTCCGAAGCCGGCGGCAGCTATTGCGCAGCCTTCGACTGCTATGGCGCCGTCCGTGTGAGCCTGCCATTTTTCAAGCGGAAGCGGTCGCCGCGCCACGTCACGGTGTGACCGCCCAGGCTCGCAATCCAGACCCCGACCGCAAGCAGATCGCGCAGAGGAATGAGCCAGACATCTCTCAGGATCTGGCGGTCCTGCAAAACGCGACAGCCCACAACTAGAGCAACGGCGAAGCGGAGCAATAGCGTGACGGCCAACGCGCCGCATGCCCAGAGGGCTCCTCGACTCGTTGCCAACGCGAGCAAGGCCCACAGGAAACCAAACGTGAAAACCAGGCCCAGGTAACCGCCTGCGCGTGCATCCCGGATTCCGCGCGCCCAACGCAATTGATGCGCGAAGAATGCCCGCATGCGATAAGGCGGGAGATATGTTTCAACCACAATGTCTGACAGTTTCACAGTCAGGCCCAAGGCAGCGATGCGCTGTCCCAGTTCGTAGTCGTCGGCAAGATAGTCCACGAATGAAGTGAACCCACCGATCTTTTCCAACTCGGCACGACGAAACGCCAGCGTGGAACCCAACCCAAACCGGATGCTGCTTTCCAGTTGACGCGCGGCTAACACGCTCGCGCAAAAATCCGCGATGCCCAAGGCCTCCAAACGCGACCCCAAGGTTGCGCCGGGCACTCCACGATAGAGGCAGGTGACCATTCCTACTTGCGAGTCAGCCAATGGCGCAGTCACCCTGCGCAGATAGTCAGACTCTACGCGAATGTCGCTGTCATTGACGATCAAGTGGTCATAGCGCGCCTCCGCCAACATCTGCGCCAGGTTGCTGACCTTCACATTCGCGCCCAGGATTTTCTCGCTCACCACCAACTGAATTCTGCAGCTCGGAAACTCGCGCTGCAATGACTTCACACTTTCAATTGCAGGATCGCTGGGGCCGTTCACGCCGAAGATGATTTCGTATTCGGGATAGTCCTGCAGGCAGTGGCTGCGAAAGCTCTCGTAGATTTCAGGATCGGTGCCCTTGAGAGGCTTGAGAATCGAGACGGGCGGTAAAGACGTCGTGGAGCGGGATCTCCCGCCCGCCTCTCGCTCGCGCAGAAACGTTGCAGCACTCCACAAACAAAGCAGGTAATAGAGTGAACTGGACGCGACGCCGAGGGCCGCGATTATCTGGATTATCCTGAGGACGGAATGAATCATGTAGTGTGTCGAACTGAACAGCAGCAGCGTCGGGGCGGCCCGATCGAAATTCGGGCGCCGCTATCAAGCCGCCGAGACGGCGGCGCTACAAAGCTCCTACTCGTAACGCAGCGCCTCGATCGGATCCAGGTTCGCTGCCTTCCACGCGGGATAGATGCCAAAGATGAGCCCAGTTCCCGCGGCGGAAACGAAGCCGAAGACTGTCCAGAACATCGACATGTGAGCGGGCAGCGAGGGCCACATCGCGGGAATAATCCAAACGATGGACGCCCCAAAAAGAATTCCTATCACGCCACCGATCGCGGTGAGGATGATCGCTTCCAGCGTGAATTGCAAGAGAATGTCCCGCTTGCGCGCGCCGATCGCTTTGCGAACTCCAATTTCGCGGGTCCGCTCGGTGACGCTCACCAGCATAATGTTCATGACGCCCACGCCGCCGACAATCAGGCCGACGCTCGAAATCGCGAACATGCCCACGAAAAGCGCTCCGGTGAGCTGGTTCCAAACGTCGGAGAGCGAATCCGTTGTCATCACCACAAAGTTATCCGGCTTGTCCGGAGGAACTTTTCGCCGGCGCCGCAGCAGTTCGCGAATCTCGTCAACCGCCTTGGGTACATCGTCGTGAGAGGTGGCCTTGGCGCTGAGCCAGTGGTCTTTTATTTCGGGGTGAAGGGTCTTAAACGTGGTCAGCGGGAAAAAGATGCGATTATCGTTGGGATCATTTCCGCCGCCAAACACCGACTTGATTTTTGCGAGCGTGCCGATTACCTCGAACAATCGGCCGTCGATATTGATTTCCTTGCCTAACGGGTTCTCGCGGGGGAACAGTTCCTCTGCGGTGTCGTGGCCGAGAACAATGACCGTGGCACGCCGCTCATCGTCGGCTTCGGTGAACCATCTTCCTGAGGCCATTGGGAGATCATAAACATCCTTCGCGGAGGCGGTATCGCCTTCGAGGATCGTGTTCTTGACTTTGCGATCCTGATATTTCACGGCATACGTGCCCACACCCAGCTCAGGACGGAAGAAGCGCTCTCCTGCGCATACCGCCTTTATGTGCGGCAGGTCCTTCATCGCTTCCGAGTCCTCGAAGGTCAGCTTCTTGCGCGTGCGCATTTCCTCGGTGAGGCGCCCGAAAGTAAAAGGCTCAAGATGATAGGCAAAGATGACATTGGAGCCAACGCTGGCGACCACATCGCGGACATTGTCATCCAGGCCGCGCCCGATGGACGAGACGCCGATGACCATGGCGACGCCAATCACAATTCCCAGCACGGTCAGCGACGAGCGCATCTTGTTGCCGCGGATGGTGTCGGTCGCCATCTGCACGATCTCGCCGAATTCATCTCTGTTTATCATGAGGAATTGAGGAATTGAGTCATTGGGCGATTGGGTGATTTGGCGATTGAAAACCATTCAAACTGGCACTCAGGTTTTCAATTGCACAATCGCCCGATCGCTCAATCGCTAAATCTTCTAGTTTTCGAACCGTAACGCTACAATCGGATCGAGCCGGGCGGCTTTCCGCGCCGGATAGACTCCGAAGAAAACTCCCACGCTTGCCGACACGATGAGTCCCGCCGCGACGGCCCACAACTTGATCGATGAGGGCATCCCGATTAGCGCTGTTACTGCCAGGGCGATCACCACTCCCAACAGCACTCCCAAGGCGCCGCCCGTAAGCGCCAGAGTAACCGACTCGATCAGGAACTGCAGCAGCACATCTTCGCGCCGGGCTCCGAGGGCCTTGCGAATGCCGATCTCGCGCGTGCGCTCGGTCACCGACACCAGCATAATGTTCATGATCACGATGCCGCCAACTACCAGAGAAATGCAGGCGATGCCGATGGTGGCGATGAAGAACGTCTGGCTGAAGTTGGTCCAGATGCCCACCAGGCTGGCGTTGGTTTCAATGTCAAAACTGTCGTCGCCGCCGAGCCGATCGTGGCGCTTGGCCCGCAGTGCGGCGCGCGCTTCGCCGATGGCCTCGTCGAGCGGCGGCCCGGCGCTTGCAGCCTTGCCGGCAATGCGGATGCTGCTCTTGTGCACCCCATACTGCTTAAGAAACATGGTGATGGGAATGAACACGTAATTGTCGGCGCTCTGCCCCAGCGTCTTCCCTTTCTTCGTTCCCACTCCGATGATCTGGTAGGTCCAGCCGTCGAGGCGGATCTCTTTGCCCAGCGGATCCGTCCCCGCCATGAGATGCTCGACGATGTCCGTTCCCACGACCGCGACTGGAGACCGGTTGTTCAAGTCGGTATCGTTGAGCATGCGGCCGGCGCTCAAGTCCACATCGTAAACGGGAGCCATCGTAGGAGTGATGCCGCGCACTGACGTATCGCTGATCGATTGCTCTGCGTACTTCACCTTGCCGGTTTCGTTGCGGACAATCGCACCAATATATTTGCAGCTCCGGCAGCCCGCCGCTACAGCCTCATAGTCCTCCATGTCGAGGTCTTTGCGCTTTTCGCCCTCCAGGTAGTGATCCACGTTGGTGACGGCGGGGGAAACTTTGAAGATGAAGAAGACATCCGCGCCCAGGTTGAAGACCTTTTGCGCCACGTAATCGTTGATGCCGGAGACGAAGGTGACCACAGCGATCACGGCAGCCACTCCGATCACTACGCCGAGTAACGTCAGCACCGAGCGCAGCTTGTTCACCCACAGCGACTGCAGGGCGATTCGGATGGCTTCAAGAGTGTGCATGCGTTGGGCTTCGGCTTTCGGGCTGCGGGCTTCGGCTCAGAAGCACGTTTTGCCGCGGCCCGCTTGTCGACAAGTCTACCAGCAAGAGAGTCCTTCGGGCGGCAGGTTAGCCGAAGCCCGACAGCTGAAGCCCGTAGCCCGTATAATGATCCTGTTGGCAGCTGGACCGGACGGTCGCTTTCTGCGTTTTTGGACGCGGGGAGAGGAAAGTCCGAACTCCAAAGAGCAGTGTGCCGGATAACGTCCGGGAGGGCGGATTCAAATCCGTTCGACGGAAAGTGCCACAGAAAACATACCGCCCTGATTTTCGGAATATGTTTTCCCGGATCGGGGTAAGGGTGAAAAGGTGCGGTAAGAGCGCACCGCCGCCGCAGTAATGCGGCGGGCAGGGCAAACCCCACACGGAGCAAGACCAAATAGGGAGGGAGTTTGGAGCCTGATTTTTGCGAATCAGGGTCTGGGCACGTGCCGGCTCGGTGCGTCCAACCTCCGGGTAGGTCGCTAGAGCACCGCAGCGATGCGTGGCCCAGAGGAATGACCGTCGCGCCGGAGCAATCCGGCGGACAGAATTCGGCTTACAGGTCCGGCTGCCATATTGCTCTCACTGCTACTTCTCCTGCAACTCCTGTTTCTCCTGAAACTCGGGCACGTGCGCCAATAGATCAACGAAGACGCGCCGGAACTGTTCGAAGAGTTGTTCGAACTGGCCGACTTCATCATCCGAACTTATGCGAATCTCTGATGTATAGTCGCCACCCACTACGCGGGTTGCCGACGTGATGATCTGGTTCAGGCGCCGGAATACGAGACGGTTGAGCAGCGTTAACACCAGAACGATTCCGAGCGCCAATGACAAGACAATTATCAGGATGAGAACGTTCTGGGTGTGGCGCATCGCGAGATAAAAACTTGAGATATCCCTGACAACGAACATTGCGCCGACTGCGTTGCCTGCGGCGTCATGGATGGGAAAGAGGCCGCGCACCAGGACAGAATTTCCGTCACGGAAATATTCCAACACCTTGCCCTCAGCGGGCACGGCGGCCAGTTCGCCCTGGAACTGAATAATAGCGTCGTTCGATGTGGTCTTGTCCGCCACTACGAAGTTTGCCTTATCGTCCCAGTTGTCGCGTCGCTTCCATACTGCGCTGGAATCGGCCCAAAACTTTCTGTCTACGAACTTCTTGCTGAGCAAAAGGCCGTAGTCGTCTCCGGTCTGACTTTTCATGGCGTGGATGAACTGGCCGATTTCTTCTCCAAGCTCGACATAGCCCGTCACTTGGCCGCTGGAATCGTAAAACGGCCGCAGAATTCTCACCGCAAAGCCGGCCTTGGCCAATTCGTTCCCGACTACCATGGCGTGAGTGCGCACGACCTCCTTGTCCATGAAGCGATTCAAATGATCCCCGAACTTCGCAGGATTGTGTAGACGAAGAAAGACGGCCATGTCAGGCTCAGGGGTGTGGAACATCCAGTTGGTAATGCCTTGGCTCTTCAACTTCGGATACAGTGGCGCCGTTCAGCTCGAGCACTCGGCTGCGATCTTTGGCGGCGAAGGCATCGCGAACCTGAGGATTCATGATCAGCGTCTCACTGACGGCCGCCATTTTGCTGGTCTCTCGGGCCTCGAGAATTGTGAACAGCTTTTGTGCGCCCGTGACCGACTCGGTCCCCAAGGCCTGTGAGTTGCGCGCAAAGCTGTAGTACATTAGCGCCACAATGCCGCCAACTCCCACCATGAGACATCCCACCAATGCGGCCAGAACTTTGGTACGAATCAGATTCCATTTCATGCAAATGCTCCTCACACGCTGATGTTCAACACGTCTTTGACAGCCTTCCGCAGTTTAGCGACGGCTTCCGGGTCATCCTCGGTAGTGGGGCTAATGAACGCCAGCATCCGGCCGGACCGGAGTCCGATCTTGCCTTTTACGTCCATGGCGTCCAGGCCGTCGGCTTTGATCTTGTTCTCTATCAGCATTCTCAGATCGTAAAGTTGACTCACTAGGGCAGACTCCTCCCTCACCCGCAGCTGTGCAGGCAGCGTGCGCCCTGACATTCTTGGGCTGCACAGTGTTGCTGTTTATGCAGGGCCTTTCCTGCGGGAAACTGCTGAAAGGCCTACTGCATGGTGTTTTATCGGCAATTTATGGTGGGAGCTTCAGTGGCCGGCAAAATGTCCTATACATGCCGGCTCCAGCAGCCGCGGGCCAGCGCTTTGCGCTTGGATTCTGATAGACTCAATGCTGCAGTTTTTTTGATTCCACCGCAGGAGAGCAACCGATGTCAGCCCCCAGCCGCCGGCCGGAGATTCGCCGGCGCCGCGCCCGTCAACACAAGATCACGACCCTCCGCAAGCGTCTCACCTCAGCCCAGACCGATGCCGACCGCGCCCGCATCACAGCCAAGTTGCACAAGCTTGCCATCGCTTCGCCGGGCCAGCCCTTGCTGAAGTAGGTTTTGTCGAGGTCTAAGCGGATGTGTGCGGCCGGCGGAAGGTGGCCGCACTATGCTACGCCCGCCGTAGTTTTCCTGTCCGTGTCAACACGTTGGCTGGGAGGTTCCGGGTTCCCTTTCGCGCTCAAGACTTCCCGGTACACTTCGATGATCCGGCGAACCGACTTCTCCCAGGAAAACTTCGTCACCTGCTGATAGCTGCGCTCCTTCATTTTTTCGCGTAGCGGCTGGTCCATAAGAACGCGGTGCAGAGCGCGCATAATCTCGAAAACATTCTCGGGGTGAACCAGCACCGCCGCATTCCCTACGACCTCAGGGAGGGACGACACATTTGAAGTCACGACCGGCGTGCCGTGAGCCATCGCTTCCAGGGGCGGCAGCCCGAATCCCTCATACAGGGACGGGAAAACGAAAATCTTCGCGGCATCGTAAAAAGTGCGCAACACCTCGATAGGCACAAAGCCTAAGAAGCGGACATCGTTCTGAACGCCGCTGCGGATCACCGTGCGACGCAAGTCGGGATTGCCGGAAAGGTCGTCTCCAATGATGATGAGCTTTAAGTCGAGAAATGCCTGCTCTTTTTCCAGCTCCGTTTTCAGTGCGGAGAAGGCCTCAATCATACGCACGACATTCTTGTGCGGGCTGATTCTTCCCGCATAGAGCAGGAAGGGATAAGTAACCTGGTACCGCTCGGCAATGAGCTGCCGGTCGGCGGCGCTGGCGTGGCCGTGGAGGAAGCGCTCATCGATTGCGTTGTAGACCACCTCGATGCGCCCGGCCGGGATGCCAAATAGCTTCTCAATCTCGATTTTGGTGAAGTTGGAAACCGCGAAAATACGCGCCGCGCCGCGCAATACGCGCTTGGTCCAGTGAAAATGCCAGGCGCCCCAAAACCCGGTCTGCTGGCGAGCGCGGGAGAGATGCTCCAGCATATCGTGCACCGTCATTACGTAGGGGCACGGCAGGGCGCGAGGGACCGAGAACAAATTCGGAATATGGACCAGATCGCATTCCAGCCTCTTCACCACTACGCGGAACTCCCAGAAGCTTTTCAGAGAGCGCTCAGGCTCGGCAAGAGGAACTGTGTGAAAGTTTGGCGGCAGGAAGCCAATTTCTTTGACTTTGGCGGGAGCGCCGATGAGGAAATACGTGGTTTCGTGATCGAGCCGTCCCAAAGTCCGCACGACATTACGGATGTATGTGCCTACGCCGAACTCGGTCATCCTCCGAATGTCGATGGCGATCTTCACCGAGGCAATTTAAACACAGACGGGGGCTAGAAAATAGCCGTCACGGTTTACCAGAGGGATTTCGGAAAGAAGAGCCTCGGAGGCTAAAGGACGCCGCTGACGTATTCCGCGGGAGTTAGAATGCGTGTCCCTCGATAAGACCCGAGAACCAGAAGATCCTTGTCTCCTGCGATCAGCAGATCGGCGTTCGCGCGGAGGGCGCACTCCAGGAACATATCGTCGTTGGGGTCGCGGCATTCTTTCACGGTTCCGCGAAGTCGTACGCGGATCGCGCGCGTCAAAACGGCTTCCAAAGCGGCGTGAGCCCGATCCGGCACCCAGAGGAATTTTTCGCTCGGGACACGCAGTATCTCCGCTTCAATCTCCACGCAACTGGCGATTACGTCCTCGCTCATCGCCTTTTCCAGCGCCCGTGTCGGGACTCCCCGCCGCTTGGCAAACTGGAGCGCTGAAATCCACACGTTCGTATCTAGAACGACGATCACCGATGCGTCCGGGTCGGGCGACGAGCGGGCCTAGTGTTGCGAACTTCTTTGATGAGACGAGGCACGTCGGCCTCGGTATAGCCTGGATTCCGGCTAGCTGCATACTCGCCGATCTCCTCCAGCGTGCGGCGCGCCTGCTGGGCGTAATAAGTGCGAAAGGCTTCGCGGAAGAGTTCGCTCATGGTCCGGCTGTCGCGCTTGGCAAGGGCCTCGGCTTTCTGCGCCAAGTCCGGGGGGAGGCTGATGGTGTAAACGCGGGAAGCGCGGGTAGTGGCCATACCAGCGATATTACAGTGTAATGGAATCCATTACAACGCATTAAACTTAAGCCCGCACTTCCGCCTGTGCCTTAGCCCGCCGCTCGGCATACAGCGGAAATGCCTCGCAGAGACCGAGTACTTCTTTTCGGATTCTTGCCAGCACTGCCGCGTCAGTTCTATGCAGCAGTGCTTCCGCAATCCAGCGTCCGACCTGTCGCATCTCCGCTTCTTTCATTCCGCGCGTGGTCAGGGCCGGAGAGCCGATGCGGATGCCGCTCGGCTTCAGCGGCGGGTTGGTATCGAAGGGGATGGCATTCTTGTTGACGGTGATTCCGGCCTGGTCCAGCGACTTCTCGGCTTCGCTGCCCAGCATGCCTTTGGCGAAGACATCGACCAGCATCACGTGCGTATCGGTCCCGCCGGAAATGACGCGAAAACCTTCGGCGGCCAGCGTCTCCGCGAGCACCTTTGCATTCGCCACCACTTGCCTGGCATAGTCACGGAATTCGGGCTGCATGGCTTCGTGAAAGCAGATCGCCTTGGCTGCGATGATGTGTACCAGCGGCCCGCCCTGCATTCCTGGAAAAACTACTTTGTCGATGGCCGCCGCGAACTCCGCTTTGGACAGAATCAGGCCCGACCGCGGCCCGCGCAGCGTCTTGTGCGTAGTGGAGGTCACGATGTGCGCATGCGGAACCGGCGAAGGGTGCGCGCCGCCCGCCACCAGTCCGGCAAAATGCGCCATGTCGACCAGATATAGAGCGCCTACTTTGTCGGCGATCTGCCGCATGCGGGCAAAATCGATGATGCGCGGGTACGCGCTGCCGCCGCCGATAATCAGCTTGGGGCGGTGCTCCTCCGCCAGCTTTTCGAGCGCGTCGTAGTCGATCGTCTCGGTTTCTTTGGTCACGCCGTAAGGGACGATCTTGTACGTCTTTCCCGAGAAATTCAGAGGATGCCCGTGTGTAAGGTGGCCGCCGTGGGCGAGGTTCAACCCCAAAATCGTGTCGCCCGGTTGCAGCACCGCGGCGTAGGCCTCCATGTTCGCCTGCGAGCCGGCGTGGGGCTGCACGTTGGCGTGTTCAGCGCCGAATAGCTGCTTGGCGCGGTCGCGCGCCAGGTTCTCCACCACATCAGTGAACTCGCAGCCGCCGTAGTAACGCTTGCCGGGATATCCTTCGGCATATTTGTTGGTGAATACCGAGCCTGCGGCTTCAAGCACAGCCTCGCTGACAAAGTTCTCCGAGGCAATCAGCTCCAAGCCCTCGTGCTGGCGGCGGGTTTCGTTGTCGATGGCAGCGGCAATCTGCGGATCCACTTCGTAAAGCGGGCGGTACATTTTTGCGGAAGCTGGGGAATTCTTCATGTCATTTGTCCTAAGGGGTTTCGTATATGTCAGGCCTGTGGAGTTCCATATATCGCTCCGGAGCCTGCACTGACGTAAAACCAAATTGCGAGTAGAGTCCGTGGGCATCGCGGGTCAAGAGAATCCAGCGCCGCAGATTCTGAAGCGCGGGATGCTGCACAACACATTCCATCAGCCACTTGCTCAGGCCGCGCCCGCGATGCGATTCCAGCACGAACACATCGCCCAGATAAGCCACGGTGGCGAAGTCGCTGACCACGCGGGCAAAACCGATCTGCGAGCCATCCCCATCATAAATGCCGAAACACAGTGAGTGCTCGATGGACCGCGCCACGACTTCTCGCGGAATACCCTTAGCCCAGTAGCAATTGGTCAGAAAACCGTGAACCACATCCAGATCCAGGCGTTCGCGATTGGTGCTGATCACACACTCTCCGCTCCGGTACTCCATGACTTCTCCGGAAGAGTGAACCGCCGCATTCCGCATCTCAACATTCTAACTCGCGATCGAACCTGCAGCGCCTGGCCCGTGGCAATTGGCAATTGCAATTAGCTCTAGTGATTCAATCAGGCATCAGCTAATCGCCGACTGCTAACTGCCAAACGCCGTTCGCAAGAACGACGCAAGTTGCCACCCATCCATGAAGTTGTAGGGCGCCTCGCCCATGGTGTAGTGACCGCAGGGCAGCACTACCACTTTGTGATCCAGGCCGTGGCGCTGGAATTCTTCCACTACGTTGCGCGAGAGTTCAGGCAGGAACGTCAGATCGTATTTCGCATAAATGATGAGTGATTTTCTCGGCCAGCGCGAGAATTGCTTGAAGTACGCCATCGGACTAACGGCGAGCCAGGACTGACGCAGGGTTTCCAAATTGATCTGCGACTCCATGCCTTGCCGGATGTGGCGCGTCAACTGTCCATGCCACACCACGTCGGCCACATAGGTTGAGGCATGATTGAAGGCCGCCACGCGAATGCGCGGATCATGCGCCGCTGCGATGAATGCATAACAGGAACCCAGGCTCGTACCCACGATACCGAACCTGCTGTAGCCCTGCTGCTCCAGCCAATCGAGACAACAGCGGACATCCACCACACCCTGGCGCACCGCATCGAGCGTGCGGCCAATGTTGGCGGATACGGCATAGTCCGCGCGGCTGATTTCCGCGGGCATGCGGATGTCGTGGTAAGGCATGCTCAGCCGCAACACTGCGATCCCCAGCATGTTCAGCACCTTGCACAAGCTGACGTAGGCAATCGCGTCGGCGTTCCAGTGCGGCAGAAGTACGATGGCGCGCCGTCCGCGAGCGGGGAACCAGCGCGCATTCACGAGATTGTTTTCGGCATAAGGCGTCTTCACTGGCGCAGTAAAGCGCAAGAACTCTGCGAACGTCCCCTTCACCTTCGCTTCCAGCTTCGGATCGGGAACTTCTCGCGTGGAGAAAACCTGCACTTCCCGCGTCTCCAGCCGGAAATCAGTCGGCCGGGTGTAGGAATAAAATTCATCGCTGGAGGCGACGATGCGCCGGTTGAAGTCGATTAAGAATTCTGCCGGATCATCCACTACTTGCCCCGGACTGAAGCCGTTGCGGCAGGGCCAGTCCCGTGCGAACTCCACGCCCCAGTCCAGCGGACGCACCACCCGATTGTTGTCCACCGAGGTTAGCCGGTGTTCCCAGTCGTACATCCACTGTGCGTAACGCGAGGGCATGGTCAATCTTCTAGTGTAACCGATGAATGTGGTCGCCTCTGTCTGTAGGATAGAGAATCCGGCAGGACGACTAACGTGTGGGCAGAAATAGAAAGCACAATGACCAAGCCCTGTCCCGAAGCGCGACGAGACGACGCTAAGACCAGAATGGCCGGGACCAAACTTCTTATTTTCTCATTGCTTCTTTTCTCTTCGCTGTCACTCTGCTTGCATGCGCAAGAACTCGTGTTGAAGGGACGCGTCACCGATCCCGTTGGAAACGCTCTGCCGGATGCGACAGTTCAACTGATCGATCATGGCCAGGTTCAAGGACAAGCAATTACCGGGCCTGATGGACGATTTCAGATCGCATTGCCTTCGCCGCGCCACGAGGGACAGTTTGCGCTGAGGGTTGATGCGTCCGGATTTCGTCGGGTCGAACAGCCCGTCGGCGTTTCCCGCGCCATACCATCGGAAATTACGGTGAAGATGACGCAACTTTCTTCCCGGGTTGAGAATGTGACGGTCATCGCGGATGTAAACCAGTCCGATGTGCTTTCTCCCGACCCCGCGGAGAAGATATTTGTCCGTCAGGACTTGCTGGACGCCAATCCCGGCCGCCCCGGCGCCCCGGTATCCATTCCCGGATACCCCATAGAGACTGCTTCGAGTGGAATCAAAGCGCCGCAGTACTTTGCGCCGGGTGTTGCGGGCGATCATGGTGAACCGATCGCGCAGTACATTGCGGTCGGCAGCTACCTGGCGCCAAACACCTTGTCGGCAAATGCTCACGGCAATGGCTATGCCGACCCGAACATTTTCATCCCGGAAGTTTTGGAAAGCGTGCGGGTGGATGGCGGAGCGTTCAACGTTCGCGAAGGAAATCATTCCGTCAATGTGGCGGCAACGTACGGACTCCGCTCTCGTCTCGATCCCTTCATCACGTTGACTGGAGATTATCGGGACATCGATCTTGTTGCCGGATTAAACCCCACTCCCGAATCGTGGATGGCGTTCACAGGCTCTTATGGCAACGGATTTCTAGCCAGGCTCGAACATCGGCAGCAGTACAAATTCAATGGCGAGCGGGTGTTCCACGCGGGCGAGCATCGCCTCACTCTGTTTGGCGTTGGATATTACGGTTTCTCCTACGTGCCGGGACTCGTTCCGATCTATCCTTTGAATGCGGCGGACGAGCTTTTTCCCAACTACGGGGACACCATCGATGCGCGGCAGAAAGACCAGACTCACACAGCGCTCGTGGCGTTGAACGACGTCTGGCAAGTCGGCAGCAACCAGCAACTGAATTTCTCCGGCTTTTTTCGCTCCTACAATCTTTCTTTGTTCTCAGATTTTGGACAGGGTCTCATCCGGCAGAGCGAGTTTCGCACCGTAGCCGGCGGCAGTGCGAATTATGTAAACAAGTTCGCCGAATATTTGTCTTTGCTGGCAGGCTTCGACTACGAGCGCGAAGCGCCGCGGCGAGACGATCTCGACCACTATGGATTCTTTAATCCCAGCAATCCCGCCTATTATGGCCCGTTCACTCCGGTGGACGGGAACAACGTCACCATCGGATCGCTAACCCCCTACATCGCCGCCGAAGGCGCAATGGCTCGCTATTTCCGCTACTATCTCGGCTGGCGCCGCGATGAGATTGACGTTAATAACGACGATCTGCTGTACCCGCAGAATTCGTTTCAGACGTGGGTGGGCGTGAACTCGCCCAAGGCTACTGTGTCTTTCATTCCCAGGGAATCGTGGTACGTGCCTCTCATCTCTCTCAGCTTTGGTCAGGCCTTTTTCACGGAAGATCCTCGCATTGGATCGGGAATGGGCACAGCAAGTCCGGCCGCACCGGGCTCTCCTGTGGCCACTTCGCACTCTTATCAGATCGTCGCCAGTAAGATCGTCCACAAGACCGACTTGCGGCTTACTCTCGGCCACGTCACCAACAGCGCAGAATTGGCGAAGATTGATCCCGATACCGGCCTGCAGATTAAGCAGGGGCCGAGCCGGCTTCGGTTTTTGACAGTGGCGGCGCACCGGGACTTTCAATACGGATCGCTTCTGGCAACTTTCTCCAAGGCCGATGCCCGAGACCTCGGCTATCCCTCGGTCGGGAACTCGCCGGCATCTCCGCCTCAACCGACTCCCGAAGCGCCTCGCACCATCTTCGATTTGCTGGGAACGATTCAGAAACTTCCCTTCCGGCTGCAGATGCGAGGTGAGTTTGAGTACGTGGGCACGAAGCCTTTAGGCTTGGGATGCTTGCCCAACTCGAACGCGGAATGTACGGGCACTTCGGTGAAAGAGTTCCGTGGGGCAGTGGTCCGGCCCTTCTCGAATGGCCGCATGAATGTCGGCGTGAACTTCCTGATTGCAAGCGGCTACACAGGGCAAACGACGGAGAACTTTTGCCAGGAGACCAACATTCCGACCGCATGCAATCCCTCCCCGATCCAGGAAGTCGTCGGAGTCCGCATACCTTCCTATGCAAGCGTAACTTTCACCTACAGGTTTGGGCGGACAACTACGCCTTGAGCCATCGCCGGCTGCTTAGTTGACATGTCGCGCCATGCGCCTGATAGAGTTGTTCGGTGCAGCGGGCGTCTAGCGGCCTACGGCAGCCACGTTGGAGTGCATGATCGGCTTTTTCTCCATTCTCGCGGTAGGTTTTTTCCTGGGCATGCGCCACGCCACGGACCCCGATCACGTCATCGCCGTTACCACCATCGTCAGCAACCAGCGCAACCGCATGCGGGCGGCCCTGATCGGGGCATTCTGGGGCATTGGGACACACTCTTACCATCTTCGTCGTCGGCGCTGCAATCATTCTCTTCAATCTCGTCATTCCGGTGCGGGTCGGGCTGAGCATGGAGTTGTCCGTTGCGGTGATGCTAATTATTCTTGGCCTATGGAACGTTGCGGGGTTTCTGCGATCGGTTCCCGAACCATCGGTCAAGCATCATGCGGAGGAGAAAGTCTTCCACTCTCATCCCCATAGCCATGGCGGCCACATTCACACCCATCCGCACACTCACCACCCCGAGGGCCATTCTGACTCGCCCGACCATGTACCTCTCGATTGGATGGACCGCGTGTTTGGAAAGGTCAGCCTCTATCAATATCTTCGGCCGCTCGTGGTGGGCATCGTTCACGGACTTGCCGGTTCAGCAGCCGTAGCTTTGCTGGTCTTGACTACGATCCGCAATGTGCATTGGGCAGTGGCTTACCTGTTGATCTTCGGCGTGGGCACGATCGCGGGCATGATGCTGATCACCATGAGCATTGCCTCGGCATTCACGATGATGGGAAGAGGCCGCCAGAAGTTTTCGCGGCGGCTGGCATTGGCTTCGGGGCTGCTCAGTCTCGGCTTCGGTCTTTTCGTCGCTTACCAGATCTGCTTCGTGAACGGCCTCTTCACAAACCACGCACGTTGGATACCGCGGTAGAGAAAATCAAAATCGACATTCTTCGTTAGGGACGAGCTCCGGCCAGCACCAGTCGGCAAAGGCGGTCGACAAAATCGCCCGTCAACTTGTCATGTCGAATGAGGAATCGCATGTAGATGGGTCCGTAGAGCGAATCAAGAAGCAGATCCATGTCCAGGTCCTTGCGTAGTTCGCCGCGTTGAATTCCGCGGACGCAGGGTGGCATAGGCTTCGCGGCGGCGCGGCCAGAGGAAGCGCTCGCGGAAAGCGGCAATGAGGTCGCGGTCGCTCTGCCCTCCGCCGAGCATGGCGGAAACAATGCGTCCACGCCGGCTGCGAAAGATCTTCGACGACCTGACGCATCTGCCGGCTCATGTCCGTGTAAACGGAGCCGGTATCGGGGAAGTGGAGCTTGCGGCTGGTGCTGCTGGCGAACGCGTCGGCGATCAGCGCGGCCTTGTTGGGCCACCAGCGATAAACGGTTGCCTTGCCAACGCCGGCGTGCGCCGCCACGGCTTCGATGGTCAGATCGGAAAAGCCATTCTCTCCCAAAAGTTTCAGCGTGCTGCGCAGGATGGCCAGGCGGGCCTGTTCGCTGCGCGGGCGCCCGGGAGGGCGCTTGCGGCCTCCATCGCGGTTTCCATGAGCCTGAGACTCTTGGCGCATAGTCGTACCCTACAATATAATCAAAATGGATTTGGAATCCAATACGGTCAGTATCGAATCTAAAATAAAATCCGCCGGCTCTCTTCATACTTCTTGCGGATCATTCGTTCGAACTCTGGAGTCGTGCCTAACCGATGTGGATCGTTGCCTTAGCGCTCCGGCGTCCCTACACATTTGTTGTGATGGCGCTCGTCATCATTATCCTGTTTATCGTTACGATTTTGCGCACGCCCACGGACATCTTTCCCGAGTATCGACATTCCCGTGGTGTCGGTGGTCTGGTTCTATACCGGAATGTCGCCGCAGGACATGGCCGACCGCATCGTGGCGAACTCCGAGCGCGGCATCACCACGACCGTCAACGACATCGAGCACATGGAGTCTCAGTCGGTATACGGGCTGGGCATCATCAAAGTCTTTTTCCGTCCGGGCACGAACGTACAGGGAGCGATCGCGCAGATCACCGCGATCTGCCAAACCATCGGTGCGCAACCTGCCGCCCGGGACGACGCCGCCGCTGATCATCTCCTATAGCGCCTCGACCACGCCGATTATTCAGCTTGGACTGAGCAGCAAGACCCTGCCCGAGCAGCGACCTCTTCGATCTGGGCCAGAACTTCCTGCGTAATTTTCTGGCGACAGTGCCGGGAGCGGCTACGCCCTATCCTTACGGCGGCAAGATTCGCCAGATTCAGGTCGACCTGGATTTGCCGAAGCTCCAGACTTACGGGCTTTCGCCCAACGACATCGTCAACGCCGTCAATGCGCAGAACATAATCCTTCCGACCGGCACCATCAAGATGGGCCCGACGGAATACAACGTGGAGATGAACGGGACGCCGCAGACCATCGCGGAATTGAACGACCTGCCGGTGAAGACCGTCAACGGTTCCACGCTCTACATGCGCGATGTGGCGCACATCCGCGACGGCTTCGCGCCGCAGACCAACATCGTGCGCCAGGACGGCAACCGCGGCGCGCTGATGTCGATTTACAAGAACGGCAATGCTTCGACGCTGCAGATTGTCGCCGGAGTCAAGGACATTCTGGTGCAGGCGCGCACAAGCGCTGCCGCCGGACGTTGAAGATCACTGCGCTGTTTGACCAGTCTCTGTTTGTGCGCGCCTCGATTCAGGGGGTACTGCGCGAGGGGTTGATCGCGGCGGCTCTCACCGCGGTCATGATCCTCATCTTCCTGGGCGATTGGCGTCCGACCATCGTCATTTCGATTTCGATTCCGCTTTCGATTTTTGTTTCGATCATCGTACTGGGCGCAATCGGCCAGACCATCAACATCATGACCCTGGGAGGATTGGCGCTCGCCGTCGGCATCCTGGTGGACGACGCGACCGTGGAAATTGAAAACATCGAGCGCAATCTCGGCATGGGCAAGGAGATGAAGCAGGCCATTCTCGATGGCGCGCAGCAGATCGCAGTGCCCGCGTTCGTCTCGACGCTCAGCATCTGCATCGTGTTCGTGCCCATGTTCTTTCTGACGGGCGTGGCAAAATTCCTGTTCGTGCCGCTGGCGGAGGCCGTGAGCTTCGCCATGCTGGCCAGCTACCTGCTCTCGCGAACCCTCATCCCCACGCTGGTCATGTACATCATGCGCGGGCACGAGCATCGCGCGGAAGCTCCCAAGTCGTATCTGGGCCGCTTTCAGCGCGGCTTCGAGCGCAAGTTTGAAGACTTCCGCCGCGGCTATGAGCAGTTGCTGGAAACCACGCTCGAACATCGCGGCTGGTTCGCGCTTTGTTTCCTCGCGTTCTGCCTGCTCTCGCTCGGCCTGTTCATGTTTCTGGGAGAAGATTTTTTCCCGCAGGTGGATGCGGGACTGCTGCGCCTGCATGTGCGCGCGCGGCCTGGCTTGCGCGTGGAGGAAACGGCGCGGCTCGCCGACGAGGTCGAGTCCACGTTGCGGCAGGAGATTCCTAGAGGACAATTGCAGACGGTTCTCGACAACATTGGTCTGCCGAATTCCGGCATCAACCAGTCCTACAGTTCGAACGGAACCATTGGCTCCAGCGATGTTGAGATCCTGATCGCGCTCGATCCGGAGCATCACCCTCCTACGGCAGGGCTTATGCGGCATCTGCGCGAGGTTCTGCCGCAGCGCTATCCCGGTGTGGAGTTTTTCTTTCAGCCCGCCGATATTGTTACGCAGATTCTGAACTTCGGCCTGCCCGCGCCCATCGATGTGCAGGTCGTGGGCACGGACCTGGGCAGCAGTTACGCGATTGCGCAGCAGATTGCCAACAAAATGCGGCACATCCCCGGCGCTGCCGATGTACACGTACAGCAGTTGCTTTCCCTGCCCACGCTGCACATGGATATCGACCGTACACGGGTCACGCAGGTTGGGTTGTCGGCGCGCGACGTGGCGCAAAGCGTGCTCGTCTCACTGAGCGGCAGCTTTCAGACGGCGCCCAATTTCTGGCTGAACCCGCGTAACGAAGTCACTTATCAGATGGCCGTGCAGTCACCGCAATACCGCATGATCAGAATGCAAGACCTGATGGCGATCCCGGTTATTTCGTCGCAGGGCCCGCAGTTACTAAGTAACCTGGTGCAGTTGTATCCGGCGGCGCGGCCTGCGACCGTAAACCACTACAACGTGCAGCCGGTCATCGACGTTTACGCCAGCACGCAGGATCGCGATCTGGGAGCGGTTGCCGCCGAGACCGACAAAGTGCTGAAGACATTCGACGGCAAATTGCCTCGCGGCACGCATATTATCGTGCGCGGGCAGGTTGCGACCATGCGCTCGTCGTTCATCGGGTTGGGCTTGGGATTGGCGGGAGCGATTCTGTTGGTGTATTTGCTGATCGTCATCAACTTCCAATCGTGGCTTGATCCGTTCATCATTATCGCCGCATTGCCGGGAGCGCTGGCAGGGATCTGCTGGTTTCTGCTGCTCACCCGCACCACGTTGAGCGTGCCCTCGCTTACCGGCGCGGTCATGTGCATGGGCGTGGCGACGGCAAACTCTATTCTGATGGTGAGCTTTGCTCGCGAACAGATGGACGAAGGCATTCCTGCCATACAGGCCGCGGTCGCCGCTGGATATACGCGTATGCGTCCTGTGCTGATGACGGCGATGGCCATGATCATCGGCATGGTGCCAATGGCGCTGGGATTTGGTGAAGGCGGCGAGCAGAACGCACCGTTGGGCCGCGCCGTCATCGGCGGACTGCTGTTTGCCACGGTTGCCACCTTATTCTTTGTACCTAGCGTGTTCGCGATATTCCACAGCCGCCGGGAGGCCAGACGTGCGCGCCGGGAGCGCGAGCTGGCGTAAACAGTTTCGCAGGACTTGGAGTTGAGAATGAGTGCAGAGGACCAATCCAAACGGACGTCAGGCGATGCGCAACCTTCTGAGCCCGACGCTCACGGGTCGCAGACGAGTCAAGGCGAACCGCACCACGCGCATAGTGCTCAGGCCCAGCGTGACGAGGAGATCGAAGCGATTCAGCAGCACTCGCGCCATCAGCATCCGGAGATCCAGCGGCCGCCCGAGGTTCCACCCGCGCCGCCGCGCAAAGCTTTGATGATGGTTGGCGTGCTTTTGCTGGTGCTGCTGGCTGCCGGAGGGCTCACCTTTTGGGACCACGCGAGCCACGAACGTGCGCTGGCCAAAGAGACGGAGCGCGAAACCGTGCCCGCGGTCGCCGTGGTTTATCCACTCGCGGAAAAACCAGATGAGGATCTGGTCCTGCCCGGCTCTATGCTCGCTTACGTGGAGTCTCCAATTTACGCGCGCACAAACGGCTACCTCGTGCGCTGGTACAAAGACATCGGAAGCCACATCACCAAGGGCGAGTTGCTGGCTAAGATCGACACCCCTGAGGTCGATCAGGAGTTGGACCAGGCCCGGGCCGCACGTCTGCAAATGCTGGCGCAGATGGATATCGCTAAAATTACAACGGACCGTTGGGATAACCTGCGCAAGACCGACTCCGTCTCAGCGCAGGAAGCGGACCAGTACGCAAGCGGATACAAACAGAGCAAGGCCAACCTGGCCGCTGCCGAGGCCAATGTTCGCCGCCTCGAAGAACTGGAGGGTTTCAAGAACGTCTATGCGCCGTTCTCTGGCGTGCTTACGCGCCGCAATGTCGATCCCGGCGCGCTCATCAACGCCGGTTCAGGTACGGTTGGCACCGAGCTTTTTCGCCTGGCACAAATCGATCCGCTTCGGGTGTACACCAGCGTTCCGCAAACCTACGCGCCCTACATCAAGGTTGGCGCCAAAACCGTTGTCACCTTGCAAGAGTTCCCTGGCGAAAAGTTCTACGGCAAGGTGGTACGCACGGCGGAAGCCATTGATCTGCCCACTCGGAGTCTGCTCACCGAGGTCGACGTGCCCAACAATGACGGACGTTTGTTGCCCGGCTCGCTCGGAGAGGTGCACTTCGCGGTCGGTACCGGTGTGAACAAGGTTACGATTCCGGTCAATGCAATGTTGTTCCGCGCTGAAGGCCCACAGGTCGCAGTGATCGGTCCCGACGGCAAGGTGCAGTTGCGGCGAATCAACATCGGGCGCGACTACGGCACAACTCTGGAGATTCTCGACGGCATCTCCCCAGCGGACCGCGTCGTCATCAATCCGGCGGATTCGCTTGAGGAGGGACAGCAGGTGAACGTGGTGCAAACTCCTGCGAACCAGCAGCCGGGTCAATCTGCGCAGCCCCAGCAGAAAGGCAGCGGTTCATGAAGCGAGGCGTAATCCCGGCTGCTTTGACGTGGCTTGTGTTCGCCCTTGGATGCACGGTCGGTCCGCGCTACAGCCGGCCCGCCGCGCCCGCGGCCGCGCCAGATGCTTGGAAGGCGCAGCCGCCGTGGGAACAGGCTGCGCCCAGGGACGCGATCCCCAAAGGTGCGTGGTGGCAGATCTTCCACGACCGGGCTTTGGACGACTACGAACAACAATTGCTCCAGGCTAACCAGTCCCTGGTGGCTGCGCGCGACCGTTTAGAGGAGGCCCGATCGTTGGCGCGAGTGTCTACCGCGGCTATGTTTCCGCAGCTTTCGGTCGATCCCAGCGCGTTGCGGGAGCGCGCCGGGGCCAATCGCCCGTTAAATGGCGCGGGCCCGACCACCGTCAGCGTTCCGGGTTTGCCGCAGCCCATCACTCTTGATTCGCAGGTTACTTCTTACACGCAGAACGTCTTTACGATTCCGTTCGCTCTGAGCTACGAGGTCGATCTGTTTGGCCGAGCACGGCATAACGTGGAAGCGGCCAATGCATCTCTCCAGTCCACGGCCGCGGACCTTCAAAACGTGCAGTTGGTGCTGACCGCCGAACTTGCCGCCGACTACTTCACGCTGCGTGAACTGGACGCCGAGTGGCAAGTGGTGCAGGAGTCCGTGGGCTACCAGCGCAAGGGGCTCGCTCTGGTGAATGACCGCCACAATGGCGGCATTGCCAGCGGACTGGAAGTTGCGCAGCAGTCCGCGTTGCTCGATTCGACGTTGTCGCAGCTTGCGCTGGTCCAGCAGTCTCGCGCGCAGTATGAGCACGCCATCGCAGTGCTGGTCGGCCAGGCGGCTTCCAGCTTCAGCGTACCCATCGCACCGCTGCAGGCCACGCCGCCGCCCGTTCCCCTTGGAGTGCCCTCCGACGTGCTAGAGCGCCGGCCCGACATCTCCACTGCCGAGCGCCAGATGGCTTATCAGAATGCTCAAGTCGGCATCGCACGCTCGGCGTTCTATCCGCACATTACGCTGAGCGGCTCCGGCGGATGGCAGAGCCGCGATCTCGAGCCGCTCTTGAATGCACCCAGTCTTTTCTGGTCGCTCGGTGCGGATGCTTTACAGCCGATTCTCGAGGGCGGACGAAACCGCGCCAATCTGGCCGCTGCGCGTGCCGCCTATGAACAATCCGTGGCGTACTACCGCCAATCCGTACTCACAGCATTCCAGCAGGTCGAAGACGGCATCAGCAATCTGAGCACGCTTTCGCAAGCCCTCTCCACGCAAGGAGCAGCCGTCGAAGATGCGCGCCGTGCTCTGGAAATCGCCAACAATCGTTACATCGGCGGCGTGACCAGTTACCTCGACGTCATCACGGCACAGACTACTCTACTCACCAGCCAACGCCTGCAGACGCAGTTGCTGGGGCAGCAGATGGTCAGCTCCGTCTATCTGGTGAAAGCCCTCGGTGGTGGTTGGGACGCCAGTCAGATCAAGGACCAGCAGGTTCATCCCCAAGCCGGGCAGGTGTTGCAGCCCTGAGCCTGGCCCCGTTCGAGCAGCGAGGGTCGCAGGATCACCATACCTTAAACGCGGTTTAAAGATTGACAACCGCGTCGAACAAGTCTAGTATTATAGCTGAGTGAAATATCTCTCCTGTTTTCGTTTTGCCAGCCAGTCATCCCGCACAAAAGGACAACCATGAAAAACACCAAGTTCCTTGTGAAAGTGAACCGCGGCGGCGCTCGAGCTGCTGAATACGTATTGCGCGTTGACCGGACTCCCATTCAGACCACAACCAACCGTAAGCTGGCGCTGGCCATGGGGAGATTCACGGCCGAAGACGCGGTCAAATCCATGCAGAATTCCCGCTGCAACCCGGAGTTGGTTTCGATCCAGGTTTGACGCGTGGCAAGCCTGTTCTTTCCGATATATATCCTTCGGGGCCCCTGCTGATTTAAGCCGAAGCAGTTCTCTCGGCATTTCTGGACTGGCACCTAAAATTCACAAACCGGGCGCTCCCGCGCCCGCTGCCTAAGTCCGCGCACCGCGTTCGCTGTTGGGCTTTGAACCGCTTAGAGCGAAGAACAGGATGTAGAGATAGCAAATCACAGGAACAATGAGAGCATAGTGAAGGCCTTGCCCCCATATTGCTCCACCGTACGACTTGGCGTTGATTAGATCGGCAGCCTTGCCAACGAGCCACGGGATCGCCGCGCCCCCCACGATAGCCATGATTAATACACCGGAGCCGTCGCCCGTGAGTGGACCGAGTTCGGCCACACCGAGAGTAAAGATGCTGGGAAACATGATGGAATTGAAGAACCCGACCAGCAAGATCGACCACATTGCTATGGGACCATTGGTCAGAACAGAAATCGTCACTAGCAGGCCTGCCATTACCGCGCAAAACGCAAGCACCGGTCTGGTTTTGACCTTCTGCAGGACGGCCGATCCGATGAAACGCCCCACCATTGCGCCTCCCCAGTAGAGCGAGATGTACTTGGCCGCCAGGCGTAACGCTTCCTGATAGCGATGTGCAGCATCTGGGAATGCTGAGGTCGAAACCAAGCTCCCAATGTTATCCAGCGCAAGGTAGTTTGCGATCGAACTGCCGATAGATACTTCTCCCCCGACATACACAAAGATCGCAATTGCCCCAAAAATGAGATTCGGATGTCGCCAGATCGAGTCGGCAACTTTTTCGCCAATGTGATGTTGCGCGGATTCAATCGTGGGAAGCTTAAAGCTGCCAATCAAGACTGCGAGCAAAGCCAGAGTTACACCGAGAAATACGTATGGCTTTATCACTGAGGCAGCCTGCTGAACCGGGTCCACTGCAGCAACTGCGGCCGCGCTCAAAATAAAGAGTCCGCCGATCCACGGAGCCACCGTTGTGCCCAGAGAGTTGAAGGCCTGCGTCAAATTCAAACGGCTGGAAGCTGTGCGCGCCGGGCCCAGCACTGTGACATAGGGATTCGCCGCGACTTGCAGCAGCGTGATACCGGCAGCAAGGATAATCAACGCCGCCAGAAAAAGCCCGAAGGAAGGTACCTTGGCGGCCGGCACGAACAGAAACGCGCCGATGCCCATGGTGAGGAGACCCACAACCATGGCTCGCTGGTAACCCAGCCAGTCAATGATCTTGGCCGACGGAAGGGAAAAAACAAAATAGGCCGAGAAGAACGCCGTCTGCACCAGCATGCTCACCGCCAGCTTCAGGTTGAAAACCTGCTGGAAGTGAGGAATCAGCACGTCGTTCAGCGACGTTATCGCACCCCACATGAAGAAAAGCGTAGTCACTACCGCCAGCGGCGCCCCGTATGAAGAAGAATTATCCGGCGCAGTTGCGGCCGTGAAAGTCCGCGGCATACCAATTGCCATGATGAATGATCCTTTGCCCCACCTTCACCCAGCCTATCGTTTTTGCATGATAGCATCGCGGACCGGCAAACAGGGATCGCACTTGGTCTTAGGGATACTGAAAAAGGATTCGACAGCTCAAAGATGCCTTATTAGGCTGAGGAAGACGCTAAAGCCTCGAGCTTCACCAGCCAGTTCGCCGGCTCCGGGAGGATGGCGAACGTAGGCAGCTTGCCCCGCACCATGGCAACTTCATCGCACCGGTGAAACCTGGGACAAACGTGGCAATCTTTGTAGATCTTGTCGGGAAGATCCTCGCGCCGCGCCATCGAAAATCCCTGGCGCGCAAAGAATTCGGGAGCGCGCGTGAAGAGGCAGATGCAATCCACGCGATGCCGTCTCGCTTCAGCCATCAATGCCTTCATTAACCGTGTACCGCCGCCGTTACCCTGTGCCCTCGGTCCCACGGTGATTGACCGAATCTCAGCCAGGTGCGTGCCGTAAAGATGCAGCGCGCCGCACCCAATGATGCGGCCTTCGTTCTCCAGAACCACAAAATCCCTTACGTTCTCGCAAATCTCGGCCAGCGTGCGCGGCAGCAATGTGCCGTCGCCCGAATAGGCCGAGATCAGTTCGTGGATGTGCTTTGCATCCGGCAAAATAGCTTTACGCGTGCGCATGGAAATTGACCTCCTCGCGCAAAGATTCGATCTTCTTTCTTGCTGCAACAATCCCCTGCCGCACCCGGGCCGGCGCAGTGCCGCCAACCACATCATGAATCGCCAATACGGAAGCGGGTTTCAAACAGTCACGAAAGCTCTCATCAAACACAGGATTCAGAGCACGCAGCTCATCCAGCGTCAGATCCTGAAGCTCACAATTCTTTTCCAAGCACAGCTTCACGGCCTTGCCGATCTGCTCGTGCGCAAGACGTGACGGCACGCCCCGGTTGACCAGGTAAGTCGCTGCCGCCCACGCGTTCATGAATCCCGCCTGCGCTGCCTCATTCATCCGCGTGTGATCGAATTTCACCGCTTTCATCCATGCGGCGACCAGCGGCAGCAATCCAAGCGCCATGTCCGTGGCATCGAACAGCGGCTCCTGCGTCTCCTGCAAGTCTTTGTTGTAAGCCAGCGGCAAGCCTTTCAACGTAACGGTCAAAGCAGTTGCGCTTCCAATGACGCGGCCAGTTTTCCCCCGCACCAGTTCCAAAAGATCTGGGTTTTTCTTCTGCGGCATGGCGCTGCTGCCCGTGGAATAAGCCTCAGGCAGCTGCACAAAGCCAAACTCCTGCGCGGAGAAAATGATCATCTCCTCCGCCCACCGGCTGAGGTGCAGCGCCAGCTGCGAAAGCGTATTGACAAACTCCAGAACGAAATCGCGATCGCTGGTAGCGTCGATACTGTTCGCCGTCGGACCATCGAAGTCGAGTTCCTGCGCCATAAAAGCGCGATCGAGCGGCAGAGTCGCACCGGCCACGGCGCCTGATCCCAGCGGGCACACGTTCAAACGCTTGCGGCAATCGGCAAACCGGTCGGCATCGCGCAAGAACATTTCGACGTACGCCAGTAGCCAGTGCGCAACCAGCACGGGCTCCGCCCGCTGCAAATGCGTGTAAGCGGGCATGGATGCGCTGCCGCTCTGTTCGGCGCGGTCGGTGAAGGCCCCGCACACATCGGCGAGTTGGCCACGCAACTCATCAATCGCCGCCCGCACATAGAGGCGCAGGTCGGTGGCGATCTGCTCGTTGCGGCTGCGTCCGCTGTGCAGCTTGTAGCCAACCTCGCCGATTCGCGCCACCAGTTGCTTCTCAACGAAATGATGAACGTCCTCGGCCTCGGCATCCTCGATAGGGCCTTTGGCCGCGGCCGCCGTCTCGCCAATCTGCTGCAACCCTTGAAGGATGCTGATGAGCTCATCGGCAGACAGAACCCCGGCATTCTTCAACGCGCGGGCATGGGCTCCGCTCGCCGCCAGCTCGTAACGCAGCAGCCGGCAGTCGAAGTCGAACGAGCGCTGCCAGCGTTCGAATTGCGGATCCAGCGGCTGCCGGAACCGGCCCGACCACATCTTCATCGCGTGACCTCCAGGCGAGTCCGCGCGCGCGTGCGCGAAGGCAGCCCGAGGATACGAATGAAGCCCTCCGCATCTTTCTGGTCGTAGCTGTCGCCCATGGTGAACGACGAGAGATCGGTGCGGTAAAGCGAATTTTCGGACTGGCGGCTCACCACCGAAACGTTTCCCTTATACAAAGACAGCGTCACGCTGCCGGTTATTTCCTTTTGCGTGCTGGCGACGAAAGCGTCCAACGCGTCGCGCAGCGGCGTGAACCACAGTCCGAAATAAACAAGTTCCGCGTACTTCAACCCGATGTGCTGCTTGAAGTGCGAGACCTCGCGCTCCAGGCACAGCGCCTCCAGTTCGCGATGCGCCGCGACTAGCAGCGTTCCGCCCGGAGTTTCATAACAGCCGCGTGACTTCATTCCGACGAAGCGGTTCTCCACCAGATCCACTCGGCCGATCGCGTTGCGAGCACCAATTTCGTTCAGCAGTTCGACCAGCGAGACTGGAGGAAGCTTCATGCCATTCACTGTTACCGGAATCCCCTTCTCGAAGCCGATGCTCACCTGCTCATTCTTGTCGGGCGCCTCCTGGGGCAAGCGCGTCATCTGCCACGTCGTTGGCAGCGGAGCATTCGCGGCATCTTCCAGTTCGCCACCTTCATGGCTGAGGTGCCACAAATTGCGGTCGCGGCTGTGGATTTTCTCGCGGCTTGCCGCCACGGGGATGCCATGCTGCTCGGCATAATCCAGGCAATCTTCGCGGGATTTCAGCGTCCACTCCCGCCACGGTGCGATTACCTTAAGCTCCGGCGCGAGCGCCTGATAAGCCAACTCAAAGCGAACCTGATCGTTCCCCTTGCCCGTGCAGCCATGCGCCACCGCGGTCGCTCCCTCGCGCAGGGCAACCTTGACTTGATGCTTCGCAATCACGGGACGCGCCAACGATGTCCCCAGCAGATACTTATGCTCGTACACCGCACCGGCTTGCAACGCCGGGAAAACATACCCGGTTAGAAATTCCTCCCGCAGATCTTCGACAACGACTTTGCTTGCGCCCGTTGCATAAGCCTTCTCGACCACGGCTTCGATGTCGTCTCCCTGGCCCACATCGGCGACCATCGCAATAACGTTGTAAGAATAATTCTCTTTGAGCCACGGAATGATAATGGAAGTATCGAGTCCCCCAGAGTAAGCGAGTACAATTTTTTCAGGCATGAGCGCTCCTTGCGGGCAGGCGATCGCCGCCGCCCAGCAGTAAATAAAGAATAGCTTTTTGCACGTGCAGGCGGTTCTCCGCCTGCTCAAAGACCACAGACTGCTGCGAGTCTATCACCGCATCGGTCACTTCCGACCCGCGATGCGCCGGCAGGCAGTGCATGAACACCGCATGGGGCGCGGCTTCCGCCATGAGGTCCGAATTGACTTGATAAGGCGGAAAGATTTTCTCCCTCTCACTTTCTTCCTTCTCCTGCCCCATGCTCGTCCAGGCATCGGTATAAATCGCATCGGCTCCGGCCACCGCTTCGTGCGGGTCGTTCAACAAATGAATTTCGGCGCCAGTCTCCGCGGCAATCTCGCGCGCATCGGCGACAATCTGTGAATCGGGCTCGTATCCCTTCGGCGTCGCCACGCGGATCGACGATCCCAAACATGCGCACGTGAGCAACAACGAGTGCGCTACGTTATTGCCGTCGCCCACATACGCCAGGCAACGGTCCTTCAAATCTCCGAACCGCTCGAGCAGCGTGAGGTAGTCGGCCAGCGCCTGGCAAGGATGCTCCAGATCGCTGAGCGCGTTAATAACGGGAATCGAAGCATACTGCGCCATGCCCTCGATCGTAAGCTGCGAAAACGTGCGCAGCACAATCAGATCCACCCAGCGCTCCAGGTTATGCGCCACATCGCTTAACTTCTCCCGCGCATCGAGCCTCTCTTTAGTTTGGTCGACGAACATGGCCGTGCCGCCCAGGCTGACGATTCCTGACTCAAACGTAAGCCGCGTGCGCAGCGAGGGCTTCTCGAAGAACATGACGATCTGCCGTCCTGTGAGCGCCCTTCGAAAATCCGCCGGACGCGACTTCATGACTCCAGCCAGATGCAGCACTGCATCAACGCCGGAAGGTCCGAGGTCGCGCGTAGAAACCAGATCGGGACACCAAAACACTTGCGGCACTCTCTGTGGAGCGACCGCCGAAACTCTGCCTTGCACGTGACTGTTCACTCTTGACTCCTTGCGCTGGATCGGCGCACCCGCCGTTTGCGATTTATACCGGGCAGCAATTGACTGACTCATGAATAAATAACCTCCGTGCCACATGACAGCTTGGTCAGGTAGAACTGTGGCAGCACCTCGGCCTCGGTTGCGGGCAGAATTCTCACTCGGCCCACGCCTTGTTTTAGCGCCTGTCCGCAGGCCCGCAGCTTGGGCAACATGCCGCCGCTGATGACCGAGCCCGCGGCCAGTTCAGCAGCCTGCTTCGTGCTCAGCCACGGCATTACGCTTCCCGCAGCATCTTTTACTCCGGGCACATCGGTGAGAAAGATCAGCGTGTTGGCGTGGCATGCCGCGGCGCAGGATGCCGCCATTTCATCGGCGTTTACGTTGTAGTATTCGCCGTCAGCGCCCAAGGCGAGCGAGGCGAGAACCGGGATTCCTCCCTGGTGCCACAACGCTTCAATCCAGCACGGCTCCGCGAAACAAATTTCGCCCACAAATCCCAAATCGCGGCCGTGGACATACTTTTTCCGGGCGCGAAACGTCATGCCGTCGCCGCCGCAGAAGCCAATAGCCGGCATCCCCGCTGACTGAATCGCCGCCACCAGCTTCTTGTTGATCACTCCGGCCAACACCATCAGCGCCACGTCGCGAGTCTCCGCATCGGTAACGCGCAGCCCTTCCACAAACTCACTCTTCTTCCCCAGCCGATTCAGCATGCTCGTCAGCGCGCCGCCGCCGCCGTGAACCACGGCTACGCGGTGTCCGTCTTGCGCCAACTCCGCGATGGACCGCGCGCACTTTCGCAGCGTCGCCGCATCTTCAATCGCCGCTCCCCCAATTTTCACCACGATCGTCACTGCAAACCCTCCCGCTCCTCCCAGCCGTACATCAGATTCATGTTCTGCACGGCCTGTCCCGCCGCGCCTTTCAGCAGATTGTCCACGCAGGAAACCAGCACCAGCCGGCGGCAATCTTCAGCCAGACAAAAACCCAGATCGCAATAGTTCGTATGCAGCGAAAATTGCAACTGCGGCAGTTTCGGCGTGGCAAACACTCGCACCCAATGTCTGCCCGAATAAAAATCGCGCAGACAGGATTCCACCTCCGCGGGCTTCATCTCCCGGTTCAGATGGACGTAGATGGTCGAACAGAATCCCGCGCGGAATCGGCAGCAGATGAGGAGTAAAAGTAAGTTCCGCGTCTTCCAGCCCCAACTGCTCGACCATCTCGCCCAAGTGCCGGTGATTAAACACCGAGTAGGCGGAGAGATTGTCTGCCACGGAAACGAAATGAGTACGCGACGTAGGCGCTTTGCCCGCTCCCGAAACTCCGGACTTCGAGTCCGAAATAATTCCACGTTCCCGGTCAATCAACCCGGCCTTCAGCAGTGGCGCCAAAGCCAGAATCACGGAGGTGGCATAGCAGCCCGGATTCGCCACCAGTTGAGCCGCCGCAATACTGTCGCGGTTCAACTCAGGCAAACCATACACTGCTCTTGCCGTCAATTCCGCAGCCGTGACCGCGTCCGCATCCTGAAACGAATAGACGGCACGATGCTGCGCCTGCTTCAACCGCCATGCGCCGCTCAGATCGATCACGCGCAAACCTTGCGCGATGGCTTCCGGCACAAGAGACCGCGACGCTTCATGCGGTGTAGCCAGAAAAAGTAACTGCACTCCCTGCTTCTTCAGGTCCGGCCAGGAAAGCGGACGCAGCGGATACCCTCCGTTGCCGGACAACTCTGGGAACACTTCCGCCAAATCCTTTGCGCCATCAGCGCCCTTTTCACGCCGCAGCAGTATGGGCCTCTCCAGCCGCGAATGGCGTTCGAGAAGGCGCGTCAATTCCAAGCCGGAATAGCCGCTTGCCCCCAACACCGCGCTTTTGAGCTTCGCAGACATCAACCGAGCATCTCCTCGATTCGAACCGCAACTTTCTTTGCCGCGTCTTTATCCGGACAAACGATCAGGATCGCATCGTCACCGGCAATCGTTCCCACCACCTCATCCCATTCCTGCTCATCCAGCGCTGCCGCCACCGGCTGAGCGCTGCCGATAATCGTTTTCACCACCAGCAGGTTCTGCGCCGGCCGCACATCCAGCACGAACTCCCGAACCAGCCGATGCACCGGGGGCAGAGCCAAACCGGCGGCACCCTCGCTTTGCGGCAGCGCGTAGCCAGACGCTGTTTTGCTCACGTTCAGATCGCGAATATCCCGCGACAGCGTCGCCTGCCCTACCTTGAATCCACGCTTCCGCAATTCCCGCTGCAAATCTTCCTGGCTGGCGATGGGACCCTGCCGCAACGTTTCCAAAACAGCTCTCTGCCGCAAGGCTTTATTCATCATGAATATTTATTCAAATGAGTGAATAAATATTCTCTAGTGTACAAGCCCTGTCCCTCCTGTCAAGAAAAAACGCTGCCCCCTGCTGCCGTTTTTGGTAACGTGTGGTGGGTTCCAGTCGTGGTAGCGCGCCGGCTTGGAACCGGCGCGGGTACAGGAGGTTTCGTTGCGGTGCATTCTCTCTCTCGATCAGGGAACCACAAGTTCGCGTGCGCTCGTATTCGACGATCACGGAGCCGTGCGAGCCGTGGCCCAGCGCGAGTTTACGCAAATCTTTCCCCAGCCCGGATGGGTCGAGCACGATCCTGAGGAGATCGCGGTATCGCAAATCGCGGTCGCATTGGAAGCTTTGGCCAAGCTCAAAGCACAGCCCAGCGACGTGGCCGCTATCGGCATCACCAACCAGCGTGAAACCGCCATCGTCTGGGATCGCGCCACCAGCAAGCCGATCTATAACGCCATCGTCTGGCAGGATCGGCGCACCGCCGCTTTCTGCCAGCAACTCAAGGCGGAGGGCCATGAGAGTCTGATCCAGCAACGCACGGGCTTGCTGATCGACGCTTACTTTTCCGGCAGCAAAATTTCCTGGATTCTCGACCACGTCCAAAACGCCCGCCGATTAGCCGAAGCGGGCCGCCTCGCATTTGGCACCGTCGATACCTGGCTGCTGTGGAAGTTGACCGGCGGCCGCGTGCACATCACCGACGCCAGCAACGCCTCCCGCACCATGCTTTTCAATCTTCATACCGGGCTCTGGGATCGCGAACTTCTCGATATCCTCCGAATCCCCGCATCGATGTTGCCCGCGGTCCGGCCCTCCAGCGAAGTGTATGGAGAAGTAAGTTCTGTCCCCGGTCTCAACGGCATTCCCATCGCAGGTATTGCTGGTGATCAGCAAGCTGCGCTCTTTGGGCAAAGATGCATCAGCCCAGGCCTGACCAAAAATACCTACGGCACAGGTTGCTTCATGTTGCAGAGCACTGGTGCTCGCGCGATCGCATCGACGAATCGCCTGCTCACAACCGTGGCGTGGAAAATCGGCGGCGAAACTCATTACGCACTCGAAGGCAGCGTGTTTATAGGCGGAGCGGTCGTCCAGTGGCTGCGCGATGGTTTGGGGATCATTCGCAGTTCATCGGAAGTGGAAGCCCTGGCGAACTCTGTTCCAGATAATGGTGGAGTCTACTTCGTTCCCGCGTTTGTGGGACTTGGTGCACCGCACTGGGACTCCTATGCCCGCGGAGCAATCTTCGGCCTCACGCGAGGCAGCAATGCTGGTCACATCGCGCGCTCAGCCCTGGAAAGCATCGCCTATCAGGTCGCAGATTTGATGGACGCCGTTCAAACCGACACAGGCACTCCGCTCAAGGAGTTGCGCGTTGACGGTGGCGCTTCCGCCAACGAGAGTCTCATGCAATTTCAGGCGGATATTCTCGGCGTGCCTGTAGTGCGCCCTGCCATGACGGAAACCACAGCACTCGGCGCGGCGTTTCTGGCCGGTCTGGCCGCCGGCTTCTGGAAGCAACTACAGACCATTTCCGATCTTCCGAGAGAGGAGCGCCGCTTTGAGCCGCGCCTGCCGCGCTCTCAGGTGAATGCCATGCGGCAGAACTGGAACGAAGCCATCAACCGCGCCAAGTCCTGGGAAGCTGAAACTCGCGCGTAGCGCCCGTCGCAGCGCCGGTGTAGCGCCGGCGTCCCGCCGGCTGTCGCGGGGGGGCGTCTCGCCCCGCACTTGCTCAAAAGAATGGGCCGGCCCGTTTGCTCGCACTCCGCGAAAGCTTGCAAACCGCAGCCTCCCTGCATATAAGAAGTAGGAGCGAATTCTAGACGAGCCGAACCGACCAGGTAATCGATTGTCTCCTTCACGCCGCTCATTCTTGAAGTCTCTCAGCCGGTCCGCGCTGGTCCTGTCCTTCGAAAGCATCCTCGAAATAGCTCGCCCCACCTGGCTGCGCGCTACAGTGGCAGCGCGCCAGAATGCCGGTCAGAAAGAAGCCGCGCAGCCACCGTCCGATCTCAGCGTCAGCTTCGCAAACGTCGCCCGCGAATCCGGCTTGAATGTCAAAACCATCTTCGGCGGAGAGCACAAGAACAAGTATCTGCTCGAAACCACCGGCTGCGGCGTCGCGTTCTACGATTACGATAACGACGGCTGGCTCGACATCTTTATCGTGAACGGCTGGCGCCTCGAGGGCTTTCCTGCCGCCAGCGAACCCACCTCGCATCTTTTCCGCAACAATCGTGACGGCACATTCACCGATGTGACCGCAAAATCCGGGCTTGCGCACTCCGGCTGGGGACAGGGGGTTTGCGTCGGCGACTACGACAACGACGGCTGGGACGATCTCTTCGTCACCTACTACGGCAAGAACGTTCTCTATCACAACAACGGCGACGGCGCCTTCACCGATGTCAGCCAGAAAGCCGGAGTGGCGGGCAAAGGCACGCGCTGGAACACGGGCTGCGCCTTCGTCGATTATGACCGCGACGGCCGCCTCGATCTCTTCGTTGCCAACTACATCGACATGGACTTGGCCACCGCGCCCGTCCCAGAATCCGGCCCCTGTCTCTACAAGGGCGTGATGGTCGCCTGCGGGCCACCCGGTCTTCAGGGCGGCAAGAACATTCTCTACCACAACAACGGCGACGGCACTTTCACGGATGTCTCAGAAGCGGCAGGAATTGTCCGCGCCAATGGCAACTACGGTCTCGGCGTTCTCACCGCCGACTTCGACAACGACGGCTGGCCCGACATTTATGTCGCCAACGATTCCACCGCCAGCGCGCTCTACCACAACAAGAAGAATGGAACCTTCGAAGACATCGCCATCGAAGCCGGTTGCGCCCTCAGCCCTGACGGCAAACCGCAGGCGGGCATGGGCGTCTCCGCGGCCGACTATGATCTCGATGGCAACCTCGACTTGCTCAAGACGAACTTCGCCGGAGATACGCCTTCGCTCTACCACAACCTTGGCGGCGGCGCGTTTGAAGACGCAACCTTCACTGCGGGCTTGGGAGCGCACACACAATTTCTCGGCTGGGGCTGCGGCTTTTTCGATTTCGACAACGACGGCTGGCCCGACATCCTCATCTGCAACGGCCACGTGTATCCCGAAGTCGAGCAACTGAAAACCGAAGCCGGCTATCCCCAGCGCAAACTGCTCTACCACAACCTGCACAACGGCCATTTCGCCGACGTTTCCTTCCAGGCCGGCCCGGGCATCTCCGATCCCGTGCCCGCGCGTGGCTGCGCGTTCGGCGACTTCGACAACGACGGCAACATCGACGTCGTCGTCAATACCGTCAACGACTATCCCCAACTCCTTCACTGCAGCTCAACCGCCGGCAACAATTGGATCAAGATTCGCACCATCGGCACAAAATCGAACCGAAGCGGAATCGGCGCGCGCCTCATCTGCGTTACTCATCCCGCCGGAGAAACTAAACCTCATCAGCAGATCGACGAGGTACGCAGCGGAGGCAGCTACATTTCGCAGAACGACTTGCGCATTCACTTCGGCTTGGGAAAAGCCGGGAAGGTCGATCTCCTGGAAATCCGCTGGCCCAGCGGACAAGTTGACACGCTAAAAGATATAAAGGCAAACCAGCAGATCTTCGTGAAAGAAGGCGAAGGGATTGTTCGCACCATGCAGTTCCCGGCAAAAATGAAGGCTGTGAAACCGAGATCGTGAAAGAAGTCACGAACAGAAGACACATTATCGTAGGCCTGGGTGAGTTGCTCTGGGATCTGCTCCCGTCCGGCAAGCAACTGGGCGGAGCGCCCGCCAACTTCGCCTACATCACCTCCCTGCTCGGGGATGAAGGGATTCCAGCCAGCCGCCTCGGCCAGGACGCCCTGGGTGAAGAGGCGATCCTCCGCCTCCGTGAACTCGGTCTCCCGACCGCGTTCATTCAGGAAGATGCGGACCATCCTACCGGAACTGTGCAGGTTGAAGTGGACGCCGCCGGTCAGCCACGCTTTGAAATTTCTGAATTGGCAGCGTGGGACTTTCTCGAATGGACTCCGCAATGGCAAAGGCTGGCGCAGCAGGCCGACGCTGTATGTTTTGGATCGCTGGCGCAACGCTCAGAGCACAGCCGCGCCACCATTCGCAAATTTATGTTGATTTCGCGGCCGACCGCAGTGCGGGTTTTCGACGTTAACCTTCGGCAGAACTTCTACTCCGCCCAAGTCCTCACGGAATCGATGAGGCTCGCCACCCTCGTCAAACTCAACAATGAAGAACTTCCGAAGATCATGCGATTGTTCGAATTGGAACATCAAAGCGAGGAAGCCTCGGCGCGGCGTTTGCTGTCTTTGCATGATCTGAGGCTGGTTTGCATTACCCGCGGCAACGGCGGCAGTCTCCTAATTTCTGCCAGCGAATGTAGCGAACATCCCGGCTTCCGGGTAAAGATCGTAGACACGGTCGGCGCTGGCGACGCCTTCACCGCCGCCCTGGTGCACGGATACCTTCGTGGAACATCGCTCGCACAAATCAATGAAAATGCCAACCGTGTAGGCGCGTGGGTCGCCAGCCAGTCGGGCGCAACCCCAGCCCCCAAGGCGAGCGGAATGGAACAAACCCTGGCCGAAATTGGCTGATCCGCTCGTGTGGGGACATCCGCCCTCGGCTGTCCGCCGAGCGCAGCGAGGCCCCCGCCACTGCGGTTTTGGTTTATTCTGTGTAGTTTGGTGTTTACGAGGTTGTGGAAAAACTCAAGTTCGAGCGGGTTCGGGAAGGGCACGAGTTCCACTCGTGCCGTTAAATCGTTCAGAATGAGCCCGCGCTTTAGCGCCTGAGGTACGCTTTTTGCGTACGCGCCGAGTTTTTCCGCAACCTCTTAGCGTTCGAGGGGGCTCATTGACCAGATCCAAGCTAGTCGTCCGTCTACTCGTCTCCGTCTCGGTTTTGCTCTCCATCGCATCGAGCGCAGCCCAGCAAATTCCCGAGAATACTTACCAGGAACTACGCTGGCGCATGATCGGCCCCTTTCGCGGCGGCCGCACCCGCGCCGCCACCGGCGTTCCCAGCCAGCCGAACGTCTTCTACATGGGGCAGGTCAACGGCGGCGTTTGGAAGTCGGACGACTACGGCCGCACCTGGACTCCGATCTTCGACCACGAGTCCACGCAGTCCATCGGCGCCATCGCCGTAGCGCCTTCGAATCCCAACATCGTTTATGTCGCCAGCGGCGAAGGCCTGCACCGCCCCGATCTCTCCGTCGGCAACGGAATCTATAAATCGACCGACGCCGGAAAAACCTGGACCCATCTCGGCTTGAACGATGGCTTCCAAATCCCCGCGCTCGCCGTCGATCCTCGCGAGCCCAATCGAATCTTCGCCGCCGTGCTCGGCCATCCCTATGGCCCGAATGAAGAGCGTGGCCTCTTCCGTTCCACCGACGGCGGCCAGACCTGGCAAAAAGCAATCTACAAAGACGAGAACACCGGCGCCTCCGACGTTGAGATCGACCCCTCCAATCCCGATGTGATTTATGCTTCGATGTGGGAAGCCCGCGAGGGTCCGTGGGAGGACGGCAATCTGGTCAACGGCACGGGCGGGGGATTATTCAAATCCACCGACGGCGGAGACACCTGGCGCCCTCTCGCGAATGGCCTGCCGAAGGATCTTTCACAGCTCAACATCGCCATCGCTCCCAGCGATCCCCGGCGAATTTACGCGACCATCGCTGCCTCTTCGGGCCCGCTTGCCTTCTACCGTTCCGACGACGCCGGGGAAAGCTGGTCCAAGATAACCGATGATCCCCGCCCCTCCGGCCGTATCGGCGGCGGCGATCTCGCCGTTCCACGAGTGGATTCGAAGAATCCAGATATCGTCTATAGTGCCAGCACTGTAACCATGAAGTCGATCGATGGCGGAAAGACCTGGTCCGGATTCCGCGGCGCGCCTGGCGGCGACGATTACCAGAATCTCTGGATCAATCCCAACGACCCCAACATTATTCTTCTAGTCAGTGATCAAGGCGCGCTCGTCACGGTCAATGGCGGGGCCAGCTGGAGTTCCTGGTACAACCAGCCTACGGCGCAGATATATCACGTTTCCGTAACTCCAACTTTTCCCTATCGCGTTTGCGGAGGCCAGCAGGAGAGCGGTTCGGTCTGCATCTCGAGCCGCGGCAACGACGGCGCAATTACCTTCCGCGAGTGGCATCCCGTCGGCGTGATCGAATATGGCTACGTCGCGCCCGATCCTCTTGACCCTGATGTCATCTACGGCGGCGGCAGAAGCGAGGTCTCGAAGTATCACTGGTCCACTGGCCAGGTGCAGAACGTCACGCCCATCCCGCTTCGCAGCGAGAAATACCGCACCGACCGCAGCGAGCCCACGATGTTCTCGCCCCTTGACCCGCACACTTTGTATTTCGCCAGCAACGTGCTCTTCAAAACTACCGATGGCGGAAATTCCTGGCAGGCAATTAGTTCTGATCTCACGCGCGAAAATCCCGGAGTCCCGGCCAGCGTGGGCACACTCGCGCCCAAAGATGCCGAGAAAAAGCGCGGAGTGATCTATGCCCTCGCGCCTTCATTCAAAAATATCAACACGCTTTGGGCCGGCACCGACGACGGCCTCATCTGGCAAACGCGCGACGGCGGCAAAAAGTGGATCGACATCACTCCGAAAGAACTGACGCCCTGGAGCAAGGTCACGCAAATCAGCGCCTCGCACTTCGATGACGACACCGCCTTCGCGTCCGTGAGCCGTTTCCGCATCGACGACGAACATCCTTACATTTACCGCACTCATGATGGTGGGAAAAACTGGACGTTGATCGTGACAGGCCTGCCTGAAATCGGGCCAGTCGATACAGTCCGCGAAGATCCCGTCCGCAAAGGCCTGCTCTTCGCCGGAACGGAGAATTCAGTCTGGGTCTCGTTCGATGACGGAGACAACTGGCAATCACTGCAACTGAATTTACCGCACACTTCCATGCGCGATCTTTGGATTCACGACAACGACCTCATCGTCGCCACCCACGGCCGCTCGTTCTGGATTCTCGATGACATCGCCCCACTGCGCGAAGGCAGCAATTCGATCTCGGCGAGCAACGCTCATCTTTTCACTCCAGCCCCTTCCTACCGCGTGCAGCGCGATACAAACACAGATACACCGCTTCCGCCCGACGAACCCATGGCCGCCAATCCCCCCGATGGCGCAATCATCGATTACTATCTCGCGCACCCTGCTTCTTCTCCCGTCACTCTCGAAATCCTCGACGCCCGCGGCCAACTGGTTCGCAAATTTTCCAGCGACGACAAGCCTGAAGTCTCAGAAGCCGATCTCAAAAAACAGCTCATCCCTCTTTATTGGCTGCGTCCTTTCCGCGCTCTCTCGTCCGATGCCGGCATGCATCGCTGGGTTTGGGACCTGCGCTATCGCGCCCCAGTTTCTCCCCGGCATGACTACCCCATCTCGGCGATTCCAGAAGACACGCCACGTCATCCGCTCGGTCCCACCGCTTTGCCCGGGTCTTACACCGCGCGCCTCATTGTCGATGGAAAGAGTTACACCGCGCCCTTCACGGTCAAAATGGATCCTCGAGTAAGAACTTCGTCAGCCGGCCTCGAAGAGAAATTCGAGTTGGAAACGCACCTGGCATCGCTGTTGAGCCAAACCTCCAAGGCGGTGATGCAGGCCGGTTCGATTCGCGAGCCGCTGCAAAAACTAACTCAGCAGGCGACCGGCCCGGCCCGCGATTCGGTTCGGGCTTTTCAGACGAAACTCACGGCAGTTGTTGGCGCGTCAGGCGGTGCCGCTCCGCCCCCCACCGACGAAATCACTCTCACACGCGTGAACGGACAAGTCGCCATCTTGTATGGCCAGGTGTGGCAAGCCGATGCCGAACCAACCGCAACCCAGACTGAAGCCGTCGCGGCCACAGAACACAACGCTATGGAGATGATGAAGCGCTGGGACGCGCTCAAGACCACCGATCTTCCCGCGCTCAATCGCGAACTCCGCTCCGCGAACTTGCCCGAAGTGCAGATCGAATCCGACCCGCACCAGGACGATTCCGGCATGGATGAAGAATAGGAGACAACGCCCTCCCCGAAGCTTCTCTTGGAGTCGAAAGTTAGTGTTTTGCTGGCACGCCCACCGGGAACATGCAAGATGTTGCAAACATTCCACGTCCTCTGCGCCGCACAAAAATTATTTGTCAAATTTTCGTGACAAATGGATCGAATCGCCCGTCGTCGCGGTATAATCCGCAGGCTCTGAGATTCGAAACAGAGTGCACTCTCGGCAACTTCCTCTGCGGAGTTGTACTCCCCCGGGTAGGTCCTGCCGTTCCGTTCTGTCACAGTCGATCTGGTTTATGAAGAAAATTCAAAATCGAGGAAACAGCATGAAGTTGCGCTTCATCTCTGCAGGCTCTCTGGTTGGTATTTTGGTGCTCGCGTCGGCGGTCATGGCCGCGGGCCAAATTTCCCAGCCTCTCTACGCCCCACACAGGCCTGGAGTCACACCTCCTCCCGCCACGATGTCGTATTCCGCGCCGCGACAGGAAGTTCCGGCTTCGGCTGCATTCTGGACGAAAATCAAAACGCCTCCGTCCGTCTCCGTCGGCTCTATGCTCCTGCTCACCGACGGCCGAGTTCTGGTGCATTCCGAGCCTAACTGCTCCGGTTGCGTGGGGAACTATCAGGATTGGTACACTCTGACCCCCGACAATACCGGCAGCTATATCAACGGCACCTGGACGCAAGTGGCCACTTTGCCCGGCAGCTACGCCCCGCTGTTCTTCGGTTCCGCAGTTCTGGCCGATGGCAAAGTTGTGGTCCAGGGCGGCGAATACAATTGCAAACCCAGTTGCTCCGGCATCTGGCAGTCGTTGGGCGCGATCTATGATCCCGTCGCCAACACCTGGACCGCCACCACGCCGCCGAGTGGCACGACCAACATCGGCGATGCCCAGTCTGTAGTTTTGCCGGACGGAACCTGGATGCTGGCGGAGTGCTGCGCGCTCGCATTCGGCGACGCCGCGTTCCCGACTTATTTCAGCTTCAACGAGAGCACACTGACCTTCACCGATCTGGCCAACTCCACCGATGGCAAGAACGACGACTTTGACGAAGAAGGCTGGACTCTGCTGGCCAACGGCGAGATTCTGACGGTTGACGCCTACACCAGCAATACGGTTCTCACAGGCACGAATTCGGAGGCCTACGACTCCACAACCAATAAGTGGACCACTGCTGGCAGCACCATCCAACAACTCTGGGATTCGAACTGCAAGCGGGGCGGCGGCAGCTACGAGCTGGGCCCGGCCATCTTGCGCCCAGACGGTACCGTGTTCTACACCGGAGCCAGCGACTGCGAACCCGGTCACACGGCGGTTTACGATTCATTGACTGGAGTCTGGACCGCAGGTCCGGATTTCGCCAACAAAGATGCGGCGAATGACGCGCCGGCCGCGCTTGAGATTACCGGCAACGTCATCGTAGAAGCCAGCGCTTATAGCGGCACGTTCAGTGCGCCCGCCAATTTCTACGAGTGGGACGGCTCCACCATGACCGCAATTGCAAACCCACCAAACGCCGCTACTGAACCTTCGTTCGTGGGACACCTGCTGGTCCTGCCGAACGGGCAGATCATGTATACCGACTTCACCACCGATGTCGAGTTCCTCACTTCGGCGGGAACTTACAATTCCGCCTGGCAGCCAACCATTACATCCGTCCCGTCTACGCTCACCCCCGGGTTGACCTATTCGATCTCGGGAACGCAGTTCAACGGTCTGTCGCAGGCCAATGCCTACGGCGACGACTTCCAAGATGCCACCAACTATCCCCTGGTGCAGATTGTAAACAACGGCACGGGACACGTCTTCTATGCCAAGACCCATGGCCACAGCACCATGGCTGTCGCCACGGGCAGCACGGTCGTCTCCACCAACTTCGATGTGCCCGCGGGAATTGAAACCGGTGCGAGTTCACTGTATGTGATCGCCAACGGCATTCCTTCCGCTGCTGCCGCCGTCACAGTTGGCACGTCGGGTGGCAGCTTTACCCTGGCCGCAGCGCCCAAGAAGGCTAGCATTGCTCCGGGCGGTCACGGCAACGTCAAGATCACGGCCACTCCTTCTGGTGGCTTCACCGGGACGATTGCCCTGTCTGCTTCAGGACAGCCAACCGGCGTGAAGATAGCATTCAAGCCTACGAGCATCACTGGAGGCTCGGGAACCGCGGCCATGCAAATCAATGTGTCTAGCACCGCCGCAGCGGGAACTTACACGATCACCATCAAGGGTACGAGCGGAAGCACCACCGCAACCGCCACCTTCACCCTCACCATCACCTAGTCGGTGCAGTGAAACTTAACCAGGAAAGGCCCGGATCAGACGATCCGGGCCTTTCTAGTATCCATCCCTCTACAAAGCTTCCACAGCGCGTTGAAGGTCCCGCGCGATCTGGGCGGGCTCGCTGCCGGGTGCAAAGTTCATGGGCTGGCCGATGCATACCTGAATCTCTCCCGGGCGGGCAAACTTTCTGCCGGCTTGCTTCACTTCAAACAATCCTACGATCCGCATGGGTAGCACCGGAATGCCCAGATTATTCGCAAGCAGTCCAATCCCGGCGCGGAACGGGTTCATCTTGCCATCCACCGTAATGCGGCCTTCTGGAAACACCAGCACACTGTACCCATGATCCACGGCTTCGCCGGCGTAAGCGAAACTCTGGCGGAAGCCAGCCTCCCGCGGCAGAGGAAACAGATTCAAAAGAGAAACCCCAAGCAGCCATTGCACACGGTCGTAGATTTTTCCGAAAAAACCTCGGCTTGCCGCCGGGGTGCGCAAGGCTTCTAATGCTTCTCCGCCAGTCGCGGTTGCGATCCGGTTGCGCAACCGCACCGGCAGGGCCGTCTGCACGAAGCCCACATCCACGTCGCTAACATGATTGCAGACCACGAGCAGCGGCCCGTTGCAGCCTCGCAAATTCTCCCGGCCTTCGATCCGCGGCCACCCCAGCAGCATCATGGCCGGCCTCATCAAGAAATAGTAAGCGAGCCAGCGCAACCAAGTCGCCGGCCACCGCAACACCCAGCCCGGATAGTGATACCTCGCGCGCGGCCGTGCCTCACCGCTCAACATCCTTTCCACGTCGCCCACGGTGCGCGCCGCGCTGAAGCGCGTCTCGCTCAGATCCACTTGATACCGGTCCTCCAGCGCGCTGATCAACTCCACCCGATCCAGCGAACTCAGGCCGAGGTCCGAATCGAGCGCCGCGTCAGCATCCAATTTCTCCATGCTTCTTCCTGTGATGCGCTCGATCATTTCCATCACGGGATTGTCACTCGTAACAGCTTCCCGTCCGGTTTGCAGAATTTTCCTTGCGGCGAATTCGGCAATCAGGTTCCGGCGCGGCTTCTGGGTGTTCGTGCGCGGGAAGTCTCTCTGCGGCCATTGCACCCACATTCGCATGCGCTGGAATTCTGCCAGCGCCCGGTTCGCGCGCTCGACCACCGCCGCCACGCTGGTGTCGTTGCCCAGACCGGAGCGGAGATCGTCGCGCAAAATCACCACGGCGCACGGTTCTGCATTTCCTCCGCGCTCCATCCCCACCACCACACAATCTTTTATCTCTGGCTGCAGCCGCAACGCCGCTTCCAGATCTTCCGGATAAATATTCAATCCAGCCGGCGTTACGATTACTTCCTTCTTGCGCCCCTTGAAATAAAGGTTGCCGGCCTCGTCCAGCGCGCCCACATCTCCGGTGTGGTACCAACCCTCCCGGTCGGCAACCTGCTGCCTGCCTCCATCCCAATAGCCCGCCGCCACTCCACCTCCGCGAATCAGAATCTCGCCATCTTCCGCCAGCTTCACTTCGCGACCCGGCAGCACCTTCCCAATCGACCCTTTCCCCAACTTGAAGGGATGGTTCACGCTGATTAGCGAAGTAGTCTCCGTCAGACCATAGCCTTGGATAGCAGCGTAACCAAGCCGATCCCAGAACTGTTCTGTTTCCGCATCCAACGCCGCGCCGCCGCAAATGAATGCCCAGAACTTCCTTCCGAACTGCCGGCGAATCGCGCGGAAAATCCACCACCGGTGCAGGAAGTGCTTTCCGTTCGACTCGCGGAACCGCCGCCGGAAGTCTTCGATCTTTCCACCGTCTTCAAGATCGCGTTCCACCTTCTGTTTCAGCGATTGCAAAACTCTCGGCACAGTCACGAGTACCGAAACCCGCTCCCGACGGATCGTATTCACGATCTCCGAAGGTTTCAACTCCTCTTGAAAAATCACAGTCCCACCCAGCAGCGGCGGAAGAAATATCCCAAGAAATTGCCCAAACACGTGGCTCAACGGCAGCAAATTCAAAAATCGCACCGGATGCACCCAGCGCTCATACTTCAAATACCGCTGCATCTCCCGCTCCAGCGGTGCAATGTTGGCCAGCACATTTCCGTGCGAGATCACGACGCCCTTGGGCTCAGCGGTAGTTCCGGACGTAAAAACGATTTGCAAAATGTCTTCACGACCAATTACCGCCTGCGAATCCGACGGTAGCGCTGGCGTCCCGCCGGCTTTCTGCGATATATCTTCCAGAACCACGTAAGAAACCGCACCAGGCTCACCCGCGTACTGCCCGTGCTTTCTCGAACAAACCCAAAGCCGAGCCCCAACCTGCCCCGCAACCCGTCGAACAAACTCCCCAGAAGCCCCATCATCCATCGGCACCACAACCACCCCGCGCAAAGCGCATCCAAAAAATGCCGCAACCCATTCCGCGCAGTTTTCGCCCCAAAGCATCACCCGGTCGCCTTTGCCGATTCCCCGCGCCGCCAGATCCCGGGAAAACTGAACCGCCATTTCCACAACCTGGCCGTAAGTGAACCACTCCATACGGTAGCCACGGCGCTGCCCGTAAGCGCGTTCATCGCGATGCGCCTGAAAATTCGTCAGGAAAAACTCTGCTAACGACTCAGCCATGGATTACTGACGCAAGTTTGATCGCGCCACGTGTCTAAGTTTAGTGGAAGAGCAAAAGCCGGGTCCGAAGCTGTGGATTTCTTCGTGAAATAAACCTGCGCGCGGCTGTTCCTGGATTGGGAACTGGATGCAAAATTGAGGTATCCCCCCTCCCCCCATCCCCTGCGAAAGCCTTGCGGGGCGCGGGTTTCGCAAAAAATGTCTGCAACATCTTGATGTCAAAGATCTTAGAGGTCAAAATCTTGAGAACAAATGCTTTAGGGCCGCACGATTCGACATCTATAGACCGTCATGGCCTCGATCATGATTGCGCAATTGCAGATTGGGCGAAAGCTCAGATGTCACATTGAGGCTGTGGAAAAATAACGAGAGGGGGTAGGCGAAGCTTCACTTCCTGCCCACTCCCAACGCATCCGCCACCCGATTAATATAGTTAAACCAAGACGCAATCAGCGTGATCTGCAATATCCCGCGATCGTCAAATCCTACGGCTCGAAGACCTTCAATGTCATCCTTCCAAACTTTGGTCGCGTCCCTGGTCAGCTTGACTACATAGTCCAGCATCAGGCGCTCCTGCGGCGTGATGGGCGCGCTCGTGTAGTCCTTCTCCAGCGCTCCCACCAACTCTTTATCCAGCGTCACCCGACGCAGAAACTCTGCGTGCGATTCGATTCAATACACGCACCGATTGGTGATCGAGACCATGGTGGTGATCATTTCATGCTGCCGCCGGCTGAGCGGCAACTCCGGCGACATCAGTGCTCCAAACGTGGCGAACGAGTGATACAGCGCCTCCGGAATCAGCGTGTGCGATCCCACAATCGTCAACCCGCCCGACTCATCCGGATGCACCGGGTCGGCATACTCTTTGGGATACAGCTGGCGCTGCGCCTCGATCGCATCACGCAGCTTCTCATCGGCCTCCGACATCGGTATGGTTCGAATCCAGGTCATTGATGCAACTCCTCTCTCGCTCCATCTCCAAGCACCTACCCTAGTAATCGCCTTCGTTTGCGGATTCGCGATAAGGCTCCAGCCGCAGCGGGGAAGAACCGGCATGCACCATCCAGAATTGCCGGCCGTGATAGTACGCTAACAATTCCCGATTTCTCTCGGGCCCCATGTCGCGAGCCCACACAATTTTCGAGCCATCAATGTCGGCACGGTTGTAGACCCACTCGCGGTCAAGATCAAAGTCCGGAGAATAACTCACCAGGACCACGTGCTGACCGGGAAGCGATTGCAACTGCTGCACGATCGACTCCCGCTCCATATCTCCATGCTGCCATTCGTACTCGGGATGGATGTGCGCCACGGCTAACGCTACGCGAAGCACGACCGCTCCGATATAAACCACCGAGACCGCCCGCACAAAAGCCAGACCCACGGGCTGTTCGCGCCAGCGCAATAAGCGCACATGCCGCATGCACTGCATCAAAATCAGGAACACTAATGCCGTCGCCGGGGCGAAGTAATGAGGCAGACCCCAGGTTTCAATCACGAGTCCGGCCGCAAAGATGCCACCAATGATCCAGGGGACGCGCAACTTGCGGTCGCGGACCGCCCATGGCAACGCAATGAGCACAAACGGCAGCGGTGAAACCAGGTAGACCTGCCACAAATCATAAAGCTTGAGCCGCCAGCGCCGGATGAATCCGGGCACTGTCTGATTCTCCTCTGTCTCTCTCAATTCCCTTTCGTACAGCGCCTGCATCCTTGGGTGGTTATATACCTTCGGCGGCCACGGCGTTTGCCAGATGAAATAGCGTCCCATGGCGTAGGTCGCACGATTGATTTCATACGTCATGCGGAAAGGGCTTCCCGTGACGCGATAGTAGTAATAACCGGTCCACGCCGCGAGTGGAGCGAGTGTCAACACGGCCGGCAGCACAATCTTCGCCAGCGAAATGCGCAGCGCAGGGCGGTTTTTCCCGGCCATCCATGCGAACAGCGCTACTGCTACTCCTGCACTCAGCAGGAATCCTTCATAAGGACGTGTGTTCGCGAGGATAAACAAGCCGACCGCCATGATCACGGCATCGCGGCGGCGCAAATGATGTTTAATTCTGGGCAAAGCCCCGAGCACCAGCGCTCCGCCAAGTGCGGGAAGGCACGCGCACCAGTATCCATTGGTCCAGTAGCTGAGAAGGCCGAGGCGAGGAATGGTAAGCACTCCTCCGAGCAGCGCCCAGCGCGGCGGAATCCAACCTTGCAGCATCCAACAGATAGCCGCGCACATCAGCCCTGCGGTGAGTAGCTGTCCAATCCATGGGCAACCCAGAATTTCTCCGGCTGCCAGCACCAGGCCCTGGCCCGGCGGATACATCGACATATACGTCGGGTGCCAGATCACATGGAAAGTTTCGAAATGCATCCACATCGGGTGAGGCGGATTGGTCAGGCGCCCGTGCGCAAATGTGTCGCCGGCAAGCAGGTAACTGAACTCGTCGTGATAACGGGGCAGTGGAATTCCGGAGACGGAGATTACTGCGGCTCGAATCACCAGCAGCGACAGTCCAACCAGAAAGACGCAAAGCGCCTTTCTCGACGCGATCCTCTTTCCCAATCGTTCCACCCGCTCCAGACCGAGCGACCCAGCCCATGACCGCGGGAACCTGATCTGCAAGTACACGAGTAAGGCCACGGCCGCGGCCGGCTTGAGAAATTTCAGAACCCACGGGAAAGCCCCACGGGTGAGCAGCCCTGCGCAGAGCGGAAGATTCATTTCAAGGAAACCCATGCACGCGTCACACAGCTGCTTAGCATATCCTGTTCGGCTGCTCCAGAACTCCAGTAAAATTCCGAGAACAACTTTTCTCGATGGTGGTGCGCGTGGATCTGCTGAGTGACGTTGAAGTTAGAGTGCTGGGAGCGTTGATCGAGAAAGACATCACGACTCCCGATTACTATCCTCTGTCGCTCAATGCGCTGGTGAACGCGTGCAATCAGAAGAACAACCGCGATCCCGTGATGACGCTGGCCGAGGATGCGGTGCGCGCGGCGCTGGACTCGCTGCAAACGCAGCGGCTGGCGGGGCCCGCAAGCGGCGCCGACAGCCGGGTCACGAAATACGAGCACCGCATGCAGGAAGTGTTCAACTTCGACCGCCGCGAAATTGCGATCCTCTGCGTGCTGCTGCTGCGTGGCCCGCAAGCTCCAGGCGAATTGCGAGGCCGGAGTGAACGGATGTATCGCTTCGAGGAATTGGAAGACGTCCACGCGACGATCGAGAAGTTGAGCCAAAGACAGCCTCCGCTGGTAGCCGTGTTGCCGCGGCAGCCGGGCACGAAGGAGTCGCGCTACATGCATCTGTTTTCTGGGGAGGCGCCGGCGGAGGCCGCACCACCGGATCGGGCGGCAGCCAGTCCCGTGGCCGAGGATGACCGCATTACGAGCCTCGAAAGCGAAGTGGCAGAACTGCAAAAAGAGGTTGCGGAAATACGCCAGCAGTTGGCGGCCTTTCGGAAACAGTTTGAGTAAAAGGCTCTTAATCGCGGAGGACGCGGAGAACGGCCAAGCCGGGGGCTGGGAGAACATCCGGCGACTTTACTCGAAGTTCGCGGCATGATTTTCGTGTCGCCCCGCCCACATCGTGTCTGGGCCACCACGATCACGGGCATCCCGCTCTGCCCTAACCCGCGTAAAATCAACGCCCGCCTGGTTGGCTAACTCCGTGCACTATCACTTGCGCTGCTCAGCAGCAGGAGGTGACCAACATGACCCGTATCAACCTGTTTCGCACCGCGACAGTTCGCAGTACGTTTTCCGATACCCAGGCAACGAATGATTCCGTAGCGTGGGGCAAGATTAACCTTGGTAAGAACACCAGCACATTTATATTCGCCGCGCTTCTGATCGTCTGTGCAGTGGCCGTCGGATGCTCGAGCGAAAAACCGAAAACCGAAAGCTCATCCAACCAGTCCGCAATGACTCCACCGGCGCCGCCCGCAGTCACCACTCCAGCGGCCGCGCCTGCGACGCCTGCGCTACAAGCCGCCGTTAAGCGCGTACACAAGAAAGTCGTCCGCAAAGCGCCTGCGACCGTGACTTATGCGGACAAGACTTCCGGCGTATCGTTTCAATATCCCCGCAAGTATGCCTTGGAGACCGGCGACGCCGCCAACGAACTTGTATCGTCCGATCCGGTGCCCATGGACTTTGTGCAGCCCGGTGGAGTCGCGCTGGCAGCGGTTGCAGTTCCCGAGTCGGTTTATGCCAACAGCGATCTGGCCTCGGCCTTCTTCAACGTCAGCGTGAACAAAACACTCACGGCGGAGCAGTGCGGAGAATTCTCCGTGCCGCAACCCGACCCCGCAGCCCCGGCCGATCCCGCAGTGCAGGCTACGGCACAGCTTCCCAAGCTGATGATCGGCGACATGGAACTGCAGTCTACGGAAAACACTGCCAGCCAAGGGACTCGTGAGATAACCTCGAAGTACTTTCACGTCTTCGAGAATGGAGCCTGCTATGAGTTCGCGCTCCGTGTGATTACTACTGGCATCGAAAACCAGGGCGGCACGAAGCATGTCGATCGCGAAGAAGTCTTCGGGCGGCTGGAAAAGATTCTGGCTACGGCGAAGATCAATCCGGTGACGGCATCTGAGGTGAGGGCGAGTGCGCCAGCTACTCCGAGTGTTTCGGAGAGTCCGGCACAGTAGTGGGAGAATGATTAGGGCCACGCTGCTTTTGCAGTGTGGCCTTTGTTTTGTGGAGGCGTAGATGCCTCAGGGGCTAAAGCCCATCGACCTAGCCTTCTCTTGATGCAGGCCCTGAAGGCCTGCTCCACCCTCCTTTTAGCCGCGCAACTTGCGCACGATTGTGGCGATGTCGTTTTCCTGGAAGAGGCGGATGGCGGCGATGCCGGCTGCGCCAGCCTGCAGGCAGGATTCGGCATTTTGCAGAGTCACTCCTCCGAGTGCCAGCACTGGAATCCTCGCTTTGCAGGCTTGGCTTAAAGCTTCGAGACCGGCGGGAGTGGTTCCGGGCGCATCTTTCTTCTCAAAAATGGGCGCGAAGACGGCGAAAGTGGCTTGGTTGGTTGCGGCTTTGAATACTCCTTCTGGCTGGTGACAGGAGACTGCTATCAGCGGATCTCGTGAGATTTCGCGGGCGAGAGCGCCCGCGCCACATTTCCACGCGGCTCGTACTTCTTGCGGAGAGATGTCGTTGGCTGGGAGGTGAACACCCTTGGCTCCAGCGGCGAGGGCCACGTCGGTGCGGGAATTGATAAGGAGAGCAGTGGTCAGTGGCCAGTGGCCAGTGGCCAGTTCTCCTTCCTGACAGATGATTTGCATTGCCTCGCGGGCCAGCGACTCCAGTTCGCGCGTGGTGAGATCTTTTTCGCGGAGCTGGACGTAGTCAACGCCGTTGGCGGCGGCTTCGGCAATTTTATCCAGGAGACGAAGCCGACGCTTGCGCTCGTCGCCGGGGAAGGCTTTACGATCGGTAACGTAGTAAAGGAGACAGCTTTTCGCCATTGGCTTTCAGCTGTCAGTTTAGAGCAAAAAAACCTTAACCACGGAGGACACAGGGTTTCACAGGGTAAGGCCAAAAGCATCTTTCAGTGCGTTCAAGGCCTGGTTTTCGCAATTTCAGGCAAGACTTCCTGTTCCTTTTCCTTCTTTGGCTGGCCGCCCAGGTGGTATTCGGTCAGGCCGTCGCGCAGGAATGTGAAGGCGTCTTCTGGTGTATCTACAAATTTGAAGAGGTTGAGGTCTTCGGGAGCAACCGTGCCGGCGTCGACAAAGGCCTGGAAGTTCATGATGCGATGCCAGTATTCGCTGCCGTAAATGACAACGAGAATTTTCTTGGCGAGTTTGTCGGTCTGCGCCAGAGTCAGGATTTCAAAAAGTTCGTCGATGGTGCCGAAGCCGCCGGGAAAAATCACCAGCGCCTTGGCGAGATAGGCGAACCAGAACTTGCGCATGAAGAAATAGTGGAACTCAAAGTTGAGCGCGGGAGTGATATAGGGGTTGGGGAATTGTTCGAACGGCAGATTGATGTTGAGGCCGATGGTTTTGCCTCCGGCTTCGTGGGCACCGAGGTTGGCGGCCTCCATGATGCCGGGACCACCACCCGTGGTGACCACGAAGCGGCGGCGGCGGGCAGGAATCTGAATGGACCATTCGGTGAGAAGGAAAGCCAAACGGCGCGCGTCTTCGTAGTAACGGGCCATATCGACGGCGGCCAAGGCCTGCTTTACGTTCTTCTGCTGTTGCGCGGCCGGAGCCTTGGCGTCATTTCTTTCCGCAGCAGTGAGATTCTTGCGGGCCGCGACGCCTCCGTGGAAGCGGGCCGAGCCGAAGAACACGACCGTATCCTGAATCTGCTCGCGGCGAAAGCGGGCCAGCGGCTCCTGATACTCGGCCAGGATGCGGAGAATGCGACCGTCGGGACTGCTGAGAAAAGGCTCGTTCTTGTAGGCGAGAGGCGCGGGTTGAAGTTTGTTGGTCATGTCGAGACTCAGGTTCGAAACTGCATTTTGAAATCCAGTGTATGCGACTCAGGGCGGCATTGCCACGCGCTGCCCGCACTACTTCGGCGCTATGAATCTTCGTGGTAGTGGAGGGCCTCCCAGAAGCCGATCCAGATGTCGAGCAATCCCAGACCGCTGCAGATACCTCGAAAAAAACCGGTCGTGACCAGAGTACGAAGTCCGGGATAGGAGAGCAGAAGATAATTGTCCGTCCACTCGGGGGTCCAGGGCAGGATCACGAGCAGCACTCCGGCGACCGCGCTGATCAGTACGAAAAGGAAAACGGAGGTGCGGTGCACCCAGAGTTGCAAGCTGCTGTGGGCAGGCGTGGTCACCGGTTGTCCGGGCGTGGCTGGGCTGGTTTCAACTGGCAATTTGGGATCGCTCACATGGCGCTCCGCTGCAGCGGGGCTGGAATCAGGCGCAGGGGGACGATCGATCCACCACGTGTCGAGAAGAAGGAGTAAGGGACAAAACCCATCGGGATATTCTACGACTTCAAGGGCTTGATGCGCTCGGCCACGTCGCGATAATCGATGTTGCGGCCGTAAACCTCCATGAAATGCTTGAGCGCGGAGGATTTGTCGCCGGCAGTCTCGTGGGCCGCGGCGAGTTCGTAGTGGAGAGCGGTGCGCGTCTCTTCGTCGATGCCGGGGGCGGTGAGGGCCTTGGTATACCAGCGAATCGCGGCCTCAGGCAGACCTTTGTCGAGGAAACACTGGGCCAGCCAGGTGTAGGTTTGCATGACCTGCGGGAAAGGATGTCCGCGGTCAACCGCCTGGCAGGTCTTCTGCAACTCGCCAATGGCTTCGTCGAGCAGTCCCATTTCCCGGAAGGCGATGCCGAGGTTGTAATGGGTTTCGGGATCTTCTTCTGTAGTCGCAGCGCCGGCTTCGAGGTCCTGTTTGAGTTCGCCGAACATTTCCGCGAGGTCTACGCCGGCATCTTCGCCGAATGGGGACGTCTTGGCTGCGGGCGCGCTGGGAATGACTGGCGGAATGTGTGGTATTGGTGCGGGCGGCGCAGGCTGATGCGCGACTGGGGCTGGAGCATATGAGGAAAGTGCTTGAGCACCGGAAGACGCTGCGGCGGCTGCGGCGCTGGCTGCGGCTGGAGCGCTGACTGGCGAGGCCGGCATGGGCACGGGCCGTTGCGGCGCTGTAGCTGAAGCGACAGTGGTCTCAATTTGCGGTGCGGCTTGAGGCGTGGGCTCTCGTTCGGCAACCGGCGCTCCCTTGAGGAAATCGTCACCCAGAGAGGCTTCCAGATCCGCGACGAACTCGCCCATGGGTTCGGCTTGGGACAGGCCGAAGGTGGTAGGCGCGGCGTTCCCGACAGGCTCGAGTTCGGGCTTAGCCTCGTCCGGTTGGAGCGCGGGCTCAGATGCGGGCGCTTGGGCAGAAGCCTGCTCGAAGGCGGGCTCGGCTCCAGGCGCGATGGTCCCGGGAAGGAAACTGTCGCCCAGAGAAGATTCAAGGTCGGAAACGAATTCCTGCAGAACTCCAGGCGCTGTCGCGTTCACCAGAGGATCGGCCACCGTGGGCTCATGGTGGAGTTCAGGCGCGGCGTGCGTTTCCGCCACCAGGGGCGGCGGTTCGGGAGAAACATGTTCAACAACCGCCGCGGATTCTGGTGCAGCGGCTGAAATCTCTTCCACAGTGAATTCGCCTTCCGGCGAATCGGTGGCGAATTCAGAGACAGCTTCGACCGTGGTCACTTCCTCCGCAGCGGGTGTGTGCTGCGACCCGGCCTCGATTTCGGCTTCGAGGGTCGACAAGACGGCTTCGTCATCGGTGAAAATTTGAAGCTTCTCGAAAGCGGCCGCGGCCTGCTCGGGCATGCCATGCTCGAGATAGAAGCGGATCTCCTCGATGGTTTCGTTGGCCTTCTCCGGATCAAGCGATGTTTTGTCGTGCCTGCCCTGGTCGAGCTTGGTTGCGGGGATTTCTCGGGCGCCGGCAACATCCGTGATCTCGCTCTCCGCAGGTTCGGCAGATGAAGCGTCGGCTTCAATGGTGATGGCGTCATCCCACTCGGAGGAAAGATCAATTTCTGCGGGAGCGGTGCGCGATTCGGCAACGGGCGCTGCGGGCTGGGTGCCGTGCTGAACGTCGTTCTGATTGTCGGTTGAATCGTCAACGATGGCGAATTCGGCTGCTTCCGCCGCCACGGGCGAAGTCGTCGGCCAGGGAGTCGAAGCCACGGCGATGCTTGGAGCCTCTTCCGGAATTGCCGCAGAGGTAGAGTGCTGAACGGAGGCATCGGCGAGAGCAGATGCTGCGGATCGCTCTTCATAGCGCCCGGCGAGTTCACCGTAGCGGGTAGCCTCTTCGGGATAGCCCGCGTCAGAGTAAACATTCTGCAAAGTTCGGCAGCAGACGCCGGCTTCGGCGAAGCGCGATGCCCGGGTATGCAGGGCAGCCAGACGCTGGTTCAGGCGCAAATCGTTGGGCGCCTGCGGCAGGGCTGCCATCAGCGGCCCCAGAGCTTTGGCCGGCATGTTATAGGAAATAAAAAGTTCGGCGTCAGTGAGCGCGGAACGAACGGCCAGGGCGACCGCATCGGAGTAGTGCTGATGGATGGAAGGAGCAGTAGCCTCGAGTTCATCGACGATCACGGCTGCTTCTTCCGCAGTAATCAGCTTGGCGCTGGCTTCCCCGCCGAGTTGGCTGACCACTTGTTGATAATTGGCCATGTGCAGGGGGTTGCCCGGCTCCATGGTCGCCAGCTTTTGATAGAGATCGCGAGCCCGGACCAGATCGCCGGACTGTACCGATGCGTGAGCCAGCAATTCGATGACTTCGGTGATGTGAGTGCTCTCTCCGGCTTTCTGAAAGAGGTCCAGAAGTTTCTCAAGCGACGCGGGATTTTCGCGCACATGCCCGATGATGGAATGCAGGTTGTTTAGAACCTTGTCGGAATCCTCGGCCAGCATGCGCTCGGCATGCTGGTCATACACCTGGAGCGCATTCTCATACTGTCCGGCCTGCATCAGGGCATCGATAAATGTCGAGATAGACGTCAGGTCGTTGTGAACAGCCATGAGCTTGCTGGCGAGAGTACCGGCATCAGACAGGCGGCCCGTCTTCAGGTAAGCCTTAAGCAAGTCGCGCAGGCCATCGGGGTTGGAATCGAGATCGGAAACTTTCTGCAGGGATTCGATGGCGCCTTCGGCATCACCAGCCTCCAGCAGATTGCGTCCCTGCATGAGGAGCGCATAACTGTTGCCGGGATCGAGCGTGAGCATGCGCCGCAAAACTTCTTCCGCTCCGCTCAGCGATCCCTTGGAACGCAAAGTTTCGGCAGCGGCGGAAAAAATCTGCCAGGCTTCGTTTTTCTTGTTGAGGCGTACGTAGACTTCGGCCAGCCGGACGCGCATGTTTGTGTTTTCCGGATCCATTTCCAGAATCTTCTGGAAGATGCGGACTGCATCGTCCAGCGCGCCCGATTTCAGGAATTCTTCGGCGACCTGCAGATACTGGGCGCGCGCGTCGTTGAACAATCCCTGCTGGGTGTAGAGTTCCGCCAGCTTCAGCACGCTCTCCAGCGACGGCTTGAGCTTGCTGATCTTCTTGTACATGGCGATCGCCTTGACCGTGAAACCCTGATTGGCATAGGCATCGCCTACGGTCTTAAAGCATTCGGTGGCTTTGTCGGCATCACCGAGGCGTGAGTAAAGATCGCCGACGGTGTTGGTAACCGTGAGATCCTTAGGATCGGCCTTGAGAACCTTTTCGTACTCAGCAATGGCGTTTTGCATCTTGCCCTGCTGGACGTACTTCTCCGCAGCGCTGAGAACCTTCTGTTTGTTGAATCCGAAACCGAACGCCATAAGAGTACGAACTCCAGACCTGGTCTAAACCAACAGACTCTAACCGAGAGCCTTCTAAAACCGAGAAACTCCCCCGGGGACGTGTTACCCGGCAGAGAGCCACTTGGCCAAACTCCTGTTACGGAGGTGGCCGGTCGGACTAGGGCAATTGTACGGCTGGAAGCGCGAAGTGCATGGTTACCAAGGGTTACCAAAAGGGAGTGTACGAACGAGTTACCACGAGAACCAGATCCGGAACCAGAACTTGGGCTTGATCATGTCTTCCTGATCGCGGCCCGAGGACTGATCCCATGGCTTATTGATATAGTTCGTAGGCAGACTACGTTGCGTCCTCCATTTGACTGACACAAAGGAGCGAAAAGATGCGACTGCTCATAAACTGGGTTCTAAGTGCATTGGCCGTGTGGATTGTGTCCCGGATAGTGCCGGGCATCTCGGTCAGCGGCCCCATGGCGGCTCTAATTGCCGCCCTCGTGATTGGCCTGATCAACGCGACCCTTGGAGCGTTGCTGAAGATCATCACCTTCCCACTGACTCTGCTCACGCTGGGACTCTTCTGGTTCGTGATCAATGCACTGATGCTCGAACTCGCGTCGGCGCTGCTCGCGCCGGGTTTTCGGGTACGCACCTTCACCGCGGCATTCATCGGCGCGATTGTGCTCAGCCTGGTGAACATGGTGTTGAAGTGGCTGGTAAATCCCCCGCGCGACCGCGGCTAAAATCTGTGGTAAGTATCAGGGCACGGCTTCAGCCGCGCCGCAAGGCGACCCAAAAGCATCGCTGGCTTCAGCCCCTGAGGCACCAGGTTATCCACGCGCGAATCTGGATGCAAGCCGCGCCAGACGCACCAGGCGGTAGAGGGGGAACAACGGTCTGGGCAGGCGAATCGCTTCCCACTCGCCCGGGCCGGGTGTGAACGTCAGCCGCGTGAGAAAACGCAAGCGATCCGCTCTGCGCTCGCGAAGCTGTATCATCAGGCGGAAATACGATACCTGTTGTTCTTCGTAAGAAACTCCCCGCGCAACGTTCCCGGCGATCTCGTTGGCGAAAGCTTGCGCAGAGCGGTCCTCAAGAATTTCTGTTCCGATCGCTGCCGGAATCTCCGCGGCCAGAAGCCGGTTCGCCAACAGCAACGTGACGTGCAGAATGCGTTCGATGCCCAGTTCCCGGGCGCGAGCCTGCACCCACTCCCAATTCAAGTTCCCCAGCTTGAGAATCTGTGCAATGTCGCAAAGCCAGATCAGCCGGCCCCAGACGTGTTTCGCGGCATGCACGGAGAGCACCAGCAGCAGATCTTCGGGGGAAGGCGTTTTCACGCGGCGGCCCGAGACCGCTGCATTGACCGCCCGCTCGAATAGTCCATCCATGTCGAAATCGACCGCGTAGAAGCGCGGCTGCAGCGCCCACTGCAACTCCAGCAAATTCTTTCCCGCGGGGCTGTCAAATGTGCATTCGTATCCCGAAGCGATGTAATCCTTTTCGGCCTCTTCAGGAATGGGCATGCGCAACGTGTATCCCAAATCGCGAACGGCGTTCTTGATGCGCCCCACGTCGCGTCCGCGGACAAACAAATCCATGTCGCCGGATCGGCGCAGCGCCATGTCGCCGTAGTACATCTCCGACATCACGAGGCCCTTGTATGGGATCGCTTCGATCCCGATCGCATCGAGGCAATCCAGAATGCGAATCAGCTCGCGCGCCAGAAAAAGTGACTTGTGGACGTTCGTTTCGTAACTCTGCCGGAGGGCCGCGAGCGCGGTCGCAGGCACAAAGTCGTCTACGCGTGAGAGCTTTCGATAAAGCAGCGCCGTTGTGCCGTGATGATCGGCGAGCCGAAGCACAGCCTCCCAATCGACCGCTTTCTCGATCAACTCCCGGATCCGGTCGAAATCGCTCTCCCGCGCATTAGTGCAGCTTGCCGCCAGCACAAGGTCCCATTCGGGCGCACCTGGAGCAGTTGATATTGATCGGTCCACAGATGTTGCGGGTCCTGAGTTCACTGATATGGCTTCACTGATGGTTTGATGCCGAGCCATCTTAACAGGGCAGACTGACGGGGGAAGACAGCGTTCGAGGCGACCGGGAAACCTGCAATCCACCGTGGTTCCAGCTCAGGCGAAGGTTACTTCCGTCATCCTCATTTTCTCTCTCATTTCTGTAAAACTACATAGTCAGGGCGTTGCCGACGAAGCAATCAACAGAGATGGAAATCCTCACACCCAGAGCGGCGAGGCGCAGCACGCGATTGCGCGTAGAGATACCCCTGACCGTCACCAGTCTCGACCGCATGCATCCTTTCTCTGCGCAGTGTGTGGCTTTGGTGGTTAGCCCCCAGGGCTGCGGATTCAGGGCGTCGCAGGCGTTGCCCCTCGAAACTCCCGTGCTGCTGAACGATCTCCCGGGCGGCGGAAGCGCCTCCGCCCGCGTGGCAACCTGCCTGCCGTTGGGCAATGACGGGAAATACTTTCTTATCGGAGTGGCACTCTACAACCACGGAAACGTGTGGGGGATCACCGATCCGCCGCAGGATTGGAATTGCGCCCCCGCTGCTAGCCCTGACTCCACAGGCAACACGGGCCCAAGCAAGGGCAAGAATGCCTGGCCCTACAACTTGTTCTCCGGCAACGGCGAGGCTCATCCCGGCAGAAAATAGTGGCCAGTGGCCAGGGGTCAGGTGTCAGTAAACCAAACCGACCCCTGAAAGCCAGGCGAATCACACTGACCACTGGCCACTAGCCACTGCTTCTCGTTCTTTCGTAACCTCGTCTCGACAGCCGCGAGGCTCCATACTTTACGTACGATGTCGCAGACGCCAGAATCTGTCGCCCCTGCTCCAACTTCGGCCGTGAACACTCCCCAGAAAGAAGTGCGTCCCTTTCGCGTCAAGTTCCGCGGATCTGTCCTGACTCTCATGCGGCTGCCCAACCGGCGCGAGGTGCGGGGCAAACTGCATCAGCTTTCCACTACCGGCGGCCTCATGCACGTGGAAAAACCGCTCGACGAAAAACTCAAAGTCGAGCTGATCTTCCATCTCGGCAACACTACCATCCGCGAAAAGGCCGAGATTATGTTTCCCATGTGGGCGACCCAAGGCTGGCTGCAGCCCTTTCGCTTCGTTGATCTGCCGGAGGAGAGCAAGAGTGCTTTGCAGACGAGTCTGCTGTCGTTTATTCAGGAGCAGGCGCCCTCCTCAGCCACGATAATCAGCTAAAAACCAGGCAAACCCGTCAGCGCCCCCGCAGCCTCTCCACAAAGGCAAAAGGCCGCCCTCGCAGACGGCCTTCGCTGAAACGATCTGACTGAATCGACCTGACTGAATCGACCTCACGCCATCCGGCTATTTAGCCACTCGAATCACTCCAAACGTTCCGTTCGTGTTGTTGTTGGGGCCGGCGGTAAAGAAGAGTTCGTTCTTCCCACCGTCATATTGCGATCCGCCGCCAAACTCGATGCCCCAGATTTGATCGATGTAGACGGGCTTGCCCTCGCTGTACGATAGCGTGGCGATAAATTTCCCCGTGTTGATGTTAAAACCGTTGATGACTCCGGTCGTGTTGAGGTTATTCGTGACTAGCAGAGCCTTACTCAGCCGCCCAAAGTTGTAGGGAGCAACCGCGAATCCCCATGGCTGATTCAGCTTCGAGCTGCTCGTCAATTGCTTCACGAACACTCCCGCTTCTGTGAAGATGTCGATGTAGCCGCCCTTTCCTCCGGATGTGCTGGCAAAGGCTACATAGACCTGACCGTCGATGTCCTGGATGCCAAACGGCGCAAAGCCCGGGGGAAGCGACGTATCGGTAAACGAAGTGACCAGATTGAAGTTGCCGTCATATACATCCACCTTGTTGTTCCAGTTGTCTGCGGCAAACAGAAAGTTGCTACCGTTGGGATAGTTGGTAATCGCCAGGCCGGTGTAGATGGCGCCCGAACTCCAGTTGTTCACGGCCACAATCGCCTGCGTAGGATTCGATTGCGGCGCCCATCCGCTGATGGTTCCATCGAGCGTGCAAAACAAAAAGATCGATGCCCAGCCTTCCACCTGGAATTGCTGCGATGAGTTGTAGACGAGTCCCGTGGGAGAGCCCGTCCCAGTACCGCTGAACGTTGGTATCACGACTTCCAATCCCTGGTTGACGCCACTGTCGTTATAAAGTGTTGACCAGCCCGTACCTTCATCGGCGATCCAGAACGGCGCGCCCGGCCCGTACGCCAGTCCCCAGGCATTTACCAGCAGAGGGTCCTGGTGTCTCGCGGCCCCCGCTTGATTCGAAACCAGGTTTGTGAGTGTGTATTGCGCCACGGCTGAGCTGGAAACAAACATCAGCGCAAGGCCAAGGCAAGCGGCGACAGCAATCCTGCGACACTGCATAGAGAGATCTCCTTTTCGGTGCAGATCAGAGGCAGGGGCGGGTCCGCAAACCAAGATTGAAGCAGGTTGGTCCGCAATTTCTCTGACGGCTGCGCAGACCAATGCTAGGATTAGCCAGACCCAGGTTTGTCACCGCCATGTCATGAATTTGTACAATTCTTGTCGCACTACCCTGTGTAACCCCGTGTCCTCTGTGGTAAAGATTTAGGAGAGCGCCGCACAAAATCGGTCATAGGGCGGAACAGCAATGGCATCCAGCAATTTGGTTTTCTGGGAAGTAGACACGCAAGCGGACTTCATGCTCCCCGGCGGCAAGCTCTACGTTCCCGGCGCCGAACGCTTGCTCCCCAACATTCGCAGGCTCACCGACGCAGCCCGCCAGGGCCGCGTCTTCCTAGTCTCGCATGGTGACTACCACGCGAAGGACGATCCCGAGTTCAAAATCTTTCCCCCGCACTGCATCAAAGGCACTCCAGGCTCCGCGTATGTTCCAGAAGCGCTGACGGAGAAGGTCTTCACCGTCCCGAACGATCCCACGGCAACGTTGCCGCGCGATCTTTCTCAATACCAGCAGATTCATCTCGAGAAACAAACGCTCGACATCTTCGAAAGCCGCCACGCAGACGAACTAGTCAAGCGATTGGGGAAAGATGCAGAGTTCGTAGTCTTTGGCGTGGTGACGGAATACTGCGTTCGCTTAGCGGCTAAGGGATTGCTGGAACGCGGCCGCCGTGTCTCGGTGGTCAAGGACGCGATCGAAACATTGAAGGCGGAGGATGGAGAACGCACCGTGGCTGAACTGCAAGCTCTGGGGGCAAAATTCATCACTACAGAACAAGCGCTATCGCTGCTCGACACCCCGAAATAGGGTGGCGTCTCAGCTAGCCAAGACGCTCATGTGGAGACAGCCGCCTCGGCTGTCCAACTCGTGTGGGAACGGGCGCCTCGTGAGCCTGCCCTGAGCGAAGTCGAAGGGTTCAGCCGAGCGTAGCGAGGCAGTCTTGGTTGCTGCTTTAACAGATTAATGTTGCTATATTGAGCATCGCTTCACTTTTTTATGAGCAAAAATGCCTGGAGGGCGGTAATCGAGGTAGCTTTTATCATTTTCTTGTTCTATTCCAACCTCTTGATGGGAGAATTTGAGCGCTCAGGCATGGGCTCCAAAAGAGGGCTGGCTTGGGCAATCCGAGATATTCTTACACTGGCAAATTTTGAAATCGCCGCGGCCGCCGCCCTCTTCGGTTATATCCTCTTTGAATTTTTGAGAAAGCGATTCTAGGCTCACTCCGCGAGCGACTCGATCGCCTGCACCGCATCGGGCGAAAGCGCCAGCGATCGGCTGGCCAAATCCTGCTTCATGTGCTCGGCGTTCGACGTGCCAGTGAGCGGCAACATCCCAGCCGCGCTCGCGAAGGCAAACACAATCTGCGCCGCGGTAGCGCCCAGCCGCGTAGCGAGGCCAGTTACGACAGGATTCCGCAGCACCTCCACGTTCGCGGTGAGCAGCGAGAATCCCTGATAGACGATCTCCCGCTCGCTGCAGAACCGGCGCACCTCGCGGTCCCAGCCTAAGCGTGCGTAGCAGCGGTTCTGCACGAACGCCGGGGCTTCCGAGTGAACGTTCGCCATCTGCTCCAGATGCCGCAGCGAGACATTACTGACGCCAAGCAACCGCGTGCGCCCGGCGTCGCGCTCTTTCGTCATCGCCTGCCAAACTTCGGCGTCCGCATCAGTCCAGCCGTAGCCGGAGGCCGGCCCGTGCAGCACCAAGCTGTCGACGTGATCGGTCCCCAGATGTTCCAGCGAACTAGCCAGCGATCGCGCAACCTGCACTGAAAGGCTGGCCACGGGATCATACGGCAGGCGATGATCCTGACCAGGACGGTAAGTAAACTTCGTCTGCAGAAAAAGATCCGCGCGTGTAACCACTCCCGCGCGGTATGCGGCCGCCAACCCCTCACCCACTCCAGCCTCAAAGTAGTGCCGCCGCTGGTTGGCCGTATCGATCCCGCGAAACCCCACGCGCAGCGCTAGTTCGAAGAGCGCTGCCGTGCCCTCTTCTTTCCATGCGGTGCCGTAGAGAAAGTTCGGAAGCGATGAAGGCTGCTGCGGGGTGTCCATGACTTTCGGAAACGACGAATCGGAGCGGCGAACCTTATCGTAGCATTCCGTCGGCGAAGCGCCTCGGAAACTACTGGATCCTCGATGTCGGTCAGGACTTAGGAAAACCCGGTACTCACAGCAAAAGATAATGCGGAAAAAGAGAAATTAGTCCCTATCGAATGTCTTGACCCTGCCCGCCGTTCCTGGGCTATAATCCTGTCGCCATACGAGAGACTTCAGTTGTTTGCAGTGTGGCATCCTCCCCTAACTAGCTGGAAGGCGCTCGTGTGCTCTCTGTGTCCGGCTCGCAACGTACAACCAACGAATCACCATGGTCGACTAAATCAAGGTCAACGGATCGACATTCGACCAACAATACTCGACCAACAAACTTCAACCAATGAAGGCCGCGGAGAAAAACGCATGAAGCCGACAGCCAAGGTTCTACTTCTGCTCACTTTTTTTGGAGCCATGCTAGCCCATGCCCAGATCTCCAGCTTCCAGCACGTAATCATCGTCATTCAGGAAAACCGCACGCCCGATCATCTTTTCCAGGGCCTGTGCAGCGCGCCCTTCGGCACCAGCGCCTCCTGCAGTACCAAGCCAACCGGCTCCCAGTACGACATTCAAACCAGCAACTGGCTGGATAAGACTTCCTCTACGGGCACCACTCAGCCCACCACGGTCCAGCTCGACAATGCTTACGATCCCAGCCATGCGCACTCAGCCTTCACCGACATGTGCGACAAAACCTCCAGCGGCACCTGCAAAATGGATGGCGGCGCCAACAACTACTGCTACGGCTCCTGCCCATCCAAGCCCCCGTACCATTACGTAGACAATTCCACCTCCATCCTCAACCCCTACCTCACCCTCGCCACCTCCTACGGCTGGGCCAACTACATGTTCCAAACCAATCAGGGACCAAGCTTCCCCGCCCACCAATTCCTCTTCGGAGGCACCTCTGCCCCCAGCGCCGCCGACGATGCCATCGGCACCTTCGCCGCCGAAAATGTAAATCCGGACATCTCCGGCACAGTCGCCGGCTGCATAGCCATCGCGACCACATATGTAGAATTGATCGACTCCAGCGGCCATGAAGACCAGCAAATCTACCCCTGCTTCGAGCACCAAACTATGGCGGACTTGTTCGATACCAACAAAATCACTTGGAAGTACTACACATCCGGCACCGGCACCGGCTCCATCTGGACCGCTCCCAACGCCATCAACCACATCTGCGTCCCCAGCAAACCGACCGGCGGAGTCTGCACCGGCACCGACTGGGTCAACAACGTGAACACCGCCCCGGCGCAGGTGTTAACCGACATCACCAATTGCAATCTACCCAGCGTAAGCTGGGTCATCCCCTCCGGCCAGAATTCCGATCACCCCAACGGCAACACCGGCGGAGGCCCCTCCTGGGTAGCCTCCATAGTCAACGCCATCGGCAACAACCCCAAGTGCAAAGACAACGAAGTCTACTGGGACAACACCGCCATAATCATCACCTGGGACGACTGGGGAGGCTGGTACGATCACGTCTCCCCCACCTTCCTAACGGGAGCCCAAGGCGACTACCAGTACGGATTCCGCGTCCCCCTGATCGTAGTCTCCGCCTACACTCCGGCCGCCTTCATAAACAACAATCGCCTCGACTTCGGCACCATCCTCCGCTTCGTCGAGCACAACTTCAACATAGCCGAAGGCTCCCTAAATTTCGCCGACGCCCGCGCCAAAACCGACCTCCGCAAATTCTTCAACCTAACCCAGGTCCCCCGAGTCTTCCAAACCATCCCCGCCCCCCTAGACGCCAACTACTTCATCAACGACAAAACCCCCGCCCTACCCCCAGACACAGACTAGGGTCAGAAGCAATGCGGGGACTACCACAGCCCTTGTCATCCTGAGGCCCGCGCCCTTTGCGGGCCGAAGAGCCTGCCCTGAGCCTGCCCAAGGGACCTATGGAATTGTCGGTACCATCGGCGACGCCGGGAAACTAGCGGGGATCGTATGGGGCGGACACTGCTGCCCGCCAAATCTAACCACGCAGGAAAATGCCAGGGACAAAGAGTAACCGGGGCGTCATCCCGAAGCCCCGCGCTTTCACCAGCGGGGCGAGGGATCTCCAGCGCAACGGAATCCGATCCCCCGGGTGGCCGATCCTTTCGCGCACTGTGCGAAAGGGTGGGAGCTTGCATCACAGAGCGCGCGGTCACGGTAAACTTTATCGATGGTAGACAAAGTAGGTCGCGCTACTCGCAGCCGAATCATGTCGCGGATCTCCAAGAAGTGGTCGCGAATTGACCAGAAGGTACATGGAGTCCTTAAATCCGCGAAGGTTCATCACACCATGTACCCGAACACGTTCGGCTCCCCAGACGTCTTCGTGCCACCGAACACGCTCTTGTTCCTGGATGGATGCTTTTGGCACTGCTGCCCAAGGTGCTTCCGTCCGCCAAAATCAAGGGTAGAGTACTGGCAGCCCAAGCTGGCAGGAAACAAGTTGCGCGATAGGAGAATCTCGCGCGCGCTACGACGCGAGGGCTGGATCGTTATTCGGACTTGGGAACACGAGATCACGAGGAGGCCAGAGGCCGTACTCACGCGACTTCGCAAACCTCGTCCTCGCCCAAAGCTAGGCCGGACGCTTCGCGGCGCGCGATAAGTAACCGTGATAGCACCGCCTTCGCAACTGACACGTTCACGGCGTTACCGAACGCCTCCACGGCCGCGACTGTTCCCGTGGGCAGGTGCTGAAGGGCCTCCATTGACTGAAGTCGAGAGCATTCTCGCGGGGTCATATATCTTTTTCCCCACGCGATGATTGGAATTTGGGTCGAAGTCATCGCAACGAGCGAAGGAGACGTAGTCGCGCGCTTTACTCGGACACCCGAGGCGCGGAACTGAATAACGTATTTCCAAATGTCCCTTGGTTCTCCTTGGCAGTTCCACTCAAGCTTCTGCAGGCTGGGGGGAAACGCGAGAATCTTCGGCAACCAACGGTCGAGCCTGTTCTTGTACTCTTTGTAAAAATCCCGGTTTTGTTTTATGAACAGACGCTTCCAATGTGGAAACACTTCGCCGCACCCCCGCGCGTGGCTGGGCAGCAACGATTCTATTTCTCGGCGAGTTTCTCCTCTGAGTTTCTGCCCGTGCGATCCGCGGTAGCGTTTTAGATCATGTACCCGGAGCGACCTTAAATTCTTTCGATCATACGGATACGTCGCACCGAACTCCATGCTCCATATTGGGAACGAGGGTAGTTTCTTTGACTCCGGGAATAGGTCCAAGAACTCCTGCCACACTTCCAGGCAGCGCTCCACCTGATCGCTTATCGGAGCCGCGTCCACGGGGTTGATGTCCAGTACATTTTGGATCGATAAATCCGCCGTCGCGTGCGAGGGTTCGGGCCAGACGAACCCGCTAAGGCTTCCCCGTCGAGCCACCATATACATCCGCTCTCTGATGTGAGGCACACCGAACTGATGTGGAGACAGCTGCCTACTCCTTACCTCGTAGCCAAGCGACTCCAACGCCATTTTTACCTTTGAGTAAGTATTGCCCTCGTCATGACGTACGAAATGAGCGACGTTCTCAAGCAGGATGAGCTCAGGCAGACGCAGTTCAACTATCTCAAGGATGTTGGAAAATAATGTGCCCCGCACCGAATCCTTCCAGCCAAGCTGCGAACCAGCTTTGGAGAACGGTTGGCACGGAAAGCCAGCGCATAACAATTCGTGGGAAGGAACAGATTCAGGCCCTACCTTGCGAATGTCTCCATGGGGCAAGATCCCGAAGTTCTGTTGGTAAAGTTCGCGTAACCCCTCGTTTATCTCCGAAGCAAAAACGCAGGTTCCACCCAGCGCAGTGGCGGCCAGGTGAAACCCGCCCAGACCCGAGAACAAATCTACGAATCGAAAATCACGATTCATATCCTCGATTCCTCGAGCTCGCGATCTACCCATGCACCGATCTCCGCCCTCAATTCCTCCTGTGGCACGCCGTTTGGAAGAAGATTCACGATTCGGATCCGGTCAAATAAAATCCCACCTTCCCTAGAAATATCGTGCCACAACTCCTCCGGGATGACGCGCGGCACAGCAAACGCGATTAACGGATCGCAAGCCCAGTGAACATACTGAGTCCACGCCTTGAACGGAAGCTGGCCAGTTTTTTGTCGCCAATTTGCGCCCGCCGCACATTGAGCGAGAATGACAAGTTGATTGCTTCGATGCTCTCCCGATGAGTGCTCCTCAAAAGGCTTCCAAGCAATGACGTCAACGCCACGATCTTTGTACCGTTCAGCCGGGGATTCGACGAACTTTTCCCTTGCCGCGGCAGCAACGTCCTTCACGCGGAGCGCGATGTCCGTCTGGATATCCGGAAGGACCGGCCATCCAAATACGAAGACTCTCCCTTCAAGATAGTTCTTGATTGCTTCCGCAGATACCCTCTCGAAAATCTTGGGGTCGGTACGGTGCTCGTCGGAAACGCCATACAGCGAGAAAAGCAAACACGCCGTGTACTCTGACGGAGTAGCCTGGTCTAACGAACGAAGAACCAAATCTCCATCGCAGAGGAAGAAGCGCCTGGAGTAGCGCGAATGCCGCTCTTCCAGTTGCCGCCAGACGTCTGACAGGAATGCTTCACCCGGTTCGGAACCCGTAGCCGACTCAACAATCGAGGAAACTTTCGCCTTTGAGAGCTGTGGCTCGCCGGCAGCCAATTCGAGTTCGATCCAATCTGCCACGGCCTGCGGAGCTTCAGCATCAGGCAACTGGAACATGCTACTCCTTCACGCTTTTCACGATCCTAGCAGCAGTTTCCTGGCACTTCTCAGCCTCGCCAATAACGTCGAGCGTCTTGTGACGATGAGCAACGCCTAAAGCCTTTTCCAGCTTTGTATTCGCAGTCCGGAGCAACCTTTGCAGCATAACCTCCTCACCGTCCGTAAGATCGTATGCGTCTTTGAGGTTCCTGGTCTGCCTGAGATATTCAACCGCACTTGGACTTGCTACGACCGATGAAAGATAGTTCGTAATGTCGCGCGATTCATTGATCACCGGTAGTACTTTGCTGCCTTCCCCGAATAGCCAGGAAAGAAGATCACGCAGATTTCGTAGATGTTCCCTCGCGACGGGCGACTCAAGGTCTATCTCCTCAAGTTTCATACTCTTCAGTTGTTCGACGTTTGGAACAGCCTTTGACCAGCCAAGGTAAAACTTGATGTTTTTCTGGCCGATCGCAAGAAGGATCAGCGAAAAGTCCTTCTTAGCCCTGCCAATATCCCAATCAAGTTCCTCGGTTGCCTCACGGAGCATGTGGTAAGCAATCGCGCTCTTTCGGACACTCTGAGCTCTGTCACCTACTTGCTGCTCGATCTCGTTGACACTGTGTCCTTCTCGAATCATGTCCGCGATGTAACGAGCCTTGGCATAGCTCTCCCATTTCTTGTTACCCGTGATGTGCCGAACGCCTAGGTAAGGCAAAACGTCCTTGCGCAATGGATAAACGATCGCAGGCAATATACGGAGATCCTCCTGCACCGAGGCCGAGGCCTCGGGCCACGAGCGAATCTTCAACCGCTGTTGACGCGCTGCATCTAGCAGAATCATCGCCGTGGCCAACCGCCTGTTTCCCTCTACGACCGTAAAATGTGTAGAGTCCTTCTTAATGAAGTCGAAGTATTCGGCGGACTCCTTCTTGCCCTCCTTCGGCAACAAGTGGGCCGGTATCTTCTGTGGAACTACTACTAGCGGCTCTTCGTCAAAATATCCATTCCTTCCCATCGGATCAGCAATTTCTTCTAGGTCAAAGTGATCGAACAGATGCTGCAGGAGGTCTTCCTCAAGTTTGCCCTGAATCTCTTCAGGCAAGCGTGGATTCTCCGGATCGAGATGAAGACGCTCAATCGGTACGTCGAGTTGCGGGCGTTTGTGACCCGCTCCCGCGGGCCTTGTCGTAGCCATCTTGTTCCTAACTCTATCAGGCGCTGTCAATGTATCCCATAATTCGCTATTACGCCTGCCCCGCCGCCGCAGGCGGCGCGTCCTGCGTCCGCGCCCAGGTGTAGCGCATGCGGTGGATCACGGTCAGCGTCGACAGCACTGCGATCACCCACAGCACCGGAGCCATGCGGTTGAAGAGTGCGCCAATGATCACCAGCACCAGCCGCTCCGGGTGGCGCGCCACAGAAACACAAAGGCCCCGGCAATGAGCCGGGGCCTTGAGATTGGTACTGAATGCCGTCTGCGAAACATTTACAGGATAACTCCGCCAGCGGCATTGTCAAGCACATTTATCTTAAGTCGAGTGACGGCGGAGGGCGAGGGAGTCTAACCCTAGTGGCTGTTAGCCACTCGACCGTTTCGCAGACGGCGGCCAGTACCCTCTGGCAACACCCTCCAAACGCCATCCGCAAGACTAAGTCTATCCCGAAGGCAATGGCCGGGAGCAGAAGCGCTAAACTAAATTGACATCGAGTCCCGAAGCGGGAACGGGCAGAGCTTTGAGAGATGGACCGCGGTGGAAGGACGAGCTAAAGTCGTGAAGTGTATTATCTTATAGATAATATACTAACAACAATATTAGCTAAGCAGCCTGCCCCGCCTTGGCCGCCGCAGGCGGCGCGTCCTGCGTCCGCGTCCACGTATAGCGCATGCGGTGGATCACGGTCAGCGTCGACAGCACTGCGATCACCCACAGCACCGGAGCCATGCGGTTGAAGAGCGCGCCAATGATCACCAGCACCAGCCGCTCCGGACGCTCCATGAAGCCCACGCGGCACGATCCAATCAGCGACTCGGCGCGCGCCCGCGTGTAGCTCACCATGATCGCGCTGATCATCACGTACGCGGTGAGCAGCAGATAGAACAGCCGGTCGCCGCGGGCGAAGAAGATAAGCAGTCCAAAGAACTGCGACGCGTCACTGTAACGATCGACTACCGAATCGAAGAACGCGCCGAAGCGCGTCACCCGGTTGGTGGCGCGGGCCACCTGCCCATCCACCAGGTCAAAGAATCCTGAGAAGATGATGACCAGGCCGGCGTAGAAAAACATGCGCCGCTGTGTGAGCGCAGTAGCAGAGCCAAACAGGATCGCAGCCCAGGTGTTCACCACCAGCCCCATGAACGTCAGCACGTTGGGATTGATGCGCGACAGCGCGAGCCAGCGCACGATGGTATCGAGCAGCACGCCGCAGGCGCGGCCGAACGCGCTCGTCCAGCTGTGCCACGACATCAGACGTCCGCCTTTTCGGAGTCGGCCTCGTCGTGGATCGTGCTCAGGCTTAGGATTTCCAGCTCGCGCTTGCCGTTGGGCGTGATGACGGTGGCCTCGTCGCCAACTTTTTTATTCAGCAGCGCGCGTCCGATGGGCGACGTGGTCGAAATTTTTCCGCCGGCCACGTCAGACTCTTCGCTCGTCACCAGCTTGTATTCGATCTCTTCATTCTTAGAGCTGTCGAAGACCTTGACGGTAGAACCCAGCCCCACTTTGTCCTTGGGGATGTTGTTCATGTTGGTCAGCGACAGGTCGGCGAGGCGCTTGCCGAGCTGGCGGAAGCGCGCCTTGACGAACTCCTGGCGCTGCTTGGCCATGTGATACTCGGCGTTCTCGCTGAGGTCGCCGAGAGCTGCGGCGCGCTTGATCTCCTTGGGCAAGTCGTGGACCAGTTCGCGCTCGAGCGCGTCAACTTCTTCCTGCAATTTCTTTCTGAGTTGATCGGTCATCTTAAGTCGGGCACTTCCAACCGGGCATTTCTAACCAGGTGTGCGTGCGGTACGCTCTTGGGATTATAAACCCGTTGAGGCGCGGCCGTGGCCTGCGGGCGCAAAACCGCTCTTATGTTCCGACTGGAACATTTTGTATGTACATAATGTTCCAGTTGGAACATAACTCACATTTTACCGGAACACTGTGGATATCTCGGAAATCTCGGAAAACCACCTTAAAGCTATAGTTGGTGGGCGGCAAGCGGCTGGGAGAGCTAGGTTTAGGGGATGAGATGGGAAACGTGGTAGAAGAGACACAGGGCGAATGAAAGGCGTTAGCGAGTTGCGAACGGTGTTGGCACTCGGCGGCGCGGAGTGCTAAGTCATTGTCGTTGGCGGCTCAGGTATGGATGCGAAGAGCGAGCTTAGTTGGGGTCTTTCAGGCATTAAAGCGACTTTTCCACACGGTCGCCAGATGCGGATGAGGCCCGGCACCATATCCCATCCACCGATAAACGTTGGCTCGATTGACGCGTGGATTTCCGTCGGTGCACAGGTTTGCGGCTAGGCCATGTTGGCTCATGTGTATCCCTCGCCATGTTGTTGAAACGTAAGAGCCGAATTTCGGAAAAGTCTTCGGATGAAAACTGTCCCGTCCAGTGAAAGGATACTCGGTCTGATACTAGACCTACGTGTGCATGTGTCGGCAAGCAGCATGCAAGGATAGCAAAGACGTCGAACATGGCCGAAAATCTACCCCGTATCGGTTCCGCCCTTCTCGTGAGAGATGAGGTGAGCCGGATTCTACTCGGAAAACGGAACAAAGACCCGCAGAGAGGTAGTTGGGTCATTCCGGGTGGGAAGATTCATGCCTTCGAGAGCATAGCCGAGGCTGCGGCGCGCGAACTCTACGAGGAGACTGGCCTTATTGTGGAAGTCGGCGACCATTTCAACGTCTATGAGATCATCAACCCTCCGAACGAGCACAGGATCGTAATTTACAGCTGGGGCAAGGTTGTCGGCGGGGAGGCGAAAGCCTCTGATGACATCTCGGAACTCAAGTTTTTCGAGCTTGACGAGCTTGGCGAGGTGCCTGTCACGCCGCTAGTTCGGCGTGTACTGGTAGATGCCGGCTTCGTGCTTGATCGCGCGAAGCCCCAAAAACCCGAAGTCGAGCAGTTTAAGTTGGCCTTGGTTCCGATACTTGTAGCAGGGGCCAGCGAGCACGCATTCTCGGCGCCCCGGCCGCAGTCCCGGGTTCGACAGAGCCACAGGCGAGGCGTCTGCAAGTCGTCTTTATTGTTTGACATGGCGCCCCAGAAGTAATCTAATCTGCTTTTTCTTGGGATTTTCTTAGCGATCAATTGGGGACCCCGGCCCGACGCAGTACGTGTCACGATTGCATTTGTGAGGCGCTCCTGTGATCAATCTCAAAATTTTCCTCCGACAGTACAGTCTCGCGATCATTTTCTCGGTTGGGATAATTCTTGTGCTGACAGGGTTGCTGTTCGCGATCTGGCCCAAGGCGCACCCGAACATCGCCACAGTGTTCATCAGTGTGGGGGCATCCCTCATTGCGGCGTCGGTGACCACATTCTTGAGCCCCGTTACGGAGGAGGTGTACCAGAGATTTCTGAAAATGGGGGTAACAGAGGTCCATTCTTCCAGAAGGGACATCGATAATCATCGATGGTGCGAAGAGTGGTTGGCAGCAGCCAAGGAAAAGTGCATGCTAATCGGAATCGCGCACCACGAATGGGCGCGCGACCCTGAATTTGAGCCGACTGTCATGGATCGCGTTCGCCACAAGGTCAGGATAGAAGTCTATTTCCTTGACCCCACCAGTCAGATCGCGATCAAGAGGTCGGAAGAGGATACAGGACGCGACTTAATCAACACGATCAAGAAATCAATCGAGGTGATGTGGATGATTCGTAATAAAATCGAAGAGAGATGGAGAGTGAACTTGTGCCTGTTCGTTTACGACGCCACGCCGGTCGGGACTACATGGGCGGACAGCCTAATAATCGCAAGCCACTACCTGGCTGCATTCCAGAATCTCACATCCCCAGCCTTGATTCTTCGGCCAGTAAGCTCAAAGGATATGTACACCGTTTACGCTACCAATGCGAGGTCGATAGCGGAACATGCTACTGAATTGAGGGATGAGATCATCCAGCGGTACTTGCCCCCGCCGAAGAAGGATGAGGCCGGGAACGGCCCCAACCGTGGTGTCGAGGGGATCGGCGGGCATCAATAGGGAGGCGGTCAATTGAGTGCGTGTGAATTTTGTGATGAGTTTGCCGGTGGATGTACCAACGCATTTGCCACTCGATACGGGCAATACTTGGCCGACCGCAGCATCATGGACACTGGGCGTTTCCGCGTTGTCCCTACGTTGGGGCAGATTGTCGAAGGGCATGTCCTAGTCATCCCAGTCGAGCATATTTGCGCCCTAGCCAGCCTGCAAAATGACCAGATGCAGGAATTGGAGGACCTTTCCAATCGTCTGAGATCAACGCTAAGTGACATGTACGGCGGTTGCGTTTTCTTCGAACACGGGGTCCGAGGCCAGGGAGCCGGTGGATGCGGCATTGACCATGCTCATCTGCATGCTTTACCCGTCGTCGCTGATGGCGTGCTAGAAGTCTTGACCAGGCAGTTCGAGGGAACGCGCATTTATTCGCTCGCCGCGATTAAGGGGAGCATCCCAAAAAATTCGCCCTACTTGTTCTTCGAAGACGCCTCGGCCAAGCGATATGTGTTTCGGGTTGACAGCCTTCCCTCTCAGTACTTGCGCAAACTGGTGGCTAAGTCAATCGGGAAGAGCGACTGGGACTGGAGGGAGTGCGGCTACGAGCGCCAGTTCATTTCCACAATGCGACGCCTATCCCCGATCTTGTCCCCGGTCGCGACGGCTAGGGGATGACGTGTCGAAGACTTCGTCGAAGCTGCCCCTGGATATCGCAACTGTTAGCAGGGTCAATCTACTTTCCGCCTTGGAGGCGGTGCGGGGCTGCTTAAAAACCACCAGCATGCTGTGGATGCATGCTTTGGGACTTCCAGTGCTTTCCGGGGTTGTGCTTTCCGATTGGTCGAAGGCTTCAGCCATTGCCGTCCATAGGTTCGCCAGACACGGTCGGTTCTCAAGGGTCTTATTGCGAATCGACAAGCGGGACGAACGCTGGACTCGCCGAAGGGGCGGTTACCTCCTTGCCTTGACCGAACTGTCGGCAACAATCAAGCAATTGCGACGCGAGGGCATGATCGCGGTGCTGCTCGAGCCCGCCAGCCCATACGCCGATCAATACAGTTTGACTGGCGTGACGGTTCCCGATCAGGGGAAACTCGTCGTGGAAATAGTGGGACCGGGCTTTGATGCGAGTGATATTTTGCGAGGCGATATTCAGCCGCATGAGCGATGGGAGGTGGTTTTGGGGCGAGCGACGGCAGGGGCCGGGTCGCCGACACCCATGTCATGCCGACGAATCGATCTGGTGTCTGAAGACCAATACGCGAGCGGCGTGCAAAAGCGGCTCGCAAAGATTGGTGCGCGCCTGAAGAATCCGGCATTCCCCGACAGTGTGCTGCAAAGTTCGGTTCCGGGTCCGGCCCAGTTCGTGCAGCAGGCAATTGCATTCCTTAAAGACAGTCGGCAGACGGCGTTGCTCAAACACGCCGAGAGCTACGCCCCTATCCCTGAGAAGAACGTCATGTCGTTTGCGCGAGACGTTCGGAAGCTCCTCGCCGGACTGTCCGCGTACGGCATCCACCTTGGGCCCAGTAGTTTTGCGGCGAGCGTGATTCCCAAGCGTGGTCTCGTATTCTGGGATTTTTTCCCGGCGCGGAAACAAGAGGCGGAGTCTCTGTACGCGCTGTGACGGCTAGGGGCCGTCCCTAACGGGACTCGGTTCCATTTCTTCGGGCTTACCCCGGACTTACGTCCGGGGCTATCATATGCCGCCCCTTCGGGGCTGGGGTTGGGTGGTTTCGGTCTGCATCTTTTTCTGGGATTCGGTTGTCATGCGCACTAACTTATCGCAGCGCTGAAGCGCTGCGCCACCCAAAGTCTGGGTTCGCGGAGCGGGCCGGGGAAACCAAGATCCCTCACTTCGTTTCGGGATGACAATCCTCGTTCGGGATGACACGTCTTGTTTGAGTCTGTTACGAAAAACCGATCAGGCTTGGAATTCGCTGGCTTCGGGGAAGCGGAGTTTGCATTTGGACAGGGACAGGGCGAGGAGTTCCTCGACCTTGGTTTCTTCGCAGTTGCGGGACATGGCTAGTTCGCTTACTAGTAAGTAGCGGGCGCGTTCCAGCATCTTCTTTTCGCGGAAGGATAGGGGCTTGGCCTGGTGGAGGGCGATGAGGCTCTTGAGGACTCCGGCGACCTCGATTAGAGAGCCGGTGCGCATGCGGTCGGAGTTTTCCTTGAAGCGGTCTTTCCAGTCGGCGGTGGTGAGGTCTTCGGCGATGGAGAGGAAGTCGAGAATCTTCTGCACCTCGCCGTTGCGAACGACCCGGCGAATGCCCACGCTGCCCACGTTGTTGCAGGGCACCATGACCTTAAGGCTGCTGGCCTTGATGTTCAGGAGATAAAACTTTTCGATACTGGCGCCGATGGAGCGGCTGCTGATTTGTTCAATTACGCCCACGCCGTGGTTGGGATAGACGACCTTGTCTCCGATGTGGAAATTCAGATCAACACCATTCATAAAAAGCACCTGGGCGGGCGAGGGTCAGGGGGAAGAAAACGTTGTCTTTACTAGAAATATACTATTCCGAAATGGGACTAAAAGCAAGGATTGGCGAGGGGATGAGTGAGTTTTAGGAAGCCGGAAGATCCGGAATTCAGGCTTGGTCTACGCTCTAAGTTGCTGTGGCTAGGAGAGTTACACTGAAGGATGATTCTATCTGAGGGGTGCCGCTGTCTGCGCGTGGTCTAGCCCTCAGGGGTGGGCGCGTTTCGAAAGCTGCCTCTCCATCCACCCTTGCAGGATCAACACCGCGGCCATCCGGTCAACCGCCTTGGCGCGCTTTTCTATCGACAATTGGGTCTCGCGCAGGAGCCGGTTTGCCTCCGCCGAGGTCAACCGCTCATCCCATAAGTGCACGGGCAACCGGAACCGTTTGCGCAGGGCTTCGGCGAACTCCTGCATCTTTTCCGATTGCACGCCTTCGGCGCCGCTCATGCGCAGAGGGAGGCCGACCACGATCTCCTGGACGGCATAGTCGCGAATCACCTGCTCCAGCGCCGCCATGTCATAGCGCTTGTTCCTGCGCTGCAGAGTCTCCAATCCTTGCGCGGTGATGCCCAGAGCGTCCGACACAGCGATCCCAATTCTCCTTGAGCCTACGTCCAGCCCCAGGATTCGCCTCGCGGGTTGGACGGACTTTCTATCTTCAGTGCTCACGTGGCGATTATATGCGTGGCCTCAGCTTCCTATGTCTCGCTTGCGGAAGACATCGCTGGGAGCTGGAAGCTGCTTCACTTTCCCCGCACGGCGCGGCGGTATGCGTCCACATTCTGATTGTGCTCGGCGATGGTGCGGGCGAAGCGATGGTGGCCCTGGGCGTCGGCGACGAAGTAGTAGTAGTCGCTTTCTGCGGGATGCACGGCCGCTTCCAGCGCGCTTTTGCCGGGATTGCCGATTGGACCGGGAGGAAGTCCCGTGTGCGTGTAGGTGTTGTATGGGGAATCGAAATGTATGTCGTCGTGATGCAGCGCGCCGGTGTAGGTCCCGGCTAAGAGTTCGGCATAAATGATGCTGGGGTCGGCGTCTAGCGCGATGTTTTTCGCCAGGCGGTTGTAGTAGACGCTGGCGACCAGCGGCCGCTCTTCAGGGACGGCGGTTTCCTTTTCTATGATAGACGCCATGATGACGATGTCGTGGAGACTGCGGGCGGCGTTCGGTTGCGTGCTGATGGAATTCGAGATGAGGCCAGCTTGCGCCGCCACCTGCCGAAACTGATTCACCATGGCAACCGCGATTTCCCCCATGCTCTGCATGCGGCTGAACTTGTAGGTGTTTGGAAACAGATAGCCTTCGAGTGACGGCGCATTGGGATCCAAGTCTGCCACCAGGGCGTTGGATTGCGCTACTTTGAGGAAGTCTTCCGCGGGGCCGAGTCCGGCGGCCTCGACGGCGCGGGCGACGTCGAACATAGTGAAGCCCTCAGGAACGACCACCGCGTGAAAGTAGACATCGCCGTGGGCGAGGCGCTTTTGGACACCGATGACATTGGCGGGCTTCTCGAAGAGATATTCCCCGGCCTGGAGCGAGCGGCGGTGGATGTAGTGCCAAAGGATGAAGGCTCGCTCGCTGCGAATCACTCCGGCGGACTTGAGTTCCGAGGCGATGTGATGGGTGGAGAATCCCGGGCGCAGCATGACAAAAGTCTTTCCCGGGGGTTCGGTAGGAGTCAGCAGAGCCCAGGCGAACCAGCCTGCGAAGGCGAGCGCCGCAATCAGGACGAGCCACAAGATTTTGCGCACGATGGCGTCAGTTTAGATGATGGAGAAGAGTGCGCGTAGCTGACTTTAGTAAGATTCTGGGTTCGGTTTTGACTGGGTTGCCGGGGAAGGCAAGACCTTTAAATCGCGGAGTTCGCGGAGAACTGCCGCGGAGTGCGCTGAGAACTCCGGGGAAGTCGACTGGTGCTCTTGCGGTTTGTGCACCCTTTGGCGAGCTGTATACTCAAATGTTCTAGGAGTTATCCGATACTTCATGAGACGTAGCTCGCCCTTTTGGGCCCTGACTTTGCTCCTGGCCGTGCTCCCCACTACAGGCTGTTTGTTCCGCACGCGGCCGGTGGAGGAAACGTACTCCAAGGCGCCTCTCAAGGAATCGACCCAGGCGGGCTTGATTGAGAGCCTCAGTCAGCAGGCGGAGAAAGTTCAGTCTCTGCAGGCGACGGTGGATATCGACACCTCGGTCGGCGGCGCAAAAAAGGGCCATGTACACTGACTACAAAGAGATTCGCGGTTACGTGCTGGCGCGCAAGCCGGCCATGCTGCACATGATCGGGCTGCTGCCCATCGTGCGGACGACGGCTTTTGACATGGTGAGCAACGGGCAGGAGTTCAAGCTGTGGATTCCACCGAAAAACCGGTTTGTGATGGGGCGGAACGACGTGCAGACCCATAGCGCGGACCAGCCCATCGAAAGCATCCGGCCGCAGGATATTTATGACGCGCTGCTGATCCGGCCGGTCGATCCCGAACATGAAATTGCCGCGTTGGAGAATGGCGAAGAGATTTTGCACGACGCCAAGGGGCACCGTGTGCTGCAGGAAGACTATGAACTGATCGTGATCCGCAAGAAGGGAAGAAACGAGGGCGTGCTGTCGCGCAAGATTGTTTTCAGCCGCACCGACCTGCTCCCGCACCGGCAGTATATTTATGACGATCAAGGCAAGCTGATAACGGACGCACGCTACGCAGAATATAAGGATTACGAGGGCGTCCGTTTCCCCTCGCGCATTGAGATTGTCCGGCCGCAGGAGGAATACGACATTACTTTGAATATGCTGAAGCTGGAGATGAACAAGCCGCTGCGCGACGACCAGTTTGCGCTGGAGCAGCCGCCGGGGGCGGTGGTGGTAAATCTGGATCATCCGCAATCGAGTTCTGCGGCGCCGCCGGCGTCGGGAGTGAGCAGCAAACGTTAGCGGCGGTTAGCGGTTGGCAGTTGGCCATTAGCAATTAGCGAATCAGCAACTCATTTGAAAAAATCTAATTGCTAACTGCCAATTGCTAATTGCCCTTTCCTATGATGAACAAAATGGTTTTCGCGAATCTCGTGCACCGGCCGATCCGGTCGCTGATCAGCATTGTGGCTATCGCGCTGGAAGTGGCGCTGATTCTGCTGATCGCGGGGCTGTGTTATGGCATCTTGAACGACTCCAAGAACCGGACGGCGGGCATTGGCGCAGATGTAATTGTGCAGCCGCCGGGATCTTCTTTTCTTGCCGGAATCAGCGGGGCGCCGGTTCCCGTTAAGGTTGCCGATATCCTGCGCCGTCTCCCTCATATCCAAGTGGTGAGCCCGGTGATCTGGCAGCTTTCAACCGGGGGGGCGCTCGAAGTGATCGACGGAATTGACTTGCCCAGCTTCGAAGCTCTGGGTGGACCGTTCCAGTACGTGCAGGGCGGACCCTTCAAGGGGCCGGATGACATGCTGGTTGACAACTATATTGCGGAGCAGAAACACGTAAACGTAGGCGACACCATGGAGGTGCTGAACCACAATTTTCGCGTCGTGGGGATCGTGGAAAACGGCCGTGGCGCACGCAAGTTTTTGCCGATCGCCGCGCTCCAGGACTTGATTGGGGCCAAAGATAAGGCTTCGGTGTTTTATTTGAAGCTCGACGATCCGGCCAATGCCGATGCTGTGGTGAGCGAGATCAAAAGCCAGCCCGGCATGGAGAAATATTCGGTGCTTTCCACGCCGGATTATCTCAGCATGATGACACCCAGCCGCCTGCCGGGTTTTCGACCATTCATTGGGGTGGTGATTGGCGTCAGCCTGATCATTGGGTTTCTGGTGATTTTCCAGTCTATGTACGCGGCGGTGATGGAGCGCACGCGCGAGATCGGAATACTGAAGGCGATGGGCGCGTCCAAGTCTTACATTGTGAATGCGATTCTTCGGGAAACAGGATTGCTCGCTGTAGCCGGCATCGTGCTGGGCCTGGGGTTCAGCCTGGCCGCGAGTTGGGGTATTCGTCACCGCTTTCCGCTGGTGCAGGTGGTAGTGACGGGCGATTGGGTTCTGCGTTCCATGTTGGTGGCCGTGCTCGGGGCTATCGCGGGGGCGCTTTATCCGGCATTCAAAGCGGCGGGGAAAGATCCGATTGAGGCGCTGGCGTACGAGTAGGGTAAACCGTTCGACCAGGCCGTAGCCGGAGTTAGAGCATCGGGAAGATTTCGCTGGGACAAGCGAACAGGTTCTGGAGAGGCAGGACGTTACTTTGGACCTCGCAGGGTCCTTCAGGGGTGACTTCGAAGGTTTTGTAACCTGCGGCCTGAAAGCAGGCGAGTACTTCGGAGAGGTTTGTTCGCTGCAGATACTCGAACATTACCAGCCGAGGCCTTTTCTCTCGAAGTAAGCGCTTCATACCGCAGATCACGGCGTTCTCATGGCCTTCCACGTCTATTTTAACGACGCTAATCTCGGATGAAATTAACTTGTCATCCAAAAACTCGTCCAGTGCTACGCGGCGGACAGTTCTGGTTCGAACCTTCGTCTCAAACCCGATTACGGTGCGATTGCAGGGACTCGCTCCGCCGGCATCCTCAAGTTCCACGGTACCCTGAACGTCGGAAACCGCAAGTTCATGGACTTCGAACGGCAGTTGGTTAATGGCGATGTTCTCGCGGGCACGCGCGGCAGCGACCGGATTGGGTTCGAACAAAATAGCACGGTTGATCCTGTCCGCAAGCAGAAGGCTAACTGATCCTACATTTGCGCCGACATCGACTAGAACACCCCCGTTCAGGTGGGCGCGCAGGAACCCGATATCCTTCGCATCGGGAACACGATAGTAGAGAAAAGCCGCAGACACGTCGGAGTCGGGGTACGCAATAAATCGGAACCCATTGTCTGTTGCAACGATGACGGGCACATGGATGACACGCTTCCAGAGTTGCCACCCGACAAACATCAGGATTCGCCTGCCTCGTTCACCACGGTTGGACGCATCACACCAAATGGAATGAAGCACGTATGAAAGTCTTTTGAGCAGGTCAGGCACGGCCCGCTCATTCTACACTTCTACACTCAGCCGACTTGAGCAGATGAACGGGCACGCTGGCAACAGTCACTACCCGAGTGAGGATTGAGGCAACGCGCAGCGAATTACCCCAAGGACCGTCGGATCAGGCTGGGTACGTTGACCACGCCCAGTGCGGACGCTCGCCGCCAAGACCGACAGGACCACCCCCAATACCCAAAGCACCCGACGGTCCTTGGGAACCCAGCGGTCAAGAGCGATGAGCACGAACGGCACGATAGGAATCGCAAAGCGGGCGAAATTGCCCCGAGCCCAATGCGGATAGTTGTAAGTGTAGAGGCACCAGAGATACGGAATCAGAAAGAGTATCTCGACCGGGTGGGAGCGGGCATACCCGCGAAAGCGTGCACTCCTGATCATGACGATGATCGCGATCAACACCAGGAGAATCCAGCCAAAGCTCAAAATCAGATTGGTCAAGGGCGCGGGTTCGGTCAGCGTGCCCTTGACGATGGCATAGAAGGGGAATCCGAAGAGCCAGCCGCCCCCCCACTCCGGGTTGTGGTAACTGCTCACGGTGGCCAGAGGATCTCCGAAGTGCTTTGCGAGCGGTAGCACGTAGAGGACGCCAATGACCAGCCCGATTCCTACTGCCGGCACGAGCCTGCGATAGTCGCGCTTCCATAGCAGGACCAGTCCGACACCCAGCAAGGCGAAGATCCCGAGCGGCCTGACCACTGTCGCGAAGGAAGCAAGTAGAGAAGCGAGCCACCAGCGTTCTTTCCGGACCGCCAGGAATGTGCCGAAGAGGAACGCAACGAACAGAGGCTCGGAGCCACCTAGATAAGAGCGTTGCATCCAGTCGAAATTCAGAATCGCAAAGAAACCCGCTACCCACCCGCCCCAAAGACGATAGGCGATTGCGACGCTGGCCAACGAGGAGGCAAAACAGATCAGCAGAAGCGCTGTCCGATCACTCACCCCAGTCAGCCAGGATAGAGCTGCCATCGCATACGGCAGACCCCAGAAATGCTTGACCACGAGGCCGTGAAAATTCCAATGGCGTATGGCGGACGCCACGGCCATGTAGGCCGAGCAGTCCCCAGAATTGTCTACCAGGTCCAGGTAGTTGCGAAGCACAGCCACGCCCGTGACGAAGACCAGGCACGTAACGAGCCACAGCGCTAGAACCTCTCGCAGCGACGGCTCCGCGTTCCACTTGCTTTTTGCTAGGCTCGGCGCGGCGGATAACCCCTCAGCACGTGCGATTGTCATTTCAGAGTGGGTAGTGAACCTTTCAGAGCAAATATGCGCCACACCATGGGCCGAATATTAGCACGACTAGGCGGAGCCTTCAGCCATCCGCCGTTGCTTTGCCGTCTAACAGTGTATGAAGAGACGTCTCTCATCTTCCATCGCGGGCGGATTTCACCGCTTCGCCCGTTTGACGGGGTTATACGCATTGAGGGGATTTTGCTACACTACCCCGGTGGGTATGCGCATCGCGGGTGAGCGCGAGAGTCGGGGCCGCAAGCGGGTGCGGCAGCCCAGGGGGATCAGGTGCCTACATCCGCAGGACGTTCAGACTTAACACGGGTTGGTTCAGCGCTCCTAGCTTGCAGAATCTGTCGAACCTTGAGAACCAGTTCATCGGGCAAAAACGGTTTCTCTAGGAAGTTCGTATCTGTCCGCAGAATAGTAGGATCATCGATCACGTCCTCGGCATAGCCAGAGATGAGCAAGAATTTTAACGACGGGTGCAGACCTGCAACGATCTCCTTTAGTTGGAGGCCGTTCAGTTTGGGCATTACCAAGTCGCTCACCACAATGTCGATGGGTTCAGCCCAGTTCTTGCAAATCTCAACAGCCTGCTCACCATCTTTCGCTTCTACAACCTGAAACTCTGCTCCTTCCAACACTTTCATCATGAGCTTGCGGAGGGCGCTATCATCCTCGACGACCAATACAGTTTGTCTCGGTGGCTGATTAAACTGTGCCTCTGACGGCTTCGGGATAACGTCTCTAGAATCCGGCAGCTCGGGCAGATAGATGCGGAACGTAGAGCCCCTTCCCGGCATGCTGGCCACGGTGAGGTGCCCGCCACTTTGCTTCACAATTCCGTAAGTGGTGGACAACCCCAACCCAGTTCCCTTGCCTTCCTCTTTGGTGGTGAAGAAGGGTTCGAATATGTGGGAGAGAGTCTCCTTGTCCATCCCGACACCTGTGTCCGCCACCGAGAGCATCACGTATCGGCCTGGTTGGACATCGAGCTGACGGCCCGCATACTCCGAATCCAACTCTATTTCTGCTGTCTCGATGATGACCTGGCCGCCCTCGGGCATTGAGTCCCGAGCGTTGAGTACAAGATTGATGAGAATTTGCTGAATCTGAGCCGAATCGGCTTTCACTTTCCCTAAGTCACCCTGCAGTTTCGGGATCAGGTCGATCGTCACTGGAATTAATCGGCGCAGCAGCTTGTGGGTCTCCCACACAGCGGAGTTGAGATCGACTTCCGTGAGCTCGATCACCTGTTTCCGGCTGAAGGCCAGCAGTTGCCGAGTAAGCGACGCCACCTTTTGGCTCGCACCCTTGATCTCCGACAGACTCATTCGCAGCGAGTCGTTTCCACCCGTCTCGCGTTCCAGCAGGTCAGTGTATCCCATGATGATAGCGAGGTAATTGTTGAATTCATGGGCGATGCCCCCGGCCAAGCGACCAACTGCTTCCATCTTCTGGGTCTGGCGCAGTTGGTCTTCCGTGCGCTTGCGCACACTGATGTCCCGCAGGATCACGGTGTAGAATTTCTCGGAAGAGGTTCTTACCTGAGAGATCGTAGCTTCAATCGGAAATTCCTCACCATTTGACCGTACGGCCACAAGCGCTCCCGGTGAGTACATGGAACGGGTGCTCACACCTGTTTGTCCAAATCCGCGAATATGCCGTTGATGAGTCTCACGAAGACTTGCGGGCAAAAAGCGATCAATAGATTGGCCGAGGACTTCCGCAGCCGTGCAGCGAAAAATTTCCTCAGCCGCTTTGTTGAACACGATGATATGCTGCTTCTCGTCAACGGTAATGATTGCATCCATCGCTGACGTGATAATACCGAGTAACCGTTCTTGGCTGTCGCGAAGGGCATCTTCGGCGCGCTTATGCGCCGAGATGTCCACCATCGTGCCCTCGATGAGCGCTACAGTGCCCTGCTCATCGCAGGTTGCGGCCACGTTCTCCATCACCCAAATCGGGCTTCCATCCTTCCGCCGGAGGAGCAGTTCCGAATTGACCAGACTCCCCTCTCGATGCAGATTCTTAAGAAACTGGTCGCGCTCTTCGGCGGAGAAGTAGAACTGTTGTGCCCTGCAGCCGAGTACCTCTTCTCGGGAGGCATATCCCAACATCCGAGCGAATGTACTGTTACAGCCGACCACTTGACCGTCTGGCGCGGTGCGGTAAAAACCTGCCACGTTCTGATCAAATAGTATTTGGTAGCGACTGTCGGGATTGGGTGTGGACGGGCTAAACGATGCGCGCCTCAAATCCAACTGACCCGCTATCGCGTTGGCGAGGGTCTGTAAAATCCTCCGATGACCCAAAGGTAGTGATCGTGGCAAACGATCCAATACGTTGATAGCCCCTAGAACATAGCCTTCTTTTGAAACAACAGGTGCAGCGGCATAGAAGCGGATTCCTGATTGCGTCACCCACGGATGAGCGTGAAGTCTTCTGTCGGCGGCGGTGTCCTCCACGATGAGGACGTGGGGATTGCCAAGTACCAACGCATTGAAGGATTGATCGCGCGGGATCGCCACGATCTCCCAACCTACTTTGGCTTTCACCCATTCGCGTTGGGCATCAATGAAACTAATGAACCCGATGGAAGTGCCACAAAGGTAGGCTGCCTGATTGGCGATATCGTCAAAAAATTCTTCTGGCGGGCTGTCAATGATTCGGCATTCAGCGAGCGCCCTGAGCCGAGAGGCTTCGTCCTCTGCTGATAACTGCATACCCCACCACACAGTGCAAGACCTATTCTCCGCAGATTACTTGCTTGCACGCTTGTGTTTCAAGTTGAAAAGTTGGTACACTCGGCAGTTTCGGAATTCGACACGAATGCTCCATTGGCGGTAAAGTTAGTCACGTTCGACCCAGTTATGAACATCTACCAGACGCGCGCGCGCCATCTGACAAGCGAACACATCAATTTCGACATACGAGTGATATTCTTTCGGCCACACACCCGGTGGAGGCTCCGAAGACTATGAGAATTCTTCTGGCTGAAGACTCAGCAGTCTATCGACATTTAATCAGTGGTCACTTGAAGGAATGGGGCTTCGATCTTGTCATCGCGAAGGACGGAGCGGAAGCGTGGAACTTGCTCCAGCAGCCGGAAGCGCCATCTTTAGTTCTGCTCGACTGGGTTCTGCCAGAGATAGATGGCATCGACCTCTGCCGCAGGATACGGCGAGCCGCAGTTCCCGGTGGCTATACGTACATGGTTTTGCTCACGGGCAAAGACGGGAAAGGCGATCTGCTCGAAGGAATGCAGGCTGGTGCAGATGACTATCTCGTAAAACCGTTTGAACCCTTGGAATTGCAAGCCCGGTTGTTGGCAGGGAAGAGAATCCTCAACCTGCAACGAGAATTGGTGGACGCCCGCGAGTCACTGAGGATGGCTGCGACATATGATTTTCTGACTCGGCTCCTAAATCGCGGGGAAATAGTGTCCCTCCTTGATCGGGAACTGGTCCGTGGCAAGCGAGAGAGTAGGCCAGTCGGAATCATCATGGCGGACATTGACCATTTCAAGAGTATTAATGATTCCTTTGGACACTTGGCGGGAGACGCCGTATTGACGGAAGTAGCCAAGAGATTGAAGTCAGACCTCAGAGTCTACGATGGTGCGGGTCGTTATGGTGGTGAGGAATTCTTGCTGGTCCTGCCGGGCTGTGACCTGACTACGACTGTCCGGCGGGCGGATAAAATCAGGCAATTGATTTCCGCTGACGTTATCATGATCGGTAAGGAATCGACGAAAGTGACAATCAGTATGGGGGCCACAGTCGCTGAGTTTGACAGAAAGGCGAGTGTTGAGGCTCTGCTACGCGAGGCAGACACTGCCTTATATTGTGCGAAGCAAAATGGCAGGGACCGCGTTGAAGGCAGGAAAATAGTTGGTCGAGTGCATTGACAAAACCATCGTCAACCGCGTCAACCCTCAGAATCTCATGTCCTTAAAGCCATTTGGCAACTCCACCGTGATGTGAGCATGTTCCTCGTCGGCTCTGGCTGAAACTATAGCTTCCGTCGCGACATTGGGCGGTAGCTCCTTGTGGCGCTGCGGTGCAGTTTTCGGGGCGCTTTACAGTTTCTCCCTTGCTATTTGTGTAGGTGCCATTGTCGCTGCATTTTGGTTTTTGTTGTTGCTGCTGGCTTGGGTGGTTTGTCGATGGCTGTTGGGATGTTTGCGCAAATGCTGGCAACAAGATGACAGCGAGCGCGGGACACAAGATTGCAGCGAGCGCCAGGACCGAGACGAATCGGCGCATGATAGACATAGAATTCTCCTTTTCAAATTTGTCCGAGGTGATCACCTGTGGAAAGGGGCCGAAAACCGGTAGGATTATACGCCCAAGTGGAACCCGCTCAAACGCAAAAAGCGCCGCACTTCGTTCCCACCCACTCTATTGCTCTTGGTCCAATTCATATTCATCGAGAACTTTCAAACACGTCGCCAGTTTGATTGCTCGCACAGTCCCTTTTTTGCAGATTTTCTCTAGCGTGTGCTGGTTGACCCCCCTGCGCATGAATTCCCGTTTCGGAACTTTCGCGATCCGCGCCAATTGCCCATCATCCGCAATAGCATTCTCCCTCCGCCGATACTCAACAGGCTTGAAGTCCAACAGGCTTAAATCTTCGCCTTCTTCCCAATGTTTGTCGGATTCTTTCCCGATATAAACAGGCGGCCAGCTTGCACTGATATGCGCCCGTTGCAACAATCCTCGTGTATCGAATTCGCACGGTTCACCGTCCGGCCCTAGACTCTTGGCCTCAGGATGGTTTTGATAGGAATCCAAAAGCATGAAGAAATTCTTCGGCAGCGCCTTACGTCCATCGTATTCATCGGTGAGTTCGTAAACGGGTGATTGCGAGTCATGGATATTGATGCACTTGGATCGCATCCACTGATCTCGCTGGGTTGAAAACGAGGTTATGAGCGTGAACTTGTTAGGATCAACGCCTTCCGGACACCCGAATTGGGTGATTTGCGGCAGCATCATGAAATTGTTTGGCCTAGTGAGCGGGCCTTTTGCGAGATAGCGTAGCGCATGATGGGGCGTGCTGAGTGTTAGTTTCATCATTACCGGCAGATCGAACCAAGCTGGTTTGTTTCGCTCTAATCCGAGAACGCCGCGCATGATCCAGTTCCACGCCTCGAATATCCAATGCGGAGTTTCGTGATGCCAACCCTCCGGTGAATCCGTTGGCGGGTAAAAATAGCCGAGTCCGTGACCTTTCGGTTCCACAATCTCAATATCGTTCTCGGTTTTCGTGTAAAGCACGTATCGCTTCGCAGCAATGCTATACCCTAATAACTGGCGGCGTTTCTTGTTGCGATCCCAGTTGAGTTTATGGACCTTTAGGATCGAACCGGGAACCAAGTTACGGTCGTACGGATTCAGAGTCTCAAATCGGTCAACGATTTCCTGCACTTCGGCCCACGATAGTGCCGTGACCGGTTCCGCGCCGTCTGGCATTGTTACTTGATGTCGATGCTTCGATGTGACGATGGCTGCGCTGTCGGTGTCGCAAAACAAAAATGCTCCGCCAGCATCGGTTATGCACTTTTCAAGCATTCCCAACAACAGACGACCGCCCGATGTAATAAGAGAGGCTATGTGCGGAGCAAACCACTTCCCTGGGTCCTCAACTACATCCGAAGTCGTCGGAAACGACTCTTCGCCTGAAAACACCTGTATGTTCACTGAGTCGGATTCGTTCGGGTTGAGTTCCACGAATAGACCATATGATCCACTGTTGGCAAGAATCTTAAGCCAATAATGAAGTGCCGGATTTGTCTCGTTAGCCGCACGCTGCTCGACTACATGCTTAAAGAAGCTATGCTTGTTGGCGTCTGCTTCAACCATGCCACGTAAAGACGTAGACCTTAAATTAGCCTGATTGTCCTGGGGCACAACGCGGATCGCCTCTTGTATACGTGGCACTTTGCCGGTTAACAGGACGGAGGCGATGATGTCTGGCCCTGCAAACCAGATGGGGTGCTGGCTCGTAAGATAATTGATTCCGATGTTTTGAGTTGTGCCGTTATAAACGGTGCGAACGGGGAGGATGTCGTTTTCCGGAATGACAAGCGCAAAGAACTTTAATTTCGGCCATAGCTTACGATCAAAACAACGTTCTAGCGTAATCTGCGATAGAAGCTGTCGAACTTCCTCGGTAGCGTCCGGGAAGATCACTTTATCTGCCGTGAGAACGCGCCAGTTGTCCAGAAGTTCATTTACGGTTGGGTATTGTGACATGAAATCAACCGGGCAGACGGGTACTTCCCTATTCCGAATGCGGCACTCCGCCCGACCGCCGAAATAGCTTTGCATGAAAATGCCGTATCCCCTCTCTGCGTTGCTTACCTTCTCGCAAGGGTGAATGATCCGGAGTTCTTCCAGATAGCTCTTCGCGATACTCGCCGGGCTGAACATTTTGTCAGGTCCGGGGCTGACGGGGTGTAGATCGAATTCCTGTTTTGCCGCGTTTAACAGATCTACCGTGCAAGGCACATCGTTTCGCGCGTATTCGATTTCCTGAATACTGACTTTCCCTGTCGGTTTGTGATCGATCTTCTGATGTTCCGTCTTGAACTCTTCACAAGCTGTTCTTAACGAATAGGATTTATTGCGAAGCGCCCACAACAGCGTGCGCACGTCCAGGAAACGAGCGACAGGCCAGAGCTTCACTTTCTTACTTTTCTTCCCCGGTTCCGACATGGGGGCGCGGGTTGAATGAATGATGGCTGTTTTGCTGTTGAGTGCCTTAATGACAATTCGCGGAAAGAACTTATTCGCCTGAACCTTGCCAGTTTTCGGATTACGCCATTGGGAAAGGATGAGGGACCATCCGCCGTTTGCGGCAGTCTCCCAATCAAGGGCAAGCCTGCTCAAGTCAAAACCCGAATTAAAACATACGATCAGCGCATTGGCCTGAATCGCAATTCCGAGCACTTCTTTAATGAACTTCGAACGGGAATAAAGTCGCAGTCGATTGCAGCCATCTATAGCGGTATCCGGCTTTGAAGCTCTTGTGTAATCCCGGAGCTTATTAAAGTCTTTTGCGCTAAATCCGTGATCGCTATGAAAAATACCTTCTTCTGTGCACACATACTTGTTTCCTCGCAATTCACAAAAGCGCCAGAAACCAAAGGTTAATCCTTGGTCCGATGTAATTCGCGTTTCGCAATCAAACACAAGAGCAAAGTTTGGCCACTTCGGTTCTTTTTTCTTCGGAGACGATTCTGGTTTCGACTTGCCGAACTTTACTGCGTAAGCACGAAGATAAATGTCATGATTCATGTTGGTTCTCCAATAAAGCTGCCCATTTGCGGTAAGACTTAGCTAGGAACTCGAAGAGCACAGCCGACCCTCTGAGTACTGAGGCAATGAGCTTGCGAAGGTCTTTTTCTGGGCGCATGCTAATCCCTTCGCGTGCGAGGCCTTCCGTAATTTCCCTATGGCAATTCAGGCAGAGTGTCACGAGTAGGTCAGGATCGTGTGCTTCCCCAGCTATGTGGTGGTCTTCCAATAGACGCGCGTTTAATTGCTTTGTATAAAATCCTTTTGCTTGGAGCCATTGCTGTGTTACCCGAGTCAGAGATTCCAGGCATCCATAACCGCACAAGAGGCAAGAAGAATCCCTCCCAAGGCGCTCTTCCCGCTGAGCCTTGCGCCGTGCGGTGCGGATTGGAAGCTGATCTCTCACACAGCACCTGTATTAAATGCGCGATAAAGCGAAAATCCCGACAACGCCGGTTCGATACTGACAATTGTTCGACCCGCGGTAAGAAGCTCAACGCCTGCGATCTTTTTCCCGTGCCATTTAGACAGTGCATCCCGCTGGCCGCGCAAATAGCGGCCCAGGTCCCTAAGATATTCGCTCGCTTCGCTTCGTTCCTTTGAGGACCGCGTTGGAACCGGGGCCGGATTTCCAAAGCTGTCCGGAAGATAGAGAGTCTCTGAGTAGCGGTCACTTTTCGTCGCTCGAAATTTACCGTTTGATTTCTTTAGTGCGGATGGAAAATATCTTTTGACTGTTTCTTGCTTGACACCTTGCAACTTCGCAGCATGAGCCAATGAAAGCGTCGGATCGTGGCGCATGGCTGCGAGGGCATGCAATGCACGGTCGCGCGCGGAATGACTACGCTCTGAAAGTTTGCGCTGCAAAGGGCTCTGGCCCTTGGGCCTTCCCCTACGAGCTTTTCGTGCCGCCATCTGGGTGCCTCAGTTAACGGTTTTGGCGCATAAAGCTGCGCGAGTATTATGCACCCTGTTTCCGACGTAACCATATGACACATAGGCATTTGCTTAAATCATCGCTTTCGATTTCCCGCCGAATTATCGTGATTTCATCGCAATTTTACGTATAATTAGGAAGGCATTTCCCTGATTTACACGCAATAATGACGAAGGGCAAGAAACTCGAAAAAAAGGCAAAAAGACCTATTGACAGGTTTTCGGTGAAACGCGGTCCGGGCAGACCTGTGAAGGTCGTTCCCTCGGCGGTCAGAGGACGCGCCGACAATTATCGGGTTTGGTTGGCGCAGCTCTGGAACGAGTTAGGGGGGCTGCTGCTCGCGGCAGAAACGGAAGAAAACGTTATCAAAGCATTCCAAACTGTCTTACCGGGCAGCAACGAATTTCCACCGTTAGCCGAGTTAATCCTGAAAATCCTAAAGGACCCGAGTTTTCCAAAGCGCCAACAGGCGCGAATCAATTTCCTGGCCGATTCTCTCGCAGGGGTGGGGGTGGTGACTCCCCGTAGGTCTCGGGATATTTGCGCAGAGCAGCGGAGTGGAGATGCGCAAAGACATCAAATTCTTCGCTATGAATATTGGATCGAGTGTTCCTGCGGATATGAGGGTCATTCCCAAAATCATATGTGTAAGAAGTGCGGTGCGGTTATCTATTTGCCGCTTGTTTGAATTTATCTAAGCGGGCCTGCCGACTGTTACTGGCAGCCGACAAGCCCTTAACCACCATCGGAGGTTGGTCCAATTGGCAGCTTCAGGCACCCTATCGCAATACGACTTATCCCGCAAATCCCCCGTTCGCAGAAGTGGCATCGTCACGCTCTTTGGTTTCGGAATTACGGTCAAGATGCAGTCCGGACATCTCGAAATCGAGGACGGTATCGGGCCTGAGCGCCGCAAAATTAGACTCCCCCGCGTGGGCCACGGGTTGAGGCGCTTGGTTTGCATCGGCTCCGATGGGTTCGTCTCGCTCGCCGCACTGCGCTGGCTCTCGGATCAGGACGCGGCCTTTGTGATGCTTGAACGCGACGGCAAGATGCTCGCCGTCACTGGTCCTGTTCGCCCATCAGATGCCAAGCTCCGTCGCGCCCAGGCCCTTGCGCATTCATCCGGGGCGGCGTTGCGCATCTCGCGGGAATTGATCGCCCAAAAGCTCGCTGGACAGGAACAAGTTGCGCGTCAAAATCTGCTCGATTCCACAACGGCGAATGAAATTGCTCAATTCAGGGCTGAACTTCCCTGCGCCGATAGCATCGCTACAATCCGGTTGATCGAGTCACAAGCCGCACGAGCGTACTGGTCAGCGTGGAGCACGTTACCCGTCAACTTTCCGAAGAATGACCTAAGGCGAGTTCCCGAACACTGGCGGAGTTTTGGCGCTCGCGTCTCGCCGCTAACCGGATCGCCACGGTTAGCTGTTAATCCCGCGAACGCGATCCTCAATTATCTCTATGCGGTGCTTGAGTCAGAAGCTCGACTCGCCGCGTCTGCGCTCGGACTCGACGCGGGCTTAGGTGTCTTGCACGTTGACACCCCCGCACGCGACAGTCTCGCGTGCGATCTCATGGAACCGATACGGCCTCAGGTTGATGCCTATCTGCTGGATTGGATTACGCGGCAGCCTCTCAATCGAGCGTGGTTCTTCGAGCAACGAGATGGAAATTGTCGCCTTATGGCACCGTTTGCGGCTCGTTTATCGGACACTGCGCAAACGTGGAGAAGGGCTGTCGCGCCAATTGCGGAATGGGTTGCGCGCGCGTTCTGGTCAACGATCCGCAAGCCAGATGCTCCGCTGGCTACGCGGTTGACACAAAACAACAAGCGAAAGGCAAAGGGCGCGCCTTCGCTGCCGCCGTCAATCAGAGCGCCTCGCCCAGATAACCTGTGTCGCGGATGTGGAAAAACAATCGGAGACGGTCGCAGGAACTGTGCGAAGTGTGCGGTTGATGTCGCGACAACGAATATGCTCGATGCCGCACGTATTGGTCGCCAAACAGCGAACAGTCCATCGGCGCAATTGAAGCGTTCGACTACTCAACGTAATAACGCTCTAGCGCAGCATTCATGGAATACTTCAAGCCAACCTGCATGGCTGACGGAGAGTTTCTATTCGGAGCGAATTCAGCCAGTTCTCCCTTCACTGTCAGCATCCGCAATTGCCCGACAAATCTCGGTCTCGCGCTGGTACGCAGGCCGCATCCGCGAGGGCTACCGCCCACATCCACGGCACTGGCGGAAGCTGGCGGAATTGGTCGGCGTGTCGGCGGACGCAGGCAGGGCTTCACCAAGGACTCCAGATGGCTATGGAGCATAGTCGCCGCTATGCCGACCGCTAGCAATAGTTATTTTTGGTGCTTCTGGTGGTGGAACGCATACCGGAGCGGGAACGCCCCCTCGCGGGGTCTTCGACTTTCGATGCGGTTACACACCTCGGAGTCCCACTCTCGGTACTCCGATCTTCGCTCTTTGAGGGCAGACATGGAGCAAGAATCCGAGTATGTTACGAAAAACGAAACTGCACAAGTTCCCTACCGGGCGCAGAAGGCGCCTGGTCTATGCTGGCTGCTTGCCGGTTCCGTCGCAATCGGGGCATCTGCTACGCATGAATGCAACCCCCTGCCCTCCGTCTATAGTTTGCACGATGAAACCTGTACCCCCGCAACTCCGACAGTCATCATCGGCTGCTTCGTGCCCGACGACATCATGCAGTGGTTGCAGAAACTCAAACCCATGCCGAAAAACGTTGCGGTTGCGCACGACAGCACGAGTGGTCGCGAGTGCTTCCGGCAGTTTGATGTTCAGTTCTACGGTTTGTCCCACTTGCAATTCGACAGGTAAGAGCGCAGAAATGCCTGATTCACTAATGTCAAGAGTCCGACCCGGCAGGAACCCATCCTTCGAGCGAATTGTCATTTCAGATTCCCACTGGTGCCTACGCTGACGCCGTTTCTTTCCGTCGTCCTCTGGTTTGATTTCCTCGTGATCCATAGGCGTCCCTGCTCCCTAATTAGTCGCGGAATAAGGGTGAGTAATTGAGACAGAATTTCAGCACGCCTTTCTCGGCGGGCCGTAAGAGCAAGCGTCTCGTATGTTTCTGGATCACTTTTCCGCCAATAGTCAGCGTTCCAGCACTCGATTGCTCGCAGTTCCGCCACAAGTCGCTCGACCTGACCCCATCCATCGTTGTCTGAGCTCGACTGCATACCCAAGTCATTAGCACGGCGATGACCTCAACATCATCTAGTCTTTTCAATGACTTAGAAGAGTTGGGAAACCTAAGATGCTGATATGTCGGCAGGTGCCGACGTTCTCGGCACATCGCGACACAATAAAAGTTGACAAGACTCCTAAAGTTTTTCGGCTTCAGGCCGATGGCGCTCTCTAGGAGGGCACCATGGCTGCCGAGATGCGGATTCCCGTTGCTCAATACCTCAGGATGTCTACCGAACATCAACAATATTCACTTGACAACCAGCGAATAGCGATCCAGGCCTACGCAGAAAGACACGGTTTCTCTGTTGTTCAAACCTACACGGACGGGGCCAAGAGCGGGGTAGTTCTCAAGCGCAGGAATGGTCTCCGGCAGCTTTTGCAAGACGTGATGAGCCGTAAACCGGAGTACAAAGCAATCCTGGTCTACGACGTTAGTCGGTGGGGCCGTTTTCAGGATGCGGATGAAGCTGCCCACTACGAGTTCCTCTGCAAATCTGCGGGCGTTCCCGTTCACTACTGCGCTGAGACGTTCATCAATGATGGCGCACTTCCGAACATGCTGATGAAGGCTCTGAAAAGAACTATGGCAGGTGAGTACAGCCGCGAACTCGGCGTCAAAGTTCTCGCGGGGTTGAAGCGACTAGCGCGTCTCGGTTTCAAACAGGGTGGATGTCCAGGGTACGGGTTGAGGCGCATGCTTGTTTCTGCCAAGGGAGAGCTAAAGCTGCAACTCGCTCAGGGTGAACGCAAGAGTATCGCCACGGATCGCGTGATTTTGGTTCCCGGACCTATCGGAGAGGTAGAGTGCGTCAGAGACATCTACCGAATGTTCGTAAACGAGAGGCGAACCGTGTACGGCATCGCTCGGGAACTTAATCGAAGGAAAGTGAAATTCGTGGGAGATTCCGAATGGGATTACACGTCAGTTTACAACGTCCTATCGCACCCGAAATATGCAGGCTGTAACATCTTTGGACGAACATCTCAAAAACTTGGCACTCCTTCAGTCCGGATGCCCGGTTCGGAATGGATTCGGACACCCAAGGCCTTTGCACCGTTGGTGGATGAGGCGAAGTTTCAAGAGGCCCAGCGTCTCCTACTCGCGCGCACCATCAACAAGTCCGATGAGGAACTCTTAGCGGCTTTGCGTGTGTTGCTTGCTCGCCGAGACCGACTCTCCTTACGGCTCATCGCCGGAACTCCCGAAATGCCGTCGCCATCCACCTACCGAGGACGATTCGGCAGCCTGCGAAGGGCATATGAACTAATCGGATATGGACGCCCGGAAGCCTTCAGCCCTGTTGACCTACGCAGTAGGACACAAGCGCTGCGCGAAGCAATTATTGCCAAGATTGAAACGATGTTCCCGAACGAAGTCTCAATTGAGCGGCGGGGCGGTCGATGGCGGTCGCTCCTTCGGTTAAAGGGCGGTCCAGTAGTCAGCGTTGTTACCTCTCGTTCAATCGGAACAAGCAGCAAGGGACTCATTTGGCAAATCGACCCCATTGCTCAAGAACGGCTACACGTAACCCTTCTCGCCCTTCTTGATGGAAACAACAGCAACGTTCAACAAATGTTCCTCTTCCCTTATATCGACAGGCAAAAACGCTTTCGCATTACCAGAGATCATGTCTGGCTGAAACGCAGTGTACCGTTGCAATCTACATCTGAGTTTCTGGAGGCCGCGCAGACTATTTCCGAGCGCAGACAAACAGCATAGTATGTGCGCACACCAACTCCGCGCGGCCTACCGGCTTACTGAGCGAAAGGAACGGGAGAGGTGGCAGGATTCATGGAGTGCTCGTTACGTGTCGCTATGAGAAGAGCAAGACGCTTTAAGTGTGACAGATTGTCGAGTCGTTTACCCCTATCCATCTCCAGAGACCGTTGCCTCTTCAGCTAGGGTTTCGTGATTTCCACTTTTCTTACTGAGTTTCAGATTGCGAGCCATGGTCGGCAAACCTTCGCCCGGAGAGTCGCTTGTTTTGGGTCACCCTTTAACCAGGGATATTTGGCCGGTCGCCATTGTTTGATTCTTGACCCAAAGCTCTTGGGCCGTGGCATAAAACTCTGATAGGTTATTGAGCCTTACAGCCGCGCTCAGAAAAGGATCATTTCTAAACATGAAGTGCGTTCTGAACCCATGCAGATGTGGGAAAACGAAATAGCCCAATACACGTTCGTGCGAGCGTTTTACCGGACAAAGCAGGGTGACAAAGCCACTCTCCGCCGGATTCGGTTCGACAAGCCACACGTACCTGTTCCGTCGTCGTATTGGACTGCAAAAAAGGACAGAAACCGCGAATTGCCCGTCAATGAGCAATACGGACCGTCTTTGGTTTGGAAGACGCGAGATCGTTACGTGGGAAGGAAACAGACCTCTAATCTGTTCCAAGAATTCGCGCCTCAGACGAATTGAACGGTTCAGACGGTCGCTTCTTAACTCCTGGAAGGGAGAAGGCTTATACCCAACTTTTTTATAGAGTTCCCGGTAGGTCCCAAACCGGTCTCGGATTGACCTTAAAGACGGCAAGCCATGAGCGTTCTTGAGAACCGCCCAGCTCAGATACCCTTTGACTTGCAACAAACGCCTAACCTTTTTCAAGATAACGCCGTTCGATACACGGGCTGGACGCAAGGGCAAGATTACCTGTACACGGTCAAAAGTCGTTTGGTCGATTATTGGCTGGAATGCGCACAGTTTCGTGATCCATTCTTCAGTCGGAATGCTCCTCAGCTTGCTCCGCATCCGCGTTGAGGTACGATTCCAGACATTGCACCCTGCAAAAATTGGATTTTTCAAAATGTGGTACACAGCCCCGTGCAACCATTTTCTGCCAAAGTGGGTGATGCCGCGTTCGTTGAGATTGCCGGCGATAGAACGGCAGCTTCGGCCTTCCAGGGCCATTGAAAACATCGAATGGACGCATTCAACCTCATTAGCTGGACCCGGAATTAGTGTGACCCGATCAGTCTTTAAGCTCTTCTGTTCACCGCGCTCCAAGATTTGTCTCGGGGTGCCATTGGCCGACAACATCAACCTGCGATAACCATAGGGAGGGTTCCCTCCTACCCAAAATCCAAGTTGCGCAATCCGGCGTTTGCCTCGAAACTCCTTTTCACTGAGTTCTCGACTGTACTCCGCTGCCATGCTTCTCTTGAGAGCCTTCAGCAGCGTGCTGGTTGCCGTACCATCATTTACAAACGGCTCGGCGCAATAGTGAAGCGGTATCCCTGAACTCGAACAAAGGAATTCGTAATGCGCAGCTTCATCACAGTTAGGGAACCGCCCCCAACGACTCACATCGTAGACCAAGATCACTTTGTACTCCGCTTTACCGCTAACAACGTCCTTCAGCAAGTCACGGAGGCCAAGGCGGTTCTTGGCTATAACCCCGCTTTTCCCCGGATCGTCGTAGGTTCTCACTATCGCAAAACCATGACGAGCAGCATATTCCTTGATCGCAGCCTTCTGATTGTCTATTGAATATTGCTGGGCTTCATCCGACATGCGCACATATTGTGCAGCGGGAACCAACTCCGGTGCGGGTTGGACCTTCTTACTGCCAAGGCGGATAGTCGTAGCTTCGGAAAGCATTGGCGTGCGCTGGGAATTGTACGCCGCATGTCGCCTTTGCGGATACCACTTTCTCCCTGCTCTCCGCTTCCGCTCCCGCGCGCCCCGCCCCTCTCCCGCACGCGCCTCGCCACGCGCACACTCCCACACTTCCCGCGCCCGCGCACTCCCGTTACTGTTAACTCGGAAGCTCTATACCGTAGGGGAGACTGCATTTAACATGTACAGCGAGTATCTTCTTGCTGAGGATCAAATGTCCAAGAAGGCTATGTCCAGCTTGCAACAGTGCGTTAGTATTCTGAAGAGAACCAAAAGCAATCAAACCATCATTGAGGTCCGCGAAGCCTTCGCCGACATGGCGGCAGACGAACTGGAAAATCTGATTGACGAAGCTGTCGCCAGCGTCCGCAAGGAAAGACGCCGAGAGCGTAAACGACATTCCAAAAGATAACCAATGCGGCTGGTGATCTGCCGCTCACATTACGCACTCCGCGCTCGCCGCACGCCACGTGAAGCCCGATCCCTCCCGCCGCACGCGCATACCCAGCCGGGGTAGGGGTGTAGCAAAATCCCCTCAATGCGTAATACCCCTTCGCCCGTTTGACGGGGTAGTGTATAGCGACGGCAAAAGTGCTACACCCCCACCCCCCCCGAACCCACAACAGAACTGGTTTTGACCCAGGGCCGGGGCCCGCCCGCGCGCGGCGTTTCGTTCGTTTACACTGAAGGGGAATCGCTATTGGAGATTGCTGATGGGCTATCCAATGCCTCGTGATGCAGGCGGATCAATAGAAATTACGGAAGGCACGGGCCCAATCCGTGCCATGATCACAACTGGAGAGCTCCTAGAAATCTTCAAGGTGGACAAGACATTCAGGGTTGCAACTCCTGAGACCATCGATCCAGAGAGGACAAATCCAAATGCACCTTTTACGGTCTCGATGGTTCAAAATGTCGGCACCTCAAATCGGATAGTCGCTCGCGTGCTTCTGCAGGGTGATCAGGTTCTGAATTTCTTCGGAGGGACCCAAGCCGAAAAGGACGCGATCCGCAGACAACTACACCAGTGTAAGGAACTGTTGTTGCGCGCGGACACCTCTGCCACTCAGGTCCATTCCAAGATTGAAGCGATTACGGAAGAGGTGAAACTGGCAGGGATCCCACTTGAAAAGGGGCCGGGTGCTTAAGCCGTTTCCGCACGTTGAACACCTAGAAGCAGACTGCAGCACGTTTCTTGTCGAAGCTAACCGTGCGATCAGAGCGATCTCTAGACTACCTTCGCTTTTCATCCCACTCGAACGAGCCGACAACAATTTCGATCACTTGAGTGAACGGCTCACGAAAAAGATCGGCGGGGATGAAGCAGTTACAAAGTTTGTGAAGTCAGTCGCCGGAGGTGTTTGCCGGGTGGTGGATATGCGGAACTACCTAGAGCACCCAAACGGGAAGAAAACCGTAATCAACAACTTTCAATTGTTGCCAGACGCGAGACTGAATCCTCCAACCTGGTATTGTCGGAGGAAACGCCGGTAGAAATAGACAATGACATGTCCGCCATCATCGACTTCCTTATCCGCGTGTCAGAGGAGATGTTGATCCATCTGGTCATGTACAGCTGTACAGCGGTAGAGATCGCTTTACTTTCAGCGTTCAAGAGGCTGCGGACGATCAGGTGGATCGTGATTTCCCAGTGAAATACAAACTTTTAGCTTTTCTCAAGCCGTTCCAGAAATCAGAGCGAGGTACACCGTAGAAACCCTAGCGGACGTGGCGCTTAATCAACTGTTCGTAACGAAGCGGGAAGACAGATCCGCTTTTGCTTTTAGGAGCACATTCATATGTTTAAAAGTGGTGGGTAGCTTTATTGCCAATTCTTCGAAGTAAGCAAAGACCGCATTCGCGGATCGGATGAGCTCTTTCTTGGTGACCCTTGCTAGTGGTTCCGCAAAAGCAGAATGCATCACGCGATTACGTAAGACGTGGCCATCAATGAGATCTTTGCCCCACTGTTTGCTCAGATCGATGCTTTCTTCTTTGCCATCCACGCGCCTGGACAAAATTACGGGCACTGCTTTAATCCTTTTCTTGAATGATTGATGATCGTCACCTATCCACACTTCGCCGTCGTGCCCTACGCCCAGCGCGTATTCATTTAAAAAGAGAACCTCTGCCTCCCTAAAAGAGTCCAACTTTTCACGCATTCTCCACTGGGCCACGACAGAGAGCTGAGCATCAAGCATTGCGTACAGCAGAACTAGCGCCGCGCGTGTGAACATGCTTCCCTCGGAGTCTCCCTCACACCCATGTCCTAATGCTAGGTGAATAAGCAGGAGCGAGTCGATCCATTCCCCGGTCAGGACCTCAAGAATTCCCACATCTTCCATGGTCGATACTCTGCGATTTGGTCCTCTCTTCCCAAAGGTCCGGTGCCCCACTGCAACCTCGTGGTGATCATAACCAGGTATGGTGAATAAGACAGAGAAGTAACCGACTAGATAAGGATGGAGCGTTGTTAAGACCGAGTGGAGGTAGAGTTCGACAGCATCGATCGCTTCTGCAGCCTCCCACCAGCCTAGTTGGGCCACGTAACGATCCCAGCGAGGATGGACTATAGCATCACGCCTCTCAATGCTCCTTCGCAATTTCTTGAAAGCTGCGGAGCCAGTTTTCAACTGATATGTTCTCTTTATAGTACGCGCCAAGAGCGCGGGCACAATCTGCAGGCGCTCACCCAGCGACTGTTTTATCGCTATTTCGACGGCTTTCCCGTTTTCGTCTATTACTTCGCCTACCCCCTTCAGATAACGAATCTGCGGCAGTGCTAAACTCTTAGCTCTTTCCTCCGCGATTCGGAGGGCAACACCACTCAGATAGACAAGATTGCTCTCTAACGCGGCGGCTGCCAAAAGCAGAGCCGCCTTCCCAAGCACCCTGTCATCTTTGACTTCTCGCGCTCCGTGCAACATATTCCTCGCATCCCTTAAGTGGACGGCAACAAGATCGATGTTGCGTTTGAACTCTTGGAAAAATATGTCAACTATTTTGTCATGAATGTTCTTCAGTCTCGGGTCTGTAGGAATATCGGTATTCATGATGCCTCAAGAAGCAGCTACGTCGCCAGATACCAGACAATCACATCTGAAACCATACGCGGAGCCCCTAACTATTGAGGGCGGGCATATCCGCGTCAATTTCTGCGAAAAGTAGCTGCGTCACTTCCTCAGCTTCTTCATCAGGCAGTATCTTCGTTTTGGTCCCGTCAACTCGCGCAGTTGCCACTGCACATCGAATGGTTCGAATTGACTCAGGAGCTTCACCTAGATCAATCATCTGCAAACTGCCAAAGAGGCTTACCAAGATGATCACATGCTCGTTTCTGCGTGCTAGTGCTGCAACGTGACGGTCTTGCAATTGCTTGAGCGCTCCGGGGAACTTTATTTCGCTGACAAGTTGAACCCAACTATCCGTTTCGGTGCCCAATGCGTATTTGCGCAGTACATTGAACAGCGGCAATCCCTTGGCAGTGTCACCAAGTGCAATGAACGCGAAAGAGCAGGCGATCTTTGCAAAGACCCGTCCAACTTGATATTCGTCATGCTCAATTAACACTTGATGCGGAGTGCTGCCCAAGATTGGAGGACCAGTCACCCAACGGGAATGATCCCTAAGAGCACTTGCGCGTACGTATTGGCAGAAGGTGCTGATGAATTTGACTGCCTCGTCTGGGGTGCGCGCTCGTATGAATAGCCGCCCTTTGAGATCTAGGACAATTCGGGGCCAGAACTCGGGATCCTTCCCGATTTCGCCAAGATCATGAGTTAGTACGGATAGTTCACATATCAATCCGTTCTGGTTGGGCACACGTGCCAGCATTTCTTCGAACGCTGTCACGAGTTTATCGATCTCAGCAGGCTGAGAAGCGCGACGCCGACATGTAAATGATCCATCCGCGACATTTATCTCGATGTATGGCAAGGCGCTCGGCGATTCACCGAAACCAGCCTTAAGTGCTGTCTCGTTATATCCGCCGAGGGGATGCGGAACGAGAACATGCGCTGCCTCGATCAGCCCACTCGCGGGATCAGTCCTCCGGTGCCTTCCGCGCGGACCCGCCTCCACAAGGTGCATCGCATATGCAGACTTCCGTGAGAGCTCTAATTCCGCCTTGCTGATAGATGTTTGACAGGCTTTGCAGGAAGGAACAGACAATTCCTTCGTGCCGCCGATTGAACGCGGAAAAACGTGATCTTCGTCTAGATCGCTCCCGGTCCTCGCGCACCAGAAGCATTCAATTTTGGTTTGCTTCTTAGACATGCTTACTATGCTCTCTCTGCTCCGAACGACCGCAGTGCGAGACTCAATCAATTAAACCATTTATTGGCATGCTTTGCGCTTCTGCCGAGACGCCAGCCAATTCGGCCAGCATTCGCCAGTGCCTCGGATGCGGTCGGTACCCTTGGCGAATCCGACTTGCATACCAGCGGGACACTCCAATCCGTGATCGAATGACTGAGGTTGACACACCGGCAAGCAACGGCTGGATTCGTTTCAAGAACACTTCGCTCGTAAGCCAGTGTGGCTGCTTCGATGCGTCCCATGCCGAGCATGCCTCTGCGTGCCGTCGCCGCGAGGCCACATGTTTGGCGCGCGCATCCGGGCTGCGTGCCACTATTCGCCCAATTCGGGCGGCCTCGCCAAGGCGTTCGGTCGCTCCATCAATGGCGCAGGTTGCACAATGGTTTCGCCCAGCGTTGATCGGCTTACCGCATCCCCTACAGGCGTGCTCCAGCGCTGGTTGCTTCACTGCGGGCACGTTGCTGCCTTTTGCTTCGCGTTTGTTCTGTTGCGTAAGGCGCGTTGCAATCAGTTGCCGGGCAAGCTTGGAAGGAGAAGTTGGTTTTGACACAGAAGACCAAATCTCCCGCGCGACATATTCCGCCACAGGAGCTACTAGTCTGCGCCAAGTGTCCGAGGTCTCGCAAAGCTTAATTGCCAACGCTGACGCAATGCGGCAGTTCCCGTTACGATCCTCCAAAAAGTCCGATCTACGAAGAGGCTCGCTCTGAAGCCAGTTCAAAACGAATGCGTCAACTCCGCTCGGCCTGCAAATTTCCATTAGGTCGCAGGCGAGAGAGTCCCTGTTGGGCGTATCCACGTGAAGGAAGCCGATTGCCGGGTCCATGCCCATAGCGACCGCAGAGAGGCGAGCTTCGCCTTCCAAAATTCCGTACAGCAGGTTGAGCAGGGCATTCGGTGGATTGGCGGCCAGACGTGGGCTGTGCGTCAAAGGTGACATTCGAGAGCCAAACCGTTTCCAGTGGTCAGGGATGCGCGTTTGGTCTTTGCGGGGCCAAAAGATCGGAAGGTCCGCCCACGAATGCCAATACAATTTAGCGGCCTGTGCCTCTATGAGCGTCACCCTCTCAACGCTCTCGGCGCTTGGCAACATGATTTTGAATCGAGCAATTGCGTCCGCCGTCGCAGGATCCCTGAGCATGTCCCGCGCCAGCAATTCCTGACCCGAGAGCTTCTGCGAAATGAGTTCCTTGGAAATCTTGAGGGCGGTGCCGTTGCCCACAGCGAGCGCCTGCGCTCTGCGAAGTTTGGAATCTGAGGGGGAGGTAGGACCAGTAACAGCGAGAACCTTGCCCCTGCGGTCAAGCATCACGAAGCTGGCCTCCTGTTCGGCGAGCCAGCGGAGCGCCTCAAGCGTGATGAAGCCGTCGCTCCCAATCATTACTAGTCTCTTCAGGCCGTGATTTACGCGGGGCAGGCGAATGGTTCGCCGATCGTCCGCGATTCCATCGTGCAAGAGTAAATGACCGGCGTTCACCTGGACACGGATGCCGTAGCCATTCAAGACGACAACGCCTGATTTGCGGATGACGTGCGAGTGCGGTAGGGTGTGCGAAGCTGCCATTGGAGCTATACCTCCTGTGGTGGTTAGGGCTTGTCGGCTGCTAGTAACAGTCGATGAGCCCGCTTATATTATCTCATTCTATTCCAACTGGTTAGACAGGAATCGCTGTGGCAAGAATGCGGAAAGCCAGCCGAGCAGTAGAGAAGCCGAGACCCTCTCGCCCCAATTTTGGCATTGAATTCATTTACACCGAACATCCGGTACCTCATCAAGTAGCCTGGTACAAATGGGAGTTCCTGCGCCGGAATCCTGAGTATCGTGCGGACCACAAGCAATTCATCGATACGTTCGGATGGTGGTTCCGTCAAAGGGGCTTTTGGTATGACCATGATCGCCGTGAAGAACAATGGACCCGAGCGGATGAAGATCATTTTCATGACAACATCGCACCTGCGATAGCTCGCCTCTGTGAGAAATGGAAAATCGGAAATCTCTATCCACCAAAGTGGAAATTCGACAGAAAACACGGAATCAGGAAGATCGGAAGCAGAGAAATTAGTCCTCCAACCGGAAGTGCTGCGGAATTGAATTGGGATTTCGATGTGATGGGAGAGCTTTTGGAAATGGGATTCACTGGCACCGCCGACTCTGCCCGCCGATACCGAAGTCTCGTCCTTATCGAGTTTGACTTGAATCGCCCCATGAAGGATTTGATGTGGTATGCCAAATATGTGCTGACACGGGCCTTGGAGAACTATAAGACCGAGTTAGGCGACTTGGAGCTCAGGACCCTCAGGGGTGGCCGTCGTAGACTGGAAGATTATGCAGTGCACCTCGCCGTGTGGGACCTAAAACAAATGGGAAAGTCAGTGCCAGACATTGCAGCATTGACCTTTCCCGCTGAGGACCCAAATAGTGCACTTCAGAAAGTGCGCGATCATCTCAAGGCAGCCCAAAAGCTGATTTCTGGGGGCTACGCAGAAATAAGCTAATCACCTTATATCTTCTACTCTTCTGCGCGCCAGTCTGGCAGGTTGGAGACTGATGCGCAGACACCACGTAATTCCGCGAAACGAGCGAGAGGCGCAAGCCCGCGACCGAGCCCTCCATGCTCTCGCACAGATGCGGCATGGCGCTTCGATTTCCCGCGCTGCTCGCGACAATAGCGTGACCGTTCGAACGATGAAACGGTACGTTGGTGCGACGCTATCCCAAGATCGTCGGGGCGCACGTATCTGGGCCACGAAGAGCGACCGCCTTGTTCGTTACCTGGAAATTCCAGGCCCGCACGGTCCAATCGAAATAACGGCTCACGGCTCAAAAGAGGCGACCGAGGTCGCGAGATACAAGGCCGCCGTCAATCGATTTCTCGGCGGTGATCTTAACGCTCTCACCTCTTGGCATGGGAAAAAGATCGCAGGGGTTGAACTCATAACCGCAGGGAACACTCTGAAGGCTCTCGCTCAGAGAGAGTTACTTCCGTATTCTCTCTACCGCTCGCTCTCAGGTGGTGCTGCATAAGCACCTCTCGCCAATGTCCGAAATGCTCGCGCCGATGCTGCGCGATCTGTGGATCAAGGGAAAAGGTCCAGGAGCACCACCTTGGTTTCCGGAATCATGCCCCCCACTTCACGATCCCTCTCTGTCACGTTCATCACGAGGCGGTTCACATTGCCATTACGCGGGCGGGAGTGAGTTGGAAGCGCACGAGTGAGGTGGCGGAACGAGCAAGGCGCGCGCGCCAGGCAGCATACGTCTTTCTCTGGTTTCTTGATGAGGCAATACAAACCGAACGGCCCAGCCTCCCGAAACGAAGGGCAGTGACAAAATGACTCAAACCCACGACATCTTTCTTCGCGCCTATGCGGTCGCAACTGACAAGAAGGAGAAACAGAGAAGTACCCACGTGGGCGGTGATCCCAAGTGGGCACAGCACGCACTGGTATTTGACACTGAGACTCGGATCACAGCTGACCAGTCTCTTACGTTTGGAGTGTATCGGCTTTGCAAACTCGTGAATGATATTTACGAGGTCACGGAGGAGGGGATTTTCTACGCTGACGATCTGCCTGCCAAAGAACGTAAGGTGCTTGAATCCCACATAAAGACTGCGGTTTCTGATGTGGCATCATTCCCGCCACGATTCCCCCTGTACTCTCGGTCCCAGTTCATGAAGCGGGTGTTTAAGCCAGCGATCAAGCACGACGGCGCTTTGGTTTGCGGTCTGAATCTACCCTTTGATTTGGCAAGGTTGGCCCTGGATTGGAGCAAAGGTGAGGATGACGAATGGTCTCTCACAATGTCGCAGTATCCAAACGGAACCGAAAACCGGCACTATCCTCGCATTCTCATCAAGCCGATAGACGGGAAAAAGGCATTCATCAAACTTGCACCACCGTGGAAGCCGGAAGAATGGAACAGTAAAGGCCAGACGCACTTCCTGGATTTGCGCACGCTGGCATGGGCGCTATTTAACAAATCGTTTTCGCTCAAGAGAGCTTGCGAAAAACTCGATACAGAGCATAAGAAACTGGAAGACCATGAACCAACCGGCGAGGTTACGCCCGAAGAGATTGAATATGCTCGACAAGACGCACGTTGCACCGTGGATGTGCTCAATGCGTTAAAGCAGGAGTTCGATAAACACCCTATAGACCTGAAGCCGTACAACGCATACTCTCCCGCATCCGTGGCCAAAGCTTATTTGGATCAAATGGGCATCCTCCGGCCAGCGGAGAAGTTCGGAGTTTCAAATAAGACGCTCGGCATTTCCATGCAGAGCTATTACGGCGGTCGCTCTGAAACACGGATACGTTGCGCAGACGTGCCCGTCGTACCAGTGGATTTTACGAGCGAATATCCAAGCTGCTGCGCCCTCTTCGGTCTTTTCGATGTTTTAACCGCCAAGCGCGTGAGCTTTGACGATGATACTGAGAATATCCGTAAATTCCTTAAAACCATCACGTTCAAGGGTTGCTTTATTCCTGCGCTGTGGAAGCGCAGCAAATTCTTTGCCCTGGTGAAAGCTGATAACGACATCTTGCCCGTGCGCGCCGTGTACAACGAGGTCACACAGAATATCGGTAATAACTACCTTACGTCCGATAGGCCGTTGTGGTTTGCTGGACCCGACCTGATTGCGTCTGTAATTCGGACAGGCAGGGTGCCGCACATTATTCGGGCAATCCGGATGGTGCCGCACGGCAAGCAGGCTGGAATGCGGAGTGTGAACCTTAGAGGCATGGTAAAAATCGATCCGTACAAGGATGATTTGTTCCGCACAATAATCGAGCAACGCAAGCTGCACAAATCAGATAAAGCCCTCTATTATTGGCTCAAGATTCTCGCGAATTCGATTTATGGATTCTTCGTTGAACTGATACCAGACATCCAGAATAAGGATGTGCCTCTCAGGGTGTTTTCAGGAGATAAGAACTTTCCGGATACTTCGGACGTAATCGAGGCTTCTGGGCACTGGTTCTTTCCACCGTTGGCGTCACTCATTACGTCCGGAGGTCGCCTTCTGCTCGCCATGACAGAGGCTTGTGTAAAAGAAAAGCAAGGCACTTATCTATTTTGCGACACCGATTCACTCGCAATTGTCGCCTCCAAGCGTGGCGGAGCACTTCGCATTCCAGGCAGTGAAAATACAAGAATTTTATCGTGGGCATGAAGTGCAGGCAATCGTTGATAGGTTTGCCGCGCTGAATCCGTACAACCGCAAGATCGTGAAGGGTTCGATTTTGAATCTTGTGGATGCAAACTACGTAGATTCTGACCCAAAGAACCCGCAACGGCAGTTGAATGGCTACAGCATCGCCGCAAAAAGGTACGCCCTGTACGAAGAGATAGTGAGTAACGGCATCAAGATCGTTGATCCGAAGGCGCACGGCATCGGATTTCTGTATCCGCCCAAAAACTCCCCGAAGAATTGGGAGGAAGATGCACCGCAATGGATTTACGAAATGTGGGACTACATTGTGCGAGGCGCTCTCAAATTGAAGCGCAAGCCCCCATCCTGGCTCAACGTGCCGCAAATGATGCGCCTTACGATCACTACATACAACGTTTTGGAGATGCTCGGAGAATGGGAAATCGCTCGCCCGTACAACTTTCTGTTCTTGCCGATGGTTGATCCAACGTTTGGGTATGCGTTCAACAGACGTGCAAATGAAAAGGTCCTGCTGGTGGCCGCATTTTCGTCCAAACAGGAGTGCTGGTTTGACACGGAATGCGTAAACATCCACAGCGGCAGGAAGTACAAAATGGTGGATTGCACCAAAGAAAATAACCCTCCACACAACGTAGTCTTTCCTTCGCAATTCGCACGACTCTTGATCGAATACCAGGAACATCCCGAAGCCAAGAGCCTAGCGCCCGATGGAACACCATGCGAGGCAGAAACTAGCGGATTGCTACAGCGTGCCCACGTCATTGCCGGAGAGTTTCGCTATGTGGGCAAGGAAACGGATCGCAAATGGGAGGAAGGCGACGATATCAGCGTGCTGGAGTTCAAGACCACGGAATACGGTAGAGCAAAGAAGGTGGTTGCCGCCGCTTCGATATCAGACGAGATTCGCGCAATCGGCCTACGCAAGACGATGGAATTGACAAAAATGAGTCAACACACGGTAGAAAAGCTGCTTCGCGGTGACGCTGTGAAGCGCAAAACTCACGAACACGTGCTTAGAGCAATTCACGCTTACAAAATGAAGAACATCCCATCGCTGAGTCAGAGACCGCTCAGTTAATAATCCTGAAGTTCACGTTGCTGGTGAGCGCGCCGCCGAGAGTCGTCACCACCACCGGGCCTGTGGTCGCTCCGATAGGGACGGTAGTGGTGATTTCGGAAGCCGAGACAACCGTGAACGTTGCTGGAGTGCCGTTGAAAGTTACGCTAGTCGTGCCCACCAGATTGTTTCCCAAGATGACGACGTTCGCTTCGAGTGCACCAACGACCCCTGCATACGGTCCGTCGCCGTCGTTGCCATCGAACGAGTGCAGCACGGTCAAAACGCCTCTTTGTGTGATCTTGAAAACCTCACCGCCGCCGTGAGCACCTCCGCCAACCGTTGTGCCGTAGAAGCCCCCGTCGCTGCCCAGCAGCAGGCCAGCGTTTGGCGCTGCCCCATCAGTACAGTTCATTTGGGGAGCAGAAGCTGTAAATGGTCGTCAGTTTGCCCGATGGAGTGATTTCGAAAACCGTTCCGCAGGCCCCGTTCGCGCAGTTGGCGGCGTTGGCTCCGCCTAGGCTGGTTGTGCCATAGAAGTTGCCGTTAGTACCTTGGATGAGAGGCGCGTAGGGTTGCCCACCGTTTGTGTAGTCAAAACTTAGGAGGGTAGTGAGGGTCTGCGCCGATGAGGAAATTGCTGTTGCCGCAAGAAGAGCACAGCCGAAGCAAACCATTTTCCAGTAGCTCATATTTCCTCCGCGCGGTGCCCTCTCTATTAATTTTCGAAAAGCTGGAAAGTCCGCATGACAATCTCCTTGGACCGCTCAGTTACTAATCCTGAAGCTCACGTTGCTGGTGAGCGCGCCGCCGGGAGTCGTGACCACTACCGGGCCGGTGGTCGCGCCGCTCGGGACGACAGCCGTCATGTACGTGTCGCTGACCACGGTGAATTTCGCTGCGGCGATGCCGTTGAAGGTGACAGCGGTTGTGCCGGTCAAGCCCTGGCTGAGGATTTGCGCCGTCTGTCCGACCTTGGCTGTAGGAACTACAAAAGCGACGAACGGGCCGAGTCCCGTGCTGAGGCTGTAGACCTCGCCATCGCCGTAAGCACCACCCAGCGACGTAACACCGTAGAATATTCCGGTTGTGTACTGCCCCGGAGGGACCCAGGCACGGCCGCCGCCGCCAAAGTTGTATAGCAGTTCGTAAGAGCCTGTCGTCGTAAGTTGGAAGAGAATGCCAGCGTATCCGCCGTCCCCTCCATCATACGTAGCGCCGTATAGGTTGGAGTCCGTCCCTTGCACCAATCCAACGGGCTGCGAAGGATCGGGCGAGGCAGAGTTGAAACTGTAAAGGGTCGTGACGCGGCCGTATGAATCCACCTTGAAAACCGTCCCCCCTCCATTGATTCCACCGAACTGCGTGGTGCCATAGAAATTACCGTCGTTGCCCTGAATCAGACCTAGTGGAAACCATCCCAGTTCAGAGGGCGAGCAGAAGCTGTAGGTATGCAACATTTGCCCAGCAAGGCTCATTTTGAACAGCGTCCCGCAGCCGTAAAGACCACCTCCAGTAGCGGTGCCGTATAGGTTGCCGTCAGCGGCCTGAATCAAGGGGATCTCGATGTTCGAGCCTTCAGTGCCAGTCAGAACGTGAATCGTGCTGAAGGCACCAGCGCGGGTGTATTTGTACACGGTGCTATCCGCGCTAGTCCCTCCGAAGGTAGTTCCGTAGAGGTTGCCGTCTGAAGCCTCAATGGGTGCGGCATACGGCGCTTGTCCGTCCGATCCACCCTGGAACTCATGAAGGACGGTGTAAACGCCAGCAGGTGTCAATCTGAAGAGTACTCCCGCAGAAGTACTTCCTCCCTCCAGCGTAGTGCCGTAGAAATTGCCGTCTGTTCCGAGGGTCAAACCTGCGTTGGGCCAGTTTCCGCTCGCACTGGTGAATGTGTGAAGTACCTTCAATTCTCCTGCGGTTGACAGTTGCCATGCAGTTCCGTCCCCGTCTGTACTCACGGACGTTGCGGTCGTGCCGTAGAGTTTTCCGTCTCTTCCTTGGGTGGGAACTACATAGTACGGACGATCGCCGTCTGTTCCATTGAAGCTGTATAAGGTAGAAACAGTCTGCGCGCCCAACATAGTTGTCAGACACCCTAACCCACCGACAACCAGCATCAGCGGAAAAAACCTCAAAATCTTCATGGGAACTTTCTCACTCTTCACGGCTTGGGGGTGAGCCGTCTTGTTGGCGGAAACTCAGATAATCTATGGCATGGAGCGCTTCTCCGCGCCCCGACACTTTTCAGTCCACGGAGCATACTGCGGCAAGGGGGGGGGGCGTCAAGATGAAGAATCTTGCATACCGATTCGCGGGCCCTTCGCCGCGCGCGGGCGGGCCCCGGCCCTGGGTCAAAACCAGTTCTGTTGTGGGTTCGGGGGGGGTGGGGGTGTAGCACTTTTGCCGTCGCTATACACTACCCCTTCGCCCGTTTGACCCTTCTTTTCTGGCGCCTGTAAGATCAAAAGAGCACTCAGCATTCAGCAATCAGCATTCAGTTTGGAACTCCCTGAAAAGCCACAGGCTTCTGACTGGCTGATTGCTGACTGCTGAGTGCTGACTGCTGAGTGCTGACTGCTTTCTATGCCGCACGAACTACCTAAAGCCTACGAGCCGGGCGCGATTGAAACGCGCTGGGCCGAATACTGGGTACAAGAAAAACTTTTCTCCGTGCCTACGCCGCCCGAGGGCGAGACGCGTCCGGTATTCACGCTGCTGTTGCCGCCGCCCAATGTGACCGGCCGCCTGCATATGGGCCACATGCTCAACCAGACGCAGATGGACATTATTGTGCGCTGGCATCGCATGCGCGGCTTCATCACCCTATGGTTGCCGGGGACGGACCATGCCGGCATCGCCACGCAGATGATGGTGGAGCGGCAACTCGCCAAAGAAGGCAAGAAGCGCCGCGACCTGGGCCGGGAAAAATTCATCGAGCGCGTGTGGGAGTGGAAGAAGCTTTATGGCGGTGCGATTCTCGACCAGATGAAGCGGTTGGGCGCGTCGGTCGACTGGGACCGCGAATATTTCACCATGGACGAAAATCTTTCGCGCGCGGTGCGCGAGGTCTTCGTCCGGCTGTATGAAGAAGGCCTGATCTATCGCGGGAAGTACATCGTGAACTGGTGTCCGCGATGCGAGACGGCGATCTCGGATCTCGAAGTGAAGCACGAAGATGTTGCCGGAAAGTTGTGGGAGATTCGCTATCCGGTCGCGGGGTCGACCGAATTCATCACCGTGGCAACTACGCGTCCGGAGACAATGCTCGGCGATACGGCAATCGCGGTGAACGCGAGAGACGAGCGATACACGCACCTGCACGGCAAGCGTGTTCTGTTGCCGCTGATGAAGCGTGAGATTCCGATTATTACGGATGAACTGGCGCAGCCGGAGTTCGGCACGGGTGCGGTAAAGGTGACGCCGGCACACGATCCTAATGATTTCGAAGCCGGAAAGCGGCACAATCTTCCACAGATTGACGTGATGGACGAGCACGCGCACATGAATCAGAACGCGGGCGCCTACGCGGGACTCGACCGTTACGAAGCGCGCAAGCGTGTGCTCGCTGATTTGCAGGAGCAGGGATACCTGGTCGCAGAGAAAGATTACGCACTTTCCCTCGGCAAGTGCGACCGCTGCGGGACGGTGGTCGAGCCGCGGCTCTCCGAGCAATGGTTCATCAAGATTCAACCGCTGGCGCAGAAGGCGATTGAGGCCGTCGAGAGCGGCGAGATCACAATCGTCCCGGAGAATTACAAACAGATTTATCTGAACTGGATGAACAACATCCACGATTGGTGCGTGTCGCGGCAATTGTGGTGGGGACATCGCATTCCGGCGTGGACGTGTGATGGTTGCAAAGAAATTATCGTCGCGCGCGAAGCTCCGGTGAGATGTCCGAAATGCGGCGGTGCGAAACTGGAGCAAGTTTCCGATGTGCTCGACACCTGGTTTTCGTCGGGGCTGCTTCCGTTCACGACTTTAGGCTGGCCGCAGAAAACGCGCGACCTCGAAGTGTTTTATCCAACGACGCTTCTGATCACGGCATACGAGATTCTGTTCTTCTGGGTGGCGCGCATGATCATGTTCGGCTGCCATTTCATGCAGGGGCATAAACAGGATCCGGCGATCAAGAAAGCCAGTGGCTGGGCTGATGGAAAAAGTGGTGTCAAGAAAAACGATAGCGTCCCCTTTCGGCAGGTTTATATTCACGCGCTGGTGCGTGATGCCGAGCGGCAGAAGATGTCGAAGACCAAGGGCAACGTGGTCGATCCGTTGGAGGTGATTGAGCGCTTCGGCACGGACGCGACTCGATTCACACTGGCGGCGATGGCTGCGCCGGGCACTGACATTGCCTTCAATGAGAGCCGCACGGACGGCTATCGCGCTTTTGCCAACAAGATATGGAATGCGGCGCGGTTCATGTTCATGAATGTGGATAGAGTCGAGCCGGGCCTGCGGCCCGGGACCGGGTCCAAGACCCGGTCCCACATGGGCTCTGCTGGCGTCACGGGCTTCGACTCCCACGCTCTCGAAGATCGCTGGATTCTTTCCCGGTTCAATCGCGTCGCTGTGGAGGTGAACGATGCCCTCAAGACCTACCGCTTTCATGAAGCGGCGAACCGCATCTATGATTTTTTCTGGGGCGAGTTCTGCGACTGGTATTTGGAACTGATCAAGCCTCGTCTGAACTTTGAGGAAGGTGCGGACACGGGAAAGGCACGGATCGCTTGCGGGAACCTGGTCAACTTGTTCGACGCATCGTTGCGTTTGCTGCATCCGGTGATGCCGTTTATTACGGAGGAAATTTGGCAGGCGATGTATGAAGGCAAGCCGCCACTGGCTTCGGTTGCACTGGCGCCATACCCGAGCCCGGATGTGAAGCAGTTTGATCTGGCCGCCGAGACGGACATGGCGATCTTGCAGGATTTGATCGTGAATGTGCGCAACGTGCGCGCGGAATTGAAGGTTGAGCCCAAGGTCAAGGTTCCCATCGAGGTATTTGCGCACGAACCGGGGATACGCGCCATGATTCAGCAGAATCAGGGCGCCGTGGAGCGTTTGGCGAACGTTGAGAGACTCACATTTGTTGAACGTCTCTCTTGCCAAGCAGGCGGGCGCGCGCAGTACTGCTCGGTTCGATGTTCATGTGATCTACGAGAGAAAGATTGACGTTGCCGCAGAACGCGATCGGTTGACAAAAGAACTGGAGAAGATCGAAAAAGAAATTGCCAACGGCCAGCGGCAGTTGAACAACGAACAATTTCTGGCGAAAGCCCCGCAGAAGGTGGTTGAGGGATTGCGCAACCGGGCCCAGGAACTTACCGGACTGCGCGATAAAATAAAGCGTCAAGTGGAGGAGTTGGGGTGATTCAGGCGGATCTTCGATCCTGCCTGGACAGCCGAGAGCCTGCCCTGAGCTTGCCGAAGGGCGGCTGTCTCCACATGTTTCTCGCTGGCAACCGGCAACTGCAATGGACTTTAACAGCCGACGCATTACCGCAATTTTGGAGAACGCGCTGCTCGAAGACCGGGCGACGCGCGATGCGACCAGCTATGCCTGTATCGATCCCAACCAGCGCGCGTCGGCCACGATCCTTGCCAAGCAAGATTGCATTCTGGCCGGCATCGGCTGTGTCGGCCGCATCCTCGATGTTTATGCCGCGCTCGACGGCGCCGTGACTTCGCACTACGAAGTGACGACGCATCCCGAGATATTCGACGGCGTGCGGCTGCACAAAGGCCAGTCGGTCGCGGTGATCCGGCACAATGCCCGGGTGATTCTTTCGTGCGAGCGGGTGATTCTGAACTTTCTGCAGCGCATGAGCGGAATTGCTACTCTCACCCGCAAGTTCGTGGACGCGGTCGCCGGCACCAAGGCGCGCATTCTCGATACCCGCAAAACCGCCCCGGGATTGCGATTGGTCGATAAGTATGCGGTGCGCTGCGGCGGCGGAATGAATCATCGCCTCGATCTTTCCGACGGAGTTCTGATCAAAAACAACCACATCGCGCTAGCCGGTGGGATCGGGCCGGCGCTGGAGCGCGCTGTGCGCAACCGCCGCGGCTCGCAGCCCATCGAGGTGGAGGTGCGTACCCTGAACGAACTGGAGGACGCGCTGACGCACGGCGCCGAAGTGATCCTGATGGACAATATGCCTCCGGAGCAAGTGCGGAGTGCGGTCGAGCGCTGTGTCCAGGTAGACCGCCACATCCTGCTCGAATGTTCCGGCGGAGTCCGGCTGGAAAATGTCCGCGCCTATGCCGAGACGGGGGTGGATTTCATTTCAGTCGGGCTGCTGACTCACTCGCCGCAAGCAGTGGACATGAGCCTGCGGGTTGTGCCGGCATAAGGCTTCCGGCGATGACTGTCAATCAGCTTGTGTAGTGGTCAGGGGCCAGTTTTACTTTTGCGCAGCGCGTACCCCAATGGTGCTATTGAAAAATTACTGTATCGTGATACGATACGTTTAACGGTTTAAATAAAGCCCGCCAGTCCTATTCGGAGGAGAATAGACTCAGGCGAGCTTCGCGTTTCTCGATTCGCTGAAACATAACGTTCGACACGTCTGCGAGGCGCCAACGCTATAATGGCGCGAGCCCATGACCCTCACCTCTGGCACCAAACTCGGTCCCTACGAGATCCTTTCGCCGCTCGGCGCCGGCGGCATGGGCGAGGTCTATCGCGCCAAGGACACGCGCCTCGACCGCACCGTCGCCATTAAAGTTCTGCCGTCGCATCTTTCCTCGAACCCGGAATTGAAACAGCGCATGGAGCGCGAGGCCAAAGCGATCTCCGCGCTTCAGCATGCGAATATCTGCACACTCCACGACATCGGCACGCAGGACGGCACCGACTTCCTGGTCATGGAGTATCTGGAAGGCCAGACTCTCGCCGACCGCCTGGCGAAAGGCGCGCTGCCCCTTGAGCAAGCTCTGAAGATTGCAACTGAAATCGCCCAAGCTTTGGAGAAGGCGCATCAGCAGGGCATCATCCATCGCGATCTGAAGCCGGCGAACATCATGCTGACCAAAGCGGGCGCCAAGCTGATGGACTTTGGTCTGGCAAAGCCGGGTTTGGCCAAGCCGGTGACGGCAATTGCCCCGCAGACCATCGGACCGCTCACTCCTTCCACCCCCACGATCAACCTTGCATCGCTCACGGCAGCGGTGTCGCCACTCACGCAGAAGGGTTCAATCGTCGGGACTTTTCAATACATGGCTCCGGAAGTTTTGCAAGGAGCAGAAGCCGACGCCCGCAGCGACCTGTTCAGTTTCGGATGCGTTCTCTACGAAATGATCACCGGACGCCGCGCCTTCGAGGGCAAATCGCAACTCAGCGTATTCACTTCCATTCTGGAAAAAGATCCAGAGCCCATCACCGCCATCCAGCCTCTCGCGCCGCCCATGCTCGATCGCGTGGTCCGCGCGTGCCTGGCCAAGGATCCTGCCGACCGCATGCAATCCGCACATGACATGGCGATGGACTTGCGCTGGATTGCCGAGTCCGCATCCGCTGAATCAGCAGAATCTTCTCCGCAGTTCAAGAAGTCTTGGACTGCCGGCTTTGCAGCTCTTCTGCTCGCCTTCGTCGCCCTCGCCGGATTGGCCGGATACTGGTGGGCAAAGTCCTCCGAACAGACCGTATCGCTGCACGCCGAGATCCCACCGCCCGACAAATTTTCTTTGGACACAACCGGCGACGCCGGCGGCATACCCGTGCTTTCTCCACAAGGCGACAGGATCGCCTTCGTGGCGCACTCCGGCGAAAACAAACTGCTGTGGGTGCGTTTGCTCAACAGTAATTCGGCGCAAGCGCTCGACGGCACCTCGGGGGCCGCCCATCCTTTTTGGTCGCCGGACGGCCGCTACATCGGCTTCTTTGCGAACGGCAAGCTGATGAAGATTCCCGCCACGGGCGGCCCGATTGCGAGCTTAGCCGATGCTCCCAATTCCCGCGGAGGAAGCTGGGGCGGCAACGATGTGATTGTGTTCGCTCCCGATTTCCAGTCTGCGCTCGAGAAGGTGAGCGCACAGGGTGGCACGGCAACCCCGGCAACGGTGCTCGATAAGACCAGGCATTCCACAAATCGCTGGCCCTGGTTCTTGCCCGACGGCAAACATTTTATTTTTCTAGCCACCAGTCACACTGGAGGCGATCCCAAACAGAACGGAATCTACCTCGGGTCAATCGACAGCACGGAGAGCCATCTGGTCGTCGCGAGCGAGTCGGCGGCCCAGTACGCATCCGGCTATCTGCTTTACCAGGTCAACACGGCCCTGGTGGCCCAGCCTTTCGATCCGCGAAACGGAACCTTGTCGGGTTCTGCCATTCCTCTGGTGAATAATCTCCGCAACGATGTTGGGGTGTGGCGTAGCATTTTCGCCGTCTCCCAGAATGGGCTCATGGTTTACCAGGCCGGCAGCGCGGACGCGGCAAAGAGCCACCTGGTGTGGTTCGATCGCTCGGGCAAAGAACTAGCGGACTACGACCCTCAAGAGTCCACGATCACGGATACGCGTGCCCTGCTGGGCGTGCGGGATGTCCGTCTCTCGCCGGACAACAAGCGAGTCGCATTTGCTACCGGAACTGGCATTTGGACGCTAGACTTCGAACGCAGGACCAAAACGCGGATCACCTTTGATCAAAACGCGGCTCAGGAACCTGCCTGGTCTCCGGACGGCAAGGCGCTCATTTTTTCGTTGCAGGCCACCACCGGCGGCGGCCAAGTCAAAATCCAGTCCAAAGCCTCGGACGGCAGCGGCGCCGAAAAGACGCTGTCGGCCGAACAGAGCGCCTACCGTTACCCTGGCCTGTCGCCCGACGGAAAATATCTAACCTACCTTTGTTGCGACGGTGACAAGAAGGTTTCCCTCTGGATACGGCCCGTGAACGGAGACGCCAAGCCGGTTGCGGTGGTGCAGCCGCCTTCGCAGCAATCCAACCTCTACATTTATCGGATTTCTCCCGACAGCCGATGGGTCGCATACACTTCCGATGAGTCCGGACGCGATGAGATCTATCTCACCACCTTCCCCGAAGGAAAAGGGAAATGGAGGGTATCGTCCAATGGCGGATATTACTTGGCGTGGAGCGGAAACGGTAGGGAACTTTTCTATACATCCATCACGGACGATTTGTTTGCCTGCGCAGTGACTCCGAAGGGATCGGATATCGAGGTCGGCACTCCCCAGCATCTCTTCCCCACGCCTTTACCCGCAATCGGCGTCCCGTTCGATGTTTCTTCCGATGGCAAGCGTCTGCTGGTGAACCACACGCTGGAAGAAGCCCAGGCTCCGCTCCAGTTGGTCACAAATTGGCCGGCGGAGTTGAAGAAATAAATTCCGGTGGCTTCGTGGCCCGTTCGCCCTCGTGAACGCGGATTTCTCCGCACAGTGTTATCATTTCAACCCTGACCGCATTCCATGCGAATTAGGCGCACCTTCCCCATCGTCCTCGCGGTCGTGGTCATCGCCGCGGCGGTAACCCTCGCCGTCCAACTGCGCAAGCACGCTCCGCCCGAACCCGCCCGCCTGTTGCCCGGGGCCGATGCATTTCTTTACCTCAATCTCGGCACGGCGCGAAGACTGAATCTGGGCAAGGACTGGCCCCCAGTCAGCCGCGCTCCCGAATATGAGCAATTCATACGCGAGACCGGATTCCAGTTCGAGCGCGATCTCGACGAAGCCGCCATCGCCTTCCACTACCCGGCGCGCTGGCCCGGAGGCGGAACCGGCGGCTCCTCTTCCGACGTGCGATCTTCCGTAGTGCTCGTGGGCAAGTTTCAGGGCGAGCGCGTTTCGGCCTACCTTCGGCAGATCGCCCAATCGGTCGAAAACTATCGCTCGGTCGAGATCTACACAATTCATGTGGAAGGCAGATTATTGCGAGTCGCAGTGTTGACCGCTGATTCAGTGGCCGCCTCTAATCATGACGACCCTGCCGTCATTCATGGAATGATTGACCGGTCCAAGCGCCTGGCTTCTCCCTTCGGAGGCCCGGCTCTCTTGCGGCAATATTACAAACACGTTCAGTTGGCCAGCCTGATATGGGCTGTGGCGCGCGTCGATCCCTCCTCGCCGGAAGCCGGCGGGTGGAACACGGTTATTACCAAACCGGCCACTCTCGTCATCTCGGGAAGCGCTCTCAACCCGCTTCATCCGAGGACGCAGGCGGTTCGCCTGCGCGCCGAGGCTTTTGCCCAATCTCCCGACGAGGCTCGCACCATCGCCGACAAGGCCAACGTCTTTATCGCCCTCAGCCATGCTGCCGAGACGTCCGTGGGAACCCACGGCACCGATGCCGACGTAAAAGCGCTCTTCGACAGCCTTCAGATCAAGCAGGAGGGGGACCACGTCGTGCTGACCGCGGCCATGCCCTTCGGATTCTTCCGCAAGATGCTGTCGGAATCTGCGCCTGAGGCGGGCGAGCCTGCCAGCGCGCAGCCCCAAACGCCGGCGAAGTCACGCTAGGCCGATAAGCAAGGTTCGTATCAGGGCATCGCTTCAGCGATGCCGTAGAGACTGCATATTAGGAAGCCGCCTTCAGGCGCTGGAACTTGGCATCGATCGTCAGGCCGAAAACAAGAGGCTGCCTGCAACTAAACCCCGTCCCAGACGTCTGATTGCTTACGGGGGACAACTCCGGCGGGTACAATAAAGAACGCATGTCGAACCTTCCACTTCCAATCGCCGCATTTTTTGCCGGCCTGATTTCATTTCTCTCGCCCTGCGTGCTGCCGCTGGTGCCGGGCTATCTTTCGCTAATCTCCGGCGCAGGCCTGGAAGAACTCAAAGCGCCTCAGGCTCACCTGATGCGGAGGGTGATGGTGAACTCCATCGGGTTCATCCTCGGCTTCAGTGTCGTTTTTATCGTTCTCGGTGCGGCCGCGACCGAAATCGGCCAGGTGCTCGGAATGTACAAACACACTCTGGCCAGAATCGCTGGCGTAGTCATCATTCTTTTCGGATTGCACCTGACCGGCATTTTCAAGATCAAGGCGCTCTACACCGACGCGCGCCTGCACAGCGTGAAAGGCAGCAGCACTCCGTTGGGCGCGTTCGTCATTGGTTTTGCATTCGCCTTCGGCTGGACTCCGTGCCTGGGGCCAATCCTCACCGCGATCCTCACGATCGCTGGAGAACAGGACACGCTGGTGAAGGGAATCCTGTTGCTGGCTGTTTATTCGCTTGGGCTGGCTGTGCCGTTTCTGCTGACGTCGCTTCTGATGGAGCGTTTCCTCAAATTTTACAGCCGCTTCCGCTCGCATATGCACGCCCTGGAAGTGGCCTCCGGCGCATTGCTGATCGCGCTCGGCGTGTTGCTGGTGATTGGCCGCTTTACCTTGATTTCGAATTGGCTTTCGTTCCTGAACCGCTTTGCCTTGTGAAGTTTTGCGCGGCGCGGTGAGGTTTTGGATGGCGCAGCGCTTCAGCTGCGATAACGAGTTTCTTCTCGATTCGGCTTTCGCCGCTGAGGTGAATTGATACCTGGTCCCTTACAACGCTGCTAAGATCGCAAATGGAGATTTGCCGTGAAACGTAGTCCTCTAGCTCTGGTAGTCGTGGCTTTTGTGGTTGCACTCATGCTGTATTTTGGATATCACCAGGCGCGGCGCAACGCGTCCTCTGCGCCGCGCATCACCCAATCCACCGTCGCTCCCGATTTTTCGCTCGAGTCGCTCGACGGCAAAACCATGCGCCTTTCCGACCTTCGCGGCAAAGCGGTGCTGCTCAACTTCTGGGCGACCTGGTGCGGCCCATGCAAAATCGAAATGCCCTGGTTCGTCGACCTGCAGAAGCAATACGGCGCGCAAGGCTTGCAAATCGTCGGCGTCGCCATGGATGACGGCAGCAAGGAAGACATCGCAAAATTCGCCAAGGATATGGGAGTGAACTATCCCATCCTGATCGGAAAAGAATCGGTAGGCGACGCCTACGGCGGCGTCCCAGCGCTGCCGCAAAGCTTCCTGATTGGACGCGACGGCAAAATCGTGGACAAAATCGTTGGACTGAGGGGCAAGGCAGAAATCGAGGACTCGATCAAGAAGGCCTTGAACACGCGGCCCGCCGCCAGCCGGGCATCGGCTTCAGAAAAGAGTTCAGTTCCGCAATGAGGATTGATCAAACAAAGCCGCAGCATACTAGAACGCACGGCACAGTGGAGTTCTGCGTCCTGCTCACGTTGGCTCTTTTGGCGATCCTCTCGTTCGCGCAAACGCCGGGCAAAGCTCCAACCGTTACCATGGCTGCAATCCCGCTGGTAACGGCTCAGCGCGCGCACCAGACGATGGTGACTCTGAATTTCCGCATCCCGCCGGGTTACCACATCAACTCGAATACGCCCAAGTCCGAGTTCCTGATTCCAACTGCCCTTAAGATGGACTTGCCCACCGACATCGTACTGGGGAAGATTGAATATCCTGCCGGGGAGGATAAGAACTTTCCCTTCTCGCCCGACGAAAAGCTGAGCGTCTATAGCGGCGACTTTACCATCACCGTCGCCGTGCATCCGCTGCACTCAGTCGTGCCGGGGAAATACGAAATGCGCGGAGCGCTGCGCTACCAGGCCTGCGACAACGCCGCCTGCTACCCGCCGAAAAATTTGCCGGTGAATTTTGAAGTGAAGGTCGTGAAAGAACCGGCATCGCATCACACCAACCCCGCGCAGAGCCCGCATGTGCACAATTAGCTGCTGGGCTTCGGGTTTCGGCTGTCGGGCTTCGGCAAGAACGCCTGGAAGCTTCCTGTTGGCAGAAGCCCGAAAGCCGAAGCCCGAAGCCCCGATCAACCGCGGCCTACGGATTAGGTCGTCAAGTGACGGCCGGCAAATTACTCGGCGCGTGGCGTCGCGCTGGCGAGCGCGAGAATCGCTCCAGCAAACAGCAGCGTGTCAAAGAAATAGTTGATGCCCTCGACTTTGACGTCGGTACTCGGATCAGCCAGTGCCGCGATCAGAATCGGCCCATAGATGAACACGACCAGCAGCACAATCCAGGTACCAAGATAAGTAGCCGCCATCCGCGTCTTTTTTTTCAGCAGCATGCATGCTCCGGCAACGAGGAGAATTGCGCCCGTCAGATAGCTAATGAGCGGGTGCCCGGGAATCCAAGGGGGCATCAGTTTTTCGAGCGGGACTCCGGGAACGTTCGCTGGGTGGAGAAAATGCTCAACGCCATAAAACATAGCGGCGATCGCGATCACCACGCGGCCCACGGTGATGAGCCTGCTTCCGATTTGCCCGCGGCCCTGCTCGCGCATCGCGTTTCCCGCAAGAATCCAGCCTCCACCGCCGAAAGACATTTCGCGTAGGGTCAACGTCCAGCCAAACCTGTCTCTGGGGCTCGCGAGAGATCCCGGGATGTCTAACATCGCCACAAAAAGAAACATCGCGATCCCGAACAGCAGGCCGGACCAGCGCACCTGAATCTCTGTGGCAATGCTCAGAGACGCGGCCAGCAGCGCAAAACCGAAGAAATACGCCCAAAACAATCGCCACGGCATGTACGAGGGCACCATGGTCATGAGGCCCCGGGCGGCAGAAAGATGCAGGGCGCCGAAGACCGCCAAAGGGGCGGCGAAACATAAATTGCTCAAGGCTACGATCTTGTCGAGGCCGTGGGCGTGCGCGATATCGGTCTTCGCGGCCCACAGAGCAACAAGGAAGAGGACGATGCCGGCGCTGCACATCGAAACCACGGTCGGAGAGATCTCAAGAAATGTGGCGAGGATGTTTGTGTGCATGGGGATGTCAGGCGTAAGCTCGCGTGCTCGATCCGCGAGGCGCTTTCCCGCGATCAATACAGCGCAAAGAATTGTACGACGAGGAGCAGGCGGCGATATCTGTTTGTGACAGGCTTACTCTCTAGGATGAGGAACGCACGGGTTTCGCTTTTCGTCTTACATTTCTTAGCCGGAGCGCGCCTGAGTAGGGAATCTGGGATTCTCGGACAGGCGGACCGGTCAAGTAACCTTGACCTCGAGCGCATGACTTCGGATAATTGCAACGAGCGGGACAGGCAGACAACCCCGAGTTGAATTCCGCGCTCGGGGTTTATTTTCTAGACTCTCCGCCCTGCTTCTTCTCCACCTTCGCCCAAGTATCCTTCAGCGCCACCGTCCGATTGAACACCGGCTTGCCCGGCTTTGAATCCGGATCCACGCAGAAGTATCCGAGCCGCTCGAACTGGTAACGTGCGCCAACGACAGCGTTGGCCAGCGACGGTTCCAGCTTCGCCTGTGCAATCACTTCGAGAGATTGCGGATTCAAATTCGCAGTGAAGTCCTGACCCTCAGCCACTTCGCCGGGATTCTCTTTGCTGAACAAGTTCTCGTAAATTCGCACTTCGGCATCGATAGCATTCGCCGCCGAGACCCAGTGAATCGTCGATTTCACCTTGCGCCCATCCGGGGTGTTGCCACCGCGTGTTGCCGCATCGTAGCTGCAATGCACTTCCACCACTTCGCCTTTGCCGTTCTTCACAACACTTTTGCAAGTGACGAGATAGCCGTAGCGCAGACGTACCTCGCGTCCGGGCGAAAGCCGGAAATATCCCTTCGGCGGCTCTTCGCGAAAATCATCCTGCTCGATGTAAAGCTCGCGCGAGAACGGCACTTTGCGTGTTCCGGCGCCGGTGTCTTCGGGATTGTTCACCGCGTCCATCTCTTCGACCTGATTTTCCGGATAGTTGTCGATAACAACTTTCAGCGGACGCAGCACCGCCATCATCCGCAGCGCACGCTTGTTCAGGTCTTCGCGGACGAAATGTTCGAGCATCGCCAGTTCGATCGATCCCGTAGTTTTCGACACGCCGATGGACGCGACAAAATTACGAATCGCCTCAGGCGTGTAGCCGCGCCGACGAATCCCGCCCAGCGTCGGCATGCGCGGATCATCCCACCCACTCACACGCTTCTCCTGCACCAGTTGCAGCAGCTTGCGCTTGCTCAACAGCGTGTAGGTAAGGTTCAGGCGGTCGAACTCGATCTGACGCGATGGGAAAATTCCCAGTTGCTGAATGAACCAGTTGTAAAGCGGGCGATGGTCCTCGAACTCGAGCGTGCAGATGGAATGCGTGACGCGCTCGATTGAATCCGACTGCCCGTGTGCGTAGTCGTACATCGGATAGATGCACCACTTGTTGCCGGTGCGATGATGCTCGGCGTGCAGGATGCGGTACATCACGGGATCGCGCAGGTTCAAGTTGGGCGAGGCCATGTCGATCTTCGCCCGCAACGTCCGTGAGCCATCGGGAAATTCTCCGGCACGCATGCGCTCCAACAGATTCAAGTTCTCTTCGATCGACCGATTGCGATAAGGGCTGTCCTTGCCGGGTTCCGTTAGCGTACCGCGATGCTTCCGAATTTCCTCCGCTGTCAAATCGTCAACGTAAGCCTTGCCATCCTTAATCAGCTTGATCGCCCACTCATAGAGCTGATCAAAATAATCGGAGGCATAAAACAGCCCGTCCCACTGGAAGCCCAGCCAGTTCACATCTGCCTTGATGGACTCAACGTATTCGGTTTCTTCCTTTTCGGGATTGGTGTCGTCGAAGCGCAGGTTGGTATGTCCGCCAAATTCGTCAGCCAGGCCGAAGTCGATGCAGATGGCCTTGGCGTGCCCGATGTGCAGATAGCCGTTGGGCTCGGGAGGAAAGCGCGTCTGCACGCGGCCGTTGTGCTTGTTGGTCTTAAGGTCCTCAAGAATGATGTCGCGGATGAAATTCGACGGAGCAGGCAAGGGCGAGGCAGCCACAGCTTTTTCTCCAGCTTCGGTTGGGGGATGAGGTGGATTCATCACTATTTGATCTTATCGCAAGGACAGCCGCCGTGGGCCTCCTGGGATGCCTTGGCTACGTTGTCTGCGGGCTCACACCCCCGCCGAAACCACTTGTCCCGGCGCGGCGACAAACGTCTCCCGTTCCCCTAATCGCCGACGGAAGTGTAGATGCCGCCACCGCGTCAGTTCCACCAACGGCTTCCACACCGGATTCACCAGATCATGCTTGATCAGCAGATGCCAGAAGCGATTCGAACGTTTGTAGAGGTACGACATGGCGAGGTAGAGCGGCAGGGCTTGCCAATCATCGGGGCGCCGGCGCCAGATGGATGTGTGGGAAAACAGCCGCTGGTAGATCCAGGCATACCCGTGCTCGAGCTCCTCGGGCGTCATGTGTGCAGGCTGAAAAACTGCGTGTCCCGTATCGTAAAGGCTCCAGTCGCGATGCAGGATTCGCCCTTGTGATTCCATCTGCCGAAACAACGGCGTCGCTGGGTACGGCGTAAGAATGTGAAACGTGGCACACTCCAACCGGTTTTCTTCGATCCATCGGGCGGTGCGCGCGAATACGTCTTTGTGGTCATGGTCAAAGCCAAGGACGAACGATCCGTTCACCTGAATGCCGTAGTCGTGGAGCATGTGCACGCGCCGCGCATAGTCGGAGGTTTTCGGCGTTTTCTTGTGCGCGTCGGCGAGGTTGTCGTCGGAAAGCGATTCGAAGCCGACGAAGACGCCCGTGCATCCCGCCAGAGCCATGTTGCGAATCAGGCTGGGATCGTCAGTCACGTCAATGGTAACCGCGGCGCTCCAGATCTTGTTGATCGGCCGCAGCGCCGCGCACAGCGCGTGCAGATAGTCGCGACGGGAGCCCAGATTGTTGTCGACGAAAACCGCGTAAGGCTGGTGGTCCGCTTTAAACTCATCCACCACCTGCTGGGGATTCCGCATGCGGTAAGGCATACGCAGACCGTCGGTCGCGAGATAGCAAAACCCGCACCGGTTATGGCATCCGCGGGTAGCGATCAGGCTGGTGGTGGTCAGAAAGCTGCGCCGCGGAAGGATAGAGCGCCGCGGCGGCGGATCATCGGCGTAATCGTTTTCGTAGGTCGCGACATAGCGGGACTGCAAACAGCTCCGCTCCACGTCGTGCAAAATTCGCGGCCAGAGCTGAATACCGTCGCCGAGGGCGAGTGCATCCGCGTGCGGAGCGCATTCCTCGGGGCAAGACAAAACATGCAGCCCGCCGAAGATCACTTTCGCGCCACGCGCGCGGTACCAATCCGCGAGTGCGTAAGCTCGGCGCGCAAAGGTCAGGTGCACCGTGATGCCGACAACCTGCGGCATGGGACGAAACGGCGGACGGCCATCAAGCAGGTTTTCGTCCCAGTACTCAACGCGCCAGTGCGCAGGCGTGGTCGCGGCAAAGCTCGTCAGCGCCAGCGTGGGCGTCAGTACATGCTTGCCGAAGCTGGCGTTCGCGTCCTTGCGATAAAACGGGTTGATCAGCAGCGCGTAGTAAGGTTCGATTTGCTCAGCAGAAGCGTTGGCGCCGAGCACCGGCGCAATCGTCATTTCGAGAGGCATCCAGCGCTTCCTGACGGAGTGAAGAAAGGGGTCGGCAAGATCGATCATGAATGTACTTTACAATGAAAAGTACTTCGCGTCAACAGCCTTCGCGCTGGTACCTTACCGGCTGTCGCGGGCGCATCCCGTCCCGACAAGTGGAAGCGGAGAACCCGCCGAGACAGCGCGACTCGACTGCTTATCCTCCCATCGTCAGCACGACCCGGAACCTCGCCCGTCCGCTGATCATCTGGTCGTACGCCTCCGCGGCCTTCTCCAGCGGATAGCGCTCGATCATGGGGCGCACGCCCGAGAGAGAACTGAACCGCAGCGTGTCCTCGGAGTCTTTCGCCGTGCCCGACGGCCAACCCTGGATGGACCTTCGTCCGCGAATCAACTGCAGCGGAGTCACCGTTAGAGATTCCACGCCCGCACCCACGATCAGCAGCTTTCCATTTCCCGCCAGTCCATCGACCAGCGCCGAGATCGATTTCGAATCGGGGGCAGTGGCCAGAATCACCCGCGCTCCCCCCAGCTTTTGCAGAGCTTCAGCAGGAGCGCCGGCACTCGCGTCCAGGTACTCATGTGCGCCCAGCTTCTGCGCCAGCGGTTGTTTGTCTTTGCCGCGGCCGATGGCGACGGTGCGAAAGCCCATCTGGCGGGCGTATTGAATTCCGAGATGGCCCAGGCCGCCAATGCCCTGCACCGCGACCATGTCGCCGCCGCGCGCTCCGGAATTTCGCAGGGAATTGTAGACAGTGATTCCGGCGCAGAGCAGCGGCGCGGCCTCATCGGCGGGCAAATCGTCAGGCATCGCAGCCACAGCCTCGGCGGGAGCTACGACGTATTCGGCGTAGCCTCCATCGAAGGTGATAGCGGTAACTTTTTGAAAGTGGCATAGGAGGAAATCGCCACGGCGGCAGGGGTCGCATTGGAAGCAATGTCCGCCATGCCATCCCACGCCCACGCGTTGCCCGGGCTTCCACAGGGTAACGTCGGGGCCGATGGCATCGATGCGCCCGGCAATCTCATGGCCGGGTACGCGCGGGTACTGAATTCCGGGCCAGTATCCTTCCTTGACGAGCGCGTCGCTGTGGCAGATACCGCAGGCTTCCACTTTGATGCGCACCTGCCCGCGCTCGGGCTGCGGAGTTGGACGCTCGACGATCTCGAAATTTCCTCCCGGCTTGCTGACTTGCACGGCTTTCATTCGAATTCCTTTCTGTCCAGCTGGGATGAAGGTTGTGACGAAAAATGTTGAGAGGCTTCTGCTCTGTTGAAACCCAGCCTGTGTTCAGTAGATAAAAGTCAGCGCGGTGGGGATGCAACAAAATCAGCGGTCGCAAGCTCATACGGTGCCGAGCCCTCATGTTCATCCAAGCGTGTTCCCAAAACGGAAACCCATCCTCGTAATTTTGTCGCAGAAGATTGCGGTTCCTCCTTTAGCGCCAATAGGCTAGAGCCGGGGCCCGTGGTGTAATTGGCAGCACGTCAACCTGTCCAGTTGGAAGGTGCGGGTTCGAATCCCGCCGGGTCCACAGCGTCCCTGGTTTGGTAGGGAAGCTGCCGGGGAGACTCAGGACAGGGAGTCTCCCGAACCAAAAGTTACGTTGACTTGCGGGGGCGGGTCTTCGATAATGAACCTGTTAACTGGACAGGTTGACGGCCCCGAACTGGAAACGGTTCGGGGTTTTGCTTGCCGCCGTCGCCGCGTCTAGAGAACTCGCTATGCTATCTTCTGCAGAGCCTGATCGATTCGCTTAAGCGTCGTTTCCTTCCCCAGCACTTCCAGGGTCTCAAACAGCGGCGGCGCATTCTTCCGCCCGCAGACGGCGACGCGGATCGGCTGAAACATTTGTCCGGCCTTGACTCCCAGCTCCAGGGCGGCGGCGCGCAAAGCCTGATCCAGCGGATCGTGATTGAACTCGACATTCGCCAGCACTTCGCGCGCCCGCGTGAGAACTTTAGCAGCCGTCGCCATATCCCCTTTCTGTGGGATGAGTTCGGCGGGATCGTATGGCGGCAGTTGGTCCACAAAAAAGAAGTCGGCGGCGGTGAGCACATCGCGCAGCAGCTTGATGCGCTCGCGGATCAGCGGAGTGACTCGCAGCATCCTCTCCGGCGTGACGTTGAATCCGGCGCCGCGCACGATCGGCAGCAGGCGCGCGCTTAGGTCTTCGACTGCCAGGCCGCGAATGTGCTCCGCATTTAGCCAAACTGCCTTCGGATCAAACGTCTCCTCCGGAGTTGTAGCCGGTTCCTTGAAGTTCACCACCGCGTTCGAGCGGTTAGTGCCTTCCAGCGAGAAGGCATCGGTAAGCTCCTTCAGTGACATATTCTCGCGGTCGTTCTTGGGCGACCAGCCGAGCAGGCAGAGAAAATTGATGAATGCTTCGGATAGAAATCCGGCATCGCGGTAAGTGGTGACGCTGACCACGGGGCCGTGACGGCGCTTGGAAAGCTTTGTGCCATCAGGGGCAACCAGCAAAGGCAGATGCGCGAACTGCGGCGGCGCAACACCGGCGGCTTCGAAAATGAGCACGTGCTTGAAAGTATTCGTTAGATGATCCTGGCCGCGAATGATGTGCGTGATGTGCAGGTCGGCGTCGTCGGCGCACGAAGCAAGGTGGTAAGTCGGCATGCCGTCGGAACGCAGCAGGGCGAAGTCTTCGATGTCGAAGGCTGACTTCACCTGCTCGCCGTACACCGAATCTGTAAATCGCACAACCTGGCCCTCGCGCGGCACGCGAAAACGCAAAGCAAATGGCTCGCCTGCTGCTGCACGCCGGTCGCTCTCGTAGCGTGAAACCTCACGCGCACCGGGATTGAACAGCCACGTTCCCTGTACTCCCGATTTTTCGGTGTCGCCCGAGTGAGCGGGAGTGAAGTCTCGGTAGGCAAGCCCTTTCTCAAAAATCGCCCAAGCAGTCTTGCGGTGAAGTTCGATGCGTTCGGATTGCTTGTACTCTTCATCCCACCCCAAATTCAGCCATTTCAGCCCATCAAAAATAGAATCCACCGAAGCCTGGGTGTTGCGCTCCACATCGGTGTCGTCCAGCCGCAGGATGACACTCCCGCCGTTGTGCCGCGCATAAAGCCAGTTGAAAATGAAAGTACGCGCGCTGCCGACGTGCAGAAAGCCCGTAGGCGACGGCGCGAAGCGCACCCGCGGCTTGGCTTCAAGGGATATGGAAGGCATAGATTCAGGCATAAGTCGCGAACTTTCGATGGTATGGGGCGGAACAGGCATCGTCAACTCGCCGCCAGGAATTCTCGCTTAAGTAACTCATACCAAGTAACCAGGGTCAGGGACACTGTACTTAAATCCTGTTGTACTCACAGCCCTGCTTGTGAAAACATTAATAATTATCGGCCTTCTCCCAAGTTGCTCACCAGATCTTCGCGGGAAGCGATCTTCGCGGGAAGCCTTAGCCGGGGCTCATGAATAGCATCGCTACCAGTATCGTCATCATTCCCGGCGTGGTTGCCCTGCTGCTGTGCCTGTTGTTTACTTATCTTTACGAGCAGAGCCGGCAGACCTACTTTCGGGCCTGGCAGATTGCCTGGGCCTGCTATTCCATTCACTACGCACTCGATGCCTTCCGCTATTACCACCCGCCTGCGGACGCGGCGTTCTTTTTCAGTTCGTTGTTTTCGGCGGCGATGGGAGTGTGCATTTTCGTCTCGACGCGTCTGACCCGGGGGCCTTTCCGCTTTCGCTGGTATGACTGGGCCCTGGCTTTGTCCGGAACGGCGGCGGCGTGTTTCGACCTGCGAAATCGCCTGTTAGGACACGCTCACGCCGCGGAGCATCCGCTGAACCTGGTAGTAGTTTTTCTCAGCGCAGTGCTGCTGTACTGTTCGGCGGCTTTCTATGTGCACGCTCACCGGAAGGGCTCAGTCGCCTTCCAGTTGCTGGCATTTTCTCTGGCCCTGTGGGCCGTGTTGTTAGGGTCGATCCAGTCCAACAACCCTTGGATGGAAATGTTTGGCAGTGTCGGTCACGTCCTGGGACCAGTACCACAGATGCTGCTGGGCATCGCGATGGTCATGGTGCTGTTTGAAAATGAGCGCAATGCGGTGCAAGAGAATACCCTCGCGCTCTCTACGCTAGGCGTTGACCCGCGGCGCTTGCTCTCGGCCGACGATTTACTGCCCAGCATGCAGTCGGCGCTGGACCGGCTGGCCGGCGCGTTGTCCGCGCGGCAAGCGGTCATCTACATTTCAGAGCGCTGGCGCAGCCTTCTGCCTTCGGTCGAACGCGGATTTTCTTTGGAATTCCTCAATCTTCTGACTAGAACCGGAGCCGGCGAATACGTCTGCGAGTTGGCCTACAGGCAAGGTGGCCTGTTCACCGTGCATGATGTAGCCCACCTGACGGAGCCGCTGCCCATAGGCTCAACTGGATCGTTCGCCGATTTCAAAAAGGTTCTCAGCGATGCCGGCATCCGCAATCTCACGGCCGTCAGCCTGCAGACCCGCGAGCACGCTTTCGGGGTGATTTTATTTCCGCACGCCGATCGCAAGGCCTTCGGGACCTCAGGTCCGCGCCTGATGGTGGGACTGGCGCTGCAACTCGGGCTCACACTCGATAACTACCTGATGGCGCACGACGCTCACCGGCGCACCCAAGAGTACGAACTGCTCACCGAGATCGGGCAGGCGATCAGTTCACGACTCGATCAGGACGAAGTCTTGCGCACCATCCACACCGAACTGGGGCAGATTTTCAACACCAGCGACTTCTACATCGCGTTTCAGGAGGGAGACGAAATCCGCTTCGAACTGGAAGTGGAGAATGGGCGCACTAAACCCAAGCGTTCGCGCAAACTGGAAAATGCTTTCACCGAGTATGTCATCCGGACAGGGCAACCGCTACTCATTCGCTCCGATCTGGAAAAAATGCGGGCTAAATTGGGCGTTACGTATCGTCCCGAGCAGCCCGCGAAATGCCTGTGCGCTGCCCCGATTCTACTTAGCAACAGGCCGGCTGGTGCAATGGTCGCGATGAGCACTGAAAGGGAATTTGTCTTCGAACAGCGCGACCTCGACGTGCTCATGACCGCTGCCGGGCAAGTATCGGTTGCAGTGGAGAATGCGCGCCTGTTCGCCGGGGAACAACGCCGCTCGCGTCAACTGGCATTCCTCAACAACATCTCGCGTACGGCCATTTCGAGCGACGATCCGGTACACATGCTGGGCCAGATCGTCGGAGAAATCCAAAAAAACTTCAGCTTCGACCACATCGGCATCGGCCTGCTGGATTACGGAACCAAGGAGATCGAAATTAAAGCCGAAGCCGGGGCCACGGCCCACGCTATGGGCAGGCGCATTCCGCTCGGCGTAGGAATTCTCGGGCGGGTAGCGCGCACGGGCGAGCGGGCCCTGGTGCAGAACGGAGTCGAAGGACAAACCGGCGCGATTCTGCCCGAGTCCCGCTCGGTTCTGTGCATTCCCATCACCTACGGCGAGGGGCTGCTGGGCGCATTGAACATCGAAAGCCGCAGCGAAAGCGCATTCACCCCGCAAGATGTTCTCATTCTCAACACCCTGGCCGACCTGCTGGCTACGGCTCTGCACAATGCCTTCGTCTTTCAAAAGCTGCAACAACAGTCGATTACCGACGGCCTGACGGGCATCAAGACCCGTCGTTTCTTCTGGGAAGCGCTGTCGGCGGAGTGGAAGCGCGCCTCGCGCTCCGGACGCCCGTTCTCCGTTGTTCTGATCGACCTCGACAAATTCAAGGAAGTGAACGACACCATGGGCCACTTCGAAGGCGACCTGGTGTTGGCTCGCGTAGGCCGGCTGCTCGAGCAGAAGTCCCGGCAATCGAACGTCGTGGCGCGTTACGGCGGAGACGAATTCATCATCCTCATGCCTGAAACCGGCCCCGAGCAGGCCCAGGTGCTGGCCGAGCGCTTGCGCCAGTGGATCGTCTCCGACCCCATGTTGAGCGAGCACCACATCACTGGCAGCTTCGGCGTCGCCAGTTTCCCAACGCATGGTTTCTCTATCGAAGACATCATCCGCGTAGCCGACGCCGGAATGTACGTTTCGAAGCGTTCCGGCGGCAATCTGGTGTCGGCAGCCGAAGAGTTCGGCGCCGGGGAAGAGTTCGCCACGCAGCGCCAACAGATTTCCTCCTACATCGAAGGCTTTCTGCAGCGTGAGCATAACGGTCCCGAGCATCTCGAAGAACTGGGTCAGATGCTGTTGAAACTCTGCGGGGGAGAAGAAGATTGCAACGTTCCGCTGCTGAAGGAATCGATTGAAGTTCTGAGCCGGGCCGCCGAATCCCGCGAGCTGCACACCTCTGGCCACGGCGACCTGGTGGCGCGCTACACCGAAATTCTGGCGCGAGCACTACGCCTTCCTCCCGAGGAAACGGCCGACTTGGTTTATGCGGCCCGCATCCACGACGTTGGAAAAATCTTCGTCCCGGAGCGCATTCTGAATAAACCCGGCCCGCTCACCGACGACGAGTTCTTCCTAGTAAGAATGCACGCGCGCGTAGGAGCCGAGATCGCCGGCATCCTCCCGCACAGCGCCATGATGCGCCAGGCCATCGAACATCACCACCAGCGCTTCGACGGCACTGGCTATCCGGATGGCGCGAAAGGCGAACAGATTCCGTTGTGGGCGCGCATCATTGCGCTAGCCGATGCCTACGCAAACATGCTGACCGAGCACTCGATCGCCGCGGCGCGAACTCCGGACCAGGCGCTCGATGAACTGGCTAAGATGAGCGGCACCGGCTTCGACGGAATGCTAGTACGGCTGCTGTTGCGCGAGTTGAAGTCGGAACGGGCGTCCTCGGCAAAAGATAGCTACTAGTTTCCGGTTTCGAGTTTCCAGAGAATCAGATTCGTATCAGGGTAGGCCTTCAGGCGTACCGTACGATCTGCCTTAATCAACCGTGCTTTCAGGCGCCACGCCCGAAGCCCGACTTGCAACTGGAAACCAGAAACTAGAAACTAGAAACCATGCATCTGTCTCTCTCCGGCAAAGTAGCTCTAATCACTGGCGGCTCGCGCGGCATCGGCGCAGCCACTGTCCGCATGTTCACCGCAGCAGGCGCGAAGGTCGTGTTCAGCTATCAGAAGGCAAAGTCGCAGGCCGACGCTCTGGCGAAAGAATGCGGCGAGGCGAACTGTCGTCCCGTTGTCAGCAACCTCGACAGCCCAAACTCAGCGCGCGCCCTGGTTGCCGACGCCGTAAAACGATTCGGCAGAATCGACATTCTCGTAGCCAACCACGGCGTCTGGCCCGCCGAAGACACACCCATCGACCTGATGACCGACGAGCAATGGCGCTCCACTCTCTCCATCAACCTCGATGCGGTGTTCGGTCTCGTCAAATACACCGTCGCGCAGATGAAAAAGCAGCCGCGAACCGGCTCCGTCTCCGGACACATCGTCCTCATCAGCTCCACCAGCGGGCAGCGCGGCGAGGCGTTTCATTGCGATTACTCCTCCACTAAAGGCGCGATCATCAGCCTGACCAAAAGCCTTTCCTCCGAACTCGCGCCCATCGGCATCTATGTGAACTGCGTCGCCCCGGGCTGGGTGGAAACGGATATGTCGAAGCCCACGCTCGATGACCCAAAGGGCGCTGAAAAGGTCCTGCGGACGATTCCCCTCGGCCGCGTAGGTAAACCGGAGGAGATCGCCGCCCCCGTGCTCTTCTTATGCACCGAACACGCCGGCTTCATCTCCGGCGAAATCTTCAACGTAAACGGCGGAGCCGTGCTGGTGGGATAGATATGCTCGTGTGGAGCGGACACTCCCTTCGACCAACTCAGAGCCTGCCCCGAGCCTGCCGAAGGGGCAGGCTCTGTCCGCTAGCCGGCAGCGCCGCGGGCAAGAGTGCCCGCGCCACACAAACTTCACAAGCAGCTACAATTCTCTTTACGCGCATCTGATCTGAAATGACGCCCGCTGAACATGACCTGCAGACGCGATTGGCTCAATGAAACACCTGCATCGAATCGTCGTATTAGCAATTACGCTGATCATACTTAGCTGGCGCCAGCCCGTGGCCTCGGCGCAGGCAAGTGCACACGCTCCCTCCGAGCCTGCAACCAAGAGTCAGGCCATTCCCGCATCCCAGGAAAACGCCCGCCAGGCCCGCGCCCTGCTCAATCAGGCGATCCAGGCATTAGGCGGCCAGGCCTATTTAAACATCCACGACATGCAGCAGACGGGACGGACCTACGGCTTTTATCACGGACGTGCCTCGGATGCGGGAGCCTTGTTCTGGCGATTCGTCGAGTATCCCGACAAAGAGCGGCTCGAGGTCACTAAAGAGCGCGACGTAGCTTACGTCTACACCAGCGACAGAGGTTACGAGGTCACCTTCAAGGGCGCGCACGCCATGGAGGAAAAGGATCTCCAAGCCTACCTGCGCCGCCGCAGATTTTCTTTGGAAACCATGCTGCGCGTCTGGATCAACGATCCCAGCGTCGCCCTCTTTTACGATGGCACGGCTCTCGCCGGCAACCTCGCAGCCCAGCAGGTTACGCTCATCAATTCCAAAGACGAAGCGGTCAAGCTCTTTTTCGACATCGACACTCATCTGCCACTCAAGAAGAGTTACAGCTGGCGCGATTCCGAGGACCAACAGCGCGACGATGAGGAAGAGATCTACGATAACTATAAGCCGGTGCAGGGCGTGATGACGCCCTACAGCTTCACCCGCTACTACAACGGGGACATGCAGTCGCAGCGCTTCTTGAATACGATTCAATACAATCAGGGGCTCGACCCGGCCATGTTCGATCCCAATTCCGGCTACAATCCCAACAAAGTCGTAAAGAAACACTAAAGTAAGGCTATTATCGAAGCCCCTTCAAATTTACCTATTCTGGAACTTAACTCACTGCTACGCTTCTGTTTACGGACAATTTAAGTTATAACCAGAAAGGTTCCTCATCGCCTTTCCGCCACGTACTGTGGCTTTTTTACCACAGTCAAGGTCAGCGCGCCGGCTGTAATCTATTCATTCATCGGGACATATTCAGACGCTTTGACTCAAGAGCAGACAGTCCGCTCCGCCGTGGAATGCAGTGGAATAGGCCTCCACAGCGGCGCACCAGTTTCCATGCGAATACTTCCCGCTCCTCCCGGAACGGGAATCGTCTTTCACCGCGTCGATCTCGACAGCTTTGCAATCGAGGCCATCAGCCGCAACGTGGCCCGCGTCAGCTACGCCACCAGCCTGATGAAGAAAGGCGTCCTCATCTCGACCACCGAGCACCTGCTCTCGGCGTTCGTAGGCCTGGGCGTGGACAATGCTATCGTCGAACTCGACAACCTCGAACTGCCCATTCTCGACGGCAGCGCGCTCCCCTTTGTCGAATTGATCCAGAAGGCTGGCCTCCGCAAGCAGCGTCGCCCGCGCAAATATCTCAGGATTCTCCAGGAAGTTGAGATGCGCGAGGGCAACAAGTTTATCTCGGTCTATCCCGCCGACAGCTATTCTGTCTCGTACTCCATCAATTTTCCCCACCCGCTCATCGGCAAAGAAACTTTTCAGGTGGAGCTTTCGAACGGCAGCTACCTGCGCAAGATCGCCGCCGCGCGCACCTTCGGCTCACGCGAAGATGAAAAAGCCATGCGCAATATGGGACTGATCCGCGGCGCCTCCCGCGAAAACTGCATCGTGCTAACCCGCGACGGAATCGAGAACGGCCCACTTCGTTTCCCCGACGAGTTCGTAAGGCACAAAGTCCTGGATCTGGTCGGCGACTTGGCACTGCTAGGCAAGCCAATCTTGGGCAAGATCGTAGCCGACCGCGCTGGCCATGCCATGCACACTGCGTTAGTCTCGCGAATCCTCCGCGACAAAACGTTGTGGGAAGAAGTAACGCTACAGGAAGAAGTTCAAGCCGCCGCAGGTCACTACAGCTCGCAAGCCACAGCCGGCTCCTCGCTTTAGACACCTTCAACGCTTTCCCGCCGGAAATACCGCCGAAGCCGCTTCAGCCTTAAAGCCCGAGACCAATCACTTGAGACCTAAGACTTGATTCTCAGTCAGCTGGCTCGCAGGGTACGTCGCCGGCGTCGTAGCCAGGCTGTTCCTCAAGCAACCGATTCAGTTCAGCGCGGGTCTGGCTTAGAACGGCCGCGGCGAACTGCCGCGCCGACCGCTGCCTCTCGGCAGACAGATCTTTCACTCGCATGTCCAGCAAGGGAATGTCTTCCTCAAACCAGCGCAGCGTTTTCTGTACGCGGGTGATGCGGTAAGCGGTAGGTAGCATGAAAATGGCTCTCCAGTATCCCACCAGATTGCCACGCGCAGGCGCCGCCATGAAGTTGCAAAGTGAATACCCGGGGTCGGCTAGATTGGGGAATCAGAGGTGGGGGCGAAGGGCGACGCGCTTATTGAATGGCTTCTGGACTCAAGCCTGCCGGCTGCTCATTGCCCCCGGCATGTTGTTTCTCCATGCGGTCGCTGAGCCATTTTTCCAACAGTTCCTGGGAGCTCTGGGGCATTTTAAGAAAGCGCAATCCGGCGTGTCCTTTGATGTCGGCCCAGGCCACTTCCGCTTCGATCTCCAGCGCAATCTTGGTTTCGGGCAGCATGAATTGCAAGCGTGGAATGGCATTCTTAGGAATCGCCTGATGCAGCATCAGCGCAATCCCCCGCTCGCTGATGTTCGTACTGGTAGCTCTCAGCTCTTTTTCATCCAGCACCACCCGGACCAGCATCTTCACCGGATGGCGGAAATAGCGGCGCCGCTCGCGCTCCATGAAACTGAGCGCAGCATGGAAGCAACGCGACGCATTCAGCGTGCTGATGGGTTTTTGCAGGACAAAGTTCACGCCCATGCCGAATGCTTCTTGGGTGGTGGTTTTCTTGCCGTTCAGCACTGCGAACGCCACCGAGTTTCGGTTGCTGGGTGTGGCGCGCAGACATTGCAGCACCTCCAGCCCGCCCAGCAGATCGTCGCAGTCCACAATCACCGCATCGAACTTTTCTGAGATGAGGATCTCGCTGGCCTTTTTCGCCTCCTGGCAAATTTCAACCTCAATCGACAGCTTTTCCAGCGTCGGGCGAAGCACCCGCACCACTTCGGCATCCCGGCTCAGAAGAAGAGACTCCAACGTCATCCTATGATTCTAGCCTCCGGCCGCGCCCACCAAAAGTGACCAAGGTGTAGGGTGGTATGGGCGGGAGATTTCGATGGAAACGAGCGCCACAAAGCCTGACACTAGCTCTCGCACCATGGCTAACCTCACCTATCTTTCTCTAGGATCGAATGTCGGCGACCGCGAAGCGCACCTGCGGGACGCTCTGGCCAGGCTAGGCGCATCCGGCCGCGTAGTCGCGGTATCGTCCTTTTACGAGACCGAGCCGGTCGAGTTCAGTCGCCAGCCCTGGTTCCTGAACTGCGCGGTCGCGCTCGAAACCAGCCAGACCCCGCAGCAACTCATGCCCGCCATTCTCCGTATTGAAGAGGAGATGGGCCGGCGGCGCGTGCAGAAGAAGGGCCCAAGATCGATTGACATCGACATTCTGCTCTTCCAGATCGGCGGTTCGGAAGGCACGATCATGGATTCGCCGGAACTCACCATCCCTCATCCCGCTATGCATCAGCGCCGCTTCGTCCTCGAACCACTGGCGGAGATTGCGCCGGACGCCGTACACCCAGTCTTCAAGAAGACAGTTCGCGAACTGCGCGATGCACTGCCAACAGGACAAACGGTGAGAAAGATGAAAACTTGAGCCACGTGTTTCACGGATTAACACGGATCGAGAGCTACATCGCGCAGGATTTTGCTGGCTTCCGGTTTATCCGTGGAATCCGTGAGAATCCGTGGCAAGTTCTTCGCCCTACGGCACAATGATCCGGCTGCCCGCTTCCTGCGGCGTGAGCACGGCCGACTGTTTCTGGGGGAATTGAGCCAGCAGAAAATCGACGAAGGCCCGCGACTTGGGCCTGCCCGAGGTGCGTCCATGGCCGAGCCGTACCAGGAACGCGAGAGCTTTGAGCACTTCGGAATCGCGCAAGGTGGAGTATCCCAACTGCTTCTGCTCAACCTCGCGAAACTGCTTCAGCATCTCTTCCACTTGCGTCGCGACGCCTTGCTGGGTTGTGCTGGCCAGCGGCTGCTCGTAGTGCAGCCCGGAGTTCACGAGCCGTTCGTAGCTCGTGCACATGGCCGAGAGCGCCGCGATCAGATCGCGATCGTTCAGACTGCGGTCGGCCTGGGCTGCTTTGGTCAGAGCGTAGGTCAGACCCATGAGCAGATGCTCGCGCTCGTAGGTGAACTGTTCGGAAATCTCAACCTGAAGGAACAACGACGCGGAATCAAACTGGTCTACGGGACGGGGCTTCTCGTGCTCGCGCGCCTGCCGCAGGTAGGGGCAGTCGCTGGGACAATCCAGCGTCACCTCGCGCTGCTCGCCGCAGCACTGCGGGCAGATGCGGCCGTGCACGGCTGGACAGAAGCGCTTCTCCTTGCGAATCTCGCAAATCGCGCAGCTCAAGGCAGGTTTCTCCTCTCTGCAAGCATTATGGCACTGGATGACGACTGCCGCTGCAGCAATTGGCAATCAGCAGTTAGCCTCGAGCTGGACTGATGGGGATTGGATTTCTCGACGCAGAAACCAAGCCCGCTAATCGCTAATTGCCACCTGCTCTTCCTCATGGGGTAACGGCGCTGGTACGCGTGTTTGGGCCGTTTTGGGACACTGAATTGTAAATCAGCGTGTAAAAATGGCCACTTTCGCGTGCTATCTGTGCGGAACCCGCGTAGAATAAGGGTGTTTTCCACAGGGTAGTGATGTAAGATCAAGCCCGCTGGAATTAAAATTCAAGTCTTTCTCCAAGGAGGAAAAATGGCTTCAGGTTTAACCAAGACTCAACTCGTCCGTCATCTGGCCGAGAAAGTGGAACTTCCCAACAAGACCGTGGCTCTGTTTCTTGAGCAGTTGGCCGACGTCGCAGTGAAAGAAACCAAGAAGAACGGCGTGTTCGTTGTGCCCGGCCTGGGCCGGCTGGTGAAAGCACACCGCAAAGCCCGCGTTGGACGTAATCCGCAGACGGGCGAACCCATTCAGATCAAGGCCAAGACCGTGGTCAAGTTCCGCGTGGCCAAGGCCGCCAAGGATGCGATCGCTCCCAAGAAGTAGTGCTGGTAATGGAGATTTGATTGCGAAGGCCGGCTTATGCCGGCCTTTCGTTTTTCTGCGGGCTCTAGCCTCCGGGCCCATCATTGGAGACATACTGCTCGAGCGCGTCCAACTCGTGACTGAGGTCTTCGACGCGCCACTCCAGCAGATTGCGAATCGAGAGAATCCCCAGCAGCTTGCCGTTATCTTCTGCAACCGGCAGATGGCGGAAGTGACGCTCCAGCATGGTGGTGAGCGCCTCGCCCGGTCCGGTGCGGCGCGTTGCCATCTCCACCGGCGTGGTCATCAGCTCACGGACTGGCGTGGTCTGCGGGTTGGCGCCGCTCAGCGCCATTTTGCGGAGAACGTCACGTTCCGTGAAAATTCCGGCAACCCGGAATTCGGAGTCAACCACGGCTACGGCTCCAACGTGGTGGTCGAGCATTTTGTTGATGGCATCGGCCACGGTGGCTTCCAGCGGAACCGCTGCGATTTCCCGGTCACAAAGGTCCAGCACGCTCATAAACGCCTCCTCCGGCTTTATGGCCACCTCAGCCGGTCCCAGTCCGAATCACAAACGGGATTGATGAATTATGCTCACGGCGGAGCCGATGTCAAGTGAATTGAAGCGATTTAGAGAATCTTTATTTCGCTTAAGCCGAAAAACGGAAATTGCACCCCGGACTTGCCTCCAGCTTGGAAATCGCTGGAAGCCTCACATCCCTCCGACGTACGCCTCGGCTTCGATCTCGACCAGCATCTCGGGCGAGATCAACGCGCTTACCTGCACCATCGACGTTGCAGGACGAATGTCGCCAAAGAACTCGCCATGCGCTTTGCCGATTTTCTCCCACTCCGCGATGTTCGTCACAAACATGCGAGTGCGGACAACGTCTTTCATGTTGGCGCCGGCTTTGTGCAAAGCGCTCTCAATGTTTTTCAACGTCTGCACGGCTTGGGCGTAGGCGTCTCCAACGCCCACAATCTTGCCGTCTGGGCTCGTCGCTGTTGTGCCTGAAACGTGGATGTACGGTCCACACTTTACTGCGCGCGAGTAACCTACAGTAGGTTCCCAAGGTGTGCCGCTGGAGATGTTCATCCTTTCCATTTGCTCATCCTCTCTCGCAAGTCATTCTACTCGCTGCGAAAAAAGGGAACGGTTTAGCAGCCAAGGCGTGCCTGTGCCAACAAAAATGCGCGGCAACCTTGCAAGTACTTGCACACTTCAAAATGATTAGGAAAAATGATGCGTCCGATAAACAAAAGTCACTTGCGTTTGCGCCGTAACTACGATAACTAGTTACTCAACGAGACTTGAAAGCCCTGCTGCAGCAGGTGCTTTCGGGGGGATTGAGAAAGATGATTCCGGAATCTCATCCGTTGCGGCAGTTGTTCCAGGAACTGGTGGGACGCCGTTACGCCGAGGAGATCGGCATCCGCGATCCCGAGGTCGTCGCCTACGTCTCGCACTTGCTGGCGGAGTTCTGCGAGACCGATCAACTGTTCAAGATCCACGACTCGGCCGATCGTCCGCTCACTGACCTGGGCGAGATGTTGCTTGAGTCTGATCCCATCTACGGACCCGCTCCTTCGTTTGACCGGGAACGCCAGGTGCGCAAGCACATCGGCGACTATGCGTTGTTCTTCACCGGAATGTTTCCCGAGAGCATTAATCAATTCCGCTTGCGCCGCCATCGCCTGGAGAATTTTGTGGAGTGGATGAAGGCGGGAAAAGAAAGCTATTACATCGTTTCGAAGTTCGAGCACTTCGAGTACGCCAAGGTAGCGCCGCTGTTTGCTCACCTGTCACGCGAGTTCGAGGGCTGTGTTTACGGACTCAACATGGTGAAGAACGATCTGCAGGAAATGCAACATCCCATCGTGCGCCGCGCCGGCGAACTGCTCATGTAAGTTAATCGAGGCCGGATAAGAATTCTGGGAACAAAAGTCTTCACCACAGAGGGCACCCTTCGGCTGCGCTCAGGGCAGGCTCCGGAACACAGGGTAAGGCCGGTTACCGCGAATCATTTGTTGAGGTCTGGTGGGCCGCCGATGCGGTAGAAACTGAGCGCCGCGTTTCCCTGGGTAAGTTTGCGCACTCTCATTAGGGATCCGAATTCATTGCCCGGATCGAATTTCTTCTCGTGCTCCGCAATCACTAATGACATGGCCCACACTAGCGACGAATCAGCCAGGGCGGTAAGCGTTTCTTCGTAGGCCTGCTGCATGCGATAAGGCGGATCGAGAAATACGACGTCGGCGGAGACATGCTCGCGCCGCAGGCGCCATAGAACTCCGGAAAGATCATCCCGGAGAAGTTTGTATCCCTCAACGATGCCCAGCCCTTGCAGGTTCTGCTCGATCAACCTCGCTGCCGCCGTTGACGTCTCGACGAAGTAGACTTGCTTGGCGCCGCGGCTGAGAGCTTCAATCCCCACCGCGCCCGTGCCGGCGAACAGATCCAGCCACACGCTGCCCGCGAGCGCATCGGGATTGCCGGCGGTGAGCACGTTGAACAGCGTCTCGCGCAGGCGATCGGAAGTGGGACGGATATCCATGCCGCGCAAAGAGCGCAGAGGATGCCCCCGGTATTTGCCGCCGATCACGCGCATGGCTGGTACCTTCGAGTGCCGGAGCCAATATAGCCGACCATGTAAAATAACTGTAACAGCCGGATGGGGGTAGCCGAGCCGCAGTAACCGGACGCAGTCAAAGAGATATGAGAAGCTGGTCCATTCACGTCGGGCGTTTGTTCGGAGTCGAGGTTCGCCTTCACCTGACGTTTTTCATCCTGCCGCTGTTTGTTTTCTGGACGGAATACAACGCGAACCACCCAGCCAACGGAGCGCGGGATCTGGCGCTGGTAGGAATCGTGCTGGCGTGCGTCGCAGCCCATGAAATCGGGCACATGCTGGTTGCCCGGCGCTACGGCTTGATTCCGAAGGCGGTCATTCTTCTGCCGCTCAGCGGCGTGACGGTTTTCGACGAGTCGCACGCGGAGAAGCCGGAGTCCGCTGCGGCGGCGTGGATGCGGGAAGTCCGCATCGCGCTCACCGGGCCGCTGGTGAATCTTGTGTTCGCCCTGGTTGCAGCCGCTGTGATTCTTCTCGCCGGTGTGGGGGCGCATCTGCGGGAGTGGCCTTTTTTGCAATCGAATAACTTGCCGCGCAGCCTGGTGTGGGCGAATATTTATCTGGCTGGCTTGAATCTTCTGCCGGCATATCCTCTGGACGGGGGCCGCATTCTACGCGCTTTTTTCGCGCGCAGCATGGATGCCACCGCGGCCACGCGCCGCGCCGTCTCTATTAGCCACGCGCTGGCGATGGTCCTGATGGTCGCGGGCCTGTTCAGCAACACCTGGCTGACTATGGTCGGCCTGATTATTTTTTCCGCGGCGCAACTGGAAGAGCGGGCGGTCATCTTCCAGTCGGTGTTGGACAACGTGCGGCTGGAAGAAGTCATGCTGACCGACTTCGCAACTCTCTCGCCTGCGGATACGCTGGAAGACGCGCTGGATAAGGCTGTACATTCCCTGCAAGATGATTTCCCGGTGGTGCGCGGCAGCGACATGGTGGGGGTGATTTCGCGGCAGCGCATTCTGGAGGCCCTGCGCCTGGAAGGCAACGGCTACGTGCAGGCCGTGATGAACAAGCTTTTCGAGGTTTCGGCGCGGCAGGAGTCGCTGGCTTCCGCTTTCCGCAAGCTCACGTCGCGCAATCTCAGCATCATTCCGGTGGTCGAAGATCAGCGGCTGGTGGGCATTGTCACGCTGCAGAACCTGATGCACTCGATGGCTCTGCTGGCCGAGAGCAAGAAGCTGCGGCGGAACGAGCAAGGCTCGTAAGCTTCACGGTTTTGACTCTCTCACGTTATTGCCGATTGTCGATTTCCGAGTGCCGATTGGAAACCCTAACACCTGTCATTCGGCAATTGGCAATTGGCAATCGGCAATCTTCAGAACAGCCGCACTGCTTTCGCCTGCCGCACTGCGGGAATCTGCTCCAGCTTCTTCAGAACATCGTCTGGCACTGGCCCGTCCACATGGACAACGGCGATAGCCTCGCGCGTCTCCGCGGGTACATCCGCACGCCGGCCCAGGGAGAAGTCCGCGATGTTGATCTCGCTTTCACCCAAAATCGTGCCCACTCTGCCGATCACGCCCGGCACGTCGCGGTTGCGCAGGTAGATCAGGTCGCGTCCGAGAGGAGCTTCGACGTCGATGTCGTCGATGTGCAGCAGCCGAGGCGCGGTCCCGTGCAGCACCGCGCCTTTCACCATGTGCTCTTCCGTGGAACTCTTCAGGAAGATCGAGAGCACGGCGCCGGCGCCGCCGGTGGAGGCTTTCGCCTTGTGCGCCTCATGGATGCGAAGTCCGCGAAGATCAGCCAGGGACGCCGCATTTACCAGATTCGCCTTTTCTTCCAGCGTCTGGTTGAGGATGCCCTTGATCGCCCCGTTGCGAATCAGTTCCGTCTTCCACTCCGCGATGTGGCCGCTGTAGCGTAGCGAGATTTCTTCAATCGAGCCTTCGGAGATCTGCGCGAGAAATGCTCCCATGCGCTCCGCCAGAACGATGTAGGGCTGCATCTCGGCATACTCTTCGGCGGAAACTGAAGGCACATTCACGGCATTCTGTATGACGCCGTGCTTCAGGTATTCCCGCACCTGTTGCGCAATCTGCACGCCCACGGCTTCCTGGGCTTCGAAAGTCTGCCCACCGATGTGCGGCGTGAGAATGACATTCTCGATCGCCTGAAGCTGCGAGTTTTTCAGAGGCTCTTCAGCGAAAACATCGAGCGCGGCGGCGGCCACGTGACCTTGCTTCAGAGCTGCGATCAAATCCGCTTCGTTCACCAGTTCGCCGCGCGCGCAATTCACCAGGCGCACGCCTTTTTTCATCTTCTTCAGCGCGGACTCGTTAATCATCCCGGTGGTCTGCGGAGTGAGACCCACGTGCAATGTGATGTAATCGGCCACGGCGTAAAGTTCGTCGAGGCTCGTCAGCCGGATGCCTTGCTCTTTCGCTACACTCACTGAAACGAACGGATCGTGCGCAACGATCTCCATGCCAAACCCGCGCGCCCGCCGCGCCACCTCCATGCCGATGCGGCCGAGACCGGCGATGCCCAGCGTCTTGCCGCGCAGCTCCGTACCTTGCAGTGATTTCTTTTCCCATTTTCCGGCATGCATCAAAGCATCGGCGCGGCAGAGGTGGCGAGCCATGGCCAGCATCATGCCGAGCGTGTGTTCCGCCACCGCCACGGCGTTTGCTCCGGGCGTGTTCATCACCGCAATGCCCTGGCGCGTGGCCGCGTCGAGATCGATGTTGTCCACGCCCACGCCGGCTCTACCAATAACGCGCAGCTTCTTGGCATGCGCCAGCAGGGTCGCGTCTGCCTGCACCGCCGAGCGGACGATCAGCGCATCAGCCGCCTCCAGTTGCTCCGCCAGCTTGCCGTTGAGCTGGTCAGAGGTGAGCACAACCCAGCCTGGTTCTTTTAGCTGTTCCACCGCGGAGGCAGATATCTTTTCTGCTATGACGATTTTCACCGGTACGCTCGCCCTTTCATTTCGAAACCATTATCTCGGAACCATTTTCGTCCGATAAAATGTTGACAGACATTTGACGCGGTGCTGACACAGCGCTTTTCCGTCGTTCGTAGACTCCTTCCATGGGCCACTGCCCACGGAGGATTTCCATGAAACACCTGGCAATCGTACTGCTAACCGCGTTGTGCGCTTTCGCGCTGGCCTGCGGTTATAGCTCCAAGGCCACCACGCCGCCAACGGCCGGAACGACGCCTACCATCGCCATGCTCTCTCCCAGCAGCACTGCTCACGGAGATGCAGGATTCGTTTTAACGGTCACGGGCACAAACTTTTCGTTGACGGCAGTTATAAACTTCGCGGGCGTTGCTCAAACCACAAACCAGGTGAGCCCGACCCAGCTCACGGCAACCATACCGGCTGCAGACATTGCGAACGCCGGAATGGTGCCAGTCACTGTAACCAATCCCGCAACGGCCGGCACGGGCGCATACGGAAGCGGCGGCACACTGGCTGAGACTTCGACTCCGATGACCTTTACCGTCAATTAGGCCGAGGACCGTTCATGCGGTCCTCAAGCTCCTACTACCTGCCGCTCGCCGGAAAGGCCGTGCGCGTACACCTCCTGCGCGGCACGCACGGCCGAGCCATACTCGACCGCTTTGCCGGTGGCGCGGGCGAGAACGTGCTCGAGTGCGCCCAGAATGCCGATCGTGTCCAGGTAATCGTAGTAGCCAATGTGCGCAATGCGAAAGAGCTGGCCTTTCATTTCGCCCTGGCCATTGGCGACAACGGCGTCGAACGACTCGCGGAATTCCTTGATGATTTTTCCGGAGTCGATCCCCTCCGGCGAGCGGATTGCGGTGAGCGCGGCCGCCGGCGAACTGGTAAAGAGCCTCAATCCTAAAGCTTGCGCGCCCGCGCGCGTCATCGCTGCGCAGAGCTCGGCGTTGTCGACCAGGGCCTCGCGTCCCTTGGCCAAGTCCCCGTTGCCCATGCCGCGGATAAACTCCAACGCAGCTCCCAGCGCTGCAAACAGCGATGTTGCCGGCGTGTAGGCAGATTCGCCCTTGGCCGCCGACTTGCGCTCCTTGCGCAAGTCGAAGTAGAAGCGCGGAGAGGTCGTCGTATCCATGCGCCGCCATGCCCGCTCACTCACGGCACAATACGCGAGGCCGGGAGGAATCATCAGCGCCTTCTGCGAACCGCCGATAATTACATCCACGCCCCAGCCATCCACGTCGAGGTGGGTCGTGCCTAATCCGGTGATCGCATCCACAACAATCAGCGTGTCGTCACCGTTGGCGCGCACGATTTTCGTGATGCCTTCCACATCATTCCGCGTGCCGGTTGAACTCTCGGTTGCCTGCACAAAAACAACGCGCACATCGGGGGTGAGCTTGGCGTGAACGTCGTTCAACGAAAAGGTCTCGCCGTAGGGAGCGGACAGCACGTCCACAGTGCAGCCGAATGCTTTTGTCAGCCCGGTCCAGCGTTCGCCGAATTTGCCGGCGGTGAGCACCAGGACTTTGTCGCCGGGCGATGTCAGGTTTGTCACCGACGCTTCCATCACGCCCGTGCCCGAACATGCCAGGACTAGAACGTCGTTCTTGGTGCCGATGAATTCCTTCATGTCGGCGAGCACGCGCTGAAACAACGCGCGAAAGTCGGCAGTGCGGTGATGCGCCGTGAATGAAGCCATAGCCGTTTGCGCCGCCGGCAACAGCGGCGTTGGCCCGGGAGTAAAGAGACGGTTCTTGTGCAGCATAGAGATAGTCCTTATGAAAACAATATCCTACGAGTCTACCGGAGCAGGAATCCGATTACCTCATTGGGTGGTCAAGGCAGCGCGGTCGTCCGCGTGGGAAAGCTCGGCGTCTTCCCCCGACGCTTTCAGCGATTGAGCAATTTTGCAGGCCCAAACCTCAATGTCTTTCCAGTCGCGGAAGTCGCCCTCCGGAAGAAGGGGATTGTCGCGTTTGACGAACATCTTTAAGACGAGCTGGTGAGTAAAACCAAGCTTGTTGCGGTCCAGCGCGCCGAAAAAGACTCGGTGGTCCCGGGGATGAATGGCCTCCCGGAACTCGGCAATCTCCTTAGGCACGGTAACTGTGAGCAGGTCCCGGCCCTGGGCATCTTTGGCCTCCGTGCCCAGCGGACCGCTGCTGAACAGCCACACCGGCCGGCCGGCGAGAGCGGCATAGTTTCGCCGCACGAAGTCCCCCGCCTCTTTCAGCCAGTGGAAATAGTAGGCAGCGCTTCCGATCACGGCGGCGTCGTAGTCCGCGGGATCACCGGCATCTCGCGCAGGCTTCACTGCAACCTCCAGGCCATGCTGGCGAAGGGTGGCACCGATGCGCTCCGCGATTCCTTCCGTGGCGCCGTAACGGCTTGCGTGGACAACCAGGACTCGCATTTTCATCACCTCACACAGTCCATTGTGGATCCATGAGCCACAGCCGCAGACTCTCCTGACGCCTCTGCGGCTGTATCGATCAGATTACATTCCCTGATTCTCCGCCGCCGTGATGCTGGTCACAGACCTCCGGCCCATCCCGGTCGCCATTCTCTCCGTCTATAATCCCCTCATGAGCCTCGTTGAACAGATTCAGAAGGACATTACTACCGCCATGAAGGCGCGTGAGGAGCAGCGCCTCTCGACGCTGCGCATGGTCAAGGCCGCGCTGAAGAATCGCGAGATCGAAAAAATGGCGCCGCTCGATGACAAAGAGTCGCAGGCCGTGCTGACCACGCTGATCAAGCAGCGCAAGGAATCCGTTGAGCAATTTACCAAAGGCGGGCGCCAGGAGATGGCCGACAAAGAAGCCACCGAGATCGTATTGATCGAGAGCTATTTGCCGAAGGCGGCAGATGAGGCCGACGTGGTTGCGGGAGTGAAGGTCGTGATCGCCGAGATGGATGCTCCCACGATGAAAGACATGGGAACTGTGATGAAGAATGTGATGTCGCGCTTCTCCGCCGCGGGCATGCGGGTGGATGGGAAGATGGTTAGCGAGGTGGTGAAGCGTGAGTTGGCGGGAAAGTAGATTCTCCGCAAATGATTACTTGCTCCTCTGCAACTCCCGGTAAGCTTCGCTCTTCGATACCCCCCTCTCCTTCGCTACCTTCTTCAGCGCGGCTTTCTCGTCAACCTTCTCCTCCGCCATAATCTGCTCGACCCTCCGACGAATCGACAGACGGGCGGGAGCGCCCGTCTCCACACGAGCATCTTCTTCCTCAGCTTTGCCGATGATCAGCGTGATCTCGCCTTTCACCCCATCTCGCGCTTTCAAACTCTCCAGCACCTCGCCTGCTCGCCCGCGCAGAAATTCTTCATGCAGCTTGGTTACTTCGCGAGCGATCACTACATGGCGGGCATCTCCCAGAACCGCGACCACGTCGGTGAGCGTTTCGACGACACGATGCGGAGCTTCGTAGAAGACCTGCGTTCGCGGCGAGGACTTAATTGCTGCGAGCGCCGCCCGCCGCTCGCCGCGCTTGGCTGGAAGAAATCCGCTGAAGCGGAACGAATCCGTGGGCAGTCCGCTCGCCACCAGCGCCGCCAGAAAAGCCGACGCCCCGGGAATCGGCACCACGGGCACGTGATGTCTAATGGCGAGCGAAATCAGGCGAAAGCCTGGATCGGAAATCCCGGGCATGCCCGCATCCGTCACCAGCGCTACGCTTGCGCCCTCTTGCAGCTCTTTCACCAGCTCCGCCGCGCGCGTCATCTCGTTGTGCTCGTGATAGCTGATGGTGCGCGTCCTGATGCCGTAGTGGTTAAGCAGCTTCTGGGTCTGCCGCGTATCTTCGCAGGCGATCTGGTCCACTTCCTTCAGCACACGCACGGCGCGCAGCGTGATGTCTTCCAGATTGCCGATGGGCGTGGCCACAATATAAAGAGCCGGACCTGGCGCAAGTGCAACCTCCCCGGTGTTTGGCGGGATGGTTTTATGCGCGGCGGGCTTCGACACCGCATCTTTCCGGCCAGCATCCCTCATAGCCGGAGTCTACCACTTGGGGGCCATAACCTCGTGCCTTGCCGGCAGCCGCGTTGATGAACAATCTTCAGCCTGGCACTGCGAGCGGAACTTTGCCGTGCACCCAGAGTTATCAGCCCAACCCGTGAATTGACGCCATCGAACCCGCGCCCCTAGAATCAGGGTGAAAATACTTTTTTCTTACAACCGTCTCAAAACACATGCCTCTTTACGAGTATCAGTGCGAGAAGTGCGGCCACCGCTTCGAGAAAATCCAGAAATTTTCTGACAAGATGGTAAAAAAGTGCCCGAAGTGCGGCGGCCGGGTGGAGCAGATGATTTCTGCCCCCGCGGTGCAGTTCAAGGGATCGGGCTGGTACGTCACCGACTACGCAAAGAAGTCGAGTGCGCCCTCTTCCGACAGCGGCGGTAAGGACTCGAAAAAGGAAGACAAGTCCAAGCCAGACAGTTCGTCGAAGGAGGGTTCCGCCAAGGAAAGTTCTTCGACCGAGAGTTCCTCGAAAGAGAGTTCCGGCAACGAAACTTCCACGAAAGAGAACACGCACAGGGTGAGTTCGTCCCGCAAGCCCGACAAGCGGAAGTAGGTCCCTCTACTTCAGCTCCCGCTCAAAGTGCTCCTCAATCATGTGGAACAGGTGAGTGCGCGCGTCACTTCCAGCGATGCTGTGAGTCTTGTTGGGATAAATCATCAGCCGGAATTGTTTGCCTGCCTTGATCAGCGCATCCACCATCTGCACGCTGTTTTGGAAGTGTACGTTGTCGTCACCGGTACCATGAACGATCAACAACGCGCCGTGCAAATTGGCTGCGGACTTGGTTACATCCGACTGGGCGTAGCCTGCGGCGTCATCCTTAAGCAGGCCCATGTAACGCTCGGTGTAAATACTGTCGTAGTTAACCTGGTTGGTCACGGGCGCCACAGCAACTCCGGCGCGGAAGCGATCGGAGTGCGTCATGGCATAAAGAGTCATCGAGCCGCCGTTGGACCATCCCCAGATCGCGAGGCGGTCCTTATCGAGTTGCGGGTACTGCGTGAAAAGCTGATCGAGCGCGGTGAGCTGATCTTTCAATTCGATGGCTCCGAACTCGTGGCGAATCGCGGTTGCGAATTTGCGGTCGCGCCCTGGAGTTCCGCGATTGTCCACGGCAAAGATGGCGAATCCCTTGCGCGCCAGGATCTCATCGAAGGCACTCGTCGGGGCTTTCAGAACCATCTGCGCCGCAGGCCCGCCGTAGATATCGACGATCACGGGGATCTTGCCACCGGCGGGCGCATCGGGAGGGAGCAACAGACGTCCGTAAAGCGTTGTGCCATCCTCTGCTTTGAACTCTAAAAACTGGGGAGCGCGCAGTCCATATTCCGCGATGGCATCGCGCGCCTGCCAGAATGGAGTGCATGCTCCTCCAACGGCGCAAAGCGCCATTCGCGGCGCTGTCATCGGGCCCATAGAGGTCTGTTCGTAATGCTTGCCGTCGTCGGAGAAGCTGCCGAAGTTCAGTCCCTCATCATGCGTAAGCTGCTGCGAAGCGCTTCCATCCAGCTTCACCGAGAAAATCTGGCGCTGCCTGGGGTCTCCCTGGTTGGAAATGAAAAACACTGTGCCCGTGGCTTCGTCCACTCCTTCGATTCCCAACACCGCAAAATCGCCGTGGGTCAGTTGCCGCTCCAGTTTGGCGTCCGCGGCCATTGGGTCCTGCTTATCGAACGTGTAGTAGTAGAGGTGCATGTTTCCGTCGCGCCAGCTCGGCCACAGGAATCCGCCACCGGAGTGCAGGAAGCGAACCTCCACGTGCTCGAAGTCGATCCACGCGCCGGGAGTGGTTTCCGTCAGCACAACGCGCGATTTCCCCGACTTGACATCGACGAAATACAAATCCATTTTGTCCTCGGTGCGATTGAGCACTTCCGCCCAGATCACTCCACTACTCACCCAGCCAAAACGAGGGATGTAAGTCTCTGGATCGTTGGTCAGCGAGAGCCAGCGAACTTTGCCGTTGCCCTTGCCAATATCCGCGATGCCCAGTTTCACCACCGGATTGGGGTCGCCCACCTTGGGGTATTTTTCGGGGTCCACAGTCGGATGCGTCGGAATCAAGTTCACGAGTGGATAGGTTGGAACCTTGGTTTCGTCCATGTGCAGGAAGACGATCTGCTTGCTGTCAGGCGACCAGAAATAATTGCTGCGCACCGACAATTCTTCGGCGTAGACCCAATCGATATCGCCGTTGAACAGATCATCGGCGGTGTCTTTGGTGAGCTGCTTTTCATTCTTTCCGTTTACTGGCCGGACGTAGAGGTTGTGTTTGCGGATGTAGGAAACATGGTTACCGTCGGGAGAGAACTTGGGGTCGCCGCTGGGATCGGGCGCTGATGTAAACTGCACGGCCGTTCCTGTCGTCAGATCATAAAGCCAGAGCTGCCCTTGGGAATCGAAAATCAGGTGCTTGGAATCTGGCGCCCATAGGTAGGCGGCCACGTGATAGCGCGTCAGGCGCTCTCTTTCACGCTCGTCTTTCACCTTGGTGCGGTCGGGCGCGAGCGACGCCAGCTTGGCGGCGCTGACCAGAACCTTCTTCTCGCCCGTGGCCGCGTCCACATACCACAGTTCGCCCTGTTCACCTTTGTCATCGCGTTGCACAAACGAGAGCTTGGTCCCGTCCGGGCTCCATACGACGTTTTCCGGGCCGCGCCCGCTCAGACCGCCGGGAGCGTACATGGCCTCAATGGTGAGTGGTTTTACCGGCGGGGACGATTGCGCCCAAAGTGGCGCCGCAAGGCCGGCGACAATGGCTAGGACGGAAACCGAAACGGAAAGGGAAATCTGTCTTTTCACAATGAAACCTCAGGATTAAGAGACTCAAAGATAGACGCACGACGAATCAAAGAGTTTACACCCGCGGCAGCCTCGCGTGGGGCCGCTCTCGCTCGCTGATCGGGGGAAGCCGTGTTTCTGCGTGGTAGAATCAAAGCTGAGCGGTCTCGGGATGCTTCCAGAAATAGAAAACCTGTTGCGCCTGCAAGAAGCGGACAAGGCAATCCGCCGTCTGCAGGATGAGATCGCCGAACTTCCCAAACGCGTGGCCGCCATTGAGCACAAGCTGGCCGACACGAAGGCCCAGCTGGAAAAGGCACAAACCGCGGTCAAAGCCGACGAAGCTGCTCGCCGCAAATACGAAACTGCCATCACCGACCTCCGTGGCAAGATTTCCAAGTACCGTGACCAATCTCTCGATGTAAAAACCAACGAACAATATAAGGCTCTGTTGCATGAGATCCAGTTTGCGGAAAAGGAAATCGCTGCGACTGAAGACAAGATCCTCGAGTTGATGGTGAATGCGGACGCGCGCGACAAGGAAGTGAAAGCCGCGCAAGCCGAACTGAAAGCGGAAGCCGCCGAGATTGAAAAAGAGAAAGCCGATGCCCGCCAGCGCACCGCCGAAGATGAAAAGCAACTGACCGAATGGCGCGCCAAACGCGATCAGATGCGAGCGGGAGTAAACGAGGATCTGCTGCGCCACTACGAGCGCGTTGCCAAATTTCGCGGCAGCGGCATCTCCGAAGTGCGCGATCACAAATGCATGGCCTGCCAGGTCATGCTGCGGCCACAAACCTACAACGAAGTGCGCACCGGCCAGCAGACCGTGGTTTGCGATTCCTGCCAGCGCGTTCTGTACTTCAATCCCGCGAACGAAATGCAGGCGCTCGAGCCCGAACACAAACGCTCCCGCCGCCATCATCCCAAGATTGACGCTCCCCAAGCCTGGTACTACCGTCAGGAATATGCCGATGCCGGCGAAGTTTTTCTGTGCTTCGTCAATGCCGCAGGGCAAGCCAGCCGCCGCGTTTTCGACATGGGTACTGGGCGTCTTATCGGCGACATCCTCATTCGCGAAGGAGATTTCCGTCACGCTTTCCCGGAAGACATCACCGGCGCGATTCGCCTGAATGGAAGCTGGTCAGAAGAGGAAATGGAAACCTGGGGCACGGAGATGCCCATGACGGCTCTCGATTCCCTTCACATCGATCTGGAAGCCGCCCGTTACGAGATGAGTGCCCGCACTGCTGCCAAGCCAGAGAAGCCGGCAGCGGTTCCCACCGAGCAAGCTGCCAGCTAACAAGTTCTCAGTCCCGGTTGCATTAGAGACATTCAACCTTGTGTTTTAGAATGCCACCAACTTCCGGGAGGGCCAATGCCGGTCATAGTCGATTCCTATCACGTGGCAGCCAAGTATTACGATGGCGCATATGGTGCGATGAAGGATCTTGTGGACGCGCCTTTCTACCTCAATCTGGCCAAGGAATTCGGCGGTCCGGTGCTGGAGATCGGTTGCGGGAACCGGTCGTGTTTTGCTCCCGATCGCGCGCGAGGGAGTTGAAATTCACGGCGTGGATAATTCCGGGCCGATGCTCGGTATCCTGAAGGAAAGTCTGGCCCGGGAAAATCCCGAGGTTTCGAGCAAAGTCACGCTTCATTCCGGCGACATGCGCGAGTTTCGTCTGAGTCGCAGCTTCCCGCTTGTGATCATCCCATTCCGGCCGATGCAGCACATGTACACCGTGGCCGATCAGCTTCGCGCCTTGACGTCGGCCGCAGCGCATGTCGCGGAAGGGGGCACACTGGCCTTCGATGTGTTCTATCCGAAGTTCGAGGTGCTGCGGCTCGGCATCGGAGAAGAAAAGCTGGAGGCGGAATGGCCCTCCCCTTCCGATCCGGAAACTGTGATCCGGCGCTATTATCGCAAGGACGCAGTCGGCAAGATTAGTCAAACGTACAGTCTAACGTTCATCTTCCGAAGTTTTCGCAATGGCGAGGTGATCCTGGAAGAAACCGATACGCTCAAGATGTCGTACTACACCTATCCTCACCTGCGGGCTTTGTTCCTGCTGGCTGGGCTGGAACCGGTAGCCGAATATGGTTCCTTCGCCAAAACGCCACTCGACAACACCGCCGAGGAGATGATCTTCTTACTCCGCAAGGCCTCGGCAGTTCACTCTTAAAGACCGTGCCATCAGGTCGGATACTCTGCTCGGGGTTGTCAGTTAACATTGGAAGCATGGTCCGAAAATCTGCGCCTGCGGATTCCGGTTTCGCAGTGACAGTCTCTCCGCGGGGGGCATCCCGCCTGAAACACGGGCACGTCTGGGTGTATCGCTCCGACATCGTCTCTGCGGAGGGAATTCCGCCCGCGTCAGCGGTCGCCGTCACCGATCATCGCGGTCAGCATCTGGGCACCGCCCTCTATTCCAGTTCGTCGCAGATCGCCATCCGCCTGATCTCGCCTGAGCCTGTCGCTGACTTACCCGCGCTGCTTCGCCAGCGTATTGCCGATGCCATCGCCTATCGCGAGCCGATCATCCAGAACACCAACACCTACCGCGTGGTCTTCAGCGAAGCCGATTTCCTGCCCGGCCTCATCGTCGACCGCTACAACGACATCCTCTCAATACAGATCCTCACCCAAGCCATGGATACTGAAGCCGTGCGCGAGATTATAACTTTCGAGTTGACCGAGCGCCTTCACCCAGCTTCGATCGTTGAGCGCGTGGACCCGCGCGTGCGTCAACTCGAGGATTTGCCACCGCGCCCTTCCGGCCTCATTCAGGGCGAAAAGACCGCAACGATCTTCACCATGAACGGCGTCCAGTTTCACTTCGATGCGCTCGAAGGCCAGAAGACCGGAGCTTTCCTCGACCAGCGCGAGAACTATGCCGCCGCAGCCCAGTATGCCCACGGCGAAGCCCTCGACGTCTTCTGCTACCAGGGAGGCTTTGCCCTGCATCTGGCTCCGCAGTGCTCCCATGTCACCGGCATCGACAGCTCCCGGCCAGCCCTCGACGTAGCCGACCAGAATGCCGCGCTCAACGGTCACAACATCGAATGGATCGAAGCCAACGCCTTCGACTTGCTAAAGGACTACGCCGCCTCAGGGCAGCGCTACGACGCCATCGCCCTCGATCCCCCTGCCTTTGCCAAGACTAAACATGACCTCGATGCCGCCCTGCGCGGCTACAAAGAATTGAACCTGCGAGCCCTGAAGATGCTCCGTCCCGGCGGCGTTCTGATCACGTGCTCCTGCTCATACCACGTAAGCCAGGCCGATTTCCTTGAAATGCTGGCCGGAGCCGCGCGTGATGCCCACCGTACGCTGCGTCTGGCGGAGGTTCGAGGACAGGCAAAAGACCACCCCATCTTGCTAAATGTGCCGGAAACTGCCTACCTGAAGTGCGTGATAGCCATCGTAAGCAATTTAAAATAAACTAGATATTGATATTGACAACAACACACTCATATTTTATGCTTCTTTCATAATAACTACGGCATCGAATGTAGTGACAGGAGCCCTCTCCTGTGCGTAGATGGGCTTCTCACAAAATTCCAAAGCCAAACATTCTGAAGGAGGATTTACCATGACCGTACTTACCCGTTGGGAACCTTTCCGTGAATTTTCCACTTTACAAGACCGCATGAACCGCCTTTTCCGCGAGACTCATAACGAGGGCCAGGATGAATCCCTGACCACATCGAGCTTCGCCCCGGCCGTCGACGTATACGAGGACGAGCACAACGTGGCTTTGAAGATCGAAGTCCCGGGCATCGACGAGAAAGATATCGACGTCCGCATCCAGAACAACACCCTCACCGTGCACGGCGAGCGCAAGATCGAGAAGGAAGAGAAAGAAGAGAACTACCGCCGTGTGGAGCGCCAGTACGGCAGCTTTACCCGCACCTTCACTCTGCCCCCCACCGTAGATGCCGAGAAGGTTGCGGCCAACTACGACAAGGGCGTGTTGAAGATCACTCTGCCCAAGAAGGCCGAAGCCAAGCCCAAGCAGATCAAGGTCAACGTGGGCGGGGCCAAAGTAGAAAACGAAAAGACCCACGAAGCCAAAGCCCCCACCAAAGCCGCGTAAGGCAGTGTAGGACCAGGTCTCAGACCCGGTCGTCGAGCGAAGCTCGACGGTCTACAATCGACGGGAGGCGGCAAAGATTAACCGCCTCCCATTATTTTGTAATTTGGCAATTGCGCAATCTGACAAGCGGTTTTCGAATTGCCCGATTACCCAATTACAAAATTGCTAAATGGAGTTCTTATGCCAATCCGTTGGGATAAATTCACCGTAAAAGCCCAGGAAGCCGTCCAGCGAGCGAACGATCTCGCCTCCGAGCACGGCAATCCCGAGTTGATGCCTATACATGTGCTAGCGGCCCTGCTTGAAGACAAAGAGGGAATCGTTTCGCCCGTGCTCGAGAAGATCGGCATCGGCCCGCAGGCGGTTCTCAGCGATCTCTATCGCGAGATCGAAAAACTTCCGAAGGTTTCCGGGCAAGCCTCGCAGGCCACGCTCTCGAACGCCGCCAACAAACTGCTCGAGCAAGCCTTCAAAGAGGCCTCAAACTTTAAGGATGAATACGTTTCCACAGAACACCTGCTGCTCGCCATCACGCACCTTAAAGGGGATGCAGCCCAGCAGCTCCTCGCGCGCAACGGCGCAACCAGCGATGCGATTCTGAAAGCCCTCACCGCCATCCGCGGGTCACAAAAAGTGACTGACCAGAATCCCGAAGCCAAATATCAGGCGCTCGAACGTTATGCCCGCGACTTAACCGAGCAGGCCCGCCGCGGCAAACTCGATCCCGTGATCGGCCGCGATGAAGAAATCCGACGCGTGGTTCAGGTTCTCTCGCGCCGCACGAAAAATAATCCTGTGCTGATTGGCGAACCGGGCGTGGGCAAGACCGCCATCGTCGAAGGCCTGGCGCAGCGTATCATTTCCGGCGATGTGCCCGAAGTGCTCAAGAACAAGCGCGTGGTCGCGCTCGATCTGGGAGCCATGCTGGCCGGAGCAAAATATCGCGGTGAATTCGAAGACCGCCTCAAGGCCGTATTAAAGGAAATCGAAGATTCGCAGGGCCAGGTCGTTCTCTTCATCGACGAGTTGCATACTCTCGTCGGCGCTGGAGCGGCCGAAGGCGCCATCGACGCTTCCAACATGCTCAAGCCCGCACTCGCTCGCGGAGAACTGCGAGCCATCGGCGCCACCACGCTCAACGAATACCGCAAGTACATCGAAAAAGATCCAGCCCTCGAGCGCCGCTTCCAGATTGTTTTCGTCGGTGAGCCCAATGTCGAGGACACCATCGCGATCCTTCGCGGCTTGAAGGAGAAGTACGAAGTCCATCACGGCGTGCGCATCAAAGATTCAGCGATCGTCGCCGCGGCCACGCTTTCGCATCGCTACATCTCCGACCGCTTCCTGCCCGACAAGGCCATCGATCTCGTCGACGAAGCTGCGGCGTCGATTCGCATCCAAATCGATTCGCTGCCAACGGACATTGACCAACTCGAGCGCCGCGCCACGCAGCTCGAAATCGAAAAGCAGGCGCTGAAGAAAGAAGACGATCCAAATTCCAGGGAACGTTTGTCCGTCATCGAGAAGGAACTCGCCGGGATTCGCGAGAAAGCCAACGCCCTCAAAGCCAACTGGAAAAAAGAAAAGCACCTGATCGCCCGCTCGCGCGAGCTGAAAGAAAGAATCGAAAAGCTGAAGATCGAAGAGCAGGCCGAAGAGCGCAAGGGCAATCTGCAGCGCGTGGCCGAGATTCGTTACGGATTGTTGCGGCAAGCGGAAGAGGAGTTAGCCAAACTGAGCGCCAAGATTGACGGCAAAGGCAGCGGCGCTCCGCGCATGCTAAAAGAAGAGGTCGACGAAGAAGATATCGCCCGCATCGTCTCCAAGTGGACCGGCATTCCGATCTCGAAGATGCTCGAAGGCGAAGTGAAGAAACTGGTCACCATGGAAGATCGCCTGCGCCAGCGCGTAGTCGGTCAGGACCGGGCTCTCGAGCGCGTAGCGAACGCGATCCGCCGCTCCCGCGCCGGACTCAGCGACCCCAAGCGTCCGATCGGCTCATTCATTTTTCTCGGCCCGACCGGCGTCGGCAAAACCGAACTCGCCCGCGCTCTCGCCGAGTTTCTCTTCGACGACGAGCGCGCCCTGCTCCGCATCGACATGTCGGAATACATGGAGAAGCATTCGGTCGCGCGCTTGATCGGCGCGCCTCCGGGCTACGTCGGCTACGAAGAAGGAGGCCAGCTCACCGAACAGGTGCGCCGCCGCCCTTATGCCGTCATTCTTTTTGACGAGATCGAGAAGGCGCATCCAGATGTTTTCAACGTCATGCTCCAGATCATGGACGACGGCCGCCTCACAGACGGCAAGGGCCGCGTCGTCGACTTCAAGAACACGATTCTGATCATGACCTCCAACATCGGGTCGAGTTACCTGCAAGCCGACCACGTGCAAACTCCGGAAGAGTTTGAGAGGGCCAGCGAACAGGTAATGAACGCGCTGCACGGCCACTTCCGGCCCGAGTTCCTCAACCGCGTTGATGACATCATCGTCTTCCGGCCACTCGGCAAAGAACAGTTGGTCAAGATCATCGAGCTGCGCCTCGAAGACCTGCGCCGCCTGCTCGCCGACCGCAAGATCTCGATCGAGCTGACCGACGCCGCGAAAGAATTGCTATTCACTGAGGGCTACGACCCGAACTTCGGAGCGCGTCCGCTCAAGCGAGCCATTCAAAAGCTGATCCAGGATCCGCTGGCGCTGAAGATTCTGGATGGAGAGATCTTGCACGGCGACCACGTGATCGTCGATGCCGACAAGAAAGCCGGCAAGATGAAATTCGAAGAGAGCAAGCGCGTGGGAGAAAAAGAGCCGGCAAGAGCGAAGCGGTAAACAATAGGCCACGGATTAACACGGATTCTCACGGATAAATCAAGAATCTCTAGAAATATCCGTGGAGATCCGTGTAAATCCGTGGCCATAGTTTTTTCGGCTGTGGCACACTAGCTCCATGCCCAGCCTCACTCTCGGCAACTTCGAACTGAGCATCTTTTCCGACGGCACTTACCCGCTCGACGGCGGCGCGTTTTTCGGCGTCGTGCCCAAGATCATGTGGTCGCGCAAAGTTGACGCCGACGAAAAAAACTACGTTCAGGCAGGCCTGAACTCCCTCCTCATTCGCACCGGCAAACAAAATGTGCTGGTCGAAACCGGCATGGGCAACAAGCTCTCCGAACGCATGGTCAAATTTTACGGCCAGCCCGCGCAGTTGCTCGCCAATCTCGCCGCCGGCGGAGTCGCTCCTGAAGACATCGACATCGTCATCAATTCGCATCTTCACTTCGACCACTGCGGCTGGAATACGGTACGCAATAACAAAGACGGCAAGATCGTCCCGACTTTTCCGCGCGCGAATTACTACGCGCCGGAGGGAGAATGGCAGTATGCACGTCACCCCAGCGAGCGCGACGCCATCAGCTACATCCCGGACAATTACGATCCACTCGTGCAGAGCGGCCAGATGACACTGCTCAAAGGCAGCGAGCAGATCGTACCCGGCATCTCGATGAAAACCTTCCCCGGCCACACTGCCCACATGCAAGCCGTGATCGTCGAGAGCGGAGGCCGCACCGCTTGCTACATCTCCGATCTAATCCCCACCACGGCGCACATCGACATCACCTGGGGCATGGGCTTCGACCTCTACCCGCTGCAGACTATCGAGAGCAAGAAGCAGTACTACGCGAAAGCGATTCCGGAGAAGTGGGTGACGGTCTTCACGCACGACCCGAAGACGCCTTGGGCTTATGTGGAGAAGGATGAGTTGGGGAAGATGGTGGCGCAAAGCGTGTAGCTCACAGCAAGTTTCACTGCTGCTTACTGGAATCCTTCGAATCAGCCGCCGCTGCCTTCTTCGGTTCCAGCGCTTCCCTGACGGTCGCGGGCAACGCATTCATCCGCTTGATGAATGCTGCAATGGTCCACAGCTTCTGGTCGGAATCCCATTTGCCGTTGGCGAACATTCCCGCTCTGCGGATGCCGTGTTTCGCAATCCAGAAGATCTGAGCTTCGCTGTACTCTGTTCCTGCTGTGGGCAATTGAGGGATGGGCGGGTATAGGCTGTCCCCCGATTCCTCCGGCTTCCCCGGGGTCCCGTGGCACCCGCCGCACTCGCCGAGATACATTTTGCCTCCGGCGATCAGATTCTGGTCGGTCGGCTCGACCGGATTCCGCATCTCCGGCGCCTCACGCCGCACCGAGGCATGCACTGCGGTCGCGAGCAGAGAGGTCTCCCATTGCGGCGGAGGGATGTCGGCACGAACCTCAGCCAAGCCGAGCCTCAAATACAGCAGCGTCCCGCCCGCGAGAATTGCAAGGGTGGTGATGATTCCGAGCAGGAAATACTTCATGGTCCCTCCCCCTCATATCCAGTAAACTATGCCGTCAACAGACATACGCATAGACGGGGGCCGACGCGAGGAGGTTGCCCACCCTTGGCTATTCGGCAAGGGAAACCGCGATTGGTCCGGATAGCCGGGCTCCGAAGAACTCTTCCACCCGCCCCAGAATTTCCACCGCGCTCTTCGATTCATAGATCGCCTTGCGCAGCGCCGCTCCCCCCGGCACGCCGTGCGTGAACCAGGAGGCGAACTGCTTCATCTTGCCGACGGCGTCCGGGAGTTCTTCTTCGATCAGCATCTGGAAGTAGGTGCGGATCATCTGGTAGCGGTCGGCCTCGGTGGGTTCGTCGTAGGGCTGGCCCTCAGCGGCTGAAGCCGCTTGAGAGTTCGTGGCGTTATCGGCACGACTGAAGTCGTGCCCTTCCCGATCCACTCCCGTGCGCGCATTCTCCATTCCCACGCAGTACTGCTGAATCTGCCGGAAGATCCACGGATTCGACGGCGCCGTGCGCCCGATCATCACCGCATCACAGCGCGTCTGCGTGACCATGGCGCAGGCATCCTCGGGCGTGCGGATGTCGCCGTTGCCGATCACGGGAATCTTTACCGCATCCTTGATCGCAGCGATCCACTCCCATCGCGCATTCCCGCTATACCCCTGTTCCCGTGTGCGCGCGTGCAGCGCGACCGCCGCCAGCCCGCAGGATTCCGCCATGCGCGCCAGTTCCACGCAGACGATTTCATCGTCGTTCCATCCGGCGCGGAACTTCACCGTAAATGGAATCTTCACCGCGGCTCGCACTGCCTCAAAAATGCGGCCGATCGCCGGCAGATCGCGCAGCAGGCCGGAGCCTCCGTTGCACTTCACGACTTTTTTTGCTGGGCAGCCCAGGTTCAGGTCCACGAGGTCGAAGCCCAAGCCTTCGACCATGCGCGCCGCCTCGGCCATCACCCGCGGATCGCTACCAAAAAGCTGCGCCGAGATGGGATGCTCATCTTCATAGAAATGAAGATAGCGCTTGGCTTTCTGATCCTTCTTGCGCAGCACTCCGTCGGCTGAGGTGAACTCCGTCATGATCAGCCCGCAGCCGCCGAGGTTGCGAATGAAGCGGCGGAAGACGGTGTCGGTTACTCCGGCCATGGGGGCGAGCACGGTCGCAGGGGCAATCCCGATCCCGCCGATGGACAGGCTTGCTGGGACTGGCTCGCTTGGCTCGCCGGACCCTTCGGCTTCGCTCAGGGCAGGCTCGCGAATGCGCCCGTCCCCACACAAACCGTTACCACCCGAGATGTCCCAGGACTTGCGCACAGGTCTATTCTACTTGGCCCTCCAAACGAAAGCCCTCGCCGCGAAGCGAGGGCCTAATTGTCAGGTCTATCCGTGGTAATCCGCGCAAATCCGTGGCAAAAGAAGCTAGTTCTTCGACACCTCGGTTTTCGCGGGCGCGTTCTTCGCGTACTTGCGGCGGAAGCGCTCCACGCGGCCGGCGGTATCGAGCAGCTTCTGCTTGCCGGTAAAGAAAGGATGGCAGGCCGAGCAGATTTCCACGCCGATGTCTCCCTTATGAGTAGAGCGGGTCATAAACGTGTTACCGCACGCGCAATGCACACGCACTTCGTTATAAGCGGGATGAATAGCAGGCTTCATAATAGGTTCAAACCTCGATTCCGAATCTTAGATTCTACCGGAATGCCCCAGGATTCAGCAATGGCGAGGGCTCTCAGCTCGCAGCTATCAGCCATCAGCCAAAGCCGCGTTCATGGGCCCGAAGCTGACAGCTGATGGCTGACAGCCAATAGCTCTTCAGAACCTGAACTGGTACGACACTTTTACAAAGAATTGCCTGCTGTCGTTGATGTGGCCCTTGGCCGTATTCAGCACGCCCAGTCCCGGCATAACGTCCAGATTCTGCAAATCGCTGTTATAACCCAAATAAATCGCGGTGCCAGGATGCACCAGGTAGGTGACCAGAAAGTCTGCGTTGAACTCTTTTTGTGTCGGCAGGTAGGTATAGGGATAAACCGCGGTCCCCGGAGTGTTGGCCAGGACCGAGTTGTATTGCAAAATCATGCGCAGCGAAAGCTGGGGCGTGAACTGCCAGTTCCACTTGCTGCGCACAATGTGGTTATTGAAGATGCCTTTCCCGATTCCGGGTATCTGCGATGCCGCAAGCTGATAGGTGCTATCGGTTGCCCGCAAGCGCTCAAACAGGTAGGTATTCTCAATCTTCAAAGGCTTCATGGGTCGGAATGTCAACGTGCCAGTCGCCGTGTCCTGGCGCGCCAGGAATGGCTGATTCAGCGGTGCCGGAGCGCTTGCAGACGCTACGAAATTCGCGCCGTCCCCCCAATCGTAGGAGGCTCCCACGGTTACCTTCGGAAAGTAACCCGTTTGGATACGCACTCCGCTCTCGTGCTCGTGGTAGTCCCGGTTGGCGATCGGGGGATAGCAGGAGAAACCTAGAAAGCAAAAATCCTGGGGCCTTAGCCGCTCGCGTAACCCGTCATACGGGTACAGCCAAATGTAGGTCTGTCCCCCTCCTTCAATCTTCAAATAGGGATCGTAATAGGTATCCAATCGATTGCCTTCGTGATCGAACACGTAGCGCTGTCTCATGGAGGGGCCCCAATTCAAAATCCATTTCTTCTTGGGGCGGAACCGGTACCAGACGGTGTTGTACATGCCGCGAATATCCACGCGGTTCACGAATCCCGGCACGCTGACGAACCCTGGACTGACGTCGGCGTAGGTGCCGATGTAATTGAAGTGCAGCCCGTTGCGCCGGACTTCGACTTTGTCGGCGGGTCCGGCATAGTGGTTGCCATTTCCAAAATTGCCGGAACTGAACGGGAACAGATTGTATTCGCAAGTAGTCTCCAGATTTCTGACATTGAGACCCTGCAGGTTGCTTGAACTGGTTACCGCCTGAGCTTCCAGTATCCAATTGTCATTCAACCGCAGCCGCGTGTCTGCTCCGCCGAGCCGGTTGAATTCTCCGGTGGTGGGACATTCCCAGCCGGTATAGACAACGCCCACACTCGACTGCTTGAAGATGTCGCGGTTCAGCCGGGCAATGGTGAAGTAGGAACGATCGCCCGAAAGGCTGGCGGAACAAATCGGGGATGTGGGAGGACAGAAGTTGGGCACGGCCTGCCCGGGAGCCCGGTCATCGCTGGCCATCACTCCCACGGCATACGGCCCTTCTTTCCCCGTCAAGCGGATTCCAGCCGAAGGGTCTTGAATGTTGCGGGTAAAAAACAAATCGATAGGCGTGCGGAAGTAATCTTCGTTCTCCAGAAAGAAGGGTCTCTTCTCCGGAAAATACACTTCGAAGCGCTGGTTGACTGTGATCTCCGGATCCTCGGACTCGACTTGGCTGAAATCCGGATTCGCCGTCAGATCCAGCACGAAGTGATCGTGAATTACGAACTTCGCGTCCAGGCCAAACTGCCCTTGCGCCACTGCGTTCTGAAAATATGGATTGTAGGGATCACGCTGATCCAGCGCCCGAAAGCCGCGCATGATTCCGTAGGGAATCAGCTCAATGTCGTGTCCGGGCGATATTCCCTCCAGCCCGTAGAGAGTCGCCGCCTGTCCCAGTCTGCCCTGTATCTTCAACGAAATCTGCGGCCAGAATGCGTCCTCGTTCTTGCGAACGATTCCGCGATAGAGAATGATGCCCCACTCCTGCTCTTTCGTCGCCGGAAACCGCAGACTCTTGAACGGAATCGCCATCCACACCACAAAACCGCGGCTGGTCACTTTGCCCCGCGAATCCCACACCGCGTCCCACGACACATCCCAGTTGCCGCCTGTCTCCTGGCGTGCAGCCTCGGTATAGATCGCATCCCACTGCACGCCGAGCGGAGTGGTCTGAAACTCATAGGCTCGACGCCGGTCGTGAAAGGTATCGAACATGACCGCGACCTCGTCATCGTCGTGAATATCCTCGCGGCGCGACATCCGCGCCCGCACTTTCCTGGGATCGTCGAAGCAGACGAACACGACGTAAATGTTTTTCTGGTCGTAGCCCAGATAAGCGCCCGTCTCCTCCGAGACTTTTTCTCCGTTATACGGAGTGCGTTGCACGAACCCCGCCACCTTCGCCATCTGCAGGGCGGCGTCGCCCTCGGGCTTCATGCTTAGGAAGTCTTCCAGCGCCGGTGCGCGGCTTAAACGCGGAATGGTAAGGGCCGGGGGCGCCATCGCTGGCTTCGGCGCCGGTTTTACTTCGGGATTCTGTATCGGTGGTTCCGGCAATTGGGCCGATGGTGGAGGGTACTGGGAAGAGGGTGGAGGTTTCTGTCCTTGTTGCGCGGGGTTCGATTCCGGAGGTGGAGGGTTCTGCGGGGTCTGTTGCGAATTTTGTCCCGGCGTATCCTGCGACGAAGCCGGCTGCTGTGGCGCTGCCTTGGAATTCTGCACCACGGCCGCAGTCTGCGGCTGGGACGAACCCCACCCGTAGTCCGAGGTTCCAAGCAGCGTCATCGCAGACGCCAACAGGAACCTCAGAAGCCTTTTGACCGCAAAACCCAGAGTTCTGCCCAAAGGCAAAGCGCCCTCACGTCTCCCGGTTCACGCCTTGAGAGGAATCCAGCAAGATACACCATAAGCGGGCTTCAGTGGCAGAAAGTCGTTGTTCTAAGGTTTACCGAACAGTGTCTGGTCTGGCGTACGCAAGCAACGGACTAAAACGGTCGCGCATGAGGAGCGCTTTGACTTGCATTCTCCGTGCCTCAGTGCCTCCGTGGTGGACTCAAAACAACGAACTCTGCCGGCGGCTGGGCGTGATCCCAAAATGCTCGTAGGCCAACTGGGTCGCCACGCGCCCCCGCGGAGTGCGGTTCAAGAATCCGATTTGCATGAGAAACGGCTCGTAGATTTCTTCGATCGCGTCGGGTTCTTCGGCCAGCACCGCGGCCAGCGTATTCACGCCCACGGGCCCGCCCTGATATTTTTCGATAATCGTCAACAGCAGCCGCCGGTCTACTTCGTCGAAGCCGTATTTATCCACTTCCAGCATCTGCAGCGCGGCTTGCGCCGTGGGCAAATCGATCTTGCCCGCGCCGCGCACCTGCGCATAGTCGCGCACCCGACGCAGCAACCGGTTTGCGATGCGCGGGGTCCCACGCGACCGGCTGGCAATCTCGATCGCGCCCGCATCGTCGACCTCCACTCCCAAAATCTCCGCCGACCGCTCCACGATCACGCGCAGATCCTCCGGAGTATAAAACTCCAGCCGCAGCACGATCCCAAACCGCGATCGCAGTGGCGCCGAAATAAGTCCCGCTCGCGTGGTCGCGCCGACAAACGTGAAGGGCTTCACTTCCATCGTGTGCGTGCGCGCCGAAGGTCCCTGCCCGATAATTATGTCGAGCTTGTAATCTTCCAGCGCCGAATACAGCAACTCTTCCAGCACCGGCTGCAGACGGTGAATCTCATCGATGAACAGGACCTGCTTCTCCTGCATGTTGGTGATGATCGCCGTCAGGTCGCCCTTGATCTGCAACAGCGGCGCAGCCGTCGGCTGAAAATGCACTCCGAGTTCGTTGGCGATGATGTTGGCCAGCGTCGTCTTCCCCAGTCCCGGAGGCCCATACAGCAGCACGTGATCCATGGCCTCGCCGCGCGACCGCGCTGCCTCAATCGCCACTGCCAGATTCTCTTTGACCTTAGCCTGCCCGATGAATTCGTTGAGCCGCTGCGGGCGCAGCTTCAGCTCAAACGAAGAGTCGTCCTCCACTGGCGCCGCCGACACCAGCCGGTCCGGGCTGTAATTCAGGTTGGGATTGTTCTTGGCTGTGGCCACTCGCCGGATGTTACCACGAACCATGTAGCGACAGCCGCCTGGGCTCTCGGCCCAAGCGCCGCGGCTGACCGGAAGCTTAAGTGGCAATTCATCCAATTTTTAACTCACTGTCACGCGCCATTAACAAAATCGTCCTAACGTGCGTAGAGTCGAGTGACGCGCAGACGGGAAATCTCGACACCCTTCCAACAAAATCAAGGAGACGACAATGAAGACAAAGGCTTTAGTCGCAGCTCTATCGCTCGCATTGGCGGGCACAGCATTCGCGCAAGAGGGGGCTGTTCCCACAGGGATTCCCCATCTTGATCACGTTTTCCTCATTATGATGGAAAACCACGGTTACACCGAGATTCTCAAGAACCCGAACGCGATTTTCATCAACCGCTACGCGCGGCAAGCCAATTCGGCGACCAATTACTTCGCGGTCGCCCACCCCAGCCTGACCAATTATCTGGAGGTGGTTGGCGGCTCGAATTTCGGTATCCACAGCGACAACAACCCGGACTGGCATGACGCAAACTGCACCACCAACCTCGCCTCCGGAATCGTCAACACCGATAACCCACCCAGCCCAGCCATTTGCCCCATCGCGGGCAGCGGAACCGACGCCGCCACTCCGGTCCTCGACTGCACCAACGAAGTCACCGGTCCGCCGTGCGAAATTAATATCGACGGCATTCACTCCTACCCCGCAGTCTCGACCACGCTGGGCATTACCATTGCCGAGCAGCTCGTTGCCGCCGGAAAAAGCTGGAGGACCTACCAGGAAAATCTTCCCATGGCCGGCCCCGACACGGTGGACTATAGCGACGGCAACTTCACCAACAATACCGACTTCACCAAGATCAACCCGCAACTGAATCCTCCCTTGACCACCGCCGACATCGTTCAGCTTTACGCTTCCAAGCACAATCCTTTCGTCTACTTCCAGGACGTGCAGCAAGGCACGAACCCTTACGTCAGCTACGCCAACATGCGAGGGTTCGACGGGCTGCACGGCTTGTGGGGAGATCTGGCGGCCGGCAAGGTCCCAAGTTTCTCCTACATCGTGCCCAACCAGTGCAACGACCAGCACGGGCGCAGCAACGGCACCGCCTTCTGCGGCTATGATCCCAACGACAATGGCACGCAAGCGGGCCTGAACCCGGCGTTAATTATCCTGGGAGACCAGGCCGTGCAGAAGATCGTGATGGCGATTCACGACTCCCCGGTCTGGAAGACCGGCAATAACGCCATCATCGTGATCTGGGACGAAAACGACTACGCGGTGCAGCCCATCATCAACCAGGTGGTCACCATCGTCGATACCAACTACGGATCGCGCGGACTGCAGAGCGCGAACTATTACACTCACTTCTCGCTGCTCCGCTCGATCGAGGGAGGCTTCGGTCTGCCCTGCCTCAACCATGCCTGCGACACGAGCACCGCAACCATGACGGATATGTTTGGAACGAAGTAGCCGGGATTCGAAACGTCAACCGTTCGAGAAGCTCGGGGCCGGTTCCTTGGAAGAACCGGCCCTAATATTTTTGGAATTTCGGAGTCGATATATTTTTAATAAGAGCGCTGGACCACCAATGAAAGCGCCATCGATAACCTTAAGTCAGTTGCGGAACACCCGGCGACTTAATGCATGGCTTCCCGCAGGAAAGACGGTGGAACTATGTGAGCGTAGCCGCGTGATCGCGCACATTATTCCTGTGAAGCGAGAAAGTAAAACAAAATAATGAGGCTGGACGATTAGTCCCGCTGCTACTCTTCTTCTTCCTTAACCTCACCCCGCGCCGCCTTAGCCTTCTCTACAATCTTCTCCTGCAGTGCTGCGGGCACGGTGTCGTAATGATGCATTTCCATGTTGAAGCTGCCGCGGCCTTGCGTCATCGAGGTCAGATCCACACCGTAGGTCAGCATCTCAGCCATGGGCACTTCGGCTTTCACCACGGTGTTGCCGCCTTTGTTGTCCATGCCCTGGATGCGTCCCCGGCGGCTGTTTAAATCGCCCATGATCGAGCCGGCGAATTCGTCCGGCACCGTTATCTCGACCACCATGACCGGCTCCAGCAGGGTGGGCTTCGCCTGTTCCATCGCCTTCTTGAATGCGATGCGGCCCGCCATCTGGAACGACATGTCGTTCGAATCGACATCGTGATACGACCCGTCATACAGGATCACGCGGAAATCCACCACCGGATATCCCGCTAGATACCCGCGCGCCGCCGCATCCTTGATTCCCTTTTCAATGGCGGGGATGTAGTTCTTCGGAATGGCGCCGCCGAAAATGTCGTTGACGAATTCAAACTGTCCGCCGCGCGGCATGGGCTCCATCTTGATCTTGCAATCGCCGTACTGCCCGTGGCCGCCAGTCTGCTTTTTGTGCCGTCCCTGCACGTCGGCCTTGGCGCGGATGGTCTCGCGATACGGCACCTTGGGCGCTTTCAAAACCACTTCCGTGTGATAGCGCTTCTTCAGCTTCGAAACCGTGACTTCAATATGCTGCTGACCCGTACCCGCGATCAAGAATTCCTGCGTCTGCGGATCGCGGAAGAAGCGCAGCATCGCATCTTCTTCCATCAGTTTGTGGATCCCCGGCCCCAGCTTGTCTTCATCGGCGCGGCTCTTCGGCTCAATGGCAAACGTGATCGCCGGCTCCGGCAACTTCACCCGCGGATACTGAATCGGTGCAGCCTTGTCTCCAAGGGTATCGCCGGTAAGCGTGTCTTTTAACTTCGCAACCGCGCCAATGTCTCCCGCGTGCAGCTCTGTCACCGGCACCGCAGTCTTCCCCTGCATGATGGAGATGTGCGACAGCTTCTCTGTCGATCCGCGCGAGAAATTCTGCGCCGTAGACTCGTTTTTCAGCACGCCGGAGAAGACCTTGAAATAAGAAATCCTCCCGGCAAATGCATCCGAGACCGTCTTGAACACATACAGCGACACCGGTTCCGCATCCGTCTCATGCCGCTTGGGCGCGTCTCCATTGCCCGAGGCCGCCGGCTCGCCCTGCACCCACTCATGTTCGGAAGGTGCGGGAGTGTAATCGACAATAAAATCCATCACCCGGTCGGCGCCGATGTTGCCCAATCCCGAAGCAAAGACAACGGGGAAGAGTTTGTCCTCGCGAATGGCGTTGTGCAGCGCCGGGATCAAATCTTCTTCCCCAAGCGTTCCTGCTTCGAAAAACTTCTCCATCAATTTGTCGTCGCCTTCGGCCACCAGTTCGACCAGTTGCTCGTGCGACTCCTGCACCTGCGCCCGCATATTGGCCGGGATTTCCGTCTCCTTGCCTTTTCCATTCCCTCCCAACTCATACGTGTAGGCCTTCATGCGCACCAGGTCGACCACACCGGTCAGATTCTTCTCGCTGCCGATCGGCAGCTCGATTGGAATCACGTCCCGCCCAAACGCGTTCCTCAGCGATTCCAGCACGCGCTCCGCGTTCGCCCGGTCGCGGTCCATGCGGTTCACCACAATCAGCCGCGGAGTCTTGTACTCCTCGCAATCCTTCCACACGCGCTGCGTCACCACTTCCACCCCGGCCACGCCATCGACCACCACGATCGCCGCGTCCACCACCGGCAGCACCATTTTGGCCTCATGGACAAACATGTTGAAGCCAGGCGTATCGATCACATTGATCTTCGTCTTGCCCCACTCCACATAGGCCGCGGACGCCGCAATCGACATCTTGCGCGCGATCTCTTCTTCGTCATAATCCGTGGTAGACGATCCGTCGTCCACGCGCCCCAGCCGCGGCGTGGCCCCCGCTGTGTAGAGCATGGCCGATACCAGCGAGGTTTTCCCCGCATGGCCATGCCCCACAATCGCAACATTACGAATGTTTTCTCCGGAATAAACTTTCACAAGTAGGCTCCTTCGCAGGCGTGGAAAGAGAGAAGGCCCCGAGTCAGAACGAAGAACAGTGCAGAAGTACAGGCCAGCCCAACATACCTGCCAAAACTTAGGATGCTAACACGCGGGATGCAGCCGCCTCAACCTGGGTAGTGACACCAGTCTGCCGAGATGCTCATGTCGAGACAGCCGCCTCGGCTGTTCCGCCGAGCGAAGCGAGGCGGCCCCTTCGCAGAGGCCGGTGACTGAGACACTACTTCAACTCGCGCGGCCCGTGCAAACAAGCTCTCGCCCGGTGTATCATCTTTTCGCCATGCTGGGCAACCGCACCAACGAGCAGTGGATCTCTCAGTACGCCTCCAGCCATCAGCATCCCGTGAACCGGGTCTGCCACACGTTGGGCATCCCGACCATCGTGCTCTCGGTTCTGCTTCTTCTCGTTAGCATATTCGTCCACCGTCTGTGGCCTTATGCGCTGGCTCTGTTTGTAATCGGATGGATTCTCCAATTCATCGGCCACGCCTTCGAAGGCAAGCCCCCGGAATTCTTCAGCGACTGGCGTTTTCTGTTCGTCGGCGTCCGCTGGTGGTGGGCCAAGATCCACGGCAAAGCTTGAAAGTCGCATTTGGGTGGAGCAGCGCTTACCGCGCTGCGGTGGGCGTCCTGATGCGATAAGTGCGCTGGCGCACGGAGTGCCTTCTGCTTGCGCGTGTTCGCGATCTTGTTCTATGCTGACCCCACCTGGGGTTCTTGTTCCGACAGAAGAGCATGCACCGCCTGACCGCCAGATTGTTGCTGTTCTTCGCGCTCGTGGGGAATCTTGTTCCCGTGGCGCTGGCGGCTGTGTCTGCGCCGCCGCATGCATGCTGCCTTCGCAAGGGAGTTCATCACTGCCTGGATTCGCTGGCCTCAGGCGATGGTCAGCCCGTGGTGCGCGATGCGAGTTGTCGTTACCGTGAACGTCGCCGGGCCGTCACCACCGCCCAATGGGCTCATCCTCAGACGCGACCGGCTGACTTCTTATTGCAAACCATCGATGCGCCCCTAGTTGAAACTCAGCCCAACTCGCCGGCAAGCGCCTCCGCCGAATTCCAATCCACCCGCGCCCCGCCTGCCTGCTGAAGCCGTCTCCAGCTTCACTTAATTTCGTTTGCCCAACGCGCAGGCGTTCTTCGCTGGAACCTGTCGCTGCCCGCCGCCGGAACTGACATCGGCGGGCCATCCGGCGAACTGCCCTGACCCGACACAGAGAATGGAGACATTTATGAGGCAAGTCGCTTTCTTGACCGGTGTGGTCATTTTCCTGGGTGCGGTGGCATTTGCCACGATTTTCGGTTCCGTTCGCGGCATCATTCATGATCCTCAGCACCGTCCCATTCAAGGGGCCATGGTTATGTTGAAGGCTCAAAACTCGGGCTGGACTCAATCCCGGGACTCCGACGACAGGGGAGAATTCGAATTCACTTCTGTGCCCATCGGGAATTACACAGTTACGGTCGCATCGCGCGGCTTCGAGCAAATGGAACAAAGCGTGATTGTTCAGTCTGACACCAGTCCGGTGCTGCATTTCCAGTTGGCGGTCGCAGGCACGAAGGAAACCATCTCCGTCTCAGAAATTCCCGTGGAGGCGACGACGCAGAGTATTACGCCGACGACCATGCTGGACCGCATCGGCATTCAGCAAACTCCCGGAGCCGACCGCACCAACGGCATGGAGATGATTACCGATTACGTGCCCGCCGCCTACGTGACGCACGACATGCTGCATGTGCGAGGAGGCCACCAGGTCGAGTGGCTGATTGACGGCGTTCCCATCCCCAACACCAACATCGCCAACAATCTGGGGCCGCAGATCAACCCCAAAGACATCGACTATCTGGAAGTTCAGCGCGGAAGCTATGACGCCGATTATGGAGACCGCACATACGGAATCTTCAATGTTGTGCCGCGAACCGGCTTTGAGCGAGACCGGGAATGTGATCTGGTGGTTACGGCGGGGAATTTCTATCAGACGGACGACCAGCTCAGTTGCGGCGCACACTCGCAGCGATTTGCCTGGTATGCCAGCCTGAACGGCAACCGCAGCAATTACGGTCTTCAGCCCCCGATCGCTCAGGTTTTCCACGACGCCGCGAATGGATACGGAGGATTCGCTTCCTTCATCTTCAACTCCGATCCGAAAAATCAGTTTCGTGTGGTCGGTTCCCTGCGGCAGGATTATTTCCAGATCCCCTACGACCCCGATCCCAACTCAATCGGAAATCAGTTGTTGGTAGCGGGGGGAAATCCTCCCAGCTATGGGTTGCGTGACGGCGAGCGTGAACCAGATGGGTATGCGACCTTCTCGTGGGTTCACACATTCGATCCAAACACGCTGCTCACCGTTTCGCCCTTTTATCACTACAACGGCGCCGACTACCAAGCAGGACCGAACGACGTCCCCGTTAGCTCAAACGTCACTCAGACCGCCCAATATGCAGGAGCGCAGGTAGCGCTAAACGCCAACGTCCGGCGGAACGACATTCAGGCCGGCGTCTACGGATTCTTCCAGCACCAGTACAACTCCTTTTTCACCACCAACGCCTCCCCTTCTTCGATCGGAGTTAACGGAGGCCTAGCTGCGTTCTTCATCAACGACAAATTCAAAGTCACACCGTGGCTGACTTTGATCGCCGGCCTGCGCGAAACGCAGTTCAATTCCTCCCCCCCATCAGGGGTGCCATCGGTCTCCGAGCACGCGACTGATCCGCGCCTCGGCGCCGCGATCAGAATTCCCCACCTGAACTGGACGTTCCGCGGCTTCTATGGCTACTTCTACCAGGCGCCGCCGCTTTCCACGGCCACCAATCAGCTGCAAAATTTTACCGCCAACCAGGGTTTTGGCTTTGCTGCGCTGAACGGTGAGCGCGACATCGAGTGGCAGTTCGGTGTCACTATTCCGTTGAAGGGCTGGACCCTTGACGCTGACAACTTTGAAACCCGCGCCCACAACTGGCTCGATCACAACAACATCGGCGAATCGCTTGTCTACTGGCCCATTACATGGTCCTACGCCCAGATTCAAGGTTGGGAACTTACGCTGCGCTCTCCGAATCTCTGGCATCGCGGCCGGCTTCATCTTGCGTATGCGAATCAATTTGCCCAGGCCACATCGCCAATTACGGGAGGCTTGATTTGTCCTCCCACGATGCCGGTATGCTCAGCATATCCGCCTCCGGGATTTGGACCGGTTGACCACGATCAGAGAAACACTTTGAACGTTGGCTTTAACGGAAGCCTTCCCTGGCATGCTTTTGCCGCGACCAATGTCTATTACGGGTCGGGGTTCCACAATGCCTTCCCCGGACAACCCTATCCCGGCGATTATCTGCCGGGGCACACCACGTTTGACATCTCAGCCGGGAAAACCTTCCTGGAGAACTATTCAGTTTCCCTAACGGCGGTCAATGTGGCGAACCGCCGCGTGGAGCTTGATAGCAGTCTGACTTTCGGTGGATTTCACTGGAACGATCCCCGGCAAATTTATGCGGAGTTTCGCTACCACTTCCACTACTGAAGCAGGAGGCCAACAGTATGATCGAGGAGATGCTCATGTGGAGACAGCCGCCTCGGCTGTCCCGCCGAGCGAAGCGAGGCCGCTCTGCCCCCTCAGCATGATCGGAGATAATGGGAGAAGAGAACATGAACAGCCAATTCCATTCATCCACGCAGCATCTTGCACTTATCTCCCTGATCGCCCTGCTGGCGCTCGCAGCGGCCTGTAACCGTGGAACATCACAGCCCAGCACAGCGAACCTTCAACCCGCCAAGCGCTATGCTCTCAAGGGAAAAGTAATCTCCATCAACGAACAAGCTGGATCGGCCGACATCAACAACGAACCCATTCCCGGCTTTATGGATGCGATGGTCATGCCCTATCCCATCAAGCCTCCAGCCGCGCTCGATCAGCTCCAACCTGGTGACTCCATCACTGCCGATGTTGTCGTCGCCGAGCCGGGAAAATACTGGCTGGAAAACGTCAAAGTCACAGCCCACTCGAAAACTCCCGCCGGCAAGCCAACTGCCACCCTACACATGCCGGCTCCCGGCGACCAAGTGCCGGACTTCAAACTCATTAACCAGAACGGCAAACGCATCTCGCTCCATCAATATCGCGGCCAGACGTTGCTTCTCACTCTCATCTACACCCGCTGTCCGTTCCCCGACTTCTGCCCGCGCGTCAGCCACGAGTTCGCCGATATCGACCGGCAAGTCCGCGCCGATCCCTCCCGCTATGGCAAGACCCGCCTTCTTAGCGTCAGCTTCGATCCGGCTCACGACACGCCGAAAGTTCTGCGCACCTATGGTTTCTCCTGCGCCGGAAGCAACGATCCAACGCTCTTCAAGCATTGGGAATTTTCCTCCGTTCCCTCGCCCGAGCTGCCCGAATTTGCCAGTTACTTCGCGCTGACCTACAAAGAAGAAGGCGGATTGATCACGCACTCGCTCAGCACTGCAGTCATCTCTGCAGACGGCAAAATCTTCAAGTGGTATCACGGCGCTGACTGGCAGGCTTCCGATCTGCTCCAGGACATCGCCGCCGCGCATGCTGCGAGCTAAAGCGAAAGGCATTGATGATTGTTGATTGCTGATTGAAAATCAAAGACGAGTGGTTTCAATCAACAATCAGCAATCACCAATCAGCAATTTCAAAGGTGAAGCATGAGATACGTTCTAGTTCTCTTGGCCGCCTTCGGCATCATCGTTTCCGCTCTCGCCCTCCGCGAGCATTACCGCACCGCAGGCGACTCGCCCTGCAGCATCAACGAGCGCTGGGACTGCGGCATCGTCAACCACAGCCCCTACGCGGTGCTGGCGGGCATTCCAGTAGCCGCGCTCGGCATCGCCGGATATCTCCTGATGGGAGCCCTAGCCTGGCGCCGGGCCTACCGCCTCGTGCTCGTGGTTGCCCTGGTCGGACTCGGATTCTCCCTGTACCTCGCGCACGTCGAGAAAGATATTCTCGGAGTATGGTGCATCTACTGCGTAATCTCGCTGGGCGATATCTCGCTGATCACCCTGTTGGTGTTGGGGACCACGGTCGCCTCGATATTAAAAGTTGGGAATGAAAAGGCGGCCTGAAAGCCGCCCCCTAGAATATTTCTCTGTTGCCCCTAGCCGTGTGAATCCGCGCAAATCCGTGGCGAAGAAATTCTAAATATCCAGATTCTTCACGTCCAGCGCATTCTCTTCAATAAACTTCCGCCGCGCCTCAACATCCTCACCCATCAAAGTCGTGAAGATGGTTTCGCACTCGGCTATGTCTTCCAGCTTCACCGAGAGCAGAGTGCGGCGCTCCGGGTCCATGGTCGTCTCCCACAACTGCGGAGCCGTCATCTCACCCAAGCCTTTATAGCGCTGCACGTCATAGCCGCGGCTGCCTTCTTTCTTCACGTAGTCGAACAGCTCACGCGCCGTCGCCTTCTCCACCGGTTCAACTGCAGCGCGAGTCTTTGCCACAGGCGCAGCCTTGGCGGTTTTCTTGCCGGACTTTCCATCCGACTCAGCCGCATCATTTTCCACAGCCTCGCCATCCGCAGCTTCATCGCCATTGCCGTTAACAGCGCCCGCCTTGGTCACAGCCTCCACCACGAACGGCGGTTCCAGATAAGGCTCGATCTGCTTGAACTTCGAAATCAACTGCCGGCACTCCGCGCTTGAGGCCAGCTCCCAGTTGATAACATGCTCCGATCCCTGCGAGTTCACGAAGCGCACCTCCCACAGGTTGTGCTCTTCGTCGAAGGCCGCTTCCACGCTCTTGAACTTGCGGTCTTTCTGCAGCTTCTTCAACTCGCGCTCCAGCCGCTCAATCTTCTTCGGCGGAGTCTTCTTGTCCCCCTCGAAATCCGCGTGCTTCGAAAAATCCAGTCGAGGCAGCAGTTCGGTGACGCTCTCGTCGCGCAACCGCTTGTTCACCTTGTCAAAGAAGTTGAGATACTCCTTCAGCACGCTCATAAAGCGCGTCAGGTTCGCGCCTTCCAGCTTGGCCGCGCCTTCGCCGTAGCGCACGGTCACCCCATCAGCCCCGCGTTTCAGCGTCACTTTGTCGAAGGCATCGTCGTCCTTGATGTACTGCATGGACTTGCCCTTCTTGATGGAATAGAGCGGCGGCTGCGCGATGAACACATTCCCGCGCTTGATCAGCTCCTGCATATGTCGGAAGAAGAACGTCAGCAGCAGGGTGCGGATGTGCGAGCCGTCGACGTCGGCGTCGGTCATCAGAATGATTTTGCCGTAGCGCACTTTCGTGGGATCGAAATCATCCTTGGCAATGCCGGTGCCGAGCGCCGTGATCATGGCGCGAATTTCCTCGTGCGCCAGCATCTTGTCGTAGCGCGCTTTTTCGACATTGAGAATTTTTCCCTTGAGCGGCAGAATCGCCTGGAAGCGGCGGTCGCGTCCCTGCTTCGCCGTGCCACCTGCCGACTCGCCCTCGACCAGGAACAATTCACAGCGGTTCGGATCGCGCTCCGAGCAATCCGCCAGCTTGCCCGGCAGACCGCCAGAATCGAGCGCCCCCTTGCGCCGCGTCAAATCCCGCGCCTTGCGCGCCGCCTCGCGCGCCCGCGCCGCATCGACTGCCTTGTTGATAATCTTCTTTGCGACCGGGGAATTTTGCTCGAAAAACGCTCCCAGCCGCTCGTTGATGAACGCTTGAACTACACCGGCAATATCGGAATTCAGCTTGCCCTTGGTCTGCCCTTCAAACTGCGGCTGCGACAGTTTCACGCTGATCACGGCGACCAGACCTTCGCGCACGTCGTCGCCCGTCAGATTCTCTTTTACGTCTTTGAACAGGCCCATCTGTTGCCCGGCGTAGTTAATCGTGCGCGTGAGCGCCATGCGGAACCCTGATAGATGCGTGCCGCCATCCACCGTGTTGATGTTGTTGGCGAAGCTGAACACCGACTCCGAATATCCGTCGTTGTATTGCAGCCCAATCTCCATGGCCACGCCGCTGCGCTCGGCTTCCATGTAGATCGGCTTGTCGTGCAGCACCTGCTTGCCGCGGTTCAAATGCTTGATGAACTCCGCAATCCCGCCGTTGTACTTGAATTCTGTATGCTTGGCCTCGCCACTCTTCGCGTCGGTGGTGCGCTCGTCGGTGAGAGTGATCAGAAGGCCCTTGTTCAGGAACGCTAATTCGCGCAGCCGTTGCGCCAGCGTGTCGTAGTTGTAGGTCGTCTCCGTGAAAATGGTTCGGTCGGGCAGGAAGTGAACCTTGGTCCCGCGCCGCTTGGCCGCGCCCACCTTCTTCATCTTGCTGGTAGGCTCGCCCTTCGAATAAGTCTGCTCCCAGGTCGCGCCATCGCGCCAGATTTCCAGTTCCAGTTCTTCGCTCAGCGCGTTCACGCACGAAACGCCAACGCCGTGCAGCCCGCCCGAAACTTTGTACGTGGACGAATCAAACTTGCCTCCGGCGTGCAGCGTAGTCATCACCACCTGCGCCGCCGAAACCTTCTCGCCGTCGATAACCATGTCGTCCACAGGAATGCCGCGCCCATCGTCCACGACAGTCACGCTGTTGTCGATGTGAATGGTGACTTCGATTTTTGTGGCGAACCCGGCGAGCGCTTCGTCAACCGAGTTGTCGACAACTTCATAAACCAGATGGTGCAGACCGAGATCGCCGGTCGATCCGATGTACATCGCGGGACGTTTGCGCACCGCTTCCATACCGCCGAGCACTTTGATCGAGTCGGCAGTGTAGTCGCCGTTGCCGCCGCCGTTTGCGGCGGTGATGGGCGTTACCACTCCGTTTTTTGTTTTGGTTTCGACGATGGGAGTATTGATCTCTTTGGTGGCCATTCCGCTCCGCGGGAGAATGCCCGGCTTTCTTTCAGAACTGGGCCTGGCTAAGTCTCAAAAAGTGACTTGGAAATACCGCCCCAACCCGGCTCCGAAGTGCGCCCACGAATTGACTTCAAGTTATTGAAATGTCTTATACTTAGGTTCGTTTGGCGACTGTTGAAATTATACCACGCATAGCTCCTTTTTTCGACCCCGCGCAAGCGCCGAATCGGGGCAGTAAACGGGCCGCCGATTGCCGGCATATAACGGCTCGTTTGGATAGTTTTTCTATGTGGAGTAGACTGTGGAGTAGATTCCACATATGCAAATCGTTCAAATCGTGCTCGATAAAAAGCTGTTGCACGCCGCCGACCAGGCCGCGAAGCGCACCCGGCGAAACCGGTCCGCTCTGGTGCGCGACGCCCTGCGAGAACATCTCCGCCGGTTGGAACTGCGAGCCAGTGAAGAGCGCGACCGCCAGGGCTACTCGCGACATTCGCAAGCCGACGCGGAAGCGCTGCGTTGGGAGTCGGAGGCCACGTGGCCACCAGAATGACCGGAGGAAGAATAGCCCGAGGTCAGATCGCGCGAGGCGAAGTCCGGCTCTACCAGTTTGCCCCGCCCGACAAGAAACGGCCAGTCCTCGTGCTTACCCGCAACAGCGCCATCGCGTACTTATCCACAGTGACGGTTGCGCCTGTCACTTCCACGGTTCGCGGCGTGCCATCCGAGGTCGTGCTGAATGAGGAGGACGGCATGAAGTTCCCCTGCGCGGTGAACCTGCACAATGCGGTTACGGTGTCGCAACAGCGGCTGGGGAGACGTGTGGCCCAGCTTAGTTCCGCACGAATGAATGAGGTGTGCGCTGCTCTGCGCTTCTCTCTGGGTTGCGACGCAAACTAGTTTAATGGGAGCGTTCCGTCCGTCCCCGAATTTATCTGTCCGTTCTGAGCTGCCCCCACTCAAGCCAAAAGACGGCTTGAATGGGCCACCCGCCCCCCATCTGTCCTTCCAGCTATTCTATCCTTGCTCGCCGTCATCTAAACCGCCGTCCCTGATAAGATAGACTTACTGGGGTAGCGACTAGAAGATGCCAGTACCCGTTTCACAGATGTGGACTGTGGCGAGCTATGTGCTGCGGCAGAAGCTCGCCGGGCGCAAGCAGTATCCGCTCGTGCTGATGCTCGAACCGCTGTTCCGCTGTAACCTGGCTTGCGCCGGATGCGGCAAGATTCAGTATCCTGCCCACATCCTGAAGAAAGATCTTTCTCCGGAAGAATGCTTTCGCGCCATTGATGAGTGCGGAGCGCCCATGGTCTCGATTCCCGGTGGCGAGCCGCTCATGCACCCACAAATCGGCGAGATTGTCGAGGGTTTGGTCGCGCGCAAGAAATATATTTACCTCTGCACCAACGCGCTGCTGCTGAAAGAAAAGATTCATCTCTTCAAGCCCAGCAAATATCTGACCTTCAGCGTTCACCTCGATGGCCAGCGCGACGAGCACGACCTCGCCGTCTGCCGCGAAGGCGGATACGACATTGCGGTCGATGCGATCAAAGAAGCCCTCAGCCGCGGCTTCCGCGTCACCACCAATACCACGCTGTTCGACGGCGCCGATCCGAAATCCGTCCGCGCCTTCTTCGACGACATGATGGAACTCGGCCTCGAAGGCATGATGCTCTCGCCCGGCTACTCCTACGATAAGGCGCCCGACCAGAAGCACTTCCTCGGCCGCGCCCGCACCCGCCGCATGTTCCGCGCGATCTTGTCGAACCGCAAGAAGAACTGGCAGTTCAATCTCTCGCCGCTCTTTCTGGAATTTCTGATGGGCAAGCGCACCTATCCCTGCACGCCGTGGGGAATGCCCACCTACAATGTTTTCGGATGGCAGAAGCCCTGCTACCTGCTCCAGGATGGCTACGCCGAAACGTTCGGCGAACTGCTTGCGACTACGAACTGGAGCAACTACGGCACTGAGTCCGGCAATCCCGCGTGCGCCAATTGCATGGTCCACAGCGGCTACGAAGCCTCCGCGGTGAATGCGACGTTCAGTTCGCTCGGCGGATTCCTGGCCACTGTGAAGGCAACTCTGTTCACTCGATATCGCGATGAAGAAGCGCTTCGTTTGCTGGACGAGCCGCAGGCTCCGGTGCACCCGCTGGTGCAGATCGCCTCGACAGGCGAGCCGCAGCAGACGCGCGCGTAGGTTCAGGGGCTAAAGCTCCATTCATTGCTGAACCGTTTATCGCAGCGGTGAACCGCTGCGCCACCCAAAACACATTGTTCTTATCAACTATGACCGGAAAAGCCGCGGGACATCTCGACCACGAAGCAGCAAAATCAGCACCGCATATTGGCGCCGCCAATCCTGACGCTCTTGAAGTCGCTCCCGGCACGGCTCACGAACAGCTCGAAGGCTGGATCCCGCAACTCGCCAGCGAGGAAGAAATCCGCATCGCCCTTGAGAAAGCCTTCGACTATCGCGGCGACGTCACCATCACCCAAAAAGACGGATCGAAGATCGAAGGCTATCTCTTCGACCGGCGCACCGCGGCCACACTACAAAATTCCGTGGTCCGTCTCTACCCGAAAAACTCGAACGAGAAAGTCTCCATCTCCTACGCCGACGTCGCCGCCCTCGCCTTCTCCGGACGCGACACCGCGGCCGGCAAAAGCTGGGAAGCCTGGATGAAGAAGTACGCGCAGAAGAAAGCCGCCGGCGAAACCAACATCGCTCTCGAACCTGAACCCCTCGACTAACCCTGCCGGAATCGCTTTACAAGAAAAGCAGATTCCTCTCTTGCCGTCGCGTTGGCTCCGGACTGCGTTCGGAATGACAAAATTAGTGGAGTTCCTGAATCCTTGTTCAAAAACCCCCGCTCCTCCCTATGTAGGAGGAAATTTGAACCCCACGCTAACCATCTCTCAATTCCGAAGTAACTCCTCCCAGGTTCAGCTCGTCGACGTGCGTTCCGCTTCCGAATTCGCTTCCGGCCACATTCCCGGCGCCGTCAACATCCCGATGGACCAGATCGAAGCCCGCCTGGACGACCTCGCATTCAATGATCCCATCGTCCTGGTCTGCCAAACCGGCAAGCGCGCCCGCATGACCGCCGGACTACTCGAACCCTGTCACCGGCAAATTGCGGTTCTTGAGGGCGGCACGAAAGCCTGGATCGACGCCGGACATCCCGTTGTATCGAGTGTGAAGACGCGCTGGTCGTTGGAGCGCCAGGTCCGTCTGGGTGCGGGCTTGCTCGCGCTAGCCGGCGCCATTCTGGCACTCACCGTCAATCCGCTATGGGTTTTTCTCTGCGGATTCATTGGTTTGGGACTGACCTTCGCCGGGCTCACCGACATCTGCGCCATGGGCATCCTCCTGGAAAAGATGCCGTGGAACAGCCGGAGTCACTGCCCGATCGGCGCTCCTCATTCGGAACAGGCGCGAAGCTGTTCGTGACGCAGGTCACGTCTTTGGAGACAGAGCAGTGCAACAATGGATTCGTGGACTTCGAGACGCTAGCTCGACAGCACAAGGATTCGGTTTACCGCCAGATGATTCGCGTGTGCGGCAACCGGGAAGATGCCGAAGACGTGCTGATCGAGGCTCTGCTCAAGGCCTACCGCCATCTCGATCAATTGCGCGAGTCGGCGGCGTTTCGCGCCTGGCTGGCGCAGATTGCGAAACGAGTCTGCTGGCAGTTGAAGGAGCGCGAGTCGTTGCTCCCGCTCTTGCAACTCTCGACATTAGAAGACGAAGGCCGCGAGGTTCCCGGGGCGGACGTTCCTCCGGACGCGCAGCTAGCCCGGAAACAGATGAAGCAGCTTTTGAACGAGGCCATGGACACGCTGCCCGCACTGTACCGCCCGGTCTACCAGTTGTGCGATGTCGAAGATCTGCGGGGCGACGAAGCAGCGCGGAGGCTGGGGATCTCGCGCGCTGCCATGAAGTCGCGGCTGCACCGCGCCCGCGCCCTGATGAGAACTCATATCGACGCCGCACTCGCGCGTCAAGTTTTGAAGTAGCTGTTGTTTGAATTGCTCTTAATAGATGTGTTGCTAATTTTGGAGGCCTTATGGAAGTCACAGTAGAACATCTCGGAGCGTTACAGTTTGAAATCAAAGCACGCCAGCACACCATCTTGACGGACCAACCCCCGGAGAACGGCGGCCACGACGAAGGCATGACGCCGCCGGAGTTGCTGCTCGCCTCGCTCGGATCGTGTGCCGGTTTCTACGCCGCGCAATATCTGCGCAAGCACAAGCTGGCGGTGGAGGGCACGCGCGTCCGCGTCACCGCCGACAAGCTGAAGGATCCCGCGCGCATCGATAACTTTCGCATCGAAGTCGAAGCGCCCACGGCGCTGACAGAGCAACAACGGGCTGGAGTGGAGGATGCGGTGCATCATTGCCTCATTCATAACACGCTGCTGCAGGCACCGAGCATGACGATCGAGATCAAACAACCGGTGGCTGCGGAGCTGTGAATCTCCTGCTGATTGCCGGGAATCCGGCGCTGAACCCGCTCGCAGGGACTCGCCTGCCGGCGCCTCCAAGCCGCCGGAGTAACTGCGCGGGGATGCTCACCGCCCCGCACTTTTGCTCGCGCCGAAGCTCAGTGCCTGCACCAACTCCTCAACCTCGTCCTCGGTCCCGCCAATAAACGTAAACGAAACCGCATACCCGCGCGCCAGCAACACCAGCGTAGACTGCCGCATCACCCGCGAGCCGACATCCTTCTGAAAATCTCCCCGGACAACCGTCTTTGTTCCCACGGCAAATTCATAAGGCTCTTGCACGACCTCGAACCCCTGCGCCTGCGCCACCTCGGTCACGGGACCAAAATATTGAGCCGCATCTTTCAGTCCCGGATACGCCGCCGCACTCTCCGCCGCAATCAGAATCGAAGCATTCACATCCTCCGCCCGCGCCTCCGGCGGCCGCGAGAACGCCGCCAATAGTACGCGGCCAGTGTTGCTGGAATCTGCTTTCTTGCTAGCGTCCGCCTTCGCATCCTCCCCATCCCGCAAATTCATCTCCTCGGTCCGCAGGACCCATCCCGCCGGAATCTTGCACGCGAATCCAAAAGTGGGATTTCTGTACACGCCAGCGCTCACCTTCCCGGGATCCAGCGGCGAACCCGCGCTCGCCGCGGGCTTTTTAACCTGCTTCGATGTTGACGGAGATGTAGCGGATGGCGAGGAAGACTGTGCCCGCGCCTGTGGCCTAACTGCCGACAGCACAATCGCAAAGAAGAGACAATGACAGAAAACTCGGCGGGAACTCATACTGCCATGTTACCCGAGTAGACCTCGGTTGATCTTACGCCGCGCGCCCCATCACCGGCTGCGTGCAGTGCATGCAGCGCCGCGCATCGATAGGAATCTCACTCAGGCACTCCGGACACTTCTTTGTTGTGGGATCAGGCGGCGCTTCGCCCCGGTTCATGCGCGCCACGAGAGCATTTACCGGCGTGACTACGAAAAAGTAAATCGCTGCGGCCACCAGCAGGAAATTCACCAGAGCCGTCACGAATACTCCATAGGGAAACGGGGTTTCGCCGATCTTGAACGACAGTGCCGTAAAGTCCGGCTTGCCCACGAGCAGCGCGATCAGTGGATTAATCAGCGATGCCACCAGCGAACTCACGACCCCGCCAAAAGCCGCGCCGATCACAATGCCAACCGCCATGTTCGACAACGTTGCCCCGCAGGATGAACTTCTTGAATCCGGATAGCATAAAACCTCCAAAGACGATTGGCCGCAAATGTATGACAGGAAGGCGCGCAGGTCAAGGCCGGCGACAATTTCGGCCTATGGGAGAAATGAAATTAGAAGTGGAGCAAGCGCTCAGATCCGCATCGGCATCACGATATATCTGTACTTATAGTCATCGCCCTCAGCCGGACGCAGTTGCCCAGCCGATTGCGAATCCTTCAGCTCCAGCCGCACCTCGCCGGTGCCGGCGGCTTTCAGGAAGTCCACCAGGTACACGGCATTGAAGCCGATGGTAAGCGTCTCGCCGTCGTACGGAGCTTCAATCGAATCCTCCGACTCGCCCGCTTCCGTCGATGACGCGGAAATCTTCACCTCGCCCTTTTCCAGCTTCAGGCGCACGGCGCGCGAACGCTCGTCGGCAAACTGCGCCACGCGCAGGATTGCCGCGTTTAAGTCGGCATTATTCAGCGTGATGCTCTTGTTGTTGTCCTTGGGCAGCACGGCCTCAAAATTCGGGAATTGTCCGGTCAGTTGCCGCGAGGTCAGCAGCCGCGATCCGATGCGGAAGTAGAGAGTCGAATCATCTTTGGCGAACTCGACGCTCTCCGCATCGGTCGAATCCAGCAGGGACTTCAATTCGTCCATACACTTCTTTGGCACCAAAGTCTTCAACTCACCGGAGACGCCTTCAAACTTTTCCCCACTCCGTTCACAATGCGCCAACCGGTGACCGTCGGTTGCGACCATGGTGATCGATTCCGGCTTCAGCAGCATCAGCGCTCCGTTCAGCGTGTAGCGCGATTCCTCACTCGATATCGCGAAGCCGGTGCGTGCAATCAATCCACGCAACACTTGCCCGGGAATTTTCACTACTCCCGCGGAAGGAAATACCGGCAGGCTGGGAAAATTCGACTTCGCCATTCCCACCATCTTTGTGTTCGAACGCCCGCAGCGAATGCTGACCCAGTGATTTTCCAGAAGCTTAATTGTGATATCGGCGTCCGGCAACAGCTTCACGTAGTCATGCAGTTTGCGCGCCGGAATCGTGCACAACCCTTCCTTCTTCACCTTCGCATTGCACGAGGTGCGCAAGCTCAGGTCGAGGTCGGTTGCCGTCAGGCGCAGCTCGCCATCGGCGGCTTCGAATAAATAATTGGAAAGAATCGGAATCGTGGTCTTGCGCTCGACCACGCCCTGGGTAGCCGTCAACTCCCGCAACAACTCAACCTTGCTTACGGTGATCTCCATCGTCTCCACCGCAACCGCCGCTTCCACCGGCATAGACTTTGTCTCCCTGCCGCTTGCTACTTTTATTACTTCCCTTATATCAAATACAAAACCTATAAAACCAGCAGTAACCGTAGTCAGGCCGGAGAAGTGGAAAACTTTGGCAAGCGACCCATTGTCACCACTTTAGGGATCGTCCCTTCGTGTGAGAAATCCGTCCCCAACTCACCGGAGCCGATAGTAGAAGATTTCCGCTTCTGCCATTTCTCCCGGCCCTTGCACAGCTTCCACATCCCGTTCACAGCCATCAAAAAGGAAGACCGCTCCGCTCGGTGTAAAACTCCAGAACCTCCACAACTATCCGCCCAATTGCTCGGTCAGTTTATTGAGCAGCCTGTTCAAATCTTTGTCGTTCTTGCGGACCTCTTCAATCTTCTCCACCGAGTGCAGTACAGTCGTGTGATGCTTTCCACCAAATTGCCGGCCGATTTCCGGCAGCGAGGCTTCGGTCATATGCTTGGCCAGATACATGGCAATCTGCCGCGGGTACACGATCGCCCGCGAATTGTCTTTCGCCTTAATCTCCATCAGCCGCAGCCCGAACTGTTCCGCGACCATTTTCTGGATCGACTCAATCGTGACTTTCCGCGCCTGCGAATCGATAAAATTCTTCAGCACCTGCTGCGCATAGGGTAGCGTGATCTCCGCCCCAATCAGCGACGAGTGCGCCACCAACCGGATCAGCGCCCCTTCCAACTCGCGCACGTTCGACCGGATATTCTGCGCCACATACAGCGCGACATCGGTCGGCAGCGTCACCTTCTCCTGCTCGGCTTTCTTCTGCAGGATTGCCACCTTCGTCTCCAGATCGGGCGGCTGAATGTCGGCAATCAGTCCCCACTCGAAGCGGCTGCGCAAACGGTCTTCAATCTCCGCCAATTCTTTTGGCGAACGGTCGCTGGCAATCACGATCTGTTTCATGGTGTCGTGCAGCGCGTTGAAGGTGTGGAAAAATTCTTCCTGCGTCCGCTCCTTGCCCGTCAGGAACTGGATGTCGTCGATCAGCAACACGTCTACGCCGCGGAAGCGGTCGCGGAAGCTGGTCATCTTGTCGTAGCGCAGCGAGTTGATCATGTCGTTGGTGAACTTCTCGCTCGATACATAGCAAATGGCGGCCTGCGGCTGGCGCCGCTTCACCTCGTGCCCAATGGCCTGCATCAGGTGCGTCTTGCCCATACCCACGCCGCCGTACAGGAACAACGGGTTGTAGGCCTTCGACGGACGCTCCGCTACCGCCTGGCAGGCCGCATGCGCGAACTGGTTGCCGCTGCCGATCACGAAAGCGTCAAAGGTGTAGCGCGGATTCAGTTGCGCCGCGCCATCCCAGTCAAACCGCGCCTGCGCTGGAGCCGCCCCTGTCGCCGAGCCCGCCGACAGCCCACCGTTGTGCCGCACCGTGGTCGCCGCCGGATCGTCCTCCGGAGTCACGAATTTCACGTCGTTGAACTCCAGCCCCAGGTTGTCGATCGCCTCCTGGATCAGATCCGCATACTTGTCGCCTGCGTGCCGGAATTCCGCCGTCGGAACTCGTACAAACAAAATTCCGCCGCTGGAGTGGCTGTAGCGCGTCGGCTTCAACCATGTGTCGTAGGAGTGCCGGTTGATCTTTTTTTCCAGCGCATCCAGAATGCGCGTCCACGGATTGGGGGAAAGTGTTGTGCCTTGAACTGACATAAATTATGAAATACCCGCCGCGGCGTCCCGGCGGCTGGCTGAGGGCGCCTGTCTAATATTGCCGTTTACCTGCTTGCTGATGGAACTCTAAGTGTACTGCGGAATGCGCCTCTTGTATCGTGCGCGGTTGCCATGGTGAATGAGAGTTTCGCAAATCAACAGTGCCGCATAGTAGCACAAATTTTTTTCCGCAGAACGAAAATCTTCGCGCGAAATTCTCGCGCGCACACGATTCAGAACCCGAAGCCCCGCGCCTGTCAAGTGTCAAGGATGTAACTGCAACGCGTGCAGTGCAAACCGCGCTATGTTCCTTCCGCATAAAGCAAGAACCTCGCCCATCGGCTCCGATCAAAAATCAATAACCGCAACGCGCGTCGAGATCCGGAAACTGCGGAACTGACAACCGCCCTTTGCCCTCCCGCCGCTCCGTCATTTATACTCATCGTTTGCCCTAACACTGTCGACGGAATCAGGAGCAGCTATCTTTCATGCCCAAGCGTACATTCCAACCCAATCGGCGCAAGCGAAGCAAGAAGCATGGTTTTCGCACGCGCATGAAGACCCAGGGCGGCGCCAAGGTGCTTTCCCGCCGCCGCGCCAAGGGACGGAAGCGGGTTTCCGTGAAACCTGGCTTCCGCGAGTAGCTTTTCCGGTGCCGCTCACTTCCACGGTCGAAAGCCTCAGCCACGTGGCGCTGCCCGAGGGCGCGATGGCTGCTGCCGCGCTGCGGAGTTGCCGCATGGAAGCTCGGCCGGAGTACGCAATGCCGCCCAAGAAATCAGCCCGATTCCCGCGCTCGGCGCGCCTTCTGCGCCACGCGGATTTCGAGCGCGTCTACAAACAAGGGCGCCGACATTTTTCCGCGTCATTCACTGTGTTCTATTGGCCGCGCCCGGAAACGAAGACGCTTGCCGCTGGCACCGCACCGGGCTACGGCCTAACCCCGGGATTGCGCGTAGGGTTTACAGTCAGCCGCGCGCTAGGCGGCGCAGTTCAGCGCAACCGCATGAAGCGCCGGCTGCGCGAGGCGGTGCGCATGTCGCTTCCGCCACAGGGAGTCGCGGCGGATGTTGTCATTAATCCGAAGAAATCTCTGTTGGTCACGGACTTCGCCGCCGTGCGGAACGAAATCAACCGAGCCTTCGCAGTAATTGAGCAGAAGCTGTCACGGAAAGCGGACCCCGAGAAAGCCGAAAGCCGAGAGCCGAAGCCCGATAGCCGCCTTTGAGCAACGTCGCCAAATTCGTCACGCTGCAACTGCTGCGAGCCTACAAGTGGGCCATCTCGCCCCTGCTGCCTCCGGCCTGCCGTTACGTGCCGACCTGCTCCGAATATGCCATGGAGGCGGTCGAGCGCTACGGCGCTCTACGCGGTGGATGGATGGCCTGCACTCGCATCCTGCGCTGTCATCCCTTCGCCCGCTCCGGCTACGACCCGGTAATAAAGCAGGCAACCGGCAGCGGCAAAGTGTGATGAGTGCGTTTCGTTGTGGGCGATCGGTTTGGGTGAGTTAGCCCGATTTTGGGTGGCGCAGCGCTTCCAGCGCCGCGATAAGCTCCCCGCTGACAAAACGGGCTTTAGCCCCCGAGGTACCTAAGGTAAACATTTGGCCGAATACAAAAATCCGCAACAGGAACCCGGTGCCGAGCGCCGGCTCCTCCTTGTTTTTGTTCTAACCTTCATCGTTCTGATCATCTTCCAGCCACTGCTGAAAAAATTCTTCCCGCAGCCGCCCGCGGCACCCCAGCAACAGCAACAGACGCGGACCCAACCTGCGCCAGCCCAACCCGCCGCCGCGGCTTCCGTCCCAACGCCATCCGCCACGCCAGCCGCGACTGTTAACACAGTTAACACAGTCACCAAACAAGCCTCCACCGAAGCCGAAACCGTAATCGAGAACGATCTCTACAAGATCACCTTCACCAACCGCGGCGCCCAGGTGAAATCCTGGATCCTCAAGAAATTCGACAACGACGCTCAGAACGGCCTGCTCGATCTGGTCAATCCCACAGCGGCCCAAAAATTCGGCTACCCGCTCTCCCTCTGGACCTACGACGAAGGCATCCGCACTCGCCTGAACTCCGCGCTCTACGTACCTTCAAAGGAAGGCAATCTCTCAGCCCCGGCCACGATCACTTTCGAATACGCCGACCAGGATCTTGTAGTCGCCAAGACATTCCACTTCGACCACACCTATGTTTTGAACGTAGAAACTTCCGTCAAGTACAAAGGCTCTGATATCTTTGCCGCGCCCGCCTGGCCTTCCGGATTCGGCGACCAGTTCACACCCGCCTCCTACGCCGCCGCACGCCTCGACTACCACAGCGACGCCTCCACTGACCGCACTGCCCTGGTCTTTCCGAATTTCGTCCTGCGTCTGGCCGTCAAGGGCATCAGCGGCGGCAAAACAATACCAGGTCCATTCGAGTGGGCCGGCCCCGGCGACCAGTATTTCACCGCCATTTTTATTCCTGACGATCCCGCCTCCGCGGCCATGGTTACGCTGCGCTACGGTATGGAGATCCCGCAGAAACCGGGCTTCAACCCCGTCTCCTCCAATAAAGAAACGGCCAATGTCAACGTGCTGGGCGCGGCCGTCGGCAACCTGCGCGGCTCAACCACCGAGCGCATGTTCGTCGGCCCCAAAGAGCTGGCCGTTCTCGATGCCGTTCACGTTCCCACCATCCACAACGACAACCCTGATCTCCGCGGCACGGTCAACTTTGGCTGGTGGGGCATCCTCGCGCGTCCTCTTTTCCTCTGGCTGAAGTGGACCTACAACCACATCGTCCCCAACTGGGGATGGGCCATTGTTCTGCAGACCCTGATCATCACCGTCCTGCTGCTGCCGCTGCGCATCACGCAGATGAAATCCATGCTCAAGATGCAGCGCATCGCCCCGCAAATCAAATCCATCCAGGAAAAATACAAGAAGTACAGCCTGCGTGACCCGCGCAAGGCGGCGATGAACAAAGAGATCAGCGGGCTCTATAAGAAAGAAGGCGTAAATCCCGCCGGCGGCTGTCTGCCTACTTTAATCCAGTTCCCGTTCATCATCGCGTACTACCGCATGCTGGGCGTCGCGCTCGATCTGCGCCACGCGCATTGGCTCTGGATCACCGATCTTTCCGCGCGCGATCCTTACTTCGTGCTGCCCATCATCATGGTGATCAGCATGTTTGCCATGCAGCGCATGACTCCGCAAGCTGGTATGGATCCCGCGCAACAAAAAATGTTGACCTGGATGATGCCCTTAATGATGGGCTTCATCTTCTTCAATCTGCAAGCCGGATTGAATTTGTACTACGCCGAAGCCAATTTGATTTCGATCGCGCAGCAGGCCATCATGAACCGCACCAATCTGGGCAAAGAAATGCGCGAAATGATGGAAAAACGCGCCCGGAAGAAAGATAAGTAAATCAGCTTTTAGCACCTTAGCCTTTAGCTCTTAGCTTGAAGCACTGAAGTCCACGCGTTTGCGATAAGATCTTTGCAAATAATAATGTTTACCCTATGAACCCCCGTGCCCTCTGTGGTGAAAAGGTTTTAGGTTTCAAGCTAAAGGCTAAGAGCTAACAGCTAAGAGCTACCTATGGACAAACTAGCTGCCGCCAACCGCATCAACGAATTCCTGCAATCCGTCGTCACCAACGGAGGACTTCACCTCCGCTACCGCATCGTCGTCAACCCTCCCGCGCAAAGCGACTGGGAGAAGCCCGAAATCTTCGTCAACTTCTCCGGACCCGACTCCACTCTGCTCCTCGATCGCGGCGCCGAACTTCTCCGCGCCCTCGAACTGCTGGCTCTGGAGATTCTTCACCTGCCCTCCGGCGAGCACGATAAGATTTCTTTCGACTGCAAGAACCAGCGCTCCATCCGCCTGCAGGAACTTCGCATGGCCGCCAGCGTGGCTGCCGACAAAGTTCGCCAGACCGGAACCCCTTTCCACTTCGCTCCCATGTCCTCGCGCGAGCGCCGCATCGTTCACCTCGCCCTGCGCGACCAAACCGACCTCCGCACCGAAAGCGACGGCGAAGGCTTCAACCGTTCGGTGGTCCTCTACCCCGCGGACTACAAACCCGCGGGCAAGCTCGGGCGGCGTACGGCCTCGTAGACAAACGCCCTTGCTATTTGATGATTCCAGTTATCGCGGCAATGCCTATCGGTACGAGTATCCAGCCGATTATCCGATGCAGATGGGCGTAAATCTGTCTCCAATCCTTTTTGGGCGACCAATAGTCTGCCAACTGTAGATTGATGAACGGAGTTAATAGATCAAAGCTGTACAGGAGCGGATGGTATGACGGGGCCTTCTCGTCCTTCTTTCGAGGCTCGAGGCAGTCCTCGCTCCAGAACACCCAAGTCCCGAGCATAACGAACAGGAGACTGAAATATAGAGCATTCTGAGGATAACGACCGTAACCCACCAATATATAGAGGGACCAACTCCACAACCATGGTGCCAGCCTCAGGACCTCCCAGGGGCTCTCTTTCCAGTGATCCCACATGAGGTTCCTTTCCTTCTGCCTCATATCAATAAACGTCTTGTCCGCTTCCGCAGGCTCGCCGTGGGTGCGATAGTATTCCTCTAGCTGAGTGTACGAGCGCGCGCTGAAATGCCCCGCGTGACTGATCAGATCGCGAAGGTTGCCAGGCGCCCCAGGCTCCAAGTCCCCGTAAGACAGGCCTTCCACCTGAACATTCTCAGGCAGACATTTCTCCTGAGCCGGACACGGGCCCAGTACAGAAAGATTAACGACCGTCTGCACGTTGGCATGGCTAAGATCAAGAGCGCACTTGACGACTACGTTTTGAAGATCAAGCTGGCGTGTCTTGACGTCTCGAAGCGAGAGCGAATCCTCAAAGGAAGCAGCAGGACGCTGGTCCCCTTCACCGAAAAGCATCTGGCCCTCCACGTTGGCTTGACCGAACTGCGCGCTTTGGAACTTACTTGCTCTCGCAAATAGCTCCCGCTTAACGCCCAGGTGGTAAAACTCAGCGATGCCTGTCACTGTAACGTTGTTCAGTATCAGCGAATCATCTACGACCGTACTGTTAAAGACGACATCGGTGAAGCTGCTTCCACTCAGGTCTAGTAGGGTTGAGAAATGGGCAGATGAGAAGGTCGCTTTGTCTCTGAAGATGCAGTTTTGCCAATGTATTGTTACCGGTACAGTAACGCTGCCCAAGTCCAGCGCGCCCTCAAATATCGCGTTCTTAACCCAAAACCCGAGCCGACTTAGTTTCTGGTGTTTGTAACGCCCCGTGAGTAAGAGATTTTCGATCACCGAAGAGCGGACGGTGCGCGCCTTGTCATCGCGCTCATGTGAAAAGTCGGCTCTCTGTTGGTTGCCGCTAACGGCAGCCTCTAGAATCCTTCGTTCCGCCGTTAACGAATAATCCTGTGCTGGAGACGGTGTCACAAATGAACCTAGCATCAAAGCTGCATAGATCCAGAGGCGGCGAACGTGACCGAACGGTTCGGCAATGCTAATGTCCATGACGTCTATCTAAACACGGGACACGGCCGCAACCAAACCTGTACTTCCCCGTCCAACCTCAGGCACAATAGACCTTCGCCGAATCACGCCCAGAGGCCCTCATGCACCCAGCTCGCCAGGCATTAATTCTCTTCTCATTCGTCTTCACAATGCTAACGCTCATTTCCGCCGCCCAGACTTCGCAACTCACCTACCCTCAAGCCCGCCGCGGCGACCAGGTCGAACGACTACCACGGCACCAAAGTCGCCGACCCCTACCGCTGGCTCGAAGACACCGACTCCGCAGAAACTCACGCCTGGGTCGAAGCCGAAAACAAATTAACCTTCGGCTACCTCGAGCAGATCCCCTACCGCCAGGCCATTCACGACCGCCTTACCAAACTGTGGAACTACGAGCGCTTCACCACGCCGAGCCAGCACGGCGGCCGCTACTTTTTTCAGCACAACACCGGATTGCAACAACAAAATGTCCTTCTCGTCTCCGAATCCCTGAACGCCGAACCGCGCGTCCTCTTCGATCCCAACACACTCTCTCCCGACGGCACCGTCGCCCTCGCCGGCACAGCGATCTCCGACGACGGCAAGCTGATGGCCTACGGCATCGCCACTTCCGGCTCCGACTGGAACGAGTGGCACGTGCGCGACGTCAACACCGGCAAAGATTTGCCGGACGATTTGAAGTGGGTAAAGTTCTCCGGGGCATCCTGGACTAAGGACAACAAAGGTTTCTTCTACAGCCGCTACGACGAGCCCAAAGGCGCAGCGCTGCGCGAGACGAATTATTTTCAAAAGCTCTCTTACCATCGCCTCGGCACCGCTCAATCCGAAGACAAGCTAATCTACGAGCGCCCTGACGTCAAAGAAATGATGTTTGGCGGCGATGCCAGCGATGACGGCCGCTATCTCATCATCACCGTCGTGAAAGACACGTCACCAAAGAACCTCCTCTATTACAAAGACCTCACGCAACCGAATTCGCCGGTTGTGAAATTGATCGATGTCTTCGAAGCCCAATACTCCTTCATCGACAACGACGGCCCCATCTTCTGGTTCCACACCGATCTCGACGCGCCCCGCGGGCGCGTGATCGCCATCGACACCCGCCATCCCGAGCGCGCCAACTGGGAAACGCTCATTCCTCAAGGCCCGGACAAACTCGAGTTCGCTAATACCATTAACAATTCATTTTTTCTCGGATACCTGAAAGACGCCCGCACCGAAGTCCGCGTTCATGATCTGAGCGGCGCATTCGTGCGTAACGTCGATCTGCCCGGCATCGGCACCGCCGCAGGTTTCGGCGGCAAGCGCAAAGACAAAGAAACTTTCTACGCCTTCACCAGCTTCACCGCCCCGGCCACCGTCTATCGCTATGATCCTCAAGCCGGCAAAAGCTCCGTCTACCGCCAGCCCAAAGTCGATTTCGATCCCAGCCGCTACGAAACGAAACAAGTCTTCTACCACAGCAAAGACGGCACCCGCGTCCCCATGTTCCTCACGTACAAAAAAGGCATCAAGCTCGATGGACAAAACCCCACGCTGCTCTACGCCTACGGCGGATTCGATATCTCTCTAACCCCGTTCTTCTCCGTGCCGAACCTCGTCTGGCTCGAGATGGGAGGAATCTATGCCCAGCCCAACCTGCGCGGCGGCGGAGAATACGGCGAAGAGTGGCACCAGGCGGGAATGAAACTGAAAAAGCAAAATGTCTTCGATGACTTTATCGCCGCCGCCGAATGGCTCATCGCCAACAAGTACACCTCAACTCCCAAGCTGGCGATCCGCGGCGGCAGCAACGGAGGCCTGCTCATCGGCGCCTGCGTAACCCAGCGCCCCGATCTCTTCGGTGCAACTCTCCCCGAAGTCGGCGTAATGGACATGCTGCGCTTTCACAAATTCACTATCGGCTGGGCTTGGGTTTCCGACTACGGCTCCTCCGACAACCCCGAAGAATTCAAAGCCCTCTACGCCTACTCCCCGCTGCACAACCTGAAGCCCGGAACAAAATATCCGCCCACGCTGATCGCAACTTCAGATCACGACGACCGCGTGGTCCCCGGCCACAGCTTCAAATTCGCCGCCACCATGCAAGCCGATCAATCCGGCCCAGCGCCAATCCTGATTCGCATCGAAGTAAAAGCCGGCCACGGCGCCGGCAAATCCATCACGAAGTTAATCGACGAAACCGCCGACACCTGGGCCTTCCTAGCCCACAACCTGAACATGAAAGTAGATCTGCAATAGTAGCGATGCTCATGTGGGGACGGGCGCCTTCGCCCGTCCAGCGAGCGAAGCGAGCCCTCGTCCACGAACCCCGCCCGTGTCATCCGAGCGAGTGGCTGTTTCGCGAAGCGAACCAGCCACGCAGTCGAAAGATCCCTGCCAACACGTATCGGTGAATACTTAGTGCACCGTCAGGCCGTGAATGGTAGCGAGCCCAGTGTTGGCGCCGCTGATGGTAGCAGTCGGAGTGGCGTTGCCGGTGGCACCAGCGGCGAAGATCGTCACGCTGCTGTTGCCCGCGTTACCGACGTAGATGTTGCCTTTGCTGTCAAGCGATATGCCGTTCGGGTGGCTGATCCCAGTGGCCGCTCCGCTGATGGTCGCGGTGGGAGTGGCGTTGCCGGTGGCGCCCGCAGCGAAGACCACCACACTATCGGAGATGGTGCCGCCGTTGTTCTCGCTGCACACGTAGATATTGCCCGCGCTGTCGAGGGCCAGGCCGTGGGGTGTGTTGAGCCCGGTGGCTGCACCGCTAATCGTGGCGGTAGGCGTGGCATTGCCCGTGGCGCCGGAGGCGTAGACCGTCACGCTGTTGTTCTCGTAGTTGGCGACATAGATATTCCCGTTAGGGTCGACGGCTATGCCGTGGGGAAACCCGAGCCCGGTCGCCGCACCGACAATCGTGGCGGTAGGCGTGGCATTGCCCGTCGCGCCGGCGGCGAAGACTGTCACGCTGTCGCTGTTGTAGTTCGTAACATAGATGTTCCCGTGTGTGTCGAGCGCGATCCCGTTGGGAAATTCGAACCCCGTGTTCGCCCCGCTGATTGTGGACGTCGGAGTGGCATCGCCGGTCGCGCCGGCTGCGAATACCAGCACGCTGTCGTCCAGGGAACTCGTAACATACATGTTTCCACTCGCGTCGAAGGCCAAGTGGTGAGGATCATCGATCCCGGTGTTCGCGCCAGTGATGGTGTTGGCCGGGGCGGCGTCGCCATTCGCGGTTGTCGGAAAACTCATCACACTGTCAACTTCGGGGTTGACGGTGTAGTTGGCTTGGCTTACGTAGATGCTCTCGCCTCCGGGTGCTGTTATTTTTGCTTTACTCGTTGAACTGCAGCCGCTCGCGAAGATCAAAGCGCCGACTACCAGAAGCGTAACGGCGGGCATTACGCCGTATCGCGTGAACGCTGTCTGTTTTGTATTCCCATCCGGTGTGCGGTAATTGCCAGCAGATTTCACTTGCCGTACGTTCATGATTTCTCTCCCCTTGAAATGAATTTCCCGGACGTCTCTGACGTACGCCCAATCAGCGCGAGTCTTTTTCGCAGTGTGGGGATTGTCGGGTAGGCCGAACCGATAGTCAAGGTCGAACTCCAGTGGGTATTCGTGCGGTTAACGGCGCCATCTCCTTCCAGCGCCGCTCTGACGGGATGATGTGCACGAGCGCGACGCCCGTGTCATCACATCCAATCAAGTGCAGTGGCCCCCAAATTCCACTTCCATCGACAATTACCCTAAAACAGCGGCGGAATCACCGCCGCAATCTCCACTCATCCCACCCCTTAACCACCCAGATTCGTACCAAAAGAATTACCCTGTGATCCTCTGCGTTAAAGGTTTTTCCCGCTAAAAGGAAAAGAGCGGCCCCAAAGGCCGCCCAATCTAGGTACCAGGTACCAGGTACCAGGTACTCGGTACTCGCAACTCGCAACTCGGGACTAACAGCTATCGTCCAGCAGCAGCCGCCGCCGGCATCATCCCAGCAATCGCCATCCCTTCAATCCGAGCCAGCACATTTTCCACGCTAGCCCCGGTATCCGTGCAAGCGTCCACATAAGGATGCCGGCTTCCATCCGCATGCATCACCAGCACGCTGACCTCTGCCTGCACCTTCTTCACCGCATACGGCAGATGATGCCGGTCATTCCGGCTGAGCGTCGGACCCAGTATCAGCAGGTCGAACCCGCCCTTACCAATCGCCGCTTCCACTTCCTTGCGTCCAATGGCCTTCTGCACCGTGTGCCCGGCCTTCTCAAATGCCGCGGCGGTACTCGCCTGTGCCTCCGCATCTCCTTCACCATAAAGAATCTTCAGCTTCGCTGCCTTCGCCATGAGTGTTAAAGTCCTCGCTCGGTACCGGCATTCCCCACCAGTACTCGCCACTCACGGTAGCAACCGCCAACCCGGCTGAGTACATCACCGAAGACCAGCACCAAACGGGACCAAGATGCCCATGTAAAGACAGCCGCCTAGGGCGCCCGGCATGACTCGTGTGGGGACGGGCGCCTTCGCGAGCCTGCCCTGAGCGAAGCCGAAGGGTCCCGGTCCAGCGCGAAGCGCGGCCGCAAAGCGATACAGCCGCCGCAGAGCGAAGCCGCTGCCGCAAGGGAAACTGCCGCTCGCCCTAACAACCCTCCATCCCACCACCAAAAACCCAAATCTTCTTCCCCTCCGCGCCTTTAGGCGCTACACTCTTGGCCCAGAGGGTCTCGCATGTTCCGCGCACGCATCGTCGTCGCCGTTCTCGCTGTCCTCAGTCTCACCGCAATCTGCTCCGCGCAGCAATCCACCGCCAGTTGCAATCTCGAAGACGGTCGCCAAATCTACATCCGCTACAACCCCGTCAGCGCCAAAAGCGAGAAGCCTGCCTACGGCAAGCCTTGGGCTCCCGGCGGCGCTGCCATGACTCTCTTCACTGAAGCCCCACTAACCTTCGCCGGCTCCGCGATCCCGCTCGGCGCCTACAGCGTCTACCCCTTTCCCGGCAAAGAAAAATGGAGCCTCGCCGTAAACAGAAACGTCACCCCCGGCGCTCCCTACGACGAGAAACAGGACATTGCCCGCGCCGCCATCGAAACCGACCCCGTCCCCGATGCCTCTCCCAACCTCGAAGTCGCGTTCGCCCACTATGGTTCCAAGTGCACCCTCCGCATCTACTTCGGCAAAGTAGCCACCTTCGCCGACTTCCTCGCCAAGTAATCTGGCCCAGAAACGTAGCACGCAAAAACTCAAGAGGATGTCATGACCGCGCAAAAGCCGCGAAGCGGCGCAAGAAGGCAGCCCAGAGCCTGCCCTGAGCTTGTCGAAGGGGCGTAAGCCCTGGGTTGAAAGTGGCATGAGAAGCAAGCCCCGGAAGGGGCGAAAGAGAAGCTATGACGCAGACTCCCGAGGAATAATCCTAGAAACCGCCCGCCGCCTTACTCTCGCGCGTCCCCAACCCAATCACCATCGCCATATCTTTCGGATAAACCACATCCCGCCCCCGTGCCAGAAAATGGTGATAGATCGCCATGGCCGCGCCATAAGCTCCGAATCCCGCCGACACCGGCCGCGAATGCACCGTCAAGCCCACCGCCATTCCCACCAGCCGGAACCCAAACGCTCCATTCGCCGCGCCGCTCCCCGCTTCTCCCACGCTAGCATTTCCCTGTCCCGCATCCCGGTCCGGCGACGCCTGCGACGCCGCCAGTGCAACCTGAATCCCCGTAGTCAAATACCGCGTCCGCGGCGTAGTCACCTGTGCTCCGCCTTCCGAGTCCAGTTTCAAATGCTCGCCCTTGGCCACCGCGACGGCTTCCAGACTCGTCTCCACTCGCTGCTCCAACCCATTCGGCGGCGCAACCTGATGAAACAAAATCCTCAACTGCCCATTGCGTCCCAGCCGCCGCGCCCGCTGTGCCTGGATCACCGAGCCTCGAATCACGCTCCCCTCCGGCAGAATCAAATGTTCTGACACTACCAGCGGCTCCGTGATCAACGCCTCCACCGGATCTCCTCTCTTCGCCGTAGCCGAACTCAGCGCCGTCACCAGCCGCGCCCGCACCACGCTCCCCGTAGGCGGCGGAGTTCCCACATTCGTCAGCGCCTCCGCCTTCACCGCCTCCGTACCGAAATCCAGCGGCTGCTGCAAGTCCGCATTGAAAGCCGTCCCCGCATCAATGTATTGCGGATGCACCGGCATCTCCGCCAGCGCAATTCGTTTCAGCTTGTGCATCTTCCCCGGTTCGTGAATCTGCTTCTGCAAGTCGCTCCACTGCCGCTTGATCTCCTCCCGCGTAGCGCTCGCCTGCTTTCCCGCCGCATCCGCCACTTTATTTTTCTTCTCGGCTTTCTCGTTCGCCGAGACGAACCGCAGCACTCCATCCGGAGCCGGCGACGCGACCGTCTCCAGCGCCACATGCCGCCCGTCGCTCATCACCAGCTCATCAAATTGCACATGCACATTCCGTCGCGGAGAAAAATTTCCGTCCGTAGCCTCCAGCGTTCGAACCTTCTTAGCCACCGCATCAATGGCCGCCACTTTCCCATTCACCACAGTCCCCGCCGGAATCACCAACTTGTCAAACGAGTACACCGGATCGGTTGTGACGCCGTGAATAGCCTGTCCCACGGAGCGCACCCGCACCTCCGAATCCAAAGCCACCTTAATCGGAGTCCCTGCCGCAACGCTCATAGGCACCATCACGGAAGAAGTCTCAGCGCCCTCCGCGGAAGCTCTCTGCGAACTCTGCGATAAGGTGTTGGTGTTGCCTTCCCCCGATGGCCGAGACGTCAAAGTCTGCCCCAAGCTCCACTCGCAGCAAAGGCAAGCCGCGAAAGCCACCGAGACATTTCGAGAAAAAATTCTCCGCATAATGGTTCTCATTTTTTCGTCGCGGAAGCGGCGCCCCAAACAAAAATGAGGAGACAGCCGCCCTCGGCTGTCCACGGGGCGCAGCTCCGTTTGCTTCGAACCCAAGGCGAAGTGGTAATCGCGGCTGCGCCAACCGTCGAAGAAACCGTGCCTACTATGAAGTCCACAAGCCGGGATTGGTTGCCGACCGCCAACCCCCAGGCCAAATCCTCATTGACAATTCTAAGCTCGGCCCACATGCAAACAATGAGCCAATCGAGTGGCGCAGATCGTCTTTCTTCGCCCCCTTCGCGGCCTTTCTTGGCCCTCTTTGTGATTGCATGACCAGATCGGCTCCTGGCGGAGTATCTTGATTGTCGCTGAACAAGACCAAGGTTCGGGGAAAGGAGCCGACATGTGGATTATAGGCTGTGATTTTCATCCGAGGTTTCAGCAAATTGCGTTCGTGAATACGGAAGGAGGGAAAAGGGGCCAACGGCGGCGGGAACACTGCGGCGAAGCAGAGCAGTTTTAACCGCCGCCTGGCGGGGGAGGCGGTGCGGGTGGGGATGGAAACCGGCGCTTCGTCGCCACGGTTAAGAGCTTTGTGATGCGCGCGAAGCAACTCCATACTTCACTTCGGGATAAATCCTCTCGAATCCCACCCACATCACCCCAATCACCAAAAAACAAAGCAAGCTCCCCTCCGGCCCCACTGACCCTCCAGTAATCCACCGCGACCCATGAAACGACGAACTCAGCAGATGCCCCGGCGAAACCTGCCCGCTATCCGGCACAGAATAGAAAAAACTCTCGCCCCAGTCCCACGCGGCGTGAAATCCCACCGCAAACCACAAGTTGCCGGTGCGCCGTAGCGTGAGACAAAAGAACAACCCGATCGCTCCTGCCGCCAATGCACCCACCCAAGCCTCGCCAGGGTTCTTTAGATGCACCGCGCCGAAGACAATCGAAAGCGCCAAAGCCGCCGGCCAGAATCCGATGCCCCGCGCCAGCGTGAACTGGCTGTAACCGCGCAGCATAAATTCCTCAGTCAACCCGACCAGCAGAAACAGCACGCCCCAAAATGTCGCGAACCGCACGATGCGGAAGCCATGCAACACGACGTGACCGAAATCGAAAGCGCGCATCCCGTACAAAATCACCAGCAGGAAAGTAATTCCCAGAAATCCCCAAACCGCTCCCACCCAGAATAATTTCGAAAATGCCTCGCGCAAGGGCAGGCCATAAGCGCCCCATTCTCTTTTCTCAATCCGCGCCATGATCAGCGCTGGAATCGCCGCCGCCGCAAACACACCCGCCTCGCCCAGCATCATCGACCATAAATTTCCCAGATGCAGAGATGAAATCATCCAGCCGCTGACGGCGAGCATCCCCGCAAACATGCCGACATAGATGGCAAATCCCCAACCCGCGCGCAAACCGCTGTCGGCGACAAAAACCCTTCGCAGCCAAGCCACTTGCGGCACGTCGCCGGCGCTAGCCCCGCTCTCGTCCGCCATCAATACCTCGCGTCCCTCCGCGCACTCCGCGGCCGTTCTCCGCAATCCGCGATGAAAGCTTCTTGCCGACTTATTAAAAACCGCTCGCCGCCGTAAACTTCCCTCCGCAAACTGGCTGCCACATGGTAAAACACATGGTCCATCTTATGCCGCCATTTTTCACCCGCGAACGCTTCGGCCGTCCGCAGTTTTTAGCCGGAGCGTTGCTCATGGCTTTCCTCGTACAAGCAATTTGGCTCCTTCATTCCGAACTGAACGCGCCCGAGTCAACTGCAACCAGCGCCACCGAGCAAGTCCGCATCGCCTCCGGCTGGCGTCAATTTCACGGCGGCGGCATCGCCGGCGCGCCCTACCCTGATCCCAACGAACTCCCCATCGAAGTCTCCCACGACCACAACGGCTTTGACACGGAACACTCCCCTCTGCTCTCCCTCGTAACCGCCGCGCCGCTGCTAATCGTGCCCCAGAGACTGCTCAACTCCGAATCCGTCCAGTACTGGCGCTGGCTCCCGCGCCTTCCATTCTTGGCCTGCGGGCTCGCGCTCGGCGCCTCCCTCTGGTACGTAGCCCGCCGTCTCTGCGGCAACACTGGCGGCTTCATCGCCCTTACCCTCTACTGCTTTTCTCCCTCCATGATCCGCTCCAGCGCCGTCTGGCACACCGAGCCCGAAATCCTCTCTGCTTGGGGATCCTTCGGCGCCATCTTCACCGCCATCGCCGTAGCCCACACACTCTACGCCCCGCGCGAAGTAGTCCTCTGGAACTGGCGCCGCATTGTTTTACTAGGAGTCTCCCTGGCCATCGCCGTCGGATCGCAATTCTCCCTGATCGTAGTCGTACCGTTGGCGCTAGCCTTCATGCTTTATGTAGCGCCCATCCGCCGAGCCGCAGCCCTCATCATCTGGGCCGCAGCCTGCATAGTGGCGCTAGCCCTGCTCTTCGCGACGTACTTCTTCCACCCCCATGTCTTTCTCGAGGCAATCCACCACGCCTTTTTCTGGGGAGCAACCTGGCGCAGCTTCACCGTCCTCGCCGTCTACCGCGAAGTTGCACGAGAGATCCTGCAAGCCTGTCCCGCCCTGGCTCTGCTGTTGCCGCTAGCAATCGCAACCTACATTGCCTGGCCGCGCACCCGTTACTTCGGCAACACCGCCCCGCTGCTGGTAGCCGTCCTCTTCATCGGACTCGGCATGGCCCACCCCGACCAAGCCGGCGCAGGATTTCTCCTGGCCTCCATTCCTTTCCTCCTGATCTTCGTCTCAGGCATACTGGCCGACCTGATGGAAACGCCCTACCGCCAGCTGGTAACCGCCGGTGCCTGGGCCCTAATAGCCGCCGACATCCTCTGGACGTTATTAAAACTATCCCAAGTCCCAAGAGGATGATCTGGAGTGATGGCAGAACCACCTCACTCCTGTCATTCCGAGCAACGCGAGAGCCTGCCCCGAGCGGACCCGAGCGAACGCGAGGGGGAGTCGAAGGGAACCTGCTGTTCGCCTCCATCACCACGATTCCTTGCACCCATCACGGTAGCCAAGGCTCGCGACTCGCAACTCGGTACTATCAACTGCTTCTGGAGTATCATATCCCCGTGAAACGCTCCAGCAAGCGCGAGATTCCAACCAAGCTGACGCACTCACTCGCCCTCATCGCACTGCTGATAACTTTCATCCCGCCAGCCGCAGCCCAAAGAGCCGCACACCACGCGTCTCATCCCGCGATCCCGCACTTCAACCAACCCACCGGCACCTTTGCCTTCGCACAAAGCACACATCCCAACGGCCGCCGCTCTCCACGCACCTCACTTCCATTCCCGTTCCTGGACGATTTCCTCAACTCCGAAGACACCTACTCCACCGGCGACCCCGGATCCGCGCAAACGCCAGCCATCCTGCTGCAAGCCATCCGCGCCCTGTCCGGCACCCCGGACTCCCCGGCCCAACCGAAGCCCAGTCGCAGTCCCACCTCGAACCAGCCCGTAATGATCGAACTCCAGAACGGCCGCTACGTCCGCATCAGCAGCACGGCAGCCAACGGCGAGGTTCTCCCCAACTACAATCGCTCTCAAGCCAACATTAAGTCCGAGAGACTAACTCGCCTCAAATCAATTCATCCTGCAGCATCTCCCGCGCAAAATCTTCCGCCAGCAGTTCTGGTCTTTCGCGATGGACACACCGAAGAAGTCCGCGACTACACCATCACCGACGGCACACTCTACGCCCGCGGCGACTACTACACCGACGGATACTGGAACAAGAAAATCGAACTCTCCACCCTGAACATTGCCGAAACTCTGCAATCCAACACCACGCGAAATGTAAAATTCGTCCTGCCTTCGTCTCCCAACGAAGTAATCACGCGCCCTTAGCCACACCGCCGCCGGTTTACCCCGTGAATCCCCGTGCCCTCTGTGGTTAACGATTTTGGGGCGCCAACAATTCCCGCACTTCAATAATCACAGCCTGAAACGTGCTACAATATTATCCAGCCAAACCCCATTAACCACCTGTAAATGCAACCGTTTAGCCCCAACTTCGCAACCGACGAAAACCGCGTACTCGGCAAGACGCAAGCCCGTAAGCCCTTGGTCCAAGGTTTTCAATTACCAAATTACAAAATTACCCAATTACTAAATGGTGTCCATGCCTGACGATCAAAATCCCGAACTCCCCTTGACTCCACCGCCCGGCGGCGATGGCAGTCCCGGCGCTCTGCACATTCAGCCCGTCAACATTGAAGACGAGATGCGCAAGTCGTATCTCGACTATTCAATGTCGGTCATCATCGGCCGCGCTCTCCCCGATGTTCGCGACGGACTCAAGCCCGTCCACCGCCGCATTCTCTACACCATGCAGCAGATGGGCCTCCAGCCCAACCGCGCCACGCGCAAATGCGCCCGCATCGTCGGCGACGTCATGGGCAAGTACCACCCGCACGGAAATCTAGCTGTGTACGACGCGTTAGTCCGCTTAGCGCAAACCTGGAGCATGCGCTACCCGCTGATCTTCGGTCAGGGAAATTTCGGTTCCGTCGATGGAGATCCGCCAGCAGCCGATCGTTACACCGAAGCCAAACTAGCCGCAGTCTCCACCGCGCTATTAGAAGATCTAGACAAAGAGACAGTAGACTTCCGCCCCAACTACGATGGCAGCGAAGTCGAGCCCGACGTTCTCCCCGCAAGAATTCCCAATCTCTTAATCAACGGCTCCGACGGAATCGCCGTAGGCATGGCGACAAAAATTCCGCCGCACAATTTAACCGAAATCGTCGACGCAACCATCACGCTAATCAACAACCCCAACGCCCAACTGGCCGACATTCTAAAATTCGTGCAAGGCCCAGACTTCCCCACCGCCGGCGTAATCCACGGACGCGCCGGAGTCTTCGAAGCCTACCGCACCGGCCGCGGCCGCTTCATGATGCGCGCCAAAGCCGCCATCGAAAACATCAACAAAGATCGCCAGGCCATCATCGTCACCGAAATTCCGTATCAGGTAAACAAAGCCCGCCTCGTCGAGCGCATCGCGCAACTGGTCAACGACAAAGACATCGAAGATATCTCCGACGTTCGCGACGAAAGCGATCGCGAAGGCATGCGCATCGTAGTTGAACTCAAGCGCGGCGCCGAACCTCAAATCGTTCTCAACCAGCTCTTCAAACACACTTCCATGCAGGAAGGTTTTTCCATGATCCTGCTGGCGGTGGTCAACGGCCAGCCCCGCGAAATGGGACTGATCCAAGCCATCAAGCACTTCATCAACCACCGCGTCGAAGTAGTCCGTCGCCGCACCGCCTTCCTGCTGCAAAAAGCGAAAGACCGCGAGCACATCTTAGAGGGCTATCTCAACGCGCTCGATCACCTCGACAACGTAATCACGATCATTCGCGCCAGCGCCAACCGCGCCGATGCCAGAGAAAACCTGGTCGCCTACTTCGCCGGCAAGAAAATCGACATCAACACCACAGGCCGCGCTCCCAGGCAAGATCCCGAAAAACCTTTCACCACGCGCCAAGCCGAAGCGATCTTAGAGTTGCAACTGCACCGCCTGACCAAACTCTCCATCGACGAAATCTCGAACGAGTTAAAAGAAGTCCGCGGAAAAATCGAAGACTACGAATCCATCCTCGCCTCCGAAACCAAACTCCGCAAAGTAATCATCAAAGAACTCGAAGAAGTAATAGAGCTCTACGGAGACGAGCGCCGCACCCGCATCGAAGACGAGGCCGCAGAAATCGTCCTCGAAGATTTAATCGCCGACGAGCAGGTAGCCGTAACCTTCAGCCACTCCGGCTACATGAAGCGCACGCCCATCTCCACCTACCGCATGCAGCGCCGCGGAGGCGTAGGCCGCACCGGCATGAAGACCCGCGACGAGGATTTCGTCGAGCACCTCTTCATCGCCTCCACGCACGCCTACATCCTCATCTTCACCAACAAAGGCCGAGTCTACTGGCTCAAGGTCTACGAAATTCCCGACGTAAGCGCTGCCGGCAAAGGCAAACATATCGGCAACTTGGTCGGCCTGCAACCCGGCGAAACCGTCCGCACCATGCTGGCCGTCCGCAATCTAGAAGAGGAAAATAAATTCATCTTCTTCGCCACCCGCAACGGCCTGGTTAAAAAATCCGAACTCCGCGAGTTCATGCACGTCCGCTCCAACGGCATCAACGCCATCAACATCGAAGACGGAGACGAACTGGTAGCCGCCCGCATCACCAACGGCAACCAAATCGTTTTCATCGCCTCCCACGAAGGCATGGCCGTCCGCTTCGACGAAAATCACGTCCGCCCCATGGGCCGCAACGCCTACGGCGTCAACGGCGTCGATCTCGAAGAGCGAGACTACGTAGTAGGCATGACGGTCACGCCAAAACCGGAAACCACGGTTGGAGCGGCAGACTCGGGGACCGGCGAGGACCAAGTGGAAACAGAGAAGGACCATGTGGACACAGAGAAGAACCATGTGGGGACGGACGCATTCGTCCGTCCAGCGAGCGAAGCGAGCAAAAGCGCCGGAGAATTGGGAAGCGAAATCCCGCCCAACGAAACCCTAGACCTAACCCAAAAAGGTACCCTCATCCTCTCCGTCACCGAAAACGGCTACGGCAAGCGCACCCCCGCCGACGAATACCGTCTCACCAACCGCGGCAAGAAGGGCGTAATCAACATCAAAACCACAGAGCGAGTGGGCAAAGTGGTAGCGATCGCGCTGGTAGACGAAAACTCCCAGGTAATGTTGATCAGCCAGTACGGCAAAATCATCCGCATGGATTCGAAAACCATCCGCGAATGCGGCCGCAACACCCAAGGCGTCCGCCTCCTGCAAATGGAACCCGGCGACCGCGTAGCCGCCGCCGTAGTCCTAGCCCCAGAAGAAGAACCCAACGGCAACGGAGGCACGTTGCTGCAATAGTCGAGGTCCAGATCGGGCTTCCCTCCGGGCTATTTGGTGAATCTCTGATACTCATCCGGCAACGCGATCCCGAATCGCTCGCATAGGGCCCCAACGTCGCGATAATCATTCTCATCGAGTTCGTAGCCGCTATGGAATTTCACCAGCCATTCGGGTGAAATGCATCGTACCGGGTAGTCGTTGATGAAGCCCTTTCCGTTCAGGTGCTCCCGTTTATACTCTACGCCGTGGATATTGTTGCCGGCCTCATCCAAGGTGTACGAATGAACATCGACCTCGCGTCCACCGGTGTCGGCGAGGACGAAGTTGCACTCCCACGTATCGGGGCGAGATTGCTCCTGATAGCCCCTGGCGCTCAGTAGCTCCCGCAGCCTCCGTACATATTTGTCGGGCAACGCGATGTCGAGGTCCGCGTGGATGCGCGTTTGTTGACCTAGCAGAGCGTCCACCGCCCACCCACCGTCCACATAAACCTCAACTCCCTGTTGCTCTAGGAATTTGATCAGTTCAGCGGCTTCTTCGGCTCTCATGGGGTCAGTCTACCCAACCGTGCTTGTCGCTGGCATCGCACCAACGGTTAAGGCCTGGATCGGGATTACAAATCGCCTACTTCACGCCCTGCTTCCGATTAATCTCAATCGAAAACTCCGTAACAAAATTCAGCAAAGTCCCCCACCCCACCTGCTCCGCCGCCGCCCGCCCGCCATTCACAAACGCGTTCTTCGGACTAGGCTTCCAGGCCGTAGCAATCATCCCTCCCCCAAACGCCCCACCATACAAAGCGAACTGCGGCCGCAAATGCTCCTCACTCCGATCATAAGTCACCAGATTCCGGATAAACGCATGCCGAGTCCGCCGCCACAACCCCTGGCACTTGCACTGGTCATAGCGGACTTCGTATCCCAGCTTCGCATTGCCCCAGGCCGCCAGCGAATTCGCCGCAATAAACTGGCCCTCCCGCGACGCAAATCGCCCCACATACCCATCCCATCCATCGTCCCACTGGTAAGGCACTCCGCGCACTTGATCAAACCCCGCCGCAAGCATTCGCTTGAGGTACGCCTCCGGAGTAGTCAAAGTCTGCCGCAGATAAATCACTTCCCGCTGCGATCGCGTCGGTGAAACCAGCAGCCGGTTCCGTCCCATATACTCTCCCGCAATCCACCCCGACTCCCAGTCCCGCGCCTTCTTCAACCCCGCAGTCGCCGCACCCCTGGTCATCCCCGCCAAAGCTTGCGCCGGATTTTCCTCTTTCTTCCGCTTGCTTACCCCGGGCGCATCTGGAAGCTCCTTCCCCGACCCCTGTCCAGAATTCTGCGTAGAGTTCTGGCCAGAATTCTGCCCAGCCCCGCCATCCTGAGCCCACCCCAGCCCCACCGCTGCAAACACAATCACAACTACAAAACAGGCCTTACCCTGTGTCCTCTGTGGTAAAGTCTTTGACTTTGTCTTCCCCGCCACCAGCACACCCCATTCCCGAACTCCGTTGGATGCACACGTTCTGCAACCGCGTTGCAGATCAAAATTCCCAGCGCCAAGCCGCACTGCGTTGGCTCACTTCGATGTGAAATTGAAGATCAGAGGAATGTGAATTAAGAAACGTGAAATTTATTTCCCTAAAGTTTTATCCGTGCAAATCCGCGTAAATCCGTGGCCAAGAAGTTTGCCTACCCTCTCTCAAACGCATGCTTCTTCTCCAACTCGTCCACCGCCGCCCGCATCGCGGCCTCAATTCTCTCAGCCCGACCCATCAACAAATCAGTGGCGACGGCCCACTCCCCCTCCATCCGCACCAATCCCTCCCCAGCCAGCCGCCCCGCAACTTCCACCAAATGCTCCGAGGTGGATTCCAAATATTGCGCCTCCGCCGGATCCCCAATCCAAACCTTCTTTTCAACGGCGCTCGGTACTCGGTACTCGGTACTCAACTTCGTCTCCCAATAAACCTTCCTCTCCAAAAACTCCGCAATCGCCTCATCCGTAGCTTTCCCAAACACCCACTTCCCCCGCTTGAAGTCATAATGCCGGCTGGAAAACGCCACCGGCTTCAGCTTCCCCGACTTCTTAAACTCAATCTGCTTCCGGTCCACTTCCTTCCGCAACGCATTGATCACCGGAGCCGCCGCATCCCGCGCCTCCAGCGACGCCATCACCTCCCGCACCGTAGCCGACAAATTCACCGCCACCGGCGCATGCAACCCCTCCGAACCCTCCAGCCAAATCTCCCCATGCAACACCCAAAAATCCGCCCCCGAACTAGACCGATGAAACGGCCACTCCAACGCAAACGAAAGCGGCAACCCGCTAAGCGTAACCCAAATCTTCTTGCTCTTTTCCGTCATGAAGTTCCCTGTCATGTTGAGCGCAGTGCGATCGTCCCAGGGACGATCCCACGCAGTCGAAACACCCCATACCCGCCTAAATCAATCCCAATCCCGTACAGGAGTTTCTATCCGAGAATCGCACTACCCCGTGCGACCCCGTGTCCTCCGTGGTTGAAGGTTTTCGTCAGCAGCCGCTCAACTCCTACCACTCTTCCTAACCCGAGCCCCCATCCGCAACAACTTCCTCACCGTCCCAGTAGGCAGCCGCTTCATCTCATCATGCAACTCCGTAACCGCCTCAAAGAACCCAGCCATAGCCGCCAGCCGCTCCCGAGTAAAGTCCGCCCCCGGCTCCTTAGGATCCAACTCCTCCAAACACCGCCGCAGCAACTCCCGCGTCGGATCGATCTCCCTCCGCTTCCTCTGCTCAATCACCAGCCGGAACATCTCCCAAACGTCTTTCATCGACTCATAATGTTCCCGCCGGTCCCCCAGCACATGCACCGCCCGCACAATCCCCCAAGTCTCCAGCTCCCGGATCGACGTGCTCACATTCGACCGCGCCACGCTCAACGTCTCCGCAATCTCCTCCGCCGGCAAAGCCCGCGGCGACAAATACAGCAAAGCATGAATCTGCGCCACTGTCCGGTTAATCCCCCACCGCGTCCCCATCTCCCCCCAATGCAAAATGTACTGCTTCTGCATCCCCGTCAAATTAGCCATATCAGTACTTTCAGTTCAATCAGAATCTACAGAACACAAAGCCGCCATGTCAACGTGCCGAATTTGGATTGCGCCTCTGTTTGGATTTTGTCATTCCGAACGAAGTGAGGAACCTGCTTCCCGCCGGCGCCACCACAGCCCCAAAGCGGAAGCCCACCGAGCAGCTAGTCGGGTACTAAGCACTCGGTGCTACGTACTCGGCGCTAGGGACTCGGGACTCGGTACCGGGCTTAGCCACCTTCTTCTTAGGAACCTTCCGCGCCGCCTCCGCCCGCTTCCGCTCCTGATACCGCCGATCATGAAACGACTGGTCCGCCAATTGTTTCTTCATCCCTCAAGCTTACACCCGCGCCGACGTGTAGAACGGACACCCCCGTCCGCTGCCTTTGACTTGAATTTTGACGTTGGTTTTTGTCATCCCGAACGAAGTGAGGGATCTTGGTTTCGCCGGCGTTCGCTCCGCTGCCCACCTACGCCGACGTCTCTGGAATATTTGATTCCGATCCTTAAACGACTCTGCGAGCCTGCGCCCTTAGTGTTTGCGGAACGCAATAAAGATCAGATTGAAGGTTTGAACCAGCGTGACCCCGATGGTCACATACACCGCAATCTCCAACCGCCGCCCCGCTTCCTGTATCCCGCGCAGCATCTCAGCGATGTCAAGAGTAGCCTGGTGCAACGTCTCAGCCAGTTGCTCGAAATGCTGCGTCGAGGCCCTCATCTTTTCCGAGACTCGAGACATCGCCAGGGACGCCTCCGCCATCTGTTGTCCATTGCACAGGTCCAGCTCCGCCTTGCAGGCCGCCCACCACGCGCTCCCGGGCGCGCTGTCATACATCCGTTGCCGGATCTCCTCATACGACCGCCCCCGCAACAACTGCACCAGGGCTTCCACCCGGACGGCAGACTTCGGCTCCTCGCTGAGTCTCGTTTCCGCTGCGTGCAAATTCTCCGTGAATACTGGCATCCTCAGCAGCCTACCAGTCAACTTTCTCCGCGTTCAGATTCCCAAGGTTCACTACCTCCATCAGCGTTTCGCCCGAGCCCTCCCCCAAGAAATGACCTTACCCCCCTGCCCAACCAGCCACCCCGCCCCCAATCCTTTCGACACCAACCGGAAGCCATCACAACAAATGTAGGGACACCATCCCAACTATGTGGGGACAGCCGCCTCGGCTGTCGAGCGAGCGAAGCAAGCCAATCTTCACCCCCTGTCATGCTGAGCGAAGTAGGATCGTCCAAAGGACGATCCTACGCAGTCGAAGCACCTCTACTCGCACCGGTAACCCAGCTCCTTCTCAGCGGTCAAACGCCGCCACTAAGACCGCAACTCTGGTGACGTAACTTTGATTGTGTAAAAAGCGAGAGGGTGTAAGTTGGCTTTGGCCTAGCAAGCTAAAGCCTTTCCGAAAGGAGACCTACACCCATGGCGAAGATAATCCCAATCACGGAGCATTACCAACATTTTCTGGCGGAGATGAAAGAGAGTTTCTGGGGCGATGTGTACGGCGAGACGAAACGGCTGTGGAAAGAGCGTTTGGAGGCGGATTCGCGGCGGGAGCGGGACCGGTATGCGGTGCGCGAAGTGTATCAGCGGCGGAGCAGCCGGCGGCAGCCCTATCGCAATGGCTACTACGAACGGGATTTCGTGACTCGGTTGGGGACGATCCGGCTGCGGGTGGCGCGCACCCGCGGGAAGAGTTTTCTGCCGCGTGGGCTAGAACCTTTTCAGCGGCGCGCCGAAGATGTGTCGATGCTGATTCGGGAGGCGTTTCTGCGCGGCCTCTCGACGCGGCAAGTGGGGCGGGTGGTGGCCACGGTGAGCGAAGAAGTGGTGAGCCCGCAGACGGTGTCGAAGCTGACGCGGGATCTGGACGAGGTGGTGCGCCAGTTTCACCAGGCGCGGTTAGAAGACAACTACGCGTATCTGTTTTTGGACGGAGTGAGCTTGCGGGTGCGGCGTCCGGCGGGGCGCAAGCGGGTGCAGATGCTGGTGGCCTACGGAGTGCGGCGCGACGGCACCCGCCATCTGCTGGCGTTCTTGCGGAGTCAGGGCGAAAGCCAGGCGGACTGGGAAGGGCTGCTGCAGGATATGTATCGGCGCGGACTGGAGGGCAAGGCGCTGGGTCTGATCGTCACCGACGGCTGCGCCGGCCTGGCGGCGGCGATTCGCACGGTGTATCCGCGCGTGCGGCATCAGCGTTGCTGGGCGCACAAGATGCGCAACATTTTGGAGAAAGTGAAGAAGGCCGATTTCGACGCGGTGAAGCAGGACGCACAAGCCATCTACCTGGCCCAAAGCCGCGCCCATGCCGAGGCCGCTTTTCGCGCCTTCCGCGCCCGCTGGCGGGGAAACTACGGTCCCATGGTGCGCCAACTGGAGCGCGATCTGCCGGAGCTGCTTTCGGTGTTCGCTTTCCCCGCGCACCTGCGTAAGAAGCTGCGCACCACTAACGTGATTGAACGCTGCTTCGTGGAAGTGCGCCGCCGCACCCGGCCCATGGTTTGTTTTGTGAATGTAGCTAGTGTCGACCGCATCCTCTACTCCATCTTCCAGAGATTCAACTTGGAATGGAAAACCCGCACCCTCAACCTATTTACACAGGCAGCTTGACATCACCGCAACTCTTTGCAGCTTGACAGGGCAACAACTACCGGACATAATCTCCGCACGTTTTGGGCACGCCTGCCCTTTCTCTGCTGCCCGGAACTCATCCCCGTCCCGGCTTCTTACTTAGGCTTTCGGTCCCTCTGGAAGCAAGGTTCGATTCCCTCGAAGGAGAAATCTCCCATGAAACTCCGCATCGCTTGCGTGGTAGCTGGATTCCTGTCGCTGATTCTGTCGCTGGCCCCACTGACGGTTGCGCAGACAACCGCTGAAACCGCACCTGCCCTGCCGCACCTGGTCCGCTTCGGCGGCGCGGTCAAAGACCTCAACGGCAATGCCTTGACAGGCGTGGTCGGCATCACGTTTGCTCTCTATTCTGAGCAAACCGGCGGCCCTGCCCTCTGGCTGGAGACGCAGAATGTAACTGCCGACAACAATGGCCACTATGTGGCTCTTCTTGGCTCAACTACGCCTGACGGGCTGCCGGCTGAGATCTTCACTTCCGAACAGGCGCGCTGGGTAGGAGTGCAAGTCTCGGGGCAGGCTGAGCAGCCGCGTGTGCTGCTGGTCAGCGCTCCCTATGCCTTGAAGGCGGGGGACGCCGAAACCATCGGCGGGCTGCCGCCGTCGGCCTTCGTGCTGGCGAACCAGGGAACAGCAAGTGGCGCGAAGATTGCCAGCGCGCCAGCTTCGGCCAGTGCCCAGAAAAACTCCGCACCGCCCGCCAATCCCGATGTCACGGGCAAGGGCGTGGTGGATTACATCCCGATGTGGGATACCACCAGCGACATCATCGATTCCATCATCTTTCAGAAAAGTTCGGAGATCGGTATCAACACAACCACTCCGGCGGCGCTGCTCGATGTGAACGGCAAGGCTGACGTCCGCGATACGCTGACCCTCTATCCCAAGAGCACGGACAACACCTTGGCCGTGAACGGGACGAGCTTCAAGGTTTCCAGCACCGGGGAAGTGACGTTCATCTCCGGGCAGACGTTTCCGGGTACGGGCACCATCACCGGCATCACCACCGCCAGCGGCAGCGGGCTTTCCGGCGGCGGAACTAAGGGAACGCTTTCGCTGAAAGTACCCTCGGCCGGCATCACCAATGCCATGTTGGCGAATCCAAAGATCACGCTGAACGCCAGCGCCGCGGGCGGGCTAACTGTGCCCGGAGCCATGACGCTGGGCGACACCTACACCATCGGTCTGAAAACTTGCAGCGCTAACCAGGTGCTGCAATATGTCGGCACGGCGTGGGCCTGTTCCAACGCCGGCACGGGCACCGTGACCAGCGTGGCCAGCGGCTCGGGCCTTACGGGTGGTCCCATCACGACCAGCGGCACGCTGAGCATCGCCAGCGGTGGCGTGACCAACGCGATGCTGGCCAATTCAAAGATCACGTTGAACTCAGGTACCGGCATCACTGCGCCCGGCGCCATGACCCTGGGCGACACCTACACCGTCAGCATCAACACCTCGGTGGTGCCGCAACTGGCGGCCGCCAACAGCTTCATCTTTCCGCAGTCCATAAGTGCCAGCAATCCCCTCGTTGCCGCCTTGCAAGTTACCAACAGCGATCAGGGCATCATGGCAACGGGCGGCACGGTTGGCGTGGAAGGGTTTTCCTCTGGCAGCACGCCCGGCTATGGCGTGCTCGGGACCGCTGCCGCCCTTAGCGGAAGTCCGATTGGGGTCTACGGCTGGGGCGAGAGCAGCCCGACTGCCATTGGCGTCTTCGGACAAAACGAGACGGAAAGCACCACCGCGGGATTGCTTCCTGTATTAGGCGGAGGCGGCGTCTGGGGCGACGGTGGTAGCGGAACTAAGAATTTTGGAGTCATCGGCACTGTGGACGATGGCTACGCCGGATACTTCGCAAACAACTCTTCCAGCGGCTTCCCCGGCCTTGCAGTGTTAAGTATCGGCGGCAGCGACGCTGTCGAAGTAGTGGCTTTACATGGCTCCTGCTCCATTGATGTCAACGCGAACCTCAGTTGCACCGGCACCAAGAACGCCGTCGTGCCCATCGATGGCGGCAAGCGCATCGTGGCCATGTCGGCCATCGAATCGCCGCAAAACTGGTTCGAAGACGCGGGCGAGTCTGAGATGGTACACGGCACGGCAGTGGTCCAGATGGATTCCGCCTACACACAAACCGTCAACACTGACATGAAATATCAGGTTTTTCTCACACCGTACGGCGACTGCAAGGGGCTTTACGTCACCAACCGTACGGCGAATTCGTTCGAGGTACGTGAACTGGGAGGCGGCACGGCCAGCCTCAGCTTCGGCTACCGCATCATGGCGCTGCGGAGGAAATACGAAAACGTCCGCTTCGCCGACCACACCGCCGACATGGAGAGACAAAAGCGAATGCTGGCGCGCGCCCACGCCGCCGGAGCGACAAACCAGCAATCGCACATGCCGACAAAGAAGCTGTCGCCAGCGCGTCCCCTTACAAAGACAACGGCACTCAAATAGTCGCGCGTGGCATCGCTCCAATTGACGGCAGCTCCACGACCGAGGCTGTCCAACTCGTCGCGGTTTTCGACGAGGCCTGCCCTGAGCGGAGCCGAAGGGGTGGGCACCACGGTCCTCAATCCCCATCGGCCTGCACCTGAGTGTTTCCCAGTCACCGGCGCTCCAGCTTTTGGTTTAGTCTGGTCGTGATGGAGAAGCGCCGCATAGCCGAACTGCTCCAGCCCTTCCTATCAAGCCCTTGTCATTCCGAACCGGGCCAAAGGCCCGGTGAGGAACCTGCTGTTTTGTCCGCCACGCAACTCCAAGATATATCGACGTACATCGATATACTCCAGCACTGGAACGCCCGCATCAACCTGACCGCCATCCGCGACCCAGAAGAAATAGTAACCCGCCACTTCGGCGAATCCCTATTCGCCGCCCGCCACCTGTTCCCACTCTACCCTGTGTCTTCCTCTGTGACCTCTGTGCCCCCTGTGGTGAAGGGTTTTGACGTTGACGTTGCCAACGACCAACGACCAACGACCAACGACCGAGTAGCCCGCGTCGCCGACCTAGGCTCCGGCGCCGGCTTCCCAGGCATCCCCATAAAACTCTGGGCCCCGAACACAGCTCTGACCCTAATCGAATCCAACCACAAGAAAGCCACCTTCCTCCACGAAGTAGCCCGTGCCCTTACATTGACGGACATCAATATACAAAACGCCCGCGCCCAAACCCTCCCCCCGGCAACCTTCGACGTAGTAACCCTCCGAGCCGTAGAACGTCTGCCCGACGCACTCGCGGCAGCCGCCAACCTCCTGGCCTCTAGTGGACGCCTGGCCCTACTGATCGCCTCCGCGCAGCTAGAAACCGCCCGCTCCACCCTCCCGACCCTAGCTTGGGCCCACCCAATTCCCATCCCACAGTCCCAATCTCGCCTACTCCTAATCGGTAGGCTCGAACCAACAAGGTCAACAAGTGGAGTACACAAGCTGGTCTAGCCATAGAATACGGCTGGTGACTGCGTACAATCGACCGCCCACCCGGACGAAGTGGTAAACAACGGCAATATTGCTGATACGACGTTAAAGTCCAACTTGAATCCTCCAAGTGTTCCAACCGGAACATAGTGACGATATGTTCCGACTGGAACATTATGACGATGTGTTCCGACCGGAACATAGTGACGATATGTTCCAACCGGAACGCTCGTCCCGAGTCTCACCAATGTTCCAACCGGAACATTCGGATTGGGGTCTTGCTGAAGTGTAGACGCAGAAATCCTGGAATGAATGTTCCAACTGGAACATTGGACACGTTTTGCACACAAATTCAACCGATGGATGTTCATTCGTCCTTGCATTCGAAATGCGAATCGAACTATTCTGCGAACAGCTCTGGCTCCTCGACAATTTATGGGACGTGTCATCGCTGTTGCCAATCAGAAGGGCGGCGTGGGGAAGACTACGACTGCCATCAACCTCGCCGCGTCCTTCGCGGCGGCTGAAGTGAACACACTGCTCATCGATTGCGATCCGCAATCGAATGCCACCAGCGGCCTGGGTCTGGTGAAAGATCCGGAGCGTCTTTCGACCTACCACCTGCTGCTGGGCGCAGCCTCGAGCGACGAGGCGCTGGCCACTACTGAGCTGGAACAGCTCTGGCTGATCCCTTCGCACAAGAACCTGATCGGGGCAAACATTGAGCTGGTAGAAATGGAGCGGCGCGAGTATCGCTTGCGCGATGCGATTGCGCCACTGCGTGAGCGCTTTCAGTACATCGTGCTGGACTGCCCGCCAGCGCTTGACCTGCTCACGCTGAACGCGCTGGTGGCGGCTGACTCGGTGCTGATTCCTATGCAGGCAGAATACTTTGCTCTCGAAGGCATCAGCGAGCTGATGGACACAGTGGAACGCATTCGCGTGGAGTTGAACCCTGGGCTTGAGATTGAAGGCGTGGTGCTGACCATGCTGGATGAGCGCACCAACCTGGCGCAGCAGGTGACAGCAGAGCTGCGAAATTATTTTGGGGCGAAGGTGTGTGCGGCCACTGTACCGCGGAACATACGGCTGGCGGAGGCGCCGAGCCATGGACAGCCGGCGCTGGTGTACGATCCGCGGTCGAAGGGGGCGGAGAGTTATATACGGCTGGCTAAGGAGATTCTGGGGAAGCAGCTGCCAGTTGCCGGTTCCCAGTTGCCAGTGGGTGCGGAGATGGATAGGACGGCTTAGTATATCGATACGCGTCTATATATTATATTGATACGCATCGATATACCTAGGGCTTGTGGTGGTGGCGGGAAGCAGGTTCCTCAATTCGTTCGGAATGACATTGCAGTGGGAGGGGTGGGGTGGTTTTCTTGGCTACATCTGCTGACAATGCGGCGGCGGTTGCTTCTCCGGTGGGAGATCTTCTGCTCTTATTCGCATGACGATGAAGAGCTGCGGCTGGCACTTTACAAGCAGTTAGCTGCGCTGCGACGGGAGGGGGTCGCGGTTTACTGGGATGACCGGAAGATTGATCCTGCCGATGAGTGGAAGCGGGAGATCGATCAGCATTTGAATACGGCGGACGTGATTCTGCTGTTGATCAGCGCTAGCTTTATCAATTCCGACTATTGCTACACGGTTGAGATGCAGCGGGCTATGCAGCGGTATGAGGCGGGCGAGGCGCAGGTTGTGCCGGTGATTGTTCAGCCGTGCGATTGGAAGAAGTTGCCGTTCGAGAAGTTGCAAGTGCTGCCGGAGAGCGCCAAGCCGGTCACGACGTGGGATAACCGGGCCGAGGCTTGGGCTAATGCGGCTGAGGGGATTCGGAAGGTCGTTGAGAAGGTTCGTCTGCGGCCGCGAGTGGCGGCGCCGACTCTGGCTGTGGTGGCGAAGCCGCAGAAAGAGCGGGTGCTTCCGGCGATATGGAATGTTCCGCACAACCGGAACCGGAATTTTGCGGGCCGCGAGCCCGTGTTGGCGAAGTTGCATGGGGCGCTGGCTACGGGTGGGGCTGCGGCTTTGACGCAGGCGATTACGGGATTGGGCGGAGTGGGGAAGACGCAGACGGCGATTGAGTTCGCGTAACCGGTATTCGGGTGACTATGAGCTGGTGTGGTGGATTCGTTCGGAGGCGCCGGCGAAGCTGGCCTCCGATTATGCGGGGCTGGCGAAGCCGCTGGGGCTGAACGAGGAGCGCGAACTGAACGTGACCGTGCAGGCGGTGAGGGCTGAGCTGGCGAACCGCGAGCATTGGCTGCTGGTGTTTGACAACGCGAACAATCCGGATGAAGTGCGCGACTATTTGCCGCAGGCGGGTCAGGGGCACGTGCTGATTACTTCTCGCCATTCTGATTGGATGGAAGTGGCGGAGCCGCTGGCGATTACGACCTGGCAGCGGGATGAGTCGGTGGCGTTCTTACTCAAGCGGACTGGGCAGGCAGTTGATGCAGTGAGTGGGAAATCCCCACTTCTCGCAAAGGACGCGAGAAATGGGGCACCCCACGTCGTGGATGGTGCGGCCGATGCGTTGGCGGAGGCGCTGGGCGATTTGCCTTTGGCTCTGGAGCAGGCCGCGGCCAACATTACCGCGAGTGGAGGGTCGCTGGCCGATTACTTGAAGACTTTGCGCGAGCACACGCGGGAAGTCTTGCGGCGGGGGAAGGCTCCGGCGGGTTATCACGCTACCGTAGCGACTACTTGGGAGATTTCCTTCGTCGACGTGGAGAAGGAATCGGAGGCGGCGGGGCAGTTGATGAATTTGTGTGCGTTTCTTGCTCCGGATGATATTGGGCGGCAGATGTTGCGGGGTGGGGTTGAGTTGTTGCCGGAGCCCTTGGCGGCGGCGGTTACGGATGATTTGCAGTGGGACGCTGCGGTTGCGGCGCTGCGGAGGTATTCGCTGGTTGAGGTGCAGGGCGGGGCAATTTCGGTGCATCGGCTGGTGCAGGCGGTGGTGCGGGATCGGTTGGATGAGGCGGGGCGGAAGAGGTGGGCCGAGGCGGCGGTGAAGCTGGTGAGATCTGCTTTTCCGTACAGGACCAAGGACATTGATACATGGGCGGCGTCTTCCCGGCTGCTGTCACATGCTATGGCTTCAGCGGAGCACTCCGAGGGATTGCGGGTTGGGCTGGAGGCTTCTGCCACCCTGCTTAACGACGTTGGCCTATATCTCGGCGGCCGCGCTGAGTTATTGGCGGCCAGGTCCGTGCTGGGGCGAGCGCTGAGGATTGCTGAGATTGTCTATGGCCAAGATAGCGCGGGCGTGGCGGCTGTTGCCAGCAATCTCGGGAACGTGCTGCGGGAGGGAGGGGATCTGGCCGGACCGCAGGTGCATCTTGAGCGGGCGCTGAGAATTGAGGAGGCTGAACTTGGGCCTGAACATCGGAATTTGGCGATCAGCCTTAGCATACTAGGCCTTCTTCTTAGGAGTTTGGGGGACCTAGCTGGGGCGAGGGCCCATCTTGAGCGGGCGGTGAGGATTGGCGAGGCGACTCTCGGCTCCGACCATCCGGACGTCGCCGTTTGGATTGCGAATCTCGGGGGCGTGCTTCGGGGCTTGGGTGATTTGGCAGGAGCGCAGGCGTGCTTTCAGAGGGGGCTCAGGATTGACGAGGCGGTTTACGGCCCTGATCATCCGGACGTCGCCGCCCTCGTCAACAATCTCGGGAGCGTACTTCGAGAGTTGGGGGATCTCGCCGGGGCGCGGGCGAACTTTGAGCGGGCGCTGAGGATCGTGGAGGCGGCTTACGGGCCGGACCACCCAAGCGTGGCTACCGTCGTGAACAATCTCGGGAACGTGCTTGAGGACTCAGACGATTTGGCGGGGGCGCGTGCCTGCTATGAGCGGGCGCTGAAGATTGGTGAGGCGGCTCTAGGACGGCATCCCGATGTGGCCGTTTGGGCGTGTAATCTCGGGGGGGTCCTCAAGGCCCTGGGAGACTTGGCGGGGGCGCGTGCTTGCTTTGAGCGGGCGCTGAAGATGTTTGAGCAGACGTTGGGTAAGGGTCATCCGAGCACGCAGCGCGCAAGGAGGTCCCTTGAGGGGTTGGGTTAGGTGTCGGGGGCTGGTGTGCCGGAGCAGAATGCCATCGGCTGTTCCGAGGGAACGCCTTTTGAGGCCGGTGGTGCTTGAGGTTATAGGGGGTCCTTCGACTGCGCAGGTGCTTGCGCTTTGCGCGCAAGCGCGTGCTCCGCTCAGGATGACAGAGCAAATGTCCGGGACAGGACAGCAGGTTCCTCGACTCGCTTTCGCCGCGTTCCGCGGCTGCAAGCGGGCTCGGAATGACAAGGCTTTTTGCCGGCTGAAGGCGGTGTTGTTTTTTGGGGGGACTCTTACGGCGCGGCTGGAAGCCGCGCCCTTTCAAAGCAAAGGCAAGAGCTTTTAACACAGAGGTTCACGGGGTAAACCATTTATGACTACTACTTCGGCGGCGGAGAAGGTGGCGGGGGCGGGGGTTGTGGAGAAGAAAGAGGAGTCGAAGGTGGAGAAGCGGCGGGCTTTGGGGCGGGGGTTGGGTGCTTTGTTGCCGGGGCCTCGGGTGGTTGCGGAACAGCCGTCAGCCGTCAGCCATCAGCCGTCAGCCATCAGTGCGACACCGGTTGCCGACAGTGAGGCGAGTGCGGAGGGTAGTAGTCGCGCCGGCGAACAGCAGGTTCCTCGCTTTGCTCGGAATGACAAGAGTGATCTGGCGGAGGCTGGTCTTGAGCCTCCGGCTTCGCAGATGCTGGACGCTAGTCGGACAGGAGTGTCCGACCCACACGAGCAGGACGCCGCTTACGCGGCGGGACCCTTCGACTCCGCTCAGGGCAGGCTCGCGAATGCGCCCGTCCCCACATTGGCTGTCCCCGGATTAGCTGCCCCCACATTGGGTGTCCCTACGTTTGAGGCTCACTCCGATGATGAGGTGATTTCTATTCAGGCTGTGGCGGATGACCGGATTGTTGGGAACCGGGTGGTGTTCCTTCCGATCGAAGCGATTGACAAGAATCCTTATCAGACTCGGTATGTGTTTGATGAGGGGATGCTGCAGGAGCTGCGGGATTCGATCAAGGAACATGGGGTGGTGCAGCCGATTGTTGTACGGCCGGCGGAGGAGGAGGGGCGGTACACGCTGGTACTGGGGGAGCGGCGGTTGCGGGCTTCCAAGCTGGCGGAGAAGGAGACGATACCGGCGCTGGTGCGGCGGCTTTCGCCGCAGCAGGCGGCAGAGATGACCGTGCTCGAGAATATCGTGCGCGAGGATTTGAATCCGCTGGAGCAGGCGGAGGCATTCCGGGTGCTTAGCCTGGAGTTTAAGTTGACGCAGTCACAGATAGCTGAGCGGATCGGGCTGTCGCGGGAGACGGTATCGAATTACATGCGGCTGCTGCGGCTGCCGCAGCGGGTGATGGACTGGATGCTGGAGGAGCGGCTCAGCTTTTCGGACGCGCGGGAGATTTTGCGGCTGGAAAACGACGACTACATCGAGGAAATCGCGGAGGAAGTGGTAACGCACAAGTTGAAGTGGGATCAGATTGAAGACCGGGTGATGCGGGTCAACGGGTCGTTTCCTTTGCTGCCGGGGCAGACGATGCCGGGGGAGAAAAAGAAGGGAGGCGGGGCGCGGTGGATGGATCCGAATGTGCGGGCGGCGCAGACGGATATGGAGCGGACGTTGGGGATGCGGGTGCGGATTCGGGACCGGCATGGCAAGGGGAAGATTGTGATTGAGTATGCTTCGGTGGATGATTATGAGAAGGTGACCGGGATGCTTCGAGGAAAAGTAAGTAGCGGCTAGTGGTCAGTGGCCCGTGAGAGCGCGCGCTTTCCTTTTTTTGTGCGGGGGGATCTGGGTCGTTAGAGTGGGATGGACGGGGGCTTTTCGGGTGTTTTGGCGGACGCTTTGTCCCATGTTGGTGGTTGGGGCTGGTAGTAAGTGGATTGGAAGCGGGCTGTTAACTTGTTTGGTTCATTTCGCAATAGCCTCCTGGCATTGCTTCTCTCTGCCACTCGGTTTGCCGGTGACGCTAGTTCTCAAGTCTTCAACTGTGCAGCCTAGTTTCACTACTGTGCCGGGCACAGTTTTCTGCGCATCCTGAGGGTAACGATCCGAGTCGTAAAGGTAACCGTCCAGATCGTGAATTTGAATTCTTTGTTGAACTTTACTGTGTTGAAGCATGGCGTCCCAGGTCTGATAAGGACGTGGCATGGCGCTGGCAGGATAATTTAGACTTTTTAAGAGATCGAATTTGGCATCGAGCCCAAGATTCAGTACGTCAGGCCTATCCAAGAAGTATTGAAGCTTGTCAAACTCGCCTTGCGTCAAAACCGTCCTTTTCATGGTTTGGTCCCACTGGTTCTCGGCTTCAGCAGTCCGATCAGAAAAGATCCGCAGATATACAAAATGGCGCTGAGACGTTACGTACCAAGGTTGCTTCATGCCTATATCGTAACCGTATATTGCCGACCACTGTATGACTTCCAGAATCGCCTTCGCTTCTGCCGCAGGCTTCGGCGATCGCGAGGCCGGAGTGCTTTGAGGCCAAGCTTCATAATCAAGGGCCGCTGCCGCGAGTAATATCAGCAGGCCGGCTGGAAAGAAGGTTCTTCGTCGCGGGAAGCGTGTATTTCTCATGTGGCGCTCCTTTACATTTAAGGATCGTGAAGCGCTCTCGGCCGGAATATTTCTTGGCGTCGAAAACGTACCATTTTACATGGGTATTGGCTGATCGCGACAGTGTGCAGTGGTCAGTTAGAGCGCTGCCCGCGGGCGGGTGGCTTGCAGACGGGCCCGGGGTCTCGGACCCGGCGCCACACATTAGATTTTCGGAGAGTGCGTCATGAGCTTGAATGAAGTCGAGAAAATCTTGGGATCGGTGGCCGCGCAGCTGATGAATGGCGAGGAAGTTTTGCTTGAGGGACAGAAGATTCGCGCGGCGCGGGTGGGACGCGGGCGGCTGCGGATGGTTTCGTTTCGAGTGAATGGGCGGGTGATGGAGGCGATTGAGCAGAATCCGGAGAAGCCCAGCCGGTGGGGGAAGCTGGCGCGGGAGAAACATCAGGTGGTGCAGTTTCGGGATGTGGAGATGCGGAAGTATGTGGCGGTGTCGGTGGATGGGGAAGTGCGGGAGTATGGGAAATAGTGTCGAATTTGAGCGTTATCGGGATACTACGCCTCCTGCGCGGGGCCTGCTACCATTGTCGCATGTTCAATTTTGGGAAGCCGAAAACCGCTGGCGACTGGATTGTTCACGTCGCGGGGGCCATCGTCGCGATACTCCTTGTCTGGTGGATGCTTCGGATGTATGTACTGTGAATGCACTCACCCCCCGGCGTGGTCAATGAGTGTTATGGCGATGTTACGCCAATTGAGCAGCAGTCCACTTCACTTAGAAACTGCCAGCGGAATAAACAACAGGGCGGAGGGGCTTGCCACGCGAGTGAGTCATTGGTATTCGCGATTCGGCATCCGGCCGAGGTCCACGATTTTTCCGTCGGCGCGCAAGCCGAACACCAGCAGCATGGCATCGCCACCTTTGCTCAGGCGGTATGTGGAGATCCATTGCGCCCCACCCTCGATCCCCTTATCGCGCTTCACGAGCGTGAGTGTTCCTCCTGGCCAGAGTTTCGCCAGCCGCTGTTGGATCTGTTTCGCCTCGTCCGGCGTAATGAGAGCCGCCAGTTGCGGGCTTGTCTCGGGGCGAATGTCAGTGCCCGCGACAATTTCATCCAGAAGCTTTTTGAGCCTCTCGGCTAATTCTGGATGGTCGTCGGCAACCGCCTCCAGCTTGGGTACGGTCAGCGTGGGATTGACCAGGCCAGCGATCACGTGCGCGATTACGGCCGGCTTGGAGTAGCTGGCTTCGAGGTTGGTAAGCACCGCAACGGTAAGGCTGTCGTCGGGATAACGAGAAATTCGGCAGGTGAATCCCTGCCAGGCTCCGCCATGCTCGATGCGCTTGTGACCGTCCTGCGCGCCGATGAGCCAAGCGAAGCCGTAACCCGCCGGATTGGGCTTTCCGTTATTGAGCGGATACACGGTCCAGATCCGGTCGAGGCTCGATTGCTTCAGCAGCTTCGTCCCGTATAACGCGTCGTCCCATTTCGCCAGGTCGAGCACGTTGAAGTAGAGCGTGCCGTCGGCGGTGGAGTTGAAGGTTGGCGAGACCCATTGCTGGTTCTTAAGCTCGCCGTTGCGGTCGATCTCGTAACCGGCGGCACGGTTCAGGATGATTTCGCGTTCGCTGATGGGCCGCGTCGAGGTCATACCCAGCGGCTTGAAGATGCGCTCGCTAAGAAACTCTGCGTATGGCATGCCCGTGACTTTGTGAATGATGATGCCGAGCAGCGCGTAGTTAGTGTTGCGATAGTCCCATTTCTCGCCTGGCGCCCACTCGATGGGAAGAGCCTCGATCTTCTTTGCCAACTCATCTTCAGTGAAATCGAGGCGGAAATAGAATGGGCCGTTCGGACCGGTGCGGTCGGGGCTCTCGTACTCCGACAGACCCGAAGTGTGCGACAGCAGGTTTTTGATCAGGATCGGCTTCCAGGTGGCGGGGGCATCGGGGAAGTATCTCGCGATGCTGTCGTCGAGAGAGACTTTGTCCTCTTCTACGAGCATCATGATTGCAGCAGAGACGAACTGTTTGGCGACGGAACCGGATTGCATGAGGGTCTCAGGTTTGACCGGCACATTGAGCTCGACGTTGGCCAGGCCGTACCCCTTGGCGGCCAGGATGCGGCCGCGACTGTAAATGCCAAGCGCGAGACCGGGAATGCGCTGGCGGGCCATCTCGTGATTGACGAAATCGTCGATGGAAGCGAGTTGTTTCGCGTCGAGTGGCGCCAGAGGAACCTGCCCGAGGGAAGTCGCCGCACAGAGAAAGAGCGCTCCGAACAAAAGCTTCTTCAGGCAAGTCTTCATCACTCATCCTCCGATTGGCCGTGCCAGCTAGAACGTTATCGTAGGATCGGCGTCGCTGCCGGACCTTGCGAAGATTCGGTCGGGCCGGAAGTCAACTGTTGCTAACAGGCCATTACACTCAAAATCCCCTGAGGAAGGGTCTATCTTGAGCTATTGCGAATGCAGCTCGGGGGCTGAAGCCCCCGGATCATAGGTGATCTCTAATCGCAGCGCTGGAAGCGCTGCGCCGCCCAAAATCCGAATAGGCTGCTTGCTTGTTCCGCTGGTCTCTAACGGCGGAGCTTCGCTCCGCGGACAGCAATTCCGTGAGAACGCCTTTCAAGGCCGAGGCCGCTGCTTGAGCGCAAGGGGTCCTTCGACTGCACAAGTGCCTGCGCTTCGCTTAGCACTTGTTCCGCTCAGGATGACAAAGTAGAGAAGGTCCGCACCATCTGCAGCTTATTTGGCGAAGAAGTAGTCGAAGGATTTTACGGCGGTGAATTCGTCGTCTTTGATGTCGAAGACGGTGTAGAGCTTGGTGATGTAGAGGACGTCCTGAACTTTTTTGGTGAGGGCGAGGAGTTTTAGTTCGCCGCCGGAGTTGCGGACGGTGGTGTAGCTGCTGACCAGTTCGCCGACGCCGGAGGAGTCGATGTAATCGACGTTGGCGAGGTTGAGAATGATTTTCTTTTTGCCCTGGGCGATCAACTGGCGGACGGTGTCGCGGAGGAGTCCGGTTTCGTCGCCCAGGGTGATGCGACCGTTGATGTTGACGATGGTGACGTGGCTGACTTCGCGGGTGGTGATGGTCATGGGAGTTCGGGCTTCGGGTTTCGGGCCTCGGCAGGATGTTAGAGTGCGGGGCTTCGCAAGTCAATGGGGCGTTTTGCCGGCAAGAAAGCCTTTACCACAGAGGACGCGGGGGAACACGGGGTAAAGACGACGTTGAGAATTCACCAGGAGGCACGGAGAATTCTGAAAGAGTGCCGTGGTGGAAATGCCTTGCGGCGGCTGTGGTAATGGCAGCGGTTGGGGGGTCCTTCTCTGCACAAGCGCTGGCGCTTCGCTTCAGCGCTTGTTTCGCTCAGGATGACAAGAGTGAGGAGGCGGCGCACGCAAAAATCTTTACCACCCTTCGGCTCCACTCAGGGCAGGCTCAGGGCACAGAGGGTCACAGGGTAAAGACCGGGGCTTATTTTAGTCGAGGAGGTGGTCCATTTCGCGCGGGGCTACGTGGATGGGTTGGGTGTCGCGGATTTCCTGGATGGGTGAGGTGACTATGGGAGTGGGATATTCGGGGTGGCGGAATTCGAGGTGCATGCCGCGGCCTACATATTGGAGCTTGAGCATGGAGCCTCCCCAGGTGGAACCGGCGATGGCTACTTGAACTGGGTCGGGACAGAATTCGGGATGGCCGGAGATAAGAGCGTCGCTGCCGCCGAGAAGAACGGCGGTGTAGCAGTGATGCATGGTTTGAATGTGCAGGATTGTGGAAGGCGGAAGATCGTTGAGAAAGACTCCGCCCTCGATTTCCGATTGGATGATAGCGTGGTTGACTTCATCCGCCAGGTTGGGGTGCGGGTTGAACATTACGGATGCCAGTCTGGATAGGGTAATGGGTTTCGGTCCGGGGGGCAAGGGTTGTTTGGGATTTTTGGAAACTTTGGGAGGGGGGACTTTTGGAGGCGAAAGTCAAAAGCTTTAACCACGGGGGCACAGGGGTTCACGAGGTAAAGCCTTCTTACGGGATTATGGCTATGGAGCCTTTGGGGCCTACTACGAGGGCTCCGCCTTGGGGATAGGGGCTTATGGCGTTGAATTGGATTGCGGATTTTTTGCTGGGGCTGATTCGGGTGGGATTTCTTGGCGGGCGGAAGTCGAAGAGGAATTTGGGGGCTATGAGGAAGATGCGGGGTTGGGCCTGGTTGTCGTCAAAATCTTTGGTCTTGGGATTTTTGATGCGGCGATCGTAGGCTGCGGCGGAGAAGTAGGCTTGGGGGCGGATTGGAGAAAGGGTCCAGGTTTTGCCGCCGTCGTTGGTGAAGGCGAGATTGGGGCCGTCCTGGTCGGGGTGTTTGTAGTCGCCTCCGGCGATTACGCCGTGCAGGGGATCGCGGAAAGCGATGGAGAAGATTCCGGTGGAATCCTGGCCGTGGATGATGGGGGTGTCGAAGACTTGCCAGGTTTGGCCGCGGTCGGGGGAGTGGAAGACGCGGGCGGCGCGGCCGCCGGTGGCGAACCAGATGTTGGGGTCATTCCCCTCAGGGGCTGAAGCCCTGTTTTCTTCTGATGGCGCACGCGGCGCTGAAGCGCCGTTCTTCCACGGTTGCGTTGGCTGCGCTGGTTGCGCGGACGGGGTGGTGGGGACGGACGGGGCCGTGGAGAGAAATCCCTGCGTTGCCGCGGGCGCTTCAGAGGTGCAAGGGGTCCTTCGACTGCGACACGCATCCCGCTTTGCGGGATGCGTGTCTCCGCTCAGGATGACAGGGGTGGATAAGATCGCGAGGCAGGAGTTGCTGGCCGCGAAGGCGCCTTCACCTTCTATTGCTGGGGGGAGTTGAGCGGGTGGAATTGATGTCCAGGTTTGGCCGTCGTTCGTCCTTAGGAGTTCGAATTTTAGTTGGCCGGTGTCTTTTCCGGTTTCATCGGGGATGGGGTCGCCTAAGACTATGCCGTGGGTGCGATCCCAGAAGACCATGGAGTCGAAGAAGCCTTTGGGATTGGTGTTGGTGAATTGGAGCTGCCAGGTTTTGCCGGCGTCACTGGTGTGGTAGATGCGGGACTGGTCGCCGGGACCGGCGGACATGAGGAAGGCTTCGTCGGCGGAGAAGGCTACTACGGCGCGGAAGTCGAGCGCGGCGGCGTCTGGGACCTGGGCCGGGAGCCAGGTGCGGCCGGCATCGATGGTGCGGAGATAGGTGCCGTGCGTGCCGGAGGCCCAGGCGATGTTTTGCGAGACGGCGCTGGCGCCGCGAAGGCTTTCGGTGGTGTTGGAGGGATGGGTTTGCGGCTTGGACTGGGCCAGGACAGTGGCGGTTAGGAGGATTAGCAGGAAGTGCATTGGGAAATTGTAAAGGATGGTGTTGCTCTTAGTCCCCGCAGGTTTCTCTGCGGTCTGCGCGGTCAGCGGTCAAAGGCTTTTTAACCATAAAAGCGCTAAGAAAGGCCGCGAAGGACGCGAAGAATCCAAGCTGGGGCATACGGGAGTTCCCAGTTGGGGAAGTCTCACCAAAAATCTGCGATTCTACTTTCTCCTAATATTCGCCTGAGCCTATACTTCTTTACATGATGCCGGAAACGGACTTGCTTGCGCCGCTGCGAAGGTACTGGGGGTACAGCACGTTTCGTCCGCTGCAGGAGCGGATTGTGCGCAGTTTGCTGGCCGGACACGACACTTGCGTGGTGATGCCTACGGGCGGTGGCAAGTCTTTGTGCTATCAGTTACCGGCGGTGGTATCGGGCGGGACGGGGGTGGTGATTTCGCCGCTGATCGCGCTGATGCAGGATCAGGCGGCGCAGTTGGCGCAGATGGGGATTCCGGCGGCGGTGCTTAACAGCACGCTTAGCGACAGCGAGCAGTCGAAGGTGATGAAGCAGGCTCGGGAGGGGGCTTACCGGCTGCTTTATGTTTCGCCGGAACGCATTGCTCGCGGCGACACTATGGGTTGGTTGCAGCAGGTGCCGGTTGCATTTTTTGCGATCGATGAGGCGCACTGCATATCCGAGTGGGGGCATGAGTTCCGGCCTGAGTACCGGCAGTTGAATAAGCTGCGCACGAAGTTTCCCGATCGTCCGATCGCGGCTTTTACGGCCAGCGCTACTCGGCATGTGCGGCATGACATTCTGGCGCAACTGCAGTTGCGCAATCCCGATAAATATATTGCCAGCTTTTACCGGTCGAACCTGCGGTATTTGGTGCGCGAGTGCGAAGGGCTGGAGCAGATGGAGTTGCTGGTGCGGGGGTTGCGCAGTTATTCGGGCAGCAATGTGATTGTTTATTCTCCTACGATTAATCGCGTGGAGGAGACGGTGGATTTTCTGGGCGATCGGGAGATTGCCGCGGTTGGTTATCACGGCAAGATGGGGAGCGAGGACCGGCGGCGCAATCAGGAACGGTGGATGTCGGACGAGGTGCGGGTGCTCGTGGGGACGATTGCTTTTGGTTTGGGCATCAACAAGGCGGCAGTGCGGGCGGTGATTCATTTGTCGCTGCCGAAGTCGATCGAGCAGTACTACCAGGAGGCGGGACGGGCGGGTCGCGACGGGGCGAGCGCGGATTGTGTTTTGCTGTGGCAGAAGAAAGATGCGGGGCTGCTGGGATTTTTTGCCAATCAGATTACGGACGCGGCGGAACGCGAGCGGGCTTGGGAGCGGTACCGGGTTATCCGGCAGTTTGTGGAGTCGAAGCGCTGCCGGCACCGGCAGATTTGCGGGCATTTTGGAGAGGCTCCGAAGTGGGAGAAGTGCGACGCTTGCGATGTGTGCGGAAGCGCGGCGGAGTGGATGACGGCGCCGGTTCGTGGCGTGAGCTATGCCGGGAAGGAATCTGTGGTGGAGCTGGGTGTGTCTAGCGCGGATGTGGGGCTAAGCGAATACTTGCGGGAATGGCGGCGGGTTACGGCCAGGGAACAGGGCATCCCCGCGTTTGTTGTGCTGCATGACACAACGCTGGAGGAAATTTGCCGGCGGCGCCCGTCGTCGATGGCCGAGCTGTTAAGCATTACCGGAATCGGCGAGCGGAAAGCTGACGTGTATGGGCGTGGGATTCTTGCCGCGCTGGAGCGCTACTGCAATGGCGCTCGTGCTTCGGCTGCTCCTGAGAAGATTACGGCGCCTGCGCTTGAGACTATGCGGCTGCTGCATGCGGGAAACACTTTCGAAGACATCGCGAAGATTCGCGGGCGGCAGTTGTCTACTGTGGTGAACGCTGTGGCGAATCTTGTGGAGCGGGGAGAGCTGGAGTTTGATCCCGCGTGGATTGATCGAAACAAGTTAGCGGTGATCGAGGCGGCTTGCGTGAAGCTTGGGGTCAATGGGCTGAGGCCTTTGAAAGATGCTTTGCCGCCAGAGGTCACCTATGACGAGATTCGGCTGGTGGCGGCGCGGGTGCGGCGGGAGCAGAGGGGGAAGGTGGATGTTCCGGCTTAGGATTCGGCGTTAGCTCAGAGGCTGAAGCCGCCGTCAGTTTCGCGGCTCTTAATCGCAGCCACCCAAAATCACGCGGGTTTTTCGCTGAGTATTTGGTCATCAAGAACTTGCTTGGCTGCGTCCTGGCCGGAGCGGACGCAGTCGGGGATGCCGATGCCGCGGTAGGCGTTGCCGGCCAAGGCGAGGCCGGGTAATTGCTGGCGGAGACGCTCGATGCGGTCTAAACGTTCGAGGTGGCCGACGCCGTATTGGGCCATGGCGGATTTCCATTTATAGACGCGGGCGAAGAGAGGCGCTGCGCGTAATCCTAAGATCTGCTGCAGTTCGTTGCGGACTACTGCGATGATGGCGTCGTCCGAGAGTTGCCAAATATTTTCCGCATTCGATCCGGCGAAGAAGCAGCGGAGCACGGCGCGGTCTTCGGGGGCGCGGTGGGGGAACTTGTTGTGGACGAAGGTCGCGGCCAGCAGGCGCTTGCCTTCGCTGCGGGGCACGAGAAATCCAAAGCCGGGCGGGAGCGATTGGCGGACGTCGCGATCATAGCCGAGGCCGACGGTGATGGAAGAGCTGTAGGCGATGGCCGCGAGTTCGGCAGAGAGTTCGGGGCTGCACGCGGAGAGAATTTGCGCGGCGGCGAGCGCGGGCACGGCGAGAATGATGGCGTTGAAGTGATCCGATTTCAGACCTGCAGAGACGCTCCAGCCTCCGGTTCGGGGCTGAATGGATTGCACCGGAGTGTTGGTTAGCAACGAGGCCGGATTGAGCCGCGGGACGAGGGTTTTGGCGAGTTGCTGCATGCCGTTCTTGAGAGAAGTGAAGAGAGGTGGAGCGGGATTGCTTGAGTTCCGCTTCATTCTTGCTCTGGCGGCCAGCATGGCGCGGCCCAGACTGCCGTGAGTGCGCTCCATTTCTGCGAAGCGGGCTAGAACGGCGCGCACGCTGAGGTTGGCGGCTTCGCCGCCGTAGACGCCGGAGAGGAGCGGGTCGGCGAGACGGTCGACCATCTCTGCGCCGTAGTGGCGCTCGACCATGGAGGCTACGCTTTCGTCGGCCTCGGCGGTGCGAGGGGGATGGAGAAGTTCCCGGGCCATGCGGAGCTTGGTGCTCCAGGAAAAAAGCGGCGAGAGTCCCGTGGGCAGAATTTTGGTTGGGACCATGAACATCAGGCCGTCGGGCAGGGGGATGAGTTGGCCGCGGACAAGAATGTAGGTCTTGCGGTCAGCATCATTCGAGCCGATTAGTTGATCGCCGATGCCCAGGGTGCGGCAGAGATCGGCGGCCCAGGGTTTCTCGGTGATGAAGGAATCGGGGCCCGCTTCGACGATGCAGCCGTGGATGTGCTCGGTGCGGAGGACGCCGCCGAGACTTGGCGAGGATTCATAGAGGACATATTCGGCTGTGCCAGCCTGGCGAGCCTCTTCGAGGGCAAAAGCGGCGGTGAGTCCGGAGATGCCACCGCCGATGATGGCGATGCGAGTCATGGGACTCGGCTTTCGGTTTTCGGCTTTCGGGGTCCGGCTTTGAGTTCGCGAGTGTTATCGACAGCGAGAGCGGCAGAATATTCTTGAACGAGGCGGGCCAGATTTTTCACATTTTCCACTGGGGTTTCGGGCAGGATGCCGTGGCCTAGATTGAAGATGTGGCCGGGGCGTCCGGCGGCGAGTTGAAGAATCTGTTCGGCGCGAGTCTTCAATTCCTTCCAATCCGCGAACAGCAGGACGGGGTCGAGATTGCCCTGTACGGCGCAGCGATGCTCGAGACTGCTCCAACCAATGTCGAGCGGGATGCGCCAGTCCAGGCCGATAACTTCGGCTCCGGTTTCATTCATGGCGGGCAGCAGCGTGGCGCTGTCGGTGCCGAAATAAATGATGGGCGCGCCCGTCTTCTGCAAATTACGGACGAGGCTGGTGACGTGCGGCAGTACATAGCGGCGGTAGTCTTCCACGCTTAAGCAGCCGACCCAACTGTCGAAAATCTGAATGGCATCTGCGCCGGCGCGCACCTGGGCGGCGGAGTATTCGGCAGTGACGGCGACCAACTTTCGCATCAACTCGTCCCAGTCTGCGGGGGAGTTGTACATCATTTTCTTGGCGTGGAGGTAGTGGCGGGACCCTCCGCCCTCGATCATGTAGCTGGCTAGGGTGAAGGGCGCACCGCAGAATCCGATGACGGGAACTTTTCCGGCGAAATGTTTCGCGACGAGACTTACTGCCTCGGAAACATAGCCGAGGTCCGCAGCGCGATCGGTGCGGAGTTGGGCGACGTCCGCCGTTGTGCGCACTGGCTTCTCGATGACGGGGCCTTCTCCGGAGGAAAAGTGAAAGGGCAGGCCCATGACTTCGAGAGGCAGCAGGAGGTCGGCGAAGATGATGGCGGCGTCGACTCCGAGAATTTCGGCGGCGGTGATGGTGACTTCGGCGGCGAGCGCGGGCTTCTTGCAGATTTCAAGCAGGGAATGTTGCTTGCGGATGGCGCGATACTCGGGCATGTAGCGCCCTGCCTGGCGCATGAACCAGACCGGAGTGCGGTTGACAGGTTTAGACTTGCAGGCGCGAACGAAGAGGGAATTGGGGGCGGACATGAATCATTTACTGTAGCATTTTTGCGCGGAGACGTGTCTCAGGTGCAGCAAATGCAAAACCCTAAAACGCGGAGGGCACGGAGAACGGCCGCGGAGTGCGCGGAGTACGACGGAATGCGCCGCTGGATGGTTGCCGGGTATGCGAGACTAGGAACACCGCACCTGAATACCTTCAGCGGCATACGGCGGGTGGAAATCTGCAAGGTCGGAAAAAAATATGAGTGGAGCAGCAATCGTAAAAGAAAAAGTGGAACTGGCGGTTGCAGACGGGACACGGATGGCGGCTTATGTGGCGCGTCCAGCGCGGGGTGGGCCGCAGCCGGGGCTGCTCGTGTTTCAGGAAGCATTTGGAGTTAACGGTCACATCCGCAATGTGTGCGAACGGTTTGCCGCGGAGGGATATGTCGCGATTGCTCCGGAGTTATTTCATCGGACGGCGCCGCCGGGCTTTGAAGGCAGCTATACAGACTTTCCGGCTGTGATGCCGCACGCACGGGCCGTGACAACCGAGACGGCGGAGTTGGATGTGCGGGCCGCGTATGAATGGCTGCGTTCCAATGCGCAAGTGAGCGCGAATGAGATTTCCAGCGTGGGATTTTGCATGGGCGGGCGGGTTTCGTTTCTGGCCAACAGTGTGGTCGCGCTGCACGCCGCAGTTTCGTTTTATGGAGGAGGCATCGCGCCCGGGTTGCTTGATCGGGCTGCGAACGCGCAGGCGCCGTTGTTGCTCATCTGGGGTGGGCTGGATAAGCACATTACGCCGGAGCACCGCAGGGCGGTGACCGAGGCTTTAACCGCGCAGCAGAAAGTTTATGTGAATGCAGAATTTTCGCGGGCGGACCACGGATTTTTTTGTGACGAGCGCGCTGCGTATGAACCGCACTCGGCGCGGCAGGCGTGGGCGCTGACTTTGGAGTTTCTGCGCTCGTGATGAAACTTGAGACGGTTGTTGCTGCGGCGGTCGCTCTGCTGTTGACGGGAGCGCTCCTGCAAATGCCGGGTTCGGCTCCCGCACGGGGCGAAAAGACTTCAGCGCCCACCTTTTATGGGGATGTGCTTCCGATCCTTCAAAACAAGTGCCAGAGTTGCCACCGGAGCGGGGAAGCTGCGCCGATGCCGCTGGTGACTTATGAGCAGACCCGTCCATGGGCGGCGAAAATTGCCGCCGCTGTTGAGATGAAGATGATGCCGCCATGGTTTGCCGATCCGCGATATGGACACTTTGCGAATGATCCGTCGCTGAGTGAGGAGCAGATTGCAACGATTACGGCTTGGGCAAAGGGCGGAGCGCCTGCGGGGGACGCGCGGGATGCTCCCGCGCCGCTGACGTGGAGTGAAGGCTGGACTATTCCGCAGCCGGAGTTTGTAGTGAAGATGCCCATGCCGGTGCAGATTCCGGCGCGCGGCGAAGTGGAATACACGTACGAGATTGCGCCCACGCATTTTGCGGAGGACAAGTGGGTGCAGATGGCCGAGGTGCGGCCTTCGAGCGCGGCGCATGTGCACCATGCCGTGGTGTACATCCGGCCTCCGGATTCGGCATGGCTACGGCATGCGCCGGTAGGCTCACCTTTCACGGCGTTGATGTTGAGCGATCCGGAGGAACGGCGGCAAGCGCACGAAACTACCAGCGATCTGCTGCTGGTGTACGCGCCGGGTAGCGCGCCGGACCAGTGGGCAGCGGGCATGGCGAAGTTCGTGCCGGCAGGATCAGATCTGGTGTTCCAGATGCACTACACCACCAACGGCGCGGCGGCGAACGATGACACTAGCGTAGGGCTGGTGTTCGCGAAGAGTCCGCCGAAGCAGAGGGTGATTACGCTGCAGTTGAACAATCATGCGCTGATCATTCCACCGGGGGCAGAGAACTTTCGCGTAGAAGTGCAGGGGACATTGCCCAACGATTGCACTTTGCTCAGCATGTTTCCGCATATGCACCTGCGCGGAAAGCGTTTTGAATATGACATTGTGCACGACGACGGAAGCGTGGAGACGCTGCTGCGGGTGAATTATCACTTTCATTGGCAGTTGAGTTACAAACTGGCGGAGCCTCGGGAGTTGAAGGCGGGAACAAAGTTGCGGGCGGTGGCATGGTATGACAATTCGAAGAACAATCCGCATAATCCTGATCCGGGGAAGATGGTGACGTGGGGCGACCAGACCTCGCAGGAAATGATGGTGGGATTTTTTGACGTTGCGGTTCCGGCCGCGCTGGACAAGTGGAAGTTTTTTATCCGACAGAAAGAGAATTGAGCGATTTGGTGATCGGGTCATTTTGCAATTGAAAAACCCGGGGCAGATCGAGCGCGGGCCCAGGGTGGCTTGCTGGGCGTTGGCTGCGGTGTTTCTGGCGGTTTATGTGGGGTCGATGTTTACGCCGGGGCTGCTGGATGACGCTGACAGCACGCACGCGGAGGCGGCGCGCGAGATGGTGGTCAGCGGAGATTACGTCACGCTGCATGTGAATGGCGTCCGGTATTTGGAGAAGGCGCCGTTGCCTTACTGGCTGGTGGCGGTGAGTTACAAGATTCTGGGCGTAAACGAATTCAGCACGCGATTGCCGATGGTGCTGTCGGTGATGCTGCTGGGAGTGCTGGCGTTTTGTTGGGGGCGGCGGGCGTTCGGGGAACGGACGGGGATTTATGCGGCGCTCTTTGTCTACACCTGCGCGGGAGTGTATCTGTTTACGCGAGTCTTGATTCCGGAAGTGCTGCTGAGCCTATTGATTGCGGCGGCGCTGTATTTTTTTCTTACCGCACTGGAGCCGGAAGCCGACGCATGGCGATGGTACGCCGGATACGCGATGATGGCGTTGGGCGTGCTGACCAAGGGGCTGATCGCGCTGGTATTTCCGTGCGGGGCGGCATTTTTCTTTCTGCTGGTTACGGGAGAGTGGCGGCGGTGGCGGGAGTTCCGGATGCTTTCGGGGCTCGCACTGTTTTTGGTGATCGCCGCGCCCTGGCACATTCTTGCGGGTTTACGCAATCCCGGCACAGCCGAACATCACGGTTTCTTATGGTTTTATTTTGTGAATGAACATTTTCTGCGATTTCTGGGGAAGAGATATCCGCGGGATTACAACAAGCTTCCGGCGACGCTTTACTGGTCGCTGCACCTGGTGTGGTTGTTCCCATGGAGTTTGTATCTCCCGGCTGCGGTGAAGATTGCAGTGCAGGAGTGGCGCGGATGGCGCGGCAGAGGGGGCATAGGCGGGAACGTTCGACGGCGAAGCGACTTTGCTGTGCGAACACGTCTGCTGTGCTGGTTATGGGCGGGGGTGGTGCTGATCTTCTTTGCGATCTCGACCAACCAGGAGTACTACACGTTCCCCGCGTACTTGCCACTTCTGTTATTGCTTGCTGATGGCGTGGCGCAGTGCGAGCAGAGGGAGTGCGAAAGCGGATTGCGCGCGGGCTGGCTGACGGCTTCCGCAGGCTTGCTGGCGGTGATTGGAGTTGCGGCTAGCGCCATGCTGATGGTGGGGCTGTGGCAGTCGCGGAAACTGCCGTTCGAGCCGGATATTGGACGTTTGCTGAGCGAACAGGATACGAGCGCGTATACGCTATCGACATCGCACATGCTGGATTTGAGTTATGCGTCGTTTGCCGCGCTGCGCTTGCCGGCGGCGCTGGCTGCCGTAGTGCTGCTGGTGGTTCCGGCGATGTCATTCATTCTACGTTTACGGCGGCGGCATTATGCTGCGACTTGGACGCTGGCGGCGGGATTGGCGGTGTTTCTGATAGCCGCGCACATCGCTTTGGCGCGATTCGGTCCCTATCTTTCGTCGAAGCAACTGGCTCAGGAGATCGCGGCGCGCGAGCGGCCGGGGGACAAAGTCATGATTTATGGCGACCAGGCTTTTGGGTCGTCGTTGCTGTTTTATCTGCGGCAGCCCATTGATTTGGTGGAAGGGCGGACGACTTCGATGTGGTTCGGTTCGACGTTTGCGGATGCGCCCAAGATTTATTTGAGCGACGCGGACTTGCAGAGCGACTGGGCGGGGAGCGGGCGGGTATTCTTGTTTGTGCCCCCGCATCAGAAGGCACGAGTCGACGGACTGTTACCCGAGAAGTTTGTTGTGGCTGAGGTTTCGGGTAAGTACGTGTACAGCAATCGGCCTTGATTACGCGAGAAAAATCTTAAATCGCGGAGTTCGCGGAGAAATGCCGCGGAAGTCGCTGACGAATGTGATCCTAATTTTCCTCGTGAGGCTTTCATTGATGAAGAAGACACTGGCATTTGTTTTCGGGATGATCGTATTTCTCTTGGTTGGTGAAGTTGTGGTGGACGTTGCGAAGGCGCAATCGGCCGGAACTCCGCACGCTTCAGTTAATCCGCTGCCTGACGGGACTAGGAAAGCAGAGGAGCAGTACAAGAATATCCAGGTGCTCAAGGGCATTCCGGCGGATCAATTGATTCCCGCGATGCAGTTCATCACTACGTCTCTCGGGGTGGAATGCCAGTTTTGCCACGTGGAGGGCGCGTTCGAGAAGGACGACAAGAAGACAAAGCAGACGGCGCGGAAAATGATGGAGATGATGTTTGCCATTAATAAAGATAACTTCGAAGGACATCGCGACGTGACTTGCTATTCGTGCCATCGCGGCAGTGCGAATCCGGTGGGGACACCTCCGGTGATGACGGAAGAGCCGAAACCGGCGATGGGCGAAGCGGTGAAGGCTGAAGAAAATAACGACGAGAGCGTGAATGCGAAAGAAGTAAGCGGGCTCTCCGCCGACAGGTTGCTCGACAAGTATCTGCAGGCGGTGGGCGGAGCGGCTGCCGTGGAAAAAATCACGAGCCGGGTGATGAAGGGCACGATCACTTTCGGAGACAGTAAGGTGCCGATCGATATTTACTCGAAGGATCCGGACAAACGGATATCGTTCACGCACACGCCCGATGGAGACAGCGTGACGGCATTTGACGGTCACGAAGGGTGGCTGGGATTTCCAGGGCGGCCGGTGCGCGAAATGCACGGGTCAGAGATCGATGCGGCAGCGATGGATGCCGACCTTCATTTTCCAGTGCATTTGAAGGGGATGCTCAGCGGCGCGCAGGTGCGCGGCACTGAGAAGATCGGCGAAAACGATGCTTACGTGGTGATTGGAAAGCGCGAGGGGAAGCCTCCACTGCGGCTGTATTTCGACAAGCAGTCAGGGTTGCTGGTGCGGTTGGTTCGTTATGGAGAGACGCCGCTGGGACGGATGCCTACGCAGATCGATTATGCGGATTATCGCGAGGCGGGTGGGGTGAAGATTCCATTCCGCTGGACGCTGGCGCGGCCCAATGGACGGTTCACGATTCAGGTGAGCGAGGTTAAAGAGAACGTTCCGGTGGAGGATGCGAAGTTCGCCAAACCGGCGGCGCCTCCGGAAGAAAAAAAGGGTGGGGCAAAGTGAAGTTTGCCGTGAGGAAGCGGTCGAGCTGCGCTCGACGGACAGCCGGGGGCGGCTGTCCCCAACCCAGACATCTCAGGAAAGCAAAACTCCGGGGTAAGATGCTGCACGAGGAATCCATGCGAATCATCGTCAGGCTGGCCATTTTAGTAACAGTTGGTGTTTCCGCAGTTTTGGTCGCGCAAGCTCCGAGCAGCGCGAGTTCCGCAGAGCAACAATTGTTCGCCGGAGTGAATCGAGAACGCAAAGCCCAAGGATTGCCGGCGTTGAAATGGAATGACGCGCTGGCAACGGCGGCGCGCCGGCACGCTGAAGTGATGGCACAACATGGATCGGCGGAGCATGTATATCCCGGCGAGCCGAGCCTGGCTTCGCGAGCCACTAAGGCGGGAGCGCACTTTATCTACTTGTCGGAAAACGTGATCCAAGCTACGACCGCCGAGGTTGCTCAAGAAGAGTTTCTGAAATCTGCGAAGCATCACGCGAATATTCTGGATTCGGATATGGACTCGATTGGCGTGGGAGTGGTCGAGCGCAATGGGCAGCTTTTTGCAGTGGAAGATTTTTCAAAAGCAAAGTGACAGACGGAGCATCCCACAGTGATTCGGGAAGCTTTCTGTAATAACAAATCCTGATGGGAACGATAAATAGTTTCGATTTCCGTGGAGCGGCGGCAGACGGTAGAGTGAGCGTGCGGTATTGTGTTTCGCGGCAGAGTTCTGCGAGGAGCGAACTGAGAACAAAATCATGACGAAAGTTGAAGCGGTGATCCAGAACTCCAAGCTGGAAACGGTGAAGAATGCGCTGCACGAGATTGGCGTCGAGGGCATGACGGTGCTCGAAGTGCGCGGACATGGGCGGCAGAAGGGCCACACCGAGGTTTACCGCGGCCGCGAATACAGCGTGGACCTTATCCCCAAGACCAAACTGGAGATGGTGCTGGCGGATGGGATGGTGGAAAAGGCGGTGCAGGCTATTCTGGTGGCGGCGCGGACGGGCAAGATCGGCGACGGGAAGATTTTTCTCACGCGCGTGGACGAAGCGATTCGCATCCGCAATGAGGAGCGGGGCGAAGGCGCGTTATAAGATGTTTGGCTGTGGATCGCAGTAAGACTGGGGAAACAACAGAGCATTTCAACCGGGATCCGGCCGGACGGCGTTTTAGCGGGCACTGATTCATGATCCATCGTCATGACGGCAGCGTCTTCACTGATCAGTGAACTGAGGGGTTCTCTCGCCGAGGAGACGGCGCGCATGGCGCGCGACTTCGCGGCGACGGGAGACTGCCGGGCCGCGGTTGCGCAGCGCACGCGGCTCATCGAAGACATTCTCAAGCGGCTGTGGCAGGACCTGGTATCCGCCTGTGAGCAGGCTCCGCGCGACCTCGCGGTGGTGGCTACTGGAGGCTTTGGGCGCGGCTGGCTGTTTCCTTATTCCGATATTGATCTGCTCTTTTTGTATGCCGATGGCCGCAGCGAGGAAGCTCACAAGGATGCGGTCCGGCGGTTGTCGCAGGAACTGTGGGATCTCAAGCTCAGGTTGAGCCCGGCTTCGCGGACGCTTTCCGAATGCGACCGCTTCGATCCGAACAATACTGAATTCACCATTTCCCTTCTGGATTGCCGCTACCTGGCCGGCGACCGCGATTTATTCACGCGACTGCACGATAAGACAATTCCCAAGCTGGTGATGCGGGAAGCGAAGCCACTGCTTCAGGGCCTGGCGGAGGTGACGCGGGAGCGGCATGCAAAGTTCGGTCAGACAATATTTCACCTGGAGCCGAATTTAAAAGAGACGCCGGGCGGGCTGCGCGATTACAACGTGGCCTGCTGGCTGGCTCTGATTTCCGCCATGGGCAAGCTGGGGGACTGGCCGGATGCGAGTTCGCTGCGGGCGCCGGTGCGGAAGCAACTGGATGCGGCTTTGGAATTTCTGATGGCGGCGAGATGTTTTCTGCATTTCCGCCACGGGCGCGACGACAATGCGCTGAGTTGGGAAGCACAGGACGAAGCGGCAGCACGAAGGATTGGCGCCACAGATGCTGCCGAGCTGACGGCTGCGGATTGGATGCGGATTTACTTCCGGCATGCGCGCGCGGTCCAGCGCACCGTGACGCAGTTGCAGGAGGAAATTCCGGAGGCGTGGTCTTCGCTGCGGCGGCAGTTTCAGGGCTGGCGGTCGCGGCCGTCGAGTCCCGACTTTTCCGTAGTGGATGGCCTGATTTTTCTGCAGCAGTCGTCTTCGCTGCGCGATCCTGAGATGCTGTTGCGGCTGTTTCATTTTATGGCACATCACGGATTGAAATTGAGTGCGACTACGGAGCACCGCATCGAGCAGGAGCTTCCGGCGCTGGCTGTGACTCCGCCACGCGGGGCGGAACTGTGGCTTTACTTGCAGGAAACACTGCTGCAGCCGCACGCTGCCGACGCGTTGCGGGCCATGCACTCGCTGCGCCTGCTCACTTTACTTCTGCCGGAGTTGAAGCCCATTGATTCGCTGGTGGTGCGGGATTTTTATCATCGCTTCACCGTGGACGAGCACTCGATTCTTGCGATTGAGAGCCTGCACCGGTTGAAAGAATCGAAATCCGAATGGGACAAGCGGTATGCCGAGTTGCTGGGAGAACTCGAAGATCCGGAGTTGCTGTACCTTACGCTGCTGTTGCATGACACGGGAAAGGGCGTTCCGGGCGGCAATCATGTGGAGGCGAGCCTGGAGATTGCGGGCCGGTGCCTGGACCGGCTGGATGTGGAGGCGGAGGAGCGCGCCGTGGTGCTGTTTCTGATTGGAAACCATCTGGAAATGTCGGCGCAACTGCGGCGCGATATTTTCAATCCGGAGACGGTGGCGGCTTTCGCGGAAAAAGTGGGCACACCGGAGCGGCTGAAGATGTTGTGCCTGCTGACGTATGCGGACATCAAGGCGGTGAATCCGGAGGCTCTGACGCCATGGAAAGCCGAAAACGTGTGGCAGTTGTACATCGGCGCCGCGAACTACTTGAATCGCAGCGCGGACCAGCGCGTGCACGATGGAAACGGAGAAAAACTGGCGCGGCTGCGGACTCTGGCTCCGGTGATGAGCGCCAAGTTCAGGGAGTTTGTGGAGGGATTTCCGCACAGATATTTGCGGATGCACTCCGCCGAGGAAGTGATGCGGCACATGCAGATGGCGGAGTTGCTTGGCCCCGATCCAGTGCAAGTGGACCTGAAGCGGGGACGGCATTGGTATGAGCTGACGCTGGTCACCAAGGACCGCGCCTCATTGTTCGCGACTTTAACGGGTGTGCTGGCGGCCTGGGGAATGAACATCGTGAAAGCGCACGCCTTTTCGAACCAGGCCGGAACCGTGGTGGATACGCTCTACTTTACCGACCGCTTTCGCACCCTGGAGTTGAATTTGTCGGAGTGGGACCGGTTCAAGCGGAGCGTGGCGGCAGTTCTTGCGGGCGAAGCCGATCTCGACAAGATGCTGCGCGACCGCCAGCGCGGGGAGAAGAGCGTTCGCGTCAAAGTTGTGGTGGAGACGCGGATCGATTTTGACGATGAATGCTCATCGACGAGTACGCTGCTGCAGGTGATTGCGCAGGACCGGCCGCGGTTGTTGCATCGCATCAGTTCGTGCTTATCCCATCAGAAGTGCAATATTGAGATTGCCCTGATTGATACTGAGGGTCAGATGGCGATTGACGCGTTCTATTTAACTTCGACAGGAAAGAAGCTGACGGCGGAACATCAGAAGAAAGTGGAGAAGGCGTTGGTGGATGAGTTGAAGAGTTTGGAGCATGGGGGATGAGCGGCGGGGCCTGGGGTTGGGCCACCGGATAGAAGCAAGATCAAAAGCAAGAGCAAAGTCAAAAGCAGCGGGCAGGAGTTCCTTCGGCTTCGCTCAGGACAGGTCCGTGCCACACTAGTCCCTGCTCCATACGAGCGCTCTAAACTAGCGTCAAAGTGGTACCATTCCCTGCTGACGCCATGATCAAGGCACGGTTATTTCTCTCTTGCTGCTTGTTCCTGCTGATGGTACCGAGTTTCTCTGCGGCGCAGACTTCAACCCAAAACGCAACCGCGCATCCGATTGTGTTGCATGCGGCTCGCCTGCTGGACGTCAAGGGTGGGCGCATAGTGAAGCCCGGTGAAGTGCTCATTGAGGGCGAACGGATCGTCGAGGTGGGACCGTCGGTAAAGCATCCGGCTGGAGCCGAGGTGATTGATTTAGGCGACCGCACGCTTATGCCAGGATTGATTGACGCGCACGTGCATTTGTTTTTGCATCCCGGGGCCGAGGACTTGCAGACCGTGCAGGAGTCGGTGCCGGAGCGGACGATCACGGCAATGCTCGCGGCCCGTGAAGATTTGATGGCCGGATTCACTGCAGAGCGCGATATGGGAACCGAGGGTGCGGGATCGGCCGACACGGCGGTTCGTAACGCGATTGATCATGGGCTGGTTCCGGGGCCGCGCTTGCGCGTCAGCGGGAATGCGATCGACATTCTGGGTGGGCATGAAGACGCGCTCGGCTTCAACCCGGCGCAGCATGTGCTCTCGAACGCCGACTACGCGAACAACGCGGCTGAGTTGATCGCCGTCATGCGGCATCAATTTAAAGAGGGCGCCGACTTCACTAAGATTTACGAGACTGGCCCTGACAAAGTGCGCGACGGGAAGTTTTCCACAATTTATCAGTACAGCGAGGCGGAGCTGAAAGCAGCGGTTGACGAGGCGGGGCGTGTGGGCAAGCGCGTAGCGGTGCATGCTACGGGCGAACCGGGCACGTTGTTCGCTGCGCGCGCTGGAGTGGCATCCATTGATCACGCCAATCAGCTTGGCGACGAGACCATGCGGCTGATGCGCGAGAAACAAATTTTTGCGGTTCCGACGTTCACTATTTTCGAGTATTTCGCCGATCACCCGGCAACGCCGGCGCGGGCCGCATATGAACACCAGATGCTCGATTTGAAGATTCAGGACTTTCGCAGGCAGGTTGCGGCGGGAGTTCCGATGGCGGTGGGTTCCGACGTGGGACCCTTTCCTCACGGGACGCAGGCGCGGGAATTTGTGCTGATGGTAAAGCATGGCATGACGCCGCTGGCGGTGCTGCAGGCGGATCTGCTCAATGGAGCGAAACTGCTGGGCTGGGATGGGCAGATTGGCGCGCTGGAGGCTGGTTATCTTGCGGACATCGTTGCGGTTTCCGGCGATCCGCTGGAGGATATCAGCGCGCTGCAGAAGGTTTCGTTCGTCATGAAGGGCGGAGTGGTTTACAAATCCGATGGGAAGTTGAACTGATCTTAATTTTATTGGATACGGCTACTGGATTGAACTGCCCACTTGCGAGAAGACATTGCCTGCGTTATTCCCGATCAGGCGGATCGCGCTCACGATAATAACGAGAATGACGGCGAGCATCACGGAATACTCAGCGATGTCCTGGCCTTCTTCGTTTGACCAGAGCATATTTGTCCCGAGCCTCTCTGACAAAAGCGTCTTTAGCCGAGTCATTGGATCCCGCAAATAGTGTGCGACAAACTGGAGCGAACGGGAATGGCTCGAACGAGGGAGGCACAAAGGTAACTAGCCGCGACTTTGAGTAGCTCCCAGCACTCCCAAGGCGGGAAAAAGATGACCACAACGCAGCCTCTCCCAGGCTCGATGCCGGTTATCTCGTTTAGACTGGATGCACTGGTTCGGCATCCAAGGTGGACATGCAGTACACGCCAAAGAGAAGTCTGGTTGTGGTGGGTATGTTGCTGGTCAGTTCGGGTATGGCGGCCGCTTTCCAGCCGCTTCCACAAGGGCCGGAAGCCGGGGGCTCATCGTACTCCACTCCGAATCCTCCCCTGCCGGTCGAACAAGTAGCCCGAAACCTCCAGGAAAAGAATGCGCTGCGGGCTGCTGCGCTGAGCCAGTTCAACGGAACCCGCGTGTACACGATGCACTATCGCGGCTTTCCCGGTGACCGTGACGCCGAGATGGTGGTCACCATGAGCTATCGGGCTCCCAACTCCAAGGAGTTCAGCGTGGTGTCGCAGGCGGGTTCCAAATTTATTATCGATCATGTTTTCAAGAGGCTACTGGAGGGCGAGCAAGAAGCGGCCAATGACGAGAACCGCCGTCAAACGGCGCTCAGCTTGGAAAATTATGAGTTTACATCGGCTGGATATGAGAACACGCCGGATGGCCCGCAATACGTGCTCAATCTGCTGCCCAAGACCCGGAACAAATATCTCTATCGCGGAAAAATCTGGGTGGACGCAAAAGATTTCGCGGTCGTGCGGATTGAAGGACAGCCCGCAAAGAATCCCTCCTTCTGGATCAAGAATACGGAGGTTAAGCACAGGTACATCAAGGTAAATGACTTCTGGCTTCCCGCCGAGAACCATACGGAAAGTGTGATACGGCTGGGCGGGCGGGCCATTCTCTCCATCGAGTACAAAGATTACAGAATTACAAAAGCCACGCCGCTGCGTGGCCCGGAGAGAGCGCGCCAAGATTCGAGATGATCCGATTCCAGTTGCCTCCGAGCTTACTTCCCCACCCTACCTGGGAACAGCGGGGAAAATGTATATTGTGAGTTGCTGTTGTGACTGTGAAGGCCGGCAATCCTGCCGCGCGGACAACACAAATTGATTGCGCTGATTCTATATTTCGTTCTGGGCGTGGCACTGATTGGGACATTGTCTTCGACTGTGTTCCTTGGTTTGGCGCTGCTGGGAGTGATCCGGTTTCGTGCGGACGCGCGTAAGCAGTTCAATTCTGTTCTGGACGATGCGCACCTGCCTCCGGTCTCGGTGCTCAAGCCGGTGCACGGTTTGGAAGCTCGCCTCAAAGAAAACATCGAGAGCTTTTTCCGGCAGGACTATCCCGACTACGAAATACTGTTTGCGGCAGACGAGGCGAGCGATCCTGCTTTGGAGGTTGTGCGGGAAGTTTGCGCCCGCTACCCGCACATTCGAAGCCGTGTGCTGGTAACGGGAACGCCGTGGCCGAATCCGCCGGTCTACTCCTTTCATTGCATGGCAGAGGCTGCCGCGCATGACATTCTGGTGACGACCGACAGCGACGTCGAGGTGGACCCGCATTATCTGCGGGAAATTGTGCCGCCGTTGCTGGATCCGCAGGTGGGCATGGTGACTTGCGTGTATCGCGGCAAGAATGCGGCTGGATTTTTCTCCGGCCTCACGGCTATCGGCATGTCCGTGGAAATGACGGCGGGAGTGCTGGTGGCGAATCTGCTGGAAGGAATGAAGTTCGGGTTGGGGCCGACGACCGTGGTGCGCAAGGATGCGCTGGCCAGCATTGGCGGATACACTGCGCTGAAGGATTACATTGCTTACGACTTCGCTATCGGCAACCTGATCGCGAAAGCGGGTTACCGCGTGGTGCTTTCGGGGCACGTGATCGATCATGTGGTGAACCAGAAATCGTTCCGCGGCATGTGGCAAAACCAGTTGCGCTGGGCGCAGACGACCCGCTATTCGCGTCCCAAAGGGCACTTTGGAAGCGGATTGATCTTCGCCATGCCCTACGGGATTTTTGGATTCCTCGCGGCTGCGGGGTTGGGACACTGGGGCATTGGTGCGCTTCTGCTGGGCGCAGCGCTGCTGAACCGGTTGGCGGAAGCTTGGCTTGTGGGCTGGATGGTGGTTCGCGATCCGCAGGTGCGGCGGGCACCGTGGCTTTATCCTCTTCGAGATTTGCTCGGTTTCCTGGTGTGGTTTGCCAGCTATTTGAACCTGCGTTACGTTTGGCGCGACAGCCGGTTTGAGTTGAAGGGGACGCGCATCGCTTTGCGGCAGACTTCTTCCGATAGTCGATAGCTCGGGCACAGAGAAAAGCCTTTAACCGCTGAGTTCGCGAAGAACAGCCGCGAAGGTCGCAAAGAAGAAAGCCCGCAGATCGGGTTCGATCCAGGTTTCGATTTCTTACGGAGGCTATCTTGCGCGTTTTCGTCACCGGGGCTGCGGGCTTTATCGGCAGTCACATGGTTGACCGGCTGCTTTCCGTCGGTCACACCGTGGTTGGGTACGACAATATGTTGACCGGGCAGCGGCGTTTTCTGGAGGGTGCTCTGGCGCATCCTGAGTTTCGTTTCCATCAGGCCGATTTGCTCGACCGGAAAAGCCTGGCGCAGGCGATGGAGAGCGCGGAACTCGTAGTTCATTTCGCCGCCAATGCCGATGTGCGCTTCGGAACCGAACATCCACGCAAGGATCTGGATCAGAACACGATTGCTACCTGGAATGTGCTGGAGGCGATGCGCGAGCAAGGCTGCAAGCGAATCGTGTTTTCTTCGACGGGATCAGTTTATGGTGAGACGGAGATTTTTCCCACGCCTGAGACGTGCCCTTTTCCCATCCAGACTTCACTCTATGGCGCCTCGAAACTGGCGGCGGAGGGCCTAATTCAAGCCTATTGCGAGGGCTTCGGAATGCAGGGATACATTTTTCGTTTCGTTTCGATCCTGGGAGAGCGGTACTCGCATGGGCACGTGTTTGATTTTTATCAGCAGCTTGCCGAGCATCCCGATCGTCTTCATGTGCTGGGCAATGGCCATCAGCGGAAATCGTATTTGTATGTGCAGGATTGCATTGATGCGATTCTGATGGCTGTTGAGCGCGCGGACGAAAAAGTGAACATCTTCAATCTCGGAACCGACGAGTATTGCGAAGTCAATGACTCCATTGGCTGGATTTGCGAACATCTCGGGTTGCATCCCAAGCTCACGTACTCGGGCGGCGAACGCGGCTGGGTCGGAGACAGTCCGTTTATTTTGCTGGATTGCTCCCGCATCCGCGCCCTGGGTTGGCGGCCGCGATTGACCATCAAGCAGGCAGTCTTGGCCACGATCAAATACGTGAGCGAAAATGCGGCTCACAGCGCCCATCGGTTATGAGAACCCGCTATGCTCCTGCCGCGATGAATACACGAAAGAATGAGTCTTCATTCTCTCCCTCTACTGCAACTTGGCGTACTCCGCTCTAGCCTGCTTCAGGACCGGGATGTCGGAATCGGCATCCTTCCAGAGAGCGAAGAAATCCTGATACGCGGTACGCGCACCGGCTTTGTCGCCAGAAAGCGCACGGGCCCGCCCCAGGCCGAGATGGGATAGAGAAATCAAGGGAAAGTTAACGATCAGGCCGGGATGATCGAGGATTTTTTGAAACTCCGCGGCCGCCAGTTCGCCATTCGCTGAACTATTCCCGGAATGCAAATAGGCTTGGCCAAGCACGTAAACCGGATACATCGTTCCGGCGGAAAACGGCGGCGGATCGGCTAATTCCAGGCGCTCGGATGAGCGCAGAATCGCGATGGCCTTGGCGGAATCATGCCGCTGCAACGCAAGCGCTGCCCGTATCGTTGGCAGCCAGTAATTCTGGATGAGGGTATCGAGCGGAAACTCCTGATTGAGTGCGTCCGCCAGCTTTTCCGCTGCCGCTACATCGCCGGCGCGGGCCAATGCCAGCGCAGCTTCCACCTTTACGTCTCGTCCGGGAGCGAGATCCAGAGCCTCGCGCGCTTGCTTCAGGCCCTCGGAGAAGTTGCCGAACTCGACTTCGCGCAGTGCCTCATTCCCCTGCCAGAATGCGGCTGTTTCCTTTGAGTCATTGCGGCGGGCCGAGTCTTCGGCTTGCGCCGAAAGCTGGCGTGATTTCTCCAGGCGGCCATGAACGGCCTGCGTGTCAGACTCAGCCGAGAAAAAAATGTCCTCAGTTCCCGGCTTGCCCATCGCCCACGCGAACTGCTCCTGCATGCCCTGCGCATCTTTACGCAGGAAGTCGAGATAATAAATGGATTGCCGCAGGTAGGGGCCGTCGAGCTTGCGGGCCAGCGCTTCATCGAACACCGACTTCGCCTCATCCAGCCGGTTCATGGACAAATAAGCCAGGCCGAGATTGTTGTAGCCGAGAATGTTGTCGGGCTCCAGGTGCAACGCTTCGCGGGTTACCGCCGCCGCCCGCTCGGGCTGCCCGATGATGAAGTAATTCACCGCTAGATTGGTTTCGGCGACGTAATCCCTGGGATAGTCCCTGATCCACAATTCATATTGGTGAATCGCTTTTTCCAGCTCGCCCGTCACGAGCGTGAAATAGGTGCAGGAGATGTAATATTTTTCGCGCTCGCTGACCCGGTCGCGCAATTCATAGGCTCGGCGGACGTTCTCAATCGCCCGGGTGGACTGGCCAAGATTGTTATAGCGAATTCCGAGCGAGGCGTACGCGCGAGCAAAATTTGGATCAAGTTCCACCGCCCGCTTGAGCAACGGAAGAGCGTCTGTGTCGCCCTTTTCCCGGGCTAGCCTGGTGCCCTCGGTGTAGGCCTGAAGCGCTTCCAGAGATGACGTGGTCGCTTCGTCGAGCGGCTTGGCGAACTTCTGCACCGATGCCAGGGACTCGCCCAGCTTGCCGCGCAGCGTGGCGGCGGCCTCGCCCAGCCTTTGCAAGATCTTCTCGCGGCTCTCTGCCTCCGCTTGTGCCGCTCCCAGCAGATCACCCTTCTGGCAGGTCACGGCTTTCAAGACGATTGCGTAGTGGCTGCCCAGGCTGGCGATCGATCCGGCAAGCAAAGCCTTACTTCCGGTCCGTATGCAAATTTCACGGCCTACATCGCGAGTGATGCGCTGGTCCGGAGTTCTTCCCATCAGCTTCAGGGTTTCGCTCAGCTTGCGATCGGAGAGGACGTTGATAAACGGCGACTGTTCCAGATCGACCGCCAAAGCCTCTTTCAACGTGCTGTCGAGTACGGGATCGCCGGTGGTGTTGACGAAGTCAGCGATCACGATCACGTCTTTGTCGGTGAGTTGCTGAGGCTTGCGGAAATGGGAATAAAATGCGGCCACGAGCAGTGCGAGAATTACTGCCGGCGTAAGAAATCTGAAGACCAGCGGAACTCGACGCAGCGGCGCTAGCGAGAGTCCTGATGCTGCCGGGGAGGCTGCCTCTGCTGGAGGAATGCTCGGTGAGTGACTGCCGGTCCCGGCGGCTACGGCCACGCGCCCTGAGCTTCCGCGTTGCCCTTCCGCTTCCGGCTCCGCGATCAAGGCCACGCGCTTCGACTCGCTGTCCCGTTTCAACCGTTGCAAGTCGGTGCGGATATCGGCCGCGTGCTGATAGCGGAGGTTTCGGTCTTTTTCCAGAGCCTTGTTGACGATGCGCTCGAGTTCTGCGGGAACATCGGGACTGAGCCGCACGGGCGCGACCGGAGCGCGGTGCAGAATCGAGTCAAAGACCGCCGCAGTTGTGTCGCCCCGGAAAGGCGGCGAGCCGGTCGTCATTTCATAGAGCACTGCGCCGAAAGAAAACAGATCGGTGCGCGCGTCCAGCTCTTTTCCCAAAGCCTGTTCGGGTGACATGAAGGCAATCGTTCCCAGGGCAGAGCCCGGACCGGTCAAGTTTTCTTGCGTAGCAGTGAGCCCCGATGTTACGGACAAACCGGAGCTGGAGCCAGTGCGAGTCGTTACTTTTGCCAGGCCGAAATCCAAAATCTTGGCCTGCCCGCGCTCGGTCACAAAAATGTTTCCGGGCTTGATGTCGCGATGAATGATGCCCTTGGCGTGGGCCGCGTCGAGAGCGTCGGCGAGCTGGATGCCCAGTTCGACGACCATCTCCGCGTCGAGCGCTCGCCCGGCGATGCGATGGGCCAGGGTCACGCCTTCGAGATACTGCATGGCGATGAAGGGGCGCCCCTCATGCTCTCCAATTTCATAGGTAGTGCAGATGTTGGGGTGGTCTAATGCCGATGCAGTGCGAGCCTCACGCTGAAACCGCTCGAGCCGCATGGGATCATTGGTGAACTCGTCGGGCAGGAACTTCAACGCGACAAAGCGGCCCAGTTTCAGGTCTTCCGCTTTGTAGACCACGCCCATGCCGCCGCTGCCGAGCCTTTCGATAATCCGGTAGTGCGAGATGGTCTGGCCGATCATTTTTAGGTCGATCTTCTGGACTTTCTTCCGGTCGATCGCGGTGAAAGTGCGTGGGTTTTCGGACGCTTAATCTTACGGACACGGCAGGCGGCAGTCAACGAAATGGGCTCAATGCTGTTCTTCCAAGCGTCTTCTGAGAGCCCTAATTCCCGTCACGATGTCGTTACGTTCAGTCGCCCCGGCCTTGCGCAACGCGTCGAAGATGGGGTGGGCGGCAATCACTGGGTACTTCTTCTCCATGAATTCTCGCACTTCGCCGGAAACAGTGATTCTGGTGTGGCGGCGGTCGTCCAGGTTCGGCTGACGTTCGACGAGGCCTCGCTTCTCCAGCCGATCCACAATTCCAGAAGTTGTGCTGTGGGCGAGGCCGACTTGCGTCGTGAGTTCCTTAAGACTACCGCCCCCGGAGCGGACTAATGCCTGCATAACACTCCTTTGAGGCCCGGTTAATCCGCCCTTGGCGAACTCCGCTTCTACTGGCCGCCTAATCTCCTGCCTGATCGCAGTCAGGTGCTGCTCAATTTCCAGGGCTAGTTGACGCAGCTCCGCTTCCTGGCTCGTTCTCTTCTTCTTTGTTGCCATCAACCTCCACCCGATTACAGCACAAACGGGATCAATAGCTTGACGCTCTTCTGATAACGACGATAATCCTCGCCAAACTGCTGCGTCATGAACTCTTCTTCCATCCGCGCCTTCAACCACCACCCGACGAACGCGAGGACAACCGCGACAAAGCAGCCTGCTTCACCATACACGACCGCAGTTCCGAGCATAGCAAGCAGAAAGCCAGCATAATATGGGATGGCGCACAAGCCGATAGGGGCCGCGTTGTACGAATGAGTGATTCTCCTGCACGGTCACAGTTGCGCTCCAGTTCCCACCCAGCGTCGAGCGTGCCCAGACCGCAAACGCGGCTCCCAGGCTCGTCAGCGCGAGGCCCATGTAAGCGGCTTCCGGGGACGCGGGAACGACGTGCAGGCCGAGTTGACCTATTCGCGCGTCATGGCGAAACAGCAGAGCAAAAACCGCTGCCATGAAGAGCACGTGGTACAGCCGAGAGGTGTTGGACTCGCTACGGACCGGCCTCTTTGCGCTGACCGCAGTGATTACCCAAAAAGCGGCGAGCACAAGCCAAGGGAAGGTAACGGCTTGGTCGAGATTGAATTTCATGGTCACTCCTTTCATAGCGTCGTGTACGACGCGTCGTATACGACATAATACAAAGAGTGGCCGATCGACGCAAGATGAAAATTCAAGGCGGTTGCGGGGGCTGGCGGAATGCAACCCCGATCCGCGAGAAGAGTTAAAATCAGCGAGTGCGGGTCCAGCTCGTGGCGGATTCCGAGAAGAGGAGACTTATGGCAGCGCAGCCCAATCCAACGCCAGCAGAACGACGCCGGCCAGATCCTAACGAAAAACTGGTTAAGGTCTTTGACAGCGAAGAGGAATCGGAGGCGCTGGTGGTGAAGGGGCTGCTCGATTCCGCGGGTATTGACAACGATTTGGCGTCGGCCAGTCTGTTGCAGGATGCGTTTCCTGGCCTGGGTGGAATGATTATTTTGGTGCGGCAAGAGGATGCGGAGAAGGCGCGCAGCTTGATAGAGGAATACCGGCAGCAACCTGCTGGAGATGATGGTGGGGACGAAGTGGATGATGATGATGAGACCGTTGGTTAGGTGATCTGGTTGGCGTGAGTAAGTCCCTCAGGGGCTATAAAGCCCGGGTTTCGCGATGGCCATGAACGCAGGCCTGAAAAGGCCTGCTCCACCCGCTCGAAGGCAAGATCAAAGACAAGAAAAAATCAAAAGCAAGATCAAAGGCAGCGGACAGGAGTGTCCGCTCCACACGTTCTACTGAAGAGCTGGTAGCAACGGTGTGACAGAGTGGCCGTCAAGGTAGAAAGTTACTGCCCCATTGAGATCGGTGCGGTAGACGTGGACTCCGGAAGCTTGCAGGCGCGCGAGGACGTCGGGCTTGGGAAAACCGAACGAGGTTCGGAGTCCGAGCGAAATTACCGCGAAGCTTGGCTTCACGGCGGCCAAAATTTCTGAAGTGGTGGATGTGGCGCTGCCGTGATGCCCTACTTTTAACAGGTCGGCGCGGGGGTGGTGCAGGCTGGCGATGCGGCGCTCGACCGCTTTTTCGGCGTCTCCTTCTAACAATACGGAAGTCTCGCCATAGCTCACGTGCAGCACCATGGAGTCGTTGTTCTTGGGCTCAAGGCCTACCGGCCAGTCTCGGGGTGGAAAAAGCACATCTACTTTCGCTCCGCCGAGTTCGAATTCGTCTCCCTCCCAATGGCGCACCACTTTGATTCCGAGTGCCTGCGCTTCCGCGATCAGGTTGTCGAGCGCTCGGCTGGGCGGCAGCAGGCCTATCCACAATTCTTTGGGGCGAAAGTCTCTTAGGACCGCGGGCATGCCGCCGATGTGGTCGGAGTGGCCGTGGGAAATCGCCACCGCATCGAGGTGAGAGAAGCGGCGGGTCCACAAGTAGGGCGCGACCACGTCTTCTCCGAAGTCGAGTTGTGAACCGCCGCCGAAGATTGGCCCGCCAGCGTCGATTAGCAGAGTGCGGCCTTGCGGCGTCACTAACAGGATGGCGTCGCCTTCGCCGACGTCGATGGAAGTTACTTCAAGCAACCCTGCACGCGTTTCTGGCTTGGGTTGAATGAAGGCGAGCGCCAGGGACGCCAGCAGGATCGCCATCAGTCCCGCGACCGCCAGCACCGCACGACGGCGCGCACACAGCATCGCGAGTACCAGCGCAGCGGCGGCTGCGATCATCATCCCAACAGAAGGCGTGGCTACGCGAAGGTCGGCAAGGCGCAAACCTCCTAAGCCGTGGACCGTGCCGGTGATGGCTTGTAGCGCGAAAGCGGTGAGCAGCGCCGGAAGTTTGGCGAGCAGGGGAGAAATGTATCCCAATGCGATGGTCAGGATCGCTGCCGGCATTAGAAGTTGTGTGAGCGGAACGACTGCCACGTTGGCGGGAAGACCGATGGTTGTGGCGCGGTGAAAGTAATACGCCATGGGGAGAGCTAGTCCCATCTGCATGACTGCCGACACCAGCAGCAATTCAAACGTGCGCAGAAAAATAATTGTCGTGCCGCGGACGAGATGCAGCGACCAGGGCCTGCCCAGAAAGCGCGCGAGGCGCTCCGCAATCAGGCGGAGGTCCACGCGGAACTGCGCGACCTGCGGCGGCAGTGTTGGGCCGTAGTCATCGGAGTCCCAGTGAGCCAGCGCCTGGCGATAGAGTTGCGAAGTGCGCTCCACGAGCGGGAGACCGACGGCGGCCACAATCAGGACGCAGACAAAAGTCATCTGGAAGCTGGCAGTGAAGAGCTGGCGGGGATCGAATACCAGCAATCCGAGCGCGGCTGCGCCGAGCGCATTGACCATGGCGCGGTCGCGGTACAGCAGCCGCGTCCCCAGGTAGATGGCGCACATCAGCGTGGCTCGCCACACCGGTGCGCCCACTTCGGTTAGGAACGCGTAGGCAACGCAGAAAAAAATCGTCAACAAAGTTGCGGGAATGTCGGCGAGTTGCAGGCGGCGCAGCGTCCAGAAAACTACGAATGCCAGGATGGTTACGTTCATGCCGGAAACCACGAGGATGTGATAAGTGCCGGAACGCTGGAAGTTGACTCGGGTGTCGCGGTCGATGAAAGCCTCTTCGCCAATGACCATGGCGTCAATCAGCGCGGCCTGCTGCGGCGGCCAGAGCGCGTGGATTTTAGCGATGATGCTGGAGTGAATGCGGGTACGCCAGAGTTCTATGCGATTGCCCGAGAAGCCGGCGAGCAGTTGCACGTCTTCAGCCTTCGCCGAGCCTAAGGCCGCGATCCCGTTTGCCGCGAGGTAGCCTTGATAGTCGAAAGCTCCCGGATTGCGGAAGTTGCGGGGCAGCTTTAGTTTGACGGGAAGGCGTAGGCGCTCGCCGTAGCGGAAGAGGCGCATTGCGGGCGCTTGGTTGCTGTAAATGCCAAGACGCACTCCCGAATGCACAGGGATCCGTGCGCCGTTTTCGGTGACGATCTGTTCGGTTTCGACGTCGAGGCTCTGTCTGACTTCGTTTGGAGATGCCTGGCGGAACTTGCCTTCACGAATGACGTGCGCTGTGAGTTCGACTGGCCGGTCATCCGTGAAGGGCTGAAGGCTGGTATCGAGAAGAGCCGACGGGCCTCGCAACTGGATGTGTAGCGCGCCTGCAAGGAAGAATGCACCCAGAGCGAGGCCTGCGCCGAGATGTTTGCGCCGGCGCACGAAGTAGAGACCCGCGGACAGAAATGCCGCGCCGGCCACTATCCACCAAGATGCTGGGCGCCAGGCGTGAACGCCGGCAATTACTCCCGTGGAGTACGAGAGCGCGGCCCACAGCATTGGTTGGCGCGTGGGCTTGAGACGGAATTCGCGTGGGAGTGGCGCGGATCCCGGCTCGGTGATGGGCAAGGGCGGCATATTGGGCTGGTGGTGAGAGGGTTGATGCGGACCCGGCGGCATACGTGACCTTCCGCCTCGCTCCGCTCGACGGGACCGCCGAGGCGGCTGTCTCCACATGGTCCTCCCGACGATTAACGCACTAACTGCACGACGCTCTCGATGTGGAAGGTCTGCGGAAACAGGTTCGACAACATGAAGCTCGTCGACGCTGTAGCCTGCCGTTTGCAGCGGCACCAGATCGCGCGCCAGGGTCGCAGGATCGCACGACACATAGGTCAGACGCGGCGCGCTCAGGCTGGCAAGCCCCCGCACCACCGCATCTCCCAAACCGCTTCTGGGCGGGTCTACTACGATGAGGTCCGCCTTCACGCGGTGCGCTGTTAGATACTGTTCGACCGCTGCTCGCACCGCCTTTCCGTTACCGGGCAGATTGTATTGAAGGTCGCCGGCGGCTGTCTGTGACGACTCGACGGAAATTGTGTGACGGTGGTTACATGCCAGGGCTGTGGAAAACAGGCCTACGCCAGCGTAGAGGTCGAGCGCCAATTCGCCCGAGCGGCCTCCCGTGACGATGTTTACGAGCTCGTCGGTGAGAAAGCGGTTGGTCTGGAAGAATGCTCCCGCAGTTACGCGGTAGGCGGCCGTCTTCGTCTGATAGGTTAATTCCTTTGCGCCGACTGCGACCAGCGGCTCCTGCACGCCCTTTTGCGGTTCGCGAAATGCAACTATGCCCGCGACTTCCGGCATGGCTGCGCACAATTCTTCGGCCCACGCCCGCACCGCGGCGCGGCGAGCCTCAGGAGCGCACAAGAATTCGAGAAGCATTTTTGTGTCATCGGCGTTGCAGAAGAACTCGACCTCGCGCACGCCTTCTACAGCCTTGCCGGCTCGTCCAGCCCGCCACAGGGTTGCGATGCCGCGGTTGATCAGCGGCGAACTGATTGGGCACTCCTCGACCGGAAGCAGTTCGTGTGATCCGAACTTGAAGTATCCCAACGCGAAATTGGGCTGCGTCCGCATCTGCAGCCGCGAGCGATTGCGATAATTCCAGGGCGGCGATGGATGAACCTGAATTTCGCACGGCAGCTCAAGCTTGGCAATGCGGCGCAGGTTTTCGCGCAGGATTTCTCTCTTTATGTCCAACTGATGCTCGTACGACGCGTGCTGATAGTGGCACCCGCCACAGCGCGCAAAGTGTGGACACAGCGGCGTGGTGCGATGCGGCGAAGATTCTACGATGGTCTCGGCTTGCGCGCGGGCGAAGCCCGACTTTTCCTCGGTAATGACGGCTTCGATTTTTTCTCCGGTTAGAACAAAGGGAATAAATACGGCCTTGCCGCCTCCACGGTCTTTATTGCCCAACGATTCGGCGGGAAGGCGCGCGAGTCCGTCGCCACCGTAGATAAGCTTTTCAATATTTAGGAGCAAGTGTTGATTCTACGGCATGGCTGGAATGAGGACGGCTTGCCGGTTCATCGTCGGTGGGCATTGACAAATGTTTACAGCGCTTGATGCCGATGCCGGCTGGTTATTTTCTGGATCTTCATGGAAATACAGCCCCATACCGGGCTTCAGAAGCCGCCAAGCGCCAGGTCACAACTAATCTGCCGAGGCCGGGTTCTATTCGTTTAGGGTTCTGACTCGTAATGAGGAGGATCTCGTCAACCGATTGAGGCGTGCCACCAGGCTGCAACGACCCTCACTGTCTCCGTATTCTCGTGCGCGCTTTCCGCAGCCAAACTGTCGAGGATGAAAAAATGATTACTATCTGGCGAGCTTGTGTAACTTGGGGAAAGGGGCTGCATCGGGACGCGGCTCTGGATTCGCTGCGCAATGTCCTGGCAGTGGTGGGAGCGGCCACAATCCTGGCCGACTTCACCACCATCAAAATCTGGCTGATTCTGCCGATGCTGGTGCTGGCTTTTCTCATTTGGTTTCTCGATTACGAGCGCCACTTTCGCGGACAGACCGTGGACGAGGCAAAGGTCGCGCAAATGACGTTGCTTGGAAGTGAGCCCTCGGAACAGCCACTTTCGATGAGGACCAGCCCACCTCTCGCGGCGACTCACTTTTACAGCGCTCGTCCGGCGGCCGCACCCGAGGCCCAGGCCCACTGAAAGTTGAACCCGCCGAGATGGCCGGTCACGTCCACCACCTCGCCGATGAAGAACAGGCCTGAAACTTTGCGGCTTTCCATGGTCTTGGCTGAGAGTTCCCCAGTGTCGACGCCGCCCGCCGTTACTTCGGCTTTCTCGTAACCTTCCGTCCCCACCGGGGAGATCGCCCAGTTATGCACCCGCTTTTCCAGATCAGCTAAGGCGAGGTTCGTCCAAGCCGTTGGCTCGTGTCCGTTCAGCCAGCGGTCCGCGAGGCGATGCGGTAAAGACTTGTGCAGCTCTGAGCGAAGTGTGGTCAGCGTCCTTGGCATGGTGGGATCGCCAAATGCTGCGGTGATTTCACGCCCGGGGGCCAGATCGATCAGGATCGGCTGGGCCTTCTCCCGGTGCTCATTCCAATACGTTGAAATCTGCAGGATCGCTGGCCCGCTCAGGCCGCGATGCGTGATGAGCATTTTCTCGCGAAACTTCTGGCCGACACATGATGCAATCACCTCCGCCGAGAGGCCGGCGAGATCGCAGTAGCGCGAACAATCTTCTGCGCTCAGCAGAACCGGCACGAGTCCAGGCCAAGGCTCGCGGACCGCAAGCCCAAACTGCCGCGCCAGATCATAGCCGAATGATGTGGCGCCGATCTTCGGAATCGAAAGGCCGCCGGTGGCAACGACGAGCGCCGGAGCTCGGAATTCGGCATTCGCAGCGCGTACCACGAAGTCATTTGCTTGCGCGACTTCGTGAATGTTCGTCTTCAGGAAGATACTTACGCCTGCATCGCGGCATTCGGCTTCAAGCATCCCGAGAATATCGCGCGCGGAGCGGTCACAGAAAAGTTGCCCCAGCGTCTTCTCGTGATAGGGGATGCCGTGTTTTTCAACCAGCGCGATGAAATCTGCAGGGGTGTAACGCGCCAACGCCGACTTCGCGAAGTGCGGATTCGAGGAAAGAAAGTTTTCTGGCTGGCAATGAAGGTTGGTGAAATTGCAGCGTCCGCCGCCGGAGATCAGGATTTTCTTGCCCAGTCGATCAGCACGTTCAAGTACCGCGACGCGCCGGCCGCGCTTGCCAGCTTCGATGGCGCACATCAGCCCCGCTGCACCTCCACCAAGAATGAGCGCGTCGAAGGAATGAGTCATGAATCGATCGTTAGGGCACTTACATGTAAAACAGGCTGAGGCGCGGCAAGCCGTATTTTTCTAGAAGGCGCTTGTGGACGTATTGTTTCTGCAGTTGCTCGACCTGTGCCGCCGCCATCTTGCGCCTGTAGGGCGCCAGTTCGTGGTCGGCTTGGGTGCGCACTGTCACTACTTCTTCGTCGGGAGTGGCAGCGAGTAGTGCGGCAAAAAGCTTTTCTTCGAGCACGGTCAGATGGCGCTCCAAATCTTCCAGCCTGGCCGCGCTTCCGCTCGCAGTGTCTTGAGCAAGCTTGCGCAGCGTGGCGGCGGATTGTTCGGCGACGGCATGAACGGAAATTCCGAAGCTGCGGGGCAGTTTCGCCGCCTCGAGGAGATCGGCATTGCGGCGCAGGAACGCCGCGATCGCTTCCGGCTCAAAGCCCTGCACCGCGCCTGATCTCCCCGATGCGGGCTGCGCGGCAGCCACGCCTACGGCCGCCTCCTTCATATGTTCCGCCGCGGCTAGCACCTCCTGCGAGCAATAGGCGAGGCTGTTTATCTTCTTGGTTTTCGATGGACGCTGGGCGTAGCGGTCGAACGCGGCGTTAATCCCGCGCAGCGCAGCTGCCAGAGGAATTCCGGCGTCCTTCCAGGTTTCAATCAGAGCCCAGTCCAGCGTGGTGAGCAATAGTCCTCCGCCGCGCCGGCGCAGATACTGTTCCTCAATTTCGGTGAAGTAGTTGAAGTAATTGAGTTGATCCTCCACGGCGGCTCAGCGGATGGAACGGGGAGTAGCGCGTTCAGCGCCGCTGTTCTTCGCAGTTTTGGAGGAGACCGCAGCGGCCTTAGGCGCGAGTGCCGGGTGCACTGCCGCATTTCGTTCCCAGATGATGCGCAACCCTTCGAGTGTTAAAAGATCATCCACAGTCTTGATGTACTTCGATCCAGTGCCGATCATCGGCCCCAGGCCGCCAGTGGCGAGCACTTTCGTCTCTTGGCCCAATTCCTGCAGCAGCAGTTCGAGAATGCCATCGACCAGGCCGAGATAGCCGTAGTAAAGCCCCGACTGCAGGCTGCCAACCGTATTCGTGCCGATCACGCGCGCGGGCTTGCGAATCTCCACTCGCGGCAGGCGCGCGGTGCGCTGAAAAAGCGCGTCGGCCGATATGCCGATGCCGGGGCAGATCACTCCGCCCAAATATTCACCCTTCGCGGAAACACAGTCGAACGTGGTCGCGGTGCCGAAGTTGACGATGACGCACGGACCGCCGTACTTCTCAAAGGCAGCCACAGCGTTCACAATGCGGTCAGCACCCACCTCGGCAGGATTGTCGTAATGCACGGGCATGCCGGTCTTCACGCCGGGTTCGATCAGGAGCGGCTTGGAATGGAAGTAGCGCTCGCACACCTGCCGCAGCACGGGATCGAGCGGTGGCACCACCGACGAGATCACGATGCCGCGAATCCCTGACGCCTCCAGCCCAGCCATAGAAAATAGATTGCGGAACAAGACCCCATACTCGTCGACAGTGCTGCCTTGTCTGGTCGCGACCCGCCAGTGGGCTAACAGGCGGTGATAGCGCGGAACGTCGCCAGCGTCTGCTTCGGGACGCGGCTTGTCATCCAGGGCAAAAACACCCAGCACCGTGTTCGTGTTGCCGACATCGAGAACAAAAAGCATGATGGATTCGTTCGGAAGCAGCATTCAGCACTTAGCATTCAGCCATTACGATCCCGTGCTGGCTAAATGCTGAATGCTGAGTGCTGATTGCTGATTGCTTTTTTTCACTTCGCTCTCACCGTCCCACTCAATACTCTCTGCAGTCCTTGCGCAGTCCGCACCTGCAGGAAGCCGCGCTCGTCCAGCCCCTCCGTCGTTCCCTCGATCCTCGGTACACTTTCTTCGATAAAGACATCCTTCCCTCGCGCCCAGGACGATTGCTCGGCAAAGCGCCGTAGAATCGACTGCTGCGCGTCCGCCTCTTCGACCAGCGCTCGATATTCCCGGTCGAGCGATTTTAGCAAAGCGGCAGCGACCTCCACGCGAGAGCATTCGCTGCCCGTCTCCATGCGCAGCGACGTGGCCTCGCTCTCAATCACTTCAGGAAAGCTCTTCTGGTTGACGTTGATTCCGATTCCCACCACAATATGGCGGACGCGAGTGACTTCGGCGTGCATCTCAGTGAGAATGCCGCAGACTTTTTTCCCTTTGATCAGCACATCGTTAGGCCACTTCAAGTCAGCGTTGACGCGGGGTTCCACCTGCGCCAGGGCCGCTCGCACGGCTAAGCCGGCAGCGAGCGTAAGCACCAAGGCATCCGATGGCGCCAGCTCCGGACGCAACACAGCCGAACAATAGATACCGGTTGACCGCTCCGACTCCCAGGTGTTCGATCCGCGCCCGCGTCCGGCAGTCTGTTCTTCGGCAAGAAATACGCTGCCCTCGGCGATGCCCGCCGCCGCGGCTGCCATGGCCGCGGTATTGGTCGAGCCGATCTTGTAAAAATGATGAAGCTGATTATCGAAGATCGTGCCGCGGACCAGCGGCCCCAGGATTTCTGGTAACAGCAGGTCTGGTACCGACTTGAGCTGATATCCCGTCGCCGGATGCCCGGCCACATCCACCCCCAGCCCACGCAATTGCTGGATCAGCCGCCAGACTTCCGTCCGGTTCGACGATATCTCCTGCGCGATCTTGGTTCCGCTCACGACGACTGTCGCATGTTCCATCAACAAAAGTACGACGCGGCCAAGGCGTACGTCCATCGGCTGTTCGCGCGCCGCGAGCGCTCCTGTCCGCGAGGCTGAGGTGCTACGGATTATCGTCTTCTTCTTGATGCGGTGATTATGCGGGAGGGGGAGAAAAATCACAAATCATCCGCCAGGTTAGGACAATCGCGGTTGCGTGGAATTTGCCCGTTGTGATAAGTTATTTAATTGTCCCGGACATCTGGCAGGGATCAAGGGTATACTTGTGTCTGTGAGGACGCTTGTCCCCCTACGCTGGCGTAGCTCAGTCGGTAGAGCACCTGATTTGTAATCAGGGGGTCGGGGGTTCAAATCCCTTCGCCAGCTCCAGCATATGAAACGCAGGAAATGAATTCGGGAACTTCCGGCAGGCAGCGGAACTCTTAGGTGGCGCAACAGGTTTTTCCAACGCACTTCATTCGGAACTCTATTCGGAACGATTCCGGCGTGCAGTGACCTTCGCGCAGCAAATTCGTAGCGCGATTCTTGGTTTCCCTTGTTGGCGAAATCAGGTTTGCGAAAATGTAGCTTGGTGGACCCGAGTAGAAGTGTGCTGCCCCGGTCCGCGGATTCGCGAGTTTCCTGCTGATCGAGTTGCCTGCTGATGAAGCGCAACGGCTGCATCGCCCGGCGGTTTTTGCACAGGTGGGTGAGTGGTTAAAGCCAACAGACTGTAAATCTGTCCCTCCTAGCGAGGTACGAAGGTTCGAATCCTTCCCTGTGCACCAGAATTTGGGAACACCAGATTTGTTGTGCCAGTTTTGAGTGCGGCGGGAATTATGAGTCGCTTGGCGATGGCGATGATTGCGTACCTGGTTTTGGGTGCGCTGGCATATACCACGCTAAGCGATCAGCGGATCCGGTTCCTGACGCTGCTGATTCTGGCGTTGTTCGCATTCAAGAGTTGGGTGCGCCGCAAGGATGTATTGCACCCGGATGGCGACGGTAAATCGGAATAAGGGATTTTAGCTGACAGCTGTTCTAAGCCTGCCCTGAGCTGACAGGCGAAGAGGCTGATAGCCGGTTTAGGGCCGATGTAGCTCAGTTGGTAGAGCACTCCCTTGGTAAGGGAGAGGTCACCAGTTCAATCCTGGTCATCGGCTCCATGGGTTTGAGGTGGTGCTGTGACCGGCGCATGGCTGACTGTCAAGTGGCTGGTTCTTGCGGTCTTCGCGCTGTCTGTGGTTTTGCAGTGCGTTGCGCTTATTCGCTTGCGTGGCAAGGAACAGAGCCGCTTGGTGGTAATTTCAGCGCTCGTTCTAGCTATCACGCTGTTGCCGCGAGCAGCCGCGAAGGTATTCGGAGACCTGGTAACCATGCGGGCAAGCTGGGTGGTGGCAGGAGTTGGAGTGTTCGCTTCGGTTTTTATTTTGCTACGCATGCTGCATCAAAGGGACGAGGTTGCCGATAGCTGACGGCTGTTTTCGAGCGGGAGTAACTCAGTGGTAGAGTCACAGCCTTCCAAGCTGTTGGTCGCGGGTTCGATTCCCGTCTCCCGCTCCAGAGTTTTGGTTCAGGTGTGAAGATGGGCTTCGAACAGGCGGCCATCAAGATTGAGAGGCGGCAGGAATTTGCGAAGCTGCAAGCCGCGGTGAAGCAGGCGTTCCTGCCTGAGAAGGTGGAGCCGTTCCTGAAGCAGTTGGCTCGCAAAGGAATTCGCGTCCGGGAGTTCGACGCGGTGCTTTCGGCCCGATTGCTGGAAGAAGTCACGGGCGGATCGGCGGGTTCGGACCTGAGCGCGTGGCAGCTGTATCAGGCGCTGCCGCTATCCGACCAGGCGCAGATGCGCGAGTTTTATTTGTCGAAGCTGGAGACGGTTGACGTCGCGCTGCGGCACAAGTTTAAGAAGTTGTATCAGTATTACTAGTAGCGCCGGCGTCTCGCCGGCCTAGTAGCGGGCGATAGCCCGCGGCAACGGAAGATTGGTTCGGCACAAGCTGATGTGCCGAACGATGGCGCGGGCGGGACGCCCGCGCGACAGCCGGCGGGGACGCCGGCGCTACGGAGAAGCTACAAAGGACGAATATGGCGAAAGAGAAATTTGATCGCACTAAGCCGCACTGCAACGTAGGGACGATTGGTCACATCGACCATGGCAAGACCACGCTGACGGCGGCCATCACGAAAGTTTTGCAGAAGCACAATCCGAAGATTGTGTTCCGGTCTTTCGACTCGATTGATAACGCTCCGGAAGAAAAGGCGCGCGGCATCACCATCGCCACGGCGCACGTTGAGTATGAGACCGCGAACCGGCACTACGCGCACGTGGATTGCCCGGGCCACGCCGACTACATCAAGAACATGATCACGGGCGCAGCGCAGATGGATGGCGCGATTCTGGTGGTTGCCGCCACCGACGGTCCGATGCCGCAGACACGCGAGCACGTGCTGCTCGCGCGGCAGGTCGGCGTGCCTTACATCGTGGTCGCGCTGAACAAGTGCGATGCGGTGGACGATCCCGAGTTGCTGGATCTGGTGGAACTGGAAGTGCGCGAGTTGCTGAAGACCTACAAGTTTCCCGGCGACGATGTGCCGGTGGTCCGGCTATCGGCTCTCGGGGCTCTAAACGGAGAAGAAAAGTGGGAGAAGCAGATTGACGCGCTGATGGAGGCGGTCGATAAGAGCGTGCCGCAGCCGGCGCGCGAACTCGACAAGCCGTTCCTGATGCCGATTGAAGACATCTTCTCGATTCAGGGACGTGGCACGGTGGTGACGGGCCGCATCGAGCGCGGAAAAGTGAAAGTCGGCGAGGAAGTGGAGATTGTCGGCTTCCGCGAGACGCGCAAGACGGTGGTCACGGGCGTCGAAATGTTCAAGAAGCAGTTGGACGAAGGCCTGGCAGGCGACAATGCTGGCCTCTTGCTGCGCGGCATTGCGAAAGAAGATGTGGAGCGCGGCATGGTGCTGGCGAAGCCGGGATCGATCACTCCGCACACGAAGTTCAAGGCGGAAGTGTACATCCTGACGAAGGAAGAAGGCGGGCGGCATACGCCGTTCTTCAAGGGATACCGTCCGCAGTTTTATTTGCGGACGACGGACGTGACCGGAGTGGCAGAACTTCCCGCTGGCACGGAGATGGTGATGCCGGGCGACAATGTGAGCCTGGTGATCGAGTTGATCACGCCGGTGGCGATGGAAAAGGGCTTGCGCTTCGCCATCCGCGAAGGCGGGCACACGGTGGGCGCGGGAACGATTGCCGAGATTGTGCAGTAGCTGCTGTCAGCAGGTTGGCCCATCAGCAGGTGTTTTATGGGATGGCTGTTGGAGGTAATTTGGTGGCTAATTTGCGGAGTGCTGGAGTTTTTGGGCGCTAAGTACGATTGGGTTAAGGAGGAGATTAACTCGAAGCCCAAGGACAGCGTCATGTGACTTTCGGCGCGGGCAAGATGCCAGTGCTGAGTTGGTTTGGAAGGCTAGAAGCCAAGAGCTAGGAGTTGTATTTATGCCCCGAGAGATTGTTACGTTGCAGTGCGGTGATTGCAAAGAGCGGAATTATTCGACTACCAAGAACCGGAAGACGACAACGGAGCGGCTGGAGTTCAAGAAGTTCTGCCGCCGTTGCCGCAAGCATACGCCGCACAAAGAAGTGAAATAATTGAGCGATTGAGTGATCGGGTGATTTTGCGATTGAAAAACCCCGCACGACAGGTTTTCAATCACTCAATGACCCGATCACAAAATCACTCAATGAACTCAGGGGCGTAAGCTCAACGGTTAAACTGCCGGTCTCCAAAACCGGACTTGGGGGTTCGAATCCCTCCGCCCCTGCCAGACTTTTGGAGGACGCAGGGAAAGGGCCAGAGCAGTATGGGAGTGGAGACTAAGAAGATGCCAACCTCGATCGCAACCGCTGGCGAGAGTTTTGTAGACCGGCTCAAAGTCTGGCCGGAGAAAGCCAAGTCGTTTTACAACGATGTGCGGACCGAGATGCGCAAGGTCACCGCGCCGTCATGGAAGGAAGTGCGCGGCACTACTGCGGTGGTGGTGATCACGGTATTTATTTTTGGCGTCTATTTTTTCGTTATCGACAACGTGATTCAGAGGGCCGTCAACCTCTTGTACGGCTATTTCGGGGGCCCTAAGTCATAAAGGCGCAAAGCGGAGTTCAATTTGATCATGCAGGATGAAGAAAAAAACGAAGTGGCCGCAAGCGGGGAGCAGTCGCCCGGCGCGGAAGGTGTTGCCGCTACCAGCGAGCCGCCTCGCAATCCGAATATGAAGTGGTACATCATCCACTCCTATTCCGGGTTTGAGCGCAAGGTGAAGGAGTCGCTGGAGTCGCGCGTGCAGGCTTTCGGCCTGCAGGAAAAGATCGGCAAAGTGCTGATCCCGACCGAATCGGTCACGGAAGTGCGCGGCGGCAAGAAATATACGTCCGAACGCATGTTCTATCCCGGCTACGTGTTGGTGGAAATGGACATGGACGATCACGTGTGGCACGTGGTGAAGTCCACGCCGCGCGTGACCGGGTTCGTAGGGACGGGGCAGCAGCCCACGCCGCTTTCCGACGAAGAAGTGCAGCACATCGTCTACAAAGTGGCGGACAGCCGCGAGAAGCCTAAGTTGAAGGTGAAGTTCGAGAAGAACGAAACCGTGCGCATTTCCGAGGGGCCGTTCGCGACCTTCCAGGGCATTGTGGACGAAGTAAACGAGGATCGCGAAACGCTGAAGGTGATGGTGACGATTTTCGGCCGCTCGACGCCGGTGGAGTTGGAGTTCAACCAGGTGGAGAAGGTGGCGTAAAGAATTTTGTAATTGGGTAATTTTGTAATTTGGTAATTGAAAACCGAAGGAAATCTTAGATGGCAAAGAAGGTTACAGGTTTCGTAAAGTTGCAGATTGCGGCGGGCAAGGCGACTCCGGCGCCGCCGGTCGGTCCGGCACTGGGGCAGGCGCAGATCAACATCATGGAGTTCTGCAAGCAGTTCAACGCGCGGACGAACCAGAAAGAGATGGAGGGACTGATCATCCCGGTCGTGGTTTCGGTTTACAGCGACCGGTCGTTCACCTTCATCACCAAGACTCCGCCAGCCTCGATTCTGCTGAAGCGGGCCGCGGGCATCGCCAAGGGCTCGGGCACGCCGAACAAGGACAAGGTTGGCAAGGTTTCGTTGAAGCAGGTGGAAGATATTGCGAAGCAGAAGATGCCTGATCTGAACGCCGCTTCCATTGATGCCGCGATTAAGAGCGTTCGCGGCACGGCGCGGTCGATGGGAATCGAAGTCATTGGGTAATTGAGTGATCGGGTGATTTGGTGATTGAAAACCGGCCTTGGAACTTCAATCACACAATCGCCAAATCGCGCAATGGCTCAATAGTCAAATGCACCACGGCTGATCGAAGCTCCGGTTAGCGGTGGGAGACGAGGAAAGTGAAATGAAAAAAGAAGGAAAGAATATCGCCAAGGCGCATGCGGCAGTCGAGCATCGCTCCTACCTTCTGCAGGATGCGGTTCCGCTGCTGCAGAAAGTCAAGTTTGCGAAATTTGATGAGACGGTTGAGGTCACGTTGCGGCTGGGCGTCGATCCCAAACACGCCGACCAGATGGTGCGTGGCACTGTGGTGTTGCCGCACGGGCTGGGGAAGTCGAAGAAGGTTTTGGTGATTGCTTCCGGCGACAAGGTTCGAGAGGCGGAAGCCGCGGGCGCCGATTTCGCGGGCGGCGAGGAGATGGTCGAGAAGATCACCAAGGAAAACTGGACCGATTTCGACGCGCTGATCGCCACACCGGATGTGATGAAATCGGTTGGACGGCTGGGCAAGATTCTTGGTCCCAAGGGCCTGATGCCGAATCCGAAGACGGGCACGGTGACGTTTGACGTGGGCAAGGCGGTGCAGGAGGTAAAAGCCGGCAAGGTCGAGTTCCGCACCGACAAGACTGCGCTGGTGCACTGTCCGGTGGGGAAGATTTCGTTCTCGCCTGACAAGCTCATCGAGAATGCGACCGTCCTGATCACCAGCGTGATCAAGGCCAAGCCGTCGGTGGCGAAGGGAAAGTACATCAAGGGCTGCACGTTAAGTTCGACCATGGGGCCGGGGATTTTGCTGGATACCGCTCCGATTGAGAATGCAGCTAAGGCTTAACGTCGGCGCTGAAGCGCCAGGGCGGACGAAATGCGTCCGTCCCACACGAGCACACGAGATCATGCGAGGACTACGCAATGCCGGTTACTAAAGCTAGGAAGAGGGAACAGGTTGAGAAGCTGAGCGCGGAGCTGAAGAACGTTTCTAACGCGGTTGTGGCTACCTACAGCAAGCTGACGGTGGCCAAGGATTACGAACTGCGGAAGGCTCTGCGCGGGGCTGGTGCGAAGTATCAGGTCGTGAAAAACACGCTGGCCGAGCGCGCCGCCAAGGGCACCAAGATCGAGGAAGGGCTGAAGAACCTGGCCGGAGTGACTTCGATCGCCTACACCACGGGCGATCCCGTGGCCATGGCCAAGGCGCTGACCAAGTACGCTAAAGATACGCCCGAGTTCACCTTCAAGGTGGGCGTGGTCGAGGGCCGCGTGATTTCGATCAAAGAGATCGAAGCGCTGGCCAGCATGCCGTCGAAGGAAGAGATCTACTCCAAGCTGCTGTTCCTGATTAATGCGCCGGCGCAGCGGCTGGTTACGGTGATGAATGCGGTCGGACGCGATGTCGCGGTGGTGCTGGGGCAGGGCGTGGAGAAAGGCAAGTTCGCGGGGAATTGAGTGATTTTGCGATTTGGTGATTGGGCGATTGAAGACCTTAGGCCGTCTCAAGGTTTTCCAATCGCTCAATCGCCCGATGGCTCAATCGCTAAATAGCAAGATTTGGTTATCCGGAAGTCAGGGGTTGCGCGGTTCTGATCTGGGCGTTGTCTGGCGCCCGGAGATGAGCCTGCCGCACTGGAAACCCGGCCCACGGATAGCGAAAGTAAGCAAATTCATAACTCGAAAAGTGGAGAACTTAACATGGCAGACCTGCAACAGTTGGAAGACTCAATCGTAGCCTTGTCGCTGCTGGATGCGGCGCAACTGGTGAAGAAACTGGAAGCGCGGCTGGGAGTGTCGGCGGCAGCCGCGGCTCCCGTTATGGTGGCCGGGGGCGGGGCGGCGGCCGCGGCTCCGGCCGAGGAAAAGACCGAGTTTACCGTCGTCCTGAAGGAAGTCGGTGCCAATAAGATCAATGTAATCAAGGCCGTCCGCGAGGTCACCAGCCTCGGCTTGAAGGAAGCCAAGGAACTGGTGGATGGAGCGCCCAAGAACATCAAGGAAGGCGTTTCCAAGGACGAAGCCGAGACCATCAAGAAGAAGTTTACCGAGGCTGGCGCTGTCGTCGAAGTGAAGTAGGCTTTAGTAGCGCCGCCCGTCCCGGCGGCTGTCGAGGCGGCGTCTCGCCGCCGAAGTGCGAGGGCGAGACGCCCTCGCGACAGCCGGCCAGAGGCCGGCGCTACCTGCAAGCCTCAGAAATATTCACGTTCTAGGTTGTGAAGCCGGGGCGGTGGTGTTAGCATCTATATAACACCGCTTCCCCTGGCCTCACTCAATCGCGGGCGAGACCCGCAGGGAAGCTTGGGCACTGTTCCGTGGGCAGGCGGAACGGAAACGGCCGAAGGAACTGGCGCGAAAGATAACAAATTCAGAATGGCGAAACGCCTTGCATGGCGTCTGCGGGAACGCTTGTCCCTGCGGGCGCCCCGTCGTGTTTCTGGTGTAAACAGGTTCGCAGCAACGTCTTAGTCTTAGTAGCGCGGCGCGATGGGCGCCCCACATTCCGCGGGTAATCGCAGCGCACGGCTGCGCCTGACATTGGGAGTTTCTTGACGATGAAGAATAATGCCTTCCGTAAACGTTTTGATTTTTCAAAAATTCCAGCAACCATTCAGATCCCGAATCTGATCGAGGTGCAGAAGCGCTCCTACGATCGCTTTCTGCAGATGGACAAGCTGCCGAGCGAACGCGAAGATGGCGGATTGCAGGCCGTGTTCCAGTCCGTCTTCCCGATCACCGACTTCCGCAACGTATCACAACTTGAGTTTGTGGATTACGCCATTGGTAACTGGGAGTGCAAGTGCGGCCACCTGAAAGGGCTGCATCACCTGCGCACGACTTGTAAAAACTGCGGCAACACGGTGATCACCGACCCGTTTCATCCGGGCGATGTGCTTTGCCAGAAGTGCGGCACCTACAACGCGAATACGCCGGACTTCTGCAACAAGTGCGGCGACCCGGTCGGATTGCAATTGAAATACGACGTGGCCGAGTGCGAAGAGCGGGGCATGACGTACTCCGCGCCGCTGAAGGTCACGATGCGTTTGACGATTTTCGACAAGGACGCCGAGACTGGCAACCGTTCCATCCGCGACATTAAAGAGCAGGAAGTTTTCTTCGGCGATGTGCCACTGATGACGCAGAACGGGACTTTCATCATTAATGGCACCGAGCGCGTGATTGTTAGCCAGTTGCACCGTTCGCCCGGCGTGTTCTTCGAAACCGCCAACAACCGCACTTATTTCCTGGGCAAGATCATTCCCTACCGTGGATCGTGGGTTGAATTTGAATACGACCAGAAGAACGTGCTGTACGTCCGCATCGACCGCAAGCGCAAATTTCTCGGAACGATCTTCCTGCGCGCTCTTGGCCTGCGTTCGGGCGAAGACATTCTGCGCACGTTCTATACGGTCGATCGCATTGCGATTAAAGACAAGAAACTTTACTGGACGCTTGACCCGGCCAGCGAGAAGCCCACGAACCTGCTCGGCATGAAGCTGGCGCACAGCGTCAAGAACAAGTCGGGCGAGGAAATTGCGCACTCCGGCCGCAAGCTGAACCCGCAGATCCTGAAGGAAATTCAGAAAGCGAAGATCTCCGAGATTGAAGTGGACGTCACTGATCTCGAAGGTGCATGGGCCGCGGCCGACGTTGTCGACACGACCACGGGCGAAGTGCTGCTCGAAGCCAATAGCGAAGTGACTGCCGACAAAGTTTCGAAGATCCTCGACTCAGGCGTGACGGAAATGAACCTGTTCTTCCCCGAGCGCGACGACGTGGGCACGGTCATCAGCCAGACCTTGAAGCGCGATTCGGTGAAGACGCCGCAGGAAGCGCTGATCGAAATCTACCGCAAGCTGCGTCCCGGCGATCCGCCGACGCTGGATACCGCGACGGCGCTGTTCCACGGGATGTTCTTCGACCCGCGCAAGTACGACTTCTCGAAGGTGGGCCGGCTGAAGTTCAACATCAAATTATTCGAGAACCAGGATGCGACCAGTCTCGACAAGCGCACCCTCGATCCCGACGATTTCTACGGCACCATCGCGTACCTGCTGAAGCTGCGCAAGAACATCGGCTCGGTGGACGACATCGATCACCTGGGCAACCGCCGCGTGCGCGCCGTTGGTGAGTTGATGGAGAACCAGTTCCGCATCGGCCTGGTGCGCATGGAGCGTGCCATCAAAGAAAAGATGAGCGTGTACCAGGAAATGTCGACGGCGATGCCGCACGATCTGGTTAACGCGAAGCCGGTGATGGCCGCGATCCGCGAGTTCTTCGGATCGTCGCAGCTCTCGCAGTTCATGGATCAGACCAACCCGCTCTCCGAGATCACGCACAAGCGGCGTCTCTCGGCCCTTGGGCCGGGCGGTCTTTCGCGCGAACGCGCCGGCTTCGAAGTGCGCGACGTTCACCCCACACACTACGGCCGCATCTGCCCGATTGAGACGCCGGAAGGTCCGAACATCGGACTGATCTCGTCTCTGAGTTGCTACGCGCGCATCAACGATTACGGCTTTATCGAGTCACCCTACCGGAAGATCAAGGGTGGGCGCGTGATCGATTACGTCAGCGTGGTTAATACGGGCGACGGCGACTACAAGGTCGGCGATCACATGGAGAAGCATGAGATCGAGAAGATCAACGCCGAATTGAAGGAGAAGCGGAAGAAGCCGGTGCAGGTCGATCCGTTCTCTTTCTATCTTTCCGCGTGGGAAGAAGACCGGCACACCATCGCGCAGGCCAATGTGGAGCTTGACGACAAGGGCCGCATCGTGGCCGAACTGGTCAACGCCCGCAAGGCCGGCAACTTTGTGCTGGTAAGCCGCGACGAAGTGGATTACGTCAACGTCAGCCCCAAGCAACTGGTTTCGGTGGCGGCATCGCTGGTTCCGTTCCTCGAGCACGACGACGCGAACCGCGCGCTGATGGGCGCGAACATGCAACGCCAGTCCGTGCCGTTGTTGCGCGCGCAGGCGCCGATCGTCGGTACGGGAATGGAAGGCGTGACTGCGCGCGACTCGGGCGCGGTCGTGCTGGCCCGGCGCAACGGCATTGTGGATTCTGTCGACTCCGACCGCATCATTGTGCGCGTCGAAGGCGAACACCATCCTACGCAGCTTTCGCGCGAGGTGGGCAGCGACATTTACCAGCTCACCAAATTCAAGCGCTCGAACCAGAATACCTGCATCAACCAGAAGCCTGTGGTGAAGAAGGGGCAGCGCGTGGTGAAGGGCGAAGTCATTGCCGATGGTCCTTGTACGGATCACGGCGAGCTGGCTCTGGGACGCAATGTGCTGGTGGCCTTCATGCCGTGGCGCGGCTACAATTTTGAGGATGCGATTCTCGTCTCCGAAAAAATGGTGAAGGACGATTACTACACTTCGCTGCACATCGAGGAGTACGAGATCGAGGCGCGCGACACCAAGCTCGGTCCTGAGGAAGTCACGCGCGACATTCCAAACGTGAGCGAGTCGATGTTGCGCAATCTTGACGAAGCGGGCGTGATCCGCATCGGAGCCAGCATCCGGCAGGGCGACATTCTGGTGGGTAAGGTTACACCCAAAGGCGAGACCCAGCTCACGCCGGAAGAAAAACTGCTGCGCGCCATCTTCGGCGAAAAGGCCGGCGACGTGCGCGACGCTTCGCTCTATTGCCCGCCGGGCATCGAGGGCGTCATTGTTGACGTGAAAATTTTCTCCCGCAAAGGCCAGGAAAAGGACGAGCGGGCGAAATCGATCGAGGCGGCGCAAATCGGCAAGCTGGAGAAGAACCTTTCCGACGAAATCCGGATTCTCACCGACGAGCGGCTCAAGCGCCTGGAGAACATTCTCGGCGGCAAGGAAGTGCAGGCCGACTTGCACGACGAGCGTACCAACAAGCGCTTGCTGACCAAGGGCAACATTCTCGATCGCGACGCGATCGAGCGTATTTCCACGCGCAACCTGAAGCGTATCAAGTATGCCGACAAGGATCCGCGAGTGAATGAGCAGATCGACGAGATCGAGGAAATGACCTCGCGTCAGATCGACGTGCTCAAGAAGATCGTCAACGAGAAGAAAGAAAAACTCACCAAGGGCGACGAACTGCCGCCGGGCGTGATCAAGCTGGTCAAGGTCTACATTGCCATGAAGCGCAAGTTGAGCGTTGGAGACAAGATGGCCGGCCGCCACGGCAATAAGGGCGTCATCGCGCGGATTCTGCCGGAAGAGGATATGCCGTATCTCGAAGACGGCACGCCAGTGGAGATCGTGCTGAATCCCCTGGGTGTACCCAGCCGTATGAATGTGGGGCAGATTCTCGAAACCCATCTGGGATGGGCGGGCTTTGCTTTGGGTGAGAAGATCACCGACTTGCTCAAGGAGAACACCCGCCCAGAGGCCATCCGGCGCGAACTGAAGGCCCTGTTCAAGGACTCGCAGCTCGCCGACATCATCGCCGACATGAGCGACGACGAACTGGAAGCCGTAGCTCCCACGCTGGCGCGTGGCGTGTACATGGGTTCTCCGGTATTCGACGGCGCGAAGGAAGGCGAAATCAAGGCGCTGCTGGAGCGCTCGGGTCTGCCGACGTCAGGCAAAACCGTGCTCCACGACGGCATGACCGGGGACCAGTTCGAACAGCCAGTTACGGTCGGTTACATCTACATGCTGAAATTGTCGCATCTGGTGGACGACAAGATTCACGCGCGCTCCATCGGACCGTATTCACTGATAACCCAACAGCCTTTGGGTGGCAAGGCGCAGTTCGGCGGACAGCGCTTCGGAGAAATGGAAGTGTGGGCGCTCGAAGCCTACGGTGCGGCATTCATTCTGCAGGAACTGCTGACGGCGAAGTCCGACGACGTGTACGGCCGCACCAAGATCTACGAGGCCATCGTCAAGGGCGAAGCCGCCATGGAGCCGGGCGTGCCGGAATCGTTTAACGTGCTGATCCGCGAATTGCAGTCACTCTGTCTCGACGTGGAGCTGATCAAGACCGGGGAGAAGAAGCCCACGGCCAGCGCGGCAGCGGATTAAGACCAGTGGCCAGGGGATAGGGGTCAGGGACCAGTGGGACTCTGATTCCGCCTGTGGCGATACTGCACTGAGAATTCTGAAAGAACAGTTCTGCGGAGCAAGAGCTCTCGGCGATCGCAGAACATTAAAAACTGGCAGCTGGCCCCTGATCCCTGGCCCCTGCCTCTTGAGAGCAGGAAGCGGAGGAACACCTTGTTTCGTTCGAGCCCGTTCGAAATGCAAAACACGATTGCGGATTTCGATGCCATCCGCATCAGTCTGGCGTCTCCGGAAAAAATCCGGAGCTGGTCGCACGGCGAAGTCACCAAGCCGGAGACCATCAACTACCGCACCTTCAAGCCGGAGCGGGACGGCCTGTTCTGCGCCCGCATCTTCGGCCCGGTAACCGATTGGGAATGCCTCTGCGGCAAGTACAAGCGCATGAAGCACCGCGGCGTGATCTGCGACAAGTGTGGCGTGGAAGTCACACTGTCGAAAGTCCGCCGCGAACGCCTGGGACACATCGAACTGGCTTCGCCCTGCTCGCATGTGTGGTTCTTCAAGGGCTTGCCCAGCCGCATCGGGCACCTGCTCGATATTTCGCTGCGCGACCTCGAGTCTGTGTTGTACTTCGAGGCCTACGTGGTGGTCGAGCCCGGCGATGCTCCGGTGAAAGAGCGCGAGGTCATCAAAGACGAAGCCAAGTTCCGCGAACTCGACCAGCAATACCGTCCCGCTGGGTTTAAAGCCATGATGGGCGCCGAGGCCATCAAGGAACTGCTCAAGCGCATCGACACCGACGGCCTGGCCATTGAACTGCGCGAGAAGATGAAGAACGAGAGTTCGCTGCAGAAGCGGCTCAAATACACGAAGCGCCTGAAAGTGGTCGAGGCCTTCCGCCGCAGCGGCAACAAACCGCACTGGATGATTCTCGACGTCATCCCGGTGATTCCGCCGGAGCTGCGCCCGCTGGTTCCACTCGATGGCGGCCGTTTCGCGACCTCCGATTTGAACGACCTTTACCGCCGCGTTATCAACCGCAACAACCGGTTGAAGAAGCTGATGGACCTGCACGCGCCTGAAGTCATCGTTAGAAACGAAAAGCGCATGCTGCAGGAAGCGGTCGACGCGCTGTTCGACAACGGACGCCGTGGCCGCGTACTGCGCGGCGCCAACAACCGTCCGCTGAAGTCGCTCTCCGACACGCTTAAGGGCAAGCAGGGCCGTTTCCGCCAGAACTTGCTGGGCAAGCGCGTCGACTACTCTGGACGTTCCGTCATCGTGGTCGGCCCCGAACTCAAGCTGCACCAATGCGGACTGCCTAAGAAGATGGCGCTCGAACTGTTCAAGCCGTTCATCTATCACCGGCTGGAGCAGACCGGCAACGTCACCACGATCAAGCAAGCGAAAGAAATGGTCGAGCAGCAGGAACCCATCGTGTGGGACATCCTCGAAGAAGTCATCAAGGATCACCCGGTGCTGCTGAACCGCGCTCCCACGCTGCATCGTCTCGGCATTCAGGCGTTTGAACCGGTGCTGGTGGAAGGCAAAGCCATCCGCATTCACCCGCTCGTCTGTACGGCGTTTAATGCCGATTTCGACGGCGACCAGATGGCGGTGCACATTCCTCTCTCTCCGGAAGCGCAGGTGGAAGCCAGCGTGCTGATGCTGGCATCGCACAACATTCTTTCGCCCGCCTCGGGACAGCCCATTACTGTGCCCACGCAGGACATGGTGCTTGGTCTCTACTACCTGACCAAAGCCAAGCCGGGCGCGAAGGGCGAAGGCCGCGTCTTCGCCAACATTGAAGAAGTTCTGCTGGCGCTCGAAATGGGTGAAGTGGAAACGCTCTCTCCCATCCGCCTGCGTTTCACGGGCGAACTGATTGACCTGACCACCGCCTACGACGATCAGGACATCATTCACACCGAACCGGTTCACGTGGAGCGGGCCTTCGTTAATACCACTGTGGGCCGCGCCATCCTGAACGACCACTTGCCCGAGGGCATGCCGTTCATCAATGGCTTGCTCAAGAAAAAGGGCATCGGCGCTCTGGTGAACTACGGCTATCTGCGGTTCGGACTCGAGACCACGGTCAAGATGCTCGACGAAGTGAAGGACTTCGGCTTCAAGTACGCAACCCGGGCCGGTCTTTCCATCGGCATCGACGACATGGTCATCCCCGACAGCAAGAAGACCTTGGTCAAAGACGCCGAGAAGCAAGTGGTTGCCGTGCAGCAGCAATATCTGGACGGCGCCATCACCAACGGCGAGCGTTACAACAAGGTCATCGAAATCTGGTCGGCGATCACGGAAAAAGTTGCCGATGAGATGTTCGGGCAAATGCAGCGGCGCGATAAGGAAGGCTTCATCAATCCGATTTACGTCATGGCCGATTCCGGCGCCCGCGGATCGAAACAGCAGATCCGCCAGCTCTCCGGCATGCGCGGCTTGATGGCCAAGCCTTCCGGCGAAATCATCGAGTCACCCATCACGGCGAACTTCCGCGAGGGACTCACGGTGTTGGAATACTTCGTCTCGACCCACGGCGCCCGCAAGGGTCTGGCCGACACGGCGCTCAAGACGGCCGATTCAGGTTACCTCACGCGGCGTCTGGTCGACGTGGCGCAGGACGTCATCATCAGCGAATACGACTGCGGCACCGTCGATGGCATTTACGTGCAGGGCATCGTCGAAGCCGGCGAAATCATCGAGCCGTTGCGCGACCGTATCGTGGGCCGCGTTTCGCTGGAGAAGATCAAAGACTACGACGGCAACGTGATCGTGGACATCAACCACGAGATCACCGAAGAACTCGCCGGATCGATTCAGGCCGCTGGAATTGAGCGGGTGAAGATCCGTTCGGTGCTGACCTGCGAATCGAAGCGCGGCGTCTGCGTCATGTGCTATGGCCGTAACCTGGCCTCTGGCCGCCTCGTCGAACTCGGCGAAGCTACCGGCGTAATCGCAGCGCAGTCGATCGGCGAGCCGGGAACTCAGCTTACGATGCGTACCTTCCACATCGGCGGAACGGCGTCGCGAGTTTCCGAGCAGTCTCGGCTCGACGCCAAGAACAACGGCACCGTGCGCTTCATCGGATTGCAAACGGTCAAGTCGAAGACAGGCGATCTGGTGGTGATGAACCGCCAGGGCTCGATCGCTGTCGTGGACGAGAAGAACCGTGAGCGTGAGCGCTACTCCGTGATCTACGGAGCTAAGCTCAAAGTTAACGACGGCGACGCGGTTCAGCAGGGCAAGGTGATGGTCGAGTGGGATCCTTACACGTTCGCCATCCTCACTGAAATCGGCGGCGCGGCGCAGTTCAAAGACTTGCAGGAAGGCGTCACGCTGCACGAAGAAGTGGACGAGGTCACGGGATTGTCGCGGCACGTGGTGGGCGATTCGCCCGACGAGAAGCGGCAGCCAGCCATCGTGGTGAAAGGCAAGACCAGCAAACGCTACCTCATGCCTTCCCGCTCTCACCTTATGGTGCAGGATGGCGACGCGGTTTCTCCTGGCGATGTGCTGGCCAAGATCCCGCGCGAGACAACGAAGACCAAGGACATCACTGGTGGTCTGCCGCGCGTGGTCGAGCTGTTCGAAGCGCGCAAGCCGCACGAGACCGCGGTCATCAGCGAAATCGATGGCACGGTGAAGTTCGGCGAGGTTTCGAAAGGCCAGCGCAAACTATACGTGCAGGCCGACAACGGCACCGAAAAGGAGTACTCTGTGCCGCGCGGCGTTCACATCAACGTGCAGGAAGGCGAGCGCGTCAAGGCGGGCGAACCGCTCATGGATGGCCCGCTCAACCCGCACGACATTCTGGCCGTGCTCGGCGAAAAAGAGCTGCAGGCTTACCTGGTGAACGAAATCCAGGAAGTCTACCGGCTGCAGGGCGTCAACATTTCGGACAAACACATCGAAGTAATTGTCCGCCAGATGATGCGCTGGGTGCAGGTCGAGGATGTGGGCGACACCACGTTCCTTCTGGAGGACAAGCTGGACAAGTTCCACTTCCGCGAAGAGAACGAGCGCGTGATCAAAGAGGGCGGCAGGCCCGCTACGGGGCGCCCGCTGCTCTTGGGCATCACGAAGGCGTCGCTTGCGACCGATTCGTTCATCTCGGCGGCGTCTTTCCAGGAGACCACGCGCGTGCTCACCGAGGCCTCCATTAACGGCCGGGTCGATTACCTGCGCGGCCTCAAGGAGAACGTGATCGTCGGCCGCCTCATTCCTGCCGGAACCGGCATGGAGTACTACCGCAACGTGCGCCTCTCGCCAGAGATGGAAGAGGCCGCGGCCAAGGTACAGGCGGAAGTTTCGGCGGCATACGAAGAAGCCGAACGCGCTCTCGAGATGATGCGCCACGAGGGCGAAACCGAGGAACTGGCAGCGGAGTAAGCCTGACTACAGTAAAATCCGGGGGCGAACTAAGTTTCCATAAACCAGTTCGCCCCCGAACCTGTTCTAGGCTACTAAGCCTTAATGCACGCAAACCCAAAGCTCATGCCGACCGAGGAACCTGGCCCGCTTCCTTCGTTGCAACCCGCGCCTCCAGGCCCTAAGCTAGGGCCAGCGATGCTTCGCTTTCTGCGCCTTCTGCGGTTGGCCGTCTGGCGTGCCTTCCAGCACGATGCCTTTTCAATCGCCAAAGCTTCCGCTTATTCCTCCATTCTTACTTTCTTTCCTGCGCTTCTGGTTGTGGGATCGGTGCTGGCGACCTGGCGCAAAGGCGCGCCTTTCATGCGTGAAATCACTTACGCACTCTCCCGCATCCTTCCTACTGGGAGCAACGCGGCAATGAGTTTTTTACGGGGGGCGGAGCAACGCCCGGTGGGGCTGCTTGTCACCACGTCTCTGTTGACCCTGTGGACTGCCTCGGGCGTGATGATCTCGTGGATGGAAGGCTTCCGCCGCTGTTACGAGTTGCCGAAGATCTGGGGATTGGTGCAGGAGCGGCTGATCTCATTCCTCCTTGTCATCTTTGCGCTGCTCCCCATGACCTTTGCCACTTTGCTAGTGGCTTTCGGCAGCAAAATCGAAACCGACATTCTGTTCTACACGGCGCGCGAATTCAGCCCGTATATTCTGCTGATGTGGACGGTTATCCGCTGGCTGATTGCGACCCTGACCAGCATCGCGGTGATCGCGCTCATCTATCACAATGCGGTTCCTCGTACCCAGCCCTGGCATACAGTGATTCCGGGCGCGACGCTTGCGACTGCCATGTGGTTCTCGGCCACTTTGCTGTTCGGTTTCTATCTGCGGCACTACGCTGACTACAGCATTCTTTACGGATCGCTCGGCGCCGCCATCGCGCTGCTGGTCTGGATGTACATGGTTTCGCTCGTCATCCTCGTGGGCGCAGAATTCAATGCCATGCTGTTTCCCCGCGCCATGCTGGGGAAGGAACTGACTGCGATTAGCGGCCCTAAGGCGGCGGACTAGTGAAGCCCGGCGTGCCAAAAACCGCGGCGGAGAGCTGCCTTCCCACGGAGACAGTCTCTTCATCCCCGGTGCGCAGCCTGTCTCCCACCACCCGCCGCGCCAAGATCATCTGCACCATCGGCCCCGCCTGCCACTCCGAGGCTGCGATGCGCGACCTGCTTCGCCTCGGCATGGACGTTGCCCGCCTGAATTTCTCTCACGGCTCACACGAAGATCATGCGCGCAACATCGAGCGCCTGCGCAAAGCTGCCGAAAAAGAAGACCGCGCCGTCTGCATCTTGCAGGATCTGCAAGGCCCCAAGATCCGCACTGGACGCCTGACTGACCACCAGCCGATCGAACTGAAGACCGGCTCGACCGTGATCATTACCCCGCGCGACCTCGCCGGCACGCCCACGCGCATTTCCACCACGTTCCCCGATCTCGCCGGCGAAGTCACTGCCGGCGCGCGCATTCTTCTACGCGACGGTCTCATCGAATTGCGCGTGCGCACGGTACGCGGCAAGGATGTCGTCTGCGACATCTTGAACGGCGGAACTCTGGGCGAACATCAGGGCATCAACCTGCCCGGAACTGCTTTGTCCATTCCCGCCATGACCGAAAAAGACCGCAAGGACCTCGAGTTCGGCCTCAAGCACGGCGTGGATGCGGTCGCGCTCTCGTTCGTGCGCTCGGCGGCCGATGTGAACATGGTCAAGCAAATTGTCGTCGGCCACGGCAGTGACACGCCCTTGATCGCCAAACTCGAAAAGCCGCAGGCCATCGATCACCTGGAAGAAATCCTCGAAGCTTCAGATGGAGTGATGGTCGCTCGTGGCGATCTGGGCGTCGAAATGGCGCCCGAAAAAGTTCCGGTCATTCAGAAGCATGTGATCCGGCGCGCTGCCGTCTGGCGCAAGCCGGTAATCACGGCCACGCAGATGCTCGAATCGATGATCGATAACCCGCGCCCCACGCGCGCCGAGGCCAGCGACGTGGCCAATGCCATTTTCGACGGTACCGATTCAGTCATGCTTTCGGCGGAGACTGCCAGCGGCCGCTATCCCCGTGAGGCGGTCGCCATGATGTCGCGCATCGTCATTGAGGCTGAGAGCAACATGGGCGAGTTCACGCTGCCCCGCCGCCGCCGCGACCGCCATGGCCTCTCGGTTGCCGAAACCATCTGTGAATCCATCGCACACGCCGCCGAAGACCTGCCCATGGGCGCCATCGCCGTTTTCACCGAGACTGGCAACACCGCCCGCATGATTTCCAAATACAGGCCAGAGGCCGCTATCTACGCTTTTACTCACAACCCCACCGTGGCCCAGCGCACTAACCTGTACTGGGGGGCGCATCCCATGAAGTGCGCGCAGGCGCTTTCCGCGGAGCACATGGTACATGTGGCCGAGCAAGAGTTGTTAAGCCGCGGCCTGCTCAAGCCCGGTGACGTGCTGGGCGTGGTCGCGGGCACGCGCCAGGCTTCCGGTTCCACCAACTTTATGCGCTTGCATCTGGTCACCTCCGCCGAGGCAAGCGCGGCTGCTAAACCGAGACGCAAAAGCACTGCTGCGCGCCAGACGCTATAATCGCCCAGTATGTCTCACGAATTCCTATCGGTCGCGATTTGGGAGCCGCAACCCGGCATGGAGGAAGCTTCGCTCGCGACCGTCCGCGAGTTGAACGTCCTTGTGGCGAGCAAGGGATACGGCCGCGATCTGCTTTACCGTGGCGCCGATTCTCTCTACGTGCTGCTTCGTTATTGGAACTCAGAGCAGTCCCGCAGCGCCGCGCTGGAAGATCCCGAGCTGCTCCGTTGCTGGGCGAGGTTGGCACATGAGATTCAAATCCTGAAAGTGTATGAGAAGCTGGAGGAAGTAGGGGTATAGCTCGCTAAGTTGAACCTGTGGGGGCGGCCGCCTCGGCTGTCCAGCCGCGCGCAGCGAGGCTCTCTGATAACAGTCTGCTAAGGATCAAAGCCAGCCACTTCAAATGTCCCACGACTCCAGCCCGCAAGTCTTCACCGACGTGACAGTGGATCCGTTCGTGCGCGGCCTCCTGCATCGCCCGGTAAATCCAAGTGGCAGCGGAATCGTTCTGACTCACGGCGCAGGGTCGAACTGTCAAGCTCCCCTGCTGATTGCATTCGCGGAAAAATTTTGCGATGCGGGCTTCGTCGTCTTGCGTTGCGATCTGCCGTATCGGCAGGATCGGCCTTACGGTCCGCCGGGACCGGGCGACGCCAAGCGCGATCGCGCGGGACTGAAAAACGCGGTCGCCGCCATCAAGAATCTAGCCAAGGGCCGCCTCTTTCTTGGCGGCCACTCGTACGGCGGACGGCAATCGAGTATGCTCTGCGCCGAGCAACCCGAAGGGTCAGAACTGGTGGTCGGACTGCTCTTGCTGTCTTACCCTCTGCATCCCCCGCGCAAGCCTGACCAACTCCGCACTCAGCATTTTTTCAACCTCCACACCCCATCGCTCTTTGTGGAAGGCACGCGAGATCCCTTTGCTTCGATTGCAGAAATCGAACAAGCCCTGAAGCTCATTCCCGCAAAGACCAAGCTTCTGCCTGTGGAAGGAGCCGGTCACGATTTGGGATTCAAAGGCAAGGACGGCCGGCAAGCCTTGGCGGGAAGAGTGTTGGGGGAGTTCCAGACATTTTTCTCCTAAATCCGGATCGCAGATCGAAGCAGTCCTGATTTCAGTTTTCACTGGTTTGGTCTACTTCGAAACGGGCGCTGCGTGCAAATGCAGCACTCGGCGGTCGCCCTCGGTAGAAAGAAAATCGAGGAACTTCACGTTGTTGCCTGTCGTGCGCGGGAAACGCAGTTCTGTGCCCGTCAGCCACACGTCCTGCTGGTCGGCGCTTACTGCAAAAAAAATCACCCCAGGATAAGGTCCGGGGCCATTCAAGAACGGACCAACTGCATTCGGAACCCACACAATGCGGAATGGCAACTGACGTCCGCGCTGGTAGTACGGGCTAAGCTCTCTCGGACTGTCGGCCGGGAGCGCAGTTTCGCGGTCAGGGAAACGGCCGTGCTCCGAACTGTGCGTTTGTAGTTCGCGCACCATATTTTGGATGTGGTACGCGCTTTTCGTGTCATAAGGAACCATGTTGGGAACGGCGGCCATTGTCCAGAGGCCCGCAATCACCGGGACAGCAAACAGAGCGCTCCAATAGCCTCGCCTGCGGGCCGCATACAGAGCGCAAAGCAGAGAGACTACTCCAAGCGACATGAAAACCGCACCGACTGTCAGGTAGGAATATCCCAAGTACACACTCTGCTGAAGTTGGATCGTGATCCAGAGCTTGAGGAGCCAGCCACCGTAGAGAAGCATCGGAAGGCAGAAAAGACCGGAGAGGATCGCAGCCAAAAAGGAAACGATGCCCTTAGCCACTCTTAGTTCACCCAGCCCGACTTCGATCCGCCGTTGCCCTTGCGCGGATCGTCATCCGGAGGGATGTAGTTGCCGTGCTCGTCGAAGTGCACGTCGCGGTCATGCTTGCGCATGTAGACTTCAAACTTCTTCGCCGCCCGCCGCCGCTTCCAGCGGTAATAGGAATTATTCATTCCGTACCACCACTCAGAAAGCGAGAAGCGCCCCGACATTCCGCGAGCGGGCACAAACTTCACGTAGAGATATCCAAAGAGCAAACCACCGAGGTGGGCCAGATACGCCGTAGTTCCTCCGCCACTGATGGCAAAGGCTACGGTCACCACAATGAGAATCAAAACAAAATACTTGGCCTTAATGAGGAAGGGGAACGGAATCAACATGATTTCGTTCTCGCCAAACACCAGGCCGAAGGCCATGAGAATGGCAAACACGCCGCCGGAAGCACCTACGGTCGGGGTGTTGGGGCTGCTCAGGATGTGGGCGAAAGAGAGAATGATCGTAGTTAGTGCAGCTCCAATTACTCCTACAAAAAAAAGCTCCAGAAACCGCCGCACGCCCCACGCGCTCTCGAAGGTCGCGCCGAACATCCAGATGCCCAGCATGTTTCCGAACCAATGCCAGAAGGTGACATGAATGAAGCTGTAAGTGACGATCTGCCAAATCGCGAAATGAAACACCGTCATGCTGGGGACGAGGCCGAGATTCGTATACACCCACTGAATGACGGGGCGCGAACCGAAAGCGGACAACAGCAAAAATACAGCAGTGTTGATGCCCAGCAGCCAGATCACTGCCGGGGTGAACGGCGGAAAGCTCAACGTCATTTCTCGACCGCGACCGCGCAAGGCTTACGCTCCTGTGAGCACACGCTCTACTTAAGCAGTAGATACCCAAACTCAGCGTTCCGGCAAGGGCACCGATGGCACACCCAGCCTGGCAGCCGCTTTGCGATCATTTCCTGAGTAGCTGTTAGAATTTCCAGTTATCTCTCATTGGTTGGCTCTTTTGCCAAGCACACATGTCTTCCCCTACTTCCAGAATTCGCCGCGCCATTCTCAGCGTCACGGATAAGACCGGACTAGTCGATTTCGCGCGCCAACTTTCGGGCCTCGAAATTGATCTTATCTCCACCGGAGGCACGGCCAAACTGCTGCGCGATTCCGGCATCGCCGTCAAAGACATCTCTGAACTCACCGGCTTCCCTGAAATGCTCGATGGCCGCGTCAAGACGCTGCATCCCAAAGTGCACGGAGGCATCTTGCATCGCCGCGACAATGCCGCGCACATCGCCGCTGTGGCCGAGCACGGCATTCAACCGATCGACATGGTGGTGGTGAATCTCTATGCATTCGAAAAAACCGCTGCCAAGCCCGGCGTGGCTTTCGAGGAGTTGATCGAGAACATCGACATCGGCGGACCATCCATGATCCGCTCGGCTGCCAAGAATTTTCACGATGTTGCCGTCGTCACCTCTCCGGCCGACTATCCAGCGATTGCCGATGAACTTGCTCGCTCCGGCGGCGCGCTTTCGCTCGAATCCAAGTGGCGGCTGGCGCAGAAAGCCTTCGCCGTGACCGCTGCGTATGATTCCGCCATTGCCTCGACCCTTGAACGAATTCCTGACGCTCACAATTTTCAACTCGCTGCTGCCGAGTCCTTTCCGCAAACCCTCCGCCTCTCATTCGAGAAAACTCTGGACCTGCGCTACGGCGAAAACCCGCACCAGAAGGCGGCGATGTATTCCGACGGCTCCGGTGTAGGCGTAGCCAACGCGCGCCAGCTACAGGGCAAGGAACTTTCTTATAACAACATCGTAGACCTGCAAGCCGCCTGGGACCTGGCGCAGGAATTCGACGATCCCGTATGCGCCATCATCAAGCACACCAATCCCGCTGGCACAGCCACCGGCAAGACTCTCGCCGAAGCCTACCAGCGAGCCCTCGAATGCGATCCCGTCTCCGCATTCGGAGGCGTAATTGGCGTCAACCGCCCTATCGACCTCGAAGCGGCCGAAGAGATGCACAAGCTCTTCCTCGAAGTGATTGCAGCTCCCGCTTTCGACGAAGCCGCCAAAGCCCGCTTCGCCACCAAGAAGAATCTACGCCTCGTCGAAGTAAAAGCCGCGCCACAAAAATGGATTCTGAAAAACGTCTCGGGTGGAATCCTCTTGCAAGACAATGACTCACGCCCCTTGCTGGATGTCAACCTGAAAGTCGTGACCCAGCGCGCGCCCACGCCCGAAGAAATCCGCGCCCTGCTGTTTGCCTGGAAGGTTTGCAAACACGTCAAGTCCAATGCCATCGTTTATGCCCGCGATGAGCAAACTGTGGGCGTCGGAGCAGGCCAGATGAGCCGCGTCGATGCGGCCCGGGTTGCCGCAATGAAGATCAGCGCCATGAAAGCGCACCTGCCGCTGCAGGGAACCGTCGCCGCCTCCGACGCCTTCTTTCCCTTTCCCGATGGCGTGGAAGAAATCGCGAAGGCCGGAGCCACCGCCATCATTCAACCCGGCGGCTCGCAGCGCGATCCCGAAGTTATCGCGGCCGCCGACCGCTTGGGGCTCGCCATGCTGTTTACGGGAGTGCGGCACTTTCGCCATTAAACGAGGGTTTAGTTTCGAATACATACTTCCGACCATAGGGGATTTTCCGTAGTGGTTGATACGAGAAACGCGGTATAGACTGGCGGCCCAAGTAATGGCAGTTTTACGCGGTGCGCGCCCGCCGTCTAGAAGATCGTATCCGTGAACTCTGTGCCCTTGCTGTGTCGGCGCAGGATTCCGAGTTGGAGTCGATTTTTTCCAGCCTGCAATCAGCCCTCCGCGAGCACACCGAGAGAATCAGAAAGCTAGCCGCCGCGAAACTCACTCCGTGGCGGCCACGCGGTGCAGGATTGACCGGCGCCGCTCATTCCTCGCGAGCCACGTGCGCCATTTGCAACCAAACAATTGCTCTCGAGGACTCGAAGGTGAGCGAGGACGGCCAGCCGGTTCACGAAGAGTGCTATGTGGCGAAGGTAATTCAAGCCTTTGCTGCAGCAACAGTTGCCGGTGCCGAACCAAGTGACAACCAGTGATTCTCGCCATCGAGGCGCGCTAGTTTTCTTTCGGCTTCCAGTCGGAAAAATAAGAGCCGTCGAGCAGGTACATCACGAGTTCGGGGCTGTTCCTCGAAAGCGCGGTCTCCGCTGCTGAGAGTCCATTCTGGAATGTGTTCTGCAGAAAAAAATACTCGTGGCCGGCTTCGAGTTCCATCTCGAAGCCGTTTGCATTCTGCTGTTGTGAGACTAGGCGGTACTTGCCGGGGTCAAGGTATGCGAAGCTATAGGTTCCCAGCCGGTTTACGGCCACTACATTGTCATTAGCAAAGAACCGGAAGCGGGCTCCCGAACCTGTTCGATGCGCTGCCAGCGTTGGGCAAACCACAACCACTGTTGCTTTGTCCGGCTTGGACTCAGGGAGCGGGAGGTTCTTCTTGTCAACCCTGACCTCCTGCTTTGAATTCAGCTCTTTGAGATCGCCAAGCTTGATGTCCGCGGCCTTCTCGGGGAAATTGGTTACGGTCACCCGAGATCCAAACACGGCGCTGGCCTTGGTGATGACCTCCTCAGAGACCGCTTCCGGGATCTCAATGAGGAGTGGTACTTCACCGCCGCCGCTTCGGTACCGGAGATACAGCCAGTGGCTGTTCACGTGAACCCCGGCGAGGGCACTGGCTGCGATAACCCCAAAGGGAAACTGGACAAAGCTAATGCCACGGGAAATTCCGCCGGCGCGCATGTGCGTCGTGACCTCACACACGACTTTCTCGACCTCGTCGTACCCTATCTCCAAGTGGTAGTCGTCCTCGCCTCGAAAACTGAGCTTGCGTGTGGAGTCATCAAAGGTAAGTGTGCCGAACTTGTCGACGAAAACCCGCTTGCCTTCATTATGGCGACGAATCCTCACGTATTTGAAGACCGTCGTCTGTGCAGACAAGCCACTGGTAAATAGGAACAGAACGAAGATCAGAGCTAAAATTCGTCTCATTACCATGACACCAACAGCATCCTGCCGATTCGCGAGCAGCAAATTATAAACCCGCTATTTCTTGTCGTTCAAAAATCCTTTACCAAAGTTGACAAATCGCCACAATCAAGTCCCCTCGGTCCCTGTACTTCCGGGCGGTCGCACGCTTCGCGCGGCTTGCAGGGTTTTTCCCCGATCGAGTCGCCGCCGGGTTAGAATTAAAGCACCCCACCCCCGGCGGTTTTGCATCCAAAAAGTTATGCTTCCGGGAAGTGCACGAAGCTCTGGCGGGAACGTTCCAATAGAGCCGGTTCTAGAAGGATCAGGTCGGTAGAAATAATTCCAGCGGTGTCAGGTCGAGCATGAATAGAATTTTTCGCGTCGTTTTAGCGTCCTCAACCCTCATTCTCGCAGCGGCAGCAGCCGCGCAAAACGCTCCCGCCTCATCTGAGGAGGCGAAGCCGGTGGTGGCGAACGGAGTGCAGTCCAAGTCGGCTTCGTCTTCTTCACGCAAAGTCGACCGCGCTGCCGCCTATTACCACTACACGCTCGCGCACATGTACGAGGAGCAGGTTACGGTGTATGGCCGCAGCGACCTGGCGACGAAAGCCATGGAGGAGTACCGGCTGGCCATCGAGGCTGATCCGTCGTCGGAGTTCCTCACCTCGGGCCTCGCCGAACTCTACGTCAAGACCGGACGCATCCGCGACGCCGTGCTCGAAGCGCAGGATATTCTCAAGCGCGATCCCAACAATCTGGAAGCGCACAAGTTGTTGGGACGGATCTATCTGCGGTCCCTGGGTGATATGCCGGGCGGCGGCAACGGTTCCGACAACGTGCTCAAGCTAGCCATCGAACAGTACGAACAGATTGTGAAGATTGAGCCCGCAAACGTTGATGACCACCTTCTGTTGGGCCGTCTCTACCGTCTCAACAGCGATTTGCAGAAGGCGGAAGGGGAACTCAAACTCGCAGTCAAGCTCGATCCTGATTCGGAAGAAGCGGTCACCACTCTTTCCCTGCTTTACAGCGACGAGGGCGACACCACGCGCGCTCTGCAGGTGCTCAGCTCCGTACCCGATACCGGGCGTTCCGCCAAGCTGTATGCCGCTCTGGGCGCCACCTACGAGCAGCGCAAGGATTACAAGAACGCGATCGACGCCTACAAACACGCCGTCCAAATGGACCGCGACAACCTCGACGCCATCCGCGGCCTGGCAGAAAATCTTTTAAACGACGGGCAGGTTGACGCCGCTCTTGATCAGTATAAAGTCATCGCCGATGCTAATCCTGAAGACGCGCAGACCTACCTCCGCATCTCGGAGATCTATCGCCGCCAGGGAAAATACGAAGAAGCGCTCGACAGCCTGAAGAAGGCTGAAGCCATGGTTCCTGATGCGCTCGAGGTTCCTTACAACGTCGCCGTGGTTTATGAGGCCCAGGCTCGTTACGACGAGGCGATAAAGATTCTGCAGGATCTGCTGAAGAAGACCGAGAAGCCCGATAACAACTACTCGCAAGCCGACCGCAACAATCGCGCGATTTTCATCGAGCGCCTCGGCATGGTCTACCGCGACCAGGAGAACTATCCGGCGGCCGTAGAGGCGTTCCGCAAGATGATCCCGCTCGGCGACGAGAACTCGCGTAGCGGCTATCAGAACATAATCGACACTTACCGCGAAGCCAAGCAATGGCCGGAGGCTACTGCAGTCGCCAAAGAAGCGGTGCAAAAGATGCCGGACGACCGCGAACTGCGCATGGTGCTGGACGCTCAACTAGCCGACACCGGCGATCCCGAGAAGCCTCTCGCCGACGTGCGCTCGCTGCTGAAAGGCAAACCGGAAGATCGCGATGTCTACCTGCGGCTCTCCATTATGTACACGCGCCTGCACCGCTGGAGCGACGCCGAAGCGGCTCTCAACAAAGCCGAGGACCTCTCGACCAAGGCGGAAGACAAGGAATACGTCTACTTCCTGCGCGGTTCCACCTACGAACGAGAGAAGAAATACGACCAGGCCGAAGCTGAGTTCAAGAAAATACTGGCGACCAACCCGCAGAGCGCCGCCACGCTCAATTATCTCGGTTACATGAATGCTGACCGCGATGTCCGGCTGGAAGAGTCGCTCAACTACATCAAGACGGCCGTAAGCCTCGATCCCACCAACGGCGCCTACCTGGATTCGCTTGGCTGGGCTTATTTCAAACTCGGAAAGTACGATCTGGCAGAAGAGAATCTGAACAAAGCGTCCTTGCGCATGGCTTCGGACCCAACCGTGCAGGATCACCTTGGCGATTTGTACCAGAAGACCGGCCGGTTGAAGCTCGCTGCCGCCCACTGGGAGCGCGCCGTGCAAGAGTGGAACAAAACTATAGGCTCGGAAGTGGACGGCGACCTGTTCGCGGCGGTGCAGAAGAAACTCGATGCCGCCAAGGTGCGGTTGGCCAAGGAAGGGCCGGGGAATCAGAATCAGTAGCTAGTCCCGAGTACCGATTACCGAGTACCGAGCAAGACATTATGAGACTGCGGAAGACGAAGTTTGCTTTCTGACTCAGGACTCGCAACTCGGGACTAGATGCTAGCTGATGGCACCTGCTAAACTTCCAGAATGCTGGCCGGCTACGCGGTCCATGTGGAACAATCCCGCGGACGCCGCTTCCCTGAACCACAACATCCCTACCGCAATGATTTCCAGCGCGACCGCGATCGCGTCATCCACGCCCGCGCCTTTCGCCGCCTGGAAGCCAAGACCCAGGTTTTCACGCGCCGCTATTCCGATCATTTCCGCAACCGGCTCACGCATACCATCGAAGTTGCGCAGATTTCACGAACGGTCGCTGCCGCGCTCGGCCTCAACGTCGATTTAGCCGAAGCGCTTGCTTTGGTGCATGACCTCGGCCATCCTCCGTTCGGCCACGCCGGCGAGAAGGCGCTTGATGCCGCCATGCGCGAGCATGGTCTCTTCTTCGACCACAACCTGCACGCCTTGCGCATCGTGGAAGACTTCGAGCAGCGCTACGCCGCCTTTCGCGGCCTGAACCTGACTTTCGAAGTGCGCGAGGGAATCATCAAGCACTCACGCGATTATGACGCGAAACATCCCGAACTGGCGGAATACTTGCTCGATCAGCGGCCCCCGCTCGAAGCCCAGCTCATCGACCTGACCGATGAAATCGGATACAACACTGCCGATCTGGATGACGGCTACGAAGCTCATCTGCTGACGCTTGAACAGATCCGCGCTGACGTGCCTGTCTTCGCACATTTCTTCCGCGAGGTCGAGCTGACTTATCCCGATGTTGCCGACAAACTGAAATTCAACGAGGCCCTAAAAGGAGTGTTCAACCGCCTCGCCGGGGATCTGATCACCAACACGCAGGAGCGGCTGAAACGGGCGGGAATCGAAACTCTGGACGATGTCCGTCTGCACAAAGAGCGTCTGGCTGCTTTCAGCGTCGAAGTCGAAGCCGAACGCAAGCAGATCAAGAACTTCCTCTACGAGAATCTTTACTACAGCCCGTCGCTCGCAGGAGAAAAAGACGATGCCGAGCGCATCGTCCGTGAACTGTTCGCCTTCTGGATGGAGAACCCCTCAGCCCTGCCGCATTATTACCAGGAGAAAGCCGGGCAGGAATCGCGGCCCCGCGTAGTCTGCGATTACATCGCCGGCATGACCGATCATTTCATCATCGAACAGTACGAGAAGCATTGCGGCAGATAGTCTTCACCACAGATGGCACCGGGTCGCACGGGGTAGAACGCAAAGATTTACCCCGTGATCCCCCGTGCCCTCCGTGGTTTTAGAAGTCAACTCCATCGCTCACCGCTCCCCTTCGATCTGTTGTTCTCAGCCATCCCCAATCCACGCAGTTTTTATATCAGCTTTGCCAAAATTACCCTGCAGGAACCACTCAAGTTATCGTCACCGTGGGCAGTCCGGGTACAATGTCTTAGATATCAAGCACTTAGCTCGTCAACCTTCGGGCCCGGTTTGGCATCCGACCTGTAATACAGAGGGCAGGCGCTGGCAGCTTTTGCGGTGCCTGGAATTTGAGAATTTTAGGTATGCGTTGCGTCAGCGCGTGCCGGCAAAGCGGCTACCGCTTGCTTCACGGTCTGTAGTTTTAGGGGACGCGAATTCAAAAAATCACGCAACACGCCCGTTACGGCGTGCTGGAGTGGAGCCCCCAAACGCTCCCCCAACTTGGAGGAACTTATTATGAACCGCCGCATTCTCACTACCTTGCCCCTGGCTGCCGTGCTCACGTTTCCAGCCTTCGCGCAGACTTCGCCTTCTTCCCAAAGTCAGTCCAACCAGCCGGCCATGTCGCAGTCGTCTCAGTCCACCGACACAGCTACCGGTAAACAGCCTCTGCAACCACCCAGCCGTGAGGGTTTCTGGGGCCATGTGAATCCCTTTGCCCGCAAGAGCTATGTGAAGCGGCAGACCGATCCCATCCGCGACCGCGTCAATGAATTGGACGATCTGACCGCGGCCAACAGCAGGAACATCAAAGACACCGACTCGCGCGCCCAGGCTGGCATCAAGCTGGCGTCCGACAAGGCCGATCAAGCCGATCAGCATGCCGTCAACGCCGGCAACAAGGCCACCATGGCGCAGCAGAGCGCGCAGCAGGCGACCACCCGCATTCAGACCGTCGAAACCGTGGTCAGCAACATCGACCAGTACAAGGCCTCGAACCAGACCGAGATCCGCTTCCGGCCCGGCCAAACCATGCTGAGCAAGAACGCCAAGGACGCCCTTGATGAGATGGCGAGCAGCGTACAGGGCCAGCGCGGATACATCATCGAAGTGCAGGGCTTCTCTTCCGGCAAGGGTCAGATCGCAATCCAGAACTCGCAGAAGATGGCTGAGTCCGTAGTGCGCTACCTGGTGCTCAACCATGACATTCCGGTCTACCGGATTTATCTCGTCGGCATGGGCAATGCCCCGGTCTCCGGCTCCGATGCCGATGCCAAAACCAGGCACATCAGCGGCGGGCGCGTGGAAATCAGCCTGTTGAAGAATGATCTGGAACAGCTCTCCAGCAATTCTCCCGCTCCCATGGCCACGGCAGACCAGCAACAGCAGCCGAAGTAGTTACATCACCGCTTTGGGACGAAGGGCGCCTCGCCCCAGTCCCTCCCCTGGAAAAAGCCCCTCGCGCAAGCGAGGGGCTTTTCCGTTGAGGGCAGAAATCATTGTGGGGACTGGCAAAAAAATCGGTGTGGGGACGGGCGGGGGAGAGCGGGGGTAGAACAGGGCTTTACGCACCTCACGCCCGAAACCCTCCCGGTTTGATCCCGAACTGATCAAGCTTCGATTGCAGCGTCGTACGTTTCAATCCCAGCCGCGCAGCTGCGCCATCGGCTCCTCCAAGCTGGCCGTGGCAATCCCGCAGAGCGCGAAGAATGCGCTCGCGCTCCTTATCGCGGAGACTAACTTTCTCGCCCCCATTCGCCGACGATACCGCCGCCTGCAATTCCGAGAGCGGCGCTTGCAACACCGGCCCCGGAGTCAGAATGACCGAGCGCTCCACGAAGTTCTCTAGTTCGCGAATGTTGCCCGGCCAATCCCATCGCACCAAAGCTTCCATAGTCTTCGCCGGGATGCTGACGATGGACTTCTTCATTTGCCCGGCGGACTTGCGGACGAAGTGTTCGACCAGCGCCTTGATATCCTCCCGCCGCTCCCGCAAAGGTGGTATGTAGATGGGAAACACATTCAAGCGATAATACAAATCGCTGCGAAACTCACATGCCTTCACGCTCTGCCGCAGGTCACGGTTCGTCGCCGCCAGCAGCCGGAAATTGACTTTCAAAGTCTGCGTGCCGCCCAGCCGTTCGAACTCCTGATCCTGCAGCACCCGCAGCAACTTGGGCTGCAAGCTCAGCGGAATCTCTCCAATTTCATCCAGAAAGAGAGTGCCACAGTCAGCCAGTTCCAGGCGGCCAAGTTTCCTGGCGACCGCTCCGGTGAAAGCTCCTTTTTCGTGGCCAAACAATTCGCTTTCCAGCAGGCCCGAGGGAATGGCGGCGCAGTTCAGCTTGATGAAGCTATTGCCCTCGCGCCGGCTCAGGCGGTGCAGCGCGCGCGCCACTAACTCCTTGCCGGTTCCGGTTTCGCCAAGCAACAAGACGGTAGCATCGCTGGGAGCGACCTTGGCCACCTTCACCATCACCTCTTTCAGGGCGCTGCTGCGCCCGATAATTTCTCCGAACCCCAGTTCGCTGTCGATGGCTTCTTCCAGATAAAGCTTCTCTTCCGATAGCTTCTCCTTGGCCTCGCGCAGCTGTTCGGTCACCTCCCGCAGCTCGGTGATATCTATGCCTGAGCCGGTTAGCCCAATCACTGCGCCCGCCGCGTCCTTGACCGGCTCGACCGCCGTGTCGAAGTAGTGCTTCTTGCCGCCGTAACTGGCATGCACTTCATGTCGCCCTCCCACCCCGGTCTCCAGCACCCGCCGGCGGATTTCCATAATGCGCGCAGCCTCCTCAGGGGCGAAGTACGCGTCCGGCGTTTGGCCCAACTGGTCGCCTGGCGGCGATGGAATCTGCGAATTGTAGACCCAGGTGTAGCGCAAATCCCGGTCCTGGTTGAACACCACAATGCGTGCATTCTGCAGCGCCACACGGAGGCGCTCCTCGCTCTGGCGCAACGCCTCCTCGGCTTTGCGGCGAGCCAGCTCCAATTTCACCTTCTCGGTGACGTCCCGCTGAATGCCCCAAGTGCCCAGCAGCATTCCATTTTCGACGGTGCCGATCATGCTATTGAGGAAGACTTTGGGATTGCCATGAATATCGATTTCGTGGGACTCACGTTCCACCACGCGAAAGCCGGAGCGAATGTACTGCCGGTTCATTTCCACGTTCTGCGGATCGTCCGGCCGCATCATTTCGGTCCAGTATTTACCCTCCAGCTCTTTTGCGGAAGCCAACCCGTACATCGCCGCCAGGGCGTCGTTGCATTCCACGATGTGGCTGTCGCAGAGGATATGATGAATCAGTTCGTCTTCCGGAAGTTCAATGGAAACCGGCGGGTTCATTTCGTCGCGGAAGATGCCCTCGGAACTCTGCGAGATAAAGAGGCGGTGATTTTCTTCGCTGCGTCGCAGCGCCTCTTCCGCCAGCCTGCGCTGCGTAATGTCGTTTCCAAACGAAATCGTGGCGACGACCTTGCCGTCTACCTTCACTTGACTGTTCCGCCACGCGATGTAACGCTTTTCCCCCGATTTGGTGATGATCGGGTTCTCAAAAGTCGGGTCCGCCGTCTCAGACATGAGCCTGTCAAACTCTTCCCACACATGGGGGAAACGATCCCTGGGAACCAGAATTTCCCAACTCTTGCCTTGTAGCTCGGCAAATGTGTAGCCGGTGATTTCTTCGGCCGCCTGATTAAACAGCTGGATATTTCCTCCCGGGTCCAGCGCGAGGACGATCACATTGGCAGTCTGAATCAACTTCTCGGAAAACTTCTTGGCATCTCGCAGCACCTGCTCGGCGCGCTTGCGCTCGGTAATGTCACGCGCGATGGAAATACAATACTCCCGGTCCAGCTGAACTTGCCTCAAGCTGACTTCAACGGGGAAGGTCGATCCGTCCCTTCGCCGACGGAGGGCTTCCATCACGATAAAGCCCGACGTCCCCAACTCCCCCTTAACCTTTTCGACCATAGACTCGGTGATTGTGGGATTGATGTCGAAACTTGTGAGAGATAGAAGTTCATCGCGGCTGTAGCCCAGCGCGGAACAGGCTCTCTCATTGGCATCGAGAAAGCGCAGCGTTTCCGGATCCACGACTTCAATGGCATCGTTGCATTGATCCACCAAGGTTCGGAACAATTTCAGCTCGCCGATGGTGCGCTCGTTTTCGCGTACTCTGGCAAGCAGCCGCTCGCTTACCTCGAACAGCAACCTTCCGGTTTCTTTTTGTTCTGTAACGTCGTGAGCTATGCCGCGCACAATCGGCGACGCCACGCCTTCGGTCCGAAGAGTGTTGTGATACTCCCAAATGCGGCGATCGCCCGACCGCGTAATCACCGTCAGTAAGCCCTCAGCCTCACCCGTACGCTGAATCTGGTCCAGGTAGCTGTCAAACTCTTGGCGCAACTCCGGGGCGATCAATTCCCGCATGGGAATCTGCAGAAGTTCTTGTACGCTGTATCCCAGCAGACGTGCCGGGGCGGGATTTACAGACAGCAGCCGGCCTTCAAGATCGTGAATGCACAGCAGATCGTGGCTGTGCTCGACCAGGTCTGCATACCAGTCTTCGTTTTCCTGAAGCGCACGCCGGATGGGATCCCACTCGGAAAGGTTTCCTTCAACAGCGCGACGCTTTTGTGACCCAGGGTGCAATTCCATGGCTACTCCCTGCGGACTGCGTAAACGTGATTTATGCTGCGTGGATTCTAAGTCCGGCGGTTCTGCCAGAGGAAGGAAGGCACGCCCAGTGGTTCGTGACGCAACCCAGACTTGACTCGCCGCGAAGTGTACCAGAAGTTAGGTTTGTACGCCAGCGAACATTATAAAGGAGGCCAGCGTCCTGATCGCTGTGGGCACAGCCGCCCTCGCCTGCCCTGAGCTTGCCGAAGGGGATCTCCTTCCAGCACGCTGCCGGTCCGAGTAGTCTATTCCCTCCTCGTCGACCAGCCTCCACTCCATGATATTCTCCTTCAAAGCCACATCCCAGCTGAAAAGGCGCACATGAGTTCGCGTCCAAAACGATTCTCGGTGGTGCTGATCAAGCCGTCGCACTACGACGACGATGGCTATGTCATCCAGTGGTTTCGCTCCGCCATTCCTTCGAATTCGCTGGCTGTTCTCAACGGCCTGGCGCTCGATTGCAGGGATCGCCGCGTGCTTGGCGACGACGTCGAGATCGTAGTCAGCGCCTTCGACGAGACCAACACCCGCATTCGTCCGCACAAAATTGCCCGCGAACTCAGTGGCGGCCGCGGCATGGTAGCCCTGGTCGGAGTGCAATCGAACCAATTCCCGCACGCCATGGACCTGGCGCGGCCCCTGCGTGCGGCTGGCGTCCCGGTCTCCATCGGCGGGTTTCACGTATCCGGCTGCCTGTCGATGCTGCCCGAACTCCCGCCCGAACTCAAAGAAGCTATGGATCTCGGCATCTCGCTCTTCGCAGGCGAAGCTGAAGGCCGCCTAGATCTGGTTCTGCGCGACGCCTGGAACGGAACCCTGAAGCCTCTCTACAACTACATGAACGACCTGCCCTCGCTCGAAGGCGTTCCCATTCCGATTCTGCCCGCCACGCGCGTGAAGCGCACTGGCGGCAAGATCACTACCTTCGACGCTGGCCGCGGCTGTCCGTTTCTCTGTTCTTTCTGCACCATCATCAACGTACAGGGCCGTAAATCGCGCCGCCGCTCGGCCGACGAAATCGAGCAGATCGTCCGCAGCAACCTGGCGCAGGGCATCAACCGCTTCTTCATCACCGACGATAATTTCGCCCGCAACACCGACTGGGAAAAAGTCTTCGACCGCCTCATCGCCATGCGCGAGCGGGAGGAGCTGAACATCAAGTTCGTAATTCAGGTTGACACCATGTGCCACCGCCTGCCGCATTTCATCGAAAAGGCGGGCCGCGCCGGAGTGGCGCGTGTATTCATCGGCCTCGAGAGCATCAATCCGGACGCCTTACTCGGAGCAAGAAAAAAGCAGAACAAAGTAGCCGAATACCGCAAGATGCTGCTGGAGTGGAAAAAAGCCGGTGCCACCATTTTTGCCGGCTACATCATCGGCTTCCCGTCAGACACGCCGGAAAAGGTCCTGCGCGATATCGAAATCATCCAGCGCGAGCTGCCCATCGATCTGCTGGAGCCGCACTGCCTGACGCCGCTCCCCGGCTCCGAGGATCATCAGAAGCTCTACAAGGCCGGAGCCTATCTCGATCCCGATCTCAACAAATACGATCTCGAGCACGTGACCACCACGCACTTGACCATGTCGCCGGAGCAGTGGCAAAAGCTCTACCACGATTCCTGGGCCGCGTTCTATTCTCCCGAGCATCTTGAAACGGTGATGCGCCGCTCGGTCGCCACCAACAGCAACGCCGGCAACATGACGTTTCTGCTGCTCTGGTACTACGCCATGGTGGCGCTGGAAAAAATCGATCCGCTCGAAGGCGGCTACCTGCGCCGGAAGTACCGCAAAGACCGCCGTCCCACGCTGCCGGTCGAGAGCCCGTGGGCGTTCTATCCGCGCTACGTTTTCGATCTGCTTTACAAACACGTCAAGCTGGCAGCGCTGATCTGGCGTTACGGAGCTTTCCGCCGCCACCTGAAGCGCGATCCCAACGCGACTAACTACATCGATATTGCGCTGACCCCGGTCGATGAAGACCGCTCCGACGACATGGAACTGGCAGCCATGGGCGCCGGGCCGAAGTCACCTGTAGTGCGAATTCAAGAGTCCGTCAGAAGCTAGTGCGCTCATGTGGGAACGGCCGCCTCGCTTAGCTTGGCCCTGAGCGAAGTTGAAGGGTCCAGCCGCGCAAAGCGAGGCACAGGGTGGCGCAGCGCTTCCAGCGCTGCGAAAGGCCGCCCCAATGATTGTGGGCTTTTAGCCCCCGAGGTACGTTTGACCCCCGCCCGCGGCCCATCTAAACTCGCTACTTGTGGGGTCCTTATGAAACGAATCGCATGCCTTCTGCTCCTTTCCTGCCTCTTCACGATTACCGCCTGCGCCGACGACGAAAAAGACAAAAACCACCATCACCACGAAGATCTAACCGCAGCCCAGCTGGGCACGGTTAACTTCCCAGTCTCCTGTGCTCCTGCCGTTCAAAAGCCCTTCGAGCGCGGCGTAGCCCTGCTGCACTCCTTCTGGTACGAAGAAGCCGAGAAAGAATTCGAGCACATCGCCGTAGCCGATCCCCACTGCGCCATGGCGCACTGGGGTGTGGCCATGAGCCTTTGGCATCAACTCTGGAATAACCCGGACGCCAAAGTCGTCCAGCACGGCTTTGACGAAGTTCATCAGGCAAAAACCACCGACGGCGACACCACTCCCCGTGAGAAAGCCTACATCGCAGCCGTCGCGGCCTTTTACAGCAACTCGAAGAAGCTGAATCACGAAGCCCGCGCCAAGGCCTACTCCGACGCGATGAAGAAGGTTTACGAGACTTATCCCGACGACCACGAGGCCGCAATCTTCTACGCGCTCTCGCTGCTAGCCTCCGAACCCCACGACGACGCCACCTTCGCCAACCGCAAGCAGGCGGCCGCGATCCTGGAAAAATTATTTGTCATCGAGCCCAACCATCCCGGCGTGGCCCACTACCTGATCCACACGTATGACAAGCCCCAACTAGCGCAACTCGGCCTGCCCGCCGCCCGCCGTTACGCGCAGATTGCGCCCGCGTCTCCGCACGCCTTGCACATGCCCTCGCACATCTTCGCCCGCGTCGGCCTCTGGCAGGACGACATCAACTCCAATCTTGCCTCCATCGCCGCCACGCGCAAAACCGCCGCCATGGGCATGGGCGGCGAAGGCCATCAATTCCACGCCATGGATTTTCTCTTCTACGCCTACATGCAAAGCGGCCGCGAAGCCGATGCCAAAGCCCTGATCGAAGAGATCCGCGCCATGCCCTACAAGAAAGACGATATGTATGGCAAAGGCTACGATCCGCACCTGGCCACGCTGGCGCACCTCACCGCGCTCTATCCCATCGAGATGCATGACTGGGCTGCCGCGGCCTCCATCCCTCCCACCGACGTTGCCGGCACAGCGGAATATTCCATGATTTTCTGGGCCCGCGCCGTCGGATCAGGCCACCTGCACAAGCCCGACGACGTTCGCAAAGATATCGCGGAGCTTGACCGTATTTATAAGAAGCGTGTGGCCGAGAAATCGGAATTTGCCGAAGCAGCAGAAGGCGATCGCAAAGAAGCTCAGGCCTGGCTTTCCTTCGCCGAAGGCAAGTACGATGACGCCGTCGCAGCGCTCCGTCCCATCGCCGACAAAGAGGATGCGTCTGGTGACGAACCCGACGGCGCTCCCGCCCGCGAAATGATCGCCGACATCCTGCTCGAAGCCAAGCGTCCGCAACAGGCGCTGGCGGAATATCAGATCGACCTGAAACTGCATCCCAACCGCTTCGACGCCCTCTACGGCGCCGCCCAGGCCGCCGAAGCCGCCGGCAAACCAACTGACGCCACGGAATACTACGCCTTGCTGCTGAAAGTCTGCGACGGATCAAACTCTACGCGGCCGGAGTTGAGCCAGGCAAAGAAATTGGTGGCGCAGAAATAGGACGAGGGGGGAATTGGGGGCCGTGGGTATCAACGAGATCGTGGACGACCGCAGAATGGAGCAGGAGCAACTTCTCCGCGATCTGACCGGAGCGAAGCCAGCGCGCTTCGACGCCGCGCTGCCCGCAGTGCTGCCAAAGGCTCACGGACTTTACGCAATTTCGATGATTGGCGCTCCCGACGGCGAGTACCTCCACGTTGGGCCGGCAAGCCTGCGCTTTAGCTGGGAAGACATTCCTGTACTGTTCGAACTGCCGGAAAAGGGCACACGTAAATTCCACGTAGGCGAGCCTACTAAGTAACCGTGATTTTGACCGCCAGGACCGCCGTCATCCCCATCGCTCCCAGCAGCGCGTGTACTCGCTGCTTCAAATACAATTCCAAAGAAAATCCCACAGGGCAACCCAGGAATAGGCAAGTAAACGCCGCCTAAAAATCGCCTGACCCAGACCGCGGCTACGCTATATCATGGGTTGTTCATCGCGGCAATGCCTTGAGGTCGTAGAAATGGAGCGCTCGCTGTTTCGGGTCCAGGGCGATTCGGGCGGTTGGGCCTGCTCGAATTGCCGATGGAGATTCCCCGTCCCCACGCTGCTTAGCGGAGAAGAGGCGATGGCCGCTTATGACCGCCTGGCCGCCGCAAAGTTTCGCGAGCACAAGTGTGAGGTCGAACCCGGCCTTCCTGCGGCGAACGAACCAACAAAGCGTGGCGCTGAGACGGCCGTCGCCGAGCGCGCCCGGACGCTCATAAAGCGGGGATACAAGCCGAAGGTCGCAGCGGAACTTGTACTTCACGAGCTACAAATCGAGCACGGCCACGATCGGAATTTTATGGAGCAGGCGCGCGCTGATGCCGAAGATTTCCTGTGGAAAGTAAGCAAGGGCCTTATCTGAAAACCTTCCCCGAAGCCCACCTAAAGCCCCTAACCCTGACCCAGCACCCTCTTGACGATCAACGCCGCCATCATGGCCAGGGCTCCAAGCAACGCGTTGTATTCGCGATGTTTCAAATACAAATCCAAAGAAAATCCCGCCGAAGCCTCACCCTCGTCACTTGAACGCGCAGTGAGCCTCGGTAACATCCGCGGCACCTGCCGCGCATATTCCTCGAACTCTGGAAATGTCCGTCGCAGAAACGCCTCTTCATCGCGGATCACAGGCAGATAAATCGCCAGAAACATCACGATCAGCGCCAAGCCCACCCACCAACTGCGCGCGGCCACGCAAAATCCCAGCCCAATCACCAGCGACCCCAAATAAAGCGGGTTCCGCGTATAAGCATAAGGACCGGAAGTCGCCAGCGCTTCATTCTTGCGCACATGCCCCGAAGCCAGCGCCCGAATCACAAGCCCCGGCACAACCACAATCGCGCCCAGCACAAGCGACCGCCAGGAAGGCCGCGCCAGCCAGGAATAGAGCACAGCAAAAAGAAATCCCAGCGGCACCCGAATCCGCCGTGCGATTTGTGACCACTCAGTCATGCAGTGTTCCAATCGATATGCCGCGCGAGTATCCAGCTTCAGCCCCTGAGGTCACGGCCTAGTAACCCCCGCGCCGCCGCCATCACCGCCTCGCTCCCAATCGCCAACATCCCTTCATCCGCCTCCGCCCGCCGCGCATGCGACGTGACGCTCTCCGCACTCCGAAGCACAAAGCTCCGTGTCCCGTAAGGCCCGTTGCGCGCCGGGTCCGTCGGCCCGAAAATCGCCACCACCGGAACCCGCAACGCCGCCGCCAGATGCAGCGGCCCAGTGTCGCCGCCAATGAAAAGCCGCGCGCGTCGGGTCAGCGCAATTAGGTCGGTCACGGAACCCTTCGTGGGCCTGGCCGTCCCGCCGCTCGCGGCCAACACGGCACGAAAAAGATCCTCCTCGCCGGGACCGTAATTCACCAGCGGACACAGGCCCGCGCGCGCCAGCCCGCGCGCCACTTCGCCATATCGCTCCGCCGGCCATCGTTTCGCTCCCCAACCGGCGCCCGGATTAAGCAGGGCAAATTCTCCAGTACGGTGCTGTGCCAGCCCTTGCTCGACGCGCTCCTCAACCTTGGGATCCATGGGAAAATCGACGCGCGCAACCGCGAAATTCTGCCCAGTCATCGCCTCAACCACCGAAAGATTCTGCTCAATCACATGCCTTCCATCAGCAATCACTTTCCGCGTATACCACAAGCTCGCGGGCGATTCGCGCGGCTCTGCCGCCCCATACACCACCCGCGTCCCCGACAACCGCGCCAGCAGCGCAGACCGCATCGCCCCCTGCAGATCTATCGCAGCATCGTAGCCCGCGTCCCGCACATCGTTCCAAACCGTGGCGGCGTGCTGCAGAGTCGAAATCGACAACGGAGATTTCCCCCAAGCCTTCAGGTTTACAGCGTGCACCTCATCCACCAGCGGTCGCAGCCCAGACCGGAGCCCCCGCCGCGGAGCCCCCGGCGCGCACAGCAATTCAGCCCAGCGCTCCTCAATCAGCCATCCGATGTGTGCCTGTGGAAACGCTGCCCGCAGCGCATGCACTGCGGGCAGCGTGTGGATCACGTCCCCCATGGCGCTGAGCCGCACAGTCAGCAGCCGCTCGACCTTTCTTTCGGAAATAATATCGAGACTTGCAGGCTCGAAACTCACGGCCGCCCCAGCCGCGAGCGGATAATCTCGCTGGTGGAATGATCCTTCGGATCCCCCACGATCGCGACGCGCCCGCCATATTCCGCTACCGCATCGCGCTCAGGCACCGAATCAACGGTGTAGTCGGTGCCCTTGGCCTGGATGTCCGGACGAATCTCGCGAATCAAAGCGCGCACATCGAGTTCAGGGAAAATGACGACAGCATCCACGTCGGCAAGCGCCGCAATAATCTCAGCCCGCTCCTCCGCCGGCATGATCGGGCGCCCTTCGCCCTTAAACGCGCGGACCGATTCATCGGAATTGATGGCCACCACGAGCTTGCCGCCGAGCGCCTTAGCGCCGCGAAGATAGCGCACGTGACCAACATGCAGCAAATCGAAATTGCCGTTAGCCAGAACGATGCGTTCCCCAGCCCAGCGCCACTGTTCCACGCGGTGAGCCAACTCGCGGCGACTCAAGATCTTTCCTTCGTTCATAACTCAAATAAGAAGATTGATTTACCCTGTGATCCTCTGTGACCCCTGTGGTTGAAGATGTTGATAGTCCATTCCTAGTGCGCCCGAGTCTCCGGCGGAGCCTTTTCAATCGCGCGCAACAATTCCTCACGGGAAACAGTGGCTGTTCCGCGCTTCATCACGACAATTCCGCCCGCATAATTCGCCACCTGTGCCGCTTCCTCCGTGCTCGCCCCGGCAGCCAGCGCCGCACTGAACGCCGCAATCACCGTATCGCCCGCCCCAGTCACATCGGCGACTTCGTCCGAGCCAAAAATCGGAATGTCCACCGGCGCGTGCCTCTGATCGAATGCCGCCATGCCGTCGCGGCCCCGCGTAATCACCAGCGACTGCAGCTTCATCCGCTCCATGATTTGTTTTCCGGCTTCAGTCAGCTTCTCCCAGTTCTCCCCAATGCGAATGCCCAGCGCCGCTTCCACTTCAGGCTCGTTGGGAGTCGCCGCCGTCGCCCCAGAATATTCCAGCAACCGGTACCGCGAATCGAGAATCAACGGAACCAGCACAACTCTGCGCCGCCCGGTTTGACGCAACGCATTCACAATCGCCGGACTCGCCGACCCATACCCGTAATCGGAAACCAGCAGCGCATCCGAAGCACGCAGATACTCCCGCGCCGCCAGAAACAACTCGCGCGTCAAATGCTGGTTGGGAGGGTTCTCCGGCTCCCGATCCACGCGCACCACTTGCTGCCGCGAGTTGTGCGTCATGCCTGCGAGAATCCGCGTCTTCGTAACCGTCGTGTAACTCTTGTCCTTCACCACGCCGCTGAGGGGAATCCGCTTATGCCGAAAATACTTCAGCAGCAGCCTTCCCGGCTCATCATCGCCAATCGCGCCGACCGGCAGCACGTTCACACCCAGGTCGGCCAGATTGTTCACCGCATTGGCCCCGCCGCCGGGGACAACAGTGCGTTCGCGATGCTTCAGGATCAGCACCGGAGCCTCGCGCGATACGCGCGAAATCTCCCCAAACACGAATTCATCGGCTACGAGATCACCCAGCACAGTAATCGTGATTTCGGGGAAGGCCTCGATAATCTTTTGCAGCCGCTCGGCCTCTTTCACATGTTTCGTCATTTGAAGTGGTCAGTGGTCAGTGGTCAGTGAAGCCCCGGGAACTTGCTGGCCGCTGACCACTGGCCACTGACCACTTTCCTCTCCGGCATTCTCTCACGAGCGTCCTCGCCGCTCCGCGATCACACGCAGCATGGTATCCACAGCGTTAGCTGCGTCGGCCAGTTCCATCTTGACCGGAATCACCTTCAGCGGAGCCAGTGCGTCCAAGTAGCCGCCCAGGTTCACCGCGTCTTTCTCGGTCGTAACGAAACCGCCGGCCTCACTGCGCTCCCGAAGCTGCAGCAAGTCGCGGACATCGTTTTCCGTGTAAGCGTGATGATCGCGAAAAAACGCCTCGGCGACGGGATCGATGCCCGCTGCCCGCAACTGCAACAGAAAATTCTGCGGACGCGCAATGCCGCAGAACACCACCGGCCGGGGCGGAACATTCTGCGCAATAATTCCACGCCGCACCCGCCAAACCATTTTCCCCGCGAGCGGAAACGATTCCGGCGCAGCGCCGCTGGCCAGCGCCACTGCGTCCGCCCGTTGCAAAGAACGCAAAGGCTCCCTCATCCGTCCCGCCGGAAGCATACGATCGCGCGCATCGTCCGGAGTTACCAGCACAATGTCGAAATCACGAGCCAGCCCGCGATGCTGAAACCCATCATCCAGCAAATGAATCTGCGCCCCGAAACGCGACTCCGCAAAGCGCCCCGCCTCGTAACGGTCCTCGCCAACGATCACCGGCGCCTGCAATCGCCGGGTGATCAGCAAAGGCTCATCGCCGAAATCCCGCGGCAGCCCGCCGGGATCCACCAGCAGCACGCCGCGAGTCGCGCGCCCGTAGCCGCGCGAAAGAACGTCGAAGCGAACTCCGCGCGCCTTCAACAACTCGCCCAACAAAATCACGAACGGAGTTTTTCCTGAACCTCCAGTCGAAATATTCCCTACGCTGATCACCGGTCCCTGCAGCGACTGCGGACTCAATAATCTCCGGTCGTAGAGCGCATTACGCGCCCCCACGACCGCCCCGTAAATAGCAGACAAGGGATTCAAGCTCATGGCCGCGCCAGCAGTTTCTCCAGTTCGTCCGCCGTCCGCGCTGTGGCTCCAACCTGCGATCGCATGGTTTCGGCCGCGCGCCGTCCTAATGCTTTACGCTCGGCATCGTTGGCCAGCAACTCCAGCAACACCAGCGGCAGCTCCGCTGGACCAACAATCCGTACCGCGTCACGGCTCTGAAATAAACTTACAATGTCGCGAAAGTTTTCCGTATGATTCCCCACCACCGTGGCGACGCCATACTGAGCCGGCTCAATGATGTTGTGTCCGCCGTGGGGCACCAGGCTTCCACCCACAAAGGCCACGTCTGCGAGCGCATACAATCCGGCCAACTCTCCAATCGTATCCAGCAGAAAAACTCCGCCCGCTAAAGTTTCGCCCTTCCACTCCGATCGCCGCCAGAAGCGAATCGACATCTGCTCGAGGAGCGCAGCCACCACGCTAAAGCGCTCTGGACGCCGCGGCGCAATAATCATCAGCGCCCGCGGATGCTGCACCAGCAAGTTCTCGAAAGCTTTCAGAAGCAGCGGCTCCTCTCCATCCACGGTGCTGCCGCAAACCATTACCGGGCCAGCCGCGCTGGCAGCGATCGACGTCCGCACGCTCTCCACAATCGCAGGCGGAGCGGGCGCCGGAATGTCGAACTTCAAATTGCCGCTGACATGCACGCACTCGGGCCTTGCGCCGATATCTTGCAGCCGCGCCGCGTCCTCAGGCGTCTGCGCCAGAAACAGGTCTACATTGGCCAGGAGCCGGCGCAGCAATCCGCGGAATCGCCGGTAACGCGGCCACGACCGGTCTGAGATGCGGGCATTTACCACCGCAATCCGCGCGCCGGTGGCGTGCGCCAGCGGAATGAAATTGGGCCAGAACTCAGTCTCCGCAATCACCACCAGTTGCGGCCGCAGCGCCCGCAGGTAAGGACGGATCGCGAATGCAAAATCCAGCGGGAAGTAAAACACGTTCCCTTCGCCAAAGCGCTTCCGGGCCAGCGTCTGCCCAGTGTCGGTTGTCGTGGAAATGAAAATCCTGTTCTGCGGGAATCGGCGCCTCAGTTCCTCCACCAAACCCGCAACTGCCAGCACTTCGCCAACGGAAACTGCGTGCACCCAAATCACTGGCTCTTGCCCTGCCGGCAACTGGAGCCGCGCCGCCACCCACCCCAGCCTCTCCGCCAGGCCCTTGCGGTACTTGCCGTGGCGCGCCATCTGGAAGAGCCAGTAAGGCAGGCTCGCCAACATTCCCAGGGCCAGCACCACGCTGTAGAGAAAGCTATAGAGAGAAGAGATCAAGTCCAGCCATTCTAAAACCTTCGTGTACCTTCGCGCCCTTGGTGGTCAAAGATTTTAGGAAGCTGCGTTGCGGAAGTGAACCGCGTTTGCCTCTATAATCGAAAGCATGAAGTCAGCGCTGAAGCCGGCCTCTCGCCGCGCCTTACTTGTCCTGTGCGCAGTCGCCACCTCCGCGCTATTCCTCGCCGCCAAAGATTTCGTAAGGCCGGCAGCCCACCCCGCCCAAACCTATCCCGCGCATGACGACCACCCCGACGAGAAGGTCGCCATCGCCGCCGACCCCTACGACACTGCCGACAAGGCGAAGATCTTCTCCGTGAACTTTCACGAGCACGGATTCCTGCCCATCTTTTTCGTCATTACCAACAACGGCGACCAGCCCATCTCCATCGCCAGCATCGACGTGAAACTCATCACCGCCAACCACTCCAAACTCACTCCCGCTTCGCCGGAAGACATCTACCGCCGCCTCACCAACCCGCGCGCCAACACGCGCCCGCCCGAGCCGATTCCCATCCCGCACAAGAAAGTGAAGGGCACCATTACTGAGAAAGAAAAGGCCGAGATCGAATCCTCGCAATTCGCCGCCAAAGCCGTCGAGCCTCACAACACGCAATCTGGATTCCTCTTCTTCGATGTCGAAGACATCGACGCCCCGCTGGCTGGCGCCCACATTGACGTTACCGGCGTCAACGACGCCAAAGGCAAAGAACTGTTTTACTTCGACCTGCCGCTGGATAACTACCTGAACCCTCGCAGAAGACGAGCTAAATACCCGGTTTGACAAGTGCCTGCCGGGAAGGGCATCATGCGGCGCACAGCCAAACTGGCACGCAAGAGCTATTTACATTCGCGCGAATCGTGTCACGATGTAAGGTTCTTTGTGTCATTAAGCGCCAGCCTGATTCCACACGGTTGGCGCGAAAGCGGCAGAGGAGAGAGTTATGCGTAACAACAAGAAGCAGAGTTGGATTCTCTGGGCCGTGTTGCCCAGTCTTATAGTGGCGTTGCTGGGCGCGGCGCACGCGTCCACGTCGAAAAGCGCGCAGGATCAGTTGAACACGCTGTTGCTCGGCAAGGACGTAAAAGCCCTGGTAGACCTTCCCGCCTACAAAGATGGCGTGGATGTGTACTACGTCCCGCTGTCCAACAAGCGCGTCGACGATCGCGGGGTCGATTTGGCCGAGATGACCAAGTGGCTCAAGGCCAAAGGCGTGGGCGTGGACCGCGATGAGTGGGTCACCATCACCAACGTGAAGATCGACAGCGACAAGATCGAGATCCATCTAGAGGGCGGCGGCGAAGGACGCCGCGGCAGCAACCACGCCAACAAAGTAGGCGCATCCTACAAGCGCGCCGGAGGCTCGCGGCTCAATCTGAAATATCAGAAGGATCTCAACGACACCGACATCGCTCCCGACAACATACTCAGGTTCATGTCCAGACTGCTCGACGTAAGCCGCATCCAGCAGAAGCTCTCGCAGAAGGACATGCCAGTAGAACTGCGCAACGCCATCGAAGCCCACACCGTGGTCGAGAACATGACCTACGAAATGGTCCTGATGAGCTTCGGCGATCCCGACCAGAAAAAGGTGGATGACGTTGACTCGACCAATCTGAAGGAAACCTGGTTCTACCTGAAAAACGGCCACCGCTGGGTGGTCCACTTCGAGAACGGCAAGGTAGCGAAGACCCAGGTGTTCTGAGGCGGGGTGAGTTGCATCACCTCGACCCGTGACCAGGGTCATTGATTCTCGAGTCAATAAAAGAGATGCTGCTTGGCAAGCGTTTGAGACCTAACGGAAGGCCGAGCCGGTATTGACCGCTTGCTTTCCAGATCGGGGCGCTCTATGCCGAGCACTTCTCCCCGGCTGCCACGCCGTTGCATCGCCCTCCTGTGCATCCTCCGGGATCCCGGCAAATACGTCTCGCAGCAGGCAGCGAACCTCCTACTTGTCTGCTGCGCGCTGGCGTTTGCGGCCACCCCATCGGCACCGGCCGTGCCGGTGTCCCAGGAACCTAAGCCTGCCGCCACTTCAGCCACGAAACCGGAGGCCCAAGCCTTAATTTACGTTTACCGCCAGAGACATACGTTGGGTGCGGCCGGGCACCCCGTAGTTTTTGTCAACCACGAGTACCTGGGCGAGCTGCACAATTCTGACTACGCGCAATATAAGGTGCCAAGCGGTACGGTGCTTGTCGGGGCCACGCACGCCATTATGGGCTCCCAAGTGCCGGGGGAGGAGGCGGTGCGGGTTCGGGTTGAAATTGATGCGGAAGCGGGGAAGACCTACTACGTAAAGTGGTCTGTCTCCTCCTCAGGCGGCAAAATGCAACTCGTGGAGGCGGCCAAGGGAGCCAGGGAAATCAAAGGCCTTCACTCTGTCAAGCGTTGACGGATCCGGGTCTCGGCACTGGTGAAACTTGGGGCGGCACTAGCGGGAACGCTTCGGGCCGCTGGTCGCTTGGGCTGCACAAGTAGCTGAATTCAATTGAAAGGACTTTCGGCACCCACCGGCGAGATGGGTATAAACCCTACGCCGTTTGTGAAATCAGAAAGCAGATTTCCGTTGGAGGGCATTCATCATGTCCCGTCGTAAATCCTCGGTGGATAGTCCGGGTGTAGCCCATGCATTTGCAACGAGCGAATTCGTCTATCGAGTTGGCTCCTTGAGATTTTCTGTATTGCTGCTGGCGCTCTGGTTTTGCGGGCCGCAGGCGTGGGCCCAGTCCAAACATCCGATTTTCGTGGCAGAAGGGTTCGATTTCAGTCAGGTTGACACTATCTGCGTGATGCCTGTGATTGATACCAGACAAGACGCGCGTCCACCGCTGCGCAGGCTTGAGTCGTTGCGGGTCACTCTGAATGGAACATTGGAGCAACGTGGATACCAAACCGATCGCCAGTGTTCGGAAGGGACGGGCGCCGACGCCTCGCATACCGGAGGCTCGCGGTGGCTTCTCACCGTACGAGTCGATTCTTTGACTGTCGTAGGTGGGGCAGTCACCGGATCTCTTTACGACACGCAGACGGACAAAGAAGTTTGGAAGGACTCTGCGATACCGGGGTATGGGGGCCGATTCAAGAACAGCATGAAGGTTCAATACGGGATGACGGATGCTGACGAGCTTGTCAGGAGCTCTTTTCACGCTCTCCTCGCAACCTTTGAAGGCAAAAAAAAGAAGAAGCAGTGAGGGCTGTGGATCGCGCGAAGTTCCCCGATGAAAACCCCACTGAAGCTCACAATGAGACGTGGACTGCTCTTGGCAGTGTTCCTTACGGCGGCCACCGCTGGTTTCTGTGACAAAGCGGGTAAGGCCGGCCAGTACTTTGCTCGGGGCAATGCGAAGACGGTCCAACACAACTTTAGAGGTGCCATCCAGGACTTCACGAAAGCGATCGAGCTCAAGCCGGACTATGCGGCTGCCTACGTGCATCGTGGCCTTGCCAGGCAATTGGAAGGCGACACAAATGGGGCCCTCGAGGACATGGACAAGGCGATCCGGATCAACCCGGACTTTGCTGAGGGCTACGTCGGCCGGGGATACCTGGAGTCAGTCAAGAACGACTCTAAAGGCGCCCTAGAAGAGTACACAAAAGCCATACAAGTCGATGCAAGATATGCGGGGGCGTATGTCGGTCGCGGCCATTGCAGGCTGGAACAAGGCGATTTAGACGGGGCCATCGAGGATAACAACCGAGCCACCGTATTGCAGCCAAACTTGGCGATCCAATTTGGGAGGGACTTTGCGCTGGCTTATTACAAGCGCGGCTCTGCGGAACTCGCCAAAGGCGAGACGGATTTGGCCATCCAGGACTTCAGCAGCGCCATCCGGCTCAGTCCAAAATTTGCCGATGCCTACAACGGTCGCGGCAACGCAAAGCGCGCCAAGGGTGACTTGGACGCTGCACACGCGGACCTCTCTACGGCGGCAGCTCTGCGGTAAAGTGAAGCGAATTGATTTTGTTACCGCGCCGAACAGGATGCCACGTGTGCACACTGCTGTGCTGCGAAATCGAAGCCCACCAAAAACGCTCCAGAATCCCCTTGACTCTGACCCTCAAACCTGCAATCCTACCTCTCTGCGCATTGGCTCTTTGACATCTGAATAGCAATGAGATAACTCCCGTGAATGCAATATTTTGCGGGCCAAGCACCTCGATTTACGGCCTTTCCAAACGCAACACCCACCTAAGTCGTTTAGAAAGAATATTTTAACAGCAAGTCCTTTGTTTCCAATATTTTAGCCAGGCTCGGCACAGGTAAAAGTCGGTAAGTTATTGATTCCAGATATTTTATAAGATCGATCCATATTATTTTTGCACGCATCGCGGTCTGACCACTGACCTCCGGCCAGGGCCTTATAATCCCAACATGTCGAGCTCCGCGGACGCCTCCGTCGCCGCTTCCACGACCTACGAGCCGGTCATCGGCCTCGAAGTTCACGTACAACTTCTGACGGCGTCGAAGATCTTCTGCTCCTGCTCCACGCGCTTCGGCGCTCCGCCCAACACCAATGTTTGTCCCGTGTGCCTGGGCATGCCCGGGACTTTGCCGGTGCTGAACCGCAAGGCGGTCGAGTTCGCAACGCTGGCGGCGATGGCGCTGAATTGCCGCATCAATGAGACTTCGATCTTTGCGCGCAAGAATTATTTCTATCCCGACTTGCCCAAGGGCTACCAGATTTCGCAATATGACAAGCCGCTGGCTGAGCATGGATACATCGAAGTAAAAATCCTAAACACAGGGGACGCAGAGGACCACAGGGTAAAGAAAATCGGGATCACCCGGGTGCATCTTGAGGAGGACGCTGGCAAGAGCCTGCACGAGGGCTTTCCCGGCTCCGATGAGAAGACTGCCATCGACCTTAACCGCACCGGCGTGCCGCTGATCGAGATTGTCAGCGAGCCCGACATTGCCACGCCCGACGAGGCCCACGAATACCTGACGCGGCTGAAGGAGATCATCCTCTACACCGGCGTGAGCGACTGCAACATGGAGGAGGGTTCGCTGCGCTGCGACGCCAACGTCAGCGTGCGCCCGCGCGGCCAGAAAGAGTTGGGCACGAAGACCGAAATCAAGAATGTGAACTCGTTCCGCTTCATCCGCGAGGCGCTGGTCTATGAGATCGCGCGCCAGATTGAGGTGATCGAGGGCGGCGGCAAGATCGTGCAGGAGACGCGCCTCTACAACGCGCACGAAGGCAAGACCTACAGCATGCGCTCGAAAGAGCAGGCGCACGACTACCGCTATTTCCCGGAACCTGACCTGCTCCCGCTGGTAGTCGACGAGAAGTGGAAAGCCGAGATCGCGAAGACCATGCCCGAACTGCCGGAAGCGCGCCGCGCGCGGTTCGTGCGTGAGTTTGGGGTGACGGAATACGACGCGCAGGTGCTGACGGTTTCAAAGTCGCTCGCCGATCAGTTTGAAGCAGCGGCGAAGGCGGCGAAGAATCCTAAGCGGGTGGCGAACCTGGTGCAGAGCGAGTTAATGGGGCGACTTAAGGCCAGGGGCGTATCGATCGAGCAGTCTCCGATTTCGATGAAGGGCGTGGCGGCGTCGGCCGATTTGGTGGAGAGCGGCGCCATCTCCGGCAAGATGCTCAAGGATCTGTACGACCTCAGCTTCGAGCGCAACCAGGATTTCCCCGAGGTCTATGAAGAAGAAGGCCGCCCGCAGCAATCCAGCGACACCTCCGCGCTCGAGAAGATCGTCGACGAAGTGCTGGCGGCGAATCCCAAACAGCTCGAACAATACCGAGCCGGCAAGAAGACCATGCTCGGGTTCTTCGTCGGCCAGGTGATGAAGGCTTCTAAAGGCCAGGCCAATCCGCAGTTGGTGAATGAGTTGCTGAGCAAGAAGCTGGGGTGAATGTGAATGTGTGGGACCGGGTCTCTGACCCGGTCAGGTCCGCAGGGCCGTCCGTATGCAGCCGAAGTATGATTACCGCCGTCGCCTTCCGCATCTTCAAAAGGATGATCATCCTCTCTTCGTAACCTTCGCTACCAAGAACAGATGGAAGCTCCCACCAGCTGGGCGCGACATTGTGTTCGAGTGTTGCATAAAGGAGAATAACTGCAAGTTCAATTTGCATGTCGCGGTGGTCATGCCTGACCACGTTCATCTGGTCTATTCGCCACTGCGCCGGGAGGACGGCTGGAGCTACAGCTTGCCCGAAATCATGAAGGCCATCAAGGGTACGGCGGCGTGGCGGATCAATCACATGCTCAAACGCACCGGCCCGGTTTGGCAAGAGGAGTTCTTCGATCACGTTCTTCGATCGAATGAGAGTTTGGTGGACAAGGTGGATTATGTTTGCGATAACCCGGTACGGGCGGAGCTCGTTAGGGCTGCGAGCGAGTACCGCTGGCTGTGGAAGGGTGAAGTTCCCATCTTGTGAGGTCGTGGTGGGGAGAGCAGAGCGGCCTGCGGCCGCTGACCGGGTCAGAGACCCGGTCCTACACAGACCCGGTCCTACATGTGACCCGGTTCTACATGTGACTGACGTAATCTGATTTTTTCTCTCCTGTGCCCCTACGATGAACTTAGAGGGCCTACATGAAGCTTGATCGCATCATTAGCATCGCGACGCTGCTGGCTTTGCTGGTGGCCATTTTCCTGCTGGTGAAGAAGTCGGCGCCTACGGCGCAGACACCACAGGCTCCGGCCGCGGCCAGCGGTCAGATCAATACTCAATCGTCCAGCCAGAAAGCGGAGCAGCCAGAGCCGACCGCGCGGGCGGTGCAGCCGACGCAGCAATCGCAGCCCAGCCTCGGATATCCTGCAACTTCCGCAGTGCTTCCGCAAACCAAGAGTTCGGCAGCGCCACAGAGCGCGAAGGCCAACCCGCGCGTTAACTCCGACGCGGTGAGCGCTGCCATCAGCAAAGTATTGGGCGCCAGCGCGGCGGGGTTGACTCCGGATTCGAACGTCGGCGACGGCGCGCCCAACATTAAGGATCAGAAGGTCACCTATGACGGGGATACCGTTCACGGGCAGTTTCTGACGGAGATTGCCGGGAAAGATGTATGGATCACAATCTCCGGGCACATGGGTCAGAAGGATGGATATGCCACGTTCGATCCGACGGAGTTCAAGGTTGGAGACATGGAAGTGCCGGTGTCGTTGGTGAATCCCGCGCTGCAGCGGAAGCTGGCGGAGGAACGGGACCGGCTTAAGATTTCGGCGCCGGCTAAGTAAAGGGTTGTGCATGTGGCTAGGAAAGGCGCGGCCCTGCGGGCCGCGACCGGGTCAATGGACCCGGTCCCACACAACCGTTCTGGTCCCACACAATCGGTCCGGTCCCACACAATCATTCTGGTCCTACGCGATTCTCGGCGGCTACCTTGGCGTACCAGCGGCCTGAGTCTTTGATGGTGCGCTGCTGCGTCTTGAAGTCCACGTAGGCCAGGCCGAAGCGCTGGCTGAAACCCTCCGCCCACTCGAAGTTGTCGAGCAACGTCCACGCATGATAGCTGCGAACGTCCGCGCCATCGGCAATCGCCCGCGCGAGGGCTTGCAGGTATTGGCGGTGATAATCAATGCGGCGCCCGTCGCGAATCGCACCGCTGGCGTCGGGACCGTCGTTGTAGGCGCACCCGCTTTCGGTGATCTCGATCTGCGGGCGGTTGAAGTCGCGGCTGATGCGCATGACGATGTCGTACATCGCCTGCGGCCAGACCTCCCATCCATTGCTGGTTTTCGGACCTTGTTGACCTCCGGTCATTTTCACGGGGAATAGCCACTGCTGCGCGTGCGCAATGCGCTCCATCGTGCCGGGGGCTGATGCGATGGTGCGATAGTAGAGATTGATGCCGATGAAATCGAGTGGTGCGCGCATCTTGTCGCCAGACCGGATACCCATGGCAGTCTCCGGAAGAAACGCGAGTGCCTCGGGATAGCGTCCGTTGAGCGCTGGCTCGAGAAACCAAAGGTTGGTAATGGCATGAGCGCGCTCCGCCGCCAATTTATCCTCTTCGGAGTCGGTCGCGGGTTCGCACACCGACATACTGAAAGCGGAGCCGACGCGAGCGGAGGGACGCGCGCCCTTCAACGCTCGAAAGCCGGCGGCCTGCGCCCGGTTTACTGTGTGTGAAGCTCTCAGAAAGTCGAGTACGCTTTTACGTCCGGGAGCGTGCTTGCCTTCGAGATAACCCAGGTCGGTGAAAGCGGAGGGTTCGTTGAACAGCATCCAATCGGAGACGCGGTCGCCGAGCGCTCGCGCCACGACCTCCACGTAATCGGCAAAACGAGCAGCGGTGTCGCGGTTGGGCCAGCCGCCGGCGTCTTCCAAGGCCTGCGGCAGGTCCCAGTGATAGAGCGTGACGAATGGACGAATTCGGGCGTCCAGCAAGGCATCGACGAGACGGCTGTAGTAGTCGATGCCTTTGGAATTCGCAGGACCAGAGCCGGCGGGCTGTATGCGTGGCCAAGAAATCGAGAAGCGGTAGCTGTTCAAATTCATCGCGCGCAGCAGTGCGATGTCTTCGCGCCAGCGATGATAGGAATCGCAGGCCAGGTCGCCGGTATCGCCATTTTTGATCTTTCCCGGAATGTGCGCGAAGCGGTCCCAGATCGATTCGCCTTTGCCGTCTTCATTCCACGCGCCTTCAATCTGATAGGAGGCGGTGGCCGCGCCCCAGAAGAAATTTTTGGGAAACATAAGTTCGGACGAAGAATCGAACTGCAGCGCATGAGGAACGAGAGTTGCAGAGCCCGCGGTGCGCGCGGCGTTTGACGACACACTGCATCCCGAAAGCAGACCCGCCGGCAGCGCGGCGGCTATGCCTGCGGCGAGGGTTGAGTGCGCAAACTGGCGGCGAGTCAGACGCAAAGTAGAATGAGGCTCCTTCAGAATGATACGCGAGGGCGTCAATTGTGCTTGCTCGATTTCATTTGACCACAGGAGAGAATTCTAAACCGGAACGGGAAAGCGTGCGCACTTAGGGCGAAGGTCTGGTGGCTGCGAGGCTGGTTCGGCGCGTGAATTGCAAAGTTTTGCCGCTAAAGGAGCATAGCTATGAACGTGCGTGCGAACCCGATCAATCTCAATGCCCAACTGGATGCCGCTTATTCCGCGCAGAAAGCGGCAGCCAAACGAGAGGCGGAGCGCACCAGGAAGAAGTTGTTAGAGTTTGCGTCAGAACTGGCCGGCGAGTCTGAAACTGGGGAGGCGTGCGCCGTAAGGCGGGAGGCAGGTGAAGAGGATCGGGGGGATAAGGAGCGCCAAAATCAGCAAGACCTCAGAAAGGAACAAGAAGAACAAGCGAGCCCGCGAGTTGCCGACAAGTCTATTTCCGACTGGGCGTAGCCGGCTCGGCCGGAATCAACTTCAGGGCCTTGTAGGAGTGGATCACCTGCTGGTCATAGAGCACCTGAGTAGCCCACCATCCCAAGGAAACCGTGACGGTGAGGAACGCGGCGAGCACAACGTAGCCAAACGGAAGCGGCTTCAGTCCGGTCTGCGCTCGCAGCTTTCCGCGGAGCCTTCTTCCCTTCGGAGTGTATCTCCATAGAATGGACCACCCGGCCGCGGCGAGTACGAGCAAAGTGAATTCCATGTAAGGGGGATCGCTGATCGGAGTCTCGGAAAAATGGTGGACCAATGCGTTCAACCCCAGGAGCGCATAAAACAAAGACGCAGCCCATCCCAGGCCGGGGAAAGATTTCGCACTCCACCAGAATAAGCACAAAGTGAAGGCAACCAGCCCATTAAAGGCAGCGCCTCTCAGCACCATGATCTGATCGTGGAACTGGCGGATTCTCTCGGTCGCGTCGGTTCCTTTTAACAGAACGGCGGCCTCATGCGTGTAGAAAATGTCTCTGGCCAGATCTTGCTGGTCGTTGATCCATTTGGCGGTGATTCGCTGGTTGGTAGCCTGGTCGACGATGACCGGCTGGTGAGTATCCGGGTCGTGGGTTGGGATAATCCACCGCCCGGTGTATAGGCATTGAGAATTTTGGTCCTTGAATTTTTGCTGTTTTGCGGCGGTGGGATCGACCGGCGCTGGAGTTGGGGTGTCTTCAAAGGCCTTACAAAAGACGTTGGTCCGAATGCTGCTCTCGGTTACGCCTACACGAAACAGACGGTGATAGGCATGGATGTGGAGGTCGTCGTCATCGAAGAAATCCTGCGCGATGCGAGACACGGTCGAGCCCAGGGCAAAGGTCATTGCAAACAAGAGAACCCCCGCCACCGCGGGTTGGTTTTGCTTAACAACCCATTGCAGGAGGCTTCTTACGCGGCTTACGTTGGTGGAGAAGAAGAGGTCGATGACGAGGAGCACCCAGGGAAGAGCCAGCGCACCTACGATGATGATGTCGAAGGCAATGTTAAGGGCGCCCATGAGTCATTCACTTCTCTTTCTGTCGAGTTCAGCGTGTCCCGGCTTAGTGGCTTAACGGAGTTGGGTCCTAGGTGTCAGATCTTAGGTGTTAGGAATTCGCCTAACACCCAAGACCTGAGACCTGATTTCTCGCCTCACTTCAAATCGGCCAGGTCCTCTTGTAATTGCGCCACGTTGAAGCCGTCGGGCGTGACTGGCTGGCCGCCTTTCTGCTCGAGAAAATCGGGGCTGAGGATGGCGTAGGCCTCATCGCAATACGCTGCCCAGAAGCCCCAGGTCATGGTTTGGAGCGCGCCCCAAGTGACGACCGTTACGCTGCGGGCATCGTAGGCGACGACCGGGACGGCGTGTCCGCCCCAGGAGCCGGGTGCGCCATCGCCGGTCAGGCCGGATGGAGGAACGGACCAGATCTGTTTGTTGCTGGTCTGGGCTTGCGCGCTCTTGGGCAAGTTCAATCCGATGTAGCAGCCGCCGAAGATCCAGGCGCCATCCATGATGTGAGTGGTGTTGGAGGGTTCGAGGGCAATGAAAGCTGTGATCTTGCGCCCGGCGATGCCGCTTTGCCGCCAATAGTTGAGCACGTCGATCTCGACGGCGCCATTGTCGTTGGCTCCGGTCTTAGGGTTGTAGCCGGTGATGGCGGAATAGGCGGCTACGATTTGCTTGTCGGAGGGCGTGAAGACCTTGGGCTTGGCGTTGGAAGTCCACTCCATCATGAGGTGGCCGGCGGCGGCGCAGGTGCAGTCGCCGAGTTGGGCGTTCTCCATCATGCCCCACGGGGCTTTCAACTTCGTGGTCAGATCGAGGCTGGGAGGCGGAGCGGGCAGCGCGGCCGTGGCGTAAGTGGCGAAGAGCAGAGTTCGCGGATCGTGCCGCGCCGGGTGCTTGCCCAGCTTCAGTTTGAGAGGATCGATTCTGGTTGGGTCGGTCTTGATGGTGACGCTGCTGCGTGCGTCCGGTAGAGTGGCGAGCATCTTTACGGGCATGGCTGCGGGTTCCTTTCGTATTAGGACTTACGATCTGGCGCTAAGAAGATATCCGCGAGGATCCCTCTGCAGGATAAGAACATGGTTCCGTATGGGTAAGGGGAAGACTGCGCGGCGAATGATAGAACGGCGGAGGGCAGGTTGCAACCGGGAATTTGGCAATAACATACTTGACAAAATGGACGATTCGGCCTAAGATTCAAGCATGGAACCGAAGAGCCTACAGCAAGCCGTCCTCTACTTCGCCGATCCGAAGAACTGCCGCGAATACCTTGTGGCCCGTCGCTGGCCGGATGGCGTAATCTGCCCGCGCTGTGGCGCGAAGAACGTCCTGTTCCTCGAAAAGTACAAGCGCTGGCACTGCCGCGAGAAGCACAAGGCCCCGCAGTTCACGCTCAAGACCGGAACCGTTATGGAAGAGTCGCCCATCAGCGTTGACAAATGGCTTATGGCGCTGTGGCAGATTGTGAATTGCAAGAACGGCATCAGTTCTTACGAGGTTGCAAAAGCGATTGGCGTAACCCAGAAGTCGGCATGGTTCATGGATCACAGACTCCGCCTTGCTTTGCAGACCGGAACATTCTACAAGTTCGGAGGCCCCGGCAACGAAGTGGAAGCGGACGAAACATTCGTCGGCGGGAAAGCGAAAAATATGCACGCATCGCGCCGTGCACAGTTCAAGGTTGCGCGTGAGACTTCCATGACTGGCGATGCGAACCTAGTCAACAAAACCGCAGTGTGGGGCGTGCTGGATCGCCAGCAACGCAAGGTGCGTGCAACCGTGGTGCCGAAGGTGAACCGCGAAGCCTTGCAAACTGCCGTCTTAAATCAGGTCGAGCACGGCTCAAAGATTTACACCGATGAGGCCAGCGTTTATAAATCTCTGCCGAAGGAATACACCCATGAGTTCGTGAACCACATGGAGCGATACGTCAACGGGCAGGTTCATACGAACGGGCTGGAAAATTTCTGGAGCTTGATGAAGCGCACGCTCAGCGGAACCTATGTTGCCGTAGAACCGTTCCACTTGCATCGCTACTTGGATGAAGCGATGTTCCGTTATAACAACCGCGCGACCAAAGACAATCCGTTGAACGATTCCGACCGCTTCGACCTCGCTGTGCGGCAGACCGTCGGGAAGCGCCTCACCTACAAAGAACTGACAGGGAAAGAGTCAGCCGAGCCGTTCTGAAAAAAGCGCCAGCTTCGGGGTAATCGAAAAGTTACCCGGTATCAAAAGTAATGTTACCATGTGGTAATGCAGTCTTTCGGCTCCACGGTGAGTGGTTTTCCCCACAGACTGAGGCCGCATCTTTGTGATAATGTAAGCATCCAAATGATGTAGGCGTGCCTTGGAGTGGAAAATGAAAAGACGGGCAACCACAAAACGCCAAGCAAAAACGGTGCAGTCGCGCATTAAACCCAACGAGAACAAATTCCGCGAGCTAGTGCTGTTGATCGCTCGTAAGTCTGAGGGCGATCCACGTTTCGGCTCGCTCAAGCTCAACAAACTCTTATTTTATTCTGATTTCGTCGCATACCTGATGTTAGGTAAACCAATCTCCGGCCAAGAATATTTCGCTTTGGAGAACGGCCCAGCACCGCGATATATGGTTCGTGTGCGTGAACAGATGCTCGCAGATGGCGACATTGCCATACGGCAAAAAGAAACCGTGGCAGGCCCCCAAGCACGGACTTTCGCGCTGCGCGAACCGAACCTGTTGCAATTCACGGCGCAGGAAGTCGATTTGGTAGACAACGTGATTCAAATATTCTGGGGTCAAGTTGGCAGCGAAATGAGCGAACTGACTCACAGATTCCCAGGATGGAAATTGGCAGCACAGAAAGAAACTATCCCATACACTGTTGCCCTCGTCGGAGACAGAGCGCCGACTGATGCCGAAAGAAAGGTCGGTGCCACTCTGGAAGCGTTAGCAGCGTCATGCTTGGCAGACGGCGCTGCCGCTCTTGGATAAATATCGCCAGATCGTTAAGAACCCGCTATTCGAGCAAGACCTTGCCCAACTTGGATTCGACCCAGTACGGGCCGATGAATTCACCGAAGGGGCGGAATGGGTTCTAAGCCGAGAGCCACGCCGCGGCTTGCAGGTGGCCAAGGACGTTTGGTTTCTGCCTATGTACGAACCCGGCAATGGAAGACCCATGAATCTCTATTACACATTCAATGATGACAACATTTTCTTTTTGGCGCTGCGACTCGCAGAGGAGTGAGTAGATGAAACCACTACCCGCGCCCCACGTCCCCGGCAAGACAGAGTTTCAGAGATTCGATAACGCTGTGCGTCAAGTCCTCAGCGTATCGAAAGAAGAACTGCTCAAGCGGGAAGAGCGCGAGAAACACACCGTACCGAAAAAGCAGTCGAAGAAGGGCTAGCGCCGTTCTCTACTCCAGCCGCTCAAGTATGTAGTACAAGTTGTAGGCGCTGCCATCGGGAGCGCCTGATTGGCTCATGTCGTAAGTTATCGCTGTCCCGCCCTTGGCCTCAATAATTACTGCCGCGCCCATCTGATTGTAGGTCGAATTCGCCAGGAGAAATGATCCCGTGGAATCGCCATTGGATTGCAGAAGGCTGCCTCCTCCGCTTTGCAAGGAGCCTGAGTCGTCGGTCCACGCAAAGTCAAAGGTCCAAACGGTGTCCGCAGGAGGATTGGTCATCGTGGCATAGACCGACAACCGATAAAGCCCATTCTGTGCTGGCGTGTAAATCGTTGTGGTCGGGATTGCCGCAGTCTGGTTTAACAGCTTCGCCTTAGCGACGATCAGCGGATAGGCAGGGCCGACTGGTGCGGCGGTTGAGTTGCGCCCTGTGAGCGCGATGGTTCCGAGCAGAAGAACTGCGACGCATAGAACTTTGTTCATGGTTTTGCCCTCCGGCGTGGGAATTGTACTTCTGCCAAAGCACGGCGGATAGGGTGAAAAAATCTGCAACTATTCCATTTTGCCTAGTATATTATTGCCGGGAATTTGGGCTAGTTACGAAAAACGAACAAAGCCGCGTCTTGGTGCGGACGCAGACTGCATTCCGAATGTGTCTGCTCGAAGCTGGAGGCTGACCGCTACTTGCTCGAATTCGCCGCCATCTTCTTCACCATGGCGAGCACCAGTTTGCGGTCGCTGTCATTCAGGTTGGTGGCGTAGCGGCGCACTTGACTCAGGAAGCGGACTTCGTCGTCGGAGAGTTGCGGCAGTCCCTTGGAGCCGTTGCTGTGGCCGGACTCGGAGAAGAATTGCGAAAGCGCAATCTCCATCGCCCCGGCAATTTTCGAGAGCGTGTCAAGCGAGGGGATGGTGTGCCCGTTCTCTACCCGCGAAAGGTAGCAGCGCAGCAGCCCGGTGCGCTTCTCGATGTCTCCCTGAGACATACCTTTCTGCAGCCGGTAGTTTCTAATGGTCTCGCCGATGTTGATCTGGGGGAGCATTGCAGGATGCGACATATTAACCAGATCGGCATTTTCTGGCAAGGGGAAATTAGTGCTATGACAAAACCAGTGCAATTTAGCACTTGACAGGACGGCCCCTAGGTTCCTCTGCACGACGATTCTTACACAGTGTGCAAGGAATGAGCACCCTGGCTGGCTACGCCGGGCACCGCTTCGCAGGCTGCCCCGAGCTATTTCTTCAGGGTCTCGGCCAGAAAGGCTACGATGCGCTTCCAGGCGTCAGCGGCATCGGCGGCGCGGTAACCGTCTTTATTCACAGGGTTTTCGAAGCCGTGCCCGGCATCGTCGTAGATCTTGATCTCAACCTTCTTTCCCATCTGCTCCAGGGTCTCTTCAAACTTCGTCACGTCATGGGGTGGAATGCCCTCGTCCAACGCGCCGAACAATCCGAGGATGGGAGCGTTGATTTTCTTGAGCGCCTCGGGGTCGGTAGCCAGATGTCCGTAGTTGATGACGTCGGCCGCGAGTGTCGGCTCTTGCAGGGCCACGTCGAGCGAATAGCCGCCGCCCATGCACCAGCCGATCGCCGCCATGCGGTCTTTCCTGACATTAGGCTGCGACTGAAGAAACACAAAAGCTGCGTGCAGATCGCGCTTAACGCGGTCTGCCGGGGCGCCGCTCATCAATTCATGCGCCTGGTCGCGCGTGGTGGCCACCTTGCCGCGATACAAATCAACCGCGAGGGCAACGTAGCCCTGGTCGGCCAGCTTCGCAGCTTGATCCTTCATCCAGTCGGTGAGACCCCACCACTCGTGGATGACGATGACCGCGGGAAATGGTCCCTTGCCGGCAGGAGTGTAGAGGACGGCTTGAACGGTTTCGTCGCCGCTTTTGTAGGAGACAGTTTTGGAATCGGCGGCGAAAGGAATGGAAGCGAATAAAGCGCAAAGCACCAGCAGGCACAATTTTCTCATGATTCTAAAACCTCTCAGTACTTATAATTCCCGTTCCATATACAGCGCGCCGGCGATGGGGTTCGCACAGTAAGGAGCGATGTCCTTGAACCCCAGCTTGCGATACATCGCGACCGCATCGTTCATTACTGGTTCGACTGTGTCAAGCCGCATGCGTCGATAGCCGATCTGCCGCGCCTCGGCGATGATGCGCTCGGCCAGTACGCGCCCCAGACCCCGGCCGCGAAACTGCGGACGCAGGTAGAGCCGCTTCATCTCACAGACATCCGGCTCCAGCGCGTGCAGCGCAACGCAGCCTGCAAGTTCGCCGTCGCCTTCCGCGAGCAGCAACCGGCATTTGGGCGGAGCGTAATCGCCCGGCAGTCCAGCCAGTTCTTTGTCGAAGTTCTGAAAGCAAAGGCTGAAGCCGAGGGACTGCGCGTACTCCAGAAACAGTTCGCGGGCTTGCGCGATCTGCAGAGGTGACACAGCCTGCGCGAAAGTCAAAACGTTAACCACAGAAGGCACCCTTCGGCTTTGCTCAAGGCAGGCTCCGGGCTCAGGGTAATTCAAAGGTATTGTTCGCTCATTTTGCATTACCCTTCGAACCTCTGCGTCCTCGGTAAGTTAAGGGTTTTGGGTCTTACCCCATCAGCATCCCGCCATTCACATTCAGCACGTGGCCGGTAATGTAGGAGGCTTCCTCAGATGCAAGAAAAGCCACGGCATTAGCCACATCGGCGGGCGAGCCCACGCGTCCCAGCGGAATCTGCTTGGCGGCGTTCTGCTTGAACTCGTCGCCCAACGCTTCTGTCATGGCGGTTTCGATGAAGCCCGGAGACACAGCGTTGCAAGTAATATTGCGCGACCCCAGTTCGCGGGCAATGGCCATGGTCAGCCCGATGAGCCCCGCCTTCGATGCCGAGTAGTTCGCCTGCCCCGCCTGGCCCATCTGCCCGAAGACGCTTGCGATGTTAATGATGCGCCCCCAGCGCTGCTTGAGCATGGAAACAGAAACCTGCTGGATGCAAAGATAAGCGGACGTAAGGTTGGTCGCGAGCACGGCATCCCAGTCGGCCCGCTTCATGCGCATCACAAGCTGGTCGCGAGTGATGCCAGCATTGTTCACCAGAATATCGATTTTGCCGAACTGCGCGCCTGCCGCCTTGATCGCGGACTTGACCTGCTCTTCGTCGGTAACGTCGAGAGCGAAGGCCGCGGCCTTCCCGCCCGCAGCAGCGATCTCGTTCACCAGTTCGTTCAGTTTCTCCTGATTGCGTGCGGCGGCGGCCACGGCCGCGCCTTCTGCGGCAAGCTTCAGCGCGCAGGCCCGTCCAATGCCCTGCGACGCGCCGGTGACGAACGCCACCCGTCCTGAAAGCGACATGATTTTTCTCCCGAGTGTGCTTCGAGTCCAGATTTAAAAAGGCTTTATGCGGAACGTGGAATTATACCCGTCCTCGCGACAGTAGCAGATAGCGCGGTTACCCTGTGTAACCCCGTGACCTCTGTGTTGAAGAATTTAGTGCGCTGTCCCAGGATTCCGCGTTGCACATTATTCCTCCGCCGATTAACATTCAAACACTCCTATGTCCCAACCTGCGGCGGAAGAAGTCATAGCCATGCCCGAACCATCCAACCAAAACTCATCCTCTTCCGACTCGAGTTTGCCCGGACATCGTTCAACGCACCGAGCATCCGCGAGCGACTCGCTCCCGGTTCGACAAGCCGGCGGAGCCCTCCACCGAAGTCTTCGCCGTCTATGGCGTCGAGCCTGAGATCCAAGCCTACGCCATGGCCAAGTATTCGCGCTCCGCGCTGTCGATGAAAGATTCGCTGCGCGAGATCAGCGCCCAGAAGGCGGAGAAGTTTCTCAACACGTTCTACTTCCAATACGGTCATCGCTCCATCGCCGATCTGGCGCACATCGCGCTCGCCGTCGAGAGACTCTCGATTCTCGCGGCCATCGAACTAGCCGACGAACAGCGCTGGGACGGCCAGGAGCGCTCCACCCGCTATCAGGATTTCAAAAAGAGCGGCTACTATACGCCTGATTTCGGCACTGACGACGACGCCCGCAAGCTCTACCGCGAAACCTTGGATTTTCTCTTCGCCGAGTACGAAACTCTCTCCGCGCACATGACGCAGCACCTGATCAGCATCACGCCCAAGCCCGCCGACATGAAGCAGGAAGCCTACGAGCGCACCCTGAAAGCGCGGGCCTTCGACATCACGCGCTACCTGCTGCCGCTGGCTACGAACACTTCGCTGGGCGAGATCGTCAATGCGCGGACGCTCGAAATCCAGGTTGCGCACCTGCTCTCGCACACGCACAAAGAAGTGCGGGTTCTCGGCGAATCTCTGAAGAAGGCGGCAACATCCGCCGCCTACAACGTAAATGCCGAGTCGTTAAAGAAATTAGTAGACGAGATTCGCGCTGTAAATCCCGAGCTAGGCACGCGCGCCGAGCAGGAATTGCTGCACGAAGTTCGAGTCGCGCCCACGCTAGTGAAGTATGCCGACCCGAATCCCTACGAAATGGAAACCCGCCGCGAACTGCGGCAGGCCGCGACCGAGCTGATGAAGAGCGAATCGGTCGCGCCATCGAAGGCAATCGTCGACCTGCTAGACGACGAGCCGCTAGAAGTCGAAATCGCGGCCTCGCTCCTCTACGAGCACTGCCATCATTCCTATCGACAAGTCCGCCAGGCGCTGCAGGTTTCCGGCGAGCGCTACCGGCGCGAGATCATCGACCTCGGCCTGCGCCATCGCGGCAAGCACGACGAAATGCTGCGCCCCTTCCGCGCCGGCCAGCAGTTCCGCTTCGACATCCTCATGGACACCGGCGGCTTCCGCGACATGCACCGTCACCGCCGCTGCATTCAGGTCATGCAGCCCTTCACCACGCAGCACGGCTACGAGATGCTGCTCGACGTCGAAGACGCCGGAGTGCGCCACCGCTTCGACGCCGCCATGCGCCGCACGCAAGCCGCAGTAGAAAAGCTGGCCGCGCGCAACGCGCCCGAGGCCGAAGAAAATTCGCAATACGCAATCCCGCTGGCCTATCGCAAGCGCGCCCTCTTCAAGATGGACTTCGCCGAGGCCGTCTACATCTCCGAACTGCGCACCACGCCGGCCGGCCATGTTTCCTACCGCAACGTGGCTTATGCGATGTATGAAGCCGTGGCGCGAAAGTATCCCGCGCTGGCGAAATATTTTCGCGTGCACGATGTGAACGCGCCGGTGGACTTGCTGCAGAGGTAGGAGAGTGGCTGTTTCCGCTTTGAGATTCCATGCGTAAAGCCTAGCTTCGTAATTGCATTACTCACGTACTCTTGCCCGGTGATCCCAGGGCAAGCCACACTTGTGCAATTACTTAAACGGGGTAAAAGCGATGAACGCGGGACTAAGGCTCAGGGATCAAAGAAAGCGCAGAGCCCGCCTTAAACGGTGGCTTTCGTTAGACATTAGAGAACTGGCGCGCGCACGGTCTAGGCTGCGCAATTTTGAGTCTCTGTCACAGACGAAGTGGGGAGAATACTTCAGTGGACGGGTGAAATCTGAGCGCGCCACAGTTGGACGATTACAAAGCTGCATAGTCAGGTGGAAATCTAGCCTCGCGAGAATTGAGACGAGCATCTCCTCTCTTCAAACGGGAGGCTAGTGTGGTGCAGGGGAAGCTCATGACGAAGTACATAGCAGCCGTATCGTTGTTGGTGGCGGCGATGTCGGCACAAAACTCGCCAAGCCCCAACAAAGGGCGACATCTAAGTATCCCGGCAATATCCCGGGAAGCGAATGGGGCGATTGTTTCGATAGTCATGTCGGACAGAGACGGACATCCTATCGCCCAAGGCAGCGGCTTCGTGGTAAGCCAAAATGGCCGCGTCGTTACCAACTATCACGTTATCAGGAACGGGGCCTCTGCTGTCATCAAACTCCCTACCGGCTCTTTCTTTGCTGTCGACGGCGTGCTTGCATTCGATAAGGACCACGATGTCGCCGTCATCAAGGCTCGTGGGGGCAACTTCCAGACAGTGGCCTTGGGGGATTCCGACCGACTCCAAGTCGGAGAGGAGGTTGTGGCGATCGGCAGTCCGCTTTCGCTCGAATCGACCGTATCAAACGGCATCCTTAGCGGAATCCGAAGCGACGATGGTCGCAGGCTCTTGCAGATTACAGCGCCTATCTCGCATGGCAGCAGCGGTGGCCCACTGTTCAATTTGGCAGGAGAAGTTGTCGGCATCACGACTGCGGCTCTCGTGGGCGGAGAGAATCTGAATTTTGCAGTTCCAATCAACGATGTGAAAAAGCTGTTGGCACTGCCAGCGACGCACGCGCTCGTTGCTTTTCCTGATGAACCTGAAGCGGCTGCTGTTGCGCCCAAAGCCTCCGCGCCGACCGACGGCTCTCCATCGCTCGAAGAGACAGGCGAGAATGCCTGCAACCAGCAAATCGCCCAAATCTCCCGTTCGTATCCAATGATAATGGGGGGTTATAATCGCAGGAAAGAACGCTGCTACGTGTTCTTTGACGCTATCCCAGAGCTCGATACCACCGCCCCACAGTCTCTTCGCACTATCGCGTCGAACGTCAAAACGTTCGCTGGCGACTCTATTGACATCTTTCTCATTTTCGATGTGACGGGCGTTTCTTTCCAAAACGCTCGCTTATCCGCGGACTATATCCGAGTTGGGAACACCTTGGGCGAATGTCGAGTCGAGAAGGAAACCTGTAACTCACGGGAACGTTTTTCTCTCCTCGTTAAACAGAACGCTGGCAACTAACCAACTCAGGCGGGGCAAGGCGTTGCAGCACGCTATAACGTTGTGCGGGGGCAAGCCGGAGAGTTTCTGAGCTCAAACCGTGAGCCGTCAAGACGCGTTCTTGCACGGCGGGCCGAGCTGGGTATCGCCGTGCGTAACCGTGGACCGAACGAGGAGAATTAGGTATGAAACGTAGCGACAGAGTGCGGGTGAAACTGCTGGCGAACGTGGAAAACTGGTTCAGAGGAAGGAATGGGACCGTCCTTGCTGATAGCGCACCGGGCGAAGTAGTCCTGGTGGAGTTCGACGACGAGGCTGTTACACACCAGTTTTTGGCCGAAGACCTAGAGCGGATAAGTTAGCCGGGTGCCCGTCCTCTCGCGTTTTCTGCGAAAGACATGCCGCGCACCGTCAAAATCGCTCCAGAAATCGACGCCAAGCTCTATCAGGAGCTCGTCTCCGTGGCCAAGGAGAACGGGCAGTCGCAGCGCTTTGTGCTGGAGCGCGCGCTGGAGCATTACCTGCACAACGCGGTCCCTTCGCAGCGCATGGTGAGGCCTGAGGTGATGGCCGCCTATCGCCGCTCCAACGAAAAGTATCGTGCGCTATACAAGCGCCTCGAAAGCTAATCGCTCTTCTCGTTTGTCATCCTGAGGCAGCGGAGTCCTCGGCGAAGCCGAGGACTCCCAACGAAGGACCTGTGTACCTGGCTGGCGCCGGTGACGCTGCCGACGAATCCATAGGTCCCTCGGCCGCAAAAAACGCGGCCTCAGGATGACAGTTGACGGGCGAAGCTCGTGCCTCGGAAAACTCGCATCTTTTCCCCGCATGCACTATGATCGCAGCCTTGGTCACTGCCATGAAGCCCGCGGCTCTGCTGTTTACGCTATCGTTCCTGCTCTCCGGTTTCGCCCCGCCGTTGTCGAGCGCATGGCCCGTCGGCAAACCGTCCGGCGCCAACCGGCCTGCCACTGTCGCTCTCTCTGCCGACGATTTCGACTGGCGCGCCACCGTTCCCTATCTCTTTGCCGCCGCCGCACTGCCCGGGGAGCAGGGGCTCAGGGCCGTGCTGGAACATTCCAAAGTGCTTCGCGCCTATGTGGCGAACCAGGTTCGGGCGGAGTGCAGCCCTGACAAGGGCAGGTGCGCCGCAAAACGCGAGGGTTTTACGATGGACGGAGAAGTGACCAGGAGGATTGACGGGATCATACGGGAAGGCATGGTCCATCGGCACAAGAGCACGGCCGTGGACTGCCCCTTGAAACAGCCTTTTCCTTTCTCTGAAATTTCCGCCCTGAGAACCGAGAAGAAACAGAATGCTTACCTCGTCCTTCAATTTGCCGGTCGCAGCTACACGGCGGCCCAGGTGCAGGCCAAGTACGGTGATCCGTATGACGCCGACATTTTTCAACAGTACAGCGTTATCAAGTACCGGTTGGACAGCCCAACTTACACCAGCAGGGCAGTGTTCGAGATCGATCCCGTGGATGGTGCGGTGATGAAGATAGCGATCAGCTTGAAAACCAGGCGCCGTCACTAAGCGGTCCCACCTCAGGAATCATAACGCCGACCATTTCGGGAAGTTTTCAACAACATATTTCAGTTTCGCCTTTGTTTCGCCTTGATCTGTGTGTATAATCCGGCCAGATCAGTTCTGCACTCTTGAAGGAGCCACACTCCCATGGCGGATGAACGCGGCAAGGCAATCGAGCTGGCGGTTTCGCAAATTGAAAAACAATTCGGCAAAGGTTCGATCATGCGGTTGGGGTCGAAGGAAGCGATCGTCCCCATCGCCGTGATTCCGACCGGATCGATCTCGTTCGACGCGGCGCTAGGCGTAGGCGGCTTTCCGCGCGGGCGCGTCATCGAAGTCTTCGGCCCCGAGTCTTCCGGGAAAACCACCATCACGCTGCAGGTAATCGCCGAGGCGCAGAAGACCGGAGGCATGGCCGCATTCGTCGATGCCGAGCACGCGCTCGATCCCGGCTATGCCAAAAAGCTGGGCGTCGACGTCGACAACCTGCTGGTCTCGCAGCCGGACTATGGCGAGCAGGCGCTCGAAATCACCGAGGCCCTGGTGCGCTCGAACGCCATCGACGTGCTCGTGGTCGATTCGGTCGCGGCGCTCGTGCCCAAGGCCGAACTCGACGGCGAAATGGGAGACAGCCACATGGGCCTGCAGGCCCGCCTGATGTCGCAAGCCCTGCGCAAGCTGACGGGAACGGTTTCCAAGTCGCGCACCTGCCTGATCTTCATTAATCAGATCCGCGAAAAAATCGGCGTGATGTTCGGCAATCCGGAAACCACCACCGGCGGCCGCGCGCTGAAGTTTTATTCCTCGGTGCGCGTGGATATCCGCCGCATCGCCGCCATCAAAGAAGGCGACGTAGTCACCGGCTCGCGCACCCGCGTAAAAGTCGTAAAGAACAAAGTAGCCGCGCCCTTCCGCGAAGCCGAGTTCGACATCCTTTACGGCGAAGGCATTTCGCGCGAAGGCGATCTGCTCGACATTGCAGTGAACAACAACATTCTCGAAAAATCCGGTTCGTGGTTCAGCTACAAAGGCGAGCGCATAGGCCAGGGCCGCGAAAACGCCCGCCAATTCCTGAAAGACAACAAAGACACCATGGCCAAGCTCGACACCGAAGTGCGCAAGGCCCTGGGGCTCTCCGTTGCCCACGCGCAGCCCCCGGCGACCGCGACCCCGGTTGCGGCCGTACAAGGCGCCCGTGTCACGACCATGCCGGCGGGAACTGACTCTGGGAAGGCTCCTATCGCGGCAGCGCGCCGCTAGCGGGTGAACCGAGGAATCTTAGACTCGATCAAGGAGAGTTGACGCTAATTCAAGCTTTTGCTCGATCTTCAGTGCCTGTCTGCGAGCCAGGTCGTACAGCTCCTCTATCATCTGGGAAGTCTCTTCTTCCTCGGGTGAAGTGGGCAAGTCGTTCGTCGTCACCCGGAAGATCGTGTTGTTTGACTCGTCGGACATGCGTAGCCACAGGCTCTCACCCGCTCCTGGCTCAGAATTCGCAGATATCGTAAACGAAAAGTTCCCGCCCTCCCCGGATCCGACATTGCACCGGAAGGAACTTGAAAACGCTTGCTCCCAGGCAACCCGCTGCTGGCGGGTCTTGTCGAGGAGCTTCCTGACAATTTCCTTGTATTCGGAAGGATCGGACTTCATGACTCACCCCTGCCTTCGAGGCTAGATTGTATTTTACCCGATTCTCCGGAAAGCACCGAGAGAATCAAGTCACATTTCTTCAGCACCTTGGCCTTGTCTTTCAATTCAAGCTGGCCCTTGCTCCGAACAAATTCCCCGATCTGCTTGGCAAGCTGGCTTGCCTCCCGAAATTTCACCTTCGTCTCGGGGTCCAGAAACTCCCACCGAGCAATCGCAATGTTGATCTCGAACCTCAGATCCTTAGCGAGGAAAACGGCTACCGCGAGATTGTCAAGTTCCACGTGGCTGAATAACTCTGACGCCATCGAGCTGAGATGGTGAAATCTGTCGGCTGCAACCAGCGTTCGTACGTCCCGTCTCGCATCGTCCGCGCTTTGCTTCGCTTTCTTGGCCGCTCTGAAAGCACGGATGCTGTACACGAGGCCGGCGACGCCGATGACGATGCCTGCAACACTCGACCAATCCGCGATTTTAGCCAGGGTTTGCAAGGCCAGCCGCGACACGAAATTGACAGGGGCCCGGTTGACACCGAATCATACAACCGTACATTCTTAGAATACTCGAAATTTATTGCCAGTCTAACTATCGGCCCAGACAAAACCATGGCGGCAACGCATTCCCACTACCAACCCGGCACAGTCCTCGAGCTCACACTCATCTCCATCCCCGAAGGCTGGTTCCTCATGGGCTCTAACTCCGGCCAGGACTGCGAACGCCCCATCCACCGCGTCTGGGTTGACGCTTTCCTCATGGCTGCAACACAAGTTACCAACGCCGAATACGCTCTCTTTCTGCAAGTGGCAAAGTCTGACCCTCCGCCATTCTGGCAAGATCAGAATTTCAACGACCCCCAGCAGCCGGTAACTGGAGTTTCCTGGTTCGACTCAGACCGCTACTGCCAATGGCTGGCTGAGCAAACCGGACGTGCTAATCGTCTCCCAACCGAAGCCGAGTGGGAGCGCGCCGCCCGCGGCCATCTCGAGCAAAACGATTTCCCCTGGGGCAACGACTTGCCGCAATCTCTCCCGAACTACGCCAAGCGCTGGCAAACCGGACCCGAGCCGGTTGCCCGCTACGCCCCCAACACGTTCGGTCTTTACAATATGTGCGACAACGTTCACGAGTGGTGCAGCGACTGGTACGATCCCAACTACTACGCCGTCTCGCCCGAACAAAATCCGCGCGGCCCTCAGCTTCACTCAGGAATAAGCCAGCGCAAAGCCTCCCGCGGCGGATCATGGCGCCATCACGTAAAAGTCTCCCGCTGCTCCGCCCGCTCCAGCATCCCTCCCGACTTCCACTACGCCGACTACGGCTTCCGCGTCGCCGCCGGCATGTAGCGCCGGCGTCCCGCCGGCTGTCGCGAGAGCGTCCCGCTCGCGCTCTGTATAATTTGTCATTCCGATTTATTGATTTGTCATTCCGAACCGCGCGCAAGCGCGGTGAGGAACCTGCTGTTTGCTTCTAGCGCATCCGAACCCGAGGTCAAGCACGAATGTTCCGCGACGATCTTCTCCGAAACAAGCGCATCCTTATCACCGGCGGCGGCACCGGACTCGGCAAAGCCATGGCCCACCGCTTCCTTCAGCTGGGTGCAACAGTCTACATCTGCGGCCGCCGCCAAGAAGTTCTGGAAAAAACATCAGCCGAACTTTCCTCGCAAGGCCCAATCCACGCGCTCCCCTGCGACGTCCGCAATCTGGAAGCCGTGGAGGCCATGATCGACACCATCTGGCAAGCCGGGCCGCTCGACGTCCTGGTCAACAACGCCGCTGGCAATTTCATCGCCCGCACCGAAGAGCTTTCCCCCCGCGCATGGGACTCCGTAATCGGCATCGTGCTGATGGGCACGCTCCACGCCACCATGGCCTGCGGACGCCGCTGGCTCAAGTCCGCGCACTCAGGCACCGTCCTAAGCATCTCGGCAACTTATGCGCCCGTAGGCTCAGCCTACGTAGTTCCCTCCGCCGTCTCGAAGGCCGGAGTCGAAGCCTTGACCCGCAGCCTCGCCGTCGAGTGGGGTAATCGCGGCATCCGAATGAACGCCATCGCTCCCGGCCCCATTCCCACGCAGGGTGCATTCTCGCGCCTCATGCCGCGTTCCGAAATCGAAGCGCTGGCGCTGGACCGCAACCCCATGCACCGCTTCGGCACAAAAGAAGAGCTGGCAAATCTGGCCGCATTCCTCATAAGCGACGGCTCGTCCTATATCAACGGAGAAGTAATCCGCATGGACGGCGGAGAATTCCTCCAAGGCGCCGGCGAATTCAGCACCCTGGGCCGCGCCCTCACCGACGCAGATTGGGAATCCATGAAGCCGCGCAAGAAGTCTTAGACCGGCGGGTGCCCCATCCTTCCCGCGCTTTGCCGCCAGAAGTCTTTTCCGAACTCAAGCGGCAAGGGTGGGGATTTTGACTTCCTGTCTATCTGTACTTCTGTGTCGGCGACCCGAAGCGCAAACCCACCCCGCCGCATCCAATCACAAATGGAGGTCACCATGTACGTCATTCTCGGAGCAAGCGGCAACACTGGACACATCGTGGCGCAGAATCTTCTAGCCCGCCAGCAAAAGGTTCGCGTCGTCGGCAGAAACGCAGCTCACTTACAGCCTCACGCGGCACAGGGCGCCGAAATATTCATCGGCGACGTCACCGACGCGGCCGCCCTCATTAAAGCCTTCAACCACGCAGACTCAGCCTACGTCATGATTCCACCCAACCCCGCCAGCAACGACCCTGGCGGCTACCAGGAGCGCGCCAGCGACGCCATCGCCGCCGCCGTGAAGAACACAGGCATCAAGAATGTGGTTTCGCTCAGCAGCATCGGGGCCGACAAAAACAAGGGTACCGGACCGGTCGTCGGCCTGCACAACCTCGAACAAAAACTCAATCTCATCGACGGCGCGAACGTGCTTCATCTGCGCGCCGGCTACTTCATGGAGAATACGCTGCCGCAGGTCGGCGCGATTCGCATGACCGGCTCCGTGATCGGGCCCGTTCGCCCCGACTTGAAGCTTCCCATGATCGCCACTCGCGACATCGGAGCGGCTGCCGCCGATGCCCTGTTAAAGCTGGAGTTCCAAGGTAAGCAGACCCGCGAACTGTTGGGCCAGCGCGATCTCGACTACACCGAAGTTGCCGCTATCATCGGCAAGTCCATCGGCAAACCTGATCTCAAATACATCAATGCGCCCGACAATCAGGTTCGAGCCGCGCTGGTTCAGATGGGCATGTCCGACCAGTTCGCCGGACTGATCCTCGAATTGGCAAGTGCACTGAACTCGGGATACATGCGGGCTCTCGAACCCCGCACCTCCCGCAACACAACGCCAACATCGTATGAAGACTTCGTGGCCGATGTATTCGTCCCGGCCTACCAGCAACAAGCAGCCGCATAAGAATCTCGCGTAGAAAAGTCTCGTGTGGAGCGGGCACTCCTGCCCGCTGCTTTTGACTTTGATCTGACCTTGGTTCTGGAACCTCGAACCCTGGAAAGGGCCACGCTCACTCAGAACGTGGCCTTTATTTCTAGCCAGCTAAAATCTCTCTCACCATCGCCTCAAAACGGTTCCGGCTTGCCGCCACCACCGCACAACTCAACGGCGTGAACCATGGCCGTTGCGCCAGTCGCAATGATACTTTCGTGTAGCCCGTGTGGGGTGGACACTTCTTGTCCGCCAACTGCCTGCAGCGCGCCTGCAGCGTTCGATAACGACGAGCGTTACGCTCCCACTGCCTCCGCCTGCCGCATGCTTCGGATCACCGTATGCGCCAGGCTCTCCACCACCGCCACATCGCCCTCATCAAAATTGAATGGCTCCGGCGCAAACACCATCAGCAGCCCCACCGTATCCCGCTCATAGCGCACCGGCGCAGCCAGAATGGAGCGCACGCCGAGCCTGCGGCAGCTTTCCAACTCCACGCGCGGATCGACTTCCGCATCGTCGCAGCGCAAAGTTTTTCCTTCGCGAAAACACTCGCCCGAAAGCCCGGAGTTCACATCCAGCCGCGTCCCCAAAGCCGGCGCGCTCCCGCCCACGCTCGCCCGGCACATCACCCCATCTTTATGAACCAGAGCAATCGCCGCGCTCGTGCCCCGCGTCAGCGTGCGCGCCCGCTCTGCAATCAGCCGCAAGGTGGCCGATAGATCGTTGCCCAGCGCATTGAACTCATACTGCACCGTCGCCGATCTTTGACGTTCAACTCCATTTCCTCGCGCGCCCAAAGTCTCGCTCTCAGCTTCCAGACTGATCGCCATATGCTCCCGCTCGCGGCTCCCCGGCTTCGTTCCCGCGCCCCAGCCCCAAGCCCTGCCCAGCGCCACTTTCGGAGCGATGTGGCTCGGCGCTCCCGCGTTCTCCGTCAGCCACTCGTTCAACCGCCGCCGCGCCGCCTCGGGCAAATCCGAGAAGCGCACTCCCGCACGCCCCAGCGCATCAGCCCACGCAATGTAGCCCGTAGTCTCCACGTGCCCGCTCGGGGAGAGATCAATCTCCATCCGCACCGGCCGATCCTTGTCGATGCCGTCCAGCGCGTGACTCGTCTGCATCGACAATCCTTCCTCGCTAAGATCCAGAATCATCCCGCCGCTCACGCCGTCAAAACTGGCAAATGCCGGAGCATGTACCATCTGCCGCAAACACCGCCGCCGCTCGGGACCGAACTCCTGATTCGCCGCCATGATTCGTGGAGAGAAAGATCTCCCAGTAGGCATGATGGGATGGTTCGTCCGCGGAAAAAAGTGTTAGCCCAGATTCCTCCGACGCCAACAAAGCAAAAAGGCCGCCATGTTTCCATGGTCGGCCTTCATTGAGCCGCAACATCGCAGGCTGTTGAGCTTCAGCTCGAGCTGGTAATGCCCAGATAGCCGTTCACGGCAGCAACGGTCAGGCTGAGATTGGCTGCAATTTGCGATACCCTCTGCCCCTGGTTATAGAGTTGATAGACCTGTTGTGACTCCGACAGTCTCACCGTGTCCGCGGAGGCGGTGGTAATTGGCTGAGCTGGTTGAGCGGGCGCCGGCTTCGCGGCAACGTTCGCAGCCGCTGGCGCCGGGGCCGGCAAGGTGCTGGAGATGGAAATACTCATGAGCAGCTCCTTTCCCTCTTATCCACGAGAGATCGGCATCCGCAGCCAAAACATGAATTAAATCGCGCTTATTCTCCCCCCTGTCATTCCGGCGCGCGAGCGAAACCCAAACCCTCGTCATACGAGCGAAGCTTAAATTCTTGTCATTCCGACGCGCGAGCGAAGCGAGACAGGAGGAATCTGCTTCATGCTCACTGCTTCTCAAACGTGAACGCACATGGCCGGCCCTCGATCCGCTTCCCGGTTCCCTGGCCGCCCTTAAAGTGAGCGTCGATGTTGTAGTTGTACTCGGTGCCGCGCGGCGCGTCGCGTCCCGGGACGTACTCCTTCGACCCGGTGCGGCCCGTAGCATACAGCTTGCCCGTGCCATCAGCGTCGATCTTGCCTTCGATCAGCAGGGAACCGGGCTGACCTTCAGCCCCGTGTAACCCTCGGAATTTGCCGTCTTTCACTTCACTCACGAAGCGGTAAGAAAAACCAAGCGCATCCCGAAAATTTTCGCAAGAGACGGTGGTCTGCCACTTGCCGTCAAAAGACTCTCCCGCCAGCGTGACCCCCGGCACCATCAGCAAAGCCAGAGCCACCAGAACTCGCGCCGCCGTAAACCGTGGCTTCTTCCATAGCGTCATCATGCCTGCCCCGTGCCGGCGATCGGCTGGCACAAGCCTTGATGCCCGCGCGGAAGCCAGCAGTCTTCCGTCTGCGGACAGTGCTGCTTCAGAGACTTGTTCCACTCATGCCACCAGTGGCGGTTCGCCTTGGTCGCGGCCTCCTCAGGTTTCACGCCAGCGTCAAACTCTCTGCGGTAATCGAAATAACCAATCAGCTGCCAGTCCGCCATCGGCACGTTGAGCGACTCAAACGCCGCGCGGACCTCCTTCATCCACTCCTCGTATGCGTCAGCCATGGTCCCTGTCCCGTCCAATGTCCGGCACACACAGTATCGAACTTCGCCCCAGGACTCAAGTCAAAAGGAAAGACGGTGATGTCAAGCTGCCTGTGTAAATAGGTTGAGGGTGCGGGTTTTCCATTCCAAGTTGAATCTCTGGAAGATGGAGTAGAGGATGCGGTCGACACTAGCTACATTCACAAAACAAACCATGGGCCGGGTGCGGCGGCGCACTTCCACGAAGCAGCGTTCAATCACGTTAGTGGTGCGCAGCTTCTTACGCAGGTGCGCGGGGAAAGCGAACACCGAAAGCAGCTCCGGCAGATCGCACTCCAGTTGGCGCACCATGGGACCGTACTTCCCCCGCCAATGGGCGCGGAAGGCGCGAAAAGCGGCCTCGGCATGGGCACGGCTTTCGGCTTGGTAGATGGCTTGCGCGTCCTGTTTCACCGCGTCGAAATCGGCCTTCTTCACCTTCTCTAAAATGTTGCGCATCTTGTGCGCCCAGCAACGCTGATGCCGCACGCGCGGATACACGGTGCGGATCGCCGCCGCCAGGCCAGCACAGCCATCGGTGACGATCAGGCCCAGCGCCTTGCCCTCCAGTCCGCGCCGATACATATCCTGCAGCAGCCCTTCCCAGTCCGCCTGGCTTTCGCCTTGGCTGCGCAAAAACGCCAGCAGATGGCGGGTGCCGTCGCGCCGCACTCCGTAGGCCACCAGCATCTGCACCCGCTTGCGTCCCGCCGGACGCCGCACCCGCAAGCTCACTCCGTCCAAAAACAGATAGGCGTAGTTGTCTTCCAACCGCGCTTGGTGGAACTGGCGCACCACCTCGTCCAGATCCCGCGTCAGCTTCGACACCGTCTGCGGGCTCACCACTTCTTCGCTCACCGTGGCCACCACCCGCCCCACCTGCCGCGTCGAGAGGCCGCGCAGAAATGCCTCCCGAATCAGCATCGACACATCTTCGGCGCGCCGCTGAAAAGGTTCTAGCCCACGCGGCAGAAAACTCTTCCCGCGGGTGCGCGCCACCCGCAGCCGGATCGTCCCCAACCGAGTCACGAAATCCCGTTCGTAGTAGCCATTGCGATAGGGCTGCCGCCGGCTGCTCCGCCGCTGATACACTTCGCGCACCGCATACCGGTCCCGCTCCCGCCGCGAATCCGCCTCCAAACGCTCTTTCCACAGCCGTTTCGTCTCGCCGTACACATCGCCCCAGAAACTCTCTTTCATCTCCGCCAGAAAATGTTGGTAATGCTCCGTGATTGGGATTATCTTCGCCATGGGTGTAGGTCTCCTTTCGGAAAGGCTTTAGCTTGCTAGGCCAAAGCCAACTTACACCCTCTCGCTTTTTACACAATCAAAGTTACGTCACCGGAAAGACGTCTGCCCGTGTGGAGCGGGCGCCCCCGCCCGCTGCCTTTGACTTTGCTATTCATCCCAAGGCCGCGCTGGCCCCGCAATTTTCTGCACATTGACAAACCCTCCAACTGCGAACAAAATGTCCCCGCAGCCTGAACCGCGGTGCCCCGCCCGCGGCCGACTTTGCCCAGGAGAAATCTCCATGTCCCACATCCTGCAACGTGGCGTTGTGATATTCACAATTCTGTTGGCCGTCGCCGCCGTTACGCCGGTCCGCGCCCACGGCTCGGCGAATCCGGCCGCCGCCCCCGACGCCAATCTTTACACCACCTACTCTTTGTTCTCCAGCGACGGCCAGACCACCGTCGACTGGATCGTCTGCGGCTCTACCACGGACACAGAAGGCTGTTACGACTTCGGCAGCATCGGTCCCTTCGTCTCGCTGGGCGCGATGATAGAAGGCAATCCCTCGGTGAAGGGAGAGGTGGCCACGCGCCAAATTTACGTCGTTGACTCCGGCGGCAGCAGCGTGAAGCTCTATGTCTACAAGAAAGTCGACACCATTACTTCCACCTTCGACACCACCACCGTCACCCTCTCGAAGACCCTCACTCTGCCGCTGACCGGCAGCTCTACTGCGCTGACTTCCATGGCCGCCAACACCGGATTCCTCTTCATCGGCACCAACCAGAACCCCGTGGTCGTCGAGATTAACAAAAGCACCTTCGCCGTCACGCAATACAACATATTCGAGCCGGCCATCAACACCATCGCCATCACGTCGGACCAATACGGCTTCGTCACCATCGCGCAGGGAACCCCCGGCGGCGACAGCGGCCTCATCGTCTTCGGTCCCAACGGCAAGATGCAGGAAGATGGCGGAGGCGCCGACTTCATGCTCGGCACCCAACAAGGAATCTCGCCGGCCCCGCTGCTTCCGGCCGCCGGCGCAGCCCGCCGCGCTCCCAGAACCGGCTATCACCTGAAGTCGAATGCGCCGGCGGAGGCAAAATAGTTGTAACGAACGGAGCTTATTGGAACGAGGGTGCCCCATGTCTCGCCGTTTTTGCGAGACATGGGATTCCAAAGCGCTGAACCCTAGGGATTCTGATCGTCGCGCGTCCCTTCTTCCTCTTCCTCCGAAAAATGGCGGGTGCCCCAACCTTGCCGCGTCTCGGCAGCCGATTTTCCCCGGCACCAGAGCGGCAAGGGTGGGATTCCCCATCCGCCAACTTCTTGGGAGTTTGCTTCCATCGTCCGCTACTTCTTTCGCCTTCTCCGCACCGGCTTCCGCAAGACCTCCCAGGCCTCCCGATACTTCTCATACTTCGACCGCTTCCCCCGGCTCGCCGGATAAAGCTTCAGCCCCGTCACCCGCTCCACCACCCGCACCGGAAACACATACCAGGCCCGCTCCGGCCGCGCGTAAGCCACCAGAGCATCAATATCCTCAGCGCTATAAGGCCTCAGCGCGTGATCGTGCGCCCGAATGCTGTAAGTCCCATCCTCGCCCGCCACGTGCGCCGACTTAACCTGCACCCTCCAGAAATTAAAACTCCTCCGCGCGTTCACAATATAGTCATAACTCTCGCTGTCTCCCCAGGGCTTAGCCACAATAAACCGCAACTCCACCCCCCGAGCAATAAACTCCGCCTCCGCAATCTCCCCCAACTGCTTAGGAGTAAGTCGCAACTCTTCGTCTGCTCGTGCAAACCTTGCCTGTGTGGAGCGGGCACTCCTGCACTCCTGCCCGCTGCTTTTGACTTTGACCCTGATCTTGAATTGGATTTAGCCTTCTTCCCCCGCTGAGAATCCCACTCCTCCGCCCCAGCCCAAATAGTAATAGTCTCCGCCACAGCCACTTCACCCGCCACCAAATCCTCACTCATAAACCACCCACTCCTTTTCAGATTTAGCCAAGCGCTGTCATCCTGAAGCGACGGCCTTATGTCGCTGAAGGACCTCCATCTCCACCGCCCTATCGTTCCGTGACACACCCCAAACGCAAAAACCCCCTCCGACCACCGGTCGGAAGGGGCTTTAATAAGCCACATCGGCTATAACTAAATGATTTCACCCGCTTCCCACGGAGTCAAGAAAAATCGTGCCAATCCGGGAAGCGCAATACCTACGAAAGTAGGCCCTACAAAAGTAGCTATCGCCGCCCACAACCCTTGTCATTCCGACGCGCGAGCGAAGCGAGACAGGAGGAATCTGCTGTCCGCCAGCAGCAGATAAGTGCGGGTGCCCCATCCTTGCCGCGTTCAACACAGCGAGAAAATATCCTGCGAACTCAAGCGGCAAGGGTGGGGATTTTGACTTTCTGTCGCCGCCAAAAGGGAAATGGCCTAATCCGGACAGCCGCCATGCGTTAGCCGATGGCGTCAACGATTTGCGCAGAAATGCGCTTGGACTCCTCCGAGCCAGGCTGAGTTTTTTCGAGGCGGGCGTAAAGCTCCAAGGCAGGCGCCTTGTCGAGGCTGCGGGCGGCGAACTCGATCACGGCCTTGACCTGTTCGCGATCGAGACCGTCATACCACTCCATGATGTCGTCGAGATTGGCTCCGGCCTCGAGGTTCTCGAAGACTGCGGCCACCGGCATCCGCGTGCCCTTCAATAGTAAGCGTCTGACCAACACACCTGTTCGACAGGCGGGGCCTGTGTTGAAGTGTCCGGATGACCGCAAAAACAGAGTTGTCAGCGCCCAAGCGACGTACACGAGCGGAGGTTCGGCAGTTGGTGGCCGAGTTTGTGAGCAGCGGTATGCGGCGGAGCGGGTTTTGCCAGAGTCGAGGTTTGAGCTTCAGCACACTGGATCGCCATCTAAAGAAACTGCGTTGGAAGAGAAGGCGTAAGCCAATTTCCTCGGCCGGTCGTTTGGTGCCGGTGGAGTTGGCGGCCAGGGACTCGCCGACCCAGCACGAATCGAGTTGTGGGCTAGCCGTGGTGCTGCCGGGCGGGCGCCGGATCGAGGTGCATCCTGATTTTGATACGAGTACGTTCGAACGCCTGGTGGGCATCCTGGAGCGGGCGTAAGCCGTGTTTGGACTGGGTCCAGCCACACGGATCTATCTGGCCGCCGGGGTCACCGACATGCGCAAGGGGTTCGAAGGGCTGTACGGACTGGTTCGGGATCGATTGTCGTGTGAGCCTCTGAGCGGGCACCTGTTCTTGTTCTGCAACGGCCAGCGCAATCGGTTGAAGGTCCTCGTCTGGGACGGAAGCGGACTCTGGGTCTGTGCCAAGAGGTTGGAGAAAGGGCGTTTCACCTGGCCGCAATCCGGTGATGCGCAGGGCAAGGTCATCCTGAGTCACGAAGAGCTTTCTCTGTTGTTGGGTGGGATCGATTTGACCAAAACCAAGCACAAGCGGTGGTACCGGAAGGTTTCCCCCGAGGGACACGCTGCCGCATGAGTTGCGTGGTTGTTTGAACGTTTCGATCGACTCTGGTAAATCATTTACTCATTGTGAGTTTAGCTTCCATTCCTTCAGCACCGGCCGATCTGGAACTCATCGCACAACTTAAGAGCAAGCTACAGTATGCGGAGTTGCGGATTCGTGTGCTGGAAGAGCGTCTGCGGCTGATGCGGATCGAGAAGTATGGAGCGGGCGGAGAAAAACTTTCGCAGGCGCAAATGCAATTGTTCGCGCTTGAGCCTGTCGTCAGTGAAATGATCGAGCAGGCGGAGAGCGAGCACGCGCCAGTGCATCGCTCGACCAAGAAATCCGTCAAGCATCCGGGTCGCCAGGAGTTGCCTGCGAGTCTTCCTCGCGTTGAGCGGATTCTGCCCTGCGCATTAGATCAGCGCGTATGCAAACGCTGCGGAAAAGAAACAGTGGTGATCGGCTACGAGGAGAGTTCCCAACTGGACATGGAACCGGCGAAGTACTTCGTACTGGTCACGAAACGAGAGAAGCGGGCTTGCCGGTCGTGTGAGGATCGCGGCGTCGTCTCAGCGCCCCTGCCGCCACGGATCATCGAGAAGTGCCTGGCGAGTGACCGGATCGTCATCGAGACGGTCGTCGGCAAATATTGCAATCACACGCCCCTGCATCGGCAGAGCATGATTCTGGAAAGGGACCTCGGCTTGGAAATCAGCCGCGCAACGCTGGACGGCTGGGTCCTCAAAGTCGGCGAGTTGCTGATCCCGATGGTCGCGGCAATGAGGCGAGAATTGATCAGCGGAAGTTACATTCAGGCGGATGAAACCCCAGTCGATGTGCAGACACGCGAGGGCCGAGGTAAGAACCACCAAGCGTACCTCTGGCAATACAGTCGCCCCGGAGGAACCTTGGTGTTCGACTTCCGTCTAGGCCGTGGGCGCGATGGGCCGAAGCAGTTCCTGGGACAGTTCGAAGGCATTCTCCAAACCGACGGCTATGCAGCGTATGACCAAATCGGTGGGCCGAGAATGGTGCATGCCGCTTGTTGGTCTCATGCAAGAAGACAGTTTTTCGAAGCAGTGCAGCTAAATCCCCGAGATCCGGCTGCAACCCCGATTGTGGCTCAGATGGACGCACTGTTTGCCGTCGATGCAGAAGCTCGCCGCAAAACGCTGACTACTGCGGCGCGCCATATCCGGCGTCAGGAAACAGTGAGACCTCTTCTCGATGATATCCGCAGCAAGATCGAGGCAGCGCAGTCCGTTGCATTGCCTTCCAGCGCACTTAGCAAGGCCTGCCAGTACGCGCTCGCACTGTGGAAGAAGCTCACCCGCTTCTTGGAGTATCCCGAATTAGAGCTAAGTACTAACCTGGCGGAGAACTCCATGCGTCCGGTAGCTCTTGGTCGAAAGAATTGGTTGCACATCGGCAGCCCACAAGCGGGACCGAAGGTTGCGGCGATTCTCTCGGTCGTGGAAAGCTGCCGTCGGCTGCAAGTCCCGGTGCGGGATTACTTTTCCACGATTCTCCCCGGCCTTGCCGATCTCCCGATTAGGTGCCTTCCAGACCTTACTCCCGCTGTGTGGGTCGCCCGGCATTCATAGACTCAAGCGACCTGGGTATTAGCGTGAAGTGATTTTGCGACCAAAAACATACTTTCCTGTTTGCCGACCACCCGCCACTGACCATGCGCTCAAGAACGAGATGTCATAAACTTCATACGTGCCGCCGATCGCTATGAAGAACGAGCAGCGCCGATCTCTATTATTGGCTTTGCTGTTCTTGTTTCTGCTGGCCAGAATTCTTCAGCTGTTCGTGGGTAGGGTCCCCAACCTTCTGATTGTCACCCTCCACGTGATTCCTCCCGCGCTCTTCGCCGTTGTACATGGAGCTCGAATCTACCGTTTACGTGGCATCCTCATCTTCGTTACTCTATCCCTTGGTGTCGGAGCGCTTTTTGAGAGCATGAGTCTCCGAACCGGCTTTCCATTTGGTTATTACAGGTTCACCGACCTGATGGGGCCGAAACTCTTCGGTCTACCGATCTTGCTCGCTCTAGCCTATGTGGGGATGGGTTATCTGTCGTGGGTTCTCGCTGCCGTAATCCTGGATTGCCAGAACGAACCACTTTCGGGGAGGAAGATCGTTTTGTTGCCGCTCGCGGCAAGCTTCGTCATGACGGCTTGGGACTTTTCCATGGACGCCGTCTGGGCAGATATCGACCACGCTTGGGTGTGGCGAGACGGAGGCTCGTACTATGGAGTGCCGACTAGCAACTTCTTTGGCTGGTTTCTCACTGCCTACATCTTCTATCAGCTATTCGCGTTATATCTCAGAAACCGAGTCACTATCCGGTCGCGCACAAATCACTGGCGCCTCGCTATCTTGTTTTACGCCGTATCCGCGGCGGGAAATCTTCTGGTTGTGGCTCCCTTCTCTATGGGCAGCGTCTTCGTGGATGCTGCAGGCAAACACTGGACCATCCCCGGCATTCTTTGGTCATCTCGCCTCGTTTCCATCTTCCTCATGATGCCTCTCAGCCTGATCGCTTGGGTCAAAGGTTCTGGACTGGACGAACCCTTCTCGAAACAGGCTTTCTGTGAGCATTGCGAGCGAGTGACGAGCAACCCTTCCATTATCTAGTAAGGGAAGGTTTGCCGACTATTCGGCCCATCGAAAGGGCGGTCAGGTTGCCCATCTGAAGCAAAACCAATCCAGGTCTAGCAGCCCGTGGCGGAAGTGATTCGCTCACTCTGTCGTGGGCAAGATGAGAATGTCGTTCGACTTCTTTGCCGGGTGGCGTTGGCAGCGCAAGTGCGACCCTCTTCTGCTCCATGCGCAGCAGAACCGCGATCCAGAGCCGCAAGAACGTGAGCAGAGCGTCTGCTGAGAATCCTTGCAGACCGCGCGGCGTGCCCTTGTCCAGCAACTGCCGCATCACCAGCGATAGATTGAATCCGCCCAGGTGAATCAGCAAGCGCTTGAGAATATTTTCCCGCCCTCGCAGGTGCACGCGCCGCATGCCGCCGGTCTCATAGGCATGCGCGAAGCCTCGCCCGCGTCTCCGGCCGCCACCGTTACCGCCACCACCGCACCGGTTTCCAGATCGACCGCATGCTCAGCCTTGTGCGCCAGGTGTGTCCGTCCGTCTATCAGCTTCGTGATCCGCGCCTCGGGATCGTGCGGATTCACCCAGTCCTCATTCGATCCGCACGCTTCCTGTCCAGTTTGGCCAACTGCTCCCGCGTCGGCGTCGCGATCCCCGATTCCTGCGCCAGTCGCGTGAGAAACTCCTGATAGCCTTCGCCCGTGTCGCGCCGCACAATCGAGCGCAGCGCCGCGTTCGCTTCCGGCGTCGTAGCATCGATGCCGATCGTCTTCCCCTTCAGCAGATCCTTCTCGGCCAGCAACTCCAACACCCACCGGAACACTGCCCGATGAGTTTCCACATCGATTAGCCGTCGCGTGCGCGAGATGGTCGAGTGATCGGGCGGCATCTCGTTCAGTCCCACCCCAAGAAAACTGCGCAGGGCCAGCGAATCTGCCGCCCGCCACGCAATCCCGCGCTCGGTCTCCAGCCCTTCGAAATACCCGATCAGTATCAAACGGAAATACCGCCCCGGCGCCAAACTCGGCCGTTCTCTCCGCATAGAAGCGCGCACATTGCTGCTCCACCCATTCATCAAAACCACGCCTCCAGCACTCGGTTCAGTTGTTCATAGAAAGGATGCGCAACGGTCCGCGGCAATTCCGTCTGCGCGATCCAGAACTGCTCTTGCTGGCCCAGTTGATCCTGCCGTCCCATCGCCATCTGCGCATTGTAGGAGCAACGCCGGTGGATTCTTAAAAAACTTTCTGCTCCGAATCCAGACTTGCACCATAGAATGCTAACAACATCAAGGTCGGCACGTCTGAAAGAAGCTAAGGAGAGCGAACCCATGAAGCAGAAGACTCAGGCTCTGATTCCCGCAGCCCTTCTGATCTTTGCTGCCGCGCTGTTGGCGCAATAGCTTGAGGCTCAAGCCACTGGTGTTGCCACAGGAGGAGCGAAATGCGCCCTATACGATATCGGTTTCTGCTCCGCATAGTGACTGTATTTCTCAGCGTTTCGTTTGCTGACGCCACAGCGCAACAAGGAGTCACCTACATCGTTTCCGTTCCAACTCCGAGCAAACACGTCTTCCATGTGGAGATGGAGATGCCAGGCACTCCGGGACCATTGAAGCTCCGGATAGCCGCCTTTCAACCCGGCGACCCGGGCCCTAAGCGATACGCTCGTTTCATTGAGCACGTCAAGGTCGCCACTGGGAAGCAAGATCTTCATACTAAGCGCGTCGATGCCTACACCTGGGAATCGGTCCTTCCACAGAGTGGCGCCGTTCATATCGCATATGACGTAGAGGTCGATCCGAAGGAGCAACTTCAACTCGACAACCATTGGGTGGACGAGACTGGCGGGTATTTCGATAGCACTTCGCTCCTTCTCTACTCCGACGAAAGCGCGCATCTTCCGGTTTTGTTGAAGCTCAATCTGCCCCCGGAATGGAAGGTCGCGACTCTACTGCCTAAGCAGGACGACGGTTTTTCCGCAAAGGACTATCTCAGGTTAGTGGATGCTCCCATTGTTTTTGGAAGCATTGTCGAACGAACGATTTCTGTGAACGGCATCCCGCACCGCTTGGTGTTCCCCACTTCTCTGCCTTCCTATGACTCCGCCAAACTCGATTCCTACATTGAGAAGATCAGCGCTTACGAGATAAAGCTCTTCGGCTCGGCTCCGTTCACCAGTTACACCAGTCTGTTCCGCTGGCGGCCGGACATTCCCTTTGGAGGAGGGATCGAGCACTCAGGAGGAATGTTCATGAATATTGGCAAACAGTGGATGCAGGATCTACCGGCGGAGATGAGTGGCACCTTCGCACACGAATATTTTCATGCCTGGAATGCGGAGGCGATTCACGCCCATGTCTGGCACGACGCTACCGCTCTGACTCGGACACCCGTCTATGACGATCTCTTGTGGTTTCAAGAGGGAGTAACCAGTTATTACGCTGATCTTGCCCTCGTCAGAACAGGGATTATCAGTATCGAGGATTTTTACTCTTCTTGGGTGTCGAACAGCATTACGCAGTTTGAGGGTAGCTCGGGCCGGGGCTTCATGAGCCTGGCTGACGCCAGCACGATCAGTGGGTCAGGGGCTCTCGAAGACCTCGACTACTATTCTGGCGGAGAGGTCGTGGGCCTTTTGCTCGACCTTTGGATCAGGACGGCAACCCACGGACACCACAGCCTCGACGATGTCATGCGCCGGTTGTATGCCCAGAGCCGGCAGCCAGGCTATGCCGGATACAGTGAGGAAGACATCATCGCCGCGATCAACTCCGAAGCGGGAACGGATTTACAACCTTTCTTTTATCGGCTTGTTCATGAGAAAGAGCGTTTCGATTACAGATCTTTGCTTGAGAGTACAGGGCTATCCGTCTCGGCCTCCCTGCAGCCAGATGGAAGTACATCCTATAAATTAGCAATCCGGCAAGATGCTACCCAGGAACAGTTGCAGCGACTTAAAGAACTAGTTGCTAGTCCCTAGTTTGGCGTGCCACTGCGTACGTCAATGCATGCTCCATGCTTTCATCCAAGAAGAATGATTTGACATGAAGACTATCGGCCAGACTCATTCACCTGGGTGAACATCTGGTCACCAAATGCACATCATCAGCAGAAGCCTTGACTACTATGACGACCCTGCGTAAAACTGTGCTGCCTCGGATTTGATTTGCGAATAAACGCATGTGGATTCCTCAGCCCTTTCTGTTCACGAATCCAGCAGACTTGCACCACAGGCTGCTAGGCAACGCCACAAGTCTGGGCAGCGAAAATGAAGCGTACCGTTGTACTGGCAATCCTGAGAGAACACACGTGACATCGGGCATCGAGGAGAACGCCGGATGGCATTGCGAGCGGTTAGTCGGCGATCTGCAGCACAATGTCCCGCATTACGCTTACGGAATGCGGTTTGACGGCGGGATCGGGGATCGGGTTGCGCTTTGTAGTCTCATCGTCCAGTCCAACGTCGATGAAAAGTCGCACCCTGTATTCGCCGGGCTTGTCGAAGCGAAATCTGTTGGTCAGGAGGAAAGAAAAGATTACTGACTTTGAAGACAGGTCGAGGTTCGGAACCTTCATGGTGGGGCCGCCGCCGGTCCGCGGCCCAGAGGGAAACTCTTTCGTGAGGTCCACCCAGCCGCCTTTGGGGGTGATGGTAAAAGACCAGCGGCTGAAGAATCGGCACTGCGGAAACCCGAAGTTGGACTCCCTGAAAAGCGTGCAGGGCTCCAGGTATCGGTTCGGAGTACTGCTGGAGAAAACAGCCTCCAACGGAATCACTTCGCCGACCTGGAAGCGATTGGAGCCGGTTGCCGAACGCAGTTGCACCTGCAAATCGGGGGGCTCTTGAGGCGGCAGCGGCGCAGCAGGAAGGGCAATCGCTAGAATCAGACACGCAAGCCTGGAGAGAGTCATATTGTTTCCCCCGGGAGCAGATTTGCCTGGAACACACATCATAGGTTTCGCGCGTTAGGGTGGATCTGGTACAGATAGCACGGCTCGTGCCCCACCTCGATCACAGGGTTAGCCCGCTCTCTGATAGAACGAAGGCAGGAAGTCAATCTTGCGGGTCCCTTGCTCAATTGGTGTAACGCCGCAATCATTTTCAACCGGGGTCTTTCACAGGGAGCCAAATCTCCATTTCCAGGCCACCGCCGTCTCGATTGCGCGCGCGAATGCTGCCGCCGTCAACCACGGCGATTCTTTGCGCGATGGAGAGACCCAGGCCGCTTCCTCCGGTCTGGTGATCGCGAGCTTCGGAGACGCGGTAGAACGGCTCAAACAGGCGAGGCAGAGCCTCCTCGGGCACGCCATCGCCGCGGTCAGCGACCAGAATTCGCGCCACAGACCGCCCTTCTTCGGGGATCCGGGTCAACGAAATCACGACGTCGGTCTGCGGCTTGGTGTAGTGCACGGCGTTGCGGACGACGTTTTCAATGCAGCTGCGCAGCAGCGCCGGATCGCCTTTCAGCCAGCAGTCGTCGGAGCGCAAAATCACGATCGATTTACCCTCTTCCTGGCCCTCGAAACGCGCGTCCTCGGCCACACTCTCCACAACCAGCCGCAGGTTCACGGCGGTTTCGCTTTTCAGGTCGCCGCGGGTCTGGAGCCGGGTCAACGTCAGAATCTGCCCGATCAAACTGTCGAGGCGGTGCAGGTCCGCTTGCATACGCTCGACGGCATCACTCTCGCCGCGGCGGACCAGCTCGAGGGAAACATTCAAGCGGGTGAGCGGGGATCGCAATTCGTGAGAGATATCCCCCAGGAGCTCCTGTTGTTTGAGCAGGAGGGATTGAATGCGGTCCGCCATTCGGTCAAAATCGTGGGCGAGGTCGGCCAATTCATCGTGGCGCGAACCTATAGCCGGAGACGCCCGAACCGAAAGATCTCCGTCCGCGATTCTGCCCGCGACACTTTGCAAGGTACGGATCGGCGCCGCGATATGGCGCCCAAGAAGCAGGCAGAGCAATGCGCCAGCCAGAGCGGGCATGAGCCATCCAATAAGTCCGGTCGCGACCGCCCCTTGCAGAACACCAGCGTAGGGAATGAGTACTTTGGCGACGAGAATGTATCTTCCATCCGGTCCGGAAACGACGGAAGCACCAGTCCAAAGCAGGCCAATGTGAAATTGCGTTTCCCCGGTAGCCCGCGCTTTCGCAAGAACTTGCTCCGCTCCTGGGGGCACACCGCGGCCCAGGATGTCGCGGTTCTCTGGATCCAGCAAGGTCGACTGAAGGAAAGAAATATCTTCGATCTCCTGCAAATATTCGCCCAGCCTGGCCTTTCCGCCGTGGACATAGATGTTCACGGCGCTGCGTGCATACTGATCCAAAACCCCGATCATCCAACTCGGTCCCAGGGATTGCGAGTGGGTGGCGACCGTGATGAGAAAGACCGCCGCGCTCGTGACCAGGGTGGCGAAAGAGAACCAGAGGAAAATCTTGGCATAGATCCCGCGAATCATCGGTGCTCCTCAATGATCTCTCCGGTGTAGACGTAACCGGCACCGCGCACGTTCTGAATGCGTTCGCCTTCACCGACGCGGTTGCCGAGCTTCTTCCGCAGATTGCTGATGTGATTATCAATGCTGCGATCGAAAAAGCCGATGGGACGTCCCAAAGCGGCTTCGGCGATTTCCTCGCGGGACAGGACCTTGCCAGCCGAACGGACCAGCAGGAGGAGAATGTCGAACTCGGCTCCCGTCAAGGCAACATCGCTGCCACTGAGAGCAACTCTTCTCTGAGCACCATCAATCTGAAGATCGCCGATCTTGAAGATTTCCGGCGGGGTCGAACCCGTCTTGCGCCTGAGAACGGCGCGCATTCGCGCCACAAGCTCTCGGGGATTGAAGGGCTTCGGCAAATAATCGTCGGCGCCGCCCTCGAGCCCAGCAATGCGGTCCGCTTCATCCCCGCGAGCCGTGAGCATGATGACGGGGATTTGCGAAGTTAGGCGAATGCGTCGTAGGACTTTGCGGCCGTCTCCTCCCGGCAGCATCACATCCAGGACGACGAGTTGATAGCTTCCTTCGAGAGCTTGCCGCACGCCTGAATCGCCGTCATGAACGGCCCTGACATCGAAACCGTCCATGTTTAGAAGCCGCTTGAGTGAAGCGCACAGCTCCACGTCATCATCGACGAGCAACACCGGGATGGAATCAACTTTTGGTGACTTGTCGCGTGATTTTTGTTGCGAACGCATAGTTATGCTCACGCTGTGCCCGCTCCCGCAGAGCGAGAACAGACGTTGCCGGTGCGCGGCTGTCAACTTGTTAGCACAATGGTACGATGAAAAATGTAAGAAAGTGTCCGCTCTCTGAGCAAGATCGGGTCGAGAATGGGTAAAGCGCTTAATCGCGTTACTCGCGAATTCCCGACAATTCCTTACATTGCCTGCACAACCAATCCGTCTATCATGTATTCAGAGAATGAGCAGAGCACAGGCCAAGCGAGACAGAGGTGAAATAGGGAGCAGCTTGATGAAACCTTTTGTCCTCTTCCAAAATTGTCGGCTGGCCCGCAATAAGGATATTCGCGTCGTAGGAATAGGGTTTTTACGTATAAAGTAGTTTTGGTGGGAACCGATTCGATGTTTACTCCTTCTGTTCAGTAACACCGGTCATCCATAAGCGTTACACGTTGAGTCAGGGCCCTGGGGCTATCCGGTCTGTAAAGAAGGGCACGCACGTCGACGAAAAGGAGTAATAACTTTGGGATGTAACAACACAAGCTAACGGGCCGAAAGTAGCCTACCTTGGCGATGGATCTGCCGAGAGACCGCCAATGGCTAACTGAACGCTCGTGAAAACATCAACATGATCTGATGCGGATTCTTCTCACCATGCGCAGGACGCTGACCATTCACGTGCATAGCAATCCGGCTGATTCGTCTCAGTGAAAACGATTTCAATAGCTGCGTTGGCTTACTTGGCCGTTGCGGCCGCGCTGGCGGTTCCGGCTCGTCCAAGCCATCCACGATGGGCGCTGCATTCCTATTCCGGCAAAAGAGACTTCTACGTTGACCAGCCGAACTGTCATCCGCTTACGTATTTTTCAATCGATCCCAAGCGCTTCGACTATGGTGAGGACTTGCTGGTGAAACAACCTGCGGACCTCAAAGATAAAGTTGAGTCGCAACCCATCGGCAGAATTGCGGAGTTCACGGTCTATGAGGTGGTCCACAACATCAATGACGGCGACCTCGTTATGAAAATGATTCTCGTGAAACGGAAGGCTGGCGAGTTCTGCGAGATTTTTCAGCAGCAATACGATGCGGTCAGCGTTACAGTGGAGCCTGCCTATCTTGTAAACGTCAACTCGGAGACAATCCTTGCCACCTCCGACCGTGTGACAGGGAATGGCGCGTTTCTCATAAGAAGAATACTGGGCATTCGACAAGGACGGGCCGATCTCCTGCTGGATGCGAGCGCCAAAATCAGCGAGATTACCCGGAAGCCATTGCCGCAGGGACGCAACCATCATGAACGGCAGCGCATTCAACATTGAAACTCTGAGTTACTCCTCGCCAGTCTGGCAGGCCGGCGATGCGCACTGTTGTCCCTCGGGCGGAAGCGTCCGCATACAATTCGCTTTGAAGGATCACATGCTGACCGTTACCAGTCAGAGCTTCGATCCAAAGTAAGGCAGGACACGAACCTTAAGTTCTGGACAAGGCGGCGCACAGTTGCCCAGTTTGATTAGCGTCGGCTTTCTTCGCGATCCATCCATTGCAGGAATTTTCGGAACGCCGCGCCGCGGTGACTGTAGCGGGACTTTTCTTCGGCGTCCAGTTCGGCGAACGTTTTCTGAATTGCGGGAAAGAAAACTAATGCCCACTCAGCCGTCGGCAGCGATTGCTCCGGTTCCGTCGCCGCAAAAACGTTCTACAGTCGCCTTCATCTTCCGCGGGCCGAACGGAATTCGGGCCGGCTGGCGATTCTCGCTGTTTGTTTGTTTTATTACCGGCGCAGGGGCCGTTGCTCAGACGATTCTGAAGCACATCCCCTATGTCGTGAGGCATTTTCCTCCGGGACCCCCCAACGGGCCTGTTGCCCTGACGTCGGGGCACGAGATCTTCGGGGAGTCGTTACTCGTCTTCTCCTTGTTAGTCGCGGTCATCATCATGTCATGGATCGAGAACCGATCCTTCGTTGACTATGGGCTTCCGTTGAAACAATTTCTGGGCAAGCGATTCTGGGAGGGCGTCCTCTACGGATTCGCGATGCTCTCGCTGCTGTTGTTGGCCATCGCGGCGTTGCACGGCTTTACTCTCGGCCCTGTGGGCGTGAGCCAAGACGACGCCCTCAAGTACGGAGTCCTCTACGCAATTGCGTTTCTCCTGGCGGGCATACTTCGAGGAATTTTCTTTCCGCGGATACATGCAGGCGACCCTCACTTCCGGCATCGCTCTTCGGCCTGCCGCCATTCTGCTGAGCCTCTTGTTCGGTGCGGGTCACCTAAGCAATACGGGGGAAGCAATATTCGGGGTGCGATGGCGGGGACGTTTGGCATCGTCGCGGCGTTCTCGCTGGCCCGCACCGGCAACCTGTGGTTTGCCATCGGCATGCACGCAGGATGGGATTGGGCCGAGACGTACTTCTATGGT
>CAWBGI010000001.1:0-1206173 GCA_963788225.1 uncultured Acidobacteriaceae bacterium | reverse complement strand
CAACGCATCGTCGCTTGCCCGACAGCGGAATCGAAGCCGGAGCCCGAATACTCGATCGTCTTCAGATTTTCGCAGCCCAGCGCCTTCATGGAGCTGTTGAGGACGGATGTGGCATCCTGCCCACCAGCAGCCCACGAGAATGCCGCCCAGGAAAATAACACCAGCAGTCCAAGGCCAACCAGCCATTTCTTTGCCATTCTCTCCAGGAAAACGAATCCCGGTTCTTCGCAATCCGGGTGGAATCAGTATACAGATCGATGACGAAAAAGACGCGCTCAAAATCGCCAACGATTCGCCCTACGGATTAGCCGCCGCCGTCTGGACGAGAGACATCTTCAAAGCCATGCGCGCCGTGAAAGCCCTGCGCACAGGCGTCGTCTGGGTGAATCACATGCAACCCACCTACGTAGAAGCCCCATGGGGCGGCTACAAACAATCCGGCTTCGGCCGCGAACTAGGCCCCTGGGGCATCGAAGAATATCTGGAAACGAAGCAGGTGTATATCAATCTGAACGAAGCTCCAATCGGCTGGTACTGATACATGAAGAGACGATCCCTCAAGTCCTGTCATCCTGAGCGAGGATTGATCTTCGCGCCCAAGCGCGAAGATCAACCGCAGTCGAAGGACCCCTGCGCCGCCTGCAGCGCCACAGCCGCGTCAGGGAGTTCTCCCGAGAAACGAACATGAGCACGATTCGAATTAACACCCCGATCCCCGGCCCCAACTCCCAATTGCTCAGCGAGCGTCGATCAAAAGCCGTGCCCCGCGGCCTTTCCCACGGCACCCCCATCTACGTAGCCAAAGCCGAAGACGCCTGGCTCGAAGATGTCGACGGCAACCGCTACATCGACTTCGCCGGAGGCATCGGCTGCGTCAACGCGGGCCATCGCCAGGAAGCCGTAGTCAAAGCTATCCGCGAACAGCTCGACAAGTTCCTCCACACTTGTGTTCAGGTCACGCCCTACGAAGGCTACGTCAAGCTCGCCGAGCGCATGAACGAAGTCACGCCCGGTAAGTTCCCCAAGAAAACTCTCTTCGTCAACAGCGGCGCCGAAGCCGTAGAGAACGCCGTTAAGATCGCCCGCGCCTATACCAGGCGTCCCGCCATCATCGCCTTCGAAGACGCCTTTCACGGCCGCACCATGATGACGCTCGCGCTCACCAGCAAGACGCATCCCTATAAGGCGGGCTTCGCTCCGTTCCCCGGCGATGTTTACCGCATCCCATTCGGCTATTGTTATCGCTGCTCGTATAACTTAAAGTACCCATCGTGCGATCTCTACTGCGCGCGCCATCTCGAAGACACATTCAAGCGCGTCGTCGCCAATGAAGAAGTCGCGGCCGTGATTGCCGAGCCGGTCCTCGGCGAAGGCGGCTTCATCGCTCCTCCTCCGGACTACTTCAAAGTTCTAATCGATCTCTGCCACAAACACGGAGTGCTCTTCATCGCCGACGAAGTGCAATCCGGCTTCGGCCGCACCGGCGCAATGTTCGCCAGTGAACGCTACGGCATTGAGCCGGATCTGATCGTCACTGCTAAATCGTTAGGCGGAGGCCTGCCGCTCGCGGCCGTCACCGGCCGCGCCGAAATCATGGACGCCCCCGGCCCCGGCGGCCTCGGCGGCACCTTCGCCGGAAATCCGCTCTCCTGCGCTGCCGCACTGGCCACGCTCGATTTGTTCCAAAACACAAATTTGCTAACCCGCGCCAACGAACTCGGCGACCGCTTCCAGCGCCGCGCCCGCGAATGGCAGCGCCGCTGGCCAATAGTCGGCGACGTACGCGGCCTCGGGGGCATGCAAGCCATCGAACTGGTAAAGTCGCAAGAAACCAAAACACCAGCCGCAGACGAAACCAAACGAATCACGCAGTATTGCTACGAGCACGGCCTCATCACCATCACCGCCGGCTCGTACTCCAACGTGATCCGCATCCTGGTCCCGCTGGTAGCAGCCAACGAACAAATGGATGAAGGCCTCAACGTGCTGGAAGCTGCGCTGGCCGCAGTCTGCGATAATAAGGGAGCGGTAGCGCAACTCGTTTGAACCCACGAAGACGCACCCGTTTTCCTTCGTGTACCTTCGTGCCCTACGTGGTCATAGGTTTTTAGAATTCGCGATAGCAGAGGCAATCTCATGACGACAGTAGCCGCACCTCCCGTCATCAAGCTGACCAACTACATCAACGGCCAATGGACCGACTCCCGCGCCGGTTCATCGAAGCAAGAATGGCGCGACGTAATCAATCCCGCCACTGGCGAACTGCTGGCTCAAGTCCCGCTCGCCGACGCCGCCGAAGTCAACGAAGCCGTCGAAGCCGCTGCTGCCGCCTTTCCCGAGTGGCGTCGCACTCCGCCCGAAGACCGCATCCAGCCGCTGTTCAAGCTGAAGATGCTGCTCGAAGACCACCTCGACGACATTGCCCGCATCATCACCCAGGAAAATGGCAAGACCTTCACCGAGGCCAAAGCCGAAATGCGCCGCGCCATCGAAAACGTCGAAGTCGCCTGCGGCATTCCCATGATGATGCAGGGCTACAACCTCGAAGACGTGGCCCGCGGCATTGACGAGATGATGATCCGCCAACCGCTAGGCGTCACAGCCGCCATCGTGCCCTTCAACTTTCCCGGCATGATCGCGTTCTGGTATCTGCCTTACGCCATCGCCACGGGAAACACTTTCATCATTAAGCCCTCCGAGCGCGTCCCGCTCACTCTGCGTTACGTGTACGAACTTATCGAGAAGACAGGCTTGCCCAAGGGCGTGGTCAATCTGGTCAACGGAGCCAAAGCCGCCGTTGACGCGCTGCTCGATCATCCCAAAGTTCGTGCCATCAGCTTCGTCGGTTCAACTCCAGTAGCGAAGTATGTGTACGCGCGCGCCGCTGCCAACGGCAAACGCGCTCAGTGCCAGGGCGGAGCCAAGAATCACGTAATCGTCCTCCCCGACGCCGACATGCCCATGGCAACGCAGATTATCAGCGACAGTGCCTTCGGTTGCGCCGGCCAGCGTTGCCTCGCCGTCTCCGTCGCCGTAACGATCGGCGAAGCGCAAAAGACTTTTCGTGACTCCATCGCCGACGCGGCTTCGAAACTCAAAGTCGGCAACGGCCTCGATGAAGGCGTGCAGATGGGGCCAGTGATCACGCCGCAAAGCAAAGAGCGCGTCGAATCGCTTATCGGACTCGGTGAAAAACAGGGCGCGAAAGTGCTCCTCGACGGCCGCAACGCGAAAGTCCCGCGCCACGAAAAAGGCAACTTCGTGAAGCCCACGATCCTCGATGACGTTCCTGCAACCAGCGATCTAGCCGACACAGAGATCTTCGGTCCCGTGCTCAGCCTAGTCCACGCCAACGACATGGACGAAGCGCTCGCCTTCCTCGAACGCAGCGCCTACGGCAATCAGGCATCGCTATTCACGTCGAACGGATCGTCAGCGCGCCGCTTCCGCTACGAAGCGCCTGCGGGCAACGTCGGCATCAACATCGGCGTCGCCGCGCCCATGGCCTACTTCCCGTTCAGTGGATGGAAGAACAGCTTCTTCGGCGATCTCCACGGCCAGGGCCGCGACTCGATCGAGTTCTACACCGACAAGAAAGTCGTAGTCGAACGCTGGGCCAAAGAGCACAGCCGAAAGTTCTAAGATTGAGCGATTGGGCGATTGAGTCATCGGGCGATTTGAAACCAATATCGAATCGTGATCTCCAATCGCTCAATCGCCCGATCGCCCAATGACTCAATGATCTGCGATGCTGCGATCAACAAACTGAGGCTTCCATGACCACAACTCTGACCACTCCAACAATGTCCGGCAAAGAAATCGTTGACCTCTCCCGCAAGCACACGCTCTACGAGTGGTCCGCGCAGTCCAAGGTCGATCCCATTCCCGTCGCGCGCGCCAAGGGGATTTACTTCTACACGCCGGAAGGCAAGCGCTTCATCGACTTCAACAGCCAACTCATGTCGGTCAACATCGGACACGGCGACGAGCGCGTCATCCAGGCCATCAGCGAGCAGGCGGCGACGCTCGCCTACGCGAATCCATTCATGGCTACCGAGCCGCGCGCGCGCCTCGGCGCGAAGCTTGCCGAAATCACCCCCGGCGACATCGACACCTTCTTCTTCACCAACGGCGGCGCCGAGGCCAACGAGAATGCCATCAAGCTCGCGCGCTTCTTCACCGGACGGCACAAGATCATCGCCCGCTATCGTTCCTATCACGGCGCGACTGCAGGAGCGATCAGCCTTACCGGAGATCCTCGCAGATGGGCCGCCGAGCCGGGCATTCCCGGCGTCGTGCATGTGCTCGATCCTTATCACGGCATCGAGCGCGGATGGGAATCCGCCGACTCCTCGCTCGCCATGATTGAAGAGACCATTCAGCTCGAAGGCCCGCAAACCATCGCCGGCTTCATTCTCGAGCCCATCACCGGGACCAACGGCGTGCTCATTCCTCCCGATGGATACCTCGAAGGCGTGCGCAAGCTCTGCGACAAGTACGGCATCGTGATGATCGCAGACGAAGTGATGTCCGGCTTCGGACGCACCGGCGAGTGGTTTGCCGTCGATCACTGGAAGGTCGTTCCCGATCTGCTCTGTATGGCCAAGGGATTAACTTCAAGCTATCTTCCTCTCGGCGCGATCGGCATGCGGCATCACATCGCGCAGCACTTTCAGGACAAAGTCTTCTACGGCGGACTGACTTACAACAGCCATCCCATGGGCTGCGCGGCGGCGCTGGCCACCATTCGCGTGTATGAAGAAGACGGGCTCATCGACAACGCGAAGACGATGGGCGCGGTCATGAAGCAGCTCCTCGCCGATCTCCAAGCCAAGCATCCCTCCGTGGGCGCGGCGCGCTCCATCGGATTGTTCGGCCTCGTCGAACTGGTGCGCAGCCGCAAGACGCGCCAGCCCCTGGCTCCCTTCAACGGCACTTCTGACGAAATGGCCGCGCTCGGCCGCTTCTTCCGCGAGCAAGGCCTCTACACCTTCGTCCGCTGGAACACCTTCTTCACCAACCCTCCGCTCTGCATCACCGAGCAGCAACTGCGCGAGGGGTTCGCCATCATCGACCGCGGGCTGGAGATCACGGATAAAGCTGTGGTCGACTAGCTCTTAGCTATTAGCTATTAGCAAAACCACATTGCATCTGCACGGGCCTTCCTGTCATCCGCTGCGGCTGCTTCTTGCGGAGCGGGATATTGGCGCGCTCTTCACATTTGCTGGCGGCTTGCGGCGGACATTGCTGTGAGCGTCGGCGGGCGCGGGCCGGAAGGCGCTGCTTAGACGCTCTACTTCTGACTCTTCTTCCTGTGCCTGCGGTGTGTTGATGGTGGCCAGAGCGGCGGCCTGCGCGGTGGCGATGGCGAATGGCGTCGCGGCCGGCGGGGCTGCGGGATATTCGGGGATTTCCTTGACCGTGTCGCTTTTCCAGCATTCGAAGTGGGCCTTATTGGCATGCTTGGCGGCGATGCTCAGGGCGCGCAGGACTAGTCGTGCGCGGGCTACGTCGATCTGATTGCGGACGAGGGCGTTGACTATCTCCATGAGGGCGGCCTGGATGGACTCCTGGTCTTCGAGCATGGCGATGGGATGGACGCGGGACTTGGGCGGAGTGCGGACGCCGCGGATCATCCGCTGATGAAAGTAGCAGAAGACTTCGTTGCGCAGCGCGGGCGATTCGCAACGGATGCCGTTGACCTTGATGTGAGTACAGACACGAGGGTTTGACTTGACTGCCATTGAGTTTGAGCCTTTCGGTGGTTTGTGGTTTTTGTTGTGGGTGGATTGTTGTGCGAAATTTTTTTGGGAGTTAATTTCTAAGTCTCTGATAAGGCTTGGGTTAGCGCCGTGGCGGCGGAAGAGGTCGGCGTAAAATCTTGCAAGCAAAGGGTTTGCGCGCAAAATCTTGAAAAATAAGGTGTTACGGATGTCGAATTCGGTGTTGGCCGGCGTGGCGAAGAGTTTCTGGGAGATGATTTGGCGGAGGAGCATACTACTTATAGTTTACGCAGGGGTGCAAGGTCAGATGTCACAGGGGGTGGCTGTGGAAGGCTGTGGAAAAAGTCTAGTTCTCGATGCAGAGATCGGTTGTTCCTAAGTGGACTTGCGTGCGGCTTGGCGAGAGTGAAAATCCCCACCCTCTCACAAAATGCGCGAGAAGGGTGGGGGCATCCGGCGTCCGTGGTTCCCGCTTCTCGCAACGGACGCGAGAAGTGGGGCATCCCCTTCTGGAGAGGGTGCCGTCGAAGTCAAAATCAAGGTCAAAGGCAACGGACAGGAGTGTCCGTTCCACATGGGCGTCGCTTCGCTCCGCTGACGGGCGAGGCGGCCGTCTCCACATGAGTTGGGGCGCTGCCAGCGAAACCAAGGTTCCTCGCTTCGCTCGGAATGACATTCATGACATCAATAATGACATTCATGAGGGAGAGCTTTACGCGGCGCTGAAGCGCCGCTCTTCCACCAAGAGCTAGGAGCGCCAGATTAGCTGCTGGTTGTCTAGCGAGGAGAACATTACGGGTTCGTGGTGGACGGTGGTGGCGTGGCGGTTGATGGCGGTGGCGGCCTGGGTGCGGAGGTTGCCGTCGCGGAGGTTGAAGTCGAGGGTGCTGACGTGGTGGGCGCAGCGGGTGCAGGTGAACCGCATGCCTCCCTTGATGCGCGCGATGGTGTAGTGGCGCTTCACAATTCGAGTGTAGTCTTTTCGCGCGGGAGCGATAGGCACGGGGGTGGGGCGGCGAAGGTAATGATGAGGATGAGGGAATTCTTAGTTGGATGAGTGATTGTGAAGATCTGATAGGAAGTCAAAGTTCCCACACGCTCACAGAAACCGCGAGAAGGGTGTGCACCTCAGACAGCGATGGCGGGACGCCATCGCGACAGCCGGCGAGACGCCGGCGCTACTTTGCGGCTGGCGCTACTTGGCTAGGCGGTTGTACTTCTTCAGTACTTCGCGGAGGCGGTCGTGGGGTAACGCTATTACTTCGTGGTCGTTGATGCCTGTCATGGTTTCGGCGGCTACCATGGCGTTTACTACCGCTTCTTCGGTGGCCTGGACTGTGGCCAGGAAGATGGGGTCGAGGGAATCGTTGGGGAGCATGGTTAGTTGATGCAGGCCCTTGGAGCCGACAGCGCCGGGGTTGGCCGTAGAGAAGGCTAAGAAGATGTCGCCGGAGCCGTCACCGGAGTAACTGCCGTCGCGGCCGAGGCCTAGAGAAACTTTCCTGGCGATGCGCTTGAGTTGCGTGGGGATTAGCGGGGCGTCGGTGGCTACGATTACGATGATGGAGCCGACGTCGTCTTTCCAGACGGTGTGCTCCGGGATTTCGCGGCCCACGTTGACGCCGGCGATGCGCAGTTGCTCGCGGTCGCCATAGTTGCATTGGACCAGGACTCCGATGGTGTAGCCTCCAGCTTTGGCGTCGAGCACGCGGGAAGATGTGCCAATGCCGCCTTTGAATTCGTTGCAGATCATGCCCGTTCCGCCACCGACATTGCCTTCTTCCACCGATCCTGAGTGCGCGACATCGAGCGCGTGAAATGCGTCTTCGGCGTGGACGTGGAATCCGTTGATGTCGTTGAGATAGCCATCCCAGGTTTCGGCGACTACGGGCAGCGACCACCAGTAGCCTTCCATATCCGGCGAGCCGTGTTTGACCTTCCAGGCGATGACTGCGTCTCGGACCACGCCGACGCTGTGCGTGTTGGTGATCATCACGGGCCCGCTGAGAAAGCCGGAGTCTTCCACCCAGGTTGTGCCGGTCATCTCGCCGTTGCCGTTGAGGGTGAACCAGGCGGCGAAGACGGCGTCGTTGCTGGACTTGCCGCGGGGATGAATGGCGGTGACGCCAGTGCGCACTGGTCCCTTGCCGACTACTAGTTTGCCTTCGCCGGAGATGAGCGTGGTGTGGCCGACTTCCACGCCTTTAACGTCGGTGATGGCGTTGTTGGGGCCGGGCGTGCCGTCGAAGGGGACTCCGAGATCGCGGGCCCGGGGCTTGGATTGGGCGGATGCGGCGAAGGTGACGAAGAGAATTAACGCGCAGGCAGTAAGAATTCTTACTTGAGCAGTGTGGGTCTTGCGTTGGGACATGCTTTCTCCGAACGAAAAAAAGTATACAGGGATGTGTGCTGCGCGAGCGTGATGGGAGTGGGTTGCGAACCTGCGATGACAACGCTGGGCGGTAAAGAGGCATCCGAGTTGGGTGCGTATCGGTGAAATGACCGGAGTACAATCGCGTTCGGGGGGAAACATGGACGGCTGGAAGAAGGCGGTGGTGGCGGGTTCGATTGGGGTAGCGACGGTTTTATTCTTGAAGAAGAAGTATCCGGCGGGCGTGCTGGCTACCGGGGTTGGGCTGGCGGTGCTGGCGTCGGAGTATCCGGAGAAGTTTGAGACGGTGCGCCGGTCGCTGCCGGATTATTTTGACCGCGGCATGCAGGTGATGGAGATGGCGGCGCGGGCGGGGCGGCGGATTACCGAGGCTGCGGGGCGGTCGGTGCACGAGACTTGGGAAGAGATTGGCGGGTAGGAGCGGGCTTCGGCTATCGGGCTTCGGCTTTCGGGCTTCGGCTCGAACGCCTCGATGATCAGCAGCAGATGAGTGTTCTTGAATTCGCCGAAGCCCGACAGCCCGAAGCCGGTTCTACTCGATGCCGAGTTGCTTCTTGGCTTCGGGGCTCAGGCGTTCGGGGGTCCAGGGCGGAGTCCAGACGACATTTACCGCTACGTTGCGAATGCCGGGCAACTGCTCGAGGCGCGATTTTACCTGGGCGCTGATGTTGACGTGTTCCGGGCAGCCCTGCGCGGTGAGGGTCATGTCGACGGAGACGTCCTGTTTAGCTTGATCGGGTGCGTCGGCGGGGGCAGGCGCGAAGTTCACTTTGTAGATTAGTCCCAGGTCGACTATGTTGACCGGGATCTCGGGGTCATAGCAACTTTTCAGCGCGCTTAGGACATCTTCTTCCGTGACCGTGGGCATGGGTTCCTTCTGCGACTTCGTCTAGTGTACCGTATTCACTGGCGTTTCCTCGCTTCCCTAAAAATCTTTACCACAGAGGACACGGGGTTTCACGGGGTAAGGCATTTGCATGATCGGCGAAGAGGCTAAGAAGAGGATCCAGATTGCTTTGGGGCTGGCTTTGGTGGTGGCGGGAGTGCGCGCGGGATACATCCTTTACGAGCGGCATGAGGACCTTGTTGCGGCGCAGAAACAGCAGCAGGCCAGGAATGCCGGATACTCGAATGCCGATTACTATGTTGCGCCGAAGAAGTTGTATCCGTTCGATGTGAAGTCGGCGAAGCAGTTGACGCTGCAGCCGGTGTGGGTGAAGGAAGGGTATCGTTACACCTACTATCCGTATGACGCGGCGCGGAAGCGGACGGACTTTGCCCATGAGGCTGGGCTGTTGCTGCCGCTTGAGCGGCTGGAAATCAAGGATGTGGAGGCGGAGGTGGGGCCGGGCAGCCGGCGGCAGGTGATGGCAGTGTTTCAGAAGGAAGGGAAGAGCTACGCCGTGCCGATTGGATTCGAGACGGAGGGGCAGTACAAGATTTATTCCGATGAGATGTTTTTTGTGGAGGATCCGCACGAGTTGTACAAGCATTGGCCGGCGGATGTTTGGCAGGCGGTCGAGCAGCATGAAGTGAAGCCGGGGATGAATGAATTGCAGGCGGATTTCGCGGTGGGGATGGGGACGCTGGATGCGGGGAGTTCGTCTTCGGAGAGGACGCTGCATTATTCGAATGGAGGGAAGCCGCTGGTGGTGATTTACCGGGGTGGGAAGGCGGTGGAGGTTCGACCGGGGACTTAGGAAGTCAAAATCCCCGCCCCTTCGGCAGGCTCAGGGCAGGTTCTAGTCGCAAAGGACGCGACTAGAGTAGGGCACCCTTGGGTTTTTATTTTGAGTTGACGACTTCGTATTCGCTGCTGACTAAGCCGCTGGGATATTGCCGGGTTGCGATATGGCGGAGATGAACGTCGTGTGGCAGGGAACCGAAGAGAGGGATTCCGTCACCGATTATCACCGGCACGCGAGTGATGGTTAGGTGATGAATTAATCCTGCACGCAGGAAGTTTTGGATTGTGATTCCGCCATCTACGTAAATGTGGTTGGCGCCAGTTGCGGCTAGCTTCGAAACGATCTCTGCGGGAGCGCCGGCCATCTGTTCCACCTTGCCTCCAACGACTGCTGAGAAATCGATGGGACGGCTGCTCAGGACCACTACGCGCTTGTTGCCGTAGGGCCACGGCTTCATGGGGAGAACGACCTCGAAGGTTTTGCGGCCGATGACAATGGTATCGACGCTGGCGATGAACTCGTCGTAGCCGTGGGGTTCGCCGCCGTCTGTTGGCAGAAAGTCGAACTCGCCGCTTTTGCGGGCGATGAAGCCGTCGAGGCTGGTGCCGACGAAGACGGAAGCTTTCATTCCTCAGGGGCTAAAGCCCGAGTCCTTTCCGGTCTGGACGGCGCGGCTGAAGCCGCGCCCTGATACGAACCTTGCTTTGCAGCGCCGCTGAGGCCGCGCCCTTTCACAACGGACCCGAAAAAGCGAATCGAGCTTCGCTCGATTGGACAGCCGAGGGCGGCTGTCCCCACATGAGCATCCTCGATGACCTACTTCACGCCGGCGAGCGCTTTTGAGACTTCGTTTATGTCGGGCACGACCGGGATGTCGTAGTTTTTGTGCCAGGCCAGTTTGCCGTCGCGGTCGATGATGGAGATGGCGCGGCCGGTGATGCCTTTGTCTTCGAGATAGACTCCGTACCTGGCGGCGACGGCGCCGCGCGGCTGGAAGTCGGCTAACAGCGGGTAGTGGATGCCCATCTTGTCGGCATAGGCCTTGTGCGACCACACGCTGTCGACGCTGATGCCGAGCACTTGCGCGTCGAGATCTTCGAATTGTTTCTTATCGTTCACCATGCAGGCGTGCTCTTTGGTGCAAACGGGGCTCCAGTCGAGCGGATAGAAGACTAGCACCACGCGCTTCTTGCCTTTGTAATCGCTGAGCTTTACTTCTTTTTGATCCTGATCTTTCAAGGTGAAATCGGGTGCGGGTGCGCCGATGGTTGCAGGCATGGTTCCTCCGTTCAGGCTCGTAGGATAATTTCTTTATCTATCATAAACCGGAAGCTGGCTGAAAACAGGCCGGTGATGGGAATGCCTCGCTGGGGCAATGATGCTGGACGAGTGCAAGGGGTCCTTCGACTGCGGTTGTCCTTCGCGCTTTTTGCGCGAGGGACAATCCTCGCTCAGGATGACAAGCTTAATGAGGCGTCGATTAGGGCTTGCAATATTCTTCGAGAGAAAACTTCCTGACGTCAGAGACGTTGGCGCCTTTGCGAACGATGTATTCCGACGCGCCGTAGGAGTCGGCGCCCGGCTTCCAGTTGTAGGTGTAGCCGAGATGGGTCCATGGGAAGCCGCCGGGTATTTGACGAAGGCTCAGCGTGGTGTTCGCGATCCATTGGATATGCGATGGAGGAACGTCTTTGGGGAAACTGTTGCCGCATTGGACTTTTGGGTCAAAGTTGCACTGGTTGCCGGAGGGATTACCGCAGGGGCACAGCGTCCACGGCGTGGGATCGGGTGCTGGCCGAAATATGTCGGCTGGCTGGACCTTCATGACGAAGATCATGGGGATTTCGTGATTGGGAGGGACGCCAAGCAGTTCGCGTACCTGCATGGCGACATCGCCGGTAAACTGACGGCAGGTGTTCAACAGTTCCGGAGCAATTGTGACCCAAGTGTCACCGTAGAGCGGACTGGTGACGTTGTACTTCGTAGCCGTCACTACTTCTACTGTTCCATCTGGCCCGATTGCCAGCGGCTTGAGCTTGCGCACATCTTCGTTCCTCCAAACGCTTACGTGCTCCACGGCAGCGTTGTAGGCTTTCCAGAGAGGACCTGTGGGATCCGCGGCTGATCGAGGCAGCGGTGTGCTTTCATGCGGCCGATCGTAGCGGGCAAGGGCGGGCGTTCCTTCCTGAGGCTCACCGGGCCGTTTCGCGGAGCTTTGTGCCACCGCCGCCGGAAGCACAAGCAGAACAAGAAGCCACAGGGTCAACGGGGAACGGATCGGTTTCATGGCTAAATTTTATACACGAAATTGGGGATCAGTTCATGGGAGTGTCTCAATGTAGTCCCGGGAAATAGATCCGGTGATAGAAATGCCTTGCGAGGCCGATGCTGGGTAATGCGTGCCAGGGGTCCCCTCGGCTTCGCTCGGGGCAGGCTCTTCGACTGCCGGTTGTCCTTGGCGCTTTTGCGCGAAGGACAATTCTCGCTCAGGATGACAAGACGTCAATGTCTCCGCTCAGGATGACAAGATTTAAGATTTTACTTAACAACCGGCGAATCTGCGTCGGCTGGTTTTTCTTCGTCGGCGTGGATTTTGCCGTCGTCTTCGGCGTAGAAAGATCGATGCTGGGCATCGAGATGGTTGGGCGTCATGGTTAGGATGAAACTGTCTTTCTTGCCTTTGAAGCTGGCGGTGTAATCGCCGCGGTTGGGATTGACCATGCGCTTGGTGAACGAGCCGGAGTGGACGAGTTCGGTGAGGGAAACGGCGAAGTGTCCGTACTGCTTATCGAACTGGTGCTGGGCGCGGAGAACGACGCGCATGTAGCCGAGGGCGGCTGCTTCGGATTCGGAACGGGCGGGGTCGCCGGCGAATTTTGGCTTGTAATCGGGGGCCGCGGTCTGAGGGGCGATGGCTGGAGCCAGTGCGAATAGAGTGGAGACAGCGAGTACGGTGCACGCGATCACCGCAAAAGAATGAATGGACTCTTTTCTCATGCTGGATTTTCTCGGCGAGTGGCGCGGCGAGAATTAGCCCGCCAAATCCCGCTACAGAACGGCTTTTCGGCCTTCTTTTTTATGTTACTCCCGTAATTTAACTTCGGTCACGTTCTCTTTGCAGGACGGGCAAATGCCGCTATGCTCTAGCTAAGACACTACGCCCTACAGGGACAACTATGAAAGCAGCAGTTGCGAGAAAACCGATCATCAAAATTGCCGTGGTGGAGAGCGACCCGCTGAGGTTTGTGGGCTTTCGCGCCTTGTTCGACACGGAGCCCGAGTTCGAACTCATTTCCGCCGGTCTGCCTGAGATTTCTACCTTACAGGACGTGGACTTGATCCTGCTGGGAAACCGCTCCGGCCAAAACCTTTTCGACGTGATGGCCAGCCTGAAGGCTACGCGGCCCGATCTGCGCATTATCGTGACTGGCTCGGGCGTGGACGAAGAAACCATTCTGAAGGCTATTGCTTCAGGGGCCAAGGGCTATGTGGATGAGGCCGCTTCGCCGGCGGAATTTGCGCAGGCGATTCGCATTGTGAGCCAGGGATCGGTGTGGGCTCCGCGCCGAGTGCTTTCCATGTTCATCGAGCGCGTGTCGTCGTCGCCGGGCCGGATTTTTCCGGCGGGCCGCGTGACCTTTACCGACCGCGAAAAAGAAGTGCTGGAGATGCTGGTGGCGGGCCGCTCCAACAAAGAGATTGGCGCGCAGTTAGGCATCGAAGAGCGTACGGTGAAGGCGCACGTTGCGAAACTGATGCGCAAGGTGGGCGTGCAGAATCGGATTGCGCTGTCGGTGCATGCGATTACGCATTCGCTGGTGGCGGCGAAGTAAGACAGTTCTCAGTTCTCGGTTCTCAGTTCTCAGCAAACCGAGTTCGACATTTGGCTGGCTTCTTTCTATAGCATGACGTGGGTTACTTCGGGACAATGACCTTCGTAATCTTGCAGGTGAGACAACCGCACGGCATACTCGCCTCACCTACCACAGAACCTGGGAGACGGGGTTGGGAGTAGCGATTAGGGTCACTACTTTCAGCCCCGATTTTTTGTCTGCGGGTTGGCTCCTTCCTTTCTCGTTTCATCCTTAGCCCGAAAACGTTCCTGATACAACGCTGGTCGCATCGTTTACAATCGAAAGTACTAGATTCCCAGAGAATTCTTGTTCTGACGAGGAACCATGAAAAAGTTCTTACTGCTGACCCTGATGGTGTGTCTCTGTACTCTCTGTTTTGCAGGGGATGAAAAAGAATCGAAGGCGGCGGACCGCGTGCAGGCGGCGGCCGATGTGCTGAACGAAATCCAGGCCGCGCCGGATTCCGGGATTCCGCAGGAAGTGTTGGGCTCGGCGGAGTGCGTGGCGGTTGTGCCCTCGATGCTGAAGGGCGGCTTTTTTGTCGGCGGGAAGTACGGTCGAGGGCTGGCCAGTTGCCGTACTCCGAAGGGATGGAGCGCGCCGGCATTTTTCACGGTAACTGGCGGCAGCTTTGGCTTGCAGATCGGCGGGCAGGCCGTTGACCTAGTGATGCTGATCATGAATAAAGATGGCATGAAGCGTTTGCTGTCGAGCGAGTTCGCGCTGGGAGCGGATGCTTCGGTGGCTGCTGGTCCGGTGGGGCGTCACGCGGAGGGAAATACGGATTGGAAGATGCGGGCGGAGGTGCTGACCTATTCGCGGGCGCGCGGGTTGTTTGCCGGGTTGAGTCTGAATGGGGCTGTGATCAAGCAGGATAAGGACAGCACGCGCGAGTTCTACGGACGCATGGTTCCGTTCCGGACTTTGCTCGTGGGAGAGGTTGAGCCTCCGGCGGCAGCAAATTCGTTTCTGACTACTTTGGCTAAGTGGGCTCAGGCGGCGGCGAAGTAGCGGGCTTCGGGCTTCGGCGTTCGGGCTTCGGCTCGAGCAATAACCCACCATCGCTGAACGTCTCTAGGTTGTTTGGCCGAAGCCCGAAGCCCGACAGCCGAAGCCCAGCGGCAAGGTGTCGAACCTTCAGTTTTTCTCGCCGTTGTTTGACAAGTTATTTTTGACGATGATACCGTTCCGCTTCCCTAATGCGGCAGCGACTTGAGTACGCGGCAGCCTGGCCGTTCATCAAAATCATGGGTAATTTGCCGCGTCCGCTGGCGCGGGCTGTCGGTATTGGACTGGCTTGGGTGGTTTATGTTCTGCACGTGCGATTGCGGCATGTCGGCATGCGCAATCTCGCCATAGCGTTTCCCGAAAAAACTGAAGCGGAGCGGGCGCGGATTCTGCGCGGGGAGTTCGCTTCGCTGGGACGTCAACTGGCGGAAGTCTGCCACTTTCCCAAGTACACACTGGAGAACGTTGACGAAGTTGTGGTGTTTGACGGCTTCGAGAATTACGAACGCGCGCACGCTCGCAGCAAGGGTGTGCTTTTGTTTGCCGGACATTTTGGCGGGTGGGAGCTTTCTTCTTTCGTTTTGTCGATGCATGGGCATTGGATGCACGTGCTCATGCGGGGCATGGACAACAGGTATCTCGGCGACCTCATCCTTCGTTATCGGACAATGCACGGCAACAAAGCTGTCGACAAAGATGATTTTGTGCGCGGGCTACTCTCGGCGATGAAGGCCGGGGAAGTGGTTGGGATGCTGATGGATACGAACATGACTCCGCCGCAAGGGATCTTTGTGGATTTTTTCGGCATCCCGGCGTGCACGGCTGCTGGTCCGGCGCGGATTGCGCTGCGCACCGATGCGGCCGTGGTGCCGACGTTTACCATCTGGGACGCGGAGCTGGGGAAATACCGGCTGCGGTTTGATCCGGCGGTGGAGTTGGTGCGCACCGGCGACCTGGAGGCCGACATCCAAGCCAACACGCAGAAACTTACTTCTGTCATTGAAGACTACGTGAGGAAGTATCCGGAGCAGTGGCTGTGGGTGCACCGGCGGTGGAAGACGCGGCCGGTGGGGGAGAAGGCGCTGTATTGAAGGCGGGCTTCGGCTTCCACCGCAGACCCATGATCCCGCGCTGCGTACGCCTTATAGGCCAAACTGCCCGCCAACACTGGGGGTTTCGGCCGTGAACTGTGTATAATCGATGCCACTTTGAGGGGGACAAATCCGCGCCAAGTCGCTGGCGTGGGACGCGCGGCAGAGCCTGCGCACATACGCCCCCCCATCCAGGAGATTAACTTGCGGGCCTTCATGAAAGAATTGCGGTTCGGATCCTCACACTGCCAGCTATCCCTCGTTCACCCGACAATCTTGCTTTTCTTGCTTTTGGCGGTGGCATTCTCCAGCGAACTGGCTTCGGCTCAGACTGGATACACCGGAATTTTTGGCGGCGGGCCGTTTTACAAGAATGCGTCGGCCAACATTACCGAAATTGAGAATTCCGGGTTCTCGGAAGCCATTGTCTGGAGTGTCGAAGTCAGCACCACGGGCGACTTGAATTTCAATGGCGAGTTTCCTTTGACCTCCGGGGGCGTCTATGTCGGCAACGAGTACTATCCCGATTTTCCCGGGGACATGGCGACTTTGAAGCTGGGGAAGGTAAAGAGGGTGACGTTCAGCATCGGCTCCTCTAACTACGGAGATTGGGAGAACATTACCAACCTGATCAACGCGCAGGGAACGGGCCCGACGAGCATCCTGTATCAGGATTTTCAGGCTTTGAAAGCTGCGATCCCGGCGTTGGATGCGATCGATTTCGACGACGAGAACAGTTTTAATTCGCCGACCACGATTTCGTTTGGCGTGATGCTGGGGAATTTGGGCTATCACGTGATGCCCGACGCTTTTGACGACAGCAGTTATTGGACGAACGTGGTTTCGCAAATTAATAGTCAACTTCCGGGCACGGCGGATGGAGTTCACCTGCAGGCGTATGCGGGTGGGGCGGGAAACAATCCCTGCGTGGGATGGAATTTCGGCGCGGTTCCGGTGTTTCCGGGGCTGTGGGATCAGGACGACACTCCGAGCCAAGTTCAGACCACGATGACGGGCTGGCACAACCAGTGTGGGATTATCGGCGGCTTCATGTGGCTCTATGACGACTTTGTGGGGACGGGGCTTGCGGCGCAGTACGCGAGCGCGATCAATACCGCGGTTGGCGCGCCCGGCTTTACGCTTACCGGACCGGCGAACGTGTTCTTGAATCAAAGTTCAACCGCCAACGCTGCGATCACAATCACAGACGTTAACGGCTTTACGGGTACGGTGACTCTGAGTGTGTCAGGTCTGCCGAAGGGCGTCACGGCTTCGGTGCAAGGCACAGGCAATAAACAAACAGTTGTGTTCAAGGCCAGTGCTTCCGCCAGCACCGGATTTGCTACTGTCACCGTTACCGGCACCTCGGGCAGCATCACACAAACCCTTACTCTCAGCTTGGCGGTAAGCGCCGCAGTGGGCACAAAGGGAACTGGTACGGAGGTGAATCTATCCTCGGAATACAACCTCTACGGAATTTACACCGACGGTACGACGTACTCGACTGGAGGATTGGATGGCGGAGGGTATTCGTACTCAGCGAACCTGCTGACTACATCGCGAGTCTTTAACGGCACGCTCTTCACTTTTGGACCCGCCAATGAACTGGACGCGGTCGGTTGCAGCGGACAATCGGTTACGCTGACGCAGGGCAAGTTTTCCAGCCTGACGCTGTTAGCGACGGGCATCGAGGGAAATCAGGCATCTCAAACTCTTACCGTCAAATACACCGATGGAACGAGCACGAAATTCACACAGAGCTTCAGCGACTGGTTCACTCCGCAGAAATATACCCGCGAGTCTGAAGGCGTGGCCATGGCATACCGGAATTTCGACAACGGAACCAAGGATCAGCGGACCTTCAATCTGTATGCCTACACGTTTGCTTTGAATCCGGCTAAGAGTGTGAAGAGCGTTACTTTACCGAACGATACGCATGTGGTTGTGCTGGCGGCGACTTTGGCGCCAGTGAAGGGGGCGTCGGACTGATTACTTTGAGATCGCTGATTCAAACGGGGAAACCATTTCAGCCTATTCTTCGGATCAACAATAGGCTCTGATCGTCGCTCGGTGGCCCGTGGCGGCTGGCGCGTTCGAAAATTGCGGCCGCAATCTCGGGCAAGGGACGGGCGCCGGTATCTCGGACGACCACCGAAATAGCATCGAAGCCCAACTCGGTTCCCGCTTTGTCGAAGACCTCGGTGAGGCCATCGGTGAGCAGGACCAGCACATCGTCTTTTTGCATGTCGAGCGGCAAGCTCTGAAAAATAGTGTCGGGAAAGACACCCAGGGGCAGATTCTCGGCCGCGTGCAACTCGACCTCTTTATCGCGCCGGCGGATTAGCGGCAGATGACCGGCCAGGGAATAGCGTAGACCGGCTTCGAATCTCGATTGAGTAGGATCGAGTCCCGAGTCCCGAGTCCCGAGAAAAACATCAGGTGTGTACGCGACAAAGGCGCACGTGGCAAACATGTTCGGCGCTTTGAGTGAGCAGAGCACGGCGTTGATTCCTTCCAGCAAGCCATCGGAGCCGTGGCGGAGCCGCATCGCCGTATGCGCGGAACTCTTGATCATGGCCATGAGCACTCCGGAAGAAACTCCGTGGCCGCTCACGTCGGCGACGTAAGCCAGCCAGCCATCCTCGCGTGCGATCACGTTGACCAGATCGCCGCCTACCATCCCACTGGCGAGGGAGATCGCGTAAAACTCGTAGTCTCCAATGCGGCGCTCGATGGTTGGCACCAGCGATTTGTGAATTTCGCCGGCCAGTTGCATCTCCGCGTGGGTGCGGGCGAAGCGTTTGCCCTCGCGGCGAATGAAACTCATCAGCAGAGCAAAACCCACGGTGACAAAAATCATCGCGGCTATGGAGTTTGCTTCAAGCCAGAGGTGAGCTTCGTCAGACAGAGTGAAACTGCTGCCGGGATGCCGCTCCATATACCAGCTTAAGAGGGACGCCGCAATGATTTGCACGGGGAACAGGGCGATGAGCGCGACCCACTTGCGGCGAACGGCAGCCCAGGTGTAGCCGACGGCAAAACCTCCGGTCATCAGCGGCGCTACCCAAAAGCGCCGCAGGAAGGCGCTGGAGCTATCCAACTGGCTAATGGTGCCAATGGCGGCAAAAAGACAAAAGGCGACCACCAGTAACATCAGCACGGAACTGTTGGGGATGGTGTCCCAGAATTCCCGGTCTCGTTCCCAACGGCGGACGAACGCTCGAAATGAAGCCACTCATTTCCTCCCCGCGTGGTTCGGTGATCTGCGATCGAACAAGATTCCAGTCGCTGTTTCAAATCCCGTGGATGGATGAGTATAACCCTCGCGACTACGGAAGGCCGTCATCGGAGCAGTTCAGAATTCGTCTTCCTGTAGAATCAAATCTTCCTATGAAAACATTTGAACAAATTGCGGAGTTGGAGCGGCGGTATTTGCTGGGGACTTATAGCCGGTATCCCATTGTGTTGACGCGGGGCAAGGGCGTGTTTCTTTACGACCTGGAGGACCGGCGTTATCTCGACTTTGTTTCGGGGCTGGGGGTGAATGCGTTGGGGCATGCGCATCCGCGGATTGTGAAGACGATTCGGGAGCAGGCCGGGAAGCTGATTCACGTCTCGAACCTTTATTACCACGAGTATCAGGGGGCGCTGGCGGAGAAGCTGTGCACGCTGTCTGGTCTCGACCGTGCGTTTTTTCAGAATAGCGGGACTGAGGCAATTGAAGGATCGATCAAGCTGGCGCGATTGGCGGGACATCGCGCCAGGGGCGAGGCGAAGTCGCGGCTGGTGGCGCTGCAAGGGTCGTATCACGGGCGGACGTTTGGGGCGCTGTCGTTGACTGGGCAGGACAAACATCGGAAGGGATTTGAGCCGCTGCTGGAAGATGTGACTTTCGTCGCGCAGAACGACTTGGAAGGCTTGCGGGCGGCGGTGAACGACAATACCTGCGCGATTGTGCTGGAGCCGATTTTTGGCGAAGGCGGAATTTATGAGTGCTCGGTCGAGTTTCTGCGCGAGTGCCGGGCGTTGGCTGACCGGTTTAAGGTTGCGCTTATTTTTGACGAGATTCAGTGCGGGTTGGGACGCACGGGGACGATGTTTGCGTTTCAGAGTTTTGGCGTGACTCCGGATATTGTGGCGATTGCCAAGCCGATTGCGGCCGGGCTACCGCTGGGCGCGTTTATCGCTAAGGAAGAATTTGCGAATGCGATTTCTCCGGGGCAGCATGGGACTACGTTTGGGGGTGGTCCGCTGGCTTGCCGCGTGGCTTTGGAATTTCTGGCGATTGTGGAGGAAGAGAAGCTGCTCGACAACGTGAATAAAGTTGGCGCTTATTTGCAGCAGGAGTTGAAGGCGATTGTTGAGAAGAACCCTGCCGCTAAGGAAGTGCGCGGGCGGGGATTTATTCAGGGGATCAATCTGGAGATTCCGGCGCGGCCGATTGTGGATGCGGCTTTGGCTGAGGGAGTTTTGTTTAATTCCACGCAGGATACTGTGGTGCGGTTTCTGCCTCCGTTTTTGTTGGAAGAGAAGCACGTGGATAAGGGCATTCGAGTGCTGAAGAAATTGCTTAAGAAGCGGAAAGCAGTGGCCAGTGGTCAGTGATTGTCGGTGATCAGTGGCCAGTTACATCCGGATTCTGCCTTGCTGACCACGGATCACTGGACACTGACCTCTGATCTCTGATCTACAAAAAATCGGGGAGCCGAAGCTCCCCTAGCGAAGCGAACAGAGGCGTTATTCACTTAGATAGAGGCTGGTTGCGGTTAAAAAGTTGTCTGGAGAGTTAGGGGATTTGGCGATCGTGGAGTCGAACCGGGAAGTTTCTACCGTGGGTGCTCCGGCGCTGGGCTCGGGCATAGAAGAGTGCTGGATGGAGATGGATGGCGCGCGCATGCGCTACTTGCGCACGAACCCACCATTCGACAAGCTCAGGGCAGGCTTTCTCGCAAAAGACGCGAGAAATGGGGCTCCCCAGCCGGCGCTGATTTTGCTGCATGGGTTGCTGGGATATTCTTTTTCCTGGCGATACACCATGCCGGCTCTGGCGCCTTACACAACGGTCTACGCGCCGGACTTGATGGGGGCGGGGTTCTCCGATCGTCCGGTTGGGATTGATCATTCGGTGCGGGGGACGGCTCAGCGGGTGCTTCGGTTTATTGAGCGGCTGGGAATTGCCTCGTTCGATTTGCTGGGGACATCGCGGGGCGGCGCGGTCGCCATGATGGCGGCTGGCGAGTGTTTGAGCGGGAATTGTCAACGGCATGATACTGGTTTGCAACTGCGGAGGCTGGTGCTGGTGGCGCCGGTGAATCCTTATTCGGCGCATGGGCAGTGGTTGGCGCCGTTTTTCGGCACGCCTCAGGGTGCGGCCTTGTTCCGGCTGGTGATTGCTCGCTCGCCGTTCTCCTATCCTTATTGGCACATGCGTTTGTATGGCGACCGCAGCCGGATTCCTCCCGAGGCGCTGGAGGGCTACAAAGCGCCGCTGGCGAAGCCGGGGTTGTTTGAACATGCGTTGAGCATTGCGAGCACATGGACGCAGGATCTGCGCGAACTGGAGACGACTCTGCCGAAGTTGGGGAGCATTCCCACGCTCTTCATGTGGGGCAGCAAGGATCCTGCGGTTTTTGCTTCATCGGCGGCACCACTGGCGAAGTACTTCCCGCATTCGAAGGTGGTAATTTTTCCGGGGATTGGACACTTGCCTTATGAGGAGTGCCCGGAGGAGTTCAACCGGGAATTGATTGAATTCCTGAAGCCGGATGCAGATTCTGGCAGATAGGCCGGGTGTGAGGAATCTGCTAAGATCGCGGCGGAGAACAGAGGAGCGGTCATGAGGCAATTGGGGGTTGCTCTCGGCATCCTTGTGCTGGCGGTTGGCCTGCCAGCGCGTCCGGCAGCCCAGGCGGGGCAGGCCGATCCCGCGTTTAAGCAGCAGTTCGAGCAGGGTCAGCGGGCACTGAAGGCTGGCAAGTATAAGGAGGCCATCGAGGCGCTCAAGAAGGCCAGCAAACTTCATGGCGATTCTTGCGGGCAATGTTATCTCCTGTTAGGAGTTGCTTACTACCACTCGGGCGAGCTAACCCAATGCGAGGAAAGCTGCGACAAAGCGATCGCGATGGCTGGCGACGACGTGGCGCGCGCCGCGGCTCACAACCTCAAGGGCAATGCGGTTTTCTCGGCGGCGGGAACGGATAGCAACAAGATGAAAGCTTCGGAGGCTGAGTTCCGATCCGCGGTACGATTGGACCCGAAGGGCGCCGTCTATCATCTGAGCCTGGCCAAGACGTTGCTGCTGGAGTCCAAAGATTCCAAAGATGACGAGGCGAAGCAGGAACTGGAGGCGTGCCTTGGAACTGGATCCCGACGAGCAGGTTGCGCGTCAGGCGCGGCTGATCCTGGCCGACCCCCGGCGGGTCCGCGAAGAGTTCGCCCCGGAGTTTGAAGTCAGCACATTGCAAGGCCAGCAAATTTCACTCAAGCAACTGGCGGGTCGCGTGGTGGTCGTGGATTTCTGGGCTACCTGGTGTGAACCTTGCCGCGCTTCGCTGCCGGAGTTGAAAGAACTGACGAAAAAATATCCCGCCGAGAAGCTGGTGCTGATCAGCGTGAGCGCGGACAAAGACGATGGCGCCTGGCGAGAATTTGTGGCCAAGAAGAAGATGGACTGGGCGCAATACCGGGATGCCGATCACAAAATACAGAATGTATTTGGCGTCCATTCCTACCCCACATACATGGTGATCGACGGCAACGGGCTCATCAAGGAACGGGTGACGGGATTCAATCCGCGCGAGAGCGTGGTCCATCGGCTGAAGGCTACCCTGGCGCAGATGCCGGAACTGGAAGGCGAAGGACATAAGTAGATCGAACTGGCGGAAACCCCTCCCAATGAACCATCACATTCTCGATCTGCTGCGCGGCGCGGTGGTGCACTACGGGTACTGGGCGGTGGCGGCTCTGTTGTTGCTGGAAAGCGCCGGCTTGCCTTTACCAGGCGAAACCATTCTGCTGCTGGCCAGCTTCCTGGCCTATTCCCAGCACGAATTGCAGCTTCCATGGGTGATTGTGGTCGGCACCGTGGCGACGACACTGGGCGGGGAATTGGGCTTTGCCCTGGGGCGGCACGGCGGGCGTCCGCTGATCGAACGCTACCGGCACCTCTTCTCGATTGGCCCGGATAGCCTGGCGCGCGGCGAACAACTGTTCGATCGCTATGGGCCAGTCACCGTTTTCCTGGCGCGATTTATGTTTGGCATGCGCGTGCTGGCCGCGCTGCTGGCGGGAGCGCTCCACATGCCATGGCGGAAGTTCGTCGTGTTTAACTTTTTGGGGGCGGCAGTTTGGGTGGGAGCAATTTGCAGCGCGGGATATTTGTTTGGCGGACATTGGAGCCGGCTGGCCCACGATCTCAAGCGTTTCGATTTAGCGGTTGTGATTGTGGTTGTAGTGGCTGCATTGTTTTGGTGGTGGCGTAACCGAACCCGGCGGGAAGCTTCTTAGGGCGCCGGCATTCAGAACCAATTGAAACGGGATGTAAGGCGATCGCCTCGGGAATCAACTTAGGCACAGGAGGATTTGTCTGAGCGCGGCTATACTGGGCGAGTGTCGTGGGAATCCTGGGTGAGAGGATGCCGCGGCCATTGATTTTAGCGGCGGCGTCCGCGCCGGAATCCGGACGAGGAGGGAAATCCATGAAGAAAATCGGTTTCTTGACGCTCTTGATCACGGCAATGTTTCTATTAGCCCTGACCTTCTCAGTGGCCGGTGCAAAGGCGCCGGCCGGGCTGGTTCCTGTGGCGGCAGCAGCCGCTCCGGCGGCAGTAGCAGCCCCAGCGCCTCCGCCGCACCCACGCATCCATGAGGCAATCGAAATGATGCATGGCGCCAAAGAGAAGCTGGAACACACTGAGGGCGACTTCCACGGCCATCGCCACAAAGCGATTGAGCACCTGGAACAAGCCATCCACGAAGCTGAGGAATGCGAGCACGAGCCGTAGAGTGTGTGAGTGCGAGACAAGAGGCGGCGTCTGCGGACGCCGCTTCTTTTCGCTTGTGGGCCGAGTCAGGGAGCGGTGGTGTATCCAATCGAGGCACCGATGCGAAATACGTTGTTGGAGTTGAATCCCTGATTGTTCTGGATGTGGTAGTAACGAGCTTCCGGGCGGAGAAAAACATGCGGCAAGCGATGCCAGAGACGATAGCGTATGCCGCCGCCAATATCTTCCATGAAGTGATTGCTGCTGGTGTAGTTGGCGCAACCGGGGATGCTGCAGGAGCCGAGAAGATTGAACCGGTTGGTGGCGACGCCGACGCCGGCCATCAGGTCGAGGCCGAGTTTCTTGGTGAGCTTCGGCTGGTAGAACGCATTGGCATCGGTGAAGAACGGGCGATAGGTTTCGTAACCGTAATAGCTCCCCTGGTGATAGCGCCAGGCGGTTTCAAAGCTAAGGCCGAGGCGGCGTTTCCGGAAGCCGACGAAGTCTCCGCCGATGCTGACATAGATGCCATTTTTTTCGACCAGCGGGGTGAAGTTCGCGGAATCGCTGACTTTAGCAGATGACTCTAGGGTGCTGCCACCGACCAGCAGATCCACTTGCGTCTGGGCGTAGGCGAAGGCAGAAAACAGAAGGACTGCACACGCAGACGTGAGCAGCGCGAATTTTCTCAATACAGCCCCCTTGTCAGTCCGTATGGGTTTGTGGAAAGCAGCCGCCTGATTGGTGACACCCCGGCGCGGCCGCGAAGGGCAGCCGTCAACAAGATCGTCCGAGATGTCGAAATTGGCTGCCCTAGGATACCAAACTCGTGGCCACACGGAGGGTCAAAGACTACTCCGGACCGATGGTAAAACCCACCGAGCCTCCCACGCGAAATACGTTGTCGCTGCTGAAGCCCCCCGTGACAGGGTCGGTGTTGCCGTCGATGTGATAGTAGTGAACTTCAGGCCGCACAAACACGTGGTGCCAGACATAGTAGCGGATGCCCCCTCCGAGGTGCTGCATAAAGTGATCTTCAGTGTTGTAGTTGATGCAACCGCTGAAGTAACTGCATTGAGTCGCATAGGGCACGTAGAAGCGGGTGCTGGCGATGCCGATGCCGCCAAACAGATCCAGGCCGACTTTCTTGCCGAGATGAGGCTGATAAATCGCGTTAAAGTCGGTCAAGATGGGGCGGTAGGTTTCGTAGCTGAAGTAACTCGCCTGGCTCGCCCTCCACGAGGTCTCAATCATAAGGCCGAAGTGGCGCTTGAAGCCGACTATATCGCCGCCGACGTTGAGGTACGTGCCGCCTTTCTCCGCGATGTCGCCAATGGCTAACTGGCCGGAGTTGGGATTCGACGACAGAAGGGTGCCGCCGCCGAAGAAGACATCGCCTTGCTGGGCAGAGGCGAACTGAACGAGGAACAAGAATGCATAAACGGATGCGAGGATCGCTAACTTTTTCAAGAGAAACCTCCTAATCAGTTTCCTGTAGCGGTAAGATGCCTCCGCGATTTCGTTAGGATGCTGCAATGTTGCTCACGATTCATCATAATTTCAGTCGCGGGATAAATTCAACTGAACTTGATGCTTGTAAAGAAATGTCAAGGCCGCACGATCGTCGTTTATTGAGACGTTATTCCAATCAGCTTCTAACCCGGAAGCTGGGGAAAAGTTGCGGTCGCCGATGCAGGTTTGTCATACCTGAGACATGGAACTATCCCACTTTCGCGCTGCTGCGCTTCCAGTATAGATATCCGGGTACCCCGACGAGCACGATCGCGGTGCCCCAGAAAGCTTCGGTGGGGCGCGTGATGATGGTGTTCAGTGTCCAGGCCGTGCCGACCAGAACGTAGATCGCGGGGAGCCAGGGATATCCCGTGCAGCGGTAGGGCCGCGGAATATCGGGGCGCTTCCAGCGCAGCAGAAACATTCCGATCACAGTCAGCGTGTAGGAGAGCACCATGCCGTAAATGACGTAGGTGTAGAGCTGATCGTAGCGGCCGCTGACGGTGAGCAGCGCAGCCCAGACGCCTTGCCCGATAAGGCTGAAGGCGGGCGTGCGCCACTTGGGATGGATGACTGCCATGCGCTTGAAGAAGATGCCGTCCTGTGCCATGGCGAGATACACACGCGCACCCGAGAGCGTGCAGGTGGCCGCTGCGCTGAAGCATGAAACTGCAATCATGAGCGAGAGCCACACTGCGGCGCGCGGAGAAAACAATGCGGCTGCAGCGGCGTGGGCGATGGTTTCGTGCTGGGCGATCTCGGTGAGCGGCAGGGCGTAGAGGTAGGTCATGTTCATCGCCATGTAGATTGCGCCGACCACGATCACGCCCAGCACCATGGCCAGCGGCACATTGCGGCGCGGTTCTTTGACCTCGCCCGCGACCCAGGTGATGTAGACCCATCCGTCGTAGGCCCAGAACACCGCGATCAGAGCGATGCCCATGGCCGAGATCAACTGCGCGGGAGGGAGCCCCATGGTGAGGCCGACGCCGTGGGAGTGGAAGTGTGACCAGTCGCCTTTGCCGATGGCGAATCCGAGAACTACGAAGGAGGCCATGGCGGCGAACTTGGTCCAGGTGGAAAGATTCTGCAGCAGCGTGCCCCACCGCAGGCCGACGACGTTTACATAGGTGAGAATGGCGATTAAGAGCAGGCCGAGCAGGTGCGCGCGTGTGATGGTGATGCCGGCCAGATGGAGGACGATGTGATCCTGCGAAACGATGGGGAAGACTTGTCCGGTGTATGCGGCGGCGGCTACAGAGAGAGCCGCGATGGAGCCTCCGTTGGCGACTGCGAAGAGCATCCATCCGTACAGAAAGGCAACCAGGTCGCCGTAGGCCTCGCGCAGATAAATGTATTGGCCGCCGGACTCGGGGAACATGGATCCCAGCTCGGCGAAAGCAACGCAGCCGAAAAGTGAAACCACGCCGCCGATAACCCACACCAGCAGAAATAACATAGGCTGCGGCAGGGGACCGGCGATATCTTTGGCGGTGAGAAAGATCGAGGAGCCGATGATGCCGCTGACCAGCAACAAGACGGAATCGAGCAGGCTGAGGCCGCGAACGAGCGTGGGCTGAGCTGCGTCGGATTGCGAGTTCAACGATGGAGGTTCGGCGGCTGGTGCGAGCGTGGGATCCATTATCCGATTCCCAGCTCGTCGGGAGATTCCAGCGGCGTGCCGCAGCGGCGGCAGATGACAGCGGAACAATCGCCGCAGGTCAGCGGATCATTCACTTCTTCGGCGCAGTTCGGGCAGTAGAGGGAGCCGGGGTTGGGTTCGGGTGGAGGGTTCTGAGGGCGTGTCGCCATGAGGAGGAAAACTGTAACACAGCCGCGAGGGTGATAGCGCCGAAAAAGCCCCAGGTCGCATTTCTGGCTGACGAATAAGCAAACGGAATCATTTCTTCTGCTGTGATCTAGGATCGTTGGCCGCGTCGAAATAGCGGGTGTCGGTTGGACCGTACCCGCAGAGCTGCACGATCACAGGATCGTTTTCCGTCTGGGCGAAGTGATTGTCTCCTCCCGGCTCGGAATACACGCTTCCCGGAGGAAGCGTCTTCAGCGCCTTCGCATCGAAGTGATTGCCATAGCCGAAGTGCCACTCGCCCGCGACGACGGTGGCGACGCGGTCATCCCGGTGTGAGTGTGCCTGGATCGTGGTGTGAGCGGGCACAAATATCAAGATCGTGTAAAAGCCCGCTTTGGCAGGGTCGCCGAAGATGGCTTTGATATGAACTCCTGCGACGCCGGAAGTTCCAATCTGGCTGTTATCGGGGGAACTGTTCCGGATTTCCGCCGGTGTCATGCGCATCGCGGGAAGAGACTGGGCAATGGCAGAAGATGCGGCTACCAGAAACAAGCCAGCAATGAAGAATCTCTTGAGCGTGAGTTGGATGAACATGGAGCGGTCCTTCAGACGGCACGAGGGGTTCTGAGGGTGTGTCGCCATGAGGAGGAAACTGTAACACAGCCGCGGGAGTAGCGGTAGGAGTGGGACGAGGCGCTAGCTCAGGTTCCGGACAGTCCGACTGCCCAGTGACTAGCCGATTCTCTCGTTGTGAGTGATACGGTGATTTTCACCATGTGAGGCGCGTCAAGTTCTGTTCCGTTCGAAATGTTCCGGTGCGAATCTTCCGGTCCGTGATTGATGCTGGCGTTCTTGCCCCCAGTTATTTGGAACAGCCAGGAGAAACCCGCGCGATTTCGCCACCTTTCAGAACGGTTCCGGCTTGCCCCCGCCGCCGCAAACTTCGACCGCATGCACCATCGCCTTGGCCACGCGATTAGCCATTTCCTCGTCGAGAAAATGAACTGCGTTGACTCCCTTTGCGTGACTTATTCGCACTTTAAGGGTAAAGACCGGAGGGCCGACCTTGTAACTGAACTCCGGATGTCCTGCTCCTGCCGCTTTTTCGTTAAGGAATTGATCCGTCGGCACCACTAGAACGTCCTGCACGTCTTTCAGGCGGAACTCCACGTCGTAGTCGTGCGGCGGGGGAAAATTTAGGTCACCCTCATACTTCAAATGGTAGGACACGCGGCAAGTGCCTGGGTCGGCCACCACCTTCGTACACTCGGCCCTGACCTTGCCGATGTCATCGTCGCCTTGGATGTCGTTATGCCTATAGATAACGAAATCAACTGGTCCGACGTCGTTGAGCTTGTCCTGAATGAACTTCATCGTAACTTCCAGGCTAGGCCCTTCGTCCGCGGGTTTGGCGGCGGACACATTCTTCTTCTCCTGTGCCAGCGCCGCACTCACGGCCACAATTGCAAAACACACCGCCAGCAACCAGCGTTTCATAGCTACACCTTCTTCGGCACGGCACGCTCCGGGCTTATTGCTCCCGTTCACGGCAAGGAGTTTACACTAGCGTTACGCGGTGATCAATGGATTGGCGTAACCGCGCCACGGCCTCACTTCTAAAGGGATTTGGCACGGATACCTGCGGATAGATTGGGCAACCGCAGCTCTCCGCGACGCGATAAAATCCTTCTCATGCCAGAAAGATCTCTCACTCCCGACGAGAAGTTGCAGCAGGAATTCAACCGCTGGGCCGCGGCCGGCGAAGGCGCGAAGATGGAGAGCCATCACTTCGACATTACGGCCAAGACGATTCGCCGGATGAACCTGTGTCCGGGCGAGCGCGTGCTCGATCTCGGCTGCGGCTCGGGGTGGGCGACGCGGCTGCTGGCGCGACTGGTGGGCGAAGGGCCGGATGGATTTGGGCAAGTCGTAGGCCTTGACGTTGCCGATGAGATGATTCGGGAGGCGCGCGTTGCGTCGAAAGATTTCGACAATGTGCTCTACGTCTGGGGATCGGCGCAGCAGATTCCATGGGAAGAGAATTTCTTCGACAAAGTGCTGTCGGTCGAGTCGTTCTATTACTACGCCGATCAGGACCGGGCGCTGATGGAGTTGTTTCGCGTGATGGCGCCGCGGGGACGGCTGTTCATCCTGATCAATCTATACAAGGACAATCAATATTCGCTGCAGTGGGTGGACAAGCTGAAGGTGCCGGTCCATGTGCGCTCTGCGGAGGAGTACGTTGAGCTGCTGAAGAAACACGCTTTCGAGAATGTTGAGGCGTGCCGCATTCCAGATGACACGCCCACGCCGGATGACTACCAGACGAAGTCGTTTCACAGCCTCGATGATCTGCGGGCATTCAAGCGCGAGGGCGCGCTGCTGCTGATGGCTACGAAGCCTGATCTGAGAACGCCCGCGCCGGGGTACACGATTTATTAAAGAACCCGTACGCCACGTAATACCTCAGGGGCTAAAGCCCAATTCACAAATGCAGTGTTGACGCGGGCCTTTGAAGGCCTGCCCCACCCCTCACGGCTTAAAGCCGCGCCCTTTCAAAACTAAATCTTGCTGTCGTCATCATCGTCGTCGTGATGGCTCAGGTCCTTCGCCGGGCTCAACGCGCGTCCGTCGGAGGCGTGGCGAATCTCGATGCGGCCATTCACGTTCGACAGTTTGATGCGTGGGCCGCCGCTACCCAACTCGCCGCGCAAGTCGTACCCGACGAAGCGATGATGATTTACATGCAGCCCGAAGTCGTTCTCGATTCCACCGGAGACAGTGCTGGCCTCAACCTCAGCTTTCGAATCCGAGGGAATTGTCAGCTCCACCGGTCCGTTGACTGATGTCAGCTCGACGGTCGAACCGGGAAGCTGATCAAACTTGGCATCCAGATGGCCGTTGATGGTGGAGAGTTCGGCGCGGCCGGAGAGATTGTGGGCTTCCAGCCGGCCGTTGATGCAGGAGGCACGCACTTCGGCGGTTGCGCCGGTGATGTCGAGGGCGCCGTTGATCAGCTTGATTTCGTCCAGCCGCGCGGTGCGCGGCACGGTAATCGTGTATTCAACGCTCGGGGGATTGTTGTGCGATCCCCAGTTGAAGGTGTTGTCGTGGTCGCGATACTTGGTGCGAATCGAAACGCTTTCTGCGCTGGCGTCAACCTCGATGCGCGCGTCGTCGAGCCTGTCTTTCGAGTTCGCATACTTCACGGCATCCACCTTGACCTGATTCTGGTCCCAGGTGGAGATGTGAACGTCGCCATTGATGTTGTCGAGTTCCACGCGGCCGTCGGCAGCGAGCGCGTAAGTCTGATGAAATTCTTCGGTGAATGCGCCCCGGTGATCGGAGGCATGCGCTCCAAGGGCGAGCACGAGCAGGGCACAGATGGTTCCCAGAACAGCACCGGACCAGGCGGGGAGTTGGCGTTGGCGGTTCATATGTTCCTCCGTTTCAACCGTTAGACGCGGCGCTTTGCAAATGGTGAGGGCCGAACTCGCTGGATTTGTATACGGAGAGCACATGGGGAATGTTCCGATTGTTTTTCAATCTTGGCGGGTGGATTCGGCCTTTTCTCCGCCGTGCCTTCCAGCTTCGGTTAGCAAATACACTCCCAGGATCGCGATCTCCGGTTCAATCGGATGCCGGTAGCGCGGCATGGGGAATACGACATAGTAAATCGCGGGATACAACAAGATCAGCCAGAACAGCAGCCAGGCGCCGGGAATATGATGGCGCAGCGCTCGCCCGAGACCCCAGAACATGAGGACTGAAGATGCAAGAAACAGCCAGTTCTTCAACTCCATCAGCCACCAGATTTTTGACAGCTTGGGCGGCCCGTTCCAGTAATAAATAAAACGCTTGAGGCAGAGGACGGCAAAGCGCGCATAATCGGCCTTGATGAAATCCAGCGCCTGCCGTTTGCGCATGTCGACGTAGGCCAACTCGCCCATGGCTGTGTATTGGCGCATGGCGTAGAGATCTTGTGTAGGGTGCAAGTACTGCATCCATGTACCGTCGGCGCCTTTGCCGTTGCCCAGGCGCAACTCAGCGCCAAAATTGTCGCGGATAAAAATAAACTTGCCGAAAGTTTGATAGTTGCGCGCCGTCCAGGGTGCGATGCACATCAGGAAAACGACGGATGCCAGCACAATTCCGGCCAACGATGGTTTGTGCCGCTTGGCGCGGTGGTACCAAGCCCACACTCCCGAGGCTGGCAGGAACGCGAGCAGCACGGTGCTGTTCAGCGCAGCGATCCCCCACAGCAGCCCGAACCAGAGCCATGGTTTTAGCCCGTCGCGATCTTCCATGGTAAGCGCCAGCCAAAAAATCACGGCCAGCAGCAGCGCCGACAGACTGGTCTCCCAAACCCAGCGCGTGCACCAGTACATAACGTAGGGCAGCAGAGCCCAGGTCCAGGCTGAGCCGACCGCGACTTTTTCGGAGAACATTCGTCGCGCGATGAGAAAAATCGGAATGCAGGTCAGCGCCGAGAAAAAACTATTGATGCTCAGCAGAACGAAGGCCGACGCCCGCGTGTAAATGCCGAAAACATGGAACACGCTCGCGATCAAGTAAGGATAAAGTGGCGGCTCCCACGCCGTCGGCCCCGTGAGCCCTCCAAAAGGATTGCTGAAGCCGTGCCCCGACGCGATCGCCGCGCCAATGCGCCCCATCTCGTATCCGAAGCCAAAGTTTTGTTCCTGGCTCTTGAATTTGTATGTGTGTGCGACGATGATCCAGCCCACGCGCAGGAACAGGGCGATAGCCACCATCCAAAATTGCGATGTGCGGATATGGGCCCATGTATGAATGAGAAGAATGGGAATGCGTTCGCGCTGGGCGGCCACGGCGGGTGGTGAATGCATGAATGACTCTATTTGTAGCTGAGTCGCGACTGGGGGGCAACTGAGGGGTTGGGTCGGGCTATAATTGCAGTGATCGTTTTCGAATAAGGTTTGAGATCGGGGTTGCTGCATGGGCTGGCTGCAAAACAAGTTCGAAAAGAATTTCCTGATCACCACGGTGGATTACGTCTTCAACTGGGCGCGCAAGTCCGCGGTGTGGCCGATGACGTTCGGCCTGGCATGCTGCGCGATCGAGATGATCGCGTCGTCGACATCGCGATTCGACATTGCGCGTTTCGGTTCGGAAGTTTTCCGTCCCAGCCCGCGCCAGAGCGACTTGATGATCGTCGCCGGCACTGTGACCTTGAAGATGGCGCCGGTGGTGAAGCGCATCTATGACCAGATGCCCGACCCGAAGTGGGTGATCTCGATGGGCGCGTGTTCGTCGGTGGGCGGGCCGTTCAATACGTATGCCGTGTTGCAAGGCGTGGACAAAATCGTGCCCACGGATGTTTACGTCACCGGCTGCCCGCCGCGACCAGAGAATCTTTTCTACGCGCTGCTCAAGCTGCAAGACAAAATTGATACCATGACGCTGGCCAAGAAGCCCACCGAAGTGCGTCTCGATCCGAATATGCTGGAGAACTTCAAGCGCCAGGTCATGATCGCGCAGACGCTGCAGCCGAAATAAGCAATTGGCAGTTGGCAATTAGCATTTGGTGCCCTGGTTTGAGCTAACTGCCAATTGCCAATTGCAGATTCCCAATGCCAACCTTCACCAAGCTCACCACCGAATCCGAACTCCCGCCCGCCGACGAAGCCAAAGAATTCCCCTGCAGCGCGAAGACAATCTGCATTGCCAACGTAAACGGCGCCTACAGCGCCATGGACAACGTCTGCCTGCACCGTGGCGGGCCGCTGGGGCAGGGAATGATCGAAGGCGGCAAGCTGGTGTGCCCGTGGCACGGCTGGGCGTGGGATCCGAAGACCGGCGAGGCCGTGCAAAATCCTAGCGCGAAGGTTGCGGTGTATCCGCTGAAGATTGAAAATGGCGATGTGCTGGTTGAAATCTAGAAATTCATGCAAGACATTGCTTTTGGGTGGCGCAGCGTTTCCAACGCTGCGATAAAGCAGTTCCTCATCAGGCGGGCTTTAAGCCCTTGGGACGCATCGAACTCTCATGAGTCCGGTCACTCATTTTTTCACCGGATGGGTCTTTGCCAACTGCTTCGGCCTTGACCGAAGAGACCGCGCCCTCGTGACGCTCGCCTGCGTTGCGCCGGACATCGACGGCCTCGGCATTATTCCGGAGCTGCTAACGCGAAACTCGGCTCACCCCCTATTGTGGTTTTCTCTGTATCATCACTCTCTGCATAATCTGGCATTCGCGCTGGTGATAGCGGTGATCGCATTCGCACTCGCTACGCAGAAGTGGAAGACGGGACTACTCGCTCTCCTGAGTTTTCACATCCATCTGTTCGAAGACATGCTGGGCTCGCGTGGCCCCGATGGTTATCAGTGGCCGATTCCGTATCTCGCGCCATTCTCGTCGTCGCTGCAACTTGTCTGGCGAGGGCAGTGGGGACTGAACGCGTGGCCGAATATTCTGCTCACGATCGTGCTCGTGCTGATCACACTCTGGTTGGCATGGAAGAGAGGATTCTCTCCGCTGGAGATGGTGTCGGCAAAAGCCGACAGTGCCTTAGTGTCAACTCTGCGGCGGCGCTATCCCAGAAACCTTAAGAATTTTCCCGGCTGATTCCCGTACCCCGGAAACACTTCATTCAGATTCTTATTCCCCATGTGCCGCGCAACGGCCTCACCAAGCACCTGCCGAAAATCGGTGGTCAACGCCAGATCGCGGCCTTCGTAGAGTTGCGATTGATCGAGCCCCGGCCAGCGTCCGTAAACTTTTCCGCCTTTCACCGGCCCGCCGAGCACGAACATCACATTGGCGTGGCCGTGGTCGGTGCCTCGATTGCCGTTCTCGCGCGCGGTGCGGCCGAATTCCGACATGGTCACGACCACGGTGTCTTCGCCGAGATCTCCGAGATCGGTCCAGAACGCAGCGAGCGCTTGCGAGAAGTCGCGCAGCACGGTGGCGATCTGGCCTTCGGTCGCGCCTTCGTTGACGTGATGGTCCCATCCGCCAATGTCGGCAAACGCCACCTGCACGCCCAGGTTCGCCTTGATGAGCTGAGCAAGCTGGCGCAGGCTGTCGCCGAATCGTCCTTTGGGATAATCGGCGCCGGGCGCGGGCTTGTACTTCGACGGATCCGCAGATCTCAACATCTTGACCGCGTCAAATGTTTCTTCGCCGGTGCCGTGAAGCACGGTGTCGACGGAGTGGTCGTACATGGCCTCGAACGTGTTCGCGACCGGGGATGGTTTCTGGCCGCGGCCCCCGACCGCGAAATCGTTGATGTTATTCATTGCGATCGCGGGCTCGCCCCCACTCAAAATGCGGGGGATCGACGGCCCCATGGCGATGGCCTGGAACGCCGTTTTCTGCGCCGGATGCGGCAGGTTGCGCAGCGAGCGGTTGAGCCATCCGTCTTCTGTGGACTTGACGCCCGGAGTCCCGGCCTCCATGAAATCCTGCGCATCGAAGTGGGAGCGGCTGGGGTCAGGCGATCCGGCGGCGTGCACAATCGCGAGATGACGTTGCTGCCAGAGCGGCTGGAAAGATGCGAGCGAAGGGTGCAGGCCAAAAAATCCATCGAGATCGAGCACGGCCTTGCGTGGAATATTGATGCTCGGCCGCATGGCGTAATATTGCGGCTCGGCGTGAGGGATCACGATGTTCAAGCCGTCGGCGGCGCCGCGCTGAAAGATCACCACAAGCCGCTTGGTGCGCACGCCCGGCTGAGCCGCACCCAGAGCGGCGCGAGCAAGAAAGCTAGGCACCGCCGCCGTACCGACAACGGCAAGAGCGCTATTGCGAAGAAAGACGCGACGAGTGGTTGACATAGAAAGCAACTCCTAGCTCTTAGCCTTTAGCTCTTAGCCCAAGCTCGCCCCCACTGCTTTAGTCCGCATCTCCGGAGCCATGGGGTTCAAGCTAAAAGCTAATGGCTAAAAGCTATCTTCTCTGAAACTCCGGCGAACCCAGCAGCAATCCCGCAATCGTGTTCACGTCCGGAGAGCGTGCTGCATCGGCCTTGCCGGGCTTCTGCTGCGCTACGTTCTTTCGTGTAGCCTCAATCTGCGCCGCGATCGAATCGTGCGTTTGTTGTGACACGCCGCCCGCAATCAGATGCGTTTCCAGTGTTGATAGCGTTGCAGTCGTATCCGGCAACGGAAGACTGCCACCCGCCAGTTGCGCCGCGTCCGCTTTCACGCCCTTGATCTTGCCGCTGGTCAATGCTAACGCAAAATTCATGCGGTTGAGCAGCGCGGAAGAACTGACCCACGTTTCCGCTTTCATGGAGTAGCCCGTGGGCGGCTGCGCGCCGTAAAGCGGCATGCCCATGTTGTTGAGTTGCCGGGTCAGAGGCACCGCGTCTTCAACCTCGGCGCCCGTGGCTCGCACTGCGGAAGCTACGAATTCCAGAGGCGTCTTCACCTTCGCACGGTAAGTTTCGTCATCCCAAAACTCGGGCGAATGAAACAAAGCGCTAAGCACTTCGCGGATGTCGCCCTTTTTTTTCAAAAAGGTTTTCGCCATCCGATCGATCAGCGCCGGAGGCGGATCGTCGGAAACAAATCGTTGCGCGAGCTTCAGCGAAATAAAATGCGCCGTCCGTGGGCTCGTCGCCAGCCGGTGGAGCACTTCCACGCCCTCGCTTTCGCCCTTGTCCTTGATCTTGTGTCCCAGCACGAACTTAGGCCCGGGCTCGTGCATGCGGGGATCGAACTTGAAGCCGCCGCCTTGCGCCGGGTTATCAATGGTCCATCCCGTAAAAACCTTCGCAACTTCAGTGACATCGCGCTGCGAATAGCCTCCGTTCACGCTCAGGGTGTGCAGTTCCAGAAGCTCGCGTCCGTAATTTTCATTGAGGCCGGGCGTGCTTTTGCCTTGCTTGGGCCGCGGACGCTGATAGCGCACGTTGGGGTTGGGATGGGCCGGAATCCCTAAAGCTCTCGCGGAGTCCGGCCCAACACTCAACCAGTTATCCAGATAAAACAACATCGCCGGACTTTTCGCCGTGGCCACCAGCAAATCCTCGAATTTGCCAAGCGCATGCGGGCGGATAACATCGCGCTCATAGCTCGTCAGCATCAGGCGGTCCAGCCCCTTTTCGACGAACACGTTGAAGTGGTTAAACCAGAAGTCGGTCATCACCTCTTCGAGCTGGCGGTCGCTGTAAATGGCGCGCAGAAGTTTCGCCTGCGCCAGTTCACCCGTGACCACGCCCGCCGGGTTGTTCATGGCGAGCACAGTCTCCCTTTGTTTTGGGTTCAGGCCTTCGAGCAACTCCGGCGCTTTGCCCCCGCGCAGCGAGTCGGCAGCTAAAACCTTCTCCGCGACCGGCATCCCGAGAATTTTCTTGAAACGCTCGTCCGGCGGAAGGCTTGCCAGTTGCGCGGCTTCCTGGGTAGCGTTGAGTTTCTCGTCGCGCAGTCGCGCCTGTTGTTTTTCTTGAGGCGTCAGTTTCTTCGGCGCCGCCGCAGCCGCCATGGTCGCGTCATTGCCATCGCTGGAGTTCATCGTGTCGCCCATCGCCTCATTCATTGCGGGACTATCCGTGGTGCGGGCGCCGTCTGCTGATTTTTCGCCTGCGGTGCTGCCCGCCTTTTCCGGAGTCGCGGCTGCGCCCGCATCCTTGCCGGCTTCTTCTTTCTTCGCCTTTCGCGCCTCGAGCCGCGCGAGCTGCACCTGGAAAATTGCGCGCCGCCCCGGATCGGATGGCATGGCCCGCTTGCCTTTCATCACTTGATTGATCTCTTGCCCGTCCGGGAAGTTTTCCGCAATCTCATTCGCACTCATATGCAGGGTGCGCAGTGGCGCCAGGCGGGCGTCGAGGGCACTATCGTCAATTCTCTTGGGATGCAACTGCAGGTCAATCCACTGGTCGACGCCCATCGCCATTACTCGCTGCACATCGCCGGGGCGCGGGCCGAAAGTCAGCCGATTGAGCGCGTGCAAAGCGCGCCGCTGAGCATTGTGGTTGGGGCCGGATGCCGCCGCCTCTTTCTTTCCAGCCAGCACCTGTGGAACCGTACACGCCAGGCTGAAAAAGAAAAGGCAGGCGAAAAACTTCGTGCGGCCCAAACGCATGAGGACCCCCACAGGCAAACCAGACAAACTCTTCTAATTATCAACCCGGAGAGGCAGAAAAGGTTGCTGACCATGATTTACCAATGAAATCGAGGGCAGGAAGTCAGGGGCCAGAAGCCAGGAGCCAGAAGCTGATTAAGTCAAATATATTTTTCCCCGCGACACCTTGTGCTGCAAAGTCGCGGCCAACTGGTCAACGTCGCCAGGAGCGATGTTGACCGTCATATGGTCAGAGACAAGCGGGGTTCGGTTGCTGCCCACGGCATCGCGCCTAACCTGGATCAGCAAAGCCTGCACCACGTTGGGATCGTATTTTTGCGGAGACATGCGCACCAAGTCGCTCAACGCACTGCCCAGCGAAAGCGATTCGCGATAGGGACGCACGCTGGTCATGGCATCGAAAGTATCGGCCAGGGCCATGATGCGCACCGGCAAGGGCAGGTCGTCTGCGCCCAGAGCGTCGGGGTAACCGGAACCGTCGCTGCGCTCGTGATGCCAGCGCACCGCCTCGTGAATTTTCGGCCAGGGAAACTGTACGCTGCTCACAATCTGATGCCCGACCACGGTGTGGTCCGCCATCTCGCGGAACTCCTCGGCGTTCAGGGCCTCGGGCTTGCTGAACAGGCGGCGGTCGACCGCCACCTTGCCTATGTCGTGCAGATATCCGGCGCTGCGCAGCGCAGCCACTTCGCCGGGGTCGACGCCCATAGCCTCGCCGATTGCGGCAGCATAGCGGCCTACGCGCAGCGAGTGGCCATGAATGTTGACATGCTTCACATCAATCGCGGTCGCGAACGCCTCGAGCGCCGTGTCGTAGAAACCGTGCAGCGACGCCATCAGCCGCAAGTTTTCGGTCACGCGCTGCGCCAGCGTCTGCGTGAGCGCGTGGTTCTGCACCGCCAGCCCAATGTAGTTGCACAGCAAGTCCATGGCATCGAGTTCGGCGTCTTCGTAGGGTGCATCGCCCGGTCGGCGTCCCAGCGCGACAACGCCCGCCAGTTTGCCAGACGCTTTGAGCGGCGCAAGGCACTTGAAAAGTTCGGGCGCCACGTTACCGTTGGAGCTGAGGAAGATCGAATACGTGGAAGCGTTCAACACGATCGGCCCGCGAGCCGCGGTCAGAGCGTGCGCGTGCTTGGGCAGAAGAGGAATAATCGCCGGCTCAGGCAGCATGGCGAAGCCGTCGGCCACCACAGAAGTCAGCATGGTGGGCTTCTCGTTGAAAACGAAAAGCGCGCCCTCGCGCGCCCCGGCCGCTTCCATGACTGCGGTCAGCATGCGGCGCGCAGTGTCCGAAAATTCGCGCTCCGCCGTGAGCTCGGGCCCCAGATCGGAGAGAGCCTCCACGGTGCGCAACAGCCTGCGGAAATTGTTGGTCTCCACGGCCAAGACGAGTGGTGCGAGAACGCTGAGCAGAATGAGCGTAGCACGCGCGAACAACGCGCCGCGAGGCCTGGTTGTTGGTTAGTTTGGTGCTGGCAGACGGCGTACGGTGTGATCGCGTCTGGGTGCCCCATCTTTGCGCGTTCTTTGCGCAAAAGCCCGCCCTGAGCTTGCCGAAGGGGTGGATTCCACGAACGCCAAAATCTTGAGATTTTGATTTTCTCGAATGCTAATGAACAGCTTTTCTGACGGTTCGCTGCGCTCAGAAGTGCTCCCGCAACTCCGCGAACCTTCCCACAATCAGCAGCCGCTGCGATGCCGGCGCCGCATTCACTTCTTCATGTTCCAGTATCCACGTATCCCCGTGAGGAATAAAAACCGCGTGCAATCCCGCAGCCAGCGCCGGATTGATGTCCGACTTAGGGCTGTTGCCGACCATCCATGTGGAATCGCGCGCGACTTCATACTTCTCGACCAGAGAATGGTAGACCGCGGAATTCTTTTCAGCGACAATCTCGGTGGCCGCGAAATATCCCTTCAACCCCGAGCGCTCGATCTTTCCCGATTGCTCCGCCATCGCCCCCTTGGTCACGAGAATGAGACGATGCCGCGTGGAGAGGTAGTCAAGAGTCTCAGGAACCTCCGGCAAGAACTCAATCGGATGATTTTCAATCGTGTGGGCAAAACTTGTGATCTGCGCATGCAACTCGGGCGTGACCGGCTGCACGCTGAGCCGCTCGAACGTGTACACCAGCGCGTGCGCAAAGCTGTGCAGTCCGTAACCGTGCGTCACAATGCATTCCCGCTCCACATCGTTGAGTACTTCGCGCACCTGCTCGGGCGAAAACTCGTGATGATTGAGAAACGAAATGAACTTTGCAATGGCCCGCTCAAAGTAAACGTTGTTCTCCCAGAGCGTATCGTCGGCGTCGATGAGGAGGGTTTGAGGGAGCAAGCTGTTAGCTCTTAGCCTTTAGCTCTTAGCTTATGATTTGGGTCAATCATCGCTGCCGGAAATTTAGAACTAGTGGTAAAGCGGCGTGCCTTCGCCGTCGTAGGGCATAACCACTTCCCCGGTGTTCTTACCCGACAACTCCCGGGCCGGTGGAGTGGAAGGATTGTTGGGGTAAGAGTTTCCGTCAAACATCAGTTCCGCCTCATAACCAGGGGAACGCCTCCGCCGCGCACCTGGACGCTTATGTTGTGCCAGCCGTTTGATCTGCTCGTTAGAACTCGAACCGGAGGACGCGCGATCGTGATTTTCGTAACGACTCTGTACGACGGTCCTTCAGGCGCCAATATTGGCGTTGTGCAGCCGCCGCTGCCGCACCAGCCGTTTCCTGAGAGGTACACAATAACCTCATCTGCCCCGTCATCTTTAAGATCGACGAAGGCGGGATCGTATCTGGTCGCTTTCTTGGCATCGGAATCTCTAGCGTAATCTCTTAAGAATTGTCGTAAGGAATCTTCTTGGCTCGGAGCGGGTCGATGCTTGAATTGGGCAAAACAGGAAGTCGAAAGCAATAGAAGACAGGCCGACGAAATTAAAACGTTTGGCAATTTACTGAGCATTCAACGGCCGATATTAACAGATGAGCTAAAAGCTAAAGGCTAAAAGCCAAAAGCTTTACTCACACCCAATCCACCCTCGCTTCAGGCCCAATGATCCCCGCCTTGTGCCCCATGTCCAGTAACCGCACGACCGCCTCGCGGCCCTCCGGGCCGTAATCGAGCGTGCGCTCGTTCACGTACATACCCACGAACCGGTCGGCAGTCGACGTGTCGAGATCGCGGGCGAACTGCATGGCGTAAGACAGCGCCTCCTCGCGGTGGTCGAGCGCGTACTGAATGCTGTCGCGCAGCGCCCCGTTCACCGCGGCAATGAGGTCCGCACCAAGTGCGCGGCGAATCGCGTTGCCTCCCAACGGCAGAGGCAGCCCAGTCATCTTCTGCCACCATCGGCCGAGGTCCACAATGCGGTGCAGGCCAGCTTTGTCATAGGTCAACTGGCCTTCATGGATGATGAGTCCAGCTTCGTACTTGCCCTCGAGCACCTGCGGAATGATCTGATCGAAGGGCACGACTTCGGTCTCCACCCCGGGAGCAAAAAGCTGCAACGCGAGATAAGCAGTCGTGAGTGTGCCCGGAACCGCAATTTTTTTCTCTTTGATTTCAACCTGCGTAAACGGTCGCGGGGAAACCACCATCGGCCCGTACCCCTCGCCCACGCTGCCGCCGCACGTCATCAGCGCATACAAATCCTGGATGTAAGGATAGGCATGAAATGAAATCGCAGTCACATCGTAAACGCCTTCGCGTGCCTTCTGGTTCAAAGTCTCGATATCGCACAAAGTGTGAGTGAAGCGCAGCCCCGGCACGCGAACCTTGCTGGTGGCCAGGCCGTAAAACATGAAAGCATCGTCGGAATCCGGACTGTGCGCGATGCTGATCTCGCGCACCTGAGAGGCTGGATTGCCGGAACGCTTCGCTTCTGGTTCAGAAACTACAGTCATTGTTGAACTCCAAAACATTCGCCGCAGTCGCGAATTTACTGCTGTATTCCCGAACGCCGCTGCCACCGCGCCGCAATTCCTGCGGCCATCATCACTTTAATTACTTCGGCAGACAGGAACCAGTAAAGGCCCAAGCGAAAAGCTTGCGCCACCGAATGGGTCAGCACCGCGAGCCAGCCCAGACCGCCAGCAAAAAGCAAAATCTCGCCGAGAAGGCCGCCCAGCGCGGCGCGCGCGAAAGTCTTGCGGCCATGTTCCATCACATATCCCGCCAGCCACGCAACGAAGGGATAGGCCAAAAGAAATCCGCCAGTGGGCCCCAGCAGGTGCGCAATTCCTCCCACGCCCACGGGACTAAACACCGGCATGCCCGTCGCACCCTCGGCTAGATAGAGCATCAGCGCTGCAAAGCCGCGCCGGCTGCCCAGCAGCAGCCCGACCAACAGCACTCCAAAGTTCTGCACCGTCAGCGGAACGGGCGTGCCCGGTATCGGAATCGTGATGCCCGCACACAAGGCAACGAACAAGCTGGCCGCAACCACGATGGCGACTTGCCGCGCGGCCTCGAAAATACGTTCTTGCTGATTGCCGATAGTTTGTACGGCTAGTTTTGACATGGAAGACTCTCCACTTCGGTGCGGGGCATCAGTGCTCAATGTCGCCCGCCTGACGCTCGCGCTCTGCTTCGCTGGAACTCCCTTCCCGAGCGGCCTGCGCAGCCTGCAAGTGGCGGCGCAAACGCATGTACAAGGCGATTGCAACGCACACCACGACCAGCGTACTCACGCCCAGGATCAGGAACCACCAGATCATCCGCACAACGGGCTAGGATAACAGATGACAGAGAGAATAAGGGCGGGACTTTGAGCGGGCACCTGGCAATTGTGCGACGACATTAAGTCGCAGAAGAAGTAGACCCGCTTTTCTAGCCCGTTTTTGCATCGGCGAACCGCTGCCGCAAGATCTCTACGCGCTTAACCATGAATTGCAGCCGGTTCCTTCCCCATTTTGTGCGCGTCACGGCTTTCTCAACCTCGGCAAAGAATTCTGGATCTTCAAGCTTCTCGCGCAGTTCTTTGACCATGGGATGAACCTTGGCATATATGACAAAAAGTTCTCCGCTGAAACCGGGCTGAAGGAATAGTTCTTCATTTAGCAAGTCACGCACAACAAATGATGCAACGATTCCCCAATAAGCGCTCACTTGTCTTAGCCATGCGTTCTCCTGCGTGCCGAACGCCCGGGCAACTTTCAGAAAATCGTCGGCCGTCTGCGGGAAGAAGACGCCCACCCACCAGTTGCGAGCCTTGCGCATTTCCGCTTCGCGGCGCAGATCGTAAAGTTGCATGATGAGTTGAGCATCAGCAGCGGTTGCTTTCTTGGACATAGAGCACCTCACTGGGAATTGAGTGATTGAGCCATTGAGCGATGGGAAAACTCGGACGCAAGCCTGAAATCACCCGATCGCTCGATCGCCCAATTGTTACGCGCTCGTCGTAGCGGCCGCCTCGGCCGGCGCGGGCCGTTCGTAGTCGCACTCCTTGTTCGGGCAGGCGATCACCGGGCCGTCTTTCAAGAATTTCTGCACTAAGTACTCGCCCCCGCAACTCGGACATTTTTCGGCAATCGGCTTGTGCGCCGAAGTGAACTTGCACTTGGGGTAATTTCCGCATCCGTAAAACGTGTTGCCCTTGCGCGCGCGCTTCTCGACCAGGTCGCCTTCTTTGCACTCCGGACACTTCACGCCAATGTAATTCTGCTTCACGTACTTGCATTCCGGATATCCGCTGCACGCCGTGAACTCGCCAAAGCGCCCGTGCCTGATCATCATATTCCGGCCGCACTTCGGGCATAGCTCATCGATTGGAATATCCGGAACCTTCTTGCCCTGGTCCAGCCGCCGCGTGGTCTTGCAATCGGGATAGCCCGTGCACGCCATGAACTGCCCGAAGCGCCCGCGCTTCAGCACCATTACGCGGCCGCAGTTTTCGCAATACTCTTCCTGCGTAGTCTCCTGCACGTCGGCCGAGTCGAGGTCGGGCAGATTGATTGGATTTTCTTTCGTGAATGTACAGGTGTTGGGGTCTTCCTTATCGTAAGTGCTGCACGCGTAGAACGAGCCGTGCCGGCCCCACTTGATCACCAGCGGAGCGCCACACTTTTCGCACTTCTCGTCCGTGGGCTTTTCCATCCGCTTGATGTTCTCCATATGCTTTTCAGCATATTTGAGATCTTTCGTGAACTTCTTGTAGAAGTCGGCGAGCGCGTCCGTCCACTTCTCCTTGCCTTCTTCAATTTCGTCGAGTTCTTCTTCCAGACGCGCGGTGTAGGCCACGTCGAAAATGTCGCGGAAGTTCTCTACCAGCAGATCGGTGACCACCAGTCCAATCTCGGTCGGAGTAAATTTACCGCCCAGTTTCTGCACATACTGCCGCTCTTGAATGGTTGACAGAATCGCCGAGTAGGTTGACGGGCGCCCAATGCCGCGCTCTTCCAGTTCCTTTACCAGCGACGCTTCGTTGTAACGCGGGGGCGGTTCGGTGAAATGCTGCTCCGGCTTCAACTCCTTGAGCGTGAGCTTCTGTCCAGCTTCCAGCGCCGGCAGCTTATGTTTTAACTCTTCGTCCTCTTCGTCTTTGCCTTCCTTCGATTCTTCGTAAACTCGCAGGAAGCCATCGAACTTCAACACTGATCCGGTGACGCGGAACCAGAAAATATCTCCGCTCTTTGCTTTCGCATCGATGTCCACGGTGGTCTGGTCGAAGACAGCGGGCATGATCTGCGATGCGACAAAGCGCTGCCAAATGAGCTTGTAGACCTTATATTCATCCTCTTTCAGATACTGCTTAATCTGGTCAGGATGGCGCATCGCCGAAGTCGGCCGAATGGCCTCGTGCGCCGCCTGCGCTTCTTTTTTCTCTTTATACGTATTGGGCGTCTCGGGAAGATAAGCCGGTCCGTATTCTTGCGCGACGTATTCCCGCACTTCCTGAATTGCTTCAGGCGCAACGCGAGTCGAATCGGTACGCATGTAGGTGATCAGGCCGACGAGGCCTTCTTCGCCCAGTTCCACGCCCTCGTACAAACGCTGCGCGATCATCATCGTGCGCTTCACGCTGAAGCGCAGCTTGCGCGAGGAATCCTGCTGCAGCTTGCTGGTGGTGAAAGGAGGGGCGGCGTTGCGGCGGCGCTCTTTCTTGTTGACGGACCGGACAATCCAATCGGCTTGTTCGATCGCAGCGCGAATCTTCTCTGCATCCTCGCCGTTCGTGACCTCGATCTTCTCTTCGCCCTTGCCCAGGAAGCGAGCGTCGAATGCAGGAGGCTTGCTCGCGGCCAGATGCGCGTCGATGGTCCAGTATTCTTTTTTCTCGAACGCTTTGATCTCGCGTTCGCGCTCGACGATCAAGCGCAAAGCAACGGTCTGCACGCGTCCGGCAGAAAGCCCGCGACGAACCTTATCCCACAGCAGCGGCGAAACCTGGTAGCCCACAAGCCGGTCGAGCACGCGCCGCGCCTGCTGCGCATCGACAAGATTTTGGTCGATGGCGCGAGGATGTTCAAACGCCGCCTGCACCGCGCGCTTGGTGATTTCGTTGAAGGTGACGCGCTGTATGCGCGGTGGCGCGTCCGCATGTTCTTTCTTCTTCTTTTTCGATTTTTTCGCGTGACCGTTGCCGTCGAGTTCAAACGCAAGATGCGCCGCAATGGCTTCGCCCTCGCGGTCCGGGTCAGGCGCCAGATAGATCGCATCCATCGGTCCCGCCAGCTTCTTCAGCTTGGCCAGCACCTTTTCCTTCCCGGGAATGACGACGTAGTCGGTCTCGAAGTCGTGGCTCGTGTCCACGCCCAGAGTGCTCTTGGGCAAATCCTTCACGTGGCCGAGCGAGGCCTCGACCGTAAATCCCTTTCCCAGATATTTCTGGATGGTCTTCGCCTTGGCCGGCGACTCGACAATGACTAAACTTTTTACCAATGGATTCCCCAGTTCTTTATGAATTCGTTTTGAAACTAGCACGAATGGGACGAAAGCAACAAGTTACGGGAAGAAGGCTCTTAGCTCTTAGCCCTTAGCTCTTAGTTCGAGAGCCTACGCTGAGCGGACATTTCTCAACTTTCCCGATAGCGCTGACAACATGCGCATGACCTCACTCACATTTGCACTCAAGGCTTCGTAGTCGGCGCTTTGCAATAAACCCAGATCTCTAGCCAGAAGAAAATGGTAGGACAACTCGGCGCCCGATCCCATTGCGATCTGGACGTATCGAGCCATCTCGCCATCGGATCGTCTACCGCAACCCTCCGCCAAGTTCGCGGCAATTGAAGACGACGCGCGCCGAATCTGGCTAGTCAGCCCGTACCGCTCTTCTCTGGGGAACAAGACGGTTACCTTATAAACCGCCAAGGTTAGCCTGTGCGCCTTCTCCCAAACCAGTAGATCCTTATAATTCCTCATGGCAAACCTCCACTGGCTGATTCTCGAATGGTCTCAAGCTAAAGGCTAAGAGCTAAGAGCTAGAAGCTTTTCACAAAATTCTTCCCCGGCATCTGCCTTACTTTGCCCGTCAGTTCCAATTCAAACAGCGCCGCGAAAATCTCTGACGACGACATTTCCTGCTCGAGCTTCTCCACCAATTCGTCAATATGCGTCGCCTCGTCCGCCTTCAGCAAGCTCAAAATACGCTTCTCGTGCGGCGGAAGCCCTTCGTCCGGGAATAGAGATGCAGACGATTCCTTTCCGGATTCACCGGCCGCCGTTGGAGCGAGCGCCAGCTTTACCTCCGGAGGCAAATCTTCCCAAACGTCTTCCCACGTGGCGACGAGCTTAGCGCCCTGCTTTATCAATGTGTTCGGCCCCCAGGAATTCTTATTCGTGACGTTTCCCGGCACCGCGAAAACGTCGCGGTTCTGCTCCAGTGCGCAGCGCGCCGTGATGCGGGTTCCGGAATACTCGGCGGCCTCAACCACAAGCACTCCCACCGACATGCCACTCAAAATCCGATTGCGGATGGGGAAATTCTGTGGAAAGGCGGAGGTTCCAAGCGGAAATTCGGAGATCAACGCACCACCCAGCGCCAGAATCTGCTCCGACAGCCGCGAATTCTCCTTGGGATAAATCACATCCACACCCGTCCCAAAAACCGCCACCGTCTTGCCCTTCGCCGAAATCGCCCCGCGATGACTTGCCGTGTTGACCCCGCGGGCCATGCCGCTGATAATCACGAGACCTTGCAATGCAAGATCGCATGCCAGACGCTCGGCCATTCCCGAGCCATAAGGCGTAGGATGCCGCGTGCCCACCATCGCGATTCCCGGCTGCGTCAATACTTCAGGATTGCCGCGCACATAAAGCACCAGCGGCGGATCGTAAATTTCGTTCAGCCGAGGCGGATAACAAAGGTCCTCCAGTGAAATCACGGTCACTTCCGCGGCCGCAGCCCGCGCAATTTCCTCCCGCGCCAGTTCCGCCGATTTCCCCGTGGCGATCGATTGCGCGGAAGCGGCCTGAATTCCTGTGCTTTCCAGTTCGGTAAGCGACGCGTGAAAGACCGCTTCGGGTCCACCGAAGTGTTCCACTAACTTCCGGGCCTTTGTCGGTCCCAGCCCGGGCGTCAGAGAGATCGCAAGCCACTCCAGAAGATGAGTTGCGGAAGGCGATGTTGCAATGGTGTTAGGCACGGCTACTCCAATCTTTTCTGACAGCCGGATATGGACTGGGCGGACTGTAGTAACTCCCTTGAAGCCATGTCAAGGGAAGTCGTCACAAAAGGCTGTCAAAAACTTGTCTGCTAGAATCAAAACAGGAATGAGACCTCTGCGCATCTCGGCTATTTCCTACCTCAACACCGCCCCTCTCATGTGGGATTTCGAACACGGCGAGGCCGGGAGTGACTTCGAAATTTCTTACACACTGCCATCGGCGTGCGCTCGCGCGCTCGAAGCCGGAACTGCCGACATCGGCATCATCCCCGCCGCGGCTTACACACATGTCCCCGGTCTGACCGTGCTGCCCGGTGTCGCGATAGCGTCGCGCCGTCCTGTGCGTTCCATCCTGCTGGTCAGCCGCGTGCCCGTAGACCAGATTCGCACCGTGGCTCTGGATACTTCTTCCATGACCTCCGTGGCGCTGACCAAGATTCTGTTTGCAAAATGGCTGGGCGGAGGCAGGAAATTCACTTCGATGGCCCCAGATGTCGAAAAAATGCTGGCTGCACACGATGCAGGCTTGGTGATCGGCGACCCCGCGCTGCAGATCGACCGCTCGCGCTATCTAACCCTCGATCTCGCCGAAGAGTGGATTCGCCACACCGGCAAGCCCTTTGTCTTCGCCTTCTGGGCGGTCCGCCAAAATGCATTGCAAGAAGATGCAATGAGTGGGGAGGGGCCATCGTGTGCGGACGGGCGCCTTCGCCCGTCCGCGTCGCGCAGCGACGCTTCTGCCCCCGCCCAAGACCTGGCAGCAATCTTCCAGCAATCCCGCGACCACGGCCTCGAGCCCGCAAGTCTCGACCAGATCACCCGCGAATGGGCTCCGCGCCTCGGCCTGAAAGAATCCGATGTCCGCTCCTACCTCACCGATAACATTTATTACTACTTGGACTCTCCCTGTCTCGAAGGCCTGCAGCTTTTCTATCGCTATGCGGCTGAAATCGGCGCACTGCCCGCCGCGCCGCCAATCGATTTCCTGACCGCGCCGAAAGCCTGTATAGCGTAAGCCAGAGCCGAGGCTATACACTCCTGAAACCTGAATGCTGCTTCATCCGCATCCCGTGTTGGCAGTGTCTGCCTGGCAGCACCTGCGCCGCCTCGGCGGACCAGGCCTGGTTCTGCTAGGCATCGCCGACAACTCCATCATTCCGCTCACCGGCAGCATGGACGTCCTCACCATCTGGCTCGCCGCCCGCCATCGCGAGCCCTGGCCTTACTACGCTCTGATGGCAACGCTCGGCGCCGTAATCGGCGGCTACATTACTTATGCTCTGGCGCGCGAGGGCGGTAAAGAAGCCATGGAGCGCAAACTCTCAAAAAAAAGAGCCGCACAATTTTCCAGAGCGTTTGCCCGCTGGGGATTCGCCGCCGTCGCGATCCCTGCCCTGATGCCTCCGCCATTTCCATTTGTCCCATTTCTGCTGGCCGCGGGCGCCATGCAGTACTCGCCCAAGAAATTTCTGGGAGCATTAACTCTCGGCCGGGGAGTCCGCTACACCATCGCTGCCGGTCTCGGCTACCACTACGGCCGCCACATCCTGCGTTTCTTCTCGCAGTACTACAAACCGGCGCTGGCAATCCTGATCGGATTGGCCTTAATCGGCGCAGTTCTGTCGCTGATTCAATACTTTCGCACGAAGAAGAAGTAGAGGGTGGAGCAGGCCTTCCAGGCCTGCGTTGCAAGGCAATATTTCGATAGGTTTTAGCCCCTGCGGTATCTGCCTGGTGGAGCACTTGGTGAGTCCCGGTGGCAGACTACTTTGAATCATTGCCACCGAAAAGTGTTATGACCCAGCGGGGCACTCCGCGATACCCTAGGTAGCCTCCGCTCTCGCGGCGATGGCGAAATATATGAATGGCGGAAGCACCAGCCACAACAAGGAGAAGCAAGATCCATACAACATTAAACGCAGCAGCCACCCACGGATACCGTTTGAATAGAGCGAGCGATACTAGAAGCCACGTCCAGACGACAATACCCGGAATCCAGCTTCGCCATCTTCGGCTCATGGAAGCTTCACCACTTCCAATTTTACACCGCTCTTCCCGGTCTTTCCGGCATGAAAGTGGCACTCTACCCACGTCTAGCGCGTTTGGCCATTCTGCCATCCTCCGTTAGAATTAAATTGCGCATGTCGCTAACCAAATCCCAAGCCCTCGACCTGTTCCACTCCGATGACCTGATCGGCATCGGCATGGAAGCCGATGCCGCTCGCCGCAAGCTGCATCCCGAGGGCACGGTCACCTACATCATCGACCGCAACATTAATTACACCAACTTCTGCACCGAGTACTGCACCTTCTGCGCCTTCTACCGCCCGCTCAAAGGCCCAGCCGCGAAGGAAGGTTACATTCTCGATTTCGACACGATCCACGAAAAAATCCGCGAGACCGTCGAACTCGGAGGCACAGGAGTCCTGATGCAAGGCGGCCTGCATCCCGACCTGAAAGTCGACTGGCACGAGAAGATGCTGCGCGGCATCAAAGAGCGCTTCCCGAAGATTCATCTTCATTGTTACTCCGCCTCCGAGATCATCGCCATCGCCGAGTACAGCAGCCTCAGCATTCGCGACACGATTCTCCGCCTGCGCGATGCCGGACTCGATTCCATCCCCGGCGGCGGCGCAGAAATTTTAGACGACGAAGTCCGCTACAAGATCGCCCGGTTGAAGTGCCTGACCGGCGATTGGATCAACGTCCACCGCACCGCTCATCAAATCGGCATGCGCACCACCGCAACTATGATGTTCGGCGTAGGCGAAAACTACGAACATCGCATCAACCATTTCCAGGAGCTATACAACCTGCAGGAAGAAACCGGAGGCTTCACCGCCTTCATCCCCTGGAGCTTCCAGCCCCAAAACACCGCGCTAGGCGGCCGCCACTGGGACGAAGCGACGGCAGTCGAATACCTCAAAGTCCTAGCCATCTCGCGCCTCTATCTCTCGAACTTCCTCAACGTGCAATCCAGCTGGGTAACGCAAGGCCTGAAAGTCTGCCAAATGGGTCTCCGCTTCGGCGGCAACGACGTAGGCTCGGTGATGCTGGAAGAAAACGTAGTAAGAGCCGCAGGCGTCACCAACTGCACCACTGAAGAAGAGCTGCGCAGAATTATCCGCGATGCGGGATTCAGGCCGGCCCAGAGGGATACACTGTACCGGCAGTACTTCCTGAATTGATAATGGCAGGAGCGAATTGGCTTGAGAAAAACGCTCGGACAAGACGCCCCGCAAACCGGAGCCAAAGCGCCCGAGCCTGTGCCCTACGCGCCGCCACCGACGGTCCAAGAAGCTAAGCAGATCTCGGAACAATTAGTGAAATCCCTCAAGGGAATTGATGCGGTGCTGCTGTTCGGATCTGTCGCCCGCGGCGACGCTGATGAATGGAGCGACATAGATCTCTTAGTCACAGCGTCCGACCCTAAACTTACGCCCTCACGGATCCGGAGAGCGCTATCGCGTATCACTGCACGCAGAATATCACTCATCTATTACCCAACCGATTTTTTCGTAAAACAGTACCGGAGCCGTGCACTATTTATTGCGCACCTAAAGAAGGAAGGCACCGCATTATTTGATCGGAAGAATATATTGAAAAATGTAATGAACAGGCCATTTGTACCCAACGTCGAAGTTTCAGAAAGTATAAAGAGACAGCTGAAGAACCTATCCGCATACTCCGATCCGAAGCGTTTCAATAACAACTTTCTGTTTTGTCTCTCTCATATATACTCTATCGGCAAGGCGGTTGTGATGTTAGGGAACCTCTGAGCAACCATCGCTTTTGAAGGCTCCAGGAATTTCAGGCCTTCACAGGCCACGAACTCCCCCTGTGTTGCTTACGGCCGTACCGGAACTCGCTATTTACGCGAGGTTCAGAGACACTACGCCCTCGCCACTGCCAGCCGTCTGCGGTGCAGGTACAGGTTCACCAGCGCGAAGCTGGCGCACAGCCGATGATGGTTCTTCTGAATCCCGCGGTATCTCACCTTCTCGAAACCGAAGATGCGCTTCAGAATCCGGAACGGATGTTCCACCTTCGCTCGCACTCTGGCCTTCACCCGGTTCTTAGCCTTCTGTAACTCGTCCACGAAGTTCTTGTACTGCACTCTCCGGCTGGTCATATCTTGCGCTCGCGGAGCCGCCTGCCGGATGGCTTCTCCCTGTCCCTGGTATCCACCATCGCCCCACACCTTGCGCTCCTCGCCGTGCAACAGATCCGGCAGCATGTGTTTGTCCGCTACCGAAGCCGCCGATGTGCACAGCGAATGCACATGGCCTTGCTTGGAGTCCACTCCGATGTGCGCCTTCAGCCCGAAGTACCACTGCTTTCCCTTGCGCGTCTGGTGCATCTCCGGGTCGCGCTCTCCACTCCGGTTCTTGGTCGACGAAGGCGCATGAATAATGGTGGCGTCCACAATCGTTCCCGTGGTGATGCGGATGCCCCGGCTTTCCAGATACTGGTTCACCGCGTTCAGCATCGCCCCGCCCAGTTCGTGTTTCTCCAGCAGGTGACGGAACTGAAGGATGGTGCTCTCGTCCGGCACCGGCGCCCGCCCCAGATCAATTCCCACAAAGCGCCGCAGCACCGGCGATTCATACAGCGCATCCTCCGCCCCCGGATCGCTCAGGTTGAACCACTGCTGCAGAAAGTACACCCGCAACATGATGCTCAGTCCTACCGGAGGCCGCCCGTTCTCTCCCTTCGGATAGTGCGGTTCCACCAGCGCCTGTAATTCCGCCCACGGCACGATCTGTTCCATCTCCTCCAGAAACCGCTCCCGCCTCGTCTTCCGTCCGTACTTCTCGAAACCCGTCTGCGCCGCCAAAGTTTGCTGTCGCATCCGCCTTTTCACCTCGACTTACACCCTACCCGCTTCCCCTGTGGATCGCAGAGTCCTTCAGAGGTTCCTTAGGTCTGGCGAACCAAGGAGTCTTGGAATTCAACCGTGAGTCGGCATTCGAGACGTTCGCTGGCCTACATCCGGATTTGAGGCGGGAGACGAACAGGGTTTCCCGTCTTCGCCCGTTTTACCGATTAGTCACACAGCGCAAGCCAGAGAGGTTGCCGTTTTCGTACCGGACTGCAGGCCGACAAGTACAAAGCGCGGTGACGGCTGTCCGACGTTTGGCTGAGCGCGCGGAGTCAGCAGATGGCGCTTCCCGTAGCTCCAGAGTTGTTTGATGTTGTTATCGTTTACGCAAAAGAACTCGAACAAGGCAAGCTGAAGCCGGAACGCCTTGTGTCCACGTCGCCGGCCCTGACATTCTGTGACAATTTCTACGCGCAGTTCTTTCAAAACGAGATTGGTAAGGAGATAACCTCGTTCAGTCCAGAAACGAAAAAGCTTGCGGTTGAGTGCCGACTCCAGCTTAAGGAGTCGGGTGCGCCGGCAAGCACGGTGCAACTTATAACTCTATTCGAGAAGCTTTGTGACGACTATCAAGATATTCTTTCGCTTGGATACGGAGCCAGCACGAAAGCAACCTTTCTCGACTTTCATACCAAGTATCTGCTCAAGTTAATTGGGCGAGCATCCGCTTGGGCAGAAGATCGAAAGTACGCGGAGATAAAGCAAAAAGCAGACCTAGCAATGGCAGCAATGACAGGCGCGCTGCACACGGTTCAGAAATGAAGGACGATGACAAGAAAGAGCTTGTAAGGCTGCTCGAGGTTGATTACGAAAAGACGACGAAGCTCATAGAGGGCTTCGTCGGTAGCAGCTTTACTATACGGGGCTGGGGCATTGCATTAGCATCGGCGCTAATCGGCCTGACTTTCCAAGCCGAGACTTGGAAAATCGCAGCGCTGGCCGTGGTCGTCACTCTCCTCGTAGCGTTCGTCGATGCATATCATTCGTGGCTATACTCGCGGGCGCTCTCTCACGCCCAAAGAACAGAGAAGGTGTTAAGTCTCTACTATGCCGCATTAAGTAGAGGGGAAGACGATCCTGACGCGATGCGAGAATTTGAAGTGGCTATCCTGTCGCATCAATTCGGACGATTCTCCGGAATGGGCAAGTTCCACCTGAAGGCACTGCGGGAGGCGCGCCCTCGTGTTGTTATTGTCTCGCTCTACGTCACCCTCCTGCTCTGCGCGATCACCTCAGGGATACTCGTATCAAGGCAGAGGACAACGCCGAAGCTTGACTGCACGGCCGTCGCGGGTGCGCCGACCGTCTACGTGTGCAAGCAAAAGTGATGTAATTTGGAAACCCTCGGGTGCCCACCTCTCGCCGCCTTTGTGAGAAATGGGAATGCTCGATTGATCGCATTAAAAATGCAAAAAGCCCCGGCGAAGCCGAGGCCGTTCGCAAAAGCCGCAGCCGGCACCCCATCAAGGTACCAACTATATTATCGGCCCGGCGGTCACAGTAAATCAAGTTACGTTAAGGAGAGCCGCACCCCGTCCTGCGAACCCTCCACCTGTTCCTGGGTAGACGAAATGCAAACGGCCCCGGAATCTCCGAGGCCGTTCACGACAGCTTACAATCAGCACTCCGTCAAAGCATCACTATTATTATCGGCGGCATTTAGTTACAACTCAAGTGAAGCTCGTGCCCCAGCCGCGAAGCGGCGGCAGAATACAGCCCACGGCGTAAGCTGTGGGTGAGTTCATTTTGCGAAATTGATTGCCCGCTGAAAAAGCAAACGGCCCCGGAATCCCGAGGCCGTCGCGAGAACCGATAAATCGGCACCCCGCCAAGGTAACACCATCATTGTCGCAGCAACCCCGCCGCAAATCAAGTTACTTTAAGGAGGGTCGTACCCTGCCGCGCGAACCCTCCACTCGTCCTGAGAGACGATACCCTCCGCAAGGAGAGGTGGACCTGAAGGGATTCGAACCCTCACCTGTTACCTTGGCAGGATACCGTGCTGCCGTTACACCACAGGCCCACGCCGAAAGCTTACGTCACTCCGGCGCGCTCATGCGGCCCGTTGCGAAGATTTGTTAACTTAGGGTTTCATTTCGGGACCGCCAGCTTCGCGCCCTGCAACACTTGCAATCCACGGTAAAATAGCCGAAGCGAGGTGTCCATGCCGCAACTTGCGCCGCAAGTCTCCGAAGTCCTCGAAAAAGCGCTGGCGCTCTCCACCCAGGATCGCGGCCTCATCATCGACCGCCTCATCGAAAGCCTCGACGACGAGCCAGCCGAAGAAGGGGTCGAGGCGGCGTGGGCAGAGGAAATCAAGCGCCGCGTCGAAGAGATTCAGTCCGGCAAAGTCGAGATGATACCGGGCAAGGAAGTTCATCGGCGCCTATTAGCTCGGCTGTCAAATGGCAAGAAGTAAGCCGTACCGCCTGCATCCACTCGCATGGCTGGAAATCGAAGGCGGCGACGACTGGTACGGCCAACGCAGCCCCCAAGCGAGTACGGATTTCGTCGCCGCAGTCTTCTCTGCAATCGAAAGCATCCGCCAAGCTCTCCAACGCTGGCCTAAACATCTCTACGGAACCCGGCGCTTCATCCTTGACCAGTTCCCATTCTCAACCGTCTATCCGGATAGCGCAGAATTCGTAAACATCGTAGCTGTGGCCCACGGCAAACGAAAACCTGGGTATTGGAAGCGGCGGCTCTAAGTTTTGGAAGCGGCTGGGCCGCGCCAATACTTCCTTAACTAGGGCTTTGCCCAACCTCGCCAGAATCTTGCGTGCTATGCCGTTCGTGATCTCCCGACAGAATCAAAACCTTCTTAGAATTAGGCGTCAATCAAGAACTCTTCCGACCTCCCCTCGGCAAACGATCCGTACGCAGGGTTCTAAAAGGTAATCTCCAGGAGGCAAGACATGGCTGCTGGTGCAGCTCCCGCTCCCGAAGTAAAAGTGGATGCAAAAACCGAGGCCACGCAAGTGGCTCCAGCACCACCAGCGACGTTCATGCAGCGTTTCCAAAAGCTGCTTCATGAAATTTTCGCGGGACATGAGCACTCCGCGAGCTGGCGCCAATAACGACCCCCAAGCTCTCTTGATGACTCGGAGCATGACAGCACAAATCCTTAGTTCTTGGCGGGCGCGGCAGCCGGAGTTGGCTTTTGCTCAGCTGGCGCTTCCTTCACGCGCCGCAGGGTCAGCGCATAGGTGTGGTCTGTCTGGTTCCAGTCTCCACTCATCACGCTGAGATCTTTATTTAGTTTGGCGGAAACCTCACCTCCGACTTGCGGCACCTCGATTTTGATCGAAGATCCCTTGCGGGTTATCGCAACGATCGGATAACCCTTCACGCCCAACACGGGATCGTCGAAGGTCCCGAGCAGACCATCCCCGGTATTCTTGAGGTGAAAGCTGAGGTGCTGGGGTTTGGGGGCCTGTGGGTCCGGGAGGGATGGGACCGTGACTTGCCCTTCCCAGGTTCCATCAATATCGGAGGGCGGCGCTTCCGGATGCACCAGCTTGATGGGCGTGGTGGATTTCTTGAAGTCTAGCGGAGTCCGGTTCGGGGTTTGCAGCCAGTTTCCCGTTATCGTGCCGTTGTTTTTTACCGTGCCCTCGTAAGATCCCTTAACCTGGCTGGTGGAGAACTTTAGCTTGTTTCCCTCAAGCGCGATCGATTCCACGGGCATGCCCACGATACCCTGGTCGGGGCTGTCCATCGTAGCCTTAAGAGTTCCCTCAGGCGACTTTGTAACGTGGAGCACGATCCGCACCACGCCCGCGCCAATTCCCATAGTGCCCTGCCAGTCTCCGGTGGCGTCCTGAGCTTGCGTCACACACACTGCTGCTACAGCTATTACTGCAACCATAATTGCTTTTTTCATGCTTCTGCGACCTCCTGTCGCGACAGCAACCTTTTCACAATTCGTCGTATCGTTCAAGTCGATTGTATAGAAGAGCAACGGCACAGCGCTCTGCGGACGCACCGGTAACCTAGCGGTTGCAGTCCTCAGCAGTGGTGCAGCTTGAAAATCCCGGGCCTCCCTCTTTTCCGGGGTCATCCCGAAGGCCCGCGTTTTCACCAGCGGGACGAGGGATCTCCCGTGCCCACACTGCCGTCCAGGTCAAACTGCACCACTACCCGGTCCTCGTAATCTGAGTCTAGTCCCCACGAATCCGGTAGAATAAAGGTTTCGACCGGACCCCTTGCTCCGCTCTGATCTCATCTTGTCTTCGCTGCTGGCCGTGTGGGCTTCCCCCAAGGGCATTGGGCCCTACCTCCGCCAGCATCTCTTGGATAAGACTTTTCAGGGTCTCTACCACACCGACGCGTTTGATCGCGCGCTGCTGATCCCTTATTTCATTGTGCTGATCCTGCTGGCCGGATACGGAATGCACCGCTACATTCTGGTTTACCTGTACTACAAGCACAAGAAAAACCGGACCACCGAGCCCGCTGCGTACTTCGAGGACTTGCCGCGCCTTACCGTGCAACTGCCTATTTTCAACGAGCAGTATGTAGTTGAGCGGCTGCTGGAGTCGATCTGCAAGCTGAAGTATCCGCGGGAGCAGCTCGATATTCAGGTGCTCGACGATTCTACCGATGAAACCGTTGAGGTCGCGCGCGGTCTCGTGGAGCGCTATGCTGCCCTGGGAAATCCTATTACCTATCATCACCGCACCAACCGCGAAGGTTTTAAGGCTGGCGCTCTGGCCGAGGGTCTGAAGACCGCGAAAGGTGAGTTCGTCGCTATTTTTGACGCCGACTTCACTCCCTCGGAAGATTTCCTAATGCGCACCATTCATCACTTCACCGATCCGAAGATCGGCATGGTGCAAACGCGCTGGACCCACATCAACCGCAATTATTCTTTCTTGACGCAGGTGGAAGCGATTCTGCTCGACGGCCATTTCGTGCTCGAGCACTCCGGGCGCGCCCGCAGCGGTGTCTTCTTCAACTTCAATGGCACGGCTGGAGTGTGGCGGCGCTCGGCCATCGACGAAGCCGGCGGCTGGCAGCACGACACACTTACTGAAGACACAGATCTCTCCTACCGCGCGCAGCTCAAGGGATGGAAGTTTATCTATCTGCAGGATGTCGAGTGTCCCGCCGAATTGCCCGTGGAGATGACCGCGTTCAAAACCCAGCAGGCGCGCTGGGCCAAGGGATTGATCCAGACAGGAAAGAAAATTCTGCCGCGCGTGCTGCGCAGCGATGCCCCTTTTCACACCAAGATTGAAGCCTGGTATCACCTCACCGCAAACATCAGCTATCCACTGATGATCGTGCTTTCGGTGCTGATGTTGCCCGCCATGATCATCCGCTTTTATCAGGGATGGTTTCAGATGCTCTTCATCGATCTGCCGTTATTTATGGCGTCCACGTTTTCGATTTCGAGCTTCTACCTGGTTTCGCAACGCGAACTGTTTCCCAAGAGCTGGCCGCGGGCGTTGCTGTATCTGCCGGTTCTCATGGCGCTCGGCATTGGATTGACCATCACCAACACCAAAGCCGTGATCGAAGCGCTTATCGGTAAGGAGAGCGCATTCGCGCGCACCCCCAAATATCACGTGGTTTCGAAGCAAGACAAAGTTGGCGCCACCAAATACCGCAAGCGCCTGGGATGGGTGCCGTGGCTCGAACTGGTGATCGGTGCCTACTTTGCGCTCACTGTCGTCTATGCGGTTGAGAACGAGAACTACGTTACGGTTCCATTCCTCCTGCTGTTCGTGGTGGGCTACTGGTACACGGGATTGATGTCTCTGCTGCAAGGCCGTTTTGCCGGGGTTGAGCTTAGTGCGGAGACCCACACCAAGCCGTTCCCAGTAGGAGTATGAGATCGTAGCGCTGCCGCTGCTTTTCTTTCGCTGGCCTGCTCGATTACAATCCAGTCGCCAAGAGTTTCTCGTCGGGACCGGCACGCCGGTTGAACTTCGCGTAAGCAAGTCGGCGGCCCGAAGGAGTTTCCGATGCTCCGCAAACTGCTTTCTCTCTTCGTTCTCGCATTTCTGATCACTACCCTGCTCAGTTGTGGCGCCCACGATTCCGATGAATACTACGTATTCGTGGCGGCTAACCTCCAGGTGCCCTACTGGCAGGCTGCTGGCGTGGGTTTCACGAAGGCGGCGCAAGTCTTGAAGGTGCGCGCTGATTTCGTCGGCCCCATCAGCTACGATCCTAAAGCGGAACGCGATGCGCTCGACCAGGCAATCCAGAAGAAAGCCACCGGCATTCTGCTCGCGGTGACCGATCCCGCTTTGCTCAAAGACAGCATCGACAAGGCGATCGCCGCCGGAATTCCCGTGATCACCATGGATTCCGACGCTCCCGGCAGCAAGCGTCTGTTCTTCATCGGCACCAACAACTATGCGGCAGGCGTGAGTGGCGGCATGCGTCTGGCACAGGAACTGAAGGGCAAGGGCAACGTCGTGGTCTTCACTATGCCCGATCAGCACAACATGCAGGACCGTCTGCGCGGTTACCGGGATACGCTCGAGCATGCCGGCATCAAGATCACGCGCGTAGTCGATATTCAGGGCGACCCGCGCATCGCCTTCGATACCACTACTCAAATCCTCGGCAAAGAGAAAGATCAGGTCGATGCCTTCGTCTGCCTGGAGGCGCAATCGGGCAAGGAAGTCGCTGGCGTTCTCAACAGCTACCACATCACCGGCAAAGTTGTGATGGCCATGGACACCGATCCCGAGACGCTGGACTGGATCAAGAAGGGCGGCATTGCAGCGACCATCTCGCAGAAGCCCTACACCATGGCCTTCGTGGGCATGCAGATGCTCGACAATCTGCACCATCACAAGCCGTCTTCCCTGGAGACAGACTGGTCGAAGGACAGTTTTGCTCCGATTCCATACTTCGTAGATACTGGTTCTGCCCTGATCGACAAGAGCAACGTCGATTCGTTCCTGCAGGCAAAGCAGAGCGCCACGGGCGCGCAGAAATAGTCTAAATCGAAAATCTAACGCCGCCCGATGACGGCAGGCGCGGGCGCACGTCAAACGAAACGGATGGATTCCACAATGCGAAGATTGCAGTCTGCTTCTTTCCGGGCGATTATAGTTGCCGGCTTCCTACTCGCAGTTGAGTCGAGTTTCGCTTTAGATCGCCAGCCTAACTCCGACTATCACGCGCGCCGCGAAGCTCTGGCCAGGAAGGTAAGTGGCGTGGTGGTGCTGTTCGCGGGCACCGAGAACCCGGTCGACGTTTACGGCTTCCGCCAGGACGATAATTTTTACTATCTCTCTGGCCTGGCCGAACCGGGCAGCGCGTTGCTGATTGCCTCGGTCACTGAGGCCAAAGGCGACACGCCCGCGCGCGCCTATACCGAAATTCTTTTTCTGCCTCCGCGCAATTCCTTCCAGGAGAAAGTCACGGGCCCGAAGCTTGGCCCCGAGAATCCGGAGGCGCCGAAGATCACCGGATTCGATCACGTAGAAAGCATGGGACAGCTTCCCGACGAAGTTCGGAAATATGTCGGCGGCCGTCCCGTGGTCTACACCGATGTCGCCACTCAGTTCCAGCCTTCCACTTCCGCCGAGCCGCTGCAGTTCATGAAGTGGGTGCTCGGGTTCGTATCCCTGCAAGACGCGAGGCCGATGATCTCTTCGCTGCGCACCACCAAAGATGCGGGAGAAGTTGCGCTCATTCGCAAAGCAGTGGACGCCTCGGTGGCCGCGCACTTTGCCGCATTCAAGGCCGTGAAGCCGGGCGTGAACGAGCGCGAGATTTCCGCGCTGATGCAATACGAGTGGGGCAAGCGCGGCTGCGAGCGCGTGGCCTACGCGCCCATCGTGGGTTCGGGCTACAACTCAACCGTGCTGCATTATTCGGATGACGACAATGTGATGAAGTCCGGCGACGTGGTGGTAATCGATGCCGCCGGCGAATATTCCATGTACGCTTCTGACATCACGCGCACGCTTCCCGTCAACGGCCACTTCACCGCGCGCCAGCGCGAGATTTATGACATTGTTCTGGGCGCGCAAACCGCCGCGGCCGCGGCTTTTGTTTCGGGCAAGTCGACCATGAAGCGCGACGATCCCAACTCGATCTACAAAGTCGCTTTCGACTACATCAACACTCATGGCAAAGATCTGCACGGCGAGCCGCTGGGAAAATATTTCATCCATGGCCTGGGCCATCCCGTAGGGCTGAATGTTCACGACTCGACTGACTTCAACGCTCCGCTCGGACCCGGCCAGGTGTTCACCATCGAGCCGGGAATTTACATTCCTGAGGAGAATCTCGGCGTGCGCATTGAAGATGATTACTACGTAGAACCGGACGGCAAGCTGATCAAGCTGAGCGGGGCGCTGCCCTCAGCGGCAGACGAGGTGGAAAAACTGATGGCAGGAAAATAGTCCGTGGGCTGTCGGCGGCGAAACAGACATTGTTTCTGCTGCAGCTAAAGGCTCGTCACACCGGCATCGAGTCAATCTGAGGACCATCAGATTTCTATCCCCGTGCGGTGGCGCACAGTGGTACCATAACGGGCTGCTTCAAAGTTGTGAATAACTGGAGTGCAGATGACAAGAGCTGCCCGCTCCGTAGCATCGCCCCGTGTGGTTTGCATCGAAGACTTCCGGCCTATCGCTCGCGAACGAATTCCGAAATCGGTTTTCGATTACCTCGATGGCGGCGCTGAGGGCGAAGTCACTCTCCGCGAGAATTGCCGGATATTTAACGATGTTACCTTCCGCCCACGGCATGCGGTTGCGATCGCCGACTGCAGCCTGTGCACGACAGTGCTTGGTCACAAACTTTCTCTTCCGTTCCTGCTAGCCCCGGTTGGCTACAGCCGGCTGATGCATCCCGGAGGCGAAGTGGCCGCTGCCCGCGCGGCAGGCAGGGCCGGCACTGGATACATTCTCTCCACGATTTCCGGACACAAGCTCGAGGATGTAAAGGCCGGTTCGACAGGACCCGTTTTCTATCAGCTCTACCTGATGGGCGGACGCGGTGCTGCCGAGGGCGTGATCGAAAGAGCGCGCGTGGCTGGATTCTCCGCTCTGGTCGTGACCATTGATACTCCGGTGTCGGGAATCCGCGAGCGCGACTACCGCAACGGCATGAAGGAACTCATCAGCGGCAGCGTGCTGGAAAAAATTCCGTACGTTCCGCAAATTCTCTCGCGCCCCGGCTGGCTTATCGACTACCTGCGTGACGGCGGCCTGCCCGGACTTCCGAACGTGATCATCCCGGGCAAAGGACAGATGCCCCTGGTCGACATCAATGCCGCGTTGGCGGAATCCACGCCGACCTGGGCCGACCTGGTCTGGATCAGGAAAATCTGGAAAGGTCCAATCGTCATCAAAGGCGTGCTGACAGCCGACGATGCGCGCCGCGCCGTCGACGAAGGAGTCGCAGCGATTTCGGTTTCGAACCATGGCGGACGCCAGCTCGACGGCCTTCCCGCCTCGTTGCGCGCGTTGCCCGAAGTCGTCGAAGCCGTGCAAGGCCGCATCGAGGTCTACATGGATGGAGGCATTCGCCGCGGTTCCGACATCGTAAAAGCCCTCTGCCTGGGAGCGAAAGCCGTGCTCTGCGGACGCGCCTACGCCTACGGCCTGGCCGCCGCGGGTGAAGCGGGCGTAGACCGCGCGATCCAGATTCTTCGGACGGACGTCGAACGCACTCTGCGGTTGCTCGGATGCCCGTCAGTCGCGGCGCTCGATCGTTCGTATGTGAATGTGCCCAAGAGCTGGGAAGCGAACTAAACTTTGGTTCTGGGCTGTCGGACGGCGTTCCAAGCAAACGCGCTGACCACCAATAGGAAGCCAAAAACGGCTGTAACTATTCCGCCCAGTAACAGGAGAGCCCCCACCGCCGAACTAGGGCCGCAGGGGCCAACCCCCTGAGTCACGACCATGATGATGCCGAGTATTCCACCAAGCATCGTCCAAAAGCCGATCTTGATGACTCGGATCATGCCGACTCGACTATATCATTCGGCTTGTCGGAGGCAGAATTCCTCACTTTTTCCTTGACTGAAAGCTCCCAATCCCTCAATATGGCGTCAGACGACATGTCGCCAGAGGCCATATGCAAGTCGCGCCCCTAACCGAACCCGTACTTCTGATCCTGCTAAGCCTCGCCGAGCAGCCTCGACACGGCTATTCCATTCTGAAAGATGTCGAGGAGATGAGCGATGGCCGCGTCACGCTGAGCACCGGCACGCTCTACGGAGCGTTGCGGCGTCTGCTGGAAGATGGCTGGATCCAGCGCTTCGAAGAAGAAGACAGCTCCCGCGGCCGCCAGGCCTATCGCCTAACTCCCGCCGGCCGTCGCAACCTGCAACTAGAAGCCAGCCGGCTCAAGCACCTCGCCAGAGTCGCCAACCTGCGCGTGGCGCGGAAGGAGCTTTAACCGATGCTCTTCCTATACCGAGGCCTGCTCTACCTGTATCCCGCAACCTACCGTCACGAGTACGGCGACGAAATGACCGGCGTGTTCAACGAAGTTCATACCGAAATGTTGAGCCAGCAGTTCTTGTCGCGCGCAGCGTTCCTTCTCCGCGAATTCACGGGGCTGCTGCACGGCGCACTGCAAGAGCGTTTGCAAGGCTCACACTCGCTGTTCCCACCAAGGAGGTTCACCATGCGTTCTGAATTCCGTTTCCCCAAAGCCACTCCGATACTGATGGCCATAATCCTGGCGGGAGTAATTCTGACCATCGAGAAGGCCACCGCGATCGAGGAGTCGCTGCCTCTCGCGTATCCTCAACAACTCCCTCCAATCCATCCGGAGCACTTCACATTCTTTCCCGCGATGGCTGTGATTTTCCTGTCGGCCTACGCGGCAGCGGCGATCGGATGGGCTGTGCTCTTCGCCCTGCGCCGCTCTGGAGTGCACCGGTTGTCGGAGATGCCGATGGCTCCGCCGCAAAAATAAAAATGAACATTGCGGCCTGACTACTCTCAAGGAGATGTTTTCTATGCGCGGTCGAATGCCTGTCGCTTTATTCGCCATGGTTTTTGGTGTTCTGGAATTTGCCGGGGGAGCGCAAGAAATGGTCTATCTGGGATTTTTGCAAAGCGAGCGCTATCCACTCATAGCCGGCGTGTTGGGCGTTCTCGCCGGCGGTCTGCTGCTCGCGGCGGGGATCGCTCTGCTGCTGCGGTCCCGGCACACTTCGGTTCTTGCACAAGCCTCGGCATGGATAGGTGTGCCCGTATTCATCCTGACCGGCGTGGTTACGCACAGAGCTGGTTGGCCAATTACCGCGGTCGGCATCGGCTACCCGCTGTTCCTCACTTTTTTCTGCATGAGGAGCGAGAAAAGCGACGCGATGTCCAGGTTGTGACTGCGCCGTTCATTTTCGTCTTTCTTCGCCCATTCCTTGGGCAGCGCCTTCTCAATCGGCTTGCGCGGCAGCATCTCGTCGCGCATGGCCGCGTCGTAGACGAAGCCGGCGACAATCACCGCCGCCTGCTTCAGATCCTCAGGCTGCAAGCGGTCGTACACATCCATATTCGAGTGATGCGTACGCGACTCATACTCGATCGAATGCGGGATGATACAGGTGAATTTCGGCGATGGGCGGGAAGCAATTGTTAAGTTGTTTCAAGACGACGCTTTCTTCATCAAGCGTGCAATCAGCCCGGTCCTCCGCGCACTCCGCGGCCCTTCTCCACTTCACTCCGCGATGATAGGCTCTGCTCTTGCCGAAGCCGATCAAATGTTAACGCAGAGAACAGCCGCACACTATACAGAGATGGCAACCGACACTGGAATTATTCCTTCTTCCCAGAAGTTTCAGCGGGCGGTGCCGAGCCGCTCTCATCCGGTTTCTTGCCCTCGGAAGGGGGTGGCGTGTCGTCGTCGGTCTTCACCGTGTATTGCACGATCAGCGAAATCCGCCGGTTCGAAGGGTCAAACGGATCCTCTAGCTTTCTCAGACGCTGATCGGCGAATCCGCGCACCTGGCTGACCTGGTCGGCTCCCAGTCCGTTGGCCTGCATCAAACGCCGCGCAGAATTGGCGCGATCGGTGGATAGCTCCCAGTTGCTGTAGTTTCCCGTCGTGGCATAAGGCTTCGAATCGGTATGCCCTTCGATCGAAATCTTATTCGGCAGCTTCCCCATTTCCTGCGCCAGCGAGATCAACAGCTCGCGGCCGTCGGCGTTTAACTTGGGACTGCCGTTGTCAAACAAAGTTCCAGAAACCGATTCCATCAGTTCGATGCGCAGGCCCTCGCTTGTGACCGTCATCTCGATGTGGTTCTTGAGTTTTTCGAAGCTGGTCAGCTCATGGATTTTCTGCTCCAACTGTTCCTTCAGCTTCGGCATGTTGTCTTTGGTAAGAATGAAATTCTCGCCCGCGCCTGCCATGGTCGAGCCGATTTTCTGGGCAGTACCCGCCGGATCTTTAAAATACCCGCCGACCGCTTCCTGCACTTTCTTGCTCGAACTCAGCAGCCATAGCACGATGAACAGAGACATCATCGCAGTTACAAAGTCGGCGTAGGCAACCTTCCACGCGCCGCCGTGATGGCCGCCGTGTCCACCTTTTTTCTTGACGATGATGATGGGACGAGTGTTGTTCATTGAGCGCGCTCCAAACGTCGATCTTTATTCGGGAGCCGCGGCGGGCGCGGCTTCGGCGGCGGGCGCGGCAGCGCCTGCGGGATCCTCAGCTGCCGCCCGGTTCCGGCAGGCTTCTTCCACTTCCTTGAACGAGGGGCGCACATGACCCGGCACCGCGCGCCGCGCCACTTCCACCGCCATGATGGGCGCCGTGCCCTTCAGAAAAGAAATGATCAGAACCCGCAGCACGTAGAGGTAAGCATGTTCCTCGGCAGCCATCTTCGTCATGTTCGCCGAGACGGGGCCGACCAGCCCATAGCAAAGCAGAATCCCCAAAAACGTGCCCACCAGCGCCGCCGCCACTTTCTTTCCAATTTCTTCCGGAGGCCCTCCCATCGCGCTCATCGTAATCACAATGCCCAGCACCGCAGCCACAATGCCCAGCCCGGGCAGGGAATCGGCCACACTGGTGAGGGCGGAAGTGGGTTGCTCGGCGTCATGATGCTTCACTTCCAGATCCAGGTCCAGCAGTTGATCCAGATCGATAGCATCCATGCCCGTGATCGCCATGCGCAGCGTGTCGCACACAAAGTCGCGCACGTGATGGTTCTTGAAAACGGGTGGCCCTTTGGAAAACACCGGACTCTTCTCCGGTTCTTCCACGTCGTTCTCCAGCGCCATCAGCCCGTCTTTCCGGGCTTTGTTCAGCAGGTCATACATCATCTTCAGAGAAGCGATGTAGGCCTGCTTGGTGTACTTGGAACCGCCGAAGACGCCGCCAATCCCGCCCCCAATCTGCTTGAGAATGTGCAGCGGATTGGCGATGAGGATGGTGCCAATGGCCGCGCCGCCAATGGTCACCAATTCCGCCGGCTGAATCAGGACGCGGAGATTCCCGTGCTCCATCAGATAGCCGCCCACCACGCAGCCGAACACCACGACAATGCCGATAATCGCGAACATGATTTAACTTGAAGCGCTTAATTCTTAACTCAACTCCTTGACGGCGGACGAGCGCCTGCGGCCACAGCGGCGCCGGCAGCCAGCGCGGCTTGATTTCCGCTCGGCGCAGGCTGTGCCCGCTGCAGGATCGATTCCACGGTATCGCTGGCCGCAGCGCTGGCCTGCCCGATCAGAATCTTCACCGACAATTTTTCTCCCCACCATTGAATGGTGGCGCTGGCCGTCATCTTCGCGATGCGATCGCAGACGGAAGGCAGGGCGCTCTCGACGCAGCCGCTCAAGATCACCAGAAATCGGCTCTCACTCCAGTGGCCCACAAAATCTGTGGGCCAAACCGTGTTACGCAAAGCTTGCGCCAGCACCTGCAGGATGGACTTGCTCGCCTCCTGCCCATACCTGGCCCGGAATTGGCCGATCTCGTGGGCTTCGAGGCAAACGATGCTGAAGGGAATTTGACGCTCCGTAAACGCGCGCAACGTAGTATGCAGGTGCGAGAGCATCATCGTCTGCGTCGGTAGCCCGGTAATGTCATCCAGCCAGCGCCGCGCCATGCTGCTGCGGCCGACCGGTTCGGGAGCGGCCACCACCGAATCGTCTTCAAACGTCTGGATGATGCCGATGATCGACCCGCGCTTATTCCGCAGCGGAATCGCCCAGGTGTGCACCGGAATCCAATGTCCCGCCTTGTGGTGGATAAAGCTCATGCCTTCCACCGCCTTCACATCGTGGAGCGCCATAGCCATGGGACATTTTCCGGCACACATTTGACAACTGGACTGGTTGCAATGCAGCAGAATGCTTTCGGCGCAGGAGTGGCCCAGCACGTCGATGCGCGTATAGCCTGTGATCTGTTCCGCCCCGTCGCTCCAGAAGATAATTTTTTTCTCCAGATCAAGCACGCTCACCCCGATTTGCAGGCCATCGAGGATGTCGCGGTACGTCTCGGGATCTTGAAATGCTGGCATGGTGGCGTGCAACAATCCTGCTGATCTATTCATCGACAAAAAGGCGCGCCAACTCCAGAGGGTCCCGGTGGGCAATTGCCCATGCGTAGTAGAGACGTAGCTTGCTAGGTCTTGCCGGCGCGGCGCCGAGGGGCCGGCGCCGAAAATGGCGCCGGTCAGGGATGGCACTTTAGGGCAGTTCGAATAGCACAGGAGTGCTATTTGCAAAATCCTGCCGCACCTTTACTTTCGCAAGTGAGCAGTTCTGGGGGAGGGCTGCCCGGGCGCCTCGATCTCGAAAGAGATTCGAGGCGCTCGTTATTTGTGGAGGCCACAAAATGCTCATGTGGAGACAGCCGCTTCGGCCGTCCAACTCGTGTGGGAACGGGCGCATTCGCGAGCCTGCCCTGAGCGTAGTCGAAGGGTTCAGCCGAGCCCAGCGAGGCGCTCTCGATGCCGAGGCTGGCACCTAGGGTACTACCCACTTCCTCACTAAGGCAGCCCAACCCGCTTCTTCAAGTCAACCAAGCGCGGATCGGACCGCAGGCTGTCCAGCCGCTCGTCCGTGGCCAGATAAGTAGCCATATAGTAGGACCGGTCTTTATAGGCCCGCTCGAGCAAGGCGAAGGCCTGATCTTTATCGCCCAGCCCCGCATAAATTGCTGCGACGTTGTAAGGAGCCACCCAGCCATGCGTCGATAATTCCTTCAAATGATCCAAAACCTTCTGTGCTTCCGCTTTCTTTCCCGACACCGCGTAGGCATTTCCCAGGCCTGACCAAATCTCGCCGTTGTCTTTTTCTATTTCGAGCGCACGCTGAAACTCTGCAATCGCTTCCGGGAATTTTCGTTTCCGCTCGTACGCCCGTCCCAGAAAGCAATGACTGAACCAGAAATTCGGATCCAGTTCGATGGCACGATGCAGTTGCTCGATCGCCGGGTCCCACTGTCGTGCAAACAGTAAAACCGCTCCCGTGCTGAAGCTCGCAAACGGGTAGAGTGGATCGGCCTGCTGGGCTCGCCTGGCTTCCGCGATAGCCTCGTCGTTCCGCCCCATCGACGTCAGGAACCACGCATAGTACAAGTACGCCTCTGCATTGTTGGGATTCAATTCAAGGGTTCGCTTGAATCCGTCTTCCGCCGCCGCCCAGTTCCAGTCATACCAGTGGGCTAATATCGCCAGCATGAGGTGGGCGCGGGCGTCCGACGCGTCGATCGCCAACGCCTTCCCCGCAGCTTCTTTTATTTTGGGCCCCGCTTCGCTGGGAGACATATACCAGTCAATCTGATTCACGTAGTTGTATGCCAAACCGCTATAGGCCAGTCCATAGTTGGGATCGACGGCGATGGCCTGATTGAAGTAGTCGATGCCGGTCTCAAATCCTTCCTTGGTGAATTTGTCGGTGTAGAACTTGCCCTTGAGATAAAGCCGATAGGCTTCAGAATTATCAGTGGAGCCTTTCGTCAATCTTTTCTGGTCCTCTGCCGATAGTTGCGAACGCAGCCGCTGAGAAACTTCCTTGGCGATGTCGCTCTGCACCGCCAGCAGATCGGCCAGCTTGCGGTGATACTGCTCGCCCCACAGCTGTTTGCCGCTGCGAATGTCGTCGAGTTCCACGTTGATGGTAAGGTCGTCGCCGCGCTGCGCCACGCTGCCCGCGAGCACACTCTGGACATGAAGCTCCTCGCCCACCTTCCGGACATCCATCGCCTTGCCCTTGTAGTGGAAAGCCACACTGTGCGGAATCACCGTCAGGCTGGGCAACCGCGCCAGGCTGTTGTTGATGCTCTCCGTGATGCCATCGGGAATGTAGTCGGAATCGGCGTTGTTGCTCCGATTCTCCAGAGGAAGAACGGCGATGGAATCAATCTGACCCGTCTTGGATGTTTTCAGATAAGCAACTCCAACCGCGCCGATCACCAGCAAGATCACGGCAACTGCCCAAGCGATTCTGCTCCGTTTGCTTCCCGCGACACGCTGCGTAGACGAAGATCCTGCCTCGGCACGAACCGCGCCCGAATCGGACGCCTTCGCCGCAACAGCCTTTCCCGCTTCGCCTTCAATCTCCAGTCCCGCCTTGCGCAGGCCTTCGAGCAGGTGCTCTACCTCTGGTGGCTCTTGCCACTTTCCGTATTCCTCACGCGCGGCAGTAGCGAAGTCGGGACGGAGGCCCAGCAACTGCTGTAACGGCCCTTGCGCCTCCTCGCGAAGGCCGAGTTGACCGTAGGCCGCGGCCTGCGCGGCATGGGTATGAAAGTAGCCGGGCAAGTTGATTCCCAGAGCGGCCTCCAGCGCCTGCCGGTATTCGCGCTTGTGATAGGCGCTGTAAAAGATGGCAAATTTGTACCACCCGGGGTGGTTCGGGTTCAGTCGCATCGCCGACTCGACGAGGGCCGTGCCGCGGTCCCAATCGCCGGAACCCGCCATCAGCATTCCGAGAAAGGCCATGCTCGACCCATCCATAGGATTGAGTTCAAGGCATCTTTCCGCCGCCACCCGGAACGCCAGCTTGTCTTTCCGGAAGAAAAGCGTACTGGCCAGGGCGAAATACGCAAGATGATTGGAGGGCGCCGCGTCCACTGCGCGCTGGGCGGCGGTGAGCGCCCGGCCAAGGGAGTCGGCCAGGGGATTGAACCCCTGCGCGAACCCACCCCGGTAGAGCATCGACAACATGGCCCAACAATCCGCCTGTTCGGGAGCGTCCTTAACGGCGCGCTCGAGAATCCGCATCACGATGGCATGCTCGTCCGGGGTGATGCGCTCGAAGTAGCCGAAGGCGCGCAGCACGGCCTCATGCGGGGTCAACCGGGCCTCGTCCTTGTTCCGCACCGCCTCGCTCATGCTATGCGGTAAAACGCCGTGTCGATCAGCGACTGTGGAAACGATGCGAGGAACGAGTTCGTCCTGAAGTTCAAAGACGGATTCGGGATTGAAGCCTCTTTCGTAGTTCTCAGCCCAGAGATGAGCGCCGGAAACTGCATCGACAAGTTGCACCGCGAGGCGCAGCTTGGTTCCCGCCTGACGAAGTGTTCCTTCCATCACGTAGCGAGCGCCCAGCTCTTTCCCCGCGGAGCGTACGTCCACCGATTCATTCGCGTAACGCGTAGTCGAACTCCGCGCGATCACCCGGAGATAGGAGAAGCGCGACAATCCGGTGACGACTTCTTCGGACAGCCCATCTGCCAGCGCCTTCAGTTCCGCGCTCGTGCCCGCATATTTGAAGGGCAGCACCGCAACCCAGAACCCTTCGTCGGCACGGGCAGTGCCAGAATCGGCCGCGATCGTTGCACGCGGCGCCGGTGGCGTTGCCGTTGCCACCTGCTTAGCGGTCTGCCGCGACAGATCGCGAAACTCATTGCTGACGTCGCGCGCCGTCTGCACCCGATGCCGCGGGTCTTTTTCCAGACAACGACGCACAATCCGTGCCAGATCGCTGGACAGATCGGGTCGCGCGTCGGTAACCGGCGGCGGATTATCCCGCAGAATCGCAGAGATCAACTCGGCGGAAGAACTCCCCTCGAAGGGCCGCCGTCCCGTAGCCATCTCGTGCAGCATGACGCCCAAAGAAAAAATGTCGGTGCGATGATCGAGCGGTCGCCCCGCTGTCTGTTCCGGAGACATGTAAGCCGGCGTTCCCATCACCATGCCCGCCTGCGTGCGGTGATCTGATGTCAGCGTGGCGTCGGCGGGGTCAGTCGCGCTCACATCTTTGGCCAGCCCGAAGTCCAGCACCTTCACGCGACCTTCGTTCGAAACCATGACATTGGCGGGCTTCAAGTCGCGATGCACAATGCCTTTGTCATGAGCCGCCGCCAGCGCGTCGCCCAGCGCGCTGGCAATCTCAACGATCTGCTCCACCGGAAGCCCGCCGGCGGGGATAAGGTGATCCAGTGCCGCGCCTTCGACCAACTGCATGGTCAGAAAGTGGATGCCGTCACACTCCTCCACCGAGTAAATCGTGACGATGTTCGGATGATCGAGTTGGGCCAGAGTCTTGGCCTCACGGCGAAAGCGCCCCAGCCGCTCAGGATCGTGCGCCATCTCGGCAGGCAGCACCTTGAGAGCCACGTCGCGCCCAAGCTTCGTATCGGTCGCGCGATACACCTCACCCATGCCGCCCGCGCCAAGCGGCGCAATAATGTCGTAAGGTCCCAACCGGCTTCCGGGAGTCAAGGGCATCGTATGTCGAACGATTGTACCCTGTGGAAGTTTGGATTACAGGATTCGGTTCGGGCTTTGCGTCCTTCGCGTCCTCTTCGCGACCTTTGCGGTTAAAGGCTTTTTTCGCTTCCGCCTAGCGTTTGTACCGGCCCATCCACTCGGCCTGCGCCAGAATGTGCCCCTTCATGGCGGCTTCGAGTTCGGGTTTTCCAGCATTGCCCTTGAGATCGAGCTTTGTGTCCAGAGCGAAGATTTTGAAGTAGTAGCGATGTGGCTTGCCCATAGGCGGACATGGCCCGTTATAGCCAGCCTTCTTGAAATCATTCAACCCTTGGCGAGAACCATCCGGCAACTGCGCGGCCTTGGCCACGTTCTCCGCCAACTGCCGGCTCTCTGCAGGCAGATTCCACAAGACCCAGTGATTCCAGTTGCCCACGGGCGCATCGGGATCATCCGCCAGCAGCGCCAGACTCTTGGTCCCGGCGGGCGGATCGGTCCACGCCAACTGCGGAGACACATCGGCCCCGTCGCAGGTAAATTTTTTCGCGATGTCGCCGCCGTTGGAAAAACTCGTGCTGGAAATCTTGAAAGCCACAGGGGCGCCCTGGGTCAGGATTGTGGCGATAGCCGCCATCACTACAGTAAACAGGAACTTTGCCATGTTCGGGTGTCAGGTCTTGGGTGCTAGGTCTTAGGCAACCATAACACCCAAGACCTGAAACCTAAGACCTTAATTAGTTGAGATCGTAAAGTTAACCGTGATCTTAGCCTGAGTCTCAACGGCTTCGCTGCCCTCAAAGTGGGGTTTGAAGTGCCACTGCCGCACGGCGTCCTGCGCCGCGCCGGCGAGAATGTGCGGTCCGCTCACCACGCGCAAATTCTGGATGACTCCATCTTTGCTGATCAACGCCTGCAGAATCACCGAACCCTGCACCTTCATCTGCCGCGCCAGCAGCGGATAATTGGGCCTCACCGGAGTGGTCACGATGTCAGAAGCGCCGGCGGACATTTGCACGCGCTCCGCGGCATCGTTCGTAACTTTTGCCGCAGTCTCGCTATCGCCGGTGACGCCAGCTTCGGTGACCGGTTGCGGCGGCGTGCCGGGTTGCAAATCGACCCGTACGGAACTGCTGCCCGGACGAATCTTGCGGTGGGTGTCGCCAGCCACAACCTCCACTTCGAGAGGAGGCAATACGGTGCGCGTAGTTTCGACAGCGGGCGGCGCCGGGGCTGGCGCAGCGGGAGCCTTCGCCGTCACCGCGATGTGGTGTCTACCCTTAGCCTTCGCTTTGATCGCGGGCTTAACGATCGCTACAGGAGGTTGCGTCGTGACAACGTTGGCTGCGGGCGAACTCTCCATCGGTTCCTCGGTCTCCGCGTCCGGAGAATCCGGAAACCAGAAGTCGCGGTTACGCCACAGCACGATGCCCAACGCCAGCAGCAGCAGGCACAGCGAACTGACCATCAACTTCCGCTGCTTGGGATCCTGCGGCCCACGCCGCCTGCTCTGTGTAAGCAGGGCGCGATCCACCTTCGGTACAGTGATGTGCAGATCCGACATGCCGGAAGCCGGGCTCCTGGGGGGAGGATATCGCTGCCGCTAGTATGCCTCGAAACCGCTGGAAAGGCCAGCAAAACATGCCTCTTGCACCCCCCACGAAAGGGGTATGATTCCCAAACGGGGGGTAAGCGAAACTTCGGCGAGTCTCAAGAATCCCATGGATGCGGAACGGGTTAGCCGGGATCCCAGAATCCGGGACAGCCGCGAAGCGGCGCAAGAATGCAGCCCATATGGCTTGCCCTGAGCGAAGTCGAAGGGGCGTGAGCGGTGGGTCCGAAAGTGGAGTAGAAACAAAGCCCTGGAAGGGGCGAAAGAGAATGATCTGAGAAGGCTGCATGAAGAAAAACGCCCGCCAGATGGACGAAAAGAAATTCCGCCAGAACGGCCGCCGCGAACTGCTTAAACTGACGCCCCTGCTGGCGCTGGGCGCATTCGCCATTCCCAGCCTTCAGGAGAGTTTGCTAAAGAAGGGCCTGGGATTCAGCGACTGGGCTGCGGCGCGGCTTTTCCGCTCCAACCACCTGGCGCCGACGTTCGACAATTCAGATCTGACTCCATTCGCGAAGTTTCCCATCAACGACTATGACGTAGACGATCCCGGAGTGATCTTCGAAAATTGGACGCTCACGGTCAGCGGCGAGGTGAAGAAGCCCGGCGAATACACGCTGGCCCAGGTGCAGGCACTGCCCCGCTATCGCCAGAACACGCGCCACATCTGCGTCGAAGGCTGGGACGTAATTGGCCGCTTCGGAGGCGCGCGCCTCTCCGACTTTCTGCAGTTGATCGGCGCCGACCCCACAGCCCGCTTCATCACGGTGGAATGCGCCGACGACTATTACGAATCGCTCGACATGGCGACGGCGCTGCATCCCCAGACGCTGCTTTGCTACGAAATGTACGAGCAGCCACTCACGCGTAAGCACGGCGCGCCGCTGCGTCTGCAGATTCCCACCAAGATCGGCTACAAGCAGGCCAAGTATTTAACGGATTTGAAAGTCACGCACGTGCTCGATAGGGTCGGCTACTGGGAAGACCAGGGCTACTCGTGGTTTTACGGGTTGTAGCGTTTTTTGTAGCGCCGGCGTCCCGCCGGCTTTTCGCGGAGTTTCGATCGCTGCGGGGGCGCGACGCCCCCGCGACAGCCGCCGGGACGGCGGCGCTAAGCGGCCGCAATTTGGAGGTGCAATGAGCGCAGTCATCGAAATCATTCAGCCTAAGGGCAAGAACGCCGACGGCGAAGAAGTACCGCCCGTCGTCATAGCGCGCGCGGTCTATGAGCACCCGTTCATCGTGCGCCTGTGCCACTGGCTGAATGTCATCGCGCTGTTCGTGATGGTTGGCAGCGGCTTGCAGATTTTCCGCGCCTTCCCCAGCTTCGGCGCGAAAATTCCGCAGAAAGACTTGCTGCACTGGCCAAAGCAGTTCGCCATCGGCGGCTGGCTCGGCGGAGCGTTGCAGTGGCACCTCACCTTCATGTGGATCTACATGGCAACGGGCCTCCTCTATCTCGGCTATCAAATTTTCAGCGGCAACTATCGCCAGGTCCTGTTCACGCATCGCGACGTCCCAGGCGTTTGGCCCATGGTGAAGCATTATTTCTTTTTCGGGCCGAAGCCGCCGGCGCGTGAAGCCTACAACCCGCTGCAGAAGCACGCCTACACGACAGCCATCGTGCTGGGAGTTCTATCGGTGCTGACCGGCCTAGTAGTGTGGAAGCCGGTTCAGTTTTCCTGGCTGGGCTGGATGATGGGAGGCTTTCATTACGCGCGAATCTGGCATTTCGCCGTGATGTGGGCAATCCTGTTTTTCATCCTGGGACATCTGGTCATGGTGATCTTGCACGGCTGGAATAACTTCATGTCGATGCTGACGGGATGGAAGAAAGATCCGGAATACTGAAAGGGCAGCGCCTGAAGGCGCGGGTGAGAGTGGTGCGTTTGCGGCACGCATGAATGCGTGCCCTGATACGAATCTGTGATTACGCATGCGTGCCCTGATACGAATCTGTGATTACGCAAGGCTCATATCAAGGTTCGTATCAGGGTATGGCTTCAGCCATACCGTTCCAGCCCCAAATGCGAGACGGCTTTAGCCGCTGCGATGTGCGGATGCTAAGCAAAATGTCCGAACCAAGCATGGCGTTGAACAATCCGGCGCAAGGCGTTCCGCGCGAGCAGGATCTCATCCTGCAGGTGCAGCGTGGCCAGCATGAATTGTTTTACGAGCTGGTGCGGCCCTATGAGCGGCGCGTCTACGCGGCGGCGCTCGCCATTCTCCGCAATGAGCAGGACGCCGAAGATGCGGCGCAGGAGGCGATGCTGAAGGCGTTTGCGAACATCCGGCAATTCCGCGCCGAGGCCCGCTTCAGCACGTGGCTGATCCAGATCACGGTGAACCAGGCCCTGATGCGCCGGCGAAGGGAGCGAACTGTGCCCATGGAAGGACTCGACGGTTATCGTTCCAGCGACGAAGAAAGCGAATATGCTCCGCGGGATTTCGCCGACTGGCGCGAGATTCCCTCGGAAGCGCTGGAGCGCAAGGAAGTGCGGCAGCGGCTGGCGCAGGCGCTCGGCACGCTTGATCGCAAGTATCGCGAGGTCTTTGTGCTGCGCGATATGGAACACCTGAACATTCAGGAGACGGCCGAGGCGCTGGGCATCTCGGTGGCCTCGGTGAAAACGCGGCTGTTGCGCGCGCGGCTGATGCTGCGCGACTTGCTGGCCGCCGGATGGGAGCAGGGCTGGTTCAGCCGGCTGCCATTCGAGAAGGGAACCAAGCCATGGTAGACAACAAGTTAAACTGCGAACAGGTATGGCGCGAGGTTTCGAATTACATCGATGGCGACGTGGAGGCAACGCTGCGCTCTTCGATGGACGAGCATTTCCGCACGTGCAAGCGCTGCGCCTCAGTGTTGGCGGGAACGCGCAACGTGGTCCAGCTTTATGGCGATGAGCGCATGCTGGAAGTTCCCGCAGGTTTCAGCCGGAGGCTGGAGAAGCGGCTCACGCAAGATGCGGTGAAGGGCAGGGGATGGTCGAGTTGGTCGGCGTGGCTGGTGCCGGTGGCGGCGATGGCGCTGATTGCGGGGAGTGTGTTATTGACCAACTCACTGACTCGCGGACATTTTCTCAGATCGCACCAGGCGGAGCCCGCCAATCACATTCCTCCTGACATGGTGGTCGTCGTTTCAGATGGATCGAAGCTCTTTCACGTGCCGGGATGCAAGTACATTCACGACAAGGCTTCGGAGCGGACGATGACCGCCCAGGAAGCGGAGCAGGAAGGCTATGTCCCTTGCACACGCTGCCTGCGGCAGTATTTGAAGACTGGGTTGATTGGGCACTCCGGGGCGGAAGTTGCCGACGGCGGGCAGCAGGAAGAGGAAGACGAAGACGAGCCGGCAGAAGTTCTCAGCGTGACCGGACGTTAGCCGCTGCGGGCGGGACGCCCGCGGGAGAGCCACCGGAGCCTGCCCTGAGCTTGCCGAAGGGACGGCGGCGCTACATTCCCTCGTAAGTTGTTGATTCCCGGTAAGACGGCCCCACGTTTTTGCCTAGTATTTCTAGAAGCTATAGAAAACCGTCGCTAAATCGTTGAATCTGCAAGGGCAATTTGCGTTCGGGAGGTAAATCGATTTACCGAGCCCGCAGAGCGACGGTTTTCATTGAGGGGCACTCAGCTGTGGATTAAGCTCCCAAACGCGTCCTACGGGGCTGCAAATCGATTTGCGGGGCATGCGGTGCGGCGGTCGAAACCCCGGCGGCGGTTTCAGTTTCGCGATCCGAACTTCCCCCTCCGCCAATTGCTGGCGGCTAACAAAAAAACAAACGGCGCGGACGCAGGGGCCCGCGCCTCTAATCCCTGGACGACAGACTAGTTTGGCTTCGCGTCCTTCTTCATAGTGTCGTCTTTCTTCATGCTGTCGTCCTTCTTCATCGTGTCTTTCTTTGCGGCCTTGGCCTTCTTGGTCTTCTTCGTGTCGCTCTTCTTCATCGAGTCGTCTTTCTTCATCGAGTCTTCTTTTTTCGTGTCATCTTTTTTCATCGTGTCCTGGGCGAAGGCGCCCATCGGGGCCGCCAGCATGCATGCAAGCATCAAACTGCCGACAAACTTCTTCATAGTTTTCTCCTTAGGAGTGAGTTCTTGAGTTAGGTCGTCCGGCAGGTCTGCACCTGCAGACTTGAAATCAGATTCGCCGGATGCAGGGAAAGTTACACCAGAGCAGCGAAAAGAATCAACCTGGTATTTCGTCGCGGCCGTCGGACACTTCTACAACTACCTTGGGATCAAACCCGAACCTGACGGCTCCCCAATGCTTGCCATGAACGAAGACAGGCATGGAGAGATCTCCCAGAGTTTCTCCGGTATCGCGGATGTAGGTTTGAAAAAGGCTGGGCGATGTATTTCTGGCGAGCTTGAGGCCAACCAGGTCGTCGAAGATGCGTTTGTGCCGCGTCTGCTTGAGATCGGTTGCATAGTCGCCGGTCGGCGCGTGGGAGAATTTGCTGTTGTGTGCCGGCGCATAGCCATTTGAGTCGACGGCCAGGGCATAGATAATGCCCGCGTCCTTCTCCAATGCGGCGTCGCCGTCGGCCTGCAGCGTTTTCTCGCACATGTGATCGTAGACAGTCCGGTAGCGTTTCGGGTTTGATTGGGCAATGGCGCGGTAATTTCGATCAAACACATTCACGCCCTGCGAGGCCAGTTGCTCCAGGTGGGCAACGACCTGACCGCGGTAGGTTTCGGCAACGTTGACGATTCTGTCGAACATGGTTTCGCCGGTCTTGAAGCGGGCCAGCATGCCCTGCACTCGTTCGGCGGCTTCGCGTTGCGCCACGGCAAAGGCTTCGGAGGTCTGCACTTGCTTCACGACGCTGTTGCTCGCGGCTTGAATTTTCTCGGCAATCTCGTGAACCGCATAATTGCACGTCTTAAGGGAATCGATGGCGGCGGAAATCTCTCCAATCTTGGTGGACGTGTTCTTCAACTCGATGGTCATGCCTTCGAAATCGGTAACCGACTCATCGGCCAGCGATCTTGAGCGCTGAATGCTGTTGTCGATGTCGGAGGCCTTCTCGCCGGTATCCTTAACCAGCGTGATCATTTCGGAAATGTTGCTGGAGATCGTGTTGGCCGCGGACTTAACGCTTTTCGACAGTTTTCTGACCTCGTCGGCAACCACGGCAAAGCCCCGCCCCTGCTCGCCCGCATGCGCCGCCTCGATGGCCGCATTCAAAGCCAGAAGATTGGTTTGATCCGAAAAATCGGTGATCATGAGAGAGATTCTGGAGATCTGGGACGCGCTCTCATCCAGCATCCTGACGGTTTTTCGAAACCCTTCCAGACGCTGGCTGACCTCGGCGACCCGGTCGGTAATTTCGCGCAGTTTTTTCAGCGCGTTCTCGGCGACGAGCAGATTCGCGGAGGAGATTTCCGAGATCGATGCCGAATTCACGTGGACTGTGCTGGCGGCCGCGCTGGCTTCCTGCGACCTGGAAAAAATTTGCGCCGACAGCTCACCCTGAGTTGTAGAGCCCTCGAGGGCGCATTTCACCAGAACGCCCATTTTGGCGGCGCCGATGGCCGCTTGCGCGCTCATGCTGCGGGTGCGAATGAGGATGCCGCGAAACATGGCGGTCAGCCGGTTGATGTGCGTAATGGCCGGGTGACTTCCAGTCAGATGATGAGAGAGCGGAGCGCGGGCCTCGATGATATCGGTAAGTTGTGAGGCTATGTCGTCGGTTGCGGCCGAAGTGCTGGATGGAGCCGAAGATTCCGAAGTCTCATCCGTGGCTGGAACGCCGACACCGACACCTGCCATAATCTTCGCGCTCTCTGTAGATTAGGGACTTCTCAGCAGGCCAGTTGAGTGCGGGAGATCTTCAGTCCGCTTAGATTGCCCAATGCGGTGACGGCAACCGATTCGGTTTTGAAGAACTCCTGGGCCAGGCTCTGGAGGTCATCGGCAGTTACGGCTTCGATCTTTAGAACCAGTTCGTCGAGGTCCTGAAAGCGATCGAAGTACATTTCCTGGCGGGCGAGGTTCGACATGCGGGCGGTGCTCGATTCGAGCGAGAGCATGAGGCTGCCCTTGAGCTGGTCTTTGGAGCGGCGCAACTCTTCTTCCGGGACAGGCTCATTTTTCAGATTGCGGAATTCACTGACCACCGACTGCACAACTTTGGCCGCCGATGCGAGAGATGTACCGGCGTATACCGCCATGCATCCCGTATCGCGGTAGGGGTTGAGGTCGCTATAGATGGAGTAGGCCAGGCCCTGGCGCTCGCGGATATTCTGGAACAAGCGGGAACTCATGCCTCCGCCGAGCAGGGTGTTGAGAATGTAACCGGCGTAGCGCTTCTCGTGGGCAATGGGATAGGCAGGCACGCCGATGCAAAGCTGGACCTGCTCGAGCGCTTTCTTGTTGCGCAGCACGATGCGGGGGACAATTTTGGGGGCGGCCGAATGGAATCCGTTCTTCGCGGGCTTCAGGTGCTCGAAGTGCTTGGCCACGAGGGCGACGAACTCGTCGTGGTTGAGATGCCCGGCGGCGGCCACGACAATGTTGCCGGGGGCGAAGCGGTGGGTGTAAGTATCGAGCACGGTCTGGCGCTCGAATTTCTTTACGGTTTCTTTCGTTCCCAGGATCGGCTTGCCTAGGGGATGATCTTTCCAGAAGTTCTGCGTGAAGATTTCGTGGACGAGGTAGTCGGGATTGTCCTCGTCCATCTTGATCTCTTCGAGGATGACGCCGCGTTCACGGGCAATGTCCGCCTCGGTGAAAGTGGGGTAGAGTACCAGGTCGCTGAGGATTTCCAGCGCCAGCGGCACGTGCTCGTCGAGCACCTTGACGTTGAAGCAGATGCACTCTTTGGAGGTGAAGGCGTCCATGTTGCCGCCGATGGAGTCGACCTGGCGGGCGATCTCCTCGGCAGTGCGGTGCTGGGTGCCTTTGAAGACCATGTGCTCGATGAAATGGGAGATGCCGTTCGACTGCGGAGTTTCGTCGCGGGAACCGGTTTCGAGCCAAATGCCGATGGAGGCCGAGCGGATATGCTCCATCTGCTCGGTGATGACGGTGAGGCCGTGAGGCAACACCTGGCGGCGGATGTTGCGAACTTCTTTTACCATGACTGTGCTGGGGCGGAACTTCTCCAGAAGGTACGCTATATTCTTACACATTTGGCGGGCGGGGTGGGGTGTGCGAGAATAAGATCGTTAGTGATTTAGAATCAGTGGGTTGCGGGCATTCTGTTAGGCTTGCGGCTAGGAATCGGCGGGAAGGGATCTATTTTAACGAATGGGCCTGCCTCTTACATCGTCGCTGCTTGGCATGGATCGCAAAGAGATTGCTGCGCTGGTGAGCGAGGCGGGTGAGCCTGGGTATCGGGCCAAGCAGATCATGGATGCGGTTTACCGGCAGCGGGTGGGATCGTTGGCGGAGATCTCGACATTGCCGCAGGAGTTTCGGGAGCGGCTGGCTGCGAGTGGGGTTTCGGTTGGGGCGGCTCGGGTTGAGAAGAAATTTTCGTCTGTGGATGGGACCGTCAGGTATTTGATTGGGTTTGCAGATGGGCAGAGCGTGGAGACAGTTTGGATGCCGGAGGGGGATGGCGGGGAAGCTGGGGATGGTTCAGAAGCCGGAATGGAAGCTGAGGGTTCCGGCATAAGTACCTTGGGGGCTAAAGCCCAGTTCCAGATTGCTGATCCTAACGCAGGCCTGGAAGGCCTGCTCCACCCTCCTCCACAGACTCGCAAATCCGGTCGATCTACGATTTGTATTTCCAGTCAGGTGGGGTGCGCGGTCGATTGCCAGTTCTGCCTGACTGCGCTGCTGGGGGTGAAGCGCAATCTTACTGCGGGTGAGATTGTGGGGCAGGTTTGCGCGGTGATCAAGGATCAAGGCGTTTCGCCGCCGGATGATCGCATCAATCTGGTCTTCATGGGCATGGGCGAGCCGTTTCTCAACTATGACAATCTTGTTAAAGCATCGCGTCTGCTGGTGGAGGGCGTTGGCATTGCCGAGCGGCGGATGACTGTTTCGACAGCGGGGATTGTGCCGCGCATCCGTGACTTTGGCGGGGAAGCGATCCGCCCTAAGCTGGCGATTTCTTTGAATGCGTCGAATGACGCGCTGCGGACGCGGCTTATGCCGTTGAACAAGAAGTGGAATATCGAGATGCTGATGGCGGCGGCGCGGGATTTTCCGCTGCGTACGCGGGAGTGGATCACGTTCGAGTACGTGCTGCTCGGCGGCGTGAACGACAATCCCGAGAACGCGCGGGAAGTGGCCGAGTTGTTGCGCGGGCTGCGCTGCAAGGTGAATTTGATTGCGCTGAATCCGGGGCTGGGGATTGAGTTTACGACTCCGAGTGTCGAGCGGGTGACGGCGTTTCAAAACATTTTGCGGGGAGCGGGAATACCAGCGTTTGTGCGGCGTCCGCGAGGCCGGGACATTTACGCTGCCTGCGGCCAGCGAAGAGAACGCTTGAGGTTGCCACATCACCGGAACTCCAGCTACAGCAGATTTCTCCGGCGCTGGAGGAATGACCGGGATCTCGACGCGGATGTTGGTTCCCGTGTTGCGATCTTGCGTCCAGAGAATCCGGCCGTGATGCTGCCGCAAAATGCCCTGGCAGGCGCTGAGTCCGAGGCCGGAGAGTGTCTGGTCTTCTTTTTCTTCCCGATTGCCGGCTGATTGTGCGGCGAAGCTCGCTTCGGAGATGCCGATGATGGCGAGGCCATCTTTTTTTTCCGCGGAGATGGTGAGATTGCCGCTGCGATGCTGGCCCACCGCGTAGAGCGCGTCGTTGATGATCTGCACGCAGACTTGAAGCAACTGGTTGGAATCTCCTTGAATAATCAGCGGCTCCGGCGAGAGTTCGGAGCACACTTCAATCCTGAGCGCTTGCGCCTGAGGTTGCGAGAGCGTGATGGCGGTGCGCAGCAGAATTTTGAGGTCGACGGAGGCCATAGCGGCCGGGCCTTGCCGGGCAAAGCTGAGCAGACTTGCCACCAGAGATTTTGTGCGCCGGACGTGCTGCCCGATTCTCCCCGCCAGTTCCCCCTGTTCCGGGTTGAGCGGGGTGGTCAGCAGAAGATCGGAATAACCGAGCATCGCCGCAATGGGATTGTTGAGTTCGTGGGTTACGCCGCCTACAAGTTGTCCGATCGAGGCCAGCTTTTCCGCTTCCATGATTTGAGCCTGCAAACGTTTCAGGTTGGCCAGGGACTCACGCGAGTGGTTCAATAGAATGTGCAATTCGCGGTCGAGCAGGCGCTGCCGGACGAAAACCATCATGCCCATGAGAAGCGCCATGGCCAGAGTCAGGACCAGTCGGAACGAACGTACCGGTCCCGGAATGGTCGTATCCAGCAGAGCCCACGCGGCAAACAGCGGGAGCGAGAAGGCCGCGATCATGCCCACCCGGGCCAGCCATACGCCATGAGATGTGGAAGTGGAGGGAACTCCGGCTTGCGGTTCGCGCTGGCGGGCCCACAGGCCAATCATTGTTATCCAGGCCATCGAGATGGCGAGGGGAATGTCGTAGAGACTGCCGCTGTAGTAAGAATGCCGGCTCAGCGCCCAGTTGGCGATATAGGAACTGGCGGCGTAGGTAATGCTGGCGCCGAACAGGCTGGCATAGAGAGTCTTCCAGCCGTCTTTGCTGTTTACCCAGGCGAGGGCCAGGGCGCTCAGAAACGCGATCTTCTCGATCAGGTAGAGAGAATTAAGATTGGCGCCGTAGGCCGTGACATTGGCGATGACGTACTGCCAGGGAATCACGATGAGTACGTAAAGATAGGCCCACCAAACCATCATCAAGGCAAAATCGAGGCGGCGCAGGCGGGCGGCATACTCATCCTGCGGGGCATGGGGACGGAGCGCGAGAGCGGCCATCAGCGGCACAATGTGCAGGAAGAGGATGATATCAGCGGCGCACAGGTCCGGCACGTCTGCGCGCAGCCAGACTTCGTAGTACGTCCAAAACAACTGGTAGGAAAACCAGAGGCCGATGCCGGTGGCCATGAGCGTCCAGAACAGACGCAGGCGCCCGTGGGAACGCGCCGCGTGCGGGATCAGGGACATCACTCCGGAAAAAAGCAGCAGGCACTGCACCACATCACTGAGCGCAGTGAGGCGAAATGATTGAGGCAGAATGAGCGCAGCGAGGACTAGCGTCGCCAGGCATACTGCGACGGCCGCGGTCCAGAGCTTGCCGTATGTGCGCAAGAAAAACGGTCCTCGATGCCATTTTAGACTGGGAGGGGAGAAGGCTTGGGTTACGGAAGTAATCTGGGGAATTTTGTAATTTGGTAAATTTGTAATTTGGTAATTGAAGGACCTTCTGTCGTCGAATTGCCTCCGCCCGCTGAAAGACGAGGTCCGGAAAGTTTTGCTTGCTCTTGATCTTTCTTATCAATAATATGCGAAGCATTCCAGGACACAAGACCAAATCGCCCTCCAGCGGGAAGTGTCGACTTGCACGCTGACGCCAATCGCCGTTTTCCTGAACGGGCGCTGGTTACGCCCGACGCCAGCGAAACTCGCCGCATCGAGCGCTGGCTGGCGACGGCGCGCGTGTTTCTGGCCGTCTCGACGCTGGCTGCGATTTATATGGATCCCACGCGGTTGGGACAAGCGCCGGTAGCCTACGGCCTGCTGGGGCTTTACCTCATCCATGGCGTGCTGGTGATGACCCTGTTGCGGCGACGGCAGCAGTCGACGCCGGCGTTCCGTATTTTGGTGCACACGGCGGATATCGTATGGCCGGCGTTGATCTCAGTATTTGCCGAAGGACCGCGAAGCCCGTTTTTCCTTTTCTTCTTTTTCGTTCTGGCGGCCTCCGCCTACCGGTGGGGATTGTGGGAGACGTTGGGTACGGCAGCGGCCGAAGTGGTTTTGCTGTGGATTGAGAGCTTCGTGCTGCTGCACGTGTGGGCAACGCGCGGAGGAAGCCTGCCGTGGCGTGTTTTGTCGGGTCTGCAAATCAATGTGACGGAATTCGAGCCGAAGCGGCTGTTCATGCTGTCGGTTTACCTGCTGGTGATGGGGCTGCTGCTGGGCTATCTGGCGCGGCAGCAGAAGCGGCTAAGGTCGGAGAAGGCGGTGGTGACCCGCCTGCTGGCAAAGATTCGAGTGGAAGCGGGGTTGACCGGAACCTTGCAGCAGATCTGCGATGAGATTCTCACGCGATGCGGAGGAGCGCGGATGGTGATCGCATCGCAGGAGATTCACAGCCACAGGATGTTTCTGGGCGAGTTGCGCGCTGGGGATGGAGCTTCTGAATTCAAGTGGCTGGAATCCAGCCCGCGCGACGCGAAGGTCTTTCTGGAGGATTTCCCGGGCGAGGTGTTGTATGCGCGGAGTGAAAATGAGCGCTGGTCGCTGATGGCGCTGGACAACGAGGGCATGCAGGTGACATCGCCTGCGACGGAGCCGCTGGCTCGGCTGAGAGAGAAGCAGCCCTACCGGTCGCTGATTGCGATTTCATTTGGTTTTGGCGGAGAGTGGCGGGGGCGAGTGTTAGTGTTTGATGCCACGCGTTATGGGGAGACACAGGAGGAGTTGCGGTTTCTGCTCGATCTGTTCCGTCAGGTGGGACCGGCCGTGTACAACGTTTACCTGCTGCACCGGCTGCGACGGCGTGCTGGGGCTGCGGAGCGCGCGCGCTTCGCCAGGGAACTGCACGACGGAGCGGTGCAGTCGCTGATCGCGGTGGAGATGCAGGTGGACGTTCTGCGGCGTCAGGCGGAGTCTACTCCCGCGGTGGTAGGCGGCGAACTGGAGCGGATCCAGGGTTTGCTGCGCGAGGAAGTTCTGAAGCTGCGCGAACTGATGCAGCAGATGAAGTCGATCGACGTGGATGCGCGAAAATTCCTCAGCGTGGTGAGCGACACGGTGGAACGGTTTGAGCGGGAGACGGGAATCTCTGCCCGCTTTGTGACCGACATTGAGAAACTGGAGATGCCGGGGAAGGTTTGCCGCGAGATGTTGCGGATTGTGCAGGAGGGGTTGGTCAACGTGCGCAAGCACAGCAGAGCGCGCCACGCACTGGTACGCCTGAGTTCGAGCGACAACCAGTGGAGCCTGACGCTGGAGGATGACGGCAAAGGCTTCCCGTTTTCCGGGCGGCTGACGCAGGACGAACTTGAGAGGATGGGCAAAGGGCCTATGATTATTAAAGAACGGGTACGTTTGATTGCAGGCGTACTCACGGTAGAATCGAATCCCGGTACGGGGACGCGCCTGGAAATCAAGGTTCCGAAGGGTGGAGAGGTTTCTGATGAACTTTAAGAAATCACAACCAGTTCGAATCGTGATCGCGGACGACCATCCCATTTTCCGGGATGGGCTGCGCCGGTTGCTGGAAGCGGAACCGGATTTGAAAGTGGTGGGTGAAGGCTCCGACGGGGCGGAAGCGGTGCGACTGGCGCGGACGTTGAAGCCTGACATTCTGCTGCTGGATCTGGCGATGCCCAAGCATCCGGGACTGGAAGCTCTGCGGGACCTCAGCACGGAGAAGAGTGCAAGCCCGGTGCGCGTGATCCTGCTGACGGCGGCGGCGGAGAAGAGCCAGATTGTGGAGGCCCTGCAGTTGGGGGCGCGCGGAGTAGTGTTGAAAGACTCCGCCACTCAGTTGCTGTTGAAAGCGATCCACACCGTGATGTCGGGCGAGTACTGGGTGGGGCGGGAGAGCGTCTCAAACCTGGTGCAGTATTTGCGAACGCTGGTGCAATCTTCAAGCGATGAAGCGCGGCAGAAGAAGTTCGGCTTGACCCCGCGCGAGTTGGAGATTGTGGCCGCGGTAGTGGCGGGATATTCGAATAAAGAGATTGCTGAGTACTTCAAGATCAGCGAAGACACGGTCAAACACCATCTCAGCAATATTTTCGACAAGCTGGGAGTTTCTACCCGGCTGGAATTAGCGCTGTTCGCGGTGAACCAGTCGCTTCCGCTGAAAAGTATTGGCTGACAATAGTTTAGGGGGCTAAGCCTAAGGTAACCGTAGATAGCACGAATGGGCCATTGGCGGAGGGGCACCGGCCCACTTATGATCTCCTGTACACCAGCTTTATTACGACCAGCCTCGGGACAAGAATTAATCAGGTCACAGAGTTTTGTGATCTTTGCCCCAGTGCATGAAAAGTGGGGCGCGGTTAAGACGAAGTTAAGGAGACACCCGTGGCAAATTTTTTACGAAGACTTTGGCAGGATGAAAGTGGTCAGGACATCGCGGAGTATGCGGTGATGCTGGCTGTAATTCTGGTGATCGTCATAGGGACGGTCCGGCTCATCGGTTCGAACGCGAACAACGTGTTCTCGAACGTTGCCAGCTCCATTCAGTAAGTCGGTGTCAGGTCTTGGGGTGCTGGGTCTTAAACCCTTTTGCCATCAGGCCTTAGGCAAAACCTGGGACCTAACGCCTGAGACCTAAGACCTTCTCTCCGGCGAGGAAAAACCCACCGCCATCCCATTCTCATTTCGGCGCGGGCGCCGTCTGCGCCACCTTGTCGCTGCCCGGAGTCGAGATTCTCGTCAGGTAAGGAAAGAAGGGCGTGATCTCGAAGGGCATCTTCTCTTTCGCTGAGGTCAGGGCCACCGGCTTGGCCTTCGCCATCTCCACCTGGTCTGTGTAGGGATCGAGCTTGATGCGTCCGCCGAGCGGGAGCGCGGCGATCTGGTCGGTGCTTTGCGGTTTCAGTTCGGGCGCGGAAGCAAGCAAGGCTGACATCCGGATGCTCTTGCCGCTGGCCACACTGTTGCCCAAGTGCGGGCGAATCAGATTGGGAAGCTCGGGGGCGCTTTGCTGCATGGCCTTTAAGAACAACCCCGCTGTGCCCAGCTTGTCTTTGTAAGGCGAATTCTTCAACAATTCCAGAGCCTTGGTGTCGGCAGCTTCCTCGTCGGATGCCCGGTGTTTGAAGTCGAAGCGCTGGAACGAATCTTCATCCGGAAAGAACATGCGGTCGTTGAATGCCAGCTTGGTATCGAAGGGGTGACTCAGAACGATGTGACTCAATTCGTGGGCCAGAACCATGGCGAGCGAGGCTTCATCGGGCAGCACATCCAGCAGGCCGCGACTGACGACGATCGTATGCCCGATCGTGAACGACTCCAGAGGGGAAGTCAGCAGCACGCGGCAGCGGACATCGGCTTGCAGATCGATGTTATTGGTGACCAGCAGATTGTTGACCACCGTCTGAAGAATCTTGTCTACGTCGCCGGGAGGGGCGAGCAGGCCGATCTTCTGCAGGCGCTCGACTGCGTTATCTTCGGCCTGGCGTTCCCACATGCGCTCGGCGACCACAGGAGTTGCATCGGCGGCCACGTCGCTCTGGTCTTTTACCGATTGCGGAGAATCCACCAGGATCTGCGTGAACTCTGAGTTCTTGTTCAGGGCTTTCAAATCGTAGCCCCAAAGGCGAGTCTGGGCGCGGAAGTGCAGAGTCTGGCCCAGATTGGTTTTCATGTTCGATTCCTCGCTATAGATATAAGCGGGAAGCCACATGCCGGGACGCATGTTCAGGCGCCAGGTATCGAAATGTAAATAATAAGCGGCGTGCGGCCGCGAGTAGTACGTGCCGTTGAAGCGGACAATGTTGAAGTCCTGATCCTCGACCCAGATGCGTCCGATGAAGCGCCCTTGCGGCGGCACATCCTTTCTGGGCTCAACGTCGATCACGAGGCAGCGGACTTCTCCGAGGAACTCGCGGCGCACGAAATTGAAGGTGTAGTACTTCTTCTGGAAATCAGGATCGAGGACGACCATCTGGGCGAAGCCTAGAGGCAGAAAGTGCATCGCGTACAGGCTGGTGAGGTGATTGAGCATGCGGCGGCCGAAACCGGGCTGGCCGATGAAGGAAGTGTCCTCGGGACCATCGCTCATGTCGAAGCGGCCGAGGAAGTATTGGTCTTTTACCGGAGTGGTGTTTTCGTTTTTGTCTGTTTTCAGATCCTGCAGATAGGTTTCGACCATGGGACGCATGTGGCGCATCTGGGCTACGAAGAGATGCTCCTTCTGGACGACCCGGTCCACCACGTCATTGAAAGACGCGGGAGCCGCAGGGGCAGGTGTTTCTGCCCCAGGCGCAGGGGCGGCCGCAATGGAGGCGGCCGCGGGTGCGGATGCGGCCGGCAGCACGGGAGACGCCGGGGCTTGAGAGACTGAGGGCAAAGCCCAGATCAACAGCAGGAAAAACGAGAGCGAACCTACCCGAATACGCATAAAGACCTTCTGAGAGAAAGTTATGCCAACTGAAAAATAATGTGCAGCACGACGGTGGAATCTGTCGGCTGGCCGTCCCTCATCGCCGGCTTGAAGTGAATCTGTTCGGCGGCTTTGACGGCGCTGTCGTCGAGGCCGTGACCCAATCCGTGGACGACGCGCAGCACGTGGAGGTTTCCGGAAGCTTCAAGCACCACTTCCAGGAGAACTTCGCCTTCAATCCGCAGACTCTTAGCTTCCTGAGTATAGACGGGAGTGGGCTTGGAAAGGATTTCTGCCGGCACTGCCCGGGCTGCGCTTTCCGCCGGGCGAGAGTGCACGGTCGGCGCAGCAGGAACATCGGTGCTGGCGAAGCCGCTGGACTGAACTGTAGTTGTGGCGGCGCGAGGGCGTTTGTCCGGCGTGGCGGTGCCGTTGCCGAAGCCGGAACTTACGACCACACCCGGCACGCCCTTGGCGCCGCCGGTGCCGTTGCCATAGCCGGGACCGGAAGGCAGATCGAAAGATCCGAGCGCTGCGATGTTGACGGCTTTGCCCTGGCTTGCCTTGGCGGGAACACCGTTGGGATCGCCGAAGCCCCCGGTCTGCACTTGCGAGGCCGGACGGGCGGTGGTGGGAGCAGCGGAACTGCCGGTGGAAAATACGTTGGTCTTCACTGCTTCCTTGGGAATGACGGGCTTGTCATGAAGCGGCAGCGGATCCGGTTTCTTAGGCGTGATGCTGACCGTGGGAGCGGGATCGTCTTCAACGTTTGCTTGAGCTTTCGGCTGTGCCGTTGGAAGATGCAGAACGATAGGCGGGTCCAGTTGTGCGACGTATGTGGGCTTCGGCAACTCGCGCACTGGCTGCGGTTCATGATTGACCGGAACCGGAGTGCTCACGAGCTGCACCGAACGGAAGGTGTGTTCCGGAGACGAAACGACCGCGGGATACAGCAGGCGCACCCACACCAGAAGCGCGACCACCAGGGCTTGCGCGCCGGTGCTAAAAACGAATTCCGTCCAAGGGGTTCTCGTCTTCGGCAGTAGGGAGAAGAGAGTCTCTCGGGAAGCAGAAGTACTCATATCCGCTTTACTCGTCAGTGGTTGAAAACACCAATCCGGGACTGAAAGTTTCTGGGGCCTCCGCCGCGATGCTGGGACCGCGCAGGCTTATAAGTTTACATCCCCAGTCAAAAGCTGCACGGCAAAGGCCATTTCGCCGGCGAGTGGGAAGTCTATCTTATTGACTGTCAAGTACTTACGCTGGCCGCGCCGGGGTAATGGGCGGGCAGAGCAAGAAAAGAGCAAAAAATTACACCCGGGGCACGTGCCTTTTACTTTCCGCGGTAGCGCGGCTTCCAGCTTCAGACGGGCGATTTGCTCGATCTGTAGCCAATATTTTACGCGCGAGCACGTCGAAAGTTTGCATTTATCCGGCCAATCTCGCTTCTATTGGTACTTTTGGTACTTTCTCTTAGCACTTCTGATTAACAACGCACCACTTTGGGACTATCGATTCCCTTGGTCGCGTTGCGGGTGTCGACGACCAACTGGGCTTCGTCAACAATTTTCTGGTAATCATAATCGGAGTGATCCGTCACAATTACGATGCAATCGTATTGTCCAAGTTTGTCCAGTTCCGTCCGTTTCATCTGCAAATCATATTTGCGTCCCTTACCGATGAAAGGGAAGTAGGGATCGTGATAGCTGACCTCGGCGCCTTCACCTTGTAGAAGCTCGATGATGGTGAGGGCGGGCGACTCGCGCAGGTCGTCAATGTCTTTTTTGTAGGCCACGCCCAGGACAAGAACACGCGACCCATTCACCGCTTTCTTCTGCCGGTTCAGCGCGCTGCCGATGGAAGCGAGCACGTGATAGGGCATGTTGGTATTGATCTCTCCCGCCAGCTCGATGAAGCGCGTGCGAAAATCAAATTCCTTGGCCTTCCAGGAAAGATAAAAGGGATCGACGGGAATGCAGTGCCCACCCAGGCCGGGTCCGGGATAGAAAGCGTGAAAGCCGAAAGGCTTGGTGGAAGCGGCCGCGATGACTTCCCAGATGTCGAGCCCCATGCGCAGGCAAAGGATTTTTAGTTCGTTGACCAGGGCGATGTTGACGCAGCGGTAGATGTTCTCCAGCAGTTTCGTCATCTCGGCAGCGGCGGGCGAGGAAACGGGAACTGTGCGATGAAAGATGGAACCGTACAGAGCGCCGGCGAGATCCGCGGCCTGCGGGTTCACTCCGCCGACAACTTTGGGAATGTCGCAGCGCGCAACTGTGGTATTGCCCGGGTCTTCACGTTCGGGGGAGAAAGCGACGAAGAATTCTTTCCCGGCGCCTTCTGTGCCGGAGGCCGCTCCACGAGCAGCCTTCAGACCGTTCTTGTTTCCTTTCTCGAGAATCGGCAGCATGACTTCTTCGGTGGTGCCGGGGTAGGTTGTGCTCTCGAGAACCACTAACTGGCCGGGCTGAAGATGGGGCGCGAGGGCGCGTGTAGTATCGGTGATAAAGCTGAGGTCGGGTTCGTGATATTCGTCCAGAGGGGTGGGGACGCAGATGATGATGGCGTCCATAGCATCGAGGTGGGAGTAGTCGGAGGTAGCGGAAAAACCCTGCTTCTGGGCAGTGCGGATCTCTTCCGCGCCGATGCGGTAGATGTAAGACTCACCACGAGTTAGGGCATCGACTTTTCGCTGGTCGATGTCAAAGCCGGTAACGGTAAACTTCTGTTCGCTAAAGAGCAGGGCTAGTGGTAAACCCACGTACCCCAGGCCGATGATTCCGACCCGCGCCTGGCGCTGCTGGATCTTGTTCTTGAGTTGATCGTTATTGCGTTGATCAAAAGAGCGATTTGCGGCAGAGAGATTCGTCATCGTAGGGACAGCTTGTCTTCTTGTTGGAAGTGAAATTCGTTTTCGATTCTAGCACGCAGGTGCGGTTGACTGGTTCAGCGAGAGCTTATCGCGGAGTTCGCGGAGAACTTCCGCGGAGGACACTGAGGGTCAGGTTTTCGTTTCCGATTGGGGAACGGGGAAGAGGCAGCGGCAATGAAACGCAAGTGGTTGCTGGCCGTGGTGTTTCTGGTTGCGCTGGTGCTGCTGGGCGCAAAAGCCGGGAGCTTTCTGGTCGTGGACGCGCCGCGTCCTTCCGATGTGATTGTGGTGCTGGCTGGGGAAACCGAGCGGCGTCCGGAGCGCGGCCTGGAACTTCTGGCGCAGGGATATGGACGGCGGATGGTGCTGGATGTGCCGACCAGAACGAAGATCTACGGGTTCACGCAGATGCAGTTGGCACAGAAGTACGTTCAAGATCTGCCGCAGGGAGGGCAGGTCATGGTGTGCCCCATCGACGGACTGTCAACCAAGGAGGAGTCGAGGATTGCTGAGAAGTGCATTGCGCGGGAAGGCGGCAAGAGCGTGCTGCTGGTGACGTCGGATTACCACACCCGGCGCGCGCTGAGCATCTTCCGGAGGGAAGTGCCTGGATACGAGTACTCCGCGGCCGGTGCCCGGAGTGAAGAACATTTCGGCACGAAATGGTGGACGCACCGTGAATGGGCGAAAACCTTGGCGGATGAATGGCTGAAATTGATCTGGTGGAAGGCGGTCGATCAATGGCTGTAGGCGTGCCCAAACGATAAATAATCGGGGCTATGTTGCATTTGCAACATTTATATGTTGTAATAGCAACATAGAGGTGACCCATGAGCGAAATCCTGGAAGCGCTCTTCCACAGGCGGGCAGTTAAGGCTTTTGAGCCAGTCGAAATCCCCCCAGTACTGCGTGAACAAATCCTCGATGCGGCCCGCCATGCTCCCTCCAGTTTCAATGCGCAACCCTACCGGTTCTTTTGGGTGGAATCGTCGCCGGGAAAGGCAACCGCGGCGAAACTCTGCATGGGACAGATGCCTGCGGCAACGGCGTCGGCGCTGGTGGTTGCGGTGGCCGACATCGGCTCGCTGGCAGCGACCTCGCAAGCCCAGTTAGAGTGGATGCGCAGGAGCGGCTTCAGCCACGCCAAAGTCCGGGACTACGAGCGGACGGCGAAGATCGGCCTGATCCTGTTCATGCCGGGACCGTTCGGCATTTTTGGCGCGGTCAAGTGGGCGATTTTTCGGCTGGTGAATTTGTGGAAGACGATGGGGATGCCACCAGTGTTTCGACAGGACGTGTTTAAGTGGGCGACGAAGAGTACATCGTTGGCCTGTGAGAATCTGATGATTGCCGCCGAAGCGCTGGGACTCAACACGTGCCCCATGGAAGGATTCGATGGCCGCAGACTCTCCAGGTTTCTCGGGCTGTCAACCCGGTATCATGAAATTGTGATGGTGATTGCGATCGGGAAGAAATCGCCTGCTTATGCGGAACCGCCGCAGTGGCGGCGGCCTCTCGATGCCACGGTAACCGTCCTATGATCCTTGGTTCAAACACGGATGTTCCAAAGAAGGATATTCCTCAAGACATCCTAAGGGACTCAGTACTCGCCCATGTTGCTGCAGCCTATTTTTCCGTCGGGAAGAGACTGGAACGAAAAACTCGCTGCTCTGCCACTCGCGGCTTCATCTTATCCACACTCCGGGGTGGTGCCGCGCTCAATCAGAATCAAATCGCCACCCTTCTCGGTTTCGACCGAACGGTCGTGCACCGAGCCATCAAGTCAATGGTTCAGGAAGGGCTTGTGTCGGAGAGAAAAGCAAAATCGGGCAGAGCAATTCACGTTACGTTGACGCCAAAAGGCCACAAATACAGGAAACGCCTGATCGATGTGAGGATAGCCGCTGACGAGAAACTCCGAAAAGAACTGACTCCGGAAGAACGCACAACACTTCTTCGACTCTTGAAGCTGATTGCCGAATTAGAGTTCTAAGACTGCGCCGCCGTACATTTCTGGATTGCGGTTGTAGCCTAGCCGTATTTAGCACCCTGCTCGCCGGCAAGAGATCTCCAAGCTGCCGCACCTGTTCGCCGATCTGTCGAGCAACATCGCTCGCCTCTCTTTTGGCCGCCGAAGGTCAGACTATCGGCACTTTGTAATCGCCACCGACGATACCGACGATAGTGACCTTCCAGCGCGCGCTCATGGAGCCTCCCGAGTGTCGTTTTTCTTGGGCCGACATAAGACCACAATCGATCTTGGAGCCACTAGGTATTTCGTCCGCTCTAAAGGGATTCCGTCATCCGCGAAATCATCCGGACTGGGCAAAGCCGTGTCCACCTTTCTCTTCCACTCCTGTGCTGTTCCTTCCTGCACATTGAATTCCAACTCTTCCCAGTACGCATTGATCATGGCGTAGATGTCGTCATCCCCTTGAGAAGTGCCGTGCAGGCAGAATGCGAGGGTGTGCGAGTCGTGGGACAAGTCAACCGTGGGGCCGACGCCGTACCAGGAAACATCCTCTCGCCAGAACCTGCTCCGGCTCAGCGAGGGATGATTCCTTCGGAACGCAATCATCTTCTTGAAGAACCGGAAAATGTCTTTATTGGATTGGAGTTGACTCCAATTCAGCCATCCAATTTCGTTGTCCTGGTTATAGGGATTGTTGTTACCAAATTGCGTATTCAGGAACTCGTCCCCAGCCCGAAACATGGGCGTACCGTTCGATAAGAAGAGCAGACAGCAGAAATTCTTTACTTGCTTCCGGCGCAAGGCGAGGACTGCCGGGGAGACAGCTTCGTCCCCTTCCTGCCCACAATTCCAACTGTAGTTCGCGTCAGTACCGTCCTGATTATTATTTCCGTTTTGCCAATTGTGTTTGCGGTCATAAGAGACAAGATCGTAGAGCGTGAAGCCGTCGTGGGAGGTTACATAATTCACGCTCTGATAAGCGTGGTAAGCGTCAGCGCGGCTGTCTGGAAACAAATCATCGCTGCCATAGATACGGCGCATCACCTCGGGAACCATCCCGGTGTCGCCCTTAACGAACCGGCGAATGTCGTCGCGAAACCGGCCGTTCCACTGGAACCAAGTCAGTCCTGGAAATCCGCGCCCGAGCTGATAAGCGGCCGTGTCCCAAGGCTCCGCGATCAAACGCACCCGCCCTAATTCCGGGTCCGCGGCAATTTCACTGAAGATGGGCGCTTCGCCCCAGTTGAGAGATCCGTCGGCATTGCGGCTGAATACCGACGCCAGATCAAAGCGGAATCCATCGATATGCATCCCTCGCTTCCAATAGCGCAAACTGTCAATCACCATCTTGCGCACATGCGCCTGACCGAAATTCAAGGTATTGCCGGTGCCGGAGTAATTGGCGTAGGGATTTACCGGATCGGAGGAAAGCATGTAGTAATCGGCGCTGTCGAAACCCTTGAAGCTGTAGATCGGCCCTTTGTAGTCGCCTTCGCAAGTGTGGTTGTATACGACGTCGAGCACTACGGCGATATCGGCCTGATGAAAAGCTTTCACCATATTCTTGAATTCAACATGCTGCCCATCAGCACCATGTGCGCTCGCGTACTGAGCATGCGGCGCGAAGAAATTCAAAGGCATATAGCCCCAGTAGTCGCCCTCTTGTGGATCACGCTGAAAAACCGGCATCAGCTCGACAACCGTCACCCCGAGTTCCTTCAAATAGGGGATCTTTTCCACCAGGCCGGAGTAGGTGCCGGCACGCGATGGGTCGACACCTGAGTTTGGGTTCTTCGTGAAACCTTTCACGTGAAGTTCGTAGATGACCGCATCCGACTCATGATACGGAGACCGATGCCCCGACCAGTCAAATGTCGATCGGTGATCAATCAGCGCTCCCAAAGGCGCGCGGCCTGCATTGGATCCTTCTCGCATGGCGAAGTTGCGATCAAAACCGGGTGGGAAGAAAATGCATTTCGCGTACGGATCGAGGAGAACCTTCTGCGGGTCGAAACTATGGAGTTGAGGGATCGTCTCTCCCGCGACCGAATACGCGTAATAACAAGCGTCACCAAGCTTTGTAACCGGGATCCGGCAGTGCCAAACCCGGCCTGACTTGTTGTGCAGAAAATCGAGGCGAAATGTCAGGACGGGATTTACCAGATCGGCGGCGGAATAGAGCAATAGCGTGACGCTCTCCGCATGTTCCGAATGAACCGCAAAATTGAACGCTTGCTCCTCCTCGATCCAGTTGACGCCGAGCGGCAATGGGTTACCCTCAGCCTGCTCCCATGTCGGACGCCTGGTAGATGGTACGGCCACGAAGTTTAAATTGTTCACAGGGTCTCTTTTTCATCCGCATCCACTTGCTTGTCACATGTCCGCATGCCCGTGATCAGCGGAGCGCTCCGTTCACCATCGCCTCCGCCTCGCGAAGGATCGCCTTCAGATGGATCTGGCTCTTGAAACTCTCGGCGTAGATCTTATAAATGTTCTCAGTACCGGAGGGTCGCGCTGCAAACCAACCGCTCTCCGCCACAACTTTCAAGCCGCCAATTGGGGCATCGTTGCCCGGGGCTTTGGTCAGCTTGGCGGTGATGGGTTCGCCCGCCAGGTCTGACTCCTTTACCGCGTCCGGGGTAAGTTTTTCCAACTTTGCTTTCTGCTCGGGCGTGGCGGGCGCGTCGATGCGCGTGTAGTACGGGATGCCGAACTCCGCCGTCAGTTCGCGGTAATGGTCTCCCGGATTCTTGCCAGTGCGCGCGGTAATCTCCGCCGCCAGCAAGTCCATGATCGGCCCGTCCTTGTCGGTCGTCCATACTGTGCCGTCAAGGCGAAGAAAACTCGCTCCAGCGCTTTCTTCTCCGCCGAAACAGTACGAGCCATCGACCAGCCCCGGCACAAACCACTTGAAACCCACCGGCACTTCGCGCAGTTGGCGGCCGAGCTTTTTGACGACGCGGTCAATCATGCTGCTGCTCACCAGCGTCTTTCCCACCGCGACTGTGTTGCGCCACTGGGGTCGATGGTTGAGCAAATAGCGGATGGCAACGGCGAGGTAATGATTCGGGTTCATCAAACCCGCAACCGGAGTTACGATCCCGTGCCGGTCAGCGTCGGTATCGTTCCCGAAAGCCACTTGGTACTGATCTTTCAGCCCGACCAATCTGGCCATCGCATAGGGACTTGAGCAGTCCATGCGAATTTTGCCGTCGTGATCAACGGTCATAAATGAAAATGTCGGGTCAACAATTGGATTGGTCACGACGATGTCCAGCCCGTAAATCGAGTTGATCGGCTCCCAGTAAGGCAAGGAAGCTCCACCCAGAGGGTCCACGCCAAGCCTGAGGTGGGCGCCGCGAATCGCATCCATGTCCACGACATTTTCTAGATCACGAACATAGGACAGGACGAAATCTTCCTGGTGAGTGGTCGCGGACCGGATCGCCCTAGCAAACGGAATTCGCTTCACGCCAGCATTCCCTGCCCGCAACAATTCGTTCGCGCGATTCTGTACCCAGCGGGTCACGTCGGTATCGGCCGGGCCGCCGTTGGGCGGGTTGTACTTGAAGCCTCCATCTTCCGGCGGATTGTGCGATGGCGTAACGACGATGCCGTCGGCCAGATGTTGCTGGCGGCCACGGTTGTAAACCAGAATCGCTCGCGAGATAACCGGCGTAGGAGTTATCCCGTCGTCTCGCTGAATGATCGTCTCCACGTTGTTTGCCGCCAGCACTTCGAGGGCGGTGCGCTGCGCGGGCTCCGAGACTGCGTGGGTGTCTTTCCCCATATAGAGCGGGCCGTCGGCACCGTGCCCGTGCCGGTATTCGCAGATCGCCTGGGTAATTGCGAGGATGTGCGCTTCGTTAAATGTGCCGCGCAGGGGCGAGCCACGGTGTCCGCTGGTGCCGAAGCTGACTAGCTGGTTGGGATCATCCAAGTCGGGACGCCGCTCGAAATATTCCTTCTGCAGGCGAGCCACGCCTACCAGCAACTCCTTCGGCGCTGGTTTGCCTGCTAGCGGCGAAATGTTTTCACCTGCCAGAGATTGCGTTTCTAAAGTACTGGGCATGGTTCCACCTTCCAAATCTCGCTCGCGTATTCCGCAATCGAGCGATCGCTCGAAAACTTCCCGGAGCTGGCGACGTTCAAGATTGCTTTCTGCGCCCATGCGCCGGGTTCGGCATACAGCGCGCCGAGCCGATCCTGTGCGTTGCAATACGAGGTCAGGTCCGCCAGATTCATATAGCGATCGCCCTGGGTCAGAAGCATATTGCGCAAAGGAGCGAATACTCCTGGTTCGTTACGGCTGAAGTAGTCAGAAAAAATGAGGTCCAGTGCAGCTCGCGTCTCCGGCTCATTTTCATAATGCCAGTGCGGGTCGTACCAGGCGCGGCTGTTCTCGACTTGCTCCACGGTGAGCCCGAACAGAAACATGTTATCTTCTCCGGCTTCCTCCGCCATTTCAATGGTCGCTCCATCGCGGGTTCCGACCGTTAAGGCTCCGTTCATCATAAATTTCATGTTGCTGGTTCCGCTGGCTTCGTAGCCGGCGGTCGAGATCTGGTTGGAGACATCGCTGGCTGGAATCAGCCGTTCCGCCAACGAAACGTTGTACTCAGGGATAAAGATGACGTTGAGCCGGCCGCGCACCGCCGGGTCGGCGTCAATCGTGCTTGCCAGGTTGTTGATGAACTTTATGATGAGTTTGGCCAGCTTGTAAGCTGGCGCTGCTTTACCGGCGAAGAAAAATGTTCGAGGCACTATCTTCATGCCGGAATTTTCCCGCAGCCGGTCATAAACAATCACGATCCGCAGCGCATTCATCAATTGCCTTTTATATTCGTGAATACGCTTGATATGGCAATCGAAGATGGTATCCGGGTCCACGACACGTCCCGACGTTGACTTGAGCCAATTGGCAAACTGCGCTTTGGCCTCTCGCTTTGACTTGAGGAAGCGTTCGCAAGCACTGGAATCCTCCGCGAATGGCTTGAGCTGTTTGAGCACGCTAAGATCCGTAATCCAGCGATCTCCGATAGCTTGCGTGATTGCGCGGGCCAGCGCGGGATTGGCCTCCAGCAACCAGCGCCGGGGCGTCACTCCGTTGGTCTTGTTGTTAAAACGCTCGGGAAACATTTCCGCGAGATCCTTGACCGTAGTGGTTCGCAGCAGCTTGGAGTGGACAGCAGACACTCCGTTGGTGCTATGCGAGCCAACAATGGCAAGGTGGGCCATCCGGATTTTGCGCGGGCTGCCTTCTTCCACCAGGCTCATGCGCTGCACGCGCCCCTCGTCGCCCGGGAAGCGAACCCGAACTTCATCGAGCAGCCGGCGGTTAATCTCGTAGATGAGCTCCAGGTGACGAGGAAACAGTGTCTCAAACCACGCCACCGGCCATTTCTCCAGAGCCTCAGGCAGCAAGGTGTGATTTGTATACCCCAGCGTTCTCTTCGTCAGGTCCCAGGCCTGGTCCCATCCCAAGTGCACATCGTCGAGCAAGATTCGCATCAGTTCAGGGACCGACATGGAAGGATGCGTATCATTGAGTTGAATTGCTGCCTTCTCCGGAAACTTTTGCCAATCCGAGTTGTAGCGCTGGAAACGGCGCACCAGGTCGGCCGTGGAACACGCGACCAGGAAATACTCCTGCAGAAAGCGCAGCCCCTGCCCCTTCGTCGTAGAATCGTCGGGATAGAGCACGCGGGTGAGCGACTCCGCTTCGAGAGTTTCGCCGAGTGCGCCCACGAAGTCTCCTGCACCAAACTTTTCAAAATCGAAATAATCGGGAGCCGCTGCGGCCCAGAGCCGGAGCGTGTTGATCGTCTTTCCACCATAGCCCACCACGGGACGATCAAACGGGATACCGATCAGGCTTGATGGCCGGTCGGGGATAACTTGAAAATTGCCGTCTTGCAACTTGAATGAAACGTTTAGCCTGATTTCCACATTCTCGTGAAGCCGGGCAATCTCCCAGGGATCGCCGTAGCGGAGCCAGTTGTCGGGATTCTCCTTTTGCCAGCCAGCTACGATCGATTGCTTGAACATGCCGTACTCATAGCGGAGACCATAGCCGGTGCCCGGGAGTTGCATGGTCGCCATCGAGTCGAGAAAGCACGCCGCGAGGCGGCCCAAGCCGCCGTTGCCCAGCCCAGCGTCTGGTTCCTGCTCAATCAATTCCAGCCAGTCGATACCATGTTCTCGGGCTGCATCCGGCAAAAGTGGATCCAGCAACAGGTTGGTGATGTTGTTGGCCAACGAACGTCCGATGAGAAACTCCATCGAAAGGTAATAGATGCGTTTGGCATTTTGTCGTTCATAAGTGTTCTTGGTCAGCACCCAACGCTGCGCGAGAATGTCTCGCACGGAACGGGAGAAGGCCTCAAAGCGTTCACGGGCGCTCGCAACTTTGGGATTGATCGCTCGGTCAAAAACCAGGTGCCGTTCGTAAAGAGCGTTTTCCGTCCCGATAAACGGCATCGCGCCGTACCCGTACTGTTGCAGAACGTCTGAAACGCTTGTTGCGTTTGTGGTCATGGGAACGACTATTGCGGAGCTTGGGCGGGCCGCGCGATTGGTGCTCATAAGATGGTCTTTAGATTTTCCAGGCTGTGGAACGGCTCGTGTTTAATATTCGAGGCCTCGCTATTCAGAGTACAGATCCTCATCTGGCCCGAGTTCAATTCCTGACGCTAAAAGGTATGCTCGCGTGGCCTTCTCGGCCACGAACCAATCAATTTCCGGTGACCCAATCGGCCTGCCTCTTTTTTCCCAGTGCTGGTAGGCGAGTTTTTGCACCAGTTCATGACGATCCTCGCCATAAAAATCGGTCAACGGCTTGGGCCGTTGGCCGCGGTCTTCGCTTCTGGGCTGTTCAGTCATCGGCGGCTTCGTCAGTGGTTGGACCTGTGCTGCCATGCATACTCCTTTTGGATTCGCGCGCTTTACTCATAGCGTCCTTTTATTTCAGTGCAGCGGGCGGCCTAAAAGTTCTCGGCAATGACCATCAAGCTCTTGCTTACCAACAAGCTGCTTCGTCGATCGATCACCTCAATAACTTGCCCGCGAGCCAGTAATCGACGCTGGACTTTCCGGGACCGGAGCAGAGCAGCCAGATAAAGAAGAGCACGTACAGGACTTCCGGAAGGTAGAGGAAATCATCCAGCCAGCTAAGAGGCGAAAGCCCTTTAGGCAATGTGGAAATCGCCTCGGTCAGGGTGGCGACCGTCATATCGATCAATAAAGCCACGCCGGCCACGCTCGACAGAAACCCCACGGTCAGCAAGGATCCGCCAACGAACTCGACACCCGCCACGAAATAAGCCGTCTGGTGGGGAAACGGGACTTTGGCCTTAAGCAGCGTTTCGTAAACAGGTTTCGTGCCGCCGGCGACAAACAATTTGTTTGCCCCGGAGATGGCGAAGAACAGCCCGATCGACACGCGTACCAGCAGGATGGCGTATTGTTCCAAATCACTGCTGCCCTCCAGCGCAAACTGGATCAACCGTTTCCAATCCATCTCTTGTCCCTCCATCGGAGGATGTGCGGTAACGATTTCCCCTCGAGATTATGCGTCCATCCGTTCGACCCATTGAGCGCGCGATGCGGGAGCCACGAAAGGATCCGCAAAGTACTGTGTTTCCCGCGCAACCTTGTCGCCCCTGAACTCCATGATGCTCACGGTGTAGGACGGCTTGCCATCGTAGGTCAGGGTGAATTCGGTGACCCAAAGATCACCGCCGCCAATGATCCGCCGGACAGTAAACCGCTTTTTGTTCGGCTGGCTGGCGCGTTGGCCCTGTATGTTGCGTCGGCCGCGGGTTCGCTCGCCTGACTGCGGGTAATCCAGCACCGCGTCCTCCCGATAAATGCGGTGTTCCGTTTCAAAATCGTTGGCATCGGACGCTGCCCAATGCTCATCCAGTGCCGCGCGGATCTCTTGATCTCGCTCTCCAGAACACTGTTCCTTCGTCTGTTGATCGTTCATCTTCAGGACCCCAATTTGACAAGGCTAAATGCTAGCTGAATCTTCGTGTTCGACTTCGATTCGGCCCGGAGCGATCTTGAATTAACTTGCGGCTACCAACGACGAGCCGGAGCGGCGCCGTCCACGTGGAGTATCTCTCCATTGACGTGACCTGCCTGTGTCAGGTAAAGAACAGCATCGACAATATCCTTTACCGTCGCCCTTTTCACAGCCGGCTGCAAAGTCGAGTCCTTGGGATCTTTGCGGTGCATTGGTGTATCCACCTCGCCCGGGGCTACGGCATTAAAGCGGATGCCATCTTTTGCATACTCGATTGCAAGATTCTGTGTCGCTGAATTCAAGCCACCCTTCGTCATCATCGAAATCGAGCCATTCTCGCCGGCGATTGGGCGATCGGCAAGCGCCGCAGTGATGCTCACAACGCATCCCGATTTCTGTTTCAGCATCTCCTTCACCGTGCGCTGCGTGATGTAGAAGAATCCGAGCAGATTCGTGGAGACCAGCGCGTCGAAATCCTCGGTGGTGAAGTCAGTGAAAGGCTTGGTTAGGAAGATGCCGGCGTTATTCACCAAAACATCGATGGTTCCGAAGTTCTTGATCGCCGCTTCGACAGCCTGGGCAGCGGTTTCCTGCTTGCCAATATCGCCATCGACGAGCACCAGGCTGCCTGAGCTAGTGAACTTTCGACTGGCTTCACGAGACGTCGCGACGACGTTATAGCCCACCTGCAGGAAGGCTCCGACTAAACCCGCACCAATACCTCCGGATGCGCCCGTGACGATAGCTGTTTTCCTGTCGGTCATGCAAACCGCTTCTAATCCTGTTCACCGATGGTTTGGCGTACGTTTTGCCGTAGGGGTAAAAAAGTTCCTTTCGGCCTTGCTGCCACGCGCCTTCATCTCCGGCGTGGTGATGTCCCAGTCCGGCCGGCATTTCTTCGTGACCGCGAGTTAAACCTAAAGACCTGGAAAAGGAGACCTCAGCAGAAGTGCTCCAGAGCGACGTTTTCGCTGGCGTATATCCAGAGGATAAGTTTCACATAGTCTCAACAACAAGGCAATTTCAATGGTCTTGATGATTTTGTTCAACGCATAGGTGAGCATCCGCTCACCTCTGGCCTAATTGCAATCGTTCGAGACGCACGTTGATCGAGCTCTGAAATTTTTTTGTGAAGGAGAACACACCATGCCGAGTAACATGCCAAGACAGGACCAAAACTCAGGTTTGGTGCTCATATTCTCGTTCGGGATCCTGCTGGCAGGGCGCGGCGCGATTGGCTGCGACTACCGCTGCCCCAGTTGCAGACCCTGGTCTTTATCACGCTCGTTTTCACCGGTCAGGGCATGGTTTACCTGGTTCGTCAGCGAGAACATTTCTGGAATTCGCGGCCCAGCAAGTGGTTGCTTCTGAGTTCCGTTGCCGATATTGCGGTCGTAAGTGTTGTTGCAACTCGCGGCATTCTGATGGTGGCAATCCGTCCGCAGTTAGTATCCACTATCCTGATCGCATGCGTCTGTTACCTGCGGTCACTGATTTTGTGAAGGTGGCCTTTTAAGACGGCTGCCAGTCGGATTGTAGATTAAACAATCTTTTTCCCGGGCCCCGAGCTACTCAAAGGAAATTGCGATGAACGTGCTAGTTCTGAACTCAGGAAGCTCCAGTTTGAAGTTTCAAGTGATTGCCACCGATCTCGAGCGGATCAAACAACACCAGGACGACCGCATCTGCCGCGGCGAAATTGAAGGCATTGGCGGCGAGGCGATCATCCACGTTCAGCATCGCAGGCCAGCCTGCCCAAACTTTGACCGCGCCTTTGCGTGACGTTTCCGCAGCTCTGGACTATCTGGTTCGCTACATCGTATCGGATCGGTCAGGAGTTTCGGAAATCAAGAGCACGGCCGACGTGCATGCCGTGGGACATCGCGTGGTGCATGGCGGCGAGCGATTCAAGGAATCGGCTCTCATCGACGAGCAGGTACTGAAAGGGATCGAGGATTGCATCGACCTGGCGCCGCTGCACAATCCCAATAACATCAAGGGCATTCTGGCGGCTCGAGAACTTCTCGGCAAAAATGTCCCTCAGGTAGCCGTTTTCGATACTTCATTTCATCATTCGCTTCCCGAGCAGGCCTACCTCTATGCCGTTCCGTATCATCTTTATCGTCGGCACCGCATCCGCCGCTACGGATTTCACGGAACTTCCCATCGCTACGTCGCGTTTCGCTATCGCGCTCTGCGGGGACTCACGCGCGAGCAAACCAACATCATCACCCTGCATTTGGGGAATGGCTGTTCCGCGGCCGCCATCAAAGCCGGATTTTCTGTCGATACTTCCATGGGGATGACGCCTCTGGAAGGGCTGGTCATGGGCACACGCTCGGGCGACCTCGATCCCGCCATCGTCGGTTTGATCGCTCGAAAAGAGGGACTGTCCGCGTCTGACGTGGATACGCTATTGAACACGCAATCGGGCTTGCTCGGTATTTCCGGGCTCACGAACGACATGCGCGAGTTGCAGGCGGAACTCAAAGAGCATGACGACCGCCGTGTCCGGCTGGCGATCGAAATCTTTTGCTACCGTGCCCGGAAATACATAGGCGCCTTTCTGGCCGCGATGGGCGGAGCCGACGCGGTCGTCTTCACTGGCGGCATAGGGGAAAATTCGCCCGATGTCCGCTCACGGATCTGCGCGGGAATGGAATGGGCTGGTCTTCGTCTCGACACAGCCACGAACCAGGATACGGTGGGCCGCGAAGGCAAGATCTCGACGGAAGACTCCAAGCTACTCGCCTATGCCATCCCAACCGACGAGGAACTGCTGATTGCCCGTGACACGGTACGGGTGATCCTCGGTGAGCCGCACCCGTCGTGAGCCGTGCGTCCGGAGGTTAATAAGGCCACGTCCAATCTGCCGCTTCAGGTTTATCGATGCCGAACTGATGCGCGTATTCCCGGCACTCGATCTGCTGATTCAGGAACCTCTCCTTGGCGTGGCCCCCGATTTTCTGCAGTCTTGGCACCCGGTTCACAACGTCCATAGCGAGGCTGAAGCGGTCAATGTTGTTCTCGATGGCCAGCTCCAGCGGTGTGTTGATGCTGCCTTTTTCCTTGTATCCGCGGACATGAATGTTGTCGTGGTTCGTGCGGCGGTAAGCCAGCCGATGAATCAACTGCGGATAGCCATGAAAATTGAATATGACCGGCTTGTCCACCGTGAACAGCGAATCGAAATCCCAATCGGAGAGTCCGTGCGGATGCTCCGTATTCGGCTGCAATTTGAACAGATCGACCACATTGATAAACCGGATCTTGAGATCAGGGAACTCCTTGCGAAGAAGCGCAGTTGCAGCCAGCGCCTCCTGCGTGGGAATGTCACCGGCTGAGGCCATCACCACGTCCGGTTCGCCGGCTTCATCATTGCTCGCCCAATCCCAGATGCCGATGCCCTTGGTGCAATGGATGATGGCCTTCTCCATACTCAAGATACTGCAAATGCTTTTGCTTGTCGCACACGATCACGTTCACGTAGTTTTGGCTGCGGAGACAATGATCGGCGACCGAGAGCAGGCAGTTCACATCCGGAGGAAGGTAAATGCGCGTTACGTTCGCGCTCTTGTTGACCACGACATCGAGGAAGCCGGGATCCTGATGCGTGAAACCGTTGTGATCCTGCCGCCACACGGTGGAAGTGATCAGGAGATTCAAGGACGCGATGGCCTGCCGCCAGGAGAGATGCCGGCTCATTTCCAGCCACTTGGCATGCTGGTTGAACATCGAGTCGATGATGTGCACGAACGATTCGTAAGAAGACAAGAACCCGTGCCGTCCCGTCAGAAGATAGCCTTCCAGCATTCCTTCCAAGCGTGTGTTCGCTCAGCATCTCCATGACTCGCCCGTCGGTGGCGAGATTGCCGCCGTCGCTGTCCTCAGGAAAAAATTCCTCGATCCAGAATTTCTTGCTTACGGCGTAGATCGCGTCGAGCTTGTTCGAGGTGGTCTCATCGGGACCGAAAACGCGGAAGTTGTTCATGTTCAGTTTCATCACATCGCTCAGAAAAACGCCCAGCGGATGCGTATTCTAAGCCTGGTCATAGCCCGGTTTCTCGAACTTGTAACCGCATAATCGCGGAAATCCGGCAAGCGCAGGGATCTTCTTCAGCCGTCCTCCATTGGCGTGCGGATTCGCGCTCATCCGCCGAATACCGGATGGCGCCAGTTCGCTGAACCAGGCCATCAACTTACCGTTGCTATCGAAGAAGGGCTCGGGCTTCAGCGAGTGCATCCAGTTCTCGAGAATGCGAAGTTGTTCGGCGATCCTTCTTTACATCGAGCAATGGCACTTGATGAGCCCGCCAAAAGCCCTCTAGATAGTGGCCTTCGACTTCGCGCGGCGCCGTCCAGCCTTTCGGGTGAACGCAACACAATCATGGGCCACCGCGGACGGCTTGCCACGCCCCGTTTGCGGGCGGCTTGCTGATGCTCGCGAATCTCGAGAACGCAATGCTCCGTGGTTGCCGCCATGGCCTGATGCATGGTATCGATGTCGGAACCCTCGACGAAATACGGAGTCCACCCGTAGCCGCGGAGCAGGCTCTCCAGTTCCTCGTGGGAAATGCGCGCGAGCAGTGTCGGATTGTCGATCTTGTAACCGTTCAGGTGGAGGATGGGCAGAACCGCGCCGTCGCGCGCCGGGTTCAGAAACTTGTTGATGTGCCAGGAAGTCGCAAGCGGTCCGGTTTCCGACTCGCCGTCGCCCACCACCGCCGCCACGATCAGCTCGGGATTGTCGAAAGCCGCGCCGCACGCATGAGAGAGCACGTAACCAAGTTCTCCACCTTCATGGATCGAGCCCGGCGTCTCGGGAGTACAGTGACTGCCAATGCCGCCGGGAAACGAGAACTGCTTGAAGAATTCGCGCAAGCCTTCCACGTCCTGGCTCTTTCTCCGGATAAATCTCAGAATATGTGCCTTCCAGATACGTGGGACCAAGCACGCCGGGTGCGCCATGGCCGGGACCGGCAAGAAAAATCATGTCGAGATCGTACTTCTTGATCAGCCGATTCAGATGGACATAGATGAAGGACAATCCGGGACTCGATCCCCAATGTCCGAGCAGCCGGTTCTTGATGTGCTCTGGCCGCAGCGGCTCGGTGAGCAACGGGTTCTCGTGCAGGTAGATCATGCCCAGGCTGAGGTAATTGCACGCCCGCCAGTAAGTTTCTGTTTTATGCAACTCTTCGGCGCTGAGAGGCGTTGCCCGTAATCGTGGATCGCGTGGGAGCGTATGGACTGAGTTCGAGGATTTCGGCTGGGAGGCTGGCTTCGATGGTGCTCATGAATCACTCCTCTTTGGATGATGCCCAAGACTGGGTTTTCTGATGAACGGCTTTCCGTGGATAGCTGGAGGTGAACTGCCCTTTATGATTCATCGCGAGGGAGCCGGGTTGCAGTTTATCGACGCCGGGGAATTCTCGCAAACTGACATCGATTTTGGACTCTGCTGCCACTGGAAAGTTTTCCACAGAGGCGCCCGCTCTACGGCACAAATTGCATTGACTGCAAAGAACATAGGAGGATAGGATGCGGTATCGGTCACCAAATTAGTTATTAACGGAGTGTGGGATGGGCATGGCTGCTTTCCGCAAGATGGTGAGTTGCGTGCTTGTGTTGATGGTGCCTGCTTCGCTGTTCGCCGCCGATTCCGGCGCGGCCATGCTTTACGCCAATGGCGCTGCCTGGTTGAATGGCAGCCATGTGCCTAATTCCTCTGCGATTTTTGCGGGCGATCTGGTACAGACCCGCTCTGACTCCGCGGCCAGTATTGACGCGCCTGGCTCCAGCATCACGGTCCTGGGTGATTCTCTGGTGCGATTTGAGGGGACCTCGTTGAAGGTGGAACACGGCGGCGTGAGCATCTCGACATCCAAGAGCGTATCCACGGTTGCGGGTGACGTCCGAGTGGCGCCGGTTTCCAATGCGTGGACGGAATTCAATGTGACCGACGTTGATGGAACGGTACGCATCGCAGCGCGAAAGGGCGATCTGACAATTACCGACAACAACGGGACAGCCACATTGGCACAGGGCCAGGAGACGACCCGCGACGAGCAAGCGGACAAGAGCGACAAAAAGAAGAAAGACAAGAAGAAAGGGGTGGGCGCCGTTCCAGCGGCTGGCGGCGGTGTACTGAACTCTCCCATCGCGATTGGTGTGGGAGCGGCAGCCATCGGCGGCGTTACGATTTGGGTGCTGACGCGGAGCAGTAATCCGGTCAGCCCGGCGACTCCCTAGGGCGACTCCCTAGTAGGTTATTTGGATCGGACTTCAATTCGAGCCCTCCGGCGATGCCGGAGGGCTCGATGCTTTTGGAAGGATTGTTTCGGCGCTGTCTCGGGGCTGTCGAGGGCGTCTTGCTCGGAGGGTGGCGGCGGGGACGCCGCCACGACAGCCGCCGGGACGGCGGCGCTACGACCTGGACTAGAAATTTGTGGCGGGTTGCTGCAAGTCTTGCGGCGCGGGCAGAATTTCCTCGGGAGGTTTGCTGCGCGCCACGCGGCGTTTGCGAGTTGGTTGTACGAAAGGTTCGGAAGCTGCCACGGTGCATAGCACGTAGAACAAGGCAGCGTTGGCGGGAATCTGCAGGTTGAAGTCGACCGCACTGTGGACCAGAATGCCGCTCAGGCCGAGTACACATGCCAGAGCTACTGCTCCGCTGATCTCACTAGTCCAGTGCCCTATCTTCCTGATGGCCCGGGTGTAGAGCGTTATCAGAAACCAGAGCATGGTTCCGAAGCCGAGCAGGCCCATTTCCACGAGCAATTGCAGATAATCGTTGTGCGCCTCGTTGACGAAGAAATTGGTGTAGAAGGTTCGAAACTGTGGATACACGACGGGAAAAGTTCCCAGGCCCCAGCCGAGGACTGGTTTCTTTAAGAACATCTTGAAGCCATCGCGGTTGATGTTGTGACGGATGTCGCTGGTGATCTCGGAGTGGGAGGGGCCCGCGGTAGCAATGCGCTTAGAGAGTTCAGCGCCGCCGACCCAGGTCAGCAATCCCACCACAATGACCAGGAATACGCCGATGCCAATGGCGGTGCGCAGCCCTTGCTTCTGCTTAACCAGCAGAACCGCCATGATGAGAAGTTCGGCGACGATCGCAAGCATGCCGCCGCGCGATCCCGAAAGAAAGATGGTGCAAACCATTACCGCGGCCACGGCCGCGGCGGTGACACGGGATCTGCTGGAAGCCAACTTTGTCAGCGCCAGCACTAAGGGAATGGGAACCAGCATCTCCATGAGGCCGGCGTAATGGTTGTGGTTTACATACGGGCCATAGATCCAGCCGCCCATGCGGGGCTCGCGAATCCAGTACAACTTGCCGTTGGAGGAGATGCCCTGAATCAACGCAAAGCTACCCAGGATGGCTCCATAGAGCGAAAAGACCAGGGCAAGCGTCCGCGCTTGCGAGCCCTTGATGAGGGATTGCCCAGCGAGGAAACACAGAAGGGCATAGGAGACGTAGAGAAGGGCCAGAGAGGCGGTGTCGTGCGGGTACGCGCTTCTGCGGAAGGCGAGTTGCGAAATGATGAGCAGGCCGAATACCGCCATGGGTAGAAACAGCGGATTCCAACGGATATTGATTTCACCTTCCAGAACCAGCTTGGCGATCCACAAGAGAAAGAGCGCGGCGGAGCCAGCCTCCATCAGGAAGATGGACCAGGGTTCGACCGCGCCGAAGGCGAGCGGGCCAAACAGGAGCAGGCCGAAGATCGCGTACAGCAGGGCCGTGCCGGCTTGTGCCGCATGTGCGCTGCGACGGTTTGCGGTAGTGCTGGTCGGGCTCATGAGATGAATCCAGGCAATGCGAAAATCTAGTCCCGTTTGACCGTGAGGCGGAAATCGTCGACCCAGAGCTTACCACGGATCGGATTGCCTTCCGGCAGTCGCCGGATGTGCAAGATCAGCAGCCTGCAATCGTCTGCGGTGGTGAATTCGTCGCCGACGTTCTTCCAGGTTCCCAGCGCCTCTTTCAACTCGTCGCTGTCATATACCACGGCATGGGAATAAGCATCTTGCAGCGTAATGTGCGGGCCGCCGGCGCCCTCGAAGTCTCCGTCTTTATAGTAGGCGGAAAACTGGTAGGTAGTACCGGGTTGCACCGCGATGAATTGACGAATTCCGGCATCGGTCACCCCCGGTCCATCGAAGGCAATCAGCAGTGAGCGATTTCCGCCGCCGTGATGCTCGCTGGGATCCAAAGTGAGGGTAACGGATGGTTGTTTCTGATACTGCCAGTCGAAGCCTCCGTTCAGCACCTCCAGGCTGAAATCGTGGTTGACGATTAAATTATTCCTGGTGGGCAAGTAGTTGGAGTATCCGAAGCGCGGGGCCGCTTGCTGCCATACTAGACGCGCCTGATCCACTTCCTTGTGGTTGATCAAGTAATCGAGATACTCGTAGACGTAGCGCAGCTCGAAAGTCTGTGACGTGGGAGTTGACATGAGCCGCTCCCATACTTTCGCAGCCGCGGCTGTCTCCTGCTTGCTTATCAGCAACTCGAGAAATGCGATGTAGGCCGGAGATTGAGCGGGAACAACGTCGCGCAAAAGCATGTCCACATCAGGGTTGATGCGCCAGCAGAATTGGACGGCAAGGTTGGCCATGGTCGGCTCGCTCTCCAGAACCACATGGAACTCACGCAGGGCTTTTGCATTGTTGCCTTGTACGAGGAAGAAATTGGCGGCTTCCCAAGCGACGTCGGGCGTGGTGGGATCAGCTTCGATGGCGCGTTCCAATGCCCAAGTCTGATCCGCAACATCGCCCAGCACCTGGTAGGCGGAGGCGAGATCGAACCAGTAGCGCGCGGCATGCGGGTTGAGTTGCACGGCGGCGCGGTAGGGCTCGATGGCTGCGCCCGGGTCTCTGGCAACCAGCGCGTAGTAGCGCCCCACATGATTGCGGTAGTCGGCGTTTCCGGGATCGAGACGGGTTGCGCGTTTCAGACTCGAAAGTTCAGGCTTGTCAGCAACTACGGATGCGACGAAGAGCCTTCCGGCCAAAAGCACATAGATCAGGCAGAGCACCGCCGCAGCGCCAATGACGAGTGTTTTACGCGATGGAGAATTGACGGCTATTTGCATGTTGTCCGACGGGACGCGCAACCACAAACCCACCATTAGCTTTGTTTATGCGCTATTGGGCGATGCCTCAGCAGCGTCATCGGTTTCCGTGTCCTCGTCATCATCATTGTGAGAATCGTCGTCGCGATAGTAGCGGGAGTATTTGCCCTGATATTCGTAATAGTAGTAGTAATCGGGCGAGCTCAGATCGACCGCATTCAGCAATACGCCGGAGACTTTCGCGTTGACTTGCATGAGGATGTCGCGAGAGCGGCGGAGCGCTTGTTTGGTGGTATGGCCGGAGCGGATGACCAGCACAATAGCATCGGCGCGCGGCGACAGCACGACAGCATCGGTCACCGAGAGGGTTGGGGGCGTATCTACCACGATGTGATCGTACTGCCCGCGCAATTCCTCCAATACCTCGCGCATGTTCGGGGAGGCCAGCAACTCCGCGGGATTGGGCGGGGGCGTGCCTGCCGGCAATACAGACAGGTTGGGCAGGATGGGGGACCGCGTGATGGTCTGTTGCAAGGTGGCGCTTCCGGTCAAGACATTACTGAGTCCACTGCGGGGACCCATCCCCAATGTCTTATGGATACTCGGCCTTCTGAGATCGGCGTCGATCAGCAGAACTCGAACGTTCTTCTGCGCCAGCACGACCGCGCAGTTAATGCTGGTGGTCGTCTTGCCTTCCTGGGGAAGAGCGCTGGTGACCATGATTACTTTGGGCGGCGCTCCCAGGTTGGACAACAGAAGCGATGTGCGCAGGGCGCGATAGGATTCCGCCATCTGCGACTGCGGCCTTACCTGAGTGACCAACTCGACCGCCTCTTTCGAGGTGGCGATCACCAGGCGTTTGGCATTGGCGCCTTCGCGTGCCGCCCTCGAACCCATGGGAATCATGCCGAGCGGGGGAAGGCCGGAAATCATTTGCGCTTGTTCGGTGGTGCGGATGGTGTTGTCTAATCCCTCCAACAGGAAAGCCAGTCCCACACCGGAGGTCAAGCCCAGCATGAAAGCAAAGGCGAGATTGCGGGGGATGTTGGGCTCGATGGGCGCGTTGGGAACGCGGGCTACATCCACGATGCGGAAATTGTTGGATTTGAGGCCAGCCGAAACTCCGGCCTCCTTCATTTTCTGCATCAGCCCTTCATAAAGCGTGCGATAAGTCTCGAGATCGCGCTTCAAAATGCTGTACTGGATGGCGCTTTCGTTGAGCTTGTTGGCCTCTTGTTTCTGTTTTTCGAGAGCATCGTGCAGCATGTTTTCGCGCTGCAGGGCCGCCATGTATTGTCCGTGGATTTTGGCCGCGATCTTCCTGGTTTCCTCCAGAATTCGCGCGTTGGTCTCCTTTATTTGACTATTCAGGGCAACCATTTTCGGGTGCGACGGTCCAAGCTGCGGGCTCAGTTCGGCCGCCTGGATCTTCAGGTCGGCCTCCTTGGCGCGAAGTGTTTCGAGCAGGGCCGAGGCGCCCTGGCTTCCACCCCCAGCCGCGTCCAGAGCCCCGGCGGCGGATACGATGGTGTCGGCGTCCCCCGACTGCACCAATCGGTACACTGATTCCTTGTTCATGCGTTCGGATTCGGCGGCGGTCAAGGCCTTATTCAGTTCGTCAAGTTTCTGAGTGGTGATGTTCTGCTTTTCGTCGATGCCCAGAATTTCGTGTTCCTTCTGGTAGCGCACCAGTTTTTCCTGCGAGGTCTCCACTTTCATCTGCAAATCTACGAGTTGTTTGGAGAGCCAATCGGAGGCCTGCATGGTGGAATCGAAGCGGGACTTGAAGTTGTTCTCCGTGTAGGTGCTCATCAGGGTGTTGACTACACGGGCGGTCAAATCCTTGTCGGCATTGCGGTAGGACACCTTGATGATGTGCGTGTTAGGAGAGAGTGCGACCTTCAAATTTCCCCGGAAACCGGCGAGCAGCGCGGAAGTTCGAACGGGGTCAGCCTGCAGCGGGTCGGGGGCAAGATCGAACGACGAGGGTAGAGACGGTGTCTTGCCGCCGAACTCAGGCCGGCGATCCAGACCCAGCTCCTTCACGACCTGCAGAGCCAGAAGATCGCTCTGCAGAATCATCACTTCGGTCTCCAGTTCGGTGGGATCGTAGTAATCAACGTTGAATGTGGGAGAATTGCTGAAGTTGACCAATCCGGAATCCGGCTTGTTGATTTCGATGCTGCCGCTCGCCTCGTAAATCGGGGTCATCTTCAGGCTGGCGATCGCGACCACGGAGAAGATGGTGATCAGGCAGGCAAGAACCGTCCACTTGCGCTTGACCAAGACGCGAATGTATTCGCCGAGAGTCGATTCCTGAGATGGCAATTCAGGATAGATGCGCGTGCTGATCGGCCGTCCCAAAGTCCGCACCCGCGGGCTGCATTTCGCGAAGGCTTGGGTTATTGGCCTGTACCAGCGGTCCGGAATCCATGCACTCTCCTCAACAAGTTTTCAAAAACCTTTCCGGCTGGACGGGCCGGGCTGGCAGCCGTAGTCCAAAAAATGCCCGGCGACTCGAGGTTGGCTAATCGGCCGGAATTTTCCAACATGTTATGTAAGGTTTCGCCGATATTCTAGCATTGCTTTGGAAAAATTTCGGAGGAATCTCGAACGCAACCCATTTGGTGCAATGGCAGTATGCGGCGCGAGTGCGGGAAAACTCCGCTATACTACTTTGCAAACTTCTCCGCAGGGCACGCGGAGCCATTTTTTCCTTTATTCGAGCCGGAAATCATTGTGACGGTAAGGGGCAGGCGTGATGAATTGGCGGGAACAGGTGGTGTTAGTGACGGGCGGTACGGGGTCGTTCGGAAGGAAGTTCGTCGAAATCGTGCTGCGGGAATATCATCCCAAGCGGCTGGTGATATTCAGCCGCGATGAACTGAAGCAGCATGACATGCGCGCCTCCGGCTTCGATCATCCCAGCCTGCGCTATTTTATCGGGGACGTGCGCGACGCCGGCCGGCTGCAGCGCGCTTTGGCGGGCGTTACCGTGGTGGTGCACGCGGCCGCGCTGAAGCAGGTTCCGGCCTGCGAATACAACCCGTTCGAGGCCATTCAGACCAACATCATGGGCGGACGCAATGTGATCGATGCGGCCATCGATCAGGGGGTGGAGCGCATTCTGGCTCTCAGCACCGACAAGGCGGTGAACCCAATCAATCTGTACGGCGCGACCAAGTTGTGCGCGGAAAAAATGTTCGTACAGGCGAATGCTTATGCGGGGGAACAGCGGACTCGCTTCAGTTGCGCGCGGTATGGCAACGTTGTGGGCAGCCGCGGCAGCGTAATCCCAGTGTTCCTGGAGCAGCGCAAGCGCGGCCGCATCACGATTACCGACGCCCGCATGACCCGTTTCTGGCTCACTTTGGAGCACGGCGTGCGTTTTGTGATCCGCGCCATCGAGCAGATGCATGGAGGCGAGATCTTCGTTCCCAAGATTCCGAGCATGAGGCTGGTCGATCTGGCTGAGGCCGTGGCCCCGGGATGCCTGGTGGAATACATCGGCATTCGGCCGGGAGAGAAGCTGCACGAAGTGCTGGTCTCTGAAGACGAGGCCCGCAACACCCTGGAATTGGATGAAATGTACATCATCCAGCCCTCGCATCCCTGGTGGGAGCGCGGGAACTGGGTGCATGCGCGGGAACTCCCGCAGGGCTTCCGCTACACCAGCGACAACAATGAACAGTGGCTCACCAACGAGCAACTGCAGGAACTGATTGAACCGGGGGCAGCGGCGAAGGCGCGCGTGCCGGCATAAATTCCGGTCTTGGGTCATAGGTGTCAGGTCTTAGGCCTACGACCAATCACCTGACACCTAGGACCTAAGACCTTCAGTCCCAATGCAGATAACGCCCAGCAAAGAACTGCTCGCCGTCGATGGAGGAACTCCGGTCCGGAGCACGCTTCTTCCTTATGGACGGCAGTCGATTGAGGAAGATGACATTCAGGCTGTTGTGGACGTGCTGCGCTCCGATTGGCTTACGACGGGTCCGAAGGTCGGAGAATTCGAGGAAGCGTTTGCGGTTCGAGTAGGAGCCAGGTATGCGGTGAGCTTCAGTTCCGGTACGGCGGCGTTGCATGGCGCTGCTTTTGCCGCAGGGCTCAAGCCGGGCGATGAAGCCATCACTACGCCCATGACGTTTGCCGCCACGGCGAACTGCGTGCTGTATCAGGGAGCGACGCCGGTTTTTGCGGACATCAGCGCTGACACGCTCAACCTTGATCCGGAGAGAGTCGCAGCGGGAATCACGCCGCGCACGCGGGCGATTATTCCGGTCGACTACGCGGGACATCCCGCGGACGTGGATGCGATCCTGGATATTGCCGCGCGCCACGGCCTGGTCGTGATCGAGGATGCCTGTCACGCGCTGGGCGCAGAGTACAGCGGACGACTCGCTGGCAGCATTGCCCACATGTCGGTATTCAGTTTTCACCCGGTCAAGCACGTGGCGACTGGAGAAGGCGGCATGGTGACCACCGACCGCGCAGATTTCGCCGAGTCGCTGCGGCGGTTTCACAATCACGGGATTTCCAGCGACGCGCGGCGGCGTCAGGCCGAGGGACAGTGGCACTATGAAATGGTCTTGCTGGGTTTCAACTACAGGTTGACGGACATCGCTTGTGCGCTCGGCCTTTCGCAGTTGAAAAAACTTGCGGCGAACCTGGCCCGCCGCCGCGAGATTGCGGCTCGTTACGCAGCCGCGTTTCGAAACCTCCCCGGCGTGCAAGTTCCCTGCGTGCGCCCCAACGTGAACCCAGCGTGGCACCTCTATCCGATCCGGGTGAATCCGCTGCTGCTGAATGCAGATCGGGCGCAAGTCTTCCGTGCGCTGCGGGCGGAGAACATTGGAGTCAACGTGCACTACATCCCCGTGCATCTACACCCGTATTACCGCGACCGGTTTGGCTATCGGGGAGGAGAATATCCCGTAGCCGAAGCAGCTTACGAGCAGATCATCAGTCTGCCCATGTTCCACGGTATGACGGATGAGGACGTCCAGGATGTGATGACTGCTGTCGGGAAAGTTCTGAATCACTACTGCGCCTGATCTCGTCGTAGTCGCGCGGCTAAAGGTGAACGGATTGCAATGAAGACGGTCGCTATCATCCAGGCGCGCATGGGAAGCACCCGTCTTCCGGGAAAGGTCCTCAGGGACCTGGGCGGCGAAACGGTTCTGGCGAGGGTCGTGAATCGCACGCGGCGCGCGGCACTGCTGAACGAAGTTGTGGTTGCCACCACCGTGCTGCCTGCGGACGATGTGATCATCCACGAGTGCGAGCGTTTGAAGGCGGCCTTTTTTCGCGGCGATGAGTTGGACGTCCTCGATCGTTATTACCACGCCGCGCAGAAATTCGCAGCCGACGTGATCGTACGAATCACGGCGGACTGTCCGCTGATCGATCCGGAGCTGATCGATGCCACAATTCGCACTACTCTCGAAGAGAGAGCTGACTATGGTACCAATGCGTTGGTTTTGACTTACCCGCGTGGCCTGGATGTTGAAGTTTTTACCGCAGACGCCCTGGGGCGAGCCTGGAGCGCTGCCAAGAAAGAATATCAACGGATCCACGTTACGCCCTACTTGTACGAGAACCCGGAATTGTTCAAGATGGTCTCGATCACGGGAGAAGTGGATCACAGCAACCATCGCTGGACACTGGACACGAGCGAAGATTTGGAATTGATACGGGCGGTTTACAGGCACTTCGCGAATCGGGATGGCTTCGGCTGGATTGAGGTGCTGGACCTTATGGAAGCCCAACCGGAACTTGCCGCTCTGAATTTCCATGTGCGTCAGAAGGCTCTGCGCGAAGGTTAGAATCTGAAGGGCCACGCTACTGCTATCGCGATGCCGAAAAGAAGGCTCCTCATCCGCGCCGACGCGAGCCCCGAGATGGGCATAGGACACGTAATGCGGTGTGTGGCCCTGGCGCAGGCTTGGCAGGACGCGGGTGGCCGGGTCGCGTTCGCCCTGGCTGCGGGCGCGAAGGAACTCGAACCGCGTCTCCGCGCAGAAGGTGCAGATGTCCTGCAAATCTCGGGTGAACCTGGCGCAGCAGAAGACGCAGCCCAGACTGCCGAATTGTGCGCGAGGTATGAAGCCCATTGGCTGGTCATTGATGGCTATCATTTTTCGCCGGAATATCGCGAGAATGCGAAGGCCGTCAGTACCCGTTTGCTGCTGGTGGACGATCACGGAGAAAGTGCGCCCTACAAATGCGACGTAGTGCTCAACCCAAACCCTTATGCTTCGGATGCCCTCTACCCAAGCCGCGGGGAACAGGCTTGTTTCCTGGTGGGCCCGCATTACGCGTTGTTGCGGCGGGAGTTCCTGGATTTTCCCCGGCGACGGCCGAGCATCGCCACTATGGCCAGGCGAATACTGATCACGTTTGGAGGATCCGATCCGGACAATGTAACGCTGTTTGTCCTTCACGCCCTTGAAGAGATCCGTGATCCTCGCCTTGAGATTACCGTCGTCATCGGCGCCAGTAATCCCAATCTCGGGTCGCTCACGAAAGCAACCGCAGAGTCTTCCCATGCCGCCAGATTGTTGTCGAACGTGGATCGCATGCCGGAGATAATTTATCAGGCGGATTTGGCGATTTCAGCGGGTGGCGTTACCTGCTGCGAATTGGCATTCATGAGAGTGCCAATGTTTCTGATCACCATTGCCAAGAATCACGAGGAGAGCGTTGAGGCCTGGGGCCGGGCGAGTGCGGCATGGGCAGGAGGGTGGTTCCACGTATTAGAGAGAAAGTCTCTGGCTGAGGCGTTGCGGCGCTTGATTGGCGATTCGAAGCTGCGCCGGGAACTCGCCGAGAATGCTGAACGGACGGTTGACGGGAAAGGCGCGCAGCGAGTTGTAGAGGCTATGCGTCGCGTGCAAGGGGAGGACAGATTGTCTGCCATCCGGGCGGGACGGGAATGAGAATTGCCATCTCGCAACCCACGTATCTTCCCTGGATCGGCTACTTTGATCTCATCGATCAGGTGGACAAGTTCGTCCTGCTGGATGACGTGCAGTTCGTGAAACAATCCTGGGATCAGCGGAACCGGATCAAATCTCCAACCGGACCGCAGTGGCTGACGGTGCCGGTCATTTTCCGAGGCCGCCTGGGACAACGGCTTTGCGACGTGGAAATACGCGATCCACGGTTCTTTGAAAAGCATCTGCGCGCTCTCGAGGTTAACTATGGCAAGGCGGATTACTTCGACCTTTATTTTCCCCATGTGCAGAACATATTGCAGCATGGTGAGCCGGGCTCAAAACTGATCGATCTCAATCTTGAGTTTATACAATGGGTTGTGACTGAGCTTGAGCTAGCGACGCCGATGATTCGATCTTCCAGTTTGCAGGTAGAAGGCAAGCGATCTGAACGCCTGGTGTCGATGTGCAAACTGATGGGCGCAGCTGACTACGTCTCGCCACGAACGGCGACGTACCTACTCGATGATCTGCCGATCTTCGCCCATGCGGGCATAAAAGTCTGGTTCCACAACTACTCGCACCCTGAGTACAGACAGCGCTTTCCACCATTTTATCCGTATGCATCGATCCTGGACTTAATGTTCAACGAAGGTGCCCGGTCTCTTGAGATCATCCGCTCCGGGCGCGGACAACTCCTCACTCCCGAGCAGATCCGCGTGATGCCTGCAGAATTCGAGACGTCCGTTTGATGAAGACTGTGACATTTGCCGAAGGGAATTCAGATGAAATGAGAGCAAGCACGCAGCGAAAGTACATGGTGATTGGCTGCCGGCCGTGGAATCGGAAACTTTTTGATGAAGTGGTCAGCAAGTATGAGGGAGAGTGGCATTTCATCGGCTCGCGGGAAGAACTAACCCCCGCGCTGGTGCGCGCGATCGACCCGCGTTTCATATTCTTTTTGCACTGGTCGTGGAAAGTCCCTGACGAGATTGTCGATGGTTTTGAGTGCGTCTGTTTCCACATGACTGACGTTCCGTATGGTCGTGGTGGCAGTCCGCTGCAGAATCTAATCGTGCGTGGACAGCGGGAAACCATGGTTACAGCCCTGCGCATGACTCACGAAATCGATGCCGGCCCAGTTTATCTCAAGGAACGGTTAACCTTGGAAGGCCGGGCAGAAGATATTTACATTCGCGCCGGAGAGACGGCAGCCAGGATGATTGCCCGGATAATTCAGGCAGAGATCGTGCCCGTGCCGCAGACGGGAGACGTGGTTATGTTTAAGCGCCGCAAACCGGAAGACAGCGATGTGGCACAGGTTCAGTCCTTGTCCGAGTTGTATGATCACATCCGTATGCTCGATGCAGAGGAATATCCGCATGCGTTTGTAGAGTCGGGTGCATTCCGGTTTGAGTTTAGCCGCGCGGTGTTACATCCTGATCGAATCGTGGCGGAGGTAAGCATTACCCAAGTCAAGGGGCGTACGGAATGAAGATCCTGGTGGTGGCGGCACGCCCGTACGCTCTATTCGCCCATTGCGAGTCATCATGACGACGCAAATACAGATAGGCCAACGCTGCATTGGCACCGGCCAGCCGGTATACATCGTCGCCGAACTGTCCGCCAATCACCAGCAGGATTTCGGCCGGGCGGTGCGCATTGTGCAAGCCGCCAAAGACGCCGGCGTCGATGCAGTTAAGCTGCAGACCTACACGCCGGACACCATGAGCATCCGCTCGGATCGCGAGTGTTTCCGCATCAGTGGCGGGACCTTGTGGGACGGTCGTACACTTCACGATCTCTACGGAGAGGCCCACACTCCGTGGGAATGGCAACCAAAGCTGAAAGCCATTGCCAACGAACTGGGTCTGGAGCTGTTTTCCAGCGCTTTCGACCCGTCCGCGGTGGATTTTCTTGAGAGGATGGAGGTGCCCGTCCATAAAGTGGCATCGCCCGAGTTAGTGGATGTGCCGCTCATAGAGAAAATGGCGCGAACGGGCAAACCGCTGATCCTGTCGACAGGCATGGCGACGCTTGAGGAGATTGACGAAGCAATTAAAGCAGCACGTAAGGCCGGAGCTGCGCAACTGGCTCTGCTGCGCTGCACCAGCGCTTATCCGGCGCCAGCGGAGGAGATGAATCTGCGTTCCATCCCCGATCTGGTGCGCCGATTCGGACTGCCGGTCGGGCTCTCGGATCACACACCTGGCATCGCCGTGCCAGTCGCAGCGGTGGCATTGGGTGCCGCGCTGATTGAGAAGCACCTGACCCTGTCGCGGGCAGACGGCAGTCCGGATTGTGCGTTTTCGCTGGAGCCGCAAGAATTCAAGTTGATGGTCGAGGCAGTCCGGACGGCCGAAAAGTCGCTGGGGCAGATTCAGTATGGACCAACCCCCAACGAACTGCGCACACTCCGCTTCCGCCGGTCGTTGTTCGTCGTACGCGATATCAGGAAAGGCGAACCGTTTTCGGCGGACAATATTCGCTCCATCAGGCCGGCCAACGGACTTCACCCGAGGCATCTCCCCGAAATTCTCGGCCGTCAAGCTGTGCGCGATATCGAACGCGGCACTCCGTTGACCTGGGAACTGGTGGAGCATTCCCAAAGTGACGGGATGCGCTGAGATCCAAAGTTCGCGCTCATCCCGAAGACGCACCTTGGGACGTTGCGCGGTCTCGTTCGCGGTGGGTGCGCCAGTCGTGCGCGGGAATCGCCGCGCCGATACCGGAGTGCGCCAAGCCGACACCGTAGTCTGTGTAGAAGACTCCCAGAAATGATCTGAGAGAAAATGATCTGAGAGAAAATGATCGTTTCCATCAATCAGCCTGCATATCTCCCGTGGCTGGGCTACTTTCATCGGATTGCGGTTGCGGACGCTCATGTTGTGCTCGATCACGTTCAATTCGAAAAGAACAGCTTCACCAATCGAAATAAAGTTCGCATGCGAGAGGGCTGGTGTTGGCTTACGGTTCCGGTCAGGACGGCGGGCAAGTTCGGTGAGCTTCCCATCCATGAGTTGGAAATTGCGTCTGAGAGGCCCTGGGCTGCCAAGCACTGGGAGATGTTGCGGATGAATTATTCGCGAGCGCCTTTCTTTGACCAGCACGCCGATTTTTTTCGGAGTATTTACACCCGCACCTGGCTTAAATTTGCAGATCTTATGCGTGAAGTCACTGGTTATCTGCTCGAGGTCTTCGGCATCCGTACGAGACTCTATTTCAGTTCGCAGATGAAAGGCTGTGGGAAAAAGGATGAACTCATCCTGAACCTGTGTCGCGAGCTTGGGGCCACGGTGTATCTCTCGGGTCCGTTGGGAAGAAAATATCTGCGGGAAGAAATGTTTGGCGAACACAACATTGCAGTCCGGTATGATGACTACCATCACCCTACGTACTCGCAGGTGTATCCGGGGTTTGAGCCGTATATGGCGGCGATCGATTTGCTGTTCAATGCCGGCCCTGCAAGCCGCGAAATCCTATTGACGGATCAGGAACGGATTCTGTTATGAATGTACTGGTGGTTGCCGCCCACCCCGATGACGAACTGCTAGGATGTGGTGGAACCGCGGCCCGGCTGGCGCGCGAGGGGCACTCGATCTACATGGCGATACTGGGCGAGGGGATTACGTCGCGGCATGCCCAGCGCTCGAGTGCCGATCCTGCGGACCTGACCAGCTTGCACAATTGCAGCCAGCGAGTTGCCGATCTGCTTGGGGTGAAGGAACTGTCTCTGCACGGATTGCCTGACAACCGCTTCGACACGCTTCCATTACTGGATGTGATCAAGGTGGTGGAGAACTTGATTGAGCGTTGGCGCCCGACTGCGATTTATACCCACCACGGCGGCGATTTGAATATCGATCATCGGGTGGTGAGCCGCGCCGTCCTCACGGCGGCGCGCCCGATGGAAGGACGTCCCGTTCGGGAGCTTTACATGTTTGAGATCGCTTCTTCCACAGAATGGGCATTTCAGCAATTCGCGCCGGTGTTCAAGCCGAATGTGTTCGTAGATATCGAATCCACGCTGTCATTGAAGCTGGAAGGCATGGTGCAGTACGAGAGCGAAGTTCGAAAGTTTCCCCATCCTCGTTCTCCGGAAGCACTGACCGCGATTGCTCAGCGCTGGGGCAGCGTGGTGGGTTGCAAGGCGGCTGAGGCTTTCGAAGCCGTAATGCTGATTCGCTGAGTGTGCGAAACCAGAAGTAGAGTGAGAGACAATATTGAAAGTTCTCTTCTTACATCCCGAAGACTCGCCCTGGGACGACGCATGGTCGCAGTCGCAGTGGGACCTCATCGTCGATCTGGGTTTTGCAAGTTCCTATACCTACGAGGAATGGAGTCGCCGGTCGGGAGCACGTGTTATCAGCATTTACCAGTTTGCGGGGCAGACGGAAGGCTATCGCTGGGTCAGCCAGCTTCTCGAACGGGGCAGAGGCCGCCTTCTGGATCGCACGGGTTTGGACTGGTGGGAGATTCTTGCGGTCTTGAGCTATCACGACCTGCGCGGGCTCTATCTGCTCTACCAGTTGCGGCGCGAAATCGGTGGCGGTCAATTTGAGTTGGTGGCCAGCGGTCAGCATCTTTTCACCAGACTTCTCGAACAGGTCCTGGGCCAGCCCATGCGTTATCTTACGGTTGACCGTCGCGGGCCCATGCAAACCATTGGGCGCATGCTGCGGTCGGTTCGCAAGTTGCGTCCAGCGCAGATTGCCGAGATTGCCTTCGATAAATGGGACATGGATTATCGCGTTCGGCGTCACGTGACGAAGCACAAGCGGGCAAATCTGGTGGATCCTGCGGTATTGTTGCCTTCTTCTTATTCCAATGTGACGCGATCTGTGCTCGCTTACGCTGCACAGTTGCCGCATCGCCGATTTCTGTTGGCGACGACTCGACGCAGCGCCGTGCCCGCTCGCCTCGCTGGCAATGTGACGGTTGTTCCCTTGTCCGCCTATGCTGCGCCTTCCAGCCAGACGCAAGAACAGACCGTGGAGCTCAAGAACTCGTGGGAAATATTCCGGCGTAACATGCTGCCCGAGGTGGACGAATTCCGCCATGCGGCCAATGCCGGTCTTTGGGATTATTTCCCGGCGCAGCTGGAGCACGGGCTGCGTCTTCGTGACGCCTGGAAGCGATTACTGGAGGCTGAGCCCGTGAAGGGCGTGCTGTGCGGGGACGACCTCAATTACCACACGCGTCTGCCACTGATTCTGGCACGCCGCAACGGTCTTAATGCGGTGTATTGCAGCCACGGCGCCCTCGACGGTGGATTCCTCTTCAAGGTGCCATTTGCCGATTCCTATCTGCTAAAAGGCGAGATGGAAAGCGACTATCTGCAACGTGCCAGCGCCGTCGATCCGGAGCGAATCTGTGTGGGAGCGCCGCGATGCAACTCATCGGTGGGTCAAGGCGATCCGCGCAACGGCGCGTTGGTCTTTTTTTCCCAACCGTATGAGATTGAAGGCGGCCGCGTCGACGAAATCTACCGCGAACTGCTGCCCCGATTGTGGGGCGCCGCACACGGGAGTGGGCGAAAGTTGATCGTGAAGTTGCATCCGTTCGAAAGCAAGCAGGCTCGAACGGCGTTATTGAAGTCGATTCTGCGCAACGTCGAGCGCAATCGTGTGGAGATCGTCAGCGGCGTTCCGCCGGAGGAAGTCATGTCGCGCACCTGGTGCGGCGTGACGGTCGATTCCAGTGTCGCCGTCGAATGTGCTTTGCGGAATATACCGTTCTTTTTGTGCGGCTGGCTTGACTTCGGGGGCATGGGATATCTGCAGCAGTTCGCGCGATTCGGAGTCGGCCAAGTCCTAGACTCGCCAGCGAGCATTGAACAGATCCCCGAAATGGTCGCCAGCTACCGATCGATTCCATCCACGGAGAAGGTTTGGCATGAAGCGGATTCCACCCAGTTGGATGAAATGATGTTCGGGACCCGGCAACTGCTGCATGCCGCCTGATTGGAAAAATGCACAGAACATCAAGCGCTGCGGGAGAAGTTAAAACTTGCGCATAGTGGTGCGGGAGGAGATTCCAGAAGACCCGGAGTTGCGACGTTCCTGGAACGAACTGGCCCTGCGCATGGAACGTCCAGAGATTTTTTACACATACGAATGGGCTGTCGCTGTTCAACGCGCCTATGCGAATTCTCTGAAGCCGTTCGTATTTCTTGCCTACGAAGACGAGTTGCTCGTAGGCCTGGTTGCGCTTGCCTGGGAAAAAGGGGACTCTCGCGGAGTCATCTTCCTTACCGGCAATACCGCGGATTATTGTGATTTTCTGAGCGAGCCCGGCAGGCGGCAGGAAGTTGTGGAGGCTGTTTTTTCTGAGCTGGCAAACCGGAACGTCGGGAAGATCGTGTTAGCCAATCTGCCCGCAGATTCGTCTTCTGTGTCGGCAGTTTCGGCTGCTGCTTCGAGCCGACGATATCATCTACACTCGCGTCAGGGCTATTTGTGCGCGCGCGTAGTTCTTGGATCTGGGGAAGAGCGTGCCGCACTGAAACTGGCTACGGCGGGCAAGAAAAAACTCCGGCGTTACATCCGCGACCTGGAAAAAAAGGGTAAAGTTTGCGTCCGCCACGACACGCAGTGGGACCAGATCGAGCCCATTTTGCAGTCTTTCAACCGGGCGCACGTTGCTCGTTTTCTTATTACGGGACGGATGAGCAACCTGACTCGGCCGGAACGGCGCATTTTCCTCTACGCGTTGGCTCAGGAGTTGTGTCACGCCGGATCGCTTACCCTAAGCCGCCTGCTGGTTGATGAAAATCCCGCGGCCTGGAATTACGGATTCCAGTTTGCCGGCAGTTGGTTTTGGTACCAACCTACGGTCAACAGCAGCTACGAAGACCTCTCTCCGGGATACTGCCTTCTGGCGAAAATCGTGGAGGCGGCTTGTGACCGTTCCGACATCTACGTAATCGATCTCGGGTTGGGAGCTGAAGACTATAAGTATCGCTTCGCGACGGTGGATCGCCAGACTCTGTATTTGGCGTTGAATAAGTCATTTTCTGAGCATCTACGAGTCGTTGTGCGGGACCGAGCGGCCACGGTGGTGAAAGCCTCGCCTAAGTCGGAGAGCTTCCTGCGAAATATCATCTCGTGTATCGCCAAGTTGAGGGCGCGTCTTCGCGAAAATGGATTCCCCGGCCTGTTTACGCGGTTCTCCCGACGGATTTGGAGTTCACTGTTCGCCTTCGATGAAGTACTTTTCTTTGGCTGGCCGGGTGAAAAGATTCCCATAGGACCGGGTGATCTGAGATTACAGCAGTTCGATTCCGATCTCTTGGGAGCAGCAGCCATCAGCTACGTTGACGATCCTGCCACTCTGGACTACTTGTTGCGCTCGGCCCAAAGGCTGCGGTCGGAGGGGGATCGCGGATTTGTATTGCTCAACGCAGAGGGGATACCCGTCCACTTTTGCTGGGTGACGGATTTCGAGGGTTTTAGAATGGCGGAATTGGAACGGACTTTACGGGCGCCTTGCGCGGACGCCGTAATGATTTTCGATTGCTTTACTCCGGCCTCAGTCCGGGGCCGTGGATTTTTTGCGCGCGCGATTGCAGCGTTGGCAGATCAGCTGAATTCCGAGGGCGAAGCACCATGGATTTTTGGCGCCGCAACAAATCAGGCCTCGCTGCGAGGCATTGAAAAATCTGGTTTCGCGCATCAATTCACTTTAGGGCGCAAGAGAGTGTTCTTTCTTCAAAAGGCGAAGGATTCGATCCCTTCCCCCGTTCCTGCGCATAACGCCAGTTCTGTACCAGCTCCCTGACCGGAGCTGTTTGAAACAAGGGGCAACCAGAATTCATGAAGGCAAACTTCAACGAGGCCGGTGCTTTACCGCCGATTGCCCCGCCCGAGGCGGCGACGGAAGTTCTTCTTGACCATGAATTCAGCCGCAACCTCGGTCAAATATTCCGGCACTCTGCCGTCTTTTTTGCCGGAACGCTTTTCACCATGGCGGCGGGTTATCTGGTCAAGATCTATGTAGCCCGTGTACTGGGCGCTGAACTGTTGGGACTGTATGCCCTCGGCATGACGCTGGTGAGCCTTACACAGCTGTTCGGGACGTTGGGGTTGCACGGAACCGCCGCACGCTATGTTGCCGTTTATAGTGCGAAAGGGAATTGGAATGCGTTGCGCGGCCTCCTGACCCGGAGCGTCGGTATCGTGGTCTCCCTGAACCTGGTGCTGTGCATTGTCTTGGTCTTCGGTGGCGGCTGGATCAGCCGGAATCTCTACCATGCTCCTGATCTGGTCCAGTATCTCCCTCTCTTTGCGGGACTGTCCGTTCTTGGCGCTCTCAACGTTTTTTACTGCCAGGTTCTGGCGGGATTCAAGGAGATAACGAAACGAACAGTCATTACGAACTTCGTGGGAAGCCCGCTGGTCATCGTTCTCACGGTTGTGCTGCTGGCCCTGGGCACGGGCATGCGGGGCTATCTTTCGGCACAGATCATCAGTAACGTAGCCGTGGTCACGTTGCTGGTAGTGGTGACTTGGAAGCTTACTCCCGCAGCGGCTCGCTTTTCATTCTCGGCTTTGCCGCGGCTTGATTCCGAAGTCAAATCCTTTACTGCCGCCGTCTTTGGGATGAACGTTGTCGATTTTCTCGGCACCCAGGCAGACAAGATAATCCTTGGACTTTTTCTGAACGCTCGCGTCCTGGGGATTTATGTTCTTGCCTCCACGCTGTCGGCGTTTATTCCGATTATTTTGCAATCGGTCAATCAGATCTTTGCCCCGGTAATTGCGGACCTGCATGCGCAGGAGCGGCAGGATGTCCTGCAAAAGTTGTTTCAGACTCTCACCAAGTGGATCATCGCACTGACGTTTCCTCTGGGCTGCGTCATAATTGTTTTTGCCCTTCCGCTGATGCGTATCTTCGGACCGGATTTCGAGGCTGGGTGGCCCGTGCTGGTCATCGGCGCGCTCGGGCAACTGGTGAACTGCGGGGTGGGTTCGGTTGGGTACCTTTTGTTGATGTCGGGAAACCAGAGGCGGCTGGTTAAGGTCCAGTTCGCCATGGCGGGAGTTTCTGTTCTGATGAATGTCGCGCTCATTCCGCTCCTCGGTATCGTGGGAGCCGCCTTAGCCGCCGCCACCGTCGTTGTGGGGCAGAATTTGTGGAATCTGTACGAAGTGCGCAAGGCGCTGCGAATTTCTCCCTATAATCGTAGCTACTACGCGCTCTTGATTCCTACCGCGTTCGCTACGGTTGCGGTTATTTTGCTGCGGTGGTGGACAGCTTCCATCACCCATCAGTGGCTCGCCATTGCGCTGGCGTTGGCTCTATCGTATGCAGTATTCGGCGGATTAGCCGCAGCATATGTGCTTGACCGGGATGACCGAATGATTGCCCGAAGCGCATGGTCGAGGCTGCGCGGAATGCAGAAGAAGGGAGTGAACTGAGGATGACCAAGTACCGGACGGTCAATTTGCCGGAGGATCTGTGTGCGGCAGCAGAGAAGTCCTTTACCGGTCGATTTGATAGTCTCGAAGCACTCCTCAGGTTTCTGTTGCAGGAAATAGCCAATGACGAGCCGGGCAGGTTCGACCAGGCAGACGAGCAAATTATTGAACAGCGCCTCAGAGATTTAGGCTACCTCTGAGGCGATCCAATTGCGACTGCCTGATCATCATCGGCAAAAGAAGCCACGCAAGCTTCGATTTTCGATTTACGCCGCCAAGCAATGAAGAAAACTTCCCTGGTATTAGTTACTGTGGATTGCCTGCGGGCCGACCACGTCGGCTTTCTGGGATACTCCCGTCCGGTGACCCCGGGTTTGGACGCGCTCGCGCGGAGCAGCGTGGTTTTTTCCGATGCGGTTGTGGCGGGCGCGCCAACTTATTTTTCCTTTCCGGCCATCATGGCTTCGCGGTACCCGCTGGCCCTCGGACGCGATGTTCTGGGAATTGCTCCGCGCGAAATCACTCTGGCTACATCGCTTCGGGATGCAGGGTACACAACGGCGGCCTTTCTAGCGGGGAATCCTTACCTTATCCCTCGCTTTGGCTATGACCAGGGCTTCGAGATTTTCCGCGATTTTCTGGACTCCGAGTCCGCTGGCGCATCTGCGCCTTCGGGCGCTCCAGCAACTAATTGGCTTTCGAATCTCAATCGCCGAATACAGGCCAATTCGAGACGAACTCATCTGATGGCGGCCGCATACGACGAACTTTACTTCTGGTACTGTCAGTGGTGTTCCTCACGCGAAAACCTCTCAATGGATGAGCTTCGCCGCTATCCTGCAGCGGACGTATTGGTAGATGGGGCGCGTTCCTGGTTGAGCAGCCTTGGAGAGCAGCCTTTCTTTTTATGGTTGCACTTGATGGACCCCCATCACCCTTACTACCCTCCCTCGGAGGCGCTGTCGTCCCTGGGCTCGCGCGTGACTCCGTTTCGAGCGCGCTTTCTCAATTCTCTCTGGAACCGGGGACATGTTGGTACTCGAAGGCTGCAACGGTATCGCGAAGAGATCCTTTCGCTTTATGACGCTGGCATCCACTGGGTAGACAAACAGATTTCCCGTCTGGTGCAAGCCTTGCAACATTATCAGCGGTGGAATGAAACAGTTTTCGCCGTGACTGCCGATCATGGGGAGGAGTTTCTCGAACACGGCAATCGGTATCACTCTCCGACCGATTTATTTGAACAGCTGATTCATGTGCCTCTTCTTATTCGCTCGCCGGAACTTTCAGGCGTGCATCTTTCTCAGGGGCCCTTTAGCCTGATTCACCTCGCTCCTACACTGTTGGACGCGGTCGGTGTCGCGGTTCCGGATAGTTTTCAGGGCCGGAGTTACTGGGAAGAAATCTCAGCAGGAAACTTGCCGAGTGCGCCTGTGATTGTAGAGTGTGTTAAGGAATCCGACAGTCCCTCCGGACCGGGCGACCAAACGCTTCCACGTTTGATGGCGGTGCGGGAAGCGGCTTACAAACTGGTCATCGATTTCAGTCGAGGGACTGATTCACTCTACGACCTGAAAAGGGATCCCGAAGAACGTTCCCCTCTGCCGGACAGCGCTTTCCCCAAAGTGCGGTCACGCCTTTTGCTGGCGGCCCGCACGCATTTGCGAGAGACGCAGCAGAACCGGAACGTCGAATTGAGGCTTCTCGCCCGCCTGCGGGAGGTTCAACAATCGAAGAGCGGGAAGCTAAAGGAAGCACCCTGTGCTTCGCTCACCGATTAACCCAGTTGAGTGAGCCTGGTAGTTATAGATTTCGTGGTATAGATGTTTGTGGAGCAAATGTCTTTGAGATTTCGTGACGATGGATAATAAACTTCGTGTGCTATTCCTGGCGGATGTAGAAGCGGGCAACATCAACTCGCAGAGTCTCACCGTTCGAGAAATCGCGTTGCGCCTTGATCCGGAAAGATTCCGTTCCACTCTCTGGTATCAACACGAGCCGGACCCGCGGTTGGGGAATCTCTCTGGAATACGCCTGATCCGGCTTCCCACCCGCGGCAAGACTTTGCGCATTCTTACGGAAATGCTGGCAGGGTATGATCTCATAGCCTACTTCGACTTCAGTCCAGCCAGCTATTTGTTTCTTCACCTGCCGCGCGTGATGCGACGACGAACCAAAGCAGTCATGCACGTTGAGGCCCCTGCCGCCCAGATCATGAATCCATCCCGCGCCTTGCAATTTCTCTACGAAGGTATATTCCCTAATTGTGACTTCTATACTGGGCTCACGGAATTCCTTTCTCAGGACGTCTATCGTGGCTTGGGAAAGAGTGTCAGCCACGTTCTTAGCCTCGGCGTGGACACGAGCTTCTTCAGTCCGCCCGTGGTGCGAACGAATCCTGCGCCTGTGGTGTTGTTCGCGGGGACGCTGATTGAGCGCAAAGGGCCACAATATTTGCTTGACGCTGCCGCCCAGTTCCCCAACGCGACTTTTCGATTAGTGGGAGCGGGTCGTGACGGATTCGAGGAGGTCTTGCGACAGAGAATCAAGCAATCAGATCTGAAGAACGTAACGCTGGAGGGTCCCAAGACGCAGTCGCAGATGGTTGACATCATGCGCGAGAGCGACATTTTTGTTCTCCCGTCGCGGCTGGAAGGAATGCCCAAGGTCACGCTGGAAGCCGCCGCTACCGGTCTGCCGTGCGTCGTGTTTCGGGACTACGAAACCCCATCGGTGATCGATGGGGTCACCGGTTTTCAGGTCGCCACCGTCGAGGATATGATGCAGGCTCTGGAAAAATTAATCGCCGACCGTTCGCTGCGGGAGCGGCTGGGCGCGGCTGGGCGCAAGCACATGGAGAAGTTCGACTGGAAGGTCGTCAGCAGTCAGTGGCAGAATGCGTACCTCGAAATCGCCGCTGCTCAAACAGTGTGAACGGTCAGGGCGCATCTACACCGGTTGCGGCGAGTCGTCTCCACGTCTTGACCTTGACGCCTTTTTACCCAAGCGATCGTGACGATGGCAGCGGTTGTTTTGTTTCTGAACCGCTCGACTTGCTCGCCAGCAATGCAATTCACAATACAGTCTTCGCGGTACAGCCGGCCTACCGGCCGAGACTTCGTGCCCGCGAGTTGACCGTACGGGCTGAATGGCTCCGCTACTTGGCTTTGCCCGGCGGTTTCGGCCTCCCGTCCGCAGGCGCTTTCGTATTCGCACGCATCTCCGGCCGAGTGCGCGAACTGAACGACTTGCGGCGCATCGATCTCATCCACGCCCATGCGCCTCTGCCTTGTGGCCATGCCGCCATGCTGTTGAGCAGGGAACTCGATGTGCCGTATGTGGTTTCGGTGCACGGTCTCGACGCGTTTTCCACGGCGCAGGTCACGGGCAAGGCGGGGGAATGGTGCCGCCGCATTTCGCAGCGTGTTTACCGGAATGCGAGCCAGGTGATCTGCGTCAGTGAGCATGTGCGCGAGCGGGTTCTGGCGGGAACAGGCGGAAACTGCCGCACCGCCGTTGTTTATAACGGAGTTGACCCGGCCCTGTTTACTCCGCCATCCTCGGAAACGAACTCGCTCCTCATCCTGAGCATCGGGAATCTGATTCCGATCAAGGGGCACGAACACCTGATCCGCGCGGCTTCTTCTTTAGCGGCGGAGTTTCCGTCGCTGTGCTGGGAGTTCATCGGCGATGGGCCAGAACGCCGCCGGTTGCAGGCTCTAGCGGACGAGCTGCAGGTCTCTGACCGCGTGCGCTTCGTGGGGCGCCGACCGCGCTCACAGGTGGCGGATGCTCTGCGGCGTTGTACAATTTTCGTTCTGCCGAGCCGTTACGAGGCTCTGGGCTGCGTCTATCTCGAAGCCATGTCCACTGGTAAGCCGGCCATCGGATGCAGGAACCAGGGAATTGCCGAGGTCATCCAGCACGGCTGGAACGGGTTACTGGTGGGCCCTGACAATCAAACAGAGCTTATCCAGGCGATCTCCATGCTCTTGCGCGACGAGCCGGGCCGCCGCAAGATGGGTATCGCGGCTCGCAACACCATTCTGCAGAGGTTCACCCTTGCGCAGCAGGCCAAAAACCTGGCGCGGGTATACCGGGAGTGCGTAGCGTGAAGCGGCGGCTGGCGCTTCTCACCGAAATCATCGCTCCTTACCGCATTCCAGTTTTCAACGCGCTGGCGTCTCGCGATGATATTGACCTGCAGGTGATTTTTCTCTCGGAAAACGATCCGAGCCTGCGGCAGTGGAATGTGTATAAGAAAGAAATCCGGTTTTCGTACGAAGTTCTGCCCGCTTGGCGGCGGCGCGTGGGCAGGTACAAGCTTCTGTTGAATGGTGGCGTATGCGCTGCTTTGCGTCGTTCCTGCCCGCAGGCAGTTCTCTGTGGCGGGTACAACTATCTGGCGTCCTGGCAGGCTGCGTGGTGGGCCCAATCCCACAAGCTTCCGATGCTGCTCTGGTCCGAAAGCACTGCCAACGATCACCGGCGTGGGCGTCGTGGGGTCGAGTTTATGAAAGTCCGTTTCATCCGATTGTGCAAGGGATTCGTGGCCGCAGGGAAGTCGTCCCGCGATTATTTGATCGGGATGGGTGCGCCCCGCGAACGCATTTTCATTGCTCCGGATGCGGTCGATGTGGAATTTTATGCGGCGCGGGCCGGTGAGGCGCGCCAACACCCGCCCGAAATTCACTCGCGCCATGCCTTGCCGTCGCGCTATTTTTTGTATGTGGGACGATTGGTGCCGGAAAAAGGTATCTTTGATCTGCTCGCTGCCTATGCCAAACTGGAAGAAAGCGAGCGATCTCAGATAGGCTTGGTGTTCGCGGGAGATGGAGCATCTCGTTCCAAACTCGCCGAGCAAGCGGCTCTTATCCGGCCAGGGTGCGTTCGTCTTTGTGGTTTTGTTCACCGCGAGGAGTTGCCGGAGTTGTATGCTCTGGCAGAGGCTTTGGTGTTTCCGACTCACAGCGATCCGTGGGGACTGGTAGTCAACGAAGCGATGGCTTGCGGCTTGCCGATTATTGCGTCTGAGGTCGCGGGATGCGTTCCCGATCTCGTGGAAAAGGAAAAAAACGGTTTCGTTGTGTCACCCGGCGATATTGACGAACTCAGGCGAGCGATGCAGGTACTGCTGAACAACCCAGCGACAGGACGCGAAATGGGAGCCAGCAGCGCTTTGCGGATTCAAGCGTTCACACCCGAGGCATGCGCCGAGGGCTTCTCAAGGGCTGTGGCGTTCGCTTGTGATGGGACTGAATGAAGAATGCATCAAAACTTTTCGGCCTGTTGGCCATCGTGGTCATGGCAGCGCTATTGTTCGGGCTCGCGGAAAGGCGTCCCGGTTATTTTGCCAATGTGACCTTCCTTGAAGCCCTGCTGCTGCTCGAACTCGTGGCCGCAGCCGTCTGGCACTACGAGCGATGGTTTTTCCTGATCATGATGCTCACTTTTCTGTGGGCAGGCTCTGATTTGCCCCTCGCCGGCGCTGGAAGTCGTGCGCGCTGGGTCTTTCTCGCCGTGGGCGCCCTGGTCGGAATCGTAAAGTGGTTACAGCGGGACGTGCGGCGGCACTTCACAGCCATCGATCTTGTGGCTTTGCTGTGCGTCATGTCGGCGGCGGTTTCTTCCCTGGTTTCCACCCGCGTCGAGATGTCATTGCTGAAGTCGGCCAGCCTTTTGCTGATTTTTCTGTACGGAGCCAGTGGCGCGAAGATCGCTGTGGTCGGCCGGGAGAACAAGTTCTTTCCCGGATTGCTGACGGCTTGTGAAGTGATTAGCTATCTATCCGGGTTTTCGTATCTTGTTTTGCATTTCGAAATGTTCGGGAACCCCAATTCTCTGGGCGCCCTGATGGGAGTCGTGGTCGTCCCCATCTTGTTATGGGGCGTTCTGACCACCACGGATCGGCACCTTCGCCTCCGCCGGACTATTGCTCTCTGTCTCGCCTTCTACCTGCTGTATCTCTCGGTCTCCAGAGCGGGGATTTTAGCCTGCGCGGTCGCAGTGACGGTCCTGTGTGTTGCCTTGCGCCGGCAGCACTTGCTCCTGAAGGGAGCCGTCGTGTTGATGTTCCTGGTCGCTGTTGTCGCGGTGGTGCAACCGGGACGCTTCGACACCATAGTGTCCTCGTTCACGGAGGATGTGATTTACAAAGGGAAACCGCAAATGGGAATCCTTGGTTCCCGCAAATCGCCCTGGCAGGATACTCTCGACGTAATCAAACGGGATAAAAATTATCTGTTTGGCGTCGGATTTGGGACTAGCACCGCCGATCCGCAGGGCGCCACGAGTGGCTCGATGTTCCGAACCTCGGTAGGAACAGTTCGGGAGCACGGCAACAGCTATCTGGCCCTCCTGGAGTATGTCGGCCTTCTGGGAATAGTTCCATTTATCGCCTTGCTTCTTTTGGTATTGCGTCAGATTTATCGCGGCTGTTCCCTTATGTGGCGCACCCGCGATCCTCACCACTACGTCGTTCCCCTGGTTCTGGTTTGCATCGCAGGCCTCATTCACGCCTTCTTTGAAGACTGGTTGTTCGCAGTGGGATTCTATCTCAACACAGTTTTCTGGACTTCTGTATTTGTGCTGGCGGACTTGCAATCCGAACCGGCGACAGCCCCCGTGATGATCAAAAGTGGCTGGAACAGAATTCCGGCGAGTGCGTCGGTCCCGTTGGCTCCCAGCCGATGATCCACCTGTTCATCAATGCCCTCGCCGCCAGCGCGGGTGGGGGCCTCACCTACATTCGTAATGTGGTTCCTCACCTTGCGCGAAGTGAGAGAGTGAGAACGACCGTGTTGCTCGATGCCCGGCTCGCGCGCGAATTGCAACCCTCGGCCAATCTCAGTTTCGTAGAACGCAACGCTTCTTCGAACGTGGCATTGCGCTTTTGCGCGGAGCAACACGCTGTACCTGATCTCATCCGGCAGTGCGGGGCTGATGTCCTGCTTTGCACGGGCAACTTCGCTGTATTGAATTCTCCCGTGCCGCAGATTCTTTTGAGCAGGAATGCTCTGTACACGTCGCGTGACTTCTATGCCGACCTTCGCTCTCGCGGTGACTATCGGCTTTGGCTCGACACGCAGTTGAAAGGCGCATTCGCCAAGTGGTCGATTCAAGCCGCCGATACCGTGGTTGCTCCGAGTGCAGCCTTCGCCGAAGAACTGCACTGCTGGACCGGCAAGCCGATCGCGGTCATTCACCACGGTTTTGATCGGGAAGAATTTGTGCGCGATCAATCGGCTGTCCCTGAAGACATCCAGGAGAAAATCGACTCCGCGCACGACGCGCTGCGCCTGCTGTTCGTCAGCCACTACAACTACTACCGCAATTTCGAAACGCTGATCAGAGCAATGCCTTTCATCAAGCAGCGTCTCGGTTCCAGAAAAGTGGTTTTGTTTCTCACTTGCAGGCTGGCAGAGGGAGCTAACCCGGGCGCTTACCGCGCCGGTTCTGCCGCCGAGTTGGTCCGCGAACTGGGCCTCTCGGAAAATGTCGTAGAACTCGGAGCAGTCCGGTACGGATTGCTGCATCATGTTTATCGAGCCGCCAATGTTTATGTCAGCCCAGCTTATGCGGAGTCATTTGCCCATCCTCTGGTCGAGGCCATGTTCAGTGCGCTGCCTGTAGTGGCCTCGGATCTCCCGGTTCACCGGGAAATCTGCGGGGCAGCGGCACTTTACTTTAATCGCTTCTCATCATCGGAACTCGCGGCACGAGTGGTCGAGATCGCCCTTTCCTCCGAGTTGGCGGCGCAACTATCGCAATCCGGTATCGAGCGGTCCACTGCATTCAGCTGGAAAGATCACGTGGAGCGTATCGTCACGCTGGCGGAGAGTCTGATTTCCCGGTCGGATTAGCGCAGTGTTTCTTTGGTTGGCTGCTGAAAGTGGACACAATTTAGTAATCGCCCGACAGGCTGTGCAAGTAGTTCGCCTCGCGTTAGCATGGATCGGATGGTCAGGAATATCCTAAGAAAGTTTAGTCGCGGAATTGTACTGAAGCGACACTTGCCTCGTGAATACGGCCACCACCCCATGTTGGTCTCGCCCGAGTCGGCTCTCGCCTATTGGCGATGGGACCTGAGAAGAGCGGACCCGCTCCTTCTGTCCATGGCGCGTGAGCTAGTCACGAAAGACATGGCGGTCTGGGATATCGGCGCCAATGTAGGCTTATTCTCTTTCGCGGCGGCCGCGCTTGGGGCACGGGTTCTCGCGGTCGAGGCGGACGCGTGGTTGGCCGATTTGCTGCGTCGTTCAGCGCAGCTCAATGGCCTGCCGGTTAAGGTGCTTTCTGCGGCGGTCGCTGACGTCATCGGAATTTCGGATTTGCACTTTTCTAAAGAGGGCCGTGCCTCGAACTCGCTCACCGGCAGTGGTAATTCGCACCCTGTCGTTACGGTAACGCTGGATTGGCTTCTCGAGCGCTTCGACGCTCCGGATTTGTTGAAGATCGATATTGAGGGGAGCGAATACGCCGCCCTGAAAGGAGCTCCGCAGCTTCTTCGGCGCCAGCCAGCGATTTTCTGCGAGGTAAGCCAGGATCATGACGATGTCGCACGCATACTCTCGGGAGCGGGGTATACACTCTATGCCGCCAGGGAGCGCGACCGCCAGCCCATTAACCGGCCCTCACGCGACACGCTGGCGCTACCCTCGGCCGTCTCGCACCGAAACCACCGCACATTCTCAGGCTCTGCATACTAGTTTAGGTGGGCTCACGGAAGGTACTCTCTGCGATTTCGTGAGTTGCCGAGGGAAATCCTGGTGTGCATCATTATCTGGTGGCTCTTTGAAGAATGTGAACGACGTTCACCACTCCCAGAGCTGAAGCGTCCCGCGAGCATAGCCGCCATAGCGTAGGGCAAACCCCAGAACTTGATCCGCCACAATTCTCTTCAACGCGTAGCACGAAAGAATTGATAACTAAAAGGCCGTGCACTCATCGCCTTCCCGAGTTCACTTCCCACTTTATTCAGCGGCATAGCGCCATCGACATTATTGAAGGCACTGCCCTCCAGGCCAAAATATAGAATCAGCCTGTGCCCTCGCATGGAAAGCTCACCCTTGTGGATACCTCGCGTGTCAGTCACCGTGATTGATCCTGCTGGCGCTGTGATATGAACAATTTTGTCGGGACATACATCGGTAACCTCTTTGTCACTCAGAGTCATCCGACTCGTCAATCGTCTGGTCAAAGGTTGAATACTTTTGCTTGGGTGATGCGAACCCTTAACATAGACAAAATGCGGAGACTCAACGGTTGTATCTGTCAAATTCACACCGACCTTTAACCACCGCAAGCACCCTGAATCGGTGTGAAATGGCCGGGGGCGAAGCCCAGCAGGCACGACATCGGTATCCCACCACATGTCAGGTTTTGTTATAACCGGGAAAACGCCAAGATAGCGCGTCGCGACCGCCAAAAGATAGGGATCGCATAAGAGACACTGAACGTAATGGTTCTCTAACAATTGCGCCCGAGGGACCCCATAATATGAATAGCGGGGCTGCGATGGGTCAATTCCACTGCTCGTACCGGTGTTCGCAATTGGGATTTGCAATAGGGTACCAGGGACATGATCAGTCGCGGGAGGGCCATATGTTGACGTCTGTAGTGGGCACGACAAGGCCAGTTCATATAGATTTTGAACCGCTTCCTTTTTGAGTCGGAACGGAATGACAGCAACGCCATCTTCTTTGAGGGTACGAACAACTTCCTCGATACTCGGGTCCAAAACGCCGGCGTCGCTTACCACAGACGGTCCATCCCAGCCGAGCCTTACGTCCGCCTCTTTTCGCTTTGATTCAAGAAGCCGGAACAGGAGGTCGTTCGACCTCCCATCGGTGTAAGCATAGAGCTTTTGGACGAACCAATTGCTCTCAGGCGCGGGTTCGCCAAAACGCCAGTATCGCCAAATGCCTCTGCCAAAATCGCCGACTCTGTGAAATGCCTCCCCAAAGGCCGTCAAACTGAAACCTCTCTTGTGTTAAGTTCGGGAAGTATAAACGCTGGAGCTGCTTCGTGACAACCTCCATGACTTTTCTAGGACTGTGATGGGCGCGCCGCGAACGGTATCAGCGACTGGGCCTGTCTCCATACCTTGCGCGGCCATTCGCGGTCCATACATGGGCGTTCGATCAACAGAAAAAATATCCCGCAAAAAAGCATTACGGCTGGAAGAATCATGATCGACTGAAGCGCGAAGTATACCCAGAAATTTTGCCCGATGTGCAGTGCCGCCGTCATGTGCTTGATCCCGTAGATTATCAGGAAGTGGAAGAGATAGATGCTGTAGCACATGCCTCCAACGTCGGTAATCACCCTGTTGCTGAACACCGCGGAACAGATTCGTCCGCGGAACGCTGCCAGATAAAGGAGCACGATGACAAACGGGAGCGCCACGTGGCCGAAATTCCGTCCCATGTACCACACCAGCGGCCAGAGGCCGAACGCGAGCACATCCCACAGGAATGATTGCTTCCACTCACCGCGGGTAATGTACAAATCACAGACCAGAAATCCAGCCAGGAAAAACGCCAGGTAGTAAGCGATCGAGGCGTGGAAGTGAAGACTGCTGTAAAGCCTATTGCTGAGAAGCCCCGCAACCAGCATCACGATCAAGATGACGCCCCGGCGCGCCCAAGCGTTAGAGATTGCAAATAACATCGCCAGGAACGGGACCAAGACATAGAACTGTACTTCTACCTCGAGAGACCAGGCGCCCCCGTTTATTGCTCCGGGAAATGCCCCGAAGATCAGATTGTGCAGATAAACCCCGCTTGCGGCCAGGTGAGGCGTCATGTCGGCGATAGAGCGGTGTGCCACAATATCCTGCATTGCAGCCCACGCAAACAAGCTGAGAAAGTAGGGCGGCTCCAGCCGCGTTAAACGGCGCAGGAAGTACTGCTTCAACTTTACTTTTGGAGCGCTGGCCAGGTAGCGGGATGCGAACGGCACGCCCAGGATGAATCCACTGATCCCGAAAAACAGCTCGACACCGCGTTTTGCCAAGTCTGTGTTAAATGGGATGGGAGGGGGAATCGCTCCTCGCTCGAGCGCGGCATAGACATGAAAGAGCACCACCGAGGCGATCGCGACGAAGCGCAACCCATCAATCTGTGGGATGAACCGTTTCTGGGTGGTGATCCGTTTGAACTGCAGCATTGCCATGGGCCGGGATCAGAATAAATGCGATGGAACTGTTATTGATACTCCACACCCGATGTTGCTCTTGATTTCATTCTGCAGCTTGTCAAGCATCGGTTAGGTATTGACGAGGCTGTTCAAAGATGACCGGTGAGTTTACCACGGCTGCGGGCTTGATTATTTCCACAGTTTGCAAACCGCGAGCGAGTGTAAACTGGGCACCGGTTTATCGCCGTTATCTCACAGGGATAACTCAAAGAACGCATGGCAACTTTGCTCATCAGTGACCAGACCATTCAGCAAAATTCGGGTGCAGTCGACCACCCGTTCAGGCTCGGACACAGGCCAGCTCTCGATGGCCTCCGCGCAATTGCAGTTCTCGTGGTCATGGCGCATCACGGATACGTCCCACTGTTTCGAGGCGGAAGCATCGGCGTTGACATCTTTTTCGTGCTGAGCGGGTTCTTGATTACCAGTTTGCTTCTGGAGGAGTGGGATAGGAGCGGGGGCATAAGCTTCAGAAAATTCTACTTGCGCCGCGTTCTTAGGCTGCTGCCTGCCCTGTTGCTTTTTCTACTCTTTGTGGAGGTCTGTGCTCTCGGTTTGTTGAGAGGCCCCCGATTGTGGCAGATGCAGAGAGCCATCGTGGCGGTGCTCTTCTATGCAAGCAATTGGTTTAGTATAGCCCGACCGGATGGTCTGGGGCCTTTGGCGCATGCCTGGTCGCTGTCGATCGAAGAACAGTTCTATTTGTTGTGGCCTCCCCTGCTATTCCTTTTGTTGTGCTCCAGGTTACGGATGTCGCGCATTGCGGCTGTGATCGTCTTACTGGCTGGCGTCGCGGCAGTCCACCGAGCGTTCGTATGGACTGGTCCTGAATCCGTGTGGCGAATTTACAACGGACTCGATACGCGGATCGATGAACTCCTGGCTGGATGTGGGCTGGCCGCCGCCCTCGCGGCTCGCTGCATCAACCTCGACACGCTGCGGACTTTCGTGCGGTACAGTTATTTGCCATCCTTGGCTTTCGTTCTGTACTCGTCGTCAGGCCCTTGCCATGGCACATCATGTCCACGGCCGGCTGGCCCGCACTGGAGTTTTGCCTGGTCACAATTATCTACCGGTTGATGGCTTGGGAGAAAACGTGGCTTCACCGGCTGCTTGAATCGCAGCCGCTGGTGTGGATTGGACGACTGTCGTATGGGTTATATTTGTGGCACTTTCCGATCTTTGAAAAGGTTGGAGGCTGGCGGGCTCCCGGAGTGCTGGCGATTCCGGTAATGTTTGTCCTGACGTTTTCCGTGGCAACGCTGTCGTTTTACTTCGTGGAAACACCGTTCCTGAGACTGAAGTCCCGCTTCAAGGGAGCGTGAGGGTACTTTGATTTCGAGTCGTCCATCACATCTAAGACCGCGGCGACTGAGTTCTCGGTTGATCATTCCCGCAATGTTGGTAGCGAGCGTCACGCTGTTTGCCGTTCAGGAGGTCAACCGCAGCGTGAGAGTTCAGACAGTCCGGGCAGCGGTGGCAGGCTCATCGAAGGAGGCAGTCAGGGAGGGTGCAAGAGCGATCAAGTACGCATCGGATTTCAATTGGATTGCGGCTCCTTCCGAAGACTTCTCTAGTCCGGGACACAAAATCGTCCATCTTGCCCAATGTCCAGCGGGCGTGACGGGAAACGAGAAATATTTTTACGTCTATATCGCCGCCACCGGAGTCCCGGAAGCAGCGGCCGTGATCGGCGGTTCGTGCGCCGGTGACGGAAACCCGGGGACCCTCATATTCAATACCGCGAACTCGCACAGTCCGGGCTACACCATAAGCTCTGCAACTTCCGGAATCCAGGAAGCGTCAGTGGCTGCGCGCGTCCCGAACATGGGAGGGAAAAACGAGATTTATAAGCAGGGGGGCTATGTGCGGGTGGGACCGGGACAATTCCAGCTGCATGCTCCGCTTGCGCTGATGACCAACCGCCAAACCATCGATTTTACCGGCAGCTCGGTCGTGTGCGACTTTGATGCCGATTGTATTCAGGTCGGCGACCCGGGGAATTACAACGCGGTAATCGGCGTAACCTTGATCAATCCGCGCGGCGAGCCGACCATTCCTCACGGTCAACACACGTTCGTTACCGTATGGTCTGGAATGCAGACGCGCATCATAAACCTTCTCACCATGATCGGAAAATGCGTTGGCCACTCCTGCGGAACATTCGGCAGTTACGTCAAGGTTGTCGCCGACCAGGCATTTCTTCTCGACGGGCTCGATACCAGCGGCGGCTTCGGAATGGAATGCACGGCGAGCAGCTGTAACGCGGTCATTCAGGCCCCGGGACCGTTCGCCGGCACGGGCGGTTTCGGCTCCGGTGGCGATAATGCGGCAGTGGGATGGATCAAGAACGTCAACCTGAACATTCAGTGTATGGGAAACGGGATCGACTGGCAGTCTGGCAATGGCTTGCGAGTGTCGGACTCGGTAATTCAGGGGTACTCGCAGTACGGAGTGCGGGGCGGGCTCGCCAAAGGTGGATACAACATGATCTCGCTGGAGAATGTTTACCAGGAGGTGGGCGGATGCTCGAATCCGGCGGGAAACATCGGAACCGCGGGCGTCATCGTGCAAGGCGGCAAGATATCGATTCGTGACGGAGAGCCTCTCAACGCGAAGATTCCCCGTTTCAGCAACACCGGAAAGACCGCATACCTTTACTATCTTGTCCCGCACAGTGCGAAGTATGGTTATGGCAATGCACTCTACATGGGCGACGCTATGACCAATGGATCGGGCACGATTTCTGTGACTTGGCCAGATATCCCCACGCTGACGGACATGGACATCCTGAAAGTGCCAGCGACGTACGATTCCAATATCGACTATCTGACGGGACCGTATGGAACTGGAAACTATTCCATTGCTACTCATCTGACCCGGGGGGCGGCACACTGCAATCAGACGATTTGTACTTTTCAAGATACGCAAAGTCCGCCATCGAAGTACACGATGCCGGCGAAGGTCTCGTACTTTCCGTTTCTAAGCTACTGGCCCGGTCAACTGGTGCTCGGACCATCAGGAGATGGGAAGAGTGCGCCGGCAAACTCCTGGGCTGAGTTGAGTCTGAACGAACTGAATGCGGCAGGGTTGGTGCAGGTGAATACGTCCGGCCACACTGGACAATCGATCTCGATGCTGAAGTGCGTAACCATTTCGGGCTCGCCGGTGTGGACCTCCTGTTTAGGGTCGGGAGCGCCGGCGACCACGATCTTCACGCCGCCCGCTACGCTGATGTCCAACAAAATTGGAAACGACGGCGGAGCGATGAAAAACCAGAAGGGCCGCCTGAACTTCCTGGAGAGCGGGAGTGGGCCGACTCACATCGTCACGCTCGTGGACTCCGTTCCAGACAAGACATTCGCGGCGCAAGCCAACCGCGCTTCAGACGATGCCAACGACGCCTTCATCGGTTGCGACACAAAATACTGCTCGGGCGGCTTCACCGGATTGACACTCGGCGCGCCGGTTTCAGTTTCAAACTATATCGGTAATACAGGAGACGGAAAGAATTGGAAAGAACGATTGACGGAAAAAGAGAAGACTTTCGCAGTCCCTGTGGTAATCGAGAAAGGCCGTACCTTGACGCTGGGCTCGGGAACGGCCATTTCCCAGATAAAGACATTTACGACGAACAGCATCGCCGTTTCGCGAGTTTCTGCTCAGAGTTGCATCGATGTGAGCGGAATTGCCGCCGGTCTGGCGGCTTCTGATCAGATCACGGGAGTGAAGCCTCCCAAACCTCTGGGCAATCTATCGTTGAATGCGTATGCCAGTGGCGCAGACACTGTGACCTTACACTTCTGCAATCCGAGCACGTCGGCTGTGAGCATACCAAGCGGCGTCTACTCATTTCTGGCTGTGCATTAAAGGCCTATAAGCCCCCTTATAATGTGAAACTGTGCGGCGAGGGTAGGAATCTTCTCCGGTACTGCGGGAACTGTACGACGTGATTGGATGTAGCCTTGACGCTCCTATGTCTGAACTGACGCGTGATCGGAACCTTGATACCTACAATAGCCCGGAACTCACATCCTACTATTCGTCTCTGAACTATCTCACGCCCTGCGAGCGATTGTTGTTTGACGAATATTTGAGCCCGGGGATGGCTATCCTGGATCTGGGCGTGGGTGGGGGACGAACAACCCCATACCTTTCTTCGTTCGCCCGGCGGTATGTGGGCGCTGACTATGCCTTCGGCATGATTCATGTTTGCCAGAAGAAGTTCCCGAACCTCGAATTCAAAAATGTAAGTGCCGCCGACCTTTCGATATTCGCCGCGTCAAGCTTTGACGCGGTGGTGATGGCCTTCAATGGCATGGACTCTGTTGTTCCCGATGAATCCCGCCATCGGGCTTTGCGTGAGATTCGCCGCGTACTGAAACCGGAAGGGGTTCTGATCTTCTCCTCCCACAACGTGCGATCCCTTTGGGTGCGGCCATCCTGGAATCCACAGCGACTCGCGAGCTTAGCGAAGAAATTAGTGGGCAACAACCCGGTCTTGTATCGGCCTCTGCTCTGGAGTCTCACAGCCGTGCGGGTAGCGATCGCGGCCTTGCAATCGATCGTGAGGTCGCTAGCTCGCGTCACGCGGAGAATGCCAACACGCGCATTTTGGCTGGGCGAGGGATACCTGATGGACGCAGCGCACGGTGGGATGAGAATCCACTTCTCGACTCCCGAAAAAGCCGAACAAGAACTCACGCGTTTCGGTTTTCGTCTGCAGCGTGTTCTCGGGGATGACTACCCCCGGGTGAGTCGTCTTTACGTAACGGATTGGTATTACTATGTCTTCTCCCGAGTTGAAGCCACAGATGGGGCGTCAGTTTGCGCATAGTCCTGCTGAGGGAAATTCCGGAAGAGTCTTCTCTGCTGCGCCGCTGGAATGACTTGGTCCTGCAGGTGGAGCAGCCCAAAGTTTTCTACAGGGGCGAGTGGGCTCTCGCCGTCCAGACAGCGTTTCGAGCCTCCAGAAAACCCTTACTATTTCTCGGTTACGACGGGGACGATTTGGTGGGGGTGGTGTGCCTGAGCGCGGATCTTGACGAACAAAAAGTAAGCTTTCTCACGGCTACTACTGGCGACTACTGTGAGTTCCTGAGTCATCCGCAGCGGCGAGCACAGTTCGTCGAGGGAGTTTTCGGCGAACTTCGCCAACTCCGGGCGGGCAATCTGGTGCTTGCCAATCTACCGGCAGACTCTGCGACCCCGGCGGCCCTGCGCTCAGCGGCAAAGAAACATGGTTTTCACTTCTACATTCGGCCGGCATACCTGTGCCCCCAAGTAGAGTTGGGTACCGCAGAGCAACGCCAGGCATTGAAGACTATGGTAATGGGCAAAAGACAACTCCGCCGGTGCCTAAAGGCGATGGAGCGTGAGGGACGGGTGACCTGCACTTACCTTCGGTCGTGGGAGCAGATTCAGGACGTGTTGCCCAATTTCTTCGATACCCACACGGCGCGGTTCCGGGCGAAAAAGGGCGTCAGCTTCCTCTCCACGCCCGAGCGCCGTTTCTTCATGGAGGAGCTCGCTCGAAGATTCTCCGGTACCGGCATTGTGACTTTGACCGAGTTGATGATCGGGGACCGGGCGGTTGCGTGGAGCTATTGGTTTCAGTTCCACGACGGGTGGTCCTTGTATCAGACAACCTTCGACAGGCGCGACGAAGAGAATTCTCCTGGCTACTGTTTGCTTGCGAAGATTCTGATCGAAGCATGCGAGATGAGTGCGTTGACGCGGGTAGACATGGGGTTAGGAGCAGAGGCCTATAAGGAGTGGTTTGCGAACGGCACTCGCCAGACGCTGCATGCCACAGTGACAACATCACCGCTGCGCCACATGCGCGAGATAGCAAGGTATCGCATCGCGACCGAGGTGAAGCGCTTTCCGAAACTTGAAGCCGCGATCCGCAATACGCGATCGAAACTGGGGATGTGAAAAATCTTCAGCCCTAATGTATGCGGTTGAAACTTCCTGAGGTTTCAGATGGGGACCCCTTGTTTGCAGGGGAGAGCCATTCTAGTCATCATCCATCACCCCATTTGCCTTGACCTGTCTGCGGGCAGGCAGTAAATCTTCTACTAGGAAACAAAGTTGAAGAGCTGGAGTCATCCACTTGGGCAAGAGCTCGTTTCCCGACGATGTCCGGCATCCGTACCCGGCTCAGTGGCATTTCGATGCCTTGTGGAAAACCGTCATCGAAGTACTGCGTGGATCTAAGCCTCGTAAGAGCTATATCGCCAGAGAAGTGTTGGGGAAGGACTCCGATCTCGGACTCCACGCCAGCCATCTAACGGCGACCGCCTACTCAAAGATGAACTATGAGCAACTCTGCAAGATTGCGGACAACGACGCTATTGCGGACAAGATGTCGGATGAGGAATACGAGTCCCTATCCATCGAGCTATGGAGAGAGTTCAGCTTAGCGAAAATATTGACGTAATCACTTCGTCTTTCGTTGCTCCACTTGCGGCGTAAACATTCCTTTTACTGTTTATTCGTTCCTCGGCGTGGAGTCGCAGATCTGCACGATCCCGCGCGTCTCAGCTTCGCGTAAGATGATGGGCGAAGCCTGAAAGGGAGCGACAGTCCTGGATGTGCGGAATTTTCGGCATGATTGGACGTACTGCGCCTGTGCCCGCCGAGGTACTGGAGCGCGCCACGCAATCTCTCGCACATCGCGGACCAGACGACAGCGGCACCGTCATTCTTCGTGACGCCTCCCGGGAACCCATCGAGATCGGTTTGGGAAATCGACGTCTCGCAATCCTCGATCTGTCTCCGCAAGGGCATCAGCCGATGAACGATCCCGCAACCGGCAACTGGATCGTCTACAACGGAGAGGTCTACAACTTCCGCGAAGTGCGCGCCAAACTGGAGCGAGAGGGGCTCTCCTTTCGAAGCAACTCTGACACTGAGGTGATCCTGAAAGCCTACGGTCAGTGGGGCGAGAAGTGCCTGCATGAATTTCGCGGGATGTTTGCCTTCGCCATCTGGGATGCTCAAAGGCGTCGTCTGTTCGTTGCCCGCGATCCGATGGGAATCAAGCCTCTGTACTTCTACCACTCGGATCAATACTTCATTTTTTCTTCTGAGGTGCGAACGCTGCTGGGAACCGGCCTCGTGCCGCGCGTTATCGATTGCGCCGGTCTCATTAACTATCTGACATTCGGGTCGCTCTACGACCCGAACACGTTGGTGGAAGGCGTAGAAGCGCTCCCGCCCGGTTGCTACCTGACATGGGCGGACGGGCGGTTGGAGCAAGAGCAATACTGGGACTTGGTCGGGACGAATCCTGGTGAGGCCTGTGATAAGGCGCACAATGATGGTCAGAGGCGTGACGAACTCGAAACTCAGATCGCGAACATGCTCGATGAGTCGGTGCGCATGCAACTCGTCAGCGATGTTCCGGTGGGAGTGTTTCTATCCGGCGGCATCGATTCCAGCAGCTTGGTCGGCATCCTGAGTCGAAACGGCGTGTGCCCAAGCACGTTTTCCATCGTGTTCCGCGAGGAAGATTACTCCGAGGCAGAATATTCCCGCGCGGTGGCCCAGCATTTTCACACGGATCATCATGAGATCACGGTCACTCAGTCAGACTTTTTCGCTGCAATTGATCCTGCCATTCATGCCATGGATCTGCCCACGATAGATGGGATCAATACTTATTTTGTATCGGAACAAACGCGGGCGGCCGGGGTGAAAGTCGTTCTTTCCGGCCTTGGTGGCGATGAAGTGTTTGCCGGTTACTCCAGCTTCCGGAGACTGCCGCGGATGGAACGGTTTGCCAGTGCATGGGAGCATGTGCCGGGAGCACTGCGCGAACCGTTGGCGAATATGTTTGCAGCCCTCGCTCCGTCGAATGACCAAAATCGCAAGCTCACAGCTCTTGGCCGCAACAGCGGAGGCTTCGTTCATCCGTATTTTCTTTCGCGCATGTTGTTCACGCCGGAACAGGAGAACGAATTGCTGCCTCAGATGAAAACGAACTCGGCGGATTTGCTGCGTGCGAGGAAGCCCTTGACCGAAAGCCTCAGCCGTGCCCAAGGCCTGGACCCGGTCAACCGCGTTTCCTATCTCGAGTCGCGCTGTTATATGCTCAACACACTGTTGCGGGATTCAGACTTCATGAGCATGGCGCACGGACTGGAAGTGCGTGTGCCATTGATCGACCATCGACTGGCGCGGCAAATCCTTGCTCTGCCAGGATCATGGAAGTTGGATTCGGAGACGCCGAAGCCACTGCTGGTCAGAGCGCTCGGTGGCGAACTCCCAGCGCCAATCGTCCATCGGCGGAAACGCGGCTTCACGCTGCCGTTTGAGGATTGGTTGCGCGATACGTTGCGTCCGGTGGTAGAAGAAAGCTTAAGCAAAATTGGGGACGGTGTGCTGGGGACTCTGATTAACGAGCGCGCCGCCTGCGGGGTATGGCAAGATTTTCTTGAGGGACGGACCTCCTGGTCGCGCCCGTGGTCGTTATACGTGCTGCAACGCTGGTGTCAGCAGCACCTGTCGAATTGAGCGATGGCGGCGATGGAAAAGATCGAAGAAGCTCGGAAGGTCACGCATACCGTCTCCGCTGGGAAACTTCCGGTCAGCGTAATCATCGCCGTCCGCAATGAAGCGAAAAATCTGCCGCGATGCTTGCAAGCGCTTACAAATGTTGGTGAAGTGTACGTAATCGATTCGCAGAGCACCGACGAGACCGTCGAGATCGCGCGATCTCACGGCGCCCAGGTCGTGCAGTTTCATTATCAGGGTGGATGGCCCAAAAAGCGGCAATGGGCCATGGATGCGCTACCAATCGCCTATGACTGGATTCTCCTGCTCGACGCGGATGAGGTGCTCACGCCTGAACTCGCCGAAGAAATTCGCCCGGCGATCCAGAATCCTGCGATCGATGGATATTCCATCCTCCTGCGCACATGGTTCCTGGGCCGGGTTCTGCGCCACGGCGATGTGGCTTTGTGGAAGCTGTCATTATTTCGCCGGGGTAAGGGGCGCTACGAATGCCGTCTAAAAGAGCAGGATGCTTCCATGGCCGACATGGAAGTCCACGAGCACGTCGTGGTCGAAGGCGCAACGGCGAAGCTGCGCAATCCCCTGATCCATCACAATGTGGAATCGCTCTCGCGGTATATCCAGAAACATGACGAGTATTCCAACTGGGAATCGCGCGTGCTGCTGCAGCGCGGCGAAGACCAAGAACTTCCGCCCTCGCTTTTCGGCTCGCAGGCTCAGCGCCGCAGGTGGTTGAAGCGCAAACTCTTTGCCCTGCCGGGCTCTCCGGTGCTGCTCTTCCTGTATCGTTATGTCTTGCGGTGCGGATTCCTGGATGGCGTGCCGGGCCTGATCTACTGCGGCTTTCAGGCGGTTCAGATGTTTCACACCAAGGCCAAGATCTACGAACTGAAATCGAAGAGAAGCGAAGTCAGCAAATAACGGGAGCAGTTCAATCATGTGTGGGATCGCCGGACTCGTCAACTGTGGGGATAGGGAAGTGCTCGCCTGCATGACGCACGCTCAGGCGCATCGCGGTCCCGACGATTCCGGTCTGTGGGAGCGAAGATTTCCTGACGGTTCCTACGTTGGCCTGGGCAGCCGCCGCCTTGCCATTCTCGATCTGTCGGCCGACGGTCACATGCCCATGTGCAACGAAGACCGCACGGTCTGGATCACCTACAACGGCGAAATCTACAACTTCGCCGAACTGCGCCGCGAACTGCAAAGTAAGGGCCACCGGTTTGCCTCGAACACTGATACTGAAGTTGTGATTCACCTTTACGAGCAGGAAGGTGAGAATTGCGTACAGCGGCTTAATGGCATGTTTGCCTTCGCCATCTGCGATCTGCGCTCGGGCAGGCCCGAGTTATTTCTGGCGCGCGATCACTTTGGAGTGAAGCCCTTCTACTACGCTCAGCGTGGAAGAAAGCTGGCGTTTGCCTCGGAAGTGAAAGCCTTGCTTCACGTGCCGGAGATCGATGCTGAGATTGATCTGGAATCTCTGCATCAGTATCTGACGTTTCTGTGGGTTCCCGATCCCAAAACCATGTTCCAGGGAATTTACAAACTTCCCGCGGGACATTGTGCGACCTTCCGCGATGGCGAACTGAAAATCCGCCAGTACTGGGACTTGCGCTTTCCACCGGAGGATGCGGGCTATACGCGATCCGAAGCCGATCTCGCCGACGAAGTTCGGGAGCGCTTCCGGCGCTCAGTTGCCGCGCAGATGGTGAGTGATGTTCCCATCGGTGCATTCCTCAGCGCTGGGTTGGATTCATCGAGCATCGTGGCCATGATGTGCAGGGCGGGTCAACAGGCCGTGCACACTTATACGATTACGTTCCCGCGCAAGTATCGCGTCGGCGAAACCACGCTCGATGATCCCAACGTGCCGGCCCGGCTAGCGAAGCAACTGGGCTGTGAGAATCAGCAGATTGTCGTCGAACCGGACGTGGCTGAATTGCTGCCTCGGCTGACCTGGCACATGGATGAGCCCACGGCCGACCCTGCGCTCATAACCGCATATCTGGTCTGTCGCGAAGCGCGCAAGCAGGCTACGGTTTTGCTTTCGGGCGTAGGGGGGGACGAATTGTTCGCGGGCTATCGCAAACATGCAGCCCACCGCTGGGCGCGCGCCTATCAGAGAATGCCCGCAGCAGTCCGCTCAGGGATTGAATCCGGCGTGAATGCGCTGCCCAGCTTCCGCGGCACAGCCATGAAAGGAAGTGTGCGCCTGGTCAAGAAAATGGCTCGCAGCGCATCGCTCGAACCCGAGGACCGCTTCATTCGCAACTGCACGTATCTGGACGCGGCGCAGAAGATGAGTTTGTACACTCCCGCCGTTCAAGATCAGCTTCGCTCCCCCGATCCCGCGATTGGCCACCATTTCAACTTCGAAAAAGTGCGCGACGCCGATTTCCTGAACCAGATGCTCTATCTGGACACGAAGATTTTCATGGTAAGTCTGAATCTGAACTACAACGACAAGATGAGCATGGCGTCGTCCGTCGAAGTCCGCGTTCCTTTTCTCGATCGTGAATTAGCGGAGTTCGCCGCCTGGAATATTCCACCGCAACTCAAGCTCAAAGGTTTTTTTCATCCGACGACTAAGCATATCTTCCGCAAAGCAATGCAGAACGTTCTGCCTGCGGAAGTGTTGCGGCAGCCCAAAGCCGGCTTCGCCGCTCCCGTGGACTACTGGCTGGCCAACGATCTGCGAGAGATGGTGGATGATTTACTGTCTGACACAAATATCCGGAAGCGAGGCTTGTTTCGCCCGGAAGCCGTGCGCCGGTTCGTCGAAGAGCACCGGAGCGGAGCCGAGGATTGGTCCATGCAAATCTGGCAGTTCCTGACTCTGGAACATTGGATGCGGATTTTTCTTGATGCCGGAGCCGGGCAGAGAACGGAAGAGTTCGGTCCACCGCGCGAGGCGGCGACAGCGTGAACAGTGCCAAAGACAAAACCATGACCGGTCAAGCCGCCAGGGCGCTGGCCGAAGCCACAGGGTTGCTGCGCGGGCCGCAGCGCGTGGTGCCGCTGATCCAAAAGTTGGTGGCCGACAAACTCCGCATCACTTTCGAGCAACGCCATCTTTACTCGTACACGAAAACCGTGCGCGCCAGCCGCGACGCGCTGAATTCATTGCTGTGCTGGATTCTCGACGCGCAACAACCCGATGGCGGCATTGCGGCTTACTATAGCCTGCTCACCGGATACTCCGAATCCTACCCTGAGGTCACTGGCTATATAGTTCCGACGCTGTACGATTTTGCGCATGCAGCCGGGAACGACGATGCCGTAGGTGCAGCGGAACGCGCGACCCGCTGGTTGCTTTCTTTGCAGATGCCGACTGGCGCGTTTCCCGGCGGATTGCACGGCAAAATGGGTGCAAAAGAATTGCAGCCGTCAGTATTCAACAGCGGGCAAATCTTGCACGGGCTGGTTCGTGCTCACGCAGAGACAAACCGAGCCGAGATCCTGCAATCGGTTGTCGCGGCCGGTGATTGGCTCGTCAAGATGCAGCAGGCGGATGGATCGTGGTCCGGCCCGGCCGCGTATCAGAACGCGGCTCACACCTACTACAGCATGGTTGCGTGGGCTCTGGCTGAGTTGTCCGAACACATTGCGGATCGTCCTCATGAGGACAGCAATCGCAACCCAGGTTACGGTCTGGCGGTGGAAAGAAATCTCGATTGGGTTTTGTCTCACTTCCGCCCCAGCGGTTGGGTTGACGGCATCAACCTGCAAGGTCATCCCAACTATCTGCACTTCATTGCCTACGTGCTCCAGGGCATTCTTGAATGTGGCATTCTGCGGCGGCGCAACGATGCTATTGAGGCGGTGGCGAAATCCTCCCGGGTGCTGTTGCGAAAGTTTGAAACCAACAAGTTCCTGCCGGGCGCGTTCGAGGTGGACTTTAACAATGGACATCGCTTCACGTGCCTTACGGGAAACGCGCAGATGTCGTGCGTTTGGTTGCGCTTGTTTGAAGTGACTAACGACCTGCGTTATCTGAATGCCGCGCTCAAGATGAACGAACTGCTGAAAGAATTGATTCCAATGCGCGGACGCCGAGGCATCCTAGGCGGAGTCAGTGGATCTTATCCCATCTGGGGCCGCTATCAACCGTTGCGTTACATCAGTTGGGGCTGCAAGTTTTTTACTGACGCCCTCCTGCTGGAACACCGCCTGACGCGGTCATTTGCGGCATCAGCGCTGGAGGCATTGCCATGCGCATCGTAGTACTGTCTTCCAGCGTGTACAGTGAAACCGCGTGCGCGATGGCCGTGCGCATGGCGAGGTTAGGTCATGCTCCCGTGGGCGCGCTCACGCTTCCCACGCTGGACCGTGGAACTCTCCTGCGTAAACTAGGACAGTGGGGCGCTCACGATTTTATCCGCTACGCGCGGGCGAAACTGATTCCGTATGAGCATGACAAAGATGGGAAGACAGAGATGCGTAATCCCTATCTGCAGCCTTTGCTCAAACACGAAGACGGAATTCTCCGCAGCCTGCGCGAAGTGGGAACGCTCTATCATTTCCCGGTGACCGTATGCCGTAACCAGAATGCGCCGGATTCGATTGCGCGACTCATGGTGTGGTCGCCCGATCTAATTATTTTCGCGGGCGGGAATATTTTGCGGAGGCAGTTATTAGAGGTACCCACTCTCGGGGTTCTCAATGTACATCTTGGCTTGCTGCCGGAAGTCCGCGGTATGAGCAGTCCGGAGTGGTCGTTGCTCAACCGTGTCCCAGTTGGAGTCACTATCCATTACGTTGACGCGGGAATCGACACGGGGCCAATTCTTCAACGATGCGAATATCCTGATGCATTTCGATGTGAATCGTTAAGCGACTTGCGCAATCGGCTGATTGCGTTTGGCATCGAGAAGGCCGCCGACGTGGTTGCCGCTCTCGACCGGGGCACGATTTCTGCAACCCCACAATCCGCTCTTGATGAAGACCGCCAGTTTTTCGTCATGCACGAGTGGTTGCAGGCGCGGGCGGCCGAACATCTGCCCAAACGCAGCCCGCAACCCGTCGCAGAGATGGTGAATGAGTAGGCCGATGAGTAAGCTCGGAACCATGTTGCAGGTAGGCCGCACGTTCGGCGTGCGCGACGGAATGCTGCGCCTGGAATACGAACTGCAGCGCGGCAGCGGCTTAATGTCATGGAGAATGCGCTCCGTGCAGGGTTGGGATTCCTGGGACCTGAATCGCATCGCACCGGGAACGTCTGCAGAAGAGATGCGGGCCAAACGCCGTGATGGCACGAGGCCATTTTTCTTCGACGACGCGCAGACCCTAGGAACGAGTATCAGAAAATTAATCGGGCTCGACGGGGAAAAGTCGGTCCTCGCTGAAGCGGAGCGGATTCTCAGAGGCGACTTGCCATTCTTCGGCCGGCTATCTTTCAAGAGCGGATTCCCGCCACGATGGTTTCAGAATCCAGTCACCGGGCAAACTGTCTCGCCGCATCAACCCTGGACGCAACTGCGATTTGCTTCGCCCGCTCACGGGGACATGAAGTTTATTCTGGAGCCTTCCAGATTCTTGTTTGTGTATCCCCTGGTTCGGGCTTACGCTCTCAGCGGCGACGAGCGTTTTCCGCAGGCTTTCTGGAACACGATGGAAGACTGGGCCCAGTGCAGCCCGCCGATGGCCGGCCCCCTGTGGATCTGCGGGCAAGAGTGCTCTCTGCGCATTCTCGCATGGTCGTTCGCGCTGCACGCGTTCATCCATTCGCGCTCCACAACCGGCGAGCGTGTCGCATTGCTCGTGTCAATGATCGCCGCTCATGCCTGGCGAACCGCGCAGACCCTTGGTTACGCCCGCTCCCAGCGCAGCAATCACTTGATCAGCGAAGCGGTTGGTCTGTGGACGGCGGGTACGCTCTATCCAGAAATGAGGGAGGCGCCAGTTTGGCAAAACCTTGGCGCGCATCTATTGCAAGAAGCAGTTCCCGACCAGATCACCGCCGAGGGCGTTTCGCAGCAGCATTCTTTCAACTATCAGCGCATGATACTGCATCTGCTGCTATGGACATTGCGCCTTGCTGAAATTCACAACGCTCCCTTGCACGAAGACATTCGTGCGCGTACGCAAGCCGCTTTCGGCTTCATGCGCGCCTGGGTAGACCCTGTGAGCGGATTCGCTCCGAACTACGGTTCCGACGATGGCAGCCTGATCCTGCCGCTCGCGCTCGGGGACTATCGCGATTTTCGTCCGCTGCTGCAATTGGGGGCGGCTGTTTTAAATCGTCCCGCGTTGAAGCCCGGACCATGGGGCGAACCCACGCTGTGGTTCGGCGTGAAGCGCGCAGCCGCCGCGAAACCTGCTCCCGTGTCGACTCCTGCTGCCGAAACCGGATACTTCCGTTTAGGAAATCAGAATTCCTGGGCGTTGATTCGCGCCGGCCGCTACACGCGACGTCCGTTTCAGGCTGATCAGTTGCACGTGGATTTGTGGTGGCGGGGCATTAATCTGGCGCGCGATGCTGGAACATATCTCTACAACGGGCCTCCGCCGTGGAATAATGGACTCGCTGCGACTGCGGTCCATAACACGGTCGTGGTCGATCATCGCGACCAGATGCGCCGTGTTGGCCGCTTCCTGTGGGTCGACTGGGCGCAAGCGTCGGGCAGATTGTATTCGACGTCGGGTCAGGGCCCACCCGACCGTTTTGAGGGCGAGCATGACGGCTACAAACGCATCGGCGTCAAGCATCACCGCACGGTGCAATGGCTGGATGGCGCTGGCTGGATCATCGTGGATGACATCGAGGGACCTGGCGTGCATGACGCGCGGTTGCACTGGTTGATGGCAGACTTACCGTATGAGGTTTCTGATGCGCCGTTTCGAGTTGTGTTGAGGTCAGGGCAGTCGCGGGTGCTCTGCAGTATTTTTTCCAGTTCACCAGGGAATGGAGCGATCATACGCGCTGGGGCGCGAGTCGAAGGAAATTTGGCAGACGAGGACACGCGGTTGCTCGGCTGGGAGTCGCCTACATACGGTGATCTTCAGCCAGCAGTTTCGCTGCTTTACGAGACTCGGTCACAATTGCCGGTGCGATTTGTGACCGCAATGATCACCGACGAAAGATACCAGCTTGAATCTGGAGACGAGCAGCTAGCTGTCTTGCTCGGCGGATCCGAAGTTCATCGAGTGAGTCTCTCGGCAAGAACATGAAACAAGTTTTCCAGGACGCCCGCAGCGCCGAAGTCACTGTGTTGGAGGTTCCTGCCCCAAAGTTGCTGGCGGGATGCGTGCTGGTTCGCACTGCTGCCTCACTCGTCTCCGCGGGCACGGAGCGCGCTTCCACCGAGTTCGCCAGCAAGAACTTGCTGCAGAAAGCAAGAATGCGGCCCGATCTGGTGCGCGAAGTCCTGAGCAAGATCAGCCGTGATGGGCTGCTGGCGACGGTGTCTTCGGTCCGCAACCGTCTCGATCAACCCAGCGCATTGGGATACAGCAGCGCTGGAACCGTCGTCGCCGTGGGCGAAGGCGTTGCCGATATCAATCCCGGAGATCGCGTGGCCTGTGCGGGCGCAGGTCACGCCGTGCATGCCGAGTTTGCTTGCGTTCCCCGCCTGCTGGTCGCGCGTATTCCCTCTGAAACTGTGATCTTTGATGAAGCGGCCTTCACCACGCTGGGGGCGATTGCGCTTCACGGCGTGCGCAATGCAGACGTCAAGCTGGGCGACATTGTGGCAGTGATCGGCTTGGGCTTGCTCGGTCAATTGACAGTGCAGATTCTCAAGGCGGCTGGCTGCACAGTGCTGGGGATGGACATTTCTGAGGAGCGCGCGCAACTGGCTCTACGCCTGGGCGCCGATGCAGTGAGCACTTCAGCTTCCGGCTTTCAGGACCTATGCGCGCAACACTCTGGCCGCCATGGCGCGGACGCAGTGCTGATTACGGCGCAAACCACCAGCAATGATCCCGTGAATCTAGCGGGAGCAGTGGCTCGGAATCGCGCAGTCGTTGTCGCGGTAGGAACGGTAGCCATGGATATCCCGCGCAGATTCTTTTACGAGAAGGAACTCGACTTTCGTGTCTCGCGCTCTTACGGGCCCGGCCGCTATGACTCCGCGTACGAGCAGAAGGGGATCGATTACCCGATTGGCTACGTGCGGTGGACGGAGACGCGGAACATGGAAGCGTTTCTAAGGCTGCTGGCGGATCGCAAACTTGATTTGCTCTCGCTGGTCACCCATCATTTTCCGATCGCGAGGGCACACTCCGCCTACGATTTAATCACGGGCAAAACGCGTGAACCGTTTTTGGGCGTGCTGATCACCTATGCGGAGCTTGCTGACAACGCAAGCCAAATAAACGTGGGAGCGATTGATCGGCCCATCGCGAGCGATGAATCGATTCGGGTCGGCCTTCTCGGCGCGGGCAGTTTCGCCACCAGCACACTGCTGCCTGCGATCAAGGGCGTCGGTGGTGTTGAAATGGTTGTAGCCTGTGCCGCAAATGGTTCTCACGCGCGTCACGCCGCCGCAAAATTTGATTTTCGTTCCTGCACCACCGACGAACAGGAGCTTCTCCACGGTCCGGCCGTCAACACAGTGGTCATCACCACGCGCCATCATCTGCACGCTGCACAGGTAATAGCGGCCCTCAACTCGGGCAAACACGTTTTCTGCGAAAAACCTCTCTGCCTCAACGAAGCAGAACTCAGCGAAATCGTTGCCGCGCACGACCATCGAACTCATCCAGACCAAACCAGCGACCATCAGGCCTCCAGTCGCCAGCTTCTCATGGTCGGTTTCAATCGCCGCTTTGCCCCGTTGGCAATTCGACTCAAGAAATTCCTCCAGGATGTGCGTGAACCCCTGGCGCTCCACTATCGCGTGAATGCAGGCTTTCTTCCCGGGGATCACTGGCTGAACGATCCGCTGCAGGGCGGAGGCCGAATTCTCGGGGAGGTCTGCCATTTTGTGGACTTCCTGTGCTTCCTTACGAACTCGTCCCCCGTGGGAGTTGAGACGCGCGGCCTGCCGAACCCTGGTCAATACAGCAACGACAACGTTGTATGCTCGTTGCGCTTTGCCGATGGCTCGCAGGGTACCGTCAGTTACCTCGCAAACGGCGACAAGTCTTTTTCCAAAGAACGCGTTGAAGTGTTCGGCGGCGGCAGCGTGGCGGTGCTGGAAGATTTTCGGCGGCTGGAGCTTGTTCGCGGCGGAAGGAAGCGCGTCTTCCGCTCGCTCCTGCAACAGGACAAGGGCCATCGGGGCGAATGGGAGGCGTTCGTCGCGGCGATTCGAACCGGCGCAGAATCGCCGATCCCTTTCCGTGAAATTATCAACACGATGCTGGCAACGTTCGCGCTGGAACGGTCGCGATGTCTGGGGCAAGCTGTCGCGGTGCCGAGCGCAGTGAAAAATGTCCACTGCGGCGATCACATTCCCGATGCCGGTGACCTTGATCGAGCTTCCTGAGTACACGCTTCAGGTATAGTTGTTCACCGCCTCATGAAGATTCTCTACGTCTCGCAATACTTTCCACCGGAGATGGGGGCGCCGGCTGCGCGCGCAGCTGAGCTGTCGTGGCATTGGGCCGCCTCCGGCCATGAAGTGACGGTGCTCACAGGATTTCCAAATCATCCCACCGGCGTTGTCCCTCCTGAGTATCGCGACAAATTCCGGCGCCTCGTGGTTCGCGAAAAAACAGAAGGCGTCAACGTGGTACGCACCTGGCTTCTCCCATTTCCCAACCGGAAAGCGCATGAGCGAATGTTGAACTACAGTTCATTTTGCGTGTCGGCGGCGAGCACCGGTCTATTCCTGGCACGGCCTGACGTCGTGATCGCCACGTCACCGCAATTGCTGGTCGCCCTCTCAGGTTGGTGGTTGGCCCGCTGCAAACGCGTCCCTTTTGTCTTCGAAGTGCGCGATCTTTGGCCGGAGTCGCTGGCTGCGGTAGGCATGGGTGAGAGCAATTCGCTGTTGCACCGGGCTCTGGCCAAGATTGCCGGCTTCCTTTACCGCCATTCGGACCGGGTGGTGGTGGTCACGCCCGCTTTTGAAGATTATCTGGTGGAACACTGGCACGTACCTCGGGAAAAGATCTCCGTGATCGAGAACGGAGTGGAGACCAAACTCTTCGCTCCGGAACCATTCTCTGGCAACGCAGCACCGGCCTTGAGAAGGGAACTGGGCATGGAGGGAAAATTCGTCATCTCCTACATCGGTACCATGGGAATGGCGCATGGGCTGGAAACAATCATTAGCGCTGCAGCCCAGGTGCGGGATGCGAATCCTGAGATTGTTTTTCTAATGGTTGGCGAGGGCGCCGAAAAAGAGCGCATCGCCGCGCTGGCGCGGGAGCGTGGGCTGTCGAATCTACGATTTGTCGATCAGCAGCCTCGCGAGAGAATTCCCGCTTACATCTGCGCCTCGGACGCATGCCTCGTTTTACTCAAGAAGGCTGACCTGTTCAAAACCGTGATCCCAACCAAGATGCTTGAGTTCATGTCATGCGCGCGCCCGGTCATCCTTGGCGTGGATGGGCAAGCGCGTGCAATTCTCGACGAAGCCCGCGCCGGGCTCGCCATCGAACCGGAGCAGTCTGACGCTCTTGTGGATGCCATTCGTTATTTGGCCGCGAATCCGGAAGTGGCTCGCGAATTGGGAAGGAACGGTCGAGAGCACATCGTGCGCAAATTTTCCCGCCATCACACTGCGGAAAAATACATCCATACGCTTGAAGACCTGCTAAAGTTGCCGCCACTGCGCAGCACAAGAGTTGCCGCGTAACCGGTCGCTGCGCGGCTACCCCTACGGATGCGCAGCGATGATTGCCAGCCCGGCGCCCGCAGTTACAGCTGCGCTAAACACCGTTGCCGCCGCGACCCGGCCTCCGCTCAAGGGCACGAAAAGGATGTCATCGGGCTGCAACGTTATGTCCGGAGCCTTCGCCTCCAGCATCTTCTTGAGCGGAACACGCGTTTCGGTCATGCCAGCCGGGCCCTTTCGTATGATGCGGGTTCCGCTCATCTTTGCCGTGTGATTGGTCCCGCCCGCGAGCGCAAGCGCCTGCAGCACGGTCAAGCTGCCGTTATCCACGAGAAGACCAGAGGGATGCCCCACATCGCCCACCACGTAGATGATCGGCGCCCGTGGCACCGTGATCGTGTCTCCTGGCATGATTTCGATGTTGTCTTGAATATCGTCGGCCAGGTTCCTGGGCAGGTTCACAGTAATTGGCGCCTGACCGTGCTGCCTGATAATGCTTATTTTTCGTCCCGCCGTCTGCGTGAATCCGCCTGCCGCCGAGATCAGGTCGTACAGCTTGCGTTCTCCCAGGGCCGGATAGATGCCCGGCCTCGCCACATCACCGAGAATCGTTACCCCCTGGTTTGTGGATTCGTCGAGGAAGATCGTGACGTGCGCGCTGCGGACAAAGCCTCCGTCTTCCAGCCGCTTCTGGATCATCGCCTGAGCTTCTTCGACCGTTAGATCGCCAACGTGCACATAATCAATCAGCGGGAGGTAGACGTCCCCTGATTTCCCCACTCGTGCTTTCGTGTTCAATTCCGGCACGTTGTAGACGCTGATCTCGAGCAAATCGCCCGCACCCAACCTCAACGCTGTGGACTGTTCGTTGGCTGTGGCAACGGAGGTTGCTGGGGTGCCGCTCGGGGCGCTTTTCGCGGAGTCAGCTTTGCCGCGCCCACTTCCAACCGCAGCTTCCGAGACCGGCTCTGCCGGCGGCAGCGCCGGCACAGTGTTTTCCACGGGCGAAGAAGCCGGCGCTTGCTGCGCCCAAGCTTCGAACTCCAAACCGCTCAGCAAAACCAGCGAGAACGCGAGCAGACTGCGACCGCGGGCAAAACTAAATCCGCCGAACTCCATGAAAAGCCTCTGTTGGAAGAAGGATCGCTCAAAAGTTTAGCACAGCGTGCGCGCTGCCCGTCGTATTCAAATTCGCCAAGGACGTCGTGGAAGGACGCGTTTTCCACAGCTTTTCGCGGGCAAGCGATTGAAAGCCTGCCCTCAGGCTGCTAGATTCCCAGTAACCCTCAACGCAGACGTGTACAGACGTACCCGCTAACTCACTACCAGCAGCATCGCGCTGCTGCAATACTTTCCTGTTAGACAGCAGGCGAGCCGATGTTCGTGATTGATCGACCGAGGTGGCATCGTTGACGGTAGCTTTTTTTGCGATTTTTTTCCTCTCGCTGCTGTTCTCGTTCGTCCTTACGCGTTATGTGCGGGACTTCGCAACCCGGCGCGGCTGGGTCGCGGTCCCTACCCAGGACCGGCACCTGCACGTGAGCCCTCTGCCGCGTCTCGGTGGAGTTGCGATTTTCATTTCCTTTTTGCTGACCATAGTAGCCTCTGCGGTCATCGCTTCTCTCTACCCCGATCTGCGGTCAACCTTTTCTCTGAAGACCCTGCTCACCATCCTCGTCCCCGCATGCCTCGTTTTCCTGCTGGGTGTCTACGACGATATTTACACCGTTGGCCCGTACGTTAAATTTGCGGTGCAAGCGATTGCCGGCGCCATGTTGTTCATGGGCGGACTTCGCATTCTCAATATCCCGGTCCTCTTCGGTGAGCATCAACTGCCATGGTTCGTGGGGCTGCCCTTCACCATCTTGTGGGTCCTGGCCATCACCAACGCCTTCAATTTGATTGACGGCCTCGATGGCCTCGCTGCCGGTTCAGCATTGTTCTCGACATTGGTGGTCTTCGTCGTTGCACTGGTGAATGGATACCCCCTGGTCACCGTCATGACCATTGCGCTGGCTGGCGCGATCCTTGGTTTTCTGCGCTACAACTTCAATCCTGCGACCATCTTTCTCGGAGACTCTGGCAGTCTTTTCATCGGCTTCATGCTCAGCGCGCTCGCTCTGGCTGGAGCGCAAAAATCCCCGACGATCGTTGCAGTTGCCATTCCCGTCGTTTCCTTCGGCCTGCCGATTCTGGAAACCACCCTCTCCATTCTCCGGCGGTTGATCAGCGGACGCCCAGTCTTCACCGCCGACCGTGAGCACATCCATCACAAGCTGTTGCAACATGGCCTCACCCATCGCCAAGTCGTGATAGTGCTCTATGCGGTTTCGGCAGTGTTTGCCCTCCTCAGCTTGTTCCTGCTCTGGCCCACGGGCAGTTCGCTGGGCCTGGTTCTTGCCGTGCTGGGAATTGGCATCTGGGTGGGAGTGCAGCGCCTGGGCTATCTCGAGTTGGGCGAACTGGGCCGCGTGGCCCAGCGCACGCTCGAGCAACGCCAGATCGTTATCAACAACCTCGCCATCCGTCGGGCGACAGAAGAACTCAAAGCGGTTCGCGATTACGAACAGATCTGCCCGGTACTGGAGGCAGCTTTCATCTGCAACGATTTTGATGGGTTCGATGTCCGGTTCAAACTCTTTCCAGGTGAATTCAATCCCCTAAGTGCGGGTGAGCCCGGCGCGCAGTCGCGCCGTGGCGAAGTGTCCTTTCATTGGGGCAAAACGCGAGGAGTGAGATCTCTGGAGGGTTTGGCAGTTTGGACCTTGTCGCTGGATCTGGTGAGTTCGTCCAATCGCCATCGCGGTGCGCTGCAAGTTCACAGGCTTTACTCGCAACGCGATTTGCAACTTGATATCAATCTTCTGACCTCGGCCTTCCCAATTGCCCTAGCCGATGCCCTCGACCGTACACTGCAGCACACGGTGCAAATCATTCCGCGCCTCAATCAAGACGACGAGGGATTCGTCGCCGCGCAAGCGGGCTAAAGATTTCGATCCCCGTGGATTTGATTCTTACAAAGAGATTCGTAAGGGCATGCTTCAGCCGTACCAATTGATCTGGGTTTTAATCGAAGCAGCTGAGGGTGGAGCAGCCCTTCCAGCGCCGCGTTAGGAGACTCTGCTCCCGGAGGGTTTTAGCCACTGAGCTACGTCTCCCGAACTTGTGCGCCAAAATAAAAGACAACAGAGAAAGCCACGCACACACCAGCGCGTGACTCAAAATCAAGGAAGGGTAGGGAGGGCTGACGGGTTAAAGTTTTGCGCTGACGTAAGAGTTGATTTCGCAATTCAAGCAAACTTCTTCAAAAGCGGGTGCCGTCCACTGCATTTTTCTTCCCCCAGATGTCCAGAGGCTTCTGCCTCGAACGTTCTGTGATTTTAACTTAGCAGTACCCCCAAATCAATAGCTAAGTCGAAAAAACCACCCGCCAAAACCCTCGCAGGGAGCGGCTTTCAGACGGTTTTAAAAGTTGCAATTTCTTGCACACTCACAAGCCCTGACCTACCGCCGAATGCGAGCGACCGACTTTTCCACAAGAGCGAACCATCCCGAACACTGTCTAACTGCGCCCATCCTATTTACCTTGATTCTTCTCTTGGTATTGGCGGGAAAGGTAATCATGTTTCGGAAGACGATTTATGGCACGACCTTTCAAGACGTTAATTTTGTTCCTCTTCAATCCGCTACGTTTTGTGTTCAGTGCGAACTGATCAGCACCAACAGCCGACCCTATTGCCTGGCCTGCGGCAACACCTCACTGCTCAGCCTTTCCCGTGTTCTGGGTGGAACTCTTGGCGGCCAGCAGACGGCGCATCTCATCACCGATTCTGAACTCGACAGTCTGGTCCGCGACTTGTTGCGCACGGTCCCCGATCCCCAGATAAACAGGGAAGTCCTGAATGCCGCCGATCATACTCGCATTCCCACGACTGCTCTTCGCAGCCAGCTTCGCGTGGCCAATGCGGCCCATCCCGTCTCCGGCATTCGAATTGTACATCCCGGAGAAGAAGTCGAAATCCGCGCCGCCGATCTTGATCTTGAACCCGCCATCAGCGCTATCACCGAGCGCGCCCAGCACCTCACAGGCGCCACGGGTGCAGCGATCGCCCTGCGCGCCGGCGACGAAATCGTCTGCCGCGCCCGCGCCGGACGCACCGCCCCCGATCTCGGTGTACGCTTGCAAACCGATGCCGGCATCTCCGCTGAAGCCGTGCGCACCGGCGAAATCATGCTCTGCCACGATGCCGAGCGCAATCCGCGCGTGGACCTGGCAAGCTGCCGCCGCCTCGGAGTCCGCTCCATTCTCGTCTCGCCGCTGCGCTACTACCGCCGCACTCTCGGTGTGTTCGAGGTACTATCCTCGTCGCCCAGCGCGTTCGACGAACGCGACGTAGCCACCATGCAACTGCTCTCTAGCATGATGGTCGCCGCCATCTCCCGCATCTCCAGCCTTCACCACGCCCGCGCCTCACGTTTGGCTGGTTAGTTATCAAACCGCTCCTACGGGGAAGCCTCCGGGCTGTCTGAGCGAATGCCCGACTCGCTCCAGCCGCGAAAGCGGCAAAAGAATGCAGCCCACATCCTGCCCTGAGCCTGCCGAAGGGGCGTAAGCCGTGGGTGGAAGGCCCGGGAAATGAGCAAGCTCCGAAGGAGCGAAAGAAAAGTCGCGACGAGGCTCTAATAAGCCCAATAAGGCCCAGCCCCATCCGGTGTATTAGCCCCGCCAATCGCAACAAACACGTTCTTCCCGAAAAAGAAAGGCAATCCCCAATCAAAGAAGTACGGGGGCGAACTGGCAGACGCGCCGCCCAGATTGCTGAATGCAAAGTCGCTTTGGTTTGCAAATAAGGTCTGGGCACTTGCGATGCTGAAATTTACCGTCCCGCTGGCCCCGTTGCTTGCCTGATTGGTCACCGCAAAATTCCCGCTACTGCAATAGAATCCGTCCGCATCCGAATTACTGGCACAGTCCGTCAACCCGGTAAGGCTGCTATCCAGAAAAAAATAACCGTTCGAACCGCTGTCCAGAAAGCTTCCGGGATAAGACTGGCCATTGTAAGAGGTTGTGATTTCAAAATTCGGCGCGGCGTAATCTGTGGCGCTACCCATCCCATTGTTCGATTGCGTTCCGATGCCAAACACCAGCGAACCGGTGACACTCGCTTCTCCACCAGCAGAAACCGAGGGCAACTCCACGATCACGCCGTTGTTATCAGAGGCAAACAGCGCAACCGGGTTCACCACTTGCTGTCCCAAAGCCTGATCGATCGGCACGCAGCCCGAAGACGGACATTCATAATATTGGTCATAGCTTGCCAGGCAAGGGTCGCCGCAATCCTGCGCAGCCAGGCCGACTCCGAGAATGCCGTTCGCGAACAGGCTGTTAAGCGAGTCAGCGGAGCCAAATCCCGAACTCGTGCAGCTGCCGGGGGCGGTAAAATCCGTGTCGCTCAGCACCTGGATCGGCACAGAACTGGCCTTCTCGCCGGCAATCTGCACATCCGCCGTTTGCACTGGACCCCAGGTATAAGAAGCCAGAAAAGTAAGGCACTCAGCCACCGGGTTACCATCGGAAGCCTTTTGCGGCGGCAACGAAACCGAGGTGAGCGCAGAAGACAAAATTCTCAGGCCAAAAGAACCGGTATCGACCAACACATTGTCAATCGTCTGGCAATTCGAAGTTCCCGGAACGCACACCGTGACGCTGGCAAATGCCGCATCAACGTAGTTGCCCAGTGGTCCGCCGTTCACTGAGATCGGCGCCACGTTCGTTCCGGATGTCGCGATCGTATTAAGCGTGCTTTTGCTGCTCCCTCCGCCGCAGCCAACCAAAACCACGCAGGCGAAACAAACGGTCAGCGAGACGATGATCCTAAGATCTCTCATTGGATATCCTCAACTCGCACGCCCGGTGGCAACATCTCCGGAACACAAGCCTTTCCCGCAAAAGCCCCGACGTGCCCACCGATCTGCACCACCAATCCCGCCTCATTGATCATTACCGGCCGGCGTGCCATGCGCGGTCCGGTGCGCGACTGCACCGCACCCCGATATTGCTCGAAATAGTTGCCGAATAGTTGGCGCAGATCGGGCATCCGCGGCCCGCTCCAGGTCACGGCAAATACCTTACCTTCAGGCGAGAGATATTCCCTGACGATTGTTCCATTTGCGGACTGAATCTCATGCACCGCATACGACTCCGCCGCTCTCGTTGTCCGCGTCCCCTGCAAGTGCAGTTGGTCGGCCTGGATCGAGGCAACGTCGCCACCCAAGGACGCGCTGGCCGGTAGAGCTAACGCGGAAACCGAGAGCGCCGCGACTAACAGCCGCGACTTGAGGAAGGCTGCCCGCGACTCAGACATGAATGTACCCCTGATTTTCGATTGAGCGCGGAAGTTAGATTAGGCTGCCATCTCGCAAGGTTGCCAGAGAATTGCCGCCAGAAATCGGAAAAGTTGCTTCATGCATACCACTCTTTCCTCTTTCTTTTCCGTGAATTCGCGTTAAGATGTCAAACAAGACTCGACCCCAGTTCCCCATGTCGGCCACCGCACAGGCTTCTCGTCCCGCTTCGCTCAACCGCCGCCGTCGCGTGCGCCAGAAGGTGCATGCTCCCGCGTATGCGAGTTTCAGAGGCGCTTCCAAGAGCGAGATGCTCGATCTCTACGAGATCCTCGACATTAGTGAAGTAGGCGTGGCCGTGCAGTGCGCGTCGCCAATGGAAGTCAATCAGCACGTGGAACTGTGTCTGGATCTGGCCGAAGCCCGGGGACAGATTTCATCCACCGCCCGCGTAGTCTGGTCCGATGCCGCCGGACGTGTCGGCTTCGGCCTGGCGCCCTTGCCCGATTCCTCTCTGCAAAGTTTGCGCGAGTGGCTGTTTCTCAACGCGATGGCTGCGGCTGCCAATGCCGCCTCTTCTTCCACGCCTCCAAAAGTCGCGACTGAACACTCGGTCGTCCAGCCAAACTACACCGACACGCTCACCGCCGCTTCTGCGGTACAACGAGAGGCCGAGTCGCTGGGCACCGACGTCGAGGCTGTTCTGGCATTGATTGCTGCGCGTTCGCAGTCTCTGCTTCGAGCTTCCGGTGCGGCCATTGCCCTCTCGAAAGACAATGCCGAGACAATGTCCGGCGAGACCAAGATAATGACCTGCCGGGCCAGCTCCGGCCAGAGCGCTCCGCCCGTAGGCGCAACCCTGCAAGTGGGATCAGGGTTTTCCGGTGAATGCGTGCGCAAGGGAACTATGTTGCGCTGCGATGACGCTGAGACCGACGATCGCGTTGACCGCCAGAGTTGCCGGGCTCTCGGCATCCGCTCCATGCTCGCCGCTCCGGTGCGCCCGGACGAAAAAGTGATTGGACTGCTCGAGATATTTTCCGCACAACCCAACGCATTTGGCGAGAAAGACGGCGCTGTGCTGCAGCGTTTTGTCGAAACCATTGCCGCAGCCCTCCAGCGCGCCGCTCGACCGGACGATTCCCCAGCATCGCCCGTCCCTGCAAAACCGTACACCGCTCCGCCCGGCAGTGTTCTCTTCGCTCACATCCCCGAAGAAAATACTGAGCAGGAGAAAAAAAACGCGTCCGCCGGTGAAGATGAAGATAAGGTCGGCGGCATTCACCTGCCTCGAACTCACCTCTACCTGCTGATCTGCGCCGCCGCCACCATTGCATTAGCACTAGGATTCATTCTTGCTCCATGGATTCAGCCCTGGCTCCAGGAAAAGTTAAGCGCACGCGGGCGAAATGGAGAGCAAACGGTTCTGGCCTCATCAAAGCCGCCCGCCGATGCTCAGAAATCAAACACAGCAAGCTTCTCCGTCGATTCCGCCAACGTTGACCAACTCAAGGAGTTGGCCGCAGGAGGCAACTCCGCAGCCGAAAATGCTCTTGGCCTTCTATACGCCCAAGGCGACGAAAAGCAGAGAATCAAGCCGGACGACGCTGAAGCCGCGTATTGGTTTACCAAAGCAGCCGAGCACGGCAATCTATCTGCCCAATACAAACTGGGACTGCTCTATTGGGGAGGCCATCACGGCCTGCCGAAAGACTTAAACAAAGCCTACTTCTGGACGGTGCTAGCCCGCGCCGGCGGCCAGGAAGGCAGCAAAGACCTGGCCAAAGTCCTGGCCAACGGAATGACGCGCGCCCAAGCCGCCACCATCGAACAACAAGCCGACATGTGGTACCAACAAAACGAGTCCCACGCCAAACCCACTCCTGGCCACTAAAATCGCCCTGTCATCCTGAGCGCAGCAGATGGGTTCGCGAAGCGAATCATCTGCGGAGTCGAAGAGCCTGCCCCGAGCGCAGCCGAGGGGACCCCTTACCCGTAGGCACCACAACGAACCCAGCCAGGCATTCCTACCAGGGGCCGCATTTCTGCCCGAAGCCGGAAGCCCGACGCCCGACGCCCGAAGCCCGAAGCCCGAAGCCCGAAGCCCGAAGCCCGAAGCCCGAAGCCCGAAGCCCGAAGCCCGAAGCCCAACTCCACTCCGCAGCGTTAAAATAGAAGCAGAGGTCTCCTGTGCCCACCCTCCGCATCGTCTTGGACGAGCGAGTCCGCGAAGCCGATCCCAGTCTCTACGAGAAGCTCGATAACAACCGCGTGCGTTGCTTCGCCTGCGGACACTGCTGCCCCATCCCCGAGGGCCAGCCCGGAGTCTGCAAAGTCCGTTACAACCGCGGCGGCACACTGTACGTGCCTTGGGGATACACCGCCGGAACCCAGTGCGATCCGGTCGAGAAGAAGCCATTCTTTCACGCGCATCCCGGCGCTCTAGCCTACAGCTTCGGCATGTTGGGTTGCGATCTGCACTGTGCCTATTGCCAAAACTGGGTCACGTCGCAAGCTCTGCGCGATCCCACAGCAGTCTCGCCTCCGCTAGAGGCCTCGCCCGAACTTTTAGTGCAAGACGCGATCGCGCAAGGCGCGAAGATAATTGTCAGCACCTACAACGAGCCTCTCATCACCAGCGAATGGGCGGTAGCCGTCTTCAAAAAAGCCAAAGCCGCCGGACTCATCACCGGCTTCGTTTCCAACGGCAACGGCACCCCGCGGGTTCTCGAATACCTTCGCCCCTGGCTCGACCTATACAAGGTCGACCTCAAAAGCTTCGACGACCGTCACTACCACGAACTAGGCGGCCGCATCGGTCCCATCCTCGAAAGCATTCGCCGCATCCACCAGATGGGACTCTGGCTCGAGATCGTCACGCTCCTGATTCCCGGCTTCAATGATTCCACCGACGAACTGCGCCGCCTAACTGAATTCCTCGCCGGAATCTCGCCCGATATCCCATGGCACGTAACCGCCTTCCACGGCGATTACAAAATGACCGGCCCTCGAGACACGCAACCGGAAGACCTGCTGCGTGCCGCCGACATCGGCCGCGAGTCCGGACTCAGATACATCTATGCCGGCAATCTTCCCGGCATGGTCGGCGAATGGGAGAACACGCGCTGCCCGCACTGCGGCGAAACTTTGATCGAACGCTACGGTTACTTCATCAAAGACTATTGCCTCACTCCAGACGGCCATTGTCCGCAATGTGCAACCGCGATCCCCGGCCGCTGGTCAGCCCGCTTCGAAGGCCAAATCGCCTCCCGTCCATTTCTGCCGCACAGGTCCGCCCGAAACTTTGTTCGCCTCTCCTAAAATATTCGGACGCCTGGTTCGTCTACACAAGTAGATGGAGCAGACGCTGAGCACAAACTTAATGACCAGCCAGCAGGACGAATCCATCTCCGAGGTCGTCAGGCATGAGAAGAACCGGCTTCGGAACTTTATTCGCTCGCGCGTAGAAGATCCTCTGGACGCGGAAGACATCCTGCAGGAGGTTTTCTACGAACTGGTGGTGGCGTTCCGGCTGATGCAGCCGCTCGAGCAAGTCGGAGCCTGGCTGTTCCGCGTAGCGAGAAATCGCATCACCGATCGCTTTCGCAAGAAAAAGCCGGATGCATCGCTGGATAGTCAGCCGATCGGGATCGAAGACGGAGAGCCGCTTCTGTTGCGAGACATGCTTCCGTCGCCAGATGCCGGACCGGATGCAATTTACGCGCGAAGCGTGCTGGTGCAAGAGCTAGAAGATGCACTTGAAGAATTGCCGAAGGAGCAGCGCGACGTATTTATCGCCCACGAAATCGAAGGCCGCAGCTTCAAGGACCTTGCAGCCGAGACTGGAGTGAACGTGAACACGCTGGTCTCACGCAAACGCTACGCCGTTCTCCGTCTGCGGGAACGGTTGCAGGAAATCTACAACGAATTCGAACCTGAATGAGTGAACGCACAGGTAAAAGGACAGGAACAAAAAATATGAAAAGCAAATGGATCGTAAGAGGAGTCGAGATTCTGTTGCTCGTAATCGTCATTTTCTTTGGCGTAGTCGTTGGCCTCGGCGAAGCCGTGTTGCATCTGTGGAATTGGCTGATGCCGGCTCTGTTCGGGCTGCACCGCATCACCTTCTGGCAAGCGGTTGGCATCCTGGCCCTCAGTTGGATTCTTTTCGGCAAAGCCTTCCTCGGAGGCCGTTCCTATGGGCGCCACTGGCGCGGCCGCATGAGAGATCGCTGGGAGCGCATGACTCCCGAACAGCGCGAGCAGTTCCGCCAGGGCATGCGCCAACGCTGCGGCAACTTCGCCCAATCCGCCACTGAACCGAAGACGTAAGAGATGCTCGTGTGGGAACGGGCGCCTTCGCCCGTTCAGCCGAGCGCAGCGAGGCGCTCCTTCACCAATGCCGGCAGTTAGATTAGAATCAAGAACTCTAACTCCGGTCAGTCATGCTCAGCATTCCAGCCCTCAGTTTGTGTGTCGCCTCTCTATTGCTGCTGGCCTCTTGCTCTCCCCGCGACCTCCTCACCCGCCGTCTAGCCGCCGATCTGATCGAAGGCTCCGACACGTTTCGCGCCCAGCAGCAGTTTGAACTGCGCACCGGCGTAATCTCCAACAAGGACTACCTCTCGCCAAGCTACCTAGCCTTGCAGCATCACGGGTGGGTTTCCGCGACCAGCATCGCGTGCCCTCCGGCACTCGCTCCGCCGCCCTGCTGGGATGTCATGCTAACGCCTGCAGGCGTGGACACGATGCAGAGTCTCATCGCTCCCGGCGATGCCGAAAAGCAATCGTTCAACATTCCCGCAGCCCGCCGCGATCTTATCGCGATCACCGGCATCGCCAGGCAGGGCAATGTAGCCGACGTGGAATTTACCTGGCGCTGGATTTCCCTGAACGAAGTCGGTGCGGCGCTCTATCCCGGCAGCGTCCACTATCGGTCCACGACCATCCTTCGCAACTATGACGACGGCTGGCGCCTGGTGCAGACCGCTTCGCATCCCGGCCAGCCTCTCGACGAAGCTTTAAAAAACGCCGAAGCTGCGCAATGACGTCAGCTTTCTGTCTTTACCTGTGTAACCCCATGTCCTCTGTGTAAAGATTTAGGACACTGGAAAGTTGCCTGTGACAACCCCGCCAATGTATAACCCTACTTCCGCAAGGGCTCTATGAAAATCTCAAAGCATCTTTTGCCGTTGATAATTCTAAGTTCCGCACTGCTGGCCTTCGCCGACGGCAAACCCAAGCTAACCCTCGACGAATTCTTCAACGCGGTCGACTACCCGGGCATTACAACCTCTCCCGACGGCAACTCCGTCGTAATCGTCGTTGAGCGTCCTGACTGGGACCAGAAGGTCTTCCGCAACGACCTCTGGCTCTATCGCGATGACGGCAAAGGCGGATCGCTGATTCCCCTCACTCAATCCGGTCACGACACCGAGCCCAAGTGGTCGCCCGACGGCCGCTGGATCGCTTTTCTCTCCGAGCGCAAGACCGCTTCCGAAAAAGATTCCGACGACGTGAAAGGCAAAGCTGAAGACAAAGACAAAAGCGAAAAAGGAGAAGTCAGCCAGATCTACGTGATCTCTCCCACAGGCGGCGAAGCGATTCCGCTGACCGAGGGCGAAGAAGAAGTTCACACCTTCTGCTGGTCCGGCGACTCGCGCACTATTTTCTTTTCCACGCGCAACCCGCGGAGCAAGGCGCAGAAAGATGAATACAAAAAACAGTGGAAAGACGTCGTGCAATACCGCACCGCCGAACGCGGAGACACCGTCTTCGCCCTCGACGTTGCCCTAGCGCTGGCCCGCCATGCAGCCCAAGGCATGAAAGAAGAATCCGACACCGAAAAAGATTCCCTCGCCGCTCCCGTCGCTAGACCCATCGCGACCTCGCCCTTGCGCGTGGAAAGCCTTGTAGCATCGCCCGGCAGCGCCAAGCTCGCTTTCGTAACCAACGCCATCAACCAGCGCCAGGAAAAAGTCGAAGACGCAGAAATCTACACCCTAGATCTAACAAGTGTGGCCGCGGGCGACTCGCCCGCGCAAGCCAGCGAAAAGAAGCCCGCGGCCCAACCCCGCCAGCTAACCCACAACCAGGCCTACGAACAAAATCTGCGCTGGGCCAACGACAATCGCCACATATTCTTCACCGTCGAAGATGGAGCCGTAAGCGGTCCCTACAAAGATTTCCAAACGCATCTATTCTGGTTAGACAGCGAAACCGGCGTCACCGAGCAGTGGAGCAAAGACTTCATCGGTATGGTCGAGCACTACACCGTTACGGCTGACGGAGTGTTAACCTCGGCACGCGTTGGAACCGAAGTCCCCATTCACTCAGCAGCCCAGCCCAACCAGCCGCTGCACAAACTGCATGGCTGGGACGGCACGTACGAGATTCTATCTGTCTCACCGCGCTCTCCACGCATCGCTTTCACCTATTCTTCTTTGCAAAAGCCCACCGAAGTGTATCTTGCCGAGAGCGCCGACAAGCTGGATCAGGCGCGTCCCATCACTACCTTCAACAAACTTCTCGCCGAGCGCGATCTCCCTCAAGGCAAACCGTACCGCTGGAAAGCCGATGACGGCACCACCATCGAGGGCATGCTGATCTATCCTCCGGGCAGATTCGAACAAAAAAATCTGCCCATGTTCACCTTCATTCACGGAGGTCCCGACGACGCCGACGGCAACCGCTTCGGAGCCGACTGGTACCAGTGGGGCGCGCTGGCCGCCACCAACGGCTGGCTGGTCTTCGAGCCCAACTACCGCGGCTCGACCGGATACGGCGACAAATTCCTCATGGGGATCGTTCCCCAAATCAACTCGCGTCCCGGCAAAGATATTCTCGAAGGCGTCAACGCCCTGGTGAAAGACGGCATCGCCGATTCCGATCGTCTCACCATCGGCGGCTACAGCTACGGCGGCTACCTGACCAACTGGATCATCACGCAAACCACGCGCTTCAAAGCGGCAGTAACCGGTGCCGGCGCGGTCGAAAGCGTAGCCAGTTGGGGCAACGATGACACTACCCTCGACGACGCCTACTTCCTCGGCGGACGTCCCTGGGAAGCCCCGCAGCGCTATCACGACGAAGCCGCCATTTTCCGCATCGACAAAGTCCGCACGCCCACTCACAACGTAACCGGCGCCGACGACATCCGCGTTCCGGTGCTGGAACAATATCTACTCGAGCACGCCCTGTATTCCTTGGGCGTTCCCAACAAGCTGCTAGTCTTCCCCGGCGAAGGCCACAGCCTCGACAAAAATCCCTGGCACGGCAAAATCAAAGTGCGCGAAGAATTGAAGTGGCTGCAAAAATACGGCGGCGTCCCGTCCGGCAATTAGCCCCCGACCGTGTGGACGCTGACGCTTTATTGCAACAAGGAATCCACAGGTTGCTGTAGTCTCGTGACAGAGGCAAGAGCATGGGTCAGCGAATCAGCAATTCGGTGAAACCAAAAGCCCAAGAAGATCACCCCGACCGAAGCGTCGAAGAGTTCATCCGACTTTCAGGGCAAGGCGATTCGCAGGGTTGGACCTTCAATCGTGAGGAAATTCATAAGCGCAAGTAGGTTCGCGGCGGCTATAGACCGGTTCTATCTTCGTGAGGCCGAATCGGCACGACTGGAAGTCGTGCCCTTCCCGGATTTTTTGCTCGGTACTCGGTACTCGCAACTCGGTACTACTTAGCCGCGCTGGCAACCTTAACGCCGCGCGAACTCGCTGCATACCGTGCAATGCCCTTGTACAAAGCCTCGGCAATCTGCTCGCGGTAGCCGTCGCTGCGCAGCTTTTGCTCGTCGGTGGGACTGCTTACGAATGAAACCTCGGCCAGAATTCCCGGCATCGATGTCTCAGTAAGAACCACATAGGACGCCTCTTTCACTCCGCGGTCGCGCAGCCCGGGATTTTGCACCGATAACGTTCCATAGAGCGAGCGCTGCACGCTCGCCGCGAGCCGGCGCGACTGCTCGATCTTGTCGTGCAGTTCAGCTGCCGACAACGCCGCCGTACTCGTCCTCGTATGATCAGAATCGCCACTTTCAACTTCCTTCGTGCTTGGCGCCGAGAAGAAGTTCGTGTAGTACGTTTCCACGCCGCGCGCCGAAGGCAGATCGCTATAGTTCGCGTGCACCGAGATAAACAAATCGGCCTGCGAATGATTTGCCATCCCAGCCCGCTCGTCGAGCGGGATGTAGTTGTCGTCGTTGCGGGTGAGAATTACGTCCGCGCCCAGTCGGCTTTCGAGCAGTTTACCCAGGCGCTGGGCAATTTCGAGCACTACATCTTTTTCGAGCAGCCCACGCCGGCCGACGGTTCCAAGATCCCAGCCGCCGTGGCCCGCGTCCACCACGATGCGCATCTTCGGGATGCGCCCCCGCAACAGCAAATCTTCGCGTGTCGGCGGAGGAACCATGATGGCCAGCTTTTCTTTCTCATTCGCAGAGGCGCCAGGGAAGAGATTCACCTGAGCCTTTGGGTCGGCGCCCAGCTTGCGCACTTGCACCACCAGACGGTAAGGATTCGGCTCAAGGCTCACCGAGAAATTCGGCTTGCCTTTAGTCTCGAGTACTACACGCGTCACACCTGAAACCGGCTGCGACACGCGAACCCGCGCCAGCAGTGCATCGCCAACGTCAACGGCTTTGCCTTCAATTTCAGGAGCGAGCGAGGTATCGTGCAGATCAAAATAAATGCGATCGGGAGAAGCCAGGCGATGCGCCTCATACTGCACCTGATCTTCCAGATCGAGCACAACCGTGCTGGAATCGGCGGACGACCAATGCCGGATTCCCGTGATGCGTGGCAGCTTTTGCGGTGTGACGTTTACAGTTCCGGGTTCAGGAGCCAAATTCGTTTCTGCATCCAGGTTCGTGCTCGACGAGGTCACCGATGAGTCGGCTGCGGATGGAGTCGCTGAATCTGTGGTGGCTGAAGACGCCGGCTTCATTGCTGCAACCGGTTTTGTAATCTTCTGTTCAGGCCGCAGCATTACTTTGCCGAGTTGCGCATTTTTCAGCTTCCACCACACGCCCGCTGCTAACAGCGCACAGATGACTACCAGCACCAAGACCAGCACGATCCCCGGTTGACTCGTGGAGCGTTCAGGTTCCGGCGCGGTCTCGGTCACAAGCGTTTTGTCGATTGCCAGCTCTACTTCGGTTCTCAGCTCCGCGACTGGCAGAGACGGGAAGGTTGGCTCAACAACCGATGGAACATCAATTGGCAGAGCGAATTCCCGTTCGCTTTCTGGAGCCACTTTGTCCGAGCGAACGTCCTTATCCGGCAGAGCCGCCGGCGGCGCAACCGAAGGAGTGGCCAACTCCACTTCCGCTGCCTCTGCCGATTCCGCGAATCGTTCTTCGTCCTCTGGCTTCAGGGCTCCAAGAATCAACTCAGCCAGCAATGCCAGACTGGCCACATCGCTCTCGTTGAATCCGAAGGGCTCAGAAGAGAAAGCCTCCAACAATCCGATCACGCGCCGCCGCCCGCACAGCGGCACCGCCACCATCGACCGCGCTCCCAGTTGCCGGCAGGCGTAGAGATTTACGCGGTCATCGGTCTCGGTATCGTCGCAGCGGACAATCTGCGCCGTACGGAAACATGCCCCCGAGAAAGCCGAATCGCGCTGAATGCGCTGGCCCACATCGGGTTTGATTGAACCGGCCGAAGCCCGCAGAACAATTTCGTTGTTCTCGGCCAGGGCGATTCCCAATCCATCGGCTCCAGTGATGGCAATTGCCCGTTCCGCCACCAACTGCAGCACTTCGTCGAGAACAAATTGCTCGGTCGGCTCGAACTCGGTTGCGGGCGCGATGGTTTCAAATCCATTGCGCCGGGCGGCGAGCGCGCGCCGCTGCCGCACCTGTTGATGCAGCGTCGAGAACGCCAGAAGTGCCTGCAAGGCGTCGCGTCGCGAGGGCTGGGGGGGGCGCGCCTCACGTGAGGCCGCTTCAGGGAAAGCGCCTTCATAGGAACCGCTTTGCTTGGGCGCAAACGCACCCCGCTCCAGCGGCCACGACGGCACCCGTGCCGCGGAGTGCCCTGCCTCTAACTCGATCGTCGGCTTGGTTGGAGTCGTTGCCATTCGGCTTTTTTTGACCCGGCCACTCCCCTCATTGTGAGTGTGGCCACCCGGCTCAGCCCCTGTCAATTAACTAGTTTGCGTAGCTTCCGTATCTTCTCCCATACGTCCGCATTCGGAAGCGTCCATGCCACGATTCTTGCCGGGCTTACCAGTAAGTTAGCGGCGTTTGGCTCCAGTTGCAACGTTCCTGCACTGTCCTTTTGGCCATGGTCTTTAGTAAGCAGGGATGAGTAAGAATGGGTGAGTAAGCATGCGTGCTCGCGGTTTTCCGCTTTTCCGGAGAAGTTTCCGGCCTGCACAGTTCTTGCCTTTACTCGGTGTAGAATCTTGGCGCTCCAAATGCAATCGCAAGGAGGCCGATCATGCCCGCTCCACGCTCTCACGGACTTCCCAGCGCCACGGTCTGCGCCTTGATTGTTATTGCGATGCTGGCCATGATCGTGATTCCCGCGGCGATTACGCTGCAAACGGTTCGCGTACCCGTTCCGCTGATGCCGGTCAACCAGAGTTCCACGCCGTTCGGCTACACGATTAGTCTGTTGCTGTTCATTCTCCCCATCATCGTCATCGGAGGATGGTTGCTGCCCAGCGAGGAATTGAAATTCCCTAAGCGCGCTTTTTGGTGGACAATCACGATCCTTGTGCCGCTGGGCTGCTTGCTTGACGTTGTCTTCGCGCAGTGGTTCTTTTGCTATCCCAACGCTGGTGCGACGCTCGGCATCCGCGCTCCCGCCTTAGGCCGGCCTGTCCCAGTCGAAGAGTACATTTTTTATCTCACGGGCTTTCTCGCCATTCTTCTGCTCTACGTGTGGCTGGGCGAGTTCTGGCTGGCTGCCTACAACGTGCCTGACTATCCCGGCGAAGCTAAGAAGATGCGAAGGCTTTTGCAGTTTCATCCCACGTCGCTGATTCTGGCCGTGGTCTTGATTGGGGCTGGATGTTTGTACAAGAAGTATTTTGCTTTGCCGGAAGACCAGGCGGGCTTTCCCGGCTACTTCACGGTTCTTGTCGCGGGAGGCATGCTTCCAGCCGTGATTTTCTTTCCGGTGGCGCGGCGTTTCATCAACTGGCGCGCCCTCAGCCTCACGCTGTTCTTCATGCTGCTGGTCAGCCTGATGTGGGAAGCTACCCTGGCCATCCCTTACAACTGGTGGACCTACCTGCACCGTCAGATGATGGGTATTTTTGTCGGCGCCTGGTCCGGCCTGCCGATCGAGGGAGTTTGTGTCTGGATTGCCGCAACTTATGCCACAGTGATCGTGTTTGAAGTGGTGAAGGTTGTGCTGGCATCGGAACGGCCGGTGCGCGATGCTTTGCTGGGAGCGAAGCCAGGGTCCTGAGCTTCGGCAGACCGCTTGCGCTCCTCGCCGAACCAACCCAGTTACTGCCAGCGCGCTTTGGCACGAAACTAGAATTTAACAACAAGCTTGGTTCGATCCATTCCCCGGGGAGAGTATGCAGGCAGTCTCTGTACCCACGCGGCAGGCACGCGCCCATTACCGGCACGAACTGCGCACGTTGACGTACGTCACCCTCGACGACGCCAACGGTGGAATCATCCGCAACCTTAGCCATGAGGGTGTGGCCGTGCAGGCTGTCGGTGCGTTGCGGCCGCAGCAGTTCGTGCGGCTGCGCTTTGAATTGAGATTTCCCCGCCTGCGCGTGGAAACAGGTGGCGAGGTCACTTGGGCCAGCACCTCAGGACGATGCGGCATCCGTTTTGTGGACTTGCCAGCGCGCACCGGCCATCAGATCAACGAATGGATCTTTGCCAACCTTCTGGATGCCATGGCCCGCGACGCAGCGCATCCTCGCTCGATTTTTGGGGATTCTGTCGTTTCGGTCGCTCGTGAAGAGAAAGCAGTTGAAGAAAATATTCGCCAGGAAAACGATGGACTGACCGTGTCCGCGGCGCCCCGGCCGGCGATCCGGCTGGAGCCTGATTTTAGCGGGCAGCAGGAGCCACTTCTCCATCCCCGCAGCGAAGAAGATTTATTGTCTCCGGTGGACGATCCGCATGCGGAGCTGGGCTGGCTGTCTCGACCGCTCTCAGGCCGGACTCTGGCTTGGCTCGTCGATGGCCTTGTAGTGATCGCGGCCCTGCTTCTGTTCACGCTGATTTTTCTCTCGATTGCCCACGAACTTCCGCCTTGGCCCTTCGCGATGGGAACAGCGATGGGGGCGGCGATTTTCGTCGCCGTAGCGTATTGGGGCCTATTTTCGGTATTCGGAGGAGCAAGCCTGGGTGTTCGGCTGGCACAAGCAGCATCTCACATGGAAAAGAGAGAAGGAAGAGAGTGAAGCTGCAGTTCGAATCCGCTAAGCAAACCCACAGCTCTAGAAACTGAGAACTGAGAACTGCCTTCCGCTAATTCGCAAAGTACTGCTGCGCCAGCCAGAGCCGCAACGTGGATTGCATCTCCGGAGCCATATTCACAAAGCGGATGCCGACATTACCCTGCTTGTCGGACCATGCCACCTCGACCTCGGCTTTCACGCCGCACTTTGTTCCGGGCAACTCGAAGGACACGCGCGACGCCTCGCTGGCGTCGAATCCATCCTCGATGCGCACTTGCAGTCCGCCCTGGCTTAGATTGATGAGCTGTCCTTCGGCGCGCTTCTGATGGCAGCCAATCAGAATCACTGGCGCTTCCAGTCCAGCGCGGTGATAACGCAGGCGTCCGTCGAGAATCATGTTGCGGGCCGCGGAGAGCGTACGCACGGCTTGCTCCACGGAAATCGGCTTATCGAAAGCAAACATGGCGCCGCTTCCCTCCATGTCGCGGTGTCCCTGCGGGCTGCCCATGATCACCAGCGGCACTGTACTGACGCGCGGAACCTCTTTGTGCAACTCGCGGAAGAACTGGCCGGAGCCATTCAAGTCGCAGTCAACAATGAGGGCATCGACCTTCGACTTCGTAAGCCGCTCCAATGCCCGCTGCGGTTCACTCTCTACCGCAACATCCATGTGCAAGCCGCCGAGAATACATTCCAGAACACTGACTTCCTGCCAATCACGCGAAACCACCATCGATGAGAGTGTCATGCGTTCACTCTACCCACAGCGGTAATCGCGACGTAGATCACCAACGTAATGCGGGCTTTGGGCTTCGGCTTCGGCGAGCGCGAGGCCGTCGCCAACAGCTCATGCGAGCCCAACCTTGAAACGTACTTGATTGTTGATTTTGAAATGTCGAAGCCCGAAGCCCGAAGCCTGAATCCGAAGCGGCCAAACGGCGCCGCCCCGGTTCGTGACCCCGGTTTCTCCACTGTGACCCCATGTGATGGGGCAGGGTGCAACGATCCGGCGCCGGCGGCGCCTCAACCTAGTCATCGGCAAGTCTTGCCGCCTGCTTAAATATCTGCACAAACATTTCTCGCGTGAGCTTTCCAGTTTGCGTGTTCTGGTTTGATGGATGGTAAGAGGCCAGTAACACCTTACCATCGGGTAACCGGTAACTGGCGCCGTGTTTGAAGAGGTGGGTTTGCCTGCTCAGAAGCACGCCGCGGCGTTTCTCATAGTTCAGGTATGCATCGAAGCCGATCTTGCCGAGTGCGACCACAACCTTTATGTTCTCTAATCCTGCCAGTTCACGGTCGAGAAAATGTGAGCACGCCAACAGTTCTTGAGGAAGCGGCTTGTTGGCGGGCGGAGCGCAGCGGACCGCGGCCGTGATGTACATATCTTGCAGCGTGAGTCCATCGTTCCGGTCGATCGCGTTGGGCTGGCTGGCGAATCCGGTTTCGTAGAGCACAGGGAACATGAACTTGCCGGAAGCGTCGCCTGTAAACGGGCGTCCCGTGCGGTTGGATCCGTGTGCTCCGGGAGCCAGACCCATAATGAGCACGCGCGCTTTGGGATCGCCGAATCCGGGAACAGGCTTTCCCCAGTACTCGTGGTCGCGGTAAGCGCGACGCTTCTCGCGGGCCACTTGCTCGCGATACGCAACGAGGCGTGGACAACGCGTGCACGCGATCACTTCGCGGTTGAGGACAGTTAGCCAGTGGGGATTGCCAGTGCCCTGTGAATTCTTCATCAAAATAAATTCTGCGAGCTGCTTGAGATTCGTGTCCCGGTTTGGGTATCAGAATTTTTTCAGGGGTACCCCTGTACCCCTCCCCCCGGGGCAATAATTGACATGACTCATCCATAAGAGTAGTGTCAATTTTGCCGGGAAAGAATGGGGTAACCCCCGGTGCTATCACTGGAAGTTTTAGTATTTAGGCACAACTACCCACGTCTGCCTAGATTTTTCATTACACGAACGGAGTACGGTGTGATCAAGGCGCACATTGACGATTTCTATTCCCTTGCTGGTCACCTTACACCTGTCAAGGCTCTGCAAGCTGGAATGCGCTTGAGTCACAACCCTCCCGTAATTCAAATTCTCACCTACGCGAGAATTGGTTTGATTCTTTTCACGAGTGGAGACTGGAACAAAACCTACCTGCCATCTTCGTTCAAAGAGGCTAAATGGATGGGCGACTATCTAGACACCGAATTCCTAAAGCTCTCTACCGACCCTTGGGACGAAACGCTAGAGTCTGCAAAAATCGAGGGGTTTAAGAGCCAGATAGAGCATTTTGAAACAGTCCTGCACGATGAACTGGCGAAATTGCCAGCGTTTATATGCGAGGACGAAATGCTTGGGAATCTATCGGTCGATAAACTGCTGAAGGGAGCGCACCATGGCTACTCAGTTTCCGCAAAGAGTGCTCTTAGCGCGGGCTGCAAAGCGGAAATCGACGAAGCGGGCAAATGTTTGGCGTATGAGAGAAGTACCGCTGCGGGGTTTCATATTTTGCGCTCTGTCGAGATGGCAGTGAAACAGTATTTATCGCTTGTCCCTGGTTTTGTGATGCCGCCCGTCCATCGCCTCAACTGGGGCGAGTACATCAAACTTCTCAAAGACAACGGTGCATCGAAAGAGGTGACTGATACCTTGCAATCCATCAAGGATAACCACCGGAATCCCTTGATGCATCCCGAAGATACTTTGGACTTGCCCGAAGCTGTTACCCTCATGTCATTGTGCCAGTCCATGTCAGAAATACTCATCGCAGACATGAAGAAACGAGCACTGATTTGACCGCTTCTGAATCTGAAAAATTCGATACCGTAGTGCGGCGGCTGCTGTCTGTCTCGCACGAGGAAATCAAAAAGCGCGACAAGGAGTGGCATCGCAAACGAGCGCAGAAAAGGCGGGCTAAGACTTCGCCCGCCTCCCGCGCTTCCGGCTCCAAGGCTTAGTGAATCGTGGCGGAACCCTCCTTGCCAGTTACTTCGGCAAAGGTGAGCCGCCTGCCGACCATCTGGGAGACGACCAGATCGAAGCGGTCGGAATCGTTCATCGGATTGTTTTTGGTGGAGCGGTTGTTGTACCGGAAAACTTGCTCATCGACATAGCGAGATAAATGAAAAGGTTCCACAGCAACGTAGGTTCCATGCAGGCTGCGTTTGAGAAGCGACCAAAAATTCTCAAGCCCATTGGTGTGCACGCGACCACGAACGTACTCCCGAGCATGGTTCACTACCTCGTGCGCGTAGATGCTGGCAAGTTCGGTATAGGCCACTGCGTTATCGGAATAGAGCTTCGCTCCGAATTCGATGTTGTTGAGAATCTGATATTGCAGGGTCTCGCGCTTCACGTTCGGTACAACTTGCGCCCGGACTTTGCGGAGATCGCGGTCAAGCATTCCCTGAACAGCAACGCGGCCCATGTGCTTGATGCCGTTCGCGTCTACAGTCTCGCTCCGAACTTTGTCGAAATGTTCGCGCTTGTCCTTGTGGCGATTGCTCATCTTCCCACCGATGAATGCTTCGTCCACTTCTACTTCGCCCTCGCCGCTGCTCCCGAACTTGGTTCCGATGGAGTCATCCTGCATTGCCAGCCGAATCCGGTGCAGCATGAACCATGCGGATTTCTGAGTAACCTTCACATCTCGCGCAATCTCGTAGCTGCTGATTCCGTTTTTGCAGTTGGTTACCATCCAAGTTGCGGTGAGCCATTTGTCGAGACCGATGGCGGAATCCTCCATGACGGTGCCGACCTTGATGGAGAACTGACGTTTCGGATGGTGGACGGCACACTGCCACAGGCGGCGATTAGGATTGAATTTCACACTCCCCGAACCACAGGTCGGACACAGCACTTTCCCGTCCGGCCAACGGCGGATAGCAAGGTAGTCAATACAGTTGTCGGGATTAGCAAAGTAAACAATCGCTTCTTGCAGGCTCTTGGGTTCGCGGGTCATGGTCACGTTCTCCATGCCTAGAATCTATCAAATACTCATGGATGAGTCAAGTAAATTATTACCGTTGTAAGTGTTGCTGCCGTTCCAGGTTCCCCGGTTGTTGATACCAGCAGGTCCTTGCGGGCCTTGCGGTCCAGTTGGTCCAGAGACTCCCTGAAGACCTTGCAGGCCGGTCGGTCCTTGTGTCCCTTGCGCTCCCGCTGGTCCTTGCGATCCGGCCGATCCCTGTGGACCCTGAATCCCTTGGATGCCCTGTGGTCCAGCGGGCCCGTTCAGCACAATCTCCAACTCCGGACCATTGCCTGTGAGCAAACTTTCCTTCGCATCGAACGAGAAAATTCCGTTTGCAGTAGTGAGCGCCAGGGCCACGCCGTTGTTGACGGTCGTTCCGTTCACCCAGCCCTGCACGAGTGAGGTGATGTCAATGAGAAGGAACTTGCTGAAGCTCGCAGTAGTGATCGCGATGGGCTTATTTCCGGTGGCCGAGGCGCCCAGCGACGGTGGCGGAGTGTTGTAGGTCAGCGCGCTCTCCGACCATGCGCCGTTCACCGGGAACACATCGAAGCTGCCTCCCGTAATTACACCATCCACATAGAGTCGCAGCGTGGCTTTGTTGACGCTGGCTCCGGTGGGCAGAGTGGAGAGATTGAACTGGATAAACGTGGTGGTGCCGGGTTGCACGACAAGAATGGGGCTGACACCATAGTTGGTTTTAGGAGTGGAACTGCTGACATAGGTGTCGGCCGAAGGCGGAGCCTGGGCCTGCGTGTTGGTTGCGAACATCGTTACCGCAAGAACGGCTATGACTGCGAAGTAAACGAATTTGGACATGAGGATCACCTTGAGGCGCGAATTTGTTTAGGGGAAGGGGTTGGGTCGTGCGGAGGCCGAGGTTCTGCCGAGTGATGAAAACTGAATCCCGTCGGCAAATCCGAACCTGTAGACACAGCCGGTTGACCTGGGTCAGAAATGTGTGAAGTTACGTGCGCTTTTGCACGCTGCTTTGGGCCCTGGTTCACGACGCCTTGAACCGGCGTCGAGCGCGGTTTGATTCGACGAGCAGGCCGTGCTGGTGAGTGAAGGCCGAATCCGCGCACGCTCTCGAAACTTCTAACAGGGCTGCGCGTTGGCGTCAGTGATTGTCCGCACGTGCCAGTGTGATGAGATAAAAGCGGAGCGTCGAAGAAGGAACTCGTTTGACGGTGCTCTCCTTCTGTCTTTACACTCAAGATTAACGCCGTATGAATTCGGGTGGGTTCCGTTTGCTCGACGGAGCCTCCGGGTGCAGCGGGCAAGTGAAAGGCAAAAAGTGAGCCCCACAGAAACTACTGACGCGGCTAAGGTCGACGCGACCAAGACAGAAGCTACCAAGAAAGACATCAAGCGCGAGATCTCGGTTGAGATTCCGGCCGCGGAGGTTGCGCGCGAGACTGAGTTGCAGATTCAGCGCTATCAGAAGAGTGCGCGGCTGCCGGGGTTTCGGGCTGGGCATGTGCCGGCTTCCATCATCAAGCAGCGCTTTGGCGATGGGCTTAAGAACGATGTGGCCGAGGCTTTGATCCCCAAATATTTTCAGCGGGAGACGGAGAGGCTGGGGCTGATTCCGGTTTCGCAGCCGCGGGTTACCGATCTGCATATTCATGACGGCGAGCCGCTTACCTTCAAGGCTTCGTTCGAAGTGCTGCCGGAGATTCAGGTTGAGGGCTACAAAGATCTGCGGGCCGACAAGCCGGAGATTGCCGTGACCGACGAGGAAATTGAGCAGGCGCTTGGCGGCTTGCGCGAACAGCATGCTACCTACACCACGGTGGAGGGGCGTCCGCTGGCTGAGGGAGATTTTGCGCAGGCTTCGATGGATGGCAAGCCTAAAGACGCTGCGGCCGCTGAGGCCGCGAAATCGAATCCCGTGCATATGGACGAGGTACTGATCGAGATTGGCGGCAAGAATACGGTGCCGCAGTTTTCACAGAACCTTACCGGGGCTTCGGCCGGCGACGAGCGGACGTTTGATGTGAGTTATCCCGAAGACATTCAGGACAAGCGGCTGGCCGGCAAGACTTTTGTTTATACGGTGAAGGTGAGCGGCATCAAGCAGAAGACCCTGCCCGAGTTGAACGATGACTTCGCCAAAGAGCTGGGAGAATTTACCAGTCTCGACCAGGTGCGAAAACAGATCCGCGAAAACATGGAAGCGGAAAAGCGGCACACGGCCGAGCGCGAGGCGAAAGACAAACTGGTTGCCGAGTTGGTGAAGCGCAACGAGTTTGAGGTGCCGGAGTCGCTAGTGGACCGGCAGATTGATTTGCGCCTGGAGCGTGGACTTCGGGCTCTAGCGGCGCAGGGCATGAAGATGGAAGATTTGAAGAAGATGGACCTGCCGCGGCTGCGGGCTGGCCAGCGGGAGCAGGCGGTGCAGGATGTGAAGTCTTCTTTATTGCTGGAACGGATCGCCGATCTCGAGAAAATCGGGGTCAGCGACGAGGAAGTGAACCGGGAGTTGGAGGCGCTGGCTCGACAGTCAAAACAGACGTCGGAGGCGGTGCGCGCGCGTTTGACAGAGGATGGGGGCCTCGATAGAATCCGGAATAGAATCCGCAGCGAGAAGACCCTCGAATTTCTTTATCACCAGTCCGCGTAGAAGGAAAAAGACGTGGACCACTTTCGACCCTCCCCGAGAAGTGCAAGCGATATTTCGGGGCGGAGTGTGGCAGGTCCGGTGACAGGTCCGGTTAACCATGAGTCAAAAAGATCCGCAAATGATGCTGGTACCGATGGTCATCGAGCAGACCGGGCGGGGCGAACGCGCCTACGACATTTATTCCCGGCTGCTCCGCGATAACATTATTTTTATAGGCACGCCGATTGACGACAACATCGCCAACCTGGTGATTGCGCAGATGCTGTTTCTGGCGCAGGAAGATCCGGAGAAAGACATTCAGCTTTATGTGAACTCTCCGGGAGGGTCGATCACGGCGGGCATGGCGATTTATGACACCATGCAGTACGTGAAGAACGACGTGATGACGTTGTGCGTGGGCCAGGCGGCCTCGATGGCGGCTTTGCTGCTGGCGGCGGGCGAGCCGAAGAAGCGGCTGGCATTGCCCAATTCGCGCATCCTGATTCATCAACCTTCGATGGGAGGGTTGTCGGGTCAGGCTACGGATATCGACATCCACGCGCGGGAGATTCTGCGGATGCGGGAGATTACCAATCAGTTACTCTCCAAGCACAGCGGGCAGAAGCTCGATAAAGTGGAAAAGGACGTGGAGCGCGATTTCATCATGAACGCGCAGCAGGCTAAGGAATATGGAATCATAGACGATATCATCTATAAGACCGTAAAAGCGGTAGGATAAGCGCTTGCATAGTACCGAGTTTCTAGTACCCAGTACCGAGCAAATCGCTGAGTACTCGCAACTTGGTACCAGGTACTCGGTACTAAGAGAACAAGGAGCGGAGCCTGGTGAAAAACAAGTCTGGGACTGACGAGATTTTGCGCTGTTCGTTCTGCCACAAGTCGCAGGATGCGGTGGCCAAGCTGATCTCGTCGCCCAGCGATTATCCGCGCGCTTATATTTGCGATGAGTGCGTCGCGGTATGCAACTCGATTCTGGAAGACGATCGCACGGCCACTCCGCAGACCGCGGCGCCGAACCAGTTGCCCAAGCCGCAGGAGGTGAAGACCTTCCTCGATGAATACGTCATCGGGCAGGAGCAGACCAAGAAGAAGCTGGCCGTCGCGGTTTACAACCACTACAAGCGCATCTTCATGAACCGGCAGAAGACGGCCGGGGATGGGATTGAACTGAGCAAGTCGAACATATTGCTCATTGGTCCCACGGGAACCGGGAAAACTTTGCTGGCGCAAACGTTGGCGCGCATGCTGGACGTTCCCTTCGCCATCGTGGATGCGACCACGCTTACCGAGGCCGGTTACGTGGGCGAGGATGTGGAGAACATCATCCTCAAGCTGCTGCAGGCGGCTGAGGGCGATGTGAGCCGCGCGCAGACCGGCATCATCTACATTGACGAGATCGACAAGATCGGGCGCAAGGACGAGAATCCGTCGATTACGCGCGATGTTTCCGGCGAGGGCGTGCAGCAGGCCTTGCTGAAGATTTTGGAAGGAACCATCGCCAACGTTCCGCCGCAGGGCGGGCGCAAACATCCGCACCAGGAATTTACGCCGGTTGACACCACCAACATTCTGTTTATCTGCGGCGGCGCGTTCGTGGGCCTGGAGAAGATTATCGGCCGGCGCGTTGGGAAAAAGTCGCTGGGCTTCCGCGGCGGCGAAGAGGCGGAAAAGGAAGATGCCGTGGTCGCGCGCAAGCGCAATTTTGAACTGCTGAGCGAAATCCAGCCGGAGGATTTGATCAAGTTTGGGCTGATTCCTGAGTTCGTTGGCCGCATGCCCGTCTGCGGTATGCTCGAGGATCTGGACGAGTTTGCGCTGATCGAGATTCTGACGCGTCCCAAGAATGCCATCGTTAAGCAGTACCAGCGGCTCTTCGAGTTCGAGAACGTGCGCCTGAAGTTCAGCGACGACGCCCTGCGGGCGATCGCCCGCCAGGCCATGGCGCGCAAAGTGGGCGCCCGCGGCCTGCGCATGATTCTGGAAGAACTGATGCTTGACCTGATGTTCCACCTGCCCAGCCAGAAGAAACTGAAGGAGTTTGAGGTCACGCGGGAGATGGTGGAAAAACGCAGCGCTTCCGTGGCCACATTAGAGAAGGCGGGATAATAAAAGAGGAGTAAACTGGTAGGCAGTTGTTGGCTGGTGGCCAGGGGCTGGTGATCACTATTCGGCACGGAGCCATCGGTGCGACTCTTCGGACGGAAGTCATTTGGCGAAAGTCATACCGCGTAAACCCAGGGAGATTGAGTGACCACATCCAAGGAAAAATTCGAGACCAAGAAGCTGCCCATGATGCCCATCCGGGACGTGGTCATCTTTCCTTTCATGATGACGCCGTTCGTGGTGGGACGCGAGTCCAGCGTTCGCGCCCTGGAAGAGGCGCTGGCCGCGGACAAGAAAATCTTCCTGGCTACGCAGCACGACGCCTCCATCGACGAGCCCAAATCGAATGAGATCTACCAGGTGGGCACCATCGTCAACATCGTGCAAAGCCTCAAGCTGCCCGACGGCAACATAAAGGTTCTGGTGGAAGGCATTGAGCGCGGGCGACTTCTGCAGGCCACCGACTCAGATGGTTACATGCAGGCCTCGGTGCGAGTGGCTCGCTACCCACTGGAGATGAACGCGCAGATCGAAGCTGGCATGCAGCGTGTGACCACTCTGTTTGAGCAGTATGTGAAGCTGTGCCAGGCGCTGAACTACGAGACTATGATCTCGGCTGTGCGCATGGAAGATCCCGCCAAGCTCACCGATATCATTGCCGCCAACCTGCAGCTTTCCATCGAAGAGAAACAGGAACTGCTGGAGATCTTCGATCCTTCCGAACGCCTCAGCCGGATTGCCGATGTGCTTGATGTCGAGATCGAAAAGCTGAACGTGGACCGCACCATCCAGTCGCGCGTGAAGCGGCAGATGGAGAAGGCGCAAAAAGAGTATTACCTCAATGAGAAGATCAAGGCCATTCAGAAGGAACTGGGCCGCGGCGAGAAGAGCGAGTTCGACGAACTAAAAAAGAAAGTCGAAGCCGCCGGCATGCCGAAGGATGTAAAAGACAAGGCCTTGCAGGAACTGAAGAAATTGGAAGCGATGCCGCCTATGTCGGCGGAGTCGACCGTATCGCGCAATTATCTGGACTGGCTGCTGGCGGTGCCGTGGAAGAAACGGTCGAAGGAAATTCGCAATATCTCGCGCGCCGAAAAAGTTCTCAACGAAGATCATTACGGGCTGGAGAAGATCAAAGAACGCATTCTCGAATTTCTCGCCGTGCGGCAGTTGGTGAAGAATCCCAAGGGATCTATCTTGTGCTTTGTTGGGCCTCCGGGTGTCGGTAAGACTTCGCTGGGAATGTCGATCGCCAAGGCCACAGGACGCAAGTTTGTGCGCATGTCGCTGGGCGGAGTGCGCGACGAAGCCGAAATTCGCGGCCACCGGCGCACCTACATCGGCGCGCTGCCGGGCCAGATCATTCAGATGATGAAGAAGGCGGGCACCAAGAACCCGGTCTTCATGCTCGATGAAGTTGACAAGATGTCGATGGACTTCCGCGGCGATCCTTCGGCCGCTCTGCTTGAAGTGCTCGATCCCGAGCAGAACTACATGTTCGTCGATCATTACCTTGATGTCGAGTACGATCTGTCGCAGGTTTTTTTCATTGCTACCGCGAACGTGATGCACACGATTCCTCCGGCGCTGCAGGACCGCATGGAAGTGTTGCGGCTGCACGGCTACACGGAGCAGGAGAAGCTGGAGATCGCCAAGCAGTTCCTGGTCAAGAAGCAGATGCTGCAGGCCGGCTTGACGGAGAAAAACGTCAAGTTCAGCGATGAGGCGATCCTGGGGCTGATTCGCTCTTACACGCGCGAAGCGGGCGTGCGCAATCTGGAGCGCGAAATTGGCAACGTCTGCCGCAAAGTCGCGCGCAAGGTGGTGAAGGAAGGCGACGGCTATACCGCGGCTGTGACCGGAGAGAACGTTACCGACTTCCTGGGCGTAATCAAGTTCCGCGACACGCTGGCGCATGAGAAGAGCGAAGTGGGATTAGTCACCGGCCTCGCATGGACTGAAGTTGGCGGCTCCATCCTCAGCACGGAAGCCACGGTAGTCGACGGCAAGGGCAAGCTGACGCTGACCGGCAAGCTCGGCGACGTGATGCAGGAGTCGGCACAGGCGGCGCTGTCGTATATCCGTTCGCGGTCGCACCGGCTCGGCTTGACTCGCGATTTCTACCGAACGCTCGATTTGCACGTGCACGTGCCGGAAGGCGCGATTCCGAAAGACGGGCCTTCGGCGGGCATCACCATCGCTACGGCAATCGCGAGCGCGCTCAGCAAGATTCCGGTTCGTCGCGATCTCGCCATGACTGGAGAAATCACGCTGCGCGGCAAGGTGCTGCCGATCGGCGGGCTCAAGGAAAAGCTGCTGGCGGCGCATCGTGCCGGACTGTTCGAAGTCGTCCTGCCGCGAGACAACGAAAAAGATCTGGCCGAGGTTCCAGAGAATCTGCGCACCGCCATGAAGCTGCACTTCGTGGATACGATGGATCAGGTGCTGCAGATTGCGCTGGAATCTGCCCTGCCTTCGCTTAGCGAAGATGTAGCCGTGCAGCCCATTGCGCCGTTGACTTCGAGCACCGCCGATAGCCCGACGGCGCATCAATAGCGTCGCCGTTCTGTTATGGTTGACAGCGAAAGAACACACTCGTAAATTGGAAGCACTCCCAGCCAGCGGAATCACCGGTTAGGCCGTAAATCGTTTTGAATTATTCTGAAGAAGCTCTAAACATGTCCAGGTTCGAAAATCCTAACGGCGATGTCGCGCTCTTCCCCGACATGTTATTGCCGATAGACCGGGACAACGGGATTCTTCCTTCACAATCAATCGAGAAGTTAATCGACGAGCAAGTTATTGTCGCCGATCGGCCCATCGACTCGGATCAGATCCAACCGGCCAGCCTTGATCTTCGCTTGGGGGATATAGCTCATCGCGTGCGCGCGAGTTTCCTACCAGGCCCGAATTCCACCGTCGAGGCGAAGATAAAAGAACTTCAGATGACGAGAGTTGCCCTAACTGGGGCATCGGTCTTCGAGAAGAACTGCGTTTACATCGTTCCTCTCGTCGAGAACCTTCATTTGCCCGGGAGCATTTCGGGGAGAGCCAATCCAAAGAGTACAACTGGTCGGCTCGATATTTTCACACGTTTGATCACTGACTACGGCACTGAGTTTGACAGTGTCGGTCCGGGGTACAAAGGCAAGCTGTATGCGGAGATCGTTCCGCGCACATTCACCGTTCGCATTCGCGCGGGCATGCGGCTCAATCAACTCCGATTCGTACAGGGAGATGCAGAGTTCAGAGATCCTGGGCTCAAGAAACTCGACCGGCTAGAAACGCTAGTCTATGTAGACAACGACCCCGCAAAGGCCAGATTAGAGGGGGGAAGTTTGAGAATAACGGTCAATTTGGAGGCTACCCAGCCGAACGAAATCATCGCGTATAAAGCACGGGCAAACGCCCCTCTAGTGGAGTTGGATAAGGTAAACCACTATCCGCTGGACGAATTTTGGGAGCCCATTCACGAGAAGACTCAAAAGGCCTTAATCCTAGAGCCGGGCGCATTCTACATACTCGCATCAAAAGAACAGGTGCGTGTCCCCCCTGACTTCGCGGCGGAGATGGTGCCCTTTGACCCGTCGGACGGCGAGTTCCGAATTCATTATGCGGGGTTCTTTGATCCTGGATTCGGGTTTGGCTCCGGGGACATCAAAGGGACCCCGGCGGTGCTGGAAGTTCGCGCCCACGAAGTTCCGTTCCTGATGGAACACGGCCAGCTTGTGGGCCGGCTGAACTATATGCCGTTGCTCTCGCGACCGGAGAAGATCTATGGGACGAATATAGGATCTTCCTACCAGCATCAGGCGCTCACGTTGAGCAAGCAGTTTCGCCGCTCAGACCGTTAACCGGAATCGTCAACCGCAGGAAATAACCACAAAGGACACGAAGTTACACGAAGGAAACCGGTAGGAAAACCTTCGTGATACTTCGCGCCCTTTGTGGTTTACGGTTTTCTTGCCCGCCAGCTTGCCAACTTTCCCCGCGGCATAGCACACTAGCGCATGAGGGTTCTCGCGCGATTTCTGGCGGCGGCTACCGATGCCGCGCACTTTCCTGCTCCCAGCTTGCCGGAGGTCGCATTCCTCGGCCGTTCGAACGTGGGCAAGTCCAGCGTGATCAACACGCTGATCGGCGATAAGATCGCCCGCACCAGTTCCACGCCGGGGCGCACGCGCAGCATCAATTTTTTCGAGGTGCGCTGGCCGGGAAAGCCGCGTCCGGAGGTCATCTTCGCCGACCTGCCGGGTTACGGCTATGCCAAGCTCTCGCGCGAGATTTCGCAAGAGTGGCCCAAGTTCATCGAGCCCTACCTCAACGACCGCCCCACGCTGGCGTTGTGTCTGGCGCTGGTGGACGTGAACGTTCCCCCGCAAGCGAGCGACCGACAACTATTAACTTTTCTTAATGCCTCGGGCCGAGAGTTTGTCCTGGTTGCGACCAAGAGTGACCGGCTCTCGAACAATCAGTTGCGCAACGCGCTGAAAAACTTGGCGGAGGCCTATCCGACGGCGACTGTGATTCCGTTCTCGGCAAAGACCGGCGCCGGGCGGGACGAGGTATGGAATAAAATCCGGCAATCGGCGGCAGAATTCCCCGTGGCCGCGTTCCAATCCTGAACTTCTCCCGTTTCGGAAGCTGACAGCGCCCTTCGACCGCATCACCTTCCACTTGCGCTAAGTGTTCCTCTCGAAAGCTCCGTAGAGTAGAAAAGGATCTCCTCGCACACAGGCAGGCGAAAGGCTTCCAAGTGCGAGGTGCGAAGTGAAGGGGAACATCCGCCGATGGGGTTCGACGAAACCAGCGATGGTGCAGCCTACCTCTCGTCATTGAAGAGATCAGGCTCACCGCAAGCTGCCGGCGCAGCGACAGCCCGCGCGCCTGACGTTCCGCGCGCCGCTGAAACCCGAGCGGAAGGTGCAGCTCCAACCCGCCAAGCGAGCGCCCTCCGGCCAGAGAAGCGCGGAACCCCTCGTTACAAATGCACGGGCAGCGCCCGGATACAAGAAATGAACGGCACAGTATCGAGCTGGGCGACGCTTGCGGACATCAGCGTGCACGGATGCTACATTGAGACTCCTGCACCCTATAGCATTGGCGCCTATATCGGCCTGAAACTTGAAGTCAACGGTTTTCGGGTCGAGGCTACAGGAGAGGTGCGCGTGGCCTACCCTGGCGTCGGTATGGGAATACTGTTTATCCGGATGTCAGAAGCAGATCGCGGGCAGTTGCGCGAGCTGGTGAAGTCGGTCGTGCAGCCTTCGGTGGTGTTGGGCAGGACGCGAACTCCATCAATGCAGAAGCCGGATGCTCTGCGCGCGATCACAAACCCTCACGCCGTCTTGCAGGACATGCTCAATTTTTTCGAGGACCGGCATATGATGGGCCGGGAGGAGTTCGTGAGTATCGTTCGAAGGAACCAGTAGCAGTGGTTTCAGTTCTCAGTTCTCAGTTACTCTCGTGCCTTCAGCCGGGTTGCCCGCTTGCCCAAAATAATCTCCCGATTAGTTATGATGAAAGTATATGGCGCTCTACCTTATCACGGGGATTGCCGGATTTATTGGATCGTCTTTAGCGCACGAATTGCTGCGGCGCGGCGAGCAGGTTCGCGGAGTCGATAACTTTGCGACGGGCAGGCGGGAAAACCTGGGGCAAATTTTGGGGCAGATCGATTTTCGTGAGGCCGACATTCTCGACCTCGACGCCATGAAGTCGGCGTGCACGGGCGTGGACTATGTTTTGCATCAAGCGGCGATTCCTTCGGTGCCGAAGTCGGTGCTCGACCCCATCGGAAGCAATCGGGCGAACGTGGATGGCACGGTGAACGTGCTGGTGGCGGCGCGCGATGCCGAGGTGAAGCGCGTGATCTATGCGGCATCGTCATCTGCGTATGGCGATACGCCCACGCTGCCCAAACACGAGCGCATGACGCCGGACCCAATCTCGCCCTACGCCGTAGCCAAGCTGGCCAGCGAACATTACATGACCTCGTTCTACCGCTGCTACGGGCTGGAGACGGTGGCGCTGCGCTACTTCAATATTTTTGGTCCGCGGCAGGATCCGACGTCGCCTTATTCGGGAGTGCTGGCCAAGTTCATCACGCAAATGCTGGCGGGGCAGCAGCCTACGATTTTTGGCGACGGCGAGCAGAGCCGGGATTTCACTTACATCGACAACGCGGTCGAGGCCAACCTGCTGGCATGCAAAGCTCCGGCAGAGCAAGCGGCGGGCAAGGTGTTCAATGTGGCGACGGGGCGGCGGGTCACGCTCAATGAGACCTTCAAACTCCTGCAGACGCTGACCTCGTACTCCGGTTGTCCCATCTATCGTCCTGAGCGTGGCGGCGACATCAAACACTCGCTGGCCGACATTTCCGCTGCCGCAGAACATTTGGGATACAAGCCCAAAGTGAATTTTGAAGACGGCCTGCGGCAGACGGTAGCCTGGTATCGAAGCCAGGGGAAGGCCGCGGGCGCATAGGGCGGCTTTCGGGCTTGGGGTCGCGAAAATCGAGAAGTGTTCCAGCCGGAACATAACTCCAGTATGTTCCGGGCGGTTTAGAAGCCGACCATGACTGGTTCGGGTTCCAGGTGGACGCCCCAGATTTCTTCGACGCGATGCTGGATCTGGTCTTTCAGGGCTAGAACGTCGGCGGCTGTGGCTTGGCCGCGATTGACGATTGCGAGGGCATGCCTGCTGGAGATGCCTACTCGGCCGAAGCCGAATCCCTTGGCGAATCCGGAGCGCTCGACCAGCCAGGCAGCAGAAATTTTTTTGCGGGTTTCGAGGGCGGGATAGCTGGGCAGAGTTAATCTTCGCGCGGCGGCGCGCTGCTTCAGATCTTCGTGCTGTGCTTCGGAGAGCACGGGGTTCTTGAAAAACGAGCCTGCGCTCAAGCAGTCCGGATCTCCGGGGGCGATGAGCATGCCCTTGCGAGCGCGAATGTGGCGCACCGCCTCGCGGGTTTCAGCGAGGTCCGGCAGCGTTTCGCGGCCTTCGAAGTGGCGCATGAGATCGGCATACGCGATACGAGGTTTGCCTCCGGGGGTAAGTGCGTAGGTGACGCGGAGAACGATGAAGCGTCCGCGCTCGGTCGTGTTGAAGATGCTCGCGCGATAGCTGAAACCGCAGGCTTCAGGGCAGAGTTCGCGCACCTGATTATCGTTTTCCCGCAAGTCGAGAACCTGTACCGATGCAATGGTCTCGGCTACTTCCTGTCCGTATGCTCCGACGTTCTGCACTGGAGTGCCGCCGACGCTACCAGGAATGCCGCTGAGGCACTCGACTCCGGCGCAGCGGGCCATCACGGTGTGAGAGACGAACTTGTCCCAAGGCTCGCCGGCGCCCGCGTCGAAGAGAACTTTGCCTTCTTCATCGTGGCCAGTGTGTTGGTTGATGCCTTGAATCGCGACCTTCAACACCAGGCCGGGCCAACCGGCATCGGCGACCACCAGGTTGCTGCCTCCGCCCAGAACGAACAGAGGGAGATCGCGGGAGCGTGCGAAGGTGACTGCCTCCTGGACTTCAGCGATATTGCCGGCCTCGACGAAATACTTCGCCGGGCCTCCGATTTTGAGGGTGGTTAGCGGCGCGAGCGGAATGTTTTCGAGCAGGAGCACGAATCATTTTCAAATATACACACGGGCTGAGGCGGATGCATCGGATGGCTGGTTACGGGAGTACAACAGGGGGAAGGTTTTGGTACAAGACAATAACTCTACGGCAGAGGAATATCTCGTGCCTCAAATTTTCCCGCGCCAGTAACCTCGACAAGCTTATTGAGCAGGAAGTCCCGACCGCCCGAATCCTGCCCGTAATCGATGACCGGCTTGATACGTTCCCATTGTTCCTCCCGGCTTAAACCACTCTCGCGCAAGACAATCAAACCAGGATGCACGGCGACATCGAGGAGTTCGATGAAATCGCGTGCATTCACCGTCACTACAGCAAAGTCGCGATCCAGCGCATATTGCCATACGGCGCGATCTGCGCGGCCAGCCAAGCCGACATGCGGTACAGATTGAGCGTAAACTCCAACTTCAGCCAACCGGCTGACTAATGCTGGCGAGATATTCTCATCCAGCAGAAGTCGCATGACTACACGGCCTTCCTCCGCATGAGCAGTCGTTTTCTAGGACGTCCGGGCCTTTTGCCAAAGCGTGAGAATAGCCGGGCGAATGCCAGGTCCCGCGCGCTGAGTTGCGGAAAGTCCTCGGTGATTTCCTTTTGCGAAACGCCCTTTCGAAACAGCGATGCCACGTGCTGCAGCGGAACGCGCGTTCCACGGAAAACAGGCTCTCCTCCCAGGACTTCGGGCGACGATACGACTCGCCTTCTGCCCCAGCGATAGGCTGCCAAATTCCGGTCTATGGTCTCGCGAAGCGATTTACACTGGACGAATATTTGCACATCCCCAGAGCGATAGATGAGATCAACGCCTTCCATGGACCAGGGCGATGCTTTCCGGTTTCCCCGAGCCAGGATGTGGGCGAGCGAATGTTTGTCCTGCTTGCTCAAGGGAAAAGGGAATTCAGCCAGCAACTTGACGAATAGAACGTCGCCAACGGAGAACTGATGGCGCACCGCTTTGCCGGTCTTACGTTTGCGCGAAGGGGTTACGGATTTCTTTTCCAGAGCCGTCCGAATCGTTTCGGGTGAAACTTCGGCGATTGCGGCAACCTCGTTTACGGAGAAAAGTTCAGTCATGTACGGTCTCTCCTTAATAAATATACCACTACAGGTTGTATTATTTCAATCAGAGGTCCAGGAAGGCGCGGACTGAGGTCAGATCTTCGTCGGCGCGAATGCGAAAGCCATTGCGCCTGAAGACGAGTTGCATCCCGATGTTGTCTGTCAACATTTCGGCGGATAAGTGGCTCAGCTTCTCATCGCGGGCGACCTGCACCAGGCGGTGGACAAGTTCATATCCGAGTCCGAGTTTTTGATACTGATCCGAAACCAGCGCGGCGACCTCCGCTTCGCTGCCGGCGTGAAGTTTGCTCATGCGCCCGACGGCGATGATTCTGCGTTCGGCCGTGCCGGGATCTGTGCGTTCGGCGACCAGGGCCATTTCGCGGTCGTAATCGCCGAAACAAATGCGCAAGAGGCGTTCATGTGCGACCCGCCGGCTAAGGCTGAGGGAGGAGAAGAAGCGCAAATAGACGCTGCGATCGGAGAGTGTCTCGTGAAACTTGACCATCAGCGGTTCGTCTTCCGGGCGGATGGGGCGGATGGTTACCTGATTTCCGTCCTTCATCGTCCACTGCGAGACGTATTGCAAAGGGTAGGGGCGAATGGCGGGCTTGGGCAACTGATCAAGGGTTACGCCGGGGCCGTGCAGCACGATTCTGGCGTCGAGGGCCAGCAGGCGCTCCGGGGAAGCCAGCAGGGGATTGATGTCAATTTCCGCGATCCACGGCTGTTCCAGCACGAGGCGGCTGAAGCGGACTAACAGATGCTCCAGGGCGGCCATGTTGACCGGCTTGCGTCCACGCACTCCCTTCAAGGCAGTGAAGACGAGGGTTTGCTCCATCATTCTTTGAGCGAGAGTTGTGTTGAGGGGCGGAAGAGCCAGGGCGCGGTCGCGATACACTTCGACGAGTTGGCCACCGGAGCCGAATAAGATTACAGGTCCGAACTGCTGATCGACGATGCTACCGAGAATTAATTCGTAGCCATCCAGCTTCACCATGGGTTGGACAGTGACGCCGTTGAATTGATCGGGGCCGACTTTCTCCGCAACGGACGACTGAATGGCGAGATAAGCAGAGCGGACTGCGGCTTCGTCTTTCAAGTTCAGTTTGACTCCGCCTACATCCGATTTGTGCGTGATGGTCTTGGCGACCACCTTCAGCACAACCGGATAGCCGATTTCTGCAGCGAGACTGACCGCTTTGTCTGCGCTGGCCGCGAAGCGCGTCTCCACGATGGGGATTTCATAGAGCGACAGTAGCTGCTTCGATTCCAGTTCGTTGAGCAGGACGCGGCCGTGGTTGCGCGCATTCTGGATCGTCTGCTCGACCTGACTGCGGGAGGCGATCGCCAGCTCAGAGTGTTCGGTGAGGGTAGGAGTTTCGTAGAGTCCGCGCAGGTTATAGGTATAGCGCCACATGTAGGTGAAGGCGCGCGCCGCAGTGTCGGGATAAGCAAAGGTGGGAATGCCCGCCTGATTCAGGGTGGCTTCGCCGGCGGCAACGCTGTTACCGCCCATCCAACTGGCAAGAACGGGCTTGTCATATCCCTTGGCGTAGGGCTTCAGGCGTTCTGCAATCTGGCTTGGGTCGGTCATTCCTTGCGGGGCGAGGATGACCAGCAGGCCATCGCTGTTGGGATCCTGCGAAGCAATTTCGATGGAGCGGGCGTAGCGGTCTGCGTCGGCGTCGCCAAGAATGTCGATGGGATTGTTGTGGCTCCAGTGGGCGGGAAGGAACTCATTCAGGCGGTTCAGGCTGTCGGGGGAAAGGTCGGCCAGTTCTCCGCCGTTGGCTACGAGTGAGTCTGTGGCCAAGACTCCGGGCCCGCCGGCGTTGGTCAGAACGGTAAGACGAGGACCCTTGGGGCGAGGCTGGCGGCCGAGCACTTCCGCCATATAAAAGAGATCGGCGATATTGTGGACGCGAAGAACTCCAGAGCGGCGGAAGGCTGCCTCGAGCACTTCATCACTGCCGGTGAGGGAGCCGGTATGCGAGGCGGCGGCGCGCGTGCCAGCCTCCGAGCGGCCGGATTTTATTACGATGATTGGCTTGGTGAGTGCGACTTCACGAGCGGCGGACAAAAACGAACGCGCATCTCCGATGGATTCCATGTAGAGCAGAATGCTCTTGGTGTGGGGATCGTCACCGAAGTAGTAGATCAAATCGCCCCAGCTAACATCGAGCATGGAGCCAGTTGAGATGATGGCGCTGAAGCTTACTTCCTCACGCTGGCTCCAGTCGAGGATGGCGCTGAGAAGCGCTCCACTCTGACTCAGGAACGCGACGTTGCCGGCGCGCGGCGCATCTTTGGCGAAGGTGGCATTGAGTCCGATCGCCGGGTTCATGACGCCCAGGCAGTTGGGACCAATCAAGCGCATGGAACCGCGGCGCAATTGCTCCTTGATCTGGCCTTCGAGTGCGGCTCCTTCCGCGCCACGCTCCTTGAATCCAGCGGAAATCACAACGGCGGATTTGACGCCCGCGTTGACGCACTCGCCGACGAGTTGGGGGACGCTTAACGCCGGCGTGGCAACTATGGCTAAATCCACCGGCGGTGGAATGTCGCGAATGCTCCGATAAGCTTTGACCCCGAGCACTTCCTCACGCTTCGCATTTACGGCATACACTTTACCGTGGTAACGGCTATGCAGCAGATTTTCCAGAACGGTTCGGCCCACTGTGCCGGGACGATCGGTGGCGCCGATGACGGCCACCGAGCCAGGAGTGAACATGGCGTCCAGGCCGTATTTCGGTGGGGACGGCGGCTGCTCTGCGCTTGGCGGTTGTCCAACGAGACCTGCCTCGGTCGAACCCATAAAGCCACCTCATGCCCTAACCAGCTGCGGCGAAACCCGCCACTCAAGGACAAGGATAGACTATCCGAGAATGTTTGGGATTCCGTTAGGGCTTCGAGACAACGCAACTGCTTAGCCGGCAACCATCTTTTCGCCCCCGCGCGGCATTATCAGTACCGTTTGCGTGGTGAAACGGTTACGCCGGACGCCCGGCAGCGGACGCGGTGATCTTCACGACTGGTTCAAATGTCTGCTCAATCGCCAGCGTGCGCAATACCAGGCAGAGACCCTTGGCTTTATGCAGGAGCTTGAGCGCGCGCGGTTGCTCGTCTTCCCGGGAAATGATCAGATTTGCGCGAATGGAGAGATCGGCGATGCCGTCGCCCGTCTCACGCTTGCTGACCACGGCTTCCACTTCCACCTGCAGGTCGGTGTAGTCAAACTTTGAGTATTCCGCCAGGGTGCGGAAGGTGGTGGTAAAGCAACTGGCGATGGCGCCCAGCAGCAAGTCCTCCGGCGTCCATCGGCCCTCCAGGCCGCCGAAGGCCGGAGGTGAAGTGAAATGAATCACATTGGGCGCGGAACTGGATTTTGCAATACCAGTGCGGCCAGAGGCCCACCAGGCTTCCACGCGAAACCGATGTGCATCCTCCATGGTGTCATCGCCTTCCTGCGCATTCGCGCATTTCAAAATCACGGCCTGCATCAATGACTCGAACTCCGCCCCGGTACCCTCAGGGGTCCCCTGCTTACGTGAATTCTCTTCGCAGAGGGCTTTGCGGACCATGCTTGAAGTCACGGTCTCAGGTGATCTTGATCACGACCTGATGGGTGATACAATTCGTGCAGACGGAAGTGTGCATGCGCGCTCCCTACGGCCTGAATATCCTCGATAACTGCCTGACCTGCCCGGTGCGGGAAGAACATCTGTTCTGCAACCTGCCGGAGGCAGCGGTGCACAGGCTGAACGAGATCCGCTCTACCGCGGTCTATCCAAAGTCCGCGATGCTGTTTATCGAGGGGCAACAGCCACGCGGCATATTTGTGCTTTGCGCGGGGAAGGCGAAACTTTCGACGTCATCGGCGGAAGGCAAGACCATCATTACCAAAATCTCGGAAGCGGGAGACGTTCTCGGCCTCAACGCTACGATTTCCAACCGGCCTTATGAAGTGACGGCCGAAATGATGGAACCGGGCCAGGCTAATTTCATTACCCGCGATGCGTTGCTGCATTTCTTGCGCGAACATGGAGAAGTGGCAGTGCGGGTGGCGGAGCAATTGAGCCGCAATTACTATGCGGCGTATGAAGAGATTCGCACCCTGGGGCTCACCACGTCCCCTTCGGAAAAATTCGCGAGATTGCTGCTGGGGTGGTGCAATACGGGCTCGGGCAACGGCGAGCCGCTGCATGTGAAGATGACACTTACGCACGTGGAGATCGCGGAGATGATCGGCACGACGCGTGAAACCGTGAGCCGTCTGTTCTCCGATTTCAAGAAGCGGCAATTGCTGCAGTTAAAGGGCGCGACTCTGGTTATCCGCAACAAGGCCGCGCTAGAGAAAATGGTCCACTCCTGACGATCCGGCTCCCTGTCCGTTTTCGCCGCCCCGCGAATCGCCGGTGCTCGCTATGCCACTTCGGCTTGATCTTTTTCGAGCCGGCTGATTTCCCGTTTTAGCCAATCGCCAAGAGCCTCTTCCAATTCTATTTGCGTGGCGGTGCGGTAGAGGAAATCCACAGTCTCGCCTTTGTCATTCAGCGGAATGAACCGGCATGGCACGTCTTGCTTCCGCTGTTCCGGGGGAACAAGCCCGGTCAGCAGGCATTCGCTACAGGGATGCGGCCGGGCGGGATCGCTGAAGTTCAAGCACGACGGAGAATCTTCGAAAATGTACGGAGCGCGCCAGGGTGCATGGGGCGAGCGGCCATACCCACCGTCTTCGAGGAATTTCAACTCGAAGCGCAAGGTTTCAAGAAGATCGCGATTGTTGTTCGACATGGCCTAACCTCAAACGCTATCTTGCCAGCGCGCTGGCGAGGCTCATAGGACGAATGTCACAAGGCGGTGTGATTGGAATCACATCTCCCGACGGCACCCGGTGTGTCTAAGGCTCGAGTGCGGTTGCGCTTAGTCTCAAGCCGTTCGGATCTGCGTTAGTGCGGTTCTCAGCCCCGCTGACCATTCATGGTTGGAGCCTGACCCAGTAGACCATTGCCCCTGTTAGGGTTGCCCTTCTCAATCCCTCACAGTCAAAACCGGACATTCGGAGTGACAGATCACCTCATGCGTGAGAGCCCACGGTACGTGCGCGGTCAGGCGCGGGGAGGGCGTCCGGTTCGCGCCCATGACAATCAAATCAATGTCGTGTTTCGCCGCCGCGTCCAGGATCCCTTCCGGCAGGAAATCCATTCCGGCAATGTACTCCGGCTCTGCCGCGAGTTTCGCGTTGGGTGGAAGCAACTGCTTCAATTTCTCCACACTCTTTTCCCGTGCGGTCTGCTGCCAGTCCATATATTGTTCGGCCACATAAGCCGATGGGCCGTAAGCCGCCGGGCCGAGATCAGTCCCGGGCATTAGGGACACCATATGCAGAAGCACCAGCTTTGCCTGGTAGTCCTGTGCCAGAGACAGAACATAGGGAAATGCTTTGGTCGAAGCCGGCCCGAAATCGGTGGCAAAAAGGATACGGGTGAACTCAATCGTTCGCGAGGCAGTGGGCTGGACGTGAGGACCAATCGTGAGCACAGGGCATTTTGCCTGGCGCACGACCTGTTCTGCGACCGAGCCCAGAGCGAGTTTCTTCAGTCCGCTCCGTCCGCGAGTGCCGAGCACCAGCAGATCAACGTCTTCACGCTCAATTACCGAAGCGAGCACATCCCATACTTGGCCTTGTTCGAGCAACAGATGATGTTTTACGTACTTCATCGCCGCGTCCTGGCTGAGACTGTTCATCTTCTGTTCGGCTTCAGTCCAGTGGCGGTTCAGTTCGCGGGGCAGCGGTTCCAGCGGAATCTCGTCCCACGGCTCTGGCGGAATGGCGTGCACCACGGAGAGCGTGGAGCCGTATCGGCGAGCAATCGCGAGGGCATAGTCAAATGCTCGTTGTGAGGCATCGGAGAAGTCTGTGGCAATTAAGATCTGGCGGAATGCAATTGCCTGCTTCTGATCGAGTATTTGTGTTAAGGCTGACATATAGGCGCCTCCTTCGTGGTCAAGTTGAATCCCAGCGCCGTGCTGGCATCGCTCGCCTTTCTGGTTTGGAACGCTGTTCGATGGGCACGACCAGGATTCCGCCTGAATCAGAAACGACGGTCATTTTTCTCGAGCATTCGCCGCAGAGCCAGAAGCGCTCGAGGGTGGGCGTCTCGTAACTCGGCATTTTTTCCGGAGCGGCCGATTCGATTGCCACATGGAAGAGTGTGCCGTCATGTAAATAGCGGAACGTGGCCGAGCAGGCGGGATTCGCACACTTAGAAACCATAGCCGACTCCACGGTTGGCGTGCCCGAGGTCCCGATGTCTGCACATCTGGAACTCGAATGTCCGTTTTAAGTGTGATCTCTCTAGGCCTATTCTGCCGTGACGATAGTCACCAGGCGATGTGACCAGAAGCGTGCACGAGAGGCGCTAAAACCGCGGCAACTATTTGGCGGGTCAACATCAGGCAGGCGATTTCGTTACCTTCCCCGCACCGTGATCTTCCTCTCACTCGTCTGTGACTCGTGTCACAGCCACCGGGCATAGCCTTGCGGACAATAGGCTTTTGGGAACATGCCAAGGAAAGACGGGGAAAAACATGTTTAAGATCCTGCACGCTGGGTTCCTGGCGCCGGGCATTAAGCGGTTCGTTATCGAAGCGCCACGCATTGCACGCAAGCAAAAGCCAGGACAGTTCGTAATCTTACGGTTGTACGAACAGGGCGAACGGATTCCGATCACCATTGAACACTCCGATGCGGAGCGCGGCACCATTGGCATTGTGGTGCAGTCGGCGGGCAAGACCACCAACATGCTCAATGCACTGAATACCGGCGACAGCATTCTGGATGTGGTGGGGCCGCTAGGGAAACCGTCGGAGATCGAGAAGTTTGGCACTGTGGTGGTGATGGGCGGCGGTGTGGGTACGGCGATGGCATATCCGACGGCGGCGGCTCTGAAGCGGGCGGGCAACCGCGTGATCACCATTGTCGGCGCGCGCAATAAAGAGTTGGTAATTTTGGAGCAGGAACTGCGCGAGGTGAGCGACGCGCTGATGATTACGACCGATGATGGAACCTATGCCGACAAAGGCTTTGTCACCGACAAGCTGAAGCAGTTGATCGAGAACGGCACGCGCATTGACCTGGTGCTGGCCATCGGTCCCATCCCGATGATGAGAGCGGTGGCGGAGATGACGCGGAAAGAGCATATCCGCACCATCGTGAGTTTGAATCCGATCATGATTGATGGCACCGGCATGTGCGGCGGCTGCCGCGTGCTGGTGGATGGAAAGAGTGAGTTTGCCTGCGTTGACGGGCCCGAGTTCGATGCACACCGGATTGATTTTGCGGTGCTGGTGCAGCGTAATTCGATGTACCGCGCGGCGGAGCAGCGGTCGATGGAGGAATACCAGCGGGAAAAGCTACAGCCCGGCAGCGTTGCTGCCGAAGAAAAGAATACATGCGCTTTGCAGGGAGGTGGCCGGTGACTCAATCTACCAAAAAGCCCTCGTTGAATGTCATCCCCCTGAAACAGCGGATGAAGATTCCGCGGCAGCACATGCTGGAGCAATGTGCGGAGGAGCGCGCCCATAATTTCACCGAGGTAAACCTGGGCTACTCCGAGGAGCTTGCGCGGCAGGAAGCTTTGCGCTGTCTGGAGTGCGCCAAGCCAGCTTGTACGGACGACTGTCCGGTGGGCGTGAAGGTGAAAGACTTTGTGGAATTGATTGTGGCTGGCGACTATCTGGGCGCGGCGGCCAAAATTCGCGAAGATAACGTGCTGCCGGCCATCACGGGGCGCGTGTGCCCGCAGGAAGATCACTGCGAAGGCGGTTGTTTGATGGGCAAGAAGGTGCAACCGCTGGGCATCGGATATCTGGAGCGCTTCGTTGCCGACTACGAGCAACGTCACCTGGACATCAGCAAGCTGCCGAAAGCGGCACTCACGGGCAAGAAGGTCGCTATCGTCGGCAGCGGGCCGTCTGGGCTGACCGCGGCGGGCGATCTGGTGCAGAAAGGACATCAGGTGCATGTGTTCGAGGCGCTGCACACACCGGGCGGCGTTTTGGTCTATGGCATTCCGGAATTCCGCCTGCCGAAACAGATCATCCGCGAACAGATCGATTACATGCGCGCCATGGGTGTGGAGTTCGAAACCGATGTAGTCGTGGGCCGCACGGTCACCATTGACGAGTTGATGAACGAGGAAGGCTACGATGCGGTGTTTATTGGCACGGGTGCAGGACTCCCGCAATTTATGGGCATTCCCGGCGAACATCTGAACGGCGTGTATTCGGCGAACGAATTCCTGACGCGCATCAACCTGATGCATGCCTACGAGTTCCCGAAGTACGACGAACCCATGGTGGATTTCCGCGGCAAGAATGTGGCCGTGATCGGCGGAGGAAACACGGCGCTGGATGCGATCCGGTCTGCGTTGCGGCTGGGAGCGGGAAAGGCGTTCATTCTTTATCGCCGCAGTGAGGCGGAGATGCCGGCACGCAAGGAAGAAGTGAAACACGCGCAGCAGGAGGGGATCGAATTCCAAGTTCTTACTGCGCCGATCGAGTTCATTGACGATGGCAAGGGGTGGTTGGCGGGTGCACGCTGCCAGAAGATGGCGCTGGGCGAGCCTGATGCTTCTGGGAGACGGCGGCCAGTTCCGATTGAAGGCTCGGAATATGAGATCCCTCTCGCTGTGGCAGTTATCGCGATCGGGACGAGTGCCAATCCTATTGTCCAGAGCACTACACCGGGTCTGAACACGAATAAGCGCAATTACATCGAGGCGGACGCGAGCACGCAGCGCACCTCGCGAAAAGGTGTTTTCGCTGGCGGCGACATCGTTACAGGAAGTGCGACGGTGATTCTGGCTATGGGCGCGGGAAGGCGCGCCGCGAAGTCGATTGACGAGTATCTTACCTCCGGTGTCTGGTGAGGGCGTGCTGTGACGTGCCTCACCCCGAGAGTTGTCTGAGGTCACCGCCACGGCGGGCGATAAGGTTTCTAATCAAACTGACCGGGATGCGCGGCCGGATAGCAGGAATTCGCGCTGGGAGGAGTCAATGAAAGATCAGGACCTTCTAAGGTGTCCGTTGCTGCAGGGAATCGATCCCATGCGCCGGGCCGAACTTCTGGGCCTGCTGAACGACAGCAATCTCCGGGAGAAGTTGGAGCAATGTTTGGCGGAACGCCCGGTCTCCGCCGATTCTTCGAAGCAACCGGCTGCACATTGCGTGCCGGCGAGGCAGCCAGGGGATTTCGATAAGCAGGTTCACAGCTGGAATCCGCAGCTCTCGACTTGGAACCGAAGTCCGAAGGAGTAAATGCGGCGCGAAGCAGAGGATGGAACTGTGGGGGGAGTGCGATGACCGATGTTGCGGTCAAGGGGGAAGGAATGTCGTGGGAACTCGATTACAAACTAAAGTTGAAAACGCCGGATGAGGCGCTGCGGTGTGTGCAGTCGGGGATGCGAGTCTACATACAGCCGGGTTGCGCGGAACCGGAGACGTTAGTTGAGGCGCTGATGCGCCGCGGTCCTTTTGTGGAGGACGTGGAAATCGTTCACATGATGACCTTCGGAGTGGCTCCTTATGTGTCTCCGGAGATGGAGGGACACTTCCGGCACAATGCGATGTTTATCGGCAGCAATGTGCGCGAGGCCATTAATGAAGGCCGGGCCGATTACACTCCGATTTACTTGAGTGAAATCGAAGGACTCTTCGAGAGCGGCGCCATGCCGATTGATGTGGCGCTTGTGGAACTCTCACCACCCGACTCGCATGGCTTTTGCAGCTTCGGCGTGGGTGTGGACACGTCGCTCACTGCGACTAAGTGTGCCCGATACGTAGTGGCGCAGATCAACGATCAGATGCCGCGCACCTACGGTGACAGCTTCATCCATGTGACGGAACTCGATGCCGTAGTGGATTCTTCCCGTCCTCTTTGCGCCATGAAGCAACCGCAAATTACAGACCTGCATAGAGCCATCGCCCGCAATGTTGCGGATTTAATTGAGGACGGATCCGTGTTGCAAACCGGCATTGGCGGAATTCCGGATGCGGTCTTGCCGTTTCTCATGGACCGCAAGGATCTTGCGGTTCACAGCGAATTGGTTTCCGACGGCGTGATTCCTCTGATAGAAGCGGGCGTGATCACAGGTGCGCGGAAGAGCTTTCGGCCCCGCAAGATCATTCTAGGATTTGCCCTTGGCTCGAAACGATTGTTCGACTTCGTAGACAACAATCCCATCTTCGAGTTCCATCCCACCGCCTATAGCAACGACCCCTTACTGATCGCCCGCAACGACAACATGGTGGCGATCAACTCCGCGCTGCAGGTTGATCTTACCGGTCAGGTCTGCTCCGATTCGATCGGGAACCAGTTCTATAGCGGCATCGGCGGACAAGTGGACTTCCTGCGCGGAGCGTCGCGCTCCAAGGGGGGCAAACCGATCATTGCCATCTCCTCCACGGCAAAAGATGGTGCGATCTCGCGCATTGTGCCCATGCTCAGCCCCGGCGCGGGCGTGGTCACTTCCCGCGGATTGGTTCGTTACGTGGTGACCGAGTACGGGGTGGCGTATCTGCACGGCAAAACCATTCGTGAACGGGCGCAGGCGATGATCAACATTGCGCACCCTAAGTTTCGCGAAGAACTCTATCAATTCTCCGAAAAAACCAGATGGCTGCAGCGGCCTCTGGCTGCGGAGAAGACGGTAGCGAGGTGAAGCATGGCGAGCCAAGCACGCGGTAAGGTCAAGGTCGATGTCGAGGAATGCAAGGGGTGCGGGCTGTGTGTGGAGTCCTGTCCGCCGAAGTGTTTGGAGTTGACGCCGGAATTGAATGCTTACGGGGTACATCCGGCGCGCTACACCGGCGAGGATTGCACCGGCTGCGGCATCTGCTTTTATTGCTGCCCCGAACCGGGCGCCATTACGGTTTACCGCATAAAAGCTAAAGGAAAAGCGTTTGCGGCGGTAAGAGGAGGCGAACATGCGGCAGTTGTGTAAAGGAAACGTCGCAGTGGTGAAGGGCGCGATCCTGGCCGGATGCCGCGCTTACTATGGATATCCCATTACTCCGGCCAGCGAAATCGCGGAGTCGGCTGCGCTCTACTTTCCGCAGATAGGTGGGACTTTTCTGCAAGCGGAGAGCGAAGTGGCCGCCATCAATATGGTGTATGGCGCGGCGGCAGCGGGAATGCGCGTCATGACCGGATCATCCGGCCCTGGCCTCAGCCTGATGCAGGAAGGCATGTCTTATCTGGCGGGCGCGGAACTGCCGTGCGTGATCGTGGATGTGATGCGTGGCGGACCAGGACTCGGAAATATCGCTCCGGAACAGAGCGACTATTTTGCCATGGTGAAGGGGGGCGGCCACGGTAACTATCGCAACATTGTTCTGGCTCCCGCATCGGTGCAGGAAATGGCCGAACTGACCATGCTGGCTTTCGATCTCGCCGATAAATATCGCAATCCGGCGGTGGTGCTGGCCGATGGTTTCATCGGACAAATGATGGAACCGTTGGATCTCGAAGATCGCGAGATTCAGCCACCAGAAAAGTTGTGGGCGGTCAAGGGAACGCCGGAAACGCGCGCCAACTTTGTCTCGTCGATCTTTCTCGAAAGCGACGAGTTGGAAGAACACCAGCGCAGAATGGAAGCCAAATATATGCGCGCGCAAGAAGCCGAGCCACGGTGCGAGCTTTGCCACACGGAAGACGCCGACGTGTTGCTGGTTGGCTACGGCATTGTTTCGCGAGTGTTGCTTTCCACAGTCGAAGCGCTGCGCAAAGAGGGCGTGAAAGCTGGGTTGTTCCGTCCGATCACCTTGTGGCCGTATCCTTCGAAAGCTTTGGCAAAAGCGGCGCGGAAAGTGGAAAAAGTGATTGTCGTCGAATTGAGCAACGGACAAATGCTGGAAGATGTGCGCCTGGCGCTGAACGGCAAGGTGCCGGTGGAATTCTACGGCAGAGTAGGGGGCAACGTGCCTTCAGTTGCGGAATTGCAGCAGCAGGTTTTGGAGCGCATTGCCGTTGCAGTGTAGGGCCTGTCCGCAAGGATTCTGGTTCGAGAAGGGCAATGAAAATGGCAGACGAAAACGTGATCAGCGTGATGGATCCCGAGGTCAAATCTGAGACGACTTCCGAAGCGAACCCCGCGGTCAGCGGCGACGGGTACGAAGTCATCCACGAGAAGTCGCCGCTGTTTTATGACCTGTACGAGCGCAAATCGGAACTGAAGCACCAGACCCATTACTGTCCGGGCTGCGGGCACGGCGTGGTGCACAAGCTGATTGCCGAAGCGCTGCAGGAACTGGGCTTGCAGGATAAGACGATCTTCGTGAGTCCGGTGGGCTGCTCGGTGTTTGCCTATTACTATTTTGACGTGGGCAATGTGCAGGTCGCGCACGGTCGCGCGCCGGCTTCAGCCACGGGAATCAAGCGATCTTGTCCAGACAAGATTGTGATTTCCTATCAGGGAGACGGCGACCTCGCGGCGATCGGCACCGCGGAGATCGTGCATGCCGCCAACCGGGGCGAGAAGATCAGCGTCTTTTTCGTGAACAACGGAATCTACGGCATGACCGGCGGACAAATGGCGCCCACCACTCTGGTCGGGCAGAAGAGCACCACTTCTCCATGGGGCCGGCGGCCGTCGAATGAAGGTTTTCCGTTGCACATGGCGGAACTGCTGGCCACGCTGGAGGCTCCCGCATACATCGAACGGGTGGCGCTTTCCGACAACAAGAACATCATGAAAGCGCGGCGGGCGATCCGCAAAGCGCTCGAAACGCAGCGGGATGGCGTGGGCTTCTCGTTTGTCGAAATCCTGTCGCCATGTCCCACAATTTGGGGCAAAGACCCCGTGGAAGCGCGGCGCTGGGTTCTCGATAAGATGATCCCAACTTTTCCGCTGAGTGTTTTCCGCGACCGCAAGCCGGAAATTCCCGCGGGCAATGAGCCGCCGCAACGATCAGTCGCGGACGTGCTTGAGCTGACGCCGAAAGCTGGAGCGCCGCGTGCTTCCAAGGCGACGCGCGCTCATCACTTCAAAGACATACGTATCAAGATCGCGGGCTTCGGCGGTCAGGGCGTGCTGCTGCTGGGACAGCTACTTGTCGAAATGGGTATGCGGGAAGCGCTGGAAGTGAGCTGGCTGCCGTCGTATGGGCCGGAGATGCGCTCGGGCAGCGCACATTGCCATGTGTGCCTGTCGAAAGAACGGATCGGGTCGCCGCTGGTGTCGCACTCCGACGTGCTCGTCGCCATGAATGAGTTCTCGCTGCGGAAGTTTGCGCACGAAGTAGTGAGCGGCGGGCTCATCCTTTACAACGGCGCAAGCGTTCCTGCCGACTTTGCCGCGCCGGGAGTGCAGGTGGTCGCGATTCCGGCGGCGGAGATCGCCGACAAACTGGGTTCGACGAAGGTCGCCAACATTGTGATGATGGGGGCGCTGCTGGAAGAGACCGAATGTCTGGCCGCCGGAACTGCGTTGAGCGTGCTCGAAGATAAAGTGAAAAAACTCGATCTGCTGGAAATTGACCGCAAGGCGCTCTCCGCCGGCCGCCTGTTTATCGACGATCAGGCGCACATTGGCGCACTGAGTCAACCAGACGGCTTCGCTTAAACAGAAAGGCCTGCAATGTTGACTGCGTGGACTGCTCGTTACGCGCTGCGCACCAAAGGTATTACCAGTTCTCAAATCCGCGAGTTGTTGAAGATCACCCAAAAACCAGGAATGATTTCTTTCGCCGGAGGCCTGCCCGCTCCCGATGTCTTTCCGATCCAGCGTTTTGAGGAAGCCTGTCACAAGGTGCTCACCGAGCAGGCAGCTTCTGCCTTGCAGTACGGAGCCACCGAGGGTTACGAACCGCTGCGCGAGCTGATTGCGAACAACATGGCGCGCTACGGAATCAAGGCGAAAGCTGCGAATGTTCTGATCACCGCGGGCTCGCAGCAGGCGCTCGACCTGATTGGCAAGCTGTTTATCAACCGGGGAGATCGCGTGCTGGTGGAAGCGCCGACTTATCTGGGCGCGCTGCAAGCTTTCAACGTTTACGGTGCGGAGTATATGTCGGTTCCGGTTGACGACGATGGCCTTCGCACCGAGCTGCTGGAGCAGCCTCTGCGCTCTGGCCCCAAATTCATGTACGTGCTCCCAAACTTCCAGAACCCCGCTGGAACTACGTTGTCGGAGGGGCGGCGCCACGAATTGGTGCTGCTCGCCGACAAGTATGGAATTCCGATTGTCGAAGATGATCCTTACGGCCAGTTACGCTATGAGGGCGAGCACCTTCCGCCTCTCGTCGTGCTCGACCGCGAGAACCTGCGCCGCGACGGCGGCTATTCCATTGGGAACGTTATCTACCTGAGCACGTTCTCAAAGACGCTGGCTCCCGGACTTCGACTGGGATGGATCGTCGCCCCGCCGGAGATCATCGGTAAGCTGGCGCAACTCAAGCAGGGCGCCGATTTGCACACTTCGACCTTCACGCAATTCGTGGCCTACGAAGTCGCGCGCGACGGATTCCTCGACCAGCACGTCAGGCTGATTCGGAGGATCTATCGCGAACGCCGCGACGTAATGCTCGAGGCGCTGAGGGAATTCTTCCCGCCCGCGGTAACATGGACTCATCCTCAAGGAGGATTGTTCCTCTGGGTTACTCTGCCCGAAGGTTTGGACATGCAGGCGGTGTTTCGCTCAGCGCTCGAACAGAATGTGGCGTTCGTGCCGGGCGATTCCTTCTATGCCAACGATGGCCGCGAAGGCACTCGCCACATGCGGTTGAATTTCTCCAACGCCGCTCCCGAGCAAATCCGCGAGGGCATACGCCGTTTGGCTGCGGCAGTGAAAAGCCATCTTACAGCCGCGCCGCTCCCGTCAGAGTTGCCGGTCGAAGTGTAGCGGCGCGTGGAACTCGAAATTTCGTGAGAGCCGAGGGGTAGCCTTCGACCATCCCTTGCTGTGACTATTCCTCACTTCAGGCCGAAGGCGTAAACGACGCCAGTCTGCGAGCCGAAGTACACCGTCCCATTCACGACGGCGGGCCCGGATTGCGCGAAATAGTTGGTGTCGAAGCTCCACAGCAGTTCGCCGGTGCGGGCGTTGAACGCGTACTCGTTGTAATCGTTGGAACCGATATAGACCACCCCATTCGCCACGGCGGGCGCGCAGTACATAAAGCCGCCCGTGGTGTAGCTCCACACCTTGGCGCCAGTGCTGGCATTGAACGCGTACACCTTGTCATCGTTGGAACCGATATAGACCACGCCATCCGCGACTGCTGGCGCAATCCACACGCCGCCGCCGGTGGTGTAGCTCCACAACTTTGCGCCGGTGCCGGCGTCCAGGGCATACACGTTGTAGTCAACCGAACCGAAATAAACTACCCCATTCGCTATCACGGGCGAACCGTACACCCAGTTGCTGGTGGCATAGCTCCATAGCTTGGCGCCGGTGTTGGCGTTCAGCGCATACAGGTTGCCGTCATCCGAGCCGATGTAAACTACCCCATTCACCACGGCGGGCGAGGAGTTGACCTCGCCGCCGGTGGTGTAGCTCCACAGCAGTGCGCCGGTGTGGGCGTTCAGCGCGTACACGTTGTTGTTCTCGGAGCCGATGTAAACCACTCCGTTCACCACCGCGGGCGAGGAAGAATGAGCGCCAGTGGTGGCGTAGGTCCACTCTAGCGCGCCGGTGCTGGCGTTCAACGCGTACACGTTGCCGCAGCCGAAATAAACCATCCCATTTTCCACTGCGGGTGATGACTGCAAAGGAAAGCAGACGGACGTCTCCCATAGCACGGCTCCGGTGCTGGCGTTCAGCGCATACACGTAGCCGCCGTAGTCGCAGACGTAAACCACCCCATCTACCACTGCAGGTGAGCAAATGGCATAAGCGCCAATGTCGGTGCTCCACTTCATTTGCAGCTTCCCAACGTTGTGGATGTTGAGCACGTTCTCATACGGGTTCCAGCGCTGCATGTCCTGATTGTGGAACTGATTCCAGTTGACGACGACCCCGCCCGCAATCTGCTGAGCCCATGCCGAAGACACGAAGCATGCACAGAGAATCAAAACCAAGATGCGGATGTGTTTCATGAGCAAACCTCCAAAGAATAGTTTGGTCGGACGAAAATACCGTTCGCCGACCTTGACGTTGATGTCGGGACGAGGCCATCTTTCACTTCAGGCCGAAGGCGTACACGTTGCCGTCGTAGGAGCCGATATAAACCACCCCGTTCGCCACGGCAGGCGAGGAATACACCGTGCTTCCGGTGGTGTAACTCCACAGCTGTTCGCCGGTGCGGGCGTTCAGCGCGTAGATGTTGTTGTCCCACGAGCTGAAATAAACCACTCCATTCGCCACAGCGGGCGAGGACCACACATAGCCGCCGGTGGCAAAGTTCCACAGCTTGGTGCCAGTGCGGGCGTTCAGCGCGTACAAGTTGTTGTCTAACGAGCCGACGTAAACCACCCCATTTGCCACGGCAGGCGAGGACTCCACCTGGTAGCCAGTGGGGTAGCTCCACAGCAGGGTGCCGGTGCTGGCGTCCAGCGCGTACACGTTGTTGTCCCACGCGCCGAAATAAATCACCCCATTCGCCACGGCGGGCGAGGAAGACACTCCGTAGGGGTAGGAGGTACCGTAATCCCACAGCAGAGCGCCGGTGCGAGCGTTCAGCGCGTAGACGTGGCCATTGTCCGAACTGAGGTATACCACTCCATTCGCCACGGCAGGCGAAGAGTCGATGTAGAAGCCGGCGTTGAAACTCCACAGCTTGGCGCCAGTGCGGGCGTTCAGTGCGTACACGTTGTAGTCGTATGAGCCGATATAGACCACGCCGTCCGCCACGACGGGCGGGGACATGACATAGTCGCCTGTGGCATAGCTCCACAGTGTGGCACCGGTGCTGGCGTTCAGCGCGTACACGTCGGAGGTTGTCGAGCCAATATAGACCGTACCGTCCGCCACGGCAGGCGAGGAGAACTCGATGCCCAAACTGACGTGACGCCACAGCAGGGTGCCGGTGCTGGCGTTCAGCGCGTATACGCTGCCGTCCGCCGCGCTGACATAGACCACGCCGCCCACTACCGCGGGCGAGGGATACACCCAATAGCCCGTCGCGTAGCTCCACTTCACGCCTAGGTTCCCAACATTGTGAACGTTAAGCACGTTCTCATACGGGTTCCAGCGCTGCATGTCCTGATTGTGGAACTGATTCCAGTTGACGACGACCCCGCCCACAGGCTGCTGACCCCATGCCGCGGACACGAAGCATGCACAGAGAATCAAAACCAAGATACGGATGTGTTTCATGACGAACCTCCAGGAGACAGACTAGTGTTTGGCGAAAATGCTTTTCCCGAGAATTCGGGTCATTCGCCTCAGGGGGTGCCGCGTCGCAACTGGCTGGAACTGCTCTATCGAAGAGGCGATTCAATCAGATACCTATGACCCCATCCCGTCGGTGATTTGGGTCACGTCGCGGTGTGATTAAGGGGGCGGTCGTTTCGGCTGCCCCCTTCTCAGCTTTTCCGGGAACCGCTTCTACTCCAGCACGAAAATATTCTTATCGGCGCACATCTCCTTCAGGACCTTCGGCCACACCGTGACGCTGACTTCTCCGAGATGGGCCTTGCGGAGCAATTGCATCAAAGTGCGCGATTGCCCGATTCCGCCGCCGATCGAGAGCGGAATCTCGTGGTTCAGGATTGCCTGGTGATACGGCAGTTTCAAAAAATCCAGTTGCTTCGCCATCGTCAGCTGTTTCTTCAGAGTCTCGGCCGTGACGCGGACGCCCATCGACGTGAGTTCGTGACGACGCCGCGTAACCGAGTTCCACAGCAGGATGTCGCCATTCAGCCCGTGGGTGTTTTTGCCCGTCTGATCGTGAGTGTCGGTGACCCAATCGTCGTAATCGGCGGCGCGCATCTCGTGCGGATAGCCATCTTTCAGCGGCCAACCGATGCCGATAATGAAAATCGCGGGATACTTCTGCAGCACCGCGGTCTCGCGCTGCTTGCGCGGCAGGTCGGGGTACATGTCGAGAATTTCTTCGGCGTGCAGGAAGATCAATTCTTCGGGCAGGTCGGGATAGCGATAGTCCTTCAATTGCGGAAATAGCGACTGTGCGAACTTCTCCGCCCCGACGATCACTTTCCAGATTTTGCGAACCGTCGTCTTCAGGAAGTCAAGATTGCGCTCTTCGCTGGTGACAACCCGCTCCCAGTCCCATTGATCCACGTAAGCGGAATGGTCGTGATCCAGGAAATAATCTTTGCGGACGGCGCGCATATCGGTGCAGATACCTTCGCCCACTTTGCAATCGAATTGCTTGAGTGCGACGCGTTTCCATTTGGTCGCGGCTTGCACAACCTGCGCGTCAATGGGATGCAGGTTGCGATCATTCGAAATGTGGAACTGCACCGGAGTGCGTGAGCCATCACGATCCAGCATATCGTTGACGCCGCTCTCCACATCTACGATGAGCGGCACTTCCACCATCATCAGGTTCAGTTCCTTGCATAGATTGTCTTCGATATAACGTTTCACCTGGAAGATGGCTTGCTGCGTTTCTTTCGGGTTCAGTAGGGAACGGTAGCCGCGCGGTAGGATTGTTTCCAATTCCTTGTAATCACCGATTCCGGGTCCAGCCAGGTCGGCTTTCTTGTCGTGATTTAGTACAGGGGTATCTAGTGCGGTCGTGCTCATGTTGTTTCTCCTTTGGAGGATTCTGCGCCGACGGGGCGGGAGTGTCGGAGTCTGGAGTTAGCGATGGACTAGCACCCGAGACCACCGGGCGTGCAGCGCCAGTGTCGGCTGCAGAGACGTGCCTTGCATGCTCCAGGATCATCGAAGGCCAGCACCATTATTCGGTCAGGCCACGGGCTCGGCACGGGCTAGCTATGTGCGTACCGGCATAGCTATACCTCGCCCTGTGTAATTCTCTCTATTCATTGCTGGAGATGCTGTGATCGCGCGCACGTGGGGATGTGACTCCAAGGACCGATCGCCTATTCTTCAGATTGGTTCTTCCAGCAAATGTCACCGTTTAGGGTGACCTGAGTCACTGCACCCGCGCGACTTAACGTTGAAACTGTCAACTAGGCAGCGAAAAGTTGCTGAGTTCTTTTACAGGCGCTTCAAGAAGGGTTGTATCAGTGTTCACTTTCGCAACGCCAAGCACGAATGCGACGGGCACGCTGCTTTTATCCGATAGCACAAACTTACTAAGGAGAGAAAACGAAATCATGAAGACCACGAAGCTGGTGATACTGGTAATGACAATCGCGATAGCTCTGTTCATGCTGATTCCCAATCTGTCATGGGCTGCCGATGACGGAGCCACGATCTACAAAGCAAAATGCGCCATGTGCCACGGTCCGGACGCGGCTGGCAAGCCGGCAATGAAAGCTCCGAGCCTGATTGGCGATGAAGCCAAGAAGAAGTCGGATGACGACCTCGCCAAGGCCATTACCACGACGGCAAAGCACACGCCGGCAGTGAAGGGTTTGGCTGCTGACGATGTGAAGGCTGTCGTTGCCTACATTCGCAGCTTGCAGAAGTAAGCCTGGTCTTGGCGGTTCCGTTTAGCGTCGCCGCTGGGATACGCATGGCGGGCAGCGGCTGCATAGGCGTCAGGATGAGTATGAAGATGTCCGGCCTAATTCGGCGGACTGAAAAAAGACCGGCCGATTCTTAGCCAGCCGGCAATCTCCTCTCCTGGCCGCCTTGGCGAACGGAACCGCCCTCCCGGGCCCGGATGCTCACCACTCCGGACCCGGCCATCTTTACGTAGCCGGTCCGCCTGAGGTGTGTGCAGTTCTCAAGTCCGTTCCTTACAGTATACCTGCCTCGTACTGTATCCCCTCTGGAACGGAAGACCCGCTTGGGAACCACCAGGAGCGAGTTCTATGAGTAAAGCTCTACTGTATGACGCAACCATGTGCATCGGTTGCAAGCAATGCGAAAGTGCCTGCGCACAGCAGAACAAGCTGCCGTACACCGACGCAGTCGCGGCGGAATCGGTGCAATCGGAACACAAATATACCGCCGTCCTGACCAAGGACGATAAATTCATGCGCCGGCTGTGCATGCACTGTGAGAAACCAACTTGTGCGTCGGTCTGCCCTGTTGGCGCCTTTCACAAAACAAAAGAAGGGCCGGTCGTATACGACGTCTGGAAGTGCATTGGATGCCGGTATTGCATGGTGGCGTGCCCGTTCAACCAGCCCAAGTACGAATGGGGTTCGCTGAATCCGCGGGTGCGCAAATGCATCATGTGCCCGGATCGCGTGGTTGCCGGCAAGCAGACGGCGTGCGCCGAGATCTGTCCCACGGGCGCCACCAAATACGGCGACCGTGAAGACCTCGTCCAAGAAGCCCAGGAACGGATCCGTCAGAACCCATCCACCTACCTGCCTCGTATTTATGGTCTTCATGAAGTTGCAGGAACCTGCGTCCTTATCCTGTCGAGCCAGAAGGTGGAAGAGTTCGGTTATCCCGCGTCGGCCAAGATTGGCGACATGCCCATGCCGGAATACACCGGGCGGGTGATGGAGAGAGTTCCAGACTTTATCCCCGTGTGGTCGTTGGTCCTGGGCGGCATCTACTGGATTTCGCACCGCCGTGACGAAGTGGCTGCTGCTGAAGCGGAAGAGAAGAAGAACGGGGGTGCAAAATGAAGATCAAGCTTACTTTTTGGCGAATTGTATTCATTGTCATCATGGTGCTGGGCCTCTACTCCTCATATGTTCGCTACTTCCACGGCTTGGGCGCAGCTACAAACATGAGCGACCAGTTCCCCTGGGGGTTGTGGATCGGCTTCGACTGCTTGTGCGGAGTCATGCTGGCGGCGGGCGGTTTCTGCATCGTCGGTGCAGTCTATTTGTTTAATGTCGAGCGGTTGCACGCGGTTGTGCGCCCGGCGGTGTTAACGGCGTTCCTCGGCTATGTGTTGTTCATCGTTGGATTGCTGTTCGATCTGGGCCGTCCCTGGTACATCTGGCATCAGCTCATCTACATGAATCCGCACTCGGTCATGTTCGAGGTGGGCATGTGCGTGATGACCTATACGACGGTGCTCTTCTTCGAATTCCTGCCCAACGTGTTCGAGCGCTTCAACTTGCAAACGCCCATCCAATGGATCAAGAAGATATACCCAGTGCTCATCGTTCTGGGCATCTTGCTCTCCACCTTGCACCAGAGTTCCCTGGGATCGCTCTACTTGATCATGCCGAGCAAGCTGCATCCGTTCTGGTACACGCCAGCACTGCCGTTCATGTTCTTCGGTTCGGCGGTTGCAGTTGGTCTGGCCATGACGATCTTCGAATCCACGCAGAGCGCGAAGGCCTTCGGCCGTCACCTTGAACTGCCGGTTCTGGTCACTCTTGGCGGTGCTTTGCTGGTCGCTCTATGGGTGAACGCCCTATTGCGCGTCGAGGACTACTTCCACCGGGGGTTGCTCAGAGAGATCTTCAGGCCGAGCTATGAAGCGTACTTCCTGTGGCTCGAGTTGACGCTGACGTTTGTGATTCCCATGACCATGCTCAGCTTCAAGAAGATCAGGCTGTCTCCACAAGGCCTGTATCTGGCCTCGATCTTTACTGTGCTTGGCTTCATTACCAACCGCCTCAATATTGCCCTCATCGGCTTTGAGACGTACGTGGGACATCACTACGTGCCGAAGTGGACGGAGTTTTCCATCACGCTGATGATCGTCGCGATGGGGTTCTTCCTGTTCGGCGTGGCGGCGAAGTATCTGCCGATCTTCGGCGAAGACGAACACAAAACGGGAGAACGGTTCCGGCCCAAGGCGGAACCTTTGGTTGGCACGGCGGTGTTAACCCATGCGGGAGACTGAGCCCAAGCGCGGCGATCCGTCTCCCGCCGATCCATCTCCCGCCGATCATGGATCGAAGTGGCTGGCTCACAGCATTAGCGCAAAATTGATTGGGTCGCTGCTGGCGGTGATGCTTGCCATCTTCGGCCTGCTCGGATACTTGAACATCCGACTGCACCGCCAGGACCTGGAAGCGGCCACCCTGGCGAGCGCCGAGCGGGTCAGCGACGTCATCAAGCGCAGCACCGCGTACTACATGCTGCGCAACGATCGCGAGGGACTCTACCACGCGATTCGGACCATGGCGGACCATGAAGGCGTGGTCAAGGTACGCATACTTGACCAGGACGGCCGGGTCAGCTACTCCACCGATCCGGCGGAACTCAGCCGCGTTCTCGACAAAAAAGCCGAAGCCTGTTATGGCTGTCACAATCAATCGCAGCCGCTGGCGAAGCTGAATCGTCCCGACCGCTTTCGCATTTATCGCAATGGCGGCGGTCGCCGTGTGCTGGGCATCATCACTCCCATCGAAAATCAACCGAGCTGCTCGAACACCGATTGCCACGCGCATTCTACGGCCCAACAAGTTCTTGGAGTGCTGGACATCAATCTCTCACTGGCGAAAGCGGATGCGCAACTCGCCGTCAGCAGTTCTCGCATGCTGGCTTACACGGCGGGAGCCATGCTGATGGTGGCGATGTTGAGTTGGCTATTCGTGTGGAGAGTGGTCGGCAAACCCATCAAGGCGCTCAAGAGCGGCACGGAACATCTTGCTCGCGGAGAGCTTGGCTACCAGATCGAGGTGCGATCCGACGACGAGGCTGGAGACCTGGCTCATTCCTTCAACGGCATGAGCCTGCAGTTGCGCGCGGCCAATGAAGAGATAGTCACCTGGACAAAGACTTTGGAGGACCGCGTCGATCAAAAGACGAGAGAACTGCGAAGCGCTCACGATCACATCCTGCAGCAGGAAAAGATGGCCTCGCTGGGCAAAATGGCTGCAGTCGTGGCGCACGAGGTGAACAACCCGCTCTCCGGCATTCTCACTTATGCCAAGTTACTTCGCAAATGGGTGGGGACTGGCCAGACCGAACATGAAAAACGCGAGGACGCGATGCAGTGTCTGGAACTGATCGCTTCAGAGAGCCGTCGCTGCGGCGAACTGATCAAGAATCTGCTGACGCTTTCGCGCACTTCGCCCATGAATGTGCGGTCCACTGACCTGCATGAAGTGATCGATCGTTGTCTTCTTCTGATCAAACATCAGCTGGAGTTGGGTGGCATCGATCTGCAATTGAAGCTGGCGAAAGACATGCCGCGTGTGCCCTGCGATCCTGAGCAGATCGAGCAAGTCCTCCTGGCTCTGATCATGAATGCCATTGATGCCATGCCGCAGGGTGGCAATCTATGGCTCGAGACCCGGCTGAATCTTGATGAGACGGAAGCCGTAATCCAGGTTCGCGACGATGGGGCTGGAATCGCACCCGACATATTGCCGCAAATCTTCGAACCGTTTATGACGACAAAAGAAACTGGGCGCGGAGTTGGGCTTGGCTTGGCGATCAGCCGGGGGATCGTGGAACGGCATAGTGGCCGCATCGAAGTCGAATCGCAGTTGGGCCGGGGCACAACCTTCACGGTAAACCTGCCATGTCAGGCCCCTGAGGCTCCGCTGGCGGCCGTCGGCGACGGGAATGCCGCTCTGAAAGTGAGGTGAGTAACGTGAGCACACAAGGAAAATTGCTGATCGTGGACGACGAACTGAGCGTACGCGATTCGCTGGGCAAATGGTTTCGCGAAGAAGGCTATGCGGTGACTACGGTCGAGAACGCCAGTGACGCGCTCACCCGGCTGGCGGAACAACGATGGGATGCGGCACTGGTCGACATCAAAATGCACGGCACCGATGGAATCGAATTGCAGCGTCGCATGCACGAGGTCGATCCGGAACTCATCGTGATCATGATGACGGGTTATGCCTCGGTGGAGACCGCCGTCGCAGCCCTGAAGAACGGCGCTTATGACTATGTGACCAAGCCGCTCGACCCGGATGAGATTGCGCACCTCGTGAAAAAAGCCCTCGAACACAAGCGTACGGTGCAGGAGAACGTGCTCCTGCGCGAGACCGTCGCCGAAGTGGCGCGTCCCGGAGAAATGATCGGGCAAAGCGGGCCCATGCGCAAGATCCTGGACGCCATTGAAACGGTTGGTCCCACGGATGCTTCCGTGCTGATTACTGGAGAGAGTGGTACTGGCAAGGAACTTGTGGCGCGCGCGATCCATCAGGCCAGCACGCGAAGATTTCATCCGCTGGTCGCGATTCATTGCGGCGCTCTCACTGAGACGCTGCTCGAAAGCGAACTCTTCGGACACGAAAAAGGCGCCTTCACGGGCGCGCAATACCGCAAGAAAGGCAAGTTCGAAATTGCTGAAGGCGGTACGGTTTTTCTAGACGAGATCGGCGACATCACGCTTAAAACACAGACGGATCTGCTGCGGGTGCTGCAGGAGCGCGAAATCACGCGCGTAGGCGGCAACCAAATCATCAAAGTCGATTTCCGGTGCATTGCCGCCACCAACAAAGATCTGGAAAAATTGATCGAGGAAGGGAAGTTCCGTCCCGATCTTTTCTACCGGCTCAACGTCTTCCGCATCGAACTGCCGCCGTTGCGCGAGCGCCGCGAGGATATTCCTGTACTCGTTGACCACTTCGTACGCAAGTTCTCACTGGCGATGAACAAGCGCGTTACCCGGGTTGCACCTGCGGCCATGAATTCGTTGCAGCAGCAACCCTGGATGGGAAACGTTCGCGAACTGGAGAATGCGGTTGAGCGTGCCATGGTTGTGGGGCAGGAGCCGGAGCTTCGCGAACAGGATTTCATCTTCAAGCCGCCGCAAAGCAATACGAACGGATCGAAGACTCTCGAAGACATGGAGCGCGCACATATTCTGCGCGTGGTCGAGGAGTGTGGAGGCAATCAGAGCCATGCCGCCGATATTCTCGATATCGACCGTGTCACTCTCTATCACAAGCTGAAGAAATACGGCTGGACTCGCACTTCGGTTGATCGAGAGAAGAAGCCCGATGAAGTTGCCCGATGAAGGCGTGCGATGAAGCTTGTGCAACTGCTGCCGATCGGGAATGTGGATGACGGGCTGCTGAAAGATCTGCGTCCCGCCATCGAAGAGATTCTCTGCGTCCCTTGCCAGGTGCTTCCCGTCCGTCTGGATCCGGAGTTCGCTTTCCACGGCGAGCGGCAGCAATACCACTCTTCGGAAATCCTGCAACGCATGCACAGCTTTCTTTCGCCGGATTCCTGGCGGATGTTGGGCGTAGCGGCTGTCGATCTGTACATCCCCATTCTCACTTTTGTTTTCGGCGAGGCGCAGATGGGCGGCCCCTGCGCAGTGCTCTCGGCGCACCGGTTGCGCCAGGAGCTTTATGGCTTCCCGCCTGACCGCGATCTTTTTCGCCAGCGCCTAATCAAGGAAGCGGTTCATGAGTTGGGACACACTCTGAGCTTGACGCACTGCGAAGACTATCGCTGCGTGATGGCGTCGTCCCATGCCGTCGAGTGGATCGACCTCAAGGAAAGTGCGCTGTGCATGACGTGCCGGAGTACGGTCGAGCCGCCGATACCAGTTTCGGCGACGCGGAAATAAGCGGCTCGTCTAGGAAGGGTTCGATCCTTCGAAAACCCGGGAGAGCCAGAGAGCCACAGTTTCCGGGCAATGTTCAAGCCACTTCCAGTGCAGCCGGGCGCCGGTATTACGCAGCCAATAGTACTCATTGACCGGACGGTCATCCTGTATGGCCGGAGCATTTGCATCTGCGGTGATGACCCAGTCAACCGGAACTTCTCTCTTCAGCATGGCCGCAAACAGCTGTTCGGCCGTTGGAAACGGCCCCCATTCCACCAAGTCGGAAACGGCGTTCGGTGGCATGCGTCTGGCGAGTTCTGCGGCGGAGAGAGGTGGAATGGGCCGGCGGCTCGCAAGATAGTGAATGCCCATGCCCTCGATCGAGATAAACGCACGAACGTAAGGGAACGACTCTTTCAAGGAGCGGGCAATGGCGGCGGTCGTCGCTAGATCACCTCCGGGGTACCACTGCTGCAGGATGCCATCCGGCTGCAATCGCTTTTTGGCGGCATAGTAGAACTCGCGAGAGTAGAGCAGGCTTGAGCCCGCCGCCTCCACCGGCGGTGGGGGGTCGATTACGATCACGTCATATTTTTCAGTAGTGCGTTCGAGAAAACGCCGGCCGTCGTCCACTACAACGTGCGAGTGCGGCGACTTCAGGACCTGCGCGGCATCTGCGTGGTAATACCAGAAAAGTGACGGAACGCTCGGAACGAGATCTACGACCGTGGAGTCGATTCCCCAAGACAATGCCGATCGGTGCGTCGTACCCATGCCGAAGCAAATGACCAAGGCGTTCTGCGGAGGATGGTCGAGGAACGCCAGGGGCATGGCGGCCATCAACTTGGTTATGGGCGTCAGATAGGTCATGCTCACGCCGTTCACGTAAAGGCGTTTCTGCATTCCCTGACCACCCGCGATAACGGTGGCGGTGCTGTCGCGGCGCACCTGCGCTCCGGAAATCTGTTGCACGTAACTCCGCGTCATGAAGATCAAACCGCCCGATGCCACCAGAATCACAATGGATGCGATGATACTCGCAGGCGTGAAGCGTTTTACTGGCACAGTTCGGAATAAGACGAACGACGACGCAATCAGCAACCAGGGAAGAGCAAGCACGGTCAGAGCATGCCGCTCATCGAGACGCGGCAACAAAATAAAACCGGCGACCAGCGGACCAAGAATACAGCCGGCAACATTTACCGCATAGCCGATTCCCGCACGGTCAGGGTCGCCTTCCGAGAAACGGTCCACCAGCCTCGGAGTCAGGAAGCCAAGAAGGCCGCTGAACGCGGCGATACCGAGAGGCACGCGCAACCACGAAAGCATCCCCAGGCGGGAGTCGGCGGTGAGCAGGGGAATTAGCGCGGCGAGCCAAACGAATAGCCAGACCAGAGTGCCCTCATCACGATGCCGGCGGCTCCAAACGCGGTACACACTGGATCCGATAAACGTTGCAGCCAGATAGACACCCAGAATGGTGGCGAAGGAGTAGACAAGATTGCCGAGAAAGATCGCATATTCTCTAGTCCAAACCACCTCCATACCCATGCTGGTGAGACCGGTGGCGAACAGTAACCAGAGCGTGCTGTCTCCAAACATCTGGCGCACGCCGAGCGATGGTTTATCAGCGGCATCCTGTTCGATCTGGTTACTGCCGTCCGCCTGCGGAATTTGCTTGCTCGCGAGCCAAATTGCGGTGCCGCAAACCGCAAGATTCAGCACCATTCCAAATCGCAGGGTGACAGTGAATCCGAACAGTTCAACAAACAGCAAGGGAATCAGCGCTCCCGCAACGGCTCCCATCACATTTGCGAGATAAAGAAAACTAAATGAGCGTCGCGACTCAAGACGTTTGTCGCTGCGGATGGCGAACATCCCCAGAGGAATGGTCGCACCCATACATGCACAAAATGGAATCAGACTGCATGCCAGCCAGACGCCGGCGGCAATGTAGTAACCCGTTGACGACAAGGAAAGACTGTTTCCGATGTGCTCCAGCACCAGGCGGCCGATCATCAATTCCAGCGGCACAACTACGGCGGAACAGCCGATGAATAGCTCGGCCATCGCGTAAAGATGCAGCGGCGGAGACGTGAGACGGCGTGCGTGCTTGCGCAAGAGGTGACCCGCGGCCCACGAGCCGATGCCTAATCCGGCCATGAAGCAGGAGAGCACAATCGACACCATGGCCGTGGTCACGCCAAATTCCGCCATGGCCACGCGCAACCAGATCAATTCATAAAGGATGCTGCAGAACCCGGAAATAAAGAAGAAGGCGAAATACCAACTCCGACCGCTCGTCGCGACCGCTGCTTTTTCCGTTCGTGTCGTCTCAGGCTCAGGCGCGGGAACTTCCATTGTGGTCGGCATCGTCTCTGTGCTCACAGGTTACTCCTTTTGACGTGGGGAAACTCGAACCATTTGGTCGGACGGCTTGGGTGGTCACACGAAGGACTCCCTCAAGTCTCGCGGTTCAATTACAGAGTGCAGGCAAAGATAACCTGCTGTCATGGTAACGAAAGTCACCAGACGGTGATCAGTTGCATCCGTGCGCTAGGGCAGCACTTTCAGCACCACGGCAGTAATGTCATCGTGGGGTGCGATGCCGTTGGAAAAGGCCGACTGGTGAGCAAAGACGAAGTCTGCTGACTCGGTTGCTGATTTGTGGCCGCATTGTGCCCACACCTGCTCCATTTGGGCGGCGCCGAATTCGGTTCCATCCGGGTTGCACAATTCATGAAGACCATCGGTCGCGAACAGAACGCTGTCGCCGGCGTAGAGTTGCACGACATGCTGTTCGTAAGCGGCGCCTGGGAACATTCCGACAGGTAATCCACCCTCGCCCAACTGGCAGCACGAGTTTCCGGAGACCAGCAACGGCATTGGCATACCGGCATTGGAGAAGATGAGTTCTCGCGTGGTGGGATTGAAAAGAGCGTAAAGCGTAGAACAAAAGCGGCCGGGGAGCGGCCGCTGTAGCAGGCGTTCGTTCAATCGCGCAAGAACACTGGCGGTATCGGTTCCGCTCTTGTGAATGCCGCGGAGAGTTCCAGTCACTAACGCGCCGTACATGGCGGCCGGCAAGCCTTTGCCGACCACATCCCCGAGATAGATGCCGATGAAGCCACTGGGCAAACAAAAGAAGTCGAGAAAGTCGCCACCGACTTCGGAGAAGGGCAGGAAGCGAAAGGCGATTTCGACTGACTCGTGGCGAAGTCCTCTCGTGGGGAGCAGAGAGGATTGGATCAGTTGCGCTTCGAGTGCATGCGCATCGCAAATCCGGCCGCACGTAGGGCTTGTTCTTGAGGATCTCGATTCCGCCTTGTTCGCCAACTTCGGCATACAGCAAGCCCACTCCAATGTTTAGATCGGCAGAATTCTGATTCCGCATTAACTCGTTTGATTGTTGCGCAGAAAAAGTCGGCCGCCCGGTGTCCTGGCTTTTCAGCCTGGGATCCGGGCGGCCTGTGTGTTGCAGCGGTCCTCGTTTCGGCGGGCTCGGCGAGGCTGCTGCGCCTCGCCGAGCTGCAGGTTCACTTATGACAGAAAGAACTCTTTCGCCAGCGGCAGCCATTGCTCGTCTGGAATCTGGGCCGCGACATTGTCCACCGCAACTCCACCATCCTGAGCGTAGGCGCCGGCTACGGCCATCGGCATGCGGCGTTGCAGGCGGCTTGCGGATTCTTCCGTCCACCAGCGGGCGAGCGGTCCACCGAGCAGGTTGCGGAAGCTGGTCTTCGCGTCGGGCGCTTGCACTTTGAGCAGCCAGCCTTCGCCGTAAGGATCGCCGAGCGCGAGCTTGGGATTCTTCGCCACGCCTTCGTTGATGTCAGACACCGTGCCCTCGATGGGCGAAACCATGTTAACTTCGCAGCCGCTGTCGCGATGGATGGTGCACAGCTTCTGGCCCTGGCGAATCCACTGGCCGCGTTGCGGCAGCGTGAAGCTTTCCACCGTGCCGGTGAGCTTGGAGGCGAAATCATCCATGCCCACCCGCACCAGGTTAGGGCTCTCGCTCAATGCCCAAGTGTGACCTGGGTGGTAGCGGAGATTCTCTGGAACTGCAAAGCCGCCGACTAGCGCGGGCTGAAGACGTGGGGCAGAGGCGTCCTGCTTGGCCGCGGACATCTGCAGTGCAGGTTGTACAACCGTGTGGCGAGTGCGGAAATAATCGATCATTAAGAAGATTACGAATGTAGAGAGAACCAGTAGGACTGTCATAAGTCACCTCGTCGGAGGGCCGTTTTTATCTTTCTTTCTTGCGAGCCACTCACGCTTTTCTAAAGGCAATCGCCATGCCAGAGCGAGGTGAGCTGTGAGCGTCCGCGATTATGACGGGCATCTCCTGCAATATCATGGTGTTAAGGGAAGCTAATGGTTGCTTGGGGGACTATAGCGTTCAGATTCTCAACAGTGATGCGATGAAAATCGCAACAGGATAAAGCTCGTGTTTGCAGCGTTTCCATCGGCGTGATGCGAACGATGGTTTGCAATCAAGGGTTTAGGGGCTGCCCCTGTGTAGTTGAATTGTGCAACAGCCAATGTTGAAGAATGCAACGAGAAAAATAGAGAAATGAGCGGCGACCTCGGGGCTGAAGCCCGATTCCAAATGCGGATCTTTTGAACGCAGGCCTAAGAAGGCCTGCTCCACCCTCTTCGTTACCTCTGTTACCTCTGCTCTTTCCGCAAGATTTGGTCCGGACGGCGCGGCCGAACGCCGCGCCCCTTGGAGGTTGTGAGAAGACGCTACTCCCGCGCGTACTCCAGTTCGGCATCCGCGGCCTTTGGGCTGGTGGTCAATGCAGTCTTCCCGTACTCGAATCCTCTTTCAAAGGCCTTCACGTTTAGCTCAAGGAAACTCGGAGGAACGGAATCGGCGACTGCCTTTCGGACTGCTTCCGGCTCCAGCAGGCGCGTGACCGCGGTGAAGAAGCCCACCATGACCGAATTGAGCACCATGCGCTTGCCCAGTTCTTCGGCAATGCGAGTCGCGGGAATGCTGTAGACCTGGAGTTCCTTGTTGTGGCCTGGAACTTCGAGGTCGGCAACCCTCACCAGATCCTGCTCGACGATCATGATCCCGCCATCTTTCAACTCGGGCCCGAAGCGGACATAGGCCTCTTGCGACATTACGACGAGGATATCCGGCTTAGTGATGTAGGGATACAGAATGGGCTTGTCAGAGAGCACGAGCTGCGCACTGCAGGCGCCGCCGCGGGCCTCCGGGCCGAAGTTTTGCGTCATGGTGGCGTAAGCGCCTTGATAAATCGAAGCCGCCTTACCCAGAAGAATGGCCGAGAGAATCACTCCCTGGCCGCCGAAACCTGCCACACGAATCTCAGTTAGCTGCATACCATCTCCGGTTGGTCGTTTTCCATTCGATCCTGTTCGATGTATTTGTCGCCGAGCGACTCAACGTATTGCGCGTGCATCATGCTGCCGTAGTCGGGGCGCTCGCGATCTACGAATTTGCCAACGATGATTTCTCCGGTCATGGTGAGGCCGGCTTCACTGGTCGGCGATCCATTCCGGACCTTGCTTTTTTCTTTGTAATACTTCATGGTGTCGAGCGCATCGCCCAGCTTGTTGCGGCGCTGATACAGCGTGGGGCAGGGCGAGATGACTTCAATGAAGGAGAAGCCTTTCTTCTTAAATGCCTCACTGATGGAGCGGGCCAGTTGCCGCACGTGGAAGGTGGTCCAGCGTGCGATGTACACTGCGCCGGCCGCTTCGACCAGATGCGGCAGGTTGAACGACGGCTCGAATGTGCCGTAAGGATTCGTCGAGGTCGTTGAATGGCCGGGAGTCGTGGGTGCAGTCTGGCCGCCGGTCATGGCATAAATAAGGTTGTTGACGCAGATAACCTTGAGATCGATGTTGCGCCGCGCGGCGTGGATCAGATGATTGCCGCCGATCGCCGAGAGGTCGCCGTCCCCGGAATAGACGACAACGTTCAGTTTAGGATTCGCAAGTTTGAGGCCCGTGGCAAAGGGAATGGCGCGGCCGTGCGTGGTGTGAAAGGAATCCAGCTTCACGTAACCCGCCACGCGGCCAGTGCAGCCAATGCCCGAGACCAGGGCCAGTGAGCCTAAATCAATCTTTGAATCGATCAGCGCGCGGGCGAACGAGTTCACGGTGGTGCCAATGCCGCATCCCGGGCACCAGATGTGCGGCATGCGGTCGGTGCGCAAGAAAGGCTCGACGGGGTTTACGGCTGCGTTGCCAATATCAGTGATCAGGCTGTCCGACATTTGCTGGCCTCCACGATTACCTTGAGGATGTCTTGGGGTTTATGAACGCCGCCGCCGGCGTGCGAGACGGCAAATGTTTTTGCCTTACCGTCAGCGGCTCGCTCCACTTCGCGCACCATCTGCCCCAGATTGAGTTCGGGGACGACGAATGCTTTTACCTTCCCTGCGAGTTCGCGAATCTTTGTCTCGGGAAAAGGCCACGCCGTGATCAAGCGCAGTTTGCCGACGCGCAGGCCTTGTTCGCGAGCGGTCTCGATTGCCCGCTGCGCCACCCGCGAAGTGATTCCGTAGGAGACGACCACTACATCGGCGCCATCGAGTTGCTCTTCCTCGAACAGCGCGATGCGGTCGGCGGCGTTGCGAATCTTGGTTTGCAGGCGGCGAACCAGCTTGTCCTGGACCGGCGGAGTCATATTGGGATAGCCGCGTTCGTCATGCGTCAAGCCGGTGACGTGAAAGTTGTAACCTTCGCCTGCGTGCGCCATCTCCGGCACTTCGTCGCCGTTCGTGCCGTAAGGGCAGATAGTCTTCGACTGACTTGCGAGTGTGACGGCGCGGCGTGATCTCGATCTGGTCGGCAGGAGGAATCACTACCTTCTCGGTCATGTGGCCAACGACTTCGTCCATCATGAACATGACGGGCACGCGAAATTCTTCAGCCAGGTTGAAGGCGGTGATGGTCAGGTCAAAACACTCCTGCGGAGAATTGGGGCAGAGGGCGATGATTTCGTAGTCGCCATGCGAACCCCAACGCGCCTGCATCATGTCAGCTTGCGCGGGCAGCGTGGGCAGGCCGGTGGAGGGACCCCCGCGTTGCACATCGACGAACACGCACGGAGTTTCAGTCATGGCCGCGTAGCCGATGTGTTCCATCATCAGAGAGAAGCCGGGGCCGGAGGTAACGGTGAACGCCTTCGCTCCGCCCCACACCGCGCCCTGCAGCGTGATCGAGGCCGCGAGTTCGTCTTCCATCTGGATAAACGTTCCGCCCACTTTCGGCACGCGAGCGGCGAAGCGCTCAACGACTTCGGTCGAAGGAGTAATGGGATATCCAGCAGGCGAAGCGTGCGCCAGCGGCCAGCGCGCCTTCGCAGCAGGCATGGTCGCCGTCGATGAAGTGTGTGCCGGTGAGCACTCCGCGTGGATCGGCCTTGCAACGATCGGCCTTGCCATGATCAGCCTTCATTTGTCACCTTCCTTGGCGGCAGCCACTTTGGTGGCGTAAATTGCGAAATCGGGGCAGTACATGCCGCACAAGTCACAGCCGCTGCACTTTTCCGGATGCACGACATGCGGTGGATGGTAGCCCTTGGAATTAAAAGCGGATGAGAGCGCGAGCACGTGAGAAGGACAAAACTCCACACAGAAACCGCAGGATTTACAGTGCTCGACGACGATTGAAACGCGTCCTTTTGGCATGAGAACTCCACGCTTATTAGTGGTAGAACACCCCACAAAATCAGTTGTAATTATGCGTTTTGAGGCGGCAGAGTTGGATGTGACGAATATCACCGATGTATGTGAAGGGGCGCACAATGCACCGGGTAAAGTCGCGTGCACGTTCAGACGTGGCGTCAAAATCGAAATCCCCGCCCCGTCTCTGCAAAAAGCGCAGAGACAAGGACGGGGGCCAACTTCGGTACTTGTTGTTAGTCCGCCGGCACGCCTGATTTCTCGATTTCCGGCGTCGTCGCGGCCACTTCTGACTCCCGCGCGTCCACCACCGCGACGGCGACCACGTTGACGATCTCCTCCACTTCGGCGCCGCGGGCCAGCAAATGCACCGGCCGGCTCATCCCCATGAGCATGGGGCCAAGCGTCTCGCAGCCGCCGATCGTCTTCAGCAGTTTGTAGCCGATGTTGGCGGAGGCGAGGTCGGGGAAGATCAGCACGTTGGCGCCACCCTTCAGCGAACTGAAGGGATACATCTGCTCCAGCATTTCAGGAGAGCACAGCGGCATCGGCCATGATCTCTCCATCCACAATCAGGGTTGGGTCGGCGATGTGCAACAACTCTACTGCCTTCCGAACCTTTTCGCAGGAGGGGTGCTTGGCGCTGCCAAAGCTGGAGAAAGAAAGCATGGCAACTCGCGGCACCACGTTAAAGCGCCGGGCCTCCTGAGCGGTACACAGGGCGATTTCCACCAGGTCTTCCGCGGTGGGATCGACGTTGACGCTGGTGTCGGCCAGGAAGTACAGCTCTCCCTTGCGCGTAACCATGGGATAGCATCCGGCAACCTTGTGCAGGCCTTCGCGCACGCGCACGATCTGCAGCGCGGGGCGAATGGTCTCGGGAAAATGCTGGGTCACGCCGGCGACCAGAGCGTCGGCGTCTCCCATGTGCACCATCATCGAAGCAAACATGTTGCGGTCATCGATCAGCGTGCGCGCCTCGGTGAGGGTCACGCCCCGGCGCTGGCGCAGGCGGTACAGTTCCTGGATGTAGGCTTCGCGAAGCGGGGACGTGGCTGGATCCACGATCTCCGCGCCTTTCAGATCCAGTCCTAGTTCAGCGGTTTTGGCCTGAATGGTTGCGACGTTGCCCAGCAGAATTGGTTTGGCGATCTTCTCGTCCAGGATCGAGTGGCAGGCGCGCAGGATTTTCTCATTATCCCCTTCGGGAAACACTACCTGCTTGGGTTTGGCCTGGACCGCCTTGTTGAATCATCATGCGCGAGATGGCGTGGGCCTTGCCCAGATGACGCTCGAGTTGTTCACGGTATTCCGCGATGTCGATCTGCTCCTGCGCCACTCCGGTTTCCATCGCTGCCTGGGCCACGGCCGAGGACTCCCACACCAGCACGCGCGGATCGAACGGTTTCGGGATGAGGTAGTCGGGGCCGAACTCCAGCCGCGCCACGCCGTAAGCGCGGCAGACTGAATCCGGCACATCTTCTTTGGCGAGGTTGGCCAAGGCGCGGGTTGCTGCAAGCTTCATCTCCTCATTGATGGTCGTAGCGCGCACGTCCAATGCACCGCGGAAAATGAAAGGGAAGCCCAGCACATTGTTCACCATGTTGGGATAGTCGGACCGCCCGGTGCACATGATGACGTCGGAGCGGCAGGCTCTGGCGTCCTCGTAAGTAATCTCGGGGTCGGGATTCGCCATGGCGATGACAATCGGCCGAGGTGCCATAGAGCGCACCATGTCCTGCGAAACCACGCCGCCCACGGAAAGTCCGAGGAACATGTCGGCGCCCACCATCGCCTCTGCCAGCGTACGAAGCTTGGTATCTTGCGCGAGGCGCTCCTTGTAGGGATTCATGCCCTCCGCGCGGCCTTTGTAAACCACTCCCTTGGTGTCGCACAGGATGATGTTCTCGCGCTTCATGCCGAGACGAATATAGTGCTCGGCAGTGGCTACGGCCGAAGCGCCGGCGCCGTTGATGACGAGGCGGATCTTGCCGATATCCTTGCCCACAACTTCCAGAGCGTTCAACAGAGCCGCGCCGGAAATAATGGCGGTGCCGTGCTGGTCGTCGTGGAAGACCGGGATCTTCATCGTCTTTTTCAAAGTCTCTTCAATGTAGAAGCATTCCGGCGCCTTGATGTCTTCCAGGTTGATGCCGCCGAAGGTAGGCTCCAGCAACTGGCAGACTTTGATAACGTCGTCCGGATTGTGCGAGTTGACTTCAATGTCGAAGACATTCACGTCGGCGAAACGCTTGAACAGGACGGCTTTGCCTTCCATGACAGGCTTGCCGGCGAGAGCGCCAATGTCGCCTAGGCCGAGCACTGCAGTGCCATTCGTGACGACCGCGACCAGATTGCCGCGGCCCGTGTACTTGAAGGCCTCGTGCGGGTTCTTTTCGATCTCGAGGCACGGGATGGCTACTCCGGGCGTGTAGGCGAGACTTAGATCGTGCTGCGTACGGCAAGGTTTGGTGGGAGTAACTTCAATTTTCCCGGGGTGAGCGCCGAAGTGATAATCGAGCGCTTGTTGCTTGGTAACCGGCATAATATCCTCCTCGCTGCTTTCTTAATGCTTAATCTTGCGGTATCGAGACCCAGAGCCCACACTGCGCCGCCCTGTCCCCAGACACCCGGTCGAACTATGACTCCTTCAGCGAAAGTCCGCAGTGATGCTGCTCACCTGTCGGTGTGAGGCGCAGTGAGCTGACCCGATCGGTCGATCGCGAAAAAAAGAAGCTTCTAATCCACGCCCAGAAATCTCCGAGCTTCGCGGCTGGTGAGGACGACATGCTGCACGCTCTTGACCGCTTTCATGTACTGCGCTCGCTCGAAGGCTGAGGGATTGGCACAGCGGAGTTGGCTCATGCTGCCTTTCATCTGCTGCACCGATTCGTATTCGTGTTTTTCCATCCACTCCAGCACACCCCCTTCGATCTGTTCGAGATAGCCGATGCCGTTGCGCAGCAGCGCGGAGCAGAGCATGGTGACATCGGCGCCGACCATCAACAGCTTGATGACGTCCTCGGGGCCATGTACGCCGCTGGTTGCAGCCAGGCTGGCGCGGATGCGGCCGTAAAGAATACCGATCCAGGTCAGCGGAAGCCGCAGCGCCTGTGGAGTGCTGAGCAACACGTTCGGCTGGATTTCCAGTTCGTCCAGGTTCAGGTCTGGCTGATAGAAGCGATTGAACAACACCAGCCCATTCGCGCCGGCTTCGTCGAGCCGCCTCGCCATATTAGCCATGTTGCTGAAAAAGGGGCTCAGCTTTACTGCGACCGGAATGGTCAGCACCGACTTCACGGCCCGCAGAATGTCGAGGTACTGCCGCTCGACCGCGTCGGAGCTGAGTTCGGGATCGGTAGCAATGGTGTAGATGTTGCATTCCAGGGCATCGGCCCCGGCTTCCTGAATGAGCTTGGCGTACTGCGTCCAGCCGCCGACCGTGGTGCCATTGAGGCTGGCTATGATGGGCACCGACACCGCCTTCTTGGCCCGGCGGATGTGATTCAGATATCCCTCGGGTCCCAAGCGAAATTCATCGGGCTGAGGGAAGAAGCTTGTGGCTTCAGCAAAACTGTCCGTTGCCTCCGTGAGACGGTGTTCCAGCTCGAAGCTCTCCTGCCGCAATTGCTCTTCGAACAGGGAGTACAAGACCACGGCGGACGCGCCCGCATCCTCAAGCCGCCGAATCCCATCGATCTCTTGCGACAACGGCGAAGCTGACGCTACCAACGGCGTACGAAGTTGCAAACCCAGGTAAGTGGTTCTCAAGTCGATCATGATTTCTCCGTCGTTTTTTCTTTTTCGGGTTGCTCCGCCTTGACCGCCTCGCCGTTGAATTTTCGCTGCGCCAGATATTCGTATAGATGAAACCGTGTCATAGCATCGTGCTGCGCTTCTTGCCAGAGGTGCTTGGCATCTTCCGGCCGGCTCTTGGTGAGCATCTTGAAGCGCGTTTCCATCTGCAGATAATCTGAGACTCGGCGCGTGGGTGTGCGTGAGTCGAGAGTCAAAGGATTCTCGCCATGAGCAGTCCGCTCCGGGTTGTAGCGATAGAGCAGCCACTGGCCGGAATCGACGGCCATTTTCTGATCCGACATGGCCGTCGTCATGTTGATGCCGTGAGCGATGCAATGCGAGTACGCGATGATGATGCTGGGGCCGTTGTAGGCTTCGGCTTCCAGAAAGGCCTTCAGCGTGTGCTCGTCTTTGGCGCCCATCGCGACGCTGGCGACGTAAACATTGCCGTAGCTCATGGCGATGAGCCCCAGATCTTTCTTGCCGCCGGGTTTGCCGCCAGCGGCAAACTTTGCTACAGCGGCGCGCGGCGTGGCTTTCGAAGCCTGGCCTCCGGTGTTGGAGTAGACCTCGGTATCGAGCACGAGCACGTTGACGTTGCGGCCGCTGGCCAACACGTGATCGAGTCCGCCGTAGCCGATGTCATAGGCCCAACCGTCTCCGCCCACCAGCCAAATACTTTTCCTGACCAGCAGGTCAGCGACGGAGAGAAGTTGTTTGGCGTCGGTGGAATCTGCGCCGTGCAGTTTTTCTTTCAGCAGATCGACGCGCTGGCGCTGTTCGTAAATATCCGCTTCGTCTTTCTGCGGAGAAGTGAGGAGCGCGGTCGCCAGTTCTTCGCCGATCGTCCCGGCTAAACGCTTTACCAACTCGTGCGCGAACTCGGCCTGCTTGTCGATGGAGAGGCGGAAGCCCAGCCCGAACTCGGCGTTATCTTCGAAAAGAGAGTTCGACCAGGCGGGTCCGCGGCCGGCGGCGTTTTTCGTCCAAGGCGTAGTGGGAAGGTTGCCGCCGTAAATCGACGAGCATCCCGTGGCGTTGGCAATGATGGCGCGGTCTCCGAATAATTGCGACATCAGCTTGAGATACGGAGTCTCGCCGCAACCCGCGCAGGCGCCGGAGAACTCGAACAGCGGCTCCTGAATCTGCTGCTGGCGGATGTTAGTGACTTTGATATTGCGGCGGTCGAGGTCGGGAATCTTCAAGAAGAAATCCCAGTTTTCGCGCTCGGGCACGCGCAGCGGCGGTTGCGGCACCATGTTGATGGCTTTAAGCCGGGTTTCGGCTTTATTCTTCACCGGACAAACTTCGACACAGATACCGCAGCCCGTGCAATCTTCCGGAGCTACTTGAATCGTGTAGTTGAGACCTTGCCACTCTTTGTCACGAGTCGCGGTTGATTTGAACGTTGCCGGAGCGCCCGCCAACTCGTTAGAGTCGTAGACCTTGATGCGAATGACGGAGTGCGGGCAAACCATAGCGCACTTTCCGCACTGGATGCAAATCTTGTCGTCCCATGCGGGGATTTCGAGCGCCAGGTTGCGCTTCTCCCACTTCGCAGTTCCGGTGGGGAATGTGCCGTCAACGGGAAATGCGCTCACCGGCAACTCGTCGCCGCGTCCCGCATACATCACGCCCAGAACGTCGCGCTCGAATTCCGGCGCGGAAGGCGAGAACGGCGGAGGCATCTCAATCGTGCTGGTGATTTCAGTTGGCACTTTTACTTCGAACAAGTGAGCCAGCGTCTCGTCCACGGCCTTCATGTTCTGCGCGACGATCTCTTCGCCTTTCTTGCCGTAGGTGTCGCGAATCGATTTGCGAATCGCCTCGATTGCCTGATCGGCCGGCAACACTTTGGAGATGGCGAAGAAGCACACCTGCAAAATCGTGTTCATGCGGCTGCCCATACCGGTGTCGCGAGCCACTTGATAGGCGTCGATCACGTAAAACTTCGCGCGCTTGGCAATGATTTGTTCTTGCACGGCGCGTGGAAGATGGTCCCAAACTTCATCCGCGCCGAACGGGCTATTGAGCAGGAAGGTGCCGCCGCGAACCAGTGCGCTCAGCATGTCGTAGCGCTCGAGGAATATCCATTGGTGGCAGGCAACAAAGTTGGCGCTCGAAACCAGATAGCTTGATCGAATCGGCTGTGGTCCGAAACGCAGGTGCGAAATAGTCACCGCGCCCGACTTTTTCGAATCGTAAACGAAGTACCCCTGCGCGTAGTTGTCGGTGTTCTCACCGATGATCTTGATCGAATTCTTGTTGGCGCCCACCGTGCCGTCTGCGCCCAACCCGTAAAACATCGCGCGAACGACACCTTCAGGCTCGGTTGAGAAACTGGTGTCGTAGGTCAAACTGGTGTGGCTCACGTCGTCCTGAATGCCGACGGTGAAGTGATCTTTTACTCGGTGATCGGGTTTATCCGTTTTCAAGTTGTCGTAGACGGCCTTGACCATCGCTGGAGTAAATTCCTTGGAGGAGAGACCGTAACGTCCACCCACGACCTCCGCCACAGTGTTGCGGGGGCTGTAGCCAGATTTTGCTCCTTCGTGCAGTGCGTTCACGACATCGAGATACAGCGGCTCGCCAATCGCTCCCGACTCCTTGGTGCGATCGAGAACGGCGATTTTCCGAACACTCGCTGGCAAGGCCTCAAGAAATGCCCGCACTGGGAAAGGGCGATACAAGCGGACTTTCAGCAGCCCCAGCTTTTCGCCGTGGGCGTTGAGTTGGTCGATGGCTTCGTGAGCGACCTCAGCGCCCGAACCCATCATCACAATTACTCGTTCGGCATCGGGAGCGCCCACGTAATCCATCAAGTGATAGGAGCGGCCGACTTGCTCCGCGAACTGGTTCATCACGGACTGCAGGGTCTGCGGGCAAGCATCGTAGAAAGAATTCGCCCGCTCGCGCATCTGGAAGAACACATCCGGATTTTGTGCCGTACCGCGCAGAACAGGATGATCAGGAGAGAGCGCGCGCTGGCGGTGCTCGAAGACGCGATCCATATTAATGAGAGCGCGCATATCGTCTTCCGCGAGCATTTGAATCTTGTTTACTTCGTGCGACGTACGGAATCCGTCGAAGAAATGCAGAAAGGGAATGCGCGACTCAAGCGACGCAGCGTGTGCGATGAGTGCCATGTCCATGGCCTCTTGCACGGAGTTGGAAGAGAGCATCGCGAAGCCGGTGCTGCGAATGGACATAACGTCGGAGTGGTCGCCAAAAATGGAAAGCGCGTGTGTCGCCAGCGTGCGCGCCGAAACATGGAATGCCGTGGGCGTAAGCTCGCCGGCAATCTTATTCATGTTCGGGATCATCAGCAGCAAGCCCTGGGACGCGGTGAACGTTGTGGCGAGCGATCCGGTCTGCAGCGCGCCGTGGACGGCTCCTGCAGCGCCGCCTTCGCTCTGCATCTCCATTACGTGGGGCACCGTTCCCCAGATATTCTGAATCCCCTGCGACGCCCACTCGTCCGCCCATTCGCCCATATTCGAAGAAGGAGTGATGGGATAGATGGCAATAACCTCGTTGACGCGGTAGGCGACGTAGGCGACCGCCTCGTTTGCATCCATGGTCTTGAACTTACGCTTCATGATCCTGCCTCGACGTGCAATGAAATGTCTGTGATGTTCTGGTTCCCACCGATTGCCTAAAGAACGACTGACTAAGAATGGACGATGCCGGAGATCGGCGCAGCAAGGCAAGTCACAGAGGATTGTGATCCTCGTCACAATCGCGGAATTGTGAGGACCGTCACATTAGCATGTGCCGCACAGCACAGCCAAAGGCTTCCATTCAGACGGACACTGAGCACAGACTTAGGAGGCGGGCATATGCTCTCGCCATATGGAATGGAAATTGTCGAAAGCTGCCTAACCTGCAAGCTGCGGGCCGAGCGTATCTTCTGCGATCTGCCGCCGGCTGCGCTGCAAACCTTTGAAAATATTAAGTATGCGACGGCCTATCCTCAAGGCGCAGTGCTGTTTGTGGAAGGTCAACTGCCCCGCGGCATCTTTGTCATCTGCAAAGGCAGTGTGAAGCTCTCGATTAACTCCCCGAACGGCAGGACGATGATCGTGAAGCTCGCCGAAGCCGGCGAAGTGCTGGGGTTGAGCGCGACTATCTCTGGCAAGCCCTATGAGGTGACTGCTGAAACGATCGACCCTTGCCAGGTTAACTTCGTCAAACGCGACGACTTCCTCCATTTCTTGAAGGAGGATGTCGAGGCCTGCTTCAAAGTGGCCGAGCAGTTAGGCGAAAAATATCACAACGCCTGCAAGGAAGTGCGCTCGCTGGGTCTGTCGCACTCCGCCGCGGAGAAATTGGCGGCACTGCTTCTGGAATGGAGTTCTAAAAATGGAGGGTCCGGCAGACCGGAACTGCGGTTGAAACTTCGGCTCACCCACGAGGAAATCGCGCAGATGATCGGAACTTCGCGGGAAACGGTTACCCGGTTGTTCGCGGAGCTGAAGAAGCGCCAGATCGTGCAGTCGAAAGGCTCGACGCTGGTGATCCGCAACTCAGGAGCCCTGCGCGACATCGCAAATCACAACTAGCGCTCCCGTGCGGGCTCGATCGATCGCAGATGGAAGTTCGTGCCCATGGCGCCCGAAAACCTCCCGATTCCACCCCAAGACCCAACATTCAAAAAGACTTGCTTCTCGTGACAGAGATCACAATTTCCGGTGATGAGTGTCACCGCCCGAAGATGAGCCCTGCTTTATCGTTGCGTCGTGGGTGGGGCCTAAGCGCACCGGTTCAAGTGGGAGGCTAAGCGCAAATGACTTCTTCAAACAGCAGCGGGCATCATTCAATTCATATCAATCCTAGTCACGTAAATCAGGGGCACCAAAACAAGCCAAGGCTGATTTTCTGGGAGCTGACCAAAGGCTGCAATCTGCGATGCATCCATTGCCGGGCGAGCGCCACGGAGTTAAGTTCTCCCGACGATCTCTCGACCGAACCCGCAAAGGCGATCATCGATCAGATTGCCGCGGTGTCAGCTCCTATTCTTGTGCTCAGCGGCGGGGAACCGCTGTTCCGTTCCGATATCTTCGAGTTGGCCCGTTATGGCACCAGTAAAGGTCTGCGCGTGGCGCTGGCGACGAATGGCACGCTCGTGACCAAGCAAGTTGCAAAGAAGATTGTGGATAGTGGCGTGAAGCGCGTCGCCATCAGCCTGGATGGCGCCGACGCGCTGACGCACGATACTTTCCGCGGCATTCCGGGCGCATTCGATGCAGCTATTACTGGTTTTCGCAATCTCAAAGCTCTCGGCATGTCGGTGCAGATCAACACCACCATCGCCCGTCACAATGCTCATCAACTTCCGCATGTGCTCGAACTGGCGAGGTCGATCGGCGCCGACGCGCTGCACACATTCCTATTGGTGCCGGTAGGCTGTGGTGTGGATATTGCGGCCGAGCAAATGGTTCCTCCCGAAGAGTATGAGCGCATGCTGAACTGGTTCTATGATCAATCGCTCGAAGGTGGCATCGAGTTGAAGGCAACTTGTGCGCCGCATTACTTCCGCGTGGTTCGTCAACGGCGCGTGGCAGAGCGGCGCTCTGCGGTCGCGGCCGCACTGGCTGCGCAGCCGGTGACTGAGACCGCACCCGCGATTGGCCCGACTGACATGACGATGCCCGGTTCAACTGGCATCGAGTTGAAGCCCAAGGGTATCGGCAAGGCCCTGGGACATCCGGGAACTCATCCTTCCGACATGAACGCCATGACCAAGGGATGCCTGGCGGGAACCGCAGTCTGCTTCATCTCGAATCAGGGCGAAGTCTATCCCTGCGGATATCTGCCAGCGCTGGCAGGAGATCTGAAGAACCAGCCGTTCGCCGAGATTTGGGAGAACTCGGTTGTGTTCAACGAGCTGCGCGACGTGAACAATCTGAAAGGGAAGTGCGGTTGCTGCGAGTTCCGCAACGTTTGCATGGGTTGCCGGGCGCGTGCCTACGCCGCCACCGGCAACTATCTGGATGAAGAGCCGTTCTGCGTCTACGAACCTGGCAGCAAAATTGTGAAGGAAAAGGAGATTATGCCAGCCGAGGCTTCGCATTGAAGGCCGCGCCATCGCCGGTCGAACGCCTTTCCCCACCGGGGCCGATCCGGATTCCAGCCGTCGGTTCCAAACGGCTGATCGTGTACTTCCGCAGTCAGGCCATTTATTTGTTCATTGCCTTTGTTGGTTGCGCAATTTTCTGGGCCATTGGCCAGCCCATAAATCCTTTGACTGTCATTTTGTACTCGCTGTGCATCGGCAATTTCGTCTCGCCTCCACTGCAATGGTTGCACGCGCTGTACGAAAAACCGTCTCCCTATGACTGGCTGATCTTCCTGACCCTGCTATGTGTATTGCTGTTTCCGGTATACGTGCTGAGCAGCGTAATCGTCTGGTGGTTGGCCCCGCCCAGTCCGCAAGCGCTTGGGCACTTGCTCCTCACCGGGTGGAAGATGCCATTCCTGATTACTTTTGTCTACGGTGTGATGAATTTTCTCTACAACAAGACGAGGTCGCGCCTTGAGGACCGCAACCTTGAACTGCAGCACATGGTCCAGTCGGGCGCAGCCCGGCTAGAGGTTCACGAGCAGGAATTGCAACGCGCCCGCGAAATCCAGCAGTCGCTTTTGCCCAAGAAAATTCCGCAGCTTCCGGGAATCGCCTTAGCCGCCGCCTGGCGTCCAGCGCGCGCGGTCGGCGGAGACTACTTCGATGTGCTGAGGCTCGAAGGCAACCGGCTGGCCACCTGCATTGCAGATGTCTCCGGCAAGGGAGTGCCCGCCGCTTTGCTGATGGCGAATGTTCAGGCCAGCCTGCGCGCGTCTGTGCGCGACCTGGATAGCCCGGCGCGCGTGTGCGGAATCCTGAACGGCATGCTGCGCGAAAGCATCACCGCCAACAAGTTCGTGACATTTTTCTGCGGCGTGCTCGACACCGATGCGCGGACATTTTGCTACTGCAACGCTGGCCATCCCTATCCGATTCTGGTCTCGGCCGGCGCTGTTCGCACTCTGGATCAGAGCGGCGCCGTGCTCGGCGTTTTCCCCTCGTGGAATTACCAGGACTTCAGCGTGAATCTGAAATCGGGAGACCGGCTCCTTCTATTTACCGATGGCATCACCGAAGCCGAGAACGCGCAAGGCGAAGAGTTTGGGGTGGAGAGGATTGCTGCATTCGGCAAATCGCACGCGGCGAGTTCCGCCGCTGAGTTGAACCGGCAACTTCTTGCGCAGGTGTCGGACTATTGCGGTGCGCAATTCCAGGACGACGCCACCTTGCTGGTGCTCGCCGTAAATTAACGCCAGGAAGCCGGGTCTACGAACCCGGGCTGGCGGCGTTGGCATTCGTGCCACTTCTGGTTCGCGGCATGGCGTGGTTCTTTGAAGGTGAGAAACCCTGGCAGTGCGCAGGCTGGGCTGGACTGAACTCGCTCACGCTGTGATCTTCGGAATCCCGCTAGTCGCAGGATTCCATCTCGGTTGACGCCGTCAAACGGCGGGTCAATTCGCGCCCATCGAGGGTGAGACTCCGCAATCCCCACTCCTAAGTTCCGCTGTTTCAATAAACAACAGTTCTAACGATCTGAAAATAAAGGCCAATCGCCTGTTGTCGTTGAAATCGCGTTTGGCCCGCGGGGTGCTTTTCAGCAAGGCAGCGGGGAGGAGTTTACGCCGTGGAACCTACTCTCATGGTGGTGGGCCTGAATTACCGTACAGCCCCGGTGGCCGTGCGCGAGCGGTTCTGGATTAGCGAAGACCGGCGGTATGACGCCCTGGTGCAGTTGTCCCGGGCGGAGGGCATTGAAGAAGTCATCGTTCTGGCCACCTGTAACCGAACTGAGTTCCTGCTGTGGGCGAAAGATGTCACTTTGGCCGCCAACTCCGTGATGCGGTTGCTCGGCTCCGAATATGGACTCATGCTGTGCGAATGGAAGCACTTCTATCGTTTGCTGGATGAAGCAGCCCTTCACCACATCTTCCGGGTCGCCTCCAGTCTCGATTCCATGGTGCTCGGCGAGCCTCAAGTTATCAATCAAGTAAAACAGGCCTGGCAGCAGTCGCAGAAAGTTGACGCGACTGGACGGTTCCTCGACGCGGTGATGCAGAAGGCGCTCACGGTTTCGAAGCGCGTGCGCAGCGAGACGGCGATCGGCAACGCAGCAGTTTCGATTCCTTATGCGGCTGTCGAACTCACACGCCAGATTTTCGGGTCCCTGGAAAACAAGAAGGTGCTGCTGCTAGGTGCGGGCAAGATGAGCGAACTTTCCGCGCGCGGCTTGCTCAACCACGGCGCCAGTTCGGTCAAGGTGATTAACCGTACTCTCGAGCACGCCAACGAACTGGCGACAAAACTCGGCGGAACTGCGGTCGCTTTTGAAGAGCGCTGGCAGCACATGGCGGATGCCGACATCCTTATTAGTTCGACTTCGTGTCCGCACACGATTCTGAGCCGCGAGGAGGCCGAGAATCTGGTTCGCGGGCGTGAGAATCGGCCGCTGGTGATTGTCGATATCGCGCTGCCGCGCGACATTGACTCCGCGGTCCGCGAAGTCAAGGGCGTTTTCCTTTACGATCTTGACGATCTGGAAAACGTGGTCGATCACAATGCGGGCGAGCGTGAAGCGGCCGCCGCCGACGCTGAAAAAATTCTGCAGGCGGAAGCCCAAGGCTTCCGCCGCAAGCTGTTGGCGGAGCGTGTAGTCCCGACGATCGTGGCCCTGCGCCAGCGGCTCGATGAACTTTGCCGGCAAGAACTGGAGTCCTTTCGACAGGAGAACGGACCGTTCTCCAAGGATCAGGACGAAATGATGGACGCGGTGATGTCCCGGATGACGCAGCGAATCGCAGGGTCCCTGGCCCGTGAACTCAAGGAACTTCCAGAAAAGGTGGAACAGGAACAGATGACAGCTTTAGTGCAGCGATTGTTCCACCTGCAAACGCCGGAACGGGCGCTTGCCGGCACCATTTCTTAGGGCAGTTCTCAGTTCTCGGTTCTCAGTTTCTAGCGCTTAGCTTCCGTCTTTCGCCTCTAATGTTCCGGTTGGAACATTGCGCGAATGTTCCAACTGGAACATTTCACTTTGCAGAAAAGTTTCGGCGTAAGTTGTTGATTCTTCGTGCGGGCTTTTGGTCGGATCCATGGATTCAAGCGGTTAGGCTGTGGAAGAAATGTCTACTTTCGAGGGGGTCGAATGTCTACTAAAGTAGACTTGACAGGCACGAGGCGTACCTTAAAAGGTACATGGAGCTATCGCTCCCCGAGAAAGATGCTGCCACAATAAGTCCGCAACCGCCAGACAAACCCGACCCGCTTTTGTCGTTCTAGGTCCGCAGCTTGGTTTCTGTCCCCTGGTTTCCCTGTCCCCTAGTTTCCCATATTGCCACATATCACCGTTCCCGGTCGACCCCGAAGCAGGCTTGAGTCGTCCGCCCGCCCTCCTGTCGGCTTGAGCCTAATTTCTACTCGGCGGCATTTCCACCGAGGATCTGAAAAAACGAACGAACGTGCTCCTGTCTGACCACCGAACGGAATTGCTGGGCATGGGAATCGAAAATCGTATGCGTTCGCCCCTCTAGGATGGATTCCTCCGCTGATTCGAAATCCCCTACGAATCGCAAATCTGGATACCGTTCCTTAAATTGCGCTCGAAAGTCACCGTATTGTTTGATGGCGGCAGTGAAAACGGCCTTTGCGTCTCTAGCAAGAGCATAGATGGCGACCTCAGCTACCAATATCGACTGCCGTGCAGAGCGATAGACATCTGCATTTTGCTGTTCGAGTAGCTGCTTGCAAGCATCAGCGATGCGCTTACTCGCAGCAATCGCACCGTCCACCATGTTTAAGTCCATACACCAAAAGGCGAACAATGATTGTAGCTCTAGAGTGTCGTCCAAATATCCCAACTGCTTGGATTCAAACATCGAAGGGATTATTCGTGAATAAACCCCAGTAGTTTCCCGAGATATGAAGCCATGAATTTTCTTTATAAAGGAGATGCGGCTTTCCTGCTCTCGGGCTGCCTCCCAGCCTTGCACCTCAATTTTGGGGAGTTTCTCTAGTGCGCGACAGAGCCAAACATGGCTTTTGACTATCTCCTCCAAGCTGCTGTTCAGATAATGCATCAGGAAGGAGTTTTTCTTTACCGCTTCCGTGCCGAGTTCGGCCAGGCGAAGCCCAAGCTGATCGTTAAGTTCCCGGTACGATGATCGGAGCCGCTCAAGCGCATCCCAATTGTCAGTACTGGACAAGTTCACGATGCCATTTACAAGAGCAATGTTTGTTTGGGCGAGGCTGGAACGTTCTGTCACGCTGATGAACGGACCGACCGAGTATGCAACTTTGTTCATGTCGAGGCCGAGAGGGCTTCCCAATCGCAATGCTGACAATCGGAATAGCTCTTCAAGCACATGCTTGGTTATGTAGGTGCCTGGCCGACCATAGACGCAATTGTGCAGAAGGCAGTCGGACAGCCCGCGTACTGCTGCGTTCAGTACTACGTCGCTCATCAGTAATATTGCGCTCGTACCAAGCTCTTCCAGTCTTCCGGCCTGTGTAGTCGCATCCAAGTAGAAGTCGCGATCAATAGAGCCAGCGCACAATTCTCGGAGCTGATCTGCGCCAACCAGCCCCACATCATCAAGCTGACGGTTCACTGCATCCTTGATCACTCCCCACAGATAAGCTGCCACGAAGGATGCCACCGGATTCGAACCGTGGTCCGGGAAGTAAGAACGCACTGGCCAAGATGCCTTGCTTAGATCAGCCAGCGCCGCAGTGACCTCTTTTATCAGTTCTTGATCCGAGTTGGCGATGCCCCGGTCAGCATGTGCTTTGAAATGTTCTAGCTGCTGTGTCAAAACCGCGTCAAAACGATTTTCCGACGGGAAAAACAACCCCATGTGGCTGCTCGGAATCCGAAGAGATCGGTCGCGAGCCATCAAATACTGTGACAATAGGTCTTTGACTTCACCGAGGGCATGTCGTGTGACATCATACTTTTTCAGCTCAGCATATCGGACGATGATTACATGAAGCTCGTCAAGCGATAGTTGGAACGTGGCAAACAGAGTGGGGTTTCGATCGAACAGTACAAACCGAAGCTGTCGCCAGTTGATGCGCTGTTGTTTCAGACGCGCCCCTTCCTACGCTGATGTCGCACTTCCTTCTCCATTGCGTGTTCAATCTTTTGTATGACAGCTAGATGCTTTCTCGCCCGTCCGGCAATTTTCGAAATGATGAAGTGTGGATCCGAGAATTTGATTGTCCGGTTGAAGTAGAGTTTTAGGAGAAAAATTGTGGCTGCCAAAATTATGAAATTTAATGTCACGGCGATTGCAGCGGATTCTTTTTTCAGAAGCGCTGTGACCATGGCAAGAACCGTAAAAGCAGCCAAGCAGCTATAGACGAGCCGCAGGACCCAATCCTGGGCATATTCTCTCAGCGTAAGGCTGGTTCCGCGTTCAGCTACCTGTTGGATCGAGAATAGACTCAAGGAAAACACGATGCCTATTACCCCTAACATCGCAGCTCCCACAGCAATGCCTAGTTGAGAGAGTATGCCGCTTGTGCTAAGACCTTCAGCGTGTGATGTCAGAGAAGATTTGTAGTGGGCAACTTCAAATCCAAGCAAAGTCAGAAGAAAAGTGAAAAAGACAAGGCCCAAACAGCGATAAAGATTCTTCACATATTTATGGTATTGACGTGAGGTTCTTCTCAGAAAAACGCCAATGCTCAGTTTTAATGCAAGCACGAGTCGTCGAAGGCGGCGACGGAAATGATTGAAGCTGGGCATAGATTGACGTATGCAACATCATTCTACCCGCGCGGCTTGGGCAAGGGCGGGGCGAAATCCTCGCTCAGGATGACAATTTTTGGCGGGAGAGCAGGTTCCTCCTCTCGTCGGAACGACAAGGACTTTGTGGTAGCGGCTACTGATCTTCGGCTACGCCGGTGGGTGCGCGTTCGTCGTCGCCGCGGATTAGGCCGAAGTTCTAGGAATCCTCACCCGTGCTGGACTGCGCGCCTTCGTCGTCGCCGCGGATTAGGCCGAATTTCTTTAGTTTGTAGCGGAGGGCGTCGCGGCTTATATCGAGCAGCTTGGCGGCGTGGGTTTGATTGCCGTTGGCTTGGCGCATGGCTAGTTCGACCATGGCGTGCTCGACCTCTTCCAAAGAGGTCCCGCCTTCGGGGATGTAGAGGCGCGGCAACATGCGGCCGTTGGGCAGGGGCTGGCCGCCGTCGGCGGGGGAGGTGCGTTCGAAGACGGTGCGGCCTCCGGATTCGCCCACGGAGAATGGCAAGTACACCGGGCGCAGCAACGGCTCGTCTTCCAGGATCATGCCGCGCTCGATGGTGTTCTTTAATTCGCGGACGTTGCCCGGCCAGTTGTGGCCGAGAATCAGGCGGCGAGTTTCTTCGGTGATGCCGCGAATGGACTTCTTGAAGCGGCGGTTGTAGCGGTCGATGAAGAAATCGACCAGCGGCATGATGTCTTCTTTGCGGTCGCGCAGCGGCGGGATGAAGATGGCGATGATGGCGAGACGATAATAAAGATCCTGGCGGAACTGGCCTTCGCGCACGGCTTTTTCTAGATCGCGGTTGGAGGCGGCGATTACACGCACGTCTACCTGCATGTCTTTGATACCGCCGACGCGGCGGATTACCTGATCTTCTAACACGCGCAAGAGTTTCGCTTGCAGCAGAGGAGAGAGTTCGCCGATTTCGTCTAGGAAGAGCGTGCCGCCGTCGGCTGCCTCGAAGAGTCCCTTCTTCATCGTCTTGGCATCGGTGAAGGCGCCTTTCTCATGGCCGAAGAGTTCGGCTTCCATCAGCGTTTCGGGGATGGCTGAACAGTTGATGGCTACGAAGGGTTTTTCCTGGCGCGAACTTTCGTAGTGAATGGCTTTGGCGATCAGGTCTTTGCCGGTGCCGCTTTCGCCTTGAATCAGAACTGTGGTGGCTTCGCTGGCCGCTACCTTGCGAACGAAGTTCATGAGTTCGGTCATCTTGGGGGAGACGCCGACTACGCTGTCGTAACCGGAGCCGCGGCGCATCTCGCTGCGCAGTGACTGAACCTCAGTGCGCAGACTGGTGGCTTCGAGCGCATTCTTGATGGTGACGTGAAGCTCGTCGAAATCGATGGGCTTGCCGACGAAATCGTAAGCACCGAGCTTGAGCGCAGCTTTGACGTCGTCGAGTTGAGGGTCGGCGGTAATCATGATTACGGCGCGGGCGTCGCCGTTTTTCTTGAGTTCATCGAGAACTTCGATGCCGGTGAGGTCGGGCATGCGGACGTCGAGCAGAACAAGGTCGGGCGATTCACGCTGGGCTAGTTTGAGCGCGGGACCGCCGGAATCGGCCTCGATTACGTTGTATCCCCACTCTTCACACTTCTGGCGCAGGGACCAGCGGACCAGGCGCTCGTCGTCCACGACCATGATTTTCTCGGTAGGCATCCCCGTGTTTAATTTACTACGAATTGAGGGGAGAGTGCTTCGCTGGGGGCTGAAGGAATGGTTGTGGCGGCGCTGTGGGCAGCGAGCGCAAAATGCGCCCGCGACAGCCGGCGGGACGCCAGCGCTACTGCGGTCTGACTTTCAGCGCTGTCTTGGCGTTGCTTAATTCAAGGCGGTCTTGGAGGCGGTTTCGGAGGCTGGCATTTTGAAGGGCAGCAGTACGGTGAACTGGCTGCCTTTTCCTAACACGCTGCTGACTTCGATGTGGCCGTGATGTTCTTCCACGATGCGGCGGGCGAGAGACAGGCCCAGGCCGGTGCCGTTGCCTTTGGTGGTGTAGAAGGGCCGGAAAATGTTGGATAGAACCTGAGGAGAAATGCCGCGTCCGGTATCGCTGACCACCACATTGGCGCAATTGTCTTGCGAACCGATCTGCACGTGTACGGTACCGGCTCCGTCCATGGCCTGAACTGCGTTCAAGAGAAGATTCAGCAGCACCTGGTGAATCTGATCGCTGTCATGTTCGACGTCCGGGAGATCGGGCGCCTTCTGCAGTTCGATCTTGATGGGTTTTGAGAGCACTTGCTGGCGGGCCAGCATTACCGCATGTTCGACCGTGATGTTGAGGCTGCTCTGACGAATCTGCGGGGGATGCGGGCGCGCAGTTTCGAGAAGATCGGTAAGCGTGCGGCCGATGCGCGCGATTTCCTGACGCACATCTTTCACGACTGCACGAGCTGGACTGGTAGGGGGCAGATCGCGGCCGACGATTTCGATCACTCCGGCAATTCCTGCGAGCGGGTTGCGAATTTCGTGAGCCAGGCCCGCGGCCAATTCGCCGAGCGTTGCCAAATGTTCGGCGCGAGAGATTTGCGTGCGATGAAGAACCTCAATTTCTTCACGGCTATCGCGAAGCTGCCGCATCATGTGATTGAAGTTGCGGCCGAGATCTCCGATCTCGTCGTTGCGATTGGCGAAGCTGACGGAGACGTCGAGGTCGCCTTCGCTGACTTGGTCCATTTTCTCCTGCAATTCGACCATGGGGCGCTGAATCAGATAGGCGAGCGCGAGCATGGCCACGGCGCAAATGGCGACGGCACCGGCCCCAGCGACGATCAGGACGGCGTGGCGTTCGGGGTCACGCAGAGAGATGGTCGCGAGAGTGAAAAGCAGCAGACCTGCCACCAGGACGATGCCGATCGGCAAGATCGCTTTGAGCTGCCAGTTGACGCGAACGGAACTCAATCGGGAATCCTCCTCCTGAGCCGTGCCGGCTCCCTGTGTGAGTAGGCCGTTGGCCAGAGCCGCGAATTCGGTGCGGTCAGGCATAAGCGTGCAATCCCGGCAACAAGTAGGTTACTCCGAAGAAGGTGAACATCACTACAGCAAAGCCTGCAATGGCGAAGTAGGCGGCGCGCCGGCCCCGCCATCCGCGAGTGATGCGCATGTGCAAGTAACCGGCATACACCAGCCAAGTAATCGCCGCCCAGGTTTCTTTTGGATCCCAGCTCCAATACGATCCCCAGGTGCGATTGGCCCAGTAAGCGCCCGCCGCGATCATCAGGGTGAGTAAGGGAAATGCGATCGCGATGGTTTTGTAAGTGATGCGGTCGAGTTCGTCCGCCTTGGGCAACATGCGCTCGAGATCGTCGCGCCTCCACAGCAGCAGTAAGTACAACAGCGAGACAAAGATTGTTCCGATGAGGCCGGAGAGAATGAACGGGCTGGCAGCTAGGGTCGTGGGGAACAAGCCCTCGGCGTCGAGGGAGGCATAACGGCCGTCGCGTGCCCGCAACACAAAGAACGCGAGGGCAAGGATCTGCAGCAGAATGCTGAGGAATACCGCTCGATTGGCCATGGTGAGCAATCCAGCGTCTTGCGTCTTGCGCCAGATCAGATAAAGAAACAGTGGAGCAGCCACTGCGGCTAAGACCAAAACCATCAACCAGCCGAGGTCGGGAATCACCACGAAAAGCCTTACGCCTTTTGCGATGAACACTTCCGACTTTTCTTCCGGGTTCCAGGCGACGACGCTGAGTCCTCCCCATTTTTCGAACCGGGTCAGAATGGCGGCATACGTGGCCACGGTAAACAGGCTGGTCGCGGCCAGAAAAGTTTCGGTTTTCATCTTGTCCTGGATGAGGAACATCATGGCCAAGGCGAAGCTCAGGGCGCAGGCCGCATAGGCCAGCATGGCCAGCGTGACGTGCACGTGCAGCCAGGTCGATTGCAGTGCGGGCACCAGTGGACGAACCTCGGTGCGCAGCAACTGCATCAGGATCACGCCGACAATCGCGACGGGCATGGTCACCGTGCCGATGATCTTCACGCCGTATTTTTTCTCGGCGATCAGCGTGAGCACGGCGAGCGTCCAGACGAACATGAGCAGCATCTCGTAGATGCTGGCGAACGGCGGATGCCCTGCCTCATACCAGCGGCGCGCCACCGCGCCCGTGTTGGCCAGCAATCCTGCCCATGTGGCCAGAGAGGCGAAGCGAATGTAGGAGGGAAGGCCGGTGATGCCAAAGGCGAGATAAAGCGTTCCCGCGCCCGCGTAAAAGATGAGCGCTGCGTAAAGCAGATTGGAGTCGTTGAGCAGGTTGCCGCTCTTGACCACGTTCAGAAACGCCATGAACAGCAGGAAGGCGACCCCTAGTCCTACCATTACAACCAGCGTTGCACCGGTGGCTACTGCTGGTTGCTGTTCGGCTTTTGCGACTCGTGCCATAACCGCTTCCTCCGTTGCCGAATTTATTTTCCGGCGAGTGCAGCGGCGGGCGCCTCGGCGCCTGCCTTCGATGAAATCTTGAGTTCGGACTCGATTTGCTCAACTACATGGCGAAATTGCTGCGCGAATGCATCTTTATTTTTGTTTGCGGTGCCGCCAATCCAAAGTTTTAATTGGCCACGGGCGTCTCGCACCGGCACAGCCCACACCCGCTTGTGGACGAAGTAAAACACCAAAGCGAGGCCGAATCCCATGAGGATTACGCCACCCCACACTGACCACTGCCCGGGCTCGTGCGAGACCTCGAGGCCGGTGAAGTAAGCCATTTGTACATCCTTGCCTCGAAATGTGTAGGGCGAAGCAGCGTCTTCTTCCAAGCCTGAACCGACCCAGACGTTTATCGCTTGACCTGATTTCTTGGATTCCACGATCAGATGGGCCGCTGGATTTTCCAGCTCAGTGGAGCGGGCATACACATGACCATCCTGCACCACATAGTCAGGAATAAACTCGGCGAGTTGAACCGTAGTATCGGCGTCCAGGGTGTGCGTCTCGTTCAGACCAATTGTGAATTCTTTTGGGTCCTGGCCTACCCGCGGCGTGGCGGTGAGCGCTAACGAGTCGAGCTTGCCGGTGTTGCCGTAGCTTGCCTGATAAAAACGCACTCCGCGATAAACCAGTGGATCATTGACCACGATCTGCTTGCGCAGGATGACTTGCCCGTCCTTCACCACTGAGAGATCGGACCACCAACGTTTCGGAGATCCGTCAGCATAGTTCTCCTGGCCAGCGCCGTCACAGCGTACGGCAAAGGGCAACTGTCGAGCGCTTCCGTTCTGCGGCTTCACTTGGCTCGACTCTTGCCCGCGGGTCAGCATGACGAATCCACGCCAGCCGTAGAGCGCGTTGACGATGCCGCCAAGAAAAATGAGAAGCAAGCTGGCGTGCACGATATAAACCGCCATTTCAGAAAGGCGGTTGCGCTCGCCGAAGAGCGAAAAGCTGTTCTGGCGCACAATGCGCTCCGGCCTGAAGCCGGCCTTTTGCAACACGCGTTCTGCGACGCTCAATGCGGTCTCTTCGTCTTTTATCGGAATCAGTGCGTGACCAGGCAGCCCTTTGCGGAAAGCTTCATCAGGACTCTTATAAGGACGCGAGAAAAATCTCCAGGCATTGGGAAAGCGCTGAATCGAAGCGGAAATGATGCTGAGGCTGACCAGGCTCAGCAGCAGTACGAACCACCAGGCGTGAAAGACGTCGGTAAGCTTCAGTGCATCGAGCAGGCGCAGTACTTGAGGCGAATAGGCACGCTGCATCTCCTCGGCTTCGGTTGCGGGCCGCTGCAGAATCACGGTTCCTGCTGCCGAGAGGATAACGACGAGGATCAGCAAAATGACGCCGGTCTTGATTGCGCCGAGGGTTTGCCAGACTTTTCGAGGTACAGATTGGACTTGTGCCCCCATTTGTGTTCCCCCTTCCCCGCATAAGCAAAGCACGTCTTGCGCCATTACGGAGAAACTGCGGAAGTTGCTGAAATTCCAGAGAATAGGCAGGATTGGTTAGAAAACTCGCCGGGGCTCGTTTGTGCCAAATCACACAATGGATTGGACTTGCACGGGAATTTCACGCAGGGTGATAGTCCAGAAGAAGCTGTTAAAGCAATGTGATTTCGGCCGAATTCATTCTGAGGCGCACACTTTTCATGTCATAACATCACATTCGCATGTGACTGAAATCACAGAGGAACCGGGTCCCAAACTGGCAGAACTGATCACAGGCCCGGAGTGGGTTGCGCAGGTCCAATTTTCAGGCTCCAAGAGCATGGAAGCGTGAGCCTAGTTACTTTGGGTGATTTTGACCATTGCACTGTGGGATAAGCCCCCAACCTGACGGGATCCGATGACGAGTGCGATTCTCCGCGGAGTCGAACCAGATCGTCAACTGATTCTGTTGCAATCTGTTACAAAGGAGGTTTAGAAATCTACCGAAGCGGGAAACAAAGGCGAGATGCTTGCACAAGCATCATGCAACCAGCATCTGAGGAGGCAGTTGTGGGTGTGGGATCCTTCACGTCTAAGTTCGGGAACAGGCACAAACTAGGCGCGCTCATTTTCCTGCTTGTGTTCGCGTTTGCGGGCCGCGTTTCCGCCAAGGAGCATCCAGTTCCTCTCGATCCGAAGGCGGATGCCTCCACCTGTCTTGGCTGCCATGAAGACAAGACCAAGGGCAAGGCGGTGCACTCCGCGATTGCCATGGGCTGCATGAGTTGTCATGAGGTGCGGGTCACGCGGCAAACGACGCGGGTCAAGCTGATCACCGCTACTCCCTACAAGATGTGCCTCACCTGCCACGCCGACAAAGATGCTACGCAGATCAAGGGACAAGTACACCCGCCGGCGGTTCGCGATTGCCTGACTTGCCACGATCCGCATACCTCCGACAACAAGAATCAGTTGCTGAAGGACACCACCGGCGACTCCAAGAAAGACAATCTTTGCCTCACTTGCCACACCCAGGGAACGAATGTTGCGGAGAAGGGAAGCCGCCACGCAGCGCTCGACATGGGCTGCTCGACTTGCCACATCACGCACAAGACCGGGGAACGGGGCAAGCGCGAGTTTGATTACCATTTGACCAAAGACGCTCCCGCGCTCTGCGTCGATTGCCACGATGTAAAGGACGCCGCTCTGGTGAAGACGCATCAGGGGCAGCCGTTCGAAAAGGCCGACTGCCTCTCATGCCACGATCCGCATCAGTCGGCGGCGCCGAAGCTGATGCGGGCCTTCATGCACAATCCGTTTGAATCGAAGTCGTGCGATACCTGCCACCTGCCCGCGAAGGATGGTAAGGTGGTCCTGACCGCAGCCACAGCAAAAGAAATATGCGTCACCTGCCACGCCGACAAGGCCGAACAGATTGACAAAGCGAAAGTTCCGCACCCGGGCGCAGCGGGCGATTGTACTGACTGCCACAATCCCCATGCCGGCCGCTCCCCGGGATTCCCCAAGCCGAACGGGGTTGCGGTTTGCCTGGGCTGCCACAGCGATCAGGCAGAGCAGGGCAAAAAACACTATGCGCATCAGCCGGCTTTCGAGCAGGGATGCGCCATCTGTCACGATCCGCACGGCAATAATAATGAGCATCTGCTGCGGGTGAACAAACCCAACCCGCTGTGCCTGGAGTGCCACGGTCCCGACGCCAAGCCGAAGAAGCTGGAGAGCGAACATCTGGTAACGATCTTCGACGGCACGGTCAAGTTGCCGGAGGACTATTTCAACAAGGTGCCGGTTATTCCGCTGAAGTATGGGACGGGCCATCCCGTGGAACGGCATCCGGTTTCGGACTTGGTGGATCCGAACGATCTGACCAAAGTCGTGACCCCGATCAATTGCCTGACCTGCCATCAGCCGCACGCGTCGGCGCAGCCTGATCTGCTGATAAAAGATCAGGCGAATAATCAGGCATTCTGCAAGACCTGTCACAAGGGGATCATTGGTTCGGGGTCGTCAAAAGGAGGGCAGTAGCAATGTCTGACTGTGGGCAGAAATCGATGCGCAAACAATTTGTGGGAGCGCTGGTGCTGGTTGTGCTGGCCTTGACCTGGGCTGCGCCAGCGGCCCTCGGTGACAAAAAGAAAAAGAAGGCAGAGCCTCCTCCGCCGCCTGCGCGAACCGCGCCGGACTTTACCAAGGTAGTCGTGTTTCCTGCGCCTCCCGCGATTCCGCGGCTGAAGTATCTCGATTACTTCTCCGCCGAGAGGCCGGAAATTCCCCAGCCGGGCAAGTCCAAGCCGAAAGCTTCGTGGATGGACCGTATGGCAGGCACCGCGCCGGAGACTGATAAGAACGGCGGCAAGAAAGTGCGTTTTCAGCTCATCGCACCTTACGGGCTGGCGGTTGATTCGCGCGGGCGGCTGTACGTGGCCGACACCAAGGTGGGCGCCATCTTCGTCTTCAACACGGAAAACAATGACGTCGAGCTAATCAAGCATGGCGTGCATGCGAAGTTTGGATCCATCTTTGGACTGGCTATGGACGATAACGACGACCTGTTTGTTTCCGATGGCGAACTGCATCACGTTCTCGTGTTCAACGCCAAGCATGAATTGCAGACCGGTTTCGGCGACGACGTGATGAAAGATCCGAACGGCATCGCCATCGACACCGAAAACCGCTTCATCTATGTGGCCGACACGGAACTCGATCAGGTGCTGGTTTACGATGCCGACAGCTACAAGCTTTTGCGCCGCATCGGAACCACCGGGAAAATGCATACCCTCACCGATCCGGGAAACTTCTCGAAGCCGACCAACGTCGCGGTGGATAAGGACGGCAACCTTTATGTATCCGATACGTGGAACGACCGTATCGAGGTTTTTGACGCCGATGGCGTCTTCATCCGCCAATGGGGCAAGAATGGCGATGGGCCTGGGGACTTCGCGCGGCCCAAGGGCGTTGCCATCGATTCCGACGGGCACGTTTGGGTCGCCGATGCGATGTTGAACCGGCTGCAGGTGTTCACCCCCACTGGGCGTTTGCTGCTGGGCATGGGAGGATTTGGAATTCTGCCGGGACAGTTCGAGGCGCTGACTGGCCTGTGCGTCAACAACAAGCTGCATCGCATTTTCACCTCCGAGCAAATGCTGGGGCGCACGCAGATGTACCGCTACATAACGAATGATGAGGCGAAGGCTGAGGCCGAGCGCCGAAAAGCCGAGCTGGAAAAGAAAGCGCAGGAGCGGAACGCAACGAGGGGTGCAACTGCGGCAACTGGCACTGCGTCAACTGCCGCTGCGCCGGCTGCCACAGCTCCGGCCAGCGCGTCGCCAGCTGCAGCCACACCAACTCCGGCGCCCAGGCAGGCGATGAAGCTGCCAGATGCGCCAGTTCCGCCTAAATAAGCCGCCAGTTGCCAGTAGCCAGTTGCCAGTAAGACCAAAATCAAGACCAAGACAAGGACCGCCCCGGGCGGTCCCTCAGTTTTCGTGGGTAGTTGCTGGCGGCTGGCAACTGGCAGCTGGCAACTGGTTTTCCTTGGGTGATTTCACCAGCTAACTGCGGGAGATGACTCATTATTCAACATAAGCCGGCTTTTGTGGAGTTTTGCAACACCTGCTGGTAATGAGGAACTCCTTATGTGGCAAGTAGTTACATCGGAAGTAACAAATCCCCCCTGGTGGGAAACTACGGTGCGGCTCGTGCAATTGCACTGGTGAGTATGAACCCGGTAGCTCAAAGTCGAGCACTTCAGGATTCAGCGGCCGAAACGGGCCGGCAACGAGTTTGGTTGTCCTCGGGCAGCCAAAAGCATCACCTCGAGGTAGTTCAAAACGCAATCCGTAACACGGCAATAATGATTTGCAAATCAACAGGAGGCACTTCAATGAAGAAATTCGCACTAGTTGTACTGTTCACGCTGGCGGTATGCAGCTTTGCCCTAGGGCAGACTTATACCGGCCAACCGAGCGGCGTTCTCAATTACAAGCCGGTAACCGACGTCCAGGGCGCGCACGAAAACGGCGGCCGTGGTTGCGCGGGCTGTCACGCACCGCACAGCGGCGGACGCGGTTCAGGCGGCAACATCATCAGCGGCACAGGAACCACCCGCACTCCGGCAGGGCAAGAAGAAGGCGACAATGGCCTGTGGGGCACGGACACCATGCCGATCGAGACTGGTTATGCTTCGATCACGTTTGACGGTTCTTACACAATTACCCTGGCTGGCTTGAATTGGGGCAGCGGCTCCCTGTACACGGGCGTTGCAACTTGTTTGAGCTGCCACGACGGTAACGTCAGCAAGGGCGCGATGATGAGCGGGCAGGCTTATGAGCAATCGTTTGGTCTGTTGAACTTCGCTAGCCAACAAGGCTCCAACGGACAGGCACCGGCGGTTAGCCTGTACGGAAATCAGCCAATTCCCACCCTGCTTGGTAACGATGGCGGAGTGGCTGGCGACTATGCCAACGACCATCCAGTAGGCCCGATGGCCAACCTAGGCGCAGTAGCCAAGGCCGCTCTGAGTTCCACGACCGGCGGCATGATCGTGACCTTCAGCGGAACTGGCAACAGCAGCTATGCCATCACAGCCACCGCGGGTTCGCCCTATGCGAATTTCATCTCGTCTTACGGCGTTCCGGCAGTTGCCAACCTGGCGGATCCTGGCGACGGCATTTCTGGCAACCTGTATGTGGTTTGCACCACCTGCCACAACCAGCACGTCCAGAACGTTTACTCGGCTTCCGGACACGGCGCACAGCCGATCTTCGGCGGCCAGGTGACCTCTGCTGCGAGCATCTTCTACGTTCAGGGACCGTACAACCCGGGCGCTCCTTATGACCCGACGCACGTGCCCTCGACCAACCGGTTCTGCCTGCAGTGCCACTTCAGCCACTCGAGTGAGTACTTCGGCGCGACCAACATCGGAACTGCGTTCTAACTTGGTTTTAAAAAGGAGGGGAGAGAGAAATCTCTCCCCTTTTGTTTTTTGGGCCTGCACTCCTCCCAAAGAAAGGGGTCAGGGGTTAGGGGCTAGGGGTCAGTAGAGTCAAAGGCACATTTCCAGCAATCACTGAGAGTTGGACGGAGCGTCACCTCCGGGGCTAAAGCCCGATTCCTAAAGCAGTACTGTTGGGCAGGCCTAAGAAGGCCTGCTCCACCCCCTGACCCCTGACCCCTGACCCCTGCCTTTGTGTCATTTCACCAATTTGGCTGTGGGAGAAGGCCCATTTTGTTGCGAAATGCAACTCGTGTGGGTCCCGCCCTGCTCGCCGATTTCCACATAACTTATTTGTTTTTAATGTGTTGCAGCATTCTCTGAAAACTGCCCGGCACGAAAGACTAAGGCGACGTTCGTGCACATGTAGTAAGCAGACGTTCTTTCAAATTGTGGGGTGAATCATGAGGTTTTCAAAGCTAATTGCGGTGGTTGCAGCGGCGCTGTTTTTCATGCCTACGCTGGCGTTGGCGCAGGTCGCTTCGCATGCCCCTACAATGCCCGCCGCGACGCCGACGGCGGTGCCGGCCATGCCAGCGGCTATGCCGGGCGACGCTGACGCGGCTCCGACTGTGAGCATGGTCCCGACTGGCAAGCCGGTGGTGACGATTAACGGCGCTGTGCTCACCGACCGCGACCTGTTGCGCGAGATGCTGGCTATGTTCCCCTACGCGCGCGTACACAATGGATTTCCCAAGGGGCAGGAGCCGGAGATCCGGCGCGGCGCGCTGGCCATGATCGAGTACGAAGAACTGGTGTACCAGGAAGCGGAGCGGCGCAAGATGACCATCCCGGCTGCGAAGCTGGAGAAGGCCGTTTCCGACTACCGCAACAAGTTTAACAACGACGAAGAGTTCGACACCTACTTGAAGACGGAATTGAACGGTGACATGAAACTGTTCCGCAAGCAGGTGCGCCGCTCGCTGCTGATTGATGCGCTGCTGAAGCTGGAGGTGGGTGACCGCTCCAAGGTTACGCTGGCTGAAGCGCAAGCTTACTACGCCAAGAATCCCAAGTTGTTTCATCATGCCGAGCTTTTCGGATTCCAGACAATTTCCATCATGCCGGCGGAGAACTCTAACGCCGACATTAAAGAGCAGGCGCGCAAGCGGACGGACGATGCCTGGAAGCAAGCCAAAGCCACCAAGAGCTTCCAGGAGTTCGGGCTGCTGGCGGAGAAGATTTCGGAAGACGATTACCGCGTGAACCTGGGCGACCACAAGCTGGTGGAACGCGAGAAGTTGCCGGAAGTGATGTTGAAGAAAGCGCTGGCCATGCAGCCGGGGCAGATCAGCGACGTGATCCAGATTGGCAGCTTTTACTTTTTCTTCCGTTTGAATGCCCACATCCCAGCGGGGAAGGTGGCGTTTGCAGAAGTGAAGGACAAGCTAATGAAGGATCTGGAGAAGACCAAGTACGACCGGCTGCGGTCTGATCTGGACAAGCGGCTTCGAGAACACGCGAAGGTAGAAGAGGTTTAGCGATCGGGATACGGAGAGAGATGTGTACAGCTTCCGACAAATTCCGGTTTATGCCCTACTCCTGATGCTGCTCTGGGTCGTGCCGGCAGCCGCGCAGATAGAAGTGGAAGGCGTGAAAATGGGGCTTGCCGGCGATCTGGAAGCGGGCTACGGCGGCGACATCAGTCACCCGGGAGGATCGAGCCACGGACTGGGACTCGGAGGCAATGCCACGCTGAATGGTTCTTTCTACAATCCCAACTTTCTTTCTTTTACCGTGCAGCCGTATTACACGCGGGCGCAGGCCAATGCGGATGGAGCCTCCGTGTTCGATACGGGTGGCTACACGGGGAGCGTCAATCTGTTCTCCGGCAGCAACTTTCCCGGCAGCATCAGCGTGGGGCAAGTCTGGGACAGCACGGGAATATTCGGCATCCCCGGAGTAACTGGGTTGACGACGAAGGACAACAGCAAAACCTTCGGCGTGGGATGGAGCGAACTGATACCCGGAATGCCTTCGGTCGGAGTTTCCTTTGCCCGGAGTAGCGGAGAAAGTTACCTGCCGGGCAGCGCAGCGCAGACCGGGATCACGAGCGATAGCTTTGGTATCCACAGCGCTTACCGGCTGGGAGGCTGGAACGTGGGCGGAGGCTTCGCGCACCTGATCTCCGACACGAACTCGATTGGGGTGCTGGGAGGCAGCGATCAGGAGTCGAGCAACACATCGACCAATACTTATTCGGTCAGCACCGGGCATAAGCTTCCTCTGGAGGGCGGTTTTGGCATTGGGTTCAGCCGGACCGATTACACGTCCACCGTTTCAGGCGAGACGACCGGAAAAAATAACGGGACCACGGACAATGCGTTTGCCAATCTCGGATTCAAGGTGTGGCGGCTGCCGATCACTGCGACGGCAGCCTATACCGACAACGTGTATGGCGGTTTCGAGGAGCAGGTGCTGGCGGCCGGGGGAACGCTGCTATCGACTGACTTGACTCCTCTATCACGCTCACTGCTAGTGAATGTGAGTACGGGGTACGCGATCACGCCTCATATCTTTGTTAATGGCTATGTGAACCGCCAGGAATTATGGCTGGGGGGATCGTCGTTCGGGTTGACGCAACTTGGGGTTAATGTGAGCGGCCACTTTGGCTGGATACTCAAGGGCTTGGTCGTCACGCTGGGCATGAACGACAGCGCAGTGAAACAGGGTAACGTTGGGGCTGGCCTGGTGGCGAACGCAAATTACAACCGGCGCGTGGGCAATTGGGAACTGTCGGCGAATTACAACTACAACCAGAACGTCGAGACTCTGCTGGCGATCTACCAGGAATCGGCGATGAGCTATGGCGGCGGTGTCCATCGCCGGTTTAAAGACGGGTTGTCGTGGAATCTTTCCGGCGGCGGCGGCCACACAGCGTTTGTGCAAACGAAAGGGGACAGCTCCCATTCGGAGGCGATCAACACCGGAGTATCCTGGCACCGGACTACGCTGTCAGCGAACTATTCGAAATCCTACGGGACTTCAGTGCTGACTCCGACGGGACTGGTGGCGGTGCCGGTGCCGATTATTACCAACAATCTGGTGGTTTACAACGGGGTGAGCCGTGGGCTGAGCTTTGGGACTTCGCCGCGGCGGAACCTGACGCTATCCATGGCATACGCGAAAGCCAACAGCAACACGCTGGGCTCCTACACGCTGGGTGCCGGGAATGGCCTGGCGTCGCTCAATGAAACCGAGTTGTATACTGGAATGCTCCAATATCGTTTGAGGAAGTTGTATTTCAATGCCTCGGTGGTTCAGTTTCGGCAAAGCATCAGCGCCGCCGGCGTCGCCCCGAGCAATGTGACGACCTATTACTTCGGGATTTCCAGGTGGTTCAAAGCATTCTAGGCTGGCCGGGAAACGGAGATTTGGGCATGGTGAGGATGGCCGCCTGCATTGTCCTGCTATCGCTGACCCCGCTTTTTGCCGCTAGCAAAAGTAAAGAGAAGCAGAAGGTGCCGCTGCCCCCCGATCTGTTGCTGCAGGGCGGCCGCAAACTTACCTACGAGCGCAGCTTCAGCACAGAAAAGGAAGTGCTGGGCAAACCCGGATTCTGGACCAAGGTTCTGGACGTGGTGGCTGGCGAACCAGACTACCGGGAGATGATCCGACCTTTCGATATTGCCGTGGATTCGCGCGGGCGAGCCATCATTACCGATCCCGGAGCGAAGGGCGTTCATATTTTTGACTTCGAGCAGCACAAGTACAAATTCATCGAGCGGGCGGAGAAAGAGCATGATCCGATGCTGGCGCCGCAGTGCGTGGCGGTCAACGCCCAGGACAATATCTATGTTACGGATTCGGAGTCGGGGAAGATTTTTGTATTCGAAGCCAGTGGAAAGTTCGGGCGCGTGCTGGGCAGTTTGAAGGGTGGAGAAGGTTACTTCAAGCGGGCTACTGGGATCGCGGTGGATTCGGCAGCGCAGAGAATCTATGTAACCGATACCGTACGTGACAAGATTTTCGTGATGGACATGCAGGGCAGCGTGATGCAGACCATCGGGCAGCAGGGCACGGGCAACGGAGAGTTCCATTATCCGACGGAACTGCGCCTTGACGATCGCAGTCTGCTGGTGGTGGATGCGATGAACTTTCGCGTGGAGCTGCTGGGACGCGACGGTTCATTTCAAGGAACCGTTGGCCAGGTTGGCAATTCGCTGGGCAGCGTGTTTAGGCCGAAGGGCATTGGATTCGATTCCGAAGGGCATTTGTACGTCGTGGACGGGCTGTGGGGCATCGTGCAGGTCTTCGACCGCGAGGGACACCTGCTTTACTACTTCGGACAAAGAGGACAGGGGCTGGGGGAGTTCCAGTTGCCCACTGGATTATTCATCGATCATAACGACCGGATCTTTGTGGTGGATTCTTTTAACCGACGCGTGCAGATATTTCACTATTACGGACTGGCCAAGCAGGCGAAGGGAGCGACACCTTGAACCGGTTCGCGCTCTTCTGCGCTCTGATTATGGTGACGATGATTGCGGCGGTTGGGACCGAGGCGCAGGTCCCCACCACGGATGTAATCGGCATTCACGATATGGGACCCTTTGGCCGGTCACCGATTACCGGTAGCTTGACCACCTGCGAGTACTGTCACGCTCCTCATTCCGCGCGCCCCGACCAGACCCCTCTGTGGAGCCAGAAGCTGTCAACTGTTACTAATTACACGCTGTATTCGAATCCGTCCATGGTGAACCAGGTACAGGAGCCTCCGCTCGGTTCCGCCAGCAATCTATGTCTGAGCTGCCATGACGGCACGGTGGCGCCTGGGCAAACCTCGCCCTACGGCGCTATTAAAATGAGCGGCTCCATGAATAGCCAGGACGTGTTTGGAACGAACCTGGAGGGTGTGCATCCTTTCAATTTCAAGCTGCCCTTGCAAAGCGCGCCCAATTTGCTTCCGAGTCTGGTTTCGGGCGGAGTGACCGGCAATCCCGCAGTGAAGTTGATAAACGGCAACGTGCAGTGCACCAGCTGTCACGAACCGCACGTTCAGTCGATTGACCCGGTCGCGCAAGACTTCCTGGTGATGAACAATGCAAATTCAGCCTTGTGCCTGGCTTGCCACGTATCTGTTCCCGACCAAATCGTCAACGCGGCTGGCCATGCGATTCGAACCCAGAGCGGAATCATCGGCAGTTTAGGGCGCGCACCGAGCAACGCCTTCAACCCGTTCACCTCCTGGTTCCGGAGTGCACACGAGCAGGCTGCGTATAAAGTGTCCAAGACGGCAGGACTGGGACCTTATGGCGACGCGAAAAAGAACGCTTGCCTGTCCTGCCACGTACCCCACAAAGCTCCAGGCGCAGCAGCCCTACTCAGCGGGCCTGTTCGGCCAATCCCGAATATGGATCCAACGACCGCGAACTGTATCAACTGCCACAACGGCGGTTCCAACATTTCTCCGGCGATCCCCAATGTGTTCGCCGAGTTCGCCAAGACCGGCCATCCTTTTCCAACCGGACGCAATCAGCATGCCGCCAAGGAGAGTGTCGTGCTGAACCACAACCGGCACGCAACCTGCGTCGATTGTCATGATCCGCACGCATCAATCCGGACGGCTACATTTGCCCTGACGAACATTCGTGGCTCGCAATACGGGGCAGTCGGAATCAACGCGTCTGACGGCACCACCGTTGTGACACCCGCGGCCAATCAATTCGAAACCTGCCTCCGTTGTCACGGAACCAGTACGGGCAAACAAATACTTCCGGTGTTTGGCTACCTGCCGACGCGGACAACCGCCGGGGACCCGCTGAACCTGATCCCGCAGTTCGGGGTTACGGCAAAGTCGAGCCATCCTGTGATGCATGACAGTAACAGTCCCTACCCGCAGCCCAGCCTGCTGAAAAACATGTGGAATCTGGACGGGCACACGCCGGGGCGCTCTATCAACGCACGCATTCTCTGCACCGACTGCCACAACAGCGACGATAACAGGGAATTCGGAGGCACCGGCCCGAGTGGGCCGCACGGTTCGCGCTTCTCTCATATCCTGGAGCGGCGTTACGAGTTCAGTCAGGTGGCTCCCGGGCTTCCGCCCGCCGCCGGGCCGGGAACTACAATCCAAAATCTTCTTCCGCCAATCGTCGATCCCGGGGCAAATGGCCCGTATTCGCTGTGCGCCAAGTGTCACAACCTCGCCAACATCCTGTCGAACGTGAGCTTCAGCAAGCATGCGTTGCACATCAACGCCGGATTCTCCTGTTCCGTCTGTCATACGGCTCATGGAATTGGGGGCCCCTCCGCGACTGTTTCTGGAGAGCGCTTAGTGAATTTCGATTTGGGAGTGGTCGCTGGGAACGATAAGTCGAGAGCGCCCATTTCCTATGCGCGCGGCACGGGTACCTGCACTCTCAAGTGCCACAATGTTGACCACAACGCCGACGGCACGGTTGGAGCTCCCGTCAACACGAAAGGATCCGCGAAGGAAAAACACTGAGGGAATGCGAGATCCGGCATGCAGGCTAGGCAGCGGGAACTCGTGCAGGGAAATGCGGCGAGACCGTGAACGATGCCGAACGAAAACACCGAGAAAATTCTGGCCGTGCCCACGAAAGGTAGATTTTTCGACACTGCCCCGGTGCGCGTTCTTGCCTTAGTCTTAGTGTTGGCCGCTGCGCCTTGGTTCACATCGTTCTCCCTTACACCTCTATTGAACGGGGACATTTGGTGGCATTTGCGGTCGGGAGACTGGATACTTCAGAACCATGCTGCCCCGCGCAGCGGTTTGTTTTCGCAATATGCCGATCGGCCCTGGGTAGACACGACTTGGGGATTTGACGTTATAACGGCTGTAGGCTACAGGTTGCTGGGGTTGAGAGTTTTCGCCATCCTGCTCATGAGCTGCAAGCTGGCGTTGGCCGTGGTGACTTTTCTGCTAGCCGGGGGACGGCGCGGAAATTTCTGGTGCGCGGTCTCACTTTCCGCCATTGCGCAGTACGTCATCGTCGACTTGCCGCCGGCGCCCATCCTTTTCTCGATTTTGTTTTTTGCCGTGGAACTGCTTCTTTTGCTGGAGAGCCGCAGGCGCAGGGATGTTCGGCCGCTGTACTGGTTGCCGCTGATTTTTTTTCTTTGGGCCAACCTGCATGGGCAGTTTCTGATTGGACTGGTTTTGCTGGGCTTGTATATAGCGGCCGAGGACATGGGGTTTCTATTGCACTCCTCTGGTGTAAAGGGCCCAGCGCCTGCCCATTCGCTGGCTAAAAGTTCCGCGATCGTTGGACTGTCGCTCTTTGCAACCCTGCTTACACCCTATCCACTTCAACTATTCCGGAGCGCATTCCAGACTGTATACGGCAAAGTGTTGTTCGAGGACTTCCAGGACATGCGGGCCATGGCTTTCCGGCGGCCGCAGCATTTTGTGCTGATGCTGCTAATCATGGCTGCATTCTTTTTGCTGGGACGGCAGCGCTCGCGGGATTTGTTCAAACTTGGCGCCATGGCTGTCTTCCTGGTGCTTGGCTTCCGAGTGCAACGGGATGTGTGGTGCGTCACCCTCGTGTCCATTGCTGTAATCGCTGACGCTGTGGCCGACTTGCAGCGCCGGGGTGAAGCGCACACCCGCAACCAGCGGTGGAAATGGGAAAGGCCACTGGTCGCGGCGTTCGCTGCGGTGCTGTTTCTGGCGGCGATCCTCCGACTCCCCGCTACGCCTGCGCTGATGAAGCAGGTTAGTCGAGCTTTTCCGGTAAAAGCCTGCGATTTTATCCGCGCCAATCGGCTTCCCGGTCCTATCTTCAACGCCTATTATTGGGGTGGGTTCCTGACATGGTATTTGCCCGAGTACCCGGTCTCGATTGATAGCCGCGTGAATCTGTACGGCGACGAAATCACCGACCGATATTTCAAAGTCAGTTTAGGGACGCAGCGGCTCGAAACCGATCCAACTTTCACCGGCGCCCGGATTATCTTGCTGGAGCGGACTTCCCCTATGCTGAAGGCGCTGACCACGCTGCCCGCTTTGCGCGATCAATTCCGCGTGGAATATCAGGACGATGTGGCCGCCGTTCTGGTGCGGCAGTCCCTTCTGCAATGACCGCTGAAGACTGGCAGCCACCTCCGAGAAATAGAAGCTTAGAACGCAGTTCCGATGCCGGTTGCGCCGAAGTACTCACTCGCATGGTCAAAGTGGCACTGCAGGCAGAACCGGTTGGTGGACGGAACGTGCGTCGGGTCATAGGGAGCGCCCGGGTTGTACGGTCCGTTCACATAGAATATGGTCGCCGCAGAGGTCACCGTGCCGCCGAAGATCGGCGATCCGCCTGCGAGAGCCGAATAAACGTTCTGTACATGCTGGTTGTGGCACGTAGTGCAAACCACATAGAGGTTGCCCGCCACGCCGTCGCCAGGATTCGCCAGGTTGTTGATTGCCGGAGTACCGTACGAAGAAATGAAATTCGCATAGGGCGAGGAAGGGGTTGCGCCGATCGTGACGGCGCTGTTGTTGGTTCCGGTGAAGGTGACAATCATGCCGCCGGTGGTGGCATTGAGAGCGGCCGAGCCCACTGCGCCCAGGTTCGCCAGCGGACCCACTGGGTGGTCATTGGCATAGTCGCCAGCCACACCGAAGTCGTTGCCGAGCAGGGTGGGAATTGGCTGATTGCCGTACAGGCTAACTGCGGGCGCCTGCCCGTTGGAGCCGGCGTTGGTAGCGAAGTTCAACAGACCAAACGATTGCTCATAGGCCTGCCCGCTCATCATGGCGCCCTTGCTGACGTTGCCGTCATGGCAGCTCAAGCAGGTTGCAACGCCCGTGTACAGAGAGCCGCTGCTCCAGGTCAAGCCCTTCAGAGTAACCGGGTAAGAACCGTCAAACATGATCGTGGCATAACCAGTTTGGATCGGCATAGTGTCCGTGCCCCACAGGAGGTTGTCGCCTTCTTCGGCTCCCGCTGGGGTGCGGCTGGCCGAGGTGCTGATGATGTTGCCGCCTGAACCGCGTCCGCCGCTGTGCGGTGCGTGACAGCCGGCGCAACCACGGCCGCCGTTTTCGTGCGCGCCCTGGACGTCGGTTTGCGGAGCGTAATTTGTAACACCGGTAGCTGTGCCGGTGAAGGCGCCGTGGGCTTGCGCCAAGGCCAAGCCGCAAGCCAGCACGCCGAATAGAATTACCAACACTAACTTTTTCATAGAAAGACCTCCGGATTGTATTTATAAGTCCGATGCGGTCGAATCTTGAATACAGTGTCGAGTGTGATGAACTCCGGGAGCTATCGTCAATGTCGCCAATCACCCGGGAGCGTGACCAAAGATGGATTCGAGGACTATAAATAATGCCATCGATCACGTAAGGATGTGACAAATAGTCAAGGACCTAAATCACATAAGGATGTGATGAAGACACCCCTCATTGGTGATGTTGAGGTTCCAGAACTCCCCGAAACGAACCAAGTCGCAGGCTACTTGTCTGGATAGCAGCGGCCGACCGTGTGCGAGAGCCGCAGCGGCAGGTTCTTAAAGAAGTCGCTAATTGCGGACGAACACCACCGAAATTGCATCTTCATAGACCAGGCGGAATCGCGAATCAATGGTCAGGAATTTTGAGAGCGGTGTCTTCTTGGGGAGCAGCACGAGTCCAGCCTCATTCAGATAGGGATCTGAAGTATAGGATTCGCCTTGTGCGCTGTTGTAGGTGAGTTGGTCAAGCTGGTCGCCATATAAATCATTTCGTCCATCGACCGTCACCGGATACTGTGGCATGTACCAGATGAGAAAGCCGCCCCAGTCGAGATTGTTGTAGAGCGGCCCGGGAAACGAGTTCTGGTGCACAAAGTTGACGGCCTTGACGGGATACTCGCGGCTGATGGCCCTGTCCAATTCGCTGGTGCTAAAGCCGATATTGCGCGCAGCCAGCCACACTAATAGGGTGACGAATGCCAACACCCCAGCTAGTTCCGGAAGCTTCAATGCCGGTCCTGACACAACATCTTTCTCCTCTAGATCGGCAAGAAAGACCACGCAGCAGACTCCCAGGAACCAGGCATCGCGCTGGGTGCGGAAAGCAACGATGCTGGCGACGATCAGCATCGAGAGTTTAAACAGGTCCACTTTCTTCCGCGATCCAACAGCGAAAAAGGCTGCCGGCGCTAACAACAGCAGCACGTATTGAGTAATGGTATTAAAGTCGAAGGCCAGCAACTCCATAATCGTGGAATAGGGCACGTGCGAATTGGAATATGCTCCTACCACGTGATAGAGATGGTAGGTGTAAGGCCCAATGAATGTGGCTGCGAAACAGGCAAATAAAACTCCGATCAAGCCGGAGAGAGGAAGCGTTGGCGGCTGAATGAAGTCAGGATTGAATCCAATCCGCCTCGCCAACCGCTGAAGCAAATTGATCCCCATGAACAGCCCCACTGCGGACAATCCGTAAATGAACTGGATGTGGATGTTGGCCCAGAAGACAAAAACTAATGGCAGCCACCACAGCAACCGCATGCTGGCCGTGCGTTGAGCCTCCAGAAGAAAAGTGAGCACGACCGTGAACAGCATCATGGTTACAAACACAGGCCGGGGCATGAGACTGAATAAAAAGGCGAAGCTTCCGATGAGAGCAAGAATCCAGGCTACCCAGAACCTTCCCGAAAGGCGGTGCAGCATCCAGAACAGGACGAAAGGAACTGCCAGAGTGAGCAGAATTCCGAACACAGCGAGCCCAACCAGCCCGAACCAGGCGTAGGCCTTCGACTGAAGCACCTCATAACCCCAACTGTAGGCAATCCAGGGGCGAGTTGCGGCCGTGCGGGAGAAGATGCCGACGTAAGGAACGGCATGGTGTTCGACAATCCAATCGCCGGTTTTGAGGTGCCACCAAATATCCGGGTCACGAACCGTGGTTCTCGCGGAGAAGGCGATCGCTGCCATCAGCCCTAAAAAAGCCGAAAGGGCAAACAGTTGCAGGCCGCGAAGTCTCAGAAGGCCGCGCAACTCCTGGAGCGTGCTCATTCTTCAGACCGCCTCATTCCGATTTCTCCAAGTTCAATCTCGCTTTCAACGCCGAACTCCAGTCGCAGCCCTGCCACAGAGAAATGCCCTGACATAATCATTAGCTACGGCTGGGGACTGACGCCAGATCCACGATGCCGGGTCGCGCCACACCCGGTCTGAGTTTTCCACCACGACTGCCTCGATGCCGTACTCGTGGCAGATAGTGTCTAGATTGCCGTCCTTTGGCATGTCGAATAATTCACCAAGCTTTTCTTCACGCAGAGCACAGAGGCCAGGAGCCCCGCCAAAAGCTGTTCCGCATTGCGGGTCGCCCATAGGAGTCGCGGCGGCAGAGTCATGCCCGGAATATAGCATGTGCAGGACGGGACGGATTGTAGCTGGATTGCTCTGCACGATGGCCGAAGGCGGCAATTGTGCGTTAAGAACTTCATAGGCAGATCGCAGTGCGTAGGCGCGTTTGCCGAACTGACGGTCCGTATCGACCCAGCCCACTGCCGCCGTAGCTCCGCGATCCACAAAGATGGGGAAGGTGCGCAGCACGAAGACCTGATAAGCAGTTCCGAGTATGCCTAAAGCTAACAGCGTCGCGAGCGTGGTGCGAACCCGCAAGCGAGGCACGGCTTGGGGTGCCGCCTGTGGAGCAATTTCGTAGCGACGAAACCACCAGTCATCCACCAGCGTTGCTCCCCATAGCAGCAGGATAAATTGCGCCGGGAGGAAACATCGCCATCCTAAGTCGTTGGTGCCCGTCGTACTTGAGCGCAGGAACGTGCCGATGAGGAAGCTGGTGATGACCAGCGTGCAGGCGACAAGTTCGTTGGCGGTTGCTTTAATGCGGCCACGCATTAGCTGCCGCAGGCGCATGACACCGACGGCGAGAAAGAATCCGAGTTCGAGTGCATAGTTGAGGGGCAGGAAGACGAGGTTGGCAAGGGTTAACGCGAAGGGAGTCCGGAGTTCGATGCCGAGTTTTCCAGAAAAATGAGCCGCCAGGGTAAACGGGCGCACGGCGAATTCCACAAATGCGGCGCCGCCCGCGGAACCGCGCAAGCTTGCAAGAAATGGCAGCGCGCAGAGCAAAGCCACTGTGCCGGCACTTGCGAACATCGCAGCTTCCAGCCAACGCTTGCGAGCGATCAAGGCCAGCAGCCAAAGCACGACCGCAACCGCAAACGTGAACGTAACATATACCGACATGCCGGCGGCGCTGGCAAAGGCCATTCCAGCTACGATTACAGGTGCAGTGGCCCACCGATTGGCATCGGCCTGGTGGCGCAGCAGCAGGAATGCCACAAAACATGCGATCAACGCCGCGACGTGATGCGGTACCCACAGCAGGGAACCAGCCCAAGAGGTGATCTGGGCTTCGTTCCACAGCTCCATGTCATCCAGCCACACGTGTCCCGCGAACCAAATGTAGAGGGTGGGCAGAAGGTCGAGGCCGGTCACAGCGAGCAGGCCAATCCCGAGCAAGGTTTTTCGCTCGATGTTAGTTTTAACTTCCATTAGAAATCTGAGGCCGAGAGCGACCACGCACATCAGTCCCACACCGCACCAGACGACGCCGGAATACACCACGTAGCGCGGCGACAAAGGGAAGACCTTCATGGGCACGCTGCACAGCAACAGCCACAAGTAGTGATAGCGCAAGGGCGCGCCCGCATTGGCGAAGAAAGGATTGCTCGGCGGGATATGGCGGGCGAGAGCGGATGTCATGACCGTGCGCACGGCATGGTCATAGGCAACAATCGGCGGGTACAGCCTGTCGCCGATTTGCAGGTTGACCAGCGATGCAATGGCCACCATCACCCACAGCGCCATCAAGCCCAGACCAATCCAAATGTATTTTGAAAGGGACCGAAACTGTGTTCTCCGAGCTTCGTTGACGAGGAGCAGAACGCAGGTGGCGAACGCCCCGATACAGAACGCCCAGAGCCCCGGTTGGAAGAACCGCGCGAGCAGATATGAAAGCATGGGACAGATGGCGATGGTGAGCGGGATGGCAAGAATCACACGTAGAATCAGACGGCGCTGCCGGAACTCGAAGAGATCGAGTGCCCATCCTGCGACGTAGCCCGGAGCAAACACGAATGGGAAAAGGGCAAGGCATGCTTTGAGTATCCCTAACGTGTTGACCACGGTGAAATTTCGCATGGAATTCTTGGCAGGATGGCTTCATCCCGATCCCGCCGGGTCAAATCGCGTCGTTAGCGGCCAGTTTCATCTCTCCATCAATCGGTAGATGACAAAGTCAGTCGGCTCTGCTTCGCGGTCCTCAAAGAAAAGCGATCCCTTCGAAACGTGGACAGGGACATATCCATACGAGAGCATGCCGCGGTCATTTTTTTCATCGCGGCTGGAGTTGAAACTGCAGCAAATCGCAACGACAATCCACTTCGATGCTCTGCAAGTCTGGGTCTCGCTCGTTTTGTCGAATCGCCAGAAAGCTTCTCCGCGCGGCCAGTTCTGGAATATGCCCTTCCGAAAGTACGGCTGGATGGCTGACGTGTGAAAGCCTATTCCGCAGGTAGACCCTGCATCGGCACCGACCGAGCGCAGAAAGTTCGCGGCGTCCAGGCTGCCCGAATAGGGCCGTGAGTAGTCCATGGCCAATGTGCGGACCGACCAATAGATTTGAACGGCAAACAAGCAGGTGATGCCCACCAGCATTAGTACATTTGCAGGGCGCTGGAACATCGGCGCGCAGCTTTCACGCGACGGCCATGCAATCCAGGCTCCCACCACGGTAATCAAGGTGAGCGCCCCACAGTGCCAGAGGTTCCCGTACACCTCGATGAAGAAAATTAGCACCAAAGCCATAGGAAGAGCGAATGGCAGCAAGCGGCGCCGGCAGGCGCACCAGGCTCCCGCTACCAGCAGGAATGCGGCGGATGGAATAGCGGAGCCGAAGAAGGCAGCCGAGAGGTCTCGCGGGAGAAGGCCGATGCCGGCAGTGCTTGCGGGTGGGCGATCAAATCTAGCAGTGATGCGGTCAGCAGGAGGCCAGTTAACAAACGCGATGAATCCCATGACGATTGCGAAGGCAATGATGGCGCCGATAAGTTTCTTTCTGGTTTGCTGCGGAATGCCATTCGACGATCGAAACGCGTACCAGCCGCGTGCTGCCACGAGGCCGAGAGCCATCATGACGCCGGGAGCGCACAGCAGCGCCAGGGCGGAGACTGCGGCGGCAAACCTCCATGGGCGGCGTTCTGCTTCTTCAAAAAAATGCGCGGCCGCGAACGCAAACAACGGAAGCAGCACATAGGGACGAGCCACGACGGCGTATTGAAAAGCCATGAAATAAGTGAATGGGAAGAGTATGCGTACGATTAGCGGGAACGGGCTATACCTGCAGAAAAACCAGCATCCGGCAATCGCGCACAGACCGCCAATCCAACCCAGGGACTGATACGGAAGATGAAACCAGTGGTTCGCCACCCACAGAATCGTGTACCACAACGGCGGATGCCCCTCGTACGCCAGTTGGTGGAAAACCAGATAGCGGTAACCCAGCTCGCGGCTCAGCAGCCAAGCGTGTGCTTCATCGGCCCACGGTTCGTGGTGGGTGATGCCCACGATAAGCACTGTGCAGTATGCCGCCAGTGTGGTCACCGTGGCGAACTGCCGGCTAACAGGGGGTGCGGCCGGCGTAGAACGATTCGGTACTTCGCGGGGAACTCCGGTCTCTTCTGGCATCGCCTGGTGAGTGCTGGTTACGACGCGACTTTCCCGTTGCTCCAAAGGTGCACACATTTGAATTATTTCGCGGCTAGGCCTGGGCTACGGCTTGCTTGACTGGAACTCGGGTCTCAACCTCCGATGCCTCCTCGCCCGCTGCGCCTGCCTCGTGGTATTCCGCGTCCTGATTGACGGCCCACACGTCGTACCTGCGCTCGCCCGCCAGAATGTTTTTTGCGGTCAGCATCGCGGTCATCATGGCGTGGTCCTGATTGTTGTACTTGTGCATGCCGTTACGGCCGACCAGGTGAAGCGTGGGGCAGTTTTTGTCGAGAGCCTGGCGAATCGTGTTCACGTGCTGCTGATAAGAATCGTCATAGACGGGATATGCCTTGGGCTGCCGGATCACGCAACCATCGACCACGTCGGCTGTGGCGGCGAGATTCACTTTTTGAATTTCCGTCTTGGCCAGTTCGATCAGCGCACGGTCGCTCGAGGTCCACAGTCCGTCACCTTCGAAGCAGAAGTATTCGAGACCATAGGAAGAATAAGCGGCGTCGGGAACCATCTCCGGCGACCATGACTTGTAATTCTGCACGCGGCCAACCTGCACGCTGGGATCGTGAATGTAAATCCAATTGTCGGAGAAACGGCCCCGGTCATGTACGATCAGTCCGACGGCAAGGAAATCGCGATAGCGCAAAGAACGTGCAGCCTGGAGCGCGGATTCGGGAAGGGGTGGTTCGATCTGTGCCACTAGTTCGCGAATCGGCATCGACGAAACTAAATGCTGGGCGCGGTATTCCTCCACATCGCCGCTGGCATTGCGGGAAGTTACGATCCAGAGATTGCTGGCGGAGTCGAAGCGGCAGCCCGTCACCCTGCGGCCCAGCTTCACCTCGCCGCCCAGCTTGCGGACTCTTTCCGCGCACGCTTCCCACATCATTCCGGGTCCCAGCCGCGGATAGCGGAAGGTATCGATCAGCGTTTTGACGACCTTCTTTCGGTCTTTGGGTTTCCGCTTGGAGAGAAGAGCGTGCTTGAGGGCCGAAGCTAGAGATAGTCCTTTAATCCGTTGCGCGGCCCAATCTGCGGAGATCTCGTTGCAACTCATCCCCCACACCTTCTCGGTGTAGGTCTTGAAGAAGATGCGGAACAAGCGCTTACCGAATTGGTTGGTGACCCAGTCTTCGAAGGTCTTGGGGTTGCGAGTGGGGTTAAGGCGCGCAGCAGAAAACGATAAAACGCAGAGCACCGACTCGATTAAGCCGAGCTTTGACAGCGCTTCGAACGGCTTCAGGGGATAGGTGAAGAACTGGCCTCGGTAGTAAATGCGCGACGACCTTGGACGATCAAGCAGGTCCGGGCCTGCGACCTCGGTCCAGAAATCTTCAACTTCGCGGGATTTCGAGAAGAAGCGGTGCCCGCCGATATCAAAGCGGAAATTCTTGTAGTTGACGGTGCGAGAGATTCCGCCGACATATTCAGGGTCGCTCTCGAGAACGACCACCGGCGCGCCCTTCTTCGACAACTCATAAGCGGCAGTCAAACCGGCCGGGCCGGCCCCCACAATCACCGCTTTGAAGATCGGTCGCTCCATAGTCGTGCTCTCGCAGCTCCCCAGCGATCAGCGGGGCTATTGCAATGCGCCGGCATGCGTGCCCGGTTTGACGCCCGCATGTTTCTTCGCCTGCGCAATCAGTTCCACAACCTTGTCCTTGCCTTCATAGTTCGGATTCGTGTCGAGCAACTTCTGCCAGGTGGTGACGGCTTTGTCGATATCCATTTTGCCCTGCCACTGGACTATGCCGAGATTGAATAATGTGTTGGCCTTGTTTGGCTCATAAGAGAGTGATTTCTGAAACTCCGCGATGGCCGTGTCGGCGTTGCCGGTATACCAATACGCGGTTGCCATGTCGGTGCGGACGCCCGTGTTGGCGGGCTCTACTTGCAGTGCGCGCTGATAGTAATCGATAGCGGTCTGATACTGCTGGGCGTCATAGTAGACGTTGCCGGCGCTCTCCAGAAGTGCGACGTTTTTCGGGTCAGCCTTTAGCTTTTCGATCAAAGGCGCAGCTTGGGTGTCAGCCATTTTCTGCATCTGGGCCGGGGTTGGCGTTTGAGTGCCCGGGGCAATTGCGGGAGCTGCAGCCGCTGCGCTCGCTGTATCAGCCACGGCCGGACTCTGCGATCCGCGGATGAGCCAGCCGCCGGCGATTCCCACCAGCAGGCAGATGACCGCCAGCACATAGGCCTGCACGCTTGTCCATTGCTCGATAGTCGTTTGATTTTTGTCCGTCATTTCCTTAATGCTCCTTCGATCATGATTCGTTCGTCGGCGGAATCGCCGCAAAAGCAACGTTAGTTCTTCGTCTCCTGCCGGGCGTCCGCCATCAATCTTTGCACCTGGGCCACGCGGTCGGGACTCAATTCCGGATTAGATTTCAGCAGCCGTTGCCAGGTTTCCACCGCACCCTTGTTGTCTTGTTTGCCGTGCCACTTGATCATTCCGAGATTGAACAGCGAGTTGGCGTCCTTAGGGCTGTATTGCAGCGCCTGCTGCAGTTGATTGATTGCGCCATCCGAGTCGCCGTCGTAATAAATGCAAGAAGCCATCTCGACGCGAACCGGAACGTTCTTTGGATCAAGCTCCAATGCCTTACCGTAGTAAACTGCGGCTTGCTTGAACTGATGGGTAGATCTGTAGATTTTTGCGACCTGGATGAGCGTGTCGCTGTTTTTCGGATCGGTCTTCAGTTTTTCTAGTAGCGGCTCCGCTTTCTTGTCGGCCATCGCCTTCATCTGGTCGAGGGTGGGCATCTTGTCTGCCGCGGCTCCCATGCCACCAGCAGCTGCAGTCGGCTGGGCAGCGGCGGCCACAGGTTGCGCCGGTGGCGCAAGCGATTGCGATCCGCGAAACAGGTATCCAAGCGCTAGCCCAACCACCAGGCTGATGACCGCCATCGCGTAGACCTGCTTGGCTTGCCAAGCGGATACCGCGGTGGGTTGTGTGTTGGTTTCGTTCTCCATTGACCGAACCCCCTAGTCCTGCCGGGGCTTTTGTCGCCCTTCGCCCTTGCTACCTTACATTAAAGCCCGGGCGAAATGCGGGCAGCAGTATGCGTCACAGGAGATTGTGATGTCCGTCACAGGAATCATAGGAGTCGCGAGGCGACATGGGGACGGTGTCGCTAACTACTTGTGGCACAATTATTTAGCCTTGAACGTTAATGTGTGGCCGAGGCCCAGTGCGAGGTTTCCAACTGAGCCTGATTGTTCGGTGCCCAGGACCTTAACGAGGAGTACTGCGAGCCTGCGCCTCGGATGCGTGCTGCCGGGCATCAGCAGCGAGTTGCGTCCGCCCCGTCGCGTCATAAAGGTCAGCCAGGCGGTTCCATCTTCGAGCTACCAGCGGAGTTCTCCGGGTCGCCTCTTGTTGAAATGCGATTGCTTCCGGCCAGTGCCCGAGAAGCCTATTGGCTTCGGACCTGCCCTCAGCAATCTCGGCGTAGAGCTGCGGGGCTAGCGATTCGCCACCGTTGCGAAACGGGCTGTTTTTCTCCACCTCGGCAAATGCATCCAAAGCCTGTTGGGGATGATTCAGCGAAAGCTGAAGCCTTCCCAGTGTCATGTACAAATCGTAGGACTTCGTGGATTCTTTCGCGGCGCGCTCGATGGCCGTGACGGCCTCAGCGTTGCGGCCCTCGTTGGCATATAGCAACCCCAGAGAATACAAGGCCCCGGTGTTTTCATTGAGGGCCAGGGAAGCGCGATATTCCTGCTCTGCTTCCCGGAACCTTTGCTGACGCTGAAACAACGACGCCAGCAGTAAATGAACATTCGGATCTTCAGGATAGAGCGCGGACGCGCGGCGCAATGATTGCTCGGACTCCTGGTCGCGGTGCAGTTCGAAGAGCAGCGCCCCGGAATTCAGATAGAAATCATGGAGCGAGGAACGAGAAGCGGCTTGCGGCGGAGTAAACTGCCGCGTCCGGCAATCGATCTGCAGGCGATCGATCCATGGACGATTTTGCGTTGTGTTACGCAGAAAAATCAACGACACATCATCCATGTAGACCGGGCGCCACGCTGCGCTCTGGCAGAAGGCGAACGGATCGAGCTTCTGCAGTCCCCGGAATCCGGAGGTTGCGACGAGCAGGACATTCAAGTTCCAGCGGTCGGCTTCGGTTTGCCACGCCTGCGAATCGGGGCCCTCGGAGTAGAGTTTGAGTTGCTCCACAACAAGACCGGGGCTGAGGCGATCACTGCGGCCGTCGATGAAGTCGGGATAGTGCGGGCCCAGACTCCACGCTGCGTAACCACCCAGCGCGTATTCCTCGAAAATGTTTCCCGGCAACTGTTCGCGCCGGATGAATGCCGCTGCCCGTTCCGGAAACCAGGACGATTCTCCTGCGCCAAACCTCCAGTCCGCGTTGAAAACCACGTAAGTGCGGCTGGAAACAAAGTCGGCAATATGAAGCAGCGCCACGGCGCAGAAGACCACGGTCACAAGAGTTGCCATACCATCCGGCACGCGGACTAGCAGGGACGTAGTCTCTCCGACCTTCGCGGTTGTGCTCTGGCTTGAGCCAGTGGCGAAGATCTCACTCAAAAAAGGCCCGCCGAGAATTGCGATGGTAATTACGAAAAGCCCCATGTAGCGCGCGTGAGCCAGTGCGGCATAGAGCGCAACGAAAGCAATGACCGCGGCTCCAAGCTGCCGTTTCCAGAGGAAGGCTCCGACCAGAATCACCGCAATCAAAAGCAACCACGTGAAGCCATTCTCCAGATGCCTTAGGTCGATGAGTTGGTACAGCAAGTATCGTGAAATCGGCACGCCCTGAAACTCGCCGATGAAAGTGTTGCTGTTGAGTTTTCCTTGAGCTGGAGATGTGAGACCTGACAAAGTGAGGGACGCAGCGAAAATTTTCGGCCCCCATGGATTCACCAGCGTGGCCGCCCCGCACGCTGCGAGCCACGGCCATATCTTTCGCAGCCGTTGAAGCACCACTTCACGGCGCCCTGCAAACAGGAGATCCGCGGCCTCAGCCAGCAAATAGGCGCCGATGGCTCCGAGTCCCGCGATGAAACCAGGATGAAGATTTACCCAGAGCAGCATGAGCCCAGGCAGCAGCCAAAGCCTGGAGCGCGCACCGCGGTGGTAGGCCCAAAGTTCGCTGAGAAAGATCGCGAAAAACACAGTGCTGAAGAGGTCGGCCCGCGGTGCCGTGCGGGCGGCGATCGACTGAACTGCGAGCATCGCCAGAACCGCACTGCCGATGTCACGCGGGCCCACCACGCCCCGAAAAATCAAGTAGGCCACGACCGCCAGGCATGTCAGCGCACAAAGCCAACTCAGGCCGGCATAGCCAAAGGCACAATACGTCAGGTAAAACAGCACACCCGCGAATGGTGGATAGACCCACGGTTTTCCTGCTGAAGTAAACGACAGAACATCCGTGCGGGGAATTTCGTGGTGCTGAACTACGTAGCGTCCGGTCGCAAGCTGCCAGCCCATGTCGAAGTCGGCAACGGTGTGCAAGCCGGCGCACAACGCGCTCAGCAGCACCAACACTATGAAAATCCACCTGACAACGGGATAGAGCTTGTTAGCGGAAAATTCCATATCATGAAACAGCTTCCAATTTGCAACTCGCCATCAGGGTTCATTTTCCCCGGGCAACGGCGCCAACTACTTCTCCGGCGTGCAGCTCGCGGGTACAAACCTGCGGCCTGTCCAGCCCGCATAGGTATACGAGAATGACCGGCAGATCACTGGCCTGCACGCGGTATCTTCCCAGTTCGACCGAGTAGACGTCTGCGTAGTCAGCCATTACGAACGGATTTCCGGCGTTAGCACGCACACGGAACTGGCCGGTTGAGGGCTCATAATTGGCATAGCTGAAACAGCGCCCAATGCAGGCGCGGTCAACTGCGTGCTCGGCTGGACTCAAATCTCTCGATGGGGTGCGCAAAATGCCGATCACCCGGCTCTTGACTGGCACCTGCGCTAACGCTGCATCGAGATTGTCTTCCATGCGATTGAGCTTGCGTGCATCACGGAATACAAGACTGAAAAAAATCAGCACGCTAAGAACGAGTACTGCTTTCTCGTAACTCTTCGGTTGTACGTCCGCCAAGAAAGCAGCGAGCATGACCCCAGCGGCCAGAGACAGACGGTAGGAGACAAGGTTGAAGGGCGCGGAATACGCCGGAAATGCAATTGCGGCCGGGATCAACCAAACCGCAATCGCGGTCAACAACCAGAGTTGAAAACTCATGTCCAGTGGCACTTTACGCCACTGGCAGGCGCTGGCGCGACGCCAGAATAACATCGTCCAAGCCGCAAGAAACAACCAATACGGAATTTCGTACATACGGTCAAACAACACCAGTTGTTTCGCGCCCGTCGCAAACCAGGCTTGATCTAAGGACCAGACACATAGATACCGGGTCACAAGCAGAAAATGTATTTCCAGCATGGCGACGGCTCCGGCGGCCAACAAGATAAGTTGGCCCCGTGACGGGAGGCGCTCCGCGATGGCGGTGTAGACGGCCAGTCCGACTGCCCAAACCACCGGAATAGGATGGGCTATCCAAGCCAGCAGAAGCAGCGGCGTTGCCAGGCATCGAGTCGACCAGTTACCAGAAAGAAAAAATGCCAGATACCAAAAACAGATTCCCAGCCCGAGATAGAAATTGAAGACACCCGCCTGGAAGACAAAGCCGTAAGAAAAGGCCGCAACCGACGGCAGCAGGAACCACCAGTTCGTAAGCCAGCCGCGGGAGATGAGCAGAATCGCACCCCAGGAAAAAATGAGGACCGAGATGCCCACCGCGATCTTCTGGGCCCAAGCCGCTCCGACAAGCGGGTACAATCCAGCCAGCATAAAGTCGAAAAGCACGTTGCTCCACTGGTGCGCGATCCAGAGGCCGGGTGCCTGTTTCTGAGCAATCAGCGAAGCCAGCCACGTGTTGTAAATGTGGCTGGAAAGATCGACGCATTCGATGCGCGGTTGCCAGAAGCACGGAACCAGCAACAAAAGGCTGACAGGGATCGCAATCTTCCAGGAAAACTGCGTGGGTATCGCGTCGCCGGCGCTTGTGGCTCCTCTCGAATTCTGTGGCACCCAACTATTGTTGAGTAGTGACGTGTTCCGGTGTTGTGACGACCGTCACAACATAGTGTGACGACTTGTACGCCGGATGTCCTCTTACCCAAGACTAGAACAGTAGGTAGCGCACCGACCATTGCTCAGGCCGACAGTATGCAAGAGTCTGCGCCCGACGTCATCATGGAACGAGTGACATCGCGATATTTCAACCACGATTCGCGTCAGGGCAAGACCTTTTCACGAGCATGAAGTTTCGAGCAGCGTCTATTCGTGTCGCAGGGCCTCGATCGGGTCCAGGCGCGAAGCCCGGAAAGCGGGGACCATACCGCTGATCAGCCCCACGGCTCCAAGAATGAGAGTGGACGCGATCAGCGTTGCCGGAGCGATGATCAGGCGAATATCGCCGGCTTCTGCATTCTTTGCAAATGCGCTGTACAACGTGAGCCTGCCCACGGAAAGCGCGACTGTGTACGCGAGTATTACTCCTAGCAGGCCGCCGGCGAAAGTGATGGCCAGAGCTTCGGCAAGGAACTGCATCAGGATGTAGCGCCGTTTCGCGCCCAGCGCCTTCTGGACGCCAATCTCGCGCGTCCGCTGCGTCACCGAAACCAGCATGATATTCATCAGGCCGACGCCGCCGATGCCTAGCGTAAGTGTGCCGATGAACCCCATCAAAATCTTCAGCCCCAGTGCAATGATTTCGAACTGATGTAACTGCATCATCAAGTTGAACACTCGCACGGCTTGACGATCGGTCTGGTTGAACTTGTGTTGCGCAGAAAGAATGCTGCGGACTGTTGGTTCCATCTGAGCGTATTCGGGAGTGTCGTAGTTGAACCAGATGGAATCGAGATAATGCGTATCCTTGACACTACTCATCGTAGTGAAAGGGATATAGACCATGCGATTGATATCGTCGTTCCCCTCCTGCATTTTCCCGCTCAAGACGCCGACCACTTCGAAGCTAAGGCCATCAACTCGGATGCGCTCCCCCAGCGCGTTGCGCCCGGAAAATAGTTTCTCTTTTGCTTCGGAACCGATCACTGCTACGCGGGCGCGCTGGACCTGGTCTTCCATGTTGTAGAAACGGCCCTGGCCCAGCTTGAGGCTGCGGATCGCATATACATTGGGATCGTTGCCACTGACCGTGAAAGTGAAAACCCTGGTGTCGTACTGCACATTGGACTGTTTGCTGACCTCGGGCGTGATGTACGTGATTTGCGGAAGATTGGCGCTAAGCGCCTCCACATCATCCTGGGTGAAGCGAATCTGCACTCCCGATTTCTGGCCGCCGGCCTGGGTGGAGGTTTTGCCCGGGACCACGATTACCAGCTTGGTTCCGAAGTTGGCAAAGATGTTCGCGAAAGCCTGGCCAAAACCGTCGCCATAAGCAAGCAGCATGACCACCGTGGCAATGCCCCACGCCATACCGAGCATAGTAAGCGCGGTGCGCCGGCGATTGTAGCGCATGGCCGTATAGGCTTCGTGGAGCAGATCGCGGAACATAATTTTGGTCTCAGGTCTTAGGTTCTAGGTCTTAGGCCCGAAGCTCGAAGCCCGGAGCCCGAAGCCTTCACTCCTGCCGGAGAGCTTCCACCGGCTCGAGCATGGCGGCTTTGCGCGCAGGATAAAGACCCGCGGCCACTCCAGCCAGCGTCAAACTGCCAATCGCCAGCAGAGCCGACATCGGCACTAATTTGGGCGGGTCAAATCCTTGCGGCCCCTGCACTCCTCCCATCATCGCCATCAGGCCGCCCGCCAGCACCATGCCGATCAATCCGCTTCCCAGTGTGAGGATTAATCCTTCCAAAAAGAAGTGAAAGAGTATATTGCGATTGGTCGCGCCCAGGGCCTTGCGCAATCCGATCTCGTGCGTGCGTTCGCTCACTGCCACCAGCATGATGTTGATTACACCGATCGCGCCCAGAGCCAGCGTGACCATGCCCACCGCTCCCAGGAACCAGTTCATCACGTCGAAAATGGTTCCCACCATTTTCGATTCCTGAATAGAATCCCACTCGTCAAAGGCGTTTTCATCGCTGGCGTCGAATCCGTGATTGCGTCCGACAATTTCATGGACTTCTTTTTGCGCAATCAGGTGATCAGCGGTCACGCGGGGCTGGTATTCGATGAACGAGATGGCGTTCTCGTGGTTTTCTCCCTTGATCGGGAAGTTTGCGGCCATTACCTGGTAAGGGATGTAGCCACGCATATTCAGCCACATATTGTCGCCACGGCCGAGGTGCGGCATGGCGCCCACCACTTCGAATCTGAGGCCGTTGATCAGCACGAATGCGCCCACCGCCGGCCGCCCGGGGAAAAGTGTCTTCAGCAGTTCGTTACCCAGAACGATTACATTTCGCCGCTGAGTTCCGTCCAGTTCATTGAGCCAACGCCCCTCTTTGAGCGGGAGATAACTGATCTCATTCAGTTGGGGCTGAGTGCCCAAGATTTCTCCACTGGCGTTGGAGAATTCGCTCACCTCGTGCAAGTCGGTACGGGAAATCAATGGGCAAGCGTTGCGGATGTGCTGCGCTTGCTTGATGTCGATATAGTCCTGGTAGGTCAGCAAATAGGAACGGGCGGAGTTCATGTTGCCCTTCACCGCCGGCGCGCGCCCGGGAAATAGAAACATAATGTCCTGGCCGAACTCAGCCAACTCGCGCTTGTTGCCGGAGCGAAAGCCTTCGCCAACCCCAACCAGCAGCAGCAACGACCCCACCCCCCATGCGATCCCGAACATAGTGAGAAACGAGCGCAACTTGTGCGCCCAAAGGTTGCGAAGAATCTGCGCGAAGATGTCTACCACAGTCCGCATACTTGATAGATATTCTATGTCAAGATTAACCGTGTAGTTGTCGAGAACAGGCGATTAGCCAGCGATCCGCCGCAAGCATAGGATCGGTCCCTCGGGGCTTGGCCGGCGAAAGGCAGGCGGCTCTGGACGAGCAAACACACTGTCGCCATTGGAGCCAATCCCTTCACTATTGGTACGCGCAAAGTGCTCCAGAAGTTCCGTTAGTTCGGGAAGACTTTACGGTTCAGGCAAGCTACTCGTGGGTTCATCCGATTGCCTTTTCTCACGAAAAACATTCCATCTGGAATGGCTGCGAACTCTGCCACCCCGAGATATTTCCAACGGCGCGAAAAGGCACCGTTGTCTACTCGATGTTTTCTAATATTGAAGGCCGCTACTGCGGGGCGTGCCACGGCAAGGTGGCCTTCCCGCTCAACAACTGCCAAGGCTGTCACCCAAACGGACCGCGCTGGGTTCCATAGCCCGGGAGAATTGAACTGAGCAGCGCGTGCGGGCCAAGATAGGTCACGCGTACCCGACGCGGTCGTCGTCATCCACCCAGATTCGACGCGCCGCGCACGGTGCTTGGAGTTGTTTCCGTTCTGCCGTGTGGGAGCCATGAACGCCACTGCGCTATACCCAGTCAGCCGGGAGAACCCTTTGTGCGCTTTTGTCATCTGTGATGTTTGGAGGTGGGACGATGTCTGGCATTTCTCTGAAGGTGAATGGGAACGTTCACAGAGTGGACGTCGATCCGGAAACTCCGCTGCTGTATGTACTCAGCGACGAACTGCGGTTGCGAGGGCCCAAGTTCGGTTGCGGCCTGGCGCAGTGCGGAGCTTGCACGGTCATCATGGAAGGGCAGGCAGTGCGCTCCTGCGTTACACCTGTCAGCGCCGTCAAGCAGCAAGGGGTCACAACGCTGGAGGGTTTGGGAACTGCGGAACATCCGCATGCCATCCAGCAGGCGTTTATCGATGAAGGGGCGGCCCAATGCGGGTTCTGCCTTAGTGGCGTGATCCTTACGGCAAAGGCGCTACTGGATGAAAATCCGAAGGCCTCAGACCAGCAGATCCGCGAGGCAATGTCGAATGTGTTGTGTCGTTGTTTTGCACACACGCGGATGATGAACGCAATCCGGCGCTACCAGGTGGGGCGCGTATGAGAAAGGAATTTTCCCGCCGCGACTTTCTCAGGGCGTCTGGCGTGCTGGTAGTGAGCTTCAGCATGGCATCTCCCCTGGAGCCATTCGCCACAGCACAGGGGCCATTCGACACGCATCCGTCGCACATCGATCCGGAGAAGCTGGACTCGTGGCTCGTGGTCGCGTCCGACGGCACAGTGACCGCATACACCGGAAAGTGCGATCTTGGGCAGGGCATGTACACCGCGCAGACTCAGTTAGTCGCCGAAGAACTAGGCGTAGCTCTGAATAAGGTGAAGCTGATTCAGTGCGATACGTCGGTGACCCCGGATCAGGGGACAACATCAGGCAGCCAGTCCACACCCACCAATTTCAACACAAAGAATCTGGCACAGGCCGCGGCCACAGCGCGTGAAACTCTAGTCGGCATGGCAGCGCACAGACTGGGTGTGCCCGCGGAGGAGCTTACGGTTGAAAACGGTATTGTCAGCGCGAAGAGCGGACGCCGGGTCAGCTATGGCGAGCTGATTGGGGGAAAACACTTCGACCGGACTGTGAGTTCGACAGCCAAGCGCAGATCACCGAGCGAGTGGAGCGTGCTCGGGAAACCGGTTCCGTCAATGGACAGGGTCGCGCTTATGACCGGCACGTTCGAATTCGTTCACAACGTGCATCTGCCGGGAATGGCCCACGGTCGCGTCGTGCGGCCGCCGGAGACGGGAGCAACGGTTACGCAAGTGGACGAGAAATCGGTGCAGCACGTTTCCGGGCTCATTAAAGTAGTCGTGCGAAATAATTTTATCGGTGTGGTGGCCGAAAAACAGTGGCAGGCGGCACAGGCGGCGAAGGATCTGAAGGTCACGTGGAAGCCAGGCCCGGGTCTGCCGACGCAAGACGGCTTCTACGACTACTTGCGGAAGCAGCCGTCCAGCGACGCCATGCTCATCAACTCCAAAGACACGGATGAAAAGCTCAAGTCGGCTTCGCAGGTTTTGAAAGCGACGTACTCTCATCCCTATCAGGCGCACGGTTCGATTGGTTCATCCTGCGCGGTGGCAGATGTGCAGGCCCATCATGCAACGGTCTGGTCGGCAACACAGTCGGTGTACCCGACGCAGCACGGCGTGTCCGCGCTTACGGGGTTGCCGCTCGAAAGCGTGCGCGTGATCTTTGTTCGCGGCTCCGGCTGTTACGGATTGAATGCTGCAGACGCCGTCTCGTTCGATGCGGCGTTGTTGTCGCAGGCGGTGCGCAGACCAGTTCGGGTGCAACTTACGCGACAGGACGAATTCATTTCCGAGAACTATGGCTCCGCATGCGTGATCGAGCAGCAGGCGGGGCTGGATGCGAGCGGCACAATTAACGTTTGGGACTGTGAAACATGGTCGGTATCGCTCGGCGGGAGACCAGGGTATAGAAATCCTGGAAATGTAATCACCGGCATGCTTGCCGGCTTTGATCCTGAGACCGTTACTCCGCGGGCGGCGGTTGAGCCCGCCGGGGAGCTGCGCGACCGCTACAATGCGGTCCCGCCCTATCTGGCGGGATGCATCGGGGGCAAATGCGGAGGAACTGGTTCGATTCGTAGTGAACGTGTGCTGGCGCGTGAGGTAAAGTCGCCTTTCTTTACCGGACCGCTGCGATCGCCATTGCGCTTGCAAAACACGTTCGCGCACGAATGCTTTATGGACGAAATCAGTGCGTACGTCAAGGCTGACCCGGTTGCTTACCGGTTGCAGTATCTCAGGGAGGCGCGTCTCATTGACGTGGTGAAAGCGGCGGCCAAGACAGCGAACTGGGACACGCGCCCTTCACCCAAACGCGGCATTGCGCACACCGGCACTGTCACCGGACGCGGTATCGCCTGCGTGGTGTATGAGGGCGACAACGGATACGCCGCGCTCGTCGCTGAAGTGGAAGTGGACCAGGGAAGCGGCCGGGTGCAGGCCAAGCGGTTTGTGGTCGCGCAAGGTTGTGGACCAATTTCCAATCCTGACGGTTTGCGCAATCAGATTGAGGGCGGAGTGTTGCAAGGAACGAGCCGGGCGCTCGGCGAGGAAATCACATGGGATGAGCGCAAGGTAACTTCGGTCGATTGGCAAAGTTACAACACGCTACCGCTTGGCATCGAGGTGCCGGTCATCGAGACCGTTCTTCTCGACCGCCCGGAAGCCAATGCGACTGGCGCGGGAGAAACGGCAATCACACTGGTTGCCGCGGCGATCGGTAACGCGATATTCGATGCGACAGGCGCGCGGCTCCGGGAAGTGCCATTCACTCCCGATCGCGTGAAAGCGGCGCTTTCTTCGCGCGGATGAGGGATGCTCGCGCGCTCTGCCGTCATCTGAGGGGTTTGCTGATCCAGTGGTCGGTAAAGGTCGAGTGCTGGATGGAAGACTCGACTTTAGGCATGTGGCAGGTGGTACAGTTCTTCGTGTTTACCGGGCAGGCCGCGCCTGGGTGATCAGAGTCTCGGTGATCGGCGGTTGTTTTTGCTCCTGGCCCATTGACGTGACATTGCAGACAGCGGGAATCGTAGGCTGCTGCATCGTGCTCCAGAGGCTGATGGGGATCGTGGCAGGCAACGCAGGTGAGGCGAGCATCCGGCTTGCTCCAGCACTTGCTATTTTCCAGGCGGTAAGGCGCAAAGCGGAGGTTCAAAGCGCCAAGACCAATGTTCGTCACAACGTCTTCCCAAGTGCGGTGGCACGCACCGCAGAAATCCACGGACGCGACCGGATCAAGGCGACTGGGATTCATGATCAAGTGCGCGCCCTGCTCCTGCTCTCCCATGTTCATGGCGGCTACATGACTTGCGCCCGGTCCGTGGCAGGCTTCGCAGGTGACGCCCGGCACTGCGCCATTTAGATCCAATTGGTTGTTGGTCACGGAAGCGGTTGTGTGACAGGCAAAACATGCGCGACTCTCCGCCGGCGGCATGCGGCGTCCAGCGGCCTCTTCCAGGCTGCGGGGCGTGGCAAGAGATTGCCCCGGAGTGATATTCAGATCCTGCGAAGAGGCAAAAAACGTTAGATGGCTTTCGTAGTAGCTGCCGGTTTTCTCGTAGACATAAGTTTGGCCCAGGTGGCCGACGCCAAATGCCCAAAGCAGGTCGGCAGAGAAGCGTGCCGCGCTATCGCCACCCGTGACCGTTAGAACGCTTTTCCCGCCTTTGGTTATGATCTCCTCCCGGTAGGGACCAAGGCGAAAAGAGAGATGGTCATGCTGGTGAAGTATCTCTGCGTCAGGGGCGTGAACGGCGGCGCGGGCCATTGCGTGTTTTTGCTGGGTCGCAGCCTTGGAGGCATGACATCTCGCGCACGCTGCCGTGCCCACGTAACTATCTCGTTTGGCGTCCCCTTTGGTGGGCCACCAGCCAGGCGATTGAACCCGTGATGCGGTCGGCATGGACATGCTGGCGGGAGCAGAAGTTTGAGCTAAAGACGCAGATGCTGCGAGGCAGATTGCGAATGCGGACAACAGTTGGAGGGCCTGCATTTATTCATTGTGATACAAAAGGCCTATGTATTACGCATGAAATTGTTCCCGATCCTTGCGATTCCCCTCGGATTCATGTGCGTGTTCTACGGCTTGCGAGGGAAGAGCATATTGCTGAAGGGTGAGCGAGCCGCAGGTTTCGAACGCGCTGTATCCGTCGGTGGCGGGCTCCTGTTGATCGCATGCGGATTGGCTTTCGGGTTCCTTGTGTTCCGATTGTTTTTCAAATAGGTGGCGATAAATCGATTTCGCTCAGAACCTCCGCTCTTCCCTTGCGCGTCATGCGACAACTGTTTATGGTTCTCCCATGAATTTTCCCCGTGCCAGTGGGATTCTGCTTCATCCGACGAGTCTCCCCGGGCCCCATGGCATCGGCGATTTCGGCCCCGAGGCCTATCGCTTTGTGGAGTTCTTGCACTCCGCGGGTCAGAAATTCTGGCAGGTCCTTCCTCTGAATCCGACGGGCTATGCGGACTCACCCTTTCAATGTTTTTCCGCCAGTGCGGGAAACCCGCTCCTGATCAGCCTGGATCGTCTCGCCGATGAGGGACTTCTGGGCAGGAATGAATTGCGCAGCAGTCCGGTATTTCCGGTTGAAAGCGTCGATTACGGAGCTGTCATTGGGTTCAAGATGCCTCTGCTGCAAAGGGCTGCGACCAATTTTTTCGCCGGCGCCTCCGCCGAGGATCACCGCCGGTTTGAAGGATTCTGCCAAGCCAACGCAACCTGGCTCGATGATTTCGCGCTGTTCATGGCCGTGAAGGAGGTTCACAACCTGGTCGCGTGGACCAGGTGGCCTGCCGACATCGCCGGGCGCGAGAACGAAGCAATCAAGCTCTGGTCGGAAAGATTGGCGTCCGCAATCGATTCCCAGAAATTCCTGCAGTACAAATTTTCCCGGCAATGGCAGGAACTCCGTGACTACGGAAAACAGCGCAACATTCGCATCATCGGCGATGTCCCGATCTACGTTGCGCACGACAGCGCCGACGTCTGGTCGAATCGCCAGTTCTTTTTGCTGGATGAAGGCGGCAGACCGCTGAAAATTGCCGGTGTGCCGCCCGACTACTTTAGTGCCACCGGACAGTGCTGGGGCAATCCGATTTACAACTGGCCGCTGCTCAAACAGACCGGCTATCAGTGGTGGGTCGAACGGCTGCGCTCCGCCCTTCGCCTCTACGACGTGGTTCGCATCGATCACTTTCGCGGTTTCGAAGCCTACTGGGAAGTGCCCGGCCTGGAGACCACCGCGGTCAACGGCTGCTGGGTAAAAGGTCCCGGCCGGGAACTGTTCTCTGTACTGCGCAAAGAACTCGGCGATCTTCCGATCATCGCGGAGAATCTCGGAGTCATCACTCCTGAAGTTGAAGACATTCGCCATGAGTTCGGATTCCCTGGCATGGCCATTTTGCAGTTTGCCTTTGGCAATGATCCGCAGGCGCCGACATTCAAACCGCACAATTACGTTCGCGACCTTGTCGCCTATACTGGCACGCACGACAACGATACCGTCGCCGGTTGGTGGAACAGCAGTGGGATCAGCGACAGCACGCGCTCGGTTGGGGACGTCGCCAAGGAGCACGCGCACGCGCGCGCGTATCTCGGTTTCAAGGATGACCCCATTCACTGGGTGCTGGTCCGCGGCATCCTGTCGTCGGTTGCGAACACGGCCATTGCGCCCATGCAGGACCTCCTGGGCCTGGGCAGCGAAGCGCGCATGAACCTTCCCGGCACATCGAGCGGCAACTGGAAATGGCGCATGAAACCTGGCGCCGCAACCGCTGAGATTGCGAGCAAGTTAAAAGAAATGGTGACTCTCTACGACCGTTGAGGCGCTTTAAGGGCACACCTTTCAGGACAAACATGGAAAAGCCAACCAAATCCTTCTGGCAGATCTGGAACATGAGTTTTGGTTTCTTCGGCATTCAATTCGGCTGGGGACTCCAGATGGCCAACATGAGCGCCATCTACGAATACCTTGGCGCCCGCGCCGACCAGATTCCTATCCTGTGGCTCGCTGCTCCGCTTACCGGACTCCTCGTCCAGCCCATCATCGGACATGCCAGCGACCACACCTGGGGCCGCCTGGGACGCCGCCGGCCATACTTCCTAACGGGCGCCATTCTGAGTTCCTTCGCGCTGATCATGATGCCGCGGTCCCCGGTTCTCTGGATGGCCGCCGGACTTCTCTGGATTCTGGATGCTTCGATCAACATCAGCATGGAGCCTTTTCGCGCCTTCGTCGCCGATCTGCTGCCGGAGCAGCAGAGAACCGGCGGCTTCGCCATGCAAAGCCTGTTCATTGGTCTGGGTGCCGTGGTCGCCTCGGCTCTGCCTTGGATGCTCACCAATTGGTTTCACCTTGGAGCGGGAGCGGCGGGACACGCGATTCCGCTGACGGTTCGCCTCTCGTTCTACATGGGCGCAGCGGTATTCCTTGGGGCGGTTCTGTGGACGATCGTCACCACCAAAGAATATCCCCCGGAAGACATGGATGCTTTCCGTCGCATGAAGGCGGAGAGGCGCAGTTTGGCAACCAATGCAGGCGAAATTCTCGACTCCATTGCCCGAATGCCAAAGACCATGCGCCAGCTTGCTCCGGTGCAGATCCTCACCTGGCTTGGACTTTTTTGCATGTGGCTCTATTTTCCGGTGGCGGTCGCACGCAACGTTTTCGGCGCGCCTGAGACCACTTCGCCTCTCTATTCGGCAGGGGTTGAGTGGAGTGGCCTCTGCTTTGGCCTGTACTCGGCTGTTTGTTTTGCCTTCGCGTTCTTTCTTCCGGCGATGGCGCGCGCCATCGGACGCAAGCACACGCACAGCCTCTGTCTCATCGCCGGCGGGATCGGGCTGATTTCGGTCGCCTTCATTCACAACCAATACGTTTTGCTGTTGACCATGGTGGGTGTCGGCATCGCGTGGGCCAGCACGCTTTCCATGCCTTACTCGGTGCTGGCGGGATCGCTGCCCAAGGAAAAGACTGGCGTGTATATGGGCATCTTCAACTTCTTTATTGTGACGCCCGAAATCATCGCGTCACTTTTCTTCGGATGGGTGATGAACCACATGCTGCGCAACAATCGCTTGACCGCCGTCGTGGCCGGCGGTTGCTTCATGCTCATCGCGGCCCTACTCATGCAGAGAGTCGTGGATCCGGCAGAAGAAAAAGTCCACGAGACGCACAAACAACCCGCCCGGAATATACTTCCTGTCACTGGCAGCAGGTGAGGTTAACTGGAAAAATTCAGCGCGGGCGCACGCTGACCAACTCGCTTTCCACCGGAACACCGCGAGCGATCTTGACTCGCACCAGCGCCTCGAAAGGCCTAATCTCGGAGCCCGAACCGGGGATCTCATGCAGCAATTTCTCCACCGTCTCCGGACGGCAAGCAAATTCCACTCCGCCTTGCGTTCCGAAAGTGGTCGTTCCTGCCAGAATCATCACGTACCGCCCTGATCCCATTCCCGGCACCAATCCGATGACCGAGTAATCTTCCGTCAGCGGAGCACCAGAAGGGCTGGCGAGGTAGGTGCTGGCCTCACCCGGCAGTGGATTTTTGTTGACGATCGAAAGATCGCCCCGGCGCGGCCCCGAAGCCACGCGCTGAAAAACAAATTCCTGGGTGTTAGGGATGTCGAGCAGCGAGAGATTCTCAGAGGGAGATCCGACAAATATCAGGTTGTTATTCTTTACGTCGTCGAGGGAGAACAAACTCCCGCGTTTCACCCGGATTTTCTGTCCCAACCCGCCGAACGCTTCATCGAGAGCGTGGATGGCTAACACCTCGCCCACGCCCGTGTAATGGTCGTAAACCGTGCTTTTCGAATCCCGAGGCGCATTGTAGTAACGCATGCCGGTCTCCGGCCTTCCGACAAAGGCGGCATTGCTGAAGATCACCCAAGGTCTTTCGGCTCCGGAGGTAAAGGGTCGCCAAAATACCGCCAGAGGGCCGGTGGCCAGGACCACCCCGGACTTAGCCGTTGTGGCCGCCTGCGATCTGCGGGTCAAGAGCACGCTTCCCAAAGCGATCAAGGAGACAAGCAAACCGGCCACTAACAAGATCACAGCCATCCGCCAGCGTGCCGGGACAATCATCTCCGGCTGTGACACGCCCTGAGGCGGCGCTTCCGAATCGACTGGCCTGCCGGGAACAGACTGCGCCTCGAACGTGAGGTGATAACTGCCTTTCGGAATTTTGACCACGATGGGATCAGTTGTTCCCTCGGTGGCGTAGTATTCCGCAAGCTTCAGCCGAAGACGCCCAACTTGCACGCGGATGGTTGAATCGGTATGTGGATCAAAGTCCGCTGGCCGCCCGTATACCTCGGTGGCAATCTGATATTCCTTCAGCGGCGCATGGGGTTGATAGAGGGATTGTTTTGCTAGATATTGCAGCAGCCTGCACAGGGATTCCGAGCCGCGTAGACTATGACTTTTAATAATGCTATCTATTTGTTGGAAGAATTGCTCTTGCTCGGCGGCAAAAGTGTGTGTCACAGCCATTTAACACCGATGTAACAAAAGCTCGTAGTGTCTGCAGCCGCACCATTCTACAGCAGTAACGTCTTGGAAACATAGTGAAACTTTCGCCATCACTGCCCTTGTACTACAAATGCATTAGTTGACCGGGCGTTCTGTCAAAAACCCAAAATCTCCCACGTGTCCCCGCTTGGAGGCGACATTTGAAGAACAGATTCTTTACCTCTTTGCTCCTTGTGTTGTGCTTAGCCGGCTTGGCCTTAGCTCAAACCGATACCGGCCGCGTCTTTGGAACGATCACCGATTCAAGCGGTGCCGTGGTCGCGAATGCCACCGTTAGCGTGACCGAAGTGGCAACCGGGCGGGTGGTAACGGCCACGACGGGGTCTTCGGGTGATTACTCCATCAATGCGTTGCCCGTAGCCAAGTACCACGTCGAGGTGAAGAAGGAGGGGTTCAAGACGGCAACCGCCGATATTGCCATCCAAGTTTCCCAAGTGCTCGAAATCAGTCTGAAGCTGGAAACTGGCACCGCCTCCACCACCGTTGAAGTGACCGGCGAAATTCCGATCGTGGATACGTCCACGTCGAGCATTGGCGAAGTGATCGAGGGACGCCAGGTAGTGGATCTCCCCCTGAACGGTCGCAACTTCACGGCGTTGGCCTTGATGACCCCGGGCGTCAGCCGAGGTGCTTACGCCAATAACGCAGCCGGCATTGGCCCTGGGGGGGCCGCAGCCGAGACCTGGCGCAACTACGATTCGGGTGGAGCTGCACTTGCGGTAAACGGCCTGCGACCTCAGGCTAACAATTATATTATGGACGGCATTGACAACAATGAGTCGTTAGTGAACACGATCGTGATCTTTCCGGCGATCGAGGACATCGCGGAATTCAAGACCACCACCAACATTGCGCCGGCAGAGTTTGGACGCGCTGGAGGCGCGGTCGTCCAGGTTACCACCAATTCCGGAACCAACAAGATACACGGCGCCGCCTACTGGTTCAACCGTTCCAAAATCGCTGCCGCGGATGTGTTCCAGTACACCGCCGATAAACAGTGCACTTTCCTTGGCGAGTCAGGCTGCGTAGCCCTTCCAGACCTAAGCCGCAACCAGTTCGGCGCGTCGCTGGGCGGACCCATCTGGAAGAACAAGGTGTTCGCCTTTGTTGATTACCAGGGTTGGCGCCAGGTTCTACCGGCTAGCGCTTACACCAACCGAGTACCGACGGCTCTGATGCGCACGGGGGATTTCACCGAGCTGTGTGGAGGTGCGGCGGGTTGTGCTACCGCGTATTCGACTCTAGCCGCCTCGGCGACCAGCCTGCCGTACGTCGGCAACGGCACGCCGGCACAACCGGGGCTGCCTGGTTGCGCTGCTGCGGCGGCCGCTAACCCCAACGCCTTCGCTACCACGACGCGTAACGGGACCGTGTACACCTCGGGTTATGTTTTCGATCCCACCACGTGCCTGCCGTTTGGTTGGAATTCCACAACCGACTCGCCTGGCCCCAATATCAACATGATTCCGTCTGCCAATCAAGTTGGCCCCGGCCTCCCCTATCTAAACTTGTTTCCACTCCCGACTATCGCGGGTGCGAACGTCGCGACCAACGACGTTAATATCAGCCAACCACAAAAACAGATCATCAATGAGAACGACTACGACGCGCGCATCGACTTTGTGGCCACTTCAAAGGACACTTTCTTCGGCCGTTACAGCTTGGGCACGGATTTCCTGAATGGCACGGAAATACTGAGTGACTCCACCCACAACTTGCCCGTCGGCGGCGGTACCAACCCGTCGCATCCTCGCCAGGTTGGCGTGGGCTGGACCCACATTCTCAGCCCCAGGATCATCAACGAGTTTCATTATGGCTGGATTCGGGATCTTCTCGGTTACCAGCAGCCTAACGGCAGCGTTCCGACGGCGGCCAACATTGGTATCCAAAATGCCAACACTTCTCCGCTGCTCGGCGGCATGCCCATTATCGGCGGATGGTATGGGAACATCAGCTACGTCGGTGACGGCGGCCCCTATCTCGTTATCGAGCCCACCCAGCAGTTCAGCGATGCGGTGAGTTGGATCAAGGGGAAACACAGCTTCAAGTTTGGCGCCAGCATTATTCATCGCGATGTGAACTGGGATCAGGGAAATAATGCCAAGGGCTACTTCTGGATCGACGATGGGAGCTTTGGCGCGTACCCTGCCCCAACCTCTCACCACGGAACCTTTACCGGTTATGAGACCTCCGAATTGCTCGCCGGATTCATGGGCGCGTACTCGGTTGGTGCATTTAGCGGGTACTTTCAGACCCGCAGCTGGGAGAATGGGTTCTTCGCCCAAGACGACTGGCGCGTCAACCGCAGGTGGACGCTGAACCTTGGCCTGCGTTATGACCTCCTCACTTGGCCGAGCGAAACCAGCAACCATCAGTCCAACTTCAATCCCGCGACCGGGGAACTGGTTGAGGCCGGATCAGCCTTGGCCCACAGCGGCGGATACAACGCCTCTCTCATCGACACGCCGAAGCATGACTTCGGTCCCCGCATCGGATTTGCCTGGGATATGTTTGGGGATGGAAAAACCGTGCTCCGCGGCGGCTACGGTCTGTTCTACTACCTGGACCGCGGCGGCGTTGGCAACGAACTCTCCAACAACCCCGACTTTAACGGGACTGCGACCTATTATGCCTGTCCGACCCTGGCGACCTGCGGGAGCGGCTACCGGTTTGCGTTTACGGGAGCAGCGGCTCCAGGAGCCACCGATCCCACCACCGCCACGGGACCTCTCCCGCCGAAAATTGGCATCGCCCCGAATGCGGTGGCCAGTACCAACAACGTGATTTACTACCCCAAAAACAGCCCCAACTCGCATATCCAGGAATGGAACATTCAGATTGAGCGTGCCTTGGACAACAAGACAGTGTTGGACGTGGCCTACGTTGGGACGAAAATGGGAAATCTTGCCACTACGTTCAACGCCAACCAGACGGACATTCTTGGGCCGGAGCCGGGGGCGAATGGGCAGAGGAGTTGGTTCCCCGTATGCCCGGTCTCCAGTCCGAACTGTAGCCCGAATCCCCTGGGTGTCGGCGCTATCACTTCGACGGAGATGATCGGCAGCGGAAGCTACAACAGTCTGCAGACGAAACTGACACGCCGCCTGAGCAGCGGACTTCAATTGACAGCGGCCTACACCTGGGCGCACACCCTGGATGACTCCGCCTCCGCATTCGGCACATCCGGCGGCGTCCTGGTGGGCAACAACGGCACGCCCCTGTTGGCGTATGAGCGCGGTAACGCGGACACGGATCAGCGCCAGCTCTTTACTTTGAGTTCGATCTATGAGCTACCCTTCGGACGGGGAAAAATGTTTGCCCACAGCGCTCCGAAGGCCGTGGATTACGCGATTGGCGGCTGGCAGTGGAACAACGTGATTCAGTTGGGTAACGGCACGCCAATAGACATCTCGGGGGCACCAAACAGCGCGAATGGCCGTCCTGACTACCACGGTGGATGCAGAACCGGCGATACCTGGCAGCCCAACCCGTCTACGGGCGTGCCGGAACTATACTGGATCCGCTGTTCGGGGAGCGCCTTCACCGCTCCCGCCGGCCCCTTTGGGGTTGGCAATCTGCCCCGGAATGCCTTTCCGGGACCGCCGACCCGTACCTGGGACACATCCCTCGTAAAGAACATCACGATCGGCGAGCGAGTGACGACCCAGTTGCGCGCCCAAGTCTACAACCTCTTCAACACGCCACAGTTCCAGAACCCGGACACCAACTACGGCAACGGCGATTTCGGGCAGCTACTCAACGCCCGGGTTACCCCACCGAATCGTGAGCTCGAACTCGCGCTGCGCGTATCCTGGTGAGAATGTTCGCAGAGCCAGGGAGCCCATTCGCTTCCTGGCTCTTTCTTACTGATCGGCTAGCTCCGCGTTTGTTTGTGTGGTCCGCCAAGCCGGGCCTCCGATAACTGCCATGAAAAACAGACGCACCATTACGCTATTGCTGATCGTGGTCTGTCTGCTCGCGCTGCCGGCCGTCTCGACGGCACAAGCGCCGGTGGTTCGTAAGATCGAGCCGCCCAACTGGTGGATAAACTACGCGCCGGCGCTCACCCTGCTGCTCACCGGGGAGAATCTGAGCGGCGCCCGAGTGGACAGCCCGACCAAGGCTCTAACTGTGCTGGGAGCGGAAGCTTCTGCCAACGGACACTACCTCTTCATCCACCTGCAACTGAGTTCTGATCTCTCCTCAGGAACCGTTTCCCTGAAGTTGATCACTCCGGCGGGATCGACGACGGTCCCGTTGCCGATGCTGACTCGCGCAGACTCCCGCGACCGTTTCGAAGGCTTTTCCCGCGACGATGTCATCTACCTGATCATGCCCGATCGCTTCGCCGACGGCGATCCGTCGAACGATCAGCCAGCGGGTTCGAACGGCGCCGGTTCCGAGGTTGCGAAATATGACCGCGGCAACCCCATGGCATATCACGGCGGCGATCTGCGCGGCATTCGGGAGCATCTCGGATATCTGCACGATTTGGGCGCTACCACGCTGTGGCTCACTCCGGTGTGGAAGAATACCGACTCCGATTATCACGGCTACCATGTCGTCGATTTCTATGCCCTTGATGGCCACATGGGATCCATGGCGGAATACCAGGCGCTGGTTGCCGATGCGCACCGGCTGGGGATGAAGGTGCTGATCGATTACGTCGTCAATCACACCGGCCCTCACCATCCCTGGGCCAACGATCCACCGACGCCAACCTGGTTTCATGGCACGCCTGCCCATCATCTGGAGCCTGCTTACAACTTCAACGGACTGGTCGATCCCCACGCTTCGCCACGCGAGTATCTCAACACGCTCGACGGCTGGTTCGCCGGCAGGTTGCCTGATCTGAATCCAGATGATCCCGCACTCGCCCTCTACCTGGCGCAGAATGCGGTGTGGTGGACGGAGATCGCGCAACTGGATGGCTTCCGTCTGGACACTTTCCCCTATTCGACGCGCCAGTTCTGGAGTGGGTGGCACGAGCGGCTACGCCAGGTGTATCCGCAGTTCGATTATCCGCAGATCATGGACGTCGGCGAAGTGTCTGACGGCGATTCGACCATCACAGCATTTTTTGAAGGGGGACGAAAGCAGTTTGACGGCATCGACTCCGGCCTGGCTACGGTTTTCGACTTCCCGCTTTACTATGCCTTGCTCGATGTGGTCATCAAGAATGCTCCGATGGAGAAGATCGTCGAGGTTCTTCGGCGCGACGAACTCTACCCGCATCCCGAGATGCTGGTCACCTTTATCGGGAATCATGACAAGCCGCGCTTTGTAAGTGAAAAAGACAGCAGCCCCGCTAAACTCAAAGCCGCATTTGGGTTGCTGCTGACCTTGCGCGGGATACCGCAAATTTATTCCGGCGACGAAATCGCGATGCCGGGCGGCGCCGACCCCGACAATCGGCGTGACTTTCCGGGAGGCTTTCCTGGTGATCCGCGAAACGCCTTCACTGCCGGCGGACGCACTGCCGAAGAACAGGATGTGTTTGCCTACGTGCAATCGCTACTGGCGCTGCGCAAGAATCACGCCGCGCTGCGCACCGGAAAGCAGTGGCACATCGGATGGGACGACACTTACTACGCCTTCGTGCGCGAACTGCCGGAAGAAAAACTTCTGGTTGTCTACAACAACGCTCCGAAGACGGTTGAGCTCAACATCCCCATAGCAAACACGCCGCTGGAAGCTGCCCACCAGTTGCAGACCGTGTTTGGCAATAGCGCCTCGGAAATTATAAGCGGCAACGTGCGCGTCTCACTGCCGGCCCAGACACTCTCGGTATTCAGCGTGCGTTAGTGCGGATGCTCAGCGACGGAGAATGAGGTGCTGCGTCCCTACCGACGAATCAGAGGTCTGATGGCGAACCACAGCAGCATGCACGCCACACTCGCAGCGGCAATCTGCTGCTACACCCTGCTAGTGGGGAGTTGCGGCGGTGGTGGCGGCAGCGGCACAACATCTCTCTCACCCAGCTTCACTCTCGTAATCTCTCCGGGTTCAGTGCTGGTATCGCAAGGTTCCAGCAGCGCGCCGGTCGAACTCAGCGTGCAGAGTGTAAACGGCTTTCAGGGAACGGTCAGTGTGAGCCTGCAAGGCCTTCCTGCTGGAGTCACAACCTCTCCCGCGTTTCCAATATCAGTCAGCGGCGGCGGTAGCCAGACAACTACATTGACTGTTGCCAACACGGTCGCACGGGGAAACTATAGCGTGACATTCGCCGGAGCCAGCGGCGCGCTTTCCAGTAACGCCGTGCTCTTATTGACCGCCAGCGGCGCCGCCGTCAGCGGCCCGGCGCAGGACTTCAAGAAGCAGGTGATCTATCAAATCGTGACCGACCGCTTCTTTGACGGCGATCCAAGCAATGACAATCCTCCGCAAAGTTCGGGAATGTTCGACGCCACCAAAACCAACTGGCAATTCTACTGGGGTGGAGATCTGGCCGGCATTCAGCAGCAGATGGCTTATCTGGCGGGCATGGGGATCACAGCCATCTGGATGTCACCGCCCGTGGACAACACCAACGTCGTCGCCAACCTGGGTGGTACGGCGTACGCGCCGTACCACGGCTATTGGGCGCGCGACATGCAACAGATCTCGGAGCACTTCGGAGACGTCAATAACACCTGGACGGCCTTCGACAACCTGGTGGCGGCAGCCCACCAGAACGGAATCCGGCTCATTGTGGATTTCGCCGCCAACGAGAGCAATCCGAATGATGGCGGCCAGTTCGGTGTTCTCTTCAACAACGGACAACCATTCGCCAGCTATCAGAACGACCCTCCACCACCCAACAACCTTTTCCATCACAATCCGACGATCACAAACTTCAACGATCCTTACCAGCTGCAGTACTACACTCTAGTCGACCTGGCGGACCTGAACCAGGAAAGCACCCCGGTGGACGGCTACCTCAAGAGCGCCCTCACCCAGTTCATGCAGCACGGAACGGACGGATTCCGTCTGGATGCGGTAAAAGACGTTACCTGGGGTTGGGAATACACGCTGGCTAACGCTGCCTTCACTGCCGGACCCACCTTTCTTTACGGAGAGTGGGACGATAGCGGGACGAGCGATCCCACCTATGCGGACTCGGTGCAGTTTTCCAACCGCAGCGGAATCCCTCTGCTGGATTTTCCGCTTGCCAATGCTATGCGCGACGTGTTCGCAAACGACAACGACTTCTCCGAAATCGACGACACCATCAGCCAGGAAGACAGTGACTTCATTTCTCCCAACGATCTGGTGACCTTTGTTGACAACCACGATCTCGCGCGCCTGCTGAGCGTTAACAACAGCCAGACCCGCCTGAATGAAGCCCTGGCGCTGCAACTTGCCTGCCGGGGAATCCCAGTGGTGCTCTATGGCGACGAGCAGTACCTGCACAACGACACCAGCGGCGGCAACGTTCCCTATAACCGGCTCTGGATGGCATCGTTCGACACGAATACAACGGCCTACGAACTGATCAATCAGATGGCAAACTTGCGGCAGGCAAATGCGGCGCTGGCCTACGGCACTTCGCGACAGCGCTGGATCAACAGCGACGTGTACATCATGGAGCGGCAGTTTTTCAATGACGTTGTGCTCATTGCCGTAAACAAGAGCACGAGCGCAGCCTACAACATCACCGGTTTGTATACCGCGCTTGCTCCGGGCGCCTACGCGGATTATCTGAATGGATTGATGGGCGGATTCCCCATCCAGGTGAACGCGGGCACAGGCGGAAATAATCCGGTCACGGCGTTCAGCCTGGCAGCAAACACGGTTTCGGTGTGGCAATCGTCCGCGCCAGCCACTGCCCCGGAGTTGGGATCGCTAGGTCCCCGGGTCGCGCAGGCTGGACTTAGTGCCACCGTCGGTGGCGACGGCTTCGGCTCGTCACCGGGCATGGTTCTGGTGGGGACGACCGCAGCGCCAGTGCAATCCTGGTCGGACTCTTCTGTGACATTCGCCATACCGTCCGTGCCGCCCGGGAATTACAACGTCAGCCTGCAGGCGAGTGCAGGAACATCCAACACACTTCCGCTGACGGTTCTCACGGCGAATCAAATCCCTGTGACCTTCACAGTCAATACTGTTCCGTCGAATTCGGGTGCTTCCGTGTACCTGACAGGAAACGTCCTGGAGCTGGGAAACAACGTTCAGAGCCCGAACTCGGCGACTGGGCCACTGTTGGCGGTGCCCGACGCAACATCGTCGTGGTTCATCAATGCATCGGTGCCCGCGGGTGCGCAGATTCAGTTCACTTTCTTCCAGGTATTGCCGGATGGCAGCATCGTTTCAGAAGGCATTTCTCATTCCTACAGCGTCCCCACTAGTGGCGTAGGAAATATTTCGGTGACCTGGTAGTCGCGACCGCGTCCTTCCGCGGGAGGTTGACTTTTGTTCGTTGCCGACGGAAGCTCGTTCCTGGGGTTCTGCAGATGCGTTCTGCACTCTGTTCTGCATTTTGCCGGGGGTTCGCCGCAAGTGACACTTGATGCCTGGCCTGCCACTCGTCTCTACACAGTCCTGCTTTGGGCGGTGCTGCTTGCTTGCGCGGCAACCGGTGTGGGGGCGCAGAGCACGGCCCGTCCCGCCGAGTCCCCGCTGATGCGGCAAGTCCAGCAGGCGCTCAGCCTCGACGAGCACGGCGATCGGCAGGGCGCGATGAACGTCGTCCTCCATTTGCTTGAGCAGCATCCGGAGTTTGAGCCGGCGATCAAGCTGAAGGGCCTGTTGCTGGAGGAGGCAGGCCGCACCTCCGAAGCGGCGGCGGCCTATGAACAGGCGCTGAAGCTCGCGCCCAATGACCCTGATGTCTTGCTGAAAACTGGCGCCTACAAATTGGCAGCGGGCCAAAAGGAAGAAGCCATCAAGCTGCTGCAACGCTGCCTCAAGATCCTTCCAGGCGACGGAGACGCACAATATTATCTCGCCCAGGCCTACCACCTGAATGGGCAGGACGATCTGGCGCTGCGCGCCATAAAGCTGAGTTTGAAGGCCGAGCCCGACAATGCATCGGTGTGGCAGAAGTATGGCGAACTGCTCTGCGTTTCGGAAGATTGCGAGACCGGGTTGAAGTGGCTGCTCAAGGCGCGCCACTCCGACGCCACGCTGCCGAAAGTCGATTATGACATTGCATTGACCGATCTGAAATTGATGGATCTTAACGGGGCCGGGCAGTACGCCGCGCGCGCGGTTGCATCCCAGCCCAATGATGTTCCCGCATTGCAACTGCTTGCCGACGTGGATGTAAAGCTCGCGAAATGGCAGGAGGCCAGGAATGCCTTTGAACGCATCCTCGTCTTCAAAACCAATGACGTGGATTCATTGTTCGGGCTTGGCCAATGCGAACTGGAACTGAAGAACTATCAGGCCGCCATCGATAAATTGCAATTGGTGTTACGCCTCGCCCCCACACGGCTCTTGGCGCATTACTATCTGTCACGAGCGTATGCCGCGATGGGCAGAAGTGACGAAGCTCACCACGAAGCCGCACTCCATCAGTTGATGATGGAGCAGATGACATTCGTCCGTTCCGTCGAAAGCGAGGGAAGCGAAAGCCCCATCACGGCCCAGGCCGCTCAATTGCTGGCTGAGCATCACGAAGAGGAAGCGTTGCAGCTGTATCGAGAACGTTTCAAGGGAACTGCCGCCACTCTCGCGGATGCTTATGTGTTCATCGGGAAGCTATATCTCGGATTGGGAAATAAGGAAGACGGCCTGCGCAGCCTCCATCACGCGCTGGAAATTCAGCCCACGGTTCGAGGAGCTCATACCTATGAGGGAATACTGGCGTTGAAATTGGGCGATCTGAGCGGCGCCGAGAATCAGTTTAAAGCGGAACTGGCAAACGACCCGAATTATCAGACGGCGATTGCCGAGATGGGCGAGGTCCGGTACCACCAGGAACGCTGGTCCGATGCGGCGGAGCAACTGGCGAAATCCAGAACCATGACCCCGGAGTTGCTTTACATGCTTTGCGATTCTTACTTCCACCTGGGAAAAATTGCCGATGCCGACTTGGCCGCCGAAACGGCGGCGGCGTACGGGAGAAACAACCCAGTACTCATGAAAGGCCTTCTCGACCTTCTCCAACGAAATGGGCAAACGGAACTGGCGCAGCGTTTGTCGGCTAATCTCGGGCAAAAATGAAGACAGCCTCCGGAGCCGGGATTAGTCCCCGAACTGCGGCGGCTTAGCCGAGACTGGACTTTAAGTCATCGATCGTAACCGGCTTCTTGGATTGACCCCACTGCTTTAAATAAGAGGGATGGTAGATGGTCACTCCTACGAGAGGGGCCAGACCAGCACGCTCAATATCGACACGACGGCCGCGCCATTTGGAAACGCCTCCCTGTTTTTTGGCCACGAATCGAAGGGACTTACCGCCGAGGAGATCGACCCTAGCCCAATCCCTCTCACGAATAACAGGATCGACGTGATGCCTCATACAATGATCAACGGCAATTTGCCCGTCCTCTTTGCTTATGTAGGCTCGCGCTTTGCTGTCAGTAGGAAAAACATTATTCGGAGGGCGACAGTTAAGACAGTTAATGATCGTTAGCCCATCTCTTGGGATACCTGCCTTTTCTAAAAGAAAATCAAATACTTCTCCCGCAGGGCCCACGAGCGGTTTGCCCTTGTCGGATTCTTTTTCGCCCGGCGCTTCAGCAATGACCAGTCGATTGAGGTCGCGAGCGGGACGGGGACGCTGAAGACTCACGAAGTTCTCGTTGAACCTTCGCATCGGGCAGCCCTCGCAACCCGGAGTTTGAGAGACGGTCTTAATCACTTGGCTCCTCTTCCTACGTGCCCCTCGCCTTTGGCGATCGCAGATCCACCACATGTGCAAGATCGAGTCTTGGCCATCACAGATACGTGCAGCTCAGGGAGCGGCGCTCTCCGTCACCGTGAGGATCTGATCTGCCTTTACGTTTTTCAAAACCTGCCTGATGCCGCTAGGCCATGTGAGTTCAATGCTGTCTACGACGCCGGCCGAACCCAGCCCGAAATGTACGCGCTTATCGCTCGAAGAGTTGTAGCTGACCGCGGTTGTCGCGTGGTTATACTGGGTGCCCAGAGAAGTGGTTATCTTGACCTTTGTTCCCAGCCCGTCGCGGTTGGACTTGACGCCGACCAGTTTCAGAATGATCCAGTGGTTTTGTTTGCCGCCGTTTTGGGTACCCGACCGGTTCATCCATATCTCTGGCGGTCCGTTTAGAACTGCTACGACGACATCGATCTTGCCGTCGTTGTTGAGATCGCCAAAGGCCGCGCCGCGATGCGCAGCCGGAAGGGAGAAGGCGGTTCCGGCCTTTGAACTAACATCCTCGAAGGTCAGGTTGCCTTTGTTGCGAAACACTTGATTGGGAAGCGCGAAGGGCCTGTGCGCGATTTCCATCGCGTTGTCCAGAATGTCGGCGTTGGCGCTGAACAAGTCTTTGTTGCCATCGTTGTCGAAGTCGAAAATCCCCGCTCCCCAGGCCGTCGAGCGGCTGGTCAGGGCACTCAGTCCTGCGGTCGCGGTGACATCTCGAAATTGTCCATCCCCCAGATTTTTGTAGAGCGGAAAACCTTCCCCGAACATTGCCGTTTCAAAGATGTCCGGCCTACCGTCGTTGTCGATATCGCGAAAATCCGTGCCCATTCCAGCAATAGCTTTGCCAAACGCGTTGTACGCAACCCCGGCCTGCAACGCGACATTGGTAAAGGTTCCGTCTCCGTTGTTGTGAAGAAGATAATTCTCGAACGTATCGTTGGAGACGAAGATATCGGTAAAACCATCGTTGTCATAGTCGGCAAACGCTAGACCCATTCCTTTGCCAACATATTGGGAAATGTGGGACTGTTCGGAGACGTCAGTAAAAGTGCCGTCGCCGTTGTTGCGATAGAGAATGTTCGGCGTTCCCAGAAAATCGACGGGCGAGCAGTAGGCCGGAAGTCCTTGCTGAACGCAATGGGTTGCAGTTTTGATGTTGTAATTGAGGTAGTTCACTACAAAAAGGTCGAGCAGTCCATCGTTGTTGTAATCGAACCATCCCGCGGCTACGGACCACGCCTTGCCGATCTTCGGGACCATGCCTCCGACGCCGGCCTTCTCGGTCACATCCGTGAAGGTGCCATCTCCATTGTTATGGAAAAGCTGGTTGCGGTTGACGCCGGTGACGTAAAGATCGACAAAGCCGTCGTTGTCGTAGTCGCCGGCAGCCACTCCCATGGAATAACCGATGCCCTGCAGGCCAGCCTTCTCCGTTACATCGGTGAAGGTTCCGTCTCCGTTATTGCGGAAGAGCCGGTTTGAGTAACTGGCATCGCTTTTTTCCAGCGACGGGATGGCCGCGCCGTTGGTAAAGAAGATGTCGAGCAAACCGTCGTTGTTGTAGTCGAAGAGCGCTACACCGCCAGCCATAGTTTCAAACGTGTAGCGCTGGGGACTGACGCAGTTCTTGAGGGTGAACTTGATCTTCGATTGTCCGATCACATTCTCGAATTGAATCGGCGACGCGGCCGGCTCCTTCTTCGGGGGCTTCTGGCTGGCAGCTGCTCGACGGGACTGCGTTGCCTGATGCGGCGGTGGCGCTTGGACGGAAGTGGCCGGAGAGGTTTGGCCGGACAAGCTGAGAAAGCTCCACAGCGGGCAAAATGCCAACTGAGCAGCGATAAGGATTCTGGCGGCTTTTCCCGTGTGAAACGAAAAGTTGGAGGCGCTGGGACAAGTCGCTGAAACGGGAATGTACTCGGGAGAGAACGCCATTGGCGCTGGAAGAATGCGAAATGCCTGATTCAACAGGACGTTGATCAGTATAACCCACCCCGGTTTCTCCGACTCGGAGCAGCCTGTAAGAAATCGAACCTCAGAGTTCCTCAATATCGATAATATGTGCCCCTTCGGTAGCTTCTGTGAGTAGCTCGCACCGGCGGGAGAAAAACCGTCGAACTGGAGTTGGGAAGCGCCGTTAAAGACCGTGTGGCTGATCTTGACCACACCCTTCAGACCTCCCAGCCGTTCTCGGCAACCAACACCGTGAGCAGTCTGAGTTATAGTGTCTGGGCGGGAAGAAATCCCACACTCCGCGAAGGATGGCCGGAATGAACCGAGTTGCAAAGTTGGTGTGTCTGGCAGTTTTGTGTAACCCCATCTTCGGCATCATCGCGCCGTCCGCACAGGCGCAGGCCAGGCAGCCGGACGCTGCCACCATAGCCCGCCGCAAAGCCACTGAAAAAGAACTAGAATCCATCGCCATCATCGAGCGCAAAGTCATGGTGCCCATGCGCGACGGCAAACGCATGCAGGCCGACATCTACCGCCCCAAGGATGAATCGAAGAAATATCCCATCATCTTCGTCCGGACGCCATACAACTTCAACTACTGGGATGTGGAACTGGGTGCGCCACGCGATATGACGACCATACTGGAAGCAGTGAAGCGCGGCTACGCCTTCATCGAGATGAATGAGCGCGGACGATATTTCTCCGAGGGCGACTATGACATTCTCGGCCCGCCGCTCACAGATTCCGACGACGCGCTTGATTGGATGGGCACGCTGCCCTGGTCTGCCGATAAAGTCGGACTGATCGGCTGCTCTTCCACGGCGGAGTGGCAGTTGGCAGTGGCATCGCGCGGCAATAAGGCCCTCGCCACTTTCATTCCGGAAAGCTTCGGCGCCGGCGTTGGCCGCGTCGGCCCGTACTACGAGCAGGGTAATTGGTTCCGTGGCGGCGCCGTGCAAATGCTCTTCGGCGTCTGGCTCTACGAATCTGGCCTTCAAACCAACGACGGCCGCCCCAACTTTCCGCCGGGCATGTCACGTGAAGCCCTCGCCACAGTTGCCAAGTCCTACGATCTCTCCGCACACCCGCCCACCGTTGATTGGGGCAAAGCCCTGCAGCACCTGCCCGTAAAGGACATACTTGCCGCTGTTGGCAGCCCACACGGCATCTACGCCGACGCGACACCTTCCGGCAAGCCCGGCATGATCGAGCGCACTCCCAACGATCCCTCCTGGTACCAGGGTGGCCTCTGGCACGACAATATGCGCATCGACATTCCCGGCCTCTGGCTTATGACTTGGTATGACGTCAGCGTCGCGCCTAACCTTGCCGCCTACAACTACGTCCGCAAGACGGCGAGCCCGGCCGTCGCCAATGAGCAATATGCGATCATCGCGCCGGTCGCTCATTGCAGTTACAAGCGTGCTGCGGAACATACCATCGTTGGCGAACGCGATATGGGCGACGCGCGCCTCGACTATGACGCCTTCACCTATGGTTGGTTTGACCACTTCCTAAAAGGAGAGGACAACGGCCTGCTAGCCAAGACGGCAAAGGTCCGGTACTACACCATGGGCAGCAATCAGTGGCAGGCCTCCGATACCTGGCCGCCGGAAGGAGCTAAGCCGGTTACGTATTATCTGGCCAGCGGCGGCCATGCCAATTCCCTTAATGGAGATGGCGCTCTCCTCCCCTCGGCGGGGCAAAAGGACATTCCCGATAAATTCGTCTACGATCCCATGAACCCTGTCCCGACTCGTGGTGGCGGCTTCTGCTGCATGGGCGCCGATTACAAGCCCGGCGCAATCGACCAGCGTGGGTTGGAAACGCGCGACGATATTCTCGTCTACAGCACCGGCCCGCTCAAGGAAGGCATCGAGGTCAGCGGCCCCATCGACGTGACCCTCTACGTGTCGAGTGACGCGAAGGACACCGACTTTACCGTGAAAGTCATCGAAGTGCTGCCCGACGGCACCGCCTATAACATTGAAGAAAATATCCAGCGTGTCCGCTACCGCGAGGGGTATGACAAGCCGCCTGTGTGGATGGAGAAGGGCAAGGTTTACAAAGTCACGCTCCAGCCCATGCAAACCAGCAACTACTTTGCTCCCGGACATCAGTTGCGCATCGAGATCAGCAGCAGCAATTTTCCGCGCTTCGACCGCAATCTCAATACCGGCGGCGACAACTACAGCGAATCACAAGGCATAGTCGCCCACAACGAAGTCCACCACTCAACGCAATATCCGTCCAGCATCACGCTAAGTGTTGTGAAAAAGTAACCGTAGTGGACGAATAGGTTTCAGATCAAAGCCGGCGATCTAGCCGGGGCACTATTGGCACGGGGCAAAGTTGCGCAACAGAGCCAACAATCCGAATGGTCTAGCGTGATATCAGGAAGTCTACCTGCCGCTCAATTTCAGTAATCGCGACGGGAGCTAAGTTCGCCTTACGCAGTTGCTGGTTGAGTTGAGTCAATTTCGTTTGTTTGAATTGGATCCACTCAGCGATGCGGGCTTTTACCTGTTGGCTTGACTCCTTGTAGACCGCGATCGCCTGCGAGGGCACGGCGCGGTCTCCCCCTTCGACTACGCGCAGCGCCGATGCCAGGCCCGTGTAGGCGCTCTGTAGCCCGGGGCCTTCCGCTGCTGTGTGTTCCTTATTCGCGAGAATATTTGCGAGTCTTGATTGAGCCTCCGCCAGCGCCGCCTTGAGCCGCGCGGTTTGCCTTCCCGCCTTCTGCTGCGCCACTTTCTGTTGAATGTCCGTCAATTGTTTTTGCACGGAGTTGACCTCAGTCATGGCGCGGCGCGCTTCGACAGTTTCACCGAAGATCTGCTGGCCCAACTGCAACTGCTGCGCCAAAACTTCAGGAGTCGCGGGCGAGCGCGGGTCCATCACCACCTTCAGTGACTGCTCCTGAGTCTTTCCATCAACGGTTAGGCGGACTTGGTAGATTCCCGGCACGGCTTTCGGCCCGCTCGGATTTCGATACTCGGCCTCCTCGTCCGCGCTCGGGCCGCCAGAGCTGCCCCATGTCAGGTTCCAGACGAACCTGTTCATTCCAGCAGTTTTTTCCAGGACTTCAGGCTTGGGGAACCAGCGCTCGGCGACGGGAAGAGGCTGATGCTTCCAGGTTTCCTCACCTTTTGGAAAATGATTCTCCGACGAACGATCCTTCGAAGAAAACATTCTGACCAGGTTATGTTGCGCATCGAAAATCTCCAGTCGAACGTTGCTTGCTGCAGACGGCAGGAAATAATCTATCATCGCGCCGTTGGGAGGATTCTCTGCCGTCGGTTCTTCAGGCGGAAGCGGCGTTCCAGAAAACGAGTCATTATCGACGCGAACGGCTGTACCCGGAGCGTAAAACCACGGACCACCCGCTGCTTTCGCCTGCATGGCCTGGCGCAGCGGCGTAATGTTATCGAGAATCCAGAAAGCGCGGCCAAACGTGGCAATCACGAGGTCATCGCCGTGAATCGTGAGATCGCGCACCCCGGTGACCGGCAGATTCAATTGCAACGACTGCCAGTGGTCCCCATCGTCCCACGATGCATAAACTCCAAATTCAGTTCCAGCGAACACCAGCCCCTTGCTCTGCGGATCTTCGCGAACAGCCCGCAAAAATGCGGGAGCAGTAATGCCACTTGTCACTAGTTGCCAGCTTGCACCGTAGTCGCGGGTTCGGTAAATATAGGGCGTCTGGTCGTCGAGGCGTCCGCGATCGATGGCCGCGTACGCGACCCCAGGATCGAAGTGCGAAGCTTCGATCAGCGAAATCTTGCTCCAGGCGCTCAATCCCGGCGGAGTCACATCTTTCCAGTTCTTTCCGCCGTCGCGGGTCACGTGAATCAGCCCCGAGTCGCTTCCCGCCCAGATCAGATCGCCGTTGAGCGGCGACGGCGCGATGGTGAATACGACTCCATAGCCCGTGCGTTTCGCCTGCTCGAGACTGGGCGCTTGAGCTTTTTTGTCTTTTGCCTCGTCCGCATCGTGCATTGCTCCGGTGAGATCGGGACTGATCGTTTCCCAATGCAGTCCACCGTCGCCTGTCTTCATCACGTATTGCGTTCCGAGATAAAGCGTGGTCGAATCGGCAGGAGAAAGAACCAGCACCGGAGTCCAAGGGTCCCGATATTTGCGTTCGTGAATGTCCGACTCCCACGAAAATGCTGGCCACGGAGAGATGTCCTGGCTGAATCCGGTCCGTCTGTTGAAGCGCGAAACCGGACCGTAAGTCCCACTCAGATAGATAATGTCCGAATCTTTCGGATCGACCACCATGTATCCGCTCTCGCTCCCGCCCGCGGTAAACCAATCCCGCGGCGTGATTTGCGCGTGGTCGGTCCGGCCTAGAACGGCGGCGCTGCCGCTATCCTGTTCGGTGCCGTAGACCGCGTAGGGGAACTGGTTGTCGGCAGTGACATGATAGAACTGTCCGGTAGGCTGGTTGTACCAAGTGCTCCACGTCTGGCCGCGATTGAGGCTGATCGTGGTTCCCTGGTCGGTTGCGAGAATCATGCTCGCGGAATTTTTCGGATCGACCCAGAGTTCGTGATAATCGTCGCCGCCCGGCGCGCCACGAACCACCGAAATTGTCTTCCCGCCATCCTCCGACCGGTAGAGTGCGACATTCGGCATGTAGATGACGTCAGGATTGTGTGGATCAATGGTGATGCGATTGAAGTACCATGCCCGGCTGGTAAGCCGCGGATCGGCGTTGGCCAGCACCCAGGTGTTGCCTCCATCGTCAGAGCGATAGAGGCCGGATTGCTTCGCCTCAGCTTTGACTTCGATCAGTGCGTACACGCGCTTACAATCTGGCGCGACATCGACGCCAACTCGTCCCCAATCGCCTGCAGGCAGTCCGTTTCCCTCAAGACGATCCCACGTTTTTCCCGCATCCTCGGAACGGTAAAGCCCGCTACCAGGTCCATCGACAGGAGCATACGAACTCCACGCTGGACGCCAAGTATGCCATGCGCCGGCAAACAAGAGCTTTGGCGCTGAAGCACACACAGCAAGATCTGAAATGCCGACCTGCGACCCCAAATCGAGAACTCGCGTCCAATGTTCTCCGCCATCGACAGACTTGTAAACGCCCCGTTCTTCGTTCGGACTGTAAGCGTGCCCGAGTGCGCCGACATAAACCACCTTCGCATCGTGCGGGTCGATCACAATCCGGCTGATCTGCCGCGTGTCTTCCAATCCAATGTGATTCCACGTTGCTCCGCCGTCAGTGGACTTGTAGACACCGTTGCCGGAAGAAAAATCCTCGCGAATATCGGTTTCGCCGGTTCCCGCATAAATAATCTTAGGATCGGAGGGAGCCACGGCCAGCGCGCCGATCGAGGCCACGGGCTGGCCATCGAAGACCGGCGTCCAGACAACCCCGGCATCGGTTGTCTTCCAGATCCCGCCGTTCACCGAGCCAAAATAAAATGTTGTGGAGTCACCCGGCACGCCCGCCGCGGCCACTGCACGTCCACCGCGGAACGGGCCGATGAGGCGCCATTTGAGCCCATTTATCAGCTCCAGAGGAACCGACTGTGAAACCGCTCCCACGGTTAGAAACAGAAAAGCACACGTGGAGATAAGGCACGCTAAGCGCGATCTGAGTCTGTGCAAGTTCTAAGCCCTCGTTCTTCACAGCCCTGCTGGTTGACATTCTATGCTGGAGTTTTCGATCACGCACCTGACAGGAATAGCTGCGTTGCCGCCAAGGTAGGCCCGAATCATCAATACTTCCACATCCTGATTTCGCTTCCGCGGCGCTCGAAACTAACTTGGTCCATGAGTTGGCGGATCAGGTAGACCCCGCGTCCGTGGTCGGCATAAAGGTTTTCCTGCTGCACAGGATCGGCTAAAAGGTCCGGACTGAAACCTGGTCCGGGATCAGTCACGGTAATTACGATTCGGCCGAGGGGGTCCGATTCCAGGCGGCACCGGACCTCTTTTGACGGATCATTCTTGCAGCCGTGCACGACGGCATTGACCAGGGCCTCCTGAACTGCCAACGCGATCTCCAATCGCTTCTGCTCGGGAACATGCAACTCAATCAAGGTTTCGGTAATGGCATCGGCAACAGTGCCGATCGCCTCTGTATCGGCAGGGAAACCAATGTTGAGCAATTCGGATAATTCGTTCTCTGGCTGATTGGCATTGGAATCAGGCGGCATGGGATTCATTTCGTAGTTTGATCCGACGATCCGGACTGGCAACTCAAGTAAAAGACTCCACCGCCGCATCGTCGTTGTCGAAGATCTCAAAAAGGTTTAGAACTCCTACCAGACGCAAGGTTTGGACCGCAAACTTGGAAGGCTGCACCAGTTTGATGTTTCCGCCACGCTGCTTGGTGGAGGCCAGAAAGCGCACCAGTAAGCCGATGCCGGTGGAGTCGATCATGGTGACTTCGGCGATACTAAGCACAAAGCGGGCGTCGCCGTTGGCCAGATTCTCCTCGAAAACCTGGCGTAGTCCGTCCACGGCAGAGCCCATCCGGAGATTTCCTCTGAGTTGAACCACCTGTACTTGCGAGCGCTTCCGGACGTTGATGTCCAAACCATTCCCCTTTCGAGGCCCTGCGTTTGCTAAGGGAGCTGAGTGGTTAGATTGCGTGCTAAAGTTACGGGAATACGGCGCGTTTTGCAAGCCGCTCCCGAGGCTTTTTGGGCACAACGGCCCGCCGAGTGAAAATTTCATCCACGAGGGGCGAAAAATTTGCCATAATCCTGGTCGGCTACTGGAGCCTTCATGCGCAGCGCCGCTCAAACCTCGAATTCCCGTAACCGAGTGGTCATCGTGACCACCGACGAACTGGTGCGTCCCGAAGCCGAAACCTACCTGGCTCCCGATTACGACCTCCACGTCGTTCAAACTTGGGATGAATTGATGGCGTTAATCAGGAAGGAGCCCCCTGATGCCATATTCCTGGATATCGACACGGTCGGAGAGCGCTCCGAGGACGGAATCGCCGCCCTGGCGGAACTGCGGTCGCTGGGACCGGATTTCGTTCTGGTAGGGTTGACGCGCTCGAACAGCAAAAACCTTCGCCTCAAGGCCGTCGACTGCGCCGTTGATGAGTACTTTGTCGCTCCTATTAATTTCGAGGAAGTGCGAATCGTTCTGGGCCGCGTGTTGCAGAAGCGGGCAGTGGAGATTGAGTACCGGAACCGTCATCAGGAGGAATTGGACCAGCAAAGCTGCGGCGATCTGATCGGGACCAGCGAGCCGATGAGAATGGTCTACGAAGCCATTCGCCGCGTTGCCGATAGCGGCAGCACCGTGCTGATTCGGGGGGAAAGCGGAACCGGAAAGGAACTGGTCGCGCGCGCGATTGTCTCTCTCGGTTCGCGTTCGGATAAGCCTTTTGTCAGCATCAACTGCGCGGCCCTCCCCGAGAATCTTATTGAAACGGAACTGTTTGGCCACGAGAAGGGGGCGTTTACCGACGCGAAAACGGCGAGGCCTGGGCACATCGAGTTGGCCCATACGGGCACGCTTTTTCTGGATGAGATTGCAACTCTGGGCCTGGCCTTGCAAAGTAAATTGCTGCGCGTTCTGGAGGACCGTGCGGTTACGCGCATCGGTGGCAAAGTGGCCAAGAAGATCGACTTCCGGCTGGTGGCTGCGACCAACGAAGACTTGGAAGACATGGTTCACGCCGGCCGGTTTCGCGAGGATCTCTACTACCGCATCAATGTGGTGCCGATCGTGGTGCCGCCGCTGCGCGAGCGGTCCGGAGACCTGCCTTTGCTGGTGGATCACTTTCTCCGCATTTACTGCCATGCCAATAAAAAGCCGATGAAACATGTGGAATCGGAGGTGCTGGCGGTGATGGAGGACTACCCGTGGCCGGGCAATGTGCGAGAGCTGGAGAACGTCATACAGCGTTTGGTGCTGATGAACGACAGCCCGCAGATCGGCCTCAAGCACCTGCCCCAGCAACTGCTGGTGGCCAGCAACGCCAGCCAGGAGGCAATCCTGATTCCGGAAGAAGGGGTCAATTTCGATACCGAGATGGACCGCATCGAGCTGGCCTACCTGACGGCTGCGCTGAACCGCACGGGTGGCAAGAAATCGGCTGCCGCTTCGCTACTGCGTATCGACCCGCAACGCATGAAATACCTCTGTCGAAAGCGAAACTTGTAAAGTTGGTTAATAATTAACCGACGAAAGGTTAATTATTAACCGCGTGGGAATATTCGCTTCCGGTTGGCAGGCGGACTGTCATCCGCAACTCATTGATTCTGCATGGCGGCCGCGTTGCGAAACCGCGTAAGGGACTTTGGCATCCCTCGTGCTTAATACAATACTGAGCAGTTGAGACGGCAACGAAATCCAAAAAAAATCTGCAACATGGAGGAATTACAATGGCAATCCAGAAGAAATCCTTGATCAGCAAGAGCACCTCGAAGCAAGCAACCACCGCGATGCCACAAGTGAGCGAGAACCCCGGCGTGACCAAGGTAGCCGCGACCCGTGTAGCCGCCACCAGAGTAGCCGCGACTCGCGTAGCCGCCACCAGAGTAGCTGCAACTCGCGTAGCCGCGACCCGTGTAGCCGCCACCAGAGTAGCTGCGACCCGTGTAGCTGCCACTCGCGTAGCTGCGACTCGCGTCGCCGCGACCCGCGTAAGCATGAAGTAACCGCCGTTGGGCTGTGCAGATTAAGTTAAACCAAGGGACCGCGTCCTACGCGGTCCTTTGCATTTTGCATTCGCTACCAGACTCGGCGATCGACCAGGTCATCGACGAAGGTCCACGCCAGGCCCGCGATGCTGCGGCGAGCGACAAAGATCTTTGCGGTTCCGGTCATGCCTTCTCGTAGTTCGGAGTTCGACAGCGATGCCGATCCGACATAGAAACGGGGCGGGGCAATCCCTTTCAGTTGGTCCTTGGGAATGAGTCCGGGCTCGACTGTTGTGGAGGCAGGTGCCACAGCTGACAGAGTTGCCGTTAAGGGTCGGGAATACGAATCGGGCAGCAGCCTGACCTCCGAATGGAGGCGAACCTCCCTCATAGCGAATTCGGGGATGTAGATGCGGGCTGTCATGGCGGAGAGATCCGCCACCTCGGCGATATCCGTTCCAGACTCTACATAGGCTCCCAGCAGGTCATCTAGCCGCGGAGTGACCATTATGCCGGAAATAGGGCTGCTGATTTGCAGAAGAGCAACCTGGCGGGCCAGACCACGGTTGCGCTCAGCCATTTCCCGGCGTGCGGACTCGGCGGGGCCGAAATCCTCATAGCGCGAGAGGGCCAAGTTGGCTTGGTCCGAGGCGACATGCAGGTCAGCCTTGGCGCCAGCCGCCGCTGATTCCAACCGCAGGTTGCTGAGTTCGACCAATGGCTGCCCGGCGGCCACAGATTGCCCTTCCCGGGCAAGCACCTGCGTTACCCGTCCGGCGACCGCAGCGTGGATTTGCGCCTTGTGAACCGGTTCCAGCACAAAACGTCCAGCTACAAAGTCAGGCCAAATGGGAAGCAACAGGACGAGCGCTGCGACGCCTGAAATTGCCGCAAGCCGCGGCGCCGTGAGCCAGGCTTTCATACGTTCCTTTTTGTCCAGGTAGACGATTCTCATAAATCTCACCAACATCTTTATTCTTGATTTAAAGACCCAATACCCGATGCCAATGGCCGGGACGAAGGCCCAGTCCGGGGTGTAAGACTGCAAGATATGAAACGAGAGCACCATCAGGAATGACAGGAGCAGATAGCCATATAGGCCGGAAAGAATTGCGAAGATAACGTAGAACGGGCGGCGGCGGTGCGGAACGTATTCCACCTCAGCCGGCAAATGAAAAATGTTTTTGCGGACGATGCCGGAAAGATAGGCGGTGGTTCTTTCCTTCAAATCCGGCTCATGAATCAGTTCACAGAAGATCAGGTAACCGTCCAGCTTGATCAGGGGGTTGAGGTTCAACAGTGAAACGCCGATGCCCGTCACCATCATGACTTTGTAAGCAATGTCGTGGAGGACCATGCCCGTGGCCGTGCCCCACCAGATCACCGTGGCAATCACACAAAGAATCAAATCAATCCAGATGCCGGCGATCGCGGTCGCAATTCGCTCCCACTTGCCGCCGTAGATCCAAACTTGCGAAGCATCGCAGAAGAAGCTCGGTGCGAAGTACATCAGGGTGAAGCCCATTTTCTCTACGTTGCCGCCGAAGTGCTTGCAAGTGAGACCATGCGCGGTCTCGTGAAAAAACGCCATCGAAGCAAACAAGATCCAGAACTCGATCAGATCGGTTCCTGATTTTGACGTGAAATTGTAAAACTCGAAACTGTCGGTCCAGATCTCGCCGAACTTGTCGGCCCACATCCCAAGCATGACGGCAAATGAAAACAATGTGAGCAGAACAAACCATGGGGTGTAGATGAACTTCAGCTTGGGGTAGAGCCGGGAGATGTAACGGTCGGCGTTCGGCCATTCCTGCACGGTGATGTCGGTGAAATCCGGGATTTGAAAGCGCTTGCGCTTCTTCCGCCGCTGGCCGCGGAGTTCCTGCTGGAGGATGATGTTTTTTTCCAGCGGAGTTTTGAAAATGAAGTCGCTGTTGCTGGCAAGGAAGGTGGAAATTTCGCGAACACTTTCTTCGTCGAACAGCACACCGGTTGCCTGCTCAGAGAGATCAGCGATCTCCTGATACGACCGGTTTCCATCAAACAGTTGAATCAACTTCCATTGTTCGGGAGAAAAGCGCAGAACAACTTCGCTTCCCGGAACCTTGGCGATCACAATCGGCCGGTCGTTCTCGATGTGCTCCTTAGTGATAACGCGGGGATCGAGCTTCGGCTTATCCCGCCGGATCACGCGTTCAGGCAGGTCAGGAAGCGCCGCGTCCAGTGCTTGGACAATATTCATTGCGGCAGATCAATCCGAATGTTGGCCAGCATCCCCGGCAGCAAGTCAGGGGCTGCGCCCTCAATCTGAGCCAAGACCTCAATGGTGCCGCTAGACGGATCCACGACCGGGCTGACATCGATTACTTTGGCGGGGTGCTTGATCGCCGCGGAGGCATCAGCCGAGGCAATGGAGACGACTTGCCCTTTCTTGACGGCTCCGATTAACCGCTCCGGCAGAGTGAATTTCACCTGCAGCGGAGCCATGGCAGTCACCCAGAAGAGACGGTCGCCGGGTGCAACCTTCTGGCCGACCCGGACGTAACGGCGGGCGACGATGCCGTCGAAGGGCGCGACAATGCTGGTTTTCTCGTGCTCCAACTCCAGAGACTTGAGCACAGCCCTGGCGTTGTTCAGGCTCTCGGCTTCGCGCTGCACCTCGAACTCATCAGCCTGTTCCTTATATTGCACATGCTCCAGTTCTTCCTTCGCAATCACTTGTGCCGCATATAATTTCTCGGCACGGTCACGGTCGGCTTGCAGGACCTTGGTTTCGGCTTGCCAATTCTTCAAGTTTGCCTCGATGGAGCGCACTTTGGCGGCAGCGGCCTCTACGTCGGCGGAAATCTGGCGGTCATCGAGTTTCGCCAGCAGCTGTCCCTGATGTACTTGGGTACCCGGCTGGGCGAGGATCGATACAACGGGGCCCTCTCGCAAAGCCGAGACGTCTACTTGGTTCTCAACAACCACGGGGCCGGAAGCCATGAAAACGTTTTCCTTCTGGACATCAGCCGGCTGGCTGGCGGCGTCTGCATGCACAGGGGCGGCTGCGACCACCGAGTCTTCCTTCGCGCGGCTGCACCCATTAAGACTCAGTAGCAGAATCGCCAGCCCTATCCCAATGCATCGTTTCACGGCTTCACCCCACTCACCACCCAGTAGCTCACCAACCAAACCAGGACCAAATCTTCGACCACAGCCACATGGCAGGCCGCCGGAAGAATACCTCTCCGGCAGGTCTCCAGGCTGTAAATATCTTGCTGCGGCCTTGCATCCCAGGGCGGATCAGGCCCTCGCGATTGGGAACACTGACGCGGGCAAAGAACACGCGTTCGTCGCCCTGCAACTCGCTCTTGGGACTCACCACCGTCACTTCACCCCGAAACGTACGCGTAGGAAATCCCTCGAGCTTAACCGCGGCGGTCTCGCCGGGACGGAGAAGAGAGACGTCATGCTCATCAATGGCAACATCCACGCTTGCCTGCGAGGTATCGACAACTTCTGCAAAAGTATCGCCGGGCTTCAGATCGCGGCCGACCAAATCCTCGACGTGGGGCGTTGCCACCAGGCCATCGATGGGCGACCGCAATTGCGTTTTTTCCAGACGCTCACGCGCCCGGGCAACTTCTGTGGTCCAGTAGTCGGCTTGTACACGCTCGATTCCGGCCTCCGTGCCGTCGTTGGCCGCAAGAGCGCGGTTCATCCGCGAAACTGCCGTTTCGTATTTGGCTTGCGCCGCAGCCAGTTCGCTGCGGTATTGCCAGTCAGCAAGGCTGGCGAGGACGGCGCCCTGTTTGACGGCATCGCCTTCCCGAACGTTCACTGTCTGCACAAGGCCCGCAACTTCAGGCTGCACTCTTGCGCTATGAGCAGGACCGACAACGGCAGGTCCATCGATGCGAAGCGGCAATGGGAACACGGCAAGAAAAACCACGGCGATGCATACGCCGGCCACCAGAGCCAGGCGCCGTCGCTTCTCCAGAGCCAGAAACTTGCGCTTCTTCTCCAGGAGTGGCTGGAGCACATCAATAAACGGCACCTCGCGATAGAGCGAAGCATTGCGGAGCGCCACTGTGGCTTGTCCGGCCAGCACTTTAATCATTTCCAGGTGTGCCGAGGTGAGGAAATCAGGATCACTGCTCTCGAAGGAGAGGACGCCGACGCGGCCATCGTCATCCGCCAAAGGCAGCCCATGATAGGCCCGCATGCCGCTAGTGGCAAAATAGGACTGGAACTTTGCCCGCGTCTCAGCGCGTTCCTCCTGCACTTCGTCGCCGTGCTGAGCCACGAAGATGGGCTCACCAAACTGAGAAGTCCACTCCAGCAGGTTCTGTAGACGCGCGATATCCGGATCTTCGGGATTGATCTTTGCGACGCCCGAAACTGCCCTCACCTTCACCCGGCCGCGCTGATCGAGCGCGATGGCGGCCCGCTCGTAGGGAATGACCGTGCTTGGCCCGTTCACAATCGCGTCCAAGACATGGTCGAGGTCGAGCGTCGAAGTAATCTCGGCGCTGACTTTTACCAATGCTTCAAGAATCTCGACCTTGCGTTCGGCAAGCAGCAGGCTGGCATTGTGCAGGGCGTTGCTTGCTGTTTCGCAAATGTTGGTGAGCAAAAATTGGTCGTCGTCGTCGAATGGGAGCCCGTCGAGACGGTTCACCGCTTCCACCACCCCGACCAGACTCTCGTGTTCAAGCAGAGGCAGGGCGAGAAGCGAAAATATTTTTCCCGCATCACTGCCTCCTGCCTCGACGCCGGCGCTGCGTTTCTGCAGCCGTTCATCGTCAGGTTCGTCCACCAGCACGGCTTCACCGCTATCGGAAATGTCTCCCGCAATGCCTTCCCCAGGTTTTTGAACCATGCCCAGCTTTACGGTGGGGTCGTAGCCCTCGCAACGAACCAACTCCAGCGTGTCATCGCTAACCATCCACAGATTCACTGCCTGGACGTTCATCACGTCTTGAAACTTCTTCGCAATCGTCCCCAGCAACTCATCCATCTCCAGGGTTGAGTTGAAGACCTTTTCCAGGTCGTACATCTGGGTCACGCGGCTGATCGATTGCAGACTCGCATTACGTTCGCTTTCATAGGATTGCGCAGCGGCCAAGGCTGGCACCGCGAGCTTGGCGATTTCCTGTGACGCATCGAGCATCGCATCGGGGAACGGCTGATCGTAGCTGACTAGTTCGATGGTTCCGAAAAGAACTTCATCCAGGAGAAGAGGAATATAAGCCAGAGAAGTTATCGTGCGGCGGATGTCGAGGTGGGCGTATTCTTCCCGCTGCAGATCGCGAGCCTCGAAAACCAAGACTTCTTTTCTTTCTGTGACGGCGCCAAGTGTGCCAGCGCCGAACTCCATTGCGCCGCCGACCGTCACCTCGCCGGCAATCGCCTTGGCAGTCCAGAAGGGATTGTCCAGATCCTCGATGACGTATACCACCACGGCCGCGCCGGGAAGCAGTTGCGCGATCTGCTCGGCCGTGACTTGGGCCCGTGGGCCCACCTCTGCACGTGCTAACAGGGCCGCGGCAAATTCCGCTACCGGAACTTCGAATGCGGATTTTCGAGTCGCCATGAACGGCGGTCCTGATTATCTGGTTTCGTCAACGCGGGCCGCCCGTTTTTGGGGCGGATTGCCAGTTGATCGACGAGCGCTCACGCATCTTATGCCGCTCGCACGAACTGGTCAACCTTTTATGCCTCAGTCTGATCGGTGTGTTTTCCAGCCAAACGGACACTCCCAAAAAGTGCTGTAGCGTATTATTTCCAAAGAGAGATCACCGTTCGGCGGTCACGTTCGCGACTGCCGGAAATTAAAAAGGACAAATCAAATGGCCTTGATGAAGACCTCCAACCCAGCGTTGAATGCAAATAGTTTCCGCGTGGAGCAGGCGGTACCCGGCGAAGCCATGACCTTGACAGGGACCGTCAACAAGACAGGTATTCTGCTGATTTGCGTAATCGCCACTGCGGCCTGGAGTTGGAGCCGGTTTTTCCATGCTCCTACTTCAGAAACGGTGTTGCCGCTGGTGGCGATTGGGACACTCGGCGGGTTCATTTTCGCGCTGGTGACGATCTTCAAGAAGGCATGGTCTCCCGTTACCGCCCCGATTTATGCCCTGCTGGAAGGGCTGGCCCTCGGTGGCCTCTCCGCAATGTTCGAGCTGCGCTACCCCGGAATTGCGCTGCAGGCAGTAGGCCTGACCTTTGGTACCCTGCTGGTTCTTCTGGTCGCCTACCACTCGGGCCTGATTCAAGTGAGCGAGAAGTTCAAACTTGGCGTAGTGGCGGCCACCGGCGGCATTGCCGTCTTCTATCTGGTCCAGTTTATTCTGGGGTTCTTCGGCGTCCACTTCGCTGCCATCAATGGTTCGGGCCTGCTCGGGATTGGATTCAGCGTGGTGGTGGTCATTGTCGCCTCTTTGAACCTCATCCTCGATTTCGACTTCATCGAGGGTGGCGTTGCCGCTGGCGCTCCCAAGTACATGGAATGGTACGGGGCGTTTGGTCTGATCGTCACTTTGGTCTGGCTCTACCTGGAAATATTGCGCCTGTTGGCCAAGCTCAGGGGCCGCAAATAGCCCAGCCTAGCGGCCCGCCTGGAGCGGGGCGTGTGCGGTGCGCCATTTTCCAATCTCAGCTTCGGCAATTGGCGGAGGTTCTTTTCCAAATCACCACATTTGTGAGAATCGTCACAATTTTGCCGCCGAGGACTTGCATTTTGTCACATTGAAGCGTGAGCAGCATCATTGCGCTGATCATGCCTTAGGACTTCAATGGCATTGGTCGGTCATCAGACCAATGTCAATGATAGCCGCAGCTTCACCCGCGCGAACCGGTTTTGAGGCGATACCCAGAGGCAAGGTATACCAGGAGGTCGCCCGGCAACTGCAACGGCACATCGCCGAAGCATTGAAGCCCGGCGGGCTTCTCCCTTCCGAACGCGAACTGGCCCGGATGCTTAGCGTGAGCCGCAGTTCAGTGCGGGACGCCATCCGTACCCTGGAACTGATCGGCCTGCTCGAGCCGCGGCAGGGTATTGGCACAGTAGTTTGCCGTCCGGCCGCTGCGCCGGCAAATCCTCTCGCCGATGCGCTGCTGGAAAAGCGAAAAACAGTTGCCGACCTGATCGATGTGCGCCAGATGATTGAGCCGTTCCTCGCCCGCCAGGCGGCTCTGCGGATCTCCAGTGATGAAATCGCCAACATGGAAGATATTCTCCGGCGCCAGGAGGCGAAGGTGCGGGCCGGAGAACTCGGAATTGAGGAAGATTCCCAGTTTCATTACGCCATCGCCGTAGCTTCCGACAATGCAGCGATCCTGAAAGTTGTAGACGTGTTGATGGATCTGCTGCGTGAGACCCGGGAGCGTTCTTTGCAAGTCGAGGGGCGGCAACAAAAGTCGCTTGCCGGTCATCGCCGAATTTTGTCCGCTTTGAAACGGGGCGACGCGGCAGCTGCCGAAGCTGCCATGCGCCGGCACCTGCAAGAGATAGAAGAAGTCCTACTCAGAGAGCTTTAAGAGAATGGAGGTTGCCAAATGGGTCAACTATTCGCGGTCGAAGTAATCTACCGCGGGGTCTTTCAAAAGACTCTCGCCAAGAACATCACGCGCGGCATTGTTTTGGCCGCGCATAACGAAGGCAAACTGGGTCTTTCGTTTGGCCGGTATGGAGACGCACCGGAGCGCAATGGAATTCCAGCGAAGAGCTTCGCGATCGTCGCCAATGACGAAGTGACTCTCGAAGCCGGAATGGCGCAGTACGAGCCGAAGCAAGTGGACCTGACCGTGGTTCTCGACGACACGCTCTGCAAGGGCACGGAGTCGTGGGCATGGTACGGCCTGCAGCCTGTGCTTCACGCTCTGAAACCGGGGGGCACTCTCATTGTAGTTTCCCGAGAGGACGCACCCGCTCTGCTGAAAGACATTCACCGCCGGGAAGAGCCGTACAAGTTGGCAATCGTAAAAGGGATTACCAGCTTCTCCGGCATGTGGGTCTTTAAAGATGACCACACGGATGTCCGCATCCTGGGCGTCATCGCCAAAGCGCTGCCGGAAGTGTTCGGCTTCGAGTCGGTGGAGAAATTCATCAACGAAAAGCTGAAGAACTCCCTGAAAGTGACTTCGGCACGCAACGCTTTCGAGCGCTTCGCCACAGTCGGAGTGAAACCTGGCCAGGGCAATGCCGAAGAACTCTTCGCGTTCACTAAGCCCGGTTGGGAAGAACTGCGTGGCGGCGTATCCATCAAGGGCCAGCCGCAGGGCGGACCTTATGCCGATCCTGAAACCGGGAAAGTCGGCGGCTTCCGGCCGGCCCGCAACGAGTTGTTCAAAAAGTACTCTACGCGCACCTTCCGGCCGGTCATCAACTTCTCGACCTGCACCAAGTGCACGCTGTGCTGGCTGAACTGCCCGGATGCGTCTTTCGACGTCACTCCTGACGGAACTTACGACGCCAATCTCGAAGCTTGCTGCGGTTGCGGCATTTGCGAAGAGGTTTGCCCGGTGAAGGATTGCGTTCACATGGTGAACGAGTCCGAGTTCCACGACAACAGCAGCCAGTGGGAGGCGTTCAAGAAAGACAAAGGCGCCTATCTGAAATGGCTGGAAAGCACAATCGAAAAGGCCGAACCAATCGAGCAGCGGTCGCAAGGATTCCGTTATCGCGGCCAGTATCAGGAACAGGTCCCCGAGGCCCTGGAAGTTGCGAAGAAGGGCTAGCGGCCCAGTAATTGAGGCAAAGCCGCAGCCCGAAAGCTTGCCTGAAAAATAAGGAGATTGAAATGGCGACACTTACATTACCTGTTGAGGAAAAGAAAAAAGGTATCGAACAGGAAGCCCTGATCACCGGCGCGGAGGCCATTGCGATTGCCTGCAAGCTGGCCAACGTGGACGTGGTGACGGCTTACCCAATCCGGCCTTACGACACGGTGATGCAGTACATCAGCCAACTGGTCGCAGATGGCGAAATGGACTGCGAATATATCGTGGCGGAAGGCGAACATTCACAATTTGAAATCGTAAAGCACGCGTCGGCTTGCGGTGCCCGCGTGTTCTGCGGTTCGAGCGGCGTGGGCTGGATGTATGCCATGGAAGCGCTGACCGTAACTCCGGCTCTGCGCATTCCCATGGTGGCCATGGTCGGCAACCGGGCGCTGGACGATCCCGGCGCCTTCGGCGTGGAGCACAACGATGCGTTGGCAGTCCGCGACTTGGGCTGGCTGTTGACTTGGGTTGACAGCGCGCAGGAAGCGCTGGACACGGCGCTGATCGCTTATCGTGTGGCGGAAGATCGCCGCATGTTCGTGCCTCTCGCCATCAGTTGCGACGGCGCATTCCTAACCCACTCGCAAGGGCTGGTAAATGTTCCGTCGGCGGAGAAGGTCAAGAAGTTCCTGCCTCGCTACGACCGCGGAGATCTGCTGCTCCATCCCGATAACGTGATTTCGGTGGCCCCACAGGTCAACGAGGATTGGGTGACGGAGATTCGACGGCAGAACTACGCGGTTACCGAGATCGCCTGCGACGTGATTCGCGAAGTCTATGCCGACTTCGAGAAGACGTTCGGACGCAAGTATGGCAATCCGTTCTTCGAAGAGTTTATGACTGAGGATGCGGAAGTCGTACTGCTGGGCATGGGAACGCTCTCCACGCCGGTCAAGGTCGCCATCCGCAAGATGCGCGAACAAGGCAAGAAGGTCGGGTTCGTTCGTCTGCGCTGGTTCCGGCCGTTTGCCGGTCCGGAGCTTGCGAAATGCCTGCAGCGTTTCAAGGCTGTCGGCGTGATCGATCGCGACTTCTCGTTCGGCTCGCCGGACCTGAGTGGCGTGGTGGCGACGGAAGTTCGCTCCGCCATGTACAGCAACAGCAGCACCCGGCCGCCGGTCATTGGTTTCATCGGCGGGTTGGGCGGCCGCGAAGTGACCGTTCCCGACGTAGAAAAGACGACCGAGATCGTGCTTCAAGCTGCAAAAGGGAAAGCGCAACCACTTACACAATGGATCGGGCTGCGGGGATAACGCGTTTCAGCGCGTTGTCAAAGCCGGAAAGGACAAACAATTATGAGCACTAGCACCTTTGTAGACGAAAAACCAACGCAAGAGTTGGAAGCCTTCAAGGGAGTAAAGAAGGTTCCACACGAGGAGTACTACACGTCCGGCCACCGCACCTGCCAGGGCTGCGAGTCTGCGCAAATCATGAAACTGATGGCGAAGGCTGCAGGTCCCAGAACCATTGTTCTGGGCAGCACTGGTTGCATGTACGTGGCGAACACCTCTTACTACGCAACGCCTTGGGGCGTTCCCTGGATGCACACGCAACTGGGAAGCTCCGGTTCGGCCGCGCTGGGCGCAGCAGCTGCCTTTCGTGTCCAGATGCGCAAGGGCGTTATGAAGGACGAGCCCATCAACGTCATCGCCTTCTGCGGCGATGGCGGCGGAGCAGACATGGGACTGAATGGCATCTCAGCCACCATGTGCCATCCCGATTACAACCTGCTGATCCTGATGTACGACAACGAGTCGTACGCCAACACCGATATCCAGATTTCCGGGACATCGCCCTACGGCGTCAACACCTCGTTCAGCACGCCAGGAAAAGTGAGACGGATTATGAACCACCGCTGGAAAAAGAACATGGCGCCGCTCATTGCGGTTGGCCATCCCACAGTGAAGTATGTAGCAACTATCTCTACATCCTACCCGCTGCAGGCGATGAACAACGTGCGCAAGGCGCTGTCAACCGGCGGACCGACGTTCATACACTGTCTGAATCCTTGTCCGAAGGGCTGGGATTTCGATCCCGTGCTTTCCTTCGAACTGGGCGAACTGGCCGTGAATACCGGCATTTGGCCTCTGTACGAGGTCGAAAACGGCAAGCTGAAGCTTTACGGCAAGACCGAGCAGATTGCCAGCGGCCGATTCAAACGGCTTCCGGTTCGAGATTACCTGCTCAAGCAAGGAAGGTTCGCGCATTTCATCGATGAGGATATCGATTACTTCCAAAGCAAGATCGATGAGATGTGGGACAAGTGGCTGGTGCCGGGAATTATCCCGCTCCAGAAAGATATCGAGACCGAATAAACCCACCCGCCCTTCAACGGGCGGGTTTTTCATTTTACCCGGACGTTTCCGGGCGAGGAGTGTTAAGCGAAGAAGACTAATTCTGACAATTCCCAGGAGTGTGCCTATGGCCACGAACGTAAACTCCTTTGTTCCTGCTGAACCCAAAGTCGTCAACCGCTGGGTTCAGATGTGCGCCTGCATAGTCGCGATGATGGCGATCGCGAACCTTCAATATGCGTGGACGCTTTTCACCAAACCCTTAACTTCAAATCTGCACGCGACTCTGGCCGCAGTGCAAATCGCTTTTGCTGCATTCATCTTTTGTGAAACCTGGCTGGTGCCGTTCGAAGGCTACTTAATTGATCGCCTCGGACCGCGGCTGGTCATTGGGATCGGCGGACTGCTGGTGGGCGCCGGCTGGATCGGCTCCGGCTACTCCAACACCACCACCGGCCTTTACATTTGGTACGCGATCGGTGGAATCGGCGCTGGCGCTGTCTATGGCGGCTGCACCGGCAACGTGTTGAAGTGGTTCCCCGACCATCGCGGACTTTGCGCCGGCATTGTCTCCGGCGCGTACGGCATCGGCACCGCGGTCACCGTCGCTCCCATCGAGAAAATGATTCATGCCACCGGCTATCAGCATGCTTTCATCTTTTGGGGCTTCGTGCAGGGCATCATCGTCACCGCTGCGGCCATGTTTATCGTGGCGCCACCGAAAGGCTGGTTGCCAAAAGCTTGGAAACCTGTGGCCAGACTCCATCAGGCGAAAGCTGACATGACTTGGACGGAGATGCTGAGGCAGCCATCGTTCTACCTTATCTACGTCATGATGACGCTGGTGGCGTTCGGCGGCCTGGTTGTCACTTCACAGCTCAAAGAGATTGCCGGTTTCTACAAAGTGGACAAGGTCATCATTGCCTGGGGCCTGTCCGCGGCAATTCTTGCTATTCAGTTGAACCGCATTGTAAATGGCGTGACCCGTCCCCTGTGGGGATGGATCTCCGATCACATCGGCCGCGAGAACGCCATGTTTACCGCATTCCTGATCGAGGGTATTGCGGTATTTGCATGGTTGCAGACCATCGGCCGGCCCGTGATGTTCGTCTTGTTGTCGAGCCTGGTGTTCTTCGCCTGGGGCGAGATTTTCTCGCTGTTCCCCTCGCTCACGGCGGATCTGTACGGCCGGACATGGGCCACAACGAATTACGGCATCGTCTACACCGCAAAGGGTACGGCGGCCATTTTTGCCGCTCCGGTGGCGGCGTGGGTGATGCTCAGAACAGGATCGTGGATCCCAGTGTTCTACGTCATGATCGCTTGCGACATTACCGCCGCCTTCATGGCATTGCTGTGGTTGAAGCCAGTAGCGACGCGCGCTGTCGCCAAAGCTGAGGGATTAGCGCTGACCGCCGCATTGGCGCAAGTGGAAAAAATTTCACAAGAGGAGAAGGAAAAACAACTGACAGGTGCGGGCCGATAGTCATCCCGCGGAGCCTGCAGGGCAAGCGGATGAAAGCCGCCAATCGCCGCACGTTCGCTTTGAGAACTCCTCAACGGAGATTGCGGTTGCGGAGTAACTCTGCTTACGCGTGCCCAGTCCAATCCCGGACTGTTGTCAGCGCGAAAGGGCTCGTTCGGGCTAACAAATTCGGACCGGTGGTTCTTTGCCACCGGTCCGCGTTCTTTTGCGGCTTCAATAGACGCCGCTATCGCTGTAGCCCCGTTGTGGCTGAGGGGAATCTCCATTACACCGCGCCTTCATTGACTTGCCCATTTCGCCCACAGTAAGATTTGCCCCTAATCTGAGGGAACTCATGCCAATCCGTAACCCATTGAACCATCTCTTGGCCGGAGCGCTTGTTGCCTCCGCGATTTCTGTATCCGTCGTAGCCCAGTCCCACGCATCTTTGTTGAACGTGGCAGATCCGGCTCCGAATGAGACTGCATCCGGATACAACCAGCCGCCGAAAAACATTCTCGACGTGATGCACGCGCCCTCGCCGCCGGTACCCAGGGTGAGCCCGACGCAGGACGCGATTCTCCTGATCTCCTGGCAGGATTATCCGCCGATCTCGCGAGTGGCGACACCCTTCTTGCGGCTTGCCGGGGTGCGCGTGGAGCCGAAGAACCACAGTAAGCACGACACCCCGGGCGGTTACGGCATTACGCCCTGCGCCAGGGGTTTCGAGTTGGTGCACATCGCCGATGGCTCGCAAATTCACATTGCGCTTCCCGCGGGCGCTTGCCCAGGCGGGCCAGTCTGGGCAGCGCATGGAAAGCGCTTCGCGTTCGTGAATCTCGCTCCCGAGGCGGTCGAACTCTGGATCGGCGATGCCAAGACCGGCGCGGTGCATAAAGTGCCCGGGGTGCGTCTCAACCCGATGTTCAATGACGAGATGCAATGGATGCCCGACCAGAAGACGCTCTTGGTCAAGATGGTGCCTAAAGGGATGGGCGCGCCCCCGCCCCAGCCAGTGGTGCCGATTGGACCGAGTATCCAGGAGACCGAAGGTCAAAAAGGACAGAGCAGCACCTATGAAAACCGCGACACGCTCGGCAATAAGCACGACGAGGACGTCTTCGATTACTACGCGGCCTCGCAGCTCGCTCTCATCGACGCTGCAACCTCGGCGATCACACCGGTGGGTAAGGCGGCAAATTACGAATCGGTAAGTCCCGCACCGGATGGAAAGCACATACTTGTTACCGCGATCCACAAGCCCTACTCCTACGTCACCACTTACGATCGCTTCCCGAAGGAAGTTGAAGTCTGGGATGTGGCAGACCGCACACACGTGGCTGCGCATACCATAGTGTCGCTTCCGCTCGCAGATCGTGTTCCCATCGCAGGCGTTCCCCTGGGTCCGCGCGATTTTTCCTGGCGCGCCACCGAGCCGGCGACGCTCGTCTGGGCAGAGGCGCTGGATGGAGGCGACTGGAAAGTTAATGTTCCGGCCCGCGACAAAATCATGCTTCTGAAGGCGCCGTTCAGCTCAACCGCTGTCGAAGTCACGAGGACCGAGCGACGGTATGTCGGCCTCGGTTGGGGCGAACAGCCGGGCACCGCTCTTTTGAACGAGTACGATGAAAACCGGCACTGGCGACGGAGTTTCATCATCGATCTCGATGAGAAACAATCCAAGCCTCGCCTGCTTTGGGATCTCTCGACCGATGAGAAGTATGCGAACCCCGGCCGTCCCGTGGAACGCCAGCTCGCAAACGGGGCCTGGGTGGTTCGCCAAAAGGGGGATTCGATCTACCTTTCAGGCATCGGCTCTTCGCCGGACGGGGACCGGCCGTTCCTCGATCGGCTCGACCTGAGCACGCAAAAATCTGAACGCCTGTTTCGCAGCGAGAAGACTTGTTTCGAGCGTTTTCTTTCCTTCACCGGGCCGGACACAAAGACGTTTCTCACCTGGCACCAATCGCCGGCCGACCCGCCCAATGCCTTTGCCCGAACGCTGGGAAAAGACATCAGGAATGATGTAAATGAAGTGCCTGCCGGAGAAGCGGTCTTTACTTCCACCAGCGTAGCCATCACTCACATTCCCGATCCGACGCCGGAAGTGCGGGCGATCAAGAAGCGGCTGGTCAAATACAAGCGCGCTGATGGGCTTGACTTGTCGTTCACACTCTATACGCCGCCGGGCTATCAAGAAGGCACGCGCGTGCCGACCATTCTTTATGCCTATCCTCTCGACTACGCCGACGCTTCGAAAGCCGGCCAGGTCGCCGGCTCGCAGGAAACCTTTACGCAGCTAAGGCAATACCGGCTGTTACTTCTCGCGGGCTACGCGATCATCGATAACGCTTCGTTCCCCATCGTGGGTGATCCGAAGAAAGCCTATGACACGTATCTGGACCAACTCGTCGCTGACGCGAAGGCCGCGGTCGATGAGGCAGTGCGGCTAGGCGTGGCCGATCCCGACCGCATCGGAGTCACCGGTCACAGCCATGGCGCTTTGATGACCGCGAACCTCGTCGCCCATTCCGACTTGTTCCGAGCCGGGGTCGCGACCAGCGGCTCGTATAACAAGACGCTCACCCCTTTCGGTTTCCAGAACGAGCGACGATCGGTTTGGGAGGCCACGGATGTCTATCTGAAGGTCTCGCCGTTTTTTTCAGCCGACAAATTGAAGACGCCTCTGCTAATCATGCACGGCGCGGAAGACGCGAATCCCGGCACTACACCAATACAATCGAGCAAGTTCTACGAAGCGATTCGAGGCAACGGGGGCACCACTCGCCTGGTGATGCTCCCGCACGAGCCGCACTGGTATACGGCCATGGAGTCGAACGAGCAACTCGTCTACGAAATGCTTCGCTGGTTCGACAAATATGTGAAGAACGCAGCGCCGCGCCCACTACCCGGAACCCGCTAATGCTCTGGTCATCGGATACGCCTTTTATGTGTAACAGGGACTTTGGAGGCCCAAGTACCACTCCTCAGTTTCATTGACTTGAGGATTTCCCACACGTAGGATTCTGCCCCAGTGATCGACCAAACCATTTCCTTACCACATCGTCTAACGTTGGAGTTTCGGAGGATATGTATGACATCTTTATTTCTTCGTGGGAGAAGCGCTGTAACAGTTTTCGCGGCTGTATGCATCGCCCTGACCGCAACCGCGCTTGGGCAGAAACCTTCACCCGGACCACAGCCCGTGCCGCTGCCTCCGCCCATCGCAGCGCCCGCTGACACGCCTTATCCAGGCACGATTTCGCTGCTCGTCGATGTCACCAATGTCGCGAATCGCATCTTGAATGTGCATGAAACGATCCCGATAAAAGGCCGCGACGTTACGCTGCTCTACCCGGAGTGGCTTCCCGGCACGCACTCCCCCTCGAATCCAGTGGCCGATCTTGCCGGCCTGGTTATCACGGCGAATGGCAAACGCGTCCCCTGGGTGCGCGACCGTGTGGACATGTATGCATTCCATGTTGAGGCGCCAAAGGATGCAAGCACGCTGGATGTAACCTTCCAGTACCTGGCCTCGATGGATTCAAAACGAAGCCGCATTTCTTCGAAGTTCGCCGACGTTACCTGGAACAGCGTGCTTCTATATCCCGCTGGATACTTCTCGCGTGACATCAAATTCGAAACTTCGATTCGTTTGCCTGAGGGATGGCAATTTGCCTGCTCCCTGAACGTGAAGTCGCAAGACGGCAGCCTGGTTCAGTTCAAAGAGACGACGCTGAATACGCTGATCGACTCGCCGCTTTATGCAGGCGTCAACTTCAAGCGCGTAGACCTCTCCACCGGGCCGGACAACCCTGTATACCTCGATGTCTTCGCCGACAAACCTGCTGATCTTGAAATCACTCCCGAGGAACTGCAAATCCACAAGAACCTGGTGATCGAGGCGCACAAGCTCTTCAACTCGCACCACTATGATCGCTATGATTTTCTCTTTTCGGTAAGCGACACGGTCGGCGGCAAAGGCCTGGAGCATCACCAATCGAGCGAAGACGGTTCCCGCGCCAATTACTTTACCGACTGGGGTGCGGGAGTTTCAGGCCGGGCTCTTTTGCCCCACGAATACACTCACTCGTGGAATGGGAAATTCCGCCGGCCGGCTGACTTGTGGACGCCCAACTTCAACGTGCCCAAGCGCAACGACCTGCTGTGGGTGTATGAGGGCTTGACGGATTACTACGGCAACGTCCTCACGGCGCGTTCGGGAATGCGGACTCCTGAGCAGGGGCGCGATATATGGGCGCAAATCGCTGCGAACTTCGAAATCAGTCCGGGACGCACCTGGCGCTCTTTGGAAGACACCACCAATGGGCCCATTATTTCGTCTCACGGAGCCTTCCAACAGACCTGGCCAAGCTGGCAGCGCTCGTTCGATTATTATCCCGAATCAGATCTGGTATGGCTCGACGCCGACACCAAGATCCGCGAGTTGAGCGGCGACAAAAAATCTCTTGACGATTTTGCGAAGCTCTTTTTCGGGATTGACAATGGAAGCTATGTCACCGTTGGCTATACGCTTGACGACATCGTGAAGGCTTTGAACACCGTTCAGCCCTACGATTGGGCAGGATTTTTCCGCACGCGGGTTTATGAGGTCAGCCCCAGCGTTCCAGAGAACGGCTTCACGCAGGGCGGCTATCGTCTGGTGTACAACGACAACGAGCCGGAGTGGCTGAAGAAAGCAGAGAGCGTTCGCGGAGTGAGCTTCGCTACCTCACTGGGCTTCTCGGTTCGGTCCGACATGGGCGGCCCTGAATCCCACGGTGCCATTGAACAGGTTGCGTGGGACGGTCTGGCCCGCAAAGCCGGCGTCACGCCAGACATGCAACTGCAAGCCGTTAACGGTCAGAAGTATACCCCTGCGGTTCTGCGCGAAGCGATCCTGGCCGCAGAGAAGGGTACGGAGCCGATCAAGCTCTTGCTCAAACGTGGCGACGAGTTTGTCACGATTTCTCTCGACTACCACGGCGGAATGCGCTACCCGCACTTGGAGCGAGTCGCGACGACGCCTGATCGGCTGGATGCGATACTGGCGCCTGCGAAATAGAGGTGATCCTCACAGGGCTTCGCCGGGAGTTACCAGTCGGGCTTGACTGCGTTTACGGCTCAGCAGTGGTGGCGCATGACTGAGCCGTGAATGTGCTATTGGGAGCGGCTCTGCAATTCGGCTAATTCTTTTCGCACTGCATCTGCGCGCGCTCCGGTTGATTCCTCCTGCAGGAATGTTTGGAACTGCACGATGGCCCCGTTGAGATCGTTCTTGTGCTCCAGGGCGCGGGCGGCGATGTAGTGAACCAGAGCGTGAGGGTCTTGCGGTGTAGCGTGCGCCCGGTTGCAGTTGGCAATGGCTTCGTCGAAATGTTGATTCATTAGCTCAACATTTGCAAGCAGCACCAATGTCTGATTGTTCGGATCCAACGCAGTTGCCTTGTTCAGGAAATTCTCAGCTTCTGGAAAGTTCCGATCCACAATCGCCATTTTGCCCAAATTGACGTAAGCGGGAGCGAAGTGGTCGTTTATGCTGATGGCTTTCTGCAATGCCGCGCGCTCCTGGGCGCGGTCCCCAAGATGGCCAAAGACTGCTCCCAGGTTGTTGTAGGCGGAGGCATATTTTGGATAGATGGCCAGCGCTTTATTCAAACGCTCCTGAGCCTGCTTCCAGTCCTGTTTGGCGATGAAGTCATTTGCTTTGTCGAACTCTTTCTTGGCCTTGTCCGGTATGTTGAGGTCGGCGGCAGACACGGTGGGAGCGCCCGGCCGCTGGGTAGTTTCCTCGTTAGCCTCTTCTTTAGTCTTAACGGTGATTTCCAAATATTGGCTGACCTTGCGAGAATCGATTTCAAACGATCCGCTGTCGGTTTCGACGATGCCTTCTCCCGTGACGATCGCGTGATAGATTCCTATGGCCACGTCCTCGAAGCCGGCCATGCACTCGTCGTTGCTGATGGTCGTGGCCACGGGTGTGGTGCTGGAGCCCTCCATCAATACAATGCGAACGCGGCTCTGGCAGCGGCGGCCGTTGGGAAAAACGATCCGCACTCTTACGTTGCCCGTTGTGTTCGGGCTTCTAAATTGAGCGGAGCAGCAGGGAACCAGCAGGAGGAAAAGCGAAACGAGCAGGCGGCAGGACAGCATAATTGCCTCCCCGAGGCGACTGCGCGAAGCGGAGGCCCAAGCCTGAACCCGGCTGGAAACCCCAGGCCAGCACGCTCCGACGATTCAGCTTATCTTACACCTACAACATCTGCCCGAAAACGTGAGAGTTGGTGCAAGATTCTGGCTACAGGCGACCGCTCAGAGGAGGTTGAGGCGGGACTGCGAATCTCTGCCTGTGACCTAGATTTTTCTTGACACGGTCTGGCCAACCGATGTAAAAGCCATATGGCTCCAAAGAGAGCGAGCGCTCGCTTTTGTTGAGGCGCATCCGCAACCGATCCGGTAATCAATGCCCAAACTGCTCCGCGGCACCATCGAGAAGAACAAGCTCAAGATCGAGCGCGCCGCCCTGCAGCTCTTTACTAGAAAGGGGTTTCATGGCACGACCGTACGTGAAATTGCCAAGAAGTCGGGCGTATCCATGGGCAAGCTCTACATCTATTACGACACGAAAGAGGACATCTTCATCGACCTGGTGAATCATCTAGGCCGCAAGATGGAAACCATTCGGCAGAAGGAACTCATTCCCCTGATGGCATCGCTCGATCCAGATTCATTGCGAAAGCTGGCGAAGGCGATCGGCCGCGTGGTCTCGGAGAACCTTGACTACTGGCGTCTTATGTACATCGATGTGGTTGAGTTTCGGCACAAGCACTTCATCCATAGCTTTCGTGAGATTGCCGGCGGCTTGCGGATGTACGGGAACGCGATGATTCGGGAATCAAAGGTGGCATTTCCGGCGGGAGTAGATCCCTCTCTCGCCTATACCGCCATTTATCTGCAATTTTTCACTTACTTCCTGGCGGAAGAGCTTTTTGGAGCCAAGCGGCACCTGGGTATGAGCGACGAAGAGGCCATCGAACAACTCGTTCTTCTCTACACGGGGGGACGCGTGGTGTCGGGCCGATCAAACTAGCGGCTGGAGCTTAAGGAGAACGATATGCGACTGCGGAAGGCTGTTCCACTCTTCATTTTGGCGGGTTTCTTCTGGTTTGCCGGACTTGCGCCGGCACAATCTCCAACCACCGGGCAGGTTGCCGGAGTGGTGAAAGATCCGAGCGGCGCGGTCGTAGGGGGAGCGAAGCTCACGCTAACCAGCGCGGCTGGAGTGCAGCGCGAGGCCACCAGCGATGCGGCCGGACATTATGCCTTCTCATTGTTGCCTCCTGGAAGCTATCGTCTTCAGACCGACAAGGCCGGATTCGGTACGGCAACCGCGGAAGGCGTCCAGGTCCGCATCACGGAAACAACGACTCTGGACATTCGCCTTCAAGTCGCAGCGCAAAAGGCGGTTGTCGAAGTCAATGTTGAGCCAGCCTTGGTGCAAACCGAGGATGCTGCCCGCGGAACAGTCATCGAGCAGGAACAGATCCGACAGTTGCCGCTGCCGACCAGAAACTTTCAGCAACTGCTCACTCTTACGCCCGGCACCTCCGGTCCGGTGCAGAATTCGTCTGAACTGGGACGGGGCGCTGCGCCAATCTATGTCGATGGGAACCGGGCAACCTCGAATTCGATCGTCATCAACGGAACCGACGCGAACTCGATCGGCACGGGTTCGACGCCGAATTTGGCGGTGCCGGCTACAGATTCTCTGCAGGAGTTCATTGTTCAAACCAGCCAGTTCGATGCTTCTCAAGGGCGCGTTGCCGGCGGAATCGTGGCGGCCGTTACCAAGTCGGGAACCAATAATTTGCATGGAGACGTTTACGAGTTCTTCAGGAACGACGCGCTCAATGCCAACAACTTTTTCCTGAACCATTTCAATGTTCCGCGGCCGCCTTATAAGCGCAATCAGTTCGGCGGAACCTTGGGCGGACCCCTGATCAAGGATCGTATGTGGTTCTTTGTCTCCTATCAGGGAAGCCGCGAGCGGAACGGAACGTCGTTGTTGAATTCTGTCGGCACAGTTGTCGTTCCTGACAATCTGACGAATGACCGATCCAATGCGGGGATTGCTGCTCTCGGAGCGTCTTTCGGAGTCCCAGCGGTTGATCCCACTGCGCAGTTTCTTTTGCAGGCGACCTTGCCCAACGGTTCTTTTGTGATCCCTTCGGCGCCGGCCAATTGCGTCCCCGTGAACGGTACCTGCACCGCGCCTGTGGTCGCCGTTTCCACTTTCCACGAAGATCAGATCAATACGAATCTTGACTTTCAGGTAACGCAATCGAACCGCCTATCCGCCAAGCTTTTCGGGGCGAACAATCCCACTCTTCAGGGACTGTTCGATCTATTCGGACTGGCGAACGCGCTTCCCGTTCCGGGTTTCGGCGGCACCGCGGATCTTAATCAAAGAGTGCTTTCCTTCGATGACACGCAGGTGGTCTCGGCGCACGTAGTGAATGAGGCACGCTTCGGATTAGGCATCATCACCACCGGCTCTTCTCCCCAGGAACCATTCAAGGCTTCACAGTTGGGAATCACCTCGCCGCTCGGCAATTTGTTTGCGGGTATGCCGGAAATTTCAGTGGCCAACTACTTCGACTTGGGGGCGAACCCGTTCTCCGACAATGGCGGAATTGAAAAGACCTACTCAGCGGGCGACACACTGAGCTGGCAAAAAGGCCGGCACAGCATGAAATTTGGCATGGAATACAAGCATCACTCGCTAAACGAGACCTTCAATCTGTATACCCGAGGCCAAATCTTCGACCTCGGGATATTCAATCCTACGTTGAATCCCTTTTACACATTTCTTGGCGGCATAAACGACTTCGGAGAGACCGATACGGCCGATTTCACGATCATGGGTTCTGGCGTGAACAATCGCGATGTCCTGGCACATGACTGGAACGGCTTCTTCAACGACGATTGGCGGGTAACCGATCGATTCACTCTGACTTTAGGCTTGCGCTACGACTTCTTCGGACCCTTTACTGAATCTCAGGGCCGCTTCGTCGCATTTGATCCGACAAGGCTCACAACCCTAACCATCCCCGGCTTCCCCGTGGGCGATAACACGGCCATCACAGGAGGATTCGTTCAAGCGTCGAATGCGAAGACTCCGTTGCCGGGTGTTCCCACAGTGCAGTCCTCCCTGGTGCCGCCGGATAAGAGGAACTTCGCACCACGAATCGGCTTTGCCTTTCAACCGCTCTCTGATTCAAAGCGTCTGGTAGTTCGCGGCGGCTATGGCATCTACTACGACCGCGCGAACTCACGGCTGCTCAACAACCAAATTCTAGATTTTCCCTATTACACCTTGGCGCAAGCTTATGACACGCCCATGGCCACGCCATTCGTTCAAGTGCCGCAGCCGGGCGCCTTTCCGCTAGCCTTCAACAACCCGGCGATCTTTCCATTCGGTGGCCCTCCAGCGCTGATGCTCCGTGCGCCGGATCCTTTTTTTGCCCCGACCGGCGTTGCTATTGTCCCTGCCAACGGCATCTATCCTGACATCCACGAGTTCCGCACGCCGTACATACAACAATTCAGCTTGGGAACGCAGTACGAGTTCGCGAACAACTGGTTGCTCGACGTCGGCTACGTTGGGTTGACCGGACGCAAGCTATATCGCCTTGTCGATCTAAATCAGGCGGTCATACCCAACGCTGCCGCAACCGGGCCGCTGAGTCCCGGCTTGTCGAGTCTTGCGGTTCAAGGGTTCGGCGTCCATGCCATGCAGAGTTCGGGAATTTCCAGCTACAACTCGCTGCAGATGAGTCTGAACAAGCGGTTCTCGCACGGGTTGCAGTTCCTTGCCGCTTACACCTACAGCCACTCCATTGATGACTATTCCGGTGACCCCACCGGAACCAGCGACGTCTCGGTTGTCCCGGGAGACGAGCGACCAGGGTTCCTGAATAACCGCGCCAGTTCCGACTTTGACCGTCGCCATCGTCTTGTGTTCAGCGGCATTTATGATCTGCCAAAGTTCTATAAGGGCAGTTCTGGTTTCGGCCGTCAGGCAGTGAACGGCTGGGAACTTGCGACCGTTCTGACTCTGCAGAGCGGCACGCCGTTCTCGGTGCTGACCAATGAGACTGCGTTCGTGGCGGCGCGCGCCGACGCGGTGCCGGGATGCAATGCCACTCTGAGCGGTAGCGTCGAATCCCGACTGCTAAAGTATTTCAATCCTTCTTGCTTTGCGCCAGCAACCGTGGATTTCGGCAACACTGGGCGAAACATTCTGCGCGGGCCTGATCAACGGAACGTTGACATCTCGATTATCAAGTTTTTCCCAATCACCGAGCGGACAAAGCTTGAATTTCGTAGCGAGTTCTTCAACGCGTTCAACATGGTCAGCTTCGCGAATCCCGTCAACGTTCTCGCATCGGCCAATGTTGGGCAGATCATATCAACGACCACCGGACCGCGCGTGATTCAGTTCGCGCTGAAGTTGAACTTCTAGACGAAGATGCTTGCGAGAGACTCCATCCAGGTGACTCGTCCGGCGCGGGGCCGCGTGCTGGGGGATGGAGTGGAACTCGCCTTCGGATATTGGCCGGGCCGTGGTGCGCAGGTGGTTGCGCTGCATGGCCTGACTGCGTCGCACCTGAACTTCATCGGCATTGCAGAACGGCTGGTGGGCAGGTGTGCGCTCTTTGCGCTCGATCTGAGGGGCCGCGGCGATTCCGACAAGCCCAAGGGCCCTTACGGCATCGTCCAACATGCACGCGATGTGGCCGCTGCGATGCGTGCCATGGGACTCGGACCCAGCGTCGTCATGGGTCATTCGATGGGCGCTTTTGTGGCGACTGCGCTGGCTGCACAAGCGCCGGGCTTGGTGTCCGCGCTCGTCCTGATCGATGGGGGCTATGTGCCCGATACGTCGAGTACGAATGCTCCCGGGCAAGACCCTCACGCCGCGTTGACGCAACGCATTTCGCAATTGCGCCAAACTTTTCCCTCCCGGCAGGCATATCGCGAGTTCTGGCGCACTCAGCCGAATTTCCCTCCCGAGGAATGGAATCCCTGGGTGGAAGCTTTTCTGGATTATGAAGTCGCGGGCGACTCTCCCGTGCAACCCAAGGCTTCCGAGGAGGCAGTACGTGCTGATCTCGGAGAAGCCTTTCAGGGCGATGCGATCAACGAACGCTTGAAGTCCGTTCGCGTGCCAACGCTGTGGCTTCGCGCTGAAACCGGTCTAACGCCCACGCAGCCGCCACTGTTTCCTGACAAGCTGGCAACCGAATTTCGGTCATACGTACCTCATTTCGAGGACTACAAGTTCGACGGCACAACGCATTACACCATCGCATTGGGCGAGCGCGGAGCTACTAAGATCGCCGATCTGATCTGCGAATTGGCCAGCCGGATTCGGGCGTAGCGCCGGCGCCTCGCCGGCAGTGGAGCGGAACACAGCCGAAGGTGCTACAAGGGCCAGGGACTGTGGAAAGGAACGAGGACGACGGAGACCTACTGCTATGGCAGAAGGGGAGTGGATTGCCGGGACTGCGCGCGCGGCTGGCGGCTCGCGCGACTTCAAGCTCTGCGTGCCGGCAACCTTGGACAAGGGATGCGCTTCGCCCCTCGTTATGCTGCTGCACGGTTGCACTCATGATGCCGAGGATATGGCGGAGATCTCCGGCATGAACGAGGTTGCCGAGGCCAATCGGTTCCTTGTCGTATATCCGGAACAGGTGCGCCGGGCCAATCTGCTGAAATGCTGGAACTGGTTTAAATCCAAACATCAGATGCGCGACGCCGGCGAGCCATCGATTCTCGCAGCCGTCGTCGAGCAGGTTTGCTTCACGCACAATGTCGATCCCGATCGCGTTTACGTGGCGGGAGTTTCGGCCGGCGGCGCAATGGCTTCGATTCTTGCCGCGACCTATCCGGACCTTTTCGCAGCCCTTGCTATTTTTGCAGGCGCTGAATTCAAAGCCGCCATCAGTTTTTCCCAGGGAGTCGGAGCGATGAAGCGAGGCGGACCGGACCCCGTCCGGCAAGGAGAACTTGCATTCGCCGCAATGCGTGAAGGCCTCGCACGCAAGAAAAGGCGGCGATTGCCTGTGATCGCATTTCATGGAACGGCGGATGCCCGCGTGAATCCAGTCAACGCGGATCAGGCGATTGCTCAGTGGAGCGAAACCAATGCGCGCTTGGCGGTGGAGAATTCAGAAAGCGGGTTCGCGCTGACGGAGAATATTATCAGGGGCACAATGCCGGGGGGACATGCCTACAAAAAGCATATCTATCATGAGTCGAATGGCCGACTACTGATGGAGAAATGGTTGATCGAGGGCCTTGGCCACGCGTGGTCAGGATCTCCTAACCCGAGCAAGTATGGCGATCCCAAAGGTCCCAATGCCAGCGCGGAAATGTGGCGCTTTTTCCGCGAAGCCGGCTCGAACTCGACGCCTTCCTCCTCCCCAAGCTCGTTGGACCAAGCAATCGAGTGAGACGACACAATGAACATTGGCTCGCTTCTGCCTCACCACGCGCGCTATCGCCCGACGCACGCCGCAGTCGTCGTTGACGATCACCGGCTGAACTTTCAGGAATTCAATGTCCGAGTGAACCGCCTTGCGAACGCGTTGGCTAGCTTAGGTGTGAAGAAGGGGGACAAAGTTGCGACGATCCTGCCGAATTGTCTCAGCTTGCTCGATATTTATTGGGCGGCCGCAAAGATCGGCGTGGTCGTCGTCCCGCTCAGCCCATTGCTCAGAGGCAAAGGCTTGGCCACACCCATTCAAGACTCCGATACAGGAACGATCATCGCTAGCCCTGATTTTGCAGATACACTCGCTGCCCTGAAGCCTGACCTGCGGAATATTCCCGACCAACGTTTCATCGTTACCGGTTCGTCGCGCGTTTCGGGATTTAACGGCTATGAGGAATTAACGCTTCAGGCCAGGGATGCCGAACCTCCCAGGACGGAGATCGCCGATTGCGATCCCTACAACATCATTTACAGCAGCGGCACGACGGGCACGCCCAAGGGAATCGTGCTTACTCATTACATCCGCTCGATCTATTGCATGCTTTTTGCCTCAACTTTCCGCATGAGGCCCGAGAGCGTGGTGCTCCACTCAGGATCCATCGTTTTCAATGGTTCCTTCCTGACGCTGATGCCTTCGATGTATCTGGGTGCAACCTACATCTTGCACAAGAGTTTTGATGTGCGGAACTTTATAGAAACTGTGGAGCGTGAGCGCGTCACGCACGTCATGATGGTTCCGTCGCAAATCGTCGCTCTTCTCGGCTCTCCCTATTTTTCCCAGGAGGCGCTTAAATCCCTCGAAATGATCGGTGCCGTCGGCGCCCCGTTGCACCTGGGGCATAAAGAGAAGCTGAATCGCTACCTGCCCGGCAGATTTTATGAACTCTACGGGCTCACAGAAGGATTCATGACGGTTCTCGACAAAAACCATTACGCGTCCAAGCCTAACTCGGTCGGTCCTCCGCAACCGTTTCATGAGATGCGGATCGTGAATGCGCGCGGCAGCGACGCAGCTCCGGGAGAGATTGGGGAGATTGTAGGACGCGGGCCGGCGCTGATGCCCGGGTATTACAAGCGGCCTGATTTGACGGCTGAAGCAATCGTCGACGGATGGTTGCATACGGGCGACCTGGGATACGTCGATGAAGACGGTTTTCTCTACCTGGTGGACAGGAAGAAAGACATGATCATCAGCGGCGGCACCAACGTCTTCCCCAAGGACATTGAAGAAGTTATCGTGAAACATCCGGCGGTTCGTGAGGCCGCAGTGTTTGGCGTTCCCAGCGAGAAGTGGGGTGAGACACCGCTAGCCGCTGTGATTCTGCATAAACCGGGCGTCATCACTGCGGAAGCGCTGCGAGACTGGATCAATGAGCGTGTCGATGCCAAGAATCAGCGAATTTGCGCGGTCGCCATCATGGAGGATTTTCCGCGCAGTACTGCCGGAAAAACGCTCAAGCGTATCCTCAGGGAACCTTATTGGGTTGGGCGAGATGAAAAAATATAAGATGTTTGTTATCCTGCCCTAGCGGAATGAGCGAGTTCTGCCGCGTAGAATGACCCGCCTTGTCCGGCTCTGTTTTAGCGCTGTGCCTCGCGCACCTCTGAGGTCCTCATTTGTTCGTCCATATGGTGTTGCAAGCGATCCCACTCGGAGCGAACAATCATTTCTTTGATCGCGAACTTGGTTTCACGTTTCGCATCATCGACCCGGACTTCCATTTCGTTCTTCTGTATTCGGAAGTCGATGGTTTCCGCTAGGGGAATAAGCTGGTTGGAGGACTTCCCCACCAGAACAAAGACCACGTCCTTCGACACCAGCGTGTACTCGGGGCAGGTTTCCTGATTCGTTGCCGCCTGGCCGCTGAAAGTCATCATGAACCGCTGTTGTGAGAGCATGCAGTTGCCCATGTGCATTCTGACGACGGTTCCGTGTTGATAGATCCCAATCTGCGCGGGGAGAAAAACCGGCAAACCGCAAAGCAAGAAAAGCATCGAGAATTTCCATTTCATGGGGCGACCCTCCTAGTGAGCGTTTCCGGAACGCTGGTAGTAACCGCGGCGGCTGCGGAATTGCAAGTTGAGGTTGTGGGTGGGGAGAATGCGGACTGAGTGAAAATCAGAATCGGATTGTGGCGCCAGGTACGTTACTACGTGGGCAGAACGTAAATCGCCGGCGACGCCGTTGAAGATTGCAACCGCGCCATCGCCGATCGGAAGGCAGCGGCCGCCGGAGTCCTGGGCGATCCGTTGCAGAGTTGCTTTCCCTTTTGACCCCACCACCCTGGGATCGCCCACATCGATGGCATAGACTTGTGCTCCGCTTGCCATTACTTTATCCCGAGCGTCGACGAATGAAGACTTGCTGTTATTGTCGTCCCCATCGGAGAAAAGAATAATAACTGGCCAAAAGTCTGGCTGTTTGCGATGCGCAAGCAGCTCGGCGGCCATTTCGACCGCATCAAATAGTGGTGTGGCTCCTCCGCCGCCCCAAGGAACAACCCGGTCCGGGGTAAATGAACCGCGACAGTCTCCGGAGCAAATAAGGTGGGCTTCCGTGCCGCTGAATGACAGAACTGCCAGATTATCCTGTGGCGTCCATGGGCCTTGCGAGATCAGTTTTACAACATTGGCGATCTCTTGTCGGAACCGCGGCAGAACCGATCCGCTGGCATCAATCAGCACGACGACGTCGAGGTTAGCTTCGGCGGAGCGGGTGAAACTGCGAAATTCTCGGATTACCTTCTCATCGTCGACCACTGCAAAGTCGTCCTTCTGGAGTTTTTCAACGGGCTGATTGTTTTCGCCGGTCGTGAAAAACACAAGACGCACTTCGGATGCGCTGCTGTGATATGTGAGACTCGGAGCTGATCGAGAATCGCCGGTTGACATCCCGACCCCACTCTGCGCGCAAGCGATCGTCACTAGTATGAGGGGAACCAGCAAGGCATTGAGCGAATTACATATTTTGCCGGCAAAAGGTGCTAATAGCAGCGTCGGGATATAGTTCTTATTCATGGGCGCCGTAACTCGTAACGCCTGCTGACCAAGAGTCCAGGATGAGCGGCATATAGATGTAGAAAATTGGACTACGGTTGTCATCGGCGGATGGCGGCTCCAACTTGAGCCCTTCGTATTCGCCGGATTACGGAAGCGTGGAGGAGGGGGCTGCTTTCTCCCGAAGGGATACACTGAAGGTGGAGGCAAAACGAAACCCCAGAGCACTCGCCCTGGGGTTCGTATCGTTCTTGGTTGTCTCAGGCGACGAGTGCCTCCACAAAGTGCTGGCAAACTGTGGTCTCCAGATTGTAGTGATTCACCTGGACCGTCGCAGGCAGGTAGGGCTTCAGGATGTTGAGAACCTTGGGATAGAACTCTCTCTCATAGCGCTCCGCATCCGCTTTGGTGGCCCAAAGGCTGATGGCGATCACTTTCTCCTCTTTCATCTTCTCGGGGAAAAAGGGCAGAACCTCCAGGAAGCCGGTCTGCTTCTTGAGGATGGGCACGATTTCATTCTTTACAGCCTTTACGAACTCATCCTTCTTTTCCAGTTTCACTTCGCAAGTAATGATGCGTGCAAACATGGAGTTCTCCTTTTCATGTAGGGAATAACTACAGGTTCTAGGCGGGGGCCCTCGGTCTAACGAGGCTTCAGTGCTTCCCGAAATGCCGGGAGCTCGGGCCGAGTAAAACGGTAGCACAGTCGGGATGCGATTGCAGTGATAATTGACTGCTAATGCGGTGTAATAAGTCACATTGCGCAGAGAAAGCGATTTGTGCGCTCCACAGCTTTACAAAGAGCGGAATCGGGCATAGATTTGTACCGCATAGTTTCCAACGACGGAGTTGTACGTGCGGCCTCCTTCCGACCAAGACGAATCGTCCTCTTTGCTTCCGGCCATAACCATGGCGGAAGTCATACTTTCCACAGAGTTGCTGGAGACGCTGCCCGATGCCACCGTCGCCGTCGATCTCGAAGGAACGATTGTTCAAGTCAATTCTCAAACGCAAGAACTATTTGGCTACACTCGCGCCGAATTGATCGGGCAAAAAGTCGAACTGCTTGTCCCCGACCGTTATCGTCGCCGGCACCACCATCATCGCGAGGAATTCGCGCTGGCGCCAAAGACGCGGCGCATGGGCGCAGATTTGGATCTCTACGGAAGACGGCGCAATGGCTCGGAATTCCCGGTGGAGATCAGTCTGAGCCCTGTCTCCGGGGGCAAGGGAGGGCTGGTTTTGAGCGCGATCCGCGACATCAGCGACCGCAAGCGAATCGCGGAAGAACTGCGCCGGGCGAACGAAACGCTGCACCGGAGAACGGCCGAGCAACTGGGAGAATACCGATCAAGGCTGGCTTTGATTATCGACTCCTCCGAGGATGCGATTCTCAGCAAAGACTTGAACGGCATCATCACCAGTTGGAACAAGGGAGCCGAGCGCATTTACGGTTACACGCCAGAAGAGGTCATCGGGAAGCACATCTCGATTCTGACGCCCGGTGATCGCCCTGATGAAGTCGAGAAGATCCTTAAGAAGGTCGCGGAAGGGGAGAGCATCGAGCACTACGAATCGGTGCGGCTGGCCAAGGATGGGCGCCGCCTGGACATCTCCATCTCCGTCTCTCCCTTGCGCAATGCTGCCGGCGATGTTGTAGGAGCCTCAGTGATCGCCCGCGACATTACCGGTCAGAAACGGGCAGAGAGCCAGCTTCGTCAGGCCCAGAAGATGGAGGCGATCGGCCGGCTCGCAGGCGGGGTGGCGCACGATTTCAACAACATCCTGGGGATCATCAACGCCTGCACAGAATTCCTTCGCGACCGTATCGACCCCGGCGCCGAACCGTCGGTGTATGTCGAGAACATCAGGAAAGCTACCGAGCGGGGCACGGCCTTGACCAGGCAGATGCTGGCTTTCAGCCGGACGTCGGTAATCCAGCCCCGCATCCTCGATCTCAACGAGAGGTTAAGGGAGATCAGCAAGCTTCTGCGCCCGCTGCTGGGGGACGATGTGGAAATTCTAATTGTGCCCAGATCCAACTCAGCGGTGATAGAGGCCGACCCTGGCCAGCTTGACCAGATTGTGGTCAACCTCGCGGTGAATGCGCGAGATGCCATGCCCCGCGGCGGCAAATTCATTCTCGAAACCGGCGCGGTTAAGTTTGATGAGTCCTTCGCCGAGCAGCAGCAGGCCCTGAAACCGGGAAAGTATGTCTTGCTCGCGGTCAGCGATACCGGCATCGGCATGGACGAGGCTACGGTTTCGCGCATCTTCGAGCCCTTCTTTACTACCAAAGAAGCGGGCAAAGGCACTGGATTGGGTCTCGCCACGGTCTATGGCATCGTCAAGCAGAGCGCCGGTCACGTCATGGTGTACAGTGAACCGGGTCACGGAACGACGTTCAAGATCTATCTTCCCAGCGCAGAGCACAAAATCGGGCTTGCATCCAAACCTGAAGTGGAGAGCGTCGCCCCGAAACGGCAAGGAACTACCATCCTACTGGTCGAGGACGACGAAATCATGCGCAGCTTGACTCGGAAACTCCTCGAGGAACATGGCTACACGGTAGCCGAAGCGGATGATGGGAAGTCAGCTCTCGAATGGGTGGAAGCCCATCCCGGTCCGATCGACCTGCTGCTGACCGACGTGGTAATGCGCCATATGAGCGGCCCGGAGTTGGCGGAGCGCCTGAGCGCATCTCGTTCCTCTCTAAAAATCGTGTATATGTCCGGTTATACAGGCGAATTGATGGCGAATCGCGAAGTGCTGAAACCGGGCGTAAGTCTTCTGGAAAAACCCTTTAGCCGGAACGCCCTGCTGAATACGGTCCACGAAAAGTTGGGGTGAAGATTCGCGGGTGACTTGTCGATGTGCCTGACAAGGATTAGTGCGCTACAACCAGCCGGTCGGTGATGGATGTCACACATTGCTGTGGGAAAGCACGCAGCTTTCGGCACTTGCGTCGGCACTCGGTGGCTACGGATGAATGGATAATGACCGGTGCAAGTAGCTTGTTTTGTGTTTCTTAGGAGATTTTTGCGGAGATGTTGCTCCGCCTGTCCAGAGTGGCGAGGGACGTGCCAAAGTACGTGCGAGCGGAGGACACAACATGGCCACACAAATCGTAAACAACGCCCAGAAGTTAGCGTCGGCAGACAAAGGGTTCGGCACTCTTCCTTCAAACCTTGGGGAGGTTCTGGAGCAGGAGGCGGTCACCACCACCTACCCTACGGGAGCGGTTTTGTTTGCCGAAGGGCAGGCTCCGCGGGGTGTGTTTATCGTCCGGCGCGGACGGGTAAAGCTCTCGATCTGTGGCAGTGACGGCAGGACGTTGATTCTGCGGATCGTCGAACCTGGCTGCCCGTTGGGAGTCGCGGCTGTGGTTTCCGGGCGCACCTATGAGGCCACCGCTGAGACCCAGGAACCGAGCGAGATCAGCTTCCTGCGGCAGAGCGACCTCCTGCGCCTTATGCGCCTGCACGGCGAACTTGCCCTGTGGGTCACGCAGCACATCAGCGCGGACTATGCCTCCACTTGCCGTGAAATCCGTGATCTCATCCTCTCCGACTCCGCCAGCGAGAAATTGGCTCGGCTGCTGGTGGGCTGGCTCGACCAGAACACCCAAGCTCGCAACCCCAGCCAAATGAAGCTGGCGCTTACTCACGAGGAAATCGGACAGATGATTGGCACCTCGCGTGAGACCGTCAGCCGGCTGTTCGCGGGTTTCAAGAAGCAGCATCTTATTCAGCAGAGCGGTTCCACTTTGGTCATTCCGAACCGGGTTGCTTTGGAATCCCTTATCACAGTTTAGAGCGAAGCGCCCTCCCCAATGGGCCGGTCTCTGACCGGCCCATTTTATTGTGTGGGGCGCACCTTGGGGTCGGCTAACCTGCCTGGCCGCTCACCAGGCGCGATTGCAAACGTCCGACCGCTTCCGATTCCGGTATATTGCTGAAATGAAATTCCGACTGATAGTGCGCTTCATGCTTGCGATGGCAACGGTGCTGGCCGCGGCCCAGACTCAGCCCAAGGCTGAGAAAAAGACGCCGCTGTTCTTCCTGAAGATTGCCGCGGACGTGGCTGGCAATGTGCAAAACCAACCTCTAAACGGCTTGCTTGCAATTTACATCAGCGACAAAGACTGGAAAGAAGCCTCGAAAGATGGCGATCTCGGCCCATTCATGAAGGTGCAACAAGCGAAGCCCGGCCGCAGCGTCGGCTGTCTGTTCTCCAGCCGCAAGGACACTGCGATTTGTGTTTACTTCGACGGCGACGTTGCTTTCGGCGTGGCCGCGGTGAGAGTGAGCGCCAGCAGCAAGATTGAAGTCAGTGACGTCTCGGCGGCGTACAAAGCCGTTTCCAAGGAAATGCTCAGGAAGGGCAAGGAAGACCTCACCTTCACTGAGGGCAACGTAAACACTGACGACGGTGCCCCGCTTCCCGCTTTCCAGATCACCAGCGGTGGGAAGTCAACCAAGGTGCCTGATGGTCCTCGGGCTGGCAATATAACACTGGGGACGCACCTGATCAGCCCCAGCTAGTTTCTGCAAAGCGCGGCTACAACTCCTAAACCTTTACATGCTTGTTGTCGCTTTCCGTGTCGCTGGCGCCGTGCTCATCCCGGTAAGCAGCAGGATCAATCGGCAGTTCGATCATGTGCGCGCGTTCCAGGGCGCGGTAATATTCCGGACGCGAGTGACGGTAATGTTCGGCCGGGACTTTGCCATCGATCCAGGCCGTATCCATCGGGTAAACGAGCGGGTCGAACATCACCATGTAGGAATGCCAGATCAGAATGGCGAAAGTCGCAAGGATTGCCTCGTAGTAATGCACCGCCGTGGCCACATCGGATACCCACTTTGGGAAATGGGTTAACGCGAAATTGTTAAACCAAAGCAGGAAACCGGAGACTGCCATCACCAGCGTTCCCCACATGAACGCCAGGTATTCCAACTTCTCTGCGTAATTAAGTTTCGCGAACTTGGGTTCATTCTTGGTGAACCCGAGGTTATAAGCGAAGACCTGCACCAGATCCGTCGCGTCTTTGAATGTGGGTATCACCGCCCAAAGGAAGGCCCGGTCACGCTTATTTAAGGCGAGGTGAACCAAGTGGTAAAGCGTGGAGATGACCAATATTATCGCCGCGCCGCGATGGATTCCACCGCGCAAACCGAAGTGATTTGCTCCGAATATCGGCCGCGACCACCATGCGTCTGGATACTTCAAGGCAAACCCCGTAATCACCAACGTCGGGAAGCTAAGGATCACGCCCCAGTGGGCAATCCGGAAGTTGCGATTCATGCGCACTACTTTTGCTCCGCCGGTCTGGTGCGGTCGGGGGTGAATCAGTTTCTTGAGAAAGTCCAGCAGGTTATGCAGAATCATGAATCCCAGAGTAATTGGGATCAACGTCCAATACGTCCACCGGACCCACTTTACTGCCGGGTGAGCGGCGCCGGTCGAAGTCTGCACGTGCACCGGCCCGATGGCGAACTTGCCTTCTTTCACGCCTTTATGACAAACCCCGCATGTCTTTCGGAGGTTGGCGGCGTTGACCGTGGAGCGAGCGTCGCTCGAAGGCAGAATCGAATGCACTCCGTGGCACGAGGCGCAATTCGCCGCCGTCACTTTCCCTTCTTTGAGGGCCAGCCCATGATAGCTGTCAGCGTAAGATGGCAGGCGATCTGCTGGCAAATCGTAACGCAGTGCCAGGCGGGAATCGCCGTGGCAACGGCCGCAGGTTTGCGAGGAAACATTCTTGGCACTTAAGGGAGAGCCCGCACTCTTCGGGTCTGTGATCAGGTGTTCGCCGTGACAATCGATGCAAACCGGCGCATCACGCACGCCTTCCTTGACTGCCAGTCCGTGGACGCTTTCGTTGAACTCGCGCGCGATTTCTTTGTGGCATTGCGAGCAGGTTCCCGGCACTTTCCAGTGGTTGACGCTGGATCGCGCATCGGTGGCGGGGTAAATATCGTGGCTGCCGTGGCAACTGGAACAAGTTGCCGCTTCCTTGCCGGCTGCGACCGCCCGGGCGTGAACGCTCTGCTTATAGGAATCGACCGGATGCGCCACCGGAATTTTATGCCGCGACAAGAAGCCGGCGTCGCTGTGGCACTTGGCGCAGGTATTCGCCATGTTCTTGCGGGCATTGGTCGCGTCCGCTTCGCTGGCGTCTTTCACCGCGTGGATGGATCCGTGACAGGAAATGCATTTGGGCGCGTCCGGGTCGCCGCTTTTCGCAGCCTGTCCGTGGATGCTGGATGCGAGGGCCTTTACTTCATCCGCATGACACGCTACACACTTAGCCGGCATCAGCTTTTCTGCCGTGGTTACCTCGTGCACGCTGCCATGGCATGAAGCGCAAGCGGATTCACCGAGCGCTGAATGAGCGCTGGCAGGGAAGGCCTTGACCTCATCCGCATGGCAGGTGGCGCATTGCACTTTGACAACTTTGGCGGGGTGCGGAAATTCTTTGATGTCTGTGTGGCAGTCTTTGCAGCCCAAGACTCCGTGCGCACTGGCCGCGTGCTTGGCGGTGTCAATGGAAATGTTCTTTCCGGCGTCGGACTTCATGCCCGCCTGGCCATGGCACGCGAGACAATCCTGGTCTCCAGCCGGCGCCGCCGGAGCCAGTGTTGAAGCTAAAGTCAAAGCCAGGTAAACCAATGCAACCCGCATCGCGAACATTTCTACACTCTTTCTCCCCAATGCAACCGACGAACTAGTCCTCACCGGTATGCGAATAGCACCGCATAGATGATCCACAACACAATGCTGAATCCTGCCGCCAGCGCCGCCCAGGCGAAGGCCCGAATCGTACGGGTCACAATCGACGGATAAGCTTCTTCCATTTGTTCTTCGAGTTTCCCGCTGGCGACCAACGCTTCGTACTCTCTCGGCTTGTCCCTTTTCAATTCTTCCAAAGGCATGCGCCCCGTAAATACCGTGATGTCCATGGGAAACTTTTCCGGGCGCAAGTGAGTATTGAAAAAATGCACGGTAAAGATGAAGCCCGTGGCCAGCAACGCCTCGTCGCTGTGAATGATGGTGGCTATATTGAGGAACGATCCCGGTATGAACCGAGTGAAGAACACCGGAAACCACAAAGTCAGGCCTGTAGATCCAATGACTGCAATTCCCCAAAACACCGCAAAGTAGTCGAACTTTTCCCAGTACGTCCAGCGGCCATAGGCCGGCCGCTTACCCAAGCCGATGAACCACTTCAGCGTGCCTATGAACTCAGTTAAGTCTCTTCGGTTGGGCACCATGCTGCCCGGTCCGAGCACCAGCGCGCGCCACGTACCGTATTCCTTTCGTTTCAACCGGTAGAGGTCCACCAGATGAGTGATAAAAACTGAGAACATCAGGACGGCGGCGCTGCGGTGAATATTGCCCGCACTCTCGAACCCGCCGAACAGATGGGAAAGCACGGAGGCCCATCTGGTGTAGGAAAACTTCAGGGTCAGCCCCGTCATCGCCAGAGTAATGAAGCTCACGATCATGCAGATGTGGAGGATCCGCTGCAGACGGGTGAAGCGGATGAACTGGCGTTCCGCATGTTCGCCCTTAGGCATGGGCGCCTGCAGTGCTGGCCGCTCTTCCAAAAGCTCGCCCTTAGACATCGGTGTCCTCCTCTTTTCCGAGTTCCGCCGCGGCCTGCGTTTTCGCGGCGCGCAGTTCCCGGCGCATCTGGAAGGCTCGGGGCAGCCAGAGCAAGGTATGAATGCCCCCGATCACGAATGTCCCCAGGAGCAGTCCGGTCATGGCCCAGAAGGTATAGAACACGAACGGATATTTTTCCGGATCGTGGTGTGTGGCGTGAGTCAGATAGCCGGCGAAGCGGCGGGTTGCGCCGGCATGGCACTTCTGGCAAGTGGCCGCCACGTTTGCCCGGCTGAGGTGCGAGCGTGGGTCCTCCACCTTGAGCACGTCGTGCGCCCCATGGCAGTCATAACACTTGGCGGCTTTGGTGTACCCCAGCCGCGAGACCTTGCCGTGATAGGTCTCAAAATAGGTCTCGGCAATCTTCTCGTGGCAGCGTCCGCACGTGGTCATCACATTCAGACGGAAGCTGCTCTCGTCCGTGCGATGGATGGAATGAGCCGTGTGGCAATCGTTGCAAACTGGAAGTGGCTTGCCATAACCGCTCACTTTCTTGGAGTGAATGCTGTTCTCGAACTGCTCCTCGATGCCGTGGTGACACTGACCGCACGTGGTCGGCACGTTGTTCGCATTGACGCTCGATGCCTGATCGGTCCGGGGAAGGATATGGTGAGCGGTGTGACAGCTGGTGCATGTCGCCGTTACCGTCAGGCCGTTTTTCAGCAGAGTTCCGTGAATGCTCTCCGTATAGTTTGAGATGATTTCGTGCTGCGTGCCAACGTAACGCACGGCGGCCTTCTGTCCCTCGCGATGGCAGCGCGCGCATAGTCCCGGAACATTGACCGCAAACGTTGACGACTTCGGGTCCTGTTTGCCAAGGATGCCATGGGTCCCGTGGCATTCTTTGCAAGTCGGGGCATTCGGATCCTTCTTGCCGTTCAGCTGTCCGTGAATGCTGGTGACGTACACCTTGCCAATCTCATCGTGGCAGGCGGTGCAATCCACTTGCTTGGTGATGGTTTCGCAGGGACGCACGCGCGAGGCATTTACCTCGGAGTGGCACTGGCTGCAGGCAATGCCTTTCTGGCCGTGCCGCGAATGGCTCACTTCGTTGACGTTGACGAACATGGATTGACCGTCACGCCCGCGCCGCAACTTCTCGTCCGCGTGGCAACGCATGCAGTCGGCATTGGCCATACCCTGCTCGTAGAAGACGTTCCTGATCTTATGGGGCTGATGGCAGTCGACGCAGGCCGGCAGGACGTTGGCCTGTTTTTCCCACAACTCTCCACGAATAATCTTGCGGTGGACGGTTTCGATTTGCGAATGGCATTTGGTGCAGGTGGCTGCAATGTTTTTTCGATTGATCGAAGAGGCGGCATCCGTGTGCGGCAGTATCGAGTGCGCAGTATGGCAAGTGGCGCAGTTCGGGGCCACGGCCAGGCCTTTCTTCAGCAACGCCTCTCCGTGAATGCTCTCGGAGTAATTGCCCAGAATATTGTCCTGGGCGATCTCGCGATTGCGCGAAACCGGCGTTCCTTCGCGATGGCACTGGCCGCAAACGAAGGGCACTTTCAGCGGAGCCACCGCCGACCGCGCATCTTTTACCGGATAGATATCGTGGTTTCCATGACAGGTCACACAGCGGGGCGCGAGCGGATCGCCGCGCGCAATCGCCTTCCCGTGAAGCGACTTGACATAGAGGTCCTGCTCGCCGGAGTGACAGGTTCCACACTTTACCGGCGCCGGTTTGTCGTGCGGAAGGTCCTTGCCTTCCAGATCGGCGTGGCAGCCCGTACATCCGAAACTGGCATGAACGGAAGTTGCAAATTTCTTCCCATCCACGTAGAGCGAAACCGTTCTGCCGGCTCGGGTCGTGGTCATGCCCTTGTCACCATGGCAGGCAAGACATTCGGCGCCGGGCGGTTCGGCTTTGGCCTGCGCGGCGCGTGCGGAACCCTGCGAAAGCAAAAGGGCAAAAGCGGCGGCCAGGAGCAGCACAAAAACAATTCCAAACTCGCCTCGCCACGTTTTCCTTCGCGCAACTCTGGTTTCAGCCATATCTGCTTCCGCCTACTTCATGCCAAGGTCCCCAAGCACTTTCGGGTTCTCCTCGCCTACCGCCAAAAGGTTGTGGCATGCGCTGCAATCGTTGGTGATCGTTTTTCCATCAGCGCTGGTATGACTGCCGTCGTGACAGCGGAAGCAGCCCGGCGAATCATTGTGCCCAAGATTGTTGGGATGGACGCCCCAGGTCACATGCATGTCAGGGAAGATGTTGCGGAGGTAGATATTTGCCACCTCATCGCCCGCCTGCTGCACCAACGTACGCCGCGTCTGATAAATGTCCGGATAATTCGTGCGATAGAAGTTGTTGAGTTCGGCGGCGATGTTCTGCCGTGCCACATCACGCGTCGGATAGTTAACCTTGAGAAGTTCAACCGCTTTTTTCTTGATGAAGGGAAGCTCGGGGCTGATCCGGCCGGTCGACATCTGCTTGTCCACTGCGTTTTCCGGCAGATCGAAGGTATGCGTGGGCCGGTTGTGGCAATCCACGCAATCCATGGTGCGATGCTCTCCCTTGTCCAATTGCTGTTGGGTGGGCTTCGTGTCCGTGGAAATGTATTCCGTCGTCTTTCCCTGATCGTCTGTGTAATACACGACCGGAATGGTCTGGCGCTCGGGGTCCGTCGAAATGTAGCGAATGCGCGTGGTGTCGGCGAGGTGACGGCCGTGGATGCCGACAGAACCCTGGTAGGTGCGTCCGCCCACCTTCAACAGCAGCACATCCGTCTGCGGAGTGTTTTTCTCGTTGTCTTTGTAGCTGGTATTCACCAGAAACTTGTCTCCGGTGAAGCGCTGCGGCCAGTGACACTGCTCGCAGGTCTCGCGCGCTGGGCGCAGGTACTTTACCGGCGAAGGAATGGGGCGCGAATAAGTGTGGAGAGTCACCGCCACGACTTGGCGCAGACCAGAGAGCTTCGACCGTACAAACCATCCCGCTCCGGGACCAATATGGCACTCGACGCATTCCACACGCGAGTGTGGAGAATTCTGATAGGCCGCGTATTCCGGGGCCATAACGGTGTGGCATGTCGTCCCGCAGAAACTCGTCGAATCCATGTACTGCACGCCACGGTACGATGCGGTCCCAATAATGAGAAGATTGAGCAGCGTGGCTGCCGTCACCCACTCCAAGGTGCGGCGTACCACGGGCAGGCCCAAATCAACGGCTGGGTAAATGCCCGGCAGATTGCCGCTCGCGACCAAACTTCGCCGCCGGAGCCAGATGCCGAGGGGAATCAGCAACAGCCCGAGTACAAAAATACCGGGCAGGATCAGAAAAACCAGAAGGCCGATGTAAGGATGCGGCGGCCCCGGCAGGAATATGTCATAGAACCAGAAGGCGACGGTGGCAAGCGCAGTGCTCGTCGTGATTACCGCGCCGGTAAGGGTTATGGGATTCTGCCCCAGGAAATAAATGGGCTGCAACCACTCTCGAAATTGCTCTCGCAGATTTTTCGGCAAAGGCCGCTTCTCCAATATTTCCGTGTGCCGGTGCGCAGGCACACCCTAAGCTTCGGGGCGAATCTTTCGCCGCCTTGGACCGCCTCTCACATCTTGACGACAGAACCGGGACTATTTCTTCAGAGTGCGAATGTAAGCCACTAAACCCTTAATCTCTTCCGGCTTCAGAGATCCATACTTCGGCATCTTGTTCTTGCCGTTGGTGATGATGTCCGTAAGCTCTGTGTCCGACATTTTCTGCACTTCGGCAGTCGTAAAGTCGTGCGCGCCCATTTTCTTTCCCGTAGCCGAGCCGGTGCCGTCAGCAGCATGGCAGCCGGCACACTTGGATTTAAATGTCGCCGCCGCGTCTTGTGCCCCCGCTGATAGAGGAATGCTGAGAACAACAGCGAATGCTGTTGCGATTGTCAATACTTTGACATTGATGCTCTTCATCGTATTCAGGTCTCCATTCGAGTTTGGTTGGCTCAACATCGGAACAGCCTACATTCGCAAAACGCAATAGCGAACTGTTGCAATTTTGAACGTTTGCCGGACTCGGTTCTGTGACGGCTGTCACACCTGCATGTTTGTCTTTGTTGGAAGGCTGGAGGCCCAAATTGGTACAACTCGCTGATTCAGTGACTATTTCAAGTATGATCAGCTTTGCAATACGCGAGACTTGGAAGGGCTCTGGATGTGTCTGCGTGATGACCCTCACCGCAAACTGTGATGCCGGTCACGGCACCGCTTGCGAGCACGGAGCAAGACTAAGCGTAGTGGTAGGGGCCTGCCTATGCCAACGGATAATCGAAACCTGCTGGATGTGCTGAAGTTCGAACTTGAGTTTCTTGAGCAAGGCGGTTATGGGCGACTGCCGCGGGAATCCTGGCGCCCGCGTTTTGTTTTCGAGGACTCTCCCACATGCATGAACTTCAACTCCAAGGACCGCGAACCCTGCAGTGAATGTCTCCTCATGCAATTCGTCCCGGAGGAAGCGCGCAAAGAGCAAGTTCCCTGTATCCACATCCCGCTTTCTATGAGGGGCGAGACTCTCGACAATTTGTATCGCACCGGAACCCAGCAGGAAGTCGAGGAAGCGCTCGGCAACTGGCTCCGAACCACAATCCGCCAACTCGAGGCCGAAAAAGAGAAGCAGGAGTCATCTGCCAACTTGCCTCGCTAATCCACAGCGAGATAGACATAGCGCAGGATGAAGAGGCCAGTGAGAATCCACACCAGAGTGTTAACCTCGCGAAATTTACCCGCAGCAACCTTCACCACAGTATAGGAGATCAAACCAAGGCTGAGGCCGGTGGCGATGCTGAAGGTAAGCGGGGTTGCAAGAATTGTGATAAAAGCTGGCACCGCTTCGCTGAACTCCCGCCACTGGATCTGTGCGATCGATTCCGACATCAGCACTCCCACCAGAATCAGAGCAGGCGCCGTGGCATAGCCCGGAATTGCCGTGGCCAGCGGTGAGCAAAACGCCGCCAGCAGGAACAACGCCGCAACCGCGATGTTGCTTAGGCCAGTACGTGCGCCAGCGGCAACTCCCGCTGCGCTTTCGATATAGCTCGTAACCGTGGACGTTCCCGTCAATGCCCCGAACACAGTGCCGACGGCGTCCGCCAGCAGAACCCGTCCAACCCGTGGAATCTTGCCGTCCTTGATGAACCCGCCCTGCTCGCAAACTCCCACGAGCGTGCCCACGTTGTCGAACAGATCGACGAACAGGAATGCAAACGCAATTTCGAGCAAGCCGAGATGCCGCAGGCCGCGAAAATCCAGTTGCAGAAATGTCGACGAGGGGTGCGGCATGGAGAAGATTGCCGTCGGCCAACTCGTGATCCCGCGAAAGATCCCAAGAAGAGCGGTGCCGAAGATACCGAGCAGAATTGCCCCGGGAAACTTGCGGGCCATCAGGATCAACGTCAAACCAAGCCCGAAACACGCCGTCTGTACTTCCTTGTCGGAGAAGCTGCCGAGGCCCACAAACGTCGCTGCGTTGGCAACCACGATCTTTGCATTCCGCAGGCCGACGAATGCGATGAACATGCCGATTCCAGCTGCGGTCGAATGCTTCAAGCAGTCGGGCATGCCGTTCACAATCTGCTCGCGGACCCGGGTAACTGTGAGCACCAGGAATAGAACGCCGGAACAGAAGACGACCGCCAGCGCCGTTCGCCACGGAACATGCATCGCCATGCAGACGGAGTAGGTGAAGTAGGCGTTCAGCGACATCCCCGGCGCCAGCGCAATGGGATAGTTGGCGTAGAGTCCCATCACCAGCGTCGCGGCCGCGGCCGAGATACAGGTCGCAAACACCACGCCCGCAGGGGGCATTCCCGCTTGCGCGAGAATCTGAGGGTTCACCACCACGATGTAGGCCATGGTCACGAACGTGGTGAGCCCACCCAGCATCTCCTGTTTCACAGAAGTCTGGTTCTCCGCGAGCTTGAAGTAGCGGTTGATCAAGTACGTTTCTCAGTAGACGATCTTGTTGGGTTTCGCTTCCCACGCGCGGAAGGCTGCCAGCGATTCCTCGCGCATCATTTGAATCATGGGGATGGTGCGGTGCGTGAGCGGTTGCGCGATCTCACGGTAGATCAGGGAGTCGTCAAAGCCGATTCTGGATGCATCCGCGGCGGCGCTGGCAAAATAGATGCGAGAGAGCCGCCCCCAATAAATCGCTCCCAGGCACATGGGACAGGGTTCGCAGGAGGTGTAAATCTCGCAGCCGTGCAACTCGAAGACACCTAGTGTGGCGCAGGCCGCGCGGATGGCCAGCACTTCGGCGTGAGCCGTCGGGTCGTTTGTCGAGGTTACCTGGTTCGCACCCTCAGCAATGATGTTGCCGTCTTTCACGATCACCGCGCCGAAGGGGCCACCGCGTCCGGAGTGGAGGTTCTCAATCGCAAGCTGGATGGCGCGCGACATGAAAAGATTGTCCATGGGGTTGCCTTGTTGACGCGTGATCGGCGACAGCGCGCCTACGCCTGCCATCTGCAAATCCGCGAGCACGTTTGTCAACACGGAATCTTTCGCAGCCGCTTCGCTGAAAATGGAGTATAAGCTGGAAGCCGGGAATTCGTAAAATGGTCTTTTGATAGCGTTTCACGGTTCAAGGTTCTAGCAGGAGCGGACATTTGGAGCTGCAAGCTTTTCTATCGCGCCGCGTCGTCACACCGGAAGGAATCCGGCCTGCGGCGATTCTTGTCGAAGAAGAGAATATCCAGGAGGTTGTTTCTCCCGATCAAGTGCCCAGGAATTTCGAGAGGCATGATTTCGGCGACGCCGCAATCCTTCCCGGGCTGGTGGACTCCCATGTGCACATCAACGATCCCGGGCGCGCGGATTGGGAGGGTTTCGATACCGCGACGCGCGCCGCCGCAGCCGGAGGCTACACGTTTCTCGTGGACATGCCTCTGAACTGCCTGCCCGCGACCACCACCGTCGCGTCACTCGAAGCGAAGCGTGCGGCAGCCCAGGGCCGGTGCCGTGTGGACTGGGCAGCTTGGGGCGGAGTTGTTCACGACAATCAGGGCGACATAGAAACTCTCGCCGCCGCGGGCGTGCCCGGCTTCAAGTGCTTTCTTATTCATCCAGGCATTGATGGCTTCACCATGGTCGGCGAGCAGCAACTCCGAGCGGCGTTGCCCGCCGTCGCGCGAACCGGTCTGCCGCTGCTGGTGCACGCGGAGCTTCCCGGACCGATCGACGCGGCCACTGAAAATCTGGCCAATGCGAATTGGACAAGCTATTCCACTTATCTTCAATCGCGCCCTGAGGAAGCGGAACTGGCGGCGATCCGCCTGCTCTTATCGTTGTGCCGGGAGTACAGGTTCCGCCTGCATATAGTCCATCTATCGGCCAGCGCTGCGCTGCAAGAACTCAAAAGCGCACGCTCCCAGGGACTTGCGGTAAGTGTGGAAACCTGTCCACACTATCTGCATCTCAGCTCCGAAACCATCAAAGACGGAGCCACGGTGTGCAAATGTGCGCCACCCATTCGCACGCGCGAGAATCGCGAAAGACTGTGGCAGGGCCTGAAGGACCGTGTGATTGATATGGTGGTCACAGATCATTCCCCGTGCCTGCCGGCCATGAAGCGGATTGACGAAGGCAACTTCAGAACCGCATGGGGCGGTATATCCGGTTTGTCGGTAGCGCTGCCCGTAATGTGGACAGAGGCCTGCACCCGGGGATTTACCTTGTCGGATCTTGCGCGCTGGATGGCCGCGGAGCCTGCGCGGCTCGCAGGCTGCCACATGCGCAAGGGTCGCATAGCGCCGGGGTGCGATGCAGACTTCGTAGTCTTTGATCCGGAGGCCCCTTTCGTGGTGACGGAAGAACGGCTGCATTACCGCCATCCTCTTTCGCCCTACATGGGAGAGACGCTGCGTGGGGCTGTGAAGGCAACTTATCTGAGAGGGAAGCCCGTGTTCTTGAATGGCCAGTTCCCGGCAGAGCGGATTGGAAGGGAGTTCCGGGCCACGCAGCCCACAGGCGCAAAGTAATCGAGATTGTCGTATACACTATCCCATCCGCGCGCGTATCGAGATCACGCCCGGAACGTTGAATCATGAACCATGATTGCATCATCGGCACCGCGGTTCCACGCAAGGAGGGCCGCGACAAGGTAACCGGGAAAGCTCTCTACGTTGACGACATGCTTTTACCGGACATGCTCTATGGTGCAACGGTTCGCAGCCAGATTCCCCGCGGCAAGATCAAAAAGATTACGTTCAACCCCGGCATCGCCTGGAACGAGTTTGTGATCGCATCTGCGAAAGATATTCCCGGGAAGAATTGCATCGCGCTCATCGGAGACGATCAGCCCTGCCTGGCGAGTGAATTCGTGAATCATCCCGAGGAGCCCATTCTGTTGATAGCCCAACCTGATCGCCGCGCTCTCCGAAAGGCGGTGGATGCGGTCTCGATAGAATACGATCCTCTCCCCGCGATATTCACCATTGAAGAAAGCGAGCGCTGCTCCGAAATCGTCTGGGGTACGGACAACACTTTCAAAACTTATCGCATTGAAAAGGGTGATGTCGATAGTGTATGGTCGCGCGCCGATTACATTGTCGAAGGCGAATACACGACCGGCGCACAAGAGCAGCTATACATAGAAAATAACGGGATGATCGCCGCCTACGACGCGCAACAGGGAATCACTGTGTGGGGCTCATTGCAGTGTCCTTACTACGTTCACAAGGCTTTGATGGCTCTCTGCAACCTGCCGGCAGAAAAAGTGCGCGTCGTGCAGATGGAAACCGGAGGCGCGTTCGGCGGCAAAGAGGATTATCCATCCATGATCGCGGGGCACGCGGCGCTCCTGGCGATCAAGTCTGGCAGGCCAGTTAAGATTGTTTACGACCGTGCCGAAGATATGGCCGCAACTACAAAACGGCACCCCTCGCGCACGCGTCATCGCACTGCCGTAAGCCGCGACGGCAAAATCCTGGGCGGAGAAATCGAGTTCACAATCGATGGCGGAGCCTACGCCACGTTGTCCTCGGTCGTTCTCTCCCGCGGTGCTATTCATGCCGGCGGTCCCTATTATTGGCCGAATGTTCGAATCCGGGCCAAGGCAGTCGCCACCAACGCGCCGCCCCACGGAGCTTTTCGTGGTTTCGGTGCGCCCCAGAGTATTTTCGCCATGGAGCGGCACATGGACCGGATCGCGCAGGCCGTGGGGCTTTCGCCGGTCGAGATCCGGCGCCGGAATTTCCTCAAGCCCGGACAAACGACGACCACGGAACAAGCAATCCAAGAGCCGATTGACCTTGAAAAGGTTCTTGACCGCGCTCTCAGCCTCTCTGAGTATCACTCGAAGAAAGAGCGATTCGCGATCGAGAATCAGTCCGGGTCCACAAAGAAAGGAATCGGCATCGCGGCTTTCCTGCACGGTGCTGGATTTACCGGCTCAGGTGAGCGCTATCTGAGTTCGGTAGTTGGCGTGGAGGGATGCGCCGATGGCCGCATCCGCATACTGGTGTCGAGCACGGAGTTTGGCCAGGGGACGAAAACGGTTCTCTGTCAAATTGCAGCCGAGGCGCTGGGCCTGCGCTATGACGATGTAACGATTGCGCAACCAGACACGACGGAGGTGCCGAACAGCGGCCCCACCGTTGCATCACGCACCGTGATGGTGGTGGGAAAGCTGGTGGCATCTGCGGCGCGAGGGATTCAACAGACTCTGAAGTTGGCCGGCATGCTCGGCGACACCTACTCACCGCAGGAATTCCGCGCCGCATGCCGAAGCCATGTTGCGGCACATGGCGAACTGCGTTCATGGGCGCAGTACGATCCGCCTCCCGATATTTTCTGGGACGATGAAAAATATCGGGGAGAAGCCTACGCCGCGTATTCGTGGGCGGTGTACGTCGCAGAGGTTGCGGTTGATCTGGCGACATACAGCGTGACGGTGAACGATTTCGTTGCGCTGCAGGAAGTTGGCAGAGTGCTTCACCCGGTTCTCGCTATTGGCCAAATCGTAGGCGGGGTCGCCCAAGGCATCGGATTTGCCTTGTATGAAAAAGTGATCTGGCAGCAGGGACGCATGCAAAACAGCCAGATGACAAATTACATCATGCCAACCTCCAGCGACCTGCCGCCCATCCAGGTGTATTTCGAGGAATTGGGCAACGTCCACGGCGCATTTGGCGCGAAGGGAATCGGGGAGCTTCCCATGGACGGGCCCGCGCCGGCGATTGTGAATGCAGTTGAAGATGCATTGGGAATTGGCTTCAATTCGATTCCGTTGGTGCCGGAAGACATCTTCGAGGTAATTACTGCGAACTCTCTCAAGCACGAATCCGATGTTGCGAGCGGAGTTCGATGATCAGCTCATCTGCGGATCGCAGCAAGTCCGAGATTTCGCTCAAGGTGAACGGTGAGCGAAAGACCGTGCTGGCCTTCCCGATGGAGCGGTTGCTCGATGTGTTGCGGCAACAACTCGGGTTGACCGGCGTGAAGGAAGGATGTGGTGAGGGCGAGTGCGGCTCGTGCTCTGTGCTGATGGATGGAACGCTGGTGAATAGCTGCCTGGTGCCGGTCCTGCAGGCGGCAGGAGCGACCATCACAACCATCGAAGGACTTGCGGCCGGCGCTCAACTGCAAGCGCTGCAGGAATCTTTTCTGGAATGCGGTGGCGCGCAATGCGGCATTTGCACTCCGGGAATGATTCTTGCCGCATTTCATCTTCTGAACAAGAATCCCCGGCCCAGTCTTGCGGAAATACAAGAAGGGCTCTCCGGCAATCTGTGCCGCTGCACCGGCTACTTGCAGATTCTCGAAGCTGTCTCGAGAGCGGCGCAACGCGAGACGACGGCATCGTCATGAGGCGCGAATGAGAGCTGATCCCAAGGATTACGAACTCGTTGCGCCGGGCAGCTTGCAGGCAGCCGTGGCGCTTCTGGCGCGGAGTCCCGGCGAGTGGCTTCCCATCGCCGGAGGCACCGACATCATGGTGCAGTACGCCGCGGGCAAGCTGCCGTCTAGAAAGCTGGTCAGCATTTGGAATCTTGCCGAGTTGCGGCGCATTGAAGTTCTGCCCAATGAAATTCGCATTGGCGCTGGATGCACCTATACTGACATTCGCGAGCATGAGGTTATTAGCGGGGAGTTCTCTATGCTAACACTGGCTGCCAGTTGGACCGGTGGGATTGCCAACCAGAATCGCGGAACCATCGGCGGGAACATCGTGAATGCGTCGCCCGCAGCGGATTCACTCCCCGCGCTGCTGGCCTATGATGCGGATCTGATTCTGATATCAGTTCGCGGCGAGCGCCGGTTATCCTACGCGGGGTTCCATACGGATTACAAAAAAACCAAGCGTGCGCCTGATGAGCTGATTCAATCCGTATGCCTTCCGCGGCGGTTTTCAGGATATGTTTGTCATGCCCGAAAAGTTGGGAGCCGCAATGCCCAGGCGATCTCAAAGGTGTGCATCGCTGCGCTGGGTAGGATTGAGGACGAGACCGTCGAAGATGTGCGCATCGCTTTGGGAAGCGTGGCTCCTGTTCCGCTTCGCCTGAGCGAAACGGAACGGGTCGTGCGAGGGAAAGCCGTTGATGAATCGCTGTTATCGTTGGCGAGGAAGACGGCGGCGGCAGAGATCCGGCCCATCGATGATATTCGCTCGACGGCAAAATATCGCGCGGCGGTAACGGGCAATCTTGTCGCCGAATTCCTGAACCTTTTAAAGGCGAACACGAATGACGTTCTGGCGCGCTGGAATGCCTCTTCCTTTGAGACAGCCGCAACTCAGATTTTGCCTTGCTGCGGCTCAGAAGCATGGGCCCGCGAGATGGCGGTTCGAAGACCATTTCAGGACGAAGCAGCTCTGATGACCGCATCCGATGACGTATGGCGCCGCCTCAACGAATCCGACTGGATGGAGGCATTCAATAGTCATCCGCGGATCGGCGAGTCGAACGCGTCCAATCCCTCGGCTCAGAGGTCCTCGGCTTGGTCAATGCAAGAGCAAGAAAAAGTCGCAGACGCCGGCGATGCGGTTAAGATCGCTTTGGCGGAGGCGAATCGCGATTACGAAAATAAGTTCGGGCGTATCTTGATCGTGTGCGCGACGGGCAAATCGGCGGCGGAACTCCTGGAGATTCTCCGGCGCCGATTGCAGAATGATCCGACAACTGAGCTTCACGAGGCAGCCGAACAGCAACGGCAGATCACACAGATCCGGCTGAGAAAATGGCTTCACCAATGAAACGCATTTCAACCCACATTCTCGATCTTGCTTCGGGTAAGCCAGCAACCGATGTGGCGGTGCGGTTGGAGAAGCACGAGCCCGCCGGTTGGCGCGTATTGGCATCGGAGCGGACCGACGTCGATGGGCGCTGCAGTCAATTGCTGCCCGAAAAGGAAAATCTGTCTCCAGGTTTCTACCGGTTGGCCTTCGACACCACCAGCTACTACGAAGCACAGGATGTTGCCCCACTCTGTCCCGTAGTCGAAGTCACGTTTCGCGTGAGAGAGGGAGAGACAAATTTCCACATACCACTGCTCCTGAGCCCGAATGGCTACACGACGTACCGGGGAAGCTGAGGCCAAATGACTGCGAACAATCTGCAACAACAGTATGCGAGGGAGTCGGCACGTTGAGCTCTTCCATCCGAGAATGGCTCAACCTGAGTGTGCGGTGGTTTCACGTTTTCGCCGCCATCATGTGGGTGGGCCAAACCTATTACTTCACGTGGCTCGACGGCCAATTTAACCGGCTTGAGAAAAAAGCCGCGGGTGACGAAACACCGTCGCAGGTCTGGATGGTACACAGTGGGGGCTTTTACACGGTCGCGAAACAGAAATCGCTGGGAGTCCCGCTCGAGCAAGTCCGCTGGTTCCGCTGGGAAGCCTTGATGACGTGGTTGAGCGGAATGGTTCTGCTTTTTCTCGTTTACTATTCCAGTTCAGGATTCATCGACACAGACGTGGCGAATATTTCGCAAGCGGTCGGCGTCGCTATCGGGCTTTCTGTCCTGGCCGGCGGCTGGCTCCTGTACGATTTTGCGGCGCGGTCGCCTCTGGGCAAGTCCGAAGCGGCATTCGCGGGCTTCTCTCTCATCATGATTGCGGCGATTTCTTTTGGACTAATGCACGTGCTCAGCGGCCGCGCGGCCTACATCGAGATAGGCGCGATGCTCGGAACTATCATGACCGCCAACGTGTGGTTCCGAATTCTTCCTTCCCAGCGCAAGATGATCGCCACGGCCGCGGCGGGCGCGCAGTTCGATGCATCGCTCGGAGCTCAGGCCAAACTGCGTTCCAAACACAATACTTTCATGGCGGTTCCCGTTGTCTTTATCATGATCAGCAATCACTTTCCAGTCGCAACGTATGGAAACAAATATGGCTGGGAGATTTTGGTTGGCCTGGTTTTCATCGGCTGGGGAGCTGCGAAGCTCATCCGCGAGGCCTGAGTAAACAAGACGATAGCAAGAATGACCAGCGAGATACGACAACTCGCCGAACAGGTGATTGCCCGCTGCCGAATACTGGCTGCTTTCTCTGAGGATCAGGGGAGCACACGACGCACGTTTCTCTCGCCGCCGATGCACGACTGCCACAACGAAATCGCGCGCTGGATGGAGCCTCTCGGCATTCCGGTTCGAGTGGATGCCGCCGGGAATTTGCGCGCATCTTATCCCCCCGCTCAACCCGGCGCTCCAAATTTCCTCATCGGATCGCACCTCGATACGGTTCCACACGCTGGGGTTTACGACGGCGTTCTCGGGGTTGTGCTTGCAAGTAGCCTGCTGGAAGCTTTGCACGGCCGCAAGCTTCCATTCGCAATCGACGTTGTGGGATTTTCCGAGGAAGAGGGAGTTCGCTTCGGTGTGCCGTTCATCGGCAGCCAGGCGCTGGTGGGTCGGCTCGATGAAGAATTGTTGAACGTCCAAGATGAACGAGGGATTTCGGTCCGGAAGGCGATCGAGGAGTTCGGCCTGAACCCTGCAGAAATTCCTCAGGCACGTCTGAGCGATGAATACTTCGGGTACATCGAGTTTCACATCGAGCAGGGACCGGTGCTTGAGAATCTGAATCAGCCGCTTGCCGCAGTCGAGTCCATCGCCGGCCAGAGCCGGCTGGAGTTTACATTTCGAGGCCGCAGCAATCACGCCGGTACGACACCGATGCATCTTCGATGTGATGCTCTCGCAGCCGCGGCTGAATGGATTACCGCAGTCGAGCGTTGTGCCCGAAACAAAGCTGGCTTGGTGGCAACGGTAGGAAAGATCGAGGCGAAGCCGGGAGCCACCAACGTAATCGCGGGAGAAACGCGATTATCGCTCGACGTTCGCCACGGGTCGGACGAGATTCGAATCCAGGCGGTGAAGAATCTGGTCGAGCGCGCGCAAGGAATCGCAACGAGCCGAGGATTAACCGTAACGTCGAAAACATTGCTGGAGCAGCGCGCAGTCGCGATGGATCCTCTGCTGGTCGCTGAAATCGAGCGCGCGATCGAAAAAACTGGCGTCGCACCCCACCGCATGGTGAGCGGCGCTGGGCACGATGCTATGATCCTGGCCGAGAAGGTTCCCGCAGCCATGATCTTTTTGCGAACTCCCGGTGGCATCAGCCACGACCCGGCAGAAGCGGTCGCAGTCGAGGACGTCGAGAAAGCGATCGAATGCGGTTTGCATCTACTCGATCAGCTGGCCGCGTCGTCCCTAATGCGAGGGAGGATGCAACGTGCATAATCTTGGCCAGACACGCAGCGCTCATCAGCACAATCATCTCCTGCTGACGCCGGATACTTTTGTGCGCACCACCCTGCCCGGGATGAAGGCATGCTCGGCGGTTCTGCATGTGAGTCCGGCAGTGGGCGCCGGATTCACGGAATACACAGCAGAGTTCGAGGCTGGCGGCGAGCTTGGCGGCACCACCGCGCAGCGCTTTATTTATGTGCTAGAGGGCGGCGTCAAAGTGGAAGTGAACGGCAAAATAAGCGAACTCGGTGCGCGTGGCTATGCATATCTTCCGCAGGGCCTGCCTCATCGCATGTTTGCAGTGAAGACGAGCCGCGTGGTTGTGATTGAGAAGCCGTATCAGGCGCTCGATTCATCCAAGCCGCCTAGCCTCATCGTATCCAGCGAAGATGCCATCGACTCGCATCCACTCGATGATGACCCCAGCCTGCAAGTGAAATGCCTGCTTCCCGACGAGATGAGCTTCGACTGCGCCGTGAACACCATGGTGTACCAGCCGGGAGCAGCCCTCAGCATGGTCGAGATGCACGTGATGGAACACGGCCTCATAATGCTCGAAGGCGGTGGAATCTATCGTCTCGGCGATTCATGGTATCCGGTGACCGCGGGAGACTTCATTTGGATGGGCCCGTGGTGCCCTCAATGGTTTGGAGCGATCGGCAAGGTGCCAGCAAAATATCTAATCTACAAAGACTTTCATCGCCATTCCTGGGCCGGCTCGCAACCATGAACTTGGAGATCGATCGCGCTTGCCTGCTCTCCGAAATCGAAGTGCTCGCTTCATTCTCCGACGCTGAAGCTCCGGCAGTCACGCGAATCGTTTTCACGCCTACTGACTTGAAGGCCCGCGCGTGGATGAAAGCGCGCTGCGAAAAAGCCGGGCTCGCAGTGCGGTATGACGCAGTTGGAAATACCTTCGCTCGCTGGTATGGTTCCGACCCGTCGGCCCCGGCGGTTGGCACTGGCTCGCACATTGATGCCATTCCCAACGCGGGCAAATACGACGGCGTGGTCGGCGTGCTGGGAGGTCTCGAGGCGATCCGGGCACTGCAACGCAGCGGGTTTCGTCCGAAGCATTCAATCGAGTTGCTCATCTTCACGGCGGAAGAACCAACGCGCTTCGGCATCGGCTGTCTCGGCAGCAGGTTGCTCTCGGGCGCGCTTTCTCCGGATGCCGCAAGAAAGCTGACAGATAAAAACGGCGCCACACTCAACGAAGTCCGCACCAAGGCCGGGTACGGGGGCGAACTCGAAAAAGTGAAACTGCCCGGCGCCTACTACAAAGCATTTGTGGAACTGCACATTGAGCAAGGTCCTTTACTGGAGCGCGAACATATCCCACTCGGCATTGTGACGAAAATCGCCGCGCCTGCAAGCCTGCGCGTTCTGATCGAAGGGTCGGGCGGACACGCTGGCGGAGTTCTCATGCCCGACCGCCGTGACGCTCTCTGTGCGGCAGCCGAACTGATTCTGGCGATTGAAAACGCAGCCCGCACCAGCGGAGCCGTCGACACAGTTGCAACCGTTGGAATCTGCGAAGTGTTTCCCGGCGCGGTCAACAGTATTCCCAGCCAGGTTCGTCTCAGCGTGGACATTCGCGATACCGATCTCACACGCCGTGACGCAGTCATGCAAACGCTGGAGACCGAGGCCCGAGTGATATCCGCGAAGCGGCAAGTTTCCATCCACACCGATCTGCTAAACGCGGATGCTCCCGGGGATTGCGCTCTCATAGTGATCGACGCGCTCTCTCAATCCTGCGGGAAACATGGGCTGACTTTTCTCCCTATGGTCAGCCGCGCCTATCACGATTCGCTGTTCATCAGCCGCATCGCTCCCGTCGCCATGTTGTTTATCCCATGCCGAAACGGCTACAGTCATCGCCCGGATGAGTACGCATCTCCCGACGATATCGTGCTGGGCACACTCGTCCTTGCGGAAACGCTGGCAGCACTGGCGGCCTGATTCTTCATTGAGGGGAATACTTTGAAGCGCTCGCAGATTTGCGAATCTTGGCATAGCCCGGCTTTATGACCGAGTAGATGAAATCAATGCGTTGCTTATAAGGCAGAAAAGCGCTCTTCATGGCGTTGATCGTGATCTTCTCGAAATCATCCATGGACAAACCAAATGTCTCTGCGGCTGCTTGAAATTCCCGCGTCATGGAGGTTTGGCTCATCAGCCGGTTATCGGTATTCAGCGTGACGCGGAATTTTTCCTGATACAAAATCTTGAACGGATGCTCAGCCAAACTGGGTGTGGCGCCTGTGTGTACGTTGCTAAGCAGACAAATCTCCAGCGGGATTCTCTTATCAAGCACGTACTGGGCAAGGTCGCCCAACTTCACTGCCTTGCCGTCCATTACCGCGATGTCGTCGATCAGCCTCGTTCCGTGCCCGATCCGGTGCGCCCCGCAATACTGGATCGCCTGCCATATCGATTCCTTTCCGTAGCCCTCACCGGCGTGAATCGTGATGTTGAAATTCTCGCGTTGAATGTAATGAAAAGCTTCGACGTGTTTCTTCGGAGGATAACCGCCTTCTTCTCCGGCCAGATCGAAGCCCACTACGCCGCGCGCGCGAAAATCCACGGCAAGCTCCGCCATCTCCAGCGACTCGTGCCGGTTGCGCATGGCGCAGATGATCAGCCCCGAAGAAATTCCAAAATCTTTGCGCCCACGTTCCAGGCCCTTCAACACGGCGGACACAATCTGTTGGTCGGTTAATTCTCCCCGTCGGTGAAAGACCGGCGCAAAGCGGGTTTCAAAGTAAACCACGCCGTCTCTACTCAGATCCTCGGCCTGTTCATAGGCCACGAGCTCCAGAGCCTCCTCCGTTTGCATCACCGCGATGGTGTGCGCGAACCCCTCCAGATATTTCGCCAGATTTCCTTGGTTCGCGCCGCGATGAAACCATTGCGCCAATGCCTGCGGATCGGCCGTCGGAAGCCCCGTATACCCGGCATCCGCTGCCAGTTCAATCACAGTCTGCGGCCGCAGCACGCCATCCAGATGCTCGTGCAAGAGCACTTTTGGAAGGCTCTGCAATAACTCTGTATCAGGTTTCATGGAATGCTGCTTCCTTTCCCGGCGGTTGTTCAACCATCAGCGAAGAACAAACACAAGATAAATATACCGCTCCGCCGATCAGATTCCCTCCTGTTGTACAATCCCACGTCAACCTGAGGAAGGATTTGTCCGCATGACGCAAGCCGCTGCAGCGCAAACTCCCCCTGCCGATTACGGTTTGCGCCGCGAGATTCTTTCGCCGATGGAGACGCTGGCTCAATCCGTCTCCACCATGGCTCCCACCACTACGCCTGCGGCCACCATTCCTCTGGTTTGTGCTCTGGCTGGCAACGGCACATGGCTTGCGTATGCGCTCGCCACCGTGGCCGTGCTTTTGGTCGCACTCTGCATTGGCCGCTACGCCCGCATTTCGGCCTCACCGGGTTCGTTGTACAACTACGCCGCGACGACTTTGCCCCCGTGGCTCGGTGCAACCGTGGCGTGGAGTCTGTTGCTGGCCTACGTCGCCACGGGATCGAGCGTAATCGGCGGCTTCTACCACTACGCGAACCTGCTGCTGCGCGATGCCACGGGCCATGTCTATTCTGCGGTGTTGCTGGCCCTGCTGGTCACCGGCATCTCTGTTTGGATTGCATATCGCGATATAAAGATTTCGGCGCGGCTGATGCTGTGGATCGAAGCTGCCTCCGTGACTCTGATTCTGATCATGGTGATTCTGTTGCTTGTGCGCCACGGCTGGCACTGGGACCAGGATGAACTCCATCTTCGCGGCATGACCGGCAGCGGGCTGCGCCTCGGGTTGGTGCTGGCTCTCTTCAGCTTCGTAGGTTTCGAAAGCGCCACCACTCTGGGTTCCGAGGCGCACAACCCCTTGCACTCGATTCCCCGCGCAGTGATTCAGAGTGCGGTTCTCGCGGGCGCGTTCTTCACCGTGTGCGCCTATGCGGAAGTACTCGGCTTCCACACCGCGGGTCAAGACTTGGGTACGAGTCAGGCCCCGATGCGGGTGCTGGCTCAAGTTGCCGGTAGCAGTGTGTTAGGACTGCTGATCGATATTGGAGCACTGGTAAGCTTATTTGCCTCAACCCTCGGCTGCATCACCGCGGCGGCGCGCGTGTTGCTGCTGATGGCGCACAACGGCCTGGCTCACGGCTCTTTCCGCACCACGCATGCTCACAACCGGACTCCCAGCCGCGCCGTCGTTATCACCGGCATCGCGGCAGTGCTTCCCGTCGCCATTCTCGCTGCCCGCGGCGCCAGCGGCTTCGACGTCTACGGCTGGCTGGGTTCGCTCGCCACCTATGGCTTCATTGTCGCCTACGCCCTGGTTTGCGTTGCACTGCCGAAATACTTGCGCGCGCATAGCGCTTACCGCCCAGCAGCCCGAATCATTCCCGCTCTGGCTGGTCTCGCGATGCTGCTGGCACTGGTTGGTAACCTCTACCCAGTGCCGGAAGGCCCTTACGGAAAGCTGCCTTACATTTACGTTGCATATTTGACCGCGGGCCTGGCGTGGTTCTGGCTTCGTCAACGAAACAAAACCGCAGAGGGTTAGATAGTGTTCGCCGCGCATCATCGGCGTGTGTTATCCCGAGCGGAGCCTCTTCTTAGGTGGAGCGAAGAGCCTGCCCTGAGCGGCAGCGCGAAGGGATCTCCCGTATCACACGCTTTCGTCCGGGGGACGACGCTACGCGATAAAAATATCTAATCCCTGGCAAAGAAATTTTTACTGGATATAATGCTTTCGTTCCGCCGCCAACTCGCGTAGATTCTGGAGTCAATCATTTTTGGCGTGCGGACGCACAGAGCAAACCAGCTCTGCGCCAATATCGGTGAACAACAGATTGGCCTTTCGATCGCTGGCACGCGGTCCTGCACGGGTTTGTTTCACAGACTTGTATGAGGTCATTCATGCCTAAGAAAACCGGGCTCATAGACATTCTCGTCGCTCTCCTTGCCTTCACATTCTCTGCCCAAGCTCAACAGACCCTCGGCGGCATCACCGGCACCGTCACCGACAAAACCGGCAGCGTTTTGCAGGGAACCGTTGTCACGGTTGTAAATGACCAGACCAAGCTCACGCGCACCCAGAAAACCAACGCGAACGGCAGCTATGATCTGGTCAACCTGCCCATCGGCACCTACACGCTCACCTTCACTCACGAAGGTTTTGACAGCCAGAAAATTCCATCCATCACAGTGCAGGCTGACCGCACCGCCACCGTCAACGCCACGCTGACTGTCGGCAAAGTAGGCACGGTGGTCGAAGTACAGGCCACGCCCTTGATGAACGCGGTGGATACGACAAACGGCTACGTCCTCGAAAAAGACCAGATCGACGCGGTCCCGCTGCCCACGGGCAGCTTCACGGGATTGGCCATTCTGTCTCCCGGAGTGAGTGCTGAACTCCCCGGCGGCACCGGCGCGAACAGCGGCCTCGGCAACCAGCCTATCTGGGCCAACGGCCAGCGCGACACCAGCAACAGTTTCCTGCTCAACGGAGTCGATGCCAGCAACCTGTTCAACGGCAAGAGCACGAGCCAGGTAGCCTCGGCCCGAATCGTGAACAACACCGGAGTGGCCAATGCCGCCAGCACCAGCGCAGCTCCCATCCAGAGCACCGCGTCCGTTTATCTGGCGATCGGCCAGGCGCTGCCCACCCCCGCACCAGAAACCATTACCGAGGTTCGCGTCAACACCTCCATGTACGACGCCCAGCAAGGCTCCACCAGCGGTGCACACATCGACATGAGCACGGCCTCGGGCACTAATACGATTCACGGCATGGCTTACATCCACCGCGGCACCGACTGGCTGAACGCCGCACCCTTCTTCGACAAACAGGATGCCAACATTCCCGCCAACGACAAAGTTCCGCAGCTGCATCGCTACACCTTAGGCGGAACGCTGGGCGGCGCCCTCATCAAAGACAAACTGTTCGGTTTTGTCAGCTATCAGCATCTGCACGATTCCGACCAGGAGATCGGCCTCTCGCGCATGCTGGTTCCGGTGGGTCTCACCAACGATCGTTCGCCCGCGGCCCTGGCGGCGATCTCAAATAATTTTTGGGGCACCAGTCTCACCGGCAACGGCGACCTCAGTCCCATCGCAGTCGCGCTCTTCCAGTACAAACTACCCAACGGTCAATATCTGATCCCATCGTGGGACGGCCAGCAAGCAACGCCCATTTTTCCCGAAAACGCAATCAGCCCAGGCACGGCTTACTTCACGGCCGACCAGGCAGTCACCGATCTTGATTGGAACAAAAGCACCAAGGACACCGTGTCGGTGAAATACTATTATCAGCACGACCCCACCCTCGCTCCCTATGCGTACTCCAATGTCGCAGGCTTCGCCCAGCATCTCGATGCCGGCAGCCAGGTCGCATCCATCACCAACACGCAGACCATCCGGCCTAATTTGAGCGTCTCGGAAGTTTTCGGCATTCTTCGGGAAAAGGTGTACAGCACGATCGCGCAGCCTTTTTCGCCACAGTCGTTCGCCGCTCAAACCGGAACGCCTGCGATCAACACGTTCGGCTCATCTTATTTCCCGGGCATCACGATCGTCGATCCCCTGGGCTTGTTCAGCTCCGCCAACACGGGCGGCATCGTCAACCTGCAATTTCTAACCCTTGGACAAGGTTCGGCGTCGCAAGGAGCTTTTACGGGAGTCTTCCAGAACCGAATCATGCCGTCGGCAAACGCCATCTGGAATCATGGCAAGCACACTGTCACCTTCGGCGGCAGCTACGCCTACACGCAACTCAACACCCGCGACGACAGGACGAACCAGGGCATTATTTCCACTGCCGATTTCTCCCAGTTCATCCAGGGATTCGTCAACACCAACGACGACTTCACGACCACCAAGTTTCTCCAGGGAAATGCCAACCGCTATTACCGCGCAGGTCAATCGGGCGCGTATGTGCAGGACAAGTTTCAATTCCGCTCAAACCTCAGCCTGACGGCGGGCCTGCGCTTCGACTGGGATGGCGGCCTCACAGAAAAATACGGCCGCGTCTTCAACTTCGATCCCTCGCTGTACTCGTACAACGCGACCACCGACACCCTCACCTCCAACGGCTTCATCATCGCCGGCAACAACAAGCTTTTTCCCACCAAAGGTGTCAGCAACACCACGCTCACTGGCCGGCAATGGGGACTCGCCCCGCGCCTAGGTGTAGCCTGGAGTCCGCGAAAATTCAATGACAAGGTAGTAGTCCGCGTCGGCACCGGGCTCTACTACGATCGCGGCGAATTGTTTTCCTATCTTTCACCCGGCTTCGCCGAGGGCGTGATCAACGGCGGCCCATTCGGTGTGAACCAGACTCCGCCCTATGTGAACGCGCAGGCTTGCAACGCCAGCACTGAGAGCTTTTATCTCGGCTATATTCCCACGTGCAACACCGATCCCAGCCTTGGTCAGGTTTACTCGCTCGCGAATCCCTGGGGCGCAACTCTTGGGCCAGCTCCCACCGGCAACCCAATGGACGTCAACAATTACCTGCCGAATACAGGAGTGCCCGGCACCGGAATTGCGGCAGGTATCGCGCAAGGGCAGCCACTGTTTACCTTTGCTACCTACAACCGGGCCAACAAGCTGCCCTACACCATCAACGACACGCTCGATATCCAGTGGCAGCCGCGCAACGATCTCGCCATTGAAATCGGTTACGTGGGCAACCTCGGACGTCACGAAGTCATTCCCATCCCCTTCAATCAGGCGCAGATCGCCAGCCCCGGTCACCCCGTTCGCCCGGGCACTCCTTTCGAGCAGGACTACACCTACGGCTACACGGTGCAACAGCCAGGCTGTACTCTCGGCCCCTACGCTTGCGCAATCAATTTGCCCAACGGCCAACAGATGCAGGTCAACTACGAAGGCGGCAACGTTGACCTGCGGGTTCCGTACATCGGCTATTCGGCTGAGTCAGAAACCTACAAGGCGGCTGGAGTCTCTGCCTACAACGCGCTGCAGACGCATATCGAAAAACGCATGAGCCACGGTCTGCAGTTTGGATTCTCCTACACCTACTCTCACGCGCTCGATGAACAAAGCGGCATGGGCCTATTCTTCAACGGCAACAATCCGCTGAATCTGCGCTCGGCCTACGGGTCGTCAGATTTCGACCGCACCCACGTCTTCAATTTCAGCTATCGCTACGAACTGCCCAAGTTCTACGCGGCGACCACGCTGAAAGGCAAGCTGGCCGATGGCTGGGCCTTTCAGGGAGTCACAGTGATCCAAAGTGGTCAGCCCTACAGCATCATCGATTACACGGGAGCGGTCGGTAGCATCTTTTACAGCGTCTATGACGGCATCACCAACCCAATTGTCCCGCTGGCTCCCGGGTGCACGGCCAAGAACGCGCTGACCGGTGCTTCCGGCGCGTACGCCAACTCCGATCCTGCAAACCTGAACCTCTACGCCCTCAAACAATCCTGCTTCACGCTCCCGCTTCTCCAACCAGGCGATCTGGGAGGCGCCATCCCAGCTGGTGACACTTTCGAGACCAACTTCACCACCGGCCAGCGCAACATCTTCCGCCAAGCCTGGCAAAAGCGCGCCGATATTTCCTTGTTAAAAAACACCCAGCTTACGGAGCGGGTGGCGCTCAAATACAGCTTCGATGTCTTCAACGCTACGAACACGGCCAGCTTCGACATCCCCATCGACGACGTTTCGCAGAACGCTGCCTACAACCAATTCCCTGTGCAGGGGCAGCCGCTTTACAACGCGCCCTCGGGTCTGGGAGCGGTGAACAAGACGATCGGCGGTCCACGCGTGATCCAGATGGCGCTACGAGTAGATTTCTGAGTCGGCGCCGACGGTGACGTGGACAGCTTCAGCGCCGCGTAATGGCAGGAGATCAACAGGCTTTAGCCGCCGTGGGCTGTTGATTCGCAAGACCGGCTCTCAAATGCGCACCGTTACTCTTCACCGATATCCTCGTTCCAAACTTCGGGATTCTTGCGAATATATTCGCCCAACAACGATGCGCATTCTGAAGAATCGAGATCAATCACCCTCACTCCTAGGGAGCGCAACCACTCCAGCCCGCCCTGAAAATTGCGGCTCTCTCCGACGACGACCGTGCCAAAACCAAACTGCCGAATCAGCCCGCTGCAATACCAGCAAGGCGCGAGAGTTGTGGCCATGATGAGACTGCGATAACTGCGCTGCCGCCCCGCATTGCGAAACGCGTCAGTCTCCCCATGCAGGGACGGATCTCCGTTCTGCACGCGCCGGTTGTGCCCCGAGCCAAGCAGTTTGCCCGAGCCATCAAAGATCGCGGCCCCAATCGGGATACCTCCTTCAGCCAGCCCACTGCGAGCCTCCGCCAGAGCAACCGCGAGCATCGCAGAATGATCAAGCGCAGACACAACCTAGATTATATGGGCAGAGCGAGAGTGAGTCGCAGGGAGCCGCCTCGCGCGATAAGTCTCGGGGAAGCGTGTGAGAATAAGACGGAATTGGTGGAGGCGGCGGGAGTCGAACCCGCGTCCGAAAATGTTACTGGTCAAGAGACTACATGCTTATTCCAGTTCATGCCCCAGGCGTTTGCCGCCACTGCTGGCGGTTCCCCCGGGACGTTCGCGGCCCACGCTCAGAACGGACAAGAAACGCTAGCCGCTAGCCTGTGATCTTAACCTCCCCGCCCAGACGTAACGGGGAAGAGCAGCCCTCTGTGTGACGCTCGCTCACCGCCCAAGGGCGAAGCGGTGGAGAGCGGCTGCCTAATTAATTAGGCTGCGTATGCCATTTGTTGATTGGCAATTATCATTTTGCACGCGATTACGGGTGTGTGCACCCCGGCATGCCTCTTGGCCGCAAGCATCTCCGTCGAAGCCGTGACGCCCCCACTGGTGGGATTGGCCATAAGTGTCGAGAGCTGGATCCGAGCGGTCGGACGCTGGATGAATCTGGATTTTCTGGTGAAAAAATTTTTCTAAAAATCTCTAGAATCAATCACTTACAGTCCATGGCTCCCCTAAAACCTTGAAACGGAACAACTTATCCGTAAAATATTCCAGGGAAAGGACTTAGGCTGACCCTCTCGCGTTAAGTGCTCTAGAATCAGCGTCCGCCTCGCAAAATCTTGTATTTGCAGGACTTAGCTCTCTTACTTGAATGTCAAAGAACGATTGTATCTCTAAAATATTAGATGCTGCGGCGGGATCGAAGTCAAGGAAATTTGCTTGGCGTCCGGAAGCACCGGAAGGAGGCTATGACGATGTTAGGCCAACTAACCGCTGTATAGTTGCCGGTTAGCCGCCCATGCGGGCTTTTGGCGGGGTGGGCTGGTATTGAAGAGTTGAGGGCGGCTGCGTCAACCAATGTCCACCACAAGTCAAGCTGGCGAGTCTTTTCCCGGCGCTATAATGGTTCGCCAATGACCCTAACCTCGGGAGCGAAACTGGGGCCATACGAAATCGTCTCCCTGCTCGGCGCGGGCGGGATGGGCGAGGTCTACCGCGCGCGCGACACGCGGCTCCAGCGTGACGTTGCCATCAAAGTCCTTCCGAGTTCCCTGGCAAACGATCAAGATCGCCTGCGCCGTTTTGAGCAGGAGGCCAGGGCTGTCGCGGCGTTAAATCATCCGAACCTGCTGACGGTTTTTGACGTGGGCACTGCCCCTGTTGCCGAGGCGGACAAAACCGGCGCCGCAAACGCGCCCGCGGCTTTCCCATTCATTGTTTCCGAGGTGCTGGAGGGAACAACGCTTCGCGACAGATTGGCCGCTGGCACGGTAAGGGATCGCAAGGTGCTGGATTACGCAATTCAGATCGCGCGCGGCCTGGCCGCGGCGCATGAGCGCGGAGTGGTGCATCGCGATCTGAAGCCAGAAAATCTTTTCGTCTGCAATGACGGCCGGGTAAAGATCCTCGACTTTGGCCTCGCCAAACTCAACGAAGTCGCCGACGCCGACGCCACCATAAACTTATCCACTCAGGCAGGCGTGGTTTTGGGAACCGTCGGGTACATGTCACCCGAGCAGGTGCGCGGAAAGCCAGCCGATAACCGCAGCGACATTTTCAGTTTCGGCGCCGTTCTCTACGAGATGCTGGCGGGCCGCCGCGCCTTCAATGGCGACAGCGTTGCCGACGCCATGAGTGCAATCCTGAAAGAGGACCCGCCAGAACTCACAGCCACCAACCGCGAAATCTCGCCGACGCTGGATCATATTGTTCATCGCTGCCTGGAAAAAGATCCGCAGCAGCGCTTCCAGTCGGCGGGTGACCTTGCCTTCCAACTGAGTGAACTCAGTGGGACGAGTACTTTGAGCGCTGCTGCAACTCCTGCTGTCGCTACACCGGCAGCATCAAGACCGTGGATAGCTGCCGTGATTGCGGCCATGGCAGGTCTCCTGTTGGTTGCAGCGACGTGGTTCCTGGCCCGCTCCACCGTGCATCCCGAGCCGCCCAAGTATGTGCAGATAACTTTTCAGGAAGGATGGGTCAACTCGGCACGGTTTTTTTCGGACGGGCAGAGCTTCGTCTGCGCATCGCAGTGGGGCTCGGATTCCACTCTGTCGCTGTATACGGGACGCATCGGCAGCGAGGGCTTGCGGCCACTGGGTGTAGAAGCGGATTCGATTGCGTCCATTTCGGCGACCGGCGAGTTACTCCTGATCCAGAACCTTCAAGTGATTGGACCAGGATACGTCCGTGCGGGAACACTGGCACGGATGCCGCTTGGCGGAGGTGCGCCTCGGCCAGTGCTGGAGTCCGTGCAATATGCGGACTGGGCACCGGATGGCAAAGACTTCTTAGTCGTGCGCTTCGTCCCCGAGAGTCACCTCTATCGGCTCGAATATCCGGCAGGGAAAGTGCTGTACGAAACCGCAGGTTGGGTAAGTCATCCGCGATTCTCACGGGACGGGAAAAAGATCGCATTCCTCGATCACCCCATTTTTGGCGATGATCAGGGCGTAGTGGCCGTGATTGATCTGGAGGGCCACCGAAAACAGCTTTCCGGCTACTATGGCTCCGCTCAGGGGCTGGCGTGGTCTCCCAAGGGGGATGAGATCTGGTTCAGTGCGGTCACGGAGGGAGTCTATCGCTCGCTATACGCAACGACCATGGGAGCCCGCACGCGGCGCGTGCTCTCCGCTCCGGACAACATTGATATTCAGGACGTTCTGCCGGACGGCCGCGTTCTGGTGGTTGATTTGAATGTGCGCCGCATTCTGATGGTTTCTACTCCCGAGCATCCCGAAGTTCGCGATTTTACCTGGATGGATTGGGCCTACGGATTCCGCTTTTCGGCCGACGGCAAACAGATTCTCTTTGGAGACCAGCACAGCGGCAAAATGTACGGCACACTTCTCCGCAACCTGAATGGCTCCCCTGCGGTGCGCCTGGGAGACGGCGACGCCATCGATCTCTCTGCCGATGGCAAATGGGCCATCAGCCTGCTGCCGACAACGCCCAGACAGTTCCTGCTTCTGCCCACGGGAGCGGGTGAAGCGCGCCAGATTACTCATTCGCAAGTGAATCACACAAACGCCCGCTGGTTGCCGGATGGCCGAATCGTATTTGTGGGCAATGAGCCCGGCCACCGTGAGCGTAGCTTTCTGCTCGATCTGAGCGGCAATGAAAAACCTTTCACCCCTGAGGGCGCGAGGGCGATTGCCGTAACGGCAGATGGAAAAGAGATTTTGACCGCGGATACCGATTTTTCGGACTTCCAGCTGTTTCCGCTGGATGGTGGCCAGCCGCGAAGACTTGCTCAACTTCACAAAGATGACCGCCCGGTTGACTTTACTCCCGACGATTCTGCCATTTTCGTGCGACGGGAAAATAATCAAGGAGGGATCGAAATCTGGCGGGTGGAACTAGCCAGTGGCAAACGAACTCTGCTGCGCACGATTACCCTTGCAGAAGCTGGGTCGATCACGGGAGGCCTGGCCGCCACCGTCTCACGGGACGGAAAGAGTTACGCATACCAATACAATCGCCTGATTTCGACGGAATACGTAGTGGAAGGACTTCGTTGAATTGCTGCTTTGCAGCCCAGCTTACGGCCTCCCGGTCCCGATTCTGCTGTACTTGCCGAATTTGTTTAACACCTTAAGACCGGGAGGGCTCTGTTTGACATGCTATGCATGCATATGCAAGAATAGCATGCATGAGAAAGAATTCGGCGCCTGAGACGAAACCGGACTCTGATGCGGTTCGCCGCCACGCCTACGAAAAATATATTGCCTCCGCGCGCCGCCGACGAGAGAAGACGGTAGCGATTAACGTAGGGGAAGTGCACCGGGCTTTGGCGCTCAGCAATCGTGTGCCGCTCGTATGCGCGGCGCTTGGATCGAAGAAGTTTCTGACTGAGCACGGACTGCGCATCGTATCGAAGACTGGGCCGCCTTCCGGACAAAGTACCACTGTCACATTCACCTACGAAATCGTCGGCAAGAAACAGGATGACGTTCAGTTGGCCCGCCAAGAAGCCTGGAATCGACTCCGAGGATCGATGAAAGACATCTTTGCCGAATTGGGTGGAGGCGAGAACTACCTGCGCAACGAGCGTGCCAATTTTTACGCTCCGGGGAAAGATCCCCTTAAAGATTTGTGAGCCGCATCTACTGGGACTCGATGCTCTTGATTTACTGGCTGGAAGGAAATCCCCAGTTTGGAAAGCGAGTGGATGCGATCTGGTCGCGAATGCAAGAGCGGAATGATCAACTTATTACTGCAGCCCTTGCCTTCGGCGAAGTGTTCGCGGGCGCCTATCGACGTGGAGCAAACCGGGAACGAGTCCAACAGGTAAGAGCGGAACTGGAAATCGCCGTCTCGGAAGTGATTCCGTTTACTTCCGAAACTGCTGATCTGTACGGGCGAATCAGAGGCTCGCTGAGGGTATCCTCCGCAGGTGCGATCCATCTCGCCTGTGCGGCCAGCGCGGGCACGGACCTGTTTCTCACGAACGATAAGGATCTTGTTGGCAAGGTGATTCCCGGAATTCAGTTTATCGCCGGGCTGGACTCGAACATTCTTTGACGCCGACTCAAGCGGCCGATTGCAGATCCTTCGATCCTGCCTGTCCCGAGCCGTCATTACCAGCATGTTGCTCGCGTTCACTCGGCGCGGGAAGGCCGGTGATTTCTCCTCTAACGCGAGGCAAACTCTGAGGATATTGTTGCTGCAGAAACGCGATCAGCTTTTCGCGGACGTAGCAGCGCAAATCCCACGCCGCCGGGCCATTTGGGGCGCTCATCAGCGCGCGCAGTTCCAGCGTGTGTTCTGAGGCATTGGTTACTTGCAAGCCCCAAACCTTTCCATCCCACATTCCAGACGCTTTCAGGATCTGCTGAAGCTCATCGCGCACTTCCTCCACGGGAACCGTGTAGTCGGTGTAGACGAATACTGTTCCCAGCAAATCAGAGGTATTGCGAGTCCAGTTTTGGAATGGTTTTTCAATAAAGTACGAGAGCGGCACGACCAGCCGGCGCAAATCCCAAATGCGCACCACCACGTACGTCGTGGTGATCTCCTCGATCCATCCCCATTCACCTTCCACAATCACCACGTCCTCGATACGGATGGGCTGGCTGAAGGCAATCTGCACACCGGCGAGCAGACTTGTTAAAGTGGTGCGTGCGGCCAGACCGGCGACCACCGCGGCCAATCCTGCGGATGCAAACATGCTCTCGCCGACATGACGCACGTTGGGGAAGGTCATCACCATGATCGCGATGGTTACGATCACAATCGCCACCACCGCAATATGGCGCAACACCTGCACCTGCGTGCGGATGCGGCGGGCTGCCAGGTTGTCACTGAGTTCCAGCGCGTGCCGGTGCGAGATGTAATCCTGCAGCACGTCGAGCATGGCAATGGCTTGCCAGCCGACGCAGGCGATCAGGACGAGTCCGGCGGCATGGTTCAATCGCCCTACGATATAGGGCGCCAAAGGCATCCACGGAATAACGCCCAGGAGAGCCAACAACGGCAAAAGCAGGCGCGTGGGATTCTCTTCGTGCCTTACCAGGAGCGAATAAAATGCGCCGGTCTTTTGATTCGCGATGCGCTTTTGATTCGCGATGCGCTTGCCGAGAGCGAAAAATGTGCGGTGCGCCGCCAGGGCGAGAAGTATTGCGCCCGCCGCCAGGCCAACAGACCACAGCAGATGTCGCCAATCTGCGAAGTAATGTTCCATCAGTGAAGGTTCTTTGTTGCGTAGACTTGGATGCAGCCAAGGCGACAGGCGGTTGAGAACAGGTTTGGATTTTCCTGGGCGCCCCGGCCCTGTGGCCCGGCCGTTCACGTCCGGCAATCAGTTGCAGGGCATTCCCAAGGAGTCGCGTTGCCTAAAGCAAGGCCATTCCGGTTACAATTTCGTCCCTAACTACCCTACCTACCGGCAATCCGTTTCCGGTTTCATGGCATCTTCGGATGTGCATGCAGGCCTACGGTAGGGCTGTTGGTGGCTCACTACCGTAAGACCGTCGTTGCTGGCGATAAAGACCAGCTTCCGCGCGTCGTCCGGCAGAATGCTCGTAACTCCGGTGAAGGTCTCAACCGTCCGCGGATGCTTAGGATCATTGAGGTCCATCACATTCACCACTTGAGTGGAGACTGTGCCGGGCGGCTCGCTGGTCGATCCTTTTTCCGGAGCTACCGTCAGCACCAGGCCGGCTTGAATCCATTCCAGGCTGCCTTCCGAGGCAACCCGCTCGACAATGGTGGGATTCTTCGGATCGGTGACATCCACCAGCGTGAAATGGGTTCCCTGTTGAAGATAGAGATATTGTTTACCATCGCGCTGCCGTAAGAACATCTGCCGAACCGCCGTTCCTGGCAGGTTTATATGCGCGATCACTTTGGGTGGTTCTTCAGCGGCGGCGGCGCTGGCTAGAAAGATCACGGCGAAGAGCGCCGGAAAAATCTGGGAAAAGAATCTCGACGTTCTTGTTCCTGAAGCTATCTTGGATGTCATTTGAGTGTTCACTCCTTTTCGCAGGCTAGACCGTACAGGCGATCTGCCAAGCATTCCCGCAAACAGACTTGCATGTCTCCGAGCATGAATCGATCGGCAGACTTCGCTACGTGAATTTTGATGCTGGAATGGCAGCAGACGTTTAATGCTATTTCAGGACTTTCGTGGCTCCAGCTGCTTCTGCAATCTCTGCTTCACCTCCGGCCACTCCGTATCGAGAATGCTGAAGTAGACCGAATCACGGACGCGGCCGGTCCAGGTGAGCACGTGCCGGCGCAGAGTTCCTTCCTCTTTGGCGCCAATGCGCAGAATTGCGGTGCGGGATTGCTGATTCAGTGCGTCGGTCTTCAGTTCGACGCGAAAGCAGTTCCAAACTTCGAAGGCATGGCGCAGCATCAGATACTTCGCTTCGGTATTGACGGCGGTGCGCTGCCAGGGCGGAGCGATCCAGGTAGAACCGATCTCGACCCGGCGATTGACGCGGTCGATGTTCATGTAGCGCGTGCTTCCGATCACCCGTTGAGAGCCACGTTCCACCGTAGCAAATACGACCGATTCGCCGCGTTTCTGCTCGTCAAACGCCTTCTCTACCAGACGCTGAAAATCCTCGCGCGTCTTCATGCGGTAGGGAATCCATTCGAAAATGTCGTCGAGAGCATCCTTGGCTACATTCCAGAAATCTCCGGCGTGGTCGCGGCGGATGGGTTCGAGGCGGACGATGGAACCCTCCAGCGTGATCGGCGTGACGATATTCAACGGCGAATTGACCGCGCTCATCCTGTATTCCTTTCCTGCAAGCCACCATTATCTTGCATCGTGCGCCTGTTTGCGGCATCTCAACTACGGCTGTCTGTAGAATAAAGGACGTTGACCCGCGATGATCTCAGCCGTCAAAGACTTTACGAACAACGAGTGTAAAAACGGGCGATGTCCGGAGGGCCAGCGGTGAAAGCGCAGTGTTTGCCCTTTACCCAAATCCCGCATACGACCCGCCTCTTCACCGATTTCCTTGCTTATTCACCGAACGTCCAGCGTTTCTATCCGCATTCCCCGCACTTTAACGAATGGGCGAAAGCGGAAGCTACCACACTTGCGGACGATGCATCCCAGCGGGCGCGCGTGAGCGCGATCCTTGAACGGCAGAACAAGTCCTGGGACGCTTCACTGCAAACGCTTGCCAATCTCGCTCGTTTGCGCCAGGGCGCGGCTGCCGTCGTGACGGGGCAACAAGTCGGCCTGTTTGGCGGCCCCATGTTTGCCCTTTATAAAGCTCTGACTGCAGTGAAGTTGGCGGAAGAGGCCACTGCGGCAGGCGTCGATGCAGTTCCCATTTTCTGGCTGGCCACGTCGGACCACGATCTTGCCGAAGTGAATCACGTTTCGTTTCCCGGACCCGACGGTCTTCCGCGGACGCTCACGACCTCCAGCCACGGAGTTCCGGGCGCGCCGGTCAGCGAGGTGCGGCTGGGCGATGAGATCGTGGCGGTTGTTGAGGAGGCTGTTTCACTGCTGGGAGATTCCCAGCCGGCGCAATGGTTGCGCGAGTGTTATCGTCCCGGGGAGACGCTGGGTACGGCTTTTGCGCGATTTTTCGCGCGGTTGTTTGCTTCCTGGGGCGTGATTCTTCTGGATGCTTCTGACGCCGAACTGCATCGCGTTGCCGCACCCATCTATCAGGCCGCGGTCGAGCGTGCGGAGGAGTTGGATGCCGCCTTGCTCAGCCGAGGCCAGGCCCTCGAGCGCGCAGGCTATCACCAGCAAGTGAAAGTGACAGCTTCGTCGGTGCTGCTCTTCGCCGTGCGCGCGGGCGCGCGCACGGCGATCCATCGCCGGGATGGATCGAACGAAGCTGCGGAGTTTGTTATCGGTAGCGAGGCGGAGGCGGAGAAACTCTCATCTGCCGAATTGCTGGATCGAGTTGCAGCGTCGCCGGAAGAGTTCAGTCCCAATGTGCTCTTGCGGCCGGTGGTGCAGGATTATCTTCTGCCCACGCTGGCCTACACCGGGGGCGCAGCGGAGGCGGCATATTTTGCGCAGGCCGGTGCCGTCTATGAAAAGCTTCTGGGGCGGGTGACGCCGATTGTGCCTCGTTTTTCGGCAACCCTGGTCGAGCCCAAGTTGCAGCGTTGGCTGCGCCAGTATGACATTGTGGTTCAGGAGGCATTCCAGGGGCCGGAGGCGCTTCGGCAGAAGCTGGCATCGCGGACGCTGCCGGCAGGTTTGCAGGAGGCCTTCGAACGCGCGAACAAGTCGGTGGATGAATCTTTCGCGGGACTGAAGGAGGCGCTGGCCAAACTCGATCCCACGCTTGTGGAAGCCAGCCAGACTGGCGCTTCCAAAGTTCGCTACCAGCTCGACCGCCTGCGCGAACGCGCCATGGCCGCGGAACTACGACGCAGCGAAGTGGTGAGCCGTCACGCCGAAGCTCTCAGTCAGGCGCTCTATCCCCAAAATGCTTTGCAGGAGCGAGGCGTAGCCGGCATATATTTTGTCGCTCGCCACGGAACGGAATTGCTGCAAAGCCTACATGAGACTCTGCGCACCGATTGTCACGACCATCAGATTTTAGAGTTGTGACGCGGTGCCGCTAGCGGCTTTCGCTGGTTGCCAAATATGTTCCCAGCCCGATCATGATGGCGCCGGTCAGGGTTCGCTGCCGGCGGCGGAAGACTGGCGATGATCGAATTATTTTTCCCAACGGCCCCGCCAGAAGAATCACGATTAAATCGGCCGACGTATTCAGGGCTACCGAAACGGTTCCCAGTGCAACGAACTGAAAGAAAATGTGTCCGGCGCCACGGTTGACGAACTGCGGGATGAAGGAAAGAAAGAACAGGGCGGTTTTAGGATTGAACACTTCCGTGGCCACTCCCTGCCAGAGCGGATTCCGAGCGGAGACGGGCGGAGAAAAATCTTCCACCGGTAATTCTTGCTGTGTTCGCGCATCCTTCCGGGCCTCGACCATCATTCTCACGCCCAGGAAACACAGATAAGCTGCACCGGAGTACTTGACGGCGGAGAAGGCAAACGCCGACCGCGCCAAGATCACCGAGACTCCCAGAGCGGCGGCGAACACGTGCACCATGCCTCCCAGAAATGTGCCCAGCGCAGAAAGCACGCCTTCGCGCTTGCCTCCGGCCAGGCTTCTGGCCAGCACATAAAGCATTCCGGGGCCCGGCGCTATGGCGAGCAATACCGCAGCCGTTAGAAACAGCAATAGCCTTGTGGAATCAAACATGATGAGGATCATTGTACGACCAAGAGCAGAAGCTCTTAACCGCGAAGTTCGCTAAGAAAGACCGCGAAGTTCGCTAAGAAAAACTTGATCTTACGGCTGGAGAAATGTTTCCAGTTGTTCCAGCGACTCAACGCGCGGCACTTCGCGGTCGCGGTACGCTCCGGAGACATCCAGCAAAACCGCTTCCATGCCTGCGTTGCGGGCGCCCACGTAGTCCACGGAGTACACATCGCCCACGTATAAGCTCTCGCCGGCGCGCGCCTGCATCGCATTGAGGGCGGCTTCGAATATTTCCGGACGCGGCTTCTCGATTCCGACGATTCCGGAATCCGTGATCGCTTCGAAGCACTCGGCAATTCCGCAGCGGGAAAGGACACGCTCGACCCGGCCATCGGCATTGGAGATTACGGCGAGGCGGAAGTCCTGGCGGATCCGGTCCAGAGCGTCGCGTGTTCCGGGCAGAATCTGGTCCCAGTTCGCCGAGTTGTGCGTGTTCTCCACCAGTACGTCGCGGACGGTGGTGTCCTCACCGAGTTGCTCTAGCAAATTGGTGTGAAAGGTCCACCAGAAGCCGTGATCGAGTCGGCCGCTCGGCATGCCCTCGTCGAACGCGATCTTTATTCTGCGCTCGAGGGCCTGCCATTGCTGGAGTGTGGGATGGCGATCGCTCGAGATGGGGGCGAGAATCGTGGCCCGGTTGGGGAAGAGAAGAGTGTTGCCGACATCAAAGAAAATCACGCGCCGTTCTGCCATGTACTTATCTTACTGAAAGGCGTCGGCGAGGCTAGGCCGGTGATTCCTTGGCGAGCGATAACCTAAAAGCTTTTAACCGCGGAGTTCGCGGAGAAAGGCCGCGGAGAACGGCAAGAAAAACTCCGACCGGACGTGACCCGCGCGGGGAAAAATTGTAATATCCAAGCAATTGGGACGGACTAGCTTTCTTTTGTGGGTTCGGCTCGTTATGGCTCTGTCTTCAACAACCCTCATCTCAGGGTTCGCGCGCGGCACGCGGGCGGCGCTGTCGCTGCATAACCTGCTGCGCGCCCAGTCCGCGCTGGCAGCTGTTCTTGTGCTGGCCGCGCGCCATTCCAGCCGCCGCAATGAGGTTTACAATATTCTATGGGTCATTGTCTTTGGGTTTGCCACGCTGAATATTCTCAGCCTGGCGGCGAGGCGCTTTGAACCCAACCGCCGTGGCCTCACGTTCGGAGAATTGCTGGCGGTGCTCATTGTGCTGATTTCGATTTTCCTGCTCGGGTGGGAACTGCTGAGCGTGTTCCATATTTTCCCGATCAAACTTCACCGTTGAACGTCACGGGTCCCGGCCAAAGCTCTTAACCGCGAAGGACGCCAAGTAAGGCCGCAAAGTTCGCGAAGAGGAAGCCGAGGGTGGCCCGTTTCGTCCCGTTTTGCGGTATGATTCGCAAAATGGCGAAGAATCCCCCTACCATCGAAGTTACCTGTCCCTGCTGCAGTGCGCTGCTGAAGGTTGATACTGCGACAGCCGAGGTAATTGCCCACACCGCCGCAGTGAAGCCCCGGATGTTCAACGACATGGAGGATGCGGCCCGCGCCATGAAGGAGCAGGACAGCCGCCGCGAATCCATCTTCCGGCAATCCGTCGAGGCGCAAAAGCATGCTTCCGAACTGCTGGAAAAAAAGTTTCAGGAGGCGGTGAAGAAGGCCAAGGAGTCTCCTGACACGGGCAAGCCCATTCGCGATTTCGATCTGGATTAAGAGCAGTGTTCAGTGGCCAGTGTTCAGTGGCCAGTAAAACCCAACTTGGCTACTGGTCACTGATTCCTGGTCACTGACTTTATGGAAATTCGTCCGCTGCTTCTTGGTCACCGTGGTGCGCGCGGCGAGAGAGCTGTTCCCGAGAACACGCTGGCCTCATTCGATGTTGCGCTGGCTTCCGGATGCGATGGTTTTGAATTTGATGTGCGGCTTACGGCTGATGGGCAAGCAGTCGTTTGTCATGATCCGAAGGCTGGGGCGCTTGGGATAGCCAAGTCAACAGCGAAGCAGTTGGCGTTGCCCTCTTTGCGCGAGGTCCTCACTCGCTACACGAGCAGCGCCTTTCTGGATATTGAACTGAAGGTGCCCGGCCTGGAGACCATTATTGTGGACCAACTGCGGAAATTCGCTCCAGCCCGAGGCTTCGTGGTTTCGTCGTTCCTCCCCGAAGTGCTTCAGGTAATCCACGGATTAGATGCGACCATCCCGCTCGGCCTGATCTGCGAGACGCGGGTTCAGTGCTCCCGCTGGCCTGAGTTGCCCATTAACTATGTGATTCCACATCGCACTCTGCTAGGAGAGGATCTGATCTCTGAGATAAAAGTGGCGGGCAATAAGGTATTCGTGTGGACAGTGAACCTGCCCGCAGATATGAAACGCTTTTCGCAATGGGGCGTGGATGGCATTATTTCGGACGATCCCAAGCTGTTGGCTCAGACCCTTCGATCTCCGCTGTGAAAACAGATTGCTGGGACGTGAGGGAAAACCGGGCGAGCGGATTGAGCAATCGGTGAAAACTGATCGCGCATGCTTTAGCAGCCTCAGTGGCTAAAGCCAGTTTTGGCGACAAACCCTTAATCGCAGCGATGAACCGCTGCGCCACCCAAACGCGAATGCAGAACGAGTCTTTCAGCAATCCGCTATTTGGCGGATGCCGACAAACTGTTGCCGCCGGTGAGCGCTGCCTTGGCTTCCTTGATTCCCACCTGAATACTCGGTTCCCAATCGAGGTGAGGAATCTTCGACGTGGCAGCGGCCTGGTAGAAGGCCAGCGCATCCTGTGGACGGTTCAGTCGCTTCAAGCATATCTTTGCCGCGCCAAGCTGTGCCATCAGCGCCTGCCGTTCATTGGGATGGGCCGCCGAAAGCTGTTCATATTCATACAAGGCACGGTCGTAGCTTTGCGCATCATCCGCGGCCTTGCATAGGTCGAGCCATACTTGAGGCGGCGCGGTACCGCCGCCGGAGTTCAGAAACTCTTCGTAATCCTTCCAGGCTGCTTCAGGATTGCGCGCCTTCAAATGCAACGCGCATGTCTTCAGGGTCGCTTCGTGAAAGGCGGCCGTCTCCTGCCTGCGCCAGTGGATCTGTTTTATCAGGTTCCACGCATCAATCGAATCCGGTTTCACCGCAAGGTGATTGTTCAGCATGGCGGCGGCTTCGTCGAGTTGGCCGCGATCCATCAGGGTGCTGGCTTGATCGATTTCCGCGTCCGGTGTCCAGGCGAGTTTTTCCTCGATGGCTTTGTTCGTCTTATTCTCGAGGCCCGTATACTGCAGGCCAAAAGCCGCCAGCGCCCCGAAGAGGAAACCCCCAACGTGCGCCCAGTGGGCCACTCCGCTCATCGAACCGAACAGCGATCCGTAGAACATTTCCATCAGCAGCCACAGTGGCAGCAGCCAGTACGCGGCAGCCTTGAAACGGAAGAGGCGAAACAGAAAGAGCCATGCCATTTCGATCTTCATCTTGGGAAAGCGCACCAGGAACGCTCCCATCAAAGCCGCGACGGCACCCGAGGCGCCTAGAGTTGGCGTGATGCTGCCCGGGTTCGACCAGGCATAAAACTGCAGCGCGGCCGCGCCCGAGACCAGATAGAACACCGTATATAGCCCGCGGCCCCAGGCGTCCTCGAGCACAAATCCGGCCAGCCACAAAAACCACATGTTGCCGATCAGGTGCAGCCATCCGCCGTGCAGAAAGTTGGCTGTGAGATAGCTGATGGGATTCGGCTTGGCGGGGACGAACGCGTATTGCTCGGCCATCGACGCGGATGAGACCTTCACATAGTCAGCCGTCAGCGTGTCCATCTCCTCTTGCAGCTTTTGCGGGTCGTCCATCAGCTTGACTTTGGCGTCATAGGCGTCGATGACATCGCGATAGGGGTTCTGAACCTGAGCCCACTCCGCCGGATGGCTTTGCTTGAAACTGTCAACCAGATGCTGCGCCTCGGGCTGCATCTTTAGCTCGGGGTGCTGGGCGGCGAGGATGAGGATGTGCGCCTTCGCCTGCCCCACTTCCGGAGCCTGCCGCTGCAGGGCCTGGTTGGTAAACAGGAAGACCACCACGTTGATCACGATCAAACCGATCGTGATGACCGGCCAGCGCCTGGCCGTCATGTTGTCGTGTCCGATGGGAATGAGCATGGTTCCGCTAGTGTAGGGCTATTTTCGAGGCGTTCCCAGATAACGCGGGGCTTGCGCGAATCTTTGGTAACCACAAAATCTTGGCCACGGATGTGCGCGGATTCTCAGGGATACTTCTTTTTGACTTTTGTGATTGTTTTTGATTGTGCAGCTTTATCCGTGGGAATCCGTGTGGACCCGTGGCGAAGAAGCTAGTCCGCAGCAGCTTCGAATGCGGCCGTGGCTCGTCCCGCAGGTCGCAGAAAAGCGCTGCGCTCCATTTCAAAATTTTCCAGGTTGGCGCCCATGGTTTGTTCGTTCCAGCCCAGAACCGCGCCGATGCGCAACGCGGCTTCGCGGCTGCACGACTCCGACCAGCACGCGCCCAGCGCCACCGGCACCCGGCGGAGCAGCACATCGCCCAGCGTGACGGCGCACTCTCGCCGATACGCCTCCACAACCTCGGCGATCACGTGCGAGGTGTGCGGACAAATCGGCGCACGCAACTCAGCGCTCACCAAAGCCGTGCGCGCGATGTCGGCAGCGCGCTTGCCGTGCCATTCCACCATGCCGCGCGCGGTTTCCTCGCTGACCGCGCCGATGCGCGCAATCTCAAGCACCGCATCATCCAGCAGGGGGTCGAGCGCCGGACCCGGCCCCATCGCGACCGTATTCGGTTCGTCAACGGTCAAGCCAATCTTCCGCGCACACTCTCGCGCCAGTGACGCCGCCGTGGTCAACTTGCCGCCGATCACGGAGAGCATGTGAGCCGCGCCATCGTCAGCGTGGTCGTGCAGAATGTGGCGGCGTGTTACGGCCGAGGGACGATTGTCGGTCGAATACGGCAAGGGCCGGATTCCGGCAAAGGCGTGCTTCAGACTCTGCGCCGATATTTTGGCTTTGGGGAATAGCTGCGCCACGGAGCGCACGAGGTAGCTGATCTCGTCCGCGGAAGGAGCGGTCTTTGCCGGATCGCCGTTGTCGGCAACTTCGGTTGTTCCCACCAGGATTTGATCGTTCCAGGGAAGAATAAAAATCGGACGGCCATCCTCGGCCTCGGTGTAAATGGCAGCACTCGGCGAGCCCGGAAAGCGCGGCAGGACGATGTGCGAACCTCGCACGCCGCCGAGCATGGGCTTGGGCGTGCGGATCGAAGAGCGCTGGCATACGCGGTCAGCCCACGGCCCGCTGCAGTTGATCACCCAGCCGGCATCGACGCGCGCATCGCGGCCGGTGATCTGATCGCGCAGCAGCACGCCTCGGACGCGGCCGTGCGTGACGTCAACCGCCAGAGCCTCCATGTGGTTGCGGACGACCGCCCCGGCGTCTATGGCCTCCGTTAACCATTCTGCGACCAGCCGTTCAGGAAATTCGCATTGAGCATCTTCATAGTTGAAGAACGACCAGCGATGCCCGGCGTCGAGCGCCCGCTCAAACCGTTTCAACTCGATTTCGGTGGAGGCATCGGTGGGCGTTTTTCCTGCCATGCGATGGTAGAGCCACAGTCCGGTGCGAACCTTCATCGCACTGCGCTGGCTGGTTTCATTCAACAGCAGCAGAAAGTGCATGGGATGCACGAGGTGCGATCGCTCGCGCAGCAACTTTTCCCGCTCGCGCAGGGATTCACGCACCAGGCTCAGTTCGCCGTGCTCGAGGTAGCGCAATCCGCCGTGGATGATGCGCGTGGAACGGCTGGTGACTCCGGAGGCGAAGTCATTCTGCTCGACCAGCAATGTGTGCTTGCCCGCGCGGGCGCATTGCCGCGCCACGGCTACGCCATTAATGCCCCCGCCGATAACCACCACCTGGAAATGCTGGTCGTTCAGGGGTGCTCTTGGATTTGCTGCTAATGCCATTCTTTATCAGTTAGATGCGGATAGTTATGAACGTAGCGATAGAGCTATGGGCATGACCAGCCCACACTGCGACATGCCTAAGTGTGCACTGCCTTCGGTGGCTGGAGAAGGTAACCTTGGTACCGCAAACCGCCCGCACCAAAATCGCGCAAAGGTGCCCAAACGTCCCGCAAATCGCGCTTCGAGAAAAATGGCCCGGCGTGCTGCCAGCCGGACCGGCTGTGAGATCGCTACGCGATTTTGCGCTCGGACTTTTCACTGCTGGAGGAAACTTTGACGGCTCCTTTTGAGAATAATGCGATCATCTCCCGATTGAAAGCGGGAATGTCGTCCGGTTTGCGGCTGGTGATTACGCCATTGCTCTCAATCGCTTCCTTGTCGACCCATGTCCCGCCCGCATTTCGGATGTCGGTTTTCAACGAAGGCCAGGATGTCACAGTGCGTCCTCGGACCGCACCGGTTTCGACCAGCATCCACGGTCCATGACAGATTGCCGCGACCGGCTTGCCTTGGTCCACGAAATGCTTGACGAAGGTTACGGCCTCCGGGATCATCCGCAGTTGGTCGGGATTCATCACTCCGCCGGGCAGCAGCAGCGCGTCATATTGTGCTGGATCGGCGGACTTCAGCGGAACGTCAACCGGGACGTCCTTGCCCCAGTTCTTGTTTTCCCAACCTCTTATTTTTCCCTCCGCGGGGGAGACAACTTGTGTTCGCGCTCCCGCCTCTTCCAGAGCCTGTTTCGGCTTCAACAGTTCCGACTGTTCAAAGCCATTGGTTGCGAGGATTGCTACAGTTTTTCCTTGAAGAGTATTTGGCATGACACTTCCTCCTTATGAATTGTATGCGTCTAAGCGAATTCGATGCCGGAGGAAGAGCCGCGGTTGATCGTAATCCACAAAGTGTCCAACCGCCTCATTGCCCGCACTCAGGCGGCTCATTTAGAGTGGTTGCCAATGTCCACGACAGGAGAACGTTTCGAACGCGCCGTTGCCATCATGGAGCGGCTGCGGGCTCCGGGGGGCTGCCCATGGGATCGCGAACAGACCTTCGATTCCATCAAGCCTTACACACTGGAAGAGACTTATGAAGTGCTCGAAGCCATCGACAATCGCGACTGGGAGGAACTTCCCGGCGAACTGGGTGACTTGCTGCTGCAGGTGCTCTTTTATTCGGAGATGGCGAAGGAGCAGGGAAGCTTTTCGATTGATGATGTGCTCGACCGGCTCTCACGCAAACTGGTGGACCGGCATCCTCATGTTTTCGGCGATACGAAAGCGGACACCGCGGCGGAGGTCAAGCGGAACTGGGAAGCGTTAAAAGTCGAGGAACGAAAGAAGCGGCAGCACGGGACTGAGACTTCGAACGCATCTGAAGCCACGACTGTCGGGAAGACTGGCGCTCCTGCGCCGTCGATTCTGGCCGGCATCTCCTCGTCCATGCCGTCGTTGCTGGAGGCCCACAAGCTCAGTTCGCGCGCGGCGCAGATCGGCTTCGACTGGCCCGACATCGAAGGCTTGTTCGACAAGCTCAGTGAGGAGACCGTAGAGCTTCGCCAGCATTTGCAGGAATTTCCCTCACCCGGGCCGCACCCTGAAGGCCGGGGGATTGCCAGTTCCGGGCGGCAGAGCATTCCCGAAGATTTGCGGGTGCGGTTGGAGGAGGAAGTTGGCGATCTTTTTTTTGTGCTGGTCAACATCGCCCGCTATCTTGCGCTCGATCCGGAATCCGCTCTGCGCAAGACCAACCGGAAGTTCCGCCGCCGCTTTCAGTGGATGGAACAACGCCTGCACGAACGCGGAACCACTCCCGATAAGGTGTCGATGGATGAACTCGAATCGCTGTGGCAACAAGCCAAGCGGCAGGAGAAAAAAGCGTGAGCGTGGATGCCATTGTAATTCGCCACTGTCATGGGCTGGACGAATTGCGGGCCTGCGTCGCCTTGCAGAAAGAAATCTGGAACTTCAGCGATTCCGAACTGGTTCCGCTGCGCATGTTCGTGGTCGCGGAGAAAGTCGGCGGGCAGGTGATGGGTGCTTTCGATGGGGCTGATATGGTCGGGTTCGCGCTTTCGGTTCCTGGCACACGGTCAGGCCGCATCTATCTTCACTCGCACATGCTGGCCGTGCGCCAGGAACACCGCAATAGCGGACTGGGACGCCGCCTCAAGCTTCTGCAGCGCGAGGACGCGCTCGCGCGCGGCATAGAACTCATCGAATGGACGTTCGATCCGCTTGAGATCAAGAATTCCTATCTGAATATAGAAAAGCTGGGGGCAATCTCGCGCCGCTACAACATCAATCAGTATGGAATCACATCATCGCCCCTACAGGGCGGGCTGCCGAGCGACCGTCTGATCGCCGAGTGGTGGCTGAAGTCGAAGCGCGTGGAAACTTTGCTGGCAACGGGAAAGAACCCGGCGTTCAACCAAAAGATAGCCATTGAGGTCCCGGCACAGATTTACGAGTGGAAGGCGGCGGCGGAAACGCGAGGCAAGGCGCAGCAAGTGCAGGAACGCAACCGCGAGCACTTTCTGCGGGCATTCGAGAGCGGGCTTACCGTGCTGGGGTACGAACGCGATGCGGCAGGTGACGGCAAGTTTCTGCTCGGCAACTGGGATGAGGAGTGGTCGCATGCATCGCAGGACTAAATCACCACGGAGACACGGAGAAACCCAAAACCAGGCAAACGCACGCCCGCCAAGACTTATTTCTCCGTGTCTTCGTGCCTCCGTGGTAGATTCTAAAGCTTCCACAAACCATGAAGATTGAAGCCATCACGCTGCGCGAGATTCACATGCCGCTCGTCCATTTTTTTGAGACGAGTTTTGGGCGCACTTCGAGCCGGCGCATTCTGCTTCTTACCGCGCATTGCGACGGAGTCGATGGCTGGAGTGAATGCGTGGCCGGTGAAGATCCTTTTTACAGCAGCGAGTGGACCGAGGGCGCGTGGTTAGCCATCACTCGCTACCTTGCGCCCGCCGTGCTCGGCCGCGCACTTGAATCGGCGCGCGATTGTGCTGCACTGCTTTCGCGGGTGCGCGGGCACCGCATGGCGAAGGCGGCGGTCGAGAACGCGTTGTGGGATGCTGAAGCGAAGCAGAAAAACCTGCCCCTCTGGAAACTGCTCGGCGGCACGCGAACTGAAATCTCCTGCGGAGTTTCTATCGGCATTCAGGATTCGGTCAACCAACTACTCGGCAAGATCGAGACCGAACTGGCCGCCGGCTACCGCCGCATCAAGGTGAAGGTCAAGCCGGGCTGGGACGTACACGTGCTGGAAAAAATCCGCTCGCGGTGGGCCGACATTACGCTGAGCTGCGACGCCAACTCCGCCTACACGCTTGACCAGGTCGAGCACCTGCGCACTTTCGATCAGTTCAACCTGCTGATGATCGAGCAGCCGCTGTGGGACGACGACATTTTCTACCACGCCCGTCTGCAAAAAGAACTGCGCACCGCGATTTGCCTTGATGAGTCCATCGGGAGCGCGCGCGCCGCCGCCATTGCAGTCGAGACTGGCGCATGCCGCATCATCAACATCAAGGTCGGCCGCGTCGGCGGATTCAGCGAAGCCAAGAAGGTCCACGATATTTGTCGCGAGCAAAAAATTCCGGTGTGGTGCGGTGGCATGCTTGAATCGGGTATAGGCCGCGCTCACAACATCGCGCTCTCGACGCTCGAGAATTTCAGCCTGCCCGGCGACGTCTCCGCCTCGAACCGCTACTGGAAGGAAGACATTATCGATCCGGAAGTGCAGGTCTCACCGCAAGGAATGATCACCATCAGCAACCAGCCAGGAACGGGCTATCGAATCAGAGAAGATCTGATCGAGAAGTTGACAGTAAAGAGGGAAACGCTGCGCCCCTGACGCGGAAGGATTTTTTCATCCTTGCCCGATGGGGCGCCCCAGGTTGTTGAAAGCTAAGACGCAAGAAGGGGGGCACGTTAGTTACCTTGCCCCTTGACATCTGCTCCATCATGCTGGGAAAGATGGGGGAAATCGAACAGCTTGCAGGCGTGGACACGATGGACACAGCGCCGGACGCGATTTGCGCCGGCGTGGCCAGGATCTTCAAGGTAAGCGAGACGGAAGTGGCACTCCTGGAGCTTAGCGGAAGTCTGCTGAACTTCGTGTACCCGGTTGAGTTGAAGACGGCCGGGGCGATCCCTCTTTCCAGCTCAGCGGTAGCGGCCCGCACCGCGCGGACCAAGCAGGCGGAGCTGTTCAACAGCTTCGCGCAAGTAAAGCACTTCAGCGTTTTTGAACTGGTCAAACTGGGCCACACCGGACTGGACGACCAAGTAATTCAGAAACTCATGTCTGCGCCCGTTCTTGCCAACAATGGAGAAGTAATTGGCGTGATTCAAGTCTCCCGAAAGGCCCCGCGCCCAGCCGCGGCGGGACCGGACTTCACTCCCGACGATCTAGGGAGACTGGAATTGGTGGCTCGCTTTGTGGGAACACTGATGGCCAAGGGGAGAGTCGGTGCCCAAGCAAGCTTAGGCTAGGTCGGCTTGTGGATAGCAGGTTAACCTTCGGGACAGCACTCAATGACTGGGTTTGAGTGTAAAGGCCTGTTTTCGTCAATCGTCATAATACGAGCACCAGTAAGCCCCGCCGGGACGTTGAAGATTGACTGCCGGGGTATTCCCTCCGCTGGCATCATGTGCCCGAAATTCGAGCGGAGGAGAAATGAACTCCAGCTTGATTTCGGGTACCCGGAATGGGCTAGACCGGGGGAAAGGATTGGCGACCGAAGGTATCATCGCATTCGTCCGCGTGCAATCCCTGTGAGACTCGTGTCGTCGCGCCGGCATCAGCGGAATGCAACTTTCATCAATGTCGGCGTGCAGCCGCAGCACGCAAATGTCATATTGAGCGAGTGACACCGGCTGCGCCGGGCTGTCGAAATCCACCACATCGTACGGAATCGCGTCACGATATAAGGTCCTCACAAAAAAGAGCCACTTGTCTCCATCCTTAACATCGGGAGGCTTTTCCCTTAGACACGCCTGATTCATCGTAGCTGTTATTTCGCCTGCAACATCACCGAGAAGAACCTCATCGGGCATAATTTGGAGCCGCCGATCAGTGAACGATATCTCGACAACGGACTGAACCGTTCCTGTGAATACTCGCTCCTTGTAAATTTGAGCACGGGTGTAGACTCCGAGGTTTCTCTGTCCAACCCAAGCGCCCCCGTGGAGACACTGAACAATCCTGCCATGGTACATGCGGTCCTCTTCAACGAGCGAGGAGAGGCAATGGGCCATGCCTATGAAGGCCAGCAACGAGACGAGCAGTCGCCATTTTCGGGACGGCAACATAGCGGCTAATAATTGTAATGCCGAGAAGATAACTGTTGCAAAATCGCCATAGCACTTATCGACCGCCATTGGTTCGCTAGTGCGGCTTCGGGTCCGGCGTCGCGGCTTCCGGTTTATGATTCTCGGCCAGCTTCGTTTCTTCCGCCTTCAGCATGGCCACTCCCAGGGCGAACGTGGTGTTGGCGGGCACACGTCGGAAGTCGCTGAACACCTCGTCGGAGGTGATCGCGATGTTCTTGAAGAAGAGAATCTTGCCGGTAAACTTCAGGGACATGCGCGAGATTTCCCATGCGCCATCCCCGCAATCGCGCTGCTCGACCAGAAAATGTCCACCCTTGTCGAGATGGCCCAGGATTCCCCAGCCGAAGCCGACCTCTTTAAACAGAGTTCCATCGATTCTGGCGATCCTGCGCGCCGTGGCATCGATCAGAACAGCTCCCTGCATGCCGCTCAACACATCTTCCACATGAGACGGCGAATGGTAAGCGGGATTCGGACGGAACTTCAGGCGCAGCAGCCGAGACCCATCCTTGCCCAGGTCCGGCGTGCCGAACTCCTCGGCGTCGTAGTCAAACAGAAAAGCATCGGGCAAGGCTTTCACGATGCGCAGCGTGCGGTCAGCGCTCTCTTGTTCCTGCGCATGCTTGCGGCGAAGCTGCTCGGGATTACTCACAAGGCCTGCCAGGCGGCCTTCCTCGGCCTGCATTTGCTGCGGCGTAAGCGGCTTGTCATTGTAGGCGATCGTCATACCGGCCATGGCTTCGCGGGTTTCTACATAAAGCCTGGTCTGGGAGCCCTGCGGGGTCTGCTTGCGCGAGCGGAACATGTGCTTCGTCGAATTGTCGTTCGAGGCCGCGACTTCGTTGGCCACCGCAGCCCGCACCAATTCAATGGGAGAAGGCAAATCCTGAGCTGGATTGAAGGGCGATCCCGCCGAAATGGAACTGGCGCCCATCCCGGCGAACAGGATAGCGAACAGAACAACGGCCCACTGTGCGGTTAACTTTGCGCGGTTCATCATCCCCAGCACTTAAACGAGTCTTGTGCTTTAGTGTAACAATTGGAATCAGCCCATTCTCTACTGGAATCTGGGTAGTCAGCCTGACGGAGGCAGCCGCTTGCCGCACGCTCTGTGCCTTGCGTATAGTCTTTTTAGGAGCGGTTTTCCCGTATTGCCTCGTGAAATGTGATTCGGGAGCGACCCATCACGGGTTCCCGGTCCATTGATCACTTTGTGCTGATCGCATGTAGGGATCGAGTTGTTGCCGTTAGGTTGCATCAGGAGAGCGTCCAATGAGCGCACCCGCCAGTGGGTTGGCACAAATCGGCAAGTCGGTATTCATCAAAGGCGAACTTTCGGGCAGCGAAGATCTATACGTGGACGGCCAAGTCGAAGGCAGCATCGCGCTCAAGGCCAACAGCCTTACCGTCGGCCCCAACGGCCAGCTGAAAGCCAGCGTGGAGGCCAAGGGCGTTGTGGTGCAAGGCAAACTGGAGGGCAACATACAGGCCAGCGAGCGTGTCGAACTGCGTAAGTCGGCCATTGTCACCGGCGACATCATTACCCAGCGCATTTCTATTGAAGAAGGAGCCTCATTGAAGGGCAAGGTCGATACCACCCGGGCCGATGTAAAGTGAATATGTTAAGTAAGCATGTGAAGTGAATGGTTCCCAGGGGTTACGAATCAGGAGTTACGAGCTAAGATGTCATCAGTCTCACAGAATTTCATGAAACTTTTTCGCGGTTCATCGGGACCGGAGACCATCCCGGAGCGGAGCTCGCAGAAGCTGACCCGGCGCTCGAGCGGCCTCGGCGAGTTGTCGCGCACCTGGGAGTCCGCGGAAGGCCTGTGCGTTCTGGACTTGGGATCGACATCGGCTACGAACATCCGCCACTTCACGGAACGCGGCCACAGAATCTATAGCGAAGACCTGCTGACCGCATCGACCGATCCCGAACTTCTCATCACAGATGAACAAGGGGTTGCGGCACTGGACAGCCGGAAATTTCTCGCGGATAACCTGGTTTACCCGGCGGCGCACTTCGACCTTGTGCTGTGCTGGAATTTGCCGGATTACCTCGACGAGAGCCTGGTGAAGCCAGTGGTCGGCCGGCTGTGGTCAGTGCTGAAACCGGGCGGCATGTTGCTGTCGTTCTTTCATACCCGCGACGCCGGTCCGGACTCGCCTTGTCACCGCTTCCACATCGTTGGCCCCGACACGCTCGAGATGAAAAAAATTGAGTTGCGCAAGGAAGCCCGCCGGCCACCGACGGGAACGGCTCGCACCGCAACTACGGATGGCTTTCAGTTGCAGCGCGTGTTCAACAATCGCCACATCGAAAATCTTTTCCACGATTTCGCTTCCATCAAGTTCTTTCTCGCCCGCGACAACATCCGCGAAGTGCTGGTAGTTCGATAGTGGCGCCGGTGTCCCGCCGGCTGTGGAGAACCTGGATTGAACTTGCCGGATGGGAACCGCTGCTGGCGCCGCGGGCGAGGACGCCCGCGGGACAGCCGCCGGGACGGCGTCGCTACTGCGGTGCGTGCTTCCACACAATCACTCCCATGCGGAAAAGATAATGGCGCGAGATTTCAGCCTGCGCGCCTGCGCGTGAAAGCGCGGGCGCCAGCATGGTCTGCATCTCGTCGGGAACATACGCTCGGCGCACTGAAGTCAACCCATCCAGCCAGGCCACGCGGCTGCGCATGATGGGATAGCCAGCGTACGCCAAAGTCAGATGCAAACGATGCCGGACCAAATCGTTGACTAGCACCGCTCGCCGGCACACACGCAGACCCTCGCGCACGAACTGCACCAACTGCTGCGCGTTTAGGTGATGCGCGAACAGGTTGCAGCTCAGCAGATCGAAACTGCCGTCAGTGAAAGGCAGAGCAAGGGCGTCGCCGACGACGCTATGGTTGTCTCCGGGTAGATGCGACCGTTGCCGGTCCAGCAGCATGACGTCGAGCGTGATCCCTCGCCGCGCCAGCCTTTGCTGCACGATCTCAGGGACTTCACCCGACCCGGCCGCTACTTCCAACAGGGAAAAATGTTTTTCCCCGGAAGTCTGCGCCACGCGTTCCACCATCTTCTGCGTGGTGGCGACGCCGCCGAACCAGCGATTCACGCGCCCGATATCCTGCAGCGTAGCCTGCACGTCGGCTGGAGAGCAGTCGTCGGAATCGAGAATCTCGGGGGCGTCAACTCGCTGCATGGCAACTGGTCCGATCGTTACGCGTAACTACGGAATCAACGACATAGTGTTGGCGCGGACTTCGTAGTGCGTTGCCGCGGGTTCGAGTTTGCACAGCAGCTTTTTGGCATCGGGCTCGAAGACCGGAACGTTGTAATTGGAGCCCGCGAATCGTTGCACGGCCTCCAGGGACTCGAAAAAATTGATCACCACAAACTCGACTTCCTGGGGACCATCCTTGCGAAAAATATATCCCCCGTTATAGCCCTCGATTGCCTTTAGCTGGGGAAGTACTCTTTCCTTTAGCAATCTTTCATAGGAGTCCGCATCCTGCAATTTGGTCCAACCGCGCCAGTGACGAGCAACCATGTTGACCTCGAAGGAAAATCCATATTCGGGAGCATAGACATGAGCGGCTGGGCCCGCTCATGAGTTCATTTTTCAAACTTCGGCCAGCTCTTCTTCCAGCAATTGCTTGTTATACAGGTCGCTGTAGTAGCCGTTCAAAGCGAGCAGTTCGTCGTGCGTGCCCGATTCGACGATGCGTCCATCGTGCAGCACGGCGATGCGGTCGGCGTTGCGCACGGTAGAAACGCGGTGGGAGATGAAGATAGTGGTGCGGCCCTGCATCACCTCGCGGAGATGATTCAGGATCTTGTCTTCAGTATGCGTGTCAACGCTGGAGAGAGCGTCGTCGAGAATGAGAATGCGGGGGTTGCGAATCAACGCGCGCGCGATAGCAGTGCGCTGCTTCTGGCCTCCTGAGAGGGTGATGCCGCGCTCGCCCACCATGGTTTGATACTGCTCGGGGAAGCTCTCGATATCCTGGGCGATGTTGGCCGCTTCCGCCGCCTCATGAATTTCCGTGTCAGTGGCCGACTCCACGCCCAGCGCAACATTTTCCCGGATGCGGTCGCTGAACAAAAATGTTTCCTGCGGCACAAAACCTATATTCTTGCGCAGCGATGCCAAAGAAAACTCCCGGATCGGCCGGCCATCGACCAGAACCGTCCCCGGCGCCGCGTCATAAATACGTGGAAGCAGGTTGACCAGCGTGGTCTTCCCCGACCCCGTCGGACCTACGATCGCCATGCTGCTACCGGCGGGGATGCGCAGGTTCACGTCCCGTAAAACGGGTTTGCCCTCGTAGGAAAAATTCAGTCCACGAAATTCAATTTCGCCCTCCACCTGCCGGTCGTGGGCCGCAGCCTCGTCCTTGATCTCGGGCTGCTCCTGCAAAATCTCGTTCAGGCGGATCAGCGACGCCGTGCCCCGCTGGAAAATGTTGACCACCCATCCCAGCGCGATCACGGGAAACGTTAACTGCAGCATGTAGATGTTGAAGGCCGCAAAGCCGCCAATCTCCATGCGGCCTGCCAGGACCTCGTTGCCGCCGATCCACAAGACCAGTACGACCGCGAGGCCGAGCATGAGTTCTAGCGTGGGCCAGAGCATGCCCATCAGCCGCACCAGTTTCAGGCTGCGCGCAATGTATTCCTGGTTGGCGCTTTCAAAAGACGCGATCTCCGCCTCTTCCTGCACGTAAGCGCGAATCACCCGCGCTCCGGAAAAATTCTCCTGCGCCCGCGCCGAGATGTCGGAGAACATTGCCTGAATTCTTTCGAAGCGCTCATGGATGCGCCGTCCAAAGTATTGAATGACAATACTCACCACGGGTAGCGGCAGAAACGCGTAGAACGTCAGCTTGGGACTGATGCGCCACATGAACGATAGCGCCCCGGCTGTGAAGACCAGCGTGTTCGCCGAATACATGATGGCCGGGCCCAGCAACATGCGCACCGCATTCAAATCGTTGGTCACGCGAGCCATGATGTCGCCCGTGCGCATGCGCTGGTAGTAGGAGTAGGAGAGCGTTTCCAGATGGGCAAACAGGTCGTTGCGCAAATCGAACTCGATATCGCGCGAGATGCCGATCACAATCCAGCGCGTCAGGAACAGGAAAATCCCGCGGACCGCGGCGACCTCCAGCATTTGCCAGGCAAAGTGCAGCAACTTCGCGGACGTGACCCCGGTGTTGAGATCATCCACTGCGTGGCGGATAATCTGCGGTAGAAGCACCCACGAGCCATTACTCAGGAAAATGCAGAAAACGCCCGCAACAAAACCCCAACGGTAGCGCTTGAGGTAGGGCACGAGCGGACGCATACTCTTCGGAGTCATGCAGGTTGTGTAGATGAAATTTTAGCAGGTGGGGGTGCAAAGTAGCGCCGGCGGCCCGCCGGCTTCGGCCCGTGAGGGCGTGACGCCCTCACGACAGCCGCCGGGACGGCGCGCTACTGTCGGCGGCCGGCTCTACTTTCGGCGCTCAGCGACTGCTCGAATGTCGTGGCCGAAAGCAATTACGCTGAATGCCGCTAGAGCCGTCGCCCAGGCGGCGAAGAAGATCCATCCCACATCGAAGAGGAATACAGGAACCAAATCCATGGCATGTGCCTCGGGGGAATGCCGATAGAAATGGCGCGGGGTCGGAGAGATGGCCAACCCCGCGCTGCTGCAACCAACAGCTTCAAACCAAGAAATCGAAGCTACTGCTGCTCCGGTGCCGGTGCTTCGCCCTTCATGTGTTGCTGCATGCGGGCTTCTCGGTTGGCCTCAATCTCTTTCAGCTTGGCCTGCTGATCGGCTGTGAGCAACTGGTAGATCTCGTTATGGATGCGGGTCTCCTGAACTTTCAACTGGACCAGCGTCTGCGATTGCTGCGCGACCAGAGCCTGCACCTTGGCCTCATCGTAGGTGCCTTCCGAATATTGCTTGAGTTGCTGGTTCATCTCGTGAAGCTGTGTCATCAGCGGCTTCATGGTTGAATGCTCTTTGTGCATGACCGCATGGACCTGCTCGCGCTGGGCATCGGTGAGGTCAAGCTGCTTGAAAGGGAAGCCCATCATGTGGCCGTGCATGCCCCAGGCATGCTCATGCGAGGGCGGGGGCGCCGTTTCATCGGCGGCTTGCGACTTTGCGATCGCGGCCCCCAGCATTACTGCCAGCGCCGCTACGAGGAACCGAAAGCGAATCGATTTCATAAATTCTTGACTCCTAAAGACCGGTTCCTTCCCGGAACCTGGGCTATTTTGCGTACACTTATGAGAACACGGTTTGTCCGTAAACGTGGTAAAAAGTCAGTCAATCCAGGTAAAGTTTTGTCAAAGAGAGAAGCCATTTTCCAGCTATCGCGTTTAAATAAAGTGGTGACAATTCTTTACCGTTAGCGGGCCCCGGCCTGGTGCACAATGAAAACAGCAAAGATGGAACGAATTCTGGTCATCGACGACGACGTTGAACTCTGCACGCTGGTGGACGAGTATCTGCACGCCGAAGGCTTCACCGTCGAGTCAGTGCACGATGGCGAGAACGGATTGCAGCGCGCCAACGGCGGCGGCTACCTGCTGGTGGTCCTCGATGTAATGTTGCCCGGCATCAACGGTTTCGAGGTGCTGCGCCGAATCCGCGCTACCTCCCGTCTGCCAGTGCTTTTGCTTACGGCGCGCGGGGAAGATGTAGATCGCATCGTCGGACTCGAGATCGGCGCTGACGATTATCTGCCCAAGCCTTTCAATCCGCGGGAACTCGTAGCGCGCATTCGAGCGATCCTTCGCCGCACCCACAGTGACAAATCGGTTCCCTCCACGCCAGAGATCGTTCGCGTGGGAGAGATCGAACTCGATCCTGCAACCCGCACCGTGCGCCGCGACGGCCAGCCTATCGACCTCACCTCGGTGGAATTTAACCTTCTGGAAGTGCTGCTGCGCGAGGCCGGACGGGTGGTTCCGCGCGAGCGCCTGGTGAATGCCGTGCTCAGCCGCAAATTCTCGCCCTTTGACCGCAGCATCGATATGCACGTCAGCAAGGTCCGCAAGAAACTTGGCGATACAGACGCCGATGAGCACATCAAGACGATCCGCGGCGTCGGCTACATTTTTGCCCGCCCGCGGGAGAAGGCCGGAGAAAAGGTGAAGACCACCTCATGAAAAGTCTCTTCCTCAAGATTTTTCTTTCCTTCTGGCTGGCGTTTGCACTTTTCCTCGTGCTGGCGATTCTGGTGACGCTGGCGTTTCGTCCGCGAACCTCAAGTTGGGAAGCTCTCCTCGCGGCCGCATTGAACGAATCGGTGAATACTTACGAACAACGGGGAAAGAGCGGGCTTCGGGAATACTTGGATAATCTGGAGAGGACGCAGCATGTCCGCGCTTTTCTCTTCAATGAAAATATGGAGGAAGTTTCTCACCGCGGCGCGCCGGAGTGGGCTGTTCGGGTCGCGGGCGGAGGGCCAAGAGTGCCGCACGAGGGCTTCATCTTTCCCGCTCCTCCGCCGGTGTTGCGCGATTCGCGGGCTTCCTCCGACGGATTGCACCGTTACACGCTGGTGTTGTCTCCTCCGCCCGGACCACGGCTCTTCCTGGGGCCACGCGGACTGCCGATTCCCGGCCTGATCATTGCCGTCATCTCCTCTGGCATCGTCTGCTATTTTCTCGCGTGGTTCCTGACCATGCCCGTGGTTCGGCTGCGTGCTGCCACTCGCCAATTAGCTGCAGGAAATCTTACGGCGCGGGCCGGCGCTCCCAACAGTCGAAGGCGCGACGAGGTTGCCGGCTTGATGAGGGATTTTGACGCCATGGCGGAGCGGATCGAGACGCTGGTGAAAGCCCAGTCCCGCTTGCTGAATGATATTTCTCACGAATTACGGTCGCCGCTGGCGCGCTTGAACGTGGCGCTGGGCTTGGCGCGGCAGCGCTCTGGTCCGGAAAGTGCAACCATGCTGGAGCGTATTGAACTCGAAGCCGGCCGCCTTAACGAACTCATTGGCCGTCTGCTGACGCTGGCGCGAATGGAGGATGGCGAGCAACACGTGCCCTCCACTCCCGTCTTGCTGGACGAAGTCGTGCTCAATGTTGCCGAGGACGCCGAGTTCGAAGCGCAGGCGCGGCGTTGCCACGTACGCAGTGAAATCCCTGCCGGAAGCTGGTTAGTGCGCGGAGATGTATCTCTGCTGCATAGCGCCGTCGAAAACGTAGTCCGCAACGCCATCCGTTACACCCGAGAAGGTACGACGGTAGAAATCCAACTGGAGAAGACAGAAGCCGCCGCTGGTGATGCGGAAGCCGTGGTGCGTGTGATCGATTGCGGTTCCGGCGTTCCCCCCGAAGCACTGGAGAAGTTGTTCCGACCGTTCTACCGTCTGGATGATGCGCGCGGCCGTCAGACTGGCGGCGTCGGTCTGGGCCTGGCCATCACTGAGCGCGCAGTGCGCTTCCATGGCGGACGCGTCGCGGCCATGAACCGGGCTGAGGGCGGACTTGTGGTCGAGATTCGATTGCCTCTAATGCCGGCGAGCCTGACCCCAGTGGCCAGCGATCAGTGGCCAGTGTCCAGCGAGATTCCACTGACCACTGACCACTGACCACTGCCTAGCCCCGAGTCCCGAGTCCCGAGTCCCGAGTCAAGACGCTGCCAGCGGTTGTGGGTGTCCTCAAAGCATTTTCTCGGGACTCGCGGCTCGCAACTCGGGACTGCTTTTCAGGCAACTCGCGGACCCCACAGCGGTTCCAACAGCGGGTAGCAGTTTGCTCTTCCCGTTCATTCCTGATACATAAATGGATGGCAATTCACGCCTTCAAATAGAGCGAAGCCCGGTCACGGCCGGGGTATTCATACGTATGCGCTTATGGAGATAAAGCGAAGAATGCGGACAAGGTTTACCTGGATGGCGGCGGTTCTGGCCCTGGTTGCGATTGGGTTCCTAATGTCGTGCAGCGCGAAGTACCAGGCTGCCTACAACGGTTTGGTGATTGTGCCCACCCAGGGCACGACTGAGTTTACGCAGGCCACGGCGGTGATGGAGACCTTCAGCCTGAATCTGGCCAACGGCGAGATGTCGCAGATCAACAACGTGAACGGTCCGCCCGCGCCAGGACTGCCAGGGTCCGTGGTCCTCGATCCGGCGGGCGCTAACGCGTATGTGATCGTCAACCAGAATGCGGAATTGGTTCCCAGCGTCACCGCGATTGCGGTGTTTCCGATCGGCTCCGACGGTGCGCTGAAGGCGGCCACAACTGCGACCCTGAAACCAATAACCTCCGCGACAGCTCTTTGCATATTCACGCAGAATGGCATGACGGTCACCCAACAGATTCCAGTGACTGTTAACGCACCTGTCGTCCCTCAGGGGCTAGCGATGGATTCGGCGGGAAAGCTTCTATTCGTGGCTGACGTGGCGACGAGTGCCCAGGCAACCTACACATGCAATGGTTCGTCGGTGACGGCCGACGTCCCGGTGCAGGGAGCGGTATCTGTGTTCACGGTGAGCAGCGGCACGCTGACTGAGGTGGCGGGCTCGCCCTTTCTCCTGCCACTTGAATCGGGGGGCAACGTGCCGAGCGCGTCGGCGCTGGCCGTGACTCCAACCATTTACCCTGTGCAATATTCATACTGCTCCGGACATACGCCTCCCACGGCCGAGCACCTCTATGTGACGGATTCCGTCAACTACGTGCTCTTGCACTACTCCGTGGATCCGTCCGCAGGCACGCTCTCTCTGATGGATTATGCGACGGGTGTGCCGGGAATTCCGACCGGCAGCGTACCCTCCGGCGTGGCCGTTAACCCTTGCAACCGGTTCGTTTACGTGGCGAACGCGGGTCCAGGCAGCAGCCCGAATAACGTCAGTGCGTACACGATCTGCAGCACGATTAGCAACGTTTCGGTGCCGCCCTGCACTGCCGCAGACTTCAGCCTGCACCCGGTCGCGAGTTCGCCTTATCCCGCCGGCGACAATCCGGGGCCCATCGCGGTGGATGCTTACGGCAATTTCCTGTATGTCGTGAATACGGGGTCCGGAAACGTTTCCGGCTACCGCATCAACGCATCAACGGGCTCTTTGACGGCTTTCACCGGAGCTCCCGCGGCCGCGGGCGTGGGCGCGAACTCGATCGCGATTCGCAGCGACGACAGTTGGGTGTTCGTGGCCAACCTCACCTCCGGAACCCTGTCGCAATATGCCATTACTCTCTCCAGCGGCGCTTTGAGCCCGGTGGGGCCGGTTAGCACTCTGGACCTTCCTTCGGGCGTGGCGGTGAAGTAGAAGCGCAGTACCTAATACCTAGCCCCGAGCAACCCCTTCGTGCAACACCGCCAGTCGCTTGGCAAGGCGCCCTCGCGAGCGTATTACTTGATGTAGATATGAAGGACGGAGGCAGCGTGGGCACGGCGCGTGTATTCCGGTCGGGCAACAGTCGGGCAGTCCGGCTGCCGAAGCAATTTCGATTGAAGAGTGAAGAAGTCGAGATCTTCCGGCGAGGCGGAGAGATCGTCTTGCGCGAGAAGGACGGTAACATGGTCCGGGCGTTCGATCTGCTGGCTGGCCTCCCCGACGGCTTGGAAATTGCAGGACGTGAAAAGGATCGGCCACAGCAGCGCAAGAAACTGTGATCGAGCCTCGCTACAATAGTGCCGAATCCCTACAATCTTCCTGAAAATATCCCGCTGACAACTCTTCTCGGCGCTCGGACCGCACTACTCCAGCAACGCTTCCAGCAGAGGATGCTTCGCGGCGGAAAACGGATTGGCAACCGTCACTCCATTCCAGGTGAAGCCGGACTGTAGGTCTTCGGAGAGCAATAGACGACATCCCGCGGCGACAGCGGCGGCGAAAATCACCGCATCCCAAATGCTGAGGCCGTGGCGCGCGGCTAAGTCTGCGGCAGCGATTAGAATTGCGGGTGAGGTTTCGATAAGGGGAAAAGCATCCTGCCAGCTTAGGATCGCAGCCCGCGCGCGCTCCGGTGGACGTCCCGCCTTGCGCACCAGCACGTGGAAGAGTTCCCCCAGCACTTGCACCGGCAGGAAGGTTGAACCAGCGGGCAGTTTGGCGATGATTTCAAGCGCAGTTTTCTTTCTGGCGGCGCCGTTTACTCCCTCGGCGTAGGCCAGAATATTGGTATCGAGCGCGAGCCTCACAGAATCCACCTAGTCGTACAGTTCGTCTCTCTTCCAGCGTCCGATCTTGACGACGCGCTCGGCTCGTAGTCGGCTGAGCAGAGAGGCGCGGGCGCTTGCCGTGACCGCGCTGTTTTCTTTGAACGGGGCAATGCATGCAACAGCCTTGCCATGGCTGGTCACTACATAGCTCTGTCCTTCCCTGACGTCCCGCAATACCTGGGAGAACTTCCGGTTGGCGTCTGCCGCCGAAATTGTCTTCTCCATGACCAGGCTCCTAAGTAGTCATATTACCTACTTTTAGGGGATAGTCAAGGTCTGGACTTGGCTGTTCCGTCTGGGCTTCGCCAATGGTTTACAATCATCTGTCCAATGTCAGAAGGATTTTCCGTCTCAGGACGCTGAACATGGAAATGTTGAAGATGCCCTCGGTCCCTGCGCAGGAGGCTACCCTCATTGGGCTGCTCGCTAGCCATGACAGCCCACAGGCAAATGGGAAACTCATAAGCGTGCTTAACGATTTCTGCAAGGATGCCGATGGCAGACGCAAGCTTAGCCGGTTTCATTTTCTCGTCACCGGAGGAACCTACAAACGTGTCATCGAGGGTGACGACGGATGGACGAGCGACACCAAAATTGATCCAGTCAATGAAGAAACAAAAAACTTCCTGACCGAGAGACTTACGGTGCTTCCATCGCGCATGAAAGGCGGCGTCACGATACTCTCGTACTTCATAACGCAGCGTGTATGCAGCATTCTATGGCCGTTTTTGAGCCCTGAGACCAGCCACTGGCTAACTCCGGAAAACCTCGTGCTGCTGCGTCTCTGCGACCACTGGCATGTGAAACGGCTGATGAACACAGGGTCGGTGACGGAATGGTTTGAAAGGGAGGCCGAGCAAGACGCAGACCGTAATGTACGTCCCTGCCCTCCTGAGATCGTATTTAGGAAGGGCGAAGAATCCGACTGCGTAAGGGCTGAAAAAGTTCGGGGCGTGTCTCGATTCCTCCTACCACGTGCTCCACTAATGCGAAAACAGGCAGAAGGCATGACGATTGCTCTGATCGCCCATGATGAAATGAAGTCTCGAATGGTCGAGTTCGCGGGCGACAACGAGCATGTACTGTGCCGTTTCGAGAAGATATTGACAACCGGTACGACTGGGCGTGAAATCTCCGAGGCTACAAAGACGCTTGAGAGCAAGATCTACCGCTATCAGTCCGGGCCGAAGGGCGGGGACATTCAGATCGCCGCGGAGATCCTGTTCGGTCGTTGTGACGTGGTCATTTTTTTCGTCGATCCCCTCCGCCCTCATCCCCATATCGAGGACATTCGCGTAGTGTTTGCCGCCTGCATGATCCAGGATCACGTCCGAATGCTAACCAACGAAATGCAAGCACGGGAATGGGTTGAGCGAGTTGCTCGAAGGCCTTATCCGTCTGCCAAACATGCAACAGGATGATTTAGCGGATTCGCGCTAAACCGGAAATGCTTTCAATTTGACCCTGATTGGAGGAATCTATGAAACTCACCCCTGGCAAACTTGCGGGTCTCAAAAAAGTCTCGAACGAACACGGAGTGATCGCGGCGGCTGCGATGGATCAACGCGGCTCGCTGCAGAAATCGCTGGGAAAAGAAAAAGGCGGCGAAGTCAGCGACGCCATGATGGAAGAATTCAAAACCCTGGTCACGGAAGTTTTGACGCCGCACGCCAGCGCCATCCTGCTCGATCCGGAGTGGGGACTGCCGGCCTCCAAGCGCCGCGCCAAGAACGCCGGGTTGCTGCTCGCCTATGAGAAGACGGGATATGACAAGACCGGTCCGGGACGCTTGGGCGATCTGCTCGATCACTGGTCGGCGAAGCGGTTGAAAGAAGCCGGCGCAGACTGCGTGAAGATTCTGCTTTACTACACGCCCTTTGATCCCAAGGAAGTGAATGACAAGAAGCACGCCTGGGTGGAGCGCATTGGCGACGAATGCCGCGCCAATGACATACCGTATTTTCTGGAGTTTGTTGGGTTCGAAGAAGGCGCCGACGAAAAGGGACTGGAGTACGCGAAGAAGAAGCCGCAGATCGTTACCGACAGCATGCGCGAGTTCAGCAAAGACCGCTACGGCGTGGACGTGCTAAAAGTCGAGGTGCCGGTGAATATGAAGTTCGTCGAGGGCACCAAGTCGTTCGGCGGGCAGAAGGCTTATACCAAGAAAGAAGCGATTGACCTGTTCCACAAAGCGGCGAATGTGGCCACCAAGCCGTTTATCTATCTTTCAGCGGGTGTGAGCAATGCCGAATTCAGCGAGACGCTGGAGCTGGCCGGAGAGTCCGGCGTGAAGTTCAACGGCGTGCTCTGCGGACGCGCGACCTGGAAAGACGGCATTCCAATCTATGCTAAGCAGGGCGCAGCGGCGTTCCGTAAGTGGCTCGAGACCGAGGGCGTGAAGAACATCAATAACGTGAACGGCAAATTGAAGGCTGCGACTTCATGGTATTCGATTTACGGAGTCGAACCGGTGCTAGCAGGTGCGTAGATTGAATTGTTCGTGGGGCGCGGGCGCTTCGCCCGCGCCCTTTGGCACAAGTATTAACTGCACGACCCGATCCCTAACTTAGGAGGATCGATGCTCACCAGTTCTCTGCTCGTGCTATTCGCCATTCTGGCGGCAATTCCTGGCAGGCCCATTGACACAGTTCCAGACTTCCGCGATCTCACCATGAAAACTCGTGTGACCATGGACAGTCTTCACAGCCCAGTGATGACTTGGTACTTCAAGGGTCCGCGCATGCGCTCGGAGATGCGGGATTCGGATTCCGCGAACTCGGTGGCGTTTACCACCATCTACCAGTGCGATCGGGGAACGAGAATCTTCTTCAACGAAAACTCGAAGACCTACAATACAGTTCCCGCCGATCCGACGCGGATGCCTGTGACCGCGCATCCGGCGCCAGAACTCCCGTCAAGCGGCGGCGAAGTCATTGTTACTTCCGACTCAGTCGATACCGGCGAACGGCGGCAGGTCGGCAGCTACCAGGCGCGCCACGTCAAAACCACGATCACGGCCGAGCCGGGAACAGACGCCGTCAGTCACAAAAGTAAAACGGAAATTGACGGATGGTACCTCGATCTGCCCGGAGCGTATTGCCAGGACAACAGCATGCCGGGAATGGGTTGGACATCAGCCTGGCCGGGCCGCCGAGACCGCGTGGTGTTCAAACGGCTCGGCACCTCGTCTCGGGGTTTCGCCATCGAAGAGACCATCACCAGGAGCGAGGGAGAAAGAGTACTCGTCACCAAGATTGAGTTGCTGGAAATCTCCGAACAACCTCTGGATGAATCTTTGTTTGAAGTGCCGGCAGACTACTCGCTGCCCCCGTCGAAAACCGGACCGTGACGAGCCTAAAGCTTCAGACCGCTCTAATCACCGGCGCCTCCGGCGGCATCGGATATGAACTGGCCAAGCTGTTCGCGCGCGATCACTACGATCTGGTGCTGGTGGCTCGCAACTCCGAAAAACTGAGCCGTGTGGCAGATGAACTGCGCCGCCAGTTCGGGATCACCGTGAAAACGTTTGCACTCGATCTTGCTGCCGCGCCGGCTCCCAAGTTTCTCTTCGATCAACTGCAGCGCGAGGGAGTTGCGGTTGACGTGCTGGTAAACAACGCGGGCTTCGGCAGGTTCGGCGAGTTCGCCTCAATGCCCGAGGAGGAAGTCCTCGGGCAGATTCACCTCAACATAACTGCGTTAACTCATCTCTCCCGGTTGGTCCTTCCGCCGATGATGGCCCGCCGCAATGGCAAGATCATGAACGTGGCTTCTACAGCAGCTTTTCAGCCGGGGCCGCTGATGGCCGTCTACTACGCGAGCAAGGCTTATGTTCTTTCATTTTCAGAAGCGCTAGCGAATGAAGTGGCCGGATCGGGCGTGACCGTAACCTGTTTTTGCCCTGGAGCCACGGATACTGGTTTTCAGAAGCGCGCGAATATCGAGAACTCGCGACTGTTCAAGAACTTCGGAGCGATGAATGCGGAAGCGGTTGCGCGCGACGGCTATCGCGGCTTGATGGCCGGACGAACCCTCGTCATCGCCGGCGCGAAGAACTGGCTGGTAGCGGAGTCGGTGCGGTTTGCTCCGCGAAAATTAGTGACGGCGCTTTCGCGCTGGATCGCGGAGAAGGTCGAGTAGGGCGGGCAGTTTTGAGAGTGGCTGAATGTTCCTACCGGAACATTGTGTCTGAATGTTCCAACTGGAACATTTTGTGCATGCAGGAATGACAGTATATGAATGTATGTACAATGCCGCTTAAGTGATAGGGTCTGCGGGGGTTAAGCGATGTGGCGCCGAGCCGAGCTCGTCCCGCCGGAGCTGGTTGGGAGATCTGGGTGGGATGGACTCCTAATTTATTGCGTTGGGAGCGCGAAGGTATAGGTGGTCCGCCCCATGGGCGCTGACTTAAGGCAGAATTCTTTTGTGGGCCACAATCGTCATCCGACGGAAATCGGCAAGCCCGGACTGGAATTTCAAGCTTCCCAGATGCCGACTTCTGGCCCAAAATAACTTGCGATTTTCCCGTTAATCAGGAACTGTCCCGCCAAAATACTCTCTCCTTGACCGACTAGGGGAGTTCTGGTAGTGTCTCTCCTAGACGAACAAGGAGAGATCGTGGACAAACAGATTGACTTGCTGCAAGGCACGCTGGACATGCTGATCCTCAAAGCTGTCTCGCTTGGCCCGCTGCACGGCTACGGGGTTTTGCTGCGCATTCAGCAGATCTCTGGCGAACAACTGGAGATCCAGCAAGGCTCGCTATACCCAGCACTCTATCGACTGGAACATCAGGGCTTAATCTCCAGCGAGTGGGGAGAATCGGACAATAAACGGAAAGCGAAGTTCTACAGCCTGACCGCAGCCGGGCGGCGCCAACTCCATGCGGAAACCGAGAAATGGAACCGCATGGCGTCGTTGATCGCCAGTATTCTGCAGACTACTCCGGAGCAGATATGAATCTTCTCACTCGATTCCGTTCCTGGCTGAAGTGGATCGTCAATGGGCAACGGCTTGAAAGTGAAATGGAAACGGAAGTGCATTTCCACATTGAGAGCCGCGCTGCGGACCTGGTTCGCAAAGGCCTTTCCCAGCAGGAAGCGATGCGACAGTCGCGGATTGAGTTCGGCGGAATCGAGTCTTACAAAGATGCCATGCGGGCATCGGTGGGCGTGCGCTGGTGGGGCGAACTGGGTTCGGACCTGCATCACGGATGGAGATTATTGTGGAAGAATCCCGCCTTTACGGCGGTTGCGGTTTCGACCCTGGCGTTGGGAGTCGGCGCCAACACGGCGGTTTTCAGCGTCGTGAATGCGGTTTTATTGCGTTCTCTCCCCTTCGCCCATCCGGACCGTCTGGTGAAGATCGTCGCCAACAATCGCGGGGTGGGGGCGAGGGATATTGGGCTCTCCGTTCCCGAACTGGACGATCTTAGATTAAGGGCAGGCGTCTTTGAGCAAGTGGCGGCTATGGCCACAGGCGACACAAATTTGACCGGCGCAGAGCGTCCGGAACGTCTAGAGATAGCCGCCGTCAGCCCCAACTATTTTTCCCTGCTCGGCACTTCGGCGCACATCGGGCGGGTGTTTGGCCCGGGCGACGAGGTGCCGGGTTTCGCCGAAGCGGTCGTGATCAGCGATAGTCTGTGGGCCCGTGAGTTCGGCAGAGATCCCTCAATTCTGGGGCGAAGGGTGCAAATCGACAATGATCCGTACACGATTGCCGGTGTTCTTCCCCCCGGATTCCGCCATCCGGGCACGGCTGTCACGGATGTCGAAGTATGGGCAGCAACGGGATTCAGGGCCGACCCTTACCCGCAACCAAAGCGCAGCCTGCGCGTGGTGTACGGAGCGATCGGGCTTTTGAAACCCGGAATCAGCCGGGAGCAGGCGCAAGCGCGGTTGAATGCGTTCGCGTCCCAGCTACGGGCAGAATACGCAACGGACTATCCGGCGGGGTCGGGCTGGTCGATTGAGGTGGAGCCGTTGCAGGAGTCGCTGGTGGGCAATGTCCGGCCTATGTTGTTGGTGCTGATGGGCGCAGTGGTGCTGATCATTCTACTGGCCTCGGTCAACGTTGCAAATCTACTGCTGGCGCGGGCTTCTGCAAGACAACGGGAGATGGCCGTGCGCCTGGCCTTGGGCGCAAGCCGCGCGCGCATGATTCGGCAGTTGCTCACCGAGTCAGTGATTCTGTCTCTGGTTTCCGGCATTGTCGGAGTCTTGACGGCAATCGCAGCTTTGCATTTTGTGCAGTTTTTACCGGCGCGAATTCCGCGGCTGGCCGAGGTGCAGGTGGATTGGAGGGTGCTGGCGTTCGCCTTGTTGGTTTCCCTAGTCGCCGGGCTCGGCTTCGGATTAGTTCCGGCCCTGCAATCCTCGAAAGCCGAAATTGCGGTGGCGATGCGGGAAGGAGGCCGGGGGTCGGGCACCAGTGGCAAGACGAACCGTTTGCGCGGGCTGCTGATCGCCTCGGAATCAGCGCTGGCGGTGGTGCTGATGGTGGGGGCGGGGCTGCTGTTGCGCACGTTTTGGGGACTGTTGCAGGAAAATCCCGGGTTCGCACCCACTAGAATTGTCACTGCCGATACCCGGATTCCGATACCCAACAATCCCCAATTGAATCGCTACGCCCAGCCTGAGAGCTTGAACGCCCTTGTGCGGGAAGTTCTGCGGCGCGTGCGTGCTATCCCGGGCGTCGATCTCGCCTCCATGACCACCGATCTTCCAGTTACTCACTTGGCGCAACGCTTCCCCATCAACATTGAAGACCGGCCGGATGAGTCCCGCAAAGGTTTGTTTTCCGAAATCACCAGTGTGAGCCCGGAGTATTTCAAAGTGTTGCAGGCTTCGGTGGTGCGCGGACGCTTGTTCGCGGAAGACGATCAGTCCGGCAAACAACCGATGGTCATCGTCGATGAGAGCACGGCTCGAACCTACTGGCCGGACCGCGATCCTATTGGCCGGCGTTTGAGTATTGGGCGTGCGGCCACGTGGTGGAACGTGGTCGGAGTGATCAAGGACATCAAGAGTGATGGTCTCGACCAATTCGGAGATCCCCACATCTACACCCCGATTTACCAGTTCCCAGAAATCCAGGGTGTTGATTTTTTTATAGGGGCCGGTCCTTTAAGCGTAACCGTCCGGACATCCTTGTCGGCCACCAGCCTGGAGCCGCAGATTCGCCGGGAGATCCAGGCTATCGATCCCAATCTGCCGGTATTTAATGTGCGTACGATGAACGAGGTCATTGACCGTTCTCTGGCTTCCCGGCGCTTCTCCGCTGAGTTAGTGGGCGTGTTCGCGCTCGTGGCGCTTCTGTTGGCCTCGATCGGAATTTACGGCTTGTTGGCATACATGGTCGGGCAGAGGTCGCGCGAGATCGGCCTTCGCATGGCATTGGGCGCCCGGCGGTGGGACGTTCTGAAACTGATCTTAGGAAAAGGTGTAGTCCTGGCCGGTGTGGGGATTGTCGTCGGTGTGATCTTTTCTGCAGCTACCGCGCCCATGATGGCGAGTCTGCTTTACGGCGTTCGCCCGCACGATCCAGCTGTATTTCTAGCTGTGCCCCTGCTTTTATTTGCAGTTGCCGTGCTGGCCAGCTACCTTCCGGCACGGCGCGCGACGAAGGTAGATCCGATGTTTGCCCTTCGCGAGGCATGAACTCGCCGGGTGCACACTGAATGTTGTGCGGCAATGGAAAAGGAGACTTCCATGACACTCAACTGCTGGAAATTAGCAAGCTGGAAATCTAAAGGATGGACTGTTTGCGCTATCGCTCTGATTTCCTTCGCCGCTGGATCGCTCATGACTGCCCGCCTGGTGCAGATTAACCAAGTGAGGGCCGATGGCAATCGCGTTTTTGAGCTGCGCGTTTATCACACTGTGCCGGGCAAGGTGCCGGCGCTGGAGTCACGGTTTCGCGACACGCTTTCAAAGCTACTCGCCAAACACGATCTGAAGGTTGTGGGCTACTGGGTACCCGAGGGTGCTCCCGCTTGGGACAACACGTTCATCTTTATGGTGGCTCATTCCAGCCGAGAGGAAGCGAAAAAGAACTGGGATGCGATGCACGCAGACCCAGAATTTCAAGAGGTGCTCAAAGCCGAGCAGGCCAACCAAACGGTGGAAAAAATAGACGAGACGTACATGCGTCCGACGGATTTTTCGCCGATGAAGTAGTGCCAGATTGGGCGAGTTAGATTCGTCACGCAGTCGAGTTCTACGCCTGAGGAACCCTGGGTTGCAGGTTTTTGCCGTGATAAGGCCCCGGAACGCTTCTCGACTGAAATCCTAACTCCCGTATTGTCGGCAATGCGGAAGTAATCCGTGAGCCCTTCAGCGCTTCCTCGCGGTCCAGAAACGGGCTTCGGGGAAGTGAACTCCACGCTCGTCGTAGAACCGTGATGGCTACTGGCTCGTCTGCAGTTGCGAAGTCAGCTGATTGACGGCCGAAACGTCGAAGAACGCGGATAGATCGGCGTGGCCAGCCAGTGTTTCCCGCTCTTTGCCTTCCACCAGAATCTTCACTTTCACAATCCCGGAAATGTTCGCGGAGAGCGTCTGGATTAGAGAAGCAACCGTAAGTTCCTCGGACAGCACGCCGGAGCGGTGGCCGTCGGCAAAGGCCGCGTTGATGTCGATGACGGCCAGTCCGGGATCGACCAGGTAAACACTGCGGATATCGGAACCCTGAGGCAGAGGGTGCGGCGAAGACTTGTCCAGATACAAGGCAAGCAGGGCGCGAAGTAATTCTTCCGCGCGCTGCTGGCGAACCGAGGGCATCGGAATCTGCGCGGACTGCGCTCGCAGTATGCCGATGTCGTCGTAGGCGACAAACAACGTGACGCGCTCAGTGGGGCCGGCCACAGGCGGCACCACGGGACGAGTGTCGGCAGAAGCGACGGGACCGGCCGCAGCGCGTCCGCGCATGTGCCAGGCGTAAATGCTCATGCCGAGCACAGCCACGAGCAGCACCGCAATTCCGATATAGAGTTGGCGTGGAATCATAGGACCCCGATTGAGTGATTTTGCGATCGGGTCATTGAGTGATTGAAGAGCCTTAAGAAGACGAGCCTCAAGAGAACCAAGGTATTCAAATCGCCCAATGACCCGATTGCCCGATCGCTCAATTTCATGGCGCGGCTCCCAGTTGTGCCCGAATGCTGACGATTCCATTGGCCACGGCGCTGGCGATACTTTGCTGATAATCGGGCGAAGTGAGTTGTGAAACATCGGATGCGGCCGGCGCGACCTCGACCGCGATGGCAGCCGTGACAATGTTATTCAGAGGGCGCAGCGGCGCGGTCAGCCTTCGGACGGCAACCTGTTGCTTTCTCAGTTCCGCAGCCACGCTCGCGACGGTGGCTTGACTTAAAGGCATCGATGTTTGTTGGGCAGTGGTCCAGGAGCGAAACGGGCCGCGATCCTCCTCTTCACCGTAGGGAAGCAGCGCTGTATAAAGACGGACGCCGTGGCCGTTCGACGCAGCATGAAACGCGACATACACTGCGGCGTGTGTCGTGTTGGCAAAGAACGCGCGCTCATCCAGAGAGAGGTTAGTGTCGGAATCGCGCAATACGAGCGTGCGGATTCCGCGACTCTCCAGTTCCTGGCGCAGGCGGCGCGCGAAAGCGACGGTAACGTCTTTCTCAGCGAGCGTCGGGCTGAGGGCCTCGCCGCGGTCATCGCCCCCGTGGCTCGCATCGACGATCGCAAAGTAACGCCGCGGGATCGCCGGCGATGCACTCGCAGCCGCCTGCGCCGCCGATGTGTTCTGCGTGGATGTTGCTGCAGACGAGCCGGTTGCAGGTCCAGTTCCTGTTGCGCCATGTGCGCTGGCTGCCGGTTGAGGATTCGCCGGAGCGAGACTGATTGTTCTACCATCCGGGCTAAAGCTGGCCATCAGCGGCAGCGTGGTCGTCACCGTAATTTCAGCGGCCCCGTTACTCTCCGAATAATTAGCCGATGGAATCGTCTTGCTCCCGAAAGTTAGCGTGGAGGAAGCGGGTGCCATGACCGGTTCGCGGCTAAAAGTCATGCGTAGTTTACCGGGTTCCGTGGCGACCGATGGATTGACCGGCGCGGTGAAGCGAAACACCAGCCGCGAAGGATCATCCGCAAGAATCGTGGCGGTGAAGTGAGTTGCGACGCTGCCGATGAAAAGACGTCCCGACTCCTCATGCAACGTTGCGGGACCACCGAGAAACCGGGGCAGCAAGGAACCAAGGCACGCGACTGGAACCAACCCGCGTCCATTTTCCATGACGAACTTTCCCGAGAGATCGGCGTCGCGTCCTTGGATGCGGGCGTGGCTCCTGCCCACCAAAAATTCTCCAAGCACGTTGTTGTAGTGCAGACGCCAACGCGGCGACTCGAATTTTGCACTGACCTTGCCCAGCGGGTCGAGCAACTCCAGCAATCCAACATACTCATGGCCCTGGCGCTGCACGATGGGCAGGGAATAATTGGCCGCCGACGAATAAATGGAGAGATGCTTCTCGGGAGCTGAACCGGAAACTAACAGGACCGCAACGAACAAGAGCGCCGCGGCGGCGACTCCGACCCTTCGAGATCGGCGAATCGCCTGGCTGCGAGTCGAATCCTCGCGCATTCGGCCTCTAATCGAGCGCATAAATGGTCAATCCACTGAGCAGCTTGGGGTAGAAGTCGGTGGACTTCTGGGGCATAACCTCGCCGGCGAAGGCAACATCACGAACTTGCGCCATGCGGCAGGGATTCATCAGAAAAGCGATGTTGGCGCGAGAATCTGCGCTCCGCACCTGTGCCAACGCCTCGCCCGCGTCGCGGATGTAGGAGATATTCTGCTGGTTGCGTATGGAGTCTTCGGAAAGGCTCAGCACTTTTTCCAGCAACGCCTTATGCAGTTGCACCACGTCGAGCGCTTGCTGGCTGATGGATAATCCATCGAAGACTTGCGGCACGTTGGGATTGGGATGGTGCAGCAGGAAGGCCCGGTTGGCCGTGACGGCGAGAATGGTGGTCCCGCACCGGCCGGATTCACGCAGAATTGCTGTAGCACGCGGCGCGTCCAGAGACGAGTCAATCTCATCCACGTCGAAGAACGCGCGCGCCGAATTGCGAAAGTCGTTTTCCGAAAACGAAGCCAGGCTATGCACGATGCGATGTGTCGGCAAAATGAGCAGGCCCGGGCTGTTCAGGTTGACGAAAGTCATCATAAGGAATTCGTACGGCGCCGCTTCGCGGGCAGAAGCCGGCTGTCCATCAGAAGCATCAGCGGCACGTCGTTCGTGGCGGTAATTCAGAGCAGTTTCGTAGCGGTGATGCCCGTCGGCGATGATGAGTTTCTTATCGCTCATCGCGGCCTGCACGGACTGGATTGCTTTCGGATCAATGACCCGCCACACGCGATGAAACACGCCGTATTCGTCGGAAACCGAAATGTCTGGCTCGGCGTCGGTCGCGAGCAGAGATTCAACTTGTCCTGAGTCCTCATACAACATGAAAATTTGGCCGAAGTGGGCGCGCGTCGAGCGGAGCAGGTCGAGCCGGTCGGCCTTGGGCTTGGCCAGCGTCTGCTCGTGGCGGAAAACGACCTTGGCAGAGTAGTCCTCGATGCGACCGAGAGCGATGAAGCCGCGGCGTTCCAACTCCTTCGAGGAGCTTTCCTTGGATAAGCCCGGATGATTAAACCGCTGAGAGTAAGCGTAGAGCGAGGGAAGGGAATCCTGGCGCAGAATGCCTTGTTTCCGCCAGTCGCGAAACTGAGCGGCAGCTCGCGAATATACATTGTTCGCCGGATTGTCATTTTCTTCGCGCCGTCCAAGGATGACTCGTACCAGGTTGTGCGGGCTGGCAGCGTAATAGCGATCCTGCATTGCGGGAGTGATCTTGTCGTAAGGCTGCGTGACGACCTGGGCCGGTGACACCCGCTGCGGATCGTAGCGATACGCGCGAAAGGGATGAACGTCAGCCATGGAAACCTTTGATTGTAGCAAGGTTGCGGTCAGTTGGAAGTTTGGCGCGCTCCCGCATTGTGACGAATCACCCGAAATGAGCTACCAGTTCGGGATTGTCACCGATATTTGACAAAAAAACCGCAGCCGCTGGCGGCAAGCTGTGATACTATCGCGGCAAATCGAGGTGCTTATGGCGCTCCGCCCTAAGACACTATATCGGGATGTATTGGGGAAGTCCCGCCTGGTTCCACCAAGTCTGGTTCAACCAAGCCCGGTTCAGCCTCGGAACAGAAATCTCGCCCGCGTGCATAGAATCTCGTCCCGGCCTCTCCCGTGGATTGCCTTGTTCGTGCTAGTCCTCGGCTGCGCTTTGCCGCCGCCGGCGCGGGCGCAGACTGATTTGAACGATGTCCACATCCAGCCCCGCGAAGCCACGTCGGCGGATAAAGCAAAGACGGAAGAGGTCGCCAAGCAGACCATCGTCCCCGCTTCCCTGAATACCCACATCCGCCCGCTGAAAGTAGCTGTGGATCTGGTGTTGGTGCCGGTCACCATTACTGATCCCATGAACCGGCTTGTTACCGGCTTGGAGAAAGAGAACTTCCAGCTTTTCGAAGGCAACTCGAAAGAAGAGATCAAGTCTTTTTCCAGCGAGGATGCCCCCGTATCGCTCGGCGTGATTTTCGATTCCAGCGGAAGCATGGCCAGCAAGATGGAGCGGGCCAAGGATGCGGTGATTGAGTTTTTCAAGACCGCCAACCCGCAAGACGAATTCTTCATGATCACCTTCTCGGATGAGCCCGAAATGGTCGCCGATTTCACCAGTTCGGTGGACGACATCCAGGGCAAGCTAGTCTATACCGCGCCGCAAAAGCGGACGGCTCTGCTGGATGCGATCTACATGGGCGTCAGCAAGATGAGGCAGGCCAAGTATCCCAAAAAGGCGCTCCTCATCATTTCCGATGGAGGCGACAATCACAGCCGCTACACCGAGAACGAGATCAAAGCTCTGGTGAAGGAAGCCGACGTAATGGTTTACGCCATCGGCATTTACGACCGGTACTTCCAGACTGAGGAGGAGCGGCTGGGCCCGGCACTGCTGGGCGAGGTCGCCGAACTCACCGGCGGACGGGCTTTTACCGTGGAGAATCCCAACGACTTGGCCGATGTGGCCACCAAAATCGGCATCGAACTGCGCAACCAGTATGTGCTCGGGTATCGTCCAAGCAAAGGAGTGCGGGACGGCAAATGGCGTAAGATTAAAGTGAAGTTATTAGCGCCGAAAGGATTGCCGCCACTCCGAGTATATGCCAGGACCGGTTATTACGCGCCCGAAGAATGAGTGGTCTGCGAGCTTCTCCGTTTTGCTGAAGTGTGCGATCTGCGGTGTGATCGCGTTGCTGGCTCTGCCTTCCATTGGCTATGCCGCGTTTCAGCCTTTACCTCTTCAATCGCAGTCTGCGCCCTCCAAACCACCCGAGTCTCAGTCTTCCCCGGCGCAGCCTTCTTCGTCTCAATCCGGCACGGCGTCTGCCCCTGCAGCTGGTGCAGCCCAGCAACAACCTTCCGGCGAGAACGGAACTTTCGTCATCCGCAAAGATGTGGATGAAGTCCTCCTGCATGCCACGGTCATCGATGACAAACAGCACATCGTCACCGACCTCGATCGCAACGCCTTCAACGTGTTCGAAGATGGCAAGCTGCAGAATATTATTTCGTTCCACCATGAAGATATTCCCGTGGCGATGGGAATCGTGATCGACAACTCCGGCTCGATGCGGGAAAAGCGCGCCAAGGTCAATCAGGCCGTGCTGAATCTGGTGCGGTCGAGCAATCCGCAGGACGAAGTGTTCGTGGTCAATTTCAACGACGAATACTATCTCGACCAGGATTTCACCAATGACCTGCTGAAGTTGAAAGAGGCGCTGGAAAAAATTGACGCGCGAGGCGGAACCGCGCTCTACGAGGCGCTGGTGGCGTCAGCCGAGCACTTGAAGAACGATGCCCGCCTGGAACGCAAAGTATTGTTCGTGGTAACCGACGGAGAAGATAACGCAAGCCGCGAAACCCTGGAGCAGGCAGTGAAGCAGTTGCAGGAAGAAAACGGTCCATCCGTCTACGCCATAGGAATCCTGGGCGAGGAAGAGCATCCTAAGCGGGCCAAGCGTGCGCTGGAGATCATCGCGCAACGCACCGGCGGCGTGGCCTATTTCCCCTCGACCCTCGATCAAGTGGATGAAATCAGCCGGCAAGTGGCGCACGACATTCGCAACCAGTACACCATCGGCTACAAGCCCACCAATCCCAGAGCCAGCGGCGGCTTCCGCACCATTCGCGTCGAGGCCAAGCGAGGCAAGAGCAAACTCGTAGTGCGCACCAAGAGCGGCTACTACGCAGCCCCGCAGGCGCCGGCCTCGGGGACGAAGTAGGCTATTGATGCCCACATAGAAAATGTCCCACCCGATTCTTCTCTACGACGGCGTCTGCGGACTCTGCAACCGCCTGGTTCAGTTCACTCTCCGCCGCGATCGCCACGCGTCCTTTCGCTTCGCTTCGTTGCAAAGCGCGTTTGCCAGTTCTATCCTGACGCGTCATGGCGCCAACCCCAGCGCTCTCGATACGGTCTACGTCGTCGTCAATCACGAACTCCCGAACGAGTCTTTACTCTCCCGCTCCGACGCCGGCCTTTTTGTCCTGAAGCAACTCCCAGGCCCGTGGCGCGCCGTCGCGTCGTTTCTGCAACTCGTCCCCAAGTTTCTCCGCAACGCGGCTTACAACGCCATAGCTCGCCGCCGTTACCGCATCTTCGGGCGTTATGAAGTGTGCACACTGCCTAGCGAGCAGGATCGCGCCCGTTTCCTCGATCTCTAAGAAATTGATCTCGGGAAGGATCGGGTTCAGAGGTTGCAAAGGAATCTGGTCTCGCGTGGAACAGCGCGTTTCAGCGCTGCGTGAAAGATACAGTTTGATTGCTCTGCGAGCGAGCTACTTTGCCATCTCATCACATCGAACTGTGATTCCGGTCATTGGACGCCTGATCGAAAGTGCGTACCTTTATCCCTAGGTTCCGAGTCCTTCTCTCTTTATCAGCGCCGGCCACCCAGGGCAAAGCGCCATTGAAATGAAGAGCGTTCAAGAGGTCGAACAAGGCCTGATAGAAAAAAGCGATGACGAGCTTCTGGCCATGCTCGCGCAGGCAGACGACTGGCAACGCAACATGGTTAGCGGTGCAAAGACTCAACTGGAGCGGCGAGGGTTCGAATTTGTTGCCGCCGTTCCACCGACCGCCGGCAGCGACTCTGAGTTTGACGAGTTGCATCGCGTGGCAGACCGGACAGTCCTGAAGAAGAGCCTGCGAGGACGTGGAACAGGAAGCATTATCTGGGGCTTGATTGCAATTGGGCTAGGACTGGCGACGATAGCGGATGATCGGATCAACGGCATCCTGGTTGTCATCGGAATATTCCTCACTATCGAAGGAATTTGGGTAGTCGCGAAGCCAGCACCCGGAGGACTGATATTTGACGGAATTGCGCTGCTCATCCTGGGTATCTGGAATCTCGCAATCACAGCCATGGCTATGTCGTCGGGTGGCACGCCGATTTTTGGAATTCTTGGCCTCGTGCAGATAGCCTGGGGAGGCCAGAGCTTCTTTAAGTACGCGCAGTTCTCCAAAACGTGGCATCCCGATCCGTCCACGACGACGTTGCAGAGGCTCGATCAGGTTGTGAACTATATCAGCGAAGCCGATATGATCAGTGACGCAAGCCTCGTAGCATTCGTCACCAGCGGTCAGATCGAGTGGAAAGGTCAATTGCGCGAGACTGGTGCTATTTTCGTTGCTAAGCGTGGCGGCAAGCGCAGCCGCAATCGCCCGAACGCGGATCGCGACACTATTTTTGCCGCCAAACCGGACGTTGCATTCCGGAACGATGGAGAAGGCCTGGCGCCCAAAACCCTGAAGGTTGCGTTCTCCATCAAAGACCGCAAGTTTTCGGGGGTGATGCCGCAAGAAGCATTCCAGCGCTATGAAGCCTGGAAGATAGGAATCAAGACCAGACCGTGATTGTGTGGAGCGCGCGCCCCGCCCGCTGCTTTGGACTTTGCCGCGGACGTTGGCCGGGAAGGAGCAACGCCCTCGGCAGCGCCCATCGCTCTCGGCTTTGACATTTGCCCCCAAAAACCGTGCTAAAATCCCCATCCGCAGCCGCGCCCCACGCGGCGTTTGGAGGGAAAGCCCATGACACCTTCGCGTATCTTCCCAATCCTTGCTCTTCTAATTCTTGCCATCCTGCTCCTCACCGGCTTTGGCCATAATGATCTGCCCTTCTGGTCGCAGTGGGGGAGCAATCCCGCCCACACCGGCATGGTCAACGTCAACGCGCAGCCCCTCAACGAAAAACTTGCCGACATTATTTACGATCCCTTCGTGGGCCAGGAAAAGACCGAGAACAAACCAGTCTTTGGCGAGGCCGTTCTAAGCGCTCATTATCAGTTGACGCTCATCGACGGCGACAGCTTCTACATGCTGCAAAAGACCGGCACATACATTGACTGCAATCCCCTGGCCGGCTGGGAGTATGGCGAGGCTTGCGGGCCCAATGCCTGGAACTGGATGATATGGAATGTCGCCCGCTACAACTGGACGAACGGCAAGCCCACTCAGTCCTGGCTCTTCACTTCTGACTGGAAACCTGAACCCAATGACACCGATTTTCGCAGCGCATCCGTCGGCCTTATCGGATGGGAGCCCGTGTTCCATCCCGCGCTCGCCAACGGATACCTCTACGTCCCCGGCGCCTCCGGCACTGTCTGGAAAGTCGATAAGCAGACCGGCGCGTCCGTCTCGCACATCAATCCCTTTGCTTCCATCTCCATCAACCCGGCTTTCACTTACGTTTCCAGCCCGCTCACCGCTAGCGAAGATGGCAACATTTATTACAACGTTCTCGATCTCTCCACCGCCAGCGATCCCTGGCAGCAAAACGATATCGCGGGGGCGTGGCTGGTCAAGATTCTCCCCGATGACACTTCGGCAACCGTCACCTACGCCACGCTCACGCCCGGCGCGCCGGAGGGCATTGCCAAGCTTTGTCCCTCTACCTTCAACAGCGTTCCCAGCTCTCAGAAACTGCTACCGTGGCCGCCGACTTCTACCTCGATTCCGCCAAAGCAACGCTGCGGTTCGCAGCGCCCCTCTGTGAACCTCGCTCCCGCTGTCGGCCCTGACGGCACCATCTACACCGCCAGCGCCGCGCATTTGGACATGATGGTTTCCTACCTCATCGCGGTCAATCCCGACCTTTCCCTGAAATGGTCGGCCAGCATGCAACACCGCCTCAGCGATGGCTGCGGCATCCTGCTGCCCATCGCTCCCAAAGGCGTGACCACCAAGCCCAACTCCTGCCGCTACGGAACACCTGTAGGCATTGATCCCTCCACCAACCAGAAAGGCTCCGGCTACCTGAGCGATGAAGCTTCGTCTTCGCCCACCGTGCTGCCCGATGGCTCCGTGGTTATGCCCGTCGTTGACGACTACAACTACGGCCGCGGACATCTCATGCACTTCGACTCGCAGGGAAACTACCTCAATGCCTACACCTTCGGCTGGGATTCCACTCCCGCCGTCTACCAGCACGACGGCACCTACTCTCTGGTCACCAAAGACAATCACTATCCAGCGGCGGCCTATTGCACGTTTATCGGCAGCCCGGTCTGCAAGCCCTTGCCCGAGGGCCCGTACTATCTCACCCAGATTGATTCCAACATGAACGTCGAATGGTCTTTCCAAAACACCACCATCGACAGCACCCATCCCAACGGATACGAGTGGTGCGTAAATGCTCCAGCCATCGACAGCCAGGGCATCGTCTACGTCACTAGCGAAGATGGCAGCGTCTACTCCATTCCCCAGGGACACAAAGGCGTCTTCACCACGCCACTCCAGAAAATCTTCCTGCTGGAAGCCATCGGCGCCGCCTACACGCCGCTGGCAATTGGGGAAGATGGCAAGGAATACAGCCAAAACGACGGCCACCTGTTCGTGATAGGGAAGTGAGGTTGCTCGTCTGGAGAGGGCACTCCCGCCCGACGGTCTGGCGCACGTTTGCAGCGCCACGAAGGAGGCTGCCCCACCTTTCGCGGTTTTCGAAAGGTGGGCACCACGGACCTCAATCCCAGATTGAATCGTTCAACTACGGAGCTACCGCAGGACAGCCGTGATCCAACGTTAGCGAAGTCCCTGCCATCGTCCAAGGTGCCCACCCTTCGAAAATCGCGAAGGGTGGGACAGCCTCAGGGCCAGCCAGCCCCCAGTTTCAAGATCACACCAGGAATCACTTTCCCGCGTAGGTGCGAGGCGAGCCGATTCCCGAACATTTGTCAAAACCCGTCCCGCATTTCGTGCTCCCTTTCGTGATGTCGTAGTAATCGGTGGCGTACTCGGTGGGATTGGCCAGGACGCCGTACATCAACGTGAGTTGGTCGGCGGTGGAGAGTTCCTTGCTCCCGGCAGCGTTCACGATGCCCGCGAAGGTTGGTGACGCCCAACTGGTGCCGCCCACCGAAGTCCAGGCGCCGTTGAGATAAATCGCGGCACAACAGAAGTTGGAAGTCACATCCGGATATCCGCGCTTGGATCCGACAACGCCGACAACTCCACTCTGATAGCTGGGCCGGGGCTCGAACGGACTGCTGTCGCCGCCGCCGCCGCTGTCGTATTTCTCGTCGGTGAAGTTGCCGCTTGAGTCGCGCGTGAAATAGGTTCCGCCCACCGACACCACATTGGGAGACGCTCCGGGATAAATGCTAACGCCAAGCCCGGAATCACCCGACGCGGCGAAAAAGACGACTCCATTTTGCACGAAGTACTTGTCCCAGCCCAGTTCCGCGCTGACTTCCTTATCGCCCCAGCTCATGCTGACCACGCCGCCGCCCGACGAGGCCACCAACTGGGCAGCCAGTTGCACCGCGTTCCACGTTGGGTCGGTATCCACCTGCACCGATTCCACCAGGTAAAGCTTCGCCTGAGGCGCCATGGCGTGCGCCCACTCGATATCAAGGGCCTCCTCGGTTTGCCAGCCCGCATAGACCGGCGGCTTGGTGTGGCCGGGCCAGGTCACGGTGAGGTCAGCGGCCGGAATCCCGTAGTAGCTATCGAAGGCGGCAAGGTCGCTGGCAGCGTTGGGATAATCGCCGGCATCCACGATGGCAATCGCGCCCCATCCGCCGGTGGGAAGCGCCGTGCTGGTTTTAATGGGGCAACCAGCGAGTCCGACTACCAACTGATACACGCAGGCGACGGATGCCGGGTTTTCTGCTCCCGCGGGCGGCTTGTTTTGGGGCTGGTCGGAGTCTACATAGAAATAATTGGTGTGCATGCGGCCCGGATGCTCGATGCTGGATGCCGGATAGATAATCCTATGTCCGTTCCAAACGGATTCGACGCGATCCTGCGCGGAAGCAGGAGAAATCGCTACGGCGAAAAACAGCGCTACGGCGACCGCCATCAGTCCGCCGATCCCAATGACGCCTTCAATGACGATCTCAACATTTCTGGAGAAAGCTCTCATGTGTGACTCCTGTGTGTAGTCGGCAATTAAGCCGTCGGCAATCATGACGGCGTATCGCTCAAAAAGCAAGCCCAAAGCGGGATTTGGGGGAGGGAAACGAGCGAACGCTGCCGAGCGGGCACTCCCTCCCGCTTGCCTTTGACCTTGCACGTGTGGGTCGGACACTCCTGTCCGACGCTTTTGACTTTGATCTTGATTCTTGATTCTGACTTTGAAACGGAAACTCGGTCGGACCACGGTAGCGTGCAGTAACGTGGAAGAGCGGCGCTTCAAGCGCCGCGTAAGAAAGTCCCAAGAAATCAACCCGGCTTCAGCGCGAGGAAAGCGGCCTCCAAAAAGGGTTTGTCATTCCGAACCGGGCCGAAGGCCCGGTGAGAGCCTGCCCTGAGCCTGACGAAGGGAACCTGCTGTTCTCTCGCCCGCCCAAAATCTTGTCAAGACCCCAAACTCGATCATTTCCCGCTAACTCACCGCCATCATTAGAGAAATAAATGCGCGGAATGTGGCGGGTTTACCCCTCCCAACCTGCTATCCTATACATATAGAGTAAGAAAAGGCGCGAGCTTCGGCGAGCGCCTTTTGCTTTTACTGAGAACTGAGAACCGAGAACCGAGAACTGACTTTTGTCCAAACGCAAGGGCCGTACCCCCCAGACGCAACCAGCGTCCAGCCCAAGCCCTGCCCACAAGAGCCAACCCCTACAAAACTCCCTTCGAGCGCGAAGACGCCACCAAGCGTTGCGGAGAGATTACCCAACTAGCCTTCGCTCTCAAAGCCGCCCGCCTCCGCTTCGGAGTCTCCCACCCCTACGGCGACAGCGAGCGTTACGACGTAATACTCGACTGTCACCGCACCCAGTTTTTTGAACAACCCCCGAACGCCACCTTCCTCGACGACCGAGCCCGCCCGCGCCTGATCCGCATCCAGGTCAAAGCCACCACACAACTAGTCGACGGCCTCTACCGCGTCAACACCCACCGCCGCATCTACGGAAGCGCCGTCCCCTACAAACTCTCCGAAATCGATTTCATAGCCGCCTACGTAATCCCCGAAGATTCCTGGTTCATCTTCCCCCTCCCCCATATCCTCGGCGCAACCAGCCTCCTCCTAAGCCCCAAAAACCGCCGCAAATCCCACCCCAACAACCCCTACCGCGAAGCCTGGCACCTGCTCCAAGAACCCGACGGCCTGGAATTCGCGTGAAGGCTTCCACGGCCAACTCAACCTCGCCACCATTCCCTTGACAGACTATTCCATATATGGAATACTATTCGAAATGGCTTGGGAGATCGAATTCACCGATGAGTTTGAGGCTTGGTGGAACGATCTCTCAGCAGACGAACAGGCGGAGATTGACGCGAAGGTTGATCTTCTCGAAGAGCGTGGCCCTACACTGTCGCGCCCGCATGCAGACAGGATCGAAAGCTCTCGCCACTCGAACATGAAGGAGCTGCGGGGGAAGGTAGACGAAAGACACCTCAGGGTGTTGTTTGCATTTGATCCTCGTCGTACCGCGCTGCTTCTGTTGGGGGGAGACAAAACCGGCGACCCCGCGTGGTATGACAAGTTTGTACCGGTTGCCGATGACCTGTTCGACGAGCATCTGAGGCAAATTGAGCAGCAACATCAAGAAGAGTAGCAGGATCAGAAAACAATTCTGGAGAACATTAAGGATGATGCGTATGGCGAAGAATTTCAAAACTCTTCGGGAGAAAATGTCCCCCGAGTCCCGCGAACGTTCCCGCGCTTTAGCCGCGAAATACCGCGCTGAGATGCCTCTCAATGAACTCCGGGAGGCTCTGGCGATCACTCAGGTGCATCTCGCTCGCATCCTCAGAGTCAATCAGGCTGCAGTGTCAAAAATGGAGCGCCGCACGGACATGTACGTAAGCACGCTCCAGGACTTTATCAAGGCCATGGGCGGAGAACTTAAGATCACCGCCAAGTTCCCCGACGGAACCGTCGAAATCAGCCAATTTGCGGACGCTAGGAAGGCAGCAGCAGGGAATGGCTGACGGCAGGTCGCTCGCCGCCGCGGGCGTTCTGTAAGGATGTCATTCCGAACCCGGCTGAGAACAGAAAAAGCTCGGCATTCCTCACCGGGCTGAAAGCCCGGTGAGGAACCTGCTGTTTGCCCGCGCGACCACGAAGCATTGCCGCTCCAAGGGACAGCAGGTTCCTCGCGCGCTTGCAGCGCGCGTCGGAATGACAAGAGTTTAAGGAGGGGCAAAACTATTCGCGGTGACGGAGGTCACGCTCGCGCTGTGCAAAAGCCCAAATTGGCACAACGATTCTTCATAGGCCCCAAAAAAAAGATGTCATTCCGAACCGGGCCAAAGGCCCGGTGAGGAACCTGCTGTTCGCCCGCGCGACCACGAACCCTTGCCACTCCAGAGGACAGCAGGTTCCTCGCGCGCTTGCAGCGCGCATCGGAATGACAAGATTTTAGGGATGTGCCAGTAAGACTGCAGCAGCGGATGTCACAACCAGCCGGTGCAAAAGCCCAGATTGGCACAAGAACGCCTATCAACGTATCAGCGCAATAAAAAAGGGATGTCATGCCGAACCGGGTTGAAAATAGGGATGTCATGCCGAACCGGGCTGAAGATAGGGATGTCATTCCGAACCGGGCTGAAAGCCCAGTGAGGAACCTGCTGTTCTCCGCGGATGAACGCTAATGCCCGAGCCCAACGCCACCCGCCCGAAGGCCGCGACGCGCGGGGCAGCGTGTGGCAGTGGAGTGAGGAAACGGCGGCCAGCAAGCCAGCAGGTTTCCGGTTACTGTCCTCGCGTCCTGCATGATTTCCCCGAATAGTCGACCTGAATCAGGAAGTCCCCGGCATTGTCTGCGAATAGGGCGTCCCAGTAGCCCGTCCTGACAAACTCGTCCCACCTTTCGTGCTCCTGCAGCACAGTCCGGGCGCCCTTGCCATAAGCCTCGTCCAGCACCTCTTGGCTATCACCGCCGGCGAACGCCTTGCGCAACGCAGCGTCGTCCTTAATGATCGAGTCGTTAACGGTTAGCCACAACTCACCCTTACCTCGCGCTTCACCTTGACTACCGATTCCTTGAATGCCAGGCGGTCTGGGATTTGTCTTACTCGGCAGATCGGCCCCGGTTGGCCGGATGTACGCGAGCACCTTGCCGTAAGGCAGGCTGGGCATAATCAAGAGCGCTTTTCTCGTCTCATCAAGCCGTTTGGGATACGTTTCGTTCCCGTCTGGGTCAACCCAGCTCACCCGGGGCCGTTCTCCTCTCTGTGCGGCCTCGACCGCTCTGTGTATTGCAAGATTTACTCGTCCCGAGGTGGTGATACATACAGCCTGGTGCTCGTCGTCAAGTCGGATCCCAGTGTCAAGCCACTCGACCATAGCAGGGAGCATCAACACCGCAATCTGCGGCTTATCTGCCTTCTTGATAATCATTCCCGTACCTGTGCTGGTTGGTTGAACTTCTATGCCAGCCGGGAGAAATTTCAGAAGCAGAAACGCAGCCACGAAGAGGACGGTTACAACGACGGTAAAGCCTGCGCAGAATCTGGCCCAATCCTCCCAGTTCCTGGTGACATTGGCCCATCGTGCTTCGGATTCAGGCAAAGGACACCTCGCCTAGCGCAAGAACTGGGTCCGCTATTTTCAGTGCGCCCCTGACACGGACGCGTACCTAACTGCCCGTCTCTTCTTCCTTCGATCGAACGACTGCAGGCACGCGGGCCCGCTTCCCGGCACGCCTCTCTAGAAACCGTTGCATGTAGCTATCGATGAGCATGGGAAGGTCACGCATCATCATGTATGCCTCCTTGCCGCCGATGCCCATTTCCTCGATAAACGGTCCGTGTATAGTCGCTTCGGCGGCGTCTCGGAATCTCCTGAGCGCTTCGTGCGCGCGCTCAAGGCTGGAGCTTTTTGCTCCGCGGTAGGCCTCCAGGCCTAACTCGTATAGCCAAGGGAAATCATCGCGGACCAAGCTGGCGATGATTAGCACGCCGATTGGGTCATCCGAGCGTTTTGAAATCGTGTGAGCCATTTCATCAATCATCCCGGGATGGAGTCGGCGGGGGAAGCGTCTTCGGCCCCGGAATCGCTCCGGGCCCTCAATCATTTGTTCCTCCAGTCGCTGCGGCAACTCGCGGACAATCAGCTTCATCTCCTCCAAAACCTTCGCCACAGATCCCTCGTCCAACGCCTCGCTCGTGTCCGAATGCTTCTGTTCGCCTATTGTCTCCAGCACGTCGGCAACCGTCGCCTTGAACGCTTGCACCTGTGCCGACACAACGTCCTGATCAGGCTCGAGGTTCGCTATCCGTTCGACACAACTGAAGGACCAGCTTTGCGAGGGACTCTTTGCTGTCGTCACTGTTCTGGAACTGATAAAACGGACCGGCGCTTACCCTGCTCAGTGGAACACCCAACGCGATCCCGTGCACCGGAGTTCCCAGTTTCCCCTTTGCTACGCCTGCTTCATACAGTATCCACGGTCGGTCGAGACTGCGCTCTGTGAGAAGGCAAACCACGTCCGAAGCCTTATCAAGTTTCGACATCAGTATCTTGTACCATTCATCGCCAAACTCGATTCCCTCGGTCCCTTTCTTATCGGAGGAACGGAAGGACTTCAACATCCCGGCACTCACGCTCTTGAGGAGCTTACTAAACGCCTCAGCTAGATCCGCATCCCTGCTGTCGTGGCTGATGAACACCAATGGCGATTCGGGCGACTTGGGTACTTCCTGTATTTCTTTGGGATCGGGCACGTTGCTCCTCCATAAGTCTCGAAAGGAATGGGCCCCCTGGATTCGCCACGAAGTATACTCCATGGGCGGGACGGGCATCGCGTCGCTCTGTGTCGCGCCGCACCCCAACCGACCGCGAATAAGCTTGCTGCCGCCGCCGCCTTTACACCCCCACCCCCCGCCTGATATCCTCACTACTGTCACCAAGATAAATCGAAACCAGAACAGGAGTGCACCAGGTTAGTGTTAGCCAGAGAGCAAAAGAAATCCGTCATTGACCGGTACCAGACGCACGCGACTGACACGGGGAGTCCCGAGGTTCAGATCGCCATCATCAGTGAACGCATTGGCCAGTTGACGGACCACTTCAAGACGCACCTGAAGGACCACGGCTCGCGCCGCGGCCTGCTCATGCTAGTCAGTAAACGGCGTCGTTTACTGGACTACCTCAAGAGATACGATTCCGAGCGCTATAAGACGGTCATTGGAAAGCTCGGCATCCGCAAGTAATTCCGGGATCTTCTGAAGAAGAAGTCCCACAAACGTATCTGAGAGAACGCCGCCTTCCTCTCGAAGCCGGCCGTGCATTGAGGTAATTCTGCAACGTGCATCTTTTGAGCGCATCCCACCCCACCAATCTCGATTCGATTGGGAAGTACAGACGCGCCCCTCTGTCGATCCGCCTGGAGCCGAACGCCCCCAGCTAAAAGCTAAGAGCTAGGAGCTAAGAGCTGTTCTAAAGGATGAAACATGAAACCAGAAGTTAGCAGCGTTACAGTCGACCTCGCCGGCGGCAAACAACTCTCCTTCGAAACCGGAAAATTAGCCAAGCAGGCCCATGGCGCGGCCGTAGTCCGCCTGGGCGATAACGTCGTGCTCGCCACCGCAACCGCCAACGCCGACCCGCGCGAGGGCATCGATTTCTTTCCCCTCACCGTGGATTACCGCGAATACACCTACGCCGGCGGACGCTTTCCCGGCGGCTTCATCAAGCGCGAAGGCCGGATGAGCGAGCGCGAAGTGCTCACCAGCCGGCAGATCGATCGCCCGGTGCGTCCGATGTTCGCCGACGGATTCAAGTGCGAGACCCAGGTCATTGCCTTCGTGCTCTCCGCCGATACGAATAATGATCCCGACGTGCTCGGCATTAACGGCGCGTCTGCGGCGCTCACGCTTTCTGATATTCCGTTCCTTGGTCCCATCGGCGCGGTGCGCGTCGGCCAGATCGACGGAAAGTTCATCATCAATCCCACCTACGACGAGATGCGCGAAAGCCTGCTGAACATCATGGTCGTAGGCACCTCGGATTTCATTGTGATGATCGAATCGGGTGCAAAAGAAGTTAGCGAAGAAGTCGTCGTTGACGCGATTGAGTTCGGGCACACCGAGATCAAGAAAATCTGCGCCGCCATCAAAGACCTGCAATCGCGGGCCGGCAAGAAGAAGAGGGAAGTCACGCCGCCGGAATTCGACGAGGCTTACTACGATGCGCTGAAGAAGAAAGTCGGCGCCGATCTGTCCGATCGTCTCGACACCAAGAAACATCCCAAAGCGGAGAGCCACACGCTGGTCAGAGATCTGAAGAAACAGTTGCTGGCCGAAATTCCCGAAGAAGATGAAGATGCGCAGGCCAAGCTGAAGCATTATTTTGAAGTCTTGCGCGAGCGCATCTTCCGCGAAGAAGTGATCGGGAAGCACCACCGTCCCGACGCCCGCGCCTTCGACGAAGTCCGCGAAATCTGGATCGAAGCCGGCGTCCTGCCCCGCACTCATGGCAGCGCCATCTTCACCCGCGGCGAAACCCAAGCGCTGGTCACCACCACGCTCGGCACCAGCGACGACATGCAGCGCCTCGAAGGCTTCGAAGGCGAGGCCAAGAAAAGATTTATCTTACATTACAATTTCCCGCCGTTTTCGGTGGGTGAAGTTGCGTTCCTGCGCGGAGCGGGGCGGCGCGAGATTGGGCACGGGGCGTTGGCGGAGCGCGCGATTTCGGGCGTGCTGCCTTCGGAAGAATCGTGGCCTTACGCGATGCGCGTGGTTTCGGACATTCTCGAGTCGAACGGTTCGTCGTCAATGGCAACGGTTTGCGGGGCTTCGCTTTCGCTGATGGATGCGGGCGTTCCGTTGAAGGCTCCGGTGGCCGGCGTCGCGATGGGATTGGTAAAGGAGGGTGAGCAGTATGCCATCCTGACCGACATTGCGGGCGCTGAAGATCACTACGGCGACATGGATTTCAAAGTCGCCGGCACGAAGGATGGCATCACCGCGCTGCAAATGGATATTAAAGTCGCTGGCATCACTTCGCAGATCATGCGCGAGGCGATGGCACAGGCCAAGCGCGGGCGGCTGCACATCCTGGGCAAAATGGATGAAGTCATCACTGCAGCGCGGGAAAAGATTTCCGATTTCGCACCGCGCTTCTATACCGTGCAGATTCCGGTCGACAAGATTCGCGATCTGATTGGGCCGGGCGGCAAGATGATTCGCTCGATCGTCGAGCAGACCGGAGTGAAGATCGACGTGGAAGATTCCGGGCTGGTGAAGGTGGCGTCGAGCGATCAGGCGTCGGCGGCCAAGGCGTTGCAGATCATCGGAGATCTTACGGCGACGGCGGAAGTAGGCAAGACCTATCTCGGCAAAGTCACGCGGCTCGCCGATTTCGGCGCGTTCGTCGAGATTATTCCCGGCACCGACGGGTTGTTGCACATCAGCGAAGTGGCGGAGCATCGCATCGGCGACATCCGCGACGAGTTGAAAGAAGGCGATCAGGTGCTGGTGAAGGTGCTGGCAGTTGAGGGCAACCGCATCCGGTTGTCGCGCAAAGCGATTTTGAAAGAGCAGCGCGCGAAAATGACGCCGGGCGGTGGCGGTGCGCCTCCGGAAGGCGGACCCGTGGCCGCGGCTGTGGAAGGCGAAGCCGCTCCGGTGGCGACCGGCACCATGGTAATTGAAGGCGGCGGCGACTTCCCCGAGGAAGCGGAAGGCGAACCAAACTTCAACCGCGACGGCGTCGCGCATGTGCCTAGCAGCGACCGGCCGCACGGCGATCGTCCGCACGGCGGAGATCGTGGCGGGCGCGGTGGACGACCCGGCGGCGGCGGACGGGATCGTGGACGCGGCGGGCGCGGAGGACGTGGCGGTGGCGGTGGCGGGCGCGATCGTGGGCGTGGCGGGCCTGGCGGGGGAAGACACTAAAACCTTTTCGCCGCGGATTTTCGCGGATTCACACGGATAAACCAAAGGCCACGACGAGAGTCGCGGCTTTTTTGGTGTGCGTTGTTGGCAGAGGGCACTCTCTCAGCGGCCATAGCCGGAATCATTGTGCGGCGTTTTCGGCACGAATAATCCGTGTCCTGCACGCTCATAATCAAGGTCAGGCAAGCGGGCAAGAGTGCCCGCTCCACACGAGCAGAGTTATTTTGTTTTGATGGTGAGCGAGTCGGTCAGAGCTGCGAAGTCGGTAGCGCCGCCGTCGTCTTGGTCCGGGGGCGCGGTCACCATTATAAGTATCACCAGGCGCGGGCTCAGGATGATGGCCATCAGACGCCGGCGGTGTTCCACGTGGTCGATTTTGTGGTTGTGAACGTTGACATACGTGTAAATATGGCCCTGAATGGCGCCATTCCTGCGGTCGTCCAGTATTTCACCGTGCTTGGCCGCTTGCGCTGCGTAAAAGTCTAAGGACGACTGGTCCACAGGAATGTCGTCGTTGATGTGGCGGACGACTACGGTCTCCTCGACGCCTTTGTTGAAGGACTGGTAGAAATCCTGGCTGCTGGTCTTGGCGTTGTTTTCGTCGGTAAAGGTTTTCACAGCGCCATTGAAGGTGGCTGAGAATACGGGCGTCTCGGTGACCTTCTCTTGGGTCAGGGCCAGAGCCGAAAGCAGAAGAACAATGACGGTGAACATCACCGATCGGATTTTCATGCGGATCCTTTTGAGGCGGTATTGCGGGCCGCGTTACAAACGATATGGATGCTGTTTGGCCGTGCCGTCATCCTAACAGCGGGTAGAGCGCTTGGGATGGTACGGACGTAACCTGCGCCGCATGCGGAGGGAAATGGAGACTGTCGGAGACTTGAACGACGCCATTGAAAAATGTTTGTGACTCAATGCTGATTTCTGATTGCCGATTTTGGGAGGCTTCGGTTCAATCAACACTAAGGGCAAATTATTCGCAGGAGGCAGCTATGTACGAGGTGATTCTGAAGAGGTTTGAGCAGCCGGATGAGGTGCGAACTTTTGAGAAGGGAAAATTCGAACTGGTGCATGTGGGTGGGATGACGATTGGACGCGCGACTTATCAGCCAGGCTGGAAGTGGTCGCTGCACGTGGGGAAGGCCGCGGGCGCTAAGAGTTGCACTGTGGAGCATGTCGGCATGGTCATTTCGGGGCGGGCGACGGCGGCGATGGACGATGGCCGGGTTATCGAGATGAAGGCCGGCGACGTTTTCTTTATTGAGCCGGGGCATGACAGTTGGGTGGTCGGGGAGGAGCCTTACGTGTCGCTGCACTTTCTAGGCGCGGACCAATACGCTCAAAATAAAAGGTGAGCGAGCAAAATCTGCTCATCGGCGTGCGTGATTTGCGGCTGAACGTAGTTTTCCGGTACGGAGTTCCCTGTACTCTCCACGCGGAGGCTCCGTAGCTTGCGTTGCGTGAAGAATCGTGAGATGAGCATAAGACGTGCAGATAGAACAGATGCCTGCTCTCGTGAAATCGGAGCGACAGGAAGACATTTGGCAAACCGTTTGCTGCCATCGGGCTGACGAGAAAGTGCGTCGCAAAAATCTTTTGGAGGATTTCATGAAAAAACAAGTTCAGTCCTTGTCGATAGTGAGTGCTCTGCTCCTTTTCCTCAGCGTAACCGTCGCGCTGAATGCGCAGCAAACGTCGCCTCAGACCCCGCCCTCGGATTCGCAAGCGGAACCATCGACGCCACCAGACCAAACGCAGCAGAATCAGGAACCCAGTCCACCGCCCGACCAGGCTGGACAGCGGTCTCGCAATTCTCAGGATCAGGCCGCCGGTGCGCAGAGTTTTATGGGTATGATCGTAAAGTCGGGTGACAAATATGTGTTCCAGGATGCGGCTACTGGGAACACCTACGACATCGACCATCAAGATGAGGTGAAGAAGTTCGAAGGCAAGAAAGTGAAAGTGCACGGTACTCTGGACGCGAATGGAAAGATGATCCATTTGCAATGACGTGAGTTGCTGACAAAGAGATGAATGAGAGAGGCCGCGACACTGGAGGTCGCGGCTTTTTCGTGCGGGCGATTTGCGTGGCCGGCATCGACTGGCAGCGGCCCTGCTGCTGTGCAATACTGACAACGATTCAAGAAGCAGAGACTGCCCCGACGATGCCGGGATGGCGAAATTGGCAGACGCAGCGGACTTAAAATCCGCAGGTCCGAAAGGACTGTGGGGGTTCGATTCCCCCTCCCGGCACCAGATGTGGAGAAGGAGATCCCTCGCAAAAGAACGCTCGGGATTTCGGCTGCGGGCTCCCGTCCTCACTTCGTTCGGACTCACGCCCGCAAAGCGCCTCAACTTAAAATCCGCAGGTCCGAAAGGACTGTGGGGGTTCGATTCCCCCTCCCGGCACCAGATGTGGACGAGGAGATCCCTCGCAAGGTGCGCTCGGGATTTCGGCTGCGGGCTCCCGCCCTCACTTCGTGAGGACTCACGCCCGCAAAAGGGCCTCAACATTGCAGGTTTGCAGGACTCGTGCCGTGAAGTAAACTAGATCGATTGATCACATTGCACCCGAGCGGCGATCCTTCTTAGAGACAGTTGTCTGTCCAAACGTTAACTTCACGTTTGTAAGAATCTTCGAGAGTCCGGCATTTCAGATCCCCCACCCGGCGCCTGATTTCGGGTTGTATAATCCGGCTTCTGTTTTGGCGGTTTAATGTCTCCGTGCTTCCAGAAGGGAACTGCTACCAGTTAACACGAGAGACGAGCGGATACATCTGTTACTGCGATCGGGGAAAGGGACCCGTATGGTTCTGACCCGCGGAATGTTTTGGGATTTTCTGGATCGGGAGGGTAGCGAGCTTAATGCGACTGCAGGGAAAGACAGCAATTATCACTGGGGGATTGAACGGACTTGGGCGCGAAACGGCGCTGATGTTTGCCCGCGAAGGGGCGCGGGTGGCGGTTTGCGATTTGCCGCCCGACGGGAGCTCGGTGCTGACGGAGATTGCAGCGCAGGGAGGAGAAGGTTTTTACGCGGCAGCCGACGTCTCGCAGTTATGTCAAGTGGAGGCGATGGTAGCGGCGGTGCTGCTGAGGTTTGGTGCGATCGACGTTCTGGTTAACAACGCCGGCATCACACGCGACGCGACCTTGCTGAAAATGACTCCGGAACAGTGGAACCAGGTGATTGGAGTGAATCTCACCGGCGTGTTCAACTGCACCAAGGCGGTGGCGCCGCATATGGTGGAGCGCGGCAGCGGAAGAATCATCAACGCTTCGTCGATTGTTGGCATCTCCGGAAATTTTGGGCAGACCAACTACTCCGCGGCCAAGGCTGGCCTTATCGGGATGACCCAGACCTGGGCGCGCGAGCTGGGACCTAGGGGCATTACGGTGAATGCGGTGGCTCCCGGTTTTATTGCTACCGAGATGGTGAAGAAGATGCCGGAAAAAGTGCTGCAAGGGATGCGCGACCGGACTCCGATGCGGCGTTTCGGGGAACCTCGGGATGTCGCGAATGCCTACCTGTTTCTGGCCTCGGACGAAGCTGACTTCATCAATGGGGCTGTGCTCAGAGTTGATGGCGGGTTGACTCTGTAGTCTTCTGCGAGAAAAAATCCCATCCATGCCGAGATTTGCCACGATCGTCGCCACCGGCAGCTACCTGCCGGAAATCGAAATTAGCAACGATGTTCTGCGGGCACGATTCTCCGACCAATCTGAAAAAATCGACAACCTCGAAACCGCCACGAGTATTCGCAGGCGCTGGTACGCTCCGGAGAATTGGGCAACCTCTGACTTGGGCCTGGCTGCTGCCTGCCAGGCGTTAGAGCGCGCCGGCCGCAAGCCCGAGGATGTGGATCTGATTATTTTGGGGACTGATTCGCCGGATTTCATCACCCCGGCGACCTCGGTAGTTCTGCAGCACAAACTGGGCGCGAAGAATGCGGGAACTTTTGATGTGGGTTGCGCGTGCGCTTCATTTCCTACGGGATTGGCCGCGGGCGCTGGCCTGATTGCAACGAATGCTTCGCTTAAGACTGTGCTTGTTGTCGGCGCTTACATGATGCATCGGCTGGCTAATCCTAACGATCCGACGATCTTTTTTTATGGAGATGGCGCGTGCGCCGCGGTTCTGGAGCCTGCGGACCATCCCGGCTTCATCGCATCCGCGATGCAGGCGGACGGTTCCTATCATCGTCGCTGGGGAATTTACGCTGGAGGCGCGGCCGAGCCCGCCACCGAGGCTGCCGTGCGCGCGGGGAGAACCCAAGTGCAGTTCATCGAGCGCTATCCTCCAGAAATCAACCAGGAGGGCTGGCCGATGCTCACCCGCCGCCTTGCCCGTGAAGGCGGGTTTGGCCTGAACGATGTGGATCTCTTCATTTTTACGCAAGTGCGCAAGCCGACGATCGAAAACGTGATGGCCGATCTTGGCGTGCCCTTCGAGCGCACGCATACGATTATGGAAGAATGCGGCTACACTGGTTCCGCGTGCGTGGGCATGGCTCTGCACGATGCGATTGAGAAGGGCAAGCTGCGCTCTGGCGGATTGGTTGTGCTGGTGGGATCCGGTGTGGGATATAACCAGGCTGGAGTCGCTTTCCGGATGCCTTAGGGACAGGATTCAGATTCATGATTCACGGCGACATTCTCGGTGAGCGTGCGCGGCTTAGCCCGGAACGCATCGCGCTCATTTACGTTCCTACGCAACAGCGTTTTACTTATCGCGAACTCAATGACCGCGCCATTCGCTGCGCGCGATTGTGGCTTGACCGATGCCGCCTGGTGAGAGGCGACCGTATCGGCATTTTCGCCAAGAACCGCGTGGAATGTTTGGACGCTTTTTTCGCGGCGGGGAAGACAGGAATTGTTTTGGTTCCGTTTAACTCCCGGCTTACTGCGGCCGAGTTGAGCGTGATCGCTAAAGACAGTGGGCTTAAAGCGTTGCTCTATGACGGCGAACTGACCGAGAGGATTCGGCAACTCAAGCAGGAATGCTCGATCGAACATTGGATTGGGCTGGATCTGGCGACGGAGGAAACAGTCTACGATGAGGAAGGCTCGCACGACCTAGACTATGCGAGCAACGTCGCCTCAATCGAATCGTCAAGCTGGGTGTCTACGCCGTGCGATCCGGAGGATATTTATTGTCTTCTCTACACCAGCGGCACAACCGGAAAACCGAAGGGAGTGATGATCCCGCACCGCATGGTGACGTGGAACGGCTACAACACTGCCGTGTGCTGGCAGTTGGGGGAGGACGACATCAGTCCCGTGTTCACGCCTTTGTATCACGCTGGAGGATTGGCGGCTTTTCTTGTGCCGATTTTTGTCGCTGGAGGCACGATCGTTCTGCATCGTGAATTCGATACGCATGAAGTGTGGGAATCCATCACCACGCACAAATGCACGGTGGTTCTGGGCGTGCCGACGATTTTCAAAATGCTGCTGGAGGCTCCGGAATTCGGCGGGGCCGACTTGCGCCATTTGCGCTGGTTTATCAGCGGAGGAGCGCCACTGCCGGTCGATCTGATTGACGCGTATCGCGCGCGCGGCGTGACCCTTAAGCAGGGTTATGGTTTGACCGAAGTGGGTGTGAATTGTTTTTCGATGTCCCCTGAGGAAGCCATGCGCAAGCCAGGATCGATTGGTAAGCCCATGATGTTCACGGAGGCACGGCTTCTCAACTCTGAAGGCAATGAGGTTCGGAGGGGGGAAGCGGGCGAGCTGTGTTTGCGCGGCCCTCACGTGTGCAAGGGTTACTGGAACAATCCGTCGGCGACGGCAGCGGCGATCGATAGCGCTGGCTGGTTTCACACTGGCGATTTGGCGCGTTACGATGAGGAAGGGTTCTTTTACATCGCGGGGCGCTCCAAAGATATGTTTATCAGCGGCGGGGTGAACGTTTATCCGGCGGAGATAGAAGCGGAATTGCTCAGATGCCCGGCGGTTTGTGATGCCGCCGTTATCGGAGTTCCGCATCCTACTTGGGGCGAGATTGGAGTTGCCTTTGTGGTTGCGAGTGGCTGTTCAGCCGACGAACTTACGAAATTTCTTGCAGATAAGCTGGCCAAGTATAAACTTCCGCGCGAGTTTGTATTTGTTGACGTTTTGCCGCGGACGGCTTATGGAAAAGTGGTGAAAGCAGATTTGCGGGAAACGTTTGAGCGGCGGAAGCGGGACAACACCCAAGACGCCTGAGACCGCTGATCCTCAGGACTGAAACCCGGTTAACTCCTAGTGCACTCTTGACGCAGGACTTGGAAGGCCTGCCCCACCCGCCATTTTTCCCCCATGCCGAACGTGTTTCAATCGAATGGCGTGATTCATGTGATCGACAGCGTTGTCATGCCCAACTAGTTTTTCGAGCGAACACAAATACAGAGGCCGCCTTCGCAGGCGGCCTTTGTTTCTACTACTGCCGGGTTCTCTCTCTAGGCTCCCGCGCTGGCCGCCCTAGCCAGTGGTGCGGGGCGCAGAGCCTCCGCCGCGTGGCCAAAGTACAAGCGATAAGAGCGGTGGATTCCGTACATCACCGGGAAGACCACCAAGGCTGACTGCCAGCCTATGTGATGGCTCACCAGATTCACCATGGAGGTCATGCCCGCGCTTACGACATAGTAGGGGAATGAGAGCTGCGCGATGCCGAGCCAGACCCGGCGCAGGGCCGCGCCCTCGGCCACTTTGATGATGCCGGCCACGGGCGCCGTTTGCCCCAGGAAGAAAGCAGCGGTTGCCGAAGCCAGCATCAGCGGCTCGGAGGCCCACGCCCCCTTGCCCACCCACCCTGCATTCCAGATCAGGTTGGCGACGCTCGTCGCGAAAGCCATCATGCTGACGTTAAACAGCATCTGCTCCGGTTTGAACTTGCCGCCCGATTTTGGCCAGCACTGTACTACCGTAGAGAGGCAAGCGATCAAGACAGCTTCCAGTGCGCTTAGATTAACCACCGCCATCAGCAGGAAGGGGAGGTTGACTGACATGTTGCCGTCAATCCCCGGCAGCTTAATCTTCATGCGTGACGTTGCCGCCGCGAGCGCCAGGATAGCCAAGGCGTAGGAAGTATGCAGCGCGTGGCTGGCCCAACTTGCGAACAGAGTGCTTGCTATCGCCGCCAGGGTCATCAGTCCGATGAATGTTTGCGTTAGCCGTGTATTGGGTTCCATAATCCTCTCCTCTCTTTGGTTTTATTGCTCACGGCTACTGTTCATCGTCTCCAGCATCGGAGAAGGCGGCGTCGGTACTCGTCGCGGTCGCACCCCAAACCACGCTTGTGGCTTGTGTTCCACTGCCAGTGCTCGTGCCCCAAACGACGCTAAAAGCGCCCAACAGATTGTCATTCCAGGGCAGCGACGCGCCCCAGACCACGGAGGTGCCGGTTACGTTTGTGCCCCAAACGACCGACGTACCCCAAACCACGGAAGTTCCCCAAACCACCGAGCCCGCTGCCACACTGCCGTTTCCCTCAACCAGGGAAACTACGCCCGTTACTGGGTTGTAGACTAGCGACGGAGACAGCGCTGCGCCCACCGTGGCCGGAGCGAGGTCGGTATTGGTGACTGCGTTCTGCATATCGAGGAGGCCCGAGCCGACCGAAAGCAGATCGTAGAAGTCGGTGAAGGTCTGCAAGAGATGGGGAACATAGGCGGAAGAAGAACGGATTGAGAATGGTTTGTACGTAGACTTCATCAGGCGCGCTTTCACCTGATCCGGAGTAAGCGCGCTGTTCTGCTGCACGAGCAATGCCACGGCTCCGGCCACGACCGGAGTTGCCATACTGGTACCGCTCAGCGTCATATAGTCGTTGTTGCCGTCGCTGCCCGTGACCAATTCGTGAGGATAAGTTGCTTCCAAAGTAGAACCAGGAGCCGCCAACGAGACGATGTCGTTACCCGGAGCCATAATGTCAGGCTTCACCACGTGATCGTATGTGGTGGGACCCTTGGAGCTGTAGCTCGCTTTCGTCTCGGACGCTGGAGAAGACGAACCATTGGCCTTCATTGCGCCGACGGTGAGCACGAAGGGATCGTTGCCTGGAGCGGTGATGGTTCCAAATCCGTTGCTGCCGTTGACGCTCAGGCGTCCGTAGTTGCCAGCCGCCACCACGACCACAATCCCGGCTTTCCAGGCTGATTCCACTGCCTGACAGAGAGGATCTTGCGTGTAGCTGACGAAAATGCCACGCCCGAGCGACAAGTTGATTACTCGGATGTTGTAAGTGTTCTTCAGCGTAATCGCTTCCTCAATGGCCGCGATCACCGTACTGTCAGTGCCGGCGCCATTGGCGTCCAGAGCGCGCAGGTTGACGAGATTCACAGCCGGCGCCACTCCGCTATAGTTCCCGCCGGAGAGGTAGCCGTTGCCGCCAATGATTCCGGCTACGTGGGTGCCGTGACCGTACAGGTCGTACTGCGCCCCACTCGAGTTTGAGGTCGTGGTGCCAGTGAAATCCTGGTGATAAACCACGCGCGAATAAGACTCGGTCGAGTCCCACAGATCGGGATGGCTGTCGTTGATGCCGCTGTCAATCACCGCTACGCCAACTCCTGCTCCGTTGTAGCCGGCGCTCCAGGCTGCAGGGACGCCAGTGGCTACATCGCTGACGTCATCCAGGCCCTTCATGGGGTGGTTGACGCTTACGGAAAGAACCTCGGGGTCGGCTTCCAAAGCGGGCAGGGCGTTTACCGGAATTGTCAGAGCGATGCCCTTAACCATGTGGAGTCTGTGGTTGAGGCGCGCGCCGAGGCGTTGCACTCGGCCTTCCTGCTCCGCCTGCGGAAGCTGTTTATACTGCACGATCACACTCACGGTCTCATTTGCAGCGGCACCGTGATTTGCGCGTGCAGCGATGGGCGCCAGGTCCGGGGCGAACTTGCCGACCGGCCTTGGACTGCCTTCCCAGTTCTGGGCGAAGGCAGTCTCCGCAATCAGGAGCAGCAACAGCATGCTTAAGCGCTTACCCCATGCTGCGCTGTGGCGCTGGCCTCGATTCTGGCTCTTTCGTTTCACTGTCTGCGACATGAACTCACCCTTCTGTGGCACAGGATTCGCGCTAAGACTCGGCTTAGCTTGTGCACGGCCAAGACCAACCGGCTGTATGTAAGTTGTTGTAATCATTAGGATAATGCTGGCGGCTCGGAAGGCTTTTGGGCCACTCTGTCCTCTGATGCAGGGCGCGGGACAGTTTGTCCCACAGATCGATGAGCGGTTACTTTGGGGGCTTGTAGCGATTACCCCCCGTAGCAAGCGGGACGGCCCTTTGCTTCGCGCGAGGCTGGCGCGAGAGTTGCATCAACAGCCATGAACTCGGGATGAAGTTCTGTCGGCCGTCTATGCTGTGCGGTCTCGCGGAATTTTGTGAAGGGCATTTACCAATGCGTCATAAACCGCCCTTATACTGGAATCTACGGAGATCATCATGCCAATTAACGAATTGCTGCTACCAGAACTCGATGAAGAAATGAAAAAGACGCGGACGGCCCTGGAGCGCGTTCCTGCCGACAAGAAAGATTTTGCGCCTCATGCCAAGTCGATGCCTCTGGGCAAACTGGCGCCTCACATTGCGCAACTTGCCAGCTTTGGCGTGATCATACTCACTACGCCCGAGTTGGATTTTTCAAAAGGGAGCATCACCCCGGTGCCGTTCGAATCTGCCGCGCAGTTGGTGCGGGTTTTCGATGAGGGCACAGCCAAGGTTCGCGCTACTCTGCAAGCCACCAAGGATGAAGCGTGGAAGGAAAACTGGAAGCTGAGCTTTCAGGGCAAGACGATTTTTGAGGGATCGCGATTTCTCGCCTACCGGGAAATGTTTCTGAATCACCTGGTCCATCACCGCGCCCAGCTTGGCGTGTATTTGCGGTTGAACGATAAACCTGTGCCCGCGACCTATGGGCCGTCGGCGGATGACACCATGGGTTTTTGAACGGGTTGGGTTGACATCGGACCGAGGATAGTTCTAGCGCGCCGCTGCGGTTTTCGTTTGCTGTGCGCTCGCAGGCGCAAGCCGCGGCATCGCCGCCATTAACTTCTGCGTGTATTGGTGCTGTGGATTCGCAAAAATCTGTTCGGTCGTGCCACACTCTGCGATCTCGCCCTGATGAAGAATGGCGATGCGGTCACAAATCCCTGCTACCGATGCAAGATCGTGAGAGATATATAGAATTGCCATCCCCGTGGAGCGATTCAGTTCGCGGAACAGCGCCAGAATCTCGGATTGAGTAATCACATCGAGCGCGCTGGTGGCTTCGTCGGCGATAAGCAGCGCGGGGCGATGCATGACCGCCATGGCAATCAGCACTCGCTGCGCCTGGCCCACGCTCATCTGCGATGGATACTTGCGCAGAAATTCGTCGTCGCCAGGTAGGGAAACGCTTTGCAGGGAAGCGCGTATTGCGTTCGCGCAATCCTCGCGTGTGCCCGATGCATGGGCCCGCCATGCTTCCTTGAGCTGGGTTCGAATCTTGAGCGCCGGATTCAGCGAAGCTAGGGGACTTTGCAACACCAGGGCAACTGAACGGCCGCGGATCGCCCGCAGTTCGCGCTCCGAGAGTTGCAAGAGATCGGTGTCCTGAAATTTAATTGTGCCTTGGGCAGGAGACCGCTTTTCATCGAGAAGGCCAAGAATCGCCATGGCCAGCGTGCTTTTGCCTGAGCCGCTTTGCCCCACGAGCCCCAGTACTTCGCCGCGCTGGATTTCCAAACGCACGTCGCGCAGAACCGGCGGCTTGCCCGCATATTGTACGGAGAAGTGCGCCGACAACAGAACCGGATTTTGCGAGACGGACGACATCTGGTTTTGGCCTGGCTGGTTAGTAGCGCTTAAATCCGCGAGAATCGGTGCAAATCCGTGGCAAAGATGTTGTTCTACTTCGCCACCACAGTAAGCTGTTCCGCGTTCCAGAATGTCTGCGGAGACAGAATCACCGGGGCGGCGCCGTGGACCCCTGTCGAAACTGCGGAAAGCGCGTTCTTGTTAATCAGGAAAATGAACGGCTCCTGCTCGACCACGATTTCCTGCACGCGGTCGAACGCTTCCTTCCGTTTTTGGGGATCGCTCGATGACGCCTGCGCCCGCATGAGGCGGTCAATTTCGGCTTCCCATGCGGTTTCAGGAGTCTTCTGCTGCGGATTCCACTGGTGATTTTCCGAGGAACTCAGCCACACGTTCATTTCACCCATGGGATCCAAATCCACATTGGTCAGGCCGAGAATGATGGCCTCATAGTCGAAGGTCTGGGTCATGCGCTCGATCAGAGAAGGGAAGTCGAGCGTAACGACATTCACGTGGATGCCGATCTTCTGCAGGTCGTCCTGAATGAGCACAGCCATGCGCTCGCGGTATTTGTTGCCGGCGTTCGTGATAATAGAAAACACAACCAGGTTGCCGTCTTTGTCTTTAAGCGCGCCGTTCTCCATGCGGAAGCCCTCGTCCTGCAGCGCCTTCAGCGCGGCTTCTGAGCTGTAAGTCTGAGGCTTCAGCTTGCTGTTGAACCAGAATTTATTCGCCGGGGAGAACGGCCCCACGGCCGGCTGCGCGTGCCCTTTGAAAACCACGCGGCTTAAGTCTTCACGGTTGATGGCTTCCGAAATTGCCCGGCGGAAGTTAGCCGAGCGGAACCAGTTCTTCTTGAACGCGGGAATCGGCGCCTTCGCGACCTGGTTGAACCAGAGTTGCTCGCTATCGAGCGACGCACCGGCATCGTGTACGAGTTGCGGCGAAGTGGTGGCCAGTTTGTCGAAGTATTCGCTGTCGAGAGAGTTGATCAGGTCCAGTTCTCCGCGCTTGAAGCGCAGCAACTCCACATCGCGATTGGGCTGAATGTCCAGCTTGATCGAATCAAGATATGGAAGTTTGCGGCCCTGTTCGTCCGTTTTCCAATAGTTAGGGTTGCGCTTCAAGAGAACCGACGCCCCGAGCTTGTAGTCGGCGACCATAAATGGCCCTAGCACGGCCATCTCTTTCCTGGGTGAATGCTCTGAGAGAATTGCGACCTGATCAAAGAGGCGATCCAGCCCAGCCACCGCCGCCGGAAACGTGATCGCAATCTGAGTCGGCGAAATCACTTTGGTTTCCACGTTGCCCGTGCCCGAACGGAAGGCATCGCCCGTGGGCGAGTGCAGCGCCGGGTCCATCAATTGCTGAACGGTGTAAGCCACATCGTTTGCGGAAAACGGTGTGCCATCGGAAAAGGAGATTCCGCTGCGCAAGCGGAACGAGATCTGCCGGCCATCTTTCGAAACTTTCCAAGACACAGCCAGCCCAGGCTCCAGTTCTTGAGTCTGGCGATTCACCCGCACCAGCGTGCCTCCCGTCAAATAACGGATCGCGCCGGAAGCATCGTCCTCGACTTTGAGTGGGTCAAAAGTCTTCGGCTCGGCGCGCAGGCAAAACCTCAGTTCTCCACCGCCTTGAGCGGCCGCGTTGTCGAGCAGAAGTCCCAGGCAGAGCACCGCAAGTGCGATTGCCTTCCCGCATGGATTTGTCATCTTTGGCAAATTGTTTTTGTGGCGATTCATGCAGCCAACTCCTCCTGCTTGGAAAGCAAAAGCTGAAACGACGTCACTACCACTACCAGCAAAATCAACGGCACAAACTTCCACGGTTCCTCGCCGATGGAAACCAGCCCCTCCAGTTCCTTCAGCAAACTTCCCCATGACGGCATTGGCTCTGCGACGCCCAAGCCGAGAATGCCAAGGTTAGCTTCGCTCAAGATGAAGACTGGAATCGAAATCCAAAACTGTGCGTAAAGCACGGGCTTCAAATTCGGTACCACGTGCACCCAAAACAATCTTTGTGCGGGAAGCCCTGCGGCCCGCGCCTGCCGCAAAAAATCCGATCCTCGTAAAGTTCCTGCGGTCGCGCACAAAACCCTGGCTGCTGCGGTCCAACCGAGAAGCCCCAGCAGCATGAAGGTCACCAGCACCGAAACCAATGGAGACACATTCAGCGGCAACAGCGCCCGCGCCGTGATCAGCAGGAACAGCCAGGGCAGCGACAAAAATAAATCGGTTACGGCCATCGCCATTCGCGCCCAGATGCCGCCCAGGTATCCTGCGAGCCCTCCGATCAACGCCGCCATCAGCGTTGAAAGCAGCGCCGCGGCTGGAGCCAGCAATAAAGAAATCCGCGTTCCGTACAGCACGCGGGCAAACCGGTCACGTCCAATTTCATCCGTTCCCAGCCAATGCGCCCGCGACGGGGGAGCGTCCGTCGCCTCGCGATACTGCCGCGCATATCCCGCAGGAGCCAGCCAGTTCGCCGTGACTGACGCGCCCAGCACGAGCACTAATACCGCACACGCCAGCTTTCGCCACAGATTCATGCTTCCTGGCCCCGGACCACATAACCGATTACATCTGCCCCGGAATTGGCCAGCAAGGTTACCAGCGTCACCAGAACCGTGATGTTTACCAGCAGGGGCAAATCGCGCGCCAGAGCCGCCTGCCAGGCCAGTTGTCCAATGCCCGCCAACCCGCACAAAGCTTCGACTGGAATGGCTGCGCCCACAGCCATGCTGACTGACACTCCGGCGACAGCCAGCAACTGCGGCATTACTACCGGCACTACGTGCCAGAAGAGAATGCGAGCTTCTCCCAATCCTTTTGCTCGTGCGGTGATGATGTGAGGCCGGGAATAAGCCTTCACCAGAAGATTTCGCGCATAGCGGTACGTGTGCGGGAACACAATCAGCGCAATCGCCAATGAGCCGGGCACATTCCACAAGACCGAAAGCAGCGCCAAAACCGCGGCGGGAAGGCAAAGAAGCGTTCCGCTCACCACTGTGGTCAGCGTGTCGTAAACCGAAAGCCGCAGCCACGCCGCGCTCAAAGCCAGGGTCAAGGTCAGCAGCCATGCAAGCGCCAACCCCACGATGAGCAACCGCAGCGTGAGTGGCGCTCGATCACGCAGCAACGTGCGAACGGGTTGCCCCAAGGCGAGCGAGGTTCCCAGATCGCCAGCTGCAGCCCGCTTCATATAGGTGAGATAAAATCGGAAGATGTTGTGGTCGTGATGCCGGGCATCGCGCAGCGCCTGTACGCTCTGCGCGTTCAAGTGCGGGTCCAGTTCGCGCTCGTCCGCATCGAATCCCGGCGCAAGGCGCACCAACGTGGCGGAAAGCAATCCTCCAATCAAAATCGTTGCCACGAGAGTCAGCGCGTGTCCGGCGATTTTCCATCGGAGCCTGCGCATCTATTCTCCCGAAGCACCTTGCGCCAGAGGGTTCGCGTCCGGCGCGGCTTGCGCATGATGAGTCTGTTTGACGGCGTACATGCGCCGGTCGGCTTCGGCGAGTAATGCCTCCACGTCATATCCGTCCTCCGGACAGAAGGCAGTGCCAACGCTGAGCGTTACAAGGTCTTGTCCGCAGGCGTGCCGCCCCGACTCGACGGCTGCCTGGTTCAAGCGGAGGGTCTTTTCCACGGCAGCTTCAAGAGTGAGTCCGGGAGCCGTGACCACGAACTCGTCGCCACCCATGCGGGCCACGTAGTCATAACCGCGGCACGCGTCCCGCAACCGTGTGCCGAACTCGCGCAGTAGTTTGTCCCCCTCCAGATGCCCGAACGAATCGTTAATTTTCTTGAGCCCGTCAATATCGCAGACCATCACCGCCAGCGAGGTCTTCGTGCGGCGGCAGCGCGCCACTTCCTGCGCCAGGTGTACAAACAACGAGCGCGCATTGGGCAGGCCGGTGAGGAAGTCCGTAGTTGCCGAACTCTCCGCCTGCTGATACTTCAATGCATTCTCCACAGAGAGCGCGACCTTGGATGCCACGGCCAGCAGAATTCGCAGGTGGTCGGGCGTGAATGCGTCCACTGTCGAGTGATACATCGCCAGCACGCCCACCACGCCATTCAATCCTTGCAACGGAACGGCCAGCGCCGAAGACAGAACCGTGTGCTTCTCCGGGTCGAAGCGGTAACCCACTTCCACCTGCGGATTGCCATTGATGATGGGCTTGCAGTTCTCCGCTACCCACCCGCACAAGCCCTCGCCCATGCGGATTTTCAACGACGACAGCATGCGAAAGTTGTCGCCGCTCACCAATTCCGGCAGCAGCCAGCCATTGCGGTTCACAAAAACAGCGATGGAGTCGTAGGGAACCAGCTTGCGCAGCCGCATCGACAGCACCGAAAGCGTCTCGCTCAGGCTGAGCGAGTTGCCCAGGTCCTGGCTCAAGTCAAACATCGCTTGTGCCTCTTGCCGGGCTGATGCGATCGAGGTCAGAAAGTCAGCGTCGTTCTGCGGGTTGTCAGCGGACTTCTCAAATCCCGCAGCCGGAGCAAGCCCCCGTTCCACGCGCAGGCCCTTCGAGAATCCGGAGGGGACGAAGCCGTCTTCAACGTTTTGCGCGATGCCTTCCAAGTCTACAAAGCGGCGTTCCAGCACCTCCACAACCTTCGGGTCGAACCACGTTCCCGCTCTCTCTTTCACCGTACTCATGGCTCGATCCAGCGGGATGGCCGGCCGATATTGCCGGTCTGAGGCCATAGCATCCAGGCAATCCACAACAGCCAAGATCCGTGCTCCGACTGGAATCTCTTCGCCAACAAGACCCGCGGGATAACCTGAGCCATCCCATCTTTCGTGATGGCAGCGCACGATGGGAGCCACGGGATACGGAAAGGCCACGCGATCCAGAATTTCCGCACCCACCAAGGGATGCACCTTCATCTTCTCGAATTCTTCCGGAGTTAGCCGGCCGGGTTTGTTGATGATGTGCTCGGGCACGGCAAGCTTGCCGATGTCATGCAGCAGCGCGGCTGCGCGCAAGGCTTCGATCTCATCCGATGACAGGCCGATCTCTTTGGCGATTTCGACCGCGTACGTGCGCACTCGCTGCAGATGCGTGTGCGTGGTGTGATCTTTGGCCTCAATGGCGAGTGCGAGAGCTTCGATGGTTCGCATGTTGAGCGATGCAATCTGCTCCACATGCCGCTTCTCAACTTCAACCCGATCTTTCTCGGCTTCCAACCGTCCCAGGTAGAGGCGATAGGAGCGGTATACCCAATAAATCACGGGCAGCACCAGCAGCGATGTCTGCCATCCCGCGCGCTGGTTGATGATTCCTACCAGCCCCACCACGGCCGCTCCGACCAGGTAGTAGGGAAACGACCAGAAGTAGCACTCCGACCAAACCTTGCGGCTCGATTTATTTTCGGTGAGGGCAATGACCACGGAAATGGGCAGCGTATTCGCCAGGAAGAAAACCAGCGCCGCGATCATGAGCAGGATAGGTTTATTGCTGCCCATTCTCCCGTCCAACCAGTGATAGCTCACGTAGCAGAACGCGCTTGCGTTCGCCATCATGCCGAAGACGTTGAAGAAAACTTTCACTGGATCGAGGCGATTCCTGGCATGCCAAACGCTTTGCACCAGAGTGGCCGTGCAGCCAATGACGAGCGTTTCCGGCAGGCTCAGTTCCATCACGCCAAGAAGAATGAAAAGGAAATTCACTGACATCGTGCCGTCGATGCCGGGCAGTTGCACCTTCAGGCTCGAGGCCAGGATGGCGACTGCCAGATAACAAATAAATCGCGCCATGTCCGCCGATTGCCAGTGCCACAGGGCGGAGCACAGCACCACCATGCCCAGCGCGGCCGTGATCCCGACAAACAGCTTTGTCCCAGTTGACATTGAGTCGTCACTTCAGTTGTTTCAGGGGAGACGGCAGGCCACGCCCGTTTGCGCGGAAAGCTCCACGCACACGTTGGGCATGCCGGTTCAGTGAAATCCTAGTGTTGTTACAGGGTTCTAAATAGCTTACTGAGGTAACCGCAACAGGTAATGATGCTTCGCCATTTGGCAAGTGGTTTGGCGACGCATTCGTTTTGGGTCTGTGCCGCGCCAGACCAACGGTAACCGATTACCTTCGTCACGCCCCGGAACCGCATACTTCCTGAAACGGGTGTTCTCTGTGGCAAGATCAACTCCAAACGTGCGGGATGTCACCAGGAAATCTCAATTCGCAGCTTCAAGCCCCCGCGGGCGCTGGCCTCAACGCAGACCGTCTTCCTTCGAAAACATTACCTGCGTTTGCCTCCGATGTCAGCCCAATGGAGGGAATCGCGGTTTTGTCGGCCGACCTTGAAGGCAACGTCACAGGCTGCAATGGAACTGCTCTGAAGATCTTCAGCTGTGCGCCTGCGGAAATTCTGGGCCGAGCGCTGGCGGCTATTCTCTCCGGCGACGGGGCCGGACAGCATCAACTACAAAAGACCATGCTGGACGCGGTGCTCCGCGATGGTCAGTATCAATCTTCGTTTCAATGTAAGACCAAGGCTGAGAAGGTGTGCACGGCCGAGCTGTCTCTTGTATTGCTTCAGGGTAGTGGTTCGGGCCAGGCGGGGATTGTCGCCATGCTGTCAGTGGTGGAGAAGAAATTAAATTCTGAAGCCGCCCTCGGCAAGCCGCAGTCGCGCCAAGAAAAAGCCGCACAAGAAAAAGCGACGAAAGGAAATGGCGCCGAAGAAGACGAGACAGCCCACACCGTCTCGCGCAAGCTTGAGGGTGTAGACCTTATAGTCTGCAGTCCAATCATGCACCGCTTCATGAGCATGGTGGATCGCGTTGCCGGTCACACGGAGAGCGTGTTGGTCACCGGTGAAACTGGGACTGGCAAGGAACTGATTGCGCGCACGATCCACCAATCCTCGCACCGGCGCCCCCGGCCCTGGGTCGACATCAACTGCGCGGCGCTTCCCGAGAATCTAGTAGAGAGTGAATTGTTTGGCTACGAAAAGGGCGCATTCACCGGCGCTGATTCGTCCAAGGCTGGCCTGTTCGAACTCGCCGACAAGGGCACGGTGTTTCTCGATGAAATCGGTGAATTGCAATTGCAGACCCAGGTGAAGCTCTTGCGTGTGCTCGATGGATATCCCTTTTACCGGCTAGGCGGCCACCGCAAGATCACAGTCGATGTCCGCATCGTGGCCGCTACGAATCAGGATCTCGACGCCGCCGTCACCGCCGGGCGCTTCCGCCAGGATCTTTTCCATCGGCTCGGTCAGTTTCAACTTCGTGTTCCCCCGCTTCGTGAACGCCCAGAGGACATCGTTGCCCTCGCCGAACATTTTCTCAGCCTCAAAGTTCGGGGTAGTTCGTTCACGCCCGATGCCATTTCCGTGTTAATCTCGCACTCCTGGCCCGGCAACGTTCGCGAGTTGCGCAATCTCATTGCCAGAGTTGCCGTGGAGTCAAAGAGTCTGCAAATCCAGAAATCGCAAATTGCCTCCGCGATGTCGGGCAGCCCGGTAGCTCAACGGCAAACCGCTTCGATTGCGGTCGGCAATCTCGACAGCATGGAAGAGCAGATGATCATCCGCGCGCTGGAGCGCAGCGGCGGCCATCGCAGCCAGGCTGCCGAACAGCTTGGCATTTCGCGCCGCACGCTAAGCCGAAAGCTGAAGGAATACAACATCAACATCAACACCGGCGATGGCGCGAACGCCTTGGGATACATCAGCTTTGAGCAGCAGAAATTCTTTCGCGCGCGCATTCAGTTCGCCGTCACACTGAAAAACCAGCACGGTGAGGAAACGAACGTCCAGGGCGTGAACCTGAGCACCGGCGGCTTGGGAATCGACGGCTTGAAAGAACCGATGAAGTTTACCGGACTGCTCGACGTAAGGTTCCCGCTTCCCGATAGCGAAACAATTTTTCGAGCCAAGGCCCGCATCGTCTGGTTCGGCGGCGAAGGCCGCGTCGGCCTGCGTTTCGCTGTCATCGACCCCGCACTCTTCGAGCATCTGCAACACTGGACCAACCAAAAAATGAAAGACGAAGGCTGGGACTTGCCCACCGGGCCTCAATAAGGATCACCGACAATCCCTCCTAGACGCGTAGCTTGCTACATCTTCTTTCGCTCCACTACTGTTCGAAGCAAGTAGAATGATTCCGCTTGGAGGCCCTGGTATGCTACGCACGCTCGTTTTCCTTTTTCTTACTGGCGCATGTTGCGCTCAACAAACCACCACGCCCACTGCAATTGATCTGGTGAAACAAGGCGAGAAGCTTAACAGTGAAGGGAAGCAGGATGATGCCCTCGCGCTCTACCGCCAGCCATTGACGATGTCCCCCGATCTATATGAAGGCCACCTCGCAGCTGGAATCGCGCTCGATTTGAAAGCCAGGTACGTGGAAGCTCGCCAGCACTTCGAGAAAGCGATTCAGCTTGCTCCTGCCGAGTCCAAACAGCAGGCACTGCGCGCCATGGCCATGTCTTACGCTTTTGGAGGAAATACCAATGAAGCCGCGAAATTCGAGCGGCAGGTGATCGACGCGCGCCTGGCCGCTCACGATTACATCGGCGCTGCCGAGACTTCCAACGAACTTGCCCGGATCTATATTGAATCGGGCAATACGATCGACGCCTACAAGTGGTACAAGTCGGGATACGAAACCGCCCAGCGTAAGCCCGATCTCAGTGAGGCCGACAAGAATCTTTGGATCTTCCGGTGGAAGCACGCCCAAGCCCGCATCGCCGCCCGCCGCGGCAAGGCCGACGAAGCTCAGCAGCACGTAGCTGCCGCGAAAGTCGCACTCGACAAAGCCAACAATGCCGACCAGGCGCGTTTCTTCCCGTACTTAACTGGTTACGTTGCGTTTTACGCGGGAGATTACAAGACCGCCATCGCCGACCTGCAAAAAGCGGACCAGCGTGATCCCTTGATTCTGGCGCTTCTGGGAGAGTCGTACGAGAAGTCTGGTGACCGGTCTCAAGCAATGGACTATTACCGCAAAGTTCTCACCTCCAACGCTCACAATCCTACGAACGCCTTTGCGCGGCCGCTGGCGAAGAAAAAACTGGCGGAGGGAAACTGAAGAGCGACGCAAGAACTCGCCAACCGCAGATGAAGTCACCGCATCAGAACTTCATGCACCTTCTGAATCTCCGTCAGGTATGGCTCATTGCGCTCGTGTCCTTGTTTGCGGGGCTAACCGCTTGCTCCAAAAAGGACAATCCCGACGAAATCCGCAGGCAAACTGCCAGGGCGACCGAGACTATGAGGCGCGACACCAAGGCCGTGGTCGAAGGCGTAAAGGAAGGGATGCGCAGCGATAAGGCCGTCGATATCAACATTGCCTCCCGCGAAGATCTGCTCAACCTGCCGGGAATGACTGAGCACGATGCCGATCGCATCATCGCCGAACGTCCGTTCAAGAACGCGCACGAACTGGTAGCGCGGCACGTCATCCCAGAATCGGAGTACGACAAAATCAGCGACCGCATTATCGCCGGCCGCTGAGCGGCCTTTCTGTGACTTCACTGGTGCTCCTGCGATATCATCAAAGGGATGTCCATCTCGCGACAGCACCATCCCTTTCAGACCGACGACCCGCGGCTCACGCCGATTCACGCCAAAGTCCTGGCCCATGAGCGCCTGAATGCGGAAGACGCCCTCGCTCTCTACCGCACCGGCGATATTCTCGCAGTGGGCTGGATGGCCAACCACGTCCGCGAGCGCATGCATGGCGACAAAACGTATTTCAATGTCAACCGCCACATCAATCCCACCAATGTTTGCGTGGCGGCCTGCCGCCTCTGCGCTTTTGGCCGCAAGAAAGATACGCCCGGCGCTTACACCATGGCGCTCGAAGAAGCTTTTGAAACAGCAGCCTCCGGGTACAGCGAGGCGGTCACGGAATTTCACATTGTCGGCGGATTGCACCCCGACCTGCCATTTCAATATTTCCTCGATCTGTGCTCTGGCTTGAAGCAGCGCTTCCCGCAGGTACATCTCAAAGCCTTCACGATGGTCGAGGTCGCGTATCTTTCGAAGCGAGCCAAGCTCTCGATTCGCGAAACGCTCGAACAACTCAAAGCCTCAGGAGTGGACTCGCTCCCCGGCGGCGGTGCCGAGATTTTTGCTGACCGCGTGCGTCACATCATCTGCGATCACAAGATCGATGGCGACCAGTGGCTCGACACGGCCAGACTTGCGCACCAGATTGGCCTGAAGTCGAATGCAACCATGCTCTACGGCCACGTCGAGAATGACGAAGACCGTGTCGATCATCTGCTGAAACTGCGAGCGTTGCAAGATGAAACCGGCGGCTTCCAGACTTTCATTCCGCTGGCCTTCCATCCCGACAACACGCCGTTGCAGCATCTGCCAAAGACCACCGGCATGCTCGACATCAAGCAGATCGCGGTGAGCCGCCTCGTGCTCGACAATTTCCCACATATCAAATCGTATTGGCAGATGATGACGGCGAAGATTGCGCAGATCTCGCTGCGCTTCGGGGCCGACGACATGGATGGCACGGTAATCGAAGAAAAGATTTACCACGATGCGGGCGCAACCACGCCGCAAGGCATGCGCCGTGAAGAGTTGCAGCGCCTGATCCGCGCCGCCGGAAGAGAGCCAATCGAGAGAGATACGCTCTACCGGTCTGTTACGCGTACTGAGACGTCAGTTACGGTCGCTGTGTAAACGCAATTGCTTTGTAGCGTCTGGTTTTTTTACTTGAAGAATTCGCCCATTTCCGGTGCGCTGGCCGCTGCGCCCGGCAAGTCCGTCACACCCAAACTTTCCATCATCAACCGCAGTGTGCTCTCGTGCTGGTAAACAGTCGTCGACTGATATCCCGACTTAGCTAATGGGCTCACAATTACGGCTGGCACGTGTCCCCCGCCGTGCTCTGTATCGGAATCTTCCGACTCATCGAAGGTGATGACCAGCAGCGAATTCTGAAAGGGAGTGCTTGCCAGCAGCGGAGCGATATTGGCGGACAGCCATTCATCGGCGGCAGCGAGTTTTTGAGTATCGGTGCAGCTACTCATTCCGGCAGGACAATTGTGCGCGTCGTGGTTGATATCGGGAACGATGAATGCATAGTCAGGCAAACTGTTATTCGATATGTCGGCGGCCAGTTGCGTGAATGGGACGACGTTGCCGGCCTGGCTGGAACTGTTCTGAACGTCGGAAAAATAAACAAAGGGATTGTGGTCGTGAATGTAGGCCCCGTCATCGGCTCCCAGGTACCCGGCCGACGGCAGTGTTTCGGCATAGCATTTCCAGGTTTTTCCCGCAGCCGTGAGCGCGCGAACTACGTTATCTTGAGTGACTACACCGCTGTAAGCATCGCCCGCGCCCCCCGTTATGGAAGTTCCCTCGCCTGTGGTCAGTACGAAGTAATTGGGCAGGGAAGGGTGCGCATCGGCGTAATACTGCGTAGCCAGGCCGTTTGCGGAAGCGAGGCTATTCAGATAAGGCATGTTGCTGTTTCCGATTACATCGTTGAAGCTATGATTCTCTTCAACCAGGACGAACACGTGCGCGAGGTGCGGCACGGCATTTGCCCCCACAGCGCCACTGGTGGCGCTGCTGCTACCACCCCCGCAACTGCATTGCAGGACGATCGCGACGATCGTGCAAAGAGGAATAATCAGTTTCTGCGTCATGATTGGTTACAATCCCCTCGAGGAGTTGATGCACGAACCGAGGAAGCCTTTCAGTTTCTTGAGGTTCGGGCTAGGTTTGGATGGCGAGGTTCAGCCCAGAGTTGCCAGGAATGTGCGCGCTCGGGGGAATGAAAAAGCCGGAGAAGGGAAGTGGCTCCCTTTTCTCCGGCCGTTCAAACCTTCAATCTGAGGGAATTGCCGTTACAGCTTCTCGTAGAACTCGCAAGCTGAGCACGAAATGTAGATTCCCCCCGGCACGCCGCGCTCGCGGTCTTTCATGCGCTTGACGATGCGGGTTTCTTTGCCGCATTTGGGGCACGCTGTACTCTTGCTGGTGTCCATCACCTTCTTACGGTCCGCTGTTTTCGCGATCTTCGCTCCTACTGCCATATTCGTCTCTCCTGATCTCTCGAATGTGCGCGCAACGCCGCGCTGATTTCGTTTACCGATGATTGTGGATGGGATGTTTCAGAAAGCTGTTCGTCGGAACCAGCATCCACCTTGGGAAACTGAGGCCGCATCCTGATTCTGTTCGCCATCAATTTTACAGTAAGGTTGTGCCGGTTGTCTTGGCGGCCTGGTGGCTCTGATACCATTCGCCGTGGTATGACTCGCGTGGTGGGCCCACTCCTGAAAACGTTGGTGTTCACCATCGTTGTACCTGGCACCGTGGCCGTCATAATTCCTCGCTACTTAATGGGAGGCTTTCCGTCTCCCGCTCTCGGTGCACTGCCTGCGCTCGGGTGCATTGCGATCTTTCTCGGCGCCTGCATCTACTTCCTCTGCGCGTGGGAATTCGCGGTGTGCGGGTTGGGTACGCCTGCGCCCATCGCTCCGACGAAATTCCTGGTAGTCAGCGGCCTTCACCGCTACGTACGCAACCCAATGTATCTTGGTGTGGCGCTGGTCATCCTGGGAGAGGCCGGACTTTTTCGTGCCCCTCACCTGGCAGAGTATGCAGTCGTGATGCTCTTGATCGCCCATCTCTTCGTCATCTTCTATGAAGAACCGACTCTTCGCCGCCAGTTCGGAGAATCGTACGAGGAATACCGCCGTACTGTGCCCCGCTGGATCCCACGCTTCTGGAAGTGAGTTTTACAAATCTTTGACGAATACATGACACTAGCCGGGCAGGCTGGGCCTATCTTTGTGAAGCAATCGGCCAGCGTATTACTCATGGCACATAATTCAAGGAGATCATGAAATGCACAACGCAAGGAAGCGCGCGCTCCTCTTTTTTCTGTTTCTGTACGCAGCGGCGGCAGTCGCGCAATCAGATGACACTCAGCCCAAGCCCGCGACCGGACCGGGCAAAGTGATCGTGCACAGCAAGTTTGGCGGCCAAATCTACGGATTCGATATCGACCAGAATGGCACGGAGGGCGTGTTGAGCGAGGCTGCGCTCCAATCCAACGGGAGCTTGCTGGCGGCGGTCGAAACCTTCAGCCAAACCACAGGGAAAATCCTCAAGGTCGTCACGCAAACGCAGACGGGGGATGATTTCATCACGATGGGCGTAGTTGGAACCAGCGTCGGATTGGTAGAGCATGAACACGTTCAAGGAATCAGAGTCGTCAGCCGCACTTTCAACGCGCTGAATCCTCTCAGCTCTAACAAATTCACCGGCACCTGGACCCCGCCCATCGGAAGCGAACATATCATCATGCCCGCTGGCGTGAGCCGCAGCCAGGGCGTGCCGAATGTTGCGGTGTTTGCCTACGACAACAGCAGCAACTTTATCCCATGGGTATTTTCGTCCAATGTTGCCGCGAATACGTTCGGGCCGGTCGTGAACATTACCGACTCTCTCAACTTCGGCAGCGTGCCCCCGCCCATGGCGTATGACAGCACGACCAACCAGGCCATCTTGGGAGGCGGGGACGGCTGCTTCGGATGCCTTCCTGTAATCGGGTTGGTCGACCTTACGGCCGGCACGTTCAGCGAGTTCACGGGTGTTGGTTTTGGCTTCGTCAACGGTATGGCCGTCGACTCCGCCGACGGCATTTTCGTCACAACCACGGAAGACGACGCCGGCGTGGAGTTCTATCACCTCGCAACCGAGCAGGGCTTCGAGGTGACTTTGCCGGGCTCGGGCTCGCAGCAGATCTTCAGCGGCGCAGACGTCGAATACGATCCCATCCACAAACTGTTTCTGGTCGCCCAGCCAGTTTCGAGTTCGTCCTCCAGCGGGAGCACGATCTATGTTTACAACATCGGAGGGGAACTCCAGGAGACGCTCAACGGATTCAGTTTCTCAAACTCCTTCAACGTGGTTGCAATGCATATCGCGCTGCACCCGAAAACCCGCTCCGGATACGTGGATGGTCCTGACGCCGGCGTCACGGAGATTCAATCGTTTAGCTATTAAGACTGCGCCACTAAGGGCGCCAGCAGCGGTAGTGTCTGAATCGTTTGCATTCTTCAGACACTACTCGCGACGCGGCAAGAATTAGGGCGTTGGCACACCTTGCAGATTCTTGCACACTGACTTTTGTCTCCTAGTCAATCCATTGATCTCATGCTAGCCTCCACTTACCATCCCCCTCGTTCACTCGTTGCACGCAAATAAAAAAGCAGAACACTCCTATGACTATTAAGTCGAAAATCCTGGCATTAATCCCTGTCCTTGTCTTGTTGCCGTTATTCGTGCAAGCCCAGACCGTGCAGGCTCAAACCGTCACATCGTTTGAAGGCATGGACGCGTTAGAAATCAACGCCCCCGGCCTTGAGATCGATGGCAACGGCGCCGTTGGTACATTGCAATACATGGAGTGGGTCAACACTTACTACCAGGCGTACAGCAAAACCAGCCCGTACACGCCCGTGTGGTCCAGTCCGCAGGATGGCGACACTCCCTGGCAGGATGCCGGCATGTCGAATTGCTACGGCACTGGCGGCGGTGAAGGCACCATCGAATTCGATCGGCTCGCTTCCGTGTGGGTAATTGCGCGGCGCGCCAGCCAGGCCGTTAACAGCTATTACTACTGCATTGCTGTTTCCAACACCGCCGACCTCAGTTCGTCGTCGCTGAAGTGGTACACCTACCAATTCGAGATGACCACAGCTCTTGGACTCAACTCTCACGGCGATGTGTATTATCCCGACTGGCCCCGGTTCGCCACGTGGGCGGACGGTTACTACGCGACCTTCGATCTCGAAGACCCGGATAATCAATACCAGGAAATCGGAGTAGTGGCCTGCGCGTTTGATCGCACGAACATGATCACAGGGGGCACGGCGCGTGCGATGCAGTGTTTCAGCAACCCCAGCCCCATTCCGACGAATGGCGCCTTGTATCTGGAGCACAGCCTGATCCCCGCCGATATCGATAGCACTACGGCGCCGCCCGCGGGCCGGCACGAATACATGGTAAGCATCCAGAATCCCACCGCCAACGGAAAGGCCACGACCTCAACCAAAATCAACTTGTGGAACTTTCATGTGAACTGGACGACCCCTACTAAGTCCACGTTCGGCAAGTCGCAGCTCACCGTCACCAGCTACGAACCGGGCTGCTACGACGTATTGCAACCCACCAACACGTTCTGCGTGAACGAACCTTCCAGCAGCACCACGGGCAACTATGTCGACTCGAACGGCGACCGCCTCATGCCCCGCATGCCCTATCACAATTTTGGGACCTACGAATCCTTCCTGTTCAGCCACACCGTGCAGGTGGGAACGGGCACCAATCAGCAGACGGGAATCCGCTGGTACGAACTCCGCGGCAGCGCACCCGCAAACCCCACTGTCTATCAGAGTGGCACCGTAACCAACGGCAGCACTCTCTACCGCTTCGTGCCCAGCATTGCGCAGGATAAAGAGGGCAACGCCGGCGTGGGATACAGTGTGTCGGGCAGCAGCGTTCACCCCGGCATTCGCGCGGCCTACTGGAGCCTGCCCAACAAAACTGCTCCGACGGAAATTATCCTGGAGAACGGCGTCGGTGACGAAGAGAACTCCTCGCACTGGGGCAACATCACCAGCATGACGGTCGATCCCACGGATGGCTGCACGTTCTGGTACGAAAACCAGTACTACCAGGCAAGCGAAACCGGAACCGCAGTCAACTGGGATACGCGCATCTCCAAGTTCAAGCTGGCAAGCTGCAACTAAGAGAAGCCGCAAGAAGAGTTAGCAGAACGCAACGGCCCGCCGAAGTATGGCGGGCTTTGCTGGGCCTTCTTCGCGTACTCCGCGGATTTTCTTCGCGAACTCCGCGATTAAGTTTGTTTCCGCTCGGCCATAAGCCAGCCTGAGCGAGTTTTCCACAGAAAAATATTTTCTTCTTGTGACATCTTACCTTTCCTTCCACAGCCGGATTCTCCTAATCTGAAAAAGTAAGGCCTGGGTGTTCAAGCCGTGCCGAGTCCTAGGAAACTCACGGCCCCCGCAACCTTCCCATGCGAGCAAGGGACAGAGGGACATCCAATCAGGGCGACCAGGTTAGCTACCCTGAATAGCTCAGGGCTGCCGCCCGGTGCAGTGGTGGTACCACCGCTTTAAAATTTGGCCAAGTTTAGGAGAAGGCTAGACAAGACAGGCGAGAATTCGAGAGCAGAAATTTGAGATGAAACGATAGAAAATAAAAGAAGTAAAGCCCTCCTAAGTCGCAAGAGCCAGCAATGCCCGTGTGGTGACGGGCGCCTTCGCCCGTCAAGCCGAGCGCAGCGAGGCGGCTCAATGCCGAGGCCCGACGACTAGGAGGCCACCATCCACTACGGCACCACACAAAGACTCGTAATATCGCTCACGATCTGAGTGACACCATCACCACTGGGAGCCGCCGGAATTGGATGGGGCGCGTCTTGCACGCAGGCTTGAGTGGCTTTGGGTCCCCCGGCTGTTCCGACAGATGCCCACCAGGTCTCGCCCTGGGCCACAGCATTGCTGTCATCCTGCCCCCCGAACACCACGTTGACAACCGTGGGGGGATTGGGAATAAGAATGGCAGGGGACTTCAAGGGCGCATAGTCGATACTATCCGATTGAAACCTGAGAGCATTGGAAGTGGAGATTCCGTTGACCCCGTCGCTGCACAAAGTGGGCGTGGTTGACCCTACGCTCTGGTATGCTGTGTCGATAATTCCGGCCGTTCCGTTGTCGCCCGTGCCGCCCGTGGTCCCGAAGGCCATATCCAGGTTTAGGGGGTTGGTGCAGGCTGTTTTTCCTCCGTAGCTATTGATCTGGTGAGGGCTGCACCCCAGATCGAGTCGCGTCATTACCGGGCCGCTCGTAGGTTCAACCATCGCGAATTCCGAGGCCAGGCCATACGCAGTCAACGCATAGCCGATGGCTCCCGATCCGCCGCTGTTTCCCGTGGCGCACATGGGAGCGCTGGCTGGGGTGCTCGGGTTCAAGACTTGCTGGTTGTTGTAAATCCAATTTGCGACAGTGGCATAGCGGCAAGCCAATCGCCGCACCCCACCCGGCCCTTGCAGCCATCCGTTCGTAGTATTGGTGCTGTTGAAGGGCGCTCCGAATGAGACTTGTACGGTAGTGTAGCCGGCCGTCAAAATACCGTTCACCACGGCGCCGCCGCCATTGGTGTCATTATTAGTGCCGTAGAAAAAATCCGGGTAGTTGTCATAAAGACCGCTGCCGCCCGTTCCGACAACGAAGATGACAGTGCCCAACGGTGTTCCCGGAGGGGTGTTCACCTTGAGATAGGCCGACCAGGGTGCTATCCCGTCGCAGGTGGTGTTGATCTGGTAGCACGTTCCACCCGAGAGCCCGCCACCGGGGCAGGAGTTCAGCTTGCTGTAAGTGGCCGTGCCCGCGGAATCCGCCGTCTGCACCGTGATCGTCGCCGTACTCGGTGCAGCATTGGGATCGAACGTTGAGGAGGCGCTTATGCTGACCGCCGCCGATGTGGCCCCCTGCTCGAGATCGGGGGCGACATAAAGTCCCGGATTGTTCGGATCGAATGCCCCTCCAGTTTGTCCGCTTAGACAGGTGCTTTGACAAGCCGGCGGGGCCCAGTTGACGGTTTGGTCCGACGTAGGAGTAGGGGTGCCGGTGACTGTAGCCAAATACTGCAGATTCGCGCCTTGCCCGATCGTATCAGTAGCAGGAGAAATGCTGACGATGACATGTACAGCGACAGGCGCGAAGCCCGAATAAGAAGTGTTGGCGGTGGAGGTCGCTGTGACCGCGACTGTGCAAGGAGCAGCCGAAATCGACGGCGGGGCGGTATAAAGGCCACCACTGGTAATCGTGCCGAGGCCGTTGTTGGAGGCACTACAGGCGGAATTGAGTCCTGGGACCAAAGTCCAAGTTACGCCCTGACTGCTGCCGCTGGGAGTCACCGTGGCGCTAAACTGCACCGTACTCGGCGTCTGCCCCGGCACGCTCACGGGCACAGACATCGGCGGCGACATCGACGGGGAGACTGTAACCGTAAGTGGCTGCGAGCCACCCCCGCCGCCGCTGCCCGGGGGCGAGGCAATGCATCCTGCCAGCGGAAGAACAGCCAAGAACGCGAGCGCGCGCAAACAAAGCTGACGGTTAGGATTTAGCAAGGCATTCCCCCTCGGAAGCTAAGATCTAAGTTTTAAGATAGGCAACACCAAGGGAGCAAGAGAAGTGCACCTAGTGACTGTCATGTTGCCACTCTACCGCCAGCCTGTCAAATACCCGTTAGTGGCAGTTTAGCTGAATATCCGTTGCAATCTGCCGGGCGCCATCGGTAACATCCGGAATCGGGTGCCCCGCGTCCGCAATGCATGCCGATAGTGGGTTAGGTGAAACTGATTGTCCCCAAACCATGCCTTGAGGAACGGCGTTGCTGGTATCCAGATCCCCGAACAACTGTTTTACGGTTGTGTGGGAGAGCGAGATCTTAGTGCCTGGGTTATACAAGATGCTGTCGGACAGAAACAGCCCAGCCGGCGCAGCATTCCCACTAAGCGCATTCGTGCACAGGGTGGGAGAGCTTGCGCCCGCACTCTGGTAGGCCTCGTCAATAGTCCCGGCGTCGGCCGGCTCGTAACACAGGTCCGCGTTGTTGATGGAACTGGGATCGGTGCAAATGGGGCCGGTGACACTGGAACTGCACGGACTGCATCCCTGGTCGATCCGTGCCATCGGCGGGCCGCTGGTTGGCTCGATCATGGCGAACTCAGTGTCGAGACCGTACTCGTATACTGCGTAAGCGATGGCGCCCGAGCCCCCACTGTTTGCGGTCGCGCACATCGGAGCGCTGTTGGTCGCCATATTGTTAGGACTCGGGTTTATCGTTTTCGGATTGTGATAGACCCAATCAGCCAGAGTGGCGTAGCGACAAGCCACGCGGCGAACTCCACCGGGCCCCTGCAACCAGCCGTTCGGTTGTGTACTTGTAAAGGGCGCGCCGAACGAGACCTGTACCGTGTTGAAATTTCCGGCCAGTACGTTCTGAACGATTGTTTCTCCCATCATGAAGCCGCCAGCGTTAGGATCGTCGTACAGCCCGCTGCCGCCCGTGCCCACTCCGAAAAGAACCGTGCCAACCGGTGCAGCAAGGGTGGGAAAATTGTTCACCTTCAGATACGCCGTGATGTCCGCGACTCCGGGACAGGAGACGGTCATCTGGTAGCAAGTTCCTCCTTGCAAGCTGCCCGAACACGAGTTCAACGTGGTGACACTGCCCACCGTACCGATAGGATCACTCCCTTGCACGGTGACGGTCGTCTGTCCGAACTGCGACGGGTTCGCTTGCGACGTTGCCGTAATGGTCACCTTCGCCGGATTCGGTACGGTGAGCGGCGCGATATAAAGTCCCGTGTTCGCGTCGATTGTTCCGGCAGTAGTCGGCGAAATCGTCCACATCACGCTCTGGTTCGTCGTGCCGCTCACGCTCGCCGTATATTGCCAGTTCGCGCCCACTCCGATGGTGCTGGGCGGGGAACCGGTGATGCTTACCCCCAGGTGCTGTTGGAAGTTACCGGATCCGCTCCCGCATCCTGCCAGCGAGAGGAGAGTCAATAAGACGATTACGCGGTACTCACAACTTACGATCTGTCCCGATATGAAGTGATTCACGTGGCACTTCTCCTGATCTATTGGGCAATGGCTTGCCTTGCAGGCTTGCCGGCTAAGGACCTTACGCCGCCTTTATTCCTTTGGAAACAGCCGCTTACAAGATTCTTCCTTTGGCAGAGCAAATGCAACTGGAATGAACACACAAGGCTTGCGGGGGAGACAGTTCCGCTCGCGTTCGCCACTAAAGTCACACTGTGCAAAATATTTCAGTCTTGGCGAAGTGCGCAAAATCTGGTCTACTAGAAAACACGACGGACCCTTGAAAGTCGCGTCTCTCCTCCAACATTTCTTGTTCGCATGTTTCACCTCACTCATGGGGCTATTTTGTCTATGAGCTGAGTTGCAATGGCAACGGTACCCAGACCTAAAACCGGATTCGACAGCACGATGGCATTTCCAATAATCATCTTTGGGAGAAAGCAGCAGCTATGAAATCGTCCGCACCTGATTTTGAAGTAGGAATTATTGGCGGCGGTCCTGCCGGTTCGAGCATGGCAGCCTACTTGGCGAAAAACGGCGTCAACTGCGTGGTTTTTGAGCGCGAGTTGATGCCCCGTGAACACGTGGGAGAATCGCTGGTTCCGTCCTCCACGCGCGTGTTCAAAGATCTCGACTTCCTGCCCAAGATGGAGGAAGCCAAGTTCCCGCACAAATTCGGCGCGGCCTGGACGGCAGCCTCCGACGCCAAGGTTTACAACATGGATTTCGGCGGAGTCTCGGCCGATTGCCACGTCGATATTCGCTTCGCCGAGCGCGAGCAGGGCGTGGGCCAGAACTATACCTATCACGTGGACCGCGGCAAGTTCGACCTGATGCTGTTGCAGCACGCCAACCAGTTTGGCGCCAAAGTTTACGAAGGCGTGGGAGTCAGCGGTGTCGATTTTTCCGACCCCAATCATGCCGCCGTCAAGTTCAACATGGGCAAGCGAGAGTTGAGCACAACCTGCCGCATTGTGGTGGACGCCTCGGGCCGCAAGACGATGGTGGGCAACCAGCTCAAGTGGCGCATCCAGGATAATGTTTTCGATCAATACGCCATCCACACTTGGTTCGACGGCTACGACCGGCGCTGCATGGCCGCCAACAAAGAGACGCAGGGCGATTTCATCTTCATCCACTTTCTGCCCATCACCAACACCTGGGTCTGGCAGATTCCGATCAGCGCAACCGTCACCAGCATCGGCGTCGTCACACAGAAAAAGAATTTCGCCAAGAGCAAGGAATCGCGCGAGAAATTCTTCTGGGAGTGCATCAAGAGCCGCCCCGAGCTGTATGAAGGCCTGAAGGCTCAGGGCTCACAGCAGATCAAGCCCTTCAAAGACGAGGGCGATTACAGCTACGCCATGAAGCAACTGGCCGGCGACCGCGTGGTTCTGGTCGGCGATGCCGGGCGTTTTGTTGACCCTATTTTCTCGACTGGTGTCAGCATCGCGCTGAACTGCTCGCGCTTCGCCCACAAGGACGTGTTGAAATCTCTGGAGACCGGAGACTTCAGCCGCGAGGCGTTCAAAGACTATGAGGCCAAACTCAGGCTGGGCACGCGCAACTGGTACAACTTCATCACCGTGTACTACCGGCTGAACGTGCTGTTCACGGCGTTTGTGCAGGATCCGCGCTACCGCCTCGACGTGCTCAAACTGCTGCAAGGCGACGTTTACGATGACGCCGAGCCGCCAGTACTGACGCGGATGCGCAACATCGTCAAACAGGTGGAGAAGGATCCGAACCACGCGCTGCACGGCTTTCTGGGCAGTCTGACGGCCGATGCGTTCGTAGAAGCTTCGGCGTAAAGACCCTCGTCGGCTATCGGTCGTCGGCCTTCGGCTTTGTTTGGCCGACGACTGACGACTTGCTGGGAACGGAAGTTAAACTTTTCCACCCTGACTTCGAGTTGGGATGGGGCACCGCAGAGAAACTTTAGGGAGAAGGCATTGAAAACGAATCATTCAACACCAGATTTTGATGTAGCGATTATCGGTGGCGGCCCGGCAGGGTCGGGTATGGGCTGCTATCTGGCCAAAGCCGGAATCAAGTGCGTGATCTTCGAGCGCGAGTTGTTCCCGCGCCCACACGTGGGCGAGTCGTTGGTTCCATCCTCGACGCGGGTTTTCAAGGATCTCAATTTTCTTCCGCAGATGGAGGCGGCCAAATTTCCGCACAAGTATGGCGCGGTCTGGACCACGGACGACCAAAAGCCCGCCTATGTTCACGACCTCGATGGCCTGTCGCCGGATTACAACGTCGACATCCGCTTCGAAGAGCGAAAACAGGAAGGCATGGAGGACCGGAACTATACCTACCATGTCGATCGCGGCAAGTTCGACCTGATGCTGTTGCAGCACGCGCAGAAGTTGGGCGCCACGGTCTACGACGGCGTGAAAGTGGCGCGCGTCGATTTCGACCCCGAGCATCCCGAGGTCTACTTCAACATCGGCCCCAAGGAGATGAGCGTCAGTTGCAAGATGGTTGTCGACTGCAGCGGCCGCCAGACTTTCTTGGGCAACCAGCTCAAGCTGAAAATCAAAGACACGGTGTTCGATCAATACGCCATCCACTCCTGGTTTGACGGCTACGATCGCAAGGTATTCGCGAAGCGCGACACGAACCTGGATTACATCTACATCCACTTCCTGCCGATTTCAAACACCTGGATCTGGCAGATTCCGATCAGCGACACTGTGACCAGCCTGGGTGTGGTCACGCAGAAAAAGAATTTTGCCAAGTCGAAGGAAGACCGTGAGAAATTCTTCTGGAACACAGTGGGCAGCCGCCCGCTGATTGAAGAGACCCTGCGCAAGTCCGACCGCATTCGCCCCTTCAAGGACGAAGGCGATTACAGCTACGCCATGAAGCAGCTTGCCGGCGACCGCTACATGCTGGTCGGCGACGCGGGGCGTTTCGTCGATCCCATCTTCTCGACCGGCGTAAGCATCGCCCTCAACAGCTCGCGTTTTGCGCACAAAGACATTCTTGCCGCCCTTGAGAAGAACGATTTCTCCCGCGCCGCATTCTCCGATTACGAGACCAAGCTGCGCCGCGGCACCAAGAACTGGTACGAATTCATCTCGGTTTACTACCGGCTGAACGTGCTGTTCACGTACTTCATCAGCGACCACAACTACCGGCTCGACGTCCTGAAGCTGCTTCAGGGCGATGTGTACGACGAGGACGCGCCCGAAGTTCTGACCAAGATGAAAGCGATGGTTGCGAAGGTGGAGCAGAACGAAAAGCATCCGTGGCACAAGTTGCTCGGCGACTTGACCTCAGACGCCTTCCGGCCGCAGTTCTAAGTTGTAGCGTAGCGCCGGCGTCCCGAGGGCGCCTCGCCCTCGGCGGGGTGAATGTGGAGACGTCGCTAGGAAGCCGCCGAGACGGCGGCGCTACGGGAGAAACGCAATTTCGCACACGAATCGCAACTTCGTAATTGCGTACGTTTTTCTCGTCCTGCTGCCAGTGCTCGGGCTCGTCGGAGTCCTGCGTGTGGGCCGCAAGTTGGCTGCGCCGGTTTCGGTAAGCCGCACCTCGACACCCGAAGCAGATACCACCAAATCTTCGGCCGCCGCCGAAGTTCCGCATCGTGAGGCCACACACCCGCCTGAGAGTCCGGGCGCGATGCCCAACCTCTTCATCCTCGTCTTGCAAGTTGCGGTGGTTCTGACCGTATGCCGCCTGACGGGCGCGCTCTTCAAGAAATTTCAGCAGCCGCGTGTGGTAGGCGAGATGTTTGCCGGCATTCTGCTCGGGCCGTCGTTTCTCGGATGGATCGCGCCACACTTTTCCGCATATTTGTTTCCCACGCAGAGTTTGGGGTTTCTAAATGCGTTGAGCCAGATCGGCGTGATTGTCTTCATGTTCCTGGTGGGACTGAACATCAATCCGAAGGAACTGAAGAAAGAAGGTCATGCTGCCGTGCTCAGCAGCCACGTCAGCATCACGGCTCCTTTTGTTCTGGCCGCGTTCCTGGCGCTCTACCTGTATCCCCGGCTCTCCGATGACAGCGTGGCCTTCAGCAGCTTCGCGCTGTTCATGGGAGCGGCCATGAGCATCACCGCATTCCCGGTGCTGGCGCGCATTCTGCAAGAACGCAAGATGATGCACAGCCGCCTGGGAACGGTTGCCATCGCCTGCGCCGCGGTCGATGACGTCACCGGCTGGATCATTCTCGCCTACATTGTGGTACTGATCCGCGCCGCGCACTCCGCGACTTCAATTTGGGTCACGCTTGGGGGCATCATAGTCTTTGCCATAGCGATGATTTACGGCGTGCAGCGCCTGCTGCACGGCGTCTTTTTGAACGCGTATCAGAAGTGGGGCAATCTCAGCGAAAACCGCATGGCGTTCATGATGCTGCTGGTGCTGGCATCGGCGCTGTGTACCGAAAGACTCGGAATCCATTTGTTGTTTGGCGCATTCCTGATGGGCGCAATCATGCCCAAGGAACCGAAGTTCGTGCGTTATGTGCTCGACCGCTTTGAGACCATCACGGTTACTCTCTTGCTGCCGCTGTTTTTCGCCTTCACCGGGCTGCGCACCAACATTGCGCTGGTGAAAGGGCCGGCCATGTGGATGTATTGCGGCCTCATCATTCTGGTCGCAACCGCCGGCAAGCTGGGAGGGTCTACCATAGCCGCCCGGCTGAGCGGAATGCCTCTGCGCGAAGCCGCCGGCCTCGGCACGCTGATGAACGCGCGCGGCCTGATGGAGTTAGTGATTCTCGATGTCGGCCTGGATATCGGCGTGATCTCCCCGGCACTGTTCTCGATGATGATTGTGATGACGCTGGTCACAACCTTCATGACCACGCCCGTGCTGAATCTGATTTGCCCGAAGGAGTTGCTCGAGGGCATGGCGGACAAGACGGCCGCCGATCGCGTCTCGGCCCCGCCAGTCAGCCTAGAAGAAGGCGGAACCGCCTCCGCCTAGGCGCATGTCCGTGGCCAAGCCCGAGCGCCCGGCTAACGTGGGATCTCGAATACAATTCCGTTGCCCCCGGAGCCGCCGAAAGGCGTTGAGCCGTAGAGAGTCCCGGAAGAACCCAGTGTGAGACCGGATTGGGGATACTGCCCGTCGGTGCCACTCCCGAAGCTGTGCAACGTCCTTTCCGTCCAGCGTCCGCCCGCAGCGGGTTCGAGCTGGAAGACCGTACCGCCGCCGTAGGTGAAGTCGTTGACCCCGCCGCCGGTGGATGCCGTGCCATAAAGATTGCCGGACGCGTCGAAAAGCAGGCTGGCGTAGGGATAGTATCCACCCTGTCCATTGTTTACGAAGCTGTGGAGTATTCGCTCCCGGTAACCGCCTCCGGATGTCACCGCCAGCTCGAACACAGTGCCACAGCCGTAGTCTCCGTCGGGGCAGCTGACCGAACTGCCGCCCTCGAGCGTAGTCCCATAAAGATTGCCAGCCGCGTCGATGATGAGGCTGGCGAGGGGGTCGATCCCGTCAGACCCGTTTTTGTCGAAGTTGTGCAGCACCCGCTCAGTCCAACTTCCGCCCGCGGTGTGTGCCAGCTCGAACACCGTGCCGTAGTTATACGTGCCGCCGCCGCCGGTCGTGCCATAGAGATTTCCGGCGACATCAAAGATGAGGCCCGCATACGGGAACCACCCATCCGTTGCGCCGCCGGTGAAGTTGTGCAGTATCTTCTCCTTCCAGCCTCCGCCAGTAGTCGGCATGAGTTCAAAAACGGTCCCGCAGCCGTCGGCGCCTGAGCACGTGGCACTTCCTCCTTGATTGGTCGTGCCGTAGATATTGCCGGCGTCGTCGAGGATTACACCTGCGGAGACATACAATCCGTCGGTGCCGTTGTAATTGAAGCTATGCAAAATCTTCTCTGTCCAAGTCCCGCCGGCCCCGGGCAGCAGTTCAAACACGGTTCCGTAGCCGTAAGCGCCACCGTAGTATGTCGTGCCGTAAAGGTTTCCTGCGGAATCGAAAACCACGCCAGCGTAGGGATAGCGCCCGTCGTTCTTGGTGAAGGTATGCAAAATCGTTTCCGTCCAGACTCCGCCCGCGCCGGGCGTTAATTCAAACACCGTACCGTAGGCGTCGGAGCCGGTACCGCCGTTTTGCGTAGTGCCGTAGAGATTGCCGGCGGCATCGGAGATCAGAACGCCGTTGGGCGCGAGACCGCTGAAGGTGTTGGCAGGGAACTGGTATACAACCGCCTCCGTCTGCGCGGCTGCAAACGCGGCTGCGCCGAGTACGGCGAGAACAGCAATTGCTCGCGTTAATCCGATGAAAAATCTACCGCTGCACATCGAGTGATCCCCTCTTTTGTATGCCGCTCGTGGATATTGCGAGTATGAAAAACCAAGGGCGATGAGCATTGCACAGGTCAGGGGGGGGGCGTCAAGATGAAGGATTTTGCATATGTGACCATGGGTTACGGCTTGGCCACGTCGAAGGCTGAGCCTGTCGAGTAGCTGCAGGGGTCCTTCGACTCCGCAGATGGTTCGCTATTCGCGAACCATCTGCTCCGCTCAGGATGACAGAGCTTTTTTTTCGGCGCGCTGCATCCACTTCCACGCCGTCGCCACAATGTTATCCAGCGAGCGCGTCGCCTTCCAGTGCAAAACTTGTTCAGCCAGCCTGGGATCAGCCACCAGCGCCGGCGGATCTCCCGGCCGCCGGGGTGCGACGCGTGCGGGAACTTTGCGTCCTGTGACCTGCTCGATCTTGTTCAACACTTCCTTGACCGAGTATCCGCGGCCGGTGCCGAGATTCACCGCAATCGAGTCCGCTCCGCCTGCCAAACGTTCGAGCGCTGACACATGCGCATCCGCGAGATCGTTGACGTGGATGTAGTCGCGAACGCAGGTGCCGTCTGGGGTGGGGTAATCCGTGCCAAACAGCTCCAGTTCCGGACGCGCTCCTGTGGCGGCCAGCAGTGCCGAAGGGATCAGGTGGCTTTCCGGGTCGTGCAGCTCGCCGATCTCTCCACTCTCATCTGCGCCGGCAGCGTTGAAATAACGCAGGGCAGCGAAGCGCAGGCCATAGGCGCGGTCATAGGCTTCAAGCGCTTGCTCGAAAAAGAGCTTTGAAACCCCGTAAGGGTTCACGGGTTGCCGCGGAGTGTCCTCCGGAATTGGCACCTTGGCCGGAACTCCGTACACTGCGCAGGTGGAGGAGAAAATGATCCGGCGCACGCCGCAATCCACGCAGGCATTCAGCAGCACCAGGCCTCCCTCCACGTTGTTGCGGAAATACTTACGCGGGTTGGTGACCGATTCCCCGACATAAGCGTGCGCGGCAAAATGCATGACCGAATCGACGCGGCGCAACGTGGCCGAGAGAGCAGCCGCATCCGCAAGGTCGCCCTGTACGAGTTCGAAACCGCTGGCCAGGAACGCGTGCCCGGTCGAAAGATTGTCGTAGATCACCACCTCGTGCCCGCGCCGCCGCAATGCGCGCGCAGCATGACTGCCGATATAACCCGCTCCTCCAATGACAAGAACAACCAATGGTCTCTCCTCTTCTGGCAGATCAGCGCCCGGAACTCGCAGCGGGTCTCGACATCGAGACGTTACAGTCTAATGGCTAGGCCTGTTTTTGTCCTATCCCTCCCGTTAGCCCCACAACTTCTGTGGAAATCTTGCTTGAGAGCTTCTGTGGAAATCTAAGCAATGGCTGGACTTGCGTTACCAAGGTCCTCACTCTAGTAGCACTCACGTGCCATTTACCAACCCTCCCTTTGAGACTAAAGTCTCACCAACGACGCACTCCGAGCGGGTGATCTCTTGAGGGCCGCCCTGTCTTGAACTTAGATTCCCCCATATTTTGTCTCACTGGTAAATGTGCTTTTGTTCTAACTCTGTGCCTAGGATGTGTGAGGTCTTAAATGATTTCAATTCAAACTGCCCGTCATACAGGAGAAGGAAGAATGTCGCAACATGTGATTCCGGCGCCGGGGACTGCGGAGAAGATCCGCGTACTTGCCGCTGACAGTACCCGGATGAGCAGCCAATTACTCGCCGAGGCGCTGGCGCAGGACCGCCAATTCGAAGTCACGGGGATCGAGCCCAAAGGCTCATCGATCCTGGAAGCGGTTGCGCAGAAGAAGCCTCATGTCGTGCTGGTGAGTTCAACTTTAGAGGATTCCGCCACTTTGGGCTTTGAGCTGACCCGCCAGGTCTGCGCCGCGTATCCCGAAACCCGGGTTGTGCTTTTGATGGACACCTCCAACCGTTCTGCCGTAGTTGAGGCCTTCCGTTGTGGAGCGCAAGGAGTTTTCTCACGCACCGAATCATCGAAATCGCTGGCCAAGTGCATCAGCAATGTGCATCAGGGCCAGGTATGGGCCAGCAGCGCGGAGTTGCGTTACCTGCTCGAGGCGTTTCGTGAATCGGAGCCGACGCAGTTGGTGGATTCCCGCGGCGAAGCGATTCTCTCCAAACGGGAGCAAGACGTGGTCCGCTGCGTGGCGGAGGGGTTATCGAACCGCGAGATCGCGAGCCGGCTGAAATTGACCGAACATACAGTCAAGAATTATTTGTTCCGCATATTCGACAAGCTGGGAGTCTCCAGCCGCGTGGAAGTTGTGCTTTACGTCTTTCGCCTGCGCAAAGACCTGAGCGTCAACGTGCCCGACAATCAATGCGTACACTGCTTCAGAGTCTATGAGAGCGCGCAGGCCAAGTCAGGCAATGCGCCCATACAGGTGAAAAGGGCGGTGGAACCCGTGAAAGAGATGGTGCGCCGGAGCCGCTAAGGCTGTCCGCCAGGTAACAACGCGGGAAGTGAATGAGTTCTGTCCGCTGGTAGTCGACGACTACGATCCCCCGATTCGCAGAGGAAAGCTGTTAAGGCAATCTGGGGAGACTATGAAGAAATTTGCGCTCGCTTCGTTCGCTGCTGTGTTCACCCTGTTTGCGACGTCATTCGCCCGCGGCCAAAGCGCCTGCGCGGACCTTGGCGTCGATTGCAGGCATCCGTCAGCCTCATCCGGCTCAGGCAGTAGCAACGGCAACAGCCGTCAGCAGGAAGATTCAGGGCCATCGAACCACGAAGTGTCGAAGGAATGGTCCGATTCAGGGTGGGAGCGGTACAAGACCTACAAGGCGACCCATCAGAGTGCCGACTTCTGGGAGGCGCTGCGAACGCTGAAGAAATCGGTCTACTACGACGAGCACATGGGGCCGGCATACTACGGCATCGTCAAGTTGATGATGGAGAGCAACTCGCACTACTACGCCGCGTACTGGGCGAAGATAGCTCGCAAGAAGGCGGAGTTCGGAAACAACTCTACCGGCTCGATGCGCGACTGGTTCAAGGCCCAGGAAATCGACAACCAGTTCCTGTCGGACCAGGAGGACTACGAAAAGGAATGCGCAGTGCACACCGAGGCATCTGGGCGAGGCGAAACCGTTGATCCTCACAGTGACATCATGAAGGCGGTGCGCGACTGCCAAAAGCGCAAGGCCGCGCTCGACAAAGAGGAAGCGAAACGCGACAAGGAAGTCGCCGACTACAACAAGAGATACAGCAACTAGGAGGCCCCGCGGTTACCGCGTGAGTTCAAACACGGCGCCGTCGCCTCTACTTCAAACTGAAGGCATTTTCCGCCGTATCTACTATGCTGCGTCCGATGACGAGCGAGGCTGTTGCCGCCGGGGAGGGGACGTTGAGGACGTGCAGCATTCTGCCCGCGGGAACAAACTGAAAATCATCCACTAGCGTGCCATCGCGGCGAAGGGCTTGGGCGCGCACTCCGGAGCCGCCGGGGACTAAATCTTCTGCGCGCAACTCAGGCAGCAGGCGCTGCAGGGCACACACGAACGCGGGCTTCGAAAACGAGCGGTGAAATTCGTCCAGGCCGCTGCGCCAATGCTTTGCGGCCATGCGCCAGAACCCCGGAAAAGCCAGCGATGAAGCCAGGTGGCGAAGGCTGAAATCGGTGCGCCGGTAGCCTTCACGGCGAAAAGCGAGAACTGCGTTGGGGCCGGCGTCTACGGTGCTGTTTATACGCCGCGTGAAGTGCACGCCAAGAAACGGAAACTGGGGATCGGGGACCGGGTAGATGAGCGCGCGGACCAGCGACGAACGCTCGGGAATCAGATCGTAGTACTCGCCGCGAAAAGGGACAATGATGATGTCGCGCTTTCCGCCGGCCAGGGCGGCGATGCGATCGCTGAACAGTCCGGCGCAGTTGATGAGATAGCTTGTGGAGAATGATTGGCTTTTGGTTTCTATAACAATTTCATCTGCAAGATTTCGAAGATTGGTTACCGCTGTCGAGGTCAGAATCGTTCCACCTTGGGCGCGAATGAGATCAGCGTATTTCTCGCAGACCACGGCGTAGTCAGTGATTCCCGTAGAAGGAACTGCTAGCGCGCGCAGCCCGCTGGCGTGTGGCTCGATCTCTCGCAACTCCTCTGCGCCTATGAGGCGCAATCCGGTGAGCCCGTTCGCCTCGCCCCGGCGGCGCAGTTCTTCCAGACGCGGAAATTCATTCTGATGAGTGGCCACAATCACTTTGCCGCAGACTTGATACGGGATGTCGTGCGCGCGGCAGAACTCAACCATGGCGTGTGCGCCTCCGACACACAACTTGGCCTTCTGCGATCCGGGCTTGTAGTAAACGCCGGAGTGGATGACGCCGCTGTTGTGGCCGCTCTGATGCTGGCCCACACGATCTTCTTTTTCCAGCAACAGCAGGCGAAGACGAGGGAAGCGCTTCGTGATCTCAAGGGCGACGGCGAGGCCGATGATCCCCCCTCCGACGATGACCACATCGTGGCGTGAATCAGTCATGACCGACGATCATACCGCGACGGTTCCCCTTGAATGATTGTTCAGGAGAGATTTGTATCGGGGCATGACTTCAGCCATGCCAATGGACGCGCAAGAACGGAATGGGCTTCAGCCCCGGCAGCGCCTGAAGGCGCGTTCCAAAGGCGCACACGTCCGGCACGGCTGAAGCCGTGCCCTGATACGAATCTCAATTTGTCGAAGGTTCGTGCCTCAGGCTTCTAGTTCACAACCAGGGTTACGGTGGAAGGCGCCGCATGACTCAGCGAGCCCGAGGCGCCAGTCACGGTGATCGTGTAGGTGCCGGGCTGCGTGCCCTGCTGCTGGCCGCCACCCCCTCCACCGCCGTTGCTGCCGCCCCCACCACACGAGGGAAGCAAGAGCGCCAGTAGAAACAATCCAAGCAGGGAGGAGGCCAGGGCAAGCTTGGCGCGCTTTTTCCGGCGCGCTGTTGTGCCTAACACTGCGAGCACGGGAAGCGCAAGCCATAGGGAGGGCAGATGCCGGGGTGGGCTGGCTGAGGCCGCTGCCGTGGTGGAGATTTTCAGCACGACCGCGGCGGAACTGTTGCCGGGGGTGACCGAACCCGGAGTGAACAGGCAGAGCGAGATCGCGGGCGCGCCGGAACACGAGAGGCTCACCGTATTGGCGAACGTCGATCCCACGGGCAGCACGTTGAAGTTGTAGCTCACCGATTGTCCTGCGGTAATGGTCTGCGTGGTCGATGGCGTAAGCGCGCCGAGGGTGAAATCCTGAATTACTGTGAGTGCGACTGGTAGGGTCTGAGTGGGCTGGCCCGATGAATCAGTCACAGTGAGGTTGACGTTGTAGGAGTTTGTGGGCTGCGGCGCGGCGCTGTTTGGGACGTTGACCGTAAGCGTCAACGTGGTCGCGGTTCCCGCAGTGATCGGAATGGAACCGCCGGGCGTGACCGAGCATTGACCGGAGAACGCGCTGGCATCACAACCCGCCGTGACTGATCCGCTATAGGTTGGCGTCAACGATGCTTTCGCGGTTTGCTGCGATCCTGCGTCCGCGCTGGCGGGGAAGGGTTGGCTGACGGCGAGTTGGAAAGTGTTCACCGTGAGCGACACCGAGGCCGAGTGCGAAAGCGTCCCCGAAGTTCCCGTAACCATCACCGTGTAAGTGCCTCCTGCGGTTGTGGGGCTGGTAGTGATGGTCAGCATCACGCCCACGGAATTGCTTTGCGGCAAGACAGGATTCGAACTGAAGTTGCACTGCGCGCCGGAGGGGATTCCGGCGCACGAAAGGGTTACGACGCCAGAGAACGAACTTCCCGTAGGTGCGACCGTCAGATTGTAAGGGCCGGTGGTTTGTCCGGCTGCGACGGTTTGGGTCTGGTTCGGGGGCGAGGAATTGACGGAGAAGTCCTGGCTTGCCGTCACTGCCAGCGTGAACGAAGGTGGCATAGGCGCCGGGGTGCCCGCAGTAGTAGCTTGCAGCGTGACGGTGTAATTGAGGGCTGGGGTTCCAGGGGGAACGGTCACGGTTGCGGTCATGTTCACTGGGGAAGTGGAGGTTGGACTCACCACTGCCCCGGGAGTGAAGGTGCAGCCCGCGCCGGAGATAGCTGGGCTGAACGTGCAGGAGATCGTGACGCTTTGATTGAACGATCCCTGGGCTGTGGCTTGAAAACTCACCGGCACGGAAGCCGCGCCCGGCGGCTCCGTGACAGTGATGGGAGAGGGCGTGGTCAAGCCGAAACTCACCACGCTCAAAGCGATGGCGGCGACGTGGGTGGTGTTATTCGAATCGGAGCCGGTGGCTTGCAGGTTGAAGCTGTAGTCGCCGATTGCGCTTCCCGTGGTAAGTGAGAACACGGTGCCTGTGGATGCAGGTGTAAGGCTGGCCGGGTTCGGAGTACACGGGCTGGGAGGACTCGTGGTTCCCGCCGTACAACTCAACGTCACGGAGTTGCTGTATCCGTCCAAAGCGGTCAGGGTGCCGTTGAAAGTGGGGTTAGTCCAGGCGAAGGCGGTGAGCGGCGTGTTCGAAACTGCGATTTGGAAATCCGGCGCCGTAACCAGAGCGAACTGCCAGACGCCACGGCCGTAGGTGGAAGCGCGCAGCAGCTTCTGGCCGCCGGAGTTGAAGAGAGCGAGGGCAGTCACGGCTACGTTCGGCAAGAATCCAGTTTGCTGGCTGTTTGAGGCTGGACCAAGTTCAGTCCACGCGGGGGCGGATGTAGGGCTTTGAAAGACGCCAACGTCAGTACCAACGTAAACAATGTGCGCAGTGGCATCAACGACCACTGCATTCGCCGGAGAATCGGGAAGCGCGTTAGCGCCGGTGCCGGTGAAGTCGCTCCAACTCGCGCCCGCATTCGTGGTCTGCCACACGTGTCCCGGGCCGCCGGTGAAACCCATAACGGTGACGTACGCAGTGTTGCCCGTGGCGTCCGAGGTGTCGATCGCGACGCTCGGAATCGGCACCTCATTGGGATTGATGGTGGCGCCGCCAGGACCGTTCAAGGTGACATTGTTGAAAGTGGAACTCACTCCCGAAACGGCGGTGGCATTCGTGGTGACCCAAACGTTGCCGCCGACAGGAAACGTGGAAAGAAAGTTCGGGCCAAGGCCATCGGTGGTGGCGTAAATCACTTGCGAGCCGCTCGCGTTGGTGGGGCCACCGGCCGCGAGAGCGCGAACCGTATTGACTTCGCCGCCCGAGCAGGTTCCGATAGCGAGTGTATCGAAATTCAGGCTCAATTCGGTGAACGCGCCGCCTGACCGCGGCCCGCGCCACACTCGGCAAGTTCCCACCAGCATAGAAGTCGTCGATTGCGGGTCGAGAATGTAGGGGAAGTAAAACGATCCGTCATCGCCGCCAACGTCGATGCTGCTGACTACCTCGGAAAAGCTGTTGTTATCGCAGTTCGGCGCGGATGCACATTTGTAGATTTTCAGCGTCCCAGATCCCATATCCGGGCGCGAAGTAAACCAATCGCTAGTATTGTTGGGATCGATGGCGTTGTAGCCGCCATCGCCGCCCAGAACATTTCCCCAACTCGCGCTTGTCGTCGCGGTCGAGGTTGCGGGAGAACCGTTATCCTGCGTTCCCCCCAGAAGCGTGTTGGCATCGGTGGGATGTTGAGAGAAGCCGACGAACTGTGTCATCGAACCCAGGTTCTGGTTGAGGTCGTTGAATTGATTTGTCCCGTTACATGAGCCGGTGGTGAGGCCGGTGAATCCGTTCAAGGCGCGGTAGATGCCGCCATCGTTGGCGAAATACATCAGGTCGGCTCCAGGTTCGGCGCCAGAAGACGGAATCGTATAGGCGAGGGCGTGCTGGTCAGGATGCACGTGGGCGAGCGCCGCAAGGATAGGGCTGCAGCCGTAGACATGCGTGAGATTAATGAACGGCGTGCTGGAACACGTGGGATTGCTGGAATTGATCGAACACTTATAAAGATTGACGGCGCCGGCATACAGGTCGGTTGCGATAGTTCCATTGGGAACGGCCAGGAGTTCCAGGTTGTAGGTTCCCTGCTGCACGCCGCAGCCGCCATTGGAATCGCCGCAGTTGATGATGCCGCTGTCGCTGATTTGGGTCCACGAAGCGCCGCCGTTTGTGCTCAGCCAAATGCCTTGATCCGTGGGTTCTTGAAACGAACTCGCCGAAACGAACCAGACATACATCTCATTGCGTCCTGGGACAACGGTGATTTCGCCGCGATAAATGGGACAGTTTGGGCTGTAGCTCTGCGGGCAGTTGGTTGTGCTCAGCAATCCCGCAGCACCCGGCTGATTGGCGAGCCGCGTCCAGTTCACCCCGTCGGGAGAAGAATAGAAGCCGTGGTAGCGTATGGCCGCAAAGAACAATCCCGCTGTGGCGTTGTACACCACCGACGTTGCGGACGTTGCCTCGCTCGCTCCCGAGAAGAGCGCATTGTAGGTCCAAGTTTGCCCCGCATCGGTGGAGGTGTAGAGTCCGCGGTAGGTGTTGCTGGTGAGTGCGCCATCGGTCTCGCCTTCGGCCGTTGCCGCCATGGCCGCGACCACCGTGGTAGTTTGCGCTGTGCTGAAAGCCATGCGGGTCGCGCCCAGGCCGCTGAAGGAATAAATGCCGCTGTTTGCGGAAGAGGCTAACATCCAGGTGTTGCCGCCGTCGGCGGATCGCAGAATGCCCAGTCCGAAATATGAGTCGGCGGAATTGTCAGCTTCGCCCGTGCCCACCAGAATCACACTCTGCGCCGGGTTTGCATTTCCCGGCTGAATTACAATCGAGCCGATCGAGAGCGTTGCCTGATCGTCGGTGACCGCCGTCCAGGTTACGTTGTCGGCAATGCCGGTGGCTGCGTTGGTGGACTTCCACACTCCGCCCTGCGCGCCGCCGATGTAAACCGTGTTGCCGGTGGGATCGGCGGGATCAATGGCCACGGCGGTGGCGCGGCCAGAAACCTGGTGATAATCCTGGAACCCAGTGCCGGTAGCGTCGGAGGCCAGCGGCACCGGTCCGAGGGGCATCCACCCGGGGGATGACGGAGGGGTTTGCGAGTTCGGCTGTGAGTTCGGTTGCGCGGCGCGAGCGGAAGCCAGCCGCGCGGTGCGGGCTTGCATCTTGGCTTGATAGGCCCGGTGACGCAATTCTGCGGAAGACTTTCCCGGAACCACGCGGCCACGCAGAAACCATTGCGCACGCTGTTCTTCATGATCGGCATCGGCGTCCGTAACAGATGCGTCAGGCGCAGTGATCTTCGCACCCTGAGCCAGCGCGAACGAGACGAGTGAAAATGGCAGGAGTGCCAGCAGGGAAGCGCGAACTGTGCGGCGAAGACCTGGAAGGTGCAAGCGGAGAATGATCATAGGGGCAACTATCTGGCAAGTATGGGAGCGCCGATGAGAGCGGTCAACGAAAAAGGCGCGCAAAACAATGTGCGGGACCATTCCGGGAAACAGACGAGGAGCGGGCGAGCCTGTACAATTTCAAACGGAATCCATCCAATGCTTACGCGACGTTCTATCGTTCGGGAGTTCATTGCTTTGCTGCTACTCACGGCGGCGATCCCGGTCCCCCGGGCTGAATCCGCTGCCCGCGAGATCAACGTGGCGGCCGCAGCCGACCTGGGATCTGCGTTGCGGGAAATCGCCGCCAATTACGAAAAACGAACCTGGGTAGTGGTGAAGCTTTCCTTCGGCGCCTCTGGCGCGTTGACTCAGCAGATTCAGAACGGCGCTCCATTCGACGTTTTCTTCTCGGCGGACATGGAATATCCCAACCAACTGATCGCTTCAGGCCTGGCCGACGGCTCAAAGCTGTATCGCTATGCCGTTGGGCAGTTGGTGCTGTGGGTTCCGAAGGATTCGCCGCTCGACGTCGAGCACAAGGGCATGGACGTGTTGCTCGATCCGTCGGTAAAAAAGATCGCTATCGCGAACCCGCAGCACGCGCCTTACGGTCGCGCCGCCGCCGACGCTCTGCAGCATTACCACTTGTATGAAAAAGTAAAAGACCGGCTGGTGCTGGGAGAAAATGTTTCTCAGGCCACGCAATTTGTTGAGTCCGGCAACGCGCAAGCCGGGTTCGTCGACATGGCTCATGCCATGGCGCCATCGATGCGGGGCAAGGGGAAATACTGGGTGGTGCCGGCCGAGGCGCATCCCCAGCTGGATCAGGGTGTAGTGCTCATTTCACATTCCGCCCATCAGAAAGATGCGGAGAACTTTCTCGGCTTTGTGAAAACTGAGGAAGTAGCCGATCTGCTGCGGCGTTACGGATTCGTCTCGCCTGACCACAAATACAAGTTGAAGTAGGGACGAACCAACAAAGACGTACGACGAAACGACACGGGCCAACGAAACCATGTTGATCGACTGGCAGGCATTCTGGCTCACGGTAGAACTGGCGGTGGTGGTGTCGGCCGTCCTCGTTGTCGTTAGCCTGCCGCTGGCCTGGTGGATCGCCTTCTCGCGCTGGCGCTGGAAATTTTTCGTCGAAGCCGTGGTCGCCTTGCCGATAGTTCTCCCGCCGACGGTGCTTGGATTTTACGTATTGGTCGCGCTCGGCTCACAAAGTCCACTGGGGCGCTGGTGGCAGTCTTTGACTGGACACACCTTGGCATTCACTTTTACTGGACTAGTTATCGGTTCCATCCTCTATAGCCTGCCGTTCGCGGTGCAGCCCTTCGCGGCTTCTTTCTCGTCGGTCGATCGTAAGCTGCTGGCCGCATCGGCCACTCTTGGAGCTTCGCCGCTGCGCACCTTTTTCCGCGTGGTACTTCCGCTTTCCGTGCCGGGGCTGGTCACCGGCTTGGTGCTGGCATTTGCTCACACCATGGGCGAGTTTGGCGTTGTGCTGATGATCGGAGGCAACATTCCCGGCGTCACGCGCACGGTCTCAATCGACATTTACGATCAGGTGCAGGACTCGAACTATGCCGCAGCCAATGCCATGGCCTTGCTGCTGGTGGTCTTCTGCTTTGCCGTGCTGGCAATCGTGTACGCGTTGAACCGGCGAACGGCGAACCGGAGAACATGGATGATCGGTCCGGCGAAGTAAGAGATTCAAGGGAGCGCGGTTGCTGGTTTAAGACTTTCTTTGCGAACTTCGCGGCTCTTCTTGCGTCCTTTGCGGTCAAAAGCTTTTACTGCAAACTCACGAAGGATCGCAAAGATCGCGAAGGGAGTATCCTGAGCTTCACCGATGGAGACCAAGACATTATCGGACTCGATGCCCACGCCTGCAGAAACGCCACTGACAAACCCTGTTCTTAGGGCGCACATTCGCAAAACATATCCTGCAGCGGAGCGCGAGTTTTCTCTGGAAGTTGATTTCACGATTGTGGCGGGTTTTACCATACTGTTCGGCGCTTCCGGATCGGGGAAAACTACGCTGCTCGATTGCATAGCGGGGTTAGCTACCCCGGACGCAGGGCGAGTTGCGGTCGGCGAGCGCCTCTTGTTCGACGCAGCCTCGCGGACCAATATTTCCGTGGCGAAGCGTGGTGTGGGATATGTGTTGCAGGATCTTGCTCTATTTCCGCATCTCACGGTGGAGCGGAACGCCGAATATGGACTCGCGCATCTGCCGCGCACAGCTCGCAAGCAGAGAGCCACGGCAATGTTGCATGATTTCCGCATCGACCACCTGCGCCGGCAGCGCCCCGCTGAAATCTCCGGCGGGGAACGCCAGCGCGTGGCGCTGGCGCGAGCGCTGGTGACCGATCCGTGTGCGCTCCTGCTCGACGAGCCGCTAGCAGCCCTCGATGCTGTGACCAAGGCGAAGATTCTCGACGACCTGCACCGCTGGAATCAGGCGCATGGCATTCCGATTCTCTATGTCACCCACAGCCGCGAAGAAGTGATGGCGCTCGGCGAGCGTGTGCTGGTGATGGAACATGGCCGCATCATTGCGCAGGGCACGCCGCATGAGGTGCTGACCGCACCGCAGCTGGAAAGCGTGGCGCAGTTAGCCGGGTTCGAAAACATTTTCGACGCCACAGTCTGGCTGATCCACGAGGATCGCGGCACCATCACGTGCCGCCTGCCGGCTGATAGTCCGGGCAAATTCGTGCTGCTGGAGACGCCTTTGATCCGTGCCGAACTGGGCTCGCGTGTGCGCGTGGGAATTCGTGCAGGCGATATTCTGCTGGCGATCTCAAAGCCGGTGGGACTGAGCGCCCGCAATGTGATTGCCGGGCGAGTGGTTGCGCTGGAAAGGCGCGACATGATGATTTCCGCACGCGTGGACTGTGGCGTGGAAATGGAGGTCTACTTGACCCTGGCAGCGCGGGATGCTTTGGAACTTGCCGAAGGACGCGAGGTGTGGCTGGTGATCAAAACACATTCGTGTCATTTAATGCAAAAGTAAGAAGTCAGAGGAACCCCGAATCCTTACATTATTCGCCAACATGGTCCGCCTGTCCCCCAGGCGTCAGCAGCAGAGGCCGAGGGATGTCCCCGGCCGTTCATCACGGAGGTCGAAAAATGGAATTATTGAAACCACCTCTTTATGGCCGACGGAAACGGTTACACCAGGTGGGGAATGGAGGGATGGGGATATAATTTCCTCCGACGATAGCCACGCAAGGAGGCCGGGATGGGATTTTTCACTCGACTATTCGGTTCTAGTACGAAACGGTACCCTCCATCGGCCAAGTCAGCCGTCGGCCTTCGTCCCACCTCCGGCGCAAGTACACAGGGCGCAGCGGCAAGCTACCGTGGCTTCCACTTCGAGACAAACTGCCAGTATAGCTTGATCGCGGAGGAAAAAAAAATTGTTCGCGGCATTTGGTACCGGGACCGTGCCTCCATCGGGAATCCGGCACGGAACCGCATGGTGGTGGCGCTCGCCAGCACCAGCGGATACAAAATCGAGGATTCCGACTATGAGGCGACAATCGCAGGGGGACTCGGCGGCGTAGAGGCGCTAAGTGCTTCATCCGGAGGGGGGTTCGTCTTATGGTTTGCTTCGGCGCAAAACCTCCTGGGTGGGGCAGGGGAATCGCCATCGGCGTCTCCGAAGCCAAAAGGTGCGACAAGCGGTGACATTCAGAAGGAATTTGATCAGTTGTACGTTGCTGCGTCTAGGATTGACAGAGAGAGCATGATTCGCACAGGACAGGACGCTGGGGGACAGAGGTTTATCAGGTCCTACATACATGAGCGATTGGTTAAGAAATATCCTAATTTGCAACCCGAGGATCTCTCAGGGCTGGAGAGCAACTTCCTGTCCAATTGGGCTCCCGGCTTTAGAGGGTGGGAACGCAAGTAACTGGTGAGGGTATAGTCCGCTCCGCCGGCTTTCAGTTTTCACCTCTGCCTTCTGACTTTCGCATTTTGGATTTCGTTTTTCTCTATCTCGATCACGGCAATCCACTGGCCCTGCCGCGGTTCTGAAAAAACGACGTGGCCGCCGAGAATCTGCGCCGCGGCGGGGGGCGGCAGATCGCGGTGGAACCCGAAGTAAAGCGACTTCAGTTCTGTCCACCTCTGCCAGCGATCCCACGGCGCGGGTCCGGGTTCGTATTTTGTCGAAAAGATCAGGGCGACCTCATAGTTGGCGCGAAAATCAGCCGCAGACAGCATTTCGTCCAGCGTGAAGTTCTGGATGCGCACCACGCGCATGGGCCGCGTGATGTAGCCGAGCCAGGGACGGGTTATTTCGTCCGAAGCCGGCCAGGCCGTGAGCACCCGCGCCATGGGATAGCGAGCTTCCAGGAATTGTTCGCCATCCTGGTGCAACGCGATGTAGTCGCGATAGGCGAGATTGTCCTCGGGCGAGAACCCGTAGTGCGGATTCCAGAACCAGGCCGCAACGAAAGCCACCGCGACAAACCCCACTGCCGCGGGCCAGTAACGCAGCCTGCGCCACAGAGTCGAGACCGAAACAATGATGATCAGCGGCACAGCTGGGAGCATGTAACGAGCCAGCACCGCGCCGCCGATCAATGCCATGGCCGCCACATACGTGAGCACGACGACATAGAAAATCATTTGCACCGGAAGGCTGATCCGCGGGCGCTCGCCCAGCGCATCACGCTGCGGTGGCAGCAGGCATATCGCCATCAGCGTGGGCAATGTCAGAACCCACAGGTGCAGATAGCCGGTCACTTGCCACAGCCGCATGGCCAGCGCCAGAGCACAGCGTGTGGGACTCAAGGTCTCTGCCACGTTGTAGCGAAAGAATTCGGGATTGCCGAAGATGTACCCAGTGTGAGCGTAGTGATAGGCATACCAAAGAACGAGCGGGAGTGCCGGGATCAGCAGCGAGGCGATGCGCCGCTGTTTTGAAAGGGCCCGACGCCCAGTCGCGCCGGTATCTAGGAAAGATGCGAACTTTAGCCCCTGAAGGCTCGTCGCACCATCCAGCCAAAGCTCTCTAAGCGAGCTCTTGCGCGCGACCAGTCCGATGATCTCCCATCCGGCAAGCGTTATAGGGGCGAGAATCGCGGTCTCCTTCGCTAAAGCCGCGAGTGCGAACCAGAGAACGGCGGCGACCATCTCGCCTTCCACATAGGCCGCAAGACCCCAGAATGTAAATCCAGCGGCTGCTAGGTCCACCTGCGCCAAAGAGCTTTGGGCAAAAAATACAGGATACAGCCCGGTACACAGGGTCGCTGCGATTGCAACTTTTGTGTTGGCGACACGTTCAGCCAGACGGAACAGACCGAGAAGCGAAAAAGCAGCGAGGACCAGCATGGCCGTCCGAGTCACGAGCGGAGCGTAGCCCACAACTTTCCACCAGAGAGCGAGCCAGGCCATCACCAGGGGCGGGTGCGCGTTTGAAACCGTGGAGTGGGGAATCAGACTTCCCGTCAGCAGAAGATCGCGCGCGGCGGGAACGTAATAGCCGGCTTCGTCCCAGAAGTAAGGCAATTGCAACAGAGGCAGGTGCAGCAGAAAAATGAACACAAAGATGACCGCGAACACCAGCGCCGGGTAAGTGCGTGACCATTGCGCCGAGCTACTCCGGCCAACTCTCAGCATCTCTCCCTTGGACGTCACGCCCCTTCTAGTGTACCGGCCCGGTCGGAGTCAGGCGCGGGTCCAGCTTGATCTCGCCGAAGGCGCTCTCGTAGCCGGAGACGTTCTGCTGCAGCAGTCCCAGCAGAGCCTTGGCCTGTTGTGGGCTGAGATAGATGCCCTGAAAGTTGCGAATCTCGACCTGGGCCTCGGTCTGCTGCTGCAGGGTGCCGAAAACCATAAAGAAGTCCCAGACATTCACCCGCATCTGCACGCTGTTGGCGTAGGCTTCGCGGTAGTCGGGGGCATTAGTCAGCTTGACGTTGGGTTGGGCAGGAAGGCTCATAGAAAAGCAGTGTAATGACTTAGCGGCGCGAAGGGAAGTCATCCCCGCAGAATTCCCCCGGAGCACCTCGGTAACCGACAAAAAATGTCAGCCGGTCTGCGAGTTTCTGGCTAGGGCCTCTCGCAGAGGATGCCGCGAAAGGTCATGGTCGTAAGCTACTTTGCTGAATCCAAAGGGGTTGTAGGATGTCATTATGCGTCTTGATAGGTATTCGAATTGCCGCAGTGGAAGCGGTTTCTAAACTGAACTTGCGAGTTACTTTATGACCCATAAGCCTCAAGAAGCGGCTATCGACGAAATTATTCTCCCCGAAAACCTGGTCCAGTTGGGGTCTGTGCTGGATGAGGGCGTCACTGCAGTGGATGTCAGCATGATATTGGCGAAAGTGTTTCGAGTGCAGCACGCGGAAGTCGCGCTTCTGCGGCTGGAAGGCGGCCTGTTGAAGTTCATTTTGCCTGAGCACCTGCGGACCACCGGAGCGATTCCGATTTCCAGCAAGGCGGTGGCAGCCCATACCGCATTGAGCAAGAAGCCTGAAATCTTCAACAATTTTGCCCGCGTAAAACATGCCAGCATCTTTGAGACGATCAAGCCGGTGGGAGTCGAGGCCGAAGATCCGGCGCCGCCCGCGCCCATCCAGAAGCTGATGTCGGTACCGATTCTGGACCGCAACACGACTGTGCTGGGCGTCATTCAAATCTCACGCAAAGGCCTCGATCCGCGCTTCACGCAGGATTTCAGCCGGGAAGACCTTCACGACCTGGAACTCGCCGCCGGGGTGCTGGCGATTTCGCCCGTGATGCAGGCGTAAACCTCTGCGTGCTCCGCGGCCGTTCTCCGTTGGCTCGGCGTTGAGATTTGGTTTTGACAAACCGAAAGTGCTTCAACGCGGAGGCCGCTGAGAACAGCCGCGGAGTGCCGCAGAGAGTGCATGTTCCTTCTTATGCGCCCGCCGCGGCACCTCTGCTCTGAGCGCGACTCTGCGCTACGCCCCGGCCGTTGTCGCTGGCGTCAAGCTTGAATTGCTCGACCAGGCGGCGAAGTTCGGCTGAGGTTTCCACTAGTTGCTGTGCTGCTTTCTGCGTGTCAGTGGCCCCCTGCGATGTGCTCTCGGCGGCATCGGCCACGCCCGCAATGTTGCTGGTGATTTCGCCGCTGCCCTGCGCGGCTTCGCTGACGTTGCGCGACATCTCGTTCGTGGTCGCGTTCTGTTCTTCCACCGCGGTGGCAATCGTGTTGGAGATGCCGTTGATCTCGTGGATGACCGCACTGATCGTGCCAATCGACTCCACGGCGGCTTTCGTGTCCACTTGAATGGTTTCGATCTTGCGGCTGATGTCCTCGGTGGCCTTGGCCGTCTTCTTGGCCAGCTCTTTTACTTCATTCGCCACCACCGCAAAGCCTTTGCCCGCTTCACCGGCGCGAGCGGCTTCGATGGTGGCGTTCAGAGCCAGCAGATTGGTTTGCTGGGCGATCGAAGTGATGACCTTGATCACCTGTCCGATTTCGGCCGATGAGTCGCCCAGTTTGGTTACGGTGGCATTGGCGGTTTCGGCGGCGGCGACCGCTGAGGTTGCAATGCGCGCGGCTTCGGTCGCATTTTTCGCGATATCCTTAATGCTGGCGCCCATCTCTTCGGCGCCGGTGGCGACCGTCTGCAGATTCTGGCTGACCTGCTGGGTGGACTTCGAGACCACGTCAGCTTGCGCCGAAGTTTCCCGGGAGTTGGCCGTGATCTGCTGGCTGGTGCTCGAAAGCTCTTCGCTCGCAGCGGCCACGTGAATCGAGGTCTCGGCGATGGCCTCCACAGTTTTTCGAAGGTTGTTTTTCATGGTATTCAGCGCCGCCGTAGTGCTTCCAATTTCATCTTCGCTCTCGACCGCCAAGTCCGCCATCGCCAGATTGTTGCCCGCAATTTCGTTGGCCAGATAAAAGACAGATAAAAGCGGTTTCGTGACCAGCTTCCGCACCAGGAAGAAGACAACGACAGCGGCGGTCAACAGCGTGAGGAAGCTGGTTAGAAATAAGCCAATTAAGTTGGAGTGGGCGGTTTGGACCAGGCTCTCCGCGGAGGCTCGTATGGCAAACGCTCCGCGCAAGTCGCCCGCCTTCATGCCCTCTTTGGTATAGCCAAATGGATCCTTCTGTCCCACTGGGTCGCCGTGACACGTCAGGCAATCCGAAGTGAGGCGGACAGGCTGGGCGTAACGCAACACATCTCCGCCACTTTCCACCCTTCGTTCGTAAAACTCCTTCAGAGACGGGTCCTTCTGGAAGCTTTCGAGGGCCCGCCGTTCGAATTCGTCCGGCTGATTCTTGGGATTGCGCGGGGTGAGAGATGGAGTACGGAACGCCATCTTCTGCGTTTCAGCGTACCGCTGGGCGACGTTCCAGGCCACAACTACCGGCACCTGCTGGATATGCTTGAAGTTTCTGTCCGGCACCATGAGATCGATGTTCTCGGAGAAAAACGTGCGGGTGGCTCCGGCCATGCCCACGATCTGGCGCACTCTGTCGCGAAACGCGTCTTCCGCCTGCTGGCCCACGCGGCGCTGCGTAATCCAGAAACTGGCCGCCGAGGTCACCAGCAGGGTTAGACAAATCGATCCTAGAATCTTTCCGTTCAGTTTCATTTTCTTAAGCACGCCGGATTCTCCAATGAATCGCGAGTCTCGACGTTTCATCCACTTCCTTCACGCGTGAGCCGCCCGGCTCCGTGCCGGTGTTGCTTCCACGGAGTTTCTGTGTTGACTCTCATTGCCATTGATTTTGAATTGCTCGACCAGGCGCCGCAGCTCGGCTGAGGTCTCCACCAGTTGCTGGGCCGCTTTCTGCGTGTCGCCCGCGCCCCGCGACGTGCTCTCGGCGGCATCTGCCAGGCCCGCAATGTTGCTGGTAATTTCTCCGCTGCCCTGCGCCGCTTCGCTCACGTTGCGCGCCATCTCGTTGGTGGTCGCATTCTGTTCTTCGACCGCCGTGGCGATAGTGTTGGAGATACCGTTGATCTCGTTGATGACCTTGCTGATCGTGCCGATGGATTCCACCGCGGCTTTGGTATCGACCTGAATGGTTTCGATCTTGCGGCTGATGTCTTCGGTAGCCTTGGCCGTTTTCTTGGCTAGTTCTTTCACCTCGTTCGCGACCACTGCGAAACCTTTGCCGGCTTCCCCGGCGCGGGCGGCCTCGATGGTGGCATTTAGAGCCAGAAGATTCGTTTGCTGCGCGATCGAAGTGATGACCTTGATCACCTGTCCGATCTCCGCAGAAGACTCGCCCAGTTTGGAAACCGTGGTATTCGCGCTCTCAGCCGCGCTGACGGCGGAGGCTGCTATCTTGGCGGCTTCGGTGGCGTTCTTGGCGATGTCTTTGATGCTGGCGCCCATCTCTTCGGTGCCGGTAGCCACGGTCTGCAGGTTTTGGCTGACCTGCTGGGTCGCATCGGAAACCGTCTTGGTCTGGGCCGACGTTTCTTCCGAGTTGGCGCTGATCTCTTGGCTGGTAGCGTTCAATTCCTCGCTCGCTCCCGCTACCCGCACCGCATTCTCCGTGATGGAGAGGATGACTTGTTGCAGGCTCCCGCTCATCTTGTTGATGGCCACGGTAAGGTCGCCTAGTTCGTCGTGGCTCTCCATCGCGATCTCGCTTCCCGTCAAGTCTCCTTGCGCGATCGCCTCGGCACGTTTGAGAACAACGTAGATCGGCCGGGTGATTTTCCGGCTGAGAAAGGTGCCCGCAACTAAAGCAACCACCGACGCAATCAATATCGCGGCAATGGTGGTGTGGCGCGCAGAGGCGGAGGAAACTGCGATGCGCTCCTGGCTGGCCGCGTAGGATTTCTGCAATTCAGCCACAACTTCATCGAGCAGGTCGGTGGGCGCCCGGTCCTGGCCTTTCACCATTTTATCCACAGCGGCAAAGTCCTTGCCGTTCCGGGCACGAAATACTTCCAGCCCGGCGCGGTATTTCTCGCCGAGTTTCTGGTGCGCTTCGGCGAACTCGCGCAGTATGTTCTGGATATCGCTGCTATTCACGGAGCCCTGCAGAGTGGATGCGGCGTCGTCTACTTTTTTCTCCAACGAAGAAAATTCCTGGGTATATTTCTCCAGGCTCGCCGGGTCGCTTCCCCGCAGCAGGATGTCCTTCCAGGCTTGCACCTGCTTCTTGAAGGTTACCTGCAACTGACGCGAGCTTTCCACCTGCGCCACTTCATGCTTCAGCAGCGAGTTGTACTCGGCCTCGATAGCGGCCCCGCGGAACATGGCGAATGTCGCGGCTCCTACACCGACGACGAGAGCTCCAACCACCAAGCTGCTTATTTTTGTGGCGACTTTCATTTCCCCCCCAGCGTTTCGGCGAAAACGCCGATTCAGCGTTCGTTCCCGGAGCGAGTTTCCGGCCCAAACTTACGCACCTGCGTGGGCGGCGCGCTTCTGCACCTGAATCCCAGCAACGCCACTGCCGCGGCCATTTTCCTCCGAGCTGATCTTGAATTGCTCGACCAGCCGGCGCAGTTCGGCCGAGGTCTCCACCAGTTGCTGGGCCGCTTTCTGAGTGTCTCCGGCGCCGCGCGAGGTGCTCTCGGCAGCATCGGCTACGCCCGCAATGTTGCTGGTGATCTCGCCGCTGCCGTGCGCCGCCTCGCTCACGTTGCGCGCCATCTCATTGGTAGTCGCATTCTGTTCTTCGACCGCCGTGGCGATAGTGTTGGAGATACCGTTGATCTCGTTGATGACCTTGCTGATCGTGCCGATGGATTCCACCGCGGCTTTGGTATCGACCTGAATGGTTTCGATCTTGCGGCTGATGTCTTCGGTAGCCTTGGCCGTTTTCTTGGCTAGTTCTTTCACCTCGTTCGCGACCACTGCGAAACCTTTGCCGGCTTCCCCGGCACGGGCGGCCTCGATGGTGGCATTTAGAGCCAGAAGATTCGTTTGCTGCGCGATCGAAGTGATGACCTTGATCACCTGTCCGATCTCCGCAGAAGACTCGCCCAGTTTGGAAACCGTGGTATTCGCGCTCTCAGCCGCGCTGACGGCGGAGGCTGCTATCTTGGCGGCTTCGGTGGCGTTCTTGGCGATGTCTTTGATGCTGGCGCCCATCTCTTCGGCGCCGGTGGCCACGGTCTGAAGATTCTGGCTGACCTTTTGTGTGGAGTCGGAAACCACTTTCGCCTGTGCGGAAGTCTCCTCGGAATTGGCGGTGATTTGCTGGCTGGTCGCGTTTAGTTCCTCGCTGGCAGAAGCAACGTTACCGGACGTGGCTGCAATGGACTTAATCATCTCCACCAGGTTGTTTTTCATGGCGTTTAAAGCTTCGAAGGTCCGTCCAATTTCGTCCGTGCTGGCAACCCGCATGTCGGGGATGGCCAGGTTGTTCTGGCGAAGTTCACCTGCAAAGCCAAGGATTTGAAGAATGGAACCCCTGAACCATCGGCCCAGCAAGAATGCAATCGCTGATCCCAGCGCCAGACCTACAATTCCGAGGCCCACCACCAGGACCTGCATCCTTGCCTCGACCCCCCGCAATTGGTCCTGCGCCTGTTCGTGCCGCTTCTGCTGGAAAGAAGCTTGTTCGAAGATGGCGTCATGAAGCTGGCTTCTCATTTGCGCGACCTGCGGGCTGAAGTAGAGATCGGCGGCTTCTTTTTCCTGGTTCGCCTTGCGCAGTTCAGCCACATGGTCCGTTGCGGCCGCGTACTCTTGCGACATTTTTTGGCCCTTCGCCCATAGCTGTTTGCCTTCCTCAGCTACGAGCAAGCTGCGCAGTTCGTCCATGCTTTGCGAAAAGTCCTGCTTCGCTTTTTCGTAAGAGCTTTGTTCCTTGTCCTTGCCTGTCAGCAGGTATCCACGAATACCGGAAATCCGGCGATCCAGGCCGTCTTCAATCTTGGCCGCAAGAACGATCTCCTGGGAGGTCCGTTCAGCGAGCTCGGAAATCGTCGCAACTTGGCGAACCGAATAAAAAGTCACCCCGCTCGAAGCCACCAAAATCAGCAAAAGCAGAGCAAAGCCCAACGCTACCTTCGTGCCCACACTCATCGCTTTCAGCATGTTATTCTCCTGACGAATTCAAGAAGTTCCCGATTTCAAGATCAGCGACCCCATTTTCGATAGCGCAAAACTGAAGTCTTGAACATGGGTTAATTCGCGGTCTCCGCCGGTCGCGCCGCAGGGATGGTTTTCATGCCTCCCTCCGCGCTGCGCAGAATCGCCGGAATATCCAGCAACTCCGTAACCCGGTCATCGATCACCACGGAATACAAAATCGAGGCCCGTGTCGCCGCCGACCTCACGTCCGCACAGTCTTCAACGATGTCGATGATTCGTTCCACCACCAGGCCGAAGGTGCGGCCCTCGTGGTTCAGCACCAGCACCTGAATCGGTCCGGAGTCAATTGCGGGCAAGGCTTGCAGCGCGCGCAGTCGAACGCGCCGCTCTTCCAGCACGACATTGAGGCGAATCAAGGGCAGGATTTGCCCGCGGTACTGCGTCACCCACTCTCGGCCCGACATTTCCACTTGCGCCACCGGAAACTCCTCGAGCCGCGCCAGCGTGCTCAGCGGGATGGCCATGCGCGAATCGCCCGGTCCCGCGAATAGCAGGAACGTTTGTTTCTCGGCGGCCATCGCCGCCGACTCCGTGGCTTTTTCAGCCAGCGTCCGCTCCCGCGTTTCCGCAATCACGCTGGCCCGCTGCGCCAGGCCGAGCACGTCCAGGATGAGCGCCACTTTGCCGTCGCCCATGATGCTCGATCCGGCAAAGGTTTTCACCGACTTCAGCTGTTTGCGCAGCGGCTTTACCACGATTTCCTCGGTGTCGTTGATCTCATCTACCACCAGGCCGAATTGGCGGTCGTCGGCCTGCAACACCACGATGCTGACGTTGCGGAATTCAAGGACGCGCTCCTCCAGAGTGGATGTCAACTCCATGATCCGTTGCGAGGCGTGCCGGACCGCATCCAGTTCCTGACGGGCCATCCCTTCATCGCCCGTGCTCTTCAGCCGCAGAACGCTGCGCACGAGTTCGTGAAAATGCTTGTGCGTCTTCTCCAGCACAACCATGTCGTCGATCGTGCCGTACTCCTTCAGGCCTGTGGAGTAGATCCATTTCCCGAGTGCACATTGTTCGTGAGACCCGGCCTGCTCCGGGGTTAACGAGATCTTGCCTTCAAGAACCTGTTCCAGCGTAGTGATCCATTGCCGATGCTTGTCCCGCACCGCGGCGAAATCCAAATCGTTCACGGACGCAACTTTGCTTTGCGCATCCTTGCGCTGCGCATTCCCTCCGACTTTCAGTTCGCGGTTCAGGTAGACGAGGGGCAACAGCCTGCCGCGCAGGCGGTACACTGGAACGCCGTGAACCATCTCCACGGCCGTATGCGCTTGCTCGGCCTCGACCCGCACCAGTTCGAGCAGGCTCACCTGAGGAATGGCATAACGGTCGCCGCTACAGGTCACAATCAGCGCGGGGATGATGGCCAAGGTCAGCGGAATCTTCACCCTCACTGTGGTGCCTCGCCCCATGGTCGATTGCACATCTACAGTGCCGCCAATTTTTTCGACGTTGGTCTTCACCACGTCCATGCCCACGCCACGGCCGGAGACATTGGTGACTTTTTCCGCAGTGGAAAATCCGGGCAGGAAGATCATGTTGAAGATTTCCCGCTCGGTCATGCGCGCCGCTTGTTCGGCGGTGACCACTGCGCGTTCGATCGCCTTTTTGCGGATGCGCTCCACGTTCAAGCCCGCGCCATCGTCGGTGATCTCGATGTTGACCTGCCCGCCTTCATGAAAGGCGCGCAGAATCAGGCGTCCCGCTCGATCCTTGCCCGCTTTCATGCGGGCTTCGGGAAGTTCGATTCCATGATCCACGGAATTGCGCACCAGGTGGGTGAGCGGATCTTTGATTGCCTCGATGATGGTTTTGTCCAGCTCGGTTTCTTTGCCCTCCATCTCGATAGCGACTTCCTTGCCGCAGCCCAGCGCCACGTCGCGCACCGTGCGCGGAAACTGGTTCCAGATGTTTCCGATGGGCTGCATCCGTGTCTTCATCACTTGTTCCTGCAACTCGGTGGCGATCAGGTTCATGCGCTCAGAAACGGCTTGCAGGCTGGCGTCTTCGAGACTATTGGTGAGTTGCACGAGCTGGTTGCGGGCGAGCACGAGTTCGCCCACCAGCGTCATCAGCTTGTCCAGCAGGTTGACTCCCACGCGAATGGTTTCCGGCGCGACGTCGCGGGATTTCGCCTCCAGAGTTTGCTGCGCGGCCAACACGTCTTCCGGCTTGGCTAATCCCAGGGCCACAAGAATCTCGCCCAGACGCCGGCGATCGCCGTGTTCCTGTTCTTCGAGCGCCCGCGCGATGTCAGCGGGCTGCACTAACCCGCGCTCCACCAGCACGCCGCCGATTTTTCCGCGTGAAGGTTTGCGTTGCGAATCGTCTTTCTTTTTTGCAGCTCAGCGGGCGGCGCTGTCTGTCCCGGCGGGGTAGCTTCCACGGCAGGGGGAGGAGTTTCTTTTGCGGGCGCAGTCGCCTCCGCGGTTGCCAGCGCCTTTGCTTCAGCCGCATAGGGCGACGAGGGAGGCGCGAGCATAACACTGGCAGCTGCGCTGCTTTGCAGCCGGGTCAGAGTTTCCCGCAACTCCGGATAGTCTTGCTCTCCGTCTCGTCCGGTCGCTGCGATTTCTTTCAGCATCTGCCGCACCGCATCCACCATGCCGAGCAGCGCAGTAGTGATTTCCGGATTCAGGGTCAACTGACCGTCGCGCAAGCGGGTCAGGAGATTCTCGCCCACGTGCGCGACCTTTTCCAGTTTGTCGAAACCCAGAAAGCCGCACGTTCCCTTGATGGTGTGGATGGTGCGAAACACGCCGGCCAGCGCGTCGCTATCCTGCGGATTCTTCTCCAGGCCCACCAGATCCCGGTCCAGCCGGTCCAGGTTCTCGTAGCTCTCGGCGAGAAAATCCTGAACGATGTCACTATCGCTCATCGCTATCGCCCCCTAGGTCTTCCTAGTGACCTATCGTCGGGTTGGGCGATTTCCATTAGGCGAGGGGAAAGCTAAACCGGAAGCAATCGGGTGAGCACAGACTTGGGGGGCAAAAGCAAAGGACCGATTCAAGACCGGCCCTAAACTCTTGGTGCGAAAGGGTGGTGCAAAAGGGTGGTGCGAAAGGGGGGACTCGAACCCCCATGGGTTTCCCCGCCAGATCCTAAGTCTGGTGCGTCTGCCAATTCCGCCACTTTCGCACGCTTCGATTATACAAAGTGGTTGGAGTTCGTTCGGAATAAACTACGAGAATCCGCGTCCATAAGCTGGACACAAAGCCTTCCCTGCATGCAGGAGAGACAACAAGGCAGATTGCACGCTCAAGCGCGCCGAGGTGGCGGGAAGTCGCGCTCCGGCTACGGGACTACTGTACGGCGTTCAGTCCCTGATAGATGAACATGCCTGCGAGCGCCAGCAGGAACACACCGAAACCGGTGCCGAAGACCCAGACCGGGATGGTGAGGCGGTTGACTTTCGTGATCAGTTCCGTCTGCTCCTGTTGCATGTGCGCGCTGGCGTCGTCGAGATATAACGCCTCATCCTCGTGCATGGTGAGCGTGCTGCGATAGATGAGGAGGATGACCAGGCCGACGGCGAAAAAACCGCACCCGATCGCAAGTCCAATCATTAAAGGAGTCCATGTCCATTGCATAGGCCACCTCGACAGTTTGCAAGCCTGTAGGCGTCTCCCGAATCCGGGATGCAGGCTGACCTTGCAATCCTGAATTACGGAGGAACGCCAACGGAGACATTATAGCCCTATTGGCAAGTGTTACCGAAGGAATCGTTACCTGCCTGGGAGTCATCCAAAAGGAAGGAAAACCGGTAACACGGGCTATTCCCGTGATCTTGATAACCCTGTCGCCGGTTTTGAGACCTCTGCTATAATGAAGAGACTTTAGAGCCAAGGAGATACGAATGGCCACAACCTCTGTCCCTGATGTGAATGCACCGGAAGTCAAGAAAACGCCGCCGGTTTCGCTTACGCCGAACGCGGTTTCCAAAGTGAAAGAAATCATGGGACAACAGAATCCCGTGCCCGCCGGCCTGCGGATCGGCGTAGTCGGTGGCGGCTGCTCCGGGTTCTCATATTCCATGCAATTTGAAAACGCCGCCGCAATGATGGACAAGACTTTCGATATGGACGGGCTGAAAGTGTTCGTTGACGCGACCTCGGTGATGTACTTGAATGGCTGCATCGTGGATTACGTCGAGACGCTGGAAGGCGCGGGCTTCAAGTTCGAGAATCCAAACGTGAAGAGCACCTGCGGCTGTGGATCGTCGTTCAGCGTGTAAGCTCCGCGAAAAATTTGATGAAATTTGATGAAAGAAGAGCGGCCTTATCTCCGGATGAGGCCGTTTTGCTTTGCTGCGCTAGCGCGGGACGCCCCTCAGAGGCTAAAGCCAGCTACCAAGCGCATGCAGTTATCGCGGCGGCGAACCGCTGCGCCACCCAAAAGCGAACGCGGCTGCGCCGCCCGGAAGCGAATGTTATTGTGGCGAGGTGGTGGTTGGCTGCGCCGGCGTTGTCGAGCCTGCGCTCGAATTATTTCCGAAGCTTGATTGCCCGAAGGACGATTGCCCGAACGAGGACTGTCCGGACGTGGGTTGTCCGAAACCGGACTGGCTGGATGAAGTGCCGGTGGCGCCCGGTTGCAGGTTATTCTGCATGGCGGTTACGAGCGAAGGCTGATAGGGCGTAGTGATTAAGCCTCCGCGGTCGAAAGTAGGATCGTACAAGAACTGCCACTCGTTGTATTTTTTCTTTTTGTTGTATTCGCGAATCGTGTCTTTCTTGCAAATGCTGGCCACGCCCACGATCGGCCCGCTGGCGACAAGCTGCTGGCCGCTCGAACTGGTATCTCCCTGGGCGGTGCCGGGGGCAACCTGGGCAGAAGCCGAAGTGGGATCTGTGCCTGCAGCAGTCGTTCCCGATTGGCTCGTGGTTGCCTGCGAGTTGGAGCTGGTTGCCGTCCCGCTGCTTGAGTTCGCGCCTAGTCCGGAGGATTGCGCGAACACGCCTGAGCTGTTCACTCCGTTATTGCCAAATCCGGAGCCGAACGCCGAGCTAGTCGACCCCGAGTTGCCAAATGTCGAGGCGCTCTGCGGGGAACCGCTGAGTCCTGCAGGAGAACCGATGGGGCTGGCGCCGGCGATGCCGCCGGCGAGCGTTACGCCCTGTTCGCCGAAATGCAGCAACCGGAAGTCCAGGTTCTTGTTGAGGGGGTCCTTGTAATGCTTGCGCAGGTAGCGCAGGTTATTAGTGTTATCGAGGTCCTCGAGCTTGGTGGGGTAGCGGCCGAATTTCTTGTAGTAGGCGCGGATGGCGCGCGAGTACTGCACGCCACGATGGATCATTTCCAGTTCCTTGTCGCGCCGGATTTCGAAATCAATTTTGCTGGTAGCCGTGAGGGCGAAAATGCTCATCAGGGCGAGCACGAGAATCAGCGTGAGCAGGACGTAGCCGTCTTCGCGGTGGCGCGGGCGAGACGCGGTTTGGTGGATGCCCTTGAATTTGCGTTTCTGTGGGGTGAACTGCTTCACGACGGGTTCCCCAGTGTAAGCGGAATGCTTTGCGGCGGGCCGCTGCTCACGACATCCTGAATATCCACCGAGGTCGGAGAAATCTTCACGACCTTGTAGCGGCGGTCAACAATTTCGCCCTCGCCCGCAATGAACGTGTCATCGCCTTTGATGAGGAAAACCTTCTTGGGTTCCCCGGGCCGGCTGGCGAACCCGAAAAACTTGAGGGGAATTGGCTGCGCCGCCGTCTGGGCAGGTGGATGATAAATTTCATCTGCTTTCTTTTGCTGGTCCGTCGCGCCACTGGCCAGTGCCGTGGGAATCTTTACGTCCTCAGCCTGCGAAACGAAAATATTTCGTCCCGAGCCCTCGTACTTAATGGCTTCGGTCGCGGCCAGCAGCTTGAGTTGGAGCGTGGGATCGAGACTCTGCTCGGGGCGTTCCTTCTTCACTGGCGCCGAACTGCGGCGTGCCGCCGGACGCGCTGGATTCACCACCGCTACCGGATCGGCTGTCGCCGGTGTGGTTGCGGCGATGGTGGAAGAAGACGGCATGAACTCGTAGACGACGACGAGCAGGAGCACCACTCCCAGCACGGCCGCCACGATCAGCTCTTTCTTGTTTTCGGTTCCCAGTTTCACTACGTGCCCGCCTTCAAATACGTTTCCAGTTTCATTTGCAGCTTGATGGGACCCTTCTGCTCGCCCGCCAGCGTGATGCTGCTGATGAGGAAAAACATGTCATCGCGTTCCAGCGCGTTAATAAACTTCGCGAGCGATATGTAATTGCCCGAAAGTTCCGCTTCCATCGCCACTGGATCGAGCCGGCCTGTCGCCTCGTCCTTCACGTTGACCGGATATCGTGCCTGCTCGATCGTGACCCCGTTGGCTGCCGCCAGCTTGCCGAATTCGGTGGCGATCTGCGAATCCTGAGTGGGGAAGCGCTTCTTGTAGAAGTCTGCAATCTGCTTGTTTGCAGTTTGCACCTTGCCGGGCAGGTTTGCCAGCGGTTCAACCTGGCGGGTCTTGGTTTGCAGTTCAGTCCACAACTGGTTCAGCTCCTGGCGCCGGGATTCGGTCGAGCCCACGAGCGGCGAGAATAGCAACACCAGCGCCACCACATCCACGCCCAGCAGGATCGCCAGCGAGGTCTTGATGTTTTTGCGGGTTTGCCGCAGGTCTGGCATCAGTGCTTACTCCGTTTGGTGATCTTGGCCGCGATCGGGGCCATCTCCCGCGAGGGCAACGTTCCCGGAACGTAAACCGCGTTGATATTGAATTGCACCGTATCTCCAGTGCCCGCAGCTGCCGTCGTTTCCGTTTCGATATAGGTCTGCGTGAAGTGTCCCGAGTCCTCCATGCGGCGGGGTAATTCGAGGGCCTTGTCGCGAGAGTCGCCGCCCACCGCCATCTTCAGCGTGAGCTGGTTGTCCTCATCGAGCACGGGGTGAATTGAAATCAAGTGGACGCGTGCCGGCATCACTTTTTCCAAGTCTTCGAGGACGAGCGTCCAGGAAAGCACCTTGCGCTCGATCAGTTGGTTGAGGAATTGAGACTGGTCGCGCGTAGAGCGATTCTCTGGGCGGTTAAGGAATTCCTCGGCTTGCTGGCGTTTGCGGTCGCGCTGCGCAATCTCGGCGCGGTAGTTGGCAATGGTGGCGTGGTCGTGGCGCGCCGCCATCCAGTTGGAGACGGTATAGGTGAGCAGCGCCAGCGTCAGGATAATGGCCAGTGCCAGGGCCGTCCCCCAGCGCAGCCAAAACTGCCGCGCGTCTTCGTAGGGCTGGCTCGCGAGATTGATGTCAAGACGCATAAGTTCAGTTGTCAGCTACCAGCTGCCAGTTGCCAGTAGGTCTTTCTTACGCCTTCGCCAACTTCAGCCGCCGCCAGTGGTTTTGCTGGCAACTGGCAGCCGGCAACTGGCGACTGCACTTACGAAATCAACGCTCCCACCACCCCCGCCATTCTCCAGCGCGGCACGGAGCCTCCGGTGCTCACTCCCAACTGCGAGGCGCTTACCAGTTCCTGCACTTCCGCGCCGGTCTGCGAGCGCAGGGCGGGAGCCGCGCCTCCGATGTCCGATATACCCGCAACGAAAATTTTCTCGATATTGAGATGATACGTGTCTTGGAAAAAAACCACCGAAGGGTAAACTTCTTCGGCCAACTGCTCTCCTGTGATCGTAACGCCACGAGTGTTTTCGAGCGTGCGGAAGAGCTGGAGCTGCCCGGCATTAAGGATTGCGATGCTGGTGGTTCGCGCATCCACTTTGACCACCAGCGTGGGACGCTCGCCCTCCGCGGCGCCTAACGCCGCCAGCATGGAAGGCAGGATTACTCCCGGGCTGAATCCGGCATTGCGAAAGGCGGTTTCGTAATCTTCCACCACGCTGGCCACAGCGACTGCGGCTACTACGCGAACGCCGTCTTTCGATTTTTGCGCATGGTAGGAGACCCGCGCTTTCTCGACGTCGAAGGGCAGAGATTTTTTCAGGCGAAACCGCACCACGTTCGCCGCTTCCTCGGAGTCAGCGGGCAGAGTATCGAATTCCAGCAACACCACGCGCACGGCCGCGTCCGGTACTACGGCTATCACATCATGAGTGCGCCCAGCTACGCTATCCAGAGTTTCCTCGATGGCGGCGCTTACGGCATCGCGCTGGCGCAGGTTGCCCTCGACCAGGTCGGGAACCACGCTGCCCGGAGCCAGTTCGCGCGCGCCACAGGCGGCCAGACTGTGGCCATCGTCGGCCAACCGACCTGACAGTACGCGGTCAGCGGCGATTTCACACGCCAGCCGGGGTTTCGCCGTATTGGAGCCGGATCTCATAATCAGTGGCCAGTGGCCAGTGTCCAGTAAGTTCGGTGCAAACTGGACACTGATCGCTCGTCGTTTCTGTCCTTCTATTCTATTAATTCAAACGCCATATCGCGTTAATTGCAATACCTGATGGGGCACTTCAGGCAGTGGCTAGTGGTCAGTGGCCAGTGGTCGGTAAGATTCGAAGTTAGCAAACTGGCCCCTGATCACTGACCCCTGGCCACTGCTCTTACCGCATCGCCTCAATGAATGTGACCTTGTTGATCTCTTTCAGCGTGGTCAGGCCGAGCCGGACCTTATCGAGCGCCGACTCGCGCAGAAAACGCATGCCTTCTTCGCGCGCGGCGCGGCGTATTTCCGACGTCGGCTTCTTGGCCAGAATCATTTCGCGGATGCGGTCGCTCAAATCCAGCAATTCGTGAATCGCAGTTCGTCCACGGAAACCGGTGCCCGCGCACTCGATGCACCCCGGGCCTTCATACAATGCCACCTTCGACCACTGTGCGGGATCGAGGCCGCTGGCCTCCAGCACGTCCGGCGGATAATTGACCTGCGTGCGGCAGGATTCGCAAATCAAGCGCACCAACCGCTGCGCCAGAATGCAATTTAACGCCGAAACAAAGTTATAAGGCTCGACACCCATGTTCAGAAAGCGTCCAATTACGTCGACCACGTTGTTGGCATGGACCGTCGTGAAGACCAGGTGGCCCGTAAGCGCGGACTGAATGGCGATCTGCGCCGTCTCGGTGTCGCGGATTTCGCCGACCATGATTTTGTCCGGGTCGTGGCGCAGGATCGAACGCAAGCCGCGGGCGAACGTCAATCCTTTTTTCTCGTTGACCGGAATCTGCGTGATGCCGCGCAGTTGATACTCGACCGGGTCTTCAATCGTGATGATCTTATCTTCATCGGTCTTGATTTCGTTTACCGCGGCGTAAAGCGTGGTCGTCTTGCCGCTGCCCGTTGGCCCCGTGACCAGCACCATGCCGTAAGGTTCTTTAATGTAGCGGCGGAACTTGCGCAGGTCGTCATCGTCGAAGCCCACTACGTCGAGCGTGAGCGACTTGAACTTCTCGCTCATCGACTCTTTATCCAGCACGCGCAGCACCGCGTCTTCGCCGTGAATCGAGGGCATAATCGACACGCGGAAGTCGATGGCGCGACCGTTATACTTCACCCGGAAGCGGCCGTCCTGGGGCACGCGGCGCTCGGAAATATCCAACTCGCTCATGACCTTGATGCGTGCGATCACTGTGGAGTGATGTTCTTTGCCGATGGGCGGCATGGCCTGCGTCAGCACGCCATCGATGCGGAACTTGATCACCACGGAGTCGTCGCGGGTTTCGATGTGAATGTCGGAGGCGCGCCGCTGCAGTGCGGTGAAGATCGTGGTATCGACCAGCCGGATGATGGGACTGGTATCGCCCGCCGCCGTCAGCTTGTCGATGGTGAGCGTTTCTTCGGCGCCGGTGGCCTCGTCTTCGCGGATGATCTGGAAGCCTTCGCTGGCTTCTTCCAGAACGCGCTGCGACTGCTCCGTCTTCTTGAGAATGTCCGAGATCTGCTTCAGCGTCGCCACTTTGGTGACAATGCGCTTCTGCAGCAGCAAACTGATCTCGTCGATCATCATCAGTTGGCTGGGATCGGCAATGGCGATGGCCAGCTTTCCGTCGGTTGTTTCTTCGAGGGGCACGAAGTTGTAGCGGAACATCAGCTCGGGGGAGAACTTCTTGAACAGCTCATGGTGAAGCTGGAAGTCGGTGAGATCTACGAATTCGCAGCGATAACGCCGCGCCACGTCCTGGGCGCGTTCCAGGTCGGTGATGGGATTCCCCGTCGTGATCACCTGTCCACCGCTTTCGCCGTTTACGAAAAGTGATTTCTTCTCAGCCATTGCCATTTCTCTACATCCCCGAAGAAGACCATTTGGTAATTTCGTAATTTAGTAATTTGGTAAATTAAGAACTCATCGACGGGTGCTCTGGGTTTTAAATTACCCAATTACAAAATTACTCAATTCCCAAATTTCTCTAATGCACTCCCAACGTGAAGATCGGCAAATACAGCGAAATCAGCACTCCGCCGACGAAAATCGCCATGATGACCAGAATCAGCGGTTCAATCAAAGCCATGGACGCGCCCAACGCCGTTTGCACATCTTCTTCATAAAACTCAGCCACGGAATTCAACATCGCCGGCAAGGCCCCCGTGGATTCACCTACTTCGAGCATCTCTACCGCCAAGTCCGGAAAGATTCTTTGCTCCTCCAGACTGCTGGCCAGCCCCTGCCCTTCGCGAACCCGCACGCTGGCCCGCATGATGCCCTTAAGAATGCGCCGGCTGCTCATCGAATTACCCGCGGTCTCCATGCAAGGGACCAGGGGCAGGCCGCCTTGCAGCAGGGTAGCCAGCATCCGCGAGAAAGTCGCCACCTGATGCTTCAAGCGGATATCGCCCAGCAGCGGCAGGCTCAGGATCAAGCGGTCAATTTGGTCGGCGCCGCGGTCGGTCTTCTTCCATTGCCAGAACAAAAAACCAGTCAGGACCAGCCCAATCGCGATAAAGGGAAAGTATTTCTGCGCGTTCGTGCCCACTGCCAGCATGAACAAAGTGATCGCGGGAAGTTTCGCATCCAGGCTGTTAAACAGTTCGGCGAACTTCGGCACCACGTAGGTGAACAGAAACATCACCATGATCGTCACCACGGTGACCAACAGCGTGGGATAGATCAGCGACACGAACAGCTTCTTGCGGAAGGTCATTGCCAGCCGCTGAAAGTTGATGTAGCGGGTAAGGACCTCGTCGATGTTCCCGCTTTTTTCGCCCGCCATCAGCGTGGTGGTATAGATCTTCGGCACCACGGGATGTGTAGCGAACGCGTCTGAGAGCATCTCTCCGCCCTTCACCCGCTCCCGCACGTTCTCCAGGACTTGCCGCAGATGCGCATCTTTCTGCCGCTTGATCAGCAGATCGAGCGAGTTCAGAATCGGCAAGCCGGCCTTGATCAGGGTCAGAAACTGCTGGTTGAACACTAGAAACGAACTCTGCTTCAGTTTGCGTCCGCGGCGCATCGAAAAGCCGCCAGACAGTAGTCCCTGCGGCTTCACCCAGTGAACCAGATAGCCCTGCGAGGCAAAGCGGTCGCGCACCTCCGCCACCGAGTACCCCTGCTCCACCTGCTGGTGGGTGTGGCCCCGTTCGTCCGCGACTTTTACGATGAATTCCGCCATCCCGAAACCCAGGCAGCCCTTTGCCTGGCTGCCTTCCCGGCACACACTACCGTCTCGGCTCAGTCTAACATTCCAGGGCTGATCCCGAGCCTAGATCACTCTAAGTCCCGCTCCAATCAGGTATCGCAAGTAACGTGGATGACCCTGCCTCGCACGGGCCACGCCCAAGCCGCGCAGCCACGCAAATATAGATCCCATGTTTTAGCTCGGAGCGACCGCCGCCCCCAACTCGCCTATCTCATCCATCGTAAGTCAACACGGATCTAAGTCAACACGGATCAATGCGATACACCTGCACTTCGAACCCAAGTCTTAACGCCCCAACTCGCTCTCGACCGTTTCCGTCCCTGGGGGAGGAATGAATTCGAATCGCCCATCCGGGATCGCCGCGTTCTCCTTCTGATCACTAAAGCGGTAATCCGTCGCCGATCCATCTACTTCATTGATTACGATGCGTACAATCCTGTGCTCCGGCGTGACCTCGAGCAGAATTTCACTTACGCGGTCCGCCAGCGCCTGCGGCATCCCGCGCAACACCACATCGCCGGCCGTCAACGGCTGAACGTCAGGCGCCAGCGACAATCCTTGCAACTCCTTTTCCAGCTTGCTTTTACCGAGTAAGAATGCAAGAGGAGAGCGAATGTCGTCGAGCTTCCGGGCTTCCGTCTTGCGCGCCTGCTTGTCGCTCGGGACGTAAAACCACGCATCTTTCCCGTCGCTGACAAACAGCTTCTCTCTGGGAGAACGGTACTCCCAGCGCATCTTGCCAGGTTTTTTCAGCCCGCCCTTGGCCAGCCAAAGCGTTCCGGACTCGGTCCGTTCGATCCCGGACCCGCGATAGACCTCGGTAAACTCCGCCTGCAGAGTGCGCAGGTGGTTGTAGTGCTCATCTACAGCCGCGGCGATCGAATGGATACCTTCCGTCACGGCGCCAGCCGCCAGCGTGATGGTAAGCATCAACATCGCGGTGAAGAACTTGGCCATTAGGATAATTCTACGCAACGTTGCTAGCGTCCAGTTGCGTTTCCCCAAGCGTTTTTACGCTGCCAGCCCGTCGCAATCGCTTAGAATAAACTCAAGCGCCCGGCAATAATCGCCATGACCGAAGACACTCTCACCATCTCGCCCGGCCCACGCTTTCGAACGGCCATGGTGCTGGCCATCGCCGCGGACGCGCTGCAAATCGTCCTGCTTCCGTTTTTCGTCGAAGGGGCGATCTCGCCCGCTGACGACATCCTCGATCTCGGTATTGGCGCCGCGATGATCAGCCTTCTGGGCTGGCATTGGGAATTTCTGCCGTCATTATCTGGCGAAACTTGTGCCTGGCGTTGACTTGGTTCCTCTCTGGACGCTGGCGGTTGCGAACGTCTATCGGAAATCGAAACGGATGGCGGCGCCTACAGAAGAAAGTCATGAGGAGCATCCCAAACTGGAAGGGACACAGCGTTCTTGAGAGGACCATCCGGCGGTACTCAAGTCAGATCCGAAGTTCTAAACCTGTCCCTCGCACCATGCCGGATGTGGAGTACCTCGACCAGCTTCCGTTTCTCGATGCCCCGGAAGATTACACGGTAGACGTGAGGTTTGCGGCCGTAGAGGAGGTGCCTAACTGTCTTTTTCTCGGGCGTTACTGGACACCGATTGGGGAGCTTTTCGAGACTGAGGATTTGCCGTTTCAACCCCTCGTACCATTTCCGCGCGGCATCAGAACTTGCGGCGTTGATCTCATCGTACAAATGCTCCAGGTCGCGCTCGGCGCGGAGCGTGATGTTAACGCGGTATACCATGCCGGAATTCAAACTCGTCAAAAAACTTCCGTACCGGACGGACCTTTCCTGTCCTCGAATCCTCCAGCCCCTGGCGGATGCCTTCCTCTGCACTGGCACGAGCTGCGGCATCGAGCAGGCGCTGATAGGCTTCGGCATCCTGCACGACCGCAGCTGCCTTGCCCTTCACGGTCAGCACGACCGGCCGCTTGGTTCTCCGCAACTGTTTCATGAAGTCGCCGGAACGCCGGCGGAAAGTCGTCAACGAATGAATATCTTTCGTGATGTCGAGCACGCTGCCTCCGGGACGGGCACCTTTTTAGGTGCTATTAGTATACCGCACTCATCCTTGAGAGAAACGCCCCGAAGCCCGAAGGCCGAAACTGAGAACTGAGAAGCTGTCTCATAAAACCAAGTTAGTAAACAGAGCCGCTACTGCGGATGAACAGAATCAGCATAGGCCAGCGAATCAAGATCGCCACCTATTTATGGGACTGCTTCTGAGAACTGAGAACTGAGAACTGAGAACTGAGAACTGCTAAAGCCTCCTCGCAATCGCGCAATACAAATCAATCGCCTCCGCCAGTTGCTGCTTCTCGACGAACTCTCTTTCGGTGTGCGCGACGTGAATCGATCCCGGACCAATCAGCAGCGCCTCGCCCCAGTTTGTGAGCCTGGGAATGTCAGTCGTGAAGGCGGCGATCATCGTAGGCAAACCATCAACCGTGCGCAGACGAAGGAAGGGCAACTCCAAAGGAAATTCAATCTTCACCTGATCGCCCGCGGCGGCGAGAATCTCGCGGCGCAGATCGTGCGTTGGACCAACCAGACGATAGACTAGATCTGCATGAGCGTAATCCGGAATCACGTTGGGCGCGCGCCCGCCTTCGATCAACCCGATGTTCAGCGTGCACGGACCGATCTCTGGATCGGACGGCAACGGCATCGCGAGCAACCGGCTCAACGCCGCAATCAGCTTGTCGATGGCAGATTCCCCCAGTTCCGGATAAGCCGAATGCGCCATGCGGCCGGAAGCGGTGACCTCAACCCGCAGCGTTCCCTTCGAAGCCAACGCGATGCGGTTCTCGGTCGGCTCGCCGTTTACTAAATACTTGCTCTGCGCGGACTGACTCGCCGCATATTCATTGGCCACCTGCGCACCCTGGCTGTCGCGCTCTTCTCCGACCACGAAGAGCAGGCCGACGTAGATCCCTTGTTGCCGCAACCGTTCCGAAGCGGCGATCTGCGCGGCGATGATGCCTTTCGCGTCGCAAGAGCCGCGTCCATAAATACGCGTGGCATCTTCAGAAGAAGGAATGAAGGGAGGAACCGTGTCCATGTGGGTTGAGAAAACCACCGTCGGATGCGGCTGCTCCGGCGATGTGGCGTAAATGTTGAAGCGATCGTTCGCGACCGGGATTTTGCACGTGTGATAGCCGACGCGGCAGAGTTCTCCGTAGAGATAATTTCCCACTGGAGCCTCGTTGCCGGAGATGGATTCGATGTCGATGAGTTGGCGAGTGAAGGTGATGGCGTCCATAGCAAGAGCATACAAGCTGCGAGCTACGAGCGGCGAGCTTCGAGCAAACTCGTCTTCAGTCCCGATGTTCAGGTTGTGGCGTCGTGGCCTGCGTTCGCTCGCAGCTCGTAGCTCGCAGCTCGCAGCTCGTAGCTTTCATGTAATCTGAAGGCTGTGATCGAGCAGGGCTCAACTATCAAATCGCTCTTCCTCGAAGGCCCAGCGGGGAGATTGGAAGCGCTGCTTAACGCCGGCGCTGAAAAGGCGACGCACGCGGCGGTAGTTTGCCATCCTCACCCCTTGTTTGGCGGGACGCTGCATAACAAGGTTGTGTTTCACACCATGAAGGCGCTGAACAGCTTTGGCTTTCCCGTGCTGCGCTTCAATTTTCGCGGTGCAGGAATCAGCCAGGGCGAACACGACCATGGCAACGGGGAAGTCGAAGATGTGCGAACCGCACTCGACTGGCTGGATGCGGAGTTTCACCTGCCTATTCTGTTTGCCGGATTCTCTTTCGGCGCTGCAGTAGGACTGCAAGCGGCGTGTCCGGATGCGCGGGTGAAGGCATTGATTGGAATTGGCGTTCCGGCGATTCCTGTGGCCGCCGACACGGAAGCGCCGCGCGCGTATACCTTTGATTTCCTGCGCGAATGCGTAAAGCCGAAGTTGTTTGTCAGCGGCGCGCGCGATCAGTTTGGTCCGCGGGCGAAGCTGGAGGCTTTGGTCGCGTCTGCGGCGGAGCCGAAGAAGCTCGTCGTAATTGAAGGTGCGGACCATTTTTTCGAAGGGCGGCTGCGCGAACTGAGGGAGACGATTGAAGCCTGGGTGAAGGAAGCTGTCAGCCATCAGCCGTCAGCCCTCAGCTAAACCACAATCGGCCCGCGCATGTGGGATCCGCCGCGACTTTAGGTTTTGCTTTTCTTGACGGCCGATGGCTGACGGCTGAACGCTGTCTTTATAATCCTGCACATGTCCGACTTGGAATCGCAGTTTCGCCAGATGCGCGATGCCGCTCGCGAAATATTTCGTTATGCGCTGGCTGAGGCTTCCATCTCCAAGGCTTTCGCCCAGCATGTGCATTGTGAACGGGGAGTCTTGCGGGTCTGCGAGGATCTTTACGATCTGCACTCCTATGCGCGCGTGTTCGTCGTTTCCATCGGCAAGGCCGGACACACCATGGTCGAGGCCCTGGCGCAACAAGTCGGCGAGTCTTCGCTCGAGGGCATTGTGGCCACGTCGGTCGAGCCGTCGGCGCAGGTACGCGGCTTTCGCTACTTTCGCGGTGGACATCCCACGCCTAATGCCGAATCGATTCACGCCGCGAGTGCGATCCGGAAAGCGCTGGAGGCGCAAACCGCGGCGTCGCTGGTGATTTTTATGATCAGTGGTGGAGGTTCGTCGATCGTCGAGAAGCCCATCGACGACGAGGTTTCGCTTGACGATCTGATCGCGACTTATCGCGCTCTGGTGCATTCCGGAGCGCCCGATTGCAGAAATCAATGCGATCCGCAAACATCTTTCGGCAGTGAAAGGCGGACGGCTCGCGCAGGCGGCGTTTCCAGCGCTGCAGGTTTCGCTGCTGGTTTCCGATGTCCCAGACAATACTCCCGATGCTCTGGCTTCCGGTCCTACGATGCCTGATTCTACTAGCGTAGAGGATTGTTATCGGATTGCCGAGAAGCACGGCTTGCTGCCGCAGCTTCCACTTTCCACGCGCGAGCTTTTTGAACGCCGTGCGCTCGAAGAGACGCCGAAGAGTGACGATCAGGCGTTCCAGCGTTCGCGCTGGTGGACGATTCTCTCGAATCAAACGGCGGTGGAGCAGGCGAGTGCGGCCGCGCTGCGCGCACGTTTCACGGTGCATGTCGACAACTCTTGCGACGACTGGGACTACGAGCGCGCGGCCGATTACTTATTGAAGCGCTTGCGCGAGCTGAAAAAAGGGTCCGAGCGCGTGTGCTTAATTTCGGGCGGGGAAGTGACGGTTAAAGTTACGAACGGCGGCATCGGCGGGCGCAATCAGCAGTTTGCGCTGGCATGTGCAGCGAAGATTGCCGGAGAGAACATCACCGTGCTCAGTGCCGGAACCGATGGAGTGGATGGAAACAGCCCGGCTGCCGGCGCAGTTGCGGATGGAACCACGATGACGCGTGCGCAGTCGACTGGGCTGAACGCCCGCGCTGCGCTCGAGAAGTTCGATGCGTATCCGTTCTTCAGTGTGCTTGGGGATGCGATCGAGACCGGCCCCACGGGCAACAATGTGCGCGATCTGCGGCTCCTGCTGGCATATTAATGTGCGTCGCTAAATGAAGACCTGTGCAGAAGCCGCCGGGCTTCGCCCAGGCGGGACTGCCGAGGCGGCTGTCTCTACATGAGACTTGCGCCCGACTAAGCGGCTTCGCCTTTTACTTGCACTCCCGCCCACTTTTCTAACAGCGTAAGCGTGGCGGCGTAGTCGAGGTCGCGGTGGCCGTCTTCTGTGGCCATTTCGTAAATCTCTTCCACGGTTTCGAGAGCGGGCAATTTCACGCGGGCTTCTTTCGCGGCTTCGAGCGTGAGCAGGATATCTTTGTGCATGAGGCGCAGGGGAAAGTTGGGCGTGAAGTCGCGTTGCAGGACGAAGGGGGCCTTGTACTCGACGACTCCGGAGCGCACCATGGTGGCGTCGATCAGCGACACGAGTTGCTTTGGGTCCACGCCGAGTTTTGTAGCCAGCGTGAGCGCCTCGGCGAAGCCCTCGAAAATCAGGGCTATCTGGAGATTCATTGCGAGCTTGGTGGCCTGGCCCTTGCCGGTTTCACCCATGCGGAAAATCTTTTTGCCCATGGCCGCGAACAAGGGATTGAGGCGGTCGATGATGGCTTCGTCTCCCCCGACCATGAAGATCAGGGTTCCGTTGGCGGCGCCGATTTTCGATCCAGTCATGGGAGCGTCAACGTAGGCCACACCCCGGGAGCGCACGCGCTCGGCGAACTTGATGGTGGCAGAGGGCGAGATGGTGGTGGAATCGGCGATGACCATGCCCTCGGCTAGCGATTGCTCGACGCCGTCATGACCAAACAGTACTTTCTCGACTGCGGCCGTATCAGAAACGCACATCCAGACAACTTCGGCTCCTTGCGCCGCCGCGGCCGGGGTGGGAGCGATGCCCGCGCCTTCCACCATTTTGCCAGGCGTGCGGTTCCAAACTGTGACTTCGTGGCCGGCCTTGACCAGATTCGTGGCCATGGAGTGGCCCATAATTCCCAGACCTAAGAACGCGACTCGCATATTGCATTTCTCCTCGCGGAAGACGCTGAATTGCGATTAGAAATGAGGGCCGCGATGGAGGTCAAGCCAAACGCGGCCGGGTAGCGGTTTTTTTTGGAGAGGGAAGCGAGCTTCCGTTTTCTACTCGCAAAAGACCCGCACGTTGACCTTGCCGTTCTTTTCCGGAGCGTCGACGTCGATGGTGAGATCGTGCAGTTGCTCGATCAATTCTTCGAGATTCTCCGGTTTGACCTGAGACAGATCGATAGGAACGCCTTGTTCGCGCAGGGCGTCGTTTGCCCTGTGCAGCGCCTGGGCCGGAATCAGCCCGGCGAGCCGGACTCCGGCGCGCAGCAGTTGCAGGGGAACGCGAACGTTGACCTTGGTGGGAGCGTCGGATCCTGGATCGGCGGCGTCCACGATCACGCGCAAATATTTAAGCGGGCCGGAACTCTTCGCGGAACCGTTAGCTGGGGATTGCGGATTATCAGTCTCTAGCGCGGTGAGAAGGCGCTCGGCCTCGTCTGCGTTGACTTTGCCGGAAGACAGCATTTCCAAAATTTGCTTGCGATTTTCACTCATAACTTCCTCCTAGAAAAGACTAACTACGATCGAAACTTGACTATCCCGAACTTCGACGTGGGTTCCTTTAAGGCTGACGAACAATCGGAAGAGCGCCGTTGCCGCGCGAAAGAAATTCACGCCGTATATGGCGCAAACGATCAACAGCGCCAGCGATAGCAATGGAGCGAAGGGCAAAAGCAGCAACCATAAAAGCACCGCCGGCAGACGAAGATGAAAACTGTGCAGTCGCCGAGCCGATACGACAGGCGTGGTTGTGACCGCGTTCATTTCAGTGCCTCCAGTTCACGGATGGCATCTTCGGCATTGATTTCACCGCGGTTGAGACGTTCGAGAGTTTCAGCTCGAATTTCAGCTCGAGTGGGCCGGGGATTGGTGTCGAACGAATTCCAGACTCCGGGCGATGCGCGTCAGGCGTGATTTGATCGTGGGATAGCTCACGCCGAAGACCTGCTCCATCTCTTTAATCGAACCGTGGCTGCGCACGAAGGCCGTGATGAAGACCTGGTCTTCCAGGCTCAGGCGCGCTAGTTGGGGCAGCTCAAAGCGGCCTTCGATGGCAATGTCCTTCTCGGTGAGCCGGACTCTCTCTACGACAATTGTCTGTCCCTGGGTCAGCTTAGTTAGTTCTTGCCAGTCGGTTAGCGTTTTGGGGGGTGTTGTCATTAAAATTTAATATCGACCCTCATTAAAGTCAATTAACTTGATATAATGATAAATAAAATTAAGTAATCGTCAAGTAAAAAATCACAGTTATTTATCGAAGTCTGAATAATGTTGATGTCTTGGGAAGAGCCGGCGAACTCCAGTGTGCAAGAACGTTCACATCGACAGCCAACTACTACCGCGGTATAGTGATTCGCGGCTCCCTGCCGCCGCTTGAAAATTTCTAGTAAGGAAAAATCACTGATGAAAAGATCACTCTACGTGTTCTGCGGGCGAGGTCTGCATTCCTGCCTGGCATTTATGCTGGCGCTGACGACATCGCTGGGGATGACCCTAACGGCAAGCGCGCAATCTCTGGAGAAAATCAGCACTGATACCTTCACCAATAGCGACAGCACTCACAAGACGGAAGTTGAGCCCGATACTTTCGCGTGGGGGAACACGATTGTAAGTGCGTTCCATATCGCGCGGCGGCCGGGGTCGATCGGGTGGGGCAGCGCCGATGTGGGCTTTGCGACTTCAACCAACGGCGGGGTGAGTTGGACTTCTGGGAGCCTTCCGGGGCTTACCGTGAACTATAAGAGTGGGACTTACGGCGCGGCGGCCGATCCTTCCGTGGCTTACGACGCCAAACACGGGCAGTGGATGATTTCGACGCTCCCGCTGGTGGGTCTCGGCCCAGGCGCTCAGTATATCGGCGACGTGGCCGTGAGCCTTTCCACGGATGGGTTGAATTGGGGAAACCCGATCAATATCGACAAGACGCATCTCGACGACAAGAACTGGACGGTCTGCGACAACAGCACAACCAGTCCTTACTATGGCAATTGCTACACCGAATGGGACCAGGCGTATGGCACCGGCGACGTTCTGATGAGCGTGTCGAGCGATGGCGGGCAGACATGGAGCGCAGGCCTCGCTTCCTCGAATCATGCTGGGGGACTTGGGGGAGAGCCCGTCGTGCAGCCGAACGGCACAGTGATTGTGCCTTTCCAGGGCGGCGGCATCGACGTGTTCAGTTCCACCAACGGTGGCGCGACCTGGGGCAAGAGCCAGGCGATCGCCAGCATTCAGAGCCACTACGTGGCAGGGGGAATTCGCAATCCGAATCTGCCGTCTGTGGGGATCGACGGAGCGGGGACCGTGTATGTGGTATGGTCCGATTGCCGCTTCCGTAGTAAGTGCAAGGAGAACGATATCGTGATGAGTTCGTCCTCCAACGGGACGACGTGGGGCAAAGTCACGCGCATCCCCATCGATGCGACCACCAGTACAGTGGATCATTTTCTGCCCGGCATTGGAATTGATCCGGCAACCTCGGGCAGCACGGCTCACATGACGATTGTTTATTACTTCTATCCGACGGCGAGCTGCACGGCGAGCACCTGCAATTTGGAAGTGGGCTACACCACCTCGACCAATGGCGGCTCAACCTGGACAGCAGGAAAAAAGATCGCCGGACCGATGAAGCTGTCGTGGCTGCCGGTGTCTGACAACGGACCGATGGTGGCGGATTACATTGGCGTGTCGTACGTGAACGGCAATCCTTTCGGCGTGTTCGCAAATGCGCAGGCGCCGACGGGAACCACGTTGGCGGAAGCGATGTACACGACGAAAACGGCTCTGCCAGCGCCTGGGACCGAGCCGACCTTCAGCGGGCTTGCGGATAAGCCGGTGCCGGGAGTGAAGTCGGATCACGAGATGCACTTCTATTACGACGACGAGGGTAAGAGGGAAATTCCGCGCTCACGCTGGGTTGTGAATACGTCAGGGCAGTAGGATTTCTGTTTTGGCGGAGCCGCCAGCATTTCGTTGCTGGCGGCTTTTTATTTTGTCTTGCTAATCTTGTTCTGCTTTGGACCGTTGGCAGAATAGAAAACTTTACACGGGAACCTCAGGAATCACGCGCCTTCCGGGCTGGCATGAACTAAAATAGAGCCAGTATTCGGCAGGATTCATCTAATAAGTAACCAGCTTTGAGATGATCAAGCAAACTCTTCGCAATCGGGCTCTCCGCAAACGCGCATCGCAGTTCGGGCGACTGGTGCGCCATTCCGCGGTGACTCCGCTTTGCGGAGAGACACATAAGCCGCGACTGGTTTCGAACGGGGAATTGGGCGTTACTTTCATTGGCCATTCCAGCTTTTTCCTGCAGATCGGCGGGAAGAGCGTTACCATTGATCCCAACTTCGCGCGCTGGTTGTTTGTGCTGAAGCGGCTCCGGCGCCCCGGGCTGCGAGTGCGCGATTTGCCTGCGATCGATCTGGTGCTGGTGACGCATGCGCACTTCGATCACCTGCACCGGCCATCGTTGCGTGCCATTGTGCAGAATAATCTGCGCATGCGCGGAACGGCGCCCGCAATCATTATTCCGAGCCATGTAACCGATCTGATCTCTGATCTTGGATTCTCTGAGATCATCGAACTCGATTGGTGGAACAGTTCGCGGCACGGCAACTTGTCAGTAACGCACGTTCCTTCGCAGCACTGGGGAGCGCGCATTCTCAAAGATTCGCACCGCGGTTACGGCGGCTACGTGCTGCGGGCAGGGAAGCACTCGGTCTATCACGCGGGAGATACGGCTTACTTCGCAGGCTTCCGCGAGATTGGACGCCGGTTGTCTCCAGAGCTGGCGCTGCTTCCCATCGGCGCTTATAACCCGCCGACGTTTCGCAACGTGCATACCAATCCTGCCGACGCTACCCGCGCCTTTCTCGACCTGAACGCGCGCTGGATGGTACCCATGCATTACGGAACCTTCCGGCTGTCGCACGAACCGGTGGATGAGCCGCTGCAACTGCTGGAGCAGGAGGCGCGCGCGGCTGGAATCGAGGACCGCGTTGTAGTGATGGAAGAGGGCGTGACCCGCTTCTTCTAGTTTTCCGCTGTTACCCGCTGTAACACTCCTTTGACAAACAATCCTTATCTTTTGGTGTAGACTTCCTTCCGCCGGAATTCTCTAGCTAGGAGGCCAACATGGCGGTTGAGGCTGTTCCCAAGGGCTACCACACTATTACTCCCTACATGACGGTGCGCGACGCCGCTCGCGCCATCGAGTTCTACAAGCAGGCGTTTGGGGCGGTGGAAAAAGGCGTCGCCACAACACCTGACGGCAAGGTTATGCATGCGGAGTTGCGCATCGGCGATTCCATCATCATGCTCGCCGACGAGTTCCCCCAGTTTGGCTCCCTGTCCCCACAATCCACGGGCGGCACGGGCATGGGGTTGCACATTTACATTGAGGATGTGGATGCAGCGTTTGACCGCGCAGTCAAGGCCGGAGCAACCGTAGAGATGCCGGTCGCTGACATGTTCTGGGGTGACCGCTACGGCAAGCTCGCGGATCCTTTTGGCCACAAGTGGTCCATCGGAACCCACAAGCGCGATGTGACCATGGAAGAAATGCAAGAGGCGCAGAAGGCTTTTATGAAAGACATGCCAAAGAGTGCCTAAGCGCGAGCGATTTAGGGCCACAGGGCGCAGCTTTGGCTGCGCCCATTTCGTTATTGTCTCCGTCCGGTACTTCCGTAATCCCCCTAAACCCCGCTATTACACAAGTATTACAGTGGTTTACCCCAATCTCTTGATAGCTTAACTGAGGCAGTATCGGTTTCAAGACCAGCCAACGGGGACCTACTTTGGACATGCAACTGGAAAGCCTGGAAAAACGGCAAGCAGCAAACGGGGAAGTCAACTGGGTGACGGCGGTATTCATGGCGCTGTTTCACGTCGGCGCAGTGGCGGCACTTTTCTTCTTTACCTGGAAGGCGTTGTTCGTCGCCATGTTCTTGTGGTGGGTTTCGGGCAGCCTGGGCATCGGTATGAGCTATCATCGCCTGCTCACGCACCGGGGCTACAAGACGCCGAAGTGGGTGGAGTATTTCCTGACCGTTTGCGCCACGCTCGCCCTCGAAGGTGGACCGATTTTCTGGGTGGCCACGCATCGCATTCATCATCAATATTCCGATCAGGATGGCGATCCGCATTCGCCCATCGATGGCAAATGGTGGGCGCACATGGGCTGGATTCTGATGGGCAAGTCCATGCACCACGACACCACCACGCTGGCCCGCTACGTCCCCGACCTCGCCAAAGATAAATTCCACGTCTGGATTACGAAGTATCACTACGTTCCCATGATCGTGCTCGGAGCCATCCTGTTCGCAATCGGCGGACTTCCGTTTTTGATGTGGGGCATCTTCATGCGCACCGTGGTTGGCCTGCACGCCACCTGGCTGGTGAATTCGGCTACGCACTCCTGGGGCACGCGCCGTTTTGCCACGCGCGATCTTTCCACCAATAGCTGGTGGGTTGCTCTGCTGACCTTCGGCGAAGGCTGGCACAACAATCACCACGCGCATCCGACCGCGGCGCAGCACGGCTTTACCTGGTATGAAGTCGACATGAACTGGTACGGCATCTGGGCGCTGAAGACGCTGGGCTTGGCCTGGGACATCAAGCGCGTGCGGTTGGCCGATTTGGAAAAAGGTCTAGTGCCTACGCCGAACGGACATCTGATTGCGGCGGCTTTGCCGGAGGGCGCGGCGGCGGGGGACTAGGTCGGTTCAGATTTTCAGAATTTTGACCCCGATCATCACGGTCGGGGTTTTTGCTGCATGCAATAAACCTCCAACCACGGAGGATAACAGAGGAGAACAGGGTAGACCGGGCGTGTGAAAGGTTTGCCCTGTGTTCCCCTGTGGTTAAGGTTTTGTTTCTAAGCCACCTCGGGCGCCTGACGCGGTAAAATCAGCCTGACGCCATGCGCATCACGAGCCGCCGCGGAACCATCGTCTTCTTCCTCTGCCTGGGCATCGGCCTGGTGGCGCTGGCCGTTGCCCTCAACGTCGGTTGGATCATCCTCAACTGGCGCGAGGGCGTGCTGCTGTTCTTCGGGATCATCTTCTTTGCGCTGATCATTGCGGGCATGATCGTGAACACAACGTTCCTGCTGCGCGAGATTCGCCGCAGCGAGCAGCACGACAGCTTCATCAACGCCGTCACCCACGAACTGAAAACGCCGGTCGCCTCCATCCGCCTGCATCTGGAAACCTTGCAGCGCCGCGACCTGCCGGAGGCGCAGAAGCAGGAGTTTTACCGTGTGATGCTCAGCGACACCGATCGCCTCACGGAGACCGTGGAACAGGTGCTGCGCGCCGGTCGCGCCGGAGACAAAAAAGCCGGACGGGAGAAATCCGCAGTCGACTTCCGCCAACTGGTGCGCGAGTGCATGGACGCTGCCCGAACCCGCCATCATCTGCCGCTGGAAGCTCTCCGCTACGAAGAAGCATCGAACAATGGCGCGGGCCGTTGCGCGTGCTGGGCAGCGGCGAGGATCTCCGCACCGCCGTGTTCAACGTGCTCGACAATGCCATCAAGTATTCCGGCGACCAGGTGGATGTATGCGTGCGTCTTGAATGTGCCCGACGAAAAGCGCATTGTGCTGAGCGTGCAGGACCACGGGGTCGGCATTCCTCCCGACGATATGAAGAGCATCTTCAAGCGCTTCTACCGCGTCAGCCACCGCTCGCTGGCGCACGTGAAGGGAACCGGGCTGGGCCTGTTCATCGTGAAGTCGATTGCACAAAAGCACGGCGGCAGAGTGTTCGCCGAGAGCGCGGGCGAAGGCCAGGGCACCACCATTACGATGGAACTGCCGAGGTCTTTCGAGCGAGGGAATGAGCCGGGTTCTCGTGGTGGAAGATGAAGCCCATCTGGCGCAGGGATTGCGCTTCAATCTGGAGGCCGAAGGCTACTCCGCCGAGGTCGTCGGCGATGGCGAAGCGGCCACGGATCGTCTGCTCAGCAAGAAAGAGAACTTCGACGCCATCGTGCTCGACATTATGCTGCCCGGCAAAGATGGTTTCAGCGTGGTCTCAGAGCTGCGCGCGGCGCGGAACTATGTGCCCGTGCTGATGCTGACGGCTCGGGGCAGTCCTGAAGATGTGTTGAAGGGCTTCGCCGCCGGCGCCGACGATTATCTTGCCAAGCCTTTCGATCTGTCGATTCTGCTGGCGCGCCTGCAGGGACTGCTGCGGCGCAGCCAGTGGATGCGCGCTGGCCACGCGGCGGGCGAATTCCGTTGGCGCTCAGGCCGCATCCGACGCGGCGCAGCGTCAGCGACTTCGGAACATTTTCTTTTAGCGGCAAAACCATCGACTTCGGCACGCTCGAACTGCGCACCGCCGACAATGTCGTTCACCTCACGCTGATGGAATCGGAACTGCTGCGCCACCTGGTGCGCAACGACGGCCGCGTCGTTTCGCGCAAACAGATTCTCGAAGAAGTCTGGGGCCTGCACGAGGACACCGACACCCGCGCCATCGACAATTTCATGGTCCGGCTGCGGCGCTACATCGAAGACGATCCAGCGCAGCCACGGCATTTGCTCACCGTGCGCGGCGTGGGCTATCGGTTCCTGGCGAATCCGGAGAAGAAATAGGAACAAGAGCAAGCAGAGGCTATGCTAAAGCCGATGGATGCACTGTGCCCCGATGGCGCAAAGATCAAAGTCGTTCTATCTGAAAAAGGCGAAATAGAAATTACCGGGAACCGTCTTGACCTGAAGGCTCTGTCCGTCATATGCGCCGCCCTTAGTGAATCTGTGTACGAGCAGGGCAATCACTTCCATCTGATGGAGGTTAAAGGCTTCTGGGGAACGGAACCAGGATCAACGCCGCTGGTTATCTATGGCGAAGAGTTTTGATGCACCGGCCTACGCCCGGCACAATTCGGCCACCAGAGTTTCCCGACGCTTCCTCGCCAATCCATCCATGCGATTAAGAATCATGCGTAAGCGGTGAGCGAAATTGCAGCCAACACCAGCAAGATCACCGTTGCGATCCAGAAATTGCCGTAGTGGCGCGCGATCCAGAACACGGTGACTCCCACGCCCACGACGAAAATCTGCACTCCCAGGCTGATCAGCACCGTCGTCTGGGAAGCGCGCTGGCGTCCGAACGAAGAGTAGTCCAGTTTTTTCGGCGAGTAGATCGAGAGCAGGTTGCCCGCGGAAAAGTTGATCGGCGCCGCGAACAGCAGGCCGGCCAGCGAGGCGATGGTGACGTCGAGTGTAGGGCGGGCCGTAGAAAAAGCTGACCGCGATCCACGCCACAACTATCTCTACCGCCAGAATGCTGGCGTGGGTGAGATTCTTGGCCAGCACAATTTCGCGGAAACTCACCGGCGACGCGTAGAAGAACTGGATGCCGCCCGCGTCGCCACCAAAGTTGTTGTAAGCCAGATTGGTGAGCATCAGCAGCGTGTATCCCACAGCCGCGGGAAATGCCATGTCGGGCGCGTGTGTCACGAAGAGCCCGGAGTGCCGTGTCGAGTTCATCGCTCCGAAACGGAAGACGACGAGCACGAACAGCGGCATGATCAGGGTGAGCAGCATGGGGCCGCTGCGGAGAAGATAGTGAACCTCTTTTTCGAAGACAGCGGCCATCGGGTTAGTGAATCCTGGCAGATTCCAACCCAGCCGCAGAGACCGGTCTTTCGGGCGCGGCAGACGCAGCGGCCACCTCGCTCAAGTTCTCGCCGCGATACTGCGCCCGCAGCCGCACGTGCAGGCAGTAGCCAACCACAAGCACGAAAGCGCACAGCAGCGCGAGCGAACTGAATGCGGTCACGAATCGCGAATACAGAGCCTGCGCGAGAGCGTCGGCGGCCAGGCCCGGAGGAAGAATGCCCTGCACCGAAGCCAAAATGTCGACGTATCGTTCCACATTCGGTCGGGTGCGGCCCTCGAAATGTCGTATGAGGGGACCGATCAACTGAAAGCTCAGCATTAGGAGAACAAACAGAATGCCCATGATCTCGCGCGTGCGGCGCTGTGCCAGCCAGCGCTCCACCCAGGCGAACACCATTTGCATCAATAGAAGATTAAAGACGACGAACGCCAGCAGCACCAGCAATGCCCAAGGGAGTAGCTCTGGTTTCGCAAGCCCCACGCCCGCGAGAATTCCCAATGACCACAGGCTGCCCAGAGCGGTTGCCGGGTCGACCGCGCCATAGGCCAACCGCACCAGAAAATACGAGCCGTAGCTGAGCGGAAAGCGCAGCAGGTCGGAGGAATCCGGATTGTTGGTGAAAGCCGTCGCCATGATGGGGAAGACCTGCCAGAAGAAAAACACAAACCACAACGGGAGAGCGAGCAACTGCGGCTTGCCGGCCGAGATCGACAGATATGCCGCGACGCCCATTCCGAACGCGCCGCCGACTCCGCCAATCGCGAACGCGAACGAAACCACAATTCGCGAGATCAGCTCGAGCGTGCCTCGCGTGCTGCGCAGCGAGTTGACGAAGAGCCGCCAGCGCAGCCAGGCAATGGCGGCAAGTTGGGCACGGCGGTGCGGTGTGATGTCGGTTTCAGTCATGCGTGTTGCTCTGATAGGTGAACAATGTGAGCGTTACTCTCCTCCCGAAATCCGTACCTCGTAAACCGTTGGAAGCGGCTCCAAGCCGGTTCGAACAAAGCTCCGTACCAGCTCGGTGCGAGAGAAGTGACCGAGACTCAGAAGCCGTATGCATTCGTCCGTGGCGCAGCTTTCCCACGAGGTACGTCTGCCCCACGGAAAACAGCTGGCCTCGATGACCCGTACCGGAAGGCGTTCTTGAAACCCGGCTTCAATCTGTTCGCGCAGCCAGCGCAGGTATTCCAACTTCTGCGATATGGCAATTTTCGGATCTTCGCGGATCACCACACCGGGGAAGTCCGGGATGTCGGCCCGCAAGGTGTGAACGTGCCCGTGTCCCTCGACAAGAATTTCAATGTCGAGTTCCACCAGCCGTTCGAGACTGGCGAGCCATTTCAGGCTGTCCACGTCAGGGTTGGGAGTCGCAAAGTAGCTACCCATAAAGGCATCGCCCGCCAGCAGCAGCTTCTCCTTAGGCTCGTACAGAACAATGTGGTCATCGCAATGTCCCGGAGTCGCCAGTACCTGCAGGTGGCCGGATTCTATCTCTACGGTCTCGCCTAGAATGTGATAGGGCTGCTTCAAGTTTGGAGGCTGCCCGATTATAGTGGCGCGCACCCATGGCAGCTTTTTGAACGGGGTCAGGAATTGGGCAGTCATCTCCGAAACCCAGACTGGAGCGCCGCTGAGTTCAGATAGCCAATTGAGATTGCCGACATGTTCCTCGTGGGCATGCGTCGCGATGACCTTCGTGACTCTAGGCTTTGCGCGCCGCAGGTGCCTGGCGAGTGACCTGCGCATCTTGGGGGAGCCCGGATCGATTGCGACGCCGTCGTAGACCACTGCTGTGAACAATTCGCCGAACAGCAGCGGGACTGTGTTGGGCAAGGCGCCGTTCAGAAAGAAAATGGTTAGCTTGCCATTCAGTAACTCAAGGCGCTGGTTGTAAGTCCGGAAGAAAATGCTCACTCGCTGTGCAGCTGCCTTGAGCCCTGCCCAAAAGACAAGCGGCAATCGAATGAAGAGGCCCAAGGTATAGCATGACCAGAACGCGGACAATTTTGCTTGTCGTCGCACCGTCTCCGGCTTTGCCACGCGGCAGGCGCCACCACGGCATTTGCTGAGCGAATATCGATTGGCAGCAACGAATCCATAGCACCTCCGCCCTGCCTGGCGAAAGGGGAACCACTCTCCCAGCACGCCGATGATCCGCGTGGACGGGAACAGACGCGCCAAACATGTAACAGCATCCCACCCGGCGAGGATTTCATCTTCCGGAGTCACGACATGCAGCTGCTGCAGGCAGTCGTCCATCCTGAGCCGGGAATCGCAGGCTGACAAGGCCTCCGAGCTGATGGGCAGGCAAATCGTCTTGTTGTTGTGATCCAGGGTTTTCAGCCATGAAATGCAGGCCTGACAAATCTCGCACTGCCCGTCGTAAAGCACTCTGTAAGCGGGCGCTGATTGCTCCGTGTCAGCGATTGCCGCAATCTCGGCCAGTGATTGGTTGCCCATTCGTCCACTCAAGCGGGCTTGCGCTGCTCCAAGCCATGCCTCCCGTCAACCTAACTCTATTACACTGGCCTTCAGCCACCTAACTGAATCCCGAACAAATTCTGCTCAGCCCAGCCAGGAAAGTTCCCGCTCGCTCTGGCGCACGCCGCCAACGGTGCGCAGAAAAATCTGTTCCAGCGTCAATTTTTCGCCGGGCGGAACTACGGCGTTGCCCGAGCCCTCACTGGAATCCGCAGGCGCCTGCGCTTCCACGCCGGCGCGCAGCTCCTCCAGCGATCCCTGCGCCACCAGACGTCCGCGATGAATGATGGCGACGTGACTGCAAAGCCGTTCTACGATTTCGAGAACATGCGAGGTAAGAAAAATCGTAGCTCCGCGCGCGATCATGCCCTGCAGCATCGCCTTGAGCGTTCCGGCGGCTATGGCATCCACGCCCTCGAACGGTTCATCAAGGAACAACACTTTCGGACCATGAATCACAGCCGCCGCCATGGCCAGTTTCTTTTGCATTCCATGCGAGTAGTCGGTGACGAGCTTCTTGGGCTGGTCCGCGAGTTGCATGAAATCCAGCAGTTCCACGGTGCGCTGGGCCGCGGTTTCGCGGTCGAGTCCGTACATTCGTCCCGCGAAATTCAGGAATTCCGATCCGGTCAGTCGTCCGAACAACGCCATGCCTTCGGGCACAACCCCAATCTGCCGCTTCACTTCGACAGGATTCTTCTGCAGATCGATCCCCAGGATTTCGATACGTCCGGAGCTGGGCGCCAGCAGCCCAGTAAGCATCTTGATGGTCGTCAACTTCCCCGCGCCGTTCGGGCCGAGAAATCCGAAGAATTGTCCAGGCGCTACGCGCAGGTCAACATTATCGACCGCGAGCAATTCTCCGAAGCGGCGAGTCAGGCCCTGAGTTGCAATTGTGGGGGCGGCGTCCATGAAGCTTCTGAATCTAGCATACTGGCCCGGCGAGTGCGCTGTTGTGGCGTGGGTATCGTCTTCGCACTCCGCTCTTTTTTTTACATTTCTCTGACAACTACCTCCCATTCCTCGGATATAAATGCTACGCGTTTGCCCCTGCCCAGATTCTGCAATCCCAGGAGGGTCTCATGAAAGCAAAGCTCTCGTTCGCCGTTCTCTGCGCGCTGCTGACAACTACTGCAGCGGTTGGCCAACACGCGGTTGCCGCTTACACCTTTGTTTGCACTGGCAAAAAGACCGGACCCTGTCCCGACGGTGGCCTTCCGAACTCTCTAATCCAGGCTTCCGATGGCAACTTCTACGGTACCGCCGTGAATTCAGGGGACAAAGCAAGCGGGCAAACCGTCTTCGGAGGAACAGTATTCTCGCTGACGCCCGCCGGCAAGTTTACCCTGCTGCACACCTTCGTTCCGGGAACAAATGGCAAATTTGCTAACGGTGCCGGCCCGCTTTCGCTTACGCAAGGTCCCGACGGCAAGCTCTACGGCCTGACTGTGAATGGCGGCATCAACTATGGAGGGCAATTCTACGGCTACGGAGTTTTGTTTCGAATCAACAAAAGTGGATCCGGCTTCCAGGTCATCCACAAGTTCTGCTCCGTAGATATTTACATTTGTAAGGATGGGTCCTACCCCGTCGGCGGTTTGGCGGTGGGATCGGACAATAATATCTATGGCGCGACCTTCGAAGGCGGAGCCGGAGCCGGTTGCGCGTCAGCCGGCTGCGGCACCATCTTCCGCGTCACCCCGTCTTCAGGCGCGTATCAGGTGGTTTTCAGTTTCGGTGGGTCCGACGGTGGAGGCTTTCCCACGGGTCTGACTCCGGCTTCCGACGGCACTTTCTACGGCCTTACGAGTGAAAGCGGAAACTTGTTTCACTACACTCCAGCGACAGGAACATTGACGTTAGCGACCGTGCCTTTCGATTTTCCTCCCGGTTGTCCCGGCCTCGCGTGCTTCGCCACAAACGTGCTCGCTTTCGGCACGAACGGGAACCTGTACGGCTTTTACACGGTCTACGATTCAACCGACACTGGACTCTACGAAGTGGAAACGAGTGGCAGCAATTTCCAGCTCTTCCCTCCTATTTCTTCCGGCATCGGTCCTGAATTGCTGCTGGCCAGCGATGGCAACTTCTGGTATCCGCAAAGCACGGGCGGCAGCAAGGACGGCGACATCGTCACGCTTTCGCCTTCCACGGGCGCGGTAGTGCAGACTCTGACGCCATTCAGTTCATCGGTTTTCGGCCCAGTCGAGATGATTCAATCCACAGACGGGACGTTGTGGGGAGTAGCTGCCGGCGGAGCAGTCACGGGAACAGGCCATTTTGCCGATGGCGCGGTCTTCAGTTTTAACGCGGGCTTGCCGCCACGTTAATCTTTAGTTTTTTTACATATCCGTGACAACTGAATTTCGCTGCCGGGATATAAATCGGCGGTCAAGCCCGCCCCTGCACAGACTTTCCGCCTATAGGAGGGTAGTTCCATGAGAGGTAAGCTCACACTCGTCGCTCTCGTCGTCGTTCTAGCCAGTTCGGCTTTCGCGGCCAACAAGCCAGTCCCGGTTTATACCTTCATCTGCAACGGCAACGGACAAGGCCCCTGTCCCAACGGCGGCCGGCCCGATTCTCTGATCCAAGGCTCCGACGGAAAGTTTTACGGCACCGCGCAGGTAACGACGGAAGAAAGTACAAACTCCCAAGGTGGAGTTGTGTTCTCTCTCACGCCCGCAGGGAAGCTCACCGTGCTGCATAAATTTACTCCCGGAGCGAACAAGAATTATGCGGACGGCAACTATCCCACCCTGCTTACCGAAGGCCCGGACGGCAAGCTCTACGGCTACACCACCTTTGGCGGGATCGATGGGAGCAATGGCTGCGACTTCCTGTGCGGCTATGGTGTGATTTATCGAGTCAACCGGAGCGGGGCGGGTTTTCAGATCATCTACCAGTTCTGCTCCGATGGTTGCAGCGGCGACTATCGTGAGACAGCTTCCGCCCTGGTGACGGGGAAGGACGGCAATCTCTACGGCACAATTGTCAACGGTGCCTCCAACGGCTCTATCTTTCGCATCACGCCGTCTACCGGAGCCTATGAGGTAGTTTTCAATTTTAGTTTCCCAGGCGGGTATGGATATGCCTCCGCCCTTACTGTGGCTCCCGATGGCACTTTCTACGCGATGTCTCTGGGGGCGAGTCCCGCCCTCCTGTTGCACTACACGCCAGCCACTGGGGTCCTAACGACGACCGACGTGAGTTTCCCGTACTTTGATGGTGACCTGCCATCCTCAAATGTGTCCGGGTTGACATTTGGTCCGAATGGCAACCTCTATGGCCTCTATCAGGTTTATGCTGAGGAGGGTACGGGGCTTTTCGAGATTGAGCCGGACGGCACGAATCTGCAGCTTTTTCCGTTCTACACCCCGACTGTTAGCGCTAGCCCGGACGGATTGATCCTGGCCAGCGATGGCAATTTCTGGATGGCCAACTACTACGGCACCGGCCTTTACGGAAACATCGTCTCGATTTCGCCAACCAACGGCGCCTTGCTGCAGACCTTTACGACTTTCAGCAAGACTGCTGCGGTGGGTGCTTATCCGGCAGAGTTGATCCAAGCGAAAGACGGCACGCTGTGGGGATCGTCCAACCAGTACGGCAATGCCTCCACGGGTCATTTCGCCGACGGTACGGTTTTCAGTTTGAACGCGGGCTTGCCTCCGCAGTAAGCGCGCGTTTTTGTTGAGACGGGACAAGCGATCCCGTCCCTCCGCTGAAAATGGAGGGACGGGATCTGCTGTTTATCCTAACTGCCGCTACTGTTTTTCTTTCGGAACTTCCTTCTTTTCCGGCTGCTTCTTCTGCATGTCCTCGGTCCACGGTGGAGTGATGCCGATGAATCGCGCATAAGCAATCGACTGACCCAGGTGCTCGGCGGCGTGGCGCACAATGAAGAGCAGAATGCCACGCTCCGTATTCTTGCCCCCAAACCAATCCATGCTCTTCCCAAGGTCCGCGTCAGGCATGGCCGTGATTGCCTTCTTCGCGTGGGCGAAGGAATCTTTCAGCGTGGCGATGACTTTCGCCTTGTCGGTCGTCAACTTTTCAAATCCTTTGACATCGAATCCCGCAGGCGGAGGTGTACCGACGAGTTTGTACAGGTTGTAGTTGGCCGCACTCACGTGCAGGAACACTTCGGCAAAAGACCGCACATCCGGCGAGGGCCGCCACGCGAATTTCTCCGCGGGGATCGCTTCCGCGAGGCGAGTGAACTTGTCCTCCTGGATCATGACCTCGGCCAGCACTTCGGAGCGATATCCCGTAACTCCGGGAGTGCCTTCTTTGTAAGGATTGACCTGCGCTGTGACATGAACTACCGAAACTGTGAGTACAAACAAGCACAACACCGCCAAGATGCATTTCATGATTTTCTCCTTAGTTAGTCCGATGATCTACTGTTGTGTCTTGGAAACTTACTGTAAATACTCACTGTTGCGTCCCGTGCAAAAGGTTCGTATCAGGGCGCGCCTTCAGGCGTGCCGGACGCGCGCGCCATTTGGAACGCGCCTTCAGGCGCTGCAGCGTCCGAGGCCAACTCCAGTTTTCGACGTCAACCGGCATGGCTGAAGCCATGCCCTGATACGAATCTCTTCCTGCAACCTTAGAACCCCGGCGGCCGTTGCTCCACCACCCCAAAACCGCGCTCCAGCGCGAGCCCGGCTCTGCCCAAGGTCCCCTCGTCGAAAAGTCGTCCGATCAGCGTGACGCCATGTGGCACGCGGCGCGGCGGCGAGAATGTAGGCACTGGGTTATTAGGGTCCGGCGCCCAATCACTGCGAGCTTTCGACACCTCGACGAAACCCGCGCGCAGCGTGAGCGACGGATGCCCGGTGAAGTTGGTAAGTGTCAGCATCTCATCGCGCAGAGATGGCACGAGCAGTAAATCCACTTCCGAGAAGACGCCGGCCATCTCTTCCGCAACCTTGCGCCTAAAGCGATCGGCCTGCACGAAGTCGACCGCCGAAAGAAAGCGGGCTTCACGAAAAATGTTGGGCCATGCGTCGGGAACCTGAGCTTTGAGTTCATTCAATCCGCCGCTCAATGTGAGTTCTTCGAACGCAGCAGCGCCCTCAGCGAAAAGAATCAGGTCGAGCGAGTCATAAGGCCAGTCGGGAATCGAAACCTCCACCGGAACCATGCCAACCTTCTGAACCGTCTCCAGAGCTGCGCGATCAACAGCGGTAGCGGGAGCCACGTTCATCCAGCGCGGAAAATAGCCGACGCGAAGTCCCTGTACGCTGGCTCCGGCATCGAAGTGAAGTTTGCTCGGTACGCTCGCCAGGTCGCCAGCGTCGGGACCAGAAATCGCATGCAGCACCAGCATCGCATCCTCAACCGTGCGAGTCATGGGGCCGAGTTTGTCGAGCGACCAGCACAAAGTCATCGCGCCCGTACGCGCTACACGGCCGTAGGTCGGGCGCAGCCCGGTAATTCCGCACCGCATCGAGGGGCTGACAATGCTGCCGCCGGTCTCGCTCCCAATCGCAAAAGCGACCAGTCCTGCAGCGGTAGCGGCGGCCGGTCCCGCGCTCGAGCCCGACGACCCTTCCTCAATCAGCCACGGATTCATCGTCTGCCCGCCGAACCAGATGTCGTTCAGCGCCAGCGCACCCAGGCTCAACTTGGCGGCCAACACTGCCCCGGCTTCGTGGAGTCGCTTCACCACGACGGCGTCTTCAGCAGGCACACGGTTGCGAAAAGGTTCGGCGCCGTAAGTGGTGCGGATTCCGGCAGTGTCCAAAAGATCTTTTGCGCCCCACGGGATGCCGTGCAGCGGCCCTCGATATTTTCCGGCGGCGATTTCTTCGTCGGCCTTCTTGGCTTGCGCCAGCGCCAAATCGCGAGTCAGCGTGATGACACAGTGCAGTTTAGGATCGAACTCCGCCAGGCGCTTCAAGTAAATGCCGGTGAGCCGCTCGGAGGTCAGCTTTCGTAGCTCGATCCAGCGCGAGAGCTGGGTCACGGAGGCAAAGGCAATATCCTCGTCGCGTGCGGGCAACGGGCCAGGGTCGGTGCTGCTCCGAATGAATTTGTCATGCTCAGGCCCAGTCTTGAGGCCAGGCAGCATTGGATTCCACCGCGTCGCTGGTGCCAGCGTCGACTCCAGTGCGACTTTGCGTGGTCCGGTACGCCGTTCGTAGAGCGCAGCCATAGTCTGGCGCCAACTTCTCGCCGCCATCGCACGCTCCGGCGCAGTCAACTCAAACTGCACCAGCTTTTCCGCTTCAGCAAACGTCGAAGGCGTCACCGCAGGTCCAACCGCAGGTGCCGTCCCGAATGCCGGAGGAGCCCCCGGCGGCAGGTCGGCAGGCTGTTGCGCAAAGCTGCGGTAAGCAGTTGCCACGGCCATTAGGCTAACGGATGTCTGAGTCAGAAACTGCCTGCGCGATTTCGGCATGAATCCTCCGTCAGGCATTGTAGCCGCTTGTCGGCCGCCCGCTAAAACGAAACGCCCCGGCTTCTGCCCCAGGGCGTCTTCATTGCGAAACTGCAGGCGTTCTAAAACAAATTCCACAGGAACTGGTTGTAGACCTCGTGGTGGAATTGCACCTCTGCGGCTTTTACGACCGAACCTAACAGTCGCGGGCAGCGGTCTGCCGAAGCCTGCTTCAGGTCGGCGTAGCGCGCTTTCACATCTTCGCCGAGCAGCTTGGTCGTCCACTCGGCGTTGCGGAAGTTCTCGATCGCCGTGTAGATGTTGTCGGGCAGATAGCGCTCCGCCTGGCGCAGGTTCTTGATCTTGGCTGTGGTGCCTTCGAGTCCAGTCTTGAAAATCGAATACATCACCAGGTACGGGTTCGCGTCAGGAGCGACCGCGCGAACTTCCGTCCGCATGCTGCGCTCGTTGCCGATGGGAATGCGGATCATAGCACCGCGGTCCACTGCCGACGCCTTAAGCTGGTTGGGCGCCTCAAAGTGAGGATCAAGCCGGCGATAGGCATTCACGCTGGAATTAAACACCAGGCAGAGATCGTTGCCGTGCGTGAGCAAACGGTCCAGGAACTCGTATCCCAACTTGCTGAGCTTCTCTTCGCCCTTGGGATCCCAAAAAAGGTTCTTGCCGTTGCCGCTGACAGAAACGTTCGTATGCATACCGCTGCCGTTGACGCCCACCACCGGCTTGGGCAGGAAGCATGCGGTCAGACCCATGTTGCGCGCGACCTGGCGGCAGATCAGCTTGTAAAGCTGGATGTGATCGGCGGCCGTTACCACTTCCGCATAACCGTAGTTGATTTCGAACTGCGAAGGCGCAACTTCGGGATGGTCCTTCTCGTTCTGGAACCCCATGGCGCGCTGCACTTCGGCGGTCGTATCAATAAAAGTGCGCAAAGGGTCGCCGGGCAGCGAGTGGTAGTATCCGCCCGTATTGACGTACTCGAACTTGCCGGTCTCATGATAGCGGCGTTCCGCATCCGGGCCCTGGAACAGGAAACCCTCGATTTCATTGGCGGCATTGCAAGTGTAGCCATGTTTTTTGTGCAACTCCGTGGCAAACAATTTCAGCACGCTGCGAATGTCGGCGCCGTAGGGTTCGCCGTTCTTATCGATGACTTCGCCGAACACTAGCATTTTGCCCGGCCCGAACACGTCGGCGGGTCCCCAGTAGAACGCCCCCCAGTCGATGCCCAACCGCAGGTCGCTCTCCCGCTGCGCCGTGAAGCCGCGAATCGAAGAGCCGTCGAAAGTGAGGTTGTCATAACTCTTGAGCAGAAACTTTTTATCGTAATCAAGCATGTGCAGCCGGCCTTCAAGATCACTGAAGAGCACGGTCACGGCCTTGATCCGCTTTTCGTCGGTCAGATATTTGAGGCGCTGTTCCTGGATCTTGCCGGCGGCGACGCGGTTCCGGCGTTGCTCCTTCGCCTCCAGATTCAGATCCTCCAGTTCGTCGTAAGTGAGTGCCAGAAAATTACGCAGTTCGTTGGACATGGATATATTTCCGTCTCCTATTCGTAGTCAGCAAGAATGAAGTCGATAAGCAACCGCACGGATACAGACTGTTAAGCTGGCTGGGTTTCAACAGGGAAGAATATCGCGAGTGCACAGTCCGCGACAATCGAAAAAGCTGATCGAAGGCATAAAAGAGATTTATCCGACGCGGACGATTTCGGGCGCACACTACTCGATGCCCAAGCCATGCCCCGGCATGAGCCGTAGAATCACACCCAATGCCACGAGCACTAAGACAAAATAAACCGTCGTGGCGCGGCTGGGATGGGGCGGCAGGTCCCCTGCGAACGCACGATATCCTGCACCTAACGCGACCAGGAAAAACATATTTTGCTTCAGCGCCAGCGCCAGAGCTACACTCGCGATCAGTAAGGCGATGCGCTCCATTCTGCTCAAAGCCAGCGCAGCCTGCCCGCCGTCGAGCGCCCAGACCGGAATCAGATTCAACAGGTTCAGAGCCGCCCCCACACGTGCCAGGGATGCCCAAAAGGGGTCGCCCGTCTGCCACCAGAGCGCGGCACACGCCACGGATGCCAGAAGTCCCGCGAGCGGTCCGGCGAGGCTAACTTGGGCGCGCGTCTCCAGCGGTACTCCCATCGCCTGCCAGCGTACGTAGGCTCCCAAGCCAGGCAAAAACACCGGCATATCGGCGGGCAAGCCGCGGCGCTTAATGTCTACGAAGTGGCCCATCTCGTGAATCAGAATCAACAAGGTGAAGCCGATCCCGAATTTCACTCCCGACGCAAACGAGTAGATCGCGATAAACGCCGCAAAGCTTAGCAGAGACGTCCACTTGAAGCGCGGCGTTACCGGGCTTCTGCTCCCGGTGCCTAGCGCCGAGATCGGACCCGCCGACCCCATCTGTCGAGCCCATTGGTTGTTTTCCGGCGCGGGAGCGGCATCAAGTGCTTGCGCGTGCCGCTTGATCCACTCCGCTTGCTTCGACATGGGCGGCAGTAGCTGAAGCGCAGTCAGCCACTTCTGCCGCGCCTGCGGCAGTTCTCCGTTGGCCTCCAGCGCTTTCGCTTCGTCCGCCAGTCGCTCCAGTTCCTCGGAGTGTACGAGCGCGTGGCAGTGGTCGCACGCCAGCGCTCCCGGCGCAAGTTCCTGCGCGCAGCGCTTGCAATTACGAGTCAGGCCTGGATTGGTTGTAGACACGTCTAGGAAAAATACTCTGTGAAGCGGAGCAAAAAAGGATTACGATGGCGGCGCATTGGCAAAGGGTCCATAGATTCCGAACGGTCGTCCCTCGGCGATCTTCCATGCGATTCTCATCCCGAAGAAGAGAATCAGCAGGCCCATTGCGCCCCAGAAGCCATTGCCCTGAAGCTGAATGAATGGAGACGCCAGCCCGATCAGTGCCACTCTTCCCAGCCACGTCCATATACTTACGGCCGGCCGCGCTGTTCTGGGCGCGGGGGGCTCAGATGGACGCTGCCCCGATTCCTGTTCCAACTGCCGCTGTTCATCCGCCAGCTTCTGTTCTTGAGTTTGCCTTGGCTCTTTTCGTTCGTCGGCAAAGTGAATCCAGATGGGAACCGCCGCCATCGAGACCGCCGCATAAGTAAGCAAAGCCGCTGCCATCTGGTAACGCTTGCCACCCACTCCATTGGATGCCTTCATCATGGCTGTGGCCACAAGCCAGCCAACCCCGATCGACATATAGCTGATCACCCACCCCTGCAGCAGGATGGCGATCAGCGCGTACCCAATCAGCCCCACCACTGCCGCTCCGATGCCAGCCGCCAAAGCCCGCACAAATGCCGCATGCTTATCCCGGTCAATGTCTGTGCGCATCCTTTCCGCGCAGCCCGGACACGCCATCGCTGCATTGACCCGATAGTAAGTTCCGCCCAGCGGCTGCTGGCAGAACTGGCAGCGATCGCTTCCCGGCTTTGTGGCGTACTCGGCCGTGCCGAATTGCGGCGTAAGATTGAAACTGTCACTCATGGCCCGCAACAATACTACAGGGTCCCGCGCCAAGGAAGAAAATTCAGGTCAGTCTGCGCGATGCTCACTTGGGGACAGCCGCCTCGGCTGTCAGTCGAGCGAAGCGAGACCACTTTTTAGCGCCACGCCCGCTCTACGGCAGCAGCCCATAAACATTCAGCTCGGTCTGGGTGGGGACATACACCTTGCCATTGGCGACGGTTGGTACCGTGAACTTCACCGCTGGACCAGCCGCGTCTCGGCTGGAATCCTGATTGCTATCGTAAAGCTCACGCGAAACATTGGCAGCATCAAAGGCCCGCAGGATCGCATTGCCGTTATTGCCAAACTTGTCGGTCTCCAATATCCACACGATCCCATTGTTATTTCCATTCGCGGATACAGTTGGCGAACCACCCGGATATCCAAAATGCTTGTTGGATTGCGCAATCGGAACCGTGGAAAGCAAGCTGCCCTGTATGCTGAATTGCATCGGGTAACTGTTGGAACCCGTAAAGTAGACCTGCTCCTGCCAATAAGCCGGCCCGGCGGCGCGGTTGCCCGATCCGATTACAGCGGCGCCTATGACAGCCGGTATGGTGAGCAGATTCTGGTTTTGGGTCGTGTTGAATCCGCCTAGAGAATCGCGGTTGAGTTCGTAAACCGTGCTGCCTTTCCCTCCCGCCAGCATCACGTGAGGATAAGAACCGGCTTGATCAGGCAGCAGCATCGTTCCTCCCGAACTCAGATCCCAATCCAGAGTGGATAGGTTTGCCTGATTCCAGGGAGTAAACGAATCGCCCACCGATAGCACTCCACCCGTTGGCGTGAGTTTCAAGACGCTGTCGCCATAATCTGCCCCGCCCATGCTGGCATCGTAAGTCCCGTTGGCGGTGCTAAGGAAAATGTTTCCGTTATCATCCGCCGCCAGTCCGCCGCCACCCTGCCAAATGCCGCCTTCCACGCCGTCAGGCGAAACGTTAAACACCCCTGACTGTTGCAAAGTGGTTTCGTTATATCCAATCACCCAGCCGTGCCACGGCGAGTTGTCGCAGTGCGAAGCCCACGCGATATAGACCACTCCGTTCGCCAGCAGTAGTCCGGCACGCTGATTCTCCATTAACGCATTGAAGGTCACCATCTTGCCGTCTACAGTAATCGAAGCTTGTATCTGTACAGACTGCAGTATCGCGCCCGTCGCAATGTCCACAGCGTACAGAGTTTGATAATAACTGTAGTCACCGCTGGTTCCGGTCTTGGTCAAGCCCACCACGAACATCGTATTCGTCGCCGGATCGATCACCGGCGTCGAGGTGATGCCATACACCGGTGAGATATTGGTGCAGTTAACATCGGTGGTGGTTAGCGGTTGGGCTCCGTCGATAAGCAAGCTGGTTTGCCACAGGGGCGAACTGGCAGTCCCGTCGGCGTCAAAGGCGTACACGCTGTCGTTTTCCGTGGCCACGTACACCACGTTATAAGTCCCAGAACTGGTTGTGACATTGGGAACATAAAGCGGCTGCGCGTAAATATCCCCGTCCACGGCGCGGGTAAAGAGTTTTCCGAACTGGTTCTGGTTCACATTGCCGGTGGTCAGCGCAATCTCGTTCAGGTTCTGCCCGGTGCGGAACGTGTCGTTCTTCATGGTAAACGTGCCCGCATAATTCGTGACTGCAAGAAATGCCACCGCAGTCTGCGATGTATTCGCGTTATTCGTCGCCTGAATGATGTGCGTCGCGCTGCTGCTGGGCGGAGTGTAAAGGCCGGAAGCCGAAATCGTGCCGACCGTGCTGTTCCCGCCCGCAACGCCATCCACCGACCAGGTGACATTGGTCGAACGTAACCCCGTTTACCGTGGCGCTGAACTGCTCAGTTTGTGTCGACGTAATGGAAGCCTGTCCCGGGCTGACGCTCACCGCCGAACTCTTCACCACACCAGTGCCAGTCAAGCTCACCGTCTGCAGAAATGCGGGATCGGTGTCATTCACCGTGATGTCTCCGGTTCGCGAGCCGGTATTCGAAGCAGCGAACGTCACATTGATCGTGCAATTGGACCCTCCGTTCAGCGACGCTGGACAGTTGTTGGTCTGCGAGTAGTCGCCGCTAGCCAGAATGCTGTTGATATTCAACGCAGCAGAACCATTATTCGATAATGTGATCGTCTTCGTTGAGCTGGTAGTTCCCAAGGTTTGATTGCCGAAGCTCAAAGAAGTCGGACTGACGCTCCCGGTAGCTCCGCTATTTCCCATCCCCACTAACTGCACCACCTGTTGCGGATTGTTATACGCATTATCCGTGATCGCGATGCCGCCGCCACGAGACCAGGTCGCGGTAGGGCTGAACGTAACCGTAATGGTGCAAGACGCATTCACGGCCACCGTTCCCGATGTGCAATTGTTGGTCTGCGAGAAGTCTCCGTTGGCGACAATCGTGCTCACCGTCAAGCTCGCCGTTCCTGAGTTAGTCACCGTGACTGCCTGCGGCGAACTGCTCTTCCCCACCAGCACTCCCGCAAAGCTCAGACCGGCAGACGACAGCGTGACTGCCGGAGCGATTCCCGTGCCGCTCAAAGCCACGCTTTGCGGGCTTCCCGAAGCATTGTCGCTGATGCTGACTGTGGATGTGCGTGTGCCCGTCTTGCTGGGAGTGAAAACTACGTTGATAGTGCAACTCGCGTTGACGCCTAGGGACGCTCCGCAATTATTGGTTTGCGAAAAATCCGTATGATTGCCTCCGGATATCTTGATGTTCGAGATCGACAATGTCGTTGTGCCGGTATTGGTCAGCGTAACCACCTGCGCACCGCTGCTGACGTCAACCATCTGGTCGCCGAAATTCAGACTGCTCGGAGACAAGCTCACGGCAGGCTGCGCCGATAGTAAAGTCGGGAACCACAAAAGGACGGCGATACTGGCACACTGCCGGGCGAATCTGAACTTGCAATGCATAGCGCAGGAGGCTCCTGCAGCTCTTGGGGAGGGATACGATATTGTGCACGTGCAGCGTTAATAAATCTAGCAAAAAGGAACACTCGTTTCGTTACCACTGTGCAAGTTTCTTCATCATTGACCGGGAAAGGGCACGACGTTCAATTGTCCATACGCTGCCCAACAGGAATGCAGGCTCTAACCGCCGGGGTTTTGCTAGGGGAATTTATTGCCGGTGCGCCGAGGCTCCCGCGGCGATCTCGCGCAGGGCGCTGACGAATCCTGCGGCCGCGTCCGGATCGGCCAGCGCTTCCAGGTGAACCGTAGCAGAGAACTGCGGCGATTCTGGACGGAAGCGCACCTGCACAATGTCCTGCCGCCGCGCCGACATCAGCGCGTTCAATTCCGCGCTCGGATCCTGCTTCCAGTGCGTCCGGGTCGTCAGTATGATGGGCCCGGGCTGGTAGAGATCCCACTCCCGGTCGTCGCGTTTGCGCGATGAGATTCCGCGGTTGTGCGCCGTCCAGCGGTGCCGCAGCACTTCCAGATGAAAACTAGGAGAGCCACCCAGATCAGCCTCGAAAGTCAGCGTTTCTTTTTGCCGGTGCCAGCAGCTCACCAGCCAGTGCACGGGCAGGGCGCGCGGCCTGAACATCAGCGTTACATTCGCATTCTCAAACCAGCGTGAAGGAAAATGCAGCCGCGCCTGCAAACGCGAACTGCCCACCCAGTGTGACTCCAGGATGCGTCCCTTGCCGGCGCAAGCCGTCTGCACCCAGCGCAAAGCGGCTGCTCCTTTTTTCCGGTTGTAGGTGGAAAACACGAAGTACCACAGCCCCAGCACGGCGACCGAACCGGCCACGTCAATCAGCAGAAGGCGACCCACGACGCTTCCTAGCTTCCCTATGATGTGTATGTTACGTCCGAGGTTGCGGCGAAGCAAGGGGCCAAAGGCCTCAATTCCAACTTTCCCAGGAAGGCCATTGTCTTGAGCTGTGGAAAACGCGTCACTCTGTCATCCGAGCGGAGTGGTTGGTGCGCGAAGCGAGCCAACCCTGCAGTCGAAGGACCCCTCGCCAACTGCCGCAACCACCAGCCCAGCAAGGCATTTTGCCACCGCCTGCTCCTGCCACACCTTGAATCCCGCGAAGCCATCCCCCACTCCCCGCTACAATAGCCCGTGCCCTTCACCATCCGCGACTTCCAGCCCGCCGACTTCGATACCCTGTGGCACATCGACCAGCAGTGTTTTCCTCCCGGAATTTCTTATTCGCGGACGGAACTGAGGCATTACATCCGCCGCCGTGGATCATTCACCCTCCTAGCCGTAAACGACTCTCAGGCTGCGACAGTGCCTCCCGATTCGGGACCGATCAAAAAAAATTCTCCTTCGATCCCGCCGGCCAATATCCCCGTCGCCGGTTTCATCGTCGCCGAAGCCGGTCGCGCCTCCGGTCACATCATCACGATCGATGTCATCGCCGGCGCGCGCCGCTCCGGCGCAGGATCTCTGCTCCTGCGCGCTGCCGAAGATCGTCTGCGCCAGGCACACTGCCCATCCGTCGAACTGGAAACCGCGGTAGACAACGTCAGCGCCCTGTCGTTCTATAAACGCCATGGCTATAGCGTGATCAAGACCTTCCCACGCTATTATTCGAACGGAGTAGACGCCCTGGTGCTGGAAAAAGATCTCACCTAGCCGTTCTCCGCGATCTCTGCGGCGGTTCTCTGTGACCTCTGCGATGAAAGCTCTTCGTTGGCAGCATTTGCACTTTGCCCAAGCTCCAGCTACCTTCCCTAGTAATGAAAGTAGCCATCCAGGGCGAACGAGGCTCCTTCAGCCACGAAGCCGCCGAGCAAATGCTGCGCGGCTGCAAGCTAGTCCCCTGTGCCCGCTCCGCCGAGGTCTTCGATCGCATACAGCGTGGATCAGTAGCCGCCGCCGTAATCCCCATCGAGAACTCGCTGGCCGGCACGGTAGCCGAACACGCCGACCTTTTGGTTACCCATGACGTATTCATCGAAGCCGAATTCCTGCTGCGCATCGTGCATAACGTGATCGTTGCGCCTGGCGTAAAACTAAGCGCAGTGCGTAAAGTGCTCTCACATCCAGTCGCGCTCGATCAGTGCCGGGATTTCTTCCGCCGCCATCCCCGCCTCGAGCCTGTCCCGTTCTACGACACCGCCGGCAGCGTGAAGTACGTAGTGGCCAATCGCCTTCCCGACGCTGCCGCCATCGCCAGCAGCCGCGCCGCCCGCGAATATTCAGGCAAAATTCTGCAGGCCGGCATCGAAGACGACAAACGCAACTTCACCCGCTTCTTCCTGATTCGCAAATCGACGAAGCTGGGAACCGCGCGGCAGAAGGCAAGCGCCGCCTCCGCGCGGAGCTACAAGTACCTGATTCCACGCGGCGCCAACAAAACCTCCATCGCCTTCAAACTCAAAAACCTTCCCGGAGCGCTTTTCAAATCGCTAAGCGTCTTCGCCCTGCGCGACATCAGCCTCAGCAAAATCGAATCCCGCCCACTGCGCGGACGCCCCTGGGAGTACGTCTTCTACGTTGACTTCCTCCGCGGCAACGACGAACCCGCGAGAAACGCGCTCCACCACCTCAGCGAGGTAGCCGAGTTCGTGAAAGTCCTGGGTATTTACCGCGCCGCCTAAGGTAGCGCCGCCGTCCCGGCGGCTGTCCAGCGGGCGTCCCGCCCGCTGCCCTGATAGCATGACGCTCTCGCTCATTTCGCGGGTGTGTGGGCGAACTGCCGACCGATTGAAACCTTTCCTCCCGTAGTCGCGTCAAAGCCATTGACGAGAGAACGATCAAACCAATAAAAACTCAAGAGTGAAGTTCGAGGAGCCGCGAATGCCAGACCCGCCCTCTACCCGCCGCAATTTCCTCCAACACACCTCCCTCGCCGGCGCCGGATTGCTTCTGCCGACACTAGCCCTGGCAAGCCAGCAGAAGCCCCCCGCCAAGCCGAAGGACGCCGAAGAAATCTCCCCCGCCGAAGACCTCATGCGCGAGCACGGAGTCCTGAACCGCGTCCTACTCATCTACGACCACCATCTGCGCATGCTCAGCGCCAAGCAGACTTTCGATGGCTCCGTCCTGGTGAGCGCCGCCGACATCATTTGGCATTTCGTCGAGGACTACCACGAAAAACTGGAAGAAGATTTCCTCTTCCCGCGCTTCCGCAAGGCCGGCAAACTGGTTCCCCTTGTGGACACGCTTCTAGCGCAACACAAAGCTGGCAGGACCCTGACCGCACAAATCCGCGAACTGGCGTCCACCGCCACGCTCAAGTACGTCTCCGACACGGACAAACTTGCCGATGCCCTCCGTGCCTTCCTTCGCATGTACCGTCCGCACGAAGCCCGCGAAGATACAGTTCTATTTCCCGCATTCCGCTCCCTCGTCTCCCCCCACGAATACGACGCTCTCGGCGACGACTTTGAAAAAAAGGAAGACGAACTCTTCGGCGACGAAGGCTTCTTTAAAGTAGTCGACCAGGTCGCCGCACTGGAAAAGAAGTTAGGCATCTACGATCTAGCCCAGTTCACCCCAATATAAGACTGAACTCCTACAACCAGCCGACAGTAAGCGGCGTATTTTGTTGTACATAGGGTCTATTGATGAATATAACATAATATGTGATAATTATGCGACAGACTAGGAAAAATTCAATGAGGACACTCGACCTTCGCGCCGTCCGCCGATCGCTAGGTTGGACCCAGAAAAAAGCAGCCGAGTATCTTTCGGTGTCTCAGGCCTTGGTATCGATGGTTGAGAACCGCCAGAGGTCTCTCACCCCAGAGCTTGTGGAAAGGCTTGCTTCGCACTATCGCGTGGACCCAGCGCACTTGCCACTCCGCGAGCCAGTTGAGATGACAGACGCTGACTACGCCAGAGAGTTGGCCAACCTTGGGTATCCCGGATTCGCACATCGCAAGGACCAGGATGCGAAACCTTCCTGGAACCCCGCTCAACTAGCCGTGATGGCATTGTCAGCTAATACCTTGGATCGGCGTGTTGCCGAGGGACTTCCCTGGCTGGTTCTCCGCTGTCGGGATGCGGATTGGAATTGGGCGGTGCAGCAGCTGAAGGTGCAGGATTTGCAAAATCGGCTCGGCTTTGTCGTAACCCTGGCGCGAGAGCTAGCCGAAAAAAATAGCCTGGATTCTTCGCAGCACTTGCGGCTACTCGAGAGTCATCTGGAGCGGTCCCGTCTGGTTCGACAAGATACATTCTGTAACGAGAGCATGACTCAAGCGGAAAAAAAATGGCTGCAATCCCAGGCTTCTCCACAGGCCCAACACTGGAACCTCCTGAGCGATCTGCGGCCGGAACATTTGACACATGTCGCTTAATGTCGTCCCAGAGCCGTGGAACTCATTCATTCACGATCTCGATGAGATCCTGAAGGAGTCGGTTGACTTCCATTGCATCGGTGGGTTTGTCGTCACAAATTTGTACGGGTTTAGGCGCGAGACTCGAGACATTGATGTCCTTGAAGCTCGCTCGTCCGGAAACACGGAAGAGCTGTTTCAGCTCGCACGAGAGGGGTCTGAGCTGTACTACAAACATCACGTCTATCTCGATCGCGTCACAGTTGTTGAGGCGCCTCCTGAAGACTATGAGAGACGTCTCACGGAGATGTATAGGGGCGCATTTGCCAACATCCGTCTATTCGCAGCGGAAGCTCACGATCTGGCGCTGATGAAACTACAGCGTAATATCGAGCGAGATCGTGAGGATGTGAAGCACCTTGCAAGGACTGGACACATCACCGCGAACCAACTCCGCAACCGTTATGAGAAAGAGATGAGGCCTTATATAGCACTTCCCGAACAACGAACAGACCCAATCCTGCGGCTTTGGATCGATATGATAGGTGAAGAGCAAGCGCCTCCGCATTAGCTGCTGCACTTCTGATACAGTGCGAACCATCCCCAAGAGGCATAGAATTCATTTTGCCTAACCCTTCGGGAACCACTGAACCTTTTCCCGGGGTATATCATCTAAAGCTTGAGTGAGTTTCACTCAAGGAGAGCCAATGGCCCAGCAACCGCTTTCCGAGCAAGTCACTAAGCATCGAGAAATCAATGACGTACGGGCTTTGCCCGTGCTTCCTGTGCGCGATACCGTTCTTTTCCCGCACGCCGTCCTGCCCCTTACGGTAGGCCGCGAGAGTTCCGTCCAGCTTATCAATTCGCTCGGCGAAGATAAAACCATCGTAGTAGTGGCGCAGCGCGAAGCGCGCGTCGATAACCCGCAAGCCAGCGATCTCTATACCGTGGGCACGTCTGCAGTCGTCCACAAAGTCGTCAAGATGCCCAACCAGAGCCTCTTCGTTTTTGCCGAAGGCCTGGAGCGGGTGCGTCTCGGCGAGTTCACCCAGTTGTCGCCCTTCATGCGCGCCCGCGTGTCGCCGATTCCCGAGGCCGCTCCGCCCGATAGTTCTGAAATCGAAGCCCTGCAACGCAACGTGCTGACGCTGTTCCAGCAGATCGTTGCCGGTTCGCCCACGCTTTCCGACGAACTTTCCACCGTGGCTCTGAACATCGACGAACCCGGCCGCCTCGTGGATTTCATCGCGTCTTCATTGCCCTCTCTTTCCACGCCCGACAAACAGGACACGCTCGAAACTCTCGACATCCGCGCGCGCCTGGAAAAAATCAACCATCATCTCGCGAAGGAACTCGAAGTCCAGCAACTGCGCAACAAGATTCAGAGTGAAGTGCAGGACCGCGTGCAGCAAACTCAGCGCGAGTATTACCTGCGCGAGCAGATGAAGGCCATCCAGAAAGAACTTGGCGAGCAAGATGAAGGCCAGCGCGATGTCGAAGACCTGAAAAAGAAAATCGACGACGCCGGCATGCCCGACGAAGTAAAGAAAGAAGCGCTCAAAGAATTGGGCCGCCTGTCGCGCATGTCTCCCATGGCCGCGGATTATTCACTCACGCGCAATTACGTAGAGTGGTTGGCCGTGTTGCCTTGGGCGAAGACTTCCGGCCAGGAAATCGAGATTCCCAAAGCCAAAGAAATTTTGGATGCGGATCACTACGACCTTGAAAAGGTCAAAGACCGAATCCTCGACTATCTCTCCGTCCGCCGCCTGAAGCCCAACATGAAAGGCCCGATCCTCTGCTTCGTCGGACCTCCCGGCGTCGGCAAGACTTCGCTCGGGAAGTCGATCGCGCGAGCGCTCGGCCGCAAGTTTGTGCGGCTCTCGCTTGGCGGCGTACACGACGAAGCCGAAATCCGCGGCCATCGCCGCACCTACATCGGCGCGTTGCCCGGACAAATCATCCAGGGTATTCGCCGCGCCGAAACCAAAGATCCGGTGTTCATGCTCGACGAAATCGACAAGGTAGGCCGCGACTTCCGCGGCGACCCCGCTTCGGCATTGCTTGAAGCGCTCGATCCCGAGCAGAACTCCACCTTCCGCGACAATTATCTCGACGTGACCTTCGATTTGTCTAAGGTTCTCTTCATCACGACCGCGAACATGCTCGACCCCATCGCCGAGCCACTGCGCGATCGCATGGAGATCATTGAACTGCAAGGCTACAGCGAAGAAGAAAAGCTGCACATCGCATTCCGTTATCTCGTTCCGCGTCAGGTGGAAGAGAACGGCATTACCGCCGAGCAGATCGAATTTCCCGAGGCCGCGATACGCTACATCATCCGCCATTACACGCGTGAAGCCGGCGTGCGCAGCCTCGAACGCACCATTGGCACCATCTGCCGCAAGCAAGCGCGTCGCCTGGCCGAAGGCAAAACCGAGAAGCTCGTAGTCACCGAAGAAGTCATTCAGGAATTTCTCGGCGGCATCAAGATCCGCACCGAAGGCGAGATCGAAGAACGCACCGAGCGCCCCGGCGTGGCCGTAGGCCTCGCATGGACCCCTTCCGGCGGCGACGTGCTCTTCGTCGAAGCCAATGCCATGAAAGGCAAAGGTGGATTCACCATGACCGGCCAGATCGGCCAGGTCATGCAGGAATCCATGCAGGCCGCGCTGACCTGGGTGCGCTCGAACGCCGCGCAACTGGGCATCGCCGAAAATTTCTTCGCCGACCACGACATTCACATGCACGTCCCAGCCGGAGCCATTCCGAAAGATGGTCCGTCGGCGGGCGTGACCATGGCAACGACGCTGGTTTCGTTGCTCACGGGACATCGCATCCGTCCACTGACCGCAATGACGGGAGAGATCACGCTCAGCGGCAACGTGCTTCCCGTAGGCGGCATTAAAGAAAAAGTGCTGGCCGCCAAGCGCGCCGGAGTCACTACGATCATTCTGCCCGCAGAAAACAGAATGAACGTGCAAGAGGACCTGACGCCCGAGCAAGTCGAGGGTCTGGACATTCACTACGTCAAGACGATTGAAGAAGCGCTGCGAGTCTCGCTGCCGGTAGTCGCGGAGTCGCTGGCAGCGAAGGTGTTCATGGAAACGGAGTCGAAGCCCAGGGATTCCAAACCGGAACCTCCACTGATTCGCCCCATCCAGGAGCCCGCGGTAGTTCACGACAAAGTAGTAACCTGGCAATCGTAAGTGTTTGGGGTGGCGCAGCGCTAGCGCTGCGATAAGAGGCCAAGATGGAAAGGGCTTTAGCCCCTGAGGTACGCAGGACGACATTCTCTCGCGCGCCAAAGCCCCGCTCCCATCACTCCGCCAGATACCGCGCGACGTAGCCGTTATCGCTGTTGACACTAGCCAACGCATTGCCTGCCACAACAATCTTCCCGTCGCTCTGCAGTGCCATCGCGTTCACCCATGAAATCTGGAAGCTGTCCACGGTAGTAATGGTGATCCCGCCGGTTCCGAAAGTGGTGTCGAGCTGCCCAGTACTGGTGTAGCGCGACAAGCCAAACGAGGAGCTAATGAAGCTTCCCTCTAACGTATTCCCGGCCGCTCCGCCCGCCACGATGTCTCCGTTGGATTGAACCGCGACCGCGTAGGCCCCCGTACATGTTGCCGTAGCCCCGAAGTCCGTGACGGCAACTCCTCCCGTACCGAAGGTTTTATCCAAACTGCCGTTGGAGTTGTAGCGAATAATCCCGAAACCGACGTCGTTCGCCGTCCCCGGCGCGCTCACCTTGCTGGTAATGCCGCCTCCCACCACGATCTTGCCGTCGCTCTGCAATACCAGAGCCGAGGCCGAGGCCACGGTGGCTGCCGTTCCCCCAGCGCCGAACGTCGTGTTGACGCTGCCGTTGGAGTTATAGCGCGTGATGCTACCCGCCTGAGCATTGGGAAAAGGGAAAAACACCAGTTTCCCGCTCAAGCCCGAGGTGACCAGAATTTTCCCGTTCGATTGAATCGCGACCTGGGTCGGCGTGCCGTATTGCAGATTGACCTGACCGCCGGTGCCGAAAGTGGTATCCAGTTTGCCGCTCGAAGTGAAGCGCGCCATCACGCTCGGATTCAGCGAGCCCGCGACCACCACAATATCCCCGTTCGATTGCAAAGCCAGGCCTCCGCCTCCGATTCCGCCAAAGGCTGTAATCGAAGTGGTAAGGCCGCCGGTGCCGAACGTGGTATCGAGAGTGCCGTTAGATAGAACCCGCACCACTTGCATCCCCACCAATCCTGCCGCCGCCGCCACAATCTTGCCGTCAGGTTGGATCGCCACACCGAAGAATCCATTGACCTCCTCCGCACCCTTGGGCGAAACGCTGAACACTCCGCCCGAGCCGAACGTAGTATCGAGCGTCCCGTTAGTATTCAGGCGAAGCAGCGTGTCGAGCCCGGCGCCGTTGCTAGCAGCGCCGAGTCCAGCCACAATAATTTTGCCGTCGCTCTGAATGGCCAAGGCAGTCGCTGCCGATGCCGTGCCCGGCGCCTCAAAAATGCCTCCGGTCCCGAACGTGGAGTCAAGTGTGCCGGCCTGCCCCAACGCGTAACTGGAGGCGAACAGCAGAATCGCCAGGTTATCAGTAAGTTGAACCGCAAAAAGTGTCTCAGCATGCTCCTCGGTCGCATACGTTCCTCCGTATTTCAAGTCAGACGTGAATTGCGCAGCCGCCAAAGCGTAAATTAACTTCCACAAACGCGTGTCCTGAAGTTGTAAAAAAATTGTCAATTTTAAGTTTGTCATCCCGCGGCAGCGGAGTCCCAGTCGTAGTGCCGCGGTCTCGGCGGCCAGCGGCGTCTTCGCCACAAAACGGACAACAAACAGGGCTGGGCAGCCTGTCGGCGCCCAGCCCTCGTAGCTATCGCGAATCAGGCCGCCTTAGTCCACCGTCTGGGTTTGCAATGGGCTGCGCTTTATTTCCGGCGCGCGGCGGTCGTAAAGGTGAGGCGGTTTACAACTCAGCAGACAACTTAGAGAAGTCTCACATTAAGAGGGTAAGGGACAGGTTACGGAAGGGCATGGCCTTTGGTAAGGGGTTACGAAAGTGCAAGGTCTTCCGGGTCTACGCCGCCGGGGCTTTGCCCGAGAGTCCTGGCACAGGCCCGGTGATGAACCGAAACCGCTTCTCGGCTCTCGCCTCGACGATGAAAACTTCCCCCGCCGGGCGCTGTTCGCGGCGGAATGTGATCCCCTCGAAACCGGCGCGTTCGAGCGCAATACTCATGCCGCGTTCAGTATGGGCCGTCTCCGTCCGGTGGTTCACGAATCTCAAGGTGCGCCCGGTCGAGTGAAACCAGAGTCCGTTGCCCAGGACGTAAATGCGGTAGAGCGTCGGGATCGGGCGAGGGAAGGCATTCCGCCATAGTTCGCGGAGCGTGAAGGATGCAGAGTGTAGTGTGGCGGTGAAGTTGCCGCCGGGGACCAGCACGCGATGGATTTCCGCCAGCGTTTTCGTGATATTCATGCAGCGCAAGGCGCCGAGCGACACTACGCGGTCGAAACTGGCGAGCGGGAAGGGGATCGACTCGCCCGAGCCAGGGACAAATTTGCGTGCGGGGAACCGGAGGCGAGCTTCAGCCAGGCTGTCCAAGTTGATGTTGACGCCGGTGACTTCGTCGGACTCCGTAACTCCCCAGGTGGCCAGCTCGCGGCCGCAGCCGCAGCCGAGATCAAGGATTCGCATCAGGGTTTCTCCGCCTTCGCCTTGGCCCAGCGGGCAGCGATGGCTTTCTTGCCGATGGCTTTGCGCTGGGCTTTCGTGAGTTTGGCAGTGCGGGCACGCCCTCCGGCGCTGGCGATCCGTCGCTTGTACTCTTCCAGCGTTTCGGCCATGGCCGCTCTATGGCACAAAATTATTATACTTGCAAGGCAATTACTTACCTGACAATTCTTTTATACTTGCTTAGTATGTAGTCAGTACGGAGGGCAAAACAATGATAGGCCAGTTTCCCGAAAGTCAGAATGCAGACGGCGCGGATGGCTCTCAAGGCCGCTCAGGAAAAAGCCGATGCACGTTTCAAATTTTCCAATCCGGCGGATGAACTCGACCAATTCGTTGAGCACGCCGAGCGTTTCTACTCAATACTGATCCATGGCGGATACAACGACGTCGGCATGTTGAAACCGATTCTTCTATCGTCCATTTCTTATGGTGAACGTCGTAGAAGGATACAACCACGGTAGGTTTTTCTTTTGTTATCCGCTCGGGGCGCACACCCTTGAAAACACCAAACATCCAACCACTTGCCGCTCCGCCTGTGGGAATTGGCGTCGATTCTGCTGTCCGCGGCCGCCATTTATCCCCGGTATAAGTCATGTCTGGAGTGACCCTACGCGAATGCAGTGTTCACCGAGATGTAACACTCGGAGAATCACAAAAGTCGAATACACAGTTTCACCGCTACTAAATACGAGCTTAAAACCCCATGCATCAAGGGTTGTGGGGGCGGTGCGTCGGCCATGACAGCTGCATTATGGTCGCTGACTTCGCTTCGCTCTCCGGGCTCGACGGGCGCCTAGTCTACCGTCTCGGTAAAATTGAGCGGGGTTAGCGAGCCGTACGTTGCCGTGATCGTTACCGATCCTTTGTTCGGGCCGGTGGTGTAGTTGGTGGTGGCCTGGCCGTTGGTGGCGGTTACCGGCGTGGTGGTGGTGAAGGATCCGCCTGCGCCGTTGTCGGTGAAGGTAACCGTCAGGCCTTTGAGTCCGTTTCCATATTGGTCGGTCACCTTAACGATTAGCGCCTTGGGCAGCCTGTTGTTGGGATGCGCCGACTGGTTGTTGCCCTGAATGATGGTGAACAGAGCGGGGGCGCCGGCAACCGAGTTTTCGGTGATCCTGAGGCTCACGCTTCCATTGGAAGCTACGACGGTGAGAGCTTTTGCCACTGTGGGCAGCGTATACATCGTGCTGGCTTCGCCGCTGGGAGCAGTGTTTGCCGGATTCGGATTGAACGTGCCTCCTGCGCCGTCGGTGAACGAAATCGAGGCGTTGGGCACCAGATTTCCGACCGCGTCCTTAGCCTTAACTACGATGGGGTTCGGCAAAGTCGTGCCCACGGTTCCAATTTGTTTGCTGCCCGAGACCAGCGTGAGCGAGGCCACGGGACCAACCACGCTGGTTTCCGTGAAAATGGCGGAGGCATAGCCTGCGCTCGAACCTGTGACGGTTACGGTCTGCGGAGTCCGCGGCAGGGTGTAGGTGGTGGTGGCGGTGCCGTCGCTGCCTGTAGTTGTGGTTGGATTGCTGAACACGCCACCCTTACCGCCGTCGGTGAAATTTATGGTGACGCCCGGGATGGGTGCTCCGGTGTAAGGATTGTTCGCTGTAACCACGAGCGTCCCGGACAACGTGCTGCCCGCATTGCCACTCTGGCCGTTGCCGGCGGTGACGGCGATATCGGGAAATAATCCGTAGGCAACGAGCTGGGTCTGAGTCCCCATATAGACTTTGCCGTTCGCAATGGTTGGCGTGGCGAAGTGTCCGATCGTTCCCAAAGTGTCGCGTCCGTTGGCTGCCTGGCCCGAATCATAGAGCAGGTACAAAACGTTGGCTTCATAGGCAGAGAGCTTAGGCACATTGCTGACGTTGCGCACCAGCCAGACGATGCCGTCGGTGTTTCCATTGGCGGAGATCGAGGGCAGGCCGAAATTGGTGAGCTTGCCTCCGGTCTGCGCCACCGGAGTAGTGGAGAGCTGGCAGTCGTTCGTGCTGGTGTTGTTGGTCACGGAATAGGCGCGCAGATAATCCTGGTGAGCCAGGAAGTAGACCATGTTGTTCCAGTACGGCGGACTGCCAAAGAATTCCCCGAGCAGCGCGCTGGGTACATACGAAACGATTTGGCTGTTGTCGGTGGAGTTATAGCCGCCCATGTTGTCGCGGTTGATCAGGTAAAGGTCCTCGTCCTTGCCGGAGGTGACCAGCAGATCGGGCGTGTTGGAGCAGGTGGTGCTCATGTTGGGCAGCAGGGTGGGGCCGCCGGAGCCGAGATCCTCATCGTTGGCAGCCATATAACCCTGATCGTAGGGAGTGAAGTAGTCGGCGACGGTGAATACGCCGGAGTTCTCGGTGATGCGCAGAACACTATCGCCCCAATCCTGGGCACTGGGATAATTGAATAAGCCATTCGCGGTGGAAAGAAAAACGTTGCCCTCGCTGTCGGCCGCGGGGCCCACGCCACCAGCCCAGATGGAGCTGCCGTAGCTTTCGTCGGGCTGAGTGGTCATCCACGCCACTTGCTGCAGGTTGGAGGAGTTATAGGCGGCCAGGAAGCCCCAGGCAGTGAAGTCGCAACCATTGGATCCGAAGGCGACGTAGATGTTGCCATTCGATTCCAGCAAACCAGGGCGCTGAAGCTGGTTCTTAGGGATGAAAGCGGGAGTGGTTCCGGTGGGCTGGGTAATGGTGACCGGGCTGCCGAATTTCGGCGCGCCCGTGGTGACGTCAAGAGCATTCAGAGAAAAAGCGGCAGTTGACGACACGTAGGTCTTGGTGACCGCGTACAGCGTGTTGGTGGTGGAATCGATGACTGGGGTCCCGGTGATTCCCACTTGATTGAAACCAGTCACAGCATTGCAACCTTCGACGCTACTCGGCACAGCAGGGCCCAGGTTTACCGTCCAAAGCAAAGTACCGGTGTCGGCGTCGATGGCATAGACACTGTTGTTTTGAGTGACGACGAAAGCCACGTTATGGGTGGCGCCGTTCACGGTGAGGCCGTACATATATAGCGGCTGCGCCTGCACATAGCCATCCACGCCGTAGGTGAACAGCTTGCCGAACTGGTTCGAGTTCACGTTGGCGGCGGAGAGCAGGGTTTCGCCGGCGTTCAGTGCGTCGCGTGAGTTATCGTTCTTGTTCGTCAGCACGCTGACTTGCGCGGATGCTCTGGGAGAGCACACGCTAAATAAGAGCACGGCCAGGGTCGCCACAGCGAATGCGCTGAGCGTCTTTGAGAAACGGTGAGAATTCAAGATACGCCTCCCGCAAAAACGTGCTGCTTCATTCGAGCCCGTCGAAAACAACCGCGGCAAATGCAGCTGGTTCGCCGCCGCTGCGCAGAGGGACACTCTGCCACCCCTGGGGAAAAGCAAAGTTCTAACTACATGATTCGATCCCATTACTTGACTGTCTCCGTAAAGTTCACCGGTCCCAGCGTGGACGTTGTCGCTGAGATGGTTACGGTTCCCGCTTTCGACCCACAGGTGTAGCTAACCGACGCCTGTCCGTTGGTTCCCGTGACGGGCGTTGTGGTGGAGAAGGTTCCGCCTGCGCCGTTGTCGGTGAAGGTTACCGTGACCCCGGAAATTGGATTCTTGTACTTATCCGTTACCGATACGACCAGCTTCTTGCCCAACAGCTGGCCAGGATTTCCGGTCTGGTTGTTGCCGGCAATGTCGGCCAGAGTTGTGGCAGGGCCGGCAACGGCAGTTTCGTTGGTTCTGACGCTGACGCTGCCGTCAGCTCCCGTGATTGTGATCGACTTCGCTTTCGTAGGAAGCGTATAGGTGGTGCTTGCTTGCCCGTTCGACCCGGTGATTGCCGGGTTCGGAGAGAAGCTGCCTCCCGCTCCGCCGTCGGTGAAGGTGATGGGCGCGCCCGAGACTACTTTGCCGGAGGCATTCTTGGCCTTCATGACAATGGGCAGCGGCAAGGCAGTTCCAACCGTGCCGGTCTGCTTTTGACCCGAAACATCGGAAAGGCTGGTTACGGTTGGAGTCGAGGTTTCGGTGAAGGTGGCGGACGTATAGTCCGGGTTGGCGGCGGTGATGGTGATTACTTCGACTGAGGCGGGAAGAGTGTAGGTGGTAGACGCCGTGCCACCCGCGCCGGTCGTCGCGGTTGGAGTGCCGAACGAGCCGCCGGCTCCGCCATCGGTGAAGGTGATGCTTACGCCAGACTCAGGAGCGCCGCTGCATGTTGCCGAAACTGAGAGCGCTGTGGGCAACGTGGTGCTTTCCATGCCGGACTGATTGTTCCCGGCGGTCGCGCTGATCGCGCACACGGCGGCGATCTCGGTAAAGGTGGCCGACGTATAGCCTGCGCTGCTGGCGGTGATGCTGACAGTCTGGGCATTCGCCGGCAGCTTGTAGGTGGTGGATGCGATTCCATTGGCGCCGGTAGTGGCAGTTGGGGTGCCGAAAGTGCCGCCGGCTCCATTGTCGGTGAAGCTGACGCTCACACCCGACGCCGGGCTGCCGTCACTGGATGCTAGAACGGTCAATGCCACGGGCAAAGTGGTGCCGATGCCGCCCGTCTGATTGTTGCCGCCATTCGGACTGAGGGCGAGGGTGTCGGCGGTTTCGGTGAATGTGGCTGAGTTATAACCCGCGCTGGTTGCGCTGATGGTTACGGTTTGCGCGGTGGACGGTAAGGTATAAGTGGTCGAGGCCGTACCGTTCGTACCGGTAATTACGGTTGGAGTTCCGAAGCTGCCGCCCGCACTGTTGTCGCTGAAGGTGACGCTTACACCCGAGACCGGGATGCCGTTATTGGTTGCAGTTACTGTAAGCGCTGTGGGCAATGTGGTGCCTGTGCCTCCGCTCTGGTTGTTGCCCGCAGTCGCAGTGAGAGCTTGAACCGATCCAGACGTCGCGATCTCGGTAAAGGTGGTCGAGGTGTAGCCGGTACTGGTCACAGTTATCGTGATGGTTCCAGCGTTCGGCGGCAGCGTGTAGGTGGTGGACGCCATACCGTTGCTGCCGGTGACTGCCGCGGGCGTGCCGAAGGTTCCGCCGGCGCCGCCATCGCTAAAGCTGACGGTCACGCCGGAGTTGCCCACCCCGGAGTTAAGATTCGACGCCAAAACCGTCAGCGCATTCGGTAGAGTCGTGCCTGTGCTGCCCGTCTGATTGTTGCCGGCGGTTGCGGTGAGAGCCAAGTCCGCCGCGAGATACCAGGGCTTGGTCGTGTCGTCTGTCTTTAGGAACTGAAGCAGTTCAGTCGCGACTTTTAATTGTCCATAAGTGGACGAAGGATGGGTTCCGTCCAACGAAAAATCTTCGCAATCCCAAACCAGTCCGTCGCTGCGGCCCAGCATGCCGTTGGACCAGTAGTAGGAGCCCCAGGACATCCACGGAGCGACTACGGGTCCATTCGCAGGGTTGTAATTCAGATTGGAGTTGCCGTTGAGTTGGTCGCCGATTGCCCACTTCACAGCGAAGCTGACTTCATACGAATAAGGTTCGGGGTTAATGGTGGCGACGCCGTTCGAATATCCGCCGTAGACGCGCGACGAGAAATAAACCATCTTCAGGTTCGGAAAGAGTGTGTGCATCGTCTGCATCATCGTCTCGTACTCCGATTGAAGCGTGGTGATGTCGGTGGGAAAAGATCCGGTGGCGATTCCGTCGGTGTCTTCCATCCAGATGGCGACGACCTGGTTCTGGTTCACGCCGTTCTGCGGCAGGTAATTGTTGACCACCATGTCCCAATAGGGAGACGTTGTGCTGGTGAAGACGTTGGGCGTGGCTCCGCCCTGGGAGCCGTTGACGAGCACAAGGTTAGGATTGATTGCGGGATCGGCTCTGGCGATAGGAAGGAAGCGATTGAATTCGTTTTGTGCTGTGGATTCGCCAATGGCCATCAAAACGTATTTTCCGGTGGGGCTGGGATTGCCGTTGGAATCGAGAGGCTGAATCGAATCCGCCAATCCCACGCCGTAGGCATCCTGCGCCGCCGGCCGGACGTTGCTGCCGTTGGGGTAAAGACCGCCTTCACCGTACTGCGTATTGCCCTGGTAATATCCGGTGCCGAGATCGGTGAGCGCGACCATCGGCGTACCGAGGACGGGATCGTTGAACCAGAGGTCGTTGCAATTGTCCCCGAGGTTGGCGAAGACGCCGAGAGTGAACAGCGTGCTGGCGGTGGCGTTGGTCGAGGTGTCCGTCACCTGAATGGTGAAAGTGTAGTTTCCAGTAGCCACAGTTGACGCCACGGTGCCGGTAATCACACCAGCGCTGGAAAGGCTCAGGCCGGTAGGCAGAGTCGAGCCTGAGGCGAGGCTCCACGTGTACGGGCCGACGCCGCCGCTGGTTGCGAGAGTAGCCTGATAAGCGGCGTTCTGTGTGGCCTGGGCCAGCGTGGGCGAACTTGAGATCACCAGTGAGGTGGCTGCGATTCCATTGCCGCTCAGGCTTGTGCCCTGGTCGGGAAGATCGTCATAGGTGATGGCGATCGCGCCATACTCGCCGGAGGTAGCCTCGCTGGGCGTGTAGTAAACCGGAATCGACAAGGTCCCGCTGTTTTTCGCAAGAGTGTAAGGCAAGGTAATGGGACCGGTGGTGAAGCTTGGTGGCGAGAGCGTGAGGGCGGTGACATTCACGCTTGTCCCGCCCGTGTTGGTAACGGTGATCGTCTGCGGGGCGCTGGTGGTTCCAACTGTCTGGTTGGGAAAAGTCAGCGATGTAGCCGAGAGGCTCGTAACCGCCGTAGTCGATTTTCCGGTGCCGGTCAGCGGAACCATGACCTGGGTTGAGTCCGACATGGTCATTACAAAATTGCAGTTGTAGGTTATGGCCGCAGTCGGCTGAAAGAAGATGGAATAGTGGGTGATGTCGCCCGGGTTAAACAGTGACGTGGGCGCGACTCCGGAGGCCAAACCATATTGAGGACAGGTGAAACTGACGCTGTTGATGATGACGTTCCCGGTAGTTATGTTCGTGATCGTCACCACTTTTGAACCGCTCACCAGACCTAAGTAAGTATTGGAAAAGGTCAAAGAACTGGGGCTGGAACTGACGTCCTGGGCCAAAGCGGCCGTTGCCGCGAGAGCCATCAGCAGGAAACAACCCAATACCACGCGCGAAATGCGGTTCATGTTCAAACCCATAGGTCCCGACTCCTGCAATTGACAAGCCTGACGTGTGTTGTGGGGGGAAACATCCGGCCTCAGTTGAAGCCTAACTTCGTCTGCAGAAAGTTATAGCCGCGCACTGGCGTAGGAGTTGATCTCGCAGTTCAACTGAATTTCCTCGAAATGCGGAGCAGTCCACGCCATACCGTAGTTGTCCCTCGACAAAATCGGGTAATCCGGCCGCTTAGATAGGGGGAAATCCAGCGACTGGGCTCGCCAGCGCCGTGAGAATCTTCCGGTATTCTCCGGTGCAGTGCAACTCCTGTCAAGGATGAAAGTTCTTGCACACTGTGGAGATGTGAAATTGGTTAGCTAAGAAGTATGCAGGATTTTGCATACTCACGCGCTGCTTCGCGGCTGTTCAACTCGTGTGGGAACGGGCGCCTCGCTTAGCCTGCCCTGAGCGAAGCCGAAGGGTTCAGCCGAGCGGAGCGCGGCGGCTTCATCGCACTAGGGCTTAGGGAGAAAACCACCGCCGCATTGAGTAGTGGCCGAAATGCGCGTTTATTTTTTACGTGGATTTGGAAATCGCTTAGGACTAGCAAGCCGAAAGGCAAGTCGCTTTTCCATTTCTGGCGGGAGGATAACGGTTAGCTCCATGTGCTTGCCGCGAAAATGTACTTTAACCTTCGCCTTGTCTGTTTTCATGTAATTAAGTTTGTTGGGCATTTTGAAAGTCCTTCCGGTTAATAAGCCCCAACGTCACTTGGGGCTTGTCGGGTGTTGCCGCTACGTCGTGTCTGGTATTGTCCCGCGATGCTTTGCCGAATCCATTGTATCGCGGAGGCGGCATGGTTACTAAAACAATTGCCCGATGGTTTGAGAAATCCTTCGTCGTAATCTGATAAGTCGCTCAAAGTTTTCCACCAACGCACTTTTCAGCCACTACCTCAACACTGGCTCGCCGTTGACCCCGCTCCCTCGCCCCTGCTACCGTCAAATGTTTGCCTAACACCTTGGAGATTCATTATGCCAGCCATCAAATTTCGCGGCGTCGATTTCATCCAGTACGATTCGCTGCTCACTGAAGAGGAGCGACTGGTGCGCGACACCACGCGCCAGTTCATCGAAGACAACCTTATTCCTATCATCGAGGAGTGCAACCGAGCCGGCCGCTTTCCGCGCGAACTGGTCAAGCCCATGGCCGATCTCGGCTTCTTCGGCGCATCGCTGAAGGGCTACGGTTGCGCAGGCATGGGCAACGTCGAATACGGACTGATGACCCAGGAACTGGAACGCGGAGACTCCGGCGTGCGCAGCTTTGTAAGCGTGCAGTCGGGACTTTGTATGTACCCAATCTACGAATTCGGCAGCGAAGAGCAGAAGCAGACTTGGCTGCCCGCGATGCAGAAGGGCGAAAAGCTCGGCTGCTTTGGACTCACCGAACCCGGCTTCGGCTCCAATCCCGGAGGCATGAAAACCCGCGCCCGCAAAGTGGGCAACGAATACATTCTCAATGGCGAGAAGATGTGGATCACCTCCGGCACCATCGCCGACGTGGCCGTGATCTGGGCGAAAGTGGAAAACGAAAACGACAAGATTCGCGGCTTCCTGGTCGAGACCAATCGCCCGGGGTTCAAGGCCGACGACATTCACGGGAAGTGGTCGCTGCGCGCTTCGGTGACTTCGGGATTGTCGTTGCAGGACGTTCACATCCCCGAGTCGAACCTGCTGCCGAAGAGCGGCGGGCTAAAATCGCCGCTGATGTGCTTGAATCAAGCACGCTACGGCATCGCGTGGGGTGCGATCGGCGCAGCCATGTCGTGCTACGACTGCGCTCTGCAATACGCCATCTTGCGTAAGCAGTGGCGCGATCAGCCCATCGCCTCGCACCAGCTCGTGCAAGACAAGCTTACGTGGATGATCAGCGAAATTACCAAGGCGCAACTGCTGGTGCTGCAAGTAGGACGCCTGAAAGATGCAGGAAAGGTCGAGCACCAGCACATCTCGATGGCGAAGCGAAATAATGTGTGGATGGCGCTGGAGTGCGCCCGCCTCTCGCGCGACATCCTCGGCGCCAACGGCGTGGCCGACGACTATCCCATCATGCGCCACATGATGAACCTGGAATCGGTGAAGACCTACGAAGGCACGCATGATGTACACTCGCTGATCATCGGGCAAAGCGTTACTGGGATTGACGCGTTCTAGGAAGTGCTGCCACGCGCTAACGAAATTAGGTCAAGCCCATACCACTTCGAGCGTGTTGGCATTCTTGACCTCCGACATCCGTCCGACGCGGAGATGTGTGAGCTGAGGATTACCCCGACGGATTTCCTGTAGTTCTTGCAACGATTCGCTGCTGGTTCTGAGTCCAGCAATAACACCTGTTATCGCCGTAGCGGGCAAATCAAAGAGGAACACTCCTTCGGTGGGCGACCTAGAACTCTCCACGAGCGGTCGTATGACGCGCCACTCTCGCTCGTATTCCCATTTCTTGCCTTTGGTATAAAAAACCTCGTGCGCTTTAAGTTCAGCCAAGTAGCGCGAGGAAGGCTCATCGGCGTAGCTGACTTTCTTAAGAGTTCCGCAGTCGTCTCCCTCGGGTCTCTGCGCCCAAAACCAAGCGTGCCCGTCGTCGAATTCGAGAACGAATCCAGAGTGATTTGCCGCGTAGTGCGCCCACATCAAAAGGTCATCGGAAACTTCGCTAAGGGAGAATATTCCAAGAGTATTCAGGTGCTGAGCTATCAATTTCATCGCGCTATGATCGCTTTCCGCATCGGCCATAGCAAGAGCGGCCTCCTTCTTCGACGCCAGGTAGCCTGGGTGCATCCTCTCGACTTCGTTGACAAACTCTGGGCCAAACTGCCTCAATATTTTGTCGGAGAACTGCCGATCCCATTCCTCCGAGAGCGGTTTGGCCAATGCCTGGCGCGCCGCCTCACTCCTTCGAAAGCGATCGACTACCGGACGGAGTTCAAAGGGGTCGTTTTGCGCTCCGGGCTGAGTAAAACGAACGCAAAGGTTTCGAAGGACATCGAGCCTTTCGGGAGGGACGTATTTATAAAGACTCATATTTCGCTAAGGGAGAACAGCGCAAATACTTCGGCTACCTTTGGAGTATTCCCCTGCGCACGCGCCCGAACAGGTCTGCACCCGCAACTATCATTATAGGGAGATACCAAACGCCCAGGAAGACCCAAACGACCCTCCAGCCTCCCAACACCCTCAGCCTGGAGGGCACCCAAAAGGCACTGAGGCCAAGCCGGTAACGAAATAAGTCGAACACTGGCCAGCAAATCGGGAGGCCTACGACAGCAGTTGCAAATAGATTAAACCCGGAATGCGTCGGAGGGGCGTCGAGAATTAGCATCGCCCTGAACGTGGCCATGCTGACCATCACACCTAAAACGCGCAGGATAGTGCTCTGAGTACACTCAAACACGGCGATAGCAGAGATTCCGGCCGCAGACGACGCTGATAGCAGGTAGCCGATGGAAGAGGTAAGGTTACGGATTTTCAAAGCGAAGCGATTCTACATGCTGGAGGGACCTTCTGAAAACGCGGAGTCGTCCTTAGTGGGGAATGGAAGCCGCACCTATCGAGTTCGACGCCGCACGCGATCAGCAATCTTCTTAGTCGCCGCGTCGGCCCGGGCACGGCCCTCGGAGGTCATCTTATCGGCGCGCTCGTTGATCTCAGCTGCTATGCGCTCGGCCAACTCCTCCAGCCGATCATCCTTCGGCTTTAGCTTGGCAACAGCCATCGGGTTCCTTGTCTGGCGCTGATTCTATCACTCCCATTGTCGCTTGCAGATTAAGATGATGCAAGACTGACTTTGGTAACCTCACGCGGTAGGCTTCTCCCGCGGCGGCTCGACCGCCAGAAATTCCTCCGCGAAGCGCTGGCTGTAGCTTTCGAGCAATGTCCGCACGCGCTCCGGGTTGGTGGAGCGCAGAATCAATCCGGCGTGGTGATGCTTTTTGATACGCAAGAATACTTCGGGATCGTTGTAGGCGGCAGTGTCGGGATTCTCCTGCCGCGCCAGCGAAATTATCACTCCCGCATACTCCTCGCGCACCGGAGGCAGCCGGTAACTTCCATTTCCTCCAGCAACCTCAATCCGCGCCCACTCCCGCCATAGGTTGATGCCCGTGGCGGCCTCGACCATTTCGTTGATGTAGGCGCCGCCTACGCGCGCGGCGCACTCCAGAAAATAAAAATGCCCGTCGGAATTCGCCTTGATGAATTCCGCATGGGACACTCCGCGCAGCAGCCCCAACGCGGCAATCAGATCGCGATTGATTTGCCGCAGACCTTGGTCGTCTTCGCTTCCGCGCGGCACAGTGAACGTGGTGAACACTCCGCCGCCTTGCGCTACGTTCATGGGCGGCTTGCCGTACTTGCTCACATTGGCGAAGACCACTTCGCTTTCCGAAACCACGGAATCCACGTGGTAGACTTCGCCCGGAACAAATTTCTCCAGCAGGAATGACGATTGCTTGTCGCCCAACTGCTCCAGTACTGGCCACAACTCTTCGGCGGCGTTGATCTTTTTTATTCCGATTGCCGAAGCCTCTTGCCTTGGCTTCAACACCCACGGGCCCGGCACGTGCTCAAGGTAGTAGCGGATGTCGCCGTGATTGAAGACAGGCACGAAATCGGGCACCCGCATGTCGCGATCGAGCGCCCGCATGCGCATGGCCAGCTTGTCGCGGAAGTAGCGCATGGTCGTCAGTCCCATGCCCGGTATGCGCAGGTGTTCGCGCAGGGTCGCGGCGGTCTCCATATCGAATTCGTCGAGGGCCACAACCCGGTCGATTTTCTGCGTACGCGCCAGGTGAGTGACGGCATTCACAATGTCAGGAACGGGAAGTTCGGCGGGAATATAGAATGTGTCGTCGAGGCTTTCGCGCGGCCAGTCGGCATTTTTCAACTTCTCCGCCGTCAGCAGGAGCACGCGGCAGCCCTGGCGCTTGCACTCGCGCATGAACTCCTGACCTTTTTCGTAGGTGGTGATGCAGAGGAAGGTCAGCGGCAGCGATTCAGGCATGAGTTCATCTCTGAGCAGGTTCGAGAGAATACCACGAGTGCTGCGAGGTTGGCATGGAAATCTACTTCTCCAGATAATATTGCACCGAGGTCACTACGCGGACGGTTTTCATCAGGCTGCTGTCGGCCGTGCCCGCGTTGTCGCCCTCCTCGCCGGTGTTGCTGCCCTGATCTGCGGGAAGAATTGAGAAGACGCCCTGATTGGCCTGCCGGATCGATCCGACCTTGCTGCCGGAATCGGAGGCGAAGCGTTCGGCCGCGGTGCGCGCGTTTCGCGTGGCTTCGGTAATCATGTCGGGCTTGATGGAGTTCAATCCGCTGAATTTGTAGGCCAATCCCTGCCCCGGATTGCTGTTCAAGACAATACCTTTTTGCAGCAACTGCATGGTTTTCTGCGCCGCGGCTGCAACCTGATCGACGCGCGACGTTCTTACCGTGATTTGTTGTTCCACAATGTAACGTTGCGGAGCCCGGTTGCCGCCGTATTCGTTGGCCTGTGTGTCCACTACATGGACTATGTTCAACTCGATTTCAGAGGGCTTGATTCCTTCCTGATCGAGAAATGACAGGATGGCCTTCTTGTCGGTCTCGGTTTTGGCATAAACCGCAGAGAGATCGTCTCCGGCTTCCTTATAACTCAAAGGCCAAATCGCCAAGTCGGATTTCACGGTTCGCTCGACGAGACCTTTGACGCTGACATAGCGGTCGCTGAGGCGCGTCGCCTTGATCTGCGCTCCCAGCACCCAGCCTCCGGCAATCAAGCCAAACGCCAGCAACACTCCCAGCGCCCCTACGCTACCTTTCAATTGGTTGTTACTGTCCATCGTCGCCTCTGCGTTCGCCGCCCGAGCTGGCGGAGTCAGCGGGCTAAGTATATCCCACGAAATCCGATGTGGGTCGATTCAGACGTAGGCCGCGTGCTTTCACAGAGCGCCCTGCACGATTGGAGTATTTCCATCTCCCGGCGATTCGGGTATAGTCTCAACCCGGCGGACAACTGTTTCTTAACCCTGTTCGGAGGCCCTTATGGCTACGCAAACTCGTCCTGAAGGCAAGGCCCGCAGTTTCGGGGAAAACATTGAAAGCGACCTGGCATCGCGGTTTCTGCGCGTGGTGGAAGTGGCCGCAATCGCTTCGGCCCGCACGATGGGCCAGGGCGAGCGCAAGCTCTCTGACCAAGTGGCGACCGAGGCCATGCGACAGACTATGGACGCCATCCCCATGCGCGGGACGATCGTCATCGGCGAAGGCGAGCGCGACGAAGCGCCCATGCTTTACATCGGAGAAAAAGTCGGGGCCGAATTTCCCGATGGCCGCGAGGTGCCAGAGGTGGACATCGCCGTCGATCCGCTGGAAGGTACTAACTTGTGCGCCACCGGAGCGCCCGGATCGATCACCGTGCTCGCCGCCTCTGAACGCGGAGGCCTGCTGAACGCTCCCGATTGCTATATGGAAAAAATCGTTGTCGGACCTTCCTGCAAACACGCTGTCGAACTCGACGCGCCGGTCGCCGACAATTTGAAGAACATCGCGAAAAGGCTGGAGCGCGATGTGGAAGATCTGGTGGTGATTGTGCTTGATCGCCCGCGGCACGAAAAGCTGATTGCCGATATTCGGGCCGCCGGCGCCCGCATCCGGCTGATCGGAGACGGTGACCTCTCGGCGGGCATCGCCGCCGCGGTCATCGGCACCGGCGTGCACGCGGTCATGGGCTCGGGCGGCGCGCCGGAGGGCGTGATCACTGCCGCTGCCGTGCGCTGCCTCAACGGTTATATGCTCGGCCGCCTGGTGGTGAAGCCCGAGCAGGAAGAACGCCTCGCTAAAATGGGCATCAAGGACAAGAACAAGATTTACGAAGCCGAAGATCTGGCTCCGGGCAGGCAACTCATCTTCGCGGCCACAGGCGTTACCGAGGGCGCGCTGCTCAAAGGCGTCCGCTTCTTCGGCGAGGGAACGCGGACGTCCTCGGTGATTCTTACGCTGCTTACCGGCAAAGTGCGCTTCATCGAGAGCATCCATCTGGAGAAGGGTCCGGATGTGAAGGTGAGGTTCTAGAGAACCAGCCGTTGGCCGGTAGTCGTTGGTCGTTGGCCAAAGACTCAGAAAGCCACCGAGGTATGCTGTCTATTTCAGATACTGTTTCCTTACGTCCTCGGGAACGCTGGGTTCCGGCGGAAAATCCTGCGAAAACCCTTTGAACATCGCCACCGCGTTTTCTGCGCGGCGCGTGCCGTCATGCACGGCGATCGTGTGCGGCCTGCCGGGTACGTAACCTTCCCACAGCGAGACTCCCGCATAAGCGCCGTCTTTGCGCAGGATGTAGTAGATCATGTCGACGAAGCGCAGCTTCTTCATATCGCCGTTGTAAATGCGGACGATGCGTTTGAGCGCGTCCATGCCCGCTTCCTGCGGAGACATTCCGTGCCGCATGTTCTCGACGATGGTGTGCGCGCCCGCGACTTTGATGTTCTCCTCGCCGCTGCCGGTCGCTCCGGCTGAGCCCACGTCCTGGTCGGTGTAGCAGCCGGCGCCGATGATGGGCGAATCGCCGCAGCGGCCGGGAAGTTTGTAGGCTAATCCGCTGGTGGTGGTGCAGCCGGAGATTTCGCCTTTCTCGTTCAGCGCCGAGCAGTGAATCGTTCCAGTCGGCGGAAACAACACTTTGTGGATCGCATCGCGGCGCAACTCAGGAGCGATGCCCAATTCGGCGGCGTGCTCTTCGAGGCGGCGATAGCGCTCTTGCCAGAGTTGCGACTGCGGTTTCGCTTCCGGCTTGGTGTCGGGGGGCTGCCAGTGCGGGTCGGCGAGCGATGGTCCCCACCAATCTTCGCTCGAGTGATACTCCTTCCACAGCAGCCAGATCTTGCGGGAGTGGTCGGTGAGCAGGTTTTCGCGCGGGAAGCCGACGGCCACGGCGAAGCGCTCCGCGCCTTCGCCCACCAGCATAACGTGTCCGGTGTGCTCGAACACGGCCTTTGAGACCTGCGAAACGTTCTTGATGTTGCGCACGGCTCCGACGGAGCCGGCGCGGCGCGTGGGTCCGTGCATGCAGCAGGCGTCGAGTTCGACCACGCCTTCTTCGTTGGGAATTCCGCCCAGGCCGACGCTGGTGTCTTTGGGATCGTCTTCCGGTCCCTTGACCACTTTGAGCGCGGCGTCCAGCGTATCGCCGCCGCTTTTCAGGAAGGCGAACGCGTCCTCGAGATAGTTGAAGCCGTTGTGGGCGCAGACGATGATGGGGCGCTTGTAGGAGCCGGATTGCGACTGATTGTCCGCAGCAACGTGTTCTTGCGCGTTTGCGGCTTCGCCTTGAGCGCGCGTTCCAACTCCGGCGGCGACTGCTCCTAGAACGGATGTTTTCACGAAATCACGGCGCGAGAAGGTCATTAGTTCTCTTTCTGTACGGAAGCGGGAAGCATATCACGCAAGCGACAAAAAACCTTTCACCACAGAGACACAGAGGCACAGAGAAGGCCTTTTTGGGATTTGTTATTTCTATGATTTTGGTTTTCTGTGTCTCTGTGACTCTGTGGTGAGATCTTGGTTTTGCCCGTGCATTTCGACTGAAAGTCCATCGAGAGACACAGAGGCTGAGGCTCCCGCACCTTTCGCGGTTTTCGAAAGCCTGCCCTGAGCTTCGTAGGAGGGTGCGCGCTGCCTCAGCCGATAGCCAGGAGATTTTGCCTTCGTGCTTCGGTAGTGCCTATCACGGGCGGGTGCCCATCCTTGAACATTCTTTGCGCAGCAGTGGATTCTACAACTAGCGTGCGTCGTCGGTTTGGGCTTCCATATACGAGCGCAGGATGGCGTTGATGCGGGTCTGGTAGCCTTTGCCGTGCTTTTTGAGCCACTGCACGACGTCGTGGTCCACGCGGATGGTGAGGCGGTCTTTGGGCTCGGGCAGGGTGAGCTTGGCGGTGGCCCAGAACGATTTGCCGAGTTTGGGAATCTCTGAGAAATCGATTTCGGAGTCCCGCATGGCGCGCAATCGCTTGAAGTCAGTGGCGCCTTTGGAGCGAGTTCGTGAGGTGGTTTGCGTAGTCTTGCCTTTCATCTCTATGTGCTCTCCTGGCTGAAATGATGCGACGGCGCTTGCCACGGATTACGTAGACCACCACGATCTCAATGTCTTCTATAACGCCGATGGCCAATACGCGGTCTTCTCCGTGACCGCGACTTGTCTTCTCGAATATGGGGCCGTCAAAAATCCGCAGCGCGTCTTGAAAGTCGATGTGATGCTTCGCGAGGTTGGACTGGCGCTTGCTTTCGTCCCACTCGAAAAGCATTTACGGCCTCGACGCGCAGCGAGCAATGTTAAGAATATCAGAGTATGCATAAAATGTACATACACGTGGAAGCGCGAAGTGACGGCGAACTTTTCCACAGGCAACCCTTGTGACATCTGACCTTGCGTCTCAAAAACAATTCCTTCATGATTGCCCCAGCAGAGGCAGCAAGAAACAGCTCATTGAAAACTGAATATCGCGCGGCTAAGTCCTTCCCCCACAATAGTTTGCGTCTGTTTTCAGTCCCGACAGAAATAACCTCACTGATTCTAAACAACTTACTGGATGCGCAAGCACGTAACTCTTTTATCCGCAAGATTTTACGGGCAAGTTATTTAGATTCAAGATTTTAGCCGGATTCCGGCAGATCGGAGTCTCGCAAGTGCTTGATTCAAAGGAATTAAGCAGATTTGATCTGCGATTTTTTTTTAGATCCAGATCGGCGGTAGAGTAAAGGATTTGGTCCTGACCGTGATTCGGGTGTGATTCTACGCAAGACCCCGACGGATTGGCGTCCGTGGAATCCCACCCTTGCGCAAAGAACGCGCAAGGATGGGGCACCCAGCTTTCAGTAATTCATACTCACTTAGAATTAGCCGCTGGCTGCACCTCGGTAGCGGCCTACTCGTCCCTCCTGGCGGCCCAGGGATGGGTGCGCGGGGACTTCGGTGATGGCGCGGACGTTTTTGTTCAGGTCAGAGCGGTAGCGGAGCAGGGCGGCTATGTTTCCTACTTTGTCGAACTCGGGATCGTCTTTTACGTAGAAGAGTTCGACGTCGTGGCGGATTACCCAGGGCAGGACTGCTTCGGCTACGTCGACGACCTCGCGGGTCTCGCGGCCGCAGACTGGACAGAGGTGCACCACGTGGGGATCGAGGTGGCCGCAGCCGGAGCACTCGACGGCCTGGGCGTGAAAGTTCTGGCCGATGAGCAGGGTTTGCACTTCGCCCAACTCGAGCGCGTGGAGCACGCGGCGCAATCCGGTGACGCCGCGGGCATTGTGGGCCGCCTGGTTCAGGGTTTCGCGAACCAGTTCCTGGCAGCGGCGCTGCTGCGCGTCGGCAAAAATCTTTTCGGCGTGCGAGCGGATTTCTTCGTTGCTGATGTGCGCCACTTCGGCGGAAAAACGGCCTAGCAACTTCTGCTTCGCGTAGGAGTGCAGCTGCGGTTCGAACTGCGCCCAGTGAGTGTCCTGGCAGCCGAGAATCCAGGACTCGAACATGCTTTTTTCCAAACCTTCTTTAATGAACTCGGCGATGAACTTGAAGTGGTGGAGAGCGTCGTCGGCGACGCGGCGCTCGGCGTGGCCGGCGTCGTAGCCGCCGAAGCCGTCGCCGCGGCCGCGGCGCGTTAGGGGATGAAAGAAGTCCATGCGCTCGCTGAGTTCGCCGAGGCGCAGATCGAACAGGCGGGCGCGATGACGATCGACCAGCACGATGCCGAGACGGGGAAACGCTCCCAGCAACTGGGCTAGAGGCCTGAGGTGGAAATGCCGATTCACAGAGAGCTGCGTGCCGCTGAGTTGCGCGGGCAAATCGTATTCGCGCCAGAAACCCTGCGCAGAGCAGGCGAAGATCGCTTTGGCGCGCGAGCCGTTGCCGCGCAAATCCTGTGACAGACGGACGATGCGGTCAAGATCGGCGCGGGCGGATTCGTACTTGTCTTTACTCTTGTGCTTGTTTTCCAACTGGCGCAAGGCTTCGCGCGCCAGATCTTTAGTGAGAATCGCTTCTTCCTTGTGGGCTTTATTGCGTGGGGTTGTGGGCTGAAAGTAATAGCTGAGAGCGCAGCCTGCCTGATCTTCGAATTGTGCGAGTTCGTGGATTTGTTCCCGAGTAATCATACGCGGTCCTACTCCTTCGTTATGGAATTGGAGTTACGCGGTGCCGGTGGGCGCGAATCGTCCCTTAAACTGATGGGCGAAACTGGGCGATCGGCGCAGTTGTTCGCGCGCGGCAGAGATGGAGAATGACACAGCTTCGGGCGGAGAGCCGGTGATGGCGGAGATTTCGTCGATGCCGAAGCCTTCGATGGCGTGCAGGATAAAGGCTTCACGATGGGCTGGGCTCAAGTCGCGCAGAGCGGAGGCGATGAGGCGCAGCATTTCGTCGGAGCCGACGATTTGTTCGGGGGTGGCTATGCGGCCGTCGGCGATGATGGTTTCTTCGGTGATGGATTCGTCGGGCTGATGGAACTGGAGTTCGGGTTCGTCGCTGGCCTTGATGTTGCGCTTGCGGGCAGAATCTTCGAGGTGCACGGCGTTGCCGTTGGCGCCATCGGGGCGGGAGAGTTCATCGAGCGCGCGCATGGCTAAGCGGTACAGCCAGGGTTCGAGTGCGAGACGCTCCGGCTTCTCTTTGCCATCGTCGTTGCCGTCGCCGAGCGCGGCGGCGATGGTCTCGTCGATGACTTCATTGGTGGAGATGGAATCGGGCTCGATGAAATCGAGGGTTTCGCGAAAATAGATTTCGCGCTCGACAAAGCGCTCGAGGCGCGCGAGATTCACGTTGACATAAGAGCGGACGTCGTCGGAGGAAACCGTTGCCGGGAAGACTGCGGCAAGGGTTTGCTCGAAAGGCACGGAAGCGTTGCGGCGGGAGGCGTCTTTCTGGCGGCGTGTCCACTTGTGGGTGGAGCGCAGCAGGTCTTTGTGTTTGTTGACCTGTTGCAGCAAGTCTTCGAACGCGGTCTTGACAGCGGCGGCAGCAGTTGAGGCTTTGGCCTGGACGGCCATTTGTCCCGAGGGCAGGCGCAGGTTGAGGGAGACGATGGCGCCTTCGCGGGCGGAAGTTTCCTCGACCATGCCTTTGAGGTGAATCAGTTCGGGGCGGAAGACTTGCAGGCGCTTTCGCAGTTTTTCGATCTGATGTTGAATGTCTTTTTCTACGGCGGGAGTTTTATGAAGACGGTAACTGATGTGGACGTTCATTAGCACCTCGGGTATTCAAAACGAAGTAGCGCAACCCAGTGCTTGCTAAGAAAATTGTACACCCGGCTTGCAGGTAGGCAACGGGGTAATTTTGGCAGTCAATTCTGATGGACGACGGATTTGGGAAGCCTGACGACGAGAATCTTAAGGCAGGCTTATTTGCAGCTGGCTTAAGCGCCAGATATGATCCGAAGACCCATGATCTTAGGAAGGATGACCTTACACATTCTGCTTGTCGTGTGTCTGAGTGCTGTGGCTGGGGCTCAGGCTGCTTCATCCAAAGAAGTCGAAGCCGTCTATCCCGATGCGCACGCGCTTTATCTGGACATTCATCGGAATCCGGAGCTTTCTACGCACGAGGTGCAGACTGCGGCCAAGCTGGCGGGGCAGCTGCGAGGGCTTGGCTATGAGGTGACCGAGAATGTGGGTGGGACGGGGATTGTGGCCATCCTGAAGAATGGCGCGGGGCCGACCGTGATGCTGCGCACCGAACTGGACGCGCTGCCGGTGGAGGAGAAGACTGGGCTGGCGTATGCGAGCAAGGTTCGCACTAAGGACGATGGCGGACACGATGTGCCGGTGATGCACGCTTGCGGACACGACTTGCACATGGCGGCGATTGTGGGCACGGCGGCGATCATGGCGCGGAGCAAGAGCACCTGGCGCGGGACTTTGATAGTAATCGGGCAGCCGGCTGAGGAAACGATCGGCGGCGCGAAGGGGATGATCGCAGACGGCTTGCTGACGCGGTTTCCGAAGCCCGACGTTGCCGTGGCGATGCATGTGGGCAACGTGCTGCCGGCGGGGAAGGTGGGGATTGTCCCGGGCGTCTACAACACGAACGCGGACTCGCTGCGGATCACGATTTACGGCAAAGGCGGGCACGGCGCGGCGCCGCAGACGACGATTGATCCCATTGTGATCGCGGCGCGAACCGTTCTGGCTTTGCAGACTATCGCTTCGCGCGAGGTGAAGCCGGGAGAGATGGCTGTGGTCACCGTGGGCTATATTCACGCCGGGACGAAGAATAATGTTATTCCGGACGAGGCCGAGTTGGGGCTGACGGTTCGCACCCGGAACGCGGAGGTGCGCAAGCAAGTGCTGGCAGCGATTGCGCGGATCACCAAGGCTGAGGCTGAAGCGGCGGGTGCGCCGCGGGCGCCTGCGATCGATCACTACGAAGGCACGGACCTGGTTTATAACGATCCCGCGCTGGCCGAGCGGTTGAAGGGAACGCTGGAAGCGGCGCTGGGGAAAGAGAATGTGGTGATAGAGGAGCCGATTGCGGCGTCGGAGGATTTTTCTTATTACGTGGCGCAGGGAATTTCCGGATTCTATTTCAATCTTGGAGGAGCGGACCCGCAGAAGTATGCTGAGGCCAAGGCTGCCGGGACTGCGCTGCCGTCGAATCACTCTCCGCTGTTTGCGCCGGATGTGGATCCTGCGCTGCGGACTGGGATTGCGGCGGAGGTGGCGGTGCTTAGGGGGTTGTTGAAGTGAGCGACGGAGGAGGTGCGCGAGCGGGTCAGTCGCGCAAGACTTCCCACTCGTCATTAGACCACGCTTGTCAAAAAAGCATTCCGCAGTCCGTTCTGAAACTCCATCCCGCGAAGCAGCGCCTGAAGGCGCACTGACAACGTGGCACTTGCGGCACGCATGAATGCGGTGCCCTGATACGAATCGTGGTACGACAGGTTAGGTTCCCATCGGCTCGCGATCAGTGGCGCTTTAGGGCTTCGAGTTCCTCTAGGGTTCTGGGCCAGTCCGAACCCAGGAGGCGGGACAGGCTGCGGTCGGCCAGGACTTTACCGGCGGTCTGGCAGCGGGCGCAGTAGTTAGTTTCTTTGTCGGCGTAGCGGATGCGCAGGACTTTGTCGCCGCATCTTGGGCATGGTTGGCCGTAGCGGCCGTGGACGGCCATGCCCTCGCGGAAGGCGGTTACTTTTTCGGGGAAAGCGGCGGTTGCTTCGGCGCGGAGCCGGTCGATCCAAGATCGGAGAATGTGTTGAGTTGCGACAAATAGTCGCTCCCAATCCTGGGGCTTCAGTTTTTGCGTTTGCGCGAGCGGGGAAAGTTGCGCGGCGTGTAGGATTTCATCGGAGTATGCGTTGCCGATTCCACTCAGAAGGCGCGGATCGGTCAGCGCGCGCTTTAGTGTGTGGTTTTCGGCGGTGAGTGTTGTGCGGAATGAAACGAGATCGGCGGAGAAGATGTCGATGCCGCCGGCGTCGAAGGAATGCAATGCCTCCTCACCGCGCACGACGTGCAGGGACGCGCGGCGTTTGGAGCCGGCTTCGGTAAGAACAAGGGAACCGTTGGAAAAGTCGAAGGCGGCCAAAGTCTGGCGGCCAGCCAGCTTTGCATTTGCCTGGCGCCAGTGCAGGCGGCCGGCAATCATCAGATGAAGAACAAGCCAGAGATCGTCTTCTACGCCGATTGCGATGCGCTTACCGATGCGCCGCAGTTCGCGGACGGTGCGACCTTCCGCATCGGCGAGCGGCGGTTGGGTGGTGCGCAGGAGAAAAGCGCTCTGTAGCCTTACATGCTCGAGTGGCTGACCGACGATGCGCGGTTCGAGCGCTGTGATGTAGGCAGAGATGTCGGGCAGTTCCGGCATGCGTATTAGATTGCGACTGGATGCCGGGATTTGGCAACTTGGTGGCGTCGGCAAGTCGAGCTTCGCTCGACAGACAGCCGAGGGCGGCTGTCCCCACATCTATGTTTCCCATCAATCTATGAGCTGATCTGTTGGAGGATTGCGCGGGCTGCGCCTGCTGGGTCGGGGGCTTCGGTGATGGGGCGGCCTACGACGATGTGGGTGGCTCCGGCGGCTATAGCTTCTGCGGGCGTGGCTACGCGGGCTTGATCTCCCTGGCGCGAGCCTGCGGGGCGGACGCCGGGGGTTACGATGGCGAAATTGTGGCCCAGTTCGGCGCGCACGGCGGCGGTCTCGCGGGCGGAGGTGACGATGCCCTTGCATCCGCTGTTCAGGGCCAGGGCGGCGAGGCGCGCGACCTCGTCGCGAACCGTCCCGCTAAATCCGACTTTCTGCATTTCGTTTTCGTCGAGGCTGGTGAGCACTGTAACTCCCAGCACTATCAGATTTGGGTTGTTGGCGCGGGCCGCGTCCACGGCGGCGTGGAGCATTTTGCCGCCACCGGCGGCGTGCACGGTCAACATGCTTACGCCGAGTTTGGCCGCTTCGTGCACAGCGTTCGCTACAGTGGTGGGAATATCGTGATATTTGAGATCCAGAAAAACCCGGCGACCCGAGGCAACGAGATCCCGGACTACTTGCGGGCCCTCGGCGGTGTAGAGCTGCATGCCGACTTTGTAGGTCAGCACGGAGTCGCCGACGGCGGCCACAATTTTTTGTGCGGCGGCCGCGGTGGAAACGTCCAGGGCAACGATCAGCTTCCCGCGCGGGTCGTTTTTATGAAGATCGACAGCTTGACGATCGACAGCTTGAAAATCGTCACCCGACGCGTCGCTGCTGCGCTGAGCGGAAGGGATGGGGGGAGGAGCGGCCTGCATCCCTGGTAGTGTAAAGCGTCTAGCGGAGTTCCGCCATGGGATAATTGGAGGCCACGGTCTGGTAAACCGGGCGGCGCTTGGTGCGGGGCTTTACCAAGTCCAGGCGCACCCTCTGCAAGCCGCGGTGCTCGAACTCGAGCGCCTGGGCGGCGCCGAATGAGAGGTCGATAATGCGGCCGGGTACGACGGGACCGCGGTCGTTTACTTTGACCACCACCGCCCGCCCATTGTGCAGGTTGGTGACCCGCACGTAGCTTCCCAAGGGAAGCGTTGGGTGAGCCGCGGTCATGTCGTACATGTCAAAGTCTTCGCCGCTGGCGGTCGGTTTGCCAACGAAATACTCGCCATACCACGAAGCTGTCCCAATTTGATACGGTTGATTTTTGCCGGTCTGGTGGCGGATTTCAGGCTTGGCTTGAACTGCCCTAATCGGGGCTGAACTGGCCTCCGAGTTGTTTGGGCCCTGAGCCGCTCCCAGGCCGACGACCATTAAAGCGATCATCAGTCCATGAGCTATACGTCCACGCATTCAGTTCTCCTCGCATACTCAAAAGTCGTCCTAGCTAGGCTATGTGGTTAAGTTCTGTAAATGGTATGGGGGTGGGAAGGGCTTGTCAACCCGAAAGTGAGTGGCCTATGGTGACCTCCTAGTAATCGATATCTCACGTAACTTGTTGTTAATCATGAGTAATCAGCAATATGTCTATCATTACAATGAGGTTACATATTTACTATATAGTAAATACTCATCTGTCCGTAGGGAGGGAAGAATTTTCATCCCCAATGGATTCAATGAGTTACAGGGAATTCTTTCTAAGTTGTTTATCGTGAGGGTTTTAGGTAAAAGGTTGCTATAGGATGAATTGATTTTTTTTCTAGCCATGTCTGAGAAACCACCTGTCGTGCTGACGATCGCTGGGTTTGACCCCTCCTCCGGGGCTGGGGTGACGGCCGACATTAAGACGATAGCCGCGCACGGCTGCTACGGAGTTGCCTGCATTACGGCCATGACTGTGCAATCTACGACCGGGGTGCGGCGGGTGGAGGCGGTTGATCCGGGGCTGGTGAGCGAAACTTTAGAAGAGTTGGCGTCTGACGTTCCGATAGCGGCGGTCCGGATTGGGATGCTGGGGTCGGCGAAGGTGGCCAAAGCTGTGGCGGAGTTCCTGTTGGGGGGTAAGGCCGGGGCTGCAAAGAAGCTGCCTAATATCGTGCTGGACCCGATCCTCAAATCGTCCTCCGGCGCGGAACTGCTGGATGCTGCGGGAATCCGGGTGCTGATCGAGAAACTGATCCCGCTCGCCGATGCGATTACGCCAAATGTGGATGAGGCTGCTGTTCTTACGGGATTGAAGGTTACGGATCTCGATGAGATGCGGGCGGCGGCGGCGAAGCTCCATGGCATGGGATCGACCGGGGTCGTCGTCACCGGCGGGCATTTGGAAAAAGCCATTGATCTGTTGAGCTTCACGACGAAGCAGGGAATTGAGGAAGAGGTTTTCAAGGCGGAGCGGCAGCGGTCGAATTCTACTCACGGCACGGGTTGCGCCTTCGCCACCGCGATGGCCTGCCATCTGGCACTTGGCCGCGGATTAGCCGAGGCTGCCCTGCTGGCGAAAACTTACGTGAGTTCGGCGATTGCCGCGGGTCATCCGCTGGGACATGGAACCAATCCTGTCCATCATCTTTATCGCATGAACGAGCAGCGGCGCGGCGCGGGCAATGGCGGGGAGTAATCTTGGCCCACCGTCCCAGCCGCATACTCTAATCTAGAGTTAGCTCATACAGTGTGCCGTCGCCGTAGAGCCCACCGTAGTATGTGGTGCCATACAGGTTCCCGTCAGAACCAAAGGCAACGCCCCCACTCGGCGTATTTCCATCGACGCCATCGTTCACGAAGCTATGCAAAATGGTCTCGGTCCAGTTTCCGCCTAGCCCCGGCGATAACTTGTACACTACGCCGATGCCGTCGCTTCCGCCGTAAAAGGTTGTCCCGTAGAGATTACCTGCAGAGTCGAAAACGGGCACGGAAAAAGCCGGCTGGACTCCATCGCTTCCGCTGCCGAAGCTATGCAGGGTCTGCTGCCCCCAACTGCCAGACGCAGTCTTCCTCAATCTGAAGACCGTCCCCGCCCCATAAACGCCGCCTCCGAAAGTGGTGCCATACACGTCGCCGTTCGCATCCAGCGTCAAGCAACAGGGCGAACTTCCACTTGGAAAGGTATACATCACGCTGGGAGTCCATCCTTCTGCAGAGGGCGCGAGTTGGAAGACCACGCCACCCTGGCGCATGCCGCCGTACAGTGTCGCTACATAAAGAGTGCCCGATGGAGCTATGGTGGCCCAAATGGGCTCAACCCCGTAAGCGGGATCGACGCCAACATAGGGTAGGCTCTCTGTCCACTCCCCGCTTTCCGTGGGAGAAAGCTCGAATACCGCGCCTAGACCGGGATGCGTCGGGCCGACTTGGGCGGTCCCATACAAATTGCCGGACGAATCGAATACAACGTTGCCCCAGGGTTCCCTCGCATCTCTACGGCCGAACTCGTACAGGACATCCTGCATCCATCCACTTGATCCGTGCGCCAACTCGTAAACGCCTCCATCGAGACCGATAAAAGTGGCGGTCGTGAAAATGTTTCCGGCGTTGAAGACGAGCGGGCTTTCGCCGCGCCCTGCCACGTCCAGCAGAATCACGGGCGCTGACCAGGTGCCGCCTGCTGCCGGCGACATCTCGAAAATCGTTCCCGAATCGTCGCCGCCCCCGTAGCCGGTCACCCCATAGAGGTTGCCCGAGCTATCGAAGGCAACGCCCTCCGCTACCGAGTAGCCGACGGCGTCGGGCTGAAAGTTGACTAGAATCGTTTCGGTTTGGGCGAAGGCACGCGTCGTGACGAGGGTTGCGACAAAAAGAATGCACATTGCTGCGGCTTTGCGCGAAGTTTTTCCGGAGAAACCGGTGCGAGCGGTGTAATGCATAATCGTTTCCTCCCAGCTAAAGTCTCGGTAAGAAATAACGTGGCTTAAACCAATCCCGCGTTTTACAGCGAGATGCGGGAAGCGACCAAGCGAAGACGGAACCAAAGGATTGCTGCACGAGAGTTGGTCTCAGAGGGGAGGGAGAGCGAAATATAGCCTCGCGGCGCTTTGCTGTCAATGATGAAAGTCTCGGCGGTGTAACTTCGATTGTTTAAAAGGAAAGGAGGTGTGTGGTTTTTGGGCCAGCAAGCTGAAACCGATTTCTTGGAAAGGGCAGCGAACCCTACTCGATATCGGAAGGTTTCTTCAGCAGTATTCCGGCTACAAAGGACGCGGTGGCAGCCAGCAGCCATTCGATCCGCCACATCTGGATTGCTTGAAACTCGGCCAGATTCGAGGCTCGGTAGACGAGGCTGACGCCGATGGCTCCGGCGACGCAGCCCAGGCCGATCATGAAGGCGATCAAGGCCGCGGTGGGCAGACCGATCCAGCGCTTGATCTCGTGGAAGTGGAGATATCGCATCCAGCCGGGCAGGGTGAGCTTGCGCCCGGCGGCGACGGCTGACCTTGACCATGACTGCAGCCGTGCCACGCTCGCCGGCCACAGACTGTCCACGGCTCGGGCTTTCGTGTCGGCTTTAGCCATCGCCGGGCGGCGTTGACCGCAGGTGTGGCAGAACTTGGCGCCGATCATGAACTCGGTGCCGCAACTGGTGCAGGCTTCGGCCATCTCTGCCGAGGGGGAGGGGGTTGCCTCAGCCGCCGGTTCGAGTGTGCCCGGGGACCGCCAAAAGTCGTGCTGCGCGTCATGAACTACTTGAGCCATAGCTGAAAGACGAGAATGCTTGTCATCTGCATGGCAAGCCGACAACCAAAGGGCCCGGTCAACTAAGGTGTTTTCACATCAAACACTTGCAACTTTGCACGCATCCATTCCGGAAGGGATTTCGCGCAATTATTACTCGCAGGGCCGTAAAGATGCGCCGGTTACGTTGGTGTTTGGGACGCGCTCTCCGCCTGGACCGCATCAAATTGCAGGTTGATCGCCTAGAGGTTGATCCGGGGATGCCTCACGGAATTGTCAGCGGTCCGATGACGCCTTTGGTTCGTCCCGTGCATCCGTACTTCAGTTAGACTAAACATCAAGGGCTAACGGCTGGGGATGCGCTTGAGTCTGATACTGGTGAAACGGTTTCTTCAGAAGAGCGCGCTCTGCTGCGTCGCCATCATCTTCGTCTTCCTGTGGGTCGTTCAGGCCAATGCTCAAACCCGGACTGGGGAAGGAAGCGTTCATTCTTCGACTGCCGCCGCTCCCGAGCATGATCCGCTAGCTGATGCTGCCTTCGACCACTTCTACAATTTGGAATACGACCGCGCGATCCAGGAGTTCGAAAAGGTGGCGGATCGGCATCCCACCGATCCTTTCGCGGTCAACCATCTGCTCAGCACGATTCTGATGCGCGAGCTTTATCGCATGGGTGCGATGAACTCGGGCGAGTACGCTAACGACAGCTTTATCGGCGAGGCGCATCGCACCGCCGATCCCAAGGTGAAAGAGCGGATCAAGCAATTGGTGGACCGGGCCGAGAGCCTGGAAGAGCAGGAACTCAAGGCGAACTCGAATGACGTGGACGCGCTCTATGCCCGAGGCGTGACCCGGGCGCAGTTCTCGCTGTACACCGCGCTGGTGGAGCGGGCGTGGTTTTCCGCATTGCGCAACGCCGTGGGTGCGCGCCGCGATCACGAACGTGTGCTGGAACTCGATCCCAAATATGTCGACGCGAAGCTGGTCGTGGGCACGCACAACTACGTGATGGGCAGCCTGCCATGGAGTGTGAAAGTTGCGGTGGCTTTGGTGGGGCTGAGCGGAACCAAGGAAAAAGGCTTTGAATACTTGCGCGATGTGGCCAACAGCAGCGGCGAGAACAGCGTTGACGCGAAAGTCGTGCTGAGCTTGTTTCTGCGCCGCGAGCATCGCTACGACGAGGCGCAGGGGATGATGCACGATCTGGCGGCGCGCTATCCCAGGAATTATTTATTTCCGCTGGAGGAAGCCAATCTGCTGCGCGCCGGCGGTCACGCACAAGAGGCCGAGGCCACTTATCGCAAAGTATGGCAGAACGGCCGGGAAGGGAAGTACGGCAACCTGCACTACGAGATGGCGGCCTGGGGTCTGGGAGAACTGATGCGCAGCCAGAAAGATTACGCCGCCGCCGCCGCGGGCTATGAGTTGGTAGGTGAGACTCCGGAGCCTGATCCGGAGCTGTTGCAGAAGGCGAACCTCGCGGCCGGCGAAATGTACGACCTGCTGCAGAAGCGCGACCTGGCGATGAAGAAATATCAGACGGTGCTGGCAGAAAACGGCGCCACTCCGCTTGCTGAGAAGGCCCGGGCGCACATTCGGGAGGCTTACCGGGAGTGAAGAGTGCGGGCGCTGGAAGAGAAGACTGCAGCAGATTTTCCGGCTACAATTGGATGTTGTCTCCCAGAAGCCCATTGGGGAGGGCACAAGATGTATTGCAACTACTGCGGCAAAGTGATTCAAGATGACGCGGCGGTGTGTGCGTACTGTGGCATTCGCGTAGGGCCCTCGGTGGCGCGGAAGCGGCTGGTGCGGCCGCGGCAGGGACGCAAGATCGCCGGCGTCTGCCTGGGTTTTGCCGAGTACTTCGATATCGATGTGACCGTGGTCCGGCTGGTGTGGCTGATCACGTCGTTTATGACGGGGATTGGCCTGATCTCCTACCCGATCGCCTGGATCGTGATGCCGGAAGAGCCGCTCCATCTGACTGCGCCGATGGGTGCGCAGCGCGTGACGAATCCGTAAAGTTTATTGCTGATTGCTTTCTTCAACGAATCCCTCCATGCAGCCGATCGGTTTGCGCCAAGTCAAAAGCGGTGATGCGGAGATTTCTTACCGCGTGCTGGGCGAGGGGCCTTCTGTAGTTCTGCTTCATCCTTTTCCTGCGAATCATGAATTCTGGCTGCCGGTGGCCGAGGCCCTGGCTACGCGCTATCGCACCGTGCTGCCTGATTTGCGCGCGCATGGGGAGTCTGGCGTGGGCGATGGTCCGGCTACCATGGAGAAGCATGCCGGCGATATTGTGCGCGTGATGGATGATGCCGACGTCGGCCGGGCTCCGCTGGTTGGGGTTTCCATCGGCGGGTATGTTCTGTTCGAATTCTGGCGACGTCATCGGGGACGCGTTGCCGCTCTCGGCCTCTGCAATACAAAGGCGCCTACGGATTCTGCCGAGGCTCGTGCTGTACGGTTGCAGGCGGCGAACGACGTCCTCGAACGCGGCACTGAGCCGTTTTTTGAGGGCATGATTCCGCGTCTGCTGGGCAAGACCACGCGAGAGATGCGGCCCGACTTAGTCGAGGGCGCGCTGCGTATGATGCGGAAGATGTCGCCGGAAGATGTGGCGCTGGTGCAGCGCGGGATGGCTGAGCGGCCGGACTCGGTGGATACTTTGAAGAGCATCAATGTGCCGACGCTGCTTGTCACCGGGGACGAAGATATTCTGACCGGACTGCACGAAGCCGAGCTGATGCGGCAACAGATTTCCGGCAGCCGCTTGTGCGTGATTTCGAAAGCTGGACATTATTCGATGTGGGAGCAGCCGGAAGAGGCGCGCAAGCTTTTACGGCAATTTCTGGATGGAGTTTCGTGAGAGCGCGCGGTCGTTGCGCAATGTACGTGCTACAATTTTTGCGCCATGATTGATACGGTTTTAGTTGCAGATAAGAGTGTGGTTAACGCGAAGGGTGACGGCCCCGCTGTGGACGTGAGCGGCGCTGCCGGCCGTGTGTTCCTGGTGACGCTTGAGATTACGAACATCATCGAACAGGAGTCGCTCGAGCTAAGCATTTATGGCTCGGCTGATGGCGCGGCTTGGGACGCGAAGCCGATCGTTACATTTCCGCAGAAATTTTATCGGGGAGAGTCTCCGCTGCTGCTCGACCTGACGGCGCATCCCGATGTGAAATTCGTGCGGGCGCACTGGGAAGTGGCGCGCTGGGGACGCGGTGTGGAGACGCCAATGTTCGAGTTCGGCGTGAGGCTGAAGGAAATTCCCGCGGACGTGCTGCGCGAAGCTGCTGCCGATGCTGCCGCCGAGGCTAAGAGCCTGACGTGAAATTGTTGATTGATGATTTCTGATTGTTGATTGAAAAACCTATCGTCGCAGCAGTCTGGTTGTCGCAAACGATTTTTTAATCAACAATCATCAATCATCAATCAACAATTTCCGCGAGAGCGTTGCCCCTTCTCCTTCCGATATATTGATCCCAGATGAAAGGCGAGTCCCATGCTATCGTGCGTCCTGCGCGCAACGTGCGGGGTAGCGCAAGCCTTCCCGGGGACAAGTCCATTTCGCACCGCTATGCCATGCTGGCGGCGATTGCGGATGGGCCGTCGCGCCTGGGAAACTACTCGACGGGCGCGGACTGCGCCAGCACGCTCGGCTGCCTGCGCTCGCTGGGAGTGAAATGGGAGCGCATGGATGGCGCTGACAACGTCGTTGAGGTGCAAGGAAACGGGCTGTCGCTGACCGCGCCGAGCCAGCCCCTGGATTGTGGCAACTCCGGGTCGACGATTCGGATGTTGAGCGGCATAGTGGCGGGACAGAACTTCTCCAGCGAGATGGGGGGCGATGAATCGCTATCGCGCCGGCCCATGCAGCGTGTGATCACGCCGCTCACGGCGATGGGCGCGCAAATCACATCGCAGAACGGCTGCCCGCCGCTGCGCATTGCCGGCGGCCAGCTAAAGGGCATTCCGTACAAGATGCCGGTCGCCAGCGCGCAGGTGAAGACTTGTCTGCTGTTTGCCGGGCTGCTGGCTGAGGGTGAAACGCGCATCGAAGAACCGCTGCGAACGCGGGATCACGGAGAAGTGGCATTGCGGGCTTTTGGCGCGGAGCTGCTTCGCAAGGGAAATGAAGTATGGATTCACGGCGGGCAGCGTCTGCGCGGCATCGAGGCGCTAATCCCCGGCGATCTTTCCAGCGCCGCGTTCTTTCTCTGCGCCGCCGCTCTTTTTCCGGGATCGCAATTGACGGTCAACTCTTTGCTGATGAATCCTACGCGCGCGCGGCTGCTCGATATCCTGATGCAGATGGGGCTCCGCATTTCGGTGACACAACTAGAGGAGATCCACGGCGAACTCGTCGGCACTCTGCAAGTGGAGGGTGGACGGCTGAAAGGCGTGACCATCGCCGGAGCCGACACCGCGGCGCTGATCGACGAGATTCCTGTGCTGGCCGCGATTGCGCCTTACACCGAGCAGGGAATCGAAGTCCGCGATGCAAGGGAATTGCGGGTGAAGGAGTCGGACCGCATCGCAGCGGTCGCCACCAACCTTCGGGTTATGGGCGCACAGGTGGAAGAATTGCAAGACGGGCTGAAGATTCCCGGAGGGCAGTCTTTATGCGGAGCAGAACTTGAATCTTTCGGCGATCACCGCATCGCCATGGCCTTCAGCATCGCCGCTTTGCGAGCCCAGGGTGAGACTTTGATTCGCAGTAGTGAGTGTGCCGCCATTTCTTATCCGGAGTTCTTTTCCACGCTCGAGGGGTTGGTCGAGCGATGAAGATGCGCTCGCTGGCGCGGTTTCAAAACCCTTAAACGCGGAGATCGCGGAGAACGACCCGCGGAGTTACGCGGAGATACGAATTACTTTGCTAACTTCTTGAGTACATTGCTGATCTTAAGTTACTTCTGTGCGATGACCGTGGTGATCTAACTATTCCCCGCCAAATTAGAAAGAATTCATGCTTGAGCCGGGAGATCACTGGCCGGTCCCCGGCTCGTTCCAACATTTCGAACACATTTCCTACCACGGGGGTTCTATGCGTTACAAATCACTGGTGTTGGCATTGATTTTGTTGGCTGCGACGGCTTATGCGAAAGAACCGAAGGCCTACCAGAGCGGCAAGTTGTTGCAGATGGAGTCGGTGAAATGCGGGATGGACGAGAAGGACGCGAAGAGTTTCGCCGGCGAAATGATTGGAACGGATTCGGGGCACAGGAAGACACAGGAACTGCTCTGCCAGGAGTATGTGCTGCAGACCGACAAGATGGTGTATCGAATCCGTCCGCGGGACGAGAAGCATCCTGTGCTTCTGCCGGTGGGTGAGCCCGCGCAATTCCGGCTGGACAAAGACAAGTTGCTGCTGCGGATGGAAGGTGTGGATAGCAAAGAGCGCGAGTACATCGTGGTTTCGATGACGCCGCGGAGCGAGAGCACAGCCGACGCTGGCCCGCTTTCCCTGAACCATCTACAGTAAATCCGCCAGCTCGATACAGGTTCTCCTGCGCCGCGATGCGGTTGACGCGGTCCACGCGGCGCAGGCAGCAACCTTCGGTTTTGCCCATTCATCTGAAATGCACGTTCCGCTCCGGCGTACTCCGCATATTCTCTGCCAGACAAGGGCATGAGTGTGAGCGGATATACAAAATCTATTTAGGAGTTCAACTGATGAAGCGGTATTTTGGAATGGGAGTTATTTGTCTGCTGTTTGCTGCGCCAGCGTTGCTGGCCCAGGAGCAACATTCTGATCATGTCGAGATCGGAGTATTCGCGAATTACTTCCGGTACAGTGACGCCAACCCTGTGGAGAATTTTCTGGGGCTGGGAGGCCGGGCTGCATTCAATGTGCATCGTGACGTCCAACTGGAAGCGGAAATGGCTTACGATTTCAAGCGGACTTATGCGCAGACGTTTACCAACGGCATCACCACGGAAGCTGTGACCTCGCATTTCCGCACGCTGCACGGGTTTTTCGGCCCCAAGTTTCAGACGGGGTCGGGAGCGTTCCGTGTATTTATTACGGGGAAAGTCGGCTTCGACAATTTCAGCGTCACCAATGACAATGCCTCGACGGGCTTCACCAATTCGCTGGGCTTGACCAGCGGCACTACGCGATTCGCGGTTTATCCGGGAGGAGGCTTCGAGGCGTTTGCCGGGCCGATCGGGGTGCGAGCCGAAATTGGCGACGACATCTTTTTCCTGGGCGGCGCTCACAACAATCTCAGGGCGAGCCTGGGACCGCAAATCCGCTTCTAAACTTCGGATGCATTCAGGAGCTCTGGGTGGCGCGGCTGAAGCCGCGCCCTTTCAAAGCCATTTATGAGATAGCTGCTCAATACTGGCGGCTTTCCGGGCCGCCAGTTCTTATTTTCTCCAACTCTGCTGCAAGCCAAATGCCAATGTGATAAAGTAGTGCCGCCCACGAATTGGACGGGCTGTGGGAGTCCGGGCCAATTCAAACGCCACCTCGAATTTTCCAAAAGGGGCTTGCCATGTCCACACTCCGGGACCTTGTGAAAGACCGCAAAGTTTACTCGATCGACGCTGGACGCACTGTGCTCGAAGCGGCGCGCTTCATGATGGAACACAACATCGGCGCCCTGCCCGTGCTGCGCAATGGAGAATTGGTAGGTATCTTTTCTGAGCGCGACATCATGAACCGGGTCGTGGCCGTGGGCCGCACTCCCGGGCATACTGCCGTGTCTGAAGTGATGACCGCCAACCCCCGCGCGGTGAGCGTGGACGAGACCATTGAAGAGTGCCTCTTCATCATGCACGAGTTCGGCTTCCGGCATTTGCCTATCGTGGACGGAACGGAACTGAAGGGACTGGTCTCGCTGCGCGATGTGGTAATGCTTCAGGCGGCAGAACTGGAGCGGCAGGCGCGCCGGGCTGCATCGTAGAACGGGGCTTCGGGCTTCGGGCTTCGGCTTAACCCTGTTGCCGCGCTCTTCCTCGCTTTCTGTTATCCCTCAAACTCTGATTGGAATTCCGTTCGACCGCGGCGATTTCAGCCGAAGCCCGACGCCCGAAAGCCGAAGCCCGTTTCACGGCCGTTTCGGCAGCAGCAGTTCGCCTTTTTTGGGTGGGAGTTTGAAGGGAAACTCGAAGACCTTGCCGTCAAGGGGAAAGCGCAGGATGAATTCCTCTTGCGCCTTCCATCCCCCCAGCCACTTGTTTTTTGTGCTGAAGAAGACCCAACCGCTCACTACGGGATTTCCTCGATCCAGATGGGCCGGGCGCAGAGTATTCTTGCCGAGGAACTCGATCAATTCGTTGGCCCGTTTTTGGTAGTCCTGGAGGCTCGCTTCGCGATCCTGTTTCCTCTCGGGATGTTTTTTCACTTCTCTCCTGATCTCATCGTCAGCTGCATCGGCGTCAGCCTGAATCTGCTGGGCGTAATTGTCGGGATCGAGCGAAGCCTGGACAACGTTGAAATGCTTCATGAACTGCAATGTGATTCCGTCCGGGCTGGCGTCCAGGCTGCCCGCTCCCCGGTAATGGATTTCCAAGAGCACTCCGAAGATGGGATCGTTACGATTGGGGTTGTGGGGAAGCTTCAACTCGCGCGCGTCCACCGCCAGGATGACGCCGACGTCTCCCGACCAAAGCCCATAGCGATATTTGCCGTCGTCGCCCCGGGAAAAAGTGCAACCCGGCTGCTCTTCGTCCCAACGCACGGCCGGAGGTTGGGGAGCGCGTTTGTCTTTGTTCTGGTCAGGCGCCGCGTTCTGGTCAGGCGCCGCGTTCTGATCAGGCGCCGCCCGCGCGGAAGAGAGAACTGCTGGTGAGACAACAATTGGCGAAAGAAAGATCAGCGAGCAGCAGACGAGGCCTGCGCACGCGAACCGGAGTCCGAGACGACGCCATGCAGTATTCCGCAGCCGCATGATCGAGAGCCTGTCTCAGTTCACCACCAGCGTGACCGTGGCCGGACTGCTGGTGGCGTTGCTGGGCGCCGCGCCGTTTTGGTCTGCGCCGGTGAGCGTAAATGTATAAGTGTTCTTGGGAGTGATCTCACCATTGGGAGAATTGGTGGTGACGTTGCCACAGGCCGGCATCAGCAGCACACCTCCGGCAATCACCATGAGCAGAAGCGCTCCCATCGCATTTCTCCGGCGGGCGCCGTTTGTGCCTAATCCCGCGAGCGCCAGCATTGGAAGCAGAAGCCATAGGGCATAGAAGATTCGCCGGTGGCGCAGAGTGGTCATCGGTATGGGTCCGAGAGTGGTGATGGTAAGGGTGGCAGTGGCTGGAGCGCCTCCCGTGACCTCCACGGTGCCAGTTGGCAAGGAACTGGAGCCGGAGGTGGCCGTGAATGTGCAATACGGCGCGGCTACCACGGCTGGAGTAATGGAGACGCAAGCCAGCGTAACCGTTCCGGTGTAGTTGGCAATCGGGGTTACCGTTACCAAGGTGGTCGCGATGTTGCCCGCGGTCACCGGGCTGGGAGTCGCAGTGGTTGGCGCCACGGCCAGGTTGTAGTCCGCGGTTACGTTCACCACGTTCATGGTCAGGGTGACGGATTGCGAGAGTGAGCCGCTGACGCCGGTCACGGAAACGGTATACAAGCCCGGCGGAGTGCCACCGTCGGCGGGGGTGCCGGAGAAAGTCGTAATGGTTAGAAAGGCTTGGCCCGGTGGGGTTCGAGAGCCGGGGCTCACCATGCAAAGCGGAACAGATCCGGTTGCAGGCACCGGCGTTACTGTGCAGGGAATGGTGTCGAACGAGACGGAGCCGCTGAAGCCTCCGGTGGCGTCGACGTTGAGAGTTGCGAGGGAGGATCCGCCGGGATCGACCGACGAGGGAGAGAGCGGGCTGGCAACGGTAAGGGTAAACCCCTGCCCGTAAGCCATCGAAACCGAGGCGGCGGAGAACAGGGAGAGCAATGAAGCGAAGACGAGGGCGCGCAGGACCTGCCTGGGTTTCACCATGAGGGGATGAGAACTCACTACCTTCGATTCCTCCAACGGCGCAAAAGCTGCCCGAGACGGCCCGAAAGAAGCCGCCTGTGAATCAGCCGCAGTAAGTAATGTAATACGAAAGACCGCCCGCAGAATGCGCCAAAGAGAATCTTAGACTACAGTCGGGAATCGCGCCAATCGGGAGAGGCCCGTGACGTTTGGAAAAATTAAGGCCGCCTTTGGGGGGCGGCCTCGGTTCTTGAGGGTGGGCTTATTTGGCGTCTCACAAACGCTGGGCGCCTGATACGATTTCGGCGACTGCGGTCTAAAATGTCACGGTCCCGCTGGTGATACCCACCGACCCGGTGAAGCCGTTCTTTCCTGCGTTGATGGACAACGTTATGGCGCCGGCATTGCCGGACGAATCGGAAATCGGACCAAACAGCGTATAATAAATCGATCCATTCGGCCCCGAGGTCACCTCCGTCCAGATAACCGTCCCGCTAAATGTGCCTGAGAAGTCAACCCCATTGTAGGTTCCATCTGTACCATTGGTCGTTACCGTCACGCTTCCGCCACTATTAAACGTACCACCGGTCGTTAGGCTGCCGCTTGCGAGCGTGCCCGTAGAAAAGGAGACGGTCCCCAAGGCCCCTACCATCGAGTTGTACTGAATTATCCCGGTTCCAGTTGTCGTCAGGCCCGAACTGGTGCCCGTGAGCGTACCGCTGGCGACAAGAACACACGTGAGACTCGATCCGACGACGCGGATGCGATCATTGGATTGGTCTGAGATGTAGATGTTCCCAAGGTTATCCAGCGCCACGGCAGGAGGGCCATCTAAATCAGCGTTGATGGCGGCCATTGTATCGCCAGTGAAGCCCACGAACCCGTCTCCAGCCACAGTCGCAATGTCTCCCGCCGCCACCGCGACTGTGGCGATCGACGGATGCGTTCATTCGTTTCATCCGCGATGTAAATGTTGCCAGCGTAATCCACGGCCACGCCGTAGGGATCGAATAGCTTAGCGCTGGTGGCCAATATGCCGTCGCCGTTGTAGCCATGGATCCCGTCCTCCCCGGCCACCCTAGAAATATCGCCTGTAGACGCCGTCACCTTGCGGATGACTTCGTTCCCCGAGTCAGCGATGTATATGTTGCCGGCGTAATCCACCGCCACGCCTTCAGGACTATTCAGTTTAGCGTTGATAGCTGCCCCGCCGTCACCCGAGGAACCCACCTGGCCGTTACCGGCTACGGTTGCGATGTGGCCAGCCGGGATCACGATTGTGGCGATTGTGGTCTGCACGGTCCCCGTATTCACCACGCGGATGCGGCTATCGTTTAGATCCGCGATGTAGATGTTGCCAGCGTAATCCAAAGCCACAGCCCAAGGGTCGCTTAGGGTGGCGCTGGTGGCCAAGCAGCCGTCGCCTACGGAGTCTGTTTTTCCGGCGCAAGGGGTGCCGCCTCCCGCGATGGTGGTTATGATGCCTGTGGACGCCGTCACCTTGCGGATGCGCTCGTTATTTAGATCGGCGATGTAGATATTGCCCGCGCTGTCCACCGCCACGCCGTAGGGGTAAGCTAGCGTTGCGCTGGTGGCCTGGCAGCCGTCGCCTATGGAGTCTGTTTTTCCGACGCAGGGGGTGCCGCCTCCCGCAACGGTGGTTATGATGCCTGTGGACGCCGTCACCTTGCGAATGCGTTGGTTGATTAAATCCGCGATGTAGATGTTGCCCGCGCTATCCACTGTCAAGCCCCAGGGCTCATAAAGTTCAGCGTGGATCGAAGTAGCAAGGCCGCCGTCTCCAGAAAAACCCGCAGTGCCGTTTCCGGCTACCGTGTTGATGATGCCTGCGCCGGGAATTGCTATTTGAGCGTATGCGCTTCTTGCGAGAGCTGCGAAACACCAGCACAGCGACAGGATAACCAGCCAGGGGGCTACGGTTGCACGCCGTCGTGTCTCATCATGCCGTGGCGCTGATGCGGCGAAAGCAGATGCGGTGGGGTAAAACACGCTTGAAAATCTGTGTAGAGTCGCAGAAATGGGAATCATTACGAAATCTCCTTTTTGGGACCGCCGACTAAGGGGGGAGAACTTCAGATGGGCTGACTTAGCTCAGTGATCCTGAAGGAGGGCAGGGGTACTCGTCTCCGGGCGTAATTATCGCTCATTGAAAGACCCTGCTGAGATGGATTCCCGGTCGAGTTACGAAACGCGAACACCGCGCCCCGAGTAAAGGGGCGTAGGGCGCTTATACAGGAGTTAGTGGGACGAACCGCCCCTTACTCGCGAAAAGATCTGTGCAAAACCAGCCGCTCCAAGCCGTTCTTGTTACGAATCCCACACGAACTGTTGGACGCCGCCAGAAACAAACCCGGCCGCCTCGGCGGGAGGCGGCCTTGGTTTAGTCTGGGTTAGTTGACCACAAGGGTGACCTGGGTAGTTCGCGTCGTTGCGCTCGCATCAGTGCCCGTTCCTGTGATGGTGACGGTATAGCTGCCAGCCGGCGTGCCTTTAGAGCCGCCGCCGCCGCCTCCTCCGCCACTGCCTCCGCAGGCCGGCATCACTGACAGGGCGGCGATAACCATGCCGATCATCAGAACGCCGAGCAGCTTCTTGCGGCGCGAACGAGTGGGACTGAACGCCATTCCTACGAGGGACATGCCTGCGATCGGCAGCCACATCGCGTAGAAAACATTCCTGGGGATGAACATAGCACCGCTGGCTCCCGTCGTTGTAATGGTCAGCGCGCTAGTGGCGCTAGGTGTCACTGGGTTAGTGGAGAAGCTGGATGCACTACATGCCGGCAAAGGAGATCCGGAGCCGGTCACGCTGCAACTCAAGTTAACCGGTGAGGCGTAACTGTTGAACGACGTCAAGGTGACAGTCGAGGTGCCTGAGGCCCCGGGGCTCACTGCTGTCGGTGTGGTGGCTGAGATGGAGAAGTCTGGCCCTGTCGTATACTTGACCACGAAGCCATCTGTGCCCCCGCCCGGACTGAACTGCAGGGCTGACTCAACCGGGAATGTGTTAAGAGTTCCTGGTGTGTGCGGCGCAGTATTTCCCGTCACATAAATGTTGGCGCCGGGTCCGTCGACCGCAATACCTCCGGCAGGTGTTGAGTCGTCGTCTCCCGTGCCGCCCAGGTAGGTGGAAAAGATGAGTGCCGAGCCGGTCGAGTTCAACTCACTCACAAACACATCCGTGTTTCCTCCCCCATAAGCCGCCTGGGCAGGGTTCACCAACGGAAAATCGGTTGAATTGTTTGTTGAGCCCGTCACGTAGGCGTTATTGCTTCCGTCGAGCGCGATGCCCACACCTTGATTGGACCCGCTCTTGCCGAGGTAGGTGGAATACGCGCGTGCACTACCAGTCGGATTCAATTTGGTTACGAATGCGTCGGACCCGCCGCCGCCGTATGTGGTCTGCAATGCGGTGTTGGTCGTGGGGAAGTTTGTCGATGTTGTTGACCCGGTCACATAAGCGTCACCGGTGGAGTCCACTGCGATGCCGGTACCTGCGTCAATGCCGTTCCCGCCGTTGAATGTGGAATAAACGTACGCGCTTCCGCTCGGGTTGATGACCGTGACGAATGCGTTGGTGGTGTTGCCGCTAGTGCAACCGCCGCATGTGGGTTGGACAACGCCCGGCGTCGTGTGGAAACTCGCGCTGTACGTTTGACCGGTTACGTAAGCGTTATTGTTAGACGAATTCACAGCGACTGCGCCCACCAAGTCGCCGAAACCCAGGCTGCTGCCGCCGATGTAGGTGGAAAACACCAAGGCGGTGCCGGAAGAATTTAGCTTTGTGAGGAATCCGCTGCCTGTGCTTCCGATTATGTAGGCCTGAAGGGGACTCGGGGAAGTTGGGAAATCCGTAGAGGTCGTGCTTCCCCCGACGTAAACGTCTCCGGAGCTATCGCTGGCCAGGGCGATGCCAAGGGCGGCATCCCTACCAGGGTGTCCGCCGGTGTTAGTAGATCCGCCCAAATAGGTGCTGTATGTGAGCGTGCCGCTGGGGCCAAGTTCAAGTACAAAAGCGTTGCCGGCCCCGTTGAGGGTGGTCTGGAAAACCCCGGTGGTGTGGGGAAAGTTGGTGGAGGTTGTACCGCCAGCGACAAACGCATCCCCAGAGGCGTCCACAGCGATTGCGTTTCCGCTGTCGCCAGGGTTGCCGTTACCGCCGATGTAGGTGGAATAGATCAAGCTCGACCCATTCGCGGCAATCTTTGTCACAAAGGCTTGTGCCGTACCGGTAAATCCGCCAGAGGTTCCGGGGAAATTTTGGGAAGCGGTTTCTCCCGTGACATACACGCCGCTGCTGTCGAAGGTGATGGCATTTCCTAAATCATTTCCGCTACCGCCGAGGTAGGTTGAGTATTCGATGCTTACCGAGGGATCGATTATCAGCTCGCGGCTGCGGTCGTAGTTGCCCAGCTCGAAGCTGACCTGGTTGTTGGCTTTCAGCACAAATCGCGCATCGACAGGTTGGCGCTCGCCATTTTGTTTCTGGTAGGCGAAGGGCTTGTGCAGTAGCACGTCGCCGGCGGCGGAGGAGATTACCAGGTTGCCGGAGTCATCCGTCTTCATGCCTTGCGCGCCGGTGAAATGGAAAGCGATGGGAGCGGGATTCGCGCCCGGAGCGACCACGAAGTCGAACTCGGTTTGGCGCTGCGCGCCGTGGAAGGCCAGGTTTACGCCGGGATAAACGTCCTGATACGAGACGCGAGCGTAATGCGCGACATCGGTTTGCCAGTTGCTGGGGTCGTTGCCGATGAAGTAGTTGCTCTTGCCGGGCAGCTGGCCGCTGGCTGAAATTTTTGCCAGCGAATTCGCGCCTACGAGTTGCATGCGCACGGCGGCGGTGGAGTCTTTTTGAGCGCTGCGTTGCGCTGGAAGACCTTTGGCGCGCAGTTGCTTGGCGCGGCGAACGTCAGAGGCTGTGCTCTCAGCGGATGGAGAGCGGAGCGAGAACACAGCGTCCGTCGCTGTCAGGAACAGAATGTATCCGTTGCCGCGCGCCATGTATTTGACCTGCGCGTCCGTCTGGCCCTTGTTCTGCTCAAAGGCCAGGGGAAGAGAGGCATAGCTGGCCTGCACTCGACTGCGCGCCTCGGGAGTGGCAGGAGTGCGTGGGGCGAGTGAGGCGGCCGAGGCGGTGCCTGCGGCCCGATTTTCGGTAGTATGGCGCCGGGCCGGAGAAAAAACGAGCAATGCGATGCCAACAATGGCTAAGACCGGGACGGTGCATAACGCACAGACCCATCCTCGAGAAGCAGATGGTTTCGACAAGGTAATCCTCCTGATGATGACACGATGAAACCCTAGTTGGGGAAAAAGCACTCGGCATGGGCCGGTTTGTCTCCAGGTCCTGACCCAGAAATTAACGCTCCCTAATCCAAGAGCTTAAGACTTTGCAATCTTTATGCAGTATTCGCGAGTATGGTCTGGAACCCCTGGGTTGTCAACGGAGTCAAGGATAGCAATGTAGATACTGTGGGGGGCAAGTTACTAAAGTTCCGGAAGCCGTTCGGGGATAGACAATCGAGAGCGGGGGATTACTGATCGTCCTGTAGAAGTTCGGGAGACGGTAGGGTGCCGCTCTCCACCTGTTTCTGGCGCTGTTCGCGGTGTTGGTTGTCGATGCGGACGGAGGTCTCCAGTTCCTTCTTACCCTCTTCTTTGCGGCCCAGGCGAATCAGCACCTGGCCGCGCAGGTAATGAATGTCGGTGCGGTCGGGATCGAGCTTGCGTGCGGAATCAATCGCGCTCAGAGCTTGCGGATACTTTTCTTCACGGCGGTAGATCTTGGTCAGCCCCAGGTAGGAATTCACCAGGCGGGGATCGCGCTTCAGCGCCTCGCGGTAGCTCTTCTCCGCGGCGTCGTCTTGCTGGAGTAGCGAGTAGACGTCCCCCAGTTCGTCATAGTTGAGGGCCAAGTCTGGCTCGACGGCGGCGTCTTTTAAAAATTCGTCGCGGGCACGCTCGTAGTCCTGCTTTTTTAGAAAAGTCAGACCGAGGTTGAAGTGAACGAAAGTCAGAGTGGGGTTGGCTTCGGCCGCGGCTTGAAAATCGGCGAGGGCCAGGTCGTACTGCTCGAGGTTGAGATGAGCCTTGCCCATGAACAGATGAAACTCGGGCGAACCCTCGCCGGCCTTGATGAGTTGCAGCGTGGCCTTCTCGTCCAGTTCTTTTTTCCCGGCGCGGTGGGCGGCGATCGAGAGCACATAGAGATAGCTTAACTGGCTGGATTCCTGCGCCCAGAGCGGATCGAGAGTGTTGGCCGCATCCGCCCAGCGCTCGGCGAAAAAGTAGCAGAGCCCCAGCAGATAATGAGGCTGCAAGGCGTCCGGTTGATCGCGCACCACGGATTCAAACGGCGGAATAGCTTTGAGAAACTCATTCTGCCGGTAGTAGGCAAGGCCGATGTTCAGCCGGATTCCGGCTTCGTGAGGCAGCAGATGTTCCGCTTTGTGCAGCATCTCCAGAGCTTTTGTCCACTGTTTCCGGCGCATGTAGACGACGCCGAGATTCGCGTACGCTCCCCCCGACTGCGGATTCAATACCAGAACCTGCCGGAAGTCGCGTTCGGCCTCGTCCAGCAGGTTCTGGCTTAACGCCTTTTGTCCCACTTGAAAAAGTTTTGCGGGATCTGCGGCCGCTCCAGATCCGGGGACTGGCGCGCTATTTCGCAGCTTGGTTGCGGCTTCTGGCGAAGCAGTTTGCGGAGACATTGCCGCCGCCACGCCGGCCAGGAGCAGGCAGCACACAAGTTTCGATGAGATGCTTGCGCTTGACACTGGTCTCACTCTCTGCTGTAGTGTCCGCCAACCTCTGCGTTGAATTCAAGCGAGAGGGATCAGCGGTTCAGGATTTCCAAATCAGGGCAAAGCATCGATGGTCACGATTCGTGATGTGGCGAAGGAAAGCGGATTCTCCTCGACCACGGTGTCGATTGTTCTGAACGACGCACCGCTGGCGCGCTACATCCCACCTGTGACCAAGAAGCGCATCGAGAAGGCCGCGGAGAAGTTGGGATATCGTCCCAACCAGTTTGCCCGCTCGCTGCGCAGCAAACGCAGCCACACCGTGGGCGTGATGGTCTTCGACATGACCGATCCCTACTGCACGCTGGTGTTGCGCGGCATCGAGAACACGCTCTACCAGGCGTCTTATCTGCCGATTCTCACCGACGTACACAACGAGCGCAGCCGTTTCGAACGCTATCTCGAGATGCTGCTCGACCGCCGCATCGAGGGCCTGGTCGTCCTCGCCAACTGGTTGTTTCTCGATCTCAATTTGCTGGCCGATCTGGAGAAGAGCAGCATTCCGACCGCTCTCATCGCCCACGAACTCAAAGGCGATTCGATGAGTTCGGTGATCGTGGACAACGAAGTCGGCGGCTACCTGGCGCTCGAACATCTGCATGCTCTCGGGCACCGCAAGATTGCATTCATCCGTGGACCGAAGACGTTGGCCGACAGTTCTCCGCGTTGGCGCGGCATTCGCAAATGCGCAAAAGCATGCGGCCTCGAAATTGATGACCGTCTGGTGGTGGACCTGCCAGAGTCGCGCGATCCGCTTTCCAGCTTTGAAATGGGCCAGAGACTGACCGAGAACCTGATCAAGCAGAAGCGGCAGTTCACAGCTTTGCTGGCTTTCGACGATGTGACGGCCTTTGGCGCCATCCGCGGCCTGAGCAAGGCCGGAGTGCGCGTGCCCGAGCACTGCTCGGTGATTGGCTTCGATGATGTTGCCGCCTCGGCTCTGTGCACGCCGCCGCTCACCACGGTGCGCCAGCCCATGGAAGCGATGGGCGCGGACGCGGTGGGCATTGTTCTCGAGGGCATAAACTGCGTGCTCGAAAAACGCGAGGTCACGGCGCACCATCGCAAGGTGTCGCCGGAATTGGTGGTGCGGGAGTCGACCCGCCGCCTGCGTTAGGTCGCCGAGGTCATGCAGAGGGAAGCGGTTGTTGCGCAGGGTGAAATCGCCTTCGGGCGCGCGGTATGTTTTTTTCTTGACAGAAGATGCCCAATAAAAGCACTATTCATACGTTTTAATAAACTGGCAGTGGGTGCCAGGCTAGTTTCGGGGACCTGGGGTTTTTGAACAAGTTTCTGCCTGCCGTGGCCGCGTTGGACACGGAATTAAGGTCTGTGGGATGCGCGAACCGTTGGCGCATCGGGAGAAGAATCTCACCATGAAATCTCATCGCACGCGGTTGTGGGTCGTCGGGCTGGTGCTAACGCTTGGCATTGCCGCCTGGGCGCAGGACACTGCTTCGATCACGGGAACCGTCACGGACTCCAGTGGAGCGGCCGTCCCCAAAGCCCAGGTGACGATCAGCAATACCGAGCATGGCGTCAAGCGCACCGCACCCACGAACGATAGCGGCGAGTATTTGTTCGCCGCGCTGCCGATTGGTTCCTACGATTTGACGGTTGCGGCCGAGGGATTCAAAAAGTACCAAGCCAAGAATGTCGTTCTGCAGGTGGCAGAAAAGGCTCGGGTCAATGTCACGCTGGAAGTCGGCACGATCAGCACCGAGGTGATTGTCGAAGGTGCGGAAGTGGCGCAAGTCGAAACCCAATCCTCAGATTTGGGCAGTGTGGTCACCGGCAGAGAGATCACTCAGCTTGAACTGAACGGGCGCGATTTTACCTCGCTGGTGGGGCTGTCACCGGGCGTTACCAATCAATCTGGGCAGGACGAAGGTGGAGAGGGTGCGACTACGGTGGCATTCAGCGTGAACGGCGGCCGCACCGAGTACAACAACTTTGAACTGGATGGCGGAGACATGCTGGACAACGGGAGCAACACCACGCTCAACGTGTATCCCAGCATCGATGCGATTGCGGAGTTTAAGGTGCTGACCTCCGACTACGGCGCGCAATATGGCAAGAACGGCTCGGGCACAGTCGAGGTCGAGGTGAAGTCCGGAACGAGTCACTTCCACGGCGACCTGTACGAATTTGTCCGCAATGACGATTTCAACGCAACTCAATTTGGTTTGAGTTCTCCCCCGGAGTACAAGAAGAACGATTTCGGCGGCACCATCGGTGGCCCGGTTTATATTCCCGGCCACTACAACGCGAGTAAGCAGAAGACTTTCTTTTTCTACTCGGAGGAATGGCGCCGCGACTTGATTCCGGCGAATTTCTTTTCGACGACTGCGGTCCCGACCATAGCGAATCGAACGGGAGACTTTTCAGACCAGTGTTCTGTTGCGGGCAACCCGGAGTGCCCAATGGTTCCCCAGTTTATCAATGGCCAGCCCGCCTCAACCTATGGCTTAGTGCCGAACGGTCCTTTCCCGGGCAACATCCTGCAATCCAGCGGCAATGTCAGTCTTGTAAACTCCGCCATAGCTACCCCATTGTCGGCCTTGATCCCGAATCCCAATTCGGCATCGGGAGCTCTTGGCAACACCCTCGACCAATGGTTCGCTGCCCCCACGCTTCCCACGAACTGGCGTCAGGAACTGTTCCGCATCGATCACAACATCAACGACAAAGTTCGCGCCAGCTTCCACTACATTCACGACTCCTGGCAACAGCAGTATCCGGTACCGTTGTGGACCGACGGCGTCAGCTTCCCCACCATTCAGACTGGTTTCAAGAATCCCGGCGTCAGCATGGTGGCGCGACTTACGGCCACGATTTCCCCGACGTTGCTCAATGAGTTCGTCGCCAGTTACACCACCGATCACATTTCGACGACCCTGAGCGGCCCCTGGCAGCGTGGCAACGCCTTTGGCAATCTCGGGCTCTATGACAATGGCTTTGGTTTTAACGCCCCCGAGGTGCCCGGCGTAAGCCTCACGGATAGCGTGTATGGCTTCGTCGAAGACCCCGGCTACGTTCCAGAAGGCCCCATCAATTCAAATCCCACGCTCGGTTTTCGCGACAATGTTACCAAGATCGTCGGCACTCATAATCTGCAGTTCGGCTTTTCCTTTGTGGATGCCCACAAGAACGAACTCCCGCAGCCACCAACCGGCGCGAATGGCATATTAGGTTTCTCCAACGGGAGTAACGGCGGCCTGAATTCCACGGGCAACGCATACGCCGATTTGTTGCTGGGCAATATCTCCAGCTTCACCCAGCAACAACTGCAGCTCAAGATGCATAACTTCTACAAAATTTACGAGCCATATTTTCAGGATGACTGGCACGCTACCCACCGCCTAACCCTGAATCTGGGAATACGTTTCAGCTTCTACGGCACCTATCGCGAGCTGAACAATCTGGCTTTTAATTTCGATCCGGGGCGTTTTGTTCTCGGAAATAGCGGCGTAGACACCAACGGGAACGTGACCGGAGCGGCTCCCGGCAACCCGCTCTTTAGCGTGAGCCCCAGCAATCCTTACAACGGCTGGGTGCAGTGCGGGGTTACGGTTGGAGTGCCCAAGGGCTGCATGAACAACCGCTGGTTGAACCCCGCGCCGCGTCTGGGATTTGCGTTTGATCCATTCGGCGATGGCAAGTGGGCGATTCGCGGCGGCTATGGCATCTTCTTCGAACACATGAACGGCAACGAGTCCAATACGGACTTGCTGGAGCCTTACGACAACAAGACGCAGACCACAACCGTTACTAACAATTCGGCGGGCAATCTATCCGGCTATGCCAGCCTGAATCCGAGTTTGCTGGGGGCAGGCGCGCCGCCGATCATCGTTGGATCAATTCCTACCAAAGCCAACTGGCCCTACATGCAAGAGTGGCACTTCGATGTTCAGCATGAGATTGCGAAGGGCACCGTGGCCACGCTTTCGTATGTCGGCAGTGTAGGCGTTCACCTGACCCGCGCTTATGAGTTGAACCAGATTTTGCCGGCTTCGCTGCAACCGGGGGGGAATCCTTACTCGCAAGGCCAGGTCATCACGGCGAGTGATTGCAACAACATAAGTAATGGCACAGACATGGTCGATGCCTACGGCGTTCCGACAAATGCCATGACTTCCTACGGGGCAGTGGTTCCTTACACCGCCGGCGTAGGCGGAGGCCCTCCCTCGGGCGCGGCGGTTAATTTGTTCGTGGCATGCGGCAACAGCCCGAATGCCTTCCGCCCTTATGCTGGATACGGCAGCATTGGGCGCAAGGACCAGACTGCGTCCTCCAACTACAACGCGCTGGAAGCCTCGGTGCGGCGTAGTATCGGCGGGCTCCAGCTGAATCTGGCCTACACCTACAGCCATTCGATTGACAATGCTTCCTCGGCCAACGATGCGGGGTTGATAAACACTTACGCGCTTAATACTTTTCGCGCGAGTTCTAACTTCGATCAACGGCACACCTTTACCTTTGCCTATGTTTACGATTTGCCGTTCTTCAAGAAAGCTGGCCTGGCGCATAAACTCATCGGAGGCTGGCAGTGGTCTGGCATTACGTTGATTCAGAGCGGCACTCCCTTCAGCGTATACAACAAGGGCAATGGCGTGATCGCGCCGGCCGACAACGCGGGCGTGGGCAACCTCAACTCTCAAATCGACAACTTGGGCAGCCTGACGGCTGGGTCCTACCCTGACCTCGTCGGCAACCCGAGAGGAGGAGTTCAGAACACTCCATCGCCCGGATATGGGCCTCTGCTCTATAACCCTGCTGCGTTTGTTGCGCCCACAGGCCTCACCTTTGGCGATGCCGGAAGAAACATCTTGAACAACCCCTGGCGAACGAATTTCGATATGGCGTTGATCAAGCACTTCCGCATCACGGAAAGCAAATATTTTGAATTCCGGGCTGAAGCGTTCAACGTTTTTAATCACACGGAATACTCCTGGCTGGGCGGCGATGGGGGATCGGCTGGATCCAACTCCGGGCAAGGAAATGCCGACAGCACAATTGGCTGCTACGGAGGTGCCAACAACTCGGCAGGCGATCCTTCCTGTGTGTCCAGCATGGGCATAACCCCCGGCTTTCTCCGCGCAGGGTCCGCCCACGAGGCACGGATTCTGCAGTTAGCGGGAAAGTTCATTTTTTAGCATTGTCGGGAACTTCAATGGTAATGCCGGCTAGATTGCCGGAATTACCCTTTTGAGCGATGGCCACGAAGTAAACCCGTCAACCGACCGTCACCTGCTGCCGCGCGGCCACCGCCTCGAGCGCGTGCTCCAGGTCGGCGATCAGATCATCTGCATTCTCGATTCCCACCGAGAGCCGGATCATCTGTTCGGTAACTCCCATCTTTGCGCGCTCCTCGAATGGAACCATCGCATGCGACGTCAGCACAGGAATGGAAACCAGCGACTCCACTCCGCCCAGGCTCGGAGCCAGCGTAAACAACCGCATCGCCTCGCTCACTCGCCGCGCATCTTCGCCCGTGCCTTCGACCTCGAAGGTCACCATGCCGCCGCCCGCGCTCATCTGCTCTCGTGCCAGGCCACATTGCGGATGGCTTTTCAGAAACGGATAATGCACGCTCCTCACCTTGGCATGTTCCGACAAGAACTCCGCGATCCGCTGCGCGTTTTCATTTTGCCGTGCCACGCGCACCGCCAGGGTCTTCAAGCCGCGCACCAGCACCCACGACGCGTGAGGATCCATGCAGTTGCCCAGCGTGGTTCGTGTGTCCCAGATTTTGTCGATCAATTCGCGCCGTCCCGCGACCACGCCACAAATCAGATCCGAGTGCCCCGCCAGATACTTCGTTCCCGAATGCATGATCAGGTCAACGCCGAATTCCGCCGGATGTTGATTGATGGGCGTGCCGAAGGTGGCGTCGATCATGGAGAGCAGCTTGTGTTGCCTGGCCAGAGCTGCCACTTTTTTGAAATCCACCACGCGCAAGGTTGGATTGGTGGGCGACTCCACATAGAGCAGCCTGGTATTCGGACGAATGGCCTGCGCGTGCTGCTCGTAGTCCGTGGTGTCGACGAGGGTGGTTTCGATGCCCATTTTCGGCAGCCATTGAGAAAAGAACTTGTACGCGCCGCCATAAATATCACGCTGCGCTACGATATGGTCGCCGTTCTTGAGCAGCGCCATGATCGTGGTCGTGATTGCGCCCATGCCGGAGGCGAAGGTGAGCGCCGCATCCGCGCCTTCTAACCCGGCAATGGTTTTTTCGGCAACCGTGTTCGTCGGATTGCCGTAGCGGGTGTAAAAGTGGTCGGTGTGAGTTGCCCGCAACTGCTCGTCGTTGTCGGTGACTTCGAACGTGGAAGTTTGATAGATCGGCGTGGCCATCGGCCCGTTTTTCTTCTCCAGATCCGCCGCGCCGCGCACCGCCTTGGTTTCAGAGTGATGGGTGTTCCGTTTCATGGATGCCTCGTTCTATACAGATTAATTGCGCTCACCGACTCCCGCAAGCGAACTGCTATGCACCGTTTATAATTCTCGCTTCCATGGATCTCGGCCTGAAAGATCGTGTAGCGATCGTAGCCGCTTCGAGTCAAGGAATTGGCCGCGCCACGGCGGAAGCCTTTGCCGCGGAGGGCTGCCGTGTTGCCATGTGCGCCCGCAACCCGCAGACCTTGCAGGCTGCCGCCCGGAGCATCAAAAAGCAGCACAACGCCAAGGTCTTTATCGATGCCATTGACGTGACCGACGAGGCAGCTGTCCGCCGCTTTATCGGCGGCGTGGTTAGGAAGTTTGGCGGTATCGACATTTGCGTGACCAACGCTGGCGGCCCGCCGGCCAAGGGTTTCCTCGCCGCCACCGTCGAAGAATGGCGGCGCGCCGTTGAACTGAACTTTCTCAGCACGGTTTACTTCGCGCGCGCAGTCATCCCCCACATGCAACGGAAACGATGGGGCCGGATTATCACGCTCACCTCGATCACGACGAAACAGCCTGTGACCGATCTGGTGCTTTCGAACGCGGTGCGTGCCGCGGTAGTTGGGTTGGTCAAGAGCCTGGCCAACGAGTTCGGAAAAGATGGGATCCTGGTCAACAACGTTGGCCCAGGTTTCACCGCAACTGACAGGCTGAAGGAGTTGGCGAAAGCCCGCGCCGCTTCTTCAGGAAAAAGCGAGAGGGAAATTTTCGACGGATGGGCCGCCGACGCTCCGCTGCAACGTCTGGGCGAGCCGCGCGAAGTCGCCGACACTATCGTCTGGCTGGCGTCGGAGCGCGCCTCCTACATTACGGGGCAGACTGTACTCGTTGACGGCGGCATGTATAAAGGCCTATAGATTGCCGGGGACGGTATGCGATTATGAAACAGCTTGTTCCATTGCTTGCGCTCGCCTGTGCGACCGGCGTTTCGTCCTGTGCCGCCGCCCAAGCCCGCCCGTTCCCCGGCCCGAATGTTCAGCAAGTCTACCAGCGCCTGCTCCCGCAGATTGAAAAAATCCCGGCCTTCGACCACCACGCCCATCCTGGGTTCAGCGACGATCCTGATGTTGACACCATGGCCGCGCCTCCCAACGCCAGTGCCGCCCTGCGCACGCGCGACGATAATCCCGAACTGATTGCCGCGGCTAAGGCTCTGTTCGGCTATCCATTCAATGATTTTTCAGCCGAACATGCCAAATGGCTGGTAGCAAAAAAAGCCGAACTAAAAAAGCAATATCCCGGCACCGCCTACTTCAACTTGATTCTCGACAAGATCAATACCGAGAGTTCGGTCGCCAACCGCGCCATGATGCCGGATTACCTCGATCCCAAGCGTTTCCCGTGGGTGTTCTTCGCCGACTCTTTTATGTGGCCTTTCAACAACCAGCGCGAGACCGGGCGCAACCCGGATGAAGGAGTCTTCATCCCGCTGCAGGAGAAAATGCTGCACCGCTGGATGCAGCAGGAAAACGTCGGCAAACTTCCCGCCAAGTTCGATGACTATCTAAATTTCATCATCCGCGTGCTCGAAGACAACCAGAAAAAGGGCGGCATTGCCATGAAATTCGAAGTGGCCTACTTCCGCCCCACCACATTCTCGGATCCAACGCGCCAGCAAGCGGAAGATATCTATCAGCGGTATGTTTCGGGTGAAGTGCCGGCCGAGCAGGAATATCGTATCTTTCAGGACTACATTTTCCGATTCCTCGTAAGCCAGGGCGGCCGACTCAATCTGCCTGTGCACATTCACACCGCGGTCGGCATCGGCGATTACTTCAATCTTTCCCAGAGCAACATCATGAATCTGGAGAGCGTGCTGCGCGATCCCCGCTATCGCACGACCACGTTCGTTATGATCCACGGTGGATATCCCTTGGAACGAGAGGCCATCTGGCTTGCCGCCATGAAGAACGTCTATCTGGACTCTTCATTCGGAGAACTTGCCCAGTACCCCTCCGCCTTCAAAGACACGCTTAAGATGTGGCTGGAAACTTTCCCCGATAAGATCACTTTCGGCACCGACTGTTTCCCGTACAATGAAGTGTTGGGCGCGGAAGAAAGCTACTGGCTGGGAGCGCAATCATCGCGTATGGCCTTGGCCGCGGCGCTGGCCGAGATGATCTCGGAAAATGAAATCAGCGAGTCTCGCGCTCTGGAACTGGCCCACGCGTATCTGCATGACAACGCTGTGAAGCTTTACGGAAACAAGGTCCACTAAAACGAGGCGGCTTCACTGCTACGAAGCCGGGAGCGACTTTCATGGCGAAGAAACTGAAAACCAAAACCTCCGCTGACAAAAAGGCAAAAAGCACGAAGCACTCCCGCGCGCAACGCGCCGTCACGAAACACGCCGCCAGTGAGCATCCGCCCCAACACGTTCCCTGGCACACAATTCCGCTGGAAGACCTGAACCCGCTTTTGCAGCGGCAGTTCGTCGTGGGGCAGGAAATTATGCTGGCGCGAGTGCTGCTGAAAAAAGGCTGCATCGTTCCCGAGCACAGCCACCATAACGAGCAACTCACCTATATTCTCGATGGGGCGCTGAAATTCTGGATCGGTGGCCGGGAGATTGTCGTCCACGCCGGCGAAGTACTTTGCATTCCCGCCCACATGCCGCACAAGGCCGAGGCGCTCGAAGACACGGTGGATTTGGATGTGTTCAATCCTCCCCGCGCCGATTGGATCAACAAGACCGACCAATATCTGCGAGGCCAGAGATAGTCTTTCCTTCCATGCCTTCTTCCACCACTTCTGAGAAAGGTTCGAAATCCAGCCAAGGTACGTTTCGTTTCCGCTGCATCGGCTGTGGATCAATCGCCGATTCGGCTGCTCAGGATTTCCGCTGCCCGGATTGCGGCAACTTGCTGGAGATCACTGATTCATCGTGGAATTCCCGCAGTCCCACGGCTTTGAAATCCCTGTGGCGGGAGCGCCGCACGCTGAACGAAGCCCTCGATCTTAGCGGCGTGTGGCGGTTCCGTGAGCTTCTGCCCGAGCCCGCGCCTGAGCAGAACGTCATCACACTGCGGGAAGGCAACACGCCAGTTTACGAACTTCCACAGTCTTCCCGCGCCACTGGCGTCGCTCGCCTGTATGCCAAGCATCAAGGCATGAACCCCACTGGTTCGTTCAAAGATGCCGGGATGACGGTCGCGGCCACCTTCGCACGCCAGGCCGGATACAAATGGGTAGCGTGCGCTTCTACCGGGAATACATCGGCATCCATGGCGGCCTATGCCGCGCGCGGCGGCATGCGCAGCCTCGTCCTCGTGCCAGAAGGCAAAATTTCCTGGAGCAAACTATCGCAGGCGCTCGACTACGGTGCGCTCACCTGCCAGCTTCGGACCGATTTCGACGGCTGCCTCAGGCTGCTGCAAGAACTTGTCCAGCGCGCCCCGGTCTACCAATTGAATTCGATTAATCCGTTCCGCCTCGAAGGCCAGAAAACTCTCGCGCTCGAATTAATGGAACAACTCGAGTGGGAACCGCCAGACCACATCATCGTGCCCGGCGGCAACCTCGGCAACAGTTCTGCGATAGGGAAGGCTCTGCTGGAGATGCTCGAGATCGGCCTCATACCCCGTCTGCCGAAGTTGTCTGTGATTCAAGCCGAGGGCGCCAACGCTCTGGTTCGTACTCTGCGCGAAGCCGGAGGCAAGCGTCTGGTCAGCGTGCAAGCCGAAACCCGGGCATCAGCGATCCGTATCGGCAACCCCGCGTCATGGGAAAAAGCTGTAAAAGTTCTCCAGGCAACCGGGGGCGCGTGCGAACAGGTGAGCGAACTCGAAATCGCGCAAGCCAAAGCCGAAATCGGTGCAGAAGGAATTGGCTGTGAGCCAGCCTCTGCGGTTACTCTGGCTGGTCTGAAGAAATTGCTGCGGCAGCGATTCGTGAAGCGCGAAGAGACCGTAGTCCTGGTCCTCACGGGAAACTTGCTCAAGGACCCCGACTTCACCATGGATTTTCACCGCGGGACTCTTTTTCAGGGCTCTGCGGACGAGCAGGAAAGCGCGAAGCTGAATCAGCTCCGCCATCCTCCTGTTGTCATTGATGCAACTCTGGACGCCGTGATCAAGACCTTGGAGCAGGCAGAGAAGTCCGACGCAATGTACCCGAATGCTTAAGAAGAAGGGCAAAAAGACTCGCGGCCGAGCTGCGCTGCACGTCATCCTCCCAGCCACATCTGCAAATCTGGGCCCAGCGTTCGATGCCGCTGCATTGGCAATGGACCTCTACCTTACTATCGATGCCCGGCCCGCGCCCGTTTTCTCTATCACGGCTAGCGGACGTGACGCTGAAATCTGCCGATGCCTGGAGAATCACCTCATCCTCAGCACCTATAGCGAGATTCTGCAAGCGCACGGGGCGCAGGTCATCCCACTATCGCTGAGTATTAAGAACGACATTCCGATCGGCAAGGGCTGCGGTTCATCTGCCGCCGCCCGCCTTGCCGGCATCGCGCTTGCGAATCACTTCGGCCATTTGCGCTGGACCGACGCTCAGATTATCGGAGAAGCTTCACGCCGCGAGCACCATCCCGATAACGCTTCCGCCTGCTGGATGGGCGGTCTTACCGTCGCCCGCATGTCCGGTGAGGCCGAGGCTCAGGTGGTCTGCATCCGCCCAAAAGGGAAGTGGCCTCTGCTTCTTGCCATTCCTGGCCAAGCCTTATCCACCGAAGAAGCTCGACGTGTGCTGCCCGCGCAGTATTCTCGTGCCGATGCCGTTGCGAACATACAAAACTCGATGCTCCTGCTGGCCGCTTTCACGCAAGGCCGTCACGACTTGCTCTCCGCCGCACTCGAAGACCGGTTCCATCAGCCTTACCGCGCTGCCCTGTGCCCTCTGCTGCCGTGTCTGAAGGAATTGACTGGGGAACGGGACGTGCTCGGCGTAGCCTTGAGCGGTGCGGGTCCCTCGGTCATCGTTTTCCTCGATCCCCGCTCTGCTGCTTACAAGACACGCGAATCGGTGGCCGCCCATCTCTCGCGCAGCGGACTCCGTGCCGAGTTGCTTCTCACTTCGATTTCCCGGCGCGGCGCACGGCGCTAATCGCACGAACTTACCGAAACATCGAAGCTGCCACAAAAGTGCCATTTACGGCGCCAAGCTATTCCGGATATGTTTGCTTATTCTTCCCCAGACAGAAACTTAACCGCCCCCCAGGTGTTTATAGCGACATACGGGTCGCCGCTTCGTGGAAGATCAAGCCGAGTTTGGGGATGGGTTAGGATGAAGCCAAAGATGCACCACCAGGTCCAGCCACCGGAGATCGCCGCACCGCGCAGCGCGCACGTACCTTTCGTGCAAGGGGATGTTCAGGAGGAGATCCAGGATTTTCTACAGGCGGTCAACTCCTACCCTGCCCGCGTCGCGAAAGAGCCCCGCATTACCTTCCGCCAGCACCTTTCCAGCATCTCTGCGGCGCGCATTGATGATGAAGAGGAACGCCGCGAGAGTCGCCTCCGCCGTCACTAGTTGGTCCTCACTCTATCGACTGGCCGGCGGTACGATTCCGTTCATGCGCAGATATTCCACCATCTGTCCATAGTGGTCGAATCCGTGCCATGCCACGCTCGTTGCCAGACTGAGACGCGTCACTTTTCCTTCTCCCCAAGGGCTCCTGACCGTTTCCACGAGATTCTTGTCATTGACTGTCTGAATCGCCTTGTGCACGTATGCAAAGGAGTCATTCAGATACTTCAAGATTTCAGCCTTGGTCGTGATCGAGGCTGGCCCCGATTCGTCGCCGATCTCCACTGGAGATTTTTCTTCCAACATAGCCGCAGCCAGTTCATAGTTCACGGCCGCGACATGTTTAATCTGCTGGGCGAACGTGCGCACGCCTTTGAACTCGCCATTGGTTGGCGCAAATCCGAACTTGTCATCCGGCATCGCCTCCGCCGCCGGAACAAAGTCATGCTCGAGGTTCGACACAGCATTGTCCAGCGCTTGCGTGACGGTTCGGTGTTCGTCCTTGCCCTTGGTGGCCTGGGCAGTACTAACTGCCGCCAGTGCAAGCACACAAACTGCAAGATAGCCAAGTTTCTTCCGCACGATGATTCCTCCATGTAGTAATAAGCTGCAAACCAACGGTAGTGCCACTGTGGGGACGGTCGCCTCGGCCGCCCAGACGAGCGCAGCGAGGCGCTAGCCAGCAGGGCCACCGGCGGCAAACGGCCATTGCCGGCCTCTCCAAGCTCGCACCATAAAGATCATAAGGCCCGCCAACAATATCACGGCGGCGTACCGCATTTCCTTCTGCCAGTTTTCTCGGCCGAACAAGATGAAGAGGAATCCCGCAATCGCCACCAGCGCCGGCAACGGATATAGCCACATGCGAAACGGCCGAGGTGCATCCGGTTGCGTGACCCGGAACACAATCAATCCGACCGCCTGTACCAGAAATTGCAGAACAAGGCGGATCACGACCAGGGCCGCGATCGCATCTTTCAGCCGCAGAAAGCAGAACGCTGCTGCCACCACTCCGAGCGCCACCAGCGAAACATGCGGGAAGCGGTGCACGGGATGCACTTTGGCGAATGCGCGGAAATAATTCCCGTCCAAAGCCGCCGCATACGGCACGCGCGAATACCCCAGCGTCAGCGAGAATACCGATGCAAAAGCAGTTACGATGATCAGTGCTGTCGCCAGCCGCGCCGCCCAGGGTCCGTAAATTCTCTCCATGAACAGCGATACAACGTACAACCCGCTGTTGTTATGCCCCGCCTGCAGCATCTCCCGCCAGGGAATCACAGCGAGGATGCACAAGTTCATCACTAGATATAGACAGGCTACCAGCAGAATGGAAAGCAGCAGAGCCCGCGGAATGTTGCGCGTGGGGTCTTTGATTTCATCGCCCAGGTAGCAAACATTATAGTAGCCCCAGTAGTCGTAGGTAGCGACGAGCAAGGCTCCGCCCAAGCCGGTGAAGAACGCGGGCGAGAGCGTAAACGCGCCCGGAGGAAAATCAAATGCGCGCGCGGCATTGAAGTGCGTGAGTCCGGCGAAGATGATCCATCCGATCGTTCCCATCACGCCCAGCCACAGTGCATTCGAAAGCCGCCCGATGACTGTGATGCGCCGATAGAGCAGCACAACCGTGAACAGGCAGATGCCAATCGCCAACGCGGTTCCCGGCGTCACAATCCAACTCACCTGAAGTAATCCTGCCCCGGGAATCGGCAATGCCGCAGTGTGGGCAGCGTAAACGGTTTCCAAACTCGGCCAGTAATACGCGGCGTAGCCTGCCAGCCCAATGCATCCGCTGGCAATGGAAAGGGGAGCGCTGAAGGAAAGTTGCCAGATAAACAGAAACGAAATCAGCCGTCCCCACCTTCGTGGGCCGTAAATTTCGTTCAGGTAGCGATACGATCCGCCCGAGCCTGGAAACGCCGCGGCCAGTTCCGCTGACACTAGTCCGTCGCACACCGCCAACAGCGCGCCCGCAATCCACCCCAGCATGGCCTGCGGCCCGCCCATTGCGCTCAAGACCAGCGGCATGGTGATGAACGGCCCCACGCCGATCATGTCGATCATGTTGAGCGCGGTCGCGCTTTTCAGGCCCATGCCGCGAATCAGGCCAGGAGAACTCCCATCCGGTTTTGCTGGAGATCCCATGCGTTGGTCGGACCAAACTACTTTTCTCGGATGAAGCTTGAGGTCAATGGTCGGAATGACGCAGGAATGCTGCCATCGTCAACAGACACTGCGACGTGCACATGCTTCCCGGTGTTCTCGAGGAGTTGTACCTCGACCTGGTATTGTTCGCCGTTGAACTCAACCTCGTAGGCTTGTTCGTCCAGCAACTCAGCGACGAGTTCGGCCCACGATTTTGCACTCCACCTTTTAACCTCAGCATCCAGAACAGGCCGCCATTGCTCGCGTCGGTTCATTCTTAGAACATCGTGGTCTCACTGGCGACTGGCGACTGGCAACTGATCACTGCTTCTCATGCCCCGCGCTCAATAAATTCACATACAGCCTCACCGCCCCCGGAACTCCCGCCGGCAATTGCCGGAAGAAGGCGTAACCCGTGTAGATGTAGGTTCCCTTGCCATATTGCGCCTTCAGCAGTCCACCCTTCTGCGCGTCCTCGCCCGGATCGTGACAGCTCAGCAGCGGTTTAAAATGCTCATCCCACTTGTCCATGAAATAGAGACCGCGTTCCTGCACCCAACCGTCGAAATCGCGAGCTGTGATTTCATTCGGATAATGAAACACTCCATCTTCCGGCGCCAGAATTTCGACCGGAGCCTCCTCCACCGAAACCCGCGCCCGGCTTAGTTCCGCGGAGTATGGAGTGAAGTGCCCGGCGTTAAAATCTCCGACGCCGGTGTTGTACTGCACTACCAGCGTTCCGCCGGCCGCAACGTAATCGAGCAACTTCTGGTTATTCCGCGCCACATCTTTCTGAGTATCGTAGGCGCGAATCCCAAGCACGATGGTTCCGTACGCGGTCAAATTTTCGCTCGCCAGGTTCTCCGGCGGAATTAAGGTCACATCCATGCCCACCTGCTTCAGCACAGTAGGAATGTCGTCGCCAGCCCCCATGACGTAGCCAACTTTCAAATCATGCGGCACTTTTACATCCACAATGCTCACGTGTTGCACCGCGGGCTGGTAATAGTAGAAGCTGCCCAGGTCTTCGCGCGTCACCAGCGTGTAGCCTTCGCTAAACTTTTCGCCGTTTGTTTCAAGTACGGCACGAACCTTCGCACGCCCTTCCTGCAATCCAGCAGGGAATACCTTGAACTCGAAATCCCGCTTCTCTTCGCGACGCGTGAACTCCACCGCCAACTGCGCCGGGTCGGAGCGCCAACCCTCGGGCAACTCCAACCGCAGAACACCCTTTTCTTCACGGTTTAGATTGCTGCTCACGCCTACCGTCACCGTTGAGCCCGCACCGTTGTGGGTTGAAATCACTTGCGTCCCTGGCTCCAGAGCAACCGAAAAGGCGGGCACCACGGCCAGCGGACGAGCGCGGGGTTTCCCGGCATCGTCCACAAACGTCGTCACCACGGTCGATGTGATGCCGTTCTGAATGGTTCTGCCCCTACGCGTAACCGCATATTGCACCCGTGCTCGCAGCACTGGCGGAGGAAACGGCAAAGTCGCATACTTCTCGTTGTCGACGTGATTGATGCTCTCCGTCTCCGGATCATCGCGATGCCAGTACGGGCGCGTATACTCTGCGTTCGTCGGCACCTTCATGCGAAAGACGACCGTTGCGTCCTGCCCAGACTCAACTGAGAATCGTTTGGTCTTGCTCGAAATTGCTGCCCATCCCTCTGGCGCCTCCAGCTTCATTCCAGCCATAACCAGCGGCTCTTTCGATCCATTGTGAAAATCAACTGCTACCAGAAACTCCTGCTCGGGTGAAACGGTGGTCATTGCGTCCGCCTCTTTTGGCGCACGCTGTTTCACCGGCTGACCATTTGGATCGACGCGGGAAACCGTAGTTGCCTCAAGCGTGATATGCAGCGCCTCATTGAGCGCGGTCTCCGCCTGCTCGCGTTTTTCTTTCAATCGCGCCAGCAGATCAGACTTCGTGTTCGCGCTGAGAGTGCTCTTGCTGACTTCTGCGTACGCGCGCTCCAAGCCGGCCAACACGTCCAACAGAGGCGGTTCCGCGGCCGATGCATCGTTACCTTTCGCGGCCTCGCTGGCTTCTTCCACTTTGCCAGCAATCCTCGTCAACTCGCTGCGCAACTGCGGAACCTTCGATTCTTCCGTCCCCAGGCGCGCTGCCAACGCGGGCAGCGTCGTGTCAATTCCATCGAAGAAATCTTTTTCATGTCCCTGGTCATTCGCGCTAGCCGGCATGCCGTTCGCATCTATACGCTCGGGCTCCGCCGAATCCACCAGCTTATAAAACGTGAACCGGTCGCCCGGATCCACAGTCCAGTTCCCCGAGCCCTGCGAGAGCTGATGTCTCAATCCCTCCATCGCAAACTGGATGTACGACTCTCCCAGATCAGCGCTCTTCTCGCCAGTATTGAGCTTGACCGTCCATTTTGCATCGTCGCAGGTCATGGCCCCGAACCCACACACATTGCCGATGTAAAGCTTCTTCGCCTGCCAAGGTTCAAGACCCTGCGCGATCTGTTCAGGAAACCTCTTGGGATCAGCTGCTGCCCGGAACGCCTCTTGTGTCAGGATGCTCGACGCCTGATGGTGCCCGTGTCCATCGCGCGCGGTGCCGGAAAACCGCGCCACCAGCACATCTGGACGGAAAGTCCGAATCACCCGCACCATATCTCCTAACGCGATATCGTGCCCACCCCACTTCGCGAAGGTTTCGTCCGCACTTTTCGAAAAGCCAAAATCGGCCACGCGTGAGAATCTTTCCTGCACTCCGTAATACTCATCGGAAGCGAGCAATTCTTCCGTCCGCAGGACACCGAGCACGTCCGATAGATTGCTGCCGATCTTATTCTGTCCGCCCTCGCCGCGATTCAGCGTCATCAACAGAACGCTGGCTCCGTGCCCGCGCGATTCCAGCGTCAGCATTCCGCCATCTTCATCGTCGGGATGCGCGACGGTCTGCATCAACCGCGCGGTCGTGCCCAGCTTGCGCAACATCAGCCGAAGCCCGAGGATTCCCTTGTCTTGAGGAATCTCGGGAGGAGAGCCTTGGTAGGGGAGTTGCGCGAAGTCGGTTACCAGCGTTGGGGAATTTTCAGCGATTGCCACCGCAGGAATCGGACGCGTCGCGATTTCGCCAGTCCGTGGCAGTGAACCCACGGGCAGAACTGAAAATGCCAGCAAGAGCAATAAAAAGGAGGTCCGGATAATTGGAGTTCCGGCAAAATGCTGCACGAGCCGCCCCAGGCGGCTCGAAGGATGGTTGCGTCCCGAGAAGTTCACCCTACAAGGATGGGGCCTAGCCCCGCTCTGACGCAAATTCTTTCCTCTCGCACCGGCAAATTAGGCTCCGCCCAGAAAAAGGTAAGTCCGGAGCCGATACGGGTAACGAACAACTGAGAACTGAGAACCGAGAACTGAGAACTGGTTTTTACTGCCGCCCTTCCTGCAGCGTCTCCTGACACTTGCTTCCAGCCGTCAATACTTCATTAAAGGCCGTCTCCTTGCGTAGACCTTTCAGCAGTGGGTCCTCCAACAGGGCGGAGTAGGCGCAATAGTTCTGCTGCACCGCGGCTTTCAGCAAATGCAAAGCCGCGCCGTTCTGCCCACAATACGCCATCAACGCGCCCACGTGATACCACGCCTCCGGGTCGGGCTCTGTCAGCACTGACGCCTCCGCATCGCGCACAATCCGGTCCATATCCGCGGGCCGTTGCGCTTGCGTGCATGCCACCAGCAACTCCCGGTGGTACGCAGGAGCCTTCCCTACACTCTGCACACTCTCACGTGCCTGTGCGACGTTGCCCGCAGCCAGGTAAACATACGGCGTCACCCAGGCTGCCCATTCCGAGCCAGCGTCCAGGTGCACGAAATCCATCGCCTTGTCGGTCTTGCCCAGCTCCAGAAAAGCCCAGGCACACGACCGGAAATCAAAATTTCCCGGGTCGAGCGAGCGTGCCGTATTGCACTCCTGCGTCGCCTTTTCCTGCATGCCGGCATAACGCAGCACATAACTAAGCGCGAAGTGCGCATCGGCGCTCTGCGGCCTGCGCCGGACCAGATCTGTCGCCGCATCGTAAGCCCGTCCCAATTCGCCGCGCTCTACGCGGTTCGTGATCAGATGGCTCGCCGCCAACATGCGGTTTGGATCCAGGGCAATGGCCCGCTCAAAGGCGGCGTTCGAGCGCTGGAACATCTCCTCGCCGCCTCCGCCAAAATACGAATCGTAGTAGCACCTGAGCCCTAGCGCCTCCCACGCCGGCGCATAGCCCGGATCCTCTCCCACCACATGTTCCAGCACGGCGATGGCATCCTTGTTCGGCCCGGGGTCGTGAGGCAGGGCAAGGGCATGCAGGTAGAGGTCGTATGCCTCCTGACTCTTGGGACGTGAAGCCGCGCTCAGTGATCCCCCCGCAACGCCCAGCGCGGGCAACAGCCCCTGCTGCACCTGCGTGGTCAACTGGTTCTGCAGGGAAATCAAATCGTTCACCGGCGCCGTCACGGTCCCCTGCCAAAGCAGCCGATCCGTGGGCACATCAATCGCTTCCAGGGTTACAGTTAGCTGCTCGCCCTGGCGCATGAAGTGTCCGGTCAACAGACGCCCGACGTGCAGTTCCTGACCTGCTTTGCGCGGATCCAAATCCAGTGCCACGAATCTTCGCGTCACTGACGAAGGCCGTACCTCGAGCGAGCGCGAATAGGTCAACACGCTGGTCAACTCATCGGCCAGCGCGAATCGCAGGTAATCCACGGCAAAATCACCGTTCATGTTCTGCAGGGGTAGCACTGCAATTGCGTTCTTCTGCTCCACGCTCGCCAGCGTCCGGTGTTTCCACCAGTACGCTCCCACTGCCCCCAACACAGTCACCAGAAGTGCCGCCGTTCCCAGCAGCAGCCACAACAGCCAACGGCTGCCGGTTCGCCCAAACGTCTGGCTTGCAACTCGCAGCCTCGCGCTCTGCAGTCCACTCCTTACCTGTCCTGACTCATTCTCACGCTTCAGTTGCTGCAGGTCCGCCTTCATCTGCGTGGCGCTTTGGTACCGCTGCTGGCGGTTCTTCTCCATCGCCTTGCCGATGATGCCCTCCAGCTCCACCGGTACTTTCGGATTCAGCTCTCCCGGCCGAACCGGTTTATCGTGCAGCACCGCGTCCAGCGTCATCAGGGAGTTCTTGCCCGCAAACGGTTTCTTCCCCGTCGCCATTTCATACATCACCACGCCGAAAGAAAACAGGTCGCTGCGAAAATCGATTTCTTCGCTCCGGGCCTGCTCCGGCGACATGTAGATTGCCGTCCCCGGAATCACTCCCACAGCGGTTAACGACTGGTCAAGTCCGGCTCCATCGCTATCGGTTCCGACGTTGTGCAGCAGCTTGGCCAGCCCGAAATCCAGCACCTTCACCTGCCCTGTGGGACACAGGAAAATGTTGGCAGGCTTGATGTCCCGATGAACGATTCCCTTGGCGTGCGACGCCGCCAGAGCGTCCGCCACCTGGATGCTGATATCGAGCACCTTCTCGGTCGGCATCGCCTGTCCGGAGATGCTTTGCTTCAGGCTCTCGCCCTCCAGCTTCTCCATCACAATGAAGGGATGCCCGTTGTTATCCTCAATGCCGTGAATGGTGCAGATGTTGGGGTGATTCAGCAGAGATGCCGCCCTTGCCTCGCGCGTGAAGCGTTCCAGCGATTTGGCATCGCCCGCAAGATTTTCCGGAATGAACTTCAGGGCAACATGCCGCCCCAGCTTCAGGTCCTCGGCCTCATACACCACACCCATGCCACCACCCCCGAGTTTCCCCAGGACGCGATAGTGGGACACTGTCTGGCCAATCATGAGAAGACCGAACCCCCGAACGCGGTAATGTTAGGCCCACCAGCGACTTAGGTCAACTGGCCCATTTTGATGATTACCGTTCCCAAACTGACAACTACCCTATTCTTTTGTGTCCCTCAACTGGTTCTAAGTTGCCTCAGCGGGACTACTATGTTCCCAATAAGCCCGAAATAGCGAGGCGGTTCTGCCATGACGCGGATGTCCGGTAACGATTCTCCCCAAATGCAAGAGGCTATCCGACGCCGCGCGGCTGAACTGTTCGAGCGCAGCGGATCGATGGAAGGTCACGATGCCGAAAACTGGTTTCAAGCCGAGGCCGAAATCCTTCGCGAATCCGCTGGCAGCCCGGTTCGCCGGGCTGTTGTCGTCAACATCCGGGGCGTAGTTTACACCGGGGAATACGAATGCCCTTCAGCCGATGGCTATCTTCCCGGCGAATGGAAACCCGGCGATCCTGTGCCCGTTCGGTTAGCTGGCGACAAGCTCTACCTCCGCCGCCCCAATGGCAGGGAACTAAAAACTTCTATCGTAAAAAGAATCGGCTGAAGGACCCTCACTAGCTTGCCATCCGAGAGCGGAGTGACTGTTTCGCGAAGCGAAGCAGTCACGCAGTCGAAGGACCCCATGCCCGATCGCGACACCACAAACTCCGCAAGGCGTTTACCGTACCATTCCTCCACCAACAACGCCGCCGATGCTCCCATTCACTCCATATTCTTGTTTCAAGAAATCCGGCTAATGCGAGGGCTGAGGCGCGACCGCGTTACAAACGGAGATTTTCGACGGATACGCCAATGTCACGTCCTTCCGCTGCTTACCGCGCCCGTCCACGACCTCGAGCTTCCAATCCTCCAGGCCGCGTGCCCCGGTGGGCGGGCCCACCGTCAAGATGTAAAACGTTGTGATCGCCTGCGCAATCGCGCGCGCGGCGGTTCGGATCGCTTGCTGCGTGGCGCTGTCGTAGTCGTATCCCTGGATGGACCAGGATTCCCCGCGGCTGCCACCGGGATACCAGGTCAGGCCCATGCCACCTGAGGTGCGCACCACATCCGCCAACTGTTGAGGAAGTATCGGCGGAGGCGGCACCGAACGGTTGTAGTCGACCACCAGGCCGGCCGTCGGAGGTAAACGATCATTGGCATTTACCAGGTCATTTAGCAGAAACGCGAACAGCCGGATTCCATTCGACTGCAACTCGCTGGCAGCACGCGTAGCCTCGGACGATTTGGTGTAGTCGTAGCCGTCGGTCACAATAAAAATAGAGTCTCCCGGTCGGATTGCTCCCATATCTCGTGCAATCCCAGATAGCGTCCGGTAAATCTCCGCTTTACCCTTGAGGGAGGAGGTTCCCGCCAGCTCGGGGCTATTCAGCCAATCCTGTATGGGCTGACGTCCTTCTTCGCTTTTGAATGAGCGGCCCGGGGCAGATGAGAAGGCGGAAAGAGAAATTCGCACCTGCGGCGGCGCCGCGGATATGAATTCTAAGGCGGCTGAACGTGCGATCTTCCACTTGTTGACTCCCTTCGAGCCCACCCCGTGCATGCTCTCGTCCATATCTAGTAACAGGACGGTCCGAACGGAGGGATCGTGTCTGAAGACGGCGAAGGAAATATTCAAAGGATGGCCCCGATACGAAGCCTTGAAGTCTGCAGTTGTGAGGTTGGTTATCGGAATACCATGTGCGTCGATCGCGCCGACGATGATGTTCAGTGATGAACAGTCTTGCGAGTTCACAACTCTCGCAACTGCTAATGTAGTTAAGAGCACTGATACCCTCATAACTCGAGACATCATTCCTCCTCTACCCACAAACCCGCCGATGCGCCCACCCACTCCATATTCTTGTTGTGATCCACGCCCATCATCAGACCCCGTCCCATGCGGATAATCGTGAGCACCGCCTTCAATTCCTCCTGCCACACGTACATCACCCGCACCTCGGCCTTCGTCTGGCCAAACGGAGTCTCAATGACCGGCTCAAAGTGCAGCCGCTCCTGCAAGATGTAGTCCGCGCGCTTCTCCGCCGGAATCGCTTCGATATCTTCTTTCTTCGGCGCAATCACCACGCCCAGCCCGGCAAACGAATACAAAGGCTTCAGCGCGTAGTTCTGCAGGTCGTCAGGAATCTGTTCCAGCTTGTCGAGAAACCATGTCTTCGGCACCGACTCATGCCGGAGATACGGGATCGAAAACTTGCTGATGCGGAAATACCAATTCGGATGTCCCGCCCACTCCACGTCAAGATCGTCGCGCCAGTCGAAGCCCAGCTTCACTGACTTGCGCTGCAACTCATCCACAATCGTCCGGTTATAGATTCGCCGGATCGGCACCCGCGCCCCGTTCCGTTCGTAGTAAAGCTGAGCTCCGTGTTTCTTGACCGCCTCAATGTCGATGGTTTTCACGCCCAGCATCTTCTCCGTCAGCAGAAAATCGGGCAGAGTTTTCTGCTCCTGCGGATGAATCTCCATCAGGATCACGTGCTCCGGATCATGCGTACCCACAATCGCCCGCCGCAAAAGGTCTCGATAAGATTTCTCATCGAGCCCGCCCAGAAAAAAATTCAGCCGCGCATTCCCAGAAGCCGAAGCCCGAAGGCCGAAGCCCGAAGCCCGCTCTTCCAGCCCGTACACGTCAATGTAACTCTGTGCCAGCGTCACCTGGTAAGCGTAAAGGGAAGGGAAAGCCTGCAACTCCACCAGCCTCGGCTGCAACTCGCCGCTCGCGTCTCGAACCAGCCCAAAATCCACCTGCACGAACAACGGCCGTGGCGGCTCGTTCGCAACCCGGAACTCCGCCGGAATGGATGCATCGGATCGCGCCCGATACTCCGGACTCTCCACCAGCTGCCGGATCAGTTCCTTGCCATTCTCCGCCATCCGGTCCAGCAGCGACTTGGGAAAGAAACAAGGAGTCTCCGACAGCCGGAACTGCACATGAGTTCCGCAAGCGTCATCAATCCGCCGCAAGAATGTCTGGTATTTTTCGGGAGTGAAGCTGGCGTTGAACTGCTTTCGCAGAGAAGGGATCATCGTAGCGCCGGCTAAAGGTTTGTCATTCCGAGCGAAGCGAGGAACCTGCTTCTCGCCGGCAGCAAGTCCACTCTACGCTTCCACCAAAAACTTCCCATCCTGCATGATCTGTTCATCGTCCACCCAGATGTTGAACTTCCGACCCACTACATCGATGTGGGTCGAAGAATCCCACTCCGCGCCGGTGTGCGCGCCATAGGGATTTCCAAACGCAATGTGCACTCCGGGATACTTCTCATCCTGCAGAATCTGCCCAATCACATCCTTCAGATCAATGTTGGTTCCGATGGCAAACTCGCCCACGCGGTCGCTGTTCTCATCCGTATGGGTGTACTTCCAGAAATCGTCTTCCAGTTCGCGATTCTCGGAGTGCGCCTCGGTAAGGCGATTGTTCTTCATGTGGATGGTCAGAGGCTGCTCGCGCAAGTTGCCAAACTTCGCGCACAAATAATCGCCCACCACGCCGTCAATCACGAACGTCCCATTGACTTCTCCCGGCGTAGTAAAGATTTCCCCGCCCGGCAAATTCCCCCATTTTTCTGGAGTGATAATCCCGCTGGTCTTCAGCCACTTGTAATTGTGATTCAAGTCTGCGGTCAGATCCGTACCCGCATCCGTCTTCGCCCGCACCCGCTGGGCCTTGCGCACCATCGCCACCACCTTGGCGCTCAGCCGGTCAACTTTCTGAAAATCCGCACGCATGCCTTCCAGCATGATCTGGCGGTTGATGTTCACCATGTGCGCGTGCCGGATCTTCCGCCGGTTCACGACATCGGTCATCTGCATGCGCGTGCGCAGTTCGTTCCGCTGCGCCTGCACCGCAAAAATCGAAACCTGGCTGGTTTCCAAATCTTCCAGAATTTCAGAGGGCAAATCTTTGAGCGGACGCTCGGCCAAATCCTCCAGCACCCAGGCGCGGTATGGCGACCCCAGTTCGTCGAGTTCGTGCGCAATCGCCGCGGCAATCTCGAGCGTAGCCTCATCGGTAATCACGCAAACCTTCTCCTCTGGCCGCACCCGCAGGCAAACCTGCACCGCATTGCGCGCCCCAGGAGTGTATTCAGCATCAAAGGAAATGTGATTCGAGCGAGTGCCCCAACCTTCTCGCGTTCTTTGCGAGAGAGCCTGCCCCTTCGGCAAGCTCAGGGCAGGCTCTGAGCTTGTCGAAGGGGTGGGGGTGTTGACTTCCTTTCCAGAAATATTCATCCTACTTTTCTCACGGAAACCGGCTCATCCTCCGCCAGTCCCGCTTCCGTCTCCTCGATGATGTAATCGACAACTTTCTTCAAATCTCCAGTCTCCTGAAACACCTGCAACTGACGGTCTGCGCCGCTGCCGGTTTCCAGCATCGTGCGGATGTAGTTCAATTCCTCGCGCGAATCCAGCTCATCCGCCACATCGTCGACAAAGTCGAGATATTCGAGGATCAAATCCGTCGCCGGAACTTCCGCCTGCTTGCCAAAATCAATCAGCTTGCCGCTCATGCCGTAGCGCGCCGCCCGCCATTTGTTCTCCATAAGCAGCGCGCGCCGGTACAAACGGAATCCCTGATTCGACTCATGCAGCTTGTACAGCTTCGCCACCGTGGCCTGAATCAGCGCCGCCAGCGCGATCGTCTCATCCGCGCGCATGGGAATATCGCACACCCGGAACTCGATCGTATTAAAAAACGGATGCGGCCGGATGTCCCACCAGATCTTCTTGGCGTTGTCGATGCAGTTGGTCTTGATCAGCAGCTTGATGAAGTTTTCGTATTCGCCCCAGCTGGGAAAATAATCGGGAATGTTGGTCCGGGGAAACTTGTCGAATACCTTGCATCGATATGATTTCAGCCCCGTATCCATGCCCAGCCAGAACGGAGAATTGGTCGACAGCGCCAGGAGGTGCGGCAGAAAATACCGCGCATGATTCATCATATGGATCGCGGTCTCGCGATCCTCGATCCCGATGTGCACGTGCAGGCCAAAAATCAGGTTCGCCCGCGCCACCAACTGCATGTCCTCGACAATATTCTTGTACCGGTCGTCAGGATAAATTTCCTGCACCCGCCAGTCCGCAAACGGATGCGTCGCCACCGAAGCCAGCCGCAACCCGTTCTCCCGCGCCAGTCGCACAATGTCGCGGCGCAGCATCTTCACTTCCGCCTTGGCTTCTTTGATGTTCTTGCACACCCCAGTCCCCACCTCGACCACGGACTGGTGCATTTCCGCCTTCACCCGCTCCTGCAGGATCAGCTTGCCCTTCTCCAGCAATTCGACCTGAATATGCGACCGCAGATCCCGAGTCTCGGGATCTATCGTCTGATATTCCTCTTCAATCCCGATGCTGAAAGTAGGTTTCATTTCTTATCTTTTATCATTCCGAGCGGAGCGAGGAACCTGCTGCCCGCCGCCAGCGCATTGCTTCGCGGGTCCCCATACCATCGCCTTCTTTGCGAAAGCGCGGGCAGAAATAAGCCTCAATAGTATAACAATGACTGGAAATAAGCCCGAACGAATCAGGTTGCTTTGCGGCCATCATCCTGCGCAATCCGCGCCTTCACGATCTTCTTCACCAGCGCGACCGGCAAAGGCTTGTCCATAGGAAAGTGCAGCGTACCTTTCGAGACGCGAAACTCTTTGAGTTCTTCCTGAAACAAGTCAAGCGCCGACGAACCCAGCGGGAAGAAGCTGCAATGACCGGTAAATGCGGCAAACGCGACCAGCCCCCGCTTGTACTTGAAAGTCGGAATCCCGTAGCTGATGATCTCGGTCGTCTCCGGCGGCACGACCGAACGAATGACAGCGCGAATCCTCTGCAAAGTACTGCGCCCCGGTTCCGGGACGCGCGCAAGATATTCGTCCATGCTCTTCGCTGGGGCTTTGCTCCTCACCGCAGAAGGGCCCGCTCCTGATGTCTTTTTCTTCATGTGCAGATTCAGTGTGTGAATATTTATGTGGGGACAGCCTCCCTCGTCTGTCCGCCGGGCGAAGCTCGGCTGCGGTTCTCGCTACTTAGCCGCCTTGCCCCGCTTCCGCTCCGCTACCCACCCCGGCTCCGCCTTGCGAGTCTTCTTCACCGGCGTCCCATTGAGAAAACCAGCCCATCGCAATTCCTGCGCCGGATTTTCCCCACTAAGCGCCATCTTCACCGCCATCTCGGCGACAGCATTCACAATCCAGTCAAAATTCTCTTGCCCCACCGAGGTGATCTCGGCATCCGGCGCCGGATTCAGAAAATCAATCGCATACGGCACTCCACCCTCCACTGCAAACTCCACCGTGTTCAAGTCATACCCCAGCACGCGGCACAAAGTCAGCGCGTCTTTTTCTATCCTCGCCCGCAAAGCCTCCGATGACGGCGGCGGATTCCCCTTCACATACCGCTCATGATGCGGTAGCCGCGGATCGTATTTCATGATGTGCACTTTCTCTTGCCCCACCACATAGCACCGGTAATACTCCTCAAACACCACGCCATGTTGCAGTGTCATGCACAGATCGCCGGTCTGGTTGTAGTGCTGAAAGAACTCGTCCGGCGAATGCACGTGATAAACATGCTTCCATCCGCCGCCGGAATAAGGCTTCAAGAAAGCAGGGAAGCCGACGTAATCAAACACCTCCTGCCAGTTCAGCGGATAGATCAAATTCCGCATCGACTTGTCAGTCGTTCCCTCCGGATGCTTGTTGTGCGGCAGAATTACCGTCGGCGGAATCGCCACGCCCAGCTTGTGCGCCAGCGCGTAATTGAAAAACTTGTCATCGGCTGTCCACCAGAACGGATTGTTCACCACAATCGTCCCCTGCATCGCGGCATTCTTCAAATAAGCCCGGTAGAACGGAATGTCCTGCGAGATCCGGTCGATGATCACGTCGTATTTCTTCGGCTCATCCATCCGAATCCCGCCAATCTTCACGAACTCCGCCGAAACACCATCCACGCTCATGGAGTTGATCTTCTCGACCACGGCTGGCGGAAACGTATTCTCCATCCCAAACAAAATCCCAATCTTCTTCACAGTTCATCTCCAAATAAAAACTTGTCATCCTGAGCGCAGTGATTGTTTCGCGAAGCGAAGCAATCACGCAGTCGAAGGACCCCGGCACATCCGGTCCCCTCAACCACCGCTGCAAGGCGTTCTCCCGTGGGGCAAAAACTTATCTGCTGCTGACGCCCGAAAGCCGAAGCCCGAAGCCGAGCCTAAAAATACTTCCCCGCCATCCGCTGCCACAACGGCCAGTCATGCTTGGAATTATCGCCGTAAATATCCAGCCAATGCGGCACCGCCTTGCCGTTCAAAATCGCCGACAGCTTCACGTTCTGGTCCAGGCACATATCCCAATCCGCCGAACCCAGCACAATCTTCATCTGCCGGTAGCGGCTCAAGAACCAGTCATCGTTCTGGTTCGGCAAATAGTCCGGCGGACAATTGAAGTAGCAATCATCGTCGTAATACCCATCCAGAAACTGATGGATATCGAATGCCCCGCTCATGCTCACACAATGCGTCGCCACATCCGGATGCTTCAGAGCAAAATTCACCGCGTGGTAGGCGCCGAAGCTGCATCCCGTTACGGCCAGCCGAGGCGTTTGATTCTTCCACCGCACAAATGGGATGAACTCATGCAGAATGTAACGCTCATACTGCAAATGCCGCAGCACCCGCACCTTGGGATGCACGCCCTTGTTGTACCAGCTCTCGAGGTCCACGGCGTCGGGACAAAACACCTGCAACTCGCCGCGCTCGATCTTGGGCGCAAGCACTCCTATCATTCCACGGTCTTCGTACTCGAAGAACCTTCCCATCGAGGTGGGGAACACCAGGATCGGCGTGCCCGCATGCCCGAACACCAGCGCCTCCATATCCCGGTTCAGTTCCTGGCTGTATCCCTTGTGGTATTCGCGATTCATTCTTAAGCCGCACCTGCGACGAAGTATCTTACCTGAACTCGAGGCCTTGGGCCCACTTTTGTACTCAAACCCTTCCAGCATCTCTAAAAATGCTATCGTGATACGAGATATGTTGTGGAAGCCCGCCAAACTCGTCCCAAGCTCCGCTCCCCTTATAATCCTCATTCTGACGTTCGGCGCCGTCGTAGCCTTCGCCGGGGTCAGCCATCTCGTCACCCGCTTCAACGCCAATCAACAAGCAAGGGGCCGCAAGCTTTACGCGCAGGGACTCGCAGACGCCAGTGCTGCCCGCTACGTCAACGCCATCGCCGCCTTCCGCGCTGCCCTCACCTGCGAACCCAGCAACTCCCAGTACCAGCTAAGCCTGGCCCGCGCCTTACGCGACAGCAACGATCCCCGCCGCCTCGACGAAGCCGAGTCTTACCTGCTCGCGCTCTGGCAGCGCACTCCACAAGACGCCGCGGTGAATCTCGCTCTGGCTCGCGTCGCCGCGCACCGCAGTTCCATCGAAGACGCCACTCGTTATTACCACAACGCCATGTACGGAGTCTGGAACTCCAATCCTGACGCCAACCGCACGAAGGCTCGCATCGAATTGATCCAGTTCCTGCTCAAGAAAGGCGCGCCCGATAAGGCTGAATCAGAACTTCTGGCCCTCGCCACGTCTTTGCCGTCCGATCCCGCTGCGCATCTGGAGGCGGCACAACTCTTCGAGCAAGCTCAGGATTATGCCGGCGCGCTCGCTCAATATGAAGAAGTTCTTCGTTTCGATCCCGGCAACGCCATTGCCCTCACGGGTGCAGGAAAATCCGCCTACCATTCCGGCAACTATGCAACTGCCCAGCGCTATTTGCGGGCGGCCGTCAACGCCGATCCGCAGAATGCCAATGCTCGCGAACTCCTCGCGACCACCGACCTCATCCTCCGCGCGAATCCTTTCCTTCGCCACATCTCCGACGCGGAACGCAACCGCCGCATCACCGCCGCCTTCGACCAGGCTGAAAAACGGCTTGAGGAATGTGCTCAGCAAAAAGACATCGACCTTAAGATCCCTGCCACAATCACCGCGTCTCCCCTGTCCAGCCTTCAGGAGCGCTGGACCACCACGAAGCCCGATCTCGCGCGTCTGCGCTTGCCCGCAGAAACCGACCTCCCAGATTCGATCATGGACGTAGTTTTCCAAATCGAACAACAGAGCGCCGCTATTTGCGGTCCGCCGCAAGGCCTCGACCTCGCACTGCTCCTGATCTCGCAAAAACGCGAGGCCGCCAGCCAATGAGCACTCCTCCGATAATCACCGCCTCCGCCGGGAATGCTCTGCCGCCGCCTGCGGTCTCCCGGTTCCGGATTTCCCGTCGCCTCTTTTCCACGCTGGAAGGTGCCTTCCAGGAAGAAGTATTTTTTCTCATCCTCTCCGTCTTCATCGGAATCTTCTCTGGCCTCGCCGTGGTTTGCTTTCGCCTCGCCATCGACTGGACGCACCTCGCCCTCCTCGGCCCGCTTCCACAAACCCACAGTTGGCGACTGGTTGAGGTGCCGGCACTCGCCGGGCTGGTCGTTGCCATCCTGGTAATGCACTTGTTTCCCGGCATTCGCGGCAGCGGGGTTAATCAGACCAAAGCCGCGCTCTACATCTTCAACGGCGTCATCCCATTCCGCACTGCCGTCGGAAAATTCATCTGCGCCGCCATCGCCATCGGCTCGGGCCAATCCCTGGGCCCTGAAGATCCTTCTCTCCAGATCGGCGCCAGCATCGCTTCCGCGCTCGGACGCTGGCTCCATATCTCCCGCGAAAAACTTCGGCTCATGGCTCCAGTCGGCGCCGCGGCCGGCCTCGCCGCCGCTTTCAACGCTCCTATCTCCGCCGTTCTCTTCGTCATCGAAGAGGTCATCGGTCGCTGGAGCGCCGGCATCCTTGGTTCCGTCGTGCTCTCCGCCGTTGCCAGCGTCGTCATCGTGCGCAGTTTTCTCGGCAGCGAGCCGCTGTTTCGCATCCCAATCACCACCTTCAAGCGTCCCACCGAACTCATTGCCTATGCTGTCCTGGGTATTGTTGGTGGCATTGCCTCGGTCATCTTCGCCAAGTCGATCGGCTACCTGCGCCCACGCCTCAAGGCCCTGCCGCGCTGGACGCAATATTTTCAGCCCGCGGTCGCCGGACTCCTCGTCGGCCTCATCGGCTTCTTCGGCTTTCCTCAGGTTATGGGCGCTGGTTACGATTCGATGGACCAGGCCATGCATAACCAATACGTCTGGGAAGTTCTTGCCATCTTGGCTATCTTGAAGATCCTCGCCACCATCGTCTCCTTCGTCAGCGGCACTCCCGGCGGCATGTTCGCGCCCACGCTTTTTATCGGAGCCATGCTCGGCGGCGCTGTCGGCGACCGCATGCACCACTTTTTCCCTTACCTCACCGGATCGACCGGAACCTACGTTCTGGTCGGCATGGGCGTCCTCTTCGCCGGATTCCTGCGCGTCCCGATGACGTCCGTCTTCATGGTGCTCGAAGTCAGCGGCAACTACGAGATCATCGTCCCCGTCATCGTCGCCAACACTTTCTCTTACCTCGTCTCCCGCGGTCTGCAGGCCATTCCCATCTTCGACCTGCTCACCCGTCAAGATGGCCTTATCCTGCCCTCGCTCGAAGAGGAGCGCGAAGAAACCATCCTGCGCGTCGAAGATGCCATGCTCCCCAATCCCGCAACAATCCTCAATGCGCAGGACTACGTCGACGCCAATGCGCGCCGCATTCAGGATTCCCCCGACTCCATCTTCCTGGTCCGCCTGCATCCCAGCGGGTGGAGCGCCGTCACCCGCGATCAACTCAAGCGGTTTTTCCAGGAAGGCAAAGGCGAACTCACGCTGGGCTCAGTTCTCCCGCCGCAGCCGCTGCCCAGTCTTTACCCAGATCTCCCCCTCGATACCGCGCTCCGCTACGTGAATGTCTACCCGCTCATCCCGGTGGTCAATCGCGCCAACTCACGCCAACTGGAAGGTGTAATCTCCCGCGACTCCGTGTTCACGAAATATGGCGGCACGCAGACCGTAGCCGGAAGCTAGGACGTGCAAAGAAACTCAGATGATGCGCTTGATTTGGTTGGAGCAGAGCTTCAGCACTGCGATAAAGACTCTTTCTTCAATGCCCGAGTTCCGCGAAAGCTGGAACCTACACGATCACGATTACGGGCAAAGGCGGAGGCGTCACCGAAACCACTACGCTGACTCTTACCATCACGTAATCGCTGTGGCAACTTTACCCAAAACAAAGGCCCGGATCACCGATCTGGCCTTTCTCGAGCGTACCGAGGATATCAATTTCGTTTTCCGCTCATCCGCCGCCAACCCGCTTGTAGCCGCTGTACTTGATGATCTCTTTCACCTGCACAGCCCCGGTCTGAAATAGCAATGTGTCATCCGAGCGCGTGTACGCCGGAAACCAGTAGTGCCCATCCACAAGTTGGCGATAGGTTACAAAGGTGGGGTGCAAGTCCGCCCGCTCATGCTTCTTCAGCTTCGCCTTCTCTGGACCGCTTTTGCCGCACACTTTCACGATCTGAAAATCCTGCGCGTCCACCCAGATGCGGCCCTGAAAAAATCGTTTCCCGTTTTGTTTGTTCTTCGGTTCGATGCGAAATTCGTACGTGTCCAGATCGTCGACGTGCCGCTGCCCGGAATAAGTCAGGTTGTACTGCGCCAGGTCTTCACTGGAAAGCATCAGCGGCATGAATACGCGAATGTCGTCGAAGTCGTCCGCCGTAAGTTGAATTCCTCGCAACGTAGACTGCGCCGCGAACGTCACTTGTTCCTGCCGCTTGCCTTTCGCGTCGTACGAAATGCTGGTGACCTCGTGAAACTCTCCCGTAACATCTTTGCCGGTGAGCGTCTGCACCAGCACATCCTGCTTGTATGCGTAATGAAGCCGGGCTTCTTTGGCGGATGTCTCGCCCGCACCCAACTTCTGGATCACTTCCTGCACGCTGATCGTCTTCGGCGGAGCGGAGTCCAGCGGTCCATTACCCGCCTCACAATCGGTCTGTCCCCACAACGCCGCAGGCAGAAGAAAAACCAGAATGACCGCAGACCGAACGGCGAGTTTCATAATCTGAAGCATGATCGAAGTGGGCAGTATACGCCAGAACGATGACTCCGTTCTCAGCCCCCGCTGCGGCCATTCTCCGCGATCTCCGCGATTAAGTGTTTTTTTCAATTCCCCCGGCAACCCCGATCTTCCACAAATGTGCAAATCCTTGCTACCAGCCTGCGCCAGCAACCCCTAACTCGAATCAAACCCGTGCCGGTTTGGTACCCGGATTGCCCTTACCATGCTGGAAGCCGCGCCATTCCGGCATTCCGTCGATCTTTCACATTACCAGGTAATTCCCCCAGACAGGATCAATCTATGAAAACCACAATCCTTATTCTCTGTTTTCTGTGTGTCTGTGGGGCCGCCTTTGGACAAACCGCTTCCGTCCTGAGCAATAACCCGCAGCCCATTGTGATGCCCGACGATCGTCCCCAGCACGCCGCCCAGCACGCCATGGCAACCGAGTCCAGCCTGCTCACCAGCGGTACCATCAGCTGGGCCAAAGGCGAAGTTCCACTGGCGGAGCTTGCATCTCCCATTTACCACACTCCCCTCGGCGACGTCGCCCGCGCCTACAGAAAAGAACACGCAACCATGCCCAAAGCCGCCAAGGTAACAGAGAATCAGTAGCGATTCGAATTCGAGGATTTGAACCTAAAGTAAGGGCGCATCGCTTCTCGCGACAGCGGATTGCGATAACAAAGGGTTCAGGGACTAGGGAACAGGGATCAGCCAAATGATCTTACTGGCCCCTTACCCCTAGCCCCTGACCCCTGACTCTACGCCGCTTTCGAGTGTGAGCCACGCCCGTAATTCTTGACCGCCCGCTCGATGCCGGGTCCGGCATTCTTCAGGTCTTCCAGGTTCATGGCCGGATGCAACTCGATACGAGCATCGAAAGCCAGAAACCAGGGCTCCGCCACAGCGGGGATTTGCGACGTATCCTTCAAGTCGAAGAAGATGAATCCAGTTCTCTTGCCATCGTCTTCGGCAAAGTAGGCCGCTTCAGGTTTCAGGTCGCCGAGAATGGATTCGATGGTCTTGCCCAGGCTGCCAGCGGCGATTCTGGCATTGCCCGCTTCCACAGGAATGGAAACTTTCATTAAACACCGCATGGGAATACCTCCGGGAGGAGAGTGTAATCCTGAGGCGGTAACGCGTCAATTCACAGCGCTTTAAAAAGTAGTCTTTAACCCGCCTGTGGAAAACTTTGTCAAGCCCCTGAGTATGAGCTTTTTCGATTAAGTTATTGATTCGCTGGGAGAAATAAATATGGCTAATGTGGCGCTTTTACCCTATGCAGTATGATATAATGATATTATAGAGTCGAAATAGCGGCGCAGCCCATCCGGTCTGCGCCGTTTGTGTTTGCGGATAAAAAGGCGTGGACCCTCCGGTTCGCGCCTTTCGTGTTTCTGGGCACCGCCACAAGCCGACAGAAGTGTCAGTGCCTCCACCTACAACCCGAATAATCTGAACAGTGCAGAAAACTGGAGATCAGTATGAGTGTTTTGTCGCGGAACGGGAAACGTATAGGCCGGCCCAAGTCGAATCCAAACATCCCGGCTCTTCATGAGAGCCGTAAGAAGATTGTCTATCCCAACTGGAAAGGTGCAACGCGCAAGCAACTCGGCGAACTCGCGGAAATGCAATTCATGGTAAAGGCCACCACCAAAGGCCTCATCGTCGCCAAGCCCTACGGCGAAAGCCACCGTTACGACTTCCTAGTCGATTCCGGCAAACGCCTCTGGCGAGTCCAGGTAAAATCCACCACCTGCACCCACTCCCGCGCCTACACGGTCAACGCCTACTGGAAAACGACGCGCAAACACATGCCCTATCTACCATCCAAGGTTGATTATCTTGCGGTAGTAATTCTGGGCACAGATATCTGGTATCTAATTCCCACCCGCGCCCTGCATGGTCGCCTGATGGTCCGAGTCTACCCCTTCGGAGGCGATCCCCGAGGCAGCCGCCGCCACGAAAAATACCGCGAAGCCTGGCACCTACTCCAACCAAAGAAACGTCGCCAGTGTAGGGCGGGCGCCCATGCCCGCCGCCGTGGACGTTGACTTTGCCCGAGACAGCCACAAAATGGGGTGCCCCACTTCTCGCGTCTTTTGCGAGAAGTGGGATTCCAAGAACGTCAACACAATGGGATTTTCGATTTTCGTCACGACTGGGAAGGGCACGACTTCAGCCGTGCCGTAAATCCGCTGCAAATTAACCCAGCTTCACCCGCCGAGAGGGAGACGTAATCAAAAAGTGATGTCATTCCGAACCGGGCGCCAAGCCCGGTGAGGAACCTGCTGCCCGGCGAGCAGATGGAGTGTGGCTGCCCCGTCCTTGTCCATGCGTCCTTTGCAGGGACAGGGCGGGGATTCTGCTTGTGTGGGACGGACCGTCCTGTCCGTCGCCTCTGACGTCGGGTTTCGTCAGAACAACGTGAGAGCTGGACAAAGGACAAGACTTGGAAAACCGCGGTGCCTTGTTGAGGCCCTGAAGCCGTTTGGATGCCCATGATTGCGCCCGAGCGGCGGGTCTTCGGGAAACCGCGCGATGTGCCGGTTTGCCGCCAGAGTTGACCCTCCATCAGCGCCGAGACTACCCTGCTACTATGGGTGACTCGGGCCTTTCTATAGACGTAACGCGGGGCGCTCTTGAGTACGCAGAGCAGAAGTTTCTGAGGCTATTTGGGAAGGACGCCGAAAGCAAAGAACTAGCAAACTGGTTCAGGAGCTTACAGCAAACCGCTCTGAGTCAAACGGCGTGGGTGCATTGCTTGGGCATGCGGGGCCCTCTGCCTTTCGAAGGTATCTATCAGCCAAATCGAATCTTCGTTAGCCCAGATGAGAATGAGGTAGATGCGGAGTCCTCGTTCGCACATGAAGACAGGGTTAGCCGCTCCATCTTGCGCGGACTCAACCAGAACCCGATCACTGTTGAGCAATTCCTCAAGCGGGATCAGGACGCGCTGATTTTTGGTTTCCCAGGCTGGGGAAAGACAACTTTCCTGCACCATATCTTTCGCTCAACTATCAAGACTGACGAGATTTTGCCGGTACTGATTAGTCTACGTCGACCGACTGCCGTTGATGATCTCGAACGTTACGTAGACGCCTGCTCGCGCATTCAAAAGAAGCAACACAGAGCTTGCTCGCTGCTACTTGTGGACGGCTACGACGAGGTCAGTCACGATCAGCGGAAACGAGTGGCGGAAGCTCTGCTGAAATACCAAGCGCACCGAGCGGGTAAGTTCTATTTGACATGCCGCGAATATTACCAGATCGCTCCTCTAAACGCTCATGAGGTGCGCCTTGATCGCTTCACAAGAGACGACCAAATCCGCTTCGTAAAAGTCTTCCTCTCGAAGTTTGCGATCATGCGCGATGATGCCGAGACCGTAGTGAGCCAGTTGGAGGTTCGTGGTTTCAAAGAATTTCTATCTCACCCTTTGCTGTTGACCCTTGCTTGCATTGTTAGAACAAGCTCTACCAGCCGTCAGCCTCGCAGTGCGTTGCGGCTCTTGGAGCGTGCATTGGAGGTACTACGTAATAAGTGGGATGAACATAAACAAGTTGACAGGCCAAGTACAACACCACTGGACGGCTATGATCGTGAACGCATACTCAAGCACATCGCGTACCGAACCACGTCGCCTTTCATGAAGCAACAAAAGGCAGAGGAGATCGCAAAACGGGAATTGATGCGATTGGGATGGGAAAAAGTAGAGCCGCGTACGGTGCTACTCGAAATCGCGCAATTCTACGGTATTCTCGTCCCTGTTGAGGACGGCTATGAGTTCGTACACAGGACAATCCATGACTTTCTCGCTGCAAAGCAATGGGTGGAGTCTGGAGACTTCGCAAAACAGTACAGCTATGACTGGAATGCACGCACCGGATATGCAGCTTGCCTTATCGATGACGCGACAGACGTGCTCAAGAAAGCGCTTGAGACGCATCATGGATTGCCAACAGCAACCGAGATCATAGGAAACTACGCAGCCTTCAATTACCCCACCATCGCGGAAGCGGTCATCAAGCACTTCTATGACTTTGGGAGAGTCGTACAGTACAACCGTCGTGATGAATTCGAAAGAGACAGGTACTATGGTCAGCGCATCGAGGGGCAACTGAGTAGCGATTTCGTCAAATTGGCAAACGCGGAATTTCTTGACGCCCTCGTTAGGCGCTGCTGTGAACCTAACACCCAAGTCTCGAATCTTCTTGTCGCTTATGCAGTGACCGAGCTGTATGGAAGAATGTTGAAGTTGCAGCCAGCCACGTATAACAAGGCAGTCGCAGAATACGGGACAGAGTTGATTACTTTCGCTGTTCCGGGCGCAAAGGAAACTCAGCTAAAACTTCTTAATCCTGTTCTCGAGAACAGAATGAAGGATTACAAACCCCCAACGGACTAGCCGTCCTGGCCAACGCCGAGAGATGCTATGCTTATAAGCAGGGTTCACTATCATGCAGCCAATTGATCTAACCGAGGTCTTGAAAGAAGCTCCTGCCGGGGAGTGGATTGCCCTCGCCAAAGGCGACAACCGCATCGTCGGCACGGGCAAGACGATTGAAGAGGCGCTGCAAAAGGCAAGACAGAGCGGAAATGAAGATCCGGTGTTGATGAAGGTTCCGCCCGTCGGCGCGTTGATACTGTAAATGCAGTTTCCCTTCGTCATTTTCCGATCTTCACCCAGCGGGGCGTTCCCGAGCACCAAAACTACGAAACGCCCGGTACTTTTCCTCACGCTTCAACGAAACAATCTCTCGGTGAACACTCTAGCTCTCGTAGATAGCGGTGCCGATGAGTGCCTGTTTCCGGCGTCATTGGCGGGCCAGCTTGGAATAGCTATTCCCAACCCAAATAGTTTTGTGTTCTCGGGGACTGCCGATGCTCCGCAGCTTGCGTATTTCGAAACCGTCACCGTCCAGGTATGGAATGTACCTCCAGCCGGAGGGCCCCGCACAATTGCCTTCACATTCGAGCTATACGCAGGTTTTTGCGAAACATTGGAGCATGTTGGAATGGGGCTCTTAGGGCAGAACGGTTTCTTTTCGAGACATGTCGTCACCATCAACAACGCCGAGAACCATTTTGACATTGCGATCTAGAACGTCGCTCCTTGTACTGCAGCATAAGAATTCAAGGGTGGGCCGAAAGGAGTGTCCGTCCGACACGATCACTCCAACCCCAACTCTTTGGCCAACGCCCTCCACTTCCCATCCACCAGCGCTTTCGTCTTCGCATCCATAACAATCTCATCCGGCCAAGGCCGCGTGAAACCTTCAGTAGCCCATTTCCGCGTAGCGTCGATGCCCATCTTCGACCCGTAATTGGCCAGGCGCGACGCGTGGTCGAGCGAATCGACGGGGCCGAGCGTGAACTGAATGTCACGCTCGGGGTCGATGTGGTTGAGAACTTTCAGGGTTACGTCGGCCAGGTTCTGCACGTCTACGTCTTCGTCGACCACGATGATGACTTTGGTGAACATGGCCTGGCCGAGTGACCAGATGGCGTTCATCACTTTGCGGGCCTGCCCGGGATAGGACTTGCGAATTGAGACGATCATCAAGTTGTGAAAGACGCCCTCGATGGGAAGATTGATGTCGATCAATTCAGGAATGGTGAGCCGCATCAGCGGCAGAAAAACGCGCTCGACGGCCTTGCCCATGTACGCGTCTTCCATGGGCGGCTTGCCGACGATGGTGGTCGCGTAGATGGGATCTTTGCGGTGCGTGATGCATTGCACGTGGAAGACGGGATAGAGATCTTCGAGAGAGTAGAAGCCGGTGTGGTCCCCGAAGGGGCCTTCCGTGCGGAGTTCGTCAAGATTGACGTAGCCCTCAAGAACAATTTCGCTCGAGGCCGGAACTTCAAGATCAACCGTCTCGCACTTAACCAGGTCAACCGGAGCAGCACGAAGAAAACCAGCAATCAGATATTCCTCGACATCCGGCGGCGCAGGAACGATGGCGGAGAAAGTCACGGCTGGGTCCGTGCCGATCGCGACAGCGACTTCCATTCTGCCCGGGGGATTGTTGGAGAGAACTTGCCCGCCGGATGTACGGGCCATCAGATCAACAGTTCCGGCGTTCCCACTTCTCGCAAAAGATGCGAGAAGTGGGGCACCCTCCTTCGTGGTGCTGCCGGCATATCCGCCCCCAGCATTTCTCAAGGCTTGCCGGTAATGCTCAGCCGCAACCTTCTGTCTCTGCCAATGCGCGCCCAGGGTGCGGGCGTCGTAGACCTGGAGGCGGTACATGCCCACATTACGTTTGCCCGTCTTCGGGTCGCGGGTGATCACGCAAGGGAGGGTGATGAAGCGGCCGGCGTCCTGGGGCCAGCATTGCAGGATGGGGAAGTCGAGCAGAGAAAAATTGTCTCGCTTGATCACTTCTTTGCAGGGGCCGGTGGGGACGGTTTTCGGGAAGAATTTTCCGGCTTCGGTCAGGAGGGGGAGCATTTTTAATTTGTCGAGGAATCCTTGCGGGGATTTGACTTCGAGAAACATTTTGATGCGGTCGGCGAATTCTTCGTAGGAGTTTACGCCGAGGGCCAGCTTCATGCGGGCTTCGGAGCCGAACTGGTTGATCAGGAGTTGAGAGCCGGGGTAGCCTTTGACATTTTGGAATAGAAGGGCAGGGCCTCCGGGCTTTCTCGTTTTCGACTTGCTTACGCGGTCGGTGATTTCTGCGATTTCTAAAATGGGGTCGGCTTCGGTTTGAATGCGCTTTAGTTCACCGGCTCGGTCCAGGGCGGCGATCCATTGGCGGAGGTCGTCAAAGGGCAAGGGGCTTCTCCTTGAGAACGAATGATTATACCTAGTGGTTTGATGGCGCGGATTTGTGGCGCGTGAGGGGTAAAGGCAAAAGCTTAACCACAGGGGACACGGGGTAGACCTTTTACAGTTTGGCGCGGAGCATGCTGATTACGTCGTCGGAGGTTACTACGCCTACCAGTTTGTTGTGTTCGTCGACTACCGGGAGGGTTACCAGGTTGTATTTGTCGAAGAGTTCGGCGACCTCGTTATCGCTGGTGGTTTCGTGGGCCAGGACTAGCGGTTCCTGGGTTAGGGAAAGTAGTGGAGTCTCGGGCTGGGCCAGAACGAGCTTGACCAGGGGAACGGCGCCCGCCAGGGTGCCGTGAGAATCGACCAGGTAGATGGTGCTGACGGTTTCGATGCCGCCTTCGAACTCGCGCATTACGCCAATGGCATTCTCCACCGTGGCAGTCACCGGGAGGGCAAGGAACTCGGTGGTCATGCGTCCGGCGGCGGTTTCCTCGCGGTGTTCGAGGAGTTCGACTACTTCCTGGCTGGCTCCGGGCTCCATCTCGACCAGGATTTGTTCAGTGCGATCCTGCGGCAGGTCGGCCAGCAGGTCGGCGGCGGCGTCGGGATCCATTTCTTCGACGATGTCGGCGGCGCGTTCGGAGCCTAGAGACTCGACAATCGACTTCTGAACGCTGGGCTCGACTTCTTCGAGAGTTTCGGCGGCTACATCTTCATCAAGGGTGCGGAAGACGGCTTCGCGCTCGGCGGGTGCGAGTTCTTCGACGATGTCAGCGATGTCGGCGGGATGGAGTGTGGCCAGGCCTTCGTGAGAAATCTTGAGTTTGATGCGGCGCGCGGGGTCGGTTTCGATGAGATCGATAAAGCTCCAGGGGATGGTGCGGGGAGGAATCCTCTGGATCAGGACTTGAAGAGCGGCGCGGGGAGCGAGGCCGCGCAGCAGGCGGCGAATCGCGCCGCGCGCCCCGATGTCGAACGGAATAAACCCGCAGGACGGCGTGCGGGTTTCCAGATTCCTTGGTGGAGTCGATTTGGAGTTCCACATCGTTCACGCGGACTACCTTGCGTCCGTGAACGTCGATCACTTGCTGATCGAGAAGGTCCCGTTCGAGGAGGAACAAACCTTCGGCGCCATTGGCGGCGGGCCAGTCCGAGGGTTTGGAAGAGGTGTGAATGTTGGCGTCAATGCTGGTGACGGCGGCGGAGGGAAGAACGCGATTGCCGGATTTAGTTTTAACGATGAACGAGGCGATGTGGTCGCGGTCTTCCTGAGGGGCCAAGGTGACTTCGCGCACGCGTCCGGTTGCCGCGCCGGACGCGTCATAAACCGTGGCGCCGAGAAGATCGGAAAGAGGCAGCGTAGTCATCCCGCTAGAGGATAGCGGAATTCTGCAGGCGAGAGAAATGATTTGTAGGGATCACAGGAAGAAAGCGGCCGCGATTCTGGCCGTAGTGTGGATCGTCAGCGGCATGGTGCCGGCCATGCGGGCTGCGAGGCGGGATCCGATGACGCGCGGCGCTATGAATAACCCGCTTCAAACGGCTAGGGAACTGAGGTCGATCTTTGACGTTGGCGAAGACTCTGGCACCGGCAAAACCACGGAAACGGTGGTCCCCGTCGGACCGGAACGAATGTCGAATCGACCCCCTAATTCATGTACTCGCTCCCGCATCCCCGCAATTCCCACTCCCTCATTTCCTGACGCGGAATCGAATCGCTGAAGGTGGCCCTCGGCGATTCCCCCGCCATTATCCGCGACCTCAAGCCTAATCTGACCAGATTCCACTTTGAGATTCACAGTTGCCTTTGAAGCTCCGGAGTGGCGATGAACATTGGTCAGGCTTTCTTGCAATACCCGGAATAGCACCAGTTCGAAGAGTCTGGGCAGGCGTTCGATGTTCTCAGCGATGTTGCAGCTCACGCTGATTCCGCTGCGCTTCGCAAATCCTTCGACGAACCATCGCGCGGCGCAGGCGACGCCCGCTTCGTCAAGCAGGGGTGGATGCAACAGGTAGGACGCAGTGCGTATCTCCTGTAGGACTCCGTCCGCAAGAGCGCTCATCTCGTCCAGGCGCCGGGAAACTTCAGGTGCGTCGGCGCGCGCGATGCGGAAGGACGCCATTGTCATCTTGAGGGCCGCCAACGTCTGTCCGGCGCTGTCGTGCAACTCGCGGGCAATGCGGCGGCGTTCTTCATCCTGTGTTGTCATCAGGCGGAGCGATAGATGGCGGAGTTGCTCCTCCGTCCGTTCACGGATTCTTACTTCCGCCCCCAGCCTGGTCAAGGCTTGTGAAAGCGCCTCGGTACGCTCCTCCACGCGCTGCTCAAGCTGATCGTGTGCTTGCTGAAGTTCTCGCTCGGCGCGGTTGCGCTCCTTGGCCTCGCTCCTGAGAGCCACAACCGTAGCATCAAGCTGCATTTGCTTTCGCCGATTGGTCACGCCGAGAGCTATGAGCACGGCGGATACAAGGAAGAAGCCCACCGTGCTGTGAATCTGTGACGGCGGTATGGAAAGCGAATGACGTGGATCGACAAACAAATAGAAAATCCCGAGGAAGCCCACCAGGGCGCCCAATATCGCGGGAAATAAACCGCAAACCACGGCGCAGAACGCGACAGCCATGTAGACGGTTGCATAAAAGGCGACATGCCCGAGAAGCGGATCCAGCAGTCCGCGCAACAGAACTGCCAGGATCGCCATGGCCAGCGCGATGGAGAAGCGTTCAGCCGGGCGTTCCTGTGCCAAAGGAGAGAGTAATGCCGATGCGCTCGTGGGCAATTGCAGTCGCATTCCTGGCGAACGTTTTGAACTGTTGAGTGTTATTGTGTCTTGTCGGTTCGAGTTGACGGATTTACTGGAACGTCGGCGGCTGCCTATCGAACAGCGGCCAGACTGAACCTTGGCAAAGTTGACTGAGTTTTGCCGCACTCATTTTCTCATGATGCCGTCTCTGATAACCGGGTTGCATGCGTATCGTGAGACGATATTATAAACGAGGACACAATGCGGGCTCAACCTCCTTTTGAGAACAGCCATTGCAGGGAACGCTTCATACTGAAATATTGTTAGAGATATCCACCGTATGACATCAGCAGAGGACATTTTGAGTCTGCCTCCGCCGAAGGCGGATGCACGCGTGGCTTATGGGACCGACGAGAATCAGTTTGTGGATTTGCGGCTGCCGAAGGAGAAAGGTCCGCATGCGCTGGTGATCTCCATTCACGGAGGATACTGGCGGGCGAAGTACGATCTCGGGTATATGGGGCATCTGTGCGCGGCTTTGACGGCGAAGGGAGTCGCGACGGCGAATTTAGAATACCGCCGGGTGGGCAATGCGGGCGGCGGCTGGCCGGGGACGTTTTCCGATATGCGCGCGGGGTATCAGTTCCTGGTGCAGAATGCGCGCAAATATGAGTTCGATACAAAGCACGTGGCTGTCATCGGACATTCAGCGGGAGGGCAGTTGGCGGTGTGTCTGGCCGCACACGAAGCGGGCGTGAAGGCTGTCGTATCAATCGCGGGGGTGGTGGATTTACAGCGTGCGTACCAGTTGCACTTGAGCAACGATGCCGTGGTGGAGTTTTTGGGAGGGAAGCCGACGGAAGTGCCCGACCACTATCGCGAGGCCGATCCGATGAAGCTGACCGTGGGGGCGTTGCAGTGGTTAGTCCATGGCTCGGTGGACGATGTGGTGCCGGTGGAGTTCAGCAGAGATTACGTGAGCGCAAAGCGGAAGAGGAAAGAAGATGCTCGGCTGGTGGAGATTGCGCGGGCGGGGCATTTTGAGGTGGTCGATCCGCGGTCGGCGGCATGGAAGAGCGTGGAGCGCGTGGTAATGGACGCCGTTGGGTGACAACGGGATCAGGGCTTAGGGTCTAGCGGCCAAGTAGCTTTTAACCGCAGGTGCGCTAAGAAGTGCCGCAAAGGGCGCAAAGAAAATCGCGGCGGCTGAAGTTGTTATTCTTGCGACCCGGATCGTTTTCTTATCGCCTGCTCCGTCTCGGTTGCCTGCTGTCGCACATCATTCGAAATATCCGGCAGGTCGCGCTCGTACGGGCGGATGGCGGAGAGGTCGTCGGGTTGGCCGATCAGATACAGGGCGCGCAGGGCTTCCCACACTTGTTCGTTCGCAGGGTCGACTACTGCTACTTCCGCTCCGGCGGCGACGTTCGCTCCGGTACCCGCGACCGAGCGAATTCGGCCGGGAATTGGGGAGCGGATTTCTGCCGTTTGCTGGTGTCCGTATTCCAGCTTCGCGATGAGTCCGCCCTGGTGGATGGCAGTGCCGGGGCGATCTGCATCGATGATGCGGCCGGATTCCGGTGACGTGATTTGCGCGGGCTGCAGCAACGCGAGAATCTGCGGGCGGCCTGACGCGTCACCGAAGCGCACGAGCGAAAGCGCGGCGTTGCCGCGAACCATCGGCGAGGGGTCGGTTAGCATTTTCAAGAGCACCTCGTGAAATCCCGCGCCGGACGTGTCTTGCCCCATCACCCAGGCGTCTGTGTTGCGCACTTCTTCTACCGGATCGGCGGCCAGCCGCACCAGGTCCGGATACCATTGTTTCGCGGTGGCATCGTGCCGAGTGATGCGCTCGCCCACCTGCACCAGCGCTTGCTGAATATGACGCGGCTTCTTCGTGTCGTGAATGTACTCGGACAGTTGCTGGTCCGTGAGCTTGCGGCCAAACCACGTGTTCCACCAGAACAGGAAAGGCATCAAGCAGATCAGCCAGGCGGTCAGGAAGAAGAGTAGCTTCTGCGTGCGGGACATCCCGGGCTTTCGCAGTTTAGCGTCGTCGATTGGCGGGGCCGGAAATGGATTGGCAGACATAAGAGCAAAACCTACCACGGAGTCACTGAGACACAGAGAAAACCCGAAACTAGCAACTACTCTACGACATCGGCGTCGAGCACGCGCTCTTGCTCAAGATAATGTGAAACAGCATATTGGGCCAGAAGCGGCGTCTGGAGGCGGATTTCGGCCCCGATCCAGGCGCCTTTGGGATAAGTGTTCCGCCGCGCTTCGCTTGGAGGCATGGCCGAGGCGGCCGTGGCCACAGGGCTTGGGGGAAATCCGCCGCTGCCGTATTGCGGGCCGAAGTCGGCGCTTTGGATCTGATCGAACTGCTTGATTCCGCGCCAGGCTTCGTCGCCTACCGTGCCAGAGACATCGATCTTTAATCGCACGATCGACATACAAACCCAATTGTTGATTGATGATTGTTGATTGCTGATTGAGAATCAAAATCCGTCCTCTAGAGTTTTCAATCAGCAATCAACAATCAGCAATCATCAATGCCTTTCAGCTGTGAGGAAACCACTGATACAGCATGAAGTACACAAGCACGCCGGTTAGGCTGACGTACATCCATAACGGGAAGGTCCAGCGGGCGATGGCGCGATGACGATCATACTTGGCTCGCAGGCCGCGGCTTAGCGTGACGATCACCATAGGGACGATCACGATCGCTAACGTCACATGGGGGATCAGGACGACCAGATAAATAACATGCCAAAAATGATCGCCCAGAAAACGGATATCGCCGACCTGATAATGAAAATACAAGTAGCAAGCCAGAAACAGCGCCGAGGCTATGACCGCGGCAATCATGCAGTTGCGATGCGCGGCCATTCGGCCGCGGGCAATCATGTATCGTCCGGTAACCAGAAGCACGGCGCTGGTCCCGTTCAAACCGGCGATCAGGGCAGGGAAGTAGGCGTATTGCTCAGCGATCATATTTTGGCGATCATATTCGGGCGATCATAATCCTAACAATCAAGCGGCGGGCCTCGTCGTGCGGCGGTTGGCCATCAGAAATGCGAGTCCAAACATCACCAGCGAAAACAAGAGCAGCGTTGCCATCGCCGAGGGCAACGGGAACTGCGTATTCATCCCCGGGTAGAGCAGGCCGCGCAGCGCTTCAACCCCGTAAGTGAGCGGGTTCATATACATCAAGGCGCGAATCCAAACCGAGGCGCCGGAGAGCGGAAACAGCGCGCCCGACAAGAGCCACAGTGGAATCAGAAACAGATTGATGATGCCGTGGAAGGCGGAGGTGGAATCCATGGGCCAGGCAATGGCGAAGCCCAGCGCAGTGAGCGCGAACGAGACCAGCAACACCACCACAGCCACCAGCAGGATCTGAACCAGTTGAAGATGCACGCCCGCGAATGGCGCAAAGATGAGGAAGATCAGTCCCTGAATCGCCGCCAGCGTTGTGCCGCCGAGAACTTTGCCCAGCACAATCGCGGAACGGGGCACCGGCGCGACCATCACGGACAGAAGAAAGCCTTCCTTGCGGTCCTCGATGAGCGACATCATGGTGAAGATCGAAGTGAACAGCACGATCAGGATCAGCGTGCCAGGATAGAAATAATCCATGTAGTGCTGCTGGCTCGGCCCGGCGGCCGAACGAAAGGAGTTGCCGAACCCCGATCCCAGCACAACCCAGAACACCAGCGGCGACGCCAGCACGCCCACCACGCGTGACTTTTGCCGGTAGAAGCGCACGATCTCGCGCCACCACAGTGTGAACGCGGGCAGCATCACGCCAGCCGATGCGGGCGTTGCCGGTCTCGAGAGGGTAGCGGCTTGCGTGGCCATGAAGTTAACTCGCTTTCGCCGAGGGAGCCTTGGCGGCTGGAGCGGCGGTTTTCTTTTTGATCATGCCCTGATCACGCATTTCCCAGTACGCGTTTAGCGCGAAGGTCCCGGAAAGCGTGAGCAGGATCAAAGTCATGAACAGGCCATCGACCGTGGCCGACGGGGGCGACAAAGTGATCATGCCACTCACGAAAATCCACGCCACTCCCAGCAACGGGAGAATGGCAAGAACCACTGAAAGAACAAGCATCATAGGTCGCAAAATTACCTCCGGCTGTGATCTTCTGCGCTGGCCTGCGCGTCATTTTGTTCGGTCCAAAACTTGTGTCCGGTGCGGCGGATGAAAACGTCTTCCAGCGCCGGCTTGCTCACTGAGATAGCCTCAATCTCTCCGGGAAAAGCCTCGACGACTTCGGTTACGAAACGATGTGCGCCTTCGCGTTCGATGCGCACCTGATTTTCGAGCACGGTGGTTTCCACGTGAAAGCGCGCGCGAATGCGCTCGGCTAACACCGCCGCATCGTGCGCAGCGTCGAACAGCACCACATCGCCGCCGATTTCGCTTTTCAGTTCTGCAGGCGTGCCGAGTGCGACCAGGTTGCCTTCGCTCATGATGGCGAGCCGGTCACAACGCTCCGCTTCTTCCATTAGATGCGTAGTGACCAGCACGGAAACATGCTCTTCGTCGCGCAGCGTCTGCAAATATTGCCAGAGATCGCGGCGTGCGCCGGGATCGAGACCCGTGGTCGGTTCGTCGAGCAACAGCACTCCGGGATGATGCAATAATCCCTTGGCCAGCTCGATGCGCCGTTGCATTCCGCCGGAAAACGTTTCGACCAGTTCCTTGGCGCGATCCGCCAGGCCCACGCGTGAGAGGATTTCGTGAATTCGACTCTTCAGAGAAGATCCGCGCAAACCGTAAAGATGTCCCTGATGCCAAAGATTCTCGTAAGCCGTGAGCTTGATATCGACGCTTTGCGCCTGGAAAACTACGCCGATCTGCCGCCGCAAGCGCGCCGGGTCCCGCGCCGCATCGCAGCCCATAATGGTGGCACGGCCCCCTGTCGGAAGCATCAAGGTGGAAAGAATCCGGAACAGAGTCGTTTTGCCGCTGCCGTTCGGACCCAGCAGCCCGAACAACTCCGCAGGACGCACATCGAATGAAACCCCGTTCAGGGCCGTGCGGTTCTCGTAGCGGTGCACCACATTCTCTACGGAAATGACGGCGCTCGCGGAGGGCAAAGCTACTTCCGGTGTGGCGTCGGCGATGGCGGCAACTTTGGAGACCAAAACGTGTCCTGAACTAACCCAATAGTAGTTTACGACGAGACAAGGCGAAACATCACGAGAATGAACAAAAGCTGAGCCGATGTGACCCAAGAAAGTCGAGCTGCGCTCGACGGACAGCCGGGGCGCGGCTGTCCCCAAACATGCATCTGAGCAATGCTCACGCGGCCGAAGGATCGTGCTGCGCCTGGGGGACGCGCTCTTCAAACGCGACCGGGACGTGCCGCCAGACCTGAATCGCGAGAACCACAGTTGTCGCCAGCAGCATCGCTCCCACAGCCACATGCGCCACTGTGGAGACGACCATGGGCAGTTCCGGCTGCGCCGCATTCCTGCCCCAAGTTACGCGCGTCAGAAATGCCGTGAAGCCCAGGCAGAGTTGCGCGATCAAAAGCGAGAGCATGATGATCGCCGGGCGTCGCACCGCTTCAATATGCGAATAGACGGAAAGGGCGCGCACAGCCGTCCAGGCCAGCACGAATGACACCGTCACCGCATTCAGCACGTGTGGCCACCAACTCATGCCGTGATGGCGAAACATCCCGCCGAGAATGAGCTGCACGTAAAGCACGAAGATGGAGAACCACGTCAACGTCATGAGGCTCGGCCGGCGCGAGTCGAACTCCACGCGCGGCTGCTCGTTTTCCGGTTGATCTGTGACCCACCTGCGCCCGGTGAAAAGCGCGATGGCGACCGCAATGCAGAAAAACGTTTGCGCCACCGTGGCGTGCGCCGTCGAAAGCCAAGGCGGCTGGAAGAACAGAACCGTCATCCCGCCCAATGTGGCCTGTACGAAGAACGTGCCTAAGGCGCCGATGGCAAGCCAGCGCATCCAGCGCCGCCGTTCTACCAGCAGAGTCCATATAGCGATAGCCAGGGTCAGCATCCCAAGCGTGCCGGCCACCATGCGGTGGCTCCACTCATAACGCACGCCGCCTACGAAGTGTGGAACCCTCACCAGATAGCCGAACGACGTCGGCCAGTCAGGAACCGAGAGGCCGGCATCGTTGCTGGTGACTAACGCCCCCGCTGTGATCACAACGAGAGTCGCGCATGCCGTAAACACGGCGAAGGCGTGATGGGCGCGGTTATACGTGGCTGGGATGGCTTTCAGAGTCGTACCCCTCGAGCGCCGCGGGCCGCGCCGACTGGCCCAGCCCGCAACGCCGAACGGATCATTTTAGCAGACGAGACTAACCTATTCGCCAGCCTTGAAGCTCTGGTCCACGGTCTTCGTTTCCTTCGGGCCGACCGTTACCTTCTGGTCCTGCTCGCCGAGTTTCTCGTGCACGAACGCAATCGTGTAATCGCCCGGGGGCAACCCCTTGATTTCATATTTTCCGGACTTGTCGGTGACCGCATAGAACGGGCTCTTCACAACGTTGATGTACATCTTCATCCATGGGTGCTGGTTGCACTTGACCGGCAGCATGATTTCTTCGCGGGCGAAGTTCTTCTCGATCGGAGCGGCAGCCGGGGGCTGTGACTCGTTCCACTCGCGGTTGTCTTTCGGCGTGGGATGGATGTTGTGCGTGGTCTGATCGTCGTTCTTGATCTCCACGGTTTGTCCCGCCATCACGCCCAGCACGTGGGGATGGTACTTGCAGCCCTGCTGATCGAGGACGACAGGTGTAGTCGGAACATTGAAGGTGCGGTTGCCCAAGCCGTCTTTCACGTACACGAATACATTGGCGAGATCGCCGTTATCAACCACAATGGTCTCGGCTTCGTTCATGCCCTTGCAGGCTGGGTCCTGGCTCATGTCGATCTTCGCCTGCTTCGGAGCAGCGCCCTCGAACTTGACCGTGCCGCTCACAGTAGCCGCGGTTGCGGGATCGATTGGCGTCGCCGCCGGCGCGGGGGTTGCCGTCTGAGACATCGTGTTGGCCGGTTGTTCCTCTTTCTTGCTGCAAGCTGCGGTCAGCAGCAGGGCGGACAATGCCAGCATGCTGACAAAAATCATCCAAGTTTTCTTATTCATGATGTCGCCTTTCTGTGAGGTAGTTGAAATATTTTGTGTTTTCCAGTCGGAGCGCCTGAAGGCGCGAATGATGCAAAACCTTTGCGGCACGCCTGAAGGCGTACCTTGAGAACTGAATCCCACGCTGACGAACTCACTATTCTACCGCGAACCGCCGCTGACCGCCTCATGCGGCTCCACTGCGGCCTGCCTGCGATTGCTCTTTCTTGTTGGCACCGCTGCCTTCGCGCGCGGCATCGATGCTGCCACTCGCCGCTGTTCTTCCGCCGTCAACTGGAAGATGTAATCAGTCAGCAGCTTGCGATGATCACCGTCATACCCCTGGAATGACGCCGGGGTCGGCCCGGCGAATACCCACTGATTATTCTGCTGCTTGAATAATCCCGAGGGCATCGACGTCCCGGGACTGACCGCCTGCGGATCGGTGATCCAGCGCTCAACCCAGTCCGGCTTGAGGCGCTCTTTCGCCAGCAGGAAGTTCGGCGCAGTGGCGATCTTGTCGTGCGCGGGATCGCCGGTAGCGTGGCACTTCAGGCACGGAGCCGCCGTGCTCGAGAACAAGCTGCGCGCCATGTCGGTTTCCTTCGCCGTCAGCACCGGTACTTCCTCCGGAATATAAGGCAGCGGCTGCTGCGACAGCGCCTGGAAGAAGCGCACCAGCTTGCGCAATTCGTTGTCAGAGAACGAAAACGTCGGCATCCTCACTTTCAAGTACGGGCGCACGCCGTTGCGGTTCGTGTCGGTGGTGCTCAACGACGGATTTGACAGGAACTTGCGCAGCCACTCGGGATCGACGCGCGCACCCTCGGTCAAAAGCTTCGGGGGCAACTGCTCCTGCTGGTCCTGATACTGCTTCAATCCCATCAGAATCGTCTTCTGGCCGGGGATGAACTGGTGGCAGCCCATGCAGTTGTATTTCTTGATGATCCACCAGCCCTCCTGAATATCGTGCCGCGCGTCGCCAGGCTTGAATTGATAGCTCGAGGGCAGGGACGTCTCCTCGCTCCCCATCAGGAACGTTGTGAGGTCGAGCACCTGCTCTTTGGTGAGGTGCAGGTTGGGCATGCGCGCCGCTTCCATCTCGCCCTTGACCTTGCCTTTGTCATACACCTCGGGCTCGGCCAGTTTGTGCTCAAAGAATCCTTTCTGGTTGTACCAGGGCTTTCTCGCGGGACCGTCCGGCAGGCGCGCCAGATCTTCTTTGTTCGTAATCGGTTCGGCATCCTTGCCGCCGCGTTGCGCAACGGTGGTGAACAGCGCGAAGTCGAGACGCTCGATGGGCTTGCTGCCTTCGTAAGTCAGTTCAGTGCCGATGCGCCCTTCGTCTTCCATTCCGGCAATCTCGTGGCAACCGGCGCAACCAAAGTGCCTGATCCACTTCTGCCCCTCGGCCTTCAACGCGGGATTGTCCATAAACGCTGCGTCGGGATACGCCGACGGCTCCTGCTTTTTCTGCGTCATCAAATAGGTTGCAATGTCTTCCGCATCCTCGGGAGAAAGCCGCAGGCTGGGCATCACCGTCATGTTCTGCACTTGCAGTTCGTGGCCATCGTTGGGGCAGGTGCTGTGGTCGAGATCGAACTTGTAAGGCAGGCCCTTCTTGGCGTAATCCTCGGGCCCGATGTCCTTCTTCTCGTATGGGCAATACGGACGCGTGCGCTCGCGCGCATTGTGAATCCAGCGAACGAGATAATCGTAATTCGCTTTTTCGCCGACGCGGCTCAGATTTGCGGCGAACGTCCCGCCCTGCATCTGATCGCCTTCGCCGATGGAGTGGCAGGCCAGACATCCGCGCGTTTCAAATAATTCCTTTCCGTGCTCGGCATTTCCAGGCTTGTGCTTGGGAAGAGGATCGGTGAATCCCGATTGCCAGATGTAGGCCGAGATCGCCTGAATCTGATGATCGGTCAGGCGGAAGTTCGGCATCTTCGTCGTGGGACGGAAATCCGAAGGCTTCTTCAACCATACCGGAATCCAGTTCTTGTTCAGCTTCAGCCGGACATCTTTCAGATTCGGGCCGACTTTTTTCTGGTCCTGCATCAGGCTGTGCGACTGGTAGTCGAGCTGCTGCAAACGCCCGTCCAGCTTGCTGTTCGCCACTCTCAAGTCGACAGCCTGAGTGTTCAGCCGGTTCGCTTCTTCGTTCGACGCGGCCGCATCCGCCTGCTTCATCAGGTAGGCCGACTGCTTGACGTTGTCTACCTTCTGGTTCTCGATCTGTTTGATCTGCTGGCTAATCGCGTTCAAATCCTCGGGCTCTTTGTCGTAACCCTCGTAGCGATGGCAGCCCATGCAGCCGCGCTGGCGGAAGAGGTCTTTGCCGTTGTTGATGCTTTGCCACTGCACATCACCGCTCACCAGCACCATGTCGGCAGCGTGGCAATTCTGGCAACCCGCCTCCGCGTTTTCCTTTGGAAACAGCGGCCACAGCCAGTGCTCGTAGTTTCCGTGCGCCTTCTCGACGCTGGTAGTCGCGCGTCCGTTGCCCTGATGGCAGGGTGAGCAGCCAAACTTCTCCGGATCGTGAATGTTCAGTAATTCCGCCTCGGGGTGACTGGTAAACGCATCGGCGTACTCATCCGGCTTCTTCTCGCCTTTCGGCGTCATCGATGCCAGCGTGACTTTAATCGGCTCGCGCGCGTTCATGTGGCACGATTCGCAACGGTCGACAATATTCGCCTCGGCCACATTGATCTGCACGATGGCGGGATCCCACTCGGCCGCCCTCTTTTTCAAGCCTTCGATCTGCTGCGGCGTGAGATCAACCATGTGGTCGGAAATATATTCATCCATCTTGGCCTTGGCCGCAGTTACCGGCTTGAGCACATCGCCGAGTTCCAGGCTTAATCTCGTGCGCTCATCGCGGATATCGTTGTATGTCTGTTCAAGATGTTGGAAGTCGAACTCTTTCCTGCTTCCATCGGGGAACTCAACCGTCGCCAGCTTTTTCTTGTAACTCTCAATCTCCTCCCGTTTGCTGGCCTTTGCCGAGTCGCTGGTGCTGGTCTCAAGTTCGTAATTGAGCGCATTCACGTAGGCCCGCCGGTCGGTAAACACGCTCTGCACCGCAAGTAGCCGTGCGCTAGCCCCGTCCAGCTTTTCGCGCGCCTCTTTGGCCGCGGCCGCGGAATCGCCGCTAGCCTTCTTCCACGCCGCATACAGTGCCGCATACTCGGGATTTTTCTCAACGTCTTGTTCCGACGCCGCCGACTTCGACTTGGCCGTGTTCAAAAATGCCGAGTACCGATCCTTCCAGGTCTCCTGGAAGGCTTTCCACGGACGCTGGCCCCACGCCTCGTCCCACAAGGCCCAGAACAACGTCGCCGTCAAAATCACCATCGCGATCAGGTAATACGCGGCATACGATTTGGTTGTAATCGGGTCCTGCTCGGGGTTGGGTTGTTCAGGCACCGCTTCCTCCGGAAATCAGTCGTTGGTCGTTAGTCGTTGGTCGTTGGTCGTTCGCGATTCATCTTTGGTGCCGGCGGCACGGGCATTGGCCAACGACGAACGGCCAACGACCAACGACGGTTCCTAGATATTGAACCAGGGCGTAATCCACACATACTTGATGTGCCACAACAGCCGCAGCCCCATCTTCAAAGGCAGCGCCACCATGGTCAGCAAAAGGAATTGCGTGAGTCCAAATTGCAGCAGGCTCATGCGCTTGAAATCTTTTCCCATGTACCGCCGGAACAGCGAGTACACGAGAAATCCTCCCAGCAGGTAATAGCCGCCGACCACAATCGCACCGAAAATACCTTTGCCCAGGTTCGATGTAATGCCGAAAATATCCGGCAGATCGCGGTTTACCTCATAGATCAAACGGTTGTGATCCCACGTTTGCCCCGGCCAGAACCACTGCCAGCCGGGCCCTCTTATGAACGTTCCAATAAGGATCATCGCGACCCACAGAATGATGAACCCAAACAAGAAAGTGCCAATGGAAAACTTGCGCTGCTTCCACGTGTAATAACCACTGCCCAGCGGATTGGTATCGATATATGGAATGACCATCAAGCCGATGATGATCATTGTAGGCATTACTACGCCGGCGATCCACGGGTCGAAATAGACGAGCATCTCCTGCAGCCCGAGGAAATACCACGGAGCTTTCGCGGGATTCATCGTCAGGTTGGGATTGGCCGGCTCTTCGAGCGGCGCGTTCAGCGTGATCGACCAGACCATCAAAATTATCGTCACGATAATGGCCGCGAGAAATTCAATGCGCAGCAGGAACGGCCAGACGTGAACCTCCTTCTGCCAGCCCGGCTTGAAAGGCCAGGTCTTGCGGTGATGCGTCTTGGCGAGCGCGGCGTCACCTTCGAGTTGGGCGATCAACTGATCGTTGGCATGAGCCTGCTTCCACGCCAGATAAATGTAGAAGCACAAGAGCGGGATCAAGCCCACGATCGGCACGTTATCCGGAGCCGAGCAAATTTCCCAAAGTTGTCGCCAGTCCATAAGTTCTTCTCGAATGCCGTAGCTAAATTCGATAATGCAGAAGTCAGAAATCAGAAGTGTGTTCGTTTTACTTCGTCATTCTTACTTCTTCATTCTGACTTCGTTACTCACTCTCCTGCCGCCTTCGGCCCTCGTCGCGGCTTATCCGCCTCAGCTTCGAGCATCACCGGCGCCGGACCTGAGATTCCGCCGTCTTTTCTCACGCGCCAGAAATGCACGATCATCAGGATCGAAGCCACAATCGGAATTCCGATGCAATGCCAGATGTAGGAACGCAACAGAGCGTTCGCGTTGACGATCGATCCACCCAGGAGTCCGAAGCGCACGTCGTTATACGGGGTCATGCCCAGCATCGAGCCGAACGGACCTTCGTGCCCGAGCAGCGGAGTCGCCCTCGCCATGTTCGTGCCCACAGTGACGGCCCAGAATCCCAGTTGATCGTCGGGCAGCAGGTATCCCGTGAACGAAAGCAACAAAGTAAACACCAGCAACAGCACGCCGATGTTCCAATTAAACTCGCGCGGCTTTTTATACGAGCCGGTGAGAAATACGCGGAACATGTGCAGCCACACGCCGATCACCATCAGGTGAGCAGCCCAGCGGTGCATGTTGCGCAGAATTTTTCCGAACGGCACGTCGTGCTCGAGATAGAGCACATCGCGAAATGCCTGCACCTTGGTCGGGTGGTAATAGAACATCAGCAGCACGCCGGTGTAGGTGAGGATGATGAACAGAAAAAACGTGATCCCGCCCATGCCCCAGGTGTAGCTGTAACGCACCGCATCGCGATTGATCTTCGCCGGATGCAAATGCAGAAACACATTCGAAAGCACGCCCAGCGCGCGGTTGCGCGGCGTATCGTCGTGCTTGTGGCGGAAGATCGAGGTATAGACCTGGGTCTTGGTCGGATCCTTCAGGCCCTCGATCTGTTCCTTCGCTTTGGTGGGAATGTTGACCTTCATCGCCTGAATGTCGTCTTTGACGCGGTTGACTAATCCAACCTTGCCGTTCTTGCCGTTCGTTTCGTCAGCCATATGAGTCCTGTTTGAAGAAGGTCTTAGGTCTCAGGTCTCAGGTGTTGGGTCTTCGAGTCTTGCCTAAGACCTAACACCTAAGACCTGACACCCTACGTTCGTAAAAATCACACTCCGGTCAAAAATGCTCCGGGATCGTTGAAGTGCGAAGGCTGTCCCTTCGGCCACTGATAGAGGCGCGAAGTATCGACGATGATCTGCCCGTCGGGCGCCAGTTCCACCTTGGCGCGGTCCATGGGACGCGGCGCAGGCCCTTCGAAGTTGATCCCTTCGCTGTCGTAACCGCTGCCATGGCACGGACACTTGAATTTGTTCTCCGCGGGCTTCCAGTCCGGAGTACAGCCCAGATGCGTGCAGCGCGCGTAAATCACAAACAACCGGTCGGGCGTGCGGTCGACCCAGATGCGGTATTTCTGCTGAAACTTCGTGTCGACCCCCAGCGTGAACTCCGAGGGATAGCCAATCTTGAAAACGGTATTGGGTTCGAACAGGGTCCGGGGAAGAAAGAACCGGAAGAAAGCGAGGAACCATGCAGTTAGAAATGCCGTCACTGCGACCCACACCAGCCGTCGCCGCCGGCGGTCGATATCGGTGTTAGCCGGACCGGTCGAAGAAAGTCCCCCGGCCGCGGCCGCCTTCGAGGTCCCCACGGCCGGCGTGCCCACATACTTTGTGGCATCCACTTTTGTGGCACCCACCGCGCCCGCGGCTGCGGGCTTTGCCGCCTCAGGATTCGGGGTGGCCTTCACGCCCTCCGGCTCCGCCATGATTCTTCCTCCTGTTTCCGCCCTTGGGTCTTAGGTCTCAGGTGTTGGGCGTTCGGGCCTTGCCTAAGACCTAACATCCAAGACCCGAGTTACACCTTCGACAAATCTTCATCAAAAACTAATCGGCTGCCATTATTGCCTGTGCCGCAATCTCTCTTTCCATTTTGTGAACCGGAATGCTGGCCTCAACCGTTTCCGCCAGCGCATCCAGCACCAGCTCTCCCAACGCCGCGATAAACTGTGGAGAATCGTTCAAGCCAGCGCTCATCTCGAACTGCGTAAAGCCCAGCCGCTGTGCTTCTTCGCGCATTTCGTGATCGATCTCGCCCAAGGTTTCCACGTGATCGGAAACAAATGCCACCGGCACAATACAGACTTCCCCTATCTTCTCGTCGGCCAGATCACGCAAAGTCCGGTGCAGGGAAGGCTGCAGCCATTTGCTCGCGCCCACCTTGCTCTGATAGCAGAGGCGGTGACGGTTGCGCCATCTGCCGCGCTCCATCAGCAAACGCACCACTTCCTCGATCTGCCGCTGGTAAGGGTCGCCCTTCGCAATCACCGACATGGGAACGCTGTGCGCGCTGAAAACAATCTCTGCCCGCGCTGCATCGGGGAATCGCCCTAGAGCTTCGTCAATCTTTTCAATCACCGCATCTAAATACATCGGATGCCGATAAAACGCTCCCACGTTGTGTACCGGAACAGCGCCGCGGAAAAGACGCTTCCACTCGTTCAAACTCGATCCCGTTGTGGTGGAGGAATATTGCGGATACAACGGCAATAGGACAACCTCGTCGCACTGCGCCGCTTGCAGCTCTGCAATGGCTTCGCTGGTGAAAGGATGCCAGTAGCGCATGGCCACGAAACAGCGAGCATCCACTCCCCGGCTTGTCAGTTCCGCTTCCAGCGCGCTCGCCTGTTGCTCGGTAAACCGCCGGATCGGCGAACCTCCGCCAATGGTCGCGTAGTGATGCTGCACCTTACGTGCGCGTGTCGTGGAAATCAGTTTAGCCAGAGGCTTGCGCCCGATGCGGGCAAAGGGAAAGTCAATAATATCGGGATCGCAAAAGAGGTTATAAAGGAAAGGTTCGATCGCAGCCAGCGTGTCAGGCCCGCCCAGCTGAAACAGAACTACCCCCACACGGCGCGTTGTCTTCGCCATCCCCTCAGATTCCCCAGAACCCGCGAATTTACACTCATCTCCGGCGAGAGTCAATGGGCGAAACGCCGGGGTGATGTCAAGCTGCCTGTGTAAATAGGTTGAGGGTGCGGGTTTTCCATTCCAGGTTGAATCTCTGGAAGATGGAGTAGAGGATGCGGTTGACACTAGCTACATTCACAAAACAAACCATGGGCCGGGTGCGGCGGCGCACTTCCACGAAGCAGCGTTCAATCACGTTAGTGGTGCGCAGCTTCTTACGCAGGTGCGCGGGGAAAGCGAACACCGAAAGCAGCTCCGGCAGATCGCGCTCCAGTTGGCGCACCATGGGACCGTAGTTTCCCCGCCAGCGGGCGCGGAAGGCGCGAAAAGCGGCCTCGGCATGGGCGCGGCTTTCGGCTTGGTAGATGGCTTGTGCGTCCTGCTTCACCGCGTCGAAATCGGCCTTCTTCACTTTCTCCAAAATGTTGCGCATCTTGTGCGCCCAGCAACGCTGATGCCGCACGCGCGGATACACCGTGCGAATCGCCGCCGCCAGGCCGGCGCAGCCGTCGGTGACGATCAGACCCAGCGCCTTGCCCTCCAGTCCGCGCCGATACATATCCTGCAGCAGCCCTTCCCAGTCCGCCTGGCTTTCGCCCTGACTCCGCAAGAACGCCAGCAGATGGCGCGTGCCGTCGCGCCGCACTCCGTAGGCCACCAGCATCTGCACCCGCTTGCGCCCCGCCGGACGCCGCACCCGCAAGCTCACTCCGTCCAAAAACAGATACGCGTAGTTGTCTTCTAACCGCGCCTGGTGAAACTGGCGCACCACCTCGTCCAGATCCCGCGTCAGCTTCGACACCGTCTGCGGGCTCACCACTTCTTCGCTCACCGTGGCCACCACCCGCCCCACTTGCCGCGTCGAGAGGCCGCGCAGAAACGCCTCCCGAATCAGCATCGACACATCTTCGGCGCGCCGCTGAAAAGGTTCTAGCCCACGCGGCAGAAAACTCTTCCCGCGGGTGCGCGCCACCCGCAGCCGGATCGTCCCCAACCGAGTCACGAAATCCCGTTCGTAGTAGCCATTGCGATAGGGCTGCCGCCGGCTGCTCCGCCGCTGATACACTTCGCGCACCGCATACCGGTCCCGCTCCCGCCGCGAATCCGCCTCCAAACGCTCTTTCCACAGCCGTTTCGTCTCGCCGTACACATCGCCCCAGAAACTCTCTTTCATCTCCGCCAGAAAATGTTGGTAATGCTCCGTGATTGGGATTATCTTCGCCATGGGTGTAGGTCTCCTTTCGGAAAGGCTTTAGCTTGCTAGGCCAAAGCCAACTTACACCCTCTCGCTTTTTACACAATCAAAGTTACGTCACCAACGCCGGGCTTCGGCTTTCGGGCTTCGGGCTTCGGCAAAACTCGGGGTGGCGCTGTTTGAAAACCGCGCAACTGCCCAAAACTCTTCCATGAGGGAAGCCGGCATCAGGTCGTTTTGCCGAAGCCCGATAGCCGACGCCCGAAGCCCGCCTTCTACGGCAAACGCAGTTCACCATGTTCCGGAACCACAACGTGCTGGCGCTGCCCGTCATGCCAGTACAGCACCCGCAGCACCTTACTCACCTGCGGATCAGGGTCGCCGCCCATACTGCGATTATCAACCACAACAAATACGCGGCCATCATGCTTCATGCCGCGCAATTGTTCCGTCACATCGGCGAAATGCCCTGCGCCACCATAAAACGCGCGCATGATGTGCAGGTCACGGTCGTGATACTCATATCCCCTCTCGGGATCGAGAACCAGATTCACGTGCGCATACTCCGAGTAACGAAACTCCTCCACGTTGCCGTCCCAGTGCTTGATGCGGATGAAGAGTTCCTTGACGTGACCGCGAGCGGGGTCCGCACCGAAGGTCTGGTCGGTCACATCGAAACGCAGAACGCCATCGTGCATAAAAGATCGCACCTGTTGCGTGACGTCAATGCGGCGATTGCCGGCGCCAAACTCGGCGGCAACCAGTTCGCCACCCTGCGCCGCTGCTAAGCCCGCGAAAAGAAACATGAACGCCATACCGCCGATTAAGGTTGCAGCTAACTTCTGCTTCATAACGCCCCCTTCCGCCTCAGAGATTGGTGAGGCCCCAAACGTGTGATGAAAATAATTCCCAGGCGCCGCGTTGTGACTATTTTGCTTTAATGGCGAACGGAACCGTCTTCGCAAGGTCGTCGCCGATATAGATTTCGAGACGATACTTGCCGACGGGAAAATTGTTGTCAGGTTTGGACAAGCTAAAGGATCCCGCGCTGGCACGTGCCACATTCAATGTGGCTTCGTCGATTTTGTAATTGGGGGGCGCGACCTTACCCACGTCCTCGGCGATCCAGACGCCACGCAACTTCTCGTTCGTCACACCTTCAGCCTTCCACGCGCAAAAAATCTTAGGCACATCGGGCGGGAACTCGCTCGCGGCGTTAATAATTTCGTAGGTATCGGTTACTCCCGTGCCGAGCACTGCCTTGGTGATGCGGGGTTGGTCCGCCGCAATCGCCAGCCAAACGCAGAAAAACATTCCCCAGCAACAGCCTCCTACTGCGAGAGACGTCCTTCTCATACTGCCCCCTGCCGATGGCCGGAAAGCCGGCCAGATTTGATCTACGTTCCAGCAGTCGGCTGCACGACCGCTCTTGCCATTTCTTCGATTACCGCGTCGGCAAATTCCGACGTGCCCGCCAGGCCGCCAATATCCCGCGTCAGCTTCTCAGGATGACGGTATACCTTCTCCAGCGCATTGCGAATCAGCGTGGACGCTTCGAACTCGCCGAGATGCCGCAGCATCAGCAGCGAAGACCGCAGCAGCGCCGTGGGGTTGGCCAGATTCTTTCCCGCGATATCGGGGGCCGAGCCATGCACGGCCTCGAAGATCGCGCAGTTGTCGCCCAGGTTTGCGCTGGGCACAAACCCCAGCCCGCCCACAAACGCGGCGCACAAATCCGAAAGAATATCGCCGTAGAGATTTTCCATCACCAGCATGTCGTACTGATAAGGATTCATCACCAACTGCATGCAGGTGTTGTCCACGATGTGCTCGCCATAGGTGATCTCGGGATATTCCTTGGCCACGGCGCGGCAGCAGCGCAGGAATAATCCATCCGACAGCTTCATGATGTTCGCTTTGTGGACCGCGTGAATCTTCTTGCGTTGATTCTTGCGGGCGTAGGCAAATGCAAATTTCGCAATGCGGGTCGAGGCCTTCTCCGTGATGATCTTTAAACTTTCCACCACGCCGGGAACGACCTCGTGCTCCAGTCCGGAATAAAGGCTCTCGGTATTCTCGCGCACGATGATGAGATCCACATCCGGATAACGCGTGGGAATATGCGGCAGATTGCGGATGGGCCGGAAGTTTGCGTACAACTCAAACTTCCGCCGCAAAGCGACGTTGATGCTGGAGAACCCGCCGCCGACGGGCGTTGTCACCGGTCCCTTCAAACCGACGTGCGTGCGCTCGATGGATTCGATCATCTCCTTCGGGATGTATTCCCCATGCTTCTCGAAAGCATCGGAGCCCACCTCAAAAGATTCCCATTCAAACTTCACGCCCGTGGCTTCGAGAATGCGCACCGTGGCTTGGGTGACTTCAGGACCGATGCCGTCGCCGGGGATGAGCGTTACTTTATGAGTTGCCATTCACTGCCTTCTCAGCGGCTGCTGACAAGTGGCCAGTGCTCAGTGGCCAGTAAAACCTGAAATCGGATTTCTCTTACTGGCCACTGCCCACTGATCACTGCCCACTTTTCTTAGCCTTAACGTCCACTGTTTCCTTCGCTTTCACCAAATCCTTCAACTCATTCATGAACTCTTTCACATCCTTGAAATCCAGATACACCGAAGCGAACCGCACGTATGCCACTTTGTCGTAGCGCCGCAGGCGGTTCATGATGAGTTCGCCCAGTTCGCTGGTCTTGCGTTCGCGTTCCTGCGATTCGATGACGAACGACTCCGCCTCGTTCACAATCTGTTCCAGTTTGCTGATCGGCACTGGACGCTTCTCGCAGGCCCGCAGCAGCCCGTTCAGAACTTTCTGGCGGTCGAACTTCTCCCGTCGTCCGTCTTTCTTCACCACCATGTAGGGGATTTCGTCGATGCGCTCGTAGGTGGTGAAGCGCTTGCCGCACTTCAGGCACTCGCGCCGCCGGCGGATCGATTCCGCCTCCTTGCTCTCCCGCGAGTCCACCACTTTATCGTTCGCAAATCCGCAAAATGGACATTTCATAGTAGCCAAACCCAAAATCTTGTCATTCCGACGCCCGAGCGAAGCGAGGAAGGAGGAACCTGCTGTTGTCTGCAGTGATACAAAATTGTAACAGGGGATCAAGGCTGGACAATAAGCCTGGTACCTAGCTGATCGACAGGCCTTCCCTTGACCGAAGGAACCCACTCCGGCTGGATCTGTGGGATCCGGTGCGGTCGTGAAGCCCGACAGCCAAAGCCGAACCCGAAAGCCGAAGCCCGAAGCCCGAAGCCGAGTTATCCGGCCTCCGCTTCTTCCGCCCGATGGCTCTCTTCCGACAACTTCCGCAACGACAGTCTCTCGTAATGCGCCAACGCCAAGCCCAGCGGCACGACCGCCGCAAACGTAACCAGCCACAGCAGAATCCCGCAACTCGCTGCCAGTTCCGGAGGCACGTCGAACACGCTCGACAGCGCGGCGATCGTCGCCATCTGCGATCCGCCGCCCACCGCCGGCAACTGCAGCATCGAGCCGACCATGCTTGATCCCATCAAGATCAAAAGCTGCGACACGGGAATCTCGAGCGATGGCACGCCGTAGGAATGCGTGACCTCCTGATACGCGAGCGCAATCACGTACCACATTCCCACGGAGACCACACTTAGCATGAGCAACGATAAGGGGCTGTGAATCGTGTCGAGGCCGTGACCGAATTCGCGAATTTTTTGCGCCAGCTTGTGGCCGAAGTGCGAGGGCAGATGCGCAAACCTCGCTTCGACCCAGAGGGCAACGGCCTCGCCACTGCGCCGAATCACGATCGCTCCTGCGGTCAGCAGCAGGACCAATCCGATCAGGAAGAAGCCACCCTCACGAAACTTCACGTAATATTCGGGATGCGGAATGGCAGGCAGTGCACTGGGCAGAAAGATCGCGAGCACCATGAGCACAGTGAAGGCGCCGATATCGAAGGTCCGTTCGACCGCCCACACCGCCAATTGAGACGAGAATGGCAGGTTGGTTCGGCGCGCGATCAAATAGGGTCGAATGAATTCACCGGCGCGCCCCAGCAGGGCTAATCCGGCGAAGCCGATCAAAGTGGGGGAGGTGACCTCCAGGATCGTGACTTTGGGTCTCACCGGCTGGAGGAAAATCTTCCAGCGCACCGCGCGCATGACGTACCCGATGTAGATCAGGGCGATGGCGTGCAAAACATGAATCTTTTTGATGCGATGGGTTTGCGCCCAGAAGGTGCCCCAATCGAAGCTCTGCCAGTGACGATATTGCAGGTAAAGGAGAACGGCCAGGATGAGGAACACGACCGCGCTCACCACGATGCGCTTTTTATCCATGAAGGGGAGAAGCCTCGCGCCGCGCCCTCGCAACGCGAAACGGAAACGGCAGTTCCAAGGTAAATGAGTGTGCTCGGAGGGTCAAACCGGGTTTCAGTGCTGTGAGTGGCTGTTTACTCGCTCGACTGTGTCGAAGCGGCCTTCGCTTGGGTTTGCGGGGCGGGCTTGTGCCGCTTGGTTGCCGAAGTGGAAGTTGCGGTTGACTTGCTTGCTGAAGTTTTCTGAGTCGCAGGTTCTGACGCCGTCTTGGCGGCAAGTTTCTTTTTGTTGAAGTCGCGCACGATGCGCGCTACATAGGCTTTGGTTTCGTAATAGGGAGGCACGCCGCCATACTGCTCCACGCGTTGCGGACCGGCGTTGTAGGCGGCCAGCGCCTTGATCAGATCGAAATCGTATCGCTCCAGCAGTTCGCGCAGATAGCGCGTGCCGCCATCCACATTCGCCCGCGGGTCAAAAGCATTGTGCACGCCCAACTCCGACGCCGTCTGCGGCATCAACTGCATCAATCCCTGCGCGCCCTTCGGCGAGACAGCCTTCACGTTGAAGCCACTCTCGGCGCGGATCACGCTGTTCACCAGATCCGGATCCAGGCGGTAGGTTCCACTTGCCGCCTTCACTACTTCATTCAGATCAACCGGGAGTCCCACGTTCTCCCCCGACATTTGCAACACAGGGTGAGAAGCGGCCTGGTCTTTGCGTAGTTCGGCCGGTGCAACTTCAGCTGGCAGTGTTTCGAAGTGATCGATCTCCTCGGTCGGCACATCGACAAAGCTTGCGTTGTCTCCGTCCACATACAGACGCGTGATTTTCCCAATGACTTCGCGGCGCTCGTGGCGGATCGAAAATCCGTTGCGCAGCACTGCCGAGTCGGCCGCTGAGCAGGGAAGGGCAGTCAACACGAGCAGGGTGACCGCTGCCGCCCATCCTCCGATTTGGATCGCCTTCCTCATCTCAGATATTCTAGCCGACGACCTCTGCTACGGCCGCGGCCACACCACATTGGTCGTTGCCAAGCGTAAGGTTCCAGCCGCGCCCGCGCAACTCCTCGCAGGCATTCCCCATGATAACCGGATGCCCGGCAAACTCAAGCATTTCCACATCGTTGTGGTTGTCACCGATGGCCATGACCTGCTCGCGCCCAAAGCCCCGGTGCGCGGCCCAGCGTTCGAGGGCGTGTCCCTTGGAACAGCCCGCATTTAGCGCGTCGATCATCGACAGATCCCGGTTGGGATATTCGGTGCGCAGAACGGTGACGCGGTTGCCCATGCCGCAGCCTTCGAGCGCGCTCAGCGCTTCGGTCATGCGCGCCGTCGAGCCGCAAAACATGGTCTGCACCGGATCACTCACCAGCGCGTTCTCGATCGGGACGACGAACTCGATGTATGCCATATTCTTCTCCAGCCAGCGCCGGATACTGGCGTTCAAATCGTCGAGATGCTCCAGCACGATGGCGCCCTTGGTTTCCTTGTCAAAGGTAAGAACGGTGTTGCCGCGGAATTCTTGCATCGCTCCGACCAGTTCAAGGCAGATTGCGCGCGGCATCAGGTCGCGATGGAAAGTTTCTCCGGTGAGCGACCGCGTGACGGCGCCATTCGAACTGATCAGCCAAAGATCGAAGCCAAGCTGTTGAGCAATGGGCAAGGCGAAGGTGTGACGACGCCCGGTTACAAGGACGATTTCGATTCCCGCTGAGTGAGCCCGCCGCAGTGCAATCAGATCGTCCTCAGAGACCTGGAATTGCGGGTTGAGCAGCGTACCGTCGATGTCAGTAGCGATTAGACGAATGGAAGTGCGCTTTGCGCTTGGGACTACGTGACTTGGCGGCAGAGAAGTTTGATGCACTTCTTATTGTTACACATGCGATCTGACTCTGGGGTTCTTTACCCTGTGATCCTCTGTGTCCCCTGTGTTGAAGATTCTAGGCCGTAAGCTTTGGAGATCTGGCGGCGTGTTATATTGCGCTTTCAATGGGATCACTCTTCTTTTTCTTACACGGATGGAGCTTTGTACTGCAGGCGATTGCCATTGTGCACTTCATCCGCCGCCGCCCGGACACATACTGGATCTTCATCATCCTGTTCCTGGGATGGATTGGAGCGCTGATTTACATCGTCGCCGAAGTCATTCCTGACGCCGGGCTGCTCAGCACTTCCTTCCAAGCTTTCCCGCGCCGCCGCCGCATTCGCGAACTGGAGCGCGCCATCCTCGATAATCCCTCAGCCGGCAACTACGAGGAACTTGGACTGCTCTATCTCGACGACGGCGACTTTGCCCGTGCCCGCGCCTGCTACGACAAAGCCATCTCGTCCCGCACCGACTCTGCCGATCCCTTCTACCGCCGCGGCGTTGCAGAGATCGAATTAGGAGACTTCGCCGCAGCAGTCCCAGACCTCGAGCGCGCCGTAGCCGCCGATCCCAACTACGACTTCCAGCGCGCCAAGGGCCTGCTGGCCCACGCCTGCGCGCAAACCGGACAACCCGAAAAAGCCGAGGCCCTCTTTCAGCAAGCCACAAAAACTTCCACCAGTTCCGAAACCTACTACAACTACGCGAGCTTTCTTCAAGCGCAAGGCCGTACCGAAGAAGCGCGCCAGTGGGCCCAGAAAATCCTCGACAAACGGCCCACCATGCCGGCCTACCAGCGCCGCCGCGAGCGTCCCTGGTTCCGCAAAGCATACGCGCTGCTAGCCCGGTCGCGATTGTGAGGGCGCGTACCAACCTTGCTGGAGCATTGCCTGCTGACGGGAACGCGTATATGATAGGCGTCGCCGCTGCCCTTAGACCTTCGTCGCAGCGGGGTGCTGGTTGTTGTCGCTTCCCCCAGGGCCAAAAGGAGGCCGCCATGTATCACCGACCAAAAGGCCGCTGGGTGTGGGTCATGTTAATAACCTGCTCGTTGCTACTCCCGGTTGGCTCTCGCGCAGCCGACACGATCACCCTAAACATTACAGCGTACATTGACGGCCAGGACTTGCTCGTTGTCCAGGGAAACACCTTGCAGTGGCACCATCTCGATTTTTGCGCTGTGGGTCTCTGGGGTGGGGCGAACGTACCGACTACCATTTCCACGACGCTAAATGGGATGGTAGTGATGGACAACGTTGAGTGGACTCCGAGCTGGCCGCCTTTTGCTCTCTGCCCTGAGAACGGAGCTGACTTCCCATCCTTCTCTTCGGTTTTTACGGGCCTTACGCCACCCCTCCCATCCACCGATACAACGGTTCTCCTCAACCCCATACAGGCGCGCGGAACCGTCAGCATCGTGCAGAGCCCATCGGCTGCGAATGGCCATACACTCATTGTAGATTTTAATGACGATCCGGAGCCAGGCCCAGCAATCTATCAAGTGCAGCTAGCTATAACCAATCCGATCGGCAGGCCATTCCTATCGGCCCAAACCACTAGCCAGGCCGAGGTAGGAACACTCTTGACACTCTTCGTCAACTTCACCAATGTGGGTTCGGAGACCGCGCAGAACATCCTGTTGGAAACGGTTTCTCTGCAGACTCTGGGAGGCACGGGCACGGTCACCTTGGTCAGCCCGGCCTTGCCGTTCGATGTAGGTGGCGGGGCGGTAGGCGGTGGCCAGACGGTTCCCTTAAAGTTCAACGTCCCGCCCACCGTGACCGAGTTCAGTGTCACCGAGTCAGGGACACTGCAGGACTTGAAGGGGAACACTTACAAATTCAGCCTGCAGCAAACCGTCCTTCCGTGATACACGCGCGCTGAAGGACGGACAGCGACGGCCTGGATATCCGTCCGGACCCCAAGCCATGTAGGGGCGGACGCATTCGCTTGCCCCGCGAGCGAAGCGAGCGCGCAGCTCCGGCATGACGACGTACCCGTAAACCTGAAGCCTGAAGCTACGCCACACCCCGCTTTGCTCGATTCAGAAAGGTCGGCCTCCGATAGTGGCTTATCGCGGCGATGAGGATCAGAGAAACCGGAGAGGAAATCTCCTGTCCATCGGCTGTCAGAGTGCGCATCCTTCGACTAAGCTCAGGGCAGGCTCTTTCGAAAATCGCGAAAGGTGCGGCAGCCTCAGTTGTGGCGGTGCCAGCAAAACAAATCAAAGCTGTCCCAGCCCCCGGTCTAGAAAGAACGGCCCTAATTGCGGTCGTTGGTGTCGATGTTGAAGCCGAGGATGGCGTTTACTTCGACCGGCTGCACGCCGCGCATGGCGGGGCGGAACTTCCAACTGGGCAACGCGGCGACGATCTTGGCGGTCATCGCGGCTGGGCCGGGTTCGACAACTTGAAGATTTCTCAGGTTGCCCGACGCGTCCAGTTTGCACTTTATCACGACGCGAGCGTGAGGAAGGTTGGCAGGCAAATCGGTGCGCAGGCCTTCCGGGCCTACCAACGCTCCCGCGCGAGGATGCGACGCTGGATCGACTTCGGCGAACTGCATCACTACCGTGCCGATCGCCGTGTCCACATAGACGGTGTAGTTGTCGCCGGGGAGCTTGCCGTAGAAATCAAACGCTCCGCCGGAGCGCGACGTGGCGACGATGGTGATCGCCGGACCTTCCTGCCCCTTTACTTTGGAGCGTCCGGGAAGAACTGGCTCGCTGCCGCCTTCGGAACCGAAACTGGGCAGCGTGACGACGCTGCTGGTGCTGCCGCCGCGCACGTCGACGCCGGGAACCGAGGGAGCACCGGTGGTTGCACTGCCTGCGCCGCCGGGACCGGGCGTGGGAGAAATTCCTCCGCGCGCATTGAGGTCGGAGCCGGGGCCAGTTCCGGTCTTGCCCGCGCCCGAGCCTTCTCCGGTTAGGCCGCTACCCGGGCCGTTGCCGCGACCGATGCTTGTGCCTCCGCCGGAGCCGCCGAGGCCGGGCTTGTCGCCACCGGCGGGAGACATGGCCAGCGAGCCTTTGCCGCCTTTGCCGGGGAGTCCGACTTTCGAGCCGGGTTGCGAGGAGATTACGACTCCGGAGTTATCGCTGTTTCCACCCGCGCCTTTCGGAGGAGCCAGAACTAAGCCCGCGTCGCCGGGACCGCCCAGGCCCACGCCTTTGCGACCCGTGCCGGAACCGGAGGGTGCTGCGCCGCCGCCGATGGAAGGAGGCGGCGGAATGATGTTGTCGGCGAGGAGCGTGCCGTTGCCGGATCCGCGGGAAGTTCCCGAGCCCGATGGCGAGCCGTGGCCGCCTGAGCCTGACACCCTTGGAGGCGGAGGAATTACGTTCGATCCGCCAAGGGACGCGCTCTGAGATCTTCCGGAAGCAGACCCGCGTCCGGTTGTGCCGGAACCGCCGAGTGATCCGCCTACCGACGGTGGAGGCGGAATAACGTTGCTGCCGAGCGATCCGCCGCGGGAGCCTGCGGCGCTGCGGCCAGTTCCTCCGCTTCCTGAGGAAACGGTTGGCGGAGGCGGCACGACATCTTGCGTTCCGAAAAGTTTGCCCACGATGTTGCTAAAGAACCCGGTATTGCCCGCCTGCGTTGGTGGCGGCGGAATTACAGTTGGCGAGATGGCGCCAGAGCCACCGCTTTCCAGTCGTCGCAGGTCACGCGTGGAATCGGCGGATGGTGGTGGTGCGATCACAGAGGGTGCGGGAAGGTTGAGTTTCGCGTTGCGGCCACTCTCACGCTCGGGCGCGGAAACTGGTGGGGGCACAATGGCGATGTCGTTCATCTGCACTCGCGAAGACGCAATCTCGCGGCCAGGAGTTGCTGGAGCGGGCGGGATTACGCCGGCATTCAGCGACGGAGTAGAACGCGCACGGTCACGGGCGACCTGCGTGGATGCAGGAGCAATTACGTTCGGGCTTAGCGATGGCGCCGCCAGAGCGCGGTCCCGCGAAAGGTTGGGCGCCGGGGCGATTACGCTAGGGTCGAGACGCGGGGCATAGAGAGTGTGCTCAGAGTTCACGCTCGGCGCGGGCGGAACGACCGCCGCATTCAAAGAAGGCGCCATGCGAGATTTTTCGGAAGAAACATTCGGCGCGGGCGGCACGACTTGGTCGAGAGTCACTCCTGACCGGGACCGATCTCGCGCAATGTTGACGGGCGCGGGAGGGATCACATTGGCGGGAAGACTGGGAGCAGCCAGATTCGAGCGCACGCCTTCCAATGGAGGCGGACCGGGAGTGGATTTGAAAGCAAGCAGGTTCGCGACCGCTTCGGAAGAAGCAGGAAGCCTGAGGTTGGGAGCGTCAACGACTTGCTGCGCCAGCGATCCCCCGCGAGCTACGCGAATCGTCTGCGTGCGGTGATGGGCTTCCTGGCCTCCAGCGCGGCCCGTCGCGCCAGACTGAGCGCCGCCAAGATCTTCCGTGCGCGGAAGTTCGTCGCCGGAATAATAAATCACTTCGTAGGGGCGCACTTTGGGTGCGGCGTAGGGACGGAGACGGTCAATCTGGTGCGGAAGAACGATGAGGACGAAGAGCACCAAGAACTGCAGCGAGAACGACTTCAGCATGCCCCGGTAGGGCATGAGCGTGTCAGGAGCTTCTCCGGCAAGCCGCGCACCAGAACGCGCAAATGCCGGACCGATGCTGGTGACGAAATTCTGCCAGCGCGGGGTCCACTCAACCAGAAGCTTGGGGGCGTCGTGAAGCTGAATGATCGCGATCTCTTCGAGTTGGAGAGTTTCGGCCACGCGAGTGCTTATTTCTGGCTTCGGTGCAATACCGGGGGGAAACAAGTTGTCAGCTAGTTTCCTTCATTTTCATCTGGATTTCAATACGGTCGCCCAATGCAGTTTCAGTGCTGGCCAGCGTGTGGCTGGGCAACTCCAGGACTGAGGCTGCCTGCATGCGGACAGGGGAGAAACGCCAGGGCTGGAGATTATGTTCGAGGTGGACCACCCGCCCGGCGCGGTTTAAATAGACTACGTCAATGGGGAACCGCATAGCAAGAGTATGAACCCCTCGACAGGGGCGAATCCATAGCCCGCAGCCGTTACCGAAGTCACCTTCGGAGACGCCAAGAAGGCCGCGCAAGCGGGTCCAGTGCGTCTGGGCCACGGCGAGCTCGGTGGCGAGGTAGCGCTGGCGGGTTTGGTTGAAAGCCTGGCCGCTGGGAATTATTCCTGGCATGACGATTCCTGGGTTCCTCACCGCAACCCGTCGCGCTAAGGATTCAACCACTCCTTATCTGGTCGTGTAATGAGGCGTGCGGCGAAGTAGGCTTGATCCATGTCCAATATGGTTTTCATTTTGTAGAGTTGGTTGTGGTCATCTCGTTCCACAAGGAAACACGAAATATCGCGTCCATTCGACGAATGAAACGGGAGGAGAAGTTGCATCCGTCTTTCTTCGACGAAGTAAACTGGAATGGCGGTCTTGTAGTTGCGCCTGATTTTCGGGATCAGGTTCTCGATTGCACCGCGCAGATAGTTTCGGACTGATTCATCGGTAGCTTCATCAGGGAAGCCCGACCTCTCCTTTGCGCGGTCAAATAAATGGTCGAATACGTCAGCATCTATCGTGTACGCCGTATTAAAGATGTAGTCACGGCTGTCGTTTGAATACCAAGCCAGTCCCGGTACTTTTGGACCAAAATGATTGCGGTACGCATTCTCCCGAGAAGTGACGGTCCCACGATAGACCCAGTCTGACGCTGTTTTAGATCGAGGCTGACCTGGGCGCGGTTCGTAGCGTTGAAATATGGAATACAGATCGGCGGAGTGCCTATCCTGGAGCCCGGTATTGAAGCATATCCACCTGCCGTCTTCGGTGGTCAGGAAATACTTCCCCGGTTCCGCGATCTCAAGGTCCCGCAATCGAATGAAAGTGTACCGGAAATAGTTTCTCAGCTTCGGGGGCTTATCGTGATATCTGTTCTGAAATCTTGCCTGGGTGAAATCCCACGCAGTTGTACCTTCGAATGTTTTTGCGGCAATCTTCTTGAAGGGCGCATCAAAATCGAGGCTTTCGGTAAGAGGGTCTTTTTCGGGATGGAAATGCGCGAAAACGTCCGAAACGGGCTGATCTCTAAACAATCTGAAGAGATTGTTGTACTGCGAAACATTCACGGCTGTCATAAACTGAGGCCCCCGCTTGTGAGCGGGGGCTTGTGAAGATCATGATCACTTGTAGGTTAACGAAAAATCTGCGTACCTCTTGTAAACCAACACCGTCCGTGTAGACGGTAAATTTCCTCCGCGAGATTCTGCGGGTATATTTAACCTAACATGGCTGGGTTCTGATGGCAAGCACAAAATGCTAGTAAATCCCCGTCATGCGGCTATCGCACTTTCAGATACTAGAGATGGATGCAACTCAACGGCTTCTTACTTCCCGAATACAGTGTGATAAGCCTGAATGAGTGGCGGACCAATCGTGACGGCGAGGAACGGCACCAGAATGAATACGACGAGGGGAGGAACCATTTTGATGGTGGTTTTGGCGGCCTGCTCTTCGGCGCGCTGACGGCGCTGGGTGCGCAAAGAGTCCGAGTGAACTCGCAAGGCTTGAGCGACGCTGGTACCAAAGCGATCGGTCTGGATAAGAGTGCCTACGAGAGCGCGAATGTCATCTACTCCGGTGCGGTCGACCAGATTGCGCAGAGCTTCGGCGCGAGGCTTTCCGGCGCGCATCTCCAAATTGACGAGGTGAAATTCTTCGCTGAGGTCGGGATGGGCGTGATGCAGGTCTTTGCCGACGCGTAGCAGCGCCTGGTCGAGGGCCAAGCCGGCTTCCACGCAGATCACCGTGAGGTCGAGAGCGTCGGGCAGGGCGATGCGGATGCGCTGCTGGCGGTCTTTGATCATGCGCTTCAGGAAGAAGCGGGGAAGAAAGAAACCGAACGCAGGCACGCAGACCAGCAAGGGCAGACTATTGAAACCGGAAAAGGCGATAACTCCCGCGAGGCCGAGAAACCCCAGCAGCAGGCGTGTGCCGAGATAGTAATTGACGTGGCGCGACTCGCGAAGACCCGCTTGGATGAGCCATGCGCGGGTGCGGGAGACGTCGGCGGGCGACAGCGGAATAGCCTTGCTGATGGGATCGAGCGCGATCTCCAGCCGCTCTCTCACCTTGATCGCCGGCTTCTCCTGGGCCTGGACCGCTTGTCCGCCGAGAGCACGCAAGCGGGCTCCCAGCACGGAACTGGGTGTGACCACGGCCGCGCCGAAGGCAAACACCACCAGCACGACGGTCACGAATACCACGATGGTGAGAATCAGCAAAGACATTCTGGTACCTGATCTTAAACCTGGTTTGCTCAAACCTGGATCTTGATAATTCTCCGGATCACGAAATAACCGATCGTCTGCAAGGTAATGCTGCCGACCAGCAAGACATGGCCAACGGGATCATGAAAAAGTGGCTGCACAAAGTCCGGACTGAAAACGAAAAGAATCGCCACCACCGTGGGAGGCATGGCCATCAGCAGGGCCATGGTGAGGCGACCCTGGGCGGTGTGAACCCGTACCTGGCGCTGAATCTTGAAGCGTTCGCGGATTACGTAGGACAAGTTATCGAGGATTTCTGCCAGGTTGCCGCCGGTCTCGCGCTGCAGCATGACGGCGGTGACGAAGAACTTCACATCCACCAGAGGCACGCGCTGGGTGAGGTTCATGAGGGCATCGCGCACCGGCATGCCGAACTTCTGTTCTTCATAGAGTTGGCGGAACTCGCTGGCGAGCGGCTCGGCGATCTCGTTGGAAATCATTTCCAGAGCGGTGGTGAAGGCGTGTCCGGCGCGGACCGCGCGGGCCAAAGTGTCGATCGCCTCGGGAAACAATGCCTCGATTTTTTCAAACCGCTTCTGGCGGCGGTAGGAAACAAAGGCGTAGGGAAGGAACGCGCCGATGACCAGCGCAGCCCAGCCGATGGCCGGATTCTTGGTCAGGTAGATAACCGCGATTCCGCCTGCGATGCCGCAAATGGCGCATAGCGCAAGAAAGTTGCCCGCGCGAAATTTCATGCCCGCCTGCAGCAATGAATCCTGCATGGCAGAAACCCGGGCGGAGCGGCGCAGCAGGGTATCAAGAGCGGGGATCTTGCTGAGTTGCTCGTCGCGCAGCAGGGCAAGTTCTTCGTCGGGCGCGCGCTCCGGCGCCTTTTGCACCGTGGCCAGACGATCTTTGATGAGGCGAGCCCGGGCGCGCCGCTGATCGAACAGAGACGCAACGGCGAAGGTTGCGAGGGCAACCACCAGGAACACAAGCAGCGCGATTAAGAGTGCGGGCATTAGTAATCTAATTCCAATCGCCGATTTCCAATTGCCGATTGGTTCTTAGTCAGCAACTTGACAATCAACGATGTTATGCATCCCCCTCAGATCTCAGTTTTCGATTCAAACAGCGCCGGGCGCAATCGCGCTCCGGCAGTGGCCAGCCGGTCGGCGAATAATGGACGGAATCCAGTGGCACGGAAGATTCCCCGCACCTTTCCGCTTTCGTCGAGGCCGCGCCGCTCAAACGTGAAAATATCCTGCATCGCGATGGATTCGTTATCCAAACCGGTGACTTCTGAAATCGAGATGACCTTGCGCGTGCCATCCGACAAGCGCGCGACCTGTACGACGGCGTGAATGGCGGAAGAAATCTGCTGGCGTATCGCGCGCTCGGGAATGTTGAGATTGGCCATCGAAACCATGTTCTCGATGCGAGCCAGGGCATCGCGCACAGAGTTGGCGTGGACCGTGGTGAGCGAACCTTCGTGGCCGGTATTCATGGCCTGCAACATGTCGAAAGCTTCTTCGCCGCGGACCTCGCCGACCACGATGCGGTCGGGCCGCATACGCAGGCTGTTGATGACCAACTGTCGCTGGCGGACCGCGCCTTTACCTTCGATGTTGGGAGCGCGGGTTTCGAGGCGCACCACATGTTCCTGCTTGAGTTGCAATTCGGCGGCGTCTTCGATGGTGACGATGCGCTCCACGTTGGGAATGTAGCCGGAAAGCACGTTCAGCAATGTGGTTTTGCCGGCCCCGGTGCCACCCGAGATCAGCAGGTTCAACTTACCTTTGACCATGATGGAGAGAAGTTCGAGCATGGCCTCGGTCAGGGTGTGGTTCTCGATCATGTTGCGGGCCGTGACCGGGTCGCGCCCGAAGCGGCGGATGGAGAGGCAAGCGCCGTCCAAGGCGAGGGGAGGAATAATCGCGTTCACGCGCGAGCCATCGGGCAGGCGGGCGTTGACCATGGGAGAAGATTCATCCACACGACGGCCCACGCGCGAAACAATTCGCTCGATGATCTGCATGAGGTGCTGGTTGTCCTTGAACGACAAGCCGGTCAATTCCAGCTTGCCGGCGCGCTCGATGTAGACCTTGTCGAAGCGGTTGACCAGAATGTCGGAGATGGTGTGGTCCTTGAGCAGGGGTTCGAGCGGGCCGAGGCCGAAGATCTCGTCGAGAATTTCGCGCGACAGTCGCTCACGCTCGGCGAAGCTGAGAGGAATAACCTCGGCGTTGACCGAGTTGCGGATGAGGACGAGAACTTCTTCACGGGCCGAGTCGCCGGTGGAGCGGCCCAGCTTTTCCAGGTCGAGGCGGTCGAGGATTTTGCGGTGCAGGTCGGCCTTTACCTGCTGGTACTCGCTGTGCTCGAAGGTCTGCAAATTGGCCATAAATTCCTAAACGATCTCGATGGAACGATGCCTCGGCGGCTAAAGCCGCTGTCGATTTGTCTTCGTTTACGTCGCGGCTAAAGCCGCACCCTTTCAAAACGTACTCTACACCGTCTTGAACAAGGACCAGTGGGCGCGTTTCACATCGGCGTCATTGCGGGTCAATTCCTGCGCCAAACCGGAAAAGCAACGGGCAATCTCGGAGTTACTTTGTTCCATCACCGGTGAACCCCGGTCAATGGCCGAAGAGATCGCGAAATATTGATTGGGCACGCGCCACAATAGTTTGACCCCCGCAGCATTTTCCGCATCTGCCTCACTGAAGCCTGGAACCTTCCGGAAACGGTTCAGGAGCAGCCGCACCCGCTCGCGGTGGCCGGTTTCTCCTAGGTATTGTTGCACGCGAGCCGCACTCCACAGCGAGGCCACATCGGTGCAGGCTACCAGCAGTACATACTCAGACAGGTTGGCGACCAGGCGGCAGGCGGCATCAAGACGCGAAGAGTTGTCCACCACCACATAACGATAATGCGCGACCAGCATGTCGAAAAGCCGGACAAACTCAGTGGTGGAAGGTTCGATCGAGGCCGGTGCGTTGGTTCCCGCCAGCAACTGCAGGCCGCCGCCATGCCGCGTCATAAAACTTTCCAGCAGGGAACTATCCATGCGATGGAGATTGCGCGTGGCATCGGCCAGATTGAACAGGGGTTTGAGATTCAAATGCAGGGCAGTGTGTCCCAGAGGAGCGAGGTCCACGAGAGCGGTCTGGCCATGGGCCGACTGCAGCGCCAGCGCAAGATTCACGGCCACCGTGGTGGCGCCGCTGCCTCCCTTGGCATTGACGACGGTGAACACTTTGCCGCGCAGACCCTCTTTTTGAACCCGGCGCTGGGCAGTGGTCAGGCGGACAAAAGCTTCCAGCAGATCGGTAGTGGTGGTGGGGCGCTCGATGTATTCGCGCGCGCCGGCGCGCATGGCGCTCACGATGACTTGGGGCTGGTTGAGGTTTCCCACGGCGAACACAGCGCACTCGGGCAACTCCTGGTGAAGAAGTTCGATCGCACGCATGGCCGTGGCGGGATTATCGCCGGGGATATCGACCAGCAGAACCTCAGGATTGGCCGACTGCACGCGCCGCATAGTCGGGTCCGCCGCCGCGACCGGGAAAGTGGCGCAGCTGTGGACCGTGCGGGCCACGCTGGTGCCGTCCACTAACACCTGGAGCACAGTGCGCTGTTCATTGTCCAGGGCCACGATAACGACGGAAAGCTCGGGCATAAACTAAAATCCAGTTGCCAGCTGCCAGTTGCCAGTGCGTTCATATTATCGTCGCGCCGGCTGCCTATCTCAACAAGGGCTTCTTTGCATCGAACTTGTCGTTGTTGATGAAAGGCTCCGGATTCTTCGGTCCTGCCGGGGTTTCGGTATTGGGCGAGATCCGATGCACGGTGCACAGAACCATCAACTCCGAGTTGCTTTTCTGAAGATTCTTGCTTTTGAAGAAAGCGCCCAGGATCGGAATATCCCCTAGGCCGGGAACCTTGTTCCAAATATTGGTGACGCGATTGTCGATCAACCCGGCGATGACGAAACTTTGCCCATCTTTCAACTCGAATTCTGTCTCCGCCTTGCGTGTGCTCAAAGCCGGAATCGTGAAGCCGGAAATGGTGAGCGCGTCGGCGAAATCCAGAGTGCTGACTTCTGGCGCGACTACGAGGTGAATGTTGCCGTTGGGCATGATCACAGGGGTGAACTCCAGCTTCACGCCAAACTCCTTGAAAGAGATGGTGACGGCAGTGAACCCAGCCCCGGGTTGCACGATGGGGAAGGGAAACTGGCCACCGGCGAGGAAACTGGCCTTCTTGCCATTCACCGCGATGAGATTGGGCTCGGCCAAAATCTGAAGAAGGTTCTTGGTCTGCAGCGCCTCGATGACTGTGCCCAAGTGGATATTGGGCTGGAAGAGAAACATGTTGAGGACGTTGCTGACGGTTTGGGTGTTGTTGAAGGGCGGGCTTTGTCCTTGAGTCTGGGTGATCTGTTGCGCGGCGAAACCGCCGTATTGGCCGGTGGTTGAGGTTCCGATCAAGTTCGCGGCGCCGGTGGAGAAAAAGTTGATCCCCATCTGGGTCATGGCCGTGCGGTCGACCTCAGCGAACTTCACTTCCAGCAGGATTTCTTGCGCGCCCACGGGGCCGAAGGTGAGCACGTTGATAACATTCTTCGAATACGCGGAAGCCAGTTCTCCCGCGCGCTTGGCAACGTCCTCCGTAGTAACGTGGCCGGAGAGAACAATCGCGGAGCGCGAGGGCGTAACGGTGATCTGTTCCTCGGGGAAGACACGATGTTCCTCTTCCGCGGCGGCGCTGACGTCCACGTCGACGCGGAGATCGAAGCTGCGCGAGCGTTCGTTTTCATCCCAGATGATCAGGGAGACTTCGCCGGGGGAGCGTCCGTGAACCAGAATCTGGGTGGGGGTCAGTACAGTAGGATCGGCGATGCTGGGGTCGGTTACCGAGATGCGCTTGATTTGCTCGGTAGTGTTGATGAGCAAAGACTTGTTGACCATGACGCGCAGCGGAGCGGAACCTTGAGGCTGGGACTGCGCAGGAAGAGTAGTTTGAGAGGCCGCGGGTGGAGTTGGTTCCGTGGGCGCCTGGGTCGCGGCCTGAAAGGGCTGCGGCTCGGCCAAGGCGAGTCCTGGCAGGACGAACACCGGGAGCAGAAACGACAGGGCCACGGTTACGAAAAGAGTCGTGCGAACCTTCATCGTGTGATTCCTCTCCACATGAGGAAATCTGTTGTGTAGCGTAGAGAATGCGCCAACCGACCCCCCCTCCGGCTACTTGGGATCTTCACTGTTTTCATCCGGCAACGGGACGACTGTCTTCTTGTCACCTTTATAGATATCTACGCTGCGGACCGGAGGAGCGGGCGGCGGTTTCTCGATCTTCTGCTGCTTTACGGGATGAACGGTCGCCTTGGGAGGGGCGACCACCGTGCCGCCTTTATATAAACCCTTGGCATTGGCCGGATCCACGGAATCCTGATGCGTGTCGAGCGGGTTGCGCAGGGAGAGTTGAATCTTGCCTTCGGCACTGGCCAGCGTAAGGCGCTCGGCGTCTTCGGGCGAAGCCAGGAGCGTGATTACGGGCGTGGTTTGGGCTTCCCCGGAGGCATTGCGTTCCAAAGTGTGGCCAGAGGCAATTACGGCCACGTTCTGCAGGACCGTCGTGGTTTGTTGTTCCGTGCTGCCGTTGGGCATTCCGGTGAGCAGCACGTCAACGCGGGTTCCGGGACCAACGAATCCTGCAACAGAGACTACTTCATTCACCCGCACGGAAACGGCACGCATCCCCGGCGGAATCAGGGAAGGCAAGCCCGAACCGGCATTCTCCGGAGCTAGCTTGCTGGGCAAAATGAATTCGCCTTTGGCGATGGGAATGATCACACCGCGGCCCAGCACTTGAGACTTTTTGCTGTAAGCTCCTGCCGGCAGGCTACCAGCGGGGAACTTGGCGATCCGGACGTCATGATCTTCAATCCGGGCTCCCACCTGAATGTCATCGAGGGCGACGACCACGTCGGCGCCAGGCTCAACGCTTGGGCCCCTTCCTTGCAGGTTTTTGTAGACGAGGAGGCTGACCAGGGCTCCCAGGGCCAAAGCCAGACCTCCGATCATCAACAAACGAGTACGGTTCATAGTGCTCCGTCAGAATGAGCAGGCACAATCGTCTCCGCCGCGACCAAGGGAGGATTGCCGCTGTGGTGCCGCGCCGCGCAGCTTGATTACTTATTGAATTGCACTGGCGACGTTGGAGAATACGTTGTTTGCATTAGAGCCGATGAGCCGAATCGTGCCCACGACGATCACAAGGATCACAGCCAGCATCACGGCGTACTCCGCAATGTCCTGGCCTTCCTCGTCGTGCCACAATCTCCAAATGTGATCCATAACCTTGCGCCCTCCTCAAAAAACAGCCAGTTTTTGAAATAGCCTTCCAATGCAGATGGAAGGCCCTGCGTCAGGAACTCGCGTTCCCTTACTCGCACTGGGGTCTGCAGAGACACTTATTCTGAACTGTTCACCCTCATAATAACCCGCAAAATGCCGGGAGGTGCAATTTTCTTGCGGACGACGGTAACTACTGTGCCGTTGCCGCCTGTATGGTTGCAGAAGGCGCGGTGAGGATCACGGCCTGAGAGTCCTCGTAGGCGACGGTCCAGCCGGCAGAACTCCGCAAACCAATCGCGAGGGCGGAACCTGCCGGAACCAGTACCAAGCCGATTTTCCATTGCTGCAGCGTCTGCTGCACCGGGCCTTTGAACTGATAGGTGTCGGCGAACTGATCCAGCAGATTCGCCCCTTGCAGTTTCGCCCCATAAAGATCGGCCCGACCGTCGATGAAGACGCGAGTAGCGGGATAGAGCTTCCAGATTAGATAGCCGCCCCAGTCGTAGTGGTTGAAGATGGGTGTGGAAGGCGGATGGGTCTGAAGCAGCGCCACGGCTCGGGCAGGGAAGTGTTCCATCTCTTCCTGGGGCTGGCGCTGGATCACGTGAACGGTATGGGCGCCGGCAAAGGCAGCTATCGCCAGCACGATGGCGCCGTTCAGGAAGGGAGTCCACGCCGGCTTTGGACGTGCCGGCTGGGAATGGCTCGTGGAGAACCCCCCGACGCGCTTGCAGATTATCGGAATCGCTATCAAAACGAACAATGGCATCATGCGGATCGAACCCAGGCCCGCGTACAGGCCGACGAGTAACAGAAGCACGTCCCGGGGGCGCGCCGGGCGGCGCGACCAAATCAGTACTGCGAACGTACAGATCACAATCAGCAGGAAAGGCCAGTACTCCGGATGATGGAAATTGGGTGAAGCCCATTCGACGATGAAATTCTGCATGGCGGCCGAACGCAGCGTCTCGACCGGGTAGGAGTACATGCGGAAGCCGTTCGGGTTCAGAGGCACGATGAGCACATCGAGCAGGAGTACGAGCGCCGCGGTCCGCAAGTGCGACACGTTTTGACGGGAACGTCCTAGCACGCGATCGACCAAGTCTCCTGTCAGGAACAAGACAGATAGAGCAAGACCTAAAGCAAACCCGGCGTGCAGATTTACCCAGAGAAGCGTCAGCGGCAAAGTCCACCAAAGAATCTTCGGATTGCGCTCGGAACGCTCGAGAATCAGCAGCCATAAACTGCTTAACAGAAGAGAAAGAACCTGAGGACGCACGCCCCAAACTGGCATGGTTGCCCAGGCCGCAAATAGCGTGGCCACGCCGGCAACGTAGGGAGTGGAACCGCAGCGCAGGTAAAGCAAGAAGAACGCCGCGCACAGGACCGCAGCAAAAACAATGATTAACCCGGCAAAGCCCGCACTGCGCCCAAGTTCGTAAAGCAGAAGTTCGGTAAGCCACTCATGCGCAACCCAGGGCTGACCGGCACGGGTGTAGGAAAAAGGGTCAGCATGAGGAACGCTCTGGTGCTCGGCAATGTACTCCCCGGTCTTCAGGTGCCACCAGACATCCGGATCGGTGACATTGCGCGCGGCCATAGCGAACAATCCGAGGAAGACAACTGCGACGAAAGTGGTTTTTACGGTAGGCAATCCGCGCATGCGCATTCATCATAGCGGGTGGTGGGCGTGCAAGGTAGAATCGGAATTCCATTGTGGCTGCTGGGAAAAGACAATCCGTGTTCGCGGGGGGAGCTAAATCGCGGCCCCTGGCCTGGGCGCTTATCGTCGCCATGCTGTGGCTGAATCTTCTGTTCTTTATCGACTTTCGTAAAGGGATGAAGAGCGGGTATACGGACTTCACGGTTTACTACACCGGCGCAACCATCCTGCGCGAGGGGCGTGGGCATGACATCTATAACCGGCAAGTCCAATACGAAGTGCAGGAAGGCTTCGCGGGGCATATTCCGTTTCGGCGGGGGCCTTTGCCCTACATCCACCCTCCTTTTGAGGCTTTGATTTTTGTGCCTCTGACCCTGTTGCCTTATTCGCAGGCCTTTGTGGCGTGGGATCTGTTGACTGTGGTTATGCTTTTCGGCGTGGCTGTGCTCCTGCGGCGGTCGGTGACCACGCTTCAGTCGATTCCGCCCTGGCAATTTGTGATTGCGGCCCTGGCTTTCTTTCCAGTTTTCTCATGCCTGCTGCAAGGGCAAGATTCTGTCTTGATGTTGCTGCTTTGCGTATTGGGATTCAATGCGCTGAAAAGGAAAGCCGATTTACTGGGCGGAGCCTGGCTTGCGCTGGCTGCCTTCAAGTTCCAGTTTATGGTTCCCATCATGCTGCTCCTGTTCCTCTGGAAGCGGCGGCGGACTGCGATTGGCTTCGGAGCCGTTGCAGCGCTGCTGGTGCTCGCCTCGGTGGCACTGTCGGGTGTGGCGGCGTTGCTGAACTATCCCGGATACGTGCTGGAAATTGTGAGGAATACGGGTCTAGGCGGTGTACCGCCGGAACTCTTGCCCAACCTGCATGGATTGGCGATGGGCTGGCCTCCGCGCTTTTCGGGAGCCGTTGGCGTGGCTTTGGCCGCACTGATCTCAGCGATCCTGTTCTGGTTTGCAGCCAGGAGCGGGCGTGAGAAAGAGGCTCCGCAAAGTTTGGATCTGCAATTTTCGTTGGCTGTTGTCGTGTCCACATTGATCGCCTGGCAAACTAATTTGCACGACCTTTGCCTGCTCATTCTGCCTCTCGTATTGGTCACGGACTACTGCATACGTTCGATGCCTCCGGCGGCGAGATCCTCTGTTCTCCTTCCTGCGCTGCCGGTGCTAATCAGTCCTTTGTGGATGTTCTTGTGGCTGGGGATTGCCAAGGTGAACCTGATGGTGATTCCAATGCTTTGGTGGGCGTGGAAAATTGGTATGGAGCTGGCACGCAGGCCCGGGAACGACGGCCTGGCGGGCGCCGCAAGCGCGCTGAGCATTCCGCAGTAAAACGAAAAATGACGCTCGGCACTGCACAGATCGAGTCACCCAAGGTCGAGTTCACCCACATGCGGTCCCGCGCACAATTCGGCGCTTTTCTTCTGGCGGCGCTGGCGGCTGCAAGCATGTGGTTCTACGTCGATCAGATATTGGTGGGCTATCAGATACAGGAGGCGGCGGCTCACGAACGTCCGCGCGGCAATCTCTCCGATCTTTATCCGCGGTGGCTGGGGGCGCGCGAACTCCTGCTGCACCACCGCAATCCCTACGGCAACGACATTACGTTAGAGAGCCAAATGGGATTTTACGGGCGCTTGCTCGACTCGGCCAAGAGTAACGATCCCAAGGATCAAGAGGGATTTGTTTATCCCGTGTATGTAGTATTCCTGCTGGCGCCGGTGATTGGTCTTGGGTTTCATGAGGTGCAGATATTTTTTCACTGGCTGCTGCTCGGCCTGACGGCCGCGAGCGTTTGGTTATGGCTGTGGGGACTACGATTGCGTCTGCCAATGCTGGCAGTGGCGATTGCCGTCGCGTTGATGCTGGGCAGTGCGCCTGCCGTGCAGGGGATCAAGTTGCAGCAATTGAGCCTGCTAGTGGCGGCCCTGCTGGCGGGGTCTGTCGCGTGCGTGGCCGGCGGATTCTTGTTTTGCGGCGGAGTTTTGCTGGCGCTGGCGACGATCAAGCCCCAACTGGCATGGCCTCTCGTGGCATGGTTCCTTTTATGGACGGTGGGCGAATGGCGGGCGCGGCGAAAATTGGCGCTGGGCTTCGGGCTGACGATGGCCCTGTTGCTGGCCGGCGCAGAAATCATCCTGCCCGGTTGGTGGCGCATGTTTGCCGAGGCCATCGGAAAATATCATCAGTACACGCACAACCAGTCTGTGCTGGAAGTCATGGTGAACGGAATTTTCGGTTCCTTCGCGGGCGGGACCGTGGGCCGGCTCGGTGGCCAAGTCCTGAGTGCGATCGCAGTCCTCGCGTGCGTGCCCGTGCTCTGGAAGTTGCGACGAGAGGGAGCGGAGACTTCAGGATTCAGCGTTGCGACCGCGCTGGTGCTCGCCTTGACCGTGCTGGTGATCCCGATGTACGGACCCTACAACCAGGTTCTTCTCTTGCCGCCCATTTTGCTGTTGATACGCGAGCGGGCGTTCATGTCGCATTCCCGGGTGCGCCGTTTGGCGTACGGCATCGGCGCCATTCTTTTGGGATGGCAGTGGATTGCAAGCCTCGGCCTGACCCTGATCTACTTGCTGGCGTCACGGGCATGGGCCCTCGGAGGCTGGAAATGGCCGTTTTTTGCGACTTTTGCCTTGCCGGTATGGGTATTTGCGTTGATGTTCTTTCAAGCGCAAGCGAAGCCGCACCCAGCCTCCGAATCGGGCAGCGCTACGGGCGGTCTCTAGGAAAGCTCTTCCCGTCGAGGCCTGATTCCTGTCATTATGCTTATCAACGGGGCTTCCGGGTAAACTTTACGGAGGCGCCGCTACGTCCATGGTCTTGAATGCAATAGGCCGTCAGAAGTCTTCCGGGTCCGGCGTGTTTCCCGCGCTCGTGTTGGTGCAAGGCAACGAGCAGAAGAACATCGTCCTCAACCGGACGCCGTTCAGCGTGGGCCGCAAGGTCGACAAAGATCTGGTGATCGCCGATCCCCGCGTCTCCCGCGACCATGCGCTCATCGTGCTGGAGGAAGACGGATTTTTTCTCGTTGATCAGGGCAGCAAGCATGGCACGTTCGTAAACGGAGAGCGGGTTCAGCGGCAAAAACTGGAGCGCAACGATCGACTGGAGTTTGGCGCGCGCGATTCCACCTACGCCATCTTCAATCCGGCGCACGGCACCTCGAACACGGCGCGCGAGTTTTTGAGCCAGATTTCCGGCATTCAGATTTCTCAGGAAGCCACCGACCTCGAAAAGCTGACTCTGTTTCTGGAAGCTGCCCGCAAGTTGAACACGGCCGGGGTGCTCGACGAAATCCTGATGACCATGCTGGAGGTCACGCTGCGGCTCACGCGCGCGGAACGCGGCTACGTCTTCCTGAAAGACGAAGAGGGCAAATTGCGGCTGGTCGCGGGGCGCAACAACAAAGGCGAGGCCTTGCTGGACGATAAAACTATCTCGCATTCGGCGCTTGAGGAATCGTTGCGCTCGAATTCCGAATTTCTGCTTACCGATACAGGCAGTTCGTCTGACCTGACCGGCCGGGAGAGCATTGTGGCCTACGACCTGCGCACCGTGATCTGCATTCCGTTGCGCAAACGGCAGGTGCAAGCCACGCGCGAACAGCAGCAGCAGCAGACGCCTCCGCCCAATGCGTCCTCCGAGGTGTCGGGAGTCCTGTACGTTGACTCGCGCTTTGCCTCGCGCGAATTCTCCGGCGTTGGCCACGACATTTTGCGCGCCATCGCGACCGAAGCAAGCTCTTTGATCGAGAACGCGCGGCTGGTTCAGGCGGAAGAAGAATCCCGGCGCTATCAGCAGGAACTGACCATTGCCGCCAGCATCCAACAGCGGCTGATGCAGGTGAAAATCCCCGAAGTTCCGTTTGCCACACTGCGGGGCAAGAATCTCTCCTGTAAAGAAATTGGCGGTGACTTCTTCGATGCCATCAATACCAAGGAAGGCCTCGCGGTAGTGCTCGCCGATGTGAGTGGCAAGGGAGTGTCGGCGGCGCTGCTGGCTACTTCGCTACAGGGAATGATTTATTCGCATTTGAGTTCCGGCATGCCGCTGTTGGATGTAGTCGCCGCGGTGAACCACTTCTTTACCGAAAAGCTGGTCGGCGAAAAATACGCTACCGTGCTGCTGGCGCGCCTACGCAAGGACGGCGATTTGGAATACGTCAATTGCGGTCACGTGCAGCCGCTGCTCGTGTGTGGTGGCGAGGTGATGCGTCCGCCCCACGGCAATGTGCCCGTGGGATTGCTCCCGGACGCGACCTTTGAAAGCGCCCGCTGCCAGCTCAAATCGGGCGACCGCTTCATTCTGGTAACGGACGGTGTAACCGAAGCCGAAAATCCGAAGGGTGATTTCTTCGAAGATTCACGCCTGGAAAGCGCTGCGGCCAAGTCCCCTACGCTCGAGGGGATTTTTTCCGCGGTTACGGAATTTTGCGCAGGAAATCCGCTGAGCGATGACTGCACCGTGGTCGAACTCGTTTACTCGAGCCCCCGCGTCGATGCATAGCTGAAGCTTTTACACCACGGCGGCGCGGATGCTGATAAGAGGTGATATGTGACTAAGCCTCGGTTTTTCGGGTCTGCTCGCGTCTTGTTGTTCAGCCTGGTTGTTTTTGTGTGCGCGGCCTCTTGCGCACACGGGCAAATCTACAACCCCAACACAGAACTCCGCATTAGCGATCTGCCATCGGTAACGGCGAAATCCAAGGACCCCTCAGATGTTCTCGCGGCCTCGCTGGAGATTATTTTCCGCGATAAAGACGTCTGCTGCGGGAAGAACTCCGCTCTTGAAGACGACGTGCAAAGAGCGGATCCCAAGTCATTGAAAGATGTTGCCACCCGGGTGCAGGGAAGGCATCGGTTGAGCGACGGCCGCCCGATCATGGTCACAGCAGAATTTGTAATACCCGCCACTGGGCTCGTTGTTGGCGCCTTGATCGGCGCGCTCACAGAAAAACAGCCGCTGCTCATGCAGTGGAATTCTCATCTCTACGTCGTTTATGGAATGGTGTACAACACCAGCTACACGGCAGAGGGAGCGAGGATAGATTCGGTCCTCAAGATATTCCTCCTGGATCCACGCTTTTCCGATCAGCGTCGCGAAGTCGCCTTCGATCGCCAGACCGACGATTGGGGAAAGGTGCAAGGTCTGTTGACGCTGAAAGCTGTGCCGCAGTAGTCGCGCGGCTACTCTACCGTGACACTGTAATTCGTGCCTTCCCAACGATTCTCCCGCGGCCAGTAGAACGTAAACACAACCTCGCTTCCCGCCGGCAGTGAAGCCGTGGGCAAGTCGAGTATGTAGCCGCCCAGTCCAGTGTCGCGGGTATTTGTATCTTGAAAGCTCTTCCACCCGTCGATGCTCCAGTGCACCAGTGCGGGATTGACCAGCAGAATGCGCAGCGTCTTGTTGCGAGGCACAGTGCGCGCCTTGTTGTTGAACCTCCAGCCGAAGATTTGCCGCTTACGTTTCTCCACCAGATAGCGTTGCACGGTCTGCGGAGGCTGGTCGAAAATCCTGCCGTCGCGCAGCGAACGGCGCAACTTCACATACTCAGAATGGGCCCAAACCAGAGGACAAGCCGAGCCCGTGGGTTTACCACGAAAAAGTTCCAGGCTGGGGATATCTCCCGCATCCCAGACTTGCTCTGGAAGCAGGCGGCCGTGGCCGACGGGGCATTGTTCCATCATGGTCAGCAAGGCTTCCGCTTCGCTGGTATGGCCCGCCGCTAGTTCGTAGTGGGCGCGCTCCCCGGCCAGGAGCGGCCAGGGACGGCCGATTCCGGTTCCGTCGAAAGGCGATCCGTCCTTGTGCTCGCCGTAGCCGTCGCCGTTGTAGCGATACCAGCATGGACCCTGTGGCAGTTGCACCCGCAACAAAGCGTCGATCACGCGAACCGTATTCAGAATGCGGGGATCGTCGGGAGCGCGCAATCCGAATCGCACCAGCGCCAGAGAGTCTGGGCTGATGATGTGATAGGCACGCTCCAGATTTTCTCCCGGAGGACGGTTCTTGATAGGAACAAATCCTTGTGTGGGAGAAGCAGCGCCATCGCTGTCTGGCGGAGCGATGCGCACATAGTAGCCTTCCACACCGATTTGCTCGGCGAGATCGCCGCCCCTCGCATAAACCCAGCGCTCGATATTGTCATTCCAGGCATCGGCCGCGTCGCGAAGAATGGAAGCCTGATCAGAATGTCCGGTCAGCTCCGCAATATCGGCGGCGGCCAGCAGCGCGGAAATTTCCGCCGCCAGCGTGAAGGGCGAATAGCCCGCCTCTTCTTCCCATCGATCCTGCTGGGTTACCGGTCCATTGCGCAGAATAAAACTGGCGGCATTGCGCACCATGGGCCACCATCGCTCCAGTTTGCCCAGGCCGGGCGCGCCTTCCCGGCGCAGCAAATCCAGCAGCAGAATAGGGAAGGCGGTTTCGTCCATCTGCACGCCGCTCCAGTAAGGGCGTCCGTCGAGCCAGACATTCTGCGCCCAGTTGCCGGCAGCTTCCTGGGTGGACTCCAGGTAGCGCAGCACCCTGACGGCGTCATTCGCCGCGCCCCCCGCCAGCAGCGCCCCTGCCGTCTCGACCAGATCGCGCGGCCACACCAGGTGATAGCCGCCGAGGTCTTCGTCGCCTTTGTTGAAGCCCCACGGAATCGAGAGGCTGGCGATGATGCCGCCCAGAAAATCCTTGCCCTCGTGCGCGCGCAGGATCGCCATGGAAGCCCGGTAGAGACCGGACTGGCGCGATGGTCGGTCGAGTGGAAGCAGCGTGTCTTGCCAGTTTTTCCAATGGAAGACGTAATGCTGCCGAAGCTCGCTGTAATCCTCGAGCAGGCTGGAGCGTACCTGCTGTCCGGCGGCACTCCAAATCCCTCCGAATCCCAGGGCCAGCACGAATTCTCCGTTGCAGGCCGCGAGGTCGATCTCACCGGTGCACGCGAGGTTCCCATTCTCCGCACGGTCGTATTCCCACTCCATTTGGAAATGAGTGGAGAGATCTTGCCATCCATCGGAGACACCCACAAATCCGAAGGACATTTTCTTCCATGGCGCTGAGGAACCCAAAGCCAGAGCCGCGCCATCGTGCTCAGCGAAAAACATGGGCACACCTTTGTAATCGCCGACCCAACCCGTATTGCCATAGCCGCAGTTGGCCAGGTGCGGCGAGAGCAAAGCGTAAAGGCGATAGTCGGAGAGCTGTCCCTGCAGCGGTTCAAACCGAATTTTTTGCAGCACCACGTTCCGGTAGGGATCGGTGAAAACTTCTTTGCGGATTCTGTAGCGGCCGCCGAGTTCGGTATTCGTCAATTCATACCCGGGGATGCCGGGATCAAACGGCTTGTTCTCAAACGAACAGTGCCGCTTCTCCTCAGAAAAGAAGGCCTTGCCATCCGTGACGATGAACCCGAGATCGCGGGTGCAGGCCTGGTCCACGCGCGGAAAATACACTTCGTTCAGAATACCGTGGCTGATCGTGAACCAGACCTTGCTGTGCTGGTTCAACGCCGTCCCGATGCCGGTTTTGGCGCTCGAAGTCCAGCGGGGCGGAATCCCGGGCCAACCGGGGGCATAACGTGTAGAATCGCTCATGCCGTTCTCGTCCTGCGGCGTACGGCCAGATTAATATCCATTTGTCGACCGGAACCTCCGCCTACATTCGATGCATTAGGAATGGGATGGCCGCAGGGGCGGTTACCTGCATCCAACAGGGAGCACAAAAAGTAATGTTGCGTTGCCGCGAAAACACGAGATAATACTAAGGACTTTTCGAACCCGATCTGCATGCCAGCAACTCACCAATGCCGAACTGCCGCAGCCCTCGGTATGGTAACAGCCTTGGGGCTGGTCCTGGCGTTGTGCATGCCGGCGAGCGCCGCCGAGCCCGATACCAACACATCCACGACTCTCGACCACGGATTCTTCGGGCTCTACAACCTGGATTTCACGGGTGCGCAGAAAGATTTCTCCGCGTGGGAGGCTCTGCATCCTGACGATCCCGTCGGGCCGGTCAGCGAGGCTGCCGGATGCCTTTTCTCCGAGTTCAATCGCCTGGGCGTGCTGGAGTCGCAGTTCTATGAAAATGACAATGCCTTTGGCGCGCGTTCCAAACTCAGCCCCGATCCCGCCGTGCACGAGCATTTTCAGCTAGCGCTCGACCGCGCACAACAACTAGCCCGCGCCCGGCTGAACAAGAATGCCAAGGACCGCGACGCCTTGTTCGCCATGACTCTTGCCTCGGGCTTGCAGGCAGACTACGCGGCGCTGATCGAAAAAAGGAACCTGGCTTCGTTGCACTACACCAAAGAGGCTTCCATCTGGGCGCAGCAGCTTCTAGCCATTTGCAATGACTGTTCGGACGCGTTGGTGGCAACCGGATTCACCAAGTACATCATCGGGAGCATGACTGCGCCAGTGCGCTGGCTCATGCGCATGGGAGGATTGCCTGCCGACAAGCAGGGTGGCATCGCCGACTTGCAGATGACCGCCGAGCACGGCCATTACTTGAAGCCATTTGCGCGCATTCTGCTGTCGATTGCCTATGTGCGGGACAAGAACAAGCCCCGCGCGCTCGAGTTGCTTAACGGACTACGGACACAATTTCCTGGCAACACTCTGTTTCCGCGAGAGATTGCGCGCTTGACGCCCTCAGTAACGTCTGCGCGTTAAGATCGAGACCGCCCTTGGCAGCGCCGCACATTTCCATGCACCGCCCATGAACGCCTTTCGGATGATCACTATGGTTGTGATGACCAGTGTCTTGATCGCTGGCCAACGATCGTGGGCCAGACATGAGGCGCTCCGCCATTCATCAGAAATTCATCCGTTTGTAACTGTGTTGTAACACTGCGCCAATAGAAACGACATATCTATAATTTCGAGGAGAAATCCTGCATGATGCGCAGACTCACGCTCCTGCTGTGCACAACTTTCCTTCTGGCCATCACGGCTTGCAACAAATCCGAAAAACCGAAACCGCCGCAAGCTGGCATGAACGCGGCTGGCGCCACCTTTCCCTATCCCATGTACTCGAAGTGGTTCAGTGAATATCACAAGCTGCACCCGGATATTGAGATCAATTACCAATCCATCGGCAGCGGCGGCGGCATTCGTCAGGTTACGGAGGGTACGATCGACTTCGGCGCCAGCGACATGCCCATGACGGACGCGCAGCTCGCCGAAGCTCAAACCAAGCTCAAAACCAACGTGCTGAACATTCCCACCGTGCTGGGCGCCGACGTGCCTGCCTACAACATTCCAGGAGTCACCGGGGAATTGAAGTTCACTCCTGAGGCCTTGGCCGGAATCTTTCTGGGAAAAATTACCAAGTGGAATGACAAGGCCATCACTAGCGTGAACCCGGGCGTCAAATTCCCCGACCGGCCCATCACCGTGGTTCACCGCTCCGAAGGCAGCGGGACCACCTTCATCTGGACCGACTACCTCTCGAAAATCAGCAGCGAGTGGAAAAGCAAAGTCGGCAGCGGCACCTCCGTCCAGTGGCCGGTCGGCCTCGGCGGCAAGGGCAATGAACAGGTTGCCGGAACCATTCGTCAGCAGGAGGGCGCCATCGGATACATCGAACTCATTTACGCCCTGCAGAACAACATCGCATTCGGCAGCGTCAGAAATGCCGCGGGCAATTTCGTGAAAGCGTCTCTGGACAGCGTAACCGCCGCAGCCGCCTCTGCTCCAGATATGCCCGCGGATTTTCGCGTCTCCATCACCAACGCGCCGGGCAAGGATGCCTATCCCATTTCCAGTTTCACCTGGCTGCTGATTCCGGAGCAGTCGAAAGATCCGGCCAAAGGCAAAATCGTGGCCGATTTTCTGAACTGGATGGTCACCGACGGACAAAAGATGACGAATGCACTCTCTTACGCGCCCTTGCCGGATAACGTCGCCCAAAAGGTGAAGGAAGCGATCAAGCAAGTCCACTAAGTCGTGTTTTTGATCTTCATGTCGGGACAGCCGCCTCGGCTGCCCCGCCGATGCGCTTTTATTAACTATTGATTTCTCCCGTGTCTGCCTTGATTCATCGTCCTGCGCTGCCTGTGAGGATGTTTTATACTATGTCCGCAGAATCCCTCCGGGTGCTTGTGTACTTTGAAGGGATCCCCGTCAGCGCAGGCTTAAAGACGATTCGAACGATCGAACAGTAAGACCTCGCATGGCTCGCATTTCGCTGGAGAACCCACAGTACTATCTCAACCGCGACACCTCCTGGCTAGCGTTCAACCGGCGTGTGCTCGAAGAGGCCCTGGATGAAGGCAACCCGCTACTGGAGCGGCTGAAGTTCCTCGCCATCTCGGCCAGCAATCTGGATGAGTTCTTCGAGATTCGTGTGGCCTCCATGATGCAGCAGATCGAGGATGGCTACAACGAGGCTGGTCCCGATGGAGTAACGCTTGTGGAGAAGCGCGAGATTCTGGCGCGCCTCACTCACAAGTTTGTAGATGAACAGTACGAGTGTTGGAATGCCATGCGGCCAGCCCTCGCGGAACACGGAATTCGCGTGCTGGGCTTGCACGAACTGGATGCCGACGCGCGGCGCTTCGTCGACGAATACTGCGAGAAAGAGCTGGATCCCCTGTTAACGCCGGTGACCGTGGATCCCAGCCATCCGTTTCCCCGCGTGATCAATAAGGCGCTGTGCCTTGGCTTCCTGTTGCGCCGCCGCCGCCGCTCCGCCCTCACCTACACCGGAGTTGTTTCCGTGCCCCGGGCATTGCCCCGTCTGGTGCGCCTGCCCTCGGACGCAACCACAGATTTTATTTTCCTGGCTGATCTTGTCGCGCACCACGCCCAGAGCATGTATCACGGCTACGACATTGTTTCCTCAGCGCCGTTCCGCGTGACCCGCAACAGCAATCTCTACCTGCAGGAGGAAGAAGCCCGCAATCTTCTCGAGTCAGTTCGTGCCGAGTTGCACAACCGGCGCAAGGGCGACGCGGTCCGCATGGAAATTGAGGCTGACGCCGATCCCGAGATCATCGAGCGGCTGCGCACCGTGTTTGAGCTTGATCCCTGGCAGGTTTTTCCCGTGAACGGCCCGGTCAATCTTTCGCGGTTGTTTAACGTCTACGATCAGACACTCCGCCCGGATCTGAAGTATCGTTCATTCACTCCGCGCGAGTTGCGGCTTACCGCCAAGTCCCAGAATCTCTTCGAGGAACTGCGGCGGCACGACGTGCTGCTGCACCATCCGTTCGACTCCTACGATGCAGTCGTGTCGTTCATCGCGTCGGCGGCGGAAGACGAACACGTGCTCTCGATCAAGCAAACTCTCTATCGCACCAGCGAACACTCGGCCATTGTTCCTTCGCTTATGGATGCGGCCTCGCGCAAGGAAGTCACGGCGGTGGTCGAACTGAAGGCCCGTTTTGACGAGGCCTCGAACATTCGCTGGGCGCGCGATATGGAAGATGCCGGCGTGCAGGTGTTTCACGGACTGGTCGGCCTGAAAACGCATTCCAAGCTTTCGCTGCTGGTACGCCGCGATCCCGATGGAGTGCGCAGCTACGCCCACATCGGAACCGGCAACTACAACGCCACCACGGCGCGCATTTATACCGACCTCAGCCTGTTCACGGCGAATCCGGAAATTACCCGCGCCGTGCACGACGTTTTCAGTTTCCTCACCGCCTATGCCGAGAACCCCAGCTACGACCCGCTGCTGGTCGCTCCGCTCGATCTTGCCGAGAAAGTCATCGCTCTCATCGACCGCGAGGCCGAGCACGCGCGCCAGGGCCGTCCCGCACGCATCATCGCCAAAATGAACGCGTTGCTCGACAAGAACGTGGTGCAGGCTTTGTATAGGGCTTCTCAGGCCGGCGTGGAGATTGATCTCATAGTGCGTGGCATCTGCGCTCTGCGTCCGGGCGTGCGTGGCGTAAGCGATCGCATCCGCGTGCGCAGTATCGTGGGGCGTTTCCTGGAGCATAGCCGCATCTACTACTTCGCCAACGGTGGCGAGGAAGAGATCTATACCGGCAGTGCCGACTGGATGCCGCGCAATCTCTACGAACGCGTCGAGGTCCTTGTCCCTCTGCGCGACGAATTCCTGCGCGAGCGTGTGCGGCGCGAAATTCTCGACGCCTACCTCGCCGATAACCGCAAAGCCCGCATCCTGTTGCGCGATGCCACCTACGTTCGTCCCTGGCAGGTTTCCACCCACGGCAGGCGCAGCAGCAAACCGCCTTCCGGCGCGGCAGCCTTCAGCGCGCAGGATTATCTGATCGCCGTGGCCGAAGGCAAATCGGCGGCTCTGGCTATGCCGCAGCCCTCCGGAGCGAAGCGCAAAGCTCTCGCCGGAAGAGTACGATAACCTCCGATGATCATTTACTTCCTGCGTCACGCCAGCGCCGGCGAAGCCGTCATCAATCCGAAGAAGGACGAGAAGCGCGCGCTCGACAAGGACGGCATCGAACAATGCGGCTATGTCGGTCGCGCTCTGGCCGCAATCGACGCACAGGTGGACGTGATAATTTCCAGCCCCCTCAAGCGCGCCACCCAGACTGCTTCGCTGGTGGGCAACGAGATGGGTTATGAAGGCAAGCTGCAAATTGAAAACGCGCTGCGTCCCGGGGCCACCTTCGCCGACTTCCGCCGCCTGCTGGAAAAATATGCCAGCCTGGAATCGATCATGGTCGTCGGACACAACCCCAACCTCAGCCAGTTTTTGGGGACCGTAATCAGCGAGTCTGGCTGTGAAGCTTCAGTCGATCTGAAGAAGGGAGCCGTAGCCCGCGTCAACATGCGCCGCAAGCTCCGGCACGCTGCAATGGTGCCTGACGCCGAAGTCCCTGCGCACTCTTTACACCGCCGCAGTAGAAAGTTCCCGCCCAAACACTTCGCGGAAGTAAGCGCAGTCTTTCTCGATCGCCCACAATTCCAGGTCTACGCCCATGCGCCTGCGGGGCACGAGCGTGAGCCGTATTTCAGCGCCGTGCTGGCTGACCCGCACCTTCTGTACCGCGCGGCTCCGGCCCAGATTCAAGGCGCGCGCCAGCCGCAGCAGAAGAATCGCCTTCTGCACTCCTGCCCGGTCGGCAGGATCGAGCGCTTTCATAGGCGGCTCTTCCACTGACGGCCGCGACTTTCCCAGATAGCGCGCAATCGCCGCGATAATGCGGCGCTGCTGCGGCGTGTAGCCCAGAATCTCCGAGTTCGAAATGATGTAATACGTGTGCCGGTGATGTCCGTTGCGGTTGACGTAATCTCCCACCTCATAAAGCATGGCTGCTGCAGACAGCCACTCGCGGAACTCCGGCGGCAGTCCGTGTACCGAGCGTAGTGCCGAAAACAAGAACATCGCAGACTCGCGCACATCGAGCGCGTGCTTCATGTCCACGCGATAGTGAGCAACCGCCCTGGTGATCGATTCCCAGCGTTCCGATTCAATCTGCTTTCCCGAGCGTGTGCTGCGGTCGTGTTCCGCCGCCATCTGCGCCAGCAGGCCGTCGCGCAATCCCAAAGGCGAATAACGGAAGCCCTTGAGATGGCACCGGTCGAGCAATTCGTGGTAAACGATCGCTCCGGCGACGATGATTTCCGCCCGCCGCGGACCAATGCCTTCAATCTGCCGCCGATCGTCCACCGGCAGCCGCCACAACTGTTTGGCGATACGCGCCATCTCCACACGGGAAACGGCCGTTCGCTGCCGGCTTCCATTCTTCCGCAGATGGCTGGCCGCGGCCGCCAGCGCGGCGGCGGTTCCCGACGTGGCAATCACATTCTTGACTTTCGCCGCCACCACGCGCGACGCGATGCGGTTCACTTCGCGCGCCACGAAGCCTTGCAGCCGTTTCAATTCGCCTTTGCGCGGCGGATCATGGCTTAGAAATTCATCGGTAAGCCGAACCGCTCCCAGCGGCAAACTCACCATGTCGCGGATGTGTCCCCGCCCGGAAACCGTCAGCTCGCAACTTCCACCTCCAAGGTCCATCATCAGTGTGGCCGCGCTGTCTATGCGGAGATTCGAGACCAGTCCCAGATGAATCAGTCGGGCTTCTTCCAACCCGGAAATAATCTCGACCTTCCAACCCGTCGCCGACTTCACCCACTCAAGAAAAGCTTGTGAATTGCGGGCATCGCGCAAAGCGCTGGTTGCGACCACTCGCACTGGGTCCGTCACAACCTGCTGTGTCGCGCGGTGAAAGCGCCGTAAGACCTTCACCGTTTCGGCCATCGATTCCGGAGTAAGGAAGCCAGACCGAAACACACCTTCGCCCAAACGTGTCACCTCGCGGTCTTCATGAATGGAACGAAGGCGGCCACGCGTGAGGCGCGCGATCTTCAGCCGGACAGAATTCGATCCAATATCAACCGCGGCAAAGGTCGGCATGAGGCAAGGCCAACAGTTTACATGCCGGTGGTCGTAAGGTCATCAAGTGGTAGAAGGCTGGGATGGTCCTTCTCTTGGGGGCGAAGTTGGTCTAGAGGGTTGCGGTCTGATCTGGGCGAGGGCATCCAAAAGGTTGAGCGCGCAACTCAGGCAACAAGACCCTCGCTGCCGCGACCCCTCCCTATCGCAATGGATGTCATATTCGAGCACGGCAGGGCTCGTCGAGCACAACTCACATTGAGCATGCCCGCTGCACGCCCGAAAAGTCATTGAGTCAGCCACAGCTTCCCCTACTATCAACTAACAGTAACGGTGACCCCTGTGCTGTTAGCGGACGCACAGATGTGCGTGACCAGAATCACTAGGAGCTGATGCTTGCGGCGAGGGTCAGAATGAGGCAAGGCAAACCGGGTCAGATCTCCGCGCACTCCGTGGGTCTTCTCAGCGTTTCCGCGTGAAAAGGGTTTTACAGTCTCAGGCAGGACAAAATCCCGATCGCGGAGCTTGCCGAGAAAAGGCCGCGGAGAGCACGGAGATCAAAAGGGAAGTGCGATCAGATTCAAGCGGCAGAGGTCGAAGGCCGGTCCTTCGCCGCTGTCGCGTGAGCGGGAACCTGGGTTGGGACAGTGGGTTTAGCGGGGTTGTGTGCCCGGCGTATTTGCGAGAGTACCGCAACCGCATGGCGGAATTTCGCTCCGGTCACGTTGTGCAGCTCCGCTACCAGCGACGACTCGCGCACCTCGCCAAGATGCTCGCCCGCCGTTTGTTTCAGATTAAGCCAGTCATGCCAATCGCCCACCGCATCTTGCAGGCGTTTCAGCCCCGCGACGAATTCCACAGCTTCCTTCGAGGGCTCGGCAAACTCAGCGGCGTAGCGCGCCCGCTTGCTCAGAATGCGGTATTGATGCAGCAGCGGCTCGGTAATCGGAGCGTCCTCGCGGTTAATCCGCTCCAGCATGCCTTTCGCAACCGCCAGAGGATCGCGACTCGCTTCCGGTTTGAAGTTCTTGCCGGCGCGCTTCAGCCGTTTGCGAATCTCACGGATCGTGTCTTCGTCCGCCGCTTTCCGCAGCTTCTTCTCCTGCTCTCTGCGGAGTTCGATCAGATGGTTCACCAGTTGCGTTTTGCGGCGCGGCTCCTGCGGCATTTTCAAAGCGCGCAAAGCCGCCAGTTGCACGTCCAGATCACGCACCTTGCCGGCGCGCTTGCGGATTCGCCCCAGCATCTTCAGCAATTTCTTCTGACTGCGGTCCAGCTTCGGAGAAAGTTCCCCCAGCAGTATCTGCAGCCTCCGCGTCCCTGTGCGGAAGCGGTGTACGTTCTCCGCTCGCGGTTTCGAGGAAAGCTTGACCAAGTCCTGTTCAAGCTTCTGAAAAACCACGCGGCTGCGCTTGGGCGCGATTGGCATAAGAAATCTGTAGAATCGAACCGGCAGATGAAAATACAAGCTTGCCCGGGAAAAGGCAACCCAGAAAAGCTTTGCCATTTTAACATCCTGTTAACAGGATTCTGCTAGCTTGGACACGCATGGCCATGTCTGCCCCACGCCGGCCTGATATGCCTGGTCCGCAACCTATTGAAGCGACGAAGGTTAGTGGCCTCCCTGCTGCCGGGGAGCGGGCTGCACCACTGCTCCGTGCCGACGGCGGCGAGACCAGCGACCGGATCTTCAAGTTCGCCATGCTTTTGTGCGGCTTGGCCGTCCTAGCCACTCTAGCGCTGATTGTCTACGAACTGATGTTGCGCTCGGGACTTTCCTGGCACGCTTTCGGGTTCAAATTCTTCGCTGGCCACGACTGGAATCCAGTGAACGAACGCTTTGGCGCGCTGCCGTTCATCTACGGAACCCTGGTCTCATCGTTCCTCGCTTTGCTGATCGCCGTGCCGCTGTCGATTGGAGTGGCCGTCTTTACCACTGAGATGTGCCCGGTCGCCTTGCGCGGGCCGCTTTCATTCTTCGTGGAACTTCTGGCCGCAATTCCCAGCGTGGTCTACGGATTGTGGGCGGTCTTTGTTCTGGTTCCGCTCCTCAGCAAATACATTGAGCCCTTCCTCGCCCGGACATTCGGCTGGACGGGATTGTTTGGAGGTCCGATCTACGGCCTCAGTATGCTGGCGGCAGGAATCATACTGGCGGTCATGATTGTCCCCATCATTTCTTCGATTACGCGCGAAGTGCTGATGGTCGTGCCCCAGCATCAACGGGAGGCTGCGCTCGCGCTCGGCGCCACGCGATGGGAAATGATTCGCGTCGGCGTGCTGCGCAATGCCCGCGCCGGCATCATGGGCGGCATCATCCTGGGCTTGGGCCGCGCTCTGGGCGAGACTATGGCCGTGACCATGGTGATCGGGAACCGCCCGGAAATTGCCAAGTCTTTGTTTGCGCCCGGATACACCATGGCCAGTGTGCTGGCCAATGAGTTCAGCGAAGCCACTGGTGATATTTACCTCTCATCGCTCATCGAGATTGGCCTCGCCCTGTTCCTGGTTACGATCGTGGTCAACGCCTTGGCAAGATTGCTGGTGTGGACAGTCACCCGCGGCCAGCCTGCGAGCGCCCGTGCCTGATACGAACAACGCTTCCGCGTTTAACACCGTTCCGCCCATTGCTTTGCGGCGTCGCGTCACCGATCACCTCATGACCGGTCTGGCCGTACTTACCGTCATCCTCGTCCTGGCGCCGCTGTTCGCAATATTCGCCTATCTGATTTACCGCGGCGTCGGCTCTCTCAACTGGGCTTTCCTCACGCAGACTCCGAAACCAGTGGGCGAGATTGGCGGCGGGATGGCGAATGCGATCGTGGGCTCCGCAGTGATCCTCGCCCTCGCCAGCCTTGTGGGCGTTCCCATAGGCGTGGGTGCAGGCATTTACCTCGCCGAGTTCGGCCGCAACCGCTTCGGCGACGTCATTCGTTTCGTCGCCGACGTTCTCAACGGTGTGCCCTCCATCGTGATGGGCATCGTGGCCTACGCGATTGTGGTTCTGAGCCAGGGGCACTTTTCAGCGCTGGCTGGCGGAGTAGCTCTGGCCATCATGATGATTCCCACCATCACGCGCACCACCGAAGAAATGCTTTTGCTGGTACCGCAGGCCCTGCGCGAGGCCGCCTATGGGCTGGGCATTCCCCGCTGGCGCACTACTCTCTCCATCACCTTGCGCACCGCAACTTCGGGCGTGATCACCGGAATCATGCTGGCTTTTGCCCGGGTCGCGGGTGAGACCGCACCGTTGCTCTTCACCGCGCTCGGAAATCAGTTCTGGAATGTGAATATCAACCAGCCAACGGCCGCGCTGTCCCTGCAGATCTACACCTACGCGCTTTCTCCTTACGACGACTGGCACCGGCAGGCGTGGGCGGGGGCCTTCGTGCTCATCATTTTAATCGTTTCTTCGGTCGCGGCCGTGCGCTACGTCGTGCGGCATGGTACCTTCGGAGCGGCATAGTCCATGGGCGTTGGAATCCAAGTCGAGAACCTGAATGCCTGGTACGGCAAGACTCAGGCGCTATACGACATCAAAATAGTGGTGGAGGCTAACCACGCCACGGCGCTGATTGGGCCCTCCGGCTGCGGTAAGTCCACATTCATCCGCTGCCTGAACCGCATGCACGAGACTATCCCCGAAGCGCGCGTGACCGGTAGTGTCCGCATCGGCGACATCAACGCCTACAACGGCACCTCCGCCACCCAACTTCGCCGCCGGGTGGGAATGGTGTTTCAAAAAGCGAATCCATTTCCCACCATGTCGATCTACGACAACGTCGCTTCCGGCCTGAAGCTGAACGGTTTTCGAGACCGCCGCAAGCTGGACGAAATCGTCGAGCGGTCGCTCGACTCCGCGGCCTTGTGGAGCGAGGTCAAGGATCATGTTCACAAGAAGTCAGGCGCCAGCCTCTCCGGCGGCCAGCAACAGCGCCTGTGCATTGCCCGCGCCTTGGCGGTCGAGCCCGAGGTCTTGCTCATGGATGAGCCCTGCTCGGCGCTCGATCCCATCTCGACCGGAAAGATCGAAGAATTGATCTTTCAACTCAAAGAACGGTATACGATAGTAATAGTGACTCACAACATGCAGCAGGCGGCGCGCGTCGCCGAGTTCACCGGATTCTTCCTGCTGGGCCGCATGATTGAGTTCGATAAGACGGAAAAAATCTTTACCAAGCCGTCGGACAAAAAGACAGAAGACTACATCACCGGTCGATTCGGATAGCGCCGCGATGCGAGCGTGATGTGGTTCGTATCAGGGCAGTCTGGGAGCAGGCGGCCCAAAGTCGATCCGGTGCGGTAATAAGATTCGTATCAGGGCACGCCTTCAGGCGTGCCGTCAAGCATCGCGAACTAAAAGCGCCTTTAGGCGCTGGCCTTCGCGACACGGATAAGAGGTTGAAATAAATGCGCACGCGCTTTCAACAGGGGCTCGACGATCTGCGCCAGAAATTACTCCGCATGGGCGGACTGGCGGAGCAGGCCGTAGATCGCGCTCGTCAGGCCTACATCGATCGCGATCTCAACCGCTGTCACCTGGTTCTAGAAGGCGAGACCCTCATCAATACGGCGGAGCGCGAAATCGACGAAGCCGCCTTCGACCTGCTCGCCATGCAGCAGCCCATGGCGGTCGATCTGCGCTTTATCCTCGCCGTGACCAAGATCAATTCTGACCTCGAGCGCGTCGGCGACCAGGCCGTCAACATCGCCGAGCGCGTCATGGATATGGTCGAGCTTCCAGCGGTAGACCTGCCCGTGGATATCGCGCGCATGGGTGCGGCGGTCAGCGCCATGGTGCGCCGCTCCTTGGAGTCGTTCATCGAAGGCAAGGCCGAACTCGCCCAAGCCGTCCTCGAAATGGATAACGTAGTCGATCGCATGAAAGACGATGCCTTCATCCAGCTGGTGAAGACGATGAACGAGCGTCCCGAAGTTGTGCGCCAGGCTCTCGACGCGCTGCTCGTAGCCCGCAATCTGGAGCGCGTAGCCGACCACGCCACCAACATCGCCGAGGACGTAATCTTCTGGGTGCAAGGCGCCGACGTTCGCCACAACGCCACGGTCGAAGAGCACGCCGGCCCCGCGCCCGGCCACGAGGGCTCAACCCGCGCTTCGGGGGCGTAGCGCCGCCGTCTCGGCGGCTGTCGCGGGGGCGTCCCGCCCCCGCCGCTAGAGCAGGCAGATCGCCGTCAGCTTCCATTTGGACCTGAACTGCCGATGATCTACGCCGATCTAACCTTTTCATCAACGGACTTGCACACCAAAACCCGCGGAGGCCCCGTGACCCGACTCTCCCTCAAAATTCTCCTAACCGCGCTCCTCGCAATTCACATACAGCTCGCCGCGCAGGATCGCCAGCCCTCATCCATCCCCCTGCCCACCAGCAAAACTCTGACCACGCCCACTCCCGGCCGCATCGGCAGCACCAACAGCTTTCCCGCGAACATCGCGATCAGCCCAGACGGCCGCTACGCCGCCCTGCTGAACAACGGCTACGGAACCCAGGAGACCCTGGGCATGCAGTCGATCGCCGTTCTCGACCTGAAGACGAATCAACTCTCCGACTTCCCCGACAAGCGCTTCGGAGAAGAGGTTCATCAAAGCTACTTCCTCGGCTTGGTCTTCAGCTCCGATGGCAAGCATCTCTACGCGTCAGTAGGTTCGATCACCGATCCCACGGGAGAGAAGCCGGGAAACACCGGCAACGGCATCGCGGTCTACAGTTTCACAGACGGCAAGGTCGCGCCTGAGCGTTTCATCGCCATCGCGCCGCAACCGCTCGCCGCCGGGAAAAAAGTTGCAATCGCTTTGCGCAAGACCCCGTCGGGCACCGCAATTCCATATCCCGCAGGATTGGCGCCGGTTTCAGGCGGACGGGGCACCAACAACAATAAAGACCGCCTCCTGGTAGCCAACAATCTTTCCGACAACGCAGTGCTGCTCGATGTGAAGACCGGCAAAGTGCTCCAGCGTTTCGATCTCAGCACAAGCGACCTGATCCCGTCTTCGTTCCCCTACACCTGCGTGGCCACGCGCGACGCACGCCGCGCCTGGTGCAGCCTCTGGAACGCCTCCCGCGTCGCCGAATTGGATCTCACCGCCGGCAAAGTCGTGCGCTGGATTAAATTGAAAGAGCCCGACGATCCCATTGCCCCCGGCTCACATCCCACGGCCCTTCTATTGAGTCCAGATGAGAAGGTGCTTTACGCGGCATTGTCGAACGCGGATGCGGTCGCCGTAGTTTCAACTGAAAGCGCACAGATCGTCGGGCTACTCGATACCGCGGTACGCAATCAGCAGTTTGCCGGGACCTATCCCAGCGCACTGGCCCAGTCGGCCGATGGCAAGCGGCTCTTTGCAGCCGATGCATCGGTCAATGCCGTGGCAGTCTTCGATACATCGAAAGTGCTTACGAATGCTGCGGCCGGCGATTCCGCCGCCACGCCAGCCCTCGGCTTCATCCCCACCGACTGGTACCCCAGTGCCCTCGCCGTTCAGGGGGACAACCTGCTCATCGCGACCGCCAAAGGCCAAAGCACCGGCCCGAACAAAGCCATGGGCAAGACCCCATATGAGATCAGACGCCGCCGTCATGCCTATATTCCCACGCTGCTCCGCGGCTCAATCGCAAAGCTGAATATCCCCTCGACTCTCAGCAAGCTCGAAGAACTCACCCGCACCGTCGAACACGATAACCTGCTGCATGACAATCCTGGATCGATTCAGTTTCCCAGCGGCAAAAACCCGATCAAGCACGTGATCTACGTCATCAAAGAAAACCGCACCTTTGACCAGATCCTCGGCGATCTGAAAGTCGGCGACCGCGACCCCTCGCTCACAATCTACGGCGCCGACGTCACCCCCAATGAGCACAAGCTCGCACTGCAATTCGGCGTGCTCGACAATTTCTACGACAGCGGAGAAGTTTCCGGCGACGGCCATCTCTGGTCAACCGCCGCCATCACCAGCGACTACGACGAAAAAACCTGGCAGATCACCTATCGCGGCAAAGAGCGCACCTATGACTTCCAGGGCACGGTCGCCGACGAATTTCCCCTCGACCACAACCAGCCCGATATCAATGATCCCTCCACCGGATTTCTCTGGGACAACGTCGCCCGCCATGGGCTGAGCTACCGCGACTATGGCGAATTCGTGAACGCCGAGTGGTGCAGCAAGACTCGCAAGGCAGCAACGCCCAAGCAGGGAATCCCTTCCACACAAGAAGTAGAGTGCCCGCGCGCCGATCTTCACCAGGGCGATGCTCTCCCCCCGAATGTGGGCGATCCGCACGGAGGGACGAGTCCGTTCCCGTGGACCGTGCCGTTGTTCAATGGCGTCAAGCCCACGAAAGCCGTGCTGCGCGGTCACTTCGACCCGCTCTTTCCCGATTTCAACACCGACTATCCCGACCAGCTTCGCGCCGACGAATTCCTGAATGAATTCGCGGCCTTCGCGCGCGCCCGCGCCGAAAACGAAAGCCCCGAGTTTCAGTTGCCGGCATTCGTCCTGCTCTACCTTCCCGACGATCACACCGGAGGCACGCGGCCCGAACGCCCGCGCCCAGCGGCGTCAGTGGCGGACAACGATCTGGCGCTGGGCCGCGTAGTCGACGCCGTCTCCCACAGCCCGTATTGGGAGGACACCGCCATCTTCGTTTTGGAAGACGACGCGCAGGACGGCTGCGATCATATCGACGCCCATCGATCTATCGCGTTCGTAATCAGCAAGTATTCCCCGGGCGCCGCCACTGAGCCCTACGTTGACCACCGCTTCTACACCACGGTAAACATGATCCACACCATGGAAATGCTGCTCGGCCTGCCTCCCATGAACCAGAATGATGCCTACGCTCCGGCCATGGGGCCGATGTTCTCCGGGAAGGGCGACCAACCCCCATTCAAGGCGGACTATCGCAACCTGAAGAATGGCCTGATCTACGAAACGAACAAACGCGACGCTCGAGGCGCAAAAGAATCGGCAAAAATGGATTTCTCCCGCCCCGACGCCGCTGGAGCCGCAGGCCTGAACAAAGTTCTGTGGCGCGACCAGAAAGGCGACGCGCCTGTGCCCCCGTCGAAACACACGGTCTTTCCAGCAGGAGGCGATTAGCACCGGGCTGGAGTCGTGCTGACGGAGCGTCGCGCATCGACCGAACGGCGACACGTTCGAACAGCCGAAGCCGAAGCCCGAAAGCCGAAGCCCGCGCTCGTGCTTTACACTAATCTTGTGAAGATTGCCCTCGGCCAAATCAACCCCACAGTGGGAGACTTCTCCGGCAACGCCGCGAAGATCGTCGACTACTCCCGGCGCGCGCAAGCGAGCGGCGCGGGGCTGATTCTGTTTCCCGAGTTGTCGGTGTGCGGATATCCGCCGCGCGATCTGGTCGAGCGGCCGTCGTTCGTCGCGCGCAATCGCGAAACCGTCGAGCAGATTGCCGCCGAGACGCGCGGCATCGCCGTCATCTGCGGTTTAGTCACTCCCGCTCACTCCGAAACGGGCAAGTCCGCCATGAACTCCGCCGCGCTGCTGCAGGATGGCAAGGTCGCCTTCGTGCAATCGAAGATGCTGTTGCCCACCTACGACGTCTTCGACGAGATGCGCAACTTCGCTCCCGCCAAAAGCCAGGACTTGTTCTCCTTCTGCGGTAATCGCATGGCGCTTACCATCTGCGAAGACGCGTGGAACGACAAGCTGTTCTGGCCCAAGCGCCTGTACACGGTCGATCCCATCGAAACCCTGATCCGCGCCGGCGGAAACTTCGTGCTCAACATTTCCTCGTCGCCTTTCTGGATCGGCAAGCGCGAACTGCGCCGCGACATGCTGGCCGCCATCGCGCGCCATCACAAGGTTCCGGTCGCGCTGGTCAATCAAGTTGGAGGCAACGACAGCCTGGTCTTCGACGGCTCCAGCATCGTGCTCGACGCGGAAGGCAACATCATCGCGCAAGGGCTTTCGTTCGAGGAAGATCTTGTCTACTTCGATTCGAAGACTCTCACCGGCGACCTTCACGGTCAGATCGAAGGCGAAGAGGCCAGCGTGTATGCCGCTCTGGTGCTGGGCACGCGCGATTACATGCGCAAGTGCGGATTCCAAAAAGCCATCGTCGGCCTCAGCGGAGGCATTGATTCAGCGCTCACCGCCGTCATCGCCGCCGATGCCGTCGGTCCGGAAAACGTCATTGGCGTGGGCATGCCGGGTCCGTACTCTTCGCAAGGCTCCATCGACGACGCCCGCGCGCTGGCAACGAATCTCGGCATCCGCTTCGAGTTGCTCTCGATCAACTGCGCCGTGGAAGCCTACCGGCAAACCTTGCAGGGAGTTTTCGCAGGACTTAAGGAAGATGTGACCGAGGAGAACATTCAGTCGCGCGCGCGGGGCACAATGCTGATGGCGCTGTCGAATAAGTTCGGCGCGATCGTGCTGTCTACTGGCAATAAAAGCGAACTCGGTGTGGGCTACTGTACACTTTACGGGGACATGGTTGGCGGCCTGGCGGTGATCTCGGACGTGCCGAAGACGCTGGTTTACCGGCTCAGCCACTACGTGAACTCGCGTCGCCCGGTGATTCCGCAGGCTACGCTGGAGAAGCCTCCGTCGGCGGAGTTACGGCCCAACCAGAAAGACAGCGACTCGCTGCCGCCTTACGAGATTCTTGACGCGGTGCTCGAAGACTACGTGGAAGCCGCGCACTCGCCCGAGCGCATTGCCGCCGACCATGGCTTTGATCTCGAAGTGGTGCGGCGCGTAGTCCGAATGGTGGACCGCGCCGAATACAAGCGCCAGCAGGCGGCCCCGGGCATCAAGATTTCTGCGAAGGCTTTCGGTTACGGCCGCCGTATTCCCATCGCTGCGAAGAGCGAGGTTTGAGGCCGTTCTGCTGGGACTCTCGGCAAGTCCTGTTCCACAGCAACTACTGAATTGATAAATTGAAAGGAATCCATGCGCAGCTTTATCAATCTCGTCCTCATCGTTCTGCTGGCGGGCAGTCTCGCCGTGGCGCAGACCTCGGCAACGGCGAAGCCGCCTGACGCTCCCAGTTCCTCAACGGCTGGCAATCTCCCCTCAGAAGCCACGGTGGAGTCTTTCATTCAGCAGACCTTTGGATATGAACCGCAGTTGACTTGGAAGATCGCCAGCATCAAACCAGCGTCGGTGCCGGGCCTGGCCGAAGTGGTCGTGGTTCTGGCCACGCCGCAGGGGCAGCAACTCAGCAAGTTTTACGTGACGCCTGACGGCGAGCACGCTGTGGTTGGACTCGACATTGCCATTATGCCGTTTGGCGCCAAGCCGTTCGATCCCGTGAAGAAGAAACTGGAGAAGAGCGCCACAGGTCCTGCGCGCGGCCCGAAAGACGCTCCGGTGATGATCGTCGAATTTGGCGATCTGCAGTGTCCCGCCTGTAAGGCGGCGCAACCCACAATTGAGGGACTGATCGCGGCTGAACCGAATGTGCGGTTTGTCTTCCAGAATTTTCCCCTGGAGATGCACAACTGGGCGGCGAAAGGAGCCGCTTACGCGGACTGCGTTGGAGAGGCGTCGAACGAAGCGTTCTGGAAGTTCGTCGCCAAGACCTACGAGACGCAAGGCGACATCACGGCCGAGAACGCCGATGAAAAGTTGACCGCACTGGCCGACGCCGCCGGCGTCAAAGGCGCCGACATTGCAGTGTGCGCCAGCACTCCCGTAGCCACGGCGCATGTGGACGCTTCCGTGGCCCTCGGTAAGTCAGTAAACGTGACTGGCACGCCAACCCTTTTCATCAACGGCCGCACCATCGGCAACGTGGCCAGTGTTCCGCTCGACACGCTGAAAACTCTGGTGGAGTTTGCCGCGAAGCAGAAGTAAAGCGGGCTTCGGGCTTCGGCTGCCGGGCTTCGGCCAATCGTTACATGATTGACATTTCTGGAAGTCGCGCTTGAAAGGCCGAAGCCCGGTAGCCGAAGCCCGAAGCCGGTCCTACTTCTCGGTCACCCAGATCTCGTCCGTCGTTAGATTCCGTCTGGCCACTACGTGCGGGGTGATGACGATGAGCAGTTCGTCGTCCTCTTTCATGCGGCTGTTGTCGCTCGCAGCCCAGTTGAGGCCGGGGATGGCCGCGATTCCAGGGATGCCGCTCATTGAGCGCTGATCGTTGGTGCTGATTTCTCCCGCCACTACGGCCGGCTCGCCGTCGCGAAGCCGTATGCTGGCCTTGTATTCCTCGTTGGAAAGCACGGGGACACCATTCGAACTCTGGCCGGTCAGTGAGCGCACTTGCAGTTCGAGGGTCATGCTCACGTCTCCGTTACCGTGGATGGTGGGCTTCACTTTCAGGCTGAGGCCCAAATCCTCGTAACTGACCGACGGAAACGGAGCGACATAACTCTGATTGCCCACCACGGCGGAGATCGCCGACGAATTGTAAATGGGCGCGTAGGTTCCGTTCAGAATGGGATAACGTTCGCCCAGATGTAAAGTTGCGTCGTTGCCCTCGCTGGCGCGCAGAGTGACGTGATTGAGGCTGCGCGACCACGACTCATTGAGCGACAGAGCAGTCGTAAGGTGATCGAGGCTCACTCCGGAGAACGTGAGGCCGTTGCCAAAGGTAGCCAGAGGCTGGCTGAAGATACCGCTGGACTGCCCCTGCAGTTGCGCCAGAAGCCCGGAGATCGCCGTACTCCCCGCGGCGTTGATACCTCCGGAAGAAATCAGCTGGTTAACGAGAGATGAGATACTCTGCCCGCCCAGCGCCGCCAGCGCTGCTACCGGAATGTTGTACATGTTGAAGGTGTTCGGGATGTGCATGCCGATCTCGCGGGTGAAGTTGTGGTCAATCTGAAAGATCTGCACATCCAGTGCCACCTGCGGGCGATCGCCGGTGAGCTGGCCGAGTAACTTCGTGCACGCCGCCAGCGTTGCTTGCGGAGCGCGCACTTCGACCGTACCGATCTGCCCCGAAGTGATTTTCTGGAAGTCGCAGATGTTGCGCAGCGAGGTGACCAGCTCGGTGCCCTGTTGCGGCGTGGTCGCTCCCGGCACCTTAAACGTCGCGAGCGACATGCGGTCGAACTGCTTATGATTTTCCGCGCTGTCGGCAGCGATCAGCAACTGGTGGGCATCCAGCGCGGTCCACATGGTCTTGCTGACGCGGCAAGCGAGATGCAACGCTGTAAAGAAGTCAACATCGTCCACATAAAAACGCACTGTTTTCGATTGCACCGAGTCGTCGAATTGCGCGGTCACGCCATAGGCTGAGGCCAGCTCCGTGAACAGGCCGCGCACATCGCCGCGGTAATGAAACGTGGCCACTTCGGTTTTGGGCAGAAGCTGGATCTCGGTGGAATCGGCCAGCGTGGCCGCCAAGCCGCCCAGAGCCGGCGCAACCGGGTCGCGAACCGCTTCGGCGAGGCGCTCCTGCGTGTAGTCATTTTCAGGATCGAGGTCGAGCGCGGCGCGAAACTCGGATGCGGCCTTGTCCCGCTGACCGTTGGCCAGCAATGCGTCGCCGCGCTCCGTGTGCTGAAACACCAACTGCGCCTTGGTCAGTTCCCGCGCGGAGAGGAACTTTATGTCGCGCGGAACCAGCCGCGCCGCGCGGTCGAACTGGGCGAGCGACTCTTCCAGTTGCTTTTGCTCCTGCAATTTCCGGCCGTGGTTATAGGCGCTGCGGGCTTGCTTGAGGTCATCCTTGGTGGGAGCGCAGTTGATGGCGCCGGGCTCCCCGCTGCCGCAAGAGACTTTCGGAGCGTCGACGGGCGCATCGTTCCCGGCGAACGCCGGAACGCCGGGCGCTGCCGCCAGCAGACACACCACCAGAATGGACCACAGACGCCGCATCGTTTCGATTTTAACCTGCTGTCCGCTCCTCGCGAATAGCTAGTAGTGCGCGTACCTTCGGGCTAACGGGATCAGGGGATGGAGCAGACAGCGCTGTGAGAACGTGGGGAGGGGCGTTTTCTTGCGGATTAACTTAGGCTTGGCTATGCTACTACCACTCGCCCTTGTGGGACGATTCTCAATGCGCGTAATCGCCTGTTCTCGACAGTTGAAGCGTCTACGACTGCACCTTCCATGACAGTCTCGGCTTCGGTTATCCTCTGCAATCATGAGCCAACCGACGCCCCCGTATTTCCTGTGGAATAATCGTCAGCACTACTTCACCTGTATCACTTCAGCGGATGCAGCGCAAGCAGGAAGGAAGGTATCTCGCGTCACCTTGGTCTTGGATTACGACTCAACCTGCACCATTTACGACTCTGAGGGTACGGCATGGGGTTTCCATTTTGTGGGAAGGAAAGAAAAGTTTTCCCTGTTCGACCGACTCCTAGCCGAGGTCTACAATCCTTCCCGTGAGTTTCCCGTTTCGTATTCCAAACTTCGCAGCTATCAGTTCGCGGAGCTACAAGGTGCGTACCTCGATGGTGTCGCAAATGACGATGACATCCTGACCCAGTTTGTTGAAGCTGGCGAGTTGACGAAGCGCATTACGCAGTGTTCGACCTTCGGAGAACTGATGGAAACATGGCAGTGGATGAACACGGGCTGATTCTCGCGCACTGGTCACAGTCCGGGCATCCGCAGCGTGACTGTTGAAATATCGCCATATCGCTCATTGAGGGGTTTTGAGTGTGACGGCCCGTTAAGCCAATCATTGGAAGTCGCGCAGCTTTGGTGTAGACTCCTGCCGGAAAAGGGAGCAGTGATGAAACACTTTCTGATGTCGATTTGTATCGCGATTCTGGCTGTGAGTGCAGGGTTGACGCAGGAGAGGAAGGCTGTGCCGCCACCGCCGAAACCTGCGGACGAAGGGCCGAGCCTGGAAGTCACCATGAAGTTCATCCAAGACAAGCTGAACAGCGTTGGTCCGGTGAACTTCGTTATCCGTGTCCACGACAATAATGCCACAGGCAACGATTCAGCGATGCAGTTTAGCGGCGAAGTCAGCAAGGTCGTCGCGAACCCAAGCACCTGCCGCATCGATTACCACTCGAAAAGTGAACAGGACGGCAGCGTCGTCTACGACAGCGACACCTGGTTCTCGTTGAAAGCCGTGGACGATATCGTCGTGATGTCGATGGAACAACGGCAGAAGGAACTCAACACTGGAGCGGGACACCCTTCCTTGATCTCGAACGTCGAACCACCGATCTTCCTGCTTAATCTCCGCAGAACAATAAGGCTGGCCAACGGCAAAGATGGAAAGACAGCCAACAGTTTTAGTTTCTCCGATGAGCAACTAGCCAATCGCGTCGCCAAGGCCATGGTCCACGCAGTCGAGCTGTGCGGGGGCGGAGCGAAGCCAGAACCATTTTGAGGAGACCGTAGATGATCGAACGTTGCCTACCCCGACCGTCAGTGAACCAAATAGGAACCTCTCAGTTGTTGCAAAATCGCGATAACACTCGCCAACGAATCGCCGCCCCGCAAGGGGCACAATCCGGCCCGGCAGCTTCCGAGATCAACTTGTGGGTTTCCAGCCTTCGGGCAGCATATCGAAGGCCAGCGTGTCACGGTAGGCGTACTGATTGCCTTCCAGCACTGCAACCGGAGTCAACATGTGCCAGATGCGGTCATCGTCGAAGACGTAACACTCACCCGGTTCGTGCATGATGAAGCGGTCGATTTCGTGTTTGTCATTGTCTGTGATGATGACTTCGCCGCCCTGAGCGCCGCAGCGGGCCAGCAGATGCGTGGCGATATACTTTTCCCCGTCTTTATGCAAGCCCGGTGGGCTGGTGTCGCATGGCCGGCCCGGCGTTGCCGTGAACCGGATCACATGCAGGTTAACTAAATATCTCGTACCCACCGCCGAGAGCGGCAGGTGCTGAAGGTGGTAAGCAATCATCTTGTGGACGCCTGCAGTATCAGCCATCGCCTGGGGCAGCGGAGCGTATTCTCGCGGCTGGCCGCCTAGTGTCGTGTTGTATTTTTCCAGCTGTACATACGGCGTGCTCTCATCCACCGGCCAGACTTTCACGCCGCCCTCAACAATCTCGGCATGAAGACGATTTAAGGAGCGATACCTGTCGCCGCCCTCATAGTACTTGTCTCTTGGAACGGACCAAGCGGCATGAGCCAACGTTTCCAGGGTGCGCGCTACCTCTAAGTCAATCCTGAGCGGCTGACGGGTAAACCCGCGCTCGATCAGGTCGTTTCGCGACGCAGCATTCATTTCAACCGGAACAAAGCTAGGTTGACCCATGAGTCCTCCGGTGAGCGCTCGTGCATCGAGCCATTATCGCAGCGGATTGCCCTGTCGCCAAAATTTGAAAGCGGCTGGCGTAGCATCGTCATTTCAATCATTCCCAACGAAACACCTTCGCCGAGAGCGCCGTGCACACGATGAACACCACGGCCAGCCCCGCTACGTCGCCCGCATGAGCCGACCAGGCTTCGCCCTTCCAAATCCCTTCGAGCAGCGACACCGCGTAAGTTAGCGGCACAACTCTGGCCACTGCCTGGAGCGCCGGCGGCAGCGATGCAACTGGCACGAAGAGTCCCGAGACCCCGAGCATCGGGTACATGATCATGGCGCCGATGGGCTGCGCGAAGCGCGCCGTGGGAACGATGCTGGCGATGAGAAAGCCGATCGAAAGGATGCTGCACGTGCTGATCAGAAGCGCGACCGTAAAGCTGAACAGTGGGACATGAATTCCAACCGGATAGTAGCGTTTGCCTGCGAGCACCATTAAGGCCAGCGTGGCCGCGGTGAGCAGTAACTTGACGAGCACGTGGGCGGTGAGAATCGTCTGCGGGCGCAAGGGAGTGGCGCGCAGCCGTTTGAGAATGCCGCCCTCACGGTAGATTGAAATAATGGTGACCAGCGACAGCACGGCGCTGATGGCGATCAGAACCGAGGCCAGTGCCGGTAAACCGGCCGTGATAAAACTGCTGGCGGCGAGTGAGGCCGGTGCGAGGCTGTGGCCGACGATCCGGCCCGCTACGACGAAAACCAAGACCGGAATACCGATCGTCCCAAACGCGCCGAGCGGCTCGCGGAGGAAGATCTTGATCTCGATCCATGTCAATTTCCAGAGTCCACGCAGCATCTTTCGTCACACTTAGTCAATCATCCTAGTCGCGAATCGAGTGACCGGTCAGTTTGAGAAAGACGTCCTCAAGGTTGGGGAGAATCGTGCGGAAGTCTGCGACCCGGGTGCGATTCTCGGAGAGACAATGAATCACCTCGGTGACGAAATCGTCGCCCTGACCCCGAATCGTGTACTGCGAGTCGCTGCAGATTACGGCTTCCACTCGCGGGATCGTTCGAAAGCGCTCGACGGCGGTTAGGTCGTTTGTGGCGAGGATGACGGTGCGCTCAGGGCAATGCCGGTTGACGAGGCTCTGCGGCGTGTCGATGTCAATGATGCGTCCGTGTTCGATGATCGCCACCCGGTCGCACAACCGTTCGGCCTCTTCCATAAGATGAGTGGTCAAGAAAACTGTCTTGCCGCGCTCGCGGATGCCGCGCACGAGTTCCCAGATGGCGCGGCGCGCCTGCGGGTCCAGCCCGGTGGTGAGTTCGTCGAGAAACACCAGTTCGGGATTGTTGATCAGCGCCAGCGCAATGAACAACCGTTGCTTCTGGCCGCCCGAGAGGGTCATGAACCAGGCGTTTCGCTTGTCGCGAAGGCCGAGTTGTTCGAGCAAGCGCTCGCTGTCTATTGCGCTCTTCTGGTAAAGGGAAGCCCAGAGATCGACCGCCTCCCACACTTTGATCCGCTTTTGCAGTTGCGCCTGCTGGAGCTGAACTCCGATCCGCTCTTGCAGCTTGTACACATCTTTGAAGGGATCAAGACCCAGCACCGAGATGTTGCCCCGGTCGGGCGTGCGCAGACCCTCGATGCACTCCATCGTAGTGGTCTTGCCCGCGCCGTTGGGCCCGATCAAACCAAAGATCTCCCCTTCGTCGACCTCGAAGGACACTTCGTCGACTGCCAAGGTAGAGCCGTAAGTTTTGCGGACTGCGGAAACCTGGATGACGGGACGCATGAGTGTTTGCAAAAGATCTTGGAATTACTTATCCCGTTCAACTCAGCATCAGGCGTTCGATATCGCGCGCCTTGCCGGTTTGCTCGTCGCAGTCAATCACCACGGCACACAGCCGGACATCGCCCGTGGCGGGCTCGAAGCGCACCGGCATGCCGTTGAGGAACCTGTTGACCACGAGTTCCTTCTTCACGCCGATCACGCCGTCATAAGGGCCGGTCATGCCGACGTCGGTGATGTAGGCGGTGCCGTGGGGAAGAACCTGCTCGTCGGCGGTCGGCACGTGCGTGTGCGTGCCCACGACTGCGGTCACGCGGCCGTCGAGATACCAGCCAAGGGAAATTTTCTCTGAAGTGGCCTCGGCGTGGAAGTCCACGAAAATTACTTTCGCATCGATCTTCTTCAAGATCTGGTCGGCGATGCGGAAGGGATCGTCGTTTGAAGCCATAAACACGCGGCCTTGCAGGTTGATCACGGCATAAAGGACCTTCCCCTTGTGACCCTGATAGACGCCCCAGCCGGGCATGTCCGCAGGAAAATTTGCGGGACGAAGCACGCGGCGTTGCGGGCCGTGGCCGTTGCCTTCGACCATCTGGAAGTAATCGATGATTTCGCGCTTGTCCCAGACATGGTTGCCGGTGGTGATGACGTCAATGTTCAGCTCGAAGAGTTCTTCGGCCAGCGCCCCGGTGATGCCGAAGCCCGCCGCCGAGTTTTCGCCGTTGGCGATGATCAGGTCGATGGCGTGGTCGCGGACAATGCCGGGCAGCCGGTCTTTGACGATGGTGCGTCCGGGGCGCCCGAAGATGTCGCCGATGAAGAGAATTCGCATGGTAGCGCCGGCGTCCCGCCGGCTCTCGTCGAAATTCGATGGTAACACGCGCGGTGGAAGGGGATTTTGAGAAGCACCGCGGCATATTGGTAGAGACGTTGCTTGCAACGTCTTTCTCGCCATCACCACGAGCGCCGTAAGCAAGACGTAGCAAGCTACGTCTCTACGGAGTATTCGGTACCAGCTCCGCGGTGCGCAGAAAATCGTAGTTGCCGGCCGGATTCAGCTTCAAATGGATGACGCGTTTGTTGTGTACGAGAACGTTATCGAGATACCAGAGATCGATGTAAGGCAGCTCCTCGGCCAGGATGAGTTGCAGCTTGGCATAGAGGGGCTTGCGCACGGCGGGATCGACTTCGCGGCGGGCCTGATCGATGAGCGCATCCACCTTTGGATTCGAGTAGAAGCCTCGATTGGCGCCATTCGGCGGAAACCTTGACGAGTGAAAAACATAGAAGATGTCTGGATCCTGATTGCCTCCGACCCAGCGCAGGCTGTAGAGCTGAAAAGCTCCGTGGGTGATGTCGGCGAAAAAGGTAGCCGGCTCGAAGCTGCGAATGTCGAGCGCGATGCCCACCTCGCGCAACTGCTGCTGCATCACGGCGACCATCAAACGCGTACTCTCTGTGGTCGAAGTCTTCATGGTGATGTGGAAACGTACGCCGTTGACCAAGGGATAGCCGGCAGCATCGAGAAGGGCGCGTGCTTTCTCGGGATCGTAATCGTAGGAAGGCACGTCTCCGTTGTAGGCCCAGCTTTGGGGAGGAAGAACGCTGCGTGCCGGCCGTGCCTCGCCGCGCCACAGATACTCGATAAGAGGCCTGCGGTCGAGCGCGTAGGCAATGGCCTGGCGCACCCGCACATCTTTCAGAATAGGATCGCGCAGGTTGAATCCCATGTACTGAACTTCAGTGCCCGGAGCATGTTCTACGACGAGGAAGGGTTCGCGCTGGAGGGTGAGCACAGTGTCAGGCGTGAGCGAGTTGCTGGCGATGTCGCCGCTTCCTTTGCGCAGTTCAAGAGCCTCAGTGGTCGCGTCGGGAACAATTGCGAAGCGCACGCGCGCCAGTTTCGCCTTCTCGCCCCAGTAGTTGTCATTGCGCTCGATCACGACTTCTTTGTCGGTCTCGGCATTGACGAACTTGAACGGCCCGGAGCCGATTGGGTGATGCGAAAGTTCCTGTCCGCTGCCCGCGGGCACGATGCCAACTGCCCCATCGGTGAGATTCCATAGCAGCGCGGCGTCCGGCTCCTTCATGTGAAATATCACCGTGAAGTCGTCGGGTGCATCGATGTGATCGACAAAGCGATATGCCGATGCCCGCGTGCTGCGAATCTTCCCGCTGAGCAGGGAATCGAAAGTCCACTTCACATCGCGCGAGGTGAGTGGACGCCCGTCGTGAAAGCGGACGCCATGACGCAAATGAAAAATGTAGGTCAGAGGATCGGGAACCTCCCAGCGCTCGGCCAGTCCCGGAGCTGCATTCAAAGCTGGGCCGCGCACGACGAGATAATCGAAAATCAGACTGTCGATGCGCTCCGATTGCGCGTTGACTCCGACGCGTGGGTCCAGATTTGTGGGGCTCGATTCGATCACCATCACCAGGGTGTTTGGGTCGGGCTTGCTGGCACAAGAAAGCAGGGAAAGAACTAAGCCAAGAGCGCTGAGAATTCGAAAGGTTCGGAGCATCAGAGGCAGTCCCGGCACATCTGATGGAGGGTGTTGACGGTTCTCCAGTTGCGGGTGGTGGTGACGACGGCCAAGATTCGGTCTACAGGGCTTTTCATCAAAACGCTTTGGGAGACTCCGTTCGGCAGGTAGAAGTAAATTTCTCGCTCAGAAAAGTGAAACTGATCTGGCACTTTAGTCAGTTCCGCTAGTTTCTTGATAGCGGCCTGCGCGGGAATGTCTGACAAAAACATGACGTGGAGTTTTTCGTGGTCGATTCCGCGCCGGTTCATGAAGGGATTGCGTTCAACCGCGGCGGCCACTTCGTCACCGCTTCGGCAAATGACGGAAGCTGAGAAACCAAAATCGCTGAGGATTTGTGCTTCGACTCTCTTCGACAGCGCCACCGGCGAAAGCTTTCTGGTTTTGAAAACCACGTTTCCGCTTTGAATGTAAGTTTGCACCTGCTCGAATCCTAGCGCCTCGAACGATGCGCGCAGCTTGTCCATCTTGATCCGTTTGTGGCCGCCAACGTTGATTCCCCGAAGCATGGCGATGTAGATGGGCATCCGTTCACCGCGTCTTATACGAATTCTATGGATACGAAATCTTACCAAGTACCGCAGCGCGTCTGGCGCCCGTCGCCGAAGGAATGTTGGACGCGCGCCGGCGCCAGGTTTCGTGCGCCAGCACTGCAAAAGCCACGGCCTCTTTCGCCGCAGAGGGCAGGCCAAACTCGTCGGAGAATCGCAGTTGCAATCCGAGCGGTACGAGTTCGGCAGTTAACCTAGCCACGAGTGTGGAGTTCTTCGCTCCGCCGCCGGAGACAATCATTTCATGAAATGCCTGCTTTTGCGCGGAGCTGGAGTTCGTTATGACGAACCGCCGCACGGCATCGGCAATCGATTTTGCAGTCAGGGCTGTGGCTGTCGCGACAACATCCTGCTTAGGGCTGGTTCTGCAGCTGCGCAGAAATTTGCGCGCAAACTCCAGGCCGAATTCTTCGCGCCCCGCGGTCTTCGGAGGCTTTCTCCGGAAGAACGAGCGTTGCAATATTGTTTGGATGACCTTTTCTAACACGTTGCCGGAAGCTGCGATTCTGCCTCCGCGATCGAATGGGCGGCCGAACAACCGCTCGGTTAGAGCGTCGATTACCATGTTGCCGGGTCCGGTGTCGAACGCGACAACATCGCTCGCAGCCGCGCCCGCCGGGATGGCGGTAAGGTTCGCAATGCCGCCAATGTTTTGCAGGATTCTTCCCACGCGCGCATCCCGGAACAGCATGAAATCGAGGAAGGGAACCAGCGGTGCGCCTTTTCCGCCGACGGCCATGTCGGCGGGACGAAAATCCGAGACGACCGGCGCGCCCACTCGCGCGGCAATGATTGCAGCCTCACCTGTCTGCCACGTGGCAGCCACTTTTCGCCCGAGAAAGCGCTGCGGCTCGCCTTGATGGTAGAGCGTTTGCCCGTGGCAGCCGACCAGATCCGCTTTCACGTGGAACTGCCGCTCGGTGGCGAGAACGGCATCGGAGTAAAGTTCGCCGAGAAGGAAATTCAGCCGGGACAGATCGGCCACACTGGCTCTCGAAGCGTTCATCGCGGCCAGCACGGCAGCGCGAACTTTCTTAGGGTAGGAATATTCGGCGTGCCCGAGCAATTCGAATCCTGCATGAGAACGCGCGTCTAAACGAACTAAAGCGACGTCGATGCCATCAGCCGAAGTGCCGCTCATCACTCCAGCCACGATCAGGGAATTCTTCTTCATGTTCGTGCGGGCCGTGAAGTTTCTTGGCGAGCGTTCTCTTCGCGAGTCAGAGCTTCCAGGCGCACTTGCTCGCCGAACTCCCACAGCTTGCGCGACAGCTTTTCTATCGTCGCGGCAGAAAGTGACTTCATCCGGCGCAATGTCTTCGCTGACTTTTTCTTGAACGCCAGCACTCGTCGCGCCGCCGCTTCCACGCGCCTGGCAAACTTCGGGTCGCGCTCCGTCGTCTTTACCAACTCTTCGTACGCCTGCGTAACGTGGTGTTCGTGATGGCAGATCAGGAGCAAATCTCCGCCGGCACGGATGTGCTCGACCGCTGCTTGCCCGACCGGAGCTGCTGACAACACTCCGCCCATCTCTAGATCGTCGGACACGATCAGATTGCGGTAGCCGATTCGTTTACGCAGGATGTCGGTGATCCAAATCTTCGAGAGCGAGGCCGGAGTCTGATCGTGCGTGACCAGCGGATACGCGGCGTGCGCGACCATCAGCATGGGCATCTGTGCACGGAGGATGCAGTAAGGGAGCAAGTCTTCAGCCCAGAGCTTTTTCAGCGGCTTCTCGATCACTGGCAGCTCGTGATGGCTGTCGAGCTTTCCCTCGCCCAGCCCAGGGAAGTGCTTGCCACATCCCAGCACGCCCGCTGCACGCAACCCGGCGAGGAACTCGCGCGCATAGGAAGCGGTTTCATACGGATTCGCGGAAACTACACGCGAGCTCATCACGCTGCGCGAGGCTTCGAAAGCCAGGTCGAGGACGGGAGCAAAGTCGACGTTGAATCCCAGGGCGCGGCAGTTTTCTCCGATCACCCCTCCGTGCTTGCGAAAGAGTTTGCGATCGCCGGTGGCGAAGACTTCTGCTGCCGAGGGCGCTGGTCCGAGCACTTCGCGGAAGCGGTCAACGCTGCCGCCTTCGAGATCGACGCACGTAAACAGCGGCGTCGAAACGCATTTCTGGCAATCGCGCAGCAGCCGCCATGTCTGCTCGGCATTCTTGATGTTGCGCGCGAACAGGATCACTCCCGCCGGCTGTAGCCGCTTGAGCAGGGAACTCAGGCGCGGCGTCATCTCTGTGCCGTCGAAGCCGACGATCAGGAGTTGGCCGACCATCTGCAGACTCGAATGCTTGCTCTTGGCTGACATGTTAGGTTGTGAGCGACTTTTCCTACTTTATTCTCGGTGTGCCCCGCGTCCTCTGCCGTTAGATTTCTTTTTTCAACTCCGCCAGCAAATTCAGCGCCTCCAGCGGCGTAAGCCGGTTCAAGTCTACTTCGCGCAGCTTCTCCAGCACGGGCTGCGACAGCGGAGTGAAGATGGTTAGCTGCGTGGGCGGAGGCGTGGCTCCGGGCGAGAGATGGTCCGTCGCCAGCCGTTCGACGGATTCATGCTCGGCCAGCACTTCACGTGCCCGCGTGATCACTTCATTCGGCAGGCCTGCAAGCTTGGCGACTTCGATGCCGTAGCTGCGGTCGGCCGCTCCAGGCTCAACCTTGCGCAGGAAGACGATGCCGCCCCCTGTTTCCTTCACCGAAACGTGATAATTCTTCACTCCCGCAAGCTGCTCGGCCAATTCCGTCAGCTCGAAATAGTGCGTCGCAAACAGAGTCTTCGCTCGCACTCGCGCGTGCAGATACTCGATTGCGGCCCAGGCAATCGCCAGGCCATCGTAAGTTGAAGTGCCGCGTCCAACTTCATCCAACAAGATGAGCGACCGCGGCGTTGCCGTGTGCAGGATCGCGGCTGTTTCCGTCATCTCGACCATGAAGGTCGAGCGCCCGCGCGCCAGATTGTCGCTCGCGCCGATGCGGGTGAAAACGCGGTCCACTACGCTAAGACGCGCCGAGCGGGCTGGAACGAACGAGCCCATCTGCGCGAGAATCACGATCAGCGCGGTTTGTCGCAGGTACGTTGACTTGCCGCCCATGTTCGGTCCGGTCAACAGCAGAATGGTGTGCGAGGTTGCGTTTAAGTAAAGATCGTTGGGGACGAAGCGCTCGCTGCCGCCCGCCATCTCTTGCTGCTCGATTACCGGATGCCGGCCTTCGACGATCTCCAACTCGCCAGCATCACCTTGCGACGAAGCTACGAACTGCGGCCTGCAATAATTCCGCAATGCCGCGATGTGCGCGAGCGATGCCAGCACATCGACCTCAGCCAGCGCCAGCGCAGTCTGGCGAATTCGCTTGGCCTCGGAAGCGATGGCGGTGCGCAGCTCGGTGAACAGTCTTCGTTCGATCTCGACGATCTTTTCCTGCGCGTCGAGAATCTTGGCCTCGTACTCCTTCAGCTCGGGGGTGGTGAAGCGCTCCGCGCCCACGAGGGTTTGTTTGCGTTCGTAATCTTGCGGAACCAGGTGCAGGTTCGGTTTCGACACCTCGATGTAGTAGCCGAAGATGGAATTGAACTTTACCTTGAGCGACGCAATACCGGTGCGCCCGCGTTCGCGTTGCTCGATCTGGGCCAGCACCTGCTTGCTGTTGCGGGAGAGTTCGCGCAACTCGTCCAGATCGCGATCTATGTCTGCGGCGATCACGCCACCGTCGGCGAAGGTTAGTGGCGGCTCTGGAACGATTGTGCTTTCGATGCGGCTGCGAAGATCGCCTAATTCATCGAGCGACCCATGCAGAGTGTTCAGGCGCTCCGCCGCCAACCGTCCCACTCCGGCTTTGATGGCCGGAATCTTCTCCAGCGACGCCGCCAGCGCCAGCACATCGCGCGGATTTGCCGTCTCCAAAGTCACGCGGCTCAGAAGCCGCTCCAGATCGAGTACGCCATCGAGCGCGCGGCGGAGTTCTTCGCGGGCGATCGTATTCTTTACGCCTGCTTCCACCGCATCCAGGCGAGCGTTGATTTCACCAAGATCGAGCGACGGCCGCAGCAGCCAGGCCCGCAGCAGCCGCTTGCCCATGGGCGTGACTGCGGCGTCAATCGAGCGAAACAACGTAACGCCCGCATCCGACCCCGAAAATAGCGGTTCAATCAGTTCCAGATTGCGGACGGTCACAGCATCGAGCACCAGGCAGTTCTGCCGCTCGTACCAACCGATGCGGTCGACGTGGTCGAGCGATCCCCGCTGCGTCGAGCGTACATAGTAGAGAATCGCGCCTGCCGCTGCGGCTGCTGCCGTACGGCCGGCCAACCCAAATCCCTCGAGCGACAGAACTCCGAAATGATTCTCCAGCAGCGGAATCGCATGGTCAGGCGCGAAGATCCAATCGTCGAGAGGAGTCTCGGCGCACGTAGCGCCCGGCGTCCTGGGCCGTGGCGCTGGTACCGGCAACTGCTGTGCGAGGGGGGCCCGGCTGGTTCTGCCGTCGAATAGCGGCGCTGCTGACCCGTAAAGCAACTCCTTCGGCCGCAATTGCTCCAGTTCCTCCTGCACGCGCCGCAGAGCGCTCTCTCCAGAAAATTCCGTCGCGCGAAATTCTCCGGTGGAAAGATCCAGGGCTGCAAACCCCACGTGCTCTCCGGCCTGGGCCAGAGCGGCCAGGAAGTTATTCTCTTCCGATCCCAACAGCGAATCGGCCGCCGTTCCAGGAGTGACGACCCGCGTCACTTCTCTCCGCACCAGCTTCTTGGCCAGCCGTGCATCCTCCATTTGCTCGCAGATGGCCACCTTGAAACCTCTGCGAATGAGCTTGCCAATGTAGCCCTCCGCGGCGTGGTGAGGGACTCCGCACATGGGCACTGCGATCCCTTTTTCCTTGTTGCGTGAGGTCAACGTGATCTGCAATTCTTTGGAAGCGACGATAGCGTCGTCGAAGAAAAGCTCGTAGAAGTCTCCCAGGCGAAAGAACAGCAGCGCGGTTGGATGTTCTTTCTTGACGGCGGCATATTGCCGCATCAGCGGAGTGGACGGCTCAGTCATCAAAGCGGGCTTGGCGCGGATTATAACAAGGTTTCAGTTTCAGGTTTCAGTGTTTCAAGGTTTCAACGTTTCAAAGTTTGGATCACAGTTCGTCTTTGAAACCTTGAAACTTTGCAACCTTGGAACCTTCAACCTTGACGCACCTTCTAGTAAGTGTTTAGCTGATATATGGAACTACGAAAAGATCCCATCACTCGCTCCTGGGTTATGACGGGAGATGACTCAGCCGACGGTACACCGCGGGCTGAAGCCGCCTGCCGCTTTTGCCCGGATTCCCCAGATGGCACGCAAGTGGTCGCAGCCGTACCCAGCACGGCGGGATGGTCGGCGCGCTCTGTGGTGCATCCCACCCCGCTCTACCACATTGAGGGCGAGCCCGGACGCCGTGCCGACGGCATTTACGACCGCATGAGTTCCGTGGGCGCTCATGAGGTTCTGGTGGAGAATCCCAGGCATGACCGCCAGCTATGGCAAGCCAGCGACGACGAGATCGGGCAGTTCTTGCGCCTCGCCGCTGAGCGCATTCTGGATCTCAAGCGCGACCCGCGCGTCAAGTACGTGAGCCTGTTCAAGGATTATGGGCCAAACGCCGGCCAGGAATTCGCTCACCCCACTTCACAGCTCACGGCCACAATGTTCGTGCCCCGGCGGGTGCTTTACGAGTTGCGCGCGGGACGCGAGTATTTCCAGGGCAAAGAGCGTTGCGTCTTTTGCGACATTCTGGCACAGGAGGAGCGGCAGACGACGCGCGTGATCGAGGCTCACGGCGATTATGTCGCTCTCGGGCCTTACGCTCCGCGCGTGCCCTATGAAACCTGGATCATCCCGCGTAACCACGATGCTGCCTTCGAACGGACAGGTTTGTCCAAGCCGGGGTTGCGAGTCCATCTGGCCGCGCTGCTGCGCCGCACATTGCAGCGGGTTCGCTCGATCACCGAAGGCTTCCATCTCGTGCTCCACACTTCGCCCAACAGCCTGCACCCTTCGAAAACTTTGGGTTATTGGAAAACGATTGATGACGACTACCACTGGCACATCGAGATCATGCCGGTTGTCACCGCCAAGGCCCGCTCCTATACTTTCAAAGAGGTTTACTACTCGCCTGTCAGCTCTGAGACTGCCGTCAAGCAACTGCGGGAGGCGAGGATTGATGGCTGAGGGAACCACGACCAAAACATCCACTGATGCCAGGGTTACGGGCCTCATCCCCATGGCGCACTCTGCCAATGTGCAGCGCGCGGTGGATTTCTACAAGCTGCTGGGCATGGGAGTGCGTGGCCAGTTGAAGTCCAGCAGCGGTGACTTGCAGTGGGCGCACGTTGGCTGCGAGCAGGCCGACCTGATGTTTGCTCGCGCCTCGGAACCGGTTGTCCCCAGGCAGCAGGCTGTTTTGTTCTATCTGTACTCACCCAATCTGGTTGCGCTGCGGGAACGGTTAATCGCGACGGGAGTCCGCGTCTCGCCTGTTACCTATCCTGATTACATGCCCAAAGGCGAAGTTCGCGTCGAGGACCCGGACGGCTACACTCTGCTCATCGGCCAGGCTGACTGATCGGGGCTTCGCGGACGCGACTGCATTGTTTACAATAGAAGATTCGTGTGCCCGGATGCGGGGCAGCCCGCAGTAGGGATGCAGATCACCTTGGAACCGTCAAACCAACTGGAACCGTCGAATCACAACCCCGGCGCGTCGGGTGGAGTGTCACCCGCCGTCTACTGGCGCGTTGAGGGGAGTTTGCTTGACCTGACGGTGGTCGAGCCGGTGGCGTTCTTTACCTGGAACGCGCAAACCTTCGCCGAGCGCTGGTGGCGGCGTGGCTTGATTTTCGTGATGGCGGCGCTGCGTCCGTTTCTGTATTCGACGAACCGCAAGTTCGCAACCCGCGTGGTGCACACGGCGTTGCGTGGTGTGAGCCGCGACCGGCTGGATCTGCTGGGCGAGGAATATTTCCAATACAAATTGAAGCCGCGGCTGAAGGCGCATGGAGTGGAGCGTGTGCAGGGACTGGTGCGTTCGGGTGCGGACGTGGTGCTGGTAAGCCAGGGGCTGGAACACGTGATGAAGCCGCTGGCACAGCATCTTGGCGTGAAGCGGGTCGTGGCCAACCGGCTGGAATTTCGCGATGGCGTGGCCACAGGAAGGCTGCGCGAGCCGGTGATCCGGCCGCGAGGCGGCTTCGCGCTGATCCGGGAGCAGAGCCCTGACGGGCGGCGGGCGCCGAAGACCCTGGCGCGGCAGTTGGACATTACGCTCGAGGAACTGCGTGCGGCCGTGATTGGGTCGGGGCGCGAGCCGGCGGCGCACGAGCGTCCGATTGTGCATTTCGAAGGACAGCGGCAACCCGCGGGATTCTCGGTGCGCCGCGCGCTGGCGGGTAAGCATGTGATGCTGATCGGCGTTACCGGATTCATTGGAAAAGTTTGGCTGGCCAATATGCTGATGGATTTGCCCAAGATCGGGCGGATTTATCTGTTGATCCGGCGGCAAAAGTCGAATCCGGCGCAGCGGAGGTTTGAAAAGATTGTCGAAGAATCGCCGGTATTCGATCCGCTGTTTGAGGCCTATGGCGCGGGTCTTGGCGAATATCTGCGTGACAAGGTGGAAGTGGTGGAAGGCGACGTTACGCAGCCGGGGTTGGGGCTGAATGCGGACGTGGCGCGGCGGCTGCAGAGAAATCTGGATTTGATTGTGAATAGTTCGGGATTGACCGACTTCAACCCCGATTTGCGGGATGCGCTCGCGACCAATACCGACGCGGCAATGAACATCCTGCAGTTTGTACGTGGAACGGATCACGCAGGCTTGCTCCACCTATCGACCTGCTACGTGGCTGGTGAGCGAGATGGGCGGGTGACGGAGAAGCTGATTCCGAATTACACTCCACGCCGCGTGCCGAATTTTGATGCGGAGCGGGAATGGCAGTCGCTACACGATGTAATCGCGCACGCGGAGGCACAAGCGGAAGGCGCGGAAGTCACGGCTGGCTTGAAAATGCAGTCGCTCTCGAAAGAACATGCCGCGAAAGGGCTGCAGGGAGCGGCGCTCGAGAACCAGATCCGCAAGAACCGGATCCGCTGGTTGAAGACATATTTGACTGAAGCGGGAACGCGACGGGCGAAGGAGTTGGGCTGGCCGAATACGTACACGCTGACCAAGAGCCTGGCCGAATCTCTGATTGTGAAGTACGGCGCGGGGTTGCCGATTGCGGTGGTGCGTCCGGCGATTGTCGAGACTTCGGTGGCGAAGCCGTTCCTGGGGTGGAATGAAGGCATCAATACATCGGCATCGCTATCTTATCTGTTGGGGACGTACTTCCGGCAATTACCGTCGAATGAGAGCAAGCGGCTGGACATTATTCCGGTGGACGCGGTATGCGCGGGGATGACGCTGATTGCGGCGGCGATTGTGGAGCGGCGGCATGATCAGCTTTACCAGTTGGCTACATCGGTAACGAATCCATGCGATATGGGGCGGTCGATCGAGCTGACGTCGCTGGCCCACCGCAAACATTACCGGGCGCAGGAGGGTCTGGAATCATGGCTGCGGCTGCGGTTCGATGCGATTCCGGTATCGAAAGAGCGGTACCAGCGAATGTCAGCTCCTGCGCAGCGGGCGATCGTGAAATCGATTCAGCGGATCATGTCGCCACTGCCGCTGAAGAAGGCGCCGCTGGCGAAAACCGAGAGAAATCTGGAGCGTGTGGAGAAACTGATAGAGCTGTTCGAGCCGTTCATTTTGTTTAATGAGCACGACTTTGCGGCCGACAATGTAGAAAAACTTTCGCACGCGCTGGTGGAAGACGAGCGCGAGGAGTTCGGATACAAGGCACGGTTGCTCGATTGGTGGGATTATTGGATTAACGTGCATATTCCGGCGCTGCGGAAATGGACGTATCCGTTGATCGAGGGCCGGCCGCTGGCGGCTCGTCCGGCGCGGAGTCTGCACCATGGAGAGGCAGTGAAGACGGGGACCTGAGGTTTCCACTGACAGACTGCCGCTGGAGAACTTTCGACTTCGCTTGCCGATTCGTTTCGCTCGTCGGCATGCTTCGCTCAAGATGACAAAGGGAACGGAATTATCGGATGGCAATATTTTTGACGGGATCGACGGGATACATTGGGGCACATGTGGCGGCGAATCTTTTGCGCGATCATGGCGCTGCCCTGAATGTGCTGGTGCGCGCACGCGATGTGAGCGACGCAGAAGGACGGCTATGGCAGGCTTTGCAATTGCATTTGGATTTCCCGCAGTTTTATGAATTTCTACAGACCCGGGTTCGCGTGTTCCGCGGCGACTTGACGGAGCCTGGCTTCGGGCTGGCACGCGATGAATACGACAGGCTGGTCCACACCACCGATTCGGTGATTCACTGCGCGGCTTCGCTCAACCGGAAATCCGAGAAGAGCTGCCTGAACGTGAATCTGCGAGGCACGCTCGAGGTGCTCACGCTGGCGCGGCATGCCGAGCATTATCACGGACTGCGGCGCTTCAGCCAGGTCAGCACAGTGGCCGTCGCCGGGAAGCGCCAGAATGAAGTGGTGAGTGAAGACCGCTCGATTGATTGGGCGCGGTCGGATTACGATCCTTACGCCCGGACCAAGAAATTCTGCGAGCACATGATGCGAGTGCTGCTGCCGGAAACGCCGAAGACAATTTTCCGTCCGAGCATTGTGCTCGGCGACAGCCGCTATGCAGAGACCACCCAATTCGACATGGTGAAGGCGTTTGTTTTTCTGGCCGGATTGCCGGTGCTGCCGTTTCGTCCCAAGGACAAGATCGACATTGTAAATGTGGATTTTGTCGCCGAGGCAATCTCTGCGCTGCATCAGAAAGAGCGTCCCGAGTTCGACACCTATCATCTTTCGTCGGGAGTCGAATCGCAGACGTTTCGCGAAATCACCAAGGCTTTGGCGGCGGCGCAGAATAAGCGCTCACCGGTGTTTGTTCCAGTGGCGGAGCGTCCGTTTTCCGGGTCGGTGAATTTTCTGGCGAACCGCCAGGGGGGAATTGGAAAGGGTGCGTCGCTGCTGAAGGTGTTCATGCCCTATCTGGTATGGAATACGGTGTTCGACAATACTCGCGTGACCAGGGAATTAGGAAAGAAGCCCGTGCCGTTTTCGGAGTATTGCTATCCGCTGCTGAAGTTCAGCCGCGAGAATGAATTCGCATATAGGTACCAGCCCTGGCCGGCGGCTGCAGGAGGGACAGCGGCATGATGGACTTTATCCTCGAAGCCTGGGTCAGCAGTTCGATCGAGCGTGCGAAAGCCGGATGGATGCTGGGCGAGGGCAAGCGCTGGAAGCCGGGCGACAAGCTGAAACTTTTGTTTGCGGGATACAACGGCACCCGGAATATGGGGTCGGATGTGCGCGTGGAAGAGATGCTGCGCCAGATCAGGCACATTCTGGGCACGGAGCGGGTCGAGTTCAGCGTGATGAGCCAGAACTTCGATTTCTCGCGCGGATACTTCGAGGGCACCAAGCAAGTTCACCTGCCCGATATTTTTCCCCCGTTTCTCGCGAACGAAGTGCCAAAGCATGATGGAGTAGTGGCGTGCGAAGGGTCGATGTTCAAGAGCAAGTTTGCGAACGCGCTGACCACGATGATGATCGGGTCGCTGGGTATTGCGGCGGCGCAGAATAAATTGTCCGTGGGCTATGGCGCCGAAGCCGGACACATGGATCCGCTGGTGGCGAAGATGTGTGGGCGGTATTGCAGGAATTCGTTCGTAATTACGCGCAATGAAGAGTCGCGCGGGCTGTTGCGCGAGCTGGGAGTGCCGACTGAATTGGGAACGGATACCGCATGGACGTTTGAGCCGCGGCCAGCGGAGTACGGGCAGAGCGTGTTGAGGAAAGTGGGCTGGGACGGAAAGACCCCCGTTCTCGTGGTGTGCCCGATTAATCCCTTCGAATGGCCGGTGAAGGCCTCGGTGGCGAAGTATGCGGTGCATAGCTTGACCGGGGCTTACAAAGACAGTCATTACCGCACGGTTTATTTTCACAACTCCGGGCCGGCGGCGGCGAAAGCGTACCAGAACTATTGGACGGCGATTGCGAATGCCGTAGATGCATTCCGCAAGAAGCGAAATGTTTTCGTGATTCTTGCCGCGACGGAGCGGCTGGACGCGCGTCCCGCGAGACGGATTGCGGAGAAGTTGGGCGGCGTGCCCGTTCTGTCATCCGACGAATACAACATGTATGAACTAGTGAGCATTCTGCGGTCGTGCCACATGATGGCGTCGTCGCGCTATCACGGGATCGTAACGTCGATGCCGGCGCTGGTGCCGTCGGCGGGAATCACCATGGATGAACGCATCCGGAATTTGATGCGCGAGCGGGGACATGAGGATTTGCTGATGACGGTGGACGATCCCGAACTAGAAGGGAAGCTGTTGGCTGCGCTGGAGAAACTCAGTTGTGAAGGCGAGGCGATCGCCACCGGGATTGCGCAGACCGTGGTGAAGAATTTGAAAGTGATGGCGCGCATGGGTGTGTATTTTGAGGAGGAACTGCAGAGAAGGTATCCGGAGTTTCCGACGCGCCGGGGCGAGTGGAATTGGGAGGATTACTTGCCGCCGATGGGCAACAGTCTGCGCGAGTTGGTGGCGGCTTACAGCTAGAATCCGGCGAGCTCTACACCGCGTTCTTGCAACTAACATTTTGAGCACGCTCATTCCATTCATCGGAGAAATATTTTCGCAACTGCAGGCGGCTGCGGATACGCGGATTCTTGCTGAGATTCGTGACGGCGAAATCACTGGGGTGACCGGCCACGAATTGCTTGATTTGGTCCGCAAGGCACGAACCTTCATCGCGTCGAAGGGCTTGCAGAAGGGCGACCGGTGCGGGTTGCTGGCCGCCAACAGCATTCGCTGGGTGGCGATGGACTTGGCGCTCATGGCCGAAGGGCTGATCGTGGTGCCCCTGTATTCGCGGCAGGCGCCGGCGGAGTTGGTCGCGATAATGAAGGACTGCACGCCGTCGCTGGTGTGCTGCGGGGATGCGGCACTGCAGGATGGAATTTCGCAGAGTTGGCCGGACGCCCCACCGCAGTTTCTGTTTGACGAGATCTTTGCCGGAGTGGATGGCGTGCAGTTGGATCGGCCGCAAGTGGGCAAAGATAGTCCGGTGACGATCATTTACACGTCGGGGACATCAGGTGAAGCCAAGGGTGTGGTGCTGACGGCGGCGAACGTGGGCTTCATGCTGGACCGGACGGCGGAGCGATTGGACCAGTTGATGTCGGGCGGCACTGGGCAGGATCGCGTCTTTCACTATTTGCCTTTCACGTTCGCGGCGTCGTGGATTGCGCTGCTGACTTTCTTGAAGCGCCGAAGCCTGATCACGATCAATATGGATCTGGCGAAGATCGCAAACGACATACGCATGGTCGCCCCCGATTATTTTCTGAATGTGCCGCAATTGCTGGAGCGCATCCGGCGGGCAGTGGACGAACAATTGTGGCAGACCGGCGGAGTAGCGCAGGCGATTTATTCTCGGGCGAAAGGTGCCTGGGCGCGAAAGCAAGCGGGACAGCCGCGGCCGGGCGATGCGCTGTGGCTGGGGCTGGCGAATGCGCTGGTGTTTCCGGCGATCCGCAAGAAGATGATCGGGAGAAATCTGAAGGCGCTGATTTGCGGGTCGGCGCCGTTGAGTTCAGAAACGCAACTCTATTTCATGATGCTCGGAATTCGCGTCCTTCAAGTTTATGGGCTCACGGAAACCACGGCGATTTGTACGATGGATGAGCCGAACCGGGTTGAGGTGGGGCGCGTAGGCCCGGCGATTCCGGGCATGGAGATGAAGTTGGGCGAGCATGATGAGATCGTGGTGCGCGGGCCGAATATTTTCCCGGGTTACTGGAACCGTCCCGAGCAAACGGCTGAAGCCTTGCGCGACGGCTGGTTTCATACCGGCGATCAGGGTGAAGTGAGCGCGGCGGGAAACTGGCGGATTGCGGGACGCATCAAGAATCTGATTGTGCTGGGATCGGGCCACAAGATTTCTCCGGAGCCGATCGAGACGGCGATTGCGAAGAATTTGCCGGAAGCACAGCAGGTGGTGGTGGTGGGGAACGGTCGCGGATACTTGACGGCGATTGTCACGGGAAGCGCCACGCCCGAACATGTGCAGGCCGCACTCGATGTGGTGAATCCAGATTTACCGCATTACAAGCAGGTGCGGGCTTTTGTTGTACGCAGCGAAGCGTTCACGATTGAAAGCGGCATGTTAACGGTCAACGGAAAGTTGAAGCGCGATGTGATTGCGGCGCGGATGAAGAATGAGATTGAAGAGATGTACACGGTGAAACAGGCCGTTTAACGGGGGCATCGAGCTTTGGGAACTACGACAGACACTAAGGTGCAGGAAGCAAGGGCCGATTCTCACGTTGCAGGCCAGGACGCCGGGAACAGTTTGACATGGCAGTTGGTGGATGGCGTGATTGAATTGGCGATGCATCGCGAGCCCTGCAACGAACTGGGCTCGGCGTCGCTCGCGGAGTTTGAGAAATTCGCAACGGCTTTGCAGGTGATGCAGGCAGATGCCCACGCGCTGATTATTTACAGCGAAATGAAGCCGGGTTTCTGTGCGGGCGCAGATTTGCGCGAACTGCACCATCGGTCCCAGACTATGGACCAAACTGAAGCTGTAAAGGGTGTGCGGGATTTTCTGGAGCGCATCCATCGCGTGTTGAACCTGATTGATGCAGCGCCCTTGACCACGATTGCGGCGGTTCATGGCGTGACGTTTGGCGGAGGATTCGAACTCGCATTGGCTTGCGACCTGATTATCGCCGACAAGATGGCGCGGTTCTGTTTTCCGGAGCTGAGGCTGGGATTGATTCCGGGATTCGGCGGAATTCCGCGTCTGAAGCGGGATTTGGGTAATGCTGTGGTCAGAGATTTGTTGCTGACGGGGCGCAGCATGAATGCGTCCAAGGCGCAGCAGATCGGGCTGGTAAGCCAAGTGGTGGGCGAAGGCGAGGCGTTGCGTGCGGCGCGGGCCACGGCTGCACAGTTGGGAAAATTTGATCGGGCTACGGCTGAGGCTGCGAAGAAATTCATCAAGCCGGTTCCGCAGGAGGAGTTGCGGCGCGAGATCGATATTTTTTGCGAGCTGTTTGCCCGGCCGGCAGTGCAGGCGGGCTTGAAGAAGTTTGTGGAGAGCACGGATGCGCAGCCTTATTTGCCGTGAACCAGTTGCCAGCGCCCAGTTGCCAGTACAGGTCACAAGCGTGGAGCAAACGAATAGGAAAAATGCCAACTGCTGAACAGACATTGGATGAGATCTTGAACCTGGCCGCCGCGCATTTCAAGGTGCCGCGGGAGAAGCTTGCTCCTGACGACGACTTCTTCAAGACTCTGGGAATTGACAGCCTGCAGACGCTCGATCTGCTGACCAAGCTGGAAAATCATTTTCACGTGGAGCTTCCCGATTATGAATTGCAGGGAGTTTCCGATTTTCGTACGCTGGCGGCGAAGATTCAGGCGCGACTCTAGCACTCCAATTGTTGATTGCTGATTTTTGATTGATGATTGTAGCGGTGCTCAGAGTCCGGGTTGTTAATCAACAATCATCAATCTACAATCAGCAATTCTCTTATGCTCGACCTCCAAAAATATAGCTGTCTGGGCGCGGCGTTGCGCGATGCGCTGGATCGCTTTTCCGGCGAGACTTGCCTCATTGAAGCCGACCGCGAGCGGGAAAAGACGCGGCTTACCTATTCTGACTTCAAGGAAATCAGCTTGCCTTTGGCGCGGGCCCTCGAGGATGCGGACTTCGATGCCGGAGATCGAGCCGCCATCCTGATGACGAATCAGTCGAAGTGGCTGATTTCGGCTTATGCGATCCTCTATAGCGGCGGCGTGCTGGTCCCACTGGATTACAAGTTGACGGCAGCCGAGCAGTTGCAATTGCTGCAGCACTCGAAGGCCAAGGTGCTGGTGGTCGAGTATTTCCTGTGGCGGGCGATCACGCAATCACCCGAATTCCACAACATCAAGACAAAGCTGGTGCTGGTAACGGAAGCGCCGCTGGGCGCAGACCTTGCCGGTGCATTTCGCTGGGAAGATTTCAAGCGAAAAGGTGCGCCCGATTTTGTGATGCGGCGGCGGGAAGAGGTGGCCTGCATCGTTTATTCGTCGGGCACCGGCGGGCGTCCGAAAGGTTGCGTGCTCACGCATGAAAATTATCTGGAGCAGTGCCGGTCGCTGACGGCGTGGTATCCCTTCTGGCCGGGGGTGCGGTATTTGAGTATTCTGCCGACCAACCATGCGATTGATTTCATGGTGGGATTCATCGGGCCGTTTGTTTGCGGGGCGTGCGTGGTGCATTTGCGCACGCTGCGTCCGGAGTTTGTGCGGGATGCATTTGTCCGCTACCGGATCACTTATGTGTCGCTGGTTCCGATGATCGTGAAGAACCTGGAGCGCGGCTTGCGGGCGAAGTTCGACGAGTTGCCGGGGTGGAAGCGGGCGATTTTGAATCGAATGATTGGGCTCAATAAAATGTTGACGCGCGGCAGGCCTAGGGTAAACGTGAGCCGCGCGCTGCTGCCGCAGGTGCATCGCGCCTTTGGTGGAGAGCTCCTGGCCCTGATCACGGGCGGCGCTTTCATTGAGCCGGCGACCATGCAATTCTTTTACGATCTGGGAATTCCGGTGGTCAACGGTTATGGATTGACGGAGGCGGGAACGGCGCTCACCTTGAACGATCTAAGACCGTTTCGCGCGGATACCGTGGGCAAACCTCTGCCGGGCGTGGAGCTGCGTGTGCTGAGCCCGAACGACGAGGGCATTGGTGAAATTGCCGCACGCAGCAAGACGGTGATGTCGCATTACCTGGACGATGCTGAATTGACGGTGGAAACCATCGTCGATGGCTGGCTGCTGACGGGCGATTTGGGGCGTTTTGACAACAGCGGGCATCTGCAACTCTTCGGGCGGAAGAAGAACATGATTGTCACCGAAGGCGGGAAGAATATTTATCCGGAGGATATCGAGACTGTATTTGACGGGCTGCCGGTGAAGGAGTACTGCGTCTTTGCCGCGAACTACGTGTGGCCGCAGAAGGAATTGGGGCGGGAAATGCTGGTGATTGCACTGAGGCTGGAACAGAATCAGCGCTTCGACAGCACGCTGCAGGGTGAGGTCCTAAACCGTAATCGGCGGTTGCCAGATTACAAACGCGTGGGCGGTTATATGATCTGGGAAAAAGATTTTCCCCGGACTGCGTCGATGAAGATCAAGCGGCAGGCGCTGGCGGAGGAAATTGGAAAAATGCTGGAGCGCGGGGCGGTGGTGGGGTTGTGAATGGGCGGGCACCGTATCTGGCGATCGTAAATCCTGCGGCGGGGGGCGGGCGCGGCCGCAAGATGCTCGGTCCGGCGCTGGAGCGTTTGCGAGCCGGCGGGACTCTGATTGACGTCGTGGAGACGCAAGGCGCGGGGGATGCTACGCGGATCGCGCGCGAGGCATACGGGCGCGGGCAGCGGCGTTTCATCGCAGTGGGCGGCGATGGGACGTCGTATGAAGTGGTGAATGGGCTTTTTCCTGAGGCGAGTGCTGCTGAGCGTCCGACACTAGGGTTCCTGCCGCTCGGGACGGGGAATTCTTTTCTGCGTGACTTCAGCGACCGCGGGTTGGAGCACGCGATCGGCTCGCTGATTGCTGGCCGAACGCAGGCCTGCGATGTATTGCGCTTGCGGCACCGTGGCGGAGTGATCCACTATATCAATCTATTGAGCGTCGGGTTTGCGGCGGACGTGGCCACATTGCGGGCGCGGCGCTTCAGCAGCCACGGACAATTGGGTTACGTGATTTCGATTTTTCTGGGTCTGGCGCGATTGCACCGGCGGCCGTTTCCGGTGCGAGTTGACGGGGAACCGGAGTTTGACCGCCGGCGCTGTTTGTTTCTCACCTTTAACAACAGCAAGTTTACCGGCGGCACGATGATGATCGCGCCCAAGGCCGAGGTGAATAGCGGTCGGATTGAATACGTCCGCTGGGGTGCGATTGGGCGGTTGGGGCTGTTGCGGAATTTGCCGAAACTCTACGATGGCACCCACATTGAACATCCGCTGGCCGAGCGCAAAGCCGTGTCTCGTGTCGAGTTTGATTTGGATGCTCCGGTGGATTTGATGGTGGATGGAGAAGTGCTGACATTGCATTGCGAAGAGTTGGATGTGCTGCCGGGGGCGTTGGACGTGGTGGCTTAGGGAGGGAATAAAGCACAAGAGCGTATCGCGATGAGCATGGCTTCGAAACTCGCACGCTGGGCGCCGCGGTTGACGCAGGCGACCGGAATCCTGCTGATCTTACTGGGTATCATTCACTTAATTGCCACTCCCTTTTTAATAGGTTGGTTGAGCCGGCAACTGCATTCTGATTCCATCCCGCTGGCGATTGCGGCCATGCGGCTGAATCATATTCTGGTGGGAATTCTGCTGCTTCCGTTGGGCGTGTCGACGTTTTGGTCGGGAACGGCGCTGGGACAATCCTGGGGGCTGCGCCTGGCAGGGTTGAATGCACTCACGCTTCTTTGTCTTCCTGCCCTGCTGGTCACGATCATGCCGTTGGAGTCGCTGCATGCACCACTGTTTCTGCTGGCTGTCCTGGTCGTGATTGCGGCATGCCTCGTCCAACTGCTGGCGCTCGCAGGAGTCTGGAAGGCTCGGCAAGAAAAATCGTGAATCAAGGCGTCGCGAAGGCCGTGATATAAAAAGAGATCATGTCTGACGCAAGGCGAAAACGGCAGCAGGAGCGCGAGGGGACGCCGGAGGCGAGTCCGCAGTCGCGGAGAAAGAAGCTGATCTGGGGCGGAATTGCGCTGTTGTTTGTGGTGGCTTGGGCCGGGGGCTGGGAGTATAAAAATCACCGCTACGATGGGTTCGCGAAGTGTCTGGCCACGAAGCACGCGAAGATGTATGGGCTGTACTGGTGTCCGCACTGCGCCGACCAGAAAGCCATGTTTGGAAAGGCGTTTCAATACGTGCCCTATGTGGAATGTGCGATCAAGGGCTCAACTCAACTGACGCCGGCATGCACGGCGGCCGGGGTGAAATTGTTTCCGAGTTGGCAGTTTGAGAATGGTAAGCCGATCGAAGGTGTGTTCCCCATGCAGGAGTTGAGCGATAAGACTGGGTGTAGTTTGCCGTGAGTGCGCCAGGAAATCAAGCTGCCGCGGAGAACGACATTTTCACAAGGGACCGTCGGGTGCTGTTCGCGGCGATCGCGGTTCTGGCGTTGGCGGGCATAGTGATTTCGGCGGTTTCGCTGCAGCGGCACTATGCGAAGTCGGCGTCGGCGTTCTGCGATTTTGGGGAGCGATTCAATTGCGACGTCGTAAACCGGAGCGAGTATTCGAGCGTGATGGGAATTCCGGTGGCGGCGATTGGTGTCGTGGGCTATGGAGTGCTCTTGGCGCTGGCGACGGTTTATCGATCTCGGGCGGAGACGCCGTTGCGCCTGCTGGTGGCGGCCGGCGCAGGATTGGCGTTCGCTTTGTATTTGACGTATGTTGAGGGATTTGTGCTGGACACGTGGTGCATTCTGTGTTTGAGTTCTCTGAGTTTGATTGCGGGGATCACGGTGCTGGCGGGAATGGTGAAGGCTAGGGCGTAAGGGTTATCGCTCAGAGGCTAAAGCCTCATCTCTCTGAGCCTCCCATCGCAGCGCTGAAGCGCTGCGCCACCCAAAAGCAAACAAAACTCTTCTGATGGCAAGAATCCAAAAAAACAAAAATGAAGCCGGGGCGGTTGGTGAGGTCGTGCGTGCTGGCGGGGTGGCCGGCGACCTGCGGCTGCACAAATTTCGCAGCCGCATCTTCAAGAACACACGTTTCTTGCGGGTGTGGCTTCCCCCTGGCTACGACGATGCCGGGAATGCAGGCCGGCATTACCCGGTTTTTTATCTAAATGACGGGCAGAATCTGTTCGAGGCTGCTACTTCTTTCACCGGAATCGAGTGGCAGGTGGATGAGGCCGCCGACCGGCTGATTCGCGAGGGCGCAATACCTCCGATGATCGTTGTCGGCATCGATAATACAGGCAAGGACCGCATCCGCGAGTATATGCCGCACCGCTCCATGCATCCTATGACGCTGCGCGTGCGCGGGCGGCATTATCCGGATTTTCTGATGAAGGAAGTGATGCCGTTTGTAGAGCGTACGTATCGCGTGGCAATCGGGCCGGAGAATACCGGGTTGGGGGGATCGTCGCTGGGCGCGCTGATCGCGCTGTACACGGCGATTGCGCGGCCCGGAGCGATTGGCCGGTTGCTGCTGGAGAGTCCTTCGCTGTGGGCGTCTCACCGGCAGGCGATCAAAGAGAGCCGGTCGGTGAGAATTTGGCCGGAGAGAATTTTTCTGGCAGCGGGAACCGCCGAGGCAGGAAATGCCGAGCGCAGCCGCACTGTGGTGGACGATGTGCGGGAACTGGCCGCCATTATTCGGCGAGCGGTGCTGAGTGAAAAGCGGTTGCGGCTGGTGATCAAGGATGGAGCCGGACACAGCGAGGCGGCTTGGGCGGAGCGGTTTCCGGAAGCGCTGCGATTTTTGTTCGGGCCCTAGTTTCCTCCCAGAAAAAACATTATCGCGGAGTTCGCGGAGAACTTCCGCGGGGGCCGCAGGGGGGTTTACCAAAGTCCGGTTGACGTCTCAGATCTGACTTTCGCGATTCTTTGCAACCGAATTGCGGCGACTTGCCACACTATAAAGGATGGTTGCCATTACGGGGACGGAAAGCTGAACGTGTGTCCAGCGTGCCAGTGGACCGAGCAGCGGAAGTATGAACGCTAGATAGAGTAAAAGTTCGAAGCGGCGTGTGGCTGGTCGGTCAGGTTGAGAAACCATCCAATCGGCGAGCAGCAGGAATGCGGGCATGAGGATAACAAGGTCATAGACCGTAAGATGCGGGGCGAGCAGAACTGTGGCCAGCATCAAGGCCGAGTAGCGCAACGACAAAGGAAGGCGGCTTCGCCAGCAGGCTATGGTCAGGGCTGTTATCAGGAGCGCGCTCGCGATGTAGAGCGCGAGCGCCACAGCGGGCCAGGGGACAAGCATGCTCCAGAACGTGCGCAGGGAGTGGGTTTGGTAGGGCCGCGGCTCGAGCAGCGGAAAAAGGCTGGGGACGTTGAGCAGAGTTCGCACCCAGGCGCGGAGAGGACCAAGTCCGTAGTAGAGCCAGGCTACGGTTAGCTGGGCGGCCGCAGAGAGAAACGCACCCGCGATCACCTTCCAGTTCAGCGCGACCACGAAAATAATCCCAGCAGCCACGCCTAGTTGCGGTTTGAAGACGAGGCATCCGAGTGCAAGGCCCGCGAGAAATTCTCGCTGCGAGCGCAGGGCGAGGAACGCCACGGTGAAACAGGCGAGAGCCAATGCGGACGTTTGTCCCCAGGCGATGAGGTTCCAGAAAGCAGGGAAGGCAATGGCAAGAATTAAGACCGTGAGTTTGTGTTGACGCAGGTTGGGGCAGGCGCGCCAGAGGTCATAGCAACACGCTCCGTAGACGAGCGCGCTGAGCGCCAGCCAGAAGATCAGCGCGTAAGCGTAAGGCATACGGGCGAAGGGCGCAAGAAAGATGGAAACCTGTGGCGGATTCAGCGGCAGATAACGAATACCAGCCGCCGCCGGGACGCGCTCGGCCGCGAGTTGCGATTGCGCGTTCATGTTGTACAGGTCAGCGCCGCGATGAGCGAGAGCGAGCGAGCCCAGTGTGTAGAAATGTAGAAAGTCTGTGCCCTTGAGATTGCCTGAGCGGTCGAGCAAGCCCGGCGTGGCTACGTTCCACAGGTAGACCGACCAGAGGCAGAGCGCGAGGATCAGGCCATGGGCCCTAAGACGCTTGGCGGTGAGCCATGTCGCGGGAGTGGAGAGATCAGCCATTGATCGCCTGAGAGCCGTTGGTGAGCCTGGTTCCGAGAAGAAACGAAACTTCCTTCGCAGAGCGTACGGGCACCGTCAGTGGGAGTAGGGTAGCAGGTGGGGCGAAGGATTGTCGGGCTCTACGAGCCAGATTTTTCGATCGTGGAAGTACTGCACCAACTTCTGATTATCACTCTCGCCCATGTCGCGCGCCCAGACCACTTTCGCTCCGTCGATGCCTGCGTCGTTGTAGACCCACTCCAGCACCGAGTCGTGGTGCACGCTATAGCGGACGATGACAAGCTGCGGGCCGGGAAGGTGCTGAAGCTGGCGCAACAGCGCGGCTCGTTCCAGATTGCCGCGCGGCCACGCCGGTTCGATGCGATTGTGGGTGAGCACCGCCATCACCCGCAGAAGAATCATGGCGCAGGCCAGCATCGGGATGGCGCGCACCAAAGCTCGTCCTACCGGGCGATGCGCGGGAGACCATTGCCACAAATGACGCAGGCCCTGCACCAGCAGCAGATACAAAGCGCCGGTGGCGGGAGCAAAGTAGTGAGGAAGGGTCCAGGTCTGGATGGAGAATGCGACCAACATGGCCGCGCAAATCAGAAGCGGCAGGCGCATTTTGCGCTGCCGAACGACCCAAGGCAACGCCAGCAGAGGCAGCGTGAGAAGCGGGCCCAGATAGAACTGCCACCAGGAGACGAACTTATCCGCGGCGCGCTGCACATAGCCCGTGAAGGTGCGGTTGCGCTCGAACTCGCTCAGCTCCCAGCGATAGAAATCACGCATTACGGCGTGATGGTACATAGGCTCGGGGTGCGGCGTCTGCCAGATGAAGTAAGGAGCGGTCGCGTAGGTATCGCGATTCGTCTGATAAGCCATGCGGAAGGGGTTGCCGGTGACGCGATAGTAGTAATAGCCAGTGCCGGCGGCCGCGACGAGCAAAATTAAGAGGATGGGCAAAATAACTCGCGACACAGATCGCGCCAACGCGGGACGATTCCTGCTTGCGAGCCAGAAAAACATCGAAAGAGCGACAGGGATGGAGAAGGCGAACCCTTCATATGGCCGGCTGTTGGCCAGGATCGCGAGACCGAGCGCCATCACCACAGCGTCGCCAACGCCGAGATGGCGACGCAGGCGCGGCCACGCTCCGAGGACCAGCGCTCCACCGAGAGCTGCCACCGAAGCGCACCAGTAAGTATTCATCCAGTAGCTCAGGATCGCGAGCCGAAGCATGGCCAGCACGGCCCCAAGCAAGGCCCACGGCGGAGGCAGCCAGCCTTGCAGCATCCAGCACAGGGCAGAGCACATCAAAGCGGTCACAAGTATTTGTCCGATCCACGGGTGCCCCAGCAATTCTCCGGCAGCCAGGGCAATGCCTTCTGCGGGCGGGTACATCGACATATAAGTGGGTTGTTCGATGATGTGGAAGCTTTCGAAAAAGATCCACATGGGATGCGTGGGATTCGTGAGCCGGCCATGAGCGAAAGTGTCGCCGGCGAGCAGATAGCTGAACTCGTCGTTGAAGCGCGGCTGGGGAACGCCGAGGACGGGAATGAGTGCGACGCGGATCGTGATTACGCTGAAGCCCACGAGCACAACGGAAAGCCGCTTGCGGCGAGCCAGGCGGAGGAAGCCGCGCTCCACCGAAAGAAGAGACGAAGGTCGACTGGTGCTGCGTCGAGATGAAATGAAAATCAACCTTACGGAGGCCAACAACAGCAGGAGTTCGATGAGCGTCACGAACCACGGAGCGAGCCGCAGGTAAAGGTTGTGCATCGCGAGACGAAGCCGTGCCGTACTCTACGGGAAGGAATCAGATTATCATCAAAAGACGGTTCGATTCTCTTGGAGAATTGTCTTATAAATAGATTGGCGGCGAAGCTCTGCCCGTGCAATCAAACAGAATGCAGAGGGCAACATCGCGGTATCCGCGAAAATCAAGATTAAGAGGCAATGTGAAAACAAAAAAGGGTGTGATCGGAATTCTCACTGGCGGCGGCGATGTGCCCGGCTTGAACCCTGCGATCCGCGCCGTAACCATTCGCGCACTGGGCGAAGGTTGCCAGGTAATTGGTCTGCGGCGGGGGTGGGCTGGACTGGTGGACATCGTCCGCGAAAAAGATTACGACAACAGTGAGAACTTCCAGACGCTGTCCGAGGACCTGGTCAACCGCACCGGCCGCACGGGCGGCACGTTCCTGCACACCTCGCGCACTAACCCCAGCCGGGTGGAAAAGGCCCGCGTCCCGCCTCATCTGCGGGATGTTTATACCGCTGAGAAGAACGACCTGACGCCAGAAGTGCTGAAGAATCTGGACTGGCTGGGCATCGACTACCTCATCCCGATCGGCGGCGACGACACGCTGAGCTATGGCGTGCGCCTTTACCAGGAAGGCGTGAAAGTGGTCGCCATTCCCAAGACCATGGACAATGATGTTCCCGGCACCGACTACTGCATTGGCTTCAGCACGTGTGTGACGCGCACGATTTCCATGACCAACAGCCTGCGCACCAGCGCCGGCTCCCACGAACGCTTCATGGTGCTCGAAGTCTTCGGCCGCTATGCCGGATTCACAGCCATGTTGCCCACCATGGCCGGAGCCGCGCACCGCTGCGTCATCCCAGAGTATCAATTCGACATCGAGCGGCTCACTGAGTTGTTGGTCCGTGACCGGCAGAAAAACCCCAGTCACTACTCCGTCGTTCTTGTTTCGGAGGGAGCGATGTTCAAAGGGGGCGAAATGGTTTTTGAAAAAGAAACCACCGACGCTTTCGGCCACAAGAAACTCGGCGGCATCGGGGACCTGGTCTCGGAAAAGCTGAAGGAGCTTTCCCCCAAGTACAACAACGGCAAGACGATCAACACGATTAATCAGAAGTTAGGCTACCTGGTGCGCTGCGGCGATCCTGACGCGATTGACTCAGTCGTCCCGATGGCCTATGGCAACCTCGCGTTGGATCTGCTCCTGGGCAAGATCCACGGACGGCTCGTGGTGCTGAGGAATGGCCGCTACGACAACATTCCCATCGACACCGTCACGGCCTCGAAGAAGGTGGTTAACGTGAAAGAGCACTACAACACCGACCGCCTCAGGCCTTACTACAAGAGCTTCGAGATGAAGCCGCTCTTCATTATGACCAGCGAAGGATAGTCGTCACCGAAACAAGCCTGTCGCAATCGGACGATGCCGCGCACGGACCGGTCACTGAGTGTAACGGCGATTTAACCTGAACTGACGGGAATCAAACGTGGAGCTGTATTGCGCTGGGATAGTTTCCGGTTGCCCACGACCATAAGGTCGCCGTGGATCGACATTTCATATAGTCTGTTGTTCGGAGCCAGGAGTTGCGGTCTAAACTCTTTTTCCACATAACGCGCATAATGAACCGAGGGCCCGTCTCGGTGAAAAGGAAGCCACTATGAAGGTTCACCTCTTGCCCGCGATCGCAGTGTGTGTTGTTGTAGCTTCCGGTTTAGCGGGGGCGCAATCTTCTCCGCAGCCGCTAAGCCGGTCTGACATTATCGGCCTGCTTCGCGCCCACGTTCCTGAGGAGCAGTTGGCGAAGCGCCTGCGGCGGCAAAAGATCTCGTTCGTGGTCTCGTCATCTATCCTGCGCGAACTGCAGCAGTCCGGCGCCTCGAGAGAGTTGCTACAGACCATTCGCGAGGTGCAGCCGCAAGGATTGGTTTGGGGGCTTGCGAAACAACTCTCTCTTTCTGATCACGCCATGGCGGAGATCACCCCGCTCGTGGCAGAAAACGGCAAGGACTATTTTGCCTTCACGGGAGACGACCATCGCGTTCGGCTTGCGACGAACTCCAGCGGCACGTGGAAGACATACGACGTCGCACCCAATTTGGAAGTGGGCAACAACTCCGCCGCTCGGATCATAGGATTGGCAGTGCAGGCAGGCGTGGCTTACATACCGATGATTGCGGCAACTGCGAAGATGCAGATACTCGTGGCCTGCAACCCTTCGGGAAACCCGGCGGGCCCGTGGCTGCAGCGTGCGGTGTACACAACTGATTCCTCATATTTGCAGGATCCGTCCGCCACCATCAGCGGCGATTCTATGCTCATCGCCTTCGACGATGTAGGGAACAGAAAGAACAGCAACGACGTGCTTGTGGCTAAAGTGCCCCTGCGCAACTTGACCGCTTCGGGAGTTGCCCCGTCCGTTGCCGTCACGAATGTAACCAGGGCCAATGATGTCCCGGGGGGAGCATCCGACGATCATCCTCAGATTGTCGCTGTGGGCGACACCCTCAACCTGGCTTGGCAGGAAGCCCTTAAAACTGTCGTATTTGCGCGTGGACAATCCGCGGGCCAGGGGACGACCTGGCCTCGACAGTGGCAAACTTTGCATACTGCTACGGATGAAGCCGACAAGAGTTTGCAACTTTCCGCTGCCGGAGACACACTACTTATCGCGCGATTCGTTGGCAATCCGGACCGCAACGACAGCCTCGGCTGCTGCGATGTCTGGGCGACCACCAACAGTGGCGGGGCTTGGTCCACCCAATCGATTGGCCGTACCGGCCAAGCTCTCGATAGTCCGGGAGTTGCGGTCAGCGACTGCGGTCCGTCCGTCGCTTACAGTCATGCGATCAACGGCAGTACCGGCCGCCTGACCGTGGGAACTTTCGCCGACGGTCATTGGAAAAGCCAGGATCTCCACGCATCAAACCCTGGAAATCCACGCTTGGCCGCCACACCGTCCGGCTTGGATTTGATCTATGTGTCGGGGTGGGGGCAGATCACGTTTGAGTCGGCAGTGTGCTACCCCCCACCTGCGCCGCTGGCGCCGTAGTTCGCCCGTCCAAGAGTTTATCGGATGCGCCCGCGACCGGAATTTTCGGCTAGTATCTAGCGCTCACAACCCCGTCAATGAGCGTTAGGCGATTCTTCACCAGTTCGAACTTCCTGAGATGGCTTTCGGCATGAACTGGTGGGACAATTTGAGGAGCACTCGACGAAACCAGGCGATAGCGCTCGTTGAACCTCCCCGTAGTCGCTGCGCTATCGGCACTCTATGAGCTAACCGGGGGACCAGAGTGGCAAAGGCCTGCCTCGTTCCTTCACCTGGCGACTACCACCGACAGGGCCGGGGCTTAACTCTTTAGCCCGATTGCCGCACTTTCCATCTGGTCGTGCACTTCCTCAGCGCGGCGGAGCGCGGTTTGCACGTTGTCGCAGATATTCTCCGCCCCCACCACCTCTTCAAACTCTGCCTGATGAATCAGGCCTGCGGGTTGCTCGCGCGCGCCGCAGAGAATTAAGGTTCGATTGCTGGCGTGCAGTTGGCGGGCGACTTCCTCGATGGCGAACAGTCCGGTGGCATCGAGTGCGGTCATATTGCGCAGGCGAAGAATCACGACCGGCGGCAGCGTGTGCAGGTCCTCGGTGACGGCGTTGATTTTGTCGGTGGCGCCGAACAGAAACGGCCCATGGATGCGGAAGATAGTGACGTAGTACGGGATGTCTTTGTCTTGCAGGATGTGCATGCGGCCGTCTTCGACATATTCGTCGGTGACTTGAGAAACCGTGGTGGTGGCGGCGACCCGGCTGATGAAGAGCAGAGCAGCGAGGATCATGCCGGCTTCCACGGCGACAGTGAGGTCGGCGAAGACAGTGAGTGCGAAAGTCACGAGCCAGACGCTGATGTCAGTCTTCGTGAGCTTCAGAAGTTGAGGAATCTCACGCCACTCGCCCATGTTGTAGGCGACGACCATGAGAATTCCGGCCAGAACGGCCAGCGGCACGTGGCTTACCCATGGTGCTGCGAAGAGCAGGATGCAGAGCAGAGTTAGCGCGTGAATGATGCCCGCTACCGGAGACTGCGCCCCGGCGCGAATGTTGGTTGCGGTGCGAGCAATGGCGCCAGTGGCCGGGAGTCCTCCAAACATGGGGGAAACGATGTTGGCCACGCCCTGTCCGATCAATTCGACATTGGGATTGTGGCGGTCGTTGCTCATGCGATCGGAAACCACGGCCGACATGAGAGATTCAATTGCGCCCAGCATGGCAACAGTCAGGGCAGGCCCAAGCAGGCCGTGGATAAGATCCGTGCGGAACTTGGGTATCACAAAATGCGGCAAGCCAGCTGGGATTCCACCGAAACGCGAGCCGATTGTTTCCACTGGCAGCTTGAACAAGATGACGGCGGCAGTGCCAAGCAGGAATGCGACGATGGCGCCGGGAATGCGATTGGAAAGCGTTCGGCAGAGGATCATCACGAGCACCGTGCCCACGGCAAGAGCCGTCGCGGTGTAGGAAAGCGTATGGAAGTTTCCGGCCAGGGCTTCCATGCGATGCCAGAAGACGCCGGGAACTTTGGCGAGCTGGAGGCCGAAGAAATCCTTCACCTGGGTGCTGGCGATCAAAATAGCGATTCCATTGGTGAAGCCGATTACCACGGGACGCGGAATGAACTTGACCGCCGTGCCCATGCCGGCAATGCCCATGATCATCAGCAAGACGCCGGCCATCACCGTGCACATGAAGAGGCCATCGACGCCATGGAGGGCGACGATGCCGGATATGACCACGACGAAAGCGCCCGTGGGCCCGCCAATTTGCGTTTTGGAGCCGCCTAACGCAGAAATAAGGAAACCAGTGACAATGGCGCAGTAAATGCCGGCCTGCGGCGTTAAGCCGGAGGCGATGGCAAAGGCCATGGCCAGGGGCAAGGCGACCAGGCCCACTGTGACGCCGGCAACTAAATCGTGGAGAAATTTGTTGGCGTTATAGTCCCGCAGACAAAGGACAGACTTCGGAAGCCAACGTTCGTCCAAGAAAGCAAAGGCCATTTTGCTATTATCCAACAAGCGTCTGTGGGAAAAAGAGAATTGGCCCGTGGGCGAATGCACGGATGGACAATGGCCTGCCGACGCTCGTTCGCGGCACCAACTTCAGGTCTAGGATTCTGCGCTGTTTCCGCGCTACACTGCACTCACACACATGCGAGTTCTCGGCATTGACTGCGGCGGAGAGTACACCGGCTATGGTGTGGTGGAGATGCATTCCGGCGGACAGTTGGTCTGCCTGACCTGCGGAGCGATTAAGCTTTCGCCGCGGGAGCCGCTGGCCAGGCGGCTGTCGCGCATCTATGACGGTCTCGGCCGGCTAATTGCCGAGCATCATCCGGATGAAGTCGCGATTGAAGGAATCTTCTACGCCCTGAATGTGAAATCGGCATTGAAACTCGGGCAGGTTCGGGGAGTGGCTATGCTGGCCGCGGCCTCCGCGGGACTTGAGGTCGCCGAGTATTCGCCGCTAACGATCAAATCGTCGGTGGTCGGCTATGGGCGGGCGGAGAAGCAGCAGGTGCAACACATGGTGACGCGCTTGCTGGGATTGGCGGAGGCTCCGGAGCCGATGGACGCATCGGACGCGCTCGCCATCGCGATCTGCCATTTGCACACCGCCGGTACATTGGCAAGGCAGAAGGTTGCGGCACGAGCATGATTCGGCGCATGTGGGTTGGGATGGCGGTGCTGGCTGTTATGTCGGCGCCGTCTATGTCACAAGAGAAGGCAGGCAGCTCGCCTTCGACCGCAGTGATCACGTTTACCTTCGACTTTCCCCATTCCAGTCCTGAGCACTATACATTCGCCATTGACGCGGCCGGGCATGCGCGCTATGAGTGCACGGGCAAGGTAGCGGAAGATTCGGAGGAGCAGCCCTACCGGGTGGAGTTCGAGTTGTCGGCGGGGAATCGCGAGCGCATCTTCGAGTGGGCCAAGCAGGCGAAATATTTCGCGGGCAAAGTTGACTCCAGCAATGGCAAGATGGCTTTTACCGGCACGAAAATCCTGAGTTATCAGGATGGCCAGCGTTCTTTTACCGCGAAATACAACTACTCGAGCCTGGCGGCGGTGCAGCAGTTGACGGCGCTTTTCCAGAACATGGCGGGCACGCTGGAATATGGACGCCGCTTAACCTACTACCATCGCTACCAAAAGCTGGCGCTGGATGAGGAGTTGCGGCATATGGAAGCGCAGGCGAAGAACTCCCAACTGAGCGAGATCCAGGGGGTGGCGCCGGTGCTGCAGGAAATTGTTGAGGATACGTCGGTGATTAACGTCGTGCGGGCGCGGGCGAAAGAGCTGATTGAAATGGGAAACACCGAGGCGGCGCGGCGATGATGGCGACGATCTGCCGGCAGTTTCCTTAAGGATCATGGCAGCCGGCGAGAAGACCTCCGCGTTAATGAACGACGATGCCCGCGTAGCCTACGACCATGTCGCGGTCGCCAGAGGCGTCGCCGGAGGTTGCGTATTTAACCAGTTCGGCCGAGGTCGCGCCCAGCTGTTTTGTTGCGGTCAGCATAGCAACTGCCGGACCGAAGCCGCACATGGTGATATGCTGCCCGGTGACCACGTCATAAAGCGCGCGGGCGTCGAGGCGGAGAATAGGCTCGATTGCGCTGTGGTCTTTCACACGCGTGACCGCATCGGACTCGTAATGATTCATGTCGCTGGAGGCGACGATCAGGACGGAATTGTTCTGCGCGGCAATAACCTCCGCAATCGCGCACCCGAGTTGCTCGAGCGGTTCGAACTGCCCGGTGCCTAACGCGATGGGGACGAACTTGAGTTCGGGCTGGAGCGTTTGCAAAAAAGGCAGTTCGACTTCAGCGGCATGCTCACTGCGATGCGCCGTTGCATCTTCGTGCAAAAGCGGACAGCGTTGCTTCAGGCCAGCGGCGAACTCACTGTCGATGGGGACGCTGCCCAGCGGCGTCTCCCAAGCACCCTCACTCACGATCGCCAAAGCGCGGCCCACGCCGGTGTGATTTGGGCACATCACAAGACAACGTTCGGGGATTTCCAGCCCGGCGAAGACGGCGCCCGCGACGTGGCCGGAATACATGTAGCCTGCGTGAGGAACGATGCATCCGAGAGCGGGCAGAGGTTTTTGCCGAGGAATCTGGGAGAGATAGGTGCGAACTTCATCGCGCAGAGATTTTTCATCGCGGGGATAAAAGCGTCCCGCGACCGCGGGATGACGAACAGCGGTAGCGGTCATAGGCCCTCCCGGGTGCTGGCTCGACCGCGCTTGATCATGCTGGAGGAATCAAGCCGGGCCTAAGGAAATCATACTCTGCGCGCAACCATGCTACGAGCCCTCGCTGCGGTCGCGCAGGGCACGAAACAGTGCTGCGCTTTCTTCCAGACTCAATGTTTCAGCGCGGGCCGCGGGTTTTACCCGGGCATCAGCCAGAGCCCCGCGCAGAAGAGGCTCCGGATAATTCGATTTGAGATTGTTCCACAACGTCTTGCGCTTCTGGCCGAAAGAAAGTTTCAAGAACTCGATGAAGCTGTCTTTCATCTGGCCGCTCCCGTCGAGGCCCAGCTCCTTCTGCCGCGGCGCAATGGTGAGCCGCAGGGCAGCGGAATGCACTTTGGGGGGCGGCGCAAACGCACCAGGGGGCAGGGTGAAGAGTTTTTCCACGCGCGCATAGAGCTGCGCGGTGGCGGAGAGCAAGCCGTAATCGCGGCTGCCGGCCTTGGCGGCAATGCGATCGGCGACCTCCCGCTGCACCAGGATGACGATGCTCTCAAAATATTTCGAGTAGTCGAAGAGACGCAGAAGAATGTCAGAAGTGATGTAGTAAGGAAGATTGCCGATGACCTTGACCGGCTCGGGCCGGAATTCGATGCCGGGGCGGCGAAGGCCGGGCTTGGGGCCGAACAGCGAATCGAAATCGATGGAGAGGATATCGGCTTCGATCACCTCTACATTGGAAAACATGCCGAAGCGCAGCCGAAGCTGCGCCGCCAGCACGCGGTCGAGTTCCACCGCGATCAGGCGGCGGGCGCGTTTGGCCAGCAGGGAAGTCAGGACGCCGCGTCCGGGGCCAATTTCGAGCACGGTCTGTTGCGAAACGTCGCCCAACGCGTTGACGATCTGCGAGGCAAAACTGTCGCTGACCAGAAAATGCTGCCCCATTTTGGGCTTATGCTGTGGACGGCGAGCGGACACGACCTTCGGCACGTTGACCCTCATTTCCTCAGGCCTGTAGACTGGCTATTCGGCCCGCGTGTGTTGCGGCGCGGGACGTTGGGGTCCCGCAACCGATATCCATCATAACGTGTGCTCGCAAAAAGCGGGCCTTAATGGGAGGGGTTCATGCATATTGCATTCGTAGCATCGGAAGGCGTGCCATTTTCAAAGACCGGCGGATTGGCCGACGTGGTGGGTGCATTGCCACGGGCACTTGCGTCGCTCGGGCATCAGGTCAGCGTCTACCTGCCCCGTTACAAGCAGACCAAGCTCACCGATCCGGCGACCGCGGTGGGCAGCATCACCATTCCTTTCGATGACAAGTATCGCTTTGCTTCTGTAGTTAGCGGTGGAAGCCAATCCGGAGTGCGTTTTTACTTTGTCGATTGCCCGGAGTACTTCGATCGCGACGCGCTTTACGGCACGCCTGCGGGCGATTATCCCGATAACGCGGAGCGCTTTGCACTTTTCTCACGCGCTGTGCTGGAGGCGACAAAGATTCTAGGCGTGCCCAACGTATTTCATTGCCACGACTGGCAATCGGCGCTGGTGCCGGTGTTGCTGCGCACCGTGTATGCGGAAGACCCCGCGTTTCGCGATGTGGGCACCGTCTTCACGATCCACAATATGGGCTACCAGGGGCTTTTTCCACCTGAGACTCTCCCGCTGCTCATGCTGCCGTGGGACCTATTCACCATGTCGAAGATGGAATTCTTTGGGCAGGTGAACTTTCTGAAAGGCGCGCTGACTTATTCCGACTACGTCACTACGGTAAGCAAAAAATACAGCCAGGAGATTCAAACCGCCGAATACGGATTTGGACTGGAAGGCGTGTTGCGCGACCGCGCCTCCACCGTCACCGGCATCTTGAATGGCGTGGACTACGACGAGTGGAGCCCGCAGGCGGATAAGTTCATTGTGGCCAAGTATTCGCCGCAGGATCTTTCCGGAAAAGCGGTCTGCAAGCAGGATCTGCTGGCCGCGTTCGGCGTGAAGAATGCCGATGCGAAGATTCCGGTGATCGGCATCGTCTCCCGCTTCGCCGCGCAAAAAGGGTTTGACCTGATCGCCCAGATTATGGACCGGCTGGCGCGCGAAGAGATGATCATGGTGGTTCTCGGCTCCGGCGACAAGCAGTATGAGGAAATGTTTGCCCGCCTCAACAAGCAGTTCCCCAACAAGATTGCGTTGAAGGTGGCTTACGACAACGCCGTCGCACACAAAATCGAGGCCGGGTCCGACATGTTCTTAATGCCTTCAAAATATGAACCTTGCGGGCTAAACCAAATCTATAGCTTGAAGTACGGCACGGTGCCTGTAGTTCGCGCCACCGGCGGCCTCGATGACACCATCGAACCCTGGGACGCGCGCTCCGGCAGAGGTACTGGCTTCAAGTTCACGGAGTACAACGGCGAATCTCTGCTGCTGACCATCAAGCAGGCCCTGGTAGCTTTCCGCGACCAGACTTCCTGGCAGGTGCTAATGCGCAACGGCATGAATAAAGATTTTTCCTGGAATGCCTCGGCGCGAGAGTACGGCAAGATCTATGAGCGCGTGAAGCAGATTCGAGGTACCGGGCCCGCGTCAGTACCCGACAAAGCGTTTCTGCAGCCGGCGTGAGTACAGTAAAAGCGCGATCTACGGCGCCACATTGAAAGCCACATTACTCGATAATGTGCCATGGGGTAGGGTGACCGTGACCGTGCCGGTAGTCGCTCCGCTTGGGACGGTGGTCTTGATTTCAGTGCTTGAAAACAGCGTAAAAGTAGCGGGCGTGCCGTTGAAGCTGACGGAGGTCACACCTTTGAAATTTGTCCCCTTGATCAACACCGTGGCCCCGACCGGAGCGGAGGTAGGCAGAGTCGACACAAAAGGACCCAGCCCCATATTCATCTTGTAGATGTAGCCGAAGTTGCTTCCGCTTGCCACGTTGGTCCCGTAGAAGGTCCCGTTTGTGTCTTGAAATAGACCCGCAGGCTCGGAGTTACCGGTGGAGTCGTTAAACGAGAGTAAGGTCCTGACCGTCGAGTCAGACGAGACCTGGTAAATCGCGCCCCCATAATACTCTCCGCCGTATGCGCCCCCGGTCGAAGCGGTTCCGTAGAAGTTTCCGTCTGTGCCTTGGATGGGCGTCGCCGTTGGTTGTGAGCCGTCGGCACAGTTCGCCTGTGAACAAAAACTGTAAATCGTAGTCAGTTCGCCGCCCGTTGTGAGTTTGAAGAACGTCCCACAACCCTGCTGGCAATCGGAGTTAGAGTTGGCTCCCCCTCCGGCCGTTGTTCCATAAAAGTTCCCATCGCTGGTCTGGATCAAGCCCGCAGCAGGATTCCGCCCGTCAGTGCAGTTAGTCTGAGCGCAGAAACTATAAATAGTAGTCAGCGTTCCATCGAGAGTCAGTTGGAAAACCGTGCCGCAGCTGAATTGCAGCAAACAGTTGGGGAGCACGGTATCGCCAGAAGTTGTCCCATACAGGTTGCCGTCGCTGGCTTGGATAAGTCCCGCGGATGGCTCGGAGCCGTCAGGGCAGGTGGATTCGCTTGGGCAGAAGCTGTAAAGCGTGGTGAGAATGCCCGCCGGGGTGAGCCTGAACACCGTGCCCCATGACCATTGGCCACCACTGAGCGTCGTGCCGTAAAAATTTCCATCCGTGGCCTGCACAAGCCGACCGAGTGGGAACTGGCCATCGGTACAAGAGTTATGCACATCTGCGCAAAATCGGTACAGCACCCGCATTACACCTGACGGAGTAATCCTGAAGATCGTGCCGCATCCCTCTAAGCATATGTCGTTGACGGTCCCTCCCTCGTTGGTCGTGCCGTAGAAGTTTCCGTCAGTGGCTTGAATTAGCTGCGCTGTTGGGAACCATCCGTCCGGACAGTTGCTTTGCGAGCAGAAGCTGTGAAGGGTTGTCAGTTCGCCTGTCAGGCTAACTTTGTATATGGTGCCGTTTTGGTGGGCTCCCCCTAAGCTGGTTGTGCCATAGAGGTTTCCGTCCAACCCTTGAATCGGAGCGGAGTAGGGGCCATAGCCAACGGAGGTTGATGTGAAGGTATATAGCAGGCTGAAAGATTGCGCGGAGGAAGCGATCGCCGCGCCTGAGCAGAGCAGCCCCAAAACGCACATGTTGCGCAAAAACTGAGAGAGTCCATATGATCGCATACTAATCCCCATTTCCGTCAGTCGCAGCGCCCTGCAGTTTCTTCTGGAATCGAGTGCTTGTCAAGATGAAAAGACTTGCACCTGTCGCCGAGGTTCTAATTGCACAACGACCGTTGTTAGAATCGCTCAAGCATGGCTGCGGCTTCGAACATCCCGATATTTGCCCGCACCATCTTCCACGTCGACATGGACGCCTTCTTCGTCTCCGTGGAAGAGCTTTACGATCCTTCACTGAAAGGCAAGGCTGTCGTCGTCGGGGGGCAGCGCCACGAGCGCGGCGTGGTTTCGGCGGCATCCTACGAGGCCCGCAAGTTCGGAGTGCATTCCGCCATGCCGCTCCGCACCGCCGCAAAGCAGTGTCCGCACGCCATCTTTGTCGACGGCCACCCCGAGCGCTATCGCGAGTGCTCGGAAAAAGTCTTCAATGTGCTGTCGGCATTCTCGCCGCAAGTAGAGATGGCTTCGATCGACGAAGCCTACCTCGATATGACTGGAACGGCGCGGCTGCACGGCCCGCCGCTTAAGGCCGCGCACAAGCTCCATCAGCGGATGAAAGAAGAAACGCAACTGAACTGCTCCATCGGCATTGGGTCATCGCGCCTGATCGCGAAGGTTTCCTCTGCGCAAGCCAAGCCCAACGGCGTGCTGTGGATTGTCCCGGGAGGAGAATCCAAGTTTCTCGCTCCGCTGGATGTGCGTGCGATTCCCGGCGTTGGCAAGGTCATGGAGAGCCATCTTCACGAACTGGGCATCAAGAAAGTCGGCGACCTGGCGCAGCTGGAAGAATCCGAACTCAAAGAACGATTCGGCGAGTGGGGACTCGCAGTCGCCGGCAAAGCGCGCGGAGAAGACGCCGGCGGATGGTTCGATGCCGAAGTCGGCGCCGATGCAGAAGCCAAATCGATCAGCCACGAACACACGTACAACGAAGACACAGCCGATGCGAATCAGCTCGAAGCTACGCTGATGCGTCTCTCCGAGATGGTGGGACGGCGCCTGCGCGAGGCGAGCCTGCACGCGCGTACGATCCAACTCAAACTGCGCTACAGAGATTTCACCACGATCACGCGGGCGCACACGTTGCCTGCGTCCACTCAGCTCGATGGCGAAATCTTCGAACAGGTGCGCGCACTGTTTCGCAAAAACTGGAAGCAGGGAATACAAGTCCGGCTGTTGGGCGTGCAGGCGTCATCATTCGAGCAGCAGACGGAGCAGATCAATCTGCTCGAAGGCAGCCGGCAGCAGCGCTGGAAGGACGCGCTGGCCGCCGCCGATCGCCTACGCGACAAATTTGGAGAATCAAGCGTTAAACTCGCCACCGGCCTCCGGGGACAATTCCGCGAGCGGACGCACGAAAATCCCGCGGGCCTGCCGGGGAAGAGCAAGCAGAAACCCCAATAGCATTCCAGCGCGCAAGTTGACCGCGCTGCCTCTGCCGCACTAAGATTCCCCGTTCACCCCTCTGTCATTGTCAGGAGCTCAACATGTGCAACCGTCGTCGGGCGATCCTTGCCCTGGCCGCCCTTTTTTTGATCTCATTCTTCTTAACCACCGCCTCGGCCCAAAGCGACCCGCCACTGCTGCTGCGTTTTCCCACGGTGAGCAAGACACAGGTCGTCTTCCACTACGGTGGCAATCTCTGGATCGTCAGCCGCGAAGGCGGGGACGCTCGCCGCCTTACCTCCGGAGTCGGAGTCGAGACCGTGCCCAGCTTTTCCCCCGACGGCACGATGATTGCTTTCACTGGCGAATATGACGGCAACAAGGATGTCTACGTGGTTGCCGCCACAGGAGGCGTGCCGCGCCGGCTCACGTTCCATCCTGCCGATGAATATGTTCTCGGTTGGACGCCTGACGGCAAGAACATTTTGTTCTCGTCCTGGGGCAACAGCTTTCGGCATTTCGAGGAGCAGCTCTACACTGTGCCGGTCGATGGCGGCTTTCCCACGAAATTACCGCTCCCCATCGGAGAGGAATCCTCGTACTCGCCCGACGGCACTCACCTGGCGTATGTGCCCCATCTGCAATGGCAGCAGGCGTGGAAGCGCTACCACGGCGGCCAGACCACGCCCATCTGGATTGCCGATCTGAAAGATTCCAGCGTAATCAAAGTTCCCCGCGAAAATTCGAGCGACCACTATCCCATGTGGGTGGGCAGCACGGTCTATTTTCTTTCCGACCGCAACGGTCCCGTGAGTTTGTTCGCCTATGACACGAAAAGCAAGCAGGTGTCCGAAGCTCTGCACAGCGACGGCCTGGACTTCAAAACCGCTTCGGCCGGCCCGGATGCCATCGTCATCGAGCAGTTCGGAGCCATCAAGCTCTATGACCTGAACACCCACCAGGCGAAGAATATTTCCATCCACGTAGAAGGCGATATCGACGCGGTGCGCCCGCACTTCGCCAAGGTTGAGGCCAAGCGGATTCAGAATTTCGGCATTTCGCCCACCGGCGCGCGCGCCGTGTTTGAGGCCTGGGGAGAGATTTTCACCGTACCCACCGACAAGGGAGACATTCGCAACCTGACCCGCAGCCCGGCCGTGGCTGATCGCGATCCGGCATGGTCGCCGGACGGAAAGTCGATCGCATATTTTTCCGACGAGTCGGGCGAATATGAATTGTCCATACGCGTGCAAAACGGCCTGGGTGAAGTTCGGCACATCAATCTGGGGAATCCGCCGTCATTTTTCTACACACCCGTGTGGTCGCCCGACAGCAAAAAGATTGCCTATTCCGACAAACGCATGAACTTGTGGTATGTCGATCTCGAAAACCCTCAGCCGAAAATGATCGACTCCGATTATTTTGGCGGCTTTTCCCAGACGCAATTCAGCCAGAACTGGTCTCCCGACAATAAGTGGATCGCCTACACCCGGCAATTGCCCAGCGGCCTGCACGCCGTGTTCGTCTACTCGCTCGAGCAGGGCAAGGCATTCCAGATTACCGATGGCATGAGCGACGCCCTGTATCCCGCCTTCGACAAAAACGGAAAGTATCTCTACTTCACGGCATCGACCGACGTGGCGCTCGCCACCGCTGGACTGGACATGTCAAGCGATGAGCACCGCATATCGCGCAGCGCCTACGTGGCCGTGCTCAGCAAGGATCTGCCGTCACCGCTGGCGCCCGAAAGTGACGAAGAGAAAGCTGCCGCGGCTGACAAGGACAAGTCTTCTGGCAAAGACAAAGATAAAGACAAAGAGAAAGACAAGGACAAGGAGAAAGATAAGAACAAAGGCAAGGCCGGCAAAGATGCAAACAAAGACAGCAAAGACGACAAGGACAAAGACAAGGACAAAGACAAAAAAGAAGAGCCCGTCGTCGTCAAGATCGACATTGAGGGTATGAGCCAGCGCATTCTGGCTTTGCCCATTCCAGCCAGGAATTACAGCAATCTGCTGGCGGGCAAATCGGGGTTCCTGTTTCTCGCAGAAGGCCCTATGGTGTCCACCGAGGGAGAGCAGCCGCAGACCATCCAGAAGTTCGATTTGAGCAAACGCAAGGTCGATAAGTGGATCGAAGAGGTCAACGACTTCACGGTCTCCTTCGACGGCGGAAAAATTCTGTATCGCAAGGGTGAGTCGTGGGCGACGGCCTCTGCCGATGATGCCCCCGCACCCGGAGGTCCGCCCAGGCCGGGCATTGGGCCGCTTCGGCTCGACGGCTGGGAAGTTTATGTCGAACCCCGCGCGATGTGGAAGCAAATCTACAACGAAACCTGGCGCATCGAGCGCGACTTTTTCTACGACCCGCATTTCCACGGCCTCGATCTTGCCAAAGTGAAGAAAAAGTATGAGCCGTATCTGGCGGGCATCGGGTCTCGCGAGGAACTCACGTACCTGTTTCAGGAGTGCCTCGGCGAAATGACCGTCGGCCACATGTTCGTCGGCGGAGGCGAAGCGCCGCAGCCGAAGAAAGTGAAAGGCGGCCTGCTTGGCGCAGACTACAGCCTGGAAAACGGCCGCTACCGCATCGCGAAAATCTATGACGGAGAAAACTGGAATCCGGGCCTGCAAGCTCCGTTGACCCAACCCGGAGTCAACGCGAAAGTTGGCGACTACATCCTCGCGGTCAACGGCCGCGAACTGCACTCGCAGGACAACATCTACAGCTTCTTCGAAGAGACTGCCGGGAAACAGGTGGTGCTAAAGATCGGCGCGAACGCTGATGGCAAGGACAAGGACAAAAACGCCCGTGAGGTCACGGTCGTTCCAGTTGAGAGCGAAGAGGGTCTGCGCCACCTGGCGTGGATCGAAGGCAATCGCCGCACCGTCGACCAGGCCACCGGAGGCCGCGTAGCCTACGTCTACGTCCCCAACACCGCCGGCGGAGGCTACACCAGCTTCAACCGCTACTTCTTCTCGCAGGTGGGCAAGGAAGGCGTGATCATCGACGAACGCTTCAATGAAGGCGGCCAGCTCGCCGATTACATCATCGACTACCTGCGGCGTCCCATGTTGAGCAAAGTGGTTTCGCGCGAAGGTCACGACTGGTCGAGCCCATCGGAGGCGATCTACGGACCCAAGGTGATGATCATCAACGAAATGTCAGGCTCGGGCGGCGACGCTCTGCCCTGGTACTTCCGCAAAACCGGGCTGGGCCCGCTCGTCGGCAAGCGAACCTGGGGCGGTCTGGTAGGCATTGGCGGCTATCCCGAGCTGCTCGACGGCGGCCGCGTCACCGCGCCGCGAGCCGCCATCTACGGCCTCAACGGCCAGTGGGAAGTGGAGAACGTCGGCGTCGCGCCCGACATAGAAGTCGATCTCGACCCCGCCGCCTATCGCAACGGCCACGACGCGCAGCTCGATAAAGCAATCGAAGTCGTGATGCAGCAATTGAAGGAGCATCCGCTGCCGAAGTATGAGCGGCCAGCGTATCCCAATTATCACGAGAAGGATGGGTTGGGGGGGAAGTAAGTCAGTTGCGAGTACCGAGTGCCTAGTACCGAGTCGCGCTGCATTCGACGTTACTCGGTACCAGGTTCACACGAAAGCCGGATATCTCGGAAGGTGATTCCGTGAATGGAGCAAATACTGGGCTAATGCACAGCTCGGAGCACAACGTCCTGCAGAATGTAGTTATGTTCGGCTTCGACGCCAAGCGTTTCAAAATGACGCCAGTACCAAGCGGGGTGTAAGTGCGAAGAGATAGTCGTTGTGCGGGTCAACAGGGTCACATGCCCGTTTGCTTGAAGCCGATATTCAGCGCTCTCGAACCCGAGCCAGTGGCGACCGGGCATGTGAGTCCGATCGACAGAAAGCCCCAGGTAGTAGGGCGGGTTCCACCCGGTAACCGTCTCCTCGATGTAGCCCGCATTGAAGTAGCAAGTGCGCTTTGCGCCGATTTCGTGGCCCTGCATTGTGCAACGTTGGGGAACAGGCAAGCCTATGTACATCAGGATGGGCTTGCTGGCTTGCACGCTGTCGATTGAGAGAATGCGACCCCACACCCGTTCCGGCGAGCCTTCGACTTCAACGGTCGTTTGAACGAGCTCTGTCCGGGGATGTTGGAGAATCGCACGTTCAAGCCGCCCACCTGCAAAAATCAAGCTTGGGCCTACGAGAAGAAGAATACCTGTCGTAGTAGTTTGATTCTTAGATCCGTCTACAAACAGCTTGCGCACCAATACTCCAATTCCTGCGCCAATTCCCAACCCGGCAATCATGATCGGGAATGCCAGTACCGCACACAGAACTCCTTCTTTTCCGAGAGCGATGAGTATAACCAAAGAACATAGCACCGATAATAGGGCAGCAGCGATTGTACTGTTGGGCTTACGGGCAACCAGAACGATGGAAAACCCTGCCACAACCGGGACTAAAAGAAACAACACCGCACCCATGCCTGGGTACTGGTGTGAGGTAAGGAGAAAGAACGCTGTTAACCCGATGGCAGTGCCTGATATTGTGCCGACTGCCGCCGCTTTGAGCGAAGCCTTCCACTCCATCACAAAATTACGCTCCGACGGAATACGAACGCTAGACTACCAGATTGGCCGCGTACTGTTGAAATATTGCATTAACGCAAGAGTACTTGAAGACTTTTCCGTGTAATGACGCCCTCTGGGGACCACCATTGGATAAGAAAAACAAAGGCCGGGTATCCCGGAAGTTGATTCCGGATCCCGGCCCTCGTCTTATTGCAACTTGAAAGGCAGCGCCGCCTCGCTGGCTAACGTCAGACAGAAGGCGGCGCTACGTAGAGCTTAGGTTAGTTGCCTGAGTTAGCAGCAGCCGTTGCTGGCGCTGCGCTCGGTGCAGTCTGAGTGCCGTAGCGTGCCAGCCGCGGATAGAAGGGCGTGACTTCAAACGGCATCTTGTCGCGCGCCGAGGTGATGTTGACCGGAGTCTGCTTCACCATTTCTGCCTTGTCGTCCCAGGGATTGATCTTCACGCGTCCCCCCAGCGGCAGAGCCGCAATCTGGTCCAGTTTGTTAAGGTCAAGCGCCGGACCTTGCGCTTCCAGAGCCGCCAGGCGGTTGATGGTCCCGTTCTCCGCCAGAGGGTTGCCCAGGTGCGTGGTCAAGAGCGCGTTGAGTTGAGGAGCGCGGGCTTGCAGCGCCTTCAGGAACAAGCCGACATATTCGAGCTTCTGTGCGTACGGCGAGTTATTCAGCAACTCGATAGCTTTCTTATCGGCTGCGGCTTCCTCTTCGGGAATGTGCTTGAATCCCAGGTTGTTGTACGTGGAATCGTCGGAAAACAGCATGCGGTCGTTGAAGGCGTACTTGCTGCCCAGGTTGTGGCCCAGCACAATGTGCGCCAGTTCATGCGAGAGCACGGCCGCCAGGCTGGCTTCGTCGTTCAGCACGTCGATTAATCCGCGGCTGATCACGATGGTGTTGCCCACGCTGAAGGTTTCAAGCGGCGCCGTGAGCAGCACGCGAGTGCGTACCGGCCGCGGCAAGCTGATGTTGTTCGTGACCTCCAGGTTGTTAACCACGGTCTGGAGAATCTGGTCTACGCCGCCCTCGGGCGCGAGCAAGCCCGCGCGGGTAAGGCGCTCGATAACGTTGTCTTCCGCCTGCTGCTGCCATTCCCGCTCCGCCTGCAGCGGAGACGCATCCTGCGCCGCCTGGCTCTCGTCCTTCACGCTGTCGACGCGAATCTGCGTGAGTTCGTCGTCCTTGTTGTCTTTCTTCAGGTCATAGCCCCAGATGCGGGTCTGCGCTTTGAAGGCCATTTTGTTCTTCACACCGGCGCTGAAGTCGCCTTCCTCGCTGTAGATGTAAGCCGGCACCCAGTAGCCCGGAATCAGATTCAATCGCCAGCTATCCATGTGGAAGAAGAACGAATTCTTCGGTGCGGGAGCGTAAGTTCCGTTCAGGCGGACAATGTTGTATTCCTGATCTTCCACCCAGACGCGTCCCTGGAAGCGCCCTTTGCCGGAGCCCTTCTTGGGCGTAACGTCGAACACCAGGCAGCGCACGTCGCCCAGAAATTCGCGCCGGATGTAATGGAAGTCGTAATGCGAGCGGTCAAAGTCAGATCGGTCAGCGTAGACCATCCACGAGAAGCCCAAGGGCTGGTACTGCACCTTGAAGAGCTTGTTGAAGCCGCCCATCAGGCGCGTCTCCATGCCTTTGTCCTGCTCCTTCAAGTAATCTTTGCGGTCAACCGTTTCGCCCATATCCATGCGCCCTAGGAAGTAATGGTCGGCGCTGGGCACGGGTCCGAGCTGCGGATCGGCCGTAAGATTCTGCAGGTAAGTCTCAACCACCGGCGTGCGGTTGGAGAGCGCCTTCATGAGCGCGTGTTCGCGCTCGATGAAGCGGTCCACAACCTGATCCATGGTGGTCGGCTGCGGCAGCGTCGAAGGCGTCGGCGCCGGAGCGGTCAACTGCTCACCCTTGGACTCAGCCGCTGCTGGCTGCGCCTCAGGAGCCGCCGCCGGTTGGCCAGTTTGGGCCGCGGCCGGTTTTGCGGCATCCGTAGACGCCGGCGTTGCCGCCGTCTGCGAAGCTGCGGCAGCGTCGGGCTGCGTCGAAGGTTGTGACTCCGCCGGTTGCTGTGCGGCAGCGCTCACCGAGATCAGCAGTGCGGCTGTAAACATCCATTTCCAAGTACGCATGACTATCTCTCCAATGTGAAAACAATCTTTCTCAATGGTTCCCGGTTCTTCTTAGAACCGTGAACCGTTTGTTTCTGTAAGCCGTTCGCCCAATTCGCTCGCACCTTCAAGGCCACGAAAGCGAGTTGTTCGACCTAAAGTGCTCGAAAACATCCAAACCCTTGGTTCAGTGCCGACTCCCAGCACGTCCCCGGTCTGACTGGCCACTGGCCACTGTTTCTTAGTACGCTATCTGGAACGTCACGTGGACGATCGCAGTCGAATCCGCCGGCTGCCCCATACGCAGTGCCGGCTTGAAACGCATTTTGTTCGCGGCCGCAATCGCGGCTTCATCCAGGCCATGACCCAGGCCCCGCACCACGCGATTCACATGCAGCGTTCCGTTCGCGCCGAAACTCACTTCCAGCAGAACTTCACCTTCCAGCTTCAGGCCACGCGCTTCGTCGGTATAAACCGGCTGCGGCTTGTACGTGATCTCCACCGGAGTCGTTGCCGGGCCTCCATCGTTCTGCGCAACCTTGGGCCGGTCACGAACCACCTGCTGCGATCCGAATCCTCCGGTCGCTACGCCGGGCCCACCACTGCGCCCGTCGCCTTTGCCTGGGGTCGCAATGCCGTTGCCGAAATCGGCGCTGGCCACCGTTCCCTTAATGCCTTTTGCTCCACCCGATCCGTTGCCCTGTCCCGCGCCCACAGGCATGTCAAACCCACCGGCCTGCGCCGCGTACAGCTTGGCGCCTTGTTTGCCCGTTCCTTTCAAACCGTTGGGATCGCCGAAGCCTCCGGTCTGCACCTTCTCCACCGCTGCATTCACCGTCGGCGTTACCGAACTGCCGGCAAAATCTCCTGTATGCAGGAGTTGCGGCCGCGCTCCGCCTGCCGTCGTGATCTTCAACTGCGGCGCGGCGAACTGGTTCACCACCACCTTCGGCGCTTCCACCTGCTCCGGTTTGACAGTGCGGCGCACCTGCTGCGGTACCACCAACTTCGGCCGCTCGAACACCGGAGCCGCCGGCAGCAGTTTCGGCTTCACCTCCGGCTTCACCTTGGCTTTGACCGGCGCAGGCTCCGGCCTCAGCGCGGGCATCGGAATGATTTCCGTGACGCGATATTGCCGGAACGCCATCCGGTCCGGAAACAGAATCCCCAGATTCACCATGATGAAAAGGAGCAACACCATGAAGGCGTAGCTCGCGGCCAGCGCCCGCTTGTCAATCTTGCGCTCGGGGAGAATGCCGAGCTGAAAACTATGTTCAGACGTAGCCATGTATTAACTCCAAGGGGATCCTGGCCGAGGGAGCGGACCGGGATTGGAGTTTTCACAGTACGGGAGAAAGGACAGTGGGTAAACGTGTCCACGGCTCTTGACCGAAAGTAACCGTAAATGCGCGGTTACGGGACAAAGGCCAAAACGGTCACGGACCACGTGGGAACAGCCGCCTTCGGCTGTTCTGCTGAGCGCAGCGACGCCCGTGTGGAACGGACACTCCTGTCCGTTGCGTTTGACGTTGATTCTGATCTTCGCTTGCCATCGCGACGAAGACCCCGCCCTGAGCCTGCCGAAGCGGCAGTCTCTTCGCAAAAAGAAGCAAAGGTGGGCCAGCCTCCGTTATGATTGCTCCGGCAAAGGCGGGCCAGCCCCACATGAGCAACCGCGACGACTTTTCTCCGAAGACAAGGAAGCATGTAGCGATGCGCGCGCGCTGGCACTGTTCCTTTACCGGATGTGCAAGGCTCACCGTTGGGCCGAGTGAGGAATCGTCGGAGGCGGTAACGATGATCGGCAAGGCGGCGCATATTTGTGGAGCTGCGCCGGGGAGCCGACGCTACGACGCTTCCATGATGCCGGAGGAGCGCGCGCACATCGACAATGCAATTTGGCTTTGCGCCGACCACGCTGATTTAATCGACCGGGACGAAGTGACCTATTCGGTCGAGACGCTGCGCGCGATGAAGAGCGATCATGAAGCATCTATTTGGCAGGCAGTGCGATCTCGAACGACACACGACTTGGGTGTCGGACTCCTGGCTATTGGCCCCGATGTCATTTGCACAGGCGATATCCAGAGCATCTCGGCGGCTAGCTGGACGTTGCGCCTGAAACATTTCGTAGCGGGCGACGTTCACGAGTTGGTTTCTTTCATCGACGGGTTCGCAATGACGGAGCCGGATGACAGATACTTACTCTCCAACGAACTGGGGGATGGCCGCGTGCTCTCACAGGCACCGAGCCTTGCCAAGCAGCATGACGGCGACAGTCTCCTCTGCCCGGTTGCGCCGAGCTTCCCCCGCGTGGATGTGCAGGATCTGGGAAGCAGTTTTGCTCTGCATCCGGAAACCGGCGATTGGTACGCCGACGGCACGGGAGGGCTTGCCCGCGTCTCCGGGCTGGAGTACCTGCCGCAAAAAGTTCGGTCCTTGCTGTCCCTGCAGCGGAGTGAAAGCGTCTTTAACCCTAACTTCGGAATGCGGTTCTTCGAGTATTTCGAAACGTTCAAGGGATCGCCCTGGCTTGCGCTGCTTCTGAAGCTCGACGTCGTCCGGCAAGCCGCCATCCCTTACACGGATAGCATGTCGAGCAGGCAATATACTCCGCTTCGATGCGTCACCCGCGTCCACAGCCTTCAGCTGCTGTCCGAAACCCCAAAGGACAACAGGCTGCCCGTGCGGGTTGATTTTGCAGTCCAGGGCTTTGGACGATGGCAGCGCGACTTATCCGTTTACATGCCAACCAGAGAGCAAATGGACAAGCGAGCGCAGCAGATTGCCGAGAGGCCCGACTTGCGCCCACTTAATTCGTAGATGGTCATCGCGGGCTGATGAGATAACCGCGTCGGCTCCTCGCGGGTGAGTAGACCCGGCAGCCGGGTGGGGCTGGCCGGCCTAAACGACCTGGACCTATTAGGAATCATGTGGCTGTCCGGCCCGGCTCAACGGGAGCTCCGCAAGCCGAGCAGAAAGCTCCCTGCTCCTCTAATGCAGCCCCGCAGTGGCAAAACGAGCTGATCTGAGGCGGCGGTGTGTACGCCGGGACGCTCGCACGCACTGGTCGAAACCACTCCCGTACTGACTGCCAGAAGGGGCGTCTCGGCGGGGCCGGCGGCACGAGTGATGCCGTGTTGTGCATGACTACCGCGGTGTTGTGCTCGATACAAATCATTACATTGAGCAGCTGCGCTAAAGCTAGAATGACCACGCCGATAAAGAGCGCGCCGCTGACGATCGCGGCCGCCACGGCAGACTGCTCGATGGACTGCAAGCTGAACGGGTGGTCGGAGTCGAACAACACCGAGGCGATAATTATCAGACAAGGCGTGATCAGCAAGAACGCCATCAATTCCAAAATCCCAATGAAGATTTTCAGCCCCAGGAATTTCATTTTACCCCCGGTTTCATGCGACCGTTCGCTGCTGGGAAATTGTAAGCGCAGAATCGCAGCGCATACCGTGACACAAATCACTCAAAGGTGTGCGGCTATTTTTAAAGGAAAACCGAGGACCGACGGGACATTCCGCAATTACTATTTCTGAAAAGACGCGCGGCAATTTTCCACAGCCCCATTGTGACATCTGACCTTGCGCACAGCCCCCACTTGTTTCAGAATTGCCCCAGCAGGGGGAATCCCCGACGCGGAACAGTTCATTGAAAACTAAATATCGCGCGGCTAAGTCCTTTCCGCAGAAGATTTTGGCTCGCAGATCCAGATGTTTTCAGTCTCGACAGAAATCGCCGCGCTGATTCTACAGGACTTACGCGAGACCGACACTGCTAACTCCTTTGTCCGCAAGATTTTACGGGCAAGTTATTTAGAATCAAGATTTTGCGAGGGTAAATATCCCTTGACATCAAGTACACTTTATGGCACAGTAGTTATGCCATGAAGCAAAAACAGAGCATTCCCAAGCACTTGCGCCTGACTATCGAGGATTTTCTGAGCCGCTTCCCCGATGATGAGTCTTGCCTTGAATACCTGAAAGAAAAGCGCTATCCGAACGGCATGGCCCACTGCGCGAAGTGCAGCAAGGAGCGCAAGCACCACCGCGTGACCGGGCGTCCGGCCTACGCTTGCGACTATTGCGGCTCCATGATCTCGCCGATGGCCGGAACCATTTTCGAGCACTCCAGCACTTCGCTCAAAAAGTGGTTCTACGCGATGTATCTCATGGGCAGCACTCGCTGTGGCATCTCCGCGAAGCAAATCCAGCGCGAAGTCGGAGTCACCTACAAAACTGCTTGGAGAATGTTCAAGCAGATTCGCTCGTTGCTGTCCGAACCTGACATGCAACTGGAGGGATCGACGGTGGAGATGGACGAAACCTACGTCGGCGGGAAGCGCAAAAACAAGCACGGCAATCGCGGGATACAGCGCGGACGCGACAATGACGGCAAGACTCCGGTGTTCGGCATGGTCGAACGCGGGGGAAAGGTTCTCGCCTATGTCACTCCCGACGCGAAGGCCGCAACCATCTTCCCGATCATCGCAGAGCGTGTGCTGCCACAGAGCACTGTGTACACCGACGATTACCCAATCTATGACAAACTCTCGCTGCACGCGAACTGCTACCAACACCATCGCATCCAGCACAACCAGAAAATCTACGTCATGGGCGACGTTCACACTCAGACCATCGAAGGATTCTGGAGTCTGGTTAAGCGCGGAATCGGCGGCGTCTACCACTCTGTGAGCCGGAAATATTTGCAGACCTACTTGGACGAGTACAGCTTTCGATACAACAGGCGGGATCAGGGCAACTTGATCTTCACTTCGATTTTGGAGCGGGTTTTCGAGCGGGCGTCGTAATAGCCCGCTCCACCATCCGGTCGAAGTCGCCGAATGTGAAGGGTTTTGACTTCGCGCGCATGTCACTCTTCGTCTTCTTCGCGGGAGTCCTAGAGTGATTCGCCACTGCAACCCTCTGGAAATGAGGGTAATGCAGTGGTGTGCGCTAGTCAACTGGAGAAACTCGTGTACTTAATTTTTGCTGACGATGCAGGTTCATCGGGCGACAACCTCCAAGACAAATGCGCGCCGTTTCAGGTCGTTTGCGCAATCGTGATGGACGATAGAAGCTTCGCTACCAGCGAAAATACAATGGGCGTCTTTGCGCGACTTGGACATGCCTACGATCTGCAAATAGCACCTAATTTCGAATTTCACGCGCACCAACTCTTTCGCGGGAGGGGCACGTTTGCCCAATGGCCTTCCGAGCAACGTCTGACCATATTCCGCGATTGCATGTCATTACTAGAGGCTTTCGGAGTGCCCATCATTTACGGCGCTGTGAATAAGGCAAAACTGCGAGTCGAGGCATATAGGTCTGCCAATCCTTTAGATACTTCATTCCGGCTTTGCGCTCAAGGAATCGAAGAATGGTTCACTCGACACGCGCCCCATAGTCTCGGCTTGCTGATCCTGGATGAATGCGACGACGAGACGAAGCATCGCTTAAAGAAATCATTCCGCGAATTGCGCCGCCGATCATTCGTAGACTCTAAGGAGTCCGAGCCGAACCTGAGCCATCTAATTGATGACATTTACTTCGGGAACTCCGCTGATTCGATTGGCATTCAACTGGCCGACATGTGCGGATTTCTTATCGCACGACATCTAGCGGGAAAACAAGATAGCGAACATCTTTACCGGATCATCGCATCAAGAATTCACGGGGAGGTGTTCCCGAAGTGAAAGTCAAACGGCCCTCCAAGTATACTACTTGACGTTAAGGGATATTTACCTTTGCGAGAGTAGCCACAGATCGATTCACCGCAAGTCATTGATTCTATAGATTTAAGCGGATTCGATCCGCAATTTTTTTCTTGATCGAAACCACCCGAACACCGGCACTCCAGCCAGAATGACTAGCAATCCATAGAAAGAATTCGGCCAGTCGCTGCGAAACGTGTAGTAAAGAAGAACGGCGGCCGCAGCAATGAAGAGAGCGGGAACGAGAGGATAGCCGATCATGCGATAAGGCCGGACAGCATCAGGATCGCGCCAGCGGAAGACGAAGACGGTGCTCCCGGCGATCATGTAGAAGAGCCACTCCGCGAAGATGGCTAGCGAAAAAAGCTGCCGGAAATTTCCTCCCAGCAGCAGCAGAATGATCGACAGCACCGCCTGCAACACAATCGCACCCGACGGAGTATGAAACCGCGGATGCACCTCAGCCAGAGCCGAGAAGAAATATCCATCGCGAGCCACAGCATAAGGCACGCGAGCGCCGCTCATGATCGTGCCGTTTAATGTGACCAGCATCGAGATCGCCATGCCCGCAGACACAATGCTGGCGCCCATGCGTCCCATCACCAGCGCGACTGCGTCAGAAGCCGGACGCGGCGAGGCCGCAATCGCACTCGCCGGCAGCACGTACTGCACGCCGGCATTCACCAGCACATACAAAACTCCCACAGTAGCGACGCCGGCAATCAGCGCAATCGGAATATTCCGCTCCGGCCTCTTCACTTCTCCAGCAACCATGTTCAAGTCGTTCCAGCCGTCATACGCCCACAGCGCCGCTACCAGCGCGGCCATAAAGCCGGCAATCCCGCCTTTGGCTCCAGTGAACGTGGTTGCGAAGTTGCTCCAGCCGCGCCCGGCCGCGTCTCCGGCTCCGCTGAAGCAGATCACCACAATGCCGAGAATGATTGCCACCTTCAGCACCGTGAACACAAGCTGAAACTCGCCCGCTTTCTTGACGCCCAAATAGTTCAAAACAGAAATGAGAATGGCCGCGGCGATGGCCACAAGCTGTCCCCAAGTGATGGCAAAAGGAGCGGTGATGGCATTTGCAGTGAAGAACGAGAAGATTGTGAAGGTGCCCAGAATGCGCACCAGCCCAGTAGCGACGGTGGCGATCGACGCAGGCTTCGCGATGACGAACCATGTCCACGCGTAAAGAAATCCACCCAGCGGACCGTAAGCGTCGCGCACATAAACATACTCGCCACCAGCCTGCGGCTTCATGGCGCCAAGCTCCGCATAAGTAAGCGCGCCAAAAAAAGACAGCAACCCGCCGACCAGCCACGCCAGATAAACCAGCTTGGCCGAGCCCACAGCCTGCATCATCTCGGCAGGCACAAGAAATATCCCGCTCCCGATGATGGTTCCCACGACAACCGCAGAGGCGTGGCTGACGCCCAAATCGCGGGCCAGCTCGGGACGAGTGGTTGTCAACTCAGGCATGGTTGGAGTGTGCAGTATACGGCAGAGGAGGCGATCTTCCTGACAACTACTCAGGGAGGAGCAGGCTTCCTATATATCCCACTGCGAAGGTCACCATCGTCCCAATCATCACCCACCAAGTCCATGGAACCTGGGTTCTCCATAAATACAGCTCGATTCCAAACCCAAACAACATTCCGATCATCGCACCGCGCTGATTGGCCCGCTTCGTTAAAACGCCGAGCAGGAAGACCCCCAGCAGCGCGCCATAAGCGATCGACGCAATCTGCAATCCCACCTCGATGACGCGACCAGCTTTGTGCAGCGAGAGCACCGCCAGTACGAACAACAGCAGCGCCCACACGAATGTCGAAAGCCGCGAAAGCCGCATGCGCGTGCGCTCGTCCGCCTGCGGACGGAAGCGCACATAAAAATCCATGATGGAACTCGACGAAAGCGCATTCAGCGCCGCGCTCAAGTTCGACATCGCTGCGGCCAGAATCGCGGCAATCAGCAGCCCGGAGATTCCATGCGGCATCCGGCTGACGATGAATGTGGGATAGATCCGGTCCGGCTTCGCGAAGGTTGCGGAAGGCACACGATAGTAGGCCCACAGCATAACGCCCACAATCAGAAACAACGCAAACTGAAACAGGATTGCCACTCCGCTTGCCAGCAACGCCGTCACCGACTGCTTCTGGCTTCGCGCCGCCAGCAACCGCTGCACAATGAGTTGATCTGTGCCGTGGCTCGCGGTCGTCAGAAATGCGCCGCCAATCACGCCCGCCCAGAACGTATAAGGAATCCAGAAGTTTGGAGTGAAGTCGAACACTTGCAGCTTGCCCGCATTCGCGGCTGCGGCATGAATCGCACTCCATCCTCCGGGCACAAGATGCAGAATCGTCCACAAGCCGACCAATGTTCCGCCAACGTAAATCACGGTCTGCACCACGTCGGTCCAGATCACCGCGGCCAGGCCGCCCTCGAACGTATAGATGAGCGTCAATATAGTAATGATGGCGATCGAGGCTACTTCGCCCGTCCCCAGCGCGATCGCCACTACAATCGACACGGCATACACGCGCACGCCCTCGGCCGCCGTTCGCGTCAACAGAAATAGTCCGGCGGTCAGTGAGCGCAAGCCGCGCCCAAAGCGGCGTTCAATCAGTTCATAGGCTGTATAAAGATCGCCGCGAAAATAATGCGGCAGCAGAACGAAGCTGATCACTACGCGCCCCACCACGTATCCCATCACGACTTGCAGAAAAGTAAGGTTGGTGTCATAGGCAAGTCCGGGAATGCTGATGATGGTGAGCGTGCTGGTCTCAGCGGCAACAATAGAAAGCGCGATCGCCCACCAGGGAATATCGCGGCCCGCAAGAAAATAATCGCGCAGCGAGCGCTGCCGCTTGCGAAAGCGCAGCCCAAACAAGGTGATCCCTACCAGGTAGAGCGCGATGATGGCGAGATCAAGTCGGTCGAGACCCATATCAAATGTTCATGCAGCGTGGTTGTCTTCGCGCCCTTTGCGGCCTTTCTTTGCGGGTCTTTGCGGTTGAAAGCTCCTAAGCGTGCAGAGAAAAAGCCTTTAACCGCAAAGAACGCGAAGAAAGCTCCGCAAAGGTCGCCAAGAAAAGCCAATCGACTTACACAACTTTCCGTGCCACCGTTTCCGCGGGATCGTAAGTCTCGGATGAACAGGCCACGAGCCAGAGCGGCATCGTGCCATCGTTGCGCACCGCATGCGATGCGCCCGGCGAAACCAGCACCAGCACCGCGCCGCTGCCATCAAAGCTGCGATGCTGCGCCGTCATCCCCTCGCCCTCATCCCAGTGTAGTGACCAGGCTGTGCCGGGCGGGATGACAATGGCCTCGCGCCTGCGCAAGTGATAGTGATTCCCGCGCACCGCTCCGGGTAACGTAGAAGCCATATGGATGTCTAAAATCCCTTCCAGGAAAGCGAGCGCCTCTGGAGGCGCGGTATAGCTGAAGCCGCGTACATCGCCGGAATTGTTGATTTCTGATATTTGGATTTTCATTTTGTCAGTCACAATTATGGCGTCAATCGAATTCCTATACGAGTGAGTCTTTATGCACGTCGCAAACAGTCAGGTGACTCTCCCCTCCGATGGGGGTTACTGAGAACTGAGAACTGCCCTGTGATAGAACTAACCCGTGACCTACTACCTCGGCATTGATGGCGGCGGCAGCAAAACTACGTGCGCTGTGGGCGACGAATCTTCGCTCCTCGCGACGGTTGCAGCCGGTCCCAGCAACATCACGCGCGTGGGTGAAGCGCGCGCTCGTGCATCGCTGCATCAGGCCGTACACGAGGCGTGCGCTGCTGCGAAGATCGATCCGAGGCAAGTGCGGCGTGCCTGCATCGGCGCAGCGGGCGCCGGACGGGAGGAAATCGCCGGCGCTTTGCGCAAAATCATGGCAGAAACACTTCCCGGCGAAATCGAAGTTGTGGGCGACATGCAGATCGCGCTGGCTGCGGCGTTTGGTGCGGGGCCCGGCGTAATCGTGATCGCTGGCACGGGGTCAATCGCCTACGGCCGCGATGCGCAAGGAGGGACCGCTCGCGCCGGAGGTTGGGGTTTCGCCATTTCCGATGAAGGCTCAGCCCACTGGATCGGCCGCGCCAGCGTCTCCGCGCTGCTGCGTGCGGTCGACGAAGGTCAAGACAGGACCACCCGGCAAAGTAAGGATGCTCAAGTCAGCGCGGAGGCGTCTCCGCTTTTTCAGAAAATGAAGGCGGCGTGGCGGCTGCATTCGCTCGACGAGTTTGTAAGAACCGCCAACTCGCACCCGGACTTCGCGGCGTTATTTCCGGCGATCCTGACCGCTCGCGATGCCGGCGACGCCGTGGCCCAGCGAGTGCTCGCGCAAGCGGGCAAAGAACTCGCTCAACTTGCCGCGATCGTAGTTCGCCGGCTTTTCGCAGCGGATAATGCCGCTGTTCCGCTGGCGATGGCCGGTGGTGTCTTCCGACATTCCCACGCAGTGCGCGAAGTTTTCTGCCATGAAGTGAGCAAGCACAATCCACGGGTTGACCTGAACCGGCATGTCGTCGAGCCCGTCGCAGGAGCGTTGCAAATGGCGCGAGGCAACGCAAGGGTGAAGTAAGATTCAATCGGCATTCAGTTCACTGTTGACCTTCGTAACCTGCCGCAACCATCCAGTTGGCCTAAGATCCCGATCAGGCCATGCGCGAATTCCTGTACTCGCTTCTCGATGCACTTGGGTTTAACCGGCCATGGCAGCCGGTTTCGCGGCCGGCGCTGGTCGCCTGGATCGTTTTTTATTTGGCTTTCCTCGTCTACGCTTTCTCAAAGCATGGAGGATTTCTTTTTATCGACAGCGCCAACCTCGTCGTCCACGAGGGCGGCCACAACCTATTCTTTTGGTTCGGTCCCACGCTCTGCCTTTGGGGAGGCACACTGCTGCAGTGGCTGGTGCCGTTTCTTCTGGCCGCGTACTTTTTCAAGCAGCGCGAAACCGCCGGCTTCGTCTTCTGTTTGTTTTTCTTTTTCGAGAACTGGCTCTACACGGCAACCTACATGGCCGACGCGCGCGCCATGGTTCTGCCTCTCGTCACCACGGGCGATCCAGAGTTTGCCAAACACGACTTCAACACCATCTTCTCCAGCCTCGGCGTGCTGGACAACGACACTACGATCGCCGCCGTGGTTCGCACTTTGGGCTGGTGCGGAATGATCGCCGTCGTAATTTGGTTTGCACGCCAAAAAACCGCTCACGGAGGGTTAAGCGCGCTGCGACCGCCAGACGAAGAGGGGACCAGATTCCAGGAGTTCCTCTCTAGGGAATCCAATCAGCGATAAAGATATTGGTTTCGTGCGGCGCTTTGGCGTTGCGGTTTGACGCCCACACCAGCTTCTTGCCATCGGCGCTGAACATGGGGAAGCCGTCGAAGCCGGGGCTGTAGGTGACGCGCTCCATGCCGCTACCGTCGGGGTTGATGAGCCACAGCTCAAAATTGCCCATGCCGCCAGTGGCGTGGGTTTCGGGATCGTAATTCGAGGAAAAAATGATTCTCTTGCCGTCTGCGGTGAAGGCCGGTCCAAAGCTGGCCGCGCCCAGATTTGTGATTTGCCGCTTGCCGCTGCCGTCGGCCTTCATGATCCAGATTTCAAGCGACGTGGGGCGAATAAGGTTCTGCGCCAGCAATTCTTTGTAGTCGGCGATCTCTTTCTCCGTCTTCGGATGATACGCACGATAGACGATCCATTGGCGATCGGGGGAGAATGTTGGGCCGCCATCGTAGCCGAGTTCGTGGGTGAGTTGCTTGACGTGCTTGCCGTCGGCGTCCATCGAATAAATGTCGAGGTCGCCGTTGCGCATGGAGGTGAAGGTAATCTTCTTGCCGTCGAGAGAGATCGTGGCCTCGGCGTCGTAGCCGGGAGTGTTGGTGAGTTGCTTGAGATTCGAGCCGTCGGGGTTACCGGTGAAGATGTCGTATCCGGCGTAAACGCCCCAGACATAGCCCTTGGAGAAATCAGGCCGCGGCGGACACTCCGGGCTGGCGAGGTGCGTGGAAGAAAACAGAATCTTCTTGCCGTCGGGATAGAAAAAGCTGCAGGTGGTGCGTCCCTTGCCGGTCGAGACCATGTGCTGGCCGCTGCCGTCGATGTTCATGATGAAGATTTGGTCACACTTCACGTCACCGTGGGACGACTGGAAGATCAACTTGGTGCCGTCGGCAGAGAAGTAGGCTTCGGCATTCTGTCCGCCGAAGGTGAGTTGGTGCACGTTGCGCAGATGCTTCTCCTGGGGCGTGGCCAGATCGGGAGGGTTGGCGGTCTGCGATGAGAGTGCGGGGAGCAGCGCGAGTCCAGTTACTAGAGTTGCAAAGATTCGCTTCATGGGGATGTCCGCTAGTGTAGCAAAGACGACTATCTGGGCAATGGTGGGGCACACGCTTGCATATGTTGCCTGCGATGCCTACAATGTATGCATGCAATACACGATTCGCAAGGTGCCCGAGAGTTTGGACGAAGCCCTTCGCAGGGCCACGCGCGAGCGGGGCAAAAGCCTGAATGAGGTTGCGATCGAAGCCCTCGCGCGGGGCGTCGGCGTTGCCGCGGATCGCGGCCGGCAGCGCGATCTCGGTGATGTCGCGGGCACCTGGCGGAGAGATCCCGCTTTCGATAGCGCGTTGGCCGCGCAAGACTCCATTGATAAAAAGGTGTGGCGGTGAGGCTGGCTCTCGATGCGAACCGCTATACCGACCTTTGCCGAGGCAATGTGTCGGTAGTCGTAACCGTCGAACTCGCCGATGAAGTCTGGTTGCCCTTCATCGTGCTGGGAGAATTGCGCGCTGGATTTGCCCAGAGCCGTCTTGCTGTGGGCAGTCCGGGACCGCGCAACGAGGCTGTCCTGCGCCGTTTTCTGCTGAAGTCCGGCGTCGGCGTGCTCTACGCCGATGAACAGACCACGCATCATTACGGCGCTGTTTACCGGCAACTGCGGAAGCAAGGCACTCCCATCCCGACGAACGATATGTGGATCGCGGCCCTCGTGCTGCAACATTCGCTTGTTCTGTGTGCCCGCGACGCGCATTTTGACGTGCTGCCTCAGCTCCCGCGGGTGTAGGACGTCGATCGAACTGTCGCGGTTGGTCCGGGAGAAGACCGGCGGGGGATATAGAAAACGTCCTGTCTGTCCCCGCTTTCTTAAGTTGTCTTCGGACCCCTAGAAAAGGCGGTACAATTCATTCTTCAGGGACCATCGAAGAGTATTGCTGGGATGTGAGGTAATTACCCTTAGTGCCCAAGTCGCCACATCTGCTTCTAGCCGCACCGAACGTACGGAGACTTCAAAGCAATCTCGCGGTGGTCTTGGAACCAGCGGCTATGGCCGCGATCGAAGCCTCGATCAATGCAAATGTCTCCCAACTTTATGTGCTTGGCAGGCGGCACTACCTATTTGCCGCGCGACAGGGGAATCGTGACTGGAGACAGAAGATATCAAGGCTCTACTATGGGGCCTACAATGTCTCACGTGCTGTTCGCTTGTGTGTCCATGGGGAATATTCAACTGAGGTCGGCGATCACAAGAAAGTTGACAGTCTGCCAGACGACTTTCCGAACAAGAACACCTATGCTAATCGACTCACAGTCCTACGGGAGGATCGGAACCTATGCGACTATGATCATGCAGCGGACCAGCAAGACCTAGTTTACGGCTTAGATGATTCGAAGGAGATGGTAGAGAAGTTCTTGCGTGATTCTAGGAAATACCTGAAGGGTCGCGGAGTCAACGTATGAGTGATGTGAGCCTTGCTGGCAATCTGGATGTAAAGCAGATCGTGCATGAGTTCGAGAGTCGCAGTGGACTCCAGGGAGTGGACTACGAGGTCAAGGAAAGGCCCGACGGCCAGGCTCTGATTTTCCAGGTAGCAAATCCCACAGAAAGATTCTACAAGCTCCTGCAGGAAATCGGGCCAACCTTTACGCAAGGTTTATTCCCCGCTTCGACAGTGATTTCAACAGTACAAAAAAGAACTCCGTCCAATCCACTTCAGAGTCCGGAGGCCAGGTACTTCCTTCGAATCTTATCTGAGTCACTCAACATAAACCGATTTAGTTTCAAGGACGATTTTTTCGCGCGCTATACAAAATCGGTATCGAACGCTGAGGCGCAAATTACTGCCTCGGCCAATCATATAGTCTACGGCCGGAGAGGGGCGGGGAAGTCGAGTTTGCTTCTGTACGCCATGCGAACTCGGGAGCGAGACGGTCAACCTTCTGTGTGGTTGGACATGCAAGTATACGAGAAGCGGAAGGACAACCGTGTCGTTCTCGATGTTTTTGCAGAAATCCTGAGACAGCTGAGCGAAATGCCGACGCGGCTGACAGCCTATTCGCACATTGCAGCCCCGCTCGACCGGCTTCGTGGACAAGCTTCGCTGACTGACGATGACATCCGAAAGTTCCTACCCGAAGTGCGCCAGGCCTTCTCCCCGCTTCAAGGGGCCTCAAACAACCTGTTCGTGTTCCTGGACGACTTTCACGTACTTGATTTCGACCTGCAGGCTAGGCTACTTGGGTTCATTTATTCCGTCACGCGCGGTAGCAATGTGTTCCTAAAATTGTCGGCAATTGAGACTCTCACGAAGTCTTGGGATGCTGGCACACACACAGGCCTCCAAGTTCCGCATGACGCCCAAACGATAAAGCTGGACTACAACCTAACGATGCCCGATAAAGCCGCAGGTCACATTGAGGGAATCCTCGACGCACATGCGACATACTGCGGGCTGCCCTCCGTTCGGTTTCTCTGCACAAGTAGCGATGTCCTTTCTCGGCTAGTTTGGGTTTCGGCGGGCGTTCCAAGGGACGCCCTGAACCTATTCGCGCAGGCAATGACGAGAGGCGCGATCACGAATCGAAGCCGAGTCTCTGTGACTAACATAAATTTGGCTGCTTCAGAGATGGTCAGTCAGAAGATGAGGGATTTGGAAGTTGACATTCCGGCCGCCGGAGAAACCGATCTGACTCCTGTGCTCGAGCGTGTCAGGGAATTCTGCGTTAAGCAACAGCGAAAGAATGCTTTCCTGGTAGAGATCCGTAACGATGACGAGTTATACCAGAGCATCCTCAAACTGGTGGACCTAAGGCTGATACACGTTATCAGTGAGGGGATAAGCCCGGGCGAAGCGGGAAGAAAATACCTAGCCTTGATACTGGACTACGGTTTCTACACAGGAATTCGAGCGGCGCAGAGCGTAGACCTGTTCAACAAGCAGACTGAAAGGGTCACTTACAAGCAACTCCGTAAGCTTCCGATACTGCAGCCGACGAACTCCTGAGCTTGTTCTCAGTCATCCTAGCCTGTCCGGCGCGACTGGAAGTCGTGCTCTTCCCGGTTTACTGCCTACTTGCGAAAGTGGTTGCTGATGGCTTCTGCCTGAACGCGCGTCACGACCGCCGACAGCGCCGCCGGGTCCGCCTGCTTCACCGCTTGTAAGCTTCCAAAATGTTCCAGCAGGCGCCGAGTGGTGCTCTCGCCGACGCCAGGGATCTCCAGGAGTTCAGTCGAGCGGTCGCGCATCTGCCGGCGTTTGCGATGGAAGGTCACGGCGAACCGGTGGGCTTCATCGCGAATGAGTTGAATCAGGTGCAGCACCGGCGAATGATGATCAAGCGCGATGGGATCTCTCTCCTGACCGTAGACGTAGAGAATTTCTTCACGCTTGGCGATGGCTGCGAGCGGCTGGTTGATGATCTCAAGTGACTCCAGCGCTTCGGCCGCTGCGTGCAACTGGCCTAAGCCGCCGTCGATCAGAACCAGGCTGGGCATTGTTTTCTTCTCTTTTTCTTGTTCTTGCAGCACACGCTTGTAGCGGCGCGTGACCACCTCACGCATGGACGCGAAATCGTCGACGCCCTCGACGGTGCGGATGATGAACTTCCGGTAATCCGATTTCTTCATCTTGCCGTCTTCCCACACCACCATCGAGGCCACGGTCTCCGCGCCTTGAATGTGCGAGATGTCGAAGCACTCGATGCGCTTGGGCATCTCCGGCAGGCTGAGCGCGTCCTGCAGTTCTTCCTGGATGGCTTTGGCATTGGGCTTGAGCACGCGAAAGCGCTGATCGTAGGATTGTTTGGCGTTGGTACCGGCGAGGTCGATGAGGGCGCGCTTGTCTCCGCGCTGCGGGACCAGGATGTGAACTCGGGCGGCACGTGCTGCCGCGCTTTGCTCGGAGAGCAGGTCCTCTAGTTCTTCTCGATCTTCAAAATCTACCGGGACGTAGAGATTGCGCGGCACATAGGGCTGGCCGATGTAGAGCTGCTTCAGGAGGGCGGAGAAGAATTCGCCGGGAATAAAGTCTGCGCCTTTTGCATTGTCGTCCTGCGGCTGGCGTTCTTTGCCGGCCGAAGGACCTGTGGACTCGTCGGCAGCGCCGGTGCCGCCGGCAGACTGCATAGGTCCTTCGCATCGCTCAGGATGACAGGGGGAGAGGGAAGGATCTGGGGAGGGAGCTTCCGGGGATGCGAACTCTGGCAGGTCTTCCCAGAAGAACTCGCGGCGGTCTACTACGCGGCCGCCGCGCATGTGAAACAGATTTACGGCCAGCATGCCATTTTCGTAGTGATAGCCGAATACGTCGGCGTCATCGCCTTCGGCCACGGCGATGCGCTGGCGCTCCTGCAGTTGCTCGACGGTCGAAATCAAGTCACGATAGCGGGCAGCGCGTTCATACTCTTGCGCCGCTGCGGCCTGTTCCATGCGCGCGTGCAGCGACTTGCTCAGGTCTGTGGGACGGCCTTCCAGAAACAGCTTCACGTCACGAACCGCTTCCTGATAAGCGTCAGGCGTGGTCAAATCCTTCACGCACGGGCCCAGGCAGCGCTTGATGTAGTACTGCAGGCAGGGGCGCGGGTGAAAGCGCGTGAGGTCGACCTTGCACGAGGGAATCAAAAAGTTGCGGTGGATGAGATCGACGATGCGATACGCCAGGTTGGCAGGGAAGTACGGGCCGTAGTAGGCGCTGCCGTCTTTGCGCAGGCGGCGCGTCACATAAACGCGCGGCCAGCGTTCGCTCAGCGTGAGCTTCACGTAAGGATAAGTCTTATCGTCGCGCAGCAGGATGTTGAAGCGCGGCTTGCGCTGCTTGATGAGATTGTTTTCCAGCGCCAGCGCCTCTTTGTTGTTGGCGACGACGATGTAGTCGACATCGACGGCCTCGCGCACCAGCGTTCCGGTTTTCGAATCCTCCCAGCGGCCTTCGTGAAAGTAGCTGGCCACGCGGCTGCGCAGATTCTTCGCCTTGCCCACGTAGATCACTTCGCCCTCAGCGTTCTTGTAGAGATACACGCCGGGTTCGGTGGGGATCGTGCGGATTTTGGCCAGAAGGTCCATCGCGGATGCTAATTTCCATTTTACTTTCTTCCAAGTGGTTGCTCTTGGATTTCATTTTGGTTAGGAACCGCGGCGCGCACTTGCTTCATCCCTCACCTGCGTTACACTATCTCGCCACCCATGCCGACTGAATTCCATGATTCTAACGAGCACGATCCCAATCACCTCCTCATCCAACTGGAAGCCGCCAAAAGCCGATTCGACTTCAATTCTGCCGGCTTCATCACCAAACTTCTCTCGCAACTTGCAAAACTCCCCTTAGATACTGAGCAACTGATCCGCTTCCACGAATCTCTGCTTTTCCTCCGCGCCTTCCCGCACGCTCCTTCGCACGTCCCGCGCGTTGAGCGTCTGCTCAACACCTTCCACCTGCGCATCGAGAAACTTCGCGCCACGAACGCCGACATGTCGCTCTTCGATGACTTCGACACGTCCGGCATCGCCGGCACCGCCATGCAGGACACTCTTTCCTTGGACGTCGCCCGCTGGCTCGTGGGCCGCATTCCCCAAAATGTCGAGATCGCGTGGGACGATTACTGGGACGACTATCAAGCCGAACGCGGCCGCGGCAGCACATGGCCGCGCTTCATCCCGCTCTTGGAAGAGGACGCCGATGTAGAAGCCAACATCCCATGGCCGCGTTGGCTCGACGCCGCTCGAGGCCGCAGAGACGCGCTCGCCTGGCTGCTCGACCGCTTCACGCAACTCCCGCTGCCCGCGCGCCAGCAGGCCGAACTTTACGACTCACTTCGCCTCCCACTGCGCTGGAAACTAGAAAACCTGAAGCTCTCCCGCACGCGCAATTGGACTCGTCCTCGCCGCTTCTACTTCCACGACGCACCTCTAATTCAGCGCAGCGATGTTTCTCTTGCGCACGAACTCGCCCAGTCCGCGCCAAAACTGGAAAAGCTCTCTCTCGCCGCCGGAGAATCCGTAATGAACGCCATCCGCGAAATCATGGTCGTGCGCTACCGTGAACTCTACGGCACCACGCTGGGCGACCCGCGCACCGTAGTGCGCGCCGATCTCGGCCGTGGCGTGGTCATGCATTTCTGGGGACTCCCGCCTGCACGCCGCCTCCCCCTGCGCGCCTACCTCGCCGGGTACACCCTGAAAAACGGCGTCCCCATCAACTACGTCGAAGCCATCGGACTTTGCGAATGGATCGAGGTCGGCTTCAACACTTTCTACACCTATCGCCAGGGAGAAACCGCCTGGATCTATGCCCAAGCCCTGCGTTGCCTCTGCGCTCTAACCGGCGCGAAGTGCATCTCGATTTATCCTTATCAGATCGGACAGAATAACGACGAAGCCATTGACTCCGGAGCTTTCTGGTTCTACCGCAAGCTCGGCTTCCGGCCGGGACGCACCGACCTGCAGGCATTGTGTGAACAAGAGGAGAAAAAAATCTCCGCCAACCGAGAATACCGAACTCCGCCCCGAACGTTGAAGCGCTTGGCCGAGGCCCACATGTTTTTGGAAGTGCTTTGGCCGGAAGCGTCTGGGTTCGTATCAGGGCACGCCTTCAGGCGTGCCGTACCAACCACGAAATCAAAACCGGCTTCAGCCGCTGAGGGAGTGCCCGGTGCTTGGGACACATTCTCCACTCGCAACCTCGGATTCCTGATCAACCGCCGCATGGCGAGAGAGTTCGACGCCGACAGCCAGAAAATCCGCGCAGCATCGACCGCAGCCGTTACCCGTGCCCTCGGGATCAGCGCAACACGCTGGACTCCGCTGCAACTGCAAGCGCTAGAGAATTGGGCGCTGGTTCTTGCCCTAATCCCCGACCTAGCGCGCTGGTCGCCGGACGAAAAACAGCAACTAGTCAAAATCATTCGCGCCAAAGCCGCTACCAACGAAATGCCCTACCTCCGCCAAACCCAGCATCACCCGCGCCTGCGAGACGAACTGCTTCGGCTGGGATCGCGATAGCCCACCGTGGTCCGGAAAATGACGATGGTAACGGGTTTCAACCTACACACGCCGGCAGGCGATTGACGATTCTGAGCGCTCCCCCTTACCCTGTAACGTGCCCTTGAAAAACTCTGAAGTCTCGCATCTCGGAGTCGCCGACGATATTACGGATCTAGTCGGCGGCACTCCCATACTGCGCCTGACACGGCTGGTTCCCGCCGGATCGGCCGACATCTTCGCCAAACTTGAATATCTGAATCCCGGCGGCAGCGTGAAAGACCGCGCCGCCATCGGCATCATTCGCAGAGCGGAGCAGGAAGGGAAACTCGCGCCCGGAGGAACGATTGTCGAAGCCACGGCGGGCAACACAGGAATCGGGTTAGCGCTGATCGGTGTGAATCGCGGATACAAAGTGAAGCTGTTTGTCCCGGAAAACTTCTCGCAGGAAAAAGTGATCATCATGCGCGCGCTGGGGGCGATGGTTGAGCGCACTCCGGACAGTGAAGGTATGCAGGGTGCGATTCGCCGCGCTAAAGAACTGGTAGCGGGTGATCCCGGTGCATTCATGGCAGGACAATTTGAAAACATGGCAAATCCCGATTACCACTACGAGACAACTGCAGTAGAGATGTTCGAGCAGATGGACGGGAAAGTGGACGCCGTAGTCCTGGGCTGCGGCACTTGCGGCACTTTTTCTGGTGTAGCGCGTTACATGAAAGAACATGTGCCGGGAGTACAGACGTTCGCTGTGGAAACGCAAGGCTCGGTGCTGGGCGGCGGAGAAACTGGCCCACACAAGGTAGAAGGAATCGGAGCCAGCTTCATCCCCAAGACGTTCGACGCCTCGGTGTGCGACGAAGTGATTATGGTGAATGACGACGATGCCTTCGCGACGGTAAAGCGGCTGGCGGCGGAGGAAGGTGTCCTGGCCGGATCAAGCGGCGGCGCGGCCGTGTTCGCGTCCTTGGAAGTGGCGCGCAGGCTGGGCGCCGGCAAACGAGTGGCAACAATTATTCCAGATTCGGCCGAGCGCTATCTGTCGAAAAAGATTTTTGAGGGCGGAGTCTAGCCTTGAGCCGCGCGGACGGCGAGCCCTACCCCGTGTGACCCTGTGTCCTCCGTGTTTCAAGATTTTGGAACTTCCAATGAAACTAACCAAGAAGCAGCCCGGTTTCGCCACCCGCGCCATCCACGATGGACAAGAGCCCGACCCCCTAACCGGCTCAGTAACTGTCCCTATCTACCCAACTTCCACCTACGTGCAGCAGGGCATCGGCGAGAACAAGGGCTACGAATACTCGCGCGTCTCGAATCCCACACGCACACGCCTCGAGCAGAACCTGGCATCGCTGGAAGGAGGAGTAGCCGCGCCAGTATTTGCCAGCGGCATGGCCGCCATCAACGCGGTGGCCAGCATGTTGAAGTCGGGCGATCACGTAGTGTGCGGAAACGATTTGTATGGCGGCACGCCACGCCTCTTCAACCAGGTGCTGACCGGCTTCGGCCTGGAGTTTTCCTACGTAGACACATCGGACGCAGAGAATGTGGAGCGCGCGATCCGGAAGAACACGCGCATGGTGTACGTAGAAACGCCGACGAATCCGCTGATGCGGTTAAGCGATCTGGCGGCGATCAGCCAGATCTGCCGGCCTAAGAAACTTGAGTTGGTGGTTGACAACACATTCATGTCTCCCTATTTTCAGCAGCCGCTGGCGCTTGGCGCGGACATGGTGGTGCATTCGACCACAAAGTTTCTCAACGGCCATAGCGATGGACTTGGTGGTGTGGTGGTATGCCGCAAGCCGGAGCATGCCGAGATGCTGGCTTTTCTGCAGAAGGCGGCCGGCGCGATACTGTCTCCGTTTGAATGCTGGCTGCTGCTGCGTGGCGTGAAGACGCTGGCGGCGCGCATGGAAATTCACGACCGCAACGGGCGCACCGTCGCAGACTTCCTGGCCAAGCACCCGAAGGTGAAAAAGGTTTTCTATCCCGGGTTGAAGGATCATCCCCAGCACGAACTGGCGAAGCGGCAGATGAGCGGTTTCGGTTCGATGATCACGTTTGAGACCGGATCACTGAAGAACGCGAACAAGATGCTGAAGAAACTCCGCGTCTGCTCGCTGGCAGAATCGCTGGGAGGAGTGGAGACACTGATCTCGCACCCGGCAACCATGACGCACGCGGGTCTCGGCGAAAAGGGGCGTAAAGCGATCGGCATCACCGACGGCATGGTCCGCATCTCAGTGGGGATCGAAAATATCGAGGATATTCTCGATGACCTGGAGTTGGGGCTGGCTGCTATCTAGAACCCTTTTGGCCACTGATTTGCGTGTAAACAGATTTGGGCGAATCAGTGCGGATGAGATCTGAAGCTTCGGATTGTTCTTTTCGGGCGGATGCCTTCCTTGGGTGATCAGATTCAATCCCGCGAGTGGAACTCTTCTGTATACCATCGCCTCTCGCAACCGCAGGTCAGTTGGGGCAAGAGAGTCCTGTCGCGCTTGCATGTGCGTGGGGATGAACGGGTGCTCGACGCTGGTTGTGGAACCGGCCGGTTGACGGCGGAGTTGATCGAGGCTCTGCCCCGGGGCCAAGTGGTCGGGGTTGATCTCTCGATGAACATGCTGAGTTCAGCGCGGCAGCATTTGCGGCGGGACCTTGGCAAACGCTTGAGCTTGGTTGAGGCTGATTTACTACACCTTCCTTTCGAGCAAGCCTTTGACGGCATCGTGAGCACAGCGGCCTTTCACTGGGTGCTCGATCACGATCAGCTCTTCGCGAGCCTGCGGCGGGCGCTGCGCCCGGGTGGCTGGCTGCACGCGCAGTGCGGCGGGGGCGCGAACCTGGCGCGATTGCGGCAACGGGTCGCGGAGCTGGCGCAAACTTCGCGGTACGCGCCCTATCTGGCGCGCTTTGCGGAGCCGTGGTTTTATGCGAATGCGGACCAGGCGGCCGAAGTTTTGCGGCGCGCGGGGTTCGTTAACGTCGAGACCAGCGTAGAACCCGCGCCTACGATTCTGGACAGCGCGCAGCAGTATGAAGAGTTCGTCAGCAACATCGTTCTGCACACGCATTTGCGACAGATTCCTTCCGAAGATCTGCGCTCAAAGTTTGTGGCGGAATTGACCGAGCAGGCTGCGGCGGATGTTCCCCCCTACTCTCTGGATTATTGGCGATTGAATCTCAGCGCCAATGTGGCGTGAGCGGGTGCCGGAGTCATTCCCCGGATTCTCCTACGGAGACGGAATCGGCGATCCATTCCAAATAGTCAGGCAATCCGTCTTCGATTGCCAGGCAGACGCATTCCGGCACCTCATAGGAGTGGAGTTCTGCAATCGCGTGACGGACCTGGCCGAAGGCCGCGGCCGTAGTCTTAACGATCAAAAGCCATTCGCGAGCTTCTTCCACGTTGCCTTGCCAGCGATAGATGGACGTGATTTGTGGGACGACGTTGACGCAAGCGGCCAGGCGTCGATCTACCAGCGCGCGGGCAATTTTACGGGCTTCTTCTTCCGATCCGGCGGTCGTGAGGACGATTCGTTTGTCGGTCATATAGAATCGGCATTCCGCTACCGGCTCTCAGCCGTCAGCCCATGAGCAACCGTTGAGAGAGGGTAGCACTCCAAGCTGTGGTTTGAGGGTAAGACCATGCTAACGCAAATCAAGTTTGGCACATCGGGTTGGCGCGCGGTGATGGCCGAGGAGTTTACCTTCGGCCAGGCGAGGGAAGCCGCTGGGCGAGCAATTAAGGGCCTTATGTAACCAAGTTGGTTCCTATTATCCGCGGCGCGAGAACTTCCGCTTGACGCCGGAGGTGAAGGCGAAGTTCACTGAGAAGCTGAGGTTCGATCCACAAGAGTTTTGTGGGCGCAGAGGTAGCGAAGTAGTTCGCAAGGATGGGTTGAAGCTGGTTTTCGAAGACGGCTTGTGGGTGTACTGCCGGCTTTCGGGAACCGAGCCCGTTGTGCGGGTCTACTCGGGAGCGCGCAGCGAGCCGGGTCTGGAGAAGTTGAGCGAGGCGGCCAAGCGATGGATTTTCGAGCAAAAGATGTAGCAAGAGTCAGAAGCCTTCCCATTCCGCAACACGGGTTGCGCGCCATGGCCGAGAGGGCTCCCCAGGCCGAGGCGCTGGCGGCGTCGTGGATGGAAAGTGCGCGTCCGCTGGCCATGCGAGTGTATGCGTTGCGGCGGCGCATTGCGACGTTCGCGGTCACGGCGCTCGCCTGCCTGCTGTTTGTGCACGTGATGTTTGGCGCGAACGGGATGATCGTCTATAAACAGAAGCGGATGGAGTACGAATCGCTGCAGAAGAAGATCATCCGGGCTCAGAAGGAGAACGAACTCTACGCCCAGAAGATTCAAGGATTGAAGACGGACGAAAAAGCGATCGAAAAGGAAGCGCGCGAGCAGTTGCGCTATCTGCGCCCCGGAGAGTACGTGTACGTTCCAGCGGCTCCGCCAAACCCAGCGCCACCGGCTAATCACTCGGCGAAAAAGTGAGCAGGGGTTCCCCGGCCGCTCCGCGGAAAAGTGACAATCGGAAACGTCCTCTTATGATATAGTTCGGGACGTTGATCCGATGGGTGGGGTTGAATTGTTGCTCGGGGCCCGCGATCGGGATTTCAAAAAGGAGAAAAATCTGTCCATGAAAAAAGTGCTGGTACTTTGTCTTGCGGTATTTTTCGTGTTCGCCCTGACAGCTTTGGCGTTTGACGATATGGGAAAGAGCACGACCGTCAACGGGTACGTAAGCGACAGCAAGTGCGGCGTGAAAGGCGCTAAGGCCGGTCATGAGGCTTGCACGAAAAAATGTGTGGCAGGCGGCGAGAAGCTGGTGATTGTGACCGACAGCGATAAGAAGATTTACGCCGTGGACAACCAGGATGCTCTCAAAGGGCATGAGGGACACCACGTTGCAGTGACTGGAACCGTAACCGGCGAGTCCATTCACGTGAATGGCGTGAAGATGTTGTAAGGGAGATTTGGTGGTGATCAGGGCGGCTGCGGCTGCCCTTTTTTATTTCGGGTAGCTGTTCCGATTTAAAAGGCCCGGCGGGCGGGCCGAGCTGCGCTCGCCGACCGGGTCTGAGACCCAGTCCTACACAATACGCCGGGACTACTTCAACGCACTACACCTTCCAGCGGCGAACTGGCAGTGGCGTATAACTTCTTTGGCATGCGGCCTGCGAGATAGGCTTGGCGTCCGGCCAGCACGGCGTGGTGCATGGCTTCGGCCATCATGACCGGATCTTGCGCGCCAGCGATGCCGGTGTTCATTAGAACTGCATCAGCGCCGAGTTCCATGGCGATGGCAGCGTCGGAGGCGGTGCCTACGCCCGCGTCCACGATCAGCGGAACTCCTGTGATCATTTCGCGCAGGATGCGGATGTGGGCCTGATTCTGAATGCCCATGCCGCTGCCGATGGGCGCGCCGAGGGGCATCACGGCGGCTGCGCCAGCGTTGACCAGGCGCTTGGCGAAGACAATATCGTCGGAAGTGTAGGGCAGAACCGTGAAGCCTTCGCTGACCAACACACGCGTTGCTTCGAGCGTGGCCTGCACGTCCGGGTAAAGCGTTGGCTGGTCGCCGATCACCTCGAGCTTCACCCAGTCCGAGAGTCCAACCTCGCGACCGAGGCGTGCGGCGCGGATGGCTTCATCGGCGGTGTAGCAGCCTGCGGTGTTCGGCAGGAGAAAATATTTTTTGGGATCGATGTAATCGAGCAGCGATTCTTTGCTGCGGTCCAGATTGACGCGGCGTACGGCGACAGTAACCATTTCGGCGCCGCTGGCTTCTAAAGCGCGCGCGGTTTCCTGGAAGGACTTATATTTTCCCGTGCCGACGATGAGGCGCGAGCGGAAGGTACGTCCAGCGATGATTAGGGGATCAGTCATGATGCTCTCATTGTAAACCGGACACGGCGAATGTCGAGCTGCGCTCGACGGACCCTTCGACTCCGCTCAGGGCAGGCAGCCGAGGGCGGCTGTCCTCGCATGTTTTTTCGGTGCTCTACGGGATTGTTCTAGCCTCCGCTTGGGCGTACAGGTCTTCAATCTGTCTGCGATAGCGTTCTTCGATCACGCGGCGGCGGAGTTTTAGTGTGGGCGTCAGAGCGCCGTTGTCGGCGGTGAATTCGTCCGGGACGACCAGAACCCGTTTCAGTTTTTCGAATCGTGCGAGACTCTGATTTACGTCTTCCACAAATCCTTCGTAGAGCGCCTGAATCTTTGGATGAGCAACGAGTTCGGCGCGCGAGGCGAAAACCACATTGTTGTTGCGCGCCAACTCTTCGAGCAGCGCAAAATTGGGCGAAACGATGACCGAGGAGAACTTGCGCTTATCGCCAATGACGACGGCGGTTCCCACCAGCGGATTCAATTTCAGGGAATTCTCGATGGGCTGCGGAGCGATGAACTTGCCCCCCGAAGTTTTTATGAGTTCTTTCTTGCGGTCGGTGACCGAGAGATATCCATCGGCATCGATGTGGCCGATGTCTCCGGTCTTGAACCAGCCGTCTTCGAACGCGTTGCGCGTTTCTTCGGGGCGGTTCCAGTAGGCCTTGAAAACCGAGGGTCCGCGAACCAGAATCTCGCCGTCGGGGGCGATGCGAACTTCGAGGTTGGGCAGGACTCTGCCCACGGTGCCGATGCGATGGTGCGCGGGCGAATTGACGGCGATCACCGGAGAAGTTTCGGTCAAGCCATAGCCTTCGTGCAGGCGAATGCCCACGGTGGCGTACCATTCGGCGAGTTCGCGGCCCAATGGCGCGCCGCCCGAAATGAAAGTCTCGACGTTGCCGCCCATGCCGGCGCGGATTTTCGAGAAGACCAGTTTGTTGGCAAGCTTCCATCTGAGCGAAGTAGGAGTTTTTCCGGCGAGAATTGCCGGCTTGTTGGCTCGACCGACGGAAAGCGCCCAGCGGTAAATGGCGCGCTTGGGAAAGCCGGTGGCTGACATTTCCGTCTTGGCGTGAATTTTCTCGTAGACCCTGGGTACGGCTACGCATTCGCTGGGGCGCACTTCCAGCAGGGCTTGCGAGAGATGCTCCATGAACGGACAGTAGGCCAGAGTGACGCCGTGGTAGAGCATGGCGAAATCCACATGGCGTGCCGTGACATGCGAGAGTGGCAGGAACGAAATGGTGGTCAGCCCCGGGTGCATATCGAATTCGAGCAGCGAGCACTCGATGTTCGAAGCCATGTTGCCGTGGGTGAGCATGGCGCCCTTGGAGGTTCCGGTTGTGCCGGAGGTGTAGATGATGGTGGCGAGATCGTCAGGCTGGACGGAACGCGCGAAGGATACGGTCGCGGAATCGAGGGCGCTGGGGCCGCCGGTCATCAACTCGCCCATGTGCACGCAGGTTCCGGCCAGATTAGGCGGGATTTGGATCTGATCCATGACCACGACCCGCCGAACCTGGGTCTGGGGGAGAATCGTTTGCATCTTGAGAAACTGATGTTCCGTAGAAACGAAGATGACGCTGGCGCCGGAGTCACATAGGGTGTAAGCGGTTTGTTCCGCCGTTAGCGTCGAATAGATGGGAACGGTGACGGCGCCGAGCAAGAGAATAGCGAAGTCGCCGGTGGACCACTCAGGCCGGTTCTCGCTGAGAATGGCGACGCGGTCGCCTTTGCGCACGCCCCATTCCTTTAGCGCGCGAACGGTTCCGGCCACGTTGCGCCGAAGATCGGAAGAAGAAATGGGAAGCCACTTGTCGGTCGCGCGGGTGAGCATCACGCGATCGAGATTCCGCTCCGTCGCGGTGAAGAAGATGTCGTTGAGTGTTTCCAGGGTCATTGGGGCGTGGAACCTTCCCCTGAGATGAATCTAATGGTTTATGGCTACTCTCGGCAATATGCGAAACAGGTGAGGGAGGTACTGTCTGGCGTCGTACCGGATATTGTGCGGCCCAAGATTCATAGTCTCCGCTGCCGAGTAGGCTATTATTCGGGCAGGAGGTTCGTGATGGGGAAGAAACTACCAAACGTGTGGGCAGCTTGGCTGATTGCGGGGTTCTTGATGCTTGCGAGCGTCGCGCCGATTGCGGCGCAAAGCAATCCCTCAGAGGGTGGGTCGGGGTCCATGCCCAAGGTGGGCGATGTGGCGCCGGACTTCACGCTGAAATATTTTGACGGCAACGACCTTAAGCCAGTTTCCTTGAGCCAGTACCGCGGCAAGAAGAACGTGGTGTTGGCGTTTTTCATCTTCGCCTTCACCGGCGGTTGAACGGCGCAGATGAAAGCTTTCCAGCAGGATTTGAAACGGCTGGAAGCTACCGACACCCAGGTTCTGGGTGTGAGCATGGATAGTGCGTTCGCCAACAAAGCCTTCGCCGACCAAATTGGAGTTACGTTTCCTCTGCTGAGCGATTGGGGCGGGGATGTGACGCATCAGTACGGAATCTATCTGGATAAATACAAAGCCGCTCGCCGCGTGAACTTCCTGATTGGGAAAGATGGAAAGATCCTGGAAGAGCAGGTGGATAAGGACGCAATCGATCCGACCAAGATTGTGGATACTTGCGAGAGGCCGAAGATGAAGAACTGAGGTACCGCGGGGCTAAAGCCCGCGGTCATCGGATGGCATGGATCGCAGCGCTGAAGTTGCGCCACCCAAATTCATGGCCGGATGCCTCGCTGCGCTTGGCTGGACGGGCGAGGCGCCCGTCCCCACACGGACATTTTGCTTTTCAAGCCGTCGGCAGGTCGAAGGAGAAAACGGAGCCGCGGCCGAGTTGGCTGGTGACGCTGACCGATCCGTTGTGGGCTTCTACAATGGCTTTGACGATGGCCAGCCCCATGCCCGTGCCCTGCACGCTGTAGCGCTGGTCGCGGCCGCGGTAAAACTTGTCGAAGACCATCCCCTGCTCGAAGTCGTCGATGCCGTGCCCGTGATCGGTGACGCTGGTGATAACGCGATCTCCCTTGCGTTCGGCGGTAATAGCAATGGGCGCAGTCGAGGGCGAATACTTGGCGGCGTTTTCCAGCAGTTGCTTGAGAACCTCCGCAATGCGGTCGGAATCCACGCGCACCTGGGGCAGGGATGGCGCCACGCGCACTTCTATGGGATGCAGGGCGAGAACCGTTCGGGACTCTTCCACAGCGGACTCGATCACGCCGGCAATATCCACGGGAGCCATGTGGAGTTCGACCTTGTGAGCATCGAGCTGTGCCATCTCCGTGGCTTCTCCAACCAGGCGGTCGAGGCGATCGGTTTCCTCGTTGATGACGGTGAGTAGCTCACGGCGCTGCGCGTCGTCGAGGTTGTAATCGGAGAGCAGGCTGGTGACGGAGGCCTTGATGCCGGTGAGCGGGGTGCGGAGTTCGTGGGTTACGGAATCGAGCAGCACGGCGCGCAGGTTCTCGCTCTGGTGAGCGGCTTCGGTCTGAGAGAGTTTTTCCATGGCTCCGGCACGCTCGATGGCGATGCCGATCATGCTGCCCAGTGCTTCCAGCGTGGCGCGCGACAGCGCAGGCCCGGCGATGCCGACGGCTCCGGTGGTGCGCGTACCTAGGTGTAATGGAGTGAGAGAAATTCCGCGCTCGGCATCGATGACCGGCTCGCCGCGCGAACTGACCATTTGAAGATCCTGCAAAGAAAGCCAGGTGGCATTGGGATCGGTGCGGTAGACCTGCCGGGAACTAAGCAGGTAGATGGCTGCGGCTTTGGCGCCAAATCCGTCACACACGTAGGCGGGAATCGCATTCAGCAATTCGGCTACGTTGTCGGTGGCAAGCAGGCGCTGGCTGAAGGCGTAAAGCCGCTCCACGTCGCGGCGGCGCTGGTTGGCGTCCGCCGTTTGACGGCGGGCGCGGTCGGCGAGTTGGCTGGCAATGCCTGCAGTTACGAGAAATGCGAACAGCGCCACCCAATTCTGCGGGTCGGCGACAGTGAACGTTCCAACGGGAGGAAGAAAATAATAATTGAAGGCCAGCGTGGCCAGTACCGCGAGAAAAACGGAGAAGCGAAATCCCCAGTAGGCCGCCACCCACAGCACCATCAGCAGAAACGTCAAGGCCACGGTGGTTGGGTTGATGTGAGCCAAGCGCCGGTAGATTTGTGCGACCAACTCGGTCGCCACAACGCAGGCGGTGTAGCGGAACACGTGCTGAGGCCAGCGGGGTTTCACGGGCACGATTGTAACGGAAGAAAGCAAGAAAAGGCTTTTCACCACAGAGGCACAGAGACACAGAGAAGACCAAGGAAAGAACAAGAATCATTTAGAGGTTTTCTCTGTGTCTCTGTGGTGAACGTTCTTTTCACGCTCCGGATCAGAATCACATTCGACAATTCCCCCTCCGGCGTGGAGAATAAGCGGCGATGGCTAAGACTCCCGAAGAATGGCTCGCGGAAGTGGATACGGCCAAGCGGCCGGCAGTGTTCAAGCTCTTTCTGGGCTACGCGCCCGGCGTGGGAAAGACCTATGGCATGCTGAGTGAGGGCGTGCGGCGGGCGAGCCGGGGCGAAGAAGTGGTGATCGGCGTGGTGGAAACCCACGGGCGTAAACCGATTGTGGAACTTTCTTCCCGCCTGGAAACGGTTCCGCGCAAAAAGCTGGAATACAAAGGGACCGTCTTCGAAGAGATGGATGTGGACGCGATTCTGGCGCGCAAGCCGCATGTTGTGCTGGTGGATGAACTGGCGCACACTAACATTGAAGGCAGCAAGCATGCAAAGCGCTACGAAGATGTATTCGAGCTGCTGGACGCGGGCATCGACGTTCTCTCCACCTTGAACGTGCAGCACATCGAGAGCCTTGCGCCAACGATCCGAACCCTGACCGGAGTTCAAGTGCGGGAGACGGTGCCGGACTGGGTGATCCGCCGGGCGGGCGAAATTGTGATGGCGGACCTGACGCCACAGGCGCTGCAGACCCGCATGAAGCGCGGGGATATTTATCCGCTGGACCGGGCGGACCGGGCGCTGGCGAACTTCTTCCGCAACACCAACCTGACGGCGCTGCGCGAACTGGCCCTGCGGCAGGTAACGCAGGCGGTCGACCGCACGCTTTCCGAACTCAAGAACGAAGACGGCCAGCTGTTGCAGGTGCGGGAGCGCATTGCCGTGTGCATCAGCTCGAATCCGGCGGCGCAGTACTTGATTGCGCGAGGGGCGCGCATGGCCCAGGCCATGGATGGCGATCTGTTTGTCCTCTACGTGGACACAGGCGCCGACGGCAGCGACGAGAACCAGCGGACTCTGTCTGACAACGTGCGTTTCGCGGAGAGCGTGGGTGCGAAAGTGGTGAAGACCGAAGGCAAGGTCGTCGCCGAGAAGGTTGCGGAATTTGTGCGCGAGAACCACGTTACGCAAGTTGTTTTCGGGCGGTCGGCGACGAAAGGCTGGAAGAGGTATTTTTATCTGTCGGCCATTCACAAATTTCTACGCGAGGCGCCCGCGGTGGATGTGCACATCGTCACGCAGGAAATGCGATAGCGCGGCTGAGAATAGAAAACGAGTACAAGATGACGAACGACCACAAGCGAATCCTGGTGGTGGATGACGAGCCGCAAATCACGCGAGTGCTGCGCACGTCGCTTTCGGCGCAAGGGTACGACATCCGCATAGCGAATGATGGCGAGATGGCGCTGGAGTTGATGAAGAACTGGACACCGCATGTTGTGGTGACGGACGTGGCCATGCCCCATCTGGATGGAGTGGAGCTATGCCGGCAACTGCGGAAGGTGTCGCAAGTGCCCATTATCGTGCTCTCGGTGCGCGGGCAGGATCGCTCGAAAGTGGAAGCCCTCGATGCGGGCGCCGATGACTATGTCACCAAGCCCTTCAGCATGAACGAGCTGCTGGCGCGGATCCGGGCCCAATTGCGTCGCGCACCGGCAGTTGAGGAGAAGCCTTGTGCGATTACCGCTGGAGACTTTTGTGTTGACATGGATGCGCGTTCGGTCAAGGTCGCGGGTCATGAAGTTCATCTCACGCCGAAAGAATTCGATCTGCTGGTTTTCCTGGCGCAGCGTCCGGGCAAAGTGGTGACGCATCGTACGCTGCTGGCGGCCGTATGGGGCCCGAATAGCACGGAACAGCCGGAGTACCTGCGCGTCTTCGTGGGACAACTGCGCAAGAAAATCGAGACCGATCCCTCCTCGCCGAAGTATCTTCTTACTGAGCCCTGGGTTGGGTACAGGTTCGAGCCCGGGTCGTGAGTCCTGTCTTTCCCACCTTTCCCGTCTTTCGTGGACCTTCGTGCCTTTACGAACATTTTATGGAGCCTTTATTCAGTCCTTTCGCCTTTGTGTGTCCAATACTCGTGGCGGCCAAAAGACCGGCCCCAAGAAAGCTGCAGGTTCAGGAGACGAACAGTATGTGGACTCACGAAGTAGCCCCGGAACGGTTGGCAGAGCTTTTCCATCACTATCACCAGGCACTGGCGCCGGAAGTTTCGGGAAAAGGAAGCGAAGGCCCCAACTCATGGAAGGAAGTTTCGCCGCAGGTCAAGAGCCGGATGGTCGCGGCAGCGCGGCTGGCGTTGCTCGAACTGGAATCGCTTACCCATGAACGCGCCAAGGTGCGGCAATATTTTGCCCAGCCGGGCGAAGCCGAATGGGGCTGCTGAGAACCTTATCGCCAGCTTCGCCCACAATGACCGCCCGAGCTGACGTTTCCCCCACGCGCTCGGGCATCAGTCGCCGGTCGGCCCTTACGAATTTTTTACGACTTTCTTAATCCACCCTTACACGCCAGATGATCCACTAGACTGTTTGTGCGAGCCGTTCGCACATCCACTGGAGCTGTGATCGGAGTGAATAAAGTGCAAGACGCAATTTTCCTTGCTGTAACCGTAGCATTTTTTGCGGTTTCGGTCGCTTACGTGGTTTTCTGCGAGCGAGTACGTTGAGGCATATATGAATTCTGGACCGATCATCATGCTGGTCATTTGCGCGGGGCTGCTGGTGTATCTGGTATACGCCATGTTGCGGCCGGAGAAATTCTGATGACAGCAAATGGATGGCTGCAAATCTTTTTTCTGCTGGTGGTGGTGTTTCTGATCACCAAGCCGCTGGGCGGCTTCATGGCTCGAGTGTTCAACCGCGAACGGACGTGGCTCGATCCCGTGATGCGGCCGGTGGAGCGGATTCTCTACAAGCTGACGGGCGTAGATGAAGACCACGAAATGGCTTGGAAGGAATACGCGCTGGCGCTGATCTTGTTCAGCGGCGTTTCGATGATAGTGCTCTATGTGCTGCAGCGCGTGCAGGGGTGGGCCGGGCCGCAGTCGTGGAATCCGCAAAAGCTGCCGGGAGTGCCTCCGGCACTGGCTTTCAATACCGCGGCTTCGTTCACCACGAACACCAACTGGCAGAACTACGTCCCCGAGACCACCGTGAGCTACCTGACCCAGATGGTGGGCTTGGCGTATCACAACTGGGTTTCAGCGGCCGCGGGAATGGCGCTGGCGATAGCATTCATTCGCGGCATTTCGCGGCGCGAGCAAAAGACCATCGGCAACTTCTGGGTAGATCTGGTACGCGGCACGTTGTGGGTGCTGGCACCCCTGTGTCTGGTGGGCGCGCTGTTGCTGGTGTCGCAGGGCGTGGTACAGAACCTGAAGCCATATGACACCGTGCAAGTGCTCGACCCTTACCAGACGCCACAACTGGGCTCCGACGGCAAGCCTGTGAACGGTCCCGACGGCAAACCGCTGATGCAGACGGTGAGCCAGCAGGTGATCGCGCAGGGGCCCACGGCTTCGCAGGAGATTATCAAAGAATTAGGAACGAACGGTGGCGGCTTCTTCAACGCCAACAGCGCGCATCCGTTCGAAAACCCCACGCCGTTCACAAACTTTCTGGAGATGTTCGCCATCCTCATGATTCCCTCCGCGTTTACCTACACGTTGGGAAAGATGACTGGCTCCGCACGGCATGGATGGGCCGTATGGGCGGCGATGGCTTTGCTGTTCCTGTCGGGAGTTACCACGGCGTATTGGGCAGAGGCGCGCGGCAATCCGCTGCTGACGTCTGCAGCCCAACATAGCCCGCAGCACGCGGCCTCGATTCCGCAGTCCACTGCCAACCTCGAAGGGAAAGAAGTACGCTTCGGCGTGGTGAACTCGGCGATGTTTGCCACAGTGACTACGGACACGAGTTGCGGCGCGGTCAACTCCATGCACGATTCGTTCACGCCGCTGGGCGGAATGATTCCCCTGATCAACCTCATGCTGAGCGAAGTGATCTTCGGCGGGGTGGGCGCGGGGATGTACGGAATGCTGGTGTTCGTCATTCTTTCCGTGTTCATTGCGGGATTGATGGTGGGGCGCACGCCGGAATATCTGGGTAAGAAGATCGAAGCCTACGACGTGAAGATGGCGATGCTCGTCATCCTCATCTTTCCGCTGGTGATTCTGGTCTTCACCGCGATTTCAGTTTTGTACAGCTTTGGCACGACGTCTATAACCAATCCCGGACCGCATGGCTTCAGCCAAGTGCTTTATGCCTTCACCTCAGCCGTGGCTAATAACGGTTCAGGTTTCGCCGGGATCAATGGAAACACGCCCTGGTACAACACGTCGATGGGTATCGCGATGCTGTTGGGACGCTTCATGATGGTTCTGCCGGTCCTGGCCATTGCCGGCAATCTTGTAGGCAAAAAGCAGACTCCGGCAACGCTGGGCACATTCCCTGTAACCGGACCGTTATTCACGGTGCTGCTGATCGGCGTGGTGGTGATTGTTGGCGCGCTCACATTTTTCCCGGCTCTTAGTTTGGGGCCAATTCTCGAACACTTGCTCATGATGGCGGGCAAAACTTTCTAAAGGAATTTCATAAGAAGACTTTCCAGGCAAATATGGCAAGCAAGAAATCAAAACGCAGCTTGTGGGATATGAAGATTGTGCGCCGCGCGGCGTGGGATTCGCTGGTAAAACTGCATCCCGTGACCATGATGCGCAATCCCGTGATGTTTGTTGTCGAGGTCGGCAGCGTGGTCACCACCGTGCTGCTCTTCCTGGAGCGATCACAAAAGGGGTTCGGATTTAATCTCCAGATCACCCTCTGGCTGTGGTTCACGGTGTTGTTTGCCAACTTCGCCGAGGCCATGGCCGAGGGCCGCGGCAAAGCACAGGCCGAGGCGCTGCGGAGGGCGAAAGCCGAGACGATGGCCAACCGCCTGCTTCCCGACGGAAAAACCGAGACGGTGCCCGGATCAAAATTGCGGTCGGGAGATTTAGTGCTGGTGGAGGCGGGCGACTTTATTCCCGGCGACGGCGAAATTGTGGAAGGCGTGGCGTCGGTGGACGAGTCGGCGATCACCGGCGAGTCCGCGCCCGTAATTCGCGAAGCGGGCGGCGACCGCTCGGCCGTCACGGGCGGAACCCGCGTGCTTTCGGACTGGGTGAAGATAAAGATCACATCCAATCCCGGTGAGACGTTTCTCGATCGCATGATCGCGTTGGTGGAAGGTGCGGAGCGACAGAAGACTCCGAATGAGATTGCGCTGAACATCCTGCTGGCGGGGCTGACGATTGTGTTTCTGCTGGCGGTGGTAACGCTGCAGCCCTTTGCCATTTATGCGGGCAGGTTTGGCAAGGCTGGAACCGAGCCACCGACCGTGTTCGTGCTGGTGTCTTTGTTGGTGTGCCTGATTCCGACCACGATCGGCGGATTGCTTTCCGCGATCGGCATTGCCGGCATGGATCGTCTGGTGCAGCACAACGTGCTCGCGATGTCCGGACGCGCCGTGGAGGCGGCAGGCGATGTGAACACTTTGCTCTTAGATAAGACGGGAACGATCACGCTGGGCAATCGCCAGGCTACGGAGTTTGTGACCGCACCCGGCGTAACCGAGGCCATGCTGGCGGATTCGGCGCAGCTCTCCTCGCTGGCCGACGAAACTCCTGAGGGCCGCTCGATTGTCGTACTGGCCAAAGAAAAGTATGGATTGCGGGGGCGCGAAATGAGTTCGCACGACGCCGAGTTCATTCCCTTCAGCGCAATGACCCGCATGTCAGGCGTGAATCTGGATGGGCGCGCCATTCGCAAAGGCGCAACGGACGCAGTCGCCAAATATCTCGAAGACCAGGGCAGTTCGCTTCCCGCTGAAGTGCGTGCCGCGGTGGAAGTGATCTCGCGCTCGGGAGGGACGCCGCTGGTCGTGGCCGAGAACGGCCGGGCGCTGGGAGTGATTCAACTCAAAGATATTGTGAAGGGCGGCATGCGGCAGCGTTTTGATCAATTGCGCGCGATGGGGATCAAAACGGTGATGATCACGGGAGATAATCCGCTGACGGCGGCAGCGATTGCGAGCGAGGCCGGGGTGGACGACTTCCTTGCGCAGGCTACGCCCAAGGATAAGCTCGATCTGATCCGCCGCGAACAAGGCCAGGGCAAACTGGTTGCCATGACCGGCGACGGCACCAACGACGCGCCGGCGCTGGCCCAGGCCGACGTGGGCGTCGCCATGAATACCGGCACGCAGGCGGCGAAAGAAGCCGGCAACATGGTGGACCTGGATTCGAATCCCACCAAGCTGATCGAGATCGTGGAAATCGGCAAGCAGTTGCTGATGACGCGAGGCGCGCTGACCACGTTTTCCATCGCGAACGACGTCGCCAAGTATTTCGCCATCATCCCCGCAATGTTCGCCGGAACCTTCCCGGTTCTGCAAGCACTCAACGTGATGCGGCTGACGACACCGCAGTCGGCGATCTTGTCGGCGGTCATCTTTAATGCGCTCATCATCGTGGCGCTGATTCCGCTGGCGCTCCGCGGAGTGAAGTATGTTCCGCAGGGAGCGGCCATCCTGCTGCGCCGAAACCTGCTGGTTTACGGCGTGGGCGGGGTGATTGTGCCCTTTATCGGAATCAAACTGATCGACATGCTCCTTGTGCGGGCAGGGTTGGCGTAAGGACGACTGGCGTAGAGGCAATTATGAAAAAGAATTTGATCAGTGCGGTGCTGATGACGCTGGTGACGACGGTGTTGTTTGGTCTGCTGTTTCCGCTCTTAATTACGGGACTGGCGCAGGTTTTGTTTCCGAAACAGGCTAACGGAGAGTTGCTGACGCGCAATGGCAAACTCGTGGGATCGCGTTTGATCGGGCAGTCATTCACGTCGCCGGGATATTTCCACTCGCGTCCGTTCGCCGCCGGAACGGGCTATGACGCGGGCAATTCTGGCGGATCGAATCTTGGTCCCACCAATCAATCGCTCATCGCGCGGGTGCAGGGAGATGCCGACCGGTTGCAGGCGGAGAATCCCGGGGCTGCAATCCCCATGGATCTGCTGACCACTTCAGGCTCGGGCCTGGATCCCCACATCTCGCCAGAGGCGGCGGAATTCCAGGTGCCCCGCATCGCGAAAGAGCGCAAGCTGAGCGAAGACGTGGTTCGCGAAGCGGTTCGGCAGCATACGCAGTCGCGGCAGTTTGGATTCCTCGGCGAGCCGCGCGTCAACGTCCTGGAATTGAATCTTACGTTGGATGAGATCTCGCCAAAGCCAACGACACGCTGATTCAGCATCATTGTTCCGCGTCGCAGCGGGAATCGCGCCATGAGAGAAAACATTGACGCGAACGCCCCGCGTGCGGTTTGATAGGGTCGCATGCGATGCGACCTGCCAGCGGACGCAACTAAGAGCATCCAGACATCGATCGCGCCGGAAAGGCGGGAACTTAGCCCGCTCCCGGCGCATTTATTTTCTGCGATCCTGCCATGAACGAACCGAAACGTCCGGCGATTCACTGGATGGATGTTCTCTGGCTGCTGTTGCTCGCCTTGCTAGCCGTCCTCCCGCCCGTTCGGGAGTACCACAAACAACTAATCTTGCTTGGTTTTGGCGTTCTCCAACTGAGCGAAAGCCGGTTCATTGCCCGCCTCCCACGCCGCGGCCCGGTCTACGTTGTTGTGCTGAAGATTGCCCTGGCCACGCTTCTGCTCGATCACACTGGCGAAATCCCCATAAACAGCTATTACTATCCTATCTACTACCTGCCCGCCGTCACGGCGGCGGAATATTTTGGCCCGTGGGCTACGTTGTTCTGGACTTCGGTGGCCTCTGCCGCCTACTGTTCGTATCTTTATCCCGCGTTGCAGGAATACGAGATTAACCGGGAGGACTACGGGCGGCTTGCCATCCGCATCGTTTTTTTCTTTCTAGCCGCCATGGTGGTCAACCGCTTTATCGTGGAGAGCCGGCGCCAGACCAAACGCTATCAGGAGTTGGCCGAGACTCTCGCAGAGACGAACCGCCGGCTGGAGCAGGCGCAGGCCGAGGCGCGGCGTTCCGAGCGGCTGGCGGCCTTGGGGCAAATGTCTGCCGGGCTGGCGCATGAGATTCGCAATCCGCTCGGCGTGATCAAGGGATCGGCAGAGATGCTTCATCAGAAGCTGGGAGAAGCGAATCCCCTGGCCAGCGAACTGGCGGGCTATATTTCGAGTGAGACCAACCGTTTGAGCGCACTGGTGACGCGCTTTCTCGACTTTGCCCGGCCGATGCAGGCTGAACTGGTTCCACAAGAAATTGCCCCGGTGCTGGATCGTGCGCTGCACTCTGTGGAGTTAACCCACAAAGACAGCCCGGTGCGAGTGGAGCGGCAGTACGAGGCGAACTTGCCGCTAATTCCGTTGGACGAAAGTCTTAGCGAGCAGGCATTCGTGAATTTGATTCAGAATGCTTATGATGCCATGGGCAGCAGCGGTGGAACGCTGCGGGTGTCGGCGGCCCAGGCAAGAAACTCGAATCAGGACGGAGTCGAAGTGCGAATCGAAGACACTGGCCCGGGAATTCCAATGGAACTGCGCGAGCAGATTTTTAATCCCTTTGTTACTACGAAGAAAACGGGAGTGGGGCTGGGACTGTCGATTGTCTCGAAGATTATTGACGCCCATCACGGTACGATTCGCGTGGAGAGCAGGAACGGTCAGCCGGGGGCCTGCTTCGTGATCTTTTTTCCTGCAGGCGGCGTGACTGCACAAGCATCCTAGTTAGGTAACGCATTGCAACCATATGCCAACGATTTTAATCGTCGAAGACGAAGCCAAGATGCGCCGCCTGCTCGAGTTGAATCTCGGCGAGGACGGCTTCACCACGCTTTCCGCCGGCGATGCGGAGACTGGGCTGAAACTCCTGCGCGAGAACACCGTTGATCTCGTAGTGACCGATCTCAAGCTGCCGGGGATGAACGGCCTCGAGTTCCTGCAGGCAATCAAGTGTCAAAATGCCGCGTTGCCGGTGGTGGTCATGACGGCTTTCGGGACTGTCGAGACGGCAGTGGAAGCCATGAAAGCCGGAGCCAGCGATTATGTCCTGAAGCCCTTCTCGCTGAGCGAGATGCGCATGGTGATCCGCAAGGAACTGGATGTCCACAACCTGCGTGAGGAAAACCGGTCGCTGCGCGAGGCGTTGGGCAAAAAGTATGCCCATCCCAACATCGTGGCGCGCAGCGCGAAGATGCAGGAGGTGCTGGCGACGGTGGAGCGCGTCGCGCCGACGAATTCGACGGTGCTGTTGGGCGGGGAGAGTGGCGTCGGCAAGGACTTGATTGCGCGCGTGATTCATGAGAAGTCGCGCCGAGCCTCAGGACCTTTTGTAAAGATCAATAGCACGGCGATTCCCGAGAATTTGCTCGAGAGCGAACTGTTTGGCTATGAGAAGGGGGCGTTCACGGGCGCGAACACCAGCAAGCCCGGCAAGTTCGAGTTGGCCGATAAGGGCACGCTGTTTCTGGACGAAATCGGCGACGTGCCTCCAGCGACACAAGTAAAGCTGCTGCGCGTGCTGCAGGAGCGCGAGTTTGAACGCCTGGGCGGCACGCGGACCGTGAAAGTAGATGTGCGTCTGATCGCAGCCACCAACCGCGATCTGCGCGAAGCGCTCGAGGAGGGAACCTTCCGCGAGGATCTCTACTACCGTTTGAACGTCGTCCCCATCGACATTGCGCCGCTAAGGCAGCGCAAAGAAGATATTCCGGACTTGGTCAATCTTTTTATTTCCCGGTTTGCCGGCGATTCGGGCAAGCCGGTGAAGAGTATCACGCAGGAAGCCATGCAGATTCTGGTGAACTATCACTGGCCGGGGAACGTGCGCGAGTTGCAGAACATCATCGAACGCGCATGCGCGCTGGCGAAAGGCACGGTGATCGGGGCGGGAGATATTCATCTGGATGTGCGTCCGGCAAAAGTAGCCAACGGTGCGACTGGATTTCTTCCTGAAGGCATGACGCTCGAGCACTGGGAGGATGAAATGATTCGCGAAGCCCTGCGTCGCGCCAATGGAAATAAGAGTCAAGCGGCAAGATTGCTGGGATTGTCGCGGAATGCGCTGCGCTATCGGCTGTCGAAGATTGGGATCGCGGATGAGGGGGAGAAGGAAAGTTAAGACCGTCCCAAAACAGGACAGTCCCGAGTTGGAAATGCGAAATACTTCCAAGAGCACCATTAGGCGTCGCTACAATCAGTTTGACAGACCGCCGTCTGGAGGGTATTGCCAGTGGGTACTGGACGACGTCTGCGAAATGTCGAGTGGCTTAGTCAGCCAATAGGGTTCGACTCCCTTACCCTCCGCGGTCGCTCGACGAAATAAAAGGCTCTTGACAAAGCTGCTGCGGGAGTTATTCTTAAGAAACGCAGACGTCGTCCAATACTTCTTAAGTACGCCCCGACTGACTATCGGGGCTTTCGTGTTTCTAACCCCGTCGCCACCGAATGCAGCGTGATACGATGTGTTCATGGCGAACACACGTAGTGCAACCCTAAGCGTCCGGCTGAAGCCCGCGACCAAGAAGCGGCTAGCCAAGCTGGCCAAGGTTTCCGGCCGCAGCTCGAACTTTCTCATTTCTGACGCGGTCGAATCCTATGTGGCCGACCAGGAGAGAATGCTGGCGGAAATCCGCCAGGCCGACCGCCAGATAAAGTCCGGGCACTATGTCAGACACGAGGACATGAAGGCCTGGCTGCTTTCGTGGGGGACCGACCGCGAACTGCCGCCACCGAAGTGTGCCTGCGGCAGGCAACACGATGATGAGGTGCTGTGCCGCTAGAGATTCTCTGGTCCCCGCGGGCGCTGGCCCGATTGCGAGAGATACGAGATTACGTCGCCAAGGACAAACCAGATGCTGCTGCGAAGTTAGCGACGCGGATCGTCTCGCTGGTTGAAGCTCTGAAGGAACATCCCTACTTGGGGCGCGCCGGGAGGGAGCCGGGAGTACGTGAACTGATCGTGGGCGGCACTCCATATTTGATTTTCTACCGCGTGCGTTCGAACCGGATTACGATTACGACGATTTGGCATGGGGCGCAGTCCAGACGAAGGCGGAAACCGAAGTCTCGTTGACGGTGGGTTCTCGCCACCGCTGGCTGAAAAGCACCATCTTGGCTCACAGCGGCCACCGGCTTCAAAGTCAGCTACGAATTCCGTTCACAAACCATCGCCTTCCTCTCTGAAAACAAACGAGTTATTGCACGCTCGCCTGCCTCGCTTTTGGCATGGCAGTTGCTTTGTACTATAACGGCATCAATATCTCACTCACATTCAGCTTCAATGGGATGTACAAACAAGCTTGACGTGAGGTGGACCCATGAAAAGCAAGTTCATAGCAAACTTCGCAGTCTTAATTCTCGCGCTGGCGGCCGCGCTCTCCATCAGCATGCAGGCGCAAACCACGCAGGAAGGCACCGGACCCTCAGAGCAGCCCAGCGCGCCCATGGAAATAGGGCGGCCTAAGCCCGCGAAACCCGCGCAGGCCGCCCAGCCAGCCAAACCTGCCGCAACTCCGCAGGCCGCGGAAACCCCCAACGCCGCCGAGGAAGCCAAGCCCGGTGGACCTTCAGGCGAAGCTCCGGCCAAGACTGATCAGGGTGTGGGCCGCGTCAGCATGATTCATGGCGACGTCTCGACCCAGCGTGGAGATTCCGGCACATGGTCGGCGGCTGTATTGAATCAGCCCGTGTTGACCGGCGACAAAGTCTCCACTGGAGCCGGCGCGCGCGCCGAGGTGCAGCTCGATTACGCCAACATTCTTCGCCTGGGCACGAACGCCCAAGCCACCATAGCGCGCTTTACCGACAAATACATCCAGATTCAAGTGGGACAGGGCCTGGCAAACTACTCCGTCTTCGGCGAGAGCGAGGCTGAGCCTGAGATCGATACGCCCAACGTCGCCGTTCATCCCTCACACAAAGATGGCGTGTACCGCGTTGAAGTGCTGCCCAATGGCGACTCCATCGTCATCGTGCGCAAAGGCGACGCGGAGATCTCAACGCCGAAGGGCATTGGCCAGGTGAAGGAGGGCGAGATGGCGACGGTGCGCGGCTCCGGCGCCGATGCCAAGTATAAGATCAGCCCCGCTCCCGAACGCGACGATTGGGATATCTGGAACATCGAACGCGACCGCATGATCCGTAATGCGGATGCGTGGAAGCATACCAACAAGTATTACGTTGGCGCAGAAGATCTGGATGCCAACGGCACTTGGAAAGACGCTCCCGATTACGGGCAGGTCTGGGTGCCGGATGAGCCGGATGATTGGGCTCCGTACCAGGATGGCGACTGGACTTGGGAACCTTACTACGGCTGGACTTGGGTTGGCTACGAGCCTTGGGGTTGGGCTCCGTACCACTACGGGCGCTGGATGTGGTATGGCGGCTCGTGGGCGTGGTGGCCGGGACCGGTTTGGGGAGGATTCTACCGTCCGTTCTGGGCGCCGGCTTATGTTTCGTTCTTTGGATTCGGAGGTGGTTGGGGATGGGGCCTCGACTTCGGTTGGGGAGGATGGGGCGGCTTTGGCTGGCTGCCGATTGGGCCGTGTGACCGCTTCTTCCCGTGGTGGGGCGGATATGGCGGCCGCTATGGCGTCGTAGGCTTCAACCGGTTCGGCAACCTGAACCGCTACGGCGGCATCGCTCCGCTGCATGCGGGCACGCGCTTCTCGAACGTCGCACACATCAACGATCCGCACATTGGCGGCGCGCTGTCTACCGTTGCCGCGGGGAAATTCGGCGCAGGGCGAACCACGGCTGTAGCAGCTACGCACGCGCAGCTAAGTAACGCTCGCATGATGACCGGCAACCTGCCAGTAGTTCCCACGCGCGCCAGCTTGTCGGCCAGCGGACGCGCTGCCGCGCCTTCCACCATCCACAACAACGCAGCACAGCATTTCTTCGGCACGCAGAGCACGTCGCATCCGCAATCGTTCCAGCAGCAGAGGGCTAGTTTGCAACAGTCCATGCAGCAAGCCCATTTCTCGCCGGTTAGGGCGGGCGCGCGGGCAACGGGTGCGGGCGCTGCGGAATCTCGCAGCACGGCAGCTGCGGGAGCAGGCTCAGGAGCAGGAAAGACCGCTGCTACTACTTCGTCGGCTAAGGAGACGAATAGTCCTGCCACGAAGAGTGCAGAGAATCAAGCACCTGCGAAGGAGAATGAAAATCGCGGCGCTTCGACCGCTTCAGCCGCAAAGGCCGCCGAGTCGGCATCGGCCACGCGTGGCGAAGCCAACGGCGGCGAATGGAGATCGTTTACGCCAGCCTCGCACACCAGCGAGTCTGCGGGCCGCGGTGCGGGCGGCGCTGAATCCGCCAGCCGGGGCGAAAGCGGCAGCTACTGGAATCGAACCGCGTCGAGTTCCAGCCAGGCGCGCGGATCAGGCGGGGCCGGATACGGGCGCAGCGGCTATTCCCGTCCGCAGCTCAACATGAGGCAACCGATCGCCCAGCCGCGGTCTTATGGAGGTCACGGCGGTGGAGGCTACGGCGGCAGCCACGGCGGCTATGGCGGCGGTTCCCACGGGGCTCCGAGCGGCGGAGGCGGTCATTCTGGTGGTGGTGGCCATTCGGGCGGCGGCGGTGGCGGAGGCCATCACTAGGACGATGTCGAGGGTGTAAGTGAGGTGAAAGGTCAGAGGCGGGAGGGGGGCGGGCTAACACCGTGCCGACGAGGCTGCCCCACTCGTCGCGGTTTTCGACGAGTGGGCACTCCGGACCCCAATCCCTAGTTCACTCGTCAAATGGACAACCCTCGAAGCGTTGTGGTACACGTCGCTGGCTTCCAATGACGTTCGTAAATTAGGTTACTTCGCTGTGCCATGCTGTAATCCACATACCTTAGAAAAGAGGACAGCGTGAAAAAACTGCTGTTGGTTGTTACCCTGCTCGCCAGCACAGCTTTTGCTGCAGACCAGCGCATAAAGATCTCCTCCAAGTCGGAAGAGTCGGAAGGTTCCGGGAAGGTAATTAATGTCACGGTGAGCCTCAGCGACAACAGCAACTATACCTACTACATCGAGGTCGGCAAGCCAAAACCGCAGGATGCAGCGGTGCGCAGTTGGCAGGTCGGGGATACCATTGTGGTTACCATTTTTAATGATCGCAAAGAGCTAACCTGCGGGTATCTGTCAAGTCTGCTGACCAACACGGACAAGCAGGCTCCTTATCGGGATGCTTGCCTTCACTGGAAGTGATGAGGCCATTCTTCCCCTTCGCGTCAAAATGTGTGGGCGGGCGGTTTTCGGATTTCCGGTCACTGAGGGCAGGGCTGGCCATGGGGCCTGGCCCGCACACCATCCCGACCGAGGCTGCCCCATTGTCGCGGTTTTCGACGAGTGGGCACCACGGACCTCAGTCGCTTGTTCACTCGTCACTGACAACCTTCGGAGGCCGGCCCATACGCCATCCCGACAACACTTTGTGGGATAAATCCGTACGGTCCAGCGTGAGCGCAAGAAATCCAGAATGTTTCCCAGAGATTTCCACAGCCAGCATGTGACATCTGACCTTGCGTCCGCTATCGAGGTTGCGCCATCATGGTCGAGGCAGTGACGGTCCAAGAGATCGATTCCTGCCGTCCTAAGTCGTTTGCTCTCTAGATTTTGCATGTAAGTTCTTTGAAAACAAGATTTTGCGAGATCACTTTTCTGAGATCCGCGCCCAGCAAGGCTTTCGGCGGCTTTGAAATAAAAAAAACATACCAGATCCGCCTCGAAACGCCAAACTCCCGCCATCGCGAGCTGCCGCGAAAACTTTATTTTGGTGAGAAATCCACATCAGAACCGGGCCGCCAACGACGGTTATGAGAACCGCATTACGATATCTATAAGATAATTGTGTACACAGTACAATATCCCTCAGGTCGGGACTAGGAACTTCCTCTCGCAGCGCCCGAAAGTATTGTGAGTCCGACCCGACGATTGGCTGATCTCATCCTTCGAGGTGCTGCATGCAATTGAAGCCCTTCCTGCTGGACATGTGGCTGGACCGCTACGAGCACGACATCGAGTTCAACCTGGCCTCGAGCGAAGGCCCGCGCTGGACGCTGAATGAGATCTTGAGCCTGGCTGGTGAGGAGGAGCGGCAGCGCTTTCTGAATCACACGTTGCACTATAGCCGTCCGGCCGGAGCCGAGGGTTTGCGCGCGGCGATTGCCGAGATGCAGGGCGTTGATGTCGATGCCTTGCAGGTCGTAACCGGAGCCTCTGAGGCGCTGCTGGTTTTGTTTTGGCTGGCCGCGGAAGCTGGAGCCAACGTTGTGCTGCCTCAGCCGGGTTATCCGCCGTTTTCCGCGCTGCCCGAATCGCTTGGGATCGAGACTCGCTACTACGCGGTTCGCAAGGAGAACGGCTTCCGCATCGATCTCGAGGAGATCAAGCGGCTGGCGGACCGGAATACCAAGCTGATTCTGGTAAACAGTCCGCACAATCCTACTGGCGCAACGATCAGCGATGCGGAACTGGACGAGTTGCACGAGTTCACGGCGTCGCGCGGAATTCAACTGGTCAGCGATGAGGTTTACCATCCGATCTATCACGGTCAGCCGACGCGATCGGCTTCGCGCTTGCCGCATGCGACCGTCATCCATGATTTCTCGAAAGCCTTTCCTTTAGCCGGAGTGCGGACGGGCTGGATGATCGAGCATGATCCGAAGCGCCGCGAGCTTTACTGGAATGCGCGCACCATTTTTTCCATCTCGAACAATACTGCGGGAGAGATGCTGGCGGAGATTGCGATGCGCCGGCGGGATGTCGTCCTGGGGAAAACGCAGGAGACCGCGACGCGGAATCTTCAGCAGCTTGCCACTTTCATGGCCGAACATCGCGAGACGCTGGGCTGGATTCCTCCGCGTGGAGGAGTGACCGCTTTTCCATGGCTGGTGAGTGGAGAGAACAGCCGTCCGTTTTGCCAAGCGGCTGCGGAACAGGGCGTCCTGCTCGCGCCGAGAGATTGTTGGGATGCGCCCGCGCATTTTCGCCTTGGGTTCGCGGCGATGAGTGACAGGTTTCCTCAGGCTTTGGAGCGTTTGGGAGAATTCGTTAAGAGTTGGTCAGCCGCGGGCGTGACTAGGGCGTAGAGCTAGGGCCGCGCATACGCGGGGCTGTCGGGGTCGGGGCGGTCGTAGTCGTGGCCGTACTTGTTCTTGTGGGCAGCAAGATCGATGTCGGATTCGGCGAGGGTGATGGTTCCGAGGAAGCTCTCGCCGGGACTCACCGTGATTTCGCGTTCCGCCGCGTGCAGGGCTTCGGGCGAGACCGACGGATGAAAGACATGCATCTGGTAACGGCCGGGGACTACGTCGGGGATGCTGATATCGCCGCGCCAGTTGGAGATGGAATAGTACGGCGTGTTGAGCGCGATCACCACGGCGCTCATCTGGGCGTGGATGTTGCAGAAGATGAAAGAAATGCCAGGCTTGTCGAACTTCACGAATTGCGTGGTGCCGCTCTCGTAGAGTCCAAGATCGAAGCGCTTCCCGTCGAACAACGAGAACACATTGTGAAAGAACGGGTCGCGGTTGGGGAACTCGACCTGTCCTCCGGCCGGGATCACGAGCAGCGAAGGCTGGAAACTTTTCTCCTTCTGCACGAGTTGGGGAATTGGCGCGGTCTGCTGCGGCGGGGCGGGCGCGGGCGTGGCTCCAAGCGGAGTTAGCCAGATGACGACTTTCGAAGCGTCATGGACGTGACGACCGTTTCTGGTGAGTTGCGCCTTGCCTTTCAGTTCCACATTTTGCGCTCCGGCAAAAAGCGCCGCAAAGATAAAGATAAAGACACAAGGCAGCAACAGCATCCACCTGATGGTCCGGCGATGAGTGATGCCATACATGTTCAAACCAGGCATGTTCAGAACAGTATCCCCATGGCTAGATTTATCTGATTGGTGGTGCTGGGACTGTCATAGACGGGGAAAGTGTGCAAACGTCTGAATTCGGCGGAGAGGAGCAGGTCGGAACGCGGCCGGTAGACGAGGTTGCCGAGCGCTCCGCGATTGCGGCCCAGAATCTCTGCGAAGTTGTTGGCATCGGTGGCAAAGCCGCGGATGTCGCTGGCGAAGGCGTCGTCTTCCGCATACACGCCGTTCAATTCCAGCTTGGGCGTGAGTTGAAGTTTGAGCTGGGTCCATCCGCCGGCGGAATCAAGGCCCCGAAGAGTCGTTGTGCTGTACATCGGATTGCCCCCGAACAGAATGGTTTGGCCGATGGCGCCGCCGAGACCTCCCACGGCACGGCCGCGATAGAATTCGCCGGAGAGAATCAAGCGGCGAAGAATCGGAATTTGCCAGTCCGTCATGCCCGCCCAGGCGTCCACGTTGCGGTTCCAATACGTCCAGTTCTGGCGGCCGTAATAGCCCGCCGCGGCAAAGCTCAGGGGATGATTGAACACAGGGCGCGACCAGGCGGTGCGCATGGCGTAAGCCGGTTGGCCCGACTGCTCGCCGGCTTGCGCCGAGCGGGTGAACGAATTGGCGGGAGGTTCCCAATCCAGGTTATCGAGAATTCCTCCCTGGAACGTGAGGGTTTGTTGATTGGCGAGATCGAAGCGATGTTCGACGCGAAGCTGCGGCGTCCAGCCCCAGAGGTTGCCCGCGTAGGCGAAAGCAGGAATCGCCAGAGACGCGAAAGATGTGGGAGAAAGCGGCGAGATAAAGAGTGAATCTTGACCCGCGATGATGGAGGTTTGTTTCCAGTCGAGCCGCAGGCTGGCCGTCTGCATGCGAGCGATGCCAAAGTTGACGCCGTTGCTGGTGGCGGGAAAACCTCCCGCAAAATCGAACTGGATGTTGGCCGAACTCTTCGCGCCAGCCAGAGTAGGCCCAAAAATTTCCATGCCAATTTCGCTTTGCCGCAACGTGGCGCCAAAACTGCCCTGATTGCTTCCGGGCGCGGCGGCTTGCGCATAGTTGGGGAGGTCGAGGTTGTCGGAGCCTCCCACATTGTGAAAGAGATTCATCAGCACGATTCCGGAGAGGCGCGCGCGGTATTTGCCGGCGGTTTCTACCTTCGTTTGGTATTGCTCATCAATCTTCGAGCCCAGCAACTGAGTGGATTCTTCGAGCCTTTGAACCCGAGATCCCAGGTCGGCAGATGACGTTGGCGCAGCGGCTGAAGCGACGCTGAACGAAGTGGATTCGGCGGGAGCGGATGAAGATGGGGTCGCATTCGTCGTTGCCACGAGCGGGGTCAGAAGCCTGCGAGTTTCCTGCAATTCCTGACGCAGCTCCTGCATTTCGGCGCGCGACTGGGTATTTTCGGTTCGCATCTGCTCCATGGCCGTGCGCAATTCGCGCACTTGCGAAGCCAGTTCGCGCAGCGCGGCATCGCTCGACTGAGGTGACGCCGCGGGCGCGCTTTCCTGCGCCACGCTGTAGATACTCAGATTGAACACGCTGAGGAAGACGAATGCGGCTGCCGTCACGGCAATGCCACGAAGGCCAAAGGTTTCAGTGTTGTTCACACATCCTCCTGCGCGACATGCGGATCGTCTGAAATCGAGAACGTGGGGCTGGAAGCTACGTGTCCGAATGTCGAATTGAGTTTTCAGTCGCTCGATCGTTATCTACAGGCAAAAAGGGACGGCCGGTCAGGTCGTCGTCGCTGGCATCCGCGGAGCTTTGAGCAGGGCGTCCGGGAAGCGTGATTCTAAAAATGGTGCGAGCATCGGCGGTGCGCTCCAGCAAAACCTGGCCCCCGTGATCCTGCACAATCTTCTGTACGACCGTGAGCCCGAGTCCGGTACCGTTCTCTTTGCCGAAGCTCACAAAGGGGTGAAACAGTTTGTCACGAATGGGTTCTGCGATGCCGGGACCGTTGTCCGAAACCGAAATGGTGACGGCGTGACCGGTGCGCTCGACCGTGACCAGAACGCGCCCCTCGCTGCTGGGAGCGGCCTCACACGCATTCAGCAGAAGATTGTAGAGAGCGCGCTCCAGCTTGCGGGGATCGAACCAGGCCAAACTCTGGCTGTTGCAGTGAAGCTCGATCGGAGTGCCCTGATGGCGGGGATGCAGGCGCACCGCCTGCATGGCTCGCTGCACGGTTTCGCCGACGCTGGCGTAGCTTGGGCTCAGGGATTCGCGGGTGCGGGCAAACTCGAGCAGGGAATCGATGAGGTCCGTCATCTGGTTCACGCCGCTGCGGACTTCCTGATAGAGTTCTTCGCGCTGCGCCGAAGTCAGGCGGCCGTCACAGAGGAATTCGGAATTCGCAACGACCGCTGCCAGCGCGTGCCGCAGATCGTGCGAGATCGAGCTGGCCATGCGGCCGATGGTGGCCAACTGCTCGGATTCCAGCAGCGCCTGTTGCGTCTTGAGCAAACTCGCTCGCATGCGATCGAAGGCGGAGGTCAGCTCCGCGACTTCGTCACTGCCCCGGGGATCGAGAGGATGGTAATAGTCTCCGTGCTCCAACGCTCTCACACCGTCCACCAAACTGGCCAGGGGACGCGTGAAGGTGTAGGAGATCAGAAACACCAGCCCGCTGCCTAACAGCACAGCGGTGAGACCGAGCAGCAACAGCAATCGGTTCAGGTTGCCGAGGAACTTTGCAACCTGATCGTAGGAGCCCAGCACGGTCAGACGGACGGGAGTTTGCTGCTGACCTGACAAGTCGAGCGAAGTAGCTACAAAATTCTCCTGGCCAACTTCAACGTCCCGAGGTCCGCTCTGCGGAGAGTTAGCAGCCAATGCGCGTACACCGGCGCTTTGAGCTTGATCGGCGGTCAAAGTGGTGGCTACGATTTCGTCGCCGTAGGAGAAAGCAACCTGGCTCGCCGAGACCTTGCTGACCTCGCGGGCCAGGCGGTTATCAATTTCATAGCCGATGATCAGGAAGCCGAGCAGCGGGCCTTCCGTCTTGGAACCGAAATAAACCGGCTGCACGAAAGTCTGGTAGAGATGATGGGCGCCAAACCACCAGTGGCTGGAATCCTCTTCATTTAAGGAGCGCTCGAAATATTTTTGCGCCTCTTCACGGGTCAATCCCTCGGACTTTGTATGCAGCGCCACCACTTTGCCGCTGCGGTCGGCCAGCACCAGAAGATCGCTGCCAGTTAGTTGCCACACATCTGTGGAGGCGTCCTGGATCGTGGCTGGGTCGTGCGCCGTCATGATGGCCCGCGTGATGGGCAGGTAGGCCACCAGTTCCGCGGAATGGGTCAGCATTACTTCGCGATCATGCTGAAAATTCTGGAAGGTGGTGACGGAGTTGCGCAGGTCCTGCACAATGCCTTCGCGCACGTGGTTTTGCACGCTGTGGCGGACTACCAGAAGGCTCAACGCCGTAAGGCCGCAGGTGATGAGCACCATCGACAGCAGAAAGCGCGTGCGCAGCCGGGTTCGGGGCACCAGTGTGCCTGCGGATTGTGCTGGCAAAGTTTGCGAGACGGGTTCTGATGACGGGACCAAGGGATCTCAACGAACGAACTTGTAACCCATTCCGTGTACCGTGCGGAAGTGTACCGGACCGGCGGGGTCGCGTTCCAGTTTTTGCCGAAGCTTCAGGATGTGGTTGTCCACGGTGCGGGTCGAGGGATAATTCTGGTATCCCCAGACTTCGTTCAGCAATTCGTCGCGGCTGATCACCCGGTCGGCATTCTGCACCAGGAATTGCAGGGTCTTGAATTCCTGCGCCGTCAAAACCACAACCTTGCCATCGCGATGGACTTCCATTTTCTTAAAGTCGATTGAGATGCCGTCGAAGCTTACCAGATTGACGGTCGCCGTTCTCGAGGTATGGCGGAGGGCCGCGCGCACGCGCGCCAGCAACTCCCTGGGGCTGAAGGGCTTGGTAACGTAATCGTCGGCACCGAGTTCAAGCAGCAGAACTTTGTCAGAGACGTCGCTGGTGGCACTGAGGACAACGATCGGCAGCGTTGGCGCCTGTGCCTTAATCTCTTTGCAAACATCGCCGCCGGAAAGCTTGGGCAAGCGCAGGTCGAGAATTACGACTGCTGGAGGCGCGGCGTGGAAGCTCTCCAGCGCCGACTTTCCATTCCCTTGCACTTCAACTGTGTAGCCCTCGGATTCGAACAGCCTTTTTAGTGCCTTCTGGACCGCGGGATCGTCTTCGACTACGAGAATTCTTCCCATCGGCCGCGTGGAGTTCATGGTATCGGCGGATCTTGCTGTACTCATTGGTGTGGCGATTTGACCCATAAAGCCATCCTCACTCGATTCGGGCCCGTGTTGCAGAGTGAAGCTTACAATGTTTCTGCCCATTTTCCGCGCATGGGCAAAGGTTTGACAAATATTTTACATTTACACGATGGTGTCAAAAGGCTCTACGGCAAGAGGCTTGCTAGGCATTGGGCCTGCCGTAAAATACAAGCAGCTTGCCGCTATCAGCTGAATTCGATCATTTACGCGTGGTGCTGGTGGACGCGCGCAATCCTCTCAACATCGGCGCAGCCGCCCGGGCGATGAGCAATTTTGGATTCCGCCACCTGCGGGTGGTGAATCCCTACGACGTGGCATTTGAAGGTGCGCGTTCCGCCGTAGGCGCAGCGGACGTTTTGACCCACGCTGAGAAATACGAGACCGTAGGCGAGGCCGTTGCCGACTGCTCGCTGGTGGTCGGAACCACCGCCGTGGGCCATCGCGACCTGCAGCATTCGCTCCAGCGTTTGGAAGCCGGTGCACCGCTTATTCGCGCCCATCTTTTTTCTGCCTCCGCTTCCGCGTCAGGCTCCTGCGCTTTGCTCTTCGGGTCGGAAAAATTCGGGCTTTCGAATAACGATATGAGCCACTGTCACTGGTTGATGAACATTCCTACGCGAGAGGAACACTTCTCCATGAACCTGGGGCAGGCGGTGGCAGTTTGCTTGTATGAATTGATCCGTGATCCGGCCGCACTGGCGAAGCCGGAGAAGGGAAGGCGTGCCTCGTCAGCCGAGGTGGAACGAATTACAAAGACCTTGCTGATCGCGCTCAGGGCCAGCGGCTATCCGAAGCTGAATTCCTCGGATTCTTTTGAGGGAGCAGTCCGCCGGGCAGTGCGGCGGCTCCGCTTGCAAACCAGTGACGCGGAATTCCTGCTGGGCATGCTGCGGCAGATGGTTTGGAAGATGACCAAAGGGCAGTCCAAAGAATAGCATCCGGGTCAAGCTGAGCTCGCCGATTCAAGGTTTGGTTTCGGACGGAAATACCTGGATGTTCGCTCTTCCGAACTGAAAGCGCAAGATCCATTCACTGGCGGCTGGTTGTCCGTCCACTTGCGGCGGAGTGAACTTCCATTGGCGTGCAGCTTCCAGCGCCCGCTCGGCAAAGAACTTGCTCGGTCCGGCAGAGACGAATTTTGCCTGGGTTACGTTTCCGGAAGCGTCCACCGAAACGTGGACGCTGACTTTTACGTGGCCAGTGATCGTGTTCTGTGCACTGCGGGAGATGTTGGGCTGAACTTGCCGCAATATACTGCCGCGCACGATTCCTTTCTGCGCAGGCTTCTTGTTCTCCGAAAACGGCGCGGGCGGTTGCGCCGCGGGGGTTTCTGCGCGGGGCGGGGAGCTTGTCGAGTGAGACTCCGCAGCCGGAACTGATGGTTGATGCGCCACGAACTTGCTGCCCACCCAAGCCACGAGTAGAAGCCCAGCGACGACGATGGGAATAACGATCCACGTTTTCGGGCGCCTTTGCGTGAGATGCTCCTCTATTCCTTTCGCAACGGGAGCGTGGCCTTGAAGCGTTTGTTTTTGGAGTTGGCTGAGAATGTCGCCGGCGGTGCAGCGCTCGCGGGGGTCGAAGCGCAGGCATAGCTGCGCGATTCCGTAAAACGGCTGCGGGATCTTGTACGGTATGCGAGCCCAACCGCCCTGGCTGTCGATCCGCATCTCTTTTTGGGTCATGACCGCAACCAACGTCACGCCTAGAGACCACATATCGGCGGCGGGAGACACTCCCGCGGTCGCAACCTCAGGCGCATCGTAGGGGGTTGGTTCCCGGTTGTCGTGTTCGCCGATCTTGCGCAGACTATCGGCGGAAATCTTCAACTGGTTATCGACCGCCATGATGTTCGAAGGCTTGATGCTGCCGTGTGCAAAACCAGAATCATGCAGGTAAGCCAGGGACTCAGCCGTGGGCCGGAGCATCTCCGAAACTTCCGCCGGAGAGAGCGCGCGCAGGGGGAGAATCTCCGCCAGATTCTCTTCGGCGAATTCCATGACGACGTAGAGAAGCGGCGTGCCGTCGATGGCAGAGCGGCCGCATTCAAACAGGCGAATCAGATGAGCATGGGAAAGCTTCGCGGCGCTGGCCCAGCGGGAAAGCTGGGTGTCATCGTTACTGTTACTGTTACTGTCGCTGCCGCTCTCCGCTCGAATCAGCTTGATGACGGCCTTCTGCGGCGCCGCGCCCGTCCGCTCTGTCAGAAAGACGGCGCTGTGATCCGAGCCTCCCAGCCATTGGCGCAGCGGGAACTTTTCATCCACTACGCGGCCTTCCCAGTTTTTCCAGAGTTCGCTCGGAGTGCTCATAGGCCAATCACTTGGCGCAGCGCTATTCTATTCCAGCACGGCCTTAGTCGCCTCTGAAATTGCAGGCAACTGCACTTGTGGTAAGGTCCGGAACTCTCCCCAAGGGTTGTGCATTCAGCGCCGATGAGTATGTTAAATTGAAAGCAAGGCGGGCGCGTAGCTCAGTTGGTAGAGCAATGCCCTTTTAAGGCATGGGTCGCAGGTTCGAGCCCTGCCGCGCTCACCAAGTTTTCAAAGTACTTAGCTGATTTGGGCAGGATTGCTTTCAGGCACCCCTGGACACCCAGACCGGTTTCTACCCAGTTGGGGCAGCGCTCCGAGCTTTCAATTTCTCGGAGAATTTCGCCGGCAGCACCATCTGGACGACCTTCCTGTGTGCTTTCTGCTGGTCGGCGGAAACCGCTTGTGCGTAGAGTTCCAAGGTTATCTTGGGGGTGGTGTGACGAAGTTGCGATTGTGCGACCTTCACATTCTCGCCGTTCGAGATCAGCAATGTAGCTAGTGATCGGCGCAGTGTGTGCCATCCAATCGGCGCTTGCTTGCTGCTCTTGAAGCTTGAGACTCGCTCTATTACAGGGCGAATGTGACGTCGGAAAAGGATTTGATACGTATACGGGGTCTTGCCATGGTAGTGCGGACTGGCAAAGATCCAGTCTTCGTCCCCGCGATAAGGTGTGTGCTCGCGCCAGAGACGAAGCACATTCAGAACGGGTCGAGCTAGAGGCAGAGCGTTGCTTCTGCTCTTGGTATCCTTCAACTCGCCTTCCACGAACGCAAATTCGGATCGAAGGGTGCCTGTGTCCCAACCGACATTCCTCCACTTCAACGCGACTAATTCTGAGGCCCTCAACGCCGTGACCGCATCGATGAGCGCCATCGTTGCTTCGCGCAGGGGCAACTGTTCGAGAGTTTGACGCACGACATCGGGCGGCAGAATCACGCGAGTGATGGAGATTCTGTTGCTCTGCCGCACGCCAGTTGAGGCTCCGCGGTGGCCAGGCGTCCCGCCTTGACCGCAGACGGGGTTGCGTTCCACGAATTCCCACCGAACCCCGTGCGAGAAGATCGCGGACAGGATGTTCTTGATCTTCAGCTTGGTTCCGTCCGGGCGCTCGATTTTGTCCAGCCAATCTTGAATTTGCATGGTTTTCATGTTGTCTGCAACATGAAGGTGCCACGCAGGCTCGATCCAGTTCTTGATATACGATTGGTTTCCCTTGCGGGCGGATTTCGACAAGCGCGGCAGTTCGTGATCTAGGTAGTGGTTGATTAGTTCCCCAAACGTGAGAGATTTGAGGCTCAGCGATTGCTTTTGTTCGTTGAGGCGACAACGTAGCCGATCGGCCTCTTTGTTGGCCGTCGCTTCCGTAGGGAATTTCTTCGTTGCGCCGATTACTTCCTTGTGTTGGCGCCGCTGGCCATTTACCTCTTCGCTCCAACGGAAGACCCACACCATGCCAATTGCTCTTTTCTCTTTGCAAAGCATACCCGCGTTGTAGCGGATAGGCTTGCGGCGATCGTGACTCAAATGACCCTCCTCTGTGTCTTGTCACGACCAGCTTCTCCATGAGCGCAATTTACCTGAGCGCGAAGCTGCTCCGCAAGCTCTGAAATGAGGAAGTACCATCTCTTGCGGGAACCAGTGCCGAACGGGTGAGCGGGAATTCGCCCCTCTCGGGCCATCTGTTTTATCGTTCGAGAGGAATAATTCAGAAATTTCCCAGCTGCATTTGCCTCTACAAAAGGCTCGGGTGATTGTGCACCCAGATACGAAAGAGCTCTAACGCTAGGTTTTCGGCTGCTTGTGTTCCAACCTGCGGTATCTGCGACATGAAGGGAAGAAGGTTTTCTGGTTCGATTTGGCTGGGGCATGGCTGATCAACTCCTGGCTGGTATTGCGCTTGACAATAACTCAGGAGTACCAATACAGTCAATATGTATCGTTACATAATTTAAATTGGGAGGGCCGATGGCCGAGAAGGCAGTGACGCTGCACCAACCGGTGATTTCCATTCGCATTTCCAAAGAACTCCGTTCAAGGCTAGAGACATTGAAGGAAGTTATCGCTCTCAAGACGGGCCAATCCGTCTCAACGTCGGAGGCCGCAAAACAGTTGCTCGAGTCGGCCAGAGATGACCGTCTTGCCTTAGCCAATCTGCTCACCGCGCCAACGGATTCTCTGCTCAAGATTCGCGGGAAGGCAGAGGCAAAGCTGCCGCTATCCCTGGCCGAATGGACCTTGGTTGCCTACTATTGCGCGAAGGGTGCAGAGTCGTTTACGAGCACCGAACAAGGCCAGCTTTCTTATGAATGTTTGGGTGAGATTCTAGAGGCATTTCTCGCTGCTTACGCTCTGGTACGCCGACCGAAGAAATCGCCCCGCGACTTCTTCTATTTGATGACACTTCCCGAGGACAAACAGGTTGCAACAAAGGAGCCTGCTGCGGTCGAAAGCGACGACGTTCACCGAGTCGTTAAGCATACGATTCAAATGCTGAAAGACGCGACTCAGAAACGTCGTAGGCCCTTGCTTGCCGTTCGCAATCTCTACACTCTCTTGGAGGAGGAAAAGTTCGCGAATGTCGAGAAGCTGAACGATGCTCTGTTGCCGCATTGGGCTGCTCTTTGGCGGGTATGCGCGAGAGGGCATTATGCGGCTCATCGCAAGCCTTTGCGCCCACGGCCAACAGAGGGGGATGACGAAGATTTTGAACTCCCAGTGCAGCGAGGATTGCCCGCGCAGGAAGAAGGCGGATACCGTCTCGATCTCGTGCGGGAGAAAGGCAACGAATTCTCCCCGATCTTGCAGTTTCCAGGGCCGCTGGCACCTCGCTATCCCGTGGGCGGATACGCACGGATTGCCGAGTTCCGAAGGATGCTCGAAGGCCATGACATGACCCGCCCATTTGCACAGTGGAAGGGGTCTTATTTCTCGGCCATCAATATGATCATGGAGAACGAGGAGTTGAATGTGTCGTTTTGTGCGCGCGAGAACGGGATCAGCTTCAGCTTTCCGATCGAGCACTGGAAGGCAATTCGCACTTTGTTTCAGCGCGCGTGGCAGTTGCCAGACGTGGTCAGCGCATGGGAAACGTTAGCGCTGGAATATGGCGAGATGTAGAAGCGCGGTGCTTCGCACCGGAAGAAGGGTGGACACGTCACCCCCAATTTGAGAACTGCGGAGCGCGCGCGGGCGCTTAGATGTTTACGCAGGTTAACTTTCGCTGCATCAACAAAATTCGCCTCCGCTGGGTGACTGCGATATCGAACGATGAGGTTTGTTTGAGACAGGTGGCCCCAGAGCGTCGAATCGCGTAAACGCGTTGAAGCGCAAGAGCTTCCTGTGAACTAGCAATTACGCAGTTTAATCGCACCGGAATCAAGCGCAGTAGTTCAACAAGGCGGTTCGTCCAATGAGTAGTCCTCGCGTTCAAGCTAATCCCCAGTCCAGTTTGCCGTTCGGAGAAGAGGCGAAGCCCGGCTTCCGCACCAAGACCGCGGCCACGAGACTGACTCCCGAGGAACTAGGAGAGATCGAATCTGCCGCCGAAAGCGCGGGACAGGCTCTCTCCGAGTGGCTGCGCGGGACCGCTCTGTGCGCTGCGCGACAGCGGCCCACTGATCCCGCCGAACTGGTGTTGGCCGAAGTCTGGGCGCTGCGTTACGCGCTCTTGAATCTCTTCCATGCAGCCTCTCAAGCGGCATCGGAAGGCAGACAATTGTCGCCTGATTCCGTCCTCAAGATTCGCGACCAGGCAGACGCACGAAAGCTTCAGCAGGCGCGCAAACTGCTTGATGACTTCTTCGCCCGCGAGAACAAGGAAAGAGCTCGTATGCCATGAGTGCTATGCCTTTTCACGGAACCTTTTCGCTCTTGACGCCGTTGCTTTGGGTAGCCGCGATGTTCCTTTTGCTACTGGCTGTGAGGAGTGTGTTGCAGAACCGGCCCCCACGTAAATGGTCGGATAGGGAGACGACCGAATGGGACCGGCCTCGGCCAAGTTTGATCCAGAGATGGAGGATAACGATGGGCAGAATCCGATTCCGACTGCCGAGATTTTCGCGGCGGCAGATGCCAGAAATCGCGCCGAAACCAGCGCCATCAGTGCCCGCGAACGCTCCCGCCGATCCGCTAAAGAAGCCTATCCAGCCGATACTCGCGCTCTTCGGTTCGACCATCAATGGTTCGACCATCGGTGCGCCCGAGACCAAACCCAAAGAGGCGTTCGCCTGGGAGAAAACCAAGGGAATCGAATGAGAGACAAATTGCCAAGAACGCTACTTCACGCTTGAGGAACTTCGTATGCTCACGATCTCGAAACCGCTGTCAGCCAGCCAGGCACAGACCTACCATGTGCGGGAGTTTGTCTCGCAGGAACAGAACTACTGGAGCCGCGATCAGCAGGGTCACAGTGAGTGGCAGGGCAGACTCGCCGAGCAGTGGGGGTTGCAAGGTGGCGTTGGTTCCGAACACTTTGCGCGACTGAGTGAAGGCCAACATCCCCACACCGAAGAGCAACTCGTACGGCATCAAGTTTCGAGAACCTATGAAGGCAAATTTGGCAGAGAGGTGACCAGCGCCGAGCATCGCGCCGGGTGGGACGCAACATTCTCTGCGCCGAAGTCGGTATCGCTTACCGCTCTCGTGGGCGGCGATGATCGGGTGCGAGAAGCTCATCGGGAGAGTGTACGCGCGGCACTTCAGGAGCTTGAGCGATACACACAGGCCCGGATTGGCAATGTCCATGCACCGGAGACGACCGGAAAATTTATCGCCGCCACTTTCGAGCACGATACCGCGCGGCCGGTCGGTGGCTATGCTGCGCCTCAGCTTCATACTCACGCCGTGATCTTCAACATGACCGAGCGGGATAGCACTCCCGAAACCGGAAAGCAGATGCGTGCTTTGCAGCCGCACGAGATGTTCGTGTCACAGCGCTACGCCACGGCGGTCTACCGATCAGAATTAGCGCTGCGTCTGGAAAAACTGGGCTACGAACTGGAGCGCGGCAAGCATGGACAGCCGGAAATCAGAGGCTACTCGAAGGAATATCTCGAAGCGTCCAGCCCGCGACGTGAACAGATCAAAGACCATCTCCGGGAACAAGGAATCGACGGAGCCGCGGCGGCACAGATCGCGGCCCACCATACGCGCGACCGCAAGGAACTACTGTCGCCTGGAGAAGTCTTACAGCGGCACCGCGAGTTGGCCGCACAGTACGGGCATCAGGCGGACCGCGTCGTCGCACACGCGCGTCAACATGGGCAATACCAGATGCCGGCGCCAGAGGTTCAGGCGAAGCAGGCCGTGACATGGGCGCGCGATCATGTCTTCGAGAGATCGGCTGTGCAGGACCGTCGCGCGATTCTTGAAACAGCGCTGGTGCGCGGCATGGGAGAAACCACCTATGCCCACGTCCGGCAGGAGTTCGAGCACCGGATCGAGGCCGGGGAGTTCCGCGAAGTGTCGCACATTGGCGCTGGCCAACAATACACGACCGCCGCGATGGTAAGCATGGAGCGTGAGATCGTTGGCCGGATGCAGGAAGGCAATCGTCGCGACTACAACGATCCCATGCTGGTCTCGCCGCAAGTGCGCATCGCCACGGAAGACCGCCACCCGGAGTTGAATGCGTCGCAGCGCCAAGCGGTAGAAGAAATCTTTCTTTCGCGGGAGAAGGTTGTCGGCTTAGATGGCATCGCAGGCGCGGGCAAGACAACGACTCTGTCCGTCATCCGCGAAGGCGCGGAGGCCGAGGGCTACAGGGTGGAAGGTTTCGCGCCCACGTCCCGCGCGGCGCAGAAGCTCGCGGAAGCAGGCATGGCGACATCCACACTCCAGAAGCATCTGGTACGTGGACAGCAGCCGGATACCGGCGAGAAACGGCTCTATGTGCTCGACGAATCCTCGCTGGCATCGACCAGGCAGGTGCATGAGTTTGTGAACCGGCTCCATCCGAATGACCGTGTGTTGCTCGTCGGCGACCGGCGGCAACATGAGGCGGTTGAGGCCGGGCGCCCCTTCGCGCAGCTCCAGGACGCTGGTATGAAAACGGTGAAGCTCGAAGAGATCGTGCGCCAGAAAGACCCAGAACTGAAACAGGTAGTCGAGCAGCTTGCCCAAGGCGAAGTACGCGAAGCAATCCAGAATCTTGACCGGCAGGGCCGAGTCCATGAGATTCAAGGCCACGACGAGCGCATTGCCGCCATCGCAAAAGAGTACGCACAATCGCCGGAGAACACGCTGGTGATTTCTCCAGACAATCGGTCTCGCATCGAGATCAACGAGCGCGTCCATACGGAATTGCAGCGGAGTGGCCTCGTCAGCAACGAGGAGCACCGCATCAGGACGCTAGTACCGCGCCAAGACCTCACCGGCGCGGACCGCACATGGGCCGAACGGTATGAGGTGGGCGATGTGCTGCGCTACTCGCGCGCCTCAAAGGAGACCGGGATCGGGAAAGGCGCGTACGCACAGGTGAAGAGCATCGACGCGCCAAAAAACTGGCTTACAGTCGAACTGCAGGACGGCACGCGGCGAACGTACGATCCGCGCAGGCAGCAAGGAGTTTCAGTCTTTCGGGAGGAGATGCGGGATTTTTCAGTGGGCGACCGCATTCAGTTCACTGCGCCGGCCAACGACCTCAGAGTTGCGAACCGCGAGTTGGGGACCATCGAGAGTATCGACGACGACGGGAGGTTGCGTCTGAAGATGGACGGTGGGCGTATGGTCGAACTCGACCCGCGCAAGCATCCGCATCTCGACCATGGCTATGCCATGACCAGCTACTCCAGCCAGGGACAGACTGCCGACCGTGTCCTCATTCACGTGGACACCGAGTTGGGCGCTAAGGATCTGCTCAACAGCCGCATGGCCTATGTCTCGGTCTCACGTGGACGCTATGACGCCCAGATTTATACGAACAACGCACAGATGCTCGGGCAAGAACTCAGCCGCGACGTGTCCCAGTCCCCCGCAATTCAGCAGGAGCCCGTGGCGCACAAGATAGAACCACAAACCACGCACACAAATCAGATCAGTCAGGGTTTCGGTCTAGGTCTGTGATGCAGCATTCCTGAATGACATGCCCCGGATAGCCAGAGCGTAGCCGAGGCCCGGTCTGTGTCAAGACTCTGCGACCGCGTTACGCGGCGGGCTTCGCCCGGTCTTGACACAGACCTCAGCGGCCTCGGCTTAGGCTTCATCTATCCGGGGAATGTCAGATTTTCGCGCAACACCCTTCCGATTTCTTCGATCTTGGCATTCTCGACGACACGAATTCATCTGAGTTCGGTCACAGGTAGTCTGTGTTCTTCCGAGGTTCGCTTACGCGAAAACTCTCTTCTTCTGGTTTCCTCAGCCCTCCAAGTTAAGAGCCAATCTTGTTTCTGGCTATTGACATCCGAAGTCTTCCCGTTTAAGGTTGCGTCCAATTCAATGAGCAGATGCGCCGGGCGAGGGGAGATGTAACGGTTCCGGTGTCATCTGAATCACTGAATTGCTTCCCCTTGAAATCTGGATTGGACGCGTGATGTGCGGTCATCGCGCTGTTGGTGGTGTGCTCGACAAGCGTTGAATGACCCGAGTTTAAGTGCCTTCAGACTGAGAGTGGAAGAGATGAGAATGCTGCATCTGCGTAGTGTCGCTTCTTCTTTTATCGGTTTTTCTCCCAACATCAGCAAAATGAATCGGGTTCGCCATCAGGCATCGTGTCCAGTCTCTCGTTTGGCGTTCCTGTTCGCGCTGGTTCTCTCGTCGGTGTTTGCCTTTGGCCAGGCGCCGGCGATCACCAGTGTTACGCCAACCTCGGGAGTGGCGGGGACGCAGGTCACGATTGCGGGCTCGGGCTTTGGAGCGACGCAGGGCAGCGGGAAGGTGTGGTTGGGTAGCACCTACGGCGTAGTGGTGAGTTGGAGCGACGCGCAGGTCGTGGCCACGATCGCCTCGGGAGCGAAGTCGGGGACGGGACAGGTGCTGCAGGGCGGAGTGTGGTCCAACAGCGTGAACCTGACGGTGGTGACGCCGACGATCACCAGTGTGACGCCGACTTCGGGAGTGGCGGGGACGCAGGTCACGATTGCCGGCTCGGGCTTTGGAGGGGCACAGGGCAACGGGAACGTGTGGCTGGGGAGCACGTATGGGGTGGTGGTAAGTTGGAGCGACGCGCAAGTAATGGCGACGATTGCTTCGGGCGCGAAGTCGGGAACGGCGCAGATTCTGCAGGGCGGGGTGTGGTCGAACTCGGTGAACCTGACGGTGGTGACCCCGAACATCACCAGCGTGACGCCGACTACAGGAGTGGCGGGGACGCAGGTGACGGTCACAGGTTCGGGATTCGGAGCGACGCAGGGCAGCGGGAAGGTGTGGCTGGGGAGCACGTACGGGGTGGTGGTGAGTTGGAGCGACACGCAGGTGGTAGCGACGATTGCTTCGGGAGCGAAGTCGGGAACGGTGCAGGTTCTGCAGGGCGGAGTCTGGTCCAACAGTGTGAACCTGACGGTGGTAACGCCGAATATCACCAGCGTGACGCCGACTACAGGAGTGGCGGGGACACAGATCACGATTGCGGGCTCAGGCTTCGGAGCGACGCAGGGCAGCGGGAAGGTGTGGCTGGGGAGCACCTATGGGGTGGTGGTGAGTTGGAGCGACGCGCAGGTAGTGGCCACAATCGCGTCGGGAGCGAAGTCGGGGACGGTGCAGGTTCTGCAGGGCGGAGTGTGGTCGAACAGTGTGAACTTGACGGTGGTAACGCCGAACATCACCAGCGTGACGCCAACTACAGGAGTGGCGGGGACACAGATCACGATTGCGGGCTCAGGCTTCGGAGCGACACAGGGCAGCGGGAAGGTATGGCTGGGGAGCACCTATGGGGTGGTGGTGAGTTGGAGCGACGCGCAGGTAGTGGCCACAATCGCGTCGGGAGCGAAGTCGGGGACGGTGCAGGTTCTGCAGGGCGGAGTGTGGTCGAACAGTGTGAACTTGACGGTGGTAACGCCGAACATCACCAGCGTGACGCCAACATCGGGAGTGGCGGGGACGCAGGTAACGATCACAGGATCGGGATTCGGAGCGACACAGGGCAGCGGGAAGGTGTGGCTGGGGAGCACGTACGGGGTGGTGGTGAGTTGGAGCGATACGCAGGTGGTGGCCACGATTGCTTCGGGAGCGAAGTCGGGAACGGCACAGATTCTGCAGGGCGGAGTGTGGTCGAACAGCGTGAACCTCACGATTGGAACATCCGATTTCGTCCCAACGACCGGCACGATGAGCTCGTCCCGCTACGGACAGACTGCAACGCAGCTCAACAACGGGAACGTGTTGCTTGCCGGCGGAACGGATGGTTCTGGCATTCTCGGTACTGCAGAGCTGTACACTCCGACAAACCAGACATTTGCGCCTGCGGGTACCATGACGGTGCCTCGCTGGCTGCATACCGCTACGCTCCTAAATGACGGTACAGTGCTGATCGCAGGGGGATCGAGTCTTTCGAACGAAACCACCCTGAATTCTGCCGAGATCTACGATCCAGTGGCGGGAACCTTCACGCTCTTACCAAACACTCTGAACATTGCCCGCGTCGGCCACACAGCGACGTTGCTCGTCAATGGTCAAGTGTTGATCGTCGGAGGATACGATCCAACTACAGGGATCATTGCAGATTCAGAACTCTACGATCCCACGGCACAGGTCTTCATTGATCTTGGGAATACGAACACTCCGCGATTCCATCACACGGCGACGCTACTACAGAACGGTCAGGTGCTCATTACCGGTGGCGAGACTGACCCAACACCGAGCAGCGCGTACAACACGGCTGAGACATTCAATCCGCAAACGTGGACGTTCTCGCCAGTCTCAGCAAACATGATCTCGGGCCGCGAAGGACATGCGGCAACTCTCCTGAACGACGGGACAGTCTTAGTTACTGGCGGCGACCTTCCCGGAGCGGGATCGCTGAACACGGCAGAAATCTATAACCCAGCGTCGGGCACTTTCTCGGCAGTTTCTGCCGCGATGACGTCCGCACGGATTTTCCATGCGGCTAATCTGCTGAACGGCGGCAAAGTGCTTCTCTCGGGAGGAGAGAACGATTCAGGTGGAACCAGTGTGGCGCTCAATAGCGCTGAGGTCTACGATCCGACTGCTCAGACATTCACGGCCACAGGGAACCTGACCAGCGTCCGTGAACATCAGACAGCGACGTTGCTTAACGACGGAACAGTTCTGGAAGACGGAGGCACAGACGGCACGAATGTGTTCAACACAGCGGAAATCTACGCGACGAGCAAGCTGACCGGGCTCACGAGCATCTCCATCTCGCCCGCATCACCCACGGTACCCTTGGGATCGCAGCAACTCCTCACGGCGACGGGTACCTTCAGCGGCGGCGGCACGCAGGTCCTCTCCTCGGTACTGTGGGGTTCCTCATCTACAACTGTGGGTACGATGAGCAACGACGCAACCAATAGCGGATTTGCTGCAACCGTTGCACAAGGAATGGCGACAATAACAGTCAGCGCGGCAGGAATTAGCGGTTCAACCACCCTGACCGTTCCCGCGCCGGCGCTGGTTTCGATCACAGTCAGTCCCCAGACGCTGACAATGCCTCTCGGAACCACGCAGCAATTTACTGCAACGGGGACATATTCGGATGGCAGCAGTCAGGATTTGACGTCGACCGCCACATGGACCTCTTCATCTTCCTCGACCACGGTAACCAGCGGAGGGCTCGTCACGGCTGCCTTGCTGGGCACTAGCACAATTCAAGCTACATCGGGCTCTCAAAATGGTTCGACCAGCGTCTCCGTAACCAGCCCTGCTCTGGTTTCATTGGCAGTGGTTCCTGCCACGAGCACCGTCGCGCTGGGCTTGAGCCAGCAGTATCAAGCCATCGGCACTTACACGGACGGCAGTACGCAGAACCTGACCAGTTCCGTCAACTGGTTCACGGTTCCTCGGACTTCTGCTTCGGTCAATTCTTCTGGTCTGGTGACCGCCATCGGACAAGGGAATGTGGACGTTACCGCTGCTTACGGAACTTTCTCCGGCATCTCTGCCTTGATGGTAGGCCCACCGAACCTGACGTCGATTTCAGTTTCGCCGGGCACAGCGAGTATTCCAGTTGGCAGCGTCCAGCAATTTACTGCGTTGGGCACCTATTCTGACGGAAGCATGCAAGACATCACATCTTCCGCGATGTGGACTTCCTCCAACGGAACAACATCGAGCATTAGCACTTCAGGACTAGCGACTACTCTAGCCGGTGGGAGCACGACGATCTCAGCTTCGACGGGGTCGGTCACGGGCACTGCGATGCTTTCCGTCCAAACCGGCACCATCGCGCTGAATACGAGCCGTTATCAACACAGCGCCACGCTCTTGAATAACGGTTCGGTGCTGATCGCAGGCGGCGTGAATTGTCCGTCTGCGGGCTCCTGCACATATCTGAATAGTGCTGAGCTGTATAACCCGAGTTCGGGGACTGTCACGAATACCGGAAGCATGGCGGCGGCGCGCACGGCTGCGGCAGTCCTACTCGGTAACGGGAAAGTTCTGGTTGCCGGTGGCTACAGTTGTGACTCAAGTGGAAATTGCGCCTCGTTAAGCAGCGCTGAAATTTACGATCCCGTTGCAGGCACTTTCAGTAGCGCGGGCAACATGACTACAGGCCGCAACCAACACACGATGACTCTGCAGGGTAACGGTCAGGTTCTGATCGCCGGAGGTGAGACTTGCAGTTCGGCAACATCGTGTACGGCATTGAACAGCGCAGAACTTTATAACCCAATCGCAGGAACCTTTGCTGCGACCGGCTCGCTCAACGCTGCGCGGTTCAATGCGAGCGCGTCAATTTTAGATTCTGGTCAGGTGTTGGTCGCTGGCGGTTTCGACGGGACAAATTATCCAGCTGCCGCCGAACTTTACAATCCCGTGACAGCCACTTTCACGACGACTGGCAGTTTAAACACCACGCGCGCCGGCGCAACCGCCAGCTTGCTCGATAACGGTCAGGTGATGATCGCAGGCGGATCTACGTGCAGTTCGCCGGGTTGTCCCACCGCAATTACCGAACTATTCAGCAGTTCCTACTTCTATTACCCGACATATCCGAGCGGGAACATGACTGTTCCGCGCTTTGATGAGACCGCGACGGTTCTCACTAACGGACAGATTTTCCTCGCTGGAGGATATGACGCTTGCTCGACAAACTGCACGTCGGATGCAACCACGGAGGTTTTCGATCCGGTAGCATTCACATTTACGTCCAGCCAAGCTCTATCGACTGGACGTTCGGGCCACACAGCCACAATGTTGACTGACGGCAGCGTATTGCTAGCCGGAGGCATCAATAACGGAGTCACGCTGTCCAGCACCGATTCCTACCAGCCCGCGAGTCTTGCGCTGTCGGGACTGGCTTCCATCGCGATCTCTCCCTCGAACCCTCCTGTTGTGATTGGTTCGACGCTCACTCTGACGGCCACAGGCTACAACAGCGATGGCAGTTCGCTGTATGGCTCGCAGGCGCCGCCGCTGCAGTCGGTGATCTGGAATTCATCCTCACCCTCTGTAGCCACTGTAAGCAATGCAACCGGCAGCGCTGGCATTATCAACGCCCTGAGCTCCGGCACCACCACGATCACAGCAACGGTGGGAACGATCTCAGCTTCGACAGAAGTCACCGTGACCGCCTCGCTCGTTTCGATCGCCATATCTCCGTCCAATCCGACCGTGTCGGTGGGCTCGACACAAACTCTTCAACTGACAGCAACCGGAACCTACTCGGGCGGCAGCACCATGGACTTGACGTCGGATGTGACTTGGGCTTCATCGAACAGCTCTGTAGCGACCGTCTTCGACATTCCAGGAAGTCCGGCAGTAGTAGTGCCAGCATCGACTGGGAGCGCAAACATTACCGCTGCCTTCGACGGCGTCACGGGGAGCACAACACTTACAGTCAATATGCCTCTAGCGCCCGCGCCTCCTATACTCACCGGGGCTTCGCCAACCAGCGGAGCGGCGGGGACACAAGTCACCATCAGCGGTTCAGGTTTCGGAGCAACCCAGGGCGGCGGTACGGTCTGGCTAGGAAGTACTCTCGGCTCCGTGGTGAGCTGGAGTGATGGCCAGGTAGTCGCAAACGTGGCTACCGGTTCGACTTCCGGTGTGGCAGAGATTCAGCAAAGTAATGGCACATCCAACTCGGTGCCGTTCACGATAAACACTGCGGCGATTACCAGCGTCTCGCCGAACAACGGACTCGCCGGAACTCAAGTCACGATCAGCGGATCAGGCTTCGGGGCCACGCAGGGCAGCGGCAATGTCTGGCTAGGCACGATCCCGGCAATCGTGGATAGCTGGGCCGACGGACAGGTCGTCGCGACGGTTGCGGCGGGGGCCGCCACGGGCAACGCTATGATTCTTCAGAGTGGGGTCATGAGCAACGCTGTCCCGTTCACAATCAACCTGCCACAGATCACCTACATCACGCCAAACAACGGTTCCGCTGGTACCGTGGTCACGATTACTGGAGTTAGCTTCGGCGCCACGCAGGGAAGTGGTAGTGTCTGGATTGGCAGCACCAATGGCTCAGTGATCGGATGGAGCAACACGCAGGTGACGGCCTCGGTCGCGGCCAACGCGGTGAGCGGCATCGTCAAAATCGAGCAGAACGGGGTCTGGAGCAACGCCGTTACTTTTACCGTTCCTCCGCCTTTGGGATCCGGCGCTTCGGTGACCCTCGTTCCGAACCAGATCAACATGCTGGTCGGGAGCACTCAATCCGTTCAGGCGCTGAATTCAAGCGGCCAGTCCGTGACTGGCCTGACATGGACTTCCAGTAACACAGCCGTCGCCACGCTTTCCACCGACGATCCGCCCATCATTAACGCCCTGGCCGCCGGCAACACGACGATTACTGCCGGAAACGCCTCCGCGGACGTTACCGTATTCACTGGCAGCACGTTGGCGCCGAATACTGTCCTCTGGTCGAACCCAGGGGACGGCTCCCCGGTCGCTTGTATTATCCCGGCGGTTCCCAGTTCGACCGGCGTCGCGGATGTGTTCGCGCTGATGGGAGACGGCTACGTGTGGGCCATTACCAGCAACGGGATCACCGCATGGACCGCAAACGTCGGCACTAGCGTTGCGTGCAGCGGCCTCACGCCCGACTTTCAAGGCGCCTTAGTCGTAAACACCGGGCAGTCGATCTATCGGCTGGACGGCATGACCGGCATCGTCTCGCCCTGGGCATATAACTCGGTTTCCGGAAACAACCTCCCAACGCCCGTTGTGCATACCGACGGCACCATTTTCACCATCGACGGCCAAACCATTGTCGGCATTAACCCGACAACCGGCAATCAGGCATTCAGCCCCATTCAGCTGGAGAACTCGACGACCACGAGTAGTGGCAATGGCGGTGCGAACCAATGTTCCAGCCCATTACCGCTTGGCAGTTCTACTCAGACCAGCCCCCCGGTCGTTGGCAGTCTCATGATCGCAGGCGACGGCTATGCCTACGTCCCGTATCAGTATGTAACCACAAATGAAGTGTCAACGGCTGCGCCCACAGACACATGTGGGGACTCTTCTTCGTCATCCGGAACCAGCCATCTGCGTCTGATGCGCGTTGGCACCGGCGGGGATTCCTATGAGATCTCGCTGGGAGATTGGCAGTGGGCGGAATCCAGTTATTACTATAACTACGGCCAGTCTCACGGCGGTTCTGGCTCCACGATCTCGGCTTCGTCCACGCTCGCAAGCCTCATCACAAACGCCGACACGGGAGTGCTGGCCAGTTACGAACTTGACACTTATCCGTATAGCGGAACGATGAGTAGCGCGTTCTACCTTGCGACAACCTCGGGCTCCGGGGTTACGTCAAATGTCCAAGTGACGAGCGCTCCCGGCCAGCAGGCGCCAGTACGGCCCGTGCTCCAGCGGCAGGACGGCAACTTCATCGGCACGGTTTCCACTTCTGCGGGGAGCGCCATGATCGGGTTTACGCCCTCTGGTGCGCCGCTGCTCAATGTGCCGAACGACACACCGCTGATTGCGACTTCAGACAACGGCGTGATCGCAAGCCCTTCACCGGGGCTGTATGTCCAGTTCGACCAAGCTGGCAACGTGATCAGCCAGCTTCCGTGCCAAAATCCCGTAGTATCGTGGACCAATAACGTCTACCAGATGCAGCCGGTCACACAAGTGAGCTGCGACCCTCCCACTCCGGCCACACCGGCCTATTCCAATTTCGCAGCCGCCAACCCATCAGCTAATAATGCCTCCGGTATCTGCGGAGATACTCGCGACAACTTGGTCGCTGAGTATGCGGGCAGCAACGTCATAACCGATGTCGTCACGGGCAAGCGTTTCCAGCCGACGTGCTTCCAAACGACAAATTCTGCTCATTCGGTTAACTTCCAGTTTGGTCAACTCAATGTTTCCTGTCGGAGTCAAGGCTTTAAGCCCGAGTTCACATACGCGTTGATCAAGGAGCCGCTTGTTGTGTCGGTAAGCAGTGAGTACGGGCTCGATTATTGGGTGCAACTATTGGGTGGCGTCGGCAGCAGAAAGATCACAAGTGGCTACCGCGACCCGACGCAGAACGTCGCGTGCGGAAGTACTGCTCCAAAGACAAGTCGGCATATGTTTGGCGATGCAGTGGATCTTTCTGCTAATTCAACGACGGATTGGCAAAACATGTGGATCCAGGCGGGCAGTTCTGTAACCAAAACCGGAGCAAAGGCCGACTACCGCGAGCCTCCAAGTCTAGGTTGCGCGAAGGTTTGCGTACATGCAGACTGGCAGAAACACGACATCGGCAAATACGTTCAATGATTAACAGTGAGGGAAGAATGCGAAGCACTCTACTAATGCTCGTTTTAGCTACCGGAACATGCGTAACGGCGTATGCTCAGGGTTCCGTGCCTGCGAATAGCCAGGTGTCCGGCATTCTTAGTCGGATGGAGAAAAGGCAATTGGCCGAGCGAGAGGCGGCGCTTCGTGACCTTTGCAAATTGGCGAGCAACGAGCTAGGTCAAAAGCAAGGGACAGATTGTCCGACGGCACTGAATGGGTTCTTCAAGCGGCATCCAGATCAGGTGGAAGGCACAACCATCGCGCTGATCACGTTGCTGACCACAGAGAATGGCATCTTCATGGACGAAAATACGGCACCGGGAACATACAACGATGCCGATTCGCAGCACTATGCCTCGCTGATAGACATTGTCGCGTCCTTGAACGATGAGCGGTCAATACCGCCCCTCGTGGGTGCAATCACTACAGGTGGCTTGGCAGAGCAGGGCCTGCTGAAATACGGTCAGAAGGCGCTCGATGCGGTGCTGGACCAGCTTCGTAGCAGCTCAGATCCCATGGTTCGATCAGAGTCATTGGCGATGGCCGTTACGCTTCTCCTGAGACAGAATGATCCCGCGTCCCATGCAAAGGTCATCGAACTGATCCAATCTGGCGTGCAGGACAAAGAGTTCCTGCTTCGAATCGCCGCGATCCAAGCCATCGAGCGCATTGATGATCGGGCGTCTTTCGTCTCCGATCTCACAGAATTGGCAGAGCACGACTCCTTCGAGATTCCCGGTCAGGCAGAAGGAGGTGGCGGCGACTATCCGGTCAGAAGGGAAGCCAAGCGAGTCCTACAGAAGATTGCAGCCCAAGGACGGCCGCTTTCCAAGGGTGGCACGGCGCAATAAGAATCTTTTGAGCGCTCCGATTACGCCGATATAATGATTGTCCAGGAGGATCATGGCAAGCAGTCCAACCGGGCGCGCGCGCACTTTGGGGCCACGTATTATTGAAGTATTTTGAGGATGCGAGCGTGCGTTCAGGCTTCCACCTGGTAGTTCTACTGTTCTGCCTCGGCCAACTGGCAACGGGACAAACAATTGCTGACGCGAAACTCAGCATCGACGAGCGCATCTTTACGGCGTCGAGGGTTTACTCCCTGGCAAACTTGTACTTCACTTCTCACAAAGCAGCATCCGATTCCACCCTTGATGTCTCCTATAAAAGCTACGTTCGAACAGTCCTGGCCACCGACGACCGCCGGCAGTTCGATCTGGCGACCGTGGGATTTGTGGCCCAACTTCACAACGGGCATACCTTTTTCTGGGATGCATGGCTTGACAAGAACAACCAGCAGCCGCTGGGCTTCTACGCGGCGCCCCTCGACGGATACTGGGTTGTCCAGACCAGCTTTCTGGCTAGCCTGAAACCCGGCGATGTGATCGTCAGGATCGACAACACGCCGACCGAAGCTTTCTTCCAACAACAGCAGCGGTACATTGCTGCGTCAAGCAGCGCGGCCCAGCGCCACAACCTGTTTCTTCTTCCTCACCTGTTTCCCGAACAGTTCGCGCTCACCCTAGACGGCGACCGCACTGTCACCATCAATCGTGAGAGGCTCAAAGAACCAGAGCAGAAAACGAGCGGTCGCTGGCTCAAGCCAGGGGTAACGGCCTATATCCGCATCCCCGCATTCTTCCATCCTCCGTTTGAACAGCGAGCTCTGGAATATCTCAAACAGTTTCACGATGCTAAGAGCCTGATTATCGATGTGAGAAACAATGGCGGCGGGATTCCGCCCAAACTGCTCATCAAAGCGCTCATGAACCGCCCCTACCATGATTGGAAAGAGTCCACGACTGCCCGTTTTGCGTTGGCAGATCTGGACAAAGAAGATGAGAGCGAGCGGAATGCGACCATGCTGCCAGAGTCGCTTCGCGACTGTAAGTACTCGGCGGACGATCACATGTGCAGTGTGCCGGTGACCTGGGGCGGCGGAGTCGTAGCTCCCAGTCCTGACGCGTTCCGCGGTCGCTTGATCCTCCTTGTGGACGGTGGCTGCGTCTCCGCTTGCGAAGAACTGGTCGAACCCTTCAAGGACAGCGGCCGCGGCACTCTCATCGGCGAAACCACAGAGGGCAGTTCCGGTCTCCCGTATACTTACGAGTTCCATAACGGAATGAGGCTCACGATTGCGGTAAAACGCCAGTACTTCCCCGATGGCTCCGAATTCGAAGGAGTCGGCATCAAGCCAGACATCGAGGTGCGAACTTCGATCGACGCCCTAAAGAACGGAAGGGATGTCGTTTTGGAGAAGGCACTGGAGTTGGCTGCAACGCCGTAAGGGCCGAGTTAAGTCTCACGCCTGACAATCAGCCCGATCAGACTGCAACTTGAAGTAGGGTCTTAATTCTTGCCGACTAGAATGTGCACAGGTTTGCCGGGCCGCAATCCAGCTTTCCACGTCGTACACCCGTCTGACCTAATGGAATGGACCGATCTTGGATGATCGTAATGTCAGTCCCCGGAGGTGCTTCGCGATGAAGATAGTGATCGTCGGACCGGGTATTGCCAAGCAGATATTTCAAGCTCACGGAGTAGACCGCGCGGGCAAGGTGGTGAGAAACAAATCCGGTGTCATCGTAAAGGGCTGTGTTGCGCCTCCGGCGGAGACGATCAAAGACGACCAGCAGACCAGCATGTTTCTTGTCGATGCGCGACCGCGCGAAATCGATGATGGCGGTGTGGTGGCCAGGCTGACTTCTCGCACGGAATCCATAGCTGAACATGAACCCAAGGGAAGCCTTGAGCATTGCTTCGTAGGCTTGCCGAAGGCAAGCCTACTCGTCAAACGCGAGAATTTTGTGAGCAGAGGCGGGCTTCTTGTCCGCGCTCGTGAGAAAGCGTTCAATCTGCACCCAGTCAACGGTGTGCGGCTTTAGTTTCTTCATTCGAACCTACGAGCGGAGTACGCTTATTGTGCCAGACGTTTTCCAGAAAGGCATCTTTTCGAGTACGGCGCGAGGCGAATTCCTTCGGCGTTAGGACGGTGTAGTTGATTTCGCGCCCGGGTTGGCGCTCAAGCCTTCGTATGACATGCGCTAAGGCTTCCTCGCGAGGGGCGCCAATCACGAGCACGTCTATATCGCTGGCAGCGTCCTGCTGATTGCTTGCAAACGACCCGTACAGGTAAGCCTCGTCTATTCCCTCAATTCTCTTGAGGGATTGCGCGATCAGGGGCGCCGCACCAATGGTTTTCGCCACGATCTTGCGCACCTCACCAAAAAGAGGATACTCCCTATTCAGTTGAAAATATTTTTGGCGGCCAATCACTTCCGACCGAAATAGACCATCGCGCTCCAGGCGTCCGAGCTCTTTCGACAGGTTCGAGGGATCGATGCTCAGCCGCTCCGCCAAATCCCGCAAGTGGTGACGGGCCGTCGGGTTTATGAAGTAATAAGCCAGCAGTTGCTGGCGCGCCTTAGAGCGAAGGTCAAACATTGTGGTAGCAATATACCACAAATGTGGTAATAGCTGACAATGGTCAGATGAGGAGCTTGTTCGCCAATGTCGAGGTGAAACCGCTTGGTTGCGGGGCTTTCTGCGCCTGTTTTTAACCCACGAATTCAACCCCACGGTTCGCATGTCTCTCACGTTTTCTCAAGGACTTATAATAGGCGGCCACATGGAGTCACTTAAGAAACTACAGCAATGTAGCCCTGAAAAAACCGGATGCTGGATGGGTTCGGCGAACCGGGGATTCCTTCGCGTTACAAAGGATCCAGCTAACCAAAGTGACATTGTTCGAGAGACCAGATTCCGGGCACCCTCCGGGCACCCAGACCGATGTCTTGTTGGCATCTCATTGATTTTGCTGTGTCGTGCATGGAGTAAGCTGGACGTGCAAGTTGTTGTGTGTAATTGTGTTGGCGTCCCTTTTAAGGCATGGGTCGAAGGTTCGAATCCTTCCGCGCTCACCAGGTTTTTCAGTGACAAAGAATCTCGCCGGCAGCCTAGTGACCTTGTGATCGGGTGTCGCCGGAGGGATCGTCGGACTTCCATTCGGGGTCGGGTTCGCCGCTATCAATATCTCGAGTTTGATTGCGTTTGCGATAGCAGACGACGATCATGCCGATGCTCATGAAGGTGGGAGGGGCGATGAGGATGAGGATGCCGCTCTTCAAGGCCTGAATCATGCGCGAGCCCGACTGTGCGGCCTGGGTGTAGCACAAAGCGCAGCTCTGGGAGAAGGCCGGCAGTGGCGCCAGCAGGATGATCAATCCCACCAGCACGATACCGAGAATCCAGAGTGATCTTGAAGACTTCATGGATGAAACCTGAGTTAGTGCGCCCACTTCACGCCGTCCAATAGCCGGTAGCTGTCCGTCCATCCGTATTGCATGCCGAGGATCACGGCAACCGTGAAAATCAAGACAAACCACTTCAGCCCGCGATTCTCCCACAAATGCATGAAAAATAGAAGCGCCAACGCAGCCTCGATGGCGGCGACGATCAGCATGCGCACGAACATCTGAGATGCGCTGATATTTTGATAGGCAATGAGGAACTGGATCCCGGCCAGGGCCAGGATGCAAACATAGACGATCAGGTCTTTTCCCATTCCCTTGTCTTCGGCTGCGGTAGTCATCGTGATTCGCTCCTGTTTGTTTTCATCTCAGTGAGCCAAATTCAAAAGATAGATGAACGGCACTACGAACATCCAAACCAAATCCACGAAATGCCAATAGAGGCCGGTAACCTCGAGATCGTCGGCGTTGTAACGTCCGCCCTGGTAGCGAAGTGCGACGGCGATCAGAGCGATCACGCCGCCGGTTACGTGCAACAGGTGTAGGCCGGTGATGCTGAAAAACGTCGAACTGAATAAAGGCGTGCCCCAGGGATTGTGGAAGAGCGTTGCGCCTTCGCCGATCATTCCCAGCCATTCTCGAATGTGCAATACGGCGAAGAGGATTCCCAGAGCCGCGGTGATCATGGTCCACTGGAAGGCTTTGGCCTTGTTGCCCATTTGGGCTGCGCGCACGCCAATGAGCATGGTCAAGCTGCTGGTCAGCAGGATCAGCGTCATGGCTGCAACATTGAAGATGCCGTGAAACGGTCTGGGCCAATCGGGAGTGCCGTTGCGAATAAATCCGTAGGCGACCAGACATCCCGCGAAGGTGGCGCTATCTGCGATGATGAACAGCCACATCGCCATTTTCTTGGCGGGGACCGAGAATGCGGGCGCGGTCATGATCTCCGTCGCGCCGGTTCGCGACACCTGCCCGTGAATTGAAAGATCGGCTTGGCTCACGTTGCCTCCTACCGTTGAATGGGTTCTACGTCGTTCAGAGCTTCATCCAAAGCAGCAAAAGCAGATACAGCCACAGAGCGCCCATGAAATGCCAGTAGCGCGAGGTGGCGTCGAGAGTACTTCGTCGCAGCGAAGACCGGTGCAGCTTCGCGATGACGCGGATCAAACCGCCGAGGCCGCCGAACACATGGAAAGCATGCGCTGCCGTCAGCACATAGAAAAATGAATAGCTCACATTGCTGGCGAGCCCGAAGCCCTGCGATTTGAGCTGCAACCAGGCCAGAGTTTGCCCGGCAACGAAGAGCAGTCCCAGGGAGAGGGTTGCATAAAGCCAGCGCGCTGGATTGGAAGTGTTTTCTTCGACGCTTCCCTTCGAGATTGCGATCCGGCGGCGCGCCATTTCCAGGGTAAGGCTGCTGGCGATGATCACCAGCGTGTTCAGGTAAAGCACCGGGGGGAGGGTGAAGTGCCGCCAATCGCTTGCGCCGCCCTGGCGAACGATCAGGGCGCTGGTGAAGGCGGCAAACGTCATGGTAATTGAGGCCAGGACCACCCAGATGCCCGTGCTCGCGGGCGGGGGAGAGGAGTGTTTAACGCGGCGCAGGTCTCCGCCCGCGGGAGCAAGATTGCGCCAGCCTCCGTTGCCGGAGCCTTGGCTGGGTAAACGTTCCTCAATTTTCGGCGGTTCGTGGACCGTGGTTGCCATACTGCTGATACTCCTTAAAAATCCTACTTCTCTTCGTTCGCGTTCTTCAGTTGTTCCGGCGAGGTCTGCATCACATAGTCTGTGCTGGCGCCCTCGACGCTGTATTGATACGGGTCGTGGTAAACCACCGGCATCTTGTCGCCAAAATTATTGTGCGGCGGCGGCGTGGCCGTACTCCACTCCAGCGACGTGCCTTGCCACGGATTATCGTTGGGAGCAGGCGCACCCCAGAACCGGCTGTGGATCAGGTTGTAAAGGAAAATGAGCTGCGCAAAGCCCGTGAACAGCGCCGCAATGGTGATGAACTTGTGCACAGGGATTAACGGGATAAGGTAATCGTCGGTGAAGGCTTGGTAGCGGCGCACATTGCCGGCAATCCCCAGGTAGTGGAACGGCATAAAGATGCAGTAGGCGCCCACGAAACTCATCCAGAAGTGAACCTTGCCCAGAGTTTCGTTCATCATGCGACCGGTCATCTTTGGGAACCAGAAATAAGTTCCGGCGAAGATGCCGAACATGGCGGCTACTCCCATCACCAGATGGAAGTGGCCGACCACGAAATAGGTAGCGTGCAGCATGATGTCAATCGAGGGCTGGGCCAGGAAGAAGCCGCTGACGCCGCCGCTGATGAACATGGAAATGAAGCCCAGGGCGAATAGCGAAGCCGAGTTGATTCGCAATTTGGAACCATACAGACTGCCCAGCCAGATGAGCACTACGATCGTGGATGGAATGGTGATTACCAGTGTGGGGAACGAGAAGGCCAGCGAGGAGTAGGGATTCATCCCGCTTACGAACATGTGATGCCCGTAAACCATGTAGCTGAGGACGGCCAGGGATCCCATGGAATAGATGAGCACCCGGTGGCTAAGCATCGGCCGGCGCATGTTGGTAATGAGAACGTGGGAAACAATGCCCATGCCTGGAATGATGGCGATGTAAACCTCGGGATGTCCGAAGAACCAGAACAGATGCTGCCACAGCAGGGTGGATCCGCCGGAATGCGGCAGGATCTGGTCGTTGATCACGGAGTTCGAGGGCACGAAGAAACTTGTGCCAGCCACATGATCAAGAATGAGCAGGATGCAGGCGGGCATCAGCACGGCAAACGCCGTCAGACCCATGATCGAGGTAATGAACCAACCCCAGGCGCTGAGCGGGAGGCGCATCAGGGACATGCCCTTGGTGCGCATGTCGAGCGTGGTGGTGATGAAGTTCAACGAACCCAGCAGTTGGCCAATGCAGAAAATGCCAATCGAGGCTGCCCAAAGAACCACGCCCAAGCCCTGGCCCGGGCCGCCCACGTCGCCGATAGCGCTCAACGGGGCATATTGGGTCCAGCCACCGAGGGTTGGACCGGTGCCCGTGAAGAATGAGGCGACCAGAACCAGAAAGGCCACGAATGTGACCCAGAACGACATCATGTTGAAATGGGGGAAGGGCATGTCTTCGGCGCCGGTCTGGATGGGCAGGAAGAAATTGCCAAACGCGGCGAAGGGCGCGGTGGTCAGCACAAAGAAGACCATGATCGTGCCGTGCATGGTCATCAGTTGGAGGTAATACTCCGGCGTCATCACGTTGCCGGGGGCGCCGGTCTTGGAGAGCAGATGCAAGCCGGGAATCGCGTAATTGGCGAATCCAAGATGGATGCGCATGATCCAGGAAAGGAACATCCCGAACAGGGCGGCGACCAGGGCCAGCGCGTAATACTGTTTGCCGATGACTTTGTGGTCGATGCTGAAGATGTGCTTCCGAATGAAGCTTGTAGGGGCTCCGTGATGCACTTCATGAGCCGACATATCGTGCATTGCGCTCACCTCAAACGAGATGGATTGTCCAGATCCTCAGGGGCTAAAACCCAAATTTCCCTTGACCTGAGTGGCACGGCTAAATGCCGTGCCCTTCCCAAAGTATTTGTGAAGCAAAAGCTCTACTGCAGTGCCGCCTGCTGTTTAATCCAGTTGTCGTAATCTTCCTGCGACATCACCTCGAGATACGCCTTCATGTTGTAGTGACCGAGGCCGCAAAGTTGGGTACAGACGATTTCGTACTTGCCGGTTTTCGTGGCCGTGAAGTGAATCGAGACGTCCAATCCCGGAACAAAATCCTGCTGCACGCGCAATTCGGGGACATAGAAGGAGTGCCCCACGTCTTTCGAGTGCATCAGCAGGTGGATCTCGCGGTTCACTGGAATGGCCATTTCTGCGGTTACGATGTCGTCCTTTGAATCCGCGTCGTTTGTAGTATCGAGGCCAAAGAAGTTCGCGTTGGCCTCGCTGATATTGTCGGGGTGGAGCGGGCCGAAGGTGCCATCCGGACCGGGGTAGCGAAAGTAAAATGCAAATTGTCCCGCCTGCACCTGAACCGGCATCGCATTCGCTGCCGGAGGAGTGAGATAGACACTACCCCAGGCTTTTACTCCGAACACACCCAGAGCCAAACACTCGGTGCCGACCAGCAGGAAAGCAGCGATTACCAATCCCGCGGCGCCACCGGGAAAGCTCTTGATTTTGTCGCCGGGCTTGGGAGTGGAGAACTTCCAGATAAAGAAAGCCAGCAGGAACTGGGACGCCAGGAACGAAATGCCGGCCTCCAACATGGTATCGGTGTACTGCTCATCGATCAGATGGCCATGGGTGGAGATATCGTTCGGCAGTGCGACGGATATGTGGCCGGGCCATGTACCCGTCACAATCGGGATTGCCGACAAAATCGCGATAATCACAATCGTCACCGCGAATACCTTCGCCATAATCGCTCCGCCTTTGGCCCGCGTCTAGCCCGGCCCTCTCTGAATTCGCCGCAGTGCTGCGGCGAGTGCTGTTGATGTTCCGCAACCGCTTTCAAACGTCCTTTAATTCTCTATTTCGCCTTGAAACTGAAATTCGCGGTCGCCGACTGACCGGCGGCAACCGTCACCTTCTGGTTCTGGGTACCGGCAGCCTCATGCCACGCCGTCACGGTGTAATTTCCCGGCGGCACATTGTTGATGGTGTAATTTCCGTTCGCGTCGGTGGTGGCATAAGGCCCTTTGACCACCGCATGCCAACCGTGCATCCAAGGATGGATGTTGCACTGTACCGGGATAAATTCCGGAGCTTTCCAGCTCTTCGTTACCGGCGGCGCTCCCGGCGGCTGAGACTGATTCCACGGAATATTTCCGGTCATCGGGTTGGGATTCGGGTGAATGTTATGGGCCGTCTGGTCGCTGGTTTCAACCTTGAAACTCTCGTTTACGTCCATGGCCAACACGTGCGGCGCGTACATGCAATTCTTTTGGTCGAAGACTAAAACCTCTTTTGACGTCTCCGCAGGGCCGCTCCAGCCTTCGATATAGAGAACAACGTTCTCCAGTCCTCCGCTAGCGCCAACCACATAGGTCTCGAGGTGCGCGGGATTGTTTGCATGTTGCTTCACACAGTAAGGGTCTTTTGACATGTCGATGCCCCTCATGTGCGGTGCCGGGCCGTCGAGTTTGACGGTTCCGGTAATCTTGCCTTCACCCGCCGCGCTGACTCCCTGACTCAAAATCAACGCTGCACAACAGACTAAAACTACTGCCGATAGTACAACCGCGTATCGATTCCTCATAGAAACTCCTCTCATGAAAGAACTGCGACGAACTAGTTGCAAAACTGCCGGACTCTACTGCTGGCCGGCGGGAGCATTGGGATCAACCGGCTTCAAGCCAAGCTGCTTCGCCATATCTTTTTCCTTGCTCTTCTGCGCCATGAACGTTCGCAGATAGAAAACCAGGTCCCAGGCCTCGTCGGGTTTGATGTTGTCGGCAAAGGACGGCATCGGAGTGCCGTCAAGTCCGGTCATAAAGATCCTGTAGATATCCTGATCGGTATCGCCGCACTTTGGCCGGGTTCCGTCGGTAAAGTTGAAGGCAGCGATGGGCTTGCCGAGATCGTCTGCCAGCGTTGCAGCCGATGGCCCGTTGGCCATGCCCTGCACTCCATGGCACTTCCAGCACTGCACCCGGGCAAACACTTCGCGTCCCGCCTTGATGCGCTCGGGCGTAACTTCGGGTTCGGGCGGAATCTGGATCGGGGCTCCGGGTTTTTCGTTCACCCAGCGCGGCGAGAAATGCTTTACCCAGGCCACAAGGTCGGCGCGTTCTTGCTTGGTGAACGTGCTCCATTGCGGCATGCTCGAGCGGTCGAGGCCGCGGGCGATGGTGTCGAAAAGATCCTGGTCTGTGGGCAAAGTTCCAGACGGCGTGGAGCGGCACTTGAATATGCCCAGCTGAAAATCGCGCGGTTTGGGCCACATTGGCGGGTCAAGCCACTGGGCCACTTCGCCGTTTCCGTCTCCCAGGTCCCCGTGGCAGACTGACGCAGTACCGGCGATAGTTCGCCTTTGCATCCTGGGCATGGCCGGTGAGATTCCCGATGTGGCTTTCCGTGCCCAGGCGCGAATCTATGTTAGAAGTCGAGAGCTGCGCCCAGGAAGGTATCGTGAGCGCCAAAACCGCAGCTGCGCCCAGTAGAAGCGACCATTTCTGCAATCTTGTCCGCATGTCTATCCCTTTCTAGAAATCGAAGTCAAAGCCGATCAACAGTTCGCTGGTGTTGATGTTGGTGAGCGCCCCAGTGGTCGGATTCGCGGGCCCCGTGCCATCCTGATGCAGCCAGTTGTACTCGTTGTGCCAGGCGAAACCGGCCCGGCTCGTCATGAACGGGTTGTAGCGATAGCCGATGGTATAGGTGGAGATATTGCCCAGGTCCGAAGCAGTTCCAGGAGTGGACTGCTGAGACATGCGGATTGTCTCGAACCGCCCGATGAAGATCAGCTGGGGACTGTAGACGTAATGAGGCTCGAAAAGAACGCCGTTCCAACGTCGGCGCTTGCGATCCGGGGGCCAGCGTGGCTCCGGTCGTGTTGTTGAGGCTGGCGTTGCCGTCAGGCAGATCGCCATAGCCCTGTCCAAACCAAGCGCTGTCCTGGCCATGCTGAGTTACAACCTGCAGATCGAGATGCTGGCCGAAGTAGAACTGCCCGACGAAGCCCTCGCGGCTGAAGGACTTGTTGCCGATTGCTGCGGTGCCGAGGAGGGTGCCACCGGAGGTAAGCCAGGTAGTTGGCGCTTGGCCAACCATGGCGTAGAAGCCGATGCGCTGGACTCCAAGCTTGCCGGTATCGAAGGCCTGACTGCCGGTAAAGAATCCGGTATAGGCATTGCCATAAGGCAAGCCCACCTGACCATCTTCCGAGCTGAGCAGGGCCGCGGAGTAACGCGTTCGATCGTTCCAGGAGTGTCCCATCACCTCGAGCGCCCAGTTGGTTGTCTCCCATCTGGCCGAAGACGTTGCCATCGCCCACCGGGACGAAGTGGTAGAGCTGGTAGATGCCGCCGTTCCCGGTGAGTGTGAGGATGCGCTTTTCCGAGAGCAGATTGTCGAGTTCGAACTTGCCCATCTTCACGTTGAGCCAGGGGCTGCCGAACAGGTTGTCGAACCGCGCCATCACGGTTTCAAAGTGGAAAGAGGCGGTGCTGTCCGAAGATGGCAGCACGTAGAACGAGATGTTCTTTTCGAGCGTGCCGCCGGTGTGGAAGTCGAGGCCGCTCAGATCGAAGCCGGAACTGGTGACGCGCTGAATCTGCGGTCCGGTGTTGAAGGTGCCACCCGCTCCGTCCGATGCGTAGATATCAATCGGCACCTTGCCGGTGCTCACCCGGTGCCAGATCGGCGTGATGCGGAAGGTCACCGGCCAGTAGCCGGGGTTCTGCCAGATCGGGGCATCGCGATCATTCATGATCTGGTAGCCGTTGTCTTTGAACTTTTGTCCAAAGTAGTTCAGCATCGGCCAGGACTCGTGGCAGGCCGAGCAGCGCAGGCCATACTTTCTGGCGAAGGCCGGCAAGGCGTTCGCGGGCTGGCTGCAAGTGAGAACTACAGATGCGAGAACCAGAGCGACAGCCGCGAACGAAGTCGCAAACTGCAAGATGTTGCGGAGACGAAAACGACTGCAAACGTGCATGGCAGTACTCCTCGGCAAGATCAAATCAATATCTGGTTTGTGAAACGGAACTCCTACAGAAGGGAACTGGTGTGGAAGTGGCGAACCTCGATGCCGAGGACGCCAGTCCAGCAAACTACGAGAGTCGCAGCATTTCCCCATGTTTACTTGTGAACTCGGACCCTTTCCCCATGGCAGCTGGCGGAACTAAAATGTCAGCAAAGGTCCGACCACCGTACCGAGGCGGAATCCTACTACTGACGGTGGGCGATGTGCAAGAGGTTTTGACAAATTTTTTACAAAGTCAATTCCGCCGAAGCGTATTCGATGCCAGGCTCTCGCCAAAAGGTTGACAGGTTTGTGCACGGAGTATGAGACTCTGTCTGGGGTCCGGGGCAAACGTTATGTTGAATTGGCGGTGGGGAATTCGGGGGAGCGAGCGGCTTCATTGGCCCAGTCGCCGTCCTGGTTTGCCCGCAGCAACGCTGTTTTTTCTGTTTTCTCTGATCATGATCTTCGCGGCAGCACTCCCACTTTCTGGAAGAGGAAAGGAAAAACTGACCTATGGCGAGGGCCTGATTACTAACATTCCCTTACCAGAGAGTGAAGTAGAGCAAGTCGTGGCCGATGTCGCGCAGAACGGCGTGATCCGGGGAACCAAGGAATACAACAAAGACGAGTTTGTCAGCGGCGCGAAGCTTGCCACTTCCTGCCGCGTGTTTCCGGCGTGGAACGAGGGCGGGAAGATCTTCTACAAGGTTCGCGAGCACGCCATCGACCCTCGCAACTTCAAAGATAGCGGCGATGTGGGCACGCTCGCCGTGCGCTATGTGGTTGTGGCCCAGGGGGAAAAAAACACGGTGCTGCGCATCGACGCGCTTTTTGCAGAGGACTTCCGTCACACCGTGCATCCTTCAAGCGGTTCGGTCGAAAACGCCGAGTACAAGGACATTCAGGAACACCTTGAAGCCATCGAGGTGATGAAGAAGCAGGACGCCGAGTCCGAGAAAGAGCGGCAGGAACAACGGGCACGGAAACAGAAGCCCCCCGCGCCGACCTATGCACCCGCGGAAACGGTGCCTGAGGTTGCACCCCCGGCTCCTCAAGTTCAGGAGGATCGGGTTTCGCAACCCGCGGCGGCGCAGTCCCAAGCTGACGTACCGCGCAGTCAGATCGCGCCCAGCCCGGCTGAGTCTGCGCAGCCGCTGGAAGAACGCGTGAAGGAACTCCGCAAGCAGGTTGAGCGGGTGGTAAAGGCTCCGGGCGCTCCGCTGAAGGCCGCGCCTTTCCACACCGCGAGCACTCTGCAGACCCTGAATACTGGGGCGGAAGTCTTGATTCTGATTTCCACGCCTTACTGGTACGGCGTGGAAACCCACGACGGCCAGCACGGATGGATCATGCGCGATCAATTGGAGGAGCCATGACGCGTGGCGCCTCAAACTTCAGCCCAGCAGCGTTCGGTGCGGCGGGATTGCGTCGAGTTTTCGTGCGCGCGTTCTGGGCGGCGATCGTGCTTTTCTATGGCGCGGCATGGTGCCATGGGCAGGGCAGCGGACTCGAACGCTCGTTCCCGCAATCCAAAGCCATGGTGGAAAAGGTCTTGAAAGAAATGCAAACCGCCACCGCCGGGCGGCTTCCCGTGCTCGATGGTTTTGCGACCTCGGCAGGTCATCCTCTCGACCGCTATCAGCGTGGGTACTATCAGTCCAAATTCCAAGTCAGCGCGGCGCCTTCTGGTGGATCGATCGTGCGCGTGAGCGTGCAGGTTACCGCCTGGTATACCGATCCGGTTGCGGCGCGCTCTGGATATCAATTATTGATTTCGAATGGCCGGCTCGAAGCCGACCTGCTGGATCAGTTGTCCGATCATCTCGCTGGCAAAGTGCCCAAAGACGGTCCACAAAATGAAGCGCCGCAACTTGACGCGGGTTCTGCGGCGATCGCTCCTCGAAAGCCGTTTCCCTCAGAAAAAACTGCCGCGCGTGCCTCCTCTTCAGGACAGTCGTCTTCGCGGCAATCTTCTCCCGAAGAATTCTCAGCGCCGGCCGCGAAGACGCCAGATGCGACCGAGCCCACCATTTCGGCGCCGGTTCCGCAACTTCCGCAAAGCGGCATGTCGTCCTCTCTGGCTCAAAGCCTGGCCGAGCCGGGAAAAGCCGGCCAGCCAGCGGGACAGAAAAAACCTGCCGATGATTACCCAAGCGCTCTACGAGCCGAAGCCGAGAGCCTGGAAGGGATCCTGAAGAACCAGGCTCATCCCAAGAATCTGGTTGCGGTAAAAAAATCCGGAACCCCGGTGGTCGCGACCGCGAGTTTGACGGCCAAGACTTTATTTCTGGCCAGCGCTCACGACGAGTTTGAGATGCTGGACTTCGATCGGGATTGGGTTCACGTGCGCATCTCTGGCTTGAACCGGGGATGGATCTGGCGCAACAGCCTGGAAATGCCGGATGGCGTTCCGTACAACGATGCAGCCCCGAGCGCAGCGCCGGGCCCCGTTGCCGCGGATCTTTTTCATGTGACTCGGGAAGAAACGGCGCTCTTCCCGGGAGATTGGGCGCCGCTCCGCGGAAAAACCGTGAAGATCGTTTCAGTGGAAAAAATAAACGAAGCCAAGGATGCTGGCCCGCAAGCTCAGACTCGAATTCGCGAAATCTGTGCTCGACAAGGACTACGCGGAACTGGCGCAGAAGCCGCAGCAACTGGCGGGGATCGTGCTGATCTTCGATTCGGCTGACGGGGGAATGATTGCCGCTACCTTCCCGACGCTCCAGCAATGGAAGGCGGGGAAAATGTCGGATGCCGCACTCTGGCATCAGTGTTTTTTTGATCCGCCGGAAACCTTTAATGAATCTGGGGTTTCAGCAAGCCAGTAAAGGAGTAATCGCGTTTTAGATTGGACGCTTCACGGGTATCGGTAGGTCAATTCCAGCGTTTCGACTTGACTTTCGAATGCCGTAATAGTACTTATGCAATCCTTAGGGTACTGTGGGCGGTCTTGTGGGGGCCGTCTTCTTTGCTCGACTCGGCAAGAGTGCGCGAGTATCGCAAGCGGTACGACAACCACACCATTGATCCTCTCATGAGCCCGATGACCGAACCACTGGTTTTATTTCGCAGGCAAGCGACATCCCTGTTGCGCGACTATGCCGAACTGATGAAGGCGCGTGTCACCACTCTGATCGTGATGACGGCGTGGTGCGGCTACTATTTCGGCGCGCAGAAAGCGGGGGTGTCTTCGCTGTCCTGGGGATTGTTCCATGCTTTGTTGGGCATCGGCTTGGTCTCCAGCGGAACTGCGGCGTTGAATGAAGTGATGGAGCACGAAGTGGATGCGCACATGCGCCGCACCGCGCAGCGTCCGCTGCCGGCGGGTCGCATGAGCCTGCTTCACGCAACCGTCGCCGGTCTGCTCGCCACTGTGGGCGGGTCCATCTATCTGGCGGTGTTCACCAATCCGCTGACTGGGCTGCTGACGTTTCTGACTTCGGTCGTATATCTGGCAGCTTACACGCCCTTGAAGCGGGTCTCGCCGATCTGCACGTTCGTTGGAGCCTTTCCTGGAGCGATGCCCGGAGTTCTAGGTTGGACAGCGGCGCGCGGCCGGCTCGAGTGGGGCACGTTGATCCTGTTTGCCATTCTGTTTGTGTGGCAGTTCCCGCATTTCTTTTCCATCGCATGGCTCTACCGGGAAGACTATGCCAGCGGCGGTATCCGCATGTTGCCGGTCGTCGAAGAGGACGGACGGTCCACCGCCCGGCGCATCTTAGGCTATTCTCTCTTATTGATTCCGCTCAGCCTTTTGCCCAGCTTTTTCGGGATGGCAGGGAAGATTTATCTGGTAGGAGCGGCACTGCTCGGCATTGCACTCTTCTATTTCGGCGCGCGGCTGGCGTTTCTCAAGCTGCCCATTCAAAACCCGCGATCGAAAATGCTGGCCCGCCACGTATTGCAGGCCACCGTAATCTATCTACCGCTGTTGTTTGCGCTGATGATGGGCAATGCGTCGCAGCCCTGAAGCGCCGGGCCATTCTCAGGAACGAGCTAACCAGAATCTAGCCTGCGTAGGCCGCTGCCGCGGGCTCAGATGCTTTTGAGCCTGACGTTTTTCCCAGTGCGGCAAATCCCCGGTAGAAAACATACAACACAACGGCGTGGAAAGTGGAGGCTATAAAGTCGCCACCTGCAACCATCAGCGCGCCGTCCACGGCATAGGCTGCGATTCCCACACTAAAAGCCCACTCTTGGCCTTCTGTGGCGTAATAGCCGAGAACAAGAAACCCGGCTGCAGCCCAGCCACCGACAATCACCTGCACCACGTTGCCGATCCCGGATGCTTGAGTAAGACTGCCTGCGATTATGGCGACACCCAATTCGGTGAAGCGATGAAGATGGCTGCCCAGAATTGTAAACAGCGAATTCCAGACGACCAAGCCAACGATCCAGTAGAAACAATGCGCTCCCTGGAGCACGCGAGGCAATACCTCTGGTGTCGATGCGAAACTTCTCTGATTAGAGTTGACGCTCGCCGGTGTCTTGGATACTCCCGGAGCGGTCCCAGTACTGGGCATAACCCTCCTTAGGCTTTCGTTCCAAACTGCACGCGCGGGCCAGGAGGAGGTTCTGTGTGATTGGAATCACAATTAAGATGCTCTAATCCTGAGGGAGCGTCGAGATCACTAAAGCTGTATGCCCAGTGGAGAAGACCCTGCGAGTTCTTGCGCACGTGGGCGGGCAAGCGCCTAGTTCTTGGTTGAAGAAAATCGGCCAAACAGAAGCCGGGGAGCCTAAAGACTCTTGTCGTCGTTCGAAGTCAGGGCCTAAGATTCGTGTCCGCAACATCAGTTCACTCAATCGCAGGCTCTCGAGAAAGCCAGGAGGCGTGGTTTTTCGACACTTTTCTTATGCCCAATCCCGACCCCGTTCGCTGCCCCTATTGCGTAGAGGGAAATCATTTCAAAGTGATGACAGACGCAGGAAATGGCCTGCCGCTCAAATGCGATCATTGCGGCCACCTGGTGATGCCAAAGAATTCGCTGTTCAAGTGCACCTGCGTCAAGTGTTTTGCTCTTAACCGTCCGAGCCCTGTAATGGTCCGGCCCGCGTCATCACCCCCACTTTTCGGAAGCCGCCGACGAATGTATTCCTGATTCGTGGCGTTCTTGTGATTCGAATCATTCACTTCCCCTAGAAGAACTAGGTCTTCAGTTATGAGCTTTTGGAAAAAGCTTTTCCGCGTTGGTTCACTCGCCGGCAGCGTGGACGTGAACGCGAAGGATAAGCACGGCGACACGGCGCTGATAAAGGCCTTAATTGTGGGCGACGCAAAACGCGTCAAGGCATTGATTGCCACCGGTGCGGACGTAAACGCGGAACGCGGTGGTCCCTACCGCAGCTATACGGCGCTTATGTCTACGAGCAACGCGGCGTGCATCAAGGCCCTGATCGCCGCCGGTGCGGACGTAAACGCTAAGAATGACCACGGCAATACGGCACTCACGGATGCAGCTTACCAGCGCAACCATGCGGACTGCGTCAAAGCCCTGATCGCCGGTGGAGCAGACGTGAATGCGAGAGACAATTACGGCAACACAGCGCTTATTTTTGTTGCTGACAACGGCGATGCGAACCTCGTCAAAGCCCTGATTGCTGCAGGCGCGGACGTGAATGCGAAGAATGAGCAGAGCTGGACGGCACTTAGGGTGGCACGCAGGGGCTTGACGGGATGGACCCCTATCAATTGCGTCGAAAAACCTGCGTACGCAGACATAATCGAATTATTGAAGGCGGCGGGGGCAATGGAGTAGGGCCGTCCCCCACCGTCACCCGGATTCAGACTCGGCGGCCTCAACATACTCATCACAACTGAGTCTGACTGCCTTGATCTGTCATGGTGTGCGCGGTGGTTCGCCAAAATTAGGTAAATCTCCTAGCAACGCAACCCAGCATCCGCATCCCTGATCCCCCCTTTATGTGGCAGGTCTTAGGCCCAAGACCTAAGACCTGACACCTGAAACCCAAGTTTAAGCCGCTTGCTCTAGCCGCCCGCCGCATCAGCCGCAACCGCAGCTCGTCGCAGTGGCTCGGCGATCGCCTTCATCACTTTCTCGAATCCGGCGAAATCCAGCGACTGTGCTCCATCCGACAGCGCCCGCTCCGGGCAGGGATGCACTTCAATGATTAATCCATCTGCCCCCACCGCAACGGCTGCCCGCGAGACCGCGGCAATCAGATTCTGCTTTCCCGTCCCGTGCGAAGGATCTGCAATCACCGGCAAGTGAGAAAGATCGCGGGCCAGCGCCACCGCCGCGAGGTCGAAGGTGTTGCGCATTTCGGTTTCAAACGTTTTGATGCCGCGCTCGCAGAGCACAACCTGGCTGTTCCCTCCCGAAAGCAAATACTCCGCGGCCAGCAGCCACTCCTTCACCGTCGCCGAAGGGCCGCGCTTCAGCAGCACCGGCATGCTTACGGTCGCAAGTCGGCGCAGGAGCGCGAAGTTCTGCATGTTCCGCGCGCCCACTTGCAGCATATCGACGTGTTCGCAAATGATGTCTACATCTTCCGTGCTCATCACTTCCGTCACCACCGGAAGCCCGGATTCCTCGCGCGCCTCGCGCAGAATCTTCAGCGCTTCCAAGCCGAGCCCCTGAAAATCGTAGGGAGAGGTCCGTGGCTTGTAAGCGCCTCCGCGGAGCATGGTTGCGCCGGCCCGCTTCACCGCATGAGCCGTGCTGAGCAACTGCTCGCGCGATTCCACCGAGCAAGGCCCGGCAATAATCACCACTCCCGGTCCACCGATCGCAACGCCGCCCACGTTGACGACCGTCCGCTCCGGCCGCACCTGCCGGCTTACCAGCTTGAAAGGCTGCGCGATAGCAACCACATTGTCAACGCCGGGCGCCACTTGCAGCGCCTCGATCTCGTGGCGCCGCCCATTACCCACCGCTGCCACAATCGTGCGCTCCACTCCCCGCGTGACGTGCGGCTGATAACCCGCCTCGCGAATGCGTTCAATGATGTGCGTAATCTCTTGCTCGGTAGCTTTCTCCGACATGTTGACGATCATGTGCTCTCTCCTGGGACGAAGGCTTTTTCACCACAGAGGCACAGAGACAGAGAGAAGAACAGGAACAAATCAAGAACGATTTAACAGGTTTTCTCTGTGGCTCTGCGCCTCTGTGGTGAGAGCCTTTTCCTTTCCAAAAAGCAAAGGCCACGATTTGCATCGCGGCCTTTTAGCTGAACTTTGCTTGAATCTAGGCGATCACAGCTGGCTCGATCTCCCCGCAAGTTCCGCTGCCGCCGCTACTCTGGGTAAACCAGTAGTAGCGAAACGGCCCGGTAAACGAGGTAAATCCCATCATAAAAAACGATTTCTCAGGCGACCACTGCGCAAACGTCGACCAACGTACTATTGTACCGCGCTGGCCACATTGGAGAAGACATTGTTAGCGTTGGATCCGATCAGGCGGATCGTGCCCACAACCAAAACCAGGATTACAGCCAGCATGACGGCGTACTCGGCAATATCCTGGCCCTCGTCATCCCGCCAAAACCTGCGTACGAATTCAGACATGTTATCCCTCCAACCCCTGCTCTATCCCCTGCAAGTGGGACTAACGAAATGGCCCACCCATAATGACGAACAGCATAGGGCTTGTCAATTGTGGAAATCGCGTAAAAAGCGGAAAACAAAATCCGCCCAACCGAAGGCAGGATTAATCTTCGCCGAGACTGTTGACAACCCGGCCACTGCAGGTTTTGCTTTACTGAGAACTGAGAACTGAGAACTGAGAACTGAGAACTGAGAACTGATGTTCTACAATCTTTCCGTGCCCATCCTGCACAATCTCCGCGTGACTCTCGAAATGATCAAGTGGGAGCACTCCGTCTTCGCTCTTCCGTTCGCTCTCTGCGGAGCCATGCTCGCCGCCTCCGGCCTACCCACGGTTCATCAGTTTCTCTGGATCGTAATCGCGATGCTCGCCGCCCGTTCCGCGGCCATGGCCTTCAACCGCCTCGCCGATGCCGCCATCGACGCCGCCAATCCCCGCACGCGCACTCGCGCTCTACCCGCCGGACATCTTTCACCCGCCTTCGTTGCCACCTTTGTCATCGTCGCCTGTGCCATCTTCATTCTCGCCGCCGCCCAATTAAATCGCCTCGCGCTTTGGCTCTCTCCGGTCGCACTCGCCGTTTTATTGCTTTACTCCTACACAAAACGCTTTACGCGCTGGTCCCACCTCGTGCTGGGATTAGCTTTAGGCATAGCGCCCGCCGCGGCCTGGATCGCCGTTCGCGGTTCTCTCGATCCCCGCATCCTCATTCTCACCGCCGCCGTCACCTTTTGGGTGGCTGGTTTCGACATCCTTTATGCCTGCCAGGATTTCCAATTCGACCGCGATGCCGGACTCCACTCCATCCCTCGCTATGTCGGCATCGAGCCCGCTCTCTGGATCGCCCGCGCCTTCCACCTCATCATGCTGCTCTTGCTGATTGCCCTGATCCCGGCATTCTCTCTAGGCAAGTTCGCCATCGCCGGAGTAATCGCCGTCGCCGTGCTCCTGCTCTACGAACATTCCCTCGTCAAGCCCAATGATCTGTCTAAACTCAACGCCGCCTTCTTCACCATGAATGGCGTAATCTCGGTAGTCTTCGCCCTTTGCTTAGCGGGAGATGTACTTTTGCGGAAGTAAACAGAAACGTGTGGGACCGGGTCGGAGCCGGAGCTTGCCCTAAGCGAAGCCGAAGGGATCCGGTCGCCGAGTGCAGCGAGGCATGTAAGGCCAGGTAAAATAAAACCGGCATCCCCACCCCCTGCGGCGGGAATGCCGGTTTCCCCATCCCTCTCGGTGACGGAGGGCGTGAAGATCGGTGTATAGAAGTGGTGTGAACAACGATCAGAAGTCTACCCCTCCTGATCTCACTCCAATCATGCCCCACGCCCTGCAACCATTTGTCAGGCCCATGTCAATAGTTTGTAAAAAAATCTTCCGCCTCCTTCACGCCATTCCCTTCGTAACTCAATTCCGCCGCCCAAAACTGATAGCATGAAGGTTCCTCCACTCAACCCAGTGCGCGCATTGCTCCACGTCGGCATCCTCTTACTCGCTCTCCCGCTCTTGCTTCCTCGTGTTGACGCCCAGAGCAACGCTGGAGAACTCCGCCTCAAAGTCACAGGCCCGGATGGCCTCCCGCTCAAAGCCTCCGTCGAACTCTCCAACGACGCCATCGAGTTCCACCGCACCTTCTCTACGGACGACTCCGGGCAGCTCACTGCCCGCAACCTTCCTTTCGGCCGTTATCGTCTCCAGGTGCAGCAGGAATCCTTCTCGCCTTACGACGGCCTCATCGAGATCCATTCCGCGCTTCCCGTCGAATATATCGTAAAGCTAAACATCGCCGCCCTCAGCACGGCCCTTAACGTCACTGCCGAAACCACACTGCTCGATCCCGAACGCACTACCACCATCAATCACCTCGACTCGAAAGCTGTAGCCGACCGCCCTGCTTCGCTTCCCGGCCGCTCCCTCCCTGACCTGGTCAACTCCCAGCCCGGCTGGCTCTACGAAGGCAATGCTGTCCTCCATCCCCGCGGCTCCGAGTATCAAACTCAGTTTGTGGTCGACGGAATCCCTCTCATCGACAACCGCTCGCCCAGCTTCGGCCCCGAAATCGAAGCCGACGACATCGACTCCCTCACCATCTACACCGCTGGGATCCCCGCCGAGTATGGGCGCAAGATGGGCGGCGTAATCGAAGTCAACACCTTGCGCGACATGCAACCCGGCCTTCACGGCCAGCTTGTCCTCTCCGGCGGCAGCTTCGACACTGGCGGAGCCTTCGCCAGCGCTCAAGATTCCTGGGGACACAACACGGTCGGGGTCAGCGCCTCCGGCAACATGACCGCCCGCTATCTCAATCCCGTAGTCCCCGAGAACTACACCAATCGCGGTACCACCGGGGACTTCTCTCTAAGCTATGACCGCGACCTCACTCCCAAGGACCGCCTCACCCTCAGTGTCCGCCGCGAACTTGCCCGCTTCGAAATACCCAACGAGCAACTCCAGCAGTTCCCACAACTCCAGATTCCTTCGGCTACGACGCCCCAGCTTCAGACCGCCGGCAATTTCGAGACGATCGGTATCGCTTCCTACCAGCACATTTTCTCGCCGAATGTTTTAGCCAACCTTCACGGCATGGTGCGCGACAACTCTGACGATCTCAACTCCAACAACGGCGCCTGGCCCATCGCTGCCTTCCTGCACAACGACTTTAAAGAAGGATATTTCAACGCCGCGGTCTCCATCCATCACGGCCGCCATGAATGGAAGGCCGGCATGGAATCCGACAATCTCTTCCTCCACGAAAACTTCAGCGACATCATCACCGCAAGTCCAAGCGATCCCTACTACCCATTCGACCCCGGCACGCCCGCCACGTTCGCCTTCACCGGTAACCGCCCCGATCTCGAACAGTCGGCCTACATTCAGGATCTAATCCATCTCGGCCAATGGACCGTAAATGCCGGCCTCCGCTGGGATCACTATCAGCTTGTAGTAAATCAAAACGCCGTCAGCCCTCGTATCTCGGTCGGACGCTATTTTCCTGCGGCGAATCTGGTCGTTCATGCTTCCTACGACCGCGTTTTTCAAACGCCATCGTTCGAAAATATTCTCTTGGCCAGTTCGCCCGACGTAACCGTGCTGAACCCCAACGTTCTTCGTCTCCCAGTCCAGCCTTCTCACGGCAATTATTTCGAAGTCGGCGCGACCAGAAGTTTTCTCAACCAGTTCCGCTTCGACGCCAACTATTTCCGCCGTTACGTCGATAACTTTGCCGATGACGATGAAATCCTCAGCACGGCCGTGAGCTTTCCCATAGCTTTTCGCAAAGCCATCGTCTATGGCGCGGAAGGCAAGCTCGAACTGCTTCACTGGAACCGCTTTTCCGGTTTCCTCAGCTATTCCTACATGGTTGGCAACGCCTGGTTCCCCGTGACGGGTGGCCTGTTCATCGGGGACGATGCTGTAACGGCAACGACTAAAGTCACCGGCCATTTCCCGGATTCGCAAGACCAGCGCAATACACTGCGTGCGCGCGTTCGCTATCAACTGCATTCGCGGGTGTGGATTGCCGCAGGATTGGAATATGGCAGCGGCCTGCCTTTCGAATTTGCTGGTTCGTCGAACCCAGATCTTGCGTATCAGGAAGCGCTTGCAGAATATGGGCAGGCAGTAGTGAACCGAGTCAACTTTGTCGACGGACGGGTTCGCCCCAACTTGTCGGTCGATCTTTCAACGGGTGCCGAACTCTACAAAAAGGAAAACCGCTCTCTCCGCCTACAAGCCGACGCCGAAAATCTCAACAATCGCCTGAACGTCCTCGATTTCGCCGGGCTGTTCTCCGGCAACGCCATAGCCCCTCCCCGAAGCTATTTCCTCCGCCTAGCCGCCACGTTCTAATTATTTAGGATTGTCAGCCTGACCTATAAGGATTTGTCATCCTGAGCGAAGCATGGTCGGCCAAAAGCCGATCATGCGCAGTCGAAGGACCCCTTACCCGCGCGCACCGTTCGAAGTCTCAAACGGAATTTCCGGTCAGGGCTCAATCGCTTACCCCCGCTTGAAATACTGCACTGCGCGCTCATGCTTCTGCGCCGCCGCCCGCGACGAAAACGTCCCCAGGTTCTTCCGTTTCCCCGTCTTCGCATCTTTCTTCCGGGAATACAAACGATACTCGCCCGATGGCAGTTTGCGAATCATAGGGAAGAAGATGCCTTCTTTGTCTTTACCGGTTGGCCGGGAAAAAGCACGCGCAGCGTTCTCATTGAATGCCATTCTGAGGGGAGCATGATCGGCATGGCCGATCATGCGCAGTCGAAGGACCCCTTTCACGCAGATAGTGCGGCAGGCCCCGCGAGGAGTTTTCCCCTGAACACCTTTCTCCGTGGCTCCGCGCTCCGTGGTGGGTGTCGCCTTCCTCACACCACGAAATACTTCGCTCCCGGATGATGCACCACCAGCGCCGAAGTACTCTGCTCCGGCTCCAGTAAAAATCCTGAAGTCAGCCGCACACCAACGTTCTCCTCGGGGCGAAGCAGCACAAACAACTTCGTCTGATCCTCCAGATTGGGGCAGGCCGGATACCCGAACGAATACCTCGACCCACGATACTTCTGATGAAACAAGTCACGAATCTGTGCCGCATCTTCGCCAGCAATCCTCAACTCTTCGCGCATCTTCTTATGATGCAATTCCGCCAACGCTTCTGCCGTCTCCACACTCAGCCCGTGCAGGTACAAGTATTTGGTATACTCCCCGCCCTCAAACAACCTCTGAGTTTCAACCGAAGCCTTAGCCCCAATCGTCACCAGCGAAACCCCAATCACGTCCAGCTTCCCAGAACTCTTAGCGGCAAAAAAATCCGAAATGCAAAGCCGCCGCCCCTCCCGCTGCCGCGGAAAAGTAAACCGCAACAGTTCGGCACCCCTCGTGTGGGGACGGGCGCCTTCGCCCGTCCGTGCCGAGCGCAAACTCGGCTGTTCCTCCATCGGCTCGTAAACCACCACATCATTCCCCTCACTCTGGCAAGGAAAATATCCCCAAACCACTTTCGGCTCAAACAACCCTGTTTCCGCCACTTCCTCTTCCAACTTTTTCTTCACCGGACGGAACTTCTCCTCCACCAGCCGCACATAATCCGCTTGCGAAGCCGTCTTCAACTGCCACTGATTTTTGAACAGCGCCGTCTCATTGATGTAAGGGAACACGTCGCGCACGTCGTACTGCTGCACTCGCACTCCCCAGAACGGAGGCTCCGGAATATTCGGCGCGTCTGCCACCACAGCGCTCCGCTCGGCAAACACCGGCCCGGTCTCTTCGTCCACCGCTGCGGCCTTCGCGTACTCTTTCACCGTGCGCCCATCCCGCAGGCGCGTCTCTCGCGCACCATCCTCGGTGACCAGGTCTTCCATCACGTGCAGCCCGGCAAACGCGTCCTCCGCATAGAAAACAGCGTTCGCATACTCGCGCCGCAAATCGTCTTCCACATACTTGCGCGTGAGAGCCGCCCCCCCGCAGATCACAGGAAACTCCAGCTTTTGCCGCTGCAAGTCCTGGATCACATACTTCATCTCCAGAGTAGATTTCACGAGCAGCCCGCTGAGCCCAATCGCATCCGCCCCGTGCTCCTGCGCGGCGCTGATAATCTTGTCTCCCGGCTGCTTGATCCCTAGATTCACCACCTTGAATCCGTTGTTCGACAAAATGATGTCCACCAGATTTTTTCCGATGTCGTGGACATCGCCCTTTACGGTCGCGAGCACAATCGTACCTTTCTGTGACCCGCCAACTTTCTTTTCCATCTTCGGTTCGAGATAAGCGACGGCTTGCTTCATCACGCCAGCCGAATCGAGCACCGAGGGGAGTTGCATCTTGCGCGCGCCGAACAGATCGCCGACCGTCTTCATCCCGTCGAGAAGGACGGTATTGATCAATTCCAGCGCAGAGTAGGAACTAAGTGCCTCCTCGATCAACTGCTCCAGAGATTTCTTCTTCGCGCCCTCGCCGACAGATTTCTCCCCGTTGATGATGGCAAACTTCAGCTTGTCCTCAACCGAAAGCGTATCCACGTGAGCGGTAGTAGAAGCCGCGGGTTTGCCCTTCAGCCCGGCAAAGTGATTCATGTATTTCTGCAGCGGATCGCCGTCCGACTCGTCCCGGAAAATCAGCTTCCGCGCCAGATCCACTTCTTCCTGCGGGATCTTGTACAGCGGATAAATCTTCGTATAGTTCACGATGGCCAGATCCAGCCCGCGATTCACGGCCTCGTGCATGAACACCGAATTCAAAACCCGCCGCGGATAAGCATCCAGCCCAAACGAAATATTGCTCACTCCGAGAATCGTCTTCACGGAAGGCAATTCCTTCTTGATCCGCTCGACCGCCTTCAAGGTCTCGATGCCTGCGGTGCGATACTCTTCCTGCCCGGTGGAAATCGGCAACGTCAGGGCATCAAAAATGAGATCAGTTCCATCCAGCCCATATTTCTGCGTAGCCAAGTCGAAGATCCGGTGCGCAATCGCCGTCTTCTTCTCCGCCGTCAACGCCATTCCATCTTCATCAATGGTCAGAGCGATCACTGCTGCGCCGTAGCGCTTCGCCATGGGCAGCACCAGCGACGTCCGCTTTTCTCCATCCTCTAAATTGATCGAGTTGATAATCGCCCGTCCCGGAATCCGCTTCAGCGCCTCATCGACGACATCTGCCTCGGTGGAATCCACCAGAATCGGCGCCGGAACCCGCGTAGCAATCCTTTCCAGGATCGATGTGATGTATCCCTTCTCGTCTTCGCCCACAATCGCGCAGCACAGGTCCAGCATGTGCGATCCGTCGTTCGCCAACTTCTTTGCTAGAGCCAGAATGTCGTCGTACTTCTTCGCCCGCACCAGATTCCGGAAATGTTCGACGCGGGTAGTCGTATTCATTTCCTCGGCGACAATCAAAGGCTTCGGCTCCAGATCGAGCGGCACGGAAGTGTAAGCACTCGAAGCCGCGCCCACCCGCTTCACCTCACGCTTCGCCGGTTCCACGCCGGAAACCGCGTCCACCACGGCTTTCAAGTGAGCGGGAGTTGTCCCGCAGCAGCCCCCGACAACCCTGACGCCGTAATCTTGCACAAAATGCTTGTGATATTCCGCCAGTTCCTGCGGTGTCAGCTTATACACGGCGTGTCCGCCAACGTTTTGTGGCAACCCGGCATTCGGCAGTACCGAGACTTCTTTGGTCGAATTCACCGCCAGATAGCGCACCGCATCATTCATCTCCTTCGGTCCGGTCGCGCAGTTCAGCCCGAGGATCTCCACGTCAAAGGGCTCCAGCGCAGTCTGCGCCGCGCCAATCTCGGTTCCCAGCAGCATCGTTCCGGTCTCCTGAAGCGTGACCTGCACGGTCACCGGCAGCCGCTTGCCTGCCTTTCGCATCGCTTCGAGCACACCAATGGTTGCAACCTTTGCCTGCAATAAATCCTGGCAAGTCTCAATGAGCAGTACGTCCACTCCGCCCTCGATCAGCGCCGCAGCCTGCTCTTCGTACGCTGCAGCCATCGCCTCAAAACCAATGTGACCAAGCGACGGCAATTTGGTAGTCGGGCCCATCGAGCCTGCTACAAATCGCGGCCGCTCCGCAGTCGAGAACTGCGCTGCCACTTCGCGCGCCAGTTGCGCGGCCTTCATGTTGATCTCGTGCACGCGGTCGGCAAGCTCAAACTCACCCAGCACGATGCGCGATCCGCCAAAAGTATTGGTCTCGATGATGTCGCAACCAACATTAAAGAAGTCGGCGTGAATCTCCCGAATGATGTCGGGACGGCTCAACACGAGCACTTCGCTGCAATTTTCCTTGCCCCAGTAATCATCCAGGGTAGGATTGCGCGCCTGGATGTTAGTTCCCATGGCACCGTCATAAACCACAACGCGCTCGCGAACGGTTTGTAGAAAATCATTCATACGAAGCTCTTAGCTCTTAGCCTTTAGCTCTTGGCTTATCCGTGCAAATCCGTGGCAAAAGATTTTCTTAGTCGGGACTCGCAACTCGGTACTAGGTACTAGCAGCAAGCACAAACGCCGGCCCCCAGGGACCGGCGTGTCATCTGCTCGAACTCAAACTCTAACTCCCGGCAACCATCTCCCTGGGAGCCCCGCCATCCACGTCGGCTTGATTGAACACCACGTTCGCTCCCATGTGTGCTGGCCGGGGGGCCAGCATTTGCTCCTTGCGATAAACCAGATTGCTGGCATTGAACGTAGCCAGCTCAAACCCATGCCCATGCGTAATCGCGTCGGTTGGGCAAGCCTCCACGCAGTACCCGCAAAAGATACATCGATTGTAATCGATGTTGTAGACCTTGGCGTAGCGTTCGGCGCCGCTTACGCGGTGTTCGGCGGTGTTGTCGGCGGCTTCGATGTAGATGCAGTTGGAGGGGCAGTTGGCGGCGCAGAGGAAGCAGGCTACGCACTTTTCCAGGCCATTTTCGTCGCGCTGCAGGACGTGTGCGCCGCGGAAGCGGGCTTCGATGCGGGCGCCGCGGAGCGGTCCTTTGCCGTCGGGATAATTTTCTACGGTCGTGGGCTGGAACATCTCCATGAAGGTGATGCTCATGCCTTTGGCGATGGCGGCGATGTTTTTCAGGACCGGCATGTCTTCTCAGTATATCAGGGCAGGAGGGCACGAGCATGCGACCGCAGGGCGCGGGCTCACTTCCTTCATTTTTTCTTTCCTAAAAACTAATCCTCAATCCAAATTCAAACTGACGCGGCGCCCCCGTGGCGAACGTTCCCGACCCGAATCCCGCTCGAAAGGAATTGAAACTCGAAATCGAACTCACTCCACCCAGCACATTCGGCGCCAGCACTCCGTTCTGGCCCGGCAGCAACGAAGCCCCCGGCAAGTTACCCGGCAAGAACGTGTTGACCAGATTGAAGACGTTAAAAACACTGGCACTCGGTTCGACCGTCACCCGCTCCCGAACCTTGATCGGCCACGATGCCCTCACGTCCATCGTCTTCAACCACGGAATTCCGATCGCATAAGGAGCAACCGAATCCACGGTGGGCATCACCCAGCCCAGCGCGACCATATCGCTGGGGATCATAACTGCCGGTCCCGAGATCAGCCCCGGGCACCTGAAGTGGTTGGTGGCAGGCACGCTGTTTGCAACCAGGCACGCGCCGGCTGGCGTCAGGTTTGCGCCAAAGCTCTGGTTGTAGCTGTTGATCACGGTCTGCAGATTGTCGATGTTGGTGCTGTGCGAGAACTGGCCGATCTGACTTCCCGGCAAAGGCTCTGGCGCACCACCCGAACCCAGCCCCGCTCCGATCCAGTCGCTGGCAAAAATTTCGCCGCCGTTGGTCAGTTCCGGAAGCAGCAGGCTTTGCGGAAGCGGGCTAAACAAATGTCCGACCATGCTGAGTTTGGTGTAGAACGGCAGATCGAAGGTTCCACCAAACGAGATCTTCTGTTTGCGGTCCAGCGCATCCGGCCCCGTGAACCGCGTCGGATTGTCATTGTCCGTCGCCAGGCTGTAGGAGTTCTCGTCCTGGGACTGGCTGATGAACTTTGAATACGTATAGGAAACCTGCAGGTGTGCAGTCTTCACGCCGCGCACCGGTCTGTCGAGCCGCGTCACCAGCTTCGCTTGCGCGCCGCTGTAAACCGAGCGGCCAACCGGAAACATCACGTCGACTCCGCCCACCGCTCCAAGATTGCCGGTGATCGGATTCGTCCCCGGAAACGCGCAGTAGGTGCAAGGCCCGCCGCCCGTCGTGGCCAGGTTCGAATCCAGCCCCGCCTTCGAGTAGGCCGCCTGAGCCCCCGCCTGGCCCAACGCGGTGATCATGCATGTAGCCTGTCCGAACCCGGTAGGGCAGCCGGCGGCCGTTTGCGCGGCATCTCGGGCCGCCACCGCGTTGGCTTGATTGAAGCTGCGCGCCGCACCGCTGTGGTTGACGTCCTCGCCGATCAGGTTATGCTCGCCGATATTGCGGATGTAATCCACACTCACCACCGTCCCCGGACGGATCTCCTTCTCCATGCCAAGGTTCATCTGCCACGAACGCGGCGAGCGGTAGTTCGGGTAAAAAATGTCATAGTTGGGATTTAGTGCCGATAGCGCCGTACCGACAAAGCTGCCGTTCGGCTGCGTGCCGCTGACGGAAGCGGCTGCCGCCTGGTAAGCCCCACTGAGCGCCAGAATCGCAGGCGCAGCGGTCGAGATCGTCTGCCCGCAGAATGTTGGCAACGCCTGCAATCCGGTCGGTGTGCTCACAACCGTGGCCGATCCATCGGGAAACGTAGCGCCCAGCAGACTGGTAGGCCAGGCAAACGGCGCAGGAACGCCTCCAGAGCAAACTTGGGGAGCGTTATTGAAAATCCCCTTCGTACTGCGCGCCGGATTATCCAGCAGCGTGCTGTTCCAGATCGTGCTCTCATAAAACAATCCGGCCCCGCCGCGGATAACGGTCTTGCCGGTCCCGCCCGCATCCCACGCAAATCCGAATTGCGGTCCGAAATTCGCGCTTGGATTCCGAACCTGCGCCCCCAATCCCGGCAGCCACTGATTCAGGTCCGGCAACGCGCCGAGGCCGCTGTCGGTGCGACCCGTATCGCGCACGTAGTGCACGCCAAATGTCAAAGTCAATCGAGGGCTGTACTGCCACCGGTCGCCCACATACATTTCGATCCGGTTGTCTGGACCTAATCCTCCACCGTGCAGGCCAAACGCAGTTTTTCCCGTGGAGAACCCGACCCCATTTCCCAAGCTAACCCAATCCGCCAGATAAGACGTAGGATCAGATGATGTTGACCCTAACGGGGAAGTCGTTCCCACCTGCGGAAACTGCGAGAACGCCGCCAGACGCGCGGCGTCAATCCGATTGAACGACACACCATAACGGAAGATATGCTCGCCCCACACCCTGCTACCGTCATACCTCGCCAGTTTGTCCGCCTGAATCGACTGCTGCGGCGCCAGCCAGCTCGGGCCGCCGCAGTAGCTGCCGCCCTCACTCAGAATGCAATTCCCCGCCGTAGCCGCGCCAATATTAATACCCAGGCCTGGAATCGGATTATCGGCCGCGCCCAGCCCACTGGTGGCATCTGACACCGCATCGCGAAGCTTGAGGTATTCAAAGCGCAAGCTGTGCGCGTACGCGCCGGTATTGAAATCAACACCCAACGCGTTCGTAGCGGTGTTGTTGTCGTTGCGAAGCTGTTGCGTAGAAGTGGCCGAGCCGGCGGGCCGCAGATCGTTGTTCTGAAAAAAATTGAAGCGGTAGAAGGCCCGCGTGCTCCCCCGCATGTTCCAGTCCACGCGTTCATCGGTATCGAACTCGCGGTAGGGCTGCGAGAGGCTCGTTTTGAGCGCGTTAAACGGATAGCTAAATGGTTCAACAGCGGTCAGATTCTGCTGCGTGCGCTCGGCATCGGCAAACCAGAAAATTTTATCCCTGACGATCGCTCCTCCCGCATTCGCTCCAAACTGTTCCCGCTGAAACGAAGACGAAGAACCCGCCGTCGATCCCGGAATCGCCGCCGCAAGCTGATCGCCTCGGTACACTCCGAACAGCGCACCGTGTATCTGGTCGCTTCCCGACCGCGTAACGATGTTCACCGTTGAAGCGGACGGCCCGGTCGAGAAATCGAGCATCGACTGCGGAAGCTGAAACTCCAGAATCGCGCTGGCGGGAATGTTCTGCGTAGTAGAGCCTGCCGTCTCTTCGCTGACGTCAACTCCATCCACTTCGGTCCTAACCCCACGCCCATACCGGCTTAGAGTTGAAACCGACGAGAGCCCATTCTTGCTCGCACTAAGAACGCCGCCGTCCTGCAGTTGCACGCCGGACTCAAGCTGCGCCAGGTCAAGTGGATTTCGCCCGCCGATCGGGAGCTTCTCCATCTGATTTCCATCGACCACGCTTTGTACGGTGGCCTGTTCAACGTTGACGGCCGTACCTACGGCAACCTCAAGCTGCGCCTTCTCCGTCCCGACGCGCATCGTTACATCGCCGCGAGTCGTGTTCCCCACATGAACCGCCAAAGGCAGGCGCTCAGGGTTGAATCCCTTGATCTCGATGCTTATGACATACTCTCCCGGTTGAATCGGCCCCGACGAATAAATTCCCGCCGGCGATGTAGCGACATGAATCACCGCAGCGGTGGTCTTATTTGTGATCGACACCGCGGCCCCACTGAGCGCCTTCTGTTGAGCATCAGTAACGGTGCCCACAATACTGCCTGTCCCCACCGTCTGTGCCATTAGCCACGGCGAAATCGGCAAGGCGACCAACGCGAACACTGCAACTCGCGCAACGAAACAGCGAGAGGAATCCCAGTTCAAGCCAGACGACCTTCCATTCAAACTATTCACTGAACCTCTCTTAAAGTTCCGCTTAAAAACAAAAAGCTGGATCGGCAATCGCCGTTCGATGGGACAAGAAACGCGCATCTCAACCCAGTGCGAGCACACAACTCAAAAGCCAGCACCCGCAAACCCAAGTCGATTCTTAGGATGGAAAATCAATCCTCAGCATGTAGAAGCAAGTCCGAACAATACCAAACCCTCCACCATCCTTGTCAATCAAGCACAGAAAACTGAAAGGCTCCAACTCCTCTCCGCGCCTCCGCGGCCCTTCCCCGCGAACTCCGCGTGAAAGCTTTTGACGTACTGGCCACTGACCACTGGCCCCTGACCACTGCTCTAAAACTCCGACTTCGTTGTGTAATAACCAGCGCGATGCCGCACGTGGTAAGCCGCCGCCTCGGCTGGCCCGGTAATCCCCACTTGAATTTTCCGGAACTGCGAGAACGACGCCCGCTGTGATGGATAGTAGGCCAGGAGGTACTGCGTCCGCAGTTCATCGCTGATCTTCCGGAACGCCTCGTCAAGCTGCGACATCGAAGTCGCGTAATAGTACTTCCCTCCGGTATCTTCCGAAAGCTGAATCAGCGCATGTTCGCCGCCAATCTCGCGCCCCGCGCTATTCTCAATCGGCACCACGATGATGCTGTACACCAGCGCCTCAGCCTCTTCGGCCGCGCGCGCCGCCTCTTTGTAATCCACCCTGCTGATCGTGTCTCCGCCGTCGGTAATCAGCACCATCACCTTCCGTCCCTGCCGGTGGTCAAGCGCCCGCGAGGCGATATACACTGCGTCATAAAGCGCCGTAGCCGCTCCCAGCCGAATGTGGTCGATCCCCTCGTCGATACGCTTCAGGTCTGCCGTGTAACCAATGGCCTGCAACACCGTCTCGCTGAACCCATATACCGACAACGCATCCACCGGCCGCAAGATCGCCTTGGCAAACCGCTTTGCCGAAGCCTGCTCCAGCGGCAGATCGTGCCGCGTGCTCAAACTCGTATCAATCGCCAGCGCAATCGAAAGCGGCAGAGCCGACTCTTTATCAAAAATCGAGATCTTCTGCTCGATCCCATCTTCCTTCACTACAAAATTCTCTTTCTTAAGCCCGCCTACAGGCGCGCCGTGGTCGTCGGTAACGGTCACATAAACATTGACCAGCTTGACGTCAACCTTGAGCGTAGTTTCCGGCTCGGCCTGCTTCTGTGCCGGAGCCTGCTGCTTCGTCTGACCCGAAGCCTGCTGGTGCGCATAAGCAGCGCAAACCACCACCAGCAGAATCACAATGAAGGATTTTCTCATTCAGTAAACGAAGTATACGTGTAGGACCGGGTCTCTGACCCGGTCGCCAACTGGTGTGGGAACGGACGCCTTCGCCTGTTCAGCCAAGCGCAGCGAGGCGCATTTTTGCCATCACCACCACACTGTCATCCTGAGCGAAGGCTGTGCGTCGCGAAAGCGAAGCACAGCCGCAGTCGAAGGACCCCTCTAGGCTTGCACCACCCTCGGCCGGGCAAGGTATTTCTACAACTGCTCAGCTCTGATCTTTGGCCCGCCCACTCCCAAACGCTCACTTAGATGCACCCTCCCCATCAGGGCTGCCTCGCCCTCGCCGAATTTCCTCAGGAAACGCTTCGCCATCCGCCCACACTGCACCATCCTCAAAATATTCTTTCTTCCAGATCGGAACCGTCCGTTTCAAAGTATCAATCAACCACCGGCAAGCATCGAACGCCGCCGCGCGATGAGCCGATGCCACCGCGATCAGCACGCTCGTCTCCCCAATCTCCAGCCGCCCCAACCGGTGCACCAAGGCCACCTCGCGAACCGCAAACTGTTTCAGAGCCTGCGCGCCCAGTTGCTCCATCTGATCCAGCGCCATCTCCTCGTACGCTTCGTAGTCAAGATAGAGGGTCCGCCGTCCCCGAGTCTGATTCCGCACCACGCCCTCAAACACCACCGCAGCCCCATCCTCACCCCGCTTGATGCCAGCCAGCACGCCCTGCGCGTCAATTGGATTCCTGACGATCGACGCCCTGGCCAATCCACCACTAACCGGGGGCAGCAAAGCCACTTCGTCATCGGACTTCAGCACAGTCTCTGGCCCGCTGTACCTCTCATTGACGGCCACGGCAATCGCCCCCAACGCACCTCTCATCCCAGGAACCTCGGCCCCGCAGTGCGCGATCAAATCCCGCACTAATGCCCCCTCCCGCAACTCCAGCACATCGCTGGACTTGCCCGCCAGATCTTTCAGCACCCCGAAGAAAAGCACCCTCACACGCATAGGAAATATTGCCGCTAACCAGTTTATCGCGAGGCCGCTCCGCGCGACTCCGCGGATGTTCTCAGCGGACCTCCTCGCTCTCTTGAATCGAACCAGCCATCCTGAATTGCTGATCGCCGATTTGGATTGTTGATTGAAATCCTGAGCGCGCAAAGCGCCAGGTCCCTAAATCAACAATCAGCAATCAACCATCAGCAATAGCCTCACTCATACTCCGGCCATCGCATCGTCATCAACCCGCAGTGGAGCTTGGTGAAACGCCAAGGACTCCCAACGAAGGTGCCACTCCCGCGCTCAAGGACCCTCCGCGCGGGATTCAGGGAGACGATTAAGCGTTGCGTGTACAATGTGGCAATGGCTTTCCGTGCGCAGGGAAACCCCAATCCCGCCAAGCATGGCCGGACTCCGCCCCCTGAAGAAACCTTTGAAGAAGCCAGCTTCCTGAAAAATTTGGGCGAGAAGCAGAGGCACGTCAGCGTCAAGTTGATGGATGGCCAGACGGTGAGCGGGTGGATCGAGTACTACGATAAGAACATGGTGCGGCTGACGAGGGAAGGCGCTCCCAACCTATTTATTTTTAAGCACGAGATTATGTACATTGCGGAAGACGGCGGGAAGAAGAAGTGAGGCGGGCTTCGGGCTTCGGCTTTCGGGCTTCGGCCGGTCAAGGGCTAAAGCGCGTTTGGTTCTTCCACGTTCATCGCGGCGCTGAAGCGCTGCTTCACCCAAAGACTCCTTTGCTTCCGATGCTGAACACGTCACTCGGTCTCTTTAGCTTTTCGCCGAAAGCCGAAGCCCGAAAGCCGAAGCCCGATTATGTCTTCCAACCACGATAGCTTTCTTCCTGCCATGTCGGCCATCGCGCGCGAGGCGGGCGCTTTGCTGATGCATTACTTCCAGCAGCACTTGAAGATTGAATACAAGGGCGACGCCGATTTGGTTACGGCGGCGGACCGCGCTTCCGAAGTGCTGATCCGCGACCGGATTCGGGAGCAGTGGCCCACGCACGATGTTCTTGGCGAGGAGCAGGGGCTCAGCGATCAGGGCAGCGAATATCGCTGGTATGTCGATCCGCTGGATGGGACGACGAACTTTGCGCACGGGTATCCGGTTTTCTGCGTTTCGATTGGCCTGGAACACCAGGGGCTGGAGCAACGTTTATCCGGAAAACCAAGCAAGCGCATCGCCGCGGTGATTTACGATCCCACGCGCGACGAGTTGTTTTCGGCGGAGCAGGGAAGAGGAGCGCAGCTTAACGGCGAGACGATTCATGTTTCGAAAACGGCTGCGCTGAAGGAATCGCTAGTGGGCACGGGCTTTCCCAGCCACAAGCGGCATAAGAATCCGAACATTTATTTTTATCACCAGATCACGCTGCATTCGCATGGAGTGCGGCGGGCGGGATCGGCGGCGCTGGATTTGTGCAACGTGGCCTGTGGCCGCTACGACGGGTTTTGGGAGTTCAATCTGAATCCGTGGGACACGGCGGCGGGTGTGCTGATCGTGGAAGAGGCCGGCGGCAGAGTGACGCGCTTCGATGGGTCGCCATTTGAGATCAGCAGCAGCGAAACTCTGGCATCGAACGGGCTGATCCATGACGCTTTGTTGCGCGAGTTTGGGGACATCTTTGCTGGGCGGGGGCTGGAGAGTTTGCCGGACCCACGCGTGTATGAGAGATAGACTTTTGCCTGCTGCCGCAAGAAAAACCTTCAACCACAGAGGACACGGGATCGCACGGGGTACGCCGGGTACTTTGGCGCGTTACAATTACGGTGTGGGATTGCTCTCCGCTTCTGGCTTTTCTAAATTTCTAACTCTTACAGGTTCAATGTGATCAACTCTCTTTTGGAACGCAAAATTGAAAAGCGGCCGGATAAAGTGCGGCTGCGTGGGCGCATTCTTTTTCTTACGGAAGATCCCGAACTGATCAAGCGGCAGTTGGCGGGCGAGGATTTGCCTTGGGATACGAAGAATCCGGGGAACAATCCCAAGCTGCGCGACGACATCTCGACCGACGAGATCACTCCCGCGCACTACTGTTTTTATTTTGACGAGACGCTGGGTGAGATTCCTTATGTTGGGCTGAAGTGCGGCAGCGTGACGCCGATTGGGCGCGGCGAGGTGAAGCGCGGCGGCTTTGTTTGCGCGGTGAGCGGGAAGCGGCGCGGGAAAGGGTCGAGCCGCGAGCAGTCGCCTTATGCGGAAATGTGCGCGGGGATTCAGGTTGTGATCGCCGAGAACATTGAGCGCATCTACAAGCAGAATTGCCAGAACCTAGGCGTGCTGACTTCGACTGATTTTTCGTTGATCGACAGGATTCGCGCGGGAGAGGAGATTGCGCTCAGCGAATTCACTGCCGGAGAAGACGAGATTACGCGGCAGGTGATTGAGTACGGCGGGCTATTTCCGTTCAATGTGGCGCGGATGCAGGGGAAGGTGTTTTTGCCGCCAGTAACGACAGGTAAGCGTGCGATGACTTTGGCGGAGAAAATCTTCGCGCGGCACATGAAGAATGAAAAAGGCGAAGTGGGAGTGGTGGCGGTGAAGCAGGGTGACACCGGGTTTGCTCAGGCTGACCTGCGCTTCAGCCATGAGTACGTGACGCCGATGGCGGCGATCTTCTTTGAACGTTACGTCGGCAAGGACGCGAAGGTGAATGACGCTTCCAGCATTATCTTTTTCCGCGACCATCTTACGTTTCTGGATGAAGTGATTTCGGAGGAGAAGAAGAAGCTGGGGCTGCTCGATCTCGCCACGCAACTCAAGCTGAAGCAGCAGGACTTTGCGGCGAAGCAGGGAATCAAGCTGCATGGAGAGTTGAAAGATCGCAAGGGGTCGGAGGGTATTTGCCACTCGATCGTGCTGGAAAGTTACGCGCTGCCGGGGCAGTTAAACATCGGCTCGGATTCGCACACGCCGCACGTGGGCGCGATGGGCTGCGTCGCTTTTGGCATCGGCACGACAGACGTTTTCAATAGCTGGATCACGAAGGACGTGCGGGTGAAGGTGCCGGAGTCGGTGAAGATTGTGATTCGCGGCAGGAGGCACGCGAATGCCACGGCGAAGGATTTCATCCTGAAGATTCTTAGCCTCGACTACGTGCGCAGCGGCAAGGCACTGGCGAAAGTGATGGAGTATGCGGGCGAGGCCATCGAAGAACTCAGCGTGGATGAGCGCGCCACGATGACCAACATGGCGGCCGAGATTGGCGGATTCACTGGCATCGTCGCTCCCGACAAGAAAGCGGTGGACTTTCTGGTGGAGCGGCGCGGGATGAATCGCGCGAAGGCCGAGGCGATGATCGAAGGCTTGTACAGCGACGCGGATGCGCAGTACGCGCACGTGATCGAACTCGACGCGTCGGAGATTACGCCGATGGTCGCGACCCCGGGCGATCCGGGGAATGGAAAATATGTGCGCGAGCTGAACACGCCGGTGCCGGTTGAAATTGCCTACGGCGGCACTTGCACTGCGGGCAAGAATGAAGATATGGACATGTACGCTGCCGTGCTAGCCGATGCGCTGAAGCAGGGCAAGCGCGTGGCTGATTCGGTGAAGTTCTACATTCAGTTTGGATCGCAGGAGACGCGCGAATATTGCTTGCGCAAGGGCTACCTGGATGTGTTTCAGAAAGCCGGTGCGATTGTGATCGAGCCGAGTTGTGGGGCTTGCATCAACGCGGGGCCGGGGGTTTCGACGCGCCCCGATCAGGTGGTGATCAGCGCGCAGAACCGCAACTTTCCAGGGCGCAGTGGTCCGGGGCAGATGTATCTGGCCTCGCCTTTGACGGTTGCCGCTAGTGCTGTGGCGGGGTACATCGTGGAGTACGAGCCGAGTGAGGCATTAGTTAACGCGTAATCGTTCGCCGCCGATAGAAAAGCGGCCGTCTGCTTACTGTCATTGCGGTGAACCGTCTGACTTGCCAGGAGGATCGCCATGAACCGTTCCCGCCTGCTCCCCGTTGCTTTCATCGTCATCACATTTGCCATCGCTGCCATCGCGTTTCGTCCCGACGTTTCCCCTGGCGCCCGAGCCGGATCGGTCACCCCTGCCGCGCCGATGCTGGAACCGCGTTCGGGACAGACCGCCACTCTTTTGCCCGATGGAAAAGTTCTCATCGCAGGAGGCATGCGGCGTAATCAGGATTTTTACAAGTCGGCCGAGCTTTATGATCCGCTGACCTGCAAGTTTCAGGCTACGGGAGAGATGAGCATTGGCCGCGTGGGGCATGTCGCCGTGCTTGCTGCGGTCGGGCAAGGTGCTGATTGCCGGAGGGTGGGTCGGTAACGGGGGCACGGATTCGGCGGAGTTATATGATCCGGCGACTGGCAAGTTTGCGATGATTGCGAAGATGACCGTCGCGGCGCGGAAGGCCGAGCGCTACACTGCTGGCGGACGGCGATGTGCTGCTTGCGGGCGGTGAAGAGCGGGATAACGAATCGCTGGCATCGGCGGAGATTTTCAATGCCAAGACGCTTTCGTTTCGGCCAACCGGTTCCATGCACCATGCGCGCGTCTCCCATACAGCGACGCTGCTGAACGATGGCCGGGTTCTCATTGCAGGTGGATACGCAGGGAGCGTTTCAGCGAGCGCGGAGTTGTACGATCCGAAGAGCGGCGCATTTTCCTGAGACCGGTGGCCTGAGCACAGCCCGCTGTAAGCATACCGCGGGGCTCTTCCCGGATGCGAGAGTGTTGATTGCGGGCGGGTCTGATTCGCGGGGCCGGAATGGGAATCTGGGCAGCGCAGAGATTTTTGATCCGCACACGGGTAAGTTCACGGCTGCATCCCCGATGAACGACAGCCGTTTCAAGCTGCCCGACGAAGCCGTGCAGTTGCCCGCTGGAAGAGTGTTGATTGCGGGTGGGAGCAGGGAAGTGGAAGTTTTCGATCCGGTGAGCGGGAAGTTTTTGGTGGCTGCGGGAGAGATGAACGACAAATGGCACTTCATGAGCGAAACAAAGCTGCGCGACGGCAGCGTACTGCTGGCGGGCGGCTACGCGAATAACGATCAGGCCACCGCTCAGACTTGGATATACAGGCCCTGACGTCTAGGAGTGGGCTTGGAACGAGAACGGGAGGGCTTTCCCAGGTTCGGCCCGGGCCCTACTCCTTGTAAGTGGTTGATTTCAGGCAGGGTGGCTGAAATCAGCCACTCCCAAACCTGCAACTTTTTTTCGCGATCTGCGTTCAAATAGATAGGCGCTTCGGATAGAAAAAGAGATCCAGAAGACCTGCAGATTCGGTGGGTTTTGCCGTCGGGGCGCGGATCTGGGACAAGGGGGAACTATGCGGTACATGAAATATTTGGCTTTGATTGCGGTTTTGATGGTTCCGCTGGCCTATTCGCAAGCGCAGGTCGCGGTCGGAATTGGCGTAGAGCCGGTATGTGCGTACGGCTACTACGATTATTATCCTTACGCCTGCGCGCCTTATGGCTTCTACGGACCTGACTGGTTTGTGGGCGGAGTGTTTATCGGCGCTGGCCCGTGGTGGGGCTGGCACGGTGGTTGGGGCCATGGCTGGTATGGGCGCGGCGGCTGGGGTCATGGCGCGTATGGCCGTGGGGCATACGGACGTGGCTTCGCCGGCGGCCGCGGATACGCTGGACGGGGATATGCTGGACGAGGATATGCTGGGGGCCGCGGATACGCACGTAGCGGTGGTGGATTTCACGGTCGAGCAGCCCGCGGTGGCGGAGGGTTCCATGGTGGCGGCGGCTTCCACGGTGGAGGTGGAGGTGGATTCCACGGTGGCGGTGGACACGGTGGCGGTGGTGGGCACGGCGGCGGGCACCGGTAAGTTGGCCCAAAGCTTGATCTGAAAAGAGTCGAGCTGAAAATGAACAACGGCTGGCAGCGAACGCTGCCAGCCGTTTTGTTTGTCGAGAAGATTCTCTTAGGTGCAGCATCCTGACCTGTTTTGAACTTTTCCCGGCACCATATATTCGCTATACCGTGGCCCGCGTTTCTTGCTAGAATGTGCGTTCGCCGAGCCGCCCCCTGTGGTAGTAAAATATCTGCATAGATTCTCAGGAGACTGACACCCTTATGGCCTATGTGATTGCAGAGCCTTGCATCAACACCAAAGACACCGCGTGCGTGGATGCGTGTCCGGTGGATTGCATTCATCCCAAGAAGGATGAGGAAAAATATGCGACCGAACCGTTGCTCTACATCGACCCGGTCGAGTGCATCGATTGTGGCGCGTGCGTGCCGGTGTGCCCGGTATCGGCGATTTTCGCGCTCGACGATCTGCCCGAGAAGTGGAACGAGTTCACCGCGCGGAATGCCGCGTATTACGGGCGATAAGAAATTGCCTGTGTAAATAATTCGCAGCTTTCCGCGTCAAAAGCGCGCGCCGCTCGATACGGCGCGCGCTTTTCGCTGCCCCTCGGATTACATTCACATTCGGGTAAAGACGAAGGTTCCTTCTCCGCTGCAGGACGATCCTGTCACGCTCCAGTTGCCGGTGAGCGTGTTGTTGGGGCCGATGCCGCCCTGAAGGGAGAGTACGTTTTGGGCGCCGGTGATCGTCATTCCAAACGTGCCCTTGACACTGCCGCTGAAATTTCCGCTCAGAGTGAAGCTGCCGGTCTCCGTTGTCTGGCCCGACACGAAGCACGAGCCCGTCGATGTGAATGTGAAATTCGTAATACTCAACCCGTTTCCGCCAGCTTCGGTCAGCGTGGTGGTGAAGGAATAGACCGGCTGCCCTCCTGAGGTGGTGGTCAGGGTGGCACTCCAGTTTCCATTGATGTTGGTGGAGCTTGATCCACTGCCGCACCCCATCATTGTTAGTGGCAGGGCCAAAATTACGATCATCCAAAGCGATTTGCGCACACTTCCTCCTCGAGAGCGAGACTGCAACACAAGAGAACACCAAAACGCCGTTAGAGTTGTCTCGATAATTTAAGGATAAAAAAGTGCGGATGCTCGAGCATGCTGGACTACGGAATCCACTGTATTGTGCGCGCCCGGAGGAGCAGCTAAAGTGTCGTGAGTAACTCTCATAGAGTGGAATTTGGGACGGTCATGGGTCAGTGTCGCTGCAAGGTTGGCGACGTTCGGACCCTCACGACCGCCCCTGTTTTGTTGCTAAGTTGTTCCTGCCTTTTCAACCGGATGCTGACGGCTTCTTGCATCTCAGGTCTGTCCGTTACAATCGTGCGTTAATGAAGCTGCTGAGCGCCCATGGCACTGAGGGAGTCGGAAGCGATCGTGCTGCGCACGTATCCGCTGCGCGAGGCCGATTTGCTGGTCACGCTGTTTACGCGCGCGGAGGGAAAGTGCCAATTCGAGACGAGGAGAAAATGACCGTAGCCGCGCAGAACGGCCGTCGAAGCGAGTACTCTTAAGCGCTAGATGACGGGCCAAGATGTCGCAGAGATGGAGGTGGTTATGGAGACCAGGGAGATCATCGCTCAGCTAGAAGCTGAGATCAAGGGTTTGAAAGCAATTCTCGCAACATGCACACCAAAAACCGATCCGGCTCTCTGTGCCAAGGTCAAGGAGGCGATTGCGACATTGGAGCGGATCGTCGCGGATCTCAAGTCGGGTAAGAAGCCATAGGTTGGCATGGTAACTACCACCATTACGCCCAAGCGTTCACCGGCTGACCTCCCATGGCACTAAGGGAGTCGGAAGCGATCGTGCTGCGCACCTATCCGCTGCGCGAGGCCGATTTGCTGGTCACGCTGTTTACGCGCGCGGAGGGCAAAGTGCGCGGCGTAGCGCGGTCGGCGAAGAAGTCGAAGCGGCGGTTTGGCGGGGCGCTGGAGCCGATGACTTATGTGCGGGCGTTTTATGACGTCCGCGAGCGGCAGGAGCTGGCGCGGCTGGATGCTTGCGAAGTGCTGGAATCTCCGCTGGCTAGCGAAGTCAGTTATGCGCGGGCGGTGGCGCTGGCTCATGTGGCTGAGTTGCTCGACGAATTGCTGCCGGATCACGAAGCGAACGATGCCATCTTCCGGCTGACGCTTTCGGTGCTGCATGCTTTGACTGGCTCGGAAATTTGGATGCCGGTTACTTATTTCGACTTGTGGTTGACGCGGCTGGTTGGTTTTTTGCCCGAATTGACGGAGTGCATCGTGTGCGGCCGCAGTTTGAACGGTAGCCGCGCTTATTTTCACGCGCTCGCGGATGGGCTGATGTGTGCCGAAGACAAGCGGCTGGCTTCGTCCGAGATTTCAAATGACTCGCGGGCGCTGGCGGCGAAGATGTTTCGCGCTCCGGTGGAGAGCTTTGCCGGGGAGCCTTGGCCTAAGACGCAGGGAGCGGATTTGCGGAAGTTTCTGATCCAGGCTTTGCAGCGGCATATTGAGAAGAAGCTGGTTACGGCGGGGATGCTCGAGAAGGGTTGCTTCTAGCGTTGGCTGACTGTTCGCTGCCCTTCCGTTACAATCAATACTTAACTTCAAAATTCCCGGACACGTGTGAATCCATCTCAAGCCAATTCGCTGACTTTCCAAGAGCTGATTCTGCGGCTGCAGGCGTTCTGGGCGGAGCGCGGGTGCGTGTTGCAGCAGCCGTATGACGTGGAAGTGGGCGCGGGGACGATGGCGCCGGAGACGTTTTTGCGCGTGCTGGGGCCGAAGCCTTATAAGGGCGCGTATGTGCAGCCGTCGCGGCGTCCGGCGGACGGGCGCTATGGGGAGAATCCGAACCGGTTGTTCAAGCACATGCAGTTGCAGGTGATCTTGAAGCCTCCGCCGGAGAATATTCAGGAGTTGTATTTGGAATCGCTGGGCGCGATTGGGATTGACCTGCGGCAGCATGACATCAAGTTTGAAGAAGATAATTGGGAAGCTCCAACGCTGAGCGCTTGGGGCGTGGGCTGGCAGGTGATGCTCGATGGGTTGGAGATCACACAGTTCACTTACTTCCAGCAATGCGGCGGCGTGGATCTGTTTCCGATTTCGGTCGAACTGACTTATGGTCTTGAGCGCATCGGCGCGTTTTTGCAGGATGTGGATTCGATTTATGACATCGTGTGGGCGCGGGAGCCGGAGACGGGCCAGGCGACGACCTATGGCGATGTTCGACTGGCGGATGAGATGCAGTTCTCGGTTTACAACTTCGAGGCGGCGGATGTGGAGAAGACGTGGAAGCATTTTGAGATGTATGAGGCGGAGTGCAAAGCGCTGATACGTGTGCCGCTCGTTCTCTATAAGGCAAGTCCCAGCTCAATTGACTTGAGTTGGGACGACATGCGTCTCCAAGACTCCTTTAGGCGGTCGTATCTCGTGGAGGCAGGGCGTCACCGCGAATCGGGCCTTGCGGCGGATCAAGAATACAAGTTTAAGTTTGTCCAGGAGAATGACGGATCGGCGACCCTGAGGCTGGAGACACCGAACAGGCCCCCCAGTCAGGCCAGCCTTCCGGGGTTCCTCGTCGTCGCGCGCACTAGGTCAATCGGCGAGTCTTCCGAGCTAGCCGAGGTCCACGGACATGTCGCCCGCAGTGCCCCGGTATTGGCTGCCTATGATCTTTGCCTAAAGTGCTCGCACCTATTCAACATCCTCGATGCGCGGGGCGCAATCTCGGTGACCGAGCGCGTGGGAGTGATTGCACGCGTGCGGGCACTGGCGGTGGGAATTGCGAAGGCTTGGGTTGATCAGCAGAAGAGCGATTCTGCCACCGCGGAGAAGTCCGACGAGCCTGAGCCTGTTGGCAAGAAACGGCCAAAGCAAATAAGCGAGAAGCTTTCGCCGGTGGGATCGTAATTGCAGCTGTGACGATTGACACGCCGAGGGCGAGACGCCCTCGGGACAGCCGGCGGGACGCCGGCGCTACGTTTTGAAGACCATGCCAGATTTTCTACTAGAGATCGGGTGCGAAGAGATTCCGGCGCGGATGATTGACGCGGCGTCGCAGGAGTTGCGCGAGCGCATCGGCTCGCTCCTGAATAGGGAGCGGCTGATACCGGATAGGAAGGTAGCCGAGGTATCGGCGCGAGTGGGCCGCACCGAGATCCTTCAATCTTTTGACACCCCGCGTCGATTGGCTGTGCTCGCTTCGGATATTGATTATGCGCAGCCCGACGTCACCGAGCAAATTACCGGACCTTCGGTCGCGCACGCCTATAAAGACGGTCAGCCGACGCAAGCGGCGATTTCGTTTGCCAAGAAGGTCGGAATTGAGGTTGCACAGCTCGAAAAGACAACCACTGCGAAGGGCGAGTATTTGTCCGCAAAAGTCACTAAGAAGGGCCGGAGTGCGGCCGAAATTCTCGCGGAGAATCTGCCCAAGGAAATCTCATCAATCTACTGGCCGAAAAACATGTACTGGCGCAAGACTGGCGAACGGTTTGTGCGTCCGGTGCGGTGGTTGGTGGCGATGCTCGATGAGGAGACGATTCCGCTGGAATTCGATGGCGTCTTGGCGGGGAAGATTTCGCGCGGGCACCGGATTTTGTCCGATGGCAGCGTGACAATTCCGCGGGCTGGTTCTTCTTACGTTGAACGCGTTGCGCGCGGCCAAGGTTTTGGGACGCGCCGAGCGCGAGCAGCAGATTCGCAAAGCGTTGGACGCGGCCACACGCACGATTCCGGGGGCACGCTGGCGGGAAGATAAGTCTCTGCTCGACACCGTGGTGAACCTTACTGAATTTCCTTCCGCGATTCTGGGCGGATTCGATCCGCAATTTCTGCCGCTGCCCGAAGAAGTGCTGGTCACGGTGATGCGCGACCATCAGAAATATTTTGCGGTGGAAGATGCTGGCCATAAGCTGTCGCCCCATTTTCTCGCGGTGCTTAATACCGACAGCGATCGCGACGGTTTGATTCGTCACGGCAACGAGCGAGTGCTGCGGGCGCGTTTTAGCGATGCGCGATTCTTCTGGGAAACGGATCAGAAACGGTCGCTGCTGGAGCGATTGGATCTGCTGCGGCACGTTACTTTTCAGAAAGACCTGGGCACATACTACGAGAAGACGCGGCGGGTGCAGCGGTTGTGCAGTTGGCTGAGCGAGATCATCAGGCAGAGCGGGATGGCGGTTCGTCCGGGCGTGATTCATAAGGCTGCTGCCTTGGCCAAAACCGATCTGACCACTGAACTGGTGAAGGAGTTCACTGAACTGCAGGGCATTGTGGGTGGGCTGTATGCGCGGGCGCAGGAGCTTGACTCGAGCCTGCCCGAGGCCACGCGATTCGCGATCGCGGATGCGATTTACGATCACTACAAGCCAGAATCGACAGAGGATGACGTGCCGCGCTCGATAGAGGGTGCTGTACTTTCCATCGGCGATAAGGCGGATACGATTGCCGGAATGTTTGCGCTAGGGATGGTGCCGAGCGGCTCGAAAGATCCTTTTGCGCTGCGGCGGCAGGCCAACGCAATCGTGAAGGTGATCGACAAGTACAAGTTGCCGCTGCGGCTGCGCGACATGATGCGGGATGCGCACGCCGGCTATCGGGGATCAGAAGCGGAGAAGAAGTTTGTTGACAATGCGAAGTTTAGCGAATCGGTGAAGACATTCTTCCGCGAGCGTCTGGAGTTTTACCTGAAGGATGTGCGGGGATATGCTTATGACGTGGTGAAAGCTGTGCTGGCCGCGGACTCCGAGGATGTGGTGGATGCGCTGGCGCGCGCAGAGGCCGTGAAACAAGTTTTGCATATGCCTGAGTTCCTGGCGATTGGCGCGGCGTGCAAGCGCATCCGGAACATCCTGAGGCAAGCGGAAGAGAAGGGAATCAGCCCGGCATCGACACTTGAGTACCTGCCTGATTCAGCGGCTGAAGAGAAGGATCTGGCAGCGTATATCGAAGTCAACGCGCCCAAGGTCGAAGGCCTTCGGAAGAAAAAAAAGTACAGCGAGGCGCTCATGTTGCTTTCGTCCGCGCGCGAGCCGGTGGATGCGTTCTTCGACAAAGTAATGGTCATGGTCGAGAATGAGAAACTGCGGGCGAATAGGCTGGCATTGTTGCAGACCTTATTAAAGGAATTCTCGACAATTGCCGATTTCTCAGAGATCGTGACAGAAGGCAAGGCGTAGCTTTGCTCTTGTATAAAGCAAGTTTAGATTTATGGATTGCCGGCGGCCTGCCGGCGCTACCAGAAAAGGACTAATCATTATGGCGACAATTACCCTCCCCGAAGCCGAAGTTCAGGAAAGCAAGAAAACTACAACCAAATACGTTTACTTTTTCGGCGGTGGCAAGGCCGATGGCCACGGCAAGATGAAAGACGATCTGGGCGGCAAGGGCGCCGGCCTGGCCGAGATGACCAATGCCGGGCTCCCCGTGCCTCCGGGATTCACCATTCAGACCGAGGCCTGCCGGGAATATATGCGAAGCGGCGGAGTCTCCAAGGAAGTCGACCGGCAGATGGAAGAAGCGCTGGCCAAGCTGGAAGCGCTGCAAGGGCAGAAGCTGGGCACGGGCGAGAATCCCTTGCTGGTGAGCGTGCGCTCGGGCGCGAAGTTTTCCATGCCGGGGATGATGGACACGATCCTCAACCTGGGCTTGAACGACAAGAGCGTTGAGGCTCTGGCCAAGCGCAGCAACAATCCGAGGTTTGCCGCGGATTCTTACCGGCGGCTGATCCAGATGTTTGGCAACGTGGTGCTGGAGATTCCCAAGTCCGCGTTTGACGAGGTCTTCGACGCGAAGAAGAAGCAGAAGAAGGCGAAGCTCGACACCGAACTCAACGCCAAGGCGCTGAAAGAAGTGATCGAAGAATACAAGAAAGTCGTCAAGAAGCACGCCAAGCGCGAGTTTCCGCAGGATCCGCACGAGCAGTTAGTGATGGCGCGGGATGCCGTATTCCGCTCGTGGCAGAACGAGCGCGCCAAGCACTACCGCCGCATCAACAACATCGATGACATGCTCGGTACCGCCGTCAACGTGCAAGCGATGGTCTACGGCAACCTCGGCGACACCAGCGGCACGGGGGTGGGTTTCACACGCAATCCTGCAACCGGCGCGAAGGAATTCTATGGCGAATTTCTGATGAACGCGCAGGGCGAAGATGTGGTCTCGGGCGTTCGCACACCGGTGCATATCTCAGAGCTGCACAAAATCATGCCCGAAGTGTACGACCAGTTGCGCGACATCACGACGCGGCTCGAGAAGCACTACAAAGACATGCAGGATTTCGAATTCACCATCCAGGATGGCAAGCTCTACATGCTGCAGACGCGCAACGGAAAGCGCACCGGGTGGGCCGCGGTGCGGGTGGCGATTCAAATGGTGGAGGAAGGGCTGATCACAAAGGAAGAGGCGATTTTCCGCGTCGAGCCGAACCAGCTTTATGACTTCCTGGTGCCGCGCCTTGACGAGAAGAGCACGAAGGTGGAAGTGCTGGCGACGGGATTGCCAGCGTCGCCGGGTGCGGCGGTCGGGCAGATTGTGTTCACCGCGGAAGAAGCGGTGAAGAAAGCGGGACACGGCGCGAAGAAAAATCCTGTGATTCTGGTCCGGGCGGAAACCACGCCGGAAGACATTCAGGGGATGGAAGTTGCCGTCGGCATTTTGACCTCACGCGGCGGCATGACTAGCCACGCGGCCGTGGTTACCCGCGGTATGGGCAAATGCTGTGTGGCGGGTGCGGGAGATATTCAAGTCGATGAACGGGCCGGCGAGATGCGCGTCAAGGGGCAGGTGTTCAAAGAGGGAGACTGGATTTCGCTCGACGGAACCAGCGGGCGCGTCATCAAAGGCAAGCTAAACACTCTGGATCCGTCCACCGATGATGCGGACCTGCAGAAGTTGCTGGGCTGGGCGGAGCCGTTCCGCAAGATTGGAGTGCGAGCGAATGCAGATATTCCGCGGGATGCTGTTCAGGCCAAGGCATTTGGCGCTGAGGGCATTGGCCTGTGCCGCACCGAGCACATGTTCTTTGCTGCGGATCGCATTCCCCACATGCGCGCCATGATCCTTGCCGACAACGAGAAAGACCGCCGCACGGCGCTGAAAAAGTTGCTGCCCATGCAACGGGCGGACTTCATCGGCCTGCTGAAAGCGATGGACGGTCTGCCGGTGACGATCCGCCTGCTCGATCCCCCACTGCATGAGTTCCTGCCCAAGCGCGAGAAGCTGATGGTTGACATCGCCAGCCTCCCCAGCGCCGACGCGAAGCAGAAGAAGGCGCTGGTGGAGGAGTATCGCGAGTATGGCGCCAAAGGCGCCGGGGACCTGAAGAAAATTCTGCCTACGCTACTGGCCCGCGTGGAAGATTTGCATGAATTCAATCCCATGCTGGGGCATCGCGGATGCCGGTTGGGGATCACCTATCCGGAGATTACAGAGATGCAGGCACGGGCGATTTTTGAAGCGGCTGTAGCCGTAGAGAAGGAAGGCATCAAGACCCACGCCGAGGTGATGATTCCGCTGATCGCGACAGTGAAGGAGATGGCGAACCAGGGGGCGATTGTCCGGCGCGTGGCCGACGAAGTGTTCAAGGAAAAGGGGAAGCACGTGCACTACCTCGTGGGCACGATGATCGAGCTGCCGCGCGCATGTCTGGTCGCGGACGAGATTGCCAAGGAGGCGGAGTTCTTCTCGTTCGGCACGAACGACCTGACGCAGACCACGTTCGGTTTCTCGCGCGACGACGTCAATAAGGTTCTGCCGACATATCTGGCGGAAGGAATTCTCAAGCAGGATCCGTTTGCCGCGATCGACCGTGACGGTGTGGGCGAGTTGGTGCGGATCGGAATCGAACGCGGACGGAAAACGCGTCCCAAGCTGGAAGTGGGAATTTGCGGCGAGCACGGCGGCGAGCCGTCGTCCGTGGAGTTCTGTCATCGGGTGGGTATGGATTATGTGTCGTGTTCCCCGTTCCGCGTGCTGACGGCGCGGCTCGCTGCGGCGCAAGCCGGGGCGTCAGATGCGCTGAAAGTCGAGGGCGGACGAACGAAATGAAAACCGCAGAGGACGCGGAGGACGCTGAGGAATACCCTTTCTCCGCGTCTTTAGCGTCCTCTGCGGTTGTGGGTTGATCTTACTGCACCTTTTGCAGACGCTCGATCAATTTCTGAGCAAGGCTTTCCTCGGACTCCGACCACAGCAGACGCGCTCTGGCGCCGATATTTTTTTCCAGCTTCACCGAGAACTCCACCAGCTTCGCGACGTTGTCGCGAATCTTGGCGCGAGTCTGGTCGCTGAGCGAAGTTTCGGGCTGCAGGAAGTACGAGTCGAGGCCGAAATCGACCTGGATGTGTCCCGTCTGCTCGTATGACGCGTCATCGAACTCTTCACCCTGAACGATGAATTTTACAGTGGCGGGTTCGAGCACCCAGTTTTCGTTCGACGCATCGGGCGTCCAGAGATCCCAGTGCGCTTCGAAAACATATGCGTAATCGTCATGGACCAATTCGGCGGCGATTAGTGTAGCCTGTCCGGGATCGATTCCACCCGGAAAACGGCGCTCCAGCACCGTGGCTTCGTCCCAGGAAATCGGGTGCACGGCGAAATAAGTGACTCCCGGACGGTGCGCCGAAAAAGGGAACTGCTGCAACACGGTATAAGCGTGCGGCAACATCTCCGGACCTGAAAAATCGGAGAACCAAATACCGAGATAAAGTGGATCAGACACAATTGCCTCGAAGGTTCGCGGCCGCGCCACAAGGTGCGGTTCCACAATTCTAAACGAATTCCGGATGGTCCCAGATGGTGGAAAGAAGGTAACAAGTCGGCGAATGCAATTGAAGCAGGCCAGGCATGCAGCCGCATTTTGACAGGGCTGCGAAGGGTTGTTACGATCAAGAGTGCCTCGAGCACCCCACCTTACAACCGTCCCCGTCGTCTAGCCTGGCCTAGGACATCGCCCTTTCACGGCGGTAACACGGGTTCAAATCCCGTCGGGGACGCCATAAAATCAAGGAGTTAACGGCGTCCGGACAATTCTTTCCACAACCTTCCACAACAAACATGCGTGACCAACTGTTCCCGTCCGCATGATCAGCTCTGCAAGTTTTCCTTGGGCTTGGCGTTTCGGCTGTTCGAGAGCCTACGTGTACTCGTCCACCGCCGTCTTGAACGATGCGCGCCGTAGGAACTCCCGCACGATGGCGCGCCCTGCGTTGTCATCGGGCCGAGGGAAAGTTGGAACCGGCCAGCATCACGCGCTCGGAGCGGGGGTTGCAACGCAGAGCGCGGCGCCGCCGGCGATGCCTGCGTCAGCGCCGTAGTGGGCCATCACCAGCGGGATTTTCTGGCAATGCGAATTCACGCACCAGGCGGGTAGTGCGTGACGTACGTCTGCAAACAACGGTCCCAGCATCGAGGCTACGCCCCCGCCAACGATCATCACGTCGGGTTCGAGCAAGTCCACGATGTTGCCCAGCCACACAGTCAGAAACATGGCGGTCTCTTGTAAGACCTCCTTGGCCAGCAAATCACCGGCAGCGTAGGCCCGACCAACCATCTCGCCAGTAATGCGTTCGAGTTGTTCCCCGGCGTATTGTGGGAGAAGAGACTGTCCGCCGGCAGCGATTCTTTCTGCGGCCCTTCGCGCAATGGCAGGTCCCGAGGCCAGAGCCTCAATGCAACCCAACTTGCCGCATCCGCAACGCGGGCCGCGATAGTCGATGGTCATGTGACCACCCTCGGCTGCGGCTCCGGTACGGCCATGATAGATGCGGCCATCAAACACAATTCCGGTTCCGATCCCGGTGCCGATGGTGGCATAGAAGACGTTTCGATAACCGCGGCCAGCGCCCCACAAAGCTTCCGCCAACGCAGCGGCGTTGCCGTCGTTGTCGAGGCGAACGGGCAATCCATAGGCTTTCGACACTAGGTCAGCCAAAGGGAAATTGCGCCAAGCAGGAAGATTTGGTGGATTAATCACCACGCCGGTTTGTGGATCGAGTGGTCCAGGCGCGCAGATCCCGATGCCGGAGATTAAACCTCGCGATTCCAGGTTAGGATTGGCTGCCGCGCGCACCAATTCAATCACGGAGGTCACAGCGGCCAAACCTTCGTCTGCGTCCGCTGTTTCCATTGGCACGCGCGTCCGGTAAGCGATCTCGCCAGCAGCGTTCACTAATCCAGCAGCCACTTTCGTGCCGCCGACATCCACGCCGATGAAGTATGGTTCTGGCATCCGGAGCGCGCGCTCAGAGACTATTTCCAATATACGAGACGACATGAGAGGCTGAATATCCCCCCGCTGCAACTGCCGGGCCGAGTTATATGATTAAGAGATCATCATGCCGGATACGTTTCCGTTCGCCCAGGATCAAAAGCTGATTCAGATCGTAGACTCTGCCTTAGCCGAGGCCGCGCGCCGGAGCGGCGAGTGGCTGGTCTGCCGCCCGGGCTGTACGCAGTGCTGTGTCGGAGTTTTTTCCATCAATCAGCTCGATGCGCTGCGTTTGCAGCGAGGGCTTGCTGATCTCGAAGACCGTTCCCCAGAGCGCGCTGCCCGGGTGCGCGAACGCGCTCGCGAAGCGGTGGCACGCTTGTCACCAGGCTTTCCGGGAGATGCCGTGAGCGGCCTGTTGGATGAAGGTGATGCCGCCGAGAGATTTGCTAACTTCGCGAATGACGAGCCTTGTCCCGCGCTTGATCCTGAAACGGGGAACTGCGAACTCTACGAATCACGCCCCATGACCTGTCGCGTGTTTGGGCCGCCGGTTCGCTCCGAGGATGGTTTGGGAGTTTGCGAACTTTGCTATCAAGGAGCTTCAGATGAAGAGATCGCCGCGTGTGAAATGAAGCCCGATTCGGACGATCTGGAATCAGCCTTGCTAAAAAAAGTTGAAGAGGAGACGCGAACTTGTGGCGACACGATCGTCGCTTTTTGTTTGGGACGCTGAGCAGATCGGAAGCACGAAGGCCTTCAGCTTTTCTTTTTCTCCAGTTCCGCCCAGCGGGCATAGAGCGCGTCCACTTCTCTCTGGGCTTCTTCCATCTCCGCATGCGCAGTGATCAGGCGCGGACCGTCACTGACAATCGCCGGATCTTCCATCTGCGCGCGTTTGGTCTGGAGCACGTGTTCTGCGTCGGCGACGCGCTGCTCGATCGTGTCATATTCGCGTGCCTCCAGATACGACAGCTTCTTTTTTCCAGGTGACTTCGTGCCGCTCTCAGAGACGGCAGTGCGCGGGGCAAGGGGCGCATCGTTCTTAGCCCTTTGCATGCGGTCTTCCTGCCACGACTCCCACTGCGAGTAGTCGGCGAACAGGCCCGCACTTCCCAGACCGTCAAGCCCGAGAACCACGGTTGAAACGCGGTCCAGCACGTAGCGGTCATGGGTCACCAAAACCAGCGACCCTCGAAACTCGAGCAGGCTTTCCTCCAGAATGTCGAGCGTCGGAATGTCGAGATCGTTGGTGGGTTCGTCGAGCAGCAAAACGTCGGCAGGTTGCAGCATGAGCTGAGCGATCAAGACTCGCGCGCGCTCGCCGCCAGAGAGCCTGCCAACAGGTTGATTGAGCTGCTCGCCGGTGAAGAGGAACCTCGCCGCCCACGAAGCCACGTGGATCATGCGGTCCTGATACACCACGGAATCGCCTTCCGGCGCGAGAGCACGGCGTAGGGTTACATCAGGATTGAGCTGGCGAGTCTGGTCGAAGTAAACAATGCGCAGAAAATCGGCGCGGCGAATCTCCCCGCCGGTTGGCGCTAACTCTCCGCGCAACAGCCTCAACAAACTCGTCTTTCCACTGCCATTCGGCCCCACCAATCCGACCTTCATTCCGGCGGTGATCACGCAGTTGAGTCCCGCAAACAGCATGCGATTGCCAACTTCGCACGAGACGTTTTCCAGTTCGATCAGCCGCTTGGTCTTTCGGTCGGTGGCGGAGAAATCGATCTGCGCAGTTCCGCGATGGGTTCGGGCATTCAGGTCCGCCAGCTCGCCCATCAGCTTGCCCGCCTTGTCGATGCGCGCCTTGGACTTCCTGGTGCGCGCCTTGGCGCCACGGCGAAGCCACTCGATCTCCTTGTGAACCAGATTCTCCAGCGCCTCCTGCCGCTTCGACTGAGCGTGCAGGAATTCTTCTTTCTTCTCCAGAAATCGGCTGTAGCTCCCAGCCACGCGGAGCAGCCCGTCCGGATATGTGGGGTTCAGCTCCACCATCCCGGTGGCAACATTCTCTAGAAAGTAGCGATCGTGACTGACCACCACGTAGGCGAAAGGTGCAGCCTCAAGCAAAGATTCCAGCCACTTGATTCCCGCCAGATCCAGATGGTTGGTGGGTTCGTCGAGCAGCAGAATATCCGGCCCCTGAACCAGAGCCTCAACGATCGCCAGCCGCTTCTGCCAGCCGCCGGATAGTGCGGAGGCCTCCGCTTCGAAGTCTGCGAAGCCCGCTCGTCCCAGAGTCTCGGCGAAGCGAGTGCCGCGTTCGGACTCCGGCACCGCAGCTTGCTCCATCGCGCTCTCGGCGACCGATATGACGGTTGCTCCCGGTTTGAATTTTGAATCCTGCTCGACGTAGGTCAAGCGAATGCGTTTGCGGGCAGCAATGTCGCCGCTGTCAGGACTCACAAGGCCCGCCAGAATTCGCAATAGGGTTGATTTGCCGGACCCGTTTGGACCGATCAACCCGATATGATCGCGCTCCGAAACTGTAAAGCTGATGTTCTGAAAGAGCGGGCTGGCCCCAAAAGCCTTCGATATTCCCTGCGCATTAATGATCGGCGGCAACGACTTGGCTTCTCCTCGTACCTGGATCGAGGTTATCAGGAAACCCGCTTCCCACTGTGGGCGCGGCCATCGACGGTCATGTAACATAACTTCGTCGGGGAGGGAGAGTTTCGATGGAACATTTCCATAAAACTTCGGTGGCCACAACGATAACGTTCTTGCTGCTGCTCACCGCGGCCAGCGCACAAACTGCCGAAAAGCCTGATTTGGCCAAGCAGCCAACGCTCTACGTAGTCGGCTATGCCCACCTCGACACGGAGTGGCGATGGGAGTATCCCCAGGTCATCAACGAATATATTCGCAAGACTATGGAGGATAATTTCGTCCTGCTCAACAAATATCCTCACTACGTCTTCAACTTCAGCGGCGCCAATCGCTACCGCTTCATGAAGGAATATTTTCCCGCCGATTTTGCGAGGCTAAAGAAGTACGTTGACGAAGGAAGGTGGTTTCCCGCCGGATCGTCGGTGGAAGAGGGAGATGTAAACGCGCCCAGTGCCGAAGGGATCATTCGGCAAATCCTCTACGGGAATAATTGGTTTCGCAAAGAGCTGGGCCGTGCCAGCGCGGAATACATGCTGCCCGACTGCTTCGGATTTCCCTCGTCGCTGCCGACCATTCTCGCGCACTCCGGCGTGAAGGGATTCTCCACGCAGAAGCTCGTGTGGGGATCTTCTGCTCCCGGCGGAGGCCCGGAATCTTTGGAGAAGACGCCGGAAGGCACGCCGTTCAACGTCGGCGTCTGGGTGGGGCCGGATGGGGAGAGCGTGGTTGCGGGATTGAATCCCGGCGCCTACGACGGCGGCATCGAAACCGATCTCAGCAAGCCGCTACCTCCGCTGCCTCCCGATGAAGCACTGCAGGCGGTACAGAATAAATTGCAGACTCTACGCAAAAAGTTGGATCAGGAACAGCGCAGCGGTCATGCGTCGGACCCGAGCGACATTGAGGAATCGATTCACCTTCGAAGCGAGCAGGCGGCATTCGCCCGGGTCGCTCAAAATCGGGCACTGGAACACCATCAAAAGGATTGGGCGGCGCGGGCTGAGTTGAATGGCAAGGTCAGCGGCGTCTTTACCGACTATCACTATTACGGTACGGGCGACATTGGCGGCGCCCCGCAGGAAGATTTCGTGAAGCGGTTGGAAGCCATCGTCACGCACGGCACAGCCAGCCTGCCGCCAGAGGGGCAATCTCTTCTGGATCAGCAGCCGCATCCCGCATGGCCGGAGGTAAAGGTCGGCGACGGCCCGGTTCACGTGATTTCTGCCAACGCGGAGCAGATGTTTCTCGACATCACACCCTCCGAAGCCGCCGGACTTCCCCGCTATACCGGTGAAATGGAGTTGACCAATCATTCGGCGGGTTCGCTTACGTCGCAGGCTTACCACAAGCGCTGGATGCGGAAGGAAGAATTGCTGGCCGACGCAGCCGAGAAAGCCTCGATCGCCGCGGAATGGCTGGGCGCGCGCCCGTATCCCCGCGATCGCTTGAATGATGCCTGGACGCTGGCGATGGGCGGCGAATTCCACGACATTGCCGCGGGCACCGCCACCCCCAAAGCCTACGAGTTTGCCTGGAACGACGATGTGATTGCGATGAACCAATTTGCTGGCGTGCTGAGCGACGCCACAGGAGCCGTTTCTGCTGCCCTGAACACTGAGACGAACGGTGTGCCCATCATTGTTTTCAACCCGTTGAATATCGAGCGGCGGGACATCGTTGAGGCGAATGTGAATTTTCCAGGGGGGATGCCGAGTGCAGTGTATATGACCGGTCCTGATGGGAAAGAAGTTGCTGGCCAGATTTCGCACGGCAAGGTGATCTTCGCGGCCAAAGTTCCCTCGGTTGGGTACGCGGTTTACGACGTCCAACCAGCCGAAAGGGAAGTGATCGGATCGCCCCTGCGCGTGTCACAGAACGAACTTGAAAATGAGTTCTACCGCGTGAAGCTGAACTCGGATGGAGATGTAGCCAGCATTTTCGATAAGTCGCTGGGCAGGGAACTGCTTCGCGCCCCGGCTCGTCTCGCGATCTCTTATGACAACCCTGAGCACTGGCCGGCGTGGAACATGGACTGGGATCAGGAACAGGCTGCTCCGAAAGCTTATGTCGGCGGTCCGGCGAAGATTCGAGTGGTGGAAAATGGTCCGGTGCGCGTGGCCGTGGAAGTTACCCGAGAGACCGCTGGCTCCAAGTTTGTTCAAACGATTAGCTTGTCACTCGGCGATGTGGGCAGGCGTGTCGAGTTCGCAAACGTAATTGATTGGAACACCAAAGAATCAAATCTGAAGGCAACCTTCCCGCTGGCAGTCTCGAATCAAATGGCCACCTATAACTGGGACATTGGCACCATCGAGCGGCCCACAGCCGAGCCCAAAAAGTTCGAAGTGCCGTCGCATCAGTGGATCGACCTCACCGACATGAACGGCGAGTTCGGGGCCACCATCTTCACCGACTGCAAGAACGGATCGGATAAACCGAACGACCACACGATCCGGCTCACGTTGATCCGCACCCCCGGAACGCGCGGAGGTTATCCCGATCAGGGCACGCAGGATATTGGACATCACGAGTTCGTCTACGGCATCGCCGGGCACGCCGCCGATTGGCGCCAGAGCCAGACGGACTGGCAAGCGCAACGCCTGAACGATCCGCTGATCGCGTTCGAAGCCTCAAAGCATGAAGGCACGCTGGGGCGGAAGTTTTCCCTGCTGAAGGTCAACAATCCGCGAATCCGAGTTCTCGCACTCAAGAAGGCGGAGCAGGGAAATGAGATTATCGTGCGCCTGGTTGAACTCGATGGCAAACCGCAGCCAAATGTTCGAATATCGTTTGGCACGCCGATCACCGCCGCGCGAGAAGTCAACGGTCAAGAGCAACCCCTAGGAACAGCCATCGTGAAAGCTGGCGCGCTGGTGACTTCGTTCTCCGCATATCAGCCGCGCACGTTCGCTGTTAGACTGGCTGCTGCCCCCACCAAAGTTGCCGCGGTGCATTCCGTACCCGTGCCCCTACGCTATACCCTAGCTACGGCCAGCAATGACGGAGAGAAACTGCAAGGCGGCTTTGACGGAAAAGGCAACGCCCTCCCGGCAGAGATGCTGCCCACGCAACTTACTTTCAACGACGTGCAATTTCAGTTTGCGCCGGCAAAGACCGGCGCGCCCAATGCCATTGCGGCAAAGGGGCAGACGATTGAACTGCCTGAAGGCCACTATAACCGCGTGTACCTGCTCGGGGCTTCAACAGACGGTGACCGCAAGGCGACGTTCAAAATAGGCAACACGCCAATCGAACTCGACATTGAAAATTGGGGAGGATTCATCGGTCAGTGGGATGACCGGCAGTGGACCTCGAAGGACACCTCAAACGACGATTATGGCCAGATGACCGGCATTAAGCCGGGCTACATCAAGCGCGCCGACCTGGCGTGGTACTGCTCGCACCATCACAGCGCCGCAGGCGAGAATGTGCCTTACGCCTACTCGTATCTGTTCGCGTATCCGATCGACCTGCCGGCTGGCGCGAAGACCATCACATTGCCGAATGACGACAGGATACGGATCCTGGCGATCTCAGTGGCTGACGAGAATCCAGCAGTGAAGCCGGCGCAGCCGCTCTATGATGTGCTGCCTCCGCCGCCAACGACAGCGAACTGAAAACCGCGGAGGTGGCAACCTCCGCGGCTACCCATCGCAACTCATTTGACCACTTCGAGTGTGCGTTCCGGCCCGACAACCGCCGCCTCCTGCTTGTCGAGTTCCTGCCTCATCTGGTGCCAGGCTGCCCTTGCCTCTTCCACTGAACCCACATCTTCAATGGTCGTGATGTCACCCGCATTGCGATCCTGGGTGACGGCCTTCAGCACGCGCCGCATGATTTTGCCACTGCGCGTCTTGGGCAGCGTCCCGACAAAGTTCAAATCGCCGATGACGGCCACTGGGCCGAGTTCATGGCGGACTTGTTCCAGCAGCGTTTTCTTCATTTCCTCGGATGCCGTGAATCCCTGCTTAAGTACGACAAAAGCTGAGATCACTTCGCCACGAAGTTCATCGGGTCGGCCAACCACACCCGACTCCGCCACGGCAGGATGGGTGAGCAGCGCGGTTTCCACCTCGATGGTGCCGATGCGGTGCCCGGCAACATTGAGGATCTCGTCGGCGCGGCCGGCGAACCATACGTAGCCGTCATCGTCGATGTGTGCCGAATCACCGCTGTAGTAGACACCGCGAATGATCTGCCAGTAATCGCGGCCATAGCGTTCCGGCTCTCCCCACAACGCCGGCGTCAACCCGGGGAAGGGACGCCTGATCACCATGATGCCTTTCTCGTTTGCCCCACAGGGTGTGCCGTCCACTTGGACCACCGCAGCGTCAATCCCCGGCATGGGGACCGTCGACGAACCGGGTTTGATCGGCAGCATGCCGAGCCCATACGGATTGCCGAACATGGGGCCGCTGGTCTCTGTCTGCCACATGTGATCGATGACCGGAATGCGATCCTTGAAGATCTTCTTTTGCAACCATTCCCAAGCTGGCGCATTGAGGACTTCGCCTGCGCAAAATACTCGCTCCAGGTAAGTGTGATCGGTCTTGAGCAGCGGCGCATCCCCATATTTCATCAGCATTCGCACTGCCGTAGGCGAAGTGAAGATGCCGGTAACCCGGAACTCCTCTATCGCGGCCCTCCAATTCGCTTCCGGAGCCGGATAATCCAGCGCGCCTTCAAACGCAACCGTGGTGGCGCCTGCGATCAACGGCGCGTACACGATATAACTATGCCCGACGATCCAGCCGATATCAGACGTGGACCACCAGACATCGGTGGGCTTTAGCGCAAACAGCCATTTACCCATGCTATGGATATGAACCTGATAGCCGCCATGGGTGTGGATTGCCAGCTTCGGGGTCGCAGTTGTGCCGGAGGTGGCGAGGATGAATGCCGGCTCGTTCGATTCCATCGGAACATAATCGCCGCTGTGGCCGGCTGCGCCGGCGAGGAATTCATTCCAAGACAGGTCGCGTCCCGGCGTCATCGGCACATCCGGTGCGGTTCGTTTCAACACGATGACGTGCTCTACATCGCTTCCGCCTTGCAGTGCTTCATCCAAGATCTCCTTAAGGCGAGTGTCCTTTCCCTTGCGGTAGGTCACGTCCGCCGTGAAGACCAGGCGCGATCCGCTGGCCCGGACGCGGTCACCCAGCGCTTTCGCGCCAAAACCGGCAAAAACCACGGAGTGAATGGCCCCAATGCGAACCGTCGCCAGCATCAGGATAATGGCTTCTGGGCAGGTCGGCATATAAAGCGTGAGGCGGTCGCCCTTTTTGATGCCCAGGCCGCGCAATGCCGCCGCCGCCCGCTCCACTTCGTAAAGCAGCTGGGCATAAGTGAAGATGCGGCGCTCGCCGCGTTCGTTGAAATAGATCAGCGCCGTGTGCCCGCCCCAACCGCGCTTCACGTGATAGTCAAGGGCGTTGTAGGCCAGGTTCGTCTGCGCGCCGACGAACCACTTGAAGGTTGGTGGAGTCCAGTCCAACACTTGGTCCCACTTGCGAAACCACGGCAACTGGTCCGCCGCACGTCCCCAAAAAGCTTCTGGGTCCTGCTTGCCTTCATCGATCCACTTTTGCACTATCGGGTTGACCAAGCTCATTGTCTTCTCCTTAATTACCCTCACCCTGGATTTTTCGATCGGGCCCCGCAAAGCAGCAAGGAAGTCTCCCGGGCATTCATGCGGACCTCCCTAGGATGCGGTGACTGCTAACAAGATGGCGTGGATTTTGCTCCGCCTCTAAAAGCTCCGCAGTGATGCAGATCACACAACAGTGTGTTTCCACAACAAGAGAACCATCTGGGCCTTTGAGTTTCGAACACTTTTTTAAAGGGGCAGTTGATAGGAATCACGGTGATCTGTGACCGCCGTCACAGCGGGGTTTTTCAAAACAACGTAGCGTTCCCGTCCATGTCCTTAACCCAGGACCCGAACTTGCCGGAACCGCGAGGTTCTTAAGGCAGTGCCTTGCCATCGCTCGTGTAGATGCAGTTGCTTTGTGCCCGCGCTTTGTGCCCACGCTTGAGTTGGGCGGAAAAAAGAGGAGACACCGTCTATGTCGACGTTGAGAAAGTGGTTCTTAAGCCTGTTAATGCTTGCCATCACGGCTGTGCCTGTCATGGCAGGAAGCAACGATGCGAAAACAGCAAAAGAGAATTCAAGCAACTCAACCAGCGCGGAAGCTGCTCCCCCCGCGGCTAGTCCGAGCCTGACCACCGCCTCGGGTGATGCCAACGTTACAGCATTACTTGGAGTGCTGGTGATGAAAGGCGTTCTGGCGCCCAACGAAGCCAACGCCATTCGAAATGCCGCGCCCAACGCTCAATTTCAAGCACTCGTAGAAGCACTCTCGCATAAGGGAATAGTGAGCGCAGCCGATTTGTCCGCAGCGGCCAGCCCGGCAGCACAACCCTCCGCCCCCGCAGCGGCTCCCGTTGCGGTTCCGGAAACCGTCTCGGTTTCCAGCTCAAGACCGGAACCCACGCCCGCGCCGCAAATGGCCAAGGAAACGAAACCAGCTGCACCGGCTGTGGTTCCGGCGATTGCTCCGGTCCGGGTGTTCCCAGTTGACCCGCCCAAGACCGGCGGTCTGAATGGAATTAAGGCTGGCCCGCTCACGCTGGCGCCTTACGGCTTCATCAAGGCGACGGTCGTCCATGACAGCAGCGACCCCGATGGCGACGACTTCCCGTTTCCCGGCCTGTTTCTGAATTGCGCCGGGTGCGGTTTTACCAACACCGGGCCAACGGCGGACCCGGAGGTCCACATCAAGGCGCGGTCCACGCGCTTCGGGCTCAACCTGGAATGGCCGGACATTTCGAAGAACCTGACGATTACCGGCAAGATCGAGGGCGACTTCGAAGGCAACTTCAGCGAAGTCAACAACCGCGACGTTTCCTCGATTCGCAGCAATATGCCACAACTGCGTTTGGCATTCGTTCGCCTGGATTACCACGCCAGCGAGAACACTGACATTTTCTTCGTCGGTGGACAGGACTGGACCCTTTTCGGATCCGGCGCACTGGAAAACATAGTGGAAACCACCTTCAATGGCGCATATTGGGGCAACATTTACACCCGTTCGCCACAACTGCGGGGCGGCTTCATATATACGCTGAACAAAGAACACCACGTCAACTTCGAACCGCAATTTGGGATCATGATGCCGAGCACAGGTCAAATCCTGAAGCTCGGGACGGGAAGCTTGGCGCAACAACTCGGGGAAGGAGAGCGCGAGGGCGCCGATTCCGACCGACCCGAGTATGAAGGTAGGGTGGCCTTGAGTTACCAGGTTGACAAAGCGCCGGGCGTCGCCCCGGCGCAGATCGCACTGGCCGGGTTCTACTCCAGGCGCACATCGCTTATTTCCGGCGCGGAGGTTTCGTCAACTCTAGGGACGGAAACCTGCGCCTTGAGTGGCTACACCAGCTACTGTAATACCGGCTTTGAGGCTTCCAGCAAAATGTGGGGCGGCCAAATCGTGGCGCAAATCCCCACCCGCTGGTTTACCTTGGTGGCGACCGCTTATAAGGGAGCCGACCTGCGCTTCTACTTCGGCGGCCAAATCAACTCTTTCGCCACCGATGTGAGCGGGCTGACTAACGTAACAGCGCCGTTCCCCACTCTCGATGGCGGTACGCTCACTGCTGCCGGTCCCGCCGTACTCGGTACGAACGCGGCCGGGAACGTCGTGGTTGCTCCGGAGAAGCCCATCCAGGGGTTTGGCGGGTTCGCCCAACTCGGCTTGCCGCTTTCCCGGTGGTTTAACGCCAATCCGAAAGGCCACAACGCGGGCTGGCAGCTATCCTTCACGATCGGCAAGGACCAAGTGGTGCATCGCGAGATCGACAACCCCAACTTCCTCAATGTTGCTGCGTCCCCGCTGCCGCTCAGGATGGGCAAGGCGGCTATAGCAACGCTGTACTACAAAATCAACCCTTGGGCCACGTTCGCCTTCGAGCAGTCGGTCTACGCCAGCCGTCTCGATGCGCAGTACCCTCTTGGGGCACCCTTTACCTCATACACAATTGCCGGAACTCCATCCAACGAATGGCAAGATCACCGAAGCGAGTTCGGGCCGATCTTTACGTTCTAGACCGGCTCTTTCACCCAGCGGGCCAAATCTGGCCCGCTGGGGCTTGGCCGGATGATCGGAATGGCCGGTGCGGATTGAGGACACACCGGCTGCCAAGAGAAGGGGACGGGCACCACTCGGGCGACGGCCCGCAGGTGAGTCTGTCCTCCCAAACTTCCTCCAGCGGGCTCGCTATTGTGCGAGACATGCCAGCGGGAGCAAAATGTACCGAGCCTGCGAGACTGGCTTCCAGAATCGTTTGGGAGAACCAGGCATGCGAACGATGCATCCGCAGTGCTTGGAGGAGTTGGTCTGATGAGTATGCGTAGAATTGCAGCTTTGCAAGCGGGTCTTGCGTTGGTGGCCATGTTAGCGAACGCATCTTCGCTGAAAAACACGATTCGGATCACGGTTCTGGATTCTGCAACTCGAGCGTCGACCCCTGACAACAACGGCGTTCCCCAGAATTGCGAACAACTCACGTTCGACGCATATTGCCGTTCCACTACTAACGTGCCACTGGTGAGTACCTTGCTTGTGCAAGAAGGCAACCAGCCACCGTTCCGTATCAGTTGCACCATTGAGTCAAAGTATTCCGCGTGCATGCCGTTGCCTAAGGGCGCAACTTTCGACGCCAGGAGAGAGAAGCACGGCCTTGAAGTCTACTATGTGGATGACAAGGGCAAGGCGCGAAGGCAGTTATACACGCTGGTAGATACGGAAGGAAAGGCTGGTCCGCCGGCAGCTAGCGCCGCCGTGGCAGCTCAGCCAGTTCCGGCGGCAGCCACACCCGCACCCCGGCAAAGTTCAGCGGCGCCGGCTCCCGCGCCAGCACCACCTTCGGCTGCTGTTGCGGCGCAGCAAGTTTCTCCCGAGAAAGTTTCGGAGAAAGTGAAGTGTAATTTCAGTTCGACCCCCCCTGGCGCAGACATTAATGTGGACGGCAAATACGTGGGCAGCACGCCCTCCGAAATTCCCCTGAGTACCGGGACGCATGTCGTCTCTTTTTCCATGCCAGGGTTTGCCGAGTGGAAACGGGAGCTGACGGTGGAGGCGGGTGCAGTACTGAACGTTACAGCTAATCTGCAGAAGACTCAGCCGTGAGCCGCCGGAGTGGAGTTGCTGGCGAGATTTGAGCTTCTGCCTGAGGTTGAAGGGCTTTCTGATTTTGCTCGAGATTTGTTTTTCGTCCGATTAGTCAGTACGCAGGAGCCGTACGGGAGTCTCGGTGGTTGTCAAGAAAAACCGCTCCCGGTTCTCATTTCACTTTCTGTAAAGGAGAAAAACTTGTGGCTAACGAAAATATTGCGTCCGGTACAGATGGCATAAGTCGGTGGTGGCGCGTAGTCGGCGGGGTGTCCATGAACTTGGCACTGGGCTCACTCTATGCCTGGAGTGTTTTTGTGGCGCCGTTAGAAAAGGAATTCCATTGGAAGCGGGCTGATACCTCCAACGTGTTCATCATCGCGGTGGTGGTCTTCGCGCTAACCTTCATAGTCGCTGGCCGGCTGCAGGATAAACTTGGGCCCTTCAGAATTTCCCTGATTGGCGCCATTCTGGTGAGCCTGGGATTTTTCCTCTGCTCTACTGCCGACAGCCTGACCAAGTTTTTCATTTTCTTCGGCGCCCTCGGGGGATTGGGCAACGGTTTTGGCTACGCCACCCCGATTCCTGTCATGTCCAAGTGGTTCCCGGACAAGCGCGGTCTCGCGGTGGGACTGGCAGTTGCCGGTTATGGCGGCGGTTCAGCCATCTTTGGCCCGCTGGCTGCCAGCTACCTCATTCCGCACTTTGGCTGGCGCACCACTTTTCAGGTCCTGGGCGTGATCTTCTTTGTAATGACGGTATTTGGTGCGTTCCTGCTGAAGAACCCACCGGCTGGCTACAAGCCCGCGGGCTGGACGCCTGCTCCGGCTTCCAAGGCTGCGGCCAGCACCTATGACTTCACCCCCGGCGAAGTGCTGCAAACACCGTCGTTCTACTTGTTGTGGGTAGCGTACGCGTTTGGCTGCGCGGCCGGTCTCATGGTCATCAGCCAGCTAGTGCCCTTCGCCAAGAGCGTGGGCATCCCCGGCACCACCCTGGCTGCCTTTGGCTTGGTTGTGGGCGCGGCAGGAAACGCCATGGGCCGCATCTTTTCGGGCTGGATGTCGGATGCGTTGGGCCGCATCAATGTCTTGCGCCTGATGATCGGCATCTCCATGATTTCCATGCCCATTCTGTACTACGTGGGCAGTAACGTAGTGGGTCTGTTCGTGATGCTGTTCATCGTTTACTGGTGCTATGGCACGCAGCTTTCGGTGAACGGGTCAACGGCAGCCGACTTCTGGGGCACCAAGAACTTGGGCATCAACTATGGCATGCTATTCACTGCCTGGGGGGTAGCCGGCCTGCTCGGTGGCCGCATCGGCGGTTGGATGTTCGACAAGTACCACAACTACCAGATGGCATTCTACTCGGCAGCGGGTCTGGCGGCAGTTGCTCTGATCTGTGAACTGGCAGCCAAACGCCCGGCCGTGCCGCAGGGCAGGCTGTCAGGAAGCCGGGCGCCGTCGGCAGCCTGAGCTTTCCGAAGCCATTGCAGGGGAAGTGCAGAATGTTCCATCATAGGGGCTTGAAGGGAGCGCGAGGGCGCGCTCCTTCAACCCGGAAAAATAACAGCGAAGGACTATCGAGATTGAATTTACAAATTCAGAGACATGAGGATGAACCAATATGGCTGAGATACGTCCGAAACCACAAGTGGTGAGCGAGGCCACCGAAGCTCAGATTGCAGTCCATTGGCGGGAAGAAGAGTATTACTATCCTCCCGCGAAATTCGTCGGCCAGGCGAATCTGACCGATCCCAGCGTCATCGAGCGCTTCAGTGAAAAGAACTATCCGGAATGCTTCCGGGAGTACGCCGACCTGCTGACTTGGGACAAGTACTGGAATACCACGCTGGACACCAGTGATCCGCCGTTCTGGAAATGGTTCGTAGGCGGCAAGATCAACGCCTCCTACAACTGCATTGACCGGCATTTGGCCAAGTACAAGAACAAAGCGGCGCTGATTTTTGTCGCGGAACCGGAATCCGAAGCGCCGGTATCCGTCACTTACCGCGAACTCTATGTAAGAGTGAACGAATTCGCGGCGCTGCTACGCGATTTCTGCGGCCTGAAGAGCGGCGATCGCGTCACCATTCACATGCCGATGGTTCCTGAGTTGCCGATCACCATGCTGGCCTGCGCCCGTCTGGGCGTGATCCACTCGGTCGTGTTTGGGGGCTTCAGCGGCGAGGCTTGCGGCACGCGCGTCGCTGATTCGCAAAGCCACATCCTGATCACGATGGATGGTTACTATCGCAACGGCAAGATGATTGACCACAAAGCGGCCGCCGACCTCGCACTGAGCACTGCCAAGAAGGAAGGCCAGACTGTGGACAAGGTCCTGGTCTGGAGGCGCCACGCCGGCCAGAACGCCTCCGCTTCGCCGTTTGTGAAAGGGCGCGATTTCTTTGTTGACGAAGTGCTCCCGAAATACAAAGGCGAAATCGTGGCTCCCGTCCCCATGGATGCGGAAGCTCCGCTGTTTCTCATGTATACCAGCGGCAGCACGGGAAAACCGAAAGGCTGCCAGCATCGCACCGGCGGCTACCTCGCCTATGTGACCGGCACCTCGAAATACATCCAGGACATTCATCCCGAGGATGTGTACTGGTGCATGGCCGACATTGGCTGGATCACGGGCCACTCCTACATCGTTTACGGTCCGCTGGCTCTGGCTGCTACCAGCGTGCTCTATGAAGGTGTCCCGACCTACCCGGATGCCGGCAGAGTGTGGAGAATCGCCGAACGCCTGGATGTCAACATCTTCCACACTTCGCCCACGGCCATTCGCATGTTGCGCAAAGCTGGACACGATGAACCCGTCAAGTACAACTACCATTTCAAGCACATGACCACGGTGGGAGAGCCCATCGAGCCAGAAGTCTGGCGGTGGTACTACGAAACCGTCGGCAAGGGTGAAGCAGTCATTGTCGACACCTGGTGGCAGACGGAGAACGGCGGTTTCCTGTGCAGCACGAAACCGGCGATGGATCCCATGAAGCCGGGTAGCGCGGGCCCAGGCGTGCCTGGAATCTACCCCGTGATCATCGACGAAAACGGGCAGGAAGTTGCGGCGGGATCAAACAAGGCGGGCAACATTTGCATCCGCAATCCCTGGCCCGGGATCATGCAAACCATTTGGGGCGATCGCGACCGCTTCGTTACCCAGTACTTCGCAAAATATTGCAAGAATCGCAACAGCAAGGATTGGCATGACTGGCCGTATTTTGCGGCGGACGGAGCTGTGCTGGCCGCCGACGGCTACTTCCGCATTCTCGGCCGCGTCGATGATGTCATTAACGTCGCCGGCCACCGCCTGGGCACCAAGGAAATCGAGTCTGCGTGCCTGACGGTTTCCGAGGTGGCAGAAGCTGCGGTGGTGCCCGTGGCAGACGAGATCAAGGGCCGCGTGCCCGAAGTCTACATCGCTCTGAAGCCCGGTATCCAAGCTAGTCCGGCGATTGTGAACAAGGTCAACACGGCCATTGAAACCATCATTGGCAAGATTGCCCGTCCGAAGCAGATCCACATCGTTCCGGATATGCCCAAGACACGTTCCGGCAAGCTCATGCGCCGTATTCTTGCTGCTCTCTCCAATAACATGAACACCGGAGATATCACGACGTTGGCCAATCCTGACGTGGTGGAAAGCATCCGAGTACTGGTTCAGGGCAAAGAAACGGTTGCGGTGGCGGACGGCCCCGAAGATCTCAAGAGATTCGGGACCGAGGAATAAAATCCACACCTCAGGGCAAACCCCGGGAAAATCTCCGGGGTTTGCTCCTGCGGCGTTTTGTGCCTTTGCTCAGCGAGGGAAATCATTCACACAATCGCGGCATCACCAAGCCGTGCTTAGATCAGAAGAAGGACGGGTGCCGGCTCCGCAGCGCCTTCGCTATGCATCCCTTCGAGTTGTTGTGCAAACCAGCCTCGTCCCGCTTCACGGCCAGCCGCCGAATCTACGATCCTAAGAAAGCGGTAGAACCTTCCTTTTGTAGACTGTGTTCGCCAACGTTGCCATGGCGATATACCAGGCGAGCAAGCCTACGACAAAGATCTCCCATCCCGCCACAGGCGCCGGACACTTGCCCAAGACCACGAAGTCCAGCAGAATGAAAGCCAGCAAAAGGAGCCAGAACAGGACCGCCAGGAATTTCCCGACACCTTGGACCGCAACACAAAAAGCCAACGTGAACAGCGTCCACATGAGGAAGAAACCTAGTTCCTCAGGATGACCCGCGGGGATGCCTGTCTTCGGCTGCACGTACAGCAGCACGAACAGCGACCACCAAAAGGCGCCGTAGGACATAAACGCAGACCCGCCGAAGATGCTGCCCTTTCGAAGGTCCACGATTCCAGCGATGAATTGCGCGGTACCCCCGAAGCAGATTGCCAGCGCCAGGGTCGGTCCGGCACTCCAGTATCCAACGTTATGCAAACCTGTCGCCATGGTCGTCAAGCCGAAACCCATCAGCCCCACGACGGCCGGGTTCGCCCACCACTCCTTCAACATACCGCTGTCTGTTAACTCTGCCATATCGTTGTCTCCTTAAACGATTGTTCTTATTATCCAGGCCGAAGGACCAGGAGCTGCCGCACATCGCGCTCCGCATTGCTAAGGCAGGTCGAACACATTGTTCGTGAAACCTCTCACAATATCTGTGAAACCTTTCACAAATCTCCGACACAGATCATTGTTTTCACAGCCTCGCGCGCCAAAAATCGCCCGGCGATGTATTTCCTCGCAGCTGTGAAACCTCTCACGGAACTGGCATTGAGCCTGGCGTAAAGTTTTGGCAGATTAACTATTCAATGGGGAACCACGATAAACAGTCGCGCTGTAGTCCCGTTCTCATCCTAGAGTCACCCGGTTCGGCCTTACAGAACCTCAAGAAGCACCTGAGCACCGTTACATCCATCATCTTCTGCGTGTTTTTTGTAACCCTGATTGGAAGCGAATTGACCTTATTGGCGACAATGCCCTCTTTGTCGCTAAACATAAAAGCGATGGGATTTCTCGTCGGCGTAACCGCCCTATTAATGCTGATAGTCCAGGTGATCGACATTACCGAGAGCTAGTGGGCCCCTCACTGGACGATGTCACATCATTAGGCCTATGTACCAGGCGTTGAACTAGCCCTCGGTCCAGTGCTAGCATCCTCCGTGCAACCACCAGTCCCTGCGAAGAATATGTGGCCACGTTTTGTTACGGCCCTGAACTTACTTCACGGGGTCGCGCCACGCGATTTGCGCAAGGTCACCAGCCTCTGCAGCGAAAAGTGGTTCTCCCGTGGGATCACGATATTCCGCGAAGGCGAGCCCGCCGACTCCCTCTACGTTCTGAAAAAAGGCATGGTGAGGCTAATTTCCCTTTCCGATCAGGGGAGAGAAACAATTCTGCATATCCTCAAGCCCGATGAGGTCTTCGGCGAACTTCTCCTCTCTGAAGAAAGGAGAGCCTTCACTGCCATTGCCACCGAGGATTCCGTGGTAACGGTAATTTCTCAGGAGTCGTTTGTGGAACTCTTGTCCGCTATTTCTCCCCTCGCCCTGAACTTTATCCGGCTGCTTTCGAAACGATTGGCCACAGTGGAGAGGGGACTTGCCGAATTCAGTCACACCTGGTCCTATCACCGTCTGGCGAGAGTCCTTCTCCAGCTATGCGAAAAATACGGACAGGAGCTTCCCGCGGGTACGTTCATCAATGTCCGCCTGACCCACGAAGATTTAGCCAACCTGATTGGGACGAGCCGGGAAACGGTTACGACCCAACTCGGCAAGTTCACACGCCTGGGCCTCCTGAAGCGCGAATCCGGGCATTTCATTGTGGCCAAGTCTAAGGTCGTCAACTTTATTCGTGCCGAAGAGTTTCGTCTGAAAAATCTCCCCTTCTCCTAACTAGCAGATGATTGGTCTGATTTCGTCTTTGCTTTTTGGCCGATGGCGGGATCCGGGGTAAGGGCAAACTTGGGGAATTCCCCACGTTTGCCCGTGTTTTTCTCCACCGCGGTCGAGAGGCTATGAAGCTGCAACCCAATTGCAACGCTCGACGAATGTCGGCGGTTCGTACGTGCGTCCTGCCGCCAGCCGCTTCTCTTCACGGCGCGTCGACCATAACAGAATAGGACCGAGCGTTGCGGCCGTGAGTCTGGCGGCAATAGGAAACTCTTTTTCGACTTCGCGGCGCAGCTCGCGAATCTGTTCACTCACGCGGCGATTGACCTTGCTGAACTCCTTCTCCATGACCCAAAGCGCCGCATTGTAGGCGCTGCTGAGCTTCTTCACTTCCCGGGCAAACCGCTCACGGACCCGCGGATCGGGATAGTTTTTGTAGCGCCGCCAACCCAGGAGCATGGTCTGACACAGGCGGTAAAGACTGGGTCCATTGCGCTCAAAATCGCGCCAAAACGCCCAATCCAGAAAGCGCTTGGAATCGTCGCGGGAGATGGCGCTATGCCGGAAGTTGAACTTGTACTGCCCGTGAACATCGGCGAAGTCAACATCGTTGAGCATGCGTCCCTGTTCGGACATTTCCTGGTGCAGCGGCGTGCCCGGAACCGGGGTGTAGAGCATGAACTGATGAAAGTCGGTCTGGTAGCTGACCGCCGCTTCGATTTCCTCGACGATGTTATCCGGCGTATGGTGCTCGAGTCCGATGATCGTCGAGCCCTGCACTCGTATGCCATGTTCGCGAAGCTCGCGCGTGAGTTTTGCAATGTCCGTACTCTGCAGCTTTCTGTAGCTGGAGCGCGGAGATTCCAAGCCCATCCACACCCACGAGACGCCGAGCTCCACCAATTCCAGCATGGTGTATTTTCGAATCGCATTGGCCGATGCAAAGATCGATAATTCCCAGCTCTTGCCCGCTTCCTTCATGCGCTCCAGCAAACGCATAGCGCGCGTGCGGTGAAGCAGAAAGTTCTCGTCCATGACAAAGAAGGAGTGGACTTCGAGTTCAGATTCGATGCGGCACATCACATCAAACAGTTCGTCGCCGGTTTCGTAAAAGTTGACAAACTTTCCTTTGCCGCCAAAAAAAGCGGAAGTTGTGCAGAAGTTGCATCCCATGGGGCAGCCCACCGACGGGATGATGGTTGCGGCCGTCCCGCCCTTGCGCTGCGGCAGACGCATTCCCATGATGCGGGTTTCCAATCCAGAAACAATCGCGGGATGGCGTATAGGCGCGTTCTCGTCTTCACCGAGATACCGGCGCATCCACGAGATTCCTTCGCCGCGAACAATATGGTCGGCATCGATCATCGCTTCCACACCAGGAATCGCGGCCACGTGCCCACCCACCACGATCACCGAATCCGGCGACAGCTCGCGCACCATGCGGCACATTTCGCGAACCTTCAAAACGTTCACGATGATCGAAGAGATGCCGACGATGTCATAGTGGTGAGTGGTCAATTCACGGGCGAAGTCGTCGCGCGTAGGAAAATCTAGCACGCTGCAAGGCGCCGAAATATTTTCCTGGATCATCATGATGCCCCAGGAGCGATGAAACATGCGCAACGAGAAACTGCCCTGAGCACGGGTGACCTGGTTGTGATACAGCTCCATCGGATTGATGGACCGGCTGCCAAATTCGTCGTCTTGTGCGTAAGGTCCGAATACCGAACTGAGAAGAATGCGAGCGCTGCTGCCCTTTGGATGAGTTTCCATATGAATGCAGCGTACTTGTTCGGCGGATTTGTTTGCGGTGATCTGTGATACACATTACGAAACTATTACATTACTAAACGGTTACATTCGGCCAGGAACCCGCGGACAAAATCGTGAGGATAGCCTCCAACGATTGCGTTACACTCCCAAAATAGGCAGGGAATCACCAAGCTGACGCGCGATGCTGAATATCAAGAAGATCCTTCTCCCCGTTGATTTCCCAAATCCCTCGCTGCGCGTGCTTCACCAGGCTGCGACTTTAGCCCGCCATTTTCATTCCGGCCTCGCGATGCTGCACGCAGTGACAGCGCAGAGTCACGCTGCCGGCGTGCCCGAAGGAGGTCCAGAACTGGCTGGCTGGGATCTGCTTGCTGCCGTGCTGGGAGAAGCTGAGAAAAACGGAGATCAATCGCTGCGCCCGGCGCTTGAGGGTCTCGCCATCCGTTGCATATTGCTCAACGGCGATCCAGTCCAGGCAATTCTGCAAACGGCCCGGGCCGACAAGGCGGATCTGATCATGATGCCGTCCCATGGCTACGCGTTCGACCAGTTCTTGCTGGGCTCCGTGACCGCAAAAATTCTGTACCGGACCGAGTGTCCGGTTTGGACGGGCGGGCACGTGAAAGACTCGCCAATGCCGGAGTTTGCGATCCGCACTGTTCTGTGCGCGGTCGATCTTACCCCACGCAGCGGCGAAGCAGTGTCATGGGCCGCGCAAATAGCCGCCGAATTTGGCGCCCGTCTTACGCTCGCCCACGTCACGGCCTCGGTGGAGATTTGGGGGCCGGGCGGTAACTACGCCAATCCCCGGTGGAAGCAGGAACTCGTCAACGATGCTGCGCAGCAGCTCGAGCGGCTTAAGAAAGATACGGGCGTCAAGGCGGATGTATTTATCGGCAGTGGTGACGTGCCTAAAGTATTGAGCCAGGCGGCGAAGCAAACGAAAGCGGATTTGCTGGTTGCCGAGTGCTACCCGTACGGCGGCAACCTGCGCATCCACGGCTACGCCATCATTTGTGCCGTGCCTATTCCAGTTCTGAGCGTGTAAACGACCAGGGCGGCGGCGACAGAGTTCCTTTACTTGGTTTTTTGCTTGACAGCAGCCTCCTCCTGCTGCTCTTCAGCCTTTTGCCAACTGGGATTGCGGTCGTATTCCTGCATAGCCTTGGCGAGAACATCGGTCTTCTTGCCGAGATCCTTCTGATACACCACGCCATCCTCGGTGACTATGAATGTCATCACGCCCGACGACCTGTATTCCGCCGGATAGGCCACGAAAGCGAAGCCCTCTGTCATCTTGCCATTTACGACGTAATTCTTCGCGCCGCCTGGAGCATTCTTTCCCTGACGCGTTAGGATGTGGAAATAGTAGCCGCGGTAAGGGGTCGGAGTGCCGTCTCGTCGCTTCGCATAGCCCTGAGCAACGGCCGATGCCACCAGCGGTCCGATGGGGCTCTGCCGCTCGCCCTCGGCAGCTTCCCAGTAAAGGCCATTGTGCTGCCCTTCATCACTGAAGATTTGTTGGGCGTACTCCTTGTGCTCCGCCGAGTATTCCTTTTGCGCCGCCACCAGTTCCTGGCAAACCCGGATGGCCGATAGTTCATTGCGGCCAATGCGCCTGTATAGAATTTCCTTCTTGCCCGCTTCGGTGTCGAAATACCACGAATTGCCCTTGTGCACGAGCGGTATGGGCGCGGGCCAATTATGCGCACCGATATACAAGACAGTGGTTCCATCCGGTTCCTTCACCAGACGGTGCATTTCCTGATATCTCTTTACGAAGTTAGCGCGGCTGTTGGCGTCCTCGGTTTCGTCTCCCGACGAGATGATTTGCTTTCCGTCTGGTCCGAGGATATCGAGCATCATTTTTTTGTCGTTAGCCTGCACTGCCGTGACCAGCGCGCTGGTCGCTTCTTCCGCCGATGAAAACGTTTTCTGGCCCGGTTGCTGCGCCATGGAACGGGTGGGAACGCACACCGTCAAAAGCATAGCGGCCACGGCTAACTTAGAAAGATTGGCCCAATGAGATTTGTCGAAGTTCAGCTTCGCTCGTCGCATATGACTTATCTCCATCTTTGAGATTTCACGCTCTACAGGGAACATAACGAACCTGCGATTACCGCCGCCCGCCACCGCCGCCATGCCCTCCGCCGCTGCCGTGAGAGCCTCCGCCGCCCATGCTGGCGCTTCCGCGGGAGGAATAGCTCTTGGTCTCTCCGCCGTGGTTGTAGCCGCTGAAGGCGCCCGAGTGAACGCCGCTCTGACCGCTAGGCTTAGCGTATCCTCGGGCCGCATTCCTGTCCCCCTCGAAAGGCTTGGCGGTTTCGCCAGCACGATTGCCGCTCACTCCGCGCTGCACATTCCTCTCTACCCCCCGCTCGCCTCCTCCTCGGTAGTAACTGCCTCGGTTATAAAACGTTCTGCTTCGAGAGTAGTACCTGCCGTGGTTGTAGGTTGCGTAGTGGTGGTGCCAGTCGAATCCCCAATGGCCCCATCCCCATCCGAAACCTCCCCACCAGCCGATTCCGAAGCCCAATCCAAACGACAGATACGGGCCCCCAAACCAAATTCCAGGATACGGATACCATCCCGGCCAGGCCACAATCGGATACCCATAAACCAGCCACGGATCGTAAGCGGGGACGTAAACGACGTCCGGATCGGCGGGCTCGATCTCGATGTCCGAGTCTTCCGTCTTTACGATTTGCTGGGGCGTAGTCTTAAGATTGCCGGCGTCCTGCGCTTTCTTGCGCATCACCTGCACCGCATCCATTACATCCTGTTGCTGGTTGTAGTAAGCGTCGCCGAGCGATGACGTCCAGGAAAGATTTTTATCCATGTTTCCCAGCACCGACGGAAATGCCGTGAGTGCCTTGACGCTCGGGTCCCAAGGCTGATCGTCAACCGCCTTACCCAATTCCTCGCCTTTCAAATCAGGGTGCGCTTGCACCCATCGGTCGGCCTCGACGACCTGCTCGGGAAACGTGGCCGCCGCCAGGATCTGCGCCACCAGCGAATCTGGGTACAGCGCGATCGGCGCCACCAATCTCTGCAGTTGCTCCGGGGTCTGTTGAGTGTATGCCGGAGCCTTTTCGTCAGCCGCCGGGGTGGTCGTGTCCTGGTCCTGATAAGCCCACGCAGTCTGGGGCACAGCCGCCAACACCAGGGCCAACGACAACAGACAACCTAAAATTCGCCCTCCTATTCCCGGCCTTGAGAACCGTGCAATACCTCTAAAGATATTCATGTTTCTAAAACTCCTTTGCAAAACTTTACAGAACTCAGTGTGCAAGCGGTCTTTCACCCATATGGTTAGATTCCAGCTAGCACCGGAGGGCTGCATTGATTCGGAACCCGAAGCAGCGGGAGCAACCGGCGCTCACCATTGCGAATCGAATTCCCGCTTCGTCAACTATAATTCGGAGCGATTCGGAGCCGACTTAAAGGAGAGCCTTTTTTGACCGTTGATACGAATGAGCGGCCTGTCGTCGACCCTGCCCATCAACTTCCCCCCGCCCAAGATTCATTGCCGCGGAGTAGAGGACTATGGATTGTTCTCGGAATTGTGTTGCTCATCGTTCTGGTCTGGCTGGTATGGAGCCACTACAAAAACGGGAAGAAACCGGCGACCGCGCCATCGAAGGGGGTCAACATTGCGACCGCCTCCGCCCAGAAGGGTGACATCGGTATTTACCTTGACGAGATCGGCACGGTCACTCCCGTCTACACTGATTCGATTACCAGTGAAGTGAATGGTCTGGTTGTGGCCGTGCACTTTAAGGAAGGTCAACCGGTCAAGAAAAATGATCCGCTGATCGAAATCGACTCGCGTCCCTACCGCGCCAACCTTTTGCAGGCACAAGGCGCGCTGGAGCGCGATCAAAATCTGCTCGCGCAAGCCAAGATGGACCTCGATCGCTACCGCGACGCATGGGCGCGCAACGCGATTCAAAAACAACTTTTGGACGATCAGGAAAAACTTGTCCTGCAGGATGAGGGCACGGTAAAAAACGATCAGGGAACCGTCCAATACGATCAGATTCAAGTCGGCTTCTGCCACATCACCGCTCCCATTGCCGGCCGTGTCGGGTTACGGTTGGTGGATCCGGGCAACGTGGTGCAATCTTCGGGAAACGTAACCCTCGCAGTGATCACGCAAATGCAGCCCATCACCGTTATCTTCACAATTCCGGAAGACAGCCTTGGCCCGGTTGAAGATCGATTGCGCAAGAAGGCCACTCTCACCGTCGATGCCCTCGATCGCACCGCGCTGACCAAGATCGCCAGTGGAAAGCTCATGACGCTCGACAACCAGATCGATACTACGACCGGAACCGTCAAAGCCCGCGCCATCTTCGACAACAAAAATGATGCGCTTTTCCCCAACCAGTTTGTGAACACGCGGCTATTGGTGAACACGGTGAAAGACGTGACCATGGTTCCATCCTCAGCCATTCAACAGAACGGACAAACGTCGTTCGTGTATGTGATTCAAAATAATGTTGCGCATCTGCACAACGTAAAGGCGGGAGTTACGGACGGCGGCCAAACGCAAGTCGAGGGCATCAATCCTGGCGACATCGTGGCCAACAGCAACTTCGACAAGTTGCAGGAGGGCACAGCGGTCAACATTGCGAACAAGGCTCCGGCCAAGCCTGCACCAGCCAGCACCGGGAGCACCACCCCGTGAGTCCATCCCGCCCGTTTATCTTGCGGCCTGTCGCGACTGCTCTGCTGATGGCCGCGATTCTCCTGGTCGGTATCGTCGGCTATACCCAACTGCCGGTCTCTGCTTTACCGCAAGTCGATTATCCGACGATTCAGGTAGTTACGTTTTATCCCGGCGCCAGCCCCACTGTGATGTCGACGACGGTTACCGCGCCGCTGGAACGTCAGTTCGGCCAACTGCAAGGTTTGAGCCAGATGACCTCCACCAGCTCGGGAGGTACGTCCGTCATCGTGCTGCAGTTTAACCTCTCTCTGAACATAGATGTAGCCGAGCAAGAGGTGCAGTCTGCCATAAACGCGGCGCAGAGTTTGTTACCATCCGTCCTGCCCGCACCGCCAACTTATAGCAAAACCAATCCGGCCGATGCCCCTGTGCTCACTCTGGCCATCACCTCAAGTTCCATGGCGCTTTCTCAGGTCGAGGATCTTGTGGACACGAGACTTGCGCCGAAGATTTCGCAGCTAAGCGGCGTCGGCCTGGTAACCATCAGCGGCGGACAAAAGCCCGCAGTCCGCATCCAAGCGAATCCCACAGCTTTGTCGTCCTACGGCATCAACCTGGAAGACCTGCGCACTGCGCTGACCCAGGCCAGCGTGAATGCTGCCAAAGGGAACTTCGATGGGCCGCGCCAGGATTACCAGATCGACGCTAACGATCAACTGGTCACCAGCGACGACTATCGCAAGGTCGTCGTCGCCTACAGAAACGGCGCTCCCGTAATGCTCACCGACGTCGCCAACGTGATCAATGGCGTCGAGAACAATAATCAGGCCGCGTGGATGAATCAGACCCCCGCCGTGATTCTCAACGTCCAACGCCAGCCCGGGGCCAACACCATCAGCGTGGTCAAGAGCATCAAGACATTATTGCCGCAGTTGGTGAACAGCCTGCCCAAGGGCATTCAGGTAACCACGCTTACCGATCTCACAACGGCCATCGAAGCATCAGTTGCAGACGTTGAGTTCGAATTGCTATTGACCGTCGGCTTGGTCGTGCTGGTCATCTTCCTCTTTCTGCGGAGTCTCTACGCCACGATTATTCCGAGCGTGGCTGTGCCGCTTTCGCTAGTCGGCACGTTCGCGGCGATGTACATCCTCGGTTACAGCCTGGATAACTTATCGCTGATGGCGCTGACCATCTCCACTGGGTTCGTCGTGGACGATGCCATCGTGATGATCGAAAACATCGCGCGCTACATCGAAGCCGGGGATCCGCCCATGGAAGCAGCGCTGAAGGGCGCGGAGCAAATTGGTTTCACCATTCTCTCGCTGACCGTATCGCTGATCGCCGTATTGATTCCGCTGTTGTTCATGGGCGACGTGGTGGGGCGCCTGTTCCGCGAGTTCGCCGTCACCCTTGCCGTCACCATCCTGGTTTCGGCGGCGGTCTCGCTTACCCTCACGCCCATGATGAGCGCGCGAATCCTGCGGCACCAGCCCAAAGAGCAGCAAGGACGTTTCTATCGAGCCTCGGAGCGCGTCTTCGAGAACATGATCGCTTTCTACGGACGCACGCTGAAGTTTGTCCTTCAATTCCAGACGATCACGCTGTTAGTCGCGGTGGCCACACTGGCGCTGACGATCTTTCTTTACATCATCATTCCCAAAGGATTTTTCCCCGTACAGGATACGGGCGTGATCCAGGGCATATCGCAGGCGCCACCATCGATTGGCTCGAAGGCAATGGCGGAGAAACAGAAAGAGCTGGCAAAGGTAATTCTGGATGACCCGGCGGTCGAAAGCCTTTCCTCCTTTATCGGCGCAGACGGAACTAACACAACGACCAACAGCGGCCGAATGTCGATCAATCTGAAGCCGCTCAACCAGCGCAGTCTGAGCGCATCCGACGTAATCCGCCGGCTCAAATCAAAGCTGGACGAGGTTCAGGGCATAGAACTCTTTATGCAGCCGGTGCAGAACATTTCTGTAGATGATCGCGTAAGCCGCACGCAGTACCAATACACACTGGAAGACCCCGATGCCAATGAATTGAATGATTGGACCAACCGCTTCGTCAGCCGGCTGAGACAGTTGCCGGAACTGGAGGATGTCGCGACCGATCAACAATTGGGAGGGCTCGCTGTATTTCTCGTGATTGATCGGGTTACCGCGTCCCGCTTAGGCATCGCGCCGTCCACCATCGATAACACTCTTTATGATGCTTTCGGCCAACGCCAGATCAGCACCATGTACACCCAGGTGAATCAGTACCATGTTGTTCTCGAAAGCCAGCCGCAATTTCAACTGGACCCCAACAAACTGAATCATCTCTACATCCAGTCGAATGCGTCTGCAGGAGCAACCGGCGCCGGGGCCTCAACCTCATTTGCGTCCTCGGGAGCATCCGCCGCGGGCTCCAACGCGCTCACGTCTTCAGCGCAGTACACGCCATCGGCAAATACGCTTGCGCCCATCGCAAATGCGCTTTCACCGAGCCCTTCTTCCACGTCGAGCAAAGGAGCCACCTCTGCCGGCTCTACAAGTTCGACCATGAGCACTGCGGTGCCGCTGAGCGCTTTCTCCCACTTCGAGAAGGCGACAGAAGCGCTCTCCATTACCCACCAGGGCCAGTTTCCGGCCATTACCGTGTCATTCAATCTGGCGCCGAACGCCGCGCTGGGCGAGGCAATCACGGCGGTCGACAACGTACAGAAAGACATGCACATGCCTCCCAGCCTGCAAGCTGGTTTTCAGGGCACTGCGGCTTCGTTTACGAATTCTCTCTCCAACGAGCCCTTGCTCATTCTTGCCGCGCTGGTCACCGTGTACATCGTGCTGGGTGTTTTGTACGAAAGCTTTATCCACCCGATCACGATTCTGTCCACTCTGCCATCGGCGGGAGTGGGCGCGTTCCTTGCGTTGATTCTCTTTCACCAGGATTTAAGCGTGGTGGCAATCATCGGCATTGTCCTGTTGATCGGCATCGTGAAAAAGAACGGCATCATGATGGTCGACTTCGCATTAGAGGCCGAACGCCAGCACGGAAAGAAAGCGGCTGATGCAATTTATGAAGCCTGCCTGCTCCGTTTCCGCCCCATCATGATGACGACGATGGCCGCGTTGCTGGGTGGGTTGCCGCTCGCGCTCGGGAGCGGTTTCGGTTCTGAGTTGCGCCGCCCGCTGGGCATCGCCATGGTCGGCGGACTGCTGCTCAGCCAGGTTCTTACGCTGTACACTACGCCCGTCATCTACATCTTCTTCGATAATCTCGCGCACCGCTTTGCCCATAAATCGAAGAGTGTAGAGACCAGAGAGGCGGAGGAGCCAGGGCTGGCATGAACATCTCCGCACCTTTCATTCTCCGGCCCGTGGCGACTACGCTGCTCACAGTAGCGGTCGCGCTTGCGGGGGCGATTGCGTTTGAGGTGCTGCCGGTTGCGCCGCTGCCGGAGGTCGACTTCCCGACTATTTCGGTCGGTGCGGGACTGCCGGGGGCCAGTGCCGAGATTATGGCTTCGTCCGTGGCCACTCCGTTGGAGCGGCAGTTCGGCCACATCGCCGGTGTGACTGAGATGACCTCTTCCAGCACCCTCGGCAATACAGGAATCACCATTCAATTCGACCTCAGCCGCGACATTGATGGCGCAGCGCGCGATGTGGAGGCGGCGATCAATGCGGCGCGCACCTATCTGCCCGCCAACCTGCCGGGTAATCCAACTTATCGCAAGGTCAATCCCGCCGATTCGCCCATCATGATTCTCGGCCTCACCTCCGACAAATTTGGTCCTGCCAAACTGTATGACGAAGCCTCAACTGTTCTCGCGCAAAAGCTGTCGCAGATACAGGGTGTCGGGCAGGTCACGGTCGGAGGCGGCGCATTGCCCTCGGTGCGAGTGGACGCAAATCCCACGCAGTTGGCCAGCTATGGACTCACCATGTCGAATCTGCAATCGGTGCTGAGCCTGCAGAACTCCGACCTGGCCAAAGGCCAAATCACTGACGGCAATGTAACCGCCGACATCCTGGCCAACGATCAAATCTCGCACGCCGATGACTATAAGCCGCTCATCGTCGGCTATCACAACGGCGCGGCCGTGCGTCTATCTGACGTCGCGCAGGTGACAGACTCCGTGCAGAACATCCGTGCCGCGGGCTATTTGAACGGCAAGCGCTCGGTTACGGTCATCATCTTCCGGCAGCCCGGCGCCAATATCATCGACACGGTCGATCGCATAACGGGGCAACTTCCGTCGATTCAGGCCTCGCTTCCGCTCGGTATCGACACCACGATCGTTCTGGATCGCACCACAACCATCCGCGCCTCGGTCAGCGATGTCGAAAGAACGCTGCTGATTTCCATTGGCCTTGTCATCGTCGTGGTGTTTGTTTTTTTGCGTAACGGACGCGCCACTCTGATTCCGGCCGTCGCGGTGCCGGTCTCGCTGGTCGGCACGTTTGCCGTGATGTATTTATTCGGATACACCCTCGACAACCTCTCGCTGATGGCCATGACCATCGCTACAGGATTCGTGGTCGACGACGCCATCGTGGTGATGGAAAATGTCGCGCGTCATCTGGAGAACGGGGTGAAGCCGTTTGCCGCCGCGCTGAAGGGCGCCGAAGAAATCGGGTTCACCGTCTTCACCATCAGCATTTCGCTGATCGCCGTCTTTATTCCTCTATTGATGATGGGCGGAATCGTCGGCCGTCTCTTCCGTGAATTTGCCGTCACGCTTTCGACCGCGGTGTTCGTGTCGATGGTCATTTCACTTACCACGACGCCGATGATGTGCGCCTATCTGTTGAAGGACGAGCGCACGGTAAAACATGGCCGCATCTACATGGCCAGCGAGAAGTTCTTCGACGGGATGCTGTCGTTGTATCGCGGCAGCCTGCGCTGGGTGCTCGACCATCCGGCTTCCACCCTGATCGTCCTCTTCATCACCATTGCGCTCAATGTATGGCTGATCGTCAAAATACCCAAGGGCTTCTTCCCGCTGGAGGATACCGGGGCGATCAGTGGCAGCGTTCGTGGCCCGCAGGATTCATCCTTTCCGGCAATGGATAACTCGATTCGCCAGATCGGCGGGGTCATCAAGAACGACCCTGCCGTCGCCAATGTGATCGCATTTACCGGCGGCGGAGGCGCGACCAATACTGGCTCGATCTTCGTTGCCCTTAAGCCGCTAAACGAGCGCAAAATAAGTGCGGCGGAGATCATCAACCGGCTGCGTCCGCAACTGAACCGGCTGCCCGTGGCCTCCGCGTACCTTCAGGCCGTGCAGGATCTGCGCATCGGCGGACGCTCCAGCAATGCGATGTACCAGTACACGCTTCAGTCCGACACAGTGCGTGGTCTTTCCAAATGGGCGCCGATCATTCTGGGGGAGATGGAGCATCTGCCCGGCCTGCAGGACGTCAGTTCAGATCAGCAAAACGGCGGCCTGGATGAATTGTTGACCTATGATCGCGTCACCGCGGCAAAGCTTGGCCTGACCACACAGACGCTGGATTCGGCACTGTACGGCGCGTTCGGCCAATCGGAAGTATCCCTAATCTACACGCAGTTGAATCAGTATTACGTCGTGCTGGAAGTTGCTCCGCAATATTGGCAAAGTCCGGAAGGATTGAAAGATATTTACCTTCACTCCTCTTCGGGCGGCAACATTCCTTTGAGCGCAGTCGCTACAGGCCGCGCCAACACAACCCCGCTGGCCATCAACCATACGGGTTTGTTCCCCTCGGTCACCGTGTCCTTTAATCTGGCGCCGGGCGTGTCATTGAGCGATGCCACTCTAAGCATCGCCCAGATGCAAAAGCGGCTCGGCACCCCGACCACGCTGCAAGGCTTTTTCGCTGGAACCCTGCTGGCCTACCAGCAATCCTTGGGCACCGAACCGGTGCTGGTTGTGACAGCGCTGCTCGCCGTATACATCGTGCTCGGCATTTTGTACGAAAGCCTGATCCATCCCTGGACCATCATTTCTACGCTGCCCTCGGCGAGCGTAGGCGCGATGCTCGCTCTCATGCTCTTCAATGAGGATCTGAACATCATTTCCATCATTGGCATCGTTCTGCTGATCGGCATCGTAAAAAAGAACGCAATCATGATGATCGACTTCGCGCTTCAGGTGGAGCGCGAGGAAGGGAAGAGGCCAATCGAAGCGATTTTTGAAGCCTGCATGTTGCGCTTCCGTCCGATTCTTATGACGACGATGGCCGCGCTGCTCGGAGCTTTGCCCTTGGCGCTTGGGACGGGAACCGGCTACGAACTCCGCCGCCCGCTCGGCATCACGATTGTCGGAGGGCTGATCTTGAGCCAGTTGCTTACACTCTACACAACTCCAGTCGTCTATTTGGAGTTCGATCGCCTGCGGCTGCGCCTGCAGAGAAGAACAGCGCGACGCTCGGCTCCTTCTCCGGCTCCAGAGCCGATCTAGCGCTGCGGACGGAGATGAATGGTTTGGCTACACAGCTGGTGAAGCTACGGTTCGTATCAGGGTATGCCTTCAGGCATACCGCAAAAGCCGTGTCATGGGAGCGCCTTTAGGCGCTGGTTTCGGACGCTGAGGTTTCATTGCAGTCTCGTTAGTTAATGTTATGAAGACGTTTACAAGAAAACTCAACGGCATCATGCGCCTCTGTGCCGGCGCGCTTTCGTTAATCTTGTCGGCCTGCACGGTAGGGCCGAAATATCACCCACCCGCTCCCCCTCCGCCGCCTGCGGTCTACAAAGAATCTCCCAGCAACTTCAAGGATAGCGGAGATTGGACCGTAGCTCAGCCTGCAGACGCCAAGCTGCGCGGCAAGTGGTGGGAAATCTTCAACGATCCCGAACTCAATGCCCTCGAAGACCAACTCGACATCAACAACCAAAACATCAGGCAATATTTCGAGAACTTCATGGCTGCCCGCGCCGTCGTGCGCGAGGCCCGCGCACAATATTTTCCCACGCTAACGGCTACACCGTCGGTCACGCACTCGCGATCGTCGGCGAATGTGGGCGCGGCCACCGCCAACACCTCTACTACTACTCCGCAACTGCAAAGCACGCTCTACACACTGCCTGCCGAAGCTTCCTGGGAGCCCGACCTCTGGGGCAAAGTCCGCAACGCGGTCCACCAGGCACAGTACGCGGCCCAGGTCAGCGCCGCCGATCTCGAGAACGAACGTCTGCTCGAGCAGGCCAGCCTGGCACAATATTTCTTTCAGATTCGCGGTCAGGATAAATTGCAGCAAATCTACGACGAAACCGTTGCCGCCGACCAGAAAGCCTACGATCTGCAACGTTCGCTCTATGAAACCGGCATCGCCGATCAAATCTCGGTGGTCGAAGCCGAAACCACTCTGCGCAGCGCGCAGGCGGGCGCCACGAATGTCGGGATCGCGCGGGCCCAGTACGAACATGCGATCGCCGTGCTCCTCGGCAAGACCGCCTCCGATTTCTCCACCCCCGTGAAGCCGATGACCACCGCTCCGCCGCCGATTCCCGTCGGCATTCCCTCGGAACTGCTCGAGCGCCGGCCCGACGTCGCCGCCGCCGAGCGCACCATGGCCGAAGCCAACGCAGCCATCGGCATCGCGTACGCCGCCTACTATCCGAATTTAACTCTCACCGCCGAGGGCGGCTTTGAGAGTTCTGTGTTCCACCGTTGGCTAAGCTGGCCCAGCCGCTTCTGGTCCATCGGTGCGTCGCTTCCTGAAACTATTTTCGACGCCGGCCTGCGCCGCGCCACCATCCAACAATACTCAGCCACCTACAACGCCGATCTCGCCGCCTACCGTCAGACCGTGCTCACCGCGTTCCAACAGGTAGAGGATGGCCTCGCGGAAGTTCGCATCTTATCCAAAGAGATCCAGCAAGAGCAGCAGGCGGTAGAGTCAGCGCAAACTTTCCTCAAGCTGGAACAGGCGCGCTACGACACCGGCGTCGATCCCTACCTCGACGTTCTGATCGCCCAGACCACGGTGCTGGCGGATCAGCAGACTCTGAACGGCCTTCAAGTGCAGCAGATGATGTATGCCGTGGCGCTGGTCGAGGCCCTGGGCGGCGGCTGGGACCGTTCCCAGTTGCCGGATACGCACCAGGTGACCGGGAAACCGCCCCAGTCCGATACGGCCATACAGCAATAAAAAATCGAGCAATAAAAAAAGGACCCCAGGTAGGGGTCCTTCGTTTTTCTCGAATCGCGTTAGTTGGTGCGCGCGATCTGGTTTTGGCGGTAACTCAGATTGTCCACGTTGCGGAACATGGGAGTTCCGGGCGGCAGGTTCTGAGGTAGAGCGAACAACGGGTCGAATATGTAATTACGATTCGGCGGGTTGTATACCAGGTTGCAGCACTTGAAAGTGCCGGTCGCATAGGTGGCAAAGTATAGGCTGACGAGAGAGCCTTTGTAATTTAGGCTCTGTTGCGTCGCCACGCCGCCCCAGTCTTCAAGAAAGCGCAGGAAGTTGTGGACGCCGCCGTCCATGCCGAAAGAAAACTCGGGGTTCTGGACGGTATTGAGGAAGGCGATGTTCTTACCGCCTGCAATCGCCACGCGATAGTAGCTGGTAACGGCGATCCGGTTGGGTGTAGAAGCGGGAATGCTTTGGCCGGCCGGATTGATCGGATTCACCAAGCTGCCGGAATAGAGTGCACCGCTGACACCGGCATCCTGCCAGTTATTGGAGAGCACCGTGACGGCGTCCGCAATCACAGCTGCAGCCGAGTGTATCGGCTCCGCTCCTGGAGGATTGTTCCACGTGAGGTCATAGTTGGCGTTGCCGGGAGTGCAGTCCGGCGTACCAGCCAGGGGACAGTTGGAATTGTAGTTCCCCTGGATGTAAACCGGGTTTTCCGATCCGACTGTGAAACCGCCGCAACCCGTCGGGTTGGCTGCGTTCTGAGCGCAATTGTTCGTCGCATTGCCCGGCGGCATGGTCGGCAGATTGCCCAGTGAAGCGTCCACCAATTTCAGTGCATGGCGCGCTCCGGTGACCCGGTTCGCGCGACCCACGGTAAAGGTCTGAATCCGGTGGCCGGGCGCGTAGGGCGTGGGTGGATTTACAACGTCGGTGTCGTTCGTGGTCTGAGTTCCGAAGGCGTCACCCACCGTCTTGACGCCATAGATATCGAGCACACCATTCTGGTTCACGTCTTCCGGGGAGATGCCGTTGTAGTTGACCGGTTCAAGCGCTCCATTGGGCTTAAAGTTGTTAGCCGCGTTGACGTAGTTGACCGTATCCTCGTACCCGTATTCGCCGACCAGTTGGGTGAGCGAGACGGCTGGGTTGTATTGTTCGCCCCGCCGGTCCGAAAAGTAAAGGACGTATCCGTTCTGGGTGCTGAAGTTCACGGTGTTTCCGGTGGCGCCAGTCTGGCCGAGCAGCCATCGCCTCAGGTTCCCCACGTCCAGTTCAACCGCGTTCATCAGGCCGTTGGGAGTGCCGGTTCCGTGCGCGAAAGTTCCGGCCGCGTCGTAGTTTTCTCCTTCGCGGGCGTCGTAAAGGTTGATCGGGTACCAGTTGTACTGGGAGTTTGCGCCAGAGTTTACAAGGGGAGTGGTAGTGACCCCTGGGCCAGCCACGGAAGTGAACGATGTCGCATCCGCAGCCGTGACGGAGCCGTCGCCGTTGCGATCCGCGCTCATCTGGAAATATAGAATCGCGTTCTTGTGGTCCGTCAAAAAGTTGCTTCCCGTTGCGCCGATCGTGTTGCTGGCTTGCGCTGCAGCCGAGCCGGGAGCAGTGGGCACCTGCAATCCGCGGGCAAAGCCCAATTGCAGCCACTCCTTGGTGACGCCCGTCCACAGGCCGGTGTTGGCGTTCAGAACCTCGACCAGCAACCAACCGTTGATGATCGGCCACTCGGCCTTGGTTACGTTCTGTACGGAGGTGGCGGTGCCGGGAACCCATGGCGGCCAAATGAAATTAGGGTCGCCGTTAGGGCAGGGATTGCCGACCGAGCCGCCACCGGCGGTTCCGCAGGCACTCTCACCGAAGTAATAGGTGTTTCCGTTGATGATGATTCCACTCTGCGCTCCACCCGTGGTCGCGAACGGCCCAGCTGTGTTCACGAATTCAGCGGCGGGAACCATGCTGGCCAACTCTACGTCCTGGGTTGTGTCTCCGTTCCAGCCGGGCAGATGCAGATCGGCTTCTTTATCGCTGAGCAGGATGCGAATCTGCGCTTCATTCGCTAAACGCGATGCGCCCAGCAACGAGGTCGTGGCCTCGCCCGGTGGCGGCCGGCGGATGATCTGATAAGGGAAAGTCGTGCCGTTAACAAAGGGCAGTATCAAATCTGTGGCGCCGGTGCTGCTCGGTCCGTCTGTCGGAGGCGGCCCGGGGATGCCGTTGCCGTCGATGATGTACCAGTTGTACGAACTCTCAGACACGTTAATCCAATTCGCCCCGACCTGCGCTGATGCGTGGCCGCCGGTGACGCTGCCGTTGGTGGCGCCAAGCACCCCACCATTGGCAGTGGAAATATCTACGCAAGTGGGGCTCGGAGCCGCAGCTGCAAGGTTTGCCAACTGCGCATTGCAACCCCCGCTTTGCGTGGGAATCATTACCGTGCCGCCGTTGTCATTGCCAACGGAGGCAACCCCATTATCCATCTGTTCCCGGATCACGTTTCCGAAGGCGCTGATCTTGTCTCCAAAAACCAGATTGTAGCCGTCAGCCACGCCCAGATAAAGATCGCCGTTGGTGTGTACGCGGCCGGCAAAACCCAGGTTCGGGCTGCGGCCAAAGAAAAGATCGGAATCGGAGAACACGCCGAACTGGAATACCGGAATCAGTGCCACTTCAGCGGTGCGCGTCATGCTTACCGTCTCGGTGTTGCCGAGAATGCGTTGCGCCGTGACGTTCATCGTCACCGGGATAATCTGCGCGTACAAACCGGCGTCCGGGCCTGATTGAATCGGGCCCCAAACCGGATTCAGCGGCGCCGTGCAGGGATTGGCCGCTCCCGGGTTGACTGGTGCCACGCTATACAATCCGTCCGTCCCCGTGAACGAGATGGTCGGATCCCAGGTGGGAGGGTTGTTGCTCACGGCACAAATCTGGGCGGCGGTCGGCGCCTGAATGTTCTGGAAGGTGTTGGCCAGGTCCGACGTCATCTTTTCCATCGCGCCTTCTGCCGCACGATAGGTGTAGTTGCTGCTGAGATCGGCTGCGCCGACTTTCTGCTCGGTGTTCACCATCATGAACAGAGCGATGGTGAATCCCGACAAAAGCAACGTCAATAAGAGGGCCGCGATCAGCGTGAACCCTCGTGCATTGAATTTAGCGCTAGCCATCGTGTTTCTCCTCGTTTTCCCGAGCGATTTCCTTTTTCCTTCCGCCGTTATGAGATTCATGTCAATATGCCGTGCCCGAAATCGGGTATTCCTGCTGTGAAGTCAGATTGCGGGCGGCGATCGAGGTCTGCAGATCGAGACCCTGATAACCGACGCCCGCATATTTCGATTGCTGGCTGCGCACGGCCATATGGGCGATGTTCACCTTTGTGATCATTCCCGGGTTCGTCCCCGCCGGCAGACTCGGTTGATTGGCGTCCACCACTCCGCCGTTATTGACGTCATAGGTGAACTTCAGATAAGTCACGTTCTCCGCCACGGGAGCTGGAGGCTTCCCGCTCTGCAGCCGCATTAACGTCGTTAAGCCAGTGGCGGGAGGAATGGCGAGATAGTAGGTGACCGTCAGTAGCCGCACCGCCGAGACCGGTATGGCCGTGGAGACTGGGGCGCCGACTCCGACAAACTGCAAGAGGCTTCCATTCGCCGCGGTCGGCTGGTTGATGTGGCCCGGATCAGTGCCTGCGAATGGCACAGTAAAGCAAGCTGTATTCGTCCCGGTCGGAGCACAGGCGGTGACTGCGCCCGTGACCACTCCCACGGCTTTAGTGCCAAATAGGATCATGTCGCCGCCCTGCAAGCCGATAACGGCGGCATTCAAAGGCTGAGGCACGGCGGTGGTTGGCGGCAAGATACAAGTTCCAGGCAACGGGCTGGGCAACTGGAAAGTCACAACCGTCGCCGCGGCATTGATCGATGCCGTGTAACAATTCAGCGCGAGACTGGCATCGGCCGTGACCACCGTGATGATGTCGGTGGGACCCTCAGGCACCACAATTCCCAGGTTGGGGCCGGGAATAATGGAGTAGATGTAAGGAGCGCCGCCCGACGTGGGATACGCCACAGGCAAGCCATTGACGTAGCTGCAAGTGACTAAACCGCTGCACGGATACACCGGGTTGACGCCAAGTCCGAAAGGCAGACCCACTGCGCTGGTAGCCAGCCCTTGCTGCCCCAGAGCGCCCGCGCCGGCCATGCTGATGTCGCGCTGCAACAAATTGCTGGCGGCGCGAAAGTCCTGCTGCAATTCCGCCCGCTGCGAAGTGATCCAGCTGATCCTCATGGCGCGTGAGAACAAATCCGCCGCCGTCACGATGATCACGGCTCCAATGGCCGCCGAGATCGTCAGCTCCAGCAGAGAAAATCCACGACTCGATTTGGGTGCACGCCGCATGATGCCCTTTCTAGTGGTACGAAGAAATCTCTTCTTCCAGCACATAAGACTTTGTTCCCCCATGATTGGGGACGGTGTAATTGATCGTGATTGTGACCAGAACCAAGGTGGGGACGGTGGTGCCGCCCTCCGCCAGCGGCGTGATCGCGATCGTTCGTGTGAAGTTGGCCAGCGAGATAATCACGTCGTCGGGCGTGCCCAAAATGCCATCGGGCCCGGGTTCGGTGAGGCATTCGATGCCCGCGTTGGGGCATTCCGCTCCGGATGCCGTCAGACAAGGTGCATCGTCAGCCGTCCCCAAAATACCGTCGGGCCCGGGACACTTTGGTTGTAATGGCAAGGCGATGAATATGCCTGCGCCCACGCCCACGTTGTTGATGGAGCTGAAACCCAGCTGCGACGTATTGCGCGCATTGAAGATGCTCTCCATCGCCTCGGACGCCAGCTGCCGGGCAATCATGTCCTCTTGCGAGGTCTGATTGGCGCCTACCGCGTAACCGATGGCGGCGAGCGTCCACAGCATGCCGATGGCTAGAAGCACCATGGCAAAAACGCTTTCTAGAAGCGAGAAACCGGACTCGCCGCTTTGCCGCGACGATGCCTGCCCCAACGATGCCAAACGTTTGATGATCATGATTGCACCCAACTCCATACGTTAGAGACGTCAACCAGTGTCCATCCCCGGACGCGTCCGGTGTAGCCCCACAGCGTCACCGCCCTGCAAGTAGGAAGTTGCCCCGGAGTTCCCAGATAAACCACGCCGTTGTTGACATTGCCCAGCGCATCCACCGCACTTCCGTCGGGCTGAAAATAAATGACGTTGCTGCCGCCTGGCCCGCTCGGCGCCTGGTCAAAATCGAAAATGTTCGCCCCCACGCCAAAACCATCCGGAGTCGTGGCAATCGTGTTCGGAATGCCCGGCTCCAAATGATATGTAACTTGTGGAGGCAGATAGGAAGTCATCAAAACCGGTCCTCCCGCGGTGTTTTGAGTCACGACAATGCTGCCGCCGTTTCCCGGGCTCGGAGGGTTGAAGGTGACGACGTAAACCCGCATGTCAGCCGCTGCCTGATCGCGGGCCCGGCGCAGCGTAGTCAACGTGGTGTTGTAGGCATCGTTGACTAACTGCTGCTTGAATGTGGTCTGCATCGTAACCGTAACCGCCCCCGCCAGGATCATCGATACGGTGATGGCGATGGCCAGTTCCAGTAGTGAAAAGCCGTTTTGTTTGCGCGATGCCATAATTCCTGTTCGACGGGCAAAAACTCGGTTTCGCGTACTGTCCCAAGCGCGATTCCTGGAATTCCACCCTGTCCAAATCACTGACTTTAAAGCCCATGCAGCTTGCGGGAGAGCATGGCCTGCAGGCACCTCCGTACAGTGCCGGCATTCTTCATCGTAGGGAGCGGCAGGGGTACCGTCAAAGCACCACAGTGCAACGAAAATCTATTGGCCTTTTGTAATAAGAGTGGTGACTGAGGTCACCAGAATGCAGGTGTTCGGAAAAGGGAAGAGGGAAGCAAATAACTCCGAAACAGCCCTCGAAGTTCAGCGATGGAAGGGTTTGGTTGCGGGGGGTGGATTTGAACCACCGACCTTTGGGTTATGAGCCCAACGAGCTACCAGACTGCTCCACCCCGCACTTCGATCATAGTCAATGCCATCGCCATCGTCAAACTGCAAGCACGCTTTGATCGTTGTTTTCCGCGATGTGATCGAATGGGAGTCCGTTAGAAGAGCGGGGCGGAAGCAGCGCCGCGCAGATCTCGATAAATCGTTTGGGCTTCAGCTATGAATTAGCGCACTCTCGGGGCGAATCAATTTTGAAAGAAGTTATCTACTTACTTGTGTCACTTCATTTTTGCCGATAGGGAAACGCGGCTTCAGGATGCGAGTTGCGCGGGCCTCTGGCTCTGCTCATCGAGCAGACGGAGGATTTGATCGGTCAACTCCAGAAGCTTGCTGATGTCGGTTTCGGTGGCGGCCTGTTTGCAGAGTTGGCGCCAGTCGGACCTGTCTTGATTAGCCATATTAGCCATGAAACTAGACATGATTTGCCTCCCGTAAGAGCGGTTGCGGGCGCGCTGCCTAACGGCGAAATGGACTCGGCGACTCCAATATTCATGCATGCTAAGTTCCAAAAAGCCCGAGCCCAACCAACCCTCGCGTCGGCAACGAGATAGCGGAGATCGGGACACCTGCGGGACCGGATGAAGGCGAGGATTTCTTACACCGTTGACCCTGCGGATAGACCAAAATAACGGGAGAGCGACCGGGCGGGATCCTTGATTCGTAGCTGATACTTGCCTTCGGTTTTGCCAGCCAGGCCTCCTGCTGCTTAACAAGCGCCGCGCGATACCGCTTTAGGCACAAAACCCTAACGCTGCCGCACGCTATCCCGATAGCGCCGCGAGATTTCTTCCAGAAAGGCTTCATCAGATGGCCGCTGCTCCTTCGGGATATGCAACCGCTCTCCCATCCGCGTTGCGATGGCCTGCGCCGAGGCGAGCCGCTGCAAGTTAGGAATATCGAGCCGTCGCGTTAGAAATGTTTCGACCAGTTGAAATTCTTGCTCGGTCAGCGCCGCAACTTCATGAGTTACAGACGGAGCTGAAGCTGATTTTTCCTGACCATACCAGTAGAAGACGCCTTGCTCCTCGACCTCATGCACCACCACCGTTCCCGCGACCATGTCGCCGAGCCGGCGATTCTGTTTGTCGATCGCGCAAACCACGGCTCCAACCAGATAGATGCCAAGAGAGTCGATCGCCCGCATGAAGTTGCGGCCGATGCCTTCAAACACCGTGATGGGCCGCCCGCTCGCGCTGATCACTCTAATCTTGGCCTGGCGCTTTCCAGGCGTCTGGCCATTCCAGAGAATCTCGAAGATTGCAAAGTAACCCCAGTAGAGGCAGAAGAGCAGAAAAATTTCTACGGCAATAATCCAGTTCGCCGCTGACACCCAGGTTCGTTCCAGATCCGGGACGGTGAACTTAACGATCAAAATGATCGCCACGGCGGCGATAATCTGAATCAGCGTATCGACCGAGAGGGCATAGCCGCGGCTGCCCAGTCCGGCCAAGGGAAACTCCAGAGAGATCTGTTCGGGAGTTTCGATGGTAAGCTTTCCCGACGGGTCCAAGCTGGGGTCCAAATTGGGGTCCAAAATTATGATCTCCGTTTCCTGGCTGAACAAACGCCAAACCTACTGGTCGAGGCTAGAGTCCCTGCTCGCGCGAGTGAAGCAGCAAGGCCTGCATGCGCTGAGCCGCAGCGAATTGCGCGAACTGGGATTGCTCTACCGCCAGACTGCCACCGACCTCTCCGCCGTGCGGGGCGACCCCAGCAGTGTGCAGCAATCGCGGTATCTGAATCAACTGCTGGGCCGCGCCCACAATGCAATTTACTCCGGACAAAAAAAGACGGTGGGCGGAGTGTGGCAGTTCTTCAGCCGCGATTATCCGCGCATCTTTCGGCAGTTTCTGCCCTACACGGCGATAGCGACCGCTCTCTTTGTATTGGGTGCAATCGCAGGAGTGGTCTTTAGCCTCTCCGACCCGGACTACATGCGCAATTTTGTCGGGCCGGCAATGATGTCAACCATCGAACGCCATGAGATGTGGACGCACTCAATTGTGTCGGTCAAGCCGCAGGCCTCCAGCGGTATTATGACAAACAATCTTTCGGTGGCGTTCGTGACCTTCGCCCTAGGCATTACTGGCGGGATCGGAACGCTTTTCGAACTCGTCTTCAATGGACTAATGATGGGAGTAATTGGCACAGCCTGCGCTACCTACGGCATGAGCATACCGCTGTGGAGCTTCGTGTCTCCACATGGAGTGCTGGAACTGCCCGCAATCTTCATCGCCGGAGGTGCGGGGCTGCGCCTCGCCCGCGCGCTGTTGTTTCCGGGAGTATTGTCGCGGCGGGATTCGCTCGCCGTAGGCGGCACGGAAGCAGTTCGTCTGCTGGTGGGCGTGATCCCTATGCTGATCGTGGCGGGAACGATTGAAGCGTTCTTTTCACCGTCGTCAGCGCCCGTACCTTTGAAGTTCATAGCAGCCGCGGCGTTCTTCACGCTGCTGATCGCATACCTGTGGGGCGGCGGACGCGAAGCAAAGTAGCGACAGAAAGTAGCGCCGCCGTCCCGGCGGCTTCGCTCTGTCGAAACTCCGCTGTGTGAGGGTTGATTATTCCACGAGGTTCGTATCAGGGCATGGCTTCAGCCATGCCAATGGACGCGAAAACTGAATGGGCTTCAGCCCCAGCCAGCGCCTGAAGGCGCATAGAAGGCGCGCCTTTTTCGGCACGGCTGAAGCCATGCCCTGATACGAACCTTGGCCCTTTCGGCACGCTCAGGGCAGGCTGCCAGCGCGACGCCGGCGCTACACCAGATTCCGCTCTTTCACCGTGAGGTACTGGTTGAGCACCGCCGCCGAGAGGCGCGACGGCTCAACCTCCATGCACAGCGCTCCGCGCTCGCGCAAGCGTCCCAAAAGCAATTCGCGCCGGTAGACCATCTCCTGCGCTGCGACCACTTCGTACATGGCGGTTGCCGACGCGGGGCTTTGCCGCGCTCGTAGCTTCAATTCCGGCTGTGCAATCGCAATGAACAGTAGCAGGTGCCGCGAGAGCATCTGCCCGGCGGCTTCGATCACCTCGGGAGTCATCGCGCTCTCCGCCAGATCGGAAATCCAGATGATCAGCCCGCGTTGTTTCTGCAGAGTGAGCAGGCTGGCGGCGGCGCGCACGTGGTCGGCTTCCGGAACTTCCTCATGCACCACCGCAAGCTGCTCGACAATGTGGCGCATCTGCGCTGCGCCGCGGCCGGGGATGACCCGTTGATTCACCGCGCGGCCGTAGGCCAGAAGCCCGACGCGGTCCCCTGAGTAGATTGCGAGTTGGGCGAGGCAGAGCGCCGCATCCACCGCGCGATCGAGTTTGCTGTAACCATCGGTGCGGGCGCGCATCAGGCGGCCGCAATCCAGCACGATCCAAACTGCCTGGCTGCGCTCCACGCGAAACGTTTTCGAAACCAGCTTTCCGCGGCGCGCCGTCGCCGTCCAGCAGACGTTGCGCAGTTCGTCGCCTTCCCGATATTCGCGCAGGCTCTCGAAGTCGGAGCCCATGCCGCGCAACCGCATCATTCTCATCTGCAGCTCGATCTGGCGGCTGCGCGCGAGATAGACGGAATGCTTGCGGGCATGTTCAAAATTAGGATAGACGCGCACCGTCTGCCGCAGATCGGCCACCGCCCAGCGCTCTGCCATGAGAAACCCGGAGCGATATCGAAGAAAAACTTTCCCCGTGCGCAAATCGCCGCGCGAGCCAGGCGTGTATTCGTAATTGATCGAGCTTTTTCCGCGCGCAGGCACGTTCAGGGTCGCGGCTTTGCTCGTATACCAGTTCGACGGCGGCAATTCATCGTAGGCGCTGACCCAAAGATTCACGGAAGACGCATTCGCCACTGAGAGGTTCACCGGAGCGCCCACTCCAATCGAGAGCGGACTCCGCCATTCGCGGCGAACAATAAGTTGTTGGGGACGCGGAAGCCGCAGCCAATCCCCAAGAAAAGCGAGCAACAGAATTCCATCCCAAAGCAGCATCGCCCACAGAAATGTCCGGTTCCATAAAGCGGGAATAATCCACGCCCAGCCAACGCCGGCAAGAAGCAAGAGCCGCGGCCCTGCGCCGCCCCCGAAGCGGCCGCGACGTTGCGCAGGCGCTTCAATCGGCGGGGGCTCAAGCGGACGGGGAATGCTCACTTCGGCACCTCGACCGCGGCCAGCACGTCAGTCAACACGCGATCCGTATCCAGACCTTCAAGCTCCGCTTCCGGCCGCAACACAATGCGATGGCGAAGCGCTGGAAAAACTGCGGCCTTCACGTCGTCGGGAATCACGTAGTCGCGATCGGCGAGCGCGGCCAGCGCCTTGGCCACCAGCATCAAGCTAATCCCGGCTCGCGGGCTTGCACCGAGAGATACCGAAGGCCAATTCCGCGTGCGGCGCGCGATTTCTGAAATGTAGCCGAGCAGCGACGGCTCGACCGTGAGCTGGCGAAGTTCCAAGCGCGCCTGCTGCAGCACCTCCGGCTCGATGGGTGCGATCTCAGCCTGTTCGGTTAGGGAAGCGGGCTGGCTGTTGTGTCTCGCGAGAATCTCCAATTCTTCGTTCGCCGATGGATATCCAATTTTGATCTTCAGCAGAAAACGATCGAGTTGAGCTTCGGGCAGCGGATAGGTGCCTTCAAACTCCACCGGATTCTGCGTAGCCAGCACGGTGAACAACGGCGAGAGCGAATGCCGCACGCCGTCGATGGTCACCTGCCGCTCTTCCATCGATTCCAGCAGCGACGCCTGCGTCCGGGGAGGCATGCGGTTCACTTCATCGACCAGCAGAAGATCGGTAAACATCGGTCCGCGGTGCAGGGAATAGGTTCCGCCCTGCAGGTTGAGAATATTGCTGCCCAGCAGGTCGGCGGGCATCAGGTCTGAGGTACACTGCACGCGCTGAAACGTCACGTTGATTGCGCGCGCCAGCACTTTGACGCTGAGCGTCTTGCCCAGCCCCGGCACGCCTTCAATTAAAGCGTGACCGCCGCAAAGCAGCGCCGTCAATGTGCCATCAATGAGATTGCTCTGGCCGACGATCACCTTCGCCAGCTCAGTGCGGCCGTGGGTTACTAATTTTGTGATTGCCTGCATGAATCCTCTGTTCTTTTTATGTTTGGTCTCTCGTCGCGGACACCACCGGTTCGAGCAGCAAGGTTGCCTGATTCAAAGCCCGCACAAGTTCGAGCGCGCGCTTTTCCGATAAATCCGTATCCGCGGCGACTTCATCGCTGCGGCCCACCAGAGACGCCACGTCCGGTGGAACCTTGAGCCCGCGTTGCGCCATAGCTACGAGGATATCGTTTGCGCTGGCCGTCCCGCGAATTCCCAGGCGCCGTGCCGCGATTTGCTGGAAGCGATTGAAAGCAATTTCCACCGCGACCTGAGTGCCGCGTGCGCGATGAAATACGCTGCCCAGGGTCTCGACGAACTCCAGTGGAGAAAGCCGCGATTCCCGAACCAGCGGCACCAGGGGCCCGCTGCGGCGGGAGAATGTCAGGATCACCAACAGCGCGAGAAATCCCGCCTGAGCCAGAGCCCACATCTGCGCCGGGTTCGAAGCGTGCGAAGCCGTCTCGTGTTCTTCGTGGTAATACTCGTCCCAAAGCACGCGCCGGTTATCGCCTACGGAATTCAACAACAGATCAAGGTTTCCGCGGTTGCGAATGCCGGCGTTGGTGAGCGGCAACGCGCTGGCCCACCAGATCACACGCCCCCGGCCCACAGCATAGGAGACTACGACAGGATCGCCGCCTTTGCCGCCTTTCGATGGAGCAATAAAATGAACCAACGCCGCGTCTTTACTCGAGTCCCAGACGAGAACTCCATCCTGTGAAATCGGGCCACCGCGCGTAAGGCTGGTGGGCGCGGCCGGCAGACATTCGGAAAAACCGACGCGCATGTCCTCGGCCTTCGCATTGGCTTGAGGAACAAAAGAATTCGGGTGGACGCCTGCGATCAGCACGCTCCCGCCGCGCAGCAGAAAGCGTGTGATGCCGCCCATCTCCTCCGCTTGCGGTTGAGACTCGGGACCAGCGATGATTAGCATCACGCCACTCGCATCGGCGGGAAGCTCTGCCGGCGGCTTTTTCCACCGTTCCACCGCATAGCCACTTTTTTGCAGCAGAAGATAAGCCGCCTTGGCCCCGCGCCGCTGCACGTTATAGCTTGATGGCGAACCCTCGCCCTGGTCCTGCTGATTGGAACTCAGCCATGCCACCAGCGTCATGACGAGCAGCAGCCCGACGCCGAAGACGATGAACCCACGCTGCTCGCCTGCGCTTAGCGGCATCCCAGCCTTTCCAGTTGGGAGGCGAACTGGGCGAAGTCGGCCTCCGTGGTGGGACGGCTTCCGTACCAGCTCGCCTCAAACCTTCGTGTCATGGCGGCAAAAGGCTCTTTCGACAGATTCGAGCCAGGAATAGCACTGAGATATTCGCGCGGAGTGCGTGTCTTGTCTGGGGGCCACACGCCCTCCGACTCCAGGCGTGAAACTGCTGCCCAAAAACCAAAATGAATCGCGTCCCTCCACTCCCCTTTGGCCGCGCTCTCACGGGCGTCAGCAAGCCACTCCCGCCAGTTCCGGGAAGAGGGCATGAATGGAAGAATTTCGCGCCTGCCCGAACCCATATTCTGTTGCGAAACCCGATACAGCCAGATGCCGGCAATTGCCGCGGCCAGAGCAATGATCCCCCAAATAAACCACTGGCCCAAATCCTCCACGTCGGGAATCTTGGGGTTGATCCTTCTCAGCAGGTTCCGAATCCAAGCCAGAACTCGCTGCTTGAATAGTTCGAGAGCGGTGGGTCCGCGAACCCGGTCAAATTCGCGCGTGCTGAGGATTTCGTCCAGCCGCTTGCGCGTCGCATCGTCGGCGCGGTCCGGTTGTTCGTAAACTTCGGCCTCGGCCCGCATTGCCTTGAGGCGCGTGCCCAGGTTGGCAAGGATGTCAGGTTTCGTAGTCTTCGTGGTGGTCAGAAAGCGATTGAGGGAATCGCGCAGAAAATTCAGGTCGACGGTCACGTCTCCCCGCGCTGTGTGAACCGTGAGAGCGTCGGGAAGGGAATCACGAAACGCGGGAGCTTTCTGCGGCGCGGATGCAAGCTCCGCGGCTTGGTCTTCGTAACTATGAAGCTGCTCGATGTACTGTGTCGTGCTCAGTGCAGGGCTTCCCAACGCTTGTCCCATACACGCCAGCAGGAACAGCATGGTCAGCCAAAAGCGCGGTCCAGGCGTCATATTTGCGCTGGAACCGTGCTGGGCAAGCCGGGGGCATCCAGGCTCGACATCATCAATTGCAGATCGAATGCTTCCTTCCTGATCCGCTCATCGTAATACAGAAGCGAAATGCCGATGGTTGCCAGCGGGCCGGTCAGCGCTCCCGCGACGAACGTGGCGATATAGATCAGAATCATCGCCAGAACCGGATTATGCAGCAGTGCTCCGGCCCCTCCAGCAAGCGCGCCCAGTCCAATACCCACAATGTAGGACAGCACACCGAACACGAAATACACAATCAAAATGCGGCTGCGGCTACCTTTGGACAGAACCGCGCTGCGTTTGAGAGAGGCGATTACGCCAAGGTCTTCGACCACACACGCCTGCACAGAGAGAGAATAGCGGATGTAAATAGCGATGGCAGCCAGCCCTCCTACAACCGCCGCGGCGATTCCAACAATGGCGCCCACCACGGTGCCCGCCGTTCCCGCCTTGGCGCCTCCAACCACGGCGACGGTTCCAATCATGACCGCGACGAAAATAATCACGGCGGCCGCCGCCCCCGAGATTATCGCCACGAGCACGAACACGCCCAGCACCCGCAAGATTCGGCCGCCTAACGCACGATAAGCGCCCATGACCGATATTTCGCGTCCCAGGTGGACCGCGGCAACCGCCTTGACCGTGGCTGCGTTCGCGATAGCCATTCCCGCCAGCATCACGATCAAGCCGGCAATAATGCCAAAACCAAACGACGCGCCCGCGGCGACCGGGCGCGCCCCGACGGGGACTCTGGCAGATCCGACCGTGATGAGTTGGAAAACCAAATAAGCGGCTGGCGCTATGGAAGCAATGCCGATAAAAAGAAGAAAGTTCTTGCGGTAAAGCGTGAAGGTGTGGTCCAACACTTGACCGGTAGACATTGGACGCAGGGGTTCTGCCATAAGACTCTCCCCGAAAATTGTTGGGACACTATAACACGATTCGGCAGGCTTATCTCTGTGGCAGTATCGGCGAGCGTGCCTATTTGACGCGTTGACGGCTCAGCTTCTCGTCGATCAAATTCCTTGCCTGAAGGCGCAACAGGCGTATCCTTTTAAGGGCGGAGAAGTGTTCTCCTGGCAGGGTAACTTCATGATTTCAAACCCTGTCAGCGACGTGACAACAATCACCCCGCAAGGTGTTTCAAGTCCTTGCGAGTTGTATGAAGAAGAGCACAATTGAGTTGGTTTAGTAACTGACATACCTACGGAGGTAGGACTATGACTTCTGGCACTTTAACGTCGCATGGAATCAAGGCTCCCGGCGACTACATTGAAGAAGTGATGATCAGTGTGAAAGCGAAAAACCCCGCCGAGCCTGAGTTCCATCAGGCGGTGCGCGAGGTATTCGATTCTCTGCGGTTAGTATTGGCCAAGCACCCTGAGTATCAGTCCAACCGCATTCTGGATCGCATTGTCGAACCGGAGCGCGTGCTGATGTTCCGCGTGCCCTGGACGGACGATCAAGGGAATGTTCAAGTCAACCGCGGTTTCCGCATTGAGATGAACAGCGCGATCGGCCCCTACAAGGGCGGCTTGCGCTTCCATCCCTCTGTGAACCTCGGCATTCTGAAGTTCCTCGCGTTCGAGCAGGTGTTCAAGAATTCGCTCACCACACTCCCCATGGGCGGCGGCAAGGGCGGTTCGGATTTCGACCCCAAAGGCAAAAGCGACAACGAAGTGATGCGGTTCTGCCAGAGCTTTATGACCGAACTGCAGCGCCACATCGGCCCGGACACAGACGTTCCCGCCGGCGACATTGGCGTGGGCGGACGCGAGATCGGCTATCTATTCGGACAATACAAGCGGCTGCGCAATGAATTCACCGGCGTGCTCACGGGCAAGGGGCTGAACTGGGGCGGATCGTTAATTCGTCCAGAGGCCACCGGCTATGGCTGCGTGTATTTCGCCGAAGAAATGCTGAAGAGCCGCAAGGACAAGCTCGAAGGCAAAATCTGCCTGGTCTCAGGCAGCGGCAATGTTTCTCAATACACGATCGAGAAACTGCTCGACCTCGGCGCGAAGCCGGTAACCGTTTCGGATTCGAACGGTGTGATCTACGATCCGGACGGCATCGATCGCGAGAAGCTGGCCTATGTGCTGGAGCTGAAGAACGTGAAGCGTGGGCGCATCCGCGATTATGCGGACCGCTACAAGAAGGCGATCTTCATGCCCACCGACGTGAAACTCGAGCACAGCCCGCTGTGGAACATTAAAGCGGATTGCGCGTTCCCGAGCGCCACCCAGAATGAGATCACCGCGAAGGATGCGGCGAATCTCATCAAGAATGGCATCAAGGTAGTGGCCGAAGGCGCCAACATGCCGAGCACGCTGGAGGCAACCAGAATGTTCCTGGAGGCCAAGATTCTTTATGGTCCGGCGAAGGCGGCGAATGCGGGCGGCGTGGCCACGTCAGGTCTCGAAATGTCGCAGAACAGCGCGCGCATTTCCTGGACCCGCGAGGAAGTGGATGACAAGCTGCACAAGATCATGGTCTCCATCCACCGCAACTGCTACGAGACGGCCGAGAAATACGGCACGCCCGGCAATCTAGTAAACGGCGCCAACATCGCCGGCTTCATGAAAGTAGCCGACGCGATGCTGGACCAGGGACTCGTGTAGCGAATATGTAGGGACGTACGCACTCGTCGGTCCGCCGGGCGAAGCCCGGCGGCTGCATGCAGTATCTGAAAAGCGGATGCCCCACCCTCGTCCCCTGCGCTTTTTGCAGGGACAGGGTGGGGATTTTGACTTTATGCTTCCTACATTTTTCAATGTTTGACCTGATGAACTCAAAGCTAATGCTATGGGGTTATCTGGCCGGACGCAGAAAGAAGAATAAGGCACGCGGGACTCCCCCCCGATGCACCATAAGCAAGGCATACGTGTGCAAGCGCCTGATTCCAGGTGATTTACGAATTAAATGTACTGTGCAAAAGAATGCTTGTAAGTCATTCATAAACAAGGAGTTACATACCGCAGTTAAATCGATTTAGCTGCTCCGTACGTCTCCCCGTTTTCGGTGCGATGTTCTGTGCGGTCGAGGCCCCGAAAGTGTCTCCAGCGTCCTCCAATGCGCAGCGCGAGGCCTTCCTGCGAGCGACCGGACTACCGAACGCGAGTCTTCCCGGCGGTTGTCCCCACACTGAACATGAGAAGGAAAGAGTGACAGCCTGCACGTTGCTTGCAAATTGTTTTAGTATCCAAGGGCTAATCTACAGAGTCGCTGTTTGTCGCAAGAGCGTGTATCCTCGTGCGGGGAATTTCCAGGAGATCTCTAATGTCAATTCGAAATGCATTTGTCTCGCTTTTAATGGCGGCATTTTCCTTCACCCTTAGCGGACGCGCTCTCGCCCAAGGCGAATGGACCGTCGAAAATACGTTTCACCTTGGCGGGGATGGGGGCTTCGATTACATCACCGTGGACGCGAACAGTCACCGTCTCTACATCCCGCGCAGCACGCATACGATGGTCGTCGACGCGGATTCGGGGAAGCTAATCGGCGACATCGCCGGCCAGAAGCACAATCACGGTGTGGCCGTAGCTCCCGAACTCGGACGGGGATTCATCAGCGATGGCTCCGGCTCGATCGTGATTTTCGATCTCAAGAGCAACGCAGTCCTGGGGACGGTGGCCGCAAAGGACGATGCGGATGGCATTATCTACGACAAGAGCACCGGGCTGGTCCTGGTGACCTGCGGCGATGCAGGCGTGCTGGTCACGCTGAAGGCTGATGCCGATCCGAAGACAGCGAAGATTGATGCGATCGATCTCGGCGGCAAGCCGGAGTTCCTCGCGTCCGATGGCGCCGGCAAGGTTTATGTCAATTTAGAAGACAAGGACCAGGTCGCTGTGGTCGACCTTAAGGCGAGGAAAGTGCTGGCGCACTGGCCGGTCGCTCCCGGCGGCTCTCCGGTGGGAATGTCGATCGATACAGCGAAGCACAGAATTTTCGTTGGCTGCCGCAAACCGCAGAAGCTGCTCGTCATGAGCACGGACGACGGCAAGGTGATTGCCGACCTGCCCATAGCAGCCGGCGTGGACGCCACGCGCTGGGACGGCCAACAGGCATTCGCGAGCACGCGCGAAGGCAAACTCAGCGTTGCTGAGGAGAAGGGCGGCAAGTTCGAGATTGTGCAGACCGTGACGACCGGAGTTGGCACCAAGACGATGGACATCGATAATGCCGCGCACAAAATCTATCTGCCGACAGCGGAATTCGAAGCGGCCAAGGCTGGCGAACGTCCCAAGGCCAAGCCGGGATCGTTTATGGTCGTGGTCGTTGGACGCAAATAAGGCGCGGGTGGTATTCGTTTTCGGAGTCTCCAGGTTTCGACTTGTATCGGAAATATAGGGAGGGACAGCCGCCACGCCTGTCCGTACACCCAAGTCTCGCTCGCCTGGACAGACGAGAGCGGCTGTCCCCACACGAGTATGATTAGCTGTTAACACGCATGACCACCCGCCCTATCATCGAGCCTCTCCTCGACGCCGAAGCGCGCCTCGAAGGCTTCGACAACCTGATGCCCTTCAAGGTCCAGAACATTCTTCTGGTCTCCAGCCTCTATGACTCTTTCATCCTCCGCGAAGACGGGCGCCTCAACGAACTGCTGATCGACGAATCGCTGGAACTGAACCTGCAGCAGATTCCCGGCATCACGCATGTTTCAAGCTGCGCCGAAGCGCTGGACTTGGCGCGTTCGCAGCCGCGTTTCAATCTGATTGTCACGAATCTCGCGGTCGGGGACATGACCGCCGCAGAACTGGCGCGCGAGGTCAAGAGTTCGGGTCTCGATGTCCCCGTGGTTGTTCTAGCCTACGATTACCGCGCCATCAAGAATTTCATCAGCCGAAATCCGATCACAGATATCGAGCGAATTTTTCTCTGGCAGGGGAATGCGCGCATTCTCATTGCGATCGTCAAGTATATCGAGGACAAGCGCAACGTCCTGCACGACACGCGGGCCATGGGCGTGCCCGTGCTCCTGGTGGTCGAAGACAACATCCGCTACTACTCGTCGTTCCTGCCGGTGATCTATACCGAGCTGATCAAGCAGTCGCGGCGCGTCATTCAGGAAGGCATCAACGTTGCTCACAAGCTGGTGCGGATGCAGGCGCGCCCGAAAATTCTGCTGGCTTCGAACTTTGAAGATGCGGCCCAGTTGGTGCAGGAGTATCGCGATTATCTGATCGGGCTGGTGTCGGATGTTGAATTTCCCATGGACGACGAGCTCAGCCCGGAGGCTGGTTTCGAACTTGCCCGCATGATGAAGGCGCTGGTTCCGGATGTGCCAGTTGTGTTACAGACCGGCCGCACTGAGTTTCGTCCGCGCGCCCTCGCTGAGCGTTATTCGTTCTTGCGAAAGCGTTCGCCGACATTGCTGCAAGACCTGCGCCGGATTCTCACCGAGCAATTTGGCTTTGGCGATTTCGTATTTCGTCTGCCCGATCTGCGGGAAGTAGGCCGCGCCACGGATTTGAATGAACTCGAAGAGCAACTGCAAACGGTTCCCCCCGAAAGCCTCACCTACCACGCCCAGAGCAACCACTTTTCTCACTGGCTGATGGCACGGACCGAGTTCGCTTTGGCCGCCAAGTTGCGGCCGCGCAAGGTTTCTGATTTCGCGAGTCCCGAGCACTTGCGCCACGACCTGATTGATTCGATCAAAGACTACCGCCGCGAGCAAAGCGAACTGCTGATCGGCGATTTCAACGATGAAACATTCAAGTCGTCCGAAACTAGTTTTCTGCGGATCGGCGCTGGATCGCTGGGCGGCAAGGCGCGCGGGCTTGCCTTTGTCCGGCATCTGTTGCGCAAGAACCGCATCACGCGCCGCTTTCCAGGCATCCGCATCGCCGTGCCACCTGCGCTTGTCCTGGCCACGGATGCGTTCGATCAATTCATGGCGGAAAATAGCCTGCTCGATTTCGCTTTGCAATGCGAGGACGACGCCGAGATTCTGCAAATGTTCCTGGCCGCTCCGCTCTCTGCGGAGCTACAGGAAAACTTGAGGGTATTCCTGGCTGAGGTCACGTATCCGCTGGCCGTGCGCTCTTCCAGCCTGCTGGAAGATTCGCAATACCAGCCGTTTACCGGAGTATATGAAACCTTCATGCTGGGCAATCAGCGGGCCGACGCGGCACGGCGCCTCGCGGAGTTGATCGATGCCATCAAGCGCGTCTATGCCTCCACCTTCAGCCGTCACGCCAAGGCCTATGTGCGAGCCACTCCTTATCGCCTGGAGGAAGAAAAAATGGCGGTAATCGTGCAGCAGCTTGTGGGCACAGCGCACGGACAGCGCTTCTATCCAGATTTTTCCGGCGTCGTGCGCTCGCACAATTTTTATCCGGTGCCACCCATGACGTTCGCGGATGGAATTGCCGCGGTCGCTTTAGGACTTGGCCGCGCCGTGGTCGATGGTGGCAAGTGCCTGACGTTTTGCCCGCGCTATCCGCAGAGTCTGGTGCAGTTCTCGTCGGTGGACGACATACTCGCGAACTCGCAGACCGAATTCTGGGCGCTCGCGTTAAACGGCGTTCCGCAAGGCCGCCCGGGCCATCTGCACGAGATGCGCTTCGGGCTGGATGTGGCCGAGGCCGACGGCACACTGCCCGCGGTCGGTTCCACCTATTCGGTTGACAACCAGGCGGTGTATGACGGAGTGAGCCGGCCCGGAGTGCGCATCGTGAGCTTCGCGCCCATGCTTAAACACAATCTGTTTCCGCTGCCCACGATTCTCGAGACGCTGGTGAAAGCCGGGGAAGATGCGCTCGGCATTCCCGTGGAGATCGAGTTCGCGGTTCGCCTGCCGCGGCAGCCGGGCGAGAGCGCGGAGTTCGGCTTCCTGCAAATTCGTCCGCTGACGCTTTCGCGCGATCATCAGGATTTGTCGCTCGACAAAGTGGATCCGCAGCAGTTGCTTTGCCAAAGCAACAAGGTTCTTGGCAACGGGCGCATCGAGAACTTGTACGACGTTGTCGTCGTCGACTCGCAGCGCTTCGAACGCAGCCGCAGTCAGGAAGTCGCAAAGGCAGTGGCGCATTTCAATGGCTTGCTCGGCGCGGAAAATCGGCCCTATTTGTTGATTGGAGTAGGCCGGTGGGGATCGAACGATCCCTGGCTCGGCATTCCCGTGGAGTGGGACGAAATCTCTGGCGCGCGCGTCATCGTCGAGGCTGGTTTCCACGACTTTCGCGTCATGCCCTCGCAGGGCAGCCATTTCTTCCAGAACCTAACCGCATTTCAGATTGGCTACTTCACGGTGAATCCCGATGCCGGCGAAGGCTCGGTGGACTGGGAGTGGCTGAATCAGCAGCCTGCCATAGATGAAGACGGATGCGTCCGGCACTTACGATTTGATTCGCCGCTGCGGGTGATTATGAACAGCCGGCAAAGTCAGGGCATTATTTTCAAGCCGGAAATGGCGACGGCTTCCTAGTCTCAACGGCGGCCTATTGACTCGAATTTCCAACCGGCATCGCTTCGCCCTTGTGTTTGTGGCCGGAAATCTTGCGGCGGATGTCGGGCCAGAACTCTTTCACCACGAGCGTGAGCGTGTCGTATCCATATTGTGTCGCCCACACACTCGCAGTGTTCGACAACGTTTTATCGGCCGATGGATGATAGCTGTAAGTGGAGATGGTTGCGGCCACCGCCCCGCCGACAACTTCCGAGTAGTTGAATTGCGGGTTGGACGCATCGGTCCGCGTGATCAGGTTGCGGCTCATCGCATAGAACGCGCGGTGCGTGAAGCTGCCGCGCCCCAACTGGTAGTACCGCGGGTCCTGATGCAACAGTGAGGGAAGAATCGCGCCCGTCATGTAGTTTTCGATGGTTCCATCGGCAAAGGCCGCACCAAACCGCTTGCCATAACCTTCCGCACCCTGGCCATAGCCTGGTTCGCTATTTTCGGCCTGGCTTATCCCCGCCAAAAAACCGTACCAGGGATACTGCACGTAGTCGAATGAGCCCCGGGTGACCACCTTGAATTTCTCTTTAGTGGTGAGCGGCGGCAGTTTCCCCGTATTCTCCAGGGTCAGGAAGTTGGGCAGCGTATAGAAAAGCCGGTCATTCGAGGTGCTGGCGTTCTTCTTCTGTGAGGTTTCCTTATTCTTCTCCTGAACGCCCTCGCCTGGCGCTCCCGCGTCTTTCCCTGCTGCTGACGAAGACTGCTGATCCGCCGCAGGCGAAGGCTTCGTCGGAGGCGAGTCCGGCTGTTGTGTGGCCGGTGGAGGGTTTGGCGGCGTGAAAGGCTGCTGCGCCGTGGATAAAAGTGCTACAGAGCCAAACCCGAGCAGAACCGTGAGTAAGCGAGGCGCAAACTTTAGCGACAAGTAATTCTCCTACACTCGAAATGCCTCGCAGGTGGGAGCGATGCCACTTTTCAAACCTGCAACTGACAACAGCCGTCAACTCAACCCTAAACATCGATCAGGACTGATCTGCCGCCATGCCTAGGGATGCCGGTGAAGCACGTGCGTGGCGATGTCTGGCCAGAACTCGCGGAAGGTGTTGGTCAGAGCGTCCCGTCCCAACGCCCACCCATACTTGGTGGCGAGTGCTCCCAAAGTGCGGCTTCCGCTGGGGTAATACGTTATAGAAATTCCCTGCGCGATCCCCCGGCCCAGCAACTCCGAGGCATTAAAGCTGTTGTGCCCGTGGTAGTCGGGAGTAATAAAAATGCGAGTGCCGGCATACAGGCCGCGTTTCACGATACTGCCGTGACCCTGGGCGTAATAGCGTTCGTCCTGGTGGAACACAGTGGGCAGCGCGAAAATCACCCAATAATTGCCGTCTGTCTTGTCGAGAAGGCCCCGCCAGTAATATCTGCCATACCCCGGAAGCCCCTGTCCGAGCTGCGTGTGGGCATCGGTCCACTCCGCCAGGGCGGAAGTGATGCCCACAAAGATGAACGATGAGTAGTCGAAGCTGTTCTGGGTTGCGATCTTGAACGCCTGCTTGGGCGTAGGCGGCGGCGGAATTGCTCCCGCGCTGACCGCCCGGAAGTTCGGCATCACGCCCAGGATGCGCTTGGGCTGCTGCTGCTCAGGAGGGACTTCCTGTATCGCAGGCGCGGTGGTCTGGCCCGCGCTCGGCGCCGGGGATTGCGCCGGGGCGCCAGACGTTTCAGTGGGCGGCGCCGAAGAGGTCGGGTCGGATGGCGGCGTCTGCTGCGCCGCGGACAGAAAGGAGAGAAAAGTTGCAAATGCAAAAGCTATCAACAGATGGGCGACAATCTTTATCGACAAGCATTTCTCCCCAAAAAAGAGTCCCACAACAATTGAAACCCGGTAACGTCATTCTAACAGTCAATGTCCCGCGTCCTGCGGAGATTGCGGGGGTTTTACATTGATTTACAAACACGCTTTTCTAAATGGAGTCGCATTACGACAAAAAAGGCGGCCATGAAAAGGCCGCCTTCCAGGAAACAGTTTTCCGCTAGAAGTGGAAACCGATCTGCGCGGTGAGTGACCGGGGCGTGACATAGTGCGTCCCGCTGAAGGTCGAAAGGAAGTTGTAAAGGGCGTACTTGTTCGCTACGTTGATAGCAGTCAATTGCAGACTGACTTTGTACTTATCGCCGTGGAACAAGTTGTCGTGTCCGACGGCGATATCGAAAAGATGACGAGGAGCAATCCGCGGGGGATTTTTGTCGTCATCTTCCTTTCCGGGCGCCGGCACCTGCAACAGAGTAGAGCCGAACTGGCTGACAGGGCAGGCAAGGGGCTGCCCTGGACCAACACTCATCCCGATGGGCGTGGTCGGCGTGGCGCGCTGCGTCCCGCAGAATAGCCCGGACTCGAACTCCTGATCGGCCGTCAGAGGAGTTCCGAACGAGTCGGTCAGGCTGATATAGTCCGTTCCTCCTACGGTTATCCCCTGGGCGCAATTGCCGCCGAAGCATGGGGTTTGTCCGGCTACCAGCCCACTGTCATAGCGCCAGTTAAAGCCGAACCACGGGCCAAGCTTCCAGGGCTGATACTGAAAGTGTGTCGTTAGATTGAATTTCTCGTCGTGATCGATCCGGAAGGGAGTGGAAGTACTGGAACTTACCGCCACCGCAGGCACCGCTCCCGCTCCGCCGATCTGGGGGGTAAAAAAGCGCGCCGCCACGCTGGAGAAAACCGCCAGCGCCGAGAATCCATGGAGGTTCGGCACGCTCACGCGGCCGGCGTATCCTGGAATCTTGGATCGGTCCCACTCGATCGGAAACGTGATCGGGGTATTGCCCAGCACGCTGAAGTCATAAGCGTTATGGGTGTACTTCCAGATGTACTCGCCGGAAAACACCAGATAACGTCCGAACGCCTGCTCGATTCCGGCGTGGAATTCATTACGCCAGCCTGGGCTGAACGGCGTCAGGCCCGATACTGTACAGCCCAGCAGCGGATTCAAGACATCGTTGCCGCATCCGATGCTGGATAGCACCAGGTTCTCGTTGAACGGCGTCTCCAGTACTCTCGCATAGGACACGCGAAAAACCGTACTCGTCTTCTTGATGTTATAGGCCACTCCAACACGGGGCTCGGCCTCCCGGTGCGTTGTTAAGCCGTTATACAAGTCGCCACGCAAGCCAAGATTCAACGACCACGGACCCTTGGTGATGTTGTCCCGCACATACAACGCGAGTTCCTTCACGTCGGTGTGGCCGTTGAAAGTGTACAAACCGCCCCCCATTGTCAGATCGTAAGGTGGCAGAACCGCGCACGGGTCGGGCGGCGGATTTCCATTCGGGCAGCCCAGACTCGGAAGGAACGTGGGATCGACGATGCCCAGACTATCCTGCTCATCGAGGAACGTCTGCTGGTAGACCGCCCCGAGCTTTACGTTGTGAATCCCCTTTACGTAGGAAAGATCCGACCGCAAGCCTGCATTGGTCAGCTTCCGATTCTGGCCCACGGATTCTCGTTGCAGATTGGTAGGCCCTAAATCGGCGAAAGGATTGCCGCTGGGATAATAGTTGTATTGGTCGCGTCGAACGAATGCGCCTAGCGTGAACACAGAAGTGGTATTCAGCAGCCGCGTCCAGGACGGTGCAATGTTGAAGGTCTTGATCTGTGAGCGCTGGTCCGCCGCGCCGACCACGTTGCCGTTGGGGTCGAGCCCCCCGTTGCAAATCACGACGCAATTCCACGCCGTCGCATCCTGGGTGTCGAATGTATTCGGTGTCTGAAACCAGGAACGCGTGTAGCCGAAGTTCAAATGAATCGAGTCGGTGCCGGTAAGTTGGTAATCGATGCGGTCGAAAAGATTCTCTTCATTACCCTTGTCGTGCATCACGGCGAATTCCGGCGGATCGAGGAATCGGCCGCTGTTCAATCCGCTCACTGAGATGAAGTTTCCCCAGTTCTTCCCCCCATAGCCAAGGTCGAACGTCGCATTGGAAGTCCCAAAAGATCCGTAGGAGGCGGTGAAACTGCCGTGTGGCGTCGTTTCTCCCTGTCCCGATCGCGTGGTCACGTTAATGACAATGCTGGTCTTGTCTCCGTATTCCGCGGGTGGCGCTCCCGAAATAACCTCCATCGACTGGATCGAATCCAGCGGAATCTGATTCGAGAACACTTTGCTCTGCTGATCGGTAATCGGCTGGCCGTCAACCGAGAATGAATTCTCCGCGTGGTCGCCCAGTCCGTGGAACAGGCCGTTGGAATCCGCTGAGATACCCGGAGTGGCCAGCGTTACCAGCGAACTAACCGACGAGGATTGGCTTTCTAAAGGCAACTTGTCGAACAGATTCCTATCCACATCTGTGTGGAAGGTGGGATCGTTCTCGATCAAATCTCCGGCTTCCGCTTCTACCGTCACCTGCTCGGTTGATGCCGAAACTTTCAGAGTGATTGGAACGTTGACCGGAACCGACGAGCGAGGTTCCACGTCTTGCACATAGGACGAGAAGCCTGTCGCAACCACGGTCAGATGGTAGGGGTTGAAAGGAACGTTGGTGAAGGCAAATTTTCCCGCGGAATCCGTGGTAACTGTGCGATCGAAGCCGCTCACCGGGTTACGAATTTCGACCGTGGCCTTGGGGATCACCGCTCCCGTTGGATCTGTAACGCTGCCCTCGATGGAGCCGGAATTGCCGATGGATTGCCCAACTGCCAGCGGGGTGAAAAAAGATACGGCCAAGAGAAATATGGAAACGACGGCGACGGCGATCAAACGCCGCCCATAAATATTCGACATAACACCCTCCTGAATGAAAATGAACTCGAAGAAATAGTGAACTCGAAGAAAATACCGGATACGCCGGCGTGCAATGCCGGCACTTCAATGTTCAGGATTTCCTAAACGGCAGGAGGACCGCGAATGCCGAGGTTAAAAACGCTGAGCCTGGCCTTCGCGATAACTGCTTCTTCTTGCAGTAGCCCGATGGCTTCAAAAACCGGACGGGCGTGATTGCAACTGGCGGCGGGCGTAGTAGTATGGGCCGCCATGCAGATGGTGCAGGAAGCCGCTTCCGTCTGGTTGGGATGGTTGTGGGTAGACTCCGCCACCGCCGTCCAAAACATCAGGGACAGGCAGAGCCACGTCAGCCATCGGCCAGTAAACCGCATGCGTTCCTGCATTGGGCTAGATTCTTTGTAGCTTATACGGGTTGCCTCGTTTAAGGCAATTGCCAAAGCAGGCAACATCGGCCGGGCTTGACATCTAAATGGAACTCCGTGGCAACAAGCGCGTGGAGTTGAGAATGAAGGTCAACTCTGAGCTAACGTGAATGAAAGCCGCCAGCAGGGGATTCAGGAATCCAAAGGCTGCGAGCCCAACTCCGATGCTGTCGACCACCAGCGTTCCCACGAAATTTTGCATGATGATCCCGCGGCAGCGGCGAGCGACGCGCAGGGTCTCGACAAACTTGCTCAAATCACTGCCGATCAGAATGACGTCGGCGCTTTCCCTGGCGACATCGGTTCCCGATCCCATCGCAACTCCCACGTCGGCCGCAACCAATGCGGGAGCGTCGTTGATGCCGTCCCCAACCATCACAACTTTGCGATTCTTCTTGCGCAGCTCGCTCACCCATGTCGCTTTCTGGTCAGGAAGAAGTTCTCCCACGGTTTCGTCCACGCCAAGTTCGCGGCCAATCACCGTGGCAACATTCTGCAAGTCTCCGCTGAGCAGGACGGTCTTTAAACCCATCTGATGCATGGCAGCCACCGCGTTCCTGGCTTCGGGCCGCAGAACGTCCGCGATAAGGACGCGGCCCAGAACCTGATGCCCGCGTGCGACGTAGACCGCCGAAATTCCGTCGGTGGCTGTCCCGTTCGCCGGCGGCACGCTCCAACCTCCCTCATACATTAGGACTTTGCTGCCGACGGCGATGTCCTCTCCCGCATACCGCGCAACCACCCCTTTGCCGGGCGTGTAGGAAAACTGCTCCGGCTCCACAGACTCGATTCCTAACTCGCTCGCACGCGCCATGATCGCCTTTGCCAGCGGGTGTTCCGATTTGCGCTCCGCGATGCTGGCGGCTGCAATAATCTCCCGCTCCGTGGATCCGTTGAAAGGAACGACCTCTCGAATTTGCGGGGTTCCGAAAGTGAGCGTGCCTGTCTTATCCAGCAGAACTGTGTCCACGACTGCGAGCGTTTCAAGATACAAGCCGCCTTTGACAATCGCTCCCTGATGAGCGGCGCGGCCAATCGCGCCCAGCACGGCAAGTGGCGTCCCCGCCGCAATACCGCAAGCCCCTGCCACAATAATCACCGAAATTGTTGACCGGGCGTTATGAGTGATGAAGAAGGTCAGAATCGCCGCGCCCAGCGCGAAATAAACGAGATAGCCAGCCAATCGGTCGGCAGTCTTCTGAATAGGAGCCCGCGATTTCTCCGCGTGTTCGACGGCCTCGACTATCTTTCCGAACGTTGTATCGCGCCCAAGTTTCTCGGCGCGGACTTCCAATGCTCCGGATTGATTGATTGTTCCCGCATAGACCGTATCGCCGGAAGCCTTCTCCACCGGCATCGCTTCTCCGGTGATGGCCGCCTGGTCGACAAAAGAACGGCCTGCTGAAACCAAGCCGTCCACGGGAACCCGTCCGCCCGGTTTCACGATCACCGTGTCGCCCAACCGAACCTCGTCGGCAGATATTTCGATTACGTCCCCATTTCGCCGCACGGCGACGGTTCGCGGCAAAAAATCAAGAAGGTTTTGAATCGCGCGGCGTCCCCGCCCAACCGTGAGGCCCTCAAGAACCTCGGCCGCCAGTACGAAGAGCGTAATGACTAGAGCTGTGAAGAATTCCCCGATCACCAACGCCGCAACCAGGGCGATGGTCATGGAAAGCTCCATCGTCATCTTTCGCTCGATGATGTTTTCCACGGCTTCCTTGAAAATGGGATAGCCGCCAATTAACGTCGCTGAAATGCCGATCACACTGACATGCGGAAATGGCTCCCACACACGGAACCAGACAGCTACCGCCGCCAAAGCTACAAAAGCGATCCGGACCAGTTCAACCCATTCGATTGCATGTTCTTCGGATGAATGCATGTGGGATACATGCTCCTGGCCCTCCTCCAGCGGTGGCTTCTGATCAGAAGTTGGTTGAGGTCCCGTGCTCGGGTGATGGTCGATCAAATCCGGGGTGCTCATTAAATTTCTCCCCCGCAACATTAAGGTTCACTTCAGGTAGGCCTTCACCATGGCGATGACTTCGTCAGCCGCCTCTGTCTGCGCCGTGCTGGGTTTGCGCTTTGGATCCATAACGTGACTGCGAATATGACCTTCTAACAACTCCGCCATCAGGCTGTTCATGGCTCCGCGAGCTGCGCTCATGAGCTGAAGGACCTCCGAACAATCCCGCTCCTCGCTGAGGCCCCGCACCAGGGCTTCGACTTGGCCCTGAACGCGTTTGGCTCGAAGTACCAGTTCGTTCTTATTCTCGATGGTGTGGCTCATTGAAGCTCCCCGGTATGAAACACACACTATACCATACCCTGTATGGTATAGTTCATATCTTTTACCGAACCCCCGTCCCGTGGCAAGCCCGTCGATAGCCGATTCGAGACTCCATTCCCAAATCGGCAACCGTCGCTTGTACGACCGATGCCGTTCTCCTTTATGATGTGGAATCGAAGCGAACTCGATCGAGGAGCGTTATGGCAGAGCCAACGTACGAAGAACTTAAAGCGCGTTTATCCCAGTTGGAAAAAGAAGTCGAAACCAAGAAGCGCAGCGGCGACCTGATCTTCAAGGTCGGCGAAAAAGGTGGCGTCAGCGTTTACGGATTAGGCCGCTTCCCGGTCACGCTCTATTACGAACAGTGGAACCGCCTGCTCGGAGCCGCCGATGACATCAAAAAGTTTATGGAAGAAAACAAGTCGCGCCTGAAGCTCAAGGAGCAGGGGTGACAAGCGAGTTCTCAGTTCCCAGTTCTCAGTTCTCAGCAAAACCCAAGGGTAACCGGCTGAGAACTGGGAACTGAGAACTGAGAACTGATTTCGCGATATAATGAAAAGCCTGTGCCCAAGTACTCCATCGTCGTCCCTCTGCACAACGAGCAGGAGAACGTCACCGATCTCTACGACCGCCTGAAAGCGGTGATGGAGGCTGCGGGCGAGACCTTCGAAATCGTGCTGGTCGATGATGGCTCGAACGACCACACTTTCGCCATGCTGCGCGAGATCGCGGCCGTCGATAGCCGCGTCACGGTCGTGAAGCTGCGCCGCAACTTCGGTCAGACTGCCGGATTAGCCGCCGGTTTCGACCATGCGCGCGGCGAGTACATCATTGCCATGGATGGCGATCTGCAACACGATCCCGCCGACATTCCGCTGTTTCTGGAAAAGATTGCGGCCGGTTATGACATCGTCAGCGGCTGGCGCAAAGTGCGCGTCGATAATTTCTGGATGCGCCGGATCCCCTCCCGTACGGCGAACTGGCTGATGGCCAAGCTGAGCGGCGTTGACATTCACGACTTCGGCACTACCTTCAAAGCTTATCGCCGCGAGGTCCTCGAACAAGTGCCTCTATACGGGGAGTTGCACCGCTTCATCCCGGCGCTGGCGTCGTGGTACGGCGCGTCGATTTGCGAAGTGCCCATCCGCAACGTAAACCGCGAGCGCGGTTCCTCGCACTACGGCATATCGCGCACTTTCCGCGTAGTCTTCGATCTCATCACCATCCGCTTTTTGCTCCGCTATCTGTCTCGCCCACTGCACTTCTTCGGAACGTTTGGCCTGCTCAGCATGTTCGGCGGCAGCGCCATCGTAGCCTGGCTGGGAGTCGAAAAATTCCTGCGCAACGTTCCAGTCATGGCCTCGCACGGTCCGCTCATGATGCTGGCTCTTGGACTGCTGCTCGGTGGATTGAATCTGCTCGCCATCGGCCTACTCGGCGAGATGCAAGTCCGCCACTACCACGAACCCCGCCACCGCGCTCCGTACTCGGTCGACCGCGTGCTGCGTTCTCAGAACGAAGAGCACAGCGTCTCGGAGTAGTTCCCGAATTTCGATCAGCAGATAAATCGACTGCAGCGGTAACATCTGTCCCATACGAATCGCGTGGAAAACAAATCCGTGACGATGGACCGCTGGACTTCCGGCTCCGACTACGACCAATGGATGGGCCGCTGGAGCCGGTTGCTGGCTCACGAATTCCTGAAGTGGCTGCACGTCCCCGCAGGCCTGCGATGGCTTGATGTGTGCTGCGGCAGCGGCGTCCTCACGCAAGCCGTGGTTGAATGCAATGCGCCTGCCGGCATCGTAGGGGTCGATATTTCTCCGGAGCAGATAAGCTTTGCTCGCAAGCATCGCGCCCGCCTCAATGCCACCTTCGAAATCGCGAATGCCGTGGCGCTGCCGTTCGCCGATGCCAGTTTCGACGTTGCCCTTTGCGGCCTGGGGTTGAACTATATTCCGGATCCGGGCCGGGGCTTGAAAGAATTCTGCCGGGTGATCCGCCCCGGTGGCACCGTTGCCGTCTATGTTTGGGACTATGCGCAGGGAGCGAGATTCCTGCGTGAGTTCTGGGACGCGGCGATTGCCATCGATAGCGCGGCCGCAGATTCCGACCAGGCGCGCCGTTTTCCATTTTGTACGCCCGAAGGCCTGCGTGGCCTGTTCGAACAAGCGAAGCTGGAAGATTTGCACATGCACGCGCTGGAAATAGTCACGCACTTCGCCAACTTTGATGACTACTGGAATCCGCTCCTGACTGGGCAGGGTTCAACTCCAAACTATCTGGCGACACGCGATAAGAAAATTCAGGCGGCAATTCGCGAGCGTCTACAAGCGAAGCTGCCGGCAAACGCCGATGGAAAAATCGAGCTGCCAGCACGCGCCTGGGCGATTCGCGCGCGACGACCGTGAGTGCGCGATCACTCCCACCGCGCCGCTGGCTGCCCCTCGCGCAGCCACTCAATAAAGTCCGTGCCCGGAGGCACGCCTCCTAGTTCGCGCAGCCGGGTCGCATTCTGTCCGCGATGGTAATGGCTGTGCATGGCCGCCTGGGTCAGAGCATGGCGCACGCTGATCTTGAGCGGCGGCTGGAACCATGGCACCTCGATCATCTCTGCCAGTCGAACCTCACCCATCGTGCTGAGCATCACGGCCATCTCCGAGTGAAACTTCCGCGCAAAGACTTTCAGATCGGCGATGTTCGGATAATCTTCAACCTTGGTGATTACGAAGTTCGCCGTTCGATCCCTTGTGACCCAAAGAAATGCAGACTGTACCAGATGAATGTGATGCAGCCGCGCGCGAATGGCCTGATCCGCCAGGGCGGCAGGGTAGGCCTCGAAGGCGCGCCAATGCTCGGCGTCGGCCCATTCCTGATGCGCGTAGAGTTCGTGAAGGTATGTAGTCATCGGCTGCTCCTCGCGGCATTCATTATAGAAGGGCCGTACATCCGGGTTCCCGCCATCAAAACGCCCGCTTCCACGGCGTATAATGTGCCGTTTGGCTTATCATTAGGAGCGTCATCATGGCACCAACTACACAACACGAATTGCAACTGGCCCGCCGCATGTCGCGGCTGGGCACTGAAACCGCCTTCGAAGTTCTGAACAAGGCGCGCGCTCTCGAGCGCCAAGGCAAAAGCATCATTCACCTGGAAATCGGCGAACCGGATTTCGATACTCCGGCCAATGTAGTGGATGCGGGCGTCAACGCACTGCGCAAGGGCTGGACTCACTACGGCCCCGCAGCCGGCTTGCCTGAACTGCGCCAAACTATTGCCGACTACGTGAGCCGTACTCGCGGAGTGAAAATCACGCCCGAAGAAGTGGTGGTTGTGCCCGGAGGTAAGCCGATTATTTTCTTCACGATCCTGTCGTTAATCGATGAAGGAGATGAGGTCATCTATCCCAACCCCGGCTTCCCAATTTATGAGTCGATGATCCACTACGTCGGCGGACGAGCCCTGCCCATCCAGTTGCGCGAGGAGCATGATTTCTCGGTGGACGTGAATGAACTTGCCTCTCTGATTACCGGTCGCACCAAACTCATCATTCTGAATTCTCCTCATAATCCCACTGGCGGGGTCATGCAGCGCAGAGATGTCGAGCAGGTTGCCAAGGCAATCGGCGACCGCAACATTCTGGTGTTGTCGGATGAGATCTACAGCCGATTGCTCTTTGAAGGCGAACATTTTTCCATCATGTCGGTGCCCGGCATGCAGGAGCGAACGATTCTGCTGGATGGTTTCTCAAAGACTTATGCCATGACCGGGTGGCGCATGGGCTATGGAGTAATGCGTGCAGACTTGGCGGCGCACATGACGCGGCTCATGACGAATTCCAATTCCTGCACCGCCAGCTTCACTCAGATGGCAGGCGTCGAAGCCCTGCGCGGAGATCAGAGTTCGGTCGATCATATGTGTACTGAGTTCAAGCGCCGCCGCGATGTGGTGGTCGCCGGACTGAATAAGATCAAGGGTTTTTCCTGTCGCATGCCGAAAGGCGCGTTCTACGTTTTCCCCAACATCACGAAGACGGGATGGAAGTCGAAGCCGCTCGCTGACGCACTGCTCGAGCAGGCTGGAGTAGCGGCGCTTTCCGGCACGGCATTCGGCGAGTTCGGCGAGGGCTACCTGCGCTTCAGCGTGGCCAATTCAATGGAGAACCTGCAGCAGGCGCTGGAGCGGATTGACCAGTGGACGCGGAAGAATCTTTAGCCGGCATTCGTATCCGGGAACAGAGTTACCAAGATGTTTTCGGCGGCTTTCTCTTCTTCCTTCGATCCGGGGCGGGCGCGGTCTCTCTTCTCGAAAAGCTGCTTTAAAGTCCTTTTAGGACTCACCGCTGAGGTACCCTTGGACCTCGCTGGATTAGCCCGCTTAGACATACTCTGCCTTACGCCATAATACAACGACTACGTCTCGCTCCACGTGGCTGAGACCCGGCGCCCAGAGCCTGTTCTCGCTCGGTTGCCTGTTCCTCCGGTGACGTAACTTTGATTGTGTAAAAAGCGAGAGGGTGTAAGTTGGCTTTGGCCTAGCAAGCTAAAGCCTTTCCGAAAGGAGACCTACACCCATGGCGAAGATAATCCCAATCACGGAGCATTACCAACATTTTCTGGCGGAGATGAAAGAGAGTTTCTGGGGCGATGTGTACGGCGAGACGAAACGGCTGTGGAAAGAGCGTTTGGAGGCGGATTCGCGGCGGGAGCGGGACCGGTATGCGGTGCGCGAAGTGTATCAGCGGCGGAGCAGCCGGCGGCAGCCCTATCGCAATGGCTACTACGAACGGGATTTCGTGACTCGGTTGGGGACGATCCGGCTGCGGGTGGCGCGCACCCGCGGGAAGAGTTTTCTGCCGCGTGGGCTAGAACCTTTTCAGCGGCGCGCCGAAGATGTGTCGATGCTGATTCGGGAGGCGTTTCTGCGCGGCCTCTCGACGCGGCAAGTGGGGCGGGTGGTGGCCACGGTGAGCGAAGAAGTGGTGAGCCCGCAGACGGTGTCGAAGCTGACGCGGGATCTGGACGAGGTGGTGCGCCAGTTTCACCAGGCGCGGTTAGAAGACAACTACGCGTATCTGTTTTTGGACGGAGTGAGCTTGCGGGTGCGGCGTCCGGCGGGGCGCAAGCGGGTGCAGATGCTGGTGGCCTACGGAGTGCGGCGCGACGGCACGCGCCATCTGCTGGCGTTCTTGCGGAGTCAGGGCGAAAGCCAGGCGGACTGGGAAGGGCTGCTGCAGGATATGTATCGGCGCGGACTGGAGGGCAAGGCGCTGGGTCTGATCGTCACCGACGGCTGCGCCGGCCTGGCGGCGGCGATTCGCACGGTGTATCCGCGCGTGCGGCATCAGCGTTGCTGGGCGCACAAGATGCGCAACATTTTGGAGAAAGTGAAGAAGGCCGATTTCGACGCGGTGAAACAGGACGCACAAGCCATCTACCAAGCCGAAAGCCGCGCCCATGCCGAGGCCGCTTTTCGCGCCTTCCGCGCCCGCTGGCGGGGAAACTACGGTCCCATGGTGCGCCAACTGGAGCGCGATCTGCCGGAGCTGCTTTCGGTGTTCGCTTTCCCCGCGCACCTGCGTAAGAAGCTGCGCACCACTAACGTGATTGAACGCTGCTTCGTGGAAGTGCGCCGCCGCACCCGGCCCATGGTTTGTTTTGTGAATGTAGCTAGTGTCGACCGCATCCTCTACTCCATCTTCCAGAGATTCAACCTGGAATGGAAAACCCGCACCCTCAACCTATTTACACAGGCAGCTTGACATCACCTGTCCTCCTAACTGCTTGACATCGACCAGTTTACGTATAACAATGGCGCGGGTCCGGGATGGCAAGGGGGAAATCCCGGCTCGAACCCAGGGGGCGTCTATGCAATTGAAGGGATTACAAGTTTCCGCAGTTCTGTTAGTGCTGGCCATTCTGCCTGCCGCGGCGCAGGTGTCCGGCGAGTCCGATTCAACCTCAACAACCGCAGTATCCCCGCGCCAGCATGCGCCGAGAAGAGTCTATGGACTTGTTCCTGAGCGCGTGGTGGGCAACGTCACCATCTCTGACAGCACCAACTGGAGTGGCTACGCAGTAACCGGCTCTGGCTTCACATCGGCGAAAGGTTCCTGGACGGTCCCCCCGGTAAACTGCTCGCAAACCCCGAACACTTACGCCTCGTTTTGGGTGGGCATCGACGGATGGACTTCCAACACAGTCGAGCAGACGGGCACCGATTCCGACTGCAATGGCAGCAGCCCCTCCTACTACGCGTGGTACGAGTTTTATCCCAAAGGCTCGGTCAACATATCAAGCGTGAGTGTAGCGCCGGGCGATCAGATGTCGGCATCGGTAACCTACAGCAAAACGGAATTCACCATCACGATTACGAACCAAACCACGGGAAAGACGTACAGCAAAAGCTCGAAGGTCAATGGGGCGAAGCGGACCTCGGCCGAGTGGATCGCCGAGGCGCCGTGCTGTACGAGAGGCGGAGGCATTCTGCCGCTGGCGGACTTCGGCACCATGTATTTCGGCGAGGACTACACCGGCATCAGCAGCACCAACGACGCCACCGACTCCTCGGTGTCTGGGCCGATTAACGATTTCGGCACCGCAGTCAACGAGTCCATCATGGTCAGCAGCAAGGGCGTGGATGAAGCAGTGCCATCGTCGCTCACCTCGGACGGGACTAGCTTCAGTGTGACTTGGGATTCGGAGTAAGGAAGGCGGGCGCTCTGCTCGTGTGCCGCCCGCGTTTTAGCGTTTCCCGCTCAAGCTTCGCTTGGGCGGTTTTTTTGTTTGATGGTTGGCAGTTCGAATAGTTTGCTCGCGCGGGCCTTGCATCACGTCACCCCGCATCGTGATTCCCATCACAGCCTTTCCCGACTTTTCCGCTTAGCCTCTGCGTAGCGTCGTGTGTTTCTGTTCTTCCGGCGCGCAGGGGAACGCCATGGCCCTTACAGATTCCACCACCGGCAAGACTATTCGGGATTATTCCATCGAACAATTGCAAGATGCCGCCAACCTGATGCGCGGCTATGACTTGGCCGCTTTGTGTGCGGCGGGCTCGGGGCACGCTGGCGGTACGCTCTCCATCATGGACATCACCGCCGCCCTCTATTTCAAAGTCGCCGAGCACGATCCCAATCATCCCCTCTGGTTCGGTCGCGACCGCATCATCTGGTCAACCGGACACAAAGCGCCCAGCCTCTATCTCGGGCTGGCCGTCGCCGGCTTTTTGCCCGTCGAAGCCGTCATGACGCTGCGCAAGCTGGGCTCGCCTTATCAGGGACATCCGCATTGGCTCAAGCTGCCCGGGGTTGAAGTCTCGACCGGTTCTCTGGGTCAGGGGCTAAGCATCGCCGTGGGCATGGCACTCGCTGCCAAGCTCGACGAACAGAAGCACAAGATTTTCTGTTTGATGGGCGACGGCGAACAGCAAGAGGGACAGATTTGGGAAGCGGCCATGGAAGCTGGACACTTCCACCTCGACAACCTCATCGGCATCATTGACTGCAATCGTCTGCAGATCGATGGCTGGGTGAAGGATGTGATGGAGGTCGAGCCGCTGGCCGCAAAGTATGCCAGCTTTGGATGGAATGTGATGCGCATCGACGGTCACGATATGAACCAGGTGGTCGACGCGCTTGAACTGGCGAAGGAAGTTGTCGGCAAGCCGGTGGTCATCCTCGCCGACACGGTCAAGGGCAAGGGCGTCAGCTTCATGGAAGATCAGGCTGGATGGCACGGCAAAGCGCCGAACCGCGACGAACTCGACAAGGCGCTGAAAGAACTCGGCCTCAACGAACGCATTCCGGTGCAGCAGTTGCTGGACACGGCGAAGCGCTATCAAGCGGAGGTTGAGCGCAAGCTCGATGCCAAAATGCCCAAGTTCTCCCGCGATTACTGGTGGAACGTCGGCGACACAATGAAAGTAAAAATGGAAGCTACGCGCAAAGGGCTCGGCCAGTCGCTGGCAGAGAACGGCGACGACGAACGCGTGGTGTGCCTTGGTCTGGATATCTCGGGATCGATCACCATTAGCGATTTCTACGCGGGCAAGCCCGAGCGCAAGAAGCGCTGGATCAGCATGGGAATCGCCGAGCAATCCGCAACCTCTGCGGCCGCGGGCCTGGCCAAAGAAGGTAAGTTGCCGGTGCTCGGAACCTACGCGACGTTCGCCGCGGCACGGAACCTGGACCAGATCCGCACGTCGGTGTGCTACGGAAATTTCAACGTGCTGATTGCCGGGGCGCATGGTGGAGTGTCGGTTGGCCCCGACGGCGCCACGCACCAGGCGCTGGAAGACCTCTTTGCCATGGAAGGCCTGCCCAACATGTCAGTGGTGGTGCCCTGTGATGTCGTCGAAACTCGCAAAGCCACGAATTACCTGCTGCTGGGGCATGTAGGTCCGAAGTACATTCGCTTCGCCCGCGAGGCCACGCCCGTAGTCACCGATGCGAACACGCCCTTCGTCTTCGGAAAGGCAAACGTAATTCGCCTGCGCGGCGAGGCTGCTAACTTCGCCGACGCTTTCGAGACCAGGCTGGCTTCGGATTACAAGAATGAACGGGAAGACCTAAGCGTCATCGCGTGCGGGCCAATGGTCCCAGAGGCGATGCGTGCCGCCTACATTCTGAAGAGGGATTACGGCTACGAAACCCGCGTTCTGAACCTGCACACGCTCAAGCCGATCGATGCCGAAGCGATTATCTGCGCCGCGAAGGATACCGGTGCTGTGGTTACTGCCGAAGAACATCAGATCGGCGCATTGGCGTGGCGGGTCAGCGCCATCCTGACCGAAAGCGTTGAACTGTACGGGCTGCCGATCATCACTGGCGCCATTGGAGTGAAAGACCGCTTCGGCGACTCGGGCGCGCCCTGGGAGTTGATCAAGGAATTCGAGGTGAGCGCCGAGCATATCGCCCACAAAGCGCTGGAATTGTTGGCGTTCAAGAAGAAGCGGGCAGAAGAGAAGCGGGAAGAGCGCGAGCGTCTTTTCTACGCCGGCATGCGCTAGAACAACAGAACCGCCCAGCCAGATTTCTGCGGAGAGATGCCTGTCCGACGTCTCCGCACTGCCATACGCCCCTCGCGTATGATATTTTCGACTGTCCGTATTGTGGGGTGCGGCACCGGTATTCTGATTCAACCCAGCTACTCTCAAACAAACTCATGACTAAGAAATCCCGCGTTTTTGCCACCTGCGATATTGGAGAAGCCCTTGACCTGCTCCGCCGCCGCGGCTATGAAGTTGAAGTCTATCCGCAGCCGGAAGCGCCGCCGAAGAGCCTGATTATTGAAAAGGTGAAGTCGGGCATCGACGGCTTGATCACCACGTTGCGCGATCCAATTGATGCAGAGGTTTTCGAGGCGGGCAAAGGTACGCTGAAAGTCGTGGCCCAATACGCCGTCGGATTCGATAACATCAACCGCGCCGACGCCAACCGCTACAAGATTCCCTTCACCAATACTGCCGACGTTCTCACCGAAGCCACAGCCGAGTTTGCCTTCTTCATGCTCGGCATGCTGGCGCGCAAAATGTGGCCTGCCGAGCACCTCACGCGCGACAACCAGTGGGGATACTGGCATCCTTACCTGCCGTTTCTGGGTGACGAGGTGACGGGCAAAACCATCGCGATCATCGGCACGGGACGCATTGGGCTGGCGCTGATCAAGAAATGCGCCGGCTTCGATATGAACATGTTGTGCTACGACCCCGCTTATGAGAACCACGACTACATCAAAGCGATTCAAGAGGAAATGGACCTGCGCCACGCACGCGGCATTTCCAAAGACAGAAACTGGATCAAGTACGTAGGCTTCGAGGATGCCCTGCGCGAGGCCGATTTCGTCAGCGTGCATGTGCCCCTGTTGCGCCCGGAGGAAAGTGCTACGCCCACCTATCATCTGTTCAACGAGCAGACGCTGCGATTGATGAACCCCACCGCGTTTCTAGTGAACGATTCGCGCGGGCCTGTGATCGACGAAGCTGCGCTGGTGAAAGCTCTGCGCGAGAACTGGATCGCCGGTGCCGCCCTCGATGTATACGAAAAGGAACCGCTGCCGGCCGATTCGCCGCTGCGCGATCCCGCGATCGCCGACCGCTGCCGCCTGATGCCGCACTTTGCCAGCGCGGCGCGCATCACCCGCCTCTCCACCGACCCCAATAAAGGGATGGCGGGACGGTGCGTGCAGGGATTGATCGACGTCCTGGAAAATAACTATGGCGGCGAGATTACGAAGATGCCCTATGTCGTAAACAAAGAAGCGTTTGGCAAGTAGCTGGACGGATTTCTACTTTCCCGTTGCGGCGTAATCCAGCATCTGCTTGACGTCTGTCGAGTGCGGTCCATCGGGAGCAAGTTCCAGATACTTCTGCAGGGCGACGATGCTTTCCGGAGGTGCAACGAACTTGCCGTTGACGTCTTTGCCCTGGGCGAACAACGAGGAACCCTTTACGAAATAAGCGTTGGCGCGGGTAGGATCGGCTGCGATGGCCTTGTCGCACGCCGCCGGGGTTGCGTCGACATCGCCGATGTTATAAAGAGTCGCGCAAATATTGAACCAGGCGGTTGCGCCCATTTTCGGGTCGATTGCAGAAAACATCTCCGCCGCGCGCCGGTAACATTCTATTGCCTGTTTGCTGTTCTTCAGCTTGAGATAGGCGTTGCCTTCATTGGTGAGAACCTGCCCCAGGGTGCGCCGCAACGCAGTGGCTGCGGATTTTACATCCGGTTGATCGCCGCTGTTGGCTGCAATCAAGTTCTGCAGCAAGCCCGCCGAGGTCTCATAGGCATTGATGGCTTCCTGATACTGGCCGAGGTTCAGGCTGGCGTCCCCTAGCGCCTTGTAGAGTATGTGACGGTTGCTTTGGGATCTAAAGCTAGGATGCTGCGCCGCAGTTTCGGCGTCGAGGGCCAGAGCCTGACCCCCAAGCTGTTTTGCTTTCTGCCAGTCTTTGGCCTCGTTCGCGCCGTTGATCTGGGCCAGCAGGTCGTCAAGCGCGAGGATCCTGGCGTTGACGGCCTTTACCTCCTCAGCCGAGGTTTTGGGCGAGGCCGATTGTGCAAGAAGAAGCGCCGGGCAGAGAACAGTTACTAAAACAAGTCGTGTGATCTTCATCGCAGCCTTTTCCCTCGGTTGACGGTGGAATCCTGAACCCACTTGATTGTCACAGAATAAGGAAACATCGCAAGTAACCAAGGTGTGGATGGTCAGCCAAGTGGCGCCGAAGCAGGGTTTGATAATCTCTTCAAGGATGTTCTCCGACCGCACGAACTGGAAGCTCACGCGCAATCGCCTGACCGAGGCGCTCGAGGAAGTCAGATCGAGCGGCGCGCGCGTGCTTGATCTAACCATTTCCAATCCAACACGAGTCGGCCTGCGCTACGACGAGCCGCTGATTCTTGAGTCGTTAGCCTCGCCGCAAGCCATGGATTACGATCCCCAGCCTAGAGGCTTGCTCAGGGCTCGCGAAGCCGTAGCCGCCTACTACCGGAACGAACATGATCTCAGCGCTTTCGATCCGGAGCAGGTGGTGCTGACCACCAGCACGAGTGAAGGCTATTCCTTCGTGTTCCGCCTGCTGTGTAATCCGGGCGATGAGTTGCTGGTTCCGAAACCGAGTTACCCGTTGTTTGAATTTCTCGCTGATTTGCAGGATGTCAAGCTTGCGTCCTATCCCTTGATCTACGATCACGGCTGGCAGGTGGATTTTCCGTCACTGCAGAAGGCGGTAACGACACGCAGCCGTGGCGTTGTCGTGGTTCATCCCAACAATCCCACAGGTTCGTATGTGCATCAGCACGAGCGGGAATCGCTGAACCGCTTTTGCCGTGAGTATGGACTAGCGTTGATTGCCGATGAAGTGTTTCTCGATTACGCTCACGATCGAAACCGGCGACAGAGCTTTGCTTCGAATCAAGAAGTGCTGACGTTCACCCTGAGTGGAGTTTCCAAGATTTCGGCATTACCGCAAATGAAAGTGGCATGGATCGCAACCAGTGGTCCGGCGGCGGAGGTTGAGCAAGCTCAGGCGCGATTGGAAGTAATCGCCGACACTTATCTTTCCATGAACGCGCCCATCCAATGGGCGAGCCCAGCTCTGCTGGAGCAACGGAAGAGCATTCAGCAGCAGTTACTCGACCGTGTGCTGGGCAATTTAGCTGAGCTTGACCGCCTGCTTGCCGTACAAAAGACGTGTCAGCGTTTGCAGGTGGAAGGAGGATGGTACGCGGTGGTGCGCGTGCCGGTAACGCAGACTGACGAGGAACTGGCGGTTGATCTGCTGAAGCAAAAATCTGTGCTGGTGCATCCCGGACATTTTTATGACTTTCCCAGCGACGGATATCTGGTTGTCAGCTTGATCGCGGTGCAGGATGATTTTAGCGAGGGAATCAGGCGGCTGCTGGAGGCCGTTGGCGATTGAACTACAGACAGGTTTGCGAAAAACAATTCGCTTTACATCACGAAAGAAGATGTCGGATGATCAATTTGTGAGGCCGCTTCTCGTCAGTTGTTGCCTGTTGCTTCTCTTCCTTCTGCCCGGCTGCTACAGCAGTTCGCGCCCTTCGCGGATTGGGGCCGCGGCGCCCGAATTCACCGTACAAGACTCCGACCGCAAGGTCACGTTGAGTCAGCTTCGCGGCAACGTAGTCGTGTTGAATTTCTGGGCGACCTGGTGTCCGCCGTGTGTGGAAGAACTTCCATCCCTCATGTCCATGCAGGCCCGCATGAAAGAGAAAGGCGTGATCGTAGTGGGCGTGAGCATCGACGTTGACGCTGACTTCTATCACCGGTTTCTGAAGGATCGTAGGGTCAACTTTCTGACGGTTCGCGACCCCGAGCAGAGGACCCCCACCCTGTACGGCACCTTCGGCTGGCCCGAGACCTACATCATCGACCGCAAAGGCGTGGTGCGGCGCAAGCTGATCGGGCCCGTGGATTGGAATTCCCGCGAGATCACGGAGTTCCTGAGCGCGCTGTAGCCCGCGAGGCGCCCAACGACGCGTGCGGGAGAAGGAAGCGTGGATGATAGAGGAAATTGTTGATCGATGATTTCTGATTGTTGATTGAAAACCACTCCGGCGCTTTCAATCAACCATCATCAATCAACCATTATCCAACCATCATCAATCAGCAATTGCTATCCCTTCAGCCAAGGATTGCTCTCCCGTTCTTCTCCGATGGTGGTCAGCGGGCCGTGGCCGGGAACGACTACCGTTTCATCCGGCAACGCGAGCACAGTGCCGTGCAGCGATTGCATGATCTTCTGCATCGATCCGCCGGGCAGGTCGGTGCGGCCAATGGATCCGGCAAATAGCGTATCGCCTGCAACCAGGGTCTTTTCGGCAGAAAAGTAGAGGCAGATGCTGCCTTCGGTGTGCCCCGGAGTGTGCAGAATGCTGGCCGCGTGTGCGCCGGCCTTCACAGTATCGCCGGCGCTGAGGCTCTGGTCGATCTTAACTTCTCCCGGCGACGCCACGCCGATCCAGGCAGCTTGTACGTCGAGCATCTTTAGGAGCGCGTAGTCGTTCTGGTTCAGCAGGATGGGCGCTCCCGTGGCCGCGCGCAGCTTCATCGCCCCTCCCACGTGATCGATATGCGCGTGGGTGATGACGATTTGCTTGACTTGCAGATTATGTTTGCGGACGAGCGCGAGCACGTCCTCAATGTCGTCGCCGGGGTCGATCACCATGGCTTCGTGCGTCACCTCATCGCCGATGATCGAGCAGTTGCACTGCAGCGGCCCGACGGGAAAGACTTCGTGAATCATGCTTCCATTGTATCGAAGTAAGTACCGAGTCCCGAGTACCCAGTACCGAGAACGAGGCTGTCAGAATAAGGTTCAGACTTGCCTTGGGGCTCGGCTGGCGAGACAATACGCGCACGTGCTTGGGGAGGTCCCTGTGGCAGCCAAATACCGTCAGCATGGATATCAGGACCGCGACCGCGAAGTGAAGCCGCGCAAGGAGCCTGGAGAGAAACCAGCTCCGGTGCCGCCGGCAAGACGCGATTACAGCATGGGGCCGAAGCCCGTGAATATGCCCGGCACGCGCGCCGTTTCCCGCTGCGCCCAGTGTGGCACTGTGCTGCAGGCAATTCCGCCCACGGGTCTTTGTCCGAAGTGCGGCTTTGAACTTCACTCCTGCAAGCAGTGCATGTATTTCGACCCGGGAAGCCGCTTTGAGTGCATGCAGCCAGTGAAGGAGCGCGTGGCCAAGAAAGATGCACGCAACGATTGCACGTTTTACGAAATCCGCGTGACCAGAGAAAAAGAAACGTCCACGCCCGCCAGTTTGCGGCCCAACGACGCACGGCAGGCGTTTGAGAATTTGTTCAAGAAATAATCCGGAATGGTGTAAACCGCGCTCTTCTCCGCGCTCTCCGCGGCAGTTCTCCGCGTCCTCCGCGCTCATGTTGTTTGAGCCGGTCAAACCAAAATCTAAACGCGGAGATCGCAAAGTAATTCCGCCGACGGCGCTGAGAATTTACGGTTTCTGCGTCGGCCTCAAGAGAATCTCGCTTACAAACGACTGCGGGCTTTGCGTTACCAGCATCGCCACCGTGTGCGCCACGTCTTCCGGTTGCAGCATCTTCGAGTGATCCTTTCCCGTGTGCGGGCTCAGGTCAGTGTTGGTCGAGCCGGGACAGATGACCGCCACGCGGATGTTGTAACTCCGCAGTTCCTCTGTCAGGGAATAGCTCAATCCGTTCAGTCCCCATTTTGAGGCGGCGTAGGCTGCGCCGTTCGGCAAAGCGTTCTTTCCAGCCAGAGATGAAATGTTGATGATGTGGCCGGAGCGCGCACGAATCATCATCGGCGCGAAAGCGCGAGTCGTAAAGTAGACGCCGCGGAGATTCGTGTTCAGGATCTGCTCCCACGCATCAGGAGCGAGTTGATGCAGCGGGCCGCCGAATCCGCCCACGCCCGCGTTGTTGACCAGGATATCGACACGCCCATACGAAGCCTCGACACGCTTCGCCGCCGCTTCAACGGACTCAAGACTGGTCACGTCGCAGGGAACCACCTCGGCCTTCCCACCCTCCTGAACAATGGCTTGCCCGCTGGATTCGAGGGCGGCACGAGTGCGTCCGCACAAAACCGCTATAGCCCCCAGACGCGACAGCTCGCGCGCAATCGCGGCGCCAATCCCACGGCCTGCCCCGGTAACTACTGCCAGTTGCCCGGCCAGTGCTTGGGCGTCATCTTTTTTTACCGTGCTCATACGAAATACCTCCAGTCCCGTAGAAAGTGGCTTTGCTCCCGCGGATAGATCTTTTTGTCCCCGCGAAAAGGTATCTCGCAAGGATCACCATCCCGGGCTATCCGCCGCGCATAATCTCTGCATCTTATACAATAGCTCGGAGGTGGGCAGGGAAGTTGCTTGCCTTCGGAGCAAGAGGTACTTATAATCCGGCAACCGGGAATAATAAGAGGTCGGTCGCCTTGCGTCCCGCAGGTTAGCCTTTTTTGCGGGACGTGCCGGGAGCGCTACCCGGCACTCTCAAGCGGAATCTGGAGCGCGAAAGCTGTCGCAGTGGAATGCAACCACAGAGTAAGGAATACGATTTCGCTAAATTGTGAATTCCCCAAGATCCAAGGAGCCATGCTGATGAAAAAGATTCTGGTCGCGGTTGTGCTTGGCGTTGCAGTCCTGGCGGCGGCAAAAGACTCGGCGGCGCTGCCTGCACGAGGCCAACAACAACCGTCCGCGGCGCCCGCGCAAGCAGCCGCTCCGGCGGCGCAGGCACAAGCGCCCGCGTCCACACAGGGGCCGGTCATTAAGGATCCTGCCGAGTACAACGCCTACGTGGGCGCGATCAAGCCGACGGACCCGGCGGCGCAGATCAGCGGCCTCGAGGCCTTTCTGACGCAGTATCCCAACAGCATCATGAAGATCCCAGCCCTGCAAACACTCATGCTCGACTACCAGCAGAGTGGTAACCAGGCGAAAACTGTGGATGCCGCTACGAGACTGCTGGCCGCCGACCCCACCAATGAGCGGGCCTTGTTTTTGCTGGCCTATATTGATCGTATCGCAGCGCAAAGCGGCGGCGCTGACGCCCAGCAAAAATTGGCTGACGCCAAAAAATATGCCCAGGCGGGGTTGGACAATCTGCCGAAATTTGCCAAGCCCGAAGCCATGTCCGACGCCGATTTCCAAAAGATGAAGGATCAGATGACCGGGGTGTTCAACGCCGCCCTTGGTCTTGCCGCCCTTGCCGACCACGACTACGACACGGCTAGAAAGGACCTGCGCGCAGCCATCGACAGCAGTCCGGAGTCACAGAAGGATTTCACGCTGATCTATGCCATGACGCAGGCTTATATCCCGCCCAAGCCGCCAGATCCGAAATTCACGCCCGATCTGCTTAGCTCGGCTTGGTATAACGCTCGTGCCTCCGCCCTGGCTCCTTCGCCGCAATATCAGCAGTCGTTCGAGAAGTATGCCAAGAGCCAATACGTAAGATTCCACGGCGGCGAAGACGGCTGGAATGAATTTTTGGCGGCCGCTAAGGCCGGCGCCGGCCCCATCCCGACAGTTAAGCCAGCACCCACCCCAGCCGAGCAGGCTCACACCATGGCCACCTCAGGCGATCCCACGCAGATGGACTTTGCCCAATGGGAGTTTATCCTCTCGAACGGCACTCAGGCCGACCGGGATCTGGTCTGGAACGCCATCAAGGGCAAAGGCGTGAAGCTGCAGGGAACGGTAATCAAAGCAAGCGCCACAGAAGTTCAAATCGCTGCCAGCCTCGACGACATCGACGCCAAGCAGGCTGATATCACGCTCACCTTCGAAACGCCTCTTCCAAAAACTCATATTCCAAAGGAAGGAGCGGCCTTGGAGTATTTTATCGGCGAACCCGCCTCCTACACGCCCAACCCATTCATGATGACGATGGAAAAGGGCGAACTTCCCAAGCCGAAGGCCCCAGCCAGACCGGTGCACAAGAAGCCGGCTTCCGGTCAATAGCGCGCGGATTTTGAAGAGAAAGGGCAGCCCGCAAGGGCTGCCTTCGCTTTTCTAGGCCGGGAATACGAATCCTCAGAGGCGGAACCGGGGCCGCTAGCGTACCACTTTCTTCTCCAGCGATACCGGCCGTGCGCTGCGGGGTGGGCGCTTTGCCCCGTCGCGAAGCTGGCGCACATCGATCTTGAGTTCATCGATGGTCCGGCTGAGCGTGTTGCGATGCATTCCCAGCTCGCGAGCGGCGCGGCACTGGTTGCCTTGGTTTTCCTGAAGGACGGTGAGAATAAAGCGCTTCTTGAATTCGCGCACGCCTTCGGAGTAGAGGATGTTGCTCTTGTACATCTGCAAAATGAGTGCTTCCAGTTGATCTTTCACGTTGGTCTCTCTCTCGTTCAATGTCTTTGTGGAGGTGCCCTTGGGGCACCGCATTCACTTCGACTTGGAAGGGGGAGCGCCGGTCAATTCTTTCGGGGTCCGACGCAAGAAGTCGAGCCCCTCGTCGAATCGCGCCCGCAATGCCGGCGGCGCAACCCAAATCGCTGCCCTTCCCACCACCAGGAAATAGGGGGCCAGTTGTGAATCTTTCAGCATGGTTGAGGTGGGCGTGAACGCGGTCATTCCCATCAAGACCACGGCCACCACCAGCCCGCCTTTCACCAAGCCCAACAAAGCGCCCAGAAAGCGGTCAAACCCGCTCAGGCCGGCCGCCTTCATCAGTTTACGTGCGATCCTGCCGGCAATACCGAACAAGAGCATGATCGCAAAAAAAATGATGAGGAAGCCGAAAATCTCGGCCAGCCATTCGTTCTTCAAAAACGACATCAACCACTCCGCCAGGCGCTGATACTGCCAGGCAGCCACGATGTAACCGATCACCAGGCCGGCCATGCTCAGAACCTCAGCGAAGAAGCCCTGTATAGCCGCCATAACCACGTTCAACAGCACAACCACGACAATCAACCAATCCGCCGCGGTCATGCTACTCTCCTGCCCGCATTCTTGCGAGCAATTCTTCGCCACGCCTTCCCCCGGGCCGCTTGGCCAAACAGCGTCCGGCGCTTACACATCCAGCTTTTGCCCTGTAATCTGGAAATAGGCTTCGAGATACTTCTCGCTGGTCCGGCGCGCAACCTCCTCGGGCAAAGCCGGCGCAGGCGGCTGCTTGTTCCAGTGAATCTCTTCCAGGTAATCGCGAACGTACTGCTTGTCGAAGGATTCCTGCGCTCGACCCAGAGCATACTTTGCGGCGGGCCAGAAGCGGGAAGAGTCCGGCGTCAAGACCTCATCGGCCAGCGTGATTCCCTTTGCCGTGCGGCCAAATTCAAACTTGGAGTCGGCGATGATGATGCCGCGCTGGCGGGCAAACGCGGCGGCCTTTTTGTAAATCCGCAGCGTGATGTCGCGCAGGTGACTTGACGTCTCTGTGCCTAGAATCTCGCACATGCGGGCAAACGAAATGTTTTCATCGTGCCCGCTGACGGCCTTGGTGGCCGGAGTGAAGATGGGCTCCGGAAAAGCTTCGGATTCGCGCAGCCCCGCCGGCAGCGCGATGCCGCACACTTTCCCGGTCGCTTGGTACTCCTTCCACGCCGACCCCGAAATGTAGCCGCGCACAACACATTCAACGGGAAACATCTCAGCGCGCTGCACGATCATCGAGCGGCCACGCAATTGGTCGGCATACTTTTCCAGCCCTGGCGGGTAGCGTTCCAGATCCGCGGTGATGACGTGGTTGGGCACGATCTCAGAAAGGAAGTCGAACCAGAAAAGCGAAATCTGGCTCAGGACGCGGCCTTTGTGAGGGATGCCGGTGGCGAGCACATAGTCGAACGCCGAAATGCGGTCGGTGGCGACGAAGAGCAAGCGGTCATCGTCGAGTTGGTAGATGTCGCGCACCTTTCCGCTGGCGCGCAGTTGGAGATCAGGAAAATCGGTTTGCAAAATAACGGGATCAAGAAGTTTAGGACTCATGTCGGAATTTTACAGGCTAAGGAGCGAGGCGTATTTTAGACCCTCAGAAATTTTTGTCAACGACGGAAATCACGGCAGACCAAGAAGCCCGTATCCTGTTGATTGGGGATGCGTTGTGCGTCGAGATCATCGTGGAGGCGAGGGCGATCTCAGATACGGCTGTCGCACCGCTGTGGAAAAGCTGAGGATGGGCGTGGATATCGTGGCAGTTCCGCCTTTTCCATTACCTCGGTTACATGCCAACAATCCCTTGTTCCGCTTAGGCTTGAGCTTCAGTAAGGGCTCACTATGCGGCGCTTGTGTCTACTCTCTTTGTTCGTGTGTGCAGCGGCATCCATCGCGCTTTCTCGGCCTTTCTTATTGGCCCAGCAAGACGAGCCGGAGGTCTCGCGCAAGGTGGTCAGCAAAGCCACGCCCATCTATCCCGACCTGGCTCGAAGACTGAACCTTCATGGGGTCGTGAAGCTGGTAGTCGTAGTTGCGCCCGATGGCAAGGTAACTTCTACCGAAGTGATGGGTGGTAACCCCGTTCTTTCACAGGCTGCGGTAGAGGCAGTGCGCAAGTGGAGATACGAGGCCGCTCGTGAGCAGACTCATGCAGTAGTCGAACTGAGATTTGATTCGCACTGATCAGCCTGCCTATCCCTAGGCGATAGTCCGCCGCACTTCCTGAGGGGTGGCGAACTCGCCGCGATCGGCCTCGCTTAAGGCTTTCCGGATTTCCCCGATTTGCCATTCATTCAGAGTGACGTACTCGCGGATTGCCTCAGCCGCGACGAAAGAACGGCTGCGCTGCGTAGCCTTGGACAAGCGATCAAGCCGGATTTTCAGCTTCGGATCGAGACGCAGGGTGAGAAGCGCAGATTCCGCCATGATCGGGGTCTCCTGTACACATTCTATATCAGATGTACACAGGTGCAGGAGCGAGGCGCCGTTCCCCCCGAAGTGCCCTTACGGAGACTTTCTACGCGGCTCCGAATCTCACGGAGACCAGCTTCGACACTCCTGGTTCCTGCATCGTTACTCCGTAGAGCACAGGTGCAATGCTCATCGTCTTCTTGCTGTGGGTGATCAGGACGAACTGCGTCTTGATGCTCATCTCCTTCACGAGTTCGGTGAAGCGGCCGATGTTGGCTTCATCGAGCGGCGCGTCCACTTCGTCGAGAATGCAGAACGGGCTGGGTGTGTACTGGAAGATGCCGACCAGCAAGGCGAGCGCGGTGAGAGCCTTCTCGCCCCCGGAGAGCAATAACACGCTCTGCAGGCGCTTGCCGGGAGGCGACGCCACGACGTCGATGCCGCTCTCGGCGGTGTTTTCCTCGTCGGTGAGCTTCATGAAGGCGTGACCGCCGCCGAAGAGTTTCTTGAACGTGGCCTGGAAGTTTTCATTAATCTTGGTGAAGGCCTCCTGGAACTTCTGGCGCGAGACTTCGTCGATCTCGCGGATGGTCGCGGTTGTATTCTCGATTGACGAGATTAGATCTTTGCGCTGGGCGTCGAGGAAAGTATGCCGCTCGGCGGTCTCGCGGTACTCTTCCAGCGCCATCATGTTCACCGGCCCCATGGCTTCCAGCTTGGCGCGCATCTCGCGATAAGACTGATCGCAAGCCGCGAGTTCGTCGCCGGTAACGAGGACGAGCGTTGTATCGGCGAGCAAAGCTGGGCGCTCGATACCGAGTTCGTTCAGGCAAGTCTCCGCCATGTACATGGCATCGGCTTGCAGCTTGGCGGCGGTTGCCTGCAGTTCTCCGCGGTGGTCACGGGCCTGGTCAAGAAGTTGACGGGCGCTGCGCAGAAGCTCGTCGATTTCCGCAAGGCGGGCGCGGAGCTGATCTTTTTCGAATTGCAGCAAACCCTCTCGCGCCTGGCCTGCGTTGCGCTCGGCGGCAAAGTCGGCGGCTTGCTGTTCGAGTTGGAGGTTTTCAGTTTCGCGCTGCAGCTTTTCGGCGGCAGCCGCCTCAATCTGCGTGGCCAGAGCATGCAGGCGCTCGTTCATCTCAGCGAAGAGGGAATCGATGCGCGCCAGCACCGCCGTGGCGGAGCGATGGCGCTCTTCGAGCGCGGCGACCCGAGCCACACGCTGCGAGCTGGCCTGAGCCGCGTCTTCGCGGCGCTGCCGCAGCAAGCCGAGAGATTCCTGGGAGAGGGCGATCTGCTGCTCTAACTGAGCGCGCGTTTGTTCCACCACGGCGATTTCATCCTTCCGCGCCGTGATGATCGACTGCTGCTCGGCTCGCTCGGCGGCAAGGCGTTGCAACTCGGCTTGGGAAACGCTCATGCGTTCGGCGACGCGGGCCATCTCCGAATCAAGCTGCTGCAGCATGTGGCCTGAGGTCATCGACTGATGCTCGGCTTCCCGCTTTTCCGCTTCCAGACGATCCAGAAGGGAAGTGAGATCCTTGATTTCCCGTCCGAGCGTGAGCACGCGCATCTCTTCATCACGCAGAGCCCGCTCCAAATCCTCAAGCTGCCGGAGGACTTCGCGGAGGTCGCGCTTCATCGAAAGTGGACCCTCGGCGCGCTGTTTGCCGCCGGTAACCGTGACGTTGTGAAAACATTCTCCCGACTGCGAGAGGAAAAATGCGTCAGGATTTTCGAGAGCGAGGCCACGCGCTGTGTCCGATCCCGGAACTATGTAACCGTCGCGCAGCTTGGGCAGAATTACTTCGAGCGACTTCCCAAAGCCGTCGAGAACGCGGATGGTGTGCTTCAGCGGCACGATGGATGCCGTCGGTGGTGCGCAGTGCGCCGCTTCGTCGAGGATGAAGGAGAACTTGGCCTGCGAATCCTCGGGATGAACCAGGAAAGTAGCACGCCCGTCGACGTCGCTGCGCAGCAGGCGGAGGCCCTCGTCGGCGGCGTCCCAGGACTTCACCACGATATAGTTCAATTCATCGCGCAGAAAATCCTCGACCACACGCTCAAAGCGCGGCTCGACTTCCAGAAAATCCGCGAGCACTCCGACTGGCGCGAGGCCGCTCTGCATCACTCCAGACTGAAAAAGTCGTCGAACCGATTCGGTCGAGTAGCCATGTTCAGCAATAACAGCTTCCAGAGATCCCTTTTTCCCCAGAGCAGTTGCGAACTCGGCGCGGAGCGAATCGAGATGAGTCTTGGCTCTCGTTTCTTCCAAGCGTTTGGATTCGATCAAGCGGCGAAGCTGCCCGAGTTCTTCCGTGATTCCGGCAACGCGCTGCGTCACCGTTTCAAATTCAAGGGCCAGCTGTCCGCGCTGGCCGCCGAAGGCTTCCACCTGGAGGTTCGCGTTGGTGATTTCAGCGAATAGGCGCTGGCCTTCGCGCTCCACGCCGGCCAGGCGCTCTTCGGCCTGCGCGAGCTGATTGCGCAGCCGCGACGCCGCCGACACGGTGTCGAAGATGGCGACGCGAGATTCTTCCTGCTGGTGCTCAAGTTCGGCCAGCGCCGTTGATGCCGCTGCCGCGTCCTGTTGCGACAAGGCAAGCTCGTGCTGCGCCGCAGCCAGATCGGCGGCGGCCGATTCCAGCACTTGCCGGTTGGAATCGCGCTCGGCCTCAAGTGAAGTCAAGCGGTGCCGAGCGTGCGCCAATTCCGCTTCAGCCGAAGCAGAGCGAACTACCAACTCGGCACAGCGTTCTTCGTTGTGACGGCGGCGGGCGCGGGCGCGATCAATTTCCAAATCGACCTGGCTCAGGCGTTCGCGATTTTCCCGCAGCTCAGTTTCGATGGCATAGCCGCGCTCGGTGCCTTCCCCGTGCTCCGCCTCCAATTGCTGCACTGCTTCGGTGCGCTGTTGCATGCTATCGGCAAGGGCATTCAGCAGAGCATCCAGTTCTGTGCTTTCCTGCTCGATCGCAGCAAATTTGCTGGCCAGGACGACCCGCAGTTGTGCCCGCATTTCCTCGCGCAATTTCGCGTAACGCTCGGCCTTCGAGGCTTGCCGTTTCAGCGAATTCATCTGCCGCGTGACTTCGTCGAAAATGTCGTTGACGCGGGCGAGATTCAATTTGGCATCTTCCAAACGAGCTTCCGCGAGCCGCTTCTTTGTTTTGAACTTTGTGATTCCAGCCGCTTCTTCGAGGATGGCACGCCGGTCAGTCGGCCGGCTGCTAAGAATCTGACCGATGCGCCCCTGTTCGATGAGAGCATAGGTTTCTGGGCCGAGGCCGGTGCCCATGAAAAGTTCCTGAATGTCGCGCAGGCGGCAGAGCTTGCCATTCAGCAGATATTCGCTGTCACCGGAGCGGAACAGGCGGCGCGTAACCACGATTTCTCCCGCGCGGAATTGCTGCTGATTAAACTTGCGCCGGCGAATCTTGAGGACGACCTGTTGCGGCGCGGCCACGGCCGCAGAAGAAATCGGCGTAACCTCGGCCAGCAATCCGTCGGGCAAGGCAAACACCGGCTCGTCGTCTGGGAAGGCGGCCGCGATCATGGTGATCATCGAGCGCGGAATCTCAACTTCTTCGGTCCTGCCGGGCTGAGCCTCTTCCACGGCGCGCTCGGTTTCTTCAGCAGCGCGGGCGCGCACGGCAGTTTCGTCCCAATCGTCGGCAGGCCTTCGCAAGGCTTCAGCGCTGACGGGAAGTTCATCTTGAATGTCGATCTCGGTAGGCGCGTTAGCATCGGAGCCCGGATACTCTTCGGGATCGATGAGGGTCAGCGACACCTCCGCCATGCCGGTGGGCTTGCGATCGCGCGTGCCGGCAAAGATTACGTCTTCCATGCGCGAGCCCCGCAGGGTCTTGGCCGACTGCTCGCCCAGCACCCAGGAGATGGCGTCGGCAATGTTCGACTTGCCGCACCCGTTGGGGCCGATGATGGCGGCGATACCGTCGCCGTGGAACTTAAGGTCGGTGCGGTCGCAAAATGACTTGAACCCGAGAATCTGTAGCCGCTTCAGTTTAAGCAACGTGAACTCCTTGGAAAAGCAGTGGCCAGTGGCCAGTTGTCAGTGGCCAGTTAATCGTTATGATGTTTGCTGACCTGTTTACCAAACTGATACCCCCAGCGCCGAAACTGCGCTCGCTCCGACCAATTCCGTCCCCGGCTGGATAGGGCAGGCACAAATTAGACCTACTGTAACGGTGAAATCGGGGCGGGGTCAAGCAATATAACACTATATATTGTATGGCCTTGGACCCGAGCGCGCTAGGTTGCACACACATTGCAGCAGATGCCTAGTTTACGGGTGAGGGAAGGACGAGGCGGGGAGAACCGCGAGAGCGACTATGACTGTACCGCCGCCTTGGACCAAAATCAAGACGGATATGGATGTGAGCGCTAAGACCCCATCGTCGGAAAGTGTTCTTTACGGGAGGTGAGGATGCACGCTGCAGGAGTGCTTGGGCGACGATCGACCACTCTATTCATGCTGATCGCCGTTGTCCTGTTCGGCGCGACGGCGCCGCTATTCGTAACCGGATGGAGACTTGATGTTTTCCAAGTCCACCCCGGCGATGTCCTGCAGCCCAAGATTCAGTTGTGGTTGATTTTCATCATCGCGCAGGCGGTACTGTGGTTTCTGTGTGCCTTCTACCTCGTGTCAGGTCTCGTTCGAATAAGCAAGGGAGCAACTGAACCCAAGTCCCTTCTAGGAGGAGCAACCACATTACTGTTGCCGCCGGGACTTCTGCTGATTGCATTCATCGCTCAACAGTTCTTCTCGCCTCCACCCCTTCCCCCAACAATGCTCGGCTCCTACAACATTTCCCGGCTGCACTGGTTCGGTGCCATAGGGATGCTGGTGGCGGGCTGGGCTGTGTGGCAAATGTATCTAATTAGTGCGGTCTGGGAAGCGGAATTCGCCTCCTCTCAGCCACAAGTTGAAAAAGTCCCGCGGTATGTCGAACGCCGCGAAGACGTGCTGCGGCTTCTTTTTCTGGCCGCAGCGGTTCTGGCGCTGGGCACAATCGCTGGGGCCGCGCTGCGAAACGCCGTCAACACTGATCGCCAATCCGACTATTTTGCCGAGGAGTACGTCATCATTTATGGTGCAGTGTACTCGCTGCTGTTGTTGGTGGCTTATGTGCCTGTGTACACCAACTTCTTCAGCACGGGTGTCAAAATACGCGACATTCTGTGTGGAAAACCGCCGGCGTCTGCGACTGAATTCAAGCCGTGGAAGGAGACGCGCGATGCAATCAATGAGACGTTGGGGTTGACGCTGAACGGCGCAGCGGCGCTGGGGCCCCCGCTAGCGGCTATGTTGCCGGTATTGTCGGCCTGGGCCGCGAGCTTGGTCGCTGCCAAGAAGTGAGAGCGTGCAGCGGCGGATACGGTGAATTTACTTTATCGTATCTAATGACTCCAGGGCGCGCTTCGCAATCCCCGCCGGCAAAGGCGCATAACCTAACGCAGAACACTTCTTCTGGCCCGATGTCAGCGCCCACCGAAGCAGTTCCATCAGGGTGGCCTTTCGCGCCTGGTTTTCGATCTGCTCGGGAAGTAGCAGCCACGTGTAGGTTGCAATCGGATACACATTCTTGCCCGGGGGGTTCGAAATCGACACGCGAAAATCCTGGCCCTGACTCCCACTTGTTGCCGCCGCAGCCGCAGTCACACTGGAAATACTTGCCTTGACGAACTCACCGTCCGCATTCCTGACTTCCCCGAAACTGAGTTCATGTTGCAGTGCGTAGATGAATTCCACGTAGCCAATTGAGTTTGGCGTCTGTTGTACAGCCGACGCGACGCCTTCGTTGTGCTCCGCTCCCGTTCCGATCGGCCAAGGTACGGTAGTGCCGGAGCCGACCGCGGCTTTCCACTCCGGACTGATCTTCGACAGATAATCCGTCCAAACAAAGCTGGTACCGCTGCCATCCGAGCGATGAATCACAACGATATCGGCATCCGGCAGAACTGCGCCGTGGTTGGACTCGCGAATCTGCGGGTCATTCCACTTACGGATTTTCCCCAGATAGATTCCAGCCAAGGTCTGAGGAGTGAAGTTGAGGCTCCGGCGCACGCCCTTCACGTTGTAGATAACAACAACAGCGCCAAGAACGGCTGGCACATGGATGAAGCGTTGATGAGCATCGGACATGGCCGCGTCTGATAATGGCATCTCGGAAGCAGCAAAATCCACCTCGTGTTCCTGCAGTCGCTGGATGCCCTCAGCTGATCCGACGGCGTCGTAGCTGATGTGCACGCCCGGATGCTCTTCCTGGAACAATTCGAACCACCGTTGATAGAGGGGCGCGGGAAACGTAGCCCCCGCACCTTTCAGCGTTCCTTCGAGGTGCGCCACCGGGCTTTCAACGCCCGGCTGCGGCTGATCCTGTCCTTTGAGTGCCGCCAGCAGTTTGGTCACAAGCTGGCGTGCGAGGTCGTCGGCAATCCCGTTCCACGGGAACTTGCTGGGGCTCACAAGATAAGACCACAGCGTTTCCCCATTTCTGCCAACCAGTTCCGCGGAGAGATAGCCTTCGAATGTGGGCTGGCTGTGGCTGGGGGAGCGGGGATTAAGAGCAACGTGGCCGGTTACCCAAACTCGGCCTGTGCCCTTGAGCACCGCATCGGCTTGCTTTGGATCTGAGACAACCTGAACCTCGTGACTCTTTCGCAACCGCAGCACCAGTTGCTCGCGCATCGCGGTTGCCTGTTTGTCGGTCCCGAGAGAATCGACATACAATTTCTTTACCTGGGAGAGTTGCCCGGCAGTTTGGGCATGGCCGCCTGTACTTACCAGCAGCAGCATAAGCGCACATAGTGAGAACGCAAGCCTGCGAAGCCAAGTCAAAAGCCAATTCCTCATATGGAACGGATTATTCTAAGTCCGCGTCATTACAGTTCGGTTACACCAGGCCGCTGTCTCAGCGCCAGATAACATCAGGACTGGTGTCCGACGTACCACGGGGCGCTCACTGTAAAAATGCGCTCATTGCCGCGAGCGAGCAGCACCCATTCCAGCATGCGGCCGCGCTGATTGTGCAGAAAGTATTCGTACCATCTGTCCTCTACCAGTTCGGGTATGACCACAACAATGTTGCGGTCGGGATGTTTCTTCGAAAGGTCGAGAACGAACTGCACCACGGGGATGACCACAAAGCGATAAGGTGATGGCAGAAACTGGAGCTGAGGCGGCTCTTTGCCCTGCGCGCGAAAAGGCCGCTCAACGTATTGCTCCCAGTCGTCTTGCAGCAGTTCGGAATGCTCGGTGGGCTCGACGTGCAAGGCAATCACTTCCGGCGAAAGCCGGGCGGCAAATTCAATTCCCTGGCGAGTGATGTTGCTCCAGCGGTCGATAGCGATCACAGCGATGGGATGTTGGCTCAGACCTGCCGCGTCGACGGGCATCTTGCACGTGGTGAGCACTTTCACGTGATGGTAGTGGCGGCGAACTATGGAAAAGAAAAAAATCGCCAGGGGAATGAAGAGCAAGGTAATCCACGCACCCTCGACGAATTTCGCAACCAGTACCACGCCCGTCGTGACGCCCGTAACCAGGGCGCCGAGTCCGTTGACCAGCGCGCTCTTCACCCAGTGCGGGCCGCGATTCTTCCTCCAGTGCATAACCATGCCGGCTTGCGAAAGCGTGAAGGCAAGAAACGCGCCAACCGCATAGAGCGGGATCAGCCGGTCGGTAACGCCACCGAAAAGGATAAGAACGCCGCCGCAAAGGAGTGCGAGCACGACAATGCCGTAGGTGTAGACGAGCCGTCGTCCACGGTAGCCAAAGACGTGTGGGAGATAGTTATTCTGGGCAATGGCGCGGCAGAGACGCGGAAAATCGGCGAACGCTGTATTGGCAGACAGAGAGAGAACTACAAGGATTGAGCCGATCGTTAAATAGTAAAAGAACCCTTTGCCGAAAACCGCAGACGTAAGCATAGAGAGAACGCTCTGGTAACCGGGCTGCCCGGGATCAGTGGCAGCGATTCCGTAACTTTTGACGAGATAAGAGATTCCCGCCAGCAAGACGGCCAGCAGGAAGATAATCACCGTCAGAGTCCGCTGAGCGTTCTTAACCGTGGGTTCGCGGAAAGCCTTCACGCCGTTGCTGACCGCCTCCACGCCGGTCAACGCCGTGCAGCCGCTGGCGAAGACCTTCAGCAGCAGCCAGTATGTGACAGCTTGCGTAATGGGCTGCGGAGCCGGAAGCGCGACTTCCGGTCTGGGATGTCCTCCGCTGACGAGGACCCTAACAACGCCTGCGACGATCGTAATTAGAAGCGTGCCCACAAACAGATAGGTCGGAACCGCGAAAGCACTGCCAGCTTCACGCACGCCCCGAAGATTTAGGATGGTGATGACAATCAGAATGCCCACGCAGAGAGAAACCGTGTGCGGCAGCAACGAGGGAACGGCTGAGATCAATGCGCCAACGCCCGCAGAAATGCCCACCGCAGCCGTGAGGATGTAATCGGCAAGCAGCGCCGCCGCGGCAAGCAAGCTGGCAGGCGCTCCGAGGTTGAAGCGCGCCACGGTATAAGAACCACCGCCGGAAGGGTAGGCCTCGATGGTCTGGCGATAAGAGAAGTAAACGATCACCAGCAGCGTGATGATGGCCGCACTGATGGGCACGATATAACGAATCCCGAGAAGGCCGAGCGGGATGAGCAGGCTGAGCGCCGCTTCCGGCCCGTAGGCGGCCGAGCTAAGCGCGTCGAGACCAAAGATCGGAATGCCCTGCACCGGACCGATCTGCTCGGCCCGTTCGTCGCTAGTCCGGATGGGCTTACCGACAACCAGATCGAGTATATTCATGAGCGGTGCGGATCGACTCTACCCAGCGATAAATAATACTCGGGGGACGGGCCAGGGCGTCAGTCCCCCATGGTTCGTACCACTTGTCTATTTCCCTCCCAGCTTATCGAAGAACAGGCAGATGGTCTCGATCCCGTGATGGAAATTTGGAATGTGAAACTTTTCGTTGGGAGCGTGCAGGTTGTCGTCAGGAAGGCCAAAGCCCATCATGACGCTGGGAATTTTCAGTGCCTGATAGATATCGTTGACGATGGGAATCGATCCACCACTGCGGATGAAGACAGTTTCTTTCTTGAAGGTGTCATGAAGTGCTTCCGTAGCGGCTTTGATGTAAGGATTGTCGGTGCCCACCACCGAGGCCGGGCCTTTGCTGAGAATTTTAATTTTGGTTTCGATTCCCTTGGGCGTGAGCTTCTTCACGAACGCCATGTATCGCTTCACGATGTCATCTGGATCCTGGTTGGGCACCATACGCATGGAAACCTTGGCGGTGGCTTTAGCGGGGATCACCGTCTTGGCGCCGGCTCCGATGAATCCGCCGGGCATGCCGTGGACTTCAAGCGTGGGACGCGCCCAGGTGCGATAAAGAACGGAATATCCCGGTTCACCCGTTAGGACTTTCGAGCCGACTTCGGTCTTGCGATAGTGCTCTTCGTTGAAGGGCAGGCGCTTCCAGGCTTTGAGTTCGTCTTTGCTGGGCGCTTTTACGTTCTTGTAGAAGCCGGGGATGAGCACGTGCCCCTTTGCGTCCTTCAACTTGTTGATGATCTCGATGAGCGCGAAGAATGGATTAGGCGCAGCGCCCCCGTACACGCCAGAGTGCAGGTCAATCATGGCGCCGACGGCTTCGATCTCGGTGTAGACGAGTCCGCGCAAACCAACGCAGAGTGTGGGAAGATTGGGAGCGAAAAGTTCGGTATCGCATACCAAGGCGAAATCGGCCTTCAGCTTAGCTTTCTGCTTTTTGACATACTCGGCGATCGATTCGCCTCCGACTTCCTCTTCACCTTCAAAAAGAATTTTGACGTTAATGGGCAGCTTGCCGTTACCGGATTTCATCAGCGATTCGAGAGCCTTCACTTCCATCCAAAGCTGGCCTTTGTCGTCGACCGCGCCGCGGGCGTAGATGTTGTTGTTGCGCTCCGTGGGCTCAAACGGAGGAGTCTTCCATTCATCAAGCGGATCAGGCGGCTGCACGTCGTAATGCGCATAGCATAGCGCCGTGGGTTTGCCGGGTGCGTGCAGCCAGTCGGCATACAGAAGCGGATGACCCTTGGTGGGAATGACCTCTACGTTCTCCATGCCGATGCGGCGCAATTCGCTGGCGACGAATTCGGCGGCCTTCTGAACGTCGGGCTTATGTTCGTCGAGCGTGCTGACGCTGGGGATGCGAAGAAGATCTTTAAGTTCATCGAGAAAACGCTGCTGATTATCGCGTGCGAAATCGACTGCGGGAGAAGCCATGGATTTGTCCTTTCTGAAGCGCAACCGTGCAGAGCCGCGCTGTGAGGAAACGCTCCAGTATACCCGAAGCAGTCGGGGCTTATGTGGAGCGACTGCCTGTGTGGGGACGGGCGCCTCGCGAGCCTGCCCTGAGTGCCCATGGGCCTGCGGCCCACCAAAGGAAATGAAACTCCCGAGGAGGAGGTTCGTATCAGGGCATGGCTTCAGCCATGCCAATGGACGCGAAAACTGAATGGGCTTCAGCCCCAGCGCCTGAAGGCGCGCAGTAGGCGCAGCTTTTTCGGCTCGGCTGAAGCCGTGCCCTGATACGAACCTTCGTTATGTCGAAGGGCGCACGCCGGTGGTGTCCAGCCTGCTGTCATCGGCAAAGGCAGCGTCGAGCTTCCCACCGATGGACAGCCGAGGCGGCTGTACATCGTTTGCTAGTCACAGAATCTCGCTGCCGAGAACGGGGCCAGATCGTAATCAGGAGTTTTTCCTTTGATCACATCCGCCATAACCTGCGCCGTGACAGGAGCCAGCAGAATGCCGTCGCGAAAATGCCCGGTGGCAACATAGTAGCCGGGTGTGGCAGTTGCACCGAGAATCGGCAACCCGTCAGGAGTTCCTGGCCGCAGCCCGGCCCAGTCTTCAAGAATCTTGGCATTGCGCAGCTCTGGAACCATGGCGACTGCCGCGTGGTGCAAACGCTGAATCGTGGCGACATCGGTGCGCTTGTCGAATCCAGCTTCTTCCACCGTGGTGCCGACGACGATTCTTCCGTCGCTCCGCGGAATTAGGTAAACCTCCGGCGAGCGAATTACGTGTTTGAGCAGGGCGCGCGAAGGTGCAGCCAGGCACAACATTTGCCCCTTCACCGGCCGGGTGGGAAAGGCGTGAGGCGCGATCTGGCCAGACCACGCGCCAGCGCAATTGACGACCTTCGGCGCAAGGAACGAGGTCTTCACCGTGGCAACTCCGCTGACGTGGCCATCGGAGAGATTCACCGCCGTAACTGCATCGCCGGAGGAGAAGTCAACACCGCGGTGCTTCGCCGCCTGCAGCGCTGCGAGGGTCAGCGCGCGCGGGTCAACGCAGCGCTCGGCCAGATAAAAAGCGGGCCGACCGAGATCAGCAAGTGCCGGTTCGAACTCCAATAAGGGCGCTGGAAGCTGATTTGCAGACCCGGCCGTAGGTCGAGAAGTACGTGCACTCGAAGGGAAAAAGATCGTCCCGTAATCGCGCAAGTCGATCTTCACACCCGACTCGACTTGCAACTCGTGCACGAACTCCGGATACATCCGCGCGCTCGCCGTAGCCAGCAGCTGCAGCGCAGAAGGCGTTTCCAGCGGGCAATCCACCAGCATCCCGCCCGCCGCATAGGAAGCTTCCCGGCCCGGCTCACCCCGCTCAACCACCAGAACCCTGGCGCCTTTCTTGCGAAGCTCAATCGAGAGCGACAGTCCAATGATGCCGCCGCCGACAATAATCACATCCCAATTCTTCATGGCCGCATTGTAGAAGAACACCGCCGGGCATCCCCAGAGCTAACTGCCAGCGTCCAAGTTACGATGCCACCGAGCCAATTGACACTGGCGCCCTGGTGCTAAACAATATGTGCTTAACAATTAACGTGCTAAACGATTAAGCACAGGGCGCAGGGCCCAAGGTGGCCAATTCTGGGAGGAACCATGCCGGAAGAAGGCGAACAGCTACACATGGAGCAGGGGTCGAGCGCAGGCAAGTGGATTCTTGTGGTTCTCGCGGTCGCTTTTGTAGCAGCGTCCGTTTACGGATACGTGACCACGCAACAACACGTGGACAAGCTGACCAAGGACTTGAGCGAGAGTCAGTCGCAGGTTGCCGAACTGCAAAAGCGCATGCGCTCGTCGGAAGCCCAGGAAGAGACGTTAGGTCAGAAGCTGGGTATGACCAAGAAAGAATTGGCGCAGCGCGCATCCGAACTCCAGGCGCAACAGAAGGCTGCCGAATCCCGTCTGGAGGAGGAAGCAAACACAGAAAAACAGCACTTTGGCCAAGTCAGCGGCGAAGTCGCCGGGGTCAAAAGTGATGTGGGCGGGGTCAAGACCGATGTGGCCTCCACCAGAGCGGATCTGGAAACCACCAAGGCGAGCCTGCAGACCGCAATCGGGGATCTGGGCAAACAGAGCGGCCTGATCGCGAATACGCGCGGCGATCTGGAAGTCCTTAAACATAGGGGCGACCGGAACTATTACGAATTCACGCTGTTACGCGGCGCCAAGCCGCAGCCGGTCGCGACGGTGAGCCTGCAGCTCAAGAGGACCGATCCCAAACGCGGCAAGTACACCCTGAACGTGACCTCCGACGACAAGACCATCGAGAAGCAGGATCGCAACATCTCTGAACCGATACAGTTCTATTCCGGACGCGATCATCTGCTGTTTGAACTGGTGGTGTGGAACGTGGACAAAAAGAAAGCGACGGGATATTTGAGCACGCCCAAGGGCGCGCCCACTCCAGTGACGGCCACGCCGGTGTCCGCCAATTGAACGGAGTGCTCTTCCCGGCAGGCGCGCACGTTGCGCTGCAGATCGCTATGCGCACAGGCGCGATCTACTTGGTCGTACTGATTGGGGTTCGTCTCAGCGGCAAACGTGAAGTTGGACAAATGACCCCGTTCGACCTCACGCTGCTGCTCTTGCTTTCCAATTCCGTGCAAAACGCCATGACGGGTCCCGACACGTCGTTGATCGGCGGCGTGGTTGCGGCCTCCACGCTGTTGTTAATGAACTACGTGGTGGGCACGCTCTCGGGCAGAAGCCGCGGCTTTCGGCGCATCGTAGAAGGCGAGCCCAGCCTGCTGATTCACGATGGCAAGCCCATCGCATCGCACATGGCGACAGAGCGTGTCAGCATGGACGAACTGGAGCGCGCAGTCCGCGAGCATGGCATTGCCCAATGCAGCGATGTAGCTCTGGCCGTTCTGGAAGTCGATGGCTCGATCAGTTGCCTGAAATACGACGAGATCAAACCCGACGCCAATACTCATCTCGCGCGGCGAAGATTCATTCAGAAGAAATAATTGGTTTCTTGCGTTGCCCGCCGCCTCCCGGACTTTACTTGCTCAGCACAATCGGCACCGGCTGATCATAGGGCTGGATGACCACACTCACCGATCGGCGGTCTTTGAAATCGGCCAGGGCCACAGGAAAGCTGACGATTACAGTTCGTTTGATTTCCTGGCCGGGCTGCAATTTGTCCTCGGGAGCGAGAGCTGGCAAGGCATTTTCTTTCAGGGCAGGAAAAGCCTGAAAATAGCGATTGAAATCAATAGCGGAGACCGCATCGCTGTTGAGTTCTCCGCCAGATGCCACAACCTTGCCTTGAATCCCATGCACCCAAAGTGTTTTCTTGCCGGAGTTGCGCAGGGTGAACGTGAGAGCGACCAAAGTGGCATTCTGTCCCGGGATGGCAACGCCGGTCACATCGTCGAGCGACCCCGCGCCCTGCGGCTTGGCGCGCTGCAAAAACGCTGCGATGCCGGCAATGATGAGAACTCCGGCCGTGGCGATCAACAGGATTTTAACTGGAGGCAGGTTGCGTTTCGCGGTGCCGAATTCGTCGGCGATGTGGATCGTAGGACCGCGCTGCGTTTCCGCCTTAATGTCGGGCGTCCCCGGAGTCCCCGGTGGAACGGAAGCAGCTTTGGAGATTTGATCAGCCATGATTCCTTTTCGCGTTCTCCGATTCTACTCCCCGATTTGCCGAAGCCCGAAGGCCGAAAGCCGAAAGCCCGCCTCAATCCCACCCATGCTTCATCGCTCTGGCAAACTTCTCGGCGGGCAGGGTATTCAAGACGTCCTCTTTGGTCAGCCATGCCCGTCGCGCCTGCAGCACGCCGTAGCGAATCTTGTCCAGATGTGAAGTGTGGTGGGAATCGGTGTTGATCACGATCTTCACCCCCCGTTGCTTGGCCTGTCGCAGGTGAACGTCGTTGAGGTCAAGCCGGTCAGGGTAGGAGTTCAGTTCCATCGCCACTTTATGTTTCGCCGCTGAGGTCAGGACCGCGTCCATGTCGAAGTGGTAGGCGTCGCGGCGAAGCTGCAGGCGGCCCGTAGGATGACCGATGATGGAAGTATTCGGATTCTCGATCGCCTTGAGCAGGCGCTCGGTCATCTTTACTGGCTCCTGGTTGAAAACGGAATGCACGCTGGCAATCACCACATCCATCTGGGCCAACACATCATCGGAAAGATCGAGGTCGCCATCAGCCAGGATGTCGACTTCAATTCCAGCGAAGATGGTGATGCCGCCGATCTTCTTGCCGGCGTCGCGAATGCGTTGAATGTGCGCGACGGCGCGTGTGTCATCGAGACCGTTCGCGAAGGCGAGATTCTTGGAGTGGTCGGTGATGGCCATGTATTTGTAGCCGCGCGCCTTCGCCGCTTCGGCCATTTCCTCGATCGTGTTCTTCCCGTCGGTTTCGACGGTGTGCATGTGCACATCGCCCCGAAGATCGTCCAAAGTGATCAGTGTGGGCAAGGTGTGTTTCTCGGCCGCATCAATCTCGCCCAGATTTTCGCGCAGTTCCGGAGGAATGTAATCAAGCTTCAGCTTGGCATATATCTCTTCTTCAGTCCTGCCGGCGACAGGTTCTTCAGTTTTGAGATCGGCGAGGCTGTACTCGTTCAGCGTGTACCCCATCTTGAGCGCGCGCTGGCGCAGCGCCACATTGTGAGCTTTCGATCCGGTGAAGTATTGCATGGCCGCCCCAAACGACTCTGGAGGCAACAGCCGCACGTCCACTTGCATATCGCTGCGCAGGCGGAAGCTGATCTTGTTGTCGCCCCGCGCGATCACGTCCATCAGTGGAGGATATTGCGCGACATACTGCACCGCGCTCGCACGTTCAACTTCGCTGCAGCAGGCCGCGCCTGTCACCAGAATATCGAGATCGCCCACTGTCTCGCGCCCGCGGCGCAAAGATCCTGCGGGCGTGATGCGGTCGATACCGGGAAACTTCGCCAGATATTCCGCCAACTTGTTCGCTTCCGTCTCGGCAGCGTCGATGAGAAACCGCCCCGAGATACGGCGGTAGTCTTCGATGGCCTTCAGCAGTTTCTGCTCATGCTTCTCGCCCAGCCGCGGCAGGATGCGAATCTTGCCTGCGCGCGCCAGCTTCTCCACGCCATCGACGTCGCATACCTGGTAGGCGCTCCAGATCAAGGCAATCGTCTTCGGCCCCAGCCCCTGAATCTTCAGCAACTGCAGCATCGACGGATGATATTTCTTGAGCAGCTCGGCCTGAATGCTCAAGCTGCCGTCTTTGAACAATTCCTGCAGGTTGACCAGCATCCCCTTGCCTATGCCGGGAATGGCCAGCACTTTCTTTGGGTCGCCGATAATGTCCTTGATCTGCTCAGTCAGGTTTTCGATGGCTTGGGCGGCGTTACGGTAGGAGCGGATGCGGAACGAATCCTGCGCATCGATTTCCAGCAGGTCCGCAGTTTCGTACAGAATGTTGGCGATGGATTTGTTGTCCACGGAATAAAGCTTAAACAAGATTCGAGCGCAGGGCCAGTGGCAAGGATTGGAGAGACGCGACTCGAAGAAAATAAATCGAACACCTGTCCGCGAGCTTGGGATAGGCGCAAAGGCTCCCACACTTCGTGAGTTGCCGTCTTAGGCGACCTTCGAAACGTTGGCCGCCTGCGGTCCCTTTTGCCCCTCGGTGATTTCGAATTCCACCGTATCGCCTTCCTGCAAGCTCTTGTAGCCCTCGGAAGTGATCGCACTGTAATGGACAAAAACGTCGGGACCATCTGCGCGTCCGATGAACCCATAGCCCTTTGCGTTATTGAACCACTTAACGGTGCCTTTCAGCCGTTCCATTTCCACGTGAACCCCCTCTTTCCGCACGTCTTTGCAGTGGGGGGCCCCAAAAGACGTGCCCGCATAAGATGCATTTTGTAGCGATTAGGATGGGGGTGTCAAGACGAAACGCCCGGGAAAAACCTTAGGCCCAGGCAGCCCGGCCTCTGGGCGCCCGCGTCTCGCGTGTCGAGAAACTACTCATGTAGAGAAAGCCGCCTCGGCTGTCCGCCGAGCGAAGCGAGGCGCGCCTATTACATCCTCAAAGGGATACTACTTTCCGCGAAGCTCTCGATCGAGCCACAACACCGACGCTATCGTCTTAGCATCGCGAATCGTCCCGTTTAACACCATCCGGACCGCCGTCGGAAGCGGCACCATCCGCTTGTAAATCACCTCGTCCGCCTCGGGCTGTGCAGCCCCCGCGCGAAGGCCGGTGGCCAGATATACCGACATGGTTTCGGCAACGAATCCCGGGCTGGCATAGAAGTTAAGAATGCGCCGCCAATGGGCAGCGGTGTACCCGGTTTCCTCCAGCAGTTCGCGCTGGGCTGCGGAGAGCGCCTTTTCGCCGGGATCAATTCGTCCCGCGGGAAGTTCCCAAAGATAGTCTTGCGCAGCGTGGCGATATTGCCGCTCAAGAAGTACGCGCGACGTAGGCCCCGATTCATCCACGGCCAACACCACCACCGAGCCGCTGTGATGAATAATGTCGCGACGGGCCCGAACTCCTCCGGGCTCCTGCACTTCGTCAGTAGTGACCCAAAAAACCGGTCCGCGGTACACCATTCGCGATGAAACAACCCGGACCTTGGGACGTGAACCGGCGGCAGATTGAACGGCCTTCGACTTAGAGCGCGGAGACTTGGGCATGAAAACAATATAAAGCACAGCCGGAGCGGCGAGTTTACTTCTGCATTCTGACGTCAAACTTCTGACTTAGGAAGCAATGCAGAAGTAAGAAGTCAGAATGCAGAATTACCGATTCTGCTATGCTGCCGGGCATGTCTCGGAGGCCTGCGAAAAAGCCGCGCATCGCCATTGTCGGGGCAGGGAACCTGGCTAGTGCTCTGGCCATGTCTCTGCGCAGAGCGGGATACAAGATCGAACAGGTCGTCGCTCGTAGGCGGCCAGCATCAATGCGGCGAGCTTCGCGCGCTGGCCCGCGAGATGGGAACACCCGCGGTGGCGGCGCCCAAGGCGCGAATTTCTGCCGAAATCGTGTGGTTCTGCGTGCCCGATGGAGCCATTGCCGCCGCGGCAGAATCGCTCACCGAAGCGGCAAACTGGCGCGGCAAAGTCGCGCTCCATTCCAGCGGCGCGTTAACCAGCGACGAACTTGCCATACTGCGGCGCCAAGGGGCCGCGGTTGCGTCAGTTCATCCCCTCATGACGTTTGTCCATGGTTCTCGCCCATCGCTCGCAGATGTACCTTTCGCGATCGAAGGAGACCCTGCAGCTGTGCGTATGGCGCGCCGCATCGTAAGCGATCTCGGTGGCCGCCATTATTCCATTCGCAAGCAAGACAAGGCCGCCTACCACGCCTGGGGCACATTTGCATCGCCGTTACTGACGGTCCTGCTGGTGACCGCTGAGCATGTGGCCACTGCCGCCGGAGTGAAGCGAAAAGCTGCAAAGCAGAGGATGCTGCCGATGATCCAGCAGACTCTGGCAAACTACGCCGCATTGGACGGCGCGGGAGCCTTCAGCGGACCCATCATCCGCGGCGACATCGACACCGTGAAACGCCATCTCCACACGCTGCGCAGTATTCCCCTCGCCCAGGAAGTCTACGTCTCTCTTGCCCGCGCCGCATTAGCGTACTTGCCGGGTAGGAATAAAAGTGCCCTTGCAAAAATCTTGAAATCACTGGCGCATTAAAGAACCAGAAATTTGCCGCCGCCCCATCTCACGAAAAGCCATGGCGAGCAAACCCAGCACCACAAACGGGAACGGAGCGGCCGTCCGCAGAGGCAAAACGAATACCGCTTTGGAATTAAACAATTCCGGGCCGAGGAATGGATGGAATACGATCAAGCCCATGGCGGCCACCCACGGCCACAACAGCATAGCAATCCCAATGGCAAGCAGAGCGCGAGAGATGGCGCCGGCGCGCTGCAATGGCCTTCGGCTGGCCAGCAGGAGAATCCCCGGCAGAAGAATGATGTGGTCGCAAACGGACTGGCCGGGAAGTACAGCTACAGCCGTGATGGCCAGCAAGATACTCAACGTGAGCCAGAATTCGTCCGAGCCGGCAGCCGCAGCGCGGGCGCGCCACGCTAACCAGAGAACCGCAATCAGCACCATGACGATCAGAGCAATTCCGTTACGCGGCCCTAAACTCAATCCGAACACTTCCAGCGCCAGCGGCGGCATAGAGTAGCGGTGATAGCCCAAAATCACTCGCCCCCAGGATTGGATCCAATGCGGCCACACGGCGAGCGACGACGCAGTCAACAGCAAAGTCGTGGCCAGGAAAGTTACGCTGAAGCGGCCGCGTCGCCGCCAGTCATGTAGGCTCCAAATAAACAGGTATGCGATGGCGAGCAGCGTCATTTGCGGCTTAATCATGCTGAGCGCCATGAGGATTCCCGCCAGCAGCAACCGGCCTCGCACCAGCGCCAGCAACGAAGCGGCCAGAAGAAATCCGACTAGCAATCCCAGTTGTCCCGCATAAAGACCTTCGAGTTCGGGGTAGCTGCACACCGTCAACAGGAAAACGATCGCCAGCCATGTCCGGCTAACGCTCCACGAAAGCGCCTGGGCCGAAAAATAAACAGCCGCCGCAATGAGCGCGGTCAATATCGCGGCCCATATCACCCGGAACGTGAGAAACGGCACCTCGCTGGCGGGCCAGAAGAGCAGATCGGTAAAGGCGGGATAAGCAAATGTTCGGTAGTCGGTTGGCGAGTCGGTCGAGATGCGCGCGTCGAGCGGCCGTCCGAATAATCCGATTTGGATCTCACGCGTTACCGCGGGGCTGTAAGGATCGAGGCGCCGTTCTAACCACTCTCGCGAGGTCAGCCATACCGGGTAAAAGTCATTTCCGAAAGAATATGGGCCGGACAGATGTTTAGCGGTACGCGCAGCTTCTACCCGCGGCATAAATATGCCGAAGTGATAGTAGACCATCGAGGCCGCTCCAATGAGAGCGAGGGCCAGAGCAAGAGCCGCCCTGCCGGACCGGTGATTTCCAGAGTTAGGTGAGCGCATTCGCGAGAAAAGTCAGCGAACCAGAGCACGGCTTGAGGATTTGTGCCAATCTCGGCATAAAAGGCTCGGCATAGGAGGACGCACGGGTCGAGGCTGATGAGCTAGCTCGAGCTAAACAGATGGCCCAGCTTCTCTTTTTTTGTCTTCAAATATTCTTCCGCATGCGGGCTCGGTTTGACTTCGCACGGCACCCGCTCAACCACTTCGATGCCAGCGCGCTGCAGAGCCTCAACCTTCTCCGGATTATTCGAGAGCAGCCGCACTCTGCTCACGCCCAGCGCCTTCAGCATTCGCCCGGGCAATGCGAAGTCGCGCTGATCGGCCTTGAACCCAAGACGCTCGTTGGCTTCAACCGTGTCCAGCCCGGAATCCTGCAACTCATAAGCCTGCAATTTAGCCATCAGGCCAATCCCGCGCCCCTCCTGCTGCTCGTAAATCAGGATCCCCGCTCCCAGGTCGCGAATCATCGACAGTGCCATTTCAAGCTGTTGCCGGCAGTCACAGCGCAGGGAATGAAAAACGTCGCCCGTAAGGCATTGCGAGTGAATGCGTACCAGCGGAGGCTCGGAATGAACATTTCCCATGACCAGCGCGACGGCTTCCTCGGCCTCGCGGTTTCCATCCGAACCAGATTCCGCGCGGAAACCGTAGATCCGGAAGTTACCCCAGCGCGTAGGGAAATCCGCCGATGCGATGGGTTGAAGTGTCTTATCGGTCACACATTGATTATAGCGTTTGCACTTGATCCTAGTTCGATTCGAGGCGCTGCCTAACCCCGCGCCTTGAATGGGAAAATGGCGTCTTGCTTGGAAGGAATGGGCGCTCCATTGTGGGTGGCCGGACGAAAATGCCAGTTCTCCAGCGCCGCCAGGCACTTGTTATCGATGTCGGGGCCAAGGCTCTGCAACACTGTCTTGCGGACGATTTCCCCGCGTTCGTCGATCGTGATTTCGATGACGACTTTGCCTTCCGACGTCGGCCGCTGCCACGGATAAACCTCGGGATCGGAAGTACTAATCGGCAGTGCCGGACGAATCTCGTCGCCATACACCGGCCCGCCAGGCACACTTCCGTAGGGAAGCCCCGCAAGTGCTCCATGGCCTAGCTTGGAGAGCGTCGCGGTCTTGGAATCGTCCTCAGCCGCAGATGGAAGGAGCGGCGCAGGCGGTGCGGGCAGCTTGGCTTGAATTGAACTGGGTTTCCAGGTCAATTTCTCGTGTCCCAGCCGCTGCCGCCGGTAGGCCTCCGTTGCGCGATCGGGCGAACTGGTAGCGCTATGGTCGGGCGTTTGGGTAGGAAAATAAAGATGCCCTACCACTCTGCCATTGCTCCCGATGGCAACCGAAGAGGGCATTAGCAACTCAGGCTCGGGCGCATGCATCAGCCAGGCGAATAGCAAGCCGTGCAGCGCGAGCGAACCCACCAGCACGCGACGCTGTGTTGATGTTCCAGGATGCAATTGCGCAAACACGAAGCGAACCCCAGCAACCCACTCTACTAATGCTAGGTTAGACGCTCCAAGGGGGCATTCGTCAAGGCTCTTTTGTGCAGGAAGTTTTAACTCTGGTAACCACAGCGGCGATCCTAAATGCCCATGGCGAAAGAAGAAAGAATATGACCATGCGGAGACAGCCGCCCCGGCTCTCCAGCACTGCTCGTGTCCAGCACTGCTTGTGTGGGGACGGGCGCCTTCTTTCATCGAGGCCGGCCCACGCATCCACTTCAATTCGCGCCCATCATGGCTCCGAAGAACCAAACGCTGGTAAAATAAATTGGCAGTCGAATAACAGTTCGCCAAAGAGGGGCTATAGCTCAGTTGGGAGAGCGCGTCGTTCGCAACGACGAGGCCGTCGGTTCGAGCCCGACTAGCTCCACCAAGTTCTTACACGTTTCCGTCAGAACCTGCTGCTCGTTCCTTGCGCGAACGCGCCGTCCATATAAGTCCGCGATTGGAAGTGATCCTCCCGCAGCGGAGGAGGAAGACGCCATCAAGCCAGCCTTTGCGTCCGACCCTTCCTGTAAAGTTTTTCTTGCATAAAAATTCCGCCGGTAGCAAAATAGCGGCCATCCTTCGCGGCGAAGCGTTCCCCAATGGCCGCGAATCAATAGCCACTTCCGTCTGGAGACTCCTCCATGAAGCCTCGAGCGCTCCTGCTCGTCTCTCTCTTCGCCCTGCTGTCGGGCGGGCCTTCTGCCGTGGCCCAGGAAACGGCCTCTACTGCAACCACTCCCAGCACTTCCGCTACTCCGTCCGTACCCCGGCTCATTCGCTTTGCGGGCACGGCAAAAGATATGGACGGCAAACCCCTCACCGGAACCGTCGGCATCACTTTCCTGCTCTACTCGGATCAGCAGGGCGGCTCTCCGCTCTGGCTGGAGACGCAAAATGTGCAACCTGACTCTTCGGGGCGCTACAGCGTGCAGTTGGGCGCGACCTTGCCTGACGGCCTGCCCAGCGATGTTTTTAATTCGGTCGAAGCCCGTTGGCTGGGCGTGCAGATTTCAGGACAAACCGAGCAGCCGCGCGTGCTCCTGCTCAGCGTTCCCTATGCACTGAAAGCCGGCGACGCGGAAACGGTTGGCGGATTGCCAGCTTCAGCTTTCATGTTGGCAAATGGCGGCGGCACGGCGGCAGCGACGGCGAGCACGAAAGCGTCTGCGCCCGCATCCAACGCCGCCTCGAAGAATTCGCCTCCCGCTAATCCCGCGGTCACGGGCAAGGGCACGGTCGATTACATTCCCATGTGGGATACGACCAGTGACATCATCGACTCCATCATTTATCAGAAGAGTTCGGAGATCGGTATCAACACCACCACTCCCGCCGCGTTACTCGACGTCAACGGCAAGACTGACGTCCGCGACACACTCACGCTCTATCCTAAGAGCACAGACAACACTTTGGCCGTGAACGGAACAAGTTTCAAAATCGACTCCACAGGCAAAGTCACGTTTATCACTGGCCAGACGTTCCCTGGGACCGGCACGATCACCGGGGTTACTACGGCTAGCGGCAGCGGGCTATCGGGCGGAGGCACCACCGGCACGCTCAGCTTGAAAGTGCCCTCGGCGGGAATCACCAACGCGATGCTCGCAAACTCAAAGATTACCTTGAATTCCAGCACCGCCGGCGGACTAACCGTCCCCGGAGCGATGACCCTGGGCAGCACCTACACGATCGGCCTGAAAACCTGCAGCGCCAACCAGGTGCTGCAATATAGCGGCACGGTCTGGGCTTGCGCCAGCGCCGGCACCGGCACAGTGACCAGCGTGGCCAGCGGCGCCGGCCTCACAGGCGGTCCAATCACCAAGACTGGAACGCTAAGTATCGCCACGGGCGGCGTGACCAACGTCATGCTGCAGCACTCGACGCTCACGGTTACCGCGGGCAGCGGTCTCAGCGGCGGCGGTTCGGTCGCCCTCGGCGGCAGCACGAGTCTGAGCTTGAACTCGGCCGTAGTACCTGAGCTGGCCACTACGAACGCATTCACGAACACGAATTCGATCAGCGTCTCAAAGACCAGCCCTGCCCTCTCGTTGTCCAATACGGCCGGGGACGCCCTCGACGTCAACAACGCCGCCGGCGACGGGATCTACATCAATAGCGCCGGTTTCTATGGGCTCTATGTCGCCAGCAGCACTTACGACGCCGTCGTCGGTTACGGAACGGATGATGGCGGATACTTTAACGGCGCCTTCACCGGCACCTACTCAGTGAACGACACTGACGCCAACTTCTCAGTCGCAGCCTATGGCGTGGAATCTGGATCAACCACAGCAACCTTTGGCCTCTGGGGCTACAGCGCCAGTGCTGGCGGCGTCGGCACCTACGGCCAGTTGGTTGGCGCCAGCGCCGAAGGCACCAGCATTGGCTATCTCGACGGCGTGTGGGGAGACACCAACACCTCAGGCGGGACCGGAACCCAAGGTACAGCGGACGATGGTTATGCCCTCTATGGAGCGAACAATAGCGCCTCGGACTTCCCAACGTTGTATCTGGAGGCTGACGAGAGTACATCTTCTGCATATCTCGTTATGCAGACGTATAGTCTCAATTACGGCGGCAGCTGCACCATCGACGTGAGCGGTAACTTGACCTGCAACGGCGCAATCACCGGCGTCGTCCCCGCGGGAAACTCGCGCAAGATTGCGGTACCCAGCATCGGCTCCGCCGAGCACTGGTTTGAAGACGCCGGCTCCGGCCAGTTGTCGAATGGGCAAGCCCTCGTCAACATCGACACGCTCTTCGGCGAAACCGTCAACACCGGCGTGGAATATCACGTATTCCTCACTCCCAACGGCGACTGCAAAGGTTTGTACGTAGCCCAGAAATCGCCCACATCATTCGAGGTTCGCGAACTCGGCGGAGGCACTTCGAGCATCGCCTTCGACTATCGCATCATGGCCAAGCGCAAAGGCTTCGAGCAACTCCGGTTGGTTGACAAGACCGAACAGATGATCCCGCATGCGAAGAAACGGCTCACTGGGCGTCCTGCTATGCCGAGAGCGCAAGACATCCGGAAAGCGCAAGAGGCTCACCTGAAAACTGCCCATCTTGCCAGACCGGCCCTGAAAACCAAGTAGAACTGAGTGTCTTTAACCTGACACGCTGTTCATCAGCCCCAGCGCCTTACGGCGCTGGGGCTGAATTTTCTGCGCTCGCTGTATGATCCACATCACGCTGACACGTGACTCCAACCCACGCGCGCCACCATCCGCTGGAATAATGTCCCCAAGTGCGAGAGAATACTAAGGCTGCGTCTGGGATGAAGAACACTATCCCACGGCACTCAAACCGCTGGGCGAATAAGGCAGGCGTGGCCGCCGGGATTTGTCGTCGCCGCCAAAAGCTCGCCCGCCGCCAGCGGAGTCTCGCGTTCACTCGCGGGCGACGGCTGCTGGACGCCTCGGTTCAGCGACGGGTGCCGCATTCCGCGATTCGTTCTACGGGAGACAATTAAGCATGGCCACCACCACCATCGAAGTTGACGCCGCCGCAAGCAACCCGAAGCATGCCAGGCTCGAGCGCTGGGTTGCAGAAGCTGCGCAGTTGTGCAAACCTGACCGCATTCATTGGTGCGATGGCTCGCCCGAGGAATACCAGGCGATGTTGCGGCTGCTGGTGCTCACCGGAACCGCGATCCCGCTCGATGCGGCCAAGCGGCCGAACAGCTACCTGGTCCGCTCCGACCCTGCCGATGTGGCCCGCGTCGAAGACCGCACTTTCATCTGCTCTCCCACTAGAGAAGAAGCTGGTCCCACCAACAACTGGGAAGATCCGGCGAAGATGAGGCAGATGCTCGCCGAACTGTTCGCAGGCTCCATGGTAGGCCGCACCATGTTCGTGGTTCCCTACAGCATGGGTCCAATCGGCTCGCCCATTTCAAAGATTGGAGTGGAGATTACCGACTCTCCATACGTCGTCGTCAGCATGCACGTCATGTCCCGCGTGGGCAGCCATGTACTTGACGTTCTTGGCCAAGACGGCGAATTTGTCCGCGGCCTGCATTCCATTGGCGCCCCGCTCGCGCCGAATCAACCAAACGCAACCTGGAACTGCAACAAAGATCACAAGTACATCTGCCATTTCCCGCAGACCCGCGAGATCTGGTCCTACGGTTCCGGCTACGGTGGCAACGCGCTGCTAGGGAAGAAATGTCATGCCCTGCGAATCGCCTCCGTGCAGGCGCGCGACGAAGGCTGGATGGCGGAGCATATGCTGATCCTGAAGCTGATTAGTCCCTCCGGCCAAGTCAAATACCTAACCGGCGCTTTTCCTTCCGCCTGCGGCAAAACAAATCTGGCAATGCTGATTCCAACCCTTCCCGGCTGGAGAGTCGAAACCATCGGCGACGACATCGCGTGGATGAAATTTGGCGCCGATGGCCGGCTCTACGCCATCAATCCCGAGTACGGCTTCTTCGGCGTCGCGCCCGGCACTGGCATGAAGTCGAACCTCAACGCCATGCTTACCATCAACCGCAATTCCGTCTTCACGAATTGCGCCATGACCATGGACGGCGACGTTTGGTGGGAGGGAATGACGGAAGAGAAGCCCGCGAAACTAGTGGACTGGCTGCGCCGTTTGTGGACGCCGGACTCAGGACGCAAGGCCGCGCACCCCAACGCCCGCTTCACCACGCCCGCAAGCCAGTGTCCCGTAATAGCTCCCGAATGGGAGGATCCCAAGGGCGTGCCCATCGATGCCATCCTTTTCGGCGGCAGGCGCGCGGGAATCGTTCCTCTGGTTACGGAAGCCTTCAATTGGCAGCACGGCACCTTCTTGGGAGCCACGGCCAGCAGCGAGACCACCTTCGCGATCACCGGCAAAGAAGGCCGTCTGCGCCGCGATCCCATGGCCATGCTTCCATTCTGCGGCTACCACATGGGCGACTACTTCGCCCACTGGCTGAAAATTGGAGAGCACACCGGTGCGAAGTTGCCCAGGATTTTTTACGTTAACTGGTTTCGCCAAAACAAAGACAAGAACGGCGAATTCCTCTGGCCCGGTTACGGTGAAAACAGCCGCGTCTTGAAATGGATCTTCCAGCGCTGCGACGGCAAGGTACACGCCAAGGACACTCCAATCGGCCGCATTCCCGAGGTAGCCGATCTGGACACCAAGGGCCTAGACATCAAAGGCGCTCACGTGGACGAACTGCTTCGTGTAGATGTGGAAGGCTGGCTAGCCGAAGTGCCGTCCATCAAAGAACACTTCGCCCAATTCGGCACCCATCTACCAGAAGGCCTAAGCGCTGAACTGAAAGCCCTGGAAGACCGCCTGAAAGCCGCAAAGTAGCCCGGTGCAGTAGCGCCGAGAAGGAAAGCAGCGCCGGCCGCTTGCCTTATCGCGAAAGCTTTTTCCTCGCGACCCGTCTTCTTTTTGATATAGTTCCCCGTCATGCCGACAACTGCGAACGAAGTGACTCCTCCTGCTCCGATCCAGTCTTCCACTCTCACCCGCAATCAGATTCGCGGCTTCTGGGCATCTTGGGGCGGATGGACTCTCGATGGCATGGACTCGGTGGTTTACGCGCTCGTGCTCGTGCCCGCGGTGCGCGAGTTGCTGCCCCATTCCGGTATCGCCGTCAACAAGGGCAACATTGGCTACTACGGAGCTTTATCCTTCGCCCTGTTTCTGATCGGCTGGGGACTCGCCTTCTTGTGGGGCCCCATCGGAGACAGGTACGGCCGCGTTCGCACCCTGATGCTGACCATCGTGTGGTATTCGGTGTTCACCTTCATGAGCGCCTTCGTCGTCAATGTCTGGCAGCTCGCCATTCTGCGCCTGCTCGCCGGTATCGGCATTGGCGGAGAATGGGCCATGGGCGGAACCTTCGTCGCCGAAGAGTGGCCGGAGAATCGCCGCCGCATGGGCGCCGGATTGATGCACACCGGCTACTACGTTGGCTTCTTTCTCGCCGCTCTGGCGAACCTTTGGATCGGCAGCCGCTATGGCTGGCGCACGATGTTTGTCGTAGCCGGACTGCCCGCGCTCTTGCTGGCCTGGGTTCGACACGGCGTTACAGAACCGGATAAGTGGAAAAAGAAAGAGAATGTGGTCCGTTCGTGGGCGGTGTGGCGTCCGTTCGTGGTGCTATTTTCGGACACGTTGCGCCGGCGCACGATTCTGAATTCCTTGCTGATGCTGGCTTCCATCTGTGGTTTGTGGGCGGGAACGGTTTACGTTCCCTCGGCCATTACTATTCTCGCCGAAGCTGGGGGCCGCGGCGGCCCGCACGCCGCGCAGTTGGCCTCGTGGGGCACAATGCTGGTTTCGGCTGCGACGATCCTCGGCTGCCTGGCCATGCCGTCGCTGGCAGAGCGCCTCGGCCGCCGCGGCGCGCTCGCGTTTTTCTTTTGTCTAATGGCGATCTTCATCGGGCTCACTTTCGGCAAACTCTTCTACATGGGCCCGAGCGCGTTGCCGCTTTTTTTTGTGTGCTTGTTTTTCCTGGGGTTGGGCGGCGCAAACTTTGCCGTTTACACGCTCTGGCTGCCCGAGCAATATCCCACGGAATGTCGCGCCAGCGCCTTCGCTTTCTCCACTTCGTTCGCGCGCTTCGGCGGCGCGGGAATTACTTTTCTCGTGGGAAGCGGCGTCCGCCATTACGGATCGCTGGGAACTCCGGTAGCGCTTACCGCGATCGCATTCGTTATCGGACTCCTGCTGATTCCATTTGCGGCCGAGACACGCGGCCAGCATTTGCCGACGTAAGTCAGTCTCGTCGTCACGCGCGCGATATTCCGTGAGCGTTTATGCGCTCAGGGCTTGTTTGAATTCCTTCAGGAAAAACTGCACGTTATCTTCGGTCGCCAACGGTCCCATCACGCCGATGCGAAACACTTTGCCCGCGAGCGGCCCGAATCCGCCGGCGATTTCAATGCCTGGTCCGCTCAAAAGCTGTTTGCGCACTTTGGCTTCGTCTACGCCTTCGGGCACGCAGACTGTGTTCAAAGTGGCAATGCGATGCTCAGCAGGAACGTGCATGCGCAGACCCATTGCTTCAACGCCCTTCACGAACAACTTATGGCAGCGGCGATGCCGTTCCCAGCGATTCTCGATTCCTTCTTCCGCGATCACCAGCAGCGCTTCGCGCAGCGCGTAGAACATGGAAATCGGCGCGGTGTGATGATAGCGGTGCGAGACGGTCGAGTAATCGTGAATCAGCTTGAGGTCGAGATACCAACTGCGCGAAGGCGTGGAGCGCGCGCGCAGCCATTCCATCGCGCGCGGCGACATTGCCATCGGAGACAATCCCGGCGGACAGCTCAATCCTTTTTGCGTGCAGCTGTATGCGATGTCGATTCCCGTCTTGTCGAACTCGACGGGAACGCCGCCGAGCGAGGTGACACAATCGGCAATCACAAGAGCGCCTGCATCGTGCGCAGCCGCACAGATCGCCGAGCCCGACTGCAAGGCTCCCGTCGATGTCTCGGCGTGAACGTAAGCTACAACCTTAGGCTTCTCGCGTGCGATGAACTCTTTCGCTTCATCATCGGTGAAAGTTTCGCCCCACGCCTTTTCGAAACGCACGACGTTCGCGCCATTGCGCTTCGCCATTTCGGTGAGGCGATCGGGAAAATATCCGTTGGCGAAGACTGCGAGCTTCGAGCCGGGTTCAACAAAGTTGGCAACGGCAGCTTCCATGCCCGCGCTGCCGGTGCCGGAAATGACGAGGGTCGCGCCGTCGCTTGTGCCGTAAACCGTTTTGATCAATTGCTGCACGTCTCCCATGACCTGGATGAAGTAGGGATCGAGATGACCGACAATCGGCTTCGCGAGCGCTTCGTAGACGCGGGGATGAACCATGCTGGGTCCGGGACCGAACAGGTAGCGGCGAGGCGGTGCGAGGGCGGGGAATTGAAGTACGGCAGGCTGCGGCTTTAGTTGTGGCTTCACTTGTTCGATCGCGCTCATGAGTCCTCGTTTCTGTTACAACCTATACCTGACGATATTACGGCACCGAGCGGAGAGACACCAAAGGCTGTTGATATCTGCTCGAAAATAAATTTTCTTTCGCGAGGACGTTGCAGCGTGTCAGGGATGCTCCCGGTCTGTACCGAAAATCGGGGGTATACCCCCCCCTTTTTGCAAAATATGAAATCATCGTGTTAGCGTGAAATTCCCTGCAAGATCTTGATGTCAAAGAGCTTAGACACTAAGTTCTTAACAATGAATAACTTACGGGCTCGACGATTTGGGCTCACCCGACTGTCACGGCCTCAACCATCATCGCGCAAGTGATGGGCTGTGGACAAGGTCAGATGTCACAATGGGGTTGTGGAAATTGTTTGGGAGCGAACGGCCTTCTCGCCGTGGAACCTGCCGGATGGAAGGGCGGGTCGTTCTGAACGAGGAGAACGGCATGAAGTCCCCGCGCGCGGTGAACCTGCATAATGCAGTTACGGTGTCGCAACAGCACTTGGGGGACATGTGACCCAGCTCAGTCTCGCACGGATGAATGAGATGTGTGCTGCTGCGAGGCTGCTCTCCGGGTTGCGATTCAAGATAGTTGCTGGGGCTGGCCCACTCAAGCCAAAATCGGGCTTGAGTGGGCCACCCGCCGACTGCACGAAACGCGCGCAGCATCAACTGCAATAATTCTCGATGCAATACTGAATGCAAAGAACGTACAGCGGCGGATCATCGAAAAAAAGAAGAGTACAACCCGAGAGGCACACCACACACGGCGACTCAATATCTCCGGTCTGGGACATTGCTGGTATGCCGGCTCTCCCGAATGGGTTAGTCATGGATGTACCTCCTCGTCACCTTGCTTTACTCTGCCTTTACTCTGCAGGTAAAGATTCATTCGCTCCTCGTTTGGCAAACCAGGATAGAGCTTCTCCACGGATCTGATCGGCTGGGTGAACTGTTGCGGATTTCCGGCTTTGTCAAAGAAGATCGTAGTCATCTGATCTCCCTTCTTTCCGGAGCAAAGGTAGGTAAAATCGGCCCCAAATTTCGAGGCGCTTCGGTGCCCAAAGATGTTAATCAGATCGCCGTCGTATACGTAGCGGGTGAAGCTACGAATTACATCCGAGGTTCCATCCGGGGCGTACGCCTCAAAGTCGAGGCTCGACGTCCCTGCCATCTGGCCGTTCGGTTGTTTGATCCTTCGTAACCTTGACTCGGACGATCTTCAGGGAACCGCTTTTCTCTTCTTGGCCTTGTCCAAGAGCCGGAAGTGCTGCGCCCAAAGCGCCGATCCCTCCTATCGCAGCCGCCTCTTCCAAAAACTTGCGTCTTGATTTCTGCTTTTCATCGTCCATAGGTTAACCCCTTTTTGTTCTGACGATTGTGCGCCTAACCGCCGATGGCTCGCTTGGGAAGTTGTCGGGGTCCAAAAACGGAGCGCGCGCCACCGGACGGAGTGGGGACATCCTCCCACGAACGTTTGGGTCTAAAACGTGAATCGCTGTCTTGTTACAAAAGCCGAAACGGGGAGCCGCTGGCCGGAGACAAGTTACAACGAAGTTACGTGCCCTGAGTGATTTCCAGTCGGTGAAACCTGACGACCTCACTCCTGTGCATGCCTGGGCGGACATAGGAAGCCTCTTACGAAATGCGGAACACGACAGGCGGGCGGTCCCGGAATAGGGTGAAAATTCTTTCAGTGTCGCACGGCAACGTTCAGTTGTCACAGACGCCCCTCCGTTTGTGGAAATACCATTCGCGGATGCGGGCGGGCTATGGGGCACCCCAGTTCGGTGCGCTCCCGACTTTAGCCTCGTTGACAGGTCCGATGTGTGTCCCTAGACTGACGATATGGAAGTGCATCTCACGCCTGAGCAGCAGCACCTGCTTGCGGAACTTGCCGCGCAGCGAGGCCGTGACGCGGATGCGCTGGCGCAGGAGGCCATTAGCCAGTATGTCGCGGAAGAAGCGCGCTTTGTTGAGGCCGTCAAGCTTGGCGAGACAGCATTGGAGCGCGGTGAATGTCTCACGCACGAGCAGGTCGGAGAGCGGCTCGGCCGGCTTGTCGAGCGCGAAAGCGCCCGCAAATTGGCGTCACTGGAGGGCGCAATGCCCGCCTTGAAGAGTACTCCACGCCGCAGGGTGCCGACGAATTGAATCGCGAAGATTCGCCTACCCTTCTGTGGACGAGAGATCAGCCACTCCGCAAGGTTGCCGAAGGTTTCGGCATTCACGCCAGTTTGGTTTAGGAGACAGATGTGGGGATGAAAGTGAAAGCCCCACTTCTCGCAAAAGACGCGAGAAATGGGGTACCCCAAAGTTGAACCGTTTGTGACCTCAAACCCTACACCGGCGAGTGGTGGCCTTGCACGATCAACTCCTCGGCGATGCGGCGGGCTTCGGGAAGTGCTGCCGACTCTTTGCGATCAATCTCTGCGGGCAGATTCTTTTGAATTTTTGCCAACTCCTCGTCGAATATGCGTGTCACCAAGGCAGGAGAATGCTCGACCGGCTTGCCACCGTCGCCTTGCACTTTGACTTTGTGTCGCACGCGCTGCGCGATCATCAAACGGTAGATGCGATCGGTCGCCAGATCTTCCATGTAGCCATCCAGCAGGCTGGCGCCTTTGCCGTTTAGCACGCCGTTGCGGTAGCGAATCACGGTGCGCACTGCGGCTCGCGTTCCGGCTAGGGTGGTTGCGCCCACGCCTTTCGGGACCGGTCGCAGATCGGGATGCGAATTCGGCAGTTTCGGCCGCTTTGAAATTTGGTTGGGATACGGGAATTGGGCTACGGCGATTTCGTTCTGGTCGGGATGGCCGGTCCAAGCTCCGTCCATGAGGCAGGTGGCTTCGTTCTTTTTGTCTTGTTCGAGGACCTTCAGGGCGCGATCGTTCAATTCTTTGTCAGTGCGGCTGGGATAGAGGGCGGTCATGCCGCCAATGGCGTGGGCGCCGTGCTTGTGGCAAATTTCCGGCATGAGCGTACGGAAGTTCTGGAAGAAGGCCACGTCGTGCGGGATGGTGTTGCGGTCGGGCAGAATCCAGTTGGGATCTTCGAGCATGAAATGGATCAGCGAGGCCATGTAATCCCAGCGGCCTAGGTTCAGGCCTAAGCAGTGCTCGCGCAGATTGAAAAGAAATTCTTCCATCTGATAGGCGAGCGGGTGAGCCTCCACCAGCGCCATACACTTGATGTAATCGTGAGGCAGGCCCTTCTGTTTGGCGAAAACCTGGAAGAGATCGCGCCACCAGAAAGCTTCCTCGGCCGACTCGCTCTTGGGGATGTACACGGAGAAGTTGTGCGGCAACCATGCGGGATCGATCTGATACCAAATCAGAGCGAGATCGAACAGGGACGCGGACATGAGTTCGTTCTTAATGACTCCACCCTGGCTCAGGTGCAGGCCGCGGGGACGCACCCAGGTAACGGTTTTCGAGCGTTGCACGGTGACTTTCTTCTGCCGTTTCTTATCGTCGTAGCTGAGTTCGTATTTGTACGCGGCGATGGTGTTGTTGACCGCGAGCAGGATGTGCTCCCAGGCGTTCGCAGTGGAATCTTCCAGATCGACCATGACCGCGGGAGAACCGGAGTTCAGGAGCTTCACGGTAAGTTCACCGTCGTCGGCGGGGCCGGTCATCTGGTTGCGCTGATCGGCGCACCAGTCAGGCACTTCGATATGCCAGCCGGAAGTGGTCGCCTCGGAGGCGGGAAGATAGTTCGGGGGATGTCCGCTGAGCGACTTCTGGAGCGCGTCGGCGCGCTTGGCGACCAGCTTCTGTTGCCAGGGCGTGAACTGTTTGTGAAGGGGTAAAAGGAAATCAAAGAATCCCTTGGGGAGATCTTTTTGCGGATTCAAATCGGCTGGCGCGTAATTCATATACTGTGACGAAACGTTTTCCGTATGCAATGCCATAGGATGAGTTCCTTCCGTCTGCGCCGGCGGCCCGACCAACTATTGAAAAGCTGTCGGCGCGTTATTCTTATGAAGGAATTATCCTACTTGCCATCGGGAATGTCGAAGCGCGAAGACTTTGTCAACCTGCGCAGAGTGGACCCTTTGGGTTCGTGCTGTCGAAAATCTGTCAAGGATCCGTGGAGCGTGACATTTCTTGATGATTTTTCGGGGGAAGATTCGCATCAGAGCATGGCTTCAGCCATGCCAATGGATGCCGACGAAGGGAACGGGCTTCAGCCCCGAGCAGCGCCTGAAGGCGTGTTCAAATGTCGCTCGCGTCCGGCACGGCAGAAGCCGTGCTCGGATACGAATCTTGCCTGCCTAAGGTCCGCCATGACAGTTTTCATTTCTTCTGGCGGCCGAAGGTCCTATATGTGCCCCGAGCAGACAGCCGAGGGTGGCTGTCCCCACACCAGCATTGGTCAAACAGAAAAAACCGCGCTGCTGTGAGCAGCGCGGTTGCGGAGTTAGGTTTGACGATCACCGCGTCCCAGTGAACGCGGTTTGGTGCTGGCTTACACTTTGGCAAACTTGCGGCGTAGCGCTCCGGCCAGTCCCACCAAGCCCGTACCCATCAGCATCAGGCTGCTGGGCTCGGGAACTGCGGAGTAGCCGATGAACTCCTGCGGCATGCCTCCCCAGCTCTGTGTGCCGGCGACAGGCGTGTAGAGCAGAAGTCCGTTGTAGGCGCTGTTGGGGGCGGTATTAGCCAGGGCAAGATACGTGGCGTCAATCGCGGCCCCGCCGGTGGTCGCGAATTGCGACTGCCCGCGCGCGTTCGCCGAGAACAGGCCCCAGATGGCCCAATTGGCGTCGGTGGCGCTCAGGCCGCCAGACAGCATGCTCTTAAAGATCAGACCGGCAGCTTTGTAGTCCAGGGTCATCCCCGGTCCAAATAGGCTGTTGTTGATGCCCGCGAGGAAGGGAGAGACGGTCGCAGTCCAGGTCTCGCCGGATCGGATGGTGTTGTCATAGCTGTCGCACATCAGATAGGTATAGGTGCTGCTTCCGTTGATGTAAAACGCGTAGGGATAAACTCCGCCGCCGCCGATGCCGCTCCCCGTAGCTTGCACGTACTGCATTTGGACGTTGTTGGCGAAGGCCGGGCTCGCCAGAAGCAGCGAGAAAACCAGGATCGTGAGTGCTAGCTGAAAACGGCTTAAGCGCATGAGTTTGCCTCCCAGCAAACGAGTATGCTGTCCATAAAGAGCGCGACAGCGTATCCTGCTTTCCTTCGATCGGGGGAGATCGGCCAGCACATCTCGGGGAGAGATAGAGCCTGTACTGAAAGCTGGCTGTGCCGCGAAGGGCGGCATTTCCGTTAAGGAGAACTGACTCCCGTAACGTGTAGTGACATTACCAGCAGATTTTGCGCTTGAGAATGGCCCGAGTGTGGCGTTACCAGGGTCACCGGCATTCCCGGAATGAACCACGCTGATGAAGAAATCCACAGGATATTCTTGTGCAAACCATTTCGCTCTCTGCTACCATGTTCGCCAAGAAGAAGGCAGAACTCCTTTGGTTTGAGGAGTGCGTCTGACCGCGGTATGGCACTTGAACTGCACATATCTGTGCGGTGGAGTACCTTTAGTCCAGAGAGCCCAGGATGTCTGCCGCAGGTAGGAGTGGTTTGTGCCCGATCCCGAGAACGGGAACGTCCAGAGAGTGGTAAGGCGGCACCGAACGAGCCGGCACCGCCGGAATCGACTGATACGCCGCTGGCTCGCGTCAGGAGTGATCGCGGTTTTTGCGATCAGCATCTCTTTCGCGGCGTTACAGTATCTCAGTCCTTCTTTGTTTCGCACCCAGTCCGCAGTTCACGCCGTCAAGCAGCCTGAACTCAGCCACAAACGCACGGCCACGCTGGATCAGATTCTTTCGCAGAATCAGTCGGCACGTCCGGTGTATCCCTATTCCGTAGTTCCTGGCGGAGTTGAGGATGCGAAGGAATTGAAGTGGGTGGCGGAACACGATCCCATCGTCGCGGCGCATTACGCGGGATTTGATTACGAGCGGGCGCAGGTGGTGCGGCTTACGCTGGCCCGGACAGTCTATGTCTCGTACCGCATCGGCAACAATATCTACTGGACCCGGCGAAGACTGACGCTTCACAAAGGCGAGAAGCTTATCACCGATGGAAGAATTACGGCACGCACGCGCTGCGCCAACCGCGTAGAAGAAGCGCCACAGCAACAGGCGGCCGCACCGGCGGAGCCTCCGGTGGAGAAGTTCGACGAACCGGTTCGAGCCGGCCAGGGCACGGCGATGCAAGCTCCTCCTGTGGCGTTCGAGTCGGCGCTGTTGAACCGGCCGGCCGCGCCCGGAGCTGGCCCCTTAGGGCCGCTGAGCTTGTACGATCCGTTTACCGGCGGAAGCGGCATGTCCATTTCACCTCCGCCGCTGCCGGAGGGCGTTTGCGCTCCCATAAAGAAAAATAAGGACGGCGGAATTGAAGTCGGGAGCGACGGTGGCGGGAAGAAGAAAAAATTAGGTCCCTGCGGTGCCGTTGAAACTATACCCGAGCCCGGAACCTGGCTCTTATTTGTCAGCGGTTTGGCCGGCATCTACTGGCTGGCTCGCCGCAGGCCTTCCCCGGCCTGATGTTCTCCGCGAAAACGGCCCGACCCAAAGTTGTAATCCTTTCGTAAGCGGCGGCATTCAAAAACGCTGCTAGAATCGGCCTGAACGCGATCTCAACCCATACATTAAGGTATTTATGAAACGCTCTCTCAGGGCCGCTGCCATTTCGCTGGTGTGGGCAGCTGTGTGTTTTCCTGCGCCAGCCACGTGCCAGGCCCAGGCGCTGCCATCGATTCGGCGAGTGCAGGTGCTGCGCGGCCGAGGGCAGGTTGAGATTGAGATTGAGGCCAGCGACCGCATCGTCCCGCATACGAACCTGATTACCGGCCCGGACCGCCTGGTAGTGGATTTCGTCAATGCGGTTCCCGGCGCTGGGTTACGCAACCAGACGGTAAGCCGCGCGGAAGTGAAGAGCTTGCGTGTGGGACTGTTTTCGTCGAATCCGCCGGTAACGCGTGTCGTGCTGGATTTGAATGGTCCTCAGCCTTACCAGGTTTTTCCGTCGGGAAGAACTGTGATCGTGAAGATTGGCGGCGGGGACGCGGAAACTGCCCGTTCTGCCTCTGGACCGGTTCTCGTAAATTCGAATTATCCCACTACCGGCGCGCATCTCTCGGTGCCGATTGAGCCTCCGGCGCGGCCGGCGCTTGAGGTTTCATTCCGGCGTGGGCTGCTTTCGATCAGTTCGAACAAAGCCAACCTGTCGGAAGTTCTTTTCGCGATTCACCAGCAAACCGGTGCGGAGATTGCCATTCCCGCCGGAGCGGAACAAGAGCAGGTCGTAGCCGAGATCGGTCCGGCGCCCGCACCCGAAGTTCTCTCTCAGTTGCTGAATGGTTCGAAATTTAATTTTCTGATTCTGAGTTCGACCAGCGATCCGCGCGCTCTGGACCGCGTAATTCTCAGCGCGCGCCCCGAAGGCCCGATGCCGCCGCCACCCAGGCCGCAGCATCGTGCGCAAGAAGAACCCGAAGCCGAGGTTGAGCCCAAGGCCGCACCGGCCAAGCCAACGTCGCAAGCAGAAGGCTCCGCTACATCTAGTGACAAGCCGGCTGCTTCTTCCGATGCACCCAAGCCGGCAGCGGGCGATACTGAGGCTCCCAACTAATTTGTCGGTCGCTCCCCTGACTATCTTTCGTTCCTAAGCCTCTCTGGATTCGCCGCGCGGTATTTATGGCGTCGGAGGCGTGATCAACCGTATCGGTACGGGAGAGCTTCCAGTCACAAAGGGGCTTCCGCTTGTCGAGGTGTCGCTGCACCCGGAGACGTTCAACACCGTCACGTACAAGCTACCGTCCGCATTTATGTAGTTGATGAACACTTGCAGAAAGCCGATGACAGTCACGTCGGGCTGCAGGCCAGCCGGCAGTGGCAAAGCACTGTCGTAGATTGGGAGAGTGACGATGGACGCGCTGCTTGAGATATTGCTGCCGCTGGCAACCCCGGATCCACCGATGGGATTCCCCGTGCCCGACTGGATTTGAAAGGGAAACGAAGATGTCACCAGCGTATCCTGGCCGCTGTTTGCCTGACCTGTTGAAGAGGCATGGATGAGGCACTGTGCAGCCACCGAAGTATCACCGCCCCCACCATAGGGATTTTCGGTAAGGTCCACTTGAGTGGAAGACGGGCCGCCGAACGGCACACCGCACTGGTAGGGTGTCGTGTTGTCGCATCCCGCAATGGCTTGCTGATAGTCGCCCGTCGCACAGGTTGACGCCGCCGGTGAGGGGTCTTGGACGTAGCTCGGAAGATATTGCAGATTGGGTGTTGGCGATGGCGGCAAGGTCGTGACGTTCGCAAATGCCGGAGAGGTTGGGCTGTAGGGGGCGGCTGAGTTGCAAGCGCCACCGGTGTAACTACAATCAGGCACTAAATTGAAACTCTCGCCGATGACACCGGGGCCGGCAGCGCCACCCAGTACGATGCCGGGACTTGTAATCATTCCGGACGGCTGAACGAGCAGCGAGCAGCCACCGCCGCTGCAAGCACTCGAGGGATGGAGGGGGTCGCGGTCGGCCACGATCCATGGCTTCACGCAACGGGGTTGCACAGGAACTACCGTGCCAGAGGCCACAACGGCGGCTGAGCCGGAGGGATTATATACTTCCGCGGTGGCAGTTGCGCTCACGCCGGAATTTGAGGACGTGCCGCCGGGTATCAACGCAAAAATGCGGCCGAAGAAAGTGGGCAGGTTCGGCTGTTGCACCTTCACCGTCACAATCGGGTTCACGCTGAAGGCTGAGCCTGCCACCGCCAGCGTGGAGCAGTCATTCGATCCCGTGCCGGTGCCGTAAGTGACCGTTATCGTAGTGGCCTGAACACCGCCGACGAAGTTCCACTGCACCTGAGCCACGGCCGTCGCCGCGAGAGTGGCGTTTCCGGTGGGGCCACAAGTGGCCTGCCACAAACCCGAAGTGTTGCCCGGATCTCCGGTGATGCCGGACATGGAAATCACACGGGCCGCAGCCAAGGCGGCCGCATCGGCGGCGCGTTGGGCCTCAGCCTTGGCCGTGTAGAGCGTGCCAATGTCGATGGAGAGCGCCGCCATTGCAATGATGGCGACCAGCGCCACCGCCACCAATGCAAGGGTGACGCCGCGTTCCTTCGCGTGCCGATCCCCATTCGTGTTTCCTGGGCGGCGGATTAGTGGTGAGAGCATACAGAATTCTCAGTTCTCGTTCAGTGCCCCGGCTTTTACGACTAGGGAACTGGGGCCTGAGCCGGTCCATCCCAGAGAACCCGCTACGTTATTGAACTCCCACGCGTAGGCGTAGGTGATGGTCACGCAGGTTCCGATCAGATTAACGGTACCGTTACTGGTGTTGATTGGGCTTGTACAACCGCGGTTGATTTGAACGCTGATACCGCTCCCCGGACAGCCATTACCGCTGGAGGTGTATGTCCAGGTAAGGCCCGCGGGGGGTGGCGCAGCCGCTGTCTGCAAGCCGCAGTCATTGATCTTCTCCGAGATCAGATAGTTGTCGACCACCTGGAAGGCGTCGCCGATGGATACCGGAACAAGTGTAGAAAAATTAGTGAGATCGCTGGCCGGGTCGGCTGCGGCCACGCGGGCAGCCTCACGGGCCGCGTTGGTCAGCTTTTGCTTGAGCGTGATCGCATTGCTGAAGTCAAAAATTCCCACCACAAACAAGATCAGCACGGGCAACGAAATGGCAAACTCCACGATCTGGGCGGCATGCTCATCGCGCCAGCGCCACTTTAATTCCGGCCACAGCGGAGGCCGCGAAGGGGCAATTCTTTTCTTGGTCATGGCCGTCGCGCCCGCGTCATTGGGTCTCCGCCCTCACCTGCGCTTGTCCGGGAAGCTGGATGTTCCCAAGGTCCAGATTGGTGAGGGGAATTTTGAACGATAAGGGATACTTGTACCGCAGGCTCACCGACGTGCCGCAGATGCCCATGCCCTGCGGCCCCGTCGTTGGCGTCGGATAAGACAACTGGACGTTCGGCTGCACACACATTGCGATCGAGACGCTGGCGTCACATGGGACCGGCGTAGCACAGGAAGCCGACGAGCCCCCGTTGTTGCATTGGCACAGATTTGGCACTGGCGATGTCCACTGAGACGTGGGAACCAGTTGAGCCGTATTTAAATGCGCGGCCGCCATCGCGTTCGTGACGGCAGTCTGGGCGATCTGTGCCGGAGTTGAGCCTGATGCGGCGCAGGTGGCGCAAACCGGAGCGACTGCAGCGTGCGCTCCCGCACGAGTCGCCTGCGTGAGCGTTCCATAAATCCGGAAAGCCTGGCCGAACCAGAAGATTCCCATCAAGAACATGAACAGCAGAGGCACGATCATGGCGAATTCGGTGATCTCGCTGCCGCTCGTGTCGCGCAGAAGTGTATCGCGCGGAACCGTGGGTCGCCGGAAATGGCGCCAGATTCTCGCGTCTGATTTCTCCATGCCTCTCACGTTCCCCACATTCTCCGGATGCCGAAAAGCAAAGTGGTCAAGGCCAATGCTACGCCATACGGGACCTTGAGCGATTGCGGATTATCCAGCGAAACCTCAGGCCCGGGCATACGAAACGTCACCATGGAGGCCAGCAGCCTCCCAATATTATGCAGCGTTTGCTTGAACCGCCGCTTGTAAATCACTAATCCCAAAGCCATAATGCCCGCGACGAAGACCGAACCGATCAGCAAAGATGTCAACGCCTGCCAGCCTACAAACGACCCCAAGGCTCCGGCCAGCTTCCAATCGCCTGCGCCCAGGCTGCGCAGCAGGACAAACGGCAGAAGCACCAGCAGGCCTAGCCCTGCGCCCAGCAGCGAGGTTTTCAGCCCAGGCAATCCGCCGGCCAGCATGTTGGCCGAAACTCCCACCAGGAATCCCGGCACCGTAAGCCAATTTGGGATCCTCCGGCTGCGCCAATCGGTGTAGCCGGCGATCAGCGCCAACGTGACCACCAGTCCCAGGATAATCGGCTTCAAACCACCCCCGCTGCCGCGGATTTTCACACAGCTAAATTCCGAAGTCAACGGAAGAACGAGGTTTCAAAGTTTCAAGGTTTCAGGGTTTCAAAGATCATCATCGCGCTCCGCAGAGACTTTGAAACCTCTGAAACCTTGAAGCGTGAGTTGCGCCCCCCCAACAACAAAGGCCCGGAACGTCTCCGGACCTTTGGGCTTTGAAACCTTGAAACTTTGAAACCTTGCTTTATCTTCCGAAATTGCCGGCTCCATTATGTTCGGCCACGATGCGCTTGGCATTGTCGGCCAAAGCCTTGGCTTGCGGAAGAAGGTCCAAGCCCTTCAGCACTTCCGGATCCGATTCCGCGCGCACCTTCATGCCCTCATCCTGACCGAAGGCGTCCACAAAAATTTCAGCCTTGATGTTGGATTTGAGCCAATCGGCGTTGTCCAGCAGATCCGCCTGGGTGTAGGAAATGTTGGCCTCGTCGAGCGACTTGCGGAATTCCTGCATGACCGCGTCGTCAACCTCGAAGCTCTTCGTGGGATGATGATTCACTACGTAGCGCTTGGCAAAATTGAAGAACGCATAGTGCTGAAAGAGCGTGTCCTGGAAGTGATTGCTCTTGATGGGAGGAATCACCACATCCGGCGTAATGCCCCCGCCGCCGTAAACTGTGCGTCCGCTATCGGTAAGTTTCACTTCGCGATTGGCGTTGCTGCCCGATTCCGCTTCGCGATTGTAGTAATAGTCGTAAAGTGAAATGTTGCTATAGTCGCGCTGAATCAGCCGTCCGCTGGGCGTGTAGTAGTGCGCCGTGGTCAAGGCCAGTCCGGTATTTTCAGATAGCGGATATACCGTTTGTACCAGTCCCTTGCCAAACGTAACTTCGCCCGCGATCAGCCCGCGATCGTGATCCTGAATGGCTCCGGAGACAATTTCCGCCGCTGACGCCGTCAAACGATTTACCAGCACAACCAGCGGATAATCCTTGCCGCCGTTGCCATGCTGCGCCACATAACGTTTCTCCGCCGAGGCGCGGCCATGGTGCGAAACGATGAGCTGATTTTTCTTCAAGAACTTGTCGGCCACACCCACGCCTTCGCTTAGCAGGCCGCCGGGATTTCCCCGCAGATCAAGAATCAGGCCCTTAAGGTCGCCGAAAGATTCCAGAGCTTTTGCGACTTCCTCTTCCGTGGTCTCGTTGAAGCCGGTTACGTGCAGATAGCCGATGCCGGGGCGGATCAAGAAGTGTACGTCCACGCTGTACCGCGGAATCTCGTCGCGCACCAGGGTGAACTCCATCGGCTTCTCGACGCCCTCGCGCGAGATGCTGATGTGGACCGTCGTGCCTTTCGGTCCCTTCAGCATATCGGCGACGTCGGGCGTGCTCATGTTCTCGGTGGACTTGCCATCGACGGCGATGATCACATCGCCGGGATGGATTCCCGCCTTGTAAGCAGGCGTGCCGGTGAAGGGAAAGATCACAATCACTTTGTTGTTGCGCGGTCCCACCGTCATACCCACGCCGTAGTACTTGCCGCGCTGGTCCTCGCGCATCAAAGCGTAGGACTTGGGGTCGAAGAAATTCGAGTGCGGATCGAGCGCGTGCAGCATACCCGGGATCGCGCCGTTGTAGATGGCTTTGTCGGGGTTGACCGGCTCCGCGTAGTTCTGCTCGATGACGGCATAGACGTCAGTGAATTGCTTCAGGCTGTCTTTGACGTCGGTGTCGCTCGAGAGCGACGTCTGCTGTCCCGTGCGCTGGGCGAAAAGTATTCCCAGAAAACCGCAGGCAAGCAGAAAGAAAACTACCAGGAAGAGTGAACGGCGAGAACTACGTGCCATCTTGAATGTTCCTTCGGTTGAGGGCTGTGGAGCTTCCCCGGTTACCGTACTGAATATACAGAGTATATCACCCCGTTAGACGGCGCCGAACCGGGATGGTCACCGCCGGTAACCGGGCTGGCAGAGGCACATCAGAGATGGAATTTAAGCACTAGGAAACCTCCTAGGGGACTGCTGGTACCGGTGACACCTGAGCCGTTGCTTCGACAGAGGGTTGGCCCGATGAGGCAGGTTTCGCCGATGCCTCTGGGGGATCTTCCTTTGTGGACTTGGAATGCCTACGGAGTTCGCTCTCTTCATAGTCCTCGGGCCCCGGCAGTGGCTGAATTCTTTTGCGACGTGCAGACGCATAATGCAGGCCCTGCAAGTCGCCGACAGCCTTGCCAACGCATCCGCCGAGGAAGCCAAACAGCCCGCCGCCGATGATTATTCCGCCCGCGACCGGGGTCCCGTTACGAGCGCTGTTGCTTGCGCCGATGGCCGCTCCAACACCAAACCCGATTGCAGCCCCGATCAAAATGTGTCCAGCGTTCCCATGATCCATCCACGGCGTTTGGTATGTTCCCCGGGAATATCCGCCCTGGTGTGGAAATGGCCGCTCCGGTCCACCCCGGCGAAGCTGCGCTAGCGTTGTGTTGCTCGCATCAGGGGGCATGTCGGAAGTTTGTGTGTAGCGACTCCGCGCCGCTGAGATGGAGTTCTCTTCCGGGGTGCTGTTCGCCATGGTTGAATCTTCGGTTTGTGCCAATGCGACCGACGCAATCAGAAGCGGTGCCAGCAGCAAGGAGATTGTTTTTATGTTTTTCATAAGCGCATCCTAGTCATGGTGTGTGAACTGCGGTTGCGGATCTATGACAGTTTCTGGAGTGTCCCAACCTCTACTGGCGCGCAGGCTTCTCTGGCGCGGTTGAATCGAGCGTCGGCCGAGAACTGTCCGATCCTGCGCTCTTCGCAGGTTTGAGGGATTGTGGACGGATGGTTTTGTTCGGAGGGCTGTCTGTGCTGCGATATACGGCATCGCCGAAAAAGGGCCCCAGCGCCGCGCCGAGAGCCATGCCGATCCCCCCGACCAACAATGCGCCTACGAGCGCGTTGCCGCCACGGCTTAAACCATTGGGATTGTTCGCTGCGCCATTTACCGCCCCAATGCCGGCTCCTATAGCCAGACCAGCCAGCTTGCCGTTATGCCCGACGTATACCGCGCGGATATCTTCCCGGGCAAACTCCCGGTCCCCGATGGTGCGGGAATAGCAGGCCAGCCCTTCGTCCGTAACATCCTGCAGAATGCAGTGTCCGAGGGTCGGCTTGTGCTTGAGGGTGACTTTGATTGTGGTTCCGGCTGGAATTCCGCGCACTACATCCCAGTTATTCGACTGCGCGGCGGCCATTGACCCCAGCCCCAAGAGCAGAAGCGAAACGATGTATAGGTTTTTCATGAGCGCAGAGTAGCGCTGGACACGCTCATGCAAGGGTGTCCCTGTGATACTTCCGCGAGTGTCACATCAACACGATCTCAAGCGTTGGGTTCGAGCGGCATGCTCACGAACTCCGCGTAGCGGCGCAGCTCATCAATCGAAGACTCTGCCAGCAAGGAGAAGGGAATCGCGCGGCATCCGGAAGGCAATTCTTTGGCGGTGACTGAGTCACACACCACCGCCGCCGTCTGTTTCAACCCGCGTTGCCAGTTGGGCTCGCGGGCATCCCGCACCACCAGGCAGTCGGGATGAAAACCGGCGGCATTGAGCATAGTGCGCGCTAGCTTCAAGAACTCCTGCCACCTCGAGGCAATTCCCACCAGCGCGCCCGAGGGAGCCGGCAGCCATTGCCCCAACGACGCCGGTACAGAGCGAAAACCCAGCGTCAGCAACTCGGTTCCAGGCGGCAGAGCCTGCCGCACAGCCGTGACGCGGTTCGTCAGTGCGGCCACAATGCTGCCTTCGAGCATCTCCGGATAATCTTCCAATCCGCAACTCATGACCGGCAGATTGACGGCCTGCTGCATCTCAGCCGCCACAATTCGCCGGAGTTCTTCGTTCGGTTCGATCAGCAAAAAGTGATCGGGAGGTTGCAATTCGAGCCACTGCCGCAGACGCGCGCGCAAAACGGGAAGCGAGACGCCTTGTTTCCGCGCCGAACGAAAGAGTCCGGCAATCATCTGATCGAGCGCCAATGCAGATGAGAGAATCCCGTCGGGCTTATTGGCGCGGACAAAAACCCCGCTCCCGCGCCGGTGCTCCACCCAGCGATCGCGCGCCAGTTGCCGGTAACCCGCACTCACCGTGTTGGGATGCAGGTGAAACCGCCGCGCCAGTTCCCGCGTGCTTGGCAGTCGCTGGCCGGGAGCAAGGTCGTCCCCCAGAATGCCAAGAACCACCTGCGTGACCAGCTGCTCGCGAATGCTCACTTCGCTTCCGCGTGCGAACCATAGCTGCATGGCCGATCATCATACGGCCAGCAGCGGGGACATGCATAGCGGATACAAGGGTAAAAGAAGAGAATTTTGTCATTTCGCCACCGAAAGCGCTATTGACTAGAGAGCCATCTCGCTATATTGTGGCCCTCACCAAGCGCGCAGGGGGCCCGTTCTGGTGAACGTATTGCTCGAGGAGTTGGACTGTGCGCTTTCGTCGCGTAATCTTCATCGCTGCTTGTGCCCTTTTCCTAGTTCTCGCCGCCGCTGAGTATCCCTACGTCACGGCTCACGCGGGCATCGGTTTCCAGCCGGTTTCTCCGGAAGAGTTGAAGATGACGAGCGAACCGCTCGCTCCCGGCGCGCCCGCCATCATTCTCTATCGCCAGGTCGATCGTGACGATAGCGGCCGCAACGCTCACGAAGATATTTACGTTCGTATTAAGATCTTCACCGAACAAGGCCGGAAGTTCGGGGATGTGGAGATCCCTTTCTCTAAGGGAAGCCAGGAGGTGGTAAACATCAGGGCGCGAGCCATCAGGCCTGACGGGTCGGTAGTCGATTTTGACGGCAAGGTTTTCGAGAATTCAGTTTTCAGGGGCAGAGCCGTACAGTATCTGGTGAAGAGCTTTACCTTGCCGGATGTGCAGGTCGGCAGCCTCGTCGAGTATCACTACACATACGATCTGAAAGAGCAGGGCGCTAACAACTGTGGCTTAGTTTCCTGCCCGTTCACTTTGTATAGCTCGCACTGGATCCTGAGCGAAGAACTTTTCACTAAGAAAGCCAGGTTTTCCCTGAAACCGTTCCGGGACGAACATTCCTCCAACCCGGTTACCCTTCGATGGAGTTGGCACGATTTGCCGTCGGGGGCCGATCCTAACGAGGGTCCGGACCATGTCATACGCATGGAAGCGAGCAACATTCCGGCCTTTGAGTGGGAAGAATACATGCCGCCGGAAAACGAGCTGAAAGCCCGTGTGGATTTTATCTACAGCCTCGAAGCTCCCGAGAGGAATGCAGACGAATTCTGGAAGAAATTTGGCAAGAAGCGTAACGCTCAGCTGGAAGCGTTTCTGGGCAAGCATAAGGCCATGGAAGAAGCAGTAACCCAGATCATTTCGCCAAACGATCCCCCAGAAGTGAAATTGCGGAAAATATATGACCGGGTGCAGCAGATCCGGAACGCTTCGTATGAGTTGCGCAAGACGGTGCAGGAGCAAAAGCGCGAAAACGAGAAGCCTGCCCAGAATGTTGAGGAGGTCTGGAAGCGCGGTTACGGGACTGGCGTGCAGTTAACTTGGCTTTATCTGGGTCTCGCGCGGGCCGCCGGTTTTGAAGCCTACGGGGTCTGGGTCGCGAGCCGGCGCAATTATTTTTTTTCCCCGGTAACCATGGACAGTTACAGATTGTCTGCCAATGTGGTGCTTGTCAAGCTGAGCGGTAAGGACCTTTATTTTGATCCGGGCGCGGAATTTACGCCATTTGGGATGCTGACTTGGTCCGAAACCGGGGTGCAGGGTCTGCGGCTGGATGCAGAGGGCGGAACCTGGATCAAGACTACGCTTCCGGCAAGTTCAGAGTCACGCATTGAACGCCAAGCAAAGTTCAAACTGTCCGATACAGGCGATCTGACGGGGAAACTCACTGTTACCTATACCGGCCTTGAAGCCATGTACCACCGGCTCGACTTGCGTCACGCCGACGACGTGGCGCGCAAAAAGTTTTTGGAAGAGAGGGTGAAAGGCCAGGTGCCGGTCGCACTGGAGGCGGAACTGACAAACCACCCCGATTGGAGTGGCTCCGAGATGCCCCTGGTGGCGGAGTTCGACATCAAGATTCCCGGTTGGGCGTCAAATGCCGGAAAGCGTGCGCTGATTCCCGTCGGGTTTTTCACCGCTGGGGAAAAGCACACTTTCGAACATGCAAACCGCTCCCATCCCATCTATGTCGAATACCCTCACGAGAAGGTGGATGACATAACCATTGAGCTTCCCGCCGGATGGCAAGTGAGCAGCATTCCACGCGGGCAAGACAAGGATCAGCACGTGGTCGCCTATAACCTGAAAGTGGAAGGCGGTAAGGACACCGTGCATCTGACGCGCAAGTTTAAAGTCGATTTCATGCTGCTGGAGTCGAAGTACTATCCGCAGCTGCGAAACTTTTTTGAGGCGGTGAGGTCCGGGGATGAGGAACAAATCGTACTGCAACCCGGAGCGGCGAGCGCGAGCAATTAAACGGCGAGCGCCTCCACTTGGGGAGCGTTCCGGCGAACGCAATTGCCAGGGGTGTTGGAACGTGCCATTTCGTCGTGCGGTCACAGTTGCATTGTTCGCAGTTTTCCTGGTTCTGTCCGCTACCTATCCTCGCGTCACGGTCCACGCCGGCGTGGGCTTCCAGCCGGTATCACCGGAAGAATTGAAAATGACGAGCGAACCGCTCGCTCCGGGTGCGCCCGCGGTAATCCTCTACCGCCAGGTCGACCGTGACGACAATGGGCGCACCTCTCACGAAGACAACTATGTACGGATCAAGATCCTCACCGAAGAGGGACGCCAGCATGCTGACGTCGAAATTCCTTTCGTGCGGGGAGGCAACGACGTAGTTGGGTTGCACGCCCGAACCATCCGGCCAGATGGTTCCTCCGTCGATTTCGGCGGAAAAGTCTTCGAAAAGTGGATTGTGAAGGCCCGTGGATTTAAATACCTGGCGAAAAGCTTCACTCTTCCGGATGTGCAAGTCGGCAGCGTCATCGAGTATTTCTACACCTACGACTTCAAAGAATATTCTCTCTATGAATCGCATTGGATACTGAGCCAGGACCTTTTTACCAAGTCGGCGAAGTTCTCTCTAAAACCATTCCAAGGCACCGCTCAGAACCCTTTTATCGTGACTTGGCGGCCCTATTTGCCGCTGGACACAAGCCCGCCGAAAGAGGGCGCTGATCATATTGTCCGCCTTGAGGCGCATAACATCGCAGCCTTTCAAGCCGAAGACTTCATGCCGCCGGAGAATGAACTGAAAGCGCGAGTGGACTTCGTCTACAGTGACGAGCCTTTCCAGCCCAGCGTTGACAAATACTGGAAGCAGGTCGGGAAGAAGCTAAACAGCCGGGTGGAAAACTACGTGGGCAAACGTAAAGCCATGGAAGAAGCCGTGACGCAAATCGTTTCGCCGAACGATCCGCCGGAAGTGAAGCTGCGAAAGATCTATGATCGCGTGCAGCAGTTCCGCAATACGTCCTACGAAGCGCAGAAAACGGAGCAGGAACTGAAGCGGGCGAACGAAAAGGAGCCGGCCAACGTTGAGGAGGTCTGGAAGCGCGGCTATGCGAATGGAAATGATCTGACTTGGCTTTTTCTGGGGCTGGTTCGGGCGGCTGGCATTCAGGCTTACGCAGCGTACGTGTCGGATCGTAATAATTACTTCTTCTCAGCGCAATCCATGGACAGCACCAAGCTCGATGCGAACGTGGTTTTGGTCAAAATGAACGGCAAGGAAAGCTACTTCGATCCTGGCGCGGCCTTTACCCCGTTCGGACTTTTGCAATGGCCGGAAACCGGTGTGCCCGGCCTGCAACTCGATAAGGACGGTGGAACCTGGATCAAGAGCACGCTTCCTCAAGCTTCGGAGTCGCGGATCGAGCGTCGGGCAAAGTTGAAACTTTCCGACACGGGCGACCTGGAAGGCCAACTCACTGTCACTTTCACCGGCCTGGAGGGAATGTCTCGGCGGGTTGAAGAACGCCACAGCGATGATGCCGAACGAAAGAAATACCTTGAGGACGAGATGAAGGAGTGCATCCCGGCAGGGAGCGAACTGGAACTGGCCAAGCAGCCCGACTGGAAAAGTGCATCGCAGCCCCTGGTGGCCGAGTTCAAAGTGAAAATTCCGGGCTGGGTGTCCGGGGCTGGGCGTCGGGCACTGCTGCCGGTGGGGATCTTCAGCGCCACGGAAAAACACACCTTCGAGCACGCGAACCGCGTGCATTCCGTCTACTTCCGGTTTCCATCTGAAAAACTGGATGACGTAACCATCGAATTGCCTCCAGGTTGGCAGGTGCAGAGCCTGCCACAAGCCCAAAATACCGATGTGCACGTCGTGGCCTACGTCTTGAAGGCAGAGAAGGATACGAACTCTCTGCACTTGACTCGAAAAGTTACGGTCGACTTTCTGATGTTAGAACCGAAGTACTACAAGGCTTTGCGTGACTTTTTTCAGCTAGTGAGGACCGGCGATGAAGAACAGGTTGTGTTGCAGCCCGGAGCCCCCAGTGCGAGTAACTAATTCGCAAGCGCGACTGTTTCTCTTTGCGGTCGCGGCCTGCATCCTGGCATGGACGCCACTAGCCCTGGGTGGGGATGCGCCGCCTTGGATGCACGCCCTGGTCAGCGTCCCAGTACCAACCTACGATGACAAGACTGACGCGGTGCTGCTGTATTCAGAAACTGACGTCACGGTAATTTCTGCGGATAAGATGCGCACCCGGGTTCGCGAAGCCTACAAGATTCTTCGTCCCAATGGCCGCCACCACGGCACCGTGAGAGTTCCTTTCGATGCTCAGAGCAGGATCAACAGCCTTCGCGGCTGGTGCATTCCGGCGCAGGGCAAGGATTATGAAGTTAAGGAGAAGGACGCAATCGAGAGCGCTTACTCGCCCGAGTTCGTTCTCGCTTCAGACGCCAAGGTGAAAATACTGCAGATTCCGGCGCCGGATGTCGGCAACATCGTAGGTTACGAGTACGAAACCGAGGAGCGTCCTGTATTTCTACAATCCATCTGGGATTTCCAGGAACACGATCCGGTGCGGGAAAGCCGTTATTCGCTCCAGCTTCCGCAAGGATGGGAATACAAGGTGTCATGGCTCAATCACGCCGAGGTTAAGCCCACGCAAACCGGGAGCAATTCCTGGCAATGGGTGGTCGCCGACATAAGAGAAATCCGGCATGAACCCTTCATGCCTCCGCTGGAGGGGGTCGCAGCTCAGATGGTGCTATCGTTCTTCACATCGGAAAAAATCGCGATCAATTCCAATATGGACTGGGACGCGATGGGAAAGTGGTATTCCAGCCTGATTGGAGAACGAGTCGATGCGTCACCGGAAGTGAAACAGCATGTGGCGGTGCTAACCGCCTCCAAATCTACGACGCTTCAGAAAATGCAGGCGATTGCCGCATTCGTTCAGGACAATATCCGCTACGTAGCCATTAATCTTGGCATTGGCGGTTATCAGCCCCACCCCGCACCGGAGGTGTTCGCGCATCGCTACGGAGACTGCAAGGATAAAGCGACCCTGGTGCGCTCCATGCTGCGCGAGATTGGCGTGGACTCGTACTTCGTAGTCATTAACGCTGAACGCGGCGTGGTGACTCGTGACATGCCAGCGCACAACGGTTTTAACCATGTGATTACGGCTATCAAATTGCCTGATGGCCTGAACGATCCATCCCTCATCGCCACGATCCAGCATCCCAAACTGGGCCGGCTTCTGTTTTTTGACCCCACCAACGAGTTAATTCCCTTCGGCCAGGTAGGAGGCTATTTGCAAGCCAACTATGGTTTGCTGGTGACGCCCGACGGCGGTGAACTGGTGGAGTTGCCACAGCAATCGTCAGCCATGAACAGCATCCAGCGGACTGCCAAGCTGACTGTGGATGCTACCGGGACGTTGAAAGGCGAGGTCAAAGAGGTGCGACTGGGGGAGCGCGCTTCCTACGAACGGGGGCGATTACGTACCGTGACCAAAGAGGTCGAGCGTATCAAGCCGATCGAAGATTTGCTCGGCAATTCCCTGGCCAGTTTTCGCATCACCCGCGCCACCCTGTTGAATGAGCATGTGACCGATCAGCCTTTCGGCTTCAACTACACGTTTGAGTCGCCGAACTACGCCAAAAACGCCGGCGATCTTTTACTGGTTCGGCCGCGGGTGCTCGGCAGTCATGTCACCGGATTTCTCGAGACCAAAGAGGCCCGCAAGTTTCCCATCGAGTTTGACGGTCCGGCACGCGATACCGACAGCTTTGAAATCACCATTCCCTCCGGCTACGTGGTTGATGACCTGCCCCCGCAGGTCGATGTGGATTATCCGTTTGCCAGCTATCACGCGAAGACGGTCGTGAATGGTAACGTCGTCGGCTACATCCGCACCTACGAGATCAAGGAACTGAGCGTGCCCGTCAACAAGGCCGAAGATCTTAGAAAGTTCTACCGCATCATCGCGGGCGACGAGCGCAACACGGTGGTTCTCAAACCTGCTCATTGATGCTTCGACAGTCTCGACCGGCTGGCGCGTGACAACCACGAAACTCGTGCGGCTTTCCCGCCGCATTGCCGCCATAGCTCCGCCGCATTATGATGTGGCCATGAGTTTTTCCGACACGATCTTTCTGTTCTTTCTGGTGCTCATTCTTTTTGGGCCGAAGAAGTTGCCGGAGATGGCTCGTCAAGCGGGAAAACTCCTCGCCGAATTGCGCCGCGCTTCCAACGAATTCAAGTCGCAGATCGAAACCGAAATCACGCGCCTGGAGGTGCAGAAGATCCTTCCCCCCAACCCGCCGCCGGGGAGCCTGCCCACCCTGAGCGCGAACCCGCCGCCGCGCGAGGCAACCGGACATGGATCGCTCGAAACGCTGACGCCTCCCGCGGTGGAAGATGCTCCTCTGGGTGCGAACTCGCCGCCTGTGAACTCCGCCGATTCGACTCCTGTTGTGTCAGCGACTTCTACTCCTGCGGGCGAGCCCGCGAATGATCACCCTGTCCCAGCCGCGCAGGAGCCCCATGTTTGAAACCGCGACCGCGGCCCCGGGCGATGAGCCCAAGCGCGATGCTATGCCGACGATGGGCTTCCTCGACCACCTCGAGGAACTGCGCCGCCGGCTGGTCTACTCGATAGCCGCTGTGGCCGTAGGATTTTTCGCCTGTTGGGGCTTTCGCGTGAAAATCTACGCGGTCATGCAGAAGCCCATCATGGACGCGCTCCGGTCTCACGGACTGTCGGAGAAACTGGGCTATCTGAATCCCGTGGATCCCTTCAACCTTTACTTGAAGATTGCCGCGCTGGCTGGCCTGTTCCTTACTTCGCCCTTTGTGCTTTATCAGGTTTGGATGTTTATCTCGCCCGGCCTTTACCGCAACGAGAAGCGCTATGTCATGCCCTTCATGGCGTCCACGATTGCATTGTTTTCGGTGGGAGGCTACTTCGGCTACAGGATTGTTTATCCCAGAGCCCTGGAATTCCTGATCGGTTTCGGAAGTCAATTCACGCCCATGATCACAATCACCGAATATACCTCGCTGTTTCTTAGCATTATCCTCGGCATGGGGCTGGTTTTCGAGATGCCGATTTTGATCTTTTTTCTGGCGTTGATGGGCATCGTAAGCGCCGGCTTCATGTGGAAGAATTTCCGCTATGCGATTCTGATCATTTTCATCATTGCGGCCATCGTCACGCCGAGTCCCGACGTCATGAGCATGTGCATCTTTGCCGCTCCCATGGTCGCGCTGTACGCTGCCAGCATTGGCATCGCCTGGATTGTCCATCCCAAGCAGCGGCGTGCACGGAAAGAAACAAAGGCAACTTGAGATGCCATCCAGCGCGTGTTGTTATTCCTCGCCGCGCTCGTGCTAATAAGTCTGTTTTGTAGTTAACGACCAGGAAATGCCATTTGTCCGAAGTTGCTCGAGGTTTATGAATCGATGAAGATAGTTCTCCCTCTAATCTTATTGCTCTGGTTCGCAGCGATTTTCGTTGGCTGCAATAAGGACAAAGATGTGAAAGCCGCGGGAGAACAGAGCCCGCCTCCGGCCGCTGCCGCCGACCTGCCCCTTCCCAAACTCACACTTCCGCCCGACAGTGGCCCGCCACCGGCGATCGATGCCGCCCGCGCCATGCAGTACGTGAGAGAGATCGTAGGCCTGGGTCCGCGGCCCATCGGCAGCGCCAATCACAAGAAGGTCGAGGAGTATATCCTCGCTCACCTCAAGGGCGACGCGGTCGAGGATGATGCCTTCACCGCCGATACGCCCGAAGGCAAGTTCCCGGTACGAAACATCATCGCGAAGTTTCCCGGTACGCGCGACGGCGTCATCGTGATCGCCAGTCATTACGATACGAACTATCCTCTGCGCGATACGCCGTACATCGGGGCAAACGATGGCGCGTCCTCCAGCGCCCTGCTTCTTGAATTTGCGAATCAGTTGCGCGGCAAGAAGCGCGACGGCTACAGCATCTGGCTGGTGTGGGACGACGCCGAAGAAGCCATGAAGACCTGGAGCGACGCGGATAGCCTCTACGGCATCCGCCACCTCGCCGAAAAATGGGAAGCCGACGGAACCTTGAAGAATGTAAAGGCATTCCTGCTGGCGGACATGATCGGAGACGCGGATCTCAACATCGATCGCGATGCGAATTCGACGCCATGGGTTGAATCCGTGGTATACGAGGCAGCCACACGGCTGGGCTATCAATCGCATTTCTTCGCGCGGACCATGCAGGTAAGCGACGATCATCTTCCCTTCGTAAAGCGAGGCGTGCCCTCCGCCGATATCATCGACTTCGACTACGGCTACGACAATGTCTTCTGGCACACGCCGCAAGACACCGTAGGCAAGCTAAGCCCAAAGAGCCTGGAAATCGCCGGCGTCACCATCCTGGAAACCGTCCGCATTCTCGACAAGATGGATTCACTCCCGCCGAAGTGAAAGCCCGCCAGCCCATACCGTGGGAAGCGAAGGCAAGAAGCCTTTGACCGCAAAGATCGCGAAGACCACGCAAAGGTCGCAAAGAAAAGCTTGATCTTCTTTGTGTCCTTTGCGAATTCTTAGCGCCCTTTGCGGTTAAAGGCTTTTGCTCTTTTCCAGAATTTCATTTCTAATGCACGCAATATGCGAAAGCTGAAAGTCTTGTGTCTGTGCCTCGCCCTGACCGCCTTCTGCTCCGCCACCGCCCCCACGAACGAAACCGACGATGCGGCCCGCATTATTCAAACCGCGCTGCAACCTTCAGCACTCGAAAGCAACCTGCGCCGCCTGACCGATGAGGTCGGCGGCCGCGTGCCCGGTACACCTGCCATGCAGCGCGCCGTCGATTGGGGCGTGCAGATGTTCAAGACTGCCGGCGCAGACGATGTCCATACAGAGAATTTCACCATTCCATACTCCTGGGCCGAAGGCGCGACCGTGATGACTGTCAGCGCGACTGGAACCGCTCTTGACCCAACGCTCACCCATATTCCCAAGGTCGAGTTCCGCGTGCGTTGCGTCTCTATCGCGTGGGCGCCCGCACTCGCTGCCGTGAAACACGTGCCGGTGGTCGATGTCGGCGACGGTAGCACTGCCGATTTCGCAAAAGCCGGAGACATTTCCGGCAAAGTCGTGCTCGTTCATTCCGCGGTGCTCAAGACTTGGGACGATCTCTTCGCCGAGTACACGAAGGCTGCGCTGGTTGTTGACGCGGCTGTGAAAGGAAAAGCCAAGGCCGTCGCTTTCATCGCTACGCGCGAACACGACATTCTCTACCGGCACACGAATTCCAACGAGGGAGAAATTGACCGTCTCCCCCAAGTGCTGGTGGCGCGGGAAGATGGCGAGCGCATCGGCCGCCTGCTCGCTTCAGGGCATCCCGTGTGGGCTGATTTGAGCATCCCCAACCACATTGACGGACCCATCACCACCGCCAACGTAATCGCTGAGATCAAAGGCAGCGAGAAGCCGGAGGAGTTTGTCATTCTCGGCGCACATCTGGATTCATGGGAACTCGGCACCGGAGCGCTCGACAACGGCTGCAACGCCGCGCTGGTGATCGATGCGCTACGCGCGATCAAAGCCTCTGGATTGAAGCCTCGCCGCTCCATCCGCTTCGTTCTTTTTTCCGGAGAAGAAGAAGGCTTGCTCGGTTCGCGGGCTTACTCGCGCGCCCACCGCGCGGAACTCGACAAGGCCGCCGGGGTGGTCATCTGGGATTCAGGCACCGGCAAGACAACGGGATTCGCCGACGGCGGCCGCAAGGATGTGCTCGACACCGCTCAGCGCCTCATCGCACCGTTAAAACAATTTGGCCTGACCGAACTAAAAACCGATATGGAATGGGGCACTGACCATTTTGATTTCATGCTGGAAGGCGTGCCTACATTCGTCGCCGATCAGGAGGAGGCGAACTATCTGGAGAACTACCACGCCGTCTCCGATACCTACGACAAAGTGGACTTCGTGCAGCTCAAGAAAGACGTAGCCGAGGCTGCCGAGTTCAGTTTCGCTCTGGCCAATCTTCCCGAAAAGATCGGCCCACGCTTCACGCGCGCGCAGATCGAACAGAGCCTACGCGAGACGCACAGCGACGAAATGCTCAAGGCCAATGGTCTGTGGGACGCTTGGGAGAGTGGCCGACTGGGGCGAGAGAAGTAGCTAAAGAGTCCAATTGCCAATTTCCGATTTCCGATTGCCAATTGAACACTTGGGTCGGTTTTCAATCGGCAATCGGCAATCGACAATCGGCAATCTGACTTGCTCTACTTCTGGATTCTTTTCAACTTGTTCGTTGTGGGCATGCTGGTGCTCGACCTCCGGGTCTTTCACCGTAGCGGGCGCACTGTGCGCTCGCGCGAGGCCCTGGCTTGGAGCGCCCTGTGGATCAGCCTCGCCGCGGCCTTTGCCGTTCTGGTTTTTTTCTGGCAGGGGCGTCAAGTCGCACTTGAATTTGTCACCGGATACGTGCTCGAGCTCTCCCTCAGTGTGGACAATCTCTTTCTCTTCCTCGTGATCTTCCGCTATTTCTCCGTACCCGAACCGCTCCAACGCAGTGTTCTGTTCTGGGGAATTCTGGGTGCTCTCGTGATGCGCGGCGCTTTCATCATTGCCGGCGTCGGTTTAATCCATCGCTTTCACTGGATTCTCTTTGCTCTCGGAACTCTCCAGATTTATAGCGGCATCCGGCTGGCATTCACGGGGGAACATCAAGTCGATCCCGCAAAGAACGCGGCGGTGAAACTACTGCGCCGCTGGATGCCGGTGACCGACGATTATCAGGATGGCCGCTTTTTTGTGCGCGGATGGAAAGGCAATCCGGGAGTGTACGCAACCCCACTGCTGGTAGTCCTGGCGGTAATCGAGACCACCGACATGCTTTTCGCCGTCGACTCGATTCCAGCCGTGCTTGCCGTCACCCTCAACGCTTTCATCGTTTATACGTCGAACGTGTTTGCGATTTTGGGCCTGCGGTCAATGTACTTCGCCGTCTCCGGCCTGATGAGAGTTTTCCGCTTCCTGCATTACGGGCTGGCGCTAGTGCTGATCCTGGTTGGCCTGAAGATGGTTATAGCAGATCGTTTCCCGGTCCCAGCTCACGTGACGCTCGGGGTAGTGGCTGGAGTATTGCTGGTTTCGATTGCGGCTTCAATAGCATTTCCTGCAAAATCAGAATAACGCGCTGAGAGCGATTGATGATTGCTGATTGATGATTGAAAACCCTTCAGCCACGTGCTTTTCAATCAGCAATCATCAATCAACAATCGGCAATTTCCCTCAAATAAACCGCACACTGTCTCCCTTAACCACCGAGTGCTTCAGAAACTTCTTGTCATCGTGGCCGGGATAGTCAATGCGATAATGCGCCCCACGACTCTCCTCACGCGCCAGCGCCGAACGCGCCACAAGCAGCCCCGCCAGATGCAAGTTTGCCGCCTCATACCCCCTTCGCGTGCGCGGATGCGCCACCCTCGAGGCAAGCCCCACCAGCATCTTGATCGCTTCCTGCATTCCGCTCCGCGTGCGCACAATGCCCGCACCTTTCCACATGACGTCCTGTATCTGGCCGATCAGTTCCTCAATTCCGGCATCTACAGGACCGTTCTGCGAAGCGGCTTTCTTCTGTCCGCTCGCCGCCGTGCGCGGGTGCTGCAGTTCCTCCCGCATCGCCTTTCCTGCGCGCGCCCCAAACACCAGGCCCTCGAGCAGCGCATTGCTGGGGAGACGGTTCGCGCCATGGACGCCGGTCGCAGCCGTTTCCCCTGCAGCGTAAAGTCCGGCAAGACTGGTCTGGCCATTTAGATCAGTGCGCACTCCGCCGATCGAAAAGTGCGCCGCGGGGCGAACCGGAATCACGTCTTCGGTGATGTCAACGTTGTGCTTCATGAAGGTCGCATAGATGCGCGGAAAACGCTTCTGCACTCTGGCGGCACTCAAGTGTGTGAGATCGAGGTACACAAACGGATCTTTGGCGCGGCTAACTTCCATCTCATGCATGATGGCCCGCGCCACCACGTCGCCCGGCGCCTGTTCCGCCAGAGGATGGTATTTGTGCATAAAGCGATCCAGTTCGATATTTCGAAGATAAGCGCCTTCACGGCGGAGCGCCTCCGCGAGTAAAAACCGAGGCGCATTCTTCATGTACAGCACGGTGGGATGAAACTGGACAAACTCCATGTCGCTGATCTCAGCCCCCGCGCGGAAGGCCATGGCCACGCCGTCTCCCGTGGCGGCGTTGGCATTGGTCGTGTTGCGATAGATCTGTCCCATGCCTCCCGTAGCCAGCAACACCGCCGAACACGCGACTTCTTCCGGCAGTCCCTTGTCGCTGATCAGGGAAATGCCGGTCACTCGCTGATCTTCATTCCGCAGATCGGTCAAAAGCTCCGTCGAAAACTGGAACTCCAGCAGGGAAATATGCTTGTGCGCGCGCGCCTTGGCATGTAGCAGGCGCAGGATTTCTCCTCCCGTCAACTCGCCCGGCGCCCGCAGAACATGGCTGTGGCTGTAGGAAGCCTCGGTTTCGAACGTCAGTTTGGTTCCGTGCTTATCGACCTGCTTGCCCCACGCGATCAATTCCTCGATGCGTTCAGGACCTTCGTCCACCAAGCTCTTCACGGCTGCCGGCCGGCATAGGCCATCACCTGCGACCAGAGTGTCCTGCAGGTGCAGGATGACTTCATCTTCATCGCTGAGCGGGGGCGTCTCGCCCGGCGCGGACTGAGAGCCAGGACTCATGGCCTGTGTTTTCGACAGCACCAACACATGTCCCGCGCTCGCCAGTTCGATCGCGGCCCGCAAGCCCGCAACCCCGGCGCCAATCACGATGAAATCGGTCTCGGCTGGAAGACCTTTCATAAACGGGCAAATAGTACCACGCCCCAGCCCTATGTGAGCAAAGCCGCCTGTGCGGTTGCGCTATCATGGGATTCCATGGCGCAGGTCACCATCCATGTCTCGCCCCGCCCCTATCAGGCCCGCATTGAGAACGGCCTGCTGGCGCGGGCCGGAACCTTACTCGCGGAACTGCTGCCTCAGGCCAGCAAAGTGTTTGTGATAACCGTTCCGCGGGTGCGCCGTCGCTGGGGCACGAAGCTGGTTCACTCTCTGGTTTCTGCTGGTTTCAAGCCGCAGGTAATCCAGATGGCCGACGGCGAGACCGCGAAGAAGCTGAAGACCATAGAAACGCTGGCCGAAAAATTGTTACGCCTGGGCGCGGACCGCAAAGCCGTTTTGATCGCGCTGGGCGGCGGCGTGGTCGGCGATGTCACGGGATTGCTCGCGTCCCTTTACATGCGCGGCGTGGAATTGGTGCAGGTTCCAACCACGGTCCTTGCCCAGGTGGACGCATCGGTCGGCGGCAAGAATGGCGTAAACCTTGGGGCAGGGAAGAACCTGCTGGGAACGTTTTATCATCCCCGCACCGTCTTGATCGACCCCGAAGTCCTCCGCACGCTTCCCACCCGCCAGTTTCGGGCCGGCCTGTATGAAGCGCTCAAATGCGGCATCATCGGCGATGTCGATCTCTTTCTGCGCTTCGAACAGAAGCGTGCTCAGATCCTGAAGCGCGATCCAGTAGAAGTCGAGGGTCTCATCGCCCAGTCGGTGAAGTTGAAAGCCGAAGTCGTCTCGGCCGACGAGCGCGAAGGCGGCCTGCGCCGCGTGCTCAACCTGGGCCACACCATCGGACACGCACTCGAGGCCGAAACCGGCTACCAGAGCCTGCTCCACGGCGAGGCAGTAGCCTGGGGCATCATCGCGGCCACCAACATTGCCCTCACCGTGGGCCGCACCGACAGCATTACCGCCGGCCGCATCGCCGACGCCGTGCTCAGCCTGAGCCGCCTGCCCGAACTCAAAGTGAGCGCCCGCAAGATTCTAGCGCGCCTTCAGGCCGACAAGAAAACACAAGGCGGCGTGGTGCACTTCGTGTTGCCGCGGGAAATCGGCAAGGTCGAAATCGCCGCCGATGTGCCCGACAGCGTGGTGATCAATGCCGTCGAGGAATTGCGCCGCTTGTCCCATGGCGGATGGGGCAAATGAAATTGTTGACTGATGATTGTTGATTGATGATTGAAAGACAAGGCTGGAGTCAGAAGAGATTTTAATCAACAATCAGCAATCATCAATCAGCAATTGGATCAGCGGCGATCATGCCCACTGCCCCCAAACCCGTCCTTGGCGCCGCTCCCCAGGGCGCCCACGATCCCGACGCAGCCGCGCGCGCCGTCCGTGAGATGTTCACCTCGATCGCTCCGCGTTACGATCTGCTCAACCACGTGTTGTCATTCAACGTCGATCGCCTGTGGTGGCGCCGCACGGCGCGCTCCTTCGCCCATATCCTCGCCCAGCCCGACTCCCGGGTTCTCGATCTCTGCTGCGGCACAGGGGACATGACTTTCGCCTTGCGCAAGCAAGCAGGGAGCGCTGCCCCGCAGATATTGGGCGCCGACTTTTCGCATGCCATGCTACAGCGCGCCCGGAGCAAGTCGCTAGACAAGCCCTCAACAAATAGCCACTCCGCAGTGCCGCGCTGGATCGAAGCTGACGCTCTCCGCCTTCCGTTTCCCGACCAGCACTTCGCTCTCGTGACCTCAGCCTTCGGCTTCCGCAATCTAGCCGACTACGATGCCGGCCTGCGCGAGATCGAGCGCGTTCTGCGCCCCGGCGGCGAGTGCGGCATCCTCGATTTCAGCGAACCCAAAGGCGCCATCGGCCATCTGTATCGTTTCTACTTCAAGCAGATTCTCCCGCGCATCGGCACTCTGCTTTCCGGCGTCCGCGGCCCCTACGCCTATCTCCCCAACTCGGTCGAACGCTTTCCCGACCCGGAAGAAATGAAGGCCCGCATGCTCCGCGCCGGTTTTAGCGAAGCCAGTTGGACGCCCTACACTTTCGGGATCGCAGGCTTGTATCGCGGAAAGAAGTAAGGCAGCGAAGAAGAACAAGCGAGGAAAGAGCTGGAGCTTGGTTTTCCTATGACCTATCACCCAAGATCTATCACCTAAGGGCGCCTTCTTTTTTCAACCGGCGTTGCTGCTGCATAGTGCGCGCTTGTGACAATGGTGGTGGTGGCTGCGACCGTTTAGGGGTTGCAAGTGTTTGCAACTTTGTGCCGCCACCAAACAATCGTTTTAAGAAGTTCATGCGTGCCTCTTCATGCTAGTCGATCCAGTCGCCGACATGATTCCAGATACATGAGAGATTGCTCGCAGCTTTGTCCCCGAGTATCTGAGCTATAGAAGCATGAGCATCACGCATCGCCTCGATGCCGCCATCTTTATGCAACTCGTCCCCGATCTGTTTGGCGCGGGGATGAAAATTATGCCCAATCGGGCTTCCCTTTTGAAAGTACCCCGAAGATGCTTCGCCTGGTAGAAATGACCAATCGACGCCAATACTGCAAAGTTCTCTTATGAGCTTCGCTCTGCCTGATTCATTGAATTTGCTGCTTTGGTGCTTCCACAAGAGGCGGGCTGCAGCGGGTTGGCCTTCCAACATCGCATACACTAATGGTGTTTGCCCTGCAGTATTCTTCGGGTCCACTGTGCCACCAGCCTTGAGGATCGCCTCAATCACGTCGAGGTATCCGTATGCCGCAGCGTAATGAAGTGCGACGTTACCGTATTGACCCTTTTCGTCGACGCTACCGTCTTGGTGCAATCGGTCTAGCGCAAGCGTTGGGTCTTTGTCAATTACCGCCTGTAGAACCGAAGGACCCTTGTTGGGAGACCCTGCTTTGAGTTGGATGGCTTTGGTTTTCCAGAACTCCCACCATCGTTTCTCCTGTGTTCGCGGTTGGGTCTGCGGCTGCGCCGCCAGACGGGCAACGCTGCGCTTGCTGAAACTCTCCGCGAAGTCGCGAACGCTCTTGCTTCCCCCATGCCTTGCAGATTTGCTTGTCTTGGCCGTTGGGTCTGCGCCGTGTTTTATCAGCATTTCTACCGCCTCGACCTCATCGTTGATCACCGAGCAGTGCAAGGCAGTGTAGCCTTCAAAATCCGCTGCATTCACTGGCACACGTGCATCTAAAACCTGCTTAGCTAACTCGATGTCGCCGTATTGGGACGCATAATGGAGGACAGTCTTTCCTTCCGCACTAACCGCAGTCAAATCGGCGCCTCGCTGAACCAACAAACGCGCGATAGATCGGCGCTTATTATAAGCCGCCATCATGAGTGGCGTATGTCCAACGTCGTTTCTACACTCGATATCCGCACCGAGATCGAGTAGCTCTCGAACTAGATTGCCGTCATTCATTACTACAGCGTAGTGCAAGGCCGTAATTTCCGCATTGTCGACTGCTACAAGCCGCTCGTTTATGCAAGAGGGGCTTTGCTTGATAGCCGAGATGATGTTCTCGTGCTGTGAACCATGGCCGGACATTGGTATTCGTCCTTTCTCTAAGACCCAGGGCCCTATCTGACGTCAGCGCTCTGCTCCATTGCCGGCATATTCTTGAAGCTATCGGCAAACGCCTCCACAATCGTGTAACGCATCACATTCTCATACTCCGCGCCTAGAAAGCTCTTCAGCCGGTCCGTGTTCATGATGTACTCGCCGATGATGTAAGGCAGGGCCTCCGGCGGAATTGCCGAAATTTGCCGCTTCCACAGATATTCCAGCGCCAGCTTCATCGCCCACTTTCCCGGCACGCGCACCAGTTTCGCCTGTGCCATCTCGATGCAGCGCCCGAAGGTGAGCGGCTCCCCGCGTCCAGCCACATTCAGAATGGTCAGCCGTTGCGCTTCCGGATCGCGGTGCAGAATATGAGCGATCAGCCGCGCCATATCGTCCACGTGGACAAACTGAATCTTGTTGTCGAGATACTGTTGCCCGCGCGGCAGCATGCAGGGCAGCCGTTTGCCCTCGCTCCGCATCTTTTCCGCCTGCGCGCCTTTGCCGTTGACCGTGCCCCGAAACGCACCCAGCAAATAATTCTCCACGCTGGCCCCGGCAAAAATGTGGGGACGCAGAATGTACACGCTGCATCCTCGCAGCGCCGGCGCACGCTGCTGCACCACCTCATCGCTTTGCTTTTTATGAATCGCGTAGGGCAGCGTGTGCGCCGCCAGCACAGATTCTTCCGTTGCGGGCCCGGGCAGGTTGGGCCCGTACGCGGAAACGCTGCTGGGAAAAATGAACTGCCGGATCGGCGACTCCGCCGTGCGATTCGCCTCGGTGACCGCTTCCATCACCCGCGCCGTGCCGGCCACGTTGATCTGCCACATCCGCTCGCTATCGAGCACGCCCGTGCGCACGGGATCGATCACGAATGCAAGATGAACCACCGAAACCGGCCGCGTGTCGTGCAGCAGTTCATAAAACGCGCGCGTCGAGGACTCCTCGCCCAGATCCAAACGCTCAAATTGCAGCGCCAAATCAGTTTGGGGTGGACTCAGGTCCACCCCAATCACTGAAAAGTTCTCCAGCAGCGGAAGCAACCGGCGCCCCAGGTTCCCCGCAATGCCGGTGACCACGACAACAGGTTTCGCGCTCTCCATTTAGCTCAACTTATAACGGGAAACTATCTCATATGCCTTGGGAAGGATCGCTCGGAAGGGCACGGCGTTTAGCCGTGCCGTCCAAAGCCAATCAATACGCGGGCTCTAGCCCTTGAGGCTGCCCGGCAGCTTATTCCTCCGTTGCCCTATGAAATGTCTTAGTTTGGCTTCGCCGCAGGAGCCGCAGCCGGAGTCTGCGCCGCAGGCTGCGCCGGTGTACTCGCAGCCGGTGGCATCGAAGGCTTTGCCGCGCCCTGTGGCGCTGCCGGCGGAGGTATCCGCGGGCGAACCCCCGGTCCGGGCGGCGGTGCTGGTCCAAAATAAGCCTCGTTGGTTACCGTCTGAATCGAGCTCGTGTACTTCTCCATCATCTCCTTCAGGCGTTCGCCCTTCAGCTTGTTATGGATTTCGTCCTTCACCTGGTCAAGCGGGAGAACTTCTTTGCTCACCACCTTGTACACGTAGTGGCCGCCCTGGTCGTTGATGACCACCGAGGACTCGCCCACGGTCAGCTCAAACACCGCAGCATGCGCCGGAGGCAGCCCGGTGCGCCGCACTTTGGGCAGGTTCACAGTGGGGTTCTCCACCTTCGTGCCCGCAGCCTCAAACGCTTCCTTCTGCAGCTTGACAAAATCCTCGCCCTCTGCCGCGCGCGCGCGCAAGCTGTCGGCCAGCGCGGTCATTTCCTGTTCGCCTTTTTCCTGCTTGGCTTTCTCGGCGGCATCTTTGGCCTTCTGCTGCTCTTCAGTCAGCTTCTCGGCCTCTTTCGATTCTTCTTTGGCTTCTTCCCGCTCCTCAGCCGATGGCTGCTTGTTCTTCGGGATAAACAGCCGGTCCAGCGAGAATTGCTCAAACGCTTCCGGATTACCCTTGTAATACTTCTCAATGTCCGCTTGCGGAACCTTGTCCGCCTCTTCCCGCACTTCGTCTTGCATTCGTTGCGCCAGAATCCTCATTTTGACGAACTTCAGCGTCTCTACATAGCCCGGTGTCTTGTCCAGACCCTTCTTCTTCGCGGCCTCTGACATGGCTATGACGCTCGGAAGTTGATTGGCCAACGTACGCTTCTGTTGCGCATTCAGCGGAACTGCACCCGGTTGCAGCGCCTTGGTCAGCTTTTCAAAGCGCGCCCGCGTGATCTCGCACTCCGCCGACTTCTTCGCGGCTGCAGCCGTCTTCCCCGTGGCGGTGCCGGTCTTGCCTGCGGCTGCCGTCAACGCAGCTGCCAGCTTCCCGTAGTCCGGACAGGAAACACCCTTGATCGTGATCACATCCGCCGTCATCGCCACTTCCGCAGCAGGCGCCGCAGCCGGCTTTTCAGTCTTATTTTCGGCCTCCGGAGCCTGCGCCGGAGCCGCTGGCCGCGCCTGTCCCCAAGCCAGCGTTCCCAACAACACACACACCAACCAACTCTTACGCATACAAGATTCCTCCAAGGATTGGTACATCAGGAAGTCAAAACCACCCGAACCTAGCATCCTAGCATAGACGCGCTTCCCCGCAGTAGAGGCGACGCGACCGATTGGTAGCGTGCAAAATCCTTCATCTTGACAGCAATCCCGGCGCGGTGGGCCGCGTCGGACCTTTGACCTCGGCCGCAGCACCATGGGAGAGGGTCCCCACTCTTTCGCGTTCTTTGCGGAAGGGCGGGCACGATGCTGCCGTTAACGTCAACCATTGTCTCTCAGCGCCCTCCGCGGCCGTTCTCAGCGCCCTCCGCGATGAAGGGCTCTTTTGATCTCGCCGCAAAACAAATTCGCGGTTGGCGCAATCCTGCGTTATCGCCGATAATCCCATCATGTCCGGGACCCCGGCCCTCTACTCGCCCAACGCCATGCGCGCCGAAAAGCGCGCTGTCGCGGGAAGCTCGGTCATCGCCGCCCTCGCAATTACCGCGGGAAAAATCGTTGTCGGTTTCACCACCGGCAGTCTCGGAATTCTCTCCGAAGCCGCGCATTCCGCCCTCGATCTGATCGCCGCGCTGCTCACCTACCTCTCCGTCGGAGTCTCCGACAAGCCCGCCGACGCCGACCACCAATACGGTCACGGCAAAGTAGAGAATTTTTCCGCCTTCGTCGAAACCGGTTTGCTTCTATTGACTTGCGCCTGGGTTATCTACGAAGCAATCATGCGCCTGTTCTTCCGCCGAGTCGAAGTCGAGCCCTCGATCTGGGCTTTCGTCGTCATGCTCGTCTCGATGGTCGTCGACTACTGGCGTTCCCGCGCGCTCGGCCGCATCGCCACCAAATACGAAAGCCAGGCACTCGAAGCCGACGCGCTTCACTTTTCAACGGACGTCTGGTCCGCAGGCGTGGTTGTGGTCGGCCTGGTGCTGATCGTGCTAGGCCGCATCTATCATCTAGACTGGCTTCGCCTGGCCGATCCGATCGCTGCCTTGTTCGTCGCTGGCGTAATCGTCTCGGTGAGTTGGAGACTTGCGCGACGCACCGTTGACGCCCTGCTAGACGCCGCGCCGGCAGGAGTTCGCGCGCAAATCACGGACGCCGTCTCGCGCGTCGACGGCGTGCTCGAAATCGGACGCGTGCGCATCCGCCGCGCCGGCAACCGCTATTTCGCCGACCTCGCCGTTGGCTTCGCGCGCACCGTAACCTTCCAGCGCTCCGAACAGTTGGTAGCCGCTGTAACGGCGGCGGTCCACAACATTCTTCCCGACGCCGACGTCACCGTTCAACCATTGCCCCGCGCGCAGCGTTCCGAAAACATCTTCGACCGCATTCGCGCCGTCGCCACTCGCCACAACCTCAACGTCCACGACATCAGCGTGCAGGATCTCAACGGACTCCATGTCGAGCAGCATGTCGAACTCGACGAGAACCTGACTCTGAAAACCGCCCACGATCAAGTCACCGAACTCGAAGCCGACATGCGCCACGACGTTCCCGAAATCGCCGACATCCTCACGCACATCGAAAGCGAGCCTGCGACCATCGAAACCGGCGACGAATTGGTCCGCGACGCCGATCTCGAACGCCGGCTGAAGTTGGCAGCCGCGCAATTTCCCGAGATCCTCGATGTGCACGAGTTCATCATCAAGAAAGTCCGCGGACGCCTGTACATCTCCTGCCACTGCACCCTCTCCGACGATCTGTCGCTGGCCCGAGTCCACGACATTCAGACCGAACTGGAAATCAAATTCAAGCAGGCAGCGCCGGAATTGTTCCGAGTGCTGATTCATCCCGAACCAAGCACGGACAATCGCAGGTAGCCTCAGCAAGAGAAGGCTTATGACGAAAGCGAAGGCAATATGGATTGAAAAGCAGCGATTTGACGGCATCTCCGACAGCGGCCACTCGATTGTGGTCGATGGCGACCACGCCGCAGGGAACAGTCCCATGGAGCTTGTACTGATCGGCCTCTGCGGCTGCACCGGCTACGATGTCGTCTCAATCTTGCAAAAAAAGCGCGAGCCTTTCACAAGCCTCGAAGTTCGCGCTCAGGCTGAACGCGCCGCCGACCCGCCTGCGGTCTACACCAAAATCAAGCTGATCTACCGTGTTGGTGGTAAAGTGTCACGCAAGGCGGTCGAAGATGCAGTCCGCCTCTCGAAAGAAAAATACTGTTCGGTCTCAGCCATGCTCGAGAAAACTGCGAAGATCACCGCCGAGATCGAATATCTGGATGCTTAGATGCGCTCAACCTATGCCCCCTAAAATCTTCCTCTTTACCCAATCCGGCTGCCTCAACTGCGAAGTGATGAGAATCTTTTTGGAAGCAAAGAGCCTCGCCTTCGAAGAACGCAACATGACCACCGACCCCGCAGCCCGCGCCGAGTTGCTCGACACTTACCACTGCCGCTCCGCCCCAACGGTGGTTATTGTCGCCGCCGCGGGCACAGAAGTGATTGAAGGCTTCGATCCTGAGCGCCTTGACCGCTTCCTCTCCGCTGCCTGATCATCGAAACGGTTCGCGAGGCTCGCCATCTCAAGTTCAAATCAGCGCCCTCATCCTCTGCGCGGCTATTTCTTCATCGCTTCGGCGGCATTTCTTTGGGGAGTCTCTGCCGCACTGGGCCGCGCCGTCTTCACGGGGAGGCTATCATTAAGCGCCAGCGCCCTTCGTCCCATCGACCCACTCATTCTTTCCCAAACCCGCACCACATTCTCTCTGCTGGTTCTAGTTCCTCTCCTGGTTGCATCGCAGGGATGGCAACGCATCAAGCTGCCCGCGCGTGATCTCGCCTACTGCTTCCTGCTGGGAACGCTCGGGGTCGCCGTCTCGAACTATTTTTATTACGTCGCGATCCAGAGAACCAACGTCGCTACCGCCATCATCGTGCAATACACCGCTCCGGTATGGGTTTTGTTCTATGTCGTAGCTCGCCGCCAACAAAAACTCTCGCTGCGAAAAGTGGTTGCCGTAATGCTGGCGGTTGCCGGCATTGCGCTCGTCATCGGCATCATCGGAACAAAATCAAATGGCGGAGGAGCCCTTCGCCTCGATTCTTACGGCCTGCTCGCCGCGCTGCTGGCCTCATTCTCCTTTGCCTTCTACAACGTCGGTGGACACCGCATCCTCACCCGTTACGACCGCTGGCGCGTGTTGGTCTGGACGCTTGCCGCGGCTGCAATCTTCTGGCTGTTCGTCAACCCTCCGTGGAAAATCGTCGCCGCCCACTACGCACTGGCGCAATGGGTGTTCCTGTTTGTCTTCTCGATGATTTCCGTGCTTGGAGCGTTCTCGCTCTACTTCCTCGGTCTGCAGCATCTCGAACCCACGCGTGCCATCATCGCCAGTTGCCTGGAACCGGTGTTCTCCATCGTTCTCGCCGCGCTTCTGTTAGGAGAAGTGCTGCGCCCGATTCAAACCGTCGGAATTATCTTTGTGCTCGCCGCTATTGTGATCGTGCAGCGGCCCGGCCGCGACGTTTCTGAAGAATGCGTCGCGGTCGAGCCTATCGAGTAGAATTTCTCCGTGTCGATCCTGCGGGCAGACGGCGAATGCCCAGGCATCCCGCACAGGCAAGACCGCATCTATTCGAAGCATTCGCGGGGCTGCTTTTCAGTTTAGTTTCGATGATTCGATCTTGTACCGGAAGCCGAGGATCGTCTTGAATCGGATTCGCCTTGGAACCATCGCACTGACGGCATTATTCCTGGTTGGCGTTTCATCGCAGTTATTCGCGCAAAATCCCGATCCAGCATCTTCCAGCTCTCAGGATGCCCAGAAGTCAGCGCCTCCTCAGGATCAGAAAAAACAGCAAGAATCACAAGATAAGCCGCAGGCGGGACAGGAGCCAACCACAAAGCCTCCCAGCGAATTGCCGAACGCGCCCTCTAGCACGAAAACCGAGCCTTCGCTGGAAGACCTGGGTTTCTCCGCCTCCCAAGCGCAAGGGGACTTAAAGCAGCAGGCGCTTCTCGACAAGCGCACCCACATGCTGAAAATCCATCAGCGCCTGGGCTTAATCGCCGCGATTCCGATCACCGCGACTGTTATCACTTCCTTCGGCGCGGGCGGCAAAGACACCAGCAAGACTTCCCGCGATCTGCACGCCGCACTGGGCGGGCTCGCCGGAGATTTGTATTTCATGAGCGCCTATTATGCCATCCGCGCGCCCCGGGTACCTGGAACCGAAACGCGCGGGCCCATCCGTTTCCACAAAGCGATGGCCTGGATCCACGGTCCGGGAATGATCCTGACTCCCATCCTGGGGATCATGGCCTTCGATCAAAAGAGCAAAGGAGAAAAAGTTCACGGCATCGCGCAGGCGCATGGACCGGTGGCCATTGTCACTGCCGGAGCGTTTGGCGCCGCACTGCTGTCAGTTTCTGTGAAGTTCTGAAAGGCTATGACACCGCTTATGAAGATTGCCGCATGTCTGCTTCTGGCGCTTTCGCAGCTGGCCTCCGCTGCCGACAACCAATGGATTCTGCAGCAAGGCACTCTGACCTATCACGTGTCGCACCCGCTGCACCAGTCCGAAGGCGTCAGCCACGAGGTGCGCGGCAAGGGAATTTGCCATGACGGACAATGCGATTTTCTGATTGCCGTCCCAGTGAAGTCCTTCGACTCGGGCGACAGCAACCGCGATCTCCACATGATTCAGGTAACCCGCGGGGCGCAGTTTCCCATGGTCACGGTGCGCACGAAGTTACCCGAATCCGCTTCAACCTCTTCGACCATTCAGGCCGATCTCGAAATCCAATTCGCCGGCCAGACTGTCCAGTACAAACAGGTTCCGTTCCAACTAGTGAAGCAGGCAGACCAGATACGAATCACGGGAAGCATTCCGGCAACGCTTACCGATTTCAAAATCGATCCACCCACTCTACTCACGATGCCGGTGAAAAACGACATTCCCGTGCGTGTGGACCTGACCTGGCGCCCGCAGTAAACAGATGTTTCCAACCTTGGTACGCTCCCGCATTTGACAATGTTTTTACTTCTGGCCGATGAATTCTAGGTTAGCCTCGTCGTATCACTTCGGTTCGCGACGCTCTGAATGGATGTGCTTATGCGATTTCAGCGTGCAGCATTGCTCTCTGTTTTTCTCCTGACGTTCCTCAGGCCCTGCTTCGCGCACCACATGGCGGTCGTGGTAGACAAAGACAACAAGGTTGAAAACGTGACTGCGGTTCATCTCGCCAAGATTTTCCGCGCAGACGTCAAGAAGTGGCCCGACGGCAAGAACATTGTGCTGGTTCTGCACCGGGACTCAGCCGGAGAGACCGAAACCCTCGAACGCCTGATCAAGGTGAGCGCACCCGAATGGAAGGCGCTGATCGCCACTCACAAGGATTCCATCCTGATGGCCGACTCCGATGCCGACGTAATCAAGATTGTGCAGTCCACTCCCGGAGCGGTGGGCCTGGTGGAAATCCACTCCATCGACAACACGGTCAGTGTCGTCCGCGTGGATGGCAAGCTGCCCATGGAGTCAGGCTATCTGCCACACTCGCGTTGAGCAACTGATCGACGCGCCCGTTGACTCATCATCGTTCAAGGATGTCTTTGTACGCATTGAGCGCGACCTTCTTCGGCTGGCTGGGCAATAAGAAATCGACTTCGCGCGTACTGTTGCCTGCGATTCCGATCTGCCCGAGCCGGACCATTCCTTTGCCAAAGTCGCCGAACACCGGAACCAGCATGCCGAAGTGTTCGTCCACTTCGCTCTGGGTAAGGGTCATGTGCAGCTTAGTCTTGCCGCCCTCCGCCGGAGCCATTTGATACTCGAAGTGGTATTTCGGCACTTGCGTGCCATACACCCATTCGTCGAAAAACCAATCCAGTCGCCCGTTTCGGCCGAAGTCCATCGCCTTGGTCATATGTTTCTCGGCAATGGCCTTGAACGATTCCGTGGTCGCTGCCTTCTCCCGATGGCTCTCCACAAAGTCATGCATCATGGCGATGAATGCCTTGTCCTTGTCCTCGGGGTCGTACATCATCGAACGCAACATCTGCAGAACGTAAGCGCCCTTGGGATACGTCACATTCTGGTAGGCGCTCTCGGTGCGGGGAGAGATCAACCGCAGTCCCATCCACAGCGGCCCAGCGTCATTGGGAGCGATGCCGAAATTGTTCTTTTCCAAAATGCGCTTGCGCAGGCGCTCCCAAAATTCGATGTAATCCTTCCGCCAGTCTCCGGCGACCGCCTGTTGCAGAAACAGTCCCGCCGAGAACTCCGCAAATCCCTCGGACAGCCACTGATCGTGGTAAGAAGCCCAGCCCACCGCATGTCCCCACCACTGGTGGGAAACTTCATGCGGCGTTACTTCCTGCACGAAGCCGGTGAACTTGTTGTTGATGGATCCGAAGAGCATCCACCTCTGCGTCGAATCGGTGTAGGCGGAGATGGGAAGGTAAACCAGGTTGGGCCAGGATTGTCCGAAATTAAAATCCGGCTGCTCGGTCACGTAGATGTCGTCATAAGGGCTCTTGCCGAAGTAATACGTGCAAAGCTGCAACTGGGCCCGTGTTTGCTCGAGCGCATATTTGGTCATCCCGCGCGGCGCCAGCGACTGCAGCGCGCGAGCGTGCCGCAGGTTGTTGGGCAGCTCAGTCAAGTAGTAGCCCGAAATTTTATAGCCAGTAAGCTCGTCCGGCAGCTCCAGCTTCTCGTACTGGCCATAGTTGAATCCCGCCACTGCCACGGGTTTTGGCGTTACCCAATGGGTGACGGCGAGATCCTGTTCAACCGATTCTCCTTTGAGTTGCCCGACGCTGACGACTTTGTATTTCCGCGGAACTTTGAAAGTCAGATCATAAAGCGCCTTCTCGCCAAACCCATTCAGGTTGGGATACCACGAGGTTCGGGCATAAACGTAAAAACTTCCCTCGCCTGCTTCTGCCAGCACTTTGTCGCCCGCGTACTCGACAGTAATCGACTTTTCCTTCCCCATCGGCGGCGCGGCGGGAAGTATCGCGTAGAACGAACCATCCTCCTTGCGGCTTTCCTGAATGAAATGAAGATCCTGGCCCTGCTCATCCGTAACCCGCGTGACCCGCAGATTCGGCAGCAGTCCAAACTTCATCACTCTTTCTCCGGCTACCAGAGGTTCGAAGGCGATGGTAGCGCTGCTGAACAAATGCCCATTCTTCGCAATCACGGTTTCGATTTTGTAACGATGCGTGGCAAACAGGCGCCGGTCTTCGGCGGAACTTGCCGTTCGGTTCAAGTATTCCGGCTTCAAGTGCGCGAGATACCAGACTCCATCTTCTAAGCTTTCGGAATCGACGTTGACTAGCGCAACTTCCTCCGATGAATCCATCTGAGGCAGCGCTCCCACCCGATTCCTGACAAAAAAACGGAGATCCTTATGCTTCTTGCCACGGAGATAGGCATTCATGAATTCCGGATGTGCGCGATTGTAGACGGCAGCCAGAAGGTCGGCATCCACGTTGTCCATGGTCTCGCCTTGCAACAGAAACTGCGTAAAACTCAAAGCTTGCTCGTGGCGATGCCGCACCTTCTCTCGCCAGTGTGTAAGGGCAGTAGCTGCTTCAGCGGACGGCTCTATTTGGTCGCCAACTCCGACAAGGAACTTCAGGCGAGCATCCGCAGTGAACCGGAAAACAGCCTCAGTGAATTCCTCGTTGACTTCGTTTTCGCCGGTTCGCCGGTGCAGTTCGCGGGCGTCGAGACGAATCACCGGTTTCAAATTAAAGTGTCCTTCCCCAACGAAGATCGCGCCGGTCACGATGCCATTCACCGGACTCAAAAATGTCAGCGTTCCTTTTTGAAACCGAAAGGTGGCGCAGTCCCAGGTCAACGTAAAATTGTCGAAGCGAAACGTTTGCCCCAGCCCGAGGCTGCGGAGTTGCCGGTAAACCGGATCAGAGTTGGCAAACGCGAGACTCCTTCCCGGCACTGAGATGATTTCCTGTTGTTTGGCAACGCTGAGCGTCAGTAGCAGTTGGCCGGCTCCTGGCAAAGTCACAGCCTGTACCAGGGGTTCGAAGCCTTCCCGGGTCACGCGCACCGAATAGGTTCCTGGCTTCAGCTCAGGAGAAGCAAATTTGCCAAGTCCGTCCGATAAAAGCACGATTGGCTGGGTCAGGTCTGTGCCGGTGATCTCGATCCGTGCTCCAGCAATGACCGCGCCCGATGGATCCTGAACCGTGCCGGAAATCGTGTCGGCGTGCAGCCAGGCCGGCGCAATCAACGCCAAGAGAACTACCGTAGGCTTCAGAAAGGAAGCCCTTATCAAGGAACGAGACAGGCAGCCGAGCACGCCAGCCAGTCGCTCAACGACTTGAAACCAAGTGTACGGCAACACCTGAGTTTAACTTGCTCCGCCGCCTGCGTCATCTGAGTCGCAGCAGGGTTGTGGGCCAGTTTCGACTGGTTGACCAAAAGCGATTTATCGCCAATTGGCACCCAGCATATTCGCAAGAAGTGCGGTCTGGTACGTTCCGGCGATAGAATGTCGAAGTCAATCTTTTGGAGGTCACAATGCATCTCCGGCCGAAAACGCTGCTTACAGCCGCGACCCTTCTCCTCACCTCAAGTTCAATCGCTCAGGAACGGTACCATCCCCCCGATCCTGACTTGATGGCTCGGCTTTCCTACGACAATTCCGGAATGGTGCGGCAGGGGAATCTACGCCACGTCTGTGCTGCCATTTCTCGGAATGGAGACTATCGAATTGTGCGGTCGCTGGACAACGGCCAGACCCAGCGGCTACACGGCAAGCTGCCGAAGGAAGATCTTCGCCAGTTGACCAAACTGCTGGGAGCGGCTGACTTCCGAAGCTTGTCGGGAGACCATGGCGGTCTGATTCGGCAGGAATCCGAGAGCTTTGCAGCGGAGATTCCTTTGCGCGACGGCCAGGATGCAGCCGGGAATTGGGTGGAACATGAAGCCTGGCGCATGCACTGGTTAAATCCGGACGGCGAGAGCCCATTTCCAGCTTCGGTGGCCAAACTGGTAGATTGGCTTCAAGGTTTCCAGCCTAAGGATGGAAAATCCTTTGAAAACGCTGAGTATCCAGATGTGTGTCCGGCTGGGGGACTACGTTTGCTGCAACCCTCTGTAGCTGAGAATTCGCACCCTTGATTGCCTCTGTCGAAAGGCACCTCATTAGTGAACAGGCGTCGCTCACAACCACGGTTGTGGATTCCTGGAAATTGGCGGGTAAAGCCGTAAACTATCCGACTAGCGCAGCAGATGAAAATACCTTCGCGCCTTTTTCACGTCCCGTGCGATCTGCTCGCGAAGGGCCTCCACCGACGGAAATTTGATCTCATCGCGCACCCGGTTAAGAAAACAAATTTCGACTTCGCTCTCCGGCGTTAACTCGATGGGATGAAAGTTCAGCAGGTGAGTCTCGATGGCGAACGAATCCGCCCCAAACGTAGGACGATTGCCCACGTTCGTGACCGAATCAAAGCGCTCCGCTCCCACGCGCGTGCACGTGATGTAGACGCCATCCTTGGGCACAAGCTCTTCATAGCGCGCCAAATTGATAGTGGGAACGGTGTACTTCGATCCCAGCCCGCGCCCGCGCCCCGGCGCGCCCAGAATGCAGAACGGACGCGCCAGCAGATGCCGCGCCCGGCTCACCCGACCCTCGCTGATCAGTTTGCGGATGTGGCTGCTCGAAACCGGCTCGCCGCGCAATTTCTCTTCCGCATAGACTTTGACTTCAAAGCCCATCTCCTGCCCGAGTTGACTCAACAGGTTCACGTCGCCGGCAGCCTTGTGCCCAAAGCGAAAGTTGTAGCCTTCATGCACCTCGTGGGCATGCAGCTTCTTCTTGAGGATGCGCTCCACAAACTGCCGCGGCGTCATCAGAGATAGATCGCGCCCAAAGGGCAGCACCAGCACTGCGTCGATGCCAGTCGCTTCGAGCAAACGAAGCTTTTCGGGCAGGGGACTGAGAAGCCTCAGTCCAGAATCCGGCCGCAGAATGCGCGCTGGATGCGGCTCAAAGGTCACCGCCACAGCCTTGCAGTCGCTCTCCCGCGCCCGCCGCACGATCTCTCCCAAAACATGCGCGTGCGCCCGGTGCACTCCGTCGAAATTACCCACGCTCACCAGCGAGAGCCCAAATCCCGCCGGAACGTCGTCGAGTTTGTGGAAGACTTGCATAGCAGTGATCAGTGGCCAGTGGCTAGTGGTCAGTAAGTCAGCACCTCGCAAGGGTTTTACTGACCACTGGCCCCTGATCCCTGACCCCTGATTTCAAACTCCAGCCTCATCCCGTCATAAGCCAGCCGGACCTGCGGCGGCAGAGTTGCGTTGGTCGCCTCGTGCCCCAAATCGTGGCAGATATGCGTGAAGAATGCGCGCTTCGGCTTCACCCGCTCCACGATGCGCAACGAATTCTCCACCGTCGAGTGCGTGGGATGCGGCTTGTGCCGCAGCGCATCCAGAAAAAGAATGTCCAGTCCCTCCAACTGTTGAAACGATGCCTCGGGAATCTCGCTGTGATCGGTGAGATACGCCGCTGACCCGAAGCGAAAGCCGTAAATCTCAGCATCGCCATGAATCAGCCGCACCGGCTCGAAACGCGCCCCAAAAAGTTCGACCGGTCCGTCAATCGGCCGCAGCTCGAGTTGGGGCAAGCTGCCATATTTGTAGTCGGCGTCGAAAATGTAGGTGAACATCTTGCGCAGAAAGGCCGCCGCGTCCGGGCGCGCGTAGAGCGGCAACTTCTCCGGCTTGTGCCGGTAACTGAGCGGGCGCAGATCGTCGATGCCCAGGATGTGGTCGGCATGGGTGTGGGTGTAGAAAACCGCGTCCACGCGCGTAATCTTTTCGCGAATGGCCTGCCCGTAAAAATCGGGCGAGGTATCGATGAGCACAACTTTGCCCGCGTATTCAATCATCACCGAAGGCCGGGTGCGCCGGTCGCGCGGGTCTTTCGAGAAGCAGACCGCGCAATCGCAACCGAGCGTAGGTACGCCCATGGACGTGCCGCTTCCGAGCACGGTGAGCGTAGCCTTCATGCGTGAACCTTCATGGTTTGCTCTTCAAGAATAGTGGTCAGTGGTCAGTGGCTAGTGGTCAGTGAAAACCCTCCGGACTGACCACTGACCACTGATTACCACTGATCACTGGCCACTGATTTCATCGTCCGCTGGTCCCGGTGGCAGCTCCAGGTTGTGGCGGGCGAGACAACGCGTTGGTCACTTCGACATATGCCATGCGAACTTCATAGAGGCTGTTCTGCAGAAAGTTTTCTTCCGTGGGAGTCAGGTTGCCTTTAGTTTTTTCCGCCAGCAGGGAAAGAGTGTCGATTGTCTGGCGCGCGCCGATGATGTCGATGCGCGGCTGGCCGCCCTGCTCGTGCATCAACCCCAACTGCAGCATCGCCGTCATGTAGAGCGAGGCGAGGAAACGCTCGAAGGTCATCTCAAAGTCTTTGGCCGAGCGTCCGCTGAGTTCGACCCGTGAATCCAGATCTTTCGAAGATGCCTGATATGCTTCGGCCTGCGCTAGCTGCTCGGCTGCCGAAGGCGCCACGGGCATATCCCTTCCCGCAACTCCGTCTGCTGCTGGAAACGCGGCTACAGAGTTCGCGGCAGGGGCAGCTTCCTTAGCTGCGGTCGGGCCGGGGGTTGGAGCCGATGCCGGGGGCGCCGGAGCCTTGGGCTGCTCCGCTTCCTCGCGAACCTCTTTGCGCAACTCTCCGTCCTCGGTGAACAAGCGACGATCCGTTACAGTGAAGCCTGAATCTTGTTTCTTCTCAGCCATAACGTTCATTCCTCGTAAATCGCTTCAATAGAATCTTGGATGAAGCTGTTTCTTTGCGGCCTCCGCGGATTTTCTTCGCGAACTCCGCGTTTAAGTGTTTCTAAGCCGAGTGCAACAGCGGGTTTTCCCGCGGCAGCGCGCCGCTCTCGACAGGCAACTGCACCACCGTGGCTTTAACGTTCCCGATGGTCACCTCGCGCCCTGGAGTTCCCACTTCACGCCGGATGTATCCCAGAGCGACAGTCCGTCGGCCGGATGGCGTGTCGACGACCGCGACGCTGGTGACCTCGCCAACTTCCTTGTCGCCGGAGAAAATCTTGTCCCCCGCCGCGATTTCCGCCGCGCCCTCGACCAGGAATCCGCTGAACTTGCGATGCACGTTGCCGCGCGAGCGAATGCGCTCCACAATTTCCTGCCCAACGTAGCAGCCCTTGTTGAAGTTAAGCGCGCGCATCTGCTCAGTTTCCTGCGGCAGGTCACGCTCGCGAATATCAGCCGCATACAACGGAATGCCTGCTACGATGCGTTGCATCTCCAGCGCTTCGCTGCCCACAGGCGTCGCGCCGGCGGCAATCAGCGCGTTCCAAGTCTTGTAAACATCTTTTGGCGCAAACCAGATTTCGTAAGATTCATGGGGCTCACACTCTCCGAAAACCACGGTGCACTCCACGCAGCCGCAATCACACTCGCATTTTGGAGTGATCATCTGCAACGGCTGCAGATTCGGAACTTCAATTCCAGCCTTGTTCAGAATCGCGCGCGACCTGGGTCCCGTCAAACCGAGAGCGGTCTGCTTCTCGCTGATGTTTGTCACCGCCACGTCGTCCATGATGATGTAATGATCGAACGTGGCGACGATTTTCTCCACCTGGCTGCGATCAGTTTCGACGATGAGCGCCTCTCCCTGGTTGTAAACGTACAGGTCGCCCAGGATGCGGCCTTGCGGGTTGAGCAGAAATGCATATACGCCGTGGCCAACGGCGAGATCGCGGATGTTGTTCGTGACCATGCCATTCATCCAGCGCACGCGATCGGCGCCGGTCAGCGAGAGCCAGGCGCGGAAGCCCAGGTCATAGATTCCACTACCGTCGAGCAGCGTGGCGAACTCCGCCTGCGGATCGGTAAAGCAGGCGGCCGTCGTGGTTCCGCGGTAATCGCCCTCGCGCATCGGATGTGGTCCGGTGCCGGGCTGTGTACGAAGCGCCTCTTGGAGTGGAGTACGGCTCATGGAACTATTGATTATAGCGAACGGTCGAATGATTCATTGCCGATTTCCGATTGCCGACTGATAACAACCTACTCATTCTGCTCGGCTTGTGTTAGTTTTTCTGCCGTGGACCCGCAAAAGCCTTCCAAAAAGCGCATCGCCGTCATCCCGGGAGACGGGATCGGACAGGAAGTAATCCCTCAGGCTCTTAAAGTCATTCGGGCCTCGGGGGCTGACGTTGAGTTCACCGAATTCGACTGGGGCGCGGACCGTTACCTCCGCGACGGCGTCACCGTTCCTCCCGACGGCTTCGCCATGCTTGGCCGTGACTTCGACGCTATCCTTGCTGGAGCGTTCGGCGATCCTCGAGTCAAGACCAACATCCACGCCAAAGAGATTCTCCTCGGCATGCGTTTCAAGATGGATCTCTACGCCAATGTGCGCCCGGTGCGTCTGCTCGATGCGGCGCTGTGTCCGCTGAAGGGCGTCGAGCCGAAGGATGTAGACTTCGTCGTCATCCGCGAAAACACGGAGGGCGTCTACACCGATGCCGGCGGAGTCTTCAAGCAGGGCACGCCGGACGAGATTGCGATTCAGGAAGACATCAACACGCGCACGGGGGTGGAGCGCATTATCCGCTACGCGTTTGAATACTGCGAGTGCAACCTGAAAGCTGATGGCTCGCGGCGCAGTCGAGTTCTCATGTGCGACAAGTCAAATGCCATGACGCACGCCGGCGGCTTGTGGCAGCGCGCGTTCAAGGAAGTGAGCGCCGAAAATCCGCAGATCGCAACCCAGCACATGTACGTGGACGCGCTATGCATGCAGATGGTGCGCGATCCGCGCGGCTTCGACGTGATTGTGACCAATAATATGTTCGGCGACATCATCACTGACCTCGCCGCAGGCTTGCAGGGCGGCCTGGGCATGGCCGCGAGCGGGAATATTCACCCTGGGAGGACGTCGATGTTTGAGCCGGTGCATGGTTCGGCGCCGCCGATCGCGGGGAAGAATGTGGCGAATCCGTTCGGTGCAATTCTGACTGCAGCGATGATGCTGGGTCATCTGGGATTCACTCGCCAAGCTGAGAAGATTGAAGCCGCGGTGCTCGAAGCTGTTGGGCAGAAGAAGACTACCCAGGATATCGGCGGATCGCTGGGGACGCGGGAAGCCGGGGAGTGGGTGGCGGAGAGAGTTCGCATTTCTCCACTTCTGTCATCCTGAGCGAAGCGAGCCGATTCGCCGAAGGCGAACCGGCTTGCGGAGTCGAAGGATCCCTGCAGCGCTCACGGTGGCACGGGTGATTCAGGGTATTTTCCCTGTGAAGCACACTCCGGATCGTAAGCTCAAGAAAAACGAAACCATGCCGCAGGAACTCCCAGCTAGGTCTGTGATAGCTTGTGCAGGTAAGGGGTCCCTTCGGCAGGCTCAGGGCAGGCTCTTCGACTCCGCAACCGCCTTCGCTTCGCGAAGACGCTTGCTTCGCTCAGGATGACATGAAGAAGCTATTTGTTCTTACGATTTTCGTTGTCGTGGTTTCTGCTGCAGCTGTTTCAGCGCAGCCGCCCGCAAGCTTTTGGCAACAGCAAGATCAAACCCAAGATCAGAATCAGAATCAAAATCAAACCCAAAATCAAAGTCAAAAGCAGTCGGACAAGAGTGTCCGACCCACACGACCAGATACTACACAAGCTTCTCCTGCGCAGGATCGACAACCTGCCGGCGGGGACGCCGGCGCTACTAAACCCGAAGTCAAGATCACGCCGCGGCAGGCGGAGGAGCTGTTTCACTCCGTCGATGAGATTCTGGCGTTCGACAGCAAAGAGACCGGGCTGCCGATCAAAAAGACGGTGAAGCGCCGGCTTACCAGCCGCGATGAGGTGGTCGCTTACCTCACCAAGCACATGAAGGACGAAGATGTGAAAAAGTTGCAGCGCTCGGAGCTAGTGCTGAAAAAGTTTGGGCTGTTGCCGCGCGATTTTGATCTGGAGAAACTGCTGGTGGCGCTGCTGCGCGAGCAGATCGCGGGATACTACGATCCGAAGACGAAGACGGTGAATCTGCTGGACTGGGTTCCGATGGAAGAGCAGGAGCCGGTGATGGCGCACGAGTTGACGCATGCGTTGCAGGATCAGGCGATCGGCCTCGACAAGTGGATGAAGAAAGGCGACAAGGATTTGGGAGAGATCAAACGAGATCCCACGCCGGAGGACATTGAGAACGACGAGATCGACGACGCGCGCGAAGCGGTGGTTGAGGGGCAGGCCGAGGCGGTGATGATGGAATACGAACTCGCGCCGGTCGGGCGCTCGATTGCCGATTCTCCCGAGCTTGTCGAAACCATGGAAGCGCAGATGGCCGATGGAACCGACGACTCGAAGGTTTTCAAGGACGCCCCGATCTTTTTGAGAGAGTCGCTCACGTTCCCCTACAGCTACGGAATGAAGTTCGTGATCAAGCTGATGGAAAAAGGCGGCAAGGAGAAGGCATTTGCCGGCGTACTGGCGAATCCTCCCCACACTACGCGGCAGATTATGCAGCCGGAGACTTATTTGTCAGGCGAGAAGATCGAGCCCATGCGCGTGCCGGAATTCAAGCGCGACTTCAAGGATTACGTGAAGTTCGACATTGGGGCGATGGGCGAGTTCGACGTTGCGGTGCTGATCGAGCAGTATGCGGGGAAGAAGCTGTCGGAGCGGCTGTACCCGGAGTGGCGGGGCGGGTATTACTACGCGGCGCGTCCGAAGAACGACGCGACGGCGCCCTTGGCGTTGCTCTATGTATCGCGGTGGTCGAGTGAAGAGAAGGCCGCTGAGTTTGCGGAAATTTACGCACGCTCGCTGAAGGATAGGTACAAGAAGGTGGAAGCACAGGGAGATCGTGTTTCTGCGAGCCTGCCCCAACATCCGGAGTACAAAGTGGAAGTTTTAAAAGGCCGCCATGTTTGGACTACCGAAGAAGGCACGGTAGTGATTGAGGAGCAGGGCGATACTGTGCTGGTGAGCGAGAGCCTGGATGCGGCTACGACGGCGACGTTGGAGAGGGAAGTGTTTGGAAAGTGATTGCCGATTACCAATTTCCAATTGCCGATTTAATTCGGGTCAGTTCTTGAAATCGGCACTCGGAAATTGGCAATCGGCAATTGCTGCTCGCTTACGAACTCAGTGCGTCTTCGAACGACCTTTCTTCGCCTGATCTTCCTCGGGCTCTTCCAGGAAGTGCTGCACCTTCGCCGCAATCGTGAACTGCTTGTCGCCGCGCTCGACGGTCAACTTGCGTTCTCTGCCGGGTTCGCGCGCCAGCATCGACCAGACTTGTCCCATCGTCGACCCGGAGACGGGGATGCCATCGACTGCCACGAGGTGGTCGCCTGCCTGCACGTCATTCACGGAGGGTTTGCCATTGTAATCGGCAGTGCCGAGGATGGTGAAGCGGCCATCGTCTTCGGGACGAAGGATTAGACCGATCACATCGAAGTCCGGAAAATTGAACAACCGGCCGATATCGAAATAGACGGTGGAGTGGGCGTAGTCGAGGCCGATGCGGAAGTTTAGCAGAGCTTCCGAACCGAGCAGGCCCGCGGTAGGAACGCCGGCGTGCTCTTGGGCCAACATTACGAACTGGCCTGGAATCCAGCCAATGGCCACATCTGTGAGATACAGCGGGCCGTACTGCAGTCGTTCGATGCGGCCCAGCTTCTGCCAGGTTTCGTAATCCGTGCCCGACTCATTGGCGGGACCGATTGCACCCGTCATGTGCGGCCGATCGGGGTGGGAGGCAAACAGTTGGTCGAATAGTTTTCCATCAAGAACACTGAAGGAAGACCCCAGGTCGAGGCCGAGGTTATAGCTTTTGTTTTCGATCTTGCTGGGAACCTGGATGAGGCCGTTGGATGGGTTGATCATCACCTTGCTTTTTATTCCTTTGAATTTGAGACTGCCAGGAGGGCCGATGCTGAACTGGTGATCGGGGAAATTGACGATCACATCGTAACTGCGCAGGATGGACGAGGGGATGCTGATCTCGGCGTTCATGCCAGGAACCATAACCGAGGCGGCACTGGCGGGCCTAAGTTCGATGAACGCTTCTTTCAGCACTGCGAGAGAGACTTTGATGCTGCCAATCGTCATCTCGCGCGGCGGGTTAGTTGAACAGATTCGACCCTCGCACTTTACGGTGAGGCCCACTAACTCGGCCACGCGCCGGCTCATCCAGAGATCAGGAGTGCCGTTGTCAAGCCATGCGTGGACGCGCTGGGTCGAGCCATCGGGCAGCGGGAGATCCACGTCGAGGACGACTCGATCGTGATCCAACGTGATCGGGACCGTTGCGGATTTCGATTCCGGCTGGGGTGCAGGTTTGGATGACTTTTGTGCGATGGCGAGAGTAGTGAGAATGAGGAAAACTAGAGCGCCGCATCGCATAGGACAATTGTAACGTGTCAAAAAACCTTGAAACACAGGGTCTTGTATAATCACGGGTTTGACTTCCACGCGCGTAGAGTTTCTGTGGGCTTGATTTTGGAGGGTTGGTGGCACAGGCGGAGATTGGGATCATCGGCGGCAGCGGGCTGTACGCCATGCCGGGGCTGACCCGGGTAAAAGAAGTGCGGGTACGGACTCCGTTTGGCGCGCCTTCGGACGCTTACGTTTGCGGCACGCTGGAAGGGCGCAAAGTGGCGTTCCTGGCGCGGCATGGGCGCGGGCACCGCATTCTGCCGGGCGAATTGAATTTTCGCGCGAACATTCATGGATTCAAGCAGCTTGGAGTCGAGAGGATTGTTTCCGTTTCCGCTGTCGGATCTCTCAAGGAAGAGCATAAGCCGCTGGATTTTGTGATTCCTGATCAGTTTTTCGATCGCACGCGGCATCGCGTGGATACGTTTTTCGGCGGTGGAGTGGTGGCGCATGTTGCGTTTGCCGATCCGGTGTGCGGCGAACTGGCTCGCGTGGTGGAGAGTGCGTGCTCGAAGGCCGGCGTTACCGGCAAGCGCGGGGGAACTTATTTGTGCATGGAGGGACCGCAGTTTTCCACCAGGGCTGAATCGAACGTATACCGCAGCCTGGGCATGGATGTGATCGGCATGACCAATTTGCAGGAAGCGAAGCTGGCGCGCGAGGCCGAGCTTTGCTACGTCACGGTTGCCATGGTGACGGATTATGACTGCTGGCATCCGCATCACGATTCGGTGACCGTCGAGCAGATTGTGGCGGTGCTGGTGAAGAATGCGGAGAACGCGGCGAAAGTGATTCGCGAAACTGTGTCGGCAATGCCGCGGGAGCGCTCGTGCAAGTGCGGGTCGGCTTTGGCGCATGCGATATTAACCGATCACAAGAAGATTCCGGCAGCTACGAAGAAGAAACTCAGGCTGATTATCGGAAAGTACGTGAAGGCAAAGACCAGGGATTAGGGGTCAGGGGCCAGGGATCAGATCATGGCGCGAGCGCGCATCGAGTTGACGTCTGACCCCTGGCCCCTAACCCCTGTCCCCTAGAAGGAAGAGTCCATCCCTCATGAGCATTGTCGTTGTCGGTTCGGTTGCCTTTGATGACATCGCGTCGCCTTCGGGCAGCGTGAAAGGGATTTTGGGTGGGGCGGCGACTTATTTTTCGCTGGCGGCGAGCTACTTCACTCAGGTGCGCATGGTGGCAGTAGTGGGCGAAGACTTTGGCGCTGAGCATGAAGACGTCCTGAAAAAGCGCGGCGTGGATACGCGGGGCATCGAGCGTGCCCCGGGCAAAACATTTCGCTGGGGCGGGACGTATTCCGAGAACTTGAGTGAAGCCAAGACCACGTTCACCGATCTGAATGTTTTTGAAAAGTTCCAGCCGCGCATTCCGAAAGAATACGAGGACACGGAGTTTCTGTTCCTGGCGAATATTCAGCCGACATTGCAAGCCAACGTGCGGCGGAAGATGAACGGCGTCCGGCTGACGGGATGCGACACCATGAATTACTGGATCAACGGCGCTCGGCAGGAATTGGCAGAGACTTTGAAATTGGTTGACGTGCTGCTGATCAACGATACCGAGACGAAGATGCTGGCGGATGAAAGCAATCTTCCGCGCGCAGCGCGGAAGGTATTGGCGATGGGGCCGAAGGCGCTGGTGATTAAACACGGAGAATATGGGGCAACGATTTTCTTTCGCGAAGGCGCGTTTGGGATTGGGCGGCATCCATTTCGCGCGCCGACCCTGCCGCTGGATGAAGTGAAAGATCCGACCGGAGCGGGCGATTCGTTTGCGGGCGGATTCATGGGCTATGTGGCCTCGCAAGAAACCTTGAACCGCGAAGTCCTGAAGCGCGCGCTGTTTTATGGCGGAGTGATGGGCTCGTTCGCCGTGGAAAGTTTTGGCACGGAGCGGTTACAGGCGCTCACGCGCGAAGAAATTGACGCCCGCTTTCAGATTTTTCGCGAACTGACGCACCTCGAATGAAGCCGCAACCTGCGCCGCCCAGGCCGTATTCTGCAATTGAGATCACGCGGCTGGTGTGGCTGGCGATCTTCGTCTCGGTATTTTCCTTTCTCTTTTACTACCGGCATGGCGATGTGTTGCTGTATGGTGACGCCGTAGCGCACATCAACATCGCGCGCCGCGTCTTCGATTCGAAAACTCCCGGGCTGCTGCAGTTGGGAACGGTGTGGCTGCCGCTGCCGCATCTGCTCATCATGCCGTTCATTGTTTCGCAGCAGATGTGGCAGAGCGGCTCGGGAGGTTCGGTTCCCTCGATGGCAGGGTTCGTTTTCGCAGTGTTGGGAATATTCCGGCTGGTGCGCGCGGCGTTTCTTCGCGGCGGTGCAGTGGATGCGACGGCGACGGTTGGTGCGTGGGCTTCGGCGGTCATCTACGCGGCAAATCCTAACCTGATTTACATGCAGGCAACGGCGATGGGGGAGTCGCTGTATTTGGCGTTCTACATTTGGGCTGTAGTGTATTTCGCTGAATTCCTGCGCGGCGGGGCTAAGGCAGGTCGATCGCTGACCAAGTGCGGATTGTGTTTGTTTGCTGCTTGTTTGACGCGGTATGACGGATGGTTTCTGGCTGTCATTCTGGTGGCTGGAGCTGTGATGGTTACGGCAAAAGCCCCACCCTTCGACAAGCTCAGGGCAAGCTTTCTCGCAAAAGATGCGAGAAATGGGGCACCCAGGTCTTCGGTGTGGGCACCTCGGATGATGGTTGCAAAGTTTATCTTGCTGGCGGCCTCTGCTCCCGTGCTTTGGCTCGCTTACAACGCTGTGGTTTATCGCAATCCATTGGAGTTTGCGAGCGGTCCTTATTCCGCGAAGGCGATTGAAGAAAAGACTGCGACGGTGAATCCGGCAAAAGGGAATCCGTTGGCCGCCGGATCGTATTTTCTGAAGGCGGCGGAACTGAACGTGAGCGAGGCGAACTGGTTGGGCCGTGTGTGGCTGGCGTTGGCTCTCTTGGGAAGCCTGGTGGCTTTATTCAACGGGCGGGGACGGGCTGCCCTATTGTTGTGGGCTCCGCTGCCGTTTTACGCGGTATCGGTGGCCTATGGGAGCGTGCCCATCTTCGTGCCACCGTGGTGGCCTTTTTCACAGTACAACCTGCGCTACGGGTTGCAACTGTTGCCGGTCTTCGCCGTGTTTGTGCCAGTCGGAGTCGCGTTTCTTGTGCGATCGGTAATCAGAGTTCTTCGCGTTGATGTCAGCCTGAAATGGACGCACATGGCGGGAATGCTGACCGTGTTGGCGCTGGTGGTCGCGAGTTATGCCGCCGTCTGGCGCGCAGACCCAGTCTGCTACCGCGAAGCCAAGGTCAACATGCGGGGCCGCGTGGCGCTGGATGGGCAGCTCGCCGGCTGGATTAAGTCGTTGCCGTCGGACTCCACGCTACTGATGTATCTGGGCGAGCACGTGGGGGCGCTGGAGCAGGCTGGAGTCCCGTTGCGGAGGACGATTAACGAAGGCAATCATCGAGTGTGGGTGCGGCCTGTCGATCCTGACGGTTTGTGGGAGCGCGCGCTGACCGACCCGACGGCGTACGCGGATTATGCTGTGGGCTTCAAGGGCGATCCGGTATGGAAGGCGGCAGAAGACCGCCATTTGAAAGCTCTGGTCGAGATCCACACTTCGGGTCAGCCTCCGGCTGTGATCTTTGAAGGACGAACGCAAGCGCGCGGCCAGGAGCCGGCGCGGTAATCAGGCGGGTTACTGCGCAAGGCCGAAGACAGCGTATTCCAGGTGATAAAATCCGCCCATCTGCAGCCTTTTGCAGAATACCAAGTTCTAACCCATGATCTGGCGGCGCATTTTCGATTCGATGCACGGAGAGATGGCGAGCGGCTTTGTCGCGACCTCCATGGCGCGCCTGGTGCTAGCGGCAATTCTCGGCGGAATCATAGGACTGGAGCGGGAACTGAAGCATCGCCCTGCGGGGCTGCGCACGAACATGTTTATCTGTATCGGGGCGGCGCTGTTCACGGTTCTGTCGCGGGGACTGGCCGCGGAGCCTTCGGACTACACGCGCATAGCGGCGCAGATCATTCCCGGCATCGGGTTTATCGGTGCGGGATCCATTTTGCACACGCGCGGCTTGACTACGGGATTGACTACGGCCGCGACTTTGTTCGTGGTGGCATCGGTAGGAATGGCTTCGGGAGGCGGATACTACGTGACTGCGGCTTTCGCTACGGTCGTGGTGGTGATCGTGCTGTTTGTTCTGGGACACCTCGAGGAAACTTTTAATCTGAAGACGCTCATGGTCAGCTACGAAGTTACGGGCGGCAGCGCCGAAGAGATCAGCCAGGAGGTGAACCGCATCCTTGAGCGCCAGCATCGCATGATGCAAAACGTTCTGAGCGGAAACGCGGGCCAGCATATCCGGCTGCAGTTTGACGTCTCCGGGTGCAACCGTGAGCAGCAGGAAATGCTGCGCGAACTGAAAGCTTCGCCGGTGCTGGGCAGCGTCACTTCCTTAGGCCCGGTGGAACTGGAGTGAGCTTACCCGGAATGGTGATTCCGTTTGTGAAGGCCAGCGCGTGCGGGAATGATTTTCTTCTGATCGATGCTGCGACTGTCGCAGATCCATTAGCACCCGCGGACCTGGCAGCGCTCACGCAACGCATGTGTGACCGGCACGAAGGCGTGGGCGCAGACGGAGTGGAATGGATGTATCCGCATCCGTCGGCGGATGTGGAGATTCGGCTGATGAATTCCGACGGCTCGGAGGCCGAAATCTCGGGCAACGGCACGCGCTGTGTGGCGGCTTATATTTGCGCGGAGCGCGGGCAGGAGAAGATTGCGATCCAAACTGGCGCGGGATTGAAGACTTGCGTGCTGAGCAGCCGTACTGAATCCGAGTACGAGTTCGAAGTCGAAATGGGTGAAGCCGCCGTGGGAGCGGAGCTGGCATTGAAGGGCGGCGCGGGCGAAGTGCGCGGGATGCCGGTTTCAATGGGGAATCCGCACTACGTTGTGTTTGTGCCGGCGTTTCCAGCGAACTGGCAGACGCAGGCAGCGGAAATTCAGCGCAGCCCTGAATTCAAGCATGGTGTGAACGTTGAGATGGTTGTGGCGGATGGAAAGCACGACGTGAGCGCTCGCTTCTTCGAGCGCGGAGTGGGTGAGACGCGATCGTCGGGAACGGGTTCGTGCGCGTCGGCTGTGGCGGCGATGGCGACGGGCCGGGCAGAATCGCCGGTTCGCGTGCACGCTGTGGGAGGAATTCAGACCGTGCGCCAGGAAGGAAAGTTGGTGTTTTTGCGCGGCGCGGCGCGGCTGGTTTGCCGGGGAGAGTTTTTTGTGAGCTAGGCTGCTCGCTTGCTCAATGCTATTTGTCTTCGTATTTCAAACGTACGGATCGCTTTTTCATAACGGGCGTCTTGCCGAATGTCTTCTTCAACTACTCCTCGCATCAAGCCGCCTGCCCTTCGGCCGGGCGACACCGTCGGCGTTGTAGCGCCAGCCAGCAACGTCAAGCGCAGCGAACTCGAGGCTGGGTGCGAAGCCTTGCGGCGTGCGGGGTACCGGCCGTTTTATTTCGATTCCATTATCGAGCAGGATCTTTACTTCGCAGGATCGGTGCAGCGCCGTACGCATGAACTGGAGGAAATGTTTTCGCGCGAGGAGGTGCGGGCAATTGTCTGCGCGCGCGGCGGATATGGCGCGAACTATCTGCTCGAATCTTTGGATTTGGAGAAGATTAAAGCTCGTCCCAAGATTTTTGTCGGGTATAGCGACCACACCGCGCTGCTCACCTATTTTTCGGATGCGGCGGGCCTGGTGACGTTTCATGGCCCCATGGTGGCGAAAGATTGGGCACACGAAGGCGGCGTGGATATGGCTTCGTCGCACTCTGCGCTGGCTGGTACGGCAGCCTGGGAACCCAATCTGGGCGCGGGTTCTGGAGCGAGTGGGTTGGTGGAGGGAACTGCCGAAGGAATTCTCTACGGCGGATGCTTGTCGATCCTGGTGGCTTCTCTTGGTACGCCTTACGAGATTCGCACGGAAGGAACAATTCTTTTTCTCGAAGACTTGGGGGAGAAACCTTATCAGATCGACCGCATGCTGATGCAGTTGAAGCTGGCAGGCAAGTTGAATGGAGCGAAGGGGATTGTGTTCGGCGAAATGCGCGACTGCCTGCAGAATGCGAATCAGGGATACACGCTGCAGGAAGTCGTGCTGCGGATTGTGGGCTCGTTGGGGGTACCGGTTGCCTATGGAGTGCGGTCGGGACACGTGACGGCAGGGAACATCACACTGCCGATCGGCGTGCGGGCTGGGTTGACGGTGCGCAGCGGGCAGGTGAGTCTGAGGATTCTGGAGGCGGCGGTGACTGCTACTTAGGCGCGACAGTCAACATCAAAACCCGAACGCGGAGAGCGCAGAGAAAGCCGCGGAGGACGCGAAGAAAAGAAGATCGTGATGGAGAGTATGGACGAGAAAAGGCACATTCATCTCATTGGCATCTGCGGCACGGCGATGGCGTCGCTGGCCGGGATGCTGAAGCAGCGCGGTTTTCGCGTGACTGGGTCGGATGCGGCGGCTTATCCGCCGATGTCGGATTTTCTGGCGGAACTCGGTATTCCGGTGGCGCAGCCGTTTGATGCGCGCAATCTTGAACCGCGCCCTGATCTGGTAGTTGTGGGCAACGCGATTTCACGCGGCAATGCCGAACTTGAGCAAGTCCTCGACCAACGCTTTCCATTTTGCTCGCTGCCGCAATTGCTGCACGAGGAGTTCTTGCTCGGCAAGGAAGTGCTGGTGGTGGCGGGTACACACGGAAAGACCACGACGACGTCGATGCTCGCGTGGATCTTTCACACCGCAGGGATGCAGCCGTCATTTCTGATCGGCGGCATCGCGGAGAACTTCGGATCGAGCTTTCATCTGGGCCAGGGAAAACATTTCCTTCTGGAAGGCGACGAGTACGATACGGCGTTCTTCGACAAGGGACCCAAGTTCCTGCATTATTTTCCGGATGCCGTGATCCTGACTTCCGTGGAGTTCGATCACGCCGATATCTACAAGGATCTGGATGCGGTCGAGACTGCATTCAAACGCCTCGTAAATCTAATTCCACGACGGGGCCGCATGATTGCTTTCGATGGAATGGCGGGTGACGCTGCTGAAAGCCCAAGCCTGGAGACCTGTTTGAGCAAGGCGTTCTGCCCGGTGCGGCGCTACGGAGTGTCCGCACGGTCGGATTGGCGAATCACAGATCTGAAATTAGAGGCTGGGAGGACTTTGTGGTCTGTGCTGCACGATGGTCAACTTTGGGCGGAGCTCCAGTTTCCGCTCGCAGGGGAATACAACGTGTGGAATGCAACGGCGGCAGCGGCCCTGGCTGCCGAGTACGGTATTTCGAAAGAGGAGATCGCAGCGGCGCTGAAGACATTCAAGAGCGTGAAGCGGCGTCTGGAAGTGAAGGCGCAGGTGAATGGCATCACCATCATTGACGACTTTGCACATCATCCTACTGCGATTGCAGGTACATTGAAGGCGTTGCGCGCGCGCTATGCGGGCGCGCGGCTGTGGGCAATTCTGGAACCGCGCTCGAACACGCTGCGGCGGCGCGTGCTGCAAAGCGATCTGGGGCGGAGTCTTGCGCTGGCCGATGAAGTCATCGTGGCAGGTGTCTTCCGCTCGGAGGCCGTGCCAGTCAACGAACGCCTCGAGTTGCCGGAATTGGCGGCGGACGTTCAGAGATACGGCAAACGTGCAAGATTGATCGCCGATGCGGATGCGATCGTGCAGACCATCGCTCCTGAAATGCGGAGCGGTGATGTGGTGGCGATTCTTTCCAACGGCGGTTTTGGCGGAATCTACGAGAAACTTCCGGCGCGGTTGCGGGTGTTGGCGGGCGAAGGCGCGATCAATGCTGCAAACGCTGCTGGTAAGTGAGAGGGTTTTTGCGGTGAGTATTTCGGAAGAAGTTCGATCCATCACTAGAAGGATCACTAAGAGAATGCCTAGTTGGGCTGAGAAATGTTTCCGACGGGTATGGGGTCCTTCGACTGCGCGATCGCTTCGCATCCGCGATGCCATCGCTCCGCTCAGGATGACGGTGTATGTTTTCCTGGCGGTCTCGGTAAGTCTGCTGGGAGCAGTTGCGCAGCCGTTGACGACAGTCACTTACACGATTTCGCTGGCCAATCCTGAACAGCATTTGGTTGAGGTGCAGATTCTGCTGCCGGAAGGCGCGGCGCAGCGGGAGGTGCAGTTACCGGTATGGAATGCGTTGTATCAGGTGCGCGACTTCGCGCAATATGTGAACTGGGTGCGCGCGAAAGACCGCGCGGGGCAATCGCTCGCTGTGCGCGCGTTGGACAAGAGCCGATGGCAGATTACCGGCGCGCAAGGCGGCGCCGTGGTTGAGTATCAGATATTTGTGGATTCGTTCGGGCCCTTCGGCGCTCAGCTCAACTTGCATCATGCGTTTCTGAATCTCGCGCAGGTTCTTATGTATCCCGTAGACGCGCGAAACGGGCCGATGGCCGTGCACTTCAGCCATATTCCTGACGGATGGCATGTGGCTACGCCGCTGATGCCAACGCCGGACGGTGGTTTTGGCGCCGAGAACTACGACCGGCTGGTGGATTCTCCGGTGGAAATCGGAAAGTTTCGGGAATCGGATTTCGACGAGGGAGGCGGGCATTACCGCGTGATCGTCGATGCCGAGCCGGGCGATTACGACATGGAAAAGATTGGAGCCATGTTGCACAAGATCGTGGCGGCCGCCACCAGTTGGATGAACGATCGCCCCTTCGACACCTACATGTTTTTTTATCATTTTCCGCGTGGGCCGGGAGGCGGCGGCATGGAGCACGCGTACTCGACCGCAATCGCGGTAAATGCTGAAGCGCTGGCGCGGGCTCCCGAGGTGCTGGCGTCGGTGACGGCGCACGAGTTTTTTCATCTGTGGAACGTGAAGCGCATCCGCCCCCAGACGCTTGAACCCGTGGACTACACGAAAGAGAATTACACGCGGGCGCTCTGGTTCAGCGAGGGATGCACCAGCACGGCGGCAGACATCATTGAGTTGCGTGGCGGACTGGTTGACGAGCGCGGCTTCGAGCGCGATCTGGCGTCGGACATCGGCGAACTCGAACGGCGTCCAGCGCACCTGACGCAATCGGCGGAAGAGTCGAGTCTGGATGCGTGGCTCGAGGGCGACGCATACTATCGCCGCGCAGAACGCAGCATTTCCTACTACAACAAGGGAGAACTGCTGGGCATCACACTCGACCTCGCTGTGCGCGAGGCGAGTCACGGGCATGCGTCCTTGCGCGAGGTCTTTCAATGGATGAATCAGAACTACGCGAAGAAAGGGCGGTTCTTCCCTGACTCAGACGGCGTGCGCGAGGCCGCCGAGGCGGTGAGCCACGCGGATCTGGGATGGTTCTTCACAAAGTACGTTTCGAGTACGGATGAGATTCCATGGGATGATTTCTTTCGTAGCGTGGGGCTGCACGTTGTGCAAGGGACAAACACAGTCGCGGACGCCGGGTTTGTGGCCTCGCGAAACTTTGATGGTCCAATGACCGTAGCCGCGGTGACCGCGGGCAGTGAGGCGGAGCGAACCGGTCTGCAAGTCGGTGACACAGTTCTCGAGATCAACGGGAAGATGGCGGGACAGGAATCGTCGCAGGAGATGGCGAGGTTGAATGCGGGCGACACGATCACGGTGAAGATCCGCGGGCGGCGCGGGGCGGAGCGCGAGTTGAAGTGGAAAGTGGGAATCCGCGAGGAAGTCTCCTACGAACTGAAAGACATGGAGAACATTACGGCGGGGCAACGCGCGCGCCGCGCGGCGTGGCTGAAGGGCGAGGCCGAGTAGGCGGCGCAAAAGTGTAGCGCCGGCGTCTCGCCGGCTTTGCTTGCAGTGAGGCGCTGTCGGCGCGGCGGGCGAGACGCCCTCCGGACAGCCGCCGAGACGGCGGCGCTACTCGCAGAGCAGCGCTGCTTTCCGACGGCGGTACTTGCGCACTTGGAAAGACAACTAATGATCCGCACCATCGTGATGCTTGCCTTCTGGGGACTGGCTGCGCCTTTGGCGGCGCTGATCGGATTTCCCTGGACGTTCATCACCGGCGATATTCGCTTGTTGTATCGCATGTTTATGTTCGGCGCGTGGAATGGCGTGCGCCTGACCGGAGTGCGCGTGCGCACCGTCGGGCTCGATAAGCTCGATCCGTCGCGCTCTTATATCTTCATGTCAAACCATGTGTCGAACCTGGACCCGCCGATCATTACCCCGCTCATTCCGAAGCGTACTTCGGTGATGGTGAAGAAGGAATTGCTCAGCTATCCGATTCTAGGCCGCGCGATGCGAATGGGCTCGTTCGTGCCCGTGGACCGGGGCAATCGCGACGCTGGCATCGAGTCGGTGCGAATCGCAAAGCAGGTCGTGCAGCAGGGGCTGAACATGGCGATCTATGTCGAAGGCCATCGTTCGTTCGACGGCAAGCTGATGCCGTTCAAGAAGGGACCGTTTTATCTGGCAATGGAATGCGGCGTTCCCGTAGTTCCGGTGACGATTACAGGAACACACCACCTGATGCCAAAGGGCAGGTTTGCAATTAAGCCGGGAACCGCGACGGTGATTTTTCATCCGCCGATCGAGCCCAAGGATTTTGGCAGCCGCGAAGGTCTGATGGAGAAAGTGCGAGTAGCGATCGAGGGCGGGCTGCCGGAAGAATATCGGGCGAAGCAAACCATGAACGCCTGAAGCCGGCATCAATCCGCGTCAGTTCGAAACCGATTGTTGTACGTCCAAATCTACTTCTTGTATTTCGACGCGGGGCTCACTTGAATCCTCTCGAAGTGAAGATCGATCAGCGTGACATCAGCGGCGGACGGTCGTCCAATTCATGTCGTAAGATTCTGGCCATGGTGAGACCTGTAAAGTTTGCAGCGCTAGTGATTGTACTTTTGTTTCTAGCGTCTGCTGATACGGACGCGCAACAGCAATCCCCGCGATCCAACGCGGTTCGTCAGTCGCTGGACGATGCCTGGTGGACCGGTCCACTGCTGGCGCCTTCGGCTGCGACTTTGCCGCGCGGACATGTGCTGATTGAACCTTATGTCTACGATGTGACCACGCAAGGCTTCTACAATTCAAATGGCACTCGTGTCGGTACTCCGCATTCCAACGGATTCGGATCGCTGACCTACATCAACTACGGATTGGCGAACAAGTTCACCGTTGGTTTGATTCCCACGTTTGGCTACAACGACGTGAGTGAGGGCCTCAATAGCGCTGGCGTCGGCCTGGGCGATCTCACAGTGCAGGCACAATATCGAATGTCGCAATTTCACGAGGGCCGCTGGATCCCCACGACTTCCATCAACGTGCAGGAGACGTTTCCCACTGGGAAGTATGATCGGCTCGGCAATCGGCCGAGCGACGGCTTCGGAGCGGGAGCCTACACCACGACGCTGGGACTTTTCTCGCAGACGTTTTTCTGGCTTCCGAATGGCCGCATTCTGCGCGCGCGATTCAACGTGACGCAGGCGTTTTCAAACAATGTGAATGTTCAGGACACCAGTGTTTACGGCACGCAAGCAGGCTTCCGTGGACACGCCAATCCAGGGAGCACCTTACTCATCGACGCAGCTGGGGAATACAGCATGACGCGCAGTTGGGTGCTGGCGTTCGATGCCATCTACCGTCATCAGGGCAATACCGCGGTGACGGGTTACAACATTCTGGATGCCAACCAACCCGTGCAGCTGAACTCTGGCTTGAGCCAGGAGTTTGGCTTCGCGCCGGCGATCGAATACAACTGGAAACGCAGCGTGGGCGTGATCTTTGGAGCACGGCTGATTGGGCCTGCCCGCAACGCAGACCGCACCATCGCGCCGGTCGTGGCCGTGAACTATGTTCACTAATCACTTCTAGGGCTACTCCTTCGGCGTCTTGCCTCGTAGGGCGCGGGCCATCTCCGGCAACTTCGGCAGGATTGCGGAATACTTCAGCCACAATTTGTGATCGACTGCGGGAGCGCCACTGACCAGCGCACCTGCGGCGATGTCGTTCGCTACGCCGCTTTGTGGCGTGACTATAGCGTTGTCTCCGACCTTGCAGTGGCCGACTACTCCGACTTGTCCGGTCAGAATCACGCGCGCACCAATTTCCGTCGATCCGCCGAGTCCTACCTGCGAGCAGAGTAAAGCATCTTCGCCGACTTGCGATCCGTGGCCGACTTGCACCAGGTTATCGATCTTTACTCCGCGCGCTACGCGGGTTTCGCCTACGCTGGCGCGGTCGATGCAGGAGTTGGCCTGGATTTCCACGTCGTCTTCAATCACCACGGGAGCGGGTTGAGGAATCTTGTGCCAGTGTCCCTCGAGAGTCTTGGCGAAACCGAAGCCGTCGGAACCGATCACGACTCCGTTGTGCAGCAGCACGTTGTTGCCGACGCGGCAATTCTCGCGAACCACAGCATGCGCGTGCGCGAAGAAGTTGTCGCCGATCTTCACGCCACGATAGATCACGACATGAGCTAACAGCACGGCATTGTCGCCGATCTCGACGTTCTCGTCGATGACTACATACGCACCGATGTGAGCCTTTTCCCCTATCTTTGCGGTTGGGTCGATGATCGCGGTGGGATGAATTCCAGGGGCATAGCGCAGCGGTTGGTGGAAGAGTTCGAGGGCGCGCGCGAAGCTGAGATACGGATCTTCGACGCGCAGCGTGGGCGTTGGAATGACTGGAAATGTTTCGGCGACGATCACGGCCGCGGCTTTCGTGCGCTTGGCTGCGGCGGAATATTTTGGGTTGGCTACGAAGGTGATTTCTCTGGGGCCGGCTTGCTCGATGCCGTTGAGGCCGGTGATTTCGGTGTCTGGCGAGCCGTTGTCGAGGCGCGCGTTGAGGGCGGAGGCGATTTGAGAGAGTTTCATGTTGGATGGATAGACGCGAGTAAATCGTACACCAGTTCTGAGGTATTCTTTTTGCGCGACCTCACAGAATGGCGGCTCGTAGCAGCCTCCTGTGTGATGCTAGAGGTGCCCCTTTCCCCTACGGCAACGAACGCCGCAAGTACGGGGCGCCCGCGCGCTGGTTTCGAATCCTATTGAACAACGATGTTTAAAGTAATGGTGTGGATTTGCGGACCGCTACCGGCGGTCATTGTGAAAGAGAAAAATCCAGTTGGAGTGCCGGTCTCAACCGCGAAGTTCATCGGAGTCGATGCGCCTCCACCCGGACTGGGATTCGTCACTACCACCGGGTACTGGCCTGCAGTAGCTATATCGTTTGGTGAAAGCGCAATCTGTATCTGAGTGGGGCTCTGCAACGAACTGTTATGGAGAGTTCCGTTGTACGTCACAGTCGACGAATTCAGGAAGCCCGATCCGTTGACGTATAGATTTTGGATCTGCGATCCCGCAGCCACCTGTGCCGGATTCAGCGAGGAAATAACGGGCACCGGATTCGGAGTACCCCCACCGCCGCTGCTGCTTCCGCAGCTGGGAAGAAGTGCGAGGGTCAGGGCCAGCAGCAGAAGACCAGCAAGGCGTCCTCTCCGGCGCGACAGTGGAACTCCGACGATGCAAACGCCAAGAAGAATCGTTTGGGTGGCTCCCCATTTCATTCGGCCGCCTTCTTTGCCCGCTTTGAGCGCCTGGCCTATCGCGGTCGTGCTGATGGTGAGGGTCATAGGCACACTACCATTACTGGGAACAGTGACTTGCATCGGGCTGAAGCTGCAGGTTGTCTCTGCGGGCAGTCCGGAACAATTGAAATTGCCCACCGTGCCTGTGAAAGAGTTGATACTCTGAACATTAATGGTCAGGTTCTGAGATTGCCCTGCATTCAGCGTAACTCCTCCCATCACGGGATTGAGTACGAAATCCGGTATGTTCACATAGGCACTGTTTAGGGCGGAGGGATAGTTCGCATCTCCGCTGTATTGCGCGTTTATGCCACCGCAAGAGGTTACGGTGAAGGTGCTCGATGCCGTGCATGCATAGTTACCGCTGCTATCCTTGGCATTCGCACATGAAGTTGGCCCTGAGATTACAGCGCCAGTATTCCCGTTCGTAAACGTTACGGTTCCCGTCGGGTAGGTCGTCTTGTTGGTCGTGTCCACCAAAGCAATGAGGGTAACCGAACTGCCGTAAGGAACGGTTTGGTTCGCGGGAGTGACTGATACAGATGGCCTGGGATACAGCACCGTGATGTTGTCTGCGGAGGAAGTGGAAGTACCGTAATTTATGTCCCCGTTATAGGTCGCCGTGATGGCGTAGCTTCCAGGAGCCGGGAATGCAGTGGTGTCGGAGGTCAGAGATGCGAACGTGTATGCACTGTGCCCGGGTCCACCGGGACTGGGACTATAGGAGACCGTACCCTTCAGCGCCGTCCCGTTGGCATAGAAGGTAACCGTGCCGGAGGGTGCAGGAGCCGGAGTCGTAACCGTAGTGTTCACATACGTCGAAATCCCTACCGATTGCCCGACCGCCGCACCGCCATAAACGTAGGGCTGCGACGTTGTGGTTGCAGCCGGAGTAATCGTGATGGCGTTCGTGACGGAGCTTGCATTGAAGCTGTTGTCTCCGGCGTACGCCGCCTTTACCGAGTTCGTCCCGCCAGGAAGCTGCACTGTGAAGTCTTCGAAATATCCATAACTGTTCAGCGTGTAAGTGCCGGCATCGAGCAATGCTCCGTTGTTGGTCATGGTAACGGTGCCCGAGGGGCATGCGGTTGCATTGCTCGTACTGACTGGCGTGCACATCGCTCCCGCAGAATTCTCAACATTCACGCGTAATACATAAAGCGAGCCATAGGCTGCTGTATTGGTGTTGCCGTTCATGAGGTTTCCGTTGCTGTCGAACGTGACCAGGAAAACCTGAGGCTGGCTGTTCTCTTTGTTCACGGTCACGCTGATGGGAGTGGAGTCGCTAGCGGCATAGGTGGCGTCGCCGGGATAATGCGCGGTTACGGAGTACGTTCCGCCTGGAAGAAGATCGGTGGTTCCGGATGCCGTGCCATTCGACAAGTTGACGGCTGTGCTTGCCGGAGTCGTTCCTCCCGAACCGCCTTGCAGCGAGATTTCACCCGTGGGTGTTCCTGCCCCTGTTTGCGGCTTCACGGTGACACTGAAATTTACTGGCTGGCCGTGCGTGATGGTTGTCGGTGTGAGGCTGTTTAGCGTGGTGGTAGAGGGTAGCGTAGTTACGGAACTCCACTGCGTTACAAGATTGTTTGCGTTCACCGAGCCCAGACCCGTGGCTTGGTCGTAGCCGGTGCCGGCGTTGTAGCCGGTCAGGACGCCGTACTTGTCGCCGGCAGATGTGGTGCAGTTGGGGCTGCCGGCGACGCAGGGCACGGCATTTGTGCCGTAGGTGATGTCATTAAAGATGCACGTGCTGGCGGGGCTGGAGCTGGAGTTGCAGCTCGATAGCGTGTCCTTGGCGGCCAGTTTGTAGAAGACGTAGTTGGCGTTGCCCTGGCGCGATTCAGTCTGCTGGTTGACGAGGGCCATGATTCCGGCAAAGGCCGGCGAGGAGACGGAGGTGCCGCCGAAGAGCAGAAACTCCTCTGATTGCAAGTTGCAGCCGCCGTTGGTTTGGTCGGATTGGCAAATGATGTAAGCGGAGTTCACAAATCCATTGCTGGCAAATAGCGAGACATCGGGCAAGTCGCGCTTGCCGTCAGGCGGCACGCCCGTTCCGGTTTGCCAGGAGGGTTTGCTGTATCCTCCCGCGCAATTCGAGGGGCTGGAGCCGGTGGGTGTGGTGCAATTGCTCGCTCCTCCCGAGCCGCCGACCGTATCGATGACGTCAGCCTGTCCATTTGCTCCATCGAGGTACGGGTTGTTGCAGTTGGCTTCGGCGCTGCTGCTGTATCCAAGAGAGGGGCCGAACAGCGGATTGGTGCAGGAATCGTTCCACGGCATCTCGGGGATGTAGCTCAGAGCCGAGGCCTGGGTGGTGGAGTTGTTGTTTGTGCTCCAATAAGTGGAGGGATTATTCAGGTCGTTGAAGTCGGTTCCTCCGACAGCCACGTTATAGGGAGTGGAGGCGTAACCGCTGACTTGCAGTCCGAACTTTGCCGCGTAGGGCGGGGCTGCGTCGAAGTTGTCGCAGCCAGCGGCACCACCGTCGCCGGCGGAGATGAAGACGGTGATTCCCTGAGCCGACGCCTGTTGCCAAAGCGTCGAGTAAAACTGATTCCCGGTGGTGCCAATCCCCAGCTCGCACTCGCCGTAGCTTTCGCTCATCACCGGAGCCAGATTGTTCTCGATGATGTACACCGCCGAGAGGTCAACCCCCGAGGTGGTCTCGGTCGATTCCGAAACCACAAAATCAATGGTCGCGTTGGGAGCGACGGCTCCGGACCAGGTAACGTCGATGTCGGCTTCCGACTCGTCTCCCTGAATGCCTGGGTCGGGGCCGTTCAGGATGACGTTCAGCGGATTTCCATTCGCGATAGTTTGAGCCGGAAGGCCAAACAAAGTGCGGAAATCGGCAACGTCCTGCGAGTTGATATTGGATTCGCCCACGATCGCAATGGTCTGCCCGGTGCCGTTGATATTGGCATTCCACAGCGGCAGCACGTTGTAAATGGTCGCGAAATCGTATGGCCCGACACCGTAGAAACAGAAGCCGTTTTCGAAGTTGTCCTCCACGCATCCGAGGGGAAACGTGTACTCAGGTTTCGCTGGTTTGAGTCTGCCCGTGGCTTTGTCGCGATGGAACTTGCCGAGCGGGATGTTCATCGCCTTCCGGGGAAAATTATTCAGCGAGGCCACGCCCGCTATGGCGGGGGTTAGCGCGGTGGGAATCTGCGGATCGCTCGCGTTGGCCCAGTGCTGCTCTCCGTTGACCAGATATTTGTGGATGGTGGTGTGGAAGGCTTCCTGCACCTGGCTGGCGGAGCCGGAGAACTCTAGTACGGTGCGGCCTTTGGTTGCGCCTGTCTGGAAGCCGTGGGATTGGAGCCACGCGGTGATGGTCTGGAGGTCGGTGTCAGTGGGGCCGAATTGCTTGCCGTAGTCCTCGGGCGTTAGCCATTTGTGATAGCTGGGCGAGGATTTGTCCTGCTGGTCATCGAGAAGTTGGCGCAGGGCGGATTCCTGCTCGGGGCTGCGCTTCAGCACCAGGAGCATGCGTTGCATGGGGAGCGTGGCCGATGCTGTGCCCAGGTCGAACTCCGGGCGCGCCAGGGGATGGGTATTGCCTTTGAGCACGGTGAGTTGCGATTCGTTGACGGGCTGAGTGATCAGCGGGCGCGGGGCCAGAGGCGAGGCCTGCTGCTGGGCACTGGACGGCTGGGCCGAAGACAAGGTGAGGGAGACTACTGTGAGAACAATGAAAGCACGGAGCCGCTTCGGAGCGGAATAACGTAGGCGCTTCATGAGATCGACACCTCCCCCTGGGGATGGGGCTATGCTCGGAGACACAGACGGACCAAGGGGAAGGAGGTGGTCCGGCCGCTCTCACTGCGCAGGAAGTAAGGCCTGCGCGGGAACTAGTCTTTGTACGTGAAGTTTCCGCGAAATGCAACTGCAGATTGTGGCTTCCGGCTTCCGTAAGCTGCCGACTACTCTGTGTTTGTCGGGCAGGTGAGTTGCGCTGTGCCGACGATGGTGCAGCCTCCGCCGCAGGCAGTGACGAGGTTGCATTCGGTCGGTTGGAAGGCAAAAACCGAGTAGGTGTTGGACGCGGGACCGCCGAGTTGCTCGCAGTGAGCCAAGCCCGCAGCGGTAACGGATACCACATTGGTGGGCGCATTTTGGAAGCACGCTCCCCAGATTGCGGGCTGCGGCGTAACCGTGTACGGAGAGGTGTTGTAATGGCCGGTGGCGGTGAATTGCACGTCGCCGTCAACGGTCGGGGCAGTGGCCACTGATGGACTGATGGTGATGGACTGGAGTTGGCCGGTTGAATTCGGCATTGAACTTGTGCCGCACGACAAAGCCAGTGACGCGGCCAGAAGCAGTGCCAGAGAAAGGAGCGTGAGGTGAAGTTTTTTCATGACGGCCTCCTTCTGAATTTAAAACCCCGGGAACAGGCCCCCTCGAACGCCAGGAGAAGGCGGCGCTAGGGCTGGTTGGGCGAGCAGATTAGCTGTGCTGTACCGGCAATGGTGCAGCCTCCTCCGCAGGCATTGGTTAAGTTACAACCAGGATTGGTTGAGTCGAAGGCAAAGACCGAGTATTCGACGGTTGGATCGTCCGGGGTCACACATGCGGCCAGGCCTGAGGAAGTAACCGATACCGCAGTGGTGGGGGCGCTCTGGTAACACGCTCCCCAGAACGCCGGCTGCGGAGTAACCGTATACGGAGGCGTGTTGTAGTGGCCGGTGGCGGTGAACTGCACCTGACCGTTGGGCGCCAGCGCAGAGGCGGTCAGAGGAGTAATTGTGATGGACTGGAGTTGACTGTTCGGATTGGAACTGGCACCGCAGGACAAAGCGAGTGACGCGGCCAGAAGCAGCGCCAAAGAAAAGAGCGCGAGGCGGAGATTTTGCATGACGCCCTCCTGCGAAATTAGAACCCGTGAGGAAGCGGCGGGTTGCAAGAAAGATCCTAGTCTTTCTTCCTAACTTCTTAAAATCTTACACCCCAAACCTATTCTTCGAACATGGGTACCTGGCGCTGATCGTCGGTGGGGCCGCGGCGGGGACGGCGGGTGGCGCCGATTACGGCCAGGACCGTAAGCGACTCTAGGGCTGTTCGGGGGACGAAGATGCGTTGCGTGTTCGAACGCTGGTCGGGCGGGCTGACTAGGTAGCCCTCCGGAATATTCTGAGTCAGGTCGGAGGGCATTAGGCCTTCGAGGATTTCGTTGTCTTTGAAGCGCAGGCGGACCCACAGGCCTTCGGAGCGGGGGCGGGAGGTGAAGGTCTTTCGGGTTAGCGATTCGGAGTCGCCGAATTCGCGGACGAAGTAGACGCCTTTGATCTCGCGCAGGTCTATCGCGATGACGGTGCCCGTGGTGTTTAGTACTTCGAGTTTGCCTTCGTTCAGGAATTGGGTGGGCGAGACGTAGCCGGAGACGGAGTCGCGGTCCATCTTGCGGACGATAACTTTCTTGTGGGTCGAGGGCATTTCGGGCTTTGGGCTTCGGCTTTCGGGCTTCGGCAGGACATAATCTATCCCACCGAAGCCTGAGGGCTGAAGCCCGAAGCCCGCCTCATTCTCGCACTAATTGAGGAGAAAGCGCAGGAATCCACGTTGGCAGTAGCCAAATTGTTAACCTTGTGTTATTCCTTTAAGTTGCCTTGGGCCGGCTCAAGTCTTGCGTAAATGCTTTGTATTGTGGGGCTTGTCTGTGGTTTCGTGTGGAACTGCTCAGGCCGGACGCTGGCAATCTGTGGAAATCTTGTGGAAAACGTCAGTGCAGCCTGCGTTTTGCGTCGGATACGCGGCGCGGCGGCTGGGTGGTCGCATAGCTTGGATCGCTTGAAGACGAATGGCTGATTACATTTACACGATGGAGATCCGGTTGACGCCGGATCAGTTGAAGGGCGTCAACCTGGTGCAGGATATAGCCCGCGCCGCGGGGATTACGCTTTATCTGACCGGCGGGGCGATTCGCGACATCATCAGCGGGTTTACCATCCGCGACCTGGATTTCACAGTTCAGGGCAATCCCCTCAAACTGCAAAAAGACTTTGAACGGGCGGGCGCGCAAATCGCGGGTCACGACGAAGACGTGCGCACTTTGTTTCTGGTGCTGCCGGGGAATGTGCGCGCTGAAATCAGCATGGCGCGGACCGAAGAGTATGAAAAAGTGGGCAAACCGCCGGTGATCACCGCGGCGAGCATTCAGGAAGACTTGCGCCGGCGCGACTTCACGGTGAACGCCATGGCGCTGTCACTGAATGAAGGGTCGCGCGGGCTGCTGCTTGATCCATTCAACGGCGTGGCGGATATTGAAGCAAAGCTGCTGCGCATCCTGCACAATTATTCCTTCGTGGAAGATCCTTCACGGTTGATTCGGGCTACGCGTTTTGCAGCGCGCTTTCACTGGCCGCTGGAGGAGCGCACGCAACAGCGCTACAACGCCGCCAAAGAGAACAATTACATTGAGCACATTTCGCGCAGCGCGGTGGGGCATGAGATTGCGCAACTGGCGCATGAAGACGATCCGCTGAACGTGGTGCGGACGCTCGAGAAGGAAGACTGGCTGAAGGTGCTCCATCCGCATTGGACCTCGGCGAAGGTGGATGCGAGCGGGCTGGCGGCATTGATGAAGACGCGGCAGCAGATGGTGGACCTGGGCTATACCGTAGATCCATCGGCCGCGGTCATGCACTTCCTGACGGCGAAGCTTTCCGATAAAGATATTTCGGATTTGCGGCGGCTGATCCCGCGCAAGGATTTGATTGAGTCGTGGCGCGACATTGAGGATCATGCCAAGGATCTGGCGAAGCGGCTGACGGGGAAGGAAGCGGCGACTCCGTCGCGCACGTGGAATCTTTTATCGGCAGCGCGGCCGGAGATGGTGCTCTTTCTGGCGGTGACCGCGCGGCATCAGACCGTGGCGCTGAAGATCAAAAACTTTCTGACCAAGTGGCGGCAGGTGCAGCAGCGCATTCCGCTGCCGGAGATGACGGAGTTGCTGATTACTCCGCAGTTGCCGGAGTATCCGAAGATTGCGAAAGATGTTTTCATGCTGCTGCTGGATGGGAAACTCCGGTCGCGGACGGAGACTTTGAAATTCTTGAAGCCGTTTGCGCCGCCGCCCCCGCCCCCGCCGCCACCACCCAGGCGTGGGCGTGGACCGAAGGTTGCGGCAGGTGCGCCTGCGGCAGAAGTGCCCGGGAAGAAGGGCGCGAAAGGTAAAGGGAAAGGCGTGGCTGCGGTTGCTCCGGTTGCGGTCCCGGCTCCTGCGGCCAGGCCTGACGCCAAAGCAAAACCTGCAGTGACGATAAAACCAGAAGCCAAGGGAAAACCAGCCAAAGCAACACCAAAGCCTCAGAAGCGCGCTGCCAAGCCGGCTAGAAAACATACCCCAAAGCAGAAGAAGTCGGCTCAGAAGAAGGCAAAACGCCGGAAGCGGTAATCTTCGTGGCCGCCGCAATTTCGTTATTGACGCGACCGAATCGGGCTTATAATGAGGGCATGCAGCGCCCGATCTTGATTGCGGCGTTCGTGATCTGGCTGGCGTCAGGGCAACTTTTGGCGCAGCGCGGGGGCCATGGCGGTGGTGGTGGCCATGGCGGTGGCTTCGGCGGCGGACACGCAACCTTTGGCGGAGGCCACATCGGGAGCGGCCCGATTGGTGGTGGCCATGCGTTCGCTGGCGGCCATGGCTTCAGTGGAGGGCATGTTTACAGGGGGGGGCGCGCTATCAGCGGGATTCGCCCTGGCTCCACGTTCGCGCAACACTCGTTCCATCGCGGCTCAACGGCGCACCCTTTGAATTCTCGTCTGAGTTCTCACCTGAATTCCCGTCTGAATTCACATCTCAATTCACACCGAGGACGCGAACACTCGGGCGTGGACTGGCGAATCCGTACCTATCCCTATGGGGGATATTACGGCTATCCATATTCCTATCCGTACCTCTATGGTGGCATCGATCCTTATTGGTGGTGGGATTCCGGTTCCGATTCGTCAGATGCCGTGCCCTATGACGACAGCGTGGCGAACGATGCGGACGATGAAGTAGAGATTCCATACCGAAGGCCTGACGCTACAGATCAGAAAGCGCGTGCGAAGGCCGTGCCACCGCGTGTGCAGGAAGCGTCCGATATTTTGCCGGCCACAGTGCTGGTTTTCCGCGATCAGCACAAACAAGAAGTCCGGAATTATGCCATCGTAGGCCAGACGCTGTGGAACTTTGCGCCGGACCATACGCAGAAAATCCCGCTCTCGGATCTTGATCTTCCCGCCACCACCAAGGCCAACGACGAGCGCGGGGTAGATTTCCGCTTGCCCAGCGCGTGATGGGCAGCAGGCAGCGCGCGCATCCTCGCGTCGCGCCACTGTGGATAACTTGCCGCTTCTTTCGTTGGGATTCCCGCTAGAATGACGATGGAGGAAATTGCTGATTGTTGATTGTTGATTTCTGATTGAAAAGCACTTGGGACGCTGGGTTTTCAATCATCAATCAACAATCAGCAATCAACCATCAACAATTCCCTATGTCCCAATTCGTCCACCTGCACTTGCATACCGATTACTCCCTGCTGGATGGCGCCTGCGACGTCGACAAACTTTGTCAACGTGTGAAAGAGCTAGGCATGCCAGCCGTGGCCATGACCGACCACGGAAATATTTTTGGCGCGGTGCATTTCGTGAATGCGGCGCACAAGTACGGCGTGAAGCCGATCGTGGGCTGCGAGCTTTACATCTGCAAGAAGGACGATCACAACATCGAGCGCACGCCTCCCGACGGCGACACCTACAACCATTTGTTGGTTCTGGCTGAGAATGAAGAGGGCTACCGCAACCTGGTGAAGATTACGTCGGAAGCCTCGCTGCATGGCTTTTACTACAAGCCGCGGGTGAGCAAGAAGTTTCTGGCGGAGCATGCACGCGGACTGATTGGACTTTCGGGATGCCTGAAAGGCGAAGTCGCCGAGCGGTTGATGGAAGGGAACTACGCTGCGGCACGCGCGGCTGCGGGAACGTTCTCCGACATTTTCGGCAAAGAAAATTTCTATCTCGAGATACAGAATCAAGGGCTCGCCAAGGAGCGCGAGATTAATCCGAGCCTGTTCCAGCTCGAGAAGGATCTCGGGCTGCCGTTGGTGGCGACCAACGACAGCCATTATCTGTGCGAGGACGATGCGCCCGCACAGGATGTGATGTTGTGCATTCAGACGGGCAAGTCGATTCACGACACGGCGCGGATGAAGTTTGAGGGCGAGCAGTTCTTTGTCAAGAGCCACGACCAGATGTATCAGGCCTTCAAGGATTCGCCTGAGGTTTTGACGCGCACGCTTGATATCGCCGAGCGTTGCAGCCTGCGCCTGGAAAAGGTGGCGACGCCGTTTCCGCAATTTGAGGTTCCGCCGGGCTATACGATCGACAGTTATTTTGAGCATGTTTCGCGCGAGGGCTTCGCGCGGCGCATGGAGGCGCTGCGGCCGCTGCACGAGCAGAGAAAGCTGAAGCATCCGATTTCGGATTATCAGCAGCGGCTGGAGCGGGAACTGGCGATCATCCAGCAGATGAAGTTTCCCGGATATTTTCTGATCGTGTGGGACTTCATCCGCTACGCCAAAGAGCATGACATACCGGTGGGGCCGGGGCGCGGGTCGGCGGCAGGCTCGCTGGTTTCGTACGCGCTGGGCATCACTGATCTCGATCCGCTGCAGCACGAGCTGCTGTTTGAGCGCTTTCTGAATCCGGAGCGGGTTTCGATGCCGGATATCGACATCGACTTCTGCATGAACCGGCGCGGCGAGGTGATCAACTACGTTACGCAGAAATATGGGCGCGACAATGTGGCCCAGATCATCACGTTTGGAACGATGGCGGCCAAGGCGGCGATTAAAGACGTGGGCCGGGCGATGGATATTCCTTACGCTGACGTGGATCGCATCGCGAAGATGATTCCCACGCAGCTCAACATTACGCTCGACAAGGCCATCGAAGACTCGCCGCAACTGCGCGAAGCGATGGAGAAAGATCGGCAGATTCGCGAGTTGATTGCGACCGCGAAGAAGCTGGAAGGGATGGTGCGGAATTCTGGAGTGCATGCGGCGGGGGTGGTGATTTCGCCGCGTCCTCTTACAGAACTCGTTCCTCTGCACAAGACCAAGAACGACGAAATCGTGACTGCCTTCGACATGGTTGCCATCGAGAAGATGGGCCTGCTGAAGATGGATTTTCTTGGGCTGACCACGCTTACGATTCTCACCGATGCGTTGAAGCTGATCGCGCAGACTCGGGGAACGCCGATCACGCTGGAGCAGATTCCGCTGGAGGACGCGGAGACTTATCAGAAGGTTTTTCACAAGGGATTAACGTCGGGCGTCTTCCAGTTTGAATCGCACGGCATGCGCGACGTGTTGCGCAAATATCAGCCGAATTCAATTGAGGATCTCACGGCTTTGAATGCGCTGTACCGGCCGGGGCCGATTCAGGGCGGAATGATCGACGATTTTGTCGATCGCAAGCACGGGCGCAAGCGGGTGGAATACGAACTGCCGGAGTTGAAAGAAATTCTGGAAGAGACGCTGGGCGTGATCGTCTATCAGGAGCAGGTGATGCAGATCGCGAACCGGCTGGCGGGCTACTCGCTCGGTGAAGCCGATCTGCTGCGGCGCGCCATGGGCAAGAAGAAAGCCGAGGAGATGGCGCAGCAGCGCGAGCGCTTCGTGGAAGGCGCGGCGCAGCGCAAGTTTCCGCCGAAAAAGATCGAGAAGATTTTCGATCTGATGGCGCAGTTTGCCGGATACGGATTCAACAAGTCGCATTCGGCCGCGTACGCGCTGCTGGCTTATCACACGGCGTATTTGAAGACGCATTATCCGGTGGAGTTCATGGCGGCCTTGCTGACTTCCGTCACGGGTAGCACTGATGACGTGGTGAAGTACATCAACGAATGCCGCGAGATGGGGATTGCGGTGGAGGCTCCGGACATCAACGTTTCGGATGCGAACTTTACGCCGCATGGCGAGGCAATTCGCTTTGGGCTGGCTGCGGTGAAGAATGTTGGCGGCAACGCGATTGAGTCGATTGTGGCGGCGCGGAAGAAGCTTGGACGGTTTAAGTCGATCTATGAATTCTGCGAGAACGTCGATCTGCGCTTGCTCAACAAACGCGTGCTGGAGTCGTTGATCAAGAGCGGAGCTATGGATTCGTTGGGCCGGCGCGCGCAAGTGATGAGCGTGCTGGACCGGGCGATGGAGCGTGCGCAGAAAACACAGCGTGATGTGGAATCGGGGCAACACGGGCTGTTCGGTGTTTTTCAGGAAGAGGAATCTGAGGCGCACAACGACAAGCTGCCCAACGTTCCCGACTGGGATGAGCAGACGCGGCTCGCGGCAGAGAAAGAAATTCTCGGGTTCTTCATCAGCGGACATCCGCTGGAAAAATACAGAGACAAGCTGGAAGATCTGCAGGCGCTGCGGATCGACGAGCTTGCCGCGATGACGCGGTCGACCGGCAAAGACGAAATGATTGCGACGGCTGGGATCATCGGCAACGTGCGGGTGCAGAAATCCAAGCGCGGGGAATTTTACGCGCAGGCTACGCTGGAAGATATGTCGGGGTCGATCGATATGATCGTTTTCCCTGAAGCCTATAAACGTCTGGGCGAAAAGGTGAAGCTCGAGGTTCCGGTGCTGGTGAGGGCCGGGGTGCGAATCGAAGAAGGCGCCAATCCGAAGATTACGGCGGCTGAAATTATGCCGCTGGAAGAGGCCAAGGTCCCGCTGCCGCGGGCGATTCGCATTCGCGTGCCACTGGAGATTGCTGGCGAGACCACCGTGGACGATCTGCACACGCTTTTCAAAGAACGCAAGGGTGAGGCGCGCGTGTTGTTTGACGTGGAACGCGCGGGGGATTTCATGGTAGTGATGGAAGCGGAAGGTTATAATGTGCTGCCGGACCGCAACTTCATCGCGCGGGTGGAGGAGTTGTGCGGGCGGGGCAGTGTCCGCGTGATCAGTTGAACGCGCAAAACTTCCTATGAGAGCCAGCCAAAAAGCGCAGCAGGAGTTGGAACAGATTGAGCGTCAAGTCGCGCTCATCGAGGCCGGCGCAGGACAAAGCGAAGACACTCAGCGCCAACTCACGAAACTGCACGAGCGCATTCATATCCTGCGCGAACAAATGAAGGGATTGCAGACGGCCTGGCAGAAGACGGAACTCGCGCGCCATCCGCAGCGTCCGCAGACGCTTGACTACATCGAGCGCGTCTTCACGGATTTCAGCGAGATTCATGGAGACCGTGGTTTCGGGGATGACGCCGCGATCATCTGCGGGATGGCCCGTTTTCATGGCGAAGAAATTCTCGTGGTCGGCACCCAGAAGGGGCGCGACATGAAGCAGCGCGTGCACCGCAATTTTGGCACGCCGCACCCGGAGGGTTATCGGAAGGCGATGCGTATCATGCAAGTCGCCGAGAAATTTCGGCGGCCGATCTTCACTTTGGTGGATACGGACGGCGCCTACCCTGGAATTCACGCCGAGGAACGCGGGCAGGCCGAAGCCATTGCACACAACCTGCGCGAGATGGCGCGGCTGGAAGTGCCCATCATTGCGACTGTGATTGGGGTTGGGGGCAGCGGCGGCGCATTGGCGATTGCGGTGGCCGATCGCGTGCTGATGATGGAGAACTCGGTTTACTCGGTGATTTCTCCGGAAGGTTGTGCCGCGATCATGTGGCGGGACGCGACCAAGAAGGAGCTGGCGGCGGAGGCCATGCGCATTACCGCCACGGATCTGAGCGAACTGGGGTGCATCGACGATATCGTCCCCGAGCCCGAAGGCGGAGCGCACAGGGATTACGAAGCGGCTGCGAACTTGCTTGATGTCAGCCTGCAGAAGCACTTCTCGGAACTGAAGAAACTTCCGGCGTCAGAATTGCTCGTGTCACGATATAATAAGTTCCGCAACATGGCCCAGTTCTTTAAGATCGAGTAGTGAGTCCAGAGTGATCCTTTCTTTCAGTCTCTCGTTCCCAAATAGGTTCCTCCCGGCCTCGGGCGGGCATTTTGGCGTGCCGAGGCAAGTTCGCAGCCGTATAATTAATTATTCCTCTCTAGCGGAAGTTTGGGCGGGTATTGCTCCGCCTCTTAATCAAAGGAAGGTGTAGGGATGGCCACTACGGATATTGCGCCCCAGGGTACGGGTGGGCAACTGGGACGCAAGCGCATTGTTAACGACATGAGCATTCAGGTTGCCACGGTGAATGGCTCAGGCTCGCAAAGTTCGAATACGGTTTTGCTGCGCGCCATTTTTCAGATGGGCGTGCCGGTCTCGGGCAAGAATTTATTTCCATCGAACATTGCCGGATTGCCGACCTGGTACACGATTCGCGCCAACAAGGATGGCTACATCGGGCGCAAGAAGGAAATCGATTTCCTGGTTGCGATGAACGCCGAAACCGCGCAGGACGACGTGATGTCGCTGGCGGCGGGCGCTTCCGTGCTTTACGACGAACCGCTCGCTCTGGACAAGCTGCGCAATGACCTGGTTTTTTATTCGGTTCCGTACGACAAACTGGTTGCGGCGGTTTGCCCGGAGGCGAAGCTGCGCAAGCTGGTCAAAAACATGGTGTACGTGGGCGTGGTCGCTCAGCTTCTCGAAATCGAGATGGACGAGGTGGAGAAGGCGATCCGCAAACAGTTTGCGAAGAAAGTAAAGGCGGCCAATCTGAATCTGGCTGCGGTGCGGGCGGGATTCGACTATGCGAAGGCCAGCCTGCAGAAGCGCGGAGCGTTCTACATCGAGCGCATGGACAAGACGGCGGGCAAGATTATTATCGACGGCAATTCGGCAGCGGCTCTCGGTTGCGTGTTCGCCGGATGCACTGTCGTGACTTGGTATCCGATCACGCCGTCGTCTTCGCTGGTGGAGACGATGATCGAATACATGAAGGACTACCGCATCGGTCCCGATGGGAAGGCGACGTTTGCCATTGTGCAGGCCGAGGATGAACTCGCCGCGATCGGCATGGTGATTGGCGCGGGTTGGGCGGGAGCGCGCAGCATGACGGCGACCGCGGGTCCAGGCATTTCGCTCATGTCCGAGTTTACCGGCCTGGCTTATTACGCCGAAGTGCCGGGCGTGATCTGGGATATTCAGCGCGTGGGGCCTTCAACCGGCTTGCCTACGCGCACTTCGCAGGGCGACATTCTTTCTACTGCGTTTCTTTCGCATGGCGATACCAAACACATCATGCTGATTCCGTGCTCAGTGACGGAGTGCTTCGGCATGGCGTCGGAGGCATTTAATCTGGCGGAGCAGTTCCAGACGCTGGTCTTTGTCATGTCCGATCTGGATTTGGGTATGAACAACTGGATGTCGGATCCGTTTGAGTATCCGACTACGCCAATCAAACGTGGGAAGGTTCTCAGCAAGGAAGATTTGACGAAGCTGGGCAGATTTGCGCGCTACAAGGATCTGGATGGCGACGGCGTGGGATACCGCACGCTACCGGGAACGGACCATCCTGCGGCCGCGTATTTCACGCGCGGCAGCGGGCACAACGATTCCTCCGGGTACAGCGAACGGCCCGACGATTACGAAGACAACATGGAGCGGCTCAACCGCAAGTTCGAGACGGCGCGCTCGTTTGTGCCGCGGCCGGAGATGTTCAGGGGCGACAAAGCGAAGATCGGGATCATCGCCTACGGCACGTCGCATTGGGGACTCATCGAGAGCCGCGACCAGTTGCGCAACGAGTACGCGATTGAAACCGATTATCTGCGGCTGCGGGCTTATCCGTTTACGCGCGAAGTGCATGAGTTTGTCGAGCAGCATGATCGCATCTATGTGGTCGAGCAGAACCGAGACGCGCAGATGCTCAGCCTGCTCAAGCTGGATCTGAAGCCTGAATTAACCACGCGCCTGCGCAGCATCGCCCATCTCGACGGGCTGCCGCTCGATGCGCGCTCCGTCACCGACGAATTGAGCACCATGGAGGGCAAGTAATGGCGACTACGCCTGCTGCTGAACCAAAAACGAATCGCATCGGCCTGAGTGTTATCGACTACAAAGGCGGCAAGACCACACTGTGCGCCGGCTGCGGCCACAACGCTATTTCCGAGCGAATCATCGAAGCCATGTATGACATGGGCGTGCAGCCGGAACGCGTCATCAAGCTGAGTGGAATCGGGTGCTCGTCAAAGAGTCCCGCTTATTTTATGAACCGTTCCCACAGCTTCAACTCGGTGCATGGGCGCATGCCGTCAGTGGCTACGGGCGCTATGCTGGCCAACCGCAACCTGGTCGCTCTGGGCGTGAGTGGCGACGGCGACACCGCCTCGATTGGTATCGGCCAGTTTGTTCACCTTATGCGGCGCAATCTGCCCGTCATCTACATCATCGAAGACAACGGTGTGTACGGGCTGACCAAGGGCCAGTTTTCGGCGACTGCCGATCTTGGGTCGAAGCTGAAATCGGGCGTGATTAACGATCTGCCTCCGATTGATACTTGCGGTCTGGCCATTGAGCTGGGCGCGACGTTTGTTGGTCGATCGTTCTCCGGCGATAAGCGCCAGTTGAGCACCATGTTGAAAGCTGCCATCGCGCACCACGGCACGGTGATGCTCGATGTGGTTTCGCCTTGCGTGACCTTCAACGATCACGAGGGCTCGACCAAGTCTTACAAGTATGTGAAGGATCATGACGAGGTCTTGCAGGAGATCAGCTTCGTGCCCCACTTCGAGGAGATTGACGTGGAGTACGATCCGGGGACCACAGCTAACGTAACCATGCACGATGGCTCCAGCTTGCGCTTGCGGAAGCTGGAAGAAGACTATGATCCGACCAACCGGATTCAGGCCATCACGCGGCTGACCGAAGCGCATGACAAAGGCGAGGTGCTTACGGGATTGTTTTACGTGAACACCAAAGCGCCCAGCTTCCTCGATATGCTGAACATGGTGGATGAGCCGCTGGCCACTTTGCCGGAATCGCTAACGCGGCCGGGCAGGGAAGCGCTGGATGCGGCGATGGAAGAGTTGCGGTAAAGCGGGCTTCGGCTGTCGGGCTTCGGGCTTCAGTTCGCGGAGCCAGAAACGAAAGCAGGTTCCCTTCGGCAGGCTCAGGGCAGGTTCCTCACCGTGCCTTCGGCGCGGTTCGGAATGGCAAAAATCACGAAAGGTTTCGCTGAAGCCCGAGGGCCGAAGCCCGAAGCCCGATTTATTTAGGCCCGCTTGAACTTCCCGGCTCAAGCCCTAACCCCGCACCGTAATATTCTGCCAGGGCTTGTCTCTCTTCTTCCGTTAGCAGCGCGGCGATGGTGCGCATTGACTCGTTGATGTCGTTGGCGCGCGTCCGGTTCGCGAATGCTTCGAGCTGATTCAGAACATAGCCGGAATTCTGGGTCCTGAGCGACGGCGCTCCAGGGCGATAGGCGACCGGACCGTGGCAAGCCTGGCAGGGCGGAATGCCGCGCTCGCCGTCTCCGAACGAAACCAGATGGATTGCGATTGCGGCACGTGCGGGATCGGGCCGGGACTGCGGGAAGGCTCGGTTGTCCTGGGGATCGGTGAAGATGGGCAGCTTCGCGTAATAGGCGACCACATCCGCTTCATCGCGCGGCGAAAGCGAGGCAGCGATCGGGTCCATCGTGTGCGACAGCCGTTTGTGAGTTCGGAAATCTTCCAGTTGTTTCCAGATTGCTAGTTTGTTGAGGCCGGCAAGGTTGGGAGTTGACGCTCTGTCGCTGAAGCCTTCGTCTCCGTGGCAGTGGCCGCATCGCTTGGCCAACAGCAATCCGCGGAAGGCGTCTCCGGCGGAGGCTGCTGCTATTGTCTCCGGCGTCCACGCTACGTAGGAGGGAATGCGATCGGGAGGATTGTCGCCTGCTTGCAGCAACAACGCGCTCGCGGCCAGGGTAACCAGAATAGTCAGCCCCAGAGTTGCGGCGGCGGTGAGGCCTCGAGGAAAGTGTACGTTATTGGGCTGCACAGGTTCCCCTTTCTCCCGGTTGCAAGGCAGGGAACTGTTCGCGGGGCACGACTTTCAATTCGGATCGCATGGCGTAATGTCCCGCGCCGCAAAATTCGCGGCAGGTCGTTTTGTAATCGCCGGCGCGCGCGAACTGAAGGTTCGCCTCGCTGATTGTGCCCGGCAGAACCTTCACGGCGTAGTCAGTACCATCGAAGGTGAGCGAGTGAACAGCGTCGGCGCTGGTGATGCGCAGATGAACCGGAACTCCGGCGGGAACAGAAATGCAGTGCGGAATGAACAGATATTGCTGCGCGATCATGCGCACGGTGACAGAACCATCCGGATTTTGCTCGGTTCCCAGATTGTTCTCGACGAACTCTCCCGAGAGGTGAAGCGACAAGGGGTCGACATGAGAGCCCTTCAGGAAATGCATAAGCGGAACGTCGACCTGATAGTAGCGCGTGGCAGGGATCAGGCACAGAACCAACAACGTGAGCAAGAACGTTCTTAGCTTGCGCCAGTTCAAAGGTCGCTCGATCTATTGGGCAGATTCCAGTTCCTTCAGCACTGCGCTGCAGCGCTCGCAGACCGTGGGGTACGTTTTGTCCTCGCCGACGTGGGTTGAATAATTCCAGCAACGCTCGCACTTGGCGCCATCGGCTTTTTTCACTTCGACGTGGACGCTGCCTGTGCCGTTGCCGGAGGCCTGGGTGAGCGTCACCGCGGAGACGATAAAAAGGTAGCGCAGTTGTGTCTCGTATTTCTTAAGCACGGCATAAACCGGGTCTGCAGCCAATAGAAGAACCTGGGCTTCGAGACCGGTCCCGATCAGTTTGTTGTTGCGGGCTTCTTCCAGAGCCTTGAGAACCTCGTCGCGCACGGAACGGAGCGTCGTCCAATCCTGGCTGCTGTTCTCATCGCACAATATGGCAGTATCGCATGAGGCGCACAGAATCTCCCCCGTGGAGGGGAACAACGCGAGGTGCACGCTTTCGCTCCGCTCTGCGGTCTTCGGTAAATAATCCCAGACCTCTTCCGCAGTAAAGCTCATGATGGGGGCGAGCAGACGAACCAGAGCTTCTCCGATGCGCCAGATCGCGGTCTGCGCGCTGCGGCGTTTGTGCGATCTGGGCGCAGAGATGTACAGCCGATCTTTGAGTACGTCGAAGTAAAAGGCGCTCAGGTCGACGATGCAGAAGTGATTCAGACGGTGATAAATCTTGTGGAAGGCGAACTCGTCGTACCAGCTGCGAACATCAGCGGCAAAGGCCTGAGTCTGGCACAGCATGTACCGGTCCAGGACTTCCATGTTCTCGAAAGGAACTGCGTCAACCGGCGGATCGAAGTCTCCGAGATTTCCTAGGATGTAGCGGAAGGTGTTGCGGATTTTGCGGTAATTTTCCGCGACGCGCTGCATCAACTGCTCGGAGCCAACCACGTCTTCGCGGAAGTCGACGGAGGCGACCCAGAGACGCACGACTTCTGCGCCGAAACGATTTGCGATGTCAACCGGGTCCACGTCGTTGCCGCGGGACTTCGACATGGCCTGACCTTTTTCGTCGAGGGTCCATCCCGGTGTGACTACACCTTTGTAGGGCGGCGTGCCGTGCGTGCCCATGGCGCACAGCAGCGACGACTGGAACCAGCCGCGGTATTGATCGCCGCCTTCGAGATAGAGATCGGACGGCCAGGGATAGGTGGGTTCGTCGGCAATGAGCGCGAGATAGCTTGCGCCGGATTCCAGCCAGACGTCGAAGATGTCGGTTTCCTTCTCGAACTTCGAGTTGCCGCAGTGCGGGCATTTCGTATCAGCCGGAAGAATTGTGTCTGACTCGGATGTAAACCAGGCATCGGCGCCGGAGCGCGCGAACAGTTCAACGACTTTCCGATTGACGGCCTTGTCGTTGAGCGGCTTGCCGCAACTCTCGCAGAGAAAGACGGCGATAGGGACGCCCCACACCCGCTGCCTCGAGATGCACCAGTCGGGGCGGGTCTCGATCATGTTCTTCAACCGTTCGTAACCCCAGGCCGGGTCCCACGTCACCTTCGGCGGTTTGATTTCTTCCAGCGTGCGAGTGCGCAGAGTGTCGTCTTTCCCTCTGCCGCCGGGCATCGTCGTTTCCATCGAGATGAACCACTGCTCGGTGGCGCGAAAGATCACGGGATTGTGGCAGCGCCAGCAGTGCGGGTAGGAATGCTCGGTCTTCTCCGCGTGCAGAAGCGCGCCGCGGCTCCTGAGCAAGTCGATGATCGGCTGGTTCGCATCCCAGACGCGCTTGCCGGTGTATTCCGGCAGGCCGTTGCGCAGGATGCCTTTTTCGTCGACGTTGCTGGTGGCATCCAGGCCGTACTTCACGCCGGTGATAAAGTCTTCTGCGCCATGCGACGGCGCGGTGTGGACCACGCCGGTGCCGGTGTCCATGGTGACGTAGTCCGCCAGCACGCCGAGGATTTTGCGGTCGAGGAACGGGTGCTGGAAGTTCAGATGTTCGAGCTTGCGGCCGGGAAAATGCGCTAGCTCATGGGGATCGGCAAGATTACATTTCTCCGCGACATCTTTCGCGAGCTTCGCGGCGACAATGTAAACTTCGCCGCCGGATTCCAGAGCGACATATTCTTCATCCGGATGAAAAGCCACCGCCATGGATGCGGGCAGCGTCCAGGGAGTGGTGGTCCAGATGATGGTTGAAACTTTCTTTTTTCCGAGTGGGCCCGCGAGAGCCGCATCGATTTTCGCGGGATCATCGAGCAATCCGTACTTCACCCACACGGTGGGGCTGGTGTGGTTCTCGTATTCGACCTCCGCCTCCGCGAGCGCAGTCTCGTCGTGCATGCACCAGTAGACGGCGCGCAGGCCTTTGTAGACGAAGCCGTTCTCGTAAAACGAGAAGAACGTCGAGAGCACGACCGACTCATACTGCGGATTCATCGTGGCGTAAGGGCGGTCGAAGCGGCCGAAAACGCCGATGCGTTTGAACTGCTGGCGCTGCAGGTCGAGAAACTTTTGGGCGTACTTGCGGCACTCGGCACGAACGTCGAGAGGACGCATCTGCAGCTTCTTGCCGCCGAGTTCTTTGTCCACTTTGATCTCGATGGGCAGGCCATGGCAGTCCCAGCCGGGCACGTAAGGGGCGTCGTATCCCGCCATGGTTTTCGACTTGACGATGAAGTCCTTAAGGCATTTGTTGAACGCCGTACCCATGTGGATGGGGCCGCTGGTGTAGGGCGGGCCATCATGCAGAATGTAAGGAGGCGAGCCTTTGCGGGCTTCGCGAAGGCGCTCGTAGATCTGCGTCTGCTCCCAGCGGGCCAGTATTTTGGGCTCGTTCTGAGGCAGGTTGGCCTTCATGGGGAAGGCGGTTTTAGGCAGATTAATGGTGGCTTTCAGTTCGAGCGGCACCCGGTTGGATTCTCCCAAATGATTGAATCTTTTCATTATAGGGAGAGGTAGCGAGAACGTCTATGCGGTCAGAGCCGAGGAAGCGTCCTAAATTCATCAACCACTAAGGACACGAAGGTACACGAAGGCATATATGACCGATTCCTCCGTGTACCCGGCATCGCCACCAAGAGGGACATTCCCTATGGAAACTTGAAATACACTTCGTTAAAGGGTAGCGAAAGGGGTACAATTTTAGTTGCAGCCTGTGCTTCCGGGCGCAGGGGTGTGCAAGTTTGATTCCGCCTGTGGGGGCGGACAGGCCTGCTGCTGAGAAATTCGATAAGAACTAAGAAGCGTTTCAACAGGCAACTTGTTGGAAAGCCTCCTCATCTGTGTAAACGGGGCTTTGCCAGGAAGATAGCCTGTTCACTACTCGTACGAGGAAACCGAACCGGGGAATAATGGCATCATCCGAAGTCAATCCCAATGGCAATTCCGGCACGGAGCCGGAACTTCATCTTCTGTTGGCTCCCGACACGTTTGAGCCGCTGTGGAAGTCGCTTTCCCGCAACCTGGATGAATTCTTCTTTCCCAAGAAGCTTCCCCCGCTCAAGCTGGAATCGAAGCCGATCCCAGTCAGGGATATTTGGGGCTTCTACAATTATAAGAAGAATGGCGCGCTGGGCTCGACAGTAGCCCATGTGATTGTGCTTGGGTTGATCATCGGGGGAACGATTCTCGGAAGGCGGATCGTGACCAAGGTCGAGGCCAAACCGCAGACTGTTGTTTCGTTGCTTGATCCTGGTGATTACGCGTTGAAGCCCGGCAAAACTCAGGCTGGTGGCGGCGGCGGCGGCGGCGATCGCGACGTGCTGCAGGCCTCGAAGGGACGTTTGCCAAAGTTTTCAATGCAGCAGATTACGCCGCCGGCGGCGGTGATTCGGAACGAGAACCCCAAGCTGGCGGTTGAGCCTACGGTAGTTGTGCCGCCGGATATTAAGATGGCGCAGATTAACATGCCGAGTCTCGGCGACCCCAAATCTTCGGCGGTGATTCCCTCCAACGGCACGGGATCGGGCAGCGGGATTGGCTCCGGCTCCGGCGGCGGCGTCGGGTCTGGCACCGGGCCGGGTGTGGGACCGGGCGAGGGCGGAGGCATTGGCGGCGGCGTTTTCCGTATCGGCAAGGGAGTGACCCCTCCCCGCGTGATTTATCAGACTGATCCTGAGTTTTCTGAAGAAGCCCGTAAAGCGAAATATCAGGGTACTTGCGTCCTCGGCCTGATCGTCGATGCGAACGGCCGGCCCACCGCGATCCGCGTGATTAATGCCCTCGGCATGGGCCTGGACGAAAAGGCCATCGAGTCAGTCAAGAACTGGAAATTCGAGCCGGGCAAGAAAGACGGGCACGACGTGGCAGTCGAAATTGCTGTGGAAGTTGACTTCCACCTGTACTGAGACGCCAGTTGTCAGGACCGAGTACCCGGTGCCCTAGGAACTCTACTCCCTGCGCAGTACTGCAAAGTGCATGAGCACCCGGCGGCTGAACCCAAGCCTCTCATATACAGTTCAATCGCGCGCACATTATCTTCCCTGGCGTCACTGCCGAGTTGCGCTCGTCGGACAGCCGAGGGCGGCTGTCCCAACATTGGTTCTCTATTCTTTCAGGTCCACGTGGTGTACATCTGCGATGGGATGTCCGAGAAAGCGCTCGCCCAGGCGCCGGAATTTCTCGACTGAGTCGGTGGCAAAGAACTTGAGGCGCGGCTGAGTGCGTCGTTCCTCGCGGGCAGAGGGTGGTGGCAAGAGCGTCTGCAGGTGGGCAGCGACTGCATGGGCAGTAGATTCGGCGGAGTCCACGATGCTGACATGCGGCGGCGCCGTGCGGCGCAGAAGGGGCTTGAGCAGCGGATAGTGGGTACAACCGAGCACCAGAACATCGGCGTCCTGAAAGCCATCGGCAAAAGCCTCACCAAGATAGATGCCCGCGACCTGTTCGGTGACCGGGTGCTCTACCCATCCTTCCTCGACCAGAGGGACCAGCAGCGGGCAAGCCTTCTCATACGCATCGAGGCCGCGAGCCGCAAGAGCTTTCAGGTAGGCGTGGCTGCTGACTGTGGCCTCGGTCCCGATGACAACGACTTTCTTATTCTTGCTGACGGAAGCGGCTGCCCCGGCCCCGGGCTCTACCACGCCCACGACCGGCACGTGCGCTGCCGAAGTAATGCGGTCCAGGGCGAGTGCGGTTGCAGAGTTGCAGGCGATGACCAGCAACTCGGCTCCCTGAGCCTCGAGGAAGTGCGCAGCCTCTACGGCATACCGCGCCACAGTTTCAACCGATTTGGAGCCGTACGGAAGGCGGGCCGTGTCGCCAAAGTAGAGGTAATCGGCGTCAGGGATGACTTCAAGTAAAGCTTTAAGAACGGTGAGGCCGCCGAAGCCGGAATCAAATACGCCGATGGTGGGACGCCGACTAGTCATGTTGCTGAGAGTGTATCCCGATCATAGCAGTGAGCGATGGCTGGGACCGAAAGTCAGAAATGACCAGAGTTGTTCCCCTGAGGAGGCTACGAGTGCTTTCGAGCGGCCGAACTCGAGACCGTGGTCCCGGCAAACTCAGAGCTTCTTCCGCAGCACGCCCCCGGAGGAATCGGCGCCCCATGCGGGCAGGTGCGCGGGTGGCCGAGGAAAGTACAGATCTTGTCCGTGGCTTCGGGCGAGAGGATGTGCTCGAACTTGCAGGCCTGCTGCTCGATCTCGGATTCGCTGTCCATGGCCAGGCTGTCGGTGAAGAGGCGCTCGGCCAGGCGGTGACGGCGGATGATGCTGCCGGCGCGCTCGCGTCCGCGCGACGTGAGTTCCACGATCAGCGTGCCGTCCCCAAGCGACGCAGCCACGGGCTTGAGCGCATCGTGACAAGGATTGGCGAATGGCTTGTGATCGTGGGCATGAGGTGGGTGGGGAGCGGAGGTTACCAGATCCATCTGGATCATCTTCTCGATTGCCAGGCTGACCGGCAGCGCGCCGTGGACTTCCATGCGCTCGACTTCGGCAATCTCGCCATGCTCAGCCAATACCCAGAGTTCTTCGAGCACCTCGTCGAATTGTTCTTCGTCGGCCATGGCAAACACTTCCTGCGACTCGATCTTGCCGTGGTGGAATTCGATGCGCCGGTCGGCGAGGCGAGCCACGACCGGATCGTGAGTAACCATTACAATCGTCCGTCCCTGCTGATGAAATTCGCGCAGCAGGCGCAGGACGATCTCTTCGTTTTGTCCGTCGAGATTGCCGGTGGGTTCATCTGCCAAGATGATCTTCGGATCATTGATCAATGCCCTTGCGATGCAGACGCGCTGCTGTTCGCCTCCGGAAAGCTGCGATGGCAGGTGGTGTGCGCGGTCGCCCAGACCTACGCGGGTGAGAGCGTCAATCGCCTCCTTTTCATCGGTCATGCTGTGGAAGTACTGCGCAAGCATGACATTCTCGACCGCGGTAAGAAACGGAATGAGGTGAAACTGCTGGAAGATGAATCCGATTTTTTCAGCGCGAACGCGGTTCAACTCGGCGGCAGGAATGCCCGCAACGTTCTGTCCGTCGAGCCAGATTTCACCGGACGTTGGACGGTCCAGGCAGCCGATCAAATTTACCAGCGTCGATTTTCCCGATCCGGAAGGTCCCATGATGGAAAGCCATTCTCCCTGAGCCACGTGCAGAGAGATGTGGTCGAGCGCGTGGATGGCCCCGTTGTCTTTACCCGCGCCACTGCCGCTTCCGTTCGCGCTCTCGTTCCCCGCGGCTTTCGCGGGGTAGAGCTTGGTCACGTTCTTGATCTGAATCATCTCACTCTCCCCTCAGGATGACCGCGGGCTGCACCCGGCGTAGCAGAGAAATCGGAAGAATCGCCGAAAGCAGCGTTACCACCATGCTACCAGCCAGAACAAAGGGCAGGACGCTGAAACGCGGAACCACGGGAGCATGGAAGTTAACCCGGCCAATCCAAGCAGCGATGCCGATGCCCAGAAGAAAGCCAATCGCGGCGCCGGTCGCACCCAAGGCTGCTGCTTCGGCGGCGAAGAATCCATTCAGCAACCGGTCGGAAGCGCCAAGCGCTTTCATGATGGCAAAGTCACGGCGGCGGTCGAAGACCCATCCCATGAGCGTGGAGAGCACGCACAGCGCAGCGGTCAGGATGATGAGCGCGGCGGCGGCCAGCAGCGTGGCGCGCGTCTTGCCCAGCACGCGGGCCTCGCCTTCCATAATCTGCCGCACCGGGCGAACGTCGGCGGCCGGGATCGCTTGTTCAAGCTGGTGCATGATGGCGGTGATTTCCTCTGGCGACCCGGTGGCGGCGACTTCGATGGTGGAAGGCTGAACTCCGGTCCAGGCAACGAAATCTGGCAGTGCAAGGTACACGCGGCTGTCTTCGGCTGCGCCCGTCCGCACCGTTCCTCCGGGCGCGACGCGAATCGTGCGTCCCTGAAAACTCAGATCGAAGGGCTGATTCTTCGGCGAGACCACAGATAAGGCGCGCACACCGATGAGCGCTTGCTGCGGCGCTGAAGGCCAGTTGCTTACCGACCACCAGCGGTCGAGTTGCTTGACGCGATCGAAATCTGCGCCGGCCACAACCACTGGCTGACCGTCGCTCGTCCGCGCGACTACCAGCGCGAAAGGGGCGACGATGCCGCGGCCGGCGAGGCCAGATTCCGCGCGCGAAAGAGCGTCGGCAGGAAGGGAAGCGCCGTCTTTGCCGACGAGGATGATATTCGCGCCGTAGTTGCGGAACTCGCGCCGTAGCTTGGCCTGCACGTTGACGTAGAGATTCAGCATGGCCGTGGCCACCGCAGCCGCGACCACCATGGCGAATAGCGCGGCGGCCGCACGTCCCCGGCGAAGGATGGCGGCGCGCACCAGCATGCGCAGAAACATCGACGTATGCGGACTCTGCGCGCGGCTGGCAACTACATGTGAGCTGGTATTCACAGTTGACCTCGCAGGGCGAAGACGGGATCAAGCCGCACCGCATTTCGAATCGCGGCCGCGCTCCCGGCAAATGTGACGAGCACCGCGATCGCTAGGATCACCGTGAAAAGCACGGGTGGAATGGCAATCTCGGAATTGAAGATTGAGCGCCCGATCTGCCGCGCCAGCAAGCCGCCGGCCGCGAAGCCCACGAACCCTCCGATTAACGCGAGCAGCGTAGCCTCGGCAAAGAAAATGGACGCGACGGCGAACCTTCCCGCTCCCAGAGCCTTCATCAGACCAACTTCGGCGCGGCGTTCGAAGATCGCCGTAGCCATGGCGGCCGACACCGCCAGCGCCGAAGCAAACAGCGCGGCCAGCGTTACCAGAAAGATCAAGCCCTCGATGCGGGTGAGCACCGCGCCTTCATTCTGCGCGACCTGGCGAATCTGCTCCGCGTGGGAGTGGGGAATCGCCTCCTGCAACTGGTAAGCAATCGACTGCGGATAGGGCGAACAGTACCAGCGGTCATAAATTGGTCCGGACATGCTCTTGGGGTCGCGGCGGCCCAGCGCATCCTCGGGCTTGGTGAGGGCGCTGAGGTAGACGCGGCGAACCGCGCCCGGCTTGCCGAGAATTTCTTGCGCCACGGCGATCGGCGCGACGATCTGATCGTCTTCGGTCCCGCCGGTGGAAAGAATTCCGCTGACATGCAGGTGGCGTCCCCCGAGTGCAAGTTCGTCGCCCGCCTTCGCCGAAAGCCGCGCAGCTAGCCGTTCTCCAAGCAAAATGTCGCGAGAGCTGTCATCCGGCCACGTTCCCGAAACCGTCCACCAGGAGTAAATCGATCGCACGCCCGTGTTGAACTCTTCTTTGCCAAAAGAAATGTGCTTGGCGAAATAAGTGCCGAGCAACGTGAGGTTTTCTGTTTTGCCGTCGCCTTGCAGGGTAACGTTCACTGGCAGCATGGGCGCAAAGCCGGTGATGTTGTTATGCCAGAAAGTTCCCTTGATCTTGGGCAGGTCCGCTTCGTTCAGGAAAGCGCCGTCGCTGGGCGGCTTCAGATTCACGCCGCCAATTTCCACGTCGAGCGTGTCTTCCTGTGGAGTCACAAGAATGTTCGCGCCGATGGTGCGCAGCTCGCGGTTGATCTTGTCGCCGATGTCGGTGGCGACCGCAATCATTGCCGTGGCCACAGTAACGCCCAAGGTGATGGCCGCGCCGGCCAGCAATTTACGCCGCTTCTGGCGGCGGAAGGATTCGTAGACGAGGCGGACGAACATCGCTTACTGTTTTTCGAACACGCGGGTGCCGGCCGCGATGTCCGCCTCCTGAATAATCACGGAGTCGGCGGTCTGCGTGGCCTTCAGCGGAATCGGGTTGCAGCCGCCCGCCGCGCCCACCGACTGGGGATTGATCGGCGCGGCGCAGTTTTTGCAGACCACTCCGCTGCCTGACTTGTAGAAGCCGACCGCGCCGCAGATTTCGCAGGCATCAAAAACTGTGGCGATCTTTCCATCCGGCTTTTGATAGAGCCAGAAGCGAATTGCAACACCGTTCTCCTGCGCCTGGAAGCGGTGCAGGTCGCCATCAGAAACCTGGGCCAGCGGGATCTTCAGTTGACCATTTATGAAAGCAACGTCGGTGGCGGGCGACAGCGCGCTGACGCTCTTGGTGTAGATAAACTCAGCCGTCACCAGCGCGATGAAGACGAACGAGAAGCCATAGACCGAGGCCATCCACAGGCGCTCTTTGCGAGCCGTCCAGGCCGCCTTGCGGCGCTCGGCTGCCGAGGACGACTCCAACACGCGCTCGCGCCGCTTGGCGTCGAACAACACCATGAGCGCGGCCAGGGCGAAAATCGTGACGAAAAAGAAAAGATCGTTACGCACAATTGGTCCGATGATCGCCATTTCGCTCTTGGAAGAAGGAATCACTCCGCTTTCCGAGAGTTCATGCATGCCGGCGACAACCAACTGCAGTGCCACCAGAAACAGGATGGCCGTCGTAACCCGGAAGAATTTCTGCAGGTTAATCCGCACGCTGCCCTTTACGAACATCACGCCGAAAGCAATGGCCGCCAGCACGCCCAACAGCGTACCCAGAAAGCTCATCAACTCAGTTGAGTTCAGCGAGACGGCGGAAAGAATCAGCACGGTCTCCGCGCCCTCGCGCAGCACCATCAGGAACACAAAGAAGAACAGGCCGATCCACGCGTCGTTGCCAGCCAGCAGGCCGACTTTGCCCTCGATTTGTCCCTTTAGCTTGCGCCCCGTCTTCATCATGAAAATAACCATGGTGATGACGAAGAAAGCGGCGACCAGCATGATCCAGCCTTCGAAGACGTCTTCGTTCCAGTTCAGCCGGGAAATTACTATCGCGATTCCAATGCTGCCTACGAAGGCCGCAGCCAGGGCCGCATAGACGGTCTTGCGCAGATCGGTCCGGCCGATCTTTGCCAGATAAGCCAGCGTGATGCCGACGATCAGGGCGGCCTCGACCCCCTCGCGCAGCGTAATGATGAATGCCTGGAGCATTTATGAGTGACCTGGTTTCGTGAAAATGATCTTGAAAATGAATTTCAATTTCAACTTTAAGGATATGCCGCAGGCGGCGGGGGCGTCAATCCGATGGGTCACAAATGCGCGTGATCTGCATCACACGGGGAAATGGGGAATTAAACGGCACCTACGGACCTTTGCCACTCGCTGTCGTGCTCCTCTGCGTAAGCAGCACAGTCACCGAATTGGTGGTATTACTGGCGGCGGCCAGGTCAGGGACGCCGTCGCCGTTAAAGTCTCCCACGGCGGCGAAGACAGGGTCTGTGCCGACCGCAGGACTGATCGGCGGCGCGAAATGTCCATTGCCCGCTCCCAGCAGGACAGTGATCGTATTGCTGCCTGCATTGGCCACGGCGAGATCGGGCTTACCGTCTCCGTTGAAGTCCGCCACTTCCACGGAATAGGGAACTGAACCCGTCACAGGACTCACCGCCATCGGGGCAAAAGTTCCGTTCCCCCGGCCGATCAGGATCGTCACTGATCCCAACAAAGGATAGCCATCGTTCTGGTTAGTTACAGCCAGATCAAGAATGCCATCGCCGTTGAAATCCGCGGCGGCTATCGCTAAAGGTTCGATACCCGTCGCAGGGCTCGAGGGCACTTGCGTAAAGTTTCCGTCGCCTCGGCCCAGCAGAATGGTCACCGAGCTTGGTGCGAACTCCGACCCGTTCTCGGCGATGGCAAGGTCGGCGATTCCGTCTCCGTTGAAGTCGCCCGCGACCGTGGCGGCTGCACCGCCGGTAATCGGAATCGACGGCTTCGCCGTAAACGTTCCATCACCGTTGCCCATTAGAATCGTAAGCTCATAGGCCGTCACAACCAGGTCGGTCTTGCCCTCGCTATTGAAGACTCCCGTGTCGACCTTAAAAACGCCTTCAGGAATATAGATCGGCGCGAGCGGCGTGAAGCTGCCATCGCCATTGCCGAGAAGTATTTGGACTTCGCTGGCATCAGGAAGTGAGAGAGCAAGATCAGGCTTGCCATCGCCGTTGAAATCTCCGACGGCGGCATTGTTCACATTTTGCCCGCTCAGCGGAAATGCAGGGCCAGCCTCGAATGTGCCGTTGCCCTTGCCCAGGAATATGTTCACATCGGAGTACGATGTAAATATGCTGTAGACGGGGACGGCCATGTCCAGCTTGCCATCGCCGTTGAAGTCCGCCACGGCGACGAATTGCGGATAAGGGTTAGTCGGCGGGTTGCTGGAGTTATGGAAGCTCACGCGCGGTATGCCCGCCGAGTCGGACACGGCAGCAGCGGGAGTGGCGATTGCGGAGTTATTGGAGACGCCGCCGCAACCGGACGCGCACAACAACACAGCCAAAGAAAACATCAGTAGGGATTTTGCGGGCGAAGTGGTTTTCATGGCCCCTCCACATCTGGGCCAATTCCGTGCTTTTAGCTGATGCCTCGGTCTTGCAGTCCGGCTGTCTCGGCGCATTGCCCCACCATTTCAATCCATGTTATAGGAGAAAGCAAAACCTTGCACTCAGAGGTAGTGGCCAAAATAGAAGCTAAGACCCCACTCATTCATGACGGCTTCAAGCCGTAATCCGCAGCGCTTCAAAAAGCGCGTCATCCGCATCACACGGGGAAAAATGGGGATTAAACGGGTTTATCGGAACATGCAACCAGGCTTTCAGGCGCCGCTTAGCGCGCCCCAATGGCTTGTGACCGCGCGGCCTGAGGCTGTTGCAGCGGTGACGTCGGAGCCGGCAGGCGGTAACGCCAGTAAGGTATGCGTTCGTAGATTCTCAGCAGGATCACCACGGCAAATCCATACCAGCCGGACACGCCCAACAGCAGGGAAGCACCACAGCTCAGCAGCAAGAGAAGCGCCAGCGTGTATAGGCGCTTGCCTCGAGCGAGGCGATCTTTGACGTCATGGCTGGTGACTTCGCCTAATACCGGCGATTCCATCGCTCGCACGGCCGGCGGCGCGACTGGATACTCACTCGACCTGGTATGCCAGCGTTGCAGCGCAGCGCACAGCGCCTTGCCCTCGTTCTTGATCTTTCCGGCAGAACTCGGCTCGCTCGGATAGAGGCTAAACGTGCCCTGGCGCCCGCGCTCGTGGTCGCGCCAGTCGAGATACACGCGCTCGCTGTTCCACCAGCCGGGAGCGCTCTGGCCAATGCGGACATTCAGCACCTGCTCCGGGGTGAGCGTGAAGCGAATTTTGTCGCCCAGGTAGACCATGCGGCCCTGCAGCAGCCATACGAATCCTTTGTCCCAGTCATAGCCGGAGAGGTAGATGCGCAGATTTTCGCCGGGGGCAAAGCCCGCGAGCATGGCGTTGCGGCCGCATATCTGAATTCCTTCCGCGTCGAATTTGGCCGTGAATTGCTTGCGGATTTCCGTGCGGCCGCGCAGACTCAGGCGCAATCCCAGCAGGGAATAGCCTGCCAGTATAAGCACGGCGCCCGTCAGGTAGGCGACGAAGGATGCGTCTCCTTGCAGGTTCAGCCGGTGAATGATCCACGCCACGATTGCGGGCGGCAGCACATTCGCTCCGATCAGCAACCACTGGTTGTTGGTGGCGCGGCTGAGCGCGGCCATGGTCGACACAACGCTCTTGGTACCGGATGGGACCGCGTAGTGCTCGTCGCCGGACTTTGCGCTGGGTGCCAGGGTGGAGGCTTGGAGGCCAGCATGCTGCGCTTGTTCCTCCTGCGCATGATGAGCCAGGAGTTGCTGCACCCGTTCCGCTGGCACGTTCCCCACCTTGGCGAGGTGTTCGACCCGCTTCAGCGTGGAGGGATGAGTCAACATCGTTCCCGTGACCTTTCCCCACTGGATTGGGGTCAGGTTGATCCGGCTAACTTTTAGCAGAGCACTGATCATGGCTTCGGTATCGCCAACCAGTTCCACCGAGCCTTCGTCGGCAATCCGCTCGAAATGCCGGGATAGGAGATAGAAAACGCCAAAGCCGGCAACGATCAGCACCAGATCCAGTTGCGACCAAGCCACGAGTCTCGGCCCCCAGCGATACCACTCCATTAGCACATCGCGATTGCCGCCGCTGAAGGTCATGAGCAATCCACCGATCCATCCTGTGAACAGCGTCCAGGTTCCGCGGAAGATTGACGGGAACAGGATCACTCCGATCATCGTCAACCCAAGTTTCTTGGGATGCCCGTGACGCAGGTGAGACAGTTCATGCCCCGCGATCGCGTCGACTTCACGCTTGGTCAGCCTCTGCAGCAGGTAGTCGGTGAACATCACGGTCTGGGCGCTGGTGGCGAAGGCATTGGCGATCTGCATCCGGCCTGCGCTCAGCACGAACACCTGTTTGATCTTGACCGCGGCTCGCTTCGCCAGTTCGAAAACCCGGTCGCGCAATTCGCCGGTCGTGAGGGCTTCGGGAGCGACGCCCGAGACCTTAATCTTGGCGCGCAAGCAGAGCACGCGCGAAACATAGGCCGCCAGCAGTAGAACTACCAGGAACTTGGGAGAAGTGTTGATAAAATTTAGCGCGCAGCAGAAGAACATGAGGGGAAGAAATTGAGCCCCCACGTCCAGCGAGCGCTCCACCATAAACTCGCGCCGGGTCCATTGATTGCCGCGAAACTGCACAAACACCTTGTAAGACAGGAAGAGGCAGAGCAGATATACAAGCCACGGCGGCACAATGATGACCAGGGTGCGCGCGATGGCAGGTTGCCATCCGGTGTCCGGTAACCGGAATGCGACCATGTCCTGTAGGCCTCGGCGGAAGCTGGTGCGCGCCACCATCCAGAGCAGCATGGTCCCGTTCACGCACCATTGCAGCGTCTTGAAATAGCTGAACCATGCGGCGGCCGGGTCCTGGGCAGCGTCTCTCAGCGCGGCGCGGCGCATCCAGAGAACTAAAACAAGCGGCAGCAGCAGAAAAGCCGCAGACACTGCGCATTGCCGAAGCAGATCCCAATTGCGGTAGCCGTAGGCCAGGTGCAGCGGCGGGATCGGGGTGGTCGTCCCGAGGGGATAGCTGTATAAGGAAAACGAGGCTCGGTCGCGTTCGCCGGCAAAGCGATTCGGCTGCAAGCCCTGAGAACTCTGTTCCTCAAAACCTGACTTAGGGCGCTGCACGCTGACGAACAACAATTGCTCCTGAGTCAGCAACTCGGCGAGTGCCTCCAGCGGCAGATTGCCGCTCATTGTCCAGCCGCTTGCGGTCAGCACCTGGTTGCAGCTTGCCTGAAGCTGACGCTGGTCGGCGTCGGCGAGAAACTTTTCGTATTGTGCCCGTTGTTCCGGCTTCATATGCGCCCAGCCGCGGGTTGAGCGCATGTTGGCGGAAGGGTGCGCGAACGCCCGGGGCGGACAATGTAGACTCTGCGCTAGAGCCGATTGAATCGGTTGCCAGTCGCTCGGCGTTCGGTCGAGTAACAGATGAACCTTGGCGTTGCCGTGGTTGTCGAAAGTCAGGTCGAGCGAGGCTGCCGGTTTGCGGGGGACCCCATCGTCCTCGTCGTCGCCCTGGGCGTACATTCGGGCGGTCAATGTCAGCAGGAATGCCGACACTAACGCCAGGAAGAGCGCCTGCCGCAGATACATTGCTCCCGTTCGCCGCATTAACCGTCGCTCCTAAGCCGACTAGCGCCGGTTCGCGGCACTCTAGGGAGCTTACGTTCCTATCTGCAGAAGGGACAACGTAACCGCAGTACTGCATTCCGTTCCGGCAGAACATGTACGGCTGCGCACGCCGCGAGATTGGGGCGCGTCTCCCTGGGTCATCGTAACGGCATTCGTTAACAGCAGATTGCATTCACAACCGCTTCAAGAACGCCTCGGCCTGCTCGAACTGCGGGAACAACTTCTCCTCCGCATGAAACTCAGCCGAATGCACGCAGCGCCGGCTGCCGCGCAGCCTGACCGGATGCTTGAGGTGCAGCATCTCGTGGTACACGATGTATTCCACGGCGTAGCGGGGAACCGAGTACTGGTCAAAGATGCGGCTGATCACGATCGCGTTGTGAGCCGGATCGTAATGGCCGAGGATGCGGCGGGTCTTGGACGGGCTCCAACTCATGCGCGGGCGGCCCAGTAGTCCATGAAAGAAGCGGCGGTTCAGGTCTTCGAACACAACATCGAGATCGTAGACGTGTCCTTGCGGAGAATGCAGCCGCTTGCGGCCGCGCATCTGCCGCACCAGGTGGGCCTTGCTCACCACTTCATGACTGGCCACATATTTCCGGTAGCGGGCGGCGTGGCTGCGGTCGATGGGCTTGCGATACATTTTGGCCAGCAGGATGTGGGCAATGGCTCGCACCACTCCCTCCGGCGCGCCTTCGAGCAGATCGGAAAGCCGCACCAGCAGCCTGCCTTCGCGCAGTCGAATCGTGTTATTGACGTTCGCGAAGGCAAAAAATTCGATTTTCAACTCAGGCGGCATACTGCCGGGACGCAATTGCCAGTGTTCTTCATGGAAAATGTCGAGCAGTCCCTCGCGCACAGTGAGGTTAGATTAGCATGGACCGCTTAACGGATTGGATTACCCAGATAGATCACCGTGAACGGCTCACTCAGACCTCCCGCCAGACGGCTTCACGTCTGATTTCTTCTTATGCCTCGCCGCCTCTTCCTGTTCACCGAGGGTTTTGCGGTGGTCCAGCAGCGAAGTCTCCACCGTATCGAGAGCGGTCAACAGAACGAATTCGTAGCGCCGCATTTCTTCCGGAGGCACATCGGCCGCCTCCTTCAACCTGCGCAACTGGCCCTTGAACTCCACATCCGCTTCGATGACTTGTTTCAGCGGCCGGCGAATGTCGTCCTTGCGGTCGACGTAGGTATCGATATTGTCGTTCAATTCGTCGTAGATCAGCAGGAAGTCGTCCAGCTTGTCGTGGGTTTGTTGAGGCCGGTCTTTGACCTTGGGATCGCTCCGCAGCTGTTGCATCGCTGCGAGCCTCGCCCGCGCAAACTTTACATAAAGCGCGAGTCGCTGCTGGGGCTCCCAACTGGCATCACGGATCTGATCAATCTCCGACTGCGTAAAGGGATCTCTGCGACGCTGACCCCACGCGGCCGTGGCCAACAGCAAGAGCAGGCCAAGACTCATGCCTGTCCGAAACCACTGCATTCTCATTTCTTAACGCCTTTCGGAAACATGGCAGCCAACAGATCGTCGCGGACACGTTGCAGCCGGTCGATCGTCGTCTGAACCTGCGGCTGATCGTCATGCGAAACGGTATGCTTCATGTCGGCCAGTTTGTGCACCATTTTACGAATGGCGATCTCGCTCTGTTTTTCGTGCTTGTGCGACTGGATCGAGTAGTCGCGAGCCAGCTCCGCAAATGCCACCACGTCGGTCAACGCAGCCTGGGCCTTCTCGGCATCACCAAGCGTATAAAACCGGTCGGCGGCATCCAGTTGCAGTTCAGAGACGCGAATGCACAATGCCGGACGCTCGGAAATGCCGGCATTCGCAACTCTTGCCTTCAGCTCTTCGATGGTAGGTTGATCACTGGCGGCCAGGCGGGAAGGCATGGCCAGCATTGATAAGACCAGCCCCAGCGCCGCAACCCGCCAGAATCGCAAATGGTCCATCGCGCACGCCATGGGATCGCTCGTGGCTATTTCTTCGGCTCGATGGCAATGAGCCGGTGCTTCGCCTGCCACTCATAATCAGGATACTGCCCATTGGCCGTCTTGAGGAAGAGGTGGTAGTTTGCCGCGGCGTTTTTGAAGTCGTGCAAGTGATCGTAAGCCGAAGCCCGCAAAAAATAAGTGATCGAGTTCTCCGGTAGCAGTTTGACCCGGGCGTCGAGCGCGCGAATCGCCAGTGCGTAATCCTTATTCTCTTCGGCCGCGAATGCAAGATCGCCGTAAGCTTCCCCGAGGGCGGGCCTTATTTTCACCGCAACCATGAATTCCTGTTGGGCTTCCGGAAACTTCTTCTGCCGTCGCAGGGAGTGGCCAAGAGAACGATGCAGCTCCGCGTCGTTGGGATGACCTGCCAGCAGCCCGCGGTAGACGGCCTCTGCCAGGTCATTTTTTCCGGCAGCAGTGTAGAGTTCCGCCAGATCGCGCTGCGCGTCATCGTCGCCGGGAGAAAGTTTTATTCCCGCCTGCATTTCAGCGATGGCGTCGTCAGTTTTGCCTTCGGCAGCCAGCACTCGTCCCAACTGAATGTGCGCCGCGGCAGAGTCCGCGTGCCCCGCAAGCAACTTGCGCAGATAATCTTCCGCCTCGGGAAAGCGGCGTCCTCGCATGTAGATGTTGGCCAGCCCGGTGAACGCGTCAGTCGAATGCGAATCGAGTGCCAGCGCTTGCTTGTATTCCCGCTCGGCATCGGCAAACTTATTTTCATCTTCGAGAATCTGACCGGCGGAGAGGTGCGGCTCGGCCTCGTTGGGCTGAAGGTTTGCAGCGTGCTGGTAGGCGGCAAGAGCCTCTTCCGGCCTGGTTCTTTCAATGGCCTGCGCAAGCGACAGCCATGCCCTGTATTCGCCCTCGGCGGAGTGGCTGGTGGGCTTCAGACGAGTCGCAGCCCGCAGATACTGTTCCGCATCTGGCTGGCCGGTCTTGGCCAGCTGCAGCCCAAGATTCAGGTTCGATTCGAAAACGTCCGGCTTGGCCGCAACTGACTTCCGATATGCCGCGATCGAATCGTCCACTCTGCCCAGAGCATTTTCGACGAAGCCCAGATCGAACCATCCCACGTAGCTCGTGGGATCGTGCTCCACCAACTTCCGCAGTAGTGGCTCTGCGGCAGAATAATTATTCTTTTCGATCTCCGCCTCTGCCGCAGTAAGTTCGGCAGGCTGAGTCGGAGAATCCTCGTCTGGAACTTGAATGTGATGAACCGGTCGATGTGCATGCGGTTTGGACGATGACTCTCCCGCAGGACTGGCATCCTGTGCGAGGCAGCATACGCCAGCCGTCAACGCCAACAGGCAGCCCGCGAGAAGTTTACTTACTTCCATTGGAACGCGACGCCCCATTTGCATTTCCCGCGCCATTGCTATTCAACAGGCGTGCCAGATATTTGCCCGTGTAAGAGCCCGGTATCTTTGCGATCGCTTCCGGCGGACCTACTCCCACGATCTTGCCACCACGCGTTCCACCTTCCGGCCCCAGGTCAATTACCCAGTCTGCGGTCTTGATCACTTCCAGATTGTGTTCGATTACCAGGATCGAGCCACCCGCATCAATAAGACGGCGAAACGCGGCCAGGAGTTTGCTGACGTCGTCAAAATGCAGTCCAGTGGTCGGCTCATCGAAAATATAGAGCATGCGCGGACGCCGGCGGCCTTCCTCGTGCCGCGCCGCGCTCGGCCGCCCAATCTCTCGACCGGCGGGCTGCAGATGCGCCGCCAGCTTCATGCGCTGCGCTTCTCCTCCGGATAAAGTCGTCGCCGATTGCCCCAGCCGCAGATAGCCCAGGCCAACTTCCTCCAATACGCGCAGCTTTTCCGTGATCTTGGGAGCCTCGGAAAAAAATCTCAGAGCCTCCTTCACGGTGAGGTTCAACACTTCGTGAATATTCTTGCCGTGGTACCGAACATCGAGCACCTGTGCCTTGTAGCGCGTGCCTTTGCACTCTTCGCAAATCAGTTCCACGTCGGCGAGAAACTGCATCTCCACCGTAACCGTTCCGTCGCCCTGACAAGTCTCGCAGCGTCCGCCGGGAATGTTGAAAGAGAAGTGTCCCGAGCTGAAACCGCGCTTCTTGGCCTCAGGCAGCGAGGCAAAAAGCTCGCGAATCGCATCGAAAGCCTTGATGTAGGTCACCGGATTCGACCGCGGCGTTCTCCCAATTGGCGATTGATCCACCAGCACCACTTCGTCAATAAACTGGTCGCCCTCCAGGCTTTCCCAAGTAGCCGCGCCTAGCGTTGGCCCTGTCATCTGCTGTTTCTTGGCCTCTCCCAGCGCCTGATAGAGAACCTGGTGCAACAATGTAGATTTCCCGGACCCCGAGACTCCCGTGATCGCGACCAGCATCCCCAACGGAATGCAAATGTTGACGCCCTTGAGATTGTTGGCCCGCACCCCCTTAATCCTGATCTGCTGCGACCCGGGTTGCCGCCGCACCGCCGGCACCTGAATGTGCAGGTCTTCGGCAAGATAGCGGCCGGTGAGCGAAGCGGGATTGCGCAGAATCTCATCGTAGGTTCCCGCAGCCACCAGCTTGCCGCCGTTCTCTCCAGCGCCTGGGCCGAGATCGAGAATCCTATCTGCCGTGCGCATAATGTCAGGGTCGTGCTCCACCACAAGAATTGTGTTTCCCAAATCGCGCAGGTCTTGCAGGATTTTGATCAGCCGGTGCGTGTCGCGGCTGTGCAATCCAATCGAAGGTTCATCCAGCACGTAGAGCGTGCCCACCAGCCGCGATCCCAGCGAGGTAGCGAGCTGTATCCGTTGTGCTTCGCCCCCTGACAGCGTGGACGACAAACGGTCGAGGGTCAAATATTCCAGACCCACGTCATTAAGAAATCGCAGCCGCTCGCGGATTTCCTGCAGCAAGCGGTCCGCAATCTCGGCTTCCTCCGCGCTCAACTCCACACCCGCGAAGAACTTGGCCGCGTCCTCCACCGTCATAGCGCACACTTCGCAAATATTCTTCCCGTCGATCTTCACTTGCCGGGCTTCCAGCCGCAGGCGCGAACCCCGGCACTCGGGACAAGTCGAATATCCGCGATAGCGGCTCAAAAAAACTCGGATGTGCAGTTTGTACTTCTTCCGCTCCAGATACTGAAAAAAACCGCGCACTCCCAGGAACTTTCCATCTCCATCCAGAATGAGTTCCTGCTGCGCCGCGTCGAGATCCGCCCAGGGCACATCCAGCGGTATGTCAGCCTGCTTGGCAAAGCGCTTCATGTCCGTGAACAGACCCCGGTACTTGGGTTTGTTCCACGGATCAATTGCTCCTTCGCCCAGAGACTTCAAGGGATCGGGAATGACGCGCTCGAGATCAAAATCAATCGTATTGCCGAATCCCTGGCAGCGCGCGCAGGCCCCATAAGGATTGTTGAAGGAGAACAGGCGCGGCTCCGGCTCTTCATAACGCAGGCTGCAGTTCTTGCACTCAAAGCGCTGCGCAAACCGCAACTGCCGTGCCGGCTGATCATTATGCGCCGGCAGATCGAAAATAACCTCGCCCGCTTCCCGATACGCCGTCTCGATCGCATCCACGATCCGCGTGCGCGCTTCCGCGGAAACCGTAAGCCGATCCACCAGCATAAACACCGGCTGATCGAAGCGAATATCCAGCAGCGATTCCGGCGTCGAAAACTCAAACACCTGTCCCGCTTGATACAGCCGGTTGAAACCACCCTTGCGCAAGTCGAACAGCCGCGCCTTAAGCTGATCGGTCAATCCCGTATCGGGCGCGGCCTTTTTTTTCTTGGCCGGGCGCGCGCCGGAAACCTTTTTCTCCGCCGATTGCGTGACCGCAACGGCCGGTTGCAACGGAAAGAGCACTTGCACCCGCGTCTCCGGATCGAGCGCCAACACCGGATCCGCAATTTCGTCTACGGTATCCTTCTTCACCTCGCGTCCGCAGTTCACGCAATAGGTGCGGCCGATGCGGGCAAACAGTAATCGCAGATAATCGTAAATCTCAGTCGCCGTCGCCACCGTCGACCGCGGATTGCGCGTAGTGTTCTTCTGCCGGATCGCCACCGCCGGGGCGATGCCATCGATTGAATCCACCTCCGGCTTCTCAATGCGCTCCAGAAACTGCCGCGCATATGCCGAGAGCGACTCCACATACCGCCGCTGCCCCTCGGCGTAAATGGTGTCAAAAGCAAGAGAAGACTTGCCCGATCCCGAGACCCCGGTAACCACCGTCAAAGTATTGTGCGGGACTTCGAAATCGATGTTCTTCAGATTGTGAACGCGGGCGCCGCGAACGACAATGCTTTCCGTGAGTGTTGAGTTAGACATCGGGTAAGAGGCCCGTCAGCAATCCGTCGTCCGCTGGGAGTGTCCCCAGCGGCCTCAGAGAGCGCTGCCGAATCTCTTATTATAAAGCAGAGCTTTCTCGGGAAACGTAGACGGGGAGATTCGTATCAGGGCATGCCTTCAGGCATGCCGTAAAGCAGCAGGATGATTCGCGCCTTTAGGCGCTGCAAGGGCAAGAGTGGGGTTCTTTCAGCGGACCTAATCCTTCTCCTGATCGCGCCGCTTCCCATACCGGAAGGCCAAAGCGACCCCAACCACCATAAACCCAATCGGCGGAATCAGCAGCACCAGCACCGCACGGTTGAGCGTCTGCTGGGCCTCCTTGGGCGTGCTCCTCGCATTCGCATTGCACATCGCGCAGCCCTGCCCGAAGGCGGGCATCGCACAAGCCCAGAGCACCGCCAGCAGCGCAACCACCCGAGCTTTGCCGTAAACAAATTTCATAATCCTACTTTACCCCCAACTGCAAAATGCGGTCCGCATCCGGGAAAAAGAAAAAGAACATAATCACGAAGCAGCCCGTAACCGAGACGATTAGCAGCCAGCGCATGATCGCCTTCTCAAACTTCAGGTGCATGAAGTAGCCAATGATCAGCGCCGATTTGATGATGGAAAGAATCATCAAAACTTCCAGCATGTTCTTTGGATCTTTGAACACCTGGTTGTATCCGAGCCAGACCTCGATGCCGGTCAAAACCAGCAGCGCGCCCCACACCCAGAAATACTGGCCCTTGCTATCGTCGTGCTTCGCCACATCGTGCATGGATAAACACCTCGCTAATCGATCGCGTTTCTCAGGCTGCTTTGAAAAGGCGCGGCTTCGAGCCGCGCCGGAAGCCTCAGGCTAAAATCTTGGTCGACATCAAATAAACCAGTGGGAAGATGAACATCCACACCAGATCGACAAAGTGCCAATACAGTCCAGACACTTCCACATCATGCGCGTCGTAATCCTTCGGCTTCAGGAAAAGAATAATCGCACAGACCACCAGCGCTATTCCCAGCACATGAACCGGATAGTGAAACACGTTGCCGGCAGGAATCAGGAATGCGGCCGCGATCCAGATCACGCCCAGGATCGGCAGAAACCATTTGCGAAACGCCACCACCCCCAGATAAATCACACCGATCGTGACGTGCAGCATGTGCATGGCTGTCAGGCCGAAAAATGCCTGCGTGAACTGGGGAACGTTCTTCGAAATCTCGGCATACTCACCACCGGCGTGCGATGCCGACACGCCGAGGAGGGACATAAATCCCGGCAAATACAGCCCTTCATCGATCAGCTTGCTCCACTCCATGCCGTGCAAAACGATGAATGCGGTGCCGAAGATCATCGTCGCCAGCAGGCAGTTCCGCGTCCACGGTCTATCGTGTCGTTGCGCAGCGAACACCGCCATCACCATGGTCAGCGAACTCGAAAGCAGGCACGCGGTCATGATCGTGGCGTTCGTGATGCTGGCGATGTGGAAAGGTGTTGGCCAAGGCGTCGTATAGATTCGGTTGTAGCTGAAGGCGAACAGCAAAGCCCCGAACGTCAGCGAGTCCGAGGCCAGGAACAACCACATGCCAACTTTTTTCGAATAGGCTCCAAACAGCGGAGCTTCATACTCGCCCGCCACTCCATGCCCGGCAGCGGCGTTATGTTCCAGCGCGACGTCAGCCATTCCCCAGTTTCCCCTTTCGCGTTAGCGCGCAAATGTTAAGAGAGCAAAAACATAAATCCACAGCACCGCCATAAAGTGCCAGTACCAGGCCGCGATATCCACCACAATCCGCCGACCCTCGATCGGCTTATGCAGCAGGGAAGTGATGCCCGCCCACATTAACGCAATAATTCCGCCCGCGAGATGCACCGCATGAGCGGCCGTCAACAAGTAAACAAAAGAACTTTCAGGATTGGTACTGACCAGAAATCCCCGCGCCTTCAGTTCGCCCCACGCAAGCCACTGTCCCACCAGAAACGCCAGCCCAAGAACCACGGTCACGCCGAGCCATGGAAAGCTTTTCTCGTCTCCCAGAGAAACTCCCGGAATCGACCGTACCGGAGCCAGCGCCGTGCGCCGCGTGATGTCGCGCCGTGCGCCTTCCATGGTCAAGCTGCTGACCAGAAGTATTGCCGTGTTGATGAACAGCAGCTCCCACGGCAACTGCACCGCGCCCCAATCGCGAAAATAAGTGCGGGTCGAGTCATCAAAAGTCGGCAAGCCTCGCCGCACCACGTATGCGCTTGTCAAAGACACAAACACCATGCTGACGGTTACGATCGCGCAGATCAGCCCCAGCCGCGCCCTCCGCAGGCGAGCGCCGTAATTCGGCAGCCCCGAATCCGAAAAGCCGCCATCATCGCCGCCGCCATCCGGAGGCACAGGCACACTACCGCCGCGGCCCAATTGATTGATCGGAGTGCTTGGTGTATAAGTCGCCATAAAATCCAGAAAACTAGCTGACAAGATTCGTATCAGGGCACGCCTTCAGGCGTGCCGGCAAACATGACTCTTTGACCGCGCCTTCAGGCGCTGCATCGCTACCTCAGTGCCCCGACGATGCAACCGGCGGATCCGTCTGCATCACATAATCCCGAGCCGCTCCCGGAACCCCATACTCATAAGGACCGTTATGCACCACCGGCGTAACTCCGCCAAAGTTGTCATGCGGCGGAGGCGTCGCGGTTGTCCACTCCAAAGTAGTCGCTTCCCACGGATTGTCGCTGGCCTTCGGCCCCTTAAACATGCTCCAGAACAAATTGATCACAAAGATAAACTGCGCCGCGATCGTAATAATCGCCGCGTAAGTCATGAACTGATGAATCGGCATCAACTTCTGCAAGTACGCCACTTCCGTGTATTGCGAGTATCGCCGCGTCCCGCCAGCAATGCCCAGATAGTGCATCGGCATGAAGATGGCATAGGTCCCGATCAGAGTGATGAAGAAATGCACGCGTCCCCACGTTTCGTTCATCATCCGGCCAAACATTTTCGGGAACCAGTAATACGTTGCCGCAAACATTCCGAAGATCGCGGCCACGCCCATGATCAGGTGAAAGTGGCCGACCACGAAATAAGTGTCGTGCAACTGAATGTCGAGCACGGGTTGCGCCAGGAATGGCCCGCTCAATCCGCCGGAGACGAAAAGGGAAACAAAGCCGATGGCATACAACATCGGCGTGTGGAAGCGGATCCGCGCCTTGTGCATCGTACCCAGCCAGTTAAACGTCTTTATCGCTGAGGGCACGCCGATGCACATGGTCAGCAGCGAGAAGGCAAACGCCGAATACGGACTCATGCCGCTCATGAACATGTGGTGGCCCCAAACCATGAATCCGAGAAAGCCGATCGAGAGCATTGCATAGACCATCGCCTTGTAGCCGAAAATCGGCTTGCGCGAGAAGGTCGAAAGAATCTGCGAGGTAACGCCCATGCCCGGCAGAATCGCAATGTAAACCTCCGGGTGCCCGAAGAACCAGAACAGATGCTGCCACAGTAGCGGCGAGCCACCCTTGTGCCCCATCACCTGCCCGTTCACCACCACCAGCGGCACATAAAAACTGGTGCCCAGGTTGCGGTCCAGCAGCAACAGAATCCCCGCCGAGAGCAGCACTCCGAACGCCAGCAGCCCAAGAATCGCGGTAATGAACCACGACCAGCAGGTCAGCGGCATGCGCATCATGGTCATGCCCTTGGCCCGCATATCGAGCGTGGTCGTAAGAAAATTCAGTGCGCCCATCAGCGAGGCGAGACAAAAGATCGCAATGCTCGTGATCCACAAATCAGCCCCAAGCCCTTCACCCGGCCCGGCGGACTGAATTGCGCTCAGCGGCGGATAACCCGTCCACCCATGCAGCGGCGCTCCACCCGTAACGAAGAAAGCCGCGATCATCACCACGAAGGCAACGAAAGTCGTCCAGAACGAAAGCATGTTCAGGACCGGAAACGCCATATCCGGCGCTCCGATCTGAATGGGCAGAAAATAATTTCCAAATCCGCCCTGCGGCGCGGTAGTCAGCACGAAGAACACCATGATGGTGCCGTGCATCGTGAGCAATGCAAGATACTGTTCCGGCTTGATCTCGCCCACCAGCGGCAACACCGCCGCCGGCCAGTACAAGTGAATCCGCATCAGCAGCGACAGAAACATCCCCACCCACACCGCCGTGAGCGCCAGAAAAAAATACTGAATGCCGATGACTTTGTGATCGAGACTGAAAATATATTTTCGAATGAAGCCCTGCGGGGCCGCATGCGCGTGAGCGGTTGCCGAGGTTGCCATTTATTGTTTCTCCGCCTCCCGTGCCGCCAGCCACTTATCAAAATCTTCCTGGCTGACAACGTGTATCATGCCGTGCATCTTGTAGTGACCAAGTCCGCAAAGTTCGGCGCAAGCGATTTCGTACTCGCCAATTGCCGTGGGCTTGACGTGCATGTGGATATTGAGTCCGGGTACCGCATCCTGCTTGAAGCGCAGACTGGGCACAAAAAAGCTGTGGATCACATCCACCGACCGCAAACTCAAGTCGACCTCGCGATCCACCGGCAAATACATCGTGCCCGTAACCACATCGTCTTTCGCCGCCGGATCGGAAGTGTTCAGCCCCACAGCCGCTTCGCCGCCAGCCGAAGGATCCATCAGCTTTACGCTGGTCCCGCCAAACTTCCCATCCGGCCCCGGATAGCGGAAGTACCAGGCAAACTGCATGCCTGTAACCTCCACTTGCACCGCTCCCGGCCCCGCCTGGTCAAAACGCTGGGCCGCCCAAACGCTGCTGCCCATCAGGTTCAATCCGATGAACAGGACGGTGGTCAGCGCCGTCCACACCACTTCAAGTTTCACATTGCCATGCGAATAATCCACCGGCTGAGAGGAAGGCTGCTCGCGGTATCTCCATGCGAAGTAGCCCAGCGAGAGCTGCGCCGCCACGAAGATAATTCCCATCAATACAAATGTCAGGGCGAATTGCCGGTCAATAAAGCCCGTAGCTGCTGAAGCCCCAACCGGCAGCCACCAGGTCTTGGCGACAAAGAAGTATGTGCTGGCCAAGGTAATCAGCCAGACCACAACCATCAACGCGAGGCCCATTCCCCAGTCCTCCCCCACGACAAAACCACGCGAAACGATTTTCCCCACAACCGTTGCCGCGCCCCACAGCGCAAGTCAACAGTCGGCGGCGAGTTTACCACAGCCCCTTGAGGATAACGCAATCGAACTTCCGAGAAAGAAAAAAATCAGCCACAGATTTTCGCGGATTTCCACGGATGAAGCTAGCTAAAGAGTAGCCGGCCTCAGCGAATTACCCTGTGTCCCCTGGGCAGCCCCCCGGTCACTCATCACGCTGATAGAAGACGAGCCACCCCGGCTCGATCTCTCGTATGTAAACATGGGCTGGCAGACTGGCTGCCTTGTCCAAATCGGGCAAGAGGACACCCTCCCACCCATGGTCGCCCGGCACGTACTCAATCCCCTTGACCCAGTCCGGTCCGATCGCCGAGCCCTCGCCCGCAAAGATGAACCTCACTACGCCCGTGGTCCCATTCATGGCCACTTCAAGGCCGGGACAAATTTCGGATATCAACTTCTTGTACTCGTCCCGCCGGGGCTGGTCGAGTTTGTTTGGATCGCTAGCCCCCCAGGTACCAGCCGCGCCGCGCATCCTCGGCCGCCATTTTCTGTAGCTGTTCGAACGAGTGGCGCTGAGCATAAAAGGTCGCAATCAATTCCTGATCCTTTGGTTCCACAACTCTTGGCGCGCCGTGCCCCCCGTGCCAAAGCGCCACGGCCCCGAGCACAACGAACGCAAGGGCAAGAACAGCGCCTGAGATGAACTTAAGCCTAAAGGAGCGATTCATGGCCCTCCCGGAACGAGTTTCTTTACTGTCGTACTGAGCTGCCCGCGGTTCTTGATGTGTTTTGCGTGATCGCTGCAATCAACTCGCAATCAGATCGGCAAAAACAAACTGATCGCGCACTACAGTCTCCCCAACCGAAACCGGCAGCGCGCCGTTCAGCATGGGCCCCGCATACACAAACGAGTGGAATTCCCCGCGTTCCCCGCATGGATCCACATCATCGGGCAGAGCCGCAAGCAGCGCCTCATCGAACTCGCGGCCAGCGAACGACCGGTCAAGCTTCCCCGTATCGATGCAAGTCAACTTCGCCCGCATCCCAGAGGCAATCATCTCCCGCGCCAAAGCATGCGTAGGCAGCCCCCACACCGGAAACACCGGCTGCAGCCCCGTATTTTTCATTTGTTTCTCCCGGTAAGCCCGCACATCCTCGAGAAACAAATCGCCAAACGCAATACCCTCGATGCCCTCCGCAACCGCCTTGGCGCAGGTTTGAGCCATCAGCGCTTCATACTGTTCATTCGAGCAAGGCCAAGGCAACGGAACCGCCCACAAGGGCAGCCCAGCGGCCGCAGCCTGCCGCTCCACCAACTCGCGCCGCACCCCATGCATAGCAACCCGGTCGGCTTCCCCGTTAAACGTAGTAAGCAGTCCCACAACCTCATACTCACACCGCTGCCGGAGAAGATAAAGGCTCCAGGCGCTATCCTTACCGCTGCTCCAAGATAAAAGAATCCGCTTCATGAAAGATTTTGAATCACCCTGTGTCCCTCTGTGACCTCTGTGTTAAAGCTCTTGATCTTGACTCGTGTGAATCCGTGGCCGCACCCCTCCGTGTCTATATATTAGCGGCTTCCGCGATGCAGACATTTCGATTCCACTAAAGGCCATGTTCTTCAAAACGCAAGATAGAATAAACCCATGCCACCGAAGCCCCAAGGCCACGACACCCGCGAAGTCAAACTGCAAAAAAACAACTGCTTCGTTTGCGGCCCCGACAATCCCGAAGGCATGCGCCTCAATTTCATCCTCGACGAAGCCCGCCAGACCTTCGTCTGCCACTTCCGCCTCGACAAGCGCTACACCGGCCCGCCCGGCCACTGCCACGGCGGCATAATCGCCTGCATCCTCGACGACGCCATGGGCAAGGTAAACAAGCTGCATCACGTAATCGCATTAACCCGCGAAATGACCGTCGAATATCTAAAGCCAGTTCCCCTGCACCAGCTGCTGCGCGTAGAAGGTCGCGAAATCGAAGTCCGTGGCACCAAGCACATCAACGCCGCCGAAATTCTGAACGAAGACGGCGAAGTCCTGGCCCGCAGCCGCGGCATCTTCATAGCCATCGACGCCGACAAAATGTTCGCCAAATACGTCGAGAGATAACCCGTGTGGGTCGGACACTCCTGTCCGACGCCTTTGACTTTGATCTTCGTTTCAACCACGTCGAGTGCATTTAGGGACAGCCCCTGTGGTGAAGGGTTTGTACTGACAACTGGCAACTGGCGGCTGGCAACTGTTCTCGCAGGGGTACCGCGAATCGGAAACGCGCTGTAAAATAAGTCCAGCTTAGCCGAAGGCCGATAGCCGAAGCCCGAAGCCCGAAAGAGTCCACCCATGTCGCAAAACAACGGTAGCAACACCAGTCTCCGCCTGAAGACCGGCCTAGCCGAAATGCTAAAGGGCGGCACAATCATGGATGTAACCAATGCCGAGCAAGCCTCCATAGCCGAGAAGGCTGGAGCGGTAGCTGTGATGGCGCTCGAGCGAGTCCCGGCGCAAATCCGCGCCGAAGGCGGCGTGGCCCGCATGGCCTCGCCTAAAAAAATTCGCGAGATCATGGCCGAGGTCTCGATCCCGGTGATGGCGAAGTGCCGCATCGGACATTTCGCTGAGGCGCAGATTCTGCAGGAACTCGGCGTCGACTACATTGACGAATCCGAAGTGCTCACCCCGGCCGACGAAGCTCACCACGTCGACAAGCATGCCTTCACCGTCCCATTCGTCTGCGGCGCGCGCAATCTCGGCGAAGCCCTGCGCCGCATCGCCGAAGGCGCAGCCATGATCCGCACCAAGGGCGAAGCCGGCACGGGAGACGTAGTTCACGCCGTGAAGCACATCCGCCAGATCGTGCAGGAGATGAAAATCCTGACCGTGCTAAGCGAAGAAGAACTCTACGCCAAAGCCAAAGAGCACCAGGCCCCGTACGAACTGATCAAGCTGGTAGCGAAAGAAGGGAAGCTCCCCGTCCCCAACTTCAGCGCCGGAGGCATCGCCACCCCAGCCGACGCCAGCCTGGTCATGCAGCTAGGAGCCGAAGCCGTCTTCGTAGGCAGCGGCATCTTCATGAAAGACAGCACCACCTTCGCCGACCCCGCCGAAGCAGAAAAGCGAGCGAGAGCCATAGTAAAAGCCGCCACCCACTTCAACGACCCTAAAGTATTACTTGAAGTCAGCGAGGACTTGGCAGGAGCAATGAAAGGCCTGGCCGTCGCGGGACTGGATGAGGCGCAGATGCTGCAGACAAGAGGATGGTAGGAGGGTCGAATTACCTTCCGTGACAGTACTTAAATTTCTTGCCGCTGTTACATGGACAGGGTTGATTTCTACCTATCTTTGCTCCGGAGGGCGTCATTAGTTTGCCTCGAAGATGTTTTGAAAGCTCTTCCAACCCCGGATCGGGCTTCCACGGATCCTTGTTAAAAACCATTGCGTCCACGATCCTCGGGCTCGTGGCGACGCAGCCCAGAGCGAGCCACTCGTCGGCCCTAGATTTATATTTCGCCATTCTGGCGAGGGCCAGTAATTTTCGCTGAAGAACAAATAACGAGCTTGGTTCCACGAGGACAGTAAATCCGCTTCGACCTCCAGTGAAGGGCACCCGAGCGTCGTGGGGGCGCTGATCGCTCAATGCTTTTTGTTTGGCGCTTTTCAACACTTCTATGAGCCCATCGGCTCCTTTTCCTGCCAGGTCGTACAGGAAAAACACAACGTCCGTGAATCTAGGGTCGCCGGTGAGTTTCGCCTGATCGACGAGTGCCGCAAATTCAGTATTTTGCCACTGGGTGTGCAACTTATCTGCGGCGTGGGTCCGCGGAACGGCCCCACGCATGACTTGAAAATTGGCATCTATCAGTTGCCCGAAACTGCCGTCCAAGATTTCCATGCAAGCATCGCCGCTTTTGAACAGCTTGTTCCGTAGATGGCGGCCTAACAGTGTCATTTCAGAGTCAGCCTTGAAATAGTCAGCTAACGCGGTCCTCTGCCGCAGGTAGTAGGCGAATTCAAACGGATCGGTGAGATAGAAGGCAATAACGTCCAGATCAAATATGCTGAGGGCAACCGGGAAGGGATCGCTGGACGTTTTCTTGAGATATACATCGACCTGATGCGTGACTGCAGGATAGTAGTCCACAGTGACGCACAGAATGTAGGCCTCATCTATAGCTTCGGTCGGGTTCAGCTCGGTACCATTTACGAACAGCTTGTTCCTGCGGTCGATTAGGGCCTTCCTGCAGAGGAGGCCCTGGTCGTAAGCGTCTTGCACGGCCAATTCGAAGTCAGCCATCAGCCGCTTCTCATCACCGAGCCTCGCCAGTTCGGTTAGGCGCTTCGACTTTACTTGCGCGATGACGGCCTTGTTGCCAACGATCGCAAGAACATCGATATCGGTTATCGTGTGGCCTTTCCGCCCCCTGACCTCCACGTCCGTGTAGACGTTTTCGGCTCCAAAAACATTTGTCAAAAGCTTCGCAGTCACCGATTCGGCAAAATGTCCGCGATTCAATAGTGCCGTAGCCGAATAGGCCAGATCAGCGTTCATCCAGTAAAATGGGCCTTCGTAAATCGCTTCTGAAAGATTGAAGCCGATCGGCAAGAAGTAGCGGCCGTCAGGAAGGCGAACGATTGGCTTGGATTGGAGTTCATTGTATTGTCCCGGCAGCTGGAGCTTTGCATTGACTGCTCCGGGTGTCAGTGAAAATGCTTTCAGGAAAGGTTTAACCGCTGCTCCGAATTCTTGAAGGTCTCTTTCCTCAAAACAGAACACTGATAGTCCGGCTCTACACATTGCCTCAAAGTCTCTCGGCGGCAGGCTTGCAAGACCATTGAATCTGAGCTCGTGCAAGCTCTTGAGTTCTCGGGCGATCTTCGCCATGGCCTCGATGTCAATGCCAACGTGTTGCTGGATCCAGGGTGCGTCATTGCTATATTTTTCGATGGCAAATTTCAAGTATTGGAAGTCATATGCACCGGATGCCGAGTAGAAGATTGGCTCAGAAGCCGTGAGGCCCGAGCCAAAAACTCGCCTATAGTTCTCTTCGCGCGTTTCGTTCCCCAGACCGTGCTTAATACTGCTGGCGATCTGTTCTTGGAAAGACTCATGATATTTGTTATGTAGCTCCTCAAATAGCTGGTAAGTAAAGTCGAAGCGCCTAGAGGATTCGTTTTCCGCCGGAAGGATGAAGTCAATCTCAGTCTTGACAAGCAACCCGATGAGAAAAGTTATTTCTTGGATATTGAGGTGCTCGCGGGGGTTGATGTCCGCAATATCTTCTGGAGTCAAAAAGAGGTCTCTCATCAGTATGAGGGCCAGGGTATAGATGAATCCCGGCTCTCTTGTGAGCGCCTCGATTTTTTCGACGATTGTCTTCAAATTTCGGACGGGCCAGTTGGCCAACTAACACATCTTACTCCGGCGAGTGGCCCGCCATTGCTCTTTTCGAAAGGTGGGTTTCCCGGATGCCCGCAGCGCTCCGTGTCGAAGAGATTGATTCGGGCAAGGTTCAGATGATTCCGTACGAGGAAGTACGGCGGCTTGCGGCTCGTACGGGGCGATGAAGGACGGATGGGCGGGCGGTCCGCGTCCAGATGCATTTGTTCGGATTTCGTAACAGAAGCCAGAGTCCGTTGTTACGGCTAGGTCCGCAGGGCTAAGCTCCAGTCCGACTCTAAGGAGCATCCTATGGCCGACTCGATCGCGGACGTTCTCAAGCTCGTCATTTCAGATGGTAAGAGATTCTTTTCTTTTATATTCCTTCTTGTAACCTTGCTTGGACTTATTTTGCTAGCCGCGTGGCTCGTGCCGAAAATTCTCCATTTGAATACCACGAGTCTAACGCTCTCCTCAAAAGGGAGCTCGATTGAGTTGAAGTCCTCGGGATCAGACCAGGATCACTATTACCTCGTCGTAAATCCTCAAACGAGTTGGCAGCCGACGCATGTCTACGTCAAGAAGGGCAGTAAGATGACGATTGCCGCAGACGGGCGCGTGAACATCGACTTCAACGGAATTTATAACGTGGTGGAGACTCGTATCGCTTTAGAAAACAAGGTGGCGCGGAGTCGTCCCGGCTTGAGTAAGGATGTAAACCATACGCCCGAAGAGTTCTTCACCGAGGAAGACTGGCAGCAACTCGCGCCTCGGCATTACTGGAGTGATCCGGAGGGCGACTTTGTGGTTGGCCCTACGTCCTTTGTCGGGAGACAGCGGTTCAAGCTCGCCTCTAACTTGTCGTATGGGGCTCTGCTAGGGACTATCTTGACCCGCGAAGATGTGGATTCGAACGGGGAACCGCCGAATGAACAGAAAGATGTTTTTCTGGTTGGAAGGCGGTGGCCCAAAAGTGACGAGACTGTTCCGGCGACGGGGTGGTTGTGGCTCGCGATTAACGATGTCGTAGAACCGCAGGACGCGTTTCCGAAAGCGAAGGGTGTACGGGTTCCTGATTTGTTTCTCCTGGACAATCTTGGGTTTTATCGAGTAGTCGTAACCCTACCGCACTGACCCGGGACGTGATTCAGGCCCACACTCGGGCCGCTGGGCCGCAGCTTCCCAGTCGGCCGCTACGTCGTCTTCTACATGCCGCTTCCAATGGGAGTCGAGATCGTCCGATCGTCCGCGTTCTCCACGGCGCACGGGAGATCGAGTCCGTCCTCCGGGACGATGAAGACTGAGAATCCCTTATCGGCCAATCGCGTCCGGGAAAATGCGCTTTTTCCCGTTTTGGGAAAATCTTGTCAAGCCCCCCTGGAGGGGCATTTTGGGGGCAACTTGCTGATTCGATGGGAGAAATAAAGGCACTAATAGCGAACACTCATCAAGAGGTGTATTCTGAGCGGGACAGGGCAGTGGGGAGTAGTGCGCCCCGAAGTAGGGGTGTACTATGACCCGTTGGTCGTACCACTATTCCTCCGAGGTCGAAAACATGCACGCGGCAGAGGCATATAGCGCACAGGCTAAAAGGATGAGCGATCTTATCAGCGAATCGAATGAAGGGCGGATTATTGTACCCGCGTTCCAGCGCGGCTATAGTTGGGGAAAAAAGCACGTCGATGCTTTTTGGAAGGACATTGAGGATCACAGAAAGAAACGAACGGCAAAAGGGACAGCGGACAAATATTTTCTCGGCCCGATTGTGATTATGCCGAGCACGGCCTCCGACAAAGACTTGGTTCTTCTTGACGGCCAACAAAGATTGGCGACAGCCACGATCCTACTTAGTGTTCTTCGTGATCTCGGCAATGACCTAACAATTACTGATGCTGTGGTCTTTGCTGGAAAGCTACAGGGCGGTCTCATTGATAAAGAGGAGGTTGGTTACAGTATAGAGTTGGGAGAACTAGACAAGACTTATTTTCAAGATACGATTCAAAAATTCCCGCGTGCTAAGGATAAAAAGCCGCGTCTCCTGTCCCATCGAAACATCCAAAAGGCCCGCGAAATATTGGAAGCGAACGTTGCTGCCATCATCAGTCCGCTGAGTCCCCCAGAGGCATTAGTTGTTCTCAAAGACATGCGTCAGGTGGTGAAGAATGAGTTGGTAATGGCCAGCATTTTAGTATTGGATGAAGGAGCCGCTTTCAATATTTTTGAGACCCTTAATGATCGTGGATTGCGGTTGTCTGTTCCCGACCTGTTGCTTAATTACCTAATGCGTAAGGCTGAATCGGCTGATGTCCGGCAGCAGATTCGCAGTCAGTGGAACGACATGGTTGAGGGAATGGCTAAACGAGACCCTAGTCGTTTCATTCGGCACATGTGGCTGTCGAAGTACGGCGACCTGAAAAGTACAGATTTGTTTACCGCTCTAAAGGAGCATATCGAAACCAACGGCAAAGACCCGCTTGAGTTCGCACAGTCGTGCGCAGAAGAGTGCACGCGCTATGTTGAATTGGTGAAGGCCGATGAAGAGCACTTAAAGGAGGCTACGCCCTACGTCAAAACTCTCGTCTCGGACTTGCACATGGATGCCCCGCTCCCCGTCCTATTGTCCGCACATGCGGTGCTTTCAACAAAAGAGCTAGAAGACGCGGCCAAATGGTTGCTTGTATTTATCACACGATATTCCATCGTTACCGGGCTTGATCCTGGCGGCATGGAAAATATCTTCTACGCACTGGCAAGAGACATCCGCAAGTCAATGGCCCGCGAGAACGTAGATGCCAAGGATAAAGTTAAAGAGACACGCACCCTAATAAAGGCGGCGTTGGTCAAGAATACACCAACCGATGATACGGTGAAAGATGCCGTCAAACGGCTAATTTTAGAACCTGACGAAGCAAAATATCTCGTGCATAGAATCGCTCGATCCATGCAAACCAAAACGAAGGAAGTAACGATAGACGAATCTAACCTCGAACATATTTTCCCCAAGAAGCCTTCTGCGGAATGGACGAGTCCTGAAGAATTAGAACCCTACCTCTGGCACCTTGGGAATCTGACGATGCTCGGAGAACGGCTCAATCAAGCGGCGGCTAGTAAAGGTTATCCGACGAAGAAAAAGGAGCATTACGAAAAGTCTGAATTGGATATGGCGCTACAACTAGCGCAGGGCTTCTCGCAGTGGGATGCTCAGGCAATAATCAAACGCGCCGAGTCTTTTGGAAAGCCGATCACGCAGATTTGGAACTTCTGTCCTGCCTCAGTTGGAAATGGAGAAAGCGTTCGTCCGTTAAGATAACGGAGTGAACGTATGAGGAAGGAACGGAAGCATTTCACCCCAGAAGAAAAGGTAGCCATCCTGAGGCGGCATCTTGTGGACAAAGTGCCCGTCTCGGAGTTGTGTGAAGAACTGGGCCTGCGGCCAACGGTGTTCTATCGCTGGCAGAAGGAACTGTTCGAGAACGGAGCCGCCGCTTTTCAGTCTCAGGAGCGTCCCCACCGCCAAGTGGAGGAGAAGCAGAACCGGATCGAGTTCTTGGAGAAGAAGGTGCAGACCAAGGACGAGGTCCTGGCTGAGCTGATGGCTGAGCACATCGCGCTAAAAAAAAGTCTTGGGGAAGTCTAACTGGTATCTGGGTGCCGCATGATGTGCGGGATCTAGTCGTGGATTTCGTCCGGCGCTGGTCTGAAAAGGCTGAGATCAGTGTCGGACGGTTTATCCATTGGCTGGGCGTGACCGCGAGCAAGTTCTATGACTGGCGGCAGCGGTACGGGTGCGTCAACGAGCACAACGGTTGGGTTCCCCGTGATTTCTGGCTGGAGCCGTGGGAGAAGGGAGCGATCATCGGCTTCCACATGCAAAATCCGCTGGAGGGTTATCGGCGGCTGACGTTCATGATGCTTGACGCTGGCGTCGTAGCCGTCAGTCCGGCGAGCGTCTGGCGAGTGTTGAAGCAGGCGGGGTTGTTATCGCGATGGAAGCGGCGACCCTCGCGCAAGGGGAGTGGTTTCGAGCAGCCGATGCAACCGCATCAGCACTGGCATATCGATATTTCCTACATCAACCTGTGCGGCACGTTCTATTACTTGTGCAGCGTTCTGGACGGGTTCAGCCGTTTCCTCGTGCATTGGGATTTGCGCGAGTCGATGCGGGAAGCGGATGTCGAAGTAATTCTCGAACGCGCCAAGGAAAAGTACCCGGAGGCGAAGCCACGCATTATCTCGGACAACGGCCCGCAGTTCATTGCTCGCGATTTCAAGGAGTTCATTCGCATCTCGGGCATGACGCACGTCCGAACCTCGCCTAGCTACCCGCAGTCGAACGGAAAGCTGGAACGCTGGCACAAGTCGCTGAAAAGCGAATGCATTCGACCGGGGACGCCGCTGTCACTGGAAGATGCAAAACGCCTGATTAAACAGTATGTGGATCGCTATAACAATGTTCGCTTGCACAGTGCGATCGGCTACGTGGCGCCGAAGGACATGCTCGCAGGCCGACAGGTCGAGATTCACACTGAGCGCGACCGCAAGCTGGAAGCCGCCAGACAGCAACGTCAGAGTCGCCGCCAGCAAGCTGCGTGAAGAGCGAAGCGCATCACTAGCGCTTAGCGGTGTCCTGACAACCGCAAGCCGTGTCTTCCACGCTCGGCTGCCACCTTAGAACCTCGCAGACGTTCTTCTTCGTCGAGACCTGGGCGGAGCTGCTCTTTGCCGGTAACGTCGCGCATATCTCTTCTGCGAGCGCGGTTTTGGCGCTCTCCAGGGCCGAGAGCCAGCTGCGCCCGATGGCCTGCTGCTTCTCGGGATCATCCAGCCAGCCGGTGAGCAGCTCGGGGTGGCTCATGCCGGCTCGCGCTGTGGTCAGCGCATCGATTGCAACATCCGTCACGACGTGGTCTGGATCGTGGATCCATTGCTCGATCGTTCCCTGCACTGTTTCGTACTCAGCTGGATAGAACGACAACATTCGACCGCAATGACCTCGATCGAGCAGTTTCAGCTTTTCAGCCGTTGCTTCAGGAATATCTAGCACGCTAAGTTCCCTGCACGAGGCCGTAGGGTGCTTGTCATAATTCTGCATGGTGCTTGCGAGATCGCGTTGCTGCCAGCCCGGATCAGGGGTGATGTCAAGCCGCAGAATATTGGATGTGGTTGAGAGTCCCTTTCCGCTTTCTTCCACAGTGCTCCATGGGAAAACCTGCTTAGCAGTCACATACACTTCGTGCTTACCGAGCTTCAATCGGATCCCTATACAATGCGGCACAATTACCGGCTTCGAATTCAACGGCTGGAGCCGCTGTCCGTAGCCCGTCCTAGCGACCAGGCACCTCACTGGCGTTATCTGCTCGTCGGTATACAGGCGCTGACTCTCCCCCGCGTCATTCCAGCCTAAGCCTGTCTCAACCTTGTATTTGTAGCGAATGTCGCTGGAGTAACTGAGCACGAGCGGTATGTACTCGCCCTCGGAATAGGAGCGCTTGCTGTGGGAAGTATCGAGGACCATTGAAAGCCCGGGCGGGTTCTTCGCCTCGCTCTGGGCATGCCCTGTCTCAAAGACATCGTTTCCTTGCGCCCGAAGCATTGCACCGCTGCCTAAGACTGTGAGTACGAGAAGAAGCAGATGAGCTTTCATATCAACCCGCGCAAGCCTATTTGACGCCACACGCTGATGCAGTTCCAGTGCCTTTCGTAATCCCACGTTGGCTCATTTGGCCTATCTGTGGCAGTTTACGTTACCAGATTACACTCACGATTCGGGTCTGGCCGTCTGGGTTCTGGCGAAATCACGTGCCAACCGGATGTTGAGAAACGGCAGGTCGTTGCGGAGCTACAATGATCTTGCCGGGCGAAACGGAAGCGGGCACTGCGGGGACGCAACCATGCCGAGGGATATCCCGGTGGGCTCATCGAGACGATGAACGGGGGCGTGAGGACTCGTTCTTGCGCCGCCCAACCTCCATCGGATCGAAAGACCCCATGCCTTGAAAATCCCCGCCCGAAGGGCGGAATACTCACTAACGGAGAACGTCGCTTCTCCATTTCAGGCTGAGCCAAGACACTTCGACAACCCCTCTTTTGTTTGACGCAATGCGTTATCATGTCCTCAGATGAAACACTCCGCCGAGTACCGCAAGTTCAATGCACTTGTGGGCCGTTTGCTGACGGTCTCGCACGAAGAAATTCAGCGCCGCGAAGCGGAGTACCGAAAACAGGTAGATGCGAACCCCCATCGTCGCGGCCCGAAACGGGGCAGCAAAAAGCGGAAGGCAGTTACGCCGCCTTCCGCTTCCGACCACGCTGTAGACGAAACCTAGAAAGGAACTTCCGGTTTTTTATCCTCCTTCGCCGTCAGTTCTGCATACGTCAGCCGCTTTCCGACGATCTGCTCACACAGCAAACTGAAACGATCCGAGTCGTTCACCGGATTGTCTTTGGTCGCACGATTGTTGAACCGGAAAGCCTGCTCGTCTACATAGCGGAACAGGTGGAACGGCTCGACCGCAACGTAAGTCCCGCCGAGTCCGCGCTTGAGCAACGATCAGAAATTTTCCATGCCCTGAGTGTGAACCTGCCCGTCCACATACTTCTCAAGGTGATTGACGAATTGATGTTGATACTCCGGGGCGAGACCGAGATACCCGTTGAACTCGTCGGTCATGATCTGGGAACCAGACTCCACAAAATCCCGCACGGCACCATGCACGGCGGGATACTTGCGATCTCCAATGACTCGCGTCTTGATTTTGCCGCCACGCTCAAGCGCACCGATTACAACGGTCTTACCGTGTCCGCCTTGCATTCCGATACCATCGCTGAGACGGCGGCGCTTCGCCTTGTGCATATTCCGCGCCTTGCCGCCAATGTAGGTTTCGTCAATCTCGACTGTGCCGCCGAGCTTGCCGCCAGAATCCTTGTCCTGCATTCCGAGCCGAATCCGATGCAGCATGAACCAAGCGGCCTTTTGCGAGACTCCCAAGGAGCGATGAATCTCCCAAGAGCTAACGCCGTTCTTGCAGTTCGCAACCATCCACATCACAGGCAACCACTTCTCAAGACCCAGAGGCGAATCCTCAAGCACCGTTCCGGTCTTGATGCTGAATTGCGCCTTCGGGTGCCGCGTCTTGCACTGCCACAGGCGGCGAGACGGCACAAACGCAACGTCCTTCCGGCCACAGGTCGGACAGGCTACGCCCTTCGGCCAGCGCCGCAAGGCCAGATAGTCAATGCAGTTATCAGGGCTTTGGAAGTAGACGATTGCGTCTGCTAACGTCTTTGGTTCCTGTGTCATGCGTATTTTATAGCACAGGTGAGTTGAGGAGTCAAGGATATTATTACCGAAATAAAGTTGGCTAATGTGGCGCTTTTACCCTTTGCGGCGTGATATAATAGAATTATAGAGTCGAAACAGAGGCGCAGCCCTTCCGGTCTGCGCTTTTTTATTGGTAAAGGAGATATGGCGCGGACGGTGTCTCGGAGACGTACTTCCGAAACCCAGGCCGCGCTTTTTTTATGCCTCGAAAATCGAATTCGGAGGGAAGGCGGAAGTTCCCCTGGTTACAGAATCTGGATGCGCCTCCGCGTAAGCGGCTGGGGGAGGCGGTGGAGGCTGCGTTCCTGGCGAAGGTTTTGATGCTGGGCATTCCTGTGCTGAAACCGTGGGGAGACAGCCGTCCTTATGACTTTGCGGTTGAGACTTGGCGGCTGTGGAAGGTGCAGGTGAAGTGCGCGACCAGCCATCGGGGTACGCGATGCGAGTCCAGGGCTGCCGGCAGCGGGAAACTTTACACTCTGGATGACATCGATTTTCTGGTGGCGCATGTGGTCTCTGAGAACCTGTGGTACGTGGTTCCGGCGGATGCGTTTGTTCCGAGGGTGACGGTTCACTTTAACTACGGGCCGAAGAGCCAGGGGATGTTTGAAATCTACCGCGAGACCTGGTGCCTGCTGGCTTGTACGGCAAGGGCGCGGGGCAGAGGCGATATTCCCAAGCAATGCCGATGCGAGGAGATGCCGGTGCGCTGCGCAGTGTGTCCGAGGAGGTGATCGCCGGTTCCTCCGGCCGATTCCCACTGCTCGCAAAAGCGGCGAGAAGCGGGGCACCCCCATTTTCGGGCAACTAGAAGGCGTATTTCAAAGAGACCGTTTCGGTGCTCGCATGGAAGTCACGGGGCAGGGTCACGAGTGGCAGCCCCGCAGTTTCTTTCTCGTTATAGTCGAAGTAGGAGTAATTGCCCTTGAGCGTCAGACTCTTCGCGATATCAAAGGCGACTCCTACAGCGGGCTTGTGCCAGTTCAAAGCCTGGGACAGCGGAGCATCCGGGAACGGACCAACAAAGGCGCAGCCGCCCGTTACCGCTGCCGACGCTGCCGGGCAAGGCGAAATTGGGTTGCCCGCCAGAGGGGGACTGTTGCCATAGATGTCGCTGGTCATGAGCAAGGTGCCGCTGCCGTCGCTGCCACCGGGAAGCAGCCAGTTGTTGTGGCCGGCGGTGCTGGTGATTTCATAGCCGAGGCTCAGCGCCGCGCGATGTTCGGGCTTGAAGGTCAGACCGGCAAAGCCGCTGTTCGTGCGCTCCTGGTAGTCCAATAACAGCGGCAGACCGCCGGCCTGGAAGCCGGTACACAGAGCGGGAGTGGCTTGCACGGTTGGTCCGGTTGACGGCACGCAGGTCGCGGAATTGATCTGCTGGTCCAGGTAGGTCCACCCAAAGTCGAATGCGAAGCGCCAGTTGGGGTGCAGGCCCGCTCCGAGCGTGTAGTAACGCCAGTGATCCTGGTGCCCGTAAGCCGCCGGGACGGTGCTCGCGCCGGAGGTCGGGAACAGGTTGGGATTTGCCGGCGTAACAAAAGCATTGACGAACTCGGCAAAGTTATTCAGGGTCTCCACGAAATGCACACCACCATTGACGCTCGCCCAACGGTTCACTTTGTAGGTGGTGTTCGCCCGGACGCGCTGCTGGTGACGCGGACTGATGTTGGTGAAGGCGTTGCTGGCGCTCAGCAGTTCCACGTCGGCGTTGACGCGCCACCCTTCCACCGGACGAAGCACAACCCCTCCCAGGGCCGTGTGCTGGTCGATCTTGGTAATGTTTAGGTTGGCGGGCAAAGCGTTGTTCGTTGACAACCGGGCGGTGACGCCGTTGTCCGCCAGGTAGTAACTGTTCAGGGTTGGCGAGTCGCCCTGGAGTGCGCCGGTCAGCTCACGATGTCCATAGCGGTAGCCAAGGTAAGCGCCGAGGCGGCGGCTGGGGGCCCAGTTCAGCTTCGCCGTGTTCGAGTAGTTGCGCTCGGCCAAAACCGTGGCAAACAAGTCGGCACTGGAAGAGGTGGTGCAACCGGCCTGCGCCGCGGTCAAGCCCGGAGCGGCAGCTGCCGAACAGGAAAATCCATTTTGCGTGGAGTTCCCTGGGTTGCGCCAGTCCAGCCAGCGGAACTTGTCTGAAACGCTCCAACCCGACGCAAGGTGGTAGGTCAAGCCAAGATCCGCATTGCCCGAAACGCGATTGGTGTGCGACCCGGCCGTGAGCAGCGTGACGCCCTTGCGATAGTCGGCAAACTCCTGATAGTTGAGGAAGTCGGAACTCCCCGAGCTGTAGGTACCGGAGGCGACCACGTCCAGCTTCCGGAAGTAGTTTGACTGCAACGACACCTGCTCCGTGGGAATGCCGGTGCGGACCTGGCCGGAACGGGAGAAACCGAACATTCCGATGTTGCACCCTGCACTTTTAACGAAGACATTGCCGCCCGGGAAAGTGACGCCCGGGACGATCGTACAGCTGGAAGGCGGCAATGCTACGCCAATGTCGACCGGCGCTCCCGTCACGCTGTCTGTGAAGGACAGATTGTTGTCCCTGAAGTTAGGATCGACTTTGTCGTGTTCGTAAAACTGGTCAAAGCTAAACGTCGTCCGCTCGAACGGCCTGATGTCCACTCCGAACTGGTAACGGTCGGAACGCGACTGGTCGTACTCCGTCATCAGGGTGCGAATCGGGCCCTCCAGCGTCGTGTCAAGCGTGCCCGCGTTGTTGTTGCGGGCATAGCCCACGCGGAACCGCACCGCCGACTGCGGCAGCAAGGTCACGTTGAAATCCCCCATTTGGCGCGTGATGTTCTGCAGGTGCGGGCTGTTGGCGTACCACGGCATGGTCGTCGGATCAAACCCGCCGGGGTTGACCTTAAGTGCAGCCCCAATGCCCTGATTCAAATTCAAGGGGTTGGCAAACAGGTTGAAGTCGAAGAAGTTCTCGTCGCGCCGGTAGACTCCGAGAAAGTCATACCACTTGTTCTTCTCGAGCCGCAGGCGGGCCACGTCGTTTGGGTCGCCGCCAAATCCGAAGCTGCTCAGGTACAAGTTGTCGAAGACGACCCCCATATGGTTCGTCGAGCGCATGGATAGCTCCTGCTCCAGAAGCCGCGGACCGCTCTTCAGGTTTACCAGCGTGCTATACAACTGCTGGTTGCCGTTGACGTCCGCCGAGCGGCCGCCGAACTCGACCGACTGCTGCACCGCGTAATCGCCCCAAACCCGGCTTTGCGAGTTTTCTTCTCCGTCCTGAGCCGCCGCGAACCGTGGCGCCAGCATCAGCAGCACAACCAGCATTGCGTACTTGCCGTGGCCGCTGCGGCTCCGGTCTGACGGGCCTTCTTCCGGAAGAAGAGGCCGCCCTACGCTGTGATTGACAGTGGTCATATTCTCCTCCCCTTCACTTGAAGAACCTTTCGTCAATATTCGAGCCGTGGATACTCATATGGCATAGAACACAATCCTGGCGGAACGCATTTTGCGGATGCGGGCCCGGCGGAATCCCGGTATGGCACTGCAGGCAGAGCGTGTTGACGCGCGCCGTCAGCAGCATGCGCGGATAGGGCGAGCCGTGCGCGGTGTGGCAAGTCTGGCATCCCTCAGCCCGGACCGGCTCGTGCTCGAAGACGAACGGTCCACGCTTGTCGCTATGGCACTTCATGCAAACCATGTCCTGGTCGGGGGTCGACCGCAGCTGGCGATCCCTCGCCGCGCCGTGCGCATTGTGGCAATCGGAGCACTGGATCAGCCCTTCTTCCACCCGGTGATGAAACGGCTTCTGGAAATCGGCTTTCTGTTCGGCGTGGCAGGAAAAGCACAGCGTCGTCTGCTTCTTGACCAGCAGATATTCCTGCGTCGAGTGATGCGGAGAGTGACAGGTGGTGCAGGTGACCCCGTTTTCGTTGTGGGTGGAATGCATGAACTGCCGCTGCTCGGGATTCGACTCGTGACAGCTCAGGCATTGCCTGGTGACGGCTTCCGGCTTCGCGCCCACAAAAGTGAAGATCTTCGTCTTATCGCCGCCTCCCGCCACGTGTTCCGCGCCCGGCCCGTGGCAGCCTTCGCAACCTTGCCGCGACGGGCCGCCCTTCTTATCCAGCGTGGTCTTCCAGTGCGGCGACTTCGCCCAACTGTTGTAGAGATCTTCGTGACAGCCCTTGCACGTCTCCGAACCAACGTATTTGGAATCCTCCGCCGAGGCCGCCGCCTTGGACGCGCTTCCCGCTGCGCTTCCCTGTTGCAGCTTCTTTTCTCCAGCCTGCTGCGCTTGACTCCGAGACGCAACCGCGCACCAGAGGCATGCGAAGGAAAGTAGAACCAAAGGCAGAACTCTGGGTTTCATCCACATGAAATTCTCTCCTCCCGATGTGCGGTTTAAACCTGCGACTTGCTGTGCGGCTTCGAGACTTGCACCCGCCGCAACGGTGCAACCACACATGATTAACGGCAGCATAACAGTCGCCCCTTTTCAAAAGGGCGCACTTATGGTCAGGAATAATTTCAGCGTGTCCTGAAACGGGAAGGGATGCTTAGATGGGAATGGGCCCTGTGGCGTCTGGCGATGCTCATGTGGAGACCGCCGGCTCGGCAGTCTGCATTACTCGTGCGGGGACGGGCGCCATCGCCCGTCCCGCCGAGCGAAGCGAGGCGGCTTCCCCGGCCGGCTTTAGCGGCTGAGATAAGCCATTAATCTTTCCCCTCGTACGCTCTCCTCAATCCCTCCACATCAATCTTGATCATCTTCATCATGGCCTTCATCACCCTCTGTGACTTCTGCGGATCCTTGTCCCCCAGCAACTCGCCGAGAGCCTTCGGAATGATCTGCCACGTGAGTCCAAACTTATCCTTCAGCCAGCCGCATTGCATAGTTTCTGCGCCAGCGGAGAGCTTCTCCCACAATTCATCCACTTCGGCCTGGGTTTCGCAATTCACAAAGAAAGAGATCGCCGGCGTGAACTTATAGTGCGGACCGCCGTTCAGCACCATGAATTCCTGTCCCTCGATCTGGAATGTCCCGGTCATCACCGATCCCTTTGGGCCGGGCCCGCCTTCCCCATACCGTTGAACGCCTCCAATTTTCGAATTCTTGAAAATGGAGGTGTAAAACTTCATCGCCTCCTCAGCGTTGCCATCAAACCACAAGAACGGCCTGATCTTCTGCATGTTCATCCTCCTGAAATGTCGTTCTCACATCATGCCTTTGGGTGGACACTTTTCGACAGCAATGTGCTGACTGCCTTTGGACGGCAATGTGCAACTGCCATTGGGTGGCGCAGCGCTTCAGCGCAGCGATTCAAGCGCCAACGCAAGCCGGCTTTAGCCGCTGAGGTAATCCGCCCGCTTACGCGCTCAACGCCGTACGCCCCAGCGAAGGCAGCACTTTCTCGAGCCGGTCGTAACTCGCCGCCATGCCGGTCTGCATCGGCGACTTCAGCACCGCGTCTCGCGTCTCGCCAGAGTTATACAGAATCGTCTGCGTCAGCGTAGTCTTCCCGCTTTTCTCGGTGAGCACAAGCGTGTCCAGGGCTTCGCCCGGATACCACGCTTCGTCGAACACCTCGCTGGCAACAATCCGCTCCGGCGCCACGACTTCGCGGTACACGCCGCCCATCCCCATTTCGTGTCCGTCGGCGTCACTTCTCCACACATAGCGATACTTGCCGCCCACGCGCAAGTCGATCTCGCACACCGGCATTGACCAACCATCCGGCCCCAGCAACCACCTCTTCACCAGCTCCGGCTTGGTGTAGGCTTCGAATACCAGCCGCCGCGGCGCATCGAAGACCCGCGTCACCACAATCTCACGGTCGCCATGCGCAGTAATGTTGAACGTTCCACTATTTGTCATTGCGATCTCCTTCACTCTTAATTTGTCGTTTCGAACCGGGCGTCAAGCCCGGTGAGGAACCTGTTTCGTCCCTCCACGTTTGGCTCGTTTTCCTCCCACGCCGCCCTGCATTTCCTGCAGCAGAGCATCCAGTCGCCCGAACTGCTTCTCCCAAAACTGGCGATAGTTCTCCAGCCAGCGCGTGGCGTCGCGCAGGGGCCGCGCCTCCAGCCGCCGCGGACGCCGTTGCGCATCGCGTCCCCGCGAAATCAGTCCCGCTCGCTCCAGCACTTTAAGATGTTTGGAAATGGCCGGCTGGCTCATGGCGAACGGCTCCGCCAGATCGTTTACCGAAGCCTCGCCCTTCGCCAGCCGCGCCAGTATGGCCCGCCGCGTAGGATCGGCCAGCGCCGCAAAAGTCGCATCCAGCCGGACCGAAGAATGTGTATAACTGAGTGGTTCCATAACCAACTAGGAATATACAAAGCACACCACTTCCTGTCAAGCAGAATCGGCGGAATTATGCCTTTGACCAACCGCAGTGCGTCAGTTTGAATTTATCCCCCCACGAGGTCGTCATCCCGAAACGCGGCGTACTTCAGCCGCGTGAGGGATCTCCCACAGATACGGCCAGGGGGCCTTCGATCATTACGGACAGGCGCAGGACTATCGCGCCAGTCAGCCGCGGCAAGTCAGACTGAGCCCAGTGGGGCGAACGAGAAGTAAGGAGCGAAGTAGCTCCCTTTGAGTTACTTGGCCGGCAAAAACTCAATCTTGCCATCGCGGCTCGCAGGCTTGAAATCAAAGTCCGCGGTCACGAAAACGTGGTCGCGCCCGTCCGCCGCGAGTTCCAATCCAAACGCATCCACGTAAGGAATCTGACGCTTCAGTTTGATCAGCGCCGCGCGAACTGCCCGGTCCCCGTCCGCTGGAAGTACTGCAATGCCAAACGCACCCAGTCGCGAGAGAACCAGCTCCATCGCATCCCGCCCGTGAGCCTTGCATGTGATCCCGGCCACTTCGCCCCAATGCAGCGCCGGAATAATCGCCGCGCATGTTCCCGCCAGATGGCCCTTGATGATTTCCGCCACCCGCGCCGCGCCCGCCTCGTCATCCAGGTAGCGCAGAATCGCGCTCGAATCGAGGACGTAGGTCACCATCGATCTCTGTCCTTCCGCCGCCGCTCGCGTTTGAGTTCTTGCGAAAGGGACGGCTTCCCCGAGAAGAGCCCGCGCGTCCTGTCCACCAGTTCTTCGGATACCGGTTCCAGAACGATGCGCGATCCTTCCTGGCTTACCGCGATGCGGGTCCCAGGCTTGATGCCTAACGACTCCCGCATCTCCGAAGGGATCACGAACTGCCCTTTAGTGCTTACTGATGTTATCTGTCTCATCATGCTTACATCGTACCATAGAGTAAGATGCAGACGGAGCGAGCCTCCGCTGGAACCAAAGTTTGGTATCGTGACCAAATGGGGCAGCGAAGGCTTTACCCTGTGTTCCCCTGTGCCCCCTGTGTTTAAAGATTTTTCTCGCGAGCAAGTGGGGCGGGACTGCGGAACTATAACGACAAGGAGTTCGAACCAGATGAAAGAAACGCCGCAGCAATACACGCAACGCGTAACCGGATACGTAGAAGGAAAGAAATCCCTCACCGTGCAAGCCGCCACCGCGAAGAAACTCGAGCGCCTCATCAAAGGCGTGCCCACAGCAAAATTGCGCAAGCGGCCCGCACCGGATAAATGGTCAGTGGGCGAGATTCTTGCCCACATCGCGGACGCCGAAATGGTCGGAGGCTTTCGCATGCGGCTGATCCTCGGCGCGCCGGGAACTCCCGTCGCTGCCTTCGATCAGGATGCCTGGGTGACCGCTGGGCACTATGCCAAGCGCGATCCGCGCAAATCCGTCGCACAATTTCGCGCCATTCGCGAAGCCAATCTTGCGCTGCTCAAATCCCTGACCCCCGAACAGTGGAAACACTACGGCATGCACTCCGAGCGCGGCCAGGAATCCATCGAACACATCGCGCACATGTTCGCCGGCCACGACATCAACCACCTGCGGCAAATCGAGCAGATTCTGGGGAGATAGTACCGAGTACCCAGTACCCAGTACCCAGTAAGCCCCGCAGCTCTGCTCTGCTGGCGAGCTGCCTCACCAACCGTTAGGGAAGAATACTTCGGTTCATCACGAGATTGGCTACTAGGTACTAGGGACTCGCTCCTGCCTCAGAAGAAAATCCGATAGCCGGGCGCTGAAAATGCGCGTCTGTCCCGCCGCCCATTGTGCTAACGTCACGACTACTTCTCTCGACAGCTATTCGCTTAGACGAACGACCGGCGAAGGGAGTTGATATGACGACAAAAGTCTGCGCCAACAGCAACTGCCCGGCCTACGCGCACTTTGTTTATACCGTGGCCATGCGCTGCGTCCTCTGCCGCTGCGACCTGGTCACCGCAGGAAGAAACACCAATGACCCGACGAGATCTGGGAGGAAGCCGCCCGTCATTATTCCGAGCCCCAGCTTGCCGCACTCGTGCTCTCGATAGCAACCATAAACGCCTGGAACCGCATCAATGCGGCCACCAGGCAGGTCAGCGGCGAGTGGCTTGAGCCGTTCATCCAGAAAGCCGGCAAGGCGGCCTAGGTATTCGTTGGCCTGTCATACTGGTGAAACACCCCTGGTTACTTAATCGGCGAAAACCCAGCCGAGGCCGGACTTTCCCCTGGTATTGCACCTTCGAGTACCCCGCTTTGGCTTAAGTAAGAAAGAAACGCCATCGGGCACAATCTGCTCCCGCTCGTGCCCCTTTACTGACTTGCTTTGTGACCTTCGTCACAATGTGGAGTGTGTCAAGTCACAGCCAAACGCATCCGGTCGCCCTGAAACTACGGCATCGCGTAACCACATCGTCGCTAGTTCGGAGGCAAAGGTGAAACTCGGAATGCCGAAGCTCGCAGTTTTCTTGCCGGTGGCAGCTCTTACCCTGGGGCTGGTGTTCTTTGGGGCAGTGAATCCCCCCAGCATCTTGGCCGTTCCAAGTTATGCGCGCCAGACGGGGCTGGCGTGCAGCGGATGCCACTACACTCCCCCGGAACTCAACCCCGCCGGACGTAAATTCAAACTGACTGGCTACGTCGATAGGGGAGACGACACCAAGACCGTGAAAGCCGAGGGAAGCAAGAAGCGCGCCCCCCTCGATCTGCTCGCGTCCCTGCCGCTGTCCGTCATGCTGGAGACTTCGTTTACCTCGCTCAAGACCGCGCAGCCGCAAACCCAGAACGGCAACTTCGAGTTTCCTCAAGATTTCTCCCTGTTCCTTTCGGGCGCATGGACGAGCAAAGTGGGAAGCTTTATGCAGGCGACATACAACACGCAGGACGATCACTTCACCAGCGACAACACCGATATCCGCTTCGCGGACAAGACGAAGCTGCGCGGCAAGGAACTGGTTTACGGCATCGATCTCAATAACAATCCCACCGTCGAGGATCTTTGGAACAGCACGCCAGCGTGGGGTTACCCATGGATCGCCAGCGACAACGCTCCCACTCCCAATGCCAGCCCTTTCATCAACGGCGGCTTGGCCCAGGACGTAGCTGGACTCGGCGTGTTTGGCATGTGGAACGACCATCTCTATCTGGACGCGGCCATCTATCGCTCTGAGCACGTGGGGGGACCGCAGCCGAACCCAGGCGTGGGCGCGGGCTTCAATATCCGCGGCGTCGCTCCCTACTGGCGCCTGGCATGGCAGCAGTTAACGGGAAAGACGCAGTATGAAATCGGAACTTATGGTATGCACCTGCGCTCGACCCCCAATGAAATCACCGATCCCACCGGGGCCAGCATTCCGACGGATTCGTACACGGACTGGGCCATCGACACGCAAATCGACCGCACCATCGTCAGAACGGACGTGCTTTCATTCCGGGCTACGTACATCCGGGAAAACAACGATCTGTTGAGCCTGCTGTATCAGGGCGGTGGTCCGGGGAGCTCGACTCCGCTGGTATCGCAAGGTTCGCACCGTTTGAACACGGTCATGGCCAATGCCGAATATCACATCGGCAACAAGTACACGGGCACAGTCGGCTGGTTCAATACGACCGGGACTTCTGATCTCGCGTTTTATCCGTCGGGAACTGCCGTGAGCGGCAATTTCAATGGCGACCCGAGAAGTGCGGGCTACATTTTGAACGTCTCTTACTGGCCGTGGCAGAACCTGCAACTCGCGGCGCAATACACCGGCTACACGCGCTTCAATGGCGCAGCGACGAACTACGACGGCTTCGGCCGCAACGCGAGCGCCAACAATACGCTCTATCTGGACGCCAGGATCTTTTTCTAGAGAGATGATTGGCTTTGATTGCAGCGGTTTTTTCTTAGCAGCAAGGTTGTTTGCAACGATTTCAAGGAGAAGAGAACAATGAATAGCAAGTTAGCAATGAAGACATTCGCTGTGGTCGCGCTGATCGCTGGGCTGAGCGTGGCTTCATGGGCTGGCGATATCGAAGGCAAAGTTACGGGGATGAAAGGCAAGTCTGTGGTTTACGTTGAGGCCATTGCCGGCAAGACCTTCCCGGCTCCGACGAATCACCCGGTCATGGATCAAAAGGGACTGATGTTTGTGCCGCACATTATGGTTGTACAACAGGGCACAACGGTTGAGTTCCTCAATAGCGACACGGTCCAGCACAATGTCTTCTGGACTGCGATCGGCAGCGATAAGAAAGCAGGACACAATCTCGGCACGTGGCCGAAGGGGGAAAAGCGATCGTTTACCTTCGACAAAGCCGGCGTCGTGCCGGTGCTCTGCAATGTGCATCCGGAAATGGCGGGATATATCATCGTCAGTCCAACTCCCTATTTTGCCGAGACCGACGACAGCGGCAATTACAAAATCAAAGACGTTCCCGACGGCAGTTACTCCGTAACAGCCTGGCATGAAGGCGCCAAGAATCAGTCGAAGCCGGTGACGGTGGCCGGCGGCGGCAAGGCCGATTTCACCCTCAGCAAATAGGGCATCGAAAGAAAGAGGGAGTGATTCGGAAGGGCCATCCCTTCGCCCCCTACACTGTTTGGTGGTCAATCTCTTTGACGAGATCGAACCTACGAAAAGTGATTGACGTTTCACCACGGCAAGTACTACAAAGTGCCTTCATGCTGAAGCGATACAAAAATAAAAAGGTCGACGGGGACTGGCTGAGCACGAACTTCCCCTGCATGATGGCCTGCCCGGCACACACCAACGCCGGGCGCTATGTCGGACTGATTGCTGAGGGCCGCTTCGAAGAAGCGTATCGCATCGCCCGCGACCCCAATCCGCTGGCCAGCATCTGCGGCCGAGTGTGCGCCCATCCCTGTGAGACCGCTTGCCGCCGCGGCGAGATCGATCGTCCCATTTCCATTCGCGCTCTCAAGCGTTTCCTCACCGAGCAATTTGGGCCCGAGTCGAAGCATCCCATCCACGTCAATGAAGGGCGCGGGCAGAAGAAGCTTCCTTTCAAAGTAGCGGTCGTGGGCGGCGGCCCGGTTGGGCTCTCGGCCGCGCACGATCTCGCTCTCATGGGATACGCCGTCACCATTTTCGAGGCCGCACCGGTGGCGGGCGGAATGTTGTATCTCGGCATCCCCGAATACCGCCTCCCGCGCGATGTCGTCGAAGCGCAAGTGCGCGAGATTCTCGAGACCGGCGACATCACGCTGAAACTGAATCACGCGGCCGGCCGCGACTTCACGGTTTCCGATCTGCGCCGCCAGGGCTTCGACGCCGTGCTTATCGCCGTGGGGGCGCATCGCAGCCGCGATCTCAGCATCCCCGGTGTCGATCTCGATGGCGTGCACAAAGGTATCGACTTTCTGCTCAACGTCAACCTCGGCTACAAATTCACCATCGGCAAGAAAGTGATCGTGATCGGCGGGGGCAACGTAGCCATGGACGTCGCCCGCTCGGCCGCCCGCGAGGTAGTACGCCAACACGCCGGCGGCGTGCAGGATGCCGAGCCCTCCGCTGAAAATATGACCGCCGTCGCCACGCGAGAAATGGTCGACATTTCTCTTTCTGCTTTACGCATGGGCGCACAGGAAGTAAATCTCGTTTGCCTGGAGCCCCGCGACCAGATGCCCGCCGCTCTCGAAGAAATTGAAGAAGCCGAAGAAGAAGGCATCACGATACACGCAGGCCTCGGACCCAAGCAAATGCTGGGCAAAGATGGCAAGGTGGTTGCGCTCGAAACGCTCAAGACCAAATGGGTCTTCGATCAAAACAAGCGCTTCAATCCAGCGTTCTTCGAGGGCAGCGAAAGTCAGATCGAGTGCGATACGATCATTATGGCGATCGGCCAGGCTCCGCGCCTCGATTTCCTCACTCCGGAAGATAAAGTTGAGTTGTCTCCGCGCGGCCTGATCGCTGTCAACCCGCAAACGCTGATGACGTCGGCTTCCGGAATCTTCGCCGGCGGCGATTGCGTCTTCGGCCCGCGCCTGATTATCGACAGCGTAGGCGACGGCAAGCGTGCGTCCGTCGGAATCGACGAGTACCTGCGCAAGAACAAACATCCCCAGCCCATCATCGAAGTCGAAGTGCTGAAGCGGCACAGCATGCCGCTCGACTATCTCGACATCAACCGCCAGCCGGTGCCCATGCTTCCTCTGGAACGCCGCACCGGCGTGACAGAAGTGGAAGTCGGCTACGACGCTCCGGAAGCGATCGCGGAAGCACAGCGTTGCCTGCACTGCTGGGTCAACACAATTTTCGAAGGCTCGCCGGAAGATGGCAGCATGTGCATTTTGTGCGGCGGATGCGTCGATGTTTGTCCGGAGAAATGTCTGGAGCTGGTTGCGCTCGATCGCATCGACTTTGAACCCCAGACCGTGCAGCACATCCGTGACAACCAGGAATGTTTCGGCGTGGAACTCGACGAAATTGTGGCCGATGAACTGGGAGTGGTCACCGGCTCCGCCATGCTGAAAGACGAAACCCGCTGCATCCGTTGTGGCCTCTGCGCCATGCGCTGCCCCGTAGGCACGATCACCATGGAGTCGTACAACTTCATTCCCGCCGAACCGACAGGGTTGATTTCGGTCGCGGCAATTGGAGCGGGATTGCAGCCCAAGTAATTTGCGAGACATACATGACAGACGAGAACAAATCCGCAGGCTCTGAAAACGCGGTTGACCGCCGCCAGTTCTTTGCGAAGCTTGGCCTCGGCTCGCTCGGCATCGCGGTTGCGGGTACGGCCGCCTTCGCCTATCAGTTCCTCGAGCCGAATGTGCTATACGAACCCTCTCCCATCGTCAACGCCGGCAAGCCTGACCGCTATCCGCTCGATTCCGTCACGCTCGATGTGAACTCGGCCATCTACATTATTCATTCGCAGGAAGGCTACTTCTCGCTGAGCGCCGTGTGCACGCATCTGGGCTGCCTCACGGCATGGAAGCCCGAGCTGGGCATAATTGCCTGCCCGTGCCACGGCAGCAAGTTCCTGGTTACCGCGCAAGACAGCAAGAAACCGGGGGATAAGATCGAAGGCCCGGCGCCACGGCCGCTGCCGTGGAAGCGCATCTGGCTCAATGACGACGGAGATTTGCTAGTGGATCGCTCCACTGACGTCACTCCGATGCAGCGCGATTCCTTCGTAAGGGTCTGACTAGAGAGAACCAGCAATGGCGAAAACCGTAGACCAATATTTCGACGAATTACGCGAGACTCGAGTATGGCGCTCGATCTTCCGCAGCGGCACCGGCTCAAGCACACTGAAGCGCGCGCTCGCCATCCAGCAGAACGTGTTCCTGCATCTGTTCTCCACCAAGGTGCGTACACGCATGCTCGGGTTTAGCGCGACATGGTATTTGGGCACGCTGACCCTGGGGACATTTTTCATTCTCGTCGCCACCGGAATCCCGCTGATGCTCTACTACCATCCTTCCGCGCCACAGGCTTACGCCGATACCAAGGATCTGCAGTTTGTAGTCTCTTCCGGATTGTTCTTGCGCAATCTGCATCGCTGGTCGGCGCACGCCATGGTCTTTCTGGTCTTCGCGCATATGTTCAAGGTTTTTTATCGAGGCGCTTATCGCACGCCGCGCGAGTTCAACTGGGTGATCGGCGTAATTCTTCTTCTCGTCACCCTGCTGCTCAGTTACACCGGCTACCTGCTTCCCTGGGACCAACTAGCCTATTGGGCAATCACTGTGGGATCGAACATAGCGTCTGCCGTCCCAGTCATGGGAAACAAGATTCACTTTCTCCTGCTCGGCGGGAACGCGGTAAACGCCAATGCGTTGCTGCGCTTCTACGTGTTGCATTGCATGATTCTGCCGCTGGCAGCGATGTTCTTCGTCGCCATCCACTTCTGGCGCATTCGCAAAGACGGCGGCCTCTACTCTCACGCCAGCGAACCGGCAACCGTGCGCGCGCAGACTACGAGTGCCGACGTAACCTCGAAGGAGGCGCAATAGTCATGGCCGACCCCAAAGACTTCATTGCGGGCGTCGATTCCAACGCAAAGAAGTCTCCGCGCCGCATCGTCTTCATCACCCGCCGCACCTCGGCTCAGGTAAAGGCCGAAACCGAAGACCAGATGCAGACCTTTCCCGAGGTCCTGTTCCGCGCAGCTGTGGCAATCATGACGCTCGCCGTCGCCCTGGTGTGGATCGCACTCATTTTCAACGCGCCCCTCGAAGGCCTCGCGGATCCTTCCCACACTCCCAATCCGGCGAAGGCTCCCTGGTACTTCCTGGGGCTGCAGGAGATGCTGCACTACTTCCCTCCGGTCGTCGCAGGCGTGCTGGCTCCGGGACTGGTAGTGATGGCGCTGATCGTTATTCCTTACTTCAAGGTCAACATCGAAGCCGAGGGGCTCTTCTTGAAAGATCGCCAACGGCGGCTGCGGATTTTTTATCTAGTCGCGGCTGCTTTGTCGTCGTTCCTGTTGTTCTTCAAGGTATACGCGGCCCTGGTCCCAACGCTCATCATGGCCGCGATCATGCTCGTGGCGGCGCAGAGTTCTCCGCAATCGCCCTCGGCTTTGCGCCGCTATCTGGCAGCCAGGCCGCTTTCTTATTGGGTCATGACATGGTTTTTGTCCGAGTTGGTGGTGCTCACTGCCATCGGCACATTTTTCCGCGGCCCGGGATGGTCCTGGGTCTGGCCGTGGCAAGGGTCCTGATTTGCTGAAGAAAGTCGCGCGCATGAAAGAAAAACTCAAATCGCTGTGGCAAAAGTTGTTCGGGGATAGCGTTCGCGCCTTCGGCGTGGTCAGTCTGGTGTTCCTGATTTCGCTCGCCATCGCGCCCGCGAAAAACCACTTCAGCGAGTGGCGTCACTATCAGCACGGCTATCTGAAGATGATCCGCAACCGCAGCGACGCGGTAACGCTGCAACGCCATTTTCAGGGAGGGATTCAACAGATCTGGCTGCCCGATCTGGACGTAGTCGACCGCTGTACCAGTTGCCACGTTGGTTTGAAAGAAGCTAGCCTCGCCGATGTGAACGTGCAGCCCTTCCGCCAACATCCCGTAATCCCGCACAAGCTCGACCAATTCGGATGCACCATGTGCCATCGCGGTCAAGGCGCCGCAACTACCGTAGCCGAAGCGCACAACAGCACGCTGGCGTGGGAGCAGCCGATCCTTCCGGCCAAGTACATCGAGTCGTCGTGTGGCGAGTGCCATCGCGGACCGGTCCCAGGCACGCCTCAGTTGACTCAAGGCCGGCATCTGCTTTCCCGCTACGGTTGCGTGCATTGCCACACGGTGAAGCTGCCCGACGGTAGCACAATGAAGCCGACCGACGATCCACCTTCGCTCTCGCACATTGCCGACAAGACCACCCGCGAGTGGATTTACGCCTGGCTCAAAGATCCGCAAGCCTACGCCGCCACGGCGACCATGCCAAATTTCAAGCTGAGTGACGACGACGCGCGCGACATGTCCGCATTCCTGATTGCCAACAGCACTCCGCTGCCCGGAGACACGGCTGCGCTTTCGGCGAAGCCATCGTCTGATCCCGCGGCCGGCACTACTCTATACGGGCAATCCTTCTGCGCTTCCTGTCACGCAGTACAGAATGCCGCCGGCAATCTGGTTGGCGGCGACGTCGGCCCCGAACTGACTCGCGTAGGCAACAAGGTAAAGCCCGAGTGGCTGCAGGCCTGGCTGCGCAATCCGCGCGCTTACGATGCGGAAACTGCGATGCCGCACTACCGCTTCGCCGATGCTCAGGTCGCAACGCTCGCCGGATTTCTGCTGGCCAAGACCGATTCCGATCTGTTAGCCAACGTTCATCTCGCAGCGTCGACCCCAGAGCAGATCGCGCACGGCAAACGCCTCGTCTCCGATTATGGTTGTGCCTCGTGTCATGAAATCGCGGGCATCAAGAAGCCGGAGAACTTTGCCCCCGAACTCAGCCGCATCGGCAACAAGCCAGTCACACAACTCGTTTTCCTGCCGGGCATGCGGCACACACTTCCCGATTACATCGCAGCCAAGATCAAGCAGCCGCGTGCCTTCGGACAAAACTTGAAGATGCCGCAGTACACGTTCACGCCCGCGCAAACCGATTCCTTGGCGACCGCTCTGCTCGCGCTCAACGACCGCTCCGCAACGCTGCCGCCTTCGCTGACGGTGGCGGCAAAGCCGGAGTCGGACTACCAGCCCGCCGGCAAAGCTGGAAAGTTGATGACCGATCTTGCCTGCTTCAGTTGCCATCGCATCAACGGCCACGGCGGCGATATGGCCCCGGACCTCACCTGGGAAGGCAGTTCCGTGCAGCGCCCATGGCTGGTCGATTTCCTGAAAAATCCGAACACGCTGCGGCCCGCGCTGATTCGACGCATGCCGAAGTTCAACCTTACCGACGGTGAAGTCAATGAACTCACGGATTACATCATGACCGTGTACCAGAGTCCGGCGATCGACCGTGACTCCATGCCGCTAAGCGGCTATTCGCCAGGCGAGATTGAACTGGGCAAACAACTCTTCTACGGCAAATACGCCTGCCAGGGCTGCCACATCGTAGATAGCAAGACCGACAAGGGCTACATTGGCCCAACCCTCACGCAGGTCGGTTCGCGCCTGACATCTGCCTGGATTTTCGAATGGATGAAGAATCCGCAGGCCCTGCGCCCCGGCACAGTGGAACCCAACCGCGCCATGAGCGACGAAGATGCCCGCGCCCTCACCGCGTTCCTTATGTCGCAGAAAACCAGCGGCAAATCAGAGGTCGCAAAGGCAAAGAAATGATCCGTCACCTTCTGATCGTCGAGACATTATTTGTCGTCGCGCTAGCTACGTCCTGTTCGCAGCAGCGCGCGGCCACGCCGCTGCCTCAACCAACGGCGTTCGGCGCGGCCATTGTCGAATCCAGCGGGGGAAAGCAAATCGCGCAGGCAGGAAACCTTCTGCCGCAGCCTGTGGTCGTGCAGGTGAATGATGAACAGGGCGCCGCCGTCGCGGGCGCGCTCGTCCAATTCAGCGCCGCGCCAGGGGTGGCTTTCGATCCGGCATACGGTCTTACCGATTCCAGCGGCCAGGTCACGACCAACGTCACGCTCGGCGGCATGGCCGGACGTTATCAGCTCACTGCGTCCACCACCAACAAGGGGCACACGAAGGTCACACTCACCCTCGAAGAGATCGCTCTCGGCTATCAGCAAACTCTGGGCCGCCAACTCAACGATCAATACTGCGAACGCTGTCACAATCCCGAGTCAACGGTGGAGCGCGTCTCGAACTTCGACAATCTCGAAATCAAGCCGCATCCTTTCACCGACGGCGACACACTCAACAAGATCAGCGACGCCGATCTCACCGCCATCATCAGCCACGGCGGCCCCGCACTGAACAAATCCGCGCTCATGCCCGCTTGGGGCAACACTCTCAACAAATCCGACATTCAGGCACTGGTCTCATATATCCGGGCAATCTCCGATCCCCCCAACCGCAATGCTGGCCCGCTTTTTGCTAAGAATTAGTCTGGACCGCAAGGCCGCCGATCAAGGGGCTGCACTGGCACAGTACAAGCTCGGCCTGATTTACTTGCCGGGGCACGGAGTTCCTCACAACAAAGTGTTGGCGTACATGAGGATGACATTGCCTATGTTTTGATTGGAATCACTGTTGACAAGGGTCGAATCAGGAACTCCGCCTAATTCCGAAAATAGGTAGTGGCGCCGTTTCGCAAACCGGAGCGCCGCCCAAAAATAAGCAGTGGCGCCGTGTCGCAAACCGGAGCGCTGCCCGAAAATAAGACACGACCCGAAAATAAGAAATGGCGGAGAGGGTGGGATTTGAACCCACGATACCCGTTAAGGTATGTCCGCTTTCGAGGCGGATCGTTTCAACCGCTCACGCACCTCTCCGCAGCTTCAGCCTTCAGCTGTCAGCCTTCAAAGCGCAGCGTTCAGCGCAAGTCGAGAGTCCTCGCTTCGCTCGGAATCACAATCCTGGGAGGATCGAGTGACAATCCTGAGCTAGCGAGCCTTGCTGACGACGCTTGGCTAACGAGCCTTGGCTAACGACAAACGACCGACGACTAACGACGGTTTTTAAAGAACGTTTGCAGCAGTTCGGCGCAGCGGCCTGCCAGGACTCCGCTGCGGACCTCTACTTTGTGATTAAGTTGCGGGTGGTTCAGCACCTGCATCACTGACTGCACTGCGCCTGCTTTGGGATCGTCAGCGCCGTAAATCAGGCGCTTGATCCTGGCGTGCACCATGGCTCCGGCACACATCGGGCACGGTTCAATTGTAGCAAACAGGTCGCACTCTGCCAGACGATGGTTACCGATGGATGCAGCGGCTTCGCGCAGGGCCACGATTTCGGCGTGGGCTGTGGGATCGGAATCGCTGATGTTGCGGTTCCACCCGCGGCCGATGATGCGTCCCTCGCAGACTACTACGGCTCCTACTGGGACTTCTCCCGCTTCCAACGCGCGCTGCGCTGCGCGGAGGGCTTCTTCCATCCACAATTCGACAGAACCAGTCGTTGGTCGTTGGTCGTGGGTCGTTGGCAGGGAATTGCGCACGCTTGAAGGGTATCATTGTGTGGGCGATGTGTTTGCAGCGACCCCAGGAGTACCACGTCGAGAACTTCTTCGGCATGGTGCGCCTCGGTTGCATGCAGATCTTGCTCCGGCATTTATGACAAGGCCTACTCGTACCGCAACGCCACCATGGGAGCAACTTTGGCCGCGCGCCGCGCGGGAAGAAAGCTGGCCAGCAACGCGATGATTGACAAAAGCAGCACCGCGCCAAGAAACGTAAGTGGATCACCGGCTGTAATGCCGAACAACAGCCGGGAAAGAAGGCGGGAAGCGACCTCGGTCGCGACCACTCCCACTACAATCCCCATAGTCGCCAGACGAGCCGATTGCGAAAGCACCATGGCCAACACTCGCCAGCGCGGTGCGCCGAGTGCTAGGCGAACTCCGATCTCTTTCGTCCTCCGTCCGACGGAGTACGCCATGACTCCATAGACCCCCACTGCAGCCAAAGTAAGAGCGACCGCGGCAAACATTCCCAATAGCAGCAGGTAGAAGCGTCGCTGGCCCAACGACGCGCCCATTAAGTCGTTCATAGTGGACAAATCCGAGAGGGGCAGATCGGGATCCACCGAGTGGATTTGTCCGCGAACCGCCGCTGCCTGGGCCGCCGGATCGCCAGCCGTGCGTACCACGACGCTCATTTCATAAACCGCAGCTTGATCGAGCAGCGCATAAACGTCCGGCTGGGATTCGATATCGAGTCCAGAGTAGTGAACATCGCCGGCGATGCCCACGATTTCGCCACGAATTTTGTCCGGACCGGCTCTTGCATCCAGGGTCATCTCGTGCCCAATCGCATCGCCACGCGGGAAAAACTTCCTGGCTCCTCGCTGGCTCAGAAGAAGCACGTGTGGAGAATCGCGGCGGTCGCTCCGCTCAAAAGAACGCCCCTGAATTATTGGAATTCGCATGGTACCAAAGTAGTCGAGACCGACCACCCGCATTTGCACGCTCCGATCCTCGCCCTCAGGCGACGCGGGCGCTCCTTTGATGTTGAAGCTGCTGGTAAAGGGCTCTCCGCTGAGTGGCCGTGGAAACACCGTACTTGCCGACTCAACCCGCGGGAGCGCTTTCAGGTGGGCCAGCAGGGCGTCGGTAAACTGTGCCACACGCGCCCCGTCTGGATACGCTGCCTCGGGAAGTGACAAATCAAAAATGAGCACACGAGATGAGTCGAAGCCTGGGTCCACAGCGGTCACACGCAGAAAACTGCGCAGCAACAGACCGGCGCCGGTGAGCAGTACGAGCGACAACGCCAACTGGCCGGATACCAGAGCACCTCGCAGTCTGCCCTTTTTGTCCCGGCCGACGGAACGTAATCCTGTCTTGAGCACCTCATTCAAGTCCGCCTTCGTCGTTCTTAACGCAGGTACCAAGCCAAAGATCAAACTCGTGAGCAGTGTTAGCCCGAGCGTAAATGCCAACACCGAGCCGTCTATGCGGATAGCTTCGAGCCTGGGAATGTCCCGAGGTCCAAACTTCAAAATCGCGCGAGTGGCCCACACCGCAATGATCAGCCCAGAGAGCCCTCCCAATGAGGCCAGCAAGAGGTTCTCCGTCAGAAGCTGCCTCACCAAGCGATGCCGCGACCCTCCAAGCGCGGGCCGGAGCGCCACCTCATGCTCTCTCTCATTCGCCCGGGCTAACAGCAGGTTCGTAATGTTTGTGCATGCAATCAGTACTACCAATGCGACCGCCGCGAGCAGAATCAGCAACGCAGGGCGAACATCTCCGACCAGTGAGTCTCTAAGCACCGAAACTGACGCGCTTGATTCCTTGTTGGTCTTGGGATATTCGAGGGCCAACCGTCCGCCGATGGCCTTGAGTTCCGCGCGTGCCTGCTCGACCGTGGCCCCGGCTCTCAGTCTGGCAACGGTTTCCAGGTAGTGGGCGCCACGCTGCGTCGATACGTTGCTGGGAAAGCTGAGAGGCACCCAAGCATCTGCACCGGAGAGCGGGAATTGAAAGCCTACGGGCATCACTCCCACGATTTCGTAGTTGTCTCCATCGAGCCGCGCGTTCTGGCCAACGACGTTCAAGTCTCCACCAAAGTTGCTCTGCCAGAGCCGGTGACTTAGGATCACCTCGTGATCGCGCCCTTGCTGGCCCTCTTCGTCCAGAAAGCTTCTGCCCAGAAACGGGTGTGCTCTTAATACGTCCATAAGGCTGGGCGATGCGGATAACACGACAATGCGCAGCGCGTCCCCGCGGCTCGTAAGATTCATTTGATTCGGCGTGTAAGCTGCAATCCCGGAAAAGACGCGGTTCTGGTCCCGCCAGTCAAAGAAATTAGGCGGAGATACACTGTAGTGCTCTATTCCAGCAGCAGGGGATGCTTCGGAGACCGAGACGAGCCGGTCAGATTCCGGAAAAGATAACGGCCGCAGGAGCACGGTATTTACAACGCTGAAGATCGCCGTGTTTGCGCCGATAGCGAGAGCTAGCGTGATTACCGCAACCACCGTAAAGCCAGGGCTCTTGCGAAGCTGCCGCAGTGCATAGCGGAGATCTTGAAACAATCCGTTCATCCCTCCCTCCTTCTCATAGCGCAACGCCACCATAGACCGAACTTCACAGCACTGCCGCGCAGGAGATGCAACTTGTAATCATAGCTGTGGTGCTCGACCGAAACGAGACTGCGACAATGGCACCCGCGTGGACCCTTGGGAGCAAGGCCCTGACCAAATCTGCTTCAGGACGTAACTTCTTGACTGTAAAAGGAAAAGCGACCACTCCTGCGGGAACGAAGTGGATTATTCTGTCCGTCCCCGGACGTTACCGTTCGGAAACGAACAGCGACAATCAGTCTCCAGAAGTTTATGAGACTGGTTCTAACCTCTTTCGAGACGGCAGGGAGCGTACGGCTTTGTTCCCTTCGTTCGCTGCGCTCTCTTAGGGGACGGGCGAGGCGCCCGTCCCCACACAGGCCCGTTGCCGTGCGAGCATCGCCACACGAGCCTGATCAGATCAGCCTTAGGACCGAGCGCACCACTTCGGGGACTGCGGCGCGAATCGCTGCCGGTAACAGGACCGTCAGTACTGGATACGCGATCACGGTGACCAGTAAGGCCACGAGCGCCCATGCCTTGGGCGATAATTTGGCGAGATAGGCTCGCATGACATCCTCTGGTTTGGCTCCTGATTTCATTACGAAGGAAGAGCTGCAAAAGTTCCCGGGCGCGGGCGCGTGCAGCGCATATCTGTTTGGCGCAGCTGCAGTAGTAGCTCAGTCTAGAAACGGGCGGCTGTGTGCGCGCGGGAGATCCCCCTCGGCTTCGCTCGGGGCAGGCTCTCGCCCCGCTGGAGAAAACGCGGGGCTTCGGGATGACGCCGCCCGAGGTGCAGTGTTAGAAGACTTCAGATTGAGCCGCCCCTCACTGGAACCGGCAACTGGCAACTGGCGGCTGCTCAATGATATGCTGAAACCGTCATGGGGATGCCGAGCCTGCTCCGCAAAGTTTTTCTGATCGATCTTCTGCAGGGGTTGAAGGTCACGTTCCGCTATCAGGATCCCAAGGAAATTTATACCGAGCAATATCCCATGGAGCGACCGCAGGTGGCCGAACGCTACCGCGGAGCGCCGCGGCTGAACGTGAATCCTGATACTGACGAGACCATGTGCATCGCCTGCGACCTGTGCGCCGTGGCCTGCCCGGAGAATCTGATCGTGGTCTCCAGCGCGCGCAACGAGCAAACCCGCCGCAAGGAACTCACCAACTTCACTTACGACCTGAGCCGCTGCATGTTCTGCGGGCTGTGCGAAGACGCCTGTCCCGTGGACGCCCTCGAACTCACCCAGGACTTCGAACTCGCGAGCTACACCCGCGAAGGCTGGATCTGGGACCGGAAGACTCTCGAGAAGGGTCCGGCGCCTACGTTGTATAAGAAATAGCCGTCAGCCATCAGCCGTCAGCCGTCAGCTTAAACCCTTTGTCACCCGTAGCCGATAAGAGGGGTACGAGCGTGCCGGTGCCGGCACTGCGGACTCGGTTCCTTGTCGTACTCGTCGTGGGATGCGCCGGTTATGTCTTTCGCTTTCCGTTGCATGGGATGACCCTGACAGCGTCAGATGTCAGATTCACCCTGTGGGAAACGCAATTCCCATTTTGGGAAAAACGGCGTTTTCGACTCTTCGCCAAAATCTTGTCAAGCCCCTGCGGGGGTGGTTTTTAGACTATGTTGTTGATTCGGCGGGAGAAATAAATTTGCTAATTTGGCGTATTTACCCTATGCGGTATGATATAATGATATTATAGAGTTGAAAGAGCGGCGCAGGCCTTCGGGTTTGCGCCGTTTGTGTTTGCAGGACGGAGGACCAGAAGATCAAGAGCAGGATCTGAGTGGGAAGCGGGATGAATTCGTGCCGCTTCCGGAGCGGCGGGCCAGGACGGCCGCCGGGACGACGGCGCTACTTTCACAAAGGAGAGTTTTCAGGCGCAGCTTACTGGCTGCGCCTTTTCTGTTTATGGATGAGAAAAACGACAATTCGGGTGAGGAGCAGGAGAAAGAAGTGATCTCGATACAGGCGGTGGCTGACGATAACGCTAAACGGATGGGGGAAGCTGTGGAGGCGGCGTTTGTGCAGGGTTTGCAGTTTGAGGATCCCGGTGTGCAAGCCTTGGGGAGACAGCGAACGCTATGACTTTGTTGTCGATTGGAGGAAAGGGTTTTGGCGGGTGCAGGTGAAGGGCGGGTCGTGTCTGGAGCGGGGTCGATATAAAGTTGGACCGGGAGGGTCAGGCAAGCCATTCAGCGAGGAAGACATGGATTTCGTGGTCGTGCACATTGTGCCGGAGGATGTGTGGTATGTCGTCCCGATTGAGATGGCTGAGGGCTTGAGCACGCTGTGGTTCAATCCGCGGTCGACGCGGTCGCGATTCGAAAAATACCGGGAGGCTTGGTGTTTGCTGGATTGTGGACGGAAGGCGCGGGGACGGGGGGATGTTCCGGTGCGGTGCCGGAGTGAGGAGATGAAGGTGCGGTGTGCGGTTTGTCCGGGGCGGGAGGAGTGAGGATTGCCGATTTGCGATTTCCGATTGAAGAGCTTATTGGCCACTCCATAGGAGGCTGGGAAACCAAGGTCCCTCGCTTCGCTCGGGATGACAACGTAGAAAGCTGAGGACAGCAGATTCCTCGCTCGCCTCGCCGAGCAAAGCTCGGCTTCGGACTTCGCTCGGAATGACAAAAGTTCTTTGGTCGCTGCGAGGAAGTGTTGAAAATCGGCAATTGGAAATTGGCAATCGGCAATTACGCGGGCTGTTGTTGGGTCATGCAGTGCATGGTGCCTAGTCCCCAGACCAGGTCGCCGGAATAGATTGGGACTACTTCTCTCGTGGGGAAGAGTTCGGCTAGCGTGTTGAGGGCTATGCGGTCGTTGGGATCGTTGAAGACTGGGACCAGCACGATGCCGTTGGCGATGTAGAAATTGGCGTAGCTGGCGGGGAGGCGGCGGTGCTCGAAGATTACTGGGCTGGGCATGGGGAGTTCTGCTATGTTTAGCGGCTTGCCTGTTTGATCGGTGGCGGATTGCAGGCGGCGGAGATTTTCGGTTAGCGGCTTGTGGTTTGCGTCTTTGGGATTTTTTTCTACTATCGTTACAACCGTGTCTGGGCTTACGAAGCGGGTCAGGTCGTCTACGTGGCCGTGGGTGTCGTCGCCGTGGATGCCTTTGCCTAGCCAGATCGTGTGCGGGGCGCCTAGGTAGTCGGCGAAGAGCTTTTCGTAGTCTTTGCGGTTCATGCCGGGATTGCGCTGTTGGATTTTGCTTAGCAGGCATTCTTCGGTGGTTAGGAGGGCGCCTTGTCCGTTGACGTCGATGGAGCCGCCTTCGAGGACTACGCGGGTGGTGCGGTGTTGGGGGTGGATTTCTGGGGCATGCACGGCTTGGGACATTAAGGTCCCGATTTTTTCGTCTTGACGGTAGTTGGAGTATTTTGCCCAGGCGTTGAAGCGGAAGTTTAGAGCGAGTGCCGTCCCTGAAGGGACTTCGTTCGGTGTCGCTTTGGCTTTCCCCGCACTTACGTGCGGGGCTAATGAATGGCGTCGCTGCGCGACTCTGGCGGGAGCTAAAGCTCCCTTTGGACAGCCGAGGGCGGCTGTCCCCACATGAGCCTTGAGGAGGAAGATACAGCCGGAGTCGCGGAGCCAGGATCGGTTGGTGGGCCAGCGGTGGAAGCGGATGTTGTTTACTGGGGCGTTGGCTTGGTGCAGGTGCTTGCGGGCTTGCCTCTCTGCCGGTGCGTCTTTGACTATCAGATCGACTTGCTCGTGGCGGGCCAGATTGCGGATGATTTCGGTGTAGACCCAGGGGATGGGCTCGAACTTGCCGGGCCAATCTGCGCGACAGTGCGGCCAGGCTAGCCAGGTGGCGGTGTGCGGTTCCCATTCGGCGGGCATGCGGTAGTGGAGGGTTGCCGGGGGAGCACTTAAAGTATTACTTGAATGATTGGGTCGGGGCATGGAGGTAGTTTATTGTACGGGATGGTAAATCGTGCAGTGAATCCTTAGACTGGCAGTCGGAAATTCTTAATAGTAATCCATGGTCCCGAGTGGTAAAACAGGGATCGAGGTAAGGATGAGACTTCGATTACCCATCCTATGCGCGGCCGCTGGACTTGCGATGTGCCTAGGTGCAGGACTGGCGGCAAGCCAGGCAGACCAGCCAAACTTCGGCGGTAAGTTTGAGGCCAAATCCGGTAAGCAATTATTTTGGGGGCGGAGGATTCAGGTCGCTCAAAGCCCCCAGAGTGTTGATGTCTCCTGGCTGAGGCAAGGTCGGGCGGTCACTTACCACTTTCCGCTGGACGGCTCCAACTCTGAATGTTCCCCTGAGCCTGACTCGTCCGACCCGTATTTGTCCAACAGGTGCTCGGGCAAGTTAAAAGGCAGCAAGCTGACGTTAAAGATACGTTATATCCACGACCGGAATGGCAACCCCATCGAAACGTCTCACCGCATAGAAGAATGGGAACTTTCCAAGGGCTCGAACACACTGACAATTCGCGCGTTCCAGAGGTTTACGGCTACGGCAGCTCCCGTGACGCTCATGGGACAAATTCCACCGACGGAATTCAAGCGAGTCGTCGAACCGTAGAACCTGCATAGTCTTGCCGAAGAACCCCGCCTGCTCCTACCGCCCGTCCAGCAACCGACTAGATATCGGCGCATAGGCGTCGATTCTGCGGTCGCGGAGGAAGGGCCAGTTGCGGCGGATGTCCTCTAGGGCTTTCAGGTCTACGTCGCCTATCAGAATTTCTTCCTGATCGTGCGAGGCTTCGGCTAGGACTCGGCCGAAGGGGTCGCAGAAGAAACTTGCGCCCCAGAACTGTAGTCCCTGGCCTGGGGCGGACTTGCCGCGGATGTTGCCGGTTTCGAAGCCTACGCGATTGACTACGGCTACGTAGACTCCGTTGGCGATGGCGTGGGCGCGCTGGATGGTGCGCCAGGCGTCGTGCTGGGCTTGGCCGAACTCGGATTTCTCGGCGGGATGCCAGCCGATGGCTGTGGGATAGAAAAGAATTTGCGCGCCTTGGAGGGCGGTTAGGCGCGCGCCTTCGGGGAACCATTGGTCCCAGCAGACTAGCGTGCCCAGGCGGCCGGCGGTGGTGTCGAGCGCGCGAAATCCTAAGTCGCCGGGGGTGAAGTAAAACTTTTCGTAGTAGAGCGGATCGTCGGGGATGTGCATCTTGCGGTAGAGGCCGCGCAGGGAGCCATCGGAATCGAAGATGGCGGCGGTGTTGTGGTAGATGCCGGGCGCGCGCTTCTCGAAGAGCGATGCGATCAGGACTACGTTGTGTTGGCGGGCGGCGGCGGAAAGCTTTTCGCTGCTGGGGCCGGGAATGGGTTCGGCTAGATCGAAGAGAGAGTGGTCTTCGCGCTGGCAGAAGTATTGCGTTTGGAAGAGTTCGGGGAGACAGACTACTTGAGCGCCGCGTCCGGCGGCGTCGGCTATGCGTTCTAACGCTTTCTGCAGATTTTTTTCTGGTTCAGGGCCGCAGGACATCTGGACCAGCACTACGCGGAATTTGTCGGGGGGCACGGGCTTCCTCTGGGGAACAATATAGCATTTGAACCAGCCGTCAGCCGCCAGTTGCCAGCCGCCAGTTCCACGGAGGGCTTACGGCGCGGACGCGAAAGAAGAAAAACCCGAGGGATTGGCGTTCGTGGAATGCCACTTCTCGCAAAGAACGCGAGAAATGGGGCACACAGCTTTCGTTTGGGATCGACAACAGACGCGCGTCGGTTTCTACTTCGGCTTGGGGCGGTGGGTTGCAAGGGCGCGGGACAGGCGGGGGTTTCCGGCTACTAATTCTTCCAGCCGCTTGGTGATTTCAGCGGAGGGCGCGGCGCGGAGGATGGCTTCGATGGCGGCTTCGGCTTGCAGGGATTCGGTGCGGACCTGATCTAGCAGGAATTCTTGGGCGGCATCTTGGCGGGTTAGGGCTATGGCGGAGAGCAGGACTGAACAGAACCATGGATCATGTTCTTCGGCGAAGCGGTCGCGCAGGACTTCGAAGGCTTGCGGGGAATGCGTGGCCGCGATGGCTAGGGCTGCTTCGGCTGCGGGATCGTTGGAATCGGCCAGGAAGCGGGCGATCCACGGGATGGCGCTGGGGCCCTCGATGCTAAGGATGCCGCTGTAGCAGGCGCCTAGAACTTCGGGTTCTTCGTTTGGCTCTCGGTTTAGCGAAGTGGGGTTTGGTTGGGAACCTAGAATCGCTCTTAGACGGAGCAATAGTGCGGCGGAGGGGGAGCCGACTTGCTCGATGGCGCGCACTACTTCGGCGCGGACTGATTTGTCTTTGTCTCCCAGCAACTCGATGAGATGGGCTAACAGGTCGGTCTCGAGGAGGCTGCGGCATTGGACCAACGCTAGAGCGCAGGTGGCGCGCAGGGTTCCGGCGGAGTCGGAGGGGCCTCCGTAGGAGGGTTCGGGTTGGATATGTTTCATGCCGCGGAGAAAGACGGCGGCATCCTGGTGCTCGAATGCGGCTAGAGCTTTGCTGATGGCATTCTTGGCCCAGCATTGCGGGTCAGTTTTGATGGGATCTTCGAAGAAGCGGTGGAAGGCAGTTAGCAGTTCGGGAATTAGTTGAGACAGATTAAAGCTGCGGATCAGATCTGCTGCTTTGCCCGCTACAAAATTGTTTTTATTTGCCAGCGCTTTGCGGAGCGGGTCGATCGCGGCTTCGGGTGGAAGTTGGCGAAGGGCGTCGAGGGCGGCTAGTTGTTCTTCGAACTTGCGCTTGCCGGGCATTGGGAAGAGTGTAGCGCGGAGGTGCGGTCGGCGCGGATTCACAGTCACAAAAAAGGCAAAATCTTTAACACAGAGGGCACAGAGGAACACGGGGTAATTCAAGTACGCAGCTGGGTGAGCGCAACAGGAACGCTAGAAGAGGTGAGAGTGATCCAAGTCCACGACGCATTTTCGCCTCCAGCTGAACGTCTCTCCGGGCGAGATAGGAATGCGGCCACTTACTTCGCGCCATGTCGCCCAAACGACAGAACGAGGCCTCCAACGACGCTACGATCGCTCACGTCGAGCACGTTGTTGTCCTTCTGGCGGTGATAGTCAAATTCGGCGAAAACGCCTATGTGAGAAAAGATCGAGTGAGAAATATAGCCTCCCACAAACGGACTCGTGATCCTGTCGTGCGTGGTAGTGGTGCTCGAAATCATGCAACCGGCGGTGGGGTCGCAGAAACCTTCGTTTTGCGTGATGGTCGAACCTGCGACGGTCGCTCCGCCGCGAATGCCTAACTCCCATCCGCTAAGGTTGAGACCAATCTGCCCGCCGAAGTTGCCTTCTTTGAAGCCGACACTCGTATCGATGAACGTCGAGGGCGGTGGGCCTCCGCCTATCGTACTGACGATGGAACTGTCGACCCACTGGAACCCGGCTGTAGGGCCAACAAGAACCCTGTTACCTAATGGGAAGAGTACCGCTCCATCGAAGCCAGCCGTGCTAGGGGCGTTGCCGTTGACGATGGTAGCGCCGCCAAAACCGCGGAGTTGAAACGCCACTTTCTTGTTCTCCTCAGGTTTCGGCGGCGGCGGTTGACGATTGGGAGTCTCCTCCTTAGGAGGCTGCGTGGTGCTTGGGGGTGGGCAATTGGCCAGTTTACTCAGCAGGTCGGCGATCTGGTTTTTAATTGCCTGCATCAAGTTGGAGTCATCTTCAATCTGTTGCTCCAAATTCTTGCGAAGAGCCATCGCGTGCGCTAACGCGTCGAGGATCTGCCCTCTTAACTCCTCGAATCCAGTCCCGGAGAGTCTCCCGCCTGCAGCAGCGGCAGTCGCGGTCTTTAGGTCTGCCTGGATTCGTGATATGTCAGCGTTGACCGTATTCAGCGCGTCACTCAGGCGTTGCATCTCCGCCGACAAATTGGCTAGATCTTGCTGTAGTTGTTGGATGTCTTGCTTGATCCCTTCGCAGTCTTCGCCAGCCGCCTGTTGAGGCGACGCAGGTGTGGGTGTGGGAGGCGGGCTTTGCTGTGGTTGAGATGGCGGAGGAGGTTGCGGCGGCTGCTCCTTTGCCGGTTCGTTCTTAGGAGGCTGCGTGGTGCTTGGGGGTGGGCAATTGGCCAGTTTACTCAGCAGGTCGGCGATCTGGTTTTTAATTGCCTGCATCAAGTTGGAGTCATCTTCAATCTGTTGCTCCAAATTCTTGCGAAGAGCCATCGCGTGCGCTAACGCGTCGAGGATCTGCCCTCTTAACTCCTCGAATCCAGTCCCGGAGAGTCTCCCGCCTGCAGCAGCGGCAGTCGCGGTCTTTAGGTCTGCCTGGATTCGTGATATGTCAGCGTTGACCGTATTCATCGCGTCACTCAGGCGTTGCATCTCCGCCGACAAATTGGCTAGGTCTTGCTGTAGCTGTTGAATGTCTTGCTTGATTTTCTCGCAGTCCTGGTCTGCTGCCTGTTGAGCCGGCGCAGCGCTGGTCTGGGCGTTTGATGATTGGCTGAAACCAGCCGCAGCAACTATGAAGGCGACGGTGGCGAACGTCCGCATCATGCTCATGTTCTTCCCTCAAGGCGAGCCAGCACGTATGGGAGCGCAAACGTAGTCAGGACCGCGACAGCGTACACCCGTCCATGCGAGTTTGCAATGGTTCAGTTTGGAGCATGGCATCCATTCGCACTGTTCCTGTAAAGTAATTGCTCGGGAGATTTACGGGTCTCGTTTGGAGGCATCATCTTGAAACAAGGCAATCATAGCGGCGGACATTCTGCGGGGAAGTCTCACGGCAATTCCGGACATGTTGGCGACGGAGTGGATCGGCATCTGCACAATCCGATTGAGGACAAACTGATTCCTTTGGAGCCGCTTGATCTCGGCAAGGTGAAGTCGATCGACGATCTGGTGCGGGCTATGTCAAAGACTGCTTTTACTGGGCGGCAATTGGGCGAGGCTGCGGACGTGCTCGAGGCGATGGCTCGCGATGAGGAATGTTTTGTGGTGATGACGCTTTCGGGCGCTATGACTGTGGCTAAGCAGGGGCTGATTGTTACCGAGTTGATTGATCGCGGGATTGTGAATGCGGTGGTTTCGACCGGGGCTTTGATGGCGCATGGGTTGGTGGAGGCTACGGGGCGGGCGCATTTCCGGCACAATCCTGAAGTAACGGATGAAGATTTGTACGAGCAGGGTTACAACCGGGTGTATGACACGCTGGAGCCGGAGCAGAATCTGGATGATGTGGAAGAGGTGATGTCGGCGGTGCTGGAGGGTTGGGATCATAGCGAGGTGATGTGTTCTTACAAGCTGAATCATGCGATTGGGGCTTACCTGGCTAAGAATACGCAGGAGCGGGGGATTTTGAAGTCGGCGTTTGAGAAAGGCGTGCCTGTGTTTGTGCCGGCGTTCAGCGATTCGGAGTTGGGGCTGGACACGGCGTTGAATAATCGTCTGCGGGAATCTACCGGGCGGCACAAGATACGGTTTGATCCGTTCGAGGATCTGGAGCACTTTGCGGCTACGCTTTTGCGGCAGAAGAAGCTGGGCATTATGACCATCGGTGGCGGGGTGCCGCGGAACTGGTCGCAGCAGTTTGGTCCGTTCTGCGAGTTGCGGCACCGGCGATTGGGGGAGAATGTTCCGCTGAAGCGGTATCACTATGGACTGCGGATTTGTCCGGAGCCGGTTTATTGGGGAGGGTTGTCGGGGAGTCCTTATAGCGAGGCGGTGTCGTGGGGGAAGTTTGTGCCTCCGGCGGAGGGTGGGAGATTTGGGGAAGTGTTTGTGGATGCGACGGTGGGACTGCCTTTGATTTGTGCTGCGGTGTTTGAGCGGCTGGATAAGAAGGGAAGCAAGGCGGGGAAGGGGAAAGCGGTGGCGGCGAAAAGGTAAGGCAGGGAATCACTGCCCCATCGTGGCAGCTCAGGGGTTAAACCCGCGTCGTTCGTTGCGTTGAAGGGCACTACTGAACGTCGTGCTCTTCCCGACATGGTGTCGTTACGCTCCAATCCAAATAGCGTTCTAACAGCGTAGAAGCCATGCTTCCCACGCTTGGCTTACGGTTTTTGCGCAGGGTCGTCCTTGGCTTTCGCTAGCGAGCGGACATAGTTGACCAGGTCCCAGTTTTCTTCGACCTTGATGCGCGGGCCTTCGGGGGGCATGTCCTGGTGGCCGTTTTTGATGACGTAGAAAAGTTCGCCGTCGGTGCGGTCTTTTAGAGAATTAGGATCGGTGAAGTCGGCGAGCTTCAGCTTCATGTCGGCGGCCATGTCGGTTTTGCCGTTGCCGTTTGTGCCATGGCACATGGCACAATCCAGGGTCCACCATTTCCTGGCGCGGGCCAGAGATTCAGGTGAGGACTTTACGGGATTGGCCTGCTTGGCGGCATCGGCCGGAATGGCGGCCAAGGTGGGCGGCGCGACTTGCTTCGGGGCCGGTGATTGTTGTGCGGAGAACGGTGTGAGGAAAACCAGTGCGATAGAGAGAAGCAATGCAAGTCTGGATATTAGTCTGGACATCGGAGCCTCCGATGAACGATGACAGTTCACGACATTTAATGGTAGCCCTGGGGAATGAGGGATGCTGTGATCTGGATCACTCGGATGGGTTACGAAGGATGGTCTTCCCCTGCACAAGAATGTTCGATAGACGCATCGCAAGCTCTTAACCGCTAAGTTCGCTAAGAATGCCGCGAAGGGCGCTAAGAAAGGCTGCGCTTCTTGTGGGACAGGGCCATGGATGGGCTTCGTCGAGCAGATGAATTATTGAATGAGTTCTTAATCGCGGAGATCGCGGAGAAGTGCCGCGGAGGACGCGAAGAAAAGCAGGAGCTTTTTCGCCGACCGGTCCCATGAGACAAGAGCTTGGATCGGACTTGCAAAATTTGGTTGAGTCGGGCAACCTCCAAGGGCATGGGACGAGTGAAGCGAGTTTTGATTTTTTCTTTTTCGATATTTTCTTTTGCGATTGTGGCCGCGGTTCTTGGCTCGGCGCAGGCTGGGCCGGAGGAGGGTGGACACGAAGTGCAGGTTTGGGCTGGGGGTGGGCACTCGGTGGCGGGAGGGACTTCGAGTACGGGGATTTTTGATTTGGGGCTGCGCTATGGATGGGTGATTACGGGAGAGCATCTGCCGGGATTTTTGCGGGGACGATTTGAGTATGCGGTGGATGCGGAGCCGGCTTACGTGATTTTTCAGCCGGCGAATACGGCTTATGGAGTGGGATTCAATCCGTTTGGGTTGAAGTGGAATTTTGAGCGGCGGGGGAGGCTGTCTCCTTTTTTTGAGTTGAGTGGGGGGACATTGTTTACCGATCACAATGTTCCGACTTACACGAATACGGTGAACTTTACTTCAGCGGCGGCGCTGGGGACGCATGTGCTGGGCGCGAAATATAACTGGAGTGTGGAGTTGCGGTATTTGCATATTTCGAATGCCGGGCTGGCAGTACCGAATCCGGGGCTGAATACGGTGCAGGTGCGGGTGGGGGTGGGGAAGTTCTGGAAGTAGCCGTGGTCACCCCTTGTGTGCGTGCGTCGTGCGAATTCCCTGAGGCTGATGTGATAGGCACGAGAGTGCAGGGGTCCTTCACTCCGCAGTTGGTTCGCTTTGCGAACCGGTTGCTTCGCTCAGGATAAGAATGCTCTTTTTGGGGGACCACTGTGCGGACTGGCAAGCGCTAGCGATTGGAAGACAAAAAGGCCCCACTTCTCAAAAAAAGTCGAGAAATGGGGCGTGAGATTTGCCTTCGGCAAATGTTCGTACTTCCTATTTGACAGTCACTGTGTGGATCTCCTGCCCGCCCCCTCCCGGACAGCAGTTGACAGAATAGTTGTACGTGTCGCCGGGAGTGAGGGATGTTATTAGCGTCACCCAGGTCCCGTTGCTATTTGGGATGTTGATCGGTGCGCTCTGCACAAAGGGCCACGTCGTGGTTCCGGCGGTGACCGAACAGCTTTGGCCGGTGGTGTTGAAGAGTTCGTTGTTGGAGCCGGCTGCACCGGTCCAGTTGTTGCAGACCTGAATCTGCTGCGATCCTTGGGGCAGCGGCGAGGGATTTGCTACGGCACAGCGCCGGCCGCTGTTGGTACCGCCGAACAGCATGTGATCGACTGGGTCGGTCAGTTGGAGATCGCCATTGGGTTTTGGGGTCTTCGCGGTATCGCCCGCGAAAGCTGCGGTCGCAAACATCAGAACTGATGCGGCGACTGTGGCTGATGCAAACTGCATGAACCTTCTTGTGCTGGTCATCTAACACCTTTCCTTTCGGAACCTTTCGGTTCGGTCTGTAGCGGTTGGCCCGCGCGAAAAAATTGCGCAGGAATGCGGTGGCGTGAGTCGCCTCTGGCGAACACACGGCTGCATATTTTCGAACGGATCGCTACGTCTGCGTGGGCGCAGCGTTATGTTGGGGAAAGTTGCCGACGAACCTGCGTGTCCGGCCCCTCAGCGGGCGCGCCCGTCAGCGATGTCAGGCATTCTGCCCCCCCCCTCGATAGCGTAGTCAAGGGAGGGAAGAAATTTTTCTGTGGATTTCTGGTTGCGCCAGCGAGGCGGAACACGATTGTCCGCTTCGGTGGCGCTGCGGTTTGTAGCGGGGAAAAACAAAGGGCCCCACTTCTCGGGAAGGACGCGAGAAATGGGGCACCCCTTTATCCGACGTTCACAATCTTCGTGGCCGTACCCTGCTCGCAGCATTCTACATCGTAGCTGTAGTCACCCTTACCAAGATTGGTCCTAATCTCGACCGTGGCGACATTCGGGTAGGCAAACCCTGATGGAAGATTGAATGGCCAAGTGTTCGTACCGTCCTGGCTGATGGTGGTGCCGCCAGGGGGAACATTCTGCCATTCCACTGGATCTCCGGGGTTAGCGGGCCAGTCGCTCTGACAGATGTTGGGATAGCGAGTCGTAGGTGAATCTTTTGCTTTTGTTCTGGTTTTCGCTTTTGGTTTTGGTTTTGGTTTGGCTTTGACTTTTGGCTTTGTTTTCGTTTTGACCTTTGCTTTCGCTTTTTTCTTCACGCTTGTGCTCCTTTCTAAATTGCCCGGGCAAGCTTCGAACGGAGGCGCATGCTCGTGGCTGGATATTCGCTTTTCGATCCTGCGGGCACGTGCCCTCAGGAGACGTTGACGATCTTGGTTGCTGTTTCCTGGGTGCAGCAACTCACGTTGAAATAGTAGGGTCCGGGGGCGAGTCCGGGCAAAATGGTGATCTGGCTCGCGCTGGGAAGATTGATGTAGTACGACCCGTTCGACCCTTTAGCGGGCGTAAAGGGAAAAGTGAGGACGTTGGGGCTAGTGACCTGACTGATGGTGCAGCTTGAAGGGACGCCCTGCCATTCCACGGGATCCCCGGGGTTTCCTGAAAAATCGCTGCAGATTTGCGGGGTGCGGGTTTCCTCTGTTGTCTTAGCTCTCTCTCTTGACATGCGTGTGCTCCTTTTTGGATTACCAGGGCGATGGCCTGTCGCAAAGCCCCGCCCAAGGCTGGAATTCTACCCGAACTGGTCAAATCTTGGGCCGAAAACACAGATCTTTCAGGGGCTAAAACCCGCGCCGTTTGGCCGGAGCAGCGGCACGACTGAAATGCTGCCCTGATATTGATCGTGTGCCTGCAGATGCATCCGGCCTTTAAATCTTAGCGCGACCAAAACTTTGAGGCCCGTTCCCGGCGAAGTCTGCTGGGAATTTACGGATGTGAAGACTTCATCAGCTGCTGGAAACCCGGATTGTTGGCCAGGTTATCGAACTCACGCAGCCCGCGAATGTGTTCCGGGGTGTAGCCTGCCTGCATGGTCTTGGCGAGCCATTCAATGGCCAATCCAGTTTCGCCCAACTGGTTATACACCCCGGCTGTATCGAGGAGTACATCTTTGTCGTTGTGTCCGTACTGCAAGGCTTGCCCTAAATAAAAGAGGGCATTCTTGCGGTCGTCGAGCATCGAATAGTAACCCGCCAAAGTGCTTAGCAGCTCTGCATCGTGAGGATTGACCTTCAGGTCCGCCAGCGCGAGTTGAATCGCCTTGCGGTGCGGAGCTACTGCCTGATCCTTCTTCCCCGAATAGTACAAGGAGGCACCGAGGTCGCCCCAGACGACCTGCTGTTGAGGGTCGAGCTTGATCGCTTCCTGATAGGTTTTGGCTGCGTCGTCAAACCTGCCCAGGCCAAAGTAAGCGGCCCCCAGGTTCACGTATCCGGGATAGCTTGGCCGTATGGCGATGGATTTTTGCAGAGGATCGATCGCCTTGTCGTATTGGCCCATCTCGTAGTAGATCGACCCGATGTTCACGTAGGTTCCGTACCAGTCAGGGGCGATCTGGACGGCCTTGGCGTACATTTGCAGGGCCTTATCATACTCGTTGCGACGGCGGTAGAACGTGCCGAAAAGGTTGTAGCTGTAGCGGCTGTTGGGATGGGTTTGAATGGCTTGCTGGTAGGCCTTTTCAGCTTCGGTGATTTTGCCCTCATGTTCGTAGGCCAGGCCGAGACCAATGGCGGCTTCTTCGTTGGTGGGTTCGAGACCAAGAGCAAGCTGGTATTCAGCGGCGGCTTCGGGGTAGTGTCCGGTGCCGTCGTCGATTATGCCGAGGCAGACGTGACCGGCGGCGCCGGCATTGCCGAGCTTGACGGCTTCGTTGCATCCGGTCTGCGCGGGCGCGATCCATTGCTTCTGTTTGGTGTTGTCGTACTTGAACCAATAGCTTTTGCCGAGGACGGCTTTGGCCATGCCGAAGTTGGGATCGAGCTTGAGGGCGTCGCGGGCCATCAGGGCTGCGAGGTCGAGCTTCTCAGTCTTCGTGTGATCGATCACATATCCTTGAGCCTGCAGATAATACTGGTAGGCTTCGGCATTATCGGTGCCGTGATATTTGAGAGCGGCTTCTTCTTCCGGGAGCAATTGCAGGCGCAAAGCCTTGACAGTCCCTTGAGTGACGTTTTGTTCCACGGCGAAAGCGTCGGTGGTAGGAACGGTTACAGAGCCGCCGCCAAGCGAAGCGCCCGTTTGTGCGTTGAGCAAGGAATACGTGACTTTGACCAGGTCGGCGGATTGAGGTTCGAGGGTGAGAGTGAGGCCGAGATTGGCGCCGAACATTTTGGCGGCGTCGGGGAGCGCGGAGATTCTCTTTTCTTGCAGATTGCCGGGCGACACGACTTCGAAGGCTCGATCTTCGCTAAGCTTGCCGAGCTTGGCGGCGACGATTCCAACCAAGCCCTGACCGAGAGCAACGAGTTTGGCGTCGGCGTTGGCCGCAGCGGTAAAGGGAAGGACGGCGAGGATTTTGGTCGTAGGGAGACCTGGGGATCCAGATGCCGGAGCGGCGTTGCTTGCGGTGGAGGAGTGTAACCAACGGCTCACGGGACGGTAGGCGAGGAGCAGGGCGACGACCACCAGGACTGCCGCCAAAGCGAACATGCGGTACTGGTGGAAAGCACCGGGTATGGATGGAGCGCGTTTCGGTTTCCCGCCTTCCTGAACGCGGCGCAAGTCTTCGAGTAGGGCGGCTGCGTTAGGGTAACGCGCATTGGGATCCTTGGCCATGGTGCGGGAGATCACGCGGGCCAGAGGGCTGGGAACATTCTTGAGCGGGGGCGGGTTCAAGTGGACGATGCGGGCAACGGTGGTGGCGAGACTGTTGCTGTCGAAGGGCTGCACGCCGCCGAGCATTTCATAGAAGACCAAACCGAGAGAAAAAATGTCGGAGCGGCCGTCGTCGGGCTGCTGGAGCAGGACTTCGGGAGCCATGTAGGCGGGAGTGCCGCCGCTGGCGGTCATGGTCTCCATACTCTTGGTGACGTCGTTGGGATTGGCGCTCCAGGCGCGGCGGGCGACGCCGAAATCGAGAATCTTTACCCGGTTGCCGGGCGCGAGCATGATGTTTTCCGGCTTGATGTCGCCGTGAATAATACCTTTTTCGTGGGCGGCTTGCAGGCCTTCGCAGCACTGCGTCGCGATGGAAAAAAATTCTCCGGTGGAGATGGGCTGCTGGAGGCGATGACGCAAAGTTTCGCCCTCGATGTACTCCATCACTACCCAGAGTTCGCCTGCGTGTTCGATGACGTCGTAGACGGAGCCCACGTTCGGATGATTGAGGGCGGAGGAACGCTGAGCTTCTTTGAGCAGGCGCTTGCGGTCGGCCTCGGTGGAATTGGCGTGAGGGGACATGCGCTTGATGGCGACAAAGCGCTTGAGCGTGGTGTCTTCCGCGCCATAAACCTGTCCCATGCCGCCAGCGCCGAGCCGCCTAGTGATCACGAAGCGGCCTACCGTGGTGCCGGTGAGGGCATCTGCAGCAGGGTCGGCAGGAATAGCCGCAGGGGGCGTCTTGATCTGATCTGCCATGAAACGAAGTGCCGCCGGATTTTGCAATTCTAAACTTAGTTGCGGGGAAAGCCAAAGCGAAAGTGGGAAAGCGGCAAAGCGCTCGCGAGCGTCAGAAAATCTTTAACACGGAGGACACGGGGGTCCACGGGGTAAACCTATCTGCCTGCTGGCGCTTGCTTGCATTGCTACCGGCCAGATATTCTTCTGACCTATGTCTACGCTGGTGGAGTGTGTGCCGAATTTTTCGGAGGGGCGCGACAAGGGCAAAGTTGACGCCATTGTTGAGGCCATGAAAGTGGATGGAGTCTACCTGCTGGACCGCGAGATGGATGCGGACCACAACCGGTGCGTGATTACGCTGGTGGGTGAACGCGAGGCGATTCAGGAGGCGGCGATTCGCGGTGTGGGGAAGGCTGCGGAGTTGATTGATCTGAATGTGCACAAGGGGGCGCATCCACGGATGGGCGCGGCGGATGTGGTGCCGTTTATTCCGATTGACGGCGTGACCATTGAAGATTGCGTGGCCATGGCGCGGCATGTGGGGGAAGAGATTTGGAAGCGGTTTCAGATTCCGGTTTATTTGTATGAAGCGGCGGCGGTTACGCCGGAGCGGCAGAATCTCGAGAACATCCGGCGAGGGCAGTTTGAAGGGATACGGGCGGAGATCGCTACGAATGCGGCGCGTCGGCCTGATTTTGGCGAGGCGCGGGTGCATCCGACGGCGGGCGCGACCGTGGTGGGAGCGCGCAAGTTTCTGATTGCTTACAACGTATTTTTGAACACGCCGGATGTCGAGATCGCGAAGAAAGTGGCGAAGGCGGTGCGGTTTTCCAGCGGCGGGATGCGGTTTGTGAAGGGCGCGGGATTTCTAGTGCGGGGGCTGGCGCAGGTTTCGATGAATCTGACGGACTTTGAGCAGACTCCGGTGCATCGCGTGTTTGAAATGGTGAAGCGCGAGGCGGCGCGGTATGGCGTGATGCCGGTGTCAAGCGAGATTGTGGGGCTGATTCCGAAAAAGGCGCTGGAGGCTGCTGCGGAATGGTTTCTGCAAGTGGAGAATTTTGATTCGTCTTTAATTCTGGAAAACCGTTTGGCCGCGGTGATGAGCGGGAAGGTGGCCGTGGGCGGATTGCGGGCGGGAGTGGAACCGTTCGTCGAACAGCTCGCTGCGCCGACGGCTACTCCGGGCGGCGGAAGCGCAGCGGCGGCGGCTGGCGCGATGGCGGCGGGCCTGGCGACGATGGTGGCGGCGATGTCGCGGGGGAAGAAAGCGTATCTGCAATATGAAGCGGAGTTGAGCGTGGCAATCGGGCGGTTGGGGCCGCTGCGGGAGGAGTTGAAAGCCGCCGTGGATGCTGACGCGGCGTCTTACGATGCGGTGATGAGGGCGTACAAGCAGGCGAAGGCTGATCCTGCTGGAGCCGATGCGCTGATCGATAGGGCTCTCAAACTGGCTACCGGGGTTCCCCTCGGCGTGGCCGAGAAGGCGCATGAAGTGGTGCGGATTACGCAGAGCCTGTTTGCCATTACAAATCCGAACATGAAGTCGGACTTGACTACGGCGCAGGCGCTGGCTGGGGCGGCGATTACCGGGGCGCTCGCGAACGTGGAGATCAATCTGGCTTCGTTGAAGGATCAGGCTTTTGCGGGGGAAGTGCGGAAGAGGATAGAAAGTATCAAACGCTGACCGAGGAAAGCCTGGAAGCGGGCGACGAAGGATGAGAAGAAAGGCTCTTGCAAACTGAGTTACGTTGCAACATATTGCAATAGCAAGAGTTTTAAGCTTTGATTCCCCCAAAATAATTCTTACGCCCGGCGAGTCGAAAGATGCGCGGCCGGGTTGCAGCATACGGGCGGCTCGGGTGCGCGGCCGTGGAGGGAAGATTCTGTCATGGGGCGTCTTCGTCTTTTATTGTTTTTTGCAGTGGTTCTTGGCTTGAGCGGGCTTCTGCTCGTTCTTACTGGGTGCGGCGGCGGGGGAGGTTCATTCCACCAAATTGTGGCGCCCAGTTACTCTCTCAGCGCCACGGCGTTGAGCCCGGCTTCGGTTACAGCTGGAGGCATGGCTACTTCCACTATCACCGTGACACCGGCAAATGGCTATACGGGGAGCGTTACTCTTTCGTGCAGCAGCGTCACCGGAGGGGCTCCGGCTCCCACTTGCGTGTTCAGTCCATCTCCAGCCTTGAACGTCGGGAACGGTGCGGTCACTTCGATGCTGACGGTGACTACGGAGAGCAATACGCCTGCCGCCAACTACACCATCACGGTCACGGGAAGCGATGCGAATAAGTTGGCGCCCAGCAACGGTCCGCAAATGCTTACCTTAGCGGTAACCAGCTATACGCTCGGCGCCACGGCGTTAAGCCCAGCTTCGGTCACGGCGGGAGGCACGTCCACTTCCACGATTACCGTGACTCCGGCGAACGGTTATACCGGCAGCGTTACTCTTTCGTGCAGCAACATCACCGGTGCGACCCCGCCTCCCACCTGTGCCTTCAGTGTGTCTCCCGTTGTTATTAACAGCACGACTCCGGGCACTTCCATACTGACAGTGACGACTTCGGGCAACACACCGGACGCTAGCGCTGCCATCACCGTTACTGGAAGTGATGCTAACAGTTTGGCTCCCAGCAACGGCTCTCAGGCACTGGCCCTGACAGTGCTAAGCCTCATCCAGCACGTAGTGATCATTTTCCAGGAGAACCGCACGCCCGATAATCTGTTTTACGGCTTGTGCATCGCGCCCTACGGATCGGCGAGTGCGTGCGCCGTCAATGCCAGCCCGATACAATACGAGATTCAGACCAGCAACTGGCTGAATAGTCAGGCTACGTCTACCGGCGGTGTCACCCAGCCTGCCGCAATCGATCTGGGCACGACCGGGCAGCTTGGTAACTTTGACAACTACGATCTCGGCCATACTAATAAGGCCTTTACCCAGACGTGCGATCTGAACGCGAGTACAAAAGTTTGCGCGATGGATGGCGCCGCTTTGATTGGAACGTCGTGCACCACGGGCGCCATGAATTGTCCTCCGCCGCCGAATCCGGAATTCTATTATGTATATCCCGATGACGTTGTGCCTTATTTGAAAATGGCGCAAGCCTACACCTTTGCCGATCACATGTTCCAGACCAACCAAGGGCCAAGCTTTCCGGCACACCAGTTCATTTTCGGGGGGACTTCGGAGCCGTCAACCGGCAGCAATGAATTTGTCTCGGAAAATGTTCTGCCGGACAATGACAACGCCGGCTGTCTGGCAGGCTCGGCTACCACCAACAAGCTGATCGATCCCACTGGAGTAGAAACAACCCTCGATAACACCACGGGCCAGCTTTGCAACGACCACGAAACGCTCGCAGATTCGCTCGACACCGCGGGCATCAGCTGGCGATACTATACGATCTCGGCAGGCAGCATCTGGACCGCTCCCAGCGGCATCCAGCATATCTGCCAACCCAACCCGCCAGCGCCGAACGCCACTTCGTGCGCGGGGCCGGACTACACGGATACAAACCCCAAAGTGGTGCTCAACCAGGTTCAAATTGGCGCGCAGGTACTTAGCGACATCGCGGGCGGGACTCTTCAGCAGGTGAGCTGGGTGATTCCTGGCGGCGACGCTTCCGATCACGCCAAGGGCAATAAAGGTTGCGGTCCATCCTGGGTTACCCAGATCGTGAACGCCATCGGCAACAGTCCGACCTATTGGAACAACACTGTCATCATCATCACTTGGGACGATTGGGGCGGTTGGTACGATCACGTGCCCCCGCCGCAGGTGGTGGACGATGGCACCAGTTGGGGATCGGGTTACGTGTACGGATTCCGCGTGCCTATGATCGTGATCTCTCCCTATGCCAAGAAGGCATACATCTCAAAAACGCCGCATGACTTTGGGAGCATTCTCAGGTTTATCGAGAATAATTACAACTTGCCGTCGCTGGGTTTCGCGGACGCGCACGCGCTCGACGATCTCAGCGATATCTTTCAGTTCACCAGCCCGCCGAGCACATTTACGCAATTCGCGGGTCCATGGAACGATATGACGTGCAAGGGCACGGCCAGCTTGCCCAGCGATCCTGATGACTATTAAACCGGCGTTCGTTTGGGAAGCACAGCCGGTAGAGAAAGTTCAGGCTGTCGCTTGCGTGGATAGAAGCAGCCGAGACGGCGGCGCTACAAACACCCTAGTCTCCGGCGCTGGTGGCTGGCGTTGGTTCGGGTCTGGATTTGGATTCCCACCACGCCGCGAGACCTTGTCTTAACAGTTTTGAAATCGTGTGGCGATTCTCCGAGATTACTTTCCACCAGGCGAAGCGGCCTAGCATGGGGAAGTAAATTCCGCGGAAGCAGAGGCGCGCGATCAAAATGTTGACGCGGTAGCCCAGCGGTTGATCATCGAGCGAATCTACGGCTTGGGAGATGGCCTCCGGGCCGTAGGCATGGGACCAGCCGTAGTTCACCTCGGCGTGGGCTTCGTCGATCGTCATTTTCAACGGCGTGTGGGCCATGGCGAAGGGAATGAACTCCTGCCAGTGCTTGGGGCGCGTGAGTCGTCCGGCTGCTGCCAGGCGCTTGAGAAGCGGTGTTCCGGGCAAGGGAGTTAGCAGGCCGAAGATGGGCAGGCCTGGCGGCCAGGTTCGCACTTGCGCGAGCGTGCGCTCGGCTGCGCCCACGGTGTCGTTATCCATGCCGAAGATGAAGGAAGTGATGGCGTAGACGTTGCGCTGCGCGAGGCGCTGCAGCACGGCGGCGTATTCTTCCGGTTTGTTAAAACCCTTGTTGACGTCCTTCAAGTTGGTGGGATCGATCGACTCCATGCCGATGAAGACCCACTTGCCGCCGGAGGCGGCGATGAGGTCGAACGAGTTCCTGATCGCGCAGCAGGTTGGCGCTGATCTGAGCGACCCAATTTACTTGCGCGTTAGCGGCGATGATGTCGCGCAGCAAGGATTTGGTGCGCTTGAGATTGATGGCGAAATTGTCGTCGATAAAGAAGACGGCGATCTGGCCGCGCTCTTTGCGGGCGCGCGCTTTGAGCAGCAGGAGTTCGTTGACCACGCTTTCATTGGTGCGAAAGCGGATGGAGTCGCCGAAGAATCCGGTCACGGTGCAGAACTCGCAGCCGTAGGGACAACCGCGTCCCGACTCGACGGGAATGATGCGGAATGTTCCCCAGCCCTCGCCGATTTTGCCCAGCCAATGCTTGGCGGCCTTGGGCACCAGATTGAACTGGTTGAGATCGATGGTGTCCCAGGGAATTACGGGATAGGGTTTCAGCGAGGGCTTGAGTTCTTTGCCGAAGGGATCGAGTGGCGCGTAGATGTCTTTCAACTGGCCGCGCGCGGCATCTTCCACGATACGCGGCCATGTGTTATCGGCCTCGCCCAGGGCTACGGCGTCGGCATGGCGGGGACCGCCGTCGCGGCCTAGGGCCTCGTCCGCCATTTCGGTGACGTGCGGGCCACCCATGACCACGGGCACGCCCGCGGCGCGAACCGCGTCGGCCATGCGGTAGGCCTTGGCAATCATGCGGGTCATGGCGCCGATGCCGACCAGGTCAATCTTCTGTTCGACGACGTAGCGGGCGATGCTGGTCTCGTCCATGGGCTGCGCGTTGCCGTCGATCAAGACAACTTCGTGGCCGGCCGGGGTCAGAGATTTCAGAAGGAACATCCAGAGATGAGGCATGAAATTGCGCGTAACCCCGTTGTCGGGGTTGTAGAGTAGGATTTTCAATATGTCCCCTGATTTCTCTGGCGCCGGTGAGGAGTGGCGTCAATGTGCGGTAGCGTACTTGTGGCATCTTACAGCCAGTTGCCGTTGCCGGAGATTATTTATTTCTTCGCGAAGGTAGTGACTGTCCCAAATTGATCACTGGGCTAGCACTTTTGGCTGGGCAGGGAACTGGCGGATTGGCTTAGAATAGGGCCACTGGCTAACGGGAAGTACTGAACCTGCATCTAAATCGCAAGACGCAGGGAAAATCCCGTTCATCATTACAGGGTTCAGGGTCAGGAAAATCTTGCGAGGACTGAGGCAGTTTATGAAGAGCGTGAAGGCTGGTTTGACTTTTGTACTGCTCGCTGTGTTTTGCGTGAGTATGGCGAACGCCATGCCGCTGAATTCGTCGGCGCGGGCGGTGATTCCCGCGGATTTGCAGCAGTTGATTTCGGTGGATTACCGGGCGCTGAGAGACTCGCCGACCGCGACCGCGCTGAAGGCGCAGATCATGGATACGCAGGAGGCCGTGAAGCAGGCCGAGAGCGCGCTGAAGGGCGTTGGCATCAATCCTGATAAAGATATCGATACGCTTGCCCTTCCCGCATTCCGAACCCCCAAGCAAGGGATCAGGATCATCTTTATCGCCAGCGGGCCCTTCAACATGAAGGCTGTACTCAAAAAGTTGGCCGTGCTGAAGATTAAACCCACGAAATATCACACGGCGAGTCTGTATCCCATGGATGGCGGTTTCGTGTTTACTTTTCTCGACGACAGCACGCTATTGTTTGGCGACCCTTCGGCGGTGAAGCTCGGCCTGGACACGCGCGATGGAGAGATCCTTAATGTGGACACGAACCAGACCATGTCAGACATGATAGGCAGTGTGGATTCAGCGCCTTTCTGGAGCATTCTGGATCAGCAGGGCACGCAGAATATGATGCGGTCGGCGCTGGGGGATGCGGCCAAGATCGCCGACTACGAGACAGTCAAGAAGCGGGTGTTGGGCTCGTACTACATGATGGATTTTTCGAGCGGCGTGAATTTCGATTTGACCGTGGTCACCTCGGATTCGATCACCGCGGGGACGCTTTCGATGATGATGAAGGCCGTCATTATGTACAAGAAAAATACCGCTAGTCCCGTAGAAAAGGCGGCCATGGATATGGCTACGGCCGATTCCGACGGCTCAAAGTTTATGGTGCACTTCAAGGACAGCGACGCGCAGTTTCAGTCGCTGATGCATTCGCCGTTGTTTACGGCAATTTCGCACTAGGAAAAAGCAAAACCTACCACAGAGGCACTGAGACACGGAGGAAACGGGTCTTAGTGCTTTTGTTTTTCAGGGTTGCTTCTTCTCCGTGTCTCCGTGTCTCCGCGGTGAACTCATCGCGGCGCGTTTCTCGCGGGCCCAGCCTTCTTTCACGACCTGCTGACCGCGCCCGATCGCCAAGGCATCTTCCGGAACATCCCGCGTGATACACGAAGCGGCTCCTACGTACGCCCCTTTGCCGACGCGCACGGGCGCGACCAGAGTGCTGTCGCTGCCGATGAAGGCCCCGTCTTCGATGATGGTGGTATGCTTGCGGACGCCGTCGTAGTTGCAGGTGATGGTTCCGGCGCCGATGTTGACGCTCTCGCCGATTTCGGCATCGCCTAGATAAGTCAGATGGTTGGCTTTCGATCCCTTGCCGAGTTTGATCTTCTTGGTTTCGACAAAGTTGCCGACGTGAGCGCCTTCTCCGATGTCGCTGCCGGGGCGGAGATGAGAGTAGGGGCCGAGTACGGCGCTGGGGCCGACGCGGGCTTGATCGAGAACGCAGCCCGGGCGAATGACGACCCCGTCGCCGATTTCGGAATCGCGAATGACCGAATAGGAGCGAACACGGCAGGCGGCGCCGATACGGGATTTGCCCAGGATCTGGACGAAGGGTTCGATCACGGTATCGGGGGCGATTTCGACGTCATTGTCGATCACGCAGGTGGCAGGAAAATAGACGGTGACGCCCTCGGCCATCAGATCGTGGCACTTGCGCATGCGCATCTGATAGTCGATGTAGGAGAGTTCGGCGCGCGTGTTGGCGCCGAGAACTTCGCCGGGGTTTTCGGTTCTCCAGACGACGACGCGTTCCTTCGCCTGGCGCAGCACCTCGGCCATATCGGTGAGGTAGTATTCGCCGTGGGGATTGGCCGTGGAGAGTTTGGCGATGTGCGAGAACAACTGCGGCGCGGCGAAGACGTAGAAGCCGGCGTTGATCTCGAGAATATTTTTCTGGGTGGGGCTGGCGGATTTCTCTTCGACGATTGCTTGGACTTCGGGGCTGCGAGCACCTTTTCGAATCACACGACCGTAGCCGGTGGGGTGGTCGAGGTCGGCGCTGAGTAAGGTCATGGCGGCCTGCTGATCGAGATGGAAGTTGAGCAGGCTGGCGATGGTTTGAGGTGTGATCTGCGGGGCGTCGCCGGAGAGTACGATCACGTGGTCGTAGGCTGAGAGCGCAGGCTGCGCGACCATCACAGCGTGGCCAGTGCCGCGCTGAGCTTCCTGCAGGACGAAATTGACGCCGGTGCCTGCGACGGCGGAGCGGACGCGGTCGGCCTCGTGGCCGATGATGGCGAAGACATCGCTGGGCCGGACTACGCTGGTGGCCGCCGCAATGACGTGAGCGAGCAGTGGCTTGCCGCCCACTTCGTGCAACACCTTGGGCAGTTGTGATTTGAGGCGCGTGCCCTTACCGGCGGCCATGATGGCGATGGCGACACGGGGGTTCGAGGTTGAAGATGCTTTCGAGGAAGGCGTGTTCCCGGATTTCTTCATTCGCCCCACTATACCTTGAGCGGGAAAAGTACAGAAGGGAGATGCCGGGTTCTGGGGGTTCCTCGGTTTGCTCCGCGGCAGTTCTCTGCGAACTCCGCGTTGAGATTTGTGTTCGGCCAAAGTCTTATCAAAACCTTTTCGCGGAGATCGCTGAGAACATCCGCGGAGGGCGCGGGATTGCAGCTTCTTGATCAAATTGGCTATTTTCTGTGCCACGGAATAAAATCTTCCGGCAGCAGCGCCATCATTCGGAGTACACCGTTAATCCAGGAGGGAGAATCAATGCCGAAATATGTGATTGAGCGCGAAATCCCGAATGCGGGAAGTTTGACGCAGGAACAGATTCAGGGCATTTCACAAAAGTCTTGCGGCGTTTTGAAGAATCTGGGACCACAAATTCAGTGGATCGAGAGCTATGTTACGCAGGACAAGATTTACTGCGTTTATATTGCTCCCAACGAAGCTATGGTGCGGGAGCACGCCAAACAGGGCGGGTTTCCGGCGAACCGGGTTTCGGAGGTGAAGCGGATGATTGATCCGACGTCGGCGGAAGCGTGATTCCGCGCGGCTAAAGCCGCGCCCTTTCAAAGCGGAGCCTACCTCCAGGCGCTAAAGCGCTTCATCTTCGCGGGCGACTTAACGGCACGACCAAAAGTCGTGCCCTTCCCGCGCCGGTCGAGGAAGAATCTCGAACATTCGCATCCGCTACAGGCCCAGACCGCCGTCTACGGCCAGGATTTGTCCGGTGATGAATTGCGGGGCGGTGGCAAAGAATAAGACGGCAGCGGCGACTTCGTCGCCCCGGCCATTGCGCTGCATGGGAGTGCGTTTGGCCATGCGGGTCATGAACCTGGCGGCCGATTTTTCGCCGAGATCGATTACGCCGGGCGCGACTGCGTTGACCGCAATTCCGGGGGCGAGGGCTTGCGCCATGACCTTGGTCAGCATGTGCAGGGCGGCTTTGGACGAACAGTAGTGCGCGTGTGTGGGCCAGGGACGCAGGCCGCCGAGCGATCCCATGTGAATGATTTTCCCTTCGATCTTTTTTGAGCTTGCGTCTGAGGGCTTCGATCCTGTTCGTTTTCGGCGCATCCACTTCAGAGCTTCGCGCGAGACCAGAAAGGGCCCGCGGGCGTTCGAGGCAAACATCGCGTCCCACTGGCGCAGGGTGATGCGCTCGAAATCGACGTCGGCGTAATTGGCGGCGTTGTTGACCAGGATGTCGATGCGGCCGAGTTCGCGTCCGGCCTCTTTCATCATGGACTTGACGCTGGCCTCGTCGGTGATGTCGCAGTGCAGAGCGAAGGCGCGGACGCCGAGGCTGGCGAGGTCGACGACGGTGTGCTGGGCTTCGCGGGCGGAATTGCGAAAAGTGATGGCGACGTCGGCGCCGGCCTGGGCCAACGCCAGGGCGGAGGCGCGTCCGAGACGCTTGGCGCCGCCAGTGATGAGGCAGGCCTTGCCGCGCAGGGGTTGAGGATCGAGCGGAAGCATTTTGGGATTTTACTCCTGAAGGCTAATCCTGAACCTTGCTCCGGAAGCGGGAAGGGCATTTCGCGGCGTAGAGACAGGCTGCGGTTTTTTCTTGCCAGAGGGTGTGGCAATAACGGTAAAATCGCGGCGTGGCGGAGTCTCGCAAGGTCGTAGTTTACTCGCGCAAGGGATGCCATCTCTGCGAATTGGTGAAGGAGAGCCTCACCAAGCTCTCCCGCCGCGGTGGATTTACCTGGCAGGACGTGGATGTGGATAGCGACAGCGAACTGCGCCGGAAGTTCAATGATGAAGTGCCCGTCGTGTTTATCGACGGGCGCAAGGCTTTCAAGTACCGGATGGATGAACGGGAATTCCTGCGCAAGCTGGCGAGCTAGAAACCCAACCATAGAGGCGGTGTTCCCTCAGGGGCTGAAGCCCGCGATTTCTAGCGCTTTTGACGCAGGCCTGGAAGGCCTGCTCCACCCGCTTTTCTTCAATCAGTGTCCGGGTCTGTCGGCGGCTCCTTGTCGTTGATGAAGTAGTTGGCATCGAGTGGAGCCGGGATGGTTTGAAAGACTCGAGGCACTTGACTGAGGTTGAAGAACTCGGTGAGATCGGTGGTCGAACGTGCATCGGCAAAGTTGAGCGCGCCCTCGGCGATCCCGAAGTTATGCTCCAGGAACCGCAGGATGGTGCCAAAGTCCATTCTGGTGTTGTCGACGTAGGCGGCGGGCGTATAAGCGGAGACAACAATCATGGGGACGCGGAAGCCGTACTGGTAGTCACCTTGAGCGCCGGTGAGGAAGATCGGCGGTTCGTGATCGTACCAGCCTCCCCAATCGTCCCAGGTAATGACGATGGCAGTGTTGTCCCAATAAATCTCTTTGTCTTTGCATTGTGGGTTGTTACCTAGGGCGTTCACAATTGACGCTACCCAGGACGGTCCACCACCTTTGTTGCCGTTGGGATGATCGGAATTCTGGCCACCGGGGATCACCCAAGTCACCTGCGCCAGATTGCAGCTGCTGATGTCGGACAAGACTTGCGAAGGCTTTAGGATTACGTTCTTGGTCCAGTCAGAACCCGTACAGACTCCACCTGTCGGTTTGCTGGGCACGCAGATATGGCTGATCGCATCGGGCGCAGTCCAGATGGAACCGGCGCTCGGCGTGTAATATTTCCAACTCACGTTTATGCCGTCGAACAGGTCGGCCATGGTTTGGTGATCGAAGCAGGGATAAATGCTCTGGTTCTCACCCGTGGTGTCGATCAATTCGACAGTCGTGGTTGAGACCGCGATGCACCCGGCAACCGTACCGGATACTTCGGGAGCGACATTCTCGGAGGCGAACGTAGCGATGGCATCGTCCGATGCACTCGGGGCCGAAGTTCCTCCGAAAATGAATTGGTGGGCGGGATAGCTTGGTCCCTGGTTGGTCTGAAACATGTAGTTTGCCCAGCCGTAGGAGGTTGCCAGGGTGAGGTATGGATTCAAGATCGAGTTCGCATTGGTTACGTAGTGGTAGGCAGGCTTGGATGGGCAGGTACCGGTGCAGGGATTGTTAGCGCCGCCGTCCATCTTGCAGACTCCGGATGAGTTGACATCGCACTGGGTGGTGAACGCCGGGTGCGTGTGGCGCGGGTCGTAGTCATTGTCCAGTGATACGGGCGAGGGGTTGGTTGTGCCGGTCGACGAAGTCTTATCCAGCCAATTCCTGGTCTGAATGTCGTACTGCGAGCCCGTCGGGCTGGTGCTGCAGGATTTGCTGGTGCCAAACGGCGAGGTGCACAAGCCCTGAAATAGATGGTCTGGTGTCCGGTTTTCCTGCACGATCACGATGACGTGGGAAAAATTCGAGATCTGGGCGTGCGCGAGCACTGCCCCACAGAAACTCAGCAGAAATAGAACCTTGGCAGTCGTTTTCATACTCAGTCTCCTGCAGCCTCTCGATTCATCCCACGGACCCTTGAGAGTTCAGTAGTCATCCGGGTCAGTTGGCGGTGTCTTGTCATTGATGAAATAGTTGGCATCCAGCGGGGCCGGAATCGTCTGGAACACACGCGGCGCCTGTTTGAGGTTGAAAAACTCGGCGAGATTGCCGCTGGCGCGCGCATCCGCGAAATTGAGCGCACCCTCTGCGATGCCGAAGTTATGCTCGAGGAACCGCAGCACAGTGCCAAAGTCCATGCGATTGTTGTCTACATAAGCAGCGGGAGTATAAGCGGAGACGACCATGAACGGCACGCGAAATCCGTATTGATAGTCGCCCTGAACTCCGGCCAGGAAAGTGGGTGGTTCGTGATCGTACCAGCCGCCCCAATCGTCCCAGGTAATGAGGATGGCCGTGTTGTTCCAATAAATCTCTTTGTCCTTACATTCTGGGTTGTTGCCGATGGCGTTGACGATAGATGCTACCCAGGATGGGCCGCCGCCCGTGTTGTTATTGGGGTGGTCGGAATTGGCGCCGGTCGGGGCCACCCAGTTCACCTGCTTCAAATTGCATTTCGCGATGTCGGTTAACAGGTCCGCCGCTCCAATGTGGACGTGATTGACCCACTCGGACCCTAAACAGGTGCCGCCGGTCGGGGCGCTCGGCCCACAGATGTGCTTGATGGCGTCGGGCGCCGTCCAGACCGATCCAGCGCCCGGTGTGTAGTACTTCCAGCTGACCCCAACGTCGCTGAGCAGGTCGGACAAGGTTTGATGTTCGAAGCAAGGATAGATCGTCTGACTCTCACCGTTGATGTCGATCAATTTGACGGTTGTGGTGGCGAGAGCGATGCAGCCTGCAACGGCTAAACTAGGGTAGACATTCTCGGCAGCGAAAATGCCGGCAGCGTCGTCGGCGGCACTGGGAGCTGAAGTCCCTCCAAAAATGAACTGATGGGCAGGAAAGCTGGGACCCTGGTTGGTTTGAAACATATAGTTTGCCCAGCCGTATTCGGTCGCAATGGTCAGGTACGGATTCAAGATCGAAGTCGAATTGTTGACATAGTGAAATGGGGGCTTGGCGGGGCAAGTACCTACGCAGGTATTATCTGCGGCGCCGTCCATCCGGCAGACTCCTGCGTCCGCGTCGCACTGGGTGGTGAAGTCCTTGTGGGCATGATTGGGATCGTAGTCATTGTCGAGTTCTACGGTGGTGGGCTGCGTTGTGCCGGTGGAGGAAGTTTTATCCAGCCAGTTGCTGGTTTGAATGTCGTATTGGGAGCCGGTCGGGTTGGAACTGCAAGAATTGCTGGTGCCGAACGGCGATGTGCACAAACCCTGAAAGAGATTGTCCGGTGAACGGTTTTCCTGGACGACCACAATGACATGCTTAAAACTCGAGATCTGGGCGTGCGCGAAAATTGCGCCACAAAGACCCAGCAGGAATACGATCTTGGCAGTCGGTTTCATGGTTATCCCCGCAGCCTTCTCATGCTTCAACCCCGGTAACTGCGCTGGCACAGGCTGGCCGCAAAGCCACACACTTAACCTGAGACAATTTTAGGAACGATGCCACACCGGGGGGGTCAATCTTCAAATATGGCGCGAGCATTATAACTTTGAATTGTCCGTAGCAAACAGAAATTTTTGCGAAAGTTCCACACAATCAGGCCGCAACTTCAATAATCGTCAGGGTCTGTGGGTGGAGTTGTGTCATGTATGAAGAAATTTGCATCCAGGCGAGCGGGGATTGTCTGGAAGACTCGGGGAACCTGGTTGAGGTTGAAAAACTCTGCGAGATTGCCGCTGGCGCGTGCATCGGCGAAATTAAGGGCGCCCTCGGCTATTCCGTAATTCTGTTCGATGAACCGCAAGAGAGTGCCGAAATCCATCCGGTTGTTGTCCACGTAAGCCGCGGGCGTGTACGCCGAAACGACGATAAACGGGACACGGAAACCATACTGATAGTCGCCTTGTGCCCCCGCCAGGAAGGTGGGCGGTTCGTGATCGTACCAGCCTCCCCAATCATCCCAGGTGAGGAGGATGGCGGTGTTATCCCAATAAACCTCGTTATCTTTGCACTTGGGATTGTTGCCGATGGCGTTGACAATGGAAGCTACCCAGGATGGCCCACCGCCACTATTCCCTTTGGGATGATCGGAATTTGCGCCGGTCGGAATTACCCAGCTCAGTTGAGACAGTTTGCATTCGCTAATGTCCGTGAGTATTTGCGAAGGTTTGATGACCACGTAGTTGAGATAGTCGGAACCCGTGCACTTTCCTCCGGTGGGGGCGCTGGGCACACAGATATGCTCGATGGCGTTCGGAGCCGTCCAGATGGATCCGTTGCTCTCGGTGTAATATTTCCAGCTCACTCCGATGTCGTCGAACAGATCTGCCATGGTTTCATGATCGAAGCAAGGATAGACTGAGCCTTTTTCCCCCTTGGTCGTGACCAACTTGACGGTAACCCCTGCAAGCGCGATGCAGCCGGCATCGGGAGTGGTATACGGAGTCATATTCTCCGCAGCGAATGTGGCAATGGCGTCGTCGGCAGCGCTGGGTGCGGAAGTTCCTCCGAAAAGAAATTGATGGGCGGGGAAACTCGGTCCCTGGTTGGTTTGAAACATGTAATTTGCCCCGCCGTAGGACGTGGCCAGCGTCAGGTAAGGATTCAGATTCGAAGTCGAATTGCTCACGTAGGCGTAAGCCATTCGCGTCGGACAGGTTCCGGTGCAGGAGTCGCTTGCGGCGCCGTCCATCCGGCAGACTCCGGTTTTAGAGTTCAGATCACACGTTGTAGTAAACGCAAGGTGGGTGTGGCTGGGATCGTAGTCGTTGATCGAGTGCGACCGTCGTCGGCTGAGTTGTGCCGGTGGAGGATGTCTTGTCGAGCCAGTTGCTGGTCAGAATGTCGTACTGCGAGCCGGTCGGAGATGTGCTGCAAGAACTGCCGCTGCCGAACGGCGAGGTACACAAGCCTTGAAAAAGATTGTCCGGGGTACGGTTTTCCTGCACGATCACGATGACGTGCTGAAAACTGGAGATCTGGGCGTGGGCGAATGTAAGAGAGAACCCCAGCAGTAATACGACTTTGGCAGTCGGTTTCACAGTCATTCCCGCAGCCTTTTTTATTGCGCTTCAGTCCCCGCAATGGTGCCGGCACAAGCTGGCTTCAAGCCAGGACACGTCACGTGGCTGAAGCATTATAGCGGCGAATGAACCGGCGCGAACAAAAAATCTCCAACGTAATGAGGCCGCGATTTCACTCTTCATCTGGTTCCGTCATCGGCGACTTGTCGTTGATGAAGTAGTTTGCGTCCAGGCGAGCTGGAATCGTCTGGAAGACGCGGGGCACCTGTTTGAGGTTGAAAAACTCCGAGAGATTGCCGCTGGCGCGTGCGTCGGCGAAGTTGAGCGAACCTTCAGCTATCCCGAAATTGTTTTCGACGAAACGCAGGACGGTTCCGAAGTCCATTCGAGTGTTGTCGACATACGCCACAGGAGTATAGGCGGAGACAACCAGGAACGGGACGCGAAAGCCATACTGAAAGTCGCCTTGAGCGCCCGCCAGGATGGTGGGAGGCTCGTGGTCGTACCAGCCTCCCCAATCGTCCCACGTAACGATGATGGCCGTATTGTCCCAATAAACTTCGTCGTCCTTGCACTTGGGGCTGTTGCCGATGGCGTTCACAATGGAAGCTACCCAGGAGGGGCCGCCGCCGGTATTGCTTTTCGGGTGGTCGGAATTATCTCCGGAGGGGGTTACCCAACTAACGCCGGCCAGCTTGCAGTTGGTGATGTCGGTTAATACTTGCGCGGGCCTGATGTTTACATTGGTCGCAAATTCGGTACCGATGCAGCTTCCGCCTGAGGGTTTGCTGGGCACGCAGATATGACTGATCGCATTCGGCGCAGTTGTGATCGAGTGTACGCCGGGGTTGTAGTACTTCCAAGTGACGCCGATCGAATCCAGCAAGTCCGACAGAGTTTCGTGCTCGAAACAGGGGTAAATTTTCCCGGTCGTACCATTGGCCTCAACCAGGTCGGTATAAATGTTTGAGGGAGCGGCGCATCCGGCTATGGGATTGTTTCCGGTGGGGAACATATTGCTAGATGCGAAAGTACCGATTGCGTCGTCTGCCGCGCTGGGCGCTGAGGTTCCTCCGAAAAGAAACTGGTGTGCAGGGAAAGTAGGACCCTGGTTGGTTTGGAACATATAGTTTGCCCAACCATAGGAGGTCGCGAGGGTGAGATAAGGATTCAGGATCGAAGTCGAATTGTCTACATATTTGTAGTGAGGATTGGAGACACTGCAAGTCCCGTTGCACGGGGTCTCCCCGGCGCCATCCATACGGCAGACGCCCGCTGAGTTCAAGTCGCATGTCGTGAGCCAACTGGTGTGCGAGTGGCTAATATCATAGCCATTGGCGAGCGCAATGCTGGCGGGCTGAGTGACGCCTGTGGAGGAGGTCTTATCCAGCCAGTTGCTGGTAAGAATGTCGTACTGGGAGCCGGTGGGCTGGGTGCTGCAGCTGCTGCTTTTGCCGAATGGCGAGGTACACAAACCCTGAAATAGATTGTCTGGCGAGCGGTTTTCCTGGATGACGATGATGACGTGCTGAAAGCTGGAAATCTGGGCGTGGGCGAGCATCGCCCCACACAAACAAAACAGAAATAGAATCCTGACAATCGTTTTCATAATTTGTCCTTGTCGCGATGCAACGTTGCGATGCAACCCCGGGAGCATGCTGGAACGTGGCTCTAAAGCCAGAACCTGTAACCTGAAAGATTAGGGGGATTACGACGCCAAACCGGGGAGGGTTCGATCTGAAGTTCGCGCTGGTATTATAGCCGCAAAAAAGCCCAATGCAGCGAAGAAATTTTATGGATAAAACCAAGCAGTTCGGCCATCCACCTTGCCAGTAAGGGTTTCCGGGCGGCCTTGTCGCGGGATTTTCCGATACAATCTCTCCCGGCCATGTTGCGCACACAACTCTACGCCGATCCCGACAACGTATTTGTGCATGATGCCGTTCTGGCTTCGTGCCGGCGGAATCCCGCGAAGACCGCGTTGGTGGACACTTCGTGCGGGCGGCGGCTGACCTATGCCGAATATGGAGAGATGGTGGAAGCGCTGGCGCGGGGGCTGGTTGCGGCAGGGTTGAAGCCGGGAGAAGTGGCCGCAATATTTCTGTCCAATTCGTGGGAGTTCTGTGCGGCTTTCCATGCGGCAACCTTGGCCGGGGGGATTCCGACGTTGCTGAACCCTACGTATCGCGAGCGGGAAGTACGGCATCAGTTGGGAAACTCGGGAGCGGTGCTGCTGATCACCAATGGAACGAACATTGACGGCATAGATTTGGGCGGGTTGCCGAATCTGCGGCGGGTGTTTTGCACGCGGCAGCAGGGAAGCGGAAGTGAGCCTTTTTCGAATCTGCTGAAGCCATTGACCTCTTCCGTGACGCTGCCGCAGCCCGGTCAAGGGTCGGCGCAGACTCTGGCAGCGCTGCCCTATTCGAGCGGCACGACCGGCCTGCCCAAGGGCGTGATGCTGTCGCATCGCAACCTGGTGGCCAATGTCTATCAATTTCTAGGGCCGCGCGGGAGTCCGCTGAACTCAAACGACAATATCCTTTGCTTCCTCCCGCTCTATCACATTTATGGCTTGAACGTGATGCTGAACCCGGCGCTGATTCTGGGCGCGACGCTGGTGCTGATGCCGCGGTTCAACGCGGGGCAACTGACATCGCTGGTGACGGAGGAATCGATCACCATGATGCCGCTGGTGCCGCCGGCGATGAACGCGTTATGCCTGGCGGCGGAGGCTGGAGAATTTCCGAAGAATCACCGGGTGCGCTGGGCGAAGTCCGGCGCGGCGCCGCTGGCGCCAGATTTACCGCGGAGATTCACGGCGCTGACTGGCATTCTGGTATGTCAGGGTTATGGGATGACGGAAGCGTCGCCGGTGACGCATACGGGTTATCTGGAGCCGGAACTGTACCATCCGGAGTCGATCGGGCATCCACTGGCGCAAACCGATTGCCGGGTGATTGGGGCGGAGAATACGTTTGACCCGGCGGAAACTGCGGCGGAGGTTCCGACGGGCGAGCCGGGAGAATTGGTGATGCGCGGACCGCAATTCATGCTGGGTTACTGGAAAGAGCCAGACGCGACCGCGGCCGTGCTGCGCGATGGATGGTATTGGTCGGGCGACATTGTGACGCGCGATAGCGAAGGATTTTACCGCGTGGTCGACCGGCGCAAGGAAATGATCAAGTACAAAGGATTCCCTGTTGCTCCGGCCGAGGTGGAGGCGGTGTTGCTGGAGCATCCGGCGGTGCGTGAGTGCGGCGTTGTGGGGCGGCCCGATGCGGAGGCGGGCGAGATTCCGGTGGCGTTCATCGCGCTGCGCGAGGGATTCGTGACGGATAAGAAAATGGAGGATGAGTTGTGCGGGTTCGTCGCCGACCGGCTGACCCGCTACAAGCAGCCGCGGGAAGTGCATTTTGTCGAAGCCGTTCCCAAGACGGCGTCGGGAAAGATTCTGCGGCGGGAGTTGAGGAAGTTGATTCAGTGAGCGGCGGAATCAATGCTGGCGCGCGTAGAGTCGCCACCAGATTAACGTCTACCTTCACAGATTCTGCGGAGGCGGGTGGTTGTTGTTTGTGGAGAAATCCAAGAAAACGATTGGCGTTATCGGTTTTTCAACGATCCGTATTCCTGCTGTTCGCTTTGCCAGACTTGCGGTAATATCTCTCCCTCATGCTTCGAGTCCTGCTCCTATTCTTGCGCCGGCTGTGGCTGCCGTTGGTAGCGTTTGCGGGATTCGGCCTGATGTGTGTGCTGGTCTACCGGCGGCTGGAAGGCCTGAGCTGGCAGGATGCGCTGTTCTGGATGATCCAACCACACGCCATCGATGCCAAACGCGTCCACAACGCGACCAAGCTCTTTTCGCTCTTTGTGTATATGGGTGTGTTTGCCTTTCAGATCTGGGTGGCGGAGCGGGTAGCGGTCACGATTTTCAACCGGCAGGGGATGGAGGTATGGCGAACCATGGTGAACGATATCAGCATCGAGAAAATGCGCGATCATTTCATCATCTGCGGCTACGGGCAGGTCGGGCGTACGGTGGTGGATCAGCTCAACCGGCTCAAGATTCCTTTTGTGCTGATTGAGACCAACGAAGGACTATGCCGCGAGCTGTTGAAAGACAAAGTGCTCAGCGTTCAGGGAGATGCCAAGCGGCACGACGTGCTGCAATCTGCTGGCATTGAGCGCGCGCGGGGGGTCTGCATTGTGATCGACAACGACGCCGACAATCTTTACATCACGGTGACGGCGAAAGCGCTGAACCCGAAAGCGCGCATCATTACGCGGGCCGGACACTCGCGGTACGCGCAGGCTATGCGCAACTCGGGTGCGGACGAGGTGATCATTCCAGAATACGAAGGCGGGCTCATGACAGGGCGGATGATCGCGAAGTTTTATCCCGACGCGCACCCGAATCTGGAGTGAGGGAAATTACTTATGCGCGCCGCTGTCGCCGGCAATTTTCCGGCTGGCGAGGAAGCTCCAAATGACTTCGCTGGCGTTGAGGTCGGTGCTGGTTTTGCCGATCTCTTTCTCGGACGAATACTGCTCGCCGCCCGGCCAGGTGTGGCCGCCGCCCTTGACGCTGTAGAGAACCACTTGTGCGTCCTGATGGCAGCCGCCGAAGGTAAACGTTTTGATTTCTTTGCCACCCTTTTCGGAAGCGGGCAGTTTGTTTTGCGTCGGTTTTTCTGCGCAGCGATCGAAATTGGCCCACGCCTTCGCGCTGTCTTCGGCGGAGAGTACGGCAAAGTGCCTGGGCTTGTAGGTGCCGCCGTTGTAGGAATCAATGGGATCATCCGTGCCCTCGATGAACACGGCAGATATAGGACGCGAGGGCAGGCAGATCATCTTCTTGGGGAGGTTCGAGCTCACCGCGGCAACCGCAGCCACGCGATCGGCAATCGAGCAACCCACGCGCAGCGCCATGAAACCGCCTTCGCCTAAGCCCGTAGCGTAAACGCGGCTAGTGTCTACCGAGTACTTGAGGGCGAGTTGATCCAGCATCTGATTGAGAAAGGCAACGTCATCTGGAGGCTCGGGCTTTTTGGTTTCGTCCGGATTCTGTTCGCCGCCCTGCCCGCCCCTTGGATAGCCTCCGCCGCCAGGGTATCCTCCTCCGCCTCCGGGATAACCACCCCACCCTCCCCGCCGTCCGTAACCACCGCGCCGCCCCATGTCGGTCGACGGCTGCTCCGGCCGCACTCCTATATTCCACTCCCCGTGTATGGCGTTGGGATAGACGGCGATGATGCCACTCTTGTCGGCAAGCTGGTTAAAGTGGGTGAGCCTTGCCGTGTCGTCGGCAGACTGGTTGCGGCCGGGCAGGAGAATCACAACCGGATAATGCTGCTGCGAGTCGTAGCCCTTGGGTAGATGTACGGTGAAGGTGCGGGGAAGGTCATCGATGGTGATCTTTTCCTGCGTGTCCTGTGCGTGTGAAGGAGCGGCCAACAGCAAGGCAGAGAAACACATGCCGAGCGTGTATCCCTGGCAGAGCCGGCGATACGCTGTAGTTTTCGCGTGCACAGAGGTCATTCCTGCGGCTAGATGTCTTGCTGTTTGCATAGGAACCATTAGTGTAAGGCTGGGTTGCTAGAGAAGACGCCAGAGTTTTGCAAAGTTTTGTCAACTCCAATGCGAAGCGGTGCAGCGCCCGGAACTTTTTCGGGCTTGCCCGTAACTGTCATGGGCAGATGGCCGCATTATCAGCGTAGGACGGCAAGCCAAGCTGAAGATTCCTAAAGTCAAGTTCTCAGTTTCCAGTTCTCGGTTCGTGAAAGATTCTTGAGGACGCTTGCTGAAAACTTGCAACTGCTTGCTCCCCAGCTTTTCAGCTGCGAATTTCCGATACACTAACAGTTCTTGGTATCACGGCCAGGGGTTTTGCTGAGAACTGAGAACCGAGAACTGAGAACTGCTTTCCAATGACCGAAAAACTTCTCGCAATCATCTTCGTATTCATCAATTCGGTGATCAGCGCGACTGGATACGCCGGTATCGTGCTGCTAATGGCGATCGAATCGGCGTGTATCCCGCTGCCTTCGGAACTGATCATGCCGTTTGCCGGTTATCTGGTTTTCACCGGTACATTCAAGCTTTTGTGGGTCGCAACTGCGGGGGCGCTTGGCTGCAACCTTGGCTCATTGGTGGCGTATGAGATTGGCTGTTATGGCGGGCGCCCGCTGGTGGAGCGCTACGGGCGCTGGATTCTTATGGGCCGGCGCGAACTTGACTGGGCCGACCGGTTCTTCGCGCGCTGGGGATATCTCGCTGTGTTCATCGGCCGCCTGCTGCCGGTGATTCGCACGTTCATCGCGTTGCCGGCAGGAATCGCGCGCATGCCGCGCGGACGCTTTCACATCTACACGTTCCTAGGGTCGTGGCCGTGGTGCCTGGGCTTAGCCTATCTCGGCATGAAGCTGGGCGAGAACTGGCGCGAGTTAGGGAAGTACTTCCACAAGTTCGATGCCGTGATTGGAGTGGTGCTGGTCGCGGGCGTCGCTTATTTTGTTTGGAGTCACTGGCAGAACCGAGTCAGCAGTCAATCATCCGCTATCAGCCGTCATTAAGAGCGCGCATTATTCTTTACTCTTCTTTGCCAACTGCGACCCCACAATCTGCCACGCACCATTTCGCTTCATGACCACATCCATGTAGATGTAATAGACAGTGAAGCGCCGTCCGCCTTGCTCGACCTCATCTTCTTCCGAGCCATGAACGATCGCTACGTCCTCCCTCAACAACCGAATGAGGCGGCCCGTCGAGATCATTGCAACGTAGCGGATCGCGCCGGTCTTCAGAGTGTTGAGGACGTCTTGCTTGGTGAAAGGCTTGCCGGATTCATCGTACTGGACGTAATCGTCGGCGAAGATGCGCGAGAGGGCGGCGATGTCCGCCGCAATCAGGGCGCGGTCGCCCTCTACGAAGAGATTTAAGATTTGCTGTTCGTCGTTGAGCAAGTGAACGCCTCCCTTCACCGGCCATCTGTAGAGATGCTGCTTGCGATGTCTCTCTCGCCAGCACCAGAGACGCCGCTGGCAAAGACGTTGCAAGCAACGTCTCTACGACGTAGTGTACTAGCTGGTTTGCCAGGAGGATTCTGTGATTCGAATGTCCCGCTTTCTTGCCATGCTCTTGTTCTTCGCCGTTGCCCTCTCCATCGTTGCGCTCGCGCAATCCCCGCCGTCAACTCCCGGCCAGCCTTTTGTGGTCGAGTACTACTACAAAGCCAAGTGGGGACATGCCGACGAGTTTCTGAAGCTGTTCAAGAAAAATCACTATCCGGTCCTCAAAAAAGAAATGGAGATGGGGCGCATCGCGAAAGTCTGGATGGATCAGCCGCGCTATCACACCACGGAAGATGGACGCTGGGATTTCCGCGTGACTATCGTCTTCAAGAATGCCACCGAAGCCAACGAGCCGTTCGACGAAGTGGCGCTGCAGAAGCAGATGTATCCCGATCAGGAGACGTTCCTCCGCGAAGAGCAGCGGCGTTTCGAGATTCTCGACGGGCATTGGGATTTGCCGGTAAAGACCGTGGATCTGGAGAAATAGTCCCGAGTCTCGAGTCGCGAGTTGCGAGCGCCGGGAAAAATAGTCCCGAGTCCCGAGTCCCGAGCGCCGGTTCGAAAGCCCAAGACTGCTTTCTTAACTGTTGACTTTACTCGGGACTCGGGACTCGCGACTCGGGACTGGTTCTAATCGAGCTTCAGAAAATTCGCGATCAGCTTCTCGTGCCACTTCCACGGCAGGATGCGCTTGAGGGCGAGCTGCATTCTCGCATCGCCGCCGACCAGGTAACGCAACTTGGGATCGGGATCTTGCGCTACGGATGCAATCACTCGCGCCACCTCGATGGGGTCTCGCTTGGGCAGGGCCTGGACACGGTCGCGCATGCGCAGGCTGCGCTGCAGGTTTGCAGAAGTTTCTTTGGTGACTTCCGCGCCCAGCACCGCGCCGCGCGTCCAGATATCGGTTTGAAACGCTCCCGGTTCGATCAGGATCACCTTGATGCCGAGCGAGTTGATTTCAAGGCGCAAGGACTCACTCCAACCTTCGAGAGCATGTTTCGACGCGGAATAGCTGCTTACCGTTACTGATCCGTGCAATCCCGCGATGGAAGATAGCATGATGATGTGCCCGGAGCGCTGGCGGCGCATGGTAGGCAGCGCAGCTTTGGTCATGGCGACTGCGCCGAAAAAGTTAGTGTCGAACTGGCGGCGCAGTTCTTCGAGCTTGATGTCTTCGGCGAACCCGGCGACGGCGAATCCAGCGTTGTTCACCAGCACGTCGAGGCGCCCATGGTCGCGAACAACGGTGTTAACAAAGTCGGGCACAGCTTCGAAGTCAGTTACATCCAGCGCACGGATATCGAGTTGCGCCGTGACACCTGCAGCAGCTGCGGCCTGGTCGAGACGCTCGCGCCGCCCAAGGTCGCGCATGCTGGCAACCACGCGGAATCCAGCCTTGGCCAGTTCGATCGAAGTGAGCAATCCGAAGCCGCTGGAGCAGCCTGTGATGAGTGCGATCTTGTCGGGCATAGAAGTGATTCCGCCAAAGGTTGTAACACAGAAAAGGGCCGCGTGGAGAATCGCCCTTCGACTGCGCTCAGGGCAGGCTGTCGGCGGTCCCGCGAGGGCGACGCCGAGCGACTGCTAGATGGCGTATGTACCCGATTAGCGTTGTTTTCCCCGCGTTCAGCCGCGCTCGTTTGCAAAACCCCCGTTCTATGCGAGAACATACAGGGTTTGCACATCCATACAGATTCTTACTGAGGAAGCGGCCAAAATATGGCGACACGGAACAAATCTGCAAAGTTAGCAATACAATCGAAAGCTCTTCTCGCAGAAGTGACGGAGTACGTGAAGACGCGCGATAACCCGCAGCCCAACGGCACCATTGAGCCCGCGAAAGGGAAGCTGGGGGTGATGATTCCGGGCATGGGCGCGGTGGCGACTACGTTCGTCGCCGGCGTGGAGGCGATTCGCAAAGGCCTGGCAAAACCCATCGGCTCGCTCACGCAGATGGGCACGGTGCGGCTGGGGAAGCGTACGGATGGACGTTCGCCCAAGATCAAAGAGTTTGTTCCGCTGGCTGGGCTCGATGATCTGGTCTTCACCGGCTGGGACATCTTCGAAGACAACATGTACCAGGCAGCCTCGAACGCCGGCGTGCTTGATCAAAGACTGCTCGACCAGTTGAAGCCGTTCCTTTCGTCGGTGACGCCGCGCGCCGCGGTGTTCGATCACAACTACGTGAAGAAGATCGACGGCCCGAACGTGAAGAAGGGCAAGACCAAGATGGACCTGGCCGAACAGTTGCGCGCGGACGTACGCGACTTTAAAAAGACAAGCGGAGCAAGCCGGCTGATCACCATGTGGTGCGGATCGACCGAATCCTACATCGAAGCAACCGGGGCTCATCAATCCGTGAAGGCGTTTGAGAAAGCACTTCGCGAGAACGACGAGATGATCGCGCCCTCGATGATCTATGCCTACGCGTCGCTGATGGAGGGTGTGCCCTTCGCCAATGGCGCTCCGAACCTGACGGTAGATCTGCCGGTAATGCTCGAACTGTCGCGGAAGAACGAAGCGCCGATCTGCGGCAAAGATTTCAAGACCGGGCAAACGCTGATGAAGACGATCCTTGCACCCGGCTTCAAGGCGCGAATGTTGGGCCTGAATGGATGGTTCTCCACCAACATCCTGGGCAACCGCGACGGCGAAGTGCTCGACGATCCCGGCTCGTTCAAGACCAAGGAGGAATCAAAGCTCTCGGTGCTGGAGCACATTCTGCAGCCGGAGCTTTATCCCGAGCTCTACGGCGACATGTACCACAAAGTCCGGATCAACTACTATCCGCCGCGCGGCGACAACAAAGAGGGATGGGACAACATCGATATCTTCGGATGGCTAGGCTATCCCATGCAGATCAAGGTCAACTTCCTCTGTCGAGACTCGATTCTCGCTGCGCCGATCGTGCTGGATCTGGTGCTGCTAATCGATCTTGCGAAACGCTCCTCCGAGCTGCAGGGAATCGGAATTCAGGAGTGGCTAAGCTTTTACTTCAAGTCTCCGATGACCGTGCCGGGACTCTATCCCGAGCACGATCTGTTCATTCAGTTGATGAAGCTGAAGAACACGCTGCGGCACTTGAAGGGCGAGGAACTGATTACGCACTTGGGGTTGGAATATTACGATTGAGGGTGCGCGACGGCTCAGGCTCGCCTGATGTCGGCGAGCATGCGCTCCCTCAAGATACGATTCGCGCGTGTTTGGTAGCCTTTGCCTGACTTCCGAAGCCATGCGATTACGTCAGCATCGAGACGCATGGAGACCGCCTGCTTCAACGGACGATAGAACCTGCCGCGAACTGCATTCTTCCAGGCGCTGGGCGGGAGTTCGGGGATGTCCGACGTGTCGATCTGGTCGTCAGGAAGGGCCGCGAGGGCGGCCAACTCCTTCTTCTGCCGAGGCGTTAGGGACTGCCCGCGCGTGTACGTGATTCTCATCGTCTTAGTAGCCCTGCGCATAGATGCGTCTCTCCTGGGGCGTCGCTTTTCGTGCTGAGAGAACTCGGATCAAGTTGTCGTCTTCCTCGATCGTGTGGGCGACCAACAGTACTCGACCGCCTTGCACGACTCCGATAGTTTGCCACCGCGCTTCGGTTTCCACTTCCCGGTCTTGCCGCGACACATGAAAGGGGTCATCGAATACGGAGATCGCTGTCTCGAAGCTGACGTGGTGCTTGCGCTTGTTGAGCCGGTTCTTACTCTCGTCCCAGGCGAATTCCACAGCGACCTTTGTAGATACTGATACGTATATACATTAATCGATCTGTCGCGCGGATGCAAGGGAATGTTTATCGGTGGTCCCCCAGTTGTTTCTCCCGCTTGTACTCGTCAAACTTCTCTAGAAACCGGTCGATATCTTTCTTCTGCAGATAGTAAGGGGTTGACAGCCGCAGCTTGTGCGGGTCGCCGCCGCGGATGCGGATTTTGTGGGTCTTCCACATCCAGTTTTCCAGATCCGTGCGCGGGACCGGCGGGACGTTTACCGTCACAATCGCGCAGCGCAAAGCTGGGTCGGGCGAAGTCCAGGATTCTGCGCCGCGAATCTTCATTTCATCGAGAATGTAGTCGGCCAGCTTGCGATGGCGGCTCTCAATACGCTCCATCCCGATGTCATTGGCCAGCTTAATCGATGCGCGCAGGCCCCACAGCGCCGGCACATTCGAGCTGCCGATGCGCTGGAAGCGTTCGGCGCCAATCTTGGCGTCGTCCCAGCCTTCGGTGACGATGGTGTTCCACAGTCGGTCGATCACCTCATCGCGCACGTATAAAAAGCCGGAGCCCTTGGGCGCCTGCAGCCATTTGTGCGGGCTCGCAGAGTACATGTCGCAGCACAGGTCGTGCAGGTTCAGGCGCATCATGCCAGGCACGTGAGCGCCGTCGACGGCCGAGAGGATTCCCTTCGACCGCGCGAGTGCGCTGAGTTCTTTCGCCGGCAGCACCACGCCGGAGAAAGTTGTGATGTGGCTGAAGAAGATCACGCGCGTGCGCGGCGTAATCGCATCGCTGAATAAATTGAGCACCTGCGCCGTGTCTTTCACGGGGCGAGGCAGCGTGACTTTCTTCACCACGATGCCGTAGCGCTTGGCTTTAAGGTTCCAGGGATGCTCGCCGCCGGGATGCTCCTGGTCGGTCATGAGCACTTCATCGCCGGGCTTCATGTCGATGCCGTTCGCGATGTAGCTGTTCGCCTCCGTGGCATTGCGTAACAGCGCAATCTCATCGCGATGACAGCCGACGAAAGCTGCCAGGGGATCGCGAAACTCGTTCCACGGGCCGTATCCCCAGATGGGATAGTCTTCGGGATCCTGCTGATCCATTCTCTCAGTGGTGGTGTAACCGTCGAAAACGGCGCGCAGCACGGGCGCGGGGCTGGAGCCTACGGTGCCATTGTTCAGGTAGATCTCATCCGCGGGAATAAGGAACTGCTTGCGCAGTTCGGCCCAGTAGGCGTCTTCGTTCTTGTCGTTATTTGTTTCAAGCAGTGAGTGGTCGGGGAGCGGTGGAATTTCTTGCAGCTGTGCGAACAGGTTTCCGCGGAAGGCCCACGAAGGGGAGGACAAAGCGGCGAGGCCTGTGGTGGCAGTGGTGAGAAAATGACGGCGGTCGAGCATGAAGCCCTCCTGCAAGATAAGCGGAAGGCGCTATGGTACGACTCGCCGCGCGAATCCTCAAGGGGAATGCCCGGCGCTAACAACAGGGGAATGCCCGGCGCCTCTGCATCAGGCGAACCCAAAGACATCAGCGTACATCTGACCTGGAGCAAGGATCACCACATTACGGCTTGGGCGCGCCTTCGTCATATTCTCCGCTCTGCCTAACCGTCAGGTTCGAAAAATACGCCTCAGTATTTGAGCCGGTCCAAAGCGCGACCTGGCCGTGAGCTTCACCCAATTTCAGATCGTTCACAATCAGGCAGGGCTGCTCTGCGCCATTGACATAAAGGCTGGCCTTGGTTCCGGCGACCACGATTTTGATCCTGGTCCATGCACTTGGTTCGAGATCGACGTAGGATTCGTACACGCCGGGTTTTTCCTTCCTCAAGCGCTGCCAAGTGAAGTCCGGCTGCGACACATACTGGGTCGAGTGGTTGCGCTGCAATTGATCGTCGGCACGCGAATTCAGCATGCGCAGGTAGATCGATTCGTACAGCGAACCATGGTCCTGAACATGGAATGCGATGCCGACAAACCCTCTGGTAGTTGGTGGGGCTCCCTGGCGTGGCAAGCCAACCACGTCGGCTTCAATCGTGCCATCTTTGAAATCTGACGTCTTGACGATTGCGATGGCCTGAGCGCCCGCGGGCGTACCGGTGGCAGTTAGACCATCATCGTTGACGATCCGCACCGCCCGGCGTCCCCGATACGTTGCAAGGTCCGCCTTTGTCCTAACTGGATCCACACCATCCTCTCTGATGCTCTTGACCTCCAACGCGTCCAGCGAGTCCAAAGGCAAAGCTAAAGCCTTCACTGGTTTCGGTTGGTCGTCCGCATTGGAGTTTGTGCCGGATGCTGGCAACGCCCGCCCACTGGAGCTAATCAGACATGCCAATGCGGAGCCAGCGACCAAAGCATGCCTCAATCTCTTCATGTTCTTTGATTCCTCCAGCATCTTCTCGGCCTCGTGCGCGGCCCCAAGCATTCCCTACTCCTGTAAGAAATGCTCGACCAATTCGACCATGAGGTTTGGGTTGCACTTGAAAACAGTATGTCCGCACCCTGGTATAATCGCTAACTCACCGTGTGGCAGTAAGTGATAAATCTCGACGAAGTGCTCCAATTTCGTATAGTCGTCCTGGTCGCCGGCGGCGATTAGTGTTGGACACTGGATCCGATGCATCTTCTCTTTTCTTTCGGCAGGTCCGGCTCTGCCAGCGCCTGCTTGCCCATCGCAACCACCAGCCGGTCCCAGGCGGCTCGGTCGGGATAAATCCTGTTGCGGCGCTCCACGAACTTCAGCGGCAGTTGCTTCTCTAGTTCCGCCGGGTTACTGTCCGACTTTGCCTCATTCCCGGCCGCATCGGTCGATCCAGAGGCCGCAATCGGTCCGCCAACCGCAATCAGCCTATGCACAAGCTCAGGATGGTTAATCGTCAGTAGATAGGCTGCCATGGCGCCCGTGCTGAACCCCACTAAGTCCACCGGTTCGCTAGTGGCGTGCCGAATCACGGCCGCCGAATCCTCTGCGAATAGCGCGTCAGAGAGCGGCCGTTTTCCAAGTTCGGACTTACCGTGCCCACGCAGCGCGATGGCGATGACGGTATAATGCCGGCTCAATTCCGGAATCACTCCCCGAAATTCGTCAATGTATCCATACAAACCCCCATGAAGCAGCACGAGCGGGTGGCCTGACCCGTATACTTCGTAATAAATCTTCACATCTTCAAGCTGCAAATAGTGGCCAGCATTGGGATTGTTTCCGTACGGTATCTCCTTTTCATCGGCTGCCGCTGCTAGCCCAATCTGAGCCCAGACGAACAAGAAGATAAGGAGCTCTGCGCGTTTCATGACATCTGATCCTCCAGATCTAGTAGCGTCACGGCTTGCGCTCATTGCCGGCTTAAAAAAAGATCAGCGCGCTCTGGCCTGCGCGGCGCGAATCTGCGGCATCAAAATGTCGCGAACGTAGTGCCAGTAAGGTACCAGTTTGAGCGCAGCTTGTGCGTCTTGCTCGGCGACCGTTAGATCAGGCGTGCTTCGGTTCAAGTTCGACCAAGCCAGACTCATCAGCAGTTCAGGCTCGCCCCACGTCGGCTCCAGCGGATCGCTCACCATGCCCTTCTGCCGCCGCACCGCGTCCAGACCCTTCTGGTAGATTTCGATGGCTTTATCCTGGCCGCCTCCACGCTCCGCAGGTGTGTTCCACAAGTTTGGACCCAGCACCCAAAGCAGGCGTGGATTCTCCGGCGCTGCGGCCTTGGCCTCGCGCAGCAATTGCGATACCGGCGTCAGGATTTGCCTCAGGCGCGCTGGGTCTTTTTCCGTGGAGAAAACCCTCTCCTGGAATAACCGCGTTCCCACACACGACGCGGCGCCAACCTTCGCATCCACAAAGCCCGGATCCCTCTGAAGTGCCGCATCGAATTCGCTTTCCGCTTCGGTCAGGTCTTCCGCCAGATCGGTTGGCGTGGGAGTCTCGTTAAATCCGTTTATGGCGCGGCGCCATTTCGCGAAACCACGCCAATAGCGGGCGCGCGATGCAATTTCAGGCTCGTCGACAAACGGCACAAGCTGCTCGTAAAGTCGGTTCAGGGCAGCGCGGTCGCCTTCGTAGTCTGCCCTCTGAATTTGTTCCACGATGCGGATGACGGCATCGCGGGCTGCGTTTTCGTTGTCAGCAGGACGCGGCTCTGCCGCGAAAGCGGAAACGGCCATCACGAATACGAACCACAAGCTACTGTTCTTGTGAGCACGCATTTGGTTCCTCCTTCGGGCGAAAGCTTGAAAAAGCTCAGAGGAAAATCGGACTCAATGCTCCGCCGGGGGCTCCTCTTGTCCCACTTTTATAAAGTACTCGGCTGCGGTATCGGGATTCCAGTAAGCATTCGGCGGGAGGGCCGGGTAGCTGGGCACTTTTCCCGCCAGCACATCGTCGATGACCTTCTCCGTGAGATCGCTCGGACTCAACACCGCAGCCACGATGCCGGCCTTATCCACGACCACGGCGTGAGGGATTCCAAAAGCAGTATACGACTTGAAGACCGAGACGTCGGTATCGAGCGCAACCCAGGTGTCGATAGGATGCTTCTTCAGAAAGTATGCCACTTTTCGGGCGTTTTCATGTCCGACGGCGATGAACTGCACGGGTTTATCGCGGTATCGGGAGACTAATTCGTTGAGACGAGGAATATCGGCAATGCATGGTGCGCACCAGGAACCCCAGAAATCCAGAATCACCACCTTGCCGCGAAGCGTTTGCCAGTTGATGTCCTGGGGTGGAGGCCCATTGGGCACGGCCTCGAAGCCCAGCGGCGGCGCCGGATCGCCACGTTTCAACGCATACGAAGGAACTTCCTTCAGGGCCTGGCACCACGCCGTGCCAGTTGCGATTGCCAGGACTGCTGTTAAGAGCCGAATCGTGGGTCGAATTGCCGACATAAGACCTCCCTGTCCGGTAGAACAGACGGCCATGCGCCGGGATTGTTAGCCTTCGTCCGGGTCGAACCCTGCGGTAACGTCCCCGACTTATAGCCGAAACACCGCCTTGCCCAAGTGTCCATCAGCGTACGGCGCGCTGGCGACGATGGTGCATGAGCGCCTCCGCATGGCCGTTCCTTCCCAGCTCTTTAGTTGCAGTGGCGGGTAACCTAAGCGCGGGCCCCAGCGTCTAAGCCATTGGACCAAGATTCAGGCTTGGTGTCTTTACTTCGGGCGTATAATCGCGGAAGGTATTTGGCGGCTAAGGAGTTTTCTATGAAGTTCCGCTGGCTGGCAATCTCTGTGGCGGTGGCGGCGTTCAGCGCAGGGCCCTGGACGTTGGCGCAAACATCCGATCCGGCACAAACCAAAACCCCAAGTCACGATCCCGACAACGGCCAGCCAAAAGCCAGCGATGTGCAGAATGCACCCACCCCGCCGCCGGCTTCCTTGCCGACCAAGGACGACGACCAGATCAAGCACGACGGCAGCAAAGCCGACGTGGATGCGGTGGGAAACCGCAACGTGGGTTGCGGCCGCGGCGTCGGAAACTGGTATACCGTCGAAGGGCAGGTGTCGCGGGGTCGCGTCTACGCCCAGCAGATCGAATCCCAAATCAAGCTGGTGAACGACCCCGTGGTCACCGAGTACGTGAATCGCATCGGGCAGAATCTTGTGCGAAACTCTGACGCACAGGTTCCTTTCACCATCAAGGTGATCGATTCTGACGTGGTGAATGCTATGGCGCTTCCCGGCGGGTTCTTCTACGTGAACTCGGGCCTGATCCTTGCGGCCGACGAAGAGGCCGAAATGGCGGGCGTGATGGCGCATGAGATTGCCCACGTCGCCGCCTGCCACTACGCGCGTGAGATGACACGCGCGCAGTTGATGCAACTGGCGTCCATTCCGTTGATCTTCATTGGCGGGGCGATTGGCTATGCCGGCTATGAAGCCTCCGGGCTGGCAATTCCCATGACATTCCTGAAGTTCTCGCGCACCTTCGAGGCTCAGGCCGACTACCTTGGCGTGCAGTATATGTATCGCGCCGGCTATGATCCGTCGGCGTTTATCTCCTTCTTCGAAAAGATTCAGGCCATGGAGAAGAAGAAGCCAGGCACTTTGGCCAAGGCGTTTGAAACTCACCCGCCGACGGCGGACCGCATCGAGAAGTCGCAGGAAGAGATCCGCAAGATACTACCGTCGAAGCAGCAATACATTGTGACGACGTCGGAGTTCGACGAGGTCAAGGCACGGCTGGCATCGATCGAAAATCGCCACAAGGTGCTGGACCAGAAAGATGCGAACAAGCCGAGCTTGCGGCGAACTTCCACCAGCAGCGACCCCAACACCGGCAACGCGCCCACAACTGACGATGATCGTCCGACCTTGAAGCGGCGGGATGACGGATCGAATTAGCTTTATGGCAAGTTGCAGTTAGGCGACCGGCGGCCATGGCCGCCGGTTTTGCGTGGGGACGAGCCATCCAACGCCTACGAAGAGCATCATCACGACAGCCTGTGACCGCGGTCACAGCATAGGGTTGCCGAAGCCAAATAGTCTGAGCTACGCTAGCCTAATACCTCAAGGAGCCGAATTCTCCCATGCCAGACAACACACTCACCATCACCGACAATCGCACTGGTCAAACCTACACCGTTCCCGTCGAGAACGGCACGATCCGGGCGATGAGCCTGCGGCAAATCAAAACCGATCCGGAAGACTTTGGACTGATGACCTACGATCCGGCGTTCATGAATACATCATCGTGCCGCAGCAGCATCACCTACATTGATGGTGACAAGGGAATTCTGCGCTATCGCGGATATCCGATCGAAGTGCTGGCCGAACGCTGCACCTACCTGGAAGTTGCTTACCTTCTGTTCTATGGCGAATTGCCCACCCAAAGCGAACTCAAGAACTGGGTGCATGACATCACCCACCACACCATGCTGCACGAGTCGACGAAGAAGTACATGGAGGGTTTTCGCTACGACTCTCACCCCATGGCGATGTTTGTGAGTTCTGTGGCTGCCCTATCGAGTATTTATCCGGAAGCCCGGCAGGTGCACGACGCGGAAAACCGCATGCTGCAGATCAAGCGCCTGATCGGCAAAGTGCCGTCGATCGCGGCCATGTCGTACCGGCACAATGTGGGGTTTCCCTACGTGTATCCGGACAACGATCTGAGCTACACCGAGAACTTCATGAACATGTTGTGGAGGATGGTCGAGCCGAAGTATGTGGCGAATCCTGTGCTTTCCCGCGCGCTCGACATTCTGTTTATTCTGCATGCGGATCACGAGCAGAACTGCGGCACCAACGCCATGCGCTCAGTGGGCAGCGCGCAAACCGATCCGTATTTGTGCACAGCGTCGGCGGCGTCGGCCTTAGCCGGGCCGTTGCACGGCGGAGCCAACGAAGAGGTCCTGAAGATGCTGGACGAAATTGGCTCAAAAGAAAACGTGCCCAGCTTCATCAAGAAGGTGAAGGAAGGGCACGGCAAGCTGATGGGATTTGGGCATCGCATTTACAAGAATTACGATCCGCGAGCGAAGATCATTAAGTGGACTTCGGACCAGGTCTTCGAGGTTACGGGACGCAATCCCAAGCTGGATATCGCTCTGGAATTGGAGCGCATCGCTCTGGAAGACGACTATTTCGTGAAGCGCAAGCTGTATCCCAATGTCGATTTCTATTCCGGAATCATGTACCAGGCGATGGGGTTCCAACCGCAGATGTTCACGGTGCTGTTTGCTATCGCACGCACGGCGGGCTGGCTGGCTCAGTGGCAGGAATTGGTGAACGATCCGGAACAGAAGATTGCGCGGCCCCGGCAAATCTATACGGGATACGGAGAACGCGATTTTGTGCCGATGGAGAAGAGGGCTGCGGCCAGCGTCTCCGCGCGCTAGTCGAGCTTGTGGGCAAACCGTGTGATCCGCTATGCGGCGTGTTTCGTTGCCAGCGCGGCTACGTATTCACGCTTTTCAGCGGACGAGGTAATGACCTTCATCTCCTGCCAGTCGTAAGGAAACTCCTGTCCGCAATCCAGGCACGCCACGTAGGTTCCGGTCAGCGCCGCAGCCTGGGGACGCCTTGCCTTTCCGCGCAGGGTTACCGGAAAGCTGTACCGGGAGTGCCGGCAACCGAAAAGCACGTCAATCAGTTTTGCCATCATCGAAGCACCTTCCACACATAGCATTGGATTCGGCACGGCAGAGATTGGTTTCGTGTTTCTCGGCGCGAGCTGTGGCCCTCGAGTCCCTATCCCCCCAAGTGATTCTCTGGAAGCTAGTTACAGGCGGCCTGGCAAGATATTTGCTTTGCCTTAATTAGTATTCTCCGATACTCGCGGGCCGAAGAGATGTGACGACTATCACTTGAAAGTGCGTCGGCTGTCACAGGCTAGCCTGAGGAAAACTAGGGAGAATTACGGGTAGAAAGTCCAGACTCTATGTCAGGTTCAGCGCCCGCTTGATGGTCCCGCGCTCCTTCTGGATTTTTTCCTGAAGGAGCGTGATGGCGTAGATGAGTTGCTCTGGACGTGGTGGGCATCCGGGAACATAAATGTCAACGGGGATTACCTGGTTGACGCTCTGCACCAGCGCGTAGTTTTGAAAGACACCGCCGGAGGTGGCACAAGCTCCCATCGAGATGACCCACTTCGGCTCCGGCATCTGCTCCCACAACTGCCGGATCACGGGCGCCATCTTGTTCGAAACGCGCCCGGCAATGATCATGAGATCGCTCTGGCGTGGCGACGGGCGAAAAACCTCGGCGCCAAAGCGTGCAATATCGAAGCGCGCTGCGCCCATCGACATCATTTCGATCGCGCAACACGCCAGCCCAAACGTCATCGGCCAGATGGAACCTTTGCGCATCCAGTTCACCGCCGAACCGAGCGTGGTCAGCACAACTCCCTCCGGCGTGGGATTGCCAAAGGTCAGGTCTTTGACCACCTTCTTGCCGTTCTTGGTGTCGATGTAGGGGCCGAAATTCAGTTCGGGCATAGCTACATTCTAAACCACGGGGACACGGGTGTCAGCGGCCTCCGTTCGTCGCGCGCAGCAGAACTTTTTCTGCGGATTGGGGCAGGCGGACGGGAATGAAGAAATCTTGAGGATACAGGTAGTCTTCGCCGGACTCATCGATGACCCGAACCTGATGTAACTTAGCTGCGATCTTGTCCACCAATGCCTGATAGACCTTGCGGAGCTCGAGGGAGGCAGAATATCCCTTGTTCTTAACGCAGACTACGAATCGCGATTGGGTTCTCTTCATTGGACCTCAAAAAAGCGCTTGATCTTGAACTCTCGTTCGCCTATTCCGTGCGCCTCATACCAATGCACTTCAGCATAGCGTATCGTACCACCTTCCATTTTCACTGTTGCGGTTCCCTTCAGCTTTCTCCAGCGCCGTCCGCCATAAAGCTTTCGCAGGCGTCGTGCTACACGGACACCTCTGCCCGAAGCGATCACCTCAACATCCTGGATCGGACCCAGTATCTTAAAAAACACGCGCCGGTCCTACTCTTTTCGAACAAGAGTCCGAAAATTCGCCTCGCGCCATCTGGAGTTCCGTCTTGCGAATCATTTCCAGCCACAAGGAATCCGGATCGGCATTGAAAACCGTGCCGGTCTCCGCCGGAAAAACGAACCAGGCGCCCAATTCTACTTCCTGCCGTAGCTGATCTTGAGTCCACCCGGCATAGCCCAGATAAACATGAAAAACGTCAGGCTTCGGTCGAGACGAAATGGTTTGTTCGAAGAGGGTCTTCGCGGAAATCAAGTAAACACCATCGAAGACGCGCTCCGCCCCTTCGAGCTTGGCCGGCGACTGGAACAACGCAAACACTGCTGGAGTTTCGACCGGACCTCCGAGATAGACCGGGTCGGAAAGGTCTTTCGCCGCCTTCAGACTCTCAAGCACTCGCGAAAGCGGGACATCCGTGCGGTGGTTGAGAACGAGCCCGAGTACACCTTTGGCATCGGAGCGAACCACCAGAATTACCGTTTTGGCGAAATTCGGATCACCCAGGTTTCGGCTCGCTACCAGTACCTTTCCCGCACCCAGACTTTCTGCATTTCTCGATTGGACGGGAAAAGTTTGGACGGGCAGAAAACTGGTCAGCGGCACTTCGCTTTTCGCAGGGAACTCCGCGGCAAGCGACGGACGGTTCGGCCAAGCGCCCAGCTCTGGCGCATCAAATTGTTTGAGGTGCCGGTCTAACCTTTCGGCTGTCGCGCCGGCAAGCATTGCGGCCAGCAGTGCGAAGAAGCACAATTTGCGCAGAGACATGACCGCTCTCCTTGCATCCGTGTGCCAGAGTTTAACTGATTCGGCAGCGGTTGCAAAGCCGGAGTCGAGCTTATCGCGGGCTGATGAGTGCTATCGCGTGCGTGCAACAATGTCCGCCGGCCCTGTGTTACTTTTGTTCTCCACCGCTCAACAACGGTGGAAAATCTACTTCCACCGCGACCTCTACCGCAACCGGCTTACCCCGTAACAGTGCAGGCTTAAACGTCCACTTCTTGACGGCCTCGATCGCTTTTTCGTCAAGACCCATACCTAGACCTTTCACTACGCGAACATGGCTAGTGCTGCCGTCGGCCTCCACCATTATTTTTAGGACGCAGACGCCTTTCATCTCCTTCGCGCCAGCTTGCTGGGAAGCCTCAGGCGCAGGTGCGGAGACCACCCGTGGAGGCGTAGCGCATGACAGCGGAGGATTCGTTTTGTTGCATACCGTGGGAACTGCCGGCGTGCCGGGCGGATCGGCCCGCAATTGGCCGCTCAAGCAGCAGATCAGCAGAGCAATTCCGATATAAACGGGATCTCCCATAAGGGATTCAACTCCCTGCCTACATGAAGCATTCTACGCGGTTGACGAAACATCGCCATAAACTCACCCGCCGATGTAATCCTCTTCTGCGATGCACTACGGATTCACCACAATCTTCCCGAACATCTGGCTCTTCTCCAGATACTCATGCGCGGCGCGCAATTCGCTGAGCGGGAACGTGCGGTCGACCACCGGCTTCAACTGGCCGGCGAACACGTGTTTCAGCACCTCATGCAGTTCGCCCATGGTTCCCATGTAAGAGCCGAGAAGCGCCAACTGGCGCGCGAACAGATGCCGCAAATCGATCGCGACGTTCGGCCCCGTGGTCGCGCCGCAGGTCACCAGTGTGCCGCCGCTTTTGAGGGACTTCACGCTCTCATCCCAGGTTGCCGCGCCCACGTGTTCGATAACAATATCGACGCCCTCTTTATTCGTGATCTTGCGCACTTCTTCGGAAATCTTTTGCTGGTAGTGATTGATGCCGAAGTCCGCGCCCAGTTCGCGGCCCTTGGCCAGCTTCGCTTCGTCGCCCGCGGTCGTAATCACGCGGCAGTCGAAGAGTTTTGCAATCTGAATCGCGGCGATGCCGACGCCGGAACTGGCTCCCAGCACCAGCACCGTCTGTCCTGGACGAATGCCGGCTCGCCCTACGAGCATGTGCCACGCCGTCACAAAGACCAGAGGCACGCTTGCCGCCTGATTGAAGTCGAGCGAGTCGGGAATCGGAATCACGTTCGTCGGCGGAGCGGCGATCAGCTCGCAGTTGCCTCCGTTGACGCCGTTCCCTAGAACGGTAAATTGACGGCAATGGTTTTGCAGGCCGGCCACACACTTCTCGCAATGCCCGCAGTAGTGCATCGGCGCGAGCAACACCCGCTGCCCGGCCTTGAAGCCGCCGACGTACTCACCCACCTCGACCACTTCGCCCGCAACGTCACTGCCAAGAATGTGTGGCAGCTTCACGCCCGGCAGGCCCTTGCGCACCCACACGTCCAAATGATTCAGCGAACATGCCCGCACGCGCACCAGCACCTGATCCTTGCGCGGCTGCGGATCGGGGATGTCTTCATAAGCCAAAATCTCTGGCCCACCGAATTGATGAATGCGGACTGCTTTCATGCAAGGTTCTCCTCGGAACACTGGGTGCTGACATAAGCATACTTGTCCAGATTGGGAATTCCCAATCTGGAATCCGGTGTGAAATTTTTCTAGGTAACCGGCTCGCGGTTGTGGATCTCCAGCGTAGGATTCCCATTAAGCAAGCCGCAGTCTAGAGGGCGTTGCCAGTGGGTACTGGACACGGCTTGCGAAGCCGGTGAGTGACTGTCATCAGCCACTGCGGTTCGACTCTGCCGCCCTCTGCGTTCCACTAGCCGCAAAATTACTTGACAGCGCATATCGGGGCAGGTCAAGATAGAACTGCTTCGCAAGCCGTGTCGTACTTAACTGGATTAGCGCAAAAAGCCTCGGGAGTGATGACCCGGGGCCTTTGCTTGTTCGCGTTTGACTCCAGCTGTCAACCAACTGATAATCAAACCTGCAAAGTGTTTGCAGCTTGATGGATATTTACGAACAAATCGTTCAACTCCGGCGCGAAGGGCGCCGCGGAGCTGTGGCCACGATCGTAAACGTGCGCGGCTCCATCCCTTCGTTTAAGACTGCGAAGATGCTGGTGCGCGACGACGGTTCGATCGTAGGCACCATCGGCGGTGGCTGCGTTGAGGCCGATGTGTGGCAAGCCGCGCGTGAGGTTATGGAATCAGAGAAGCCCCGGACCCTTACGTTCGACCTGAATCAAGATCCGAAGTACGACACGGGATTGGTCTGCGGGGGCACGCTGGAAGTTTTCGTTGAGCCTGTCTTACCTCCAGCGTTACTTTATCTATTCGGTGCAGGTCACGTTGCAATAAACCTTTACCGCATCGCGGTCGATGCAGGGTTCGATGTCATTGTCACTGACGACCGTAGTTCCTACGCCACCAAAGAACGTTTTCCGGGCGCGAGCGAAGTGCATGCTCTTGATTTTGACGAAGCAATGCAAAAGCTCGACCCTAACGAGACTTCCTATATTGTCATTGTCACCCGAGGCCATCGCGACGATATGCGCATCCTGCGCTGGGCGGTGCAAACGCGTGCCTGCTACGTCGGAATGATCGGATCCAAGCGCAAGGTGATCAAGATTTTTGAGACGCTGCAGCGGGAAGGCGTGCCGGCACATCTGTTCGAGCGCGTGCACGCGCCCATCGGGCTGGACATCGGCGCCATCACTCCGGAGGAGATTGCGGTTGCGATCACGGCGGAACTGATTGCCATTCGGCGTCACGCAACGGCCGGAGTGCCGCACATGAGCTGGTTCCGATCGAAGGACCGGCAAGCGCAGGCTGGAGAAGGTCCCGATGCGCCTGTCGCGCTCGACGAGCATGAGTAAATTGTTGATTGCTGATTGAGAGCCCACAGCACGCAGGTTGTTAATCAACAATCAGCAATCAAAAAACCACAATTCCCGTTCATTCCCTGCTATCTTCGCAGCATGACCCGCGCCTCCAGCTTCGTGGGCTTGATTCTTGCTGCCGGAGACTCGTCGCGCATGGGCCGGGATAAGGCGTTGCTGCCCTGGCCTCCGCCGGCTCGCGGGCAAGCGGCTTCCGCTGACACATTTCTCTCGGCGGGAATTCGTTCCCTCGCACTGGCTACGGAGTTCGTCCTGGTGGTAGTGGGAAAGAATGAGGCGGCGCTGGCGCCGATTATTTATGCGCAGGGGGCTTCTCTGGCAGTCAACCCAGATCCCGGTCGCGGCCAGTTCAGCTCACTGCAAGCCGGCCTGCACGAAGTGCTCAACCACGGGCGCGACGGCGCGGTCATCACTCTTGTTGACCGGCCTCCAGTTGGCGCAGCGACTATCCAGACGCTGCGCGATGCCTTTGAAGATGCCGATCAAAACATCTGGGCCGTCGTGCCCGAGTTTTCCGGCAAGCACGGACATCCTTACTTCGTGGGGCGGGAGATGATCGAAGCGTTCCTGCGCGTTCCAGCCACGTCCATTGCCCGCGACATCGAACATGCGCATCAGGAACACATCCTATATGTCCCTGTTGACGATCCGCTGGTCGCTGTGAACATCAACACGCCGGAAGAGTACGCGGGGCTGGCGCGGACAGAGAAGGGATGACTGCCAATTTCCGATTGCCGATGGTCAATTGAAAACCAGCCCGGCTGTGTTTGTTCGCAATCGGAAATCGGTAATGTCATCTCCTTCCGCGCCATTGCCTGTTTCCCCTCGCCCACGTTATCGTCGATAGATGGACGCTGCAGGAACCGAGACCTTTCTTCCGACGACCAACGAATTCCTCGACTCCGTCCTGCGCCTGGATCTGCGCGTCGCGGCCTTCGATTGCGATGGCACACTGTGGGCGGGCGATGCGGGGGAACGCTTCTTCGATTGGGAACTGAGAGAGCCCAACGTTTTTCCTGACGGCGCGAGCCGCGCCGCCCTGAGCCAATTCTGGCGGGAGCGTTACGCCGCCTATAAACGTGGCGAGGTCGATGAAACCACAATGTGCGGCGAAATGGTGACGCTGCACAAGGGGGTTTCAGAGCTGAAGCTGATGGATGCAGCCACACACTTCTTCGATCAGTTCTTTGTCGCGCAGATCTTTCCCGAGATCCGCGAACTGATCCGGCGCCTGCAGGAACAGGGATGCGAGGTGTGGGCCGTCTCATCTTCGAACGAGTGGGTGATCCGCGCCGCGATGAAGTATTTCCGGATACCTGCGAGCCGCGTCCTCGCGGCGAAGGTGGAGGCGGAGAATGGTATCGCGTCCGATCGTCTGATTCGCACTCCCTCGGGTCCGGGCAAACCGGAGGCGCTGCGCGAAGTGGTCAAGAAAGAGATCGATGCCGCCTTCGGTAACTCGCGCTGGGATGCGGAAATGCTCGCGATGGCAAAGCATGCCTTTGCGATTAATCCGAATCCGGACCTCGAGTTGGCTGCCCGCGAGCGGGGTTGGCGCATCTATTTTCCTGAGGGTAGGGGTGGGTGAAGCATTTGTACAGCCAGGAAAAAGTTCCAATTTCCGATTGCCGATTCGAACAACTGCAGCGTTGGTTTGAAAAATCGGCAACTGGAAGTTGACAATCGGAAACTGGCAACTTTTGTTTGTGGAGGAAATCCGTAGAAATGTATTCCCCGCAGTTGCTCGATCATTTTCAGAATCCCCGCAACGCTGGAGATATTCCTGATGCGGATGCAGTAGCGGAAATTGAAAACCCCGCCTGCGGAGACGTGCTGCGGCTGAGCTTGAAAGCCACCGCAGGCCGAATTACCCAGGCGCAGTTCAAGGCCAAAGGTTGCGTGGCGGCGATTGCCTGTGGCTCGGCATTGACGGAATTGGTGGTGGGGAGGACGCTGCATGAAGCTGCAACCTTGCGGCGAGAGAACATCATTGCTGCGGTCGGCGGCCTGCCCCAAGCTTCTACACACGCCGCGCAACTGGCCCTGGACGCGCTCTCGGCAGCGCTGAGCGACATCAAGTCCTAACTTACTTTCATGCCATCCTCGCACACGCCGCGCCGCATCATCAGTTTGCAGCCCAGCGCGACCGTGATCCTTGCCGCGGTCGGAGAGCTTGACCGCGTCGTGGCTTGCACGAAGTATTGCGCGGATGTGGTTCCCGAAATCACAGCGCAATCGCGCATCATTCTGGCCGACTCCTGGACCGCCGATGCCGGCCAGATCATTTCCGCGCAGCCTGATCTCGTCATCGCCGCCGTGCCTTACAAGGAGAAGTCTGTTATCGAAATACTCAAATCTGGAGCGCGTGTTCTGGCGCTCGCACCCAAGACTCTCGCCGACGTCTATACGGATATCGCTACCATCGCAGGCGCCGTTGGAGCGAGCGAGCGCGGCGAAGAGGTGATTGCCCGCATGCGGCAGCAAATTGAACAAGTGCGCACGCGCACTGCCGGGTTCCCACGTCCGCAAGTATTCTGCGAAGAATGGGGCAAGCCCCTGATCGCGTCGCAGGCTTGGGTCGCAGAACTGGTTGAAGCCGCTGGAGGAGAGTTCCTGGGCGCGCCAGGACGGCAGGTGTCGCCACAGGGTGTAGCGATCATGGATCCTGAGATCCTGATCGCCGCCTGGTGCGGAGCGGGCGACCGTGTACCGTTGGAGAAAATTGTCAGCGAGCGCAACTGGCTGGGAACCCGCGCGGCTCGCGGCTCGCGTGTCTACTGCATCCGTGACGAGTACCTCAACACGCCCGCGCCAACGCTTCTGCTAGGTCTCGACGCATTGGCGTTTGCGATTCATCCTGAAATGTTTGCCAGGACAGAGGGAATCCGCCAGATTACCCCGGTTCGGTCTTCCACCGCCGTAGATCTCCCGCTCTGAGTTAAGATTTTCCTCATGACGGTTACCACCAGAATCCAAGAGGTTCGCAACGAAGTCGCCACGCTTGCTCGAACCGTGCCTGCGGCCAAGGAGTTGATGCAAGGGGTGTGCAAACTGCTCCACGAGCGCATGCTTAAGTACAACTGGGTTGGCTTTTACATGCTTGAACCCGGGGCGCAGCCGCCGATGCTGATCCTCGAAGCTTTTGTGGGCGCTATGACGCCGCACACGCGAATCCCGCTCAACCAGGGCATTTGCGGGGCCGCAGCTTCCAGCGGGAAGACGATTGTGGTTGACGATGTCAGCAAGGATCCGCGCTACCTTGCGTGTTCCCTGGAGACGAAGTCTGAAATTGTTGTGCCGGTTTTCATCAAAGGGAAAGTCGCCGGCGAACTCGACATCGACAGCCATTTTCCAGCTGCGTTCGGCGACGAGGACGAGAGACTGGTTCAATATTGCGCTGAAGTAGTCGGGAGAAAGCTGGAGAACATGCGGTAACCTTGAACAGCAGCGCCCGTTTGGGTTGAGCAGTTCTCCGCCCGCAGCCGAGCGCCGTCACTACTTCCAAATTATGAAACGGGTCGTCGCAGCCGTGATCGAAAAGGATGGCAAGCTGCTGGTGTGCCAGCGCACACGGCATCAGACCATGCCGCTCAAATGGGAGTTCCCGGGCGGAAAAATTGAAGAAGGGGAGCAGCCGCGCGATGCCCTGCGCCGGGAGTTGGAAGAGGAATTGGGAATTCAGGCCAGGATCGGTGACGAGATCGCACGCCTGCAGCACACCTATCCGAATGGCGCCATGGTTGAACTACGGTTCTTCATCGTGCGCGATTATCGGGGCGAAATCGAAAACCGTATTTTCCGCGATGTGCAATGGTCGGCCGCCAAGGATTTGCCGTCCTATGATTTTCTTGAGGCGGATGCTTCGCTTGTGAAAGATTTAGCGGCAGGACGGCTAATGTGATATCGCCGCTGCGTGAAGACAAAAGCTCTTAATCGCGGAGTTCGCGAAGTAAGGGCCGCGGAGGACGCTGAGAAAAATCGGACTGCGGCCCCGCGTGTCGTGCCATTGGGTCAGTTGCCGGGACGGTGGCGCTACAGTTAGCTCCCGCCGCGCAGCGTCCAGAACCAGGCAATCGTCAGGCCGATCATTACGACGGTCGTTAGCCAGGCTACGGCGTTGAACAGGCGCGTGTTTACGTACTCGCCCATGAGTCCTTTCTTGTTGATCAGCAGCAACATGAAAATCAACACGAAGGGCAGCACTACGCCGTTTACCACCTGCGACAAGACTGCGATCTTCACCAGCGGCAAGCCCGGGATTAGAAGGACGGCGCCGCCGGCTACGATCAGCAGCGTGTAGAGCCAGTAGAAGAACGGGGCTTCGCCGAACTTTTTGTCTACGCCGGATTCAAAGCCCAGCCCCTCGCAGACTGTATACGCGGTCGAGAGCGGCAGAATCGATGCTGCGAACAGTGACGCGTTGAACAATCCCACCGCAAATAAGATGTACGCATACTGCCCGGCCAGCGGCTTCAGGGCTTGGGCTGCATCGGCGGCGTACTTGATGTCGCGGTACCCGTGTACATACAAAGTGGCGGCACAGGCAACGATGATGAACCAGGCCACCACGTCGGTAAAAATGCAGCCCGCGATCACGTCCCAGCGCGAGGCTCGAAGTCCGCGCCGGGTTACACCCTTCTCTACAATCGAGGACTGCAGATAGAACTGCATCCAGGGTGCGATCGTCGTTCCGACCACGCCAATCACCATGTACAAGTACGCCTGCTCTCGAAACTTGGCCCACTCCGGAGGCTTGAAGGTTGCGACGGTTGCCAGTTTCCATGCCGGATGCGCCAGCGCCCCGGCGAAAATGTAGGTGATGTAGAAGAACGACGCCGCCAGGAAGACTTTCTCAACAGTCTTATATTGGCCTTTCACCACGATCAGCCAAACGATCACCCCGCAAACCGGCACCGTTACGTAACGCGAAAGGCCGAACAATTCGAGGCTTGTGGCGATGCCGATAAATTCCGTCACCACGTTGCCGAAGTTGGTGATCAGGATGCCCAGCATCATGAGAAAGGTGACGCGCAGTCCGAACTCTTCGCGGATCAGATCGCTCAGGCCTTTGCCGGTCACTGCGCCCATGCGTGCGCTCATTTCCTGCACCACGATCAGCGCGAGGGTGATGGGAATCATCGTCCACAGCAGGAGAGATCCGTATTGCGCGCCGGCCTGGGAATAGGTCAGGATGCCGCCCGCGTCGTTGTCGACGTTGGCTGTGATAATCCCCGGTCCCACTACGGCCAGGAACAGCAGGGTCCGGCCTTTCCAGCGTTTTAGAAATCTCATGCGAACAGGTCGCAAACATAGGAATTAAAGCCAACCCGCAACCGGTCTGCCTGCGATTCGCTGCGTGCAGTCTGGCTGAAGGCCGCATCAGGATACATGGTCTGGGTGTTCGCGGGATAGATGAAAATAGGAAATTACAGAGAAAAAATAAGCCCCCAAGCGGATATTGCGATATTCAAAGCTTTGGCGGAATCCCTGAAATCGAGTCCTTACTTCCGCTGTTCCAGTTTTACTGAGGCTGTTACCGGCTGACCGTCGCGCAAAACCGTCACTTTCACCACATCTCCGATCTTGCTGCGGCGAAGAGCGTCGGTGAAGTCGTAGAGGTTCTTGATGGGCTTGTCGCCGAATTGAATCAGAATGTCTCCCGCTTTCAGCCCAGCCTTGGCAGCGGGTGAGCCCGGTTTAACGTCGGCGAACTTCACACCGTTGGGAATTTCCCCGAAGTCCGGAATCGATCCAAAGTAGGGGCCATAGCCTGCTCCGCCGCCGCCGGGCGGTTTCTCTTCCACGACAGTCTGGAACTTGGGAGTTTCCTCTGCATTGGCCAGCTGCGTGGTCACATTTGCGATCAGGTCGAGCAGTTTTGCCGCTGATGGGGCGTTGATTTTGTCCCAGGTGTCCGAGGGCTTGTGATAGTCGGAGTGCAAGCCGGAGAAAAAGAACAGTACAGGAATCTTCTTGGTCACAAACGAGGTGTGATCGCTGGAAGAGTAGCCGCTCGCAGAGTATTCAATCTTGAACGCCGAGCCTTTCTGCCCTTGTTCCTTCGCAACCTGTTCCAGGATTGGTTTGAACGTTGACCCCGTGCCCACGCCGCCGATGTACACCTTGTCGTCTTTGATGCGGCCGATCATGTCCATGTTGATCATGGCGACCGCTTTTCCCAGCGGACGCGTCGGCTCCTTCACCCACTCGGCGGAACCGAGCAGGCCGAGTTCTTCTCCGGCGAAGTCCATGAAAAGAATGCCGCGCTTTAACTGCCCGCGCTCAGGCGCGAGAAGCCTGGCCAACTCCAACACTCCTGCTGTGCCCGAGGCGTTGTCATCGGCGCCGGGATGAATCTGCCCGATCTGCGATGGTGCAAGCGAGTCGACATTGCCGCGTCCCAGGTGATCGTAGTGTGCGCCTACGATTACGTACTCATCGGTTAGCCCGGGCAGGTAGGCCAGGATGTTGTTCACCGTGGCCCGAGTAGTTTCTACGTCAACCTTCAAGGCGAGATGCAAACTGTCGGGAAGCGCGAACGACGCAGGTTTGGTAGCGGCGTTGATCTGGTCTTGGACCTCCTTCAGCGATTTTCCGGCGGCCTGAAGCCAGGTTTGCGCAACGTCGTTCTTGACTTGCACAAACACGATGCCGATGTTCTCAGGGCCGCTGACGCTGCCGAAGCGCGTGAGCAGATCTTCCTCGCCATCGCCCAGCTTGCCGTTGACGATCACGACCGCGCGCGCTCCGTGATTGCGGGCGTTGATCGCCTTCGTGATCATCTGCGAGTGATGAGTAAGGCCTTGTTCGCCGCTCTTGGAGGCGAAAGAGCTGGGCTCGTAGCGGAGTACGATCACGATCTTGTCCTTCACATCGAGACCGGCATAATCGTCGTATTGATACTCGTCGGCAGTGACTCCATAGCCGGCAAACACCATTTCTCCCTCGACCTGCCCTGAAGATGAGAAGCTGAAGGGAACAAAGTCCTGATTCGTCTTCAGTTCCTTCTTCGTGCCGCCTTCGACGATCACCAGCCGGTTGTCGGATTTCAGCTTTGCTCCGGTGATCAGCGTGAAAGGCTGCATATATCCATGAGTTCCCGCGGGAGAAATCTCGAGTTCTTTGTAGCGCTTCACGATCAGGTTGGCGGCGCGGGCCAGGCCCTTTGTGCCTGCGCCGCGGCCTTCCATCTCGGGCGCGGAGAGAGTCTTGATGTCGTTGAGAACACGCGCCGGATCGGCTTGGCCGACCGGTGCGATGGCGGCGACACTTAATAACGAAAATAGCAGGAATGCGACAAATATTTTTAGCAGGCGCAGTTTGCGGAGGTTCGGGACAGTGGACATTAGTATTCCTTTGGAAGATGAATCGTAGGGGTTGCATCGATGGCTGTCAATGAGGGGATAGCGCCGCGTCTCCGCGCGATTCCTCAGCGTGCTCCGCGCTTCAGGGTTCGGAGCAGACATCTGCCTGCAAACCCGAATCGCAGAGTGCGCAGGGACCTGCCGGGGAGTATACGGAGAGCGAGCGCTCTGTGGCCCCGGCAGTTTAAGATGTTTTCAGGCTGATCTTGCCAGGCCAAAATCTCCTGATGACCAAAAACTCCGCACGCGCTTTTTATCTGTCGATTGCTTTTGTCGTGGTGGTGCTTGACCGCTGGACCAAGCACCTGGTGGCGCAGCACATCCCCCTCTATCGTCATATCCGCCTAATTCCGGGCTTCTTTTCACTTACTCATACTGAGAACACGGGCGCTGCCTTCAGTTTGTTCGCAGACTCAACTGGGCCTTGGAAAACGGGCTTGCTGATCGCATTTTCATCCATCGCCCTGGTGGTGGTCTCGGTTTTGCTCTTGAAAAACCACCATGCGCACGCAGTTACAGGGGTTGGCCTGTCGCTGATTATGGGAGGAGCGGTAGGGAATCTCTGGGACCGGGTCGTGCGTGGGCGTGTGATCGACTTTTTGCTGTTCTATGTGAAGCGGTATCAGTGGCCGGTTTTCAATCTGGCGGACAGTGCCATCGTGGTGGGCGCGGGATTATTGGTGCTGGAGATTTTGTTTCACAAATCGAGGGGGCACGAGGAGTCCCAGCCAAGCTAAACCCCCCTCCCACTTGTGCCCGAACGTGCCCTAGCGAAAGAGAAGCCCCGCTCTGCCTCTCAGGGGAGGCAAGAGCGGGGGCATCGTGTGGAACGCTAACCGCAGTTAGTCTTTTTCTTCGTTCTCGCAGCGGTCGCACACTGGCGTGGTGCGCGCTGGCGCGTCGGAGTGGAAGTTCGGCACCGGCTTCTCGCCCGCCGAACTGTTGAAGGCCGGGCCGTCGCTGAGACCGGTCACCGGAGCATTCATGGTTAAGTTGAAGGTCTTACCTGAATTGGCCGTGGCTATACCAATTATTGGGTAGGCCACGCCGTTGACGAAGCTAACCGACGTGTAGTCGCCGGGCATGAATCCTTGATTGGTGTTGGGAAACCAGGTCAGGGTCATCGCATTCGACAACTGCGTGGGCGCCGACCAGGTAGCGCCGCCGTCGGTGGAGGAAACATAGCCCGCTTCCAGTTGGCAGGTGCTCTTGGTGCAGCTAGTGTTGGGGTAGTAATAGTAAGTCAGGCCCAGGTGAGCGGTGCTTCCGGAGGTGTTCGGTTCGATGGTCAGCCCGGGCAGGAAGTGATCTACGGTGCTGGTAGTCGGATCGATCGGAATGCGGGCCACTGCCGACCAGGTTGTGCCGTCGGTGGTGGTGCTCATCACCAGATCGTTCTCGGCGCAACTGGTGCGGAAGCGGCAATCCTGCCACACGGTGTACACCGTATTGGCGGCGTCGACGGCGGAGCTGGGCAGCACCAGGTCGCGCAATCCGCCGGCCGCCGTGTGCTTACTGATGGCGGAAACGGTGACTGGGGCGGCAAAGGTTTTGCCGCCGTCGGTGGATGTTACGGATTCAATGGTGCTGTTGAAGGCGTCGCTGCCGGGCGCGATGACCCTTCCCGTGCTGAGGGCGATCGGCTGGACCGCAAACATGGCTGGCTTGGTGGAAGGCTGGACCGGCGTGCCCCAGGTGGAACCGCCGTCGCTGGAGACGGCGAAATAAAGAATGTCGCCAGCGCCATTGTTATCCCACTCGGCGTAGCAGTTGCCATAGTACGGGCTGCCTGTGTTGCTGTCGCAGCTCAGCCAGGTCTTATCGGGTTTGCTGTAGACGGGGGTCACTGTGACCGGTTTCGACCAGGCGGTACCGGTCTTGGAACGGCTCACCAGCATGGCGGTACTGGAACCGCCGTTGTTATAAAGAGGAAGATGGGCGACGAGCCACAGTCCGTGCTTGAGGTCATAGGCAACTGCGGGATCGGTGGCGCGATCATAATGACCCTGGCCGCCAGTTTTTGTCACTCCGGGAAACGACCCATGCGTCCAGGTCGTGCCGCCGTCGGTCGACGTGGCCCAGCCGTTGTCGCTCGCTCCGCCGCCGTTGTAGAAACGGCCTTGCTGGAAGGCGGTCACGATCGTGTTGTTCCAAGAGAGTGTGGACGCCTCGACTTCCGTGGCGTGCTGGGAGCTGGTGTTGGTGAAAGGATCGCTGCTGAGTTGGTTGACCGCTATCTGGCCCTGCGAGGTGAGGGTCAGCGTCATAACAAACAAAAGGAAAAAAACGAGAGTTGTCAGAGAACGAGTGAGCAAGGGACGGCTGGAGAAGCTTTCCTGGGACACAGTTTTTCCTCCGAGAGTCTGGGTGACACTTTCGCGGCGGGGTAGAGTCAGTTTTCGATCTTGAAACTATCCCCAATAGTATCCGTGGGATGATGACCGCTGGAAAGCCTTGTGTCAAGCGGAAAGACGCGGGGTTGTGGCTATATTTGACTGGGGAAAGTGTCAGTTACGCGGGGCCACCAAACCGAACCGAAGTCGAAATTCTGTCGGAGGCCCCGAGCCGCATCAGCTTCAAACATGAGGGTGGGCGGCGGGAACTCGATTAAGGGGACTTTAACCCTCAATTGAATTTAAGTTCTGCGCCCTGTGGGACGATAGAACACTTGGAGGCCCAAATGATTAACTCAGTAAGCAGCGCAGCGCCCGCCCAACCTGTGGCTCAGCCCCAGCCAACAGCCGTTAAACAGACAATTCAACCGCAGCCACAGCCCACTTCTACCGACACAGTTCAGATCAGCGCGGCCGCGCAGGCCTTGAAGGAAGCCATCGAGAATCCGGCTCAGACCGCCAGGGAAGCCGCTGGCGGCGACCTTCAGGCCAAGCGGCTGCTGGCGAAAGAAGCAGCCGACAAGTTGTGAAGTGCGCGCTCGCTACGGCGTCCCGTAGAGCTGCTTGTACACGCTGGCATTGCGCATGATCGCTTGGACGTACTCGCGGGTCTCGGTGAAGGGAATTGATTCCACGAACTCCTGAGGATCACGGTATTTGCCCTGGCCCAGCCACTCCTCGACGCGATCCGATCCCGCGTTGTAGGCGGCAAGAGCATATTCGAACGATCCGCCGAATTTGTTGACCATGCCGCGGAAATAACGTGTGCCCAGTTGCAGATTCACCGCGGGCGTATACAACTGGCTGGCGCTGTAACGCCGTAGATTCACTTCCTTGGCCACTTGTTTGCCGGTCTTGGGCAACAATTGCATCAGGCCAACCGCGTTGGCCCGCGAAACCGCATTCGGATTAAATTCAGACTCCTGCCGGATGAGCGACGCCACGAGGTAAGGATCCAATCCGTTGGCCGCGGCAGAACGTTTCAGTTCGCTCCAGTAAGCTTTGGGAAAAAGCGCCTCCCAGTATTTTCGCGGCAGGTCGGGAATGTCGAGCGCGAAATAATTTGGCGCGGAGTGCTTCATCAACTCGATGGCCTGGTCGTAGTGGCCGGTATCGTCGTAGAGTTGCGCGGTTTCTGCCGGACCCCAACTGCCACCATCGGACGTAGCCGCAGCCGCCGCCTGCAATTCGCGCACGGCGAAATCGACCAGGCCGCCATTTCCGAGAAGCTGCGCCTTCTGCACGTGTAGTTCATCGCGCGGGGGTTCGGTAGCTTTCACTTTGGCGGTGCTGTCGAGTGGAGGCACACGATCAAGCAGTGGATATTGCGACGTAGCATCGGAGGCCGGAGGAGGCAGACGCTTCAGCCTTTGCCGTCCCAACTCGGCGTAATAGAAGTTGCGATAGCGATCCGAAAGCTTTTGATAAAACGCTCGGGCCATCAGGGGCTGATTGTCTTCCTCCGCTAGGCGGGCGCGCCAGTACAGTGCCGAAGACGTTTCCGCGCCGTTGGGATATAAGGCGATCTGTTCTTCAAAGGCTTTCTTGGCTTCTTGTGTGCGTCCCTGGCGGAAGGTGAGCCAGGCTGCCTTCCAATGCCCGTATGAAGCTTTTGTCCCGTTGGGGAAGCGCTGCTGAATTTCACGGAATGTGTCGAGCGCCTGATCGTACTCGTGATGGACAAGATGAAGATTGGCACAGGAGAGCAGCGCCTGCTCCAGCCATGGGCTCGTCGGGGCCGTCTGGCGCAGCTCATTGACAGTGCGGTAAAAAGTGTCATTGTCGCTGGCGGACCAGGCGGTCTGACCGAGCAGATAGAGCCGCTGCGCATTCACTTCGCCGCTCTCATTGCCGAGCAAGGCGAGCACTAGCTTGGCGTCATGGTTTCTGCCACCGCGATGGAGCGCGTCGGCCAGAGAAAGTTGGAGGGCAGGCTTGTCGATGGCGCTGGCTGCATTGGCGAGGCGGCGATATTCGTCCGCAGCTTCGGCATAGCGCTTGCGGTTCATTAGTGCGTCAGCCCGGGTTTTGCATTGCGCGGGAGTTGGAGGCGGCGCGGATTTCAACTTCTTCAACTCGCTGTATGCCGCATCGGCTTCGATGCTGGTGGGCATCGTGTAGTAAATATTGCCCAGCGTCTCGGCCGCCTTGGCGGCCTGGCCCGAAGCTGCGTAGGCCCGTCCCAGCGCGAATTCCAAATCCGAGCGTACTGGCGAGCGCAACGGCTCTAATAACGTGACCGCCTCAGCGGCTTGCCCTTCGAGCAGGAGCGCATCCGCATAGCGGACGGCGGCGTCGCGCACCAACAGCGAATCGGGATGAGCCGCGGCAAAATCTGCGAGATTTGCCACGCCCTCACCAGTGCGGCCAGTCTGCAGATACGAAGTTCCGAGATAGTAGGCTACGTAATCGCCCAAATCTCCCGCATGAACTTTGGCGCGATTCAGCGGATCGATCGCTTTGGCATAGTCCCGGTCAAGCACGTGCGCGTAGCCGACTACCAGCCAGGCGAGCGCTCCCGCATCTTCTTTGGCATGCGCGCGGGCATACGCTTCAACGCCGTTGTAGGCGGCCGGCGTGCGATCCTGCAAAAGCTGTTGCGCCATCGGACGTAGACTTGCCGACGCCACGAATGCCTGGCGCATGCGCGCGACGCGCGGAGAGATGGCGCGGCGCTTTCGCGCGGCGGTGGTAGTGGCGTGATGCCTGGCGCCGGAAGTGGGCTTCTTCGCGGCAGTGCCGGACGCCGGTTTTTTAGCGGTGGTGGTCCTGTGGGTTGGAGACTTGCTTGTACGGTTGGGCTTGGTGCTGGACTTAGCGCCGCGCTCAGCATCTTTGCTCACGCCTTCTTGGGCAGGCGGTTTTGGCGCGGATGTTTCGGTCTGGGTTTCCGCAGGACTGGGCGCAGATTGTTGCCAGACCTCTGCCAGCGCAGGCAGAGCGCCAAAGAAGCCGCAGAGAGCCGCGGCCATGAGTACCCACCACTTCATCGAACCTGATCGCACTACGTTTACTTTCGCCGAGACTGCGTTACTGCCAGAACTTTTAATTCCAATCTTTTAACTGCAAATCATGCCGCCGAATCTAGTGGCGGAAATTCGAACCCATAATGGAGATATCGTCTTCGGCAAGACTACGCAGCAACTCGTGCTGAAAATAGTCGCCGTTGACGGCCACCGTATTGCCATACCGCTTCTGAAATGTACCACGGCTCTTGTCGATGTCTTCCTTCAGGCGGTCGTACAGATCTTTGTTGCGACGACCTTCCGCAACCTTCGCCTGATTGTATAGCTTGATTTCATCCACCAGCAGGCGTGCGAAGCGTTGCGCCTTGCGATGAACGTCGGCATCCTCCGGCGAAAGTTCAGCTAGGGGATCTGCGGCGGCAGCTGGAGCAGCGGCAGCGTGTGCCGAAACTACTTCTACCGCCTCTGGCGAAGCTGCGGGCGTGGGCCAGGCCGGCACATGTTTAGGAGCATGGGCTGCAAAGGGATCTGAATACGAAGAAACCGTGTGCACTTGCTCGGCAGCGCTCTCAACCCGGTTTGCGGCGGCGCCATCCTCTTTCGCCGCCTGCTTGCGGAGCGATACCACTTCCAGCCACGCGCTGGTTGCGATCACCAGCAATTGCAGGGCGTCGGAATCCAGCTTGCCACTTTCGCCTCCGTCGGCATAGACCAGAGCCGCCACTTTATCCTTGAGTGCCAGCGGTAGCACTAGCACCTGCTCCTGCGCTGGGGGGCCGAAGTGCTCGACGAATCGCGGATCCATCGCAGCGATGTTGCCAGACGTTGCGACTCGATTCTGGTACGCGTCGGCTACTGGCCCGGCATTCAGATCCAGAGAAAAATCCTTGGCGGTCTCCTCATCGCCGAAGCCGCGGGATTGCCAGCCTGACGCGGCCCCAGCCTTGACCACGAAAAGCGCTATCCGCGAACAGTAGCGACTGCCGGCATCGAGCAGAGCGCGCAGAATTTCTTTTTGAGTCGATCCCGCATGGATGTTGGATACGGCGTTGACCAGAGCGCTGGCGTCTTCGCGAGGCGCCGGAACTGCACTCGCCTGAGCAGGCAACGCTTCCATGACCTGCTGCACAATCTGCGACTGCAGCTGCGGCAATTGCGCCGTGAGAGCCTGGCCCACAGCATATTCCACGCGCCGCCGCGTCTCGTTCTGCATTTCGTTGTCGCTGCCGTTCTGATCCGCCATGCTTTAGAGAACCATATTCACTTGAATCACGCGGCGATCTGCCACTTTCCGTGAAGCCCGCCCCTAACTGCTGATTATACGGCACTTGTGGGAGCGCCCCAGAGTACGCAAGGACGTGTTCGACCGCGTCAGTGCATTGCCTTCGACTGTATCGCAAATTCCGGAGAGATCAAAGCTCGATTGAGGTGCCAAGGATTGTTCATCTGCACATGCGCCACGAAGAAAATGGCTGCATGCACGGATGCTTCTTTACCGTGCGGGTTCTCTCGTGTGGACGGCTGCGCAGCGGCCCGGATTTTATCGGGCCGCCTGAAAATAAACTTGCGGCAGGAGTTTTGGGCTGGGCGTCTGGAGTTTACTACTTGATTATAGGGTACCCCCCCCCTCCCCCACCCCCCTCAATCTTTAGAATCATGGGGTTAGGCATGGTTTGGCTTGTAAAATCTAGATGTCAAAGAACTTACAGGTCAAAATCTAGAAAGCAAGGGAGTTACGGGCGATCTCTCGCCCGGCTTGTCCGAGTTTCTCCATCTAGATGGCGCTGCTACTGCTGGGACAATTATGAGAGGAATCGGAAACGAGCGCAAGGTCAGATGTCACAAGGGGGCTGTGGAAAACTTTGGGATGCTGACCGTCTGAATGGATCGGTTCTGGACGCGCGAAACTCAAAGGCTCAGTCACCTAACAGAGGGCACGAACGGAAATTCCCCCTACGGGCTGATGGGTGCGCACCTTTCGAAAACCAACGAAAGGTGCGGCAGCCTCAGTTGTGGTGGTTCCAGTTAAAAATTGAAGGTGCGCCAGCCCCCATGAAACTCAAAGGTGTGCCAGCCCCCTTAGAAAACCAAGGAGCCAGCCCCCTATTGGCTTTCCTCATCATCAACCGACCAAATGCGTAGTCTTGGCAATTTTCCTGTTTTCTGTCCGTGGAAGAAAACCAAATCAAATGCCTCGAAGAATTTGGCTTGGCTGCTCATTCCCGTATATGCCTGCAACTCCGGGTAGTCGAGTGCGATACATGGCACTTGAGTGTCGTTCCAAAGCTCGATGATGGGAGGGCTGTAGACGGAGTACTGGTCATTGAAGAGCTCCTTGACCACGATAAGAGCTCGCAATTGATGCCTGCTGATATCCATTTCTATGGCCTCGCCTCCGACAATCATTTCGAGGGGGGACATTGACCTTAGGTATCGCAGAAGCTCCTTTGACTTGGCCTAACGCTTTCACAAGTGCCTTCTGCGCGGTCAACTTTTTGCGCGCTATCGTATTGCGAAGAACGTTTTCGGTGTTGGGGCTGTCTTTTGCCTGCAACACGATGATCTCCGAGTCGGTTACGACCAGAATGTCTGCGATCTCCTCCTTGTCCGTAACGCGAAGCGGATTCATGAAGATCTCAGTCGGCTCGAATAACCTTTTCAGGAGACGGGCGATGTCCTGTTCTTGAAACGCCCCAGGCTCCTTGCGTTCGAGTTGAGAGAAACTGAACGAGGGGCCGCCCGGGTAAAGATGATTGTCTGGTCGTGCATCCAGAATCACGAGATCGTCGGCAAAGTGGCTCTTCCCAAACTCAATCGAAATTGCGGCGATGTCGTCGTTAGGAGTTCGCCCTCCAAACCACTGCCATAACTGAGTGTGCGCTGACCTTGCTAAATCAAGTTCGAACGGCCTAAGAGAGGGGCTTGCGAGGCGATCCTTCGTACTAACGGGGCATTTCAGCTCGCACGTGTAGCCCAGCAGCTCACGACTATGTTCGTCGAAAAAGTGGATATCCAAGGTCGGGAGCTGAAGCATGTTGATAAGTTTGTGCGTTTCCTCGTCCGCGAAGAGCGGAGTGAAAATTACAAGCGGTTCGTCTTCAACGTCGAAGAATGCGGAAACTAGGCCAATGGTTTCTTGACCGGAGAGGGTGATTGGGATGACGTAGACCTTGAAGCCGCCGTTGACCTTGGCTGCGAGCAGCATCTCCTTGGTCGTTTTAATGAGGAGTCGGGGATCGGCTTCGTTTTTGAATGAGAGGGGCCATAGTCCAATCGGTAAGCCCTGGATGTACGGAATAACTTGGGGATGAAGTATGGTCAGCATAGACACGTCGGGTCGCGGGCTGGCCCACCTTTGCCGGAGCAATCATAGCTGAGGATGCCCCACCTTTGCTTCCTTTGCAAAGGTGGGCCGCGACGCAGCCGGTGGCGAAAGGATTTTGACTTTAGCAAGCGATGAGATCTCCGCTCACCATCACCCCACCGGGCGAATCCTCATCCTCGCTTCGACGCGCTCATTCACCAGTGCCGGCCGCTCTCGCCAAGCAGATAGCGCGGGGCACTGCTCCAGCGCCATTGCTCGGGCGTGCGACTCCACTTCCTCAGGATGACAGGCCGAATCAAAGTCAAAGGCAAGGTCAAAGGCGTCGGACAGGAGTGTCCGACCCACACAGGCAAGATCAGAATCAAAAGTCAACAGGGAGCTGCCGTGCGACATGCGGCATTTGGGCGCTGCACTGCGGCCCGATACACCTGGGCCGCATGGACGGGCGAATGCGTCCGTCCCCACACGGACCTTACCGATTCGCCTAAATCGCCGACTTCCAAGTAGAATGGTCGTTACCATCGTGTGCCGCGGTTTGTGAATCGCAGTCAAAATACTGCATCGCCGAGAGAATGGGAGCCATCCAAAACAAACTAGAGGGGCCTGTTACTGATGAACTGACCCTGGTGCAGGCGGCCAAGCGGGGCGACGACTCGGCTTTCGAGGAGTTGGTCCGCCGCTATGACCGCAACGTCTTTCGGATCGCGCAACACATCACGCAAAACCGCGAGGATGCGGAAGATGTGGTGCAGGAAGCGTTTCTGAAGGCGTACAGCAACCTAGCGAAGTTCCAGGAGCAGTCCAAGTTTTATACATGGCTGGTGCGCATCGCCGTCAACGAAGCGTTGATGAAGCTGCGCCGCAAAAAACCCGAGCGTACCGTTTCGCTCGACGAGGACATAAAAACTGAAGATGATTCTCTTCCGCGTGAGATCGCCGATTGGAGCCCCAATCCCGAACAGCAGTACACGCAGGCGGAGTTGCGCGAGATTTTAAGTAAGACGATCCAGGGCCTTCCCCCGGGCTTCCGGACCGTGTTTGTATTGAGAGACGTGGAAGGACTTTCGACCGAGGAAACCGCGGCCGCGCTGGAGTTGAGCGTACCCGCGGTGAAGTCGCGGCTGTTGCGGGCACGCCTGCAGCTCCGCGAGCGCCTGGGAAGGTTCTTCCAGAAACGCGAGAACGGACGTGGAGATGGCAAACAGTGAAATGCTCTGAGTTTCTGCAAGAGCTGACCAACTATTTGGACGGGGTGCTCGACGAACCTACGAAGGTCGAGCTGGAGAATCATCTCTCCTGGTGCCACAACTGCTACGTGGTTTGTGACACTACGAAGAAGACAATCGAGATCTATCGCGACTCCCAGCTGTACGAACTGCCGGAAGACCTTCGCGCGCGGCTCCGTTCGGCCATCATGACGAAGTGCCAGCAGCACAAGCGGCGTGGCCCCGAAAGCGTTTGAGTTGAAGAGATAGAAGGCTGGCAACCCTGCACCCGTTTGCCTCATCGCTTATAATCAAGAACGAGCCTGGGGTGTTGCATGCCGCATTCTCGCAGTACTACCGTTCCCCTCTTCCTTCTTTTCTTCGCGCCATTCTTTGTTTACGTCCAGGTTTACGCTCAGACCGCCGGCGCGACTCAAAGGCAAGGGCCGGGCTTATCATCGAAGGCAGCGGGCGATCAGCCGGCTGCACCGGTCGCCGATCCTATTCCTCCAGATGCGCAGCGCATCTCCCAGCAAAGCCGCTATGAAATCATTCGCGATTTGGAAACCCAGCTGGTGTATGCGCGCACAGCCTTTCCCATGGGCAAAAAAGGGCTTCAGTTGAAGAATGGAGTGATCACGCCGAACGGCGAGGCCCTCAGGCAGGAGCTTACCATCTGGGGACCAGCCATTCGGCCGGGTGATCCGGCGCATATTTCACTGGTGAAGATCAAGGATGACCACATTCATTTCGAAATCAATGGCGGCCCCACCCACCACAAGAAATGGTATCAGCGCGTTGAGGTCTCAGGGAATTACGGGACTCCGGTAGCGGGCGGGCCGGATGACGCCCAAGCCAACCCGCATGGTTCGTTCGTGGACGTCTATTTCGGCAAGTATGTTCCCGAGATGACGCCGCAGCAGTTGCGGGCATTGCTGTATCCAGTGCTCGACTTCAATGCCCGGAGCAAGGAGCAGGCCTATCTGGATACTGTTCCTCCCAAAGTCAAGGTGGCGATTCAGGCCCATCACGTGTTGGTTGGGATGAATCAGGAAATGGTTCTGCACGCGAAAGGCAAGCCGCCAAAGAAAGTGCGTGAGCGGGATGGCGAGACCGAATACGAAGAATGGATTTACGGCGAGCCTCCGGCAGATGTGGATTTCGTGCGCATCGTGGGCGATGAAGTGGTGCGAGTAGAGACCATGAAGGTCAACGGCCAGAAGATCGTGCGCACTGAGAAAGAAGTGATCTTGCCGCAGCCGGAAAAGAACAAAGAGGCGAAGCGAGAGCCAGGGGAGCGTCCCGCGAGTGCTCCGAGCCTGCGCCGTCCCGGGGAATCTTCGCAAGACGTGCCGAAGCCGGAGCCGGCCAGCGGCCAGTCGCCGCTCCCGCCGGTGCCGCCGCCAGACATTCCCCAGCCTCCAGGCGGCCCTGGCGAGATGGTTGCGGGCGCGATGAGCGGTTAGTTGATCCCGCAAGATACACGCTGAACCTGCTATCGCGCGGCGGCAGGTGAGTCCGCATCGTCAAACGAGAAGGCTATCGCCACGTTTGAAAATTCCTGGCCATCCACTTCCACATACGGGTAAATAAAATAGTTCAGTGGCTTCCCCTGCTGCGGAGGGTTCAGGCGCAGATCCCGGCCCATGCTGAACTGCATGCGGTTCACGTCGTGGGAACCGAAGAAGTAGTCGCGCTTCTCCGGGTGCTTCCAGGCTTCGGAAATGTCTACAGGGATCCAACCTTTACCGCCAACCCAGAAATCGGACCAGCAGTGGTATCCGGCGATCTCGGCGGAGTGCTTGTCGGGCGGCAGCGGGAATCCGATCTCGAAGCGCGCCGGGATGCCTTGGGAGCGCGCCATCGCAATAAACAGAGAATGGAAGTCCGTGCAATTGCCTCTCTTTGCGTCGCAGGCATAGAGAACGTCGCCGCGGCCCCAGCCCGTTCCCGTCTTGTCGTAGCGCATGGTGGCGAACACGTAATCGTAGATGGCGCGGGCTTTGTCCAGAGGCTCCGTTTTGTTCTGTGTGACCTTGGCCGCCAGATCAGCAGGGAGGCCGGTCACGGGTACAAGCACGTCGGGCTGCAAGTCCTGCTGCTTTTCTGCCGGTGACAGCGAAACCGAAACCAGATGCGATGCGGTTTGTCCGAGCGCTACGCGCTCATGGCGGATCACGTCATATTCCACATCGAAGTGCAGCTCGGGTTTCGCGGAACTAGTTTCGGCATAGTAGATTTGATTGCCATATTTCGGCTCGGTCGCTGGCTTCAGGGGCAGATCTCCCTGAGCGGAGACGATTTTCACTTCTTGATAAGCGTCAGATTGGGCCGCGGGAATCCACAGTCGAACTTTCTTACCCTCGGGAAGATTTCTTACAGTGAAAGCGTAATGAAAGGTGAAGTGGCGGGCCTCTTGCGCGAACGGCGACAAGGTGAAGGCAAAAAGCAGAGACGACGCTACGCCCAGCTTGCGCAACATATGCGGCTTCCTTTCCAGTTTTCCACTTCAGCGAGATGTGGGGACTGAGATCATCTGAGAGTCGTCGGGAAACGACACACGGGTATCTTAGAGGGAGCGCCGTCAAGTAAAGCCGCGCTTGGGGATGCGCATGGAAGTCAAGATGCCAGAAGCGAATCCGGCGATGCGGTATTTTAGCAGCACTGGCGTCGGGCAGCTCCCGGTTACCCTTTCAGCGCACTCCGCGGCTGTTCTCCGCGCACTCCGCGATGTAGTTTTCCGTCCTTCTCTCCAGGACCACAAACGCCGAGGCGCTGGAAAAACTCGCGTCAACGGGTTTCTCCGACGGTTCCTGCGATAGAATCTCTGCGTGGCCGTTGCGATCCAATGCTGCGATTTGCGCAAGACCTACGACGGCAAGGTCGAGGCCGTTCGCGGCCTGAACCTCGAGATTCACACTGGCGAATGCTTCGGTCTGCTGGGACCGAACGGTGCGGGGAAGACCACGACGATCGAGATTCTCGAGGGCTTGCTCGATCCGACTTCGGGCCGAGTGTCGATCCTGGGCCACTCCTGGAGCGAGAACGCAAGCGCGATGCGGGAATGGCTGGGGATTTCGCTGCAGGAGACGCGGCTTTCCGAAAAGCTCACAGTACGCGAAACTGTCGAACTGTTCGCCAGCTTCTACCGCGAGCCGCGCTCGTCCGACGACGTGCTGGACGATTTGCAGCTTACCGAGAAGGCCGACACGTGGGTGGGAAAGCTCTCCGGCGGACAGAGGCAGCGGCTGGCCGTGGCGACGGCGCTGGTGTGCAATCCGAAGATTCTTTTTCTCGACGAGCCGACCACGGGACTTGACCCGCAGAGCCGCCGGCAGTTGTGGGACATCATTCGCGAGTTTCAGGGCGCGGGCGGCACCGTGCTGCTGACCACGCATTACATGGATGAGGCGGAGCGCTTGTGCGATCGCCTGGCGATTGTCGATCACGGTCAGATCATTGCGGAGGGTACGCCTCCAGATTTGATCGAGCGGCTAGGCGGGCATCACGTAGTGGAGTTCGCGGTTGATACGAACTCGGATGGCGCGGCGCTGGCGGCTTGGCGAGCGTTGCCCAGCGTTGAGTCGGTACGCGAGGATGACGGCATGGTCGCGCTGACCGTGAAAGAGCCGCATCTAACCATTCCAGCTTTGCTGGATGCGGTCGGGAAGCAGGGAAGCGTGCTGCAGCACCTGACCACGCGGCAGGCGAGCCTGGAAGATGTTTTTGTGCGGCTGACTGGGCGTCATTTGCGGGAGGAGTGAGGTGAAAGGATGAAGACGACGGTGACTGGATACCTTCGACACCTGCTTGTTTTAGCTGTAACTGCGGTTGCAATACTTGGCGGGCAGTACGTCCATGCTCAGGCAGTGGCTGAATCGACCGGCTTTCCTCCGCTGGATCAATGGAAGGCCGCGGTTATGGCCGGCGATGCTGCCGCTTTGAAATCGTTTTACAGCACCGATCCGGCGGCCCAGGTGGAGACGAACGGCGCGACCGTCAGCGCAGATGCCGATATTAACTTCTGGCTCGGGCTGAAGGCCCGCACAATGAAAATCGAGATCGTCCGCATGACGCAGCGTCCCGGTGCCGAAGGCGTCATCTTCAAGGCCGAAGTGCAAACGGGAACCGATGGCCAAATCATGAACGTGACCGACGCCCAAGGATGGCGAAAGCAAGGTGAGCAGTGGCGGATCATAGGCGCCGAGAGAACCGATGCGCCGCACCTGAAGCAGCCCTCGGACATGAAGAAAGATCTCTATCCGGCCAACGCTGACGCGCGTGCCGAGATTAAAGAGGCGGAGGAGAAAGCCGCAGCCGGGCACAAGCGCGTGCTGCTGGTCTTTGGTGCGAACTGGTGCTATGACTGCCACGTGCTGGATCTGGCCTTTCATCGGCCGGATTTCGCATCGGCTATGGCAGGTTATGAAGTCGTGCATGTGGATATCGGTCCCGACGGTCAAAAGAATGGCGATTTGGCCAAGCAGTACGACACGCCGCTGAATAAAGGCGTTCCGGCACTGGCGGTGCTCGACGCCGACGGCAAGGTCGTGGTCAGCCAGAAGAACGGCGAGTTCGAGGATGCGCGGTCTCTCACGCCAGAAGCGCTGCTTGTGTTCCTGAATAAATGGAAGCCCCTAGCCCGATAGGCAATCGTTCGAGAATGAATTGGTTATGAGTGTCGCACAGAAAATTCCGGCGATAGGCCAGAAGGTTCCGCCGAAACGTCCGCCCAAGCAGAACGGACGATGGGCCGGATACCTGCATCTGCTGATGGCGCGCATGCTCGAATTGCAGCGAGAGCCTGAGGTCGTGTTCTGGGTATTCGTGTTTCCTCTATTACTTGCAACTGGGCTGGGAATTGCTTTTCGGAACAAGCCGGCGGAGGCATCGGCGGTAGCAATTGTTGCGGGAGCAGGTGCACAGCAAGCGGACGCGCTGTTACTGCGATCTCCGAAGCACGCAGCGTTCAAGATCGAGGTGCTGGACGAAGTGGCGGCCCACAAGGGTTTCCGCCTGGGGAAATACGATCTTGTGATCGAACCGGACGGCACAGGAGGACTTCGCTATCGCTACGATCCGGCGCGTCCTGAGAGTGTGCTGGCCCGAGCCGAAGTGAACGACGCCTTGCAGGCGGCCGCGGGCCGCAAAGACGTAGTCGCGACCTCTGAAGTCATTTCATCCGAGCCGGGTTCCCGCTACATCGACTTCCTGATTCCCGGACTGCTGGGGATGAACCTCATGAACTCCGGCATGTGGGGCATCGGGTTTGCCCTGGTGGACATGCGGCAACGTAAGCTGCTGAAGCGCTTCGTGGGCACGCCCATGCGCCGCGGAGATTTTCTGCTGGCGCTGCTCTCGAGCCGCCTGGTGCTGATGATCATCGAGATCGGATTGCTGCTGACACTCGGTGTCATCGTCTTCCACATGAAAGTGCTGGGATCGATATTCGCGATCGTGCTGCTGGGTTCCATAGGAGCCGTTTGTTTTGGCGGCATAGGATTGCTGACCGCGAGCCGGGCGCAAAAAATCGAGAGCGTGAGCGGGCTCATGAATTTGGTGATGATGCCCATGTGGATTTTCTCCGGCGTGTTCTTCTCTTACGAACGGTTTCCCGCAGTGATTCAACCGCTGATCAAGGCGCTGCCGCTTACGGCTCTGAATGATGCGCTGCGGGCGAGCATTCTGGAAGGCACGCCGCTGCTCCGTCAATGGCCGCGCCTCCTGGTGCTGTCCGCGTGGGGTGGTATTTCGTTCGTGCTTGCGCTAAGGTGGTTCCGCTGGACTTAAGGATTATGATTGTGCAGTGTGCCCGTCAAGCTATTTGACGACAGGCGGTGTCCAGTGAAAATTCGGCTCACATTGTCACGATGTTTGTTCTGCCTTGCGCTCCTGGTTTCCGCAGATAATTACGTAGCCGGTTCGGAAACCCGCAGCACCCCGCCCCCCGCCCAAAGCTCCTCAAAAACCAACCTCGATTTCATCTCGGATACTTCCCTTGAACCAAGTGCAGGTGCCCCCGCGCTCGCGGATCAGAGCCAGCCCGAGACCATTTCCACGTATTGTGAACGCGTGTCGCACGGAATCGAGCAAGCCGCCGCCCTGGAGGCTGTCTGTGAGTTTGCCCTCTCACTTTCTCGGAAGCTTCCCAATGTCATCTGCGATGAGGAGAGAACCCGCTACCAGGAAGATCAGATGGGGGGCGAGACGCAGAGAGACAGGATCACGGCAACGGTGCGATACGAAGACGGGCAGGAGCAGTACACCCAAGTCACGATTAACGGAAAACCCGGCCAGGCTGCGATGCTGGGCTCTGCGAGTGGTTGGTCGCAGGGGGAGTTCGCCCAGGACTTGCTGGCCGTGTTTGCGCCGCAAAGTGCTGCCCAATTCAAATTCAGCAAGCAAGAGAGCCTGCATTCGTCTCAGGCTCTGGTGTTCGAGTTCAGGGTGAAACAAAGGAATAATCACTTGCGGTATCTTCAGTCGATGGAGGGACATACTGTGTTCCCGGGCTATCACGGCCGGTTGTGGATCGATCAATCAACCTCGCATTTGATGCGACTGGAGCGAAAGGTGGACGATGTCCCAGCAGATTTTGCGATTCAGCGCGCAGATTTGGTAATCGACTATTGCGACGTGGATTTGGCGGATGGAACCAGGTTCGTGCTGCCCGAACAAGCTGTGAACGTGAGTTGCCCCGGTGTGGCTTCCAGCCACTGCTGGCACAATCAATTGACTTTCAAGCTCTGGCATAAGTTCGCGGCCCGCGCGCGAATCCTAACTAGCCAGCAAGAGCCGCCGGAACTGACACCGGCAACGCCAGCTAAGGGGACTCCGTCGCCCGATATCCCAGCCGTTCCTTTGTCGATGGAAATGTCGCGAGGAGCAACCATTGCGGCAGAGATCCTGAAGGAACAGATCACCGGCATCGAGCTAGAACAAAGACAGGTTGAAGTCGCCGCGGCTCCTCCGGTCGAAACCACCAAAACTCTGCCGAAAGCCGCCCTCTCGCCGCAGGTTCCAACGCCCGCGATCACCGCGGCTAACGCTCCAACTCAATTGCCGGATGATCAGGTGCCAGTATTCAAGTCCAGTGTCAGACTTGTGCTGGTGCCGGCGGTGGTGCGCGATTCGCACGCGCGCGTGGTCGACAATCTGCAAAAAGCAGATTTCCGGCTTTTTGATGAGCGCAAGCCGCAACCGATTACACAGTTTTCCATAGAGCGCCCAGGCAGCATTTCTCCGACGTTACGAGATTCTACAGAAATAAGCTCGGTGCGACGCCCGGGCGCAGTGGCAACGCGCCACGCGGCCTATGTGTTCGATGACATTCACGCCACGCTCGATGACCTGATTCGCGCCCGAGATGCGGCCAAACGTCACCTCACTTCTCTGGCGCCCGGAGATCGCGCGGCCGTCGTCACTTTGTCCGCAAGCGTTATGCTCGATTTTACGGCGGACGGCGCTAAACTGACAGAGGCTTTGGAGCGAATTCGGCCGCATCCACTTACTGCGATGGCTTCGGGGTCAGCGCGCTGCCCAAATTTGACCTACGAGCAGGCGGACCTGATCCAGAACAAAAATGATGCAGTAGCTCTAGCGGAGGCGACGGCAGAAACCTTGCAATGCGCTTTTGCCGGAGACTCCAATGCCCGCATAGCGGCGCGACAGACGGCTCTCGCTGCCGCCGCACAAATGCTCAACACAGCGCGCGCGGAGAGTCAGGCTTCCTTCAATATGCTAAGGGAAGTGGTTCGTGGAATCTCCCGTATGCCCGGTCAGCGCTGTATTGTGCTGGTTTCTCCAGGTTTCCCTTCTGCCGAACTGCAAGAGCAAGCGGAAAAGATCATCGATGATGCTCTCGAGGCACAGGTGATCATTAACGTTCTGGACCCGAGCGGCTTGTCACTAACCAGCGGGATTCAATACGGAACCGGTTCAAAAGGACTGGATGTACTGGTCGACTTCGCCAGCGGTACTGGAGGCACTATTTTCCACAACCGGAACGACATGGATGAAGGTTTTCAGAAAACAGCGCTGCCTGAGATCTTCTATATCCTTGGATTCTCACCCCAGAAACTCGATGGCAAGCTTCACAAGTTGAAGGTTACTTTGCAGGGCCCCGAAAAGCTAAACGTGCAAGCCCGCCGCGGATACTACGCTCTGAAGCCAGGGAACTGATCAGAGTAGGTGCGCTCTTATCAAAACTAATTCCGAAGCTTGGGCCTCGTCCGTAAGATATAGGAGAAGTTACGAACGAGGCCAGCCGCGGTGCTCGCGAAAGCATTACTTACGTCTTGGCTAGCTTGGCGGCGGCCTTTCGGACCTTCGCCCAGCGTAGTTTTTGTGCCTCGGCGATGCGTCGGCGGGCATCCTTGCTCAAGGTACGGCCCGTCTTCTTGAGCTTCTTCCCGCCGGCATGACCAAGAGCGTCCAGCGCTTTCCCTACTTGTCCCATTTCTTTTTCGAGACGGGAGTACTCCTTCCGCAGGGAAGCAACCACTTTGTTGATCATCATTAAGGAACCCCCTCTTGCGTAAGGCTAACACGGAAGGACGCTGGTTGTAATTTATTAGAAGCGCCATTATCTCTATTACATCCGGTTAAATAACGACAATTCATCGTGGCGCGTGCTGTGGCGGCAGAAGATCAAGTTGACGATGAATCAATAGACGAATGTTAATTTGGGTGGAAGAAGGACGGGTGCAAGATAATTCTGCGTTTTTCGCCCCTCCGTGTATAATAAGAACCAGCTAAGTTTGATTCACGAGCAATTGAAGGTCGGTATCGCCAACCAGCGTCACCCCCTCACTAGCAAGGATTCTTCTCAGCACAATCCAAAGAAACAAGAATAGGACTATCAATGGCAGAACAAGGAACAGTGAAGTGGTTTAACGACGCCAAAGGCTATGGCTTTATCAGCCGTCAGAATGGCGAAGACGTTTTCGTGCATTTCTCCGCGATTCAGGCTGGCGGCTTCCGCAGCCTGCAAGAGGGACAAACCGTGCAGTTCGACGTGACCAAGGGCCCCAAGGGCTGGCAAGCGGAGAACGTCCAAGCTGTCTAGATGACCGCTTTCTGAGTGAAACAAATGCCCGCGATCCGAGAGGATCGCGGGCATTTTTACTTGACTCATGCGTTAAACTTGTGGCTGCAGCGTCGCGCGCTTCTCCCCCGTCGCTTTCGCGTTAGCGATTTTGCGGTAGGAGCCACCCGGCCCGGAGCCGGAACCACCGCTTGCCGTGTCGCAGGAGGAATATCCATATGCGAAAAAACAAACTCTCGCGCCCTCTCACCCTGACCCTGGCAATGTTTGCCCTGATTTTATTTTTGGCAGCGAGCGCCGCTGCCCAAACTGAAAAGGTCCTCTATTCGTTCAAGAACAACGGGAAGGATGGAAATTATCCTTACTCTGCGCTGATCTTCGACCCAGCTCTCGGCTACCTTTATGGCACCACCTCAGCGGGCGGAAGCCATGCTGGCGGTAGCGTCTTCGAGTTGGTCCCGCAGGCCGGGGGAGGGTGGGGTGAGAAGGTAATTTACAACTTCAACGCAACTGCCACCGACGGAGGCACCCCGATCGCCGGGTTAATATTGGACGGATCTGGCAATCTCTACGGCGTAACATACAACGGAGGCGCCTATGGCTTCGGCACGGTATTTGAGCTGGTTCGGCGCGCTGGTGGCCACTGGGCCGAGGTGATCCTTCACAGCTTTAACAACAACGGCGTGGATGGCGCCAATCCCAATGGCGGCCTCCTGCTGGATGGTGCGGGAATTCTCTACGGAACCACAGCCTATGGCGGTGGCACCGGAGCGGGAACGGTGTTCGAGCTATCTCGGGATCCTGGCGGAGGCTGGAGCGAGGAGATTCTCTATAGCTTCTTAACCGGCGACGTTGACGGAAACAATCCGATGGCCAGCCTGATCTTCGATAGCGCCGGCAACCTCTATGGCACAACCCTGAATGGCAGCATCTTCAATTGCGAAAATGGTTGCGGAACTGTCTTCGAACTATCGCCAAGCTCCGGCGGCCAGTGGACGGAGACCCTTCTGCATAGCTTCCACACCTGCTTTGGCAGTTGCGGACTCTGGCCCGAGGGCGGCCTGGTTTTCGACACCAACGGCAACCTCTTCTTCGTCACTACTCAAGGCGGCAACATGGGGAGTTGCGGCAGCGGTTGCGGAACCGTATCTGAGATGTCGCCCGCTGGAGACGGCACCTGGACCGAGATGGGCCTCTACAATTTCACCGGGGGTTCAGATGGGGCCAAGCCTGCCTTCGTCACTCCCATCTTCGATGCAGCCGGCAACCTTTACGGCACCACGACGGGCGGCGGCGCCAATTCAGTCGGGGCGGTGTTTGAGCTGTCCCCACAGGCGGGCGGCACGTGGTCCGAGACGGTTCTTCACAGCTTCAGCAATAACGGCACCGATGGGCAGACTCCCTCGAGCAGCTTGGTTATGGACAGCCACGGGTTCCTATACGGTACCACGGCCTATGGCGGGGCTGAAGGGGTCGGCACGGTATTCGAAATTAGACCGTAACGTTTGGGCTTGACAGGCTCTCGAACTGCGGACTTCCCGGCTTCCAGCCAGCTACTTTTGAAGAAAGATTCAATGCCCGGAATCCGCAAGGATTCCGGCATTTGTTTGGCGACCTCGCCTGGTACCGGGCGCCTTCGCCGAGGTGTCAGCGCTAAGGACCGCCGATTTGCCGTGCCTGCCGCACCATCTCGACCAGAACCTTACGAGCTTCCCCGGGATTCCTCACTTCGCGCACGAAAGCAACGCGCGCGCCTTTCATTCCCTCTTGAGTTTTCAAGCGAACATGAAAACCGAGCCTGTCCACCGAAGTCATCGCCGCCTCCTGAGACTCGATCCCCGCAAACGCCCGAGCCAAAAGTATGAGCGCATCCTTATGGTCAGTATTCATGTGTTCGATAATTCCAGCCGCAGCATCGGCCAGCGGATCAGGTTGGGCCCGGTCGTAGTCCGAAGCCTGTACCCAGCCCATTACTCCGAAGCCGCCAACGTAATAAACGTCCAGCACCTCCATGCGATAAAAAGAGAAGTCTTCAAAATCCACCCAGTACTTGCTGTTGGCGTAGCGCTCCAGGTAAAGCTGGCGCGCGTCCGGCACCTCGGCCTTCGGAATGGTCACAACATTTCCCATGAGTGTGACTCGCGACGCGCCCAGAGGATCGCCGCTGGCCTCAGGCTGGGTTACGAGCAGGCTGGCGCGCGAGTCCGCTTGTAGATTCTGCGTGTGCATGGCCATGCTGCTGATAAGGAAAATAGGACGCCCACGGGCGTCGAGTCCGTAGGGCATCACCGAGCCGAAGGGGAAACCGGGCTGTTTGCGTGAGAGCGTGGAAAGGCTGCCAATGCGGCCAAGGTAAACCAAAGTGCGCGCTCGCTCCGAAAATGCAGGCTCGGGAACCGCCAGCTGATCGCTGGAAGGACCCGGCCCGGTGTGCTTTCTAGGATACGAAGACATTTTGTTCACTTCAGGCAGTCTAAATGAAATGAGCACTCCGGTGGTTGAAGCAGAGCAATCGAAGAGGCGATTTGGAATCTTCGCGCCCTTCGCGGATGTTCTCAGCACTCTCCGCGTTAAACGTTTTGACCCGACGGCATAACCTTCAAAACGCAAGAGGTCACGGAGAACGACCGCGGAGGAGCGCCGAGAAATCGCCACGTCCTTGCCGTGATTGTTTCCTTCGGCTTCGAGTGCTAGACTTTGCTTTGTTCAGGCTTACGTTGTTGTCAATTCTTGCCTGTGAGCGGGAGTAGTTCAGCGGTAGAACGCCAGCTTCCCAAGCTGGATGTCGCCGGTTCGATCCCGGTCTCCCGCTCCATTTTTCCATGGTTCAAGCCGTTGCCACGCCAGCTTGTTTTCTCGCGCCCTCAAAGTGCGCTTCGATCTCTTCCAGCGTTTTCCCTTTCGTTTCCGGCAGGAACACCGCGGCCGTGATGAAGTAGATCACGGTGCAGCTCGCAAAACCGAAAAACATAGTCGCGTAACCATACTTGCCCACCGTGGGTAGAAAGACGGCGGCGATGGCCGTGGAAACTGCCTGATTCAGCAGCAGCGCGATGCTCATGCCATTCGAGCGTATCCGGGTGGGCATCAATTCGGAGAGCGCCAGCCAGACACAGACGCCGGGGCCGACGGCATAGAACGCCATGAAGACAAAAAGAGTGATGGCGACCATCCATCCGCTGTGTTGGCTGGGCAAGGGAGTGATCAGAGCGTTATCAACTCTCAGCGGAGCCTGGCGCGCCGCATCGAGATCGCCGAAAGGATTGGAAAAGAATGCCACCACCTTGTTGGCGGGCACGCAGCTTTCGCGAGTGATTTCAATCGAAGTCGGCGCGCTGTCATCGGAACGCGCGGCCTTGGTCGCAGCCTGGAAGTCGCCATACGAATAGATAACCACCAAAGAAGTGGGCCGGTTGCCGATGGGCTGGGCAGCGGTTCCAGCTGCGCTTAGCAGCGTCTGGGCGAGCTTCTGATCATACGTGAGGCTGATCTTTTGGTCCGCCTTCGCCATGGACTGAACCGCGCCTCTGGAATCCACGCGCAAGCGCTCCGTCTGCCGAAAAAGCAGGCCGGTACAAACCAGCGACACAATAATCCCGGCGGTTCCAACCGAGAGCAGAAATCTGCGGCCCTTACGATCGACCAGCATGACGCCGGCGATCGTGGTGAGAAAGTTCACGATAGTGAAAAGAACGTAGCCCCAATGCGCCTGCACGTCGGTAAGACCGCTCTGCAAAAGAATGTTCGCGTTATAGCCAATGATCGAGTTGATTCCAGTGGCCTGATTGCACGCGAGAATGACGCAGGCGAGCACGAATGGGATCACATACTTGCGGTGCAAGAGCGATTCCTTGACTTTCGTTCCAGTTGAGGTCTGGGCTTTCTCCGCGGCGGCCGCTTGCTCCATTTCCGCAAGTTCGAGGTCGGCCTGCTGGCTGGTGCGGGAGCGAAGAAGCGCGGCGTACGCACCCTCACGCCTGCCGCGTCGGAACAGCCAGCGTGGTGATTCCGCCACCATCACGCTGCCGATCACAAACAAAACTCCCGGCGGCAGCGAAACCCAGAAGATGCTGCGCCACGCGGTGTTTTTAAAAGCAAATAATCCCGCAGGGTCGCCCAGTTTCGCGACTTCCTCCACTCGAATACTGAAATACATACCAACCAGGGCAGCCGCCACAATGCCGAGTGTCAGCAGCCACTGAAAGATGCCGGTGCCTTTGCCGCGGTTCGATGCCGCCAGACACTCGGCCAAATACAGGGGCACTACTACTCCGATTAAACCCGCGCTGATGCCCTGCAAAAGCCGGCCCAGAACCAATGGCTCGTAACCATGCGACAGTGCAATCAATGGAATGCTGACGACAAACAGCACACCACTGAGCGCCATCAGAGGCTTGCGGCCCATCCAGTCGGCCAGCGTTCCGGCAAATAGAGTTGAGATCACGCTGCCGAGCAGCACGGCCGCAACCACGATCGAAAGCTGGCCCGCATTCAACCCGGAAGTTGCCTCGAGGTAGGGCAGGGCGCCTGCTATGATGCCCACATCCACGCCGTACAGCAAGCCGCCTAGTCCCGCAACCAGCAGGAGAAAGCGGTTGTAGCCAGTCTTTTCATCTTGCGGCACGGATTTTTTCCCTCTCACCGAATCGAGTAACCTGGAAGTTATTTACGCGAGAATACTACTGTAAAACCATTAGAAATGAATCGCTCTTGCCACTGAACGAGTGCGGCAGGCACTCTGTTGGAAGAATATAATGGTCTTATTATGGCTACCAGTCGCAATACTGAATCCTCCTCAGTTTCGGAAATCTGTGAGCACGTGAAACATCTTGGATTTTCGGCCTCCCGGCACGTGCGCCTTTATGGGGAAGAGTTTGAGGTCGTTTCGGACCCATTCCCGGAGGCAGACGGCGTCGCAGTTCACGTCACAACCAAGAAAGATTCAAAGGTTCGTGTGCTGCAGCTGCCGGCGACCGTTGTCCACAGCGCTAAACAGGGCCGCAAGGCCGCCTGACCTGGGCTCCGCTCAATGCTGTCAGATAGCGCTGTATGAGATCAGACTCTAGGCGTGCGCTTCCGTTTTCGTCAGGTGGTCTGAGAGTTGCCGTACGACGTTCACAAAGCTTTTCGTGGCCACTGACAGTGTGCGGTCGCGCCTGTACGCAAGGCCGAGTTCGCGCCACAATTCAGGGCCTTCAAGATCCACCAGCTTAACCCTCCCGGCTGCTACTTCATCCCGCGCAAAGGCTGCGCTGATCAGCGACACGCCAAGATCGGCGGCCACGAAACTCTTGATCATTCCGATACTGGGTAATTCCATCCTGACCTTGAGTTCCGTGTTGTATTCGCGGAACAGCTTGTCCAGCAGTCTGCGGGTGTGACCGGTCTTTGGCAGAAGCAGGGGATGTTTCACGATGTCGGCGATCGGAGCCGACTTCAGCTTCGCCAGGGGGTTCTTGGGACTCACCATCAGCATCAAGCGGTCGCGATAGATAGCCTGGATCCTCAGGCTGGGAGATTGCACCGGCAGGCTCAGTACGCCCACATCGAGAGAGCCATTTTCCAGCTTCTCGACGATCTTGTAAGTGAAATTGCGATAGATGCTGATTTGTACGTCGGGAAAACGGCGGCAGTAGTCTCCAAAAACCTCGGGTAAAACGTAAAGGCAAGTGGCTTCATTGGCGCCGACCATCAATGTGCCGCGCGGCGTGTGGCCGTGATCGGCAACCGCGACCAGCGATTCGTCGCGCAGCTTTTTCATGCGCAACGCATATTCGTGGAACACCTCACCCGCGGGAGTAAGTTTGACTGACTTGCCCGAGCGGTCGAGCAGCCGGTCGCCGTATTCCTGCTCCAATTGGCGGATCTGCGCGCTGACCGCCGATTGCGAGCGGAAAACCTTCTCTCCCGCGCGCGAGAAGCTGCCTTGGCGGGCGACCTCGAGGAACGTTACAAGTTGATCAAAATCCATGGAGAATTATAGCGAACTTCGCCGCTCTCGAGAGTTGGAGCGGTAGACGACGAGTGGAGTGCCGTTTGTCTCGGCAACTTGAACCCAGCCAGATGCTGGCGTTCCTGAAGGAATGGCAAGCACGAATCCGTCATTAAATGCTTATTGAACGGCGGATCTTTCGGGAGACAGGAGCCTGTCGCTTCCGAAGTCGCCGGCTTCCTCGGCAGCGAGGCGCGAAAGAATGGAACTCCACGATTCTTCGATCGAGCACGGGGGCGCGAGAGGCTCAACCCGAAGCAGCGGCAATGCTGAGCGGGCGAGCAGCTCTGCCGCCTTAGGACTACCAGTGAGCTGCAAGTGCCGGCGAAGAATGCGGCGCAACCACTGTTCTTCCTGAGATTCGAGGGTTGAGAATCGCACCGAGTCGCGGTTGATGTGATCGTCGTTGAAATAGTCATCGGCGTCGGCACGCAACAAGTAAGCAAGGCCGCCGGTCATCCCCGCTCCCATATTCGCGCCTGCCGGACCGAGAATCACCACCACGCCCGCAGTCATGTATTCGCAGCCGTGGCGGCCCACGCCCTCGACCACGGCGAGCGCTCCGCTGTTGCGGACCGCGAACCGTTCTCCCGCGCGGCCGGCGACAAACAACTCACCGGAAGTGGCTCCATACAGCACGGTATTCCCAACCAGAACATCTCCACGTTTCGACGCCTCGGCGTGCGCGGTAATGGCGATGCTGCCGCCGCACAGTCCTTTGCCCACATAATCGTTCGCTTCTCCAGTCAGCCGGAAGTTGGCCCCGGAAATGAGGAACGCGCCGAAGCTTTGTCCCGCGGTGCCGGTGAACTCGCAGTCGGCGCCGGTCATCTCCAGAGTCGAACGGCCAAACGAAGATCCGAGTCGGCGCAGAACTTCGCCGCTGAAGTGCGCACCCACGGCCCGGTCCTCGCTCGTGATTTCAAAACGATACGGACGCAGAGACATCGATTCCAGATCGTCCACCACCCGATTCAATTCAAGATGGAGCGCGCCACTGTCCTCACGAGGGCAGGGAAACTGCGCCGGCGGGTTGGCGATGGGCTGCAACAGCGAGGCCACGCCTTTTTCGGCCTCAGCCGACCGGGGCTGTAACCGCTCCACGGCGCCAAGAATCTCATCAATCGATCCCGCTCCCATCTTCGCCAGCAATTCGCGCACATCGGCTGCCAGCGCGCGGAAATACCTTTCCACCATCTCCGGGTTCCCGGCAAAACGCGCACGCAAGGTTTCGTCCTGAGTCGCAATGCCCACGGGACAGGTGTTGAGATGACATTGCCGCGCCATAACGCAGCCGATGGCAAGCAGAGCGGCCGTTCCAAACCCAAATTCCTCAGCGCCCAGCAGCGCCGCGACCACCACGTCGCGGGCAAACTTCAAACCTCCGTCCACGCGCAATCGCACTCGGGCGCGCAGGCCTGCCTGCACCAGCGCAGTATGGGCATCGCGCAAACCGATTTCCCACGGCAGGCCCGTGTTCTTAATGGAAGTGAGCGGCGACGCGCCCGTGCCGCCATCGTGACCGCTGATCGTAATTACGTCCGCGCCAGCTTTAGCGACGCCGGTGGCGATGACTCCGACTCCAGAACTCGAAACCAGCTTAACCCCAATGCGCGCGTTCGGATTCACCGCGCGCAGATCGTAAATCAGCTGCGCCAGGTCCTCGATGCTGTAGATGTCATGGTGCGGCGGCGGCGAAATGAGTGAGGTCCCGGGAATGGCGTGCCGCAAGCGCGCAATGTAAGGCGTCACCTTGGTGGACGGCAACTGCCCGCCTTCGCCCGGCTTCGAGCCTTGCGCCATCTTGATTTCGATTTCATCGGCATGCACCAGATATTCCGCAGTCACGCCAAATCGCGCCGAAGCGACTTGCTTGACGCGGTTGTTCGCCTCCGGCCGCTCGTAATAGATGTTTGGATCTTCTCCGCCTTCGCCGGTATTGCTGCGGCCTCCGAGCCGGTTCATGGCGATGGCCAGGGTCTGGTGGGCCTCCGGCGAGATCGCTCCCAGAGACATTGCCTGCGTGCTGAAGCGGCTGAGCAGAGAAACTTCACTTTCCACTTCATCTAAGGGAACAGGCTGGGCCGGACGGAACTCCAGCAAGTCTCGCACCGCAACATTTTTCCCGTTCTCCTTCCGGTCTTCGGAGAGCACCGTCAAAGCTGCCCGATTCTGCTCCGTCGGCGATTTGATGTAGCGATGCATGCGCCGCACGAATTCAGGCGAACTGGCGTGCTGTTCGCCATTGCGGCGGAATCGATAGAGGCCGGCATCGCGGAACTCTGCGGCAGAAGCCGCGAAACCGGCCGCGTGCGAAGAGATGCAGTCGCGCAACAGATCGTCCAAACTCTTGCGGCTCAGGGTGTGACCGGCATTCTCGAAGAACTCCGAACACACTTCGGAATCAAGGCCGATGGTCTCGAACAACTGGCTGTTCCGATAACTGCTGATCGTGGAAATGCCCATCCGGGCGAGCACCTTGCGCAAACCCTTTTCGATTCCGGCACGATAGCGCGCGGGACCATTAACGTCGGCGCGCGATGCCATGCTCATGGCCAAATGTGGATGCACCGCGCTCGCTCCGGCAGCGACCAGCAGGGCCAAGTGATGCGTATCGACCACCTGGCCAGTTTCCGCAATCAGCGGAACGTGCCACGCCCCGGCGTCGATCATCGCTTGCCACACGCACGAAACCGCCAGTAGCGCGGGCAAAGCCGCCCGCATGTCGTTCAGAGTACGATCGCTCAACAAAATAGCGCCGGAACGTAAAGCTTGCGACGATGCTTCTTCGCGGATTCGGCGCAAAACTTCGCGCGCAGCCTCAACCCCTCCGCCCGTCTCAAAAGTTATGTCGATGCAATGAACCGGCGACAGCGCTCCGGCCAGCGCGTCCATTTGCCCGGCATCAAGCAGCGGAGAACTCAGCTTCGTATTCTTGCCCAGATGAACGTCAAGCGACATCACGTGGCTCTCGCGCAGCGGGTCGATGGGCGGGTTCGTGACCTGAGCAAAGCGTTGCTTGCAGTAATCCCAAAGCGGACGCGGCAGACTCGACAGAAAAGCCGGAGGAGCGTCATCACCCATGCTCCACAGCGCTTCCTGCCCGTTTTCCACGAGAGGGTAGAAGAGCATGCGGAACTGGTCTTCGGTCCAGCCGAAAGCGGCCATCAAACGGTTGCCATCGATCATGAGCGGCTCGGCCTCATGTTTGGCCGGAATAACCGTTGCGGTGGGGAAACTGACAGTTGCCGGCACAAGCTGCGCAATTTGGTTCGGCCGGAACAAAGTCCCACTCACAGGGTCGGCAATCAGCATTTCTCCGGGGCCAAGTCGCTGCCGTTCCACAACCTGCTTATCGGAAAGCTCAGTAATGCCGACTTCGGAGCCGACAATAAGCAACCCATCCGACGTCAGCGTGTAGCGCAGCGGACGCAGGCCGTTACGATCCAGCTTGGCGCCGATGAAATGTCCGTCGGTAAAAATCAAAGCAGCGGGCCCGTCCCAGGGTTCTTGTACAGCAGCGCTGCTGGCGAGAAACTCGCGCAGCTTTGGGTCGAGAAGTTTATCGTTTTCCCATGCCGGCGGCACCAGGCGCATTGCAGACTCGGCAATGCTGGAACCACTTCGCACCAAAGCTTCCAAAGCATTATCAAAACTAGCCGAGTCGCTCATCCCCGGCTGCAGCAATCTGCAGCCACGCGGCACTCGAAGCTGATGCCGCAACGTCGCCCCACGCGCTTGAAACCAGCGCCGGTTGCTGCTGATGGTGTTGATCTCGCCGTTGTGCGCTACGAATCGAAACGGTTGCGCCAGCCCCCAGCTGGGCGCCGTGTTGGTGGAATACCTCTGGTGGAAAACTACAAACGAACTCACGAACTCCGGATCGCTCAAATCCGGATAGAACGCTGCCAACTGCTCCGGCGTCAGCAATCCCTTGTAAACGATGGTTCTCGATGACAGCGAACAGTAGTAGCCGGAACCCGGCGCAGTCTCAAGCTCCTGCCGCAGCCGGAACAGCTGCAACTCAAAGGCCGAGGAATCGAACCCTGAGGATGTCAGGTAGGAAGACCTGCTCCGAGGCGCGATAAAGCATTGCCTAACAACCGGCAGAGAATCGCTGGAGCGCGGTCCGAGAATCGATGGATCAGTAGGAACCGTGCGCCACCCAAGAAATGACAAATCAAATTTCTCAACCGCACCTTGAATCGCAGCCAGCGCTTGCGCTTCTTGGCCACGCTGAAGAAACACCATTCCGACGGCAAACTCATCCGGCAATCGAACCCCATCGAAACGAGCAGCCTTGCGGAAGAACGCTTTCGGAAGCCCGACCAGCAGTCCCGCGCCATCGCCGCTGCGCCCGTCAGCATCCACACCTCCGCGATGCGCCAGGCGCGCCAGAGCGCCAAGTCCGCGCTCAACGATGCCATGAGACGCAAGTCCGCCCAGCTGCGCAATAAACCCCACGCCGCATGCATCGTGATCCGCCGAGAATGTCAGGCGCTTCTCCGCCATACTAATTGTCTACCCTGAAACGCCCGTCCAAGTACAATCGTCAATTTCGATGCAGCGCATTGATTTTCCCGCACGAGACTTAAGGGTGACTTCCGACGACGCAAGCACCGGCAATGTGAACGAAGAAAGCCCCGCCCTCGATGAGGGGGGCCCTTGTATCCAGCCTATTTGCGTTTTTTTCCGCGGCGATCCGCCTGCCCGCTCTCTCCTTTCTTTCCCATCATTACCCACCAGGCATCCCGATACTTCTCAAACCTCGCTCCCTTCTTACTTCCATCCGGATAGAACCACAGATTCTTCCGCGGCACAAACGCCTTCACCGGAACCACGTACCAGATATCCCGCGAAACAATGTAGCCCACGATCACATCAATATCTTTCTCCGTCAGCCCCACAATCTTCTTGCCCACATAAACCTACGCATGCACCGCATATCCCCGCGCCCCAAACCGTTCATCCGTCGATCGCACCTGCACTCTCCACAACTCGCCCGTGTCGCAAATAAAATCGTATCGATAACTGTCTCCCCACGGCTTCGACACAATCATCCCCATCCCCATAGTCTTCCGAAGAAAGTCCAGCTCCGAAAGCTCCCCCATCCGCTTCGGAGGCATCCACTTCTGCTTCCTCAACGACTCCGGCCGCAAAGACTCCCGCTGAAGCTCACTCCCAATGCCCCACTCCTCGCATCCCTTGCGCGGCCCGCCCCGAGCCCGCCGTAAGATGGGAGCGCCACACGACTCGCAACACGACCCACCACAAGACGCCGCCTCCATCTCCTTCTTCCCACCACCACGCTTCGTCCGCTTTTTCTTTCTCCCGCCCGGTTCATACCGCTCATCCGCCACCGCCATCAAATCCCCAATCAACACACTCATTCCAAATCACCCATGTCCTCTCTGTTTGTCATCTATCCCAATTCTTGTCATTCCGAACCGGGCGAAAGCCCGGTGAGGAACCTGCTTTTCTTAGCCACAAGAATCGCCCTATTTCCAGTATCCCTGTCCCAAAAGCGAGGGCAAGGTCATCCTGAACATCAAGAAAATAAATCTGTGGAAATCTTTTTGGAGGGGGATCTGGATTCGGTGTGGCGCAGTGCCTAGAGCGCTGCGCTTATGCATCAAGTACAGTGGAAGAGCGGCGCTTCAGGCTGTGATAATTGCGAGGGTGGAGCAGGCCTTCCAGCCTGCGTGAAAGATGCGCTTCAGGATATAGCCGGCTTTTCAGCCGCCGAGGTGCCTCAACCACGTGGGGACAGTCGCCCTCGGCTGTCCAGCGGCCCAGGTTCATCAGACCGCCAGCCCAGCCTAGGCGGTCTCCCCAAGCCCACGAGAGGATGCGGACGAGACGACGGGAAAGGGCGAACCGCTATAGTTTGTTTCCCATCGTTCGGGCGGACGTATACTGAGGAGGGTAGAAACTTCCTAAAGGGCCTTTGTCGATGATCAAGAACCTGCAGGTTAAGAATTTCCGTTCGCTGAGGAACCTCAACGTCGGTCTAGGACTGAACAACGTACTCGTCGGTCCAAACGCCTCCGGGAAAACGAACATCATCGAAGCGTTCAGATTCCTAACGGCCCTCGCCATTGTTGGGCCAAAGAAGGCCCTTACCGATCGCCTTGGATACCCGGAAGTTCAGTGGAAAGGAAAAGACTCAGGCCCTATTTACCTCCGCCTCTTGGCGGATGTCACGGAACTGGGCCTGGATACGGCACAAGTTGAGTATGAAGTTGAGATAGACGGCACCGCATTGGGGATCATAACTCTGCTCTCCGAGAAACTGACGGTTTCCAACGCAAGCAAATGGGTTCAACTTATTGACTTCAAATCGGGCCGTGGGATTGCGAGAAACATCGACGGAAGCAAGGCATTCGACGCATCCGGCGATCCGAGCCAATCTGCGTTGGAATTTAATGTCCCGGGCTGGACGGGGACACGCTTTAAGCAATACTTGAGCAGCTGGCAGTTTCATCGGCTCATTCCGCAAGCAATGACCCAGGTCAACCCCGCCTCGCGCGCGACCTTTCTCTCGGAATCGGGTGATAACTTAGCGTCCTGGCTTGCCACGTTGAAGACGTCACATTCTGACAATTTCAAGCGCATTGAGCAGGTCGCGAAGGACTGTTTCCCCGGTTTACAAGAACTTGTGACTGAGCTTACGCAGCTTCAAACAACCTTCCTTTCGAGCAGAGATAAATATCTTCAACGCCCCGTGAACGCATGGGGGCTTTCGGGTGGCGAGTTATGCTTCATTGCGTTGGCATCAGAGATTCTTGCCCCCCCTGAATTTGGCGCTCCGCTCCACTGCCTCGAAGAGGTCGAGAACCACCTCAACCCCAGGTTGCTCGAAGCTCTCTTGAATCTGCACCGGCAGTGGCAGTCTGTTTATTTGAACCAGCCATCGGGAGCCGCGCAGGTCTTAATCACGACGCATTCACCCTACGTAGTCGATAAGTTTGATCTCGAAGAACTGATTATCGTAGAAAAAAAAGAGGGCGAGACTAAAATCGTACATCCTTCCGACCAGCCACACCTCCAATCATTGTTGGAGGATCAAGAAGTGGGCCTCGGCGATCTCTGGTACAGTGGCGCCCTCGGAGGAGCATAATGCCGCTTTTCGCCCTGGTGGGGGCTGGGAACTACGACGTGGCGGTACTGGAAACGTTTTTGAAGCGGCTACGTCCCGATCTTGAAAGGGTTCTCGTAAGACGTTGTGGAAACGACTACCGTGTGACGACAACTCTTAAGGCCCGCCTTCAGGAGTTCAGTAGGCTGAGGGCCACAGGCCGCCTAGACAAAGCCATAGTCGTAAAGGATTCCCACTTGGCGTCTCCGGAACGTGAGTTGAAAAAGTTCCAGGACGCGATGGATCCGCGTGATTATCCCTTTCCCGTAGAGTTCGCAGTTGCTGTGCGAGCCATAGAATCCTGGCTTCTCGCGGACCACGAAGCCCTGTCGAAGGTTGCGGTTGAGCGAGGTACACAGCGGCAGTATCCACCCCCTGACCGGTCGCCAGAACAGTTTCCGAATCCCAAGAGTCGGCTGTCAGAATTGCTCGCGGAGGCTCAGGTCCCGTATACAGAAGCTGTTGCCGCTCGTATAGCCGAGCTAGCCTCCCTCGAGCGCATCGAGCAGTTGTGTCCCAGTTTCACGCTACTCAAACGCGCAGCGCAGCATTGCTAGAGCAGGGATCTTGAAGTTTCTTCCCCTCAGGGGGGCGAAGCTAATGAAAAAGGCCCCACTCTCCGAGCAGGGCCTTTGACTTTGCTGGCAACTGGCGGCTGGTGGCCGGCAGCTGTTCTTAGTACATGCCGTCCATGCCGCCGCCACCGTGCCCACCCGGCATCGAAGCTTCCTTCTTTTCCGGAATCTCCGCTACCAGGGCTTCAGTGGTCAGCATCAACGACGCAATCGAACCGGCGTTGGTGAGTGCAGTGCGCACTACCTTGGTCGGATCGAGCACGCCTGCCTTGACCAGGTCCTCATACTCGTTGGTCAGGGCGTTGAAGCCGTAGTTGCTGTCCTTGGAGTCGAGCACCTTGCCGAGCACGACCGCGCCTTCTTCGCCGGCGTTTTCGACGATCTGCCGCATGGGCTCTTGCAGGGCGCGCTTCACGATGTTGACGCCGATCTGCTCATCGCCTTCGAGCTTCAGCTTGTCGAGAGCCGCGACGCAACGGGCCAGTGCCACTCCGCCGCCGGGGACAATGCCTTCTTCCACGGCTGCGCGGGTTGCGTGCATGGCATCCTCCACGCGGGCTTTCTTTTCCTTCATTTCGGTTTCGGTTGCGGCGCCGACTTTGATTACGGCTACGCCTCCGACCAGCTTGGCCAACCGCTCCTGCAACTTCTCGCGGTCGTAGTCGCTGGTGGTCTTGTCGATCTGGCTGCGAATTTCTTTTACGCGGCCTTCGATCTCACTGTGCTTGCCTTTGCCTTCGACGAGCGTGGTGTTGTCCTTGTCGATGGTGATCTTCTTGGCCTGCCCGAGATCGCTGATCTGCACGTTCTCCAGCTTGATGCCCAGGTCTTCGGTAATGGCCTTGCCGCCGGTGAGGATGGCGATATCCTGCAGCATCGCCTTGCGCCGATCGCCGAAGCCCGGAGCCTTGACGGCCGCGACTTGCAGCGTCCCACGCAGCTTGTTGACCACGAGCGTAGCCAGCGCTTCACCCTCGACGTCTTCTGCGATGATGACCAGCGGCTTGCCGCCCTTGGCAATCTGCTCGAGCAGCGGGAGAAGATCCTTCATCGAGCTGATCTTCTTCTCGTTGATCAGGATGTAAGCGTTCTCGAGCGAAACTTCCATCCGCTCAGGATCGGTAACAAAATAGGGCGAGAGATAGCCGCGATCGAACTGCATGCCCTCGACCACTTCCAGCTGCGTCTCCAGCGTCTTCGACTCTTCGACGGTGATCACGCCATCCTTGCCAACTTTCTTCATAGCTTCGGCAATAATGTGCCCAATCGTCTCATCGTTGTTCGCCGAAATGGTGCCGACTTGGGCTATCATTTCGCCGGAGACGGGTTTGGAGAACTTGTCGAGTTCGCCTTTTTCGCGGTTGCCTTCCTTGTCGAGCTTGCCGCAAACGGTGACGACGGCGCGCTCGATGCCGCGCTTCAGGGCCATGGGGTTGGCGCCTGCAGCTACGGTCTTTACGCCTTCGCGATAAATCGCTTGGGCCAGGACCGTGGCGGTTGTGGTGCCGTCGCCGGCTACGTCAGAGGTCTTGCTGGCGACTTCGCGAACCATCTGGGCGCCCATGTTTTCGAGGCCGTCCTTGAGTTCGATTTCTTTGGCTACAGTGACGCCGTCTTTGGTGATGGTGGGCGAGCCGAATTTCTTTTCGATTACCACGTTGCGGCCCTTGGGGCCGAGTGTAACTTTTACTGCGTCGGCTAGAAGATTGACGCCGCGCAGGATTGCCTGGCGGGACTCTTCGCCGTGTACGATTTGCTTTGCCATTTTCTTCTTCTCCTAATGAAGTCTTGAGAATCTAGTTCTCAGTTTCGGTTCCCAGTTCTTAGTTAAAACCCTCAGAACTGAGAGTGCGGATAAGATTGAGATCCTTCGCGCAAAGTGCGCGCTCAGGATGACAACCCCTCTTTGGGTCGCTTACTTCCTTGAGCCGGCTAGTTCTTTCTTGGCCGAGTTGGCGGCGCCGGTCAGGACTCCGAGGACTTCTTCTTCTTTCATAATGATGAAGTCTTCGCCGTCAATTTTGATTTCGGTGCCGGAGTACTTGCCGAACAGAATGCGGTCGCCCTCTTTAACGGCTAGAGCGAAGGTCTTGCCGTCTTCGTTGACGCGGCCTTTGCCGACGGAAATGACTTCGCCCTCCTGCGGCTTATCTTTTGCGCTGTCGGGAATGATGATGCCGCCACGGGTGGTGGTGGCCTCTTCCACGCGCTTTACCAGAATGCGGTCGTGGAGCGGTGTGAATTTCGCCATGTTGCAACTCCTTTCAAGGTTGGATTGTTGACGTTCGTAAGGCTATGAATTGTTAAGGGTTAGCGAGTGTTGTTAGCAGTCTCGCCTATCGAGTGCTAATTATAGGGAGGGGAGTGGGGAGTTGTCAAGGGGCCAATGGCAAGTTTCGGGTCTCAGCCTGAAATAGGGGGAACGTCCCGTTGGAATGCACCCCTGAGGTGAGACAAAAGAACTAGGGACAGTTGCGTTGCGAAAAACATTGTAAACCGGGGAGTGGGGTCTGGGGCGAGGGGGCGGTTAGCTCCCTCGCCCCAGTCAGCTCTGTAGAAGCTTCGAGGCTGCGGGCCCACAACTGCTGCTCGAAAGCGGCGGGCGTTTGATATCCGAGCGCCGAATGCAGCCGCTGGTGGTTGTAAGTGGTCTCTAAGAACGTCGCCAGGTCACCGCGCAAGGCGTCCAGATCGCGCCAGTGGTTGCCGCGTACTTGCTCCTGCTTCAGGGTCTTCATGAAAGATTCAGCCTTGGCATTGTCGTAAGGATTGCCCACCCGACTCATGCTCGGTTGCGCGCCATGGTCGGCGAGCAGGGTGAGATAGTCGGAACATGCGTACTGGATGCCGCGGTCGGAATGATGAATCAAGCCCGGCGCGGGTTGTCGTTCCGCCAGTGCCAGGCGCAACGCCTCCAGTGCCAAACTCGCGCCCAGATGTCGCGCCAGCGCCCACCCGATCACCCGCCGGGAATGTGCATCCAGCACCACGGCGAGATAGACAAACTCCTCCTGCAATCGCACATAGGTGATATCGGCCACCCAGAGTTCATTGAGGTTTTGCGTCACCAGGCCGCGCGCCAGGTTCGGCCATACCCGCCAGCCATGCTGCGAATCCGTCGTCGCCGGCACAAATCGCCGCCTGCGCAAACCGAGCAGATTGTCCTCGCGCATGAGCCGCAACACGCGCTTGGCGTTGACCGGGAGCCCGCGCTGCCGCAACTCTCGCTGCACTCGCCGATAGCCATAGAACCGCTTCGCCACGATCACTTGCTGGATGGCATCGCGCACTGCCGTATCTACCTGTCGCGGTGCGGAGGCTTCCCAGTGCCGATAAAATCCCGCGCGGCTCACGCCGCTCAACTCGCACATTCGCTCCACCCTGAGGCCGCCTTGCTCGGCCCGCTCCGCGATCAACGTGCAGATCGCTTCCCGTCCACTCCGATGCGCCGCAAGGCTTCGCCGAAAAAATCCAGTTCCAACTCCTGCTGCCCTACTTTGCGTTCTAACTCTGCGATCCGCTTCCGCGCCGCCAGCAACTCCCCACGTCCGGCCATGGCTTCCGACCCACTGGCCGCTGCCAGCGTTTGCTTTCGCGGTCTTCCTCTCCGCCGATGCACGAGCCCAGCTTCCCCTAACTCTGCGTACCGATCCTTCCACACGTACAGCCGCTTCCGTCGAATGCCCAGCTTCTTGCGCCACCCCGCTCACGCTTTCTCCCGATAACACCCGCCGCACCGCGGCCAGCTTCAACTCCTTCGCGTATTCAATCTGCTTCGGTTCGCCTTGTGACATGCGTTCTCCTCTCGAGAACTGTCACCATTTTCCTTGTCTCAGTTTTGGGGTGCACTCCACCGTCTGTCCCCAGATTTTGCCTCAGTTGCGTAGCGAAATGGCTATGGGAGAGGACTATGGCACTTAGGTAACAACGGGCTGTGATTTCGATCACATTCCAACCAAGGTTCCGTTTGTATGTTGAACTTCATACGAGGAGTATAGGATGTCTCAAAACGCGCCGGGTTTGGGTGAACTGAACCAGAGGGTCAGGTCGCTCGAAGAGATAACGGAAAGCGAGCACAGATTTCGGAAGCTGGTTGAGGCTTTACCTGACGCCATATTAGTCCATACGGAAGGCAGGATCGTTTTCGTAAATCCATTCGCCGTACGCCTTCATAAGGCGACAAGACCTGAGCACCTCCTCGGCCATGAAATCGACGAGTTCATCAAGCCCGAGTTGCGAGTCACGATGAAGAACCGAATTGAAGAGTGCTATCTGACTGGGGAGGCTTCCGTGCCGATGGAAGTCACTCTGATCGCCTGTGACGGTTCGTCGGTGGACGCAGAGGCCGTTGCGATTCCAATATCGTGGTACGGCGCACCCGCCGTCGAGGTGGTGCTTCGGGATACCAGAGAACGCAAGCGGGCGGAACAGGCGGCTCAGGAATGGCAAAAGCGGTTAGAGTTGGCGCAGAAGGCGGGTCTCCGAATCGGATTGTGGGACTGGGATGTGGTCGCGAACACCGTCACGTGGTCGGATGAGACCTACAGGCAGTTCGGATTTACTCGAGACACATTTTCTGGCCGGGTTGAGGAAGCGGTAGAGCGGTTACATCCTGACGACAGAAGTAGAGTCGAAGGAGCTATTCAAAAAGTCTTAGATGGGAAATCAAACGAGTACGCAGCGCAGTATCGTCTCGTGCACCCTAATGGAACGATCATTTGGATCGACGCACACGGCGTTATGGTGCGCAATGGTTCCCAGCACGTGCTCGGGATCGGTATTGATATTACTGATCTAAAAAATAGTGCGCAATCGCTCAAAGAGAGCGAG